>CAWKFP010000015.1:0-1131419 GCA_963849085.1 uncultured Solirubrobacteraceae bacterium | reverse complement strand
AGGTCAAAGTGCTTCGACTATTACGTGGGGCTGCTGACGTACCGGCGCGTCCTGCTTGACTCGTCCATCAAGTACTTCCAGGCGCGCCACGGCGGGCGGGACCCGCCGCCGGACGAGCTTCCTGAGTTGAAGATGAAGGTCCAGAGCGCGTTTGGTGAGCGCACCCTGCGCCTCAACCTCAAGCAGCTAAGTCCGGAGAGGACAGACGAAGCGCTTGTCTTCCAGGCGGTGCACCACGCCGTGACGACCGGGCAACGAACCAAGATCTTCTCGGGTGACTCCGACGTTGAAGAGCAGTTCTACATGATGGCCCGCTTACTGACCGCCCACTATTACGAGCTCATCCTTGGCCGCCGCTACGCGGCGGACTTCACGAGCTTCGACCCGCGGGCGATTCTGCCGGCCATTATGGCCGCATACGACCAGGTGTACGAGACGCACGGCGCGGCGATAATCGACCTCGGCGGCAAAGGAATCCATGACTTCATTCCCCAGTACACGACGTTTGTGCCGATCTCCTGTGTGACGCTCGGCCCGCAGTACACATCCGAGCTCACCTACGGCGCCGAGACCAGCATGGCAGAGGTCTTCACGACCAAGGCCAGAACGCTTGGACCATCAACCGACCAACTCGCTGGCCGGGACGTCCACCCGTGGCTGATCCCCACGGAACTGCAGGTGTTCGGCGGGCACGACGCGTTGGTCGCTTTTGATAAGACGCGGCTGGCCCTCCCTAAGAGGGGAATGCGAATCTCCCAGCACGACTTCGGCCTGACCGTCTGGCCGGGCGACCCGCATGCGCGCGTCGGGGAGCCCAACGCGCCCCTCGCGCAGCCGTCCCGCGTCGTTGTCCCACCGGTCGGGGGCCGAGGGATCACCGCGATGAGCGCCCGCCGCCCCGCGGAGCACCTGCACCGTCCACCAGCGAGACCGCGCGGCATTGATTGACCACTGGAAAGCGGTTCCGCGACCACAGGCGCAAGCGGCCCGGGATCGTCGACTCGGTACGCCGTTTGGTCATGAAGCGTTAGGGACGGCGAAAACCTGCTGGCTCGCGGCGCCGGGTTCGGGGGGCCATCGCCGCCGTACGCCCTTGCGCTGGACCCGCAGCGGAGTCCGCCTTGGGCAGGCGCTGGCGTAGCGCGGGGCTTCGCGCTCGGGATGGCCGAGAGCGCCGTAATCCGACGCTCGCGACAGCCGGCCCGGAAGACACCCCCGCACGATCGTATCCGTCCTTGCTGGAGGAACCGGCGGGCGATCGCTGCGGAACAAAGCGTGGCTGCGGCTCCGCTGGGGCGCTCAGCAGTGTGCCGCCTTGCGGAAACGCGACGACCGAGGGGTTCGCGGCTTCGCCGTCAAGTGTTCCGAGCCTCGATTTCCGCCTCTTCAACGCGCGCGGCGTCTGAGCCAGGGGCAGGCCCTGACGGTTCGGCGATCGCGTGGGGTGCTGTGAGACCGGCGGCCTTTAGGATCTGCACAAGACGCCCAACTTCGCTAGGGGCAGGGCGAGTGGTGAGCTCGGCGAGCAGAGTGCCCCAGATGTCTGACAGGGTGAGAAAGCCAACGTCGCAGCCTGGGAGATTCTCCGCGATGTGTGGATCGGCCCGCCAAGCCTCGCGGTCCCCTTTTAGGATGGTGACGGCGATTAGATACGTGAATTCGCGCGACCGCGTGAGGTTGAAGACGGTCTCGCGGAAGGCGTCGGACCACTTCGGCACCCAGAGCTCACGGAAGCGCTGCCATGCGTAGCGGTTTCCGACTTTCTTCTCGTCCCTCAACTTGGCGAGCCAGTAGTCGGCATCGAAGCGGTCTGCCAGGACTTGCAGCTCACAACCACAACCTTGGCGGTGCCGCGTTCCCACGGATGGAAGGCCACCACATCGACATCCGACGGGACGCTGTCTTTCCGGCGTTCGAACGCAGGGTGGCCTTCATTCGGTTTGAAGCTGACGTTGTGGCTCGTGAGGTAGCCGCGAAACTTCAGGTAGTCATCGACGACCTGCTCGAGAACGTCTTCTTTCACAGCAGCACCGTATCGATCTCCGCGGTCGACTCCTGTTTGCGCTCGACGATTTCGATAGGCGCGAGCGTGAAGGCAACGGTCTCCGACCCACCACCGCGGCTCTGCATCTGTCAGCGCTGCCTATCGTTTCCGATGCCGACTGCGTGATGACCGGGCGTACCGTCTCGCGAGGACCCGCCGGTACCGCGGCATGAATGCTGAGCGGCGGAATGACCATCGCATTCGCTACCCGCTCAGCCGCCGGCGAACCGGTTGGTCGGCGACATCTGGCTGGCCCGCTCGGCGGCGCAGAGGTCCCGTAGCGCCGCGCCGCGCCATCGACGCCGGTCAGCGCTGCATGGGCAGCGCCGGGATCACTCATGCTGTCGTGCGGACCATGTTCCGGGCGACTTCCATGGCTCGCTCCCTGGGGCCGCCTCGGTCCCGGCGAGCATCGGTCTGCGGTCGCCCTGGTCTCGTACTCTGAAGGACATGGCTGACATTCCTGCGCTGGTGGCGTCGATCGACACGCGCCTTGACCTACTCGCTGCCCAGATCCACACGCTCCAGGACGCGCGCACCGCGCTGTAGGCACAGACGCCGATAACCGCGCCGGCGGCGCCCAAGCGAGGCCGGCGCGGGCGCGAAGCGGGCTCGGCGCCCAGCCTCGCAGACCACCAAGCCAGCGACCGTGGCCGCCCGCCCCGCTCGTCCCGCGGCGCCGCCCACGCGCAGCAAGGCATCGGCGACGGGTGCCAAGACCAATGTCCCTGAGCCTCGTCGGCGTGCCGCCACGACAGGGGCCCGCGGCAACCGGTCTGGCGCGTCGCTGTCGGCCGGACAGCTGCACCGGGTGCTCGCCGACGCTCGGTCGGGTCTCAGCGCGGGCGCGATCGCCGAGCACGCCGGCGTCAGCTACAACCAGGTGCTCGCCCAGTTGCGCGAGCTGGAGTCCTCGGGAACCGTCCGGCGGACCGGCAGTCGACGCTCGACCCGGTGGCTGTTGATCACCGACGAGGAGCGGATCGCGCAGCGCGCAGCCGAGCTCGAGCGCCTGGCCGGCGCCCGGCGCGAGGATCGCACCCAGCGACGGGGCCGAGCCCGGACTTCGTAGGCCCCAGCCTCGGCTCGAGACGCGTCGACGGCTGGCCATCCCTACGTCGCCGATGCGCTAGCCCGCGCCGATGGTCGCCCGCGAGGTAAAGCAATCGCCAGCGCCGGCAGTTGATCGCGCGTGGTTCTGTCCGTAAGGGGTCGCCCACGGCGCCCCGGCGCTCCTTGAGATCATCGCTCCTTCCGTGAGCGAGCGGAAGTCCGCGTCGCCCGATGTCGTGTTCTCGAAGCTCCTCAATTGCGAGCGCCTCGCGGGTCCGCCCTGGCGACTTCCGCTTGGGTGCGGCTCTTCTGGAGGGACCTTGTCTGACTGGTCATGTGGCGCTCGGGATGGCGTGATTGCGGTACCGGGCTTGGTGGACGTGGTGTCGTTCTTGAGCGAGGTGGTAGTGCCAATATTGTTGGAAGTCGCCGTTGGTGATGATGGCGCGTAGCTTGAGGATCGCTTCGGCGCCGGCGAGTCCCCGCGGGCGCCTGTGATGTCCATGCGGCGACCGCCGCCCCGACACACAGGCCCAAACTCCCCATAGCCACAGGGGATTCACCGCACGGTCAGGCCCGACCTCAACGTCCCTTCAAAAGAGCCGCACCCCTTCCGCTTCGATCCGTTCGCTAGCTACGAGCTTGCAAGCACGCGATGCTCGAGATTGGCGCGAGGTGCGAGACAGATGCCGTCTACGGTGCCGAGACCGGCGTTCGTGTCGGCGCGTGCGCGTAGAGCCGGCGCGGTCATCGTGACTCCCTCCGTCTGACAGCGGCAACGTCGTCTCGCCATCCGGGAGGAGTCGGACTGCCGCTTGGGGCGGACAGCGACCGCGCCCCGACGGCGAATCGGCGCACCCCTCGGTGCGAGACTCGGCCAAACCTACGACTCGGTGGCCGCGTCGGCCAGGGCTGTACGGATTGCGACGAGGCTCTTGCCGATGACGTTGTCTGGCGGGACATTGCGCGAGAAGGTTGCAGAGATCGTCTCAGGACGAACGCTGTGTCCGGAATGCGCGCGTACTCGACGAGTCTCGGGTGACGCGCTGCATGGAACAACGCAACATTGCGAGCAAGGCCGTAGTCCTCGACACGGTCCAGCCTCGCCAGGCTGTTGCCGAGGTTGGTCAACGAGTGGATCACGCGCCAGTTGGCGTCGGGAATCCGAAGGACGTGTTCGATCGTCTCGCGTAGATCAGCATCTGCGGGCGCCCCGCTGCTGACCCGAACGGCCCGGGCATGGTACGCAAGCGCCAGCTCGTATTGAGCGTCATCAAAGTATGTGTTACCGATGAGGTCGAGGGTGCGTCCGAGCAGCTCTCGCTGGCCGTTGCTTGGCTCTGCCACTCCGTCGAGCCGATGGACGACGACCCTAGCCCATGACATCGCGTCCTCGGCCCGACCTTGGCTTCGACTCAGCGAGGCGAGCGAGTACAGCACCTCACTGAGGAGCAGCGACGCCTCAGGGTCGCGCGCGAGTGTTGGATGAGCCTCGAGAACTGCGCGAGCGAGATCAAAGTAGATCTCGGCTTCGGCGAATCGCGCGCGATCCCATAGGTCGTCGGCGAACTGCATCCACGACCGGGCGGTCGAGATCGCGAGTTCGAGGTGCGCTTCCTCCTGCTCGGAAGAAAGGTGTATGTCGCCGAAGCCGGCCGGTACCGAGAACCCGGCCCGCCGGGCAAGCGCCAGACCCATGGGATCTAGCTTCAAATGGGGCGGCGGAGATGGGCTGCCATAAAGGCTGAAGCTGCGCACTTGCTCGCCGGCTGCCAAGGCCGCCTCCTTGATGCGGTCGCGCTCACCTTCCGTCGTCATCAAGCGGTACAAGCGTCTAAGCACGGGGTCCGAGCACAGCCAGAGTGCTGACTCGAGCGCGTGTTGCTCTCGTTCGGCTTCGGGATCCGCACGCATCAGCAAGACCGCGCGAACGAGCGCAGCCTGGGTGACAACGGAGATCGACGTACCCGACGTGCGTGCGAGCAGCTCGCGCGCCTCATCGTCGTCCCCGTTTTCCATAAGAGCCCAACAAAGGGCGATGGCGCTTTGCTCCGCTTGAGAGCCGCCCTCTGGCGTGTTGGCGGACTCCCGCAGCAGCTCGATGGTGTGGCGATTGGCCTCCTCTGTGGTGTCGGCGTCGGGGAGCATCGCCATCAGCCACAGGCCTTCGGCGAGAACTGTGTCGGTCGCCTCGGCGCGTAGCTCATGCAGATGCTGGCGCGCCTCCTCGGGCGACGTCTCGAGGAGGCAGTGGGCGATCCGCAGCCGAACGATCGTCCGTGTCCTCGGCGTTAGCGATTCAAGGTCGATGGATTGCAAGATCGTCAGCGCCTCTTCGTCGCGATCAGCCAGCGTGAGGGCGAGCGCGCGGTGCATGGCCAGCCAAGTTGGGGGCGTCGCGTTCGCATACTCGCGCATCAGCGCAGCCGTTAGCTTCAAGTGCCGCGCTGTAAGGTCTGCGGCGAGGAGTTCGTCGAGCAGGTCATCCACATGCTTGCTGAACGTCGTCCAGCCGCTGGTTCGAACGAACCGCTCGGCCAAGTCGATATCGTGCTGCCACGTTCGCATTCGTCCGGCGGCTCGCTGGCGTCGCGCTCGAGCCGTGGCCATCTCGACGATGTGGCCAGCAGCGTGATCTCCGGGACAGCCAAGGTACACGGCGATGCCTGCGCCCAAGAGCTCGTCAACGAGCGCGTCTGGCAGCATCCTTTCAAAGGGGAGCGCAGCATCAAGGTAGACGTGGCCGCGATCCTCGGGCCAACGCATGAGACGGTCGGCGAGCTCGTGGAATCGTTCGAGAGGTGGGGGGCCGGTGGTCGTTACCAACTCAGCAAAGAGGATGCTTGCGAGTACGTTCCGTGGCTGAGTGACAGAGGCTCCGGGGTGCGGCCCGTTGTCAAGGATCAAGCCGGCGAGTTCGTCACGCCGCAGCGTGTCCAACGAGACCATCGACCTTTCCAGCGCTGCGGCCACATCGGGGTCGACAGCTTCCCCGCTGGCCGACGTTACTTTGTATTTCGGCGGTCGCTGCGGGGTGTAAGCGTCGATCCGCTGTTCCACCTCGTTGCGGCGGGTAGCGATGTGCTCGAGGGCCTGAGCCAGGCGGGGGTCGCGCGGCTTGTCCCCGTGCCACGCGTCGCACGAGCGCCCGTTGGCGAGGTTGATCGCGCCGTGAGCGACGAAGTTGCAGGCGGATACTTCCGCGGCGACGGTGCCGATCATCGCCTCCGGCTCAAACACGCGGCCCGCCAACGAATGATGGTCTGGCAGCATGGGAACCGCGCCGTCATAAGCGAGGTCGGGCGCCGTCGCGTCGACGCGGAAGCTCCAGTCGCGCCAGGAAGGCTCCATCGCGTCCTGGTGCGCCGAGGCCGCCTGGTGGATCGCGCCGCTCAGCTCTGGGTGAAAAGCGTCGAGCATCCACATACCTCCCTCGACGCGAACCGCCAGGCCCGCACTGAGCGCTCGGTCGGCAAACCACTCAAGCGCTCTAAAGCTCGCGTCCTCGCTGGTGTCCGAGGTGCCGCGGCGGCGGATGAAACCGGCGGAGCACGCGAGCAACCCCTTCCAAAGTGCTTCACGATGTTCGCCAGCCAGCTGCTCTATCTGGCCAAGGACAGCGTCGTAGCGTGCGTGACTTGGCGCAACGTCGGCCGCCATCAGACCGACGGAACGATCGATGCGTCCGTCCGGAACGGTTCCCAGCGGAAACCGAGCGATGTCAAAACGCTGTGGGCCGTCGACGGCGACGCGGGACGGTGTACATCGCACGAGGATCACGTCGAGGACGACGGGTCCGGCGAACGCGCCGGCTACGGCGACACCGGGCTGCGACGCTGACGGAATGGCAGGTGGCGTCCAGGCTGGATCCACGGTGAGCTCGGGTTCGGTTAGCGCGGTCCAGTCGTGGATCCGGATTCGATTGCCGCTGTTCTCGTGGTGCCGGAGCCCCTCGCTCGCCTCATCGGCGGTACCGGGTACGTGTACTTCGACGGCGAAATCGCCGGCCCAACGGGCCGACCACCACGTCAAAGCGGCGATCTTTTCGACGGGCGGATCGCCGTCGAGCGGCACCTGCACGAGGGAGATCGTCGTCTTGTGCGAGGAACGGGTGAGCGCAAGGTCGAGTTCCGGGGAGCTGCTGGAACGCGCCGGCGCAGTTACGGCGCTTGTCAGTGGAGGGTTCTGATCGCCTGCACTGGCCGAGTGCAACGTGAACGCCGCCCACGCGAATCCACCGATCCGCGAAGTGCCGTGCTCGCGGGACGCGGCGCGAGCGAGGGCGCATCGAGCCGCGAGCAGCGCGGCGCCGACTGGGGTGCCGCCTGCGATCGCGGCGTGCATCGCCGGAGCGACGATGTCGACCTCGTCAGCGGTGAGGCGCCGCCGCGCCATGACGACGGAGTCCACGCCGCGAGCGAACGCTTGCGTCGCCATGTCGTCCTCGGCGCTGATGCCGCTGGCGTCGCTGTCGCACGACGTCAGAAGCACGGTGTGAGGCGGTCGGCCGCCGATGCTGTCGAGAACGTCAGCCAGGGTCACTGGGTCGGCGCCGCGGTCGTTTTCAAGCACGAGGCGAGGCGCGAGCCGTGCATCAGCGAGGCGTGAGGTTGCGGCGGCAACGCGCACGCCGTGGGTGTCGAGGTGCAGGAGCGCCAGCGGCTCGCCCGACCGCGACACCCGATGCAAGGTTTCCCGTCGCGCTGCCGGGAGCCAGCTGAACTCCGATTCGCTCAGCGCCGCAGCGATGGCTTTGATGGGACGCGTCGCAGGAACGTCGTCGTCGACAAACGGACGCGCGCTGATGACCGCAACTGCGCTCCCGCACTGCATACGGTCGGCCGGCGCCGACGGAGACGGAGACGGAACAGGCGCACGGCGGATGATCGCCCGCAACGCGAGCCAGTCCGGCCGTGCGGCTGTTGAAGTGGCGCTCAGGGTCTCCCAGTAGGGTGCCTGCAGCCAGTCAGGTCCGACGATTTGGATCTCGGGGACCTCCGACCGCAAGAATCCGGTGATCGCCTCTTCGCTGAACCGCATGGTGAGAAGCGTCCAAAGCTCGTGGCCGTATCGGTGGATGACGCGGTTGTCCACCGATCCGATCTCATCGCCGAACGTCTGGCTCCCGAGGAGTATCGAAACTCGAGCGAGACTTGATCCCGCGAGTTCGAGAAGTTGCTGACGCTCAAGTTCTGAGTGTTCGTCACCGAGGCTGACGAACACTCCGTGGTCACTCGTCGCCTGAAGACGGAGGAGGCCCAGGAGAGTCTGCGTCGTCGAGGGTAACCCTATAGCGAGGAGGCGCAGGGGTGGCGGGAGGCTGCGGCAGTTCGTTCACTTTCACGTCGTCCGACGCGGCGTTACTGCCCTTGATGCGCTGTCTGAGGGCGTCCGCGAGCAGAGTCGCCGTGACACCGCTCGTGGTGGCCACGACGAACTCAACGATCAGGCTGCCGAGGCTGAAGTCCGCATCGGCGCGCGTCGCCGAGGGCAGCGCGCGCGCAAGCACGGTGTCGGCGCTGCTCAACGTGCCGCGCGCAATGAACTCTTGGCCAAGGTCAGCCAGCACGCGGTCGAACTCGACCACCACCACGTCGCCTTGCTTGAGCGTCGCGTCTGCTTCGTAGACCATCGCGGCGGTAGTCTGCCGCACGAGCGACACGTTGTCCAGGACCGCGCCGACCACGAGTCGCACGTAGCACCGCGGGCGCCGGCGACGGTGTCGTCGTAGATCGCGTCAGCTTCTATACCAGGTGCGCCCTGCGGCAGCACGTCAGGAATCGCCTTGCGCTGGTGAGGAGTAGCGCCGCCAGAGCGAGTTCTGCCGATGACCCTGCTGCCGCGTGCGGAGCGCAGACCATCGCTCTCGGTTTCGGCCCGCCCGAATCAGGTTGAGGTGACCGCTGGCCTTTACCCACGACCCGATCTCTCGAGAGCACCCTCCATTCCGTCTATCCCAGCGACTACGTCGAGCAGTTCCACAAGCTGGTCGGGCTGACTAGATCCTCGTACGGGAGTCACCCAGTCGCGGCGACCACCTGAGGCGTCTAGGAGCCGCACTCGAGCGTGCTCTCAACGGCTGGCTCAGACCTGCCTTCGTTCTCGGACGAGCATGCCACCCGCGTCGCGTACTTCCCCGCGATGCGCGCGGAACTCGGGTACGGACAGAGCCGAGTGCTTGCAAGATTCGCGCGAACACTCGCGGCGAAGCGGAAGCCGGGGACGAGCCGGGTCAGCTTCTGCAAGGGAACGAACCCAGGCCTCTCGTGACGTGATCGGGTCGCTTCCGAATCGCGGAGGAAAGCGGCCATCGCGTCGGCGTGACCGCTATAGGCGTGACGGAGCAGCGTTCGAGCGTGACCACGGCGCTACTGCATTCGTTCCGGAGGAAGAATGCGCTGCGAGGCTCCGGAGCTCTCTTTCGCCCAGGATGCGACACGGCACGCTAGCCGGCGAGCTTCCGGGCCTGGCCATATCTTACGATCTACGGATCGCACTGCTTATGAATTGCGGACTAGCTGCCTTATGATTCGCGGAACGTATGGCGCGATGGTCGTATCAAGAGCGGGTCGTCGATGGCGAACTGACGCGTAGACTGGCAGCGAACGGTGCTGTCCTGATCGAGGGACCGAAGGCGTGCGGTAAGACCGAGACCGCTCGTCATCAGTCGGCGAGCGAAGTGTTGCTGGATATCGATCTGGCGGCGCGCGAGGCGGCGGCGATCGATCCGGGCCTCGTGCTCGATGGGCCGGTCCCGCGCTTGATCGATGAATGGCAGACCGTGGCGCCCTTGTGGAACCGCGTCCGTCGTGAGGTCGACGCGCGCAAGCAGTCGGGGCAGTTCATCCTGACCGGCTCAGCCACGCCGGCAGATGACCTGACCCGGCATACCGGCGCTGGGCGGTTCGGTCGGGTCCGAATGCGACCGATGAGCTTGTTCGAGGCGGGAACGAGTACGGGCACGGTCTCGCTCGCCGACGCCCTCAAGGGCGCCCCGACGGCGACCGCAGATCCGGGCGTGACGGTGCGCGATCTGATCGAGGAGGTAGCTCGCGGGGGCTGGCCGGGTCTGCGGGCGTTGGCGGTGGCGGATGCGGCGCAGGCCGTGCGCGACTACTTGGAGCTGATCAGCCGCACCGATATCAGCACGGTGGACGGCGTCCGGCGCGACCCAACGCGCGTGCTGGGCGTTCTGCGGAGCCTCGCTCGGCACACGGCAACCCAGGCGACACTCAGGAGCCTGGCGCAGGACAGCGATGCGCCGGCCGGGGCGGGGGTCGCGTCCTATGAGACGGTCAGCAGCTACCTGGTCGCCCTGGAGCGGTTGATGATCGTTGAGAACGTGCCGGCGTGGAACACCCATCTGCGCTCCAGCCATCAGCTGCGGACGAGCCCGACGCGGCACTTCGTCGATCCGTCGCTCGCGGTCGCGGCGCTGTGCGCCACTCCAGACACGCTGTTCGCTGATCTGAACTCCTTCGGGCTGCTGTTCGAGTCGCTGGTGGTGCGGGATCTGCGGGTCTACGCCCAGGCGCTCGACGGCGCCGTTTACCACTACCGGGACCAGACCGGGCTCGAGGTCGACGCGATCGTTGACACCGGCGAGCGCTGGGGCGCGTTTGAGGTCAAGCTCGGCACCCATCGCGTCGACGAGGCCGCCGCGCACCTCGCGACGTTCGCGGCAAGGATCGATAGGACCAGACGCGGCCCCGCCGCGATCCTCGCGGTGATCGTTGGGACCGGCTACGGCTACGTACGACCCGACGGGATCCACGTGATCCCGATCGGAGCCCTCGGGCCATGAGCCGGTAGCCGGGCATCACCGGCGAGCGCGCACAGGCGCTGCTCACGTTCGCCGTCCGCGTCTTCTGAGCCTGGTCCTCAGCGACCGATGCCGGAATCGTGACCGGCACTCGGCCGGCGCGCCGGCCGCGGCGAGTGACGCGCAGCCCATCCCGGCTCGAGCTGCTGGGCGGGCCACGGGTGGGGATCGAGGCGGTGGGCGAGCGAGTCGGTCGCGTCGGGATGAGACGGACGCTCGATCGCGAGCCTTTCAATGTCGCCGTGTCGCATCGCGCGGGCGAGCGCGTCGATCACGTCCGCGGGCTCGCGGGCGGGCGGCGCGGGCGCGTATTCCAAACGCTCGGCGATCTCGGCGCCATGGTCGGCGATTACATACAGCGACGTCTCGCCGCGGGCGCGGGAGAGGGCGGTGTAGGCCCACTCGCGGGTGAACTCCTCCGGGCGTCCGACGACGATCGCCGCCTCGGCGGTCGCGCCTTGGCTCGAGTGCCCGGTGATCGCGTACAAGTGCTCGACGTGGTTGCTGACGTAGGCGCGATCAAGGACCCGGCACCTCGCCACGGCCGGCGTAGTACTCCTCAGCACCCGCCGCGACCTGGGCGACGGGAGCAGGAGCCGTGGTGGTCTCTGCGTCTTGTGGGCTGCGCGGCGTGCGCCGTCGTTCTCTTGCCGGAGGCGATGGCACGATGGCCTCGGACCGCGTCCGCGGGGCTGGTTCGAGGCAGCGGTGGCTGTTAGCTGGGGCTCTGGTTGGTGAGCGCGTTCAGCGCGCTCACGTGACGTTTGACCCCGGCGCTGCCGGCGAGGGCCTGTTGGGCGACAAATCCGAGCGTGATGGATGTGAGGAGCTCCGCGATTCCTTTCGGATCGGCTGCGGGATCGAGGCGCCCGGCCGCCTGCCACCGTCGCGCTACGTTGGTGAAGCTGCGGCGCAGCCCGGCGTACGATTCGCGGGTGCTGGCTTTCAGCTCGGGGTCGCTTTGGGAGTGACTCCAACCGTGGAGGGAGACGAGCAGGCGATCGACGTCGTCCCTCTTGTCTCTGCCAAAGTCGACGATCGCGTCCAGCAGTTGCTCGAGGAACTGGGGCGGCGGAGGTGGGTCTGGGTCGCGGAGGATGTGTTCGAGCTGGCGGGCCATGGCGGCTGTGCCCTCAGTCACCATTGCGCTGATGATCTGCTGCTTGCCTTTGAAGTGACCGTAGACGGCACCGGTTGACAGACCCGAGCGGGCGATGATCATCTCCATTGACACCGCCTCGAGACCGTGCTCCTGCAGGCAGACCCGCGCGGCCTCGAGGACCTGTTCGCGGCGGGCCTCCCTGCGCTCATCGGTTATGCGCGGCATTGCCCGGAATCGTACCGCAAACCGACTGAATATTCATTCGCTAGCGGAAACGGCAATCGGGATGCCCACGTGCACGGCGGGACTCGCGCCCAGGTGCTGACCGGTCACGCCTGGGATTGCACGGGGTGGACTGATGTCCGTATGGCGGCTCGGATCGCGCGCTGCGGCTGCATGCTGTGACTCAGCGAGGTAGGTGTTGGCGGATCGCTGGATGAACTCCAGCGCGTCGGGGTTGAGGCGATCCATGCCCTTATGGTCGTACCACATGGCGACGACGGCGCCGATGAGCAGCCAGACGACGAGCCAGATGCTGGTCAGCAGGACACCTCGCGTCAGGCCGGCGTCGCCTTGGGCGTCGAAGTAGAGGATCGATCGGATCCCGCCGAGCACCTGGCGGAGTGGCTCGAAGCCGGCCGCGAAGCGGAAGAACGACGGCAGGGCCTGCACGGGGATCGTCCCGCCCGATGACGCCAGGGCGAGATAGACGAACAGGAGCATCGCGAGCAATTGCCCGAGCCCACCGAAGGCCGCGAACATGGCGAGCGTGCCCGCCGCGACCGCGATTCCGGCGAGCGATGCGAACAGCCACAGCTCTCCGACGTGCGGCGCGTTCATGTGCAGCAGCCCGGCGGCGATGAGGATCATGACTCCGGCCAGGATCGGTACGGTGGCGAGCGCCACCGCCCACTTGGTCAGCAGGGTGTGCCAGCGGCTGATGGATACCGGGATCCTTTGCCTCCATTTGGGGCCAACCTCGCTCGCCCCGTAGCCCAGCACGGCGTCGATGCTCGAATTGACCAGCACCGCTCCCAGGAACCCGCACATCAGCGTCAACAGCGAGATGTAGAAGGCGCTCAGTCCCAATGCGGAGTCGGGCGGGACCGACCGGAAGTCGCTGGTCGTGACCGTGAGCGGGTTGGAGGTGTCGAACCCGGCCACCGGGGGTCGGTGACGCTCGGTCGCCTCGGCCGATAGCTGGCTGGCGAGGGCCAGCGACACCTGGTGCAAGGCCGGCTCCGCGACGCCGGTGGCCAGCTGCGCGCCCGTGGAACCGGCCCGCGGACTGGTCAGCAGCTCGACGGTCGGAGGTTCCGACGCCGCCGAGGTCGATCCCGATGCAGATGCTGACGTCAGGCCGTATCCGGACGTCAGTGACGCGCTGAATGAGGCGGGGATCACGATTTCGGCGAAGGCCCGGTTGCTGTTCATGCGCGCCGCCGCCTTGGCCGAGGAGAGCTGCTGGAGTGACAGCCGGCTCGTGACTGAATGCGTCTTGCGCAGGTCTGAGGCAACCTCCGCTCCCAGGTTGACATGGCTGCCGTGCACGGCTTCGCCCGTGTCTTGGTTGACCATCACCACCGGCAGGCCGCGGAGGTGGCCGGCGGGGTTGACGATGGCCCCGATGTAGAACAGCGTCATGAACAACATGAGGATCGACGCCACGACCATCGGGGTCAGCCAGACCGCCCGCACCGCGAGCAGGCGGGCCGCGTTCAGCCGGGGCGCGCTCATCGCGCGTGCCCGAAGTACATGAGCTCCCAGATCGCTCTGTCAGCGAACTGCTCGACGAGCGTCCCACCCCGGAAGTGCTCCACCGAGCATTCGCCGCTGAAGCGGAGGTAGGCTCCGTCGAAGCGGGCGAGGGTCGCCGCCACGCGCTTGACGCCGTGGACGCCGTCGATCAACTGGTTGCGTGTCAGGTCCTCCTGCCGGGTGTAGGTCACCACGTAGGTATCGTCGCCATCCTCGTAGCGGTAGCGCACGACGTTTGCCACCGGCTTTCCAGTCTTCTCGTCCGTGTAGACGTCCTCCCGGCTGAACTCGACTTTGCCGGCGTCACCCGCGACAACCCGCCCGTCCCGGGCGAGCATGAAGCTGGTGATAGGCGTGTACCCGTAGCGCTCGTGCGTTGTCTGGTATGCGGTGATCACCGAGTACGGGCCAGCTTGGCCCCGCGCCCAATACCAGTCGTGGATGAGCGTGGGCAGCGCGGCGTTCCCCCAGTTATGGTCGTGGTAGCCGACGCCGGTGGTCTCATGGACCTCGTCGGCGATCCGGTACGACACCCTGGCGCGTCCCTTCGGGACCGACGGCAGCCAGGCGAAGTAGTGCGCCCGGTCGGCGCCGAAGTAGACATGGCCGGTCGCCGGTCGCCACGGCGGCACCTCGCCGGTGAGGGTCACGTCAATGCTCACCTCATCGATCGCGGCAGTGATCCGATACTCGTGCAAGTCCCCGCTGAAACGGTTCCCCGCGATGCCGACGTCGGCATGGTCAGTCGCCGCCGAATAGGCCTCCGGCGGGAACGACTGCACCTTCTCGAGGCTCCGACCATCCGCAAGGTCAAGGTTGATCCGCACCTGAGGGCTCAATGGCCTGCGCGGCTGAGTGAAGTCCTTGTCCAGAAACACGACCACGAGCGTCGCACCGTCATCGAGATGAGCGTCGAAATACCACCACTCGAAGGTGCCTCGGCCGCCGTCCGTGCGAGCACCGTCCTCCCAAGCCACGACGTCCGGCGATAGCCCGAGCCGGCGATAGTCGTCCTCGCTCGTAGCGCGACCCGCCAAAGGTGCAGCAACAGTCATCGCCTCAACCTCCTAAAGAGAAAGAACATTCGTTTTGATAAATCTACGGTGAGATTTCGGCTCTGTCAAGAGCGAACGTTCATTCTTTTAGCGAGCCCAGCCGGCCGGGCATCCTCTCTGACCGGGCGTCGGCGTCTGACCCCGTCACGCTCTCGACCTCGCGCCCCGTGCCCCGGCGCGATCCAGCGCGCTCCGGCACCGCCGCGCCCACAGCGGAGCGCCGAGCTGCTCGCTGAACTGCGCCGCTGCACGGAAGCGGCGATCGGCCTCGTCGTGGCGGCCGAGCAGGTCTGCCAGCAGGCCGAGGTGATAATCGATCGGCCCGGTGAAGCAGGCGACGTAGCCGCCCTGGCCGGAGTACGGGGCGATGGCCTCATAGATTGCTCCGGCCCGGCCACGGTCGGCACAGGCGGCCACCGGCTCGGCCATCTGAGCTAGCAGCCCGAGCGGGACCGCCATCGTGATCCCCGCCTGCGCGTGGGCGTCGAGCAGCCCGTCGACCCTGTCGAGCAGCCCCTCGAATCGACCGAGCCCGAGCTCCAGCAGACTCACGACGCCAGTCCACGCGGGCACGTCGGCGTTCTCGAACACGCGCCGCACGGGATCCTCGATATCGTCCAGCCGGCCCTGCTCTCGACGCACCGCGAGCATTTGCTGGACCCGGATCGCCTCGACGATGAATGGCTCGGCGCCGCGCTCCAGGCCGATCGCGGCCGCCCGCTCCACCAGCCGCTCGGCCTGTGAGAGATCGCCGCGGAGGAGCGCGAGCGACGCCTGGACGTAGGCGAGCGAATGATGGTAGGCGCCCATGTGGAGCACTGAGACGGCGTCCGCGGCACGGCTGACGAGCCGCTCAAGGTCGGCGCCGCGGCCGGCCTGCAGCGACGACTCGTATCGCCAGAGCAGGGCGCGGGCCCACTGACCGGGGTCGTCGAAGTACTCGGCCAGGGCGAGCAGTTCGTCCTCCATCGCCTGCATGTGCGCCAGGCGTCCAAGTCCCGACAGGGCTCGGCGTGAGGTCGTCAGCACGCGCGTCAGCGTGGCGGCATCCTGGAGCCCGCGCGCGAGCTCGAGCGCCTCTTCGGCGGTCGAGATCGCCTGAGGGCCGCTGCGCCGCCAGGCGTACCCGCTCGCCAATCGACCGAGCAACAGAGCGCGCCGGCGCTGATCGCCGTCGCCCAGTCCGGCGAGAGCCTCGGCGTAGAGCTCGCACAGGCCATCATCGACGTATGCCTCCCCACTCGCCGCTCCGGCGTCGGTGAAGGCCAGCGCGGCGTCGGCCATCCGCAGGGGATCCTGGCGCTCGCGCGCGTTGGCGAACGCGGCGAACAGCACGCCGTCCCCCGCCGGATCGCTGAGCGCGCGCTGTGCGCCGCCCAGCAGCACTTCGAGCTCGAGCCGGGCGTCAGGATCGGGATCTCCGGCTGCCCTCAGGACCTCGAGCACGCGCCCGGCGATCATCACAACGTCTTCGTGCACGCCGGCTCCGGCGGCGGTATGGGCGACGGGCAGCCCGTAGCGCACCGCGCGCCTCCACTCGCCCGCTCGCAGCACCGCGCCGAAGTGATAGGCGGCGGTGGCGAGCGATCGCGGATCATCGTCGGCCCGCGATTCGACGACCAGCCCAAGGCGGCGATGCAGGTCGGACTCCACGCCCGGCGGCAGAGCCGCGAGCAGCGCCTCGCGCACGAGCGCATGACGAAAGCCCAGCCACTGGGAGCTCCCGGTGGCGGGTACGAGCAGTCGCGCTCGTCGCGCCTCGCCGAGGGCGGCGGCGACCTCGGCGTCGGCCAGATCGCTGGCGGCGACCACCACCCTCGGATCGAACTCCTGGCCCGCGACAGCCGCCAGCGCCAGCACCGCCTCGGCCTGCGTCGACACCGCCGCCAGCCGCCCTCGCACCAGCGCGTGCATCCGTGCCCGCCCGTCGTGCGCGCGCTCCGCCGTCCACGATCGCTCGGCCGTCCACGATCGCAGGAGCTCGACCGCCAGCAGGGGGTTGCCACCGCTCAAGGCCAGCAGTCGAGACGCAGCCGCCCGCGAATCGTCGTGCGCGTCGGCCGCCCCGCAGGCCTCGGCCAGCTCGGCGAGCTCACCGACGGTCATCGGCTCCAGCTCCATGTGATGGGTCCGCTCGCGCCCGGGCAATCGCCGCGGACGGAGATCTGACCCCGGCGGCGATCGGGTGAGAACGAGGACGAGCACGGGAAGATCGGTGCGATCGGCGATCGCGCCGATCAGCCTCCACTCCTGCTGGGCGGCCCACTGCATGTCGTCGAGCACCAGCAGCGCGCCGGTCGGTCCGCTCAGCAGCCTCAGGGTGGCGATCACGCCTTGCTCGACGCGCCAGCGGTCGAGGTCCACCAATCCGCTCGTCCGCGAGCCGCCGGAGTCCGGTGCCGGCAACGAGGGCAGCAGGCCGCTCATCACGGCTCGATGCTCGCCGAGCGAGTCCGCGAGAGCCCGCGAGTTCGTCGCGGACACACCGGCGTCCAGCGCCTCCACCACCGCCCGGTACGCGATCGCGACGTGTTCCTCGGCACGGCCGTACAGGACGCGTGTTCCCCGTGACATCGCGCGGGCGGCCAGCTCGGCCGCCAGCCGCGTCTTGCCCAGGCCGGGCTCGCCTGACACCACCACCACCTGCGGACCGGACTCCGCCACGGCCGCGAGCTCAGACTCGAGGACGCCGAGCAGCCGGTGACGGCCGATGAACGCTGTCTGACGCTCCGAGAGCAGCACCGGCGCAGCATCTGCGGAGGGCGGCGTCGGGCTGGGGCTCGGCGTCGCGGGATCGCCGCTCTCCTCGGCGAGGATGCCCATGAACAGCGCATGCGTCGCGGGCGACGGCATCGCGCCGAGCGTTTCGGCCAGCGTCCGGCGGCAGGCGTCAAACGCCATCAGGGCCTCCCCTCCGTTGCCCGCCGCGCGCAACGCTCGCATCAGCAGCCGATGCCACTCTTCGCGCAGCGGCTCCAGCTCGATGAGCCGCCTCGCCACACGCTCCGCCCGGGCGGGATCTCCGCTGGCCAGCGCGGCCTCGCACACGACTCGTTGCAGACGCTGGCGGCCGAGCCCCACCTCTGCCCGCAGCGTGTCCGCCCATCGACCTCGCGCCCGCTCCAGCACTCCGCCCCGGCTCCGGTCGAGCTCGCGCTCGGCGCGTCGCATCGCCTCTGCGACGTCTCCGGCCCTCAGCAGCGTCTCCGCCGCCTCGGCTTCGGACTCCGTCCGCCGGATGTCGACGATCGAGCCTGGCGGGAGCACGAGCCGGTATCCGCCCCCTGCCCTGACCAGCCAGCCCGCGGCGCTCGCCTGCTCCAGCCACCGCCGCACATCCGCGATCAGATTGCGCAGCGACGATTCCCACGAGTTCGGCCATGTCTCACCCCACACCGCGTCAGCCAGTGCCTCGCGATCCACGGGCGCGCCGCCGGCCAGCGCCAGCCGCGCGAAGACCACTTCCGCCCCGCGCCGGCGCAGGTGCGCGTCCACGCGGCGCCCCGGCCATTCGAGCGCGAGCCCGCCGGCCAGCACGACCAGCACCGTCTCCTCAGAGGGCGCCGCTATCGCATGCATGGCCGCGACATTTTAAGCCGCGCCTCGGAAGACCGCTCGACGGGCCCCTCGGACCGCGGTTGCGCCGGTGTTGCGCTCCGGTTGCGGTAACGCGGCGGCGCCCGGTTAGGCTGCGGAGCATGACCAGACAGACGACCGTCCGCCGCCTCGTCGTCACCGCTGCCCTCTGCGCAGCGGCGCTGGTGTCAGTCCTGTGCCCGGCCGCCGCACAGGCCGCGTGCAGCACGGCGAATCCGGCAAGCAACTTCAGCGCGCCGACCGACTTCACGACCGACCAGGGGATCGATCAGGCATTCACCGCGGCGCGCGCCGCGGAGGGATGCAGCGTGCCCCTCGTGGTCCCCGCCGGCTATGACGCGATGACCGCGCAACAGCAGCAGCTCTGGCTGTTCAACAACGAGCGAGAGGTGCGGGGACTGCCTGATCTGTCGCTGGACCCCACGCTGCTGTCGCAGATCGCCTCCAATCACTCCAAGGAGATGGCGACCTACGGCTACACCGACCATCCCAGCCCGATCAACGCCCCGCTGGGCCAGCCGGTCTCCGGAAGGCTCTTCATCAATCCGATCCTGGCCAACTCGCCGGCGTGGGGAGAGGACATCGTCGCCGGCTTCCCGACGGCGGCGGCGGGGGTCTTCTGGTACATGTATCAGGACAGCGCCTCCAACTGGGGTCATCGTGACAACATCCTCGGGAACTTCAACTGGGTCGGGATCGGCGCCCTTCCGTCCGCGCCCGGCGCGAAGTTCCAGAGCTATTACACCGACGACTTTCTCCTGAATCCGGGCTATCAGCCGCCGGCGACCGCCGACACCGGCGCCCCGGTGACAGGGCCGCTCAGCTACGCCAATGGAGTCGCGACGCTGACGGGGGTCGCCGACAGCCCGAGCAACGTCAACGACACCACTGACTGCATCGCCGCGGTCGCGGGCACTCCGCTGTCCCAGAGCGGATGGAGCGCGACCACGAACACGAACGCCGGCGGGGGAGACGCCGTCGCCAACGCCTTCGACGGGGACCTGACGACCCGCTTCAGCTCCGACGCGACCCAGGCGCCGGGGCAGGAGCTGACCGTCAACCTCGGCGCGCCGCAGACCTTTGACGAACTGAACATGCAGGTTCCCAACTCCTCGTCGGACTACGCCCGCGGCTACACCGTGGCGACGTCGCCGGACGGGACGACGTGGACTCCGGCGGTGACGTGCACCGGCGCGGGCACGCCCGAGGTCGCCAGCTTCCCGACCGTCACCGCGCAGTACGTCAGGATCACGCTGACCGCATCGAATCCGACCTGGTGGTGGTCGATCGACGAGCTCAGCCTGTACGCCCCCGCCGCCGGCATCACCTCGGCCACGGTCCCGATCTCCGATGTCGTCTTCTACACCAACGCGATCGTCGAGAACACGACGAACCAGACGTTCAACACCGTCCAGGCGACACAGACGCCGGCCGGCTCGGGCACGTGGACGGCCCCGATCACCGTGAACCCCGGAGACGTCCTGCACGCCGTGGCGGTCGACGGGAGCGGCAACTTCACCGACGTCACGATGACCGGAGCGCCGCCCGTCCTGAACTCGGCGCCGCCCAAGACGAAGTCAAAGCACAAGCACAAGCACACGCACAAGCACAAGCACAAGCGCAGGAACAGGCACAAGCGGGGGAAGAGGAGGAGGAACAGGCACTAGCCAAGCCAGGCCGGTCCTGGGCGGCGTTGCGTCCGGTTGCGTGTCGGCGCGCCGGGCGCTCGGGGCGAGCACCGAGGCCGCGATCCAGATCCACTTCCGCGCTTCCGGAAGGGTGAGGGGGGAGACTGGGGTGTGTCATCTGGCCGTTGTTATTCAACGGTCAGACGACACACCACGGCGGATCAGAGCTGATTCGGCCGTCCGGGGGCGATCAGTCCGGGCTCATGGGCGACGACCACGAGCTGGGCGCGGTCCCGCACGCCGGCCACCGGCAGGCTCGCCCGCCCCCGCCACTCCCCGGCGAGCAGCGGGAATGCGATGCACCGACACACGCGCCCGCGACGCGCCGGCGTGGCGAGCGACGTTGGTCAGCGCCTCCTGGATGATCCGATAGCCCGCGGCCTGGATCGGCGCCGGCAGATCGGAGACGGAACCGACCTCGGGCGTGACCTCGAGCCCCGCCGAACGCAGCCCGCCGGTCAGCGCCGCGATGTCCTGAAGCCCTGTCGCAGGCCCGAGCGGCGCCTCACGATCGGGATCACGCAGGACGTCAAGTGTGCCGCGCAGATCGGTGAGCGCCGCCCCAGCCGCTTCACAGAGCCGGCGGTGCCGGAACGGGATGCCGCCACGGCGTGTCGAGCACAGCTCTCAGCGGTGGTATGTGAAGCGGTCGCCCGGCGTCGTCGCCGAGGTCAGCCCGTCGACGGTGACGGTTACGCGGACACTCCCTGTGCGGTGTGGGGGCGCAACCGCGGTGCATAGCTTGTGTGACTGG
The DNA here is from genome assembly GCA_963849085.1 of uncultured Solirubrobacteraceae bacterium. Lineage (GTDB taxonomy): Bacteria > Actinomycetota > Thermoleophilia > Solirubrobacterales > Solirubrobacteraceae > Palsa-465. Next base: position 1,110,546 of record CAWKFP010000015.1, on the reverse strand, counting down.
CACCGGACCCTGGGCGCCGCATACCGGCCGAAATCGACGACCGTCGAGCTCGAGTCGGTGGCGAATCCGGTGCCGGTGATCGTCACCCTGGTGCCTGCGGCGGTGCGCCCGGATGCGGGTGTGATCGCCGTCACCGTCGGCGCGCGCAAGACCGTCAGGGTGAGCTTTTGCTCCTGACTGACGACCTTTTTCGAGGAGCCGGTCACGTTGACGGTGAACGTGGCGCGGCCGAGGCTGACCGGTACGCCCGAGATGCGGCCGGAGGTCGCGAGGCGCAGGCCGGTCGGGAGGCGGCCGTGGACGATCCGCCAGCGCAGCGGCGGCGCGCCGAGCAGGGCGAACAGACCGGCGGAGTAGCCTCGCCGCAGGGCCGCCGCCGGCAGGGCGCGGGTGGCGATCGTCATCGGCGGCGCGACCGCGAGCGCATGCGGATGCTCGAGGCCCGTGTTCGATCCGGTGATGACCGCCTCGGGCGTGAAGGCGCCGGGCGCGTACACGTTGACTCCGCCGAGCTCGTTGGCGACGTATACGTCGTTCTTGCCGTCCACATCGAGGCTCTCGGGGAAGTCCAGTTGGGAGGCGGCGCCGGAAATCGTGAACTTCGAGAATGCGTTTCCGTACGGCGGGGCGTTGGCGTACTCGGTCACTGATTCGCCGTACACGTTCGCGACCAGCAGGTTGCCGTTGCTCTCTTGGGTCAGTCCGTCCGGGTAGTCGATGCCGGTCGACGGTCCGCTGATCGTCGTCATGGGCGCGACGTTTCCGGTGGCGTCAGCCGCGAACTCGCTCAGGCTGCTGTTGGCGTAGTCCGCGACCCAGATGTGTCCCGCCGCGTCGACCGTCACCGCCACGGGGTCGCGTAGCCCGGTGTTGGAGCCGCCGATCGTCTGCACCGGCGCCTGGTTCCCGTTCGCACCGGCGGGATAGACGGTTACCGTGCCCGCGGGCGGGTTCGTCACGTACAGCCGACCCGACGGGTCGACGGTGATCCCTGCGGGATCGACCAGAGCCGTGGCGGCTCCGGCGATCGTGCGCACTGGTGCCGTATTGCCGCTGGCGCCGGAGGGATAGACGGTCACCGATGGTGTTTCGCTGTTGGACGCATACAGCTCGCCGGTGCTGTCCAGCACGAGGCCGCCGACACCGTCGAGCTGCGTCAACGACCCTCCGAGCGTCACGGTCGGTGTGGCGTTGCCGCTCGCATTCAGGGCAAAGGCGTTGATCAGGCTGTTGGAGCCGTTTGAGACCCAGACGGCAGCCGCCGGCGTGGGATTGACGGTGAGCGTCAACGACCGCGTCGCGGTGTCGCCCGCTGAATCCTCCACCGAGAGGGTGAACGTCGAGCTGCCCGTCGTCTGCGCGCTGCCGCTGATCACGCCCCCGGGGGATAGGCTGAGCCCCGACGGCAGCGACCCCGAGCTGACCGACCACGTGTACGGGGGCGCGCCGGCGATCCCCTGGACCGCGGTCGAATAGCGCAGGCCGACCGCGGCGGGCGGCAAAGCCTGGGTGCCGACGGCGAGCGGCGTCCACAGCCAGGTGTCGTTCAAGAAGCTGGCCACGCTGGAGTCACCGCCGAACAGCAGCAGCTGCGAGGTGGACGTGTCGTAGCCTGCCACGGGCGAGAAGCGAGCCGGCGTGAGCACCGTGGACGGCGTCTGCTCGATCCAGTTCGATCCCGACCAATCCCAGACGGTGCTCAGCGCTGAACCGCTTGCCGAACTGCCCGCGATCAGCAGCATCTGCCCGGTGGTGCTGTCATAGACAAGGGGGGCGTAGGCAAGCGGGCCCGGGCTCACCTTCGGGGCCTGCTGCGTCCAGTTGTTCGTTGTGGCGTTCCAGATCCACGTATCGCTGAGCTCCGCGGAAGCCTCCCCGCCGTATATGATCAGCTGACTGGTCGCTGCGTCCCAGCCGATCGCGGCTTCGCGGCGGACTGAGGGCACGGTGCTCGGGGTCAACTGCTGCCAGGTCGATCCGTTCCACGCCCAGGTGCCGTTGGTCGCACTGAAGCCGGTCTGGGGAGTGCCGCCCAGGCCGCCGAACATCAGGATCTGCCCCGTCGCCGGGTCATATGCCATCGCCTGCTCAGCGAGCGGCGGCGGGCTCGTGGCCGGATCCAGCTCAACCCAGTCTGATCCTGTCCACTCCCAGGTCTCATTTGAGATGAGGCTGGTGTCGTTTTCGAAGATGTTGCCGCCGAACAGGATCAACTGCTTGGTCGCCGCGTCATAGGCCATACGCCCGCCGAAGGCCGGCGGAGGCGACGTCGCCGGGAAGACCTCAGACCACGCCGAGCCGTTCCAGACCCAGGTGTCGTTCGCGAGCGCCTGGCCGGGGATCTGCCCCCCGAAGAGCACGAACTGGCCCGTGGCGCCGTCGTAGGCGGCCGCCGCGTCGAACTCCGCCGGCGGGCTGGCCGCGGGACTGAGCTGAACCCATGTGGGCGGGGAGACAGCGCCGTCAGCCCGGCCGGCAAGGCCCAAGAGGACGAAGACCACCGCGAGCAGAACCCCGAGTACAACCCGACAGCAGCACGACCAAGCCTCGCTCATCGGCGCACACCCTAACCAGTCGGCTGATTCCAGACAAGTCCGGCGCCCGGCGGTCCCTTCTCTCCTTCGGCGTGGGAGGCCGGCGCACCCTTGACGCCGACCTCGCGGCGAGTGCGCCGCTGCCGGGCCGCTGGCAAGCCCGCGACTCGCCCGCCCGGGCGATGGCCGACCCGACGGCCGCCGCCGACGAGAGCCACGGGCGGCGGGCAGTCGGCGACTGCGTCGGCTTCGGCCCGGCCGGCGCCGAAGCCGTGGTGGTCCGGCATCCGACTTCCGTGCACGGCTGGACCGCTTCGGTTCTGGTCGCCGGCGCTCTCAGTCTGGCCCGACCGCGATCTGCTCGGTCGCGTATGCGGCCTCGCTTCGTCTGCAGATCGCATCGCGGGCCGTAAAGCTATTGGGGGCGTGGTCGATCATCGTGTCCGTGCGACGTGAGCCGACGATCGAGAGTGACGTGAGGTCCGTCCCGACCGCTCTTCTGTCACGAACCAGACTGCTCTCCCGCTCCGATCTGATCGATGCCGCAGCTGAGGCGGAGCTTGATCGCTGGACGGCGGAGCTGCTCGGGTGCACCCGAGCGGCGGTGGCGATCTTCGCTCTTTTGCACGACAAGCATGTGGTCGTGAGAAGCCGATGCGCGAGAGACGGTCTCGTCGAGGACTCCGAACGAGTCGCGTTTTCTGATCGGCTCGATGGGCATCTTCTCGCCGCAACGGATCTCGCCGGCTGGGTGGATGACACGCACTCCCACCTCGCGGCTCCGGTCTCGGTCGACAGCCACGTGGTGGGGTGGATCGGCATCGCCCAGGACGCGGACTGTCGCTGGTCTGCGCACGATGAGCACGTTCTGGGCGTCGTCGCCGCCGCGGCCGGCATGCAGGTGGAGCTGCGTCTCGCCCAGGATGAGGCCGCACGTTTCCAAGAGCTCGCTGTCTCCCATAACCGAGTGCATGACCTGATCGCCAGTGCGGCTCCGCTGCGAGAGGTGCTGACCGAGATCGCGTCGAGCGTCGAGCGTCACGATCCATCTTTGATCGTCAGCGTGCTGCTGCTCGACGGGAGCTCGAGCACATTGCACCCGGGCGCCGGTCCGTCGCTGCCCGCTCACTACATGGCGGCGATTGACGGGGTGGTGATCGGGCCGAACGTCGGCACGTGTGGCTCGGCTGCCTGGTCGGGGCAGGTGACGATCTCTGAGGACCTGAGCCGCGATCCGAAGTGGGCCCCGATCCGCGCACTGGCGTCCGGGGCGAACCTGGCGCATTGCTGGTCAAGTCCGATCGAGGCTCCCGGCGGCGAGGTGCTCGGAACCTTGGCGTTCTACGGCGCCCAGCCCCGGCGCCCCGGACCGGAGCATCTGACGCTCTTGCGGGACTGGGCGCGCGTGGCGGGGATCGCGATCGAGCGCGACCGATCCCTGCAGCGCCTGACGCGTGATGCACGCCACGATGGGCTGACTGGTCTGGCGAACCGGACCGCGATCTTCGAAACATTGGAACGAGCCCTCGTACATGCCGGCGAGCAGACGCCCGTCGCGGTCATGTTCGTCGACCTCGACGGCCTGAAGGCGATGAACGACAGTCTGGGTCACGACCGCGCCGATGAGATGATCGCCGAGATCGGCAATCGCCTGTCGGTCACTGTCCGCTCGACCGATTTCGTTGGGCGCTTCGGCGGCGACGAGTTCGTGGTGATCGCCGGCGAGGTCTCCGACGCCGAATCGGCCGGGCAGCTCGGCCTACGGCTGTTGGAAGCGATCTCCCAGCCGCTGCCCGGCCTCGCGTCCACCGTCGTCACCGCGAGCGTCGGGGTCACGGTGATCTGCAGTCCGAATACCGATGCGCGCGAAGCGATCCGCCAAGCAGACACCGCCATGTATGCCGCCAAGCGCTCCGGCCGCGACCGCTGCGTGTTCTATGAGGGCAGCCGACGAGTGCGCCCCGGCCGCCGTCTGCTGCTCGCCCGAGAGCTCCGCGGCGCCGAGGTGCGGGGTGAGTTGAGCCTGGCGTTCCAGCCGGTGCTCGAGCTCGCTACCGGACATATGGTCGCGGTGGAAGCGCTGCTGCGCTGGACCAGCCCGTCATTGGGCGCGGTGTCACCCGCGGAGTTCATCCCGGTCGCTGAAGACACCGGATCGATCGTGCCGATCGGAGCCTGGGTGCTGCGCGAGAGCTGCGAAGCGCTCGCCCGCGTCACGGTCGACACCGGCCGGGCCCTGGAATTGGCGGTCAACGTCTCAACCCTTCAACTCTCCAACCCCGGATTCGCGCTCTCGGTTCAGCGGACGGCAGCGCATGCCGAGTTCCCGCTCGACATGTTGACCCTCGAGATCACCGAGACGGCGCTCATGCGCCCCAACGCGGTCACGACGCGCACGCTGCAAGAGCTCGACGCCGCCGGCGTTCGGATCGTGCTCGACGACTTCGGGACCGGCTTTTCGTCACTTTCCTGGCTCAAGCAGCATCCCCTCGGCGCGATCAAGATCGACCGCAGCTTCATCACTGATCTTCACCAGGACCGACGAGACCAGGCAATCGTCGCCGCCATGATCGGCATGGCCCAGGCCCTCGGCGCCACCATCACCGCCGAGGGAGTCGAAACCGAAGAGCAGCTCGGCACGCTGAGGACGTTGCACTGCGACCGGGTGCAGGGCTTTCTGCTCGCCCGGCCCCAACCGGCGTCTGATCTCACCACCCTGCTGGCCGCCCCCGGATGGCGAGGCTAGCCTCGGCCGCCGATGCCATTGGGCCGGCGGGCCTCAGCCAGCGCCTCCCCCAGAGGACGGCGTCCAATAGCCAGGACGCCCGCGTTCGTTCGGGACTCACCGCGGCAGAGCACGGTCGAGCGCGGAGGGCTCCCGATCGACGGCCGGGCGGGTGTGGCGAAGACCGGCCGGTCCGAGGCCATGCCACCGGTAGCGGGGCGTCGCCCACCGCCGCGGCCGTCGTCGCCACCGGACGAAGTAGACGACCTCCCGGGAGGTCGTCAGGCCGTCGGTGCTCGTCGCGGTGACGGTGAAGGCGTGCACGCCCGGCGCGCTCGTGTCAAGCGCGGCGCCGTCGGCCGTCGTCCCGCTGCAGCCATCCGCGCCGGGCTCGAGGCCGGACCCGGCTGTGCCCTCGGCGCAGCTGAAGGCGGCGTCGACCACCTGGCCGCGGGCGTAGACGGCGTCCCGGGCCGGGCTCGTGATCGTCGCCGCGGGGGCGGCGGCGATCGTCGCGGTGATGCTGACCTCGGGCCCGGTCTCGCCGGCCACGCCGATGCCGGTCAGGGTCGCGGAGCTCGCCACGTAGCTGACGCCCGCGCCGCCCCCGCCACCGTCGCCGTCGCCGCCGCAGCCGCCGGCACCGCCGCCGGATCCGCCGACCCAGCCGCCACCGCCACCGCCGCCGTCGCTGTCGCGACCGCCGTCGGCGGTCTGGCCGGCGCCGCCGTCGGCGACCGATGCCGCGCTGCCCTGCCCGCCGCACGTCCCGCTGCCGTCTCCCGGGGCCGCCGCCGTCGTCGGCGTCGTCGTGGCGGCCAGGCCGGCGTTGCCGCCCGCGCCGCCGGTCGCCCCGTCGGTTCCGTTCCCGCCGGCCCCCGGACCGGTGATCGCCGCCGTCACTCCGCCGCTCCCGCCGGTCCCGCCGAAGCCGAATCCCTCCGCTCCGGTCCCGCCCCCGCCCCCGGCCACGATCAGCCGCGGGTCGGTCGCCGGGTCGCCGGTGTCGATGCAGCTCTCGAGGATCGAGCAGGTCTGGACGTCGGAGGCTCCGCCGCCCGCGCCCGCCCACGTCGAGGTCCCGGCGCCGGCCCCGCCCGTGGCTCCGACCTCGGCGTACAGCGTGCTGCCGGGGAACGGCGCGGAGAGCGTGGCCTGGACATCGGCCCCCTGACCGGGGGAGGCCTCCGCGTAGCGGGCCTGTCCGGGCGCTCCGACGACCGTCACCTGCAGCGAGCTGGCGCCGGCCGGCACGGAGTAGGGGGTCTCGCCCGCCGTCGTGATCGTGGTGGTGACCAGCGAGGCGTCGGCGTCAGCGGCCGCCACGGACAGCGTCAGGCCGCACACCGACAGCAGGACCGTCAGGCGCGCCCCCATCGTGTGGCGGGACCGGCGGGGCAGGTGCATCGGGCGTGGGATCGTTGGCATACGTCAGTGATCGGCCGGAGCGTCGATCCGCGATAATCAAGGGGTGACCGCCAGACCGCTTGAGGGCACCGTTGCGCTCGTGACCGGTGCCTCGAGCGGGATCGGTGAGGCGGTCGCGCTCGCCCTGGCGGCCGAGGGCGCCGACGTGGCGCTGGCCGCGCGGCGCGTGGATCGCCTGGAGGGGGTGGCGGAGCGCATCGGCGAGCTCGGTGCCAGAGCGCTCGTGGTGCAGGCCGACGTCTCTGACCCGGCGACGGCGGCGAGCGCGGTGCAGCGGACGGTCGCCGACCTCGGCCGGCTGGACACGCTGGTCAACAACGCCGGCGTGATGCTGCTCGGCCCGATCGAGAACGCGCCGTTGGAGGAGTGGGAGCGGATGATCGCCGTCAACGTGAACGGCCTGATCCGGTGCGCGCACGCCGCCCTTCCCCACCTGCTCGACGCGGCTGCCGACTCACCGCGCGGCGTGGCCGACATGGTCAATGTCTCCAGCGTCGCCGGGCGCGTCGCCCGCCTGAACAGCGGCGTCTACAACCTGACCAAGCACGGGGTCGGCGCGTTCAGCGAGTCGCTGCGCCAGGAGGTCACGCACCGGCACGTGCGCGTGTCGCTGGTCGAGCCCGGGGCGGTCGCGACCGAGCTCGCCGGCCACAATCGACCGGAGATCCGCGAGCAGATGGGCAAGCGGTTTGAGGGCGTCGAGCGGATGCAGGCGCAGGACATCGCCGACGCGATCATCTTCATCGTCACGCGCCCGCGGCGGATGGCGGTCAACGAGATCCTCATCCGGCCGACCGAGCAGCGCGACTGACGATCAGGTCATGAACGGCTCGACGATCGACGTGCCGACCCCGGACGGGGTCGCCGACTGCTACCTCGCCACCCCGGCCGGCGATGGGCCGCATGCCGGCGTCCTGTTCATGATCGATGCGATCGGGCTGCGGCCGCGGATCGAGGAGATGGCCGACCGGATCGCCGACCGGGGTTACGTGGTGCTGGCGCCGAACGTGTTCTACCGGGGCGGGCGCGCTCCGTTGTGGGAGACGCCGGCGCTCGAGGATCCCGAAGCTCGCGGCCGGTTCATGCAGTCGATCCGTCCGCTGGCCGCCGCGCTGACCCCCGCGGCGATCGCCGCCGACGGCGGGGCGTACCTCGGCCGGCTCTCCGAGCTGACCAGCGGCCCGTTCGCCATCACGGGCTACTGCTTCGGCGGCCGGCTGGGCTGGGCGGTCGCGGCCGAGCATCCTGATCAGGTTGCCGCGCTCGGCGGCTTTCACACCGGCGGCATGGTCACCGACGAACCGGACAGCCCGCACCTGCTCGCTGGTCGCGTCCGGGCGGAGGTCTACTGGGGTCATGCCGACCAGGACGGGAGCATGACCCCCGAGAACATCGCGGCCCTTGACCGGGCGATGGACGACGCCGGCGTGCGCCACATCACCGAGCGCTACGACGGGGCGCGGCACGGGTACACGATGGCCGACATGGGCGCCTACGACGAGGCGGCCACCGAGCGCCACTTCGCGGCGCTGTTCGCGCTCCTGGAACGGGCACTCCCGCGTTAGCGGCGAGCGGGCGCGTTCGGATCTCGGGGCGGCGGCCGCGCTGGCCTCCGCGTGGGTGGGATCACGCCTGCGGGTCAAGGTCCCGGGCCGCTCGGCGTGGCTGGCGGCGGTCGCCGAGGATGCGCTCAGCTACGGGCTCGTCCTGGCCGCCGTGCGCACCCTGGACCGACCGGCTGATCGGCTCGGCGTGGCTCGGGATCGGTGGACGGTAATGACGGTGGCGACTACGGGGTGGCGGTGCTGTTCACTCCGAGCGCGTCGCCGATCCTGCGCGGCGGCTGCCCAGCCAGCTATGCGGCGACGGCGGAGGCGATCGAGCAGGCGTACGGCGGTCCTGACGTGCTCGCGGAGTATTCGGCCCTCGGGCTGACGACGCCGGCCCTGCTCGAGCAGGGCTCCTACAGCTGGGATGCGGATGTCAACGACGACGTCGTCAAGACGGTGACCGCCACCGGCAGCTACGTCGCGTGCGCCTACCTCGGCGACGAGTTCACCGATGCCACCTTCGCGGTCTCGAGCCCCGTGCCGTTCACGGTCACCGACGCGCCCGGAACCGGAACGCCCCCGACCGGGTTCGGCGGCCCTCCGGGTGCGACCGAGCCCGGTCATCTGGGACTCACGGTGGCGCCGAGGCACGCTCCGATCCGCGCCCCCGGCCACAATCTGCTGGAGATCTCCGGGAGCTATGACGCGACGGAGGGCCCGGCCGGACTCGTCGTGACCATCAAGTCGACGAAGCACTTCAACGGCTGCGCGGCGAACGATCAGCAGGATGTCCAGATCACCCGCGCCGACGAGGGCGCGGTCCTGACCCTGTTCGAGCAGGTCACCCCGAGCTCGGCGGGAAACTTCTCGTCGCCGCTGGCGCTCAACTTCAAGCGCGGCTTCACCGGCACCGCGGTGGTCTGCGCGTATCTCGTCGACGGCTTCGGCGACGACCTGTCCCGCGGCTACCTGCGGTTCTCTGGCGTCAAGTCCAAGCGCTCGACCAAGCGCCACGCCCGAGCGGCGTAGCGCCGCGACGAGGATCGGCGGGCGCCGACGGTCAGCGGTCGCCCCAGCTGACCTCACCGTGTGGGTTGACCTCGAACCACCGGCGGTGCGTCATCCCCTGATCGCGCACCTCGAGGCGCGTCGTGCCGTTGTCGTCAGCGCCGCGCAGCAGCCTGATGGCGGCGACGACGAGCTCCCCGTTGTCATCGATGGCAGAGCGCGGCGTGACCAGCAGCGCGCGTTCCAGGACAGCCGTGCCGCCGTGGGCGTCACCCGCTTGGCGGGCGTCCTGCAGGGCCTTGAGAGCGTTTCGCAGCTCGGCGGCCTCGTCAGCTGACATTGTGCGCTCCTCACCCTCGGGACCGACCCTGAGACCCGAGTCGTACCGATATCGTAGCGGGGAGATCCGGTCCGCCGGCTGCGGGGAGAGCCGGTCCGCCGGCGGCGGCCACGGCCGGAACGCACCGAGGCGAGCGGCCTATTCTCGATGGACATGGTCGCCGTCCGCACCCCGCCCACCGCCGCCCGGCTCGTCGCACGGTCCGGCTCCGCATAGATGCCGCTCGTCGACGAGGCAGCGCTGCGCGAGCTCACCCTGCGCGACGAGCAGCGCCTGCGCCGCCACGCCCGCCGGCTCGCTCGTGACGACGCGGAGGGCCGGGCGCGCTTCGAGCACCAGCTTGCGCAGGCGCGAGCCCGGGTGGCGCGCCGGCGCGCGTCGGTCCCCGAGGTCTCCTATCCACCGCAGCTACCGGTATCGGCGCGCCGCGACGACCTGCTCGCCGCGATCCGAGACCACCAGGTCGTCGTCGTGGCCGGGGAGACGGGTTCCGGCAAGACGACCCAGCTGCCCAAGCTCTGCCTCGAGCTCGGGCGGGGTGTGCGCGGGGCCATCGCCCACACGCAGCCGCGGCGGATCGCGGCGCGGACCGTGGCCCAGCGCATCGCGGACGAGCTCGACGTCCCGCTCGGCGGCGCCGTCGGCTATGCGGTCCGCTTTGACAATCGCGGGTCCGAGGACACGTTGGTCCGCCTGGTCACCGACGGCCTGCTGCTCGCCGAGATCCGCCGTGATCCGCTCCTGCGCCGCTACGACACGGTGATCGTCGACGAGGCGCACGAGCGCTCGCTCAACATCGACTTCCTGCTCGGCTGCCTGCACCGCATCCTGCCGCGGCGCCCCGATCTCAAGCTGATCATCACGAGCGCGACCATCGACTCGACGCGCTTCAGCGAGCACTTCGGCAATGCCCCGGTGATCGAGGTCTCGGGCCGGACCTACCCCGTCGAGGTCCGATATCGGCCGCCGGGAGAGGACGAGGATGCGCTCGATGCGCTGGCCGAGACCGTCGAGGAGCTGCTCGCCGAGCGCGACGGCGACGTCCTCGCGTTCTTCTCGGGGGAGCGCGAGATCCGCGACGCGGCCGAGCTGCTCACCGGGCGGCTCGGGCCGGGCGTCGAGGTCCTGCCGCTCTACTCGCGGCTCGCGGTCGCCGATCAGCAGAGGGTCTTCGGCCGCGGGCGGCCGGCGGCCGATTCCCGGCGCCGTGTCGTCCTCGCGACGAACGTCGCCGAGACATCACTGACCGTGCCGGGGATCCACTGCGTCGTCGACACCGGTCTCGCCCGGGTCTCGCGCTACAGCGCGCGGCTGAAGGTCCAGCGGCTGCCGGTCGAGCCGATCTCGCGCGCGTCGGCCGACCAGCGCAAGGGCCGCTGTGGCCGCCTTGCCGACGGCATCTGCGTCCGGCTCTACTCGGAGGACGATTTCAACGCGCGGCCGGAGTTCACCGACCCGGAGGTCCTGCGCACGAACCTGGCGAGCGTGATCCTCCAGATGGCCGCGCTCGGCTTGGGGGAGATCGAGGCGTTCCCGTTTCTCGAGCCGCCCGACCGCCGCCAGATCCGCGACGGCGTCGCCCTGCTGCACGAGCTGCGGGCGCTGGATCCGTCGGCCGCCGAGGCGCTCACTCCGCTCGGGCGCAACCTCGCGCGGCTTCCGATCGACCCGCGCCTCGGTCGGATGGTGCTGGAGGCCGACCGGCTCGGGTGTGTCCGCGAGGTGGCCGTCATCGCCGCCGCGCTCTCGATCCAGGATCCACGTGAGCGCCCCGCCGAGCAGCGCGGACGGGCCGACGAGCTCCACGCCCGCTTCACGGATCGGTCCTCGGACTTTCTCACCTACCTGAACCTGTGGCGCTATCTGCGCTCGCTGGAGGGTGAGCTCTCGCGCTCGCAGGTCCGCAGGCGCTGCAAGGCCGAGTTCCTGCACTACCTGCGGATCCGCGAGTGGCAGGACCTCGTCGCCCAGCTCGAGGACGCGGCGCGCGAGGTCGGCGTGACCTTCGGCGACGCGCCGGGCGAGAACGAGGATGGCGAGCACGGAGCTCAGATCCACACCGCGCTGCTCTCCGGGCTGCTGTCGCACCTGGGGATGAAGGACGGCGCGACCCGCGAGTACACCGGCGCGCGCGGGGCGAAGTTCGCGATCTCGCCCGGCTCGGTGTTCGCGCGCCGCGGACCGGCGTGGGTGATGGTCGCCGAGCTCGTCGAGACGACGCGGCTGTGGGGCCGCACAGCGGCGGCGGTCGATATCAGGCAGATCGAGCCGCTCGCCGAGCACCTGGTCAAGCGCTCCTACGGCGAGCCGCGATGGGATCGCCGACGCGCCGCCGTCGTCGCCCCCGAGCAGGTGACGCTGTACGGCCTGCCGATCGTCGCGTCGCGGAACGTCCAGTACGGGCGGATCGATCCGGCTGCCGCCCGCCAGCTGTTCATCCGCCGGGCGCTCGTCGAGGGCGATTGGGATCAGCACCACGCGTTCATGCGTGAGAACGAGCGCCGGGTGGAGGAGGTCCAGGCACTCGAGGCGCGCGCGCGGCGGCGAGATCTGCTCGCCGGCGAGGCGAAGCGCGCCGCGTTCTTCGACGCGCGCATCCCGCCGGAGATCATCAGCGGGCGTCATTTCGACCGCTGGTTCAAGCAGGCGGCGAAGACCGAGCCGGCGCTGCTGCACTACCCGATGGAGATGCTGATCGAGGGTGACGCCGCCACGAGCGACCGTGACCGGCCGGCGCGCTGGATCCAGTCCCGCCCGCCCCTGGAGCTTGCGCTCTCCTACCGCTTCGACCCCGGCTCGGCGCACGACGGCGTCACGGTCCACGTTCCGCTCGCGTCGCTCGGGCTGGTGCGGGCGGCGAACTTCGAGTGGCTCGTGCCCGCCTTTCGCATGGAGCTCGTCGTCGCGCTGTTGCGGATGTTGCCCAAGCGACAGCGCACGCCCCTCGTGCCGATCCCCGACGCCGCGACCGCGCTGCTCGCCGACGTCACGCCCCGCTCCGGCCCGCTGCTCGACGTCCTCGCCGCGGCCATCGAGCGGCTGTGCGGTGTGCGCATCGGCCCCGCCGACTGGTCGCTGGACGACCTGCCCGCGCACCTGCGGATGACCTTCAGCGTCGAGGACGAGGACGGGACGGTCCTCGCCTCGGGCCAGTCGCTGGACGCGCTGCGCGATGAGCTGCGGCCGGTGCTGACGGCGCGCCTGGCGCACGCGGTGCCGGCGCTCACGCGCCATGGCATGCGCGGCTTCGACGTCGATGCGCTGCCGCGCACGGTCGATCTGGCCGACGGGACCGGTCTGCGCGGCTTCCCGGCGCTCGTCGACGAGGGCGACGCCGTCGGGATCCGCGTGTGTGAGACCGTCGGTGAGCAGGCCGTGACGATGGCCCGGGGCACCCGGCGGCTGCTCGCCCTCAGCGTCCCCTCGCCCCGCCGCTGGGTGGCCGGTCAGCTCGGCCCGCAGCTGACCCTCGCGCTCACCGCTGCGCCCCACGACACTCTGGACGCGGTGATCGACGATGCCACGAGCGCGGCGCTCGACGCGCTGACCGCGAGTGGCGGCGGGCCGGCGTGGGACGCGGAGACGTTCTCGGCACTGTGCGAGCACGTCCGCGGGGAGCTCCGGCCCGCGACGCTCGCGGTGCTGGTCGCGTTCGGTCAGATCCTCGACGCGGCGCGAGCGATCCGCGAGCGGCTCGACGCGCTCCCGGCGAGCGCCGCCCTGGGCCCCGCCCGGGCGGACGTCGCCCGCCAGCTCGGCCGGCTCGTCTACCCCGGGATGCTCGCGGCGACGGGTGTCGCGCGCCTCGGCGACGTCGAGCGCTATCTGCGCGCCGCGGCGCAGCGCCTCGAACGCCTGGCGAACCATGCCGCGGCCGACGGTCGGCGGATGGCCGAGATCCACGAGCTGGAGGCGCAGGCCGCCGGGCGCGGTGACGTCAAATGGCTGATCGAGGAGGTGCGCGTCGCCCAGCTCGCCCCCGGGGCACCCGTCCGCAAGGGCGCAACGGTCAAGCGCGTCCGCGAGGCGCTCGCGGTGAGCTGAGTCTGACGCGTGCGGAAGGCCGGACCGCCGGCGCTGAGCTCACCTCGGTCGAGCGCAGAGACCGTCTGATCGACGGTGACGCGCGCGGCGAGATGGCCTTCCCTTTGCAACGAATTGTGCGTAAGCTCACGCCGTTGCGCGAGGACCCGTGCGCTGCGTGGAACGAGTGGAGCCGGTGCGCGGTCTGTGTCCGAGACTCGCAGAGGAGGGTGCAATGCATCGACAGAGGACAGCGATCGCGGTCGCAGGCACTCTCGCCTGCTTCGTCGGCGGCGCTTCAGTCGCGCTGGGGGCGGGCTCGTCGGGAACACCGGCGGGCGGCCCGATCGAGCTCTTCGTCCAGCCCGGGCAGAGTCAGGGCAACGGCAAGATCCTGTTCACCGGGGCGGTCGGCGACTACGGAACGAGCCACTCTGTCACCAGCGGTGCCGAGAAGCTGGGGACGGCGAGCCTGAAGAAGGGCACGATCACGCTCAATCTCACCGCCATCACCAAGGAATCCGATAGCGCGACGCCGACCGTCGACGCTGCGACCTGTTCAGCCTCGCTGACCGTGTCCGCCGCGACCCCGATCGTCAGCGGGACCGGGCTCTACTCCGGCATCCATGGAACGGTCAAGCTCACGGAGTCCTTCGGGTTCATCGGCTCGACCTATAAGAGCGGCGCCAAGAAGGGACGGTGCAACATGAGCAACAGCGCTCCGACGATTGCCCAGATGGGCACGGTGTACGGCAGCGGCACCGTCAGCTTCTGATGCGGCGCACCAGAGCGATGCACCCGATGTGACCGGCCACCGGGGCCCGGAGGCGGATCTCGGCCGAGTCAGCCGACGCTTCGCGCCACGACGGGCATGGACCGGCCACCGATGCTCGGAGCCGGTGCCGGCCGTCCGAAGAGATAGCCCTGGGCCATATCGCACCCGGCGTCGAGCAGCCACTGGTGTTGCTCCTCGGTCTCCACACCCTCGGCGACCACGGCGAACCCGAAGGCGCGAGCGAGTCCGGTCACGGTGCGGACGATCGCCTCATCTCCGCGGTCGACGCCGACGCCCGACACGAAGCTGCGATCGATCTTGATGACGTCCAGCGGGAACGACCGCAGATGTGTGAGCGATGAGTAGCCGGTCCCGAAATCGTCGAGGGCGATCCTGAAGCCGTGCGCGCGGAGCGCGGTGAGGATCTCGGCTGCGGTGCCGGCGTCGGTCAGCAGCGCCGTTTCGGTGATCTCCAGCCAGAGCGAGCTTGGGTCGATCCCGGCATCCTCGCTCGCCGCCTTGACGACTTCGAGGACGTGATGGCTTTCCAGCTGTCGGGCCGACAGGTTGACCGACATGTGCAATCCCGACGGCATGGTCAAGGCGGTCTGCCAGGCGGCGAGCTGCCGGCAGGCTTCGCGCAGCACGAGCTCTCCCAGGGCCACGATCAGCCCTGAGCTCTCGGCCTCGGCGATGAATGAGCCGGGCGCCAGCAGTCCCCGCTCAGGGTGCTCCCAGCGCACGAGGGCCTCGAATCCGCGGACCTCGGCGGTGCGTCCGTCGACGATCGGCTGGTAGTGGACGCGTATCTCGTTGTCGCTGATCGCCCGTGCCAGCTCTTCGTGGAGCGCCTGGCGCTCTCGAGCATCGGCTCTGAGCTGGTCATCGAAGACCTCGACCCGGTTGCGGCCCCGCGCCTTGGCGTGATACATCGCCACGTCGGCGTCGCCGAGCATCTGCTCCGCCGTGGTGCTCGGGGCGCTCGCGAACGTGACGCCGATGCTGGCGCCGACGCTGGCGCGGGCCGGTTCGCCGTCGGGTCCGTGCATCGAGACCGGTGGAGTGATGCAGGCCAGCATCCGCTCGGCGACGGCGACCGCGCCGGACGCGTCGGGGAGCCCGCGGCACACCACGACGAACTCATCACCGGAGAGTCGGGCGACGGTATCGGTGGGGCGTGTCGTCGCCAGCAGCCGGCCGGAGACCTCACGCAGCACGTCGTCGCCGGCGGCGTGACCAAGCGAGTCGTTGATCAGCTTGAAGCCGTCGAGGTCGACGAACAGCACTGCGACGGTGGCGTGGTCGCTGGCCCGGGCGAGGCTCCGCTGGAGCTCGTCGATGATCGCCGAGCGGTTGGGCAGGCCGGTCAGGCCATCGTGGGTGGCATCGGTCGCGAGCTGCTCGGTCACGTGGCCCACCTTGGCGACCATGTCGTTGATCGCGGCCGCGATGAGTCCGAGCTCGTCACGGTGGGTGACGGTCACGCGCTCGCTCAGCCGGCCGGAGGCGACGGCGGTGAGCGTTGCCAGCATCTCGCTGACCGCGCCGGCGACGCACAGGTAGAAAGCGCCGAACAGATAGAGCGCGGCGACCGTTGCCAGCGCGGCGAGCCCCTCGACGAGATGCGCGCGGTGGATCTCGGCGGCGCTGCGATCGCGCAGCAGCCGCTCGAGCGCGACGGTGGCGGCACGCGTCAGCTGATCGACCGCCCGGGTCAGCTCCCGCATTCCGGCCGGGCGCGCCGCGCCGGCGCCGCGCGTGAAGCGCAGCGCCCCCAGGCTCTCGTCGAGCATGCTGACCGCGGTGTCGAGCGGCGCTAGGAGGGGCGGGAGATCGGCTCTCGTTGCACGATCGTCGGTGTCCTGGGCCGCGGTCTCGACGTCGTCGTCGATCGTGGCGGCGGATGCGTTGATCGCGCCGAGAGCGACCGAGACCTGCGTTCGCAACCCGACCTCGTCGGGAAAGCCGGAGAGCGCGTCGACTCTGAACTCATCGCCGATTCTCGTCGTGGTGTCGAAGATCAGCGGGGCCTGCTGCTGGATGAGATCGATGAGGTAGGACGCATCCAGACTCGGGTCGGTGGTGAGCCGGGAACCGTCGCCCACGGCGACGATGAGGCTCTCGAGGCCGATGTCGACGCTGTCGTAGGCGTCCAGCGCGGTGGCCGGACCGCGGGTGACGCCGGCGATGACGAGCTGCTGACGGACCTCCTGCCAGTCGCCGGTGGTCTTCAGCATCTGCCCGAAGTCGCGTTGGGTGCGGTCCACTGCGGCGATGTCGGCGGCCGGGACCGCCACCGCGTGACCGCTGCTGACTGCGGCATGGCGGGCCACCGCGACGTCCTCGGCGAGCTGGATGATGGGCGCCATCGCGGTCAATCCGATGCGCTCGGTGTCACTGCTGGCGATGCTCGTCTGCTGGGCGCGCGCGTAGGCGAAGGCCACGACAGCGAGTGGCACGGCCAGCACCAGCCCCACGACGAGGAACTTCTGCGCAAAGCGCAGCCGGCCGAGCAACGACGACGCCGGTCCGAAGAGTCGCTGCATGGCCCGACGATCGGCCGATGCGCTCGGGCCTGAAGTGTGCGGGGATACCGGGCCGCTCCCCGGGGCCGGGCGTGCACGGCGTGCGCTCGCGTGTCCGCTCCGGTCTCAAGCCGATGATCGCGGCGCCGATCATCTGGGCCAATGGGCGCCACCGCACGCCGCCAGCGATCCCGCGGCGCGGCCCGGTGCGCCGCGAAAGGAACTCCCCGATGCGCCGGATCAGGTTCACCACCACCCATCGGCGCCTCGCGGCGCTTGCCCTCGTCGTGCTGGCCCCTCTCGCCCAGGCAGGATGTGGCTCGACCGCGGCCGCGGCCCCGGCCCCGATCCGGATCGGCGTATCGCTCTCGCTGACGGGCGACTTCGCCGATCCCGGCCGAGCGGCTCTGCGCGGATATCAGCTCTGGGCCGACACCGTCGACGCCACCGGAGGGCTGCTCGGCCGGCAGGTCGACCTGATCGTGCTCAACGACGGATCGAGCCCGACCGTCGCCGCGAGCAACTACCGCCGGCTCATCACCCGTGACAGGGTCCAGATCGTTCTCGGTCCGTTCTCCACGCTGCTCACCGCCCCGGCGGCACGCGTCGTGAACCACTACGGCTACGCCTTCATCGAACCCGCCGGCGGCGGCCCCGAGGTGTTCGCCGAGAAGCTCCACGACCTCTTCTTCGTCCAGCAGGCTCCGGTTATCAAACAGGGCGCGGTCTTCGCGGACTACCTCCTGTCGCTCCCCCGTGATCAGCGACCGAGGACGGCCGCCTACACCGAGCTCCGTGACCCATTTGCCACCCCCGTCGCCGAATACATCCGACGACGATTGCAGGCCGCCGGCATCCGGACCGTCTTCCGGGCCAGCTACGGCGCCCAGACGCTCAACCTGGGTCCGATGATGGCCCGGGTGGCCGCCGCCCGGCCCGACGTCGTCGTCTCCGGCACGCAATCCGCCGACGCCTACGCGGAAGTGAACGCGCTGACCCGTCTGCGCTTCAAGCCGAAGTGGCTCTATCTGTCCAACGGCGCCAACTCACCGACCGAGTTCCCCGACGAGGTCGGTGCCGGCCACGTCCAGGGCATCATGTCGTCGGGCGACTGGTTCCCGGAGGCCAACAGCCTGGCCAACGCCGCCTTCATCCGCGAGTACATCGCCAAGTACGGTGGGACCGCGCAGGACATCGACACGACCTCAGCCGAGTGCTATTCCGCCGGCATGCTCCTGCAGGACGTCGCCGGCGCGACCGGCCGTCTCGACAACGCCACCATCATTCGCACCCTGCACCGCGGAACATGGCCGACGCTGATCGGCGACCTGAGTTGGAATGCGGTCGGCGAGCCGCGGGGCAGCTACACCCTCGTGCAATGGATCGACGGTGAGCTCACGGCCGTCTTCCCCCGTGACCGAGCACAACACGATCCGCTCATGATGGTCGCGACCCCAGCGGCGGTCGACTCCGCCCGCGCGTCGCATCGGCAGCGTTAGCGCCGGAACCGGCACCGGCATCCGATCGTCCGGGCGGGCGGCGGTCAGCCGTGTGAGGGGACCGTCAGGTGGTCGCCGGCCAGCGCGCTCGCCGGGGCGGCGAGCGCGCGCGCGATGCTCCCGCATTGCCCGTCTCCGGCCGCGGAGGGATCGCTGCGCACCTCGCCGACTGCTCCGGCGTCACAGCTGAGCAGATGCTCGACGAGATGGACGGCCCCCACCGCCGGATTGGCCGCCCGCGTGCTCCGCGGGCCGACGGCCGAGTACAGCGTGATGGCGACCACCACGGCAAGCACGACAAGACGCATCTGCATTCCCCTCTGGCGGCATCCGGCCGCCATCGACATTCTGTTCCCTGAGCGGCGGCATGCGCCGCGTGGCCATCCTGGCGAACATGAGTGTAGAGGACTTTTGCGGACGGATGTTCGAATTTGAGGGTCACCGACTGCACCCGGGCTCACTCCGCCGTGGGAGCGTGCCAACCCTGGTGGATATGATGAGAAGAGGCGATGAAGCCCGCCTCAATCGCCCGCGCGGCTGATGGCTTCTACCGACGTCCCACCCGGTGGAAGCTGATGACGGCGTTTGAGAGCATCCTGTTCGAGCACGGTGAAGACGAGTCGGCGGCCTGCCCGACACCGGCCTGCTTTCGAGACCTGCATCTCGACGAGATCGTCACCGACCTGACCGCGGGCCGCGCGGAGTACGAGCTGGCGCCCTTCTTTCATCACCCGCTGCGCGATCTCGATGCGGTGCGCTATCGACACGAGATCGTCTCCGATCTCCAGCACGACGAGGTTCACTCGGCCGCACACGAATTCAGCGCGTCGCTGCGGGAGATGCGGGCGTGCCTGTCACTCGCCGGCGAGCTCTACGAGCCGTTGCAACAGGAGCGCTGGTTCCTGGCCGCGGTCGCCGGCTATTGCGCGGCGGTGGATCGCCTCAGCGAACGGCTGACGGCGCTGACGCTGAGCTCGCGCGGGTTGCTCGCCCTGCGCGCCTATCTGTCCGATTACACCGGCTCGGAGGCGTTCCGGATCCTGCGATCAGACACCGACGAACGGGAGGCCGAGCTCGCCGTGGTGAGCTACGTCGTGCAGATCAGGGGCAAGCGCGTTCGGGTCGGCCGCTCCGAGGGCGAGATCGACATGAGCGAGCGGGTGCAGGAGGTGTTCGCCAGATTCGGGCAGCGGTCGGCTGCGCGTGCACGGCTGACGTATCGTGACAATCCGCATCTCAATCACGTCGAGGTTCAGATCCTCGAGCTCGTCGCGCGCCTGCATCCGGATACGTTCGAGGCGCTGCGCCTCTACTGCGAGCGCCACGCCGGCTATCTCGATGCGCGGATCGCGCGGTTTGACCGTGAGGTGCAGTTCTACCTCGCCTATCTGCACTACATCGCGCCGCTGCGGTCACGCGGTCTCAGCTTCACCCTGCCCCGCGTGTGCACGCGGTCCAAGCAGGAGAGCGCCACCGCAGCGTTCGATCTCGCGCTCGCCGCCAAGCTCGCCCATCACGACGCGACCGTCGTCACCAACGACTTCCGGCTCGACGGCGACGAGCGCGTTCTCGTCGTCAGCGGGCCCAACAACGGCGGCAAGACGACGTTCGCGCGCCTGTTCGGCCAGCTCCATCACCTCGCCGGGCTCGGTCTTCCGGTGCCCGGCGCCGACGTGCGGCTGTTCCTGGCCGATCGCATCTTCACCCACTTCGAGCGCGAGGAGGACGTCGCGACGTTGCGCGGCAAGCTCGAGGACGAGTTGGTGCGGGTTCGGGAGATCCTCGCGCAGGCCACGGGCGACAGCGTGGTGGTGATGAACGAGAGCTTCGGCTCGACCACGCTGCGCGATGCGCTGACGGTCGGCACCGCCGTGCTCGATCAGCTGATCGATCTGGGAGTGCTGGCGGTGTTCGTCACCTTCGTCGACGAGCTGGCGTCTCTGGGATCCGAGACGGTGAGCATGATGAGCACCGTCGATGCGCAGGACCCCGCGGTGCGCACGTTCAAGGTCGTGCGCAAGCCCGCGGACGGCATGGCCTACGCCGCGGCGCTGGCCGAGAAATACGGCCTCGGCTATGAGACGCTCCGTCGGCGGGTCATGCGATGAGGACCTTGCTCATGCACCGGGCGGTCGATTTCGATCTCGCCGGTCCGCTCGCGCCCAACGAGGCCGCGTTGCGCCAGGACCTGGAGCTGGACGTCGTGTGCGAGGCGATGGCGGCCGGCGACCCCTTCCTGGAGGCGGTCGCGCGGCAGGCGCTGCTGACCGGCCTGACCGATGTCGACGACATCCTCTACCGCCAGCGGGTCCTCGCCGACTGCCTGCGCCACGACGAACTCGTCCGGCGGCTGCACGCCCTGGCCGGCGACGCGCTGCGGGCCGAGCGCGCCGTGTGGGGCGGCTTCTCCCGGGACTCGCCCGCCTCGGCGCTCCGGGTGGCTGTCCAGAAGCTGACCGCGCTCGTCGGCTTTCTGCGGGAGCTGCGGGTCATCGCCGCCGAGCAGGCGGCGCCGCTGCGCTCCGACGGCTTCACGCGGTTCTTCGCGATGGTCGACGACGAGCTCGACGACGCGTATCTGGCGTCGATCGACACCCAGCTGCAGGCCCTGAGCTTCAAGGGCGGCATGCTCCTCAGCGCCGGGCTCGGGGCCGGCCTGCGCGGGCAGGACTACGTGTTGCGTGAGCCGCGTGACCAATCGTGGCGGGAGCGCATGTTCGACCGGTCGACCTACGGCTTCACGATCCCCGACCGTGACGACCAGGGCTTCCGGGCGCTCAGTCAGATCGAGGACCGCGGCGTCACCGATGTCGCCGCTGCGCTGACGCGCTCGGTGGACCACGTGCGCAGCTTCTTCGTGACCCTCCGCGCCGAGACCGGCTTCTATGTCGGATGTCTGAACCTGCACGAGCGACTGACCGCCGGCGGGGGGTCGGCCACGCTCCCCGAGCCCCGGCCGGCGACCGAGGCGGCCCTGTCGGCGAGCGGACTGTACGACGTCAGCCTTGCTCTGACCGTCGGCCGGGCGGTTGCCGCCAACGACCTGTACGCCGACGGGTGCTCGCTGGTGATGATCACCGGCGCCAACCAGGGGGGTAAATCGACGTTCCTGCGCAGTGTCGGTCTGGCCGCCCTGATGATGCAGGCCGGGATGTTCGTCGCCGCCGACACACTGCGCGCGAGCGTGCGCGTGGCGCTCTTCACCCATTACAAGCGCGAGGAGGACGCGAGCCTGCAGAGCGGCAAGCTCGACGAGGAACTGGCGCGGATGAGCGAGATCGCCGATCACATCACGCCCGGGTGCCTTCTGCTCTGCAACGAGTCGTTCGCGTCGACCAACGAGCGAGAGGGCTCGGAGATCGCCCGCCAGGTCATCCGCGCGCTGCTGCACGCCGGTGTCATGGTCATGTTCGTCACCCATCTCTTCGATCTGGCCGGCGGCCTTCACCGCCACGCGCCCGACGGCGCTTTGTTCCTGCGGGCCGCGCGCGGCGAGAACGGATCACGGCCCTATCTGATCACCGAGGGGGAGCCGCTGAGCACCAGTTACGGCGAGGACTCGTATCGCGCCATCTTCGGCGTGGCGCCTGGCCAGGCGCCGCTGACCGTGGCCGGCCTTCGCTATGTTTCCGGGCAAGCCAGATGGAGTCCTGGCGGGAGCCCTGCTCCCCAACCGCCCACCCGAGACAAGGGCTGATGGCTCCTTTCGCGCCAATCATCGATACCACGCGAGAGGAGCAGGACCGGCTGTGCCGATTCTCCCCGACTGGGCTGTCCAAGTTCTGCAGGTCGTCACGATCCTGGCGCTGGGTCCGCTGGTCAGCGGGCTGATCGCCGGCGCTGAGGCGCGGATCGCTCAGCGCCGGGGTCCGCGGGTGCTGCAGCCCTACTTCGACATCGCCAAGCTGCTGCGCAAGGAGACCGTGCTCCCCGAGCCGGCGGGGCCGGTGTTCCGACTCGCGCCGTACGTCAGCTTCGCCGGCTATGCGACGGTCCCGCTGCTGATTCCGGTGCTGACCAGCTTCGGGCTGCCGCTGGGCTACATGGGAGACATCCTCGGCGGCGGGCTGATCCTCGGGATGGCGGGGTTCGCGGTGTCGCTGGCGGCGATCGACAGCGGCAGCCCCTACGCCCAGCTGGGCTCCAGCCGGCTGCGGTCGTTCGGCGCGCTCAACGAGCCGACGGTCATCTTCGTCATCTTCGTCGTCGCGCTGACCACCCACACCGATCTGCCCTACGTGCTCGGGGCGACGCTGCGCAGCTCGGCGGTCGAGGTGTTCCGGCCCAGCCATCTGCTGATCGTGGCGGCGTTCTTCATGGTGCTGCTGACCGAGACGGGCCGGATCCCGGTGGAGAGCCACGGCGGGACCCTGGAGTTCGGGCAGATCGAGGAGGCGCGGGTGGCCGAGCACTCCGGTCCCGGGCTGGCCTTCCTGCGCTGGGGGTCGTCGGTCAAGCAGCTCGTGCTCTACACCATCTTCGCCAACGTGCTCGTCGCCCCGTGGGGTCTGGCCGCCGATGGCCGGCTCGACCATGTGCTGGCGGCGATCGGGCTGTTGTTCGCCAAGGCGCTGGGGATCGGCGCGATCATCGTGGTGATCGAGTGCAGCTTCGCCAAGCTGCGGCTGTTCAAGATCCCGGAGTTCACGGTGGCGAGCTTCCTGCTGGCCGTGCTGGCCGTCGTGATGTTCCTGTTCCAGCCGTCGTTCGGCGCCGCTCAGCTGACCGTGTTCGGCGCGGCGACGACCGTCACCGCCGTGGTCGTGCTGCTCATCGAGCTGACCATGCTGCGCTCCCAGGACGTGTGGGAGCAGTTGCGGCTGTACGCGCTCAGCTCGGTCGTGGTGGCCGCGCTGGCGATCGCGACGGCGGCCAGCGGACACGGCTCCAGCTCGCTCTACGTGCTGGCGGCCGCGACGATCGCGCTCAAGGCGCTGCTCTTTCCGATCGGCATCCGCTTCGTGCTGCGCAACCTCGAGGCCGACCCGCGGATCCCGTCGAGTCTCGGAGTGGCCTCGACGATCCTGATCGCCGTTCTGCTGAGCGGCTTCGCGTTCGTCGCGCTGCGCCCGGTGCACATCGGCGGGGTCTCGGCGCTGCCCCTGGAAGCGCTCCCGGTCGCGGTCAGCGGCGTCCTGGTGGCCTTCCTGCTGATCGTCGTGCGGCCCTATGCGCCGTCGCAGCTGCTCGGGTTCCTGGCGCTGGAGAACGCGGTCTCGGTCGCCAGCCTGGTGATCGCCGCCGGCCTGCCGATCATCCTCGCGCTCCTGCTCCTGTTCGACGTCCTGGTCGGCGTGCTGGTGTTCGTCGTGCTCGTCCAGTACCTGGCGGTGGCGCGCACCGCGGTGCGGACCGACGTGCTCAACCGGTTGACCGGATGACCTGGGCGCTGAGCGCCATCCTCGCCGTGCCGCTCGTCGCCGTCGCCGTCAGCCTGGTCGGCGGCTGGCGCGCGGCGCGCGGCGCGACGATGGCCGCCGGGGTGGTGAGCTTCGGATTGGCGATCGCGCTCGCGGCGTCGGTGGAGCACGGTCGCACGCTGCGCACCGCTCACGGCTGGCTGGCGCTGGACGCGCTCGGCGCGGTCTTCCTCATGTCGGTCGGGCTGCTGTACGCGACCGCCGGCGTCTTCTCGATCGGCTATCTGCGCTCCGGCGAGGGTCGGCCGGACTTCCCTCGCTTCGCCCGGCGCTACTTCGCGCTGATCAACCTGTTCGGCGCGACGATGCTGCTCGTCCCGCTCGCCAGCGACTTCGGGACGCTGTGGGTGGCCGTCGAGCTGACGACGATCGTCTCGGCGTTGCTGGTCGCCATCGACCGCACCGACGCCGCGCTCGAGGCGTCATGGAAGTACGTGTTGATCGCCTCGTGCGGGCTGGGGATCGCGCTGCTGTCGATCATCGTCCTGTACGCCGCCGGCACGCACACCCTCGGCGGCTCCTATCTGCCCCGGTTCACCCGGCTGCTCGCCCACGGGCACGGTCTCTCGACCGACGCGGTGCGCCTGTCGTTCGTCCTGGCGGTCGTCGGCTTCGGCACGAAGGTCGGGTTCGTGCCGACCCACACCTGGCTGCCCGACGCGCACTCCGAGGCGCCCGCGCCGGTCTCGGCGATGCTGTCCGGCGCGCTGCTGGCCAGTGCCCTGTACGCCATCCTGCGCTTCCTCCAGGTCGCGGTCAGCGCCGGGCAGCGCTCATTCGCCGAGCACGTGCTCGTCGTCTTCGGCGCGCTCTCGCTGATCGCCGCCAGCCTCTTCCTCCTGCGCCAGCGCAACTTCAAGCGCCTGCTGGCCTACTCGTCGATCGAGCACATGGGGGTGATCGCGCTCGGCATCGGCTTCGGCGCCCCGCTCGCCGTCGCCGGCGCGCTGCTGCACGTCATCACCCACGCCTCGGCGAAGGGACTGGCGTTCTTCGGCTCGGGATCGCTGCTGCGCGGCTATGACACCAAGGAGGTGGAGGAGGTCACCGACGCGGGTCGCGCGATGCCGTGGACCGGACCGATGTTCATGATCGCCGCGCTGGCGTTGTGCGGCCTGCCGCTGTCCGGGGTGTTCCGCTCGGAGTTCCAGATCGTCGCCGGTGGCTTCGCCGAGCCCCAGTACGTCGGGGTCAGCCTCCTGCTGGTGTTCGTCAACCTGGCCTTCTGCGGGGTCCTGTGGCACGCCGGACGGATGGTGCTGAGCCCGTCCGCGCCGCGTCCCGCGAGCGCGGCCCCCGCCGTCGAGCCGCGGGAGCAGAGCGCGTGGATGATCGCCGCGATGCTCGGCTGCCTGGTGGTGGTGATCGCCCTCGGCCTCCACGTCCCGACGGCGCTGTCGACCCTGATCGCCCATGCCCGCCACGTCCTTCTCGTTCCCGTGCGATGAGCGCCACCGAGTCTCACCCCGGCGAGCTCCCGGCCTATCTGCCCGAGCATCTCGGCGGCACTCGGGAGCCGGGACCGCCCGGCGAGATCCGGGTCAGGGTCAGCCCGCTCGGTTTCGGTCGCGCCAGCCAGATGCTGCACCGAGCCGGCTCGCGGTTCGTCACTCTGCTGCTGGCCGGCAGCCCGCAGCCGGCACTGGTCGGCGCGTTCGCGATGCGCGGCGATCTCGTCGTGCTGCGCGCGCCGATCCCCGACGGTCAGGTCCCGACCTACACCGCGCTGGGCCCGTGGTGGCCGGCGGCGCGCTGGACCGAGCAGGAGCTCGCCGATCGCCATGGCGTGCGGCCGGTCGGGCTGGTGGCGCTGCCGGCGCTGACCCGGCCTGACGCCGATGTCCTGCACCACGGCGTCGGCGGCCTCGATGTCTTCTCGCTCCCCTTCGGCCCGGTCCGCTCGGGGGTGTTCGAAGCGATCCAGTTCGTGATCGAGACCGGCGGCGAGGATGTCACCCGCATCCGGACCCGGCCGTTCTTCAAGCACCGCGGCCTCGAGCGGCGCGTGGTCGGCATGACCCCGGGGCAGGCCGTGCACGTCGCCGAGCGGATCGCCGGGATCTCGAGCGTCGCCTACGCGGTGGCCTTCTCCCAGGCCGTCGAGCGGGCCCTGGGCGTGGCGCCGCCGGCGCGGGCGGATCGCTGGCGGGCGGTGCACGCCGAGCTCGAGCGGATCGCCAGCCATCTCGACGTGATCGCCAAGCAGGCCGAGACGACCGCGCTCGCCGTCGGTCACGCCCGCTTCGCGATCCTCAAGGAGCAGATCATGCGCCTGCGCGCCCGGCTGACCGGCAGCCGCTTCGGCCGCGGCGCGATCCTGCCCGGCGGGGTTCGCACCGAGGGCGCGATCGCCCCCGGCGAGCTCGAGCGCGAGCTCGACGGCTTCGAGCGTGAGCTGATGCGCGACCGGCGGCTGTTCCTCGGCACCGCCTCGATGACCGACCGGCTGATCGGCGCCGGCCGCCTGCCGCGCGCGCTCGTCGAGGACTACTCGGCGGTCGGTCCGGTCGCGCGCGGTTCGGGACTGTCGACCGATGCGCGTCACGAGCGGCCGTACGGCGAGTACCGCCGGCTCGGCTTGCAGGTCGTCACCCGCCGGGACGAGGACGCCATGGCTCGGGTGATGGTCCGGTTCGGCGAGCTGACCGAATCGCTGCGGATCCTGCGCCAGGCCCTCGAGCATCTGGGCCGCACCAACGGCGAGCTGGCCACGCCGCTCCCCCACGGCCGCAGCGGCTCCGCGTTCGGGTGGTCAGAGGCCGCGCAGGGCGAGCTCGTCATCTGGGTCGAGCTGACCGATGGCCTGGTCAGTGCGATGCGGGTTGCGTCACCGTCGCAGGCCAACTGGGCGCTGTTCGACCACGCCTTCCCCGGGGACGTGCTGACCGACTTCGCGTTCATCGAGCACAGCTTCGGGCTCACCCCCGCGGGCGCCGATCGCTGATGCTGGCCTGGATTCCCCGCGCGCTGCGCCTGGGCCGGGTCACGACCCGGTATCCGCGTGAGCGTGAGAGCCCGCCGACCGGATTCCACGGCCCGCTCGTCGTCCTCGACGCGCTGCGCGCCGAGCGCGAGCTGGAGTGGTGCTGCCCGACGGGCGCCATCTCCGTCGACGGCGACGCCCGGCTGCGCCTCGATCGCGGGCGCTGCATCCAGTGCGGTGAGTGCATCCGCGTCGCCCCCCGGCGCTTCGCCTGGCAGCACGCCTACGAGACCGCCGCGGGCCGGCCGTCCGGACTGGTCGTCGGCGCGGTCGACGATGCCGACCTGTCGTCGGTGCGCGCCGGTCTCGCCGAGCGGACCCGGGCGCTGCGCCGCTCGATTCACGTGCGCCACATCGACACGGGATCAGACGGGTCGGAGGAGTGGGAGATCCAGGCGCTGTGGAACCCCTACTACGACATCCAGCGCCTCGGCTTCTTCCTGACCGCGGCCCCGCGCCACGCCGACGTTCTGCTCGCGACCGGCCTCGTGACCCCGGCGATGCGCGGTCCGCTGGAGCGCACCTGGGCGGTCATGCCCGAGCCCAGGGTGCTCGTCGCCGTCGGCACCGACGCCTGCTCAGGCGGATTGTCGGCCGCCGCCGCCAACGGCGACAGCGATGGCGACGGCCGCGATGGTGACGCCCGGACGGGGGTCGGGATCGATGGCGTGCTACCGGTCGACGTCTATGTCCCGGGATCGCCACCGTCGCCGATCGCGATCCTGCACGGCCTGTTGCTCGCCGTCGGCCTGCTGACCGAAGGCGCCGGCCGATGACCGCCGTGTGGGGAGTGGCGCTGCTCGCGCTCGTGCTCGCCCCGGCGCTGGCGGCCCTTGCCGACCGTGCCGCCGCGCTCCTGAACCTGCTCGGCTGTGTGCTGCTGATCATCGTCGGGCTGACCGCGGCGCTCGGCGGCGCGCATCCGGCGGTCGACTTCGGTGACTGGCTCGGCTTCGGGACCTCGGCCCTGCGCGCCGACGGCCTGAGCGGCATCTTCCTCGCGCTGACCGGCGTGGCCGGCGCCGCGACCGCGCTGGCGGCGATCGAGCTCCCGGCCGGGCGGTGGCTGACCGGATTGGGGACGACCCTCGTGCTCGCCGTCACCGTGGCCATCGGCGCCGACAACGCCTTCCTGTTCCTGCTGGCCTGGGAGACGCTGACCGTCTGCATCTACCTGATCGCCAGCGCCGACCGGGGCCGCCCCGGCGCGCTCGTGCAGGGCTATCTCACCGCCGGCTTGACGAAGCTGGGCGGCGCGGCGCTGATCGCCGCATTCGCTCTCCTCTACGCGCACACTCACAGTTTCTCGCTCGCCGTGTGGGCGCACGCCGGTCTCTCCCCGGGGGCCCGTGGCGTCCTGTTCGCCCTGCTGCTCGTCGCCTTCGGCACGAAGGTCGGGATGGTGCCGGTGCAGGGCGGCCTGCCCGCCGGCTACGGTGCCGCCCCCCGGCTCGGCGCCGCCTGGCTGTCGGTCGCCCTCGGCGCCGGCTTCTACGGCCTGTGGCGCTTTGCCTTCGCCATCCTCGGACCGCTGCCGACGTGGTGCGGGGACGGCGCGCTGATCCTCGGCGCGCTGACCGCCGTCACCGGGATCGCGTATGCCATCACCCAGGACGATCTGCGGCGCTTCCTGGGGTACTCGACCGTCGAGCACGCCGGGATCGTGCTGATCGGCTTCGGCGTGGCGCTGCTCGGCGAGACCGCGCACAACCCCGACCTCGCCGCCGCCGGGCTGCTCGCCGCCTCGCTGCACGTCTGCGCGCATGATCTCGCCAAGACCCTCGCCCTGATCGGCATCGACCGCGTCGAGCAGGCCACCGGCCGCCTGACGCTCGATCCGCTCGGCGGCCTCGGCCGCCGCCTGCCGTTCGCCGCCGCCGGGGTCGGTCTGGCCTCGCTCACGCTGGCCGCGATTCCGCCGCTCGGGGGGTTCGTCAGCGAGTGGTTCACGTTCGAGGCGCTGCTGCAGGGCTTCCGGATGCCGACCCTGCTCTCCCAGTTGCTGTGCGCGCTCGCCGCCGCCGCGCTGGCCTTCACCGCCGGGCTCGGCCTCCTCGCCTTCGCCAAGTACTGGGGGTTCATCTTCCTCGGCCGCGCTCGTGAGGCGATTCCGGCGCTCGCCGTCGAGGCCGGCTCCTCGATCAGCCTCGCCGCGCTGGGGACGGTCATCCTCTTCCTGGGAGCGGCCGCCCCGTGGGAGATCCACGCGCTCGGCTCGGGGCTGACCGCGCTGCTGGGCTTCAACCCCGCCCACGCGGTGATCAGCCATCCGCTCGTTCTCGGCCCGGTGTTCGCCGACTTCTCGGTGCTCGCGCCGACCTGGCTGATCATCGTCCTGCCCGCCTACGCGGCGGTGGCGCTGCTGATCGCCACCGCCGGCCGCGCTCGCCCCACCCGCCGCGCGCCCGTGTGGGTGACCGGCAGCGGCGCCGACCTCGCCGCCGTGCAGTACCGCCCCTCGGCCTACTCCAACCCGATGCGGGTCGTCCTGCGCGGACCCCTGGGCTACCGCACCCAGCTCATCACCGCGGGCGATGGCGCCGGCACCGACGGCGACGACTCCGAAGCGACGCTTCAGCGGTCGGTCGTGCTCGCCGTCGACCGCTTCCTGTACCGCCCGGCGACCGAGCTGGCCCTGGCCCTCTCGGCGCGAACCCGGCGCCTGCAATCCGGGCGCCTGTCCTCCTATCTCCTCTACATGCTCATCTCACTCATCCTCGCGCTCGCGCTGATCCCGGTCCTGCGCTGATGTTCCAACGGTTCCTGCTGGCCTGGGACGGTTCCCAGGCGGCGCTCCACGCCCTGGACATCGCGATCGACATCACCCGCCGCTATGACGGTGAGCTGATCGCGGTGTCGATCGCCCATACCCCCGCCCACGCCGAGACGACCGCCGATCGCCGGGAGTCGACCGATGCGGCGCGCCGCTATCTGCATGACAGCTTCGCCGAGGTCAGAGACCGGGCCGTTCGGGCGGGCGTCGAGATCTCGCATGAGATCATCGACGGCGATCATCCGGCCGAGCTGCTGATCGAGCACGCCCATCGGCACGGTTTCGACATGATCATCTGCGGCCAGCACCACAGCCGCCGAGCCGGCCGCCTGTTGCTGCACGGCATCGCCCAGGACCTGATCGACTCGGCGGCGGTTCCGGTGCTCGTCGTCGACGAGGAGGCCGGCTGACCGGATCACGGGGGTGGGGATTGCGCGGACCCGGGCACGAGGATGGCGTCGCCGGTCTCGACGACGGCCCGGAAGCCGAGGCGCTCATACAGCCGGCGCGGACGGTCGTCGCGCTCGGCGCAGATCCAGACATCCGGCGCTGCCGACGCAGCGACGGCGATCGCGCCGGCGGTGAGGGCGGTGCCCAGGCCGGTGCCGCGGCGCTCGGGTGTCACGTACACCTGGGCGATCTCGCTCCCGCCGTCATGGGTCTCCACCTGGGCGAACCCGATCGGGCGGCCTGCCTGCATCGCCGTGATCACCCGCACGTCGGCGAGCTCGGCCACCTCGCGCGCCTGGGCGTGGAAGGCGTCGGTGTCGCTGTGCTCGCCGAAGTCCTCCCGATGCCAGCGGTCACGCAGCTCGCGCACGGCGTCATAGTCGACCTCGCTGAGCTCGGCGCCGACCTCGGCAGGCGTCCGGCCGTCGTGGAGCATGTAGATGAGCGGGACGGCGAGCCAGCCCCGCGCGCGCAGCTCGCTCACCACCTCGTCGGGGATCGGGATCGTCCACTCGGCGAACCGGTGTGCGCAATCGCCGAGCTCGCGGTCGGCCGCCGTGATCAGCTCGGCGGCCGCCATCGGCCGATCCAGCCGGAGGCAGTTGTACTCCCAATAGTCGGCGTGGCGCGGGCTGCGAAAGACCGTCCCGTGCGAGAACGGCCTCGCCTCCGTGCAGACCCGTCCCTTCCAGGGCCGATGCCAGCGGTCAAACCTGTGCTGCGGCGAGTCATCCGCCATCGGTCGGCGGACTTTAGGGATTGGGGCCGCGCTGCGCAGCGGGCTGTCGCCGATGGGCACTGACGACCCGGCCGCGCTGCCCGCCTTCCCGACCGCGACCGGTCTAGGTCGACGGCCGGGGAGCCGGCGTGCGCACGACGAGCAGCAGTCCCGCTCCGGTCGGGGCGAGCGCCTCGCTGACCCGCGCATCACCCGAGACCAGCGCGCGGAACTCGGCGACCTGGTCGGCGTGTGAGATGACGTTGTCGACGGCCAGCAGTCCGCCGGGCGCCAGGACCCGGACGAGATCGGGCCAATAGCCGGAGTAGGCCGGTCGCTCCGCGTCCAGGAAGATGAACTCCCAGGCGTCGTCGTCGTCGGCGGCGAGCACGGCGCCGGCGTCAGCTCGGCGGAGCTCGACGTGCTCCTGGAGCCCGGCCGTCGACAGGTTCTCACGCGCCTGGGCGACGCGCGCGGGGTCGATCTCGACGCTGGTCAGCGCGCCGCCGACGGCCCGCGCCGCGTCGGCGAGCCACAGCGTCGAGTAGCCGTTGGAGGTGCCGAGCTCCAGCAGCCGCCGGGGCGCGAGCGCGCGGATCAGCACGGCGAGCAGCCGGGCGGTGTCGGGCTCCACGTTGCGCAGGCGGTCCAGGCGATCGGCCTGGCGCGCGTCGTGCTCACGTCCAGAGCGGTACAGCCCATCGAGCAGCGTCGCCAGCTGACTGTCCATCCACACACCTCCGGGTCGTCGCGATCGCCGTCTGTCCGCCAGTCTGCCCCGATCGGGCCGGTATGCGGGTGGGGGGCCCATGCGGTGGGCGGTGCGCGGCCCGGCCGCGGGGGGTGTGGACGAAAACAAGCGGTATACGGTCAAAAACGACTTCAACCCCCGGGCCCGCGGTCCGCCCCGAGCCCGCGGCTCGCCCCGGGCCTTCGGCCCGCTCCGAGCCTTCGGCCCGCGGCCCGCCCCGAGCCTTCGGCGCCCGGGAGCCGATCGGGCTAGTCCGCCACGCCGATCCCCCACCCGCCGTCGATGATGATCTCCTGGCCGGTGATGTACTCCGAGGCCGGCGAGGCGAGGAACAGCGCGAGGCCCTTGATGTCGTCGGGCCGGCCGACCCGATGCATCGGGATGTCCTTGGCCAGGGCCGCCTGGACGTCGGGATCGTGGGCGTGGCCGCCGCCTATGTTGGTGACGAAGAAGCCGGGGGCGATCGCGTTGACGGTGATGCCGTCGGCGGCGAGCTCGAGCGCGACCGAGTGCATCAGATGCCGCGCGCCCGCCTTGGCGGTCATGTAGGCGGCGCCGATCGCGGGCTCCACCTTGGTCGCCGCCAGCGAGGTCGTCATGACGATCCGCCCGAAGCCGCGGGGGCGCATGTGGCGGACCGCGGCGCGCGCGGTCGCGAAGATCCCGTTGAGGTTGATGTCGATGACCCGGTTCCAGCGCTCGTCGGTGTAGTGCTCCAGCGCGCCCTCCTGCACCCGGGGCCGCTGCCCGCCGGCCCACGCGCCGACGAAGCCGACGCCGGGATCGATGCCGGCGTTGGCGAACGCGACATCGAGCCGGCCGTAGTGCGCCGCGGCCTCGTCGACGGCATGGTCGAGCCCGGCGTGATCGGTCACGTCGGCGGCCACGCCGCGCACGTCGAAGCCCTCGCCGGTCAGACGCGCGGCCTGCGCGTCGACCGCCGCGGCATCGGCGTCGATCAGCGTGACCCGCGCGCCGTGGGCCGCCAGCACCTCTCCGTAGGCGAGCCCCAGTCCGCTGGCGCCGCCGGTGACGATGACGCCGAACCCGGTGACGTCGAACTGCGAGGAAACGTTCACGAGCATCTCTCCTGTGATCTCATTGGCGGCGCGAGCCTACCCGAGTGCCCGGGGGCGATGCCGGCCACGGCACGATCCGGAGCGACGGCTGCGATCCTGTTCACTCCCCGCCAGCGACCGAAGGAGTGAGACGACCGTGGCCAGCAGGATCAATCACGTCAGCGTCAACGCCCGCAACCTCGAGGAGTCGGTGGAGTTCTATGTCGAGCTGCTCGGTGCGCAGCGCCTCCCGTCGCCGGACTTCGGGCTGCCGGTGGCGTGGCTGGCGCTCGGCGACACGCAGCTGCATCTCTTCGAGCGCGAGCTGACGCCGACCAGCCATCATCACTTCGGCGTGACCGTCGAGGATGTCGAGCCCGTCTACCGGGCGGCGCAGCGGCGCGGCGCGTTCGATTACGAGGCGTTCGGCAATCATCTCGTCGAGCTGCCCGGCGATCTCGTCCAGCTCTATCTGCGTGACCCCGCCGGCAACCTCGTCGAGCTCGATCATCTCGGCGTCGATCGCCTGCCGGCCGATCTGCGCGCCCAGTGCACGCCGATCTGGGAGTTCCGCCCCCAGTCTGAGGAGAACATGCGCGCCCGGCTCTCGGTCTCGGCCTGACGCGGGAGCCCCGCCGGCCGGTTGGCGTCAGCCGGCCGGTTGGCCGCGCCGGCCGGCTGACCGCCCTACAGCACCCCGACGCCCCAGGTGAGGCTGCGGGGGTCGCCGGCGGCAGCGAGATGGTCGTCCTCGCAGACGATCAGCTGGGCATGGCCGAAGTCGTCGTCAAACGCCGCCGTCCGCCGCGCCCGGTGCCCGCGCGCCAGCAGGCCGGGCAGCCAGCCGGCCGGCGCCTGGCCCTCGACGAGCACGCCCTCGTCGTCCAGCGACCAGCGCCCGGCGGCCATCGCCTCCGCGGGGTCCTGACCGGCGGCCGATACGCGCGCCAGCAGTTGGAGGAGGATCTGGGGTTGTATGTGGCCCCCGCGGGTGGCGAGCGCCATTCGCGGCGCGCCGCCCGCCGTCGTCGCCAGGGCGGGCGCCAGGGTGTGCGGTGGACGGCGCCCGGGGCCGTACTCCGCCGGATGCCCGGGGGTGAGCGAGAAGCACGCGCCGCGGCTGTGCAGCACGACGCCGACGCCGGGGACGAAGCGCAGCGAGCCCCAGGTCGTGAAGACCGATTGGAGCATCGAGACGGCCATCCGGTCGCGATCCACGACGCACAGCGACACCGTCCCGCCGCGCACCGAGGGCGCCGCCGTCGCGCCGGCGCGCTCGCTGACCCTGGAGCGCATCGCGTCCACGGCATCCGGGGCGATCAGAGACGGCCCCGCGGCCGCCTCGTGCCACGTGGCGTCGCGGTCGGCGCTCGCCTCCCGCATGCACTCGATCAGCGCGTGCGCCCATTCGGGGTCGTCCACCGATGGGAGGCCACCGGCAAGACCCGAGGCGATCGCCGCGGCGCGCAGCAGCAGATAGCCCTGCGAGTTCGGCGGCGGCACCCACACCCGCTGCCCGAAGGCGTCGATTCCGAGTGGCTCCACCCAGTCGGCGTGTGTCCGCTCGAGGTCGGCGGGCCCATACTCCCCGGCGCCGATCGCCAGCAACCCGTCGCCGAACTCGCCAGCGTAGAAGCCGTCGCGGCCGTCCCGGGCGATCGCGTCCAGGGTGCGGGCCACCCCCGGACGGCGGACGATCCTCCCGGCCGTCAGCCCGCCGCCGGCGGTGAAGTCGCCGGCGCCGGCGACCCCGTCCAGCGATGCCGCCGCCGCCGCGAGCGACGGTGAGGCGGCGAAGCCGTCGCCGGCCAGCGCCCGGGCGGGGGCGAGCAGATCGGGCAGCGGGAGGCGGGCGAAGCGCTCGTGCAGCGCCAGCCACCCGTCCACGCACCCCGGGACCGGCGCGCAGGCGAGATCGGTGTCGGCCGGCATGCGAGTCGCGCCGGTGGCGCGCAGGCGCTCGGGGTCGGCGCCCGCGCCGGAGCGCCCGCTGGCGTTCAGGACGCTGGGACGGTCCTCGCCCGCCCGGTGCACGATCGCCCACAGGTCGCCCCCCAGCCCGCATTGATGCTCCTGGGTGACTGCCAGCACCGCGCCGGCGGCGACCGCGGCGTCGACCGCACAACCGCCGGCCCGCAGCGCCTCCACCCCGGCCTGCGTGGCGAGCTGATCGACGGTGCTGACGATCGCCGTGGCGGCCCGGCGGGTGCTGTACGGGGCGAGCATTCGCGTCAGTACAGCACGAGTCCGCCGGGCGCGATCGGAGATCGCCGAGGCGTCGCCCGCGCCGATGCGGTGTATCAGAGCGCCGGCCGAGGCGTCGCCCGCGCCGATGCGGTGTATCAGAGCGCCGGCCGAGACGTCGCCCGCGCCGATGCGGTGTATCAGAGCGCCGGCCGGCCGCTCTCATCTCCTGAGACGGGCCAGGAGAACACGCTTCCCGGCGGACGGGGTCCTCCCTTCCCTCACGGATCGCGTCCGCCGGGATGGGGCGCCTGATCGCGACCGCGCTCCGGGCCACACGCCTGGCCCGGAGCGCGGCAGATCGGCGGTCCGGCCGGCGCGCCGGAGCCGCAGGACCGACGGGCGCTGCCCGCCGCCGCAATACGCTTGCCATGACCGGCAAGTCAACGGCGACTCGCCTTCACGACAGGAGGCACGCGATGCCAGCGACGGTGACACCGCAACGACCGCAGGGGCCGCAGGGTGACCAGGGGGCCGACCCGCTCCGCCACCACCGCCATTATCGGGACGGCGACTCCCCGTACGCCGGGGGCAGCAGCTTCATGGAGCGCATGTCGGAGAAGGTCGCCTCGGGCATGGGCACGGTGACGTTCATCGTCGTCTCGACGGTGATCATTCTCGCCTGGGTGTTCGCCAACGGGGCGGCGGGCTATGTCCACTCGACGATCCAGGACATCGAGCACGGCCGGCAGTTCGACCGGGAGCCGTGGATCCTGCTCAACCTCATCTTCTCGGCGGTGGCGTTCTTCACCGGCGCGCTGGTGATCATCGCGCAGAAGGCGCAGACGCGGACCGACAAGGCCAACGAGATCGCGTCGGCCACGCATCGCGACGAGCTGTCCCGCCATGCGGCCGACCTGCTCCAGCAGAACACCGATCTGACCGAGCAGATCCACACGATGACCGAGCAGATCCACACGGTCACCGACCAGCTGGCCAGGCTGACCGCGGAGGTGCACGCCGCGACGTGCGGCCGGCCGGCGCCATGACCGATCCGCCGGAGCCGGGGTGGGGGGCGTACGGATTGCGCGTCGCCGGCCTCGACGGCGCGCGGCCCTGGATGGAGCCGCTCGCATGCGACGAGCGGCTCGGATCGCTGCACGTCGAGGTCACGGTCGGCCCCGGCGTGGCGCCCGAGCGCTCCACTCTGGACGCCGAGCGCGCCGAGTTGCGGCTCGTCGGCGGCGGCGCGTTACGGATGCGGCGCGGCGACGGGCAGGCCCGCTACTGGTTCAGCGAGACCCCGCGGGCCGACGAGCTGCTGCATCCGTGGTTGGCTCCGGCGGCCGCGGTCACGCATCTGTGGGACGGGCGCGAGGCGTTTCACGGCGGTGCATTCCTCGCGCCCGCCGGGGCGGTCGTCCTGCTGGCCGATAAAGAGGGCGGCAAATCGACGACGCTGGCCTGGCTGGCGGGGACGTTGGGGCGCCCGGTGCTGTCCGACGATCTCGTGATCGTCAGCGGCGGCGAGGCCTGGGCCGGGCCGCGCTGTCTGGATCTGCGCGCCGGTGCCCCCGCGTCCGGGATCGACCTGGAGGCCGCGCGCGCCGTGCGGCGCGGCGAGCGCCTGCGGGTGCGACTCGCCCCGGTGCCCGCGCACGCGCCGGTGGCCGGGATCGTCCAGCTGGGCTGGGGGGAGACGACGATGCTCGCGCCGGTCGCCGCGGCCCGGCGCCCGTCCGCGCTGCTCGCCCATCGGATGTTCGCCGGCCGGCTCGCGGGCGACAGCCGGGCGGTCCTGGACCTCTCGGCGCTGGCGATGCTGTCGCTGACCCGCCCGCGCGGGGAGCGCGGCCTGCGGGACGCGACGACCGCGCTGCTCGACCACTTCGCGTAGTGGCGGGCGCGGCGCCCGGGCGCCCCGGAGGAGGTCGTCGACATTTTGCCGGTCGGGTTGTCTCTGTTCAGACATCCTCCTCCGCCCGCCGGCCCCGCTGCGCCAACCACGCGATCTGCAGCAGCGTGCCGGCGCCGAACAGCGGCCGGGGCAGCGCCCACTGGGCGACGAGCCGTCCGGCGTCGACGCGGCCGGCGTCGAGGCCGGAACCGGTCCAGGCGGCGGCGAAGGTCCGTGACGGCTCGCGCCACAGCGCGCCGCCGAACAACGCCTTGCCGGAGCGCGCGATCAGCTCGGCGGGGAGGAGGTCGCCGAACAGAGTCCGCAGCGCCCGGTCGCGGTCTCCGTAGCCGGCGGCGCCGCCGGCGCGGGCCAGCGCCCGCAGGACGGCAGCGTCCAGGAACGGCTGCTCGACGACGACATCGCGGGCGGCCCCGAGCAGCTGGAGGCTGCGGATTCCGAGCCGGACATAGCGCCGACGCTCATACCAGGCGATCCGCGCGTCCCAGCGCCGTGGCTCGCGGGCGGCGTCGGCGCGGACGAGCCCCTCGAGCTCGGCCCGGGCCCCGTCGCGCAGCCAGGGCACGGCGCGGATGACCCGCGCGTCGATCAGCGGCCGGCGCACGCGCGGCGGCGCGAGCGCCAGCCCGACGCGCAGGAGATCCCGGCGCTGCGGGCGCACGCGCCGATGCAGGACGGCCTGCGCGCGCGCCCAGCGCCACTCGCCGAACAGGCCGTCGCCGTCCCAGCCGGTCAGCAGGCTGCCGCCCCGGGCGGTCTCGAGGATCGGGACGTGGACGTGGGCGTTGGGCGGCCACAGCAGGCCATGGGCGCGCAGCCCGGCCTGCGCCAGCGGCCCGACGAGGTCCAGCTCGTCGCCGATCGCCAGGATCTCCCAGTCGCGCAGCCCGAGATGCGTGATCACGAGCTCCTGCCAGCGTGACTCGTCGATGCCCGCCACCCGGTCGAAGCGCAGCGTGACCGGCACCGGCAGGGGTAGACCCTCGCGCCGTGCGACGCCGACCGCGAGGGCCAGCACCGCCGAGGAGTCCCGGCCGCCGGAGAAGCTGACGACGCACGGCGGGCGAGCGAGGGCCCGCCGGACGGAGTCCTCCAGAGCCGCTCGAGGGTGTGACGGGAGGCCCGCGGCCGACCCGGCCGACCCGGCCCACCCGGCCGACCCGGCCGACCCGGCTGAGGCCGCCCTGGTCCGGCCCGGCGACGGCGACGGCGAGGGCGGATCGCCTCCGTGGGCCAGCCCGGTCGCGCGCTCCAGGGCGGTCAGCTCGGGTGCCGGCAGCGCGCTTCCCGCGTCGCTATCCGCCACGCTCCAGTAGCCCCTGGACGTCGAGCTCGTCCACGAACGCGGCGGCGTCGGCGAGCGCCGCATCGGCGGTCAGGCCCCAGCGCAGGGCCAGCGCGCCGGCGAGGGCGCGGAGGCTGGCCCCGGCGGTCAGCATCCGCCACAGCTCCGTCGCCGAGGCGTTGGCCGCCACGTACCGGCCCTCGCGCAGCGTCAGGGCGAGCACCTCGCCCTCCACCTCGTGCCAGACGACCGCGTCCTCGCGGAGCTTGAGGACGCGGTCGGGATCGATGGCGCTCGCCATCCCCCAAGTATCGCGGGCGTCAGCCCAGATACCCTCCCGGGACCGAGCGGGCCGCGGATTCGTGGTGCTGATCCCGGACCCAGCCGGCGATCTTCGCGCGCACCTTTCGCTCGCCGGGCCGATCCCAACGGACGAACTGCAGGCCGGTCGCCTCGTCGGTCTGATGCCGGGCCTCGGCCAGCCCGGTGTAACGGAAGTCAGGCCCGTCGAGCTCGAAGGTGGCGACCGCGCCGACCGCGGGCTCCGCTCCCGCTATCAGCATGCCCCCCTCCGAGAGGTTGATAACCGGTCGGGCCGGACCGTCTGAATCCTCGGAGGTCAGCGTCACCGCCAGCTCGGCCGTCTGAGTGCTCCGGTGATGACTGCGCATGAATGGCATGTGGCCCTCCAGCGTTGGGTTGAGACCAGAGGCCCGGCGGGGAGGCCAACTCGGCTGGCCACCGAAGCTCCGGACCTACCGATGTTGTGTCACGATTGAGACCGATCGGCATCCGGTTAACGCCATCGGTGCGCTCCGGCCTCGCAACCGTTACTAAATGTGGGAAATCACGGTCGGCGGCTGAGCGGAGGGGATCCGGAGGGCCCGCCCGCGGCGACGAGGGCGAGCTTCTCAGCGCGCGGGAGGCGCTTGATGCGGGCCTCCTCGCGCCGGGCCGCGCGGCGATCCGGCATCGCCTGCGCCAGCGCCAGCTCGACGGGCAGGCGGCTGGCGGTGTAGCGGCTGGCGGTCCCGGCGGCGTGGCGGGCGAGCCGCCGCTCGAGGTCGGTCGTCCACCCGGTGTAGAGCGACCCGTCGCGGCAGCGGAGCAGATAGATCCAGGCCTCGGGTGTCATCGGCCAAGGAGTTTCGCCGCCGCCCCGGCCGGACCTGCCCGCACGGGCGAGCGCGCGCCCGCGCTCAGGCCGCCAGGTCGGCGTCCGTCCGCCGCGCGAGCTGATCGGCCGGGGCGGGCCGGCCGAGGTGGTAGCCCTGGGCGTAGTCGACGCCCATCGCCCTCAGCTCGGCCATCGTCTCGGGATCCCCGACGAACTCGGCGACCGTCTTCTTGCCCATCCTCTGGCCGACCCGGACCATCGCCTCGACGAGGATCCGATCGTTGTTGTTCTCGAGCATCCCGCGGACGAACTCGCCATCGATCTTGATGTGGCTGTAGGGCAGGTGCTTGAGATGCACGAAGGATCCGAAGCCGGTGCCGAAGTCATCGAGCGCGAAGCCGCAGCCGATGTCCTTGAGGTGGTGGCCGAAGCGCTCGGCATCCTCCAGGCGTGAGATGGCGGTCGACTCCGTGACCTCGAAGATGAGCTGATGGGGGGCGACGTGATGCTCGTCGAGGAGGCCGTCGATCAGGTCGAGCAGGCCGGGGTCGGTCAGCGACGCCGCGGAGATGTTGACGGCGATCGTCGCCTCCGGGGGCAGCTCGCCCGAGCCGAGCGCGCCGATCACGCGGCGGATCACCCATTGATCGATCGCCGGCATCAGGCCGTAGCGCTCGGCGATGTGCAGGAAGCTTCCGGGCTCGACGAGCTCGCCCGGCTGATCGGCCATCCGGATCAGCGCCTCGTAGCGGCCGTTGGACCCGTCGCTGAGATCGACGATCGCCTGATAGTGCAGGACGAACAGGTCCTCGGCGAGCGCGTTGCGGATCCGGTGTGACCAGTTCAGCCGCGTGCTGGCCCGGTCCCGGCTGCCGTCGGTGGGGTTGTAGGTCGCGAACCGGTCGCGGCCGGCCTCCTTGGCCTCGTACATCGCCAGGTCGGCGGCGGCCAGCAGGGTGGCCTCGTCGTAGTCGTCGCCGGGCTCGACGGTCACCAGTCCGACGGAGGCCGATACACGCAGCTGGCGCTCGGCGCTCTCGATCCGCAGCTCGGCCAGTGTGCTGACGATCTCGCCGGCCACCACCCCCGCGGCCTCGAGATCGGTGTGGGGGAGGAGGATCGCGAACTCGTCCCCGCCGAGCCGTGAGACGATGTCGGTGTCGCGCAGCCGCGACCGCAGCGCCTCGGCCGCGGCGCGGATGATCTGGTCGCCGACGCGATGGCCGAGGGTGTCGTTGATGTACTTGAAGTGATCGAGGTCGACCATCAGCAGGGCGAGCGGGCCGCCGTAGCGCGCCTGGCGGGCGAGGTGCGCCGTGATCTCCCGGCCGAGCGTGCGGCGGTTGACAAGGCCGGTCAGCGCGTCGTGGTCGGCGAGATGGCGCAGCTCGTTCTCCTGGCCCTTGCGCTTGCTGATGTCCTGCACGTGGGTGACGATGTGGGTCGGGATGCCGTCGGCGCCCGGCACGACCGCCGAGGTGATCTGAGTCCACAGAATCGAACCGTCGGCGCGGACGTAGCGCTTCTCGAACTCGCAGGCGCGGATCGTCTCGCCGGCGAGCAGCTGCGCGAGGATCCCGGCATCCACCTCGCGGTCCTCGGGGTGGGTGAGATCACGAAACGTCTTGGTCAACAGCTCCCGGCGGCCGTAGCCGGTCATCTCGCACAGCTTGTCGTTGACGCGCAGCAGATGACCGTCGGGCGCCGCCAGCGCGATTCCGATCGGCGCGTGGTCGATCGTCGTGCGAAACAGCTCCTCGGCCGAGCGCAGTTCGGCCTCGGCGCGCCGCCGGGCGCCGATGTCGCGCAGCGCGGCGATCGTCAGCGTCCCCGCGCCGGTCACCAGCGACGAGAGCGTGACCGACACCGGGATCTCGGCTCCGTCGGGTCGCAGCGCGACGAGCTCGCGCTCCGCGGAGGATCCCGAGCCGGCGAGCTCGGCGCCGTCCGGGGGCGCGACGGTGAAGCGCGGACGGTGCGGCGGGTCGTCGGGCCGGAGCGCGTCGAGCAGGACGAGCTCGACCGGTCGTCCGACCAGCTCCCACCGCGGATAGCCGAGCAGGCTCTCAGCGCGTTCGTTGACCATCGCGATGAGCCCGTCGGCATCGATCACGATGAGCGCGTCGGGGGCGCTGTCCAGCAGTTCGCCGGACCGCCGCCACGCGATTCCCGCCGGGCTCGCCCAGCCAGAGGCCAGGTCGGCACCCGGCGCGGGGGAATCGCCGATGCGCGAGGGTCGCATGCCTCAAAGAGTCGGCCGGCGCCCGCAGATCTTGAGCGACATGGCGTGCGGCGTGGCGTGCGGCGTGGCGTGCGGCGTGGCGTGCGGCGTGCGCCGAACGGCGGCCGCCTTCCCGCGTCAGGCGTACTCGTCGAACGCGACCCCGCCGCGGATCGTGTCCGCGATCGACGTCCCGTAGCCGGCGGCGCTGACGCCCGACAGCGACGGGGCCTGACCGGAGCTGAGCTGGCGCAACAGCGTCTCCGGGTCGGTCCCGAGCATGGTGGCGAGCAGCGAGAGGTTCTGCCTGGCCTGGGGACTCGATCGGGTCGCCGTCGCGCTCGTCGAGGCCTGATCGGACTCCGGCTCGGCCGTGCGATCCGCCGGCGCGGAGGGTGGGGCCTGCGGCTGGCTGTAGAGCCGCTCGCTGCCGTCGGTGATGGCGTTGATGCTCATTCGTTCATCCGTTCTCGAATATCGGTGTCCGCCGCACCCGTACATCCCGGCGGTCCTGAGTCACGAAGATGATCGACGGCTGCCGGGGGCGCTTGAGCGATACGGACCCGGGCTCAGCGGGTGGACGATGCGCCGCCTGCCGGCTCGCGCACCGGACGGCGCCGGGAGGACTATCGTCGGTCCCGGAAACGCGGACCGCGGTCCGATGATCAGCGAGGTGCTGCCATGCCGGAAGCCGACGTCTCAGCCCAATCCGTCTCCGATCTGCCCGCGGGCACGTGGACGGTCGATGCCGGTGACAGCGCGCTCGGGTTCAGGGCCCGCGGGATGTTCGGGCTCGTCCCGGTCACGGGCGCGTTTCATGCCTTCGAGGGGACGCTGACCGTAGCCGACGGGCGGGCGCAGGGAGAGTTGCGGATCACGGCGGCATCGCTTGACACCGGGAACACGAAGCGCGACAACCATCTGCGTTCGGCGGACTTCTTCGACGTCGAGCACCATCCGACGGTCAGCTTCACGCTCTCCGAGGTCGTCGCCGCCGGCCCGGCGGCGCAGTTGCGCGGCCGGCTGACCGTGCGCGACACCACGCTCGAGATCAGCGCGCCGGCGACGATCGAGACCGTCGACGAGGATCGCCTGCGCCTCGCCACGGCGCTCGACGTCGACCGCGCCGCGGCCGGGCTCGGGTGGAGCAAGATGGGCATGATCAAGGGCCCGGCCCACCTGACCGCCTCGATCCTCCTGCGCCGCCAGTAGGCGCGGACGGGGTGGGGGCGGCGCTGCCCGGTCTCGTCGGAGGCGGGCGCTGTCCGCTCTCGTCGGGGCGGGCGCTGCCCGCTCTCGTCGGGGCGGGCGCTGCGCGGTCTCGTGAGCCGGCGCGTCAGCCTTCCGGCTCGGGACCGGCCGGCTCGACGATCTCCAGCGCGCCGAAGCCGGGCACCGGACCGTCCATGAGGAACATCTCGATCGTCAGGTCAGGCTCGACATGAGCCTGGCTGAGGAACGCCAGGACGGTGCGCCCCGTCAGCTCCTGGATCATCCCGGTGTAGCGCTCCTTCATCAGCTGCTGGAAGTCACGCCGCATCGCCAGCACGCGGTCGGGCTTGCCGCCCTCCATCATCGTGCGCTCGATCGCGGTGAAACCGTCGCTCAGGACACAGACGATGAGGTTGTCGAGCACGTACGTCTTGGCCTTGAC
This sequence comes from uncultured Solirubrobacteraceae bacterium, assembly GCA_963849085.1. Classification (GTDB taxonomy): domain Bacteria; phylum Actinomycetota; class Thermoleophilia; order Solirubrobacterales; family Solirubrobacteraceae; genus Palsa-465. The sequence continues at coordinate 1,067,607 of CAWKFP010000015.1, read as the reverse complement.
CGGGCCACGGCCGTAGTACTCGCGCATGAAGGCGACGATCCGATTGGTGATCTCGGCCAGCAGGCGGCCGCCCCCGAGCGGCAGCGGAAACTCACCGGCGCTCTCGCTCACCGATTCCGCTTCTCGTCGTGACTGCGCTGGGTGATTCTCACTGATGCGGCGTTAGTGCTCACTGGGACGGCGCTGGTGACAGCCGGCCACCGCGGATGCTATCGCGCCCTACCCTTGGAGCGTGCCCTCCCCAGCGCCCGAGCCCGGCCGGCCGACGTTCGACGAGGAGCTGCTCCTGTGGCTCGACGACGAACCACCCGGGCTGCGCGCGGCCGACACCCGGCGGGTGCACGAGATCGCGGCCGAGTTCGCCCGGGGCTTCGACGCTCTGTCCGCCGTCACCCGGGCCGTCACGGTGTTCGGGTCGGCCCGCACGCCGCCGGAGCATCCGCACTACGCGCTCGCGCGCGCCGCCGCCGCGTGCCTCGGTCGTGCCGGCTACGCGATCATCACCGGGGGCGGGCCGGGCCTGATGGAGGCCGCCAACCGAGGCGCGCGAGACGCCGGCGCGCTGTCGATCGGCTGCAACATCGAACTGCCCCACGAGCAGCGCCTGAACGCGTACGTCGACATCGGCCTGCAGTTTCGCCATTTCTTCGCCCGCAAGGTGATGTTCGTGCGCTACGCGAGCGCGTTCGTCATCTGCCCGGGCGGCTTCGGCACGCTGGACGAGCTGTTCGAGTCGCTGACCCTCATCCAGACCCGCACCATCCGCCACTTCCCCGTCATCCTGCTCGGAGACGGCGAGTGGGACGGCCTGCTGGCGTGGCTGCGCGAGCGCGCGCTGGCCGACGGGAGGGTCGACGCCGCCGATCTGGACTCGCTGCGTCTCGCGGCCGGCCCATCCGACGTGCTGGAGATCGTCACCGCGGCGCACCGCCGCGGGCGTCGCGCCGCTCCGGGGCTCAGCCCCGAGCCGTCTCCTGAGCCCGCGTGAGCCCGTTGCGCTGCTCGGCGCGCAGCCGGCGGCGCACCCGCCAGACCGCGCCTGAGAACGCGAGATTGGCGATCGTCACGAAGTCCCGCTCGTCGCAGCGCAGGGCGAGCAGGAGATGGGCGATCCGGTCGGCGGCGGGCAGGTCGGCCCCGCTGGCCTTGACGCAGTAGCAGTCGGCGCGCCGGCCGCCACGCCGCACGAGCACCGCGCCGGCCTCGCCGATCAGCCACACGCCGAGCGTCCCGCGCTCCAGCACGAGTCCGGTCTCCTCGTGGAGGCGACGAGCGGGATCATCGATCAGATCGCCGAGCAGGAGGAGCGCGCGCCGCTCGGGACCGGCGCCCGCCGGGGGTCGCGGCCGCAGCACGCCCGCCCCGCGGGCGGCGTAGAGCTCGGGGATGATCCACGCGTGGGCGAGCAGCACGAGCGCGACCGGCGCGGTCACCGGCGCCAGGACGGTCAGAACCAGCGCGGCGCTCACGAACGGCACGGTGTGCCAGAGCGTGCAGACCGTCCAGCGCCGCCCGGACCGCCGCAGCGATTTTTCGTCGGCGCTCGGGCGCCAGTAGACCTCGGCGCGCTCGGGCAGCCCCGGGAGCGCGGCGCCGTCGCACCCGACGAGCCCCGACCCGGCGGTCAGCGCCGAGCCGCCGGTCAGCGCTGAGCCTTCGGAGCCGATCCTAGCCTCCGGCGATCGGGCGGCGCAGGATCACCGTCGGCGCATCGACGGGCAGCTCGGTGACCTGCTCGGCCTTGCCGCCGGGAAGCGGCGTCAACGCGAAGTAGCCGCGATCGAGCTCCTCGCGAAACGCGATCACCGCGGCGTCGAACGCCGCCGGGTCCTCGGCGGTCCACTCGGCCAGCGTCGTGTGGCCGGTCTGGTCAAGTCGGATGAGCCTCGCCATCACTCCTCCTGCTCGCGGTCGGCGGTCCTGACCCCATGCTACCCGCCGACCGCGTACGTCCGAGGAACCTACGCTATGGCGATCCCGCTCTTGACCAGCGTCCGCTTGACGCCGCCCTTCGGCGTGTAGGTGATCTGGAGCTTCACCTTCGTGCCCGCCGCCGGCGCGGTGCTCGGCTTGACCGTGAGCTTCAGGGCCTTGTGCCCCGCGGTCAGAGTCCGGATCAGCGTGCCGAGCGTCGTCGTGCCGGCCAGCTCGCTCACGGTCAGCTTCCCGGGTCCCGGGACCGCCAGCTGCAGGCTGACCGCACCACTCGACGTCGCCTTGACGTGGGAGGCGGTGATCACGTTGTCGGGCAGCACCGTGTAGTTGATCGTGTCGGTGGTGACCAGTCCGTCGGCGCTCGTCGCGCTGATGGTGAGGTTGTGCGGGCCCGGAACCTTCGTGTCCAGGGCCTGGCCCGAGACGAAGGTGTTGCCGAGGTCGTCGAGCGCCGAGCAGTCCTGAAGCTGGGTCGGGTCGCCGAACTGAGAGCACGAGAAGCGCGCCTTGACGACGGAGCCGTACGTGTACTTGGCGTTGTTCTTCGGATTGGAGACGGTCAGCGTGGGCGGCGGCAGGATGGTCAGGTTCTCGATGTCGCCGTCGGCGGTCGTCCCGGCCGACGAGCTGACCGCGCCCGAATCGTTGGAGACCGTTCCGGCGCTGGTGGACGCGACCGAGACCGAGATCGTGCACGCCGTGACGGCCTTCAGCGATCCGCCGGCGAGCGACAGCGTGTTGGAGCCCGGGTTGGCGGTCACGACGCTCGTCGCGCCGCACGAGCCGCTCTCCCCGTTGGGGTTGTCGATCGACAGCCCGGCCGGCAGGGTGTCGGTGAACCCGATCGACGTCAGCGTCGTGGCCGGGTTCGGATTGGTGATCGTGACCGACAGGGCGGTCGAGTTTCCGGCGCCGATCTCGTTCGGCGTGAACGCGCTCGTCACCGTCGGCAGGAGCGTGGCGGCGCTCGCCGGCGCGGCCTGGATTCCGACGGCCGCCGTCATCGCCAGCGAGGCGAGCGCGGCGCCGGTCAGCGTCCTGCGGGGTGCTGCGCCGCGTACGACAGCGCGCAGCGTCCGTGCGATGGTTCTCAACTCAGTCCCCTTCTGCGTGATGGTCCGTTCTCAAACTGCAGTAGCTCAATTTAGTTTAGCTTATTTGTGAAGAACAGCGCTCGCGAACGACGCCGCCGACGCGGCGTGGGCGAGCGGCGCGTAATCGAGCATGTCCTCCAGCGAGTGCAGCAGCGAGTACGGCGAGTAGGCGGTGGCGATCGACGCGCCCGGGTGCCCGTCGGGCGACAGCACGAGCGCGCCGGTGCGCGTCCGATGCCCGGTCCGGTCGGCGCCGGCGAAGGCGATGACGAGCACGCCGTTCTTGCGATAGGCCGGCGAGGCGAGGATCCGCGGGACCCACTGACGCAGGAACGCGTCCTCGGCGCTGAGCGCCAGCGGTTGACCCGCGGCGCATCCCGTCGCCTCGGTCTCCGGCGTCGCTGAGGTCGGCGTCGTCGGGGTGGTCGCGGCCGTCGTCGTCGTCGTGGCCGATGCCGATGTCGCCGAGGTCGAGGTGCTCGCGGTCGATGTGCTCGGGGTCGAGATCTGGGGGGTGCTCGCGGAGGCCGTCGCGGTCGCGTCCGCGCACGCTCCGGGGGCGATGTAGGAGAACGTCGCCGTCCGGGACGACGTGGCCAGCGCGGACGGGAGCCTGGTCAGATCGACGTCGTCGGACGCGCAGTCGCCGAGATCGACGAGCGAGTGGAAGTAGATGAACGGGTTGTGCAGGACGTCGTAGCCGGGCTCGGTGCCGGGGAGCGCGGCGTCCGCGGCGGCGTCGGAGTTTGGGTGCGAGCACGTCTCCGTGCCCATGTCGGCCACGTAGGCCTTCCACGTGTGCCCGCCCGAGGAGACCTGGTCGCCGATCGTCAGCGCGGTCTCGGGATACACGCACCCGTTCCCCCGCACGACGCCCTTGGCGTCGGCGACGTCGGACTGCGGGAAGCTCGTGTACGTCGGGCAGCCGCGGCTCGTGTCGGCGTTGGGCGCCTGCCCGCTGACCATCGCCAGGTAATCGGCCAGCTCGCCGTGACCGAGGGAATCAAAGCCCCGCAGGAGCGTGCCCTTGGCCTCCAGCGAGCGCAGATAGGGCGCCGCGGAACCGTGACCGAAGGCCGCCGCCTCGGTCGTCGTCGACAACGCGATCTCGAACACGTGTCCGATCTTCGGCAGGCCGCTGTCATACACCGGGGTCGTGCTCGTCGTGCTCGTCGTACTCGTCGTGCTCGTGGCGGCGGGTGTGCTGCTCGTCGCGCTCGAGGCCGCGGTCGTGCCCGACGATCCGGCGCTGCCGGTCGACGCCGCGGCGCCGGCCGACGAGTCGCTCCCGGACGAGCCGCTGCTCGTCGCGGCGGCGCCGGAGGATCCCGTCGGGGCCGCCGGCGTGCTCGCGCTCGGCGCCGACGCGCTCGACGTGGCGGTCGTGGGCGTCGTGACGGGCGCAGCGGCGGTGACGATCGGCTTCTCGTGCAGGGCGGCGAGGGCCGCCATCTGGGCCGGGGTGCGGGCGTTGCCGCCGGCGAGGATGAACGCCGTGCTGAGGGCCGACAGCCCGACGACGACGGCCAGCGCCAATCGGCTGAGCCGGATCTCTGACAGCGCCTTGATCACGTCACTCCGAGCGGGGTCGCGCACTGCGCGCAATACGCGGCGCCGCGAGCGTGCGCGTGGCCGCAGTTCGGGCAATTGCCGCCGAGCGTGCCGCCGCCGCCGTTGAGCAGATGCTCGATCTGGGCGAGCTCGCCGTCGACGCGCTGGAGCGCCGCCGCCTTCTCGATCAGGACGTCCATCTTGACGTGGTCACGGATCGCCATCTCATAGAACAGCCCGCCGAGCTCGGACTGCATGAGCGCGAAGCGCTCGGTCAGGCGATCGCGCTGGGCGATCAGCTCGGGATCGGGCCCGGCCGTCGCCGCGGCGGCGTCGCTTCCGGCTGGGTCGACCGCGGTCCCACGCGTGGGGCGCAGCAGCTTCACGGGACGACGACCGACGACGGAAGGTTGTTCTGGGTGTTGACGTAGCCCTTGCCGGTCGAGCTCTGGACCTGCTTGGCGGCCGCCTCGCCCTGGGCGTCCTGGGCGGCGGTCGGCTTGGCGCTGGTGATCTGCGACGCGCTGCCGTTGCCCGTCGACCTGACGGCGCTCGCGCCCTTGGTCGAGGACGACGACTTGCCCGAGCGCTTCGCCGTGTGGCCCGTCGTTGTCGCCTTCGTCGTCGTTGCCGCGGTGGAGGGGGCCGAGCTCGCGCTCGTGCCCGACGCGGCGGTCGTCGAGGCGCCGGCGGCGATCGCCGCCGAATGCTTGGAGAGCGCCGAGATGAGCGCCTGGTCGCCGTTGTTCGACGAACGGCCGACCTCGACGCCGACCGCCGCCGCGACCGGGATGGCGGCGATCACGAGCGCGGCGCCGAGCCCGAACGTGCGCCGGCCGGCGCGGCGCGTCCCGGGCGTTGCGCGCGCGTTGCGAGCGCGGATCGTGGCCTGGCCGATGTAGCGGGCCGCCGGATCGTTGACGTGCGTGCGGTGCGCGCCGCACTGGACGCAGTAGCGCTGGGCCTGCTCGACGAGCGAGCCGCACTCGTCGCAATGCGCGTACGTGTCCTGCCCGGACGCGTCCGGCGACGTCGGCGCGAGCGCCGGAGCGAGCGCCACGGAGCGCATGACGGTCGGCTCGCCGAGGGGCGGATGGCTGAACTCGATGGTCTCCATGGGGTTCTCCTTCATTGGAAGATCGTGGGGAGCGCCTCGATCGCAATGCGGGCGTGGGTCGTCGGTCCGAGCAGTCCGAGGTGGAGCGTCTTGCTCGATCCCGTCCCGAGATGGACCACGGTGTCGTCGCCGGCCGCGACGTAGCGGCCGCCGACCTCGGCGGTGGCGTAGATCTGAAGCTGGTACTGCGGGACGCCGGACAGGTTGCGCAGCACGATCGACAGCGTCCCGAGGCGGTCGCCGCGCGCGGCGGGCGCCGCCGTCACCAGGGTCGCCCGGATCGCCGGCAGCGCGCCCACCCGGCCGACCGGCACGCTCGGGGTGGCGCCGACGAGCGCGAACGGCCGCGCCGCCGCCGTCAGCCGGCGGTCGGTGGAGTAGACCCAGGCCAGCGTCCCGCCCGCGGCGACCACCGGCAGGTGCGCGCTGAAGTAGGAGTACTCGCTCGTGCCGGGTGCGGTGTTGAGCTCGATCGTGCGCCGCGCGCCGACGCGCACGCCGACCGTGATCGGCAGATCGCTGACCGCGCGGTCTCCGAGGTTGTGCACGTCGACGACGAAGGCGGTCAGGCCGGCGCCCCTGACGAGCGCCACACGGGTCACGTCGACCGTGTGGCCGGGGACGGTCACCCGCGTGCTGACCTCGCTGGCGCGGATCCGGGCCGAGTTGAGCTGCAGGCGGCTGGCCTCCTGCATCGTCGTCGCGCAGCCCGTCAGCGCGCCGGCGGCGCCCAGGGCGGCGACAGCCGTCAGGGCGATCCGCGCGCGCGGCCGGCGGGGGCGGAGCGCTGCGCTAACCGAAGACACCGCTCACGTAGTCCCGGGTTCGTTGCTGGCGCGGATTGGCGAACAGCGAGCCGGCGTTGCCGTACTCGACGAGCTCGCCGAGGTACATGAACGCGACGTTGTCGGCGATCCGGTGGGCCTGCTGGAGATTGTGGGTGACGATCACGACCGCCACCTCCTCGCGCAGCTTGACGATCAGGTCCTCGATGACCTTCGTCGACTGGGGATCCAGGGCCGAGCACGGCTCGTCGAGCAGCAGCACCTCGGGATCGGCGGCGAGCGCGCGGGCGATGCACAGCCGCTGCTGTTGGCCACCGGACAGGCGCAGCGCCGGATGGTCGAGGTTCTCGGCGACCTCGTCGTAGAGCCCGGCCCGCTTCAGCGCGTCGACGACGGCGCCCCGCAGGGACGCACGGCGGGGCCGGCGCTTGGCCTGCTCGCGCAGGACATAGGCGACGTTGTCGAAGACGCTCATCGGGAATGGATTGGGCTGCTGGAAGACCATCGTCACCCGGCGGCGCAGCGCGGTCGGCTCCAGCAGGGTGATGTCGGTGCCGTCGAGCGTGATCCGCCCGCTCAGCGAGGCGCTCCTGGTCAGTTCGGTCAGGCGGTTCAGCGAGCGCAGGAGCGTCGTCTTGCCACACCCCGACGGGCCGATCAGCGCGAGCACCTCGCCCTGGCGGATCGGCAGCGAGACCGACTTGACCGCCTGCTTGCGCCCATAGGCGATCGTCACGTCCTCCACGGCCATGCGGTCGAGGGTGATCGAGGCCGCGCGATGGCCGCGGTGCGCGCCGGCGAACGGCGAGCCGGACTGATGCCCGTTGGTCGCGGGGTGGCCGTTGGCCTGCCCGGCGCCGGGCAGCACGACCGTCGCCTGCTCGTCGAAGGGCGGAGCGGCGACCGGTGCGGGGGCGACCGGGGCGACCGGGGCGATCGGCGTCAGCTGGGCTCCGGGCGACAGGCGCCGGACGGGCGGTGGCTTTCTCAGCTCCATCTCAATTCCCTGGCTCGGCGGCTGAAGATGTCGACGACGACGTTCAGTCCCAGCACGATCAACAGCAGCACGAAGGCCGCGGCGTAGGCCTTCTGAGGCTGGTTGAGGTCGCCGGTCGGGGCGTTGTCGTAGATGTAGCTGGTCAGCGTGCTCCCCATTCCCCGCAACACGCTGAGCACGGGGACGTGGCCGACGCCCTGCAGGAGCTGGGTGTCGCCGAGCAGCAGCAGGATGATCGCCGTGTCGCCGATCGCGTGGCCGATCCCGAGCATGTAGCCGGTGATCACCGACGGCCGCGCGGCGGGCAGCAGGACGCGCCGGATCGTCGTGATCTTGGATTTCCCGACGGCGTAGGAGGCCTCACGGACGTGGTTGGGGATCGCCTGCAGCCCCTCGCGGACGGTCGCCACGACGTAGGGCAGCGCGATCAGCGACAGGATCGATCCGGCGGCGAAGAACGACGTGCCGACCACGACGCCGTTGTTGCTCTGCGACAGGAAGCCGAGCGCGTGCGACTCGAACAGGAGCACGCCGAACAGCGCCAGGACGACGGAGGGGGCCGCGGCCAGCATCTCGATCGTCGACTCGACGACGCGCGCCAGCCCGGACGGGCGCCCGTATTCGCTCAGCCAGACCGCGATCGCGACGCCGACCGGGCCGGCGATGGCGATCGCGATCCCCGCGACCACGAGCGTCCCGATCAGCGGATCGAGAAAGCCGCCGGTCTCGTTCTCGGTGAAGCCGACCTTGGGATTGGTGTAGATCAGGCTCGGATGCAGATAGCGAATGCCCTGGACCATGAGGAAGATGACGATCGCGACGGCGATGGCGCAGAACAGAAGTCCGAGAAACCACGCGAAGGCGAGGCCGATCCGATCGGTCAGCCGCCAGGACGCGCTCGAGCCGGCGGCGCTCGTGCGGCGCCCGCCGCGCGGCGAGCCGGGGGGCGGGGCGTCGGGGGCGATGACGCCGGCGCTCATGCCGCCGCTCCGCCGACGTTGAAGTAGCGCTTCATCGGCTGCTTGGCCGCGTAGCCGGTCGCCGACAGCATCGCCGCGGAGAAGAGCAGCACCGCCGCGAAGGCGAACAGGGTGTGCTTCATCGGCGGCGAGGTCAGCTCGTCGGTGTTGTGGAGGATCGTCGCGGCGAGCCCGCGCGACGGCTCGAAGATGAAGATCAGGCCGTCGGCCGGATTGGGCGCGAAGCCGACCGATCCCGACACCATGCTCAGCATCACCGACTCACCGAGGGCGCGGGCGGTCGCCAGGACGGTGCCGGCGACCAGCGCGGGGCGGGCGGTCAGGACGGCGATGTTCCAGAACGTCCGCCAGCGGTTGACGCCGAGCGCGAGCGAGCCTTCCAGCCAGCCGCGCGGCACCGAGCGCAGGCCCTCGCTGAAGATGGCGATCATGATCGGCGAGATCATCACGGTGAGGATCACCACGGCCGCCAGCAGGCTGTAACCGCTGAGCTGGATGACCGGGGTCACCGAGGCCTTCTCGTGCTGGGTGATGAGGTGGTTGCCGATGAACGGCACGACGACCAGCACGCCGATCAGGCCGTAGATGACCGACGGCACGCTGGCCAGCAGTCGCACCACCGGCTCCAGGATGCGCTTGATCGGCTCCGGCGCGAACTCGACCATGAACACCGATACGAACAGCGAGCACACGAACGAGATGACGACCGCCCCGACGGTCGTCAGGATCGTGCTCCAGATCAGCGGCCAGGCGTGGATCAGGAACTGCGGCGCCCTGTCGAAGTTGCTCGAGTTGAAGATCGACTCGATCTGGGTGTCGACGTTGCCCCCGGCGCCCAACCAGTGCCAGCCGTTGTGCGCGAAGGAGGGCCACGCCTCCCTGACGATGAAGACCATCATCGCCAGCAGCAGGACGATCACACCGCAGACAAGCGCGCCGAGACCCAGCTCGGCGCGCGTGTCCTGGCTCATTCCATGATCCCCCTCGTCGGGGAGGATGAGCTCGTCATCCATAACTGTCCTCTGCGGTGGGACCCATACGGTTGCCTCTGCCCGCCGTCCTAGGAGTTGAAGGCGGCGACAGCGCCGGCCTTGTTGATGATCTTCCCGGCGGCTGCGCTCGTCCGGACCCAGTTCAGGAACTGGACGACCTGCGGGTTGGGGTGCGAGGTCGGCAGGACTGCCCAGTCGTAGCGGAACAGCGGATAGGACTTCGACTTGATGTTCGCGGCGTCGCACGCCACGCCGTCGATGCTCAGGGCCTTCTCACCCGAGCCGACCGAGTGCGAGAGTCCGACGTAGCCGATCGAGTTCGGATCCTTCTCGACGCCGATCTGGACCAGGCCGTCGGCCGTGTCCTGAAGGACGTTGGAGGCCTGCGTCTGACCGCCGAGCACCGACTGCTGGAAGAAGGTGTACTGGCCGGCCGCCGAGTTGCGACCGATCGGGTCGATCGTCGTCGTCAGGTTCGAGCCCGACACCTGGCTCCAGCTCGTGTCGACCCCGAGGAAGATGTTCTTGAGGTCGGTCAGCGAGATGTTGCTGATCGAGTTCGACTTGTTGGCGATGATGCACAGACCGTCGAGGAACAGCTTCTCGTAGGTCGTTCCGGCGTCGCTGGGCTCCGGCGGGCGGGTGTTGATCGAGAACTCGACGCGGCCGGCCTGGACATCCTTGACGCCGGCGTTGCCGCCGTCCGGGGCGTAGGTGAACTGGATGTTCTTGTGCAGGGCGCTGTAGCCCTTGAACAGCTCGAGCATGTAGGGCTGGGCCGCGCTGGAGCCGGAGCCGACGAGCTTGATCGTCTTCGCCGAGGCGATCGCCGGGACGGCGAGGACCGGCAGGATGGCGGCGGCGGCGGCGAGCGCGCGGGGGCGCAGGCCGATCACCCCGAAGCGGATTCTGAGTTTCAACGACATTCCTTTCTCTACTTCTTCTTTGACGTCGTGGTCTTCTTCTTGGCCTTCGCCTTGGGCTCCGGGACGACGTTGGCGACCTTCGGGCACGCCTTGGCGGGGCCGAGGATGAACGGGCCGTCCTCCGCGCCGGTGGCGTCGGTCACCACCAGCTGCACGAGCGCCTGGGGGATCGCCGCCGTGCCGGGCTTGGCGCCCTTGGCGAAGTGCTTGCAATACGGGGCGATCGGGTCGATCGAGCCCTCTCCGAACAGTCCGGCGCTCATCACGGCGCCCGCGCCGGCATTGCAGTTGATGCCGTCCGACGGGGTCGTGCCCTCGCAGGTCAGGCTCTCGCTCGGGCTCGGGGTCACGCCGAGGGGCGCCTCGAGCACGCTCGGAGCCGGGTTGTAGTCGTCGATGCTTCCGCCGACGTCGCCGACCTGGTTGAGGATGATCGTGTAGGCGGAGATGTCCCCGTCACACTGGATCTTGTAGTCGAGCAGGTTCGGCTCGCCCTGGGAGGCTCCCGTGGGGTCCGCGGAGACGTGCCCGCCGCAGTTCGTCAATGACGCGGGCGTAACCGGCGTCGTCGCTGCGCTCGCCACCGCCGGCAGCGCGCAGGCGATCGCCGCGGTGACGCAGCCGGCGAGGGCGGCCCGCCCCAGCGCGCCCAGTCGATCCCAATCGAGCAACACAGACCTCCGATGTCGATGTCGGCCGGTCCTGCCGGCCACCGTTCCCAATCCGCGGGCTCAGAAGAGCACTCGCCATACCAAAGTAAGTCGATTAACTTGGCTGACGCTATCAGATTAACCGGGAATGGGCAGGTCCCGGCCCGGGCGCCGGCGAGGGCTTCGGATCACGTGGCGGACCGGGCGATGGCGCGCGGCCCGCGGCCGGCTGGGCCCCTTGCGCGGCGGGCGATCAGTGCCGGGCGGGAACGGCGGACGTCGTGCGGCGAACGCGGTACTGCTCGCGCTTGACGTCCAGCAGACGGCCATCGGCGGCGTGCATGAGATCGGTGATCCCGCTGCCATCGGCCGGGAAGATGGCGACGCCGACGCTGGCCCGGACGCTGTCCACGCCGGCGCTGACGTGGGCCACCGCCTGACGCACGCGCAGCGCGAGGCGGGCGGTTCCGGCCGCGTCGGTCTCGGGCGCCAGGACGCAGAATTCATCCCCGCCGAGCCGGGCGACGGTGTCCTGGGCCCGCATCGCGCGCGCGAGCGCGCCCGCCACGTCGCGCAGCAGATCGTCGCCGGCGGCATGGCCGAACCGGTCGTTGAGGCCCTTGAAGCCGTCGAGATCGACCATCACGAGCGCGAAGCTGTGCTCGGTTCGCAGATGGCGGGCGATCTCATACTCGGCCCGGGCCATCAGCGAGCGGCGATTGGCGATCCCGGTCAGCGGATCGGTGAGCGCGAAGTCCCGCAATGCCTCCCGCTCGCGCACGAGCCGCTCACGGACCGAGACGAGAACGGCGACGCCCGCGCCGACGACCGCCACGAGCAGCGGTAACGACGGCATCCGGGCGGGGTTCACGATCAGGGCGGCGAGCGTCGTCGCCGCCAGCACGCAGCCCGTGGTCAGCGCGGTTGCGAGCCGGGTCCGGGAGCGGTCGGCGGCCACCAGCGCGGCCGGGCCGGCCAGCCAGACGGCATCGCCTCCGCCGGCCAACAGCACGACCCCGGCCGTGATGGCCGCCACCAGGCCGCCCACGAGCCCGGCGCTCAACGCGCTGCTCTCGGCCTCAGGGCCGAAGATCGACATGCCAAGACCGCGCACGGTCGGAGGGCCGACGCTTTTCACGCTGACAGTGTCACGGGGGGCGCGGACGGCTCCCGGTGTCTGGCCGGCTCTGGACCAGACGAACGTTCGAGGCGGACCGATGTTCGGTACGCCGGTGCGGCGGCCCGGCCGATGACTTTGAGCGTGAAGCACATACCGCGATCCCATCTGCTGGCCTGCATCCCGCTGGTCGCTGCCCTGATCGCCTTTCCGGCCGGCTCCCTGGCACAGTCCAAGCCCTCGGCCTCGGCGAAGGCCAGGACGGCGCGCGTGCACGCCACGATCGCGGTCGCGCCGCGCGATCCGGCCGTCAACCGGACCTTGCCGCAGGTCGCGCTCACGGCCTGCGCCACCGCCCCCGCCGGCCCCGCCTGCACGATCCGCGTCCTGGCGGCGATCGACGCCGCGCGGGCGAGCGAGGGGGTGCGGCCCATGCGGCTTCCGGCCGACTACCGCACCCTGAGCCCGGCCGAGCAGCTGCTCGTCGTCACCGACCTCGAACGCGTCGACCGGGGCCTGGTCCCCGCCATCGGCCTGTCGCCGAGCCTCAATCGCCGCGCGCTGGCCGGCGCCCGCAACGGCACCGACCCCGAGCTCACGCCGATGTTCGGCAATTGGGCGGGATCCAACTGGGCGGGCGGCTATCCCTCCCCCCTGGAGGCGGACTTCGAATGGATGTATGACGACGGGGCGGGCTCGCCCAACCGCGACTGCACCGCCGCCGGCGCCACCGGCTGCTGGGGGCATCGTGACAACATCCTCGCCGCCTATCAGGCGCCGCTGGCGATGGGTGCCGCCGTCGACGGCGGCTCGATGGCCGAGCTGTTCATGGGCCATGACCTTCAGACCGGCGCCAACCAGCCCGACGCGCTCGCCGCGCCGCGCTGGCCCGCCGTGACGCGCTCCTAGCCCGCTCCGGCCTTGTTCCCTGAATCCGGACAGCGGCGACCGCGACGGCCGCGGTGGCCGAGCGGCGACCGCGAGCCCGAGCTCAACCCGGGGCGGCGAGCGGCCGATGTACGGGTTGGTCTCGTGATGCCGGCTCCCCCTGTTCCCGTCTCGCCGCCTCCGAGCGGCGCCCCGTCCGCGGACGCGCGCTCTCGCGGCGCGCTGCCGGCGCTGCCGGTCGTCCTCGTCGTCGCCGCTGGGCTCGTGGCGGTGGCGCTGGCGACCCATCAGGCCGGCGGCCGTCATCGGGCCGTCGGATTGCCCTGGGAGCTGTGGCCGGCGCTCGGGGCGATGGTCATCGCCTCGGCGATGGCGGCCCTGCTGGCCCGTCGCGTGTCCGCGCTGCAGCGCAGCGCCGCGATCGCGGCCGAGGTCCACACGCTCGAGCAGCGCGGCGAGGCCCGCATCCGGGCGCTGGTGGAGCACTCCAGCGACGTCATCACCGTCCTTGACCGCCAGCTCCGCGTCCGCTGGCAGGCCGCCTCCGTGACGGGCCTGTTCGGCCTCGCGCCCGGCGCGCTGATCGAATCGGCGATCGGCTCGACGGCCCACGACGACGATCGCGAGCTGCTCACCGGCTTCCTGCGCGCCCGAACGGACGGCGGCGGCCCCGCCACGATCCGGGTGCGGATGCGCCACGCCGACGGGCGCTGGCTGCACGTCGAGACGATCGCCGAGGCCCGTTTCACCGATCCCGCCATCGAGGGTCTCGTGCTGACCATGCGGGACATCAGCGACCGCGTGGCGTTCGAGGAGCAGCTGCGCCAGCGGGCGTATCAGGATGCCCTCACCGGCCTGGCGAACCGGTCTTTGTTCGAGGATCGCCTGCGCCATGCGCTGGCCGCCGGCATCCGGACCCAACGCTCGCCCGCGGTCATGCTGCTCGACCTCGACGACTTCCGGACGATCAACGACAGCCTCGGCCACGCCGCCGGCGACGCCCTGCTGCAGGCGATCGGCGCTCGGATCGATCCGCTCGTGCGCCCGACCGACACCGCCGCCCGGCTGGCCGGCGACCAGTTCGCCGTCGTGCTCGAGGAGGTCGACGGGATCCACGAGGCCGAGGAGATCGCCGGTCGCATCCTCGGCGCGCTGACCGAGCGCTTCACGATCAAGGGGCGTGACCTGACCGTCACCGCCTCGGTCGGGGTCGCCTGGAGCGAGGAGCCGGTCGACGCCGACTCGCTGCTGCGCAACGCCGAGATGGCGATGCTCGGGGCCAAGGAGGCCGGCAAGAACTCACTGCACCGCTTCGAGGTCACGATGCATCAGTCCGCGCTCGATCGGGTGGAGCTGCGCGGCGAGCTTCCCCGGGCGCTGCGCGATGAGGAGATGCGCCTCTACTATCAGCCGATCGTCTCACTGGCGACCGGCGCGATCGTCGGCGTCGAGGCGCTCGTGCGCTGGCAGCATCCCCTGCGCGGCCTGCTCGGCCCGGCTCACTTCGTCAGCCTCGCCGAGGACGCCGGCCTGATCGGCGAGCTCGGTCGCTGGGTGCTGAGCAACGCATGCGAGCAGGTCCGCGGGTGGCAGCTGGCGCTGCCCGAGGCCGAGCCGCTCTATCTCAGCGTCAACGTATCGGCCCGGCAGCTGCACGAGGACCGGTTGCCCGAGGCGGTCGCCGAGATCCTCGCGCGGACCGGCCTGCCCTCCGGATCGCTCGTGCTCGAGATCACCGAGGGCCTGCTGGCCGACGACCGCGACGCGATCATCGCCCAGCTGCGTGACCTCAAGGCGCTCGGCGTGCGGATCGCCGTCGACGACTTCGGCACCGGCTTCTCCGGCCTCGAGCAGCTCCGCCGGTTCCCGATCGACATCCTCAAGATCGACAAGTCGTTCATCGACCAGCTCGGCAGCGACACCCAGCGCGCCAGCCTCGTGCAGGGCATCATCAACCTCGGCCAGAGCCTGCGGATCGACGTCGTCGCCGAGGGCATCGAGGATCTCGTCCAGGCCGAGCAGCTCAAGGCGATGCGCTCGGTCCACGGTCAGGGCTTCTTCTACTCCCGGCCGATGACCCCCGCCGCCAGCCTCGCCCTGCTCAAGGTCACCCGTCAGCTGCCGGCTCTGCCGCTCGGCGCCGACGGCTCGGCGCACCCGCCGGACGCGCCGTCCGCGGGCGTCGCCAGCTCCAGCTGACCTGCCCGGGCCGTGCCCCGCCGCCGTCGGTGGCCGCCCCCCGGGTTGGCGTCCCGCCGCGGGGGTGAGCGTTAGCATCCCGCCGCCGGGGGCCGACTCGCCGGCGCCGCGTCAGCGCCCCGCCGCCGGGGGTCGACTCCCCGCCTCAGACCATGGTGTGTCGACTAATGGTTGTTATTCAACCCTTAGTCGCGCCACCACCGCCGGGGAGCCCTTCACGCGCCCGGAACGGGCCCGCCGCGCCCGGATCGCCGCGCCCCGAAACACCGCGCCCGGTCCGCTGCGCCCGGACCGCCAGGCCCGGACCGCTCACCCCCGATCGCGCGGTGCGGCGCTGGACCGGGGGGGCGTCCAGCCGGCGCCGGCGGTGGCCACGTCGGTCGGATACGTGCGGCGGGCCCGGACGAGGAAGACGCCCGCGGCGACGAGCGAGACGATCATGATCAGGAAGCTGACCTGCAGCCCGGTCCCGGTCGCCGAGGAGATGTAGTGGCGGGTGTGGGTGCCGACCGGGGCCTGCGGCGGCTCGAAGCCGGCGACGAGATCGGCGACGGCGCCGAACAGGAGCGGGGCGAGCGCCTGGGCGAGCGAGCGCACGAACGTGCGCGTGCTCTCCGCCCGGCCCCACAGCCCCGAGGGCATGATGTCCAGGCGGGCGGCGTCGAGCGGCGGGTTGGCGGCCGAGATGAACGCCGCGCCGGCGACGTAGAACCAGATGGCCGAGCTGAGCCTGGAGGCCAGCAGGCCCGGGATGAGCGTCGCGGCCGCCGCCAGATAGCAGAACGCCGGCGCCCAGGTGCGGACCTCGAAGCGGCCGCGACGGGCGATCGCATCGGTCACCGGCCCGGAGATGAGCGTCCCGGCCAGCGACCCGATCACCAGCAGGCCGAGGATGAGCGTGGCCGTCGCCTGGCTGGCGTGATAGTGGCCGCGGACGAACACGATCGCGAACGTCTGCAGGCCGGCGAAGAAGAAGTAGCCCAGCGACGAGCTGAGGATGAGCAGCACGTTCGTCGGGATGCTGAGCACGTAGCGCACGGCCACCGGGAGCGTCAGCAGGCTCGGATCGACGTCGAGGACGAGATCGGGATCGGGCTCGAAGCCCCGCCGGCGGGCGGCCTCGTGCGCGAGGTCGGCCTCGGGCTCGCTGTCGGCCGCGGGATCCTCCCAGCGGATCTCGGTGTCGTCGGCCGCTGACGGATGGGCGAGATCGAGCGTGCCGGGGGCGAGCCGGCTCTGGCCGCCGCGCAGGGGCTCGGGCACCGTCCGCCACAGCGACCGGGCGAGGAAGAAGCCGGGGATCGCCAGCAGGACGAACGCGGCGCGCCACGAGACGGCGCTCGCCGCCGTGCCGCTGACGATGAAGCCGAACGCGGTCCCCGCGATCTCGCCGCTGAGGATGTAGCCGTAGACGCGCCCGCGCTCCCGGGAGGGGAAGTAGTCGCCGGTCAGCGAGGCGATCGCCGGCCCGGCCGTCGCCGCCACCATCCCCAGCAGCACCCTGGTCAGCAGCAGCGACGAGTAGGACCCGGCCACGGCGCCGGCCAGGGTCGCCAGGCTCCACAGGACGATGCTCCCCGCCAGCATCGGGATCCGGCGCACGCGGTCGACGAGCAGGCCGACCGGGATGACCGCCGCGGCTCCGACGAGCAGCGCCACCGAGTTCAGCAATCCGATCTTCGTGTTGCCGATGTGCAGCGCATGCTCCATCTGCGGGGCGACCGCGCCGACGGTGGCGATCTGAGCGCTGGACAGCGCCAGCACGCAGCCGAACAGCACGATCACCCGCGCCCGCGCCGGCCCGCCGACCAACTCCACGACCTGTCCGCGGATGCGCCGCGCCAGCCAGCGCAGCGCCCGCATCAGCACCGAGGCACCGCCCCGCGCGTGGCCGAGGGTCTCCATCCCTGACACTTTCGCAGCCCGCGCCGCTGAGCTTCCCGGCCCCCTCGCCCGCTGACGCCGGCGACGGCCCGCGCCGCTGAGCTTCCCGGCCCCGTCGCCCGCTGACGCCGGCGACGGTCAGACGATCGTCAGCGCGCGCCCTTGGCCGGGAGCGTCCGGGCGTACCCCACGCCCCGGCCGACCCAGGTCTGCAGCTGGCGCCTGGTCTTCACTCCCTCGACGTCCACCCGCAGCCAGCCGTCCATCTCACGGCCGCGCATGACGACGCGCTCGGCGTGCGGCTTGGCGACGAGCGCCTCGGTGTGTGCCGGATCGCAGCGCAGCATCAGGCCTCCTCGGCCGCTGACGCTGACCGACATGTTGCCGTCGATCAGGAACGACAGCCCGCCGAACATCCGCTTCTCGGTGACGCCATCCTCGCCGGCGATCAGCTCGCGCACCCGGTTGGCGAGATCCTCGTCGTAGGCCACCGCGCCGATTATCGATCACCGCCGCGCCGGTGGCAACCGCGCGGAGCGGTGATTTCCCGGCCGCCTCGGGTAGCTGCACGGCGTGAACGGCCTCGCCCTGACCTTCGACGACGGACCTGATCCCAGCTGGACGACCGCGTTGCTCGACCTCCTGGCGCGCGCCGGTTCCCGTGCCACCTTCTTCCCGATCGCGCCGTCGGCCGCCGACCAGCCGGAGCTCATGAGACGCATCGCCGCGGAGGGGCACGCCATCGGCCTGCACTGCGACGACCACGTTCGCCACTCCGAGCGCGACGCCGCCTGGTGCCGGGTCGATACCGAGCGGGCGCTGCGGCGCCTGGCCGCGGTGGGCGTGCGTCCGACCCGGTGGCGCACGCCGTGGGGCGACGTCGCCCCGTGGACGCGCGCGATCGCCGACCAGCACGGCCTGACCCTGACCGGCTGGACGGTCGACACGCACGACTGGCGCGGCGACGGCGCCGCCGAGATGTTCACGGCGATCGAGCCCGAGCTGATCCCCGGATCGATCGTGCTCGCCCACGACGGCATCGGTCCCGGCGCGCGGCGCGCCGACGCGCGGGAGACCGTCGACCTCGTGGCGCGGGTGGCGGTCCACGCGCGTCGGGCCGGCCTCCCGCTGGTGGCGCTGACGTGACCGCGGCGGCGCGGGGGCTGTCGGTGCCGCGGACGACGAGCGATCCGGGCGAGGTCGACGTCGACGGCGAGCCCGCCCTCGACCTCGACGCCGCCGTGGCGCGGATCGCCGCCGGCGCGTCCGAGCGCGACGACCGACCGCCGGCCTTCCCTGGTGACTGCTTCGCGGCGCTCACCGCGGCCGGGGCGATGGCGTTCAACGCGCGGCCCGGCGCCGCCCGCCCGCCGGCCGACCGGGAGCTCGCCCTCGTGCGCCGGGTGGCGGCCGCCGACGGCTCGGTCGGTCGGATCTTCGACGGCCATCTCAACGCCGTCGAGCGGATCGCGGTTCAGGCCCCGGTGGCGCTTCGTGACCGCGAGCTGCGGGCGGTCCTCGACGGCCGGCTCCGCGCCGGGGTGTGGGGATCGGACCCCGTTGCCGGGGAGGGGCCACCGGCCATGATCGTCGCGGCCGGCGATCGCGAGGTGCTGCGCGGCGTCAAGACGTTCTGCTCCGGTGCGGGCGGCCTGCAGCGCGCGCTCGTGCTCGCCCGGGATCCGATCCTCGATCGCGAATCCGGCGGTGGCCCTCCGGCGATGGTGTGGATCGACCTCACCGATGACCGCGTGGTGATCGACCCCGGCTGGTATCGCTCCCGCGGTCTGGTGGCGTCGGTCTCGCACCGGGTCGTCTTCCACGACGCGCCGGTCATCGCTCGGATCGGAGCCCCGGGGGCGATCTCCGCGCAGCCGTGGTTCGCGCGCGACGCGCTGCGGACCGCCGCCAGCTGGGCCGGGATGGCCGACAGCGCGGTGCGCGCCGCGCTGGCCGCGCTCGCCGCGCGTCCCGCTCGCAGCGAGCTCGACGGGCTGGCCGCGGGACGGATCCTGACCGCGCAGCGCACGATCGACGTCTGGATCGGCGCGGCGGCCGAGGCGATGGACGAGGGCGGCGCCGACCTGCCCGCTGTGGCGCTGCACGCCCGCGCCGCCATCGCCGGCGCCTGCACGACCCTGCTTGACGAGGCGGGGCGCGCCGCGGGGTCTCGCTCGTTCGCCCGGGGCGACGCGCTGGACCGCGCGCGCCGGGATCTCGGCCTCTTCCTGCTCCAGCATCGGCTTGACCCGCTGGTGGCGCGGGCGGGGAGCGCCGCCCTCGACGCGCTCGCCGCCGGACCGGGCGCCGGGCCCGACGCCGCCGTGCCGGACGCCCCGGCCGGCCCGATCGCCCCGGGAGGGGGCTGACCGTGGCCCATCTCAGCGTCGCCGACTTCGAGGCCCGTTACCGCGCCGACCCCGATCCGTGGTCGTACACGACGAGTCCGTACGAGCGCGCAAAGTACGCGGCGACACTCGACGCCTGCGGTCCCGGTCCGTTCGCTGATGCTCTGGAGCTCGGAGCGTCGATCGGGGTGTTCAGCGCCCTGCTGGCGCCCCGCTGCCGGTCGCTGGTGACGATCGACGCCGCGCCGACCGCGGTGGACGCCGCCCGGCGGCGCCTGGACGGCCGGGCCGCGGTCACGGTGGTGCTCGGCACACTGCCCGCGGCGATCCCCGACGCGCGCTTCGATCTCGTCGTCGCCTCGGAGATCCTCTACTACCTGGAACCCGGCGATCTGTCCGCCACGCTCGCCACGCTGCGCGAGCGAACGCTCCCTGGCGCGCGGCTGGTCGCCGTCCACTGGCGCCCGCCCGGGCCCGAGCGGCCGTTCTCCGCCGGCGAGGTCCACGCTCGCCTGAACGCGGAGCGCTGGCTGGCCGCCGTGACGTCCGCCCACACCGACGACTATCTGCTCGACGTGCTGGAGCGCCGGTGAGCGACCGCGTCGCGCTGCTGGTGATCGGGGGAGGGCCGGCCGGGCTGTCGGCTGCCCGCGCCTTTCGCCAGGCGGGCGGCGCGGGCCCGGTGGCGATCGTCAGCGATGAGGCGCGGATGCCCTATCGGCGCCCGCCGCTCACCAAGGAGCTGCTGCGCCGCGAGATCACCGAGGACGAGCTGGCGCTCGAATCCGAGGACTGGCTCGCCGAGCACGCCGTCTCCCTGATCGGCGGCCGTGCGGTGGCGCTCGACGGCCGTCGGCGGGAGGTCACGCTCTCCGGGGGCCGGTCGCTGCGCTATGACCAGTGCGTGCTCGCGACGGGCGCCGAGCCTCGTCGGCTTCCGCTGCCCGGGGCCGATGACCCCGCCGTCCGCGTGCTGCGCTCACTCGACGATCTGCGCGAGCTCGAGCGCCGGCTCGCCTCTGCCCCGGCGGCGATCGTCATCGGCTCGGGCTTCATCGGCTGCGAGATCGCCGCCTCGCTGCGCCGGCGCGATGTCGACGTGACGCTCGTCTCCGACGAACCCGCGCCGAACGCCCGCCGGCTCGGCGCCGCCGTCGCGCAGCGCCTGGCGGCCTGGCTGGCGCAGGACGGCGTCACGCTCATGCTCGGAGCCCAGGTCGACTCCATCGCCCGGGGCGACGGCGCGCTGTGCGTCCGCGCCGGCTCCCGGGAGGCCACTGCGCCACTCGTCGTGATGGCCGTCGGGGTGGCGCCGCGCGGCGAGCTGGCCGCCGCCGGGGAGGCGACCGTCAGCGGTGGCGCGGTCGTGGTCGACAGCGCGATGCGAACCAGCGTCCCCGGGGTGCTGGCCGCCGGCGACGCCTGTCTGGCCGACAATCGCGGCGCCGGCCGGCCGCTCCGGGTCGAGCACTGGGGTGACGCGCTCGCCCAGGGATCGATCGCCGGGCTCACCGCCGCCGGCGAGAGCGCGGAATGGGATGAGGTTCCCGGCTTCTGGTCGGCGATCGGTGACCGCACGCTGAAGTACGCCGCCTGGGGCGACGGCTATGACAGCGAGCGAGTGGAGCCCGTCGGCGATGGTGGCTTCGTGGCCTGGTATGGACGGGAGGGGCGCGTCGCCGGCGTGCTCTGCCACGAGGCCGATGAGAGCTATGACCGCGGTCGGGCGATGATCGCGCGGGGCGCGAGGTGGGAGGGGTGAGCGAGCGCGATTCAGACGGCGCTCCGGCGACCGTCGTCGTCGTGCCCGCGCGCGACGAGGAGCATCGGATCGCCGGGTGCCTGCGGGCACTGGCCGGGCAGACGCCCGGCGCCGGAGCCTTCGAGACGCTCGTCGTGCTCGATGCCTGCCGGGACGACACCGCCCGGGTCGTGCGCGAGACCGCGGCCCAGCTCGGACTCCCGCTGAGGACGATCGAGGGGCCCGGCGCCGGTGCCGGCGCCGCGCGGCGCGCCGGCATGGAGGCTGCGTGCGAGGCGCTGCTGCGTGCCGGGCGGCCGGACGGCCTGATTGCCTGCACCGACGCCGACTCGCGGCCGGCGCGAGACTGGCTGGAGCGCCAGCACGCCCATCTCGCCGCCGGCGCGCGGGCGATCGCCGGCCTGATCGAGCTCGACGGCGACGAGGCCGCGGAGCTGCCCCCCGGGGTCCGCGCGCGACGCGAGCGTGACGCCGCCACCCGCCTGCGCCGCGTGCGGGCGGCCGAGCCCGACGCCGGTCACCATCACTTCGCCGGTGCCTCGATCGGCGTCACCGCCGCGACCTATCGCCAGGTCGGCGGGATCGAGCCGCTGGTGGCGCTCGAGGACGCCGGCTTCGCCGCCCGGCTGGCCGCGCATCGCATCCCGATCCTGCGGGCCGCCGACGTCCGCGTCCAGACCTCGGCCCGCGCCGACGGCCGGGTGGCCCGGGGGCTGTCGGTCGACCTCGCCGTCTCGAGCTGGTTCGAGCGCCGCCGCTACCGCGCCGGCGCGTTCGACCTCGAGCGGCTGGAGCGCGAGAAGGGGGACTCGACGGTGACGGTCATCGTGCCGACCAAGGAGTGCGCGGAGACGATCGGCGCGGTCCTGCGCGAGACCGTCGGCCCGCTCGCGCGCCGCGGGCTCGTCGACGAGCTGGTGGTCGTCGACGCCGCGTCGGCCGACGGCACCGCCGAGCTCGCGGCGGCGGCGGGCGCCCGGGTCATCCAGCAGGACGCGGTCGCGGGCGAGCACGGGCCGGCGCTCGGCAAGGGCGACGCGATGTGGCGCGCGCTGCAGGTGACCGAGGGCGAGATCGTCTGCTTCCTGGACGGCGACACCGCCGATCCTCATCCCCACCATCTCCAGGGTCTGCTCGGACCGCTGCTCGGCGACCGGTCGCTGATGCTCGTCAAGGGGACGTTCGAGCGGCCGCTGCGCGCCGGGGAGCTCAGCCTGCCCAACGAGGGTGGACGCGTCACCGAACTGATGGCCCGGCCGCTGATCAACCTCCACGAGCCCCTGCTGGCCGGGTTCACCCAGCCGCTGGCCGGGGAGTTCTCGGCGCGCCGCGAGTTGTTCGAGGCGATCCCCTTCCCGGTCGGCTACGGCGTCGAGGTGGCGGTCATGATCGACGCGCTGCGGATCTGCGGCCTGCCGGCGCTCGCCGAATGCCATCTCGGAACGCGCCAGAACCGCCATCAGGCCCTGCGCGAGCTGGGGGCGATGGCCTACGCCGTGCTCGCGGCGGTCGAGAATCGCCTACCGGCGCGCCCGGGGCTGACCGCCGGCCACTTTCTGCGCCCGTGGGACGACGGCGCGGTCGCGGCGATCCCGGTCCACGAGCGGCCCCCGATCCGGGAGCTCGGCGCCCGGGAGGGAGCGGCGCTGTCGGCGCCGGCCTGACGCTCCCTGGAGGCCTGACGCTCCCTGGACGGCGAGCCCCGCCCGGCTCGCCCGCCGGCGTGACCGACGAAGCGGACGGGCGGACGGGCGGGGCGGGCGGCCGAAACGGTCAGGCGGAGCGCGTCGCGCCGGCCCGGGCCACGTCGTGCTCGCCCTCGGCGAACTCCTCGATGATCTTCGCGCAGAACGCCGGCAGGTCGCCGGGATTGCGAGAGGTCACGAGGCCCTGGTCGACCACGACCTCCTCATCGACCCACTCGCCACCCGCGTTGCGGATGTCGGTGTGAAGGCTCGGATACGAGGTCAGCGTGCGTCCGCGGACGAGATCGGCCTCGACGAGCGTCCACGGGCCGTGGCAGATCACTCCGACCGGCTTGCCGCTCTTGAAGTAGTCCTGCACGAACGACACGACGTCCGCATCGGCCCGCAGCCGATCGGCGTTGACCGTGCCGCCCGGGAGGATCAGGCCGTCATAGTCGCCGGCCGACGCGTCGGCGATCGGCTTGTCGACCCGGAAGCGGTCGGCGGGTTCGATGTCGGAGTTCATCGCCTGGATCTCGCCGCCGGCCGGTGACAGCAGCTCCGTGCTCGCTCCGGCCTTCTCGACCGCTTCACGCGGCGTCTGCAGCTCCACCTGCTCGACGCCGTCGGTGGCGATGATCGCGATCTTCCTGCCGTTCAGGGAATCAGTCATTCAGGGCTCCGATCTCGTCGCAAGGAAGGGAATCGGTGCCGCCGCGCCCGGCGCGGCGACACCGTCACCGCGCTATCTACCCCGGTTCTCCGGCCCGACACAGCGAGCGAGCGGCTATGTTGCCCGGCCATGTCGTCACCGCGATCGGTCACCGGGCGCCCGGCGCCGGGTCGCCGCGGGGGCGCCCGTGGCCCGGCCGCCGCCGTCGTGACGTGCCTGGCCGCGACTGCGGCGGCGGCGATCGCCGGATGCGGCGGCTCGACGACGTCACGGCCGCGACCTCGGAGCATCGACGCCGCCACCGGCACGCTCTCCGCGACGCCGCCGAGGCCCCTCGGGCGCGTGCACCGGCTCCGACAGGCGCCGCCCGCCGGCGTCACACAGCTCGTCCGGACCGGCAACGGCACGCTGTCGGTGACGCTCGTCCACGTCTATGACCCATTGATCGGCAGCGGCGCGACGCTCCTGCCCGGGACGCAGGCCGCGGGCGTGGCGATCACGATCCGCAACGACTCCGGGGCGACCTACGACAGCACGTCGTCCGGGGATCTGTCGGTCGTCACCTCCCGCGGTCGCGCGACGCCGCTGTTCATCGACCAGGGCGTCTGTCAGACGCCGCTGACCGACTTCGAGAGCCTGATCGGCGTCGGCGAGACGCGCAGCGGCTGCGTCGGGTTCGCCGTCGTCCGTGGTGCGCGGATCACCGCGGTGCGCTTCTCGCCCTACTCGCGCCGGGCCGGGACCGTCCGCTGGCGCTGAGCGCCGGCCGCCGGGGGCCGGTCACCCGGTGCAGCGCGCACTGACCGGGATGTTCTCGGAGGGGACGGGCGGCGGGTCACGCCGGCAGTAGGTGACGCGATGGGCGCGGGCGTCGACGACGCCGAGATAGTCGTAGTTGACGTCGGCGGCCGTCGCCGTGCAACTGTAGGCCGAGCGCCGGGCGGCGCGCGCGCAGGTGACCCGTTGCAGCGGGCCGGTGATCTGACCCAGGGAGACCCGGGCGCCCATGTCCGCGCGCACCGCCCGCTCGATGGCCGAACGGGCCGATGTGCGGGCCGCGGCGGTGGTGACGCGGGGCGCCTGGTCCTGCTCGACGAGCGTCTCCGCCTCCCGGTTGGCGCGGACGACCGCGGCGGGATTCTGCGGCGCCAGCCCGTTGGGATTGCTGTGGGCGACGACGATCACGAGCAGCACGAGGGCGATCGCCCCGACGGCGAACGACAGCACCCAGCGCGCCCACACCGGCGGGGCGAGCCGGGCGAGGAGAGCCTGCACGGCGGACTGGAACGGCATCTCATCAGAGCGTACGCCGCACCGAGTCCCGCCACCGGATCAGCCGCCGCCGGATCCGCCGGCGACGGCCGGCGAGGTCTCAGACCGGGTGCGCGGCGAGCACCCTGGCGAGCGCGGAGAGATCCTCGGCGGTGGGCTGCCAGCGCCCGGCGGCCGCGTTGGCGCGCACCTGGTCGGGCTTCGTCGCCCCGGCGATCACCGTGGCGACGCTGTCGTGCGCCAGCAGCGCGCCGATCGCCACGTCGATCAGCGGCACCCCGCGCTCCTGCGCGTACGTGGTCAGCGCGTCCACCAGCGCGAACTGCGCCTCGCTGGCGATCTCCTCGCGGTCACTGAGCCGGGCCCCGGCGGGGCCGGCCTGGCCCGGCCGGTACTTGCCGGTCAGCAGCCCCGAGGCGAGCGGGAAGAACGGCACGAAGGCGATCCCGAGCCGCTCCGCGGCGGGAAGGGCATCGCTCTCGGCGGGCTCGCGAACGAGCAGGCTGTACTCGTTCTGCACCGCGCAGAACGGCGTCAGGCCGCCCTGGCGCGCGGCCTCGTCGGCCTCGCGCAGTTGCGTGGAGTCGAAGTTGGAGGCGCCGATGGCCCGCACCGTGCCGTCCTGCACGAGCTCGTGCAGCGCCCCGAGCGTCTCGGCGATCGGGGTAACCCCGTCGGGCCGGTGATACCAGTACAGGTCGATGACATCGGTGCGCAGACGGCTGAGCGACGCCTGCACGGCGTGCCGGATGTAGTCCCGTGAGCCGCGCGGACCGCGCCCGTCGCCCATGTCCATGCCGAACTTGGTGGCGAGTACGACCTGGTCCCGGCGGCCCTGCAGGGCCTCGCCGAGATACTGCTCGCTGAGGCTGCCGCCGTAGATGTCGGCGGTGTCGAAGAACGTCACGCCCTCCTGCAGGGCGGCGTCGACGACCGCGCGGGTCCCGTCGAGGTCGAGGCGGCGCCCGAAGTTGTTGCAGCCGAGCCCGACGACCGAGGCATGCAGCCCCGAGGCGCCGAGCGGGCGGGTTGCGAGATCGCTCATGGGCGCCAGCCTACCCGGAGCGTGCGCTGCGCTCTCGCCTGCGCTCACGCGCCGGCTCAGCTCACGCGATGATCGTCACGGCGCAGCGCATCGGTGAACCGCTTCGGGACCGCGGCGCCGTCGCCCTCCTCCCACAGCGTCGTGACCACGAGCTCGTCGCCCTGCGGCCGGCAGACGAACACGAGATCGGGCCGCTGCAGATCACGGACGAGCACCGCGCCCCGGTCCCCGGCCTGCACCCGCCCGGCGGCGTGGGCGTTGGCGACCCGGGTGGCGATCTCGGTCTTCTCGTTCAGCGTGCCGCGAACCCGCTGGCGGAAGCGGTGCGCCGCATGATCGGTCACGGCGATCAGCATCGGGCTCGACCCTACACGCGGCGTCGACCGTGAGCGGCTCACGTTCGGGCCTCCGCGCGCCGATGACGACCGGGTGATTGCGAGAGCGACCCCTTGATGGCCGCTTCCGACGCCGGCGCGCGCCCGGCCCCGCGGGCCGCCGCCTCCATCCTCCGCGCCGACGCCGAGATCATCGGGCCGGCCTTGATCGCATCACTGCTGGTGGGGCTGTTGGTCGCCTCCGGGCTGCTGGCCTATCACGGCAACGTGACCGGCTTCGTCCGCTTCGGGCGCGTCTTCGCGGCGCGCATCCGACCGCCCCGCGGAGCGGTCATCGATACGGCCCAGGGCTACGACGGTCAGTTCTTCTGGGCGATGGCCCACGATCCCCTGCTGTTGCATGCCCGGACGGTGGCCGCCGTCGCCGGCCAGGGCTTCCGGCTGCAGCGCGTCGCCTATCCGCTGCTGGCCGCTCTGCTCGCGGGCGGTCGGCCCGCCGCGATCCCGTGGGCGCTGCTCGCGGTCAACGTTCTGACGACGGTCGCGATCACGGTCGCCGTCAGCCGCTATGCCCGCTGTCGCGGCTGGTCGCCCGCCTGGGGATTGGCCGTCGGCCTGCTGCCGGGGTTCATGTTCGCGATCATGGGCGACCTCAGCGATGTGCTGGCGGTGGCGAGCATGCTCGCCGGGCTGATGATGTGGGAACGTCGCCGGCGCCGCGCGGCGGCCGCGCTGCTGACGATCGCCGTGCTCGCCCGCGAGCCGATGCTGCTGGCCGTCGTGGCGGTGGCGATCGACGGCGCTCTGGCGGCGCGCCGGGACCGGCCGCGGATCGCCATCCGGCGCGCGATCACGGCCGAGCTGTGGCCGGCGGCGATGGTCCCGGCGATCGTGTTCGCCGTCTGGCAGATCTACATCCGCCTGCGCGACCCCGCGTACACCGGCGATCCCGCCACGGCGTTCCAACCGCCCTTCGTCGCGGTGTGGCGAGAGGCGCAACACGCGTTGCACGCCGCGTCCGCGGTCCACGGCACGTGGGATCTCGCCTACCTCGGTCTGATGTCGATGGCGATCGCCGCCGCAGGCGTGATCGTCCGCCGCGCCCCCCGCGCCCCGGCGCTCGCCGCGACGCTGTTCGGGGTCACCCTGCTCGTCGTGACGTTCGGCAATGACTGGAGCTACGTCCGCCTCAGCGCGCCGTTGTTCGCCTGCCTGCTGCTCGCCGGGCTCGAGCGGCGATCCCGCCTGGCGATGGGACTGTGCGCGGCGAGCGCCGTGCTGGGAATGCTCGTCCCGCTGGCGCTCGCCTGAGCCCGATGGGTCACGCGCGGACAACCGCCGATCGCCGGTACTCAAGCTCTCGGCCCCAACTGCCGACAAATGTTCGTGCCGGACCTGGAACTTCGTCGAGTCGATCGCATCCGAGGATTTGAGTCATGTCAGCCGTAGCCCATTCCGCCGTCGCCGAATCCGACCATCACGTCAACGCTCCGATCAAGGTGCTGATCGCCGACGATCATCCCCTCATCATCGCCGGGGTTCGCCGCACGATCGAGCACCAAGAGGACATGGACGTCGTCGGCGAGGCGCATTCGGGCCCTGAGCTGCTGCAGCTGATCGAGCGTCGCCGCCCCGATCTCGTGCTGATGGACCTGCGGATGCCCGGCGTCGGCGGGGTCGACATGATCGAGCGGATCTGCCAGCGCTGGCCGCAGACCAAGACGATCGTGCTGTCGGCCTGCGACGATCGGGTGACGATCGACGCCGCGCTCGGTGCCGGCGCCAGCGCCTATGTGCTCAAGAGCGCCCACACCGTCGACATCGCCTCGGTGCTGCGCCAGACCTCGAGCGGGGCGGTGTTCCACGCTCCGACGACCGCGCCCTCACGCCCCGGCGCGCCGCCGCTCTCCAACGAGCCGTCGCTGACCGAGCGCGAGCGGTCGATTCTCACCGCCGTCGCCTCCGGCAAGACGACCGCGGCGATCAGTCGCGACCTGTGGATCAGCGAGCACACGATCAAGTTCCACCTGACGAACATCTATCGCAAGCTCGGTGTCGTCAACCGCGCCGGCGCCGTGCGCTACGCGCTCGAGCACGGCATCGGCTGACGCGGACCGAGGCCCCTCAGTCCCGCGGGGCCGGCCACGGCGGCAAGGTCGCCGCGATCACGGTGGGGCCGCCCGGACGCGAGTCGATCCGGGTCCGCCCGCCGAGCATCCGCACCCGCTCGTGCATCCCCACGAGCCCGAGGTGACCGGCCCGCGCGGCGCGCACGAGCGTCGCCTCGGGATCGAAGCCGCCGCCGTCGTCGGTGACCCGTACCTGGACTCCCTCGGCATCGGAGCCGATCACGATCTCCACGCTGCGGGCGGAGCTGTGCTTGCGGATATTGCTCAGGGCCTCGCGGACGAGCGCGAGCACCGCTATCTGCTGGGAATCGCTCAGCGGCGTCGCCGGCTCGCCGAAGGTGGTCTCAGGCGCGATGCCGGTCCGCGCGGCGAAGGCATCGGTCAGCTGCGCCAGAGCCTCGCGCAGCGAGCCCGGCGACAGGAGCGGTGACTGGACCGAGCTCGACAGGCGGCGCAGGTCCCCGTCGAGGGCGACGAGCTGCGCGTCCAGATCGTCGAGCCGGCCGAGCACCCGGTGCTCGTTCGGGTCCCCGGCGATCAGCGGACCCAGCTGATCCCGGAACAAGCGCAGGTCGGTGGCGAGCAGGTGGACATCCTGCTGGGGCCCGTCGTGCAGGTCAAAGCGCAGGCGCGCCAGCCGGCGCTCGACGGCGCCGCGCACCGAGTCCCGGGAGTGCTCGCCGGCCCGCAGGCGCTCGCGCTCCAGCAGCGCCGCCGCGGCCGCAGCGGCGGCGGGCAGGAGCGCCGCGGTCAAAGCGCCGCCGGGCTCGACGTCGTGCGCCACGAGCGCGGCGACCGGCGGGCGCAGGCCCTCGATCCGGCAGCCGAGAGTGTCGCGGCCGGCCACCGGGCGCCGCGTCCGGCTCTCGAGCACCGCGCGTGCGGCGGCGACGGCGCTGGGCGCGTCGCGGTCCAGCCGCCCGGCGTGGGCGATGTGCGCCGGCCGGCTCTCCGGCGACATCGTCCACAGTGATACGGCGCCGGCCCCGCTGAAGGCGAGCAGGAGCGCGAGCTGGACCTCGATCGCGACGTCGACCGGCAGGTCGGCCAGCCGGCCGCCCCGCAGCATCTCGCGTCCGAGCGCCGCCCGGGAGACGGGCGTGCGGGCCTCCAGCGATTCGATCAGACGCCGGGCCTGCTCGGGATTGGCGGCGAGATCGACGGTGACCGCGCTCAGCAGGTCGGCGCCGTAGCTCAGCAGGGCGTGAGCCGACACATCGCCGGCCCCGTCGCCGGCGGCCAGCAGGGCGAGCGCGTCGCTGCGGGCCTCGTCGCGCGTCGCCCGCGAGACGCGGGCCACGGCGCCGAACTCGTCGATCACGGCGAGCAGCCGATCGAAGGCGGGCGTCAGCTCGGGACCTGCCGGGGGAGGGGTCGCCACCGCCGCAATTGTGCGGGACCGCCCGGCGTCCGGGCGGCGCGGCGCCGTGCGCGCGCCCCCGGCGGGGGGGCGGCCGCCCGCTCAGGAGGGCAGATGCCGCCAGCCGTGCGCCGGCCTGACCGGCGCGAACGAATCGTCGCCGAGGTGCGGAACGTGCACCTCGTTGAACTCGGCCAGATACGAGGACGGCAGCCGGTTGACGTCGAACCAGCCGGCGCCACCGCCCGGTCGGGCGAAGCCGCTCGTGCCGAAGTAGCGGTTCCCGATGCGCATGAAGGTGTGAACCGCGTTGTAGAAGATCGTCACCCGTCCCGGGCCGGTCGGGAAGTGCCACTGGCCGATGTCGCCCGAGACCGAGGTCGGCACCCTGTAGCCGGCCTGCTGCATTACGTACGAGACCGCGCCCGAGCAGTCGAATGGGCCGAAGCGAGCCGGCTGCTCGTGCCCGCCGCCCCACAGATACGGGAAGTTGGCCGAGCTGACCATGTTGGCGGTGGCGATCACCCGGTCGAAATGCGACAGGACGCCGCCGCTGTAGCGCACGGTGCGGCGATGGCGGCGGGAGCCGGTGGCGAAGTAGACCGAGAAGACTCCGTGCTTGACCTTCTGGCGCTCGAACTGGACATGGGTGGCGATCGCCTGAGCACGGGCGAGAACCTCGTCGACGTACCACGTGGCGTGGTTGTAGGCGAAGACCGCGCCGCGCAGGTCCCTGGCCGCCCCGGCGGCGGCGAGATAACGCGCGGCGGAGAAGATCGCATCGCGCGGGTCATACGGATTGGGGACGCGGTGACCGTCGGCGGCGACGCCGTACTCCCGCCAGGTGCCGGGCTCGAACTGCATCCAGCCGACCGCGCCGGCCGAGGAGGTGTTGAGATCGCGACCGTAGTCGCTCTCGATCGAGTTGATGGCCGCCAGCACCTCCCAGGGCACGTCGTAGTGCCGGCCGGCCTGCATGTAGATCGGGACCAGGAAGGACGGCGGGCGGTCGGCGTCGGACAGCAGCCCGGACAGATCCTGGACCGCGCCGATCAGCGACGGGTCGGCCGCGACGGTGCCGGTCCACGTGTTCGGAACCGAGAATGCCGGCGTCGAGGAGAGCACGCTGACCGAGCCCGAGCCCGAAGGCGTCGGGTCCGGAGCGGCCGGGGTCGTCGGCGCGGGGACCGGCGCCGCGGCCAGCGACGCGCCACCGGAGGAGTGCGACCGCAGCGGCCGGCTCCCGGCGGTCGTCGTCGTGTGATGGCGGTCGTGGTGCGCGGCGCGGACCGGCACCCCCACAGGGGTGCAGCCCAGCGACGCGGGCGTGCTCGAGCGACCGCCGATGACCCAGGAAGCCGAGTGGCTCGTGGCGGCGGCGATCAGCACGCCGCCGGTCGTGCAGCTGACGCGCGGGTGCTCGCGCGACGCCCGATGGTGACGTGACGCCGCGGCCCGCGGGGCCGGCGGGGAGAAGTGGCGGACCCGCGGCGCCCCGGGGCGCCCCGGTCGATCGTGGCGCGCGCCCGCGGGGGACGTCGTCACCACGGTGGTGGCGGTCAGCCGGCCGGAGCGGGACCGCCGGACGGTGATCGTCCCGGCCGGGGCGGGGGAGGTCGTCGCGCTGACGACGGTGCCCGACCCGGTGGCGGGGGCGACGGTGCCCGAGCCCGCGGCCGGGGCGATCGTGCCCGAGCCCGCGGCGGCGACCGGGGCGCTGCCGCCCGAGCCCGACGCCGACGGCGCCGGCGGCGTCGAGGCCGATGGTGCCGTCGTCGTCGTGGTGGTCGTGGTCGCCGCGGGCGTGGTCGTGGTCGTCGTCGATGCCGGCGCCGGGGAGGAGGTCGATGCCGGCGCCGGGGAGGAGGTCGATGCCGGCGCCGGGGAGGAGGTCGATGCCGGGGCGGCGGTGTCCGGCGCCGCGGGGGCGGCGACCGTGCCGGTGGTGGACGCCGGCGCGGGGGTCGCGGCCGGCGAGACCGCGGCCGGCGAGACCGGGGCCGGCGAGACCGCGGCCGGCGCGCTCGGTGCACTCGGTGCCGCGACGGTCGACGCGTTCGTCGGGGCGGAGGCCGCCACCGGCGTGGAGCTGGTGGCGGCGGAGGCGGTCGACGTGCTGCCGGTGCTCGCCGAGGCGGACGTGGCGCCCGTCGTGGCGGTCGTCGAGCCGTCGGCGGCCAGTGCGATGGCCGGCGAGGACGTCGTCGTCACCACGACGGCGGTGGCGAGCGCGATGGCGCGCTGACGCGCGTGGCCGATCGCGATCAGCGAGTACCCGGCCGACGCGGCGGGGCGGGGCGGGGCGAGCGCCAGGCGGCGCGGCGTGATGACGCGGAGCGTGGGCGCCGTCAGCGCGAGGGCCAGCTCCCCTCCGTCACTGAGCGCGAACAGCGCCTCCGGGGCCTCGATGACCGAGAACGGGATCGCGAACGCGGCGCGCCACAGGAGCTCTGAGCCCCCGCGTCCGCTCCGGCGCCCGCCACGCCCGATCAGCCGGCGCTCGGTGCTGACCAGCCGCGCCGGGAAGGCCAGTGGCTCGGCGTCCAGCCCCGGCCGGATCAGGAGCTCGGCGCGCGGCGCCGGCGTCAGCGAGGGATCGAGCGCGGCGACCAGGCGCGCGACGGTCCACTCCGCGCCCACGCGCGAGTAGTCGAAGCGCTCGAGCGTCAACCGGTCCTGGTCAGACTGCGCCATGGTGGACCTCCGGGGGTGAGCTGAGGGGGCGGACGCGGTCGATCGCCGCGAGGACCTCGTCGAACGAGGACCACTTCGCAAGGACGGGAAGGGCGACCAGGCCGCGGTCGGACTCGCCGCTGACGGTCACGACGCCCACGCGGGGGCGCAGCGTGTCCAGCCGGGCGGCATGCCTGGCCGCGGTCGTCAGCGAGGAGCCGGCGTCGATGACGACCACGTCGGCGCGCATGCGACGGGCGAGCTCGACGACGTCGTCGCCGCGACCGCCGACGGCGACGGCGTATCCCCGCTGCGCGAGCAGGGTCGCGGCGAGCGCCCGGTAGCGGCGGTCGTCGGCGAACAGCAGGATCCGCGCCGGTCCGGCCGCCGCGGGCCGTGCCGCGCCGGCCGGGGCCGCGGAGGGCCGTGCCGCGCCGGCCGGGGCCGCGGAGGGCCGTGCCGCGCCGGCCGGGGCCGCCGGGGACGGGACGGCCGGCTTGCGCGCGGCGGCCGTCGCCGGCGCCACGTGCCCGAGGCCCGGGGCCACAGACACACGCGTGAGAGCCCAACGCCGGGGATCGGCCGCGCCGGCGCGTGACAGCCAACGCTCGCGCATGGACTTGTTGAGGGCAGCGCCCATGTCCTGGTTAGTCGCCCGACCGGCCGTGAAGCGACATACCACCAACGTCTAGACCGGCCCTGCTCCGCGCCGCCTCGGCGCGCATGGTCAGACCTTGCTCGACCTTTGTCTAGGTCGGACTAGCGCTTCTTCTCTCGTGCCGAGAGCCGTGAGATCCCGATGCAGGAGGCATGGCGAGCGAGCCACCAACAACGTTCAGTAGCGAGGTTCGTGGTGGGCCGTCACTGCCGTGTGTGCGAAGTCGGGCCACCAGACACGATACAAGGAGGGGAGGTGAACAGCTTGTTTTTTCTCTACGACATTGTCGGCATGATGCTGACGCGTCTGCGCCGTGAAGACGGTCAGACCATGGCCGAGTACGGGATCCTGATCGCCGTGATCGCCTTGATCGTGGTTGTGGCTGCGGTCGTTCTTGGCGGCAGTATCTCGAATCTCTTCAGCAGCACCGCCAAGTCGGTCTAGGCGGAAGACGAAAGATAGGAAGAGCGAGCGCCCGTCCTGGCGACTGTGGTTCTCAGCCACCAGGCGGGCGCTCTTTCTATGACACCTCGGTCCGGGGGTGACTCACCATCCGGGCATCACCCACGCAGTCTTTTGACCAGCTGATGGCAATGCCGAAATGCAAGCAACCTCAGACATCACGCAGATGGCCGGGCCGGCTCCGCGAGGAGCGCGGGCAGACGCTCGTGGAGTTCGCGATCGTCCTGCCGATCCTGCTGCTGCTCATCCTGGGGATCCTCTGCTTCGGCAGCCTGGAGGACTACTCCAATCAGGTCACGCAGCTCTCCGAGGAGGGCGTCCGCTGGGCGGCGGTCAACGACAACCCGTCGACGACCGGCCAGACCCTGCAGCAGTACATCCAGTCCCAGCTGATCGCCGGAGACCTGACGGTGACCTCGGCCAACGTCTATCTGTACTACCCCACTGGCTCCAGCAACACGATCGGCGACTCGGTCCGGGCGTGCATCGTGGCCACCGTGCAGTATCCGTTCGTCGGCTTTGCGGGCGCCAATTCAACCATCGTGCAGGCGTCGACGATGCGCATCGAGCAGACGGCGACCGCCTGGTCGGTGAGCGGAAGCGTCCCTGCGTCATGTCCAACCTCTTGAGCAACCAAGGAGCCGGGAAGTGAAACTCTCTCAGCGACGGCTGGCACGGCCGACCCTTGGCGGCATGCTGGCGACCCGTCAGGGGTCGCTGACCTTGGCGCTGCTGTGCGCCGTGTGTGCCGCCGGCATTCTCATCTTCGCGCTCGGGCGCTACAAGTCCAATCTCCGGACGGTCACGCCGCAGAGCACCGTTCTCGTGGCCACGGCGGAGATCGCCAAGGGCACGACCGGGCAATCGGTGGCCGCCGAGCGCCTCTACAAGTCCACGCCGGTGATCGCGTCGCAGCTCGCCCCCGGGGCGATCAGCGACGCCGGAGAGCTCGTCGGCCAGACCGCGCAGACCGACATCCTCCCCGGCCAGCAGCTGACCAGCCAGGACTTCGCCGCCGACGCCGGCGTCACCGGGATGCTCTCGCCCAACGAGCGCGCGGTGTCGATCACGATCGACGAGGCCCACGGCGACACCGACGTCCTGCAGGCCGGCGACCACGTCGACATCTACTCCACCTTCAACGTCGAGAACGGCAACGCGAGCGTGCCGACCATGGTTCTGCTCGTGCCCGACGCGCTGGTGCTCAAGCCGGCCTCGGCGGTCCCGGTCCGCGAGGGCGGCACCGAGATCTCAGGCGGCTCGATGGTGCTGGCGGTGCCGACCATGCAGGCCGCCGAGGTCGCGTACTCGTCCGACAACGGCAAGCTGTATCTCACGCTGCGGCCGACCAACGCCGCGGTGACCGACCCGGTGTGGCTCACCGAGAAGTCGATCGTCAACGCCGCCGCCTCAGAGCCGGGCCTGACCACGAACACCGGAGTGCATCCATGAATTCTGAACTGAACGCGCTCGTCGCGCTCGACGGCGAAGTCGACCGCGGTCTCATCGAGACGCTCGTCGCCCGCGATCCCCGGCTCACGGTCCTCGATTATCTGGAGCTCGACGGTCCGAGCTCCAGCGGCCTGGGCAACGGCGATGCACTGATCGTCGCCGTCGCCGACTACACGAGCCAGGCCCGGGACTTCGTCGTCAAGGCGCATCGTCAGCATCCGCAGCGCCCGATCGTCCTGCTGTGCCCGAGCGGCACGGCCGGCTCGGTCGGCGACGCCTTCCGCGACGGTGTCGACGACATCATCTCGCTGCCGACCACGTCGGACTCCTCGGCCGACGCCGAGCTCGCCCGCCAGCTCGTGTTCACGATCGAGAAGGCGGTGATGCGCAAGCGCGGCACCGCCGTCCCCAAGGCCGAGGCCGTGCGCAACGT
This sequence comes from uncultured Solirubrobacteraceae bacterium, assembly GCA_963849085.1. GTDB lineage: Bacteria > Actinomycetota > Thermoleophilia > Solirubrobacterales > Solirubrobacteraceae > Palsa-465. Next base: position 1,032,205 of record CAWKFP010000015.1, on the reverse strand, counting down.
GATCTGCGTGCTCGGGCTCAAGGGCGGAGCCGGCAAGACGCTGTCGGCGGTCAACCTGGCGGTCGCGCTGGCCCAGGCCGGCACGAGCGTCGCGCTGATGGACCTGGACCTCCAGTTCGGCGACGTCGCCCTCGCCATGGGCCTGACCCCGATGCGCACGATCTACGATCTCGTCCGCTCGGGCGGCTCGCTCGACGCCGGCAAGCTCGAGGACTTCCTGATGGAGCATCCGTCGGGCGCTCGCGCGCTGCTGGCGCCGGTCCGGCCCGACCAGGCGGCGATGATCACCGTGCCGTTCCTGACCGAGGTGCAGCGGCTGCTCGGCGAGATGTTCGAGTTCGTCGTGATCGACACCCCCGCCAGCTTCGCGCCCGAGGTCATCAGCGCCGTCGACACCAGCGACGACGTGCTCGTCGTGGCGATGCGTGACACCCTGTCGCTGAAGAACACCAAGCTCGGGCTCGAGACGCTCGAGCGGATGGAATTCGATCGGCGCCGCGTCAAGATCCTGCTCAACCGCGCCAACACGAACGTGGGGATCGAGCGCGAGGACGTGCTCGCCATCCTCGGCCGCGACGTCGACATCCTCATTCCCAGCCATCGGGACATCACTCGATCGATCAACCAGGGCGAGCCGATCGCCGAGCAGCGCGGGACCGAGGCCAGCAAGGCGTTCCGCGCCCTCGCCGAGCAGTACATCCAGGAGGCGGCGGCGCGCGAGTCACGGCCGGACCGCAACCAGGTCGTCGAGCTGCCGCTGGCCGACGCCGACGCCGAGCGCGACAATGGCCGAGGCCAACGGCAGTCGATCTTCCGCCGGGGCCGTAGGAGCGCCTGATGCAGCTCCATGAGCGCCTGTCCAGCGGCAGCGAGCCCGAAGACCGCCAGGAGCGGTTCGCGGTTCCGTTCTCGGAGATCAAGAACCGGATCCACCTCGAGCTGATCGAGGACCTGGGCCGGCAGCTGTTCAACACCAGTCTCGACGACGCGACGCTGCGCGTGCGCGTCCAGGAGGAGCTCCACGACCGCCTGGCCCTGGAGCCGGGGATCTCCCGTGAAGACCGCGAGCGGATCGCCACCGAGCTGACCGCCGACATCGTCGGCCACGGCCCGCTCGAGCGCCTGCTCGAGGACGACACGGTGACGGAGATCATGGTCAACGGTCCGTATGACGTGTGGGTGGAGCGGGCGGGACGCCTGCATCGCACGCCCGTGCGCTTCACCGACGACAGCCATCTGCGCCGGATCATCTCCAAGATCGTCGCCCAGGTCGGCCGGCGGATCGACGAGTCCTCGCCGATGGTCGACGCGCGCCTCCCCGACGGCAGCCGCATCAACGCCACGATCCCGCCGCTGTCGCTGACCGGTCCGCTGCTGACGATCCGGAAGTTCGGCAAGACGCGCCTGGACATGGACGGGCTGATCAAGAAGGGCGCGCTCCTGCCCGAGGTCGCCGACCTGCTCGAGCGCTGCGTGCAGGCGCGTCTGAACATCCTCATCGCCGGCGGTACGGGCTCGGGCAAGACGACGATGCTGAACGCGCTGTCGGCCTCGATTCCCGACAGCGAGCGGATCATCACGATCGAGGACGCCGCCGAGCTCTATCTCAGCCAGCGCCACGTGCTGCGCCTGGAGGCGCGCCCCAAGAACATCGAGGGCGAGGGCGAGATCTCGATCCGCGACCTCGTCCGCAACTCGCTGCGCATGCGCCCTGATCGGATCGTCGTCGGCGAGGTCCGCGGCGGGGAGGCGATCGACATGCTCTCGGCGATGAACACCGGCCATGACGGGTCGCTGTCGACGCTGCACGCCAACTCCCCGCGCGACGCGCTCTCCCGGCTGGAGACGATGGTGATGATGGGCGGCTACGACCTGCCGCTGCGCGCGGTGCGCGAGCAGATCGCCTCGGCGATCGACATGCTGATCCAGATCGAGCGGATGAGCGACGGCAGCCGCCGCGTCGTGGCGGTCACCGAGGTCCAGCGCATGGAGTCCGAGGTCATCACCCTCCAGGACCTGTACACCTTCCAGGTCGAGGCGGTCGCCGCCACCAACCACATCGTCGGCGCGCTGAAGCCGACCGGGCTGCGTCCCGGCTTCCTGCACAAGTTCGAGAAGCGTGGCGTCGAGCTCCCGCGGGAGATGCTGGTAGCGCCGATGGCCGCCGGTGGCGGCCGTGTCTGAGCGACCCCGCGCTCGCCGTCGCGGCGTCGCGGCGGCCGCGGTCGTCGCGGTGATCGCGATGATCGTGCCGGGCGGCGCGGCCGCCCTCGGCGCCAAGCACGCGCCGGCGACGACGACGACGGCCACGGCGACGACGACCGCCGCGTCCACGACGACGACCGCGTCCGGGAAGCCCACCGCGACCGCGAAGTCGGCCGCGCCGGCGAAGTCCGGGAAAGCGGCGACGTCGAAGTCGTCGACCGCCAAGCCCAAGAAACCCGTGAAGCCGGCGGTGGTCGTGCCCCCGCTGACCGGCTGGCTGGCCGCCTCCAGCGGCTTCCCCGACGAGACGCTCGTCCTCGTGCCGCCGTCGGGCAAGACGGTGACGGGCGGCGACGTCCATGTCTCGGAGAACGGGACCGCGGTCCCATCGCTGACCGCCACCCCGGCGAGCGCCTCCGCGCCCGGCGATTTCGGGATCATGCTCGCGCTTGACCAGAACTCCACGATGAGCGGCGCCGGCATGGCGGCCGAGATGTCGGCCGCCAAGGCGCTCGCCGCCGGGCGCTCCGCGCATCAGGAGATCGGGATCGTCGGCTCTGACTCCACGTCGACGCTGCTGTTGCCGCTGACCTCCGATACGTCGCTGATCGACACGACGCTGAAGGCGGTGCCATGGACGGCCGACGGCTCGGCCCCGGGCCTGGGCGTCATCCAGGCGATCAGCCAGCTGACCACGGCCAAGACGGCGCTCGGCGCAGTCATCGTCGTCTCCGACGGCGCCGGCCTGAGCACGACGGGCGGCGCCACCAGCGACGAGCCGACTGCTTCGGCGATCGCGGCCGCGGCCGCCGAGATGCACACCCAGATCGTCGTCGTCGGGCTCCAGGACGGATCCTCGACGCCGGCCTCCCTCCATGCCCTCGCGCAGGCGATCCCCGGCCTCGACGTCAGCGCCACCCCGTCGCGGCTGCCGTCGGTCGTGCAGGCGATCGCCGAGGTCCTCGGCCGCGACGAGATCGTGCACTATCGCTCCGACGCCGGCTTCGCGAAGCTCGTGAACGTGACGGCGAGCGCGACCGGGCTCCCGGGCACGGTGGCGGCCAGCTATCAGGCGCCGAAGGCGCCGGTCGTCGCGGCGGCCCCGGTCCATCGGCCGGCTCCCACGGCGGCCCATCATCACGCCGCGGCGACCGCGACCGGCGCCAACGCCGCCGGGAGCGCGCGGCCGACGAGCGTGCTGACCCCCACGCCGGCCTTCGCCACCGGATCGCCGGCGACCGCGCCGCAGTCCAATTCCGGCTTCTGGGCCTCCTCCGCCGCGGTGTTCGTGATCGCCGGGATCTGCGCGCTGCTGATGGCCCTCGCCCTCGCCCTCGCCCTCTACCGGCCGTCGGTGCGCGCCGCCCGGACCCGCGTCGGGAGCTTCATCCCGACCCCAGGCGACGAGGAGGCGATCAGCCGAGCCCAGCGCAAGGGTGGGCGGCTGGGCGGTCTGCGGGCTGGGGGGATCTGGACGGATTTCGTGGCCACGGTCGCGGTCTCGCGCAGCCGGCACTCGCCGGCGGCGCTCGTGCGCCGCGCCGCGCTGATGGCGGTCGTCCTGGCGGCGCTGATGATCGCGATGGCCGGATCGGTGCTGTTCGCGCTGCTCCCGCTGATCGCGTGGCCGTTCGTGCTGCGGTGGTTCGTCAAGCGCGCCGCCGAGAAGCAGCGGGCGAAGTTCCGTGACACGTTGCCGAGCTATCTGCAGGATCTGGCCAGCTCGATCCGCGTTGGACGCAGCCTCGTCGGCGCGTTCGCGGTGATCGCGGCCAGCGCTGACGAGCCGACCCGCAGCGAGCTGGAGCGGGCGGTGACCGACGAGTCGCTCGGTCGCCCGCTGGAGGAGTGCCTGGAGGCGGTGGCGCTGCGGATGGAGTCACGGGACATGGATCAGGTGGCGCTGATCGCCGGCCTGAACCGGCTGTCGGGCTCCAACGTGGCCGAATCGCTGGATCGAGTGGCGGAGGGCGCCCGCGAGCGAGCCGACGTTCGCCGCGAGATGCGGGCGCTGACCGCACAGGCGAAGATGTCCAGCTCGGTGTTGACCGGGCTGCCCGGAGTGCTGCTGCTCGGCCTCTCGATCCTGTCGCCGCTCTACGCCCATCCGCTGCTGCACACGACCATGGGCCTCGTCGCCCTCGGCGTCGGAGCGACGATGGTGCTGGCCGGCTGGCGCGTCATGAAAAAGATCACCGACGTGGGAGATTTCTAGATGACCCTTCTTCTCTTCGCCGTTGGCATCGGCCTCGTCGGGGTCAGCGGACGGCTGCTCGCCCGGGGCCTCGTCGTCGAGCGCCTGGCCCTCAAGCGCCATCTTCGTGAGATCCGCGACTACGGCTTCGAGCAGATCGCCGAGGAGCGGGTGACGAGCGTCGTCGCGCGCTTCAGGCGCTCGCTCAACGCGCGGGCCGACGCGCTCGGGCGGGTGCTCATGCGCCGCTTCCCGTCCCTGTCGGCGCTGTCCAGCAGCGACCTCGGCGCCGCCGGCCTGTACGACCTGCGGCCGGAGCGCGTCCACGGCTATCGGGCGTTCGCCGCGATCGGCTTCCCCGCCGTGCTGCTGGCGCTCATGGCCCCCGGCGGACTGTCGGGACTGAAGCTGCTGCTGCTCGCCGTCTCGGCCGCGGCCGGCTGGATGGGCCCGTCGTTCATCATCCGCAAGCGCGGTGGCGCGCGGATGGAGGAGGTCGACCGCCGCCTGCCTGAGCTGATCGATCTCCTGATCGCCACCGTCGAGGCCGGGATGGGCTTCACCGCGTCCCTGTCGCTCGTGGCCGATCGCTTCGAGGGGCCGATCGGCGCCGAGCTGAAGCTGACGATGAAGCGCCAGAGCCTCGGCCTGTCGGTCGGCCAGGCGCTCGAGGAGATGGTCGAGCGCTGCGACACCCCCGCCGTGCGCGCGTTCGTGCGCACCGCGGCGCGCGGCGAGTCGCTCGGCGTGTCGATCGGCCCGGTTCTCCGCGAGCTGTCCAGCGACCAGCGGCGCCGTCATCGCATGGCGGCCCGTGAGCGGATGCAGAAGGCGCCGATCAAGATGATCTTCCCGCTCATCTTCCTCATCTTCCCGGCGCTGATGATCGTCCTGCTCTATCCGGCGGCCTACTCGGTCACGCACAACCTCGGCGGCGTCGTCTAAGTGAGGGGCCACTGATGGCGGACCGCCGGCTTTGGCTGCTGCGGACGCTCGCTCGCGCGCTCCTGCTCTGGCCACTCCTGATCGCCGGACCGGCGCTGGCCGTCGAGACGCTGCTCGTCGGGCCCGCGCACGCGCTGTACGACTTCCAGGGCGGGCTCTACAACGCCGGGGTCGCGATCCTGCACGGCCGCAGCCCGTATCAGCCCGGCTTCCTGGCGCACCAGATCGCGATCATGCGGGCCGGGGGGATCGCCCGCGGCGAGACGTCGGCCCATCCGTTCTCCATCCCCGTCTATCCGGCGTTCGCCAACCTCCTGGCCACGCCGTTCGCGCTGGCCCCGCTCTGGCTCGCCGGTGCGCTGTACACCCTGGCCTCCGTCGCGGCGATGCTCGGCGGCATCTGGCTCCTCGGCGTGCGGGACCGCCGCTGCCTGTCGCTCGTCGTCATCTCCTGGCCGTTCCTCTACGGCGTCTACCTCGGCGCGATCGGCCCCTTTCTCGTGCTGGGGGCCGGCGTCGCCTGGCGCTGGCGGGACCGGATCTGGCCTCCCGCGCTCGGGATCGCGACGATCGTCGCGATCAAGATCTTCCCCTGGACGCTCGCCGTCTGGCTGCTCATCACCCGGCGCTCTCGCGCCTTCGCCGCCTCCGTGATCGCCGGCCTCGTGCTGACCGCCGGTGCCTGGATGGCGATCGGCTGGCACGGGCTCGCTCAGTATCCGCAGATGCTCTCGGACATGTCGACGCTGCAGGAGGGCCGGGCCCAGTCGCTGGTCAACGCCCTCGTCGTCGCCGGCATCTCGCCGGCCGCCGCCTCGGGCGCGGCGATCGTCCTGGCGCTCGGGATCCTGGCGATCGCCTGGCGGCTGGCCGGCGGGCAGGACGGGGATCGGAGCGCCTTCGGGCTGGCGATCATCGCCGCGCTGACTGGGACGCCGATCGTCTGGTCGCACTACATGGTCCTGCTGTTCATCCCCGTCGCGCTGGCCTCCCCGCGCCTCTCGCGGCTGTGGCTGGCGCCGGTGCTGACGCCGATCCTGATCGTCCTCTCGCCGCTGCTCATCCCGGCGACGCATTCGCTGCGGCCGGACTCGCCGGAGGCGCTGCGCTCGACGCTGCCCTGGCTGGCCGCCGAGCTCGTCGTGGCCGTCGCCCTGACGACGACCGCGGCGCAGCGGGCCGCCTGGCGGCACGCGGTCGGCCGGCGGCTGCGCGTCGGCCGCGCGCCGGCGGTCCGGCCGGGGTCCGCCCCGGCCGTGACGCGCTGACCGGCCGCCCGGCGCCCGCCGGCCCGCGCCCGCTGGCCCGCGCCCGCTGGCCCGCGCCCGCTGGCCCGCGCCCGCTGGCCCGCGCCCGCTGGCCCGCGCCCGCCGGCCCGCGCCCGCTGGCCCGCGCCCGCTGGCCCGCGCCCGCTGGCCCGCGCCCGCTGGCCCGCGCCCGCTGGCCCGCGCCCGGCCGACCCGCGCCCGGCCGACCCGCGTCCGGCCGACCCGCGTCCGCCTAGCGCGAGCCGGCGGGGGACAGCCGGCGCCACGGCAGGCCGAGCCGGGCGCGCCAGGCGGCGCGCTGGGGCGCCGTCGTGACCAGCGCGACCCCGACGACGGCCTCCAGCGCCAGCCAGATGAGCGCCTGGCGCAGGGCGTCAGGGGAGTCAGGGCGCAGGACCGGGCTGTCGGGGATGGCCAGCCGGCTGAGGGCGACGAGCAGCGGCGAGGCGAGCGGGGCCAGCCAGAGCGCCGAGAGGCGGGGGGAGGCGAGGGCGACGGGGATGAACAGCAGCACCATGTAGTGCTCCCAGACGATCGGCGTGGCGCACAGGGCGGCGAGGACGGCCAGCCCGAAGGCCCGCCGATCGCCGTCGGGTCCGCCCGCCAGCCGCCAGGCGAGCACGAGCAGGGCGCCGGCCAGCAGGAGCGCGACCGCCGCCGCGGCCGCCGGGGCCACGCCGGCGATGACGAGCACGGTGGCGACCGACACCGCCCGGCCCTCCTGCAGCAGCGTCAGATCGCTCAGCATCCGCGGATACTGGGCGAGCCCCTCCCAGCCGATCGCCATCCAGGCGCCGACGCTCAGGGCGAGACAGGCGGCCGCGCAGACGAGGAAGGCGCGACGCCGGCGCGTGACCAGCAGCCAGACGGCGAGCGTCCACGGGAAGACCTTGACCGCGATGATCGCCGCGATCGCCAGCGCGGGCGCCAGCACCCGGTGACGCCAGCGCCAGGCCACGCCGGCCCCGAGGACCAGCAGCGGTCCGACGGCGCCGAGCAGCGCGCCGAACAGGAACGGCCACGAGCTCAGGGCGAGCGCGAAGCACCGCCACTCCCGCACCCCGAGCAGCCACAAGCCGCCGGCCATCGCCGCGGCGCAGGCGACCGTGAACAGGGCCCCGGCCAGCCAGAACGGGAGCAGTGCCAGCGGCACGACGAGCAGATTGGCGAGCGCCGGATAGACGGGGATGGAGAACGCCCGGGTGTTCAGCTCGCCGAGCCCGATCCCCCCGGCGCGCATGATCGCCACCTGACGGGCGAGGAAGCCGGGCTCGTAGAAGTGCCGGCCGTGCAGGATCGCGCGGCCGGCGTCGTAGAGGCCGCCGCGGAAGTCGTAGAGGAGCGGCTCGCCGTGGGCGGCGACGCCGTTGCGCACGAGCACCGGGCCGGCGGCCAGCAGCGGGCCGAGCAGCAGGATCCGCCACAGCGCCCGGCGGAACTCCGAACTGAGCGCCATCGGCCCCCCACGCCGGCGGCGCATCAGCCGACGAGCTCTGAGCCGCCGAGGCTGCTCGGCCCCGAGCCGGTGAGGTTGAAGGTGCTGTTGCCGGAGATCGTGATGTCCTTGGCCTCGATGAAGCCGTTGCCGCCGCTGACGTTGCTGTTGGTGATGCTGATGCTCCCGTTGGGCACGAAGGCGGTGCCGTTCATCAACGAGATCCCCTCCAGCTGGCAGACGCCGCTGCCCGTCTGATAGATCCCCAGGCCCTTGTAGTACGGCGTCAGCGACAGCCCGCTGTTGCCGCTCATCTGGATGCTGTTCGCGATCAGGGTGATGTTCCCGCTGACGTTGTGATCGTTGGAGATCGTCACCGTGCCGGTCGCGCAGTACACGCCGCTCGGTTCGCTGGCGTTGCTGATGTTGGAGAAGCTGATCGACGACGCGGTGTACGTGCACGCGCTCGGATAGACCGAGCTGTAGTTCTTCGGCCAGCTCGTGAATCCGCTGCCGCTGAACGTCGGGCCGCTGCTGAACGTCGTCTGGTCGGTGACCGTGTCCGAGCAGTCGTTGGGACCGCCGTAGGCGGCGGCGTCAAGCGTGCTGGGCGTCGCGTTGCCCTCGATCGTCAGCCCGCCGAGGCTCTGGACGCTGCCGCTGATCGTCAGGGCGCTGTTGTTCTCGATCGTGATCCCGTCGCCGACGCCGCAGTTCTCGTCGGAGGCGAACAGGGCGCCGGAGGGCGTGATCGCCGAGCCCGACGCCACCGCGGTGGCGCTGACCGGCGTGCTCGACGAACCGAACACCTCCCCGACGGCGCTCGGCACGGTCTTGTTCACCGTGATCTGAGCCTCGGTCGGGGAGCCGCCGTACGGCGTCGAGATCGTGACGCTCGCCCCGGGATCGTTGGTGTCGGCGTACGTGGTGGCGTCGCCCGCGGCCGACGATGCGTTGCCGTCGGCGAGGTCGTCGGCGGCGGCCAGGGCGGCGGCGTCGGCCGCGGCCTGAGCGCGAGCGCGGGCCACGGCGAACGAGCCGGTGTCGATCGCCAGCGCCGCCATCCCGAGCAGGGCGACGAGCAGCATCGCGGTGAGAACGAGCACGACGCCGCGCTCGTCGCCGGCGCGGCGCCTGATCGTGTGGATGCGTGATATCCGGTCCCGTGCTCCACCGATCACTCCTGGCGCGCGGCCAGCGCGGTGCGGAGGATGACGACTTCGCGGCCGTTGTCGAACAGCACCCGGCGGCCGGGCTCGCGCAGGAAGGGGGCCAGGCTCGGGTCGCCGCTGCGCAGCAGCACGAGCAGGCGATAGCCGTGGGCCGCCCGCTTCCAGTCGGTCCCGACGATCTCGAACACCGCCTGCAGGCTCGTCAGCTGCGCCGCGCTGAGCAGCTCGAAGCGGACGTCGTTGGCGATCCGGCCGGCGAGCGCGGGGTCGCGCCAGAGCAGCCAGTCGGCGAAGTGGTCGTCGGTCAGCAGGCGCAGCGACGGATCGGCGCGGGTGGCGCGTTGCACGGCGGCGAGCAGCCTGGGCTGCTGGGTCGCGTCCTGGATCGCCGTCCCGGGGCGCGCCAGCGTCGCCGCGGTGGCGAGCACCAGCAGCGCGAGCGCGGCGATCCCGAGGCCGGCGTTGATCAGCGCGCGCAGGCGGTCGGCGGCGGGTTCGGCATCACGCGTGGGTCCGTAGTGCAGCGCCACCGGGACGATCATCAGCGAGAACAGCCCGCAGAACAGGGCGTTGCGCACGACCGAGATGCTCCCGGCCACGAGCACGAGGAAGGCGAGCTTCTCCCAGGTCGTCGTCTTGCCCGGGTGGCGGCCGAACGACCACAGGGTCACGCCGGCGACCAGGAACAGCGCGACCGCGGTGACCGGGGTGGTGGTGATCGGCTTCCACTCGGTGACGAACTGGCGCAGCGTCCCGCTGGCCATCGTCGTGCGGTAGTAGCCGACGATCGCCAGCCCATAGGGCGTCAGCATGATCGCCGTCGGCGCGCCGAGGACGAGCGCCAGCGGACGGCGCCAGGCGCGGGCGTGGCGGCGCAGAACGCCTCGGCGCTCCCAGCCCATCGTCAGGCCGCGCAGGCCCACGAGGCCCGCGCCGAGCGTCACCGAGCCGTGCAGGTTGGCCCACAGGGCGAGGATCGGCAGGCACCACAGCACCTGCCGGGACGGGCGGCGGCTGTCGGCCGCCAGGAGATAGGTCGTCGCGACGAACAGCGGGATCGCGAACTCCTGGGTGCGGATCTCCCGGGACGGCGCGACCATCGTCAGGCACGCCGGCAGGGCGATCAGGATCGAGCGAAAGGGAGCGCCGAAGCGGCGGCCGGCGAACGTCGCCGCCGCCACCGGCCCGATGATCAGCGCGACGTTGACGACGCCGAGCAGGGCGAGGCCGCCGGCGCGGAAGATGGCGTAGCTGGCGAGCTGGGCGAGCCACTGCTGGTCGATCCAGGTGTGGCCGTAGGACATCACGGTCAGCGTCTCGCGGTGGGGGATCCCGTCCTGCCAGATGAGACGGCCGGTGACGAGCTCGAGCCAGCTGTCGACGTTGAAGTCCTTCGACATCTCGGCGAGCAGCACGAGGGCGAGCGCGGACAGGGCGACGCCGAGCAGGATGTCGGTCCCGCGGTGGGCGAGGGCGGCCGTCAGGCGCCGGCTGCGCGGGCGCGCGTGACCGGCGGGGCGCGGATAGGCCACCGAGGACATGCTCGTACGATCGGCGCCCCGGCCGCCGGCGGGGATGAGACGAACGGCTGGCTGCACCTCGACGAAGGTGCAGGGCGGTCCGCCTTGTGACCGGGTCGGCCCGGCGTTACGCGCTCAGCCGATCAGCGACGTGACCCGGGTGACGACGCCGGAGGCAGACGGGCCGTCGCCGGAGAGGATGCCGGCATAGTTGACATCGTCGGCCTCCAGGAAGCCGACCGAGGACAGCGCGCCGAAGTAGTTGATCGTCCCGTTGGGGGCGAAAAGGTCGCCGGTCATCGTGCTGGCCAGCGAGCCCGTGTCGATATCGCCGTTGACCGCGTAGATGAGCGGATAGTTGCTCATCGGCGGGGCGCCGGCGCCACATGACGAGGCCTGATAGCCGCTCGTCGAGAAGCCGCACGCCTCCAGGTCGTCGCCCGCGGCGCCCAGCGACACGCTGCCGGCGACGTAGGTCGCCTCCATCGGGTCGCCGCCCCAGCCGACGAGGCCGGAGCCGACGATCAGGGTTCCGTTCCAGGTCGACGGCGTCGACGCCGTCCCGCTGCCGATCCCGCAGTAGATGTTGCCCTGCGACGGGCTCGTGACCCAGTACGCCGCGGTGCTGGCCTGGGTGCAGAAGCTCGGCGTGCCGTCGGGGCCGGTGCACGGATCGCCGGTCGCCCCGCAGGCCGGGAAGTCCTGCGAGTAGTCGACCGGCCAGGTCAGGACCGGGTCCTCGGCGGTCGGGCCGGAGCTGTAGCTGTTGAACAGCCCGGTGGACCAGGAGCAGCCCGAGGCGTCGGAGTACGTCGCGTCGCCGAAGCTGGAGAAGACGATCAGGCCGGCGTTCGCGGAGCCGTTGCTGTGGACGTAGCCCGACAGGTTGATGCCGACGCCGGTGAAGCTGAGCGCGTAGTGCGGGAACAGCCATGAGCCGCAGCTGCTGTTGTCCATCGCGAACGCCGAGTAGCAGCCGGAGCCGGGGTTCGAGCACGTCGTCTGCAGCGTCGTCTGGGCGATCGCCGTGCCGCTGACACGCGCCCCGTGCGAGCCGAGGACCTGGCCGAAGCTGCTCGATGCCCATTTGCTGACCGAAACCTGGGCTTCGGCGGCGTTGCCGTCGTACGGCGTCGTGACGCTGACGGTCGCGCCGGGGTCGTTCGTCGTCGCGTACGTCGTCGCGTCGGCGGCGGCCTGCGTCGGATTGCTCGGCAGATCGTCGGCGGCGGCGAGCGCGGCGGCGTCGGCGGCGGACTGGGCCCGGCTCTCGGCCTGGCGAAAGCCCCCGGTGTCGATGGCGAGCGCGGCCATCCCGAGCAGCGCGGTCAGCAGCAGCGCCGTGATGATGAGCACCGTTCCGTCCTGACGGCCGGCGCGGCGCCGCAGCGCCGCGATCGCCGCCGCGCACGGGCGCCGCCGGTCGCTGTGTGAGCCGGAAGGGTGACGGCGGAGGCGTCGCGCCGCTCCCGGTAGACGAGCGCAGGACATCGTCTCGTACTTCGGCGGCCGGTGGCGTCGCGGGATCCGGCCAAACTACGGATTGGGTCCTCCGACCAGACGAACGTCGGGTCAAGCTCCCCGGCGGGCGGGCGATACGTACGTTGACGTGTCGCGGCCGATCGATTTCTCGCGCATCGCGCCCGCGCTCGTGCTCGGCACCGCGGTCACGACGATCCTCGCGCTGTGCGCCGTGCTGGCGCGGATCGGCTCCGACGCGCAGTGGCTCGCCGCGCTCGGCCACGTGATCATCGCCCGGCGCTCGATACCGGCGGGCGTGCCCTTCGCGTCCTCGCCGACCGGCCACTGGCCAAACGTGCTCGTCCTCGCCGAGCTGATCTTCTCGGTGCTGGAGCGCACCGCCGGGGACCGCGGAATCGCGCTCGCCCAACTCGCGGCCGTCGCCGCCGGCCTCGTGATCATCGCCCGTGACGCGCGCGCCGAGGGGGCCGACGCGTTCGGCACGAGCGCCGCGCTGCTGCTCATGGCCGCCGGCGCCCTGCCGAGCCTGGCCATCGCCCGCGTCCAGCTCTTCTCGCTGGCCCTCTGCCCGCTGCTGTTCGCGCTGCTGCGCGCCCAGGCCCGCTCGCCGTCACGGGGGATCTGGCTGGCCGTCCCGCTGCTCGCGCTGTGGTCCAACCTCCATGGTGCCGCGCTGCTCGGTCTCGTCGTGCTGCTCATCCACCTCGCGCTCGTTCGCGGCCGCCGCCCCGCGACGGCGCTCGGGGTCGCCGTCGCCGGGGCGCTCGCCCTGTGCCTGACCCCCGCCCTCGGGCGCACCGTCGCCTACTACCACGGGGTGCTGACGAACGTCGCCGCTCAGCGCGGGCTCGGCATGTGGGGCCCGCTGTCGCTGCACTCCCCGCTGGACCTGCTGATGATCGCCGCCGCCGCCGGGCTGGTGCGGCGCGTGAGGCGCGCCGGCGCGCCGCGCTGGGAGTGGGCGGCGCTCGCCGTGCTCGCGGTCCTCACCGTCCGCGCCGACCGTAACGGCGTCTGGCTGCTGATGTTCGCCGCCGTGCCCGCCGCCCGCGGCGCGGCGCCGGTCCGGTCGCTGCGGATGCTGACGCCGATCGCCGCCGTCGCGTCGATCGCGATCCTGTGCTTCGCGGTCGCGCGCGGGCCGGTGCCGGGCGGCGCCAGCCCCGCGCTCGTTCGTGGAGCGGTGGCGCTCGCCCACGGATCACCGGTGCTGGCCGATGGCTCGATCGACGAGCAGGTGGCGCTGGACGGCGGCCGGATCTGGGCGGGCAATCCGATCGACGCCTTCTCGCGACCGGTGCAGAGCGCCTACCTCGAATGGGTGGCCGGCGCGCGCGGCGGCGCGCTGGCGGTCACCCCGGCCGTCCGGGTCGTGCTCGTCTCCCGCGGCTCAGCCACGCAGGCGCTGATGGCGCGGATGCCCGGGTTCGTCGTACAGCGGGCCACCCCCGCGGTCGTCGTCTACGTGCGCTCCCCGGCGGTCACGGGATGAGCGTCGCCCGCGCCGGAGCCGCCGACGGGACGAGGGCCGGGACGCGTCCCGCGCGCGCCGTGAGCGGAGCCCGCGGTGAGCGTCTGACCCGTCTTCCGGTGCGCGCGCTGCTCGGCTCACGCCTGCTCGTGCTCGTCGCCGGGGCGGTCGGCGTGCTGACGACCGTCAAGCACGATCCGATCGCGGCGGCGCAGACGCTGCGGCGGCTCGGGCCGGTGGGCAACGTCCTCGCCGGCTCGGTCGACCGCTTCGACTCCGGCTATTACCTGGACATCGCCAACCACGGCTTCGGCGCCGTCTCCACCGGGCGGCTCGCCTTCTTCCCGCTGTATCCGCTGATGATCAGGATGCTCACGCCGCTCACCGGCTCGGCGGTCATCGCCGGCGCCGCGATCTCGCTCGCCGCGTTCGCCGGCGCGCTGGCGCTCCTGCACCGCCTGACCGAGCGCGAGCTGGGGGGGCGCGCGGCCGATGCCACCGTGCTGCTGCTCGCCTTCGCGCCGCTGTCGTTCTTCTTCACCGCGATCTACACCGAGTCGCTGTTCCTCGCGCTCTCGCTCGGCAGCGTGGCCGCCGCGCGCGCGGGGCGCTGGCGCCTGGCCTGCGGGCTCGGCGCGCTCGCCACGCTGACGCGGTCGACCGGGGTCGTGCTCGTCCTCGCGCTGGCCGTCATCCGCCGCCGCGCCCACCCCCACCGGGATCCCGGCCTCGCCGCCGTGCTCGTGCTGCCGGCGGCGCTGCTGGGGTACATGGCGGCGCTCGCGGCGCGCGGGTATCCGTTCCTCGGGGTGTTCGCCGCGCAGTCGAAATGGGGGCGGACGTCGGTCGGACCGCTGACCGCGGTCGCCGCCGCCGTCTGGTCGGCGCTGCGCGGAGCCTGGCGGATCGCCCATGGCGGCTCGGTCTATGACCCGGTGCGCGACGGACCGCTCAGCAACGGCGCCGAGAGCATCGTGCTGCTCGCCGTGCTCATCCTGGCCTGTCTGGCGCTTGCCTGGGTCTGGCGCTCGCTGCCCCGCGAGTACGGCGTGCTCGCCGGCATCCAGCTGCTCCTCTGCCTGTCCAGCCCGGCGGTCGGCCAGCCGCTGTGGTCCCTGGACCGCTTCGTGCTGACGATCTTCCCGCTGTGGATGGCGGCCGGCGCCTGGATCGCGCGGCGCCCCCGTCTGCTGGCGCCCGCCGTCCTGGCCGGCGGCGCCCTGCTCGTCTTCTACACGCTTCAGTTCTCGAGCTGGTCGTTCGTGGCCTGAGCGGCCGGACCCCGGCGCAGGCGCTCGGCGAGGCGGCCGTGGCGGCGGCCGGTATCGGGCGTGCGCGCCGCCCGGGCGACGACCTCGGCGGCGCCGACGATGACCGTCGCCAGCTTCGCGCGCGTCACTGCCGTGTACAGCATCTCGCGGCGCAGGAAGAAGGCCCCGGCGGCCGGATGGGCGACGATCACCGCGACCGGCAGCTCGATCCCCTGACCGCGGTGCACCGAGCACGCGTAGGCGAGCGCGAGCCGGTCGGCGTCCTCGGGCGCGAGCCGGAAGACGGCCTCCTCGGCGCCGAGGATGAGCGCGGCGTCGTCGTCCTCGCCGCCGGTCGATTCGTCGAGCAGCCGCAGCAGCGTCCCGTTCATCAGCCCGAGGTCGTGGAGATTGCGCCCGGTCATCATGAGCTTGTCGCCGATCCGCAGCCGGCCCCCGCGGACCGGCGGCCCGTCGGGGTTGAGCGCGTCCCGCAGGGCGCGGTTGAGGGCGTCGATCCCGAGCTCGCCGCGGTAGACGGGCGCGAACACCTGGATGTCGCGGACCGGGTCGACGTCGTAGTGCGCGGGCAGGCGCTCGGCGACGAGCGAGACGATCTCGGCCAGCGCGTCCCGCGGCTGCGAGCGCTCGATCAGGAACAGGTCCCGCCGCATCCCGTCGGCCGGCGTGAAGCGAGGCGCCTCGCCGCGGCGGATGGCGTGGGCGCCCTGGACGATCATCGAGTCGGCGGCCTGGCGGAAGATGTGGGTCAGGCGGGTGACCGGCACGAGCTCGGAGGCGATCAGCTCGGCGAACGGCTTGCCGGCGCCGACCGGGGCGAGCTGGTCGGCGTCGCCGACGAGCACGACGTGGGTGCGATCCCCGACGGCCCGCAGCAGCGTGACGAGCAGCTCGAGATTGGCCATCGACGTCTCGTCGACGATCAGCAGATCGCAGGTCAGCGGGTCATGCTCGTCGTGGGTCGGCCCCTCGCCGGGAATCCAGCCGAGCGCCGAGTGCACGGTCTTGGCCCGCAGTCCGCTCGCCTCGCTCATCCGCACCGCCGCCCGCCCGGTCGGCGCGACGAGCAGGACCCGCGCCCCGCGCCGCTCGGCGGTTTCCGCGATCGACTTGATCGACGCCGTCTTGCCGGTCCCCGGACCGCCGGTGATGAGCGACAGGCGATGGATGAGGGCGGCCCTGCGGGCCGCCTGTTGCTCACCGGTCAGCCCGTCGCCGTTCGCGCCGTCGTCTCCGCGATCGCCCAGGCGCTCGGCTGCCGGCGCGTCGAGCAGCGCCCGTACGCGGGCGGCGAGCTCGGCCTCGAGCTCGGCGGTGGCGGTGCGGTAGATCCACTCATGCTCGCGGACGATCCGGCCGTCGTCGCGCAGCGCGTCGACCGATGCCTCGGTCGCCTCCGCGCCGAGCAGCTCGCCCGCCGCCGCCAGCAGCGCGGCGAGCGGCATGCAGCTGGAGCCGCCGCGCTCTGACTCGGCGAGCACGTGCATGATCGCCGCCCGCTCGCGCTGGGCCGCGGTCACCGGCACCTGCGAGGCGCGCGCGATCTTGTCGGCGATCGCGAAGCCGACCCCGAACACGCTCGTCAGCTCATACGGGTTGCAGCGCACGAGCTCGTGCGCGCCGGCGCCGTAGTGCTCATGGATGCGCGGCGCCAGATACGCGAGCCGGTGCGGCGCGAGCAGCATGTGCAGCCGCCGCGTGACCCGCAGCGCCTGCCAGGACTCCGCGGCCTCCGCGGCGCGCTGATGCTTGAGGCCGACCTGCGCGAACGCGGCCGGCGGGTCGCCGTCGATGACGTCGAGCACCGCCTCGGCGCCGAACCGCTCCACGAGGTCGGCCGCGCGCTTGGCGCCGACGTGCTTGACCCGGCGCAGATAGCTGATCAGCATCAGCGGATCGCTCGGCGGCAGCGGGCTCGCCTGCTCCACCTTGACCTGCGGCCCGAAGCGGCTGTCGTTGACCCACGCCCCGACGACCCGGGCCCGCTCGCCCTGCTCGAGATGCACGAGCGGGCCGACGAGCGCGACCGGCGTCCCGTCGAGCTCGGCGGCGTCGAGCACCGCCCAGCCGGTCTGCTCGTTGGCATAGCGCACGTGGCGGACCGTCACCTCGGCCTCGAAGGTCACGCCGTCAGACGTTAGACCGGGCGCCGGGCGACCACCAGACCGCGTCACGCAGTTGGCACACAACGGCCCTCGGAGGTCGCCGAGGCGACCTCCGTGTCCAGCGCCGGCGCCCCCGCTGCGGCCGGTCGACCAGGGCCGGCGTCAGCCGGCCCCAATCTGCCTCTCAGCTTCCCGAGCCTGCCGAGCCGCTCGTGCTCGTGGCGCCGGCGGATCCCGCCCCGGCGCCGATGATCTCGCCGCTCCCGCTGGCCCTCCCCGGGCCGCCGCCGAAGCCCTGGGTGCAGACCGCCGCGGGGCCGTTGGCCGGTGGCTGACCGGGGCAGGCGCCGCTCGGGAACTGCTGGGTCGACGTGCCCTGCGCCGTGGTGAGCTGGGCGGCGGTGGCGTCCTCGGAGCTCGGCCACCAGGCGACGAACCAGCCGTTGGCGGTGCTCGCCGTCACCTCGGTGCCATCGGCCAGGACGAGCGTCACGCCGGTCACCGCGGACCCGGTGTGACCGACGGCGTAGGAGTACTCCTGCCCGGAGCGCAGGCGAAGGTGGCTGGCGGTCAGCGTGACCCGGTCGGCGGCCACGGGCGCCGCGCCCGACTGCGAGCTCGTCGCCAGCGCGGTGAACGACGGTCCGGTGATGCACGAGGCGCTGTCGGTCGTGTCGCCGCTCTGGCCCGCGAAGATGACGAACGTGAACGGTCCCCGCGTGTCGGTCAGCACCGGGCTCAGCGCGGCGACGTCCACCGGCGCCGGGTTTCCGACCCCCACGCGGCGGTCCGGAGCGCTCGCGAGCTTGGCCTGGCAGGCCGCCTCGGCGCCGGTGACCTGTCCGGTGGCCGCCGGGGTCGGGGTCGCCGACCAGCCGGCGAAGGCCTGCTGGGTCCCGGTCCCGAGCGTGACGACGGCGACGATCGCCGCCGCGGCGACCGCGGTCACGAGCGCCCCGGCGGCCACCGGCGGGCGCAGCGTGCGCGTGCGGGGCCGGTAGTCCCGGCGGCGCACCCGGGCCACGGCGCTCGCCGGCACCTCGCCGGCCTGGGAGCGCAGCGCGGCGCGCAGCTCGTGTTCGAGGTCGTCGATCATGGTGTTCGCTCCTTCGCGGTGGTGGGCAGGTCTGGGCGCTCGACGAGCGGCTGCAGCCGGGCGAGGGCCCGCGACGCCGTGCTCTTGACGGTGCCGAGCGAGCATCCGAGGGCAGCCGCCACCTGGGCCTCGGAGAGATCCTCGAAGTAACGCAGCACGAGCACGGTCCGCTGGCGGGCCGGCAGCGCACCGAGCGCCTGCACGAGCTCGGAGCGCAGGCCGACGAGCTCGGTGCGGTCCGGCGCCACGTGCCGGCCGAGGTCGTCCTGGGCGCAGGCATCGAGCTCCTGACGGCGGCGGGACCGGCCCCCGGCGCCGTCGAGCGCGCGGTTGATCAGCACCCGGCGGGCGTACGCCCGGGGATGGTCCATGGCGCGCACGCGGGGCCAGCGCCGGGCGATCAGCATCAGGCACTCCTGGACGAGGTCCTCGGCTTCGGCGAGATCCCAGGAGATGAGATAGGCGGTCCGCAGCAGCGGCTGCGCGGAGTCGGCCACGAACCGGTCGAACTCGTCGCGCGCGCGCTGAGACCGCGTGTCGCTCGTCGCTGTGAGCATTCTCATGATCGGTGAACCCCCGCCGGGGCCCAAAAGGTTGACCGCGTCAGACATCATGAGCGCGTGATCCGTCATCTGCTCGCCCCGGTGCAGCGCGACGCCGCCGCCGCGCTCGGGCTGACGCGCTGCGTCACGGGCGCGGCCGGGGTCATGCTCACCTTCGACGACGGTCCGCATCCCGAGGGCACCCCCGCCGTGCTCGAGGTCCTGGCGAGCGCGGGTGCCCAAGCGACGTTCTTCGTGATCGGCGAGCAGGTGCAGCGCCGTCCGGCGCTCGTCGCCCGAATCGTGGCCGAGGGCCACGGCGTCGCCCTGCACGGCCATCGCCATCGGCTGATGCTGCGGCTGACGGCGCGCGAGGTGGCATCGGATCTGGCGCGCGGGCGGGCGGCGATCGAGGATGCGATCGGCGACGCGGCGCCGGTGCGCCGGCATCGCCCGCCGTACGGGATCTACAGCCCGGCCGGCCTGCGCGCGGCTCGCGGCGCTGGCCTGGAGCCGCTGTTGTGGTCACGCTGGGGGAAGGATTGGCGCAGGTTCACGACCCCCGGCCGGATCGCGGCGCGCGCCACGCGCGATGTCCTCCCGGGCGACGTGATCCTGCTGCACGACGCCGACTTCTATAGTTCGCGCGGATCGCACCGCCGCACGGTCGCCGCGCTGTCGATCATCATCTCCGACCTGAAAGGCCGTAAACTCGATACCGTCCTGCCTGTCTGACAGGCTTGCCGGCGCGCACTCCGGCCGGCGTCGCAAGGGCATTGCGCTGGAGATCGATGTCGCCGGCCGGGCGACAGGCATCGTCGAAACTCGCTGACAGCGTGCCAACACACCTTCATTTATGACCATCACCTCATCTTCCGCTGCCGACACGGGCGCCCCTGATTTCTCGCGCTTCGCGATCGGCTTCGACGACCGTGATCGCGCGCGCTTCCACGGGCTGATCGACGAGGTGCTCGACTCCAATCGCTGGTCCGAGGCCGGGATGGTGGAGCGCTTCGAGGCCGCGTGGGAGGTGTATCACGCGGTGCCCGCGGTGGCGCTCTCCAGCTGGGCGGGCGGCGCGCTCGCCGCGCTGCACTTCGCGGGGGTGGAGGGCGAGACGGTGCTGTGCCCGTCGAACACGTTCATGGCGACGCCGCTGGCCGCGATCCGGGCCGGGGCGCGGGTCGCCTTCGTCGACTGCAATCGCGACGACCTGTGCCTGTCCTTCGCGGACTTCCAGCGCGCCGCCGAGCAACACAAGCCGCGCGCCGCGATGCTCGTTCACATCGGCGGCCACATCGCCTTCGAGACCGAGCAGATCGCCCGCTACTGCGCCGAGAACGGGATCTTCCTGATCGAGGATTGCGCGCATGCCCACGGCGCGCAATGGCAGGGGCGCCGCGCCGGCACGTGGGGCGACGCCGGCGTCTACTCGCTGTATGCCACCAAGACGATCTCGACCGGCGAGGGCGGCGTGCTCGTCTCGCGCCGGCCCGAGGTGATCGAGCACGCGCGCGCCTTCCGCAACTACGGCAAGCCGAGCTACGAGGTCGCCGGCCTGAACTTCCGCATGAGCGAGTTCAGCGCCGCGCTCGGGCTCGTCCAGATCGAGCGCCTGCCGGAGATCGTGGCCTGGAAGAACGAGACGGCACGCCGCTGGCTTGATCCGCAGCATCCGAGCCGGCTGGCGCTGCCCGATGGGATGACCTCCGGCCTGTACAAGTACATCGTCTTCGATTGGCTGCAGCGTTCGACCGGGCGCGTCTACGACGAGCCGTGCCATCGGATCATGGGCCACGACATCGATCTGCCCAACACCGACTGGGTCGCCACGAACCATTCCTGCGTCCCGCTCTACTACCGGCCGAACGGAGGCTGATGCGCGTTCTCGTCACCGGGGGCTCCGGCTTCATCGGTTCCCACGTCGTCGACAAGCTGCGCGAGCGCGGCTATGAGCCGGTCATCTACGACCTGCGCCCCTCGCCTTGGCACACCGATCCCGACAACCCGGTGGAGACCGTCCTGGGGTCGATCACCGACCGCGAGGCGCTCGAGCGCGCGCTGCACAGCTGCGACGCCGTCGCCCATCTCGCCGCGGTCGCCGACGTCAACGACGTCCACGCCGAGCCCGAGGACGCCGAGCGCGTCAACGCCCGCGGCACGGTCACCGTGCTCGAGGCGGCCCGCCGCGCCGGGGTCAAGCGGATCATCTACGCCTCGACGATCTGGGTGTACTCCGACTGCGAGCCCGAGGAGGTCAACGAGGAGACGCTGCTGCCGCCTCCCAGCCACCTCTACACCTCGACGAAGCTCGCCGGCGAGCTGTACTGCAAGGCCTATCAGGAGCTGTACGGGATCGACTACACGATCCTGCGCTTCGGGATCCCCTACGGCCCGCGGGCCCGCGAGGCGGCGGTCATCCCCGCGTTCGTCAACAAGGCGCTCGCCGGGCAGCCCCTGACGCTCGCCGGCGACGGCCTGCAGTCGCGCAAGTTCGTCTACGTCGAGGACCTCGCCGACGGCGTCGCGCTCGGCCTCAACGACGTCGGGCTCAACCGCGTCTACAACCTGGCCAGCGACGAGACGGTGACGATCAAGCAGATCGCCGAGACGATCAAGGAGCTGATGGGCGACGTCGAGATCGTCCACACGCCCGCCCGCCCCGGCGACTTCGGCGGCAAGATCGTCTCGTCTGACCGGGCCGAGCGCGAGCTGGGCTGGACGGCCGGGACGCCGTTCGCGGAGGGCGTGCGGCGCTACATCGCCTGGCGCCACGAGCAGGCGCGGACCGCCAGGGACGCCGACGACGCGGCGGTCATCCCCGCCGGCGAGCCCGACGCCGAGGCCAAGCCCCGACAGGTGCTGATCATCTCGGCCGACATCGGCGAGGGCCACGACCTCCCGGCCCGCGCGGTCGCGCGCGAGTTCCGCGACGAGGACCCCGACGCCCAGGTCTCGGTGGTCAACGGCCTGCCCGCGATGGGACCGGTGCTGACCCGGGTCCTGCGGGAGAACTCGGCCTTCATGTTCCAGTGGGTGCCCTGGCTGTTCGATCTGCAGTACACGCTGTTCATGTACTTCGCGCCGACGCGTTGGCTGTCACGCCGGCTGCTGACTCTGCTCGGGGGCCGCGGGCTGATGCGGCTGATCAAGGCCCATGACCCCGACCAGATCGTCTCGACCTATCCGGGCGTGACGGCCGTGCTCGGCGAACTGCGCCGCAAGGGCAGGCTCAAGGTGCCGTGTTACTCGTCGATCACCGACCTCGCCGGGCTCCAGTTCTGGGCCCATCCGGGGATCGACCTGCACTTCATCACGCACCCCGAGTCCGCCGAGGAGGTGGAGAGGATCGCCGGCCCGGGCAGCGTGCGCTGGGCCAAGCCGCCGACCTCCCCGGCCTTCCTCGCCGCCCGCTCGCGTGAGGATGCGCGCCGGGAGCTCGGCCTGCCGGCCCAGGGACGGGTCATAGCGGTGTCGGGCGGTGGCTGGGGCGTCGGCGACCTGCTCGGCGCGACGAGCGCCGCGCTGCAGTTCGAGGACGCCACCGTCCTGTGCCTCTGCGGGCGCAACGACACGCTGCGGGCCAAGGTCGTCGCGCGCTACGGCGGTGAGCCCCGGCTGCGCGTCATGGGCTTCACCGACCGGATGGGCGACGTGCTCGCCGCCGCCGATGTGCTCGTCCATTCCAGCGCGGGCCTGACCGTGCTGGAGGCGATCATCCGCGGCTGCCCGGTCGTCTCCTACGGCTTCGGCTACGGCCACGTGCGGGCCTCCAACGCCGCCCTGGAGCGCTTCAAGCTCGCGGCCGTCGCCCATCGCCAGGGCGATCTGCATCCGGCCATCGCCCATGCCCTCGAGCACCGTCCCGAGCCCGACGGCCGCTTCGCCCGCCGGCCCTCGACCGCGTCGCTGATCCTCAACGACGAGCGCCGCGCGCGGACCATCCCGGCCTGGCGCGTGCGCTCGGTCCGGGCCGCCGTCACCTCGGTGGCGGTGATCGCCGCCGCGGCGTGGATCCTGACCACCGGCGCGTCGTACTCGCTCGTCTCCCATATCGCGCATATCCGCCCGGTGACGACGGTCGCGACCGACCGTCCCGAGGTCGGGGTTCTCGTCGATGCCCCGGCGTCCCAGGTTCCGGCGCTGGCCAGCACGCTGGCCGGCTACGGGATCCACGCCTCGTTCACGATCGAGCAGGCCTCGACGCCGCTGATCACGAGCGTGTCCAGCTACAGCGATCAGGCCCTGCCCCGGCTCCCCGACGGCGGCCTCGTCCGCTGGATGGGCGCGCGCGGTGAGCTGCGAAAGCTGATGACGATGCTCGGCGAGCGCCACCACTTCCTGTACGCCTCCAACGGGCCGAGCCTCGGTCAGTGGCTCGTCGCCCACGGGGCGGGCGGCCGGCTGATCGCCGGCGCCGTGCAGCTCGAGGACGCCGACGACCCGATCGGGGTCCTGCGGCCCGGCGAGGTCGTCGAATTCCGCCTCGCCAACGCCTCCGACCTGCAGCCGCTGCTCGACAAGCTGCTGTCCGGCCTCAAGCAGGAGCACCTGACGGCGGTCTCGGTCGGCCGGCTGATGCGCGACGCCGAGGCGACGGCGTCGGATTAGAGCGGACACCAGCCCGCCGCCGCGGTCCGTCGGAGGGCGGATCTCCGGCGATCGCGCTCGCCGATGTCGAGCGGGCCGCCGCTCGCCTGGCGGGCGTCGCGCATCGCACACCGGTGCTGCGCTCACGCACGCTGGACGGCCTGACCGGCGCCGAGGTCTGGCTCAAGGCCGAGACCTTCCAGCGCGGCGGGGCGTTCAAGTTCCGCGGCGCCTACAACGCCGTCTCGTCGCTGAGCGTGGAGCAGCGTGCCGCCGGCGTCTGCGCGGTCTCGTCGGGCAACCATGCGGCGGCGGTGGCGCTCGCCTGCGGATTGTGCGCCGCCCACGCGGTCATCCTGATGCCGCGTGACGCTCCGGCGCTGAAGCTGGCGGCGACCCGCGGGTACGGCGCCGAGATCGTGAGCTTCGACCGCTACGCCGACGACCGCGAGGCCCTGCTGCGAGCGCTGGCGGCGGCGCGCGGCCTGACGCCGGTGCACCCGTACGACGACCCGCGGGTCATGGCCGGTCAGGGGACCGTCGCGCTCGAGTTCGTCGCCGAGGTCCCCGGGCTCGATGCGCTCGTTGTGCCGGTCGGCGGCGGCGGCCTGATCTCCGGCTGCGCGACCGCCGTGGCCGGGCTCTCGCCGGCGACGCGGGTGATCGGGGTCGAGCCGCGGGCCTCCGACGACGTGGCCCGCTCGCTGGCCAGCGGGCGGCGTCAGCGGGTGGAGGTGGCGCCGACGATCGCCGACGGTCAGCAGACCGCGACCCCGGGCGCGCTCACCTGGCCGATCATCCGGGCGCTCGTCTCCGAGGTGGTCACGGTGACCGACGACCAGATCATCGCCGCCATGCGCTTCTGCTTCGAGCGCTGCAAGCTCGTCGTCGAGCCGAGCGGGGCGAGCGGGCTGGCGGCGGTGCTCGCCGGCGCGGTGGCGGGCGCCGCCGGGTCGCGCGTGGGCGTCGTCCTGTCCGGCGGCAACGTCGGCAGCGAGGCGTTCGCGGCCCTCATGGGCCGCCGTTAGCATGTGCCGGCATTGCGCGATAATCGGCGGGTGCGCCTCGTCGTCAGCACCCACGACCATCGCGTGACGCTGGATCGGCTGCTGGACGGCGTCGCCCGCCGCGGGCTGACCGTGTTCGCGCAGATCGACCATGCCGCCGGTGCCCGGGAGGTCGGCATGGAGCTGGCCGACGAGGTCGTCATCGTGTTCGGCAATCCGCGCGCCGGGACGCCGCTCATGCAGCAGGACGCGCGGATCGGGCTCGACCTGCCGCTGCGCGTCCTCGTCTGGGACCGGGGGGATGCGACGGTCGTCGGATACCACGATCCGCAGGACCTGGCGGCGTCCTATGACGTTGGTCAGGCGGCTCCGGCGTTGGCGGCGATGGCGTCGCTGCTCGCCGAGCTCACCTCCGAGGCGTGCGGATAGCCGCCGGCCGATGCGGCCGGGAGGCGGTCGGCCGTCGCCGGCCGCCGGCCGCCGGCGGTGCGAGATCGCCGCCGGGGGGCGCGTGCGAGATCGCCGCCGGGGGGGCGCGTGCGAGATCGCCGCCGGGCGCCGTGGAGATCACCGCCGCGGGCGCGCGACGCGGAGGATGTCTGAAAATTGCCCGCTATCCGGGCCTTTTTCAGACATCCTCCTCCGCGGCGGGCCGCTCGTCGGGGACGCGGACGGCGACGAGCGTGATCACGCCGGCCCGGCCGCTGCGCAGGTTCTCGGCCAGGTTGGCGATCATCTCGGCGAAGCCCGGACCCATCACGACCGGCAACCCGAGCCCTGGGGCACCCGTCCCGCCGGCCCTGCCTGCCCCGCTCGCCTCGCTCGCCGTGCCTGCCCCGCCGGCCGCGTCTGCCCCGCCGGCCGCGTCTGCCCCGCCGGCCGCGTCTGCCCCGCCGGCCGCGTCTGCCCCGCCCGCCGCGTCTGCCCTGCCGGCCGCGTCTGCCCCGCCGGCCGCGTCTGCCCCGCCGGCCGCGCCCGCCCCGCCCGCCGCCGTGCCGGTCCGTCCCGCGCGGCCTGCGAACCAGGCGATCGCCTCCTCGGTTCGATCGCTGAACGACAGCTCCCGCCAGCCCGCCGCGGTGAGGGCGGCTCGGGTCTGCGCCGCGGTCATCAGGAAGCTGGTCTCCGCGGATCGCGCCCACGGCACCGGAAAGGCGAGCGGACGCCCGTCGGCGGCGACGACATCGTGGACCGCGAACCGGCCGCCGGGCGCCACCACGCGGTGGACCTCACCGTAGAGCGCGGCGCGGTCGGCGATATTCATCGCGACGTGCTGGGTCCAGGCGTGGTCGAAGGCCGCCGGGGCGAACGGCAGGCGGGTGGCGTCGCCCTGCTGGAAGCGCACATCGGCGGCGAGCCCGGCGCGCTCGGTCAGCCGGGTGGCGACGTCGACGAACGCGGGGCTGAGGTCGACCCCGGTGACCGTGCAGCCGTACTCGGCGGCGAGCAGCCGGGCCGGGCCGCCGAGACCGCTGCCGACGTCGAGCACCGTATCGCCGGCGGCGGGGTGCAGCGCCGCGGCGAGCTCACGGGTGGCGTTGAGCCCGCCGACGTGGAACTGGTCCAGCGGCGCGAGCTCGGACCAGGCGACCGAGGCGCCGTCCAGCCCTGCCCGGTCCAGCGCCCCTCGCACCCGCTCCCAGAGCGGGTCGGTCCCGTAATGGGCGAGGATCTCGGAGCCACGGCCGGCGCTCACCAGTGAACACCGCGCGTGGCCTGACCGAACGCGCGCTGGCTGGCCTCGGTGCGCCGGTCGGCCGATTCGCCGCTCTCCGGGAACAGCTGATACGCGCGGCTGACGACGAGGTCCTGAGCTCCGGGGGCGATCGCGTAGGTGAGCTGGCCGAGGTTGCCCATCGTCGTGCCGATTCGCTTCGGCCGCTTGCGAACCGCCTCGGTGATCATGCCGGCGGCGGCTTCTGGGCTGAGCGTCGGGAGGCGGTCATAGACCTTCGTCGGCGCGATCATCGGCGTGCGCACGAGCGGCATGTAGACCGTCGTCACATGGACGCCGTCGCCGATGATCTCAGGGCCGATCGAGCGCGAGAACGCGTCGAGCGCCGCCTTGGAGGCGACGTAGGCCGCGAAGCGCGGCGTGTTGACCTGGAGCCCGATCGTCGAGATGTTGATGATGTGGCCGGACTGGCGGGCCCGCATCACCGGCAGGAGGTCCAGGACGAGCTTGACCGGCGCGAAGTAGTTGAGCGCCATCGTGCGCTGGTAATCGTGGAAGCGATCGTAGGAGCGATCGATGGAGCGGCGGATCGACTTGCCGGCGTTGTTGACGAGCACGTCGACATGGCCATGGGTGTCGAGCACCTCCGCGGCCATCCGGTCGATGTCATCGGGGTCGGAGAGATCGCAGGGGTGAACGAACGCGGTGCCGCCGCGTTCCTCGATCACGTCGGCGACCTCCTCGAGCTTGTCCCTGGTCCGCGCGACGAGCAGGATCTTGCCGCCGGCCTCTCCGAGGGCCAGCGCCGCCGCCTCGCCGATGCCCGACGAGGATCCGGTGATCAGGATCGTCCGGCCCTTGACCGCATCCCGCAGCGACTGCGCCAGCATGCCGCCGGCGACCGGGATCCGCTGGCCGAACGCGCGCAGCGTCCGGATCCCGTCGAAGGCCAGTTCCAGAGGATCAGGCGGCATCAGAGGTCGGAAAGTATCTGGTCGGCCATGTTGAGCTCTCCTGCCTCGTTGGGGTGCAGCGGTGCGCTGCGCGACGTCGGGATGATGCTGTTGACCCAGGCCGTGCCCGCCGGCTGGCAGGCGTCGTGCCCGATGCTCGACGTGAAGGTGTCGACGTACGTGGCGTCGTCGGCGCGAGCGGCTTGGCGCAGGACGGCGTTGAGCCTGAGCTCGAGCGAGTCGAAGTAGAGGATGTCTCCCCGCGCGAGCGGGACCCGCGGCCAGCATCCGGTGTCGTTGACCGGCAGCCCGTCGGGGTAGCCGACGAGCATCACCCGGGCCTGGGGAGCGAGCCGATGGATGCCCTGGAGCACCGCCTGGACCTTGGGACCGGTGGCGGCGATGGCCGCCAGGTTGGGATCGGTCCCGCTGGACCGGAAGTGGTTCCAGCACGGGGTCCCGAAGGGATCGAGGACGTCAAGCTTGGCGCAGGTCTCGGCGATGCCGATCAGCCCGGCATCGTTGCCGCCGATGCCGACGGTCACCAGCGCGTCGTCCGCGCTGAGCGCGTCGAACTGCGGAGGTGCCGTCTGTGCCCCGCGCAGCAGGCTCTGGGGCTCGGTCATGTCGACCGTCGTGGCACCGCTGCAGCTCGCATCGATGAAGCTTGACGGATGGATGGCGCGTGCAAGGTCAGACGGATAGTTGTCGGTCGAGCGCAGGCACAGGCCCGGAGTGCCGGTGTGCGTCGGGATCAGCGGCCCGGCGGTGTAGGAGTCCCCGAGCGCGACGTACGGTCCGGTGGCGGCGCGCGCGGCGGCGCCCGGGACGACGGACAGCAGCGCGACGAGCGCGGGCGCCAGCAGGGCGATGGCCCGGCCGCGGCGTGCCGCCGTGCCCACGGCGGCACGCGCCCGCCGGACCGCGGCGACCATCGGCTCTGACATCGGCGCTCTCCTCTCGACGGACGGGGGGCGAGCATATAGCGATCAGCGGCGCCTGCGGTCCACTCGCCGGGGTGGCGCGCCGACGCGTCTCGGTCCTGCGGGCTATCGCCGCGCGCTCAGCTTGCCGACGAGCAGCTCGACCGATCGTTCGAGATCGGCGAGCGTCGCCTTCTCGACGCTCGTGATGCCGAGCTTGCGATTGAGCCACGCGTTGATCTCGCGGTGGCTCGTCCCGTCGCGCCGGCGGACCTCGGAGACGAGCCGGTGGCGTTCCTCGCGCAGATGCGCGCGGCGTTCGAACGCCGGAAGCTCACGTCGCCCGGACGCGTCCTCGGGGCCGGGCGGTTCGTCGCCAACGCCGTTCCCGGGCAGGTTCCCGGGCAGGTTCCCGGTCCCGTTTCCGGGCCCGGTCCCGGTTCCGTTTCCGTTTCGGGTCCCGCTGCCGTTCCCGGTCCCGTTGGCGCTGCCGATCGCCGCCGAGAGCTCGGCCGTCGGCCACGGCGTCGCCATCGCGCGCGGGACGGGCGGCGATGGCCCGGCGAACAGCGTCAGCTGGGCGGCGACGTCGGCGCTCAGCGGCTCGAACTCCGGCGCCGGCGACGGCTCGGTCTCCCGCCGTTCGATCGCCTCGCGCTCGAGATCCAGGCCGTCCTCGCCCGGTCGCCGAACGCTGCCCCGCAGTTCGTGCTCGATCCGTGCGGCGTGGTCACGCAGGATCGGATCGGCGGGCACGTAGAGCCAGCTCGGCGCCACCGGGCGGCCGGGCAGCGTGCGCACGAAGCGCCCGACGATCTGACGGAAGATGAGCGGGGTCTTGGCCGCCGTCGCATAGACGCCGACGCGCAGGCGGGGGATGTCGACGCCCTCGGAGACCATGTTGACCGCGACGATCCACGGATCGGTGGAGTGCGTGAAGGCGGCGAGCTTGGCGGCGGCGCGCTGCTCGGCGTGCAGCACGACGAGCGGTACCCGCCCGGTCGTCTCCCGCAGCAGCTTGGCGATCCGGCGCGCGTGCTCGGAATCGGCGGCGACGACGAGTCCGCCGGCGTCGCGGTGTCCCCCCTTGCGGATCTCCCGCAGCCGCGTGTCGGCCTCGCTGAGGATGCGCTGCAGGCCATCGGGCAGGTCGGTGGAGATCGCCGTGCGATAGCGGCGGCTCGCCTCTCGGGTGGAGAGCACGGTCTCAAAGCTCGACTCGATGATGTCGTCGCCGCTGCGCCACGACAGCGTGCCGTCGTAGGCGACGAAGCACACCGGGCGGCAGACGGCGTCGGCGACGGCGTCGGCGTAGCCGTAGGAGAAGTCGGGCTCCGCCAGGCCGTTGGCGTCGTAGACGACCCCCGGGATCGGGGTGGCGTCGGAGCGAAACGGGGTGCCGGACAGCAGCAGCCAGCGCGGGCTGGCGGCGAACGCCTTGGCGAAGCCGACGCCCCAGGTCAGGTCCTCGCCGAGATGGTGCGCCTCGTCGGCGATGACGAGCGTCCGTGGGGGCAGGGCTCGAGCCCAGCGTCCCGGCGAGCGGGCGATCCGCGCGTAGGTCACAGCGACGCCGTGAAAGCCCGCCGGCGGGCGCGGCGAGTCCGCGTCCGGGGCGAGGTCGAGCCCGAGCGCGTCGGCGGCGCGCGCCCACTGCCGGGTCAGCGGCGACGTCGGACAGGCGACGACGACCGCGCTCACCGATCCCGCCTTCAGCTGCCCACGCGCCAGTTCCAGCGCTGGGCGGGTCTTGCCGGCGCCCGGGGCGGCCGAGAGCAGGAAGGCCCCATCGCGCCAGCCGGCCATCGCGTCCAGCGACTGCCGTTGCCAGGCGCGCAGACCGGAGCGATTGGAGGGTGGGCGAAGTGCGGGCACGGGTCGGGCATGGTGAAGGACGGGCCGGACGAATCGCCTCCGGAGAGCCCGGCGCATGACGTCCGGGGCCTATGGGAACATACGTTCGTATGATCGTCTGTGTCCTGATTCCACGGTTCGCCCTCATCACCGCCGTCGGCGACCGCCGGGAGCTGCTCCAGAAGCCGATCGCGCTCGCTCCCGAGCCGGGTGCGGCGCAGCAGGTGGGGGAGGTATCGCTGGCCGCCGAGGCGTTCGGGGTGCACCCGGGGATGCGCCTCGGCGAGACGCTGGCGCGCTGTCCCGAGCTGACCCTCGTTCCCCCTGACCCGGCCGGGGTGGCCGACCTCTGGGAGCGGCTGCTCGTTCGCCTGGAATCGATCGGTGCCGCCGTCGAGCCCGAGCGCCCGGGGGTGGTGTGCTTCGACGCCCGCGGTCTGCTGCGATTGCACGGAGGGATCGAGGGAGTGCTCGCGGCCACGCGGACCGCGCTGCGGTTTCCCGCGCGCATGGGGGTTGCGCCGTCACGCTTCGCCGCGGTGGCGGCGGCGACCCGGGCCCGTGTCCGCCGTCCGGAGATCGTCGCCGGAGGCCATCGCGGCGCGCGCCCTTGGTCTGGCCAGGGGTCCGGTCCGGGGGGACCGACCGCGACCGGCGAGCTCGGTGATCGCGAGCGAGCCAGGCGATATCTGGCCTCGCTGCCGGTCGCCCTGCTGCGCGCCCGCCCGGCGCTGGCCGATCTCCCGGTGGCACTCGAGCGCCTGGGCGTGTCGACCCTCGGGGAGCTCGCCGCGCTTCCCGCCGCGGCGCTCGCCGATCGCTTCGGCACGCTCGGGCTGCTCGCCCATGAGCTGGCCTGTGGCGGCGACAGCGCGCTCAGCCCCCGGCCGGCGAGCGAGTTCCTGCGGGAGGCGCTTGACCTGCCGGACGCGGCGTCCGGCATGCAGCTCGAGCGCGGTCTGGGGCTGTTGATCGATCGCCTGCTCGCTCGTCGGGAGCGTCGGGGGCGGACGCTGCGGGCGGTGGCGATCTCCGCCGTGCTCGTGGAGCAGGGCGGAACCTGGCGGGAGCAGGTTGTCTTCCGGGAGGCGCTCGCCGATCCGGTCCGGATGCGCTTGGCGCTGGTCCCGCGCCTGGCGCTGATGCCGGCTCCGGCCGAACGGCTGCGGCTGGCCGTCGAGCGCTTCGGCCCTCCGGCCACCGATCAGCGGGCCCTGCTCGAGGATCCGGCGTCGGCACGCGCCGCACGATTGCGGGAGGCGGTTCGCCAGGCGCGGATGGCGGCCGGCCCTCATGCCGCGCTGCGGGTGTTGGAGGTCGATCCGGATTCCCGGCTGCCCGAGCGCCGCGCGGTCCTGACGCCGTTCGAGGGGTGAGCAGGATGAGCACGACGACCAAGACGACGAGCGGGCCGCGCCGCCTCGGCGCTCCCCGCCGGGTGGCGGTGCGCGCCGCGCAGGACGGTCGGCCGCTGGTCGTCGACGGACGTGAGGTCGACGCGGTCCGCGAGTCCTGGCTGATCGAGGATCGCTGGTGGACCGATCGCCCGGTGCGGCGGCGCTACTGGGAGGTCGTGACCGTCTGCGGCCGCAACGACGTCATCTTCCACGAGCTGCTGAGTGGGCGATGGTGGCGTCAGCGCTGAGCGTCCGCGGTGTCCGCGGTGTCCGCGGTGTCCGCGGTGTCCGGGTGGACCAGGGGATTCGGGGTGGCCGGCGTGCCCGAAGCAGCCGGGGTGGCCGGAGTGACCGGGGTGTCCGGGTTGACCCGGGCGCGGGCCACGCCGGTGGCGGGCCGGAAGGCATCGATCCCCCGTTGCCAGGCGGCGTCGAGGTCCGCGTCGGGGGGGAATCGGCCGTTGAGCTCGAGGATCACCATGCCGTGCGTGAACGCCCACGCGGCGCGGGCGAGGTCGGCGTCGCCGCCCGTCGCTCGCACGATCGGCTGGGCGGCGCGCCGCTCGCTGCCGGGTACGAGCAGCTCACGACGCAGCGCGCGTTCGGTCATCAGCCGATAGAGGTGGGGGTGGTCCCGGGCGTAGGCGCGGTAGGCGTGGGCGAGCGCGGCGAGCGGATTCTCGGCATCGGCGATCACGGCTTCGAACATGGCCGCCTGCTCGTCGAAGGCGGCGGAGATGACAGCCGCTTCGAGCGCGTCCTTGTCCGGCAGGTGCTTGTAGATCGACGGCGCACGGATCCCCAGGCGCTGGGCCAGCCGGCGCATGGTGAGGGCCTCCATGCCCTCCTCCTCCAGCAGGTCCCGGGCGGCTCCGACGATCTCCCGCGCCCGGGGAGTGAGCCCATCGCCGGTCACTGGTCCCGCTGCGCGTCGCGCAGGAAGCGCAGGACCGCATCGGCGGTCAGCTCGGGCTGCTGGGACTGCGGATAGTGCCCGGCTTCGGGGACCATGACGACCTCCGCGCGCAGCGCCCGGCCGATCCACTCCGCCTCGGCGCGGGGATCAGGGAAATCCGGATCGCGCTCGCCCATGACGACGAGCGCCGGCGCATGGACGCCGTCCAGCCGCTGCTCGGACGGGCTGTGGTCGGTGCGCGTGGTCAGCGAGAACGCGCGGGCGTAACCGGGCCGGCGCAGGCTCGCCACCACGGCGTCGCGATAGCCGGCGAAGTCGTCGGGCCGGCGCCCGGCATAGAGCTTGGGGAGGTAGGCCCTCCAGGTGATCGCGGCCCAGGGGCGGGCCATCGCAATCCGCATCAGCATCCGCTGGATGGCGCCGACGGCGCCGTTGCGCACGAATGGGCCGACGAGCACGATCCCGGTGACGAGCTCCGGCTTCTGCGCCGCGGCCAGCACGGCGACCGCGGCGCCCATCGAGTTGCCGACGATCACCGCCGGCTCCCCGAGCGCCTCGATCAGCGCGATCACGTCGCCTGCGGACTCCTCGTCGCCGTAGGCCGTGAACGACGTGTCGCTGTCGCCGTGACCGCGCAGATCGGTGCAGGCGACGCGGTAGCCCGCCTCACGCAGTCGCGGGGCGAGGAACCGATAGGCGCCGCGCAGATCGCCCATTCCGGGCACGAGCACGATGAGCGGGCCGTCGCCCGCGACCTCATAGGCGATCCGTCCCCCGGGACGATCGAGGCGGCGCGTGGCGGGCGCGCCGGCTGCGTCGGAGGTGGCGTGAACGGTGCTGGCGGGGGTGCGGCCGGCGGGCATGTGGTGATCCCTTCTCGATGGAGGCTAACAGCGTAAGCCTACGTTAGCTAACGGCGTTAGCCGTGTCAAGCCCGCGGATCGCACTCTCTCCGCAGCCGGTTCGCGGTGATCTCCCAGGAATGCTCCGGAGAGCTCTCTTAGACTGATGGCCATGTCTTCCCCACACGTTCACACCGACCCCGGAACGGTCGCGATCGGGACCTGGAGCGCCGGCCGGTTCATGCGCTTCGGCGAGCCGATCGACGACGAGCGCTTCCTGGCGATGATCACTCCCGACGACGCGATCGACACCGTCATCACCGCCGACGTCTACGGGACCGGCGACGCCGACCGGATGCTCGGGCGCGCCCTTGCCGGCCGTCCGCGTGACCGGATGTGCGTCGTCGGCACGGTCGGCCACGACTTCTACGACGGCGCGCGCAACGGCGCCAAGGGCTTTCCCCGCTTCACCGATCCCGCGCTGCGCGGCCCCGAGGGCTACGCGGACTATCTGAAGATGGCGACGGAGCGCAGCCTCGAGCGCTGCGCGGTCGACCACTTCGACCTGCTCCTGCTGCACAACCCCGACCAGACCGGCTACACGAGCGAGATCGTCTGGAACGCGATGGCCGGTCTGCGAGATGCCGGGCTGACGCGCCTGATCGGCGTCGCCCCAGGCCCCGCCAACGGGTTCACACTCGATCTGATCGACTGCTTTGAACGTTTCGGGCCCATCATCGACTGGGCCATGATCATCCTCAACCCGTTGGAGCCCTGGCCCGGCGAGCTCTGTCTCGACGCCGCCGCGTCCGCCGACGTCAAGGTGATCACCCGCGTCGTCGACTACGGCGGCCTGTTCTTCGACGACCTGCGTCCCGGCCAGGAGCTCGCCGAGGGCGACCATCGCAGCTTCCGGCCGGCGGGCTGGGTGCAGAGCGGACGCGAGCGGATCGACCGGATGCGGCCGATCGCGCAGCGCGCCGGACTGACGACGATCGGACTGGCCTGCCAGTGGAATCTCGCTCATGGACCGGTGGCGTGCGTGGCGCCGACGCTCATCCAGGAGGTCGGCGCCGGGGCGAGGCCGATCGAGGACAAGCGCGCCGAGCTCGCCGCGCTCCCGCGTGATCAGCGCCTGACGCCCGACGAGGTCGATGCGATCCGGGTCATCGGCGACAACACCGGCTGCATGTCGCTGAAGGGCGCCAGCCCCGAGCACGAGGGCGATGAGCTGCCCGATCGCTGGACGGTCAGCGGGCGCCTCGTCGACGTGGCCCAGCGCTGGCGGATCGAGCCTGAGCGCGATCTGCGTCCGGTGGTGACGGCGTGAGCACGGCCGTCACCGGCGCCTGCGCGTGCGGCGCCGTCCGCTTCGAGGTCACCGCTCCCTTCGCCTCGGCGCTGTACTGCCATTGCACGCGCTGCCAGCGGCGCACCGGAACGGCCGCCTCGGCCAACGCGCGGGTGGCGACCGAGTCCTTCCGCGTCCTGGCCGGCGCCGACCGGGTGCGGTGCTGGAAGCCGGAGACCGGCGCCGAGAAGTTCTTCTGCGGAGACTGCGGCTCCGCGCTCTACAGCCGCAATCCGGCGAGTCCCGACGTGACCGGGGTCCGGCTCGGCGCGATCGACGGCGATCCCGGGATCCGCCCTCAGGGTCGCCAGTACGTCGCCTATGCGGCGTCGTGGGAGGCGATTCCCGACGACGGGCTCCCGCGCTCGGCGGAGAGCCTGCCGCCGAGCTGAGGATTCACCTCACGCCCGCGTGCTCGCCCGACGGCGAGACGGGGCGGGCGCTGTTCAGCCGGCCGCCTCGTGCGCAGCCGGCTCGGCCCGGACCCACTCACACCCGGCCGACAGATCGTCCACGCCCAACGCCGCGGTGATGTTCAGCCACGCTCCGTACTGGAAGAAGGAGTCGACCCGTTCGGGTCCGGCCCCTGAGAGCTGCTCCACGTGGCGCACGAGCTCCGCATACCAGGTGCGCACCCGCTCGCGGATCAGCTCGTCGTCGCACGCCGCGTAGGACTGGTGCTGGAGCATCAGATAGTCGCGGTCGGTGGTCAGCATCTTGGTCTGGTACGCCTTGCCCATCGCGGTGAGCACGTCGGCGTCGGGCAGCGCGATCGCCGGATCGAACTCGGCGGCACCCTCCGTGAAGGTCTCCATGACGCGCTCGAAGCCCCGCTGGACCGCGGCCAGAAACAGCTCCCGTTTGCTGCCGAAGAGGCTGAACACGTACGGCTGGGCGACGCCGACCCGCCGGGCGATCCGGTCGACGGGCGTGCCGTGCAGGCCGGTGCGCGCGAACTCGTGCACCGCCGCCTCGATCAGCGCGTCCCGGCGCTCGGCGGCCGGGACACGCTGACGGGACGGCGGCGTGGTGTCGGAGGTGGTGGCCATCGGAGGCTGCTGACCGGCGATCCTACGCCTCGCCCAGGATCCCGGCCACCGGGTTCGCGGCGCGCTCGGTCACGGGACGCTGAGCCGCCTCGGCGGCGGCGTGCGCGCGGGCGGTCGCCGTCGTGCTGAACGGGAGCAGGAGCGGTACGAGCGCACCGGCGGTCAGGACGCCGGTCCCGACCCACATCGCCGGGCGCAGGCCGGCGACGAAGGCCTGGGCCGACGCGTAGCCGCCGTGGCTCGTGAACACCGTCGCCAGCACCGCGACGCCGAGCACGCCGCCGAGCTCGCGGATCGTGTTGGCCGCCCCGGAGGCCTGCCCGGCCTGATCGGAGCGCACCGACGCGAGCACCGCGTTGGCGCTCGGCGCGAACACGAGGGCCATGCCCGAGCCGCCGAGCACGAACGGGGCGATCATGCTGGCGTAGCTCTCGTGCACCCCGGCCAGCGCGGCGAGCCAGCCGAGCGCGATCGCCTGCAGGCCGAGGCCCGCGGCCATGAACAGCCGGCTGCCGAAGCGCTCGGAAAAGTAGCCGGCGAGCGGGGCGACGAGCATCGTCGCGCCGGTCCAGACGAGCAGCTTGACGCCGGCCTGGAGGGGCGAGTTGCCGAGCACTTCCTGGAGGAACTGGCTGAGGAAGAAGATCGAGCCGAACATCCCGAAGTACATGGCGAGCGAGACGACGTTGGTGACAGCGAACCCGCGGCGGGCGAAGAACTCCATCGGCAGCATCGGCTCCGGGGTGCGGCGCTCGTGCGCCACGAAGGCGGCGATCAGCGCCGCGCCGGCGGCCAGCGCGGCCAGCACGGTGACGCTGCCCCAGCCGAGTGACTGACTGCGGACGAGGCCGAAGACGATCCCGAACAGGCCGGCGGAGCCGAGCGCGAGCCCGCGGAGGTCAAGGCGCGCCGAGGGGCCGTGGCTCTCGGCGAGGCGCAGCGCCGCGAGCGGCACGAGCACGGCGCCGATCGGGACGTTGAGCCAGAAGATCCAGTGCCAGGAGGCGGCCTGGATGACGGCGCCGCCGACGAGGGGCCCGAGAGCGACGGCGATCCCGCTGATCCCTGACCAGACGCCGAGCGCGAGTCCGCGCTTGTCGGGCGGGAAGGCGTCGGCGAGCAGGGTCAGCGTCAGCGGGGTGGCGATGGCGGCGCCCATGCCCTGGGAGGCGCGGGCGACGATCAGCGCTCCGGTCGAGGGGGCGAGCGCCGCTGCCGCCGAGGACATCGTGAAGAGGGCGATCCCAATCATGAACATGCGTTTGCGGCCGAACCGGTCGCCGAGCGCCGCTCCGGTCAGCAGCAGGACCGCGTAGGCGAGCGTGTAGGCGTTGACCGTCCACTCCAGCGACTGGATCGAGGCGCCGAGCGTGCGGTGGATGCTCGGCAGCGCGACGGTCACGACGAGGTTGTCGAGCACGACCATGAACAGCCCGACGGAGACGATGGCAAGGGTCCAACCTCGGCGATGAACGGTGGGCATGAGAGCGATCCTCCTCGTGATTAGTGAGTACTAACTAGCTAGATAACTTAGCAGTCGCTAATCATTTGTCAAGGGGACGTCCATCCTGGCCGGATGCGAACATATGTTCGTGCCCTATATCGAGCTGCATTGCCATTCGGCGTTCTCGTTCCTCGACGGGGCATCGCTACCCGACGAGCTCGTGCCCTCGGCGCTCGGACTCGGCTACGAGGCGCTCGCCCTCACCGACCACAACACGGTCTCGGGCTCGATGGAGTTCGCCGTCTCGGCACGGGCGCTCGGCCTGCGGCCGATCCACGGAGCGGAGGTCGATCTCGACGACGGACGGCATCTGACGCTGCTCGTCGCCGACGCGCGGGGATGGTCGAATCTCTGCCGGATCCTGACGCGAGCGCACGCCCACACCCGGGATGGCCGCCCCGGGGCGGGTGGGCGAGACGTCGTCCCGCCGTCGACCTCGCTGGAGACCGTGCTCGGGCATAACGAGGGGCTCGTCTGCCTGAGCGGCTGCGCTCAGCGCGGGGTCCACGACGAGACCACACTGCGGCGGCTGCGGGAGGCGTTCGGGCGCGAGCGCCTGCGCGTCGAGCTCCAACGCCCGTTCCTGCGCGACGATCGCGCTCGCAACCGGAGGCTGGTGGAGCTCGCCCGGCGGCTGGAGGTGCCATGCATGGCCACCGGCAACGTGCACGCCCACGATCGCTCCCGCGGGCCCCTCCAGGACGCCTTCGTCGCCGTGCGCCTCCATACGACGCTCGACGCCTCTGAGCCGCTTCGGCGGGGGAACTTCAGCCATGCGCTCGCCTCGCCCGAGGCGATGGCGGCGCGCTTCGCCGAGCATCCGGAGGCGGTCGCCGAGACGGCGCGGCTCGCCGACGGCCTGCGGTTCGACCTCGGCAGCGATCTCGGCTACCGGTATCCCGGCGCCGAGGACGACGAGGCGATGCGGACGCTCGCCGAGCTCTGCCAGGCGCGGATGGCCGACGGCTATGCCGGCGCGCCGAGGGCGATCGCCGACCGGGCCTGGTCGCGCCTGGAGGAGGAGATGCGGATCATCGATTCGCTCGGCCTGGCGGGCTTCTTCCTGCTCCATCACGATCTGTTGGAGCTCGCGCGGCAGGTCGCGGTCGAGGTGCGCGGGAGCGGCGCCGTTGGAGGGGCGGGCTCTCCCCGGGCGCTTCTGCCTCCGGGGCGAGGGCGAGGCTCCAGCGTCTCCTCGATCGTGTGCTTTCTCACCGGGCTCTCCCACGTCGATCCGATCGCCAACGAACTGATGATCGGGCGGTTCCTCAACGAGGAGCTGACCTCGCTGCCCGACATCGACCTTGACTTCCCGCGTGACATCCGCGCGCAGCTCATCCCCCGGGTCCACGAGCGCTACGGCCAGGACCGGTCCGCGCTTGTGGCGGCGTTCCCCACCTATCGGGCGCGAGGAGCGATCCGTGAGCTGGGCAAGGCGCTCGGCCTGCCGCCGGGGGAGATCGAGCGCGTGGCACGTGGCAGCGAGGGCTGGGACGCGCGCGAGGTCGGCAAGGACATCGCCGGGAGCGGTCGCCATGGCCTGACCGGGCGCTGGGCATGGCTGGCCCGGCTGGCCGCCGAGGCCCATGGCCTGCCCCGCCA
Organism: uncultured Solirubrobacteraceae bacterium; assembly: GCA_963849085.1. Taxonomy (GTDB): domain Bacteria; phylum Actinomycetota; class Thermoleophilia; order Solirubrobacterales; family Solirubrobacteraceae; genus Palsa-465. Next base: position 993,836 of record CAWKFP010000015.1, on the reverse strand, counting down.
TCTCTCCCAGCACTCGGGCGGGATGATCATCGCCACGCGGCCGCTGATCGACTGCTGCCCGATCGTGCCCGCGGCGATGGAGGGCCGCCAGATCGTCCAGTGGGACAAGGACTCGTGCGCGGACGCCGGCTTTCTCAAAATCGACCTGCTCGGGCTGGGGATGCTGTCGGCGGTCGAGCGCACGGTCGAGCTGATCGCGCGGACCCGCGGTGAGCGGGTCGATTTGTCGAGGATCCCCTACGACGATCCGGCGACCTACGAGTGCATCCAGAGCGCGGAGACGACCGGGGTGTTCCAGATCGAGAGCCGGGCGCAGATGCAGTCGCTGCGCCGGACCCGGCCGGAGAACCTCCGTGACATCACGATCCAGGTGGCGATCGTCCGTCCGGGCCCGATCCAGGGCGGGGCGGTCAACCCCTACATCGAGCGCCGCCAGCGCCTCCGGGTCGATCCGGACTATCGCGTGCCCTACGAGCATCCGTCGCTGGAGGCGGTTCTCGGGGAGACGCTGGGGACGATCATCTTCCAGGACCAGGTGCTGGAGGTGGCGATCGCCTTTGCGGGATTCAGCGTCGGCGAGGCGGAGGGCCTGCGCCGGGCGATGAGCCGCAAGCGCTCGGAGGCGGCGATCCAGGCCTATCACGAGCGGTTCGTGGAGGGGGCGCAGCGCAAGCACGGGGTCGATACCGAGACCGCCGAGCGGGTGTTCGCGATGGTCAAGGGCTTCTCGGGGTTCGGCTTCCCCAAGGCCCACGGCGCCGCGTTCGGGCTGCTCGCCTATCAGTCGACCTGGCTGCGCGTCCACTACTCGCCGGAGTTCCTCTGCGCGCTGCTCAACGAGCAGCCGATGGGCTTCTACCCTCCGGACGCCCTCGTCCACGAGGCCCAGCGGCGCGGCATCGAGGTGGAGCCGCCCGATGTCAACGAGAGTGAGGTGGAGTGCGACATCGAGCTTGCGGCCGGCTCCGGCCCCGGCCCACCGGCAGCGGGCGGGCCGCCGGGGCGCGTGCGGATCGGGCTCGGCTATGTGCGCGGGGTGCGCGGCGACGAGGTCGCCGAGCTCGTCGCCGCCCGGCGATCCGGCGGACGCTTCCGCGGGCTCTCGGACCTCGCCTCGCGGACCGGCGCCGGCTCGGCCTCGCTGGAGCTCCTGGCGTGGTCGGGGGCATGTGATTCGCTGGCCGGTCTGGCCGGCGCGCGCCCCGGCGCGGCGCGGCGTGAGGCGCTGTGGCAGCTCGGCGTGACGACGCCCGGGCGCCGCGTGCCGGGCGGTACCCAGCTGGCGCTGCCGCTGGATCTGCCCGCCCCTCCGACCCTGCGTGAGCTGTCTGAATGGGAGCGGATGCTCGCCGACTACAGTGCGCTCGGTCTGACCGCCCGCGCGCATCCTCTGGGGCTCCTGCGGGCGCGGATGGCGCCTGGGGTGGTGACAAGCCAGGATCTCTCCTCGCTGCCGCACGGCCGGCGGGTGCGGGTCGGCGGGCTCGTCGTCGCGCGTCAGCGGCCCGGAACGGCGGCTGGAGTCGTCTTCGTCCTGCTCGAGGACGAGCACGGGGTCATCAACCTGATCGTCCCACCGCAGGTCTACGAGCGCCATCGCCTGACGGTCAGGACCGAGCCGCTGATGATGGCCGAGGGCCGGCTGGAGCGCCACCCCGCCGCCGGCGGGGCGATCAACGTGCTCGTCGATCGGGTCAGCTCGATCGATGCCCCTGACAGGCTCGTCGCCGAGATCAAGGACTTCTCGATGCTCGACGAGCAGGTGCGGCGCGGCCTGGCCGCCGCGCCGGTGGCGGCGGGCGCCGAGGCCGAGGATTTCCGCGCCGTCGCGCCTCCCGTGATGAGCTTCGCCTCGGGCCGCCGGCGCTGACCGTGCGCTCGGTCGGGCGGCGCGTCGGCTCATTCACCGCTCGCGCCCGATAAGGTTCCCTCGCGTGCTTGCCGTCGCTGCCTTTGTCGCCTTCTGGGTCATCGTCGCCGTCGGGCTGTTCCTGTTCGCCGCCCGCGGCGGCGAGGGGAGCGCTCCGAAGGCCGCCCGCACCCTCGGTCGCGGCTCCAACACGGCGCTCGGCGGGATGTTCGTCGTCACCGCGGTCGTGTTCGGCGTCGCCATCCCACTCCTGATGCTGACCGGCAACCACTCCAACGCCAGCGCCCAGGTCGGAGGCGTCAAGCTCGCCACCGACGCGCGCACCGGCCGTGAGTTGTTCGGGCAGCACTGCGGCGTCTGCCATACGCTCGCCGCCGCCAACGCCGTCGGCAAGGTCGGGCCGAATCTGGACATCCTCAAGCCGGCCGAGTCGGTCATCCTGCATACGATCGCCTACGGCTGCCTGCCGAACGCCTCCCCTAGCTCGGGCGAGGCCTGCCTTGGCCAGGGGGTCATGCCGGCCCAGGTCGTCGAGGGCCAGGATGCCACCGACATCGCCGAGTTCGTGTCGAAGGTCGCCGGCAACGAATAGCTGGACCCCCGGCGGTCTTTCCGCCGAAGGCGTTGGTAGGATCGCCGCTCCGAACAGCTGAATTCCAGTACCGCTCCTGCGTCGGGAAGCGGGGGACCCAGGTTGTTGGGGCTAATCGCGTTCTGCGCGTAGCGCCGCTCTTTCGGTGCGAGCCCGTCAGCTAACCCCGTAAGCAATCGAAAGAGGACGTCACATGCCGCAATCAGGCGCTGCAACGTCGAGCGACGCCCGCCGCCGCGACGATGATCCACGTCCGGCCGCTCGGACCGCGCCGCGTCGTGTGTCCGGCCCGGCCTCGGGCCCTGACGCCGGCTCCGGCGTCCCCGAGCGGCGGATGGTCACGATCCGCGGCCGTGGCTCCGAGCGCTACGTCCCGATCCGTTCCTCCCGTGATCGGCGCCCCGAGCGCCGCTACGAGCGTCCCGGCTTCCAGCCGGACCGCGTGGCCATGTGGGCGATCCTGCTCGGCGTCGTGCTGATCGTGGCGGCCGCCTCGACCGCGCATGCCGCGACGCTGTCCGCCGTCGCGCTGCACGCCGTCGCCCGCTGATCGCGGCCGGCCGCTGACCGCCTGACCGCGGGGCCGTCCGGGCCCGCGTCGGGACTGACCCCGGGCCTTTCCGCCTCCGGCGGTTCACCTGACCCCCGGCAGATCGCCTCCGCGGGCGCGCGGGACGTTCGCCCGGGCGCCGTCCCCCACTCCGTTCCCACGGATGGCGTCCGGGCCGGTCGCCCGTCACCCGCCGCGCCCAGCGCGCCGGTCACCCGTCGCGCCCAGCGCGCCGGTCACCCGTCGCGCCCAGCGCGCCCGTCGCCCGCCGCGCCCAGCGCGCCGGTCACCCGCCGCTGACTGCGGGCCGGTCGTCCGTCGCCCGTCGCGCCGCCACCGGCGCCGGACCCCTTCTTCGCCATTTCTTCGACGGTCGATGATCCCGGGTTTGCTCCGCAACGTATAAGGAGATAGGGCGTGTCAGTGGCGGTTGAGTTACCGGCGTCGCCCGGCTAGACTTATCACCTGTAAGTAACTGTTGTAAGTAAAGGGCAGGGCACATGATGACCTGCCTCATCCCTCGGACCTCCGGGTGGTCAACGATGAAGATTCCCATGAGCAGATTCCAGATCCACGACGATCTGACGGCGCCCGAAGGATCGGTCGCCGTTCTTCGCGGCGCGCTTGCGTCCGGCGGCCAGCTGCCGAACTTTCTCGGCGTGCTCGCCGGTTCTCCGGCCGCGCTGCGAGCCTACGCGCGCTTCCGTTCAGAGCTGCGTCACGGCAAGCTGACGCTCCCCACGCTCGAGCGGATCGCGCTCGGGGTGGCCGAGCACTATCACTCCGAGCCCGGCATCGCGATGCATTCGCGGGCCGCGCGGGCCGTCGGGCTGGCGCTCGACGAGGTGGCCCTCGCTCGGCAGTTCGACTCCCGTGACGAGCGGGAGGCCGCGCTGCTGCGCTATCTGCACGCGCTACTGCGCGACGGCCGGCCCGCCATGCACCTGCACGAGGAGGCCCGTGAGGCCGGCTGGGACGACGAGCAGATCCTTGAAGGGATAGCGGCGGTCACCCTCGAGGGCTTTGCCGCAATGGTCAACGTCGCCGGGGAGGTCCCGGTCGACGGATCCTCGGAGGCATCCCGCGCACTCCAGGCGGCCTGATTAAGCTGTAGATCATGGCCTCCGGCGAACGGACCGATGTCGAGCGGGCAGCGCCGGCGTGCTGCCCGCTCTATCACGAGGCCGTCGAGCTGGTGGGGCGACGCTGGACCGGCGCCATCCTGCGCGTCCTGATGGACGGTCCGCTGCGCTTCTCGCAGGTTGCCCAGGCGATCCCCGAGCTGTCGGACCGGCTCCTCTCCGAGCGGATGAAGGAGCTGGAATCCCGCGGGATCGTCGAGCGCACCGTTGATCCCGGTCCGCCGCTGCGCGTGCGCTACGAGCTCTCGAAGATGGGACGGGAGCTTGAGCCGGCACTCTCGGAGCTCCAGACCTGGGCTCAGCGCTGGCTGGATCGCCACGGCGCGGTCGCGACCCCCGGTGCCCGCTGACCGCGGCCGCTGACGCGACCTCTGACCGCAGCCGCTGACGCGACCTCTGACCGCGGTCTCAGCGCGCTGAGCCGATCTTGCCGGTCTCGCCTCGGGGTCAGAGCTCGGCGGACGCGGGCCGGCCGTCGACCCGCCAGGACAGTCGCGAGCCGCTCAGCGTCAGCGAGCCGATCCCGATCGCCGATCCCGAGGCCAGCACCCGAACCCGTCCGGCCTGCCCCGACACGATGACCTCGGTCGCCTTGCGATGGGCCGCGATCGACGCCGACGAGGCGATCCACGCCACCGTCCCGTCGCCGCGCACGACGACGTCGTCGACGGTCTCGAACGATTCCGCTCCGGTGTCGACGGTCAGGGCCGGGAACGTTCCCCGTGTCCGGCCATCGCCGAGGTCACGCACGATCACCGTGGCGTCGGCGGTGTCGACGCCGCACCGGCGCAGCCCGAAGCCCGCCATCCGCCCGGCGAGCGCGACCGGTCCGACCTGGGCGGTGGTGTTGCAGAAGCCGCCGGAGCCGCCGAGGCGGAAGGAGCGTCCCGTGCCCGACGCGCAGCCGTACGCCGTCGCGCGCACGAGGTAGACGCGCGCGCTCGTATCGGCGGCGAGCGTATGGGCCCCGGCCGGGCCGCACGCCCGCGCCGCGGCACCCGCCCGCGCCGCGGCACCCGCCCGCGCCGGCGCACCCGCTCGCGCCGGGCGCCCGCCGACCCGCACCGCGCCGGTGGCCTGCGACGCCGACGCCACCGCGGCGCACGCGATGCCGCACACCACGGCGGTCTGAGCCGCACGGCGTCTCACGCCGCTCAGGCTAACCGCTCGCCCTGGCCCGCGCCAGTCCCTCGGGGCGAGCCGGTGCGGCCCCCGGTGGCTCGGGCAAGTAACGTTCGCGCGATGCCCGACGCCCCCGTGACCGCCGACGACGTGCTGGCGCTCGTCAAAGAGCGCAAGATCCGCTTCGTCCGTCTGTGGTTCACCGACATCCTCGGCCAGCTGAAGGCGTTCTCGATCAACGCCACCGAGCTCGCCGACGCGTTCGAGGGCGGGATGGGCTTCGACGGTTCCTCGATCACCGGCTTCAACGCCATCGAGGAGTCCGACATGCTCGCGATGCCGGATCCGGGCACGTTCGTCGAGCTGCCCTGGCAGACGCACGAGACCGGGGTGGCGCGGATGTTCTGCGACATCGTGACCCCGGAGCGCACGCCATATGAGGGCGATCCCCGCCATGTCCTGCGCCGCGCGGTCCAGCGCGCCGAGAGCATGGGCTTCGACCATTTCTACGTCGGCCCCGAGCTCGAGTACTTCTACTTCCGTGACTCGAAGTCCACGGAGGTCCTCGACGAGGGCGGGTACTTCGACCTGACGACGCTCGACGCGGGCTCTGACCTGCGCCGCGAGACGGTGCTGGCCCTGGAGCAGCTCGGCATCCACACCGAGTACAGCCATCACGAGGTCGGTCCCAGCCAGCACGAGATCGACGTGCGCTACGCCGACGCGCTCAAGATGGCCGACGACTGCATGACGTATCGGATCACGGTCAAGGAATACGCCATGAAGTACGGCCTGCACGCCACCTTCATGCCCAAGCCGCTGTTCGGCGAGAACGGCTCGGGCATGCACACCCATCAGTCGCTGTTCCGCGGCGACAAGAACGCGTTCTTCGACCCCGACGACCAGTACTACCTGTCAGATGTCGGCAAGGCGTTCATCGCCGGCCAGCTTCGCCACGCCCGCGAGATCTGCTCGGTGTTCGCCCAGTGGGTCAACTCCTACAAGCGGCTCGTGCCGGGTTATGAGGCCCCGGTGTACGTGGCCTGGTCTCGCCGCAACCGGTCGGCCCTCGTGCGGGTGCCGCTCTACCATCCCGGCCGCGAGCGCACGACCCGGATGGAGTTGCGCTGCCCCGATCCGGCGTGCAATCCGTATCTGACGTTCGCGGTCCTGCTCCAGGCGGGACTGGAGGGCATCGAGCACGGCTATGAGCTGCCCGACGCGATGGAGAAGAACCTGTACCACCTCTCGCCCGACGAGCGCCGCCGCCTCGGCATCGACCAGCTGCCGGAGACGCTCGGCGAGGCGATCGAGCTGACCGCGCAGTCCGAGCTCGTGCTGCGCACGCTCGGCGAGCACATGTTCAACCGTTACATCGAGATCAAGCGCCAGGAGTGGGACGACTATCGCGTCCAGGTCACGCCCTGGGAGCTGGAGCGCTATCTGCCGGTGCTGTGAGGGCGGCGGCGAGCGCGCCGGGATCGGTGACCGGCGCCAGGCAGGTGAAGCGCTCACACACGTAGGCCGCGGCTGACCCGCCGACGAGGGTGCGACCGTCGAGCAGCGGCACTCCGTCACCGACCCGGCCACCGGCAGCGGCATCGGCATCGGCATCGGCATCGGCATCGGCGCCGAGACCGCCGGCCAGCACGAGGTGCGGCCGATAGGTCCCGCGCACGACCCGGGCCAGCGCAGCCGCCGCCTCGCCGTCGCCGACGATCGCCACCTCCCGCACCGCCGCGAGATGGAAGTCGATCGCCCGCAGGGCGTGGCCGAAGCCGTGCGGGTGCCCGCCCGCGATCGGCGCCACGACGCGCAGCACGCCGAGCGCATGGCGCTCATAGGCGGCGTCGCCCGACAGGGCGTACAGCCTCAGCAGGCCGAACGCGGCCGCCGATCCGCCGGCCGGGATCGGTGAGTCGTCGAGGTCCTTGCGGCGCGCGAAGCCCGACAGGTGGTCGGCGGCGGTCGTGAAGAAGCCGCCGTGTTCGGCGTCGGCGAAGCGGTCGATCATCGTCGCGGCGATTGCCGTGGCCTCGCGATACCAGCGGGGATCGAAGGTCGCCTCATAGAGGGTGAGCAGCGCCTCCAGGAGATAGGCGTGATCCTCCAGATAGGCCTCGATATGCGCGTGGCCGTCCTTGTAGGTCCGCAGCAGCGTTCCGCGCTCGTCGCGCAGCGTCGCGAGCACGAACTCGGCGCAGTCGATCGCCGCGGCGACGTAGCCCGGGTGCTCGAGCACGGCGCCGGCCTCGGCGAGCGCCGCGATCATCAGCGCGTTCCACGATGTCAGGCGCTTGTCGTCGGTGCCGGGGCGCACGCGCCGCTCCCGGGCGCCGTACAGCGCGCAGCGGATCTCCGGCAGGCGCGCGGGGACCGGCCCGCGTCCCTCGAGCACATTGGACCCCTCGAAGTTGCCGGCGTCGGTGGCGCCGAAGAACGCGATCGCCTCGTCGGCGAGCGCCGGATCGCCGAGCGCCTCGCGCAGCTGCGGCACCGTCCACGCGTAGAACTTCCCCTCGACGCCGTCGGAGTCGGCGTCGAGCGCCGAGAAGAACCCGCCCTCGGGGCCGCGCATTTCGCGCAGCGCCCAGTCCAGCGTCTCCCGGCAGACGCGCTCCAGCAGCGGATCGCCGCTGACCTGCCAGCCGTGGAGATAGGCCCGGGCGAGCAGCGCGTTGTCGTAGAGCATCTTCTCGAAGTGGGGCACCGTCCACGTGGCGTCGACCGCGTAGCGCGAGAAGCCGCCGCCGACCTGGTCATAGATGCCGCCCGCGGCCATCGCCCGCAGCGTCCGCAGCGCCAGCTCACGCTCGCCCCGGGCGAGCAGGAACTCGACGAGCGAGGCCTGCGGGAACTTCGGCGCCCGGCCGAAGCCGCCGTTGACCGGATCATGCAGACGGCGCAGTCCGTCGACGGCGTCGATCAGCACCTGCGCGGTGATCGGCTCCTCGGGAACCGGCAGCCGGGAGGCGGCGCCGAGTGACTTCAGGATCTCGGTGCCCTGGGAGCGGACCTGGTCCCGGCGCTGCTCCCAGGCCTCGGCCACCCCGTCGAGCACCATCCGCCAGCTCGGCAGGCCGTGGCGCGGCTCGGGCGGGAAGTAGGTGCCGACGTAGAACGGCGCCTGCTCGGGGGTCAGGAAGGCGTTCAGCGGCCAGCCGCCCTGCCCCGTCATCGCCTGGCAGGCCTCCATGCAGACCGCGTCGACGTCGGGATGCTCCTCGCGGTCGACCTTGATGCAGACGAAACGGTCGTTCATCACGGCGGCGACGGCCGGATCCTCGAAGGACTCGTGCTCCATCACGTGACACCAGTGACATGCGGAGTAGCCGATCGAGACGAGCAGCGGCCGGTCCTGCTCGCGGGCCCGGGCGAGGGCCTCGTCGCCCCATGGATACCAGTCGACCGGATTGTCCTGATGCTGTCGCAGATACGGAGAGGTCTGAAGCGCCAAGCGATTGGACATCGGTGGTGAGGCTACCCCGCGTCCGATGTCCGAATAGGCTTGTTCTCCGCACCGCACCACGCTGCGATCGCAAACAGCCCAAAGGAGACGATTTGCCAGGCACTCGTGAACCGGTGACCGCCAAGGACGCGCCCGCCGCGATCGGACCCTACGTGCACGCGATCCGCGCGGGCGGTCTGCTGTTCTGCTCGGGCCAGATCCCACTTGATCCGCGCACCGGCGATCTCGTCGGCGCCACCCCCGCCGACCAGGCCGGGCGCTGTCTGGAGAACCTCGCCGCCGTCTGCCAGGCGGCGGGCGCGAGCCTCGGCGATGCGGTCAAGGTGACGGTCTACATGACCGATCTGTCGGCGTTCGCCGCCGTCAACGAGGTCTACGCCTCGTTCTTCGAGGCCAGCCCGCCGGCGCGCGTCGCGATCGGTGTGGCGGCGCTGCCGCGCGGGGCCCAGGTCGAGATCGACGCGGTGGTGGCGCTCCCTGACTGACCTCGTCAGCGCGGTGGACGCCGACCCGGCGGGGGTCTCGCTGGCCGACGTGCGCCGCGCCGCCGCGGCGGGGGTCGGCGTCATCCGCGAGACCCCCGTGCTCAGCTCGCGCACCCTCGCCCAGCGCACGGGCGTGACGGTGGTGCTGAAGGCCGAGAACCTCCAGCGCACGGGCTCGTTCAAGCTCCGCGGCGCGCTGGCCAAGATCGCCGCTCTGGGCGAGTCCTGCGCCGGTGGCGTCGTCACCGCCAGCGCCGGCAACCACGCTCAGGCGGTCGCCTACGCCGCGCGCGCCCGGGGGATCCGCTGCGAGGTGTTCATGCCCGAGAGCGCCCCGATCGCCAAGACCGAGGCGGCCACGGCGCTCGGCGCGCATGTCCGCCTCGTCGGCCGGACCGTCGACGACGCGCTGGCCGCGGCCCATGAGTACGCCGGCGGGCTGACCTTCGTGCACCCGTTCGACGATCCCGACGTCGTCGCCGGCCAGGGCGGGCTCGGCCTGGAGCTGCTGGCGCAGGTGCCCGACCTGGCGCGGATCATCGTGCCGGTCGGCGGCGGGGGGCTGATCAGCGGCGTGGCGATCGCCGTCAAGTCCCAGCGACCCGAGGTGGAGGTGATCGGCGTCCAGGCCGCGGCCTGCGCGCCGTTCGCGGCGTCCCTGAGGGCCGGCGCCCCGGTGGCGGTCGACTCCGCGCTGACCATCGCCGATGGGATCGCGGTCAAGCGGCCCGGACGGCTGACCCTGGGGCTGATCTCCCGCTGGGTCGACCGGATGCTCGCGGTCAGCGAGGAGGACGTGGCCGAGGCGATGGTGTTCCTGCTGGAGCGGGCCAAGCTCGTCGTCGAGGGCGCGGGCGCGGTCGGCGTGGCGGCGCTGCTGTCCGGACAGATCGACGGCGAGGCGCCGGGCACGACGGCGGTCATCCTCTCCGGCGGCAACGTCGATCCGGGCCTGCTGGCCCAGATCGCCCGGCGTCACGAGAGCCAGGCCGGCCGGCGGTCGGTGCTGCTGGCGCGGCTCCCCGACCGCCCGGGGTCGCTCGCTCGTCTGCTCGCGCTCGTCGGCGACGAGGGCGCGAACCTGCTCGACGTCGAGCACATCCGCGAGGGCTTCGATCTGCACGTCCGCGAGTCCGCCGTCCAGCTCGTGCTGGAGACGCGCGGCCCCGAGCACGCCGCCCGCGTCGCGCACGCCGTTCGCCGGGCCGGCTACGGCGAGCCGGTGGCGATCCGCGGCGCCCACGGCTGACCGGAGCCGTCCCGCGCCGCCGAGTACTCGGCGGCGGCGGCGACGAGCGCGTGGATGACGCGGCTGCGCTCGTCGACCTCGGGATGCCATTGCACGCCGAGCGCGAACCGGCCTCCCGGAACCTCGATCGCCTCAGGGAGATCGTCGAGCACCGATGTCCCGGTGACGATCAGCCCGTCGCCGACCCGATCGATGCCCTGATGATGGTGTGACTTCGTCGTGTGCACCAGCTCGCCGGCGGCGATCGCGGCGAGCGAGTCGGCGCTCAGCCGCACGTCGTGCTCGGAGCCGTCGAAGCTCCCTGGGACCCGCCGGTGCTCCTCGTGACCGACCTCGTCGGGCAGATGCTGGTGCAGCGTGCCGCCGAGGGCGACGTTGAGGACCTGCATGCCGCGACAGATGCCGAGCAGCGGCATGTCGAGCTCGACCGCGCGCCGAGCCATCGCCAGCTCGAACTCGTCGCGACCGGGCGTGGGGTCGTTGGTCTCGGGATGCGGCTGCGCGCCGTACGTCGCCGGATCCAGGTCGGTGCCGCCGGCGAGCACGAGCGCGTCGATGCGGGCCAGCGCCTCGTCGGGATCTGAGACGAGGCTCGGATCGGGCGGCAACATCAACGCGAGGCCGCCGGCGCGCTGGATCGCCTCCACGTAGCCCGCGGGCAGCAGCGCGACGGGCTGGTGCCAGACGCCGTAGCTGGCGGTGGTGACGCTGGTGCAGATGCCGATGACGGGTCGGGGGTCGCCCATCGGGCTCAGGCTAGCGGCCCGCGCAGCAGCGCCCGCTGGATCTTGCCGCTCGTCGTCTTCGGGAGCTCGGCGGCGAAGTCGACGACCCGCGGATACTTGTACGGCGCGGTCTCGCGCTTGACGTGGTCCTGGAGCGCGACGACGAGCTCGTCGCTCGGCGCCCAGCCGTCGCGCAGGACGATGACCGCGCGCACGACCGATCCGCGCTCGTCGTCGGGCGCGGCGACGACGGCGGCCTCGGCGACGGCGGCGTGGGAGACGAGCGCCGACTCGACCTCGAACGGCCCGATCCGATAGCCCGCCGAGATGATCAGATCATCGGTGCGCCCCTCGAAGTACAGATAGCCGTCCTCGTCGGCGTGGACGCGGTCGCCGGTGTGCCACGGTTCGCGCTCGGGGGCCGGGTCCCCGCCGAGATAGCCGACGAAGAAGGTCGGGTCGGTCGACGGATCGCTGAGCACGAGCTCGCCGTCGAGCACGTCGAGGGCCACGCCGGGCAGCGGCCGGCCCATCGATCCCGGCCGGACCACGCCGCCGGCCGGCATCCCGGTCAGCTGGCCGGTCTCGGTCTGGCCGTAGCCGTCACGGATCTCGAGCCCGGTCCCCTCGCGAAACGCGCGCAGCACCTCGGGATTGAGCGCCTCGCCGGCCGCCACGAGCCCGTGCAGCGAGGCCACCGGCGCCAGCTCGGCGCGCTTGGCGATCACCCGGTACTCGGTCGGGGCCATGCAGAGCACGTTGACGCGCTCCGCGGCCAGCACCGCCAGGCGCTCGTGGGGATCGAAGCGGGCGTCGTGCAGCAGCGCGGCCGCTCCGCGCAGCCAGGGCGCGATGAAGGCGTTGCGCGCCGATTTCGACCAGCCGCTGGCCGCCGTGCACCACACGAGGTCGCCGGGCCGGGCATCGAGCCAGTGCCCGGCCTGCAGGCGCTGGCCGGGGAGGTAGCGCTGGCCGTGGACGATCCCCCTGGCCTCCCCGGTCGTGCCGCTGGTGAAGGTGATCAGGCACGGATCGGTGCCCGCCAGCTCGATCGCCGGGGCCGGCTCGTGAGTCATCAGTGCGGGATCGGGGATCGTGAGGATCCGTGTCGCCGGCGCGCCGGCGGCGGCCAGCTCGGTGGCGTCACGCTCGTCGGCGATGATCAGCGCCGGCTCGGCGACGGCCAGCCGCATGGCCAGATCCTTGGCCCGCAGCTGCTCGTTGCACGGCAGCACGACGGCGCCGAGCCGGAAGCAGGCGACCATCGCCAGCACCCATTCCGGCCGGTTGCCGATCAGCGTCATCACGACGTCGCCGCGCCGGACGCCGCGGGCGCTCAGCGCGCCGGCCAGCCGCGCCGAGGCGTCGGCGACCTCGCCGAAGGTCCATTCGCGGCGGCGCCCGTCACGGGCGATCTCGACGATCGCGCGGTCGTGGGCCGGGGCGGCGTCGACGACATCCCGGGCGAAATTCACCCCCGCAGTCTGTCATCCGCTTGCCGGCGATCACCGCGCCGCCACCAGCCGGCCCACCGCGACCACATGTACACATGTACTAGCCTTTGCGAGATGGGATGGATGACGGGCACCGGACCGCTGGGCCGGACGCCGGCCGGGCGGTTCAACTTCGAGCCTCCGGCGCCCGGATGGGCGGTCTATCTGGAGCCGACCCCCAAGCGCATCCGCGTCGAGGTCGGAGGCGAGGTGATCGCCGACAGCCGCCGGGCGTTCCTGCTTCACGAGTCAGGGTTGCAGCCGACGTATTACTTCCCCGCCGAGGACGTGCGCGCCGACGTGCTGGAGCCGTCAGACCGCCGCACCCACTGCCCCAAGAAGGGCGACGCGTCGTATTACACGATCCGCGCCGGGGGCGAGACCGTCGAGAACGGCGCCTGGTATTACCCGCAGCCGATCCCCGACGCCCCGCCGATCGCCGATCTGATCGCGTTCTACTTCGACCGCATGGGCCGCTGGCTGGAGGAGGACGAGGAGATCGTCGTGCACCCGCGGGATCCGTACCACCGGATCGACGTGCTGGCGACGCATCGCCGCATCCGGATCTCGCTGCACGGCGAGCTGCTGGCCGAGACGACGCGGGCGCTGGCGCTGTTCGAGTCCAATCTGCCGCCGCGGTGGTACATGCCGGCCGACGACGTCGTCGCGCACCTGGAGGACTCCGCCACCGTCACCCACTGCCCGTACAAGGGCGCGGCCGGCTATCACAGCGTGTCGATCCCGGGCGGCGAGGACCTCATCTGGTCCTACGCGGACCCGCTCCCGGAGGTGGCCCGGATCAAGGGCCTGCTCTGCTTCTACAACGAGAAGGTCGACATCGAGCTCGACGGCGAGCCCCAGGAGCGCCCGCTGTCGCCGTGGCGACATCTCGGCGCCGCTGATCCGGCCGCCGCGCGGTAGACGCAGGGGACGCGCACCCCGATCGGTCGCGATCCGTAGCCAACCCGGCCGTGCCAACCGCGGTTTTCAGCCCTTCGACGGCACGGGTGCGCCGTTATGCTCGGAGCACCGCCGCAAGACCGAGGAGCTCCGAATAACCATGGCTGTCGACATCCAGGACAAGACCGACGAGCAGCGCGCGATCTGCGAGATGGTGCGCCAGTTCGCCGATGAGCAGATCATCCCCAACGCCGAGCACTACGACCACGAGGACACGTTCCCCGAGCCGATCGTGGCGCAGATGCGCGAGCTGGGCCTGTTCGGGGTGACGATCCCCGAGGAGTACGGCGGGATGGGGCTCGACCTGAGCACGTACGCGATGATCGTGGAGGAGCTCAGCCGCGGCTGGATCAGCATCTCGGGGATCGTCAACACCCATTTCATCGGCTCCTATCTGCTGATGAAGTTCGGGACCGACGAGCAGAAGCAGAAGTACCTGCCCAAGATGGCGACCGGCGAGATGCGCGCGGCGTTCTCGCTGTCCGAGCCCGAGCTGGGCTCCGACGTGCAGGCGATCAAGACGTCGGCCAGGAAGCTCGACGACGGCGCCTATGAGATCAACGGCTCCAAGATGTGGGTGACCAACGGCCTGCTGTCCTCGCTCGTCTTCACGCTCGTGCGGACCGACCCGGCGGCCGAGCCGCGCTACAAGGGGATGACCTGCTTCATCTGCGAGAAGGAGCCCGGAGCGTCGGAGAACACCGGCGCGTACAAGGGGCTCAACGTCCCGCCGAAGATCAAGAAGATGGGTTACAAGGGCGTCGAGTCGACCGAGCTGGTGTTCGACGGCTACCGGACCCCGGCCGACAGCATTCTCGGCGGCGAGCAGGCCGGGCTCGGCCAGGGCTTCGTGCAGATGATGGATGCCCTGGAGCTCGGGCGCGTCAACGTCGCCTCACGCGGGGTGGGGATCGCCCAGCGCGCGCTGGAGCTGGCGTTGAAGTACTCGCAGGAGCGCCGGGCGTTCGGCAAGCCGATCGCCCAGCACCAGGCGATCCAGTTCAAGCTCGCCGACATGGCGACCCAGGTCGACGCCGCCCGCCTGCTGACCCATCGCGCCGCCCGGCTCAAGGACGCCGGGGAGCGCTCGGAGATCGAGGCCGGGATGGCGAAGCTGTTCGCGTCCGAGGCCGGCCGGTTCTGCGTCGAGGAGTGCCTGCGCATCCACGGCGGCTACGGCTACTCCAAGGAGTATGAGATCGAGCGCCTGTACCGCGACGCGCCGCTGCTGCTGATCGGCGAGGGCACCTCCGAGATCCAGCGCATGGTCATCGGCCGCAAGCTGCTGGAGCGCCACAAGATCTGACAACGCCGCGGCGACGCGCTAACGTGGGCCGACGGCACGGCAACGACTGAAGGGCTGATCATGAGCGCACCACCGACGGGTCCGGGCAGACTGTCCAAGAAGGCGGCGGCGGGCGTGGCGGTGCTGGCGCTGGCGGTGGCGGCGCCGGCGGCGGCGCTCGCCGCGTCAGGCTCGGCCTCGGCCTCGTCCTCGCATGCGGTCGTCCACGCGGCGGTGCAACGCTCCGGTCTGGTCGTCGTCAGCGGCTATGACGGCGGAGCGTCGCTGGCGCCGTGACGCGGCACGGGCGCGGTATCGCCCGGTGCAGGCACGCGTCCGCGTACACTACGCGCTCTGTCCTCCCCGTCTGACACGAAGGCTCTGATCACGACCGCGGTCGAGCGTTTCATCGCCGATGTCCCCGCGCTCGAGCCGCTCAAGCTGATCGTCGGCCTGGAGTTGCGCGGGCGCGGCGACGTGCAGATGTACCGCGTCGAGCTCCCCGGCCCGACGGTGACCAAGGACATCGCCGCCGACGCGAAGGTCCGCCTGAGCGTCCAGCGCTCGCACTTCAACGAGCTGGCGGCCAAGGGCCACGTGCGCGACTGGCGCGAGGCCTTCGAGAAGGGCGACGCCAAGGTGACCGGGATCGAACAGGTGATCAAGCTGATCGCCAACGTCGTCGAGCGCCAGGAAGAGCGCTCGCGCACCCGCCGCGCCAAGATCCACTAGCGGCCCCCAAGGTCAGCCGCCATCGGCCGACAGGGGCCGTGAGCCCGCGCCGCCGGGCACCCACGGTCAGCGCGCGCGGCGCGCGCCCTGGTCAGCGCCGGGCCGCGAGCTGCTCGGCGTCGCGCAGCTGCGCGTCGACGAGGTCCAGGCCGGCGTCCCAGAACCCCGGGTCGGCGAGGTCGATCCCGACCATCGCGCCGAGCGCCTCGGGGCTGCGCGAGCCGCCGGCGGCCAGCAGCTCCAGATAGGCGGGCGCGAACGACGCGCCCTCCTGGAGATAACGACCGTAGACCGACAGGGCGAGCAGCTGCCCGTAGGCGTAGGCGTAGACATAACCCGGGGTGTTGATGAAGTGGGGGATGTAGGACCACCACATGCGATAGCCCTCGCTCATCTCCACCGAGTCGCCGAACAGATCGGACTGGCTCTCCAGCCACGACTCGGCGAACCGGTCGACCGACAGCTCACCCTCGCTCCGCCGCCGGGTGTGGACGAGGTGCTCGAAGCGATTCATCGCCATCTGGCGAAAGACGGTGGCGATCGCACCGTCGATCCGCTCGGCGAGCAGACCGAGGCGGGCGTCGTCGTCGGGCGCGGCCTCGAGCATCCGTCCGAACACGAGCGCCTCGCCGAACACCGACGCGGTCTCGGCCATCGTCAGCGGCGTCGACTGGTGGAAGACGCCCTGGGGCTGGGCGAGGGCGGCATGCAGGCCGTGGCCGAGCTCGTGGGCCATCGTCAGCACATCACGCCGGCGGGCGGTGAAGTTGAGCAGCACATAGGGATGGACGCTCGGCACGGTGTAGGCGCAGAACGCGCCGCCGCGCTTGTGCGGGCGTACCGGCGCGTCGACCCAGCGCTCGTCGAAGAAGCGCCGCGCGACCCGGCCGGCGTCCGGCGAGAAGGAGTCGTAGGTGTCGAGCACGAGTTCCCGGGCCTCGCCGAAGGAGAAGCTGATGTCCTCGCCCAGCAGCGGCGCCACGCGGTCATAGTCGGCGAGCCGATCGACGCCGAGCAAGGTGGCCTTGAGCCGATACCAGCGCTGCGGGATGCTGAACCGGGCGCGCACCGCCTCGATCAGCGCCATCACGGACTCGTCGGAGGCCTCGTTGGCGAGGTTGCGGGAGGCCAGCCAGTGTGGATAGGAGCGCAGCCGGTCGTCGACGGCCTTGTCGTGGATGAGCGTGTTGTAGATGAAGGCGCGCGTCCGCAGGCCGGGCTCGAGCGCGGCCGAGACGCCCTGGGCGACCGCGCGGCGCGTGTCGCGGTCGGGGTCCTGGAGCCGGGCGAGGGCGACGTCGAGCGGGACTTCGTCGCCCGCCAGGTCGACGCGGACCGCCGCCAGCAGCTCTCCGTACAGGCGCGACCAGGCGCTGTGGCTGGTCAGCGCCTTCTCGGCGAGGATCGTCTCCTCGGGCTCGGAGAGCAGATGCGGGCGATAGCGCCGCGCGCTGCGCAGATAGTGGGCGCAGAAGGAGAGACGCTCGTCGTCGGCGAGCTCGTCGGCGCGCTCGTCGGGGAGCGCGGCCCACTCCAGCTCGAAGAACAGCAGCTTCGTCTCGATCTCGGTCCCGCGCTCCTGGACGAGCTGGAGCAGCGCGCCCCGCGCCGGATCGGCGGTGTCGGTGGAGAAGCGCAGCGACGCGTACGAGCCCGCCTTGCCGACGAGCTCGTTGAGCGCGGCGAGCTCGTGCATGGCGGCGGCGAGCTCCGCGGCGTCGAGCTCGGCGATGCGCCCGGCGTAGGCGCCCGCGAACGTCCCGGCCCGCGCGACGGCCTCGTCGAGCTGGCGCTGCACCCCCGCCTGCTCGTCGCCGTCGACGAGCGCGCTCAGGTCCCACTCGGTCTCCAGCAGCTCAGGGTCGGCGAGATTCTCGATCGTGCTTGACATGACCCGAAGCTTAGGACCTCCCCGCGAACTCGCCCGAGGCGGCGACCCGCGCCGACTCAGATAACGTCCACGCGCTATGCCCGACAGCGCGCGCCATGTCCAGGTCCGGCCCGTCCGCCTGCTCGCCGCCGGCGGCACGATCTCGATGGAGGGCGAGCACGCCGTGCCGGCGCTCGACGCGCAGCAGCTCGTGGCGCAGATCCCCGCGCTGCGCGGGTTTGACGCGCTGAGCGCGGAGAACGTCCTGTCGCTGCCCGGGCCGCAGCTCTCGACCGCCCACGCCCTGGAGCTGGCGCGCCGCGCGGTGACGGCGGCGGCGGGCGGGAAGGGGGTGGTGATCACCACCGGGACCGACACGCTCGAGGAGCTGGCGATGCTGTGCGCGCTGCTCCACGACGGGGACGCGCCGATCGTCCTGACCGGGGCCAACCGGCCGGCGAGCGCCGCCGGCGCCGACGGCCCGGCCAATCTGCTCGACGCGGTCGCGGTGGCGGCGAGCGCCGCCGCCGACGGGCTCGGCGTCGTCGTCGTGTTCGGGGGCGAGATCCTCGCCGGCACGAGCGCGCGCAAGGTCGACAGCACCGGTCCGGCGGCGTTCGGATCCCCGGTCGCCGGCCCGATCGGCCGCGTCGTCGACGGCCGCGTGTGGCTGCACAGCCGGCCGCTGCGCCGGCCGTCGCTGGCGCCGCACGGGCTCGGTCACCGGGTGGCGATCGTCACCGCCGCGCTCGGCGACGACGGAGCGCTGCTGCGCGCCGCCGCGCCGATCAGCGACGGGCTCGTCGTCGTGGCCTTCGGCGCCGGCCACCTGACGCCCGGCATGCTCGCGGCGCTGCGCGACGCCGTCACCCGGATCCCGGCTGTCGTCACCGTCGCCCCGGAGCGCGGGTCGATGATGCACGCCACCTACGGCTTCGAGGGCTCCGAGCGCGATCTGCGCGCCAGCGGCGCGGTCTGCGCGCCGTTCCTGTCGCCGGTGGCGGCGCGGATCACGCTGCTGTGCTGCCTGGGCGCCGGGCTCGACGGCGCGGGGATCGCCGCCGTGTTCGCCCCCTGGGACGCGTGACGGACCCCGGGTGTGCCGCGGGAGACATCCGCCACTGCACGGAGACACCCGGCACTACAGTCACGGGCGATGCGCAGCACGGCACGATGGGCCACGATCCTGCTGCTGGCCGGCCTCGCGCCGGCCGGCTGCGGTGGTGGGGCGCCGTCAGGGCGCGGCCCGACGCTCGCCGCCGTGCCGCTCATCGCCGGGACCCGGGTCGTCGCCAGCGTGCGCCGCTGTGACGGAGGCGCGAATCCGTACTGCGCGGTCCAGCTCGTCGTCGTCGGCCACGGCTATTCAAGCGCCGGCGCGCTCGTCGCGCAGGAGGCGCGGCATCTGAAGCGGCTCGGCTGGAGCACCGCCCAGGGCGACTTCGGGACCGAGGGCGCGGCCGACTCGCCCGGCCACGGGTTGCGGCTCACCTACGCGCCGGACAACCTCGATCTGGAGGGCATCGACCTCGGCTGGATCACCCGTGCGCCGGTCATCGGGCGCGCGCTGTCGGCCGAGATGTTCGCCCGTGCGCCCGCGATGTCGCTCATGCTCCAGGATGGCGCGTCGTGAGCATCAGCCGCCGGTCGGGGCCGACCGAGACCGCGCCGCGCCCGGCGAGCAGGTCCCGCAGGTCGTCGCCGACGAGCTCACGGCGCCAGCCGCTCAGCGTGCGGACCGCCGGCTCGGGCTCAGAGCGGCGGGCGGCGCCGACGATGATCTCGAGCTCGGCGCGCGAGGCGATCAGCTCGTAGGCCAGGCCCGCCTCCTGGGCGCGGGCGCGCAGGACCGCCTCGGCGAGCGCGATCAGCGGGGCGTCGCTGGGATCAGACCGGTTGCGACCCTCGTCGCGGGCGATCGGCGCCGACTCACGGCCGCGGGCGATCGCCTCGAGGATCGCGTCGCCGCGGCGCTTGATCGTCGGCGGATGCAGGCCGCGGATCTGCTCGAGGCCGGCGACGCTCGACGGCCGGCGCTTGGCGAGCTCCACCATCGGCGGGTCGGCGACGATCGAGCCGACCGGGCGATCGAGCTCGGACGCGGTGCGTTCCCGCCAGGCGGCGAGCTCCCGGGCGACCGCCCGGGCCCGCGGATCAAGCTGGCCGACACGCGGGAGCCGCTCCCACGCGCTCTCGGGGTCGCGCTCATCGGTGGCCGACTCCAGGCGCAGGCACTCCTCGCGCGCCCATTCCAGGCGCCCGCTGGCCACGAGCTGGCGCTGGATCTCGTCGGAGAGGGCGAGCAGGTGGGCGACGTCCTCGGCGGCATAGCCGAGCTGCTCGCCGGTCAACGGTCGCACGTCCCAGCGCGTGTAGCTGGCGGTCTTGCCGACCCGCAGGCCGAGCACCGCGCCGAGCAGATTGCCATAGCCGGCCTGGGCGCTGCCCCCGGCGAACCCGGCCGCGATCTGGGTGTCGAAGATGTTGTTGAGCTCGGTCTGCCAGGCACGGCGCAGGATCGCCACGTCCTGGCGCCCGGCATGGAGGATGACCTCGCACTCGGGGTCGCCGAGCAGATGGGCCAGGGGCGCGACGTCGACGTCGGTCAGCGTGTCGATCAGCAGCAGGATCGGCTCCCCGCCGGGCTCCGGATTGTCGACCGCGATCTGCACGAGGCACAGCAGCGCCCGATAGCGTCCCTCGGACATGAACTCGGTGTCGATGCCTAGGCGCCCCCGCTCGCGCGCGATCGCCGCGGCCGCCGCGATCTCGTCGGCGCCGGCGAGCACGGGGGTGGTGGGCACGGTGTCCATGGCCGGACCCTACAGCGCCGCCGCCCGGACGCGCCGCGCTCGATGCTCAGCCCTACTCCGACCGCCTTGGTAGGATTTAGCCACGATGATCTTCTCCTCCAAGGCAGAGTACGGCGTGCGGCTGATGATCGAGCTCGGGGGCCAGTCTCCGGAGCACCCGACGAGCCTGAAGGCGATCGCCGCCAACGAGGGCCTGCCGCTCGCCTATCTCGAGCAGGTGGTGGCCCGGCTGCGCAGGGCGGGGCTCGTCATGAGCGCCCGCGGCGCGCACGGCGGCTACTGGCTGTCACGGCCCGCGCAGGAGATCTCGATGCTCGAGGTCGTGCAGGCGCTCGAGGGCGCGATCGCCCCGATGGAGTGCTTCGTGACCGAGCACACCGGGCGCGTGCTGTGCTCGCATGAGCCCGACGCCGGCCACGGCTGCGCGACGAAGCTCCTGTGGACCCGCGTGCAGGCCGGGATCATCCGATCGCTGCAGACCACGACCCTGGCCGAGCTCGTCGAGTTCGCCGCCCGCAGCGAGGACGTGCGCGTTCCCGCCGGCGCGGGCGCCGACGCGGCGTAGGCGACACACCCTGACCCAGAGAGAGACATGCCCGACCTAGAGATCAGAAACCTTCACGTCCGCGCCGGTGACAAGGAGATCCTGCGCGGGCTCGAGCTGTCGGTCAACAAGGGCGAGATCCATGCCCTCATGGGTCCCAACGGCTCCGGCAAATCGACGCTCGCCAACGTCATCATGGGCCACCCGAATCTCGAGGTGACCGAGGGTCAGGTCTTCTGGAAGGGCGAGGACATCACCACCGCCGACACCGACGAGCGCGCCCGGATGGGCCTGTTCATGGCCTTCCAGTATCCGGTCTCGGTGCCCGGCGTGACCGTCACCAAGTATCTGCGCACCGTCTTCAACGCCCATCGCGACGCGCGCGGCGAGGAGCCGATTCCGCTCAAGGAGTTCCGCCAGACCGTCGAGGCGGCGATGGCGTTGACCAACGTGCCGGCCGACTGGTCACGGCGCTATCTCAACGAGAACTTCTCCGGCGGCGAGAAGAAGCGGATGGAGATCCTCCAGCTGGCGCTGCAACGGCCTGAGATGGCGATCCTCGACGAGACCGACTCCGGCCTCGATATCGACGCGCTGCGCGTCGTCGCCGACGGGGTCAACTCGGTCGCCGGTCCCGATCTCGGTGTGCTGATCATCACTCACTACCAGCGCATCCTGGAATACGTCAAGCCGACCCACGTCCACGTGCTGTTCCGCGGGCAGATCGTGCGCGAGGGCGGTCCGGACCTCGTCCACGAGCTCGAGGCCAAGGGCTACGGCTGGATCACCGACGAGCTCGAGCAGGCCGTCGTATCGTGACCCGCGTCACCGCCCCCATCCCCGCGTGATGAGCACGATCGAGGCGATCGCCGGCGTCGCCGCCGAGTTCCCGGTGCTGCACCGGGAGTTCGGCGGGCGCCCGCTCAGCTATCTCGATTCGGCGGCCACCTCGCAGACGCCGCGGCCGGTGCTGGAGGCGATGGACCGCTACTACACCGAGTGCCGCGCGTCGATCCACCGCGGCGTGTACCCGCTCGCCGTCGAGGCCACCGACATGTTCGAGGGCGCGCGCGAGCAGATCGCGCGCTGGCTGCGCTCCACGGTCGCGGAGACGATCTTCACCGCCAACGCGACGGCCGCGCTCAACCTCGTGGCCTACACCTGGGGACGCCAGAACGTCGGGGCCGGCGATCTCGTGCTGATCACCGAGATGGAGCATCACTCCAACGTCGTGCCGTGGCAGGTGCTCTGCCAGGAGCGCGGGGCCGAGCTCGCCTACGTGCCGGTGCGCGACGACGGACAGCTCGACCTCGACGCCTTCGAGCGGCTCCTGGAGCGTGAGCCCAAGCTGCTGGCGGTCGCCCACGTCTCCAACGTGCTCGGCACGATCAACCCCGTCGAGCACCTCGTCCAGCGGGCGCACGCCGCCGGCGCGGTCGTCGTCGTCGACGGGTCGCAGGCGGTGCCTCAGATCGCCGTCGACCTCGCGGCGCTCGATGCCGATTTCTACGCCTGGACCGGCCACAAGGCCTATGGGCCGACGGGCATCGGCGTGCTGCACGGCCGCCGGGCGCTGCTGGAGTCGATGCCGCCGTTCATCACCGGCGGGCACATGATCAAGACCGTCGGCGATCACGAGTCGACCTGGACGGATCTGCCCTGGAAGTTCGAGGCCGGCACGTCCCAGATCGCCGAGGCGATCGGGCTCGGCGCCGCCGTCGAATGGATCGCGGCGATCGGGATCGAGCGGATCCGCGCCCACGAGCAGGCGCTGATCGCCGACGCGCTGGCTCGGCTCGCCGAGGTGCCCGGCATCACGCTGCACGGGCCGGCCGACGCCGCCGATCGCGGGGCGCTCGTGTCGTTCGTCCTGGAGGGCGCCCATCCCCACGACGTTGGCGAGATCCTCGGGCGCGAAGGCGTCTGCGTGCGCACCGGCCATCACTGCGCGCAACCGCTCATGCGACGATTGGGCGCGACGGCGACGACCCGCGCGTCCTACGCCGTCCACAACGACGCGCACGACACCGACCGACTGATCGACGCGCTCGGGACGGTCGCGCGCGTCCTTGCGCTGTGAGCCGGTCCCGCGCGTCAGCCGCCGGCGTGGGCGGCGAGCGATCCCTTCTTCGCCTCGCCGCCGGGCACGGCGTTGTAGACGGTGATCTCGGCCTTGTCCCCGAACAGCTCCGGGACGTGGGTCAGCGCCTCCTGGACGGTCGAGGATGCGAGATGGGCGTCGAGCTCCGCGCGCGACGCCCAGCGCTCGATGAACGCCAGCTTCGCGGGGTCATCGGCCCCCTGGTGCAGCGCGTAGAGCACGCAGCCGTCCTCCTGATGGGTCGAGGCGATCAGCGAGCGCATCGTCGCCAGCGCCTCCGCTTCCTTGCCGGGCAGCGCCGTGAACGCGCCCACCACCACCACTTCAGACATTCCGCTCTCCTCTGGTCGGGTGCGAGGACCGAACGATACGAATTCGCGGGCCCGGACGGCCATCACGCACGTACTAGGCTGTGACGAGATGGACGATCTGTACCGCGAGAACATCCTGGAGCACTACAAGCGGCCTCACAACTGGAGTCCGCCCGCGCCGGATCTCGACCATGTCGACCTGCAGTTCCACGATGTCAACCCGCTGTGCGGAGACGAGTTGACGGTCAAGCTCGCCGTCGGCGAGGACGAGCGGATCGTCGGGGTGCGCTTCGAGGGGCACGGCTGCGCGATCTCGCAGGCGGCGGCCTCGATGGCCTCCGACGAGGTCAAGGGGATGAAGGTGTCCGAGCTGCTGTCGCTCGACCGCTCGTTCGTGCTCGACCTGCTCGGAATCGACATCTCCGCCCAGCGCCTGAAGTGCGCCCTGCTGTCGCTGAAGGTGCTCAAGAGCGCGTCGCTGGGCCGCGAGACCGACTGGGACGCCGCCGAGGCGCCCGGGAGCGGCGCGGCGGCCTGAGTCCACGGTCTGACGCCGGCGGAAGATCGGGGGCCGGTCGGGGGTTGGTCTGTTGACAGTGCGACCGTGCGTGATCTGCCGCTGGGCGGACGAGGGTCACACCGCGGCCTGGGACCGGGCCCGAACGAAAGTGGAGATTGCCTAATGTCGACGTCGGCGTCAGCTCGTCAGGTGCGGCCCATCACGCCCGTGGAGGGCGCAATCGTCCGGCGGGTGCTCGCGTGGGCGCTGGTGGCCGTGACCGCCGGGGCGGTCATCGGCGCCATCGTCATCGGCGCCGGCGGACCGGCGGCGGCTCGGGCGCGCTCGGGGCTGGGATCTCTGCCGGTCGGCGCGCGGCTGGCCGTCGCCCGCGGCCTCGGCGCCGACAATGCGCGCTACGCCGTCACGACCACGGCGGGCGGCGGGCTGGTGGCGCGCGGTGGCGGCGTGACCGCGCTCTTCACGGCGGCCGGCGTCCGGGTATCGACGGCGGACGGCGGGCAGGCGCTCGCCCTGGGGCTGTCGGCGATCGGTCGGGCCGGGCGGCTGGCGAGCGTCGGCGCCGGCGTGCGCACCGTGCGCGGCAGCCGGGTCAGCATCGCCCACCCGGGAGTGACCGAGTGGTACGCCAACAGCCCGCTCGGCGTCGAACAGGGTTTCACGGTGGCCCGGCGCCCGGCCGGGACCGGGAGCCTTCAGCTGTCGGTCGGCCGGCTGGCGCCCGGGACGCCCGCGCGCGTCACCGCCGAGGGCAGCGCTCTGAGCGCCGGTGGACTGCGCTACGGCGATCTCGTCGTCACGGACGCGGTCGGTCGTGCGCTGCCGGCGCGGATCGTGCTCGCCGGGCGCGAGCTGCGGGTCGTCATCGACGACGCCGGCGCGCGTTATCCGCTGCGGGTCGATCCCCTCGTCCAGCCGGTCCTCCTGACCGCTTCGGACGCCGTCAGCGATGACGAGCTCGGCTGGTCGGTGGCGGTGTCGGGCGACGGGGACACGATCGTCGCCGGAGCCCCCCATCATGGCAGCGGTCGCGGGGCCGTCTACGTCTTCACCCGGCCGTCGTCGGGCACGTGGGCCCAGGGGACACAGACCGCGGAGCTGACCGCCGCCGACGGTGCGGCCGATGAGCTCGGCTACACGGTCGCGGTCTCGTCGAACGGGAGCGTGATCGCCTCCGGCGCGCCGGACGCCGACGGCGGCCTGGGAGCGGTCTATGAGTTCACCGCGCCGGCCGGCGGCTGGGCGGCGACCGGGGGCAGTGCCCAGGACTCCGCGCTGCTGACGGCCTCCGACGGCGGCGGCTCGCTCGGCGTCTCGGTCGCGGTCTCCGGCGACGGGAGCACGATCGCCGCCGGCGCCAGCGTCCCGGGCGACTTCCGCGGCACGGTGTACGTGTTCACCGCGGCCGCCTCCGGCGCGTGGGCGAGCGAGACGCAGGCGACGGAGCTGATCGCGGCCGGCGGACTGCCCTACGACGAGCTGGGTCAGTCGGTGGCGGCGTCGGCGACTGGCGCGACGATCGTCTCCGGCGCTCCCGACCGCGGCGGCAACGCGGGCGCGGTCTACGTCTTCAACCGCCCGGCGGCGGGCTGGGGAGCGGCCGCCACCGTCAATCAGGCCGCGGTGCTGACGGTCGCCACCGGCGACGACTACGACGAGCTCGGCTTCGCGGTGGCGGTGTCGCAGGACGGCGCCACGGTCGCCGGCGGCGCCGTCGGGGTCAGCTCCAGCCGGGGCGCGATCGATGTCTTCTCAGAGCCCGCGGGCGGCTGGGCGTCGGAGTCAGAGACGGCGGAGCTGACCGCCTCCGACGGCGCGAGCTTCGCCAACGAGGGCTTCTCGGTCGGGATGTCCGGCGACGGCAGCACGATCGTCGCCGGCGCCATCGGCGCGCTCGGCTATCTCGGGACGGTGTACGTGTTCGACGAGCCGGCCGCCGGCGGATGGGCGGCCGCGACCGGCAGCGCCGCCAACCAGACGACGCAGATGACTGCGGGCGACAGCGGCGGCGACCTCGGGTGGGGCGTCGGAGTCTCGGACAACGGTGGCACGATCGTCGCCGGAGCCCCCCACTACGGCACCGGCGAGCCGGGCGGACTGTACGTGTTCGACCCGCCGAAGATGATCATCTCCGAGGTGCGCCTGACCGGCCCCGCGTCAGACCCCAACGATGTGTACGTCGACCTCTACAACCAGTCGGCCGCGCCCGTCGACCTGGCCGACTGGACGCTGGAGTGGATCACGAAGTCGGCCGGGCTCGGCTCGACGCCGCTGGCCAACGTGACCGTGGCGCCGGGTGGTCATTACCTGCTGGCCAACCAGCCGTACTACTCGCTGACCTCGACGGCCGCGCCGGATCAGAACATCGGGCTGCCGGCCGGGGCCGGCGGCCTCAACGGGGTCAGCATCGGCGCCACCGGGGAGACACCTGACAGCGTCGGCTACAAGGGCACCTACTACGCCGCGGGAACCGGTTTGACCGTTCCGGCCTATCCGAGCGGGGACAACAGCGAGGTCACCTTCGCGCGCACCATCTCGGAGGGCGAGCCCGTCGACACCGGCGACAACGCCGCCGACTTCCAGTTCCTGGCGCCGGACGCCGGCACCCAGAGCTACCAGGCCAGCCCGGTGCTCGGGACCGCGGCGCCGTCGGACAGGGGCTCGCCGCAGGCGATCGACACGATCACCCAGACGTCGCTGCTCGATCCCTCCGCCGGGCAGGACAGCGCGCCGAACGCCACCTATACCCCGCCGGCGACCGGCTCGGTGAGCGCCGACAATCCCGGGACGCTGATCGTGCGCCGGACGATCACCAACACGTCGGCCGATCAGACGATCATGGCGATGCAGCTGCGGATCATCGGGCTGTCGACCTACGGGTTGCAATCGGATCCGACCTACGGCGTGCCGGGCGATCCGTCGGCGGCGGCGATCCTGTCAGACGTCTCCGACACCGGGCGCGACTCCAGCGGCGCGCTGCTGACCACCCTGACCAGCCCCGGGCCGGGCGTCAATTCGACCCTCTCGGTGCCGCTCCCGGCGGGTGGCCTGAACGCCGGGCAGTCGATCAACGTGGCGATCGCGTTCCACGTGCTGCAGAACGGGCAGTTCGCCTTCGCCGACAGCGTCGAGGGTGGTCTGATCGCCGGGCCGCCGAACACCGGCGGCAGCCCGGTCACCGCTCCGGCGCCCGTGGTCGGAACCGGGGCGATCGGCTCGAGCGGCCTGACGCCCGTCGGCGCCGGCGGCGGCTCCAACCACAAGAAGAAGAAGAAGAAGAAGAAGAAGAAGAAGAAGGGCAAGAAAAAGAAGAAGAAGGGCAAGAAGGGCAAGGGCAAGAAGGGCAAGAAGGGCAGGAAGAAGACGAAGGGCAAGAAGAAGAAGGCCGGCACGAGCCGCAAGTAGCTCCCCGCCGTGGGCGCGGGACCGGACCGATGCGGGTCGGCCGAGACGGCCGGCCCGCTATCCTCGTAAATCCGATCCCCACACTAGGTATTATTCAGCCCGTGCCCACGATCATCGATGTCTGTGCCCTCTCCGAGCTCCCTCCGGGCGAGAAGCGCCTGGTCGAATGGGAGGACCTCGAGATCGGCGTGTTCAATTGCGCCGGCACGGTGTACGCGATCGAGGACCGCTGCACGCACGACGACGGCCCCCTCGTGGAAGGTGAGTTCAACCCCGAGGCCTGCACGATCGAGTGCCCGCGACACGGCTCGCTGTTCGATCTGACGACCGGCAAGCCGAAGACCCTGCCCGCATACGTCCCGGTGGACACCTACTCGGTGATCATCGAGGGCGAGACGATCAAGCTGGAGGTGGAGTAGTGGCTACTCCCGACACGATCCCGACCCCGCCGGTGCTGACCGACAACGAGAAGCTGCGCGGGATCAACGCCGACTACACCGAGCGCTACGGCTTCCACGACGCCGAGAACTATCTCTACAAGGCGCCGAAGGGCCTGACCCGCGAGCTCGTGGCCAAGATCTCGGAGTTCAAGTCCGAGCCGGCGTGGATGCGGGAGTTCCGCCTGAAGTCGCTGGACCACTTCCTGGCGCGCCCGATGCCGACCTGGGGCTCCCCGATGCTCGCCGAGGTCGACTTCGACGACATCCACTACTTCGTGCGCGCCTCCGAGCGGGCCGAGCGCTCGTGGGACGACGTCCCCGAGGACGTCAAGAAGACGTTCGACCGCCTCGGGATCCCCGAGGCCGAGCGCAAGTTCCTGTCCGGCGTCGGCGCGCAGTACGAGTCCGAGGTCGTCTACCACCAGATCAACGAGAGCCTGGAGAAGCAGGGCGTCATCTTCCTGGACATGGACTCCGCGCTGCGCGACCACGAGGAGCTCGTGCGCGAGCACTTCGCGACGATCATCCCCTCCAACGACAACAAGCTGGCCTCGCTCAACAGCGCGGTGTGGTCGGGCGGGTCGTTCGTCTACGTGCCGCCGGGCGTCCACGTCGAGATGCCGCTGCAGGCCTACTTCCGGATCAACACCGAGTCGATGGGCCAGTTCGAGCGGACGCTGATCATCGCCGACGAGGGCTCCTACGTGCACTACGTCGAGGGCTGCACCGCTCCGACCTACAGCTCATCCTCGCTGCACTCCGCGGTCGTCGAGCTGCTCGCCAAGCCCGGGGCGCGGATCCGTTACACGACCGTCCAGAACTGGTCGACGAACGTCTTCAACCTCGTCACCAAGCGCGCGGTCGCCGAGACCGACGCGACCGTCGAGTGGGTGGACTGCAACCTCGGCTCCAAGCTGACGATGAAGTATCCCAGCGTCTATCTGATGGGCGAGCGCGCCCACGGGGAGATCCTGTCGATCGCCTTCGCCGGCAAGGACCAGCATCAGGACGCCGGCGGGAAGATCGTCCACGCCGCGCCGAACACGACCTCCAACATCTTCGCCAAGTCGATCTCCAAGGACGGCGGCCGCGGTTCCTATCGCGGTCTGCTGGAGATCGCCAAGGGCGCCCACGGCTCGCGCTCCAAGGTCGTCTGCGACGCGCTGCTGCTCGACGAGGATTCGCGCTCGGACACCTATCCGACGATCCGCATCTCCGAGGACGACGTCAACGTCGGTCACGAGGCGACGGTCTCCAAGGTCGGTGAGGATCAGCTCTTCTATCTGATGTCGCACGGCATCTCCGAGGAGGAGGCGTCGAAGCTGATCGTCAACGGCTTCATCGAGCCGATCACCAAGGAGCTCCCGATGGAGTACGCCGTGGAGATGAACCGGCTGATCGAGTTGCAGATGGAGGGTTCGATTGGCTAGCGTGGCCGCCGACTCCGGCTTTCTCGCCCAGCGCCGGGCCAGCGCGCTGGCGCGCTGCGAGACGCTGCCGCTGCCCCAGTTCAAAGGGCACGCCGGCTGGGAGTTCACCGACATCTCATCGCTGGACCTGGCGGCCTACGCGCCGGCGCCCGCCACCGCCAACGGCCACGGGGACGTGGCGCCACAGCCGATGTTCGAGCTCGACGCGCTCATCACGCTGCGCCAGGTCGACGGCGAGGCGACGGCATCGCCGGGCGCGGCGCTCCCCGACGGGGTGATCATCTCCAGCCTCGAGGACGCCGCGCGGAGCCATCCCGAGCTCGTCGCCCGCCGTCTGGGAACGGTCGTTGACTCCGACGACGTGTTCGTCGCCCGCAACGATGCCGGCTTCCGCGGCGGCGCGTTCGTCTACGTCCCGGCCGGGGTGGCGCTCAGCGGGCCCGTGCTGCTGACCGCGATCCACGCCGCTCCGGGCACCGAACTGCATCGCCGCACCCTGATCGTGCTCGAGGCCGGCGCCCAGGCCGAGGTCTGGGAGCAGGCGCTGTCGGGAACGCCCGATCACGACGGCGTGTTCAACACGGTCGTGGAGCTCGTCCTCGCCGACAACGCGCATCTGCGCTACGTGGCCGGGCAGGACCTGTCCGAGCGGGCCTGGATCTTCGGCACCCATCGCGCCGAGGTCGGGCGCGACGCGAGCCTGGACTGGGTGGCGCTCGGGTTCGGCTCGGCGCGCGGCCACGTGCGGATGGAGACGCGGCTCGGCGGTGCCGGCGCCGACGCTCGCGTGACCGGCGCCTACGCCAGCCACGCCCGCCAGCACATCGACTTCGACACCACGCAGGAGCATGCGGCGCCGAACACGACCTCGGATCTCGCCTTCCGCGGCGTCCTGCAGGGCCGGTCGACCGCGGTCTGGAAGGGCAACATCATCGTCGATCCCGGAGCGCAGAAGACCGACGCCTTCCAGGAGTCACGCAATCTGCTGCTCTCCAAGCGAGCCCATGCCGATGCCATCCCGGGCCTGGAGATCCAGGCCAACGACGTGCGGTGCACGCACGCCGCGGCGATCGCGCAGGTCGACCCCGAGCAGCTCTTCTATCTGCGCTCGCACGGCCTCCCCGCGGAGGTCGCCAAGCAGCTCGTGATCGAGGGGTTCCTGGCGGCGCTCGTCGAGCGCTTCGAGCCGGGGCCGGTGCGTGAGGTTCTGACCGCCGCCCTGGAGCGGCGCCTGGAGCTCGTCCTCGCGGGCTGAGGACGCCTGACGGCTTGACCGTCGCGGATGGGACGCCTCGCGCCCTTCCGCGCCGCCGCGCGGCGTAGGATGCCGAGCCTGATGGCCCGCGTCACGTCGATGGTCGCTCTCGGATACGGGAAGTTCGTGCGCGCTGACCGCGTCTACGCGCTCGTGCCGCTCGAGGGGCACGAGCGCGGCGACGGGCGGCGCACGCTCGTCCACGTCGAGGGGATCGCCGAGCCGCTCGTCGCCTCCCGCGCCGAGGGGGCGATCGCTCACGACGTCGCCGTCGCGCTCGGTCAGGAGCCGCCCCGCGCCCGCCGCGACGGCCATCCCGGCCAGGACCCCCTCTTCTAGTGTCGGGGCGATGACGATGGCGGTGCACGTCCTGCTGCTCCGGGGGATCAACATCGGCAAGCGTCGCGTGCCGATGGCCGAGCTGCGCGCGCTGCTGCGGGAGGCGGGCTTCGCCGAGGCGCGGACGTACGTCCAGAGCGGCAACATCGTGCTGGAGTCAGACCTCGCCGTCGACGCCGTCGCCGAGCGCGCACACGACCTCGTCTCGCGGCGCTTCGGGTTCGACGTGCCGGTCGTCGGGCGCACCCGGGCGCAGCTGGCGGAGGTCGTCGCCGCCGATCCGCTGCCCGGCGCCGCCGAGGATCCCAAGCGTTATCAGGTGAGCTTCCTGTCGGGCGAGCCGGCGGACGGCGCCGCCGAGCGACTGCGCGGCCTGGTCGCCGGCAACGAGCGGCTGACGGTCGCGGGCCGGGAGCTGTACAGCTGGCATCCGGACGGGGTCGCGGGCTCCAAGCTCGCCGTCGCGCTGGGCGCGAAGTGGCTCGGCGTCATGTCGACGACTCGCAACTGGACGACGGTCACCACGCTGCTGGAGATGGCGGGCGGATGAGCCGGCCGCGCTGGTACGTCATCGCTGACGTCTTCACCGACGTCCCGCTCCAGGGCAATCCGCTGGCGGTGTTCACCGACGCCGACGGCCTCGATGCCGACACGATGCAACGGCTCGCCCGTGAGCTGAATCTGTCGGAGACCGTCTTCCTGTTCGGCGGCGACGACGGGGCCGATGCGCGGATGCGGATCTTCACCCCCGCGGTCGAGCTCCCGTTCGCCGGTCACCCGGTGCTCGGCACGGCGTTCGTCGTCGGCGAGCGGACGGGCGGCGACCTCGTGCGCCTGCAGACCGGGCTGGGAGTCGTCCCGGTCAGCCTGCGTCGCTCGGGCGCCGACGGCCGGATCGTCTTCGGCGAGATGGAGCAGCCGATCCCGAGCGTCGAGTCCTTCGACCGCGCCGACGCGCTGCTGGCCGCGCTGGGGCTGACGGCGTCCGAGCTGCCGGTCGAGCTCTACGACAACGGCCCGCGCCACGTGCTCGTGGCCGCCCCTGACGCCGATATGGTGGCCGCCCTGCGCCCTGACCTCGGGGCCCTCGCCGCGCTCGGCGAGCTCGGGGTCAGCTGCTTTGCGGCCTCGGGGCCGCGGGTGCGGACGCGGATGTTCGGGCCGGGACTCGGGGTCGCCGAGGATCCGGCGACCGGATCGGCGGCCGGCCCGCTCGCCGTCCACCTCGCCCGCCACGGCCGAGTCGGCTTCGGCGAGGCGATCGAGATCAGCCAGGGATCGGAGATCGGGCGCCCGTCGACGTTGCACGCCCGCGTCGACGGCACCGCGCAGCGCGTGGAACGAGTCGCCGTCGGAGGCGCGGCGGTCATCGTCGCGCGTGGCGACTTCACCCTGGGCTGACCGCGGGCTGACCGCCGGGCGGCGGCCGGCCCGACGCGCGCGCCGCCGGGCGTATAGCCTCCAGGATGCGATGAAGCTCGCCACCTTTCAGGCGCCCGGTCACGACGAGCCGCTGTCGGGCGTCGTCGACGACGACGACCGCGTGACGGCGTTCGGCGGTCCCGACGGCGTCCGCGAGGTGCTGGCGGGCGCCCCCGTGCCCGAGACATCGCACGGCCACTGGCGGCTGTCGGAGGTGCGGCTGCTGGCCCCGGTTCCCGATCCGGGAACGATCTACGCGATCGGCCTCAACTACGCCAAGCACATCGCCGAGACGGGCAACACGCCGCCCGAGCAGCCGATCGTCTTCGTCAAGGTCCGGGGTTCGGTGGCGCCCCCCGGCGGCCCGATCCGCTGCCCGGCGGTCGTGCGCCGGCTGGACTACGAGGGCGAGCTGGTCGTCGTGATCGGCGCGGGCGGCCGGATCGGCGGCTACTGCATCGCCGACGACGTGACCGGCCGCGATCTCCAGGGCCGCGAGCCGCAGTGGACCCGGGGCAAGGGCGCCGACACCTTCTGCCCCTACGGTCCGTGGATCACGACCGCCGACGAGATCCCCGACCCCGGCGCGCTGCACCTGCGCACGTGGGTCAACGGCGAGCTGCGCCAGGACAGCACGACGTCCGATCTCGTCTTCGGCTGCCAGACGCTCGTCGACTTCATCGCCGAAACCTGCACCCTGCAGCCCGGCGATCTGATCCTGACCGGAACGCCCGGCGGGGTCGGCGTGGCGATGGATCCACCGTCGTTTCTGCGCTCCGGCGACCGGGTAAGGATCGCCATCGACGGGCTCGGCGAGATCGAGCATCCCGTCGAATAACAGCCGCCGGCCACCGTAGAGCCGGCTGCGCGCCGGTCATAGGGAGGTCGCTGTGCTCAGGCTCCACCCGGGGACGATCGACTACGTCATCCTCGCGGTCTACTTCGTCGTCGTGCTCGGAATCGGGTTCGTCGCGCGGCTGTCGATCAAGACCGATCTCGATTTCTTCCTCTCCGGCCGCTCGCTGCCGGCCTGGATCACCGGGCTGGCCTTCATCGCCGCCAACCTCGGCGCGCTGGAGATCCTCGGCCAGGCGGCGAACGGTGCCGAGTACGGCGTCCCGGCGGTCCACTACTACTGGCTCGGGGCGGTGCCGGCGATGGTCTTCCTCGGGATCGTGATGATGCCGTTCTACTACGGCGCCAAGGTGCGCTCGGTGCCGGAGTATCTGCGCCTGCGCTTCAACGAGGCGACCCACGCCTTCAACGCCGCGACGTTCGCCGTCGCGACGGTGCTCATCTCCGGAGTCAACCTATTCGCGCTCGCGCTGATCACCCATCTGATGCTCGGCTGGTCGATCACGACCGCGATCCTGATCGCCGCCTCGCTGCTGCCGCTCACCCTGGGTCGGGGTCGTGTTCGGCCTCGGCTTCGTGCTCGGCTTCGGCTACTGGACGACGAACTTCGCCGAGATCCAGCGGGCGCTGTCGGCCTCCAACGTCTCGGCGGCGCGGCGCACGCCGCTGATCGGCGCGTTCGCGAAGATCTTCCTGCCGGCGATCATCATCCTGCCCGGGCTGATCGCGGTCCTGACCGTCAAGGGCCTCGGCGGCGCGAGCGTCTCGATGCTGTACAACACCGCGATCCCGCACCTGATCGGCAACTACCTGCCCGAGGGGATGCTGGGGATCGCCGTCACCGAGCTGGTGGCCGCGTTCATGGCGGGCGTGGCGGCGAACGTGACGGCGACCAACACCGTCGTCACCTACGACCTCATCCAGGCCTACGTCATCAAGGACCGGGACTCGGCCTTCTATCTGCGCGCCGGGCGCTGGAGCCGGTGGATAGCGACCGTCGGCGCGAAGCCTCGCCGTAGGCGAGGCGAGCGGCCGATGGTCGCTGCGCGGCTCCGGCGCCCGCGACACGGAGCGCGCGCCTCGTGGGCACGAGGGTCTTGTCTGATGCCGATTTCGGGCTGCGGTTGGTTGGTTAGGTGAGGAAGCCGGTCGGGATCTGCGCGCGGTTGGTCTCCACCTTTTGCAGCAGGCTGAGCAGCTGGTTCTGCTCTTTGATGGTGAGGGTGAACAGGGCTGAGCGTTGCTGCATTCGCTCGATTAGCCGTGACCAGAGCGCCAGCCCTTGGTCGGTGAGGACGAGGACGCGGCGTCGTCCGTCGGTTGGGTCGGGTTGGCGTTGGACCAGGCCGACGGCCTCGAGCTGGTCGCCGAGCAGCGTGATGTTGGAGGGGTCGCACTGGAGCCTGCGGGCCAGCTCGCGCATCGAGACGGGCGGCATGCCGGGCGCGAGCGCCCACAGTACCCCGGCCTGTGACTTGGTGACGCCAGACTCGCCCAGCACGTCGGCGACGTCTTGGGTTAGAGCGTCGGCGGCGTCGTGAATCTTGTGGACGAGGGTCAGCACATGCGCCGGTGTCGTCGTGGTCGTCGTATCAGTGGGCATGGCTTGATTTTAGGGTTCGCGGCTATCACTCATTGAGTTGCTCAGCGTCCTCCGATGGCGGCGGGATCGCCGGTCGAGACCGATCGGCTCTCGGGTGGACGCGCGCTGGGCTGGGAGGGCGTCGGCTCCGTGGTGGCGGTGGCGCGCAGTTCGGCAGGGATTCCCGGCCGGTAGAGCGCCGCGATGATGACGGCGCCGGCGGCGAAGATGCCCGCGGCGATCCAGTACGCGACGGCGTAGCTGTGCACGTACGCGTGCGCGACCACGATCGCGTTGCTGGCGTGGTGGGTCTTGAGGTAGCCGGCGGCGGCGCTGGCGGCCAGGGTGCTCAGCAGCGCGAGCCCGACCGACCCGCCGACCTGTTGGGTGGTGTTGACCAGGGCTCCGCCGACGCCGTTGTCGTCGTCGTGCAGGCGGGCGGTGCTGAGGCTGATGGAGGCGGGAAAGACCAATCCCAGCCCGAAGCCGAGAACCAGTAGTGGCGGGAAGATCCCCGCCCAGTACCCGGTGTGCAGCCCGAGCCGGGTCAGCCATGCGAGGCAGGCCGCGGCGATCAGCATCCCGCCCGGAACGATGAACCGCGGTCCGGTGAAGCGGGGGAGGACCTGCAGCCCGATTCCCGCTCCTGCGATCGTCCCGCCGATCAGCGGCATGAACGCCTCGCCGGTCCTGACTGGGCTGTAGTGCAACGTGAGCTGGAGGTAGTAGGTCAGGAACAGGAAGACCCCGAACATTCCGACGTTGGCGAGCATCAGCGCGCAGAGCGACGCGCCGCGGTCGCGATCGAGCAGGATCCGGAGCGGCAGCAGCGGGTTGGAGGCCCGGGTCTGCCACCACGCGAACGCGCTGAGAAGAATAGCGCTGGCCGCGAGCGAGGCCCACGTCTGGGTGGCTCCCCAGCCGTTGGTCTGGGCGCGGTTGAAGCCGAACACCAGCAGAGAGACGCCCATACTGACCAGCGCCGTGCCCGGCACATCAAGTGGCTTGTGCTCGCGCGCGACGTCGCGGTCGATCACCGCGAGCGCGCCGACCAGCGTGACGGCGGCGATCCCGAGATTGACGAACAACGTCGAACGCCAGTCGACATGCTCGGTCAGCGCGCCGCCCAGCAGCAGCCCGACAGCGCCGCCGATCGCGCCGATCGCGCCGAACACGCTGAACCCCGTCGCCCGCTCCCTCGGGTCGACGAAGGTCACGGTCATCGTCGCAAGCGCGGCCGGCGCGAGCAGCGCGCCACCGGCGCCCTGCAGGACGCGGGCGATGAGCAGCACCGCGAAATCCGGCGCGGCGCCTCCGAGCCCGGAGCCGACACCGAAGACGGCCAGCCCGATCAGCAGCGCGGTTCTGCGCCCGAGCCGGTCAGCGACCCGGCCACCGATCAGCAGCAAGCTGCCGAACGCCAGCGCGTAGGCCGTGATCACCCACTGACGCGACGCGTTTGAGAAGCCGAGATCCCGCTGCGCGGCCGGCAGCGCGATGTTCACGATCGTCAGGTCAACCACGATCATCAACTGCGCCAGGCTGACCACGGCCAGAATCCACCAGCGCCGCGGATCACGTGCACCCTCCAGCGCGGAACCCGCCGCGACGTTGCCTTCGACCTTAGACACGAAATCAGCTCCTTGATTTTCTCATTGACGTATCCCGAGAGATAAGCCTGGCAGAAATCACTGAGATTGTCAACGACTTTACCATGAGTTCTTGCCGGGCTCGCGAAACCGCTTGGCAGCCGAGCGGGGCTCTCGCGGCGATCGAGGCTCGGCGTCGGCACCGTTCAGGAGCACAGCAGCAATGAGCAGACCCGGGTCATCGCTGCCGACCCGGGAGGGTCGAGTCTTCGGATTAGTGCTGTCGAAGCCCGGGCGCTCTCAGCAGTCCCGACTGGATCGTCATCGGCTCGCTCCTGAGCGTCAGCAAGGGGACGGCGAGATTCCCGCCGGTGGGGGGTGGAGCGGCAGCGGCGGTCAGCGACAAGGGCCGCGAAGCTCGCCGGCGAGCGGCTCTGGCACGACGATCGCGGTGCTGCCGAGACTGATCGCGACGGCGTCGGTGTCGATCGTGATGTCGTCGAGGGTCAGACGCGCGACACGGCTGACGTGTTGAGCGAACAGCACGACGAGGCTCCCAGCGACCCGATCGCTTGTTGTGATCAGCGGATCGTGCAGCAACCGTCGCCGCGGCCGCACCGGCGCGGCTGCTGGTCGGGAACTCGACCTTTGGCAGGCCACGCGCGCCGCCAACCGGTTCGACATCCGCCGTCTGATCGGTGCGCTGTTCGCGCTCTACGGGCTGATCCTGCTCATCCTCGGGCTGGCCGGCTCCCACCACGTCAAGACGAAGGCCGACGGGATCAACGTCGATCTGTGGACCGGCCTCGGGATGCTCGTGTTCGCGGCGCTGATGCTGACCTGGGCGCTGACCCGGCCCGTCCTGCCCGAGCCGCCCGAGACGCGCGGCGAGGGCTCAGGGCGCCTGCGCCGGGCGCCCGCGACCTGAAAAAAGGGCGGCGCGAGCCGCCCCATCGATCGGTCAGTGGGACTCGAGGATGCGGTCGATCAGTCCGTACTCGACCGCCTCCTCGGGCTTGAAGAAGCGGTCGCGCTCCATGTCGATATGGACCTGCTCCTCGGTCTGCCCGGTGTGGAAGGCGTAGATCTCATCGGTCCGCTTGCGGATGTTGAGGATCTCCCGCGCGTGGATCTCGATGTCGGTCGACTGGCCCTCGAAGCCGGCCGACGGCTGATGGATGAGGATCCGGCTGTTGGGCAGCGAGAAGCGCTTGCCCTTCGCGCCCCCGGTCAGCAGCAGCGATCCCATCGACATCGCGATCCCGACGCAGATCGTCGCGATGTCGGGCTTGATGAACTGCATCGTGTCGTAGACCGCGAGCCCGGCATAGATCGATCCGCCGGGGGAGTTGATGTAGATGGAGATGTCCTTGTCGGGGTCCTGGGACTCCAGGTGCAGCAGCTGGGCGACGATCAGGTTGGCGACGGTGTCGTCGATCGGCGAGCCGAGGAAGATGATGCGCTCGTTGAGCAGCCGGCTGAAGATGTCGAACTCACGCTCACCGCGCGCGGTCCGTTCGATGACCATCGGTACGAGGGGCATGGCTCACACCCTAGAACATGCGGGCGCCGGGCCGGCCGGCGGGGTCAGGGGACGAGAACCGCGGTGCCCTCGAAGCGCCCGGCGCGCAGGTCGGCCAGCGCCTGCTCGGCCTCGCTCAGCGGATACGTCGTGACCGTGCTCTGGACCGGGACTCGCGGGGCGAGCGCCAGGAACTCGTGGCCGTCCTGACGGGTCAGGTTGGCGACCGAGCGGATCGTCCGCTCGTGCCACAGGTCCTCGTAGGGGAAGGAGGGGATGTCGCTCATGTGGATCCCGGCGCACACGACCGTGCCGCCGGGCGCGAGCGCCGTCAGCGCCGCCGGCACGAGCTCGCCGGCCGAGGCGAAGATGAGCGCGGCGTCGAGCGGCTCCGGCGGGGGCTCGTCGCTCGGGCCGGCGTAGACGGCGCCGAGCGAGCGCGCGAAGGCCTGGGTGCGCTCGTCGCCGGGGCGGGTGAAGGCGTAGACCTCGCGGCCCTGATGGACCGCCACCTGGCAGATCTGATGCGCCGCCGAGCCGAAGCCATAGAGCCCGAGGCGCGCCGCGTCGCCGGCCAGGCGCAACGCCCGGTAGCCGATCAGGCCCCCGCACAGCAGCGGTGCGGCCTGGACGTCTGAGATCTCGTCGGGGAGGGGCAGGCAGAAGCGCTCGTCGGCGACGGTCAGCTCGGCGAAGCCGCCGTCGATGTCGCGACCGGTGAAGCGGGCCGCCACGCACAGGTTCTCGCGCCCGGAGGTGCAGTAGCGGCAGTCCCCGTCGGTCCAGCCGAGCCACGGCACGCCGACGCGGCGCCCGTCGTCGGTCTCGCCGACGATCTGATGCCCGAGCACGACCGGCAGCTTGGGCGCGGGGATCTCGGCGTCTCGCAGATGCAGGTCGGTCCGGCAGACCGCGCAGGCGCGCACGCGCAGCCGCAGCTGTCCGGGGCCGGGCTCCGGGTCGGGGAGCGCCGCCTCGCGCAGCGGCTCGCCGGGGGCGTCGAGCAGGATCGCGCGCATCGCCGGGCGGCGCTCAGAGCCTCACGTCAGCCCGCGGCGGCTCAGGGCGCGGCGGCGAGCCACGCCGAGAGGCTGGTGTGCAGCGGCGCCGGCTCGCCGGTCTCCAGCTCGGCGCGGATCTCGCCGAGCGTGCCGAAGCGCTCGGCGACGACGTTGTGCTGATGGATCGTCTCGAGGTTGACCTGGCGCGCGGAGACGAGTGCCCCGTCGTCGAGCATCGGGAACTGGTCGATGACGCCGCGCACCATCTCGCGCACGCAGTCCTCGACGAAGCGCGGCCGGCGGTGCGCCTTCTCGACGACGTGGGCCTCGTCGGAGCGTTTCATCAGCTCGTAGATCTCCGACGACATCGAGTTCTCGACGATCGCCAGCAGGCTCGCGGCGTCGATCTCGGTCTCGCACAGCTCGGGGCAGCCGACGTACAGCGTCCCGAGCCCGCGCTGATTGTGGGTGGCGACCGGGACCGCGTCGAGGATCCGGGCGATCTCGGAGGCGTCGAAGCCCTCGCCGCGCAGCCGCTCCCGGGCGCTGTCGGCGATCAGCTCCTGGGCGCACGGGCAGGCGGTCATCCCCTGGGCGGTGACGCCGGTCAGCCGGCGGGTCCCGAGCTCGGTGGCGACCGCGCAGCCGTGCAGCGTGTACAGCTCCTGGGTCATGACGCCCGAGACGGGAGCGGGCTTGTGCTCGGGGAAGCGCGCCTCGACGCTGACCTCGGCGCGGCGGGCGCCCTGCCGGGTGCGGACGAGCTGGGCGATGTGCTCGGCGAGCGTCTCGGCCCGGAACGGCGCGTCGTGCAGGAGCACCTCGCCGATCGCCTCGTTGACGACCTCCTCGAAGCGCGACATGTGGGCGCCCTTCTGATTGGGCCCGAGCTCGATCACGCATTCAAAGCGCGCGGAGAACAGCTGCTCGGTGCCGTTGTGGCCGAGGCGGATCACTTTCTCGACAGCGGTCACACCGACACGTGAGAGGCTGAGCGCGAGCGGCGGCGCCTGTGCCTGAACGTCGACCAGCGCGGTGGAGGAGGGGTTCATTTCGGTCATCGCCCCTCAAAGAGTAGATGGGTCGCCCGCTCGGCTTTCGACCGCTCGATATGACGCCCGGCTTTGTGGTATCAATCGAGCGGTCGTATCGGAGGTCACAAAGAGGGAGGGGCCCCGGTCAGCCGTGGGCATCTCGGAGATCCGTAGGGAGGAGCTCAGGGGCAGTGAGCGTTGATGAAATCGTTCTGTTGAGCGACGAGACTCCGATCACGGAGCTCGACGAGCTGCGTCCGCTGATCGCCGCCGGCCAGGAGCGCGGCGTCCTGACGTTCGCCGAGATCGAGGCCTGCCTCGAGGAGGTCGACGTCACCAAGGAGCAGATCCAGGAGCTGCACGCCTATCTCGACGACCAGGGGATCGTCGTCGTCGGCGTCGACGGCCGGGTGGCGCGCTCCGAGGGCGGGACGGTGGAGGCCGGCGCCTCGGCCGGCGGCGCGGACGCCGATCCGGACGCCCGCAAGCGCGCCGAGGTCGATCTGACCGTCGAGCCGAGCCTCGACTCGCTGCGCCTGTATCTGCGGGCGATCGGCCGGGTCAGCCTGCTGACCGCCGAGCAGGAGGTGCTGTTGGCGCGGCGCATCGAGCGCGGCGACATGCGCGCCAAGCAGCAGATGATCGAGGCCAATCTACGGCTCGTCGTCTCGATCGCCAAGTCCTATCTCGGGCGCGGGCTGACCTTCCTGGATCTCATCCAGGAGGGCTCGATGGGGCTGATCCGCGCGGTCGAGAAGTTCGACTATCGCCGCGGCTACAAGTTCTCCACCTACGCCACCTGGTGGATCCGCCAGGCGGTGACCCGGGCGATCGCCGACAAGGGCCGCACGATCCGGATCCCGGTCCACATGGTCGAGAAGCTCAACAAGGTCGTCCACGTCGAGCGCCAGCTCATCCAGCAGCTGGGCCGCGAGCCGACCGCGGAGGAGATCGCCGCCGAGCTCGAGACGACCGTGCGCGAGGTGCGCGACGTGCTGCGCATGGCCCAGCAGCCGATCTCGCTCGAGAAGCCGGTCGGCGAGGAGGACGACTCCTCGCTCGGGGACTTCGTCGAGGATCAGACGGCCGAGTCGCCGTTCGAGCTCGCCTCCGAGCATCTGCGGCGGGAGAATCTCCGCCGCGCGCTCGCCGCCCTGCCCGAGCGCGAGCGCGAGGTGATCGAGATGCGCTTCGGCCTGACCGGCGAGCGTCCGTACACGCTGGAGGAGGTGGGGCGGGCCTTCAACGTCACCCGCGAGCGGATCCGCCAGATCGAGAACCACACCCTCAAGAAGCTCGAGGCGCTGCCCGAGGCCCAGCGCCTACGCGACGCCTCGTAGCCTCGCGGCGGGATAGGTCCTAAACTCCGCGCCGCCCTGGCGGGATTCCCGAGCGGTCAAAGGGGACGGACTGTAAATCCGTTGGCTCAGCCTTCGCAGGTTCGAATCCTGCTCCCGCCACTTGCGCCGCCCGGTCCGGGCGGGTGGCCGCGGCCGCCCGGAGTCGCTACGCTGAACGCCGCGCGCCCTCTTAGCTCAGTTGGTAGAGCACTTCCATGGTAAGGAAGGGGTCTCCGGTTCGAGTCCGGAAGAGGGCTTTCGCTCGGCCGGGCGTCGCCTGACCCGACGCTCGTGCCGGCGTCGGGACCTGGAGCTAGAGAGGCGCGGGAGCAGGCGGGCGGACGGCTGATCCGGGAGA
Organism: uncultured Solirubrobacteraceae bacterium; assembly: GCA_963849085.1. Taxonomy (GTDB): domain Bacteria; phylum Actinomycetota; class Thermoleophilia; order Solirubrobacterales; family Solirubrobacteraceae; genus Palsa-465. The sequence continues at coordinate 952,431 of CAWKFP010000015.1, read as the reverse complement.
CGGCCCGGCCGGCAGATGCTCCCGGGCCGGGAGCTCCCCGGTGGCCACGACCGCGGCGTAGAACGCGGCGCTGCGCTTGGGCAGGCGCCGCTGCGAGGCGAACTCGACATGGTAGAGCCCGAAGCGCCGCTGATAGCCCCAGGCCCACTCGAAGTTGTCCATCAGCGCCCAGTGGAAGTAGCCGGCCAGGTTGACGCCGTCCTCGATCGCCCGCGCGGCCGCGTCGAGGTGTCCGTGGATGTACTCGATCCGTTCGTAGTCGTTGACGTGCCCCTCGGGATTCACGTAGTCATCGGCGGCGCAGCCGTTCTCGGTGATGTACAGCGGCACGCCCGGTGCCTCGGCGGTGAAGCGCCGCAGCACGTCGTAGAGCCCGCCGGGCTCCACCAGCCAGCCCATCGCCGTTCTCGGGAGCTCCGGGGGAAGGTACTCCACGAATCCCGGTTGCTCGGGCACCGGGCTCTCGCCGCGGCGCAGGTCAGACCAATCGCCGCTCCGGATGTAGTGCGGGCGGTAGTAGTTGACGCCGATGAGGTCGACCGGCGAGCCGATCAGCGCCATGTCACCGGTCTGGACGAGCGCGTCCGGCGGCAGCATGTCGGCGTCGGCCGACGCCGGATAGCTGCCGTGCAGCACCGGGTCCATGAAGATGCGGTTGTGCACGACGTCCAGGGCGCAGGCGGCGTCCTGCGCGTCGGCGTCGACGGCGCGATAGGGGTGCGGGTCCAAGGCCAGCCCGATCGGCGCCGGCCCGGGCAGGACGCTGCGCAGAGCCTGCATCGACAGGCCGTGGCCGAGCAGGATGTGATGGGTGGCCGCCGCAGCCAGCCTGTCGTCGCAGTGTCCCGGGGCGTGGGTTCCGACCCGGTAGCCCTGGTGCACCGCCTGCTTGGGCTCGTTGACCGTGAGCCACAGACCGACCTGATCGCCGAGGGCGTCGGCGAGCACGCCGGCGTACTCCGCGAGCCGCTCTGCGGTCTCTCGATTGGCCCAGCCGCCCCGGTCCTCCAGGGCCTGAGGGAGCTCCCAGTGGTAGATGGTCAGCACCGGGATGATGTCCCGGCGGCGCAGCTCCTCGACGAGCCTGCGGTAATGGTCCAGCCCACGCTGGTTGACCGCGCCGCTGCCGCTGGGCTGCACCCGAGGCCACGCCACCGAGAAGCGGTAGGCGCCCAGTCCCAATTCGGTGAGCAGGCGGAGGTCCTGATCCATCCGGTGATAGGAGTCACAGGCGATGTCCCCGGTGTCACCGCGGTGGACCCGTCCGGCGGTGTGACTGAACACGTCCCAGATCGACGGGCCGCGGCCGTCCGCGGTGACCGCGCCCTCGATCTGATAGGCGGATGTCCCGGCCCCCCACAGGAAGCCCTCGGGGAAGCGGCGCGCGGCCGCCGAACCGCCGTTTGTGAGCTCGTTCATGTCCTTCTCCTTGTGCTGATGAAGGTGTTCGGCGCCCCGTGCCTCCGGGCGCCGCCCCGCCCCGCGGGACGGGACGGGACGGCGCGACGGCGGTGGGGACGGTCAGGCGGCGGGCCGGAGGTGCAGGATCACGACCTCGTTGGTCGGCGCGTTGGGGCTGCCCGACTCGTAGGGATCGGCGGCCGACGGCCAGCCGGTGAACCTGCTCGCGTTGTACTCGTCGAACACCACGCCGTACACGGTCGGGATGATCGGCAGGTTCGTGGCCACGTACCGCTCGATCGGCGCCAGGTCGGCCTGCTGGGCGGCGACGGTGTTGTCGGCGGCCAGCTTGCGCAGCTCCGCATCGACCTGGGGGTCGTCGAGCCGCTCGTAATCGCCGGCGGCGTTGCTGGTGGCCTGGGCGCTGTTGAGCCAGTCGTTGTACAGCTGATACGGGGCGACGCTGGTCTGTGACCAGTGCTGGGTGAGCTGGTAGTTGCCGCTGGCGATGTCCGCCGACCAGGCCGTGACCGACTGACCCACGAATGTGGCGTCGATGCCGGCCTCGCGCAGCCACCGGGCGATCATCGCGTCGCCGGCCGCGTAGTCGGCGAACGACGACGGGTTGGTGATGTCGATGGAGAGCTTGCGGCCCGACGTGGTGGTGAACAGTCCGTCACTGCCCAGCACGTAGCCGGCGGCCTTCAGCACGGCCTTGGCCGCCGCGATATCGGCGTGCGCGGGCAATGTGTCAGACGCCACCGACGGCGACAGGAACTGCTGGAAGACCGGCAGGGTGAGGCCGCTCGCCGAGCTGACCGGCGGTTCGAGTCCCGCCTCCGCCTGCTGGCTGAGCGCGGTGCGGTCGATCGCCAGGCTGATCGCCTTGCGGACGGCGAGCTGATCGGTCGGGAACTTGGTCAGGTTGGGCACCAGGCTGTTGGTCTGCACCGGCGGGAACCACACGTGGTGGTCGGGGTTGCCGCTCACGAACACCTGCTGGACCCCGGTGATGAAGTTGCCGCCCCAGTCAAGCTGATTGGTCTCCAGCGCCGACAGCGCGGAGTTGGACGACGCGTAGGTCGGGAACTCGACCGCCGAGACGGCCGGCCGGCCGCCCCAGTAGGAGGGGTTGGCCTTCAGTGTGAAGCCCTGCGGGGTGAAGCTCGACAGGGTATAGGGACCGGTTCCGACGGGGCTGGCATCGGTGTACTTGCCCGGATCGCCGACCTTGCTCCACACCGCCTGGGGCACGATGTACACCTGTCCCGCGATGTTCGCCAGATTGGCGTACTGCGGCGACGGGAAGTCGATCGTCACCGTGTCGGCCGTCGAGCTGACACTGCTGATGGCCAGACCGGTGGTGTTGGCGTCAGGGTACTTCTTGAGCAGCTCGTAGGTGAAAGCGACATCCGCCGCGGTGAGTGGTGAGCCGTTGGACCATTTGACGCCCGAGCGGATCGTGAAGGTGATGGAGTCACCGCCGTGGGACCACCGATAGCCGGTGGCCAGCCAGTCGTAGTAGGCGCCGGGCTTGATCGCGTTGGCCTGCAGCAGCGGTTCGTAGATGAGCGAGGTGGCGCCGAGCAGCGCGGCCGCCGACGAGGGGACGAACGGGTTGAAGTCCTGGGTGACCGAGTTCTGCTGGCTGGACTCCACCGTCAGGACGGCCGACGAGCCGCCGGCGGCCGAGTCAGACGCCGCCTTGAGGCCGGCGCTCGAGCTCGAGCTGCCGCCGCATCCGGCGAGCGCGGCCGCGGCGACGAGTGCGCAGCAGGCGCCACGCAATGTTGGGTTGTTGGTCCATCGCTTCATCTGGCGAGCACACCTCTCTGATACAAACGGCTTGTCGTTAAGTTGAGTCCTGCGCGTCCGGCGATGCCGGGCCCAGGAGGCTGCTTAGGCGGTCATGCGTCCCCGGGTGAGGCCGGGGACGCTGGCCACTGCCTCGCGCCGCCGGTGGTCACACCCCGGGCGCGAGCGCGGCCGACGGGAGTCAGCTCATCGCGGGACGCCTCCCTTCACGATCGCCGGCGCCCGGCCCGGAGGCCTCGTCGGCAAGCGCGGTCGCGAAGCTGTCGGGATCCGGTGAGGCGGAGATCAACAGCTGGGTGTAGGGATGCGTGGGATGCTGGGTGAGCTGCTCGGCCGGCCCGCGCTCGACGATCTCGCCGGCGTGCATGACGAGGACCTCGTCGGCGAAGTACCGCGCCGACGCGATGTCGTGGGTGATGTACAGCACCGCCAGGTTCAGGCGGGTGCGCAGGTCGGCGATCAGGTCCAGCACCTCGAGGCGGATCGAGACATCGAGCATCGACACGGGCTCGTCGGCCAGCAGCACCCGCGGCGCGGCGGCCAGCGCGCGGGCGATCGACACCCGCTGGCGCTGGCCCCCCGAGAGCTCGTGCGGGAACGCGTTGCGGAACTTGCTCGCCGGGGCCAGCCGGACCTGCTCCAGGAGGCGATCGACCTCCGCCACGCTGCCGTCACGGCCGGTGCGCCGGCGATGGACGTCGAGCGCACGCTGGAGGTGATAGCGCACGGTGTGCAGCGGATTGAGCGAGGCGAAGGGGTCCTGGAAGACCATCTGCACCTCGCTCTTGTACTCGCGAAACCGCCGCCGGGACGACGGCTCGATCTCGGCGCCGTCGAGCAGGATCTGCCCGCCGGTCCGTCGCTCCTGGCCGGCCAGCAGCTTCGCGATCGTGCTCTTCCCGGATCCGCTCTCACCGACGAGCGCCACGACGGCGCCGCGGTGCAGCGCCAGCGACACGTCCTGGACGGCCCGGACGACCTCGCCCCGGCGCCGGCCTGCCGGCCGGTACTCCTTGCAGAGGCCGACCGCCTCGAGCACGAGGGGTCCGCGCGTCGCCGTCGGCCGGCGCTCCGGCGTGGGCGACTGTGCCGCGACGCCGTTGGTGGCCGGCGTCGCGGGGGCAGCGGCGGCGCGGGCGTCGGGAAACGGGCAGGCGCTGAGGTGCTCGGCGCCGGTGGCCGGGGCCACCGGGAGCAGCCGCATGTCGATCTGTGTGCAGGGGTCGGCGGCGAACGCGCAGCGCGGGGCGAACGGGCAACCCGGCGGCGGGGTGCGCAGATCCGGAGGCGATCCGGGGATCCCCGCCAGTTGCACGCGAGGCCCGTGCAGGCGCGGGAACGAGCCGAGCAGCCCCCGCGTATAGGGATGTGCGCCACCGCTTCGGATCGGCTGCACGCCGGCGGACTCCACCACCTGTCCCGCGTACATGATCACGATCTGGTCGGCGATCTCCAGCAGCAGGGAGAGGTCGTGCGTGATGAACAGGACGGCGAAGCCCAGCTGGGTGCGCAGCGCGAAGATCTCGCGCAGGATCTCGCGCTGCACGACGACGTCGAGCCCGGTGGTCGGCTCGTCCATGATCACCACCTCGGGCGACACCGCGAGTGCCATGGCGATCATCACGCGCTGGCGCATGCCCCCGGACAGCTCGTGCGGAAAGCTGCGCAGGCGGGCCCTGGGGATCCCGACCAGCTCGATCATCGTCTCGACCCGGAGGCGGGCCTCGTCGTGTGAGAGCGGCAGATGGGCCAGGAGCGCGTCGAGCAGCTGGTCGCCGATGCGCAGGATCGGATTGAGCGCGTTCATCGCGCTCTGAAAGACGATCGCGATCTCGCGCCAGCGCAGCGCTCGCAGCTGCGTGGACGTCGCCCCGAGAACATCAAAGCCGCCGCCCGGGATCCGGCTGCCGTTGTAGGTGACGCTGCCGGACGTGATCACGGCCGGCGGGCGCAGCAACCGCACCGCGCCGTAGGCCAGGGTCGACTTGCCGCAGCCGCTCTCGCCGGCGAGCCCGACGATCCGGCCCGCATGCAGTTGCAGATCGACCCCCCGGACGGCGGTCACCGCCCCGCCCTCGGAGCGGTACTCGATCGACAGGTCGCGGATGTCGAGCAGCGGCTGCTCCCGGGCCGGTTCGTCGCTGCGCCCGATGACGGCCAGCCGGGCCGCGGGCGCGGCCGTCTCCCGGGTCTTGCGGAGCGCGCTCATCGCTGCGCGCCCTCCCGGTCGCCCAGTACGTAGGTGGGATCGGTCGGTCGCCAGGCGCGGCGTCCGATCCGCATCTGACCACCGGCGGCGCGCAGGCGCGGGTTGCCGAACTCGTCGAGGCCGAAATTGAGCAGCACCAGGCTCATCCCCAGCAGGGCGACGCAGATGCCGGGCACCGCGTACCACCACCACGCGCTGAGCTGGACGGCGTTCCCGTTCTGCGCCCAGTACAGGATCGTGCCCAGGCTCCACACCGACAGATTCGAGACGCCGAGAAACGCCAGCGCCACGGAGGTGAGGATCGCGTACAGGACCGTCCCGACGAAGCTCGCGGCGATCAGCCCGATCTCGTTGGGGAGGATCTCGAAGAAGATGATCCGCCACGTGCGCTCGCCGACCTCGCGGGCCGCCGCGACGTAGTCGCGATTGCGCAGCGACAGGGTCTGGGCCCGGATCACCCGCGCCCCCCATGGCCATCCCAGGGCGCTGAGCACGATCGCGGTCGGAAGCTCGCCGGCGCGCGGGAGGTAGCCGAGGATGACGACCAGCAGCGGGAGGGCGGGCAGCACCAGGAAGATGTTGGCCACCAGCGACAGCCCCTCGTCGGCCAGCCCGCCCAGGAACCCCGCCGTGGTCCCGAACACCACTGAGAGCGCGGTGGCGATCACGCCGGTCAGCAGCCCCAGCACCACCGTCGAGCGGATGCCGACGAGGATCTGGGAGAGGACGTCCTGGCCGGTCGACGTCGTCCCGAGCAGGTGGCTGGCGGTGGGCGCCAAAGGAAGCGCCTGCCCGGGGTTGGTGGCCGACGGATCGAAGGGCGCCAACCACGGTCCGATGATCGCGATCAGGATGAACAGCCCGAGGATCGCTCCGCCGATCCGCGCCTTGAGCGGCAGCGCGCGCAGGAGGCTGCGGCGCTGCGCCACGACGGTCTGGGCGAGCTCGGCGACGGAGCCCGATCCAGGGTCCAGTGGTGACGTGAGGGCCGACATCAGTATGCGGTCCCCGTCCGCGCGCGCGGGTCGGCGATGACGTAGACGACGTCGGCGATCAGCGAGGCCAGGAGGACCGTCAGCGAGATGACCAGGAAGATCCCCTGGAGCAGCGGATAGTCGTCGGAGGTCACGGCGTTGTAGAGCGTCAGGCCGATCCCCGGATAGGAGAACACGATCTCCATCACCAGTGCGCCGGCGACGACGAAGCCCAGCGACAGCGCGAAGCCCGCGATGTTGGGCAGGATCGCGTTGCGCGCCGCGTAGGTGAACATGACCCGGCGGGTGGACAGGCCCTTGGCCTGCGCGACGAGGATGTAGTCCTCGGAGATCGTGGTGAGCATCATGTTGCGCATCTGCAGCATCCAGCCGCCGATCGCCGTGAGGATGATCGTCAGGGCCGGCAGGATCGAGTGCCAGACCGCGCTCGAGATGAAGGCCCAGTCAAAGCCGGGCGTCAGCCCGAGGGAGTAGCCCTGCCCGAACGGGAACACCCGCCATTTGAGCGCGAACAGCTGGATCATCACCAGCGCCAGGAAGAAGTAGGGAGTGGCCTGCAGGAAGGTGAACGCCGGCAGGGCCCGATCCAGCCAGCCGCCGCGCCGCCAGGCGGCGAGCATGCCGAGCTGGGTGCCGAGCAGGAAGCTGATGACCGTCGCCGTGCCGACCAGGATCAGCGTCCAGGGCAGCGTCTGCCCGATGATCGTGATGACCTTGGAGGGATACTCGTTGACCGACAGGCCGAGATTGCCGTGCGCCAGATTGCCCAGATATGTGAAGTACTGGCTGATCAGGCTGCCGTGCGTGCCGGCCCCGAACTCGGCCTGCAGCGCCCGCAGCGACGCGGCGTCGAGATGCGGGAACTTGGCGATCATCGTGTCGACCGCGTTACCGGGCATGAAGCGCGGGATGGCGAAATTGACGGTGATCGCCACCCACGCCGCGACGACGTAGAAGCCCAGCCTGCGAACGACGAACCACATGGATCCCGTCCTCTCCCTCGGCTCTGCGCGGCCGGCGCCGCCCTCCCTGAGAGAGAGCGCCGGCTCACCCGTCTCACTGAATGTAAACGGTACCGGAACGCTTGCATGGCGTCAACCCAAGATATACGGGCAATTTCCGCCGCCGACCCTTCCGCTTCCGAGATATTTGCTGTAACGTTTCAGTCCGGATGCCGGCAGGCCTGCTCAACACAGACGATGGAGACGGCCGCGCGTCGCGGCTGACGATCCGCCAGGTCGCCGATCTCGCCGGCGTCTCGACGGCGACCGTCTCCCGGGTGATCAACGGACGAGCCGATGTCTCTGATCGTGCGCGCAAGACGGTGATGCGCGTCGTGCACGAGTACGGCTACACCACCAACCGCACCGCCCGGGGTCTGTCGGCCGGTCGCACCGGGCTGGTCGGCGTCACCCTGCCCGTCCTGCACCACTCCTACTTCTCGGTCATCCTCGCCGGGGCGGCGGAGGCGCTGTACGAATACGACATGCGGATGGTGCTCTGCCCGACGCATCACGAGCACGAGCGCGAGGTCACGCTGCTGGAGCGCCTGATGCACGGCACGACGGACGGGGCGCTGCTCATCCTGCCCGAGGAGTCCGGCGAGGAGTTGTCGGCCCTGCACGAGCACGGATATCGGTTCGTGATCGTCGACCCCCGCCAGTCCCTCGATGAGCGGGTGCCGACCGTGTCGGCCGCGCATTCATCCGGGGCCAGCGAGGCCGTCGCGCACCTGCTCGCGCTTGGACATCGGCGGATCGCCGCCGTCACCGGTCCGGCCGGCTGGCTCGCCACCGAGGAGCGGTTGCGTGGCTACCGCGGCGCGCTGGCCGCCGTCGGCGTGATCCCCGACCCGCGCCTGGAGATCGAGTCCGACTTCCACGCCACCGGCGGAGTGCAGGCTGCCGGCGCGCTGCTGGACCTCGATGACCCCCCGACCGCGATCTTCGCCTTCAACGACATGCTCGCCATCGGCGTGCTCCAGGCCGCTCGTCAGCGCGGCATCCGCGTCCCGGAGGATCTGTCGGTGGTCGGCTTCGACGACACCTTCGAGGCCTCGATCGTCACCCCGACGCTGACGACCGTACGTCAACCCCTGGCCGAGATGGGACGCATGGCGGTCGCGCTCCTCGTCAGGCTGCTCCACAACCAACGCATCGAGGCGTTGCACGTCGAGCTCGGGACGAGCTTGGTCGTGCGCGAGTCGACGGCTCCGGTGGCGCCGAGGCGGGGGTGACGCCGGGCCAACCGGCCTCCTCGTCATCCCTGGAGCGTGATCCGGCTTCCGGTGCCGGGGCCCGCCTTCGCCTGCCGCGCCCACTCGGTCCGGCAGGCCCGCACGCCGGTGACGAGACCCTGGCGCACGTCGGCGCGGTCGGCCAGCTCGGGCTCGGCTGCCGGGCCGCTGCTGGGGAAATCGTGCCAGGCGAAGGCGATGATGCTCTGCGCCCCGTAGGCGCAGAACGCCTCGGTCTGCTCGGCGATCTCCGCGGCGGTGGGCGGAGTCCCCTCCCAGGCCTGCGGGGAGCCGATCAGCGGCGTCGTGCCGGGGTTCCAACCGTGCTGACGCAGCGCGGCGATCATCGGCAGCGTCCAGGCCATCGAGAAGTCGCTCGTCGGGGCCCGGTGACTCAGCGAGTAGACGTACAGGTCCACCATGTCGCAGGCGCGTGGGGAGAAGTCCTGCAATTCGAGCTTGGCGAACCGCGACAGCGAAGCGAACTCGTGCTCGTAGACTCCGGCCGCCGCCTTGCGCGGGTGATAGTCGAGCGAGCCCCCGAAGCCGCACACCGTCGGCCGCGGGTGCGCCTCGGTGGCGTTGTCGGCCGCCACCATCGCGTGCACCTTCTGCAGGATCCCGGAGATGTTGCCGAGATAGTCGTCGAGGATGTACCACCCGACGACCGCCGGGTTGTCGTGCTGCCTGGTCAGCTCCTTGCGAAACGCGGCGAGGAACGCCTCCTCGTCGGCGCTGGAGACGCGGCACGGAGTTGGCCTGAAGTTGCACCGATACCTGCCGAAGTACAGCTCCTCCAGATTGCTCGCGCGCGCGTCGAGATAGCGCACGCGGCCGTCGCCCGGATCGGGGATCTGGTTGGTGATGTCGAGACTGAGCCCGGTTCGCTCGAACGCCACCGTCTCGCCGAAGCGCACGGAATAGGCGCCGCCCTGATGCTGGACGAGCGGCCATAGGTCGCGCGAGGCGACCGACACGTCGGTTGCCGCGGCGATCTCCGCGGGCGCGACGGCCAGGTGAGGGTGGGCGTGAGCGTGAACCTGAGCGGCGGCCAGCGCGCGAGTCCGATCGTGACGACCGCCGGACCCGCAGCCGATGAGGACGAGCGCGACGACGGCCGCGGCCAGGAGTGCGATCGCGGCCATGGGTCGTCCGGACATCAGGCGAGCAGCCTAGCCGCCGAGTCACGGCTTCGTGTGACCACGATGTGCTCGCCGGGCGAAGTCCTGGGCCAGGACGACTTCGGTGCGCGGTCCCCTGGTGTGTCGAGAAATGGTTGATATACAACCCTGGATCGCGCCACCACGGCTCGCACCGCTGATTCGGCTCCGACCGTCGGCTCTGACCGTCGGCTCCGACCGTCGGCCCTGACCGTGGGCCCTGACCATCGCCGAGCGCGGCCCGCCGCTAACGTCCGCTCGGATGAGCGACGTCGGGATCATCGGTGCCGGTGCGATGGGCAGCGGCTGCGCGGAGCGGCTGCTGGCCTGCGGGCATCGGGTCAGCGTCTGGAATCGCACCCGCGCGGCGCTTGATCCGCTGCTCGCGCTCGGCGCGGTCGCGGCCTCGACGCCGGCCGAGGTGGCCGCCGCCTCGGAGTTCGTCATCACGATCGTCAGCGACCCCGTCGCGCTGCGGGCGGTCAGCGAGGGGCCGGACGGAACCGCGGCCGGTGCGCACGCGCAGCAGGTGGCGCTGGAGATGTCGACGGTCGGACCTGAGGCCGTTCACACCCTGCGCGCGCTCCTGCCGGCATCGACCGCGCTGCTCGACGCCCCGGTGCACGGTCCGCCCGACGCGGCGCGGGCCGGCAAGCTGGCGATCTTCGCCGGCGGGGAGCCCGAGGTCCTGGAGCGGGCCCGGCCCGTGCTCGAGCAGCTCGGTTCGGTGCTGCACATCGGGCCGCTGGGATCGGCGGCCGGAGCGAAGCTGATCGTGCAGACGACGCTCGTCGGGACCCTCGCGCTGCTCGGCGAGTCGCTTGCGCTGGCCGATGCGTTCGGCATCTCTCGCGACGTCCTCTTCGACGTCCTCGCTCAGACCCCGCTGGCCGCGCAGGCCCAGCGCCGGCGGCCGATGGTGCAGTCAGGCGACTATTCGGCGCGCTTTCGCCTGTCGCTGGCTCGCAAGGACATGGACCTGCTGACCGCGGCGGCGGACAGCGCGGGGCTGCATCTCCGGCTGGACGAGGCCGGGCGCAGCTGGCTCCTGGACGCCGAGCGCGACGGCCGCGGTCACGAGGACTACACCGCGATCGTCGCCACGATCCTGGAACGCGCGCGGTCCCTGCCCGCAGAGCCGACCGCCGAGGCCTGAGGCCCCGCGCGGCCCCGCTCGGCCCGGCGCGGTGACGTGAGTCAGAGCCCGGTCAGCGGTCGTTCCAGCCGGCGCCGGTCGCCTCGTACTCGTCGACGCGGGCCCGCATGAGCGCCCGCAGAAGCTCGGTCGGCAGCTCGCGCTCGTAGGGGAGCTTGATGAAGCCCGCGCCGGCCTCGAAGCCGGCCGCCTCCACAGCGTCCTTCTGGCCGGTGAAGAACGGCGGGGGGAAGCGCAGCGAGCAGTGCCGCTTGAAGTTCTGGAGCATCCACAGGCTCGTCTTCTCACCGCGGACGTACGCCGGCAGGTTGAATTTCAGAACCTCGCGCGCCTCGGGGTCGGCGCCGCGGCTCAACTCCCGCAACGCCTCGAGGTGCGGCCGCTGGACGTCGGTCAGCTGCGCGAAGTAGTCATCGACGCTTGATCGCCTGGGCATCGGCATGAGTGCCAAGCTTAGAGCGACCACAGTGGGGCCCACCACCTCGCCGCGGACCCGTGACCGCGCGGATCGCGCCTCGGGCGCGGCCTCTCCGGGTCTGCGAGATTGCCCGGCATGCTCGATGATCTTCCCCGACGCGCCGTGGCGGCGGCCGGCGCGGTCGCGGCCGCCCACGGGCTGGCGCATGACAGGGCGGTCGTCATCTCCGCGGGCAGCAACGTGCTCGTGCATCTGCGCCCGGCGCCGGTCGTCGCGCGCGTCATGACCGGAACGGTGGTGCTCCACGACGATCCGCGACGATGGCTCGGGCGCGAGGTGTCGGTGCTGGAGTTCCTCGCGCCCTCTCGGCTGGCCGTCGCTCCGAGCGCGTTGATCGCGCCCGGGCCACATCATCACGACGGCCTGTGGATGACCTTCACGGAATGGATCGCCGACGTCGAGTCCGGGCCGGGCCTCGATGACGCCGACCGCCTCGGTGCGATGCTGCGGGAGCTGCACGACGCGCTGCGACCGTTCGCCGGCGACCTGGGGGGCCCGCGGGACCTGCGTGACGACATCGAGCGTCTCTATGGCCGGCTGCGGCCGGTCGACGCCCGTGAGGCCGCCGCGCTGCGCCCGCTGCGGGCGCGCCTGGACATGGTGCGGGACGTCGTCTTCGAGTCGTCGCGTCCCACCCAGGCGCTGCACGGCGACGCATCGCTCAGCAACCTGCTGCACACGCCGAGCCGCCGGGTCTGGAACGACTTCGAGGATACCTTTCGCGGTCCGGTCCAGTGGGATCTCGCTGGCTGGGCGATGAGCCTGCGCAGCCGCGGCGCCGGCTCACAGGCCGTCGCGAGGATGCTCGACGCGTACGGCTGCGACGACGAGCGCGAGCTCGTTCCCTTCTACGAAGCCCATGCCGTGTATGACGAGATCTGGCGGCGCTATGACCGGCAGCGCCGTCGCTCCGGGCCGCCATCGGAGATGACCGCGCCGGGGTGAGCGGCCGCGCTCGTCACGGACGCCCGCTCAGAGCGAGCGCCGCCGCGAAGGCGCCGCGGACCTCGTCGGCGGTCCACGGCTGGGGCGACTGGGTGATGAAGAAGTCGCCGAGCGCTAGATCGGTGAGCGTCGGCAGATGCTGATCGCCGGCCCCGAGGCTGCTCAGCACCGGGAAGTTCAGGGCGCGGAGGAGATCGCGCACGCCGCGGACGGCGCGGGAGCCGTCCCCGGACCGGTCGTCGGGGATGCCGAGGGCATCGGCGATCCGCTCCAGCTGGTCCGGGACGTGCACGCGCTCGCGTTCGAGCGTCTCGGCGAGCACGAGGCCGACGGTCAGGCCGTGCGGTGCGCCGAACAGGCCGCCGATGGCCTGGGCGAGGGAGTGCTCGGCGGTGCAGTCCGAGATGTTCATCGTCAGACCGGCCATCAGGCTCGCGCAGGCCATCTCCGACCGTGCCGCGGAGTCGGCGCCGTTGCGGTACGCGACCACCAGCGAGCGGCCGGCAAGCCGGATCGCCTCCAGCGCGATCGCGTCGCCGATCGGCGTCCGCACGCGCGCCACCATCCCGGCGATCGCCTGGGCGAGCGCGTCGACGCCGGTGTAGGCGGTCATCTCGGGGGGCAGCGAGTGGGTCAGCAGCGGGTCGACGAGGGCGTGCTGCGCGCGCAGATGGGGATGTGCGATGCCCGCCTTGGTCCCCGCGGCCTTGTCGGTGATGACCGCCCCGCCGGAGACCTCCGATCCCGTGCCGGCGGTCGTCGGCATCGCGACGAGCGGCACGTGCGGCTCGGGATAGCGGGCGGTCAGGTCCTGCAGATCGGCGAACGAGCAGCCATGCTGGGCGCACAGCCGCCCGGCCTTGGCGGCGTCGATCACGGACCCACCGCCGATCGCCACCACCGCGTCGGCGCGCGCGTCGGCGATCGCGGCCGACACGGCATCGACGATCTCGATCGTCGGCTCGCCCGGCGCCTTGATGTAGCGCTCGATCGCGATACCGGCCTCGGCGACGCTCCGAACGCCGGCGGCCACGCGCTCGTTGCCGGCCTCCAGACCCGCGTCCAGGACGATCAGCGCGCGCTTGACCTCACGGGCGCCGAGCGTCGGCGCCAGCTCGCGCGCGACTCCCTCACCGAATTGGATCTGAACCGGCAGGTGGTTGGTGAACGGCTGGACGCCCGTGCTCATGCGATCGGCTCCCCTGTGACGCAGGCCCGTGCGCCCGCTGTCGGCCTATTCTGCATTTTCCGGGCCCGGACCGGGGCCGACCCCCCCGAGGGGCCCGCCCTCACGCGACATTCAGGCGTGCAGCCGCGGCGCGTAGGAGATCCCGACGATCAGCCCCTCGCTGGAGAGCAGGCGGGCGACGGTCTGCCGCCATGGCTCCTCGCGAGCGGGGTGCAGCAGCTCGTAGCCGCGGGTGCGGAGCTCCTCGCCGGCGGCGGCGACGGTCTCGGCGTCGGCCACCTCGAACTCGATGCCGGCCTGAGGCACCAGCCGGTCGGCCGGCCACTCGGCCGTCCCGAAGCAGGCCTGCGCGGCTTGGCGCAGCGGCCAGACGCCGAAGTGCCTGGCGCCCGGGATCGCCTCGCTGTGGATGTAGTCGTCCTCGCCCGCCAGGGGTAGGCCGATAGCGTCTACGTAGAGTTGCCGGCTCGCCGCAGGATCGGCGGTGATGACAGCGACGCCGGCGATGAATTCGATCTTCATGACGATCACTCCATCACCCCTCGCGCCCGCGGTCTTGAACGAAACGGACGCGCGCGTGTACCGGGAGCGCCCGGCGCCGGCTGATCTGCGCCATGCGGTCGCCTGCCTGTGGATGAGGCAGGGCTCGGGCGTGGTGCGGGTGCTCCCGGACGCGTGCGTGGACATCGTCTGGCGCCGGGGTCAGGGCGCCGTCGTGGCCGGACCGGACACCGGACCGTGGGAATCCCGCGTCGAGCCCGGGGACGTGCTCCACGGCGTCCGGTTTCGCCCGGGCGCGGGCGGTCCCGCGCTCGCCGTGCCGCTCTCAGAGCTTCGCGATCGCCGGATCGCCCTGGGCGAGCTCGGGCTCGACGAGCGCGAGGAGCTCCGCGGCGACGCCGATCCGCAGGCCGTGCCGGCCCTCCTGCACGCGGCGGCGGCGCGCCTGGTGGCCGCCGGTCCCCCGGACCGGGCGGTCCAGACGGCGGTGGTCCGGCTGCTCGATCCCGGTCAGCGCGTCGACGCACTGGCCGCGGACCTCGGCTTCAACGAGCGTCAGCTGCGCCGCCGTTTCCAGGACTCCGTCGGCTACGGCCCCAAGGTCCTTCAGCGCGTGCTGCGCCTGCGCCGGTTTCTCGCCGCCGAACGCCACGATCTCGCCCGCGCCGCCCTGCAGGCGGGCTACGCCGACCAGGCTCACCTTACCCGTGAATGCCGGCGGCTGACCGGTCTCAGCCCCGGCCGTCTGGGCCGCCTGGGCTGAGACGCCGATGCGGCGTGCGCGCGCTCGCCGGCGAGGGACGCCGCGGCGATGGCGCCGGCCACGACCAGCGCCGCCAGCGCCTGCCAGGGCGCCGGATCACTGACCGGGAAGACGAGCGCCACCGGCAGGATCCACCAGGCCGACAGCCGCGGGTGCGCGAGCGCGAGCACGAGGATGAGCAGGGCGTAGTCGTGCAGCCAGACGAGCGGGCAGGCGAGCAGGCAGGCCAGGACGCACAGGCTGAACGCCGAACGTTCGTCTCCGCGCCGGGCGGCGACGAACGCCGCGGCGACGAGCAGTCCGGCGAGGGCCAGTGCCACGGCGAGAGCGACGGGATCTGCATTGCCGCCGAGCAGCCTCATGACGCTGTAGCCGGAGTGGCCGAGAAACCGCGTGTCGGCGCGCAGCAGCATCACGAAGGCGCCGAAGCGGCGCCAGCCCACGATCGACCAGGCCACGAGGTTGATGCCGGCGGCCCATCCCACCGTCGCGCGCAGCGCGGCCCAGCGACGCGTCGCGACGAACCACAATGCCATCGGCCATACGAACGGCTTGCACGAGATCATCAGGGCGATCAGCGCGCCGGCCACCACCGGCCGGTCGCGCCAGCGCCACGCCGCCGCCAGTCCGCAGACGAAGACGAGCGTCAGGTTCGTGGTCTGCAGCCCCGACGTGACCGCGGGCCACAGGAAGACCGCGCCCACCACCCGCCAATCACGCACGCCACAGCAGCGCAGCGCGGCGATCACCGCGACGAGGCTGAGGACGACGAACAGATCGGTGGCCAGGCTCCGGGGCAGGAGCGCGAAGGGCACCGCCAGGACGGCCGCCGCCGCGGGATAGACGAAGGTCAGGCCGTCGCGCAGCTCGGCGGCGTACGACGGCGCCCACGGCGTCGTTCCCGCCAGCACGCGTCGGCCGGCCACCCACGGACCATGGGCGAAGTCGACGCCGAGGGCGTGCGCAGCGACCGCAATGTGCAGCCTCGCCAGCACGACGAGCACCGGCGCCACGGCGAACACGCCGTGCTGGATCGCCATCCCCCAAAGGCGGCGACGGCGCGCGCTGAGCGGGCGCGCCGGCCATCCGCCGCGGGCGAGCTCGCGGACATGAGCCACACCAGCCAGCGTCGGCAGGGCGGACCGTGCCGGCCTGGGACCTTGGTCCAGGCCGGCTGCACGAAGGTCGGGACCGTCGCGACGACTGCGCCGCTACGAGCGCTTGACCGCCTGCAGGGTGAAGCTGTGGGCGACCCGCTCCGGCCGGTCGGCAAGCTGCCACTCGCCCGGCCCCACGCGGCGCATCTGGCCGGGGAGCGCCTCCCACGGCACGCTGTCGTGCTCGACGAGCGCGGTCAGCTCCATCCCGGCGTCCAGGAGCGCGGTCACGAGCTCGCCGAGGCCGTGGTTCCACGAGTGCTCGACGTTGTGCTCGAAGATCGTCTCGGTCGCGACGTACGTACCGGGGGCGTCCAGGCTGAGTGGCTCCGCGGTCTCGAAGTACGGATAGCCGACGACGATCAGTCCGTCGGGACGCGGCTTGGCGAGCGACCACAGCATCGGATGGCCCTCACGGATGAACAAGCGTCCGCCGGGCACGAGCAGGTCGGCGACGACTTGCGCCCAACGCCTGACCGAGGGCAGCCAGCACAGCGCCCCGACCCCGGTGAACACGAGCTCGAAGGCGTCCGCACCCAGGACGGTGGCGGCGTCGTGGACGTCTGCCTTCACATATGTCACGGCGGGGCCGGCGCGCGCGGACAGCGCGCGCGCCTGCGCGATCGACGCCGGTGAGAAATCCAGACCGGTCATCGCCGCGCCGAGCCGCGCGAGCGACAGCGTGTCGGTTCCGATGTGGCACTGCAGATGGACGCCGCGCAGGCCGTCGATGTCACCGAGCAGCGGCAGGTCGAAGCGCACCGTGTCGCTGAGGAACGCCGGGTCGCTGACGAAGCGGTCGACGGCGTAGTCCGGGGACGCGGCGTGTGCCGGCGCGCGCTCGTCCCAGCGGACGCGGTTGGCCTCCAGATAGCGCTCCACGCCGCTCACCGTCGAGCGTCGGGGCGCCGGATCACGCTGCACCGAACGAGTCCACGAACGTGGCGATCTGGCGCGGTGCCGGGGTCGGGCGCACGCACTCCGCGCCCGCCGTCAGAGCGCGCCGCGGCAGCGCTGCACACGGGTCAGATAGCCGAGCGTCGCCGTCGTCGCACCGCGCAGTTCGGGCTCCTGGACCCACAGCGCGTCAATCCGCTCGAGGATCGCCGCGCGCTCGTCGGGCTCGAGCATCGCCACGCTGCTGCGCGAGAGGGCGAGATCGAGCAGCCGGGCGCGGTCGACGGTCTCCTCGTGCGCGAACTCCCGCAGCTCGACGTTGACGAAGCGCTCGCGCAGCTCGTCGGCGGTCGGCCAGTGACCGGCCCGGCCCAGGCGCGAGCCGCCGAGGATCTCCCGCAGCCGGGCGACCCAGTGCGGGGAGGCGTCGAAGCCGTTGCCGAGCAGGCCGAGGATCCCCGGCGGGCGCAGGATGCGCCTGATCTCCGGGAACGCCCTGGAGCGGTCGAACCAGTGAAAGGCGGCGCCGGCGACGACGGCGTCGACGCTGGCCGCCGGCAGGCCGGTGTCCTCCGCGGTCCCGGCGATCACCCGCGCGCCCGGGACGCCCGCCGACAGCAGCGCCCGCATCTCGGGCAGCGGCTCGACGGCCAGCACCTCGTGACCCTCGGCCACGAGCGCCGCGGTCAGCTTGCCGGTGCCCGCGCCGAGGTCGACGACGGTCAGCGGCGCGTCGCCGAGCAGCCAGCGCACCGCGGCGCCGGGATACCCCGGCCGTCCGCGGTCGTACTCCTCGGCGACGAGGGCGAACGCCTGCGCGCGCTCCATCCGCTCAGGATGGCAGACGGCGTCCGGGCCGCGCGCCGGTCTGCGACGACGATCCGCGCGCTACGCCCGCGCTGTCAGCAGCTGCCCGCCGCCCTCGTTGTGCACGGCGACGGCGCGCAGGCCGGCGCCGCGGGCGAGCCCGGCCAGCTCCGCGTCGGTGTGGTAGTGCCCGAACCGGGCGATCGGCTCCGGAGCCGCGGGCGTCCCGCGCAGCTCCGGCCCGGTGGTGTAGACCGCCAACCGTCCCTCGCGCGACAGCACCCGCCGGCACTCGCCCAGGACCGCGAGCGGGTCGTCGAGGAACAGGAACACCACGGACATTGCGACCGCGGTGAACGCGTCCTCGGCGAAGGGCAGGGACTCGGCGGCCGCAGCGACGACCCGCGCGCCGGGAGCACGCCGGCGCGCGAGCGCCACCATCTCCTCGCTGTGGTCGATCCCGGTGGCGCTCGCCCCCGCCGCCAGCGCCGCGCGCAGCAGCAGCCCGCCGCCGCATCCCAGCTCGAGCAGCCGGTCGCCCGGCCCGAGCGCGAGCGCGTCGAGGATCGCCGCACGCGCGAAGTCGTGGACGTCGTCGGCGCCGTACACCTTCCGGGCGCGGGCGCCGCTCGGCCGCCGCGCCACGCGGTCCACCAGCCACGCCTCGAAGCTCTCCGGCCCCAGCCCGCTCGCCGTCCATGCGGCGCGGTCCTCGTCGCCGAGCCCGAACCGGCTCAGCGTCTCGGCCTGGCGCGTGCGCTCGCTGTCACTCACCGCAGCTCGGAATCCTCGCTTTGGTCGGCGCGCCCGCGGCACGAGGGGGTCATCGACATTTACTCCGCCATGCGGGCCATTTTCAGACATCCTCCTCAGCCGCCGCCGCCGCCGCCGCCGCCGCCGCCGCCGCCCCGGCTCGGCGGGCGCCCCCGTTCCCGGTCCGTCCGCCCGCCACCGTCCGCCCGCCGTCTGCCCGCCGTCCGCCGTCCGCAACCGTCCGCCTCCGAGCCTACGCTCGAACGGTGCTCAGACGGGCGTGGGGACAGCTGCTGCGGCGGATGGCGAGCTCGCGGATCCTCGGGCTCGCGCTCGTGCTCGCCGGGGTGTATCTGGTCGGGTTGCCGCTCGTCTTCACGGTGTTCGCGCATGAGACCGACAGCGGACGCGGCATCGGCGCGCGGATCGCGCTGACCGTCCTCTGGTTCGGCTGCGCGGTCGTCGTCGCCAGCGTGGCCACCGTCGGCGACCTCGCCGAGCTCAGGCAGCGCGCCCGAGAGGTGCTGACGCGGGGCCGGCGGGCCGGCGACCGCCGGGAGCTCGCCGCGCTGGCCAGCATCGCCGCGCTCCTGGATCCCGGGGCGACGGGTCTGTCGGCGTCCTTCGAGTTCGACGCGTTCATCCCGGACGATCAGGGCTTTCTCGTGCCGGTGCTCGAACGTGATCCCGCTCCGTGGCAGCGCTGGCCGCCGGGGTGCGGCGTCGTCGGCATCGCGTGGGTCAATCCCGACGCGTTCGTGCAGGCGGCGGGCCGTGACACGATCGATCCGGACCTCGGCCTGACCCCGGTGCAGCGCGAGCGCTACGGCCATTTGACGTTCGTGGCCGCCGCCGCGATCTTCGACGAGTACGAGCGCCAGATCGGAGTCCTGTCGGTCGCGTGCCATGACGGCAGCGACTTCATGGCGGCGGGCGGTCCCCAGCGCTTTCAGATCCTGGCCAGCGACATCGGCATCCTCATCGGTGACGCTCGGCCTGCCGATGCCTCACATACCATCCACGTCTGAGTAGACGGGCGCCGAGCCGCCCGTCTCAAACGCGTTGACGGATCCGAGTTCGCCGCTACGATTCCCACATGGCCACCGACGCCGACAATTTCGACCTCCGGGTCAAGAAGTTCCTGACGCCGACGTCCAAGGACGTGACCGAACGCGCGGTGGAGCGTGAGCTCGATCGCATCCGCCCGCAGTTCCGTTTCACCGACGCAGAGCTGAGGCGCCTTCGTCAGCCCCGGCGCAAGCGCGCCGCGTAGTCACGCCCGGCCTCTGAGCGCCGGGGGCGCGTTGACCCTTGATGTCCGACCGCTGCCGCGGTTACATTCTCGCCGCACATGCTCCGGCTGGTCTCCAGGCTCACGCAGCCGCTGTGGACTGTTTGGCGCATTCGACGTGGCGTGACTCTGGCGTTCGTCGTGATGGTGCCGCTCGGACTCGGCGCGGCGCGCGCGGCCGCGACGTCCGCCGCGGCCCCGGCCGCGGCCGTGACGCCATCGACGACGCCGCCGGCCCCCGCCACGCCGGGCCCCGCGGCGACATCGACCTCGACGTCGACCTCGACGACGACAACGCCGCCCACGACGTCGTCGACCTCGACCACGGCGTCCTCGACGACCGGCTCCGCGTCCACCGTCCCCTCGGCATCCACGAAGCGACCGGGCGACGTCGTCACGATCGGCAGGGCGACACCGGTTCGACCGATCCCGCCAGGATTCGTCGGGGTCTCGCTGGAGTACCGGACCGTGCCGGCCTACGAGGGCACCGGCCCGAATGCCGGCAATCCGGTGCTCGGCCAGCTCATCAGCAACCTCGCTCCGGGTCAGACGCCGATCGTCCGAATCGGAGGCGACAGCACGGACTGGGCGTGGTGGCCGGTCCCGGGGGTCAAGCGCCCGCCCGGAATCCACATCGATCTGTCGTCGTCATGGGTCCAGAGCGCCCGCGCGCTCGCGCAATCCTCCGGCGCGCGACTGATCGTCGGGATCAACCTGGAGGCGGACAACCCGGAGATCACCACATTCGAGGCGCGCCGGCTGCTGGCGGGAATCGGGCGGCCGAGCATCGAGGCGCTGGAGATCGGCAACGAGCCGCAGCTGTATCCGATCCTCCCCTGGTATCACACGGCCAAGGGCAGCCCCGAGTTCGGGCGTCCGCCGACCTATGACCTCGCCGACTATCAGCAGGAGTTCACGAAGGTCGCGGCCGCGCTGCCACGGGTGCCGCTGGCGGGACCCTCGATCGGGCATTCGTGGCTGTCGCAGCTCAAGCCGTTCATCGCGACCGCCCCCGGTCTGTCGCTCGTCACCTTCCACGCCTACGCCATCGACCGCTACGGTGCCGCCTTCCGCGGTCGCAACTGCTCGACGCCGACCTCCGATCCGGCGCATCCGAGCATTGCAACGCTCCTGAACCCGTTCGCCTCGGTGGGACTCGAGCGCGGGCTCGCGCCGGATATCGCGCTCGCCCATCAACGCGGCATCGACTTCCGGATCGACGAGATGAACGCGATCACGTGTGCCGGCACACCGGGCGTCAGCGACACCTTCGCCTCAGCGCTGTGGGCGCTCAACACGCTGTATGCGATGGCCAGCGCCGGCGTCGACGGCGTCAACATCCACACCTGGCGCGGCTCGGCGGGCAAGCTCTTCGGCTTCAGTCGCACCGGCGGGCAGTGGACGGGCTCGGTCCGGCCCGAGTACTACGGGCTGCTGATGTTCGCCCGGGCGGTGCCGGCCGGATCACAGCTGCTGACGACGATCCAGACGGCCGAGAACGCGGTGCAGGCGTGGGCGTCCGTCGGTCCCGATCACGAGACGCGCGTCGTGCTGATCAACGACAGCCTGACGAGCTCGCGGTCGGTGCTCGTGCGCATTCCCGCTGATCGCGCCCCCAGCGGCCCCGCGCAGCTGCAGTTCCTGGAGGCGCCGAGCGCCGCGGCCACCTCGGGGGTGACGCTGGCCGGCCAGACGTTCGGACCGCAGACGAGCACCGGGACTCTGCCCGGGACCCCGGAGACCGAGAGCGTGCCGCCGGCCGGCGGCGGCTACGCCGTCGACCTTCCCGCCTCCAGCGCCGCGCTGCTGACGATCTCCTGAGCGATCTCGCGGCCGCCGCCACCCCCGGCCGCCGCCACACCCCGGCCGCCGCCACACCCCGGCCGCCGCCATCCCCCGGTCGCCGGCTCGGGACCGGGCAGGCTCAGGGTCCGACGGGCTCAGGAATGGGGAGGGCGGCGAGCAGCTCCGCGGTCGGGGCTTCGACGAGTACGCCGCGCTCGGTCTCACCGGCCTCGGAGGCGCGGACGATGTCGATCGCGATCGAGCGCACCTCGCCGACGATCTCCTGCAGGCCGATTCCGGAATCGCTCTGTGCCGTGGCGGTCGCGCGACCGGCGGCCTGCAGGGCGATGCGCAGCACGTCACCGCCGCGCCATGGCTCGTCGAACTGCGCCGGCAGCTCGGACGCGGCGAGCCCGAGGTCGCGGACGGCGTCGGCGAGCTCCCAGTGCGTGCCCCGGTCAGAGCGCACGTGATGGAGCACGTTGCGGGCCAGCACCCGAGCCGTGGCCGCCGCCAGCTCGGAGTGCTCGACCATGCGGGCATAGGGCTCGAGCTCGGATCGGGTCGCCCACCGCGCCGGCGCCCAGCGCGCGGTGTCGGTGCCGAGCACGAGGGCCTCCCGGAGCTCGGCGACATAGCCATCGAGCTGCTCGGCGGCTCGCACCGCCAGCTCGCCGCGACGCACGTCGCCGGAGGCGAGCGCCCACGCGGCGTTCTGGAGCACGTCGCCGAGCTCGGTGAACACCGCGTCGGCGGCGCGCTTGACGTCGATCACGGGGTGAGGCGGGAACATCAGCGTGTTGACGGCGAGTGCGACCGCGCCTCCGATCAGCACCTCGGTCAGCCGGACCTCCGCGGTCGAGGAGAGCGTCGCCACGAGGATCGCCGACACCGCTGCCTCGGAGATGAGCATCTCGCCGCCGCCGATGACGACGGCGGCCAGCATGGCCAGGACGACGAGCAGCCCGATCTGGGGCAGTCCGCTCCCGATCGTCCGCACGAGCAGGTCCGCGAGCACGATGCCGAGCATGACGCCGCCGATCAACTGCACGGCTCGCTGCCGGCGCTCGCCGTGAGCGGCGCCCAGCGAGACGACGGCGGCGATCGACGCGAACGCGGGCCGGTGCTGGACGCCGAGCGCGACCGCCACGTACCAAGCGCCGGTCGCGGCCACGCCGGTCTGCAGGATCGGCCACAGCCGGCCGTGCACACGTTCGCGTGCGAGGGTGAGGAATCCAGGCATCTGATCAAACCAACCCTGCCGCCATCCCGGCGTTACAGGCTCTGGACGGATGGTCACCCCCCGGTCACATAACGTCCAGGGAACCTGGACGCGATCGGCGCCGCAATCGTCCGGTAACGTTCGGGACCCTGATACTGCCGCGATCACCCGATCGCGCCGAGTGAACGTTGGAGAGAGCAGATGACCACATCCACGCCGGACGGTCTCGTGACCGACATGGCGGGCCTGCACGCGATCGCGGCGGGCACGCACCTCGGATACTCGGAGTGGGCCGTGATGACCCAGGAGGTCGTCAACGAGTTCGCCGATCTGACCGGTGATCACAACTTCATCCATGTCGACGTGGAGCGCGCCAGGGAGACCCCGTTCGGCGGCACGATCGCCCACGGCTTCCTGACGCTCTCGCTGATCGCGCCGGCCAGCCAGCACATGCTGCAGGTCACCGACGCCAGGACGAGCATCAACTACGGCCTTGACAAGCTCCGCTTCCCGGCGCCGCTGCCGGTCGGCGGCTCGTGGCGCGTCGGCGGTGAGCTGCTGGAGGTGCAGGAGATCAAGGGCGGCGTCCAGCTCCGGGTCACGGTGACCGTGGAGATCAAGGATTCCGCCAAGCCCGCACTCGTCGCCGAGTGCCTGTTCCGCCACTACGCATGAGCGGCGTACGGCTGGACGGCAAGGTCGCCGTCGTCACCGGAAGCGGCCGGGGGCTCGGCCGGGCATATGCGGTGGCCGTCGCCGAGGCCGGGGCCGCCGTCGTCGTCAACGACCTCGACGAGGCGTCGGCGCGAGAGACGGTGGCGCTGATCGAGGCGCAGGGCGGCCGGGCCGTCGCGGAGATCGTCGCGATCGGGGACAGCGAGGCCGCCCAGGCGCTCGTCGATCTCGCCGTCAGCAGCTTCGGCCGGCTGGATGTCATGGTCACCAACGCGGGCGTGCTCCGCGACCGGGTCCTGTGGAAGATGAGCGACGAGGATTTCGATCTCGTCATCCGCACGCACCTGCGCGGAACGTTCACGTGCGCGCGCGCGGCCGCCGTGCGGATGCGCGAGCAGGGCGAGGGCGGGCGGATCATCGTCGTCGGCTCGCCCGCCGGCCAGTACGGCAATTTCGGGCAGACGAACTACGCCGCGGCGAAGTCCGGCGTGGTGGCGTTCGCGCGGACATGGGCGATGGAGCTCGCCCGCAGCTCGGTCACCGTCAACGCGATCGTGCCGACGGCCTGGACGCAGATGACCGCCAGCATCCCGGTCTACGCGCCGCTCGTCGAGCTCGTCGACGCCGGCCGGCCGCTGCCGGCGCAGGTCCGCCGCGAGCATGCCGTCGGCATGCCCGAGGACTGCGCGGCGCTGATCGTGTTTCTCGCCTCCGATGCCGCCGCCGGCGTCACCGGGCAGGCGGTCGGGATCGGCGGCGACCGGCTCAGCCTGTACTCCCATCCCGCGGAGATCGCCCACGCCTTCCGCGACGGCGGCTGGACGGCCGACGCGATCGCCGCCGAATGGGACCAGCAGATCGGGCCGCACCTGCAGAGCTATGGCGTGGAGCTGCCGCCACTCGAGCTGGAGGCGACGAGCGGCTAGGGGCCCACCCCATGGGCCTACGGCGCGCTGCGGGGTGCCAGCCCGCGGGAGAGCCGATCCATCGCGGTCAGCATCCCCCTCAGCATGATCTCGCGCTCGCCGGCGGGCATGCCCGCCAGCAGCTGCTCCTGGATCTCCAGCACGGCCGGACCGGCCGCCGCCACGACGCGGCGGCCATCGGCCGTGAGCCGGGCGCGCAGGATCCGGCCGTGCTCGGGGTCGACGTCGCGCTCGGCGAGGCCCCGGCGCTCGAGCTTGGCGAGCGTCTCGATCATCGTCTGCGGGGTGACGAGCGCGCGTCTGGCCAGCTGGGCGTTGGACAGCCCGGGTCGCGCGCCGAGGACCGAGAGCGCCGTGTACTCCTGCACGCTCAGCCCCCACTCCGCGAGGCGGGCGCGCATCGCCCTCAGGATGCCCTGGTTGACGCGCCCGACGGCATAGATGAGAGACGGCTCGGGATCTGGCTGGCCCTCGGGCGGTCGGCTCATCGGCGAGCACGCTACCGGTCCCGACCGTGACGCGGTCCGCGGCGGGCGGCTGACCGCGGCTGCGGCTACGATCCACGGCGGCGACCATGGGCGTCCAACCCATCCATCCGTTTGGCGTGGTGGCGCGGATCTGGGAGATCTACCGCGCCAACGCCGTCGCGCTCATCTCGATGGCCGCGATCCTGTTCGCGGCGCAGTTCCTCTTCCAGTGGCTGCTGCCGGGCGCATCGATCGCCGTGGCGATCCTCTTCTCGGTGCTGACCATCCTCTATCAGGGCATGGTCGTCGAACTCGTGCAGGACATGGAGAGCGGACGCCAGACCCACTCCGTCGCCGATCTCGTGCGCAGCGTCTACGAGGTGCTGTTGGCGTTGATCGGCGTCTCGCTGCTGTATGCGATCGGTGTGGCCGTCGGCTTCGTGCTGTTCATCGTGCCCGGCCTCATCCTGCTCGTCACGTGGTCGGTGGTCGCCCCGGTCACCGTGCTGGAGCGCCCCGGGGTGCTGGCCGCGTTCAGCCGCAGCGCCGAGCTCGTCCGCGGGAACGGCTGGCCGGTCTTCGGGGTGATCGCGATCATCTACGCCATCGTGCTGGTCATCGGCCTGGTCGTCGGCATCGCCGTGGTCTCGCTCGGGACGCTCGGGCAGGCGCTCGTCGAATGGGTGCTGATCGCGGCGGTGGCGCCGGTCAGCGCGCTCAGCGCCTCGGTGCTCTACTTCGCGCTGCGCACCTGACGCCGGAGCGATCGGGCTCCCGGCCTCACGGGGCCGCCCGGCTACTGGCAGTCCGGGCACTCCCCGTGCAGGGTGACCTCGTGGTCGGTCGTGCGAAAGCCGAGCCGGTCCGACAGCCGCCGGATCGAGCGCTCCAGCGCGGGGTCGTGGAACGGCACCAGCCGGCCGCAGAGGTCGCAGACCATGTGGTGATGGTGATCGCCCGCCGGATCGACGAGCTCGTAGCGGGCGACGCCGTCGCCGAGGTCGAGTCGGTTGACGAGATCATGGTCCTGGAGCAGATCCAGGACGCGGTACACGCTGGCCCGCGCGACCGGCCGCTCGGCGCCGCGCCGGCCCCGCAACGCGTCCTCTATCTCCAGGGCGCTCAGCGCGCACTGCTGGCGCGAGAGGAGCTCGATCAGCGTGTCGCGGGCGGCTCCGCGGTGATGCCCGGCCTGCTGGAGCACCCCGCGCGCATGCTCTGCCCACTGTGTTCTGTCGCCGGCGCTCACGGCCTGTGAGGATAGAGCCGTCCGGAGTTCGAAGGCGCCCGGAAACAAGATTGAGACTTGGACTCATTCTTTGATAGGCTGGGCGGCGTGTCCGTCCTGCCCGTCCGTCCCTTCCCGTCGCTCGCCGTCGCGCTGTGCATGGCCGCGCTCCTCGCCGGCTGCGGCGCCGGCGTTTCGAGCACCCCGGTGAGAACGGGTCAGATCGCCGCGGTCGGCGCCGAGAACGAGTACGCCAACGTCATCTCGCAGATCGGCGGACGCTACGTGGCGGTCACGGCCATCGAGAGCAACCCCAACACCGACCCCCACAGCTTCGAGGCCAGCCCGAGCGTCGCCAACGTGGTCAGCCGCGCCCGGCTGATCGTCCAGAACGGTCTCGGGTATGACTCGTTCATGAACGACATCGAGGCGGCTTCGCCGAGCGCGGCGCGGAAGGTGATCGACGTCCAGACGCTGCTCGGACTCCCCGACTCCACCCCGAACCCGCACCTGTGGTACAGCCCGCGCACGATGCCCGCGGTCGCGCGCGCCCTGACCGCCGACCTGTCGGCGATGCAACCGGCCCACAGCGCTTACTTCGCCGGCAACGAACGGCGCTTCGACGCCTCGCTGTCGGCGTGGACGCGCGCCCTGCACCGGTTCGCCGCGCGCTATCCCCACACGCCGGTCGCCACGACCGAGCCGGTCGGGGACTACATGCTCCAGGCGGCCGGGACGCTCAACCTGACCCCGTTCGACCTCCAGGCCGACATCATGAACGGGGTCGATCCCGCGCCCCAGGACGTGACCCTCCAGGACGGCCTGTTCAGCGGCCATCGGGTGAGGGCATTCGTCTACAACCAGCAGGTCACCGACACGCTGACGGCCTCGTTCCTGGCCGCGGCGCGCCAGGCGCGCATCCCGGTCGTCGGCGTCTACGAGACGATGCCGCGGGGCTACGACTATCAGTCATGGATGCTGGCCGAGGTCGACGCGCTCCAGCGCGCCGTCGCCGACGGCGCCTCGACGGGGCGGCTGGGATGACCTCCGCGGCGCTGACCGCGACGCCGGCGGCGCCCGCCACGCTGACGGTGGAGGGGGTGACGGTCCGGCTGTCGGGGACGACGATCCTCGACGACGTCGGCTTCACGATCGGCGAGGGCGAGTTCACGGGTCTGATCGGCTCCAACGGCGCGGGCAAGACGACGCTCTTCCGCGTCATCCTCGGACTCCAGACCCCGACGAGCGGGCGCGTCCGGGCGGGCACCGGGCGCCGCCGAGACCTCGGTTACGTCCCGCAGAAGTTCCTGCTGGATCCCGACATGCCGGTCCGCGGACGGGACCTCGTGGGCCTCGGACTCGATGGCCATCGCCTTGGCCCGGCGCTGCCCTCGCGGTCACGTCGCCGGCTGATCGACGAGATGCTCGACGCGGTCGACGCCCGGAGCATCGGCGACGCGCGCGTCGGGCAGCTCTCCGGCGGCGAGCAGCAGCGGATCCTGATCGCCCACGCCCTCATCAGCCGGCCGAAGCTGCTGCTGCTCGACGAGCCGCTCGCCAACCTGGATCTGCGCAGCGCCCAGGAGGTCGTGCGGCTCCTGGCCCGCATCTGCCGGGAGCAGCGGATCGCGATCCTCATCTCGGCGCACGAGATGAACCCGCTGCTGCCGGTCATGGACCGTGTCGTCTATCTCGCGTCCGGGCGGGCGGCGAGCGGCACGACCGCCGAGGTGATCCGCTCCGACGTGCTCAGCCGGCTGTACGGGCACCACGTCGACGTCCTGCGCGTGCATGGCCGCGTGCTCGTGGTGGCCGGAGCCGGGCAGGACGAGCATGTCGCCGACGCCGGCGGCCACGACGGCGCCGTCGAGATCGTGTAGCCGCCCGCGTGCACGAACTGCTGCGGGCGCTCGTCGAGCCGGGATTCCTCTCCAGCTCGCCCGTGCGCCGGGCGCTGGTCGCGGGGGGACTCGTCGCGCTCGTGACCGGCGGGGTCGGCGTCTTCACCGTCATCCGCGGGCAGTCCTTCGCCGGCGAGGCACTCGGCGACGTCGGGGCGGCCGGCGGCTCCAGCGCCTATCTCATCGGGGTCGCCCCCCTGTGGGGGTTCGTCGCGATCGCGGTCGCCGGGGCCGGCGTCATGGAGCTGATCGGGATCCAGCGGGCGCGCGGCCGAGATCTGGCCACCGGGATCGTGCTCGGCGCGGGCTTCGGGCTGGCCGCGCTGTTCCTGTTCCTCGGCACGACATACGACAACACCAGCGGCGCCGCGATCACGATCCTGTTCGGGTCGATCTTCGCGCTGGACCCGTCGATCCTGCTCCCGGCGGCCGCGCTCGGGCTGCTCGCGCTCGGGATCGTGTTCGTCCTCTACCGGCCGCTGCTGCTCAGCTCGGTCAGCCCCGAGCTGGCCGCCGCCCGGGGGATCCCCGTCCGCCTCGTCGGCGGCCTGTATCTGATCGCGATGGCCGTCGCCGTCGCGCTGTCGGCGGTCACGATCGGGGCGATCCTCAGCACCGCGCTGCTCGTGGGGCCGGCCGCCACGGCGCTGCAGATCAGCCACCGCCCCGCCCGGGCGCTCGCGACGGCGGCGCTGATCGGGGTGGGCGCCACCTGGCTCGGCATCCTGGTCGCCTACGACAGCTTCGACTGGTCGTCGCATCACCATCATTGGCCGGTCAGCTTCTGTGTCGTGACGATCATCCTGCTCGGCTATCTCGCTGCCCGCGCCGGCACCCGCGCCGGCGTCCGCCGGCCGACGGTGAGCCGGCGGTCGCCGAGCCCGGGCGCCGCGGGCTGAGGCCAGGAGCACGCCGGATGTTCACGGGCTTCATGGTCAACGCCTGGCTGGTGGCGACGATCGTCGCCGTCGTCGGCGGCGCCGTCGGCTTCTTCATCGTGCTGCGCGGGTCTGCGTTCGTCGCTCACGCCGTCCCCAACGGCTCGTTCGCCGGCGCAGCCGCGGCCAGCCTGATCGGGGTCAACACGATCATCGGCCTCGGCGTGTTCTCGCTCGGCGGCGCGCTCGGCATCGGACTGCTCGGCCGGCGCGGGCGCCACGACGTCGCCACCGCGTTGACCCTCGTCTTCATGCTCGGGCTCGGCGCGCTGTTTCTCAGCTTCTCCGTCGAGTACGCGCCGGAGATCGACTCGCTGCTGTTCGGCGAGGTCCTGGGGATCAGCCCGACCGAGCTCGCTCCCACCGCCGGCCTGGCGGTCCTCTGCCTGCTGGCGCTCGCGGTGCTGTACCGCCCGCTGCTCTACACCTCGATCCTCCCCGACAGCAGCCAGGCGCGCGGGATCGCACCGTTTCGCTTCGAGCTCGCCTTCCTGGTGCTCGTCGCGCTGGCCACCACGATGACGGTGCCCGTCGTCGGCACCGCGCTCATCTTCAGCCTGTTGATCGGTCCGCCCGCCGCGGCGCGGGCCTTCACCGCCCGGCCGCCGCTGGCGATCGCGCTCTCGGTCGGGATCGCGCTCGTCACCGTCTGGGCGGCGATCGCGCTGTCGTATCTGACCGACTGGCCGGTCGGGTTCTTCGTCGGCATGATCAGCGCCGGCTCCTATGCGCTCGGGCGGGCTTGGCGCCGGCTGCGCGGTCGCTGATACGACACCCGTTGGCGAGCCCGTTGCGGGCTCAAGCGATCTCGCCGTGGGCCGAATACCTGCAGGCATGACACGTTCTCGGCGCTCACTGCTCGCTCTCGCTGCGATTCTGCTCCCCGCGCTGCTCGACGTGACGGGGTCGGCGACCGCGTCGCCGACGATCACCGAGTTTCCGCTCGCGACCGCCGACCAGGCGCCGACGCAGATCGTGTCGGGGCCCTCCGGCGCGCTCTGGTTCACCGAGTCATCGGCAGACGATCTGGGGTCGATCAGCACGAGCGGCGTGCTTTCGCAGTTCTCGGGGCTGAGCGGGCCGGCCCAGGGCATCGCCGTGGGACCCGATGGCAACCTCTGGCTGACCGAGCCGGGAGCGGACAAGATCGCCCGCGTGACGCCGGCCGGCGCGGTCACCGAGTACCCACTCGCCCAGGGCGCCTTGCCGACATCGATCGCCGCCGGGCCGGACGGCAACCTGTGGTTCACCGAGGCGGGGGCGAACGCGATCGGGCGAATCACGCCGTCGGGGACGATCACGCTCTACACCGCAGGCCTCAGCCAGTCCAACTGGCCGAGCGCGATCACCGCGGGCCCGGACGGCAATCTGTGGTTCACCGAGAACGGCCTGCCCGGAGCGATCGGACGGATCACGCCGTCGGGAACGATCACCCTCTTCAGCCACGGGCTGTCGGCGCTCGCCGAGCCGGCGGCGATCACCGCGGGCCCGGACGGCAACCTCTGGTTCACCGACGGCCCGTTCGTGCCGGCGGTCGGGCAGATCACGCCGTCGGGCGCGATCACGCTCTTCAGCACCGGGCTGACCGCGGGCGCCGTGCCGGCCGGGATCACCTCCGGTCCCGGCGGGAGCCTGTGGTTCACCGCGTCGACGTCGCCGGGGATGATCGGGCAGATCACGACCGCCGGTGTCATCTCCGAGTTTCCGACGCCGACCGCCGCCGCCAAGCCGCTCGGGATCACGGCGGGTCCGGACGGGAACGTCTGGTTCACCGAGTCCGGGCATCCGGGCGCGATCGGCCGGCTGTCCACGTCGGCCACGCCGACGCCGACGCCCGCGCCGACCGTCGCCACCGCAGCCGCGACCGGCATCGCGCAGACGGCCGTGGCGCTGAACGGCACGGTCGATCCCAACGGCGCCGCCACGAGCTATCAGTTCCAGTGGGGACCGACGACGGCCTACGGCAACGACGCTCCCGCCAGCCCCGGCGCCGTGGGATCCCAGAGCACGCCGCAGGTCGTCTCGCAGCTGCTGACCGGCCTCGCCGCCGGAACGACGTACCACTATCGGCTCGTGGCGACCAACTGCGCCGGCTGCCAGGCTGGGACGACCGCCGGGGGGGACATGACCTTCACGACCGCCGCCGAGCCGTCGCCGGTCTCCGGCGGACGCCCGACCCCGGTCGTCACCCCGCCGGCGCCCCCGCAGGTCAGCCGGACGGCGACCACGGGCGTGGTGTCCGGAACGGTGTGGGTGCAGGTCCCGGGCTCCAGGACGCCGCGGGCGCTGACCGGCGCCGGCGACATCCCGATCGGCTCGCTGGTGAACGCCAGCCAGGGGACGGTGCAGGTCACAACGGCGCTCAACGGCACCGGCCGCGTCCAGACCGCCACCGTCTGGGGCGGTTCGTTCGTGCTCGGTCAGCCGGCCCGCCAGAACGGGAGGACGACCTTCACCCTGCCCGCACCGACGGGCTGCCAGTCTCACGCGCACGTCACCCGCGCGCTTGACCTCCGGGCTCACGCCGACGCGCGCAAGCCGCCGCCCAGCCTGTGGGCGACCGACAACCATGGTCAGTACAGCACCCGCGGCAACAACAGCGTGGCGACCGTGCGCGGCACCGAGTGGGAGACGATCAACGGCTGTGCCGGAACCCTGACCTTCGTCAAGCGGGGCGTCGTCGCCGTCGAGAATCTGCGCCGGCACCGCACCGTCGTGCTCACCGCCGGACATAGCTACCTCGCTCGGCCGTAGCAGTCTCGTGCGCCGGCCGGCATCGAGGCCCAAGGTGCTGGCGGTCGCGGTGGCCGCCCTCGTCGCCGTCGCCGGCGGCGTCCTGCCCTACGCCCTCGGCGCCTGGCCCCGGCTGGAGAACGACACGCTCGACGCCCGCTTCGGCGTGCGCGGCGCGGCCCGCCCGCCCGCCGATGTCGTCGTCGTGAGCGTCGACGATCCGACGTTCGACTACTTCGAAGACCACGGCCTGCGCTCGCAGTGGCCGTTCCCGCGCCGCTACTACGCGCGGGTGATCGATGATCTGCATCGCGACGGGGCGCGGGCGATCGCCATCGACATCCAGTTCACCGAGCCGACCGACGCGATCGACGACGACGCTCTCTACGACGCGGTCGCCCGTGCCGGAAACGTCGTCCTGGCGACGACCGAGGTCAACTCCCAGGGCGGCACCGATGTGCTCGGCGGCGACGCCAACCTGCGCCGCGCCCATGCCCTCGCCGCCACCTCCAACCTCCCCGCCGACGCCGGCGGCGTCATCCGGCGCTATCCCTATCTGATGCTCGATCGCCGCAGCTTCGCGGTCGCGACCGCGGCGGTCGCCGGACACCCGATCAGCGCCGCGCGCTTCACCCACGACGAGGCGCTGATCGACTTCCGCGGCCCGCCGGGCGCGATCCGCACGGTCTCGCTGTCGACCGTCTACAGCGGGCGGGCCGCCCCCGGGCTGTTCCGGGGCAAGGTCGTCGTCATCGGAGCATCGGCGCCGACGCTCCAGGACCTCCATCAGACCTCGACGACATCGGCGAAGCCGATGGCCGGCGTCGAGGTTCAGGCCGATGCCATCTGGACCGCGTTACACGGCAATCCGCTCACGCCCGCTCCCGCCTGGATGGCGGTGATCGCGACGATCCTCTGCGCCCTCGCCGCGCCGCTGGCCGTGCTGCGCCTGCGGATGCTGTTCGCGTCGCTGCTCGCCCTCGGCGTCGTCGCGGCCTATCTGCTCGCCACCGCGCTCGCCTTCGACTCCGGGACGGTCCTGGTCGTCAGCTATCCGCTGGCCGGCTGGGTCCTCGGCCTCCTCGGGATGGTGGTGGCGAGCTATGTCGCGGCGTTCGTCGAGCGCGACGCATACTCGCGCCGTCTCCGGGAGAGCCAGCTCGAGCTCGTCCAGCGACTCGCCCAGGCGGTCGAGTCGCGTGATGCCGAGACCGGCGAGCACACCCTGCGAATCGGCGTGCTCTGCCGCTGCCTGGCGCTGAAGCTCGGCTGGAGCGCCGATCAGGCGCAGGCCCTCATGTGGGCGAGCGTCGCGCACGACATCGGCAAGCTCGGGATCGCCGACAGCATCCTGCTCAAGCCCGGCCCGCTCGACGCCGCGGAGTGGGAGGCGATGAAGACCCACACCACGATCGGCGCCGCGCTGCTGGCCGGCTCTGACAACCCGCTCGTGCAGATGGCCCAGAGCATCGCGCTGACCCACCACGAGCGCTGGGACGGGAGCGGCTACCCCGCCGGGCTCGCGGGCGAGGAGATCCCGATCGCCGGTCGCATCTGCGCGGTCGTCGACGTCTATGACGCGTTGCTCTCCAAGCGGGCCTACAAGGAGGCGTGGCTGATGCAGGACGTGCTGGCGGAGATCGAGCGCGGGAGCGGCACCCAGTTCGACCCGGCGCTCGTCTCGGCGTTCCTGCGCCTGGCGCCCGAGCTCGACGACCAGCTGCGGGCCTCGCTGGTTCGCGAGCGCGCCGCGGTGATGCTGCATCCAGCCGTGGCCTGACCGGCCCGCGTGAGCCCCTGAACCGGTCCCGGCACCGTGGACGCCGCCGAGAACGCGGGGATTTCGGCGAAATTTCCCTCGCCCGCGGTCCTGGCGCGACGTGGGGCGCGCCGGTATGGGGTAATACGGAGCCGTGATGACGAGCGAGGCCTCCGAACTGCTGCGCCGCCGGTTCCCGTGTGACCCCTCGGCGCCTCAGTCGGCGCGCGAGGCGACGCGGGAGCTCGTCGCGCTCGGCGTGCTCGGCGACGATGCCACGCTCGTCGTCTCAGAGCTGGTCACGAACGCCGTCCGGCACTCGGGGAGCAGCGCGCGCGACGAGCTCGAGCTGACGATCGCACTCTCGGCGTCCCTGCTGACGATCTCGGTCTCCGACGTCGGCCGCTCGGAGAGCCGGCCCGCGCTCCGTCCCAAGGACGCGACCCCGGGCGGGCTGGGTCTCCACATCGTCGACGCCGTCGCCGACCGCTGGGGGGTGGACGACGACTCCGGGGTCCGCGTCTGGGCGGAGATCCCGCGGCGTGAAGGATCCGCGGTGCGATGACGGCGCACCGCGCCCAGCTCGGTCTGCGTGACGTGCTCGCGCTCAGCGGCGAGGTCGGCGACGACCTGTCGGCCGTGGACTGGGCCGCGACCCCGCTCGGGCCGATCGAGACCTGGCCGCGCAGCCTGCAGACGGTCGTCGGGGTGCTGCTGACCTCCCGCTTCTCGATGTGGATGGCCTGGGGGCCGGAGCTGACCTTCCTGTGCAACGACAAGTACCGTCGGGACACCCTCGCCAACAAGTACCCGTGGGCGCTCGGGCGGCCCGCGCGTCAGGTGTGGGCCGAGATCTGGCCGGAGATCGGGCCGCGCATCGAGACCGTGATCAGCAGCGGCCAGGCGACCTGGGACGAGAACCTGCTCCTGTTCCTGGAGCGCTCCGGTTACCGAGAGGAGACCTACCACACGTTCTCCTACAGCCCGCTCGCCGACGACGCCGGCCTGGTCGCCGGGATGCTGTGCGTGGTGACCGAGACGACCGAGCAGGTGATCGGCGAGCGGCGGATGGCGACGCTGCGCGAACTGGGCTCGGTGGCCTCGGCGGCCAGCGACGAGGACGCGTTCCTGCAGTCCACCTGCCGGGAGCTGGCGGCCAATCCCAGTTCGCTGCCGTTCACGATCACCTATCTGTTCGGCGACGACCCCGGCGTCGCGCGGCTCGCCTGCTCCAGCGGGATCGAGGAGGGCCATCCGGCCGCGCCGGCGATCGTGCGCGCCGGCGGGCTCGGCGGGCTCGGCGGGCTCGGCGGGCTCGGCGGGTCCGGTGAGTCCAGCGAGCCGTGGCCGGTGTCGGAGCTGCGGGCGGGGCGAGCGGTCGTCGTCGACGTGACCGGCGAGCACTTCGGCGAGCTGCCGGCGGGGGCCTGGGACGAGCCCCCGGTGCAGGCGCTCGCCGTGCCGGTGGTCAACGTCGCCCACCGTGAGCCCTACGGCTTCCTGGTGGTCGGACTCAATCGCCATCGGCCGCTCGACGACGGCTACCGGTCGTTCGTGGATCTGATCGCCCAGCATCTGGCGGGCGGGATCAGCACCGCGCGCAGCTACGAGTACGAACGCCGGCGCGCCGCGCAGCTGGAGGAGCTCGATGAGGCCAAGACGGCGTTCTTCTCCAACGTCAGCCACGAGTTCCGGACCCCGCTGACGCTGATGCTCGGGCCGCTCCAGGACGCGATCGGCGGGGCGGGCGGGCTGGACGCCGACCAGCTGGAGCTCGTTCACCGCAACGCCCGCCGGCTGCTGAAGCTCGTCAACGCGCTGCTTGATTTCTCACGCGCGGAGGCCGGCCGGATGCGGGCCGAGTTTCGCCCCACCGACGTCGGGGCGCTGACCGCGCGGCTCGCCGGGACGTTCAGCGATGCCGCCCAGCGCGCCGGGATCGAGCTCGTGATCGACTGCTCGGAGCCGCCCGAGCCGGTCTACCTCGATCGCGACCTGTGGGAGCGGATCGTCATGAACCTGCTCTCCAACGCCTTCAAGGCGACCCTGGAGGGGCGGATCACGGTGGCGTTGCGGACGCTGCCCGACGGCGTGCAGCTGGCGGTCAGCGACACGGGCTCGGGCATCCCGGAGGAGGAGATGAGCCGCCTCTTCCAGCGCTTCCACCGCGTCCGTCGCGCGGCGCGCAGCTACGAGGGGACGGGCATCGGCCTCGCGCTCGTCAAGGAGCTCGTCGAGCTGCACGGCGGCGAGGTCTCGGCGCAGAGCGTGCTCGGCGAGGGATCGCGCTTCAGCGTCCGGCTGCCGCTCGGGCGATCCCATCTTCCGCCTGACCAGGTCTCCGAGCGCGACGTCGCCCCGAGCGAATCGATCTCGCCGCTCTTCGTCGAGGAGGCCGAGAGCTGGATCGCCCGCTCCGCCGGCCGCGGCGAGGTCCCGGACCGGATCTCGGCCCGCGGGGCGGAGTCCGGCGATCCCGAGGACCGGCGGGGGCGCGTGCTGATCGCCGACGACAACCCGGATCTGCGCCGTTATCTGATGCTCCTGCTCGCCGACCATGTCGATGTCGAATCGGTCGGCGACGGGGAGACGGCGCTCGCCGTCACCCGTGAGCGCCCACCGGACCTCGTGATCACCGACGTGATGATGCCCGGGCTCGACGGCTACGAGCTGCTCGCCGCGCTGCGCGCCGATCCCGGCACGCGGGAGCTGCCGGTGATCATGCTGTCGGCGCGGGCCGGGGAAGAGGCGGCGATCGACGGGCTGGCGGCCGGGGCCGACGATTATCTCCCCAAGCCGTTCTCCGGACGGGAGCTCCTGGCGCGGGTGCGGGCCCATCTCGAGCTCTCCCGGGTCCGTCGTCAGGCGGCGGCTGAACTGCGGACCGAGCGCCTGCGACTCGAGCAGACCCTGCAGCAGCTCCCGGTGGGGGCGATGATCGCCGAGGCGCCGTCGGGGCGGATCGTATTCGCCAACGACCAGGCGTCGGCGATCCTCGGTCCGTCGCTGCTGCGGGGCGCGCTGAGCGATCTCCCGATCTTCCGGGTCGGCGCCGATGGGCCGGCGGCCGAGCGCTGGCCGCTGGCCCGCGCGCTGCGCGGCGACGAGGTCGTCCGTGACGAGGAGTTGCTCTACGAGGCCGGCGCCGGGTCGCGAATCACGGTGCGGCTCAGCGCCGGTCCGATCCGCGACGAGGACGGCGAGGTCTTCGCCGCGGTGGTCGTCTTCCAGGACGTCAGCGAGCGCGTGCGCTCGCAGCGCCTGCTGTCGGCGCAGCGGGACATCCTCGCCCTGATCGCCGACGGCGAGCCGCTGCCCAGGACGCTGGAGGCGATCGTCCGCTGCGTGGAGTCGATCTCGGAATACGATGCCCGCGCGTCGGTCATGCTGTTGGGCGACGATGGGCGACGGCTGACCCACGCCGCGGCGCCGAGTCTGCCGGCCGCCTATCGGCAGGCCATCGACGGCATCGAGCTCGGCCCGAACGCCGGGTCGTGCGGAACGGCGGCCTTCCGCGACTCGCCGGTGATCGTGCAGGACACGAGCATCGATCCGCTGTGGCGCGACTATCGCGAGCTCGCCGCCGAGCACGGGCTGCGGGCCTGCTGGTCGACGCCGATCCACGCTGACGACGGCCGGCTCGTCGGCACCGTGGCCGTGTACTACGACCGGCCCCGCCGGCCCGCCGAGGAGGATCGGCGGGTCGTCGACCTGATGGCTCGGACCGCCGGCGTGGCGATCGGCCGCGCGCGTGACGCCGCGCAGCGCGCGCGGCAGCTCAGCGAGCTGCAGACGAGCCTGCTGCCTCGTGATCTGCCGAGGGTGCCGGGCGTCGGCGTGGCGGTCAGCTTCCGTCCGGGCGATCCGGCGCTCGAGGTCGGCGGTGACTTCTACGACCTGTTCGCGCTGCCCGACGGAGCGTGGGGGGTGGTGATCGGGGACGTCTGCGGCCATGGCGCCGAGGCCGCGGCGGTGACCGCGCTCACCCGCCACACGACGCGGGTGATCGCCCGGCTGCAGCCGCGGCCCTCGCGCGTCCTCGAGGTCGTCAACGACGCGCTGCGCCATTCGGGCTACGGGCGGTTCTGCACGGCGGTCTACGGGCGGCTCGAGCCCGGCGAGTCCGGAGTCAGGATCCGGCTGGCCCGGGGCGGTCATCCCGCCCCGCTCGTCCGGCGCGCCGGCGGCGAGGTCCGGGCGCTGGGGGGCCACGGCCCGCTGCTCGGCGTCTTCTCCGAGCCCCGCTTTCCCGAGGTCGAGGTCGAGCTCGGCGTCGGCGACCTGCTGCTCTTCTACACCGACGGGCTGGTCGAGCGCAATCCCCGGCTCGGGGGCGACGGCGGCCTGCGATCGCTGCTCACGGCGCTGCCGGCCGACAGCGCGGCCGATCTGCTCACCGAGCTGGAGGCCCGCGCGCTGCCCCCGCCGGGGCGCCTGCGCGACGACACCGCGATTCTCGCCCTTCAGGCGACGGGCGGCGTGCGACCGCCTGACGACGCCGGTGACGACCGGCCCGGCGCGCGCCCCGCGCCGGTGCTCACCGAGCAGTGAGGGGCGTCCCGGCGCGGCGCCCTCAGCTCGTCATCCGCGGGTCGACGTAGAGGTCATAGACGTCGGTGCGGGCGTCGGTCGAGCCCGCCACGAGAATGAAGCGGACGAGCTGCCAGCCCGGTTGCGAGCCCGGGTTGGTCTGGAGCACCGCCGATGGCGTCCAGATCGGACCTGCGCTCGACGCGGCGCCGGCGTACACCGGCGCGTCGACGCCGGCGTAGGTGGCCAGGACGTACACCGGGCCGGCGCCGGCCGCGTCGTCGACCATCATCCGCGCGGTCGGATAGTCCGACCGCACGCACATCGGCGGGCTGACCGCCACGGACCCGCTGGGAAGGGCGAGCACCGGGCCGAACATGGCATCGGCGAGGATGCTCGTGCTCACCGTGGCTCCGCCGGCCAGCGTCCACCCGGTGCCGGCGAAGTCGTCGGACGCCTGCCCGGGCACGGGCGCGTACTCGTCGAAGTCGCCGTAGATGGCGAACGGCTGGCTCAGGGCCGGAGTGGAGCAGTCGGCGGTGCTGCCGATCGTCGGGTCGGCGGCATCGACGGCCGCCACGGCCGAGGACGCGGCGTGGACGGTCGCCGAGACGATGCTGCCGGTGCTCGACACCGCGCTGGTCGCCGTCGACGACGCGGTGGCCACCGCCGAGCTTGACGCGGTCGAGGCGAGCTTGGCGACGGTCGAGACGATCTCGCCGACGAGCGACTTGGGAGTGGGGGCGGCCACGGTGCCGGCGTTCGCCACCGCGGGGCTGGCCGCGAGCGTGGCGACCACCGCGGCAACCATCGCCGTGGCGCCGGCCCGGCGCGGGCTGAAAAGGCACTTCGTCATCTGTACACACCTTCCGTGGTGAGCACTGGCAACCGGGCCATCTCGCCTCCTGCGAGACCCCTGGCTTTGCGTCCCCGGCTCGCGCCGGGTTTGCCCTTTTCAGTATCGAGTTGTGAGCTGCCCTCGTGTTGTCGGCCGCGCCGCGCCGGACTGAGCCCGAGGCCGTCTGCGCTGGACGCATGACCGAGGCCGGTTTCAGCCCTGCTCCGGGGGGGCCGATCACTCCTAATGGCATGTCGCTGCAGCCGAACTTGGAGGAGCAGGAGCTCCTCGCCGAGACGATCCGTCGCCGGGGGCTGACGGTGCGCGCGCGCGAGGGCGTCGTCGAGATCCTCGCCGGCACCGGCTTTCTCGCCGCCGCCGGCCTCATCTGGGTGATCGACCCGCCGCACGCCCTGCGGATCGGCCCGGCGCTGCTCTGTACGGCGATTCTCGTGCTCGCCACGCGCGTGCGCTTCGACACGCCCTTCGGTTTTGCCGCGGCGACACAGCTCGCCTTCGTCCCGCTGCTGTTCGCGATGCCGGTGGCGATCGTCCCGTTCGCGGTCGTCGTCGCGCTGCTGATCGTCTTCCTGCCCGAGGTGCTGCGCGGCAGCGCGCCTCCGGGACGCATGCTGTTCGCGTTCGGCAACTCGTGGTTCGCGATCGGTCCCGCGCTCGTCTTCGCGCTCGCCGGGACCGCCCCGCGCAACGCCGGGCCGGCATTGCTGATCGCCGCGCTCGCCGCGCAGTTCGGGCTGGACTTCGTCGCCTCCACGCTGCGGTTCTTCGCCGCGCAGGAGGCGGGCCTGATGGTCCAGCTGCGCGACACGTGGCCCTACGCGATCGACGCCGCGCTGTCGGGGATCGGCCTGGTCGTCGGCGAGGACATGCATGCCCACCCGCTCGCCGCGTTCGCGCCGCTGCCGCTGCTCGGGCTGCTGGCGGTGTTCGCTCGCGAGCGCCAGCAGCGCATCCGGAGCCTGATCGAGCTCAACGGCGCCTATCGCGGGACGGCGCTCGTGCTCGGTGACGTCGTCGAGGCCGACGACGGCTACACCGGCGCGCACAGCCGCGGCGTCGTGAGGCTGGCGCTCGAGCTGGGCGACGCGCTCGGGCTCGACGCCGAGCATCGCCGCAATCTCGAGTTCGGCGCGCTCCTGCACGACGTCGGCAAGATCGCGATCCCGAAGGAGATCATCAACAAGCCCGGCCGGCTCGATCCCGACGAGTGGGAGATCATCACCACGCACACCGTCGAGGGCCAGAAGATGCTCGACCGCGTCGGGGGCTTCATGCGCGACGTCGGCCTGATCGTGCGCTCCCATCACGAGCGCTGGGACGGCGACGGCTATCCCGATCGTCTCGTCGGAGAGGACATCCCGCTCGAGTCGCGGATCATCGCCTGCTGCGACTCGTGGAACGCGATGCGCACCGACCGCTCGTATCGCCGGGCGCTGCCGTTCGAGGACGCCGAAGCCGAGCTGATCGCCAACGCCGGCCGTCAGTTCGACCCGCTCGTCGTGACGGCGCTGCTCGCGCTGCTCGAGGAGCCGAAGTGGCGCGCGGACGGCGATCCCGCCCCGGCGGCGGATGCCGCTCCGAGCGCCGAATCCTCGGCGTCCCCGGCGCTCCCGGCGCCCCTCATCTCGGCACCCGAGCAGCGCGCGCCCGCCCCCGCCCCCGCCCCGGCCCCGGCGGCCCCGGCGGCC
The DNA here is from genome assembly GCA_963849085.1 of uncultured Solirubrobacteraceae bacterium. GTDB lineage: Bacteria > Actinomycetota > Thermoleophilia > Solirubrobacterales > Solirubrobacteraceae > Palsa-465. The sequence continues at coordinate 911,967 of CAWKFP010000015.1, read as the reverse complement.
CCGGCCCCGGCGGCCCCGGCCCCGGCGGAGCGTGTCGCGACCTCCCCGGCACCGGCCTAACGCCAACCGGCGCGTTTGCCGCGCAGCCGTGCCGGAGCCCGGCGCTCCCAGGCGTCGGCGAGCAGGTCGGTGGCGATCGCCTCGTCGGCGTCGGCGAGCGACACCTGCACCGCGCTCAGGCGCTTGCCCCACCACAGCTCGCGGCAGGCGCCGGGATGGTCGCCGACCGCGGTCAGGATACCCGGCTCGTCGAGCATGACGTTGACGTGGCCCTCATCCCACAGCGTCGCGAAGATCTTCCCCCGCACGCGGAACGACGGCCGGCCGTGATGGTCGGCTTCGATCGCCTCCGGCAGGGCGAGGGCGAGCTCACGGATCCGCTGCGCGGACACCACGACGGGCGCAAGCCTAGTCGACGGTCCGAGCTCCCGCACCTCAGCCCAGCCCAGCCCCGGGAGGATGTCTGAAAAAGTGACCATATGCGGCCGAAATATCGACATCCTCCCCCCGGAGGCGTTCGCCGGCCGGCTCCAAGCCCCACCCCCGCCGACCCGCCGGCCCGCCGGCCCGCCGGCCCGCCGGCCCGCCGACCCGCGTCAGAGGATGTTGAAGCACCCGTAGACGACGTACAGCGGATTGGTCACGCTGTCGCCCTGCGCGTCCTGCATCGTCTGCCCGCCGACGAACGCGGGCGGCGACTGAGCCTTGTAGCACCCGTTGGACGCGACGCTGACCTCGTATTCGACCGGGGTCTGCTGGAACGGCACCTTGCCCGGCTGGGGCAGGTAGACGAACAGCGTGCACATCCAGTCGCCGGGCCCGGTGGCATTGCGATTGGAGTGCTGATTGCAGCTCGGGACGACGTCGAAGGCGGCGCCGGCCGGGGCCCGGCGTCCGAGCAGGCTCTGCTGCAGCAGGGTGATGCGGTTGAACTCGGCGCCGATGCTGGCGCGCAGCCGGGCGCTCGTCACGCCGGGCGGGCCCCAGCCCGAGGCGACGGCGAGGACCGCGATGACGACGATCGCGACGGCGACGAGCCGGATCGGCGCGATCCAGCCGGCCCCGCGCGCCGCCGATGACGACGACGACGCCACGAAGTCCCGCCGCGCGAGGATCCGCCAGGCGAGCCCGAGGCAGACCGCGATCCAGATGACGCTGACGATGCTCGAGACCGCCAGCGGCCCGAAGAAGGGATGCGAGGTCAGCAGCGCGTGCCAGCCGTCGAACGCCGAGCCGATCAGCAGCAGATGGGCCCACACCCCCTTGCCGATCAGGTCGAGCAGCTGCGTGGCGAGCGCCACCAGGCTCGGCCCGAGCACCCCGACGATCCCGTTGCGGGTCGCCACCGACAGCAGGATCGCGACGCTCGTGTAGGCGAGCATCGGCAGCACGCACAGCAGCCAGGCGGTGACGACCAGCGCGAGCGAGCGCCCGGAGCTCAGCAGCACCCCGCTGAGGTTGACCAGCCGTGGCCGCCGGTCAGCACGCACGCCGGCGACGATGCTCGACAGCGCGGTCGCCAGCAGCAGCGTCGTCGTGAACGTCACCGCCGCCAGCACCTTGCCGGCGAACAGCTCGCGGCGATCGACCGAGCGCGTGACGACCGTCTTCCACGTCCCGTGGCGATCCTCGGCGGCGAACATGTCGCCGGCGATCAGCCCGGCGATCAGCGAGAACCCCCAGTTGCCGGCGAAGCTCAGCACGACGAGCGAGATGGCGAAGCCCGACGAGTGGACCCAGATCCCGAACAGCGCGTCGGACGGCGTGCCGCTCTGCACCTTCAGCAGCGCGGCGAAGGCGAACGGCCCGACGAGCGCGACGACCGCCAGCAGCCGGGTGGCGAGCTGCGCCTGGAGCTTGATCCGCTCGGTCCGGTAGACGCTCCAGACGTCGGCCGAAGGCCGCGGCCCGGCCGCGAACGCCCCCTCGACGGTCGGAGCACTCGCGGTCGCACTCACGGCGTGACCGCCACCCGATCGATGAGCGCACGCGGGTCCAGCGACTCCGGCGGCTGGGCCGGCCCGTCGCCGGTCAGGGCGAAGAACATGCTCTGCAGCGGGCTGACCAGCAGCTCCAGCCGGCGGATGGCGATGTCGGCGTGCCCGAGGGCGACGACGTACGGGTCCAGGCAGCCGGCATCGACGGCCAGCGACAGCCCGCCCCTGGCGGCGCGGGCCGCCCGGACGCCGCGCCGCTCGCCCGCGATCTCGATCGCGCGCTCGTCGTCGCTGCACTCCAACCCGTAGGCGCCGGCCGGCGCCTGCGCGCGCAGCTCGGCCACCGTTCCGCCCCACACGACGCGTCCCTCGCGCACGAACGTGTAGGCGTCGCAGACCGTCTCCAGCTCGCCGATCTGATGGCTGGAGAGCAGCACCGCGGTCCCCTGGGCCGCCAGCTCGCGCACGAGCGCCGCGACGTAGTGCGCGCCCGCCGGGTCCAGCCCGCTCGTCGGCTCGTCGAGCAGCAGCAGCCGCGGTGAGCGCAGCAGCGCGGCGGCGATGCCGAGCCGCTGACGCATGCCGGTCGAGTAACCGCTGACCCGGTCACCGGCGCGCCCCAGCAGATCGACCTTCGTCAGCACCTCGTCGACGGACCGGCCCGGCGAACCGCCGTCGAGCTCTGAGAGCAGCTCGAGGTTGAGGCGTCCGCTGAGATAGGGATAGAACGCCGGCTCCTCGACGAAGCCGGCGACGCCGTCCAGCGGGACTGCGCGCGGCGCGTGCAGCGGGCGGCCGAACAGGCGGATCGTCCCCGCGTCGGGAGCGACGAGGCCGAACAGGCAGCGCAGCAGCGTCGTCTTGCCGGCGCCGTTGGGCCCCAGCAGGCCGCGGACCTCGCCCTCGCCGACGACGAGGTCGAGTTCGTCGAGCGCGGGCGTGGTGCCATAGCGCTTGACCAGCCCGCTGACGTCGACGGCCGCCACAGCGGCGAATATAGGCGCGGCCCGGTGACAACTCGTCAACAACTTGTGAACGGTTCGCGATGGCCGTGGCGGCCGCCACATCATGAACACGAGTTGATAACACCCGGCGTCCCGGCCGGAAGTAGGGTCGGGCCTCGAGGTGCACGGACAGACGTTCCCGCAGGGTGAGCAGGGATGCTCGTCGTGACTGCTCTGCGCCCTGATCGGCGACGTGGAGGTGGACGATGGGGAAGTTGCGTGGACGCGAGCGGGTCGCAACCCGGACCCGGGTGCTGCTCGCCACGACGGTGCTCGTGCTCGTGGCCACGGTCGGCATCGCGTCGGCCGCGTTCGGCGGGTTTGACCCCTTCGGCACCAATCAGGTGGGCCAGGACGTCAACGGCGCGATCCTGCTGCCGACCAATCAGTGGGTCTCGCCGCTCGGCAGCCGGATCCTCGACACCCAGGCGCGACTGACGTCCAGCACGCTGAGCCCTGACGGTGTGTACATGGCGGCGCTCGGCTGGAACGACTTCTCCGCCAACCTGACGATCATCGACGTGCAGACCGGGCAGATCGTCCAGACGGTGCCGCTGCAGACGGGCTCGGGGGACTCGACCGATTACTCGGCCGGCCCCGACGGGCCGCTCTTCTCCGCGGACGGGACGACGCTCTGGGTGCCGCAGTCGACGTATCTGCTGCGCTTCAGCTTCGACCCGACGACCGGGCAGGCGACCCAGACGGCGTCGATCCCGCTGTGCGGCTCGGCGCTGACGTCCGCGGCGTGCAACCCCAACGACGGCCCGAGCAGCCCCAGCGGCGCCTATCTGCCGGCCGGCATGGCGCTCTCGCCCGACGGCAGCACGCTGTATGTCGCGCTGAACGGCGCCAACACGCTCGGTGTCATCGACACCTCCACCAACACGCTCGTCACCCAGATCCCGGTCGGCAACGCGCCGCGCCAGGTGGTCCTCGCCGACAACGGGACGGTGGCCTACGTCTCCGACGAGGGCGGCCGCCCGGCGACGGGGAGTGACTTCACCAATCTCTCCGACGGCACGCCGATCGTCGCCGACCGCTCGACCGGCGCGGCCACCACCGGCGACGTGTCGGTCGTCGACCTGACGACCCCGACGACCGGCGCCGAGACGCGGGAGATCCCGACGGGACTGGAGCCGACCGCGTTGTATCAGAGCGGCTCGGCGCTGTTCGTCGCCAACTCCAACGACGACAGCGTGTCGGTCATCGACGAGGCGACGAACACCGTCGCCCAGACGGTCAATGTCAATCCGGTGCCCGGGGCGACGGTCGGCAGCTATCCCAACGCGATCACGATGCCCGACGCCAACGATGTCCTGGTCAGCATCGGGCGAGACAACGCGATCGCCGAGTACCACTACAGCGGCCTGACGACGCCGATGACGTTCGAGGGGCTGATCCCGACCGATTGGTATCCCGTGCAGGTGCAGGCCGACCCGGCGCTCAACAACGAGATCGTCGTGACCAACGACAGGGGAATCGGTGATCGTGGTCCACAGGCGACGATCACCAAGGGTCCCGGCACCTCGCCGGCCACCGGTTACAACACGTATGACGACACCGGAAGCGTCACCACGTTCGGCCTGCCGACCGGTCGGCAGCTGAGCGCGCAGACCCGCGTCGTGTTCACCGACAACGCCTGGGGCCAGATCCCGCTGATCAACAGCGGCAGCTACGACAGCGTCCCGTCGGTCATCCCGCGGTTCACCGGCGGCCGCTCGCCGATCAAGCACGTGTTCGTGATCGTCAAGGAGAACCGCACCTACGATCAGGTCCTCGGCGATCTGCCGGAGGGCAACGGTGATCCGGCCGACGCGCAGTTCGGCGAGTCGGTCACCCCGAACCTGCACGCGCTGGCGCTGCGCTTCGGCGACTTCGACAACTTCTACGACGAGGGCACGCTGTCGGCCGACGGCCACAACTGGATCGTCCAGGCCGAGGCCAACGACTACGTCGAGAAGGAGTTCGGCGCCTTCTACCGCTCCTATCCGGCTCAGGGCGGCGACGCGCTCGCCTATCAGCGCGACGGCTTCCTGTGGAACGCCGCGCAGAGGGCCGGGGTGAGCGTGCAGGACTTCGGCGAGTACGCCAACTTCTTCAACCTGCCGTCGACCGGCGCCCCGACGTGGGATCAGTGGTACCAGGACTCGCAGATCCTCGAGGGCAAGGCGAGCGGTCCGCTCCCCGTCCCTGAGGACGAGTATCAGACCTATTCCGACATCCCGTCGCTGAACGCGATCATCGACGAGGCCTATCCGAAGTTCGACCTCGACGTGCCCGATCAGTATCGCGTCGACGTCTGGCTCCAGCAGTTCCGCCAGGCGGAGCAGACCGGCAAGCTCGCCGGACTGACGCTCATGTGGATGCCCGACGACCACACCGCGGGCGTCGGGACGGGCGACCCCGATCCGGTCGCCGAGGTCGCCGACAACGACCTCGCGGTCGGGCGGATCGTCGACACGATCTCCCACAGCCGCTTCTGGCGCAGCACCGCGATCTTCGTCGTCGAGGACGATCCCCAGAACGGCGTCGACCACGTCGACGGCCATCGCAGCATCGCGGAGGTCATCAGCCCGTACTCCAACCCCGGCGTCGACGACAACTATTACTCGCAGATCAACATGGTGCGCACGGTCGAGCAGATCCTCGGGATCCAGCCGATGAACCAGGAGGACCACTCCGCCGAGCCGATGTACAGCGCGTTCACCAGCCATCCGAACTTCGCTCCCTACGACGTCATCCCGAACGAGATCCCGCTGACCCTCGGGGCGCCCGGCTATCCGACGACATACGTGACCACCGACGGCGTCCGGGTGTCCGACAGCGTGCCGGCGGACGAGCGCTCGGTCTACGCGGCCTGGGCGAAGTGGAGCAGGCTCCAGCGCTTCAACGGGCGCGACGCCCTCCAGGACTTCGCCAAGCCGGTCATGCTCAACCGGCTGGACTGGTACTCGGCGCACGACTGGAAGGTCGCCTATCCGGGCGACAAGCGGATCCTCGCGCCCGACCAGGTGCCGTACCGCAACGTGCCGGCGGCGTTCCTGGCCGGATAGCGGGGTGCGCTGAATCCCGCCGGCGGGGCCTCCGCCGGCGGGCCCGCGCCGCCGGGCCCGCGCCGCCGGGCCCGCGCCGCCGGGCCACACTCCCGGCCTCGACTCAGGCCGGCTCGGCGGCCGCCAGCGCGGCCTGCAGCGCGTCGCGCGCGGCGGCGATCGCCGGAACCGTGGAGCGCGGCAGCAGCGCCCCGGGCGTGCCGTCGACCGGCTGACCCGCGGCGAGCCGTTCGCGTACCGCGACGAGGTCGGCGTCGATTCCGAGCAGCCGGTATGGGCGCGTGGCGAGCGCGGAGCCGAGGATGTCACGGAGGCGATGGCACTCCGCGCGTACCGCGATCTCGTGGCCGGGCTCGCCGTACAGCATCTCCGACAACGTACGCGAATCGAGGCCGTCGGGGTGCAGGGCGAGCAGCGCGACGATCTCCGAGTGGCGGATGGTGAGCCGATGGATCGCGGTCGGGGTGCGCAGGGTGGCCCGGTCCTTGCCGAGCAGATCCAGGCGGCTCGGCGTCGTGCGCGGGCGCGAGCGCGCGGGCCGCGTCGGGAGCACGAGCGCGCCCTCGCCGAGCGGGTGGACCTCGGCCGCGCCGCCGCCGAGCTCCACCTCGCTGCCGCCCGGGGGAACCTCGATCCGCCCGCTCGTCCACGCGTGCGGCGTCGCGGCGAGCACCCGCCCTGACGGGCTGAGCGCGGCGGCCGGCCCGCCGAACTGCGCCGTGTGCTCGGCGAACAGCCCGAGGATCCGCGCGTCGCGCTCGAGCATCGCGCAGCGCAGGTGCTCCTGGACGAGCCGCGCCGCCAGTTCGACGAGCGCGAGCGTGTGCGGGCTGGCGGTGTCATAGCGACCGGTGACGTCGATCGCCCCGAGCACGCCGCCGGTCTCGGGATCGTGGACGGGCGCGCCCGAGCACTGCCAGCCGTGGACCTCGGAGCGGTAGTGCTCGGCCGAGAAGACCTGGACGGCGTGGTCGGCGGCGAGCGCGGTGCCGACGGCGTTCGTTCCCGCCGCCCGCTCGCTCCAGGCGTGCCCGGGGGAGAAGCGGATCCGCTCGGACGCCCGCAGGACGTCGGGGTGCCCGTCGGCCCACAGCAGGCAGCCGTCGCCGTCGGCGACGACGACGATGTGGCGCGCCTCGTAGAGCAGATCGCCGAGGACGCTGCGCAGGATCCCGGTGGTCGCCGACAGAGGATGGTCACGCCAGCGCTCGCCGGCGTCGTCGGGGTCGATGACGAGCGGCGCGCCGGGCTCGTCGGGGTCGACGCCGTCCTCGCTGCAGCGCTCCCAGGAGTCGGCGATCACGCCGCGGACGATCGCCGGCACGTGGCCGCCGTGCAGCGCGGCGTCATGGGCGCGGCGCAGCAGCCCCGCCCACTTGCGCGCATCGACTCCGGCCTGCAGCCCGACCCAGGTGTCTCGCATCTCTCTCGCGTCCCTTTCCGCCTAGGCTACGCCCTTGCAACGTTGCTGCAACCCGGACGCGCCATTTGCCCTGCACGCCGGCGGGCGCGATTCTCGCCTGACACGGTGGCCGTGACAGGCCAGAGCACGAGAGAGAGGAAACATCGCATGGCAATTGCCGATGTGGTCGACGAGAAGGCGGTCGCCTTCACGAGCGAGCCGCGCAAGATGCTGATCGGCTCCGAGTGGGTGGAGTCGGCGTCGGGCAAGACGTTCGAGACCTTCAACCCGGCGACGGGCGAGGTCCTGGCCAGGATCGCCGAGGGCGACTCGGAGGACATCGACCGCGCTGTCAAGACGGCGCGCGCGGCGTTCGACAACGGGATCTGGACGAAGATCAAGCCCAACGAGCGGGGCCGGATCATCCATCGCCTCGGCGATCTCGTGCTGCAGCACGCCGACGAGCTGGCCGCCCTGGAGTCGCTGGACAACGGCAAGCCGCTCGGGATCGCCCGCGCCGCCGACGTCGAGCTGGCCGCCGACATCTTCCACTACATGTCGGGCTGGGTGACGAAGATCGAGGGCAACACGATCCCGATCTCGGTCCCCTACATGCCAGGCGCCGAGTTCCTGGCCTACACGCTGCGCGATCCGGTCGGCGTCGTCGGGCAGATCATCCCCTGGAACTTCCCGCTGCTGATGGCGGCCTGGAAGCTCGCCCCGGCGCTCGCCGCGGGCGTCACGATCATCCTCAAGCCCGCCGAGCAGACGCCGCTGTCGGCGCTGCGCCTCGGCGAGCTGATCCTCGAGGCCGGCGTCCCCGCCGGCGTGGTCAACATCGTGCCCGGCTTCGGTGAGGCCGGCGCGGCGCTCGCCGCCCATGACGACGTCGACAAGGTGGCCTTCACCGGCTCCACCGAGGTCGGCCGCCTGATCGTCAAGGCCTCGGCCGGCAACCTCAAGAAGGTCTCGCTCGAGCTCGGCGGCAAGTCGCCGAACATCGTCTTCGCCGACGCCGACATGGAGACGGCGATCCCCGGAGCGGCGAACGCGATCTTCTTCAACCACGGCCAGTGCTGCTGCGCCGGATCGCGGCTCTACGTCGAGAACAAGCACTACGACAACGTGCTGCAGGGCGTCACCGACTACGCCAGGTCGATCAAGGTCGGCTCGGGTCAGGATCCCGAGACGCAGATGGGCCCGCTCGTCTCCCAGGAGCAGCTGGAGCGCGTCACCGGCTTCTTCGACGCCGGCCGCCAGGAGGGCGCCGAGTTCGCCGTCGGCGGGCAGCGCAAGGGCGATCGGGGCTACTTCGTGGAGCCGACCGTGCTCACCAACACGAACCCCAAGATGAAGGTCGAGGCCGAGGAGATCTTCGGCCCGGTCGTCACCGTGTCCCCGTTCAAGGACGTCGACGACGTCCTGCCCAAGGCCCATGACACCAACTACGGTCTCGCCGCGGGCGTCTGGACGAGCGACCTGTCCAAGGCTCACCGCGTGGCCAAGCGGCTGCAGGCGGGCACGGTATGGATCAATTGCTACAACGTCTTCGACGCGTCGCTGCCGTTCGGCGGCTACAAGGAGTCCGGTTGGGGACGCGAGATGGGCCATGAGGTGTTGGAGGCCTACACGGAGACCAAGGCGGTCTGCGCGCACCTCGCATAGCTCGCCTGGGCCGGGCGCGCGCCGTTCGCGGCGCGCGCCCGCGCTGTGCCCGGGCCGCCCCATAGACTGCGGGAGGTGCCCTCGGGCCTGACCACACGGGCCGTCGCCACCGCCGCCGGGCGAGTGCCGGGCCTCAAGCGCCTGCCGGTCGCCAAGCTGCTGATGCTCGGCGAGGTGGCGCTGCTCGCCCACGAGCACGTGACGCGACTGACTCCGGCGCAGCGCCGGCGCCTGATGACGCTCGTGCGGATCGGCCGCGGCCGAACCGGCCGGCTGACCGGCGCGGAGCGCGACGAGCTCGCGGAGCTTCTGGAGCGGCTCGAAGGCCGCCGCTTCGTCGGCGGCGCGGTCGACCGGCTGTCGCCGCTGCCGATCCCCAAGCGCGTCCTGTACGGCCGGCGCCGCTCGCGCTGAGCGACCCGAAACAACAAATTCATCATTTTTATATAATTTTTGAGGGAGGACGGTTGCGGATCGACGCAAGAAATTCAGCGATCCGTATGACACCCTCCACGGTCTATGACGAGAACAGACCGTACGGCCAACCTGCTGGGAGTCGTGGTGCCCTTCCTGGGCGTCCTCGCCGCGATCGTCTTGCTGTGGAACAAGCAGGTCGATGTCACCGACCTCGGGATCATGGTCGTCATGTACCTGATCACCGCCGGCGGGGTGACGATCGGCTTTCACCGACTGCTGACCCACCGCGCCTTCCAGACCTATCCGTGGCTGCAGCGGACGCTCGCGGTGATGGGCTCGCTCTCGGTCCAGGGATCGGTCATGGACTGGGTGGCCGACCATCGCAAGCATCATGCGCACACCGATCAGGAGGGCGATCCCCACAGCCCCCACGTCGGGCACGGCAGCGGCCTGCGCGGCCTCTGGCACGCCCACGCCGGCTGGCTGCTGGAAAACCAGGGGCAGGCCGACTGGAAGCGCTATGCGCCGGATCTCTACGAGGATCCGGGCATGCGGGCGATCGGGCGCAACTTCCCGCTGATCGCGTTCGCGTCGCTGGCGATCCCCACCGTCGCCGGCTTCGTCCTGCACGGCTTCACGCTCGACGGCGCCGCGCGGGGCCTCGTCTGGGGCGGCCTGGTGCGGATCTTCTTCGTGCACCACGTGACCTGGTCGGTCAACTCGGTCTGCCATTTCTTCGGCGCCCGCCGCTTCGACGTCGACGACCAGTCGACGAACGTCGCCTGGCTGTCGGTGCTGTCGCTCGGGGAGTCCTGGCACCACAACCACCACGCCTTCCCGCGCTCGGCCTTCCACGGCCTGCGCTGGTATGAGCTGGACCTGTCGGGGCTCGTGATCCTCGGCCTGGCGCGGACCGGGCTCGCCTGGAACGTCGTGCGGATCACCCCGGAGCGCCAGCTCGCCAAGATCGCCGGCCAGTCCCAGCCCTCCCAGCCGTCGCAGCCCGCGCAGACGACCGCCGTCTGACCGCGCGCCCGGGCGCCGCCCGCCTGACGCCGGCGGCCGGCGGACCGTCGTCTGGCGTGCCCGCCTGCCGGCGGATCGGCCCCGTGAGGCGCGCCCGCCTGCCGGCGGATCGGCCCCGTGAGGCGGCTCGCCGCCGGCGCACGACGAGGGCATCGATATTTTGCCCGGTATCCGGGCACTTTTCAGACATCCTCCTCCGGAATGGGCGGATCGTCCTCCGGGGGGCTGCGGATCGTCCTCCGGGGTTCCGGATCGTCCTCCCGGGTCGCGGCCGGGTCCGCGGGCGGACTGAGGCCGGCGGCTATGTGCCCCGGGGCCGAGTGGCGGCGCAGTCCGCGCACAGCCCGGAGATGACGACGTCGACCGCGTCGGCCTGGAAGCCGGCCGCGCGCCCGGCGTCCATCAGCGCGGGAACGTCGACGTCGCAGTCGACGTCGTCGACCCGGCCGCACGCCCGGCACACGGAGTGCTGATGGGGCGCCGTGCGGGGGTCGTACAGGGTCGCGCCGGGCCCGGCGACGACCCGCCGCGCGAGCCCGAGCTCGACGAGCAGCTCGAGCGTGGCGTACACCGTCGGCGTCGACGTGCCCGGCAGCTCGTCGTGGACCGCGCGGCGGACGTCGTCGGCGGTCGCGTGGCACGCCCGGCGCCGCAGCTCACGGAGGATCAGGAGCCGCTGCGGGGTGGCGCGACCGCCACGCGCGTGCAGCAGCGCGACGAGGTCGTCGGATCCGGCGTGAGGCGTGGGCATCTCGGGCATCAGACTCTATGAGGGCAGCCTTATTCTAACAGGGTTGTTATAGTGATACTCATGGTTGAGAGCATCACTGACCTGAGGAATATCGACGAGCGGACGCTCCTGCTGCGCTACATCCAGCCGGGACTCGTCGGGCTGATCGACGGCACCCTCTCCACGCTCGCGCCGATCTTCGCGGCGGCGCTGCTGTCGGGATCGCATGCCGCGCTGTTCGTCGGGCTGGCGACCGCCGTCGGAGCCGGGATCAGCATGGGCTTCTCCGAGGCGCTGTCCGACGACGGGACCGAGACGGGCCGCGGCTCGGCGATCGCGCGCGGCGTGGTCACCGGCGCGATGACGACGGTCGGCGGCGTCTTCCATTCGCTGCCGTTCATCATCCACGACGTGCACTCGGCGCTGATCGTGGCCGGGATCGTGGTGGCGATCGAGCTGACCGTCATCTCGCTCGTGCGCAAGCGCTTTCTGTCTGTCTCGCTGCGCACGAGCCTGCTCCAGGTGGCGCTCGGCGGCGCGCTGATCGTCGCCGCGGGCGTCGTGCTCGGCTCCGCATAGCCTCCGGCGGCCGCGTAGGCTTACCGGCTGTGGAGCTGGCCGGAAAGCACGTCGTCGTCACCGGCGCCGCCAGCGGGATCGGCCGCGCCTGCGCGACGCGCTTCGCCGCCGACGGCGCCCGCGTCGTCGTCTCCGACCTCGACGCCGAGCGCGTGCACGCGGTGGCGGCGGAGATCGGCGGCGTGGGAATCGTCGCCGATGTCGGGTCAGAGAGCGAGATCCGGGCGCTGGTCAGCGGGGCGACCGAGCGCGGCGGGCCGATCGACCTGTTCTTCTCCAACGCCGGCATCACCGGTCCCTCCGGCGGCCCGGAGGCGCCCGACGACGAGCTGACGCTGACCTGGGAGATCAACGTCATGTCCCATGTCTGGGCGGCCCGGGCGCTGCTGCCGGACATGGTCGCCCGCGGCGACGGCTATCTGCTGAGCACGGCGTCGGCGGCCGGCCTGCTCGCCGAGGTCTCGGCGCTCGGCTACACGATGACCAAGCACGCCGCGGTTGCCGTGGCGCAGTGGCTGGCGATCACCTACGGCGACGACGGGATCAAGGTCTCCTGCCTGTGTCCCCAGGCGGTTCGCACGCCGATGCTCGATCTCGCACTCGACAATCCGATCTCCGCCGTCCCGCTGCTGGCCGGTGGCGTGCTCGAGCCCGAGGATGTCGCCGCGGCCGTCGTCGAGGGCATTCGCGAGGAGCGCTTTCTCATCCTGCCCCACGCCGAGGTGGCCAGGCACATGGCGGTCAAGGGAGCCGAGCCCGAGCGCTGGATCAACGGGATGCGGCGGCTCGTCCGCCAGGCTCGCGACGCGCAGGCCTCCTCCTCGCCGGAGTGAGCCCCGCGCCCGTGCGATCGCGCGAGTCGCGGCACGGGACGTGGTGTGTCGAGTTGACAACGGTCAGTTGCGCCACCGTGCCGTACGCCGGCCCCCGCCGGCCCCCGCCCCCCGCCGGCCCCCGCCGGCCCCCGCCCCCCGCCGGCCCCCGCCGGCCCCGCCGGCCCGCGTCGGCCCCCGCCGGCCCCCACCGGGCTACGGCTTGAGCAGATGGCGCAGCTTGCGGGAGAAGGTCCCGAAGTCGTTGTGATGCAGGCTGCCCAGGCCGGTCACGCCGAGCACCGTGACGAACAGGCCGGCGATGAGCGCGAGCGTCGCGAGCACCGCCGGCCAGTTGGCCTCCAGTCGCTGGCGGCCGATCAGCAGCATCCGCTGCGCGCGGTCGCCGGCGAAGCTGAGCGTGGCCAGGATGCCGAGCAGCGGGGAGACGAAGCAGACGTTGAACATCACGAGCAGCACGACGAGGCGGACGATGCTCAGGTCGGCGGCGACGAGCGCGGCGATCGCCGCGAAGTAGGGGAACGCCGTCGGCAGCTCGAGTGCGGTGATCGTCGCGCCGAGCACGGCGCTCGAGCGCCCGCCGGTCGACCGCATCAGCGACTCGGTCTGGGTCAGGCGTTCGCGATAGCCCCACAGGAAGGCGGCGGCGGTCAGCATCGCCACCCCGGCGACGATCTCCAGGACGTAGCTGAGATGCCGTCCGGGCCGCGGGACGAGCGCCAGCACCAGTTCGCCGGGGCCGAGCGCGATCGCCAGGCCGCCGAGCAGGTAGACGGCGAAGACGCCGAACGTGAACTGCGCCACCTGGGTCCGGGCGTGGCGGCCGGTGGCCAGATAGAGCGCGGGCGCGATCGTCGACGGGTTGAGCGAATCCGCCAGCCCGATCGAGACCGAGAGTCCGATCAGCCGGAGCACGAGACGCGGATGGGGTGCGGAGCCCGGCGCATGGCGCTCAATTGTTCCGTGCCGGGGCTCGGGGGGAGCTCCGGGCCGATGGCGAGGCGGGGCGCTACACTCATTCCCGGCGCCGGGCGGCGTTTGTTCTCACGCCCGCGGTCCGGTCGCCGGTCCCATCCAACTCCGTCGAAGAAGCGCGAAATGGCCCGTGGAGACGTCCGGATCGCTGCAACCCTCGCCTGCGAGGAGTGCAAGCGCCGGAATTACCAGACCAACAAGAGCAAGCGGAACAATCCCGAACGCCTCCAGCTGCGCAAGTACTGCCGCTGGTGCAAGCGCCACACCGCGCATCGCGAAACGCGCTGAGCGCCGCCGGAGCACGCCGTGGCTCGCAACCGCAAACGTCGGAGTGACCGGCGGCCCCCGCTGCCCGGCGACGACGCGACGCCTCCGGGCGTGGCGACCGCGAACGGCGGGCACCATGCCGAGGCGCCTGATCCGATCGAGCACGCCACGCCCGACGTCGAGCTCGCCGAGGCGCAGCTCGCGCTCGGGCGGCCTGAGCTCGCCGTCCCCGCCGACGAGAGCTTCGACGACGAGGACGCCGGCTTCGAGGCCGGCGACGAGGTCGAGGACGCGAACGCGGGCGGCGGGTCCCGAGGCCTCGACGGCGGCGGCGGTCGCCGCGGCCTCGGTGGCGGTGGAGCGGGCGGCGCGGACGCCGGCGGCGCGCTCACACCGAGCCCGTCATCGGTTCCCGCCACGCACGGACTCGGGCCGATTCCCCGCCTGGTCGCGTTCCTGCAGGGAAGCTGGCGCGAGCTGCAGCGGGTACAGTGGCCTGACCGCCGACAGGTCATGCAGGCCACCGGAGTCGTGATCGGGTTCGTGATCGTCGCGGGAGTTTTCCTGGGTGTGGCCGATTTTGTTGCCGGTAAGGTCGTCACCTTCATTCTCAAGTAGGAGCCGTCAGGTCCGAGATCAATCATGTTCCGCTGGTACGTCGTCAACACCTATTCCGGTCACGAGAACAAGGTCAAGCACAACCTCGAGCATCGCGTCGTGTCGCTCAATCAGCAGCGCGCGGTGCGACAGATCATCGTGCCCACCGAGTCGGTCTCGGAGATGAAGGACAACCAGAAGATCACCGTTGAGAAGCGGACGATGCCCGGCTACGTGCTCGTGCAGATGGACCTCAACGAGGACTCCTGGTCACTGGTCAAGGGCACGCCGGGGGTGACCGGCTTCGTCGGCGCGTCCAACGAACCGGTTCCGCTCACCCAGGCCGAGGTCGACCGGCTCCTGCACATGGAGCCCGCGGAGCGGCCGCGCAGCCGCGCCCAGTTCTCGATCGGCGAGTCGGTCAAGGTCGTGTCCGGTCCGCTGTCGGACTTCTCCGGGGAGATCTCTGAGGTCAACGAAGACGCGCAGCGCTTGAAGGTGCTCGTGTCGATCTTCGGCCGCGAGACCCCGGTCGAGGTCGGCTTCGACCAGGTCAAGAAGATTTAGCGAGCGAGAAAGAGCAACGATGGCCAAGAAGGTCCTAACCCACATCAAGCTTCAGGCGGTCGGCGGATCGGCGAGCCCGGCCCCCCCGGTCGGTCCGGCGCTCGGTCAGCACGGCGTCAACATCATGGAGTTCGTCAAGGCGTTCAACGCCCAGACGCAGTCCGACGCCGGCACCGTGATCCCGGTCGTCATCACCGTCTACGAGGACCGCTCCTTCACCTTCATCACCAAGAGCCCGCCGGCCGCGGTGCTGATCAAGCAGGCGCTGTCGCTGGACAAGGGCTCGGCCGAGCCCCACCGCGACAAGGTCGCCAAGATCACCACCGCCCAGCTGCGGGAGATCGCCGAGAAGAAGATGGCCGACCTCAATGCCAACGACATCGACGCGGCGGCGAAGATCATCGCCGGGACCGCCCGCTCGATGGGCGTGGACGTCGTCTGATCATGACCGCCAGGAGGCACCGCTGATGGCCAAGCACGGAAAGGCCTATGCCGACGCTCGGCAGCGTTTCGACCGCACCCGGGAGTACCAGCCCGCGGAGGCGATCGCGCTGATCAAGCAGCTCGGCAGCGCCAAGTTCAACGAGTCGGTCGAGGTCCATGTCCGCACCGGGCTCAACGTCCGCCACGCCGACGAGCAGCTCCGCGGAACGATCGCGCTCCCCAACGGCCTGGGCAAGAACGTGAAGATCGCGGTCTTCGCCCAGGGCGACAAGGCGCGTGAGGCCGAGGAGGCCGGCGCCGACATCGTCGGCGCCGAGGACCTCGCGGCCAAGATCCAGGAGGGCTTCGACGACTTCGACGTCGCCATCGCCACACCGGACATGATGCCGGTCGTCGGCCGGCTCGGGCGGATCCTCGGTCCGGCCGGAAAGATGCCCAATCCGAAGGTCGGCACGGTCACGATGGACGTCGGCAAGGCGGTCGGCGAGTCCAAGGCCGGCAAGGTGGAGTACCGCACCGATCGCACCGCGATCGTGCATCTCGTGATCGGCAAGAAGGACTTCGACGACCGCCTGCTGCTGGAGAACTACGCCGCGGTGATCGACGAGCTGATCCGGGCCAAGCCGTCGGCGGCCAAGGGCCGCTACATCCGCTCGGTGACGTTTGCCAGCACGATGGGGCCGGGCGTCAAGGTCGATCCGTCGCGCACCCGTGACATCGTCGAGGAGCAGCCCGTCGCGGCCTGAGGGCCTCGTCGCCGACTAGACTCGCATCGCACACCCAGAGTTCAAGCCCGAGACCTCCGGCCGCCAGCGCGCGTAAGCCCGGAACAGGTGGACAGCTCAAAGCCCGTCGGCGCGCCGCGCCGTGCCCGCCTTTGACGCCCGCCCACCAGCGGGCGTTTCTCGTGATAGAGAGCAAGAGATGAACAGAGACCAGAAGGCAGCGGTGATCGACGAGATCGCCGAGCAGATCCAGTCCTCGGAGGCGATCTACGCGATCGACTACCGCGGGATCTCGGTCGCCCAGGCCGCGGAGCTGCGGGCGAGGCTGCGCGAGGCCGACGCGCGCTTCCGGGTGGTCAAGAACTCGCTCTCCGAGCGCGCGGCCGACAAGGCCGGGGCGGAGAACCTCAAGCCGATGCTCGTCGGGCCGACGGCGCTCGCGCTCGTCAAGGGCGATGCCGCGCAGGCCGCAAAGGCCCTCAGCGACGCCGCCCGGGCGTTCAACGCGCTCGAGTTCAAGGGTGGTCTGCTCAACGGCACGGTCCTGAGCGCCGACGACGTACGCTCCATCTCGCGCCTGCCCTCGCGTCAGGTGCTCTACGGCCAGCTGGTCGGCACGATCGCGGCGCCGCTGACCGGGCTGGCCCGCGGGCTCAACGCGCTGATCAGCGGGCTCGCCATCGCGCTGCAGGCGATCGCCGAGATGGACCCGCCGGTCGTCACCGGCACCGCGCCCGCCGCGTCAGCGCCGCGGGAGTCCGAGCCGGCCGCTGCCGAGCCCGAGGCGGCGGCCGAGCCCGAGCCCGCCCCGGAGCCGGAGGCGACCACGGAGCCTGAGCCCGAGGCGACCACGGAGCCTGCGCCGGAGGCCGCCGTCGCGGAGACCGCGGCACCCCTGTCCACAGAATCGGCCGCGTCGGACGCGGCACCGTCCGACGAATAAGGAGGAAGCATGGCAACGACAGAAGAATGGATCGAGGAGCTCAAGTCGATCTCGGTACTGGAGCTCTCCGAGCGCATCAAGGCGCTCGAGGAGACGTTCGGCGTCTCGGCGACCGCGGTCGCCATGGCGGCGCCGGGCGGCGGCGGCGGCGCCGGCGAGCCCGTCGAGGCCGCCGAGGAGCAGACGGCGTTCGACGTCGTGCTGACCGCCGCCGGCGACAAGAAGATCCAGGTCATCAAGGTCGTGCGTGCCGCGACCGGCCTCGGTCTCAAGGAGGCCAAGGCGCTGGTCGACGAAGCCCCCAAGCCGATCAAGGAGGGCATCGAGAAGGCCGAGGCCGAGAAGCTCAAGGCCGAGCTCGAGGAGGCCGGCGGAGCCGTCGAGCTCAAGTAGCGCGCCGCCGGATCAGTCGTTTCGCCCGAGCGCCGTGGGGCCCGGATCGCGGCCCTGCGGCGCTCGTGCCACACATGTCGTTTCCGTGTAAGCCGGTTGCGCAAGTTCTTCGCCGGCTCTGAGCTCGTTCAGACGCCGGGGTGGTGATCTGATGACCATGACCTCCACCCTTTCCTCACCCCTCCCGCGCACCAGGCGTCCGTCGCCGCTGCGCTCCCCGGAGCACGCCACCCACGGCCTCGACGCCCACGATCAGTTCATCGTCGACTCCTACACGCTGCTTGACCATCGCACCCGTGAGCGCACGATCGCCGGCGAGGGCGCCCCGCCCGGTCGCTATCTGTCGGTGCAGCGCGGCGACGAGACGCTGCTGATCGCGCTCGAGCGCCCGATCACCCATATCGGGCGCGGCCTCGTCGCCGACATCCGCCTGGAGGACTCGCAGGTCTCCCGCCGCCACGCGATCGTCGCGGTCCGGGGCAGCGAGGTCCGCGTCCTCGACGATCGCAGCTCCAACGGGACGTTCGTCAACGGCCGTCCGGTGACCGTCGCGGTACTCGCCGACGGCGACGTGATGCGCTTCGGACGCGTGGCGTTGCGCTACGCGGAGGTCAGCGGCTGACGGAGACGTGCGCGGGGCGGTAGTAGCCTGCGGTGCCCATGGATCGGGTGACCGCCCCCGCACGCGTCTTTCGCTCCGCCGAAGGTCCGCTCGGCCCGTACGTCCCCACCCTCGTCGCCGATTGGCTGCGCGACCGGCCGCAGGAGCGCCACCGGGCGATCGACTGCACGCTCGTCTTCGCCGACATCGCCGGCTTCACGCGGATGACCGAGCTGCTCGGCGCCCGCGGCCGGATCGGCGCCGAGGAGATGGCCGATCTGATCAACCTCGCCTTCGGCTCGCTGCTGACGACCGCCTACGCCTACGGCGCCGGCCTGATCAAGTGGGGCGGCGACGCGACGCTGCTGCTGTTCGACGGCGACGATCACGTCGCGCGCGGCTGCCGGGCGGCGTATGAGATGCAGCGCGTCATGCGCGCGTCAGGCCGGCTGACGACGAGCCGTGGGCCGCTGCGGCTGCGGATGTCGATCGGCGCCCACTCCGGACGCTGCGATTTCTTCCTCGTCGGCCACGACGACCATCGCGAGCTGATCGTCGCCGGGCGCCCGGCCACGCTGCTCGCCGAGCTCGAGAAGGCGGCCGGGCCGGGCCAGATCGTCGTCAGCGACGGGACGGCCGCGCAGCTGGCGCGCGCCGGCCGGGCCGCTCCGTTGCCGCCGGCCGGGCCCGGGCATCTCCTGCGCCGCGCTCCGACCGTGCTGCCGCGCCCGCCGGGCGCCGAGGTCGTCGACTATCACGGGGTCTCGATCAGCGCGGCGCTGTGCGAGATCCTGCGTGAGCACATCCTCGGGGGCGGGGTGGAGAGCGAGCATCGCCAGGCGACGGTCGGCTTCATCGGGATCTCCGGGGTCGACGCGCTGCTGGAGCGCGCCGGGCCGCAAGCGGCAGGGGAGGCGATCGACGAGGCCATCCGCGCCGTCCAGGACGCCGCGGCGGCCGAGGAGGTGGCGTTCCTGGCCACCGACATCGCCGCCGACGGCGCGACGGTCATGCTGAGCGCCGGCGCCCCGCGCCGGATCGGCCATGACGAGCGGCGCATGGTGGCGGCGCTGCGGACGGCGATCGACGCCGCCGGGGGGCTGACGATGCGCGCCGGCGCCACCTCGGGGCGGGCGTTCGCCGGGGACTTCGGGCCCTCCTACCGGCGGACGTACTCGCTGATGGGCGACTGCGTCAACCTGGCGGCGCGGCTCTGCGAGCTCGCCGGCGACGGCGAGATACTCGTCGACGGCGAGCTCGCCGACGCCGTCCGCGGGAGCTTCACCGCGATGGCGCGTCCGCCGCTGACGGTCAAGGGCAGGCGAGCGGCGGTGACGGCGTGGCGGATAACGCCGCGGACAGCGTCTCTCGCCGGACCCGGCGACACGGCGGGCGACGACTCGCCGGCGCCGCTGATCGGCCGCGACGCCGAGCTCGCCACGCTGCTGGCGCAGGCCCAGGCGGCATCGGAGGGGAGAGGGACCGTCGTCGAGATCGTCGGTGAGCCGGGGATCGGCAAGACGAGCCTGCTGACCGAGCTGCGAGATCGCGTCGGCGAGGACGTGCTGTGGGTCGATGGCGACGTCTACGCCGGCGCGCGGCCGTACGACCCGTTCCAGCGCCTGGTGCGCGAACGCTGGGGGCCGGAGATCGACACCCCGCAGGACTCACTGGCCGATCGGCTGCAGTCGGCGGTTGCCCGCGCCGCACCCCAGCTGACGCCGTGGCTGTCGCTGATCGGGATCGCCGCCGGCGTCGATCTGGAGGTGAGCACCGAGGTCCGCCAGACCGATGCCTCGGTCCGCAAGCAGCGGCTGGAGGAGGCGACGAGCGAGCTGCTCGGGGTGCTGCTCCCCGGCGCGACGACCTTCATCTTCAACGACGTCGAGCTGATGGACGACGCCTCCCGGGACCTGATCGCCCGCCTCGCGGCCGACGCGCCCGCGCGCCGCTGGCTGGTGATCGTCAGTCGCCGGCCCGATGGCGCCAGCCCGCTCGCGCAGGCGCCGGGCGTCCGCATGGAGCTCGGGCCGCTCAGCGCGGCGGCGGTCGCGCGGCTGCTGGAGCGCGCCACCGACGCGGCGCCGATGGCCCCCCATCGCCTCGCTGAGCTGACCCGGCGCTCGGAGGGCAATCCGCTCTTCCTCCGCGCGCTCGTCGCGCAGCTGCGTGAGGGCGGCGACCCGACCGCGCTGCCGCGCTCGGTCGAGGCCGCGATCGCCGCCCGGATCGATCGCCTCCCGACCGCCGACCGCCGGATCCTGCGCTCGGCCGCGGTGCTCGGCATGGACATCGACGTGGCGCTCCTGGCCGAGGTGCTCGGCGACGAGTGGCGCGAGCCGGGCGGCGACGACCGCCCGGACCGGCTCGGCCCGCTGGCCGAGTTCCTGGAGCCGGCCGGCCCGCAGCGCTACCGGTTCGCTCATCAGCTCGTCCGCGAGGTCGCCTATGAGGGGCTGCCCTATCGCCGGCGCACGGTGCTCCACGGAGCGACCGCGGCCGCGATCGAGCGCGCGGCGGCACCGCGCGCCGACGAGCAGGCCGAGCTGCTGTCGCTGCATTGCTTCCACGGCGGTCGCTACGAGTCGGCCTGGCGATACGCCCGGCTCGCCGCGCGCACCGCTCGCGACCACTACGCCAATGCCGAGGCCGCCGAGTCCTATCGGCTCGCGCTCGCCGCGGCCGGCCACTTCACCGGACTGACCGCGAGCGAGCTGGCCGAGGTCGACACCGCGCTCGGCGAGGTCTGCGTCGAGCTCGGCGAGCTGCGGGCCGCCGACGTCGCCTGGCGCCGCGCGCTGGGCCGGGTGCGCCACCAGCCGACCGACGCCGCCCGCCTCCAGCTCGAGCTGGCGCGTCTGCGTGACATGTCCGGGCATCACCGCGCGGCGCTGAGCTGGACCGCCCGAGCCGAGGCGACGGTCGACGGGATGGACGGGCCCGAGGTCCGGTTGATCCGGGCGCAGCTGGCAGTGCGCCGGGCGCGCAACAGCTATCGCCGCGGCCGGCATGCCGACGCGCTCGCCTTCTCCGGGCGCGCGATCAAGCTCGCCCGCCGTGACAACAACCGCCGCACGCTCGCCGAGGCTCTGGAGTACGCCGATCTGTGCTCGGTCGAGCTCGGTCTGACCGCCGGCGAAGGGGCGGAGCAGGCGCTGGCGATCTACGAGGAGCTCGGGGACCTCGGCGCCCAGGCGCGGGTGCGCAACACGCTCGGGATGCTCGCCTATCACCGCGGGGCCTGGCCGGAGGCGATCGATCACTACGCCGCCGCGGAGCGGACCTATCAGCGCTGTGGACGTCCCGGAGAGGCCGCCACCGCGGCCGCCAACCGGGCGGAGATCCTCGCCGACCAGGGGCGGTTGGACGAGGCCCGCGTCGCCCTGGACGTCGCGATGCCGATCTGGCGCAGCGTCGAGGCGAGCGCCGAGATCGCCTTCGGCGAGTACGAGCTGGGGCGGATCGCGGGGCGGCAGGGCGCCACCGGGGAGGCGATGCGGCGCTTCGACGCCGCCCGCGACTACTTCCGCGCGGTCGGCGAGCTGACGGAGGTGATCGTCGTCGACGCCCTCGCCGCCGAGGCCCGCTGGCTGTCGGGCGACCCCGCGGCCGCGCTGGCGCTCGCCGACGACGCGCTCGCCCGCGCCCGGGCGCTGGGTGGCGTCGCCGCGGCCACGCCGCTGCTCCAGCGCGTCCGGGGCGCCACGCTGCTCGCGCTCGGCCGGCACGCCGAGGCCGAGCGGGCGCTGCGGTCGGGCCTCGATGCCGCGCGCGAGCGTGACGCCGGGCACGAGGTGGCGTTCACGCTGACGGCGCTGATCAACGGCGGCATGGCCGCCGACCCGGCCGAGGAGGCGGACTGGCGGACCGAGCTCGCCGGTCTGCGCAGCGGCCTGGACATCGTCGCCGGCCCGCTCGCGGACGCTCGCATCGGCTGACCCCCGGGCTCACGTCCGCTGACGTGAGCCCGAGCAGCCGGTGCCCGTGCCGGGCCCTGTCGTCAGTTGGTCGCCCGGGGATCGGCGGCGTCGGTCTGGAATTCGACCGTGTAGTCCGAGACCCCGCTCTCGCTCTCAGACGCCGGGACGTAGGACGCGTAATCGATGCACGGCTCGTTCGTGGCCGGCACGTCCTGGGCGCCGCCGGTGCAGAACGGCAGCGAGCCGTCGTAGGAGCCGTCGGGCTCCTGAGCGGCGGGCTGTCCGGATGCGGTCGTGAACGGCGCCGCGGACTCGTAGCAGAGGTAGCCGGCGGGATGGGCGGCCTGCGCCGTATCGGCCGCCTGGCCGTAGACGTCGTAGCGGATCGACTTGTAGCCGCCGGCGTTGGTGACGGTGAAGGCCACGAGGTCGCCGGTCCCGCTCGTCGAGCACGGCAGCTCCTGCGTGCCGAAGGCCACGGCGACCGTCTCGATCCCGGACGCGGGCGCGTCGCTGGAGATGTCGGCGGAGGCGGTGCCGTCGGCGCTCGCGGCGAACGCGGCGCACCCCGACGGATCCAGCGCGGCCGTGCACGTGGTCGGGCCGGCGTCCTCATAGACCGACACCGAGCCCTGGCTCGGCGCCTGGACCGCGTCGCCGGCGTACTGGCCGACGATCGTGTTGGCGCCCGAGGCGAGGCTCGTGCCGGGCACGGTGATCGTCATCGCGCACGGCTTGAACCGCAGCAGGCAGCCGAGGGCGGGGCTCGCCGTGCCGAGCGTCGTCGCGTTCGTGGCGTCGGTGAAGGTCACCACCCCCCGCGGGCCCGCGAGTACCCCGGGGCGAATCGTGGCGGTGATCGCCGTCGACTGCGTCGCGTCGATCGTCGTCACCGAGGTGCCGAGTGTCGTCGTCGTCGGAAGTCCACCGGCGGCGGCGGGCGCCGCGGTCAGCCCGAGCGTGGCGGCGCCGGCAACGGCGATCAGCGTCAGCCGCGCCCCGGCGCGATCCAATGGTCTGTGCATGTCGATCACCCTCCTCGGCTAACCGCCGAGATCCGTGTTGTCGCGCCCGGTCATCCAAGCCCGGACGGCCCCGTACCGGCGCAAGCCTATCCGCTCGCGGCCGGCGGCTCGGCGCCGCGACGGCGCCCCGTGCCGCCGTCCCGCGGCGGGCGGTCGGACCCGAGATGTGTCCGTGCTGTTAACCGCGGCCGGCGATTGCGATCCGGCGACACTCCGAGCGATCACAATGCCTCGCCGTGAGGGGCGTCCTGAGAGAGCTGTCCGCTGCGAACGGCGCGCTTCGACGGGTCGGCGCGGCGTGGTTCGCCTTCAACCTCGCCGAGTGGGCGTACGTGACCGCGCTGTCGATTCACGGCTATCGGATCTACGGCGCGCTGGCGGTCGGCCTGATCGGCGCGCGCTTTGCCCCGGGCGCGGTGTTCGGCTCGGCCCTGGCCGGCGTCGCCCTGCGACATCGGCCCACGATCACCCTGCGGATGCTCGCCCTCGGCCGGGCGGCGCTGGTCATCGTGGTCGGGATCGCGGTCGCCGTTCAGGCGCCACTGCTCGTCGTCGTGGCGCTCGTGTGGTTCGACGCGGTCGTGGCGGCGCTGTACCGGCCTGTCCAGTCATCGACCCTGCCCGCGCTCGCCGGCAGCCCCCGGGAGCTCTCGGCGGTGGCCGGCAACGTGCCCGTGTCCAAGGCGCTCGCCCAGGCCGTCGGCGCCCTCGCCGGGAGCCTGCCGCTGTTCGTCATGTCCCCGGGCGTGATCATCGCGCTGGCCGCGGTGGTGTTCGGGCTCTGCGCGGCGATCGTCGCGCCGCTGCGACCCGACGCCGCCACCCCGATCCTGACCGCCGCCGGCGCCGATCCGACCGCCGCGGAGCCTGGCCGCGCCGGAGCGATCCGCGCCGGCTTCGCGCTGATCCTTACCCAGGCCCGGCCGCTGCTCGTCCTCGGCGGCACGCGCTCGCTCACCCGAGGCCTGTGGACGGCGCTGACCGTCGTGGCCTCGATCCGGCTCCTGCACCTCGGCAACGCCGGCGTCGGGTGGCTGATGGCCGCCGCCGGGGTCGGGGCGGCCGTGGCGATGCCGCTCGCGCTGAGCTTCGCCGGCCGCGCTCGCCTGGCCGGGCCGGCGGCGCTGAGCTTCGCGCTCGCCGGGGCGCCGATCGCGCTCATCGCCCTGATCGGCACGACGACGCCGGCGATCGCGCTGGTGGTGGTGTGGGGAGCGGCCTTCGCGCTCGCCGACTCCATCTCCAACTCGCTCATCCATCGCGTCGTCGAGTTCCGGCTGCTCGCCCCGAGCGTGGCGGCGATCGAGTCCTCCAAGCTCCTGCTCGAGGGCCTCGGCGCGCTCGCGGCGCCGGCGCTGCTCGCGCTCGTCGGGATCCGCGACGCGCTGATCATCGCCGGAGCGCCCCTGCCGCTGATCGTCGCCGTCTCCCGGGGGGCGCTCCTCGACGTCGACCGCCGCGCCCAGGCCCGGGTGCGGCCGCTCTCCGTCCTGCGCGCGACGCCGAGCTTCAAGGGCCTGACGATGCTGTCGCTGGAGAGCCTGGCGGTGCGCCTGCAGCGCCAGAGCGTCAACCCCGGGACCGCGATCATCACCCAGGGAGAGATGGGCGATCGCTTCTATCTGATCGACGACGGCCGGGTCGAGGTCGACGTCGGCGGATACCCGGTGGCGGTGCTCGGCGCCGGGGCGGGATTCGGCGAGAAGGCGCTGCTGCGCGCCGCGCCGCGCAGCGCGACGGTGACCGCGCTCGGGCCGTGCGCGCTGTGGTGCCTCGATGGTCACGACTTCGTCGCCGCCGCCACCGGCAGCGAGGGGCCGGTGGCGCAGCGCGTGATGCGCTCGGTGGGGGATTCGCTTCAGGACGTGCTCAGCGCCGTGCCGCTGTTCGGCGCCTTCGACCGGGCGGCGCTGGCGGCGATGGGAGAGCCGCGCTCGGCGGCGCTCGGGAACGAGCTCGTGCGCCAGGGCGACCCGGGCGACCGGTTCTACGTCGTCCTGGCCGGCGAGGCGGAGGTCACGATCGACGGCCTGCGCACGGCGATGCTGCACGCCGGTGACTGGTTCGGGGAGATCGCGCTGCTGCACGAGGTGCCCCGGACCGCGACCGTGACCGCGACGACCGACGTCACCCTGTGGACGCTGGACCGCGCCGCCTTCCAGTCGGCACTGCGTGGAGCGGGGGCGTCCGCCGAGGCGCGGACCGGCGCCGGACCGGCCCGCATGGGCCTGCTGATCTGATCGCGCCCGGTCGATCGCCGCCGAGGGCGATCGTGAGACGCCGCCGAGGCGGTGATTCACCGGGCGCGCCGAGGTTGCCACGTTTCCGGTTTCTCCCTACACTGCCGGTGGTCAGCCGATAGTCGTAGCCGCCCACACCAAGCGGATCCGCGCCACATACGCGGCGTCCGAGGGCGGGGTCCGTGAGAGCTGAGCGGTCCTCCACAGGGCACCGATGCCGTGTGCTATCTTTGCTGGTCGCGCTCTCCCTGGGCTTCGTTGGCTCGGGACCGCGCCATCGCCTCCCTCTCGACCGCCCGAGGAGTCGCCGTCTTGGCATCCGCAACCGCCCCCCGGACGCGCCGTAGCTTCGCGCGTCTGAACAAGGTTCTTGAAGTCCCCAACCTGATCGACATTCAGCGCCGGTCGTTCCTGTGGCTGACCGATCCCGAGACCGGTGGTCTGCGCGAGACGATCGATGACATCTCCCCGATCGAGGACTACACCGGGAACCTGGCCGTCCAGTTCGGTCAGTTCTCCTTCGACGAGCCGGTGGCGAGCCTTGACCAGTGCCGCGAGAAGGATCTGACGTATGCCCGCCCGCTGACCGTCACGGTCGCGTTCATCAACCGGGAGACCGGCGAGATCCGCGAGCAGTCGGTGTTCATGGGCGACTTCCCGTGGATGACCGAGCGCGGGACGTTCATCATCAACGGCACCGAGCGCGTCGTCGTCACGCAGCTCGTGCGCTCGCCCGGCGCCTACGTGATGGAGCCCAAGGACCGGGAGAAGCAGGTCTTCATCGCCAATCTCATGCCCGCCCGCGGGTCGTGGCTGGAGCTGGAGATCGACAAGAAGGGTCGCGTGTACGTCCGGATCGACCGCAAGCGCAAGCTGCCGGTCACGGTCCTGCTGCGGGCGATGGGCTACGCCTCTGACGAGGAGATCCTCAACCTCTTCGAGAACTCGCTCTACATCCGCAACACGGTCGAGTCCGATCCCGAGGCGACGCGCACGGAGGAGGGCGCGCTGATCGAGCTGTTCAAGAAGCAGCGCCCCGGCGAGCCGCCGTCGATCGACGCCGCCCGCTCGCTGCTCAACCAGCTGTTCTTCGATCCCAAGCGCTATGACCTGACGCGCGTCGGCCGCTACAAGCTCAACTCGCGCCTCGGTCTGGATATCGACCTCGACAGCCGGACCTTGACCCATGACGACATCATCGCCCTGGTCAAGGAGCTCGTCTCGCTGCCGCGCCTGCTCGGCATGCCCGAGGAGCCCGGTGAGGCGGTCAAGCTGGACTACGCCGCCGAGGCGGCGTCGATGCCCCGTGAGCCGATCCAGGATCACCTCGACGAGTACGAGCACTTCGGCAACCGCCGGTTGCGGACGGTCGGCGAGCTGATCCAGGAGGCGTTCCGGATCGGCCTGTACCGGATGGAGCGCGTCGTGCGCGAGCGCCTCACCACCGAGGACGCCGACACGATCACCCCGCAGACGATCGTCAACATCCGCCCGGTCGTCGCCGCGCTCAAGGAGTTCTTCGGCTCCAGCCAGCTGTCGCAGTTCATGGACCAGACGAACTCGCTGTCGGGCCTGACCCATCGCCGTCGCCTCAGCGCGCTCGGAGCCGGCGGACTGACGCGCGAGCGGGCGCCGATCGAGGTGCGCGACGTGCACCCCACCCACTATGGGCGGATGTGCCCGATCGAGACGCCGGAGGGCCCGAACATCGGCCTGATCGGCTCGCTGTCCTCCTATGCCGAGATCTCCGAGCACGGCTTCGTCACGACGCCGTACCGGATCGTGCGCGAGGGCCGCGTCACCGACGAGATCGTCCGGATCGACGCGACCCAGGAGGAGGAGCAGATCATCGCGCAGGCCAACACCCCGGCCGACGCCGATGGCAACCTGCTCGGCGAGGAGATCCTCTGCCGCACCCAGGCGGGCCAGTACGTGACGGTCACGCCGCGGGAAGTCGACCTGATCGATGTCTCGCCGGAGCAGATCTGGTCGGTCGCGACGGCGATGATCCCGTTCCTGGAGCACGACGACGCCAACCGGGCGCTGATGGGCTCCAACATGCAGCGCCAGGCGGTGCCGCTGCTGGTCACCGACGCCCCGCTGGTCGGAACCGGCATGGAGCGCCGCGCGGCGATCGACACCGGGGACGTGGCGATCGCTCGCAACGCGGGCACGGTGTCCTACGTCGATGCCGAGCAGATCATCATCGATCAGCCCGACGGGACCCAGGACGAGTACGAGCTCCAGAAGTTCATGCGCTCCAATCAGGGCACGCTGATCCATCAGAAGCCGATCGTCGACGTCGGCCTGGACGTCCCGGCCGGCGCGGTGCTGGCCGACGGGTCGGCGAGCGACATGGGCGAGATGGCCCTGGGCAAGAACCTGCTCGTGGCCTTCATGTCCTGGGAGGGGTACAACTTCGAGGACGCGATCATCCTCTCCAAGCGCCTCGTGGCCGACGACGAGCTCACCTCGATCCACATCGAGGAATACGAGATCGACGCGCGGACGACGAAGCTCGGCGACGAGGAGATCACTCGTGACATCCCCAACCGCTCCGAGGAGTCGCTGCGCAATCTCGACGACCGCGGCATCGTCCGGATCGGCGCCGAGGTGCAGTCCGGCGACCTGCTCGTCGGCAAGGTCACGCCCAAGGGCGAGACCGAGCTGACCGCCGAGGAGAAGCTGATCCGCGCGATCTTCAAGGAGAAGGCGCGCGAGGTCCGTGACACCTCGCTCAAGGTGCCCCACGGCGAGGGCGGCGTCGTCATCGACGTCAAGACGTTCAGCCGCGACGAGGGCGACGACCTGCCGCCCGGCGTCAACGACCTCGTCCGGGTGTTCGTGGCCAAGAAGCGCAAGATCGCGGAGGGCGACAAGCTGGCCGGACGCCACGGCAACAAGGGCGTCATCTCGAAGATCGTCGACATCCAGGACATGCCGTTCCTCGAGGACGGCACCCCGGTCGACGTCATCCTCAACCCGCTCGGCGTGCCGAGCCGGATGAACCTCGGGCAGATCCTCGAGACCCACCTCGGGTGGGTGGCCGCCAACGGCTGGTACGAGGACGGCTCGGAGGCCCGCAAGCACGCCACCAACGGCGGCTCGCGCCCGGACGGGAGTGCCGGCAAGGTCTATGTGGCCACCCCGGTCTTCGACGGGGCGACGGTCGCCGATGTCGACGAGGCGCTCGTGCGTTGGCAGGACGAGCATCAGGGCCTGATCCGCATGGACGTCGACAAGGGCCGGCGCGTCGGTGAGCAGGCCTCCGGCAAGACGACGCTGTTCAACGGCCGCACCGGCGAGCCGTTCGAGGAGCAGGTCACCGTCGGCTACATGTACATCCTCAAGCTCCTGCACCTCGTCGACGACAAGATCCACGCACGCTCGACCGGCCCGTACTCGCTCGTCACCCAGCAGCCGCTGGGCGGCAAGGCGCAGTTCGGCGGTCAGCGCTTCGGCGAGATGGAGGTGTGGGCGCTCGAGGCGTATGGCGCCGCGTACACCCTCCAGGAGATGCTGACGATCAAGTCCGACGACACCGTCGGGCGCGTCAAGGCCTACGAGGCGATCGTCAAGGGCGAGAACATCGCCGAGCCGTCGATCCCCGAGTCCTTCAAGGTCCTGCTCAAGGAGATGCAGTCGCTGGCGCTCGACGTCAACGTCGTCTCCGAGGAGGGCGAGCGGGCCGAGATGCGCGAGGAGGACGACGACCTCCTGCGGGCGGCCGAGGAGCTCGGGATCGACCTCTCCGGCGTCCGGGCCACCGACACGGCGGCCGCCGACGAGACGACCGAGCACGAGGGCGAGACCGTCGAGGCCTCCGAGGAGGAGGACGAGGCGGAGGATCCCGATCTGGAGCCCGGCGAGGAGCTCGAGGCCGAGGATTTCACCACCGACGCCGACCCCATGCTGGACGCCGACATCCCCGCCGGCGAAGCCGAAGGGGTTCTGGAGGAGGACGAAGCCGAAGCCTGAGCCGGTCCCCGTTCGTCTCATGATTTTCAAGCGCTAAAGGATTCACTTTGATCGACATCAACAATTTCGACGCCATCGAGATCGGGCTCGCCTCTTCCAAGCAGATTCGGTCGTGGAGCTCCGGCGAGGTCACCAAGCCGGAGACGATCAACTACCGCACCCTGAAGCCGGAGAAGGACGGGCTGTTCTGCGAGCGCATCTTCGGTCCGACCAAGGACTGGGAGTGCTACTGCGGCAAGTACAAGCGGGTCCGCTACAAGGGCATCGTCTGCGAGCGCTGCGGCGTCGAGGTGACGCGCTCCAAGGTCCGGCGCGAGCGCATGGGTCACATCGACCTGGCCGCGCCGGTGTCGCACATCTGGTTCTTCAAGGGCGTTCCGAGCCGCATCGGCTATCTGCTCGACATGGCTCCCAAGGAGCTGGAGAAGGTCCTGTACTTCGCCGCGTCGATGGTGACGTGGGTCGACGAGGACGCTCGCGCGCGTGACGTCGACTCGCTCGAGGGCGAGGTCAACAAGGTCCTCGACGCCTACGCCGCCGAGAAGGAGGAGCGGGTCCTCGAGCTCAAGGAGTCGCTGGCCCGGCGCGAGGAGTACCTCAACTCCGCCAAGACCGGCCGTGACTTCTCCGACGACGACCATCTGTGGGCCGAGACCCTGGAGGTCAACGTCGCCAAGCTCTCCGATGAGGAGCGCGAGAAGATGCTGAAGGACCTGCGCAAGACCTTCCAGGCCGACATCGACGACACCGAGGCCTACATCGAGGACGCCGCCGAGCGCATGCGCCAGGTCTGGGACCTCTTCAAGACGATGAAGGCCAAGGACGTCATCAACGACGAGACGACGTTCCGTGAGCTGCGTGACCGGTTCGGCTCGCCGTACGGCTTCGGCGAGTACTTCCGCGGCGGCATGGGCGCCGAGGCGGTCCGTGACCTGCTCCAGCAGGTCGACCTCGAGGCCGAGTCCGCCGACCTGCAGGACCAGGTCAAGACCGCCAAGGGCCAGAAGCAGGCCCGCGCCGTCAAGCGCCTGAAGGTCGTCTCGGCCTTCCTGCAGTCGGGCAACAAGCCCGAGATGATGGTGCTGGAGGCCGTGCCGGTGATCCCGCCGGAGCTGCGCCCGATGGTCCAGCTCGACGGCGGCCGCTTCGCGACCTCGGACCTCAACGACCTGTATCGCCGCGTCATCAACCGCAACAACCGCCTCAAGCGCCTGCTCGACCTCGGCGCCCCGGAGATCATCGTCAACAACGAGAAGCGGATGCTCCAGGAGTCCGTCGACGCGCTGTTCGACAACGGCCGCCGCGGTCGTCCCGTCACCGGCCCGGGCAACCGGCCGCTGAAGTCGCTCTCGGACATGCTCAAGGGCAAGCAGGGCCGCTTCCGCCAGAACCTGCTCGGCAAGCGCGTCGACTACTCCGGCCGGTCGGTGATCGTCTCCGGCCCGTCGCTGCGCCTGCATCAGTGCGGTCTGCCGAAGCTGATGGCGCTCGAGCTGTTCAAGCCGTTCATCATGGCCCGGCTCGTCGAGCGCAAGTCGGCGCAGAACATCAAGGCGGCCAAGAAGATGGTCGACTCGATGATCCCCGAGGTGTGGGACGTGCTGGAGGAGGTCATCCACGAGCACCCGGTGCTGCTCAACCGCGCACCGACGCTCCACCGCCTCGGCATCCAGGCCTTCGAGCCGGTGCTCGTCGAGGGCAAGGCGATCCAGGTCCATCCGCTCGTCTGCCACGCCTTCAACGCCGACTTCGACGGCGACCAGATGGCGGTCCACCTGCCGCTGTCAGCCGAGGCCCAGGCCGAGGCGCGGATCCTCATGCTGTCGGCGAACAACATCCTCTCGCCGGCTCACGGCGCGCCGTTGGCGACGCCGTCGCAGGACATGGTGCTCGGCGCCTACTACCTGACCTACGGCCCCGACGCCGCCCAGCTCGCCGAGATGGATCCGGCCGGCCAGACGCCGCGCCCGCACGTGTTCCGCACCGCCCAGGAGGCGGAGTGGTCCTACGAGCACCGCGTCGTCAAGCTGCACGACCTGGCCGAGTACCGGCCGCTCGGGCTCGATGGCGGCCATCTGCTGACCACGGTCGGGCGGATCATCTACAACGACGCCATCGAGCGGGCGCTCGTCGAGGCGCTCGGGGAGTCGTTCGACCCCGCCTCGTATGAGTTCATCAACCGCTCGATGCGCAAGAAGGACACGACGAAGCTGGTCGACGACCTCGTCCAGCTCTACGGCGCCCCGTCGATCTCGCAGGTGCTGGACGCCTTCAAGGACGTCGGCTTCAAGTACGCCACCCGGGCGGGCGTGACGTTCTCCAAGAACGACGTGCAGACGCCGCCCTCCAAGCAGGAGATCCTCGGCCGCTATGACGCGGAGCTCGTCACGATCGAGGGCCAGTACGAGGACGGCGAGATCACGCAGGAGGAGCGCCACGAGGCCGTCACCGGTCTCTGGGACCGGGCGACCAACGAGGTCGGGGAGGCGCTGTCGGCGCATCTGGAGCCGCTCAATCCGATCGCCATGATGGCGAACTCCGGAGCGCGCGGATCGTTCTCGCAGATCCGCCAGCTGGCGGGGATGCGCGGGCTGATGGCCAATCCGAAGGGCGAGATCATCGAGCGACCGATCAAGGCCAACTTCATGGAGGGCCTGACGGTGCTCGAGTACTTCATCTCCACCCACGGGGCCCGCAAGGGACTGGCCGACACCGCGCTGCGCACCGCCGACTCGGGCTATCTGACCCGGCGGCTCGTCGACGTCTCCCAGGACGTGATCATCCGTCAGGACGACTGCGGCACCGAGGAGTACATCCTCAGCCCGGTCTCGCAGCTGGAGCTCGATCCCGAGACCCGCGGGCTGCGGCCGACCGGCGACGTCAACACCGACCTGATCGGCCGGATCGCCGCGCTGGACATCGCCACCAAGCGTGGCCGGGTGATCATCGAGAAGGGCAAGGAGATCGACCGCGGCGAGCTGGCCGACCTGTTCGAGGCCTGGACCGACGAGACCGATCGCGGCGAGGTGATCACCGTGCCCGTCCGCTCGGTGCTCAAGTGCGAGGCGCCGACCGGCGTCTGCCAGGCGTGCTACGGACGGTCGATGGCCAGCGGCAACGTCGCCCAGATCGGCGACGCGGTCGGGATCATCGCCGCCCAGTCGATCGGTGAGCCGGGGACCCAGCTCACGATGCGGACCTTCCACACCGGCGGCGTCGCCGGCGCGGACATCACGCACGGGCTGCCGCGCGTCGTCGAGCTGTTCGAGGCCCGCAAGCCCAAGGGCCTGGCCAAGATCGCCGAGGTCGGCGGCACGGTCACGATCGAGGACTCCGACAAGGCGATCACGGTCGTGATCACCGATGACGGGGGCGAGGAGCATCGCCACACGTTCCCGCGCCGGACGCTGCTGTTCGTCGCCTCCGGTCAGCGGATCGAGCCGGGGACGCAGCTCAACGAGGGCTCGCTGTATCCGCATGAGCTGCTGGCTGTCCGTGGCCGGACCGAGACCGAGCTGTACCTCGTCCGCGAGGTCCAGGAGGTGTACAAGTCCCAGGGCGTCGACATCAACGACAAGCACATCGAGCTGATCGTGCGCCAGATGATGAAGAAGGTCCGAGTCGACCAGAAGGGCGACACCGACCTGCTCCCCGGCCAGTTCGTCGACCGCTACGAGTACGCGCGGATCAACAACGCCGTAATCGATGCCGGCGGCGAGGCGGCGCAGGCCGAGGAGATCATCCTCGGGATCACCAAGGCCTCGCTGAACACCGACTCCTTCCTGTCGGCCGCCTCCTTCCAGGAGACGACGAAGGTACTGACCGATGCTGCCCTGGAGGGCAAGATCGACCGGCTCAACGGCCTCAAGGAGAACGTCATCATCGGCAAGCTGATCCCGGCCGCGACCGGGCTCAAGCGCTATCGCCGGATCGAGATCGAGCCCTCCGAGCCGCTGCCCCGTGGCATCGACGAGGTCGGCCTGCTCGATCACGACGACCTCGCGGCCGAGCTCGGCCTGACCGACGGCGAGTCGCTGACCGGCTTCGGCGGCGGCATCGAGCCCGATCTCTCCGACCTGGAGAACATCGGGAACGGCGGCTCGGCGCTCGGCTTCGCCGAGGAGCTCGCCGATCTCGACATCCCGTCGGGCAACGGGGATTCGCTGGACTGATCGAGCTGACGGCCGCCGGCGGGCGTTCATCGCCCGCCGGCGGCCGCGTGCTTGCGGGCGGGCCCCGCGGGGGCACCGGAGCGCGGTTGCGTACCCTATGGGGATGACCTGCGGGGCGATGCGATGAGCCGGCGGCGAGGCGCCTGCGGCGCGGGCCTGGTCCTCGGCCTGATATGCGTCGGTGCGCTCCTGGCCGCGGTCGTCCCCGGCATCACCGGTCAGCTCCTCGGATTGATCCTCGTCGGCCTCGGGCTGGTGTTCGCCGTCAGCTGGGCGTTCCTGGAGGTCGGGCTGTCGGAGGACCGTGAGCGGGCCGGCCGGCCGACGGCCGGCCACGGTACACCGGCCCGCTCTCGCCCTCCCCACCGGCCCCCGGCGCCGGGCCCGGCGACCGCGCATCCGCCCGCGCGCACGCGGCTGCAGTCATCTCGTCGCCTGCCGCGCTCCCGCGGCGAGCACCGGCGCCTGCGCTGATGATCAGGCGTTCGCTCGGCGAGCGCCTGCGCCGCGGCGGCGGGCGTGACTCTCGCCGGCCGCGACGGCTCTGAAACGAGACCGCGCCCCGGCACGTGGGTGCCGGGGAGCGGGTGCTCAGCGGCCCGGGGGCCGCGGGATGTCGGCGTCAGCCGTCAGCTGTTGGGCACGATGTAGATGTGCACCGCGGTCTGACCGCTGAACGTGTCGCTGAACGTGCCGTTGGTGGCGGTCACCGTCCGGCTCTCGCCCTGCACCGTCACCGGGCCGCTGTAGCCGCCCGCCGTGGTGAAGGTCAGCGTCTGCGCGTTGTTGCTCGTCGGCGCCACAAAGACATAGAAGTCGTTTGAGGCGGCGTCGTACTTGACCATCACGTTCGCGCTGCGACCGTCCTCCGAATCGGGATTCGGATTGCTGACCGAGGTCATGAAGCCGTTGGCGAACGGATCGTTGATGATCGGAGCCAGGCTCTTGACGCGAGCGTCGAAGGCGCTGACCGCCGACTGCAGCGAGGCGAACACCGAATTGCTGTCGATCAGATCATCCGAGGACTCGGCGTACCCGGCGGCGCTTCCGCCGAAGTCGTGGTCGAACCACTGGATGCCACGAGCGCCGGCGATGATCGCGTTCCACGCCTCGGCGACGGACATCGCCGGGGTGTCGGTCACGCCTGACCACTGATCGGAGGTGAACGGCTCGCCGGCCTCGATGAACGGCATCACGGGGATGCTGTCGTTGGCGAGCGACCGGACGTTGGCCACGTCGTCGTACTGACGCCACAGATCGTGGTTGGTGGCCCAGCCGTCGCTGATGATGTACGAATCGTAGGAGACGATCCCACAGTCGGCGTTGACATATGCCGCCGCTGACGCGGTCGACAGCCCGGACAGCTCGGCGACCGGCTTGGTGTACTGGCAGTACACCGGGCGGGTCGGATCCTTGGCGTTCAGATCCTCGTTGACCTGCTGGATCGCCGAGGCGGGCGTGCGCCCGTCCGAGGTCGCCGAGCAGGGGACGGTCGCGCCGAGCACGGAGGCCGACGGGACGTCACCGCAGTCGTTGTTGCCGTCGGCTTCGTCGAACCACACGTAGCCGGCGAGCGTGTTGCCCTCGTAGCCCTGATCCAGCGGGCCGCCGAGGGCGTACATGCCGTCGGCCTTCAGCGCGCTGATCAGGCCGCTGTTGTATCCGTTGTAGAGGTTGACGAACGTGTTGATCCCGACCGCCTTGTAAGCGGCGAGCTGCGATGCGTCCCAGGTGCCGCTGCTGCTGTCGTAGCCCAGGCCCTGGTCGAACACGCCGATCGGATAGAAGCTCGACGACGTCGGGAAGCTGTTGCTCCACTTGCCGAAGTAATTGGCGCCTCCGTCGATCTGCTGCAGGGTCACGCCCGAGGGTAGGCTGCCGCTCGACGACGCGGTCACCGTGCTCGTCTCAGCGCTGGTGGCGCTGGCGTCGCCGACGGCGTTGCTCGTCGTCACGACGACGTCGACCTGGGTGCCCACGTCGGCGGAACCGACCGTGTACGTGGCGCCCGTGGCGCCCGAGATGTTGGTCGTCCCGTTG
Organism: uncultured Solirubrobacteraceae bacterium; assembly: GCA_963849085.1. Taxonomy (GTDB): domain Bacteria; phylum Actinomycetota; class Thermoleophilia; order Solirubrobacterales; family Solirubrobacteraceae; genus Palsa-465. The sequence goes on along the minus strand of CAWKFP010000015.1, from coordinate 876,434 downwards.
CGCTGCCACTGATAGGTGTGGGTCATCGGGGTCGTTCCCGACCAGGTGCCGGCGTTCGCGGTCAGCGTCTGGCCCTCCTGGGCGGATCCGCTGATCGTCGGTGCGGCGGTGTCGGCCGGAGCCGTGGGCGCGGCGGCGATCGTCGCGGTCGCGGCCGAGTCGGCCGATGCCGATCCGCCGGCGTTGGCCGCCGTCACGATGACGCGGACCGTGCTGCCGACGTCCGAGCTCTGCAGGCTGTAGCTGCTCGACGTCGCGGCCTCGATCGGCGTGCAGCCCGATCCCGAGGTGCCACAGTCCTCCCATGAGTACTGGTACGACGTCGGCGAGCCGCTCCAGGTGCCGGTGGACGCCGTCAGCGTCTGGCCCTGGGTGGTGGTGCCGCTGATCGCGGGCACTGCCGTGTCTACGGGTGCGGCGACGACCGCGGCCGTGATCACGGCTGACGGCGCCGACGTCGCTGACGCCGAGCCCACCGCGTTGGAGGCGGTGACGACGGCCCGCAGCGTGTCGCCGACCTCACTGGTCGGGATGGTGTAGCCGGCCTGCGTGGCGCCCGCGATCGTGCTGCAGGAGGCGCCCGAGCTGGTGCAGCTCTCCCACGCGTAGGCGTAGGCGGTGGGGCTGTTGGTCCATGATCCGTTCGACACCGACAGCGTCTGGCCGCTGACGCTCGTCCCCGAGATGGCGGGAAGAGCGCTGCTGGCCGGCGGCTGCGGAAGCGCCGCGACGATCGGCGAGGACACCGAGGCGGCCGGCGCACCGGCTCCTGCGGCGTTGGAGGCCGTCTCGACGACGACGATCGTCTGGCCGACGTTGGAGGTGGTCAGCGTGAAGGTCTGGCCGGTGGCGCCGGAGATCGGCGAGCATCCGGTGCCCGTGCTGCTGCAATCCTCCCACTGATAGCTGTACGCGGTCGGGCTGTTGGTCCAGGTGCCGTGGGTCTCGCTCAGGGTCTGCCCCTGCTCGAGCGTCCCGGAGATCGTCGGCGCCGCGGTGTTGACCGGCGGGGACGGCGGGAGTGCCGTGACGACCCCGGAGGCGGCCGACCTTGCGGTGGCCGTGCCGCCGGCGTTGGTCGCCGTGACCTCGGAGACGACGGTGTCGCCGATGTCTGAGGTCTGCAGGGTGTAGCTGCTGGAGGTGGCGCCGACGATCGGCGTGCAGCTCGATCCCGAGGCGCTGCAGTCCTCCCAGGCGTACCCGTACGAGCTCGGGCTGTTGCTCCAGGCGCCGGTCGAGCTCGTCATGACGTCGCCCTGCTCGGGGGTGCCGCTGAGCGCGGGCGCCGCGGTGTTGACCGGAGCCGCCTGGGTCACGGCGACGGCGCTGGCGTAGGCCGACACCGGGCAGGTGTTCCAGGAGCCGCCGTTGGACCAGGTGGACGCGAGCGAGCGCAGCGTGCTCTGCGAGGAGTTGACGCTGTCGCACGGACCGCCCTGACGGTCACGGAAGTAGAGTGTTCCGCCGCGGCCGAGAACGGCCAGCCAGTAGGTGTGTCCGGCGGTGACCGCGGTCGCGCCGACCGTGACGGTGTTCCACGACCCGGCCTGGGGCGAGGAGAGCGATCCGGAGGTCAGCAGCGAGCCCGGCTGGCCACCGTTGCTGGCGTAGAGGCCCGCAATCAGCTTGGTGGCGGAGTTGTGGGAGTCGACGTAGACGCTCAGCGCGGCCGTCGACCCGGATGCCGTGGCGGTGAAGGGAAACGCCTCCGCGGAGCCAGGGGCATTGGAATCGAGTGTCGGCTCGACGCTCCCGTCCCCGAGGAGCGTCGCACCGGCCAGCGCGGCATGGCCGACGGCGGCCTGTGTGCGCCCGTTGTGCTTGCGCCGCCGGTGCTTGGCGGTGTGGCGAGCGGCGCGATCCTGCGCCTGGATGACCTGCGTTGAGTGGGCGGGGGCCAGCGTCCATGCCATCGCTCCCGTCGCCGTGATGAAGAAAACGGCTAGCGCTGACGCGCTGACCGACAAAAGACGTCGCATGTAAGGGTGCCTCCCAGGTGGGCTGACGATCAGCCTCGGCGTAGTTGGTCTGGGCGGCTATCGACCCTCTGAGGGCTGCCCGCAAGGGCCCAATGCGGGGCCTGGACGCATGTGCGAGGTGACGCCGAGGCTTATCGGCGGACGGACGTTCGAGGCCTGCGACCCCCCGGATGGGGACTTCGTCCACCCGGCGGCGGCGACCGGAGCTGCCGGGTCCTGTATCGTCCTCGCCCAGATCAAGAAAACCTTGCCCAGTCTCCGTGGCGCAGACCGCCGCGGAGAGCGGGGGACCCAAAGGGAGCCACGGCTCCATGGGGCGAATCGCCGGTCAATCCGGCGTAGCGTGTCTCTTCGACGCGAGCCCGGCAGCTAACCCCGTAGGCATCAAGAGAGAGGTTGGACCGGTGAATCCGTATTCGATGTCTGGTTCCGTCCGCCGGAGCCGCACGTCCACAGAGCGCGTGAGGATCCCGATGCCGGCTCGCGTGGCCTGCGTCATCGTGCTGCTGCTGACGATGACCGCCGCGGGCGCCCGGGCGGCGACGCCGCGGGCGAGCGGCCGCTCCGCCGCTGCCGTCCGGTCGGCGCACGCCGCCGGGTCCGCGGTGACCGGCGCTCCGTCGGGCCCGGGTTTGCTCGGCGAGGCCACCGTCGAACCGACTGTCGAGACCCTCCCCGCCGGTCAGGAGGAGGCATATCCGTTCACCGCCACCGCCGCGGGGATCCCGTCCTCGGTCGACGTCTACGTCGGCGCGGCCAACCAGGCGACATCGCTGCTCGTGGGGGTCTATGAGGATCGCGGCGACGACGAACCGGGCTGGCTGATGGCCTCCGGCTCGGTTGTCTCGCCCGAGGCCGGTGCCTGGAACCAGGTGTCCGTCAGCCAGGCGATGTCGTCGCCGACGAACACCGTGGTCGCAGGAACCCGATACTGGATCTCGGTGCTCGGGCAGGGCGGCGCGCTCTCCTTCCGGGATGCGGACAGCGCGAGCGGCTGTCAGAGTCAAGACACGAGGATGACCAGCCTGACCTGGAGCGAGTACTTCTTCCGGGGGACCGTCGCCGGCGACTGCACGATCTCGGCTCAGGTTCAGGGTGCGCCCACGGCGTCGGCGGCCCCGGTCAACACCGCGGCGCCGGCGGTCACGGGGTCCACGGAGGCGGGCGGAACGCTGTCGGCGAGCACCGGCACATGGAGCGGGAGTCCGACCTCGTACGCCTACCAGTGGCAGCAGTGCGCGTCGGGAACGTGCACGGACATCTCGGGCGCCACGAGCAGCACCTACACGACGACGGCCAGCGATGTCGGCGACACCATCGACGTCGTCGTGACCGCGGCCAACGCCACCGGCGACGCCAGCGCCGCCAGCGCCGAGACGAGCGCGGTGACCGCCGCGTCGAGCGGCGGCCTGCCCTCGGGCGTGACCCTGCAGCAGATCGACGGAGGCGTCGACTACTTCTCCAAGTTCAGCAACGGCCTGACGACGTCGCCCAGCTACTTCCCGATCGCGGTCTTCGACCAGTCGCTCGGATACAACGACGGCACCTGGAGCCAGGCGGAGATCAACGCCTACAAGGCGGAGGGCATCAACTTCTACGTCAACTTCTCCAACGGCTACGACAGCGGCTTCCTCAACGCGGTCACCGCGGCGGGTGCACAAGCTCTCGATGGCCCGCTCGCCCCGAGCTACGCCGGAAACGCCATCACCGCGTACTCCTGGTTCGACGAGGCCGACGGCGACGACGACTGCGGCGATGTGCCCACGGCCCAGGTGCTGGGGGAAACGGTGTCCTGCTCCCCGACGGCGGACGGCCGGACACCGCCGAGCGTGATCGGCGAGGTCAATGCCCTCCTGCACGCCGTCGATCCGACGCGAGCCGTCTACTGCCAGTACACCAAGCCGGTGGCGGAACTGTCGGGGCTGACGATCGCGCAGGCGGCGGCGTATGTCAACGCCGGCTGCGACATCATCTCCTACGACTCCTACATCATCAGCGACTCCGATGCTCTCAACCACGATCTGTGGCGCCAGTACGATGACGCGGAGAGAGTCCGATCGCTGGATGACGACAGCAAGCCGGTGTGGGCGTTCATCGAGGCCGGTGAGCCGTTCCCGTCCGATCAGTGGTCGGGCGTGACCGACACCGGACCGATGTCGGTTGCCGAGGCGTGGAACGCGATCATCGGCGGTGCCCGAGGGATCCAATGGTTTGACTACGCCAACGGCAATGGCCTTGGCGGCTATCCGACGTCGTCGGACACGCTGATCGACTCCAATCCGGCGTTCGCCTCGCTGCAGTCGGCGGTCAGCGCGTTCGACGCGCGCGTCAAGAGCCTGGCTCCGATCATCAACGATCCGTTCGCCAACGGCTTCATGACGTCGGTCAGCAATCCGAATCCCGATTCGGAGGACGGTCGCAGCGCGAACGTGATGGTCAAGTACGACGCCGCCTCAAACGACTTCTATGTCTTTGTGGCGCCGACGAGCAACAACGCGCAGACGCTGACCTTCACCACGGCGGGCGGCTACAGCGGCCCGGTGACGGTGCAGGGCGAGAGCCGGACGGTGACCGCCACCAACGGCACGTTCAGCGACACGTTCAGCGGTCAGACCGCGGTGCACATCTACATCGTGCCCAACAGCTGACGGCTGACGCCGACATCCCGCGGCCCCCGGGCCGCTGAGCACCCGCTCCCCGGCACCCACGTGCCGGGGAGCGGGTTGATCAGCGGCCGGCTTGTGGAGTGACCGCTAGACGGCCGCGGCGACGGCGCCGCTGCGCCACAGGCGCGCGAGCCCGGACGCGAACAGCACGCCGATGCACCAGAAGACGAAGACGGCGAGCAGAGCCGCCAGGCCGATCGCCAGATGAAGCGTATGCGCAGCGATCGCGACGCTGCGCACCACGCCGAGCGGGCGGATGATGAGCGCAGCGGGCGCCGTGGCCTGACGCCCGCCGGGCGCGGCGGTGGATGACGGGATGGTCGCCGCCCGCAGTGCGGCGACGGTGGCGTTGGCCAGCGCGACGGCGGTGCGGGCGTTGGGCGCCGAGGTTCCGACCGTGATGATCGGGAGGGTTGGATTGGGCACCAGGTGGACGACGTCGGTGGCGCCCGCGACCGTCTGGGTGGCGGCCGCCACGACGGTCGCCAGCTCGCCGTTGGGGAGGGTCTGGAATTCGCTGACGGGAAGGAGGACCGGGGTCTGCACGTACAGCCCTCCCGCGGCGACCCCGGCCTGATGCGCGATCGCCGCCACCGTCGAGTCCTTGCCCATCAGGTCGGCCAGCAGAACGGTGCGTTGCGCGATCGTCTCGGCGGCGTCCAGGCCGACGGTGGCCGCCAGCGGCGAGCGCGTATCGACCTGCACCTGGATCAGCGCCTGTCCGGCCGGCGGGGCGCCCGCGGCTCCCCTCACGTTCGCGATCGCGCCGCTGAGCTGCGCCGCGGCGAGCACGGCGAGCAGCGCACCGACCGCGACGAGGATGCGGTGGCGGCGCAGGACGGATCCGATGTCGGCTAGTTCCACATGCGCTCCCTGGCGGCCGGTGACGAGGCGCCGGGCGGGATCCCGGCGGGGGGCGGCGCGGCGCGGCCGGGCATCCGCCGCGGGCCTCGCGCACGGATCGCGCCCGGCTCTCCCGGCGCCGGGTCCCGGTCGGGCTCCTGCAGCGAGACCGCGAACAGCCCAAGCAGCGAGAACAGGATGTAGGGACCGTGCGGGAAGCCGAACACGTCATAGGTGAACGACAGCAGCAGCGTTCCCATCGCCGCGGCGGCGGCGACGATCCCGGCCGTCGAGGTGATCGGCTCCCGCCGCCGGATCGGCCCGAACGCGATGAACCCGATCGACAGCAGCATGACCAGATAGGAGGCAAGGCCGAGGACGCCGCCCTCGATCAGCCGGTCGAGAAGCTCGTTGTCGAGCACGCGGATGCTGTAGACGCCGAAGCCCTGTCCGAGCGCGAGGTGCAGCCACACGTCTGGACGGATGGCGTCGTAGCGGGCCACCCGCTCGCTGACCGTGTTGACCCCCAGCTCGCTCGTGTTGAGCTGGCTGGTCACGCCGCCGATCGCTCCGGGAACGAGCACCTTGACCATGCCGACGAGGACGAGCGCCCCCGGCGCCAGCCGCAGCATCTGCCGGCGCCGGAAGAAGGCGATCGTCAGGACCACGGCGAGCGGCCCGAGCAGCCCGCTCTTGCGCTCGGTCGAGATCGCCGCCGCGATCAGGACGACCGCGGCCAGGCCGTAGAGGATGCGCGGCTTCCACCGCGTCGCGTCGGTCACCCCGATGAGGGCGATCGGGAGTGCCATCGTGAACATGCCGACGGCCTCGAGAGAGACCTCGGCCGGTCCCTCGACCAGCCGGCGCCCGAGGTTGTCGACCGAGCCGGACTGCGGGGAGCCGACCTGGAACCCGGGCAGCAGCGTGTGGGCGAGGCTGTAGAAGACGTTGTACTGGAACCGGTATTCGACGAGCGTCCCGAGGCCGGCGATGACCGCGAGGATGAGCGTGTAGCGAAGGAACGCCGGGACCTCCGAGCGACGCACGATGCTCGTGATCATCACGAAGAAGATCACGAAGGCCATCAGCAGCGCCAGTTGCTTGACGCCGCGATTGAGCTGGAGCGTCTGATCCAGGTAGTGCGCGTTGACCACGAAGGTCACGGCCGCCAGCCCGGCGAAGGCGAACACGACGACGTGGACCCAGGTGATCCGCAGCCGCGGAGCTGCCCGGCCGCCCGCGGCGAGGGCGAGGGCCCACATCAGGAAGATGACCGGAAGCACGATCCGGTCGAATCTGAGGTCGACGGGCAGCGAGGAGCCGCCGAGCTGGATCGAATCGAACGGCACCAACCACAGGACCACCAGGAAAGCGGCCATCATCCAGGGAAGGATCCGACTCGTGTGCGGCCAGTCGTCGGCGACCGCGGCGGCGACTTCGCGGGCGGTGCGCCGGCGCATGCTGAACGTGGCGTGCTCGCCCCGGGCGCGCAGCGTGGCGCCGGCGGGCCGCGGCTCACCGCTGCGCGCGCCCGGACGCTCGAGCTCGGCGAGCTCCGCGCCGCGTCCCCGGCGGCGGCGCGACTCGAGCTTCCACCCGGCGAGGACGGCCCTCGCCGCTCCGACGACGCCCATGCTCAGCGCGAACACGAGCAGGAAGGACAGAGCGGCGATCTCGTCCTTGCCGTGCGAGCTGAGCGGCGACCCGCGCGCCGCGCCGACCTGTACGACCTGCACCTGGTGGGCCGGCGAGACGCCGTGATCGATCGCCAGCGTGCGCAGGTAGTCGGCGAGCGCCGGCACGACCGCGTTGGCGACCTGCTCGGCTTGCGCCACGGTCGGAGCGCGCGCATAGATCTCCAGGCGCGGCAGATACGGATCGGGCTCGATGTCGAGCTGGTATGGGGCCCGGAGCCTGATGATCTGCATCCCGCGGACCTCGAGGTCGGGCCCGACCTCCGCCAGCGGGATGCCCTGGAGATACGAGGTCACCGCCGCCAGGCTGCCGGCGGGAACGCCGGCCAGACGGGCGATGTCGGCGACGACCGGCGGTGTGCTCATCAACTCCGACAGCAGCAGCGTCCGAGTCGTCAGCGAGCCCAGGGCGGTCGTGGTCAGCTCGCCGACGTCGATCCCGCCGTCGGGCGGCTCGACCAGTGCCTGGGTCGACGCTCCGGCGAGCTCGTGAGTGCCCGAGGCGTTGCCGGCCGCGACGACGAGCGCGATGACGGCGCACAGCGCGATCACCAACGCCCAGCGCGCCCGCGGGCTGCGCATGGCAAGACGGCTCATGGGCGCAGGACTGGCTCGCGGGAGGTGTCGGCCTCGACGGCCTCCCGAACGGCTCTCTCCACGGCCGCGCCGGCATCCGCCCAGGAGCGCGACTGGACGCTCTGCGCGGCGCGCTGCGCGGCGAGCGCTCGCTCGGCGGGCTTGCGCTCCACCGCCGCGCAGAGCGCGCGGGCGAGGGCGAACGGCGTGGCCGGCGCGTACAGGACCTGCGGGTTGTCGAGCACGATGCGGTTGTGCTCGGCGTCGTTGACGACCGGAAGGCAGCCGGCGGCCAGCATCTCGTCCGGCGCGAGCGAGACGTTGGTGGCCGAGAGCACGAGTCCGGCGATGCAGCGGTTGTACAGCGCATTCAGGGCCTGCGGTGAGAGCAGGCCATGCGACACCGTCGCAAACGGAAGATCACGGGCCGGCTCCCCGAACAGATGGATCGGCACCTCGGGGTGGCGCTCGGCGAACAGATCGAGCGCCATCACGGCCAGCTCGTGGGCACGGCGCGGCGCCGAGGGCCGGCAGTAATAGCAGACGCCGTCACGGGCGCTGGACGGCTCCAGCCGGTAGCACTCGAGGTCGCAGCCGAACTCGAACGGGTCGGCTCGCATGCCGTAGTCACGGGTCAGGCGCTCGGCCAGCCATGGACCTGCCGTGACGGCGTGGAATCCGAACCGGTAGGTGGCCTCCGCGAGCATGGCCTGGCTTCCGGCGGGGTAGAAGTCGGGCTCGTAGTCCTGCACGAAGTAGAAGCGCGCGCCCCGCGCGGGCGAGGCGGCGACCGCATACGCGGTCTGCCACGACGTCGCGAAGATGACGTCGGCGTCCTCGATGCCGGCCGCCAGGTCCCGGATCTCGGCCCGCACATCCGGCCAGCCGCTGCGGACGGTCCGGCGATGCTGATCGATCGACCAGCCGTGGCCGTCTCGCAGGTAGACGATGCATCGGTGGCCCGCCTGCTCGAGCGCGGCGACCATCCGGAACATCGTGGTGTGGCCGCCGGATCCCGCCGTCGGGGCGAAGCACACCCAGGCGACGGTGAGCGGCGTCCCGGGGACGTGCGCCGGGCGCGGCGCCGCCGGCCAGCCGGCGTCGGCGATCTCCGCGACCCTCAGCAGATCGGCTCGCGCGATCTCGGTGCTGCGATAGACCGACGTGGGGATGCGCCTGGCCGCGCGGTCGAGGACGCGCCCCGTGATCCCGGCCGCCCCTTCGCTGCGTACCAACCGAGCCGTCTGGCGAAGTCGCTCGGTGGGGCTGGGCCCGCTCACGCCGGACCCACGCCGCGGTCGGAGGTGGCGAACCGGGAGTGCAATCTCAGATCATCGGCCGCAGCGCGCCATCCGCGTCTCACCCGGTCCAGCAGCGTCCCGGCGACGCAGCAGAAGACGAGGGCGAAGCCGAACACCAGCGCTATCACCTCTACGCGCAGCCCGCCGGTCACCGCTCCGCCCTCCGCCGGGCCGAGTTGCTCGATCTCGACGCGCTGGTTGACGGGAATGCTCTGGGCGAATCCGCTGACGTAGTCACGCAACCCGGCGACCGCGGCGTTGGCGAGCGCCTTGGCGATCGCCGGGCTGTGCGCCTCGGTGTAGATGTCGAGGATCGGCACCGTGGGATTGACCTGGACGTTGATCCGGTACTGGTCGTTGGAGGCGATCAGATCGGTCGTCTTGCGATTCGGCGCGGTCACCGCCTGCGGAAAAGCGGGAGTCGCCGGGGCCGAGGTCTCGATCAGGCCGACCGGGACGCCGACGCGCCGCGCGATGTCCTCACGCACGGCGTAGCTGACCATCACGTTGCCCAGCAGAGCGGCGCTCTGCGACATCTGCGAGAGCTGAAAGGTCCCTGAGTCGAGGTCGAGGACGATCGAGTCAGGATTGTCGACGAGCACCTGGGTGGTCGCCGTCGACATCCCGATCGACCGCGGGGTCAGGCCGGAGGTGCTGATCCGGTACGCGCTGAGCACGCCCGCCAGCGCGGCGATCACGATGCTGAGCCCGAGCACGAGACGCCGGTGCCACAGTCTGTACAGGACGGTTCCGAGTTGCATCAGCCCTCGCTCCGCGGCGGCAGTCAGCTCTCGTCGTACCCGGCGACGAGGCGCTGGAGGCTATCGCCGAGGTCGTCGATGCCCGGCTGACCGCTCGACTGGGTGCCAGGCCCGGCCGGCGCGGCATCGCGGCTGGCCACGGGCGTGTCGCCGGCGCCCGGAGGCTCCTGGAGCGTGGCGGGGTGAGCGACGAGCGGCGGCTCAGGCTCGGCCGCCGGCCGGTCATCGTCATCGTCGGTCAACCCGGCATCTGACGGCTCGGGATCTGCGAGGGAGAGGGTCAGGGGCGGGATGAGCATCGCGCTCTCCTGCCGGTGTGCCCGGAAGCTGTCGCCGGCGGCGCCCATCCGGACGGGCTCGGGCGGTTCGTGATAGCGAGCGAGGTCGGCGTCGGCCCAGGTCGGTCCCGCGCGGCGCGCCGAGCGTCGCGTGGACCGTCCGACGATCGCCCCGCACCCCATCACGAAGATGAGGATCGCGGCGAGGATGCCGTCGAGCAGGCTGGGTCCCGAGGTCTGCCACGTGGATTGCGCGGCTCCGAGCGTCCGGATGACGACGCGCTGCACGCCGGGCACGTTGTCGGCGAGAGCGAGCGAGTTGATGTTGGCCTCCAGGACCGCGAACGCGTTCTCGGCGAGGCTGGCCGCGATCGCCGGCGTCGGAGCTTGGGTGCTGATCTGGATGACCGGGATCTGGCCGGCCGCGAGGGTCGGCACGGTCGCGCTCAACGTGCTCGCCTTGGGATTCGACGCGCTCACCGAGGCGCTCGGCACGGACGGCGCCGGCGAGTCCGAGCCGACGGCGGTGGCCGGGCCGGTGGCGATGAGGTCGCCGGGGGCGATCCCGGAGCGCTGTGCGATCTGGTCCTCGAGCGGCGAGCTGGTCATCAGGCTGGCCAGCAGGCTGGCGCGGTAGGCCAGGTCCGTGATGTCGCTGCCGCTCGAGCTTCCGAGGTCCGCGACCTGCGACTTCGGGCTGTCGACGAGCGCCGACTCCGACGCGATCCCGACCCGATGCCGACGGCTCGCGAAGCCCGGCACGTGATACGAGATCACGATGCAGGCCGCGACGCCGGCGACCATGGACAGGAGCACCAGAAATGGATGGCTCCGAAGGCGCTTGGAGACCGACTTCTCGACTATTTCGTTGCGCTTACCGACGGTGACAGCCACGACCGAGCAACGGCGGGCCCGACGCTCAACTTCTGAGAACCGGCTGTTATGAGCGTCTTAACGTCATTTCGCCGGGTTCGGCTGACGGGGTGGCCCGCGGCAGTTGCGCCCACCGGCGACGTGAGCAGACCGCGCGCAGCGCCACGCGGTGTTCGGAGCTCGAGCACCTGAGCAGATGATGGGCGACGACGGCGGTCCGGAACAGCGAGGCGGCGGCCCGACCGTGATGCTTCTCGTAATATCGCACCCGGTTGACCGACATCAGCGCGGCCAGAGCGGGCGAGCGGCCGGAGCCGCCCTCCTCGTGCCGGACTGTGGCCGACGGTGCGTAGCGCACGACGAATCCGGACTGTCGCGCGCGCGCCGCGAAGTCCGTTTCCTCCGAGTAGAGAAAGAAACGCTCGTCCCAATCGCCGACCGCGCGGTCGCACGCGTCGGAGATGAGCATCACCGCTCCGCTGGCCCATCCGACATCCCGTGGCCGCTGATATGCGGCCGGATCCCTGACGGTCTCGGTCAGCCATCCGGGACGATCGGAGCGGTAGGAACCGAGCACCGCGTCGCCGAACGCACGGGTCACGCTGGGCTCCCGACGCAGCGTCAGATACAGGCTGCCGTCGTCGTTGAGCAGCATCGGAACCGCGACTCCGACCCCCGGCTCGGCAACGGCGCCGTACAGCGCCGCGATCGTGCCCGGCTCCAGGACGACGTCGGGGTTGATGACGAGCAACGATGCCCGCGGGCCGGCGAGCCGGCGGCCCAGGTTGATAGCGCCGGCATAGCCGAGGTTGCCGCCGGCGTCGACGAATTCGACATCGGTGCGAGCGCGGACGAGGTCGGCGGTGTCATCCGTCGAATCGTTGTCGACGACCAGGCAGCGCAGCCGCAGCCCTGCCGCGGCGGCGGGCAGCGAGTCCAGCAGGTCCATGATGTGCCGAGCGCTGTTGTAGCTGACGACGATGACCGCGCAGTCGACCGGCTCGCCCGGGCGCTCAGCACCCGCGCGCTCCTCGCCGCGCATGCTCCCGCCCTGAGTACTCGAAGATGACACCACACAACCCCCTATGCACCGAGCGGTTGACAACACCGCCGACGTCCTTGCCAGGCACGGTAGAGTACGCTACGACGGCGGACGTCGCAACGATTGCGAGTCGTCCTCCGGAAAACAGAGCGCGGGCCGCAAGCCCGCGCGGGGCGATGACGTTTGTGGGTGAGATGGGCACTGTGCCGTCACGGATAGGCGTTCCCGGCTAGTCATGGCTGACGGCGAACGCACGAGCCTGCGCGCCCTGGTGCGACGCGGCGCGCTCTGGAGCACGATCGACGTCGTCATCAACCGGACGAGCAATTTCGCGCTCGGCATCATCGTCGCCCGGCTCCTGAGCCCCGAGGACTTCGGGATCTACGCGGTGGCGCTCGTCGTCCACGCGATCTTGATCAACATCTCCGATCTCGGTGTCGGCGCCGCGTTGATCCGCGACGACGACGACTCGGTCCGCGCCTCCGGGCGCACCGTGACCACGATCGCGCTGGTCAGCAGCGTCTCGCTCGGCATCCTGATGGCGGCACTGGCTCCGATTCTCGCCGAGCTCCTCGGGTCCCCGCGCGCCACCGCCGCGATCCGCGTGATGGCGATCACCCTTCCCCTCGCCGGCATCACGGCCGTTCCCGGGGGACTCCTGCGGCGCGAGTTCAAGATGAAGACGATCTTCATCGCCGACACCGCGAACAATCTCGCCTCGGGAATCGCGGTGATCGCCCTGGCGCTCGCCGGCGCCGGCCCGCTCGCGCTCGCCTGGTCGTTCGTCCTCGGGCAGCTGCTGACCGCGATCATCCTCTTCGTCAAATCTCCGACGCTGTACTGGCCGGGGTGGAGTCGCAGGGAGTCACGCCGGCTGTTGCGCTTCAGCATGCCGCTGGTCGGAGCCAACGTGCTCGGCTTCACCACGCAGAACGTCGACTACATGATCGTCGGCAGGCTGATGGGCTCGGTGCCGCTCGGCCTCTATCTGCTCGCCTTCAACATCTCGGGCTGGCCCCAGAACGTGCTCGGGTTCGTGATCAAGAGCGTGTCGCTGCCGGCCTTCGCCCGGTTGAAGGCGACGAACCCGGGCGAGCTGCCCGCGCGCTTCTGCTCGACCCTCAGATCGGTCGTGCGAGTCACCTTCCCGGTCTGCCTGTTCCTCGGCGCACTGGCCCACCCGCTCGTGCTCACGGTCTACGGGCGTCGCTGGGAGCGGGCGTCCGAGGCGCTCGTCGGGCTGGTCATCCTCGGCGCCGCGCGAACGCTGGTCGAGCTGTTCTCGGACTTCCTCACCGCGCTGGGTCGCACGCGTTCGGTGCTGGCCGTCCAGCTGCTGTGGCTGCCGATGCTGATCGCCGCACTGCTCGCGCTCGTCAGCGCATTCGGCATCGCCGGGGCTGGAGCGGCGCAGGCCGCGGTCTCCGCGCTCATCGTCATGCCGCTGCTCGTCTACTTCGTCGACCGGGCCGAGGTCCCATGGCTCGATGTCGTGCGCTCGATGATGCCCGCCTTCTGCTGGGCGACGGCCACCGCCGTGCTCGCCGGGTACGTGGCCTCGCTGATCGGCACGCCTGTCCTGGCCCTGTTCGCCGGCGGGGCCGCGGGCCTCGGGGTCTACGTCCTGCCCTACCTGCCGGAGGCGCGCGTCGCGCTGCTGGCGCGTCGCACCCGTGACGCACCGCCGGCGGCCCTGATCGTCGAGGTGTTCGGCTCAGCCGCCGATGTCCCTCGCCCGCCGCGGCTGGTCTTCGTCGGCGAAGCGGCCGGCTCTGCGCCCGAGGTCGACTGCGATGCACAGACGGCCGACGTGATCGTCGCCCACTGGAAGCCGACGATCGCCTGAGGCGGCGGCGGTGGTCCGGCGGGCCGCGCAGCTCAGCGCATCACGTAGATGTGATGCGCGTAGCCGTAGGTGATCGGCCGGCCGCTGAAGGGCGTCTCGGTCGTCGTGCCGAACGTGTCGGAGATCTGGTGGCGGGCATTGACGATGACCGTCCGGTGTTCGCCGACAACGGTCATCACGGTGCCGGCCGGCAGCGTCGACGGCAGCGTGACCGTCGCCCTCATCGGCGCCGTGTTCGACAGCGGATCGTCCCGGTCGCCGTCGGCCTGCACGAGCAGCCAGAGACGCCCGCCGACGTCCTTGCCGAGGGTCGCGACGGGAACGCCGTCTGACGACGCGGCGCTGATGCCGGTCACGGTGGGCGAGTTGAGCTCGGGCGCGAACGACTTGACCTGGCGGTCGACCTGCCGAGCACTGGCGTACTGCGCCGCCCACTGACGCTCGGCAAACAGCGCATACGTGCCGGTGTAGGTTGCGCCGGGATAGGGGTCGGCGGCGGGATCCCCGCCGGGAGCGGAATCCCAGGCATTCGTACTCCAGAACACGTAGCCACGGCCGCCATGGACGAGGATGTTCCAGATCGCGGCCGCGAGCATGCCCGGCATCATCTCGTTGGAGGGCTTCGTCGTGGCGCCCGCATCGTTGGAGTCGCAACACTCGACGAAGCCGTACACCGGGATGTGGGGGTTGTAGGCGTGCAGACGCGCGACGGTATGCCCGTACACCCACGCGCCGTAATAGCCGGTTCCCTGGCCGGTGCCCTGATTCCATTCGTATGGGTCGGTCCAGCCGTAGTCGTCCGCCGATGCGATGTCGAGCGCTCCGAGCAGGGTCCTCTCGTGCCGGGCGAACTGCGCGGTCGTCCAGCCGCTCGGCGGATAGCTCCACTCGTCGACGTCCTTGGTGAAGTTGCCCCACACCGGGCGGGTCGGATCGCTCGCGCGGTAGGCGGCGGCGGCGGCGACGTACGCCCGCGCGCACGTGTCGCGGAGCGGGGAGCAGGAGCTGGCCGCGTACGGGCTGCCGGTCTGGTTGGGCTCATCCAGCATCGCGTAGGAGCTGACCGCCGCGGCGCGCACGGGGCGTCCGCCGCTCATCACGTTGAACCCCAGGTGCCACGCGTGACCGAGGCGATAGTCGCCGTCGACGGGCGCGTCGTACGCGTCGTCGATCCCGTCGATCCCCATCGCGACGAGCCTGGCCGGCAACCGCCGCCACTGTCCAAGATTGAGCTGATAGGTGTAGATCGGGAAGAAACGCGCACTCGACGAGGGACCGTGGGCGAACTTCGCGTAGTACCCGGGGCCGACGAAGTCCGGGTCGAGCGCCAGCGCCGGCTTCGGGACCGCGATCGATCTCGCCGCCTGTTGCCCGCGCCGGCTGCTGTGCGCGCCACCGACGGTGCCGGACACGACGAGCCCCGCGAGCGCGACGACCGCGCACCCCGCCAGCAGCGAGAGCCTGGAGAGCATGGGGGAGAGCCGGATCAGGCGGCGCGTGAGCTGTCGTCGCGCTCCCACCGCACCGGGCCGGGTGCCGGACCGGTCATGCGCGCGGGAATGAGCGTCAGCCGAGCTCCGGCCGCGAAGGCGGCGTAGGTGGCGGCGTCCAACGCGGAGATCGGACCGTGCAGCGCGTGGCGGCAGAGATCGCGCAGGGCGGACGCGGTGATCTTCCGCGCGCGCGCGTCGCCGCCGGTTACCGGGCGATGCTCCGCTTTGCCCGCGTAGGTCCGGCGCAGGACCCGGACCAGGTCGCGCGCTCGACGCGGGACGGCGACGACGACCGGTTGGCAGTCGACGATCTCCACCTCGTCGACCGTGAACTGCCGGTCGAGCCAGAGATCGTCGCCGACGACGTCGGGAAACTCGTCGAAACGGCCGCGGCCGGCCTCCGAAAGTCCATACACGCCGGCGCCCCACAGAGAGTTCAGCACGGCGGGCACGCGCGCTCGGGCGCGGTAATAGCTGCGCACCGCTGCCGACGAGCGGGTGCTGTCGTAGCGCAGCGGCGGCCGCGCGGCGACCGCGCCCTCGCTCAGCCGCTGCAGCACGCGCCGCGCTGCCCCGCCGTCCAGGACGACGTCCGCGTCGAGGTAGAGACGCGGTAGGGCGCGCGCCGCCGCGTCGCCGGCGCGGAGCGCCATCGGCTTGGACGCGGGCTCGAGCTCGATCACGCGCACGGGGTGCCCCGACGTCCGAGCGAGCTCGGCGGTATCGTCGCGGCAGCCGTTGCAGACGACGATCACATCGAGCTCGCCCGGCCCGACGCCCGTGAACAGCGAATCAAGGCAGCGGCGGATGACGGGGCCCTCGTTGTGCGCGGGGATCACGACCGACCCGGCGAGCTGGGCCGAGCGGGTCTCGATGGCGCTGTGTGGATCGGTGATCACGCGAGGAGTCCCCCTGCAGTGGTGGGTCACCCCGAGAGGGACCCACCGATCAACGCCGGCGCGGGGCCGAATCTCGCGCGGGGGCGCCCGAATCGCGGATAGTGGAAAAACCCGGGCCCCCGTCTCGTTGGGTAGGGCGGGAAGCCAAATGGACGCCGCACCGAATCCACGCGCATGAGCGCACCACTGCCGTCGGTCAGCGTCGTCGTCCCCTGCTATCGCTATGGCCGCTTCCTTCCGGAGTGCGTCGGAAGCATCCTCGCTCAGCCCGGCGTCGACGTCCGGGTCCTGATCATCGACGACGCCTCTCCCGATGACAGCGCCGAGGTCGCCCTGCGCCTGGCCGCCGATGACGATCGCGTCGAGGTCCGCCGCCACGAGCGCAACCATGGCCACATCGCGACCTACAACGAGGGCCTCCTCGAGTGGGCAGAGGGGGATTACTCGATTCTGATCTCCGCCGACGACCTGCTGACGCCCGGAGCGGTCGGGCGGGCGACGACGATCCTGGAAGCCCATCCCGAAGTCGGCTTCGTCTACGGCCACGCGCTGCGCTGGCGCGACGACGAGCCGCTGCCCGCCACCCGGCTGACCGCCGAGGGCGAGACGATCTGGCCCGGGCTCGACTGGCTGCGCACGGTCTGCCGGCTGGGGCACTCCGTGGTGACCGCTCCCGAGGTGGTCGTGCGGACCTCTGTCCAGAAGCGGATCGGCGGCTATCTCGCGTCGCTGCCACACACGGCGGACCTCGAGATGTGGATGCGCTTCGCGACCGTCTCCGATGTCGCCTTCGTCAGGGGCGCCGACCAGGCCTACTATCGCAGCCACGGAACGAACATGACCGTCGATCGCGTGGCGCTCGTCGACCTCAGCCAGCGCAAAGCCGCCTACGACGCCATCTTCGATGACCACTCGGCTCAGATCCCCGACGCCGACCGCATGCGCCGACAGGTTGCTCGCAAGCTCGCCAAGGAGGCCCTGTGGGAAGCGTGCCGCGCGTATCACCGGCGCTCCGGAGATCCCTCCACGGTCGGCGACCTGCGTGAGTTCGCGTCTCAGACCTATCCCGGGTTCGAGCGACTGCCCGAATATTGGGGCCTGCGCTGGCGCGAGCGCGCCGGCCATCAGGTCTCGGCGGCGCTGCGGCCGCTGATGATGTCGGCGATGCGCCGTCGCGTCCGCCACATGCTGTGGTGGGAGCGTTGGAAGCGGGAGGGCGTGTGAGCCCCCCGGCCGGCCCCGGTCACGCCGTCCGCCCGCCTCGCCCGCTGCGAGGACTGTTCTAGGCCGGCCAGTCGGCGGGCAGCGGCGCAGGCGAAACGTCGCGCGCCGGCGCGCCGAACCACGTCCGGCGAGGCGGGATGTCGCGAGTGACCACCGAGCCCATCCCGACCATCGCCCAATCGCCGATCGTGACGCCCTCACGCAGGCAGGCGCCGCTGCCGATGTAGGCGCCGCGTCCGATCGTGCATCCCCCGCCGACACGCACGCCAGAGGCGATCGTCGCGAAGTCGCCGACCGTGACGTCGTGGGTCAGGACGACCTGCGGCATGATCGAGACATGCGACCCGACGACGACGTCGGTCGTCAGATCGACATGGGCCAGCAGCGCCGAACCGGCGCCGATCGTGCAGGTGCTCCCGATTGACACGGTCGGGTGCAGGACGGTGGCATAGCGCTCCGGCGCCAGGCTCAGCCGGTCGGCGATGACGCTGCGGATGACATAGTTGTCCGGGCGCCCGGGGCACAGGAGCACCTGGGCGTCGGAGCGCCGGTGGACGGCATCGACGCCGTCGAGGATCGCCACGCCCCCGCGCGTCAGCCCGCGCTTGGCGGGATCGTCGTCAAGGAAGCCGAGCAGTTCCCAGGTCGGTCGCAGCGCGTTGGCCGCGCGGATCGCCTCCACCGCCTCCCGGGCGAAGCCGCCGGCGCCGACGAGCAGGAGCTTCCGCGTCACGTCGTGATCATGGCCGACGGGGAGGATCACCGTCGTGCCCCACGATCTTCCGGCGATCAGCGATAGCTGCGCAACGGGACCGTCGCGCCGTGGAAGGCCAGGCTTCGCGATGCGGCCTCGAGCAGATCGAGCACCCGCAGACCGGCCCGCCCGTCCGTCACGCTGGCGCGCCCCGTGCGCACACAGTCCCCGAACTCGGCCATCACGCCCTGAAGTGCTTCGGACTCGGGCAGCGCGGGCGCGACCATGTCGCCGGAGCGATACGAGACGATCGCCTGGCGGCGGTCATCGGCGTCGAGCTCGGCCGGATTGGCGAGATCGACGCCGCGATCGTAGACCGAGATGCGCTGCGACGGGTTGAGGTCGTCCCAGATGAGCGTGCGCTTGGAGCCGCCGATGGTCGTCGTGCGGACCTTGATCGGGCTCAGCCAGTTGACGTGGACGTGGGCGATCGCCCCACCCGGCAGCTGCAGGGTCAGATAGGCGACACACGCCTGGCCGGCGCCGATCGGATCGGCGCCGTGAGCCGCGACGGCGAGCGGCGTGCAGCCGTCAGGGAGGATGTAATCGAGAATCGAGAGGTCGTGCGGCGCAAGGTCCCAGAGGACGTCGACGTCGCGCTGAACGAGCCCGAGGTTGATCCGGACCGAGTCGACGAACTGGAGTTCGCCGAGCGCCCCGGAGTGAACGAGCTGATGGATCCGCTGCACCGCCGGGGTGTAGCAGTAGGTGTGGTCGCACATCAGCACGACGCCTCGAGCATCGGCCGCCTCGACGAGCGCCTGCCCCTCGGCGAAGCTCGGGGCGAGCGGCTTCTCGATCAGGACGTGCTTCCCGGCCTCGATCGCCGCCATCGCGACCTCGAGGTGGGTCGCCGGCGGTGTCGCGACAGCCACCGCCTCGACCAGGGGGTTGTCCAGAAGCTGCTCGAGGTCGTCGACGGCGTCGACTCCCGAGAACGATCCGGCGAGCCGCCGGGCCCGCGACAGGTCCACGTCGCAGACCGCGGTGAGCCGCGTCGCGGGGGACTGCAGGGCGTTGCGGACGAGATTCGGTCCCCAGTAACCGGCGCCGACGACCGCGATGCCCACCGGAGCGGGCTCGTCGTCGACCGCGATGCGGTGCTCGGTGAGAGGCCCTTCCAGCTGTGTGGACATGAGGCTCAACCCTGTGTTCGGAATCTGGACGTTGAGGCGCCCGATCACGCCCCGGCCTAGGAACGCGGCTGGGCAGCCGTTTCTCGCGCGCGGCTCAGCCGTTGCCGCGGCGGACGACGTGGCGCGCGGTGCGCAGCAGGATCTTCAGGTCCAGCCACAACGACCAGTTGGCGACGTAGAGATAGTCGATCCCGACCATCTCCTGCATCGGGACGCGAGAGCCGAGCACCTGCCACGGTCCGGTCATCCCCGGCGTCAGATGCAGCCGGCTTCGGTCCAGGCCGACCACCTGGGCGTCTTCGTCGGTCACGAGCGGTCTCGGCCCGACGAGACTCATGTCGCCCTTGATGACGTTGAACAACTGGGGCAGCTCGTCGAGTGACGTGTCCCGCAGGAACCGGCCCACGCGGGTGATCCGCGGGTCGTTCTTGATCTTAAAGAGCCCGTCTCCGGCTTCGTTGAGCGCTCGCAGGTGGTCCTTCTGGGCATCGGCGTCCGCGACCATCGACCGGAACTTGAAGATGTCGAACTGCTCGTCGTCGCGGCCGACTCTGACCTGGCGGAAGAGGATCGGACGGCCCGACTCCAGCCGGATCGCCAGCGCGATGATCGCCAGCAGGGGGGCGATCAGAACGAGGCCGATCGCTGACAGGACGACGTCGAAGGCGCGTTTGAGCAGCCAGGAGGAGCGTGACAGCCCGAAGCGGCGGACGCCGAGCATCGTCATCCCGTCGACATCGTCGAACTCGACCGCCGACCCCACGACCTCGAACATCCGCGGCAGTACGCTGACCCGTACGCCGACCGCCTTGGCAGCGCGGATGAGATTGACGACGCCGCCGGTGTCCGTCGTCCTCGGAGCGATGATGATCCGGTGCACGCCGGCCTCGCGGACGACCCGGCGTAGCAGCTCGGCGATCGCGATCCAGTCGACCTCCTCGACGTCGTCGATGACGAGCGGGATGGAGGCCACCACCGATGCGCGGGCGTGGCTGGAGCCGATCTTCTGCCGGATCCGCTCCACCTGCGTGGGCTCGCCGATGACCAGGCAGCGCTCGGTGGTGAGCGTCGCGCCGGCGATCGCCCGCGCCAGGAACCGGCCACCGCAGATGATCGAGAACGAGATCAGCCACAGCAGCGCGATCTGTCCGGAGCTCAACGTGCTGACATGCACGACGGTCTGGACGATCGCCACGCCGAGTGCGAACAGGCCGGTGAGCTGCAGCAGCAGCGGGACCTCGTCGAGGGTGGAGTGGACGAGCCGGAGCTCGTCGCGGTCATAGAGACCGCCGATCTTGAACAGGAAGAGGATCAGCGCCGCCCCGATCGGCGCAAGGATCAGCCGATGTTGGCCGGAGAGCAGCAGCAGGAGCAGCGATGCCATCGTGGTCGCCACCACGTCGGCCGTCCCGAGCATACGGCGATGGTGAGTCTCACGCGAGACGACGGACGGTGCCCCGCCGGCGTCATCGCCGATCGCCGGGAGTGCGAGCTGGTCCGCCGCCGGAAGCGCGGTCGAGGCCGCCGGGAGCGCGGACGCGTCCGTCAGCCGGAGCCGACTGCTCGGCTCGGGCTCCTCGACGTTCAGTTGGGTAGCGGCCGGTGGTCGCATGACTCACGACACAAACGCAGGATCCGGCTTCGCACTTCCTCGGACTAGACATAGTTAGTCCTTTCGAGCCCCTCGCGCGCGCGTGAGCAGAAGGAAACCGGCTCAGTCGCTCGCAAAGCTCTGATCGCCATGAAAGGACGGCGACACCACCGGCGTTGATGTTCCAGAATGAGCATTGCAATCGGGGCTCAGCAGGATGCCGCTCCATCTGCCCGGGGCACCGACACCGTTAATCTGATGGGGCTGGAGTTCTCCGCGGTGTCCGAGGAGGAGACGATCGACTACGTGCTCGATCGCATCTCCGACGGCCGAGGCGGCTGGATCTGCCCTGCCAATCTCGACGTCGTGCGCCAGTGGCGCGCCTCGGCCGAGGTCCGGGACCTGGTCGGGCGCGCGAGTCTCGTGGTCGCCGACGGGATGCCGCTCGTCTGGGCGAGCGAGATCCAGGGGACTCCGCTGCCCGAGCGCGTCGCCGGCTCCTCGCTCGTGGTCAGCCTGACCGCCGCGGCCGCGCGGGCCGGCGCGTCGATCTTCCTGCTCGGCGGAAATCCGGGCAGCGCGGCCACGGCCGCGGCGCGACTTCTGGAGCTCTCTCCGAATCTGCGCCTGGCCGGCACGATGTGCCCGCCGTTCGGCTTTGAGAAAGGGCGCGCCGGCCTGGAGCCGATCGAGCGCGCTCTCGTGGCGGCGGCCCCTGACATCGTCTACGTCGGCCTCGGCTTTCCCAAGCAGGAGCGGCTGATCGCCCGGCTGCGAGATCTGCTCCCCGCCACGTGGTTCATCTCGTGCGGGATATCGTTCAGCTTCGTGGCCGGGGAGGTCCGGCGCGCTCCTGGCGTCGTCCAGCGGCTCGGCCTCGAGTGGCTGCACCGTCTCCTCCAGGAGCCCAGGCGGCTGTATCGCCGCTATCTGGTCCACGGAATCCCATTCCTCGCTCACCTGCTGTGGTCGGCGGTCAGAACCCGCGTCACCTCGCAGGCACATCCGGCACCCCGATCGCGATGAGGGTCATCCGCGCAAAGGCGCCCCTGCGGGTCAGCTTCGCCGGCGGCGGAACGGATGTGCCCCCGTTCCCCGAGCAGGAGGGCGGGCTCGTCCTGAGCGCCACCATCAACCGCTACGCCTACGGAGCCTTGCGGCCCCGCACCGACTCGCACATCGGGCTGGAGAGCGTCGACTTCGGCATGTCGCTCAATTACGGCGTCGACGAGGAGATCATCTTCGACGGCAAGCTCGATCTCGCCAAGGCGGCGATCCGCAAGATGGGCCGGGGCGGGTACGACCTCTTCCTGCACACCAACGCGCCTCCCGGTTCGGGACTCGGCTCGTCCTCGGCGGTCACCGTCGCGCTGATCGGTCTGCTCAAGGAGTTTCACTCCCAGGCGCTCACCGACTATGAGATCGCCCAGCTCGCCTTCGACCTCGAGCGCACCGAGCTCGGAATCAAGGGCGGACTCCAGGATCAGTACGCGGCGACGTTCGGCGGCTTCAACTTCATCGAGTTCGAGGCCGACCGGGTGATCGTCAATCCGCTGCGTATCTCCGCGGACGTCGTGCACGAGCTCGAACACAACATGCTCCTGTGTTACACCGGCAAGACCCGCTCGTCGGACGGGATCATCGAGGATCAGACCAAGCGCTGGGAGGGCGGCGACGATGAGGCGCTCTCGGGGCTGCGGACGGGCAAGGAGCTCGCGGTGGCGATGAAGAACGCGCTCCTCCAGCGCCGGCTCAACGACTTCGGTGATCTCCTCGGCTCCGCGTGGGAGGAGAAGAAGAAGATGTCGCCGCGGATCAGCAACGACTTCATTGACACGGCGTACGAGGAAGCCAGAAAGCACGGAGCCCTCGGGGGGAAGGTCACCGGCGCGGGTGGCGGCGGATACATGCTCTTCTACTGCCCGTTTCAGCGCAAGCATCATGTCGCGAACGCTCTCATCGCCATGCAGGGTCAGGTAACGGAGTTCGAATTTGCGTCCGAAGGATTGATAACTTGGAGCGCTCATGAGTGAGATGAACGTCGCGGTCAGCACTTCCACGGTGAGTCCCCTGGCGGAAGCCACGGTGACACGGCCCGAGCGGTTCGTGCATGGCGTCATCCGCCAGCGCGTCCGTGAGAGCATCGCCGTCAAGACCGACCTGCTCGCCGAGCCGCTCGTCGAATCCCTGGCGCGGCTCGCCGACCGACTCGTCGCCAGCTTCCGGGTCGGCGGCAAGGTGATCCTCTTCGGCAACGGCGGGAGCGCCGCCGACGCGACGCATCTGGCCGCCGAGTTCGTCGGGCGGTTCGCTTTCGATCGTGACCCGATGCCGGCGCTGTCACTCTCCGATAACGGCTCCTCGATCACCGCCATCGGCAACGATTACTCCTATGACCTGACGTTCGCCCGCCAGATCAAGGCGTTCGGCTCGCCGGGTGACGTCGCCGTCGCGCTGTCCACCAGCGGGTCCTCGCCCAACGTTCTCAACGCCATGCGCGCCGCTCGGGACATGGGTATGTTCGTCAGCGCGTTCACGGGTAGCAAGGGCACCGAGATGGCCGACCTGGCGGACCTGCCGCTGATGGTCCCGTCGCCGTCGACCGCGCGCATCCAGGAGGGTTACATGCTCTACGCCCACATTCTGTGTGAGCTCGTGGAGCGCGAGATGTTCGGCTCGGACACGAGCCACAGCAACGGTCACTTCAGCTCGCAGGCCGTCGCCAACTGAGGCTCGGTCCCCGTCGGACTCGCCGTGGCCACTTCGCCCGGTTGGCGAGGTTGGTCGGGTAGACGGGAGGCGCCTGGCTCCGCGCGGCCGAGCCGACTGGTGCCGGTCTCCTCCCGCCCCCCATCGAACCCGTGCATGCAGTTCTCCCGCGCACGGCTCACCGACGTTCTTCACCGCCGGCATTCGGCTCCCTGACGCCACGGCCGGTTGGGTCGGGGCGCGACGATGGTTCCGTTGAGCCCGCCCGGTAACGCGTGCGTTGCAGTTAGCAGCGGCCCTTCCCTCACCGCCGGTTTTGTTGTCCGGTCGGTTCGATCGGTACTACGGCCGCCTCCGACTCCCTCCCGGCACCCGCCCACTCAGGCTTCGCTTGATGCTACGGACTGCTCGGTCGCACACCCCCGAAGGATGCTTGACGCTGCGCTTCGAGCCCAGACGTTTCCCTCTGAAGCCGGCATCCTGCTACCGGGCCTCCTGGCAGCGACCCGGACCGGACCCACCCCGGCAGACGACGACGAGCTTATGTCAGATCGCGACCACATCATCGACCTCGGACTCTGGGCGCACCCCGGATCGTCGTGGAACTCGGCGGCGATCCTCACGGGGTGATGGTCAGACGTTGACGGGCTGAGCGATGTGGTGGTCGTCGCGGTTCTCGCTGGTGGCGAGGATGGTGTGACGCTCACCCGGCGTCAGCGAGTGCGGTCAGTCGACGTCGTGTCAGCCGTTCTGCGGCCCTCGGTCGAGTCGCCGAGGGGTATTGGCTGGACCGTTTGCGCGGTTTTCGGCGCCGAGTCGTTCCCTCGCCCGCCTGGCGCCGCGCTACGGCGAGGTGAACAGCACGTCGACCCAGTAGTTCGTCGCGTTGTACGAGCTGCTGGGGAAGGTGCTGGTCGCCGAGTAGGCATAGACCCCATTGGGGCTGACGCCGGTGGCGACGGCGGTCAGCGGGCCGTTGATGACGGCGGCGTTGAAGCCGTTCTGGCTGGCGGAGTAATGGCCGTTGGGCGCGAAGTAGCCGGCGACGTAGATGGTGTTGGCGGTGATCGCCACGGGGCTGGAGAAGACGAGCGTCTGCCAGCCCGAGGCGGTCTCGTTGGTGAACGTTCCGGAGCCCAGCAGCGTTCCGGTCGAGGACCACAGCGAGCCGACATGGGTGCCGGTGTTCGTCGTGGCCTTGTAGAAGCGGATCCCGGTCACGTGGCCGGCCTCTGAGGCCTCGAACTTGACGCCGACCTCGACCGCGCTCGTATCTCCCGAATCGGTCTGGATCGGGGTGCCGGTGAAGTCGAGGATCGTGTCCTGCGGCGTGACCGCGGAGGTGGTCGCCACCGCCCCGGCGCCGGAGGAGTTGCTGGCCTTGACCTGGAAGGTGTAGGCCGTGCCGTTGGTCAGGCCGGTGATGTCGGCCGAGGTGGCCGACGCGCCCGCCGAGACGGCGGTGCCGGCGGTCGTTCCGGCGTACGGGGTGATCGTGTAGCCGGTGATCGCGCTGCCGCCGTTGCTGGCGGGTGCGGTCCAGCTGACCAGTGCCTGGCTGGTGGCCGGGCTCGCCGACACGCCTTGCGGCGCCGACGGCGTGCTGGCGGCGGTCGGTATGACGGCGTTGGAGGCCGCCGAGGCGGTGCCGGCGCCGGTGGCGTTGGAGGCCTGCACGACGAACGTGTAGGCGGTGCCGGCGGTCAGGCCGGTGACCGTCGTGCTCGTCGTCGAGCCCGACACGGTGCTGGCCAGCGCGGTCTGCGCGGTGGAGCCGATGTACGGCGTCACCGTGTAGGACGTGGGCGCCCCGCCGGTCGTCGGAGCCGTCCACGACACGGCGGCGCTCAGGGCACCGGCGGTCGCGGTCACGCCGGTGACCTGGCCGGGCGCCGCCGCCGGCGTCGGGGCGAACAGGACGTCGACCCAGTAGTTGGTGGCGTTGTAGCTGCTTGTCGGGAAGGTGCTGGTGGTCGCGTAGGTGTAGACCCCGTTGGCGGTCGTCCCGCTGGCCACCGCGGTCAGCGGGCCGTTGATGACGGCGGCGCTGAAGCCGTTCTGGCTGGCCGAGTAATGGCCGTTGGGCGCGAGGTAGCCGGCGACGTAGATGGTGTTGGCGGTGATCGCCACCGGGCTGGAGAAGACGAGCGTCTGCCAGCCCGAGGCGGTCTCGTTGGTGAACGTTCCCGAGGCCAGCAGCGTTCCGGTCGAGGACCACAGCGAGCCGACATGGGTGCCGGTGTTCGTCGATGCCTTATAGAAGCGGATCCCGGTCACCGACCCGGCCACCGAGGACTCGAACGCCACTCCGAGCTCGACGGAGGTCGTGTCGCCGGAGTCGGTCTGGATCGGGGTGCCGGTGAAGTCGAGGATCGTGTCCTCGGGGGTGACCGCGGAGGTGGTCGCCGCCGCACTGGCGCCGGTGCTGTTGCTGGCCTTGACCTGGAAGGTGTACGCGGTGCCGTTGGTCAGGCCGGTGATGTCGGCCGAGGTGGCCGACGCGCCCGCCGAGACCGCGGTGCCGGCGGTCGTTCCGGTGTATGGGGTGATCGTGTAACCGGTGATCGCGCTGCTCCCGTTGCTGGCGGGCGCGGTCCATCTGACCAGTGCCTGGCTGGTGGCCGGGCTCGCCGACACACTCTGCGGCGCCGACGGCGTCCCCGACGCGGTCGGCGTGACGGCGTTGGAGGCCGCCGAGGCGGTGCCGGCGCCGGTGGCGTTGGAGGCCTGCACGACGAACGTGTAGGCGGTGCCGGCGGTCAGGCCGGTGACCGTCGTGCTCGTCGTCGAGCCCGACACGGTGCTGGCAAGCGCGGTCTGCGCGGTGGAGCCGATGTACGGCGTCACCGTGTAGGACGTGGGCGCCCCGCCGGTCGTCGGAGCCGTCCACGACACGGCGGCGCTCAGGGCACCGGCGGTCGCGGTCACGCCGGTGACCTGACCCGGCGCCGACGCCGGCGTCGGGGCGAACAGGACGTCGACCCAGTAGTTGGTCGCGGCGTAGCTGTTGGTCGGGAAGGTGCTGGTGCCGGAGTACGCGTAGACGCCGTTCGGGCTCGTGGCGTTGGCCACGGCCTCGAGTGGGCCATTGATGACCGCCGTGCTGAAGCCGTTCTGGCTGGCCGAGTAATGGCCGTTGGGCGCGAGATAGCCGGCGACGTAGATGGTGTTGGCGCTGATCGCCACCGGGCTGGAGAAGAGGAGCGTCTGCCAGCCCGACGCGGTCTCGTTGGTGAACGTGCCCGACGCCAGCAGCGTTCCGCTTGCGGTCCACAGCGACCCGACGTGGGTGCCGGTATTGGTGGAGGCCTTGTAGAAGCGGATCCCGGTCACCGACCCGGTCGTCGTGGCCTCGAACGCCAGTCCGAGCTCGACGGAGGTCGTGTCGCCGGTGTCGGTCTGGGTCGGGGTGCCGGTGAAGTCGAGGATCGTGTCCTCCGGCGTCACCGCCGCCGAGGTCCCGGCGGCGCCCGTCCCGGTGTTGTTGATCGCCTTGACCTGGAAGGTGTAGGCCGTGCCGTTCGTCAGCCCGGTGATCGTGGCCGACGTCGCCGACGCGCCCGCCGACACCGCGGTGCCGGCGGTCGTTCCGGCGTACGGGGTGATCGTGTAGCCGGTGACCGCGCTGCCGCCGTTGCTGCTCGGCGCGGCCCAATTGACCAGCGCCTGGCTGCTGGCCGGGCTGGCGGTCACGCTCTGGGGCGCCGACGGCGCGCTGGCGGCGGTCGGGATGACCGCGTTGGAGGCCGCCGACGCCGGGCCTGCCCCGGTGCTGTTGGAGGCCTGTACGACGAACGTGTACGACGTGCCGGCGGTCAGGCCGGTGATCGTCGTGCTCGTCGAGGTGGCGGGCACGATCGTCGCCAGCGACGTCTGCGCGGTCGAGCCGACATAGGGCGTGACGGTGTAGGAGCTCGGCGCGCCACCCGTCGCCGGGGCCGTCCACGACACGGAGGCGCTGAGGCTGCCGGCGGTCGCCGTCACTGCGGTGACCTGACCGGGAGCAGCCGGCGGCGTCGGGGCGAACAGGACGTCGACCCAGTAGTTGGTGGCCTCGTAGCTGCTGGACGGGAACGCGCTGCTCGAGGTGTAGGAGTACACGCCGTTCGCGCTCGTCCCGGTCGCGACGCCGTCCAGCGGGCCGTTGACGACGGCCGCATTGAACGCGTTCGGGCTCGAGGAGTAATGACCGTTGGGCGCGAAGTAGGCGGCGACATAGAGCGTGTTGGCGGTCACCGACACGGGGCTGGAGAAGATGAGCGTCTGCCAGCCCGAGGCGGTCTCGTTGGTGAACGTCCCGGAGGCCAGGAGCGTCCCGGTCGAGGACCACAGCGAGCCGACGTGGGTGCCGGTGTTCGTCGAGGCCTTGTAGAAGCGGATCCCGGTCACGGTGCCGCCGGTCGTCGGCTCGAACTTCACCCCGAGCTCGGTCGAGCTCGCATCGCCGGAATCGATGTTCGTCGGGGTCCCCGTGAAATCGAACAGCGTGTCGTTCGGGGTCACGGCCGACGACGCCGCGGACGGGCCGGTGCCGATGCCGTTGGTCGCCTTGACCTGGAAGGTGTAGGCGGTGCCGTTGGCCAGGCCGGTGACATCAGCCGAGGTCGCCGTCGCGCTCGCCGTCACCGGCGTGCCCGCGGTCGTGCCGGCGTACGGGGTGACGGTGTAGCCGGTGATCGCACCGCCGCCGTTCGTCGTGGCCGGCGCGCTCCAGCTGACGAGCGCCTGAGCGGTGGCGGGGCTGGCGGTGACGGTCTGCGGCGCCGAGGGCGCGGACGGACCGGTCGCGGTGATCGCGTTGGACTGCGACGACGCCGGACCTGAGCCCGCATCGTTGACCGCCGTGACGGCGAAGGTGTAGGTGGTGCCGGCGGTCAGGTTGGAGAGATCGACGTTCGTCGCGCCGGTCACCGAGGTGGCCAGCGAGGTCTGCGCCGTCGAGCCGATGTAGGGGGTGACGGTGTAGGACTTGACCGGGCCGCCGGAGGTCGGGGCCGTCCACGAGACGGCCGCGCCGTCGTACAGCGCCGAGGCGGTCACGCCCGTGACCTGGCCGGGCACGGGCAGCGGCGTCCAGATCGGATCGACCCAGTAGTTCGTCGCGTCGGACGAGTTCGTCGGGAAGGTGCTCGTCGCGCTGTACGAGTACAGGCCGTTGTCCACGTTGACGGTGTCGGGAATCGCGTGCAGCGGCGACGCGTTGAGGCTGGCGCCGCCGACGCCGACCGACGGCGGCCCGTAGAAATACCCCTGCGAAGACGAGTAATGGCCGTCGGGGGCGAAGTAGGACGCGACGTACGTCGTGTTGGGGGAGATGTCGACCGGTGTGGCGAAGTTGACCTGCTGCCAGCCCGATGCCGTCTCGCCGGTGAACGTCGCCGACGCCAGCAGCTGGCCGCTCGCCGTCCACAGGTTGCCGATGTGGGTGCCGACGTTCGTCGACGCCTTGTAGAAGCGCAGCCCGGTGATCAGTCCCTCGATCGAGGAATCGAACTGGACGCCGACCTCGATCGAGTTGCCGTCGCCGGAGTCGGCCTCGCCCGGCTGGATCGTCGTCGGCGTCACGTTCGTCCCCCACAGCGAGCAGGGGCAGGTGATGTTGATCGACTCGGCGTCCGACGGCGTCTCGATGTTGCCGCTGTCGTCGACCGCGCGTGACTCGATCTTCGTCGACGGATAGCCGTGCGCGATCCACGTGTAGCTCCAGCTGACGGTCGTGTTGTCCGCGGTCGTCAGCGTGGCGGGATGCCACGTCACGCCGCCGTCGGTCGAGACCGCGACGCCGGCGACGACGCCGCCGCCGGAGTCGGTGGCCGATCCGGTGATCGTCACCTGGCTGCCGTCGGCGTACGTCGAGCCGCCGATCGGGCTGGAGATCGTCGACTTCGGGGGGGTCGTGTCGGTCGACTCGGTGGCGGCCACGAGGCCGGACTCGAGCGTGGCCGGTTGGACGTTGCCCATGTCGGCGAGCAGGTTGACGGTGGCCTGCTCCATGTTCGGGTCCGGGTTCGTGCCGTTGCCGTTCCAGCTGTCCAGTCCCCACGCCCAGTCGACCGTTCCCGCCCCGAACACGAGCGCGCCGCTCGGCGCGCGGTATTCGGTCAGGTTGTGCGTGGCGGTGGTGTTCTGCTTCTCGGTCGTGCCGTAGTCGTTGTAGAAGGCGTTGACGCCGCTGACCGTCGTCGATGACATGTCGAACTCGCCCGCGGGGCGGAAGCCGTTGTCGGCGTCGACGTCCCATTCGAAGCCGAGCGTGCCGGCGCCCGGAGCGAGCGTCTGGGTCTGGCCGGACTTCAGCGAGGCGATCGCCGTGTTGCGCCACAGCCTGAGCTTGCTGTACTGATAGGGGACGGTGATGTCGGCGGTGCCGTAGTCGACGAGCCCCAGCTGCCCGGTGACGGCGTTCTCGGGCTGGCCGCCGTCGGCGGGAGGGCTGAAGCGGGGATCTCGCCATGTCCCGGTCCAGGTCGGCGGGTCGTCCGGGTCCACGACGGCGTCGTAGTGGGTCTCCTTGTAGGTGACGAGCGTCCGGTACGGGGTGTTCGTGCCGTCGATGCTGTTCGCCCAGCGCGTCTTCCAGAACATCTCGTTGCCGCTGAAGAACGCGACGTTGACCCCGGCGTTGATCGCCGCCTGGACCGCGGAGCGCTGGCCGGCCGACCAGTACTCGTCGTGGCCGCTGGACATGAAGATCTTGTGGTTGAGCAGCAGCGCCGGGTCCTGCTCGACCTCGGACTCGTTGGTGTAGCTGACGTTGTAGCCCTCGCGCTCCAGGAACTGGATCATCGGGTACTCGGCCCAGAACACCTCCTTCTCGTCCGCGCCGTAGGGCTCGTCGTCACCTTCGAGGTCGGTCCCGGTGATCAGGAACGGCCGGTTGTAGGAGACCTCCGAAGCGCCCTTGTAGCCGCCCGGGCTGCCTGGGGGGCAGTCGATCGAGCAGATGTAGAGGCTGTTGCCGCCGTAGCTGTTGTACGCCTCCCAGGTCGCGTCCGACGTCTGGACGAGGATGTCGGAGGTGCTGGCGTCGTTGCGCACCACGAACTCGATGCTGCTGGCCGCCCCGGTGTTGTTGTCCACCAGGTAGGCGACGTACACGCCGGAGACGGCATTGGTCGGCACCGCCCAGGACGCCGACACCGCCCAGTTGCCGCAGTCGATCAGACCGGTGGTTGCCTGATCGATGCACGCCGGCTGGGTCTGGGGCAGGGTCACCGACGGCTGGATCACCGTGATCAACCGCGCCCCGGCGCCGCCGTACCAACCCAGTCGCAGGATGTCGATGTGATACGAGGTCGACGCGGTGTCGATCTTGAAGGACTCGGTCGAGCCGACATCGACCCCCATCGAGGTGGCATAGCCCTCGATCGACTGATTGTCAGGCTGGCCCGGGACGTACTCGCTGGGCAGATCCGGCGCCAGGGCGTTCTCGCACGGAATCGGGTTGCCCGTGGTGGGGCACGGAAACTCGGTCGACGCGGAGGCAGGGGCGACGCGGATGAGGAAGATGGCGCTGATTGCGCACGCGAGGGCGACGGTGAGCCATGTACGTGGCCTCGCCCCCGGAAAGGTGTGGATGGCCGTTATGTTTCGCATTCGTGCGGGGAACTCAACGCCCCGCCGCGCCCGGTTCTTCCGGGGCCTTCACAAATTTTCAAACATCCCCGAGCCGACCCAGTCGCCCTCGCCCTGGATCGCGGGGGGCGCGTAGAAGTAGCCGCCGCCGACCGGGGTGACGTAGTCGATCATCGGCTCGGCCAGCAGGCGCTCCTGAACCGTCACGAACTGGCGGCTCGGGCTCTGGTTGAAGGCGACGAAGATCAGCCCCTGATCGAGCTGTCCGGCGGCGTCGAACCCGCGGTGGTAGTTGAAGCCGCGGCGCAGGAAGCGCTGACGGGCCGTCGCCGGCGTGCGGGGGTTGGCGAGACGGATGTGGGCATCGAGCTTGATCCGCTCGCCGGTGGGATCGAGGTCGTAGCGGGGGTCCTCGAACTCGCTGTCGCCGCCGAGCGGAGCGCCGGTGTCCCGCGTGCGACCGATCATGTTCTCCTGCTCGTTGAGGCCGACCCGGTCCCAGAACTCGACGTGCATCCGGATGACGCGGACGACCTGGTAGGTGCCGCCCGCCGCCCACGCCGGCTCGCCGGCCCCGGCCCACACGAGCTCGCTCATCAGGGTCGCATCATCGGTCGGGGGGTTTGCGGTGCCGTCCCGGAACGCGAACAGGTTGCGCGGATTGTTCTGCGGGGTCGGCCCGCGCGCGGCGCTCGAGAAGCCGTCGATCGTCCATCGCAGCTGGAGCGATCCGCGCACCGCCCGCAGGAGCTCACGCAGCGTGTGCACGACGGTGTCCCTGTGGTGGGCGCAGATCTGCAGCAGGACATCGCCATGGCTCTGGGCGGGATCAAGCTCGTCGACCGGAAACGTCGGCATCGTCGTCAGCTCGTGGGGACGCTGGGACTCGAGCCCGTAACGCTCGTCGAACAGCGAGGCACCGAAGGCGATCGTCACCGTCAGCGCGTCGGGGGCGTTGTCAGGCCCGAGGATTCCGGAGTCCGCCGGCGGCGCATCCACCTCCAGGATCGGGATCGGACCGCCCAGCGTCAGCTGCCCGGCGCGCTCGCTGAGCGCCCGCAGGGTCGCGATCAGGGTCAGCCGGTCCGGGGCGAGCGAGTCGAGCGCAGCGAAGGTGGCGTGGGCGGGGATCGGAGTGAGGATGCCGGATTGATGAGCCCCCGCGAACGGCTCGACGGTCGCCAGGTCAGACGCGGCGACCGAGACGCCCGGGGCCTCGCCGGGGCTCTCGGTCGGCGGGTTGCCGTTCGGGGCCCCGGCGGCGGGCCCGGCCACCGCACCCGCGCCCGCGAGTGCGCCCGCGCCGCCGGCCGCGCCGAGCAGCGCGGCGGAGCGGGTGAGGAACGAGCGGCGATCGACGGAGCTCATGGGTCGGTCGGATTGGTCTCATCCGCGCTGCGCGGAATCCGCGCAATGACCGGGGTGGGCGCCGTCTCCAGCGCGCCCGGCACCTGCGCGAGCGCCTCGAGGGCGCCTCCGATGGCGCCGTCGAGCTGTTCTGACTGCGTCTGGGTGAGCTGCGCGTTGGTCGGCAGCTGGCCGCCGTGAGCCGCTCTGATCGAGGCCATGACCGCGTCGAGCGTCTGGAGCTGCTCGTAGACGACGGGCATGACGTTCTCGCGGCCGCCGAGCAGCGGCCGCAGGGTGTCGATCACTTCGGTCGTCGCCGCGATCCCGGCCTCGGTGCCGAGCACGCCGGCCCCGCTCCACGGGACGTCGACGCCGCTGAGGAGATCACGGACCGCATCTTCCAGGATCTCATGGGCACGGGTGGCGTAGTCCAGCGGCGAGATCGCCACCGTCGAGAGCGTGCCGCGCAGGGTCCGCACGTCGACGGCGAGCAGCGCGACCCAGTGCGACAGCGGGGCGAGCGGGGCGCCGGTCCAGAGCCCGAACTCGATCCGGTGCAGCCCCGTGAACGACGGGCTTGCGGTGCCGCCCGGCACACCGCCGGCGCTGCCGTCGATCTCGTCGTTGAGGGCCGCGACCGGGCCCTGCAGATAGACCGCGCCGAGCTCGAGATAGTCGGCGAACGCCGCCTTCCAGGCCGCCTCCGCAGCGTCCCGATCCCCCGCGGCGATCGCGGCTCGCAGGCTGCTGATCTCGTTCTCCATCCGGCCGAGCTGCCGGCCGGCGAAGGTCAGATACTCGGCGACGGGCGCCCGGAACGCCGAGGCGGGCAGCGGCACGAGCCGGTTCGGGGGGGTCACGGGGACGCCGGCGACCGTCGTCTGCGCGCCGATCGTCGAGAGTTCGCTCAGGACGTGCGGGGAACGCTCCTCGTACACCGCGAGCGCGGGAGCGGGCTCGCGCGTCGTCGCGCCGCTGGAATCCGGGCGTGAGGCGACGGCAGCGATTCCGATGCCGGCGGCGAACACGACGAGTGCGGCCAATGCAAGCCTCATGCGGCGCATGTCGTCATCTCAACGCACGGGGCTCGGTGAAGCTTTCGCTCGCGCAGGCAACGATTCGGACTCTCGACATCAACTGGAGCGTCAGCTGCGCCCCTCCGAGGGGCACGCGGCGATGCCCGGGCGCAAGTCGTCGCCGGCCGGCCACGTTGGTGGAGCGAGGTCTGATGCGGACGATACGACCGACACTTCTGCGCCGAGCCTCGGTGCTCGCCGCCGCGGCCGCCGTCATCGGCGCGCTCTCGGGTTGCGGAGCATCCGCTCCGGCCAGCGCGACGATCACGCAGCGCGCCCATCCGACGCCGATCATCTCGGACATCGTTCCGGGCGCGGTCGGCTCCCGATCGAGCGCAACGAGCCGCCACAGGAGCCTTCCCGTCGCCACCGTCAACCCGAGCGCGCTCGCCCCTCCGCCGCAGGCCAAGCCGCTGAACCCGTGCACCCTCGTGACCGATTCCCAGGCTGCGGCGTTCGCCGGAGCGACGCTGATGACCGCGCACGAGGCGCCACAGGGGCCGACCTGCATCTTCGCCTTCAAGGGCAGGTCGCCGATCACGGTGACGATCGGCTACCTCGGCTTCGCTCGCACCGTCCACGACATGACTCACCGCTCGCGGGTCGCGATCGGCGGCTTCCGCGCCGAGTGCGGGACGCTGGGCACGCAGGTCCTGGACGTTGCGCTCAGCGGGTTCCGGGTGCTCAGCGTGACAGCACCGTGCGCCGTCGCGAAGCGATTCGCCGTGCGCGCGCTGGCGGCACTGCACGGCTGACCGGCCGCCCGGGGCAGGCGTCAGCCGGCTGGGCATCGGCCCGCGCAAGTTCTAGCCTTCGCCCACGGTTGATCCTGTACGGCGGTCGCTCGGGCGGCCCAGGTCCGTCGCGCCGATCGGCGCCCGAACATCTCAAACCTCTCGTTCTGTGAACTCGTCACCACATCGTCTATCGGCATCCGTCCGCCGCCGTCCGAGAGCCATGATCGCGCTCGCCCTGGCCGGTGGATCACTCGTCCTCGCCGGCTGCGGTGGATCGTCGGTGAGCAGCAGCTCCGCCGCCAAGCAGGCCTCGGTGTCGACCGCCTCCCAGACCGCAGCTCCCGCGACGACCGGCTCCAGCACCGCGGCCGGCGCCGGCGCGCACGCCGGCAAGCGAGGCGGCCACGCTTCGTCCGCGCGCGCGAGTAACACGAGCGTGACGAGCACGACCGCCAAGCGGAGCTCCACCGCCGCGCGGCACCATGGCGGCTCGGCCGGCCCGAACCTGGCGGTCCCCCACGGACCCAACCCGTGCGAGCTCGTCACCCCGTCGCAGGCCCGGGCGATCCTGGGGACGCCGAACGTGACCGAGACCGAGGCCCCGCTCGGACCGACGTGCATCCTCATCGTCAAGGGACGGTCTCGCCCGATCACGATCGCGGTCGAGGCGGTGGCGCTCGCCAAGCTGTCGCGTCAGATGCGCCAGCGTCACCCCGTGACGGTCGACGGACGCGCGGGGGACTGCGGTGTCCTCGGCCAGCCGATGCTCGATGTCTCGATCGCGGCCACCAAGATCCTCAACGTCACGGCCCCCTGCACGGAGGCCGAGGCCCTCGCCGCCAAGGCCGTCCCGCACCTCACGGCGTAGGCCCGCGCGGGGCCGACATCGACGAATCGACACGTTTGTCGCAAAACGCGACGTCTCTGCACAAGATCCGATCCCTAACCACCGTTAACTCGACATGAATATGAGTTCCCACATGCACGGACAGCGCGTACTCATCACCGGCGGAGCCGGCGCCATCGGTTCGACCCTGGCGGACCAGGTCGTCCGCGCGGGGGCCGAGGAAGTCATCGTCATCGACAATTTCGTTCGGGGTCGCCGCGAGAACCTCGAGTGGGCTCTGGCCAACGGCCCGGTCGAGATCGTCGAGGGCGACATCTGCGATCGTCAGCTCGTCGGCCAGGTCACCCGCGGGATGGATGTCGTCTTCCATCAGGCGGCGATTCGGATCACGCAGTGCGTCGAGGAGCCCCGGCTGGCGGTCGACGTGCTCGTCAACGGAACCTTCAACGTGCTCGAGGCGGCGCTCGACCACGGCGTGCGCAAGGTCGTCGCCGCCTCCTCGGCATCGGTGTACGGCCAGGCCGAGATGTTCCCCACGACCGAGAGGCATCATCCG
Organism: uncultured Solirubrobacteraceae bacterium; assembly: GCA_963849085.1. Lineage (GTDB taxonomy): Bacteria > Actinomycetota > Thermoleophilia > Solirubrobacterales > Solirubrobacteraceae > Palsa-465. The sequence goes on along the minus strand of CAWKFP010000015.1, from coordinate 840,625 downwards.
TACGCCAACGACACCCTGTACGGAGCCGCCAAGGCGTTCAACGAGGGCCTGATGCGCAGCCTGCGGGCCACGTCAGGACTCGACTACATCGCGCTGCGCTACTTCAACGTCTACGGGCCGCGGATGGACATCCACGGCGTGTACACCGAGGTGCTCGTCCGCTGGATGGAGCGGATCGCCGCCGGCGTGCCGCCGCTCATCAACGGCGACGGATCACAGACGATGGACTTCGTCTGCATCGAGGACATCGCGCGCGCGAACCTGCTCGCGGCCGCTTCAGATGTGACCGACGAGGTGTTCAACATCGCCTCCGGCGTCGAGACCAGCCTGCTCGAGCTCGCTCACGGCCTGCTCCGGGCGATGGATTCCGATCTCGACGTCGAGTTCGGGCCGGAACGCTCCTCCGCGAAGGTATCGCGACGTCTGGCCGACACCAGCGCCGCCGCCGAGCGACTCGGCTTCCGAGCCGAGATCGACATCGACGAGGGACTGCGGCGCCTGGTCGCCTGGTGGCGCGCCGAGCGCGCGCAGCAGCCCGTCGAGGGATCGGTGGCCAAGTGATGCGCGTTCAGTTCGCACGCCCGTATCTGACCGGCGATGAGGGTCAGGCGGTCGCCGAGGTGATCGCCACCGGCTGGGTTTCGCAGGGCCCGAAGGTGCAGGCCTTCGAAGCCGCCTTCGCCGAGCTCGTCGGCGCCCCGGCGGCGGTCGCCACCACGAGCTGCACCACCGCCCTGCATCTCGCGCTGCACGCCGCGGGCGTCGGACCCGGCGACGAGGTGATCGTGCCGTCGCTGTCGTTCATCGCCACGGCCAACTCCGTCCTGCATTGCGGGGCGACGCCGGTGTTCGCCGACATCGACCCGCTCACCTACAACCTTGACCCTGCCGCGGCGCAACGGGCCATCACGCCGCGCACCAAGGCGATCATGCCGGTGCACCAGGTGGGTCTGCCGGCCGACATGGACGCGTTCGTCGAAATCGCCGACAGCCACGGGCTGACCCTCGTCGAGGATGCGGCGTGCGCGATCGGCGCCCGCTACAAGGGTCGCCCGGTGGGCTCGATCGCTCCGCTGACCTGCTTCTCGCTCCATCCCCGCAAGGTCATCACCACCGGCGAGGGCGGCATGATCGCGGTGCGTGACCCGGAGTTCGCCGAGCGCATCCGACGCCTGCGCCAGCACGGGATGAGCGTCTCCGATCTCGCTCGCCACAGCACGGAGAAGGTCGTGATCGAGAGCTATCCGGAGCCCGGATTCAACTATCGGATGACCGACATGCAGGCCGCGCTGGGCCTCTGCCAGCTGGCGGTGGTCGATCACGTCCTCGAGCGCCGGCGTGTCCTCGCCGAGCGCTACAACGCCGCGATCGAGGCGATGCCGCACCTCGAGGCGCCGTACGATCCGCCGTATGCGGAGCGGACGTGGCAGTCCTATTGCGTCCGGGTCGGCCCGCGCTCGCCGGTCGGACGGACCGAGCTGATGGAGCGCCTGCTCGCGGACGGCATCCCCACCCGGCGGGGGGTGATGGCGATCCACCAGGAGGCCGCCTACGCCGGCAGCGGGGTGGACCTGCCGCACACCGACGCCGCCGCCCGCGACGTCCTGATGCTTCCGCTGTTCCCTGATCTCACGTTCGAGGAGCAGGATTACGTGATCGACCGGCTCGGTGCCCACGCCATCGCGCAGGCGGCCTGACCGACCCGCGGATTTTCGCGGATCACGCTCCGTGCCCGCCCTGAGCGCGATCCGCAGCCTTCACGGGATTTTCCCCGGATGCGGGTCGTCGCGCAAGATCGTGGCCACTGCAAGCGTTCCTGCGATGGGACAATGGGAACGCGGATGAAGCACACGATCACCAGCCTCGCCATCGGCGCGCTGACGGCTGTCGTGTGTGCGATCACCGCGGCGCCTGCGTTCGCCGGGACGCCCTCCGCTCCGCAGACCGTCACCGCCAGCCCGGCCACGGCTCAGGCTCAGGTCAGCTGGACGGCCCCGAGCAGCGACGGCGGCACGACGATCACCGGCTACACGATCACGCCGTACGCGGGTGCGACGCCCGGGACCCCGGTCTCGGCGTCGGCGTCGGCGTCGTCGGCCGACGTCACCGGCCTCACCAACGGAACGGCCTACACCTTCCAGGTGACGGCGACCAACGCCAGCGGAACGAGCCCGCCGGGAACCTCGAGCGCCGTGACGCCGGAGGACACGATCTTCGATTTCTCCGGCCAGCCCACGCAGATCGATTCCGGCGACACCTCCGCCGTCAATCTCGGCGTGACGTTCACGGCCGATTCCAACGGCTCCGTGACGGGGATCCGCTTCTACAAGTCGCCGGCCAACACGGGCACCCACGTCGGCTCGCTGTGGAGCGCGAGCGGGACGCTGCTGGCATCGGGAACGTTCACCGACGAGACCGCCTCCGGCTGGCAGACGCTGATCTTCTCAAGCCCCGTGGCGATCACCGCGGGAACCGAATACGTCGCGTCCTATCTGGCCCCCAACGGCCATTACTCCGACTCGGTGCAGGGACTGAACGCGTCGGTCGACAACCCGCCGTTGCATGCCGTCGCCAACACCACCAGCCCGGACGGCCTCTATGCCTACGGCGCGGCCAACACGTTCCCGACCAACAGCTACAACGCGACCAACTACTGGGTCGATGTCCTCTTCGCGCCCAGCGCCGGCGGAGGTGGAACGTCCGCCCCCTTGGCGCCGGTGGCCGCGAACGCGAGCCCGGCCAGCGGCCAGGCACTGGTGAGCTGGGTCACCCCGAGCAACGGCGGCAGCGCGATCACGGGCTACACGGTGACGCCGTACGCGGGCTCGACGGCGGGAACGCCGGTGGCGGTCAATGGATCGGCGACCTCCGCCGACGTCACCGGCCTGACCGACGGAACGGCCTACACCTTCACGGTCACCGCGACCAACGCGATCGGCACCAGCCCGGCCTCGACGACGGGCGCCGTCACGCCGCAGGACACGATCTTCGACTTCTCCGCGACGCCGGCGCAGGTGGATTCCGGGGACTCCTCGGCGGTCAACCTCGGCGTCAACTTCACGGCCACGAGCAACGGCATGGTGACCGGCATCCGCTTCTACAAGGCCTCGACCAATACCGGCACGCACATCGGGTCGCTGTGGACCGCGGGCGGAACCGAGCTCGCCTCGGGCACGTTCACCGACGAGAGCGCCTCCGGCTGGCAGACCCTGGTCTTCACCAACCCGGTCGCGATCACGGCGGGCACGACGTACGTGGCTTCCTACTACGCCCCCAACGGCCACTACTCCGCTACGCCGGCCGGGCTGAACGCCGCCGTGACCAACGGCCCTCTGGAGACCGTCGCCGCCGGCGTCACCGCCAACGGCGTCTATGCCTACGGCCCCGCCGGCACGTTCCCGGCCTCCAGCTACAACGCCACCAACTACTGGGTCGACGTGCTCTTCTCGCCCGGTTCAGGCGGCGGCGGCCCGGCCACCGCCCCATCATCGCCATCGGGGGTGAGCGCGAGCCCGGCGAGCGGCCAGGCGCTGGTCAGCTGGGTGACGCCGAGCAACGGCGGCAGCCCGATCACCTCCTATACGGTGACGCCGTACATCGGCTCGACGGCGGGCACGCCGATTCACGTCAGCAACGGATCGGCGACGTCGGTGGACATGACCGGGCTGACGAACGGCACGGCCTACACGTTCACCGTGACGGCGACCAACTCGGTCGGGACGAGCGCCGCCTCCGCGGCGTCGAGTGCGGCGACGCCCGAGGACACGATCTTCGACTTCTCCGGAACGCCCGCGCAGGTCGATTCCGGGGACGGCTCCCCGGTCAACGTCGGGGTGGAGTTCACCGCCAACACCTCCGGGTCGGTCACGGGCGTTCGGTTCTACAAGGCGACCGCCAACACCGGAACCCACGTCGGCGCGCTCTGGACGGCGGGCGGTTCCCTGCTGGCCTCCGGGACGTTCGCCAACGAGACGGCGACCGGATGGCAGACGCTGACCTTCTCCAGTCCGGTCGGAATCGTCGCCGGAACGACGTACGTCGCGTCCTATTACGCGCCCAACGGCCATTACTCCGCGACCCCGAGCGGGTTCAACGCCGCCGTCGTCAACGGCCCCCTGACGGCGCCGGCCAACGCCACCACCGCCAACGGCGTGTACGCCTACGGCGGCGCCAACACCTTCCCCGGGTCCAGCTACAACGCCACCAACTACTGGGTCGACGTCCTGTTCGCGCCCGGTTCCGGCGGAGCCGCGACGGCGCCCTCGGCCCCCGCGAGCGTGACCGCGAGCCCCGCCAGCGGCCAGGCGCTGGTCAGCTGGTCGACGCCCAACAGCGGCGGCAGCGCGATCACCTCCTACACGATCACCCCGTACATCGGCTCCACCGCGCAGACTCCGGTACAGGTCAACAGCGGAGCCGCCACCTCGGCGACCGTGACCGGGCTGAGCGACGGGACGGCCTATACGTTCACCGTCACCGCCACGAACGCCGTCGGGGCGAGCCCGGCGTCGTCGCCGTCGAGCGCGACGACCCCTGAGGACACTCTCTTTGACTTCTCCAGCACGCCGGCCCAGGTCGACTCCGGCGACACGGGCGCGGTCAACCTCGGCGTCGCCTTCACCGCCGCCACGACCGGCTCGGTCACCGGGATCCGCTTCTATAAGGCCGCCACCAACACCGGCACCCACGTCGGCGCGCTGTGGACCTCCGGCGGAACGCTGCTCGAGTCCGGGACGTTCACCAACGAGACGACGTCGGGCTGGCAGACGCTCGTCTTCGCCAGCCCGGTGGCGATCACCGCCGGCACGACGTACGTCGCGTCCTATTACGCGCCCAACGGTCACTACTCGGCCACCCCCGCGGGGCTGAGCGCGGGCGCCAGCAATCCGCCGCTGAGCGCCGTCGCCAACGCCACGAGCGCCGACGGGCTGTACGCCTATGGCGCCGCCAACACCTTCCCGACCGGCAGCTACAACGCGACGAACTACTGGGTCGACGTCCTGTTCGCCCCCAGCACCTCCACCGCCGCGCCCGGCCAGGCGACCAACGTCGCGGCTTCGGCCCTCCCCCAGGCGGCCTCGGTCTCATGGTCGGCTCCCACGAGCGGCGGCCCGGTGAGCAGCTACACGATCCAGCCGTATGACGGCACCACGGCGGTCACGCCGCTGACGGTGTCCGGCGCGAACACGTCCGCCACCGTCCTCGGCTTGATTCCCGACGAGGACTACACGTTCGTCGTCACCCCGTCCAACGCGACCGGCACCGGCCCGGCCTCAGCCGCCTCCAACGACATCGATCCCGCGCCGGCCACCGCCCCGTCGGCGCCCACGAACGTCGTCGCCAGCCCGGGGACCACCCAGGCGCTCGTCTCCTGGCAGGCGCCCTCCAATAACGGCGGCAGCACGATCACCGGCTACACCGTGACGCCGTACATCGGGTCCACGGCGCAGCCCACCACCCAGATCAACAGCGGCACGGCGACCTCGGCCGACATCACCGGGCTCAACCTCGAGACCAGCTACACCTTCACGGTCACGGCTACGACCAGCGCCGGAACGAGCCCCGAGTCCTCCCCCTCGGCGCCCGTGACGCCGGAATTCACGCTGTTCGACTTCTCCGGCACGCCGTCGATCATCGACTCAGGCGATGCCGAGGGCATCGTCGTGGGTGTCGACTTCACCGCGGATTCCGGCGGATCGGTGACCGGGATCCGCTTCTACAAGGCGGCCGCCAACACCGGCACCCACATCGGCTCGCTGTGGACCTCGACCGGCACACTGCTCGCGTCGGGCACGTTCACCAATGAGACCGCCTCGGGATGGCAGACGCTCGTCTTCTCCAGCCCGGTCACGCTCACCTCCGGCGCCACCTATGTCGCCTCCTACTTCGCGCCCCACGGCCACTATTCCGCCACGCCGCAGGGACTGGCCAACGCGGTCAACAACCCGCCGCTGCATTCGGTTCCCAACGCCACCGCCGCCGACGGCGTCTACTCCTACAGCAGCACGAACGTCTTCCCGGTCAACAGCTACAACGCGACCAACTACTGGGTCGACCTGCTGTTCGCGCCATCGTCGACGAACTCCGCCCCCGGCGAGCCCTCGGGTGTCACGGCGGTCCCCGGCTACGGCAACGCCACCATCACCTGGTCGGCGCCGTGGAACGGAGGCAGCCCGATCACGTCGTACACCATCACGCCGTACATCGGCGCCACCGCGCAGACGGCGACGACGATCACCGGCACGCCGCCGGTGACCACCGCCACGGCCAGCGGGCTGACCAACGGCTCCGACTACACCTTCGAGGTCAGCGCGACCAATGCCAACGGCACGGGCCCGGGCTCGTCCCCATCGGCCGCGGTCACGCCCGGCCCGCAGCCCGGGGGCGAGTGGTCGTCGCTGACGAACTGGCCGCTGGTGGCGATTCACGCCACGCTCATGAGCACCGGCAACATCCTGACCTGGGACGGCTGGCAGCAGCCCCAGCCGACGCAGGAGTTCGACCCGGCGACGGGGACGTTCTCGAACCCGATCAACTCGCCGGACGGCATCTTCTGCGCCGCGATGGTCAACATGCCCGACGGCGACGTTCTCGCGGTCGGCGGCTACGGTGAGCTGTCGACCGGCAACCTCGGCATCGTCGACACCAACATCTATGACCCGACGACGGGGACGTGGACGCGGATGGCGGACATGCACTATCCGCGCTGGTATCCGGGGCTCAGCGAGCTCGCCGACGGCGACTACGTCGTGATCAGCGGCAAGACGACCGACTTCGACTCGTGGGCCGACACGCCGGAGGTCTACGACCCGACCGCGAACACGTGGACGCTGCTCAACAACGTCGACACCTCCGAGATCCACGAGCTCGAGTATCCGAACACCTACGAGCTTCCGAACGGCAACGTGCTCGTCCTCGGCGAGCAGGAGGATCTCTCCTACGAGCTCAACGTCGCCAACCAGACCTGGACGCAGGTCGGCGGCAAGAGCGGGGTCGTCAACGGCGCCTCGGTCATGTACCGCCCGGGCAAGATCCTCTACGCCGGCGGCGCGGCGAGCCTGGCGACGCCCGCCACGGCGCAATCCAACGCCGCGGTCCTCGACACCACGTCCTCTGATCCGCAATGGACGTCGGTTGCGCCGATGGCGTACCCCCGAGCCTTCCAGACGCTCCAGATGCTCGCCGACGGCACGGTGCTGGCAATCGGCGGCGAGCCTCAGACCGGCGTGGCCAACGGCGAGGGCGAGGTCTCCAACGGCGTGCTCCCGAGCGAGATCTGGAATCCGACGACGCAGACCTGGACGACCGTCGCCTCGATGGCCGCCACCCGCGGATATCACACGAGCACCCTCCTGCTCCCCGACGGCCGCGTCCTCGTCGCCGGCAGCGGGCACGCGGCCCCGGGCCTGCCCGGCCAGTACACCGCGCAGTACTACTCGCCGCCCTATCTGTTCAACGGCCCGCGCCCGACGATCTCCTCCATCCCGTCGACCGCCACGAACGACTCGAGCATCACCGTCGACACGCCGGACGCCTCGTCGATCACCGCCGTGAATCTGGTGGACCTCGGTGCCAGCACGCACCAGATGGACTGGGATCAGCATTTCGTCCCGCTCAGCTTCACCGCCGGTGACGGCACCCTGTCGGTCCAGATGCCGTCCGCGACGGACGCCCCTCCCGGCAACTACATGCTGTTCTTCATCAACAGCAACGGCGTCCCGTCGATCGCCCCGATCATCAACCTCTCCGCGGGCGGAGATGGCAGCGACGCGGTCGACGCAGCGATGGTCCCCGCACGCGTGACCGCCGCCGCGCTCGCGGACGACACCGCCCAGGTCACCTGGACCGCCCCCGCCGTGGGCGCCGGCGAGGTCAAGAGCTATACGGTGACGCCGTCCACGGGCGGCCATGTCCAGCGCCCGGTGACGGTCTCGGGCTCGCCGGTGCCGACGAGCGCGATCGTGCACGGGCTCAGGCCCGGAAGTTCCTACACCTTCACGGTCGTCGCCAACTCCGGCCGCGGCCCCGGACGGTCCTCACGGCCCTCCCGGACGATCGTCACGCGGTCAAAGGTCAGGCCCGCCTTCGTCCAGGAGACCTCGGCGTATTCGGACACGACCCAGCGGCTCGTCCTGACCGGGCGCTCCGCGCTCGTCCCCGGCGATCGCCTGGTCGTCGAGGTCTCCACCTGGGGCAGGGGCGCCCGGGCGGCCGGCGTGACCGACTCGGCGGGCGACCGCTACACCGAGGTGGTCAGCCGCGAGGCGCCGGACGGCACCGAGCTCAGCGTCTGGACCGCCGCCATCACGGGCGCCGGCGGCGCGGCTCCGACGATCACCGTGACCCCCGATTCGACAGCCGATGTCGGCGCCGTCGCGGCCGAGTATTCCGGCCTGTCGCTGGCGGCGGGTGCCCGCGCGGTCGAAGCGATCACGGTCGCCGACGGAACCACCCGTCGCGCCGCGGTGGTCGCCTCGGGTGCGACGCGCGCCACGACCACCGGCACGAGCCTCGCGGTCGGCCTGTACGCGGACTCCGGCTTCGGCGACATCGTCAAGCCGAGCCGCCTGTATGCCAAGCGAGCCGACATCTCCCGGACCTCGACGATGATGGAGGAGCTCGTCGAGGACCGCGTCGTCTCCCGCGGCGCGCGTCCCGACGCCGCCGCCCTGACCGGCGCGCGCACGCCGTGGCTGATGGCCACCGTGGTGTTCAGGCCGGCCGGTTCCAGCGGCTCGCCGGTGACCGCGATCGAGAGCGCGTCGGCGATTCGCCGGATAACGGCCGCGGCGGCGCGCACGGCGACCACGACGGCGGCGGCACAGGCGAAGGGGACGACCGCGTCTTCAGCGACGACCCGGTCGAACCGCTCGTCGACGCCGGCGGCCGTTGCGGGCTCCGGTGCCGCCACGACGGCGGCGGCGACCACGCTGACCACGGAGACGACGTCGCCGACGCTGACGACGGCGACGTCGTCGCCGCTGTCCGCCGCGGGCTCCGAGCGGGGCGCGGACGAGCGGGCGTCGACCACCACCGTCACCGGCACGCGCGTGCTGACCTCGCTTGACCTCGTCCCGCCGCTCTCCAGCCGAAGCCGGCCGCATCCGGTGGCCGGAGCGATCTCTGAGTACCTCGGCCTCACCGACGGCTTCCTGCCGCTCTATTACTGCCTCGTCCGCGCCGCGGATCGGTGAGGCTGGACGAGCCGGGAACGGTCGGCCGCGCCCCGGAGCGCGGAGCGGTCAGCGAACCCTCGCCACCGAGACGTGCCTACGCGGAACGCCGACTGAACGCCGACTGAGCACGCCCGGCCGCAAGAAGCTCTGGCCGCGCGGCTGAGCAGACGCCGGCCGAAACGATCAGCCGGCCGGAAGCTCTGGCCGCTCGGCCGAGCCGACGCCGGTCGAAACGATCAGCTGGTGCGCCGGCGAATGGGGACGACGGACGTCGTCACGATCCGCGTCTTGACCACGTGGTCAGGCGGGATCGAGCCGACGATCACCGCACCCGAGGCGATCTGGGATCCGGCGCCGATCGTGACGTGGGGCTCGACGAAGATGCCGGTCCCCAGGCGGCAGCGGTCGTGGAGCTCGACCAAGCCGGAGGTCATGCAGCCCGGGCCGGTGGAGATGTCGGAGCCGAGCTTGTTGTGATGATCGAACGAGTTATAGGCCGAGATGAAGTTGTTGTCACCGAGGACCGTCGCCACCCCGAGGTGGCACTGCGCGCAGATCACGTTGCCGCTCCCCATCCGCACATCCTGGGCGATACGGACAGTCGGGTCGATGGCGTTGGCGAGCGGGATGCCGGCGTCGCGGCAGAGCTCGCGCAGACGCGTCCGGGCGGGAACCGACGTCGAGATGGAGATGATGGCGGCGTCGAACGCGCCGGCCGCGAACAGCTCGAGGGCCCGGTCGAAGCCGCCCACCACCGGCACGCCGGCAACGGTGTCGCCGTGGCGCTCGCGGCTGTCGTCGATCAGCGCGACCGCCTGCTGGGCATCGTCGTGGAGCAGGATGTCCAGGACCTGGGTCGCTCCGAGGCCGGCGCCGATCACGATCAGCCGGCGCGCACCCCGCGGCGAGCCGAGCGGATCGGGCAGCTCCACTGGGGATCCGAGGCCGCTGCCGGCCGCGAACGAGTCGACCATCTTGCTCGTGACGAGGCCCTCGGTGCCGCGCGCAACCTCGTCGACGTCGATCCCGAGCTCCTGCGCCCGGCGACGCGCCGGCGTCGTGATGCGGGCGGCGTGTTCCTCGGGCGCGGCCGCGGCGGCGGTCGCCCGCTCCGCTTGATAGCGCTCCAGCTCGTCGGCCGTGTCGAACAGGTAGCCGAGGGGCTCGTCGATCTTGAGCTGCTCGCCCTCCGCCCGCGCGCGCAGCAGGATGCCGTCGCCCGGCGCGCTGACGTCGAGGATCGCCTTGCTCGTCTCGATTTCGACCAGCGCCTCATCGGTGGTGACCCGTGATCGATCCTCGACGTACCAGCGAACGACGACCGCCGATTCGCTGTTGACGTCGGTGGTCGGAATCGTGACGGCGATCACGAGACGGCTGCTCGGATCGCGGCCTCGATCTGGGCCTCGCCGACCAGCACCTCATGCTCACGCTGGCGTGCACTCGGGATCACATCCGGCCGGCTGGCGACGACGTCGATCGGGCGGCGCAGCTGGCCGAACAGGCGCCGGCCCGCTTCGGCGGAGATCTCGGTGCCCCACGACCAGCCGGAGGCGCCCTCCTCGACCGTGACCAGGCTGCCGGTGGCCGCGGCGGAGGCCACGATCGGATCGAGATCGAGCGGCGCCAGCTGACCGGCGATCAGCAGCTCGACGAAGATCTCCTCCTCGAGCGCGAGACGAGCCTGAACCCGCCGCGCCAGCTCGGCCTGATAACCGTAGGCGACGATGGTCGCGCGGCAGTCGGCGCGCGGGGCGTAGCGGATGGCGACGGTCGCCAGGGCGTCGCCGGTGCCGAGGGGCGCGACGGTCGCCCCGATCAGATCGGCGGGCTCGATCACGTCGAGCGCGTAGAGAGATTTGTGCTCGACGTGGACGACGGGCGAGCTGTCGGCGAGCAGGAGGCGCAGGACGGCATCCGGGTCGTGGACGAGAGAGGCGCTGGCGACGCGCAGGTGGGGGATCCCGAAGACGTGCTTCTCGATGCTCTGGCTGTGGGTGGGCCCGTATCCGCGCCCGCCGCCGGACGGCGTCCGGATGATCACCGGGCAGCTGGCCTGCCCGTCGTACATCGCCTCGTACTTGGCGATGTGGTTGAGGATCTGGTCGAAGCAGAGCGCGAGGAAATCCCCGAACATCACCTCGGCCACGGGCCGGTAGCCGGCGAGGGCGAGCCCGGCGGCGACGCCCGCGATCGCGGCCTCGCTGATCGGGGTCGTGCGGACGCGCTCGGGAAACGCTGTGCTGAGGCCGCGGGTGACCTTGAAGGCGCCGCCGTAGGGATCGGCGATGTCCTCGCCGAGCACGACGACGCGCTCGTCCTCGGTGAGTGCCTGATGCAGGGCGTCGCCCAGGGCGCGGGCGTAGATCATGATCGCGTCAGGTCGGCGACGATCTCCTCGATCGCCTCTCCGACTTCGCTGTCGATCCGCTCACGGGCCTCGGCGGCCAGGCGCCGCCCATGGACGACGAGCGGATCGAGCGCCCAGCGTGCCTCGACCTCCGCCCGGGGGCGATCGTCGTCGTTCTTGGAGTGATGGCAGAGCCGGTAGGTGTGGATGATCAGCGCGCACGGGGCGCCCTGCGTCCGCACACGTGCGACCGCGCGCTCGGCGATCGGCTCGATCTCGCGAACATCGGTGGAGTCCACCTCTTCGACCGCGATCCCGAAGGCCTCGAAACGGGCGCGCATGCTGCCGGCGAGGTTCAGGCTGGAGGGGGTGCTCTGGGACCAGGCGTTGTCCTCGAGCACGATCAACAGCGGCAGGCGCCAGAGCGACGCGAGATTGAGCGACTCATAGACGACGCCCTCGCCGAGCGTTCCGTCCCCGATGAACACGGTGCTGATCGCGTCGTTGCGTGAAAGCTGGTTGGCGAAGGCGATGCCGGCCGCCGCGGGCACGATGCCGCCCTGCACCCCGTTGGACTTGAAGCCCGGCGCGGCCAGATGCTGGCTGCCGCCGATTCCGCCGCAGACCCCGTCCGGGCGCCCCATGATCTCGGCCAGCAGACCCCGGGCGTCCCCGGTCCGAGCCAGGTAGTGACCGTGGCAGCGATGATTGGAGAAGACGTGGTCCTCGTCGCGGAGATGCTCCATGACGGCGACGGCGTCGGCCTCCTGGCCGATGCAGGCGTGCGTCGTGCCGTTGAGCAGTCCGATCTCGAACAGCTCGAGCAGTCGCTCTTCGAAGCGGCGAATGAAGCGCATCCGGCGATAGAGGAGCTCGTCCCGCGGATCATCGCTGCACCCGATGAGGCGCACGGAGGCTGTGCGTGTAGTGGTTGCCATATCAACCATCGACGTAGACTAAACGTGGACCACGGGCCCAAACTTCCCCGGAGCCCGGCACGTACTTCTCACCCTCCAGATGGGGGTCTGCCGTCGCGGCCACGCCGAAAGCCGCTGTCCTGCGACCCTCGACGCTAGATTCCGGATCCCACGACCGTTTGCTCTAGGAGATCATGATCCGCTTGACCCTACGAGTCGGCTTGCAGATGATAGCGATGGTCGGAGTGGTCGCCGCGCTCGCGGCCTGCGGGTCCGCGACGTCGCGCTCTGAGTCCGCGGCACCGCGTTCGGTCTCCACGCCGACCGTGCCCCGCTCGACCGCCGACGCCCCGCCGACCGTCGTCGAGCTGGGCCTCTCCGAACACCCCCAGGGCGACGATTTCCCTGCGGCGCAGGGGCGGACGCTGACACAGCTGACGGCGCTGGGCCGGTTCGGTGCCCAGCTCGGGGCCGCGACCGGGACGTTCACCCCGGGCACGGACCGGTTCGCGTTCGGGGTCAACGCCGCCTCCGGCGCATTCATCTACGCGCCCACCGCCATCTACATCGCCGCCAGCGCCACGGCGCCGGCGCAGGGTCCGATCCTCGCTCCGGATGACCCGATGGGGGTCGCCGCCCGCTACCGCAGCGCCGAGAACCGGGGACCCGGGGGCATCAAGGCGATCTACGAGACCCAGCTCACCCTGGCCCGGCCGGGGGTCTACTCGGTCCTGGCGTTGACCCGCACCCCCGCCGGATTCGTCGCGGCCCCCGGCGAGATCGCGGTCGCGCCGTCGACGCCGGTGCCGGGCGTCGGTCAGCGCCCCCCGGCCATCGCCACCGCGACGCTGGCGACGGTCCACGGGGACGTCACGCTGTTGACCACCCGGTATCCACCGGAGCAGATGCACTCCGTGTCGTTCAAGACGGTGCTGGGCAAGCGCCCGATCGCGCTGCTGTTCTCGACCCCGGCACTGTGCACGTCCAAGATCTGCGGACCGGTCACCGACATCCTCGTCTCACTGCAGCACGAGTTCGCGCACCGCATCACCTTCATCCACCAGGAGATCTACGTCGACAACCAGCCCGCAAAGGGCCTGCGGCCGCAGATGCACGCCTTCCATCTCGAAACCGAGCCGTGGCTGTTCACCATCAACCGTCGGGGAGTCATCGCCGCGCGCATCGAGGGCGCCTTCGGCGTCGACGCGGCCCGCGCCGCGCTCGAGGCGGCCCTGCGCTGACCGGGGCGTCTGTGCGGCGATCAGCTCGACGACGTGCAGCCGACCCCCGGGACGGACCCGCGCACCTCGAGGCAGCCCTCCACGACCCTGGGCTGGCGGGCCGCTCGGATCCGGAAGCTGTAGTACTTGCCGAGCCAGTCGGGATGGGTGACGCTGATCGTGATCACGGTGCCGACGCCGAGAGGGCGGTTGCGAAACACCGGCGCCAGGTTATCGGCGGTCGGCTGGGCGCATCCCCGCTTGCTCGCGCACACGCCTGCGATCGTCGTGTGGCGTGTGAACGGGCAGCCACGGCCGCGGCAGGTGAGGACGAACGAGGTCCCCGGTGCGACACCGGTCGCGGTCAGCCCGCGCACCGTCGTCGAGTGCGGGCTGTAGAAGAACGTCCAGGAGAGGTATGAGTCGACGAATCCGTCAGGTGGGATCGGGACGACCCTCACCGTGATCGCGGGCGAGGTCGAGGGCAGGAAATCGCCGTCGCCGCTGTAGTCGACGGAGATCTGATGCGTGCCGAGCTGCGTGTATCTCAGCGAACACGACGCACGACCGTCGATGACGGTCTGGTACTGGCAGTTCTGCAGGACCTGCCCGTCGTCGGTGAAGCTCATCGTGCCGCCCGGCGAGATCGCGTCTCCGTCGCCCGGCGGAGGATTGACCGTCGCCAGGTAGGTCACGGTTCCATCGAGTTCGACGGGTGCGCTGGCCGTCAGCGTGGTCGTCGTCGCCGCCGGGGTCACGGTGAGCGTCACCCCGGGACTGACCACGGCGTCGGCCGGCGAGTCGCCGGCCGGCTCGAATTCCGCCGTCAGCGTGACGGTCGCAGCGACGAAGGTGGTCTGGCAGGCCGCGATCCCGGTCGGGACCGAGCTCGACACCGCCAGATCTGTGCAACCCGGGATGGCCTGACCGTCGGCGAGCAGGTCCATCGATCCGGAGACGGCCGACGTACCGTCGGCCGACGTCACCGTGCCGACCAGCGTCACCGTCTGATCGGCCGATGGCGCCTGCGGCACAGCCGTGACGGTGACGGTGCTCGTGTCGCCCAGGCTCTGAGCGTCGCTCGAGGCGCCGGCCGCGGCAGTGCCGAGTGGCGTTTGCCCGGCCGGGGCGGCCATCGCCGCTGATGTCATCGACGGGGGGGCCACCAGCGCGAGACAGCAGATCGCGGCGCGAAGCACGATTCGATTCACCATGGTGCGGTTCCGGAACAGACGTTGCACGGACCTACTCATCTCTCCGAGTTTAGGTTGCTGAATTTCCCAGGGACACTAGAGTTTGCCCAATCGAGCCGACACGGGGAACAACAGAGAGTTCGCCGCCTGGCACTGCGGCCCTGCCCGGCACGGAGGATCACGGATCTCGCGCTGAGCGGGCCTTTCGCCGCGCAATGCGACTGGAGGGCGCACAGCACCTCGATCGCGCTCAGCGGCTGTACGAGCGCGCCTCCCGGGCCGGCCATGCTCCCGCGGCATGCAACCTCGGCGTGTTGCTCGAGCAGCGGGGCGATCTGGCGGGCGCCGCGCGTGCGTATCGACTGGCCGCCGACCTCGGTGAGCCCAACGGCGCGTTCAACCTCGCGGTGCTGCTCGAGCGCGGGGGTGACCAGGAGGGCGCTGAAGCGGCGTATCGGCGAGCCGATCACGCTGGTCATGCCGCGGCCGCGGGTAACCTCGGAGTGCTGCTCGCCGAGCGCGGCGACGCCGCCGGCGCAGAGGCTGCGTTCCGGCGGGCCTTGGAGCGCGGCGACCGGAACGCCGGCGTGAACCTCTCGGCGCTGCTGGCCACCGCTGTCGCCGCCGCGGGGGGACCGGCCGGTGTGGTTCCTGGACCGCGAGGAGGGCAGCCGCGGACGGGAGCGCGCGCGCGCCGCCGTCCGGCGTGGACGATCGGGCTCCTGTTCGTCGCCCTGTTCGTCGCGATCGCGATCGGCGCCGAGCTCAGCGCCGGCTCGCACCCGGTTGATCTGCCGGGGGGTGCATCACGCGCCGCGCATCAGGGAACGGCCGCCCCCGGGTCTGCGCGGGGATCCGCCGGCCTGCGATCGGCAAGCGTGGCCGGGACCAGCCGGCGACACGCCGGGTATTCGGGGCCGCCGGAGCTCAAGGCATCGGTGCGACGCCGTGCGGCCTCGTCCCCGTCGCGCTCGACGGTCAGGCACGCTCGGCGCCGCCGTCGCGTCAGGACCAGGCGCGCGGCTCCGGTGTCCTCGACCGCGGACACGGCGACCACAACGACGAGCTCGTCATTCACAGCGACGACGACGTCGACCACCCAGACCGCGACCGCACCGGTCCAGCCGGCGCCCACACCGGCGCCGCCCGTACAGACGACGCCGGCGGCGCCTCGCGGGTCCGGTTCCTCATCGGGAGGGGTCCAGGGCGGCGGCGCGGGTTCCTCCGGCGGCTCTGGAGGCGGCTCGGGCAGCGTCTCCGGCGGGGGCTGATCCCCGGAAATCCCGGCGGCTCGTGATCACGCCCGCGTCGGGGCGGCGCGCTCGGGAGACACGGTATCGGCGTTAGGGTCCCGCGCGTGACGGCGTGACCCCAGGCGCAGGTTGGCGATCTCATAGCCGAGGCGAGCCTGGAGGTACTGGAGGCCGGGCGGAAGGGTCAGCGCGTTGGGACCTTCGGCGAACAGATACCGGCTGCCGACGGCTCGCAACTCACTCACGACGTGCGTGTGAAGCAGATAGCGTGCCGCATAACCGGTTGCCGCCAGGACGTTGAGCATCGCCCACTGCTCGTCGACGGTGACCAGTGCGAGGCCGACCGCGCGGCCATCCGGCTGCTCCGCCACCCACCATCGATCGATCCGGCGCTCCAGGAGCGAGACCGACTCGCTGAGTTCCGCGAGTGCGCGGGGGCGGTCTGACTCGGGCAATCCCCGGCAGGCGATGCCCTCCCGCAGGGCGCGCGAGACATTCGTGCGGGCGGCCTGGAAGCGGCGGCCCTGGAGTAGCGGAGCGGGGCTTGCCGGAAGCGTCAGCACGCCCTGGGCGTAGAGGTGCGACCTGACGCCTCGCCGGCGGATGTTCAGGTAGCGCCGAATCAGGTCGCCACTTGGCGAGTCGGTCAGCTCAACCGACAAGCGCGGAGCGCGCAGCAATATCCGGGCCGAGGCAAGAGCCCCCTGCACCGGGGTCGGGGGGCGCCCGGGACTGGGCCGGCCGAACACCCAGCCGGCGAAGGCCGATGCCTGCGTCACGACAGGCGAGCTGTATCTCATCTGTTCGTTAGGGGTCATCTCGTTGCAGTCAACACGGCCTGGGGGTCGTGACGCTTGACAAACTCGGGCGGATTGCCAGGGGAGGGTTGATCACTCGCGAAGGAGAACGTCGCGACGGTGGTCTTGGGGCCCCGGGCAATACCACTCGCACTCGCTCGATTGAGCACGCCGATTGTACCCGGCCGTGCTCAACGGCTCCGCCTGACAGGAGCCGCGCGCCCGATCGCTCAGCCGTTGGGCTCGGAGCGGTGACGGCCGGCGCGCAGCAGGCCGAGCCTGGCGCCCGGCCGGGCCGGCCCGGCGGCGATGCGCTGGTACAGCTCCCGCCGCGCGAAGGCGCGGAACTCCGGGTCCGGGACGCGCTCCACCCGGGTGGCCGCGGCGCGCCCGTAGCCGTAGAGATACGCGACGCCGGAGAGCACGCGCGGCCGCCAGGTTGCGACCTTGACCGACCGCAGGAGCACCCACAGCGGCGGCGAGTGCGTGATGTACGCGCATTGCCCGTGACGGGCGCGGCCACGCAGCACGCCGTCGGCGCTGGCGAACGGCCGGTGATGCACGGAGACGAGATCGGTGAAGCTGGCGGTCCGAAAGCCGTGCATGCGCGCGTAGGTCAGGTCGATGGTGTCCCAGCCGAGCCGCTCCTGGACGCCGCCGATCGCCGCGAAGCAGTCACGTGAGTAGCACTTCAGCGCCCCGTGCACGTAGGTGCGGGGAATCGTGATCGGGCGCATCCCGCCCTCGGGAGTCGGCTCCTCCAGCACGCCTCCGGCGATGCCGAGCGCGGGCTCGGCGGCGAAGCGCCCCATGAGCGTCCGGAAGTACTCGGGCGCAAGCTCGATGTCGCCGTCGAGCTTCATCACGTGGGTGTACTGACGCCAGTCGTCGAGGGCCAGGCCGGCGTTGAAGTTCCGGGGCGCTGCCGCGCGCGCCAGGCGATCCCGGGGCGCGTCGCGCTTGGGCTCCTGGGGACGCTCGGTGACCGTCATGAACGGCACCTCGCTCGCCAGCGAGTGCAGGATCGCGACGGTGTCGTCGGTCGAACCGTCGTCGATGACGATCCACCGGGCGGGGAGCAGCTCCTGCGCGGCGACCGCCCGCACGACGCGTTCGATGTGGGCCGCCTCGTTACGGACGGGCGAGACGATGAGGATGCGGGGCGCGGTCGAGGTCATCTGTCGCTCTGTGCCATCAACGATCGGCGCGGGCGCATTCTGCCGGGCGCGGGGGCGCGCGTCCGTGGCGAGCCGCTCACGACGTCTTCTGAGAGCGCCGCCGGCGGACGGCCCTGACGCCGCGCGCCGCCCGTCGCCGGCCGTACTC
Source organism: uncultured Solirubrobacteraceae bacterium (assembly GCA_963849085.1). Lineage (GTDB taxonomy): Bacteria > Actinomycetota > Thermoleophilia > Solirubrobacterales > Solirubrobacteraceae > Palsa-465. The sequence goes on along the minus strand of CAWKFP010000015.1, from coordinate 822,393 downwards.
CAGCGAACGCGCGGCGGGGGCCGCCGGGCCGTGGGTCAGTCGCAGCGCGTCGAGCCCGAAGGCGGTCGGCTGGGCGCGCCGGTCGGCCAGCGCTGCCCAGACCGTCTCCGCGGTGACCGGGCCGGCGACCGTCAGCATCATAGCCAGGGGATGGAACTGCCGGGCGGTGTGGAAGTCCAGCCCGACGAAGGGGATCAGGCCCGGCCGCACGGCGAGCAGCTCCACGCCCTCGCGGCTGGGGGCATAGCCGTCATACTTGCGATTCCAGATCTCGACCCCGCTCAGCGCGTCGAGCAGATCAGGCGACAGGAGCCCGTGCGCCCGGCGGCGCGCCGGGTGGGCGAGGACGGCCACGCCGCGCAGGCGCCGGACCTCGGTCAGCAGCTGCGCGGTGGGCAGTCCCGCGCCGAGGAAGGGCAGATCTCCCCACACCGGGATGTGGACGGTATTGGCGGGATCGCTGTACTCGATCCCGGGAACGATCACGATCTTCGCCGTGCTGGCCCGCGCGCACGCCTCGCGGTACGCCCGCCAGCGGGACTCGTCGAATCCGCGATCGTGCTCGGCCATGAGGATCGCGTCATAGCCGCGGCGGGCGAAGCCGGCCGCCAGCTCGGCCAGCGTCCAGCTGCCGTCGTAGGACGACGACGAGTGGACGTGGCCGGCGACCCGGATCGCGCTCATCCGCGCCGTCCCGGCAGGTGCACCAGGACCGTTCGCACCGCGTCGTCGACGAACAGCCCGGCCTCACCGCGGCGCCAGTTGTACCAGCGATCGCTGCGCCGGACGGTGAAGACGTCGCGTACGGCCCGCCCTCGCGACGGCCAGCCCGTCACTGCCATCGACTTCGGGCCGCGGACGACCATCAGCACATGGACGAGCTCGCGACCGAGATGCCGGCAGACAAGGCCCTCGCGCGGCGTGACGCCGGGATCGAAGCCGGGCTCGGCGGCCTGCCGGACCGCCCAGGCGGGATACTCGAGCCCGAGCCGGCGGGCCAGCGCCATGCTCCCCCAGGTGCGCCCGTTGAGCTCCATGAACCACGCGGTGCCGTCGTGCCCGCGCAGGAATTCCAGCATGAACATCCCGCGCCACTGCGCCGCCGAGAGCATCGCCTGCGCGGACGCGGCGAGCGCCGGCTGCACCGCAGTCGACACGCAGGCGCTCGAGCCCGAGCCCTGGGGATTGGCCATTCGCACGCGACGGTGGGCGCTGAGCGCCACCAGCCGCTCCGGTCCGGCCAGCCCGAACAAGCCCTCACCCACCCCCGAGAGCACGGGCTGCGCCAGCAGCGGCTCAGAGCCCGCCCAGGTGTCCGCCACCCGCTGGAGCTCGTCGCGGTCACCGCAGATGTAGTTGGCGCCGCGGTGCAGGCGGCCGGCGTGGACCGAGACGGGCTCAGACGGCTTCAGGACGACGGGGAGGTCGGACAGGGCGAGCAGCTCCGAGACCGTCTCGATCCGGATCGTCGGCGGCACCGCGAAGCCGGCTGCCGCGGCGGCCTCCAGCTGGCGCCCCTTGTCGAGCGCGAGCGCCGCCTGCGGACCGGTCGCGCCGATCACCTCGACATCCGTGCCGCGCTGCCACACCTGGTCACAGAGCCACAGCGCGGTGTCGTCGAGCGGCATGACGGCGCGATATGCGTCGGGACGGGCCAGCTGTGCCGAAAGGTCCGCGATCGCGGCTGCCGCGTCCTGCTCGGGCGCCGTGATCTCGACGATCCGGACCCCGCGGCAGAGCCGCAGCGAGGGGCGTGAGCCGCGCTTGGCGAACGCCACCACCGGGATCCCGGCCTCGAGCAGACTCCATGCGGTCTCGGGCGCGGCGAGCGCGTGGGCGAAGCCGATCAGCACCGGCCGCCGGTCGGCGGGCGTGGAGCCGTTGACGCTGGCCGGCGTGACGCTCATCGCCAGCGCTTCAGGGTCAGCTTGGCGCTGCGCAGCGCGCCGTGCAGCGACGAGCGCGGCGGCGAGAGGATCGCCTCGAGGTCGGCCGCGGTGTGGGTGATGCGGAGGCTGGTGCGCGGCTGCAACCATCGGTTCGCGTCGGCCGGTCCGCCGTCGCTGGTGAACACGCGCTCGTAACCGCGCCGGCGCAACGCCGACAGGATCCGTCGGTCGTAGCGGCCGAACGGGATCGCCGCGGCATCGATCCAGCGCCCGGCCACATCCTCGAGGGTCTGCCGCGCCAGCACGAGCTCCTCGTGCAGCTCGGCGGGGGAGAGGGTTCGCCACGAACGATGCTGCATGCCGTGGGTGCCGATCGTCATGCCCTCCGCCACGAGCAGCGCGACGTCCTCGGCACTGAGAAAGCCCGGCTCCTCCAATCGTCCGGCCAGCACGAAGAACGTGGCGGTCAGCCCCCGCTCGCGCAGGGCGGGCAGCCCGATGGCGAGGTCGGAGGCGTTCCCGTCGTCGAACGTCAGCCTGACGTCCGGGCGGTCGCGCACCGCGTCGAGAACGGCGGTGAACTGCTCGTTGCTGATCCAGACCTCGCGTTCGCCGGACTCGACGCTCCGGGTCAGCGGACCCACGCCGTGGAACGTGAGGTTGACGTAGCGCGCCGAGGCGCGAGGTGAGGTGACGGTCATCAGCGTGCCGAGCGCCATTGGGCGCGCGCCGGCGGTCCCGGGGTCAGGCCGCGGCGGCCTTCCATGCCCAGACGAGGCCGTTGTCATCGTGACCGACCGCGACCCAGGTCGCGTAGCCGGCGTCGTGAAAGAGGCGCTGGACATGCTCGGTGATGGCGGGCTCGGGATTGCGAATCCGGTGATATTCGACGATCCAGACGACGTCGGTCGCGGCGAGCCGGGCGTCCTGGAGGATCTCCCACTCGCTGCCCTCGATGTTCATCTTGACGAAATCGACCTGGTCGATGTACGGGTAGACGTCGATCGCCGGCGAGGTGATGTCGCCATCGCCCGAGATCCGGGAGAAGTTGTGCGCGCCCGAGCGGAACCTGACGACCCCGGGCTGGTTGGAGGCGCACACCCGGTGCAGCTCCCAGTCGGCGTGGTTGGCATCACGCGTGCGCTCGAAGATCCCGCCGTTGGCGGCGTCCGGCTCCAGCGCGATCGCGCGCCCGACCGGCACCTGCTCCCGCGTGTGAACCTCGAAGAAGCCGATGTTCGCGCCGAGGTCAAGCGTGTTGATCGGACGGCCGAGGGTGGCGAGCCGGTTGCGCACCTCGCTGGGCCACTCGTAATAGCGATACGCGTAGAACTTGCGGAAGATGTCGACGTCGCCGCTGCGGTGCCTGACCGTGAAACGGGTCTGGCTGCCGCGCAGGGTGTACTCGCCGATCCCGCCGACGGCGAGCTCGCGATAGGCGTAGCCGACCGGATCGGTCACCATCCGCGCCTCCAGCGCGGTCCACATGACCTTCTTGATGATCGCCCCGGCGCTCTGCAGGGACGTCGGCCACCGGTCGCTGTGCAGGCGCCGGCCGAGGGCGACCGCGGGGTGGCCGGGCGTCTGAGGCGCCACGCAGGAGTCAGAGGGCGAGCGGGTATCAGCCGGCTGCTGGGAGTCAAGAAGTGTCGTCATCGTATGAATGACAACGGTCGCCGGGCCCCCGTTCTTGCGCCCGGGCGGGGGGCGCCGGGCGGGCGGGACCCGCTCAGAGACGGACGATGTTGGGCGCGTCGATGCCCCGCGTGATGCCGCGGAGATCGACGAACAGCGAGGCCTCATGGGCGATCGCCAGATGGTCGATCCCGGGATGGGCGGTGACGAGCACCACCGCGTCGGCGCCGTGGACGGCGTCGGTGAGATCGGTGTTGGTGAGGCCGAGCGCCGTGAGCTGCGCCACGAACGGATCGTGATAGTGCAGGTCCGCTCCGCGCTTGCCGAGCTCCTCCATGATCCGCAGCGCGGGCGACTCCCGGATATCGCCGATCCCGCCCTTGTAACTGACGCCGAGCACGGCGATCTTCGAGCCGCTGATCGGCTTGGCGACCTTGTTGAGCGCCGCGTCGATCCGCTCCACGCAGTGATACGGCATCTGCTGGTTGATCTTGCCGGCGAGCTCGATGAACTCGGTCGACATGTGGAACTCACGGGCACGCCAGGTCAGATAGAAGGGATCGACCGGCAGGCAATGGCCGCCCATCCCGGGCCCGGGCTCGAAGCGCATGAAGCCGTAGGGCTTGGTGGTGGCGGCGTCGACCACCTCCCAGATGTCGATGCCCATGCGCTCGGCGAGGATCGCCATCTCGTTGACGAGCGCGATGTTGACCGAGCGGAAGATGTTCTCCAGCAGCTTGGTGAGCTCCGCGGTCTCCGGGCTGGAGACGCGCTCGACGATGTCGCAGACGCGGCTGTAGACCTCGGCGGCGCGCTCGGTGCAGCGCTCGGTGATTCCGCCGACGACCTTCGGCGTGTTGCGCAGCGCGTAGTCGGTGCGCCCGGGGTCGACGCGCTCGGGCGAGAAGGCGACGTTCAGGTTCTCGCCGACCTTGAGGCCGGAATGGCTCTCCAGGATCGGCACCAGCTGCTCACGGGTCGTGCCGGGATAGGTCGTCGACTCCAGGATGACGAGCTGTCCCTCCTGCGCGACGCGGCCGAGCCCGTCGGCGGCGGCCTCCAGCGGTCCGAGGTCGGGCTCGCGATTGGGCGTGAGCGGCGTCGGGACGCAGACCAGGACCGCCTCGCAGCGCGCCAGCGGCGCGTAGTGCGTGCTCGGCTTGATCAGCGGGCGCACCGCCTCCAGCCGCTCTGAGGGGATGTCCTCGATGTAGGAGTGCCCGGCGAGGATCGCGTCGATCTTGCGCTGATCGACGTCGACCGCGATCACCTCTTCGCCGGCCTCCGCGAAGGCCACGGCGAGCGGCAGACCGACGTATCCGAGACCGATGATTCCGATGGACATCGCGGCGGTAGGTTAGCTTGCCGGTTGGGCGGGGGCGTCTGCGTCCGGATCCGAGGGTCCGGTGCGGTTCCGGACAACCCGGGCCGGCGCCCCCACCGCGACGCCCCAGTCAGGAACATCGGACATCACCACGCTGTGGGCGCCGATCACCGCGCCGCGTCCGATCCGGACTCCCGGGAGGACGACGACCGATTCTCCGAGCCACGCCCCGTCGCCGATCTCGACGGGCTCGATCTTCGTGAACCCCTGGTCGCGCACCGGGAGGTCGGGATCGCCGAAATGATGGCTGTGATCGGAGATGTAGATGTGGCGCGCGGTCAGCACGCGTCGACCGATCCGGATCGAGTGGATCGCCGACAGCGTCGAGTAGGCGCCGATGCTCGTCCCGTCGCCGATTTCGATCGCCACGTCGTCGGTCGCGCCCTCGACGTGCAGCCAGCAGCCGGTGCCGACGAACACGCCCGACCCGATCGCGATCCGCTCCTCGCCCTCGATCCGGACCGGCGGCGTGATCACGCTGCTGGTTCCGAACCGCGCGAAGGCGCCCGCGGCCAGCAACGAGAACGCCTTGCGATGCACCCGAGCCGATCCGCGGTACCCGGTCAGAAAGGACCGCCCCACGCTCTGCCGCCACCCCATCGCGCCAGCGTAGCCAATCACCGAGTGGCGCCGCTTGACCGGCACCGCCGGCTGTCGCGGAAGGGCGAGGGCGGGCTGCTCGTTGGTCAGGCAGATGCTCGACCAGACAACGCATACAGGAGACTCTGACGTGAACACGACATCGGCGCGGGTACTGGTGACCGGCGCGGCAGGATTCATGGGCTCACATGTCGTCGACGCGTGCTTGGCGCTGGGCATGGAAGTGGTCGCCACCGACGATCTGTCGGGCGGATTCATCGAGAACGTCTCCCCCCGGGCGACGTGGATCGAGGGCGATCTGCGCGACGCCGAGTTCGTGCGCTCGCTGTGGTCCGACGGACCGTACGACTACGTGTACCACCTCGGCGCGTACGCCGCCGAGGGCCTCTCTCACTTCATCCGCGCCTACAACTACCGGACGAACCTCGAGGCGAGCATCAACTTGATCAACCAGTCGATCCTGGAATCGGTCAAGCGGTTCGTGTTCACCTCGTCGATCGCCGTCTATGGCGCCGGCCAGGTGCCGATGACCGAGGACCAGGCGCCTGAGCCCGAGGACCCGTACGGCATCTCGAAGTACGCGGTCGAGCTCGATCTCGCCGCCGCTCAGCGCATGTTCGGGCTCGACTACACGATCTTCCGCCCGCACAACGTGTACGGAGAGCGACAGAACATCGCCGATCCGTATCGCAACGTGATCGGCATCTTCATGAACAACCTGCTCCAGGGCAAGTCGATGCCGGTGTTCGGTGACGGTCAGCAGACCCGGGCGTTCTCGCACATCGCCGACGTCGCACCGATCATCGCTCAGGCGCCGCTCGTCGAGGCGGCTCGCAACGAGGTGTTCAACGTCGGCGCGGACAAGGCCTACACGATCATGGAGCTCGCCCGGACGATCGCCGGGGCGCTCGATGTCGAGCCGGACATCCTCCACCTGGAGGCTCGCAACGAGGTCGTCCACGCGTTCTCCGACCACGCCAAGGTTCAGCGCGTGTTCGGGCTCGGCGAGCCGGTGGACCTCGAGGAGGGCATCGCCCGGATGGCGGCGTGGATCCGCGAGCACGGTCCGCGTGAGCAGCTCGATTTCCCCGGCGACATCGAGGTCTCGATCAAGCTGCCGCCGAGCTGGCAGGCCCGGGTTGCCGCCGCGTCGTCTCCGGTGCGATGAAGCCACTGAGCTCCGACGGCCCTGATCTGTCGATCGTCATCGTCTCGACCAACGAGGCGAAGTGGCTCGATGACTGCCTGCGGACCGTCTATGCGCACGCGGGCTCGGCGACGCTCGACGTCGTCGTCGTCGACAACTCCTCCACAGACGGGACCCCGGACCTCGTCGCCAGCCGGTTTCCCCAGGCCCGCGTCGTTCACTCCGAGAACCGCGGCTTCGCGCACGGCAACAACCGCGGCCTGGAGACCTCGACGGCGCGCTACGTCCTGTTGCTCAATCCCGACACGCAGATCGTCGACGGCACCTTCGGCGAGCTGATCGAGACGCTTGACCGGCGCCCGGACATCGGTCTGGTCGGCGTCCGGCAGATGACCGCCGACGGCGAGCTGTTCCCGACGATTCGCCGCTTCCCGAGCGTCAGCCGGGCCCTCGGCGAGGCGCTCGGCTCCGAGCGCTGGCCGTCGATGCCGTCGTGGGCGGGCGAGCGCGTGCGTGACCCGCAGGCCTATGAGCGCGAGTTCGAGTGCGACTGGACGTCGGGGTCGTACATGCTCATCCGGCGCGAGGCGCTGCAGAGCTCCGGGTTCCTCGACGAGCGGTTCTTCATCTACTCCGAGGAGCCCGACCTCTGCCTGCGGATCAAGCGTGACGGCTGGAAGGTCGTCCATCTACCGACGATGTCGATCATCCACCACGCCAACAAGGGCGGCATCCGACCGCGGATGATCGCCCAGGACGCCTTCGTGCGCCGGCAGTACGCCCGCAAGCACTTCAGCGCGCTCTACGGTGCCCTCTATCTGAGTGCCGTCGCCGCTCGCCATGCCGTGCGTGCGCTGGCCGGAGGCTCGGACCCCGACGTCGTCAGCGCCCGCCGTCAGGCCTCGCGCCTGGCGCTGCGGACGCTCGTCGGACGCGCTCAGGCGCCGTTCGGCGAGCCGGCGCCGACCGCCGTGACCCCGAGCGCACCCGCCAGGGAAATGTTCGAGGAATGTGAAGAATCTCTCACCACCGCCGGTTCCGCAAGTCCGACGATCGTATGATCGTTGGTCTCGTGATCGGGGATCGTGTCGGCTCGGGGTACGGACGCGCCGGCCGGAAACATAGGGCAATGTCACCACGGAAACTCACGAAAGCAGACCGATGTACATCTCTGACGTATTTCGTGCGCTGAAGCGGCGCTGGTATGCGACAGCTCTGATCGTGATTGTCGCGCTCGTCGCGGCGGTCGGCCTCGACCAGGCCATGGCCGCGGCCCCGACCGGCACCGCGACCGCCCAGATCCTGGTCGACTCCCCGGTCTCCTCGCTCGTCAACCTGCAGGCCAACGATACCGGCCTCGAGGCCCGCGCAGCGGTCCTGGCACAGGCCATGACCTCGAACGCGGTCCTGGCCTACATCGCCAGAGCAGCCGGCGTCCCCGTCAGCGAGGTCACGGGCCAGGGTCCGTTCACCGGCAGCGGCGAGGTGCTCGACGTTCCCACTCCCTCCGAGGCCCGCGGCCAGCAGCTCGTCTCCGTCAAGGCGAAGTATCGCCTGGCCTTCGTCGCCCAGACGAACATCCCGATCATCACCGTGTCGGTGATCGGACCGAACGCCACCGCGGCCGGGAAGATGGCCAACGCCGTCGAGCCCGGGACCCTGGCCTGGCTCGCCTCGCTGGCCACCTTGCAGCAGGTCGGCTCGACCAAGCAGGTGCACCTGCGCCAGCTCGGGGACGCGCAGGCGGGCACCGTGAACTCGAGCTCGGCCAAGATCATCGCCGGTGTCGGCTTCATCGGGATCCTCATCCTCGGCGCCCTCGCCATCGCGCTGACCGACAAGGATCGCCGGCGCCGCGGGCGCGAGGAGAGCGGGTGGCCCGAGGACGAGCTGTTCCCCGAGGCGGCGAGCGCCCGTACGCTGCCGCACGCCGTCGCGGACCCGTTCAGGGACGAGCCGTCCCGGACTCGCCCCGCCAACGGCGCCGAGGCCGATGATGTCATCGCCGCCATCCACGGCGGAGCCGCCGGCGCCGCCAACGGCGACCCGCTGCTCGACCTCTGGACGGGCGAGGCCCACGGGCTCCCCCACGGCATCTCGCGCGGCTGATGATCGGCTCGCCGGGACAGCCGGACTGATCTCAGGCGACGCCATGATGCGCACCGCTCGATGGGCCACCACCGAACGTCGCGTCGCGGGGCGGCCGGAGCTACCGCGATGAGCCGGCTCATCCGGCGACTGCTGCCCTGGCTCGCCCTGACGCTCGTCGCGGTCTCAGCCTCGGTGCTGAGCGCGTACAAGGTGTCGCTGAGCCCGGTGGGACTGCATCCGCGCTCGGTGGTGTTCGCCACCGCCGAGGCGCAGGTGCTGGTCGACAACTCTCCGTCGGCGCTCTTGACCTACGGGCAGAACAACTTCAACGAGCTTCAGTACGACGTCTACGACCCCAATCAGGCGGTGCTCCTGATCGAGTATCTCCAGAGCCAGGGACCGCTGTCGGCGATGGCCACCGCGGCCGGGATCCCCGGCAAGGTCGTGTCCGCCTCGGGACCGTTCACCGTCCAGCTCGGCCTGAGCGACACCGCGCCGACCGGGCCGCAGATCGGCGCGCCGCCGAACACCGACAAGGACTATCGGCTGCTCGTCGACGTCAACGGCGTGCAGCCGATGCTCACGCTGTACGGGCAGGCGCCCACCGAGCGCGCCGCCGCCGCGATCGTCGACTCGGCCCGTAGCCAGCTGTTCGAATACGTCGCCCAGCAGGAGCGCGGGACGAGCCTGGGTCAGTACAAGAAGACGGTCCTGCGCGCGCTCGGGCCGACGACGGGCGGCGTCGTCGACCCCGGAGCCAAGACCCAGCTTCTCGGCGTCGTCTTCGGGCTCGTGATGCTCCTCGGAGGAGGGCTGATCGTCGCGCTGCGGCGGCGTGCCGCTTGGCTGCGGCGTCCGGTCTGGGCGCGGCGCCCCCGCATGACCACCGGGCCGGCGGATGACGAGGTCGATCTGTGGCCCCACACCCGGCGCTTCCTGCCGTGGTGCATGGCCGTCTTCATGGGGATGCTGTTCCTCGTCCCGATCGACGCGCTGCTGGCCTCCGGGGTCAACTCCTCCGCGGGTACGCCGGTCGCCCCGACCCTCGACCGCATCATGATGGTGCTGATCGGCGTCGGCTGGCTCGTCAAGCTGCGCTCCTCCCGCCGGCTCCCGGCGAAGCTGACGCGGGTGCACGCGGCGGTCTTCCTGTTCGTCGGCATCTGCTTCCTCGGGATCGCCCTCGACGGTCAGCAGCTGGCGGTCTTCCAGGAGGTGATGCCGACCGTCAAGAAGCTGCTCGTGCTGATGACGTTCGTCACCTTCTTCGTGCTGGCCGCCGACATCATCCGGCCCGGCGAGGTGCGACCGCTGCTGAAGCTGATGGTCGCGCTCGGCGTCCTCTGCGCGATCGGCACGCTGATCGAGCGCCAGACGAGATGGAACGTCTTCTACAACATCTGGAACGGCATCCTCCCCTACACGCGGCCGGCCGAGATGGACGTGCTCGACGACATCGGGAGGCTGGGCGTCGTCGGGCCGACGAGCGAGCCGCTCGAGCTCGCGACGCTGCTCTCGCTCGTGCTCCCGTTCGCGATGATCTTCGCGCTGGAGGCCAAGACGCGACGCGAGCGCCTGTGGTACGTCGTCGCCTCGATGATCGTCATGGGCGGCGCGATCGCCACCGCCCGCAAGACGGCCATCGTCGCTCCGCTCGGCGGGCTGCTCGTCCTGATCGCCTATCGCCCGCGCCCGATCCTGACCGCGCTGCTGAAGGCGAGCATCCCCCTGTTCCTCGCGATTCACATACTCGCGCCCGGTCAGCTCGGATCGGTCATCTCCGAGCTGGAGCCATCCAAGGCCGCGGCGGTCAACACCGACAAGGTGCGGGTGGAGCGCTACGACGCGGTCAGGCCCGACATCATGAGTCATCTCCTGCTCGGCCGCGGCTTCGGGAGCTATGACCCGGTCAAGTACCGCTATCTTGACAACGAGTACCTGGGGCTGCTGATCGGGACCGGCCTGCTCGGCACGGCCGCGTTCCTGGCGATCTTCGGATCGATGTTCACGCTCGCCCATCCGCTCATCCGAGGGCCCGACGAGAGTCGCTCCGGCCTGGCGCTCGCGATGCAGTCCGCGGTCCTGATGATCGGGGTCACCTCGGCGCTGTTCGACACGCTCTCCTTCTACCACGTCTCCTATCTGCTCTTCTTCTTCGGGGCGCTGCTGGTCGCGCTACGCAAACCGACGCGGTCAGGGCGGGCGACGCCCGACGGCGTGACCGTCGCCGGAACGGCGGCCCGTCCGCTCCCGCCGGCGCCCCGTCCGCGGCGGCGCGCGCTCGAGCCCGTCGGCTGACGACCGGGCGGGTCGTGGGAGGACGAGCTAGGACCGGTCGTCCCGCGCCGGGATGATCCGGCTCGGCGGAACGCCGACCGCCGTCCCCCCGGCCGGAACGTCATGAAAGACGAGCGCGCCGGCGCCGATCGTGGCGTCGTCGCCGATCTGGATGCCGCCAAAGACCATCGCATGGGGCCACACGACGACGCGATTGCCGATCTGCGGCACACCGCCGTGGGCGTCGGTGCCGATCGTCACCCCTTGCGCGATCTGACACTCATCGCCGATGACCACCTTCTCGTGCAGGACGATGCCGCCGAAGTGGGCGATGTAGAAGCTGTGCCCGATCCGGGCGTGGGGCTCGATGCTGATCCCCGTCACGGGCTCGACCAGCAGCTTGCGGGTCAGCATGGTCACGGCCATCAGCACGAATCGCAGCGGTCGCGGCGCGTCCGTTCGCGCCCAGTGACCGATTCGATAGTCGATCAGCGCCCACAGGCCCTTGTGCAGCCAGACCTCATGCCCATGCGCGGCGCGGGCGCGCTCGAAGTCGCGCTTGATGAGATCCCGCACCGGCATCCGAGCCAGGCTATCGCGCGGTCGCGCCGGGGCGCGACCGTCCGCGGTCATTGACAGCGGATCGTCTTGCCGTTGTCGTCCCATTCGTTGGCCTGCCAGATGACATGGGCGGTGGGGGGGCAGTAGACGTCGTCGGTCAGGCCGAAGAATCCGCCGCGGGGCCAGTAGCCGTTGACGTCGACCCCGGAGCCGATCGCGGTGCCGGCGGTCGTCGACGGAGCGGCGCCGCCGCACTGGTGCCCGCCGAGGCTGCCATCGAAGTTGGCAGTGCCGTGGCAGCGGGCGACGTCGTTGGCGACGAAGATGAGCGAACTCGATCCGGGGCCGCTGGCCTGGGCGCAGGAGAGCAGGATGTAGCCGCCCCCGGCCATCAGGTTGTCGGTGATCGTGAAGCGGTTGACGCACGGTACGGCCGCGCCGTTGACCTCGGGGACGTCGCCGTAGATGACCGCGCTCTGGTCCATCGGGTTGAGCAGCGTGTTGTGGTTGATCGTGATGCCGGCGATGTTGGCCTCGTAGATGTCCTCGCTGTGGGCGTCGCCGACATCGCCGTTGGCGAGGATGTAGTTGTTGTCGATGCGGCTGCCGGGTCCGAGGCCGTTGATCGGCTCGACCGCACCGGCCAGGATGTCGTTGTCGACCCTGGTGTCCGGGCCGCCGCCGATCATCGACTCGTCGACCCCGGCGCTCGTGCAGACGGTGATCGGCGACGTCGAGCAGCCGGGCGCGATCAGGGTCGAGTTCTCGACGGTCAGGCCCGAGCCGGTCGTCCAGACCGCGGTGGAGCTGTCGTTGGCGCCGCCGTCATAGCTGACGCAGTCCCGGTTCAGCGTCAGGTCCGAGGCGCCGTCGCCGTAGATCTGCCAGTTGCCGATGTCGTAGCCCTGGATCGTGACGTGATCGGCGGTGATCGCCACCGTATTGCCGCCGTTGGCGTCGTTGTAGTCTCCGGCCGGCAGGTCCGACGGCGAGAACGGACGCAGCGCGGAGCAGTCGCCGGCGCCGATCGTCCCCGACCGCGGATCGGGAAAGCCGCACGATCGGGGCGAGGCGAAGCAGGACGGGCGCCGCGCCGCATCGACCGGCCCGCGCGATGACGCCGCGCGGGTCGACCCTCGGGCCGCGCGGGCGGTCGTCGTGGTGCTCGTCGGGTGCGAGACGCCGCAGGCGCTGGGCGCAAGCAGTGCGACCGCCGCGAGGACGGCGCCGCCGACCCGCCTAGGAGAGCGCGAGCTCGACCACGCGGTCATGGCGCGCCTGCCAGGAGTTGCGAGAGAGGAAGTCCAGGCGCGCCCGCTCCGGCGCGCGGCCGAGCGCGACCGCGGAGCGAACCCCGGCGGTGAAGTCGCCGCCCTCGGGGACGAGCACGACGCTCGGGTTTCCGAGCGACCGGACCGGTTCCAGATCGGTCGCCGCGACCGGCAGCCCCGCCGCCAGATACTCCTGGAGCTTGAGCGGGCTCATCGCGCGCGTCAGCCGGCTGACCACGTGGGGCAGCAGACCGACGTCGGCGTTGGCGATCAGGGCGCGCAGATCCTCGCGTCCGACCGATGGCCGGATCTGCACGTTGGCGAGGCCGCTCAGCGGCGCCATGTGCTCGGGCTCGGCCAGCGGGCCGACGAACAGGACGGTCGCCGACGGCTCGGCGAGCGCGAGTCGCCGCACCCAGTCGATGTCGATCCGGCTGTCGAGCGCGCCGACGTACAGGAAGACGGGCGCCGGCAGCGCCGCCATCCACGCGGGCGCTGGGGAGGGCGTCACCCACTCGGCGGGATCGACGCCGTTGGGCACGACGATCCCCGGACCGCTCGGCGCGAGCCGGTCCAGCAGGCCGCGTGACACCGCCGCGACTCCGCGGCCGCGCTCCCGGACTCGGTCATAGGCCTCCAGATAGAGATCGCGCCAGGCGCTGTAGGCCGGGTGCTCGGCCCAATCGTCGATCGCGTACCAGATCGTGCTCCGCGCCCAGCTCAGATCGCAGAACGCCGCGACCATGGGGTTACCGGTGATGACGTGGGCATCGCGCAGGCCGTGACGCGTGGCCGCCCGGGCGAGCACGCGGTCATACGACGCATAGGCACGCTTGACCGCGGCGCTCGTCGTCGGATCACGCCGGCGGATCGACATCGGCTCGACGAGATGCCGGTCCGGCGTCGTGGGGAAGGCGACGACCTCGGAGCGGGCGAGCCGGCGGGCCCACATGACCGCGCCGTTGCGCGCGTGGTTGCAGATCAGCAGGCGACCGACGCGGTCGCTGCGCATCAGCGACAGCGCCAGCCGGTCCTCGGAATGAACGAACCCGCGCTGCGCGGCGACCTGCCAGGTGACGCGGGCGAAGGTGAAGACGACGTCTCCATGGGCCGGGCCGGATGGACGGCCCGGCGCTGCGGCGGCCGAGAGCGTCGCATCGGTCGTGGTCGCGTGCGAACCGGCCATCAGACGAGATGTCGCGCCACCGCGGCGGCCGCGGGCGCATCGAGCTTGGGAGCGGTGTCGGACGCCGCCGGGAACCGGGGGTGCTCCGTGCCGGTCTCGTCGCCGGAGTCGCCGGAGTCGCCGGAGTCGCCGGAGTCGCCGGAGCTGCCGGAGCCGCGACGCAACCGGTTGAGGACCGTACCGGCCTCGGGAGCGACCCGGACGGCCATCGAGATCAGGTCGTTCCACGCGGCGGCGAAGAACTGCCGGACGAGCAGCGCGTAGACGAGCAGGCCGGCCGGTCCGGCGAGCAGCACGATGATCGCCGACGGAATCCCGGCGAGCAGGGTGCGCAGCGCGACGTCGACCGCCACCAGCCCGATCGCGCCGACGGCCGCCGGGCCGAGCTCCGGGAGCAGGTGCAGGACCGACAGCCCGAGATTGGGTGCCAGCAGGAACTGATATACGCCGATCAGGATGAGCACATAGAAGCCGGAGACGGTCAAGGCGACAACGACGAGCCCGTGGCTCGAGGCCGCGAAGACCGCTGTTCCGTAGCCGACGGCGATCGTCGCGATGAAGAAGAAGAGCGGACGCGGCTTGCCGATGGCCAACATGATCTGCGGATAGCCGGTGAGGATCCCGGCCATGCAGCCGGCCAGCGCCAGTATCTCGGTGGCGTGGACGGCCGGTCGCCACTGAGCGCCGAACACGAGTGGGACGAGGATCGGCGCCAACGCCGCGATCGAGGCCAGGAACGGCACGATGACGGTCGCGTGGGCACGGGCGACGCGCTCGTGGAAGGCGCGCAGATGCTCGCGGTCGGGACTGCGGGCATAGATCGGGAACGCCATCTGGGTCATGATCTTGCTCAGCTTGTCCTGATAGACGACGCTGATGTTGAACGCCCGGTAGTAGAGGCCGACGGTGGTGGCGGGCAGCCGCGCCGCGAGGATCGCGTAGTCGATGTTCGAGAAGGTCACGCCGGCGAGGCCGGCGAGCGCCGAGGGGACGCCGAACGAGCTGATGCCGCGTTGCGAGCTCCGAGACCAGCCCGGAAGCGGCGGCGGGGCCGCCAGCCCCAACAGCAGCGTCGTCAGGGTCGTCTGCACGATGCCGCCGAGGACGATCGCCGTGCCCCCGTCTCCGTCGATCGCCAGGCCCACCGATGCGGCGCTGCCGATGAGCAGTGCGATCGCATCCACCCCGCTGGTCATGCGAAAATCCAGCCGCCGCCAGACGGTCGCGCGGGAGACGCTGCCGAGCGCCGAGATGAACAGCGTCGGTGAGACGAGCCGGATCAGCGATGCCGTCCGAGCGCCGAACAGCGGCGTCCACACCGGACCAACGAGACCGTAGACGAGCAGGCTGAGCACGAGGCCGCCGAGGATGCTCATCAGCATCGCCGCGCGCCTGTCCTCCTCGGTCACGGTCGTCTTCTGGACGAGCACCGAGGCGAAGCCCTCGAAGGTCAGGATGGAGCCGATCATGATGAAGATCAGCGCGATGGCGGCGCGACCGAACGCGGCCGGGCTGACGAGGCGCGCCAGGGCGACGACCGCCAGCAGGCCGATCGATTCCGAGACGATCCGCATCACGGCGAGCCAGCGAAAGCCGCGGACGGTCGCCTCTTGAAGGGGGGTGTCGGCCATTCCTGTCGGGTACTCAGATCACCGCGGCGACCACGCCAGCTTGGACCGGGTGCGGTCCCGTCCCTCGGACATCAGCCGCCGGACGACCGAGTGCACGTTGGCCCTCGGCATCGGAACGCCGAGCAGATCAAGCGGATGGTCGAGCGCCACCTCGACTGTCCCGGGCCGGTCGACGATCAGACGCGTCACTCCGGGCGGCTGCTCGCCGGGCGCACGCCGCGCGGCGCCCGTGACGGTCAGTCGCTCGTCGGCGAACGGCGTGATGCCGTCGGCGTAGACGACGACCTCCCTGACGTCGGACGGGATCTCGAAGCGCACCCGACGGGCCAGCATGCGGACCTGGAGCGCCGAGCCGCACCGGCGCGTCGCCAGCGAGCCGCGGGCGATGTTGCCCAGCGACTCCCAGCGGACGTCGCCGAGCTGACCGATCTCCCGCACCGCCCCCTCCAGCTCGTCGGGGCCGCCGCGGAGCAGATCGTCGTGGCCGTACATGATGAGCGGCTGATCGAGGAACGCGCGGATGACGAGCTCCTCACGCGGATGGGAGAAGTCGACGCGCAGCAGAGCCAGCAGTCCCTGGCCGACGAGCTCCGCGCTGCGCCAGCCGACGAGCGGTCCTGAATCGACCGGACGTGACAGCCAGCTGAGGTCATGCGCGTATTCGAGCCATGGGTACGGGCGCGTTCCGGAGAAGCCCTCGAAGCCGCAGGCGAACATGGCCGCCGCGGTGGGCTCGCCGAGTCGCTCGTGCGGGGCGACCATCACCCGGTCGACGGTCAGGCCGGTCCGTCGCTCGAAGGCGAGCGAGCGGACCATCGCCTGCGCGGCGGGGACGCGCGCCTCGGCGAGCGACCGCGGGCTTTGCAACTCGTCACGCAGATGGTTGTTGCCGTGGATGCACAGTGACAGCTGGGCCGACTGCCGGCGGAAGAGCTGCGCCGTCGCCTGGTGGACCGCGCGGCCGTCGAGCGGCACCATCGCGATCGACACGTGGTAACCGAGCGCCGTCGCGCTCGCGGCCAGCTCCGGGTAGTCGATGTGGCCGTACGTCGGGCGCCGCAGGTTCGGGTCATCGATCACGAACGCCGCGCGGGTCCCCGGGGTCCGCCAGTCCCGGTCGGCGGTCAGATTGCGGACGAACTGGGTCAGGGCGAGCACGCCCAGGCACCGGCCCGGAGCGAGTCGGCTGCGCAGCGCGTCGCCGCGAGCGAGCTCGGCGGGCGCGACCGACACCCGGTGACGGGCGACTGGGCCGGCGGTCAGGCTCCAGACCGGGGCGCCCTCGATACGGGCGAGCGCGACGTCGCCCTCGGCGAGCGTCACCGTGGGCGCGCCCTCCGCGCGGGCCTCGGTCAGCGTCGCGTTCCAGAGGGCGCGCGCCAATCCGGGATGCGTGGCGAACGCCACGTGCCCGTCACCCCTGGGCTCGCACTCCTCGGCGAGATAGCGCAGCTCCGGCAGTTCGGACGACGGCGCTTGATCGTCGCCGGCGCTCGCGAAGCGGACGGCCGCGTCGAGCCCGCGCTCGGCGCCGGTGTCACGGCCTTCGAAGCGGACCGGATACGCGTCCTCGAAGGCGTCGAACAGCCGGGTGCGCAGGGCACGCTCCGCGGCGGGCATGACGCCCACCACCGCCCGGCGATCAGGCACTATGCCACTCCGCGTCGGCGCAGGACCGTCGGGATCGTCCGCACGAGGATGGTCACGTCGAACCACAACGAACGGCGCTGGGCGTAATCGATGTCGAACTGGATCATCTCGTGATACGTGCGCTGATTGCGACCGGAGACCTGCCACAGACCGGTGATGCCGGGCTTCACCGTGAAGCGGCGCATGTAGGACTCCGGATACAGGTCGACCTCGTAGCCGATGACCGGTCGCGGGCCGACGAGTGCCATCTCGCCGCGGAGCACGTTGAACAGCTGGGGGATCTCGTCCAGGCTCCAGGAGCGCAGATGGCGCCCGAGCGGCGTGATCCGGTCGTCGACCGCGAGCTTGTAGAGGTCCCCGTCCTGCGAGGCCTCGCGGGTCTCGAGCAGCGCGTGGATGTACTCGCGATGAGGAGCCTCGCTGGCATCCGGGCGCATCGTGCGGAATTTGTACAGCGAGAAGGGGATCATGTCCCTGCCGACTCTCTCCTGGCGAAACAGCGCGGGGCCGGGTGACGTCAGCCGGACGGCGATCGCGATGATCGCCAGCACAGGGGACAGGAGCACGAGCACTGTCGCCGACACCGCGACATCGAGCGCGCGGCTGGCGAACGCGCCGGTGCGGCTTTCGACGCGTCCGGCGTCGGTCGTTGATGCTTCGGCGGCCAGGCCATCGTACGTCGGCCGGACGCGGGCTTGCTCATCCGCGACTCTGGCGCCGCCGAGCGCCGGGGAGGAATCGATCAGCTTCATGCCGATGAAACGGCTGAGCCGGCGTCGCTCTTCCGCGCCGGGGGCCGCCGGCGGCCGCCGATCGTTCGAATTGCACGCCTTTGAACCGCAATTGCGCCGGCTTGCGCGCACAAGTGCGACGGCGGCCCCAAATCGTCTCTGAGCGACGATCGCGATCATGCATTGCGATGCGCCACCCGAGCACCGTCACGCCCGGGTGGCGCCGGAAGCCGCGCTCAGCGCGGCTCGCTCACGACGGGCAGCTCACGCTGGCGCCGTTGTCGTCCCATCGATTGGCCTCCCACACGACCTCGGAGGTCGGCGGGCAGTAGACATCCTCGGCGACGCCGAAGAAGCCGCCCTGCGGCCAGTAGCCGGTCGAGTCCTGGCCGGAGCCGATCGCGTCGCCGGTGGTCTCCGCGGGCGGGTTGCTCCCGCAGTAGTCGCCGCCGAGGCTGGCGTCGTAGCTGGAGTTCCCGTCACAGCGGCCGATGTCGTTGGCGACGAACAGCAGCCCGCTCGTTCCGGGATCGCTCGCCTGGGCGCAGGACAGCAGCGTGTAGCCGCCGCCGGCCATCAGGTTGTAGATGATCGCCATGCGATTCACGCACGGCTGCTCCTGACCGTTGACGATCGGCGTGTCGCCATAGATGACCGCGCTCTGATCCATCGGATTGAGCAGGGTGTTGTGGAAGATCAGGATGCCCGCGGTGTTCGATTCGTAGATGTCCTCGCTGTGGGCCCCCGCGAAGGAGCCGTTGGCGACGACATAGTTGTTGACCACCACGCTGCCGGCGCCGAGGCCGTTGATCGGCTCGACCGCTCCGGCCAGGATGTCGTTGGAGACGAGCGTGTCGTCTCCGCCGCCGATCAGCGACTCGTCGACCTCGCCGCTCGTGCAGACCGTCGTTCCGCTGGCCGTGCAGCCCGGCGCGATCACCGTGGAGTTCTCCACGGTCAGTCCCGAGCCGGTGCTCCACACGGCTGTGGAGCCGTCGTTGGAGTGGCCGTCATAGCTGACGCAGTCGTCGTCGAGCGTCAGATCGGAGACGCCGTCGCCGTAGATGAGCCAGTTCCCGATGTCGTAGCCCTGGATCGTGACGTTGTCGGCGATGATGTCCAGCGTGTTACCGCTGCCCGGGTAGTAGTAGCTGCTCGCCGGAAGATCGGAGGGCGAGAAGGCCGGCAGCGCTGAGCAGTTGCTGACGCCGACGTTTCCCGAATTCGGGTCCGGAAAGCCGCACGCCTTCGGCGAGGCGAAGCAGTCGGTCGTCTGCGCCGCCGCCGTGGTCGCGTTGGCGGCGGTGTCGGCGGTCGCGGCCGTGACCGCACTGGTCACGGCGGTGGACGCCGTTGGCGCGGCCGTCGAGGACGCGCCGCTGCTGACGACGATCGGGGTCTGGCTCGGCGCGGCGCTCGCCGCCGGCGAGCGGGTGTCCTCCGACGGGCGGATCCAGGTGCGGTGCAGCGCTTCGCCGGTCACGGTCGCTCCCGGCGTGCTCCGGTGCTCGAGCGCGGTGATGTAGGCCGAGACCGCGCAGTCGGTCTGCGCGGCGCGGTCGGCCGATGACTTCGCCAGCGCGCGCAGGCGACGTCGCGCGGCCATGATGCCGCGGCAGGAGCGGCCTGTCGTGCGGACGGCCGGGGCGCCGGTCACGCCGTCGGCGGCCGGCAGGGTCGATTCCCTGCGGCTGTGCGCTGACGCGCGCGGCGCGCTGTTGGCGACCGCGCCCTGCGCGACCGTCACCATCAATATCAGTGAAATTCCGACAGAAACCGCAAGTCGCGGCATCCGATCCCTCCCGAGGTTGGGTTTCAGAGCGGGTTCCGACATGTGACGCGCCATCCGTCCGCGACCCTCTTCGTGATGCGGTCGCCCGGCCGGACACCTCGTGGCGCCATGCTGCGCGGGGTAACGCGTACCCCGCTTCTGACTCGGCTCAACCTCTCTTCGTTTCGTCGGCGATCGGCCGGGAAGTCGCTTCTCAAGCGGTTTTGACCGCTCGAGCGCCACCGAAACGGACGGTGAGAGCGTGCCGGAGGTACGAACCGAGTGTTTGCTGTGATGAGACGGTCGTGTTGCGTTACGTCACCCGGGACCTCCTTCGGGAAAGCGGCGCCCCGGCGCTCGCCGGCGGCCACGCGCACGTGACCGAGCGGCAGCGCCCGCCTCTCGCCGAGGTCAGGGGATACTCAGTAAGACGTCGCGGAGAACCCGATCTCACGCTCGCACTCCGAAAGTTTCATCCGCGTGGCTGCGTTTCATGGGGACGATGAGGGAGCGATTGGGCATGCGCACGGGCCGGGAACTGGGTCACGGGGCGAACTCCGACACTCGCCGCGTGCCGCGGCCTGCGAACACCGGCGAAGACTCCGCCGTACGCCAGTTCCGGCACGCTGGACGTCGGGATGCATCAGGTGTGCGCCTTAGCTTCGACATATGTTATTCAAACAGTCGACTTCGTGCCGGGCGCCCACTGGGCCCCGGGCCCCGATGATCTGGACGCGCGGCTGGTGAAGAGCTCAACCCCGGTCTGGTTCGGCGCCGCGGATCGGCCGCTGCTGGGCTGGATCGACCGCCCCGCGGACGGCCGGGCTCGCGGCGGGGTCGTCCTCTGCCCGCCGATGGGCGTCGAGCTCAACTTCTCGCAGTACATCCTGCGCGTGCTCGCCGGCGAACTCGTCGAAGCCGGCTTCGTGGCGCTCCGCTTCGACTACGACGGAACCGGTCAGTCGGCCGGCGAGACGAACGACCCCGAGCGGGTCTCGGCCTGGCTGGCCAGCATCTCGTATGCCGTCGAGCACGTGCGCGCGACCGGCGTGCCCTGGGTCGGGGCGATCGGGCTGAGGCTCGGGGCGACGCTGCTGGCCAACGCGGCGGTGGGCGGCTGTTCGCTGGATGCGCTGCTGCTCTGGGACCCGTGCCTCTCCGGCCGGTCGTTTCTGCGCGAACAGACCGCGCTGCAGTCGTCGGTGTCCGAGACGCCGCTGAGCGGTCCGGACGGCACGGAGATCCCCGGCTATCTGATTCTCCCGGCAACCATCGCCGAGCTCGGCGGCCTGGAGCTCCCTGAAGACCTCGCGCCGCGCAGCCGGGCCGCCGTCGTGGCCCTGCTGGACCCCGCGCGGCCGCAGAACGGTCGCGTCAGGCGGCGCCTCGGAGCCGATATCGACTGGCGCGAGTACGCCGCCTCCGCCGACATCTTCGATATCGGTGAGCGCGTCTACGAGTTCCCGACGGCCGTCGTCGACCAGCTCGTGGAGTGCATGGAGGAGTCCTGCGCAGAACGCACGGTGGAACTGACGACGTCCTCGCCGGAGCCCCGGTGCAGCGTCGTGGCGCACACCGGCGAGGGCCGGCCGATCCTCGAGACGGTGCTCGAGCTCGGCCCGACGGGACTCGTCGGTATCGAGTGCCAGGTGCTCGATCCGGGCCGTTCCGGGGATGAGGACCTGCCGGTGGTGCTGTTCGTGAGCATGGCCGCCGAGCCGTCGATCGGCCCGGCGCGCCAGTGGGTGGATCTCTCGCGGCGCTGGGCCGCAGACGGCTATCGGTCGGTCCGCTTGGATCTCAGCGGCATCGGCGAGAGCCCCACGCGCCCCGGCCGGCGCGAACGGCACATCTACGCCCCTTGGGCCCTCGACGACATCGCCGAGGCCGCCCATGCCGTCTCTCCCTCACATCCGCAGAACGTCGTCCTCGTCGGGGTGTGCTCCGGCGCCTACATGGCGCTCGCCGTCGCGCCGCATCTGCGGCCCCGAGGCGTCGTCGCGATCAATCCGCTGCTGACCTTCGGCGCCTTCGAGGGATGGGAGCCGAGCCTGCCCGGCGAGGACGGCCAGGCGCCCGCCCGCATCGATCAGAACGCTCGCCGCGCGGCCAACGACCTGGCCAGGCGGATGCTCACCGCGATCAATGGCCGCGGTCGGGGAAACACCTATCGGCGGGGCGTGGCCAACCGGCTGCCGCCGGCGCTGTGGACGGTCGTCTACGCCCTGCGTCTGGCTCACTCCCCGGCTCGGCTGATCGCCCCGGTCGTCAGAGCCGGCGTCTCGACGATCATCATCTGCGGGCAGCGTGAGGCCACGCTTCCCCAGGCTCGCGTCCCGTCGGCCATCGCGCAGCTGTCCAACGCGCCCGGGAGCGACTTCGCGGTGATCCCGGATCTCGACCACAGCCTCCGGGACGAATCCAGCCGGGCGGCGGCCCGCCGCACGATGACCGAGTTCATCGCCGACGTCAGCCGGCCGGATGCGTCGGGACGTCGACCGTCGCCCACGAGCGCAGACGCCGGCGCGCAGACCCGCGGCGGACCTTCCCGCCGAGCGCTCAGGACTCGCACCCGCATCTTCCTGGAGTCCACGACGTGGGCGACGGTGTCCCGGAGCGCGACCCCCGCGGCCCTCCGCCTGCGCCGTCGTCTCACCGCGCCGCGGTTCGTCAAGCAGGGGCTGCGTTGCATCGGGCGGCTGGCGCCCGACAGCCATCTGATGCGGTCGGTCGCCCGGCATGTCAGCCTCGCGGAGGCCGAGCGCGAGCTCCAGGAGGTCTTCTGGGCGCGGATGAAGGGTGGGCTGCGGATCGCCGTCACGCTCACCGACCTGCCGTCGTGCCTGCTCTATTTCTGCGGCGGCACCGGCCGACGATCGCGATCGGGGTGGGAGCCGGACACCGCCGCGTTCGTCTCTGACTGGCTGCGCCCGGGCGACACCGTGCTCGACGTCGGCGCCAACGTCGGCTACTACACCCTGATCGCCGCCGCCGCCGTCGGTCCCGCCGGCCGGGTGTTCGCGTTCGAGCCGTTCGACACGCCCGCCGAGCTGCTCGAGCGCACTGTCGAGGCCAATCATCTTCAGCGTCAGGTCAGCGTCGTGCGCTCGGCGGTGACCGACCGCACCGGCGAGGTGGTCTTCCATCCCGGGACAGTCTCCACGTCCAACACGATCGTCGCGTCGCCGAGCGTGGCCGCCGAGCACGGCGTCGCGGTCTCGGGCGTCTGCCTCGACGATTTCGCGGACTCCAAGCGCCTGACGTGCGTGCGCCTGGTCAAGATCGACGCCGAGGGCGCCGAGCCGTTGATCGTTTCCGGAGCCCAGCGGTTTCTCTCCTCGGTCAAGCCCGACGCCGTCATCCTCGAGTTCAACCGCGACACCGCCGGGGCTGCGGGCCAGGAGCTGTGGCGAGACCTGATCGGTCCGCTCGAGCACCTGGACTATCGCCCCTTCATCCCACGCGACGACGGCCGCCTGACCCCGGCCGGCGATGCTCCCGATCGGGTCTGGGGCAACGTCGTCTTCGTCCACGAGGACGTGGACGTGGCGGCGAGGCTCACCGCCCGTCAAGCCCCGGTCAGGATCGGCGGATCCATGATGATTCCAAGCTGCCAAGATGGAAGGACCTGATGGCCACCTCCCGACTCCATGCTCGTCCACCGGTGGTCGAACCCGGCACGTTCAACAGCTCCAAGTGGCGCGAGGGAACGTACGTCCGCAACTATGACCACCGCCATCTCCGGCCGGTCGAGGTGCTGCTGATGCTGCGCTTCCGTGAGCAGTTCGCCGGTCGCGTGCTCGAGCTGGGCTGCGGCACCGGGCGCCTGACCGGCTATCTCGGCGAGGTCGCGCAGGAGGCGTACGGAATCGACCTCTCGAGCGCCATGATCGCCCGGGCGCGGGCCCGGTATCCGCGCGTCAGCTTCCTGGAGGGCGATATGCGTGACCTGTCCCACTTCGAGGACGGCTCGCTGGATGTCGTGTTCGGCGGCTGCAACATCCTCGACATCTTGGGCGATCACGAGCGTCGTGAGATGCTGCGCGAGATCCGCCGCGTGCTGACCGGCGGCGGGCTGATGATCGTGTCGGCCCACAACCGGGCGCATCTCCCGCAGCTCCCCGGGCCCCTGCATATGGACACGAGCCGGCCCCAGCGAGCCCTGCGCGACGCCATCAAGGTTCCGGAGCGGGTCTTCAACCACCTGCGTCTGCGTGGCCTGGAGCGCGTCGAGCCCGGGTACGAGCTCGTCAACAACGCCGCTCACGACTTCTCGCTCGTGCACTACTTCATCACCCGCGACGAGCAGTGCCGGCAGCTGAGCGATGAGGGCTTCGAGCCGCTGCTCTGCCTCGATCTCGAGGGCCGGATCGTGGAGCCGGGCGCTCTGGCGGCCGACTGCCTCGAGCTCCACTACGTCGCCGAGAAACGTTAGCGCCCGCAGCGCTGCCGCCGGCGTCCGGCATGTCCGGGCAGCTGAAAGCGCGAGCGATGCCGCTCCGTTCTATCTACGTGCTCAACGTCGCGACCGATGACCTCCAGACCGTGGCTCCGCGGGAGGTGATCGTCGCCGTCGCCGTCGAGGATCGCGAGCTGGGCGCGCGGATCGCCGGGCTGCTGCGGCGCCCGGGGATGACCGTCCGGCCCACGACGCCGGACCGCGAGCGCACCCGCGGTCGCGACGCTGCCGGCGCCGACGTGCTGATCCTGGTCGTCGCCGAGCTCGCCGCCGGCGATCTGTCGCTGGTGCGCGAGCTCGCTCGCGAGCGCCAGGGGTTGCGGATCGTCGTCGTCTCGGACTCGGTCGACGGGCTGAGCAGCCGCCGCGCGGTCGATGCCGGCGTCGACGGATTCGTCTTCACCGGCCAGCTCGACAGCGCGCTTGCCGCGACGGTCGCGGCGGTGCTCGCCGGCCAGACGGCGGTGCCGCGCCGCCTGCGAGCGCTCATCAGCAGGCCGCCGCTGTCCTTCCGTGAAAAGCAGGTCCTCGGGATGGTGGTCAAGGGCTACACCAACGGCCAGATCGGAGCGAGGCTCTTCCTGGCCGAGAGCACGATCAAGAGCCATCTGTCGTCGGCTTTCCACAAGCTCGGCGTCAAGTCGCGCAGTGAGGCCGCGGCGCTGATCCAGGATCCGCGGGAGTCGCTCGGCGCGGCGATCCTCGACATCCCCGCCGCCGCCGCCGGGCAGCCCGGCCCCGCTGGCCGCCGAGCCCGTTAGCCCCCAACCTCGGGGCGGCGAAACGGCCGCCTGAACCCCCACCGCCGGTGATGGCGGTGTCCGTGGAGCATCCGGACCGACTCTGGACCGATAGCTGAGCGCGCGCAGGCCGTCCACAAGTTCTGGACGGTCGTGCCGATGGTCGGGGCATGAAACCCCCCCATCAGGAGAACCTTGTGCGACGACTCGGAGTCATGATCTGTCTCTGCTTATGCGCGACGACGGCTACTGCCTCGGCGCGAGAACTGGCCGGTGCCGCGTCCTCCGCGCCCGCCACCGTGCACGGATCGCACTCCCATATCCGACGGAACAAGCGCCATCGCAGGCACGCCCGCGCGGCCGCCGGCTCCAGCACCACCGGCTCGTTTCAGGCGCGCAAGCGCGCCGCCGCTCCGGTCAATACGGTGACGCCGCTCGTGATCGGCACCGCTGCCGTGGGCGACTCGCTGTCGGCCTCGGTCGGTCAGTGGAGCGGATCGCCGACGGCCTACGCGTACGGCTGGGAGCTGTGCAACAGCGCCGGCGCCGGCTGCGCGACGATGAGCGGCGTCGCGGGCGGAGAGATCACCGTCGGCTCCGCCGACAGCGGACACACCATCCGCACGATCGTCACCGCGACCAACGCCAGTGGCTCGACGAAGGCCGTCTCCCCGGCCAGCGCCGCTGTGCCCGGCACGGTCACCCCGCCGCCGCCTCCGGCAGCGCCCACGGCCGCGTTCAGCTTCTCGCCCTCGGCGCCCCAGACCGGGACCGCGGTCGCGTTCAGCGCTTCGGCGTCCACGTGCGCCGACGGCCCGTGCACCTACAGCTGGTCCGACGGAGCGTCGATGGGCTCGGGCACATCGATCTCGTCGACCTTCGACGCCGCCGGCACCGAGTCGGTGACGCTGACCGTCACCGACGCGATCGGCCGCACGGCCTCGGTGGAGCACAACGTCGTCGTCACGGCGCCCGCCCCTGCGCCGACGCCACCGACCGCGGCCTTCACCGTCACCCCCGCCTCGCCGGTCGCCGGCTCGGCGGTCGCGTTCAACGCCTCGGGGTCGACCTGCGTCAACACCCCGTGCACGTATGCGTGGTCTGACGGCGCGTCGCTCGGCTCGGGTCAGAGCCTGTCCTACACGTTCGCCTCGGCCGGCACCGACTCCGTGTCGCTGACCGTCACCGATGCGGACGGCCTCACCTCGACGGTGGCGCACAGCGTCGTCGTCTCGGCGGCGGCGCCGGCCCCGCAGGCGCCGTCCGACAGCGTCCTGCCGGCCGTGTCCGGCACCGCTGTGGAGGGACAGACGCTGTCGGTCTCTCAGGGCACCTGGGGGAACAGCCCCAGCTCGTACGACTACGCGTGGGAGGACTGCAACACCTCCGGGGCGAGCTGCACGACGATCTCGGGCGCCGCGGCGAGCACCTACGCCGTCGCCGCCTCCGACGTCGGCAGCACGATCCGCGCGATCGTGACCGCCGCCAACGCGAATGGTCACACCTCGGCGACGAGCGCGCAGACGGCCACGGTGACGGCTTCGGCCCCGATCTCGGGGACGGGCTGCTTCTCGTCGCCCGGCTCGTGCGGCTATCCGGACCCCAGCTACGACGGCGGCAACGTCGGCGAGGCCAGCTGCAGCTCGCTGCCGGCCTGGAGCCCCTCCGATCTCCCGTCCGCGGACTATTACGCCTCCGGCAACCAGATCAACATCCTGGCCAACAACGTCACGATCCAGGGCTACAACATCGGCAACTACCTGCTCTATGTCGACGGCGTCTCGGGCTTCACGCTCAATCACGACTGCCTCGAGTACAGCGGCTCCAGCTTCGGCGGAGGCCAGGACGGCTCGCAGGCCGTCTGGGCCGCCGGCGGAACGACCGGCATGACGATCGAGAACTCGACGCTGGTCGCGCCCGGGTGCTCGACCTCGCCGAGCACGGTCTGCACCGGAAGCGGTGTCGACGAGACGCTGATCGGCGGAGCGCCTGACACGACGGTCGAGAACGACATCCTGGCCGGCGCGGTCGAGCCGCTCAACGGCCTCGGCACGGGCAGCGTCGTCGAGAACAACTACGTCGTCGCCAACGGCGACGTCGACGGCGCCCACAGCGAGGACATCTACGTGGCTGATGTCGCCGGCATCACGATCAGCCACAACACGATGTTCAATCCGATGGACCAGAGCGCGGTCATCTACGGGGACGTCCCGATGACCAGCGGCGCTCAGCCGTGCACGAACCAGCTCACGATCACCCACAACCTGTTGGGTGGCGGCGGCTACATCGTGCAGGAGTGCTCGCAGGCCAGCGGCCCGGGCACGAGCTCGATGACGTTCACCGGCAACGACATCGCCCGCTGCGCCGGCGGCTCGGTGTACGACTCGGCTCTCGGCGGTGACTACTGCGGTTCGACCGCCCCGTCGACGAGCAACGGCACCGCGGTCGGGTTCGGCCAGGACAGCGACGGCTACTGGCCCAACGGGGGCTTCTTCGGCAGCGACCAGTCGGTCTACTGCTCCACCAACGTCACGTGGTCGGGCAACACATGGACGAACAACGGAGCGACGGTCGCCTGCCAGTAGAGGCCATGGGCGGGGGAGTGGCGCTGCTCACTGCCCCCGCATCCGCACGGCGATAGATGTATCACGCGACCCCCTCGGCCGACCGCGCCGAGGGGGTCGCGTCGTCGTCGGGGTCCGTTCCGGCGCGGCAGTTCACGGGACCGGCTCACGTTGGTGGAGATGAAGACCTCAATGAGACGATCCTCCGGAGCCCGCCCGTCGGAACGCCAGCGCATCACCATGCTGCTGGAGAACAACCCGTATCCGCAGGACGTCCGCGTCCGCTCCGAGGCCGAGTCGCTGGTCCGAGCCGGACACGAGGTGACGGCGGTCGCGCCCAACGACGGCACCCAGCCGCGCCGCGAGCAGATCAACGGCGTCGACGTGATCCGCTTCCGGCTCCCGGTCGACGTGGCCGGCACGAAGGCCGGCTTCGTGCGTGAGTACCTCGTCGCCACCCTCGCCCTCCACGCCGCGGCGGTGAGCCGGCTGATGCGCGGATCGACGGTCCTGCACCTCCACAATCCGCCTGACGTGCTGTTCGGCGCCGGGGCGCTCTACCGCCTCGCCGGCCGGCGCGTCGTCTTCGATCACCACGATCTCTTCCCGGAGACGATCGGCGTCAAGTTCGGGAGCGGCCCGGTGTCGAGGCTCGCCGCGCGCATCGCCGGGATCTGCCAGTGGCTGACGATCGCGGTCGCCGACCACGTCATCGCCACCAACCGCTCCTACGCCGATGTCTCCCATCGTGCCGGCAAGCGGCCGGGTGAGGTCACGGTCGTCCGCAACGGCCCGCCGGCCGCTTGGACCGAGCATCCGAGCACCGAGCGGACCGGCGTCCTGGCCCAGGTCAGAATCGCCTATCTCGGCGCGATGTCCTCCCAGGACGGGGTCGATGGCCTGGCGCCGATCCTGGATCACCTCTGCCACCACCGCGACGTGCTCGACGCGCGATTGGTCATGATCGGCGACGGCGACGCCCGCCCAGCGCTGGAGGCCGAGATGGCGGCGCGCGGGCTGGCGGCGCGCGTCCAGTTCACCGGCCGCGTCGAGCCCGGCCGGGTGCTCGAGCTGCTGGCCGACGTCGACATCTGCGTTGACCCGGCGCCGGCGACAGACGTCAACCAGCGATCGACGATGACCAAGATCGCCGAGTATCTGGCGCTCGGCAAGCCGGTCGTGGCCTACGATCTGCTGGAGACCCGCCGCACGGTCGACGGCGCCGCCCTGCTCGTGCCGCCCGGCGATGTCGACGGCTTCGCCGAGGCCGTCCGTCTGCTGGCCCGGGATCCTGACGTGCGCGGCCGCCTGGCCCGCGCCGCGCGCCGGCGGGCGCAGGCGCTGACCTGGCAGCATTCCGAGCAGGCGCTGCTGCGCGTCTATGACGGCCTCGCGCTCCGCGGGCGCCGGCTGCCGGACGTCGGCTGCGGCCCGGATGCGAATCCCTCAGGGGCCCAGCAAGAAACCCCGGCCGACGGACGTTGATCGGGTGTCTCACTTTTGAAGACTCACGTCGGCGCAGGGGGTGCCGCGTCGTCACACCCGGGCCAGCCCGGAGACGGCACGGCCATGCGCAAGGAACAGACCAAGGGAAGAATGTGACCGCATCAGCTTCAGCCGCCCAGCAGCGCGGCGCGCGTTTTGTCGCGCTCGATCGTCAGCACGCCCCGATCAAGGATGAGCTCAAGGCGGCGTTCGCGCGTCTCCTGGAGACGAGCGCGTACACGCTCGGCACCGAGGTGGAGCAGTTCGAGGCCGAGTTCGCCGAGTACTGCGGCGTCGGTCACTGCGTCGGCGTCTCCTCGGGCACCTCGGCGCTCTCGCTGGCGCTGCGGGCGCACGGGGTCGGCCCCGGCGACGAGGTCATTGTTCCGGCCCACACCTTCATCGCCTCGGCGCTCGGCGCCGTCCATGCCGGAGCGACGCCGGTCCTCTGCGACGTCGACGAGCACACCGGCTTGATCGACCCGGCGGCGGCGGCCGCGGCGGTCTCGCCGCGGACGGCGGCGATCGTCGCCGTGCATCTCTACGGCCAGGCCTGCGACATGGCGCCGCTGAGCGAGCTCGCCTCCCGCCACGGCCTGCTGCTGCTCGAGGATGCCGCCCAGGCTCATGGCGCCCGCTATCAGGGCCGCCGGGTCGGCTCGCTCGGCGCGGTCGCCGCGTTCTCGTTCTATCCGAGCAAGAACCTTGGCGCCTTGGGCGACGGCGGGGCGGTCTGCACCGACGACGAGCAGCTCGCCGCGCGGGTGCGCCGGCTGCGCAACCTCGGTCAGCGCGCCAAGGGCGAGCACGTGGAGATCGGCTACAACGAGCGGCTCGACGGTCTCCAGGCCGCGCTGCTGCGGGTCAAGCTCCCGCACCTCGATGGCTGGAACGACGCGCGGCGCGCTCATGCCGCCACCTATCGTGAGCTTCTATCGCCCGACGTCCGCCTGCTCGGCGAGCGCGAGGACAGCCCGTGCATCTATCACCTGCTTCCCGCCCGCTTCGCCGACCGGGACGCGGTCGCCGCCGCGCTGCGGGCCGAGCGGATCGAGACCGGGATCCACTACACGCCGGCCGTTCACGAGCACCCCGCGATGCGGGACATCGCCGTGACCCGTGGGGACCTGCCGGTGTCCGAGGCGTGGGCGGCGCAGGAGCTGTCGCTGCCGATGCACCCCGACCTCGAGCTCGATGAGATCGAGCACGTGGCGCAGGCCGTCAACTCGGCGTTCTCGATCACCCACGGATGACCAGGAGAGAAACGATGCCGCACCTCCCACTGCCGCTGACGCATGGCGCGGAGCTGCCCAGCAGCGGCCCCGTCGGGATCGCGATCATCGGCCTCGGCTACTGGGGTCCGAACCTCCTGCGGGTCGCCGGGGACAACCTCGACGCCAAGGTCCGCTGGGTCTGCGATCTGGACCGGGAGCGCCTGGCCAAGTATCGCCGGCGGCATCCCGGCGCGCGCATCACGACCCGCCTGGAGCGGGTGCTGGCCGATCCAGAGGTCGACGCGGTCATCATCGCCACGCCCGTGCATACCCACTTCACCCTGGCCGCCCAGGCGCTGGCGGCGGGCAAGCATGTCTTCGTCGAGAAGCCGCTGGCCCCGTCGAGCGAGCTCGCCGACGAGCTCGCGGGCATGGCGCGCGCGGCCGACCGCATCCTGATGTGCGGCCACACCTTCCTCTACAGCCCGCCGGTGCGGGCGATCAAGCGCATGATCAGCCAGGGAAAGCTCGGCGACATCTACTTCGTCTCCTCGAGCCGGGTCAATCTCGGTCTGCACCAGCGCGACGTCAGCGTCATCTGGGACCTCGGGCCCCATGACTTCTCGATCCTCCTGTACTGGCTCAGTGAGCTGCCGACAAGCGTGCGCGCCGTCGGCCGCGATTCGATCGTCAAGGGCATCGCCGACGTGGCGTTCGTCACGATGACGTTCGCGTCGGGGATCATCGCCAACGTCGAGCTGAGCTGGCTGGCCCCGAGCAAGCTCCGCCGGACCGTGCTCGTCGGAAGCCAGCGGATGGCGATCTACGACGACGGCGCCCCCGAGCCGGTGCGACTGTTCGATCGTGGCGTCGTCTACCGGGATCCCGAGACGTTCGGGGAGTACCACCTCTCCTATCGCAGCGGCGACGTCGTGTCGCCCAAGATCGACTCCTACGAGCCGCTCGGGCTCGAGCTCGGCGACTTCATCAACTCGATCCTCACCGGCGACCGGATGGAGTACCACACCGCGCTCGCGCGCAGCGTCGTCCGCCTCGTCGAGGCCGCCGACCAGTCGCTGCGCCTCGGCGGCGCCGAGATCTCGCTCGCCCAGGACGACGTCGTCGACGAGCTGTCGGCGGCGCGTGAGCTGACCTCGGCCTGACCCTGACGGCCGCCGGCAGCCCGCGGTGTCCTGGCCGTCCCCACCCCCGCGTCGCGGATCGGCCTGAGTCTGAGCGCAAGCTCAGCTCAGGTTGATCTCGGCGTCCGGGCCGATCCGCAGCTGGATACCGCGCGGGAGCGTCAGCCCGCGGCCGACGCGGGCGCGCTCTCCGATGATGCTGCCGCCGATCCGGAAGCCCACGTGGCGGATGACGGCGCCGGCCAGGATCATCGAGTTGTCGACCTCGGTCCCGCTGACGACCGCGTCGGGCCCGACCGCCGTATACGGCCCGAGAAACGAGTCGACGACGACCGCCCGGTCGCCGATCGAGACCGGTCCGTAGATGACCGAGTTCGAGACGTGTGATCGCGGGCTGATCTGCACCCGGCCGGTGATCTGGTTGCCCTCGCCGTCGCTCTCGCAGTCCGCTGCCGACGGAAGCGCGTCGAGCAACATCCGATTGGCCGCCAGCAGCGCCACGGTCGAGTCGCTGTAGGACCAGTTCTCGGTCTGACCACAGACCGCCATCCGGCAGTCGCTGTCCAGCAGCGCGGCGACCAGGTCGTCGTCCTCGCCCTCGGGCGAGAGCAGATAGTCGACGACCGGCCGCGCCGCCGGCGCGAGGAGCAGGATCGCCTCGCTCGCGCGGCGCTCGGTGTCGGTCGCGGACGGGCCGACGGGCGCCTGCTCGGGCAGCACGACGTCGACGTCGCCCGCCTCGAAGCGCTGCTTCATGGCGAGCAGTTGGCCGCGGTACAGGCAATCGCCGGGGTGCAGCAGGACAGGCCCCGCGTGCAACGACGACTGGAGCTGGCGCAGGACCTCGTCTCGTCGCCCGCCCGGAGCATCGGCGAACGACAGCTCGATGCCGTCGACGGGAGCATGCGCGGTGAGCCGCTGCAGGTCGTCACGCAGGTGGCGTCCTGCGATGATCCGCGCTTGGCGGATCTCCGAGCCGGCGAGCTCGTGCAGGACGTGCTCGATCAGCGGCACGTTCGCGATCGGGGTCTGATAGCGCGACCGCGCCGGGCCATGGCGCCCGGCCTCGTCGGAGTCGATCGTCGCGTCGATGATCGCGTCGTTGAGGGTTCCCCGGGGCATGGTCGCGTCACGTATTATCGTCGGACTCCCCGCCGCGCAGCGCCCGGATCAGCTCGGAACGCGACGAGGCCAGCCCGAGCTTGCGATAGACATGGCGGAGGTGGAACTCGACGGTCTTGGGGGTGACGAACAGCTCGGCGGCGATCTGCCGCGTCGTGCGCCCGCCCGCCGCCAGGTGCGCGACACGGCGCTCGCTCGGGGTCAGGCCGGCCAGGCCCGGGGCCGCGGAGACCCGCTGGCGACCGCCCGCGACCGCCAGCTCCTCGGCGGCGCGACGCA
This sequence comes from uncultured Solirubrobacteraceae bacterium, assembly GCA_963849085.1. GTDB lineage: Bacteria > Actinomycetota > Thermoleophilia > Solirubrobacterales > Solirubrobacteraceae > Palsa-465. The sequence continues at coordinate 789,564 of CAWKFP010000015.1, read as the reverse complement.
TCAGGGCGCGCGCCCCGAGCGCGCCGCTGAGCTCGTGCGCGACCCGTAGGGGCTCGCGGGCGGCGCGCGGCTGGTTGGCCCGACGCATCGCGGCGCCGTAGTCGAGCAGAGCGGCGACGTATTCGAGACGCTGGGGGCGTTCGGCGCCGAGCTCCGCCGCCTCGGCGAGCAGATGCAACCGGCGCCGACCTCCGGTGGCGAGTCCCAGCACCCGCAGCGCCCGCAGCCGGGCGCGCGTCAGATCGGCGCCGCCGGCGAGCTCGAGCTCCTCCTGCGCCAGCTCTCGCGCGCCGGTCAGGTCGCCGGTGGCCATCAGCGCAAGTGCCGCCGTCGAGCGCCAGGGGACCGCGCCGGGATGCGGAACCTGTCCGTCGGCGGTGGCGCGGCCGGCCTTCAGCGCGTCCTGCAGCGCCTCGGCGGGGCGCTGCTGGGCCAATCTGAGCTGCGCGCGGATCTCGAGCAGCATCGGGAGATCGATCTCGACCTTCCGGCCGGGGGTCGCCAGCAGCGACAGCGCCGCCTCCGCCTCGCCGATCTGCCCGAGCTGAATCCAGCATGCCGCCGCCACCGCTCCGAGTGTCGCTCCGGCCGGACCGGTGTCCGCTCCGCCGTCGACCAGCGCGTCCCGGGCATCGTCGATCCGGCCCTGGTGATAGAGCATCCAGGCCCGGCACGTCCAGCTCTGCGGATGCATGGGCGCATCGCCGGTGCCCGGAGCCGTCGCGCCGCGCTCCCCGAGGATCTCGAGGCCGCGCTCGAGCTCGTCGGCGAACAGCAGCGCCCAGGGCACGAGGGTGGTCGTCGCGTCGCCTGACGCCGCCCGGCCGGTCGTCTCGACCCCGGTCCACACCCTGTCACAGAGCTCCCGGACCTGGGCGCCCGACCAGCCGGGCGGACCGGCGCCGCTCGCCGCCTGGGCCAGGCGCCGATGCTGCTCGGAGGTCAGCTCGCCACGCGCGCTGGAGACCGTGAGCTCGCCGCCGCTGCTCGACACCGCCAGGTCGCCGCCGCCGCCCGCGGACAGCGTCAACTCGCCGCCGGTGGAGAGGGTCAGTTCGCCGCCGCCGGTGACGAGCGTGAGCTCCCCCCCGTCGGCGGAGAGCGTCAGCTCGCTGCCCGCGGTCGGGACGGTCGTCTCCCGGCCGGCGGCCGTGTCCACGGTCTGATCCGCCGGGATCACGGCTCCCGAGCTGTCATCGTCGTGATCGGCCTCGAGCAGCTCCCGAGCGCGGTTCTGCAGTCGCGCGCGCTCCAGAGAGGGGATCTCCGCGCGCACGCACGCCGCGATCAGCGGCTGGGCGAAGGCCGGCGTCGAGCCGGGGGTGAAGATCCCGATCCCGGCGAGAAGGTCCGCGCAGCGCTCCACCGTCGCGGCGTCGACGCCGGCGACCGTACCGATGTCGGCGGGTGCGGCGCGGTCGCCGCCGACCGCCACCGCGCGGGCGACCGCGGTCGCGGAGGGGTCCAGCGCGTTCAGCAACGACGCGATTCGTCGGGCCGTGCTCGGGGGAGTCAGGTCCAGCGCGTCGACGGAGGGCGCTGAGGAGCGAGCGAGCTCGTCCAGCAGCTCGCTCAGCAGCCGCGGATTGCCGGCGGTCATCCCCGCGCACGCGGACGCGAGCGCGGGTGCAGCCGTGGTGAGCCCGTCGCGGACGACGGCGGCCACCGCGGCGGCGCTGAGCGGGGCAGGGCGCAGCAGCGCGCTCCCCGCCGCTGCGCGCAGGGCGGCGATCGCCGGCTCGTCGCCGGCCGCCTCGCCGCGGCGCACCGTGACCACGAGCGCGATCGGGAGCCGCCTGATGCGCTCGGCGAGAAAGGCGAGGAAGCGCAGCGACGGTTCATCGGCGTGGTTGACGTCGTCGACCGTCAGCACGAGCGCGGGCTCGTCGCCCCGCTCCCGCGCGGCCCGCATCAGATGGCGGGTCATCCACAGCAGGCCGTTGACGATCGGAAAGGACTCCTGGGACCCGACCGGCCACTGGGTTGCCGTCAGCCCGGTCAGGCGGGCCGCCGCCCGCGCCGGGCCGGCGAACAGCCCGTCGTCGGCTGCCCCGCCACCGACCGGCACCCCGCCCTCGGATCCGCTGTCGTCGGTCAGCCAGCAGGGCTCATAGAGCTGGACGACGACCCCGAACGGGTAGTCGCGTTCGAGTTCACGGCCGCGGGCGCTGAGACACCGCATGCCGGCGGCTCGCGCGGCGCTCGCCGCGTGTGCGAGCAGGCGGGATTTGCCGATTCCCGCCGTTCCCTCGATCAGCGTCACCGCGCCGGTGCCGCGCCGCGCGCTGGCCAGCGCCGCCTCCAGGCTCGCCGCCTCGGCGTCCCGTTCCTGCAGAGAAAGCTCTCGTGCGCGACCGTGCACCTGCGGACGAACATACTAGGCCCCCCTAGGGGTTTGCCTCCAGCCCGGATGAACGGGCTCGGATCTCGCCGCCGCAGTCCCCGTTTTGGGGGTCTTTTGCAGTCGGAACTCCGTGTTGACTACGCTCGGGCCCCGGGGATCATGAGCTCAGATAAACGAAATGCTAGGGTACCCCCCTGGTGCGCTTTACGCACAACTATGTATAACTTTCGCTTGCGTCCATTTCTTGGACGGATGTTGGGGCAAATACAACGGGCGCCGGAAGCGTCTTCCAGAAGGGGGGTTGGCACCGCGGCGAGACGTCTTCGTACAAGACGCCGCGAGCCACAGATCATGACTAGTGCAACGAAGGACTCGGACGTATCAGCTGGACACCGTGTCGACCTCGCTGTCGACGAGCACGCCACACTGGGCTTTCGGGCCAGCGCATCGTCGGGGGCCAACGACCGGGATCCACGGGTGGCGCGAGCCGTGCAGCGTGCGCAGTCCGGCGACATGGCGGCCGTTCGCTTTCTCTACATCCGCTACAAGGACAACGTCTACGGCTACGTCCTGAGCTTCGTCCGCGACCAGCACGAGGCCGAGGACGTCACCCAGCAGGTGTTCCTCAAGCTGATGTCGGTGATCCACAAGTACCAGCCGCGCGAGGTGCCGTTCACCTCGTGGCTGCTGCGGGTGGCGCGCAACGCCGCGCTCGATCATCTGCGCCAGCGCCGGATGGTGCCGTGCGCCGAGGTGTTCGAGGACTCGCGCGAGGTCGACGACTCCGGCCGCGACCGGCGGTGGGGGATCGAGCAGGCGCTCGAGGCGCTCCCCGACGAGCAGCGCAACGTCGTCGTGCTCCGTCATCTGGTCGGGCTCAGCCCCGGCGAGATCGCCGATCGCATGGGTCGCAGCGAAGCCTCGATCCACGGGCTGCATCATCGTGCCCGCAAGGCACTGCGTCGCGAGCTGATCGAGGTGTCCTGCGCGCCGACGACCCGCGGTGCGGGCACCGCGGCCTAGCCCGTCCCCTCCGCGGCCTGGCGCCTGACGCCGGGCCGCGCCGACCGATGCGGCGCCGCCGGGCCACGGCCGGCGAAGCGGCGCCGCTCGCCACATCCTCGCCCCGGACGGCGAGCGCTCCCGGACGCGAGCGAGGGCCGAGCGAGGGCCGAGCTAGTTGAGGACGACCTCGACGCCGTCGCCGACGTGCAACCGCATCGCGCGGGGGAGACCGAAGTCACGGAAGATGCTCGCTCCCCGGCCGATCGTGCTGCCCTCGATCCGCTCCGGCACATGCATGATCCGCGCGCGCTCGGAGACGATCGAGCGGACGATCTCGGCGCCCTCGATCTCCGCCTCGGCGCCGATCGAGGTGTACGGACCGATATAGGCGTCCGACACCCGCGCGCCGCGGCCGATGATCGACGGTCCGAGGATGACGCTCGACGTCACCTGGGCGGTGGGATGGATCACGACGCGCCCCTCGATCCGATTCTCGTGCTGCTCGAAGCGCTCGTAATGCGGCGCCTGCTCGTCGAGCACGATGCGGTTGAGCTCCAGGAGATCGGCGGGATCGCCGGCGTAGCGCCGCCAGCGCTGGACGACGGTCGCCTCGACCGTCGCCCCCTCACCGACGAGGTACTGAGCGATGCCGATCAGATCGACCGGGCGGGCGATGCGCCCCGCGGTCTGCGCGCAGCGTCGCAGCACGCCGGGGCCGAAGGTGCAGGCTCCGGCCAGCGCCAGATGGCTGCGGCTTTCGCTGAGCTCGGTGACGCCGAGCAGCTTCTGGGTCTCGGCGTTGAGCGTCTCGCCGGCGACGCAACTGCGGTGCAGGAGCAGCAGCAGGTCGGGACGGTCGCCGTTGACGGCGCCGCTCGCCAGGTCCAGGCGCTGGCCGAGCAGACCCTCCGCGCTGTGCATGACGGCCGGGTCGTCGCCGACGAACCCGGCGGCGGTCTCCATCGCCCGGATGAAATCGAGCCGCCCGCGCTGGGGTAGGAAGGTGACGTCCAGATCGCCCGCGAGGTCGGCCTCGACGCGCCGGCGCACCTCGGACGCCACCGCTTCGGGAGCGATGACCGCCAACTTCCCGGCTCCGGCTGCGGCGAGGCTCTCGAGGGCGTGGCAGGCGATCGGGCGGTTGGCGACCTGCTGAGTTCCGGGAGGCTCCACCGCTGCCGCGGAGCCTGGGGTTTCGGATACGACAAGCACGCCTTTGAGCCGCATTCCCAAACAACGCGCCGGGACCGCGCCCGCTCGCGCGGTCATTCGTTATTCCGCCTTGCTCACCCGTCACTTCGGCTGATCTCTGTCCGCGCGGCGACCCGTCATCGCCCCGGGGCTCCCTCGATAAGATGTGAATCCCGGTTCACCATCGATCGCAAGGAGAGCACCTTGGACCTCAACGACTCGCCCGAGCAGGCCAAGTACCGCGCGGAGGCGCGGGCCTGGCTGGAGGCCAACAAGCATGACGCCCCGCCGCGCTCGGGCTCGTCGGAGGACACCGCGTACACCGACTCCCGGCGGGCCTGGCAGCGCCGTCTCGCCGAGGCGGGGCTGGCCGCGGTCACCTGGCCGACCGAGTTCGGGGGTCGGGGGCTGGGTCCGATCGAGCAGGTGACGGTCAACCAGGAGCTCTCGCGCGCGGGCGTGCCCGGGATACTCGACGTGATCGGAATCGGGATGCTCGGGCCGTGCCTGATCGCCCACGGCTCCGAGGAGCAGAAGACGCGCCATCTCGGCCCGATGCTGCACGGCGACGAGGTCTGGTGTCAGATGTTCTCCGAGCCCGCCGCCGGCTCGGACCTGGCGGCGATCCAGACCCGGGCGCGCCAGAACGAGGACGACAGCTGGACGCTCAACGGGCAGAAGGTGTGGACGACGAATGCCCAGTTCGCGTCGTTCGGGCTGCTGCTGGCGCGGACCGATCCTGACGTGCCCAAGCACAAGGGCCTGACGATGTTCATCGTCCCGATGGACGCCGACGGGGTGACCGTTCGGGGTCTGCGCCAGATCTCGGGCGAGGCGGAGTTCAACGAGGTGTTCCTCGACGACGTCAGGCTCGAGGCCGACGCCGTCGTCGGCGGGGTCGGCAACGGCTGGGGCACGGCGCTGACCGTCCTCATGTTCGAGCGCCTGACGATCGGCTTCGGCTCGGAGAACTTCGGCTCGCCCGCGCGGCTCGCCGCCACGCTCGCCGCCGATGCCGGGGCTCGCGCCGACAGCGATGTCCGCCGCCGCCTGGGCGACGTCATCACCGAGCTGCTGGCGGTCCGCTTCAACGGCTATCGCGCGCTGACGATGCTCTCCCGGGGCCAGATCCCCGGCCCCGAGGCCGGGCTCGCCAAGGTGACGATGGTCAACGCGGCGATCGCCGCGACCGATCTCGGCGCCGACATCGTCGGGCCCGACGCGCTGGAGCCCGACAGCGAATGGAGCTATCTGATCTCGTTCCTGCCGGGTCTGAAGTCGGCCGGCGGCACCGAGCAGATCCTGCGCAACACGATCGGCGAGCGCGTGCTCGGACTCCCGCCGGAACCCCGGCTGGACAAGGGCGTGCCGTTCAGCGAGCTGCGCTCGATCGAGGCGCAGGCGGTGGCCCGATGAACTTCGCGCTCTCCGACGAGCAGCTCCTGCTGCGCGAGTCCGCCCGCGGCTCGCTCGCTCGCTTCAAGACGATCGAGGCGGCGCGCGAGGCGCTGGAGAACCCGGCGGCGCTGCCCGACCTGTGGCCGGTCGCGGTGCAGGCCGGTTGGCCCGGGCTGCTGATCGACGAGGAGTACGGCGGCGCCGGGCTCGGCGGCTTCGACGCCCTGCTCGTCGCCGAGGAGTGCGGGCGCGTCCTGGCCGCGGTGCCGCTGCTCGGCCTGCTGCCGGCGACCGCGATCCTCAACGCCGCCGGCGACGAGACGCTGCCCGAGGTGGCGGCCGGCACGCTGCGCGCGGCCTACGTCCCGGCCCGGCCCCCCGGCGAGGTCCACGGCGGCTGGACGGTCCAGCCCATGGACGGCTACGCGCGGGCCGCCGCCCCGCGCGCGGCGATCGACGGCGACGAGGTCGTCCTGCACGGCTCCGTCGCCTGGGTGCCCGACGCTCCGGGGGCGGGCCTGCTCGTCGTCGTGGGCGCCGGCGAGGACGGCGAGCCGGTGGCGGCGGCGGTGCGGTCCGACGCCGCCGGCGTCTCGGTGACGCCGGTCATGCGCTATGACGCCACCCGTTCGCTCGGGCATGTGGCGTTGGACGGCGCCCGTGGCCGACGGCTGCACGTCGACGTCGCCGCGCTGCAGGATGCGTGGTATCTCGCCCACGCCCTGATCGGCGCGGAGTGCATCGGGGCGGTGCAGACCTGTCTGGACGCCAGCGTCGCCTACGCCAAGGAGCGCTTCACCTTCGGCCGGGCGATCGGCTCCTATCAGTCGATCAAGCACGAGCTGACCGAGGTGCTGCGGCGGCTGGAGAACTCCCGCGGGCTGCAGTACTACGCCGGCTGGGCGCGGGAGTCCGAGCCCGGCGAGTTCCCGCTGGCGGCGAGCGCGGCGCGGTCCGCCGCGGGCGCGGCGATGGACTTCGCCGCGCGCGCGATGATCAACGTGCACGGCGGGACCGGCGCGACCTGGGAGCACGACGCGCCGCTCTTCTTCCGCCGCGCCCAGCTCTCCCGGCGTCTGCTCGCCGGCACCCACGACGCCACCGACCGGGTCGCCGAGTGCACGATGGCATCGGCGGCGGCCACGGCGAGCTGACGGAGGAGCCGCGCCATGTCCACGACGACCGAGATCGAGAACCCCGCGCGCGCCGTTCTCAACCAGGCTCCGCCGCTGCACCCGGTCAACCTGTTCGAGGTCGACCTGGCCCTGCAGGAGGCGCTGGCCCGCGAGGGCGGCGCCTGGGGCGCCGACCGCGCCCGTGAGGCGGGCGCCACCGCGGGATCGGTGGAGGCGCTCGAGCACGGCCGCCGTGCCGAGCGCAACGAGCCGCGGCTGATCACCCATGACCGCTTCGGCGCCCGGATCGACGCCGTCGAGCTGGACCCGTCGTGGCACTGGCTCCTGCGCGGCGCGGTGCAGCGCGGGATCCACAGCCTCCCGTGGCGTGATCCCCGGGCCGGCGCCCACGTCGTCCGGGCGGCGATGTTCACCCTGTGGAGCAACGCCGATCCCGGCGTCATGTGCCCGGTCTCGATGACCTACGCCGCGGTGCCCGCGCTGCGCGACGGGGCGCCCGCGCTGGCCGCGCGCTGGGAGCCGCGGTTGACGGCGACCGACTATGAGGACGGGGCGCTGGCCGGGATGGCGATGACCGAGCGCCAGGGCGGCTCGGACGTGCGCGCCAACATCACCCGCGCCGAGCCGCTCGGCGACGGGGTCTACGCGCTGCACGGGCACAAGTGGTTCTGCTCGTATCCGCCGTGCGACGTGTTCCTCGTCCTCGCTCAGGTCGGCGGCCATCCCGGCCCGTCGTGCTTCCTGGTCGTGCGGGGGCCGGGGATGGAGTTCCAGCGCCTCAAGGACAAGCTCGGGACGCGGTCCCTGCCGTCCTCGGAGGTGGAGTTCCATGGGATCGAAGCGCGGCTCGTCGGCGAGGAGGGACGCGGCGTGCCCGCGATCATCCGGATGGTCAACCACACCCGCCTGGACTGCCTGCTCGGCTCCACCTCGAGCCTGCGCCGCGGAACCCTGGAGGCGATTCATCATGCCCGCCATCGGACCGCGTTCGGGGCTCTGCTCGCCGATCAGCCGGCGATGCGCAACGTGCTCGCCGACCTGGCGCTCGAGTCCGAGGCGGCGACGGCGGCGGCGTTCCGGGTCGCGCGCAGCTATGACGAGCCCGGGGAGGCCGCCTTCCGCCGTTTCGCCACGGCGGTCATGAAGTACTGGATCACCAAGCGGGCCGCCGCTCATGCCGCCGAGGCGCTCGAGTGCCTGGGCGGCAACGGCTTCGTCGAGGACTCCGGGATGCCGCTGCTCTATCGCGACGCGCCGCTGAACTCGATCTGGGAGGGCTCGGGCAACGTCGCGGCGCTCGACGTGTTGCGGGCCATCGGCAGGGAGCCGGAGGGCCTGTCGACGTTCCTGGCCGAGTGCGAGCTCGCCGCCGGCGCCGACCGCCGTTTCGACGATCATCTGGCGCGCACGCGGGCCATGGTCGGGTCGCTGCTGGCGCCCGACGGGGACGCGGACGCCGCCCAGTTCCAGGCGCGGCGGCTGGTCGAGGATCTGGCGCTGACCCTCCAGGGCTCGCTGCTCGTGCGCCATGCCCCGCCCGCGGTGGCCGATGCCTTCTGCGCCGGGCGCCTGCGCGACGGTGCGGGTGGCGGCAGGGGTGGCCTCGCCTATGGCACGCTGCCGGCCGCCGTCGACGCCGAGGCGATCATCGCGCGCGCCCTGCCGGCCTGATCGCGATGGGGACGGTCGCTCCGGGAACGCGGGAACGCCTGCTCGTCGCCGCCCAGGATCAGATCGAGGCCGGCGGCTATGCCGCCACGTCGGTGCTGGCCGTCGCCGAGCGGGCCGGGGTCGCGGCCGGCACGCTGTACCGGCACTTCGCGTCCAAGGAGGAGCTGTTCGTCGAGGTCTTCCGTTCGGTCTGCGCGCGCGAGGAGCGGGCGATGGCGGCGGCCGCGGCGCGGTTGCCCGACGGCGCCCCGGCGGTCGACCGTCTGGAGGCGGTGCTCGTCACCTTCGCCGAGCGGGCGCTGCGCAATCCCCGTCTCGCCTGGGCGCTGATCGCCGAGCCCGTGGATCCGCTGGTCGACGCCGAACGGATCGCCTATCGCGCCCGCTATGCCCGCCGGATCGCGGCCGGGCTGGCCGCGGGGATCGACGCCGGGGAGCTTCCCGACCAGGATGCCGAGCTGACCGCCGCCGCGCTGGTCGGCGGCTGCGGCGAGGCGCTCGTCGGCCCGCTCTCGCCGCTCGCAGTCGGCGGGCCCGACGCTCGTGCCACCGTCGACGGCCTGCGGACCTTCATCCGCCGCGCGGTCGGCGCGCCATGAGCTCACGCAGCGCGGTCCGGGTCCTGCGCGACGGCCCGGTGACGACCGTCCTGCTCGCCCGCCCGGAGCGTCGCAACGCGGTCGACGGGCCGACGGCCGCGGCGCTCGCCGAGGCGTTCCGGGCGTTCGACGCCGATCCCGAGGCCGCCGTGGCGGTCCTGCACGGCGAGGGTGGCGTGTTCTGCGCAGGCGCCGATCTGCATGCCGTGGGCACGCCCGAGGGCAACCGGGTGACCGACGACGGCGACGGTCCGATGGGGCCGACCCGTCTGCGCCTGACCAAGCCGGTCATCGCCGCGATCGCCGGCCACGCCGTCGCCGGGGGCCTGGAGCTCGCGCTGTGGTGCGATCTGCGCGTCGCCGAGGACGACGCCGTCCTCGGGGTGTTCTGCCGCCGCTGGGGGGTGCCGCTGATCGACGGCGGCACGGTGCGGCTGCCGCGGCTGATCGGCGCCGGCCGGGCGATGGACCTGATCCTCACCGGGCGCCCGGTGGGCGCCGCCGAGGCCGAGCGCATCGGGCTCGTGGACCGCGTCGTCGGCCCGGGGGAGAGCCTGGCGGCGGCTCAGCGGCTGGCGGCCGAGCTCGCGGCTCTCCCGCAGACCTGCCTGCGGGAAGACCGCATGTCGGCCCTGGAGCAGGAGGGGCTGCCGCTGACGATGGCGCTCGCCAACGAGCTCGTGCACGGCCGGCGCTCGCTCGCCGATGCGGATGCCGGCGTCCAGCGCTTTCAGGGCGGGGCGGGCCGCCACGGCGCCGTTGAATAGTGGCACCTGACTCGGCCGGGAAAGCACTGAAACCCGATCCGGACCGCCGCCGCTCTCTAAGAGAAGCGCGCGACCGCCCATAACGGAGCTTAAGGTCGCGCCGTCAACGTCGTTGGCGCGGCCGGCTTCCTCGACGCGTCGAGACCGACTCGGAGGACTCAAGCCGCCGCCCGCTCGTGCCGAACAGCTTGGTAGGCGAATTTTTCGCCCACCGGCTTTCGACACTCAGGGGCACTTTTAAAACTCATGACACCTGTTCTCGGCATTCTGCTCGCGCTCGGCTGCGCTCTGACCACCAACGTGGGCTTTCTGTACAAGCATCGCGGCGCCTGCGAGGCGCCCCCGGTCGACTTTCGCCACCCGCTGCGCTCGGGTCGTGCGCTGTTCTCGTCGAAGCTGTTCGCGGTCGGGATGCTGATCGCCTCCGCGGCGTGGATCTTCCACGTCGCCGCGATGGCGGTCGCGCCGCTGTCGGTCGTCCAGGCGGTTCTCGCAGGCGGCGTCGTCCTGCTGGCGATCATGGCCGAGCGCTCGTTCGGTCTGGCCATCTCCAGGCGCCAGTGGGCGGGGATCATCCTCACCGCCGTCGGCCTGCTCCTGCTCGGCCTCAGCCTGCCTGGCGTCCACGGCGCCCATTCGCGCTACTCGGTCCCGGCGATGATCGCCTTCGAGGCGGTCCTGCTGGCGGCCGGAACGCTGCTGATCATGGGGCCGCGGATCGGTGCTCCCAAGGAGCACCACGGCTTCATGCTCGGCGCCGCCGCCGGAATCCTGTTCGGCGTCTCCGACGTCGCCATCAAGGGCCTGTCCGGGCTCGTCGGGGCCCACGGCCTCGCCGGGCTGCTCAGCCCCTGGATGGGCGTCACCCTGATCGCCTCGGTCGCCGCCTTCTACGCGTCGGCCAAGGGCCTGCAGGACGGTGAGGCGGTGCCGGTCATCGCGGTCACCGGCACGGCGGCCAACGTCTCCGGGATCGTCGGCGGGATCATCGTCTTCGGCGATCCGCTCTCCGCACACCCCCTCGCGCTGGCCGTCGAGCTGTTCGCCTTCGCGCTCGTGCTCGTCGCCGCCTGGCTGACCCCGGCGCCGGTTCGCGCCGCCGGCGGCCCGGCCATCGCCGCGGCGTAGCCGCCGCCCCGGCGCGCTGGGCGCCCGCCCCTCGCCCCTCGCCCCGCGCGGGCCCTCGCTCGCCTGGGCGCCGGTCCTCGCCCGCCGGGCGCCCTCGCGTGGTGGGGCGATCTGGGGTTGATATACAACCCCAGATCGCCCCACCACGATCCACAGCGGTCCTGCCGAGCCCGCTGATCACCGCCGCGGAGCTGCGCTCGCTCCACGGCGCCGGCTCGCCGCCCACGCTGCTCGACGTCCGCTGGGCGCTGAGCACCGGCCCGGACCGCGGCGCCTACGAGGCCGGCCACCTCCCCGGCGCGGTGTTCGTCGATCTCGACGCCGCGCTCGCCGGCCCGGTCGGCGGCGGCGAGCGCGGGCGCCATCCGCTGCCCGACGCCGAGGCGTTCACCGCCGCCATGCGGGCCGCCGGCGTGTCGGCGGGCCGGCCGGTCGTCGTCCACGACGCCGGCGGCGCGATGGCCGCCGCACGGGGGTGGTGGCTTCTGCGCTACTTCGGCCATCCCGACGTCCGCGTGCTCGACGGCGGCCTGGCGGCCTGGACGGCCGACGGTGGCGAGCTGCAGACCGGCCCCGGCGCCGCCGTTCCCGGCGATTTCACCGCGCGGCCGGGCGGGATGCCCGTGCTCGACGCCGACGGCGCGCTGGCGCTGGCGCGCTCCGATGGGGTCCTGCTGGACGCTCGCGCCCCGGAGCGCTTCCGCGGTGAGACCGAGCCGCTTGACCCTGTCGCCGGGCACATCCCGGGGGCACGCAACCGCCCGACGACGCTCAATCTCGACGCCTCCGGGCGCTTCGCCGATCCCGCCGCGCTGCGGGCGCAGTTCGCGCGGCTCGGGGCGCGGCCGGATGCGGGCGGGTCGTCCGTCGGCGTCTACTGCGGCTCGGGCATCACCGCGGCCCACCAGATCCTGGCGCTCGCCGTCGCCGGGATCCCCGCCGCGCTGTACCCGGGCTCGTGGAGCGAGTGGGTCGCCGACCCCGGCCGCCCGGTCGCCACCGGCCCCTGAGCGGGACCCCCCGGCCGCCCGGTCGCCACCGGCCCCTGAGCGGGACCCCCCGGCCGCCGGTCCAGGCTCGGCTGACGCGCCTCCGCTCGGTCGACGCCCCTCCGCTCGGACGACGCCCCTCCGCTCGGACGACGCCCCTCCGCTCGGACGACGCCCCGCCGCTCGGCGACGCCCCTCCGCTCGGACTACGCCCCGCCGCTCGGCGACCCGCCGCCGCCGGCGCTGGCCTCCAGCAGGATCGCCGCCACCCGCTCGGGATCGTCGTAGGTGGGAACGTGGCCGCAGCCGGGCAGCATGATCAGCCGGGCACCGGGAATCGCTCGGGCCGCCCTCGCCGCCTGGCGCGGGAACAGGACCCGGTCCTTCTCGCCCCAGGCGATCGTCACCGGGACGTCGATCTCGGCGCCGCCCCGAAAGCCGTGCGGGTCGAGGCTGGGCAGCGTGGCATCGAACCAGGGCGCGCCGGCCAGCGCCCGGATGTTGGCGGCGGCGTCCCGGCGAGACATCCGCGCGGGCCGCGCCGCGAACGCTCCGAGCGCGAGCGTGCGCCCGGCGGCGGTCGCCATCAGCTCATCGGCGTGCGGGGCCATCCGGCGGGCGGCCCGCACCGAGACCCACAGCAGGCTGCGCGTCACCGCCATCTCCGGGGCGGTGGCGAAGCCGGCCGGCGAGAGCGCGCAGGCCGACCGGGCCTGGCCCTGCCGGGCGAGCTCGAGCGCGATCAGCCCCCCGAGCGAGTTGCCGGCCACGTGCGGGCGCTCGATCCCCTGCTCGGCCAGGAACTCCCGCACGAGCCGCGCCAGCGACGGCAGGCCGGCCGGGGTGCCCGGCGCGGGCATCGGGGAGGCGCCGAAGCCGGGGAGGTCAAGCGCGAGGATCTCGCGCCGCCAGACGAGCGCGTCGAGCACGGGCTCCCAGATCTGCCAGCGGCTGCCGAGCCCGTGGATGAGGACGAGCGGCTCACCATGCCCGACCCGGTAATGGCGCAGCGGCATGCGGGCAACCTACTAGATGGTTGATTCCACGACAGTGGTCGTGAATCGAGTGGTTTGCAAGGAGGATGTGGCAGCAGGGTCGAAGTCGGCGGTGCTATCCCGCATCGCCGACCCTCGGGGGCCTCGATGGACGCCGACCTCGACCTGCTGCTCACGACCGTGTTCGTCACGGCCGACGATCTCCTGCCCGAACGAGCGAAGAACGTTGCGCGTAGGGTCACAGACGCGGAGGTCGTCACGCTGTGCGTCGCGCAGGCGATCATGGGGATTCCGTCGGATCGGCGGTTCCTGGCGGCGGCCGCCAAGCGCCTCGCCCATCTGTTTCCTGATCTCCCCCAGCAGTCGGGGTACTTCAAACGCCGCCGTAAGCTGGCCGACGCACTGGAGTGGCTGATGGGGATCTTTGCCAGCCAGAGCCCGGGGTTTGAGGACGATCTGTTGCTGATCGACTCCACGCCGGTGGAATGCGCCCGCTCGCGCGAAACGGTCAAGCGTTCCGGCACCAACCGCCTGGATGACGCGCTCGGGAACGCCTGCGACTACGGCTACTGCGCCTCGCACTCCCGATACTTCTGGGGGATGCGCCTGCACATCATCTGCAGTCTGGACGGCACCCCACGCGCGCTGGAGCTCTGCTCGCCCAAGACCGGCGAGCGCGAGATCGGGCTGCTGCTCCTGGACCGCTGCCGGCTGCGGGGCGGTGAGACGCTGATCGGCGATAAGGGATACGCCGGCCGCGAGTTCGCTGCCGCGGTCAAAGACCGCAACGTCACGCTCATCCGTCCCGTCCGCCGCGATGAGACGATCACCCGGCCGGCCGGGGTCACCACCCCGGCGCTGCGGCCCGCACGCGAGATCACTCCCAACGCCCGCGCGCACCGTCACGCCACCCCACCCCAGCCGCCGCACCTCGCGCCGATCCGCCAACGCGTCGAATCGATCATCTGGACCGCGAAGGACATCCTCGCGCTCGAACGCCACGGCGCGCGCACCCTGACCGGCCTGCGCGAACGAATCATCGCCCGGTTTTGCTGCCTCACTGCCGCGATCACCCTCAACCACCAACTCGGACGCCCCAGCCGTGAACTCGTCAACTACTGCGCCTAACAGCGCGGAATCAACCATCTAGACGCGTCGACCGCGAGTGCTCTACTGCGTTAAGGCGCATTCAGATGCCTCAGACCTGCCGATCGGGACAGTTGAGTTTACGCCGAACCCCGGGTAGGTTGTACAAAACGTCACAGTGACTTTCGGAGGCGAGATGGCTAGTACGGAAGAGGCGGTCAGGACGCAGCACGACACGATGCAGGAGCTCGCGCGTCGTCATCTCTGGATGCACTTCACGCGCATGTCCGCCTACGACGACCATGAGATCCCGATCATCACCCGGGGCGAGGGCTGCTACGTCTACGACGAGCACGGCAACCGCTATCTCGACGGCCTGTCCGCCCTGTTCTGCGTCAACATCGGCCATGGTCGCGCCGACATCGCCCAGGCCGCCGTCGACCAGGCCAAGGAGCTCGGCTTCTTCACCAACTGGTCCTACGCGCATCCGCGGGCGATCGAGCTGGCCACCAAGATCGCATCGCTCGCCCCCGGCGACCTCAATCGCGTCTTCTTCACCAGCGGCGGCAGCGAGGCCGTCGAGTCCGCGATCAAGCTCGCCCGCCAGTACCACAAGGCGACCGGCAATCCGCTGAAGACGAAGCTCATCGCGCGGGACATCGCCTATCACGGCACGACTCTCGGCGCGCTCTCGGCGACCGGGATCACGGGCCTGCGCCAGCCGTTCGAGCCGCTGACGCCGGGGGGCTGCCACGTCGCGAACACGAACACCTTCCGCCTGCCGCACGGCCTGACCGCCTCCGACCTCGCCGAGGAGGTCGCCAAGCGGATCGAGTTCGAGGGCCCGGACACCGTCGCCGCGGTCATCATGGAGCCGGTCCAGAACGCCGGCGGATGCTTCACGCCGCCTGAGGGCTACTGGCAGCGCGTCCGCGAGATCTGCGACGAGTACAACGTGCTGCTCATCTCCGACGAGGTCATATGCGCCTGGGGCCGGCTGGGCGAGTGGTTCGGCGCGATCCGCTACGACTACCTGCCCGACATCATCACGACCGCCAAGGGGCTGACCAGCGCCTACGCGCCGATGGGCGCGGTGATCGTCTCCGACAGGATCGCCGAGCCGTTCCAGCACGGCACGCACAGCTTCACCCACGGTTTCACGTTCGCCGGACACCCGATGGTCGCGGCGGTCGCGCTCGCCAACCTCGACGCGATGGAGCGCGAGGGGATCATCGAGAACGTGCGCGCCAACGAGGGCGCGTTCCGCGGAATGCTCGAGTCGCTGCGCGACATCCCGATCGTCGGCGACGTGCGCGGCGCCGGCTACTTCCACGCGATCGAGCTTGTCAAGGATCAGGACAGCGACGAGCAGTGGTCCGACGAGGAGTCCGAGGTCCTGCTGCGCGGCTTCCTGTCGGGCGAGCTGTATCGCCGCGGGCTCATCTGCCGGGCCGACGATCGCGGCGACCCGGTCATCCAGCTGTCGCCCCCGCTGATCGCCGGGCCGAAGCAGTTCGAGGAGATCGAGAGCATCCTGCGTCCCGTCCTCACCGAGGCCGGCGAGCGGATGCGCAAGCTCGCGGCGTAGCGGGCACGACGTGCCGGGACCCGGATGCTGACCGTCTCCGAGCTCCTGGCGAACCTGGACGTGCGCCTCATGGCCGGTGAGGCGGCGACCGACGTCCCGGTTCGCTGGGTGCACATCTCCGAGCTGCTGGACCCGACGCCGTGGCTGTCGGGCGGCGAGGTGCTGCTCACGACCGGCATGGCGCTCAACACCGCCGAGCATCAGCGTCAGTTCCTGACCCGGCTGGCCGATCACCAGCTGGCCGGGCTCGGGTTCGGTGTCGGGTTCGGACATCGCACGGTGCCGCCGGCGCTCCTCGAGGCCGCGCGGGAACGGGAGTTCCCGGTGTTCGAGGTGCCCTATGAGCTCCCGTTCATCGCTCTCACCGAGGCGGCGTTCACCCAGCTCGTCAACGAGCAGTACGCCGTCCTGCGACGGGCGCTCGCCGCCCACGAGCGCCTGGAGCGGGTCGTGCTCTCCGAGCGCGGGCTGGAGGCGCTGGCCGGCACGCTCGCCACCCTGATCGGCGCCGCCGTGCTCGTCTTCGACGCCCGCGGCGAGCCGCTCGTGGAACGGGCCTTCCGCCGTGCGCTCGACCCCGAGGCGGTGGATGCCCTCCAGGCCGAGCTCGGCGAGCGCCGCCGGGACGGTCGTGCGTTCCTGCCCTCGCATCCCGACCTCGCCGGCCGCTCGCTCGCCCTCCCGGTGTCGGCCGACGGCGGCGCCGCCTCGGGCTCCGGCGACGTCGCCAACGGCGAGCGGATCCCCGAGGCGTGGCTGGTGGCGATCAAGGATTCCGGGCCGCTGTCGGACTTCGACCGGTTGACCCTGCATCAGGCGGTGACGATCGTCGCGCTGGAGCTGCTGCGCGGACGCGTCGCGGGGGACACCGAGCGCCGCTTGGCGGGCGATGTGCTCGCCGCGCTCGTCGGCGGCGAGCTTGCCGGCGTCGAGCTGGCGCGGCGGCTGGAGCCGTTCGGCCTCGCCGAGCGGGTCGCCGCGATCGTCGTCCAGCGTCCCGACGAGCTCGGCCGGGGGTCGCCCGCCGTCGTCGAGGAGGCGCTGGCCGTCGCGCTGCGCGAGGAGGCGACGCTCGCGCTCGTCGCCTCGACCGGAGCGCTGACCTGTGGCCTGGTCGCCGGCCGCGACGAGGACGAGCTGTTCGCGCTCGCGGGGCGGGTCGCGGCGCGGCTGGCCGCCCAGCTCGGTCAGACGCCGCGGGTCGGCGTCGGCCGGCCGCTGGCCGGCGCGGATGCTCGGCGCACCTTCCACGAGGCACGCTGTGCGGTGGAGGCCCTGGCGCTCGGCGCCGCCGGGACGGCCACCGACGGGGCGAGCCACAACGGCTCGTCACCGGCCCACGCCGCCGTGCGCGTGGCCACCTATCGGGATCTCGGCTCCTTCCAGCTGCTGCTGTCGCTGCAGGATGACGAGGCGTTGCGCCTGTTCTGTGACTCGATCCTCGGGCCCATCGAGGCCAGCGAAGGACACTACGGAGGTGAGCTGATGAGGTCGCTTGAAGCATTCATCGAAGAGAACGGTCAGTGGGAGCGAGCCGCCCGGCGGCTCTACTGCCATCGGCATACGCTGCGCTATCGGATCCGCCGCGTCGAGGAGCTGACCGGGCGGGACCTGGGCAGCGCCCGGGACCGGATCGAGTTCTGGCTGGCCCTGCGCGGCCGGGAGCTGGTGGCATGAAGGTCGGGGTCCCCGCCGAGGTCAAGACCGACGAATACCGGGTGGCGCTCACCCCGGCCGGCGCGCGGGAGCTCGCCGACGCCGGTCATCAGGTGTTCGTGGAGAGCGGCGCCGGCGAGGGGTCGGCGATCGACGACGACGCCTACGTCGCCCAGGGCGCGACGATCCTGCCCGACGCCGATGCGGTGTTCGCCGAGGCCTCGCTGATCGTCAAGGTCAAGGAGCCCCAGCCGGCCGAGGTGGCCCGGCTCAAGCCCCATCACACCCTGTTCACCTATCTGCACCTCGCCGCCGACGCGGAGCTGACCCGCGGGCTGATGGCCTCCGGCGCGACGTGCATCGCCTACGAGACCGTCGAGGACACCCGCGGCCGGCTGCCGCTGCTCGCCCCGATGTCGGAGGTGGCCGGCAAGATCGCCACCCAGGCCGGGGCGTTCATGCTCGAGAAGCCGCTCGGCGGCCGCGGCATCCTGCTCGGGGGCGTGCCCGGCGTGGCCGCCGCCAACGTGATGGTGATCGGCGGCGGCGTGGTCGGGATGAACGCGGCGTTCATCGCGCTCGGCATGGAGGCGACGGTCTACGTCTTCGACCGCAACATCGACCGCCTGCGCGAGCTCGACATCGCCTTCGGCGGCCGCGCCGACACGTGCTTTGCCACGACCCTGTCGATCGAGGAGCGCCTGGCCGACGCCGACCTGGTGATCGGCGCCGTGTTGATCCCCGGCGCGAAGGCGCCGCACGTCGTCACCCGCGCCCACCTCGGGCTGATGAAGCGCCACGCCGTGCTCGTCGACGTCTCGATCGACCAGGGCGGATGCTTCGAGACCTCGCGCGCCACGACTCACACCAACCCCACCTACGAGGTCGACGGGATCACCCACTACTGCGTCGCCAACATGCCCGGTGCGGTGCCGATCACCTCCACCTACGCGCTGACCAACGCCACCATGCCGTTCGTCGTGCACCTGGCGACGGTCGGCGTGCACGCGGCGGTCGCCGGCAACCCCGGCCTCAAGCTCGGCGTCAACGTCGCCAACGGCGAATGCACGTACAAGCCGGTCGCCGACGCCGTCGGCGTCCCCTACGTCGCGGTCGACACCGCCCTGGCCGCCGTCCCCGCATAACGTGACGACGGCGCCCCCGCCGACAACGTCAGCGCGCACGATGCTCGGAACCGAGGCGAGCATCCGCCTCGCTGCTCGGACCCGAGGCCGGCATCCGCAGGCGCGGGTCAACGTGAACCGCCGCCCCGCTGGTGTCCGAGCGCACGCCGGTGGGGCGCGGGGGTTCCGGGCTCGCACACTCGCGCGGACATCCGTAGCAGCTCGGACATCGAAGGCGCTGCGGTGTGTGAGCCCGGGAGCCCCGCGCGCCACCCGCGCAACGCCCCCTGCTAACCTGCACCGCCGAATGCCGACCACATCCCAACTGATCCGCAAAGGGCGCGTGTCGCCGAAGAAGAAGCTGGCGACGCCTGGCTTGAAGTCGGGCAAGGGCCGCAAGAAGAAGGTCGCCGCTCCGCAGCGCCGCGGCGTCTGCACGCGCGTCTACACGACGACCCCGAAGAAGCCGAACTCGGCCCTGCGCAAGGTCGCCCGTGTCCGGCTGACCAACGGCATGGAGGTCGGCGCCTACATCCCGGGCGAGGGCCACAATCTTCAGGAGCACTCCGTCGTGCTCGTGCGTGGCGGCCGCGTCAAGGACCTGCCGGGCTTCCGCTACAAGGTCATTCGCGGCACGCTGGACGCCGCCGGCGTCAGCGACCGCAAGAAGGCCCGCTCGCAGTACGGTGTGAAGGCCAAGTAAGTGCCCCGTCGCGCAGCTGCCCAGGTCCGGCCGATCGAGCCCGACGCGGTTCACCGCAACCGGCTCGTCCAGCAGGTCATCAACAAGGTGATGGAGGACGGCAAGAAGTCCGTCGCCGAGAAGATCGTCTATGACGCGCTCGCCATCCTCGGCGAGCGCTCGGGCAAGAACGCCGTCGAGCAGCTCGAGGCGGGGATCAAGGCCCTGACCCCGGTGCTCGAGGTTCGCCCCCGGCGAGTCGGCGGCGCCACGTACCAGGTGCCGGTCGAGGTCCCCTCGCGCCGCGCCCGCACGCTCGCCGTGCGCTGGCTCGTCCAGTACTCCCGCGCCCGCCGGGAGCGCACGATGTCGCAGCGACTCGCCAACGAGCTCCTGGACGCGATCCAGCAGCAGGGCAACGCGTACAAGCGCAAGGACGACATCTATCGCATGGCGCAGGCCAATAAGGCCTTCGCCCACTATCGCTGGTAGCTGAGCGAGCTGCCGCTGAGCCGCGGCCGGCGCCCGGCCGTCAGACGGCCGGCCATTGCCCGGCCATCAGATGGCGGCAGCCCGATGGCGGCAGCCCGATGGCGGCAGCCCGCGTGATGCGCGCTCCCGCCCGATCGTGCCCGCTCCGCTGAGCCGGCCGACGCATGCGCTCCGCGCGCCCCGGCGTGGCTGTCCTGCCTGCTTGCCGTGCCCGCAGGCTCTCGCGGACCCGGGAGAGATAAACGCGAGGGCTGCCCGCCGCACGGGACCGGGGGCTGCGGCGGGACAACCCTCGCGTTGACTAAATGTAACAGTCCTGTTCCTGGTAAACCGCGAATTGTCAGAGTTGGTCAGGAAGCGGACCGTATTGGGGCCGGATCGGCCCTCAGGGTTTGTCCGTTCGCCGTGCGGAGAAGCCGCAGGGCGCCGAGCCCCGCGGTCAGGACGAGCACGACGGCGCCGAGCGTCTCGAGATAGAAGCCGGCCGCGGGGACCGCCGAGGCGAGGACCGGCCGGCCGGCGACGAGGACGAGCCCGCGCGCGTGGACCGCAGGGAGGTCGGCGAGCACCGCGATGCCGAGCGCGAGCACCCCGAGCAGCCCGATCGCGACCACCGCCGCGCGGCTCGCGCGCCGGACCCCGTCCGCCAGGGCCGCCACGAGCAGCGCGATCGGCAGCAGCGCGTAGTCGTGATGCGAGCCCGTCCCGACGGTCGCGACGATGCTCGATCGCACCCCCGCGCGCAGCCGCAGGAGCGGCATGAACTCGGCCGCGCAGAGCAGCGCCGCCCCGGCCAGAGCCCCCGCCGGCACGGCGATCCGGGCGGGGAATCCTCTGCTATATTCGGACCTCGCCTCGGGTCGGGACGCAATTCTGTGCTCGTTCCCGGGCACGGAGCTTACCCTCAATGGAGACACCGACCCGCTAGAACCCGCCCGCCGCCGACATCCGCGTCGTGAACGGGCCCCCTGGGCCCTTTTTCATGACCGCGATCGACCGTCGGGACCCTCTCACCCCCACTCAGAAGAATCATGCCCCGTTCGTTCTCGCTCCATAACACTCGCAACATCGGAATCATGGCGCACATCGACGCCGGTAAGACGACGACGACCGAGCGCATCCTCTATTACACCGGCCGCACCTACAAGATGGGCGAGGTCCACGAGGGCGCGGCCGTCATGGACTGGATGGAGCAGGAGCAGGAGCGGGGGATCACGATCACCTCGGCGGCCACGACCTGCGAGTGGGACGGGCATCGGATCAACATCATCGACACGCCGGGCCATGTCGACTTCACCGTCGAGGTGGAGCGCTCGCTGCGCGTGCTCGACGGCGCGATCGCGCTGTTCGACTCGGTCGCCGGCGTCGAGCCGCAATCTGAGACGGTGTGGCGCCAGGCCGACAAGTACCACGTCCCGCGGATCGCCTACATCAACAAGATGGACCGCATCGGCGCCGACTTCGAGCGTGGCGTCCAGACGATGATCGACCGCCTCGGCGCGCATCCCGTGCCGATCCAGCTGCCGATCGGGGCGGAGTCCGACTTCCGCGGGATCATCGATCTCGTCGCGAACGTCGCGATCATCTACAAGGACGAGCTCGGCAAGGAGAAGGACGTCGTCGAGATCCCCGCCGAGCATGCCGAGCGGGCCGCCGAGGCCCGTGAGCACCTGCTCGAAGAGGTCTCCCGCTACGACGACGAGCTGCTCGAGATGATCCTCGAGGAGCAGGAGATCCCCGTGGCGCGCCTGAAGGCCGCGATCCGCGCCGCCTCTCTGAGCAGCAAGATGACGCCCGTCCTGTGTGGCTCCAGCTTCAAGAACAAGGGCGTGCAGCCCCTGCTCGACGCGGTCATCGACTATCTCCCGAGCCCGCTCGAGGTGCCCCCGGTCGAGGGTCTGGAGGCCGACCGCAGCGCCGAGGACGGACAGCGGGTGGCGCATCGCAACGCCTCCGACGAGGAGCCGTTCGCCGCCCTGGCCTTCAAGATCATGGCCGACCCCTACGTCGGCAAGCTGACCTACTTCCGCGTCTACTCGGGCCGGCTGACCGCCGGGTCCCGCGTGCTGAACGTCAGCACCGGCAAGACCGAGCGCATCGGCCGCATCCTGATGATGCACGCCAACGAGCGCGAGGAGCTGCAGGAGGTCTACGCCGGCGACATCGCCGCCGCGGTCGGGATCAAGCAGGTCGTCACCGGCGACACGCTCGCCGCGCCCGACAGGCCGATCAAGCTCGAGACGATCACCTTCCCCGAGCCGGTCATCAAGGTCGCGATCGAGCCCAAGACGAAGGCCGACCAGGAGAAGATGTCGGTCGCCCTCGGCCGGCTGGCCGAGGAGGATCCGACCTTCCAGGTCCAGACCAACGAGGAGACCGGCCAGACCGAGATCTCCGGGATGGGCGAGCTGCACCTCGAGGTCCTCGTCGACCGGATGATGCGCGAGTTCAAGGTCGACGCCAATGTCGGTCGGCCCCAGGTCTCCTATCGCGAGACGATCCGCGGCACGGCCGAGAAGGTGGAGGGACGCTTCGTCCGTCAGACCGGCGGCTCGGGGCAGTACGGCATCGTCTACATCACCGTCGAGCCGGCCCCCGGCGAGGGCTTCGACTTCGTCAACAAGATCCGCGGCGGCTCGGTGCCGACCGAGTTCATCCCCGCCGTCGAGAAGGGCGTCGAGGACGCCATGGACACCGGCCCCCGGGCCGGCTACCCGCTCGTCGACGTGCGCGTGACGCTGACCGACGGGAAGTACCACGACACCGACTCCTCGGAGATCGCATTCCGGATCGCCGGGTCGCTCGCCCTGAAGGCGGCGGTGGCGCGCGCCAAGCCGGTTCTGCTGGAGCCGGTGTTCGCCGTCGAGGTCGTGACGCCCGAGGAGTTCATGGGCGACGTCATCGGCGACCTCAGCCGGCGCCGGGGACAGATCAGCGGGATGGAGCAGCGCGGCAACGCCCAGGTCGTCTCCGGGCACGTGCCGCTGGCCGAGATGTTCGGCTATGCCACCGACCTGCGGTCCACGACCCAGGGCCGGGCGACGTACACGATGCAGTTCGACCGCTATGAGGAAGTGCCTCCTAACATCGCGGAGGGACTGAGTGAAGCGGCCTGACCGGCCCGGCCGCGAGCCGGTCGGTCAGGGACGTAGCAGCAGCGGTGGACGGAAAACTTATATCCTGGATGGGTTGGTCCTAGAGACCTACCAAAACCTCTAGAAATCGAAGGAGCAAGACCACAGTGGCGAAGGCCAAGTTTGAGCGCGACAAGCCCCATGTCAACGTCGGGACCATCGGTCACATCGACCATGGCAAGACGACGCTGACCGCGGCCATCACCAAGGTGCTCCATGACCATTTCGGAGACGGCACCGAGGTGCGGTCGTTCGACTCGATCGACAACGCACCCGAGGAGAAGGCCCGCGGCATCACGATCGCGACCTCGCACGTGGAGTACGAGACCGCGAACCGGCACTATGCCCACGTCGACTGTCCCGGTCACGCCGACTATGTGAAGAACATGATCACCGGCGCAGCCCAGATGGACGGCGCGATCCTCGTCGTGTCGGCCGCCGACGGCGCCATGCCCCAGACGCGTGAGCACATCCTGCTCGCCCGCCAGGTCGGCGTGCCCTACATCGTCGTCTTCCTCAACAAGGCGGACATGGTCGACGACCCCGAGCTCCTCGAGCTCGTCGAGGTCGAGATCCGTGACCTGCTCTCCGAGTACGAGTTCCCCGGAGACGACATCCCGTTCGTCGTCGGGTCGGCGCTGAAGGCGCTCGAGGGCGACGCCGAGTACGAGGGCAAGATCCTCGAGCTCGCCGAGGCCCTGGACACGTACATCCCGGAGCCGGTGCGCGACCTCGACAAGCCGTTCCTGATGCCGGTCGAGGACGTCTTCTCGATCACCGGCCGCGGCACGGTCGCCACCGGGCGCATCGAGCAGGGGATCATCAAGACGGGTGAGACCGTCGAGATCGTCGGCATCCGCGCGACGACGACGACCGTCGTCACCGGCGTCGAGATGTTCAAGAAGATCCTCGACGAGGGGCGCGCCGGCGACAACGTCGGCTGCCTGCTGCGCGGCACCAAGCGTGAGGAGATCGAGCGCGGCCAGGTGCTGTGCAAGCCGGGCTCGATCACGCCGCACACCAAGTTCAAGGCCGAGGTCTACGTCCTCAAGAAGGAGGAGGGCGGCCGTCACACGCCGTTCTTCACGGGCTACCGGCCGCAGTTCTACTTCCGCACCACGGATGTCACCGGTGTGGCCAACCTGCCCGAGGGCACGGAGATGGTCATGCCCGGCGACAACGTCCAGATGGAGATCGAGCTCATCCAGCCGATCGCCATGGACCAGGGCCTGCGGTTCGCGATTCGCGAGGGCGGCCGGACGGTCGGCTCGGGAGTCGTGACCGAAGTCATTCAGTAGTCGGCAGGGCGGCGCGGGCCGGTCTGGCCCCGCCGCCGTTTTCCATCAGATACGACCTTCGAGGGGCGGGGCGGATGGGCCTCCCATCCGACCTCGCCCTCAACACTGCAAGAGAGCCAGCAGCCTTACCTAATCGTGGCCACAATCGCCCAAAACAAGATCCGCATCCGCCTGAAGTCCTATGACCACACGGCGATCGAGACAGCGGCCAAGGAGATCGTCGAGACGGCGACGCGCACCGGCGCGAACGTCTCGGGTCCCGTCCCGCTGCCGACGGAGAAGAACGTGTACTGCGTGATCCGCTCGCCCTTCAAGGACAAGGATTCCCGCGAGCACTTCGAGATCCGCACCCACAAGCGACTGATCGACATCCACCAGCCGACGCCCAAGACCGTCGACTCGCTCCAGCGACTCGACCATCTGCCGGCCGGCGTGGATATCGAGATCCGCCTCGCCTCGTAGTCCCATGGCCGCGATTCTCGCCAAGAAGCTCGGTATGACCCAGCGCTTCCTCGAGGACGGGCGCGTGGAGCGCGTCACCGTGCTCGAGGCCGGCCCCTGCCCGGTCACCGCCATCCGCACCTTCGAGCGCGACGGCTACGAGGCCGTCCAGCTCGCCTTCGGGGCGTGCAAGGAGAAGGTCCTGACCAAAGCCGAGCTCGGCCATCTCAAGAAGGCCGACGCCTCCGCGCACCGCCATCTCGTCGAGTTCCGCGACGAGGCCGGCGAGCTGCTCGTCGGCGAGACGGTGACCGTCGAGGCGTTCGAGGTCGGTCAGAAGGTCAAGATCTCCGGCAAGTCGAAGGGCAAGGGCTTCGCCGGCACGATCAAGCGCCACAACTTCTCCTCCGGCCCCAAGTCCCACGGGTCGCACAACGTCAGGGCGCCGGGATCGATCGGCGCCTCGGCGACCCCGTCGCGGGTCATGAAGGGCATCCGCGGGCCCGGACGCATGGGTGGCGGTCGCATCACCCAGCGCGGGCTGACAGTCGTCGAGATCATGGCCGCGCGCAATCTGCTGCTCGTCCGCGGCGCGGTGCCCGGGCCGACCGGCTCGACCGTGGAGGTTCGCTCCGATGGCTAGAACCGCCCCCAAGCTCGGCGGCGGCTCGGCGACCCTGGATCCCGCCGCGTTCGAGCAGAGCTTCAACATGCCGCTCGTTCACGAGGCGGTGCGCGCCGAGCTGAACGCTCGCCGGCAGGGCACGTCCTCGACCAAGACCCGCGGCGAGGTGTCCGGCGGCGGCGCCAAGCCGTGGCGCCAGAAGGGCACCGGCCGCGCTCGCGCCGGGTCCTCCCGCTCACCGGTCTGGACCGGCGGCGGCACCGTGTTCGGACCCAGCCCTCGGCACTACACCGTCAAGGTCAACCGCAAGGCCCATCGCGCCGCGCTGCGCAGCGCGCTCTCGGTCCATGCCGAGCGCGGCTCGCTCGCCACCTTCGACGCCACCGGCTTCGAGACCCCGTCGACCAAGCGCGCGGTCTCGATGCTGTCGGACTGGGAGCGCCCCGGGCACAGCGGCCACGTCCTCGTCCTGCTCGACGAGGCCGAGGCTCCGGCCGGGCTGTCGTTCCGCAATCTGCGCAAGGTCTCGGTGATGCCGGTCGGTGACGCGGGCGTCGCCGACATCATCGGCGCCACCTCGCTGCTCGTCTCCGAGACCGCGCTCCCCGCTCTGGCGGCGCGTGCCGCCGGCAACGGCTCACGTCAACGAGAGGCCAGCTGATGGACCCCAGTCAGGTGATCATCCGGCCGGTCGTGTCCGAGAAGTCGTTCGTGCTCGCCGAGGCCGGCAAGTACACCTTCCGCGTGCACGACAAGGCTCACAAGACCCAGATCCGCCAGGCCGTCGAGATCCTGTTCGACGTCAAGGTCACCGCGGTCCGCACGGCCTCGGTCAAGGGCAAGCCCAAGCGCCGCGGCGTCTACGCGGGCCACACGCGCAAGTGGAAGAAGGCGATCGTCCAGGTGCGCGCCGGCGACTCGATCCCGATCTTCCAGGCCTTCGAGGCTCCGGAGTAGAGCTGTCATGCCGATTCGCAAGCCAAAGCCAACCTCGCCGGGACGCCGCTTCGTCTCGTATCCGGACTTCGCCGAGATCACCCGCTCGACGCCGGAGAAGTCGCTGACCGAGGGCCTGAAGAAGAGCGGTGGCCGCAACTCCAACGGTCGCAAGACGTCGCGCCATCGCGGCGGCGGCGCCAAGCGCCTGTATCGCAAGATCGACTTCAAGCGGCTCAAGGACGGGATCCCCGCTCGCGTGGCCGAGATCGAGTACGACCCCAATCGCTCGGCCTACATCGCGCTGCTGCACTACGCCGACGGCGAGAAGCGCTACATCCTCGCGCCTGGGCGCCTGCGCGTCGGGGCGACGGTGCAGTCGGGCGAGGATGCCGACATCCGCGTCGGCAATGCGCTGCCGTTGGCCAAGATGCCTCCCGGCACGATCGTCCACAACGTCGAGCTGACCCCGGGCCGTGGCGGACAGCTCGCCCGCTCGGCCGGAACCGGCGTCCAGTTGCTCGCCCGTGAAGGCGACTACGCCACGCTGCGCCTGCCCTCGGGCGAGATGCGCATGGTCCGCGCCGAGTGTCGCGCCACGGTCGGGACGATCGGCAACTCCGATCATCAGAACGTCAAGATCGGCAAGGCCGGCCGCAAGCGCCACATGGGCGTGCGCCCGCAGACGCGCGGCACGGCGATGAACCCGGTCGACCATCCGCACGGCGGCGGCGAGGGCTCGACGACGCCCGGCCGTCACCCGGTGACCCCGTGGGGCGTGCCCACCCTCGGTTACCGCACTCGTAAGAAGGGCAAGAAATCCGACCAGTACATCGTGCGCGGTCGCAGGAGAGGCAAGGGCAAGAACCGATGAGCCGATCGAGCAAGAAGGGGCCGTTCGTCGAAGAGCGGCTGATGGGACGCATCGAGGCGATGAACGCCTCCGGCGAGAAGCGCATGATCCGTACCTGGTCGCGCTCCTCGACGATCTTCCCGGACATGGTGGGACACACCATCGCGGTGCACGACGGGCGCAAGCATGTGCCGGTGTTCGTGTCGGAGTCGATGGTCGGTCACAAGCTCGGCGAGTTCGCCCCCACCCGCCTGTACCGTGGGCATGCCGGCACGGGTAAGCGGCGATGAGCGAATCACCGGAGACCCCCGGCGCCGACGAGTCGCCGGAGCCCGAGTCCGCCGTGAGCGAGCCGGCCCAGGAGGCCGCCGCGGAGGCCCCTGAGGCCACTGCGCCCGTGCAGGGCACCGAGGATGACGACGTCACCGCCGCCGGATCCGGCGACGTCGCCGACGCCGGATCCGGGGACGACGCCGAGTCCGAGGAGGACGCCGGCGACGAGGCCGAGGACGAGGATGCCGCCCGCCCGGCGGCCGAGGAGCCCGCTCCTAATCGCAAGCGCCGGCGGGGACTGCGGCGTGGCGGGTCCGAGCCCGAGGCTCCGGCCGAGAAGTCGGCCAAGCCGACGCCGTCGCGCCGACGCGCCCGGCGTGATCCGAGCCTGCCCGCTCCGGTCGTGCGCGCCCAGGCCAAGTACGTGCGCTCGTCGGCCCGCAAGGCGCGGCTCGTCTGCGATCACATCCGCGGGAAGTCGGTGGAGGAGGCACGAGCTATCCTCGCTGTCACGCCGCGGGCGATCGCGCGGGACTGGAGCAAGCTCCTGGAATCCGCGGTCGCCAACGCCGAGCACAATCACGAGCTCGTCGGCGAGGACCTCTACGTCAAGGCGGTGCACGCCGACGAGGGTCCGACGATCAAGCGGTTCCGGCCGCGCGCGATGGGCCGCGCCACCCGGATTCGCAAGCGAACCAGCCACCTGACGATCCTGCTCACGCCGAAGGACTGATTAGACACCCATGGGTCAGAAAGTTCACCCCGAATCGATCCGCGTCGGCTATATCCACGACTGGAAGTCGAACTGGTTCAACGAGAAGCACTTCGCGGACTATCTCCACGAGGACACGCTCATCCGCCGGCACATCATCGGCCGGCTCTCGCACGCCGGACTGTCTGACATCACGATCCGCAAGAACGCCACCGATGTGGAGATCAACATCCACACGGCGCGGCCGGGCATCGTGATCGGCAAGTCCGGCTCCGAGGTCGACCAGCTCCGCCGTGACCTGCACCGCATCACCGGCAAGCAGGTCAAGGTCAACATCCTGGAGATCAAGCGCCCCGAGCTCGACGCGCGCCTCGTCGCGCAGTCGATCGCCGAGCAGCTCCAGAACCGCGTCGCCTTCCGCCGCGCGATGAAGCGCGCGCTGACGAGCGCCATGCGCTCCGGCGCCAAGGGCGTCAAGGTCCAGGTCTCCGGTCGCCTCGGCGGCGCCGAGATGGCCCGCACCGAGGGTTACTCCGATGGCCGGGTGCCGCTGCACACGCTGCGCGCCGACATCGACTACGGCTTCCACGAGGCGCGCACGACCTTCGGCCGCATCGGCGTCAAGTGCTGGATCAACAAGGGCGAGATCATGCCCGAGGGCTACACCGGCGCCGACCTGACGATCATGGACGAGCCGCTTCCGCAGGCTCCTGATCGCGGTGGCCGTGACGGTCGCAGCGGCCGCGACGGTCGCGGCGGAGGCCGCGGCGGTCAGGGTGGACGTGGCGGCGGTCCGGGCGGCGGCGGTCGCGGCGGTCCGGGTGGCCGTGGTCCGGGCGGTCCGGGTGGCCCCGGCGGCTCAGGTCCCGGCGGCGGCGGTGGCCGTGGCGGTGGCGGCTATCGCGGCGGCAGCGGTGGCGGTCCGGGCGGCGGTCGTGGTTCGGGTGGCGGCGGTCGTGGCCCAGGCGGTCCGGGTGGCGGCGGTGGTCGTGGTCCGGGTGGTCCGGGCGGTCCGGGCGGCGGTCGTGGTCCGGGTGGCGGCGGTGGTCGTGGTCCGGGCGGTCCGGGTGGCGGCGGTCGTGGTCCGGGCGGTCCGGGTGGCGGCGGTGGTCGTGGTCCGGGTGGCGGCGGCGGTCGCGGTCCGCGTCCGGGTGGCGCCGGCTCGTCCGGGGGCTCGGGCCAGGGAGGCGCTCGCTGATGCTCTCCCCCCGTCGTGTCAAGCATCGCAAGCAGCATCGCGGACGTCGGGCCGGCCTCTCACGCGGACAGGTCACGGTCCAGTTCGGCGAGTACGGACTCAAGTCCATCGACGCCGGCTGGCTGACCAACCGCCAGATCGAGGCCGCTCGTATCGCCATGACGCGCAAGATCAAGCGCGGCGGCAAGGTGTGGATCAACGTCTATCCCGACAAGCCCTTCACCAAGAAGCCGGCCGAGACGCGCATGGGCTCGGGCAAGGGCTCGCCCGAGGGCTGGGTCGCGGTGGTCAAGCCCGGACGCGTCATGTTCGAGTTGGCCGGCGTGCCCGAGGATCTGGCTCGTGAGGCGATGCGCCTCGCCGGGCACAAGCTGCCGGTGCGCACAAAGTTCGTGATGCGAGAGGAGGTGTGACCGTGCGGGCGCTCGACCTCAGAGACCTGTCGGAAACCGAATTGGGCGAGCACATCGCCACCGCCCGGCGCGAGCTGTTCGGCCTGCGCTTCCAGCACGCCACCGGCGAGCTCGACAACACCGCCGGCCTGCGCCGCGCCAAGCGGGAAGTGGCGCGCGCCCTGACGGTGGCCCGTGAACGACAGACGAGAAGCGGACAGGACAATGGCTGAAGATCAGACCCCAGAGACTGCGCAGGACACCGAGAGCGCTCCCGTTCAGGAGAGCGCGCCGGCCGCCCCGGTTGCGGTGCTGGCGCCCAAGGAGCGTCGCCAGCGGGCGCGCGCCGCCAAGGCCGCCAAGGTGGGGACGCGCACGCCCCGCACCGCGGAGGAACGCCATGCCGAGCGCGGCGTGCAGCGCGCGAAGAAGGCCCGGGAGCGGCGCACCGAGCGCGCCCGCGCGCGGGCCAAGGCGAAGGCCAGCGGAGTCGTCGGTCAGACGACCCCGCCGCGCGAGCACGTCGAGGGCACCCAGAAGACGCGGCAGGGGATCGTCGTCTCCGACAAGGCCGACAAGACGATCACGGTGCGGATCGATACCGCGCGCCGTCACCGGCGCTACGAGAAGATCGTCCGCACCTCGCAGACCCTCCACGCCCACGACGAGTCCAACGACGCCCATACCGGCGACGTCGTGACCGTCCGTGAGGCGCGTCCGCTCTCCCGGACGAAGCGCTGGCGCTTGGTCGAAGTGATAGAGAGGGCGAAGTGATCCAGAACGAGACCCGCCTGCGGGTGGCCGACAACAGCGGCGCCAGGGAGATCCTGGTGATCCGCGTGCGCGGCGGCTCACGCCGGCGTTACGCCGGCGTCGGCGACACGATCACCGCCACCGTCAAGACCGCCAGCCCCCAGGGCTCGGTCAAGAAGGGCGAGGTGGTGACCGCCGTCGTGGTGCGCACCAAGAAGTCCTACGGGCGTGAGGACGGGACGTACATCGCGTTCGACGAGAATGCCGCCGTGCTGATCGACGCGGCGAACAATCCGCGCGGCACGCGCATCTTCGGACCCGTCGCCCGCGAGCTGCGCGACCGCAACTTCATGAAGATCGTCTCGCTCGCCCCGGAGGTGCTCTAGCCATGCCCGCACGTATTCGCCGCGACGACGAGGTCGTCGTGATCAGCGGCAAGGACCGCGGCAAGCGGGGCAAGGTCCTGCGCGTGGAGCCCAAGAAGGAGCGGGTCTTCGTCGAGGGCATGAACATCGTCAAGCGCCATCAGCGCCCGACCCAGACGGCCTCCGGCCAGCAGGGCGGCGGCGTGATCGAGCGCGAGGGTCCGATCCACGTCTCCAACGTGGCGCTGATCGACCCCAAGGACGGCAAGCCGACCCGCGTCGGGATCGAGCTCGTCGACGGCAAGCGGCTGCGCGTCGCCAAGCGCAGCGGAGAGAGGCTGGACTCGCACTGATGGCCACGGCACGACTGAAGACGAGATACATCGAGGAGATCCGTCCGGCGCTCGTCGAGCACTTCGGCTACTCGAGCGTCATGCAGGCGCCCAAGATCGAGAAGGTGACGGTCAACATGGGCTGCGGCGACGCCAAGCAGGACTCCAAGATGCTGGATGCCGCCGCCGAGCAGCTGGGGACGATCACCGGCCAGAAGCCGAGCGTGCGCCGCGCCCGCAAGTCGATCGCCCAGTTCAAGGTCCGCGAGGGAATGCCGGTCGGCGTCGCCGTGACGCTGCGCGGCGAGCGCCAGTACGAGTTCCTGGACCGGCTCATGTCGATCGCCATTCCCCGGATCCGGGACTTCCGCGGGCTCAACCCGCGCTCGTTCGACGGCCGCGGCAATTACTCGATGGGCGTCCGCGAGCAGATCATCTTCCCCGAGGTCGACTACGACGAGATCGATCAGGTCCGTGGCCTCGACATCACGATCACCACGAACGCAGCGAGCGACGAGGAGTGCTACGCGTTGCTGGAGGCGCTCGGGATGCCGTTTTCGAAGGAAGGCCGTGCGCCCGCGCGGGCGGGTTCCATGTCAGTGGCGACGGCCGACAACCAGTCTTAAAGGAGCACAGTGGCCAAGACCTCACAGCGCGTCCGCCAGGCGCGGACGCCGAAGTTCAAGACCCGGGGTTACACCCGGTGCCGGCGCTGCGGCCGGTCTCGTGCGGTGTATCGCAAGTTCGGCCTGTGCCGGATCTGCCTGCGCGAGCTCGCCCACAACGGTTACATCCCCGGTATGACGAAGTCGAGCTGGTGAGCTGACGCCATGAGCATGACCGACCCCGTCGCCGACTTCCTGACACGCCTGCGCAACGCCGCCCGCGCGCAGCACCAGGACGTCACCATCCCCTCCTCCAAGCTCAAGGTGGAGCTCGCCCGGATCCTCAAGGAGCAGGGCTACATCGACGCCTACCGGGTCGAGCCTCCGGTCCCCGGGCGCCCCGGTGAGCAGATCATGATCACGCTGAAGTACACCGATGACCGCAAGCCGGTCATGTCCGGCCTGCAGCGCGTCTCGCGCCCCGGACAGCGGACGTACGTCGACCACACCCGCATCCCCAAGATCCAGGGGGGGATGGGAACCGCCATCATCTCGACGTCCAAGGGCGTCATGACCGGCCACGAAGCTCGCCAGCAGGGCATCGGCGGCGAGGTCGTGGCCCGGGTCTGGTAACCCTTAGCGACGATGTCCAGAATCGGTAGACAACCCATTCCCGTCCCCGCGGGCGTGTCAATCGCGATCGAGCCCGAGCGTGTGACCGTCAACGGCCCCAAGGGCGAGCTGACCGAGCGGGTCAGCCGCGACATCACCGTCGCGCACGTCGGCGACGAGCTCGTCGTCACCCGGCCGACCGACCGCGGTCAGCACCGCGCGCTGCACGGGCTGACGCGCACGCTCGTGGCCAACATGGTGGAGGGTGTGACGGCAGGCTTCGAGAAGCGCCTCGAGATCCAGGGCGTCGGCTATCGCGCCGTGCTCAAGGGGCGCGACCTCGAGCTCGCGCTCGGCTACTCGCACCCGGTGTCGGTCAAGGCGCCCGACGGGATCGAGTTCGAGGTGCCGCAGCCGACGCGCATCGTCGTGCGTGGCGCCTCCAAGCAGCAGGTCGGCGAGATCGCCGCCATCATCCGCAAGCAGCGCAAGCCCGAGCCCTACAAGGGCAAGGGAATCCGCTACGAGGGCGAATACGTCGCCCGGAAGGTCGGTAAGCGAGCATGACCGTGATGACCAGACCGGCCGCCCGGCTGCGGCGCCGCCGTCGCGTTCGCGCCAAGGTGACGGGAACCGCCGAGCGACCCCGCATCTCGGTGTTCCGCTCCAACCGCGGCATCGCCGCCCAGCTCATCGACGACGACGCCGGCCGGACGCTGGCCGCCGTCAATTGGACGGAGGACGCTCTGCGCACGCTGAAGCCCACCGAGCAGGCGCATCGCGCCGGCGAGCTGCTCGCCGAGCGCGCGAGGGCGGCGGGCGTCGACACGGCCGTCTTCGACCGCGGCGGCTATCAGTACCACGGCCGCGTCAAGGCGCTGGCCGAAGGTGCCCGTGAGGGCGGGCTGGCGTTCTAGCGGCCAGCCGCTACGCTCAGATCACTCATGGCCGAACGCACAGTGTCAGCAGCGGGCTTGGACCTGCAGGAGCGCGTGGTGGAGATCAACCGCGTCGCCAAGGTCGTCAAGGGCGGACGTCGCTTCTCCTTCACGGCGCTCGTCGTCGTCGGAGACGAGCGTGACGTCGTCGGGATCGGCTACGGGAAGGCCAACGAGGTCCCCGTCGCGATCCAGAAGGGCGTCGAGCGCGCGAAGAAGAACCTCTATCGCGTCCCCAAGCACGGCTCGACGATCACCCATCAGACGACCGGCATCTTCGGCGCCGGACGCGTCTTCCTCAAGCCCGCCGCGCCGGGCACCGGCGTCATCGCCGGCGGCGGCGTGCGCGCGGTGCTCGAGCTGGCCGGGATCCACGACATCCTCTCCAAGAGCCTCGGCTCGCAGAACCCGATCAACCTCGTCAAGGCGACGATGGCTGGGCTGGAGTCGCTGCGGACGCCCGCCGAGGTCGCCAAGCTGCGCGGGCTGTCGGTCAATCAGGTCCTGGGGTTGACGTCGGAGCCGTCCGACGGGGCGGCGACCTCCTCGGCCACCGCGTCCGATGCGACCGGTGTGGCAGGGGATGAGGGGCCGCGAGTGGCCGCGGACGCGACCGCCCCGCCGCCCGTCTCTGAGTCCGCGTGCCGATGTCCCTCGCTCCGGCGGCTGCCGAGCCGGCGCCCGCCGCCGCCGTCGCGCCCGCTCCGGCCGTCCCCGGCGAGGTTGCCGATGCTTCCGCTCACTCGCAAGCCGCTCCTGTGGCCGATGCCGAGCCCGCCCCCGCGGCTCCCGTCGCGGCGCAGCCGCCCCATGCGACCGCCGGCGCCGAGCCGGCCGCCGCCGAGGCAGAGGCCGAGGACGCGGCTGACGCCGCCGCCGAGGAGGGGTCGTGAGCACGTTCGTCGTCACCCAGCGCAAGTCGCGCAACGGCTGCGACAAGGCCCAGCTTGACACCCTGCGGTCGCTGGGCCTGCGTCGCATCGGCCACACGGTCGAGGTCGTCGACTCGCCCCAGGCCCGGGGCATGCTGCACAAGGTCCGTCATCTGATCGAGGTCAGGGAGTCATGAGCGCCGTCGAGGATGCCCGCGCCGACGACCAGGATCGGATCGGCCTGCACAATCTGAGCCCGGCTCCGGGATCGCGACGCCCGCGCAAGCGGGTCGGGCGCGGCGAGGGATCGGGCACCGGCAAGACGTCGGGCCGCGGCCAGAAGGGCTACGGCTCGCGCGCGGGCTCCAAGCAGCGCGCGCGCTTCGAGGGTGGGCAGATGCCGATCCACATGCGGATGCGCAAGCTGCGCGGCCCGCACATGAAGAAGTCGATGCCGTTCGAGCCCTTCCGGACCTACACCCAGCCGGTCAACCTGCTCGACCTCGAGGCGCGCTTCGAGGCCGGCGACCGGTCACGGTCGAGACCCTGCACGCCAAGGGACTGGCCACCCGCAAGGACATTCCGGTCAAGATCCTCGCCAAGGGCGAGATCACCAAGGCGCTGACGGTCCATGCCCATGGCTTCAGCCGCGCCGCGCGCGAGCAGATCGAAGCCGCCGGCGGGACCTGCCAGGTGCTCGAAGGCTGAGCCGGTCATGATCTCGACGATCCTCGGGGCGTTCAGGGTCGGAGAGATCCGCAAGAAGATCGTCTTCACCGCCGGGATCCTGCTGCTCTACCGGATCGGGACGCATATTCCCGCGCCGGGGATCAACTCGGCGGCTGTCCAGCAGATCCAGAAGCAGCTCGGCGGCAACAGCATCCTCGGGCTGCTCAACCTCTTCTCGGGCGGCGGCCTGGGCCGGATCGCGATCTTCGCGCTCGGCATCATGCCGTACATCACGGCCTCGATCATCCTGCAGCTCCTGCAGGTGGTCGTCCCCTCGCTGGAGAAGCTCTCCAAGGAGGGTGAGGTCGGCCAGGCGCGGATCACCCAGTACACGCGCTATCTGACCGTCGGGCTCGCCTTCGCGCAGTCGATCGGCTACGTCTTCCTGTTCCGCAGCTTCGAGCAGTCGGCCGGCGCGACGCTGATCTCCAACTTCACGCTGTTCAAGGTCTTCCTGATCGTCATCTCGCTGACCGCCGGAACGGTGCTGCTGATGTGGATGGGCGAGCTCATCACCCAGCGCGGGATCGGCAACGGGATCTCGCTGCTCATCTTCGCCTCGATCGTCTCGCGCATCCCGGGCGGGATCAGCGCCTGGTGGAACAACCCGGATCAGGTCTTCCGCGTGATCATGCCGTTCATCGCGGTCGGCGTCGTCGCCGCGGTCGTGTTCGTCCAGGAGGGACAGCGCCGGATCCCGATCCAGTACGCCAAGCGGGTGATCGGCCGGCGCATGACCCAGGGCGGCCAGACCTATCTGCCGCTGAAGGTCAACATGGCCGGGGTCATCCCGGTCATCTTCGCCGCCAGCGTGATGGCGATCCCGCCGACCGTCGGCCAGCTCATCGGCCAGAACCGCGCGGGCTTCGGCACCGACCTCTACAACTTCTTCAGCCCCGGCAGCTGGCACTACGTGACCGGCGAGAGCATCCTCATCATCCTGTTCACGTACTTCTACACCGCGGTCACGTTCAACCCGGTCGACCAGGCCGACAACCTGAAGAAGTACGGGGGTTTCATCCCCGGGGTGAGGCCCGGCCGGCCGACGGCCGAGTTCCTGGATCGCATCCTCGCCCGGCTGACCTTCCCCGGCGCCCTCTTCCTGGCCGCGATCGCGGCCCTGCCGACGATCCTGATCAACTCCACGAGCGCCAACTTCGCCTTCGGCGGCACCTCGATCCTGATCGTCATCGGGGTCGCGCTGGACACGATGAAGCAACTCGAGGCCCAGTTGATGATGCGCAACTACGAGGGCTTCCTCAAGTAGCGACGCCGGTCGCGGCCCCGGCTCGCCGTCCGGCCCGCCGCAGCACGACCTCTCCGATGCCGCCGGCAAGCTCGGCGCGGGCATCGGCCGCCTCCGGCGTCACACCGAGCAACGTGGTCAGCAGCATCAACGGCGTGCCGGCCGCCCAGGCCTGGGGCCGGGAGGCCGTCGGATAGGCGACCGGCACCGTGGTCAGTCCCGACGGATAGCCGGCGAAGACCTCGGGCAGTCGATGCTCGAAATGGGTGGCCGCGGTGAGGATCGAGTTCGCGATCGTCGCGGCGGCCTCGTGATGGCCGTAGCGGGCGAGGCCGGCGACGATCAGCGAGTTGTCGTGCGGCCAGACCGTTCCGACGTGGTAGCCGAGCGGGTTGTATCCCGTATCGGAGTCGCTCAGCGTCCGCACGCCCCATCCCGAATACAGCGCCGGCGCCAACAGCCGCTCGGCGGTGGCGGCGGCACGATCGGGCTCTAGAATCCCCGACCACAGCAGATGGCCGATGTTCGAGGTGGCGCTGTCGAGCCGGCGCTTGTGGCCGTCCAGCGCGAGGGCGTGACAGCCCTTGTCGGGCATCCAGAAGTCACGGTCAAAGCGCTCGCGCAGGCCGCCGGCCAGCTCGTCGAGCCGCTGCGCGAGCGCCGGGTCGCGCCACACCTCCCGGGCGAGGCGTGCCCCGCGCCGCCGGGCGTCATAGACATAGCCCTGGATCTCGCACGTCGCGATCGGTCCGCAGGCGAGCGTCCCGTCGGCGAACTGCATCGAGTCCCAGCTGTCCTTCCAGCACTGGTTGGCGAGCCCGGTGCTGAGGTTGCGGCGCTCGTATTCCACATAGCCGTCGCCGTCGGCGTCGCCGTCGGCCTCGATCCACGCCAGCGCCGCCCGCGCATGGGGCTCCAGCGCCAGGACGAGCTCGTCATCTCCGGTGAAGCGATGGTATTCGTCGAGCAGGACCAGGAACAGCGGCGTCGCGTCGGCGCTGCCGTAATACGGAGAGTGGGGTTCCACCCCGGTGGCCGTCAGCTCGCCGTAGCGCAACTCGTGCAGGATCTTCCCGGGCTCGCGGTCGTGAAAATCGTCGCGATCGACGGCCTGGTGGCGGGCGAGCATCCGCAGGGTCGCCGCGGCGAGCGACGGTAGGTAGGGCAGTGCCTGGAAGCTCGTGATCAGGCTGTCGCGCCCGAACAGCGCCATGAACCACGGCAGCCCCGCGGCCGGCAGGGTCGCCGGGTCGCCGAGGTCCGGCTGCAGCCTCAGTGCCGCCAGGTCGGTGAGGCTCGCGCGATAGGTTCGCGCCAGGCCCGGGTCGCTCGTCTCCAGCACGGGGGCGCCGGCCAGCCAGCGCTCGAGCTCTGAGCGCTTGGCGCGTCGGATCGCGCTCTGGGTTCCGCCGACCGCGCGGTCGGTGAAGCTCGTGCCCGGCTGGGCGGCGTGGGGAGTGACGTGCAGCGCCACCGTCCACTGCTCGCCTGGGGCCAGCAGCGGCTCGAAGATGAGGGCATGACCGGAGATCTCCGCCGGCTGGTCGGCGGTGATCGTGACCGAGCGGTGAAACGTTCCGTTGTCGTGGGCGAGCACGAGCGAGGCGTCGTCGTGGCTGCGACTGACCTCGCGATGCGCCGCGGCTCCGCTCTTGACCTCGAACAGGTCGGCGAAGTCCGAGTCGACGGCGAGCTCCACCCGCACGGCGCGTCGCTCGCGGCGATGGTTGACGATCGTGATCTCCTCGATCCACAGCCGGTCGACCAGTCGCCGCCGCATCACCGAGCAGGGCGCCTCCCGCTCGGCCGAGACGCTCGGCGTGAGGAAGAACTGCGCCGCGAAGTGATCCTCCTGGTCAAGCCCCAGCAGCCTCAGGGCAGCGCCGTCGACGGTCAGCGACCAGTGCGACAGGAAGCGTGTGTCGGCCGAGAAGAACCCGTGCTCGCGCAGCGCGCCCGCGCGCAGGTCGCCGGTCCGGTCGCCGACGACGAACGTGCTGCCGTCCAGGACGGCAAGGGTCTGCTCAGGCACGTGCGGTGGTCGGGGCGCCGCCGGGGGCGCTCAGCGGGGCGGCGGCGGTGGCGCTCAGCGCCGCGTGATAGGCCCGCACGTAGGCATCGGCGACGACGCCGCTGTCGCAGTGCTCGGCCACCCACGCCCGGCAGGCCGCCGTGGAGATCTCGCCGAGCCGCGCTACGGCGGCGCCCATCTCGGCCTCGTCGGCGACGAGAAAGCCGGTCCGGCCGTCCTGCACGAGCTCGCGCGCCGCGCCCTCCGCGAAGGCGATCACCGGCGTCCCCGCGGCGAGCGCCTCGACCATGACCATTCCGAACGGCTCCTCCCAGCGGATCGGCATCAGCAGGGCGCGGGCGTCGGCGAACAGATCCCGCTTCGCCGCGCCGCCCACCTCGCCGACGAACGTGACGCGGTCGCCGTCGAGATGCGGCGCGATCTCGCGATCGAAGAACGCCTGCTGTCCCGGCTGGATGACGCCCGCGAGGATCAGGTCAACGCCCGCGGCGCGCGCGGCGGCGATCGCCCGGTGAGGCCCCTTGCTCTCCGTCATCCTGCCGATCCAGAGCAGATGGCCGTGGGCGCCGGCCCGGGTCGGCCACTCGCGCAGATCGATCGGATTGGGGATCGCGGCAACCGTCCGCAGGCCGGCCGGCGCGGACGCGATCTGCGCCCGGCTGATCCCGACGAGCGTCGCTTTGTGACCGTGGTGGGCATAGAACGCCGCCGTGTCGGCCGTGAACTGGCCGTGGAGGGTGTGCACGACCGGGACGTTCAGACGGTCGGCCATCGCCAGCGCCGTGAAGCCGCAGTGATCGTGGACGACGTCGAACGGCCGCTGGCCCGCGGTGTCCTCGATCATCGCGTACGCCCGGGCGACGTGATCGGCCTCGTGCAGCGATCGCTCGATCTCGTCGGGGTGGGTCTCGCGCAGCAGGTTGACGATCTGGGCGCTGGACCGTGATCCTGGCGCGCAGAACAGGGTCACGTCATGCCCGTGCTCCACCAGCGCCTCGGTGAGGGTGCTGACGACCGACTCGACGCCGCCGTAGCCCGGCGACGGCACCGAGATCCATGGCGGCGCCAGCATCGCGATCCGCAGGGAGCGATCACGCCTCGATGAACGGTCCGGCCGGCTGCGCGCCGGCGGTCGAGTGAGCCGGCGCCGATCGCGGCCGGCGTCGGTGACGCGAGTCGATACGTGCATGCGGCTGGCTCCTGACGCGCGTTGGTCCGTGTCGACCGAAGGGTCGCCACGCATGGAACCGGCCGAGGGTCGGAGCCGGGGTGAGGCGCTCACCGAGGACATCGGGAGCGCCTCTGATCATAGACGGCGCGGCCTCACCGGCCCGTGAGCCCGATCTGAGACGATGGGGCGATGAGCGAACTGCGAACGAAGCGCAAGACCCGTGGAGCGCCACATCCGCCGGCGGCGCCCGCGCCGATGCCGCGTGACAAGCACGGATGGCGGGTGGCGCCGGCTCCGGACGGACGCGGCATGCCCGAGCAGCACCAGCCGACGCCGCCGCATCGCTGGCGCGGCTTCTGGATGTTCCTGTTCGTCCTGCTGGCGGTCAACTGGCTCTCGGTCCTGTTCCTGCAGCCCGCGGGCCAGCCACGGGTCAAGGTTCCGTTCAGCCCGTATTTCCTGGATCAGGTGGCGGACGGGAGGGTGAAGTCGATCACCTCAACCGGCGACACCGTCCAGGGGACGTTCACCGTCAAGCTGCGCTATCCGGCGGCCGACAAGACGGCCACGGCGACCACCCTCTTCTCCACTGAGGTGCCGGCGTTCTGGAGCAGCGTCCAGCTGACCGACCTGCTCCACAGCAAGGGCGTGCAGGTCAACGCGGAGTCGACGAACAAGTCGACGTCGCTGCTGGAGGAGATCCTGCTGGGCTTCGGCCCGACGCTGTTGATCGTCGGCGTGTTCGTGCTGCTGGCCCGCCGCGCCCAGGCCGGCGGGGGCATGGGCGCGCTGGGGAACTTCGGGCGTTCGCAGGCCCGGCGCGTCGACCCGGACAAGATCAGGGTCACCTTCGACGACGTGGCCGGGATCGACGAGGCCAAGGGCGAGCTGACCGAGATCGTCGAGTTCCTGCGCACGCCCGAGCGCTATTCGCGCCTCGGAGGGCGGATGCCGCACGGCGTGCTGCTGTTCGGCGAGCCGGGGACCGGCAAGACGCTCCTGGCCCGAGCCGTCGCCGGCGAGGCCCATGCCGCGTTCTTCTCGATCGCGGCGTCGGAGTTCATCGAGGCGATCGTCGGGGTGGGGGCGTCCCGCGTGCGCGATCTGTTCGCCAAGGCCAAGGAGGCGGCGCCGTCGATCATCTTCATCGACGAGCTCGACGCCATCGGACGCTCGCGTCAGGGCTCGGCGTCGGTGACCGGCGCCAATGACGAGCGCGAGCAGACCCTCGATCAGATCCTCACCGAGATGGACGGCTTCGAGAGCGACCAGGCGGTCGTGGTGCTCGGCGCGACCAACCGCCCGGAGATCCTCGATCCGGCCCTGCTGCGCCCGGGGCGCTTCGATCGCCGCGTCGCCGTGCAGGCGCCTGATCGCGTCGGCCGGCGCAAGATCCTGGAGGTCCACACCCGCTCGATTCCGCTGGCCGACGACGCCGACCTCGACGTCGTCGCCGCCACGACACCGGGGATGGTCGGCGCCGATCTCGCCAA
Source organism: uncultured Solirubrobacteraceae bacterium (assembly GCA_963849085.1). Lineage (GTDB taxonomy): Bacteria > Actinomycetota > Thermoleophilia > Solirubrobacterales > Solirubrobacteraceae > Palsa-465. The sequence goes on along the minus strand of CAWKFP010000015.1, from coordinate 748,703 downwards.
CCTGGCCAACGAGGCGGCGCTGCTCGCCACCCGGCGCGATCACCAGAAGGTGCAGATGGCCGACTTCACCGACGCCCTGGAGAAGATCATGCTCGGCGCGCCGCGCGGGATCATCCTCAGCGACGAGGACCGGGAGCGCACGGCGTATCACGAGTCCGGTCATGCGCTCGTCGGAATGCTCACGCCCGAAGCCGATCCGGTGCGCAAGGTATCGATCATCCCCCGCGGGATGGCGCTCGGCGTGACGCTCTCCACCCCGGACGCCGATCGCGTCTCCTACTCGCGTGAGGACCTGGAGGCCAAGATCCGGGTAGCGCTCGGCGGCCGCGTGGCCGAGGAGATCGTGTACGGGAAGATCACGACCGGGGCGGAGTCCGACATCGCCCAGCTGACCCAGATCGCGCGCCAGATGGTCGGCCGGTGGGGGATGAGCGACACGCTGGGGCCGATCACGATGCTGCCCTCCGCGGGCAGCGCGCCGTTCTTCCCGGGCTCCAGCGAGACCTCGCCGCAGACCCAGTGGCTGGTCGACGAGGAGGTGCACCGCCTCGTCGACGAGGCCCACGCCCAGGTCACCCAGCTGCTCACCGGGCACCGGGACCAACTTGACGGCCTCGCCCACGCGCTGCTCGCGGCCGAGACGCTCGACGCGATCGACGCCTATGCCGCCGCCGGCATCTCGATGCGCCGGACCGAGACGCCCGCGGTCTGAGCGGGGTCAGGGGTGACCCGGCTTGGCCGGGAGCAGGCGATAGCCGTCGACGACGGCCGCGGCGAGGTCGATCAGCTTGCGGTTGTCGGTCCGCGACCGTTCGCGCAGCATCTCAAAGGCCGCGTCCTCGTCGATCGAGTGACGTTCCATGAGAATGCCCTTGGCGCGCTCGGTCAGCGCGCGGCGCCCGAACGCGCCCTCGAGCTCGTGGTATTCGGCGAAGCGGCGCAGGACGATGTCGATCGAGCTCTGCCACTCCTCGGTGTCGGTGTCGGAGATGTGGGCGAACACGCCGCGCTTGGACGCCTCCCTGACGAACGCCGGATCCGGGGCGTGGAGCAGGACGATGACCGGGCAGGCGGCCTCGCGGACGATCTTGTCGATCATCGTCAGCGCGTGCTCGGAGCTCTCGCCGAGCCCGACGAGCGCGACGTCGGGACGTTCCCGCGCGGTGACCGGCCCGACGTCCTCGACGTCGATGGCGCGGGCGATCACCTCGTGGCCGAGCCCGGTGACGATGGGCACGAGCAGCGCGAGGCGGTCGTCGCGTTCGTTGGCGATCAGGACGCGGAGGGGGTCGCTGGATCGCACGCTCGGTCCCACTCCCGCATCGTAGACAATCGGTGGCGGTTGCCGTCGGGTCGTGGCCGGCCCGGCCGGGTGACTATCATCGGTGTCAGCCCCGCCCCAGAGTTCGGCGTGGCGATGTTGGTCCCGGCTCCAGCACTCCGGCCGGCGTGGGTGAGGACGTTTGGTCCTTGCCGAAAACGACGCCTCAGGAGCGCGCCATGGATGATCGTCACGAAGTGTCTCACTGGTCCACGTCACCGGGCGGTCCGCGGATCCTCGTGTGCTACGACGGTTCGCTCGACGCGCGGGCGGCTGTCGACCGCGTCGCCACGCTGATGCCGGGCGCCGCCGCGACGGTGCTCGTCGTCTGGGAGACGATGCTCGACGCGCTGGCCCGCAACGGATCGCTCGGTCTGGGCTTCGGGCTGGCCGGCTTCGTCGACGACGACGGCGCGGCCGACGCGACGATGCGCCGGCGGGCGCTGGAGACCGCGCAGGAGGGCGCGCAACGGGCGACCGACGCCGGGCTGGCGGCGACCGCCCGGGTGGCGTGCCGCGAGGGCGCGATCGCCGACGAGATCCTCGTGATCGCGCAGGAGCTCGACGCCGATCTCGTGGCGCTCGGCACGCGCGGGCGGGGCGGCGTGAAGTCGATGATGCTCGGCAGCGTCTCCCAGGCGGTCGTCCATCACGCCGATCGCCCGGTCCTGGTGGTCCCGTCCGCCGAGGTCGCCGCGCATCGCCGCAGCTGGACCGATCACGCCGGCGGGGTGACGGCACCGGCGCTCGTCGTGTGACCGCCGCCGCCGCCCACCACGATGCGGCCGTGGCCATCCACCCTTTGACACATCACACCCGACTGGAGCAGCGATGACCGACGATCAGACACCCACACGCCCCGCAGCGCCCACACGCCACAAGGGCACGTTCGCCGAGGGCGAGTCAGACCCCAAGGCGTATCCCGATGAGCTCAAGGTCGGGACCTTCGCCGAGGGCGAGGAGCGGTTGCCCGACTCACCGGAGAAGGAGCATCGCGGAACGTTCGCCGAAGGCGAATCGGATCCCGAGCGCTATCCCGACGAGCGCCACGTCGGCCGCTTCGGTGAGACGGAGAAGCCGTCGCGCTAGGGCGCCAGCAGACCCAGGAGGCTCTCCAGCCGGCCGTCACGGGCGACGAGGGCGAGGACCTCGCGCGTCAGCGCGGCGACGCCGTCGGTGATCGCCCGGCACATCAGCCGCGGTGCTCGGCGGTCCCCGGCGAGTCGCCGCGGGTCGATCTCGCAGTGGTAGAGGGCCGCGGCGATGCTGGCCGGCTGCTGGGCGATGCGGACGAACCGAGCAACTCCATCGCTCATCACCCCGCAGATGCCCGGGAATCCCATCCGCAACGGTCCCGGGAGGGCCGCCGGCGTCGGTGACCACCGACGCCGGCGACTGCGTGTCCGCTGCACTCACCGTGTCACCCATAGACGGTGCCGATCACGCCGGCTCCGATCAGCAGCAGTCGCACGGCGTCTGGATCCTGGGGTCAGATGGCCGGGCTGAGCGCGGGCTCCGGCGCCAGGATCTGCTTCTCCGGGTCCGTGCTGCGGGCATGCTGGAGTCCCAGCGCGGCCAGCAGCAGCATCAGCGCGGCGCCGACGAACGAGGCGATCGCGCCCCACAGCATCACCTGCCCGATCTTCGAGAACGCGTAAGCCTCCAGCAGCAGGCCACGCAGCGTCGTCCCCTGAAACGACGTCGCCTCCAGGGTCTTGAGGCTGGTGTCGGTCGGTGCGGCGAGCGCGGCCGCGCTGATCTTGGAGTACACCCCCGCGTAGGGCATCTCGGAGAGATGGATCGCGATGAAGTGATCCGCATAGGCCTCGGCCTGCTGTCCGGTCAGCAGCTCCTGGCCGGCGTACTGCGAGACCGAGGGGATCATCGCCTGGGTGATCTCACTGCCGGCCTTGGGATGGGCGAACGCCGCCGCGGACGGGAAGACGATCTCCTGCCGGGCGAGCTGGTCGTGGACATTGGAGTTGACGAAGCTGTGGCCCCAGGTCAGGAGGCCTCCGGCGATGAGCAGGACCACGACGCCGACCAGGCCGCCGGTGCTGGTGAGAACGTCGAACACCTTGCGTGACATCAGTTGTCTCCTCGGGGGGAAGGCGTCGACCGACGGGTCGACGTGGGGGTGCGCCGGCCGAAGCGTGAAGCCGGGGAAACCGGGGCCGCCGAGGGTCGGGGCGAACCTCAGCCGAGCATACACAGCGTCCGCTCGCCGTCGACCGGGCTCGGAGGCGAGGATCAGTCACCGTTCTCGGCGGCCGGACGATAGAGTGAGCGCGTGGCCGCGCAGCTCAACCTGATTCTCTTCGGACCGCCCGGCGCCGGCAAGGGCACGCAGGCCGAGCGCCTGCGGGAGGACTTCCAGCTGCCGTTCATCTCGACGGGCGACATGCTGCGCGCCAACGTCAAGAACGAAACCGAGCTCGGCCGCAAGGCGAAGGAGTTCATGGACGCCGGCGACCTCGTCCCCGACGACCTGATCGTCGCGATGGCCGGCCAGCGGCTCCAGGAGGACGACGCCGCCGACGGCTTCATCCTCGACGGCTTCCCGCGCACGATCGAGCAGGCCGACGCGCTCGACGCGCAGCTCGCCACGCTCGGCCGGCGGGTCACCGCCGCGCTGCTGATCGACGTGCCCGACGCGGAGGTCATCCGGCGCCTGTCGGGCAGACGGGTGTGCGTCAAATCGGGCCACAACTATCACGTCGAGTTCGATCCCCCCAAGAACGAGGGCGTCTGCGATCAGGACGGCTCACGGCTGATCCAGCGCGACGACGACAAGGCCGACGTGATCGAGAATCGCCTGCGCGTCTATCACGAGAAGACCAAGCCCCTCGTCGACTACTACGACGGCCGCGGACTGATGCGCCGGATCGACGGGACGCGCGAGCCTGCCGACGTCCACGGTCACATCCGGGCGGTGATCGCGACTCTCCGGCTCGAGGAGGACGTCTGATGATCATCAAGAAGACGCCGGAGGAGATCGACCACATGGCGGCCGCCGGCGTCATCCTCGTTCGGACGATGAGCCTCCTCGCCGCCAAGGTCAGACCCGGCGTCACCACCGCCGAGCTCGACGAGGCCGCCGAGCGCTTCATCCGCTCGCAGGGCGCCACCCCGGCGTTCAAGGGCTACCGGGGCTTCCCGGGATCGATCTGCGCGTCGCCCAACTCGATGATCGTTCACGGGATCCCCGGCCCGTACAAGCTCGCCAAGGGCGACATCCTCTCGATCGACATCGGCGTCGTGCTCGATGGCTGGGTGGCCGATGCGGCTCGCACGTTCGCCGTCGGCCCGATCACGCCGGTCGCCGAGAAGCTGCTGCGCACGACCGAGGAGTCGCTGATGGTCGCTGTGCCGCAGTGCCGCGCCGGCAACCGTCTCGGCGACGTCTCACACGCCGTCCAGGAGCACGTCGAGGCCGCCGGCCTGTCGGTCGTGCGCTCGCTCGTCGGGCACGGGATCGGCCGTGACATGCACGAGGATCCGCAGATCCCCAACTACGGGGCGGCCGGGACCGGAATCGTCCTGGAGGAGGGGATGGTGCTGGCGGTCGAGCCGATGGTCACGGCCGGCCGGCACGGCGTGCGGGTGGCCGACGATCACTGGTCGATCTTCTCCCAGGACGGCTCGCTGGCCGCGCATTTCGAGTTCACGATCGCCGTGACGGCCGCCGGCCCGCGTGTGCTGACGCCGTGGCACGAGGCCGGGGACGGGCGCGCCGCGGCCTGATTTCGCTCGTCGGCATGGCGTCCGGTCCGCCTGGTAGCGGCCCCGTCCGTCTACCCGACTCGACCCTGCTACCATCCCCCGGTGCGCCTGCAGCGCAGCGATTTCGCGCTGCAAGGTGCGCTTCGGCGCGGTAGCGGCGACCGTACCGGTCGCCAGAGCCACCCCGAGGAATACAACTTTCCAACCTGAGAGCGAATCATCGTGAAGGTACGACCGTCGGTCAAGCCGATGTGCGAGAAGTGCAAGATCATCCGCCGCCACGGGCGGGTGCTCGTGATCTGTCCGAATCCCCGCCACAAGCAGCGGCAGGGCTAGCTCCACCTCCCCGGCAAGGAACCCATTCATGGCGCGAATTTCAGGGGTCAACATCCCGCTCAACAAGCGAGTGGAGATCGGCCTCACCTACATCTACGGCATCGGGCGCTCGACGTCCAACGAGCTGCTGGCCAAGCTCGGGATCGAGCCTGATCGCAAGGTCCGGGACCTCACGGAGGAAGACGTCGTCAAGCTCCGTGACCTGATCGACAGCTCCTACACCGTCGAGGGCGACCTTCGCCGCGAGCGCTCGCAGAGCATCAAGCGCCTGCAGGAGATCGGCTGCTATCGCGGCCTGCGTCATCGTCGTGGTCTGCCGGTCCGGGGTCAGAACACGAAGACCAACGCTCGCACCCGCAAGGGCCCCAAGCGCCTCCAAGTCGCCGGTAAGAAGAAGGCAGGCAAGAAGTGAGTCCAGCTCCCCGCAGACCCCAGCGCGGCCGCCGGCGCGTTCGCAAGAACATCCCGATCGGCCAAGCTCACATCAAGACGTCGTTCAACAACACGATCGTCTCGCTCACCGACCGCGAGGGCAACGTCATCGCCTGGGAGTCGGCCGGCGGCGCGGGCTTCAAGGGGTCACGCAAGTCGACGCCGTTCGCCGCGCAGGTGACGGCCGACGCCGCCGCCCGCAAGGGCATCGAGCACGGGCTGCAGAAGGTGGAGGTGTTCGTCAAGGGCCCGGGCTCGGGCCGTGAGACGGCGATTCGCTCGTTGCAGGCCGCCGGCCTCGAGGTGACGGGCGTCAAGGACGTCACCCCCCAGGCCCACAACGGCTGCCGACCCCGGAAGCGCAGGCGCGTCTAACCATGGCTCGTGACACCTCTCCCCAGTGCAAGCAGTGCCGTCGCGAGGGACAGAAGCTGTTCCTCAAGGGCGAGCGCTGCCTGACCGACAAGTGCGGAGTCGAGCGCCGCTCCTATCCGCCGGGCGACCATGGCCGTGGCCGCCAGAAGCAGAGCGAGTACCGCGTGCAGCTCCGTGAGAAGCAGAAGGCCCGCCGTTACTACGGCGTGCTGGAGAAGCAGTTCCGGATCTACTATCAAAAGGCCTCGCGTCAGCAGGGCGTGACCGGCGAGAACCTCCTGCGGATGCTCGAGTGCCGCTTCGACAACGTGCTCGTCCGCCTCGGCTTCGCCGCCTCGCGGCGCCAAGCGCGCCAGCTCATCCTGCACGGCCATTGGACCGTCAACGGCCGCCGGGTCAACATCCCCAGCTATCAGCTGCGCGATAACGACGTGATCGCCATCCACCCGCGTTCCACCGCGACGCAGGTGATCCGCGACGCGACCGAGCTGACCGGCCAGGTGCCGGCGTGGCTCCAGGCCGATCATGACTCGCTGACGGCCAAGGTGCTGCGCAAGCCCGAGCGGCGCGAGATCGCCGCCCCGGTGCAGGAACAGCTGATCGTCGAGCTGTACTCGAAGTAACCAGAAGCCTTGACAGCCGCCGGGCCGGAGGCCCGTGCGGGCGTTTGACGCCGTCGCGCAAACGGGCGGCCAGGAACCCACGATGTTAGGACGTGTGATGCTTGACTTCCAAGTGCCCCGAATCTCCAGCGAGTCGGTCGATGACACGCGCGGCTCGTTCACGATCGAGCCGCTCGACCGGGGCTTCGGCTACACCTTCGGCAACTCGCTGCGGCGCGTCTTGCTGTCGTCGCTGGCCGGCGCCGCCGTCACCAGCGTCCGGATCGAGGGGGTGGCGCACGAGTTCTCGACGATCCGGGGGGTGAAGGAGGACGTCACCGACATCGTGCTCAATCTCAAGGGCGTCGTCTGCCGGATGCACTCCGACGCGACCGAGATCGAGGCGCCGCTCGTCGTCACCGGCCCGGGCGAGATCACGGCCAAGGACATCGACCTGCCGTCCGGCGTCGAGATCCTCAATCCGGACGCCCATATCGCCACGCTGGAGAAGAAGACCAAGCTCGAGGTGTATCTGACGATCGGGCGCGGCCGCGGCTATCGCCCGGCGGAGGAGAACAAGAGCCCGGACCAGCCGATCGGCGTCATCCCGATCGACTCCATCTTCTCGCCCGTGCGGCGCGTCGCCTACAACGTCGAGCAGGCGCGCGTCGGTCAGAAGACCGACTTCGACAAGCTGACGCTGGACATCGAGACCGACGGTTCGATCGATCCCCACGCCGCGCTGCGCGAAGCGGCGGAGATCCTCATCTCGCAGCTGGCGATCTTCACCGACGCCGACCGCGTCATCGAGCTCCGTGACGTCGGCTCGCCCGGCGCGCTGGACGCCGGCCTCGTCGGCGGCGGCCAGGTCGGGGCCAGCACGCGCCCGCCCAACGCGATGGACGATATCCTCATCGAGGAGCTCGAGCTCGGCGTGCGCTCGTACAACTGTCTCAAGCGCGCCGGCATCCAGACCGTCGGCGATCTCGTCTCCAAGACCGAGGGTGAGCTCAACGCGATTCCGAACTTCGGCAAGAAGTCGATCGACGAGGTCATCGAGACCCTGCACGCACGCGGTCTCGCGTTGCGCAACGATTAGGACCGACCATGCGCCATCAGCGTCAGCGATATCAGCTCAGCCGCAGCTCCGCCCATCGGAAGTCGCTGCTCATGAACCTCAGCAAAGAGGTGATCGAGCACGAGCGCATCCAGACGAGCGAGACGAAGGCCAAGGCCGTCAAGCCCGAGATCGAGAAGCTCATCACGCTCGCCAAGCGCGGTGACCTGCACGCGCGGCGCCAGGCGCTGTCGGCGCTCGGCCAGGACAAGTTCATGGTCTACAAGCTGTTCGAGGAGATCGCCCCGCGCTATCAGGAGCGTCCGGGGGGCTACACCCGGATCCTGAAGCTCGGCCCGCGGCGGTCGGACTCGACCGAGATGGTCCTGCTCGAACTGGTGTAGCGGACCGGGGCCGGGGCATGAGCCCGGCCGGGGGAGGCCGGGCCGTGGTCGGGCGCCTGCTGATCGAGTACGACGGGACCGATTTCTCGGGATGGGCCCGCCAGCCGGAGCGGCGCACGGTGCAGGGTGAGCTCGAGCGGGCGCTGGCGATCGTCCTGCGCCGTGACGCGGTCAGGCTGGCTGTCGCCGGGCGCACCGACGCCGGGGTCCACGCCGGCGGGCAGGTCGCCAGCTATGACGGCGAGCCCGTCCGCCCGGACGCGGTCAACGCGCTGCTGCCCTACGACGTCGCGGTGCTGGACTGCGCGGCCGCACCGGCCGGCTTCGACGCCCGCCACGACGCCACGAGCCGCGCCTACTGCTACCGGGTCCTCAACCGCCGCCAGCGCAGCGTGCACGAACGGCGGCGGATGCTTCACTGGCCGCACGCGCTCGACCCTGGGGCGCTGAGCGCCTGCGCCGCGGCGCTCGTCGGAACCCACGACTTCACGGCGTTCACGCCCACCGAAACCGACCATGTGCGCTTCAGCCGGGACGTGTTCGCGGCCCACTGGCGGCGGGTCGATCCCGATCGGCTCGAGTTCTGGATCGAGGCCGACGCCTTCATGCGCAACATGAACCGGGTGCTCGTCGGCTCGATGCTCGAGGTGGCGGGGGGCCGCCGGCCGCTCGAGTGGTTCACCGCGCTGCTGGCCGGCCGGCCGCGCGCCGACGCCGGGCCGACCGCACCGGCCCACGGCCTGGAGCTCGCCGGGGTCGGCTACGACGGACGGCGCGTCGTCGGCCCGAGCTCCGATGACCCCTGCCGCCTGCGCGCGCCATAGCATTGACGACACGTGCGTGTCCTGCTGACCAACGACGACGGAATCGAGGCCGAGGGCCTGCAGGCGCTGCGGCGCGCGCTCGTCGCGCTGCCGTCGGTGGAGCTGGCCGTGATCGCTCCGGACGGCAACCGTTCGGCGATGGCGCGCTCGATCACGACCCGGCGCCCCCTCTGGGTGGAGGAGGTCGATTTCGGAGACGGCACGATCGGCTACGCGACCGACGGAACTCCGGTGGACTGCGTGCGGCTCGCCAACCTCGGCCTCGTCGAGGGCTTCGGGACCGAGCTCGTGGTGGCGGGCATCAACCACGGCGCCAACCTCGGCGACGACATCACGTACTCCGGAACGGTGGCCGCCGCGCTCGAGGCGATCGTCCTCGGACTGCCAGGGATCGCGGTCTCCCAGCAGTCGGTCAGCCGCGAGCTTGACTTCCGGACCGGCAGCGGCTTCGACTTCGAGGTCGCCGCGCGGTTCACCGCGCGCCTCGTCGCCGAGCTGGCCGACGTTCCGCTGCCCACCGGCACGCTGCTGAACATCAACGTCCCCGGCGCTCACCCGGAGGGCGTCGCGGTGGCCCGGCTCGGCAAACGCATCTACCGGGACGAGCTGTCGCTGGTCAGCGACGGCGGACCGGGCCGGCGCCAATATCGGATCTACGGTGACGCCAGCTTCGAGCGCGACGAGACCGGCACCGACCTCGCGGCGGTCGCCGCCGGTCAGATCGCCGTCACTCCGATCCATTTCGATCTCACCGACCGTGAGGGGCTCGAGGCGCTCCAGCGCCACGATCTCGGCCGCCTGATCGAGCCGGCGGCGCCCGAGGTGACCGAGCGGTGACGGAGCCGGGCGGCGACCCGGCTCCCGATTCCGGGAGGCCGGCCCAGACGCCCGCGGAGCGGGCGGCCGAGCTGCGCCGCCTGCTCGACCATCACGGCTATCGCTACTACGTGCTCGACGACCCGGAGATCGGGGACGCCGAGTACGACGCCCTCCTCGATGAGCTGCGCGGCATCGAGGCCGAGCATCCAGACGTCGTCACGCCGGATTCCCCCACCCAGCGGGTCGGCGGCGAGCCGGTCTCCGATCTCGTCAAGGTCACGCATCCCGAGCCGATGCTGTCGCTCGCCAACGCCCGCTCGGCCGAGGAGCTGCGCGCCTGGATCCAGCGGATGCGCAACCACCTGGCCCGGGAGGCGATCGAGGATCCGGAGTTCGAGTTCGTCGCCGAGCCGAAGATCGACGGGCTCGCGATCTCGCTCATCTACCGCCACGGGGTGTTCGAACGCGGGGCGACGCGGGGCAACGGGGAGGTGGGCGAGGACGTCACCCACAATCTCCGCACGATCGGCTCGATCCCGCTGCGCCTGGACATGGACGATCCGCCGCCGCTGCTCGAGGTCCGCGGCGAGGTCTACATGTCGCTGCCTGACTTCGCCGCGCTCAACGAGCGCCGCGCGGAGGCCGGCCTGTCGACGTTCATGAACCCGCGCAACTCCGCGGCGGGAACGATCCGCCAGCTTGATCCCAAGCTCGCCGCCGAGCGGCCGCTCTCGCTGTGGTGCTACGCGATCGGCGTCACCGAGGGCCTGTCGCTCGACGCCCACTGGGACGCGCTGCAATGGCTGCGTGAGCACCGCTTTCCCGTCCATCCCGACGTCCGGCTCCTGCACACCGACGAGGAGGTGGTGGAGCAATGCCTGGGCTGGGAGCGCCGCCGCGGATCGCTGGAGTTCGAGATCGACGGGGTCGTCGTCAAGGTCAACCAGTTCGCGCTCCAGCGCCGGCTCGGTGTCGTCGGGCGTGATCCGCGCTGGGCGATCGCCTGGAAGTTCCCCCCGACCACCGCGGTCACCCGGCTCAACAGGATCGGCTGGAATCCTGGCAAGTTCGGAGACCTGCACCCCTATGCGATGCTCGAGCCCGTCCACGTCGCCGGCGTCACGATCAAGCTGGCGACGCTGCACAATGAGGAGGACCTGGCGCGCAAGGACCTGCGGGAGGGCGAGGAGGTGATCGTCCTGCGGGCCGGCGACGTCATCCCGCAGGTGCTCTCGCCCGCTCCGCATGTCGCCGAGCGCCCGGACCGCCCGCCGCCGCCGGTCCCGCCGGCCCGCTGCCCGGTGTGCGACACCCCGACGGTCAAGCCCGAGGGCTCGGTCTTCACCCGCTGCCCCAACCGGGACTGCCCGGGACGCCGCTGGCAGCTGCTCAAGCACTACGTCGGGGCGATGGACATCGACGGGCTCGGGGAGAAGCAGGTCAGCCTGTTCATGGATCTCGGCTGGGTGCACACCGCGGCCGATTTCTACGGCCTGACGGCCGAGCAGATCGCCGAGCAGCCCGGCTTCGGGCCGGTCTCGGCCGAGAAGCTCGTCGCCGCGATCGACCAGTCCCGGCGCCAATCGTTCGGCCGGGTGCTGTTCGCCCTCGGGATCGAGGAGGTCGGCGGCGTGACCGGGCGCAATCTCGCCCAGCACTTCCGCACGATCGACGCGCTGCTCGCCGCCGATCCGGAGACGATCGAGCAGACGCCGGGGATCGGGCCGAAGATGGCCCGCACGATCCACGAGCAGCTGCACGACGACATGATGCTGGCGTTGATCGCCGCGCTGCGCGAGCGCGGGCTGGCGCTGGCGCAGGACGGTCCGCCGCCCGGGGAGGGCCCGCTGGCCGGCAGGACGCTCGTGCTGACCGGCACGCTGCCCGTGCTCACCCGTGAGCAGGCGACCGAGCGGATCATCGCCGCCGGCGGCCGTGTGACGAGCTCGGTCTCCAAGCGCACCGACTATCTCGTCGCCGGCGAGAGCCCCGGCAGCAAGCTCGCCCAGGCCGAGCGGCTGGGGGTCACGGTGCTCGACGAGGCCGGTCTGCTCGCGCTGCTGGACGGTCAGCCGGCGTAGCGGGCCAGCGCCACCTGCATCTGATCCTGGATCGGATGCGCGTAGTCGGGATCGATCCGGTTCATCAGGAACGCGAAGGCGAGGGTGTGGCCGTCCTGGGCGTGGCAGTAGCCGACGACGTTGGACACGTTGCTCAGCGTCCCCGTCTTGCCCCGGCAGCGACCCGCGGCGATCGTGCCGCGCATCTCGTCCTGGAGCGTGCCGGTCTCGCCGGCCACCGCCAGCGAGTCGGTGAACTCGGAATCGTCGGCCATCCCGCGCAACAGGGTCACGACCTGCAGCGGCGAGGTGCGGTCCGACAGCGACAGCCCTGAGCCATCGTTGAGCTGTGGATCGATGCCGAAGCTCGCGGCCATCTGGGCGCGCACGACGGCGGCCCCGGCGGCCGTCGTCCCCGCGCCGCCGAACCGCGCCCCGATGTCCTTGAGCAGCGTCTCGGCGAAGAAGTTGTCCGACGGCGTGTTGGTCAGCGCGATCAGCTCGGCGATCGGCGGCGACGAGACGCTGGCCAGCGTCCGGGCCGAGGCCGGCGTCGTCCCGGCGAGAACCGCGCTCGGGTCCTTGACCTTCACGCCCGCTGCCTGCAGGGCGGAGACGAGCTGCCGGCCGGCCTCCAGCGCGGGATGGGCGAAGTAGACGGTGCCGTCGGAATTGGCCCAGCCCCGGTCATAGGCCAGGCCGCTCAGTTCGCCCTCCACCCAGATCGAGGGCTGCTCGCCGGTCGCGGGCGTCCCGCGTACCGCGTCGAAGATCGACTCGTCGGCGACGACGGTGCCGTCGAATGTCCGCATGCCGGTGCCGGCGATGAGGTTGGTGACGAGCTGCTGCATCGTGGCGCCGGTGCCGTAGTTCGCCGAGTCGAACGCCGCCGATCCGAACGTCGGATCCCCGCCGCCGCGGAGGTAGAGCGTGCCGGTGAACGTGCTGCCGGTCTGTTCGCCCGCTCCGAGCACGCTCGTGCTCAGCGTGGCGTCGGGACCGAAGCGCTGCAGGGCCGTCGTCGTCGTGTAGAGCTTCTCCACCGACGCGGGCAGCCGGGGGACGGTCGCGTCGTCGCCGTAGAGCTCCTGCCCGGTGGTGATGTCGACGACGTAGGCGCTGCTGGCGTTGCCGGCCGCGCGCATGCCGGCGGCCAGCGCTCGCCGCAGCGCCGTGGCGGCCGGGCCCGTGGCGGCGGTGGTCACCGGGCTGACCGGCGCGGTCGCGGTCGGAGGGGTCGACGTCGTCGTCGGGCTGGTCGGCGTGGTGGAGCCCCCGGTCGTCGGGCCGGTCCCACCGGTGGGGGTTCCGGCGGGCTCCCGTCCGGCGGCGGATCGCCGCCCGAGTGCGCTCGGCGCCGCTTGCAGCGCCACGATCAGAGCGATCAGTACGGCCAGAGTCGCCCCCGTGGTGCGCATTGCAGTATGTGTAACCGATCGCGCGGCCGAAAGTCGCGGCCAGTTACGGATTCTGCGAGCACTAGACTTCGGAGCGCATGGGCAACGTTGTCAAGCTGGACGCGAAGGCGACGGAGCGCCCGGCACCGAGGGCGCGATCGGCGGCTCGGCGCCCGCGCCGCTCCAAGACAGCGCTCGTGCTCGGCGGCGGCGGCTTCACGGGTGGGGTCTATGAGATCGGGGCCCTGCGGGCCATCGATCTGCTGTCGGTGAACCGGACCGTCAACCAGTTCGACGTCTATGTCGGCACGAGCGCCGGCTCCTTCGTGGCCTCGGCCGTCGCCAACGGGGTCACTCCGGAAGAGATGATGCGGGTCATCAGCCGGCAGGGGCCGACGCCGTTTCCCGACGTGCGGGCCAGCGCGCTGTTGAAGCCCAACTATCGGGAATTCATCGGCCGCGGCCTGCTCTTCCCGCTGCGGCTTGTCCGGCTGATCGGCAACCTGGCGCGCGACCTCGGGCAGATCTCAGCCGTCGACATCGCCCTCGCGCTCGCCGAGGTGCTGCCGAGCGGCCTGTACACCACGCACGGCCTCGAGGAGTACGTCCGCCTCATCCTGTCCGACCCCGACCGTACCAACGACTTCCGCGGGCTGGATCGCGAGCTCTATCTCGCCGCCACCGACCTCGATACGTGCGAGCGGGTCGTATTCGGGTCCGAGGGTCATGACGATGTCCCGATCTCCCGGGCGGTCGCCGCCTCCAGCGCGCTGCCGATGGTCTTCGAACCGGTCGAGATCAAGGGCCGGGAGTACATCGACGGCGGCATGGTATCGACGACGAATCTCGACATCGCCGTCGAGGCCGGCGCCAGGTTCATCGTCGTCGTCAACCCGCTCGTCCCGTACACCAACCCGTTCGAGAAGACGATCTCGACCCTGACCGGATCCCGCCCGCGGCGCGTCTCGGACATGGGCTTCCCCCAGATCGGCTATCAGGCCTTCAAGATGGTGGCCCACCAGCGCCTGCATGAGCTCGCCCGGCGCTGGGAGGAGCGCTATCCGGGGGTCGACATCATCCTGATCGAGCCCGATCCGGCCGACGAGCTGATGTTCCAGACGAGCGTGATGAACTTCACATCCCGGGTCGAGATCGCCCGGCACGGCTTTCAGTCGGTGACCCTCAAGCTCGCCAACGACTATTCCCGCTATAAGCGGATCTGCGCCCGGCACGGAATCGACATCTCAGCGACGCGCGTGCGCAAGGTGATCAAGCATTTCGACGCCGATCAGGCGTCGACGCAGAGCTGGCGCAAGATCCTGGAGCAGAAGACCTCGACGCTGCTGCGCCAGTCGGCCCAGTAAGGACCCAGCCCGCGTGGCCGCACGCCACCGGGATCGGTTGCAAGCGCTCCGCAGACACCTCGGCCGGGACCCGCCGTCGCGCGGCGAAGGCCCCGGCCGGTTGAAAGGCTGCGTACTGTCTGGTCAGGCGCTGGCGGCCTGCGGCGCTGCCGTGGCCAGCTCACGGACGCTTGAGAGGAACAGGGTCTTGTCGATCCGACCGTTGAAGATCGGGACGCCCAACTCGACGCACTTCAGGATCACATCGCGCCGTTCCAAGCCGGCTTCACGAGCCAGTTCCGTGGGCGTCAGGTGATTAGCCATCGGTGTTGCTCTCCTTATCGCCGTTTACTACATGGCCACAAGTATGGCGCCTGCGCCGGACGCTGGCAACGGGGCTGGACGGAAATCTGAGTGCTCGTACGAACGTTTTCCGAGCATTTCTGACGCTTGGTCAGCGATTGGCTCCCCCAGCGCCCCTGAAACCGGCGCGCCGGGTGGTGAACCGCCTCAGATGATCGGAGACGCCGACGTCACATACCCGGACAAGCGGGTATGTACCCCTCATGGCCACGTCGCCGAGCCTGCTGCCCCCGCTCGTCACGGTTGCCGACGATCGTCTGGTCGCGGCGGCGCGGGCCGGGGACGACTCGGCCTTCGAATCGCTGTACCGCCGCCACAGCGAGCGCGTGTTCGGCTTCGTCGTGGGCCGGGTGCGCGACCACGCTCGCGCCGAGGACGTCACCCAAGAGGTCTTCGTCTCGGCTCTGCGCGGCCTGCGAGGCTCCGATCGGCCGATCGCCTTCAAGCCCTGGATCTTCGAGATCGCCCGCAACGCCTGCATCGACGAGTCCCGGCGCCGCAGCCGCGCGCGTGAGGTGTCGCTGCGGCAGGTCGACGAGCTGCCGGCCGACTGGGGCTCGCTCCTCTCGCCCGCGCTCAGCCCGCCGTCGGCGGTCGAAGGCAAGCAGCGGCTCCGGGATCTGACGGGGGCGTTCGGCGGACTGTCGGATACCCAGCATCGCCTGCTCGTCATGCGCGAGCTGGAGGGGCGCACCTATCAGGAGATCGGCGAGCAGACCGGCATGACGCTGCAGATGGTGGAGAGCACCCTGTTCCGCGCGCGGCGCAAGCTCAACGAGGAGTACGAGGAGCTCGCCAGCGGCCGGCGCTGCGCCGAGATCCTCGAGCTGATCGAGACGGCCACCGATCCGATGCTGTCGCGCGCCGGGGTCCGCCAGCGCCGGCGCCTCTCCCGGCACGTCGCGCACTGCACCCCGTGCCGCCACGCGGCCGTCGTGGCCGGACTCGACGAGTCGCTGCTGACCTCGCGCCGCGTGACCGAGCGGATCGCCGCGCTGCTGCCCTTCCCCCTCTGGCGCCTCACCGCATCCTCCGATCGTGGGGCGACCGCCGCTTCTGCGGCGGAGGCGGCCTCCGACGCGCCGCACCTGCTCTTGGCGGCGGGCGCCGCGGCCGTCGCGATCGCCGCCGCCGGCGGCGGAGTGGTCAGCGGCATCGCCGCGCGCTCGCATCCCGCCCACCCGGCCCGAGGCTCGTCGTCGGCGGGCCCACGGGCGACGCGAGGATCGGCCCGAGCCGACAACCCGGCCCGCGCGCCGTCGGACTTCCTCCTGCGCACCCGGTCCTCGTCCTGGACCGGGGACCCGTCGCGGCTGCGCCGGGCGACCTCGACGGTGACAACCGCCTCCGGCGCTGTCCCGGGCGGCGCCGCCGGAGCGACTCCGGGTGCCACGACGAGCTCCGCCGGCGCGGCGACGCCGGGCGTCACGCCGGCGCCGGCCGGGACGGCGGCGAGCGGATCGGGTGCGGCCGGCTCGGCGGGCTCGACGACCGGGACCGGCGGACGCTCGCCAGGATCGCCGATCAGCGGCACGACTCGGGCGGCGGCCGGCGCTCCTGAGGCGGACGGTGCGATCGTCTCGGGCGTGACCAGGGCCGTCGGGACGACGGTGTCCGGCGTCACGGCGGAGGCCGGGCCGACCGCGGCCGGCGTGTCCGGCGCCGTGGCTGGCGCGGTGACAGGCGCGACCGGTGCGGCGGGTTCGGCGGTGGCGGGAGTGGCCGGCGCGGCGGGTTCGGCGGTGTCCGGTGTGACGGAGGCGGCGGGTTCGACCGTGTCCGGTGTGACGGAGGCGGCGGGTTCGACCGTGTCCGGTGTGACGGAGGCAGCGGGTTCGACGGTGTCCGGTGTGACGGAGGCGGCGGGTTCGACCGTGTCCGGTGTGACGAAGGCGGTCGGCTCCGCGGTGACGGGCGTGACCGGCGCGGCGGTCTCAGGGGCCGGCGCCGTCACCGCCGGCTTGGCCTCGGCGCTGTCGCACCTCCCGGGACCGGTCGGCGCCGCGGCCGCCGTGACGACGAAGGCCGCAGGCTCGACCGTCGCCGGCGTCACGACGGCGGCCGGCTCGACGGTCGCCGGCACGACGGTTGCGGCGGGTGCGACGGTGGCCGGTACGACGGTTGCGGCGGGTGCGACGGTGGCCGGATTGACCGAGGCCGCCGGCTCGACGGTGGCGGCGACGACCGACGCGGCCGGCTCGGCGCTGGCCGCGACCACCGAGACGGCTGGGTCGACGGCGGCGGTGGCGACCGAGGCAGCGGGCTCGACGGTGGCCGCGACGACCGCGGCGACCGGCTCGACGGTGGCGGGCATGACCGGGGCGGTCCGCGCGACGGCGACCGGCGTCACCGGCGCTGCTCGTTCGGTGGTCTCCGCGCTGACCTCCGGGCTTCCGCGCTGACCCCTCGCTGACCATCTCCCGGAGGCGCACCGGCCCGCCGCGCGGTTATTTGGGATACTGGACCGGATTCGGGGCGTGGCGCAGCCTGGTAGCGCGCGCCGTTCGGGTCGGCGAGGTCCCCGGTTCAAATCCGGGCGCCCCGATTACTCGCCGCGTGGGTGGGGCATGGAGCGCGACGCAGCCGCGCGCGTACCGTGTCCCGCCCAGTCGGTGAGGTCCTCGGAGGCCCGATGGCGGAGCTGCCGGCTCGCTAGGGAGCCGCCGGGACGACGATCAGCGGGCCGTCGGCCTGACGCAGGTCCTCTGTGTCGAAGTGGGGAACCTCGAGCCGCTCGACGTCGGGATAGCGGTCCAGGAAGGTGTCGGCCGTCTCCAGGAAGCTGATCCGCGGCGTGCGGTAGTGCATCGGGACGACCCAGCGCGGCGCCAGCGCGTGGACGATCTCGAACGCGCTGTCCGGTCCGATCGTCGGCCCGTCACCGACCGGGATGAACAGCAGGTCGACCTCGCCGACCGCGTCGCTCTGAGCCGGACGCAGCTCGGACTGGCCGAAGTCGCCGAAATGCGCGACCCTGACGCCGTCGAAGTCAAAACGGTAGATCGAGTTCGGCCCGCGTCGGGTGCCGGCCGCGTCGTCGTGCTCGGAGGCGATCCCGATCACCTCGCCCACCGGCGACTCGAGCGTGCCCGCAGTCGAGCGGATCACCGCGGGATCACCGCCGATCACGTCGACGGCGTTGTGGTCTCCGTGCTCGTGGGTGACGAGCAGCAGATCGGCGTCGATGCCCGTGATCGCCGGGTACTCGAAGGTGATCCCGCGGGCAGCGGCACCGGACATGTCGCCGAACGGATCGATGAACACGGTCTGCCCGGCCGTGCTCAGCCGGAAGGCCGATTGTCCGTACCAGTCAACTCGCATCGCTACCTCCATGGTCGGTGTTGGCCCCGCAGGTCGCTGTGGACGTTCTCCAGGATCGCCAGGGGGTGATGTCATTGTTGACGGGAACACCATGACTGAATCGTGGCCGGCCGCCGCCGTCGTCCGGGTCTCGCGCTTCACCTTCGAGCCGAGCCGGTTCGCCGAGGTCGACGCGATGAGCGGGAGAACCTCGCGGCACCGCTCCCGGCCATCGAGCGGCTGCCGGGACTCATCAACCTCTACGCGGGCGTCTCGCCCGAGGGCGCCATCTGACGCGAGGCGGCACCCGGAGGTCCGTGCCGCGCTTCGCAGCGGACGCAACCGAGCGATCGAGCACTGCGGCGAGCCGCGCAGGCCGACACGCCGGCTATGACCGCGTCCAGTCGGCGCGGGTCAGGCTCACGAAGTAGCCGCCCGGCCGGCCCGGCACATTGCGGTCGACGAGCTGCGCGAGCGTGCGCGTCGATTCGATGATCTCCATGCCGAGCGGCGAGAACGTCTCCTCGTTGTAGACGCGGGCGGCCAGCAGCGGGTTCGTGTAGACCTGCGAGAACGCGTCCAGCGCCACCATCCGGCCCATCAGGTCGGGAAGCACGCCGTTGGGCGGCACGTCCTCGGCGAACAGGCCGACATAGAACTCGATCCTGTCCACGTCGCCGTACAGCCGCTCCAGTTGCTCGCGCACCCTGACTTCGCTCGTGATCTGATCGAAGCCGGTGGCCCGCGGCGTGCGGGAGAGCCGGCGATAGTCGTTGTAGCTGCGCAGCCGAACGTCTCGGGCGCACTGCAGGCTCGCCGCCTCGACGTACCACAGCTCAGGGGGCGTGTTGAACAGGCCGACCTGGCCCGCCGCCTGCTCGGACGCCGCCTGGAAGAGGGGGCCGAGCCCATGACCGGTGACGAGCTCGGTGTTGTAGAGGGTCTCGCCGATCGTCACATCCTGCCCCGCGATCCGATAGCTGGAGGGCACGAGGCTGTGCCAGCGATACAGCAGGTTGAACTCGATCGCCATCCAGTTCTGGCGATACCAGCGCGGGTTGGGGAAGCTGCGTGGTTCGAGCCCGAGTTCGAAGATCGTCGGGGTGATGTGGTTGATGTAGTCGCCGATCACGATCTTCATCAGCTCGACGGTGAGGATGTTGCGGCTGGTGGCGAAGAGGCGTTCGTCGTCCCATGCCGGATAGGCGCCGGCGAGCATCCGGGCGATGCGATTGTGCTCGCGCAGGAAGAGGACGTTGTGCATGACGAAGCCGACCTGCAGATTCGACGTGTCGCTGCCCATCGCGAACAGCCGGTCACGCGCGTCGACCGAGAGCTGGTCGAAGCCGACGACGGTGATCAGCGAGAACTCCGGCTTGCGCTCCCCGTTCACGCACAGATACGGCGGGAACTCCTCGCCGTTGATCTCCTGGCTCTTGAGCAGGCCGCCCTCCAGCGTGCGCAACTGCCTGGCGACGTCGGCGGTCAGCCCGTACAGGTTGGTCAGATCGATCTCATGATTGGATTGGTTCTTGCGCGGATCGGCCGGAACCGCCCGATCGCTGCGCAGGAATCCGTCGGTGAACCACTGGGCGAAGTAGGAGAAGAGGACGGTCGACTTCGGTGATTCGACGAACTCGGCGCGCGTGAACAGCTCCTGGAGCTCGTCGATCGCCGGCAGGCCGGCTGCCTCGCCGTCGGCCGGCGGCAGATGGCGGCTGTCGAACGTCCGATCGGTCAGCGATGCCCACGAGGTGTAGTCGGCCATCGTCGACAGCGGATTGGGCCGCGTCGGGAACTTCAGGACCGCCAGGTTCGTCAGCGCGGCATTGGCCATTCTCCGTGCCGGACCGACCGACTCGACGAGCTTCCAGATCGGCGTTCCACGGGTCGTCAGCAACGCCTCGAACTGATTGGCGAGACCGTCCTTCGCGGTGCTCCGGGGCGCGAGCTCGATGGCGCGACTGGACGCGCCGCCGTCGGCGGATGCTGGCGTCACAACCCCCATGGGCGCGATCGTACTCCCGCCGAATCGCGCCCGTCAAGGCACGGTCGCGAGCCGGCGACGCCCAGGGCCGGCTCGCGATGCGGGCGTACGCCTGAAACGCGCGCATCCCCTCGGCGAGAGCCTCGGGCCCGAGCTCATCGGCGCTGCGCTCGGGGCAGTAGAGCAGGAGGTCGTAACGCATGACGGCCGCCCTTCCGAGGTCGTGGGGGTGATTCTGACACCGTGATGACGAACGAACGGCGCCCCGATCGACCCCGATCCGCCGCGCAGGCCGACGGAGGACGTCAGGCGTACTTGTCGGGCGTGCGGCAATGGACGAGCGCGGCCTCGAGCTCGCTCGCGAGATGCCCGGGATGCCCTCCCGCCACGATCCATGCCTGCAGGCGGGCCGTCACCGCCTCCTGGGCGCCCTGATCGCTGCTCAGCAGATCGGCCAGGCGCAGGCTGCGCCAGGCGTTGCGGGGCGCGTAACGATGGCGGACCGAGTCATAGCGATCGCCGAGCGCCTTGATCCACACGCGCTCGTCGGCCGCCAGCTCGGAGCACAGCAGGCCGGCGAGGCGTCGCGCGCCGATCGGGCGCAGACCGGCCTCGATCCGGTCACGGCCGATCACCGGACGGGCGGCGCATGCGAAGGCGAACACCATCCGCGCGGCCTCGCGTTCCTCGGGCGTCCACACCGGCGACGCCGAGCGCAGGCCGAGCCCCGTCCACAACCGGGCCGCCCCGGCGCCGACGGCGCGCTCGGCTTCGGCGGTGGCGACCGACAGCAGCTCGCCGAACTCGGGAATCGCCTGCGCCAGCCGGCGCAGGTGGGTGACCTCCGGGCGGCGCCGGTCGGCCGGATCGTCGAGTGTCGCCAGCAGCGCCGCGGCGGCGGCGAGGGCGGGCTCGAGGTCGCGATGATCGCCCGACGAGCGATAGCGGGTCAGGGACCGGCGCAGGTGAGCGACACAGGCCAGGGCCGGGGGTGGGAGCTCCATCGGTGCCGCGTCGGCGGGCGCCCCCCGGTCGTGGCGTCGTTCGTGTCGGTGAGTCATGCGTACACGGTCCTGCGGCAGTATCGGCCCGAGCGCCGCCGGCGTGAGCCCCGGTCGGCGAACGGACGATCTGACGCCGGCTAGTCCGCCCGCCGTCGCAGTGAGCGCCGGACCTCGCGCGGCGGGCGCAGGGTGATCGGATTCCCGCGGCTGCGCCGCAGCAGGATGAACGCCACCGTTCCCCACATCGCCGGCACCCAGAGGGAGATGGCGTGATAGACGACGGTCGCCGCGGTCGCAGTCGTCGCCGAGACGCCGAACAGGGCGAACATGCCGACGAGGCTCCCGTCAAGCACGCCGATGTTGCCCGGAACGGGGACGAGATTGGAGAGATAGCCGATCTGATACGCCAGCACGATCACCG
The DNA here is from genome assembly GCA_963849085.1 of uncultured Solirubrobacteraceae bacterium. Taxonomy (GTDB): domain Bacteria; phylum Actinomycetota; class Thermoleophilia; order Solirubrobacterales; family Solirubrobacteraceae; genus Palsa-465. The sequence goes on along the minus strand of CAWKFP010000015.1, from coordinate 726,935 downwards.
CCAGCGGCGGAACCGGCCCGGCGGCCGCGAAGCACACCGCCAGCACCGCGATGTCGCACCACAGAAACGCGAAGGCCCCGACCAGGCGCCAGTCCGGTGTGAACAGCACCTGCTCGGTCAGGCGGATGCTCGTCGCCGTCTCCACGAGCAGCGTGCGGACGCGCCCCGGGTTCCGGCGGGCCGCGAGCCTGTCCACGAGCCGCGGCAGCGCGAGGAAGAGGACGAACACGACGGCGCTGACGACGGCGGGGACGAGGGTGAGGAGAGGATTGCGCGGACCGGGCAGGATGCCGAGATACAGCAGCGAGCCGGCGAGGAAGAGCGTGATGACGTTGATCGCGCTCGTCAGCAGGAACAGGACCGCGGAGCGCTCCGCGACGCGGGTCGGGTCGCCGCCCCGGTCGACGAGCAGCCACGCGCCGACCGCGACGCTCCCGGCCCCGCCGAGCGACACCGCGGCGCCGAAGGCCAGCTCGCTCAGCGCCACGCGCGCGCCGAAGCGCAGCGGCGCTCGATCGAAGACCTGGAGGAACGCCAGGACGTAGCCGAGGCACGAGAGGATCTCGAGCACGACGCCGAGGACGAGCCACCCGGGCTTCATGTCGGCCACCTCGTCGGCGACGCCGTGCAGTCCCGGCACCGCCAGCAGCAGCGAGACGACGAGCACGGCGAGGATGACGAGCGAGATCAGCCCGCGCCACAGGCTGTGCCCGGGATCGGCATTCTCGCGGACCGGCTCGTCGTCCGGCCGATCGGCGGGGTCGGGCATGCCGGACAATTCAATCAATGACGCGGGTCGAGCTCCCCGGGCACGAGATCGTCGGGCTGCGCGCGGACAATCCGAGCCCCTTCACGCTGGAGGGGACGAACTCCTGGATCGTCGGTACGCGGCCCGCGTGGCTCGTCGATCCCGGTCCCGCGCTGCCGGCCCACGTCGCGGCGCTGAGCGAGGAGCTCGCCGGGCGGGGCGGGCTGGCCGGCATCGCCCTGACCCACGATCATGCCGATCACGCCGCCGCGCTCCCGCTCGTGCGCGCGCGGTTTCCCGACGCCGCCGTGGCGGCGGCGCGCGGGGCGGTCGACGTGCGGCTCGCCGACGGCGATCGCTTCGGCCCGCTGGAGGCGGTCACCACCCCCGGCCACTCGCCGGACCACATCGCCTTCGTGGTGGGCGCGGCGGCTCTGACCGGGGACGCGGTGCTCGGCGCCGGCAGCGTCTTCATCGCCCCCGATCCGGGGGCGCTGGCCGGATACCTCGCCGGGCTGGCCAAGCTTCGCGCCCGCTCCCTGGACGTCCTCTGCCCCGGTCATGGACCGCCGGTCGACGATCCGGCCGCCAAGCTCGACGCCTACGTCGAGCATCGGCTCGATCGTGAGCGCCGGCTGCTCGGCGCCCTGCGGGCCGGCGCGCGGAGCATCGATGAGCTGCTGGCGGCCGCGTGGAGCGACGTTCCGGCGAACCTGCGCCCCGCGGCGACCGTCACGCTGGCCGCCCATCTCGACAAGCTGGCCGCCGAGCATCGACTCCCGCCCGGCGTCCAGCATCCGCGCGGGGCGCAACTCGTCCCGGTCAATCCTCGCTCGGGGTGAGCGGCGGCGAGGGCGCGCCGGGCCGTCAGGCGAGACCGTGCCCGTCTCGCCCGCTCGCCGTGACGAGGCGCTGGCGGGCGAGATCCATCGCCGCGGCCAGCGGGGTCGCGCCGGTCTCGTGGGCGCGTTCGAAGAGCGTGTGCAGGGTGACACCGATCCCCTGAACCCGAAGCCGGGCGGCGCGCGGGTCATATCCGCCGACCTCTTCGGCGATGTTGATCAGGCCGCCCGCGTTAGCGATGAAATCCGGCGCCCACAGCACATCCCGCTCCGCCAGCGCGCGGGCCACGTCATCATCGGCGAGCTGATTGTTCGCCGCGCCGGCAATCACGCGGCAGCGCAGCCGGGCCACCGACTCGGCGGTCAGCAGGCCGCCGAGAGCACATGGCGCCAGGACGTCGACCTTGGCGTCGAGCGCGCGCCGGGGCGATATCCATCGCGCCCCGAGCTGTTCGGCGATCGCCCGCTTGCCGGGATCGATGTCGGCGAGCACGAGGCGGGCTCCCGCCTTCGCGCAGAGCTTGGCCACCCGTGAGCCCACGTTGCCGAGCCCGAGGATGCATATCGACCGCTCTCCGAGCCGGTCTGAGCCGAACGCCCGCTCGCAGGCGGCGCGGATCGAGGCCTCGACCCCGAGCGCGGTCAGCGGGCTCGGATCCCCGGATCCGCCACGGCTGCGTGTCAACCCGGCCACATGGTCGGTGCGCCGCGCGATCACGCTCATATCGCGGCTCGAGGTCCCGACGTCCTCGGCCGTGATGTAGCGGCCCTGAAGCGACTGCACGAGATCGCCGAAGTCCAGAAGTGCCGCCCGGCGCTGCGCCGGCGCCGGGCGCCCGCCGGCCGGCGTCATGATCACGCCCTTGCCGCCGCCGAGCGGCAGATCCGCGCAGGCGGCCTTGAGCGTCATCGCCCGAGACAGCCGCAGGGCGTCCTGGACCGCGTGGTCGGCGCTGTCGTACGTCCACATCCGGCAGCCGCCGAGCGCCGGACCGCGGGCGGTGGAGTGCACGGCGACGATCGTGTACAGCCCCGAGCGCTCCCCCCGGCGCACGACCACCTCCTCGTGATCGAGGGCCTGCGCGGTCGGCTGGATCAGTTCCCCGTCATCGTGAAGACGGCGATCGTCCGGTGATGGCGGCCGATGCTCCCGTGGGTCGGCGACGACACCTTGCCCGTGCTCGCCGAGGTGACCGTTCCGCTCGATGCCGTCGCCGGGGCGGCCCCCGCCGTCGGAGTCACGCCCGTCGCGGTCGTCGGGCTGCTCGACGTCGCGGGCGTCGTCGACGTGCCCGGCGTCGCCGGCGCGGTGGTGGACCCCGGCGTGGTCGGCGTGGTCGGCGTGGTCGTGCTCGGCGTGGTCGTCGTCCCCGGGCTCGCCGCCGGGGCGGTCGCGGTGCCGCCGGCGCTCGTCGAGGTGCCCGCCGGAGTGGCGCTCGTCGTCGGCGAGGTCGAGGTTCCGGTGCCCGCGACGACGTAGGGGGTCTGATCGGGGTCCATCGTCTCTGAGATCGGGAGCGCGCCCGGACGCACGGATCGGGTCGCCGAGCGCGTCGCCTTCGTCGATCCACCGCCGCCGGCCGGCGCCGCGGCCGGGATCGTCGCCCCGCCCTCGGTGGCCGGCCGCGAGGTCGAGGCGGAGACCGTCACCGGCGCCGCCGAGCCCGACGAGCTCTGCGCCGAGGTGACCTCGGCGGCATAGCGCGGGGCCGTGGAGGAGGCGGCCGAGACGACGAGGGTGTGGTGATGATGGACCCGATGCACGACCGGGGAGACATGCTGGAGCTCGAGCGCGCCGCCCGCGGTGACGACCGCCGCGGCCAGGATCGTGGCGACATGACCCGCGCCCACGGTGAGGACTCCGGCCGCCCCGGCTCCGCCGACCGCTGTCGCGCCGCCGGCGGCCGTCGCGCCCGTCGCCGCGCCGGCGCCGCCGCTCCCGGCCGCCGCGCCGCCGCTCCCGGCGCCGCCGATCCCGAGCAGCTTCGCGATCACGGCGATCGGACCGAGCACGGGGGTCAGCGCCGCCAGCTGGCGGCTGACCGATTGGACGTCGCCGCGGAACTCACGGCAGGCGGAGCAGTCACGCAGATGGCGGCGGGCCAGACCGCTGGCCCGGACGCCGCGGTCGTGGGAGACGATCAAGCTCTCGCGGATCGTCGAGCACGTCGCGTCCCGCGCCTCGCTGGCTTGGGCGAGGCCGATCCGCGCCCGCACCAGCAGGGACTTGATCGCCGGTACCGACACTCCGAGGACCGCGGACATCTCGGCATAGGACACGCCGCCGAGCTCGCGCATCAGCAACGCCGACCGCTGCTGCTCGGGCAGCCGCTGCACGTCGTCGATCAGCCGTCGCAGCGCGTCACGCTGCTCGACCCTGGCAAACGGGTCGATGCCGAGGTCCCGGACCATCGACTCGATCATCTCGCCGCTGGCCAGCGGCAGGGGACGGCGGAGCTCGTCGATGCAGCGATTGTGCGCGATCCGATACAGCCAGGCGCGCAGCGCCAGCTCGCGATCGTTGGCCCTCAGTCCCGCGTACGCGCGGACGAAGATCTCCTGGACCGCGTCTTCGGCGTCGGCCGGGGAGCCGGCCAGCATCTGACGGGTGTATGCGACGAGGCGCGCCCGATAGCGGTCGTGGATCGCTCGGAAGGCCTCCTCGCTGCCCGCTCGGAACATCGAGACGAGCTGCTCGTCGGAGCGAAGTCTGAGGAGCGGGGCACCGATTGCGATCCGTGTCCGCGCCAATCCTGCCGTTTGGGGGATGGCGGAGGCTTCCACGTGATTCCTGGACCACTGTAACGCGCGCGCCCGCGGAAAGTTGCAGTATTTCTCCTCGTTGTTAACCCGTCCGACCGGTGACAATCGTCCGGACCGGGCGCCGTGCCCGGCGGGCAGGGGCCCGCCAAGAGCCGATCGTGCGGAAAGGTACGGGTTCGGATGCGGTACAACCGCGAGCATTTGCCGCCCACCGGTCGTAGGCTAATCCAGCCCGTCCAGACCGCCAGAAAGGGATTCCATGACCGACGTCGTCATCGCCTCGGCCGCGCGCACCGCGATCGGCTCCTACGGGAAGGGGCTGGTCGATGTACCGCCCGCTGACCTCGGAGCGATCGCCTCAGCGGCGGCGATCGAACGCGCGGGGATCGAGCCCGGCCAGATCAGCCACGTCGTCTTCGGCAACGTCATCCACACCGAGCCGGGAGACGCCTACATGGCCCGGGTCGTCGGCATGCGGGCCGGGGTTCCCAAGGAGGTGCCGGCCTATACGGTCAACCGGCTGTGCGGGACCGGGGTCCAGGCGATCGTCTCGGCCGCCCAGGCGATCCAGACCGGCGAGGCCGACATCGCGCTGGCCGGCGGGTGCGAGTCGATGAGCCGCGGGCCGTATTGGATGTCGAGCGCGCGTTGGGGGGCGCGAATGGGGGACGCGGAGATGATCGATCCGGTGATCGGCGCGCTGACCGACCCGTTCGAGTCGATCCTGATGGGCGTGACGGCCGAGAATCTCGCCGAGCGCGGGTCGATCTCCCGTGAGCGTCAGGACGCGTTCTCGGTGCGCTCCCATCAGAAGGCCGCGGCGGCCCGGGCGGAGGGGCGCTTCGACGCCCAGATCGTCCCCGTTCCGGTCAAGGTCAAGCGCGACACGGTGCCCTTCGAGCGCGACGAGCACATCCGCGAGGAGGCCTCGGCAGACTCGATGGCCAAGCTCAAGCCGGCCTTCAAGCCAGGGGGGACGGTCACGGCCGGCAACTCCTCGGGCATGAACGACGCCGGGGCCGCCGTCGTCCTGATGAGCGCGGCGCGCGCCGCCGAGCTCGGAGCGCCCGTCCGCGCTCGGATCCTCGCCTACGCCAGTTGCGGGGTCGACCCCTCGATCATGGGCATCGGACCGGTGCCCGCGGTCAAGAAGGTCATGGAGCGCGCGGGGCGGCGACTGGAGGACGTGCAGGTCATCGAGCTCAACGAGGCCTTCGCCGCGCAGGCGCTGGCGGTCATCGACGACCTCGGGCTCGACGAGGAGAAGATCAATCCCAACGGCGGAGCGATCGCCCTCGGCCATCCGATCGGGGCGACCGGCGCGGCGATCACCGCCAAGATCCTCGACGAGATGGAGCGCCGTGACCTGGAGCTCGGCCTGGTGACGCTGTGCATCGGCGGCGGCCAGGGCATCGCGCTGCTCCTCGGGCGCGGATGAAACGGCGGCCGCGATGACCGGCCAGCGCGCGCGGGCCCAGGCCCGCGCGCGAGCCGCGCGCTGACCGCGCGCGCCAGCCGGTACTCTCGACAACGGATGGACGCAGCGTCGGGCATCGCCTTTCCGGTCGCGTTCGGCGCCGGCCTCATCTCGTTCCTGTCGCCGTGCGTGCTGCCGCTCGTGCCGGGATATATCTCGGCGGTGGCCGGCGGTCATCCTGGCGAGATCGCCAGGCGGAGCGTGATCGGCCCGAGCCTCGCCTTCGTCGGCAGCTTCTCCTTCATCTTCATCGTTCTCGGCCTGCTCGGCCAGCGGGCTCTGCGGACCGCGTTGACCGGTCCGTCGGCGCTCAAGGTCTCCGGAGCGGTGATCATCCTCATGGGGGCGGTGTTCATGCTGGCCCCGTTCACGCCCGCGCTCAGCCGCGAGTGGCACGTCGGCCGGCTGATGCAACGCGCCGGCCGGGGCGGCCCGATCCTGACCGGCGCCGCCTTCGCGCTCGCCTGGACGCCGTGCACCGGGCCGACGCTCGGGGCGATCATCACCGCCGCCGGGACCTCGAGCTCGGCCGCCCACGGCGCGCTCCTGCTCGCCGTCTACTGCGCCGGCCTCGCCGTGCCGTTCCTGGCCACCGGCCTGGCCTTCGGCTCCGCGACCGCGGCGTTCACCGTCATCAAGCGCCATTACCCGATCGTGATCGGAACCGGCGGGGCGGTGCTGATCGCGATGGGGGTGCTGATCTGGACCGGCGAGTTCACCGTGCTCAACATCACCGTCAGCCACTGGCTCCAGAGCGCCGGACTGCCGAACTTCAACGGCGACACGTGATGACCGCGCGCCACGGCCGGGGCGCGGGCCGCGCCCTGTCGCCGGTCGGTGCCGTCGCCGCCGTCGTCGCGGCGCTGACGCTCGCGGCGTGCGGCTCCTCCGGATCGTCGAGCACGTCACGCGCGTCGACGCAGGCGCCCGCGGCCTCGACGAGCGCCGGCACGACGCCGGCCTCGAGTTCGACGCCGACCTCGGCGACGACGACGAGCGCCGGCTCGACGACGGCCCGAGCGACGGGCACGGCGGGCACGGGTACCGCTACGACGTCGAGCGGGAGCACGCCGAGGATCGCCCAGGCGCCGCTCTGCCGGTCAGGCTCCACCGCGGTGTCGGCGGGCGGCGGCGGGGTCGGGCTCGGCCACATCGGCGTCGTGCTGCTGTTCCGCAACACGAGCGCGCACGCGTGCATGCTGCAGGGCTATCCGGGGGCCGCGCTCGTCAGCCCCTCGGGCGCCGAGGTCAACGCCGTGCGCACCCTGAGCGGCTATCTCGGCGGGCTCTCCGCGGGAGCGAGCGCCCCGCCCGCCGTGCCGGTCGCCGCCGGGGCGACGGTCTCCGCGCTGCTGGAGGGCGTCGACTCCAGCACCGGCGGTGGCTCCTGCCCCACCTATCCGCGGCTGCTCGTGACCCCGCCCAGCCAGGTTTCGACCGTCAGCATCGCTCGCGCGCTGTCGATGTGCTCACCGCAGATCCACCCCGTCGTCGCCGGCATGACGGGCCGCGAGGGCTGAGCGACCCGCCCCGTTTCGTGATCGACCCGGCCGCGGTTGCGAGCGGGAGGGGCTACTAGCCCGAAGGGGGAACTTCGGACTAGCGCAGCAGGCGGGCCGAGCTCGAGGCATCGACCATCGCGGTCAGCGTCTCCCGCGCGTCGTGGCGGGGCCGCCAACCCAGCTGCCGGCGCGCGCGCGTGGTGTCCATCAGCACCGGCTGGCGCAGGCTCTCGATCCACTGCGCCTGGGGCGGGACGAACGGCAGCCGGGCGACGAGCTCGGCGGCCGCGTCCAGAGCGAGATCGGGCATCGGGATGCTGTACCAGTGCAGCGCCCGGGCGAGGTCGGCCATCGTGATCGTGCCCTCGCCCGCCAGGTTGTAGATCCCCGGCTCGCCGCGGCCGAGGACGGCGGCGCGCAGCGCGGTCGCCACATCGTCGTGGTGGACGAGCTGGAACGGCACGCCGGTGTCCGGGATGACCGGCTTGACGATCGGCAGGAGCTCCAGGGCGCGGAGCATGGCCGCGGGCATCCGATCCGACATCGTCAGATACGGGATGCTCTGGAGCAGCGCCTGCGCGTCGGGGCCGGCGACGATGCACGGCCGGAAGACGTAGGCATCGAGGGTGGCGCCGGCGAGCATCTCGCCGAGGACCCGCTCCAGCTGCGCCTTCTGGGCGGAGTAGTAGTGGCGCCGGGTCCCGCGGGGCTCCAGATCCTCGGTCAGCAACGGCGGGTTGTCGGCGCTGAACCCGTAGGCGGCGACCGACGAGGTGTAGACGAGGCGCCGCGCGCGGGCCGCGATCGCCGCCGCGAAGACGTTCCGTGACCCGTCCAGGTTGACCCGCGCCGTCTCCTCGCTGCCGCCCACGATGATGAAGGCCAGGTGCACGACGACGTCTGCGCCGGCCACGACGTCGGCGACCGCGCCGGCGTCGAGCACGTCGGCCTGGCGATAGACGGTCTTGCGCAATCCCTCCGCGGCGGGATCGAACGGGCTGCGGGCCATCGCCGTGATCCGGGCGATCTGCGGGCTGCGCTCCAGCGCGCGCAGCAGCGAGCGGCCGATGTCGCCGGTCGGTCCGGTCACCGCGACGGTCAGCGCGGGCGACGGATCAGTGGGCGACGGATCACCGGCGGCGCGGGGCATCGCGGTCAGTCGTCGTAGCCGGGCTCGCCGGGAAGGACGATCCGCGCGGTCTCGCCGGTCCCGATGACCTTGGGGGCCACCGGGCGCACGGTCTGAGTGCGCGCGTGCGCGAGGAGCGCTCGCGAGCTCGGGAAGCCCGCCAGCTGCTCGAGGTGCTTGATCGTCGGGAAGACGAGCAGGATCTGGCCCGCGCGCGCGGCCGAGAGGGCATCGGCGGGAGTGAGCCAGCGCGCGTCGACGACCTCGGCGCCGTCGATCCGCGCCTGCGCACCGTCGGGCGCCGTCGCCAGAAAGAACGAGGTGTCGTAGCGGATCTTCACCGCCGCGGGGGTGATCCAGCGCGAGAAGGCGACGAGCGCCTCGGGGTCGTCGAGATCGACACCCGCCTCCTCGTGGAGCTCCCGGATGGCGGCGGCCCGCAGGCCGGCCTCGCCGTCGCCGTCGCCGTCGTTGACCGCCCCGCCGGGGAAGACCCACGCCCCGCCCATGAAGCGTGCGCGTGGATTGCGCTGCACGAGGAGCACCTCGAGGCGCTCGGCGCCGCCCCGCAGCAGGATGACCGTTGCCGCGATCCGCGGCACGGTCTCCGGTCCCGGGTTGAACTCCTCGCCGGGTGCGGGCAACGCCTCATCCATCGCCGGCGACCCTACACCTCACGGCCCAGCGCGTGCACTACCCTGTGCCACCGATGAAATACATGTGTGAGTCATGCGGGTTCATCTATGATCCGGCGGAAGGCGACCCTGACGGCGGCATCCCGCCGGGCACCGAGTTCTCCGACATCCCTGACACCTGGTTCTGCCCGGTGTGTGGGGCCAGGAAGAAGGACTTCACCCCCTACGACGAGTAGTCGCGGCGCGGCCGCGGCGGCTCGCTGCCGGGAGGGGTGGCCGGCGGTGTCGCCAGCCACCTCTCCACGGGCAGCGCTGCGCCGGCCGCGGCCAGGGCGCCGAGTTCGGGCGCGGCGATCCAGGGCAGCACCTCGACCGCGACCGCGCCGAGCCGCGCGATCGTCTCGCGATTTGAGCGCTCCACGAGGCCGGGCGCCGCGGGCCACGGGGTCAGCACGACGGCGGCGACGGCGAGCCCGGCGCGTCGCGCCGCCTCGAGCGTCAGCAGCGTGTGATTGATCGTCCCCAGTCCCGGACGCGCGGCGATCACGAGCGGCAGGCCGAGCGCGCGGGCGAGCGCCCTGACATCGCCGTCGGGCCCGATCGGCACGAGCAGACCGCCGACCCCCTCCACGACCAGGACCGCGTCGGCTCGCGCCGCCGCCTGCACGGCGCGCGCCACCGCGGCGACCGTGGGCGGATCGCCCCCGGCCAGCTCGGCCGCGAGGTGGGGGGAGACCGCGGGTCCGAAGCCGCGGACGATGACCTGCTCGGGCCGGGCTCCGGCGGCCGCCGCCAGCAGCTCGTGATCGTGGGGCCACGGCCGCGCGGCGGGATCGCCGAGCCCGGTGATCAGCGGCTTGCTCGCCACGACCGCTCGCCCGGCGGCGCGCAGCGCGGCGAGGATCGCGGCGGCCAGCACCGTCTTGCCGACACCGGTGTCGGTCCCGGTGACAAACAGCCCGGCGTGGGCGGGATCGGTGGCGGGGAGGGGGGCCGGATCGGTGGCGGGGAGGGCGGCGGGATCGGTGGCGGGGAGGGCGGCCGGATCGGCGCCGGGAAGGTCGGCCGGATCGGTGTCGGGGAGGGGGGCGGGATCGGTGCCGGGGGGGCCTGACGGGCGTGGCGCCGGGCTCCCACCGGCATCGCCCGGTCCCACCACGATGGGCCCGCTCCGGCGGCTCAGGCCGCGCGCCGGATCGGCCCTGGCGCCTCGAAGTCGAACACGCCTCTCGGCCCGGATCGCTCGGCGTCGGAGGCGACGCGAGCGTAGGCGGCCGGGGACCCGGCGGGCCGGTCGACATCGTCCGGGCCGTCGTCATCGGTGCCGGCAGCGGCGCCGGCATCGGCGGCATCCTCGGCGGCGGGTTCGGTCAGCCGGGCCGGGGGCCGGGGCGCGACGCCCGCGGCTCGGGCCGAGGCGCCGAGCGAGCGAGCGGCCTCGCGCAGCTCATCCTCGCGATGGGTGGCCATCACCGCCAGGCGCAGCCGCGAGGTTCCGGCCGGCACCGTCGGCGGGCGGATGGCCTGCGCGAACACGCCACGGGTGAGCCCGTCCTCGCAGACCCGCATCGCCTGCTCGGCGTCGCCGACGAGCAGCGGCATGATGTGCGTCCGTGACGTCCCGACGTCGAGGCCCTCCTGCTGGAGGGCGGTCCGCAGCGTGTCGGCGTTGGCCGTCAGGCGGCGCACCATCTGGGGGCGCGAGACGAGCAGTTCGAGCGCGGCCAGCGCTGCGGCCACCACCGGTGGCGGCAGCGCCGTCGAGAAGATGAACGTGCGCGCGGCATTGATGAGATAACGCGCCATCCGGGCATCGCAGGCGACGAACGCGCCGTAGGAGCCGAGCGCCTTGCCGAGCGTGCCGACGATCACGTCGACCTGGTCCTCGAGTCCGGCGGCGGCGAGCGCGCCCCTCCCGCCGGGGCCGATAGCGCCGGTCGCATGGGCCTCGTCGACGAGCGTGCGCAGCCCGTAGCGGCGCGCGAGCTCGACGATCTCGCCGAGCGGCGCGATGTCGCCATCCATCGAGAACACGCTGTCGGTGACGATCAGGGCCCCGCGGCCGTCGGCCTTGGCGATCCCCCAGGCGAGGTGCTCGGCGTCGCAATGGTCATAGATGAAGATCTCGGCGCGGGACAACCGGCAGCCGTCGACGATCGATGCGTGGTTGAGCTCGTCGGAGAAGACGATGTCCCCGGGCCGCGCGAGCGCGGCGATCACGCCCGCGTTGGCGAGATAGCCGGAGCCGAACAGCAGCGCGCTCTCCCGGCCCTTGAACTCCGCCAGCGCCTCCTCGAGCCGCCGGTGGATCGTCATCGTTCCCGACACGAGCCGCGACGCACCCGCTCCCACCCCCCAGCGCATCGCCGCGTCGGCGGCCGCCTTGCGCACCTGGGGATGATCGGCGAGCCCCAGATAGTTGTTGGAGCACAACAGGAGGACCGGTTTGCCGTCCAAGAGGACATGCGGGCCCTGTGGGCCGCTGACGAGACGCATGCGCCGTCGGAGCCCCAGCGACCGCAGCTCGTCGAGCCGAGCTTCGATCTCAATCACGGGCGCATACCGCCATGCCCGACAAGCCTAGAGAGGTTGCCGGACGCCACCGGCCCGAGCCCTTATCATCACCGCACCATGCCCGATCGCCTGTACTTCACCGGCGACGACGACGCCAACGCCCTGATCGCCGCCGATCCGATGGCGCTGTTGATCGGCTTCGTGCTCGATCAGCAGGTGTCGGTGCAGAAGGCGTTCGCCGGCCCGCTCGCCCTGCGAGAGCGGCTCGGCTCGATCGATGCGGCGACGCTCGCCGGGACCGACCTGGAGCCGGTCTTCCGCGAGCGCCCGGCGATTCATCGCTTCCCCGGCGCGATGGCGCAACGCGTCCACGCGCTCGCCGTCCACATCCGAGACGAGTACGACGGCGACGCCGCCCGGGTCTGGACCGACGCCGACGACGCCGGGGCGCTGCGCGCCAACCTCGCGGCCCTGCCCGGCTTCGGCGAGATGAAGATCACCTCGATCGGCGCCGTGCTCGCCAAGCACTACGGCATCGCCGCCGCACAGGAGCTCGTGCCGTGGCATCCGACGCTCGGCGACGTCGACTCGCCCCAGGGTCTCGTCGACTATCAGGCCGCCAAGCGCGCGCACAAATTGTCGCTCAGGCAGAACGCGGCGCGCTGAACGGCCGGGAAGCCGGCCGGGTCGTCGCTCGCTACGTCGACGGCCTCGTGCCGGACGACGGGGATCAGGTAGTAGCCGCCCTCGAAGCCGAGTCCGTGTCCGACCCAGGGTTGCCCGTCGAGGTCGGTCGCGCTTCCGAAGCGCGCATTGGGCGACGCCAGCGCGAAGCCGGTGAACAGCCGTCGCAGCACGGCGCGGAGCTGGTCGAGGTCGCCGCCCTTGCCCTGCTGGATCTCGCCGGCGACGAGACGGCGTAGCGCGGCCAGTTCCTCGGCCATCGCCGCCTCGGCGTCGATAGCGGCGATCTGAGCCTCGATCGCGTCTCGCCGGCGGTCGTACTGCTCGATCTGAGCGCGGGCGGCATCGAGCTCGTCTCGCAGCCTCGATTCCAGCCGACTCCAGGCGTCGGCACCGATCTTGCCGTCGATGTAGTCGCCCTCGATCCGTGCCAGCGCGGCATCGGCCTTCGCCGCGTCCCGCTCGGCCTGCTCGCGCAGGGCTTCGTTCTCACCGACCTGGCGATTGGCCTGCTCGGTGATCGTCGCGCGGGTCGAGTCGACGTCGAGCGCGACGCTCTCGAAGTAGTCGTAGACGGCGCTGTCGATCAAGGCTCGCTTGATCGGCTTCTCGGCGCAGGCTTCGGGGCCGTGGTGCAGCCGCTTGACGCAGACGTACGTCTCGTAGCCGCGCGGGTCCGCGGCGCGCTGGTCGCGCTTGGTGACGGGACTCATGGCCGCCCCGCAGGTGCAGCGGAGAAGCCCCTCGGTGAGCAGATGCCTTCCGGCCGTGCGTCGGCCACGGGGTCGGCCGTGCTCGTGTCGGCCGGTGCGTAGCTGCTGCGCCTTCTCCCAGACGTCGCGGTCGATGATCGGCTCGTGGGTCGGCTGGCCGTCCGGGCCGATCGCGGGGAAGTGCTCGCCGTTGAGCGTGACCATCCCGATGTACAGCGGGTTTCGGAGTATCCCGGCGATCGTCGTCGCGTACCAGCTCCCGGTCGGCGTGAGAGTCGGCACGCCGTCGTGCATGAGGTCGCGGGCGATGGCGTTCTGCGCGCGGCCGGCCACGTATTCGGCGAAGATCCTGCGCACGACCGCGGCCTCGGCGGGGTCGACGGCAAGTCGGGACTGCCGCTTCCCGCGCTCGTCGAGCCAGACCTCGTAGCGATAGCCGTAGGGGCGTCGCCCGCCGAAGAACTTGCCCCGCTCGACGACGGCCCGACGAAGCCCGTCCTTGACGGCTTGGCCCTTGCGCTTGGAGTCCTCGTGGTTGCGGTGACCCTCGATCGCCGTGTACACGAGGTCGTCGAACGTCTTGGCGTCCTGGACGGACCGGATCGTGACCTCGTTCTCCAGCGCCCAGAGCGCATAGGAGAGCAAGTGCTTGACGCCCCGCTTGCCGTCGCCGCGGCTGAGCCGGTCGGAGTGCTGGACGATCAGCGAGCAGGAGCCGTGCTCGGCGGCCAGGCGCTCGCATTCGGCCATCGCCGCGGCGAGCCCAGGGCCACGGTTCCCGTGGAACGCCGAGGCGGCCTCGTCCTTGAAGCCGTCCTCGTTGACGACGGTCAGGCCCTCGCGCGCGGCCAGCTCGCGGCCATCGGCGAGCTGGGTCGGGATCGAGCCGTGCTTGTCCTCGGTGCTCTTGGCGGCGTAGATGACGGCGGGCTTCATTGGCTCGGTCATCAGCGCTGCATCCAGTTGCTCGGGATGACGTGGTCGGAGTCGCCGTAGATGATGACCGTTCGGTCGAGCTCGTCGTTCCGGCCCTCAGCGCCCTCGTCGACGTGGCCGGCAGACGTCGGCTGGAGGGCGGCGATCCGTCGATCGAGGTCGCTCACTCGCTGCTCGACGCGCTCCACACGGGACTCCAGGGAGCTACACGTCGGGCACTTGTGGTCGGGGGTCATCCTTGCCCCTCCCCGAGTCCGAGACGGACACGCACATCGTCGAGGCCGTCGCCGGTCCGAGTCGGAAAGCGGCGAGCGGCGTCCTCCATCGCCTCATCCTCGGTGGGGACGTCGAAGCCGGCCGCGGCGAGCTCGTCGCAGATCATCGCGAGCATCGTGTCGTGCGGCCTTAGTTCGAGCGCGAGCGCGGTCAGGTCGTGGTCGACGTCCTCCCAGGTCGCGAGATCGATATCGTCGTGGCTGCTGCTCATTTGGGTACCTCCTGAGCGGTCGTGCGCCCGGGCGTCATCAGCGTCGCGGGCGCTTCTTTGTGTGGGTGATCCGGCCAGATGACCCGGGTCCGGCTTCTGGCCGGGTTGGCTTCGACGGGCTGGCGTCATTCATCGCCCTCGGCCTCGTCGAGCAGGTGGTAGACGGCGGCTCGGGTCAGGCCGACGAGCTGCGCGATTTCGGTGATGCTCAGCTCCGCATCGTCGGCGTCGACGACCGCCGTCCGGATCGCCGCACGGAGCGCCGCCTGCTGCTGCCGAAGCGACCGCCGCTGCTCGCCCAGGGCGGCCAGCTCGGCCCGGATCTGTGAGTGGCTCGCGTCGTTGAGTGTCACTGTAAGCAACTATACAGGCTGACCGGGCGTGTCCTTCACGATCAGCGGGCGCTGGCAGGTTTGCTATCTGGTCCAAAATGCCACTCCGACCCGTTGGCCGGATGCGCACACGGTCGGCCAACGGGTCGGGTCACCGTGTCTCAACGTTGAGAATTTGCGTATCTCGGCTGGTCAGAAGCCGTCGAGCAGCGCCGGGCTGAGCGTGAGGCCGACGTGCTGGCGATCCCATCCGGCGCGCCATGCGGCTCCGGTCGCGTCGAACGCCCGGCGCCAGTCCTCACGTTCGCGCCCCGAGTCGATACCGCCGAGCACCGAGCTCGTCGCCTCGATCCACACGTCGTCGAACGTCTCGCCCCGCCGCCGGCCCGCGTCGAGCAGTTCGCCGAGCAGACGGGCCGGCGCTGGATCGGGCGCGAGCTCAACCTCGCTGTGGCCAAGCCGTCGGCGTAGATCAGCTTGGCGTTCGCGCTGCTGCGACGTGAGAACCGGCAGCCCGGCCGAGCGGCGAGCAGTGTCAGCGGTTCGACGCGCTGCCGCGCGGCAGCTCTTGCATGTCCTCAGCCTGCCGCCGGTGCTTCGAGCGAAGTCGTGCAGCGGCTTGTCCTGGTGGCACAGCTTGCAGGTGCGAGTCTCGACGTCGGCGGCGATGGTGGCCATCAGAGCCATGATGCGCAGGACGTCGGTCGGGTGTACAGCCCGACGCCGCAGCCCGAGGGCCAGCTTCGCGCTCGGCTGTCAGCGCCCGGCGCGTGCCAGTTCGCAGAGGAACTGACGCAGCCGGTCGGTGTGAACGCGCCTGAGCGCCGTCCCGCTGCGCGTCCAGCAGGGGTCGTTGGGCGCGGAGCTGCAAACCGGGCAGCTCACGGTCAGCGCGTGCTCGGCGTGAGCGCCGTCCAGGCCCGCTCCAGATCGTGCCCGTGAGGCTGGAAGTGCGGCGTCAGCGCCTACTAGTCCGAAGTTCCCCCTGTAGTCACGCCTGATACCGGCCGGAATCCCTGTGTTCGTGCGGGATTCCGGCCTTTCTTAGCGTTTAGAGCGTAGTCACAACATACGTCCGGTGGGTGCGGTAAAGTTTCGGCATGTCAGCAAAAGCGCGCCATAGCGGCGCTATGCATGTGGTCACAAACACGATCCGGCGGGGCGAGCGGACATACACCGCGACGCTGCTGCGACGCTCCTTCCGCGAGGACGGGAAGGTCAAGAAGGAGACGCTCGCGAACCTGTCGCATCTCCCGCCCGACGC
Organism: uncultured Solirubrobacteraceae bacterium; assembly: GCA_963849085.1. Taxonomy (GTDB): domain Bacteria; phylum Actinomycetota; class Thermoleophilia; order Solirubrobacterales; family Solirubrobacteraceae; genus Palsa-465. The sequence goes on along the minus strand of CAWKFP010000015.1, from coordinate 710,909 downwards.
GATCGATGCGATCCGCCGGGTGCTCGCTGGCGAGACGCTGGTGAATGCGCAGGACGCGTTTGAGATCGAGCGGTCGCTGCCGGCCGGGCATGTCAACGCGGCGCTGGCGATGGCGCGGCGGCTTGATCTCGCCAAGCTGTTGGACCGTTCCGCCTGCCGGGAGCGGGATCTGTGCCTGGCGATGATCGTCGCCAGAGTGATCTGCCCGGGATCAAAGCTGGGGACGGTCCGCTCGCTGGGGCAGTCGACCCTCGCGAGCGAACTGGGGGTGCAGGGCGCAGACGAGGATGACCTGTACCTCGCGATGGATTGGCTGCTTGAGCGCCAAGACCGGATCGAGGATCGGCTCGCCGCGCGTCACCTCGCTGATGGTGAGATGGTGCTCTATGACGTGTCCTCGAGTTACTTTGAGGGCCGCACGTGCCCGCTGGGGAAGTTGGGGTACTCGCGGGACGGGAAGCTCGGGCTGGCGCAGATCATCTACGGCCTGCTGTGCGACCAGGCCGGCCGGCCGGTCGCGGTCGAGGTGTTCACCGGCGAACTGCACGACGACGCGACCCTGCCGGCGCAGATCGCCAAGCTCAAGGACCGCTTCGGACTCTCACGCGTGGTGGTGGTCGCAGATCGCGGGATGGTCACCAAGGCCAACATTGAGCTGCTCGCCCAGACCGATGGGGTGGACTGGATCACCGCGCTGAAAGCCCCCACGATCAAGAAACTCGCTCGATCCGGCGTGTTTCAGCCCTCGCTGTTTGACGAGCAGAACCTCGGCGAGATCACCGACCCGAGCGCGTTTCCGGGGGAGCGGCTGATCGTGTGCCGCAACCCGCTCGTCGGTGCCCAACGCGCCCGCAAGCGGGAGGAGCTGCTCGCCGCGACCGAGACCGATCTGGCGGGGATCAAGGCGCGGGTGGACCGCGGGACGCTGCTCGGCGCCGCCCAGATCGGGTTAGCGGTCGGGCCGGCGCTGAAGCGCTACCGGATGAAAAAACACTTCCTGATCGAGATCACCGACATGACGTTCACCTATGACCGCGACCGGACCGGGATCGCTGAGGAAGCCGCACTGGACGGGTTCTACATCTTGCGCACCAGCCTCAGCGACCTGCCGGCCGGGGATGTCGTGCGCGCCTATAAGAACCTCGAACAGGCCGAAAGGGCGTTCGGGTCACTGAAAGGCCCTGACCTGCAGATCCGCCCGATCCACCACCACCTCGCCGACCGCGTTCGCGCGCACGTGCTGATCTGCATGCTCGCCTACTACCTCACCTGGCACCTCAAAGCTGCATGGAAACCGTTGCTGTTCAGCGACGAGCACCGGCCGGTCAGTCCCGACCCAGTCGCCAAAGCCGTCCGCTCCCCCAGCGCACAGCACAAGGCGCAGACCAAGCGGACCAGCAGCGGCGAGGCCGCGCACAGCTACCGCACGCTCCTGGCCGAACTCGCCACCCAGACCCGGAACACCACTCGCCTGCACGGACACGCCGCCACATTCGAGAAGCTCACCCAGCCGACCCCGCTGCAGGCCGAGGCGCTCGATCTCGCCACGCACGCCCCCGTCCTGGTCAGTCCGTAGACACGACCCGAACACCCCAAACCACCCCAAACGCCAAGGAATCCGCTGGATTCGGCTACCTCACCAGAGGGAACTTCGGACTAGTGGGGGCGCTCACTCGCCCGCTTCGGCGGGGCTGACCGAGCGGCGTCACTCACAGCCCGGCTGCCACCTTGCGATACGCCGACGTGACCGCGCGCCGAGCCTCACGCGGCTCGTATCTGCGCCCTCCGAGTCGCCCTACGGAGTCCTGGTAGATGCGGAGAAGCCCGCGCGCCGTGGGTTCGGGGACGCCGACGTGCGCCAGACGCCAGGCGAATCGGACGCCTGTGTGGTGTCGATTGCCCGCTACGGCGTCGTCGATCGCCCTCCTGAGCGCGCTCTGAGCGATGCGTCGAACCGAAATCGGACTAAGAGCAAGTTCACCGTCGGCACGACGGCTGATCCACCGACGGGACTGATCGAACTCGATCGCCAGCACGACTCCGTGCAGCTTCTCGGTCAGCTTCCGCCCGAGCCGGCCGAGCGTCTTGTGGACATCGCGAAGGCTGTAGGTGTTGGCCTGCACGAGCTCGTCGACCCGATCGCTGTACTTCGCGGCGAGCTTTCCGCTGGGAGCTCCGAGGATTGCATCGAGGTCACTGAGCAGCGTGTCGCGGGAGGGCTTCGCGCCGAACTGCTCGGCATACATCGCCTGGAGCGCGACGGTGCTGACCGCGAGCGAGTCGACGACCTTCTCGTAGGGGAGTCCTGATCGGTGCAGAGCCGTGGCCCGGTCGAACACCAGCCGAGCGACTCGTCGTCTGCGGGTCGCCGTGCGCCGCTGCACCCCTTTGTCGGCTCGTGTGGTCGCGGCGCGTCGTTCGCCTCTGGGGACCTCGTGGTCGGCCATGCTCAGTGCGATCGCCTCGAAGTCGATGCGACCAGCCGTCCTACCCCGCTCGCGCCCTGCCCGGCGTTTGGCGACCGGCCGTGTGCTACCGGCGGTCTGAGACATTGGGGTGAAGCCTCGGTGTCTGCACGATGCGCACGGTAGCCCTGGACGCAGACGGACGATGGTCGAGTGGGCCGAGACGTAACAAGGCAGCTCGGCGCGAGAGGTAGCGCCGCGTTGGCTGCTACCGTGGACCTTGCAATTGGTGATGGGGTCTGTGTCTGCACAACTCAGCCCTTGAGAGAGCGTCCCGCCTGTCCTGGCGGGGCGCTTTTCTCTTTGTGGGTGACGTTCTCAATCGGGCGGACGGCTCGGTGCTGCGGCACGGACCTTCGGCACGAACGGTCGCCTCGTGCGTTGCCTATCCTCCCTCGGTGCCGGGTTGACCCCGGCCGCTGGTTCTGGTCTTGGCCGCCGCCCTCGCGTCTGGGGGCGGCGGCCTTCGCTTGTCTGGGCCGCCGGCGTGCCACTCGCGGATCAACCCGGCCAGAACGGCGGGTGTCAGTTCTGGCCGGGTGACACGCCGCACCTCACCTGAGCCTCTCTACGGTCACGGGTGACTGACCCCTGCGTTCACCCACCGAAGGGCGGGAAACGCCGGGAGGATCGCTCAGAGGGCCTGCTGCGGTCCTAGTCGATCGTCAGCTCTCGCAGCCGAGCGAGATCCCGGCGTCCCTCGCGCTCTCGACGGAGCTCCGTGCGTGCTCGCGCGGCCTGCCACGAGTTCTTCGAGGCGACGGTGATGATCCCCGCGTCGGCGAGCTCAGCCTGGGCGAGCGCACGCTCGACACGAGCCCGGGCAGCTCGGTTGCGGCGAAGCCAGCGCTCGAAGCGAAGCGGGTCGAGCTCCAGGTGGGATGCCGCCTCGATGACGCCGGCCCCGCCGCGCACGAGCGCCACCAGCGAGTCGAGCTGCTCGTCGGTCGGCGTCACGGCGCGGGCTCCCAACCACCGCGCTTGAGCCCGCTTGCGGTGAGGACGTCGAACAGCACCACCAGCCCGGCGTGCCAGCTCTCGCAGACCTCGACGACCGTCGCCAGGGCGCTGTCGTCGACGCCCAAACGCTCGCTCAACGCCGCCAGCGCGCTTTCGACGACCTGGCGCTCGGCGCTGACGCGGCGGCGCATCGTCTCCAGCACGTCGAGGCCCGCCCCGAGGTCGTTCGCAGCGCTCATAGCTCTGGCAGGCCCGGCAGGCCGACGTCCTCGACGGCGACAGCATCGACAACCTCGTCGTCGCCGCAGAGCAGGCGATCGAGTTCGAGTCCCATCGCGCGACCCTTCAGATGCGCCAGCCCGAGCCGCGTCCGGTCCACTGGACTGAGGCCGAACAGCGCCGCGAACTGACGGAACTCCACGGCTGCCGCTCGCTCGCCGGCTACCGCCGGGTGCTGGCGAATCTGGCCGCGACTGCCGATCGCGAATAGCCCGTCCTGCTGGAGCGCTCGACTGAATTGGATGCGGCGGGCGTGCGCTCGACAGAGCTCGGCGAGCATCCAGCGGTCGGCGGCGTCCAGTAGCCCCGCCTCGACGAGCGTGGGGGCCAGCTCGCGCCACATCTCCTGGCCGGGCTTCGGCAGATCCGCCGGCGGCTCGATCAGTTCCGCGAGTTCAGGCCGGCCCGCGATCAGAACCGGCTCAGGCAGCGGACGATGGCCCGGGTTGCCGGCTCGGAGCTTCTGTTCGACCGGCTTCGGAGGCGGTCCTGGCATGGAATCCAGGGTACGTCCAGGCCCGGCGGCTGCGGGGCTCCACGACCGCCACCGCCGAGCTCGGCAGAGCGCGGGAGGTTGCGCCACAGGGCCGTGGTGAACTGTTCGCCAACCTGCGGTGCCGCCAGGCGGACGGTGTGGGGGTGTGGGTGGTTTTTCTGCCATCCGAGGGTCCCCGTCCGTGGGGTCTGCCGGGGGCGGTAGGTGGCGGCTGGTGGCGGCCGAGGCGCAGGGTTTTCCTGGGGGTGGCGCCTATGGGTGAGATTCTGGAGGGGTGGGCTCCTGCCTTGGCGGTGGTGCACGGCTGTTGTCCTGAGCTCGGCGTTGAGCTCGGCTCCGATCGGGACTTGCCTCAGGCTGGCCGCGCCGAGGGCGGGTTCGGGTCGGCGGCGGCGATCGCATCCGTGGAGGATCAGATTTGCCCGAAGAGCTCAACGAGAGTAGAGACGTGGGTGCACGTCCTACGCAGCAAGCTGAGCGAGACGGATTGCACAGGCTCGGCTCCGATCGCGGGTGTGACAAAGCCTGCGTGGATCGTCAGTGGAGCCTCTATCCCGAGGTCGTAAACAACCGGTGGGTCGAAGCGCAGCTGGGCTATTTCGTACTCTTGATCCGGTTTGAAGTTCGGGATCTCCGATAGCTCGATCTTTTCGACCAGGACGCCCTTGAAGCGGTACCTCAGCTCGCCGGTCGGGAGGGTGAGTAAGAACGCCGGGAGACGGTGCTTGTCAGCGTTGTTGAAGCGGTGGATAAACCACAGCGGATCGGCTCGCGGGTCTGGCTTTCGATGGAACGGCTGGCATTGGTCGATCAACGCGGATCCGTCGGTGATACCTTGGAGACAACCGCCGTTGATCGCGGTTGTGGCGGTTCCGACCTTCTTGCGGTAGAGGCTCTCACTAGCAAAGATCGGGAACTCGTGCCTGGTGGTGACCGGCGCAGCATTCTTGTCCAGCAGCGCGGTCACGATGTAGTCGAGCGCGCTCCGAAGGTTGTGCATGACGTCACCGAGAATGACCCCAAATCGGGGACTCGGGGGGTCATCGGGGACGAGATGAACGGTACACCAGCCGGTTTCAGGATCGACTTGCGAAAACCGAACCGCGTACGGACTGTGGTCACGGAAGTGCGCTGGCATCTCTCGCTCAAGGACACGTACATGCTCGAACGCCCGCTCGACCTTGGCGTTGGAAGCGGAGAGGTCGAGTCCCACTCGCCAACCCTACCCAAGATGGTCGGGCCTCAGAGCCTCCACGGCAACGCCTGGGGCTGCTGGCTGAGTTGGCTTGACGAATCCCTCAGGCTCGCTCGGGCCGGAATAGGGCACGGGCGGCGAGTATCAATGTTGAGACGGTTTCGATATATCGCAACGGCGCGAGCCGCGAGTCACGCCGAAGCGCCCGGGCGATCGCTGCGCGAGAACGCGAAACCTGAGATGCTGCGGGCGATGAGCCAGCCCCCCCGAACGATTGCGCAAGCGCTCGGCGACGTCACGATCCTCGAAGGTGTCGCCGCAGCCGGCTTCGTTATTGCGATCATCGGGTCGCTCGCCCCGTGGGTGACTGTCGCCGCTCTCGTCAGCGTCCGGGATCAGCGGCGACGGCAAGAGCGTGGTCGTCATCGCGCTCATCGGCCTCTATCAGCTCTGGCATCGAGGCCCCGGAGTCGCCGTCGCGATCGCTGCCGCCCTGCTGCTGGCCGAGGGCATCTTCGAGGTGATCCACATCCAGAACGTGGTGGCTCGCTACACGCTCGAAGGTGTCCAGCTCGATCACGTCGGTTGGGGCGTCTACGCCGTCATTGTCGGCGCTGCGGCCACGCTCGCTGCGGCCTGGCGTCAGTACCGGGCTCGCTGAGTCGGCTCAATCACGTAGTGGCGGCGCGCCGACGATCTCCGGTCGGTGTCGGGTTCGGCTGCCAGTCGGCGCCGAAGCCGTAGCGCGCTCGCTGCTCAGCGGTTAGCTCGGTGGCGTTGGCGACGCGCAGATCGTCGAGGGAACGGTGGCCGACAACCTCGGGCTGGCGGGCGACGAGCTCGGCTACGCGCCGGTCAATCTCGGCGGTGCTGAGCAACGCCCGGGTCGTCACCCGCCCTGGCCGAGCTCTCGGGTTCGGCTTCGGCCCCGAGTCCCGCTGGAGACTCGGGGCCGATTCGGTTCCGTCCCGGCCAGATCCGCCGGGTTGCGATTTGGCCGGATTGGAGCTCGTCAACCTGCGGCGTGCTCTGCGGCCTTGATGAGCGCCTCCCCAAGAGCGCGGGCGTCCTTCGCGTGGAAGGACCAGCCGGCCGACGCGTCCACGGCGGCGCTGTCGTGCAGCGTGACTCGTCGAGCTCCTGGCCCGAAGCTGTCGACGTGCAGCATTCGGCTGGCTTCGGCGACGGTGGCGATTCGTTCGGCTGCCATCGGTCAGTCCTCCTCGCCGGCCGGGACGTAGATCGACGCGCCGTCCGAGGTCACCAAGCTGGGTGGCTGAGGCATCGGCCGGACGCCCTGACGTGCCCTGTCCTCGTCAGCGTAGCCGCGCCGACGGGAATACGCGTGATCGAGCGACTGCTTCATCGCCTCGCCGACGCCAGGGGCGACGATCGGCTCGGCCAGCTCGGGCCGGCCCAGGTCGCTGAGCATCGCGAGAACGTCGCCGACCGGGATGAACGCGCGGGCATTGCGGCGCATCGTCGGGTCCGGGATCGGCGCGAAGTCGACGCCGTTGATTTGCGCCGGCCTGACGCGAATCGCGCCGATCGCCGCGGCCTCACCACCCGTCGCCACGGTGAGCATCCGATCGGCCCGGCAACGGCGTGCGTACAGCTCGCCGAGCGCGTCGACCGCGTCAGACCACTCCCGCTCCAGCGAAGCGACGTCCTCCCGGACGCTCTCGACCCACTCGCTGTGATGCTTGGCCAGCGCCTCGCCGTACTTGCGCTCGGCGCGCTGCTCGGCCAGCTCGGCGACCTTCAGCTCGTGGCGAGCGGTGTCGAGCTTCTGGTCGTGCTCGACGACGTGCTTGCGCTTCGGCTCGGGCCTGCCGGCGACGCGCGCCTCGTCGACAGCTCGGGCGTCGGTCCACCCGGCCTGCTCGCGGGTCTGCTCCAGCTCGATCACGTCGCGCTTGCGCCGCAGCGTCTCCGCCCTCGCGTCGCGTCGCGCGATCAGCGCCTCGCGGATCGCAGGGTGGTCGACGTCGTCGGGCGTCAGGTTACCGGGGGTCATGAAGTCCTCCAGCGCGGGCTCGGGTTGTAGTTGGTGGCGATGATCGTCTGCCCCTCGTCGGCCGCGTCTACTGCTCGCTCGACCTGGCGGGCGGCGATCGCCCGGCGAAACAGGGCCGTCGAGCTCTCCTGGCGCGCGCCGTGAGGGTTGAAGCCGGTCCGCGCCGAGCGCACGCCCGCGCCCGTATCGCCATGCCTCGGAGCCAGTCGGGTCGCCTCGACGGCCTGTGCCTCGGCGGCTCTGCGTGCGTCGCGCGCCTCGTCTAACACCGCGTCGATCCTCGCGTCGGCCATCTCGCGCCCCATCTCGTCGCTGCGCTTGACCGCCGTCTCGTAGTCAGACATCGCACGCTGCAACCTCTCCTGGCGGTCGCTCCCGATCGGTCCGGCATCGTGGAGGCGGTCGACGAGGCCGGGCCGGCCAGCGTGGCCCTCGCGGCCCGAGAGCTGAAGGATCATGCGGGTCATGTTGGACATGGCACGAGTGTCCCTCGCGTGGCGGTCGGCATCGGCGCGGAACGCGCCCTAGCGGAGCTGTCCGATAGGCCCAGCCGGGGACGCAACAACCACCAACGCCCAGAGTGCTGAATCAGCTCAGCCAGCGTGACCCGCGCGCCGGACGGACCTGGCCCCGGGGGCTGGGCTAAGCACGAGCGGACCAGTTCACAGCTCGATGCAGGTCAACGACGCGAAAAGTTGAAACCCGGGCCATGCTGGCGCTAGCCGTGCGAACCGTATTCGTCAGGCAGGCGGCCGACAACACAGCGGCCGAGTTGGCCTTCGTCGGTGCGATCGTCGTAGCGATGATCGCCGCGGTCACGGCGCAGCGAAGGCTCCAGGCTCAACTCGATCATGACCGCCGACTCGCGGATCTCGCCGACCTGCGCGCAGTTGTCGAGAAGTTCGTGCTTCTCATCCACGGCTGGCAGGATGACCTGAACGAAATGCGCAGGCTTCGGCAGGCCGTGACCGCGATACATCAAGAACTCCGCGACAACCTCGACAACCTCGACGAGCACGACCTGCCGACGCCCGAGCAAGACCAACTGACTGCGGAGCTGGACGAACTGGCGCGCAAAGTGATAACAACGGATGACCATCACCGTGCGGCCTTGGTCGCAGCGGTGATTCGACTGCCGATTCATCATCCGTTTGTCGAGGCGGTCCGTGCGACTGTCGATCCGATGCGGCTTTGTTTGAGTGCAGTCAACAGCGCCAGCGCGAGCGAGTGGGAGGCTGCGATAGAAGCGCTTAACGTCGCGACCGCGACGGTCGACGTGGAGGCGCAGAGGGTGGTCGGGAGCAAGCTCTGAGCCTCTGCCGAGAGCGTCGACGATCCTCCGCAGGCGCGCGCCAGGTCCGAAATCGCTCGGCGAGGTTCCGACAGCTACGGTTCCATCAAGATGTCGGCCTGGCAGAGCATCCGACTCCTCAGGGCTCGCCCGCCGGCCGGCGTGACCGAGGAACGGCTCGCCGTATTCGTCGCGGCGCTTGAGCAGGCGGAGCAGCTCATGGGCGCTGCGCAAGCGGTTGGCGCTTCGGCTCGACCCTTGCCGCTGTTCTACGCGCTGAGTCAGGCCGGCAGGGCGATCGCCGCCGCCCGACTCGGCGGTGACGCCTGGCGACTCGCTGGCCACGGACTCCACGAGCCCCGCGACCAGGCGGAGCCCGGCGACCTACTGCGGAGGGTCATCGCCCCACGACCCGCCAGCAAGAAATCGGTCGCGGAGGGCAGGCGCGACTCGTTCGCCGGCGTCGCTGAGGCGACCGGGTCCGAGTCGCTCTCCGCTGAGACCGAGTTGGGCGCGGTCTGGGCCGCGATCCCCACCCTGGACGGCGCGCTCCCGCAGATGCCCGAGCTGGACCCGGCGTGGCGACGACCGCTGCGGATTTACCCGGCGCAGCCGGCCGTAGACGACACGGGCGCGGTGATGGTCGGGCACCCCTTGCAACTCTTCGTCGCGGGCATGTCGATCTTCGATTCGCACCCTGAGAGCGCCTTCAACCCTGACGACGCTCTCAGGGAGTTGGAGACGTTCTATCCGACGTCGGCGGGTGTGGCGATCCCTTCATGGCGCAGGAACCCCCGGGGCCTGGTTCGCGAGTGGGCACCGACCGGCGAATCGTTGCCGGTGTTCTGCTGGCCGGATGTTCAGGAGCCGGTTCGCCCCGAACAACTAGACCGAAGTTCCCCCTGTAGTCACGCCTGATACCGGCCGGAATCCCTGTGTTCGTGCGGGATTCCGGCCTTTCTTAGCGTTTAGAGCGTAGTCACAACATACGTCCGGTGGGTGCGGTAAAGTTTCGGCATGTCAGCAAAAGCGCGCCATAGCGGCGCTATGCATGTGGTCACAAACACGATCCGGCGGGGCGAGCGGACATACACCGCGACGCTGCTGCGACGCTCCTTCCGCGAGGACGGGAAGGTCAAGAAGGAGACGCTCGCGAACCTGTCGCATCTCCCGCCCGACGCGATCGATGCGATCCGCCGGGTGCTCGCTGGCGAGACGCTGGTGAATGCGCAGGACGCGTTTGAGATCGAGCGGTCGCTGCCGGCCGGGCATGTCAACGCGGCGCTGGCGATGGCGCGGCGGCTTGATCTCGCCAAGCTGTTGGACCGTTCCGCCTGCCGGGAGCGGGATCTGTGCCTGGCGATGATCGTCGCCAGAGTGATCTGCCCGGGATCAAAGCTGGGGACGGTCCGCTCGCTGGGGCAGTCGACCCTCGCGAGCGAACTGGGGGTGCAGGGCGCAGACGAGGATGACCTGTACCTCGCGATGGATTGGCTGCTTGAGCGCCAAGACCGGATCGAGGATCGGCTCGCCGCGCGTCACCTCGCTGATGGTGAGATGGTGCTCTATGACGTGTCCTCGAGTTACTTTGAGGGCCGCACGTGCCCGCTGGGGAAGTTGGGGTACTCGCGGGACGGGAAGCTCGGGCTGGCGCAGATCATCTACGGCCTGCTGTGCGACCAGGCCGGCCGGCCGGTCGCGGTCGAGGTGTTCACCGGCGAACTGCACGACGACGCGACCCTGCCGGCGCAGATCGCCAAGCTCAAGGACCGCTTCGGACTCTCACGCGTGGTGGTGGTCGCAGATCGCGGGATGGTCACCAAGGCCAACATTGAGCTGCTCGCCCAGACCGATGGGGTGGACTGGATCACCGCGCTGAAAGCCCCCACGATCAAGAAACTCGCTCGATCCGGCGTGTTTCAGCCCTCGCTGTTTGACGAGCAGAACCTCGGCGAGATCACCGACCCGAGCGCGTTTCCGGGGGAGCGGCTGATCGTGTGCCGCAACCCGCTCGTCGGTGCCCAACGCGCCCGCAAGCGGGAGGAGCTGCTCGCCGCGACCGAGACCGATCTGGCGGGGATCAAGGCGCGGGTGGACCGCGGGACGCTGCTCGGCGCCGCCCAGATCGGGTTAGCGGTCGGGCCGGCGCTGAAGCGCTACCGGATGAAAAAACACTTCCTGATCGAGATCACCGACATGACGTTCACCTATGACCGCGACCGGACCGGGATCGCTGAGGAAGCCGCACTGGACGGGTTCTACATCTTGCGCACCAGCCTCAGCGACCTGCCGGCCGGGGATGTCGTGCGCGCCTATAAGAACCTCGAACAGGCCGAAAGGGCGTTCGGGTCACTGAAAGGCCCTGACCTGCAGATCCGCCCGATCCACCACCACCTCGCCGACCGCGTTCGCGCGCACGTGCTGATCTGCATGCTCGCCTACTACCTCACCTGGCACCTCAAAGCTGCATGGAAACCGTTGCTGTTCAGCGACGAGCACCGGCCGGTCAGTCCCGACCCAGTCGCCAAAGCCGTCCGCTCCCCCAGCGCACAGCACAAGGCGCAGACCAAGCGGACCAGCAGCGGCGAGGCCGCGCACAGCTACCGCACGCTCCTGGCCGAACTCGCCACCCAGACCCGGAACACCACTCGCCTGCACGGACACGCCGCCACATTCGAGAAGCTCACCCAGCCGACCCCGCTGCAGGCCGAGGCGCTCGATCTCGCCACGCACGCCCCCGTCGTGGTCAGTCCGTAGACACGACCCGAACACCCCAAACCACCTCAAAATGAACCGTCCTGGGTTTGATGGAGGCTCTGGCGTTTTGTGAGCTGACTGCTGGCTGGTTGGTCTTGCTAGAGCGTAGATCCGTCGGCGTTCACTTGGTGGTCCTAGGTCGGCGGGCTGCGCGCTGGATCCCGGGGCCGGGGCTGCCACAGGTGATCGCGATGGCCCCAGGCGGGAGCGCGGGCCACGGCGGCCGCGGGGCTGGCGCGCTCGAGCCGGTCGCAGCGTTCAGAACGTCGGCGGCGGCGATCTCTCGGTCCAGCGGTCGACGGTGAGGCTCTGAGAGGGGATCTGCGGGAGGCACTTCGGCGAGCGATGGGTCATCCGGTTCGCGCTCGTTGAGCTCGCCCTGAGCGCCGTGACGCTGCTCGAGCTCGACCGGCGGGATGTCGCCGAGGTAGCCGTGCAGGCGCTGGGTGTTGTGCCAGTGCACCCAGCCCAGGGTCGCGAGCTCGACCTCTTCGACGGTCTTCCATGGGCCGGTGTGGGCGGGTCCGCGGATCAGCTCGGCCTTGTAGTAGCCGTTCACCGTCTCGGCCAGCGCATTGTCGAATGAATCGCCGACGGTGCCGATCGACGGGACCGCACCGATCTCCGCCAGCCGCTCGCCATACCGGATCGACGTGAACTGCGACCCGGCGTCAGAATGACAGCGCAGCCCTGGTGATGCAGCCCGCGGTTCCAGCGGGCCATCTCGATCGCATCGAGCACCATCGGCGTGCGCATGTGAGAGGCGACCCGCCAGCCGACGATCATCCGGGAGAACGCGTCGATGATGAAGCACACATACGCCACGCCGGCCCACGTCGCCACGAACGTCAAATCCGTCACCCACAATTCGTTGGGCCGTGGCGGTGAACTGACGGTTGACGAGATCGGGATGCCGGCCCGCGGCCGCATCAGGCCGGGTGGTCCTGACCCGCTTGGTCCGCAGCACACCGCAGATCCCGCCGCGGCGCATCAACCGCGCCGTCTGATCCCGGCCAATCTCGATCCCCGCACGCCTGGCTGCTTTCCACAGCTTCCGGGCGCCGTAGACCTGGTAGTTGTCCTTCCACAGCTTCTCCAGCCGCGGCCCTAGCTCCTGATCGCGCCGCTCCCGCGCCGAACACGGCCGGCCACGCGCCGCGTAGTACGTGCTCTGGGCCACCTGCAACACCCCGCAGATGGGCTCGACCCCGAGCCGGCGGCCCTCAACGACCGCGTCCTTATTCTCCTCGATGAACCGGATCATCTCCGCTGCTGGCGGTCGAGCTCCGCCCCGAAGAAAGTCGCCGCTCTCCGCAAAATCTCGTTCGCGCGGCGCAGCTCCCGGTTCTCCTGCTCAAGCGCCTTGATCGCCTCGCGCTCCTCGCTCGTGACGCCCGGCCGCACGCCCTCGTCGATATCAGCCTGCCGGACCCAGGTGCGGACCGACTCCACCCCGTACCCCAACTGCCTGGCGACCCGCTGCACCGTCCCCTGCGAACTCCCCGTCTCCGCTCTCAGCGAACGGACCATCCTCACCGCCGCGGCCTTCTCCTCAGCCGAATACCGCCGAGTCGTCGGCCTCCCGACTCCCTGATCTGATGACACGACTTCCTCCTTGTTTCCAAGGCCAGAAGTCTCCACGCAACCCAGGACGGTTCAAAACGCCAAGGAATCCGCTGGATTCGGCTACCTCACCAGAGGGAACTTCGGACTAGACGTCATCGCTCCCGACTACCACGGCACACGCCTGCTCCTGCCGCGCCTCAGCGTCGGGCTCCTCTCGCCGCTGATGCTGTGGTGGGTGCTGCTGTTCGGGCTCTCGATGATCGCCCGCTACGACCCGGAGCTGTGGGTTGCGGCGCTCGACGTGAACGACTCGCCGCAGGCGGTGCCCATCGAGGCCGCGCTCGACGAGGCGATGAACGCCCTCCCCCTGCTCATCCTTGACGCGCTCACGACGACGTAGACCAGCCGGAGGCCGCGGCGCTGGCGCGGGGATGGAGGCCCGGGGGGCGCGCAGCTATTTGACCTCGTCCGTGCCCGCCGAGCCCTCGGGCGAGCAGCCCATTGGGATCGGCTCGAACAGACTCAGACGGTATTTGTGGTCCGCCAAGCGCGCGCACAAGGCCGAGTGGAAGCGCGCTCAGGCGACGCGCTGACCCGCTGAGCGCCGCCGGCGGATCTCATGCGATCCGCGCCCTCCGGTCCTCCGCGCTCTCCCGCGCTCTCCCGCTCGCCCGCGGGGAGCATGTCTGAAAAGTACCCTAATAGCGGGCAATTTTCAGACATCCTCCCCGGGCCGGGGCGGCCGGGGCGGCCGGGGCGGCCGGGGCGGCCGGGGCGGCCGGGGCGGCCGGGGCGGCCGGGGCGGCCGGGGCGGCCCGGCGTGGCCAGCGGCCAGGGGCGGCGGCCTGCCGATCCAGGGCGGCCGGCGGCCCCGGGCCGCATGCCGACCCCGGCGGCCTGCCGACCCCGGCGAGCGAGCACCCGAACATCCGAGCACCCGAACATCCGAACACCCGAACAGCCGAACAGCCGAACAGCCGGTCAGCCGGCCACGATTGCCGCGAGACGCTCGGCGACGAGCGGCCAGGCCCGTCCGGCCGGATCGACGACCTCGAAGTGCTCGGCGCCGGGCAGCTCGACGAGCTCGCAGGGATCCCCGGCGGCCAGCGCGGCGGCGTGATAGGACCGGCTCTGGGTCACGGGCACGTTGAGGTCGGCGTCGCCGTGGATGAGCAGCGACGGGACGCCGAGCGGGAGCCGCCGGATCGGGCTCGCCGCGGCGTAGAGGGCGTCGCCGGGATCGGCGCCGAGGAAGTCGGTGACGGCGCCGGCGCCGAGGTGGGCCTCCACGGCCGCCTCCAGATCGCAGACGCCGGCGAGCGACACCACCGCGGTGACCGGGCATTCGCCCGCGACCCACAGCGCGAGCTGGCCGCCCGCGGAGTGGCCGATGACGATCACCGGCCGTGGGCCGGCGGCGTCCAGCGCGGCCCGCACCCCGTCGCGGACGGCTGCGCCCGTGCCCGGCCAGCCGCCGCCGGGCATGCCGACGCGCGGATACTCCAGGTTCCACGTCCAATAGCCGAGCGCCGCGCTTGCGAGCGCCGGCTCCTCGATCGCGCTCGCGTCATAGCGCGCCCGCCAGAAGCCGCCGTGGATGAAGACGGCGAGAGCCGGCCCGTCCGCGGGCCCGAGCCGGTCCGCGCTCCAGGCCCCGGCGGCGTCCCCCACCTACTGGCCCGTCCACTCGGGCGGGCGCTTCTCGCCGAACGCCCGGACCCCCTCGCGGAAGTCATCGGATGAGAAGCAGTCGGCCCGCAGTTGGACGAGCGCGCGCTCGAGATCGGGTCCGAGCTCCGCCCGCGCCTCCAGAACGGCACGGATCACCCGCTTGTTGCCCTGCTGGGCGAGCGGGGCGTTGGCTGCGATCTCGGTGGCGAGCGCCACCGCGGCGTCGGCCAGCTCCGGCGCCGGGGCGAGGCTGTTGACCAGGCCCCAGGCGTGCGCGGTGGCGGCGTCGATCCGCCGGCCGGTGAGGAACAGCTCCCGCGTGCGTGGGGCGCCGATCGCGTCGATGAACTTGCGGATCCCGGTATGGGAGTAGACGAGCCCGAGCTTGGCCGGCGGCATCCCGAGCGAGATGGCGTCGGCGGCGAGCCGCAGGTCGCAGGTCAGCGCCAGCTCGAGCCCGCCGCCGATCGTGTGGCCGTTGAGCGCGGCGATGGTCGGGAACGGATAGGCCTCGATCGCGTCGATCGCCTCGGCGAAGGGATGCGCGACGAGACGCTGCGCCTCGGCGGCGAAGACGTCCTCGGAGAGGTCGCCGATGTCGTAGCCCGCCGAGAACGTCCGCTGCTCGCCGGTGATGATCACGCAGCGGGCGTCGAGCCCGGGCAGGACCGACATGAAGCCGTCGAGGATCCCCTGGTCAAGCGCGCCGCGCTTGGCCGGGTTGGAGATCGTCAGCCGCGTGACGTGGGGCGCGGGCCGGTCGACCAGCAGCCGTCCGGCGGGATTACTCGAGGACAACGAGCGTTTCGCCCTCGGTCACCGACTGTCCCTCGGTGCAGCGAATCTCGACGACCGTGCCCGGATCCTCCGCCTCGACCGGCATCTCCATCTTCATCGACTCGAGGATCACCACCGCGTCGCCCTCCGCGACGTGATCGCCGACCTCGACTTCGATCTTCCACACCGTGCCGGTGATGTGGGCTTCGACGTCAGTCAACTCGCCCGTCCTCCTGTTATCGCTGGCGGTTGGAGCATAGTCCGAGGGGTGACGGACCGCCCGCCCGTCGCGCGGCCGCGCGCCGCGCGCCGCGGCGACGCTCAGAAAACCCCCTAATTGCGCGGTCCATCCGAGGCGAACGGTTGACTATCGCCGTGAGGACGGGTTGGATCGACCGGGAGTTCGGAGATGGCTGAGTCGAAACTGTTCACGAGTTCGTGCTCGCGCCGGCAGCTCGCCCGGCGGCGGGCCGGGCGCTCGGCGCTGGCCCTGCAGCAGCTGCTGGTCGTGGCGATCGTGGCCGGCATCTGTGCCGCCGCGTTCGTGATCGGCCGCGGCGGGCTGTAGCCACCCCCGCGGCCGTCGCCCCGCGCCCGACCCGGGGGCCGCGAGCCCGCCGCTTGGCGGCGTTTCTCACGTGCCGCTCGGGCTCAGCCGAGTGACCGGCAGCCGGTCACGGCGGATGGTCGTCTGCGCGACCTCGGGCACGTGGCCCGGGGCGGCGATGGCGAGCAGAAGCTGCTCACCGGCGTGGAACGCGCGCCCGACCACCCGGGTGACCGCCCTGGCCAGCCGGCGCCGGCGTGCGGTCACGGTCGTGATCGGGCATTCGGGCCCGTGGCAGGAGAAGACGACGGTCGCGTCGCGGGGGAGGCGGTTGAAGCGCAGCGCGGTCAGCACGGTGCGGGCGCGGTTCCAGCGCCAGCTCAGCACGACGCGGGCCGTGACCCGCGGCATGCGCTTCTGCTTCGCCGGGGGCGGCGTGATCGTCGTCGCGCCGGTCTGGTTGGCGATCGTCACCGTCGCCACCTGGACAGGGGTGGCATCGCCGGATGCGTCATAGGCGGTCAGGACGACCGGGTAGCTGCCGTCGGGAACGAGCGCGGTGTTGGCGACCAGCGCCCCCGAGGCGCTCGCCGGGCAGGGCTGCAGGCTGCCCGGCTGGCAGCTGCTCGTCGACGTGCCGACGACCGTGCCCCCCAGCGACACGGTCACCTTCGCCACGCCTGAGCCGTTGTCGTCGGCGGCCGTGAACAGCAGCGTCTGCTGCCCGGCATACGTCCCGGCCGCCGCCAGGCTGCCGCCGGTCGCCGAGACCGTGGGAGCGGTCGTGTCATGCACGGTGATCTCCAGCGACGCGACGGAGACGATCGCCGTCGAGGACGGGAACGTGCAGTCGACCGGGCCCAGCGAGTACGAGCAGTAGACGTTGAACCAGACGTTGGTGGCGTCCGGAAGGTCGCTGTCGAGCTGGGTGCCGGCGTTGTCGTCGCCGATCTGCTGGTTGAACACGAGCGTCCCGCCGTACCCCCAGCGCAGAAAGGCCAGCGACCCGGTCGTGACGTCCAGCGTGTGGAAGGTGGCGGTGACATGGCTGAAGGTCTCCGCGCCGGGGGCGTCGAGCCCGGCGCCGTAGGTCTGGTTCCACGTGAGGGTCGGCGGCGACGTGTAGTTGAACGCGTACGTGCCGGCCACGCTTGTGCACGTGTCGGTGGTCCCCGGCCAGCCGTAGCCCGACTGCATCCCCTCCACCCACGGCGGGGGCGGGTTCCCGTCGCACATCCGCACGACGAAATCGGCTCGCGCGATCCCTCCGCCGGCGGCGACGATCAGCGTGCCCAGCAGGCCCGCTCGGATCAGCCATCCCCACGCTGCGCCCACGCGCGTCCTCACGCGATCATCGTGGCAAATGGCGGCGGTCAACGCCGACAGGTACCCTGAGCAGCGGTGCGCGATGGCGTCTGAAGAGGGAGCGGAATCAGGGATCGACATCGATCTGCTGGCGGCCTCGCTGCGGGCCGACGCCGGCGATCTCGGATCCTTCGTGGAGGCGCTGGCGGCCAAGCTCGAGGAGGCGGTGCCCGGCGCGGTGCGCGTCGACCGGCGCCGCAGCGGCATGTTCGGTCCCAAGCTCGTCTCCCGGATCGCGCTGGACGCCGGCGACCAGCGGCTGGAGCTGCGGGCCGACGGGCCGCGCATCGACACGCGGGCCTCGCGCGTCTCGGGCGGAATCGTGATCAAGACCGAGCAGCTCGACACCGATCGCTGGCTGCGGGTGTTGGGGGCCGCCCTCGCCGTCGAGGCGGAGCGCAGCCTGACGACTCGCCAGGCGCTCGAGCGCCTGCTGACCGAATAGGAGACACGATGGGCTTCCTCAAGCGCGACGAAGACGACCCTCGGCCGGCGCCGGGGCAGGCCGTCGCCCGTGCCGAGTCGCCGCGCGCCGGCGCCTACGAAGCCGGCTCACTCTCCGGGATCCCGGCCTCCGGGCGAGACCGCATCCATCGGATGCAGCAGGAGGTCCAGCGCGGATTCTTCACCAGCGATCTGTCGGTCAACGAGTTCCTGCTCGTCAAGCAGTCGGGCTTCGAGCCGCTCGGCCTCGTCCTGGGAAGCTCGATCTATCACATCGGGTTCCAGCAGGCGATGTGGAATCAGAGCCAGGAGATGGGCGTGCTGACCCAGGCGATGTACCACGCCCGTGAGCTGGCCATGACCCGGATGGAGGAGGAGGCCGACGCGCTCGGCGCCGATGGCGTCGTCGGCGTGCGCCTGGACATCGGCCGCTATGACTGGGGGGCCGACCTCGCCGAGTTCATCGCCGTCGGCACCGCCGTGCGCCATCGCGAGGGCGTGCTGCACCGCGCGCCCAACGGCCGGCCCTTCACCTCGGACATGAGCGGCCAGGACTTCGCCACCCTCCTGCGCGCCGGCTACCGGCCGGCCGGGCTGGTGATGGGCAACTGCGTCTACCACGTCGCTCGCCAGGGCATGCTCGCGTCGCTCAAGCAGGTGGGGCGCAACATGGAGATGCCCAACTTCACCCAGGCCCTCTACGAGGCGCGGGAGCTGGCGATGGAGCGGATGCAGATAGAGGCCGACGAGCTCCAGTCCGAGGGCATCGTCGGGGCGAGGATCATCGAGCGTAGCCACGGCTGGGGCTCGCACGTGATCGAGTTCTTCGCCCTCGGCACCGCCGTCGTCTCGACGAGCTCCGATCACGAGATCGACAAGCCGGCGCTCGTGCTCCCGCTCCAGGGCTGAGCCGGCGCCTGACGTCATGAAGGTGACGTCAGGCGGCGACCCTGCCTGGGTCTGTCAGTAGAAGGATGCCATCAACACACCCTCGTCGTGGCGGCTGACGGTCAGGGCGTTGGTGGCGATCCCGAGTTCCTCGACGACCCCGTTGCGAACCTTCAGCACGGCGGTGTAGCCGGAAGTGCGGGCCAGGTACCAATAGTTGAGGCCGATGTGGAACGGCTTTGTGAAGTGAAGCTGGGCCGAGGCCGCGGCGAGTGCCTCGCCGGGTCGGATCAGGTCGAGCTCGTAGTAGGGGTCGGAGGTCGAGGCCCACACCACCCGGCCGGTGTATCCGCCGCGCTTGCCCTTGGGGATCGCGGCCAGGAGCTTCGGCGAGGCGTAGCCGACCCGCACGCCGATCGGCGTCAGGCAGAAGAAGTCCTCGTACTGCCGGCCGCGATTGGAGTGACGGCGATAGAGATAGCGCGCTTGCTGCCGGGTCATCCCGAGCTTGACCTGTCCGATCGTGGTGCCGGTCATGCGGCCGGTCGCCCCGGGGCAGCGCTTCACGAACGGGACCGGCACGGACACGGCGCGACTCGTCGCGGTGGCGTGTCCGGCGATGTTCGAGGCGGTCACCGCGCAGCTGAGCGAGGTGTCCTCATCGAGCGTGGCGAGCGTGTACGCGCTGCTCGTCGCTCCGGCGAGCGCGGTGCCGTCGCGATTCCATTGATATGCGTAGCTGGTCGGAGCGTTCGTCCATGTACCGGAGGAGCACGTGAGCGTGCTCCTGGCCCGCGTGAGTCCGGTGATCTCCGGTAGCGCAGTGTTGGCCGGGGGCGCGACGACCGTCTCGGTCTCGCCGGGCGTGCACGGGCTCGTCGCGGGCAGGTTGTTGGCGTCGCCGCCGTAGACGACCTGCCAGTAGTACGTCCCCGCGGTGGTCAGGCTCACCGTCGGCGAGGCCGGCATCGCCCCCGGCACGGTGATCGTCTCCGGACTCCCGGCGCTGGCGGGCACCGTGCAGGCCGAATTGGAGTAGACGTTGTAGGTCACCGTCCCGGTCGCCGTGCTCGCGTTGGCTCCGCTCAGCGTGGACGAGTCGGTCACCGCCGTCGCGACCGGCACGGTCAGCGCGCTCCCGCTCTGACCGTCGCCGGACAGGCTGGTGGCGATCGACGTCGGCTGGGCGAGGGTGATGGAGGGCTGACCGTTGGTGACGCCGAAGATGTAGCGCCCGAGCGTCGTGCTGTTGAGATCGTTGTTGATCAGCCCGGTGCTGCTCGAGTCCAGGAACGCGCTGGCGACGCCGGACCCGGGCAGGTTGTAGGAGTCACCGGCCGTCGTGGACCCGTTCGAGTACCCGACGTAGGCGGACACGCCGTCCCCGGTGTCCTGGCAGCTGGAGTTCCCGCCGCTGGCCTCGCCTGTGTCCCACTGGATCGAGTTGTAGTTGAACTCGATGTAGAAATCGTCGCCCAGCGCGCTCGTCCCGATGTCGGGGCGATCGATCAGGATCATCTGGAAATCGTCGAGAACGGACGTGTTCGCGTCGAAGCAGCCGACGCTCGGCCAGTTGACGACGAACACCTTATGGCCGGCGAGAGTGCCGGTGCCGAAGTTGACGAGACCGCTGCCTTGGCCTCTGGTGTCGACGTCGGCGAAGAACGGGGCGATGATCGGGCTGCCGAAGGTCGTCAGATCGACGGGCGTGAATTCGCCCAGCGGCTCGCTGAAGGTGACGTTGCCGTTGTTGTTGACGTAGACCGAGCTGTATCCGGCACCGAACAGGTTGAGATTGAAGCCGATCGGATACGGCGTCGGTCCCTGCTCGCCGTCCGGACCGGGGCACGCGGGCGGGGCGCTGACAGCGCCTCCGCACGGCCAGGTTCCGTCGTCGTTCGCCGGGAAGGTCACCTGCGCGTAGTTGTTGATCGTCGTCGCGCTCGTTCCCGGGCTCGGCGACGTCGGGACGACGGCGTTGGCGGCGGCGGACGCGACCTGGGGCGCGGCGAGCGCCAGGGCCAGCGTGAGCACTGCCGCGAACGTGGCCGGCACGACTCGCGCGGCCAGATGACTCATGTCAACTCGCATGTCAGGACCCCCTGATCGACGTCATCGCCGCTGCCCCTGCGCCCGCAGGCGCATCGCTGATGGCCCACTGTATGAGTCGGTAACTCTATCCCCGGCCGTCGCAAAAAAGCAAGCCCCACGAGCGCGGATTACGCCTTTGTGTCAGGACGTTACACCTGGGCCGGCGTGGCGCGTCCGGGCCGCCCGCCGGAGCGCCACGTCTGGAGTGGGAGGGCACGACCCCCGCCGCCCTGGCGGCTGGAGCGGCGGAGCGGCGCCATTCGCACCGCGCCTCGCCGGACAAGAGGTTAATGTTCGTCGGCCGATGGCCGACGTCGAGATCAAACCCCAGCGCTACCGCGACGAGCGCCCGCAGGACTATTTCGCCGAGTATCACGAGCGGGTGCGCGCCGGCGAGCCCGACGCCTCCGTCTACGAGGCCGTGCGGTTGACGACGCTGCTGCACGCGCTCGTCACCTATCGCGCGCGCTCGATCGGCGCCGAGCATGTCCCGAAGGACGGCCCGCTCATCCTGGCGCCCAACCACGCGTCGTTCATGGACCACTTCTTCACCGCGGCGTTCCTGCGCCGCCGCGTCCAGTTCATGGCCAAGTCGCAGCTGTTCACCCATGGCGGGGTGCTGACCTACATCTTCAGCCACGGCGGCGTCTTCCCGGTGCGCCGCGGCAGCCAGGATGAGGAGGCGTTCATCAGCGCGTTCCGGATCCTTGCCCGCGGCGGCGCGATCGGCATGTACTGCGAGGGCACCCGCTCGCGCACCGGCCGGCTCGCCACCGAGGCCAGGCCGGGCATCGGGCGGATGGTGCTGGAGTCCGGCGCGGCAATCGTGCCGGTGGCGATCCTCGGCTCGTATCAGGTGCGCAACTGGAAGCGGCTTCGCTTCCCGCGCGTGACCGTGGCCTACGGGGAGCCGTTGCACTACCCGGTCGAGCACGAGCCCTCCCGCGAGCGCCAGCAGGAGGTCGCCGACGAGATCCTCGTCCGCATCCGCGATCTGCACGCGCGGCTTGCCGCCGGTCAGGCGCCGGGCACGCAGCGTCGCTTCATCGCGCGGTGACCGTTGCGCTGGCACCGGATCTCCTCGCCGATTGCCGGGTGGCGATGGCGGGTGGGGACGGCGAGGCGATCCGTGAGCGGCTGCGGTCGCTCGGGGCGTGGGTCGACCATCTCGGAACCCCGCTGCTGGCCGATGAGGATGCGGCCGCGGCGTGGGCGCGCGAGCGCCGGCCGATGCGGGCAGCCGTGATCGGCACCGAGGACGAGCTGCGCCGAGGCGACGGCGACGGGCTGCGCGCCGCGCTTGATCTGACGTGGCGCGCGGTCCGCGCGGTGGCCACGGGAGCGCTGATCGAGGCGGGAGCGCCGGCGCGGCTCATCCTCGTCGCCCCCCGCCCCGGGGCCGGCCCGCATGCCGCGGCCGCACGCGCCGGCCTGGAGAACCTCGCGCGGACGCTGTCGGTGGAATGGGCCCGGTTCGCGATCACGAGCGTCGCCATCACCCCCGGCGCCGCGACGACCGACACCGAGGTGGCCGAACTCGTCGCCTTCCTCGTCTCTCCCGCGGGCGGTTACTACAGCGGCTGTCGCTTCGATCTTGGGGCCGTGGCGGCGCCGGCGACCGCCGTCTGACCAGTGCCGGCGGGTCATACGGTCCTCTTACGCCTCCCTCACGCGGATGCTACGGAGCGGGCGCATCCTGTCGGCCATGACCTCCACAGACGCGACGAAGATCAGACAGGCCCGGCTCGCCCGCGTCCGGCGGATCCGCCGGCGGGTGATCAGCGGCTCGGTGGCCCTGTTCGCCGTCATGTGGGTGCTGATCACCGTCAACCTCGTCACCGGCAACGATCCCGCATTGTCGAAGGACCGGCTCGCCACGTCGACGACGACGACCTCGACCCCGACCACGACCACGACCACGACCCCGGCGACCAGCACCTCGACGACGACGCACAAGACGACGACGCACAAGACGGCGACGACCTCCACGACGACGACGCCGACCACGACAGGCACGACCACGAGCACCCCGACCACGAGCAGCGCCGCCGCGAGCTCCAGCACCGGCTCCAGCGCCGGCACCGGGTCGACGAGCTTGGTCAGCTCGCATCAGTCATGAGCAGCCGCTCCTTCCCCATCGCCGCCCGCGCTCCGCGCATCGAGCACCGGCACTCGTTCCCGTGCTTCGGCGGTGAATGCACGGTCATCGTCGCCGACGCCGCGCGTCGCGCCGACGCTGCGGCGGCGGCGGCGATGGCTCGGGAGGCGCTGCTGGAGTGGCATCACCGCTTCTCCCGCTTCGAGCCTGACAGCGAGCTCTGTCGGCTCAATCGTGACCGGCGTCCCGAGGCGCCGGTCACCCCACTGATGCGCCGCCTGATCGAGGTGGCGCTGGAGGCGGCGCGTGACACCGGCGGCCTCGTCGACGCGACGCTCGGCGACGAGATCGAGCGGGCGGGCTACGCGTCGCACTTCGACGGGGACGGTATTCCGCTGCCCGTCGCCCTGACGCTCGCGCCCCCGCGCGCCCCGGCGTCGCCGAGTCCCGCCGCGCGTTGGCGCCGGGTCTCGGTCGACGCCGGCCGGGGGGTCGTCGCGCGTCCTGACTGGACGCGGCTGGATCCCGGCGGCATCGCCAAGGGCGTGTTCGCCGATGAGCTTGCCGCGATCCTGGCCGGCTTTGATGCCTACGTACTCGATTGCGCCGGCGATCTCCGCGTCGGCGGCCGCGCGCGCCTGCCTCGGCCCGTCGAGATCACGAGCCCGTTCGTCCCCGCCGCCGTCCTGCACACCTTCGCCGTCACCGCCGGCGGTGTCGCGACGAGCGGCATCGGCAAGCGCAGCTGGCTCGTCGCCGGCGGCCGGCCGGCCCACCACCTGCTTGACCCGGGCACCGGGGAGCCGGCGTTCACTGGGATCGTGCAGGCCACGGCGCTGGCGCCGACTGCCGCCCGCGCCGAGGTGCTCGCCAAGGCGGCCATCCTCAGCGGCCCGGGGCGAGCCGTCGAGTGGCTGCCCCACGGCGGCGTGATCGTCTACGACGACGGCCGCTGCGACGTGCTCACGGGGACGCCGGAGCGCTCGGCGGCGGACGACCGGACGCCGCGCCCGGCACCGGGGTCGTCAACCACGGCATCGCGCTCGGGCGCGCTGCGGGTCTCGTGGAACCGGCCCGGATAGCTCCGCTCCGGCGCTGGGCGCGTGTCGAACGCGCCGCCGGCGTGGTTGCGGGGCGACGCGGGCGGGCGCTCGCGCACCCGCCCGCTGCGCTGTGGTGGGATCAGGGGTGGACACGCTCGAGCCCGCCTGGCTGTCGGATTGGATGCTCAGCGACTCGGTGCGCCCGCCGAGGATGGAGGCGTTCGGCGCCGACGCGGTGTCGCCCGAGCCGCCGCTGACCGAGCTCCAGGCGCCCGTCGCGGTGTGATCGAGCCCTCCGCCGACGGTCGAGCTGGCTCCCGCGTTGTTGTCGCAATTCCCGGAGGCGCTGGGCCCGGGACCGGTGCGATTGTCACAGCCGCCCAGGATCGAGCCGTAGTCACCGTCGTCGACGTTGAACTCGCCGCCGAGCACGCTGGATCCCTGCCCGAGCGCCTGATTCTGGTATCCCGGCCCGGTCGCGTAGTCCCCGGTCACGTCGTCGCCGTAGCCGCCGAGAAGGTCGCCGTAGCCGGTGTCGGACTGACCCTCGCCGGGGATCAGATCGTGCGAGCCGGTGGTATGGACGCCCGGCGCACCGAGTTCGACTGACCATCACGGCCTCCCGTCACTGTGAGAGGCGGACGCCGTCCACCACGCTCGCAGGGCGCGACCCGCCACCCGGATCACATGATGTCGATACTTCTACACCCGATGCACAATCGATCCCAACCGCCCACCGAGCAATCGACGACGGATCTGCCCGACCGCGTGCGCGCGGCGTGCGCGCGGGTCGCGGCGCGCGCCGCGCATGTCCGGATCCAGCACACGCGCATTCCCGGCTACGCCGCCGAGCTCCCGGCGGGCGTCGACGTGCTCGGTCCCGATCTCGACATCCATTACGCCGGCGGGCCGCGGGAGGCGGTCAGCGCGTTCGTGCTGTGTCTGGACGCGATCAACTTCGGCTCGGGCTGGTGGCCGACCATCCGCAAGTCCCCCGGCCGGTCGGGGTATATGACGATGGCCGGCGCCCTGACCGACCGGTTCGCATCGCGCGGGCCGTGGCCCGCGCCGGTGCTGGCCGAGATCGATGCCGGTCAGATCGCGGAGGTGCTCGGCCAGGATCCCGGGCACGAGCTGATGCCCCTGTTCGCCGCGGCGCTGCGCGACCTCGGCGCCCACGTCCGCGACGAGGCCGGCGGACGTTATGAACGGGTCGTCGACGATGCCCGGGGATCCGCGGTCGCCCTCGTGACCCGGCTGTCAGGCTGGGACTGCTTTGCCGACGTCTCGTCCTACGCGGAGCTGGAGGTCCCGTTCTTCAAACGCGCCCAGCTGACCGCCTCAGACCTGCAGCTGGCCGGTGTGGCGGAATTCGGCGATCTGCGGCGGCTGACCGCGTTCGCCGACAACCTCGTCCCGCACGTGCTGGCGCTCGACGGGGTGCTCGTCCTCGAGCCCGATCTCGCCGCCCGGATCGCCGCCGGCACGCTGCTCGTCCACGGCTCGCCGGAGGAGGTCGAGCTGCGGGCCTGCGCGGTGCACGCCGTCGAGCTGCTCGCCGCCGCGTGCGGGCATCGGCTGTCTCCCGCGCAGATCGACCTGGTTCTCTGGACGCGTGGGCAGCAGCCGCGCGTCAAGGCGCACCCCCGGCCGAGGGCACGCTGCATCGCCTACTGACGCGCGGTCGTGGCCTACGCGTCGTCCACGGCCCACGGGACGATCACGGCGTCCTCGTGGGGCGAGTCACGCGCGACGATGTAGTCCGCCGGCTCCGTGCCCGACAGGTTCTCCAGCACGTGCGTCTCCCGCGGCGGGACGTAGACCATGTCGCCGGGCTCGAGCGCCAGCTCATGCTCCAGGTGGTCGCCCCAGCGCACGCGCAGGCCGCCGGACAGCATGTAGACCGCGCTCTCGCAGCCCTCGTGATAGTGCGGTCGCGACTGGGCGCCGGGGGGGACCCGGAAACGGGCCATGTAGATGTTGAGCGCGCCGGCGCTGGCCTGGGAGATCTCCGCGCCGCCGACGACCCCTCGGGGCAAGTCGCGTTGCGGTCCGGGCTTGACGACCCTCATCGCGCCCACTCTACTCGGGCTTGACGACCTGGATCTGCAGTGGTGGCTGGATCGCCGCCTCGTGATCGACCTGCAGGGTCGTGTGGTCGATCCCGAACTGGTCGTGGACGACGCGCTGCAGGAGGCGCCGGCGCTCGTGGCAGTCATCGCCGGCGCGCACGACGACGTGGGCCGAGAGCGCGGTGAAGCCCGACGTCACCTCCCAGACATGGAGGTCGTGCACCTCGACGACGCCGGGCTGGGCGGCGAGCGTCCGGCCGATCTGCTCCGGATCGAGTCCCGCGGGAGCGGCCTCCATGAACACCCGGCCCGAGGCGACGAGCAGGCCGTAGGCGGCGTGCAGGAGCAGCGCGGCGATGACGAGCGAGGCGATCGCGTCCGCGCGCTGGAAACCGATGGCCAGGATCAGGCCGGCGGCGACGGCGGTGGCGATGAAGCCGTAGAGGTCGGTGAGGATGTGGCGATAGGAGCCCTCGACGTTCAGGCTGCGCTGCGCCCCGGACCCGCGCGCCAGGATCGCGGCGATCACCAGGTTGACGACGATCCCGGCGAGCGCGACGATCAGTACCGGCAGCCCCTCGACGTGCGGAACGCTGACCAGACGCCGGATGGCGTCGATCACGATCAGCACCCCGAGGACGAGCAGCGTGACGCCGTTGGCCTGCGCGCTGAGGATCTCGGCGCGGCCGAGGCCGTAGGTCATGGCGCCGGCCGCGGGCCGCTCGGCGATCCGGGAGGCGGCGAGCGACATCGCGAGCGCGACGGCGTCGGTCAGCATGTGCGCGGCGTCCGACAGCAGGGCGAGGGAGGTGGCGATGATCCCGGCCGTCACCTCGGCCACCATGAAGACGACGATCAGCGTCAGCGCGGCCTTCAGCGCTCCGCGCTCGGCCTCCCGCGAGAGGCCGTGCGAATGCGCGTGCCCGTGGGAATGCGAGTGCCCGTCGGAGGGGGAGTGGGAGTGCGCGTGGGCCATACCGAATTCGCCGCGGATGAGAGGCGCTCTGCCCTAGTTGACCGACGGGTCGGCCGGCATCCGCGCCACGAGCGCATAGCTGCCGCCCTTGCGGGTCAGCACCGACTGCCACAGGCCGAGCGGCTCGGTGGTGAACGCGTCCTCCCGGATCGCGGGCTCGACGATCCAGTCGCCCCGTTCGAGCTCGGCGTCCAGCTGGCCCGGGCCCCAGCCCGAGTGGCCGGCGAAGCCGCGGGCGCGGCGCAGCGCCGAGCGCGGCTCGTCGGGCGATGTCGTCGGCAGCACGCCGATGTCCTCGAAGGAGATCAGCGCGGCATCGGCCGGCTCGTCGAACTCGGCGAGCACGATCAGCGCCGAGGGCTGCACGGGGCCGCCGACGAACAGCTGGTCATCGGCATCGAGCGGCGGCGAGAGCTCGGACACCGCGTCGGCGACGATCGTGTCCGACGGCCGGTTGAGGACGAGCCCGAGCGCACCGTCGGCCGAATGGTCGACGATCAGGACGACCGTACGCCAGAAGTTCGGGTCCAGGAGCCCGGGCCCCGCGATCAGGAGCTGGCCCGTCAGCGAGTCCATCCCGGCGAGCGTAGACGATGCGCGGCCGCTCAGAGCCCGATCGAGCGTCCGAGGATCTCCTTCATGATCTCGTCGGTACCGCCGCCGATCGGCCCCAGCCGCGCATCGCGGGCGGCCCGCTCGAGCTCCGGCGGAGCGTCGAGCCCGTGGATCCCCAGGCAGGCGTCGATCGCCTCGAAGGCGGCCCGCTGGGTGCTCAGCTTGGCGATCGTCACCTGGCGGACGGCGTCCTCGCCGGCGGCGAAGCGCCGCAGCGCGTCGTATGTGACGGCTCGCCCGGCCTCGATCTCGACGGCGATGGCGGCCAGGCGATGACGGGTCGACTGCGATGGCGCATGACCCTGCGCGGCCGCTCGGTCTGAGACGTAGCGCAGCGTCTGCTCGAAGCAGACCTGCATCGCGCCGACCGCGCCAAGGGCCATCAGCAGCCGCTCCCATTGAAAATTGGCCATGATCAGATAGAAGCCGCCGTGCAGCGGCCCGAGCAGGTTCTCCTGCGCGACGAAGACGTCATCGAAGGCGATCTCGGCCGTGTCGGAGGCGTGCCAGCCGAGCTTGCGCAGCGGCCGGGAGGCGACGCCCGGCCCGCGGTCGATGATCAGGAACGAGATTCCGTGATGGCCGCCCTCGGGCCGTGTCCGCACCGCGGTGACGAGCGCGTCGGCGCGGACGCCGCCCGTGATGTAGGTCTTGGCGCCCCTGACCAGCCAGCCGCCGTCGACCGGGGTGGCATGGGTGCGGATCGACGCGACGTCCGAGCCGGCGTCGGGCTCGGTGATCGCCAGGGCGGCGATCGTCTCTCCCCGCAGACCGGGAACGAGATAGCGCTGCTTCTGCTCCTCGGTGCCGAAGCTGGCGATCGGCGGCAGCGCGATCCCGGCGTGCGCGCCCAGCCCCGCGGCCACCCCGCCCGAGCCGCAGCGCGCCATCTCCTCGACGAGTACCGCGGCGGCGATCGGATCGCCCCCACCCCCGTACCGAGGCTCGAACCTCAGCCCGAGATAGCCGGCCTGCGCCAGCCAGCCGAACACCTCGTTCGGGAACGACTCCGCCTGCTCCCACGAGTCGGCGTGGGGGCGCAGCCGCTCACCCACGAACGCACGGATCTCCGCGCGCAGGCGCTCGTGCTCGGCGGTGAACGGCGGCCGGGGCCGGGTGGGCTGCTCGGTGGTGGCGGTCATCGGGCGTTTCGGGTAGACCGTCATTGTGCACCGAGGAGCCGGACCGCACGGCGGAGCCGGAACGGGGAGGCGCGCCGGTGGATGAGCTGATCGCCCTGGCGGTGCTGGTCGCCGCCCTGGCGGCGGCCGTCGCCCGCTCGCGCTGGGCGCCGGACTGGCTGATCGCCGGGCTCGGCGCGGTCGTGCTCGTCGTCCTGGGCGTCATCGGCCTGCCCGCCGCCGGCCGCGCGCTCGGGCGGCTCGGGCCGACCGTCGGCTTCCTCGCCGCGCTGCTCGTGCTCGCCGACGGCTGCCGCGCGGCCGGGGTGTTCGACGCGCTCGGGCAGGCGATGGCGCGCGGCTCCGGGGGCCAGCCGCGACGGCTGTTGATGATGGTGTTCCTCGCCGCGGCCGTCACCACCGCGGTGCTGAGTCTCGACGCGACGATCGTGCTGCTGACCCCGATCGTGTTCGCGACCGCGGCCCGGCTGCTCTCCAATCCCCGCCCGCACGTCTACGCCTGCACGCACCTGGCCAACACGGCGTCGCTGCTGCTACCGGTCTCCAATCTGACCAACCTGCTCGCCTTCCGGGCGAGCGGACTGTCGTTCACGCGCTTCGGCGCGCTGATGGCGCTTCCGTGGCTCGTCGCGCTCGCGCTCGAATGGCTTGTCATCAGCCGGATGTTCGCCGGCGACCTGCGCCGCCGGCCGTCCGCGGCCGACCGGGATGCGGCGCGGGATGAGCAGCGGCTCGCCCTGCCGTCGTTCGCGCTCGGCGTGGTCGCGCTGACCCTCGCCGGCTTCGCCGCCAGTTCGGCGCTCGGCATCGCGCCCGTGTGGGTGGCCGTCGCCGGCGCCGTCGCGCTCAACCTGCCCGCCCGCCGGGCGCCGGCCGAGCTTGCGCGGGCCGCCGAGCCGGCGTTCCTCGTCTTCGTGCTCGGGCTCGGGGTCATCGTCAGCGCCGCCGGGTCCCACGGCCTGTCGACGGTCGTCTCCGACGTCCTCCCGCACGGCACTTCGCTGCTTGTGCTGCTCGGGATCGCCGGGGTGAGCGCGGTCGTCGCCAACCTCGTCAACAACCTGCCGGCGACCCTCATCATCCTGCCGGTGGTCACCCTGTCGGGCCCCGGCGCGGTGCTGGCGATGCTGCTCGGCGTCAACGTCGGCCCCAACCTCACCTATGTCGGCTCGCTGGCCACGCTGCTGTGGCGGCGGATCGTCCACGCCCACGAGCACGACACCGACATCGCGGAGTTCACGCGGCTCGGCGTGCTGACCGTGCCCGCCGTGCTGCTCGCCTCGACGGTCGCATTATGGTTCGCGGTGCGGGTCATCTGATGAACGCGCTCATCTGGATCACCGAGACGACGTGGGCGGGCTGTGTCGACCGGGCGGCGGCGCTGCTGCCGGCCGACGCCGAGCTCACCCTCCTGCACGTGGCGTCGACCGACGTCGAGCGCCTCGCCTCAGATGCCGGCGGCCGTCGCTTCGCCCGCCGGCCGCCGCCGCCGCACGGTCCGCCGCTCGCCGCGCTCGCCGAGGAGGAGGCCCAGGCGCTGCTCGATCGCGCCCGGACGCGCCTGGGGCGCCCGGCGCGGCTGTCGGCTCGGCGCGGGCGCGTCGAGCGCGAGGTCCTGGAGGCGTGCGCCGGCGCCGACCTGCTCGTCCTGGCGCGCGACGGGCGGCCGATGCTCGGGCCTCCGAGCCTCGGCAAGCGCGCCCGCTTCGTCGTCGATCACGCGCCGTGCCAGGTGCTGCTCGTGTGGGACGACGAGCCGCCGGCGCTGGCCGGTCTCCGCTGGCCGCCGCACCTACGCTGAGCCGCCGCCCGCCTCGCCGGCGGCCCGGGCGACGCCGGCGCGCTCCAGCAGCGCGATCAGGTCGATGACCTCGAACCCCGTTTCGCCGACCGCCTCGGCCGCGGCGGTGTACATCGCCAGGTCCTTCGGGCAGCTGACGACGAAGCAGGACAGGCCGGCCAGTCCCTGGGCCTCCCGGATCCGCTGCTCGCTCGGGCGCTCGCCGCGCTCGGCTTCGGCCATCCAGATGCGCCCGCCGCCGGCGCCGCAGCAGAACGTGTCGGCGCCGTTGCGCGGCATCTCGACGAGCTCGGCTCCGGTCGCCGTGATCAGCCGCCGCGGCGCGTCGGTGATGTGGTTGTAGCGCGCCAGATAGCACGGGTCGTGATACGTCACGCGCACGCCGCCGAGCGTCGGCGCGATGGCGAGGGTGCCGGCGTCGACGAGTCGCGCCAGCAGCTCGGTGTGGTGATAGACGGGGGCGGTCAGGCCGAGCTTGGGATATTCGTTGGCCAGCGCGTTGAGCGAGTGGGGGTCGGTGGTGAAGATCGCCTCGTAGCGCGCCTCGTTCAGGGCCGCCATGTTGCGCTGCGCGAGCAGCTCGAACAGGCCCTGCTCCCCGACCCGCATCACGTCGTTGCCGGAGTTGCGCTCGCCGTCGCCGAGCGTGCCGAACGACACGCCGGCGTCGTGGAGGATCCCGGCGAGCCGGCGGGATTCCCGGCTGCCGCGCGGATCGAAGGCCGCGTAGTCACCCATGAACCAGAGGTAGGTCACCGCCTCCCGACGGGCGTCGGGAACGGCGAAGTCCAGGTCCCGGCTCCAGCGCGGACGTCTGCGGGCCGACGTGCCGAACGAGTTGCCCTGCTGGGCGATGCCCTGCAGGGTCGTGGCGAGCAGCGGATCCAGCTCGCCGCGGTCCATCAGCGCGCGGCGCAGATCGATGATGCCGGTCAGCGGATCGATGCCCATCGGGCAGGCCTGGACGCAGGCCATGCACGTCGTGCACTGCCACACCCCCTCCGGGCGCCCGGCCCACGTCAGGATGTCCTCGCGGTCGGCGCCGCGGGGCTCATCGAGCAGGCGATGGGCGGCCTCCAGCCCGGCCGGTCCGACGAACCCGGTCGCCTCGGCGTCGACCGGGCAGGCCGACAGGCACAGCGCGCATTCGATGCAGTCCTCGAGGCGGACGTAGGCGTCGTGACCCTCGGGGGGCTCGGCGCCGGCCGGCGTCTCGCTCGTGCGGATGATCGGATGCTCGGCGGGGAAGCGCTCGTAGAACGGCTGCATGTCGACCACGGCGTCGGTCAGCACGGGGAGGTTGGCCAGCGGCTCGACCGTCATCTCGCCGCCGTGCGCGTCCATCATGCACAGGCAGGCCAGCTCCTGGCGGCCGTCGACGCGCACGCCGCACGTGCCGCACGAGGCGTGCAGGCAGGAGTGCTGGACGGCGAGCGTCGGATCGCGGTGGAGCTTGATCCACTCCAGGGCGTCGAGCAGCGACAGATGCTCGTGGACGGGCACGTCGAAGTCATCGACGTGCGGGGCGCCATCCTCGCGCTTGGAGCGCGTGACGCGCAGGCGGCAGATGGCGTTCGCCGGCTCGGTGCGCTGCGGTTGATCGATGACGGCCATGGCTGTGACCCCCTCAGGCCGCGCGGGCGGCGTCGTAGTAGGCGGTGTGGGGGAGCAGGACGGTGTCGCGCGTGCGGCACGGCTCGTCGATGTCAAGCTTGCGGCAGACGACATCGGCGCAGAGCTCGGCCATCGCGCGCAACGTCGTCGCCTTGCCGCCGGTGATGGTGACGAAGCCCTGGACGCCGTCTGTCTCCTGATGATCGAAGGTCTTGAAGGTCCGTGACAGCTCGCGCCCGCTCTCGGCCTCGCCCCGCGCGCCGACGAGCGGCCGGGCGGCCGACCACGCCGCGCGGCGGGCGGTCCGGGCGACGAGCGGGATCAGCTTCGCGCCCTCCTCGTACATGCGGCGGACGTGGTCCTCGGGAACGTCGATCTCGTCGGGATCGTCGACGACCCACGAGCTCGTGCCGACGACCGACAGATTGCGCTGGGGCAGGACGATGTCGCCGTCGCCGGACGGATGCAGCCGGTTGATGACCATGTTGCACAGGCGGGCGTCGAGCGCGAGCAGGACGCCCGGCGAGGGCCGGATCGGCACGCTGACCCCGGCCATGGCGGCGATCTTCTCCGACCACGGGCCGGTGG
This sequence comes from uncultured Solirubrobacteraceae bacterium, assembly GCA_963849085.1. Taxonomy (GTDB): domain Bacteria; phylum Actinomycetota; class Thermoleophilia; order Solirubrobacterales; family Solirubrobacteraceae; genus Palsa-465. The sequence goes on along the minus strand of CAWKFP010000015.1, from coordinate 678,151 downwards.
CGTTGACGATCAGGTCGGCGTGCACCAGCTCACGGCGGTCGGTGACGTGGTCGTGAATCGTGGCGCCGCTGACGAGGCCGTTGTGCAGCTCGAGCCCGGTCACCTCGGCATAGGGGCGGATGACCGCGCCGTTGCGCTTGGCGGTCGCGAAGAACCGGAGCGGGAGGCGCATCGCGTCCATCGAGCCGTCCGGCACGCGGACCGCGACCCGGAGCGCCGGATTGAGATTGGGCTCCAGGCGCAGCGCCTGGGCGCCGGTCAGGACCTCGGTCGGGATCCCGCACGCCGCGCAGCCCTCCAGGAACGGCGCCAGATACTCCATGTCCTCGTCGTCGACGGCGACGAACAGTCCGTCGTTGAGCTCGAAGCTCCCGGGGCAGATGTGGCGCAGGATGCGGTTCTCGGCGATGCACTCGGTCGCCGAGTCACGGTCGTTGACGGCGTAGCGGCCACCGGCGTGGAACAGCCCGTGATGGCGGCCGGTGGTCCCCGACGTCAGCTCGGCGCGCTCGACGAGCGTCACCCGGATGCCGCGGAGCGCCAGATCGTGAGCGAGGGCCCCGCCGGTGCCTCCGCCGCCGATGATCAGGACGTGCGCGTCATGGCGTGTGGGTGGTCTCATCAGACAACCCCTCTCTCGATGTGAATCCGGGCATATCGTACGTCCGCGCCCGCCCGCTGGCCTCAGGGTGAGCTACGCGACCGGACCCGTGCGAGGCCGCGATCGGCGTGCCTGGGCATCTAACCTGCGCTGTGCGCGCGTTAGATGCCCAGGTCCGCGGTCAGGGCCGCCCGGTCGCGCTCGAGCGGACCGTGACGCCGAGGTCACGCGGCCGGTCGCAGCAGGCCAGCCGACCGCGCCCATTCGACGGTCTTGCTCAGCGTCTCCCGCGGCGCGGTGTACTGCAGCCCGAGCTCCCGGGTGGCCCGTGAGCCGTCGTAGCGATGGCCGTGCAGCAGAGTGCGGACCATCTCGCGACAGACCGGGGGCTTGCGCCCGGCGAGCCGGAACGAGCGCTCGACGACGGTGGCCGCCGCCGTCGCCACCGGACGGGGGAGCAGCCGCGGCCGGGCGGCGACGCCGGCCACGTCGGCGGCGAGCGCCAGCGCGTCGGCGATGCTGAGCGTCATGCCGTTGAGCACGTAGCGCCGGCCGCCGACCCCTCGCTCGGCGGCCAGCAGATGGCCCTCCACGCAGTCGTCGATGTCGACCAGGCTGACGTTCGTCGGGACGAACACCTTCAGCCGCCCGTCGAGGAAGGCGAGCAGGAACCGCCCGGTCCCGCCCGAACGCCCAGGGCCCTGGACCGACGACGGGTTGACGCAGACGAGGTCCTGGCCGTCGCGGTGGGCCTGGACGAGCGCGGCCCGCTCGCCCTCGGTCTTCGTGCGCTCGTAGGTCGACAGATACCAGCCGCGGTGCGGGCTGTCCTCGGTGCCGACCGTGCCCGGCGCCTCGCCGAGCGTCGCGGCCGACGAGGTGTGCACGATCCGCGCCACCCCGGCGCGGCGGGCGGCGCGCACCGCGAGCGCCGGCCCGGCCGCGTTGAGCTGCTCCATGGGCCGCGGATCCTCGACGCACAGCGAGTTGATCCCGGCCAGGTTGAACGCCAGCTCGCAGCCCCGCATCCCCTCGGTCAGCGCGCGCTCGTCGGTGGCGTCGCCGCGCGCGATCTCGGCGCCGCGCGCCCGCAGCGCGGCCGCCGCCTCGTCGCTGCGGGCCAGCGCGACGACGTCGTCGCCGCGGGCGACGAGCCGGGTGACGAGCCGGCCGCCGATCAGTCCCGAGCCGCCGGTGATGAAGACACGCGCCATCGGCGAGCCGTCCCGCCCTCAGACGCGCATCGCGGCCGAGAACCGGACCACGTAGTCGATCCCCGACCACGCCGAGACGACCGCCGCGATCACCATCGCCCACTGGTCGAGGAACGCCCCCGCGATCACGACGTCAGGCCGCAGCATGGCCAGCACGATCGCCGCGAACTGCACCGTCGCCTTCCACTTGCCGAACATCGAGGTCTCGAAGTTCTGCCCTTCCGCGGCGGCGGCCGCCCGCAGGCCGAGGATCGTCACCTCGCGGCCGAGGATGATCAGCGCCACCCACGGCGACGCGCGGCCGATCGAGACGAGCGCGAGCAGCGCCGCGCTGACCAGGAGCTTGTCGGCCGTCGTATCGAGCAGCGCGCCGAGGCGGGTGGTGACGCCCCAGCGCCGCGCCAGGCGGCCGTCGAACCAGTCGGTGGCCGCGGCCAGGAAGAAGACGATCGCCGCGGCGGTCTGCGAGTGGCTCAGGACGAGCGCCATGACCACGGGCGAGAGCAGGACCCGCAGTCCGGTCCCGGCCGCGAGCACCCGTGACGAACGCATCGCGCTAAGGGTGCCAGCCTCCACAGGCCCGTGAGGTTACATCACAGCAACGCGGCGGCGAGGGCGTGCGCCGCCGTCGCATCCTGCGCCTGCAGGGCCTGCTCGGCGACCGCGCGCGCGGCCGGCAGATCGACCTGGCGCAGCGCCGCCTTGACCTCGGGCACGAGTGCCGGCGACATGCTCAGCTCGGTCACGCCGAGCCCGACGAGCAGCAGCGCCGCCGCCGGATCGCCGGCCAGCTCGCCGCACACGCCGACCGTCGCACCGCGCGCCGCCGCTCCCCGCACGGTGGCCGAGATCAGCGCCAGCACCGCGGGCTGGGGCCCGGTCAGCAGGCCGGCCAGCCGCTCATTGCCGCGCTCGGCGGCCATCGTGTACTGGGTGAGGTCGTTGGTTCCGATCGAGAAGAAGTCGGCGTGCGCGGCGAGCTGTCCGGCACGCAGGGCGGCGGCCGGGATCTCGACCATGATCCCGAGCGCCAGCGGCACGTCGATGCCGGTGGCGGCGCGGGCGCGCTCGAGCACCGCGCGCGCCTGCTCGATCTCCTCCGCGGTGGCGACCATCGGCAGCATCGCCCGCAGCGGGAACTCGGCGGCCACGCGCAGGATCGCGCGGAACTGGGTCTCCAGCATGTCGGGGTGGCGCAATCCGAGCCGCAGGCCGCGGACCCCCAGGAACGGGTTGGCCTCGGCCTGCATCGGCAGGGAGGGCAGCGGCTTGTCGGCTCCGGCGTCCAGGGTGCGGACGATCAGCGGCCGCCCGTCGAGCGCACGCGCTATCTCGCGCAGCGTCTCGGCCTGCTCCTCCTCGCCGGGCAGCTCGGGGCGGTCCAGGAACAGGAACTCCGTCCGCAGCAGTCCGACCCCCTCGGCGCCGAGCGACACCGCCTCCGCGGCCTGCGCCACCTTGCCGAGATTGGCGAACACCTCGATCCGCGTCCCGTCACGGGTGGCGCCGGTCTCGTGCGCGCGCGTGCGGGCGATGCGCTGGCGTTGCGCGGCGCGGGCCTGCCGGGCGTGGACCTCGGAGGCGAGATCGGGCGGGGGGTCGACGAGCAGCGTGCCGGCCTCGCCGTCGAGCAGCACCATCGTCCCGTCCTCGATCGCCAGCGCGGGCGCGCCGAGACCGACGACGGCGGGCAGGCCGAGCGCGCGGGCGAGGATCGCGGCGTGCGCCGTCGCGGTGCCGTGCGCGGTGGCGATGCCGAGCACCCGCGCGGGGTCGAGCCCGGCGGCGTCGGCCGGCGTCAGCTCTCCGGCGATGACGACTCCGGCGACATCGGACCGCTCCTCGCCCGGCGTGCCGGCCAGCTCTCGCTGGACCCGCTTGCCGACGTCGAGCACGTCGACCGCGCGCTCGCGCAGCAGCGGCTCGTCAAAGCCCCGATAGCGCTCGGCGACCGCCCGGACCGCGTCGTACCACGCGCGCTCGGCGCCGGCGCCGCCGGCGATCGCGGCGGCGGCAGGATCGAGCATCGCCTCGTCGCCGAGCAGCTCCAGATGGGCGTCCATGATCTCCGCCTCCTGGGCACCGGCGCGGGCGGCGAGCGTCGCGCGGTCGCGCTCGATCGCCGTGCGGGCGCCGGCGAGCGCCGCGTCCAGCCGCGCCTGCTCCTGGGCGGGCGCATCCGGAGTGCGGGGCGCGGGCTCGGCGAGCGCGCCCTGGTCGCCGAGTCGGTGCGCCGGCGCCAGCACGAGGCCGCGGGAGGCGGGCACGCCGCGCAGCAGGTCGCCGGCGGCGGGTGGCCGGGCGGCCGTCGACCGCGCGGCCGGCGGCACGGAGGCGGGCGCCGGGGGCGGGGCGGACGCCGCGCCCAGGCCGGAGCCGGCAGTCGCCCCGGGCGGCGAGCCGGCAGTCGCCCCGGGCGGCGTGCCGGCAACGGCCCCGGATGGCGCGCCGGACGAGCCGGACGCCGCGTCGAGCCCGTCGCCGAAGCCCTCACCCGCGAGCTCGGTCAGTGCCGCGATCGCCTCGACGGCCTGCGGCCCGGTCGCGGTCACCCGCAGATGGTCGCCGCGCCGCGCGCCGAGGGCGACGACGTTGGTCAGGCTGGTGGCGCGCACGGGCGGCCCGTCCGGGGCCTTGGCGACGTAGACGACGGCGTCGAAGCCCCGCACCGTCGACACGAACCGGGCGGCGGGCCGCGCATGCAGGCCGATCGCGTTGGCGACCGCCAGCACGGCGGAGACGGCGTTCTCGTCGGGCACGGCCACCCCGGCCGGCCCGCCGGTCGCGCTCGCCCCACCGGTCGCGCTCGCCCCACCGGTCGCGCTCGCCCCACCGGCCCCGCCCGTCCCGCCCGCCGCGGCAGCGCCGCCCGTCGCGGCTGACGGAGCCGCCGGAGACGATGTCGCCTCGGGCTCGCCGGACCCGAGCTGGGCCACCTTCATCGCCAGCGCCCCGCGCGCCTCGGCGGCCACGTCGGCCAGCGACGCCCCGCCGGCCGCCGCCACCGCCGCCGCCACCGCGCCCTCGACGAGCGGCGCGTCGGACAGCAGCACCGGGCCGGGCGGGTCCTCGAGCAGCTCGATCGCGAACTCCGCACTCATCAGCGCGCTGCCGAGATCCATCATCACCAGCACCCCGTCGGGCGACATCGCGTCGGCCACCGCGGCGCGCACGCGCTCGGCGTCGGTGCCGAGGGCCGCGGGATCCTCGGCGAACCCGCCGGCGGCCACCAGCGCGACCTCCTCGCCCGCCATCTCCCGGGCGAGGCGGACGACGCCCTCGGCCAGCGCATCGGAATGGGAGACGATCACGATCCCCACCATGGCCCGCCTCCGGTTCCCCCGTACGTCCCGGGCGCTAGCCGAGACCGTATGCGCGGTACAGATAATCGATCGGATGCACCGACGGCAGCTTCGTCCCGTGAGCGATCTGCCAGCGGCACGTCTCGCTGTCACACGCCACCGTCGACGCGCCCGAGTGCGCCACCTGGTCGAAGAGGTCCCGCCCGACCGCCATCGAGATGTCGTACTTCTCGACCTTGAGCCCGTACGTGCCGGCGATCCCGCAGCAGCGCGCGTTCATCTCCCTGACCTCCAGGCCGGGGATCAGGGCGAGCAGGTCGAGCGCCGGCTTGCCGATCCAGTGGCCCTGCTGCTGGCAGGGGGCGTGATAGGCGATCGTCTCGTGCACCGGCTGGAAGTCGGTCCGCAGCTCGCCGCGGTCATGGAGCTCCAGCAACAGCTCGCAGATGTCGTACGTGCGCTCGGCGACGCGCTTGAGCGTCGGCTCGTCCTCGAGCGAGAGGATCTCCCGCGCCTCGCGCTTGAGCATCAGCGTGCAGCTCGTGGCGTTGCCGACGATGATCGTCTCCTCGTCACGCAGGCGCGAGCCGAGCGCGTCGGCGAGCGCCAGCACCGTCTTGCGCGCGTCGTCGAACAGCCCGCTGGACTGGAGCGGCAGCCCGCAGCAGTCCTGCTTGGGGATCTCGACCTCGAAGCCGTTGTGCTCGAGGATCGCGACGACCTTGTCGCCCTCCCATGGCTCGTAGTACTCGGTTCCGCAGCCGTGGAAGTAGATGACCTTGCGCCCGGTGGACGGCGACCGGTGCCCGCGCATCCCGCGCGAGAAGCGCCGGCCGGCGAACTTCGGCGCCGGGGCGTCGCGGTGGACCCCGATCGCCTTCTCGGCGAGGATCCGGATCGGGCGCGACGCGAGCGAGAAGTTGGCCAGCGGGGCGACCGGGGTCCCGAGGCGGCCGAGCACCGTCGGCCGGGTGATGATCCGGTCGCGCAGCGGGATCCCCTTCTGGCGCTTGAGCTTGTTGCGCGCCTGGGAGTTGATCTCGGCGATCTTGACGCCCTGGGGGCAGGACTGCGAGCAGATCCCGCAGCCCGAGCAGTAGTCGACCGAGGAGTCGACCGACGGGTCGCCGGCCACGCGATAGCGCTCGGACTGGGGCCCGGCGTACTTCGGCCCCGGGAACAGCGGAGTGACGTTGGAGACCGGGCAGGCCGTCTCGCAGATCGTGCACTTCACGCAGTGGTCGAGCGAACCGCGCAGCAGGTCGTGCAGCGGTCCCTCCGTCGTGACGCTCATGCCATCGCTTTCGCGATCGATCCGGCGGCGGCGGCGATCGTCTGCGCCGCCCGGTATCCGCTGCTCAGCGCGATGCCCTCGCCCGAGCCCTCGCGCCACGGCACCGCGCCGGGCAGTGCCGCGCCGGCGACGACGACGTTCTCGGCGTCGTGGGCGCGCAGCTCGGCGTCGACCGCGACGCCGATGCGCGCCATCGGCTGCTCGGCGAGATATTGGCCCTGGAAGCGCGGCTCGCCCGCCGCCGGCACGCCGCGCAGCGAGAGTCCGAGGACGCGCTCGCGGGTCGCCCAGTGCGAGTCGAGTTCGATCGCGCCGGAGGCGAAGCCGCCGGTGGCGAGCACGTACCACGGCGCGAGGTAGTGGGCGTCATGGCCGGCCGCGCGGGTGCTGACCGAGGTCACGCGGCGTCCCTCGCGCTGGGAGGCGACGACCTCGCCGCCGAGCACGAGCCGTCCGCCGGCGGCGCGCAGCGCCGAGCGCAGGATCTCGTACAGGCGCATCCCGGGCACCGATGGCGGCAGCGACGGGATCTCAAAGACGCGGCGCCCGAGCCGGTACTCGAGATCGGTCCACACCGCGTGCGGATCGCGCACGCCGAGCATCGCCGGCAGCCCGACGTGCTCGTCGGCGTGCAACAGCGGCGACAGCTGGGCGCAGAAGCTCGCCCGCCAGGTCGAGTCATCGAAGCGGCGTGCGATCCCGAGCGTGCTCATGTCGGCGCGCTCGAGCTTGAGCGGAATGGTGACCGAGCGGGCCTCGATCCCCGCCTGGCGCAGGTTGCCCGCGCACAGGCTCGGATGGAAGTCACGCAGCGACCGCGTCCCGACGATGCAGACGTGCTTGAGCTCGTGGCAGTCGCCGCCGGCCATCGTCTCGGGCACGACCGCCGAGGGCCGCAGCGCGCCGACCGCGGTCGGGAGGCGGTGATTGCGATCCAGTCCGCCGACATAGCGATAGCCGGGCAGCGGGCCGGCGGCGATGACGCCCTCGATCCAGCGCAGGCTGTCCTCCACCACCTGGGTGCCGAGCAGGGCATAGGGGTGGTCGGCGTGGGCGGTGATCAGCTCGTCGAGCGCGGTCCGCGGCTCCTCGACGCGATACGGCGCGTAGCCGAGGACGTCGATCGTCGCCGGCGCCAGGTGGGTGGACCCGATGCCCTTCGCCAGCACGCAGACCTTCGCGCCGTTCTGGGCCAGCCGGGTTGCCGCGACCAGCCCGGCCGTCCCGGCGCCGATCACGACCGCGTCGAAGTGCAGTTCGCCTCTCATGCCGGCAGATGCTCCACGTCGAGGACGCCCTGGAAGATCCAGTCGTCGAGCCGGGCCTGGCGCAGCTGGTCGCCGTAGAGCACCGGCCACACGCCCTTCCAACGCTCCTGCAGGAAGTCGAGCAGGGCGGCGTCGGCCTGTTCGGCGGTCAGGCCGTCCAGCGAGTGCAGGATCCCGGTCGCGCGGTATATGCAGAAGCCGCCCTGGCAGGGCCCCATCCCGAGCCGCAGCTGGCGGCGGATGTCGTCGAGGTTCGTCGAGCCCGTCCGGGTCATCGCCTCCTCGAGCTTGCTGCGCGGGATCATCTCGCACTCGCAGATGAGCTGCTCGTCGACGAGGTGGGCCTCCTTGTGGGCGAGGCGCTCGCCGAGCTGATAGTGGTCGCCGGACTCCGAGCCGGGGAGGCGCTGGGTCTTGGTCGTGCACGGCCGGCCCTCGCCGAGCTGGCGGCAGACGGCGTTGACCGTCTCCTCGGCCATCAGCCGGAACGTCGTCAGCTTGCCGCCGGTGATGGTGACGAAGCGCCCGACCGAGTCGCGCTGGGAATGGTCGAGCAGGGCGTGTGCGCGGGTCACGTCCCGGGAGTCGGTGTCGGCGGCCTTGGCGTCCTCGAACAGCGGCCGCACGCCCGTCCACACGCGCAGCGCGCGGGACTGGCGGAAGCCGGGAACGAGCTTCTCGCCTTCGTCGAGCATCAGGTCGACCTCGGATTGCATGACCGTGTGGTCGTCGGGATCGTCGGTGTGCTGATCGGTGGTTCCGATCACGCTGACTGTCCGGATCGGGACGATGATGTCGCCGTCGGAGGGCATCGTGCAGCGGTTGATGACCGTGTTGACGAGCCGGTGGTTCATCGCGATCATGATCCCGCGGCCGGGCAGGACATGGACGCCCTCGATCCCCGCCATGTCGGCGATGTGGCCCGCCCACGCGCCGGCGGCGTTGACCGTGATCCGGGCCTGGACCTCGAGCTCCTCGCCGCTGCGCACGTCGCACACGCGCGCGCCGGTGACCTCGTCGCCGTCGCGATGGACGGCGGTGACGGCGTGATACGGAAAGATGCGCGCGCCGCGCTCCTGGGCGCCGTGGCTGAGCGACCACACCAGCTTCCAGACCTCGAGGTTGGCGTCGGGAACGCGGAACGCTCTGGAGATCAGCGGGTTGAGGCGGGGCTCGTCGCGCAGGGCATGGCCGACCGAGATCTCCTCGCAGTCGACGCCGGTGCGCCCGCAGCCCTCCAGGAAGCGGTCGGCGAAGCCCGGATCGTCCCAGGGCGTGGTGACGAACAGCCCGCCGGTGTCCTCGATGCAGTCGGCGGCGACCTCGCGCAGGATGCGGTTCTCGCCGATGCACTCCTCGGCGGCGCGCGGATCCTTGACCGCGTAACGCCCGCCGGAGTGCAGCAGACCGTGGAAGCGACCGCTCGTCCCCTGGGCGAGGTCGCTGCGGTCGACGAGGATGACGTCGAGGCCGCGCAGCGAGGCATCCCACGCCACTCCGGTGCCGGTGGCGCCTCCGCCGATGACGAGCACGTCGGTGCTTAAAGTGACCATAACGAGAGGCTAGCTACCCAGATTCGCCGGTGCCAACGTTGGACGGGGCGATCGCTCGATCGCCCCGTCCGCGGTTCAGGCGATGGGTCAGTCGACCCAGTCGAACGTCCGGGTCACGGCCTTCTTCCACTCCTTGTAATACGCGTCGCGCTTCTCGGCCGGCATCTCCGGCGTCCAGCGCTTGTCCTCGGCCCAGTTGTTGCGGACCTCGTCCTCGGTCGACCAGAAGCCGACCGCCATGCCGGCGGCGTAGGAGGCGCCCAGGGCCGTCGTCTCGGCGACCTCCGGACGGATCACCGGCACGCCGAGGATGTCGGCCTGGAACTGCATCAGCAGATCGTTCTGCACCATGCCGCCGTCGACCTTCAGCGACTCCAGGGTGACGCCGGAGTCGGTCGCCATCGCGTCCATGACCTCGCGGGTCTGGAAGGCGGTCGCCTCCAGCGTCGCGCGGGCGATGTGTCCGGCGTTGACGTAGCGCGTCAGGCCGGCGAACACGCCGCGGGCGTTGGACTTCCAATACGGCGCGAACAGGCCCGAGAACGCCGGCACGATGTACAGGCCGCCGTTGTCCTCGACCGACTTGGCCAGCTCCTCCACCTTCGGGGCGGCGTCGATCATCTTGAGGTTGTCGCGCAGCCACTGCACGAGCGCTCCCGTGATCGCGATCGAGCCCTCCAGCGCGTAGACCGCCTTCTGGTCGCCGACCTTGTAGCAGACCGTGGTCAGCAGGCCGGACTTCGACTGGACCGCCTCGTGGCCGGTGTTGAGCAACATGAAGTTGCCCGTGCCGTACGTGTTCTTGGCCTCGCCGGGGGAGAAGCAGGCCTGGCCGAACGTCGCCGCCTGCTGGTCGCCGAGGATGCCGGCGATCTTGACGCCGGTCAGGTCGCCGGTCTTGACCTCGCCGTAGACCTCGCTCGAGGAGCGGATCTCGGGCAGCATGGCCAGCGGGACGCCGATCGTCTTGGCGATCTCCTCATCCCAGGAGAGCGTCTCGAGGTCCATCAGCATCGTCCGGCTGGCGTTCGTCACATCGGTGATGTGCAGACCGCCGTTGACGCCACCGGTCAGATTCCAGATGCACCAGGTGTCGATGTTGCCGAAGGCCAGCTGCCCGGCTTCGGCCTTCTCACGCGCGCCCGCCACGTTGTCGAGGATCCAGCGGACCTTCGGCCCGGAGAAGTACGTCGCCAGCGGGAGGCCGACCTTGGAGCGGAAGCGGTCCTGGCCGCCGTCGGCCGACAGCTCGTCGACGAGCTTATCGGTGCGGGTGTCCTGCCAGACGAGCGCGTTGTGGACCGGCTCGCCGGTCGTCTTGTCCCACACCACCGCGGTCTCGCGCTGGTTGGTGATCCCCAGCGCCGCGATGTCGTCGGCCGAGGCGTTGGCCTTGGCCAGCGCCTCGTCGAGGACCTCGTTGCAGCGGGCGATGATCTCCTTGGGGTCATGCTCGACCCAGCCCGGCTGCGGGTAGATCTGCTCATGCTCCTTCTGGGAGACCGCCACCACGTGACCGCTGTGATCGAAGATCATCGCGCGGGAGCTGGTGGTCCCCTGATCAAGTGCTGCTGAATACTTCGGCATGTTCTCTCCTTATCTCAGCCGACGAACGCCTCGGAGGCGCTCTTGAACAGGTAGTACGTCGAGGTGGCGCCCGGATCCTGATGGTCCTGGCTGCGCTCACCGAGATAGCTGGCTCGACCCTTGCGGGCGATCAGCGGGATCGTCGCCTTCATCCCCTGCTCGGCGGCCTGCGCCGCTGCGCGCAGGCCATCGTCAAGGTCCGACGCCGCTTCGAGCGCTTCGACGCCCGGAATGAGCGCATCCACCATCGTCTTGTCGCCCGGTTGTGCCTTGCCGCGCGCGATGACGCCCTCCAGGGCCTTGCGCCACGCTTGCGCGTAGTCCTCGAGGCCGATCTCGGGCTTGCCGGCCAGGGCGGAGCCCATCTGCAGGAACAGCGTTCCGTACAGCGGCCCGGCCGCCCCGCCGACGCTCGAGATGAGCGCCATCGCCACCGTCTTCAGGACCGCTCCGGCATCGGCCTGCTCGGCGGCGGAGAGCTTCTCCGCCGCCTTGCGCATGCCGCGGTCCATGTTGGTCCCGTGGTCACCGTCGCCGATCGCGGTGTCGAGTGCGACGAGCTCCTCACGGTGCTCGCTGCACTCGGCCCCGAACCGGCTCATCCAGTCGAGCACGGTGTCCCGGGTGATCGCCACGGTCCTACACGCCCCAGCGCAGGCCCGGCGTGTTGACCGGGGCGTCCCAGTAGCCGAGCATCTCGTCGTCGAGCTTGAGCAGCGTGATCGAACAGCCCTGCATCTCCAACGAGGTGATGTAGTTGCCGATCAGATTGCGCTCGATCGTCAGCCCGTGCGCCTGCGCGATCTTCGCCACCTCGGCGTAGACCACATAGAGCTCGATCAACGGCGTGCCGCCCATGCCGTTGACGAACGCCAGGACGCGATCCCCGGACGAGAACGGCAGGTCCTCGAGGATCGGCGTCATCAGCCGCTCGGTGATCTGCGAGGCCGGGCCGATCTTCTCGCGGAAGCGCCCCGGCTCGCCATGGATGCCGATCCCGATCTCCACCTCGTCGTCGGCGAGCTCGAAGCTCGGATTCCCTGACGCGGGGGTGATGCACGGGGTCAGCGCCATGCCCATCGAACGACCGTTGGCGTTGACCCGCCGTCCGAGCTCGGCCACCTCCTGCAGTGACTTGCCGGCATCGGCGGCGGCTCCGATGATCTTCTCCACCAGCACCGTCACTCCCACGCCGCGGCGGCCCGCGGTGTACAGGGAGTCCTCGACGGCGACGTCGTCGTTGGTGAGGATCGTCTCCACCTCGATGTCGTCGCCCTTGCCCATCTCGGCCGCCATGTCGAAGTTCATGACATCGCCGGTGTAGTTCTTGACGACGTGGATGACTCCGGCGCCGCCGTCGACCGCCTTGGTCGCCGCCAGCATCTGGTCGGGCGTGGGCGAGGTGAAGACCTCACCCGGGCACGCCGCGTCCAGCATTCCCGGCCCCACGAACCCTCCGTGCATCGGCTCGTGGCCCGAGCCTCCGCCGGAGATGATCCCGACCTTGCCCTTGATGGGGGCATCGGCCCGGACGATGACCGGCGGATCGAAGGACACCTTCACCCGATCGCCGTGGGCCGCCTGCACTCCGTGCAGGGAGTCCTGAAGCACCCCTTCCGGGGTGTTGATGAGCTTCTTCATGTCGCTACCTCAGCGCGGGAAGATCAGCCAGTAGAGAAGGCCGCCCAGCGCGCCGCCCATCAGCGGGCCGACGACCGGAACCCAGGCATAGGACCAGTCCGACGATCCCTTGCCCGGGATGGGCAGGATCGAGTGCATGATCCGCGGTCCGAGGTCTCGGGCCGGATTGATCGCGTATCCCGTCGGACCACCGAGTGACAAGCCGATGGCGACGACGATGAACGCCACGAGCAGCGTGCCGAGGCCGGAGGCCGCGACGTTGTTGCCCTTCGAGGTGACGGCCAGGATCCCGAACACGAGCACGAACGTGGCGATGATCTCGGTGAGCAGGTTCGACGCGTAGTTGCGAATCGCCGGCCCGGTCGAGAAGACCGCGAGCTTGAGCCCCGGATCCTCGGTCTCGCCCCAATGCAGGAAGTACACGAGATAGACGAGGGTGGCGCCGATCATCGCGCCGACCATCTCACCCACGAAGTACTTCAGTACCGTGCCTGCGCCGTGGATGTTGCCGTTGATCAGCAGACCGACGGTGACCGCCGGATTGAGATGCGCGCCGTCGTACTGCCCGACGGCGTAGGCGCCCACCATGACCGCGAAACCCCACCCGAAGGTGATGACGATCCATCCTGAGTTCTCGGCCTTCGACTTGGTCAGCAGCACCGCCGCCACCACGCCATCGCCGAGAAGAATCAGGAGCGCTGTCCCGACTATTTCCGAACTGATGATGCTCAAGGTCTTTCTCCCTCCTGAAAGTGAGCCTTTGGACATGCGGATCCTATGCACAGCCGTTCGACAATGTCAAACGCGGTTGCGCGCGATGTAATAAGGTCCAGAAATGTCTCGCCTGATGGGCCGGAAAAGAGGCGTCGGGAGCGCGGAACACCACGGAGGCGGCGGGTAGTCGTGCCCGGCAGGATCCAGTCGATCGAGCGTGCCGCGGGCATCCTGCGGCTGCTCTCCGGACGCACGCGCCGGCTCGGTGTGGTCGACATCGCCGGTGAGCTCGGGCTCTCCAAGGGAACCGTGCACGGGCTGCTGCGCACGCTCCAGCACGTCGGCTTCGTCGAGCAAGACGCGGAGACCGGCAAGTACCAGCTCGGCGCGGCCCTGCTGCACATGGGCTCCAGCTATCTCGACGGCAACGAGCTGCGCACGCGCGCTCTGAACTGGTCGGACTCGCTGGCCACGCGCACCCGCGAGGCGGTCCAGATCGGCATCCTCCACGAGCACCAGGTCCTGATCGTCCATCACGTCTTCCGCCCCGATGACAGCCTGCAGACGCTCGACGTCGGCAGCCTGCTGCCGGCGCACGCCACCGCGGTCGGCAAGGTGCTGCTCGCCCATCATCCGTATCTCGCCGCCGAGCTGGCCAAGGGCGGATTGGCGTCCTTCACCGACGCCACGATCACCGATCCCGAGCGCCTCGAGCGTGAGCTCAACCGGGTGCGGGCGCAGGGCTGGGCCGCCGACATCGGCGAGCTCGTCCCGGGTCAGGTGGCCTACGCCGCGCCGATCATCGATCGCCGGGGGACCACGGTCGGGGCGATGGGCATCTTCGGCCCGCCGGAGCGGCTGCTGGCCGCGCGCCAGCCGCGCGGCGAGCTGTTGATCAGCGTCCGGGAGGGGGCCCGCGCCGTCTCACGCGAGCTCGGGGCGCTTCCCTGGTAGACATCGTGACTGGGATGGAAGACAAATACGTTGCCGCGGTCGACCAGGGGACCGGGTCGACCCGGTGTCTGATCTTCGACCGCTCCGCCCGACTCGTCTCGATGGCGCAGAAGGAGCATCGCCAGATCATGCCCCGACCGGGCTGGGTGGAGCTCGATCCGGACGAGATCTGGGCCAACGTCGAAGCCGTCGTCCAAGGGGCGCTGGAAGGCGCGCGGATCGGCGTCGGCGATCTCGTCGGGTTCGGGATCGCCAATCAGCGGGAGTCGACGCTCGTCTGGGACCGCCGGACCGGACGCCCGGTCCACAACACGATCAGCTGGCAGGACACCCGCACCGATCATCTCGTGCGGGAGATCGCCGGCGAAGGCGGCCCTGATCGCCTGCGCGCGCAATGCGGGCTGCCGCTGGCCACGTACTTCGCCGGACCGAAGGTCCGCTGGCTGCTCGATCACATCCCTGACCTGGCGCAGCGCGCCCGCGACGGGGAGGTGCTGTTCGGGACGATGGACTCGTGGCTGATCTGGAAGCTGACCGGACGCCATCTGACCGACGTGACGAACGCCAGCCGGACGATGCTGATGAGCCTCACGACGCTCGACTGGGACGACGCTCTGCTCGACGCGATCGGCGTGCCGCGGGCGATGCTGCCGGAGATCCGGTCCTCGGCCGAGATCTACGGCGAGGCCCGTTCCGGCCCGCTGGCCGGCGTCCCCGTGGCCGCCGCGATCGGCGACCAGCAGGCGGCGCTGTTCGGCCAGACGTGCTTCTCGGCCGGCGAGGCCAAGTGCACGTACGGCTCGGGCAGCTTTCTGCTGTTCAACACCGGCGAGCGGCCGGTCATGTCGAGCAGCGGATTGCTGACGACGCTCGCCTGCCGAGTCGGCGAGCAGCCGCCGACCTACGCCCTGGAGGGCTCGATCGCCGTCACCGGCGCGCTCGTGCAGTGGTTGCGGGACAACCTGACGCTGATCGCCTCCGCGCCGGAGATCGAGACGCTCGCCCGGACCGTCTCCGACAACGGCGGCTGCTACTTCGTGCCGGCCTTCTCGGGGCTGTTCGCTCCGCACTGGCGCAGCGACGCGCGCGGGGTGATCGCCGGCCTGACGAGCTACATCACGAAGGGGCACATCGCCCGGGCGGTGCTCGAGGCGACCGCGTGGCAGACGCGCGAGGTCGTGGAGGCGATGAACCGTGACGCCGGAATGGGTCTGACCCGGCTGCGCGTCGACGGCGGCATGACCGCCAACAACCTGCTCATGCAGTTCATCGCCGACGTGCTTGACGTGCCGGTCGTCCGGCCGATCGTGGCCGAGACGGTGTCACTCGGCGCCGCCTACGCCGCCGGCCTGGCGGTCGGATTCTGGCCGGACACCGACGCGCTGCGCTCCCACTGGCACAAGGCGGCCGAGTGGCTGCCCGGGATGGACGCCGAGCCGCGGGCGCGCGGCTATCGCAAGTGGCGCAAGGCGGTGGCCATGACGATGGGCTGGCTCGACGAGGACGACGCGTAGCCGATCCGCCGGATCCGGCTCCGGCTCCGGCGGAGTCGGGCGCGGGTCTCAGTCGTCGTCGGAGGACTTGGCGGAGCCGAGCCGGGCGTACGGCGAGCGATACGGGGTGCCGCTCGTCGACGTGCTCTCGAAGAAGTCCTGCACGCGCTCGATCAGCTGGGCCGTATCGCCGGTCGGGCTGATCGGCTCGCCGAAGGAGACCGTGATCCGGTGGCGGCGTGAGAACGCTTTGGACTGCAGGCGCTTGGGCCAGATCCGTCCGGGCGGCATCGCCTCACGCGTGCCGGTCACCCGGATCGGCACGATCTTCAGATCGTGGGCGGCGGCGAGGACGGCCGCGCCGCGCCGGATGCGCCCCGGCACGCCGCTGCGCGAGCGCGTGCCCTCCGGGTAGAGCAGCAGATTCCACCCCTCGTCGAGCAGGTTGTCGAGATGGCTGCCGTTCTTGGAGAGGCCGCCGCCGTCGCGGTCGATCGGCGTCGTGTTGAAGACGAAGGACACGAGCCAGGCGACGGCCCGCCGGGTGTAGAAGTAGTCGGCGGCCGCCGCGACGACCGTCTTCTTGCGCAGCTTGCGCGGCAGCGCCGAGAGGATGACCGGCGTGTCCATGTGGCTGGCGTGATTGGCGACGAGGATGACCGGGCCCTTCAGCGCGGAGAGCTTCTCGCGCCCGGTCGCCCGCCGCGAGGCGTAGTAGTCCATCGTCGGATTGAGGATGAACCGCATGAAGTTCTCACGGGCCTGGACGACGATCCGCGAGCGCGCCCAGGGCACGTCGAGGTTGACCGCCGCGGCCCGCAGCTCACGGCCCCGCTGGGGGGCGGTACGAGCAGCGGCCGTCACGCGGCGCTTGAGCGAGGGTTGACGTTTCAACAGCGGCACCGCCCCAGATACCCGCCCACGTGACAGTCGTTACAGATGCTCCCTGCGTACGGCGTCGGAGACCGGGTATCTCAGTTCGCTCCACCCGCATCACCGGCCATCAGAGGGAGAGCGATGTCAGTCGATTCAGGAGCCGAGCGTCCCGCACGAGGCGAGCGTCCCGCGGACCCCGAGCAGGAACGCGAGGGCTTCGGGGAGGGCCAGGCGCAGCGCGGATCCGAGGACGACGGTCACGTCGGCCGCTTCAGCGAGGGTCAGGAGGAGCTTCCCGTCCATCCCGAGGACGAGATCCCGGGCCGCTTCTCCGAGGGCCAGGAGGAGCTGACCCCCGAGGAGGATCCGGGCAAGCTGGCCGAGGGCAGCTTCGGCACCGGCCAGGAGCAGGGAGCGCAGTAGCCCGGCAATCCCTGCCCGCGCGCGGGATGATCCCCGGATGGTCTCCCCGGATCGTCCCGTGGTCGCCGTGATCGGCGTCGGCCGCATGGGGGCGGCGGTCGCAGGCCGGCTCGTGTCGGCCGGCTGGACCGTTGACGGCTACGACGTGCGCCCGCGGGCCCGCGCCGCGACGCTGGCCGCCGGCGCGCGCTGGACGGAGTCGGTCGCGGAGGCGGTGGCCGGCGCCGGCGTGGTGATCACGCTGCTGCCGGGAGCCGCCGAGGTGCGGGCGGCGTGCGCCGAGCTCTCCGGGTCGCTGGCGCGCGGGGCGGTCTGGATCGAGATGAGCAGCGTGACGCCACCGACCGCCGACCGCACCGCGGCGGCGGCCGCCGCCCGCGGCGCTCACGCGCTCGATGCTCCGGTCGGCGGCTCGCCGGCGGACGCCGGCCACGGTGGGCTCACCTGCTTCGTGGGCGGAGAGGCCGGCGACCTGGAGACGGTGCGGCCGGTGCTCGACGCGCTCGCGCGGCGGGTCATCCATGTCGGGGCGGCCGGTGCCGGCTACACGGTGAAGCTGCTCGCCAACGCGCTGTGGTTCGGGCAGTCGGTCGCGGTCGCCGAGGCGCTGGCCCTCGCCGTCCGGTCGGGGCTGGACGCCGAGACGGTACGGGCCGCGCTCGGCGAGAGCGCGGCCGGTGGCCGGTTCCTGGAGCGCGACGCGCCGGCCCTGCTGCGCGGGGACGATCTCCCGGCGTACTCCCTGGCCCGCTGCCAGGAGCAGCTGGCGGCGGTGCTGGCGCTTGGCCGGGACCATTCGATGGCGCTCGAGCTGACCTCCGCCGTCGAGGCGGCGCACCGGGCGGCGCTGGAGCGCTACGGCGCCGTCGACGGAGAGCTGCTCGCCGCCCGCTGGGTGGCCGAGCGCGCCGGCGTCCGGTTCACTGCGCCGGACCCTCCCAGCGACTGAACAGCGCGTGATCGATCCCGAACTGGTCGAGAATCCGCCCGGCGGTGTGGTCGAGCAGGTCGTCGATCCCGCGCGGGCGGTGGTAGAAGGCCGGCACCGGGGGGAAGATCGTGGCGCCGGCGAGGGTCACGGTCTCCATGTTGCGGATGTGGATGAGCTGCAGCGGAGCCTCACGCGTGGCCAGCACCAGGCGTCGGCGCTCCTTGAGCGTGACATCGGCGGCGCGCGCGAGCAGATCGTCGGAGGTGCCGGCGGCGATCTGCGCCAGCGCGCGCATCGAGCACGGCACGACCGCCATCCCGATCGTGGCGAAGGAGCCCGAGGAGATCGGAGCCGCCAGGTCGTCGGGATCGTGCACGACGTCGGCCAGCGCCTCGAGCTCGCTCCGCGGCGTCCCGAGCTCCAGCTCGATCGTCCGCCGTGCCCCCCGGGTGACCACGAGATGGGTCTCGACCGTGCCCAGAGCGTGCAGCGCGCGCAGGAGGGCGTGACCGAGCTGCGGTCCGCTCGCCCCGGAGATCGCCACCACCAGCCGCGGTCGGGCGGCGCTCACCACAGCCCGGCCAGCCGCCGGCGGGCGGCCGCCATCGCCGCCGCCGGCGGCGCCGCCTGACGATGGTCGGTGCGGTCGGAGTCCTTGCGGGTGGCGTCGATCCCGAGCTTGGCGACCCGCCCGCGCAGCTCGAGCGGCTCGGCGCGATCGGCGCTGGCGCCGGGCACGATCAGCAGGTCACGGTCGGGCCGGGCGTAGGCGGTTCGCGACCACTCCACCTCCGTGTGCTCCCACGGGTCGACGTCGTCGTCGACGACCGTGACCGTGCGGATCAGGCTGACCGCCGCCCAGACCGCGAACATCGCCCGCTGGGCCGAGCCGGGCCGCGCTCCGGGGCCGAGCACGACGACCGCGGTCAGGCGCCCGGCGCCGCCCTCCGGCACCGCGACGGCGCGGACCTCGGGGACGACCCGCCGAAGCTGCGCGGCCAGGCCGGCGGCGATCGCGGTCCCGCCGAGCAGCAGATGCTCGGAATGGCGCCCCGGCTCGATCGCCTGATAGATCGCGTCGCGGCGCATGGTCAGCCGGTCGACGGTCATCACCGGGCTGGCGCCGTAGTCCTCGTACATGCCGTGGAACTCAGACACCGGGCCCTCGGGCACGAGCTCGCGATAGTCGAGCCGGCCCTCGATGACGATCTCGCAGTGGGCCGGCACGGCCAGGCCGCGCTCGGTGCGCACGACCTCCACGGGCGCGCCGAGCAACCCGCCGGCGTGCTGCAGCTCGTCGGCGCCGAGGGCCAGATACAGGCAGGCGGCGATCAGCACCGCCGGGTGGTTGCCGATCGTCACCGCGATCGGCAGCGTCTCGCCGCGCGCCATCGCCCGCCGGCCGAGCGCCGCCAGATGATGATTGGGGGCGATCCCGACCATCGCCCGCGCGCCACCCAGCGGCTTGAGCCGCGCGATCGACAGATTGGCGGCCCCGTCGTCTGGGTCGCGGGCGACGATCGCCCCGGCGGTCACGTAGGGCCCGGTCTCGTGCTCGAAGAACCACGGGATCGGCAGGGGATCGAGCTCCGCCGGCGAGATGTCGACCTCACGGCACGGCGCGTCACCGACCTCGATCGGGGCCAGCGGATCGGCCAGGGCGGCGAGGATCCGCTCCTGGACCGCGTCGCCGGCGGCCCCGGGCTCATCGCCGGCTCCGGCGACCGGCGCCACGCCGAGGCCGGCGGCGATCCGCCGGCGGCTGCCGAGCACCCCGCCGACGACCGGCAGCGCCGAGCCCTCGACGCGCTCGAACAGCAGCGCCGGGCCATCGCCGGCCGCGGCGAGCAGCGCCGAGAGCTCATCGCGCGGGTGCACCGGCTCAGCGATCCGCACGAGCTCCCCGCATCGCTCCAGCGCCGCCAGGAATCCGCGCAGCGACTGGTCGACCTCCGCCATCGCTTCAGCTTACGGCGAGCGGTCCCGGGAGCGACCGAGCGCGAGCAGCTGCTCGGCCCGCGCGCCGCGGCGGTGGTCGGCGTCCGGATCCTCGTCGAGCGCGGCCTCCAGCGCGGTCAGCGCCTCCTGATGGGAGCCGCGCGCGGCGGCGTCGCGGGCGACGAGATCCAGGAGCGCCAGATGGCGATAGCGGACCTTGGCGCGCGGCTCCTCGGCCCACGCGGCGTACGGGTCCGACGGCAGCAGCGGCCCGCTGCGCAGCGCCAGCGCCGCATAGGCGAGTCCGACGCCGCGGGTGCCGGTCGCTCCGCGCACACGGTTGCCGAGGGCCAGAAACTCGCGCGCGTCGACCCAGGCCGGAACGAGCCGCAGGATGTCACCGTCACGCTCGACCACGTCCCCGGCCGCGGTCCGCAGGCGCATGAGGACCTGCCGCAGCCGCTGGCGCCCGGCCGCCGGCGTCGCCTCGGGGAAGAACAGCTCCAGTACGACGTCGACCGGCAATCCGTGCGCGTGCAGTGCCAGCAGCCGTACGAGCTCGCCCGGCATGCCGGGCGGCAGACGGACCGGCGCACCGTCCGCGGCGACGACCGCCGGCGTTCCGAACAGGCGGACGATCAGCGGCCGGCCGGCCAGGAGCAGCTCTCGCGCCGCCGCCGAGCCGGCCGCCTCGGCGAGCGGCGCGAGTGCGGCGGAGATCAGCGGCTCACCCGCCTGGGCCACCCCGATCGCGCCGCACGCCACCGCCTGCTCGAAGGCGCGTGCGGCCAGCTCGCCGGCGCCCTCGCGGCCGGCCCGGAAGGTCGCCCACGCGGTCAGCAGGGTGTGGCGCCAGGTCACCCGCTTCTCCAGCCACGTGCCGCGGGCGAGCTGTTGCAGCTCCTCGAGCGCCAGCCCGGGATCACCGGAGCGAGCGCGGAGCACCGCCGTCGTCTGCATGACCTCCTCGTTGTCCTCGCCACTGTGCTCACGGCCACGCGCCAGGTAGAGCTGGGCATGGTCGCTGACGCCGACCAGGTCGAGCAGCTCGGCGGCGTCGAGCAGGAAGAAGCGGCCGATATGGGACTGAAACCAGTCGCTGCCGACCGCCTCGCGCTCGGCCTCTCGCAAGAGCCGCTCGGTCGCGCGGGCGTCGCCGCGACCGGCGGCGATGTGCGCCCGGGCCCAGGTCAGGTCGATCCGCACCTTCGCCACGCCGATGTCCTGCTGCAGGGCGTCCGCCCGGTCGATCACGCGTTCGGCGTCGCCGAACCGGCCCAGCTCGATCAGCACGTCGGCATAGCAGGCGAGCGCCCCGCCGAGGCGCATGCTGTCGGGCGGGTACGTCGCCACCGCCTCGCCGATCAGCTCGACGGCCTGTGTGAGATCACCGTGCTGGTAGCACGCCGAGTAGCCACGGCGCAGGAGCGCCGACCCCTGCCAATCCCGGTGGCCGAGAGCCGCGAACCGCTCGGCGGCCTCGGCGAACGCGCGATGAGCCTTCCGGGTCGCCGAGTCGGTCCCGGCCCACGCGAGGGCCTGGCCGCGTGCGAGCATCGCGCGGGCCAGGGCGATCTCATGATCGGGCCGGGCCGCCGCGATCACCTGGTCGGTCAGCGCGAGGGCCTCGTCCACGCCGAACGCGCGGCCGACATCGATCGCCCGCTCCGCAATCAGCTCGAGATGCCAGTCGCGTCCGGGCGGCGCGGGCTCGACGCCGGCGGCGAGCAGGAGCTCCAGCGCATCGAGTGTCTCCGTCCGCTCGGCATACCGGCTCCATGGCTCGAGCGCCCACGCTCGCTCCAGCAGGGCTGAGGGATCCATGACGCCGGCGACGTCGTCAGCGGCAAGCTCGGGCGGGGGCGCCACCCTCGGATTATCGGCCATCTCACGCCGATCTCACGCCCTGCGCCCACGGTCCGCCGCTGCGGCTCCCGGACGGAGGCGCTGAGGGCCCGGAGGGCGAGCGCCGATCGACCCGACGCCGCGCAAGTGCGCCTGATGACGAACCCGGTGGACGGCAATGCGGGCAGCGGTTCCCGGAACACGGCCGGGAACTGGAATCCGGCGGCGGTGTCCCCGGGCGGTGGCGGTCCGAGCTGGCTGTCGGCCGCCGGCGAGCGCGATCCGGACGTCGGATAGCATGGGCCTCTCATGAGGGGCGGGCTGCTGGTGCGGGGGATGCGATGGCGGCTCGGTGGCTCGCTGCTGACCGTGCTGACCGCGTCGATCGCCGTCGCGACCGCGGTGCTCGGCCCCCTGTACCTGCACACGGCCGGCGATTCGGTGTTGCGGCGGATCGTCGCTTCGGCCGCCGTGCAGGACCGGGGCGTGACCGTGTCCAGCCAACCCGGCGACGCACATCCCCTGATCGCGGTGCGGCGGGCCGAACGGACCGTGCAGAGCGCCGGTGGGGGACGTCGCTGGTTCGGGGCTCCGATCACGACGGTCCTCAGCGGCGTGGTGGTCGGAACCGCCAAGTCCGAGCTGCTGGCGCGCACCGGGATCTGCGGCGTCCTGCGGTTCACGGAGGGTGACTGTGATCTGGGCGCGGGCGATGCCGTGATGACCGAGCGCGGCGCGCGGCAGGTGGGGGCGAGGGTCGGCACGACGGTCGACGTATCGGTGACGGGCCTCGATCGGCCGCTGCGGCTGACCGTGACGGGGATCGTCGCGACGCCGGACGTCGCCCTGGCGTATTGGTGGGGTGACGGGCAGTCCGACTTCCCGTTCGGGCAGAGCTCGGGCTCCGGGAGCGGAGCGACCGACCCGATGATCGTCTCACCGGCCACCGCGCTCGCGGTCCCGGCCGCGGATGTGCCGACGGCGATCGGGCAGGTGCCGCTGCGCGCCGGTGCCGTCGACGTGGAAGACGAGAGCACCGTCAGGCGGGTCATCGGCGGGCTCGCCGCCGAGCTCCCAAGACAGGGGATCTCGGCCGGCACACGGCTGCCGTCGCTGTTGTCGCAGGCCGACGCGCAGCGGCGGGAGATGACGACGATCGTGGCGATCGCGGCCGGCCAGCTCGTCCTGCTGGCGGTCTGGGTGCTCGGCAGTCTGCTGGTGCGCAGCGGTGACGCGCGCCGTGCGGAGACGCGGGTCGCTCGCCTGCGCGGCTTTCCCGCCCTCAGCCTCGTGTGGGTGACGGCGGCCGAGCCGGCGCTGCTGTGCCTGCTCGGCGCGGTGCTGGGGGTGATCGCGGCATGGGTGTCGGTCGTGATCGCTCGCGCGCAGCTGCTCGTGCCGTCGGCCGTGATCGCGTTCGATGGATGGACATTCGCCGCCCTCGGGTCGGCGCTGGCGGGAATCGCCGGAGCGCTGGGGCTCGTCACGCTGCGCCTGCTCCGCGCGGGCGACGGGGGAACGGGGCCGGCCCGCACGGCGGGAGGCGCCTCCGTGCTGAGCCGTGCCGCCGACGCCGTCATGGTGGTGCTGGCGATCGTGGCGTTGATCGCGCTGACGACGACCGGGGCGCTGGGCGGTGGCCGCAGCGATCCGTTGGCCTCCGCGGCACCCGGTCTGATCGCGCTCGGCACGGCGGTCCTCGCCGTCGAGCTCATCCTGTCCGCCTGCCGGCTCGGGATCACGCTGACCGCCGACTCGGGCCGGGTCGCCGGTTTCCTGGGTCTGCGCCAGACGGTCCGCCGGCCCGCGGTCCTGCGGCAGGCCCGCGTGTTGATCATCGCGCTCGGCGTCGCCTGCTTTGCCTCGGTGGCGTGGTCGGTGGCGCGGACCAATCGCTCGACGGCGGCGGCGTTCGCCGTCGGGGCGCCGGCGGTCGTCACCGTCGCGCCGGTCAGCCCGACGACCCTGGAGCGCGCGGTCGGCGTCGCGGATCCGCACGGCCGGTTCGCGATGGCCGCGATCGATCTGGACACGCCGAGCACGACGCTGCTGGCGGTCGACGCCCGCCGGCTGCCGGCCGTCGCGTCATGGCCGTCAGGGATCTCGGCCCGCGCCCTGCCGGTCATCGCGCGGACGCTCAGTCCGGTGACCGTCCCGGCGGTGTCACTGTCCGACGGACCGGTGCGGGTGCGCGCGCGCACGGCGATCGGTCCCCGCGCCGGCGTCGATCTGAGCATCTGGGTGTTCGATGACCGGGGTGGCGGAACCGCCGTCGTCGACCTGGGCAGGCTTCACGCCGGCGTGGGGACCTACGGCGGCGACATCGCCGGCCTGTGCCCGGGCGGGTGTCAGCTGGCGGGGCTCGGCGTCCTCCCCGCGGCCGGCGGCGCGCCGGCGACGGGCACGGTCACGCTGACCATCGACCGCGTGTCGTCCGCGCAGGGCGGTGGCGCATCGCGGGCGGTGGCGGCCGACCTGTTCCCGGGCGGGTGGCGAGCCACGGCCGCCGGCGTGCGGGTCTCCTCACCGCGGCCGCATGCTCTCACCGTGACCGTCTCCGGCGCCGCGATCGCCGCTGACGCCGGCGCCACCGGGACGACGACCGCGCCGATGGTGTCGCCCGCCGACCATCCTCCGGTGCTTCCGGCGCTCGTCACCACCGAACTGCGGTCCCTCAACGCCGGAGCCGTCGGTGCCCTGTCGATCCAGGGCCTCGATGGCAATACGATCGACGAGCGGCCGTCGGCCATCGCATCGGCGCTGCCGCGAGTCGGCGCCGACGCGACGATGATCGATCTGGGGCTGCTCTCGCGCGCGCAGGTTGGCCCCACGAGTCCGGACGCGTCCGACGAGGTGTGGCTCGGACAACGCGCCCCGACCGACGCCCTGGCCCTGCTGCGGTCGGCCGGCCTGAGCCCCACACGGGTGCAGCGCGCGTCGACGGTGCTGTCGCAGCTCCAGCGCTCCGCGCCCGCGCTCGCCGACGATTTCCTGCTGATGGCGACGATCGCCGCGCTCATCCTCGCCGCGGCGAGCACACTCGGTGCGTTCGGGGCCACCACCCGCGAGCGGGCCACCGAGCTCGCCTCTCTGGAGGTGGCGGGCGTTCACCGGCGGGCCCTGCTCGGCTCACTCGGCGTCGAGTCGGCGATCCTGACGATCACCGCGCTCTCCGGAGTCGCCGTCGGAGTCCTGGCGGCCGCGATCGCGGTGCCGTCGCTGCCCGAGCTGGCCTCCGCGGCGCTCGTACCGCTGCGCTACGGCCTCCCGCTCGCGGTCATCGCGGTCACGGTGCTCGCCGTGATCGTCGCCGTCGCGCTGGCCGGCGCCGGCGTCGCCGCGGTTCTCCTGCGCCGCATGTCGCCCGCCCTGCTGCGAATGGCGCCCGATGACCTATCCCCCTGAGCCGAGCCCTCAGCCGCCGTCTCCGGGCGCAGGCGCCGAGGTGATCTGCGCGGGGGTGGTCCACGTCTATCCGGGTCAGGACGGACCGATCGTGGCGCTGCGCAACGTCGATCTGCATGTCCGGGCCGGTGAGATGCTCGCGATCAACGGGCCGTCGGGCTCGGGCAAGTCGACGCTGCTCGCCCTGCTCAGCGGGTTGATGGCGCCGACCGCCGGCGCGATCCTCGTCGGCGAGCACAACATGGCGCTGCTCGACGGGCGCGGACTGTCCGCCCTGCGAGCGACCGAACTGGCGCTGCTGCTTCAGGATCCGCTGCAGAACCTGCTGCCCTACGCCACGGCGCTGGAGAACCTGGCGTTCGTCCAGCGCGGCGCCCGCCGGCGGGGGTGGCCGCTGCGCTGGTCCCCGGGGGACCTGATCGACGCGTTCGGATTGGGGCACGTCGCCCGCCGGCCCGTGCATCACATCTCCGGTGGCGAGCAGCAGCGGGTGGCGATCGCGAGCGCGATGGCGACCTCGCCCCGGGTGCTGCTGGCCGATGAGCCGACCGCGCGCCTGGATCCCGCCGGCCGTGACGCGGTGATCGACAACCTCCGCCGCGCCCATGAGCTGACGGGCGCCACCGTCATCATCGTCACCCACGACATCGCGCTCGCCGCGGCGCTGCCGCGGGCGCTCGGGATCGCCCACGGCGTGGTCGGCTCCGAGCGGCGGGCCGGCCGGCGCTTCGCCGTCGCCGGGCGTGACGGGAGCGTCCAGCTGCCGTCGGAGATCGCGGCCCGATTCGCCCCGGGCACCGTGTTCGCGGTCACGCTCGACGAGGACGTGGTGCGATTGCGACCCGAGACGGCGTTGCCGTTCACGGCTCCGCAGGGCGGCGACCCACCGGACGCGGCCGAGCCGACGGCCGAGCGATGAGCGTCGAGGAGATCCGCGGCGAGGAGCTCACCGTCCTGGGAGGCGAGACGGTCATCCTGCGCGGATTGAACGTCCACGCCCGCTCCGGGGAGATCCTCGGGCTGAGCGGACCGTCGGCCTCGGGCAAGACGAGCGTGCTGCACGCGCTCGGCGGCCTTGCGCCGCTCGCCGCTGGCCGGCTGCTCGTCGACGGACGGCCGGCGGTCGCCTGGCGCCTCGCCCGCACCGGGATCATCTTCCAGCATCTGGGCCTCGTTTCGATGCTCAGCGCCCACGAGACGGTCGCCCTCCCGCTTCAGTCCCGCCGGCTCGCCCGCGCCGATGTCGCCGGCCGCGCGCGCGTCGCGCTGGACCTGCTCGGTCTCGCCGATCATGGCGCCCAGCTCGTCGGCACCCTCTCCGGCGGGCAGCGCCAGCGCGTCGCGGTCGCGCGCACGCTCGTCATCGAGCCCGACCTCATCCTCGCCGACGAGCCGACCTCGGCGCTGGACGAGCACTGGCGAGATGTCGTCCTGGACCAGCTCCGCGTCCACGCCCGCCGCGGCGCGATCGTCATCGTCGCCTCCGGCGACGCCGAGGTCATCGCGGTCTGTGATCGGACGCTGACCCTGACCACGCCCGCCGCTCGGGTGTGACACCGCCTCTCCCGGGGTGTGACGAGACAAAAAAACACAAGCGTCCAATTACGTGTTAGCGTGCCCCCTCGTCGGGGCCGCATTCATCAACGGGGGTTTCGTGTTCTCATCGCGTGGGGGTCTTGGATGGCGCTTGGCTGCGCCCTGGCTGGTCGGGGTGTGTCTCCTCGCGGTGTCGACGGCGAGCGCCGCGGCGTCCGTCAGGCGGGCGTGCGCCTTCGCCAGGCCCGGAACGTTCGAGTGCCTGACGCTCGTCCGGACCGACATCAGGCCTGAGAGCCAGAAGCAATTCCTCGCCAATCGAGCGGCGCTCGGGCTGAGCGGCGACACCGTGCCGGCCGGCTACGGCTACGCCGCTTCCGATCTCCAGAGCGCGTACGGCCTGGCCGCGGCCGCGGCGAGCCGCGGAACCGGTGAGACCGTCGCGATCGTCGACGCCTACAACGACCCCGACGCCGCCGCCGACCTCGCGACCTATCGCAGCGCCAACGGCCTGCCCGCCTGCACGGTCGGCAACGGCTGCCTGCGCATCCTCAACCAGAACGGCGCGGCGAGTCCGCTGCCCGCCGATGCCGGCTCCAACGGCTGGGACGTCGAGGAGAGCCTCGACGTCGACATGGTCAGCGCCATCTGCCCCAACTGCGACATCGATCTGGTCGAGGCCAATGGGCCCGACGCCGGCGACCTCGGCACCGCGGTCAACGCGGCGGTGGCCGCCGGCGCGAAGTTCGTCTCCAACAGCTACGGCGGGTACGAGGCCTCGAACGACACCACCTACGACTCCGAGTACTACGACCATCCCGGGGTCGCGGTGACGGCCTCCGCCGGAGACGACGGATACGGCGTCAGCTATCCGGCGGCGTCGAGCGATGTCGTGTCGGTCGGAGGGACATCGCTGTCGCCCGCTTCCAACGCCCGCGGCTGGTCAGAGACCGCGTGGGGCAGCAGCAACGGCGGCGAAGGCACCGGATCGGGCTGCTCGTCGTATGACCCCAAGCCGAGCTGGCAGACCGATACCGGCTGCTCGATGCGGACCGACAACGACGTCGCCGCGGACGCCGACCCGAACACCGGCGTCGCCGCCTATGACACCTACAGCGCGGGCGGGTGGTACGAGGCCGGCGGGACGAGCGCAGCCTCCCCGATCATCGCCGCCGTCTTCGCCCTGGCGGGCGTGCCGGCGGCGGGCACCAATCCGGCCTCCTATCTGTACGCCGATCCGTCGGCCCTGTACGACGTCACCTCCGGCAGCGACGGGTCGTGCGGCGGGAGCTACCTCTGCACCGCCAAGGTCGGCTACGACGGTCCGACCGGCCTGGGCACCCCGGACGGTCTTGCCGCCTTCACCGCTCCGGCGACGACGACGACCGCGACGACGACCAAGCTCACCGCCTCGGCCAACCCGGTGCAGACCGGGCAGCCGGTGACCTTCAAGGCGACGGTGAGCGACAACCCCGCCGGCGGCTCGACCCCGTCCGGCACCGTGTCGTTCAGCGACGGCTCGACCATGCTCGGCTCGGCGCCCCTCAGCGCCGGCCAAGCCAGCTTCACGACCAGCTCGCTGGCCGCGGGCAGCCATTCGATCACCGCCGGCTACGAGGGCGACAGCACGCACGAATCGAGCTCCGACGGCCTGGCCGAGGTCGTCGCCGATCCGCCGAGCGCGGCCATCTCCGCGCCGGCGACCGGCCAGACCTTCGCCGTCGGCCAGACCGTGGACACGACGTTCAAGTGCACTGAGGGGACGGCCGGCCCGGGCCTGGCCTCCTGCGACGACTCTCACGCGCTCAACACCGCCTCGGGTGGCAACGGAACGCTTGACACCTCCACGCCGGGCGCCCACACCTACACCGTCACCGCGACGAGCCAGGATGGCTTCACCGGCACGGCGAAGATCACCTACACGGTCGCCGCGGCTCCGAGCGCGACGATCGCCTCGCCGTCCTCGGGCGGCACCTACGCGGTCGGCCAGTCGGTCCCGACGAGCTTCGGTTGCGCCGAAGGGACCGCTGGGCCGGGGATCGGCTCGTGCGTGGATTCCAATGGGGCGACGGGTGGCTCGGGGTCGTTGAGCACCGGTCAGCCGGGGTCGTTCACCTATACGGTGACGGCGACCAGCAAGGATGGCTTCACCGGCACGGCGAAGATCACCTACACGGTCGCCGCGGCTCCGAGCGCGACGATCGCCTCGCCGTCCTCGGGCGGCACCTACGTGGTCGGCCAGTCGGTCCCGACGAGCTTCGGTTGCGCCGAAGGGACCGCTGGGCCGGGGATCGGCTCGTGCGTGGATTCCAATGGGGCGACGGGTGGTTCGGGGTCGTTGAGCACCGGTCAGGCGGGGACGTTCTCCTATTCGGTGACGGCGACGAGCAAGGATGGTCAGACGGCGATGGCGAGCATCAGCTATACGGTGCTCGGTCCGCCGTCGGCGTCGATCAGCAGTCCGGCGAACAATCAGACCTACAACCTGGGTCAGAGCGTGTCGACGTCGTTCTCGTGTTCGGAGGCGACGGGCGCGCCGGGGATCAGCTCGTGCACCGATTCCAATGGGGCGACGGGTGGTTCGGGGTCGTTGAGCACCGGTCAGGCGGGGACGTTCTCCTATTCGGTGACGGCGACGAGCAAGGATGGTCAGACGGCGATGGCGAGCATCAGCTACACGGTGCTCGGTCCGCCGTCGGCGTCGATCGCCAGTCCGGCGAACAATCAGACCTACAACCTGGGTCAGAGCGTGTCGACGTCGTTCTCGTGTTCGGAGGCGACGGGCGCGCCGGGGATCAGCTCGTGCGTGGATTCCAATGGGGCGACGGGTGGTTCGGGGTCGTTGAGCACCGGTCAGGCGGGGACGTTCTCCTATTCGGTGACGGCGACGAGCAAGGATGGTCAGACGGCGATGGCGAGCATCAGCTATACGGTGCTCGGTCCGCCGTCGGCGTCGATCAGCAGTCCGGCGAACAATCAGACCTACAACCTGGGTCAGAGCGTGTCGACGTCGTTCTCGTGTTCGGAGGCGACGGGCGCGCCGGGGATCAGCTCGTGCGTGGATTCCAATGGGGCGACGGGTGGTTCGGGGTCGTTGAGCACCGGTCAGGCGGGGACGTTCTCCTATTCGGTGACGGCGACGAGCAAGGATGGTCAGACGGCGATGGCGAGCATCAGCTACACGGTTCTCGGTCCGCCGTCGGCGTCGATCAGCAGTCCGGCGAACAATCAGACCTACAACCTGGGTCAGAGCGTGTCGACGTCGTTCTCGTGTTCGGAGGCGACGGGCGCGCCGGGGATCAGCTCGTGCAAGGACAGCAACGGGGCGACGGGTGGCTCGGGGTCGTTGAAGACCGGCCAGGCGGGGACGTTCTCCTATTCGGTGACGGCGACGAGCAAGGACGGGCAGACGGCCACGACGTCGATCAGCTACACGGTGGTCGGGCCGCCGAGCGTGAAGATCACGAGCCCGGCGTCCGGCGGCACCTACGCGCTGGGACAGACGGTCACCACCGCGTTCTCGTGCACCGACTCCGCCGGTGCGCCCGGGATCGCGTCATGCACCGACAGCAACGGCGGATCGGGAAGCGCGGGCACCCTGCCCACCGCCAACGCGGGGACGTTCACCTACACGGTGACCGCAACGAGCAAGGACGGACAGACGACCACGACGTCGATCAGCTACACGGTCTCCAAGGCGATCAGCACCCTGATCGCCCCGACCCCGCTCGCCGCTCTGCTGCTCGGCCAGCCGGCCTCGGCGACGCTGACCGGCGGGGCACCGAAGGGCCCGCTGTCGGGGCGGACGATCGTGTTCTCGATCGCCGGCACGACGTTCTGCACGAAGACGACCAACGCCTCGGGGACGGCGACGTGCACGCTCGGGTTGATCGGTGAGCTGGACGCCTCTATCAACGAGGTGCTGACCGGCTACACGTATCTGGCGACGTTCGCCGGCGACGCCAACGACACGGCGGCGAGCGCCCTGGGGACGTTCGCCGGCTGACCGACTCGCGACACTCGACCCCACCTCCCCCGTGGGGGTGTGGGCAGTTTTTAATGCATATGTGGTTAAAAACGCCCACACCCCCCGGCCGTGCCGCCGCGGGCGCGCCCGGCCCGGCGCCGCGGAGCCGTGCGTCCCGGGCGCCGCGGGCGCGCCCGGCCCGGCGCCGCGGAGCCGTGCGTCCCGGGCGCCGCGGGCGCGCCCGGCCCGGCGCCGCGGAGCCGTGCGTCCCGGGCGCCGCGGGCGGCCGTCAGAGTCCGAACGAGCGCCCGATCACGTCGAGCATGATCTCGTCGGTCCCGGCGCCGATCCGGTTCAGGCGCAGATCCCGCCACGCCCGCTCGATCCCGTACTCCTGCATGTAGCCGGCCCCGCCGTGGATCTGGATGCACTCGTCGGCGACCTCGGCGGCGATCCGGGCGCTGTAGAGCTTGGCCATCGTGATCTCGCGGACCGGGTACTCGCCGTTCTGGAAGCGCCAGGCGGTGGTGTAGACCATCTGGCGGGCGGTCTCGATCTTGGTCGCCATCTCGGCGAACTTGTGGCGCGTGACCTGGAACTTGCCGATGGGGCGCCCGAAGGCCGTGCGCTCCTTGGCGTACTGGAGCGTGCGGTCGAACACGCTCTGGGCCCCGGCGACCGAGCCGGCGGCGCCGATCAGGCGCTCGCCCTGCAGCTCCCACATGATGTGATAGAAGCCCTTGCCGATCTGGCCGAGCACCGCCGAGGCCGGGACGCGGACGTCCTGGAAGGCGAGCAGGGCGGTGTCCGAGGCGTGCATGCCGAGCTTCTTGAGGCGCTTCTCCCGGATGACGCCGGGCGCGTCCATCGGCACGAGGAAGAGGGTGAAGCCGTCATAGCCGGCGTCCGGATCGGTCTTGGTGACGAGCACGATGACGTGGGCGCGATGTCCGTTGGTGATGTACGTCTTGGCGCCGTTGATGACGTAGTCATCGCCGTCGCGGACCGCGCGAGTCTTGATCCCGGCGACGTCGGAGCCGGCGTCGGGCTCGGTGATCCCGAGGGCGAGGATCGCGGTCCCCGCGATCGCCGGGACGACCCACTCCCGCTTCTGCTCCTCGGTACCGAAGGCGAGGATCGGCGGCATCGCCATGTCGGTCTGGACGGCCACGCCCATCGCCAGGCCGCCGGAGTGCGAGTGGGCCAGCTCCTCGGCGAGCACGAGTGCGGTGTAGTAGTCGCCGCCCTGACCTCCGTAGGCCTCGGGCTTGTCGAGGCCGAGGAATCCCAGCTCGCCCATACGGGCGAAGACCGAGTTCGGGAAGGTCGTCTCCTCCCACTCGTCGGCGTGGGGGGCCAGTTCGTTGACGACGAAGCGATGAAT
The DNA here is from genome assembly GCA_963849085.1 of uncultured Solirubrobacteraceae bacterium. Taxonomy (GTDB): domain Bacteria; phylum Actinomycetota; class Thermoleophilia; order Solirubrobacterales; family Solirubrobacteraceae; genus Palsa-465. The sequence continues at coordinate 646,225 of CAWKFP010000015.1, read as the reverse complement.
CGACTCGCGCAGCTGCTCGTGCTCGTCGGTGAAGATGAAGTGCTTGCGGGTGGTGGCGAAGTCGGGCTTGACGACGTCGTCGGAGGCGGTGGACATCGCTGGTCTCCTTCTCGGTGCGAGGGCGGCGGCGCCGCGGACGCTAGCGGCGCGCGGCGCAGAAGTAAACAGTAGAGCTTCTTACTTTCCACCCGCCGGAGCCGCCGGAGCCGCCGGGACCGGACCGGAGCCGCCGGAGCCGCCGGGACCGGACCGGAAGTAGGCTTCCCGCAATGGCCTACGACAAGATCAAATACGAGGTCGCGCGAACCGGGGTCGCCACCATCGCCCTCGACGAGCCCGAAACCCGCAACGCGCTCTCGGACGACATGCTGGCCGAGTTGATCACCGCGCTGGTCTCGGCGCGCAACGACGACGCGGTGCGGGTCGTGGTCCTCACCTCGACCCACGACAGCGTCTTCTCCAGCGGCGGCAACCTCGGAGGGTTCGCCGCCGATGTCGCGCTCGTCCACAAGCACTTCACCACCGAGCGCTTTCCCCGCGTCTTCCGGCTGCTGGCCGAGCTCGGCAAGCCGTCGATCTGCGCCGCCAACGGCCACGTCCTCGCCGGAGCGCTCGGCCTGATGCTGGCCTGTGACCTCGTCATCGCCAAGGACAGCGCCCGCTTCGGCACGCCGGAGATCAACATCGGCCTGTTCCCGTTCATGATCATGGCGCTGATCTATCGCAACGTCGGGCGCAAGAAGACCGCTGAGCTGATGCTGCTCGGCGAGCAGGTCTCGGCGGCCGAGGCCCAGCGCATCGGGCTCGTCAACCGCGTCGTGGAGCCGGGCCAGTTCCGCGCCGCGGTCGATGACTGGGCCGGCAAGCTGGCCAGGAAGTCACCGGTGCTGATGAAGCTCGGCAAGGACGCGATGGTCCGCCAGCAGGACATGGCCTACGACGACGCGATCGACTTCCTGCGCTCCCAGCTGACGATCGCCTTCTCGACCGATGACATCCAGGAGGGCGTCCGGGCGTTCTTCGAGAAGCGCGAGCCGGAGTGGACCGGCCGCTGATCAGCTGCAGGCGACCGCCGGGAGCCTGCTCCCGGCGGCGATCACCGAGGTGATGTCGGCGGTCTGCGCAGCCGGCGGGATCCGCACGGCCGGCTGCGGGCCGTAGTCATACAGGTCCAGGGTCACCGTCGTGGCCACGTGCTGCCCATCGATGCACCCGCGCAGGCTCATCCGCTCCCGGCGGACGAGGTGATCGGCGTCGATCCAGACGTCGACCGACAGCGTGCTGCCGCCGAGCAGCGCCTCGAGATTCGTCACGGCGTTCACGGCGTCGGCGCGCTGGCCGGCCGCCACGAGATGCGCATAGCGGCCGAGGTCGATGACCCCGTGGTAGCCGATCGTCGCCACGCCGTCGACGGTCGCCGATCCGATCCGCGTCACGTGACCGCCGGCTCGCAGGACGCCGAGGATCTGCGCCGGGTTCGAGGAGCCCTGGCCCGGCAGCGACGCGCTGCCCGTCGCGGCCTTCAGCTTGGCGACGTCGTAGCTGGCCCACGGCTTGCCGCCGGCCAGCTTCGCCATCGCGGCCTGGCCGGCGGTGCTGATGTACGCGATCTGTCCGTCGATCACCGCATCGACGGTGGCCGAGTGGCCGGCCGCGGTGGCCCGCGTCACGAGGGCGCCGAGCCGGCGCGCGGTGCTGAACGATCCGGTCGTCTGCCCGGTGACCTGACCCGCCGCGGTCAGCACGGTGGTGCTCATCCGGAAGCGAAATCCCGGCGCGCCGGTCGAGACCTCGGCGGCGCGCGCGACCGGGTTGAGGACCGAGCCGATCGTCTGCGACGCCCCGCACCCGCCGAGCGCCACGGTCAGCGCGGCGCCCGCCGCCGCCAGCATCCCGGACACCGAAGCTCGCCGCACGCGCCCAGGGTACCCGGCGGGCGGGCGCCGCGCAGGACCCGGTCGCCCCACGCCGGCTTGACGATCGCCGCTCGGACGTGTCAGAGTGGCAAGTAGCACGTCTCACTTTCCGCCCGTGACCGCCGCCGACGTCCCCGCCACCAGCCTGCTGCGCCCGCTCGCCGAGGATCTGCGCGCGCGGCGTGAGCAGATCATGCTCGGAGGCGGCGCCGAGAAGATCGCCGCCCAGCATGCCGCCGAGAAGCTGACCGCGCGGGAGCGCCTGGCGGCGCTGATCGACGAGGGGACATTCGTGGAGCTGGGGATCCACGGCCGGCCGCACTTCTCCCAGCGCGCGATGGAGGGCCGGGAGGCGCCGGCCGACGGCGTCATCACCGGCTACGGGAAGGTCAACGGCCGCCTGACCGCGGTCGCCGCCTATGACTTCACCGTCATGGCCGGGTCGATGGGGATGACCGGCGAGCTGAAGGTCACCCGCCTGCGGGAGCTGGCGCTGACCAAGCGGATCCCGTTCGTCTGGCTGCTGGACTCGGCCGGAGCGCGGATCCAGGAGGCGGTCGGCTCGCTGTTCGCCGGGAGCGGCCATCTCTTCCGCGAGGAGGTCGTCAACTCCGGCGTCATCCCGCAGGTGGCGGCGCTGATGGGCCCGTGCGCGGCCGGGACCGCGTACATCCCGGGGCTCGCCGACTTCGTGCCGATGGTCAAGGGGCGCGGCTCGATGGCGCTGGCCGGCCCGCATCTCGTGCGGGCGGCGGTCGGCGAGGACGTCACCCAGGAGCAGCTCGGGGGATCACGCGTGCACTGCCGCAAGTCCGGGGTGGGGGACCTGGAGGTCGCCGACGACCTCGAATGCGTCGAGCAGATCAAGCGCTATCTGAGCTTCTTCCCCCAGAGCTGCGACGAGCCCCCGCCGGTCATCGCGAGCGCCGATCCGGTCGACCGCGCCGACGAGGAGCTGCTCGATGTCCTGCCGGAGTCCAATCGCAAGCCCTATGACATGTACGAGGTCATCCGCCGGATCGTCGACGACGGCGACTGGTTCGATCTCAAGCCCCAGTTCGCCAGGACGATCATCACCTGTCTGGCCCGGTTCGGAGGCCGCCCCGCCGGGATCGTCGCCAACCAGCCCCGGCATCTCGGCGGCATCCTGGACAACGACTCCGCCGACAAGGCGGCGCGCTTCATCAACCTCTGCAACGCCTACGGGATCCCGCTCGTCTATCTCATGGACGTCCCGGGATTCATGGTCGGGAGCAAGGTCGAGGAGGCGGGGATCATCCGCCACGGGGCCAAGATGCTCTACGCCACGGCCAACGCCACCGTTCCCAAGATCACCGTCGTGCTGCGCAAGGCCTACGGCGCCGGCTACTACGTCATGTGCGGGCGCGCGTACGAGCCCGACCTGATCGTCGCCTGGCCGTCGGCCGAGATCAGCGTCATGGGGGCCGAGGGCGCCGTCGAGATCATCTTCCGCAAGCAGGTGGAGCAGGCCGAGGATCCGGCCGCGATGCGCGCGCAGCTGATCGAGAACTTCCGCCAGATCATCGACGTCTACGTCGCCGCCGGCAACGACATGATCGATGACGTCATCGATCCGCGCCAGACGCGGGCGACGATCTGCCGAGGCCTGGAGATGTCGGCGGGCAAGCGCGTCGAGCGGCCGTTCAAGCGCTCGGGGGTGGTGCCGGTCTGAGCGTCGAGGATCCGGCGATCATCTGCTGCTCGATCTCCGGCGCGATCGCCAATCGTGACCAGTGCCCGGCGATCCCCTACACCCCGGCCGAGTACGCCGCCGAGGCGCGGCGGATCGTCGACGAGGGCGGTGTCCACATCCACATCCACGCCCGGCGGCCCGACGGAGCGCCGAGCTATGCGGTGGAGGACTTCAGCGCCATCCGGGCGGCGATCGTCGCCGAGGTGGGGGACGCCGCGATCATCAACTTCTCGACCGGCACGATCGGCGTCCCGGTCAGCACGCGCGTCGCCTATCTCGACGCCTGCCGCCCGGAGGTTGCCGCGCTCAACATGGGCTCGCTCAACTACGCCAAGTACTCGCGCTCGCGGCGGGACTTCGTCTTCCAGTTCGTGTTCGCCAACCCGTTCGACGAGATCATCGAGCTGCTGCGGGCGATGCGCGCGCTCGGCATCAAGCCCGAGCACGAGTGCTTCGACGTCGGCCATGTCGCGTCGCTGACGCCGCTCGTCGACATGGGTCTGCTCGACGCGCCCCTGCACGCCGACTTCGTGATGGGCGTCGTCGGCGGCATTCCGGCGACCGCGCGCAACCTCGCCGCGATGGCCGACAACCTGCCCGCCGGCCGCCATCACTGGGGGGTGATCGGGATCGGCCGCGAGCAGTGGACGATGGTCGCGGCCGCGCTGACCCTCGGGGGCTCGATCCGCGTCGGCCTGGAGGACAACTTCTACCTGCCCGGCGGGGCGATGGCGCGCTCCAACGGGGAGCTGATCGCCAAGGCCCGGCAGCTGACCGAGGACTGCGGCCGGCGACCCGCGACCGTGCAGGAGGCCCGCGCGCTGCTCGGGATCTCGGCGTGAGCGAGCTGCCGCTGGCCGGGCTGACCGTCCTCGATCTCTCGCGCCTGCTGCCCGGCGGCTTCTGCTCGCTGCTGCTCGCCGACTTCGGCGCCGACGTGATCAAGGTGGAGGACGTCGGGATGGGCGACTACATCCGCTGGTCGCCGCCGGTCCATGAGGGCGCCGAGCGCTCGGCGGCAGGTGCGCTGTTCCTGTCGCTCAACCGCGGCAAGCGCTCGATCCGCATCAACCTCAAGAGCGACGCGGGCCGCGATGTCCTGCTGCGCCTGGCCCGAGATGCCGACGTCGTGCTGGAGTCGTTTCGCCCCGGCGTGCTCGATCGCCTCGGGGTCGGCTACGAACGCCTGGCCCGGGAGAACCCGGGCCTCGTGTACTGCGCGATCACCGGCTACGGCCAGGACGGCCCCAATCGCGATCGCCCCGGCCACGACATGAACTATCTCGGGCTCAACGGGATCCTCGGGCTGACCGGCGAGGGCGACGGTCCGCCTGTCCAGGCGGCCGCGCAGATCGCCGATCTCGGCGGCGGCGCGCTGATGGCGGTGGCCGGCATCATGTTCGCGCTGCGCGAGCGTGAGCGCTCCGGCCGCGGGCAGCTCGTCGACTGCTCGATGTTCGACGGTGCGCTGTCGTGGCTGGGGATGCTCGCCGCCGAGACCCTGGCCACCGGCCGCGCGCCGCGCCGCGGAGAGCTCGGACTCGCCGGGCGCTTCAACTGCTATCGCCCGTACGCCTGCGCCGACGGCCACGTGACGCTCGGCGCGCTGGAGCCGAAGTTCTGGCGGGCATGGTGCGAGGGCGTCGGCCGTCCCGACCTGCTCGGCAACGCCTTCGACTCGCCGGGCTCGGACTCGCACGCTGCCGTCAGCGAGATCTTTCGCGCGCGCACGCGCGCGCAATGGCGTGCCTTCGCCTCCGAGCACGACTGCTGCCTGGAGCCGGTGCTCGACCTCGACGAGGTGCTGGACTCAGAGCTCGTCGCCGCGCGCGACATGGTGGTGGCGCTCGATCAGCCCGGCGCGCGCCGGCCGGTCAGGCTGCTCGGCGTGCCGATCAAGCTCGGCCGCACGCCGGGCGACGCCGCCCGCGCGCCGGGCCCGGGGCTCGGCGAGCACACCGACGAGGTGCTGGCGGCGGCCGGCTACGGCGCCGACGAGATCGCCGCCCTGCACGCCGGCGGCTCGGTCGCCGGCCTCGGCGAGGACGTGCCGGGCGCGTTCCTGAGCAGCTGACCGTGACGGCCGGCGCCGAGGGCATGCTCAAGATGTCCGAGCTCGCGGAGCGCTCGGGAGTGAGCGCCGGAACGATCAAGCACTATCTCCGTGAGGGGCTGCTCGGGCCCGACACCGAGGTCCGGCGCACGAGCCGCAACATGGCCTACTACCCGTCGGGGTTCGTGGAGCGTGTGCGGCTGATCAAGCGCCTGCAGGAGGAGCGCTTCATGCCGCTGCGGGTGATCCGCGAGGTCATGTCCGACGATCCGGAGCGCGCGGCGCGGATGATCGAGCTCGAGGATCGCATCCTCGAGCGGGCGATCGAGGCCGGTGAGGGCCGGCGCGTCACCCGCTCGGAGGTGCGGTCGACGTACGCGCTGCCGCGCAACGTGCTGGATCGCCTCGAGGAGCTGGAGGTGCTGACCCCGAACGCCCGCGGCTACGACGCCGACGACGTCGCGATCATCGAGGCGATCTCCCGCTTCCGCGCCGGCGGCTACGAGGAGGCGCTCGGCTTCACCGTCTACGACACGCTGCGCTATCGCCAGGCGCTCGCGCCGCTCGTCGAGGAGGAGGTCCGCGTGCTGCTCGAGCGCCTCGCCGGCGAGCTCGACGCCGACCGCGCGATGGAGATCATCTCATCGGGAGTCGAGCCGCTGCGCGAGCTCGTCGGCGCGATGCACTCCAAGCTGCTGCTCAGCGCGCTGCGCCGCCGGCGCGGCGCCGGCGCTCGCTGACGGCCCGGCGTCGGCCGCGACCGCCGAGACGGCGTCGGCGGGCGGCCGGGCGCTCCGCGGCAGCAGCGGCGAGATGAGCAGCATTCCGCCGAGGCCCGCCACCTCCCACCACATCGTGTGACGCAGGGCGGCGGCGAAGCCGTGGTGGCGCAGCACGCTGAAGAAGATCGTCCCCAGCACGGCCACGCCGACCGCGCCGCCGAGCTGCTGGATCGCGTTCAGCCCGCCGGACGCCGAGCCGGTCTCGGCGTCGGTGACCGCGGCGAGGATCGTGTCGAAGGCCGGCATCACGAACAGGCCCATGCCGACGCCGACGACGAACAGCGGACCGGCGAGGTCCCACGTCGAGACGTGGCCGCCGGACCCGACCACGAGCGCGATCCCGGCATAGCCGGCGAGCGAGATCACCCCGCCGGCCTGGATCACCGCTCGTCCCGGCAGCCCGGCCAGCGTCGTCATGGCGAGCGGCGCGCTGATCGCGGTGCCGAGCGCGAACGGCGCCAGGGTGAGTCCCGCGTGGATCGCGCTGAAGCCCTCGCCGAGCTGCAGGAACAGCGTGATCGCCAGCATCGAGCCGACCATGCCGCCGAAGTAGAGCATCAACGCGATCACGCCCGCCGTGTAGCCGTGGTGGGTGAACACGCTCGCCTCCATCAGCGGATCACGCCCGGTCCGCGCACGCCGGCGTAGATGGGCGCCGAAGACGCCGAACAGGACGACGCTGCCCGCGATCGAAGCCCACGTCCAGGCCGGCCAGCCGAGCTCCCGGCCCTGGATGAGCGGATAGACGAGCGCCAGCGAGGCGATCCCCGCCAGCAGCGCCCCGGCTCCGTCCAGGCTCTGCGCGTGCTCGCCGCCGGCGGTCCGGGGCAGCAGACGCGCCGCGCCGATCGCCGCGACGAGGCCGAGCGGCAGGTTGATGAGGAAGACCGGACGCCAGGTGTCGCCGAACAGGTCCAGGGCGATCAGCCCGCCGCCGACGATCGGGCCGACCATGGCCGCCGAGCCGAGCACCGGCCCGAACAGGCCGAACGCCTTGGGCAGCTCGTCCTCGCTGAACACCTCGCGGATGATCCCCAGGCCCTGCGGGAGCATCGCCGCGCCGGCCAGGCCCTGGGCGATGCGCGCGACGATCAGCACCCCGGTGGTCGGGGCCAGTCCGGACGCCGTCGAGGCGAGCGTGAAGGCCACGACGCCGAGCAGGAAGACGCGCCGCCGGCCGTACAGGTCGCCGAGCCGCGCGCCGGTCAGCAGGCCGACGGCGAGGGCCAGGGCGTAGCCGCCGACGATCCACTGCAGCGCCGTCGACGAGGTGTGGAGGTCGTGGTGGATCGTCGGCGCGGCGACGTTGACGATGGTGCCGTCGAGCAGATCCATGCATTCGGCGGCGAGGATCACGAACAGGATCAGCCAGCGCTTGGGATGGGACGGTCGCATCGGGCTCCTCTCTCGACCGAGACGCGAACGCTGGTCGAAAACGTTGTTCGCTCAGATTCGAACAGTGTTCCAAACGCGGTTCGGGGCTGTCAAGTAATCTTCGCGCCGTGAGCACCGGCGACGACCTCCCGGCGATCCCGCGCCTCGCCTCGCGCGCCACCAAGACCCCGCGGCGGGTGCCGCGCGAGCGGACGCTGTCCCGGGCGTCGATCGCCGCCGCGGCCCTGGGAATCGTCGACGCCGAGGGGCTCGACGCGATGACGATGCGGCGGGTGGCGGAGGTCCTCGGCACCGGCGCGGCATCGCTCTATGCCCACGTGTCCGGCAAGGAGGAGCTGCTGGAGATCGTCATCGACCAGGTGATCGGCGAGGTGCGGCTCCCCGAGGCGGGGACCGGTGACCCCGGCTGGCAGGAGGAGATCAAGGCCGTCCTGAGGGAGATCCGCGCGGTGTTCGGCCGCCATCGCGACCTCGCCCGGGCGTCGTTCGCCCGGATCCCGCTCGGAGAGAACGCCCTGCGCGGCAGCGAGTGGATGCTGGCCCGGATGCGCGAGGGCGGGCTGCCCGATCAGGTCACGGCCTTCGCCGCCGATCTGCTGTCGCTGTACGTCATGGCGATCGCCTACGAGGAGAGCCTGTGGTCGTCGGAGGACAACGATCCCGACGAGGTCGCCCGCTACATCGCCGAGATGCGGGCCTACTTCGCCGCGCTGCCGCCCGGGCGCTTCCCGACGATCGTGGCGCTGGCCGGCCCGTTGACCGCGGAGACCGAGAACGGCGAGGACCGCTTCGAGTTCGGTCTGGAGGTGCTGATCCGCGGGCTGGCGGCGATGGGGTGAGCCTCGGCCCGTCGCGGGCCCTCACCACCACACGTCGTGGTCCTCCATCACCCCCAACCCCCCGGTGAGCTCGATGCCGGTTCCCGGCAGGACGCCGGCGAACGTGCCGAACGGCTGCCGATAGCGGCTGCGCACGAGCAGCAGGTTCTCGGCGCGCTCGCGCACCGCCTCGCCCGTGAAACGAAGCGCGGGCGCCGGGGAGCCGGCGGCGGGGATCAGCGCGTGGACCGCGGTCAATGCCGGCTCAAAGCGCACCGGACCGACCTCCGCCGCGACGCCGTCCACCCAGACCGTCCGCTCGCTGTCGCGCACCGGATCGTTGACCCCGGCGACGAGGTTCCACGCCAGCTCCCGGCCGTCGCGGGCGCGTCCCACGCCCGCGCACCAGCGCCAGCGCGTGTGGCGCTCGTAATAGGCGGCGGTGTCGTCGATCACTCCGCGCGCGTCGATCTCTCGCGGCCGTCCACCGTCGATGGCGATCGTTCCGCGGGCGCGGATCCCGCCCTGCTTGCGCGTCCAGCCATAGCTGGCGCCCGTCGGGCAGATCGTCTCGACGCCGGCGGTCTCCTCCCAGCGCAGCGCCAGCGTGAGGCTGCGGGCGTCGATCACGGCCCGGCCCGGTCTCAGCGCAACGTCGCCCCGGCCGAGCGTCGTGCGCTCATAAAGCCGTCCCGCGGCCCGGTCCCAGACCGCCCAGAACGACTGTCGCGCGGGCCCGATCCGCACGGTGGCCAGGCAGAGCATCAGCTCCGGGCCGAACACCCCGACGTAGCGCCACGCTTTGAGCGGGCGCAGTCCGTCGCGCCCCGGCATCGCGCCCGGCGGCAGTGCGACATCATCCAGCGCCGCTGGCCGCTCGTCGCCGAAGCGGCCGCGATGGGAGCGCACGGGCCGCGGCCCGGGCTGCGCGAGATAGACTGACTGACTGGTCAATCGGGAGGTTTCCCCGCATGCGTGCGGCCGCCGTTCAACTCAACGCCACCGACGACACGGATCGTAACCTCGAACGCGCCGATCGGCTGGTCCGTGACGCCGCGCGACGCGGCGCCGAGCTCGTCGTGCTGCCCGAGATGTGGACCGTGCTCGGCACCACGGAGGATCTCGCGGCCGGCGCGCAGGCGCTCGACGGTCCGGCGATCTCATGGGCGCGCGCGGTCGCGCTCGAGCTCGGCATCGATCTGCTCGCCGGTTCGATGATCGAGCGCGTCGCCGGTCGATCGAAGGCCTCCAACACGAGCGTCCACGTCGGCCCCGACGGCGCTCTGCGCTCCCTGTATCGCAAGATCCATCTGTTCGACGTCGAGATCGACGGGGCGGACTACGCGGAGTCGGCGACCTCGGACGCCGGCGACGAGATCGTCGTCACGACGCTGACATCCGGCGTCGCGCTCGGGATGAGCATCTGCTTCGACCTGCGCTTCCCGGAGCTGTATCGGATCCTCGCGCTGCGCGGGGCCGAGGTGCTGGCGATCCCGTCGGCGTTCACGCTGACGACGACGCGCGACCACTGGGAGGTGCTCGTGCGCGCGCGGGCGATCGAGAACCAGTGCTTCGTCGTCGCCCCCAATCAGATCGGCGAGCACCCGGGCGGCCTGCGCTCGGGTGGGCGATCGCTGATCGTGGATCCGTGGGGCGTCGTCCTGGCCTGTGCCCCCGATGCCGAGACGGTGATCGTCGCCGATCTCGACCTCGAGGCGATGCGGGCCATCCGGCGCCGGCTGCCGACGCTCCCGCGCCGCCGGCCCGAGGTCTACGCGTCGTCGGGAGCGTCGTGACGACGGCCGCCGTCGACAAGCGCCGGCTGATCCTCGACGCTGCTGTGCGGGTGTTCGCGCGCCAGGGGTTCCACACCTGCCGGGTGTCGGATATCGCCGACGAGGCCGGGGTCGCCTACGGGCTCGTGTACCACTACTTCTCGTCCAAGGAGGCGATCCTGGACACGTTGTTCGAGGAGCGCTGGGCCGTGATGCTGACCGCGATCGGCGAAGCCGACTCCTCCGCTCGCCCCGCGCGTGACAAGCTGCGGGCGATCGCCGCCTTCATCATCGACTCCTATCGCCATGACCCGGAGTTGATGAAGGTGATCATCGTCGAGGTCACGCGGGCGGCGAACACCTTCGGCCTGACCCATCTCGACAAGATCCGCGAGGCCTACGCCGGGATCGCCGCGATCGTCGCCCATGCCCAGGCCGACGGCAGCTTTCGCCCTGAGATCGATCCCGCCTTCGCCGCCCAGGCGTTCATGGGCCTCGTCGAGCAGGTCCTGACGAGCTGGATCTTCGACCGCGGGCCGATCGATCAGGCCGAGCTGGAGTCGGCCAAGACGATGATCGTCGACACCATCTGCCTCGGGCTCGACGCGCAGAATCGCTCGCCGGCCGGCGATTCTGCTTGAATGCCGGTCTCGATGACGGAAAGTCCCCTTGTCAAGAGGTTGATCTGGTCCGGAATGCTGGCGGGATTCGGCGCGCTGGCGAGCGTCGCCTCGACCCGCGTGGCGGGCCTGGTGTGGCGGCGCGTGTTCGACGAGGATCCCCCCGAGTGAGCGAGCAGACCGAGAGCTCCGAGCCGGGCGAGGACGCCGTCGCGCCGGACGCGGCGGCCGCATCCGACGAGGACGCGACGGTCGAGCAGCCGATCCCCGTCGCGCCGGCGGACTCCGCCGACGCCGAGGTCGTGGTGCCCGTTCCCGCTCCCGAGCCGGCGGCGACCGCCGAGCCTGTGCCGGCCGCCGAGCCTGTGCCGGCCGCCGAGCCTGTGCCGGCCGCCGAGCCTGTGCCGGCCGCCGAGCCTGTGCCGGCCGCCGAGCCTGTGCCGGCCGCCGAGCCTGTGCCGGCCGCCGAGCCCGTCGCGGCCGCTGAGCCGGTCGCCGCTCCCGCTCCGCCGGCGGACGCCGTCGTCCCGCCCCCGGCCTGGGTGCCGCCGCCGGTGCAGGATGGCGACGGCACCTTCCCGGCCAAGGCGACCGACCGTCCCGAGGTGCGCATCGCGGGCGCCTTCGTCGGCGGCCTCGTCCTCGCCCTGATCCTCAAGCGCCTTGCCCGCTGACTCCGGCGACCGGACCGACAGCCTCGCGGCTGCGGTCAACAGCATCTCCGAGAAGCTGACGCTGCTCGTCCGTGAGGAGGTGGAGCTCGCCAAGGCCGAGGTCACCGAGAAGGTCTCGAGCATCGCCCGCGGCGCCGCGGCGGTCGCGGTCGGCGCGGTGTTCGGCGTGTTCGCGCTCGTCTTCGTCCTGCTGACCATCGCCTGGGCGATCAACAGCGCCACCGGCGACGTCTGGCTCGGCTTCGCGGTCGTCATGGTCGTGCTGCTGCTGCTGACCGGCGGCGCCTTCCTGTTCGCGTTGCGCAAGCTCAAGGTCGGCGCGCCCGTCCCCAAGATGGCGATCGACGAGGCGAAGAAGATCCGCGCCACCGTGCAGCCCGGGAGCGACAGCTGATGGCCTCGCGGACCCCCGAGGAGATCCGCGCCTCGATCGAGGTCAACCGGCAGGAGCTCGGCACCGCGATCGAGCAGCTGCGGGTGGAGGTCGTCAAGCTGACCGACTGGCGGACGCAGATCGCGGGCTATCAGGAGCAGCTGACGATCGGCGCGGGCGTCGCCGGCTTCGTGCTCGGCGGCGGGATCGCCGCGCTCGGCGCGCTCACCTTCGGTCGCCGGCGGCGCAAGCGGCAGAAGCTCCTCGGGCGCTGACGCGCCCGGGCCGCGGACCGGGCGTTCCCGGTCACGGTCAGGGGTTCAGGAAGGCGCTCGGCAGGCCGCCGACGCCGAGCAGTCCCGGTCCGACATGCGTGCCGATGACCGGCCCGATCTCGCCGATGACGCGCGGCGGAACTCCGCCGAACACCTCGGTTCCCCGCCGGGCGAGCTCCTGCGCCTCGACGGGGGCCTGGATGTGCTGCACCATCCAGGCGTCCGCGCCGGCCTGAGCGCGCTCGCTCAGCAGGTCGACCATGCGCTCGAACGCCCGGCGCGAGGTGCGCACGCGCTCGACCGGCGTGATCTCCGACTCGACGGTGAGGATCGGCTTGATCTTCAGCGCCGAGCCCAGCCACGCCTGCGCGCCGGCGATCCGCCCTCCGCGCCGCAGATACTCGAGGGTGTCGATCGCGAACCACATCTTCAGCCCGGCGCGCGCGCGGCGGGTGTGCTCGGCGACCTCGGCGCCGCCGGCGCCCGACCGCGCCGCCGCCGCCGCGGCCAGCAGCACGAGCCCCTCCCCGCCGCACGCCGTGGCGGAGTCGATCACGTGGACCATGCCGGCGCGCTCGCCGAGTTGATCACGGGCCTGCTCGGCCGCGCGCACCGTGCCCGACATCCCGCCGGCGAGATGGACGGAGACGATCTCCCGTCCGGCGTCCAGAAGCGGCTCGTAGACCGCCAGGAAGTCGCCGATCGACGGCTGCGAGGTCGTCGGCAGATCGCTGTCGGTCCCCAGCCGCCGATAGTAGGCGTCGTAGTCGGTGATCTCGCTCTCGCGCAGCGCACCCTCGGGCCAATGGACGTACAGGCTGACCTCGTGGATGTCCTGCGCGGCCGCCAGCTCGCTCGGCAGATAGTGACACGTGTCCGAGACGATTGCGACGGCCATCAGCGGGCCACCCTACCAGCGACGAAGGCTCGCTCTACACTCGGCCGCCGAGAATGCCCCGCACGCTCGTCACGGGCGCGACCGGATTCATCGGCTCCCATGTCACCCAGCTCCTGGTGGCGCGCGGAGACACGGTGCGCGTCACCGTCCGCCCCTCCACCCGCCCCGGCGCGCTGAACGTGATCGCCGCGCTCGACGTCGAGCCGGCTCGCGCCGACATCCTCGACCGCCGCGCGATCCGCCGCGCCCTGCGGGGCGTCGAACGGGTGTTCCACGTCGCCGGCACGACCGACCTGCGCGTCTCCCGCGGCCGGGTCTTCTCGGTCATCCTGGAGGGGACGCGGATCGTGCTCGAGGAGGCGCTGCGGGCTGGGGTGCAGCGCGTCGTCTATACGTCGTCGGTGGCCGCCATCGGCCCGGCGCGCCCGGGCGAGACGGCCGACGAGACCAACGCCTGGGAGGGCGGCCGCTACGCGATCCCGCTCCTGGACGCTAAGCACGAAGCGGAGGTGACCGCGCTGCGACTCGTCGCCCGCGGACTGCCGTTGACGATCGTCAACCCCGCGCTCGTCCTCGGCGCGGGTGACCCAGGTCGTTCCTCGACGCAGATCGTACGGCGCTTCCTGCGCCGTCAGATCCCCGCGTACGTCGACGGGACGGTGAACATCGTCGGCGTCGAGGACGTCGCCCGCGGTCATCTGCTCGCCGATCTGCGCGGCGCCGTCGGCGAGCGCTACATCCTCGGCAATCGCAACTTCACCACCGACCGGCTGTTCGCCGACCTTGGGCGCCTGTCGGGCGTCGAACCGCCGCTGATCAAGCTGCCGGTCATCGCCGCGCAGGCGCTGACCGGGGCCGGACAGCGGCTGCTCGCGCCCGGCCTGCCGTCGCCGGTCGAAGTCCGGGCCGCCTCGCTGCACTGGCGCTTCTCCAACGCCCGCGCCCGGCGTGAGCTCGGCTGGCGCCCCTCACCGCACGAGGACTGCCTCGAGGAGACGATCGCCTGGTATCGAGAGCTCGACGGTGACTGGCTCGCGCCGCCGGGTGCCCGCCAGCCGCTCGCGTTGCGCCTTGCGGCCTCGGCGCTGCGACTCGCCGGCCGCTGAGCGGGCGTGCCCGCCCGCGGCCGACGGGACGGCTCGGATCAGAGACGATTCTCGATCGTCAGCGGGGCGCCGTCGTCGAGAACCGTGCCGGCCTGCTCGCCGGCCTCGGGAGCCTCGAGGCCGAGCGTCTGGGCTAGCTCGCCGGTCTCATACATCTCGCTGACGATGTCGCAGCCGCCGATCAGCTCGCCGTCGACGAACAGCTGCGGGATCGTCGGCCAGTTGGAGATCGCCGACAGCTCCTGGCGGATCCGCGGATCAGGCAGGATGTCGACCGCGGCGAACCGCGCGCCCAGGGAATGGAGCATGGCCACCGTCCGAGCGGAGAACCCGCACGCCGGAGCGTCGGGGTTGCCCTTCATGAACAGGATCACCGGATTCTCGGAGATCGCCTCGGCAATCGCCTCGCGCATCGGATTGCTGGTGGAATCGCTCATCGGGCCTCCTCGGTTTGCGAAGCTCTGGTCTGGATGGAGAGGGCGTGGATGCGGTCGCCCACTTCGGGGCCGAACACGTCGTAGACGAGCCGGTGCGCGGCGAGCCTCGGCAGACCCGCGAACGCCGGCGCGACGACGACCGCATTGAAATGATGGCCGTCCCCGGTCACGGTCGCCATCGCCCCCGGAATGCCCGCCTCGATCCGTTCCTTGAGCTCCTCTGGGGTTGCGGACACGCCCTCTAGCGTAGCGAGAAGCCAACGCTATACTGAATGAAGCATGATCACTCTTACCGACAAAGGTGCCGAGAAGGTCCGTGATTTCCTGGCCGCGCAGAACGCGGTCAACGCAACCGCCGGTCTGCGCGTCGGCGTCCGGGGCGGAGGCTGCTCGGGATTCCAGTACGCGCTCGCCTTCGACGAGATGCGTGACGGTGACGAGGTGTTCGAGGACAAGGGCATCCGTCTCCTGGTCGATACGCCGAGCCTTCCCTACGTCAGGGGCTCGGTCATCGATTTCGTCGACGGGCTGCAGGGCGCGGGCTTCAAGGTCGAGAACCCGAACGTGATCGCGGCCTGCGGCTGCGGATCCTCGTTCCGCGTCGCGGACGAGGAAGAGGTCTCCGCCGTTTAGGTGATCGGCGTCGCCTCGAGCGACCGCCACAGAAATCGTGAGGCGAGCGTCCGCTGCGGTCGCCACGGCTCAGCGATCGTCCGCATCTCGTCGGGCCCCGGCAGCTCCGCCAGACCGTAGGCGAGCATGACCGCCCGGCGGACGCCGAGGTCGCCGACGGGCAGGACATCGGGCCGCTGGAGGTGGAACATGAGGAACATGTCCGCGCTCCATGTGCCGAGCCCCTTGACGGCAACGAGCTCGGCGATCACGCGCTCGTCGGAGAGCCGGCCGAGCTTGTGCAGCTCCAGCGAGCCGTCCATGACATGCTCGGCCAGCGAGCGCAGATAGGTCGTCTTCGCGCGGGAGAGCCCGGCCGCCACGCGGAGCTCGTCGGGATCCTCGGCCAGGACCTCCTCGGGCGTCGGCGGGCGGCCGCCGAAGCGATCGGTCAGGCGCGTGTAGATCGCCCGGGCGGCCGTCGTCGACAGCTGCTGGCCGACGATCGTGCGCACGAGCGCTCCATAGTGATCACGCGCCCGGGTGCGCCGCAGATCACCGAGACGCGTGACCCCGATCTCGTCGATCAGGGCCCTGAGCACCGGATCGGCGCCTCGCAGATGCGCGACGGCCTGCGCCAACGTCCGATCGGGATCGGAGCTCGCCACGCCGCCGTCTCAACGCCCGGCGCCGGCCGCTCGGGCGGCCGGTCGCCGAGGGGCATCGCCGAGCGCGCGTCGAGCAGGAATCACCTCGAAAAAGGTGTATCTCACACTGTGCCTCCGGGCCATCGCTCACGACAGCCTACCCAGCGGAAACTCAGTGTCGACAGGGGCCACACCGGCTAAAGTAGGTTCGATGCGTATTGCGCTGGTCTCGCCGTACTCGTGGACCTATCCGGGCGGCGTCACCCGGCACATCCATGCGCTCGCCGAGCAGTTCATCGCCGCCGGCCACGACGTGCGCGTCCTGACGCCCTATGACCCGGTCGACCTCACCTCGGCGGTGCTCCATCGGGGCGCCGGCCCACAGGCGCTCCCGGCGCCCGACTATCTCGTCTCGCTCGGGCGCACGGTCGGCTTCAAGGCCAACGGGGCGGTCTCGAACCTGACGATCACGCCCCACGGCGTGGCCGCGCTGCACCGCGAGCTGCGGACCGGGGGCTACGACGTCGTCCACATCCACGAGCCGGTCGCGCCGCTCGCCAGCTGGGTGGCCACCGACTGGACGCGCCTGCCGCTCGTCGGGACATTTCACTCCTATTCCGACAGCCGGCTCGCCAACGGACTGGCCAACGCGATGGGCGCGCGGCGGGTCCTCAACCGCCTCCACGTCAGGATCGCTGTCTCCGAAGCCGCCGCCTGGACGGGCCGGCGCTGGTTCGGCGGGCACTATCGCGTGATCCCCAACGGCGTCCACGTCGATCCCGCGGTGATCGCCCGCGCCGGGTCCGCGCCGTCGCCCGACCGGCTCTCGCTCCTGTTCATCGGGCAGTCGGTCGAACGCAAGGGTCTGCCGCTGCTGCTGCGCTCGTTCGAGGCGCTGCGCGAGCACATTCCGGTGTCGCTGACCGTGATCGGCCCCACCCGGGAGGAGCTGGCGCCGCTGATGGTCGATGACCGCGACGTCCACATTCTCGGAAAGGTCGACGACGAGCGCAAGCACGCGGAGCTGGAGCGCGCCGATCTGCTGTGCGCGCCGTCGCTGCGCGGGGAGAGCTTCGGGATGGTCCTGACCGAGGCGTTCGCCGCCGGGACGCCGGTCGTCGCCTCCGACATCGCGGGCTATCGCGATGTCGTGCGCAACGGCGTCGACGGGGTGCTCGTGCCGCCGGCCGATCCGCAGGCGTTCGCCGAGGCGCTGCGCGACCTGTGGGAGGAGCCCGCTCGCCGCATGCAGATGGCTCGCGCGGCAGCTGCCGACGTCGAGCGTTTCGCGTGGCCGCACGTCGCCGAGCAGGTGCTGGCGGCCTACGAGGACGCGATCGCCACCCCGGCGCCCGCCACCGTCTCACAGCGCCTGGCCGTCGCCGCCGGGACGCGGGCCGCCGATCTCAAGCCGTACGTCAGACCCCGCAGGCTGCCGAGCCTGGAGCCGCCGCTGGCCGCCAAGCGCGGACCGCTCGTGACGATCCTGCGGCGCGCGGCCTTCGCCACGATCTCGCTCGGAACGCTGCTGCTCGCCTACATGGCGCTGCACAAGATCGGCGTCTCGAACATCGCCTCGGCGCTGCTGGCCTCCAGCCCGTCGTTCGTCATCCTCGGTCTGGGGGTGATGTGCTCCGCGATGGCCCTGCGCGCCGTCTCCTGGTACGCGATCCTCCGCGCGGCGCTGCCCGACGCCCGCGTGCGACTATCCGACGCCATGCAGGGCACGTTCATCGGCGTGCTCATGTCCTCGACCCTGCCCGCGCGCCTCGGCGAGCCGTCGCGCGCCCTCGTCGTCGCCCGACGAACCGGACGGCCCCGGGAGCACCTCCCGGTCGTGCTCGGCACCGTCGTCTCCCAGACGCTGCTCAACATCGTCGCGCTGGTCATCCTCGGCTCGGTGATGTTCTCGTCGGTCGATCTCTTCAACGGCCATCAGAACGCGCTGCTCGCGGTCGCGATCGCGCCGGTCGCGCTGCTCGCCGCGGTTCTGCTCGCCCCGCTCGCCCTGCGCCACGACCGCATGGCGTCACGCTTCGGTCGCGCTCACGCGATGATCGCCCAGACGAGACAGGCGATGACCCGGGTCCGCGCCGGACTGCTCGTGTTCCGCAACCCCCGGCTCGGTGCGATCGCCACCGCCGCCCAGCTCGGCGCCTGGGCCCTGCAGTGGATGTCGTGCTACATCCTGCTCGTCGCGCTCGGCCTCTCCCATCAGGCCGGGATCCCGGCCGCGGCCGCCGTCCTGTTCGCGGTCAACATCACCGCGGCGCTGCCGGCCACGCCGGCCAACCTCGGGGTCTTCCAAGCGGCCTGCGCGGCGGTGCTGCACACCGGCTGGCATGTCGGCGTCGGCACCGGCGTCGCCTACGGCGTCATCCTCCAGGCGGTCGAGGTCTCGACCGCCCTGCTCATGGGCGGGCCGGCGCTGCTCAAGGAGGGCATGTCCTGGCGCGAGGTGCGCCTGCGCGCCATGCACGCCGCTCCGGTCAAGCTCCCGGCGCGGACCGGATCGTCTCGCCGCCGCACGCCCGGCGGCCGGCTCGAAGCCGATCTCTGATCGGCCGCCGGCCGAGAGGGTCACTGGCCGGCCGCGCGCCCGATCGGCGTCGGCCCTCCCGCTCGACGCCGCTCGCGGATCCGGCGAAGCCGACCGCCGGCCCACCCGGCACGGCGGGGGCGGCTCGGTGCGGCTGCGCAGATCGATTCTGTCCTGACCCCGAGAGCGCTATCCGGCTGAAGCGAGCCGCCGCGGGGAGATATCTGAAAAATGCCCGCTATGCGGGCAAAATTCAGACATCCTCCGCCGGACGCGGTACGGCGCGTCCGGCTGGAGGCCCCACCCGGAGCGGACCGCCCCGGACGCCCCCGGACGCCCCGGACCGCCCCGGACCGCCCCGGACGCCCCGGACGCCCCGGACGGCCCCGGACGCCCCGGACGCCCCGGACACCCCCGGACGCGACCCGGACCCGTCGAACCGACCCGGCCGGCCCCGGATCGAGCGCTACGCGCCGGCCATCGCCGGCTCGCCGGCCCCGGGCTCGGCGGCCGGGTCCTGCGGGTCGACGTCAGGGAGGTCGGCCATCAAGGTCGGATCCTTCTCCGAGCCCGCGACGACGTCGTCGCGGGCGGCCTGACCCGGCCGGGGGAGGGTGCCCGACTTCATCCCGAAGTAGATCGCCTGGGGATGATGGGCGACGATCGCCAGCGTCGACTGCTCGGGCTCGACGGCGTAGCCGCCCGACAGGCGCAGGCCGATCGACGGAGCGTCGAGCAGGCTGAAGACCTTGGTCAGCTCGGACTGCTCAGGGCAGGAGGGATAGCCCCATGAGTAACGCCGGCCCTGGGTCGCCTCGATGCCGAGCTCGCGCCGCACCCGGGCGTGCATCCACTCGGCCATCCCCTCGGCGGTCTGGACCCCGAGCCCGTGGACGAACAGCTGCTCGGCGAACTCGCCGTCGGCCTCGAGCGAGGCCATCAGCTCGGTCACCCGCTCGCCGGCGGTCACCGCCTGGAGCGCGACGACATCGACGCCTGACCCGACCGGCCGGTAGAAGTCGGCGAGGCAGATCCGGTCGTGACGCGGCTGGCGGGGGAAGACGAGCCGGTGGAGCTCGCGCGGACGGGCGGGATCGAAGTCCTCCGGATCCCAGACGATCAGCTCGTTGCCCTCGGAGTTGCACGGGAAGTAGCCGAGCAGCGCTCGGGGCTGGAGATAGTCCTGCTCACGCCACATGCGCTCCAGCCGTGGCTGGAAGTCGTCGCGCAGCAGCTGCGCCCAGGCCTCGCCCTTGACGCCGCGCCCGCCCCAGTGGAGCTTGAACAGCACGTGGGTGTCGAGGTGGTGGTAGACCTCGTCCATCGGGACCTCGATCTCGCGCACGCCCCAGTACGGCGGCGCCGGCACGGGATTGTCGGTCGCCGCCGGGCTGCGCACCGAGTCGTCGCTGACGTCCGGGGCGCCGGCGTCGACCACCACGGGCGCCTCGCGCAGGCGCTGGGCGGCGAGCCGCGTCTTGGCGACGAGCGCCGCGCGCGTCTCGGGGTCGACGATCTGGTCCATCTTGGCCAGGCCCTCGAACGCGTCCTTGCAGTAGAAGACGCCGGGCTCGTAGACATCGTCGGCGTCGGTGCCGTGGGGATACAGGATCCGCAGGCCGAAGTTGCGATTGATCGCCGCACCGCCGATCAGCACCGGGAAGGGCAGCCGGCGCTCGTGCAGCTCCTGTACGCAGGCCGGCATCTGCTTGGAGGTCGAGACGAGCAGTGCCGAGAGGCCGATCGCCGTGGCGTCGTGCTCGATGGCGGCGTCGAGGATCGTCGAGATCGGGACCTGCTTGCCGAGATCGACGACCGTGTAGCCGTTGTTGGTGAGGATCGTGTTGACGAGCGACTTGCCGATGTCGTGGACGTCGCCGAACACCGTGGCGACGATGACCGTGCCCTTGGTGTAGCCCTCGAGCTTGTCGAGGTAGAGCTCGAGACGGGAGACCGCCTTCTTCATCACCTCGGCCGACTGCAGGACGAACGGCAGGATCAGCTCGCCGGCGCCGAACTTGTCGCCGACCTCCTTCATCGCCGGCAGCAGCACGGTGTTCAGCGTCGGCACGGCGCCGATCTTCTCCACGCCGGCGTCGATCCAGTCCTCCACGCCCTCCTTCTTGCGGCGCAGGATGTGATAGTGCAGCGCCTCCTCGGGCTCCATGCCCTCGGTCGGATCGGCCGCCGTCTTCTCGCCCGAATCGTCGGGGCCCTTGGACTCGAAGTGCGCGATGAACCGCTCCAGCGCGTCCTCACGCCGGTTGAAGACGAGGTCGTCGGCGAGCTCGCGCTCGCCGGTGGGGATCTCCGAATACGGCGTGATGTGATTGGGGTTGACCATCGCCAGATCGAGGCCGGCTTCGACGCAGTGGTGCAGGAAGACGCTGTTGAGGACGGCGCGCGCGGTCATCCCGACTCCGAAGCTGACGTTGGAGACGCCGAGCGAGGTCTGCACGCCGGGGATCTCGGCCTTGATCCGCCGGATGCCCTCGATCGTCTCCACCGCGCTCGGGCGCCACTCGGGATCGCCCGTGGTCAGGGTGAAGGTCAGGCAGTCGAAGATGAGCGCGTCCGCGTCGAGCCCGTGCTCCTCGCAGCAGTACTGCGTGATCCTCCGGGCGATCTCGAGCTTGCGCTCGGCGGTCTTCGCCATCCCGACCTCGTCGATCGTCAGCGCGATCACCGCCGCGCCGTGCGCCGCGGCGAGCGGCACGACCCGGTCGAGCTTGGCGCGGCCGGCCTCGAGGTTGACCGAGTTGACGATCGCCCGGCCGGGAATCTGCTGGAGCGCGGCCTCGATCACCTCAGGCTCGGTGGAGTCGATCTGGATCGGCGCCGGCTGCGTCAGCGAGATGCGCTTGACGACCTCGCGCATCTGGACGTCCTCGTCCTGGCGCTCGGTCAGCGCGACGCAGATGTCGAGCACGTGCGCGCCGCCGGCCACCTGGTCCTCGGCGACGACGAGCAGGCCGTCGTAGTCATCGGCCAGCAGGAGCTCCTTGGCCTTGCGCGAGCCCTGCGAGTTGACCCGCTCGCCGACGAGCGTCGGGCGCGGGGACTGGACGAGCGGGGTGGCGGCGATCATCGAGCTGACATGGGCGGGACGGCGCGCCGGACGCTGGGCGGGCACCCGGCCCTTGACGCGCTCGGCCATCGCCGCGATGTGAGTGGGCGTCGTGCCGCAGCAGCCGCCGATGATCGACACGCCGTAGCGGTCGACGAACTCGCCGAGCACCTCGGCCAGCGGCCCGGGCTGCTCAGGGAAGATCGTCTCGCCGTTCGGTCCCTGGAGCGGGAGTCCGGCGTTGGGGATGCAGTGCACCGGCACCGAGCTGAACTCGCCGAGGAAGCGGATCGCGTCTCGCATGTCCTCGGGTCCGGTGGAGCAGTTGAGGCCGATCGCGTCGACGCGAAGCGCCTCCAGCGTCGCCAGCACTGCGCTGATGTCGGTGCCGAGCAGCATCTTGCCGCCGTTGGGCAGCAACGACACGCTGCACTGGATCGGGACCGCGCGGCCGAGCTCGGCGATCGTCTGACGCACGCCGAAGACCGCGGCCTTGAGCTCGAGGATGTCCTGGGCGGTCTCGATGATGACGAGGTCGACGCCTCCCTCCAGCAGCCCGCGGGACTGCTCGGCGAACACCTCGACGAGCTGGGCGAAGCTGATCGCCCCGAGCGTCGGATCGTCGCTGGCCGGAAGGAAGCCGGTCGGGCCGATCGCCCCGGCGACGAAGCGGTGCTCGCCGGCGGCCTTGCGCGCTATCTGCGCCGCCTTGAGGTTGATCTCGTGCGTGTGGGCCTCGAGCCCCCATTCGGCGAGCTTGAGCCGAGAGGCCTGGAAGGTGTCGGTCTCCAGCACGTCGGCGCCCGCGTCGAGCATCTCGGCATGGACACCCTCGATCACGTCGGGGCGGTTGAGGACGAGCGCCTCGTGGCAGCGCCCGGGGAGGCGGTAGTCGCGCTCCAGGCTGAGGTCGAACTCCTCGAGCGTCGCGCCCATGCCGCCGTCGTAGACGACCGTGCGCTCGCGAGTGATGGTCAGGAAGTCACGCATTGCCGGCGATCATAACAGACCTTGACACGATCGTGTCAAGGTTGGTTCCGGCGCCCCGGCGTCGCGGCTCCGGACCGTCTCCGGAACGTGTGCGGAGGACTACGGTATTGCTTGCAAGTATGCGGTCGATCTGCTAACTTGCAAGCAGTCGGATCCCTTAGAGAAACCTTCGCCCCCACAGGAGACACCATGGCTACCGCCGCCAAGAACAACACCCCCTTCGACGCGCTGTTCGAGCGCACGACCGACGCCGGTGACGAGTTCGCCGCCGCCGCCCGCAAGATCGGCACGGCCTACCTCGACTCGTATGACAAGGCCGTCGACCGTGCCCTCGAGCTCGAGCTCAAGCTCGCCGGCGCGACCCAGCAGGACTGGATCAAGGGCATGATCGAGACTCAGGCCGACTTCGCGCGTGAGATCGCCACGTCGTACAGCAGCACCGTTCGCTCGCTGCTGAAGTAGTAGGACATCCGGCTGGACCCGGTCGTTGACCACGTTGGCCGGGGTAGGTTCGTCCTACCCTGTGCCAACGGAAATCTTTTTGGAGGAGGAGGTCACGATGACCAGTGAAATGCATTCCCCGCCCGCCAAGGCGGGACTTCTCGGTAACTGGGTGGAGGCATGGGGCGAGACCGCGACCGCATTCGCTGATCTCGTCGCGGCCGAGATGGCCGCGGCTCCGCGCCTGCTCGACCTCAACCGCTGGGCCTCGATCGCCACCCATCGCCGCCGTCCGACCTGGTCGACCCCCCACGAGATCGTCTTCGAGACCCCGATCGCCCGCCTGCGTGACTTCTCGGTCAGCCCGGCGCCGCGCGGCCTCGTCCCGACGCTCGTGCTGCCGCCCCAGGCCGGCCACGACTCCTGCATCGTCGACTACTCGACCGAGCAGAGCCAGATGCAGACGATCGTCAACGCCGGGCTCAAGCGCGCGCTGACCCTCGACTGGCGCGGCGCCACCCCGGCCACGGCCGACACCTCGGTCGAGGACTACCTTGACGTGATCGATCGGGCGATCGAGCACTGCGGCGGGCGCGTCAACCTCGTCGGCGACTGCCAGGGCGGCTGGCTCGCCACGATCTACGCCGCGCTGAACCCGGAGCGGATCAACACCCTGACGATCGCCGGTGCGCCGATCGACTTCCACGCCGGCGAGCCGGTGATCGGCGACGTGCTGAACATGCTCTCACCGGGCGGCGACGTGCGCTTCTACGAGGCGCTCGTGGCGGCCGGCGGCGGCATGCTGCGCGGGCGACACATGCTGTCGGGTTTCATCATGCTCCAGCCGGGCTCGGAGACCTCCCGCCAGATGGAGTTGCTCTCGCATCTCGACGACGCCGAGCACGTCGCGCGCTACGTCGAGTTCGAGGATTGGTTCAAGTACACCCAGGACATCCCCGGGACGTTCTACCTCTGGATCATCCGCCATCTGTTCCGCGACAACGCGCTGATCGACGGCTCGCTCGAGATCAGTGGGCGGACCGTCGATCTCGGCAGGCTGGACATGCCGATCAACCTGCTCGCCGGGCAGACCGACCACATCACCCCGCCTGACCAGGTCTTCGCGCTCGCCGACTACGTCGCCACCCCGGCGGACCGGATCACGACGCGGATCACCAACGGCGGGCACCTCGGGCTGTTCATGAGCCACGAGGCGCTGCGCCATCACTGGCCGCCGCTGATGGCGCAGGTGCTGGCCGAGTCGCTCCCGTCGCGGACCGCCGCCACGCCGCGTGCCGCCCGGACCCCGACGACCGCCGGGCCGACCGTCAAGCCGACCGCCAAGCCACGTGCCGCCCGGACCCGGGCGACCGCCAAGCCGACCGCCAAGCCGGCCGCCAAGCCGGCCGCCACGCCGCGTGCCGCCCGGACCCGGACCGCCGTCAAGCGGCCCGGCCGCACGCCCGCGGCCGCCTGAGCCCAGGCCCATTCCCTCGCTGCCCCGCCCCCGCCCACGCGGCTGGGGCGGGGGTCAGCGCGCGGTCCAGCCCTGATCCATCGTCACCGGCACGCCGGTGAACGCGCGTCCGCTGGGGCCGGCGAGGAAGGCGACGACGTCGGCCACCTCATCGGGCTCGATCATCCGCTTGATCGCCTGCGGGGCGAGGATGACCTGCTCGAGCACCGCTTCCTCCGACAGCCCGTGGGCTCGCGCCTGATCAGGGATCTGGGCCTCGACGAGCGGCGTGCGGACGTAGGCCGGGCAGATCGCGGTCGTCGAGATCCCGACCTCCGCGCCCTCGAGGGCGAGTGTCTTGACAAGGCCGATCAGGCCGTGCTTGGCCGACACGTACGCCGATTTGAACGGCGAGGCGACGAGGCCATGAGCCGACGCGATCGCGATGAACCGGCCGTTGCCGGATTCGCTCAGCGCAGGCCAGCCGAAGCGGGCGAGCAGGAACGGGCTCGTCAGCATCAGCGCGATGATCGTCTGCCAGCGCTCGACCGGGAACTCGGCGATCGGCGACACGTGCTGGATCCCGGCCCCGGCGACGATCAGATCAAGCCGGCCGAAGCGCTCCAGCGCCGCGGCCACCGCGGCTTCGTTGGCGTCGGTGTCGGCGAGGTTGGCCTCGTGCGGCGTGCCCGGCCCTTCGGGGTCCGGGCGCAGGTCGACGGCGAGCACGTCGATGCCGTCGCGCTCCAGACGGGCCGCGACCGCGCGGCCGATGCCGCTCGCCGCCCCGGTTACGATTGCCGCTCGGCGATCGCTCATCGCTCACCTCTCTTCGTGGACGCGGACGCGGACGCGGTCGTGGTCCGGCCGCCTGACGGGCCGCCCGCCCGAGCGCCGGCCGCGGTGGCCGGCCGCGTGGGCCGCCCGGGCCGCGGCGACGCCGCGACGAACGCCTCATACACCTCTTTGAGCGCGGTGCGCTGGCGGGCGGTCAGCCGGGCGTCGGCGGCGATCGCCTCGAGCACCGCGTTGTCCTCGGGCTCCTCGCCGGGAGGCGCCATTCCCGCCTGCTGATAGAGGGCGTCCGAGGAGAGCTTGAGCGCGCGGGCGATGCCGTCCAGCACGTTGCGCGAGGGCGCCCGCAGTCCGCGCTCTATCTGCGACAGATACGGGTTGGAGATCCCGGCCAGCTCGGCGAACTGGCGCATCGAGAGCTCGGTGAGCTCACGTTGCTGGCGAATGATCTCGCCGAGCGTCGACGCTGAGCGGTCGGCCATGGGCGCTGGAGCATAGTCCCGCGGGCGCCGGCGCGGCGGGACGCCGCGCCGGGCCGGCGAGCGTGCGTCACATGTCCAGGCCGCCGTTGATGCCCCACACCGCTCCGGTGATGTAGGACGACTGGTCGGCGGCGAGGAAATGGACGACCCGGGCGATCTCGTCGGGGCGCCCGAGCCGGCCGAGTGGGATCTGCGCCTTGATCTTGTCCATCACCTTCTCGGGGATCGAGTCCATCATCTCGGTGGCGATGAATCCCGGGGAGACGGTGTTGACGGTGATCCCGATCCCGTCGTCGTCGAGCTTGCCGGCGCGCTTGAGCTGATGGGCGGCCTCGAGCGCGAGCGTCTTGGTCAGCCCGAACAGCCCGGACTTCGACGCCGCGTAGTTGGCCTGGCCGATGTTGCCGGTCTGCCCGATGACCGAGGAGATGTTGATGATCCGCCCCGAGCCCTGTTCGATCATGTGCGGCAGCACCGCCTGCGACATGAAGAACGCGCCCGACAGGTTGACCGCGATCACCTTGTACCAGTCCTCGTCGGTCAGCTTCAGCACGGTCTTGTCGATCGTGATCCCGGCGTTGTTGACGAGCACGTCGAGCCGGCCGTGGGCCTCGATGACCTCTTCGATCGTCCGCCGGCAGTCGTCGGCCGACCCGATGTTCCCCCGATGGATGCTGGCGTGCACGCCCTCTTCCTCGAGGCCGGTCAGGAACCTCTGGGCGTGTTCGGCGTCTCGGCCGTAGCCGGCGGCGACGACCGCGCCCTGCTCGGCGAAGCTGCGTGAGATCGCGGCGCCGATCCCCCGCGTGCCGCCGGTCACGAACACCACCCGGCCATGCATCCGCGGCCGGCGTTGACGGTCGCGCAGCGGGCTGAAGTCAGGGGTCTGCGGATCGGTGCTGTCGGTGGTCTCGGTGGACATCGGTGGGACTCTCCTCTCCTGGGTGTGTACGGGGACCGGCGGACGGTCAGCGCTCCGAGCGCTCGGCCAGCCAGCCGGCAAGCTCGGGCCAGATCTCCCTGCGTGCGGCCGAGCCGGCGATCAGGCCGATGTGCCCGCCGGGACGGTCGAGATGGGTCACGTCGCTGCTGGACACGAGGTCGAAGATCGGCATCGTGCCGGGTCGCGGGGCGATGTGGTCGGCGCCGGCGGTGACGACAAGGATGTTCTGGTCGATCCTCCCCAGATCGACCCGCCGTCCACGCAGCCGCGTGCCGCCGTTGACCAGCGCACCGTCGCGGTACATGAGCTTGATCCACTCCGCCCAGGCCCGGCCCGGGAACGACGGGTTGTCGCCGACCCATTTCGCCATCGACTGATATGCCTCGCGCCGGGCCTGGCCCTCCTCGATCGTCTGCCAGAGCCGCCGATAGGTCGTGTAGAAGTTGGTCACCGGCTTCATCATCTTGTTGGCGAAGTCGACCGATGAGCCGGGCAGCATGCGCCACTGGTCGGCCACGCGGTCGACGTCGAACGCGGGGTCGCCGACCCACTTGGCATAGCGCGAGTCACGTCCGTCGATCGGCATCGTCAGCAGCGCGAGGTTGCGCACCGCGGACGAGCGCTCGCCGTCGGGCTCCAGGCCGCAGTACATCGCGCACAGGGTCGCCCCGATGCACCATCCGAGCAGCGTCAGCTCGTCGGCCTCGCTGGCCCTGAGGGTCTCGCGCACCGCCCAGTCCAGCTCGTCGCAGATGAAATCGTCGAGCCCCATGTCGGCGTCCTCTTCGTCGAGCTCACCCCAGTCGACGAGGAAGACGTCGAAGCCCTCTTCGAGCAGATACTCGACGAGCGAGCTGCCGGGGCGCAGGTCGAAGATCGCCGGGCGGTTGATGAGCGCGAAGACGAGCAGCAGCGGGACCGCGTGGCGCCGGTCGCTGGAGCGATAGCGGTACAGGGTCGTGTTGCGATGCGTCCAGATGACGTCGCGCGGGGTCGCGCCGATGACGGCGTCGTCGGTCGTCAGCACCATGTTCGCGAACTCGAACGCGGTGGCGGGCGCGCGGACGATCCGCTCGACGACGTTCATCGCGCCGCCCTGCCGCGGGCGGGCGTGCGGTCGTGCCCGTTGCGTGATCCGCGTGACGCCGGCGCCGGCGCCGTCGACGCGCCGGTCTCGCGCTGCTGGTCACGGAGCTCGTCGCGCAGGCTCTCCACCTCCTGCAGGACGCGCTCGAGCTTGTCCTCGTTGCGGTGCAGCTGGCGGGCCAGCCGGACGACGTCGGCCCGGCCCGCCACTCGCAGCGTGCGCAGCCCGAGGTCGGCGAGGTCTGAGCCGATCCGGCTCAGCGCGGCGACGTTCTCGGCGCTGCGGGCCAGCAGCGCACCGAAGCTCGTCGTTCCCACCGCATCCTCCAGTGCCTTCGCGGTGCGCGATTCGGCCTGCTCATACAGCGCGCGCACCTGAGCCTCCGGCGATGGAACGGCTCCCTCGTCGCGATCGGTCATGACCACTTCCCCTTGCTCGCTTGACTGGTCTCGAGGCTAACCTCGCGCGGGGATCGATGCAAGCGCGGCGGGCGGAGAACCGACACCCGGGGGTGTGCGCCCGCGATCGGTCAGCGCCCGCGCAGCCGGTTCACGAGCGCGCGCACCGGCGAGGCGAGGAAGGCCAGCAGTCCGAGCGCCGCCGGGATGATCGCCGCCACCGCGAGCGCGGCCGTGCTCAGCATCGCGAACACGAGGCCGACGGCGCCGACGACGGAATGGGCGAGGCGTCCCAGGAGCGTTCGCACCACGCCCATGCTACGTGAGCGCAGCCGCTGAGAGCGTCTGAACCACGCGCGTAGCGCCGGCGTCTGGCGGGTAGCGCCTGCACATGGCGACCAAGCTCGGCGACCTCAACGAGACCTATGACGCGATTCCGGCCAACGTTGGTCGTGCCCGCTGCGCCGTGGCGCGGGTGGCCGCGGCTGCCGGCGCGGCGCCTGAGGACATCGAGGCCGTGCGGCTCGTCGTCTCCGAGGCGATGACCAATGCCGTCGTCCACGCCTACGACGGGGGGCCGGGCTCGATCCGGGTCAGCGCCCGCCCTGCCGGCGACGAGCTGTTGATCGCGATCGCCGACGACGGGTGCGGCGTGCACACTCGGGCCCGTCGGCCGGGACTCGGCATCGGACTGAGCCTGATCGTCGAGCTCAGCGACGGCGTCACGATCGACGCCGGCGCGTGCGGCACGCAGCTGCGCATCCGCTTCGCGCTGCGCCGCCCCGCGCGCACCGACCCGGGGCGCGCCGACGCGGTCAACGCCCCTGCCGCGCCGCATCACGGTCACGGTCACGGCCGCGGGTGGGGGCATGCGGCCGGCGGTGCTCAGTGGTCGGGAACCGACGCCCAACGCCATTCCCGCCCCGGTGCGCGCCGCGGGCACGGCGTTCACGCCGCCGCGACGGCGACCTCGCGATGGCCGTCGGCGGCGGCGTACAGCGCCTCGACCGCCCGCGCCTGACCGAGGGCATCGGCGCGACCGAGCAGGGGCGTCGCCTCGCCGCGAATGGCGGCGGACAGATTCTCGGCCTCCAGGCGATACGAGTTGACGACCGGGACGTCGATCCGCTCGGACCGCTCGCCCGAGCGCAGCTCGATCCCCGGCCGCCGGCAGTGCCACGGGTCGGCGACGAACAGGCTCGCCTCGTCGCCGACGAGCTCCAGGCCATAGCGCGGGGCGAGCGACAGCCCGGCGTCGAACTGCGCCAGCACGTCGCCGGCGAAGCGCAGCGTCCCCGCGAAGGCGACGTCGACGCCGTCGCCGCCGATGACCTGATCGGCGACCGCGCTGACCGGCTCGCCGGCGACCAGGCGCGCGCCGCTGACGCAGTAGCAGCCGACGTCCATCAGGGCGCCTCCCTCCAACGTGCCGCTGAGGCGGACGTTGGTCGGATCGGCCAGGCGGAAGCCGAACGACGCGCGGATCAGCGCCAGGCGTCCGATCGCCCCCGCCGCCACGAGCTCCCGCAGGCGCGCGGTCTGCGGATGGTGGCGATACATGAACGCCTCCATCAGCAGCCGGTCCTCCCGCGCGGCGAGATCGAAGGCCGCCTCCACCTCCGCGGCGCGGCGCCCGAGCGGCTTCTCGCAGAGCACGTGCTTGCCGGCGCTCAACGCCCGTTCCGACCACTCGAGGTGCAGCGCATTGGGGAGCGAGATGTAGACCGCGTCGACCGCCTCGTCGGCCAGCAGCGACTCGTAGCTGCCGTGGGCGCGAGCGATGCCGTGCGCACGGGCGTACTCTCGGGCTCGCTCGCCGTCACGGCTGGCGACCGCGACCACTTCGCACTCCGTGGACTGCTCCACCCCGGCGAGGAAGGCATCATTGATCGTGGCGGTGGACAGAACCCCCCATCGCACGCTCACCATCGCGAGGAGACTATCGCTTGTCCCGCAGCGTCACCGTGTTCGCCCCCGGGCGCGTCAACCTGATCGGAGAGCACACCGATTACAACCAGGGGCTCGCGCTCCCATTCGCGATCAGCCAGGGAGTGACGGTCACCGCCAGGCCGCTGGGCGATGACGTCGTCGCCGTGCTCGCGACCGACCTCGGCGCCCACGACCGCTTCGCCCTGCTCGATCCGCCGCCGGGCCGTGGCTGGCGGGCGTTCGCGCGGGGCGCCGTCGCCGAGCTGCGCGCCGCGGGCTGCGCCCTGCGCGGCGCCCGGCTCGAGATCAGCGGCACGGTGCCGCGCGGCTCGGGCCTCAGCTCGTCGGCCGCGTTGGAGGTCGCGCTCTGCCTGGCGCTGCTGGGGGCCAGCGGCGCGCCGGCGCCCGACCGGATGGCGCTGGCGCAGATCTGCTCGCGGATCGAGAACGAGTGGGTCGGGGCCCGCACCGGCCTGCTCGATCAGATCGCGTCCCTGTTCGGCGAGTCCGAGCGAGCGCTGCGGATCGACTTCCGCTCGCTCGAGGTGACCCCGGTCGCGCTCGAGCTCGGGCGGCACACGCTCGTGACGCTGGACTCGGGCGAGCGCCACGCCAACGCCGACGACGGCGCGGGCGGCTACAACGAGCGCCGGGCCGAGTGCGGGCGCGCCTGCGAGCAGCTCGGGGTCGACAGCCTGCGCGACGTGACGCTCGAGCAGGCCGCCTCCCTGCCCGAGCCGCTCGCGGCCCGGGCACGCCACGTCATCACCGAGAACGATCGCGTCGGCCAGGCTGTCGACGCGCTGCGCGATGGCGATCTGGCGCGGGTCGGGGAGCTGCTCAACGCGTCGCACGCCAGCCTGCGGGATTGCTTTGACATCTCGACGCCGGCGGTCGAGCTCACGGTCGAGCGCCTGCTCGACGCCGGCGCGATCGGGGCCCGGATCATGGGCGGAGGGTTCGGCGGCGTCGTCCTCGGGCTGCTGCCGCCGGGCGTCGCGCCCGTCGACGACGCGATCGTCGTGCGCCCGGGGCCCGGCGCGCGCCAGGTCCACGAGCCCCCATCGCGTGAGCGCTAACATTCGCGTCCGCCGGGCGGCACCGAGAGAGGAGCGCACGTGGACGACGATGGTCAGGGCAATCCTGGGGTCGGTCCCGCTCGCGCCGCGGTCATGGCCGATGTCGGGCGGCTGGCGGGCGTCTCGCATCAGACCGTGTCGCGCGTCGTCAACGGAAGCCGGCATGTCAGCCCGCAGACCCGGGAGCGGGTGCGGGCGGCGATGCGCGAGCTCGGGTATCACCCCAATCCGAGCGCGCGGGCGCTCGTCACCGGGCGGACGCGGACGCTCGGCGTGGTCAGCTTCGACACGACGCTCTACGGCCCGGCCTCGACGCTGTTCGGCATCGAGCGCGCCGCGCACGAGGCCGGCTACTTCACGATCATCGCCAGCCTCGAGGCGCTGGACGCGCATTCGGTCGAGGAGGCGGTCGATCGCCTCCTCCGTCAGGCCGTCGACGGCATCCTGGCGATCGTCTCCGAGGAGGAGGCGGCCCACGCGCTGCTGCGCGTGCCGCGTGGCGTGCCGCTCGTCGCCGTCGAGGCCGGCCCGCGGGGCGGGGTGCCCGTCGTCGCCGTCGATCAGCGGGCGGGGGCGACGCTCGCGGTCGCGCATCTGCTGGAGCTCGGCCACCGGACCGTCCACCACATCACCGGGCCGGCGGCGTCGCTCGAGTCCCAGCAACGATGCGCGGCGTGGCGCGCCGCGCTGTCGGGCGCCGGGCGGCCGATCCCGGCGGAGCTGATCGGCGACTGGAGCGCCCGCTCAGGCTACGCGCACGGGCGGCGGCTGGCCGCCGATCCCGACGTGACCGCGGTGTTCGTGGCCAACGACCAGATGGCGCTCGGCGTGCTGCGGGCGATGCACGAGGCCGGCCGCCCGATCCCGCAGGAGGTCAGCATCGTCGGGTTCGACGATGTGCCGGAGTCGCCGTTCTTCACGCCGCCCCTGACGACGGTGCGCCAGGACTTCGGCGAGGTCGGCCGGCGCAGTCTGGGGATCCTCGTGCAGGTGATCGAGAACGTGACCGCCGGGGGCCATGGTCCGGAGGGCTCGCTGATCGCGCCTGAGCTGATCGTCCGCGCCAGCACCGCGCGTCGACGCCGGCACGACGCCGGCGCGGTGCGCAGGGAGATTGACACCGGTCCGATGTGATCGCTAACATTCGCGCGGTTCGACACGAGGAGAGGAGAACGCCGCTCGGACCTGGAAGACGCGTGCGCGGGCCGGCCGAGGGTCGCCGGCAATCGGGTACTTCGCCGGGTCGGTCCCTGGGGGATTGCGGATGGCGGCTTGATTCCAGGAGATTTAGCCTCAATTAAGGATGTTGGACAACGCCGCGCGGGTCTGAGAACGTAGGCCCGGGCCGGAGACGGAGAAACAACGAGGAGGATTGCGAGATGTCGTCAGAGGATCTGCTGCACGAAGCGGTTGAGCGACTCGATTGGGACGAGCGCAAGGAGGAGGACACCCCGTTCAAGCGGCTGCGCCAGATGACCCGGCGCACGGCGCTGACCGGCGGCGCGGCGGGGATCGCCGCCGTCATGCTCGAGGCCTGCGGCAGCAGTTCGAGCTCGAGCTCGAGCGCCAGCTCGTCGGCCAGCGCGGCCACGACGAGCAGCGGCAGCAGCGCAGCCGGCATCTTCGGCACGAGCGCGGCCTACAAGTTCACGATGGTCAACCATGTGACGACCAACGTGTTCTTCACCCCGACCCAGAGCGGCGCGTCGGATGCCTGCAAGCTGCTCGGCTGCTCGTATCAGTGGACCGGCTCGGCGTCGAGCGACGTCTCCCAGATGGTCACGTCGATCAACACCGCGGTCACCGCCGGCGTCGACGGGATCGCGACGACGCTGATCGACCCGACGGCCTTCAACAAGCCGGTCCAGGCCGCGCTGGCCGCCGGCATCCCGGTCGTCGCCTACAACGCCGACGAGCCCCAGACCGGCCGGCTGGCCTACATCGGGCAGGACCTGCTCGTCTCCGGCCAGCAGATGGGCGAGCACATCGTCAGCCTGCTGCCCAGCGGCGGCCAGATCGCGCTGTTCATCGCGACCCCGGGCGCGGCGAACATCCAGCCGCGGATCGACGGCGCCATCGACACCCTCAAGGCGCACCCGAACATCAAGTACGACGTCGTCGCGACCGGCGCTGCGGTGCCGGCCGAGCTGACCGCGATCGAGGCCTGGGCCACCGGGCACTCCAGCGCGAAGGGCATGTTCGCCGTCGACGCCGGCAGCACCCAGGGCCTGGCGCAGACGATCGAGAAGCAGGGGCTGAAGGCCAAGGGCTGGGTCGGCGGCGGCTATGACCTCACGCCGATCACCGAGCAGCTGCTCGCCGCGGGGTACATCGCGTTCACGATCGACCAGCAGCCCTATCTCCAGGGCTTCCTGCCGATCCTCGAGCTCTATCTCTACAAGGCCTCGCAGGGGCTGTCGGGAATCGCCGACGTCGACACCGGCCTGAAGTTCCTCGACAAGACGACCGTCGTTCCGTACAGCTCGACCAAGAGCCGCTACGAGGGCACCGGCACCGCGCCCGGCGTCCAGAAGGCCTGATCGTCATCGGCTGAGGCGGGGTAGTAGGTTTTCACCATGGCCGTCGCGCCAAGTCCGGACACACCAGCCAGCAGCAGCGCTCCGGGACCGGCTTCGAGCCGGGCCCGGAGCAACCCCGCTCTCGGTGTCTTCCGGCGCTTTTTGACCCTCCGCGAGGGCAGCATCATCGTCGTCACGGTGGCGACGTTCGTCATCTTCGCGACGAGCACGCCCCATTTCATCTCGGGGGCGAACTTCAAGACGCTGCTGCCGTACTTCGCGCCCTACGCGATCATGGCGGCCGGTCAGGTCTTCGTGATGACGCTCGGCGAGATCGACCTGTCGATCGGCGCGATGTACCTGTTCATCCCGTTCCTGTTCGACAAGCTGACGGTGGCCGGTCTGCCGCTCGTGCCCGCGGTGATCGTCGCGCTGATCGTCGCGATGCTCCTCGGCGCGTTCAACGGCATCGCCACGGCCTACATCGGGATCGCGTCGTTCGTGGCCACCCTCGGGATGCTGTTCGCGCTCGACGGGATCACGCTCGTCATCTCGCACTCCGAGCAGATCACGACCCCCGGGACGACGGTCGTCGGCGTCACGTCGTTCGCCCAGGTGTTCGGCGAAGGGACGTATTCCGAGATCATCTGGGCGATCGGGATCGTGATCATCCTGCAGTTGCTGCTGTCGTTCACCCGTTGGGGCAACTACACCGTCGCGGCCGGCAGCAACCGCCTCGGCGCGGCCGAGGCCGGAATCAACGTCAAGCTCGTGATCGTGCGCAACTTCATGCTGTGCGCGGTCATGTCGGGCTTCGTGGGAATCCTCGAGGCGGTCCGGTCATCCAGCCTCAGCCCTGACCCGTCGGGCTCCAACACGATCCTGCTCCAGGTCGTCGCCGCGGTGATCATCGGCGGAACGCTGATGACCGGTGGCGCCGGAACCGTGATCGGCGCGCTGATCGGCGCGCTGTTCCTGGGCATCCTCAACGACGGCCTCGTGCTCAAGAGCGTCAACGCGAACTATCTCGACCTGTATCTCGGGATCGCCATCCTGCTCGCCATGCTGATCAACGTCTACGTGGCGCGGGTGCGCCAGCGGTCCGGCCGTGCCTGAGCCCGCGATCACCAGCGAGCGCGTCGTCGCCCCGACCGCGGCGCCCGACGACGTGCTCCGCGTCGAGCACATCGCCAAGCGCTTCGGCGCGACGACCGCGCTGCGCGACGTCAATCTCCACCTGCGCAAGGGCGAGGTGCTCGGTCTGCTCGGCGACAACGGAGCCGGCAAGTCGACGCTGATCAAGATCCTGTCGGGGTTCCAGAAGCAGGACACCGGGGAGATGTGGCTCAAGGGCGAGCCCTACGCCCCCAAGAGCGTCGACGACGCCCGTGCGCATGGGATCGACACCGTCTTCCAGGACCTTGCGCTGATCGACCAGCTGTCGGTCTTCCACAACCTCTTCCTGAGCCGGGAGAAGGTCAGGAAGCCGATCCCCTTCCTCTCCAACGCGATCATGCGCCGCGAGGCGCGCGCGGCGCTGGACGAGATCGGGATCAACATCCCGAGCATCGATGTCCCCGTCGCCCGTCTCTCCGGCGGTCAGCGGCAGGCGATCGCCGTCGCGCGCACCGTCTCCGGAGACGCCGACATCATCCTGCTCGACGAGCCGCTGGCCGCGATGGGCGCCAAGGAGGGCGCGATGATCCTCGATCTCATCGCCCGCCTCAAGGCCGAGGGCAACGTCTCGATCATCATGATCCTGCACAACTACGTGCACGTGTTCGCGGCCTGTGACCGTGTCAGCCTGATCCAGGACGGGGTGATCGCGCTCGACAAGCCGACGGCCGAGACCTCGGTCGACGAGCTGACCGAGATCGTCGTCGAGGAATACCGCCGGGCGCGCCAGGAGGCCCACGTCAGCGCGCTCGCCGACGTGGTGCCCGGCGTCGCCGGGGGCACGCCGGCCCCTGGTCAG
Source organism: uncultured Solirubrobacteraceae bacterium (assembly GCA_963849085.1). Lineage (GTDB taxonomy): Bacteria > Actinomycetota > Thermoleophilia > Solirubrobacterales > Solirubrobacteraceae > Palsa-465. Next base: position 610,430 of record CAWKFP010000015.1, on the reverse strand, counting down.
GCCGGGGCCTGACGCCGGCGGCCGACCGGCGATGAGTCGCGTCTGCTGCATCGGCGTCGACTACGGCACCGAGTCCGGTCGCGTGCTCGTCCTCGACGCTCGCAGCGGCGAGCAGCTCGGGGTCAGCGTCGTGCGCTATCCGAGCGTCGTCATCGACCGGGAGCTGCCGGGCACCGGCGAGCCGCTGCCCGCCGATTGGGCGCTCCAGGACCCCGACGACTGGATGACGGTGCTCTCCGACGGCGTCCCCGAGGCGCTGTCGCGGGCCGGTGTGGCGCGCGAGGAGGTGGCCGGCCTCGGGATCGACTTCACCTCCTGCACGGTGCTGCCGGTGACCGAGGCCGGTGTGCCGCTGTGCCGCCTGGACGCTTGGCGCGAGCGCCGCCACGCCTGGCCGAAGCTGTGGAAGCATCATGCCGCGCAGCCGATCGCCGACCGGCTCAACGCGGTCGCACTCGAGCGTGACGAGGAGTTCCTGACGCGCTACGGCGGGCGGATCTCCTCGGAGTGGTACTTCCCGAAGCTGATCGAGATCTGGCTGGAGGACCGCGAGGTCTACGACGCCGCCGCCCGATTCATCGAGGCGACCGACTGGGTCATCTGGCAGCTGACCGGGCGCGAGTGCCGGCAGAGCTCCACCGCCGGCTACAAGGCGATGTGGTCGCCCGTCGACGGCCTGCCGCCGGTCGACTACTTCACCGCGGCCTATCCGGGCTTCGACCGGCCGGACGCCAAGCTCGGGACGAGCTTCGTGCCGCTCGGGACGCGCGCCGGAACGCTCGTCGCGCAGCATGCCGAGACGCTCGGGCTCGGCCCGGACGTCGCGGTGGCGGTCGGCAACGTCGACGCGTTCGCCTCGGTGCCCGGCGCCGGCGTCGACCGCCCCGGCACGTTCGTGATCGCGATCGGCACCTCGATCTGCGACATGGTCGTCTCCGAGCAGGAGATCCGCCTGCCCGGGATCACCGGCGTCGTGCGCGACGGGATCCTCCCCGGCATGTTCGGCTACGAGGCCGGCCAGGCCGCCGTCGGCGACATGCTCGCCTGGTTCGTCAGGACGCTCGACGGTGACGACCGCACGTACGTCGAGCTGGAGGAGCTCGCCGCGCGGATGACCCCCGGCGAGTCGGGCCTGCTGACCTTGGACTGGTTCAACGGCAATCGCTCGATCCTCGCCGACGCTGACCTCAGTGGCACGATCATGGGACTGACCCTGCGCAGCGCCCCGGCCGACATCTACCGCTCGATGCTCGAGTCGATCGCGCTCGGGAGCCGCCGGATCATGGACAACTTCGCCGAGCACGGCATCGAGCTGACCGAGATCGTCGCCAACGGCGGCATCTCGGAGAAGAGCCCGCTGACGATGCAGATGCTCGCCGACTCCAGCGGCCGTCCGGTCCATGTGCCGGCGGCGAGCGAGATCCCGGCCCGCGGCGCGGCCCTGTTCGCCGCCGTCGCGGCGGGCGTCCACGACGGGATCGACGCGGCGATCGAGGCCACGCGCCCGGCCAGCGCCCACTCCTATCGGCCCGACCCGGCGGCGACCGCCGTCTATGACCGCATCTACGCGATCTACCGCGAGGTCTACGAGACGCTCGGCCGCTCGCGCTCGGACTGGATGCACGGCCTCAAGCGGATCCAGGCCGAGTGCGCCGCCGACCGCCCCGCGGTCGGGGCGCCGTCGCGATGATCGCCGCCGACCTGCGCCGCGACGTGCTCGACGCGAATCTCGCGCTGCCCGCGCACGGCCTCGTCAAGCTGACCTGGGGCAACGCCAGCGGCATCGACCGCGAGCGGGGCGTGATCGCGATCAAGGCGAGCGGCGTCGACTACGACGCGATGGGCGTCGAGGACATCGTGCTCGTCGACGTCGAGAGCGGGGAGGTGGTCGACGGGGATCGCCGCCCGTCGACCGACACCCCCACCCATCTCGTGCTGTACCGGGCGTTCGAGCACATCGGCGGCGTCGTGCACACCCATTCGACGTGGGCGACGGCATGGGCGCAGGCCGAGCGCGAGATCCCGATCCTCGGCACGACCCACGCCGACCTCAGCGCCGCGGCGATCCCCGTGACCCGGCCGCTGACCGCCGACGAGGTCGACCGGGACTACGAGGGCGCCACCGGCGACCTGCTGACCGAGATCGTCGCCGGCCGCGAGCATGATCTGCCGTGCGCGCTCGTGCGCGGTCACGGCCCGTTCTGCTGGGGGCGGGATCCGGCCGCCGCCGTCCAGGTCGCGGTCACGCTCGAGGAGGTGGCGCGGCTCGCGCTGCTGACGACCGTCCTGGCACCCGACGGCCGGTCGCTGCCCGAGATCCTGCGGGCCAAGCACTACGACCGCAAGCACGGCCCGAACGCGTACTACGGACAGGCGTAGCGCTGCGGGCGGTCTGACCGTGGCGGCTGCGGACGGCCGGTCGGCGGCGGGCGCCTACCAGCGGTCGTGGACGTGGGGGCGGATGTGCTCGTCGTAGACCGCGCGGACGCCGGCGAGCTGACGGTCGCTCAGCGGTGAGAGGCCGGCGGCGCCGACGTTGGCGGCGACCTGCTCGGGATTGCGGGCCCCGGGGATGATCGTGCTGACGCCGGGCTGATCGATCAGCCAGCGCAGCGCGAACTGGGCCAGCGTCGTGCCCGGGTCGACGAGCGCCGAGAGCTCGCGCGCCGCCCGCACGCCCACCTCGAAGGGCACGCCACTGAACGTCTCGCCGACGTCGAACGCCTCGCCGTCGCGGTTGTAGTTGCGATGGTCGGAGGCGGCGAACGTCGTGTGCTCGTCGTAGCGCCCGGAGAGCAGGCCCGAGGCGAGCGGGACCCGGGCGATGATCCCGACCCCCGCGCTGGCGGCGGCGGGGACGACCTTCTCCAGCGGCTTGAGGCGAAAGCAGTTGAGGATGATCTGGACGCTCGCGACGTGCGGCCGGGCGATCGCCGCCAGTGCCTGGGCGCACGTCTCGACCGACACGCCGTAATGGGCGATCCGGCCCGAGGCGACCATCTCGTCGAGCGCGTCGAACACCGCGTCGTCCTCGTACACGCCGTCGGGCGGGCAGTGCAGTTGGACGAGGTCGAGCGTCGGGGTGGCGAGGTTCTCCCGTGAGCGGTCGTTCCAGGCCAGGAAGTTGGCGCGGTTGTAGTTGCTCGTCAGCTGCTCGACGCGGCGCCCCATCTTCGTCGCCACGAACACGTCGGGATGACTCTCGCGCAGCTCCGCGCAGAAGCGCTCGCTGCGCCCGTCGCCGTAGACGTCGGCGGTGTCGAAGAAGCTGACCCCCGCGCCGGCCGCCGCCTCGAGCACCGCCCGCGCCGCCTGCGGGGCGACCTCGCCCCAGTCGGCGCCGAGCTGCCAGGTGCCGAGACCGACGACGCTGACGTCGCGCTGCAGCCTCTCGATGCGGCGTGTCTCCATGTCGGAGAGCATCCTGGCAGGTCGCGGGCGGCGGCGCGTCGTGCGCCGGCGCGTCAAAATGCCGGAGATGAGCGATGAGGGGAAGCGGCTGGCGGCCGAGAAGATGCGCGCCGCGGGCGCCCACGAGGAGGCGATCCGCGCGTTCGAGAACGCCTACGGACGACTGGACTCCGGCGAGCAGGCCCTGCTGCCGAGCGCCGATCTGGAGCCGGCCGGCGATCCGCCGGCGCTGGTGGACCTGCCGGACGCCGACGCCACCCGGGCGCTGTCGGAGGTGGCGCTGATCAAGCTCAACGGCGGACTGGCGACGTCGATGGGGCTGCAGGAGCCCAAGTCGCTGATCGAGGCGCGTGACGGGCGCTCGTTCCTGGAGATCATCATCGGCCAGACCCTCGCGCTGCGCCGGCGCTACGACGTCGCCCTGCCGCTCGTGCTGATGGACTCAGACGTCACGCGCGAGCCGACGCTGCGGGCGCTTGCCGAGCATCCCGAGCTCGGGCACGAGGGGATCGAGCCGGACTTCCTGCAGAGCATGATCCCCAAGCTCGACGCCGAGACGCTGGCTCCCGTCAGCTGGCCCCGGGCGCCGGCGCTGGAGTGGTGCCCGCCCGGCCATGGCGACGTCTACGGGGCGCTGCGCCGCTCGGGCATGCTCGCGTCGCTGCTCTCCCGGGGCTTTCGCTACGCGATGATCTCCAACGCCGACAACCTCGGCTCCGGCGTCGACGCGCGCATCGCCGCGCATCTCGCCGCGCAGGAGATCCCGTTTCTGATGGAGGTCGTCCAGGGGACCGAGGCCGACCGCAAGGGCGGCCATGTCGCCCGCCGGCGCGCCGACGGACGGCTCGTCCTGCGCGAGACGGCGCAGACCCCGCCCCAGGACGAGGCGTCGTTCCGGGACTTCCGGCGCTGGCGCTACTACAACACCAACTCGCTGTGGGTCGACCTCCGGGTGCTCGCCCGGACGCTCGACGAGCAGGACGGGGTGCTCGAGCTGCCGCTGATCGTCAATCGCAAGACCGTCGACCCCCGGGACTCGGGCTCCACGCCGGTCATCCAGCTGGAGAGCGCGATGGGCGCGGCGATCGGCAGCTTTGCCGGGGCGAGCCTGCTGCTCGTGCCGCGCACCCGCTTCGCGCCCGTCAAGACGACCGACGACCTGCTCGTCCTGCGCTCCGACGTCTACGCGGTCGGCGAGGATCTCGAGCTCGCGCCCGTGCCCGAACGGGCTCTCGACCTGCCCTTCGTCTCGCTGGACCCGAGCCATTACAAGCTGATCGACGACTTCGAGGCGCGCTTCCCCCAGGGTCCGCCATCGCTGCGCCGCGCCGGGCGCCTCGTCGTCGAGGGCGACATCACCTTCGGCGCCGGCGTCGTCGTGCAGGGGGACGTGTCGCTGTCGGTGGATGAGCCGACGAGCATCCCGGCCGGCACCGTGCTGGAGGGCTCGTCGTGACGAGCACCGGGCGCGCCGAACCGGCCGCCGACGAGCGAGAGAAGGGTGCGATCACGATCGTCATCGCCGACGACCATCAGGTCGTGCGGGCCGGGCTGCGGATGCTGCTGGACGCCGAGCCCGACTTCCGGGTCGTCTCCGAGGCCGGCGACGTGGCGGGCACCGAACGGCGGCTCTCGATCGATCAGCCCGACGTGCTCGTGCTCGACGTCAACCTGCCGGAGGGCTCGAGCATTCCGGCGATCCCGCGGCTGCGTGAGCTGGCGCCGAACACGCGGATCGTCGTGCTGACGATGCAGGAGGATCCCGAGCTGGCGCGCGACGCGCTGCGCGCCGGCGCCATCGGCTACGTCCTCAAGGAGGCGTCGGAGTCAGAGCTCGTGGACGCGATCCGGCTCGCCGCCGCGGGCCGGACGTACCTCAGCCCCGAGCTCGGGGCGCAGCTCGCGGCCAAGGGGACGAACGCGCCGGAGCCGCCGGACGATCTCAGCGCGCGAGAGCTGGAGGTGCTGCGGCTCATCGCGCTCGGGCACACCAACGGCGAGGTCGCCGTGCAGCTCTATCTGAGCGTGCGGACGGTCGAGTCCCATCGCGCCCACATCCAGCAGAAGACGCGACGCACCTCGCGCGCCGATCTCGTGGCCTACGCCCGCGAGCACCGCCTGATCTGACCGGGGACGGTTGCCGCGGGCGGGTCAGCGGGGACGGTCAGGGCGAGCCGGCGCCGAGCGAGGCGGGGAGATCGGTGCCCCGCGCGGGCAATGAGGCCGACGCCGGGACCGGCATCACGAGCGCCCCGCGACGGCGCTGCGCGATCGTCGCGACGGTCGGGTAACCGCGGTGCACCCAGATGATCGAGGCCGGGCGATAGGCGAGCAGGGCGCGCCAGGTCTCCGGACCGATGATCCCGTCGACGGCGAGGCCGTGGTCGGCCTGGAAGATCTTGACGTCGGCCAGCGTCTCTGAGCCGAAGTTCCCGTTGACCCCGAGGCCGAAGCCGGCCGAGATGAGATGCTCCTGCGCCCAGACGACGATGTCGCCCTGAGCGCCGTAGCCGAGCTCGGCGAGCGTCGTGTCCGGCACGTATCCGGTCAGCGCGCCCGCGGGGCGCGACAGGGCGATCCACTCCGGGCGGGTGGCCTGGGGCCAGTCCCACCAGCTCAAGCCCGGCGCGCCGTAGGTCTGCGCCAGCTCCCGGAAGCGGAACACCTGATGGGCGGGCGGATCGCCGAAGACCTGGCCGAGCGGGTAGATGGGGCGACCGAAGATGAGATTGAACGCGTAGGTGTGCGCGAACACCGCGTCGGTCGTGACCCCGATCGCCGCCCAGTACATCTGGGGCACGTTGAACTGGGCGCCGTCGGGGCCGAGAAAGACCGAGTAGGGGAAGCCGGGGTGATAGTCGACATAGGGCAGGCCGGCCAGGCCGAGCGGATAGCCGGCGCCGATCAGCCGGCGCAGGCGGGTGATGTAGGTCTGCGCGGCGACGTACTTTCCCTGATACTCGGACTCGGCGTCGACGATCAGGCAGTCCGCGCCGTCACGCACGGCGTAATAGCCGAGGTAGGCCTCGGTGACCGGGTGGTCGCCGTACACGTACTGCCACGCGCAGACCCGCAGTCCGCTGGCGTGCAGCGCGTCGACGAGGCCCGGGGAGAACTGCGGCCAGGGGTCGGTCCCGTCGCTGCTCTTGATCAGCAGCGTGCCGACGCCGTAGGCACGGGCCTCGGCGATCAGCGAGCCGAGATGGCCGTTGTCCGCGCTCTGGAGGTCCCAGATCCACATCGCGCGGCCGGCGAGCGGGTTGCCGGCCGCGCTCGCGCGCGGCGCGGAGCCCCCCAGCCCCCCGATGATCAGCAGCGCGACGCCGATCGCCTGAAGCGTTCGCATCCGATGCTTTGCCCCGGGCCATCGTCCGTGTACGGAGCGAAGTCCCTGCATAACGGATACGACCGTAGCGAAGAACCCGGCCGGCGAGGGGCAGCGACCCCCGCCCGCCGGGTTGTGCAACCTTTCCTGCAGCTATTTGATGAAGAGGATCTCCGAATACTTCGGCAGCGGCCAGAGGTCATCGGCCACGATCTTCTCCAGCTTGTCGGCGGCGGCGCGGGCCTTGCCCATCGCCGGGAGCGTCGTGTCCCGCATGTACTCCGCGTCGGCCATCAGATCGCCGTCGGGATGGTTCTCGGCCAGGTTGACCGACTCCAGCTCCTTGATCGCCTCGACGAACTCGGCGGTCAGCGACTCGGTCTCGGAGGCCAGCTCGGGCATCTGCGCGCTGAGCATCAGCGCCACGTGCCGCGCGGCCGCGGGCAGCAGGAGCGTGCGGGCGATCGTCGCGGCCGTCTCGGCCTCGATGTTGAGCTTGGTGACGTACTGCTCCAGGAACACCTCGTAGCGCGAGTCGAGCTCCCGCTTGGAGAGGACGGCGTAGTTGGAGAACACCTCCTCGGTCTGATCGGAGATCAGATAGGGGAGCGCGTCCGGCGTCGCCTTGAGATTGAGCAGCCCGCGCTTCTCGGCCTCGGCGTGCCAGTCCTCGGAGTAGTTGTCGCCGCCGAACACGACCTGCTTGTTGGCCGCGTAGCTGCGCTGCAGGATCGGCCGCAGCGCCGCCTCCAGGCCGGTTCCGTTCTCCAGCGCGTTCTCGAGCTCCTCGGAGAGATAGTCGACCGCCTCGGCGACGATCGTGTTCAGCACCGTGTTGGGCAGCGACAGCGACTGGCTGGAGCCCAGGGCGCGGAACTCGAACTTGTTGCCGGTGAACGCGAATGGGCTCGTCCGGTTGCGGTCGCCGCCGTGCATCGGCAACGGCGGCAGCACCGGCGTCCCGAGCCCGAGGAACGACTCGGGGGTCGACTCGCCGACCTCGCCGCGCTCGATCGCGCCGAACACGCGCTCCAGCTCTGAGCCGAGGAAGATGGAGATGATCGCCGGCGGAGCTTCGTTGGCGCCGAGGCGGTGATCCTGGCCGGGAGAGGCGATCGAGGCCCGCAGCAGGCCCTGGTGCTTGTTGACGGCCTGGATGACCGCCGCGCAGAAGAACAGGAACTGCAGGTTCTCGTGCGGCGTGTCGCCGGGCTCGAGCAGGTTCTCGCCGTCGTCGGTCCCCATCGACCAGTTGTTGTGCTTGCCGGAGCCGTTGACCCCGGCGAACGGCTTCTCGTGCAGGAGGCAGACGAGGCCGTAGCGGCGGGCGACGTTCTGCATGACCGACATCGTCAGCTGCTGATGATCGGCGCCGACGTTGGAGTTCTCGAAGATCGGCGCGAGCTCGTACTGGGCCGGGGCGACCTCGTTGTGACGCGTCTTGACCGGCACGCCGAGCTTGGCCAACTCCTGCTCGCAGTCGAGCATGTAGGCCAGGACGCGCTCGGGGATCGATCCGAAGTAGTGATCGTCGAGCTCATGGCCCTTGGCCGGCTTGGCGCCGAACAACGTCCGGCCGGTCGTCACCAGGTCAGGGCGCTCGAAGTAGTACTGCTCGTCGATCAGGAAGTACTCCTGCTCGGGGCCGACCGTCGTGAACACGCGGACCGCGCTGGTGTTGCCGAACAGCTTCAGGGCGCGCATCGCCGACTTCGACAGGGCGTCCATCGAGCGCAGCAGCGGGATCTTGGCGTCCAGCGCCTCGCCGGTCCAGGAGACGAACGCCGTCGGGATGCACAGCAGTGCGCCGTTGGGGTTCTCCAGGATGAAGGCCGGCGAGGTCGGGTCCCAGGCGGTGTAGCCGCGGGCCTCGAACGTGCTGCGGATCCCGCCGGTCGGGAACGACGACGCGTCGGGCTCGGCCTGGATCAGCTCCTTGCCGGAGAACTCGGCGAGCGCGGTGCCCTCGCCGGTGGGGCCGTAGAAGCTGTCGTGCTTCTCGGCGGTCAGCCCGGTCAGCGGCTGGAAGACATGGCTGTAGTGGGTTGCGCCCTTCTCGAGCGCCCACTCCTTCATGGCCAGCGCGACGGAATCGGCGAGGCTCGTGTCGAGCGCCTCGCCCTTGGCCAGCGTCTTGGACAGCTTCTTGTAGACGTCCTTGGGCAGCCGTTGGCGCTGAATCGCCGGGCTGAAGACATTGGCGCCGAACACCTGGTTGTCCGGCGAGGTCAGGTCGGGAGCGCCGATCGATCCTCCGTTGGGGCTCCACTGCGCTGCGAGGACGTTCTGCTGTCGGATCCTGGCCATTCTCTGTCGTTGTCCCTTCCTGGTCGGCGCCTCGGCGGCGGAGGCGCACGTGAATATGGTCTCGGCGAGACGTCGAGCGCCGAAGCGTAGGCCACGTTTGCGGAGGGGTCACTATCCCGATGGCCAAACCGCTGCGCGGTGCGTCGGCCGGACGGCGAAGCGAGCGCGGCCGCGCGCCGCGGCGTCGAATTGTCACAATACGGGGATGTCCCTCGACGCCGAGATCGGGCCCGCCTCCGTCTACGCGCCGGCGGCCGACCGCTATGACGCCGTCGATTATCGGCGCTGCGGGCGCAGCGGCCTGCTGCTGCCGCCGATCTCGCTCGGACTGTGGCAGAACTTCGGCGACGACCGCCCGCTCGGCATCTCCCGCGCGATCGTGCGCCGCGCCTTCGATCTCGGCATAACGCACTTCGATCTGGCCAACAACTACGGCCCGCCGTACGGGAGCGCCGAGACGAACTTCGGCCGGATCCTGGCCGAGGATCTCCGTCGCTGGCGCGACGAGCTGGTCATCTCGACCAAGGCCGGCTACGACATGTGGCCCGGACCCTACGGGGACCACGGCAGCCGCAAGTATCTGACGGCGAGCCTCGATCAGAGCCTGAAGCGGATGCGACTGGAATACGTCGACATCTTCTACTCGCATCGCATGGATCCCGAGACGCCGCTGGAGGAGACGCTCGGCGCCTTGGACAGCGCCGTGCGGGCCGGCAAGGCGCTGTACGCCGGCATCTCCTCCTACAGTCCGCGCCGCACCGAGGAGGCGATCGAGATCCTCCGCCATCTCGGCACGCCGCTGCTCATCCACCAGCCGTCCTACTCGATGTTCAACCGCTGGATCGAGCCCGAGCTGCTCGCCGTGCTCGAGCGTGAGGGCGTCGGCGCGATCGCCTTCTCGCCGCTCGCCCAGGGGCTGCTGACCGACAAGTATCTGCACGGCGTCCCCGAGGACTCCCGCGTGCGCCGCGGCCTGCACTTCTCCGAGGACCTCGTCACCCCGGAGAACGTCGAGCGGGTCCGCCGGCTCAACGAGATCGCGGCCGGACGGGGCCAGTCCCTCGCCCAGATGGCGATCGCCTGGACGCTGCGGGACCCGCGCGTCACCTCTGCGCTGGTCGGCGCCTCGAGCGTCGCCCAGCTCGAGCAGAACGTCGCTGCGCTGGAGCGGGCCGACTTCGACGAGGCCGAGCTCGCCGAGATCGACCAGTACGCCGTCGACGGCTCGCTCAACATCTGGGCCGCGTCGAGCAGCGCCTGACCTTCCGTCGCGCCCCGCGCGTTCCTCTCGCCGGTCGGGTTCCTCCCGCCTCTCGCGCCCCCCCTCGGTCCCTCGGATTCGTCTCGCCCCTCGGATTCCTCGCGCCGGTCGCGCTCCTCGTGCCCGTCGTGCCCGTCGTGCCCGTCGCGCCGGTCTCGCGAGGAGGATGTCTGAAAAAGGCCCGCATAGCGGGCAAAATGTCGATGGTCACCCCGGCGCCGGCGCCGGACCCCCGCCGGTGCCGGACCCCCGCCGGCGCCGGATCCTCGGCCCCGCCGGCGCCGGACCCCGCCGGCGCCGGACCCTCGGCCCGGCCGCTACGGCGCGGGCGTCGTCGTCACCTGTCCGTCGGACTTGACGTAGTAGTGGACCGGCGCCGACGTGATCTGCACCGCGAACGTCCCCCGCGCCGGCGACCCGTCGGCGAGAACCGCCCGGGCCGCGCCGCTCAGTCCCGCGCTGACCTGCCAGGCGACGGTGAAGCTACCGGCCTTGACGGCGGTGACCGCCCAGGTGAAGCGGGCCGTCTGACCGGAGGCGAGCGCGCCGAGCGCCCATGTGTTGGCGTAGGCGGTGACCGCGCCCCCCTGGTCGCCGGAGGCGCACTGCGAGGCGCACTGGCCCGGCGCGTGATCGACGATCCAGATCGGCCGCGACGGATCGGCCAGGGCCGGCTGCTCGGGGATGTCGTAGGAGAACGCCTCGGCGCTCGTGCCCTCGCCCCGGGGCGCGCCGGTCTCACAGGTCGTGTTGCAGATCGTGACCGCCACGTCGGGCAGCGTGCGCCGGCCGTCGTTGCGGATCGCCAGCACGAGGCGGGTCGGCTCGGCGAGCCGCTGGGCGCGCGGGAAGCTGGCCGTGCTGACCGTGACCGGGAAGCTGCCCCGAGCCTCGCCGGCGGTCTGCCCGCGGGAGGCGCTGCCGCAGGCGGCGACGACGAGGCTCGCCGTGACTCCGGCGATCAGCCCGCGGCTCCTCGATCTCCACCCGCTCAACGCGCGGCCAAGATACCACGGGCCCCCTCAGCCGCACGCCGGCCGCCGCCGTGAGCCGGCGCCGGTTCGAGGTGGCCTTCGGTGCAGCCGTGGCGTAGGCTTTGCCGCGGCGCAGCCGCGGCCGGCGGCCGCCGACTTCAGGGAGGAACGACAAACCGTTGATCAAAGCAGTCGCCGACCGGGCGTTCCTGCCGACAAAGTCTGTGCTGGAAGAGGTCGGCAACATGATGATCCTCACCGGGCGCACGCTCGTGTCGGCGATCAGGCCCCCGTATCCATACGGCAGCGAATTCGTCGGGCAGTTCCTGTTCGCGATGCGACTGTGCTGGTTCCCGCTGCTCATCTCGACGATCGCGTTCGGCTATGAGGCGCCCGGACTGCAGGCCGCGAACTTCCTCGTCCTGTTCGGGGCGCTGGACCGGCTCGGCGGCTTCTTCGTGCTCGCCTCGGTGCGCGAGTTCGCCCCGTTCGTCGACGCCATCGTCCTCGCGGGGGTCGCCGGCACCGCCATCACCGCCGACCTCGGGGCCCGCAAGATCCGCGAGGAGCTCGACGCGCTCCAGGTCCTCGGCGTCGACCCGATCAAGAACCTCGTCGTGCCGCGCTTTCTGGCGCTGATGCTGCTGACCGGGCTGTTCGACATCTACGCCCTCATCTTCGGCGTGCTCGGCGGGATCCTCGCCACCCTGGAGAACCATGCGCCGCTCGGGCCGTTCTTCTCCACCTTCTTCAACAACGCCGAGACGACCGATCTGTGGGGCTCGGTCGTCAAGACGACGCTGTTCGGGGCGATCATCGCCATCGTCTGCTGCTACAAGGGCATGACGGCGTCCGGCGGCGCCGAGGGGGTCGGTCGCGCGGTCAATCAGGCGGTGGTGATCGCCTTCCTCGGGGTGTTCGCCTTCAACTACGCGTTCACGCAGACGCTGCTGGCCACCCACCCCGACATCACGACGATCATCAAATGACCGGCGGCGGACGGGAGACGGACGATGGGTGATCTGCTGGCGACCCCGCGCGGCTGGTTCGAGGCGTTCGGCGAGATCGTCAAGTTCGGCTCGACGATGGTCAAGGACATCGCGACGCTGCGCGTCTTTCGCTTCTTCGGCGAGGCCCTGCGCCAGGCCGGGATCCTGATCGTCTCCTCGACGCTCGTCATCTGGGGCCTGGTGTTCATCATCGGCCTGGAGTGCGGGATCGAGGGCGCGTACTTCACTTACGGGGAGGGCACCCCGGCCTATTCCGGCGTGTTCGCGGCGTGGTGCGACCTGCGCGAGCTCGTGCCGCTCGTCTTCGGCTACATGATGGCCGCCAAGGTCGGCACCGGGATCGTCGCCGAGCTCGGCTCGATGCGGATCTCCGACGAGATCGACGCCCTGGAGGTGATGGGCATCAGCGGCATGCGCTTCCTGTGCGCCACCCGCCTGCTGGCGGCGATGATGGTGCTGCCGTTCGTCTATCTGTGCTCGATCGGGGCCGGCTTCTTCGCCAGCTATCTCGCCGTCGTGCAGCAGATCGGCTACGTCTCCTCCGGGGGCTTCTTCTTAGTCTTCTGGCAGTTCCAGAACCCGCCGGACCTCTTATACAGCCTGATCAAGGCGATGAGCATGGCGATCGTGATCGTGATCGTCGGCTGCTACTACGGCTACAACGCGAGCGGCGGCCCGGTCGGGGTGGGGACGGCGACCGCCAAGTCGATGGTGCTCAATCTCGTCTCGGTGCATCTCATCGGCATGCTCGGCACACAGCTCTTCTGGGGCGCCAATCCGCGAGCACCGATCGGAGGCTGAATGGAATCGAACAGCGAATCAGCGGCGAAGCCGTCGTCCCGGGTCTCAGCGGCCAAGCCGTCGTCCGGGGTCTCGGCGGCCAAGCCGTCATCCCGGGTCTCCGTCGTCGACGAGTCGCCGCGCCCGGCTCCGCCGGATGGCGTCTCCGACGAGGAGTACCGCTTCCACACCTACAAGGTCTATCCGTCGGGCCGGCCCGATGCGGTCGAGTTCGTCGACATTTACAAGTCGTTCGGCCGCACGCCGATCCTGCGCGGGCTCAACATGGGCCTGCCGGAGGGCATGGTGTCGATGATCCTCGGGCCGTCGGGCACCGGCAAGTCGGTCTGCATCAAGCACATGGTCGGGCTGCTGTATCCCGATCGCGGCGACATCCTCGTCCACGGCCGGTCGGTCCCCGACATGCCCGACGACGACCTGTTCGACATGCGCAAGAAGTTCGGGCTCCTGTTCCAGGACGGCGCCCTGTTCGGTTCGATGAACATCTTCGACAACGTCGCCTTCCCGCTGCGCCAGCACACCGAGAAGGGGGAGGACGAGGTCGAGCACATCGTCATGCGCCGGCTCAACGAGGTCGGCCTGGGCAGTGCTCGCCTGCTGATGCCCAATGAGCTGTCCGGCGGGATGCGCAAGCGGGCCGGCTTCGCCCGGGCGCTCGTGCTCGAGCCCGACATCGTGCTCTTCGACGAGCCCGACTCGGGCCTGGATCCGGTCCGCACGGCGCTGCTCGGCGAGCTGATCCTGGAGATCCACCGCGACATGATGGACGAGGCCAAGGAGAACCAGCGCGAGCACCTGCCGACCTTCTGCGTCATCACCCACGACATCATGAGCGCGCGCCGGGTCGCCGACTACATCAACGTCCTGTGGAAGGGGCGGATCGTCGAGGCGGGTCCGGCCGAGGACATGCTCAACTCCGAGAACCCGTTCATCCGGCAGTTCCTGTCCGGGGAGTCGCAGGGGCCGCTGACGATGGATTAGGCCCCTCGGCGCCCCGGGTGGCCCGTGCGGGTCACCGGGCCGGTAGCCTCGGCGCGAGATGAGGGCGCAGGACAGCTTTGCGCGGCTGGCGGGGGCCGCGGCTCGCCGGCCGCTGGCGACGCTGGCGATCGTCCTCGTCCTCGCGCTCGCCGGCGGCCTCGGAGCGTTGCGCCTGAAGCCCTCGGCCGGCATCGACACCTTCGTCGGCCGGTCGTCGCCCGCGTATCGCGCGACGATCGACGATCAGCGCCACTTCGGCGACGACGCGGTCATCATCCTCATCCACGAGCCCCTCGCCGACCTGGTCCAGACCGGCGATCTGACGACCCTGACCCGGCTCGAGGCCTGCCTCGCCGGGCAGTACGCGTTACCGAGCACGACGCTGCGCGCGTTCGTGCCGGCCGCGGCCGGGCATGTGCCCTACGGCGGCGCTCAGAGCCCGTGCGGGAAGCTGGCTCGCTTTGCGCCGGCACAGGTGGTCTACGGCCCGGCCACCTTCCTCAACCGCGCCGTCGCCGCTGTCAACACCGAGATCCGGACCCTGGTGGCCGGGGTCGGCACCGCCACCCGGTCGGCCGAGGCCAGCGCGTACGCCCTGGCGCTCGGCCAGGGGGTGACGCGGGCCCGGGCGCTGGCCGACGCCGGAGCCGCCGGCAAGGCGGAGTACGCGCTCCAGCTGCAGTCGCTCGCCCGGCTCTATCTCAGCTCCGGCATCAGCGGCATGCCGTCGATCGACGACTCGGCGTTCATCGGCCAGATCGTGTTCGACACCTCCCGGGGCGCCGGGCAGCCCAAGCCGCGGCTCGCGTATCTGTTCCCGTCCTCGGACTCCGCCCTCATCCAGGTCCGCCTGCGAGCGTCGCTGTCCGACGCCCGCCAGGCGCAGGCGATCGCCTGGATCCGCCGGGCGGTGCGGATGCCGATGTTCCGCTTGGCGCACGGCGGCACGTACAGCGTCACCGGCGTCCCGGTCGTCATCAACGATCTCTCGAGCGCGATCACCGGCGCCATCTCCGGTCTGCTGATCGCCGTGCTGCTGGCGATGGCGCTGACGCTGCTGGTCGTCTTTCGCAGCCGCCTGCGCCTGCTGCCGCTGGCGATCGCGCTCGCCTCGGCGGGCATCACCTTCGGGCTCGTCGCGCTCCTCGGAGCGACGCTGACGATGGCGTCGATCGCCGTGCTGCCGATCCTCATCGGTCTCGGGGTCGACTACGGGATCCAGTTCCAGTCCCGGGCGCAGGAGTCAGGGGGCGAGATCGCGCAGGCCGCGGGCCGGTCGGCGCCGGCGATCGCCACCGCGGCGCTGGCCACGGCGACCGGCTTCCTCGTGTTGCTGCTCTCGCCGGTCCCGATGGTTCGCGGCTTCGGCCTCCTGCTCGTGGGGGGAATCGCGATCGCGCTCGTCTGCTCGCTGACCGCGGGTTCGGCGGCGATGGCGCTGGCCGGGCGCCGGAATGCCCGGGTCGCCCGCGAGACGGGGGCGGTGACGGGCGTGACCGCCCCGGTCCAGGCCTCGCTGCGCGGCGCCGCCGAGATCCTCGCTCCGGCGGTCCGGGGCGCCGGCGAGATCATCGCGCCGCCGGCGCGCGGCACGCGGGACGTGCTCGCGGCCTCGCTGCGCGGCGCGCGGGAGATCGTCGCCCCGCTCGCCGGTTGCACTCGTCGCGCCCGGCGGGCCCGGGCCGCGAACGGGCGGGCCGGGGCCGCGAACGGGCCGGCCGGGGCCGCGAACGGGCCGGCCGGGGCCGCGAACGGGCCGGCCGTTTCGCGGCTGCTGGCCGCCGTCACCCGCCGCCCCGGACGGGTGCTGGCGCTCGCCGGGATCCTGGCCGTCGCCGGGTGGATCGCCGACACGCAGACCGCGGTCCAATCCGACGTCACCAAGCTAGTGCCGGCGGACATGCCGGCGCTGCGCGATCTCCAGCGGCTGGAGCGGGTCACCGGCGTCTCGGGCGAGATCGACGTCGTCGTGCGCGCCGACGACGTCGCCACGCCCGCCGTCGTGCGATGGATGATCGGCTACGAGCATGCGCTGCTCGGCCACTACGGCTACGTCGAGCAGCGGGGCTGCGCGCGGGCCACGCTGTGCCCGGCGCTGTCGCTGCCGGATCTCTTCTCCACGTCGACATCCACGTCGACATCCACATCGACGTCCGCGTCGGCGGCGCCGAGCGCCGCAGCGCTCAGCCAGTCCCAGATCGACGCGCTCCTGCACGCGGTGCCGACGTACTTCTCGCAGGCGGTGATCACGCCTGATCACCGCGAGGCGACGCTCGCCTTCGGAATCCGCCTGATGCCGCTCGCTCGCCAGCAGCAGGTCATCGACTACATGCGCGCGCACCTTCGCCCGCCATCGGGGGTCTCCGCCGCCCTGGCCGGACTGCCGGTCCTCGCCGCCCAGGCCAACGCCGCGCTCTCGTCGGCCGGACGGCGCCTGCTGACGCTCGTGGCCGGGCTGCTGGCGGTCGGCCTCGTCCTGCTGCTCGTCCTGCGGCGCCCACGGCGGGCGCTCGTGCCGCTGGTCCCGATCGCCCTGGCGACCGGCTGGTCATCGCTCGTCCTGTACATGATCGGGATCCCGCTCAACCCGATGTCGGCGACGCTCGGGACGCTCGTGATCGCCATCTCCACGGAGTTCAGCGTCCTGCTCGCCGAGCGGGTTCGCCAGGAGCGGGCCGCCGGGCACGATGCGCGCGCCGCGCTGGAGCGCACGTATCGCTCGACGGGCGCGGCGGTGCTCGCCTCCGGCGTGACGGCGATCGTCGGCTTCGGCGTGCTTGTCTTCTCCGACATCACGATGCTCCGCGACTTCGGCTTCGTCACGCTCGTCGACCTCACGGTCTCGCTCGGCGGCGTCCTGCTCATCCTCCCCGCGGTGCTGACGCTGGCCGAGAGCGGTGCGGTGCTCGAGCCGTTGCGCCATCCGCGGCGCGCCGCCGCCGGCGCGCTGTCCCGCCTTCGCCGCCGGCCGGGAATGGCGTGACCGACCCTCCGCCGGACGGCGAACCACCCCGGCGTCCCACGACGGCGCCTCGCGGGGCGCTCAGCCGGCTGGACCCCGACCGTGCGGTCGCCGCGCGCCGCCGCCCGCCGGGCGCCGCCGCGCCGGGGGACGGCTCACCGGCCGCCACGCCAGGCGCCGCCACGCCGGGCGCCGCCGCGCCGGGGGACGGCTCACCGGCCGCCACGCCGGGCGCCGCCACGCCGGGCGCCGCCGCGCCGGGAGACGGCTCACCGGCCGCCATGCCGGGCGCCGCCGCGCCGCGGGACGGCGCCGCGGCCGCCACGCCACCGCTCGCCCCGGCGATCGACACGCGCCGCTATCGATGGATGATCGGGGGGATCGGCTTGACCCTCGTCGTGGTCGTCTCGATCATCCAGTTCGCGACCCACGGCATCGGGACGACCGGGGTGCCGCCGGGACAGCGGCTACGTGACTTCGCCGCCCCGCTCGCCGACACCACCCTGAACGGCGATCCCAATCTCGCGCCGCCGTGCACGCTCGCCCGGCATGACCCCCGCGCGCTCAACATCTGCCTGATCAGCCGCCGCGAGCCGCTCGTGCTCGCCTTCTTCGTCACCGCGTCGAGCTCCTGCGAGCGCCAGGTCGACGCGCTTCAGACCCTCTCCCGCCGCTTCCCCGCCGCGGAGGTCCAGTTCGCGGCGGTGGCGATCGACGCGGGTCACGCCGAGATCGCCCACCTCGCCCGGGCGCGTCACTGGACGATCCCGGTCGCGTATGACCGCGACGGCTCGGTCGGAGCGCTGTACGGCGTCGTCGTCTGCCCGATGGTCGAGCTCGCCCGCCGCGGGGGCATCGTCGACCAGCGCCTGATCGGCGGCCACTGGCAGACCGCGGCCGCGCTCGCGCCCCGAGTGCAGGCGCTGCTCGCCGCCGGCCCGCGCCACGTCGGGCCGGCGTGAGACAGCTCCCGACCGGACGGCCCAGGTGACCCCCGATCGGCTGACCGCGCCGCGTCCGGGCCGCGTCGCGCCCGAGCTCCGCGCCGAGTTCCCCGGGCTCCGGCTCGGCTGGCTGACGGTCCCGGCGCGGCAGCAGCCGAGCCCGGAGGCGGTTCTGGCGCGGCTGGCGGCGCTCGCCGACCGGGTCACCGGCGCCGGCGCGGTCGCGCTGCGGACCAAGCCGGTTCCCCAGGCCTTCCGCGCTTTCTTTCGCCAGATCGGGCTCGATCCCGACGTCGAGCGTCCGCCGGCCGAGCGCGCCGCGGTCACCCGGCTGCTGCACGGCGGATTTCGCTCGGCCGGTCTGATCGGCGACGCCTGCCTGGTGGCGCTGCTGGAGACCGGCGTCCCGGTCTGGGCGCTCGACGCCGCCGTCGTCGACACCGACGGGCTCGGGATCCGCACCACGACCGCCGCCGACGTCTCGCCGGCGGCGCGCGCGCAGGAGTACGTCGAGCCGGGGACGCTCGCCGTCGCCGACCGCCGTCGCGTCCACGCCGTCCTGTTCGGCGAGCCGCTCGCCGGCTCCGCTCCCGGCCGGTCCGCGCGCCGCGTGGCGCTGTTCGCGGTCGGGGTCGACGGCGTCCCCGACGTCCACGTCGAGGAGGCGCTGTGGGTCAGCGCCGAGCTCATTCTGAGCGCCAACGACGGCTGATAAGGTGCCGTCAGGATGGGAGCACGTCAGCTCGCCCCACCGCACGGCGCTCGTTCGGCCGGCGTCGCATGCGAGGCGCCGGGGACGTTCACGGACGGCGACGAGAAGTCACGGGCCGCTGCTCGCCGCACGCTCCGCGCTCAGATCGCCCGCCTCGAGCGTGAGCTGGCCGGGGCATTCGTGACGGCGTTCCCGATGGGCGGGCTGACGCCGGCGCCGTCACGCTCGGGCTCGGCGCCCCGCCTCCTGGATCTCGGCGAGCTGGAGCGCGTCCGTGACGATCTGGCCGAGCGCCTGCACCAGGCGCAGATCACCATCGCCCGGTGCGCCGACGAGCAGGCGCAGCGGCGACTGGCGCTGGAGCGGATGCTGCTGGCGCCCGCCGAGCATCGCTTCGAGCGCATCTCGCGCCGGGAGTTGGGGGAGCCCGGCTGCGGCGTCTGGCAGGTCCGGCCGCGGCTCGGGCTGATCGGCATGCTGATGGGCTGGTGGCAGGTCAAGCTCTCCTCCGGCTGTCCGTTAGCCGGGGGCTCGCGACCGGCCATCCGGCCGGCCGCGGCCCGGTTCGTCTGATGGCCGTGACGCGGATGCGATCGCTGCTGCGGACCGGAACCGGCGCGATCCTCGTGATCGCGATCATGTTCATCGGCAGCCTCGTCCTGTGGGTCGGCACGCCGCTGCTCTGGATCTGGGTCGCCTCCCAGATCCAGGGCTCGACCGAGTCCCTCGGCACCGCGCTCGCCGCGGCGTTCGTCGGTGTGATCGTGACGATCGGTCTGCTCGCGACGATCCTCGGCCGCCTGAGCGACATCTATCGCGGCAACTGCCGCGCGCGCGGTCTCGGCGATCCGGGTCACGTCGTGCTCGAGGGAGTCCTCGTGGTCAGCGCCGCCGTCGCCGTCGTCGGCTTCCTGATCTGGTTCCTGCTGTTCGCCGGCGCGGCTCCGGCGCCGATCGGGATCCAGGTCTGAGCGACCGGCTCGCCGCTGTTGCCCGCCTCGCTGCGATCGGCTCGATTCCCCGACCCGGAGGCGTGACAGTCGGTCACGCCCCCGGCTCAGGGCCACGGATCATCAGACTCCGACGAGATCCAGTTCCCGTGAGACGCAGGCCTCCAGCGAGTCCGCCAGCATCTGGCGCTGGCGCTCGGTCAAGGTCCCGACCGGCTTGGTCTCCACGATGTTGTTGCGAGTGAGGAACTTCCGGCATCGTGTGCTGCCCCAGCGGCGTTGGCTCATCAGGAGCTCGCCGATCGGCCAGCTGTGCGCCGCATCCGGGCACTCGAGAATGACGTCCGCGGCGGAGACCGCACCTGCTCCGATCGTGCGCTTCAGCGCTGCGCGGGCGAGCCGGATCTCATTGGCTCGCTCGAGGGCTCGCATGCGCTGCTGCGGCTCGGCGGTCTTCACGGCGACTCGGGTCATGGTGGTGCTCTCACTTCTCAGCGTTCGGGTCCGCCAGAGCGGACGTTGACCAGTATCGGCGTCGTTGCGGCACGCGACCGCGATGCAGCCGGCCCTGCGTTTCGATTGTGCGGGTCCGATGGGGTTCGACCCTCAGATGGTGGTCGCCGGAGGCCAGTACGCCCTCTCCGGCGGCCCTGTCGCCGCTTCCGGTCGACCACCCCCGTGCGGCATAGAGAACGTAGAGCAAACCGTTTGGTCACAGCAACGTCACACGAGGGTGACATGCGCTCAGAGCGCGTTTTTTGTCGCTCGGCAGGACTTGTGCAAATGCGGACAAGTACTGCCCGGTCAGGGGTCGCCCCTACGCGGGTCCGGGCAGCGGCCCGTGCTCGTCCTCGAAGACGCGCTTGACCTCGCCGAAGGTCGTCAGCGCCTCGTCGAGCGTCGCGTGATCGTGCGTCGCCATGACGCTCGTGCGCAGCAGCGCGCCGCCCAGCGGGACCGCCGGATGCAGCGCCGTGTTGACGAAGATCCCGGCCTCGTAGAGCGCCTTCCACAGCAGCGCGGCCTTCCAGTCGTCGCCGACGACGACCGGCACGACCGTCGTGATGATCTCGCTGCCGTCGGCCATCCGGGTCGGCCGCACGACGCTGAATCCGAGCTCGCTCAGACCGGCGTGCAGATAGCGCGCGTTGTCGAGCGCCTTGGCGAACAGCTCGCGTCCCTCGTCCGAGCGGCAGATGCGGACCGCCGCCAGGGTCGCGCCGACCGCCGCCGGCACGCCCGATGCGGTGAACATGAACGGCCGCGAGGCGATCCGCAGGAACTCGATCACGTCGGCCGGTCCGGCGATCACCCCGCCGCACGACGCCAGCGACTTCGAGAACGTCGCCATCCGCAGGTCGACGCGATCCTCGACTCCGAGCAGCTCGCACGTGCCGGCACCCCGGGCCCCGAGGACGCCGAGGGCGTGGGCCTCGTCGACCATCAGCCGGGCGCCGTAGCGGCCACAGAGGTCGGCGATCTCCGGCAGGGGCGCGACGTCGCCCTCCATCGAGAAGACGCCGTCGACGACGACGAGGATGCCGCCGCCGTCGCCGGTCGCGCTCTGCAGCCGCCGCTCCAGCAGGTCCATGCGATTGTGGCGGAACGCGCGCAGCTTGGCCCCGGAGAGCAGGCAGCCGTCGAGAATCGAGGCGTGGTCCCCGGAGTCGGCGATGACCGTGTCGCCCGGTGCCAGGATCGTGCCGAGTGCCCCGAGATTGGCCTGATGGCCGGTCGTGTAGACGAGCGCGTCCTCGGTGCCCATCCAGTCGGCGAGCTCGCGTTCGAGCTCGAGATGGAGATCGATCGTGCCGTTGAGGAAGCGGGAGCCGGTCAGGCCGGTGCCGTACTTCATCAGCGCGTCGAGCGCCCCCTGGCGGACCCGCTCATCGCCGGTCAGGCCCAGATAGTTGTTGGAGCCGAGCATGATCCGCCGCCGGCCCTCCATCATCACGACCGGCAGGGTGGGGCCCTCCAGGACATGGAAGTACGGCAGCGCGCCGAGCTCGCGGGCGGCCTTGAGCTCGGCGAGGCGTTCGTGCTCCCGAGCTTTGGCGAAGACGTCGACTGAGGTTGACATTGGCGGGTGTAATCGTAACGAGCGCCACCAGCGCCACTTTGAAGATGACCGCCAACGCTGTCACCATGTAGCGCCCATGCCCGTTCGATGGCCCTCACGCGCCGGCGGCGCCTCGGCGTCCGAGGCCCCGGGCGACAACGCCGGCGCCGCTGCGCCCGACGATGTCGCCGTCGCCTTCGAGGCCGACGCGATCGTCGAGCCGTCCGACGTCGAGGTCGCCGACGGCGAGCTGGTCGACGGCTTCGCGGTTCTGGCCGAGGTCACGACGCTGGAGCCGGGGACGGTCACCACGCTGCCCACCGGCCCGCTGCCCGCCGTCCAGGCGGTCGCCGTCGCCGCCACCGGGTTCGTCGCCGGCGCCGCCACCGTGGCCCTCGTCCATCGCCTCGGCGCCCGCAAGGTGGCCAGGACGCAGGCCAACCGCCAGGGCCGGGGGCTCGACGGGCTGCCGGTCGTCGCGTCGCACCGCTTCCTGGTCGACGTCCATCTGATCGCGAAGCCGCAGGAGTGAGCGAGGGCTACGCCCTCGAGGTGCGGATCGAGGTCCGGCCGCGCTGGGTGTTCCGCCTCACCCGCCGCGTCGGTCTGGACGGGCTCGGCCGCACCCGGGGCGGCGTGCTGCACCGGCTGCTGCACGCCGACGACCGTCCGGTGGCGATCCGGATCGCTCAGCTCGCGCCCGATCGGGTGCTGTTCGGCGCCCGCGCCGAGAGCCGCGACGTCGCGGAGTGGGGGATCGAGCGGATGCGCGCCGCGCTCGGCGTCGACCTGGATCTGCGCGCCTTCTACGACCGCTTCCGCTCAGACCCGGTGATCGGCGCCGCGGTGCGCGCCAATCCCGGCCTGCGCCCGGCCGGGCGTCCTGACCCGTTCGAGGCGCTCGCCTGGTCGGTGTGCGAGCAGCTGATCGAGTACGAGCGCGCCGCCGCGATCCAGCGCCGACTCGTCCGCGTGCTCGGGCGGCGCTGTCCGGTGACCGGGCTCGCCGACTCGCCGCCGGCGTCCGTGCTGGCCGGGCAGGCCCCGGCGCTGCTGGAATCGCTCGGCCTCTCGGCGGGGCGCGCGGTGGCGCTCATCCGCGCCGCCCGCGAGGTCGCCTCCGGGCGCGTCGACCTCTCCGCTCCCGATCATGAGCGGGGATGGCGGCGGTTGCGCGCCATCCGCGGGATCGGGAGCTGGACGCTGCAGACGATGGCGCTCACCGGGCAGGGCCGGCTTGATCAGCTCCCCGCCGGAGACCTCGGCTATCTCAAGCTCGTCGGTCGCCTGCGCGGCGGGGATCCGCGCGCCCGCGCCACCGAGGATGAGGTGGAGCGCTTCTTCGCCCCGTACGAGCCCTGGGCCGGGCTCGCCGGGCTGCACGCGCTGTCGGCCGGTCAGAGCAGCGCCGCCCTGCGGCTCGTCGCCTGACCCCGACGGCGGATCGCTCCCGCGCCGGGCCGGGCCGGCCCGGGCGGCGTCGCTATCCGCGTGATGGCGAGTAGACGGGGGAGACGGCGGCCTGCTCGCCGCACGGCGCCACCCGCGGCTGCCCGGGCAGCGTGATCGACAGCCAGCGCGCCGCGGCCCCCGGTGCCATCACCGTCGCCACGCTCACCGTCCGGCACGCGCCGGCGTGCGCGTACTCGTCATCGGTGATGAAGCTGAGTCCGAAGCGCGCGCTCGCCCGCGGAGCGATCTCGATCGTGGTGGGCGGTCGCAGCGTGTCGGGGAAGAAGCCCCCGCCCCGCTTGACGTCGAGCGTCAGCGCCCGGCCGGAGGTCCCGAGCAGCCTGACGCCCGGATAGCCGCGCAGGGCGCACGTCCGGCCCGACCTGTTGACGAGCCCGAAGCTGATCTCGGCGTGGCCGGTCGCTCCCTGGACGCCGTCGTCGGCGAGCGTCAGCTGGGTGTCGAGACAGACGTCGGTGACGGCCAGCGGTCGCTGCTGGGGCCGTGCCCGTGCCGGTGTGTGTGCCGTGAGTGCGAGTGCCTGGGAGGTCCCGCAGGCCGCCACGACGGCCGCGGCCAGCACGATCCGTGTGCTCACCATCGCCGGGCATCCTACGCGGCGCGGCGGCAGACTTGATCAAGGATCGGTAGAGATGAGCGTGAAGCGCACCGTCTCCCACGGCGCCTCGCGCCAGGCGGCGTTGAGCTCGGCCTGGCTCGCGTAGCCGTCTCCGGTCAGTCGCCGTCCTTCGCACCGCAGCTCGATCCGAGCTTCGCGGGTCGTGAAGGGCCACGGCGACAGCGAGGTGACGCTCGCCACCCCATCCGCCGGGGAGCCGGCGACCGTCCGCACGGCGATCTCGATCGGGGCGGGCGCCGCCTCGGCCGCCGCCCCCGCGGTGAGCGTCAGCGGGGCCCAATCGAGCAGCAGCGCGAGCGACAGCGCATCCCACGTCCAGATGAGCCCGCTGTTGCGCGCGACGGATTCCGGCGTCGCGTGCGCGGCCATCGCCGGATCGGCGCGCAGCGAGGCCAGCAGCGCGGACTCCTGCTCCCGCGCCTCGCCGAGGAAGGCGCGCACGACGCGCGCCTCGTCGGGGGCGGCGGTGGCGAGATCGAAGCGCTCGTAGAGCCGCCGGCCGTGCATCGTCGCCAGCAGCGCGGCGTAGCGGCTCTGGGTGACGAGGCGGATCGGGCCGGTCCGCCACAGCGAGGCGTTGACCTCCGCTCCCATCGACATGAACGACTGCGGCAGGCCGGTCTCCGGATCACGCGCCGGCTCCAGATCCCAGGCCGCCATCCCGACGTCGTGCTGCTCGGCCCCGAGCGCGACATCGTCGAGGGGGACCACCGAACCGAAGCGCTCGTTGCCCCAGGAGCGGGCCATCTGCCCGCACAGCCAGGCGTGCGAGGCCTGGCCGACGGCCAGCACGCCATCCGCGTCACGGCGCAGGACCACGAGCGACGCTCCCGGCGTCCCGCTACGGGCCCTGCCCGGCGAGCATCTGATTGGTGGAGGCGTCAGCGACGACCGACGGGTGCGAGAGCAGGTGCTCGCGCACCATCCAGTCGCCGAACGCGTTCCACTGCGCCTGATCCTGCCAGCCCCACGGCTGCCCGGCCCCTGACGGGAAGAAGGAGGGCAGGGTCGCGGTGACGCTGGCCGTCTGGAGCTTGGAGCTCAGCGACGGGTTGGCGGCCAGCAGCGCCTTGACCCCGGCCGCGGGATCGGCGCGCACCGCCGCATAGCCGCGCCCGAGTGCCTGCACGAAGCGCCGCAGCTCGTCGCCGTCGTTGGCGATCTCGTCCTCGCGCACCGCGAGCACGAGCTCGTCGTAGTCGGGGACGCCGGCGTCCTCGACGTGGATGACGTTGACCTTGCGGCCGTCCTGGCGCAGCTCCAGCGCCTCGTAATTCCAGTAGCCGCCGATCGTCGCGTCGACCCGGCCCGAGAGCATCGCCGGCACGAGGTTCTCGCCGACGTCGTCCTCGGTGACCGTGTGGGCGGGCACGCCGGCATGCGCGAGGATCGTCTGCAGGAAGTCCGTCTGATACGGGATCCCGGCATCGCCGACGGTCTTGCCGCGCAGATCGGCGGGCGACGTGATGCGCTTGTCGCCGAGCGAGATGATCGACGTCAACGGCCGCTGGACGACCGCGGCGATCGCGGCGACGAACGCCCCCTGGTCGCGCGCCAGCATCAGCTGCGGCTCGTAGGTGAACGCGACGTCGACCTTGCCGGCCGACAGCAGCTGCAGCGGCGTCGAGTCGTTGCTCGGGACGACGATCCTGACCTTGAGCCCGGCCCGCGCGAAGTCTCCGTTGGCCAGCGCCTCGTAGAGACCGACATGGTCGGCGTTGGGGAACCAGTCGAGCATCACGGTCAGCGTCTGATCCTGGGAGGCCGTCGGCGTCGTGGCGTCCACCTTGGCGCCGCAGGCGGCGAGCGTCAGCGCGCTCGCCACCACGCCGGCGAGGAGCGCCAGCGTTCTTCTCATGGTCGTTCTTCTCCGATCGTCGGGTGCGCCCACGGCAGCGCGCGCCGCTCGGCGATTGTCATCATCCAGAAGAGGGCGATCGCGAACAGCGACAGGATCACGACCGACGCCCACGCCCGCGCCATCAGCAGCTGCCCCTGGGAGATCTCGAACAGGTATCCGAGCCCGGAGTTGGCCCCGGCCTGCTCGGCGAGCACCGCCCCGATGACCGCGAACACGACCGCCAGCCGGATCCCGGTGAACAGCCCGGGCAGCGCCGACGGCAGCTCGACATGACGGAACACGCTGGACCGTGACGCCCCGAACGTCCTCATCACCTTCAGCATCCCCGGGTCGACGGCCGACAGCCCGGCGAGCGTCGTCACGACGATCGCGAAGAACGACACGATCGCGATCACCACGAGCTTGGGCAGCAGGCCGAAGCCGAGCCACAGGATGAGCAGCGGGGCGAGCATCGGGATCGGGACCGTCTGCGAGGCGACGAGCATCGGCAGCACGGAGACGCGGACCCGATCCGAGAGATGGATCGCGATCGCGAAGCCCAGGCCGGCGATCGCCGCCAGGCCGATCCCGAGCACGATCTCCTCGGCGGTCACGAGGAAGTTGCTCCACAGCAGCCCGCGATCCTGGAACATCGACTGCGCGATCGCGTGCGGGGGAGGGAGGATCAGCGGATCGGCGCCGCCGAGGTCGACGTACAGCTCCCACGCTCCGAGCAGGATCGCCAGAATCGCCGGCGCGCCCCAGCCGGTCAGCCGGCGCCTCATGGCCGGACTCCCAGCGACTGCAGGACGAGCTCGCGCCGCGCCACGACCTCGGGATCGGTGCGCCGTCGCGGGCGGGGCAGCGCGACCTCGATCTCGGCCACGACGCGGCCCGGGCGCGCCGACATGACGACGACGTGGTCGGCGAGCACGACCGCCTCCTCGACGTCGTGGGTGACGAGCACGACGGTCCGCGGCTCGGTCTCCAGGACGTGGGCCAGCCAGCCCTGCATCTCGGCGCGGGTCAGCGCGTCCAGCGATGCGAACGGCTCGTCGAGCGCCAGCACCGGGCGGCCCGCCAGCAGCGAGCGCAGGAACGAGATCCGCTGGCGCATGCCGCCGGACAGGCGCTCCGGGCGCGCGGACTGGAATCCGTCCAGTCCGAAGCGGCGCAGCCACGGGCCGGCCGTCGCGCGGGCCTCGGTGCGGCCCATGCCCTGCACGCGCAGCGCCAGCGCGGCGTTGTCGACGGCCGACAGCCATGGGAGCAGCAGGTCGCTCTGCGCCATCAGCGCGGCGGGATCGCAGGCGACCACGCCCTCGTCGGGCCGCTGCAGGCCGCAGATGAGCTCGAGCAGGGTCGTCTTGCCGCAGCCGCTGGGGCCGACGACCGCGACGATCTCGCCGCGCCGCGCCCGCAGCGACACCCGGTCCAGGGCCTGGACCGGCCCGCCGCGCGTCGCGAACGTCCGGCTCACGAATTCCACCCGCACGCCGTCGGTGCCGTGAAATTCGAGAGGCCCCTGGGGCGGAGCCTCGATCATTCTCTCAGTCGCTCCCTTCGCGGGCATTACCCCACAGGTTCGAAGGGTCAGTGCCGGGTCGTCGGTGCACGGCGGGGGCCGATGCACGGCGTAGGGCGCTATCTCAGCCGGCGTGCCCGCCAGCCCCCCTGGTTTGCCTAGGTCAACACCGGGGATGCTACCTCCCTCGGCGCGATAGGGTGCTCGCAATGCCTGCTGTCGTGAAACGCCGCACGAGCGACGCGCGCGTGCGCTCAGCGGTCGCGATCGGCCTGGCGCTCGTCATCGCCGCAGCGATCGGCGTCGCCCCCGCGTCCGCGTCGGCGAAGACGCTGTTCACGCCTCGGGTCGGCTCCGCGCTCGGACTCGAGCCGGCGGCCGGCGGTCCGGAGATCGCCGCGGCGCCGAGCGTCCCGGTCGTCTACCACGGTGGCCTGGTCATGCGTGACGTGACGATCCACACCGTCTGGTGGGCGCCGGCCGGGCACGCCTTCGACGGCTCCCCGGGCTTCTTCGTGCCCGGATACGAGGCGATGATCGAGCAGTTCTTCACCGACGTGGCCGCCGCCTCGGGCACGCCCGGCAGCATCTTCTCGGTGCTGGACCAGTACGGAGACCACACCGGTCCGGGCAGCTACGACATCCACTACTCGGCCGCCGCCGACTCGGTGACCGACACCGATGCCTATCCGCGCCGGGCTGACCAGTGCGCGTCGCCGGAGGGCGTGGCGACCTGCGTCACCGACCTCGAGCTCCAGAGGGAGGTCGACAAGCTGATCGGACCGGCTGCGCCCGGCGAGCGCGGACTGTCGAACATCTGGTTCGTCCTCCTCCCGCCCGACGTCGACACCTGCTCCAGCGACGACGTCTGCGGGACCAACTCCTACGCGGGCTATCACTCCGAGTTCGATCTCGGTCACGGACTGACGATCTACGGCTCGATTCCCGATCCGCTGATCGAGCTGACGCCCGGTCCCGGCTCCGATCCCGAGGGCAACCCCGAAGCGGAGTCGACGATCGACACCCTGGCGCACGAGACGATCGAGGCGATCACCGACCCGGTCGGCAACGCGTGGATGGATCCCAACGGCTACGAGACCGCCGACAAGTGCGAGACCGGCCCGCAGGACGGCACGCCGCTCGGCTACGCCGCCGACGGCTCGCCGTACAACCAGCTCATCAACGGCCATGAGTACCTCATCCAGGACATCTGGTCAGATGCCCGCGAGGGCTGCGTCCAGAGCTCGAGCGTCACGACGACGACGCTCCCCCGGCAGGTCATCGACCTGCGCCAGTTCAGCGCCCAGGTCAGCGGCGACACCGGCCGGCCGGGCCGTCTCCCCGTCGGCGTCGGCCTGGCCCGCGGCGGCGAGCTCGTCGCGCTGGCCCGCGGCGTGACCCGGCCCGACGGCAGTTGGGGTCCGCTGACCCTGCGTGGCGCTCATGGCGCGCCGCACGCGGTCGGGGACGACCGCGACGAGATCGAGGTCTCCTACGGCTCGGGCCGGGGAGCACCGGCGCCGGATCTGATCGAGACCGGCGATGGCGGCAATCCGTTCACCGAATCCGGCTACACGGGTTGGTTCGATCTCGACAACGGCTACGCGGTGCAGTCCGCCGGTGGTCAGAGCCGCGTCCTGCTCGGGCCGTGCGGGCAGACCGGCGTGCTGTCGCTGCGCATCGGCGCCGCGCTGACCGAGCCGCCGGCGCAGCTGTGCGGCACCGAGACCGACGCCGCGATCGTCCCGGTCTCCCATCTGTCGTCCGGGACGCCGGTGACGCTGACCAGCGAGGACAACCGCGGCGTGAGCTTCGTGAACCCGCCGGGCGCGCTCGTCGCGATGACGATCTCGCTCGGCGAGCCCGACAGCGTGTCGGGGCTCGGCAACGCCGACGTGCTGTTCACGCCG
This sequence comes from uncultured Solirubrobacteraceae bacterium, assembly GCA_963849085.1. Lineage (GTDB taxonomy): Bacteria > Actinomycetota > Thermoleophilia > Solirubrobacterales > Solirubrobacteraceae > Palsa-465. The sequence continues at coordinate 581,366 of CAWKFP010000015.1, read as the reverse complement.
ACGGGCTTTCCGACCTGCGCCGCGTATCTTCGCGTCCGCGCGGTCAGCTGCTCGGGCCTCGTGCCCGGAGCACGCTACGCCCTCGGGCGCCTGCATGCCGGCGCCGGGGCGGACGGGACGATCTTCGTCGCCGATCCCGGGCTGCGCGGGGGCCAGGTGCTGACGCTGACCGACGCGGCCGGCCGGCGGCTGACGAGCCTGCACGTCGCCCGTCTGCGGGTCCACATCGTCGGCAACGAGACCGTCGTGGGCTCGGGGACCTGCCAGCCCGGCGAGTACTGGGGGCCGCCGGTCACGCATCCGCCCAACAGCTCCGGCGTGACCTACGGCATCGCCGGCACGGGCACGGTCTGCCCGGCCGATGGCTCGGCCGCCGGATTGCCGACCGCCGACATCGCCCAGACCGACGAGTTCAGCGGCGGGCAGACGATCACCGCGGTGCCGCAGATCGAGTCGACCGCGCCGCTCGACGACGAGACGCTGTATGGATCGTTCGTGGCGTCGGCCCAGAGCGGCCTGCCGGCGGCGAACGGCGCTGTCGCCGCGACCGGTGCGCCGATCTCGCTAACGATCACCCCGGCCGGGTCCCGGCACCCGGTGTTCTCCTCCCCGAACGTCGATTCAGCCGCGGGCGTCGGCGTTCCCGCCCTGGCCCCCGGCGGCTACACCGCGACGTGGGTCCTGCACGACGCCAACGGCGACACGCGGACGACGACGACGCGCTTCACCGACGAGGCATAGCTCAGGCCCTGACGGGCTGCGTCAGCGCCTTGACGAAGTCCTCGAGTTGGTCGCTGCGCCAGCATTCGAACGTCGTGCAGTGCTCGGCATAGGCCGAGATGACCGAGTCCCCGTAATTCCAGTACAGCTTCGGCTCGGGATTGAGCCAGAAGGTCCGGCCGGCCCGCGCGGTGATCGCCGCGAACACGTCGTCGCGCGGGGGTCGCCCGTTGGTCCGGGCGTCGCCGAGCACGATCACAGTCGCCCGCGGGTGGAGCTCGTCCTCGATCAGCGCCAGGAACTCCGTCCACACCCGGCCGTAGTCGGTGTAGCCGGAGATGTCGGCCACGCCGGCGTCGCGGGACACCGCCTCGCTCGCCGCCCGGAAGTCGCGTTCGCGCTCGAACACCTCGGTCACCTCGGAGATCCGCTCGATGAAGACGAACGAGCGCAGCTTCCGGAACGCGTCGTGGAGGGCGTGGAGCACCGACAGGAAGAAGGTGGAGGCGCTCGTCACGCTCGTCGAGACGTCGCACAGCACGAAGATCTCGGGACGCCGGGGCCGCTTGGGGCGATATTTGAGCTCGATCGGGACGCCGCCGCTCTGCAGCGAGGCGCGCATCGTGCGGCGCACGTCGACGTGGGCGTGGCGGGTGTGGCCCTTGAGCTCGTGGCCCTGGGTGGCGAGCCGCCGCTTGAGCTGGGCGACGACCTTGTGGACCTGCGCCAGATCCTGGATCGGGCCGGTCGGCAGCGCGCGGTCGAGATCGGTCAGCGGCCGCTTGGGCGGGAGGCTGGCGGTTCGTTCGATCAGATCGCGCTCGAGCTCGCGTCGCAGATGCTGCTCGAAGCGCCGCAGCTGTTCACGGGGAACGCCGCTGCGGCGCGGATCGTCCTGGGGGAGGTCGGGCTGGGGCTCGGTGCGCAGGCCGAGCGCGCGGCGGATCCGCTGGACGTCGACGCCCAGGACGCCCGAGCCCTCCCCGCGCCCGAACGCCGCGATCGCGAGCCGGGCGAGGTCGCGCAGCGTCGCCTCCGAGCCCTCCTTCAGCGCCTGGGCGATCTGGCGGCGCAGCTCGTCGAGGTCGACGTCGAGGCTCTGCTGGGCGGCGCCGGCCTCGCTGATCTCCTGGCGGGAGGCCTCGGCCTCGGCCGCGCGGAAGAAGAACCGCTCGAACACGAGCTCGAAGACGTGCCGGTCCTCCGGGGACTTGGCCAGCGTGGCCGCCAGCGCCTCCTTGAAGTCGGCCTGCACGGTCCAGCTGATGTGCTCGAGGGCCGCGAAGGCGTCGAGGATCTCCGAGGTGCCGAGCGCCATCCCCTCCTCACGGAGGTCCTCGGCGAAGGCCAGCAGATGGCCGTCGAACCCGCCCGGGCCATGCGCGGGGATGCGGGCGTACTGCGCGCCGGACGGCGGGCGCGGGGAAGCCGGGGGCTCAGGCGGCGGGGCTGACATCTGCCGCCGGTTCGAGCTTGACTCCCACCCGGGCGGCGACGGTGTCCAGATCGGTGCGGTGCTTGACGATCACGCTCATCGTCTGCTTGAAGGTCTCGGCGTCGATCTCGGTGGCCCCGAGCAGGATGAGCGCCCTGGCCCAGTCGATCGACTCCGCGATGCTCGGCGGCTTCTTGAGATCCAGCTCCCTGACCTGACCGATGATCTCCACCAGCTTGCGCGCGACGTGCTCGTCGAGCTCAGGCGAATGCAGGCGGACGATCTCGAGCTCGTGCTCGCGCTCGGGATAGTCGAGCCACAGGTACAGGCAGCGGCGCTTGAGCGCCTCGGTCAGCTCCCGGGTGTTGTTGGAGGTCAGCAGCACGACCGGTTGCGTCCGCGCCTCGATCCGCCCCAGCTCGGGGATCGAGATCTGGAAATCGCTGAGCAGTTCGAGCAGCATCGCCTCGAACTCCTGGTCGGTCTTGTCGATCTCGTCGATCAGCAGGACGACCGGCTCCGGCGACGCGATCGCGGTCATCAGCGGCCGCGCCAGGAGGAACTCCTCGCCGAAGATGTCGCCCTGCACGTCCTGCCAGCCCGTCTCGCCGGCCTCGGTCTGGATGCGCAGGAGCTGCTTGCGATAGTTCCACTCATAGAGCGCCTTGGCCTCGTCGAGCCCTTCGTAGCACTGGAGGCGGACCAGGCTTCGACCGAGATACCGCGACAGCGCCTTGGCCAGCTCGGTCTTTCCGACCCCGGCCGGCCCTTCCACCAGGATCGGCTTGCCGAGCTTGGTGGCCAGGTAGGAGACGAGCGCGGTCGACTCCCCGGGCAGATAGCCGGCCGCCCGCAGGCCGGCCGCGACGTCGGCGACGGAGTCGGGAGTGGGGATGGCGACGGTCATCGGCAGTGTTCAAATATAGGGTTAGCGGTCGGCGTGCTCCTTCTCCTGGCCTCCCAGCAGTCCCAACTGAGTCTCGTCGTGGTCATCCTGGCGGTCGGTCTCGGGATCGGGGTGTTCGGCCACATCATCAGCTCCCGGGCTCTGATCATCACCGGGATCCTCATCATCGGCGTCGTCAGCGCCTACTTCTCCTTCGTCCTGCAGCCGCATTAGCGCCCGCGCCCGGGTTGGGCCCCGCCCGTTCCCGCGCCCCCCGGGTTGACGTCCGTTGCCCGCCGTGCGCCCGCCGCTCGGGAGGGGGTCCTGCGACCGCCGGCCGCGGGATGATCGCCGGCCACCGGCCACCGGCCACCGGCCACGGGCCGCCGGCCACCGGCCAGCGCTCAGCGCGGCCGGTCGAAGCGCATCGTCAGCTGATCGTCGCCATCGTCGCCGTCGGCCTCCTGCGCGGGTGCCCGCTCGGGCTGAGGTCGCGGCCTGGCGATGGTCGGCGCCTCGGAGGAGTCGACCACCCGCGTCGGCTGCTCGGAGGAGTCGACCCTCGACGCCGTTGGTGCCGGTGCCGATGCCGGTGGCGGTGGCGGAACCGGCTCCGGCGACGGCGGGCCGCCCGTCCGCCCGCGCCCCAGCCGCGCGGTCGGCGGCTCGGCGAGATCGAGCTCGGCGATCTCCCGGGGATCAAGGGGGCTGCGCGCCGGCGGCTCATGGGGCTCGCGGGCCGTGCGGTGCGCGTGCGGGTCGTGCGTCTCCGGATGGTCCCGGGGCTGGCGCGCCGGTGGCTGGCGCTCGGCGGAGGGCGAGGGCGAGGGCGACACGCTGCGCGGGCGCCGCCGGACGTTGAGCGCCGTGTCGGGACCGGGCTCGGGCACAGTCCGTGCGCGCCGCTCGGCGCGTCGCGCGCGGCGCGCGGTCACGTCGCCCTCGGGCCCGGGGTCAGGCCGGCGGTCGGCGTCGCCGGGGAGCGGGGGCTCGGGCTCGCGGGCGGCGCGGATCCGCGTGCCCGCATAGGCGAGCACGCCTGCCGCGGCGAGGGCGACGAAGATCCCCCATTCGATCCCCAGCGTCGTGACCGCCAGGCCGTTTCCGGTCGTGCCCTCCTTGTCGAAGATCCGCCAGACGATCAGGACGCACGTCCACAGCCCGGCCCCGGTGATGACCCCGCCGTCGCCGAACGGAACGTGGAAGGTGCGCCCTTCCGCCCGGATGAAGAGCAGTGCCAGGACGGCCGCCGCGATGAGCAGCACGGCGGCCTCGACGAAGGAGAACGCCCCCCAGCCGGTCAGCGACGCGCTGGCGCGCTCGATCTTGCCGTGCAGGCCCGGCGCGAGCACCGTCTCCTGGTACCACGGCAGGAAGAGCGTCACGATCAGCGCGCACGACGCCAGCGCCGCCAGCCGCCGGTCATGGGACAGCCGTCCCCAGACCCTCCAGGTCCGCGCCGACGCCGAGCCGATCCGCACCCCGGCCGCCGCGCCCGCCGAGCCTGCGGCGCTGACGCCCCTGCGGCTGCCCGGCGCCGAGGCCGCAGACCGGGGCGAGGCGGAGGCCCGAGCCCGCTGGCGTTCGGCCGCGGCCCGTCGCTGACCGGGTGACGCGCCGATCCGGGCGTCCGGCTCAGTGCCCTCGGTGCCCCCGCCGGGTCGACGGGGATCGTCGCCGGAAAGCGGACGGCTCATCGCTCGATTGTAGGCGCCGCCCCGGGCGTCCCGGCCGTCATCGTCGTGACCGCGACGGCCCCGCGACGGCCCCGCGACGGCCCCGCGACGGCCCCGCGACGGCCCCGCGACGGCCCGCCGATCGCTCCGCAACAGGCCTGCGACGGCCCCGCGGCGGCCCGGCGATCGCTCCGAGACGGCCATAGCGACGGCCCGCCGATCGCTCCGAGACGGCTCCGCGATTGCGTCCGGATCGCTCAGAGGATCGGGATGTCCCGGACCTCGGCGGGCTCCTCGCGATGTCGCTCGGTCCGCTCCAGATACCAGTCGATCAAGGCGCGCACGGCCAGCAGGACCTCACGCAGCGCGTCGCCGAGCCGCTGCGCGAGCTCGGCCGGAATCCGGTCGCGCAACGCGGCCAGCACGCCCAGCAGCAGCTCGGCATCCCCGGCGAACCCCTCCGCGGACGCAGTGCCGGCCCGGTCGGCGCCCTCGGCAGCGGGCCGCTGCCAGCCGGCCGGCGGCGGTTTGCGGGTGGCCGCCGCGGCGGCGTCGGCAATCAGCCGCTCGGCGGCCTCGGAGGCGCGGGTGATGCGCTCCTCCAGCGCGCGCAGCGGATCGTCGGCTCCGGCTTCCCCCGGATCCTCCGGCGCCGGCCCCGGCGGGTCCCCGGACCCGGGTCGCTGCGAATCGCTATCGGTGCCCATCGAACCTGATCTGCAACGCGCCCTCCTCGAAGGTCGCAGCCGCCGGCTGCATCGCCGCCATCGCGGGGGGCAGCATGATAGTTCGGCGCTGGCCGTCGACGCCGACGATCAGCTCCAATCCGATCTGCTTGAGGGAGATGTCGCCCTTCTCGGCGAATGGGAGGATGAGCCGCAGCTCGGCGCCCTCCGGCGTGACGGTCAGCTCCTGGGTGAGCCCGGCGTGCAGCACCGCCACCGGGTCGTGCTCGGCGAACACCTCGCCGCCGAGCCGGTCGAGCATCTCGGCGCCGACCACCTCCCGCTCGAAGTACGGGGCGCACAGCACCGGCACCGGCGTGAACGCCGAGTGCACGAGCTTCAGGTGCTCCTCCTGCACGCGCCGCCATCCCTTGAAATACGTACCGACCCCGGCCGGGAAGATCCGGTTGACGATCACCGCGTCGGTCAGATAGCCGTACAGGTTCAGATAGGTGAACGTGCGCATCGCCTCGCCGATCACCATCTTGTCGGGCGTCATGACGAGCCGGATCGTGCAGCGCTCACGGTCGCGCAGGATCTCGTTCATCGCGATCAGGTTCCGCGACAGCCGCTGCATGTCGGCGAACACCGCCTGGCTGGGGAGTGGGACATCCAGCAGCGAGCGGGCGAGCGGTCGCATGGCGGCGAGGATCTGCTTCTCGAACGGAAACACCTTCTCGATCCACCAGCGGGCGACATCCGGGAAGGAGAGCAGGCGCAGCGTCTCGCCGGTCGGCGCGCAGTCGACGATGATCGCGTCCCATTCGCCGCGGTCGTGATGGGCTTGGAGCCGCAGCAGCGAGAACAGCTCGTCCAGCCCCGGCGGGACCGTCAGCTCCTGCGCCGAGATGCGATCGACGCCGCGCTCCTGCAGGAGCTCGCCGAGCCAGTCCTGGACCCCGGACCAGTGGCGCTCCATCTCATCCTGGGCCCTGACCTCCTGGCCCCAGAGCCGATCGCCGGCGGCGACGGGCTCGGCGCCGAGCTCCACCGACAGAGAGTCGGAGAGACTGTGGGCGGGATCGGTGGAGACGACTAGGGTCCGCAGCCCGGCGGCGGCGCACGCCCGCGCGGTGGCGGCGGCCACCGAGGTCTTGCCGACGCCACCCTTGCCCGTGTACAGAATCGTCCGCGGCGTCATGGCGGGCCGAGTCTACGGCTGATCGAGACGCGCCCGCCGCCGGCCCGCCGGCCGCCCGCCGCGTCCCGCCGACCCGCCCACCGCCCGCCGCGTCCCGCCCGCTGCCGGCTCGCCCACCGCCGGCCGCCCACCGCCGGCGCCCCCGCCGCTCACCGCGTGACGGTCAGCGCGCCGGTGATCCGCGTGGAGTTGCCCGCCAGGTCGGTGGCGGTCAGCACGACCCCATAGGTCCCGGCGGGCGTCAGCTTGGGCACCGTGAAGCTGTCGTCGCCGTACGGGACGGTCGCGCTTGTCGCAAAGACGGTCTGCGTGCCGCGGGAGACGACGATCCCGACGTGGGAGATCTTCGACAGCGCGAAGCGCAGCCCGAACGGCCGTCCCGCCCGGGCCCGCAGCGTCAGCTGGGTCAGCACCGGCGGCGTCGTCAGATCGGCCTGGAAGTGCGCCGCGGTCGTGCAGTAGATCGGCTCGGAGGTGAGCGTGCAGAGCTGCGTGAGGAAGCCGGTCACGAGCTCGTGATAGCTGAGGTCGTCCTCGATGCCCGGCTGATACAGCGACCACGCCCCGGTGTCGAACGACGGCAGCTCGGCCATCGCCACCGCATTACCGGCCGAGAACAGCAGCTTCGCCTCGGCATCGCCGCTGACCTGGGCGTACGCGTCGAGCCCGATGAGGGTCTGCAGGAAGGCGTTGATGATGTTCGTCTGCGGAGCGAACGTGTACTGGAGATAGCGGTTGCCCGGCGGGGTCGCGATGTCGACGCCGGTCGGGGGTGGCGCGGTGAACAGCGGCAGGGCCTGGCCGGCGACCTGCAGGTAGTAGGCGTTGCCGGTCGCCTGATAGGCCCGGCTCAGCGCCTCCAGGCCGGTGGCCTGCGACATCGCGCTCGTCCACGGCGGCGCACCGCCGTCGAAGCTGAAGTAGTACTCCCAGGCCAGGCCGCCGCCGCGGTGCGCGGCGAGCGGGATCAGCTCGGAGAGCAGTTGCTCCATCTGCGGATAGTCGGCCGGGCCGGCGGTGTAGAGACCGTCGGCCTTGCCGAAGCTGCCCAGGATCTGCAGCTGGATCCCCTGCCCCGGGTAGTACTCCCAGACGAGCTGGGAGCCGGCGAACTCGACGCGCTGGCCGTAGGACAGCAGCGGGCCGGTCGCCCACCACTGGCGATTGGCGTCCAGGGTCGCGAACAGCGCCGGCAGCCGTGATGCGGTCAACGCGCCGGCGGCGGCGATCGCGTGCATCGTCTCGGTGACCGCCGTCAGCTCGGCGGCGCGCGTCGCGGTCAGCCGCTTCTCCTCGGCGAGCGCGCCGTTGAAGTCGGCCACGTCGGCGGCGTAGGCGACGCCGGAGATCGCCCCCGAATGTTCGAGCGCCGCCAGGACCGAGAGCACGGTCGGCGACGGCTTGGGCTTGGCCTTGTGGTCCTGACCGCTCCCGCTCGTCTTCGTCTTCGTCGCCGACCCAGACGACCCAGACGACCCAGACGACCCTGACGTCCCGGTCACCCCGACGCCGGTCCCGCCGCTACCCGCCCCGCTACGCGCCGCGACGGCCCGGACGGCCCCGCCGGCCCGGAGGACGCCGCCGGTCCGTGCGGCTTCAGCGGCCCGTGACGCCGGCGCGGGGGTCAGGGCCGGCCCCGTCAGGAACGGGTCGTTGCGGGCGCGGACCTGGCCGTGAGGGCCGAGCACGAGCACCGGCGCGGCGGCGGCGCTGGCGGGAAACGCGGCGACCGCGAGCAGGATGAGGAGGCTCCTGCGCACGTGGCCCGATGCTACATTCGCGCCATCGCCGGTGCGACGACTGAGGAGGAAATTGCAGATGCTCGAACGGTCCCGGGATCGTAGGACCGGTCCGCTCGCCCTCCTCGTGGCGATCGTCGCGGCGCTCGGCCTGACCGCCTGCGGATCGAGCTCGACCGGGGCGTCGGGCGAGAGCGCGCAGACGCTGCTGCAGCAGACGTTCGCCTCCGGCCATACCGCGCGCAGCGGCGTGCTCGACTTCGGGCTCGTCGTCGATCCGGTCGGCTCCAGCACGATCACCCAGCCGGTCAGCCTCAGCCTCAGCGGACCGTTCCAGAGCCGCGGCGCCGGCAAGGTCCCGGCCTCTGACCTGACGGTCAGCTTCGCCGTACTCGGCAAGCAGGGGTCGCTCGGCGTGATCTCGACCGGGACCGCCGGATACGTGACGCTCGAGGGTGGCGCCTATCAGCTGCCGGCGTCCGACCTGGCCGGACTCGAGTCCAGCCTCTCGGCGGCGGAGTCCTCGTCGGGTCAGAAGTCGTCGCTGAGCGCGCTCGGCATCGACCCGCTCGGCTGGCTGCGTGACCCGACGATCGTCGGCTCCGCGACCGTCGCCGGGACCGCCACGACGCACATCCGCGCCGGCGTCGACGTCCCCGCCTTCCTCGCCGACGTCAACCGGATCCTCGCCAAGGCGGCGGCGAGCGGAGCGGCGGGCACGAGCAAGCTCCCGAGTTCGATCCCCCCGGCCGACGAGCGGACGATCGCCGCCGACGTCCGTGACGCGCGCGTCGACGTCTGGACGGGGAGCGCCGACAGGACGCTGCGCAAGCTGACGCTGAGCCTCAGCCTGCCGGTCAGCGGCCAGATCTCGACCGCGCTCGGCGGGATGAGCTCGGCGGGGATCACCCTGACCCTCCAGTACGCCCAGCTCAACCGACCCCAGAGGATCGCCGCCCCGGGCCATGTCCAGCCCTTTGCCGACCTGACGACGAAGATCGCCGGGCTGTCGAGCCAGCTCGGCGGCCTGGTCGGGGGCGGCGCGCTCGGCACGACATCCTCGGGCAGCGGCAGCGGCAGCGGCAGCGGCAGCGGCTCGACGACGAAGATCGCGAAGTACACCGCCTGCCTGCAGAAGGCCAACGGCAATGTCAAGGCGATGCAGAAGTGCTCGCCGCTGCTCAACGGCGGCGGCTGAGCCACCGCCGGCCGGCCGGCTACTCCCGGCCGGGCTCCTGATCGTCGGCCTCGAGCTCGTCCGACGAGTCGTCTGAGCCGTCGTCCTCGTCCTCGGCCGCGCCGGCGTGCAGATGGATCTGGAAGGCCTCGAGCAGCTCGTCACGACGGTGCTCGTCGACCGGCGTCTCGTCGGAGATCAGCACCCAGTCGGCGCCCTCGTACTCCTCCATGTTGAAGATCTCGGAGTCGAGCTCGGGCGAGTCGTCGACGATCACGACGACCTCGGTCTGAGGGTTGAAATAGGTTCCGGGGCGGTTGACGAGCTCGTCGAGCTCCACGCGGCGTAGGTCAGCCATAGTCCGCGCAGACTACAGATAACTATGAGCGGTGAGAGGTCAGATCGGCGATCTGGCGTTCCACCTCGGCATCGACGTCGAGCGCGGGCTCGCCCCGCCGGGCCCGGCGGTGATTGCGGGCGACCACCAGATCCCGGATCTCGGCGCGCAACTCCGGATCGATTTCAGGCGCGGTCAGCCGCGCCAGCTCGGCGTCGACATCGATCTCGGGCTCACCGCGCCGGCGCCGGCGGGCGTTGCGCGCCTCGAGCATCTGGCGCACCTCCTCGTCACGCTCGGCGAGCCCGCTGACCGCGCCGGCGCCCGCGGCGACGCCGGGTCCCGGTTCCGAGTCGTGCAGGAGCTGGTCACGTCCGTATTCGTCCCACGTCCGGCGGTTGAGCGCCAGCGCGACGAGCGCCCCGGCGACGCCGACGCCGGCGACGATCCAGACGACCGTGGCGAATGCGCTCTGCACGCACTGGAATTGTCGCGCACCCGGCTCGGGGCGGGTGGCGCTCTACGGACGGGCGTTCGGCCACGTCCGGAGTTGCGCGCTCAAGCAATGGGGGTATCCTTCCGAAGAGAGCGGTTGACTGACTAGTCAATCGAGTCCACAAGGGAGAACGAAAAGTGGTTGATTTCACGCTCACCGACGAGCAGCTGGCCATGCGTGAGATGGCGCATGACTTCGCCGAGAAGGAGATGCGCCCGGTCGCCTGGGAGCTCGATCGCGACGGGACGTGGCCCCAGGAGATCATCGAGAAATCCTGGGAACTGGGACTCATGAACAACCATCTCCCGGTGGAGTACGGCGGCCCCGGTCTGGGCGCCCTGGACGGCGCGATCATCGAAGAGGAGCTCGCCTGGGGCTGCTCGGGCATCGCCACCTCGCTGACCTGCAACGGCCTGGCCACCGCGCCGGTCATCCTCGCCGCCTCCGACGAGCTCAAGAAGGAGTACCTGGGCCGGCTGGCCGAGGCTCCGCTGCTCGCATCCTTCTGCCTGACCGAGCCCGACGCCGGCTCCGACGTCTCCGGGATGAAGACGACCGCCGAGCGCCGCGGTGACAAGTGGGTCATCAAGGGCTCGAAGTGCTTCATCACCAACGGCGAGTACGCCAACTGGTACACGGTCTACGCCAAGACCGACAAGGAGGCCGGACACCGCGGCATCTCCTGCTTCATCGTCCCCCGTGACGCCGGCGTGATCGTCGACAAGCACGAGGACAAGATGGGGCAGCGGGCCTCCAACACCGCGACGATCACCTTCCCGGAGATCGAGATCCCGCTCGACCACCTGGTCGGCGAGGAGAACAAGGGCTTCAAGATCGCGATGATGACGCTTGACCGCACCCGTCCCGGCGTGGCCGCGATGGGCGTCGGCGTCGCCCGCGCCGCGATGGAGATGGCGATCGAGTACTCCAAGCAGCGCGTCCAGTTCGGCGTGCCGATCGCGATGCACCAGGCGATCCAGTTCATGATCGCCGACATGGCGACGAAGGTCCATCTCGCCCGTCTGGCGACCTGGAACTCCGCCGTCCTGCTCGACCAGGGCAAGCGCAACACGCTGGAGAGCTCGCATGCCAAGCGCTTCGCCGCCGACACCGCCATGGAGGTCACGACGGACGCCGTGCAGGTCTACGGGGGCTACGGCTTCATCAAGGAGTACAAGGTCGAGAAGCTGATGCGCGACGCCAAGATCCTCCAGCTCTACGAGGGCACCGCGCAGATCCAGCGCCTCGTCATCGCGCGTGAGACGCTGCTCCCACGCCGGGTCGAGCAGAAGGCTCCGGCCGCCGCCTGAGACAGAGACGTGCGGGATCGAGGCCGCCCCTGGCGGGGCGGCCTTGGTTTCGCCGCGGTTATGCGCGGGCGTGTCGTTCGCACCCGGCGCTCCCGGCGCGCGCGGCGCGCGCGGTCAGGCCGCCGACCGGTGATTGCGGTCACGGGGCACGACGAGTGCCGCGGCGGTCTTGGCCTTCTTCTTGGCGGAGGCGGGCTTCTTGGCCATCGCGTAGACGCCGAACACGACGGCGGCCACGCAGAACAGCCCCGCGAATCCGGTCAACGCATAGTTCCCCACGCGCCCGGCCGCGGTCCGCGCCCTGGCTGCCCGCGACAGGCCGAGCAGCAGGAAGCCGAACATGATCGCGGTGCCGGCACCGCCGACCAGCGCGGCGACGATGATCTTCCACAGCGCGGTGGTGTCGACGATCGGGGTGGCGAAGACGAGCATCAGACCGCCGCTCCCGCCGGGACCGGCTCCCTGGACAGCTCGGCCTCGCGCTCGGGCGAGACGTGCGTGCGATCGAGGTCGGCGGCGCCGATCTTGGTGCGCTGCGCGAGCTGGAAGAGCACGGCGGCCGCGGCGGCGGTGATGAGCGCCATGACGACGACCCCGCCGCTGGAGTGGGCGCCGAACAGGCGGGCCACCTCCCAGGCGCCGGCGCCCATGATGCCCGCGGCGGGGATCGTGACCAGCCAGGCGGTGGCCATCTGGCCGGCGACGCCCCAGTGGACGCTCGCCAGCTTCTTGCCGGCGCCGGCGCCCATGACGCCGCCGGAGACGACGTGGGTCGTCGACAGCGGATAGCCGTAGTACGAGGAGGCGAGGATCGTCGCCGCGCTCGCCGACTCCGCGGCGAAGCCCTGGGGAGACTCGACGTCGGTGATCCGGTTGCCCATCGTGTTGATGATCCGCCAGCCGCCGATCGCCGTCCCCGAGGCGATCGCGACCGCGCAGGCCAGCTTGACCCAGATCGGCACGTAGAAGTGCGAGGCGCTGATCGACCCATGCGCGATCAGCGCGAGCGTGATCACGCCCATCGTCTTCTGGGCGTCGTTCGTGCCGTGGGCCAGTGAGACGAGCGCCGCCGACCCGATCTGGCCGACCCGGTATCCCCGTCTCGACTCGCGCGCGCCGATCAGGCGGATGAGCCGGTAGGCGCAGAAGGTGCCGAGCGCCGCCACCCCGAAGCAGATGATCGGCGACAGGATCGCGGGCGCGATCACGCTCTGGGCGATGCCGTGGAAGTCGACCGCGTGGGCGCCGCTCGCCACCAGCGTGGCGCCGATGACGCCGCCGATCAGGGCGTGGCTCGAGCTCGAGGGCAGCGTGAAATACCAGGTCAGGAGATTCCAGAGGATCGCGCCGACGAGCGCCGCGAACACGAGCGTCAGCCCGTCGCCGTTCTCCAGCGCCTTGGCGTTGACGATGCCCTTGGCGATCGTCGCCGCGACCTTGATCGAGACGAACGCCCCGACGAGGTTGAGGACCGCCGACATGGCGACGGCGACACGGGGTTTCAGCGCGCCGGTGGCGATCGAGGTGGCCACCGCGTTGGCGGTGTCATGGAAGCCGTTGGTGAAGTCGAAGCACACCGCGGTGACGACGACGAGAACGAGGATGAACACGCCGCATACGTTTCCTGTTGCGGCCAACTACTGTGTGATTATGTTGTGAACTACGCCTATTCGCTCGCGCTGAAGCGGACGATTGCCACCGACAGCATCACGAGTCCCAGCGCCGCGACGATCCCGACCTCGGCGAGCGTCGGGATATGCCAGCCGAACCAGGTGATCCCCGGTTCCAGCGCCCGGCGGGCCGAGGCCGACAGGTGGATGTGGTCGAAGACGATCTTGCGCATCGGATCGACGGCGTAGGTCAGCGGATCCAGGCGGTTGAGCACCGCCAGCCAGCCGGGCAGCCCGGAGGCGGGGAAGAGCGCGCCGGAGATGAAGAACATCGGCGTGACGATCATCTGCATGACGCCCATGAACGACTGCATCTGCTTGATCCGCACCGCGAGCATCACCCCGAACGCGGTGATCGTGAAGGCCAGCAGCAGCTGCAGCAGGAAGATCTCGACGATCATCACGACGTTGTAGGGAACCCCGACGACGCCGGCCAGGGCGATCACGATCACGCCCTGGATCCCGGCGACGGTCGCGCCGCCGAGGCACTTGCCGATCACGATCGAGCCGCGGCGCACCGGCGCCACCATCATCTCGCGCAGGAAGCCGAACTCGCGGTCCCAGACGATCGACGCCGCCGAGAACATGGCGGTGAACAGGACGACGATGCAGAGGATCCCCGGATAGATGAACGTCTTGAGGCTGACGCCGTGCGTGCCGTGGCTCGACAGCCTCTGCAGGCCGGAGCCGAGCACGAACAGGAAGAGCAGCGGCTGGATGAGCGTCGTCAGCATCCGCAGCCGGTCTGAGAGGTAGCGGATGATCTCCCGGCGCCAGACGATCTTGATCGCCCGCAGCTCCGAGCGCATCGTGCGCCGGGGCACGCTGACGCGGACGACCGGGTGCGATGCGCCGCGCGCCGACGTGGTCGGCGGGCCGCCGTTGATCGCGATCTCCGGCGTCCGGACCTCCCCGGGCAGCGTGCTCATCGCCGCCCCATCATCTGCAGCATCACTCGGTTGCGGCTTTTGGACATGTCCTCCTCGGCATCGCGGATCGTCGTTCCGGTGTAGGACATGAAGACGTCGTCGAGGGTGGGACGGGACACGCTGACCGAGCGGATCGGGACGCCGAGCTCGGCGAACAGGCGCGGGATGAACTCCTCGCCCGACGCCACGCCGAAGCTGACCGCGCCCTCCGAGATCTTTCCCTCGAGACCGAAGCGCTCGGCGAGGGCGGTGATCGTGGCGTCGTCATCGGCGGTGTGCAGCGTCACGCGATCCGTGCCGACGCTGGCCTTCAGCGTCTCCGGGTCGTCGAGCGCGACGATGTCGCCGTGATCCATGATCGCGATCCGGTCGCACCACTCGGCCTCGTCCATGTAGTGGGTCGTCATGAAGATCGTGATCTCCTCGCGCTCCTTGAGCTCGGCGATGTACGTCCAGATCGACCGGCGCGTCTGCGGGTCCAGGCCGATCGTCGGCTCGTCGAGGAACAGCACGCGGGGGGAGTGCATGAGGCCGCGGGCGATCTCCAGCCGGCGACGCATGCCGCCGGAGAAGGTGCCGACGGTGTTGTCCTTTCGATCCCACAGCCCGACCATCTCCATCACCTGCTGCATGCGGGGCCGGACGAGGTGCCGCTGGACCCCGTAGAGCTCGGCGTGGAGCTGGAGATTCTGGGCGGCCGTCATGTAGGCGTCGAGCGTCGGATCCTGGAAGACGAGGCCGATGTGACGGCGGACGTCGTCGCGCTCGCGCACGATGTCGAAGCCGGCGACGCTGGCCGCCCCGGCGGTCGGCTTGGCCAGCGTGCACAGCATGTTGATCGTCGTCGACTTCCCGGCGCCGTTGGGGCCGAGGAATCCGAACACCTCGCCGCTCGCGACCTCGAAGCTGATCTCCCGCACCGCCCGGAGCTCACCGAAATCCTTGGTGAGCCCCCGGACGCTGATGCCGGACGACGCGGGGCCGTCGGCGCCCACCACGGGGATGCTGTCGAGGACGGACATACTCGCCGGTACGTTAGCGGTCCGTTTCCACCTCATCCCCCGATGTATCGGCATCCTCGGCGAGAATCCGATAGAGGGCCCGGCGTGCTTCGGTCAGCAGCTCCACCGCGCGGGTGCGCTGTGCCTCATCGCCGACCGAGGCCACCTGCCAGGCGGCCTTGCCGATCTGGATGACGAGCGGGCCGAGCTCGGTGATGGCGTTCTCGCCGGCGGCGTCGGCCGGCTCCCACGGGTCCGGCTCCTGCGCGCGGGTGGCGAGGTGCTCGCGGCCCGCGTCCGTGATCTCGAAGCGGCGTGAGCCGTCGGACTCCGTGGAGCGGATCAGCCCCTCGTCCTCGAGCTGGGCGAGCGTCGGATAGACCGAGCCCGGGCTCGGGCTCCAGCGTCCGCCGCTGCGCGACTCGATCGTCTGCATGAGCTGATACCCGTTGCTCGGCTCCTGCGCGAGCAGGCGCAGGATCGCCAGCCGGACGTCGCCGCGCCGCGCCCGGCCGCGTCCCCGGCCGCGCGGTCCGCCGCGCCCGAACGACCCCGGCCCGCCGACGCCGAACGGCCCGCCGCGCATCCGCCGCCACTCGATCAGCTCCTCGATCTCCTCCGGCGTCGGCCGTCCGTGCCGAGGCCCCTCCCCGCGCGTGAACGCCCAGTTGCCGGGGCCGCCGCAGCGCTTCTTCTGCTGTCCCCAGGCCCACGGCCCGGGCCATGACTGTGCGAATGCATCGCCTGACATCTGTCCTCCAAAGGGTGGGTGTTACCGATGCGTCAACGATATATCGCGACTGTTCTTTTGTCAACTCTCGTCTGCCGTCGGCACCACCTGCCGTCCGCTCCCGTCCAGGTCTACGTCTCGGACACGGAGTCACCGGGCGTCTCGGTCGACGGCTCCAACCACACCCTCTACGCCCTCAGCGGCTCCGACACACCGTCGGTGATCACGCCGAGACCGGCCCTCCTGACCCCACCGCGCCGGCGCGGCGTTAGCCTTGGCTGCATGCCGACGCTCGTGCGCGACCCACCGCCCGCGGAGTTTCAGGCGCTGCTGGAGCGCCGCCGACGGCTCGGCCAGGACCGGTTCGACGAGATGTGGGACGGTGTCCTGCACGTGAACCCCGCGCCCAGCTACGAGCATCAGCGGATCAGCCAGCAGCCCGCCGTCATCCTCGATCCCCTCGCTCGCGCGGCCGGGCTGGAGGCCGTGATCGGAGGGGTGAACATCGGGACGGCCGACAGCTATCGGATCCCCGACGGCAGCCTGCACCGCCCTGGCAGCGGCGGCACGTTCCTGTCGACCGCCGCGCTCGCGCTGGAGATTGTCTCCCCGGACGACGAGACCTGGGAGAAGCTCGGCTTCTACGCCGGCCGCGGGGTCGCCGAGCTGCTGATCGTCTATCCGCAGAAGCGGACGGTCGACTGGCTCGGGCTGGCCGGCGAGGAGTACCGCGCGCTGGACCGCAGCGGGCCGATCGACCTCGGCCCGGCCGAGCTCGCCGCGCGGATCGACTGGCCCGCGTAGGACGGTCAGGCCGGCGCGCCCGGGGGGCCGCCGGAGCCGCCCCCGCCGCGCTTGCGCAGCCAGTCGGCGAGCTGCTGGCTGGCGTCTCCGACCTGGCTGCCGAGAGTCGTGACGTTGTCGCCGATCTCCCGGAACATCTCGCGGAAGCGGTTGGCGTAGAACTCCATCGCGTCGCTGGCCTCTTCACGGACGTTCGTGTCGTCCCCGCGCTTGCGGTACTCGCCGCGGACGATGCGGTCGTACTCGCCGCTCTGGACCCACGTCATGACCTCCGAGACGCGGCGAACCGCGTAGGAGTGGGTGGCGCCGATCTCGTTGAAGAAGCGCCGGACGCGGTCGTGGGAGTCCTCCCAGCTCTCGTACTCCATCGCCTGGGCCATGAAGGCGTCGAGATCGAGCGTCGTGGCGGGCAGGCCGCCGGCGGTGACCATCAGCGTCCGGCAGACGATCCGCGGATCGCGGACCGCGAGCGTCGCCGCCCGGTCGCAGCTGAGCTCGGCGGCGCGCATCCATTCCAGCAGCACCGCCTGGACGGCGCGGACCGGCAGGCCGAGCATCAGGGGCAGATTGCCGCCGGCGCGCATCAGGATGTCCAGGGCCGTCATGTAGAGGACGTGGTCGGAGAGGATGTGGCCGATCTCGTGGGCGAGCACGACCCGGCGCTCGCCCTGGCCGAGCCGCTCGTACAGGGAGGAGTCGAACACGACGATCGGCTTCTGGGAGCCGATCGTCCGCGCGTTGCCGTCGACCGACGCGCTGACGTACAGGTCGTATGTCGCCGGCATGTCGAGGATCGCGCAGACGCCGGTGTGCGAGGCCCACAGGTCCGGGAGCTGGCGCTCGGAGACCTTGACGGAGTTGCCGAGGTAGAACTGGCGCAGCGCCCGCTCGTAGCGATACTCGACGAGCTTGCGCACGACCGTGTCGAGCATCGGCACCGCCTTGAGCGCCGCGGTCGCGGCCCGATCCGCCGGATGCTCGTAGGCCTTCGACGAGATCTGGGGATACGGCTCGATGTGCTCGGGCAGGAGCTCGATCGTCACAGCCTAACGACCCGCGCCCCCGGCCGGTCGATAATGAGCGCTCAGATGGGGACCGCGCGGGTCACGCAGACGTTTCCGGTGGCGCCGGCGGAGGCCGAGCGCCGGTGGTACGACACGCGCGCCTGGGCGACGTGGGTGCAGGGTCTGGAGACGATCGTCGCGGTCGAGCCGGGCTGGCCGTCGATCGGGGCCGCGGTCGTCTGGGAGTCGGGCCCGGCCGGGCGCGGGCGCGTGACCGAGCGGGTCGTCGCCTATGAGGCGGGGGCGGGGCAGACCGTCGAGGTGACCGACGTCTCCATCACCGGCCGCCAGAGCGTCGTCTTCGCTGCGGCCACCGACGGCGTCGCGGTGACGCTGTCGCTGAGCTATCGCGTCACCCGCCGCTCGCCGCTGACGCCGCTGATCGACGTGCTGTTCATCCGCCGGGCGATGATCGCCTCGCTGCGCGAGACGCTGGAGCGCTTCGGCGGACGGCTCGGCGATGGGCGCTTAGACTTCGCCGGACCGTCAGCAGCGAGAGAGTGAGAGGCGCGATGTTCGTCTTCAAAGCCGCGGTCGTCGGCGCCGGCACGATGGGTGGGGAGATCGCTCACGTGATCGCTGACGCCGATCTGCCCGTCGTGCTGACCGACGTTGATCCCGGGCAGGTCCGGCGGGGCCTGGAGAGGGCCGGGTCGCTGTGGCAGGCGCGGGTCGACGCCGGCAAGCTCGACCCGGATGCGCGTGAGCGCAAGCTCGCCCTGATCACTCCTGCCCACGGCTACGGCGCGCTGGCCGACGTCGACTTCGTCGTCGAGGCGGTGCCTGAGCAGATGGAGCTCAAGCAGACGGTGTTCGTCGAGCTCGACGCCGCCACCCCCGGCCACGCGATCCTCGCCACCAACACCTCCGCGCTGTCGATCACCGAGCTCGGCGAGGTGACGAGCCGGCCCGACAAGGTCGTGGGCTTTCACTTCTTCTATCCGGCCTCGGCGGCTCGGGTGATCGAGATCGTCGAGGGGGATGACACCTCCCCGGAGACGCTGCAGGCGGCGAGCAACTTCGCGCAGGCGATCCGCAAGCTGCCGATCCGCTGCGCCGAGACGCCCGGCTTCGTCGTCAACCGGATCCTGAACTCGGCCGTCGCCGAGCTGTGGCGCGTGCAGGAGGAGACGGGGATGGAGTTCGTCGAGCTCGATGCCGCGGTCGCCGAGGCGGGCGGCTCGGGCGCCGGCCCGTTCCAGGTCGCCGACGTGCTCGGCCTCGACACCGTGCTGTCGGTCGCCGAGTATCTGCGCAGCGCCTACGGCGAGCGTTTCTATGTGCACGAGGGCATGCGGCGGCTCGTGGCCGCCGGAGAGCTCGGGGTCAAGACCGGAAAGGGCTTCTATGAGCACGACCGTTGACGGCGACACGCTGATCGCGCGCTTCACGCTCAAGGCGTTCGTCGAGGCCTGCCTCGTGCTCGAGGACGGCGTCGCCGGGATCCGCGACATCGATCTGGGGATGATGGCGGGCGCCGGGCTCACGCCGCCGCCGCTGGCCCGCGCCGATCAGACCGGCCTCGACGAGATGCTGGCGGCGCTCGAGCGGGCGGCGCGCGAGTGGGGTGAGGACTTCGAGCCTCCGATGATCCTGCGCCGGCTCGTCGCCCAGGGCCGGCTCGGCGTCAAGAGCGGCCAGGGCTTCTTTCCCTATCCGCGTCCGGACGCCGGCTTCGAGCAGCGGCCGATCAAGCTCGAGACGCGCGGAACGGTGGCGATCGCCTGGCTGGACCGGCCCCCGGCCAACTCGCTCTCGCCCGAGATGATCACCGCGCTCGAGGAGCTGTGGGCGCAGATCACCGCCGCGGGCTCGATCCGCGTGCTCATCTTCGCCTCGGCCAATCCGATGCTGTTCTGCGCGGGCGCCGACATCAAGGCCTTCACGACGATGGACGAAGCGGCCTGCCGTGACCTCGTGCGGCGCACCCATGCCCAGCTGCGCGCGATGGAGACCTCGCGCATCGTGACGATCGCGGCGGTCAACGCGCTCGCCTACGGCGGAGGCTGCGAGCTGGCCATGGCCTGCGACATCCGCCTCGCCGCCGAGTCGGCGAGCTTCGGCCAGCCGGAGATCAACCTCGGGATCATCCCGGGCTTCGGCGGCACCCAGCGCCTGCCGCGGCTGGTCGGCGGCGGACGCGCGCTGGAGATGAGCCTGACCGGCGATCCGATCGGCGCCGGCGAGGCCTATGAGTGCGGGCTGGCCCACCGGGTGCTCCGTGATCACGAGCTGCTCGACGGCGCGCTGGCCTGGGCGCGCAAGCTGTCCGGGCAGGCGCCGCTGGCGGTGCAGTTGATCAAGAGCGTGTCCGGCGACGGCGATCTCGAGCGTGGCCTGGAGGCCGAGCAGGCGAGCTTCGTCACCGCCTTCACCTCGGCCGACGCCCGCGAGGGGATCTCCGCCTTCCTGGGCAAGCGCGCGCCGCGCTGGACGGGCGAGTGAGCACCGTCCAGACGGGGGCGGCCCGGGTCGCGGAGCTGATCCGCGGAGCGCGATCGGTCGTCGCGCTGACCGGCGCCGGGATCTCGGTGCCCTCCGGCATCCCTGACTTCCGCACGCCGGGGACCGGTCTGTGGGCGAACGTCGATCCGATGAAGGTCGCTCACATCGACGTCTTCCGGCGGGACCCCGAGCAGTTCTGGCGTTTCTACGGCGATCGCTTTCACGGCCTCAGGGGCAAGCGCCCCAACCGCGCCCACGCCGCGCTGGCGCGGCTCGAGCGGGCCGGCCTGCTCGACGCGGTGATCACCCAGAACATCGACGGGCTGCACCGGCTGGCCGGCACCCGGGAGCTGATCGAGGTGCATGGCACGATCGATCACTCGTCCTGCCGGGCCTGCGGGCGCGTCTATGCGCTGGAGGATGTGCGGTCGCGGATCGCGGCGGCCTCGGGGCCGGGCGTCCCGCGCTGTGACTGTGGCGACGTGCTGAAGCCGGACGTCGTGCTGTTCGGCGAGTACCTGCCGTCCGAGGCGTTGCTGCGGGCGCAGATACTGTGCGCCGGCGCCGACCTGACGCTCTGCATCGGGACCTCGCTCGAGGTCTATCCGGTCGGCGAGCTGCCGGCGCTGACCCTGCGGGGCGGCGGCCAGATCGCGATCATCACCCAGGGCGCGACGCCGCTCGATCGCCGCGCCGCGGTCCGCTGTGACGGCGACGTCGAGCTGGAGCTGGAATCGGTGGTGCAGGCCCTCGGCCTACGCGACCACTAGCAATGCGTCAGTGATGAGCCGCGGATCGCGCCCGCAGTGCCGCTTCGATCCGTGACAGCGTCGACCGCACGGTCTCCCACGCGGGGTCGCCGAGTGGACCGCCGAGGGCGGTCTGCGCCGCCTCGGCGACGGGCTCGCGCCGGGCGCGCAGCTCCGACAGCCGGTCGGTGAGGATCGCGGTCCCCGGGTCGAGGCTGAGCTCGGCCAGCGTGGCGTCGAGCGCGACCAGGAGCTGGAGCGCCGCCTCGCGCCGGCGGCCCTCCTCGACGTCGAGGCGAGCGCGCAGCGCCAGCTCCTCGCAGGCCAGCGTCGGCTCGCGCGCTCCGAGCAGACCGGCGAACCTGGCCTGCGGCGCGAGGACCCGGGCGCGGCCCCGGCGCGGCGCCGGCGGCCCGAGCTCGCGCGCGCTCGTCCACAGGCCGTCGGCGACCTGCTCGCCGGCGCCGAAGCCGATCCGTGCGGCGATCGCGTGGCGGCGGTCGATGCCGTGCTGGCGGGGGTCGGCGGCGGCGATCCGGAAGGCGTGCAGCGCGCGGTTGAGCACCGCGATGGCGCCGGCGACGTCGTCCTCGCCGGCCGATCGCAGCCACGCGCCGGCCAGGGCCTCGTCGGCGAACGGCGCCTCGACGTCGATCACCGTCGCGCGCCCGGTCAGGACGGGGGTGGGGTCGGGCTCGGGCTCGGCCGAACGCGGCCTCCGGCGGTCGTGCAGGCGCCGGCGCTCCGGCGCTCCGAGCGTGGCGATCACGAGGACGTGGGACGCCGGTGCGCCGGGGTCGCCGCCGTCGCGGATCAGATAGCGGCCGTCAGGCGGGCCGGGCCGCCACGGCAGCTCGACCTGGACGAAGCGGAACAGTGCGCCCGGCGTCCGGTCGGTCACAGCCCGTGAACCGGCGGCATCGCCGTCGTCAGTTCGTGTTGGTGCGAATCGAGTACTTGCTGGGGGCGATCGGCACGACCGGCTCGGGGATCTGGCTGATGCGGTTGATCAGCTGGATCCACTGGCCCGGCTTCAGGATGCTCTTGACCTCGTCGGAGAGCTTGGCGTTGTCGCCGTACTCCGGGGTGAAGATGACCTGGATGCGATTGAGGTGGTCCGGGAGGGCCAGCGTGTTGGGCTGCCCGCGATACGACATGTCGCTGACGATCTCATCCGGCTTCATCAGGCCCTGGAGGGTGAGCAGGCGGCGGATCGTCAGGTCGGTGATCGAGCCCGCTCCCTGGTGGCCGAGGATCGGGATGCCGTTGATCTTGGAGATGTCGACGCTCGCTCCGGTCGCGCCCGCGGCGTCGGTCCCGGTCGAGCCGCTCGCGCTGTGGCCGCACTCCAGGCCCGAGACGTACGGGTCGAGGCCGGACGCCGACAGGAACTCGATCGTGGCGAGCACCCGGCGATCGATCAGCCCACCCTCGATGTCCCGGCGCCCGCAGCTGTAGATCTGGACGTGGGGATCGGCCAGCACCCGCACCTCGAGCTGCTGCTTGGACATCAGCAGGATCTGCCCGATGCTCGGATTCTTGGCGTCCGGGCCGAAGAAGGGGTCGACGCCCGCGGCGCGGTAGACCGCGGTCGCCTCCAGCAGCTTCCAACCGTCGAGGATCGGCTTGGGGTCGATGTAGGGGGCGTTGCGACCGGCGGGCTGGATCTGGAAGTACAGGTGCGAGGACACGCCCTGGGAGGGGCCGCCGATCCGTCCGAGGATCGTCCCGGCGATGACGATCGAGCCTGCCTTCAGAGGCTGCAGGGTGTACTGGCTCTTGGCCAGGTGGAGGGTGTCGGCGAAGTAGTTCTCAAAGCTCGTGATCTCGTTGACGGCGCTCTTGAGCTGGAGATCGCCGCCCGAGGCATAGGAGGCCGGACGCATCGGATCGGCGAACAGCCGCTCCTTGACGAGCGGAGCCGATACCGTCGCAGCCGGCGAGGCCGCCGCGACGCGGACGGTGGGGGCGGCCGTCGTGCTCGTGGTGACCGAGGGCCCACGCGCGGTCGTCGCCGCGGCGCCCGCGGTGGCGGTGGCAGCGGCGTGTCCGGTCCCGCTCGTCCCGGTCTGGTCGGCGGCGGCCTGCGTCCCCGAGGTCGCCGCGGAGGTCGGGGCGGTGCTCTTGGGGACGGCGAGCTCACGGGCGATGTCGGCCGCGGTCAGGCGCACCGCCTTGGGCACGGGATAGAGCGCGGAGACCGAGCCCAGGTGGCTGTAGGTGTAGATGTTGCCGGTCGCGTCCTGCAGCTCGACGTAGTGCCCGAGCGTCGCGCTGTCTCCGACCTTGACGATCTTGCCGTCGTTGACCGCGATCACCGGGGACCCCTTGCGCGCGAAGATCGAGGTGCCGCGGCTCGTCGGGTCAGAGGCGACCGGGATCGCGGCGTTCGTGCCCGTGACGCGCTTGCCGGCGAGCGCGTCGACGGACTCATCGGCGTACACCGCGGGCGCGGCGACCGGGAAGTGACCCTGCACGAGACCGGTCAGCGCCCCGACGAGGGCGCTCGGGATCCCGCCGATCAGCTTCGCGCGCAGGAGCACCGACTGGACATACCAATTGGCGTGGTTGTAGGCGAAGATCGCCCGCGAGAGGTTCTTCGAGGCGCCCGCGGCCTGGAGATACCGCGCCGCGGTGAAGATCGCGTCGACCGGGTTGTAGGGGTCCGCGACCCCGTCACCGGTCGCGTCGACGCCCCATGTCTTCCACGTCGACGGCAGGAACTGCATCCAGCCGACGGCGCCGGCGGAGGACACCGACAGGTTGCGTCCGTAGTCCGTTTCGATCTCGTTGATCGCCGCCAGCACCTGCCACGGCACCTGGTACTCGATTCCGGCGGCCTGATAGATCGGCAGCAGGAACGGCGGGATCGCGAACGACTCGATGAAGAAGTTCGGGACGCCGATCGGCGCCGCGCCCGGGAGCGAGACCGAATACGACGGATTCGTCGCCGAGGGAACGCCCTTCCCGGTCGGCAGCGTGACCGTGGGCTTCTTCTTCACGCGACGAGCGCCCGTCCGCTTCGTCCGATGCCCGCGCTTGGCCGTTGCGGCGCCGGACGCCGGGTGCGAGGACTTCTTCTCGGCACGGCTCCCGGACGGCTTCGGCGTGCCGCCGCTCGTGCTCGAGCTCGTCGTGCTGCTCGAGTCTGAAGTTGAAGTCGAGGTTGAGCTTGAGCTTGAGCTCGAGCTCGGCGTCGAGGTCGTCGACGCCGATCCGGGCACCGCGGCCGACGTCGAGGACGATTCGGAGTCCGACGCGCTCGTCGAGCTCGGTGAGCCGGTGCTCGACGTGCCGGTGCTCGAGCTCGGCGTGTCCGTGCTCGTCGTGCTGCTGGAGCCCGATCCGGTCACGGAGCTCGACTCCGAGTCCGACGAGCTGGAGCCGGAGCTCGAATCGGACCCGGTGCTCGTCGTCGAGCCCGAGCTCGACGACGAGCCCGACGAGCTGCTCGACGTCGGCGAGCTGGAGGTGGGGGAGCTGCTGCTCGTGCTCGACGAGGAGCTCGCCCCGCAGGACTCGGTCTCAGACGCGATCGCGCCGGTGATCGGCAGCGACAGCGACGAGATCGGCGTTCCCGGCGCGACGTTGACCGCGAAATGGAAGACGCTGCCGTCGGTCAGGGTGACGGTGATCGTGCACGCCTCCGCCGAGGCCGTCGGGAGTGCGGCGATCGCGGTCGTGAGCAGAACGGCGGCGGCCATGACGAGCACGGCCGTCACCCTCTTCCAGCCGATCACAGCGGAAATCCTCCACCAACCACGGTTCTGTCACGCGCTCCGAAGCGTTTGCTCATGCCCATAGGTCATCGCGGTCCCGGTCAGGACGCTACTGGCTGGTAGCGATGTTTGCAATCTGGTACCCCCGCCGCCGGCCACCATACACCCGCGCGCGGGCGTGGACCGGTTGCTGCGGGCCGCGCCGCACCCAGGGCGAGCCTCGGCCGGGGCGCCGTCGCTCCCCCTCGTATCCGCGCCTGCGAGCCGTCTCTCCGTCGCGGTGCCGGTCCCGCGATCGGTCCGGTCTCAGCCTCAGGTGGAGATAGAGGATAGGCGCGTTTCGCGCCTCGGACGAACCGTGGGGAGTAGAGTTCCGGCCATGAACGACGAGCAGAGCTTCCGCGGTCGTGTCACCCGCCAGGGCGAGGAGGCGATCGGCAAGCTCGCGCAGGAGCTGCTCGAGAGTCCGATGGTCAGCAGTGCCCTGTCGGCCGCATTCGAGACCCGCGAGCGCGCGATGCGCGCGCAGGAGGTGGCGATGGGCGCCCTCAACCTCCCGTCGGCCAGCGACCTGGAGCGCCTGACGCGCCGGATCCGTAGCGTCTCGCAGCGGCTGGAGAGCATCGAGGACGGGCTCGACCGGCTCGATGAGCGCCTCGAGCGCGCCAACGGCACCGCCGCGCTCGACGAGCGGCTGGAACGGATCGAGGCGGCACTTCAGCGCCTGTCGGACGCCGCCACGCCCCCGGCCCCCGCCGGTCAGGCGCCGGCCCGTGCCCCGGCCAAGAGCGCCCGGCGCAAGGGTCCGCCCGCCGCGGGCCGACCCGCCGCACGCTGACCCGCCCGAGCACGCCGGCTCTCGCCCGCCGCCGGCGCTGACCCCGATCGCGGTCACGCCCTCAGGGCGGCGACGGCGAGCTCGCCGAGCCGGTGCTCAGCCGCGGTCAGCCCGTCGCGCTCGATCCGCCGTCGCGTCGGGAGCAGGAGATCGGAGACGATCAGCGCGCAGCCGGCCTCCAGGCCACGCTTGGCGGCGAGCGCGAACAGAGTCGCCGTCTCCATCTCGACGGCGAGCGCGCCGGCGGCGAGCCATCGCTGCTCCGCGTCAGGCGGCCCGTCGTAGAACAGGTCGCTGGAGACCACCGGGCCGGGCCGCGCGGCACCGCCTCCCGCGGACGTCAGGCGGTGCAGCAGCGTCGCCGCTGGGGCGACACGCTCGGGCGCGCCGAGCGCCCGGCTCGTGCCGTCAAGCGCCAGCGCCTCGGTCACGACGAGCAGCTCGCCGAGCGAGAGCGCGGGATCCAGGCCGCCGCACGTTCCCACGCGCAGCAGCGTGCGGGCGCCGAGCTCGGCCAGCTCGGCGATCACGATCGCTGCGCTCGGCCCTCCCATGCCCGTGCTCTGGATGGTCAGCGGCCGGCCGTCGGCCGCCGTCCCCGTATATCCCCACAGCCCGCGATTGTGGTTGAACATCTTGGGCTCGGTCAGCACGGCCTGAGCGAGCAGCAGGGCGCGGCCCGGATCGCCGGGGAGCAGCACGCGCGGCGCGAGCGGTGCGGTCGGCTTGAGATGGATCTGGTCGGCCACGCGCGACGAGCTTAGGCCCTCGGTGAGCCCTGGGCGCTCGGACGGCGCCGCCGCGGCCACCGGCGGGACCGCGGGCGCGCGATCGCCGCGCCGCCGGTCGTACACTGCGCGCACCGATGACCGAGTTCCGATCCGCCGAGGAGTTCCGGACGTCATGGACCGGCGGCGTCTGAGCGCGGGGCCGCGGCGAGGACGTGTATGGGTGGTGCCTGCGGTCGGTCGCTCAGCAGTCGCCTCCTATTGACAGATGCGATGGCGGCGAGTAGACCTGAGGTACGAATCAAGGCAACAGGCCAGAACGTGGTTGTCCCCCCGGGGGTGACCGCGAGGCGCCGCCGGAAACGTGACGAACGCCAATGGCCGACGCAGCGGGCCGTAATGTCCGCGGGCAACGGGGCCTCGTTCTCAGCGAGACCCCGTTGCCGACTTAACTCACAGTGTCACTCGGTGCCACGGGCGCCGGCGATGAGGTGACCGACCCGGTCACATCGGCTGACCGGTCCGATGCCGGGGACGCCGAGCAACTGGTCCTCCAGGTTCGCGCGGGCGGCCTGCTGGCCGCCGGCCGCCCGGTCGTCGTGATGCTCTCCGGGGGGCGCGACTCGGTCTGCCTGCTCGACCTCGCCGTCCGCATCGCCGGCGCCGACGTGGTCCACGCGCTCCACGTCAACTACGGCGTGCGCGCGGCCGCCGACGGCGACGAGGCCCATTGCCGGGCGCTCTGCGACCGGCTCGGCGTCTCGCTCGAGGTCCACGCCGCGGGCCGGGCGGGCGGCAACTTCCAGGCCCGCGCGCGTGACCAGCGCTACGCCGCGGCGAACGCGCTCGCCGACCGCTGCGGCGCCGAGATCGCCGCCGGTCACACCTCCACCGACCAGGTGGAGACGATCCTCTATCGGCTCGCCTCGTCGCCGAGCCGCCGCGCGCTGCTCGGGATGCGCCGGCGCGACGGGCGGCTCGTGCGACCGCTGCTGCACTGCTCACGGGCGCGGACCGCCGCGTACTGCCGGGCTCGCGGACTCGGCTGGCGTGAGGACGAGACCAATGCCTCCGCGGCCTATGCCCGGGGCCGCGTCCGCCACGGGCTCGTTCCGGCGCTCGAGCTCATCCATCCCGCCGCCGCCGCCAACGTCCTGGCGGTGGCGGAGATCCTCGCCCAGGAGGCGGCGGTGCTCGACGAGCTCGTCGACACGGCGCTGCGGGGGCGCGAGGAGATCGAGCTCGCCGAGCTGCGCGCGCTGCCCGGCGCGCTGCGCGGGCTCGTCGTCCAGCGGCTCGCCGACCTCGCGGCCGGCCGTCCGGCGGCCGGAGTCGCCCGCCGGGCCGACGAGATCGCCGCGCTCAGCGATCGGGGCGGCGCGGCGCTCGATCTTCCCCACGGCATTCGGGTCACCGCGACTCGGGGCGTGCTGCGATTCGGTGCCACGCCGCACGGGCCACTTAGACTGCGGGGCGTGAGCGGCGACCCAGCGATCGGCGAGATCCTCGTCGGAGCCGAGGATCTTCGACGGCGTGTGCGCGAGCTGGGTCAGGAGGTGTCCCGCGACTACGCCGGCAAGGACCTCGTGCTGATCGGCGTGCTCAAGGGCGCGGTCTTCTTCCTCTCAGACCTGATGCGCGAGCTCGACATCCCGGTCGAGGTCGACTTCATGGCGGTCGCCTCCTATGGCTCGGCGACGAAGTCCTCCGGCGTCGTGCGCATCCTCAAGGACCTTGACGCGGCGATCGAGGGGCGGGACGTCCTGATCGTCGAGGACATCGTCGACTCCGGGCTGACGCTCCAGTATCTGCTGCGCAACCTCGCGGGCCGCAACCCCGCGTCGCTCGAGGTCTGCGCGCTGCTGATCAAGCCCGAGCGGCGCAAGGTGGAGCTCCGGACGCGTTACGTCGGCTTCGAGATCCCGGATCGGTTCGCGATCGGCTACGGGCTCGACCACGGCGAGCGTTATCGCAACCTGCCCTACGTGGCCGCGCTGAAGGAATGACAGCCCCTGTGCAAGCGTCCAGAGCCGCTCTTGGCCCGCAAACCCAGGTGCTACGCTTGCTGATTCTGGTGTCTCGTCTCAACCAAGAATATGTGCGCGGAGTCGGGCGCCTGCCGGGGAATCACTCATGAGCCGGTTTTTCAAGAGCGCCGCCTTCCCGATCCTGATCGTCGTCGTCCTGGCGTTCTTCGCGCAGAAGCTGATCGGCGGGTCCAGCCACGGCAGGACCTACACCTTCGGCAACCTGCTCGTCCAGCTGGAGAACAAGCAGGTCAAGGACCTCTCGCTCGACCAGAAGTCCAACAGCGCTTCGGTCACCGCGGTCGTCAACGGCGAGACGATCAAGTACAGCGTCGGCTATCCGGACTCCTTCGCCCCGACTCTGATCCACGACGCGCAGTACGACGTCCCGCAGCAGGGCTTCAACGTCCAGAGCAAGTCCTCCAGCGGCTGGCTGTCGCTGCTGACCTACATCCTCCCGTTCGTCATCTTCATCGGCTTCTGGATCTTCCTGATGAACCAGGTCCAGGGCGGTGGCTCCAAGGTCATGTCGTTCGGCAAGTCACGCGCCAAGCGCATGTCGGTCGACTCGCCGAAGATCACCTTCCGTGACGTCGCCGGGGTCGACGAAGCCGTCGAGGAGCTGCACGAGATCAAGGAGTTCCTCGAGAACCCGAAGAAGTTCCAGGCGCTCGGCGCGCGGATCCCGAAGGGCGTCCTGCTCTACGGCCCCCCCGGCACCGGCAAGACCCTGCTCGCGCGCGCCGTGGCCGGCGAGGCCGGGGTGCCCTTCTTCTCGATCTCGGGCTCGGACTTCGTCGAGATGTTCGTGGGCGTCGGCGCCTCGCGCGTGCGTGATCTGTTCGAGCAGGCCAAGCAGAACTCGCCGTGCATCATCTTCATGGACGAGATCGACGCCGTCGGCCGCCATCGCGGTGCCGGCCTCGGCGGCGGCCACGACGAGCGCGAGCAGACGCTCAACCAGCTGCTCGTCGAGATGGACGGCTTCGAGATGAAGGACAACATCATCCTGATCGCCGCCACCAACCGGCCGGACATCCTCGATCCGGCCCTGCTGCGCCCCGGCCGCTTCGACCGCCAGATCGTCGTCGACCGCCCGGACCGGCTCGGCCGCAAGAAGATTCTCGAGGTCCACACCCGCGGCAAGCCGCTCGCCCGGGAGATCGACGTCGACGCGCTGGCCGGCCAGACGCCGGGCTTCACCGGCGCCGACCTGTCGAACCTCGTCAACGAGGCCGCGCTGCTCGCGGCGCGCAACGGCAAGCGCGAGATCACCCAGGTCGAGCTCGAAGAGGGGATCATGCGCGTGATCGCGGGTCCCGAGAAGAAGACCCGCGTGATGAGCAACAAGGAGCGGCGGATCACCGCCTATCACGAGATGGGCCACGCGATCGTCGGGCACTTCCTGCCCAACTCCGATCCGATCCACAAGATCTCGGTCATCTCCCGCGGCCAGGCGCTCGGCTACACGATCTCGCTGCCCGGCGAGGACAAGTTCCTGACCACGCGCGCCGAGCTCCAGGACACGATGGCGATGACGCTCGGCGGGCGCGCCGCGGAGGAGATCTCGTTCGACGAGATCACCACCGGCGCCTCGAACGACCTCGAGAAGGTGACCGCGACCGCCAAGCAGATGGTGATGCGCTTCGGGATGAGCGAGAAGCTCGGCCCGCGCGTCTTCGGCCACGACCACGGTCAGCCCTTCCTCGGCCGCGAGTTCAGCTCCGAGCCCGACTACTCCGACGAGATCGCCCGGGAGATCGACGACGAGATCCGCCGGATCGTCGAGATGGCCCACGTCCAGGCCAAGAACATCCTGACCGAGAAGCGCGACTCGCTGCAGAAGCTCTCCGAGATCCTGATCAAGCGCGAGACGATCGAGAAGGAGCAGTTCGAGGCTCTGCTGGAGGGTCGCAGCGAGGAGGACGTGTTCGGCTCCGAGGCCCCGGCTCCACCGGAGATCCCGCTCGTTCCCGGCACGCCCGCCGAACGGGCCGGACGTGACGTTCCCCGCCCGCTGCCCCGTCCCGGGTTGGCCGGCGGCGCCGCCGAGTAGCCGCGCCGACGCGGCGCCCCCCGGACGCCGGCCGCCGTCGCCGGCGTCCGCGTCGAGCGACAGCCTGAGCTACAGGAACAGTCGCCGGGCGAACCAGTCGTCGGCATCGCGCACGCCCGGCAGCGCGAAGAAGTAGCCCCCGCCCACCGGGCTGATGTAGTCGACGAGCGGCTCGCCGATCAGCCGATGCTGGGTCGCCTCGAACTGGCGGCGCACGTTCTGCTGAAAGCAGTTGAAGATGAGCCCCATGTCGAGATTGCCGTTCAGGTCGACGCCGCGGTCGTAGTTGTAGCCCCGGCGCAGGATCCGGCTGAGCTCGGTGCGCTCGGTGCGCGGATTGGCGAGCCGGATGTGGGCACTGAGCGGGATGACGTGACCGTGGGGGTCGGCGTGGAAGTTCGGGATATCGGTCTCGGTGCGCTCGCCGAGCGGCGCGCCGGAGTCTCGATGGCGGCCGATCATCTCCTCCTGCTCGCGCAGCGAGACCCGGTCCCAGAATTCGATGAACATCTTGATGATGCGGATCACGTGATAGCTGCCGCCGACCGCCCAGTCGGGCTCGCCGAGCCCGCCGGTGACCCACAGGAGCCGATCGGCGACCGCGGGGTCGGTGACGTCGGGATTGGCGATCCCGTCCTTGAAGCCCTGATGGTTGCGCGGCACCCCGGCCGGCCGGGGCGGCGAGACGAAGCCGTCGAGCCGCCAGCGGATCTGCATCGCCCCGCGCGTGTGCTTGGCGATCAGGCGCAGCGCATGGATCGCCGTGTCGGCGCTGCCCGCGCAGATGGCGAGCAGGAGATCGCCACCGGTCTGGGCGGGATCGAGGTCGTCGTTGGGGAACGACACCATCTCGGTGAGGTGGAGCGGCCGGCGGGCGCCCAGCCCGTAGCGGTCGTCGAACAGCGAGCTGCCGACTCCGACGGTGACGGTCAGGCCGTCGGCGGGGACGACCGGACCGAGCGTGCCGCTGTCTGACGGCGGGGCGCTCGTCCCGAGATCGGGGGGCGCACCCCCGGTGCTCAGAAAGCGGCTGACGTCGGTCAGCGTCCTGAGCATCTCGATCAGCCCGGCGCGATCGCCGGCGACGACGTCGAAGGCGGCGAAGCAGCCGGCCGGGGGAGGCGAGTTGACGATCCCCGCCTGATGCTCGCCGTGGAACGGCACAGCGGCCAGCCGGGCCGCCGGGTCCAGCGCCGTCGAGAGCTGGAGCGGCCCGTCGAGCTCGAGCGGGTCGACCCGTGCGGCGCGGGCGCTCGCCGGCGCGGCCCCGAGGGCGCCGGTCGCCGCGGCGGCCGCCCCGGAGCGACGCAGGAACTGGCGGCGGTTGAGCGGGGTCATGACTCGTTGACGATGTGGAGGAGATCGGGAACCGGGGCGAGCGTCTCCAGGACGGCGCCGGTGGCCGCGTCGATGCGCTCACGCGCGGCCGTCGGCAGGGACGTTATCGCCATCCACTGCCCATCGGTGCGGGTGGCGTCGATGGCGCCGATCAGGCCGGCCAGCTGGCGGCGGGCGCGGCCGAGCAGCTGTGGCGCCCGCGGCTCGATGACCGGCGCCAGCAGCGTGAGCATCTCCCGCGTCGCCGCGACGTCGGCGGTCAGCGAGGCGAGGTCGGTGCCGCTGCCGTAGTCGTCGTCGGCGCTGAGCGAGTCACGCAATCCGTCCTCGAGGATCTCATGGCAGCGCAGCGTCCAGGCGGTCAGCCCGGCTGTCGTCGTCGTCAGCTCACGGTCGAGATCGCGGGCGAGGAGCTGATCGATGAGCGATTCCAGGACGCCGGCATCCGCGGCTGCCGCGCCGACCGAGTGCTCGGTCCACAGATCGAGCTCGATCCGGTGAAAGCCGGTGAACCGCGGGCTGGCGGTCCCGTCCGCCAGCCCCGCCGCCGTGCCGTCGATCGCGCGGCCGAGCGCACCGAAGGCCCCATAGGCGCCGTCGTCCTCGCCGATCGCCAGCCACGTCATGTGAGCGCTCAGCCACGCCGATTGCGCGGCGGCGACGTCACCGGCACGCAGGGTCTGCACGAGCGCCGAGACCTGCGCGCCGAGCGTCGTCTCCAGGCCCGACACGTAGGCGCGATAGGCGACCATCGGGGCGACCAGCTCGCCGCCGAGGACGGGGACCACCGACGGCGGTCCGGCGGCGCCCGCTGACCCGGCCGTGGCGCCGAGGAACAGCAGTGCGACGGCGAGCACGCTTCCCGGCCGGCGCGGACCCCGCGCTCGCACGACCCGGCTGCGCGCCCACGCAGCCACGCCCCGCGGACCGCCGGGCAGGCGCGGACCGCAGGGCAGGCGCGGACCGCCGGGCAGGCGGGGACCGCCGGTCAGGCGGGGACCGGCGGCGTGAGCCCGGCGGCCGTGCACTTCGCCAGTCCGGCCTTGAGCCCGGGTGCGGCCGCCAGCCTGGGCGGCGTCGCGAACGCGGGCGCGGTGACATCGAAGTAGTCGGTCATCGGATGCGCGTTGGCGTCGCGGAAGGTCATCGCCGGCAGGTTCCACTTGTGCTCGATGAACGCCGTCACCGAGGTGTGGTCCTGGACGATCTTGGACACGTAGCCGGCCTTGGCCCACGGCGAGACGACGAACAGGGGCACCCGGAAGCCGTAGCGATCGAAGCCGCCCGGGGTGAGGGTCGCGGCCGGGGCGGGCTCCTGGATCGGGGCGATCGAATCCGGCGCGATCGCCTTCGGCGGCGGCACGTGGTCGTAGTAGCCGCCGTGCTCGTCGTAGTTGATGAACAGCGCCGTCTTGTTCCACGTCGGCGCGTGCATGAGCGCCGTCACGACGCTGGCGATGAACTCCTCGCCGAACTGCATGTCCTGCGGGTTCTCCTCCGAGCCGATCGTGTACTGCGGATCGATGAACGTGAACTTCGGCAGCCTGCCGGCGGCGACGTCGCCGGCGAACGCGCTGAAGTCCTTGATCTTCGGCTTGCGCGCCGCCGTGTAGGCGCCGGGGACGATCAGCATGCTCGGAGTCCCGTCAAAGCCCGGATAGGACTTGTAGTAGACGCCCCAGTCGATGTGGTGAGCGTCGAGGCGGTCGAAGATCGTGCCGTTGGCGGCCGGGGTGCTGAAGCTCAGCGCGTCGGTGGCGGTCAGCCCCGAGGAGGTGCCGGTGAAGAAGTAGCGCCGGTTGGGGTACGTCTGGGCCAGCACCGAGCAGAAGTAGCGCTCGCCGATCGGGAAGTGCCTGGCCAGCGAGTAGCTGAACGGCAGGAAGTCGTCGTCCCAGTAGGCCATCGCGATGTCGCCGCTGGCGCGGACGAAGCCGTCGTTGCGCCCGTTGTCCCACGCCTCGTGGCTGGCGTTCCACGTCTGGCTCGGCTGGCCGACGATCTGGCACGGGCTGCTCTGCCGGAAGGCGTGGACGCGCCGGCCGGTCGGATCCGGGTTCCAGTTGGTGATCGCCCCGTGGCTGCGGGTCAGCCCGTCGACCGACGCGCGGCCGGGCACGAGGTGGGGGACCATCCCGAGCAGGTTGTCGAACGAATGGTTCTCCATCATCAGCACCACGACGTGCTCGATCTCCGGCATCGACGGTGTGCCCGCCGGCTTGTGCGGGAACGGCAGGCTGTCGGGCCGCCGCAGGCCGGCGGCCTGGGCGACCGGGCGCGCCCAGGCGGGCAGTCCGGAGGACGCGAGCAGCGCGGCGCCACCGGCGGCCGCCCCGAGTAGCGAACGGCGGGTCAGCGATCCGGCGTCGTGTGAGTGGGAACCGGCCTTGGGCGACATGCCGTCAATGTATAACCGGTCGGCAGGCCCGGCGCGGCGCGTCCGGCGAGCGATCGTCGCCGGCTTGCATTCCGCCGCATCCCCGCACGAGGGGTAACGTGGCGGGTATGGAGAAAGAGCCGTCCCGCACGAGCCGGTTCATGCTGAGCTTCACGCGGATCTGGCTGCCGCTGGCGATCGGCGCCGTCGGCGTCGTCCTGCTGATCATCAGCCATGCCCGCTATTCGGATAAGGCGAACACCGGTTCCCTGGAATCAGGCGCCGGCGTCGCCCTGCTGCTCGTCGCGCTGAGCGTGTGGATGCTCAATTGGATGTACCGGCTCAGCGTCGGCAGCAACCGCGACCGCGAGGTCGAGGAGGAGGCGCGCGAGTACTTCGATCGCACCGGTCACTGGCCCGACGAGGACGCGTGATGGGCTCGCCGGGGGGCGATTTCGCGGTGATGGGGATCGTCAACGTCACGCCAGATTCGTTCTCCGACGGCGGTCTGTATCTCGACGGCGACGCCGCCGTCGCCCACGCGCTCGAGCTCGAGGCCGCCGGGGCCGAGATCCTCGACGTCGGCGGCGAGTCGACGCGCCCCGGCGCGCTGCCGGTCTCCGCCGGCCAGGAGCTCGCCCGGGTGATCCCGGTGATCGAGCGGGTGCGGGCCGAGGGCGCCGCCGCACGGATCTCGATCGACACCTCCAAGGCCGTCGTCGCGGCGGCCGCGCTGCGCGCCGGAGCGACGATCGTCAACGACGTCAGCGCGCTGCGCGCCGACCCGGCGATGGTGCAGGTCGTCGCCGCCTCGGGCGCCGACTGCTGCCTGATGCACATGCTCGGCGAGCCCCGGACGATGCAGCAGCATCCTCACTACGACGAGGTCGTCTCCGACGTGAGGGCGTTCCTCGCCGAGCGGATGGCGTTCGCGGTCGCCCACGGGATCGCCGAGGACCGCCTCTGGCTCGATCCCGGGATCGGCTTCGGCAAGACCCCGGAGCACAATCTGGAGCTGTTGCGCCGGCTGGACGAGATCGTCGCGCTCGGCCCGCCGGTCGTGATCGGCACCTCCCGCAAATCGTTTCTCGGGGTCATCACCGGCAATCCGGTCGGCGACCGGCTGGCGGCCACGATCGCCACCAACGTCATGGCCTACGAGCGCGGCGCGCGCGTCTTCCGCGTCCACGACGTATCGCCGGTGCGGGACGCCCTGATGACCGCGGCTGCTACGGTCCCCCGCCCATGGCGCAAGACGACGCTGACGAGTACGACGGCGACGACGACGTAGACGACGACGACGGCTCCGAGCCCGAAGTCACGATCGAGATCAGCGGTCTCTCGCTGTTCACCCATGTCGGGGTGACCGCCGCCGAGCGCGAGGTCGGCCAGCGCCTGTTGCTGGACCTCCGTCTGGACATCGGCGAGTGCGACGCGACGATCACCGACCGGATCGAGGACACGGTCGACTACGCCCAGGTCTGCGACGTCGCCAACCTCGTCGCCCAGCAGCGCTCCTACAAGACGCTGGAGCGGCTGTGCGCCGCGCTCGCCGATCGGCTGTTGGAGCAGTACGAGGCGCACGCCGTCTGGGTCAAGGCCGCCAAGCCCGAGCCGCCGCTGGCGCTGCCGGTGACCGAGGTGTCGGTGGAGGTCTGGCGCGAGGCCACGAGTTAGTGCGGCGACCGCCGGCGGCATCGGCCGGCCCGGCCCGCCCGGCCGGTGAGCGGGGCTTCCTCGGTCTCGGCTCCAACATCGGCGATCGCCGCGCGCATCTCCAGGAGGCCGTGGCCGCGCTCGGCGCCCACGAGATCGCGGTGCTGGCCTCGTCGTCGGTGTACGACACCGAGCCGGTCGGCCTCGTGCTCGATCAGCCGGAGTTCCTCAACGCCTGCGTGGCGATCGAGACCGCGCTGGCGCCCGACGAGCTGCTCGCCGCCTGCAAGGCGGTGGAGCGCGAGGTGGGACGCCAGGCCGGCGGACCGCGCCACGGACCGCGCGTGATCGACGTCGACGTGCTGCTCCTCGGCGACCGGCGCTACAGCTCGCCGCGGCTGACGCTGCCCCATCCCGAGGTCAGCTCGCGCCGCTTCGTGCTCGTTCCCCTGCTCGAGCTCGATCCGGAGCTGACCCTGCCCGGCGGCGAGGGACTCGCCGGCCGTCTGGCGGCGCTCGGTCCGGGGCAGGCGGTGCGCCGCGCCGGACCGCCGCTGCTGTAATGCCCGGCATGCTGCTCGTCGTCGATGTCGGCAACACCCAGACCCACTTCGGGGTCTACCGCGACGGCGAGGACGTGATCGCCGAGGACTGGCGCTTTGCCACCGTGCGCGAGTCCACCCGGGACGAGCTCGGCGCGGCGCTCGCCAATCTGCTCGCGCTGCGCGGCCTCGGCTTCGAGCACATCAACCGCTCGATCGTCTCCTCGACCGTGCCACAGCTGTCGGAGGAATGGACGGCGATGGCCGACCGCTATCTCACCCATCGGATGCTCGTCGTCGGGCCGGCGATCCGCACCGGGATGCCGATTCGGATCGACAACCCCCGCGAGGTCGGCGCCGATCGCCTCGTCAACTCGGTCGCGGCCTACGAGCGCGTGCGCGACACCTGCGTCGTCGTCGACTTCGGCACCGCGATCACCTACGACGCGGTGTCGGCCGCCGGCGAGTACCTCGGCGGCATCATCACCCCGGGCGCCGAGATCTCGATCGACGCCCTGTACGAACGGGCCGCCAAGCTGCCTCGGGTGGAGCTCGCCCAGCCCCGGGCGCTGATCGGCAAGTCGACGGTCGAGGCGATCCGCAGTGGGATCGTCTTCGGCTTCGCCGGCCAGGTCGACGGCATCGTCCGCCGCCTGCGCGACGAGCTCGGCGCGTCGACCAAGGTGATCGCCACCGGTGGGCTCGCCGGCGCCCTCGTGCCCGCCGTGCAGGAGACGATCGACGAGGTCGATGATCTGCTCACGCTGACCGGGCTGCGCCTCATCTGGGAGCGCAACCAGCCGGTCGTCGCGGACCCGCCGGACCCGCCGGACCCGCCGGTCTGACCCCTCGGTCTGTCCCCGGGCGGGTGGTGGCGCATTCCAGCGTTGAATCGCAACGGTGAGATGACACGCCACGCTCCGCCCCGCCCGCGGCGGCGACGCCCTACAGCGCGGCGGCGACGCCCTACAGCGCGGCGGCGACCCCCTACAGCGCGGCGGCGACCCCTTACAGCGCGGCGGCGACCCCCTACAGCGCGGGGAGCGGCACGTCGGGGGTGCGCGCGACGCTCGCGGCCAGGATCAGGTACGCGATCCGCCGCCGCGGTTCAGGCTCGGTCACGGCGGCCTCCCGGAAGGTGTCGAGCAGGCCGCGGATGGCCGAGAAGACCGGCGCGTCGTCGATCTCGTCGGGGACGTCGCAGGCCAGCCGGGCGAGGTCGAGCATCTCGGGGCCGCCGTCGCCGCCGCGGACCGTGGCGATGGCGCCGAGCATCACGAACTCGGCGACGCGATCGAGCAGGACATGGGAGGCGCGGTCGCGCTCGCCGACCGCCGGGCCGGCGGGCACCAGCGGCTCGCCCGCGGCGATCCGCAGCGCCTGCTCGGAGGCGATGGAGCGGATCTGCGCCGCCGTCAGGCCGACCTGGAGCGCGGAGCGCAGCTGGGCGACGGCCGAGATGAGCGTGTGCGCGTACGGCGCGTCGGAGGCGAACACGACCTGTCCGGGCGCGACGAGCGCGAACAGCGCCTGCAGATCGGCCGGCAGCCACCAGGCGCTGTCGAACAGGAGATTGGGGTGGTCGGGGGCGACCCGCCAGATCCAGGCCAGGTCGCAGATCCCGGCGTGGGCGAGGATCAGCCGCGCGCCCGGGAACTCGCCGGCGAGCGCCACGGCGTGCGCGCCGAGGGCGGGGATCCCGCGGCCGGCGTGGATGAGGATCGGCAGCTCACGCTCGTCGGCGATCGCCGCCAACGCGCGGACGGCGGGATGATCGAGGGTGAACTGCTCGGCCCGGGGATGGAGCTTGATCCCGCGCGCGCCGGCGTCCAGAGCCCGCTCGGCCTCCTGGGGAGCCTCGCCGCTCGCCGGGCTGACGCGGCAGAACGGCGTCAGCCGTCCGTCGGACCGCGCCGCGGCTTCGATCACCATGTCGTTGGCCGGCCGATAGCCGCCGGGTTCGTGCATCGGGAAGACGAAGGCGCCGCGCGCCCGGGCGGAGTCGAGCATCGCCAGCAGCTCATCCGGCGTCTGCGCCATCCCGTCGGGGTCGTTGGCGCCGAGATGGGTGTGGGCGTCGAACAGCTCGATGCCGGGAATGAGCTCCGCCATCTGGGCCGCCCACGGCGCGAGCAGGGAATCGAAGTCCATCGCTCTCATTCGTACCATGAAACGACCGTGCTCCCACCGACCGACACCCTCAGCCCGCCCGCGGCCCCGGACCTCGGCGCCACGACCGACACGCTCGGCGCCGCGACCGGGGCGCTCGGCGCCACGACCGAGGCGCTCAACGAGCCCTGGATCCTTGGCGGGGTGCCGGTCGCCAACCGCGTCGTGCTCGCCCCGCTGGCCGGCATCGGCAATTGGTTCGTTCGCCTGCAGGCCAAGCGCTACGGCGCCGGGCTCGTCGTCTCCGAGATGGTCT
The DNA here is from genome assembly GCA_963849085.1 of uncultured Solirubrobacteraceae bacterium. Lineage (GTDB taxonomy): Bacteria > Actinomycetota > Thermoleophilia > Solirubrobacterales > Solirubrobacteraceae > Palsa-465. The sequence goes on along the minus strand of CAWKFP010000015.1, from coordinate 542,626 downwards.
CCAGCTTCGCGGTGCACCATCGCAACGAGCGCACCTGCACCGAGCTGCTGCGGATCCACCCGGACGAGCACCCGGTCTCGGTCCAGCTGTTCGGCCACGATCCCGAGGTCATGGCGTCGGCCGCCGAGCGCGTCGCCGCCGCGGGCGCCGACATCATCGACCTCAACATGGGCTGCCCGGTGCCCAAGGTCTGCAAGACCGGGGCGGGCGCCGCGCTGCTCGCCGACCCGGACCGCGCGGTCGCGCTCGCGCGGGCCGCGGCGCACGGAAGCGGGCTCCCGGTGACCGTCAAGCTGCGCTCGGGGATCCGGCCGGGCGACGACAGCGGCCTGATCCTCGCCCGCCGCCTTGCGCAGGAAGGCGCCGTCGCCGGCCTCTGCATCCATCCGCGGCACGCCTCCCAGCGCCACGCCGGCCGCCCGGACTACGAGCTGGCGCGCGAGCTGATCGCCGCGCTGCCGGTCCCGGTCATCATCTCCGGCGGCCTGCGCAGCGCCGATCGGGTGCGCGAGGCGTTCACGCAGACCGGCGCGGCGGCGGTCGCTCTGGCCCGCGGCTCGCTCGGCAACCCGTGGCTGTTCGCAGAGCTCCTGGGGGCGTCCGCGGAGCCCGTGCCCGAGCCCGCCGAGATCCTCACCGAGCTCGACTGGGTCATCGAGCGCGCGGCCGAGCACCTCGGGCCCGACCGGGCCAATCGATACCTGCGCAAGTTCTATCCCTGGTACCTCGAGCGGCTCGGCGACCGCGATCCCGCTCTTCAGGACTCCCTTCAGCGCGCGCCGACGCTCGCCGCGGCGCGATCGCTGCTCGGCCTGGGCTGAGCTCGACGCCCGGCGACACGCGGGAGTATCATCCGCGCGCTCGTGCGTCGTCGCCGTGATGGGCCCGGCGCTCGACTCTCCACGGCAAGCCATGAAAGGGCGAACCTTGAGCGGTATCGGCGTGCGGCTCAGTCGTGTTCTCCGCATCGGCGTGCTCACCGCAAGCCTGGCTGCGACGGCGCTCGCCGCCGGCTCCGCATCGGCCGCCGTCCCGCTCGCCCGGGTCGGCGAGATCGCGCGCCTTCCGCATGACGCCCGCATATCGGGGATGACGGCGCCGGGTACGATGCTGCGGCTGACGGTGATCCTGCGATCGCGCAATCCCCAGGCACTGGAGAGCTTCGCCACGGCCGTGTCGACGCCTGGCGATCCGCGGTATCACCGGTATCTGACCGTCGGGGAGTTCGCGACGCGGTTCGGGTCGACGGCGGCGCGCATCGCCGCGGTGGAGAAGGTGCTGCGCGCCGGCGGGCTGGAGGTCGGCCGGCCGAACGCGAACGACCTGACGCTTCCGGTGCTCGGCAGCGCGTCACGGGTCGAGCATGCGCTATCGGTCTCGCTGGCCCGGGGCCAGATCGCCGGGCGCACCGCGTATGCCAACGAGCAGCCGCCCGCACTGCCGGTGACGATCGCGCCGTACGTGCAGGGGATCATCGGACTCGACGATGTGACCCCCGATCAGCCGGCGGGGATCGCCATGGCGTCAGGCCGGACCGCGCTGGCCCGGTCGGCGGCGCGCCCGCACGTCGACACCGGCGGCGGTCCGCAGCCGTGCAGCGCGGCGATCACCGCTCAGGCGTCGCATGAGGGCTCGCTGACCGCGGACGAGGTGGCGACGGCGTACTCGTTCTCGGGCCTGTACGGCGCGGGCGATCTCGGGGCGGGGCAGACGGTCGCGCTGCTCGAGCAGGAGCCCTATGACCCGACCGACATCGCGGCCTACCAGGCGTGCTATCAGACGAGCGCGTCGATCACCAACGTCAACGTCGACGGCGGCCCGGGGACGTATCAGGCCCCCCCCGCGGGCTCGGGTGACGCCGAGTCGGCGCTCGGCATCGAGCAGGTCATCGGCCAGGCTCCGAAGGCGAACATCCTCGTCTATCAGGGCCCGGACACCTCGACGGTCGACATTCTCTCAGCGATCGTCTCCCAGGATCTCGCCAAGGTCATCGCGAGCTCGTACGGCGTCTGCGAGGCCCTGGCCGGCGCCACGGTCATCAGTGCGGAGGACACGCTCCTGCAGGAGGCGGCGATCCAGGGGCAATCGTTCTACGTCGGATCGGGCGATAGCGGCGCCAACGCGTGCTATCAGGCCGATCATTCCAACGAGTCGCTGTCGGTCAGCGATCCCGCCGCCCAGCCGTTCGCCACCGCGGTGGGCGGCACGACGCTGTACACCACCACCGGGTGCAGCATGGGCGCGTGCTACTACGAGCCCGGCGACCAGCCGTCGCAGGGTGTCTGGAACGACGGTGTCGACGCCGGAGCCGACTACGACGCCGCCGGCGGCGGCGGGGGCCTCTCCAGCCAGTTCACGATGCCGGCCTATCAGGCGACCGCCCCGGCCTCGCTGAACGTCGTCAACCTCAACTCCTCGGCGGCGCCGTGCGGCGGCGCCACCCTCTGCCGCGAGGTGCCTGACGTCTCGGCCGACGCCGATCCCTACGCCGGATATCTCGTCTATGCCGACGGGCAGTGGGAGTCGCTCGGCGGCACGAGCGCCGCCGCGCCGCTGTGGGCCGCGTTCACCGCGCTGGCGAACGCGAGCGCGGCCTGCCGCGGCAGCGCGATCGGATTCGCCAATCCGGCGCTGTATGACATCGCCGGCAGGAGCTATCTCGACGCCTTCTACGACGTGACGTCCGCCAGTCCGTTCAGCACCCAGAGCAACAACGATGCGCTGTACGACGACTCGGTCCCCGGAAATCTCACCGACCTCTATCCCGTCGGCATCGGCTACGACATGGCGACCGGACTGGGATCGATGATCGCACCGCAACTCGCCGCGTCGCTGTGCGCGCTCGCCTCGCCGGTGTATACGGTCCGCGTCGACAGCCCGGGCTCGCGGCGGTCGGTGGCCGGGCGCGCGGTGTCGCTGCAGCTCAGCGGTGCCGATTCGGGCGGCGCCGGGCTGCACTACGCCGCCACCGGACTGCCCGCCGGGCTGACGATCAGCGCGACCGGTCTGATCACCGGCACGCCGACCAGCGCCGAGAGCACGACGGTGACGGTCACCGCGACCGACGCCTTCACCAACGCGGGGTCGACCCAGTTCACCTGGACGGTCGTCGAACCCGGCCTGCCGACGATTCCCGGCTTCTCGTTCGGAGGCGTCGGCAGGGACAAGCCGAATCTGTCGTTCCGGATTCGCGCCGGGACCGACGCGCCGCCGCTGCGCTCCGTGGCGATCACGCTGCCCCGCGGGCTGCGCTTCGCCAGGAGGGGCCGGAGGCTCGAGCGGGGCGTCGCGGTCAGGGCAAGGCGCGCCAGGTACACGCTGAGGCGCCATGGCGCGACGCTGACGATCACCTTCGGATCCGGCGTCACCGCGGCGACCATCACGCTGACCAGGCCGGCGCTCACCGCGTCGGCGGCCGAGGTCACCAAGGCGCACCGGAACAAGCTCAGGAAGGTGCGCCTCTATATCAAGGCGACCGATACCGCGAGGGCGAGCGTGACCTATCGGGTCACCCTGAGGAAGCTGTCCTGACGCGGCCGGCCGGCGCGGGCCGCCGGCCCTCCGAGTCGATCCCGCCAGGTCTGAATCGACCCGTGGGGACGCGCGACAGGCCCTGTCTATACTCATGCGCCGACGTGGGCCGTGCCCACGCGGAACCCCGCCTGTTTGCGGCGGGTTTTCTTCGTCCCGATGCCAACCCAGGTCTGATCATGCCCAAGGACGTCATCCTCACCCCGGAGGGCCTCGCCAACCTCAAGGCGGAGCTTGACCACCTCTCAACGACGCGCCGGCGCGAGATCGCCGCGCGGATCAAGGAGGCCCGCGAGTTCGGTGACATCTCCGAGAACGCCGAGTACGACGACGCCAAGAACGAGCAGGCGATGCTCGAGGCGAGGATCGCGTCGCTCGAGGACAAGCTGCGCTCGGCGACCGTCGTCGACGCGTCCGACCTCACCACCGACATCGTCCGCGTCGGCTCGATCGTCCACGTCAAGGACGAGGCCGGCAAGTCGAACAAGTACACGATCGTCGGCTCTGCCGAGGCCAAGCCGGCCGAAGCCAAGCTCTCCAACGAGTCGCCGGTGGGCAAGGCGCTCGTCGGGCGCAAGCGCGGCGACGAGGTGACGATCGCCACCCCGCGCGGCGAGCGCAAGCTGAAGATCACCAAGATCGACGTCGGCGCCCGGTAACGGCGCCATCCGCCCAACGCATGGGTGATCAGCCCAGCGACTCGTCCGACGTCCTCGGCGATCGGCGCCGCAAGCTGGAGGCGCTGCGTGACGCCGGGGTCGACCCGTTCCCCCACGACTACGACGGCGTGACGCCGATCGCGGCTGTCCGCGCCGCGCACGAGACGCTGGCCGACGGCGAGGAGACCGACGTCTCCCATCGCGTCGCCGGGCGCCTTGCCGCCCGTCGCGGTCAGGGGAAGATGGCGTTCCTCGATCTCGTCGACCGCTCGGGCCGGATCCAGCTCCAGGCCCGGGCCGATGTGCTCGGACCCGAGCCGATGGAGCGGCTGCTGTCGCTGGACCTCGGCGATCTCATCGGCGTCGACGGGACGGCGTTTCGCTCCCGGCGCGGTGAGCTGACGCTCCGCGTCGAGGACTGGGCGCTGCTCGCCAAGTCGCTGCGCCCGCCGCCCGACAAGCACCACGGCCTGACCGACGTCGAGACCCGCTTTCGCCGGCGCGAGCTGGACCTGATCGCCTCCGAGGAGGCCCGCGCCCTGTTCGTCACCCGGGCGCGCGTCATCTCGACGATCCGCCGATTTCTCGACGACGACGGCTTCGTCGAGGTGGAGACGCCCGTCCTGCAGCCGCTCTACGGCGGCGCGATGGCCCGCCCGTTCACCACCCACCACAACGCCCTGGACCGCGAGCTCTATCTGCGGATCGCCACCGAGCTCTATCTCAAGCGGCTGATCGTGGGCGGCCTGGAGCGCGTCTACGAGCTCGGCAAGAACTTCCGCAACGAGGGCGTCGACACGACCCACAATCCCGAGTTCACCGTCCTGGAGTGGTACGAGGCCTACGCCGACTATCTCGACGTCGCGGAGCGCTGCGAGCGTCTAGTGCACGCCGTCGCGGTCGCGACCGGCTATGACGGCGAGCTCGACTTCACCCCGCCGTGGCGGCGGGAGACGCTCGCCGAGGCGGTGCTGACGCGGACCGGCGTCGACATCCTCGCCGCGCGGGACCGCGACGGCCTGGCGGCGGCGATGCGCGCCCGTGATCTGCCCGTCCCCGAGCAGGACACCTGGCCGCAGCTCGTCGACGAGCTCGTCTCCAAGCACGTGGAGCCGACGCTGCGCCAGCCGACGTTCCTGCTCGACTATCCGATCGAGATCTCGCCGCTGGCCAAGGCGCACCGTTCCCGCCCCGGGCTCGTCGAGCGCTTCGAGGCGTTCGTCGACGGGATGGAGATCGCCAACGCCTTCACCGAGCTCAACGACCCCGACGAGCAGCGCCGGCGGTTTGAGAGCCAACGCCGGCTGGCGGCGGCCGGCGACGACGAGGCCCAGCCCTACGACGAGGGATTCGTGCAGGCGCTCGAGTACGGGATGCCGCCGACCGGGGGCATCGGGATCGGGATCGACCGCCTGGTCATGGTGATGACGGCCAGCACCTCGATTCGCGAGGTCGTGCTGTTCCCCGCGATGCGGACGTGACATGAGTCGCCGGGCGTGGGCCGCGTTCTCGGCGATGTCGGTGCTGTGGGGCGTCTCCTATCTGCTGATCAAGATCGCCGTCGACGGCGGCCTGCCGTGGGCCGACGTCGCCTGGCTGCGGGTCACGCTCGCCGCGATCCTGCTGCTCGCCCTCGCCTGGCGCGCCGGCACCCTGCCCGCCCTGCGCGGGCGCTGGCGATGGCTGCTCGTCTACGCGATCGTCGAGATCTCGATCCCGTTCCCGCTGATCGCCGCCGGCGAGGTCCACGTCGCCTCGTCGCTGGCCGCGATCATCATCGCGGCGGTGCCGCTGATCGGCGCCGTGCTGGCGCTGCGCTTCGATCATTCCGAGCGCCCGACGCCGGTTCGCGCGGTCGGGCTCGGCGTCGGCTTCGCCGGTGTGATCGCGCTCGTCGGGCTCGACATCGCCGGCCGCGGCTCCGAGATGCTCGGCGCCGGCGCCATCTTCATCGCCGCGATCGGCTATTCGATCGGGCCGATGCTCGTCAAGCATCGGATGGGCGGCCTGGACCCGCGCGCGATGATGGCCGCGAGCCTGTCGATGGCGGCGGTCATCCTGACGCCCTTCGCGGCGCTCGACCTGCCGCGCCGGGCGCCGAGCGCCGGCGCGTTGCTCGCCGTCGCCGGCCTCGGGGTGTTCTGCACGGCGCTCGCCTTCGTCGTGTTCGCGGTGCTGATCCGGGAGGCGGGAACGAGCCGGGCGACGGTCATCACCTACGTCAACCCGGTGATCGCGCTGCTGCTGGGGGTGACCCTGCTCGGCGAGCGCCCCGGCGCGGGCGCGATCGTCGGCCTGCTGCTGATCCTCGCCGGCTCATGGCTGTCGACCGGCGGGCTCGGCGGAGGCTCGTCTGCTCGCCGCCGGCGCGCACCCGGCGCGCGGGCCGGCTCGGCGCCTATGACCAACCGGTGAACGGCGCTCCCGGCGGGAGCCGACCCGCCGGAGTGCGACAGCCCGGCTGTTAGACTGAGCTATGGCCCGAAAGAATTTCCGTTGGCGCTCATACATCCGGCTACTTTTGTCGAAGAGGGTGAGTACGACGGATTGTTCGGCACCCCTCCGGCGTCTCTGGGTGAGGCACTCTGGTGGCGTTGGAGGATCCTTCAGAACAGTTCCCGACCTACCTCCTCGTAGTACAGCCCCAATCTGTTAGGAAGCCCATGTTTGAGCGATTCACAGAGCGAGCCCGTCAAGTGGTCGTCTTGGCGCAGGAAGAGGCCCGGACACTTAAGCACAATTACATCGGGACCGAGCACATCCTTCTCGGTCTGCTCCGTGAGGAGGAGGGCCTGGCGGCCCGCGTCCTGGAGTCGCTCGACATCACCGTGGAGCGCGTGCGCGCGCAGGTCGTGCGCATCGTCGGCTCCGGCGAGGAGGTGACGTCGGGGCAGATACCCTTCACGCCGAGGGCGAAGAAGGTGCTCGAGCTCGCGCTGCGCGAGGCGTTGAGCCTCGGCCACAACTACATCGGGACCGAGCACATCCTGCTCGGACTCGTGCGCGAGAACGAGGGCGTGGCCGCCCGGATCCTGCTCGATTTCGACGCCGACTCCGAGAAGATCCGCAACGAGGTCATCCGGATGCTCTCCGGGCCCGGGAGCCGCCAGCGCGGCGCCGGCGCCGGGGCGACCGGTGCTGCCGGCACCGCCGAGGGCAAGAAGTCCTCCAAGCTGCTGGACCAGTTCGGCCGCAATCTGACCAAGCTCGCCTCCGAGGGCCGGCTTGACCCGGTCGTCGGCCGGGAGACCGAGATCGAGCGGATCATGCAGATCCTCTCGCGCCGCACGAAGAACAACCCCGTGCTCGTCGGCGAGCCCGGCGTCGGGAAGACCGCGGTCGTCGAGGGCCTGGCGCAGCGGATCACCAACGCCGACGTGCCGGAGCTGCTCAAGGGCAAGCAGATCTACACGCTGGACCTGGCCGCGCTCGTGGCCGGCTCCAAGTACCGCGGCGAGTTCGAGGAGCGCCTCAAGAAGGTGATGAAGGAGATCACCCAGCGCGGCGACATCATCCTGTTCATCGACGAGCTCCACAATCTCGTCGGCGCCGGTGCCGCCGAGGGCGCCATCGACGCGGCCTCGATCCTGAAGCCGGCGCTCGCTCGCGGTGAGCTGCAGACCGTCGGCGCGACGACGCTCGAGGAGTACCGCAAGTATCTCGAGCGCGACTCGGCGCTCGAGCGGCGCTTCCAGAAGATCGTCGTCGACCAGCCGTCGACCGAGGAGACCGTTCAGATCCTCAAGGGCCTGCGCGATCGCTACGAGCAGCATCACAAGGTGAACATCACCGACGAGGCGCTCGAGGCCGCCGCCGATCTCGCCGATCGCTACATCTCCGACCGCTTCCTCCCCGACAAGGCGATCGACCTGATCGACGAGGCGGCGTCGCGCATGCGGATCAAGTCGATGACCTCCCCGCCGGTCTACCGCGAGCTGGAGGACGAGATCGAGGAGACCCGGCGCGCCAAGGAGGAGGCGATCGAGTCCCAGGAGTTCGAGAAGGCGGCGAACCTGCGTGACACCGAGCGCCGGCTGACCCAGCGCAAGCGTGAGCTGGCCGATCAGTGGGAGGCCGGCGAATCGACCGAGCGCCCGTCGATCGGCGAGGAGGAGATCGCCGACATCGTCTCGATGTGGACCGGCATCCCCGTGTTCAAGCTGACCGAGGCCGAGACCCAGAAGCTGATGCGCATGGAGGAGGAGCTCCACAAGCGCGTCATCGGCCAGCACCCGGCGATCGAGGTCGTCTCCAAGGCGATCCGCCGCTCCCGCGCGGGGCTCAAGGATCCCAAGCGGCCGACCGGTTCGTTCATCTTCCTCGGCCCCTCGGGCGTCGGGAAGACCGAGCTGGCGCGGACGCTCGCCGAGTTCCTGTTCGGCGACGAGGACACGATGATCCGCATCGACATGTCGGAGTACATGGAGAAGCATGCGGTCTCGCGGCTCGTCGGCTCGCCCCCCGGCTACATCGGCTACGACGAGGGCGGTCAGCTGACCGAGGCGGTCCGCCGCAAGCCCTACAGCGTCCTGCTGCTCGACGAGATCGAGAAGGCGCACCCGGATGTCTTCAACATCCTGCTCCAGATCCTGGAGGACGGCCGTCTGACCGACGCCCAGGGGCGCACGGTCGACTTCCGCCACTGCATCGTGATCATGACCTCGAACATCGGGGCGTCGGAGATCGCGCGCAACACGCCGCTCGGCTTCGCGGTGTCAGACGACGAGACCGGCATCACCTACGACGACATGAAGAACCGGATCATGGGCGAGCTCAAGAAGGTCTTCCGGCCTGAGTTCCTCAACCGGATCGACGACGTGATCGTCTTCCACAAGCTGGCCAAGGACGAGATCAAGGAGATCGTCGAGCTGCTCCTGCTGCGGATCCGTGAGTCGATGGCCGAGCGCGAGCTCCAGCTGGAGCTCTCCGAGGAGGCCAAGGATCTGCTCGTCGAGAAGGGCTGGGATCCTGCCATGGGAGCCCGCCCGCTGCGCCGGGCGATCCAGCGCTACATCGAGGATCCGCTCGCCGACTTCGTCCTGCGCTCGCAGGTTCCGGCGGGATCGACGGTGCTCGTCGAGCCCGGCGTCGAGAACACCGACGACGAGGACGTCAAGCTCTCGATCATCGCGCCGGCGCCCAAGCCCACGCCGGTCGGGGTCGGCGCGGACGGTGGCTCGCAAGAGCCGGGCGAGCGCGAGGTCGACGCGTCCTCGGACGCGCCGGGCGCCGACACGCCCGCCGACTGACGCGCGGTTCACATTCGCTGATTGATCGGTGAGGCCGGCCCTGGGGGGCCGGCCTCACTGTTTCCACGGGCCGTCCTGGGTGCGGGGCCCGTGTCGTCTCCGTGACGAGCCGGTGACGGCGGCCGGCGATCGTGTGACGATCGGCGCGGGCGCGATGATGACGTCGGGGGCGCCCCGTAGGCTGAGCGTCGGCCCATGGCGCGCCCCACCTCGATCCACGTCTGCTCGGCCTGCGGCCACGAGACCACGCGCTGGGCCGGGCGCTGCCCGGGGTGCGGTGAGTGGAACACGCTCGTCGAGCAGGTTCGGTCCCCGGCTCGCTCCGGAAACGGAGCGGGAAACCACCCGCCGGGGAGCCGGCCGCGCGCTCCGGCCGCCACGCCGGTCGCGTTGCGTGACGTCGAGGCCGCCGAGCACGTCCGGCTGAGCACCGGGATCGGTGAGCTCGACGACGTGCTCGGCGGCGGCCTGGTGCCCGGCTCGCTCGTCCTGATCGGCGGCGCGCCGGGAATCGGCAAGTCGACGCTGACCACGATGGCGCTCGCCAATCTGTGCGCCGCCGGCCGGCGGACCCTGTACGTGTCGGCCGAGGAGTCGGCGGCTCAGATCCGGCTGCGGGCGCAACGGCTCGCCGGCGGCGACGCGCTCGCCCTGCCGGTGATCGCCGAGACCGATCTCCACGTCGTGCTCGCCACGCTCGAGCAGGAGCGCCCCGAGGTGTGCGTCATCGACTCGGTCCAGGCGCTGCACTCGGGCGACCTGTCGTCGGCGGCCGGCTCGGTCGCCCAGGTCCGCGAGGTCGCCGGCGAGATCATGCGCGTCGCCAAGCAGCTGCGGATCGCCGTGCTGCTCGTCGGCCATGTGACCAAGGAGGGCTCGCTGGCCGGCCCGCGCGTGCTCGAGCATCTCGTCGACTGCGTGCTGCAGTTCGAGGGCGAGCGCGAGCGGACGTATCGCACCGTGCGGGCGATCAAGAACCGCTTCGGCTCGACCAACGAGGCGGGGGTGTTCGAGATGCGAGAGCACGGGCTCGTCGAGGTGCTCGACGCGTCCGCCCGCTTCGTCGCGGAGGCGACGCGGTCGCCGGGCAGCGTCGTGCTGTGCGCGATGGAGGGCTCGCGGCCGCTGCTCATCGAGGTGCAGGCGCTCGTCAGCTCCTCCGAGCTCGTGCCGCCGCGCCGGGTCGTGGCCGGCCTGGATCGCAATCGGATCGCGCTCGTGCTGGCGGTGCTCGGGCGCCACGCCGGGATCGGCCTGGGATCGAGCGATGTGTTCGTCAACGTCGTCGGCGGCGTGCGGGTCGACGAGCCCGGCGCCGACCTGGCGATCGCCCTCGCGGTGGCGAGCGCCGCGCGCCGCGTGGCGCTGACCGGAGACGACGGCCTGCCGCTCGCCTGCTTCGGGGAGCTCGGCCTGACCGGGGAGCTGCGGACGGTCGCCCACGCCGATCGCCGGCTCGCCGAGGCCCGGCGGTTCGGGCTCGCGCCGGTCGTCGAGCCGCAGTCGTTCGCGACCGTGCGGGCCGCGCTGGCCGCGGCCGTCGCCCCGGCCCGCGACGCCGCGCGGGCGGCGTGAGCGGCCGAAATCGACCGCTGAGGGAAAGTCAGCTCTCGGGAGGTGTAACTGACGCCGTAGTCAGCTAAAATCCGTTCGGATGCCGCCGCGTTCCGGGGAAGAGCTCAAAGACGAGCTCGAGTCTCGACAGGAGTCCCGGATCATGAGGGCGCTGGAGATGGTCGCGCCCGGGACCGCGCTGCGCGAGGGGATCGACAACATCGTCGACGCCCGCACCGGCGCCCTGATCGTGATCGGCGACGCCGACGAGCTCGGCTTCCTGTTCTCCGGCGGGATCAAGCTCGACGTCGACTACTCGCCGACCTTCCTGTACGAGCTGGCGAAGATGGACGGCGCGATCGCGCTCAGCTCGAATGCGACCAAGATCGTCCACGTCAACGTCCAGCTGACGCCGGACCCGACGATCCTGACGACGGAGACGGGCACGCGTCATCGCACGGCCGAGCGCGTGGCCAAGCAGACCGACGCGATGGTCGTCGCGGTCTCCGAGCGTCGCGAGGTCGTCTCGCTGTACGTCGACAGCGTCAAGTACATCCTGGAGGACATCCCGGTCGTGCTGGCCAAGGCCAATCAGGCCCTCGCGACGCTCGATAAGTACCGCAGCCGCCTCGACCAGGTCTCGACGCGGCTGACCGCGCTCGAGTTCGAGGGTGGCGTCACCCTCCACGACGTCCTCACGGTCATCCAGCGCGTCGAGCTCGTCACCCGGATGGCGGTCGAGATCGAGCGCTACATCGTCGAGCTCGGTACCGAGGGGCGGCTGATCGAGATGCAGCTCGACGAGACGATGATCGGCGTCGCCTCCGACAAGGCCGCGCTCGTGCACGACTATCTGCTGGAGGACAGCGACGAGAGCTTCGCCGGCGTCCTGGATCAGATGGCCCGGCTTCCGCATCAGGATCTGCTGGACTTCGGGCGTCTCGCCGAGCTGCTCGGCTATGACCGCAAGCTGAACACACTTGACTATCCCGTCTCGCCGCGGGGATTCCGCATCCTGGGGCGCATTCCGCGCCTGCCCAGGCTGGTCGTCCAGCGGATCATCACGGCGTTCGGAGGATTCGAGGAACTGCTCGCCGCGTCAGACGGAGAGCTGGAGACCGTCGACGGCGTCGGCGAGATTCGGGCGAAGGACATCCGGGAGGGGCTTCGCCGACAGCAGGAGATCAACCTCGTGGATCGCTACCTGCAGACGTAGGAAACCGGCGAGCGGGCCAGCAGTCCGCGCCGCCTCGACAGAGGAGGGCACCATCACAGAGCTAATGGAAGAGCACCTGGATGACCTGGAGCCGATCGAGCCTCCCCCGCACGTGGAGTTCGAGATCGGCGACAGCGTGGTCTATCCGCACCATGGGGCGGGCAAGGTGCTGCGCAAGGAAGTCAAGGAGGTGCTCGGCGAGAGCCGCGAGTACCTGACGATCAAGATCCTGCACAACGAGATGACCGTGATGGTCCCGACCGAGAACGCCGCGATCGCCGGCCTGCGGCGCGTGATCGACGAGCAGACCGTCAAGAAGGTCCTCGCCGTGCTCCAGGACGAGTGCTCGGAGATGCCCAAGAACTGGAACCGGCGCTTCAAGCACAACCGGGACAAGATCAAGACGGGCGACATCTACGAGCTCGCCGAGGTCGTCCGCAATCTCGCCATCCGCGAGAACGAGAAGGGACTGTCGACCGGCGAGAAGCAGATGTTCACGCGGGCCAAGAAGATCCTCGCCTCCGAGCTGATGTACGCGCTGGAGATGGACGAGCAGGAGGTCGAGCAGCATCTGCACGGCCTGCTGACCGATCCGGCCACGGCGCATGGATATCGCAACGGCGCCGCCGGCGCCGCCGCCACGGTGGCCGTCGCCGCCAAATAGGCCGCGGCGCATTCTGATGGCGGTCGCGCTGGTCGTGGCCGCGGGTCGAGGCGAGCGCCTTGGGTCCGGCCGGCCCAAGGCGCTCGTCTCGCTGTGCGGCCGGCCGATGCTCGAATGGAGCGTCGAGACCCTGCGCGCGCTGACCGCCGTCACCCGGATCGTGATCGCGCTGCCCGCCGGCGAGCTGCACGCCGCGCCGCCCGGCACGGTCGCCGTCGCCGGCGGCGTCCAGCGCTCGCACTCGGTGGCGGCCGCGCTCGCCGCCTGCCCCGGCGGCGATCCGGTGATCGTCCATGACGCCGCTCGCCCCCTGGCCGCCGGGGAGCTGTTCACGCGCGCACTCGCCGAGCTTGCGCGTGATCCGCGGCGTGACGGGGTCATCGCCGCCACTCCGGTCACCGACACGATCAAGGAGGTCGGCGAGGACGGGAGCACCGTCGCGCGGACGCTTGACCGCGCGCGCCTGTGGGCGGTGCAGACGCCCCAGGTCTTCCGCCGCGCCGCGCTGGAGCGCGCGCTGACCGTCGCCTCCGACGATGACCTGCACCGCGCCACCGACGATGCCTGGCTGGTGGAGCGCTACGGCGGGACGGTCGCGGTCGTGGCCTCCGACGCGGGCAACCTGAAGGTGACGACCCCGCATGACCTGCGGGTGGCCGAGCTGATCCTCGCCGAGCGCGCCGGCGACCGGACGGCGCGATGAGCACCGGGATCGGCTATGACTGCCATCGCTTCGCGCCGGGGCGCCGGCTCATACTGGGCGGCGTCGAGCTCGCGCACGACCGCGGCCTGGAGGGCCACTCCGACGCCGATGCCCTGACCCACGCCGTCATCGACGCGATGCTCGGCGCCTGCGCGCTCGGGGACATCGGCGAGCATTTCCCCGACACCGATCCGCGCTATGCCGGCGCGGACTCGCTCGCGCTGCTGCGCGCCGCGCGCCGGATCCTCGCCGCGGCCGGCTTCGCCGTCGCCCACGTCGACGCCACGGTCGTGATGGAGCGCCCGAAGCTCGCGCCGGCGCGCGACGCGATGCGCGCCAACCTCGCCGGCGCGCTGGAACTGGCGATCGAGCACGTCAGCGTGAAGGCCACCCGCGGCGAGGGGATGGGGTTCATCGGGCGTGAGGAGGGCGTCGCCGCGCTGGCCGTGGCGACCGTCGAACCGCGTGCGACCGCGGCCCGATCTCCGGACGCGCGGACCTGACCCGATCCTGAACAGCGGATGAACGCGGCCTCCCCAGGCTCACGGGCGGCGAGATCGCTGCGAGAATCGCTGGAATGGACGATCACAATCGGGGTTCGGTGCTGGTGGTCGACGACGAGCCGACGATCGCCGATGTCGTCAGCCGCTATCTCGAGCGGGCCGGCTATCGCACCCAGATCGCCGCCGACGGCGCCGAGGCGCTGGAGATGGTCGCTCGCCGGCGCCCCGATCTGATCGTGCTCGATCTGATGCTCCCCGGGATCGACGGGCTGGAGGTGATGCGCCGGCTGCGCGCGCCGGACCGGGAGCGGATCGCGCTCATCCTCCTGACCGCCAAGGGCGAGGAGTCCGATCGCGTCATCGGCCTGCGGCTCGGCGCCGACGACTATGTCGTCAAGCCGTTCTCGCCCGCCGAGCTCGTCGCCCGGGTCGACGCGGTGCTGCGCCGGGTCGACACCTCGCCGGCGCGCGAGGCGCCGATCGAGCTCTCCGACATGACGATCGACGGCGCCGCGCGGCGCGTCTTCGTCCGCGGCGAGGAGGTGACGTTGACCCAGCGCGAGTTCGACGTGCTGCTGTTCCTCGCTCGCCATCCCGGTCAGGCCTTCAGCCGCAATCAGCTGATGGACGCCATCTGGCAGTACTCCTTCTACACCGACACCTCGACGGTCACGGTCCACATCCGGCGGCTGCGGGCGAAGATCGAATCCGATCCCGCCCAGCCGAGCCGGATCCAGACCGTCTGGGGCGTCGGCTACCGCTTCGCGCCGTGAGCGCGCGCTCCGCCACCGCGGCCGGCGCCCTGCGCTCGCTGGCCGGACCGCTCTCGCGCCAGATGGCGCTGATCGTCGCGATCGGCATCGCGCCCGTGCTCGTCGCGCTCGTCGTCGTCTCGCTGCTGATGTTCGTCTCCGGCCACGCCGCCGCGCTCGTCGCCGCGATCGTCGCGGCGTCGGGGCTGATGGCCTTTCTGGGGTCACGGCTGATCGCCGCCGGGATCCTGCGTGACGTCGCCGCGATCCGTGACGGGCTGCGCTCGGTCGGCCGCGGCGAGCGCGCCGTCGTCATCCGGACCGGGGCCCGCGACGAGCTCGCCGAGCTGGCGGCCGCCGCCAACGCGATGATCTCCGACCTGCGCGCCGAGGAGATCGGACGTGATCAGTCCGATCTGGCGCGGCGTGACCTCGTCGCCGCGGTCTCCCATGATCTGCGCACCCCGATCACCTCGCTGCGGCTGCTCGCCGATGCGGTCGGCGACGACATCGTCGACGGCGAGGTCCGGCGCGGCTACCTGGCCCGCATGAGCACGCACATCGATGCGCTCAGCGCGCTGATCGACGACCTGTTCGAGCTCTCCCGCCTGGAGGCGGGCGACATCAACTGGACGCTGGAGCGGGTCCCGCTCTCCGAACTGGTGTCCGACACCGTCGAGGCGATGCGGCTGTCGGCGGAGGCCAAGGGGGTGGAGGTCGTCACCTCCATCCCCGACGAGCTCTCGCCCGCCCGGGCCAATCCGGAGAAGCTCCAGCGCGTCCTCTTCAACCTGATCCAGAACGCCATCCGCCATACCCCGGCCGACGGCAGCGTCGTCGTCCGGGCCGAGCCGGCCGCGGCGGGCATCGAGGTCGAGATCTCCGACAGCGGCAGCGGCATCGCCCCGGCCGAGCGCGACCACGTCTTCACCGCGTTCTATCGCGGCGGCGCCGGCGCCGCGCGGACCGGCGAGGGGGCCGGACTCGGGTTGGCGATCTCCCGGGCGATCGTCGAGGCTCACGGCGGCCGGATCTGGCTGGCCGACAGCGACCACGGAGCGACCGTGCGCTTCAGCCTGCCCGTCGCCCGCTGACCCTGAGACCCCGGCGGCGGGCGCGAAAAACTCAAGTCATCGGCCGCGGGGCCGATGAACGTTCGGAACGCCGCTCGATCCTGGACGGACGTTCGACGCCACCGACCTGGGAGAACACCATGCGCCATCGCCTCGTCCCCGCCGCAGTCGCCGCGGGCGCCCTCGCCATCCTCGCCGCGCCGTCCGGAGCGCTCGCGGCGGGCCGCGCGCCGGCCGGGCTGCAGTGCTCGGGCAGCGAGACCGGCGGCACCTACGTCAGCGTGACCGTGCCCGCCGATCAGAGCTGCTCGCTGACCGATGTCAAGGTGCTGGGAAGCCTCGTCGTCGACAGCGACGCCTACGCCTCGGTGACGGACTCCTCGATCCTGGGCAACGTGTCGGTGGGCACCGACGGCGCCGGGCTGGACCTGAACACGAGCGCCGATGACGGGCCGCTGTCCTCGAGCCCGATGACCGTCGACGGGAACCTGCTGGTCGCCGAGGGCGGCTATGCCGATGTCAACCCGGGCGCGATCGTCGGCGGATCGTCGGTGCTCTCGGGCGCCGAGGACCTCCAGGTCACCCAGGCCACCGTGCACGACATCGTCAGCCAGAGCACGTCCGGCCTGTATGTGTACGAGGCCGACGTCGACGGCGACATCGCCTCCAACGACGCCCAGGCCGGGGGCTCGATCGACAACAACACGATCCACGGCAGCGTCCTCATCAACGCGACCCAGGCCGGTCAGCTCGGCGACTGGTACATCACCGGCCCGCCGCAGACGATCGGCGGCAGCGTCGTGCTGACCGGCAACCAGGCGCCGGTCTACCTGTACGGCAACACCATTGCCCAGAGCCTCGCCTGTGCGGGCAACAGCCCGGCGCCGTCCAGCGACGGCGAGCCCAATCAGGTCGACGGCCTGTCGCTCGGGCAGTGCGCCCGCCTGCTCAACAGCCGCGCGGTGCGCTGAGCGCCGCCGCTCGCAGCGGGCCCGAGGCGGTGGCGCGCCGCCCCTCGGGCCGGGCTCGCCGCGAGCGGCCGTTGGTAGGGTTGCCGTCGTGCGCGCCGTCTCCCTCCATGACACGCAGACCGGCCGGGTTCTGGCGGTGGAGCCCGCCGCCCCGCCGCGGATTCGCATCTACGCGTGCGGGCCGACCGTCTACGGCCGGGTGCACGTCGGCAATGCCCGGCCGTTCGTCGTCTTCGCGCAGCTGAAGCGGTTCCTGATCGCCGAGGGATACGACGCGGTCTACTGCGCGAACATCACCGACATCAACGACAAGATCTACGCGGCGGCCGGCCGGCTGGGGGTCGGGAGCGCCGAGCTGGCCGTCGAGATGACCGACGCCTATCGCGCCGACACCGACGCCTTCGGGCTCGGCCGGCCCGACTATGAGCCGCTCGCCTCGGAGACGATCGACGAGATCATCGACCTGATCGCCGACCTCGTGGCGCGCGGCCATGCCTACCCCGCCGGCGGCGACGTCTATTTCTCGGTGCGGTCCTTCCCGGGCTACGGGCGGCTGTCGCATCGCGACATCGACCAGATGGACCAGGGGGAGGGGGTGGAGGGCGCCGATCGCAAGCGAGATCCGCTGGACTTCGCGCTCTGGAAGGCGCACAAGCCCGGCGAGGACACGCAGTGGGACTCGCCGTGGGGGCCGGGCCGCCCGGGCTGGCACATCGAGTGCTCGGCGATGGCCGAGAAGCGGCTCGGACTGGACTTCGAGATCCATGGCGGCGGCGCCGATCTCATCTTTCCCCATCACGAGAACGAGGCCGCGCAGACCGAGGCCGCGCGCGGCCGGCGGCTGACGCGATTGTGGATGCACGTCGGCATGGTCCAGCTCGACGACGAGAAGATGTCGAAGTCGATCGGCAACGTCTTCATGCTGTCGGAGGCGCTTGACCGCTACGGCCCTGAGACGCTGCTCATGTACTTCTCCGAGGCCCACTATCACCAGCCGATGGAGTTCGACGACGACCGCATGGCCGGCGCTCGCGCCCGGGCCGACGGGATCCGCAACGCCGCCCGGCGCCACGGCCCCGGCCCGAGCCCGGAGTGGTCATCACCGCTGCGCGCGGGCTATTTCGACGCCCTGGCGGGCGATTTCAACACGCCGCGCGCTCTGGCGGTCGTCGCCGAGTGGATCCGGGAGGCCAATCGCCGCCCCGCGGGCAGCGTCGGCGTCGACGATCTGCGGGCGATGCTCGATGTCCTCGGCCTGGCCAGCCTCGTCGACGATGACGGGACCGGCGCGGGAGCACCCGAGGACGTCGTCGCCCTCGCGCAGGCCCGCGCCCGGGCCCGTGAGGCGCGGGACTACGCCGAGTCCGATCGTCTTCGTGACGAGCTCCGCGGCCTGGGGTGGGAGGTCCGGGACGGATCGGACGGACCCGAGCTTGTGCCCGTCACCGGCTGAGCGCGTCCGCCGGCACCTCCGATCGCGGCGCGCGGCCGGCCGGGTCCTCCGGGTGTGCATAAGACCGTTCGTCTCTTGACAGGCGAGCGGTGCTATGTCAAGCTCGCGCCCATAAATAAGGATCAACCGGAGCTTTAGCCTCGGTTGACCCGCCCGCCGGGGCTCGATCCCCGGTTGGCGGGGGTGCTCATATCGGTGCGGCGCCAGGGGAGGTAGCGCGCCACGGCTAATCCGCGTCAGTGTGGCCTCATGCTGCGTGGGAAAGGTGTGTCTCGTGGCTCGACTCTCTGCTTACTCTCAGCCTCAGGCTTGGGTTGAGGATGGATTTCTCATCGCGCTGGCCAAACAGGGCCATCCCGATGCCTATGACCGGATCGTCCGGCGTTATTACGGATTCGTCCGGCTGAAGGCCTCGTCCTACTTCCTCGCCGGCGGCGACGCCGACGATCTCATCCAGGAGGGCCTCGTCGGCCTGTACAAGGCGGTCCGCGACTATCGCACCGACCGCGAATCGAGCTTCCGCAACTTCGCCGAGCTCTGCATCACGCGCCAGATCATCACCGCGGTCAAGACCGCGACGCGCAACAAGCACACCCCGCTCAACCAGTACGTCTCGTTCTCGAGCACGCCCGCCGGGGGCGCGGCGGAGAACGAGCCGACGCTCGACGAGATGCTGCCGGGGTCGACCGTTCACGACCCGGTCAACCAGGTCATCTCCAGCGAGGAGCTGCGCGCGCTCGTCGCCTGCCTGTCGACCGCCCTGTCGGAGCTGGAGAGCCGCGTGCTCGCGCTGTACCTGGACGGCCACTCCTACGAGGAGGTCGGACGCCGGCTGGACTGCGACTGCAAGACCGTCGACAACGCGCTGCAGCGCGTCAAGCGCAAGGTCGGCGCCCATCTCACCGAGCGCAGCATCCCGGCGTGAGCCGCGCCGAGCCGGTTCCGGCTCCGCCACCCCGCCGCGCCGCCGTCAGCGGCCGGGCGCGGCCGCGGTCGGGACCGACAGGGCGAAGCGCGCCCCGCGGGCGGGCAGGTTCTCGGCCCGCGCGCTGCCTCCCATCGCGGTCATCAGCTCGCTGACGATCGCCAGGCCGAGCCCCGAGCCGACGGCCCGCTCGCTGCGATAGCGGTCGTACAGGTAGAAGCGCTCGAAGGCGCGGGGCAGATCCTCCGCCGACAGCCCCGGACCGTCGTCGAGCACGGCGATCTCGCCGGCCCGCGCGGTCACCGTGACCGCCCCCCCGGCCGGGGTCAGGCGCAGCGCGTTCTCGATCAGATTGGCGGTGGCCTGCAGGAGCCGTCCCTCGTCGCCGACGCCGGGGGCGTGATCGTCGCCGGCGGCGCTGAGAACGACCCCCAGCTCCGCGGCCCGGGGAAGGTGGCGGGCGACGGCGCTGCCGGCGATCGCCGCCAGATCCAGCGGCCGGCGCGCCACCGTGAAGCCCGCCCGTCCGAACCGGGCGAGATCGAGCAGGTCGACGACGAGCCGCGCCAGGCGATCGGACTCCGAGGCGATCACCCGCCCGGCGTCCGGCGCCGGGACCGCGCCCTCCTGGAGAGCCTCGGCGTAGCCCCGGATCGAGGTCAGCGGCGTCTTGAGCTCGTGGCTGACGGACTCCAGGAAGCTGCGCTGGGCCTCGCGCGCGCTCTCCAGGTCGGCGGACATCGCGTTGAACGCCCGCCCGAGCTCCGCCAGCTCGTCGCCGCCGGCCACCGGCACCGCCACGCCCGCCTCGCCGCCGGCCACCCGCCGCGTCGCCGCCGACAGCTGGCCGATCGGTCGCGTCAACCGCCGCGCCAGCATCCACGACAGCAGCGCGGCGAGCAGCGCCCCGCCGAGCCCGGCGAGGATCAGGCTCGTCAGGAACGGCCGCCATTCCGCGAAGGCCAGCCGCGCGCCGCGCACGAGCACCACCTCGCCGTCGCCGGTCGGGCGGGCGGCGTACAGCAGCGAGCGCCCGCCGGCGCTTATCGACCCCTGCGTCGGTCCCGGCGCGCCGATCGCCGCCAGGACGGCGCGGGCGAGCGGTGGCGCCACGCGGCGCGGGGTGCCGCCGCCGACGCGGTAGACGTGATCGCCGGCCCGCAGGGCGCCGGGCGCCCCGCCGACCAGCGACAGGAGCTCGGCCTGATCGGCGAGCGCGGTCATCCGCTGTGCGGCGACGCGATGGCGCACGAGCACGACGGCCACGCCGACGGTCAGCGCGCACGAGGCGATCGCCGCGAGCGCCAGATGGGCGAGTACGCGGCGGCGCAGGGTCACGCCGTCGCCTTGTAGCCGATCCCGCGCACCGTCCTGATGATGTCGGCCTCGCCGAGCTTCCGGCGCAGCTGCGCGATGTGCACCTCGACGGTCCGGGTCTCGCCCGGCGACTGAAAGCCCCACACCGTCTCCAGCAGCGCCGATCGTGAGACGACCTGTCCGGCATGGCGCAGCAGGTATTCGAGCAGGTCGAACTCGCGCTGGGTGAGCGCCACCTCGCGGCCGTCGACGCGCACCTCGCGGGACCCGCGGGCCAGCGTGACCGCACCGACCGCGACCACGTCGTGGGGGTCGGCGATCGCCGCCCGGCCCGCGCGGCGCAGGACCGCCTTGACGCGGGCGGTCAGCTCACGCGGCGAGAACGGCTTGGCGACGTAGTCGTCGGCGCCGATCTCCAGCGCGGCGATCCGGTCGGGCTCCTCGTCGCGCGCGGTGAGCATGATCACGGCGACCCGGCCGGCGATCCTCCGGCAGACCTCGAACCCGTCGATCCCCGGCAGGCCGATGTCGAGCACGACGAGCTCGATCGGATGCCGGCGCAACTCCACCAGGGCGTCCTCGCCCGAGCGCACCCAGAGCGCGCGATAGCCGGCGCGCTCGAGATAGGTGCGCACGAGCGTTCCGATGTTCGGCTCGTCCTCGACGATCATCACCATCGCGGGCATGAGCGGATCGTAGGAACGCGGCGGCGTCGCCGGCGGACGCTTTTACACGCAGCTGACCTTCGGCTGACAGGTTGCTTGCACGCCGGGGCGAGAGTTGACCCGTGCCGCTCTCGGGCACCCAACCCCAACCAGCGAGGTCTCATATCGATATGTCTCGTCTCTACGCGCACTCCAAGCTCCTGATCGTCGCCGTCTGCTGCATCGCCCTCGGGGCCGGAGCGGGAGCGGTGGCCAGCGCCACGGCGTCGACCGCCGGCTCCGGCCATACCGCCGCGGCCCGTCGCACAGCCGGCGAGCTGCGTCGCCTCGCCGCCCGCGCCGTGCAGGGCACGGCGGTCGTCCACACCACGGCCGGCTATCAGACCGTCACCTGGAACCGCGGCCGCGTCGAGTCGGTCAGCGGCGATCAGCTGACGATCGCCGAGGGAACCCGCACCGCCGTCTACAAGACGGTCACGCTGACGATCGCGCCGACCGCGAAGGTGCGCGACGACCGCCAGTCGGCGTCGCTGTCCGCGGTCACGCCCGGCCAGCGCGTGCTCGTCGTGGTGACGCCCAAGCGGACGCTCGTGATCGCGCGTACGCCCCGCGCCTCCTAGGCCTCAGTCCGCCCCCGGCCTCCGGGCCTGCTCGCTGCCGCCGCCCCCCGGCTCAGGCGGCGAGCGGGCCCAGGTCCGGCGCCAGCCCGAAGGTGTGAAACGCCCGGAACGCCGAGAACGTCTTGTGGGCCGGGCCGTGGAAGTCCGACGAGCCGGTCGTGATCAGGCCCCGCGTCGCGCAGTGCGCCGCCAGCAGCCGTGTCTGGCTCTCGGTGTGCGTCACGTAGAACGCCTCGACGCCGTCGAGTCCAGCCGCGTGAAAGCGGTCGATCGCCGCCAGCACCGCCTCGGGCTCCTTGATGTCCCAGAACGGATGCGCCCACACCGCGACGCCGCCCGCGCCGTGGATCAGCGCGATCGCCTCCTCGACCGAGGGCGCGTTGCGCGGGGCGAAGGCCGGGCGCCCCTCGATCAGATACTCGACGAGGAAGGCGGTCGGGTCGGTCAGACCGTCGCGCTCCAGGCGCTCGCGATTCTCGGGTCGGCTGACGACGGCCTGGGCGAGGTGGGGCCGGCCGATCGACTGGCCGTTGGCCGCGCGCGCGGCCAGCGCCTCCTCGTCGAGCACCCAGCCGAGCCGCTTCAGCGCATCGCCCATCGCCGCGGCGCGCAGCTCGCGGTCGTTGCGCGACCGATCGAGCGTCGCCACGAGCGTCGGCTCGGCGGGGTCGATCAGATAGCCGAGCACGTGCAGGTCCTGGCGCCCATCGAACAGCGACGTGATCTCGGTGGCCGGGACGAGCCTGATCCCGTGCGCTGCCGCCGCGGCCGCCGCCTCGGGTACGCCGCGGGCGCTGTCATGGTCGCTGAGCGCCAGCAGCTGCACGCCGTCCGCCGCGGCCGCCGCGACGACCTCGGCGGGGGTGAGCAGGCCGTCGGAATGGACGGAGTGGCTCTGCAGATCGAAGCTCGGCCGGCCGGTCATCGCTGCGAGAGTATTTCAGCGACCACCGATCGCGGTGACCGGGGCGTGATCAGGGACGGCTGAGGCGCTCGCACTCCGCCCACAGCCGCTCGCGGTCGGCGGCCGATTCCCGGGTCCTGGGCAGCAGGTGGGTCGGGCGCCGGCGGCGGTCGTGCCAGAACGCTCCCGTGCTGCGGGCGGGCTCGGCGGCGGCGCCGAGCCACACGATCGTGTCGGCGCCCTGCGCCGGCGTGCGCAGCAGCGGCTTGGTCAGCGCGTAGAAGCGCGGCAGCGAGGCGCTGATCCCCGGCGTGTCGGCCCAGCCGGGGTGCATGGCGTGCACGACGACGCCGCTCCCGGCGAGGCGCTCGGCCCACATCTCGGTGAGGATCACCTCCGCGCGCTTGCACCGCGCGTAGACCGTCGCGCCGTCGTAGGCCTCGCGCTCGGTCTGCAGATCGTCGGCGTGCAGCCGCTGGGCGTACATCCCTCCGGACGACACGTTGATGACGCGGCTCGGGGCCGCCGCTCGCAGGGCGTCGAGCAGCAGCTCGGTGAGCAGGAACGGTGCCACGACGTTGACCGCGAAGGCCTGCTCGATCCCGTCCCCGGTCAGCGTCCGCTGGGCCGCCAGCACGCCGGCGTTGTTGACGAGCACGTCGAGGCGGGGATGGCGAGCGGTCACCCGCCGGGCCAGCTCGCGGACCGAGTCCAGGCTCGAGAGGTCGCACAGCTCCAGCTCGGCGCTTGCGGCCGCGCTCTGCTCGCCGACCCGCGCGCGCGCCCGCGCGCCGCGCTCGGCGTCACGCGCGACGAGGCAGACCGTCGCGCCCAGCCGGGCGAAGCCCTCGGCTGCGGCCAGCCCGAGCCCGGAGGTGGCGCCGGTCACGAGCACCACCCGGCCGTCCATCGAGCCGAGGTCGTCGCTCCAGAAGCGGCTGCGCAGGCGATAGCCGAGATTCGTGTAGCCCGCGACGACGGTCCGGTCCAGCGCGGTGTCGAGCAGCGAGAAGAGCATCGGTCGGATGCTAATGAGGGCCGGTGCTCGGCCTTTCCAGCGACCCGGACAGGCTCCGCGGCCTGCCGGCCGATCGCGGCCGCCGTCGAGCCTACGCCTGCGCCGGGACCTGGGCGCGCGCGCCCCGGCTCACCGGCCGGCGCCGCAGCGCCAGCAGACCGACGAGACCGACGAGCAGCACGGCGCCGGTCCCGACGCCGAGTCCGGCGCGCGGGCCGAAGCCCGCCATCGTCGCGCCGATCAACGGCCCGCCGATCGGCGTGGAGCCCTGGAAGGCGACGAACCACAGCGACATCACGCGCCCGCGCATCTCCGGCGCGGCGTTGAGCTGGAGGGTCGAGTTGCCGGTCGACATGAAGGCGATGCTGCCGGCGCCGGCGAGCGCCAGCGCGATCAGCTCGAAGGCGAGGCTCGGCGCGAGGGTCGCCATCGCCAGCGCGATCCCGAAGGCGAAGGCGGCGATCACGAGCGGACGCAGTCCGGTCTTGCCGCGGCCGGCGACGAACAGCCCGCCGGCGACCGCGCCGACCCCCATCGAGGCGGTCATGAAGCCGAAGCCGGTGGCGCCGACCCGCAGGGCCCTGTCGGCCATCACCGGAAGCGTGACCTGGAACTCGTAGGTCAGGCAGCCGGCGACGCCCATCATGATCAGTGGCACCGCCAGATCGGGCACGGAGCGGACGTAGCGCAGGCCCTCGCGAAGCTGGCCGCGGGCCCGCTTGGTCGGCTCGACGGGTGACAGCTGCGTGCGGTCCATCGTCGTCAGCGAGAACACGACCGCGACGAAGCTCGCGGCGTTGACCAGGAAGCAGACGCCGTCGCCGACGCTCGCGATCAGGATGCCGGCCACCGCGGGCCCGATCGCCCGGGCCACGTTGACCAGCACGGAGTTGAGGCTGACGGCGTTGCGCAGATGCACGGGGCCGACCAGCTCCATCATGAACGACTGGCGGGCGGGGTTCTCGAAGGCGTTGTTGAGGCCGAGCAGCGCGGCGAGCGCGCCGATCTCCCACACCTGGACGTTGCCGGTGACCGTCAGCAGACCGAGGGCGAGCGCCTGCAGCCCCATCGCGGTCTGCAGCGCGATCATCAGCCGCCGCTTGTCGACGCGGTCGGCGATCACGCCGCCGTACGGTCCGAGGACGAGCACCGGGAGGGTCTGCAGGGCCACGATCACCCCGAGCGCGGTACTGGAGTGCGTCAGCGTCAGCACCAGCCAGGACTGCGCGGTCATCTGCATCCAGGTGCCGATCAGGGAGATCGACTGGCCGCTGTAATAGCGCCGGTAGTTCGGGACCGCGAGCGCGGCGAAGGTGACGCGGCCGGCTTTGACGACGCGTGTCACGGGCGCTCCCGCAGGGTCTCGGCGAGTCCCTCCAGCGCCGGCAGGGCGCGCTCCAGCAGGTCCAGATCGCCCTCGGGGAGCTGCGCGAGCGCGGCGTTCAGCGCGTCGGTCCGCTGCCGGCGCATGCTCTCGGCCAGCCGCTCGCCGGACGAGGTGGCGCTCACCCAGGCGGCGCGGCGATCGCCGTCGTCGCTCGTGCGTGCCAGGAAGCCGGCGTCGACGAGGGCTGCGAGCACCCGCGAGAGCATCGTCGGGTTCAGGCTCTCCGACGCGGCCAGGTCGGAGAGGCGGACGGGCCCCTCGCGGACGACGGCGAGCAGGATCGAGATCTTGGTCGGCGTCAGCCCGGCGGCCGCGCTCGCCTCGGTCGTGCGCAGGCGCCGCGACAGCCGTCCGATCGCCATCCGCAGGCGGACGGCGGTCTCGATATCGGCGATGGGCGGTGAGCTCGGCACGGGTCTCCTGGATACTTGCTTGCTGGCAAGCATTAGCTTAGCAGCGCTCTCCCGGTCATCGGCCGCGCGTATGATCGGCGTAAGATCGGGCCATGGCCGTACTCGACGCGAGGACGTTCCTCGTCACGGGAGCCACCTCGGGAATCGGTCGGGAGACCGTGCGAGCGCTCGCCACCGCGCAGGCCCGGGTGTTCCTCGCCTGCCGGTCGCGGGACAGGGCGCTGCTCGTCATCGACGAGATCGCCCGGGAGACCGGGAACGCCGGGCTGGCGTTCCTGCCGCTGGACCTCGGCGATCTGTCATCGGTGCGCGCCTGCGCCGAGGCGTTCCTGGCGACCGGGGAGCCGCTCCACGTCCTGATCAACAACGCCGGCGCAACCGCCGGACTGCGCTACGTCCCGCGCTCGAGCTCGAGCTCGAGGCCGGGCCTCGGGCCGGCCCGCGAGCGATCACTGACGGCGAGCGGCTTCGAGCTGACGTTCGGCATCAACTACGTCGGACCGTACGCGCTGACTAGCCTGCTGCTCGACCGCCTCCGGGAGAGCAGCCCGGCCCGGGTGGTCAACGTCTCCAGCTCGATGCACTATGCCGCTCCGGGCATCGACTTCGATCGGGTGCGCGAGCCGACACGCAGCTTCGCCGGATGGCCGGAGTACGCCGTCTCCAAGCTCGCCAACGTCCTGCACGCCCAGGAGCTGGCCCGCCGCCTCGAGGGATCCGGCGTGACGACCTACGCGCTGCATCCCGGCGTGGTCGCCACCGATATCTGGCGCGCGGTGCCGCGGCCCCTGCGGCCGCTGGTGAAGCTGGCCATGCGCTCGCCCGCGCAGGGCGCCGTGACGACGCTCCATTGCGCGACCGCCCCTGAGCTGGGACGCGAGAGCGGCCAGTACTACGACAACGCTCGCCGCAAGCCGCCCAGCCCGGTCGCGACCGCGGAGCTCGCCGGCGAGCTGTGGGAGCGGACCGCGGGCTGGGTCAGCGAGACGAGCGCGGCGGGCGGTCCGGGCGCTCCGGCCGGCTCGATGGCCGCCGGCCGCCGACGGTGAAGACGGACCGTCGCCGGTCGCTTTGAGCAGCTTTTAGCCGAATTCCGACCGGGATTCCTATCATTGAGGGGGCCACCGATGCCGCTCCCGACGAACGACGCCCGCAGCAGCTATTCGGCACAATGGCGACGACAATAGTTGACAATCAGGAGGATGCACGATGACGCTGCAGATCGGGGCGACGGCGCCCGACTTCGAGGCCGAGACCACCCAGGGTCCGATCCACTTCCACGAATGGATCGGCGACTCATGGGCGGTGCTCTTCTCCCATCCCAAGAACTTCACGCCGGTGTGCACCACCGAGCTCGGCTACATGGCGAAGATCAAGCCCGAGTTCGATCGCCGCAACGTCAAGATCATCGGCCTCTCGGTCGACCCGCTCCAGGACCACGCCGCCTGGGCCAAGGACATCGAGGAGACCCAGGGGACGGCGATCAACTATCCGCTGATCGGCGACAAGGACTTCACGGTCTCCAAGCTGTACGGGATGCTCGCCGACGAGGTCAGTGGCGACCCGCATGACCGCACGCCGGCCGACAACCAGACGGTCCGCAACGTCTTCGTGATCGGACCGGACAAGAAGATCAAGCTCATCCTCGTCTATCCGATGACCACCGGACGGAACTTCGACGAGGTCCTGCGCGTGATCGACTCGCTGCAGCTGACCGCCAGCCACAAGGTCGCGACGCCCGTCAACTGGCATCAGGGCGACAAGGTGATCATCGCGGGCTCGGTCACCGACGAGCAGGCCAAGGAGATCTATCCCGACGGGTGGGAGTCACCGCGCCCGTACCTGCGGATCGTCCCGGACCCGGTCAACCGCTGACCGGGGCCGGCGGCTTCGCGCCGTGACGCCGAGGGCGGCCCCGGCCGCCCTCGGCGGCGTCACCCCAGCGCGTGGACCGGGATGTGTCGATCCTGACCTCGCCTCGGAGCCTCAGAAGCGGTCGGGAACGAACGTCTGGGACTCGAGCGGCGGGCGGATGTAGCCCCCCCGGTCCGCGCGGGGCGGGAGCTCGATCGGCGGGGGCAGGACATCCTCGTAGCTGATCCGCTCGAGGATATGGCTGATGCAGTTCAGACGCGCGCGCTTCTTCTCGTCGGCGTCGACGACGTACCACGGGCAGTCCTTGGTGTCGGTGTACTCGAACATCGTGTCCTTGGCCCGGGAGTAGTCGACCCAGCGATCCCGTGAGGCGATATCCATGGGGCTCAGCTTCCAGCGGCGCTTCGGGTCGGCCGCGCGGGCCTGGAAGCGGCGCTCCTGCTCGTCGTCGGAGACCGAGAACCAGTATTTGATCACCCCCACGCCGGAGCGGATCAGCATGCGCTCGAACTGGGGGCAGGACCGCAGGAACTCCTGGTACTGCTCCTCGGTGCAGAAGCCCATGACGTGCTCGGTGAGCGCCCGCGTGTACCAGCTGCGGTCGAACAGGGCGATCTCGCCCGCCGCCGGCAGCTGCGCCGTCCAGCGCTGGAAATACCACTGGTCGCGCTCGCGCTCGGTGGGGATCCCGAGCGCGACGACGCGGATGATGCGCGGATTGGTGCGCTCGACGATGCGCTTGATGACCCCGCCCTTGCCGGCGGCATCGCGGCCCTCGAAGATGATCGCCACCTTCAGGCCACGCTCCTTGACCCAGTACTGGAGCTTGACCAGCTCCTCCTGGAGCCTGAGGAGCTCGCGGAGATACTCCTTCTCCGGGAGCTTGGCGCGCCGCCCGCCGTTGTGCTCGCTCCCGGTCGCGTGGCCGAGCGGAGCCGGCTGGGTGCGCGGGTCCTGGCCGCGCGGATCCCTGTCGTGCCCGTCGGCGTGGTGGGCATGGGCCTTCTTTGACATCGGTGGTCCTTTCGGCGAGCCGCCGGACCGGAGCCGGCTGATGCCTGGTGCAAGGGGCCACCAGTATCCGTCGTCGCCGGGGGCGAGGTCAACCTGATCGGCGATGATGCGCGCCATGTCGGCCCACAGCCAGCCCTCGCTCCGTCTCCGGGGCGCCCGCCTCCCGCTGCTCGTCTCACTGCGCGGCTATCAGCGCGGTTGGGTGAGCGCCGACGCGCTGGCTGCGCTCACCCTGCTCGTGATCGCGGTGCCCGAGCAGCTGGCGACCTCCCGCCTGGCGGGCATGCCCCCGGTGACCGGCTTCTATGCGTTCGCCGCCGGGGGACTGATGTTCGCGCTGCTGGGGTCCAGCCCGCTGCTGTCGGTCGGGGCGGACTCGACGATCGCGCCGCTGTTCGCCGTCGGGGTCTCCCGGCTGGCGGCGGCCGGCACCGCCCACTACGGGAATCTCGTCGGCATCCTGGCCGTCGAGGTCGGGGTGATCGTGGCGCTCGTCTGGCTGCTGCGGCTCGGCTGGATCGCCGAGCTGCTGTCGGCCCCGATCATCACCGGCTTCCTCTCAGGGGTCGCGGTCATCATCGTCGTCCACCAGCTCCCGGATCTGCTCGGCACGCCCTCGCCGGGCGGGTCGACGCTGCACCGCCTGCAGAGCACCGTGACCCATCTCGGGGCGGTCAACCCGCGCGCCCTGGCCCTCGGCCTCGGCGTCCTGGCCATTGTGCTCGCCGCCCCACGGGTGGCGCGCTGGTTGCCGGGGCCTCTGATCGCGCTGTTGGCGGCGACCGCCGCGGTGGCGCTCCTGCACCTTCGCACCCACGGCGTCGCCGTGCTGGGGCCGATCGCGCACGGCGCGCCACGGCTCGGCCTCCCCGGTCTGTCGCTGTCGGAGATCAGCAGCCTCGCTCCGCTCGCCGGGGTCGTCGCCCTGGTCGTCGTCACCCAGTCGGCGGCCACCGCCCGCGCCTTTGCCGACGAGGGCGGATACGCGGTCGACGCCGGGCGTGATCTGCTCGGCGTCGGCGCCGGCAACGTCCTGGCGGGCGTCGTCGGCGCGTTCCCGGTCAACGCCAGCCCGCCCCGGACCGCCGCGGTGTCGTCGGCCGGCGGGCGGACGCAGGCCACGACCCTGCTGGCGGCGCTCGTGATCATCGCGCTGATCCCGGCCGCCGGACTGCTGCGCGACGTTCCGCTGGCCGCGCTGGCCGGGGTGCTGGTGTTCGTCGCCGGCCGGATCTTCCATCCCGGCGAGCTGGGCGCGATCGCCCGCTTCGATCGGTTCGAGCTCGGGCTGACGCTCGTCACGCTGCTGGCGGTGGCGCTGATCGGCGTCGAGCAGGGCATCGGGGTCGCCGTCGGTCTGGCGATCCTCGACCGCACGCGGCTCAGCGCCCGTCCGCAGCTCCACGTCCTGGGGCGGATTCCCGGGACGACGAGCTGGGCCCCGCTGACCGCCGACGACCACCCCGTGCAGCTCGACGGCGTCCTCGTCGTCCTCTTCGCCACGCCGTTGTGGTACGGCAACGCGGTGCGCTTCCGGACCGAGCTCGACGCCGCCCGGCGGGCCGCGCCGGGCCATACCCGGCTCGTCGTCCTCGATGCGCTCGGCATGGCTGACCTCGATTTCACCGGGTCACGCGCGCTGAGCCGAGCGCTCGACGGGCTGGAGCGCGATCGGACCGAGTTCGCCGTCGCGCGGGCCGGCGCTCATCTGCGGGACAACCTCGACCGCAGCGGCCTGCTGGCCCGGATCGGCACCGAGCGCCTGTTCGGATCGGTCGGCGAGGCGGTCACCGCGCTCGGCCCTGGCGAGGCGTAGAGTCGCACCGCGACCCGGAGATCCGATCGAGGCAGGGTGGTGATGGCCGACAGCCGAGCCCATCGACTGACGAAGATGATCGAGCGCCTCCGCGTGGAGCCCGGTCGCTCCGTCCGGCTGGCGCGGGACTTCGACCCGGCCGACAAGGCGGGCTGGCTGCGCAAGAAGGACGGCTCAGAGCACCTGCGCGTCAGCGTCGAGTTGCTGGCCGAGTATCAGGACCGGCTCGCCGCCCAGGACGTCCACGGTCTGCTGATCGTGCTGCAGGGCATCGACGCCGCCGGCAAGGACGGCACGATCCGCCACGTCATGAGCGGCGTCAACCCGCAGGGCGTCTCGGTGACGAGCTTCAAGGTTCCCTCGACCGAGGAGCTCAACCACGACTTCCTGTGGCGATACGCCCGTGCGCTCCCGGCACGCGGCCAGATCGGCCTGTTCAATCGCTCGCATTACGAGGAGGTGCTCGTCGTCCGGGTCCATCCCGAGCTGTTGGAGCGCCAGCGCCTTCCGGCGACGCCCGACGGTGAGGACCTCTGGCGGCGGCGCTATCGGCAGATCAACGACTGGGAGCGCCATCTCGTCGAGAACGGGATCACGGTCGTCAAGCTGTTCCTCAACCTGTCCAAGGAGGAGCAGAGGATCCGCTTCCTCGGGCGGATCGACCGCGCCGACAAGAACTGGAAGCTGTCGGCGGCCGACGTCGCCGAGCGGGCGCACTGGGACGACTATCAGCACGCGTTCTCGCAGATGCTCTCGCACACCAGCACGCGGTGGGCGCCGTGGTACGTCATCCCCGCCGACCACAAGTGGTTTGCGCGGATCGCGGTGGGGGCGGTGATCGCGCAGGCGCTCGTCGAGCTGGACCCGCGATATCCGGCGGTGTCCGACGAGGACCGCGGCGCGCTGGCCGAGGCCCGCGCCACGCTCGAGGAGCAGGCCCCGCCCGGTGCCGCGGCCGATCCGTTCGCCGCCCGGGCGCAGGAGTCGGCAGACGATGCTTGATAGTTACTATGCGCGCATATAGACTGCGCGCATGACAACTTCCCACCCCACCACCTTCACCTACTCGCACTCGGTCGAGAGCGAGGTTCCGGCCGAGGCGATCTGGGCGCTGTACGACGACGTGACGTCCTGGCCGCGCTGGGACGATCAGGCCGAGCTCGTCACGCGTGACGGTCCGTTCGCCGCCGGCAGCACCGGCACGATGACCTTCACCGGCCAGGCTCCGCTCGCGTATCGGCTGACGTCGGTGACGCCGCTGCGTGAGTTCGTCGACGAGACCCCGCTCGGCGACATCCTCGTGCGCGTCTCGCACCGGCTGGAGCCGTTGGGGGGCGGCCGCCTGCGGCTGACCCACGCGGCGGAGATCGACGGGCCCGCCGAGCTGACGGGCCACATCGGCCCGATGATCACCGGCGACTTCCCGGCCACGATGGCCGCGCTGCTCGCCCTGGCCGCGGAGCGGATCGCAGAGCCGGCCCCGGCCGCGGAGCGGACCGCAGAGCCGGCCGTGGCCACGGAGCGGACCGCATAGCCGGCCCTGACCGCGGAGCGGACCGCATAGCCGGCCCTGACCGCGGAGCGGATCGCTCAGCCGGAGCCGACGAGCCGGCCTCTCGCTTTCAGGCGCCCGAGCACAGCCCGGGGCTGCTGCTGTGGCGGGTCACGCTCGCCTGGCAGCGCCGCATGCGGGCCACGCTCGCCGCCCACGACCTGACCCACGTCCAGTTCGTGCTGCTCGCCTCGCTGTGGTGGCTGCAGGACCACAGCGACGGTCCGCCGACCCAGACGATACTCGCCGAGCAGGCGGGGACCGACGCGATGATGACCAGTCAGGTGCTGCGCAAGCTGGAGGCGCGGGGCCTCGTCGAACGGTCCTCGGATCCGCGGGACGCGCGCGCCCGGCGCCTGCGGCTGACCGCCGACGGGCGCGCCGCGGTGACGCCCGCGCTGGCCGACGTCGAGCAGGCCGACGAGACGTACTTCGCGGCGCTCGGCGACGAGCGTGCCGCCTTCCTCGCGGCGCTCGCGCGGCTCAGCGCGCCGGCGGAGTGAGCACGCGGAGCAGAGCGACGCCCGCCCCGGGGACCGCCCGGGGCGGGCGTCGTCAGCCTGGGGACGAGCCCCCAGGGCCGGCGGGCTACGAGACGGCCGGGGTCATCGTCGGCGCCAGCAGCGGCTTCTCGGCCTCCGTGACCTGGGCGTGCCGGAGGCCGAGGGCGACGAACACAGCGAGGACGGCGGCGAGGATGAAGGAGGCGATCGCGCCCCACAGCATCACCTCACCGATCTTCCAGAACGCGTACGCCTCCAGCAGCAGTCCGCGCAGCGTCGTGCCCTGGAACGAGGTCTGCTCCAGCGTCTTGAGCGCGGCGTTGCTCGGGTTGGCCCGGGCCGCCGTGCTGATCGCCGAGTAGACGCCGTGGTAGGGCATCTCGGAGAGGTGGATGGCGATGAAGTGATCGGCGTAGGCCTCGGCCTGCTGGCCGCTCAGCAGCTCCTGGCCGGAGTACCTCTCCAGATACGGGATCATCCCCGGCGTCAGCTCGGTTCCGGGCTTGGCGTGCGACCAGGCCGCCTTCGGCGGGAAGTAGATCTGCTGCATCGCCAGCTGGTTGTGGACGTTGGAGTTCACGAAGCTGTGACCCCACGTCAGCAGCCCGCCGGCGATCACGAGCACGACGACGAGCGCGGCTCCCCCGGCGCTGGTGAGAGTGTCGAAAACCTTGCGGGACATCAGGTTCCTCCGTGATCTCTAGGAACTTCGTGTGAGTAGTCGCTCACGATGATCGGCCATCCGGCACAGGTCACCATCAGGGGTTGGCCGCGGGCCGGCGTCTCCAAAACCACGACCCGCGCGGCGCGCCGCCCAGGGCGACGATCGGCGGCGGGATACGATAAGCGCCGCGAATCCGCCGCGACGCTGGTAACACTTCCGGTGGTCGGTGCCGATGATCCTCGGGTATGGCTCCGCGGCCCACCGCTCTTCATATGCTCTCGCCCCTGCGCTCAACGCTCACCCGCGTCGCCACGCTCGTGGCCGCGACCGTCGCCCTGGCCGCCGCCGGGGCGACCCACGCCACCGCTCAGACGGCGCCGGCCAGCCTCCAGGTCGGCGTCACGCTGACCACCTCGAACCTGAGCGCGGCATTGGCGGCGCAGCAGCCGCTCCAGTTCGGCGCCACCGCTCCCACCGGCCTGCCGATCATCCACGTCGACGACGGCCAGCGGTATCAGACGATCAAGGGCGTGGGCGCCGCCATGACCGACACGTCGGCCTGGCTGATCCACGACGAGCTCCCCGCCGCGACGAGCCAGACCCTGATGAGCTCGCTGTTCGGCCTCACCGGGATCAACCTCAACTTCCTGCGCGTCCCGATCGGCGCGTCGGACTTCACGGTCAGCCCGACGCCGTACACCTACGACGACCTGCCCGCGGGCAGGACCGACCCGAAGCTGACGCACTTCTCGATCGCCCACGACGAGGCCTACATCCTGCCGACCCTTGACCAGGCGCTCGCGCTCAATCCCAGGATCTTCACCGTCGCCAGCCTGTGGAGCGCGCCGGCCTGGATGAAGGGCAACCACAGCCTCAACGACCTCGGCGACGCCGGGACGCTGATCGGCTCGGCCTATCAGCCCCTCGCCGACTACTTCGTCAAGTTCATCCAGGCCTACGCCGCGCACGGCGTCCACATCGACGCGGTGACGCCGTTCAACGAGCCGGGGAGCGCGACGACGTATCCGGGGATGAACGTGAGCGAGAACGCCGAGGCGGTGTTCGTCAGCCACTTCCTCTCGCCGGCCTTCCACGCCGCCCGCCTTCCGATCGCAATCTACGGCTACGACGATGGCTGGGACCCGACCTCGACGCCGTTCGCCAGCAAGCTGGCGGCCGGCCCTGCCGCCGCCGACTTGGCCGGGATCGCCAGCCACTGCTACTACGGCGCGCCGACCTCGATCAATGCCCTCCATGCGCTGAACCCCAAGCTCGACGAGATCGTCTCCGAGTGCTCGCCGGGGATCACGCCGTACTCAGTCTCCGACCTGCTCATCTCCTCGATGCGCAACTGGGCGTCGGCGGTCGGTCTGTGGAACCTCGCGCTCGATCCCCGGGGTGGCCCGGTCCAAGCTCCCAATCACGGCTGCCCAGGGTGCACCGGGGTGGTGACGGTCAACCCCGTCACCCACACCTATACGCCGACGCTCGCCTACTACCAGCTCGGCCAGGTGTCGGAGTTCGTCGCGCCGGGGGCCGTGCGGATCGGATCCGGGAACTTCGTCAGCTATGACTATCGCGGCCGCGGCGCCAACATCGCCAGCCCGGGCCTCGACGACGTCGCGTTCCGCGATCCCAACGGCACCGACGTGCTCGTCGCCTACAACAACGCCCCCGGCCCGGTGACCTTCGCGGTCGAATCGGTCCATGGCAACTACGTGCAGTACACGCTGCCGGCGGCGGCGACGGTGACGCTCACCTGGGACAGCGGGGCCTGACCCTCCGCAGCGCTCGGCCGACGGAGCCGCTGGACGCTCGGGCACTGTCGCTCAACCTCTGATCCGCCCGGCCGATGGTCGGGCCAAGGACTCGTCGTCCGAGTCGTTGCAGAGTCGTTGCACCCGGGGATCAGCCAGGAGTTGATCGATGACCGCAGGACCACGAGGCGCGGCCGGCGAACGGCCGTCGCCGCAGCCCGCATCACGCATGGACCGATCCTCCCGGCGCTTCGCCATGGCTCTTGCCGCGGCCGCCGTCGCATCGCTCCTGTTTCTCCTCTGGATGGCGCTGAAGATCGGAGGGACGACCGCCACCACCGACGTCGATGACATCGGCGAGGGGGTGGCGTCGCTGCTCGCCGCCGCCGCCTGCCTCAGCGCCGCCCGCCGCCAGGACGGCCGGGTGGCCCGCGGATGGCTCCTGCTCGGCCTGTCGGCGCTGTCGTGGACCATCGGTGAGGCGATCTGGTGCTGGTATGAGGTCGTGGAGCGGATCCCGGTGCCGTTCCCGTCGGCCGCCGACGCGGGCTTTCTGCTCGCCGTGCCGCTCGCGTTCGCCGGCGTGCTGTCGTTCTTCGCGACGCCGGCGGGCGTCACCTCACGCCTGCGGGCCGTCTGCGACGCGTTGATCGTCGCCTCCGGGATGCTGTTGAGCAGCTGGCTGACCGTGCTCGGCCCGGTCTACCGCTCCGGCTCGGGCTCGGTGTTCGCCCAGGTCGTCGGTCTCGCCTATCCGGTGGGCGACGTCCTCACCCTGTCGGCGGTGATCATCGTCGCCGGGCGCACCCGCTCGTCGACCCGCCTCGCCTTCGGCTGGATCGGCTGTGCGATCGCCGCCATCGCCGTCTCCGACAGCGCCTTCGCGTATCTGACGACCGTCGGCAGCTACTCGACCGGCCAGCTGTTCGACACCGGCTGGGTGGTCGGCTACCTCGCGCTGGCCCTGGCCGCGATCAAGCCCACGCCCCGGCGTGATCGGCGCCCGGCCGCCGGCGACCGGACGCTCGTGCCCTACGTGCCCGTCGTCGCCGCGACGGTGATCCTCATCGTCCGGCTGGTCCACGGCGGGCGTCTCGGGACCGTCGATGCCGCGGGCGTCATCGCGATGCTCGCCTTCCTGGTCGTCCGCCAGGTGCTGACCCTGCGTGAGAACGATGCCCTCGCTCGCGACCTCGAGCACAAGGTGCAGACGCGGACGCTCCAGCTGCGCCACAGCGAGCAGCGGATGAGCTCGCTGATCGAGAACGTCTCCGACATCATCAGCGTCATCGCTCGCGACGGGACGATCCAGTTCATCAGCCCGTCGGTCCGCGCGGTTCTCGGCCACGACGACGCCGCGCTCACCGACCAGTGCCTGTTCGACCTGCTCCAT
This sequence comes from uncultured Solirubrobacteraceae bacterium, assembly GCA_963849085.1. Classification (GTDB taxonomy): domain Bacteria; phylum Actinomycetota; class Thermoleophilia; order Solirubrobacterales; family Solirubrobacteraceae; genus Palsa-465. The sequence continues at coordinate 506,475 of CAWKFP010000015.1, read as the reverse complement.
CCCGACGACCGGCTGAGCGCCGTCGCGTTCTTCACCGACGCCTCGGATGCGGCGGGGCCGGGACGCCGGGTCGAGCTGCGGATGCGCACGCGCGACGGCGAGTGGCGCCACACCGAGACGATCGCCGGTGAATTCACGGGCGACCCCACCGGCGGGCGCCTCGTCCTGACGACGCGTGACGTCAGCGACCAGAAGGCGCTGGAGCACGAGCTCGAGCACCAGGCCTTCCATGACCATCTGACCGGCCTGGCCAACCGTGCCCTGTTCGCCAATCGCGTCGAGCACCAGCTCGCCAGGGCGGCGCGCACCGCGGGGCAGCTGGCGGTCATCTTCATCGACCTCGACGAGTTCAAGACGATCAACGACACGCTCGGCCACGAGTCCGGGGATGAGCTGCTGCGCGAGGTCGCGCGGCGCCTGCGGACGAGCTCGCGGTCCGGCGACACCGTCGCCCGCCTCGGGGGCGATGAGTTCGCGGTCCTGCTGGAGGAGTCCGACGAGGCCACCGCGATCGGGCTGACCGAGCGCTATCTGCGCGCGCTGACGCCGCCGGTGGTGATCACCGAGGGCGGGATGTCGATCTCGGCGAGCGCCGGGATCGCGCTCAGCGGGCCCGGCACCGAGTCGGTCGCCGACCTTCTGCGCAACGCCGACATCGCCATGTACCGCGCCAAGGCCGCCGGCAAGGGCGGCTTCGAGGTCTTCCGGACCGAGATGCATGACGCCGTCATCCACCGCGTCGCGCTCCGGCGCGATCTGGAGGCCGCGCTCGAGGATGAGGAGCTCGTCGTCCACTATCAGCCCCTGATCGAGCTCGGCACGCAGCGAATCGTCGGCTTTGAGGCGCTGTGCCGGTGGATGCATCCCGTCCGCGGATTGGTCGCGCCGAACGAGTTCATCCCGGTGGCCGAGGAGACCGGCCTGATCGTCCCCATCGGGCGCTGGGTGCTGCGTGAGGCGGTGCGCCAGTTGTGCGCCTGGGAGGCGATGACCTCCCGCAAGCTGACGATGAGCGTCAACGTGTCCGGCCGTCAGCTGGCCAGCCCCGAGTTTGTCGGCACGGTCGCCGAGATCCTCCGCACGTCCGGGCTCGAGCCCTCGCGGCTCGTCCTCGAGCTGACCGAGAGCGTGCTGCTCAAGGACGTCGACGAGGCGGTCGGGCGGATGCGCGCGCTCAAGGACCTCGGCGTGAAGCTGGCCATCGATGACTTCGGGACCGGCTTCTCGTCGCTCTCCTATCTGCACCGCTTCCCGGTCGACTCGCTGAAGATCGACAAGTCGTTCGTCGATCAGATCGTCGACTCGGGGCTCGCCGGCGAGCTCGTCAACTCGATCGTCGCCCTCGGCTCGGCGATGCGCCTCAGCACGGTCGCCGAGGGCATCGAGCACGAGTGGCAGGCGACGAGCCTGGAGGCGACCGGCTGCCAGCTGGGGCAGGGATATCTGTTCGGGCGTCCGCTCCCCGGCGGCCAGGCCGAGGAGCTGATCCGGGCGCTCGACCCGGGCGTCCCCGGATCCGAGCCGGCCGGCAGCTCGGCGCGCGCCGCTACCTGAGCGTCACGAACATCGCCTGGACGTGCTTGGTGGCGAGGTCGTGGGAGACCCCGGCCACGAACAGGCGCGGGTCACGCGGGTCGAAGGCGACGCCGCCGGCCACCGAGTAGCCGAGGTACTGGCGCGAGCCCGGCTGATTCATGAACGTCAGGCGGACGGGGTCGGTGCCGTCGTCGTTGATCGTCCAGTAGTCCAGACCGTGCGCGCTCGCGCCGTACGTCCGCGCGAGCAGGATCCGGTCGGAGTCCGGGATGTAGAAGGCGAACTCGTTGTAGTCCGAGAAGGACCCGTGCAGGGTCTCGTGCGGGCTGATCGCCTGCAGGTCGTCGAGGCCGGCGGCGTCGATCGTCCAGATCCGTGAGTTGAAGTCGCTCGGGGAGAGGAAGCCGCTGGCGACGTGGATGTCGGAGGCGAACAGGATCCGCTGATCGTCGGGCGAGAATCCGTAGGGCTCGAAGAACAGCCCGGGCGCGGGGTCGTAGGTCCGGATATCGGTCAGGTGGGGCGTACCCCCGCTCCAGCCCAGCGCGGCCACCTTCATCGCCCACTGGCCCAGCGGATCGCTCAGGCTCGAGCCCCCGTACATCTGCGACCAGACGATCTCGGTGCCCGTGCGATTGAAGCGCGGCCAGATCACTCCGACGTCCGACGACGCGGGCAGGTCGGTCAGTCGCCAGGCGTGAGCGCCGTCGGCCGTCTCCAGCCAGATGTCGTCATAGACGCCCTTCCCCGGAGCCGCGACGGCGGCGCCGATGGCGCCGGGGTGCACTCCCTTCTCGACGACGAGCAGGACGTAGCGGCCATCCGGGGAGACGTCGCTGGCGCCGCGGTTGGTCGCCGTGCCGACGCCGGCGAACGACGGCCGCCGACAGGTGATGCACTGCTGATCGTCGCCGTCAGGGAGGATCGAGTACGCGTTCCACAGGCCGTCGGAGCCCTTGCGATTGATGATGATGCGGTTGGTCAGGACATCCCATCCGGCGGGCTCGGCGTTCTGGAGCCAGCTCTGGATCGTCGACTGGCCGTTCGGCGCCGTCGCGATCCCCTTCAACACCGGCCCCGGGCCCGAGGCGACTCCGCAGGCCGCCGCCAGCACGATCACCGCAAGGCCGGCCAGGACCGACAGGCCGGACCGCCACGTCATGACCGCGCCGGGCCCGCCGCCGCAGCGCCGAACTCAGGCAGGGTGACGATGAAGGTGCTGCCGGCGCCCGGCGTCGACTCGACGGCGATCGTCCCGCCGGTTCGCTCGACGATGCCCTGCACGGCGGCCAGCCCGAGGCCGGTCCCCTCGCCGACCCCCTTCGTGGTGAAGAACGGCTCGAAGATCCGCTCGCGCACCTCCTCGGGGATGCCGGTGCCCGTGTCCGACACCGAGAACAGGACCGATCGCGCCGGCTCACCCTCGCCGCCGCCGCCGTTGCCGCCGTTGACGCCGTTGTCGCCGTTGCCGCCGCCGGCGCTGCCGGCCCCGGCGGTCTGCGCCGGCGACCGGCTGGCGCGGATCGTCAGGCGGCCACCGCCGGGCATCGCGTCCCGGGCGTTGAGCGCGAGGTACAGCAGCGCGTGCTCCAGCTGAGCCGCGTCGCCGAGCACCCGCGCGTCGCCGGCGTCGTCGTCGATCACGAGCTCGATGTCGGACCCGACGGTCGGCGGCAGGAGCCGGCCGAGCGAGCGAGCGAGCTCGGATGCGACGATCGGCTTGGGGTCGAGCACCTGGCGTCCGGCGAACGCGAGCAGGTCCCGCGTCAGCACGGAGGAGCGGCGGGCGGCCTCGCGCACCTCGTCGAGGTCGGGGCGCAGCGGATGGCTTTCGCCGAGCCGGCGGGCGACGAGGTCGTTGAAGCCGAGGATGATCGCGAGCTTGTTGTTGAGCTCGTGAGCGACCCCGCCTGCCAGCCGCTCGATCGCGTCGGTCCGGCTCTCCAGCTCGCGGTTGGCGATCGCCAGCTCCCGCGCGCGGCGGTCCAGGTCCTCGTTGAGCTCGCGGATCCGCTGCTCGTCCTCGTGACGCGCGGTGATGTCGCGGCCGGAGACGACGAGCGCGTCACCGAGCGCGACGACGTTGATGTCGACGTGGCGCAGACCGGCCCGGACCGTCGGCGATCCCGCGAACGGGATCACGTCGACCATCCGCGAGGGCCGACCGGTCATCACCGTCCGGCAATAGGCCCGGAAACGCTCCGTGCCCGCGAAACCGGCCACGAGCTCCGTGCCCGTGCCGGCCAGGATCCGCTCGCGGGAGAGGCCGATGAGATCGCAGTACGCCTGGTTGGCGTACTCGTAGCGAAAGTCGACGATCTCGCCGTCGTCGTCGCGCACCGGCGAGATGATCGTGAACACGTCGAGCATCGACTCGACGGCGGTCCGGAAACGGTCCTCGGAGGCCTGGAGCCGGGCCTCGGTCCGGCGGCGCTCGGTGATGTCGCGGGTGATGGTCAGCATCAGCTCGCCCCCGTCGAGGAACTGGATCGAGAATTCGACGAGAACGCTCTCGCCGTTGCGGCGCCGCAGCGTGAGCTCGTGGATCACGTCGGTGGTGTCCTCGGCGTCGAGCCGGAGCGCGCCGCTGCGCGCCGCGTAGCTGCCGAGCAGGCCGATCTCGATCGAGGTGTGGTCGATCAGCTCCTCACGGGTGAAGCCGGTCAGCGCGCAGTACGAGTCGCTGACGACGAGGTAGCGGCCGGTCTCGCGCTCGCTGACCGCGATCGCGTCGGACCCGTAGCGCAGCAGTGCCGCCGCAAACGCCTCCGCGGTCAGTGAGCCGACGCTCCGCGAGTCCCAGGAACCCTGACCGGCATCTGGACTCACGCCGAAGATCTTCGCACACGGCCGCGTGACCGCGCCATCGTTCGGCGGCCGGTCGAGCTCGGCAGTCGCTGGCCATGGCGCCGCCGACCTGTCATCCTCAGCGCCGGATGACAGACGCCTCTGCGCCCATGGGCACCGCTTCATCGCCTGAGGGAGGGCTCGTGCTGTCGGTGGGGTGCGCGTTCGAGCTCGAGGTCACGCAGCCGCTCTCGGCGATCCTCCAGGTGGCGCCGAGACCGGATCCGGGCGTCGGGATGCATCGCGAGCAGTGGTCGGCCGATGGCGACCATCACGGCTACATCGACGGGTTCGACAATCGCTGCGAGCGCTTCGAGCTGCGCCCGGGCCGCTCGCGCATCGCCTACGACGCGGAGCTGCTGCTCGCCCATCCGGCCGACCTGATCGAGCCCGCGGCGGCCGAGATCCCGATCGCCGCCCTACCCGACGAGGTGCTGAGCTTCGTCATGCCGAGCCGCTTCTGCCTGCCCGACGAACTCGGGCACGAGGCCTGGATGCGGTTCGGCGCCCATGAACCGGGGTGGACCCGGGTCCAGGCGATCGTCGATTTCGTCCACCATCATCTCGAATTCATGCCGGGCGCGTCGAATCCGTGGACGACCGCGGCCGATGCCTTCCGGGCGCGGCAGGGGGTGTGCCGTGACTTCGCCCATCTCGCGATCACGTTCTGCCGGGCGCTGAACATCCCCGCCCGCTATGTCTTCGGCTACATCCCGGACATCGGCGTGGCCCCGGACGGGCCGATGGACTTCGCCGCCTGGTTCGAGGCCTATCTCGGCGGTCGCTGGCATACCTTCGACGCGCGCAACAACACCCCGCGGATCGGCCGGGTGGTCGTCGGACGCGGCCGGGACGCCGTCGACGTCGCCCTGATCACCTCGTTCGGTCCCCACACGCTCACCGGCTTCCACGTCGTGGCCGAGCCCCTCGACGGGCGGGCCGAGGTCCTCTGACCGGGGTCGGCGACCCGCTCGCCCGGCGCGTGGCCGGCGGTTGGCGCCGGGGCGGGGAGTACCGTCCAGGGCGGCACCTGCGGCGATGACCACGGCTTCCTCCACCCCAGCGCCCGCCGCCTATCGGCCGCTCGCCGGCTGCTACGACGAGATGGTCGACCCCGCCGGCCTGCCACGGCCCCACTGGGCGCGCCTGGTCAGCGTCTTCTCCGAGCTCGGGGTCGATGAGCTGCTGCGCCGCCATGACGAGGTGGCGCGTCTGATCGACCAGGACGGCGTCGTCTATAACGCCTACGACGATGACGGCAACGCCGGCCGGCGCTGGCTGGTCGACCCGGTGCCGACCGTCATCGCCAGCCGCGAATGGGAGGCGATCGAGACCGGACTGATCGAGCGCGCCGAGCTGCTCGACCTCGTGCTCGACGATCTCTACGGCGAGCGGGAGCTCCTGCGCCGCGGGGTCGTGGCGCCCGAGGCCGTGTTCGGCCATGCCGGCTTCCTGCGCCCCTGGGACAAGGTGCGGCTGCCCGGTCGCCATCAGCTCTTCACCTACGCCGCCGACATCGGGCGCGATGCCGACGGCCGGCCGCTCGTGCTCTCCGACCGCACCCAGGCGCCGTCGGGGTTCGGCTACGCGCTGGAGGCGCGCTCGGTCATCTCCCGCGTCTTCCCGTCGCTGTACCGTGACGCCCAGGTCCACCGGCTGGCCCCGTTCCTGCGCTCGCTGCGCGCCGGGCTGCAGGCGGTGGCGCCGCCGGCGGCCGGCGATCCGCGGATCGTCGTGCTGACGCCCGGGCCGTTCAACGAGACCGCGTTCGAGCACGCCTTCCTGGCCTCGCAGCTCGGCTATCCGCTCGTCGAGGGCTCGGATCTCGTGACACGCTCGGGACGGGTGTGGATGCGCTCGCTCGGGCAGCTCGAGCCCGTCGACGTCATCCTGCGCCGCGTCGACGCCTGGTTCTGCGATCCGCTGGAGCTCAAGCCCGACTCGCAGCTCGGGGTGCCCGGCCTCGTGGAGTGCGCGCGCTCCGGCGCGGTCTCGATCGTCAACCCGCTCGGTTCCGGCGTGCTGGAGAACCCGGCTCTGATGGCCTTCCTGCCGCGGGTGTCCGAGCATCTGCTCGGTCGGCCGCCGGCGCTGGAGAGCGTGCCGACGTGGTGGTGCGGCGACGACGAGGGCCGCCGTCACGTCCTCGCTCATCTGGACCGCCTCGTCCTGCGACCGATCGCCCGCGCCAACGGCCCCACGTCGATCTTCGGCTGGGAGCTGTCGGCCGCCGAGCTGGCGCAGCGCCGGCGCCAGATCGACGCCCAGCCGTTCGCCTGGGTCGGGCAGGAGCCCCTGGCGATGGCGAGCGCGCCGACCCTGACGCCGGCCGGGCTCGCCCCGCGACGCAGCGTTCTGCGGGCGTTCGCGGTGCTGCGCAGCGACTCCTATGCCGTCATGCCCGGCGGGTCTGACGCGGGTGGCGGACGAGGCCGGGGTGACCCGGATCTCCAATCAGGGCGGCGCCATCAGCAAGGACACGTGGGTCCTGGCGTCCGAGCCCGAGGGCCTGACCGGCTTCTGGCTGGACTCCGGGCCCGACGGTCGCGCGGATCGATCCGATGGCCTCGATCCCCTCGCGCACCGCCGAGAACCTGTGGTGGCTGGGGCGCTACGCCGAGCGAGCGGAGGCGATCACCCGCCTGCTGCGGGTCGTCTATGACCGCCGCAGCGACTTCCAGGGCAGCGCCAACCCCGCCGGCGTGGAGTCGCTGCGAGCGCTGCTCGCCGCGCTGACGACGACGACGGCGACGCATCCGGGCTTCGTCGGTCCCGGCAGCGAGGCGCGCCTGGACTCGCCCGGGCGCGAGCTGTTCGACCTCGTCGTCGACGAGCGAGCGCCCGGGGACGCTCGCGCACTCGGTGCGGGCGCTGCTCGGCGCGGCCTATGCCGTGCGCGATCAGCTCTCGGGCGACACCTGGCTCGTGGTCGGCGCGCTGGACCGGGAGATCCTCGAGCTCGACGGCCCGATGCACGATCCCCAGGCGGTCATCTCCGGTGCCCTGCAGCGGGTCATGCAGAGCCTGCTGGCGCTCGGCGGGCTCGTCAACGAGAGCATGGTCCGCGACATCGGCTGGCGCTTCCTGCACGCCGGATCACGTCTGGAGCGCAGCCTGCAGCTCCTCTCGCTGCTGCGCGCGATGCTCTGCGAGGCGCGCGGAACGGCCGCGGAGAGCCTCGTGCTCGAATCCGTGCTGACCGCGGCGGAGAGCATCATGACCTATCGCCGCCGCTATCGCTCGCACGCGCAGCTGCAGACCGTGCTTGATCTGCTGCTGCTCGACGAGGGCAATCCGCGCTCGCTCATCTTCGGGCTCAGCGGCCTGACCGACGACCTCGGGGACCTCCCGGCCGGGCCCGACGGGCGCCTGCGCGCCGAGCAGCGCCTGCTGCTGGAGGCGTCGACGATGCTGCGTCTGGCCGACACCGGTGCGCTCTGCGCTCAGGACGCCGCACGGCCGGCGCCCGGCGCTCGACGCGTTCCTCGCCGCGCTCGGCGACAAGCTGCTGGCCACCGCGCAGGCGGTCGACCGCTCGCACTTCGTCCACCTCGCGCCCCAGTGGTCGCTCGTCGGTCCGGCGGGGTCGGTCGCCGACGGCGACGGCTCAGCGCAGCGGTGAGGGGCGACGTCGTGGCCACGCGCTACGAGATCACCCATCGGACGGAGTATCGCTACCGGGGCGACGTGTCCGACAGCTACGGGCAGATCCATCTCCTGCCCCGCGAGCTGCCCGGGCAGCGCTGCCACGCCGCCGACGGTCGTGATCGAGCCCGAGCCCGACGACTATCGCGAACGGCTGGACTACTTCGGCAATCGCGTCTCCTACATCGCCATCCACCGTCCCCATCGCCTCCTGACGGTGACCGCCACGAGTCTTGTCGAGGTGGCCCCGCCGTGGGATCCGGCGTCGGCGCCCTGCGGGCCGTTGCCCTGGGAGGACGCTCGCGCCGCGATCGCCGCCGGGCGGGTGACGGACCCCCTGGACGCGCTGCAGTACGTCCTGCCCTCGCCGCTGGTCGAGCCCGGCGAGCCCTTACGCGGCGTATGCCGCGCCGTCGTTCGGACCCGGCCGGGCGCTGCTGGAGGCGATCGTCGACCTCTGCCATCGGATTCATGCCGACTTCGAGTATCGCTCTGGCGCCACCTCGGTCAGCACGCCGCTGGCGACCGTGCTCGCCCAGCGCAGCGGCGTCTGCCAGGACTTCGCCCACCTCGGGATCGCCTGCCTGCGCTCGATCGGGCTCGCCGCGCGCTATGTCAGCGGCTATCTGGAGACCGACCCCCCGCCCGGCCGCCCCAAGCTCCAAGGGCGCCGACGGCTCGCACGCCTGGCTCTCCGTGCTGATGCCCGAGGCCGGCTGGCTCGACGTCGACCCGACCAACGACCAGCTCGCCAACCAGCGCTACATCGTCACCGCCTACGGCCGGGACTACTCCGACGTCCCGCCGCTCAACGGCGTCATCTACACCGAGGGCGCGACCGAGAGCCTGCGGGTGTCCGTCGACGTCGTCGCGGTCGACCGCTGACGCCGGTCACCCGGGGGCCGGTCGAGCCGATCAGCCGGGTCAGACGGGCTCGAGCACGCCGCGCAGCGCGTCGAGCACCGTGCCGGTCATCTCCGCGTCGGCGCCCTGGCGATGGCGGGCCGCGAGCCGGATCGGCGGGGCGGGGGGGAGGTCGCCGATCTCGGTCAGGCCCTGCGGGGCGGCGCCGCAGTAGGCCAGGAGCGCGACCCCGAGGCCGGCGCGCGCGGCCTGGATGACGCCCGCCAGATAGGCCGCGTCGCCGACGACCTGCGCCACGAGCCCCGATTGGGCGAAGACGTCGAGCGCGGTGTCGCGGATCGAGCATGGCGCCTGGATGGCGACCAGCGGCCATGGCTCGCCCGCCGGCGGTGGCGTCCAGCCGTCGGCGGCGCACCAGTGCAGCGGCAGGCGGCCGATCGCCACCCCGGCGTGGGAGCTCGGCTCGGTGACGAACACCGCGATGTCGACCGCCCCCTGCTCGACCATCTCGTTCAGTCGCCGGGCGCGGTCGAAGCGGAAGTGGGCCTGGACGTCGGGGAACCGCTCGCCGAGGGCGGCGATGATCGGTGGCAGGGTGTGGTCGGCGGCGTGATCGGTGACGCCGACGACGAGCTGCGCGGTGCGCTCGACCTTGAGGCGCACGAGCGCCGCGTCGTGGGCGCCGACGATCTGTCGCGCCTCGGCGAGCAGCGCCTCGCCGGTCGGGGTGAAGCGGACGTTCCGCCCCGTGCGCTCCACGACCGGCGCGCCGACCACGGCCTCCAGGCGGCGCATGTGCTGGCTGACCGCCGACTGGGTCAGCGACAGCGTGCTGGCGGCGCGGTGCACCCCGCCGGCGTCGGCGACGGCGATCAGGCTGCGCAGCGGGGTGATGTCCAGGAGCTTGTGCATGGGGGCCGGCCGGAGGATGAGCGGACCTGACGCGCAGGCGGCGCCGGGTGACCGATCAGCGGCGGCGATCGAGGACCAGTCTCGATCGTCATTGGACGATGCGGACCAATCATAACTAAGATCATCGAAATAATTGTTATCGCGCGTCGAGCTCGGCGCGGCAAGGAGTCCTGAACACATGCCCGTCGAATTCATCAGCGCGGCCCGCGCGCGCCAGGTCCCGGAGTGAGCGCCACCGACGTCGCGCCGCGGCGGCTGCCGGCGGTCGACATCTCCGACGCGGCGCTGGCCCGCGTCACCGAGGCGCTGGCGTCGACCGCCGAGCGCTATGACCGCTCCGCCGAGTTCCCCTGGGAGCCGATCGGCGTCGTCCACGACGCCGGCCTGCTGCGCTTCGGGATCGGCTCGCGCTACGGCGGTCAGGACGTCACCGTCGCCGATACCGCGCGCGTCCTGCAGGCGCTCGGCCGGGGCGACGCTTCGGTGGCCCTCATCTCGGCGATGACGATCGCCATGCACGTCGCCCAGTCGCGGACGCGCTGGTGGCCGGAGGAGCTCTATGAGCGGGTGGTCGCCGACTCGCTGGAGCGCCCGGTGCTGATCAACGCGGTCCGCGCCGAGCCCGAGCTCGGCGCGCCTGCCCGCGGCGGGATTCCGGCGACCAAGCTCCGGCGGACCGAGCGCGGATGGGTCGTCACCGGCCGCAAGGCGTACGCGACGTCGTCCGAGGGCCTCGCCTATCACCTGGTGTGGGCCGCGACCGAGGAGGAGGATCCGCTGCTCGGGCACGTGATCGTGCCCGGCGACGACCCGGGGATCGAGATCATCCACACCTGGGATCACCTCGGGATGCGGGCGAGCAGCACGCACGACGTCGTCTATCACGACATCGAGGTGCCGGCCGCCAACTTCGCCGGCGTGCGCGCGTCCGAGCAGGGGGCCGCCGGCATCGACCGCTCGCTGATCGGACTGTGGGTCGTGGTCAGCGCGCTGTACGTCGGCGTGGCGCGGGCCGCGCAGTCGTTCTTCGTCGGCTTCGCCCACGACCGCGTGCCCGCCGGGCTCGGGCGTCCGATCGCCACCACCGAGCGGATCCAGACCGTGGCCGGCGAGATCGAAGCCCAGCTGATCGCGGCCGAGCAGGTCCTCTACGGGATCGCCGCGCGGATCGACGCCGGCGATCCCGACGCGCCCCGGCTCGCGCCCGCCGGCAAGCTGCTGGCGACCCGGGGCGCCGTCGCCGCGGTGCAGGCCGCCGTCGCCGCGCTCGGGAACCCCGCGCTGTCGCGCTCCAATCCGCTGGAGCGCCATCTCCGCGACGTCCTCTGCTGCCGGATCCATCCGCCGCAGGATGACTCGGCCCTGATCGTACTCGGCAGGGGCTCGCTCGCGCGCCGCTGACCGGTCGCCGGTCGCCGGGTGCCATCGCGCTGCCGGTCGCGGCGATCAGCGATCCCGATCGATCGCCCGAGCCCGAGTCGTGACGATCCGGGCGCGGCCACGCGCGCCGCCCCGGAGATCGATAAGCCGCGCGCATCGATATCGATGGCGAAATGTCGTTGGAGTTCCGGTGAGCGGGCGCCTAACGTGGTCAACATGAGCGTGTTGATCGAGATTGTGAAGATTGCATGAGCCGGACGTCCGCACCAGCGGCCCTCACCTTTTCTGAGCCGAGCGCCCTCGCCCCGCGCGGGACGCTGATCGTCATCCCCGGCCGTGGCGAGGAGCCCGAGGTCTACCGGCGCTTCGGCAGCCGGATCGCCGTCGACGCCTATCGCGTGCACGTCGTCGAGGACCCGACCGTCGACGAGGCGCGCACCCGCCGTCAGGTGGCGGAGCGCAGCGCGGCGGCGGTCCGCCCGCTGGTCCTCGTCGGAGTCGACGCCGGGGCGCTGTTCGCGGCGCGGCTGGCGGCGGACGGCGCGCCGGCCGACGGGGTCATCCTGGCGGGCCTGCCCGGCCCCGACGAGCCCGCGCCGGCGTCGGCCTCGTGGGAGCGGGAGCTCGACGCGCGCACGACCTGCCCGACGCACCGGGGAAGGATCTCGGACGACCTGGTGACGCCCGGGGCGCTGTATCGGCCGATTCCGCCGGAGTGGCCCGGTGTCGATGCGATCGCCGGGATCGCCAAGCCGATCCTCGCCATCCACGGGCGCGAGGACCCGATCAGCGCGCCCGAGACGGCGCTCGACGCCCACGCCGCGGCGCCGCGCGCCGAGGTGGTCGTGGTGGCGGGCGCGCATCACGACGTCCTCAACGACCAGACGCATCGCTCGGTCGCCGCGACGATCGTGCTCTGGCTCGAGCGGCTGCGGGCCGGCGACGACCTCGCTGCGATCGTCTCGCGGCACGCGCCGGCGGTCCCCGTTGCCTAGGCGCTACGTCATCATCGGCGCGGGTGCGATCGGCATCACCTTTGCCGCCGAGCTGCATCGCGCGGGGCATCCGGTGACGGTCGTCGCGCGCGGCGCTCAGCTGGAGGCGGCCCGCGACGGCGGTATCACCTACGCGCGCCCGGACGGCTCCGAGCTCGTCGGCGCGGCCTTCGCGTCGCCCGATGACGATCTCGCGCTCGCCGAGGGGGACGTGCTCGTGCTCGCGACCAAGACCCAGGACGCCGCCGCCGCGACCGCCGAGTGGGGCACCCGGCCGGTCGCGCTGGCCGCCGGGGGACGCGGCACCGCCGGCGAGCGCCTGGCGCTGCTGACCACCCAGAACGGACTGGAGACCGAGCGGGTCGCCCTGCGCCACTTCAGAACGGTCATCGCCGGCGTCCTCGGCCTGCCCGCCGGCTACGTGACGCCGGGAGTCGTCGTCGCGCCCGCGGCGCCGGTCGTGGGCTATGCCTGGATCGGCGCCTATCCCGACCGGGCCGATCGGGTGGCCGAGTCGATCGCCGCCGACCTGCGCGGCGCGAACATCCCCGCGCAGGCCGTGACGAACGTCTCCGCGTACAAGCGGGGCAAGCTGATCGTCGCGACCACGTTCGTGCTCGATGCGCTGTACGCGCCGAGCCCGCGACGCGATGCGGCCGCCGCGCTGCTGCGCGACGAGGCGCGTGAGATCCTCGCGGCCGGCGGGCAGCCGATCGCCGAGCTCAGGCCGCCGAGCGCCGGCTCCCCGGCCGGCAACGGCGGCACGGGCGTCACCGCGCCCGCCTTCGAGGTCCGGGAGGTGCCGGGCCACGCGCACGTCGGGACCTCGACTCGGCAGAGCCTCGCCCGCGCGGGATCGATCGAGACCGCCCACATCAACGGCGAGGTCGTGCTGCAGGCCCGTCTCGCCGGCCGCGCCGCGCCCGCCAACGAGGCGGTGACGGCCCGGATCCGCGCGGCCGCCGCGCAGGGCACGGCGCCGGCGTCGCTCGACGACGCCGACCTGCTGGCCACGTTCCCCCAGCTCGGCGATCCGCCGGCGCGCGCCAACGACGTGCTCGTCGATCCGCTCTCCCTGCACCGCAGCCTGTGCGGGCCACGGCCCCCCGTCGTGCTCGATGTCCGCTGGAGGCTCGGGGACCCGGACGGCCGTCTGCACTATCTCGAGGCCCACATCCCGACGGCGGTGTACGTCGACCTTGACACCGAGCTCGCCGGCCCCGCCGCGAGCGGTCGCGGCCGGCATCCGCTGCCCGAGATCGGCGCTCTGCAGGCCTGTGCCCGGCGCTGGGGGCTGTCCGCCGGCCGGCCGGTCGTCGTCTATGACGACAACGGCGGCATGTCGGCGGCGCGGGCGTGGTGGCTGCTGCGCTGGGCGGGGATCGGGGACGTCCGGATCCTCGACGGCTCGCTCGGCGCCTGGCTCGCCGCGCAGCTCCCGGTGGAGTCAGGGGACCCGTCCAACCTCCCCGGCGCGGTCGAGCTCGCGGCCGGCCACCTGCCCGTCCTGACCGCCGACGAGGCGGCCGAGCTCGCGCGGCGCGGCGTCCTGCTCGATGCCCGCGCGGGCGAGCGCTATCGCGGCGAGCAGGAGCCGATCGATCCGCGCGCCGGGCACATCCCCGGCGCGGTCAGCGCCCCGACCAGCGACAACCTCGGCGCCGACGGCCGCTTCCGCGACGCCGAGGAGCTTCGATCCCGGTTCGCCGGCCTCGGGGCGGCAGCCGACCGCGAGGTCGGCGTCTACTGCGGCTCGGGGGTGACCGCCGCCCATCAGATCGCCGCCCTGCGGATCGCCGGGATCGACGCCGCGCTGTTCCCGGGCTCATGGTCGGCGTGGTCCTCGGACCCGTCGCGCCCGGTGGTCGCCGGAGCCCGTCCCAACTGATCCGAACGTCACAGGAGCGTCCCACCCATGAACCCCGATTCCCGGCCCGACCCGGTGCTCGCGGGCCGCTGAGCGCGCGCGGCCCGCTCACCTTCTCAACCGCACAGGAGACACCTGCCATGCCAGTCGAGTTCATCAGCGCAACCCACATCGCCGACGACCACCGCAAGGTCGGAGCCGGCTTCGGCGGCTTCGACCCCGACTACACCCGCCGGTTCGTCCACGCCCTCGACGACGGCGGCTTTGACTGGACGCTCGTGGCCTACGGCTCGCCGTCACCTGACTCGCTCCAGCTCGGGCAGTTCGTCGCCAACAACTCCGAGCGCGTCAAGCCGATGATCGCCCATCGGCCGGGGTTCCAGTTCCCGACTCAGGTGGCGAAGGCGTTCGCCGGCCTGGACCGGATCTCCGGCGGCCGGGTGGGCATCCACATCATCTCGGGCGGAAGCGACGCCGAGCAGCGCCGTGAGGGCGACTACACGACCAAGGTGCAGCGCTACGAGCGCTCCGACGAGTTCATCCGGATCCTGCGCAAGGTCTGGTACGACGACGGCCCGATCAGCTTCCACGGCAAGCACTATCGGTTCGAGGACTTCGAGACCGAGATCAAGCCCGTCCACGGCGAGATCCCCGTCTCGGTCGGCGGCTCCTCCCCACAGGCCTACGACGTCGGCGGGCGCCTCGGCGACATCTTCGGGCTGTGGGGCGAGCCGCTGAAGGAGACCGCGGAGCAGATCGCCTCGGTCAACGTGATCGCCGACGCCGCCGGGCGCCCGCGTCCGCGGATCTGGAACTCGTTTCGCCCGATCGTCGCGCCGACCGACGAGCTGGCCTGGGAGAAGGCGCGCGCCATCCTCGCCCAGACCCAGCAGGCGCTCGCCGGCTCGGCCGGTCAGGCGGCGCTGCGGCGCTGGAATGGCAACGACCCGCAGAACGTCGGATCGGTGCGCCTGCGCGAGCTCGCCGACAAGGGCGATCTGCACGATCGCGCGCTGTGGACACCGCTGGCCAGGGAGCTGAAGGGCGCCGGCTCGACGACGGCGCTGGTCGGAAGCTATGAGACGGTGGCGGCGGCGCTCGTCGACTACACGGAGATCGGCTGTGACCTGCTGTCGATCCGCGGTTGGGACGTCTATAACGACATGGTCGACTACGCCCGCTACGTGGTGCCGCTCGTCCGTCAGGAGCTCGCCCATCGCGAGGCGACCGGCACCGCTCCGGTGCTCAACCCCGACTCCCGGACGGCGGTGGCGGTATGACGACGCAATCGCCGGTCGCGACGAGCGACGGGGCCGCGTACGCGGGCCGTCGCAGCGGGGGCCTCAAGCTCGGCTTCCTGACCAACGTCCCCTTCACCTCGGAGGAGAGCGGCGCGGCGGCCGGTCTCGCCGAGGCGATCGAGACCTTCCAGTACGCCGAGTCGGTCGGCTTTGACAGCGGCTGGGTGCGCCAGCGGCACTTCGACAGCTACGTCTCCTCGCCGCTCGTGCTGCTCGCGGCGATCGCCCAGCACACGAGCCGGATCCGGCTCGGGACCGGCGTGGTGACGGTCAGCTACGAGGATCCGATCCGCCTGACCGAGGACGCGTCGACCGTCGACCTGCTGTCCGGCGGCCGGCTGGAGCTCGGCATGGCGGCCGGCAACACGCGCTTCGATGCCGTCTTCGGCGGCGAGCGCCTCGAGGGCCGCGAGGAGGGCCACGATCGCATCCGCCGCTTCCGTGACGCGCTCGCGGGCAACACCCTCCCGATCCGCGACTCCGACGCCACGCCCGACCTGCCTGAGTTCCGAGCCCGGCCGCGCAGTCCCGAGCTCGACCAGCGGCTGTGGTACGGATCCGGCTCGGCCCAGAGCGCGGCGCGCACCGGCTCCCTGGGGCTCGGGCTGCTGCTCTCGACGCTCAACCACAATCCGACCTCGGAGTCGTTCGAGGAGTCACAGCGCGACAACGTCGTCGCCTATCTCGACGCCTTCGAGCATCCGGTCAACCGGCCGCGAGTCTGCCTGTCACGCCTGTTCATGCCGGCCGTGACCGCCCGTCAGCGCGAGCGTTACGCCGAGTTCGACCGCATCCGTCGCGCCGAGGGCCCGGCCGGGCCGCGGCCGCAGGGGGCGCTCGAGCCCGGGACGCTGCTGCGCACGCTCAACCGTGACCGGAGCGTCGGGACCCGGCCCAACGGCGTACCGAGTGACATCCAGCTCTGCCAGATCTACCACGGTGACCCCGACCGCGTGCTCGAGGCCGCTCGCGGGGATGTCGGGCTCGACCTGGCCGACGAGATGATGGTCTGGCTGCCGCCGAACTTCACGCTGGACGAGAACAAGCAGCTCCTGGAGAACATCGTCACCCACATCGCCCAGCCGCTCGGCTGGCGACCCGCCTCATCCTGAGCTCGCGGCGCCTTCGCATGACCGCGACAACCGGCACGACCACCGCATTGGCGCCGGTCGACGTCTCGCCCGAGGCGCTGCGCCGCGTCACCGACGCGCTCAGCGCCAACGCCGAGCGTTATGACCGCACCGCCGCGTTCCCCTGGGACTCGATCCAGATCGTCCACGACGCCGGGCTGCTCACCTACGGGGTGTCGCCGGAGTTCGGCGCCGCCGCGGCGCCGACGATCACCGACACGGTGCGCATCGTGCAGGCGATCGGCCACGGGGACGCGTCGGTGGCGCTGCTCAGCGCGATGACGATCGCCCAGCACCTCGCCAACGGGAGCACCCACGTCTGGCCGGATGAGCTGTATCGCGCGGTCGTCGCCGACTCGGCGGAGCGGCCGATCCTGATCAACGCGATCCGCGCCGAGCCCGAGCTCGGCGCGCCGGCCCGCGGCGGCCTGCCCAAGACGAAGGTCCGGCGCTCGCGTCACGGCTGGATCGTCAGCGGCCACAAGGCGTATGGCACCGGCTCCGAGGGGCTCGCCTATCACCTGGTGTGGGCCGCGACCGAGGACGAGGAGCCGCTCCAGGGTCACGTGATCGTCCCCGGCGACCATCCCGGCATCGAGATCATCGAGACGTGGGACCACCTCGGCATGCGGGCCACGAGCACGCACGACGTCGTCTATCACGAGATCGAGGTTCCGTTTGAGAACTTCAAGGGCGAGCCGATGGTGCCGGGCAGCCTGACCGGTGGCGGCACCCGCCGTCAGGGCGCGCTGATGGCCGTCGGACTGGCGGTCACGGCGATGTACGTCGGCGTCGCCCGCGCCGCCCAGGAGTTCTTCAATCGCTTCGCCCACGAGCGCGTCCCGGCGGGGCTCGGCACGCCGATCGCCCAGACCGAGCGCATCCAGACGATCGCCGGCGAGATCGAGGCCCAGCTGTTTGCGGCCGAGGAGGTCATCTACAGCCTCGCCCGGCGCGCCGACGAGGGTGACGCCGCGGCGTTCGCGCGCGCGCCGTTCGCGAAGCTGCTCGCCACGCGTAACGCCGTCACCGCCGTGCAGACTGCGGTGGCGGCGCTCGGCAATCCGGCGCTGACGCATCACAATCCGATCGAGCGCCACCTCCGTGACGTCCTCTGTTGTCGCATCCACCCGCCCCAGGACGACATGGCCCTGATCGTGCTCGGCCGCAAGGCGCTCGGCCTGTAACCCGGCGTGGGCCCATGGCCGGTCACGGCCGCTCGACGTGGAGCGATAAGCACAGTGCCACCGGACCGATATCGAAATGTTATTGGACTTCCACACTAATTCGACTAATTTAGTGTAAATGACCGGCCGGGGTGTTCACCCTGCTCCCGTGCCCCCAACCCTCCAGGACAAGGAAATACACTGATGGCGAGACGAAAAGGGCTGTTCAGCGCTGTAGCCGGGATCGCGGCGGTCGTACTGCTGGCCGCCTGCGGCGGTTCGAGCAGCAGCTCGAGCTCGCACACCGGCGCCAGCGGCAGTGCGAGCAACAGCGCGGGCACCGCCGCGGCGGGGACGCCGAAGCAAGGGGGCAACCTCACCTTCCTGATCCAGGAGTTCCCGGCGGGCTGGGTGTCAAGCGAGAGCAGCATCTCCAGCTACGAGGGCAACCTGTGGGGTGAGATCACCGACAAGCTCGTCTATGTCTCGGCGACCGGCCAGGTCAGCCCGTGGGTCCTCAGCAGCTGGCAGTCCGAGAACGGCGCCAGGAAGTACATCCTGCACATCAAGCCCGGCATCACCTTCTCCGACGGTGAGCCGATGAACGCCGCGGCCGTCGTCGACAACCTCAACATCTGGGCGCACGGCGACAAGGCCCGGGGGATCGCCCAGGTCGGCCTCTTCCCGGCGCTGTATTACGCGGGCGCCAAGGCCGTCAACAGCTCCACCGTCGAGGTCGACTTCTCCCAGCCGACGCTCGGGTTCATCCCCACCCTCGGTTACCACGGTTGCATCCTGCTGTCGCCCAAGACGTTGGCGCTGAGCGTCAACCAGCAGGCCGACCTGTACAAGGACATCGGCAGTGGCCCGTTCGTGGTGAAGTCCTACACGCAGGGCGTCTCCTACACGCTCGTCAGGCGCCCGAGCTACAACTGGGGTCCGCCGGCCCTCGGCCACACCGGCCCGGCGTATCTGAATTCGATCACCTACAAGGTCGTGGCCGACGCCACGACGCGTGAGGACGCCGTCGAGTCCGGTGACGCCCAGGCCGACTTCAACCCCAATGTCGCCGACATCCCGTCGCTGGAGAAGCAGGGCCTCCAGGTCGGCACCCCGAAGTACCTCGGGTTCGTCGACGGCTTCATCATCCAGGCCAACGAGGCGCCGTTCAACAGCCTGGCGGTCCGCCAGGCCCTGCAGCACGCGATCAACCGCCAGCAGATCCTCAGCACGATCTACCCGACGGGCGTGACGTCGATCGCGGAGTCGTTCATTCAGAGCAACGTGCCCGAGGCCCAGGACGACTCGACGCTGTTCAACTACGACCCGTCGCTCTCCGAGACGCTGCTCAACCAGGCCGGCTGGAAGGTCGGTGCGGGCGGCATCCGCGTCAAGGACGGCCGGCAGCTGAAGTTCAACCTGATCCCGAACCCGTACGTCCCGGCGACGTCGCAGGAGGACGAGTTGATCTCGCAGCAGCTGGCGAAGATCGGGATCTCGGCGCCGCTGAAGATCATCCCGCTGTCAGCCTATGCGTCGGTGGAGACCCCGCCGATCCCGCCGGTGCTGTCACAGTCACGGAGCTTCGTCGACTTCAGCACGGTCGGCGGCGTCCTGACCAGCCTCAATCATGGTCAGGACTGGTTCGGCGTCGGCACCACCGACAAGACGCTCGACAAGCTCTCCGGGGAGATCGAGTCCGCGTCCAGCACCGCGCAGCGCCAGCAGTACGCCGACGCGGTCCAGAAGTACGTCATCCAGCAGGGCTATTACATCCCGATCCTCAACCTCGTGCAGCGCATCTACGTGTTCACGCCCAACGTCCACGGAGTGACCTACAACGGTGTCGCTTTCGCCAACTTCTACACCGCCTGGCTGTCATGAGCAGCGTCGCCGTCCTGGAGAACGAGCCGGGGGTGGGCGGGGACGCGGCTTCCGGGCCGACCGCGAGGGGAGGCCGGGCGACAGCCCGGCCGTACCTCGCCTACGCCGTGCGCCGGCTCGCCCAGGCGGTGGTGGTCATCGTCCTGGCCTACGTCATCACCTTCGTCGTGCTCTCGGTGGTGGGAGCCAATCCGATCTCCGCGGAGCTCAGCAATCCGCAGGCCGGGCTGAGCCCGTCCAGCGTTCACCAGCTTCAGGCCTTCTACGGCGTCAACCAGTCGGCGCTGGAGCAGCTGTGGCTCGGCCTCTCGCGCTTCGTACGCGGACAGTTCGGGACCTCGCTCGAGTATCACCTGCCGGTCTCGCATCTGCTGCTGACCGCGCTGCCCTACACCCTGAAGCTCGCCGGGATGGCGCTGCTGATCTCGCTGCTGTTCGCCGCCGGCCTGGCCTACGGCAGCCAGCACTTCCCGCTCCGGGCGGGGCGGGAGCTGATGCGCTCGGTGCCGTCGTTCTTCCTGTCGGTGCCGAACTTCGTTATCGGCCTGATCCTCATCCAGATCTTCTCGTTCCGCCTGCACACCTTCGACGTGCTCAACCCCGACAACTTCGTCGGCACGCTGTGCGCTGCGTTCGCGCTGGCGATCCCGATCTCGGCGCCGCTCTGCGAAGTGCTGATCGCCAACCTCGACAAGGAGTCCGCCCAGGAGTACGTGCTCGTCGCCCGGTCGCGCGGGCTGTCGGAGCGCAAGATCTTCCTCCGTCATCTCATCAAGCCGTCGAGCCTGCCCGCCGTCACGATGGCGGCGTTGATCATCGGCGAGCTGATGGGCGGCGCGCTCATCACCGAGGAGGTCTTCGGCCGCACCGGCGTGGGCACGGTCATGTATCAGGCGGTCTCCTCCGGCGACACCCCCGTCCTGCAGTCCGTCGTCGCTCTGGCGGCGGTCGTCTTCGTGCTCGTCAACCTGTTCGCCGATCTGATCGCCCCGTTGCTCGACCCCCGCGTCGAGCTGTTCGGACCACGCTCGTCCGGCGGTCTCGTCCGCGGCCTCGGCCGGGGCTTCCAGGCCGGCAACATCCTCGGCCCCCGCCCATCCCGCTCCTCGCGGTCATGAGCTTCGTCGTCGTCCCGCAACCCGCCGCGCGCCTCTCGAGCTCGACGCGCCGGATCTTCGGCGGCGTGCCCCCGACGGTGGCGCTGTCGTTCGTCATCGTCGCGCTCGTCATCCTCTGGGCGCTGTTCCCGTCGCTGTTCACCTCGCACAGTCCGGTCACCGCGATCCCGCTGGACAAGCTCGAGGGGCCGAGCTCGGCCCATTGGTTCGGCACCGACTATCTCGGGCGTGACGAGTTCACGCGCGTCATCTACGGCACGCGGTCCTCGGTGTTCAACGCGTTCGTGGCCGTCGGGATCGGCCTGGCGATCGGCGGCGCGTTCGGCCTGCTCGCCGGTTTCCTGGGCGGCTTCGTCGATTCGCTGATCGGCCGCGCCGTCGACACGATGCTCGCGATCCCCGGCTTCCTGCTGGCGGTGGCGATCGTCGTCTCGCTCGGCTTCCACACCGTCAACGCGGCGATCGCCACCGGCATCACCTCGATCGCGATCTTCGCCCGCATCATGCGCGCCGAGGTGCTCAAGGTGCGCCGGTCGGTGTTCGTCGAATCCTCCTATCTACAGGGCGGGTCACGGCTGTTCGTGCTCTTCCGCCACGTGCTTCCGAACGCCTATCGCTCCGTGCTGGCGCTCTCGGTGCTCCAACTCGGCTACGCGATCATCATCATCGCCGCGCTCGCCTTCCTCGGCTACGGCTCGCCGCCGCCGGCGGCGGACTGGGGCCTGCTCATCTCCGACGGGTCGAACTATCAAATCGCTCCATGGCTCGTGTACTGCCCGGCGGCAGTGGTCGTGCTCACGGTGCTCTCAATCAACAGGATCAGCCGATGGCTACGCAATCCGAACTAACGTCCGACGCCCGCTCGTCGACGCTGCTCAGTGTCGAGGGCCTGTCGGTCGCCTATGGCAGTGAGCAGGTGGTGCACGACGTCAGCTTCTCGCTCGGGCGCAGCGAGAGCCTGGCGCTGATCGGCGAGTCGGGATCGGGCAAGACGACCGTCGCCCGCACCGTGCTGCGCCTGCTGCCGAGCGGGGCGAGGATCCTCGGCGGGACGATCACCTTCGCCGGCCGGGACGTCACCGCGGTCTCCGATCGGGAGTTCCGTCCGCTGCGTGGCACGCAGCTCGGGTTCGTGCCCCAGGATCCGGCCAACGCCCTGAACCCGGTCCGCGCGATCGGAGTCCAGGCGCACGAGGCTGCCGCGCTGCTCAAGCTCAGGGACCGGTCGCAGGAGAAGCAGCGGATCTTCGAGGCGTTCGCCCAGGTCGGCCTGCCAGATCCCGAGCGCGTCTACCGCTCCTATCCCCATCAGCTCTCCGGCGGCCAGCTCCAGCGCGTGCTGATCGGGCTGGCGGTGCTGCCACGCCCGCCGCTGATCGTCGCCGACGAGCCGACCTCCGGCCTGGACGTGACGATCCAGAAGGTCGTGCTCGATCTGCTGAGCGAGCTCAAGCAGTCGCTCGGCATCAGCCTGCTGTTCATCACCCACGACCTGGCGATCGCGGCCGAGCGCGCCGACCAGCTCGTCGTCCTCAAGGACGGCGTCGTGCAGGAGCACGGCCCCTCCAGAGGCGTCTTCTCAGCGCCGACCTCGGAGTACGCCCGCGAGCTCCAGGCCGACGTGCCGGCGATCAACCCCGACCGCTATCGCGCGGCGCGGACGGTGCGCGCCGGCGCGGAGGGCGAGCAGCCGGCCAATCAGATCGAGCTGCGGGCGGTGTCCAAGACGTTCCACACGCGCGACCGCGTCGTGGTGGCGGTGGACGGTCTGTCGCTGTCGGTGGCCCGCGGAACCACCCACGCCCTCGTCGGCGAGTCGGGCTCGGGCAAGACGACCGCGGTGCGCCTGCTGCTCGGTCTCGAGCAGCTCGACGCCGGAGAGATCGTCGTCGGCGCCGCCACGGTCAGCGGCCACTCACGGACCCAGTGGCGCTCGGCGCGCCGTCATCTGCAGCTCGTCTATCAGAATCCGTTCACGTCGCTGGACCCGACCTGGAAGCTGGAGCGAATCGTCCGCGAGCCCCTGGATCGCTATCGGGTCGGCGACAAGTCCGAGCGCCATCAGCGGGTCGTCGAGGCACTGCAGAACGTCGGCCTCCCCGAGAGCATGCTGTCCCGGCGCCCGACGAACCTCTCGGGCGGCCAGCGCCAGCGCGTCGCCATCGCCCGCGCGCTCGTCATGCGCCCCGACGTGCTCGTGCTCGACGAGCCGACCTCGGCGCTCGACGTGACCGTGCAGGCGGCGATCATGGACCTGCTCGTGCGGCTGCAGGACGAGCTCGGGCTGACCTATCTGTTCGTCTCCCACGATCTGTCGCTCGTGCGTCAGATCGCCGACACGGTGACGGTCCTGCAGGACGGGCGCGTCGTCGAGGAGGGGACGGTGGAGAAGCTGTTCGCCGGCCCGCAGAGCCCGTACACGCGGGCGCTGCTGAAGGCGATCCCCGGCGCTCCGGGTGTCACGCCCGGCGGTCGGGTGCTCGATCACGCGGCGGTCTGACGCCGGGTCCCCTCCGCGCGCTCAGTCCTTGAGCGTGCGCCCGGACCTGAACAGCGCCGGCGACCAGGCGGTCAGCACGAGCGCCATCGCCCACAGGACGGCGAGGTCGGTCAGGGCGGGGACGTCCCCGCGGCCGAGCTGCAGCGAGATGTTCTGGTCGGTCGTCCGAACACGAGCAGCATCATCAGCGGGGAGAGGACCTGGCCGACGATCGAGTGCGTGCCAGGCGTCGGGGTTCCTCGTGCTGGGGTGCGGGCGTGCTCGTCGTCGCGGTGGCGCTCATGGGGTTTGCTCGGTCGTCCGAACAGGTGTGGTGATCGAAATCGACGGCAGATCGGGATCAGCACGTGACACAACATCAACACAACTAATCAGTCTCATTACTCAAGATATCCGACGAGGAGTGTCGAGCATGCCGGTGACCCGCGCGCAGTTCATCCTCAATCACAGCGAGCGCATCAAGCCGGTGCTCGCGCATCGACCGGGGTTTCGGTTCCCGACGGACTACGCTCGCCACGTGCTCTCGCTCGTTCGCCAGGAGCTCGCCCACCGCGCGGCGAGCGGCACCGACCCGATCCTCAGTCCGGATTCGACGCCGCCGGGCGCGCGCACCCCATGACCGTCTCGCCCTCCCGCAAGGCCCGACGGGTGCAATCGAGCGCCCACTGGGGCACGTTCGTCGCCGAGGTCTCCGCCGACGGGCGGCTGCTCGACGTCAGGCCGCACGCCGACGACCCGGACGCCGCTCCGGCGATCGGCAACGTCGCCGACGCCAACCGCTCCCGCGCGCGGGTCGCTCAGCCGGCGGTGCGGCGCCGCTGGCTGGAGAACGGACCCGGCCCCGACGACCGGCGCGGCGATCCCGACGACGAGTACGTCGAGCTCGACTGGGACGCCGCGCTCGACCTCGCCGCCGGCGAGCTTGACCGCGTTCGCACCGACCATGGCAACGAGGCGATCTTCGGCGGCTCCTACGGCTGGGCGAGCGCCGGGCGCTTTCATCACGCCCAGAGCCAGCTGCACCGCTTCCTGAACCGCATCGGCGGCTACACCCGGTCGGTCGACGACTACAGCCGCGGGGCGAGCCTGGTCACGCTCCCGCATCTGATCGGCGCCGAGGGCCTGATGGACCTGAGGATGCGATCGGTCTCCTGGGCCGACGTCGCCGAGCACACCGAGCTGCTCGTGACCTTCGGCGGACTGCGCCGCTCCAATTCGTGGGTCGTCCCGGGCGGGCACAATCGCCACGTCGGCTCGGGCCTCGCTCGCCGCGCGGCTGCCGGCACCCGGATCGTGTCGCTCTCCGCGCAGCGCGACGATGTGTCCCCCGAGCTCGGCTCCGAGTGGCTCGGGATCATGCCGAGGACCGACACCGCCGTCATCCTGGCATTGATCCACGTGCTGATCACCGACGGCCTGGCCGACGACGCCTTCCTGGAGCGCTATACGGTCGGGGCCGCGCCGGTCCGCCGCTACGTGCTCGGCGAGAGCGACGGGATCCCGAAGACCCCGGAGTGGGCGCAGGCGATCTCGCGCGCGCCCGCCGGCCGGATCCGCGCGCTCGCCCGCGAGATGGCAGCCTCACGCACCCTGGTCAACGTCGTCTACTCGGTGCAGCGGGCCCAGCATGGCGAGCAACCGGTGTTCGCCGGCCTGACGCTGGCGGCGTTCCTCGGCCAGATCGGACTGCCGGGCGGCGGCTTCTCGCACGGCTTCGGGTCGATGGGGGACTACGGGCTCGGCACCGAGCCCGTTCGCGTCCCGTCGTTGCCCCAGGGCCGGAACCCGATCGCCACCTTCATCCCGTGCGCGCGGATCAGCGACATGCTGCTGCGCCCGGGAGCGGCCTATCCCTACGACGGGGGCATCCATCGCTATCCGGAGATCCGGCTGGCCTATTGGGCGGGAGGCAACCCGTTCCACCATCATCAGGACCTCGGGCGCCTGCGGCGCGGGGTGCAGCGACTGGAAACGTTCATCGTCAATGAGACGCACTGGACCGGCACCGCCAAGCACGCGGACATCGTCTTCCCGGTCGCCTCGACGCTGGAGCGCGACGACATCGTGGCCGGCCTCGGCGACGCGCGGCTGCGCGTCTCCCGCCGGGCGGTCGAGCCCCACGCCGGCGCCCGACTGGAGTTCGCGGTCCTGACCGCGCTCGCCGGCCGGCTCGGAGCCGACTTCGACGAGGACCTCGACGCCGACGGCTGGCTGCGCCGGCTCTACGAGGAGTGGCGGGCGCAGCCGGGCGCGCCGCCGGCGCCGCCGTTCGACGCCTTCTGGGAGGAGGGCGGCGTCGACCTGCCGCAGGTCCCCTACGGCGATCCGGTGTTCACCGCGTTCCGCGCCGATCCCGACGCGCATCCCCTGCAGACGCCGAGTGGGAGGATCGAGATCTACTCCGAGACGTTCGCGTCCTTCGGGCAGCCTGACGTCCCGCCGCACGCCAGCTGGCTGGAGCCCGACCAGTGGTGGGGCTCGCCCCTGGCCCGTGAATACGACCTCCACCTGCTGTGCAACCAGCCGAGCCACCGTCTGCACAGCCAGCAGGACATGGGACGGGCGAGCCGGTCGACGAAGGTCGCCGGGCGTGAGGCGATCCGGATGCATCCCGACGACGCCGCGGCCCGTGGCCTGACCGACGGAGACCTCGCGCGGGTCCGCAGCGCCCAGGGAAGCCTGCTGGCCGGGGTCGTGACCACCGACGCGCTGCTGCGCGGCGTCGCGCAGATGCACACCGGCGCCTGGTTCGACGGGTCGGCCCCGGAGGTCGCCGATTGCGTCAACGGCAACGTCAACGTCCTGACCAGGGATGCCGGCACCTCGGCGCTCGCCCAGGCCTGCACCGGAGCCACCGTGCTCGTGCGCGTCGAGCGCTATGACGGCCCCGTGCCCGATGTCCGCGCCTACGAGCCGCCGCGGATCACCGGGCCGACCGGGTGACGAATCCGACATCCGTCCAGCGAATCCGGCCGCGATTCAGTGCTCGCGCCGGCGCCCGCCGATGCCCGAAGCACAACTGTATCCCGCGGCTGAACAGGGCAAACCCGGCGCGAGCCGGCGACGCAAAGCCAGAGGTCTCGCATGGATGTGAGATAGCTCGGCTGCCAGTCCTCACCACGGAAGGTGCACACATATGAAGACGTGCCGTTTCAATCGCTTCGGGCGCCGGGCCGCCGCGCCCGCCGCGCTCGCCGCCGCGCTCGCCGTGCTCATGGCCGGTCCCGCGCTGGCGGCCACGACGACCGCGAGCGCGTCAGCCTGCACGATGCCGGCGCTGTCGCAGCCGTTCGCGTCCTACGGCGACAGCAGTGAATATGCCTTTGTGCCCGGCGAGACGCTCAACAGCTTCGCCGGCACCGGCTGGACGCTGACCGGCGGGGCGAAGATCGTCACGACCGCGCTTGCCGGCGGGACGACCGGCTCCGTTCTCGATCTGCCCAGTGGCGCGCAGGCGGTAAGTCCGCCGATGTGCGTGCAGTCGGATTATCCAAACGCACGGATGATGATCGACGAGATCGTCGGACACGCCGGCGTCAGCGTCCTGGCCTCGTACGCCGGCGCCGCCGCGCCGGTCAACGCCGGGACCGTCCACGACCAGACGCTGGGAGCATGGTCGATGTCCGGTCAGCTTCACACCCATCCGGGAACCCTCGCCGGATGGCAGCTCGTCCAGTTCACGCTGATGCCGGGAGGCGCGTCCGGTGAATCACGGATCTATAACTTCTGTGTCGACCCGCGCATGACGAGCTGAGGGTCCGGGAGGGATCCTCATCGCGGCGCCGATCAGCTCGCCCGCGCGGTGATCGTGAACGAGTCGACCTTCTGGGTGACGGTGCCGTCCTTGGCCACACTGTTGTAGGTCACGTCAATCGACGTGCCGTCCGAGGTCATCTCGAGAAAGCCCCAGTTGGTGTCGTCGCCGGCCTCGAACACGACGCCGGTGCCGACCGACTCCCCGGCGGTCGTTCCGGACGCGAACTTGTGCAGGTTGTAATAGCCGCCGTTGCCCGACACGACGTAGGGCAGCGTCGTGCCGTCGGTCATCGTGCGGGTGAAGCGCTGATAGTCGTGGACGTGGCCGGAGATGACGAGGTCCGGGACGCGTTCCGAGGTCTGGAACGCGGTGTCGAGCACCTCGCCCATCGTCGCCGAGCCGCCGTGATAGGCATCGATGCTGTACGGGGGATGGTGCAGGGCGACGATCAGCGGCACGCCGGCCGGGGCGGCCTTCAGCTCGGAGGCCAGCCACGCCGCCTGGTCGGCCTCGATCACCCCACCCGACGGGACGTTGTCATAGCAGCCGATGATCGTCACCGCCGCGGCGCGCAGCGTCCAGTAGCAGTTGGGCTGGGTCTGGGTGTCGCGGTTGTACTCCTCCAGCCCCGCCGGGATCGTGGCCGTCTTCGCGCACAGATTGGTCATGAACCCGGTCAGCGACGCGACGCTCGTGTCGTCGGAGTTGTCACCGTCGTGATTGCCGGGGATGCCGACGATCGGCGCGTTGAGATGCGCGTAGGGCTCGTAGAACTGGCTCGGATAGTCGGCCTCGTCGCCGTAGAAGTAGACGAGGTCGCCGACGATGTAGACGAACGCCGGCGGGCTGCCTGGCTGGGCCTGCATGGCGTTGGAGACGTCGTTCTGCGGCGTCGGGTTGTTGATCCCGCCGGTGTCGCCGAGCAGATACCACGTGATCGGCGTGGCGTCGGTGATGCCGAGCTCGGCGGGGGTCGCCCGGAACGGCGCTGCTCCGGTTGGCGCCGGAAGCGGCTCGGTGACCTCGGTGGCGGCCGGCGTCTGCTTCTTCTGCAGCTGCTGGCGGGCGGTGCTCGGCGGAATCCCGACGCGGCGGGGCATGGCGTGCTCCTCTCGGCTGGCTCTGCGCGCCCGCGCCGGTCACGGCTGGGCGGGCCGCGCTCGTCTCCGCGAATCCTCGCACGCCGGCGCGCTCAGTGGTGAAGAAGCCGTGTCCGCCGCCGCCGGGCCGCTACGCGGCCCTCGGCATCGCCGGCGCGACGGCGAGGTCGAGCGCGTCGAGCGGCTGCGGCATCGCCAGGTAGTAGCCCTGGGCGAAGTCGACCCCGTAGCCGCGCAGCAGCATCAACGTCTCGGCGTCGCCGACGAACTCGGCCACGGTGCGCTTGCCGAGCCCCGCCGCGATCCCGACGACGGCCTGGACGACGAGCTGGTTGACCCGGCTCTCGGGCAGTCCGCGGATGAACTCACCGTCGATCTTGAGCACGTCGAACTCCATGTGCTTGAGGTAGTAGAACGAGGCGAAGCCCGCCCCGAAGTCGTCGAGCGCGAGCTCGCAACCCAGCGCGGAGAGCTCCTCGGCGAACCGCTGGGCGCGGCTGACATTGCCGACGGCCGCGGTCTCGGTCAGCTCGATGCAGAGCCCGGTGCCGTCGATTCCGGCCCTCGCCAGCTCGGCGGCGATGAAGGCGGTCATCTCGGGATCGACCATCGTCCTGGCCGACAGGTTGAGGGCGAGCACGATCTTCCGGCCGGCGCGCTTGTATGCGGCGAGCAGCGCGATTGCGCGGGAGAACACCCAGCGGTCGATCTGCTGCACGAGCTCGACGCGCTCGGCGACCTCCAGGAACGCCCCCGGTGCGATCAGCTCGCCGTCGTCGCCCTGCATCCGGATGAGCAGCTCGTGGCGCGGGACGGGGTCGCCGCTCAGCGATACGATCGGCTGGGCATGGAGGACGAAGCGGTCGTTGGCAAGGGCGGAGCGGATCCGTTCCGACCAGTCGAGCCGGTCCTGCATCTGTCCGAGACGGTCGCTGGACGCGTCATAGACGGCGCAGCGATTGCGCCCCGCCTCCTTGGCGTCGTACATGGCGATGTCGGCCTGGACGAGCACCTCCTCGGAACTCGGCGAGGTCGGTCCGAGCGTCGCGATGCCGATGCTCGCCGTGACCCAGCGGGTCGGGGAGCCGGCGTCGGCCTCCTGGGTCTCGTCGTTGAGCGCGGCGAGCAGCTTGGCTGCGATCAGGGGCGCCATGTCGGCGTCGGGGAGCAGCACGGCGAACTCGTCGCCGCCGAGCCGGGCGAGCGTGTCGGTCGCTCTCAGCCGCTCGCGGAACACCGTCGCCACGCGGACGAGCAGATCGTCGCCGGCCGAGTGCCCGAGCGTGTCGTTGACGAACTTGAAATGGTCGAGGTCGATCGCGAGCACCGCGCCCGTCGAGCCGGCGGCGATCGCCCGCTCCAGGTCGCGCTCGAAGCGCCGGCGGTTGACCAGTCCGGTCAGCACGTCGTGGTCGGCGAGATACTGCAGCTTGTCCTCGGCGCGCTTGCGCTCGGAGATGTCGTTGATCTGGGCCAGGAGATGCAGCGGGCGGCCGTCGGGGTCGAGCACGACGGCGACGCTGACGTCGACGGGGATGGCCTCTCCGGAAGCGGTGAGATAGCGCCGTTCGGCGCGAGAGCGGCGGGCCTCGCCGCTCGTCATCCGCAACAGGTCGGCGGCGGCTCCGGGCCGGTCATCGGGATGGAGCAGCACCGCGATCGTCGATGCCTCCAGGTGCTCGCGCGTGTGGCCGGTGATCTCGCACAGCGCCCGGTTGACCTTGACCAGCCGCCCGTCGAGCGCCGTCAGGGCGATCCCGACCGGCGCCTCCTCGAACGCCGTGCGGAACTGCTGCTCGGCCTCGGCGTCGGCCTGCGCCCGGCGCAGGGCGGCCTCGGCGCGCTTGCGGTCGGTGACGTCTCGGATGACGCTGGAGACGAGCAGGCCCTGGTCGGTCTCCAGCGGGCCGAGGCTGATCTCGGCCGGGAACTCGGTCCCGTCCTTGCGCCGCGCGAACATCTCGCCGCCGCCGCCCATCACGCGCGGACGAGCGTCGCCGAGATACGCGCGGACGTTGACGTGATGCTGGTTGCGATGGCGTTCGGGAATCAGGCAGGAGAGATGCTGGCCGATCAGCTCGCCGCGGGCATAGCCGAACGTTCGCTCGGCCTGTGCGTTGACGAGCTGGATGTGCCCGTGGTCGTCGACGATGACCATCGCATCGGGCGCCGACTCCAGCAATGCTCGGAATTTGCGCTCGCTCCCGGCGACGACGACGTCGCGACCGAGCAGGCGGGCGACCAGCCGGCGCCAGCGCTCGCGGACGCGCTTGCGCGCCCGCTCCTGACCGATCCCGATCCAGCGGACGATCTCGATCAGCGTGCCCATCGACAGTCCGCGCGCAGAGGTGGCCGCATGCCCCCGACGTTCGGCAGGCGCGCCCACTCCTTGATACCCGGGCGAGCGGGTGCTTCAGCGGCCGGTCGTGCGGTGCGCGGCACCGCGGCTGTGGCCGGCGCGGCCGTGCCCGCCGGGGTTCGCTCCACGGGCGGCTCCCCGCACCGGCGCCGGCGTCCGGCGGACGAGCAGCCGCAGCGCATGATCGTGCGGGGAGGCGTCGGTGCGCGCGGTCAGAGCGTTGGGATGAAAGGTTCGCATGACCGGACCGCGGACCGGGTCGACGACCGCGACGACGACCTTGGCGCTGCTCGGCGTGTCGAAGACGATCCCCGGGAGGGCGCCGGCGCCGGCACCGGCCGTCACGAGGTCGCCTGGGCCGACGGGCGTCATCGTTCGATCCTACGCGATCGACGGCGCTGCGCGGTTCCTGGGCCCGGCGAACGCGGGGTGCGCCTGGTCGAGATACCAGCCGAAGGCGCGGTCGACGATCCGCTGGCTCCCGAACAGACGCAGGCCGCCGGTCAGCGCCCGCGGCGGCAGCGCCGGGATGATCCGCTGGAGTCCCGCGGCGAGCGCGAAGGCGCGGCGATGATCGGCGCTGAACGCGTGATAGCGCTCGATCGCCTCGCTGCGGGTGCGCCGGCCGTCGAGCACCGCCGCCAGCTCACGGCCGCAGGCGATCCCGAAGTAGAAAGCGGTGCGGATGCCCTCCCCGGAGAGCGGGAAGCAGTGACCCGCCGAGTCCCCGGCGAAGAAGACCCCGTTCTCGGTGGCCGGGCGCAGCCGGTGCGGGAACCAGTTGCCCTGATAGCGGACGGCGTCGAGGCCGAGCCGCTCGGCGAGCTCCTCGGTGGGCCGGCGGACATGATCGGCGGAGGCGTAGGAGGCGACCCCGACCCGGGCCTCGCCATCGGCCGGAACGCGCCAGCCGTAGCCGCGGCGCACGAGCGAGCGTTCGATCCAGACGTCGAGATCGTCGCCGCCGCCGTGCGGATGGACCTCCAGGCCGCGGGAGAGCGGCGCGCCGGGCGGCTGAAAGCCCTCCCGGCCGAGGACGCGCCGCCAGCCGAGCGTGTCGACGACGAGCGGCGCGCGCAGCGCCCCACGGTCGGTGGCGACCGCGATTGCCTCGCTGCCCGCCGGATCGGCGGGCGTCGTGCATCCGCGGACCGTGGCGGTGACGAAGCGCGCGTCGCACTGCTCGAACAGCAGCCGGCACAGCTCGCGATAGTCGAACGCCGACCAGCTCCACGGCAGGCGATAGCGGACCGCGCCGTGTGGCGTGGCAAAGCGCATCGCCGGGATCTCCTGGCGGATGGCGGCGGTCAGGCCGAGCGCCTCCAGCCAGGGCGTCGGCGTCGCGCAGGCCGACGTCGCGCGCTCGCCGATCTCGTAGCGGTCGAGCAGCACCACCGACGCGCCGCGTCCCGCCAGCTCACGGGCGACCGCGAGGCCGGCGAAGCTGGCGCCGCACACGAGAACGTCGGCGCGCAGGCCGTCCAGCGAGTCCCGGTCGGCTCCCCGGGCCGTGGCGCGCACCGGCATCGGCGTCAGCCCCGCGCCGAGACCGCGCTCAGCGCCGCGCCCGCCAGCTGCCACGGCGGCACGCGGACGCGATGGGCCAGCACATCGAAGCGCAGGGCCTCGATCCGGTCCAGGACGCGCTCATAGACCGCGCAGGCGAGCGCCACCCCGGGACGGACCGCGGGGTGCAGCGCCTCGTTGAGGATCCGGGCGCGGTGAAAGAGCTGCCGGGCGCGGGCCACCTCGTCGGCGAGCAGCACGCGCAGTCCGTGGCTGCAGCGCCCGGCGGCGATGTCCTGGACGCTCGCGCCGCACCGTTCCAGCTCCTCGGCGGGCAGGTAGACGCGGTTGAGCTCGTAGTCCTCGCGCACATCGCGGACGAAGTTCGTCAGTTGGAACGCCGTCCCGAGCTCGGCCACGACGGGGTGCATCGGCGCCGGGGCGCCGAGCAGCGGCGCCATGATCAGGCCGACCGCCGCGGCGCTGCCGCGCATGTAGCGGTCGAGCTCGTCCCGCGTCTCGAGCCTGACCGGGCCGCAGTCGACGCGCATCGAGTCCATGTAGACCGACAGCTCGCCGAGCGGCAGGTCGTGCCGGCGCCCGGCGTCGACGAGTGCGGCGATCACCGGGTGATGCGAGCGCCCGCGGGCGATGCCCTGCTCGAGCTCGTCCTGCCAGCGATCGAGCGCGCGCCGGCGGTCGGCCGGGCCGGCCGGCCGGCCGGGACCGTCGACGAGCTCGTCGGCGCCGCGCACGAAGCCGTACAGCGCGTGGACGGCCGGACGCACCTCGCGGGGGAGGCGGAGGGTGGCCCAGTAATACGTCGGGTCGTGGCGCAACTGCATCCGCCGGCACGCCCGGTAGGCGAGACGCAACTCGGGGTCGGCGACGCTCATCCGCGCTCGGCCCGCCGGACGGCGGCCTCGAGGCCGTCGGTGGCGATCAGGTGCTCGGCCGCCCGGACGACGGGGCGCAGGGTGGCGAGCCCGAAGCGGCCCTGGGCGCCGAGCGCCTCCACACGGGTCTCGGAGTGCAGGACGGCGCCCCCCGAGGGCAGCGGCTCCACCCAGTTGGCGAACAGCACGCGCGCGGTGCCGCTCCGTGACCAGCCGCGGAACTCCTCCGGGTCGCGCAGCTGGGGATAGTCGCGGCGCAGCGTCCAGATCCGGCCGACCAGGCCCGACAGTAGGGCGCGCTCGCGGTCGCCGACCAGCACGAGGAACGGATCATGGGCGAACATGCCGTGAAACGACAGGGGGTGGGGCAGGCCGGGGATCCGCCAGCGCACGAGCCGGCCCAGCAGCGAGGCATCGGTCAGCTTGACCGCGCAGGCGGCATCCCAGAGCGCATCGGCCGATGCCGTGCTCTCGCGGCGATGCGCGACCCGGATCGTCGGCGACGGCAGCCAGCCGTCGAGATCGAGCGTCGGGTCGCTGAGCAGGATCGAGGACACGCGGGCTCTCAGCTCTGACGGCGGGTGCGAATCGATGGGGTCATGGCATCGTGCGTAGGGTGCTCCTCGATATACGTACCCGCTGGAGAGCGCGGTTGCCCCCGATCGGTGTCACGCACGCTATCGCGCCGCTGAGCGCGTCGCGCCGAGGGCTGACCCGGCGTCGATCCATGGCCGTCCCCGTCGCCCTGGTCAGCGCCGCCGCGGCCGTCCATGCCCCCGCCGCCGCGGCCGCTGCGCCCATCCGGGTCTCGGTGACGGCGGCCCCGGCGTCGGCGACGATCGCCGACGGCTTCCTCGGGCTCGCGCTCGAGTACTCGACGATCCCGCGGTGGGTCGGTACGGGTCCCGGTCCCGTCAATCCCGTGCTCGTGCAGCTGATCCGCAATCTCGATCCGGCCGGCCGGCCGGTTCTGCGCATCGGCGGCCTCAGCACCGATCGCACGTGGTGGCCGGTCCCCGGGATGAGCCGGCCGCTCGGGGTGACCTACGATCTCTCCCCGGCATGGACCGCCGCGGCGCGAGCGCTGGCGCAGGCCACCGCCGGCCGCTATCTGCTCGGTCTCAACCTGGAGGCCAATCGCCCGCGCCTGGACCAGGTCGAGGCCGCCCAGCTGATCGCCGGCATCGGGCGCACCGACATCGAGGCCTTCGAGATCGGCAACGAGCCCGATCTGTACACGGTGATCCCGTGGTACATCCGGATCGCCGGGCGGCCTGCCCCGTGGTACAGCCAGGGCGGCACACCGGTCTACAGCCGCCGCCCGACGTACGGTGCGGCCGATTACGTCGCCGAGGTCCGGCGGGTGCTTGCGGTCATCCCACCGCTGCCGATCGCCGGCCCGGAGACCGGAACCGCGCCGTGGCTGCAGACCTTCGCCGGCCTGCTGTCGCCCCACTCCCAGGTGCGGATGCTGACCTCGCACGCCTATCCGCTCAACGCCTGCGTCACCGACCCGTCCGCGTCCGTCTACCCGACCCTGGCCAACCTGCTGGGCCCGATCGCGTCACGCGGCCTGACCACCGGCCTCGCGCCCGAGATCGCGCTCGCTCACCGTGACCGCGCGACGTATCGCATCGACGAGCTCGGCACGGTCAGCTGCAACGGCCGGGCGGGGGTCAGCGACACGATGGCCTCGGCGCTGTGGGCGGTCGACGCGCTGTTCGCGATCGCCGCGGCGCGCGTCGACGGCGTCAACCTGCACAGCTATCCGGACTCGGTCAACGGGCTGTTCGACTTCACGCGGACGAACGGCCAGTGGTCGGCCGAGGTCCACCCGCTGTATTACGGGGCGCTGCTGTTCGCCCAGGCAGCCCCCGCGGGCTCGCGCCTGCTGACGCTGACGACCTCCGCGGCGACCGGCATCCGGACGTGGGCGACGGCGGGTCCCGGGCGTCGCCTGCGGGTCGTCCTGATCGACGACCGCCTGGGCGCCGCCGTGCGGGCGCTCGTCACGGTGCCCGCCGGATTCGGGTCCGGCCCCGCGACGCTGGAGCGGCTGAGCGCGCCGAGCGCTTCGGCCACGGCCGGCGTCACGCTCGGCGGCCAGAGCTTCGGGGCGGCGACCGACACCGGCATCCTCGCGGCGCCGGTGACCGCGGACGTGCCGGCGCGGTCCGGCGCCTACGCGGTGACGCTGCCGCCGGCGAGCGCCGCGCTGCTCACTCTCCCGGGCTGATCAGCCGCCCTCGGGCCGGCGACCTGGGCATCTAACGTGCGCTCTGCGCGTGTTAGATGCCCAGGTCCGCGGGGAGCGCCGCTACGACGCGCGGATCGCCGCGGCCAGGCGCGCGGCGGATCCGGGGGCGAGGCCGAGATACAGCGACGGCTCGATCGCCTCCAGTTCCAGCAGCACGGGCCCGCCGCCCGGGCCGTCGACGAGGTCGATCCGCAGATACAGCGGGGTGCCGAAGCGCGCGGCGATCTCGGCGTGCAGCGCGGCGGCGAGCGCGCGCTGCGGTTCGCCGGCGACGCCGGCCGTGACGAGATCGTCCTCGAGCATGGCCGCGGCGACACCGAGCGGGTGCGCGCCGACCGGAGCGATCCCGGTGCCGCGCAGCACCGCGCGCTTGGTCAGGACGTGCGACCGCTCGCCGCCGATGTAGACGATGGCGGTCTCGCCCCGGGTGTCGACCGCCGGCAGATACGGCTGGACGAGCGCCACCTTCCCGGCGGCGTGGATCCGCGTGATCAGCGCCGCGGCGTCCGCGTGCTCGCCCGGCCCGAAGCGGCCGGTGTCCCGCGCGCCCGCCGACACGTTCGGCTTGACGACGATCTCGCCACTCAGCGCCGGGACGTCCTGCCCGGGCGCCACGAACGTCGTCGGCACGACCGGCACCGAGAGCTCGCCGAGATAGCGCTTGTCGGCGTTGAAGGCCACCAGCTCCGGCGGATTGCGCAGCCGCCGCGGGCCGACCGCGCGGCACCACGCCAGGAAGGCATCGCTTTGCCGGCTGTAGTCCCAGGTGGAGCGCAGCACGACGCGGTCAAAGGCGTCCCAGTCGACCGCCGGGTCGTTCCAGACCGCGAACGCGGCGTCAAGCGGCCGGGCGGCGGCCTGGTCGTCGGGCATCCCGTCGGGGAACGCGGCGCAGGTGGCGAAGGCGACCTTCACGCGCAGCAGCGTACGTCAGCGGGCCCACGGCGGCGGCCGGCGGTCAGCGCAGATCCCGGATCCGGTTGAGCGCGTCGAGGCCGGCGACCTTGTAGGCCTCGGCGAGCGTCGGATAGTTGAAGACGGCCGAGACGAGGAAGTCAAGCCCTCCCTCGCGGTCCATCAGCGCCTGTCCGATATGGACCAGGTCGGTGGCCTGGGACCCGATCACATGGACGCCGAGCAGCCGGCGATCTTCGGGCGAGACGAGGATCTTCAACAGCCCGTCCTCCTCGCGCATCATCATCGCCTTGGCCAGCTCACGCCACCATGCGATGCCGGCGACGTAGGGGACGGCGGCCTCGGTCAGCTCCTCCTCGGTGCGACCGACATACGAGATCTCAGGGATGGCGTAGATCCCGGTGGGCACGAGGTCGGGCATGTGGGTGACCGGCTCCCCGAAGGCGGCGAGCGCCGCGATCCGTCCCTGCTCCATGCTCGTCGCGGCCAGACCCGGCGGGCCGGCCACGTCCCCGACGGCGAAGATGTGGGGGACCGCGGTGCGGAACTCGGCGTCGACGTCGAGGCGCCCGCGCCGGTCGGCGGCCAGGCCGGCGCACTCCAGTCCCAGCGCCTCGGTGGCGCCCTGACGGCCGGTGGCATACAGCAGCGCCGCGGAGGAGATCTGCTTGCCCGAGCGCAGATGGGTGATGACGCGGCCGTCCTCGCGCTCCACCGACGTCACCTCCTCGCCGAAGCGATAGGTGACGTTGCGCTTGCGCAGCAGGAACTGCAGCGCGACGGCGATATCCCGGTCGACGAAGGGCAGGAGCCGGTCGCGGGCGTCGATCAGCGTCACGCGGACGCCCATCGCGGCGAACATCGACGTGTACTCGACGCCGATCACCCCGGCGCCGACGATCGCCATCGTGCGGGGAAACGGGTGCGTGAGGCTCAGCACGCCGTCGGAGTCGATTACGCGGTGCTCGTCGAAGTCGACCCCGGCGGGCCGGGCAGGCCGCGTGCCGACGGCGATGACGATGTTCTCGGCGCTGACCGCGACCTCGGCGACGTCGCCCGAGGGGTCGGTGATCCGGACCGTGTGCTCGTCGGCGAAGCTCGCGTCGCCCGTCAGCAGTCCGACGCCGTTGCGGCGGAACTGGTCACGCACGACGGCCGTCTCGCTGGCGACGACGCGGGCGGTGCGGTCGTGCAGGAAGCCGACGACCGCGCTCTCGTGACGGTCGGGATGCAGCGGGTCCGGCAGATCGGCGCCCCGGCCGGCCACGTCCTCGAGGATCGACTGGCGCAGCGTCTTGGACGGGATCGTCCCGGAGTGGATCGAGACCCCGCCGATCCGATCCCGGCGTTCGACGACGCCGACGCGCTTGCCGAGCTTCGCGCCCTGGATCGCGGCGCGCTGACCGCCGGGTCCCGAGCCGATGACGAGCAGATCGAGATCCATGGCGCGCCGCAGTCTCCCAGCTGGCCCGGCCGGGCGGCTATGTCCGCGTGGCGCCCGCCGGGTGGCCCGATGGACAGCTGAGGCGCAGCCGCCGAGTAGGCTTCCGGGGCGAGACAGATGGCGTTCGACCTGGTCATCGAGATCGAGAACTCCCCCGGCGCGCTCGCCGACGTGGCGGCCGCGATCAGCGACGCGGGCGTCAACATCGCTGCGGCGACCTGCATCGGCTCGGCGCAGCGGGCCGAGTTGCACATCCTCGTCCCGCACGCCGAGGCGGCCCGGCATCTGCTGGCGATCTCGCACCTCGTCGCGGTCACCCGCGAGCGCGAGGTCGTCGTCGTCGACGTCGAGGACCGGCCGGGGGTGCTCGCCGATCTGACCCGCCGGATCGCCCGGGCCGGGGTCGACCTCGATCTCGTCTACGTCGCCACCCGGGACCGCGTCGTGTTCGGCGCCGCCGACCTGGCGGCCCTGCGCGCCGCGCTCGCCGATCCCGCCTGACCGTCCCGCGCCGCGCAGCGCGCGCCGGCACCGCATCCGAGCGGCGGTCGTCCCGCCGGCGGGGAGGATGTCTGAAAAACATCCGCTATGCGGGCCTTTTTCAGATATCTTCCGCCAGCGGCGCTCGCGCACCGGCCGGAGGCGCGCGCTATCGGCCGAGCCCCAGCCCCCAGGTGTGCAGCTCGCCGGTCCACTCCTCGGTCCGCGTCGGGTCCAGCGGCGAGGCCATCAGCCGGCGATAGGCGCCGGAATGGAAGATGAGCGGCTCTCCGGGGTGCTTCTCGAAGTGGGCCACCTCGCCGATGAAGAGCGTGTGGTCGCCGGCGGGATGGGCGTCGACGACGCGCGCCGCGACGTGGGTGACGGCGCCGGCGACGAGCGGGACGCCGCCGACCTCCAGCATCTGGATCTCCGAGCCCTCCTGGGGGCGGCCGGAGAAGTGCCGGCTGACCGCCTCCTGCTCGCGGGCCAGCACGCTGACGCCGTAGTGCCCGCCCTGCAGCAGGAGATCATGCATCCGCGCTTTGGTCGCGATCGAGACGACGACGAGCGCCGGGTCGAGCGAGACCGACATGAAGCCGTTGGCGGTCATGCCGTGAACGAGCTCGCCCGCCCGGACGCTCACGATCGTCACCCCGGTCGCGAACGTCCCGAGCGCGTCTCGGAAGCGCCGCTGGTCGTCGGGGGCGCGGCCGGGCGGTCGAGACACGGTGCGGTCGGGTGTCGCGGCGCTCGCGGCGGCCATCGGGTCAGGCGAAGTGATGGCCGGGGAAGCCCATCAGATTGCGCCCCAGGCTCGTCAGCGCGTCGCCGCGGCCGAGCACCATGTGCATCGATGCCGCGTTGGCGTCGCGCCACAGCTGCTGCATCGTCGAGCTCTCGAACAGCGACATCGCGCCGGAATCGAGGAACAGCTGGTTGGTC
The DNA here is from genome assembly GCA_963849085.1 of uncultured Solirubrobacteraceae bacterium. Taxonomy (GTDB): domain Bacteria; phylum Actinomycetota; class Thermoleophilia; order Solirubrobacterales; family Solirubrobacteraceae; genus Palsa-465. The sequence goes on along the minus strand of CAWKFP010000015.1, from coordinate 467,671 downwards.
AGCTCGGCGCTCGTGCGGGCGATGTAGGCGCGCTGGGCGAACATCCGGGCGCGATCCTCGGGTCCGAGCACGACGCGCCCGGCTTCGGCGGCCTCCCACATGTCGCGGACGTACTGCAGCATGAGCGCGTGGGCCGCGTCCCACTTGACGGTCGCGTCGGCGAGCGTCAACTGCGAGTACGGCGCCTCCTGGGCGGCGGTGTGCTCGTACGCGCGCACGCGCTTCTTCGTCCAGGACGAGAACTCCTCGATCGCGCGCTGGGCGGTGCCGAGCGCCGTGTAGCAGAGGTGGATGGCCGCCATTCCCATGAACGGCAGCTTGAAGACCGTTCCGGGCTCGACGACCTCGCCCTGGGGCTCGCTCGTGGCCGCGAAGCGGGCGAGCCCGAAGAGCCGATGGCGCGGCACGAACACGCGATCGAGGACGACCTCGTTGCTCGCCGTGCCCCGCAGGCCGACCGTGCGCCACGTGTCCTCGATCGTCAGCTCCCTGGCCGGCACGAAGCCGACGACCGGGGCCGGCGGATCGGCGTCGGGCGGGACGAAGGCCAGACCGGCCCACGAGCACCATTCGACACCGCTGACGAAGCGCCAGCGGCCGGTGAGCAGATAGCCGCCGTCGACGATCTCGGCCTGCCCGGCGGGCACGAGCGAGTCGACGATCAGCCCGGGCTCGGAGTCACGGACCTCCTCCTGCAGGCGCTCGGAGGTGAACGACAGATACCACTGGTGACCGGTCGACAGGCCGTACAGCCAGCCGAGCGCCGAGCAGCCGCGGGCGAGCTCGCGGCCGACCTCGACGAGCGTCAGGGGATGGGCCTCCAAGCCGCCCATCCGCCGCGAGGTGGCGAGCGTGAGCAGGCCGGACTGCAGGAACGCCTCGATGACCTCGTCCGGCAGCCGCCGCTCGGCCTCGATCTGAGCGGTGTGCTCCCAGGCGAACTCGCCGAGCTCGCGGGCCTTCTCGATCAGCTCCGCGTGGCTGAGGGCCTGCAGCGACGGGGCGATTGCTTGCGATGACATCGTCACTCCTCTCGATCGATCATGAACCCTCGGCGAACGTGGGCGGCGGGGTCGCCCCCCACGCGCTGAAGGCCTTCGGCAGCTCTGACCACACCTTCGTGGCGCCCTTCCCGACGCGCGGCATCTCGGCCGAGAACTCGCACCGATTGCCGCCCGGCTCCCAGAAGAACAGGTAGACGTTGCCGCCGACGCTGTGGCGCCCGGGGCCGGTCTCGACCGGCACGCCGGCCGCGCCGAGCCGGTCGGCGGCCTGCTTGAGATGCTCGAAGGACTCCAGGCGCAGCGCGTAGTGATGCAACGTCTGGGTCTCGGGACCCTTGAACATCGCGATGTCGTGATGCTGGCTGCCGGCCCGCGTCCACGCCGCGGCGAGCATGTCCGGGGCCGGGCGCATCTCGTCGGAGACCGAGAAGCCGAGCGCCCCGGTCAGGAACTCGACCATCGCCGCCGGATCGGGCACCTTCAGCGTGATGTGGTCGAAGTCGATCGCCGCGATCCCGCCGCGGGGTCCGGCCTGGCCGGGGTTGAGATACGCCGGGCCCTCCTCGGTCAGGACGAGCTCCACCTGCAGCCCGTTGGGCAGCGCGAAGCACAGCGCGTCGGCCACGCCCGCTCGGGAGTCGCCGCGGCGCGCGGTCTCGACGCCTCGCTCGGCGAGCCGCGCCGCATACCGCTGCAGGTCCTCGTCGGACTGCACCTCGAGCGCGACGAGCCGCACGCCGGTCCCGCCGTTGCGCAGAACGAGATCGCAGCGCTGATCGACCCCGCAGCCGAGGCTGACGGCCCCGTTCTCGCGACCGAGCTCGACCATGCCGACGACGTCGGTGTGAAAGCCGACCGAGCCCTCCAGGTCGTCGACCGCCAGCTCGGCGTATGCACATTGCGTGATGCCCACTTCGCTCTCCTCGTCAGGCGATGTCAGCGCAGGAATCGCTGGTGCGCCAGGTTGAATTCCGCCGGCTTCTCCCACTGTGGCCAGTGGCCGGCCCCCTCGATGACCTCGAGCCGGGACCCCGGGATCCAGCTCTCCAGGAGGTCGGCCTCGTCCAGGCCGCCGGTCGGGTCGTGATCGGTCCACAGCAGCAGGGTCGGAGCCGTGATCCGCTCGCACCACTCCGGCGACCACACGTACGGAGCGCGGTGCTCCCAGTCCTGGACGGCGACGATGTTCTCCATCGCGCGCTCGAACCCGGGCTGCGAGTAGATCGCCAGGCGCAGGCGCACGAGCTCGTCGGTGACCTGCGACTTGTCGTGGAACAGCCACTCGACACGAGCCCGGACCGACTGAAAGCTCGCCTCGCGGACGGCCTTCAGGCTCGAGTTCTTGACCGTCGCCATCACCTCGGGCTTGTTCGTGATGTTGCCGGGGGTGTTGAGGATGAGCCGATCGACGCGCTGCGGGGCATGGGCCGCGGTCCACGCCGCCACCCAGCCGCCGAGCGACTCGCCCGACAGATGCGCGCGCTCGATCCCGAGCGCGTCGAGGACGCCGACGAGGTGATCGCTCAGCACGTCGATCGTGTACGGGCGGTCCGGCTTCTCGGTATAGCCGTGCCCGAGCATGTCGAACAGGACGAGCCGGAAATGCCGGGAGAGCCCGCGCACGTTGCGGGTGTAGGCCTCCAGGTGCCCGCCGGTGCCGTGGACCATCACGAGCGCGGGGCCGTCGCCGGCCTCGAGCACGCGGGTGCGGATGCCGCCGGCGTCGACCATCCGCTGGCGCAGATCGACGCCCAGCAGGTCAGACCAGATGCTGACGTGCGGCGCCACCTCGACGAGTTGCGTCGGCACCGCGCTCATCCCCGCGGTCCGGAGTCCGGGAGGATCGCCTCGTCGCCGAAGCGCGTCAGATGGGCCTCGGCGGCGTCACGGGCAGCGTCGGCGTCGCCGCGCTCGATGGCGGCGGCGATCGCCTCGTGCTCGCGATGGGAGCGGCGCAGGTCCTGGGGCGTGCGCTGCTGGAGATAGAAGTCGCTGAGGTCCCACGAGCTGTGCGCCAGGGTCGCCAGGCGGCGGTTGCCGCCGGCCGCCAGCAGCGCGGTGTGAAAGCGCTTGTTGGCGCGATCGAAGCGCCGCTTGTCGAGCGCCCGGGCCGCCGAGCGACTGTCCTTGAGCGCCTCGGTCAGCAGCCGCCGCTCGCCATCGGTGGCGCGCGTGGCCGCGAGCCGCGCCGCGGCGCCGTCGAGGACCCCGGCGGCATAGAAGTGCTCGCGGACCATCCGGCGCTCGGGGATGACGACCCGGCAGCCGACCTGGGGGATGATCGTGATGAAGCCCGCTCCCTCCAGGCGCAGCATCGCGTCCATCACCGGGCGCCGGCTGACCCCGAGCTCGAGGGCGAGGTCGTTGGTGCTGAGCGTCTCGCCGTACTCGCGCCGGCCGGCGATCAGCTGCTCACGCAGGGCGACGAACACCATGTCGGCCTTCGTGCCGACGGAGTGGCGCCGCGCGTCGTCCAGGACGGCCAGCGGCGCGGTCTCCGCGTCCTCCCACACCGTCGTGCTCATGACCGACCGTCTCCGGCATGCGGCCGGCTGACCGGGGCGGCCGGCCACCGCCCCCAGACGCCGTACCACAGGATGCTGCCGGCGGCGAGGAAGTTCAGCGCGCAGACCGTCATCCACAGATAGACGGGATTCGCCGCCGTCCACGTCCCGCGGGCGTCCCCGATCGCCTTCAGGACGATGAACAGGACAGCGGCGAGGACGGCGATCGTCCCCAGGAGGGCGATGATCCGGCCGCCGTCTGACGTGACCATCCGCGCCGGCCATGCCTCGAAGACGAGCGCGACGATGATCGAGGCCGCGATCGTGACCCCGCAGGCGGCGGCGATCTCCGGCACGGTGAGTGAGAGCGCATGCTCCAGCGCCAGGAAGGTCAGCCAACCGAGGGCGATGACCGCGACGTTGCCCACGAGCACCCGTGCCGCGGTGGAGCGGATCGCCGCCAGCGGCGTGCCGCGCAACGGGATGAAGACGACCACCGCCCAAACCGCGACGCACAGCGTCCAGCCGAGGAGGTCGAAGGCGTTGGCCGGACCGCCGGGATTGCCCAGCCCGAGCGCGCCCTGCACCGGTGGCGGCACGATCGAGTTCCAGTTGGCGAGCAGCAGGTAGGCGACCAGTCCGACGATCCAGGCGACGGCGAGCGCGGCGGCGCCGGCGCCGGCCGTGCCCAGCGCGCGCAGGGGCCAGCGCTCGCTGACGAAGGTCAGCAGGATCATCGTCAGGAAGATGAGCGCGGCGAGCGGGAGCGTCCACGGATAGCTGGTGAACGGCGGTCGTTCGGGTCCGTGCCCGGCGGGCGTGACCGACAGCAGATGCGACAGGTCGGCGCGCCCGACGATGACCTGGGCGAGCGCCGTCAGGACGACGGCGAGTCCGATGATCAGTGCCGTGTTGACCAGCCCCGCGATCGGCCGCGACAGCCCGCGCACCGGCCAGCCCTGCCACCACAGCGCGCTGGCGATCAGTACCGGCAGCGAGAACGTCGTGACCGCGCCGAGGATCTGCAACGAGCTCGGCGGCGAGATGATCACGCCGAGGATGAGGAACAGCCCGAGGGCGACGGCGCCGCCGACCAGCCCGATCGTCGGCTGGCGCTCGAGTGGGCCGCTCGTCCCGTCCGGCGCGCGCGGGCCATCGACGGGAACCGGCGCTTCGATGATGCTCATGACGAGACGACCTCCTCCATCTGCTCCAGGGCGCCGACCAGGCCGCGTTCGATGACCGGCCGCGCGTGCAGGAACGACGACGGGGGTTGCTGTCCCCACCACAGCAGTCCGCGTGACTCGTACTCCTCCAGCGTCCAGACGAGCGGCGGACGGTCGAGGTCTCGCACGTAGTCGCCGGCGTAGAGCTCGATCCGATTGCCATCGGGGTCACGGATGTAGAGGAACATCGCGTCGGTGATCCCATGTCGGCCCGGCCCGTACTCGATCACCGGATAGCCGGCGTCGCACAGCAGGTCCGGTGCGCTCATCAGCGCGGCGGCGTCGCGCATGGCGTAGGCGACGTGGTGGCAGCCGGTGATCGTGTCACGGCCGATCGCCATGTCGTGGCTGCCGGAGGCGCGGCGCAGCCAGGCACGCTGGGTGTGGCCGTCGGCATCGATCTGGATCTCGGACGCCGAGAAGCTCAGCTCGCCCTGCCAGTAGCGCAGCGCTGCCGGCAGGTTCCCGGTGCGGAGGTTGACATGATCAAGCCGCGTCGGCGCGATGCCGTGACGCCGGTGGGTGTCACGCATCGGCAGCCGGGGTCCGTCCGCGCTGCGCAGTGACACCTCGTCCACGGTGTGCTCGAAGTCCGCCACGTGCCCCCCCGGCGTGCGGACGCGCAGCATCCGCCCGCGCCCGGGCTCGCTGCCCGGTTCCAGCCAGCGATGGGGCAGGCCGAGTGACTCGTGCAACTCGGCGAGCGTGATCAGGCTGTCCTCGTGATCGACGCGGAAGCCGAAGGCGAGCATCCCGGACCGGTCGTCCCGGGTCAGCTTCAGTGACCACACGTCGAACTCGTCGGGCGCTCGCAGCCACAGGGCGTCCGGAGACTCGGCGTGGATGTGCAGGCCGAGCACCTCGCAATAGAACTCGCGGGCGGCGTCGAGGTCGGTGACCGCCAGTTCGACGTGACTCAGTCGATTGATCATGATCGTCACGTTACGGGCGCGCACCCGGGGTGACAACGGCGATCCGAGGATCTCGGATCACGGCCGGCCCCGCGGTGAGACGAAGGTGTCATATGACACCTCGCCGGCGCTCTCGCGCTCACCGAGCCCGAGGGCGTCGATCAGCCGGGAGTTCTCCACCAGCAGCATGCGCGCGAGGCCGGCGCCGTCGTTGTAGTGACGATGCCACACCCACGGGGGGGTGTAGACGAGGTCTCCGGGTGCCCACCGCACTGTCCGCGGGCCGATCTCGGAGTACCCGCTGCCCTCGAGCACGTAGTGCACCGACTCATGGCGATGGCGTTGGAGATCGCCGGCCGTCCCGGGCTCCATCTCCTGGAGATAGAACTCCATCGTCGCGGCCGGGACGTCGACGAGCACGCCGATCCGCGCGGGATTGCCGGTCATCGCCGGATCGAGCCAGTGCGCGGCCGAGGAGGGCGTGACCAGCGACTCCGGCAGCGACTCCTCGGGGCGGACGTGCTTGATCCGCCGGGCGTTGTCCAGCCAGTCGTCGAAGCTCGTCATGTCAGCGACGAGCCGCCGTCGATGACGTGGACGGCGCCAGTGATCGAGCCGGCGGTGTCCGAGCACAGGAAGGCGACCAGGCCGGCCACCTCCTCGGAGCGCCCGAAGCGGCGGATCGGGAGCCCCGCCAGCTCACGGCGCTCGAACTCCTCCAGCTCGACGCCGGCCGCGCGGGCCTGGAACTCCATGATCTGGCGACGGCGCGGGGTGTCGGTCGGCCCGGGGGCGACGACGTTGGCGGTGATCCCATGGGGTCCGACCTCGCCGGCGATCGACTGGGCGAGCGCCGCGACGCCGGCGCGCATGACGTTTGACAGGTGCAGCCCGGGCAGCGGGCGCACCACGCCCGCCGTGGAGGTCAGATACACGAACCGTCCCCAGCCTGACTCGGTCATGCCGGGCAGCGCCGCGCGCGTCAGCGTCAGCGCGCTGCCGAGGATCAGGTTGTACGCCACCATCCAATCATCCGCGCCGAGATCGGCGAACGCCGCCGGGCGCGGGCCGCCGGTGTTGGCGATCACGATGTCGATGCCGCCGAGGGCGTCGATCGCCGCGCCGACCGCGTCCAGCGCGCCGCCGGGCGCGGTGAAGTCGGCGATCGCCCAGCCGGCGGCGCCGATGGCAGTGGCCGTCTCGGCCGTGCGCTCTCCGGTTCCGGTGATGAACACGGTCGCGCCGTCGGCCCGCAGCCGTTCCGCGGTCGCGCGCCCGATGCCGCTGGAGGCCGCGGTGACGAGCGCGCGTCGTCCCGCGAGCGGGCCCGCGGCGACGGCGGCGAGCGGCGCGGCGGCGAGCGGCTCGACGGGGCCGCCCGGATCAGCCGGCGACGGCATGGCGAAGCGTTGCCCCGTCCAGGGAACGTGAGATCTTGATCCCGGCGGCCCGCGCGACGTCGTCCAGGCGCCGGGAGAGGCGCAGCTCGGCGGCGGCCCCGACGCTGAGGCTGAGCGCCGCCACGACGTTGCCGTCCTCGAGGATCGGCGCGGCGTGGCAGAACACGCCGGGGACCGCCTCTTCACGGTCGCGGGCGACGCCGGCCCGTCGCACGGCGGCGAGCTCGAAACCGAGCCGGTCGGCCGAGTCGATCGTGCGCTCGGTGTACGCGCGCAGCCCCGAGCGCTCGATCGCCGCATCCGCCGTCCGGCGCGGGGCGTGGGCGAGCAGGACCTTGCCGACCGCGCTGCAGTGGGGAGCGATGCGCTTGCCGACCGCCGACAGCGACACCGCGGGACCGGCGGGCGCCGCGAGCTTGTCGATGTACATGACCTGCTCGTCCTCGAGGACCGCCAGGTGGACGGTCGCGCCGAGCTTGGCGACGAGGCAGTCCATCACGGGCCGGGCATGCGTCCGGACCTCGGAGCTGTCGAGCACGGTGCTCGACAGCCCCAGCAGCTTCCACCCGAGGCGATAGCGATTGCCCCCGGCACGCCGCAGCAGGCCGGTGTCGGCGAGCGTCGACAGCAGGTCGTGCGCCGAGGAACGGGGAACCTCGAGCGCCAGCGCGGTCTCGGTCACGCCCCATTCCGGCCGCTCACTGGTGAACAGGTCGAGCACGCGGCTCGCCTTGCCGACAGTTCCTAACACTCCACTCTCCTCTGCTGCTTGAATACTAGGATACCAGTTGGTCGGGGCGGCGAAACCGGGGCCATCGATCTCGCCGGCCGCGCGGGTTCGTCACCGTCGACCGGCGCTCAATTCGAACGCGATCTCACCGATCAGGTCCTCCTGGCCGCCGACCAGGCCGCGCCGGCCGCACTCGCGCAGGATCTCGGTGCCCGACACCCGATGGGCCGCCGCGGCGCCCCGCGCATGCTCCAGGAAGCTCGAGTACACGCCGGCGTAGCCCATCGTCAGCGACATCCGGTCGAGCACGCACTCCTCCGTCATGATCGGGCGCACGACGTCCTCGGCGGCATCGGCGACCGCGGCGACGTCGATACCCGTGACGACGCCGAGCTTCTCGAGCACGGCGGCGAGCGCCTCAGTCGGCGTGTTGCCGGCCCCGGCTCCCATCCGGCGCGTGCTGGCGTCGACCTGCCGCGCGCCGGCGTCGATCGCCGCCAGCGTGTTGGCGACGCCGCAGGCGAGATTCTCATGCCCGTGGAAGCCGACCTCGGCGGCGCCGTCCAGCGCCTCGCGGACCGCGTCGACCCGGCCGGCCGCGGCGGGAGGCACGAGCGCGCCGGCCGAGTCGACGACGTAGACGCACTGGCAGCCGGCGTCGGCCATGATCCGCGCCTGCGCGGCGAGGACCGCGGGCGGTTGGGAATGCGACATCATCAGGAAGCCGACGGTCTCGAGCCCGAGCTCGCGGGCGAGGCGGAAGTGCTGCACGGAGATGTCGGCTTCGCTGCAATGGGTGGCGATGCGGACGATCGACACGCCGAGGTCGGCCACCGCGCGGATGTCGTCGGCGGTGCCGATTCCCGGCAGGACGAGGGCGGCGATCCGGGCGCGCTCCGCGCTGTCCACCGCGACGGCGATCAGCTCGCGCTCGGGCGTGCGCGAGACTCCGTAGGTGAACGAGCTGCCGCCGAGGCCGTCGCCATGGCTGACTTCCAGCACCGGCACCCCGGCGCCGTCGAGCGCGATGACCACGTCCCGGACCTGATCGCCGGTCAGCTGATGGCGCACGGCGTGCGACCCGTCGCGCAGACAGCTGTCGGTGACCCGCACAGAGATGCCATCCACGTCCGGCATCAGCACGTCCCCGCCGGGGTCGCGGTCGCGGCCCGCCGCCGGGAACCGCCGGGCGCGCCGTCGTCGGCCCGGGCGCGCGCGCGGGCGATCTCCTCGCCGACCCGGACCGCCGCCGCGGTCATGATGTCCAGGTTGCCGGCGTAGGCGGGCAGGAAGTCGCCGCGCCCCTGCACCTCCAGGAAGATCGACACCCGGTCGGCCTCGAACTGCGGCGGGACGCGCAGTCGGTACCCCGGCACGTAGGCGGCGACCTCGGCCACCATCGACGCGATCGAGGTCTCGATCGCGTCCCGATCGGCGCCGGGCTCCAGCGAGCAGATGACGGTGTCACGCATCAGCAGCGGCGGCTCGGCCGGGTTGAGGATGATGATCGCCTTGCCGCGCGCGGCGCCGCCCACCTGCGCGACGGCGCGCGCGGTCGTCTCGGTGAACTCGTCGATGTTCGCGCGCGTGCCCGGCCCCGCCGAACGCGAGGCGATCGAGGCGACGATCTCGGCGTAGCGCACGTCGGTGGCGCGGCTGACCGCGTGGACGATCGGAACCGTGGCCTGACCGCCGCAGGTGACCATGTTCATGTTGACGGCGTCCAGATGCGCGGTCAGGTTGACCGGGGGCACGACGTACGGGCCGACCGCGGCCGGGGTCAGGTCGAGCGCGACGACGCCGGCCTCGGCGTACCGCGGCGCGTTGGCGGCGTGGACCTGCGCCGAGGTCGCCTCGAACACGAGGTCGGGCAGCTCGGCGCCGCCGAGCAGCCAGTCGATCCCGGCGGCGCTGCACTCCAGGCCGGCCGCCCGGGCGCGGGCGAGCCCGGCGCTGCTCGGGTCGATCCCGATCATCCACCGTGGCGCCACGAGCTCGGAGCGCAGCAGCTTGACCATCAGGTCGGTCCCGATGTTGCCGGAGCCGACGATCGCGGCGGTCAGGCTCATCGGCGCTCCGCGACCGTCAGCCGGAGCTCACCGAGCGCGCCGAAGTCTCCGACGAACGCATCGCCGGGCTGGGCCGCGACCATCCGCGTGCACGCTCCGGACAGGATCACGTCACCCTGTTCCAGGCCGACGCCGGCCGCCGCCACCGCGTTGGCGAGCCACGCCACCGCAGCGCATGGGTCGCCGAGCACCGCGCTCGTGTGGCCGCGTTCGACGAGCTCGCCGCCGCGCCACAGCTCCGCGGCGACGTCATCGACATCGAGGGCGCCGAGCGCCCGGCGGTGGCCGCCGAGCACGAACCCGGCCGACGAGGCGCCATCGGCGATCGTGTCGGCCAGGCGGATGCGCCAGTCGGCGATCCGGCTGTCGACGAGCTCGATCGCGGGCTGCACCGCCTCGGTCGAGCGCCGGACGTCGTCGACGGTGACCCCCGGCCCGTGAAGCGGCGCGCCGAGATGGAAGGCGAGCTCGAGCTCGACCCGCGGCGCGATGTAGCGGCCGGGATCGATCGCGGCGCCGTTGGCGATCTCCATCACGTCGAGCAGGGCTCCGTAGTCCGGCTCGCCGACTCCGAGCTGTTGCTGGACGGCGGGCGACGTCAACCCGATCTTGTGGCCGACGACCCGAGCGCCGCCGGCGAGCCGGGTCATGACGATCCGCTGGGCGATCGCGTAGGCGTCGGCGGTGGAGAGCTCGGGGATCGTCTCGGTCAGCGGGGCGATCGACTGCGCGCGCTCGCGCGCCTCGGTCAGCGCGCCGGCGAGGCGGTCGACCTGCTCGGGGCTCAGCTGGGTGGTCATGGCGGTCGATGGTCGCCGAGCGCCGCGCCTGCGACAATCCCGGATCCCATTCAGCGGGACAGGTGGCGATGAGGAACTCCGATGGCGATGCCGTGCTCGACCGGGCCTTCCGCGTGCTGTCGGCGTTCGGCGCCGGTCCGGCCGAGCTGAGCCTCGCCGAGCTGGCCGCGCGCAGCGGGCTCGCCCGGTCCACGGCGCACCGGCTGGCCGGGCAGCTCGTGGCCCAGGGGGTGCTGGAGCGCGGAGCGAGCGGCTGGCGGCTCGGGGTCCGTCTGTTCGAGCTCGGCCACAGCGTGCCGCGCCAGCGCCATCTGCGGGAGGTGGCCGTCGCCTACATGGAGGACCTGTTCGAGGCGACCCGCCAGACGGTTCAACTCGCGGTGCTCGACGACGGCGAGGTCCTGTACGTCGAGATCATCTCCGGGCATCGCAAGGTGCAGACTCCGTCCCGGCGCGGCGGGCGCATGCCCGCGCACTGCACCGCGCTCGGCAAGGCGCTGCTCGCGTTCTCCGATGACGTCGGAGCGGCGTGGCTGACCGCCCACCGGTCGCTCGCCGCGCGCACCGCGCGCACCCTGACCGATCCCGACGCGCTGCGGCGCGAGCTCTACGACGTCCGGCGCACCCGGCTGGCCTATGACCGTGAGGAGGCGTCACCGGGGCTGACCTGCGTCGCCGCTCCGATCCTCGCGCTCGACGGCACCGCCCGGGCCGCCGTGTCGGTGTCGATGCCCGTCTCCGGGCGGCTCACCCCGGCCCAGGTCGCTCCTGCCGTCCATACCGCGGCTCGGGCTCTGACCCGCGCTCTGAACGAGAGCGCCGATCGTCAGGGGTGAGACGCGCGGACGGCTCGGGCCGCGCGAGCCCCTGCCCGGACGCGGCCAGCTCCAGCTCGCGGTGAACCTCGGCGAGCTGTCGTCTGACCCGCTGGCGAGCCCAGGCGAAGCGATGCTGGTGGTGGTGGTGATGTCCGCACATCTCCGTCGTTCTCCGAACGCACGAACCGATCCGGACGACCAGCACATCCTATGTGGGCGGGCCCGCGGCGCCCAGCGTGATTGTGAGAGCAACGGTGCGAGAAACCACGGATATCCGGCGCGTGGCCGGGCCCGACGCCGGCCTGGCCGTCCGCCGTCAGTCGCCCTCGGGATCTGCGAGCGCGGCGCGGAGATACCGCTCGGGCGCCTCGAGGAAGCTCCGGGTGAGCCGAACCGCGTCGAGGTCGTCGTAGTCACGCGGGGTCACGCCGTCGTCGTCGAGCTCGTAGATCCGAGCGCCCGGGCAGGCGAGCAGGATGGGGGAGTGGGTGGCGATCACGAACTGGCCGCCGTCCTTCGCCGCGCGGGAGACGACGGCGAGCAGGGCGAGCGCGCCGGTGACCGAGAGCGCCGCTTCGGGCTCGTCGAGCAGATACAGGCCGTGGGCGCCGAAGCGATTGGCGGCGAGCGCCAGGAACGATTCGCCGTGCGACTGCTCGTGCAGCGGGGTGTCGCCGTAGAGCGACAGATCCGGCGCGTGGTGATCGCCGCTGTCGATGAACCGGGCGACGTTGTAGAAGCTCTCGGCGCGCAGGTAGTAGCCGTTGCGCGGCTTGGTCGAGGTCAGCACCGGAGTCAGAGCTCCCTTGCGAATGGTGTGGGGGACCGGCGGCAGGACCCCGGAGCGTTCGAGCTCTCCGCCCTCGGGCGCGAACCCGATCGCCTCGGCGACCGCCTCCAGGATCGTCGACTTGCCGGCGCCGTTGTCCCCGGCCAGCAGCGTCACCGGGGTGTCCAGCCGCAGCTGCTCGATGGCGCGCATCGCCGGAACGTCGAACGGGAACCCCGGCGGCCAGGCGCGCGGACCACGGGCCAGCCCGATCAGGAACGGCCCCGGTCCGAACCGCCTGCGGTCAGCGTGGCGCGCCATCCCCGCACCGTAGCGGTGACGTCGAACGCGACCTCAGTCGGCCAGCTGCGCGAGATAGGTGGCGGTCTCGCTGTCGCCCAAGCCGCCGTGCTGTCCGCGGAACCACCGCTCGCCGGCGGCCGCGCCGCGCAGCCACACCTGGCCGCCGCCGGCCGGCAGGACGGCGACGTCGGCCAGGCGCTGCGCGAGCCGATCGCCGATCGCCGGGAACAGGTCGGCCGCCGGACGCACCGCGGCGAGATCGCCGAGCCGCGTCGCCAGCCCGTCGATGACATGCTGCACCCGTCCCTCGCTCACGTGCAGGAACGCATCGCGCGACGAGCCGGCGGGCCGCGGCTGGGCGAGCGACGCCGTCAGCTCCGGCCAGAGCTCGTCGAGGTAGACCACGGTCTCCGGGCTGACGTCGACCTGGCCGTGGTCGGCGGTGATCAGCACCGTCACGTCGCGCAGCGCGGTGCGGATCGCCCAAAGGGCATCGAGCGCGGTGCGCGAGGCGACCGCGAACTCGTCCGAGCTCGGACCGGACTCGTGCCCGGCGAGGTCGATCTGGTCCCAGTAGAGCATCGCGTAGCGGATGCGATCCGAGCCCGAGACGGCGTCGGCGAGCGCGCGCAGCCCGTCCCGCAGCGTGGCGAAGGCGATCGTCGCCGCGCCCCGGGTCGCCATCCGGCTGAACGTCGAGCCGGCGATCCAGTCCGGCGCCAGGACGAGCGACGGCGCCGCAAGCGTCTCATAGAGCGTCACGCCCGGCGCCAGCACGGCCGGATCCAGCCGGCCGGCGAGCGATCCCTCGATCGGCGATCCCGATGGCGCGAAGCGCAGCGGACAGATGATCTCGCCGAGCGACGGCTCCAGCACGTTCCACTCATACAGCCCGTGGTCCTCCACCGGCAGACCGAAGTGGATCGTCGTCACGTGCGCGGTGGTGGTCGACGGCACCTGCGAGCGCACCGGGGTGACGTCCAGGCGCTGCACGAGCGGGTGATCGCGATGGCGATCGAGGAACTCGAGCCCGAAGGCATCGAGGAAGATGAGCGCCACCCGTTCCCCGGCGCCGACGCGGCGCCTGATCTCGGTCGGGATATCGGCAAACGTCCGCACCGTTCGATTCTCCCCGATGCCGGCCGGCTCGCTCGGTCTCCGGCCGCCCCGCGTCATCGTGACACTCCGGCCGGGAGAGCCCGCTGGATGGGAGACCGTGGTGTCGCGGCGGCGTAGAGTGCAGAGCACCGCGCTTCCGGCGCCCGTCGATCGCCATGCAGACGCTCCAGACGTCCGTCGCCATCGCCTGGATCGTTTTCTGGGTGTACTGGCTCGTGTCCGCGGTCGGCGCCAAGCGGGGCCGCGGCGGCCGGCGCGGCTTCCGCGTGCCCGGGCTGAGCGCCGTGGCCGTCGTACTCCTCGTCCGCTTCCTGCGGGTCGGCGCACTCGGCCTCCACAGCCTCGTCCTCGGGGTGATCGGCGCCGTGCTGTTCGCGGCCGGAATCGCGCTGGCGGTCTGGGCGCGCGTGCATCTCGGAGGCAACTGGGGGATGCCGATGACCGAGAAGGCCGAGCCTGAGCTCGTCACCTCCGGCCCGTATCGGCTCATCCGCCATCCGATCTACTCGGGATTGCTGATCGCCGTGCTCGGGACGACACTGGTGAACAGCTTGGCCGGTCTGATCATCGTCGCCGTGCTCGGGGTGTACTTCTATTACTCGGCGTCCGTGGAGGAGCGCAACCTGACCGCCACGTTTCCGGATGCCTATCCGGCCTACCGCGCGCGCACCAGGATGCTCATCCCCTGGGTCCTGTAGGTCGGCGGCAGCTCGATGCCCGCCGGCGCGGCGGGCGGTGCTTAACGGCCGGAGGCCCGCTGTCGCGGGCCTCGGGCATCAGAAGATCAGGCGGTTATTTCATGGCCGGGGGACGTCTTTCGGAGAGGAGGTCTCACCCGCGGTGTGCCTTCGCTGTCTGACAGGAAACGTTGTCGGCGTCCCGCGGAGCTTTCTTGAGAGATCCGCCCTCGTGACGGTCTGGCCCCTGGACGGTACGATCGTGAGCGCAGGCGAACGCGCTCACCGGGCGCGAGAGGATTCGATCAGAGCTATGGACGACCAGCCCCGAAGGAGTCCCAACTCTCCGATCGCCTGCGGATCGCGTGTCGGCTAGCACGTAGCGCGAACCTCTCCGGGCGCTCGAGGAGGCGGCCCGAGAAGGAGGTGGCGCAGTGTCGGACGGCACGTATTCACATCCGCGCCGCGGATCTCGTTCTCGCCCCGCCCGGCGGGGATCTCCGTCTCGTCGGTGCCGACGTCAGCGTGGCGAGCCTGGTGCGCCGTCTCGGTCCACGCCGTTGGCGGAACCGGCCGACCCCGGATCGGCTGATCGACCGGGCCGCGATCGAGCCGCTCGGTGAGCATGGCGCGGCCGGCGGCGTTCGGCTGCGCCGGCCGGGGCGGGCGCTCGAAGCGCTGCGCCCGCGCCTACCCGGGGCAGGGCCCCGGCGCCCTGATCGGGGAGCAGTTCAGCCTGCGGACGACCGCGTTCGCGCTCGGGCTGCTCGTCGTCGCCAACACCGGGCTCGTGGTCAGCGCATCCGCGGGGATCGGCGCGGCGATCCAGCTCCTGCACATCAGCCGCCAACTCAGCGTCCCGATCGCCGGTCTCACCGTCTGGGGCTCGTCGTCTTGGGCAGCTACCGCTATGCCGAGCGCGTGTTCCTGGTGCTCGGGCTGGTGTTCATCGCCTATCCGGTCGCGGCCGTCCTCGCGCGCCCCCGCTGGGTTAGCGCCGGCCGCAATCTCGTCCTCCCGCACGTCCTCGCCCGCCGGGACTTCCTGCTGCTCGCCGTCGCCCTGATCGGCACCACGATCACCCCGTACATGCAGTTCTACCTCGCCGCGGCCGTCGCCGACCGCGGCGCCGGTCCCTGCGACTGTCGAGCCACGCGGGTCGACACGATCAGCGGCGCCATCTTCGACGACCTGATCAGCATGTTCATCATCGCCGCCACGGCGGCGGCGGTTCGCACGCCGTCGGCGAGGCGATCGGCACCGAATCGAGCATCTCCCACCGCTTCGGCGAGGCCTGGCTCTTCCTCGGCCTGTTCACGGTCGAGATCGTCGTCGGCGCCGGGCTCGCCCTCGTGCCCGGCAACCTCATCCGGTTGCTCGCCAACGCCCAGATCCTCAACGGCATCATCACCCCCGCGCTGCTCGGCTTCATCCTGACGCTCGCCAACCGTCAGAGCCTGCTCGGCGACGCCGCCAACGGGCCGGTCTTCCGGATCGTCGCGACGATCAGCGTGATCATCGTCGCGATCATGGCCGCCGGCGCTCTCGCCACCGCTCTCTGAACGACCCGCGCTCGTCCGCCCGCCGCCGGTGACGCGTGACCCGCGGTCCGAGGCTCGCCGCCGGAATCGCCGCGTCGTGCACGGCGGCCGGCCTCGCTATGTCGCGTAATCCTCGCTGCCCATGATGTGCAGTGACACGTATGGTTCCTCGCCGACCACCCAGCTGTCGTGGCCGGGTGGGATATGGAAGAAGTCACCCGTCCGCATGGTGATCTCGGTGCCGTCGTCCATCCGAGCGACAGCCGCGCCGGAGAGCACGAGGCCGACGTGCTCGACCTGGCAGGAGGTCTCGCCGACATTCGGTCCCACGTGCTGTGACCACCTCCAGCCGGGCTCGTAGGTGGCGCGGCCGAGAGTCGCCGGTCCGACCTCGTAGAGCTCGAACCGCCCTCTCTCGAAGGTCCGAACCTCGGTCGGGTGATCCAGATTGATGAGTGTCAGGTCCATGGTGGTCAGCTTGACACGTCCGTGCGCCGGGCGCGCGAGCCGTCTCGGTCCCTGGAAGGCTTCAGACGCGACCGTCAGGGGTCATTGGGTAGAGCTCCTACTTAATCCCCGGTGCACGTGAATATCTGGCCGCGCCTGGACGGCTAGCTTGGTCGCTCATAAGGGTCTGGTCATCCAACGCGATCGGGCCGCCTGCGTCCAGGAGAGGACTTGCATATGAGTGTTCAGGCTGAGAAGCCCGTGCTGTCCGGTGTGGAAGCCGAGATCTCGGATGTGGAAGATGCCGGTGATCTCCACGGCTTCGGATATAAGCAGGAGCTTCGACGCACGCTGGGGGCGTATGGCTCGTTCGCTGTCGCGTTCTCGATGATCAGCATCACGACGGCGATCTTCTTCCTGTTGCCGAGCTTGTTCGGAACGACCGGGGCGATCGGTGTGGCGCTGTGGCTCCCCTGCGCAGGCGGCGTGTTCCTCATCGTCATGGTCTATTCGCACCTGGCGGCACGCATTCCGATCACGGGCTTTGCCTACCAGTGGAACAGCCGTCTGATCAGCCCGCACTACGGATGGTTCACAGGCTACACCGCGCTGCTGGCCTTCATCGCGGGCACCGCGGCGACGGCGTTCGCGTTGGCTTCGGTGTTCGCCCCTGACATCTGGACGAATCCCACGCATGGCGACCTCGTCCTCTTCGCCACCGCCGCCATGGTGGTGTCGGCGGCCATCAACATCGTCAGCATCAAGGCCGTCAGCGCGGTGAACAACTTTGGCGTCGTCTTCGAGATCGCCGGATCGGTGGGAGCGGCCGCGCTGCTGCTGGTGGGAGGCATCTTCTTCTTCCACCACGACGCCGGTTTCAAGATCCTGACCTCGACCGTGCGGACCGGGGGCCACGCCCTGTGGTACGGCTTCGTTCTGGCCGCCCTGCTCCCCCTGTACTGCTTCATCGGCTGGGAGGGCGCCGCAGACCTCGCGGAAGAGACGAACGACCCCCGGTCGGTGACGCCGTCCGCGATGATCCGCGCCAACTATGTGTCGGTCATAGCGAGCTTCTTCATGATCATCGGCTTCCTGATCGCGATCCCGCACGGCATCACCAACCTGCTCAGCCAACCGAAGAATCCCCTCGTCTACATCTTCCAAAGCCACTTCGGCGCGTTTGCCGCCGGCGCTCTGCAGGTCACGGTGTTCCTGGCGATCTTCTCATGCGTGCTCGCCAACATGGTGGTCGGCACCCGGCTCACGTTCGCGCTCTCGCGCGACAAGATGCTCCCTGGCTCGTCGGTCCTCGGCAAGGTCAACAGCACGACCCTCACCCCGATCGGCTCGATCCTGCTGGTCGCGCTCGTCGGAATCGGCATCAACATGCTCTCGGCGGGGATCGCGGCCAACGTCGTGTCGATCGTGAGCGTTGCCTACTACTTCATCTACGTGCTCACCGTCGCCGGGGCGATCTATGCCTACCGGAAGGGGAAGATGCCCGCTGTCCGCGCCGGCGACTTCAGTCTCGGCCGGTGGTTCTACCCGGTCGCAATCGCGGCCTTCGTCTACTCCGGCGGGGTGATCGTCATCGCGTTGGCACCCTCCGAAGGTCACACCGCCGCCACGTATCTGCTGGGCATGGAGATCGCGGGACTGCTGTGGTACCTGCTGCACCTCCGACGACGCATCTCGACCAATGATGCGGGCGTGTATCGCCAAGACGTCGTCGAGCTGGAAAAGGAAGCCGGCGTCACCGAGGTGTTCTGAGCACGCTCGGCCTCCGCGACGCGCCGCCGAGTCGGCGCAAGGCCTGCCGGCCCTCGCCGCGCGGGACGGTGGATCAGGACGCCCTGTGTGGCCCTCCGCCGAGTTGACAATCTGACCTGACAGGAAATGGTGATGTCATGAGCTATCAAACCAACGGACCCGCCGTCGCCCCGCTGGCCGCGGCGGGATCGACCGCGAAGCATCTGGGCGCACGCTCTCTGATCCACGATGCCCGTGACGGGGCAACGAAGTTGAATCTCGTCAGGGCGCGCGGGTCCGTCGTCTGGGACGACGGCGGCCGGGAGTACCTGGATTGCACGGCGCAGGCGTGGTCGAACAACCTCGGCGCGAACGACCCACGCGTCGTCACGGCGGCCATCGCACAGCTCAAGGACATTACGCACGCGCGGCCGACCTTTCACACGCCGGTGCTGCTCGACCTGACGCGCAAGCTCCGTGAGATCGCCCCTGGGAACCTGACGCGTGTCGGCTACAGCCTCCACGGCAGCACCGCCGTCGAAACGGCCCTCAAGCTGGCCCTCCTCAACCGCCCGGACCGAGCGAACGTCCTGGTCCTCCAGGACGCCTACCACGGCCGGACTGTGACCACGATGGCCGCGAGCTGGCCACACCCCGGAAATCCCTTCGGAGCTTTGCAGACCCGTTTCACCCGTGTGCCGCACCCCTACCCGTATCGCACTCGGCTCGGGCTCGACCCCGATGAGGAAGCGCTCCTCTGCCTCGACCTGCTTGAGGACACCATCGTGAAGGGTGTCGACGGAGGCGTGGCCGCAGTGATGATGGAGCCAATCCAGGGCAATGGCGGGCACATCGAGTTCCCGCTCGCCTACCTGCAGGGCGTGCGAGAGGTGTGTGACCGCCACGACATCCTCCTCATCTGGGACGAGGTGCAGACCGGATTCGGGCGGATGGGCTCGATGTTCGCCGCCGACTACTACAACGTCCAGCCCGACATCATCGTGTTCGGCAAGGGAGTGGGCGGCGGGTTCCCGCTGGCCGGCGTCCTGGCCGACGACCGACTCGACGGGTTCGGCACCGGGGACGATCAGTTGACCTTCGGACAGTTCCCGGTGTCGCTCGCCGCCGGGCTCGCGACGGTCACCGCGATCGAGGACGACGGCCTATGCGAACGCGCCCGGATCCATGGCGAGCATGCCACTCAGCGCCTGGGTGAGATGGCGACACGCTATGAGCTCATCGGAGAGGTCCGCTGTCCCGGACTGATGGTCGGGATCGAACTCGTCGTCGATCGTCACACCAAGGAGCCGGCCTGCCACGAGTTGCAGGACATCCTGCGCTTGAGCGAGGAGCGTGGAGTGCTGTTTGGCGAGAGCCGCTACAGCGGGCTCGGGAACTTCCTCAAAGTCAAGCCCCCACTCGACATCGATCGTCAGCAACTCGACCACGCGCTCGACGTTCTCGACGAGGCGCTGGGCATCGTGCAGGCCTCGCGTCGACCCGAGGTTCTCGCTCGTTGACCTGTGAGCAGCCGCAGCAGAGCTCTCGCAGACGCCGTATTCGGCTGCGTCGGGCACCAGGATGCCCGCCGGGTTCAGGCGCCGGAGGCCGGCCCGGCGGCGCCGTCCCAGGCCCGGCCACTGCGAGTAGCGTTTGGGCGGTGCCCGTATCAGAGATCACTCGATCCGGAGGAGCGAGGTCCCCATCGCCACGCAACTGACGATCCGGCATCTGCGCGCGTTCGTCGTTCTGGCCGAGGAGCTGCATTTCGGGCAGGCGGCGGCTCGGCTGCATCTGACATCGTCGGCGTTGAGCCAGACACTGAACCAGCTCGAGAGTGCGGTGGGCGCCAGCTTGATCCATCGCACGACGCGCCACGTCGAGTTGACGGCCGCCGGCCGGGTGGCGCTTGCCGACGCTCGAGGCGCCGTAACGGCGTTTGACGGAGTGCTCGTACACATGCAGCGCGCCGGGCGTGGTGAGGTCGGGGACCTCGCCGTCGGCTATGTGATCGGCGCCGGGCTCGAGGTGATGCCCAGCATCATCCGTGCGTTCGAGCGATCGACACCCGACGCGACCCTGGAGCTACGCGAGTACGACTTCACGAACCCCGCCGCCGGCCTCGCCGACGGCGAGGTCGACATAGCCTTCGTCCGCCCGCCGCTCGGGCTCGACGGCCTGGACTACCTGGAGCTGCTCGAGGAGCCGCGAGTCGCGTGCCTCCCGACCGGCCACCGGCTGACCAGACGTCGGCAGGTACGGGTGCGCGACCTTATCTCCGAGCCAATGATCGCGGCCCCCTCGGTAGATGAAGTCTGGCGTGACTACTGGACGCTCGTGGAACAGCGAGGCGGCTGTCCAGCCCAGGTCGTGTGCGAAGCGCCGACCTTTGAGGCCGAACTCCAGGCCGTCGCCGCGGGGCGCGGTATCTCGATCATGGGCCTGACCGCCGCACGCTACTACGCCCGGCCGGGCGTGAGCTTCGTCACCGTCTCCGACCTCCCCCCGTGCCACATCGCACTCGCGTGGTGGCCGGACCGCGCATACGGCAGTGTCGAACGCCTGGTCGGAATCGCACGCGAGGTCAAGCGAGCATACGACCATCGGAGCGCTCAGACCACGCACGCAGGCTTCGCCCCCGGAACGTGATCGCGATCGTGTGGCCGGTCAGCCCGGCGGGGCCGGTCAGCCCGGCGGGGCCGGTGAGCCTGGGCGTGCTGGTCAATACGGGTGCGCCGGTGATCGCCGGGACGCCGGCCGTGGGGCAGACGCTGCCATGTCTGACGGGGGCGTGGAGCAACGATCCGACCTGCGCGGCGGGTCCGGTGATCCAGCTCGACCTTGTATTCGCACGAGATCCCCGTACCCGCCCTCGCCGCAGTCGAGGCCCAGCGCCGGGTGGTGATCGATGCGGAATGCTCGATGCAGGTGTGACGGTGCGGGGCGTGTCCGTGCGAGTGCGGGATTCGAACCCGCCGGCGCTGCCCACGCGCCACCAGAGAGCCGCTCGCGCGGCGTGCAACTTTGGGGCAGTTGCCGCCCTGGCGCTCGCCGCCTCAGTCGCGGCTACCGACTCGTGCTACGCGCTGGTGTCGATCAGGTCCACCGTCCAGTTCGCTGCCTGTATCTCGACATCGAGGTTGCGCTGATCCCGGGCGATCCCATCGACCTGCTTGCGGACGACGGCCACGTCGAACGTCCGGACCATTCGGATCTCCGACCGCGAGTAGCGCGCCTGCTGCTGCGCGGTCGCGTCAGCGACAGCTTTCAGCGCGCCGTGTCGCAGCCCCAACACATCTCGCTTCGCCAGTGCTTCAGTCAACAGAAGACCCGATGGCAGCGTGGTCGCAGCGTTGGTTCGGTTGATCAGAGCGATCAGCCCTTCGAGCTCGGCTGCGATCTCGTTGAGCTCAGCAAGGAGGGGCGCCGGATCCTCGGGGGGCTCGTCGCCTTCCTGAACCAGGGCACTCAGCCGAAGTCGATCTCGCACCTGGCCCAGTCGATTCTGCAAGTCCGCTCGCCTGGCGAGCGCTTCACCCAGCTTCATTCCACCCCTCCGGATTGCGATCCGGGCCGAAGGCTATCGCGAGCGGATCCGGTCGCGGGTAGCCCCTGTCGACCTTTCGACGTCGGTTATGGTGGGGGGACCGGGTCGTTGATGTCCCAGATCTGGCCCGTCTGGGTTCCGGGTGGCGAGCAGCCCAACCCGCGTACCGGTGCGTGCGAGGCCGGTCGCGATCGCGCGACCGATTCCGCGACCGGCTCCTGTGACGAGCGCGGTGCGGTTCTCGAGATTGGCGGACATCGCTTCCTCCTTTCGGTATCGCGGATCTCGATCGGCGGTGGGGCTCAGAGCTCGGCGAGTGCCGAGACGATGGTCTGGACCTCGGTGCGGGTGGCGTAATCCGGTTGCACGTCGGCGAACCGCACGATCCGGTCGCGATCGACGACGAGGACGGTCGGCATCGGCAGCTCGCTCCCGCCCTCCGCGTTTGTTGTGCGAATGTCGAGGCCGAGCGTCCTCTGGGCCTCGAGAACGTCCTCAGCGGGCTGGAATGCGACGCCCAGTCGACGTGCGACGCGCGCGCCGGTGTCCGAGAGCACCGGGAACCGGAGGGCGTGCTTCTCGGCGGTGCTGAGCGACTCGTCAGGTGTCTGCGGGCTGATCGCCACCATCCGCGCGTTGAACGCGGACAGCTCGGGCACCAGTTCGGCTTGGTACTGGTGCAACGCCAGGTTGCAATACGGGCACCAGCCGCCGCGATAGAACACCAGCACGACCGGCCCGTCCGCCACCAACCCCGACAGCGACACCTCGTTGCCGGTCGCGTCCGGCAGCGTGAAATCCTGGAGTAGATCGCCCGCGGAGACGGCGTCGGCGAGCGTGCCGCGCTCGCGGAGCCGGGCTCGGTCGCGCGCGAAGGCCGCGGCCACCTCGGCTGGGAGCCGGCCGGCGGAGGCGGCCTGCAGCTGGTCTGACTGCTCCTGAATCGTCGGGCTCATCGCCTGCCTCCTGACCGTCATCTGGAATGTGTTGGACCGGCTGGTCCAACCCGACAGTCAAGCACATCCGGTCCGAGCGGGGGGTTCGGGTGGACCGTCCGGTCCACTGCGGGTAGAGTCGTCGCGATGACGTCACCGGCGATGACTGAGCAGGGCCGCGCGACGCGCGCGCGAATCGTCGCCGCTGCCGCCGCGCTGATCGGCGAGCGGGGGGTGGCGAGCACCAGCCTCGATGACGTTCGCGCCGCAACCGGCTCGAGCAAGAGCCAGCTGTACCACTACTTCGGCGATCGGCACGGGCTCGTTCAGGCGGTGATCGATCACCAATCGACCGTCGTCCTCGGCGCCCAAGCACAGGCGCTCGACACGGTGCATAGCTGGCGAGATCTAGAGCACTGGGCAGACTCAATGGTCGCCAGCGCGGAGCGCCGAGGCGGACGTGGTGGTTGTCCGATCGGGACGCTGGCCGCGGCACTGGCAGACACCGACGAGCGGTTCCGCGCCACGCTCGACGAAGCGTTCGATAGCTGGCGGGCGGCGATCGGCGGCGCGCTCTCGCGGCTGCGCGACGGCGGCCTGCTGGCCGCCGACGCCGACCTCGAACAGCTGACCACGACGACGCTCGCGGCGATCCAAGGCGGGCTGCTGCTGGCCAAAACCAGCCGTGACGGCACCCAACTCCGAATCGCGCTTGACGGCGCTATCGCGCAACTGCACACGCACAGCGCATCTCACGAGCCTCCAACTCGTCGCCGCCGGCGAGGTTGACCGAGAGCACCCGGCGAACGCGCACGGGCTCTCGCCCGCGCAGGCGGCCGCGGTCGACGTCGGGCCGCAGGGCGGCGCGACCCAGGCCGCACTGCCGCCGGTCGGATCGTTGCTCGCGTACAGCACCTGGTTGGCGGTGGCGTCCAGACACAGGGTGTCGGTCGGACACGAGACGAGCCCGTCGGGGGCCGCGCCGCTGAGGCTCGCCGGTGTCCAGCCGGCGCTGGATGCGGTCGGGTCGGTGGAGGTGTACAGCGTGCTGCCGACCGCCCGCTATTCCTGGAAAGCACGGGCACGCCGCGCTCCCAGTGGGGCCGCCCCGGTCAGCGAGACCGCGTTGCGGCTGTGACAGACGATGAGCCTGAGCAGGTGGAGGTTGCGACGCTGCTCGCTGTCATCGATCTGGCACTCCTTCGCTCGTCACGGCGTAGAACACGGAGATAAGGAGAAATACCGACAGGGCGGCGACGGGTGAGATGAGGGCGATGGCGACGGCGATGCACGGGAAGACCAGGCCCGGAGTGGCTCGTCGTCGTTCGCGGCGGAAGTATCCGTGTGGCACATCGTCGTGCAGAAGTTCGGGGTGCCGGTCGAGGTAGGAGAAGAGGAGCAGCCAGGTTGCGGCCATCGCGAACGCGATCACGCCGTAGAGGGCGAGCGCGGCGCGCTCGTCCCCGGCCGTTCCAGTTCGGAACGCCGAGGCGAGCGCTGCGGTGGGGAACGGCAGGACGGACGCCGGAAGCAAGAGAGCCAGGTTGCGGGCGAGCAGGCCACGGTTGACTCGGTCGATGCGAGTGAACAGCGCGTGATGGTTGGCCCAGATGACGCCGATATAGACGAACGAGGCGATGTAGGCGATGTAGGACGGCCACTCTCCGAGCAGGTCGTGGCCAAACCGTCCCGGCCGGCTGATCGGCACGCGGAGATCGAGCGCAAGGAGGGTCAGGGCGATGGCCAGCACCCCGTCGCTGAACGCCTCGACCCGCCCGCTCTCAGACAACCGGCTGCCAGTGGCCGGTCTCGAGGCGCTTGGTTGCTGCTCGTTGGTCACCCTGCTCCTGCCGGCCTGGAGCCTGTGCGCGAGCTCGGACTCGCGCGCTCAGGAGCGCGAGGAATCGGACGTCGCCGGATGCGCCCTGAACCCGATGTGGGCGTGGGTCCCATCGCAGAAAGGTTTGTTGGACGACTCTCCGCACCGGCACAAGGTGACGCGATTGCGCTGCTCATACGCAGTGCCGTCCGCCGAGACGATCCTCACTCCGCCGCGAACCCAGATGGGGCCGCTCGCATGCTCCTGGGGATCCTCGAGCAGCACGATGGATTGAGGCAGTGCCGGCTCCAGCGTCGAGCCGATGAGTTTGTCGCGGACCACGAGTCGACCGCTTGGGCAGAACGTCCCCTGATGAGCGACGATCTCTCGCTGGTGGGGCTCGGCGGTTTCGTGCACGCTGTTCCAAATGCGGCCATGGCCATCGCAGATCCGAGCGAAGGCGCACAGCGGACGGTTGTCCAGGAGGTCCATCGTGGGGCCCTCGAGCGTCTCGGCGTCTTCGTCGAACGGCTGACGGCTGGCCGACTCCGTGCCGTCGAAGCCGACACGCGCATGGCTGCCGTCGCAGAATGGCTTGTTGGCCGACTGCCCGCAGCGGCACAGGGCGTAGCGCTCCGGAGCGTCGAGTCGGCCCGTTTCCTCGAAGTCCCACGTGTTGCCGTGCTCGTCGATCGACAGGGATTGCTCGCTGAGCGACAGCCCACCCGAAATGAGGTAGGGACCGTCAGGCGCGATCACGATCTGTGCGTCAGGGAGTCTCTCGCTCATCGACGCGAGCCTATCAAATGACTGCTTCGCGAAGCAACTATCGTCCGGAGCTTCTCCGGTTCCGCACGAGCATCTAGACTCGTGGGCTATGGCGCCCCGCGCACAGGAAGGGTTGACTGACGTCGAGACCGCTGCCTGGTCAGGGTTGCTGGCCGTGCACTCCGTGGTGACCCGGGAGCTCGACGCGATGATGGGCGCTGAGCAGGGATTGGCGCTGGTCGAGTACGAGGTCCTGCTCAAGCTCGCAGTGAACGGCGGCGGGATGCGCATGTCTGACCTCGCCGACGTCGCGCTTCTCAGTCGCAGTGGTCTCACTCGCATCGTCGACGAACTCGAGTCACTGGAGCTGGTGCGCCGCGAGCCTGATGACGGCGACGGCCGTGTGCTGGTCGCAACGCTCACCCCGCTCGGGCGTCGCCGGTTTGCGGCCGCGCGGCGAACTCATCGCGCCAATGTCCGGCAGTTGTTCTTTCGCTACCTGCCTGAGGAGCAGCAGCGAGTGTTCGCCGACGGCTGGAGGCGGATCCTTTCGGGTCTTGAACGGGACCTCACACCGGCGCGGCCCAGTCGACGCCTCGGTCCCGTTCGCGGCCGGTCGGCGCGGCAGACGCGAGCGGTTCGGTCCTAGCAATCCATCTATCGCCACCGCTTGCCGATGTTGCCGGCTGAGCGGTTTGTCGTTCGCTCGCGAACCACGGAGATGGGATGACCGGGACCGCATGGGGCCTGGAACATATCCATGACGCGTTGGCCCGCGCGCCGGCGCTGAGGTTCCGAAGGCACGCGCGGCGCCGTCCTCACAGGTGCGCGGGCAACGTCGAGATCGGGCAGGGCGCTGCCCAGCGGCGTCGCGCTGACGCGCCGCCAGACCCGGGGTCTGGCGCGCTGTCGCGCCGCCAGACCCCGGCGCCGCCGGCTACATCTGTGCGGCGCCGGCCGTGATCGCCTCCCGGATCCGCACGTAGGTGCCGCAGCGGCAGATGTTGCGGATCGAGTCGAGGTCGGCGTCGGTGATGTCGCCGCCCTTCTCGTTAACGAGTGCTACGGCAGCCATGATCTGCCCGGGCTGGCAGTAGCCGCACTGGGCAACGTCAGCATCGAGCCAGGCCTGCTGCATCGGATGCAGATCCAGTCCGACGGTCGCGGCAAGGCCTTCGATCGTCGTGATCTCGTCGGTCGGCTGAATGTCGGAGACCGGGACCGAGCAGGGGTTGAACGCCTCGCCGTTGATGTGGCACGTGCAGGCCTTGCAGACGTCGAGTCCGCAGCCGTACTTGGGGCCGGTGATTCCCAGGAGGTCTCGCAGCACCCAGAGGAGGCGCACGTCGTCCTCGCAGGTCACGGTTGTCTGCTGCCCGTTGACGATGAAGGTTTGGGTTGGCACAGTGGGGCTCCTAGTACTCGTAGTCCAGACCGTCAGTCGGTGACTGCGGGATCGGTGGCACGGTGGGATACGGCGTGAAGCCGAGTGGCTGGCTGTGATTGATCGGGAACGACGTCGGGATGGTGCCCGTCGCTCGCGCATAGGCGCACGCGGTGGCTGCCATCGATGGCGCGACAGCGAACTCGCCGGCGCCGCCGGGCTGACCGGTGGTCGGCGGCATGATGATCACCTGGACGTCAGGCGGGACGTTCCACTGACGGGTGTAGTAGGCATTGTCCCAGCTGCCCTCGAGGAAGTACCCGTCGTCGAGATGGAGGCTGTACGTCAGCGCCTGGGCGATGCCGTCCATGATCCCGCCTTGCATCTGGGCCTCGAGCCCGAGCGGATTGATCGGTAGCCCGACGTCGACGGCGAGGACGACCTTGGTGACACGGGGCCCGGTGAATCCGTTGGTGACGACGCGGTTGACGGTCGCGGGTGTGCAGTCGATCTCGACAAGACACGCGATCGCACCCTTGTACTCGCTGTGCATCGCAATGCCCTGGGCGGTGCCGGCCGGCATCGCGCGGCCCCAGCTCCCGGCGGTGGCGACCGAGTTGAGCACGGCCAGGAGGCGGGGATCACGGACGAAGCTCTGGCGGAAGGCGTAGGGGTCCTGCCCCATGGCCGCTGCCGTCTGGTCCACCATCAACTCGAGCGCGGTGCACACGTCCGGGCTGTAGATGTTGCGGACGCTGCCGGTGTTGAACGTGTTGTACTGGTAGGCCTCGTTGATCAGCTGCGTGACCGGTCCGAAGTTGTACGGGCAGTTCGCGGTCAGGCTGAACACCGTCTCGGCGAAACCGAGGTTGCCCTCGGGGACGGTCGCCGCGGTCGCCGACAGCAGCTCACCGAAACCCATCGAGAAGTCGGTGGCGACGCTCGTGTGGCGCTGGTCGAGCGCCAGCACGTTAGCGCCCGAGTAGGTGACACGGATTTGGCTGGTGGCCATCGGGTGACAGCGGCCCTGACGGAAGCTGTCGGTACGGGCCCACATCAGCTTCACGGGTTTGCCGAGCTGCTGCGAGATCACCGCGGCCTCAAACGTCGAGTCCGAGAACAGGTGACGGCCGAAGGAGCCGCCGCCCTGGGCGACGTGAACGGTGATCGCGCTCAGCGGCAGCCCGAGGATCGTGACCAGTTGCTCCTTGGCCCAGATCGGGGACTTCAGGCTCGCCCACACCTCGGCGCTCGTCGAGGTGACGGTCGCCACCGCGCAATTGGGCTCGAGCGGGTCGCCAGGCCGGAAGTTGAACGTGAACGTGCGGTCGAGCGTCTTGACCAGCGGGAGCGCCGGCGTGAGCGGCACGGCGCTCGCGGCCAGCTCGGCTGTGACGTCGGACTCCGACATCGTCCCGGCCGACCCGGTCTTCCAGGTGACGTTGAGGGCCTGGATCGCGTCGATGCACTGGCCGAAGGTCTGGGCGCGGACGGCCACGCCGCCTGGCACGAAAGCGGTGTGCGGGATCGCGACGACGTCGGTCACGCCGGGCATCGACTGGACGGCGGGCAGGTTGTTGACCGCGACGACACTGCCGTTGATCGTCGGGGGGCGGCAGACCATCGTCGGCAGGGCGTCGGCGATGGGGAGGTCCATGGCGAACTGCTTGGTTCCGGTCACGATGTCGCGCGCGTCGACCCGGGGCGTCGGCGTCCCGATGATGGTCGCCGCCGACGACGGCTGGAGAGTCGTGACCACCTGGGTGTTCGTGGTGACGGCGGCCCGCGCTGCGAGCTGGCCGTAGGTGACGCTGGTCCCGGTCGAGCTGCTGACGACCCCGTCGAGCACGGTCAGGTCGTCGACCGGCTCGTTGAGGTACGCCGAGGCGGCGTCAAGCAGCGCGCTCTTGGCGATCGCGGCGGCGGCCCGGAGCGGGAAGTAGATCGAGTGCATCGTGTTCGATCCGCCGGTGAACTGGTTGAAGATCAGCTGGGGCATGGCGTCGGCGAGCGTGACGCTGACCTGGTCGACGCTGAGCGACAGCTCGTCGGCGATCACCATCGCACACGCGGTGGTGATCCCCTGGCCGACCTCGGCGCGCGGCATTGCGAACGACGCCGTGCCATCGGTGTTGATCGTGACGCTGATCAGGGAGCTCGTGGGAGCGGCCGCCTCGTTGAGCAGATCGGAGAGGTCATAGCTGTCGATCGGCTGCACGGTTGGGACCGCCGCGAGCGCGGTGTCGGGCGAGACGAATTGCGGCACCGCGGCGATCAACGTCGAGCCAGCGATCAGGTATCCGATAAAGCGTCGCCGGGACACGCCATCGCCAAGGTTTCCCCTGCCGTCGCCATACGCCGAACCGGCGTCGACGAAGTCCGCACGCACGTCGGGGACATGAGCCATGAAACCGTCCTCCTGGTAGTCCCCTCCCTGATCTGAGGTCCGGTCCTACCCCGTGACATTCGTAGCCAAACGCGAAGGCGTCTCGCGTAATCTCTCTTACTGCGAAGCGGCGCAGCCGGCGGCAGCGCCGTGACAGCCTCCGGGCGCCGGTATCAACGCCGCCAGGACGACCGTGAAGCTTTCCCGCGGCTGTCGCCGCTCGTGCGGCGAGCAGCTGGTCGACGCTGAGCCCGGGCGAGCAGCGGTCCAGACAGCCGCCAGGGTCGCGAAGGCTTCACTTCCGTCTGAAGCAGCCGAACTGCCGGCGCTTCTGAGCCGCGGCGACTGGCAGCTCGAGAGGAGTCTCGACGGCGCGGCGCTTCGTGAGGGATACCTCAAGGACACGCCGGTTGCGACCGGTCCAATCTGCTGATCGACCTTACATATGCGAAGACTCAACGTCTCGACGCCCCATCGAGCGGGCTCGCTCGGCGTGGTGGCCGGAGGGACGCAGGGCGGCGAATGCCACGCGCGCGTCGCCGGCCATCAGCGAGCGCACCATCAGCTGGCTCGGCCACCACGGCGTCGTCAGGCTGTCGCCGACATCCATCCCGGACACGCGGCTGTCGGATCGGCGTGCGGCTGATCGATATCGCCGGCACTCGCGCGAGATCGCGCGGTGCCGTCAACCGCTCAGATCGCGGGCTCGAAATGACGGGACCGCAGGAAGCGCCATGGCGCGAACTGGGTCATGCTGATTCCAGGTTGGTGACCACTGCGGGATCGTCGATCGCTGCATTGGTGCTCGCGCTGGGGGTGAGTAACACGACGTGGTCACCCGCTCGGATGGTCTGCTCTGGCGTCGGCGCGACCAGGTTACCGCGTTCGGTCACCGCGACGACGATCGCTCCTGTCGGCCACGGAACTGCGCTGATCGCGTGACCGGCCGCCGGCGAGTCGCCGGGGATGCTCAGCTCGATGATCTCGTATCCGGCGAGTGGGGCGGTTGACCGGTGGGCGGCCTGCTGGGGGTCAGCTGACGCGAAGTCTGCGGCCACCGCGCCTGCCTCGATGCTCTGCTCGGCTGACGCGATGTTCTGCAACAGCGCGGCGAGGACGCCCTGGCGAGTCACCCAGCCGCGGAGGTGTCTGCGATCCGCCGCCAGGACGGGCAGGCCGGACCGGCCGTACAGGGTCAGCTGGCGCAGCGCCTGCTCCAGCGTCTCGTCCTCGAAGAGCTCCTGGGGATCGCGGCTGCCGCCGATAACGACGCCGAGGCCGTCCCAGCTGGCGCGGGCGGCCGGCGTGGGGGCGGGGGCGTCGATTTCCCCGGGCCGCAGGCGTGGCACGCCATGCGCGGCCATGATCGGCTGCATCACGTCGCCGACCCTGAGCGTCTTCAGAATGCCGTCGGTTTTCGGGCGCTCGATGTCGATTCCACGGCGCAGCAGCTTGGTGGTGTAGACGCTGCCATACGAGAGCTGCTTGGAGACCGCGGCGGCGATGCCGGCCGTGAGCATGATCGGCAGGGTGATGCCGAAGTTGCCGGTCATCTCGACCACGCTGGCGATCGCCGTCAGCGGCGCCTGCGCAGCGGCGGCGAACACTCCGCCCATCGCCACCACGGCGTAGAGCGCGGGTGGTCCGATCGCGGAGCCGAAGATATGGTGGGCGACGGTGCCGAACGCCATGCCGGCCATCGCGCCGATGAACAGCGAGGGGGCAAACACTCCACCCGAGCCGCCGATCGACAGCGTCAACGAGGTGGCGACGATCTTGCCGACGAGGAAGAGGAGAACGAGCCCCAATACGACGCGCCCGGCGATCACCGAGTCCATCACGGGGTAACCGACCCCGTACATCTGGGGCAGAGCGAGCAGCACGACCCCCAGGACGATGCCTCCGACGGCCGGGCGGGCCCACTCTGGCCGGCCGGTCCATAGCGTGTCGACATAGTCTTCCATGCCGTACAGAATGGTCTTGAAGCCCAGGCCGATCAAGCCCGCCGCGATCGCCAGCACTGCCACCAACAGATATGTGGTGTCGTTGGTGACAGCGAGGTCGTGGGGGACGGCGGTGAAGAACGGCGCGGATCCGAAAAACGCGCGGCTGATGATGTCGCCCGTCACGGCCGCCAGGGTGGTGGTGAACAGCGCGTCGAAGGAGAACTCGCGCAGGACAATTTCAAAGCCGAAGAACAGACCGGTGATCGGGGCGTTGAACGTCGCGGCGATACCGCCGGCGGCGCCGCAGGCGACGATGATCCGCAGGCGGCTCTCTGACATGCGGACGACCTGGCCGAGGGTGGAGGCCAGGGCCGATCCGATCTGCACAATCGGGCCTTCGCGTCCGACCGAGCCGCCGCTGCCGATGGTGATGGCCGACGCCAGCGCCTTGACGACCGTGACCTGGGGCCGGATACGCCCACCGTTCTCGGCCACCGCCAACATGACCTCCGGCACGCCATGACCTCGTGCCTCGCGGGCAAACCGCTGCACCAGAGGACCGTACATCAGGCCGCCGACGACGGGAACGACGAGGACGAACCAGATTCCCAGCCATGCGAGGTGGAGGCTCGGAGCGTGGCCCTGCTGGCCGAACTGGGTGTGGCCGGTGGCCAGCCAGGTGCAGAAGAACACGAGCTCACGGAAGCCGGCGGCGCCGAAGCCGGCACCGGCGCCGACGAGCAGCGCCATCACCACGAGACCCATCCGGGTGGAGCCCAGCCAAGAGGCGGTGGCTCGGAGCACCGATGGCCGGCCGGGACTGGCGGTCTCTGGAATACCGGGTTCAGTCATGACCGAGTCCCCAGCCGAGTGACCAATCCTGCTCGGGAACCTCACCCGCGGCCTGCGAGAACGCTTGGAGCGCTTCGACGACGAGCTGGCGATGAGAGGGGGGCATCCGCCGCACGATCCGTTGAATCTCCGTCCGGCGCCGCCGGCTGACCTGGCTGACCAACTCCGCGCCGCTCGCGGTCAGTGAGATGCGCACCACCCGGCGGTCGTCGGTGGCGCGACGGCGCGCCACCAGCCGCTTGCGGACGAGCCGATCACACATCCGCGTCGCCGTTGAGCGCTCGACCGTCAGCGCCGTGGCCAGGTCAGCCACTCGCTGGGGTCCGCGCGAGGCGAGTTCGATCAGAACCCGGTATTGCGCAAGGGTCACATCCTCGGCCACGGTGGCCAGAGAACGAGCGGCCACCCCGACAAGGGCTCGGCTTGCGCCGAGCACCGCGTCGACGAGCTCATCGCGGTCGGCTGCTGCGCCGCGAGGACCCGTAGTGGTAGATGGCAATGGCATTAGATGCACTATGCCATGATTGTCCGAGACAATAACCAGGTCGGGGCGGATCGGTCAGCACTCGAACTGTGATCTGGCGGCCGCGGCCGATCTGAAACCATCATGCTCCTATGACTCCGAATGCTTCACCCATCGTTTCTCTTCCGGCGACTCGTGCGCGAATGACGCACGACAGGCTCAGGATCCGCGAGGGCCGAGCGCTCATGCCGCCGTCACCAGGCGGCTGCGTCCAGGCCGAGATCCGCGGTTTGATATCCGCGGCCGGCCGGCCCGCGCGCCGATCTCGAGCCGGGCAGGGGTCGCTCAGCTGAATGGCCGTCACCAGACGTCCAGCGGTTGATCTCCTGACGCCGCGGGTCTGCGGCGGCCACGACGGGACGTCAGGGGTCGGGATCGCTCCCCGCAGCGCATGCGCGCGGGCACGCCGGTCGGCCGGCGGGTCTCCGCGGAGCAACCATGTCCGGTCTCTGCGGCGCGCGAGCTCGCTGCGCTTGGCAAGAGCAGAGCGGTGCGCCGACGCGGAAGGACGCCTGGAAGTGATGGCCTGCGCTGGACCCGGCGCGATGGTGGGAGATCGCCCCGTCCGACGTGGTCCCGTGTCGCAGGATGGAGCCAGGACCCACCAGTTCCCCACATCGGCGCTTCGCTACCTGACTGAGCGGACGAGCAGTCCGTCGAGAAACGGCAGGCCGAGGCGGTCAGCGGCTCCGACGCTCCGCGGAACGTGAAGCCCGCGATCGAGCTCAGCGAGCTCGGCGACCGCGTGACCGCGGGCGTGCCCAAGCCGGGGTGACATGACCGCGTGCACCCCTAGAGCTGCTCGCGGACTCCGGCCTCTCGGTCCAGGCGCCGGGCTTGCGTGGCGAGGTCGCTCCGCATCGCCTCGGCGCCTGCCCCGCGGCGCAGCAATGGCAGCACGGTGCGGCGCTGCAGGTTTTCCACTTCCATCGCGAACGCGACGTAGGCGGCAGCGGCCACCAGCAGCAAGCCGACGATCGCCGCGCCGTGCTCGAGTCGGCGGCTCGCGGTCAGCTCGTACAGCGCGGTGAGGAGAAAGCGTAGAGCGGTCAGCAGCAAGACCACCGCCGGCGCGAACTTACCGAGTGCGGAGCCAAGCGCGCACAGGAGGATCCACGCAGCGGCGGCCAGTAGCAGCACGCCAAGCGCATGACTGGTGCTTCCCGGCTTGGACAAAAACAGATCGACACCCACCACCATCCATGTCCCGCCCTGGATCCCGAACCCCGTCGCGGCGGCGGTGTCACGGCCGAGGAATCCGAAGATTGAGGCGAGAATCTGCAGCGGAAAGGCGAATCCGATCAGGACGACGGCGACGACCGGCCGGTCGGACGCGGCGAACCACCCCAACTCGGATCCGGCGACCATCAGACTGGCGGCCGCCAGTGCGCCGAACCCCAGGGGAAACGGTGTCGCGATCGGACGCAGGTAGATCCGAGCGGCCTGGGCGGGCGTGGGTGGAGGGGCTGCGGTTCGATCCATCGGACGGGTACCGGCTATTCGACGACGCGCGTGCCCTGG
Source organism: uncultured Solirubrobacteraceae bacterium (assembly GCA_963849085.1). Classification (GTDB taxonomy): domain Bacteria; phylum Actinomycetota; class Thermoleophilia; order Solirubrobacterales; family Solirubrobacteraceae; genus Palsa-465. Next base: position 433,923 of record CAWKFP010000015.1, on the reverse strand, counting down.
GCCGGAAATGCGGTACTACCCCCGACGAGGCATCAGGCGACAGCCCGTGCACGTCAGATCGGCCCTCAAGCGAGCGATCGGTATGACGTAATACGTTCGCATGAAGGATGGATGCATCCTCGGGCAGTCGGGTTCTGATGAGATCTCAGCGCACCGTCTCGACCGAACCAGGCCGGCCGAACGTGGCGCTCGCCGGCTCTCAGTGGCTTGGCTACGCCGCGCGACGTCACGCCGCGCTCCGGAGATGCGTCATCCTGCCGGCCCCGCCGCGGTCTGGACTATGGACTGACGGATAGCGACCCGGGGATGCCCGCATGACCAACCCGCGCCCTGGGCCGATCCTCAGCCGAGTCCTGCGGGCGCCGGCGGGCGTCTATGACCATAACGCCGGCTGGATGTTCGGCGAGCGGTTTCTTCGGCTCACCCACCTGGGCCGCACCTCCGGACAACCACGCCAGACCATGCTCGAAGTGATCGCTCACGATCCGATCTCCGGTGAGTACATGGTCATCGCCGGACTCGGCCGGTCGGCGAACTGGTACCGCAACCTCCAAGCGCACGACGCGCTGGAAGTCGCGGTCGGACGCAGGCGGTTTCGGCCGGCGCATCGGGAGCTCGACCCACAGGAAGCAGCCGACACCATCGCCGACTACGAGCACCGCCACCGCCTGCTGGCACCGATCATCACCGGAGTCCTGAGCTGGCTCGTCGGCTGGCCTTATGACGCCAGCGAGGCCGCCCGCGCTCGACTGGCCGCCGAACTGCCCGTGATCGCGTTCAGGCCAGCCAGTCCGTCAAGGTCAGCGGCGTCCGTACCGGTTAGCGTTGCTAGTACCCAGAGCGAGCCTCCGAGCCCGGTATCCGGTAGCCGGGGGTCGCGGCGCGACCACCGACGGAGGTGATCCGCGCGGTGGTCGCGAGCGAGCGTCGATGTCGGCCGCGCGAGGAGGTCAGTTCGCCGCCTCCGCGAGGATCGTCCGATGCAGGTCGAGCAGCGCCGGGATGTCTTCGCGACGCGCGCGGCCCATCCCGCACTCGGTACAGATGCCCCATGGCCGAGCACCGGCCGGCGAGCGCGTGAGCGCGGCGTCGATGTGGCCGACCTGCTCGGCGGTCGCACCAGCGGGCTGCGTCGCCGGGTGGTACGGGACGAGCGAGAAGTACAGCTCGGTGACGTCACCAACCGCGAGCTCGGCGATCGGCGCGAAGTAGGCCTCGTCGGTCCGGTCCTGGGGCACGGTGAACGAAACGAAGTCCAGCGTCCGCTGGGCGCTGGCGGCGACGGTGTTGGCGAGCCGCACCTGGAGCTCAAGCGAGGCCGGCTGCTTCCAGTGCTGGTGTCCGTAGTCGCCGTAGCAGAGGTGCAGGCCGACCGGGACGTCCTCCGGCACGCGGTCGACGCAGGTCACGATCCCGTGGGCGATCGCGTCGACGGGCGCCGGCTCGGTCCCGAAGCCGCCCTCCAGCAGTCCCATCTCGACCGCGATGTCCCACTGGACCGCGATCCGGTCGTGCGAGAGCGTCACCATCGCACGATCGAGATCAGCCAGCAGCGCTTCCTCGTAGGTGCGCGAGACCGCGGGCAGGTCCTCGGGCGCGATCGTGCCGGCCATCGATGCCAGCGGCGTCGGGTACTGGAGCTGCAGTCGCATGTCGCCGGCGATCGTGCCGTCGTCCTGGAGCGCGCGGAAGATTCTGAACGACTCTTCATAGGCGTCGGCGTAGCCGAGGTTCGGCCACCGGATCGCATCGGCCGTCACGCCCTTCGCGAGCTTGAGCTGAGGCATCTCGGGAGCATCGTCGGCGGTCTCGTAGAACCGCCCCGACCGCACCGTCTCGAACTCGGGCATCGCCTTGAACTTATCGGTCTGAAACGAGATCCAGTAGTCGCGGTCACCGGTCTCGCCATCGGTCATCCGACGCACCCCGGTGGGAACCCGGGCGCTGATCTCTCGCATCACGGTTTCGGCGTCGGGCAGGTTGACCGAACCATTGAAATGGACGCTGCTGGGCGGCATGCCTCTCCTCGGGTGAGCTTCGATATGGAGCCACGTCCTATCACGCGGCGACCGCTCGCGCGCGCCCGAACGCCGTCAGCCAGCGGCGGCCGGCGACGGAGCTTCCAGCTCCTGAGGAGAAGCTGGTCCGCACGCGGATCATCGAGCCGGTGAGGTCGAGGTCCCGCCAGGGCGGCCGGCAACCGCCAGCCACGAGCCGGTGGGACTACGAATACAGCATCGAACGGGCACAGCCGTCGTGTCGGTGGATGCAAGGAACCGGGATCGTCATCGTCATCGTCAGCGTCTACGATGTCGATCCGGTGATCGCGCTCGTGGCGTCGGCCAAGAGGCCATCATGGATTGCTCTGCGACTGGCAAGACAGGTGACGTGATGGAGCGGTGGCGTGTTGCGGTGCTGGTCGTATTGGTCGTCGTGGATACAGCGGTTGCTGCTAGTGGCCTTCCGTGGCCGGTTGAATGGCCCGTGTTCTGGGGCATCGTTATGGTGATGCTGATTGTCGGTCTTGGGCTGCCGCATCGCCGCCGGTAGCTGCCGTGATCAGTTCGGGCTTGGAACTGATCGGTCGGGTTCACGCTGAGACAGATGGGAGTGATAAACCCCCGGGCTGCTGCGTGAGGCAGGGCACACGACGTCTAGTTGGTGAGACCGGTGCGCCGCCGTCCCAACGCGTAGCAACCATGCGCCGCCGGCGGCTGGAAGCGTCAGCTACGGGGCGTCGCTTCGTGGCGCGGCCCGACATCACCGGCGCCCCGCTGTCGGTGAGCATGATGTCTTCCACGACAGCTCGGTGCAGATCGAGCAGCTTCTTCCATACCCTGAGCGGGCGCACGTCGACACCGTTCCTTGCATCAGGTTCCCGACTGTCAGAAGCCGGGACCGGAGGAGCACGGCGGCGTGCGCCCCCTCCTGCTCGAAGGTTCGGGCGCTCCCAGCGCCCTGACCTCCGTGCCCCCGCAGCGCAGACGGCGGCGGCCGTCAAGCAGCGCGAATCCCGCCACGAGCCGCACAAACGCCTCGCGGGCCACGCCAACCACCGCGGCCCTGCTTGATCAGACGACGACGACCGCGCCACCCCGCGACCGCGGTCACCTCGCCCACGGAACATGCGGGGAGCCCAAAATTCGTGGGCGGTCGCTACGCCGGCCCGGCGAAGATCGACGTCGCTCCTACTCCGAGGGTGGTGAACGCGTACACGGTGTCGCTGCTGTCGTCGAGGGCGAGCCCGTAGGGCTGGGAGCCGACCGCTTGGAGGGCAGCCGCCCGGGAGCACCCGGTGGTGATCTCGGCGTTGCAGGTCGATCCGTTGATGATCGACACCGCTGCGCTGGAGTAGTCGGTGACGTAGAGCTGGTCGGTGATGGTGTCGATCGCGGCTAGGAGCGGTGAGCGGCCGATCGCGACGGTGGCCGCGATCGAGCCGCAGCCCGAGGTGTCTTGCCCGTTGCAGGTGGAGTCGTTGATCACCGACACCGTCCCGGGGGTATCCCCGTCGGCGTTGTTGGCGACGTAGACGGTGTGGGTGAGGTCGTCGACCGCGGCCCCGGCCGGGCCCGCGCCGACTTTCACGATGGCGGCGGGCCGGTCGCAGCCTGCGAGGTCCGCGGCGTCGCAGGTCGCGCCGTCGATTACCGCGACGGTGTCGCCGGAGTAGTTGGGTCCGGCCGCGGGCGCGTAGATCGTGTTGGTGGCGGCGCTGACCGCGATCTGGTTGGTGTTGGCGCCGACGCTCGCGATCCCGGGGGTCTGCCCGCAGCCGGTCGTCGTCTCGGCGTTGCAGGTCCCGGCGTTGATCGCCGCCACCTGGTTTGCGGTCTTGCCGAACGCGACGTAGAGCGTCTGGGTGGCGGGGTCCAGCGCAGGGATGCCGGGAGAGGCCCCGATCGTGATCGTCGCCGGCGGGCTGGCGCATCCGATCGTGACCTGGGCGTTGCAGGCCGCGGTGTTGATCACCGAGATCGACGAGGCCCCGGAGACGTACAGCGTGTGGGTGGCGTCGTCCACCGCGCCGACGTTCGCGCCCATCTCGCCGATCGGGATCTCGGCGACGGGGGCGCAGCCGGAGAGCTGGCCAGCGTGACAGGTCGCGCCGTTGAGCACGTCGATCCGTGGTGCCGTCTTGCTGCTGGCATAGATCGTGTCGGTGGCGGGGTCGATCGCCGCGAGGTACTCGTGATCCCGCGGCGCGCTGAGGGCATCCACGCGGCACGCGGACGTACTGACGGCGTCGCAGTGGCTCAGGTCGACGACGGCCAGGACATTTGAGCCGCCCTCGTCGACGAGATAGGCGGAGCCGGTCTGCGGCAGCAGCGCGAGCTGGGCGGGGAACTGCGCATAGCCGGGACCTTGGTTGGCGCTTGCCTGCTGGGCGGGCGCGAACCCCGAGCACCCGGCGATGTGCGTCGCGTCGCAACGGCTGGTGTTGATCGCCGAGACCGTGTCGTCGCCGGCGTTGACCGCGAACACGGTGTGCCGGGCAGCGTCGAGGGCAACGAAACCGACGCCGGCGCCGGTGCTCACCGTCGTCGCCAGGCGCCGGCAACCGGCACCGACGATGGCGTTGCAGCGCGCGCCGTTGATGACCGACACCGTCCCGTCGTCGGTGTTCGCGACATAGACGGTGTTCGTCGCCGGATCGACCGCGTCCCACTCGGGATTGGAACCCACCCTGACCGTGCGCGAAGCTCGGCCGCACCCACGGCCGTCACTGCCGTTGCACTGGGCGCCATTGATCACCGAGAGCGTGTCGCCGTTTCCGGAGGCGCCGTCATCGGCGGCATACACCGTGTCCGTGGCCACGTCGACAGCGACGGCGTCCGGGTCACCGCGGTCGACGATCTTCTTCACCGGCTGCCGGCACCCGCTGGTGGTGACCGCGTTGCAGCGAGCGATGTCGATCGCGAACACGCCGCCCTTCAGATTCGCGACATAGAGGGTGCCGGTCGCGGGGTCGACCGCGCCGGCCACCGGGAACCCACCCGTGGTGATAGTCGCGATCGCCCGCGCGCAGCCGCTTCTGACCGTAGCGTTGCAGCGGGCGCCGTTGACCACCGACACGCTGCCGGGGGTCCCCGAGCGGGTAGTCGGTGACGTACTGCCGCCGTTGACCACGTAGATCGTGTCCGTGGACCCGTCGAGGACCGCCGCCAGTGGGCTCTTCCCGACGCGGACGGTGGCGAGTACCCGGCACCCGGACACGAGGTTCGCGTCACAGCGAGCAGCCGCTATCACGTCGAGGACACGCCCGGCGGTCGGCGTGGAGCAGAAGCTCGTCGCGCACTGGATCGGCACGTACACGGTGTCCGTCCGCGGATTTGCGACCGGGACACCCGGACTACCGGTCAGAAGAACCGACCCCCGCTGCGCGCCCGAGACGCCTGCCGAGGCGGGCGAGCCAGTGAAGGTCGCGGCTCTGGCGCTCTCTTGCGGCGCGAGCGCTCGGCGCGCCCGCGCCGAAGGCGTCCGCTGTAGCGAGACCCGCTGCGTCCCGGCGCCGGCGGCGCCGGCGCACATGAGGGTTGCAGCAGCGATAGCGAGCACGCCGCCGCGCCGCGCCATCCGCGCACCGCTCTTCACGTTCGCTTGCTTCTCGGTCGCCGTTGCTGGTGAGCGTCGCCGGTGCGGGCTCATGCGCGTCTCCTTCTCATCGGTGCGGATCGCTGTGGTGGGTCGTGGAAGATGCTGGAAGCGCTAACGGCGATCGCGAGCCGATCGCCACGGTCGACTCGACGTCCCTGCCCGCGATGTCTGGTGTGCTCCCGCCAACCCCTATATGTCTGGCCGCGCGATCGTGTGACCCCGGTCGGTGAGAACGCGAGAGCCGCCGACCGCCGACCGCCGACGGCCGACCGCCGCCCCGCTCGGCTGAGCGAGCCAGGCGCCGCCACGCGCCGCGGGGTTCAATCGGGAACCACTGTGGACCGCGGCGCGCGTTCGACCACCGGCGACGGGTGGCAAGAGCAGGGCGACCTCTGCGATCAGCGGCGATGGCCGGCTGCGCGTTGAGGCGAGCATCGAGGACTCTTCGTGGTTGGCGATCCACGCCGGCGACGCGACCTCGCCGCAGTGACACGGCCGGGGGGGTCCTGGTCATAGGCCGATGAATCCCTGCAGGACGGTCGCTCCGGGCGTCGTGGCGGACGGGCGGGGCTGACGGGTGAGACGGAGCAGATAGTCGCCGCTGGCGCTCTGGGGCAGCAGCCCTTCGACCGCGAGCCGCTCGGTGTGCGCGACCGGCGGTCTGATCACCCCCACGAACAATGGTGTTTGCCCTGCGAGTGGCTGATAGGCCCCCGAGCTCAGCCGCGTGGCGGGCAGCAGCCACACCGCATAGATCTGTGCGTCGGCGGTCGGCGCTACGCCCGACGCGGTGAGCGAGAACACAAAGCGCGTCGGGGGTCGCGTGTTGACCACCAGCACGCCGCGTGCCGCGCTGCCCGCGCTGCCCGCGCGGGGCGCGCGGGGCGCGCGTAGCTCGGTATCGCAGACCGGCTGGCCGCCGAGCCCCGGCAGCCGGTGCGGCCCGTAGTTGGTCACCACCGCCGGCTGGGACCGGTTCACGGGGTGCTGAGCGCCGCGATGATCGCCGGCGGCGATCGCGATCACCGCCACCACGGCCGCCGTGACCGCCAGCGCCCCGGCGCCGGCCAGCCAGTCCCCGCGGCGGCGTATCGATCCCCGCACCCCAACGCGGCGGCGCGCCCCGCGCTCGGTGGCGTCGGCGAGGGCAAGCTCCAGGCGGTCATAGAAGTCGGCCATCAGCGCTCCTCCAGCGTCTGGCGCACGCGGGCCAGCCCGCGACTGACGCGCTTGCGGACGACCAGCTCTGAACAGCTCAACGCCGACGCGATCTCGGTATAGGAGCGCTCATCCACCACCCGGGCCGTGACCGCGTCACGCTCCCCGGCGGGCAACGCCTCGACCAGTTCGACCACCCGACCGCCACGCGCGGCCAGCACCGCCGTGCTCTCGCGGTCATCGTCGTCGAGCTCGATCGGCTCCATCGCCAGCCGGCGTCTGACCCGATCCTGCACCCGCCCCCGCCGGCGGCTGCTCGCCAGCACATTGCGCGCAATCCCGATCAGCCACGGACCCGCGCTGTCGGTCTGGGCCCGGTAACGCCCGGCGCTGGCGATCACCGACGCAAACACCTCGGCCGTCACATCAGCGGTCACCTCCGGATCACGCGTCTCACGCAGCACACACGCCACCACCCGCGCGACATGCCGGCGATAGAACACCGCGCACGCCTCCCGATCGCGGTCCGCGATCCCCGCCAGCAGATCCGCATCTGACCATCGCTCCCGGGCGCCAGTCATCACCATGCCCCTACATAACAGATCGCCCCGATTTGTGACCAGATCCGCTCTGACGCACCCACCGAGAACCCGGCCAGAACCCCAGGCACCGCGACCCGCCACCCGCCCGCAGCCCGCCGGCCCGTCCCAGACCCCAGGACACGACGCTCAGCCGCGAGCAGCGACCGCACCGCATTGACCGCGCGCGAGATCAATCACCGCTGGCCCAACCACCCCCGCCCGGTCCCCCAGACCGCGGCCGAGCCAGTCGGCGCCGTCAACCGGCCCGAACCAGCCGGCGAGCAACGACCCGAACAGTGATCCTCGACGCTCACCGGCCGCGGATCAGCCGACGATACCGAGATTCACGGCAGGCCCGGGCACACGACCACGCGTGCCGGGCCGCGGGCCCGCCGCGCATCCGTGCGATGCGACAGCGGGCGCAGACCCGCGGGAGGCCCGAGAAGCGCGAGAACCTTGGGCACCAGACGCTTCAGGGCCGACGCGGGTGGCGAGCCGCTCACCTGGGCAACAGCACGCGCTCCCGGGAGGGGTGTGCTGGGGAGGGCACGGACCGGCGCTCCGCGCCGGCACCCAGACGGGCAAGACGACCCTGAACACGGTGCCCCTGCCTGCCACCCGGGCGACTCCAGCAAGCGATCTCGTCAGGCGCACCGGCCAGACAGATGGGGCACGCTCCGTCTCGGCGGCTCAGCCGGGCAGGTCGCCGGAACCACGGCTGAGTCGCGCGCATGCAGAAGCGGCCACGTGCATGGGTATGGCAACTGAGGAACGATAGGTCCGGCGTGGCTCCTTTCAGCGGCGAAGGAGTTGTCTACGCCGCGGGGATGCCCGCTGGCGCCGGTCTGCCGACACCCTGTGTCCATGGGATCCGTGCGTGACGTCGGGTTCATCTTCGAGCCCTGGGCGAACAAGCGCCAGCCTCGACGACGGCGAGGAGGAGGAGGCTCGCCGGCCCTCGTTGCCGCCGGCCCGATGAACTGCCGCTTTTGATCTGAGCGAGCGCACAGCGAGGTTGTGAGGGCTCTAGGCCCTGGGGGCGAGATGCCAGGGGACTATCGATGGGGGAGGCGGTGGTTGAGGGCTGCGCGGAAATCGGCGGTGCTGATGTCGACTCGCGCGCCGGGGTGGCGGGCGGTGAGACTCAGCAGCCTCTCGCTGCCCGCCGCTGGCAGCAGCTGGTAGGTGTGGAACACCAGCGTGGTGGCGCTTCCCGGGTCAGTCCCGGTGGGGTTGCGGTAGATGAGCTCGACGGGGTCATCGCTCCCGTCAGCCCGCACGTAGTAGGTGCTGTCTGGTGCGACGATCTCGGTCACGCGCTGAGCGTTGATGGTCGCCGGTCCGACCACGCGGGCGTGGCCAGAAGCGAGCTGCTGTTGAATCTGCTCGGTGAAGGCGCTCGGGTCCGAGGAGGAAGCGACAGGCTGGGCGGCCGGTGGCGCACCCTGCGGCTGGCTTTCATAGATCGTGTTGGTCGCGGGATCATAGATCTCCTCCTGGTTGCCGATCTGCGCGATCTCGGTGCCGATGCGAGCACCGGGGTGGGCCTGGTCGGCGACCACCGAGTTGGCGGTGCCCTCCTGCTCCCAGCAGTCCTGAGTCCAGGTCTGACTGGGGGCGCCAGTCCAGCTTGAGGTGCCGGTGAAGTCGAAGTGGACGATCGTCCCAGACGCCGGCGCCAGCGCGGCGGCGGCGTGCTTGATCGTCATCGCCGACGCGGTCTGCACTGGGTGACCGACCCCATCGGTGATCGCGACGGCGACGGCGACGGCAGCGACCGCGCCGCTGACACCGACGCCAACGACGAGCCGGGTCCGGGGCCGGCCGGCCGGAGTGGACGGGGAGGCGGCGGGGGTCGCGGCGATCATCTGGCGCACGCGGTCGTGCGCCATCGTGAGCTCATGCGAGTCGACGACCCGCTCGGGATCGATCGGATTGGCGCGGTCAAGGAGCGCGATCGCGTCACGTCGGCCCTGTCGGTCGGTGTTCATCACATCTCCTTGATGGTCGCGATGGTGGTGGGTACGGACGCCGCCCGGTGAAGCTCTCGGGCCAATCGAGTCCGGGCGCGATGCAGACGCACGGCAAACGTGCCCGGCGAGCAGCCGAGCACGGCCGCCGATCGGCGGCGATCCAGTCCATCCCAGGTGATCAGCAGAAGGACCTCGCGGTCGCGCTCGTCAAGTCGCTTCAGCGCGCGGATGACATCAGAAGCGGCCGGCGATGCATCAGGACCCAGCGCACCGTCGGGCGCCGCCGGCTCGATCGTCAACCGGGCCGTCAGGCGCTCGCGCCGGCGCGACGAGCGCCGTTCGTTATAGACCACGTTCCGGGCGATCGCCAGCAGCCACACCAACGGATCGCTGGACATCTCATCAAGTCGCCGCCACGCGACGAGGAACGTCTCGGCAGCGACATCCTCGGCGGCCGTCCGATCTGGCAACCGCCGCAATCCGTAGGCCAGCACTCGCCCATAGTGGGCGCGGAAGCACCCCTCAAAGCGCTCCTCCCGCGACTCCGGCCGCCGGACGGCGCTCGGCTGTGCGCCGGAGGAGAACCTCATCTGTGCGATCCGCGTCATACACCCACATGTCCGGTCTCAGCCCGACATTACGCCCTGACTCACGAACGACAGCAACCCCGACGCCCACCACAGCCGTCCGCGAGACCCAGCCCACAGCGCCTGACCCTCCAGGACCGGGGCAGCAGACGGGAGCTTTCGACCGCTGACGACATCGCTACGACGAGCGTCTTGGGTTCAGCGGTCCGGACATCGCAGCGAGGTTCGGCGATCGCGTGAGCGAGCATCGCGCTCGTCTCACCGCTGGTGAGTTGACGTGTCGGGCGAGCCGCCCGCCGACACCGAACAGCGCGGAGACGACGAGCATGTGCCAGCTCGCCATCCAGATCTTGCGATCACCGGCGACGATCGCCTGGCGTTCGCGACCCATGCTCAGCCGCACCGGCAACGACGCCTGGCGCGCGGCGGATCCTGAGCTTCGTTCTGCGATCGTGGCTGCCGCCGAACGGGAACGCGGCTGGCTGTCGCGAGGTCGACGGCAAACGCGACCATCCGGCCGCTTGGCGCGTCGTAGTCTTCAACGAGCAGCGTGCTGCCACGGACACGTAGAGCGTGGAGGTCGTCCCAGACGAGTTGGTCCGAATGCCAGGCCAATCCCTCACGACCGTATGCGATCACGTTCGTGTGATCGACGAACAGCACGAGCTTGGAGTCCTCGACCACAACCGGCGCCTCCACGCCTCCCAGCGAGATCTCCTCCCGGTCGTGCGGTCGTCGGGCCGACACCCGGTAGACGGCCCCTGCGCAGAGCACGGCAAAGCTCTCGCCGTCGGGTAGCGCGACTACGCCCTGAGCGCCGCGAGGGGATGGGATCCTCGCATTGAAAAGCCCAAGCCACGGCCGGCCGCCGACGGGCTCCACGCCGATCACGACGGCGTCAGCACGCGCGTGATCCCAGTCGTCGATCCACCACGCTGCCCGCACAGGCCTTTGGCGACGTCATGCGTGAAGCGACGCGCCCATCGGGCTGCCCGCTCCGCGACTGGCCGCCGGGCGAGCCGACTCCCGGGACGGGCCGACCGACGACGCCACGCGCGGCCTGAATCCGCATCGCCGCCGGTTTGGCGCGTCGGGACGCCCGCCCGGCAACCGGCGACGAGGAGCTGTGACCGTTGGAGTCGAGTCCGGCCGGCCGCACATGGTGCCGGGCCGGATGACGGATTCTGCTCAGAGCCGATGAGCGGCTCCATCGAGGCCTGAGCCGCTGAGCGTTTCTCCGGCCATGTGCCAGACGCGGGCTCCTACGGTTCTGGTGGCTGATCGCCGCGGCCGGCCCCGAGCAAGATGCGAGTGAGCTTGTTGCGCTCGGCCAACAGCTGCTCCAGAGCCTCCCGTAGCTCAGCATCACCGACCGCCAGGGCACCCTGGGCGGCGCCGTCAGCATGCTCGGCGCTGACGAGAGCGGCGCGGCGCAGAAGCTCTTTGAAGAAGGACGCGGTCACCCCCTCGGTGCTGGCGATGATCGGATCGGCGTCAACGAGCTTGAGGTCCAGGTTGCCGCGGTAGAGGGCCAGGAGACGGCGGCGACCTTCAGCATCGGGGAGCGGCAGCTCGACCGCCTGGTCCACGCGTCCGGGCCGCTGGGCCAGTGCCGGCTCCAGCAGATCGGCGCGATTGGTGGTCAGCAGGAACGTCACATCGGCGTCGGATGTCAGGCCGTCGACCTCATTGAGCAGCTGAAAGAGCAGCGGATGCTGGCCGGGGTGCATCCCGCGGTCCTCGGCGATCAGATCGACATCCTCGACGATCACCAGCGCCGGCTGCAACGCCCGCGCGATCGACACCGCGGGCCCGATGAACTGCAGAGCGTTGCCTGACAACATCACCACCGTGGCATCTGACAGGCGACTGATCAGGTACCGCAGCGTGTGCGTCTTGCCGGTGCCCGGCGGGCCGTGCAGCAGCACGCCGCGCTTCAGGTGCTGCCCGCTGGCGATCAGCCGATCGCGATGGCGAGCGATGCCCGTCACCTGCGCCTCGACAGCCTCCAGCACACCGCTGGGCAACACCAGCTCCTCACGAGACAGCGCCGGGCGCTCGTGAAAGACGAGCGGCGCGTCGTGGCGGCCGAACATCTCTGAGCCAAACGACAGAACCTGTCCACGAAACACACTGTGCTCAAGCGCCAGGGCTCGAAGCTCGCCCAACACCGCCGCGGCTCGATCGGAGTCGGCGCACAGGATCTCCACCGTCGCCTGCTCCTGACCGCGGCGCAGGTTGCCCTCTCGCAACAGCAGCGCCAAACGAGTGTCGCCTTCGCAGATCAGATAGAGCCCGCACCGCACGCAGGGGCGCGTCGCGCCGTTCGGGCCCGACGCCAGCCTGGCCATCGCCACCGCTCCGACGCCCACACCCTGCCGGGACATCGCGGACTGCGCCAGATCGGCCAGCGTGAACATCGTGTGCTGAAAGTTGGTGACGCCGATCAGCGTGCTGCTACGACCCGACGCCTGAGTCCAGCGATCGATCGCACCCTGCACGTTGACATGCTCATAGATCGCCCAGCCCTCACTGACGACCGGCAGGGACGGCGCCTGCGGTCCGAGGTGCTCGGCGAGCAACCGAGCAGGCGTCGGCGCCTCATCTGCTCGCGCGGCCGCCACCGCTATCCGCAACAACCGGCGCCCCAGCCGGAGCGCATCTGCCGGCTCGGGACGCAACGAGGCGTCCACCGACGACGCCTCTGTCGAGCTCGCAGCCGATGCCGATCGGAATGTCTCGCCACTCACCGACGACATACTCCCAGCTTGGCGCCCCTGCCGACGTGCTCAATCGCCGAGTCGGCGGTCACCGCCGCGCCGCAGGCGGCCGAAGGCTCGACGAGACCGCGGTCGAGGCGCCCGCGCCGTCGCCCCTGCGGCATCGCGATACGGCTCCCCCCACCGGGACGCGACGCAGAAGCGGACGAGCGTCAGAGCGAGAGCCGACATCGTTCTTGCGCTCGCTGAGCCTGGACCGGGGCCTGAAGCGCCCTGGGGTTGATGGAGACTCTGGCGTTTTGTGATCGGACCGACGGCTGGTCGGTCTTGGGGGTCGCCGATCGCGGGGCAGACGCGCCGGGCTGCAAAACCAGGGCGCCGCCCATACAGGCGAGGTTGGCGTCGCCCGTTCTGCTGCTCGGCGGCGCGAGTCGGCTGACGACTGGGATGTCGCCCGAGCGATCGCCCGCTTCCCGACTGTCCGGACGATCGCTCATAGGGCAAGCTTGGGCGGCCTCGACCGCCGCCGGGAGAGGGCCTCGATCGCTTGCCCTTCTGCGGAGGGCCCATGAAAGACCAGCCCGTCCCGACGGTGGTGAGGTGCCGCGAGCGGCGACAGGACGTAGCCCCTGGTGAGGGCCTTGTCTATGAGCATCCGTAACGGTACCTCCCGGTTGGGGCATCGTCGAGTGTCCGAACTGAGGGAGGCGGATGATGGGGAACTGTGCGGGGATCGATTGGGCCTCAGAAAAGCACGACGTGCTGATCGAGGATCCGGCCGGCGGCGAGCTGCTGGCGACCACGTTCGCGCATGACGAGGACGGCGTGAGCGCGTTGTGCTCGGCGCTGGTGTGCTTCGAGGTCGAGATCGTCGCGATCGAGCGACCCGACGGCGTGCTGGTCGAGCGACTGCTCGAGTCAGGGGTGCGGGTGCTGGCTTTGCATCCCAACCAGGTGAAGGCCGCGCGAGACCGGTTCCGCGCCTCGGGCGGGAAGTCTGACCGGTTTGATTGCTTTGTGCTGTGCGAGCTGGCGCGGACCGACGCTCACCGCTTCCGGGTGCTGGAGCCCGATTCTGATGAGACCAAGGCGCTCAGAGCGCTGACGCGCGCGCGGGAGGACCTCGTCGCTGCGCGGGTCGCGTTGGCCAACCAGCTGCGCGCGGAGTTAGAGCGGTTCTGGCCGGGTCCGGTCCGGTTGTTCTCCGCGATCGATAGCCCGATCTCGCTCGCGTTCCTGGCCCGCTATCCCAGCCCGCACGACGCCCGCGGGCTGGGCGAGAAGCGCCTCGCCGCGTTTCTGAAGACCCAGCGGTACAACAACAGCAAGACCGCAGGGCAGCTGCTCGACCGGCTGCGTTCGGCACCGTCGGGTCGCGCCGGCGAGATCGAGACCCGCACCAGGCGTCAGATCGTGGTGCACCTGACCCGCGCCCTTCACAGGATGGTCCAGGAGATCCGAGAGCTCGAGTCAGAGATCGCCCAAGCGCTGCACGCGCACCCCGACGGGGAGATCTTCCGCAGCTTCTTCCGCAGCCCGAGCTCGGTCCTGTGCGCCGCCACGCTGCTCTCAGAGATCGGCGACTGCCGCGCTCGCTACCCCCATCGTGACGCGATCGCCGCCCAAGCCGGGCAGGCGCCCGTCGCTGTCGAATCCGGCAAACGCAAGGCCGCGAAGTTCCGCTGGGCCTGCAACAAACGACTGCGCAACGCGATCGGGACGCTCGCGCACGTCACCCGCCAATGGAACCCCTGGGCCGCTGACCGCTACGACTCAGCCCGCGCTCGCGGGCACAACCACCGCCGCGCGCTGCGCACTCTCGGTCGCGCTTGGAGCCGCATCATCTGGCGCTGCTGGCAGACCCACACCCCCTACGACCCCGCGCGACACACCGGCCTCCAACAACACATCACCGTCACCATCAACACCCCGTCGGGCCCCCGGCCCGACCTCCCCGCCACACAGCGGTTGGCCGGCGACGCGGTCACCCAAAGGGCGGCCCGCAGGGCCGAGCGCGCAGCGCTTGACCGCAAGCCGCCAACCGCTATCCACGCGCGAGGTTGACACAGGACGTCTCTCGCGGAAGTCGATCGTCCCGCTGCCGGCGCTTCTGCGACGCCGGTCCGACAGTCCCTTCGAGAACCAGCGCTGACGCGTCGCTCCTCCTTTCGTGGGTTGCGACGGTGCGAGGGTGCGGCAGCTCTTCCAAATGGGAGGCGCCGAAACCGGCGAGACTCGGTAGCTGGACCGCGCCTCGACCCGGCGAGATTGGCTGCTGCTCGCCGGCGAAGCAGCAGCACGGCATCAGCGCTGGTTCTCGCTCTCAGCGGCCGTCTCCGATGCGCAGCCCCTTGTTGTTGATTTCGTGGCGGAGCGCTCGCCCACCGCTGGCGATCGGCACGGTCGGGGCGTCGTCGTGGGAGTCGTTTGATTGGCCGCGGGGATTCTCGAGTGCGGTCATCGGTGGGATGCGCGTTTTTCCGCGATCCGTACCGATCGGCCGCTGCCTGCCCTTGTTCAGTGGCCGGCGCGGGCTGGGCGGTTCAAGCGGCGCCGTGGTTGAGTAGGAGCGTGATGAGGCCTTGAAGCGATGGTTCGTTGGTGCGGTCTCTGAGAGCCACAGCGGCTAGTTCGACTAGGGGGACGCGGGGGGTGATTGTGCGGTAGACGGCGTCCGGCAGCTTGAGTCTGCGGGCTGATTGGGGGACGAGCGCGACACCGAGGCCGCATGCGACGAGCCCGAGTTGGGCCTCGATTGACCGGGCCGTGTGGCGGAGGAGGGGGCTGAACCCGGCTTGTTGGCATGCGGCGATCAGGGTGTCGTGGTAGTCGGGTGAGACATCGCGCGTGACGAAGACCCAGGGAGCGTCGGAGAGGTCGATGAGGGTGACTTCGGATTGCGCTGCGAGTGGGTGCTCGCGTGGGAGGGCGAGCATGAGGAGGTCTTCGCGCAGGGGTGTTGCCTGGAGCTCGCCGGTGTCGTTTGCGCGGCGTACGAGCGCGAGGTCGAGCGTGCCGCGGCGGAGCTGGTCGAGTGCGGGCGCGGTGTCGGTTTCGGAGATTGTGAGTTCGATGTTCGGGTGGGCGGCACGGTAGTTGGGCAGGACGGCCGGCATCAGGTCATACAGCGCGGATGAGACGCATCCGACGTGGAGCACTCCGGTGACGCCGGCTCGCGCGCTGCGCGCGGTGTCGGCGGCGCGTCGTGCTTGGGCGAGGAGGGGGTGGCATTCGGCGAGGAATAGTTCGCCGGCTTCGGTGAGTCGCATGTGTCGTCCGGCGCGGTCGAAGAGTGCGACTCCGATCTGGGATTCGAGGCGTTTGATCGCTTGGCTCAGGGGTGGCTGGGCCATGTGGAGGCGTTCTGCGGCCCGTCCGAAGTGCAGTTCCTCGGCGACGCAGACGAAATATCTGACCTGTCGGAGTGAGAGATCGAGACGACTTTGATCTTGTACGGCGTCCAAATTGGTCTTGGACAATATCGGATGGTCGTGGTGAAGTGCTTGCCATGTCGCTGATCGAGCCCGTTCATCCCCACCGTCCGGCTGGCCGCTTGCGGCATGCCCCTCCGTATCTGTTCGCGCGTTTTGATGAGGTCATCGCCGCCAAGCGGCGGGCTGGTGAGCGAGTCGTGTCGTTGGCAATGGGTGATCCTGATCTGGCGACGTTCGATGAGATCGTGGACGCCGCTATCACGGCGATGCGCGTGCCGCGGAACCATCGTTACCCGACCAACCGCGGTCGCGTGGAGTTCCGGGAGGCCGTCGCCGCTTTCTACGCGCGTCGCTTCGGTGTCGTGCTCGATCCGGAGCGCGAGGTGGTCCCAGCGCTGGGGTCCAAGGAGTGTTTGGCGAATCTGTGTCTTGCGTTTCTTGATCCGGCGAGCGTCGCGATCGTGCCTGATCCGGGGTATCCGCCGTACCGGGTCGCGGCGCGACTGGCGGGCGCCGATGTCGTCGCGCTTCCGCTCGTTGCCGAGCGGGGTTTTGTCCCGGACTTCTCGGCGCTTGCGTCGGAGGATCTGGAGCGCGCACGGGTTCTGTTTCTGAACTATCCGAACAATCCGACCGGGGCGCTCGCGACCGGTGAGGTGTTCGCGCGGGCGGTGGAGTTGGCTCGGAAGTGGGGTCTGCTACTTGTCCATGACAACGCGTACTCCGAGGTCACCTATGACGGGTATCGCGCGCCGTCGCTGTTATCGACTCCAGGAGCGCGCGAGGTAGCCGTCGAGGTGCTCTCGTTCTCAAAGGCGTACAACATGGCCGGTTGGCGCTGCGGGGTTCTGGTAGGAGACGCGGCTGTGCTGCGGGATTACTGGCGGTTGAAGAGCAACCTTGATCAGGGTCTGTTCGATGTCGTTCAGCTCGCCGGCGCGCGGGCGCTCGCGCCCGATCTAGACGCGCGCGTGGCGCAGCGGAACGAGCTCTACCGCGCACGCCGCGACGCTGTCATCACGACGTTGCGGGAGCTCGGCTGTCCGGTGCAGGCGCCGCTCGCGACGCTCTACGTATGGGCGCCGATCCCCGACGGGTTCACGAACTCAGCTGTGTTCACCGAGTCGGTTCTGGAGCGCTCGGGCGTGCTGCTGACCCCAGGCTCGGCATACGGGTCCGGCGGCGAGGGATGGTTCCGCGTTTCGCTCGGCTGCCCCGACAACGAACTGGACGAGGCCCTTCACCGGCTCAGACAACTTGACTTGAAATGGGAGAACCGAGAGGAGAAGACGAGATGACGAACGACCAACCCCGGCGGCTGCTCGTGGTCGGGGCGCACGCCGCTGACTTCGTGTGGCGCGCGGCCGGCGCGATCGCGAAACACACCGCTGTTGGCTGGGAGGCGACGGTCGTCGCGCTCTCATACGGTGAGCGTGGCGAGTCCGGAGAGCTCTGGCGCGAGGAGGGACAGACCGTCGAGCGGGTCAAGGAGATCCGCGAACAGGAGGCGCGCGCCGCCGCAGCGGCCGTCGGCGCCAGGTTCATCCCGTATGACCTTGGCGATTACCCGCTTGATGTCTCGCCGACAGATGTGCGGCGGCTTGCGGATCTGATCGTCGATCTGGTACCGGCGACGGTCATCACCCATCCCGAGCTTGACCCGTTCAACCCTGACCATCCGGCCGCGCACCGCGCCGTGGCCAAGGCAAGGTTGCTGGCGATGGGAGCGGGTGGCGTGCCGGCCGCGTTCGCGACGATCCGCCCGCCCGCACTGTACGTGTTCGAACCGCACCAGCCGGAGGCGTGCCAGTTCGTGCCCGACACGTTCCTGGACATCACCGCCGTGTGGGAGCACAAGCAGGCAGCGATGGCGGCGATCGCCTCCCAACGGTATCTCGCCGAACACTACGCCGAGCGCAACCGCCAGCGCGCCGTCCAGTCCCGCTACGCCGGCTCCGAGCGCTCCGTCACCCACGTCGAGGCCTTCCAGCGGCTGACCCCCGAGCTCAGGGAGCTGTTGTGAACGCGCGCGAGCTCGCGCAGCTCGGTGTCGCCACGATCTATGAGGCCGGCCGTCGCGACGGGCTGATCGACGTGGACCTGGTCCAAATCGTCGCCGGTAGCCGGGTCGCGGGCCCCGCACGGACCGTTCTCTGCGCCCAGGACGACAACCTCGGCGTCCATCAAGCGCTGGAGCACACGGCCGCCGGCGAGATCCTGGTGATCTCGATGCCGCACCCCTCCCCGGTCGCGCTTGTCGGTGACCTTCTCGCGCTCCAGGCGCACGCGCGGGCTCGCCGGCCTCCTGATCGACGCCGCCGTCCGTGACCGAGACGAGCTCGTCGACCTCGGACTTCCGATCTGGGCGAGGTGGTCCGCGCGACCGGCGCCGCCAAACACCTCCCCGGCCAGCTGAACACAACGGTCGTGATCGGCGGCCAGACGATCTCGCCCGGCGATCAACTCATCATGGACGCCGACGGCGTCGTCGCCATCGCCCCACACCGGCTCGACGAGGTCACCAAGGCCGCACAACGGCGCAGCGACAGCGAAGAGGCGATCCGCGAGCGGCTCAAAGACGGCGAGCTCACGATCGACATCCTCGGCCTGCGACCGACCCGATGACCGCGCTGTTTGACCTTGACCGGTCGATGACCGTCGACTACGAGCGAATCAACGTCGAAGTCGACGGCGTCCGCCTCGAGGTCGCCGTCGCGACCCGCCGGGGCGGCACGCTCGTGCCGATCGTCTTTCTTCACGGCTTCGGTTCAACGAAAGAGGACTACCTCGACGTCGCCCACGACCCCGCATTTAAAGGACGACCGTTCCTGGCATATCACGCGCCCGGGTGCGGAGAGACCACCTGCGATCACCTTGCGGCCGTCTCGATCCCGTTCCTGCTCAACACCGCCCGGGCCGTCCTGCACGCAGAACGGATCGAGCGCTTCCACCTCGTAAGCCACTCCATGGGCGGCCTGACCGCGCTCCTATTCGCCCACCAAGAACCCGAGCGGGTCCTCAGCCTCGTCGACATCGAGGGCAACCTCACCCCCGAGGACTGCTTCCTCAGCCGACAGATCATCACGCACCACACCGGCAAACCCCAGGAGTTCTTCGACGACTTCATCGAACGGACCCGCCGCTCCCCTTCGTTCTCCAGCGCCCTCTACGCCTCCAGCCTTCGCCACAAAGTCCGCCCCGACGTGGTCCGCGGCATCTTCGAATCAATGGTCGACCTATCCGACCACGGCGACCTGATGTCGAAATTCCTGGCGCCGCCATGCCCACGGATGCTCATGTACGGCGAGCAGAACTCCGGACTCAGCTACCTGCCGACCCTCGCCGCCGCCAACATCGAACTCGCACAGATTCCCCACAGCGGACACTTCCCTATGTATTCCAACCCCGTCGCAATGCGGCAACGAATCGCCGAATTCCATGTACGCCAAGCGCTGCCTTAGACACCACATCCGCTCCGAAAGCGACACTCGTCCGAAGCCTCACCAGACTGCTCCCACGGGCTTGCAAACGGCGGTCTCGCCGTGGCCGCCAAGCTGCTTCATCCTCCCGGCGGTGCAGCAGCGGGTCCGCGGCGGGAGGATCGGATTCCGCGAGAGCGATCGTCGGGACGGGCCTAGCGCGGACGACCGCTTGGGCGACATCTGGATGGCCCGCTCGGCGGCGCCCACGTCCCGTAGCACCGCGCGCCGTCGACGCCGGACGGCGCTGCATGGGCAGCGCCGGGATCGCTCATGCTGTCGCGCGGACCTTGCTTCCGGCGAGCTCCATGGTCCGCGCCGAGGCCGTCGTGATCAGTTAGGCGAGCGGAGCGCCCGCGCCGATGTCTCGGCGCTGGTTCTCTGGCCGGCCTGAGCGTCCGTTGACGCGACGTTCGCCATACTTCGGGCATGGCGTTGCAGCCTTCATCATCGGATCGTTTCTCGGTGGCCGAGCTGACCGTGCGCGGCGCGCAGGGCGACCTGCTCGAGGTGCAACCGCTCTACCTCGGTCCGAACGCGCCGGCGACGGCGGCACTCGAAGCTGAGCGAGGCCCGGAGCGCGGCGACGTGCGTCAGCGTGGCGACTGACGCGCCGCTCGCGTACCTGGACTCCTCGGCTCTGGTCAAGCTGCTCGCGGTCGAGACGGAGACAGCGGCGCTGCGGCAGGAGCTGCGCCGCTGGTCTGACCGCGCGTCGAGCCTGCTCGCTGTGGTCGAGGTCACTCGAACTGCACGGCGCCTCGGCGGTCACGCGCCCGCCGTCGCCGTCCTGGCCGGGCTGCGGTTGCTAGCAAATCGAGCCGATCGTGCCCGCTGCGGCGCAGATCGGCGACGCTGCGCTCGCTTGACGCGATCCACCTCGCTACGGCCGCGAGCATCTGCGGTCAACTCGGCGCGCTGATCACCTACGACAGGCGCATGATCACCCAAGCCCACACCCTCGGCCTGCCCGTCCTCTCGCCCGCCTGAGCTGAGATCGTCTCGGCTGCGCCGACATCGGTCAGCTTCGCGATCGAGTCAGAGAAGGTGGCCCACGATCGCGGCGGCGACCTCCTCGGGCCAGACGACCGCCATCTCATGTGTTCCGCCGGCGATGACGCGCAGTTCACTGGCCGGGAGCAGCACAGAGAGCCGGCGCCCGACGACGACGGGACTGATCGGATCCTGATCGCCCCACAGCAACAGCGTCGGCACGCGAATCTGCCTCAGCTCAGCGGTGTAGTCGACGGTCGGCTCAGTCACCCACCCGGCAGCTTCTGGGAACTCTGCGCGGTATCGCTCACGCCAGTCACTCGCGCCGAGCCCGTCGACATCAAGCCCGCCGGAAGTCGCGACCAGCACCAGTCGTCTGACCTTGGCAGGATGGCGCAGCGCTAGCCCGACCGCGATGACCCCACCCATCGACTGAGCGACCACGTCGGTGCCGTCTCGCAGCCGTGAGGCAGTCAGTTCGATCAGAGCCTTAAAGGACCCGATACGAGGGTCGTGGGGCTGATCGCCAGCGCCTGGCCACCCCAGCCGGACCGGCTCCCAACCGGTGGGGAGGCGGTCGGCGACCGGCGTCCAGAACTGCGGCGAGCCTCCCGCCCCGGGCAAGAACGCGATCTGCCGAGCGATCGGCATCGCCAGATCTTCCCAAGCCGTGCCGAGTCAGGGGGTCGGCTCGCCATGCGCAGAGCAATCGGCGTCGGGTACCGCGGCTCGCTCAGACCTCGAGCCTGCCCATGCATCGCCTGGGACAAGCCGCGAGCGCCCGATCGCGCGATGCCCTCTCACCGTCGAGGGCTTGCACCGGCGATCGAACTCGACGTAGCGCAGCTACTCCGTTGCGGCGTCAGCGAACATGGCGCCCGCCCGGGCCTGGCCGGCCGGCGTCCCGCGCGCCGCGTCGTGGAGCACGCCCCGAACCCGGTCCTCGGCCAGGCGCTTGGTGTCGTAACCCGCCGGCGGCCGGCCGCACCCGCTCCACGCCGGCCCGGGCTTCTTCTGAACCCGCCGACCGTCGGGCACTCGGTTCGTCGCGTACCAGACCGGTCCGCGCAGTCGCTCGACCCGAAGGGCATGCCCCGACCGGGCCGCAGATCGCCCGCCATGTCCCGCCGCGTACGGGCGATTCGGGACATATTCGGGACACGCCCCAAGATCAGGCCCGACGCCGAACCTGAAAAACGAGCGATTTGCAAGAGCTTCCCAGAGCCCGCCGCCGGACTTGAACCGGCAACCCCTTCATTACAAGTGAAGTGCTCTACCAATTGAGCTAGGCGGGCGGGCGCGACGTCTGAGTTTGGCAGGCCGCCGGCCCGGGAGTATCAGCCTGAGGAGCCCGCGACGAGGCGCCGGGGAGCCGGGGAGCCGGGCGAGGCGTCGTCAGTTGCGCTCTTGGACCGACGCGGCGGCGTGCTCGAGCGAGCCGTGGCCATTGCTGGAGTAGTCGGTCGGGGACTCGGGTGGCTCAGGCTCGGGCTCGGGGTTCAGGCGCCGCTCCGTTTCGCCCAGGACGAGGCCGAAGAGCAGATGGCGCCAGGCCGCCTGGGCGAAGGCGAGGCGGTTGCCGGCGAGCGTGGGCAGCTCCCGCCGCGCGGGATGGAAGCGGTCGGTGACGGCGACCAGTGGCCACAGGCCGACATGCTCGGTCAGGCCGGCGAGCGGGCCGCGCAGGATCGGCGCGACGGGGATCGCCGGCGACAGATTCGCGTAGGCCGCGCCGAACACGGCGCCGTTGGCCAGGTGGATGGCGAGGCCCGCCGGGTACCAGCCGTCGCCGCGGGTCGCCGCCTTGCCGAGCAGCTCGACGTCGTCGTAGCGCGAGCGGAAGACGAGCTTGTCGACGGGCTGCTGGAGCGCCCAGACCGCGGCCGCGACGGCGCCGCTCACGGCTCCGCGGAATGTTCGGGTGCGATCGATGACCACGACCGAACTGTAACGGTCTCCGATCGCCTGGGTACGCCATGTGCGATGGATCACACCCCCGCTTCACCGTTTGATTACACGGGCCTGCACGAGCGCACGCGAGAGCAGGGCGCCAATCTGATCGTGTATGCCATCGTCCGGCTGCTCTTCCAGCCGTTCTTCCACATCTACTTCCGCATGGGCCGGATGGGGCGTCATCACATCCCGGCCAGCGGCCCGGTCATCGTCGCCTCCAACCATCGCAGCTTCCTCGATCCGTTCGTCATCGCCACGATGGCCCGGCGGCCGATGTACTACATGGCCAAGAAGGAGATGTTCGCCAATCGATGGCGTGCCTGGCTGCTGTGCGCCGTCGGCGCCTTCCCGGTCGACCGGGGAGCCGGGGACAACGACTCGATCGACACCTGCAAGGCGATTCTCGCGCGCGGCGAGATCGTGCTCATCTTCCCCGAGGGAACGCGCACCCGTCCCGGGGGGCTCGGCACCCCCCGCCGCGGAGTCGGCCGCCTCGCCCTGGAGACCGGCGCCCCGGTCGTCCCGGTGGCCGTGATCGGTACCGAGGCGGTCCGCCGCGGCTGGCGCATCCGGCCCCACAAGGTGCGCATCCGGGCGGGCCGGCCGCTGACCTTCCCGCACGTTTCCGAAGCGTCGCCGGCGCTCGCCGCCACGGTCACCGATCGGATCTGGCCCCGAGTGATGCTGCAGTGGGAGTGGCTCGGTGGCCAGACCCCGGCGCGCCGGGTGGCGATCATCGGTGGCGGCTCATGGGGCACGAGCCTGGCCGCGTCGCTACACCGCGCCGGTCTGGACGTCGACCTCGGCGCCATCCCCGGCGAGCAGCCGCCGGCCCGGGACGCGGCGCGGTCCGGCGAGCCGGATCTGGGCGGGGCGGCGGTGCCCGACGGTGTGCGGGTGATGGCCGCCGATGAGCTGCGCCTCGATGACTACGACATCGTCTGTCTCGCCGTCGCCGCCCGTACGCTGCCGGCCGTCCTGCGCGCCCACGGCGGCCGGATCTCCAGCAGGGTCGGCGTGCTCGTCGTCTCCCGGGGCCTGGTCGGGCCGCTCGGCACGCTGCCCTCGGCGTTCGTCGCCGAGCGCTGCCGCGCACGGGCGATAGCGGTGCTCGGCGGGCCGATCGAGCCCGGCGAGCTGGCGCGCGGCGACGCCGCGGTCGTCGTGGCCTCGATCGACCGCGGGTTCGCCCGGCAGCTCGCCGATGCCATCGGCGGCGACCGGCTGACGGTCAGCATTACGAGCGACGTGACCGGCGTCGAGCTGGCCGGCTGCGCCGCCGATGTCGCCGTGCTGGCCGCCGCCGCGGCAGCCACCCAGGGCGACGCCGACGCCGCGGACGCCGTCGCCGGACGCGTGTTCGCCGAGGTCGACGCGCTCGCCCGCGCGCGCGGCGGGCGGCCTGAGACGTTCGCCGGACTGGCCGCCGGCGGCGACCTGGTGGCCGGCGCCGTCGCCGCGCAGTCGGGCGAGCACCGGGCCGGCGAGCTGCTCGCCCGGGGTGTTCCCGTCGCCGAGATCGGCCGCGTCCTCGGCGGGGGCGCCGATGCCCTGGAGTCGGTGGCGCTGCTGGCCGCCGCCGCGCGCGCCGCGCGCGTGGACGCGCCCGCGCTCGACGGGCTGGCCGCGGTGCTCGACGGACGGATCGGCCCCGAGCAATGGGCCGCCACCGTCGCGCAGGGCCCGGTGCACGACCGCTCGCGTTCCATCCGCGTTGCCTGACAGGGGTAGGCTGACCATGCGGTGGCAGACGACATCCCAACCAGCAAGGCCGAGCTGGACGCCCGCTTCACCGACCTCTATCGGCGGCATCTGCGCGACGTCTACTCCTACAGCTACTACAAGATCGGCAATCACCACGACGCCGAGGATCTCACCGAGCAGACCTTCCTCCAGGCCTATCGGCACTTCGAGCGCGCGCTGCGGGAATCCGACGGACGGCCGCTGCGGCCGTGGCTCATCCGCATCGCCCACAACCTGGCGGCCAACTTCTACCGGGATCGGTCGCGCAAGCCGGAGTCGGCGATCGAGGATGCCGGGATGATCTCCGCGCCGCACACGACCGAGACGCTCGTCGAGGGCCGCGAAGAGCTCAAGACGATCCTCGAGGGCGTCGCGCAGCTCCCCGACGACCGTCGCGAGGCTCTGATCATGCGCTTCGCGCTCGGGATGGACAACCGCGAGATCGCCCGCGCGCTCGGACGTACCGACGGCGCCACGAAGGTGCTCCTGCACCGCGCCATCCGCCAGCTGGAGGGCATGGTGGCCGAGCCGGTCGCCGACCCCCCGGCGGTGGCCGGCCCCCCGGCGGTGGCTGACCCCTCGGCGGTGGCCGACCCCCCGGCGGTGGCTGACCCCCCGGCGGTGGCTGACCCCTCGGCGGTGGCCGACCCCTCGGGTCCCTCCGCGACGAACGGCGCCGCGCCGACCTCTGATCACCCGGTGGTCGATTGATGAGCGCCGGCGCACCTGATTTCGAAGCTCTCCTGCGCGAGGCGCTCAGCCCGATCGACCCGCCGGCCGATCTGGCCGCGCGAATGGAGTCGGCGCTCGTCAACCTGACCGAGCTCGCCCAGGACGAGCTGGAGAGCTGGGAGCTGTCGGCGATGCGCGATCCGCGTAACTGGGTGCGGCCGGCGGCGGCCGCGGTCATCGGGGTCAGCGCCGGCAGCGCGCTCGTCGTGCTGCGCGTACGCGGTCGCCATCGGACGCGCCTGCAGCAGTCCTCGAGCCTGCGCGAACTCGCCGAACGGACGATCTCGGACATCGCCGAGGAGGCGCGCCGGGTGTTGCCCGACCGCTGAGCGATCGGACTCGGCCCGGTGGGCAACCGGCTCGCCGCCGGCCGCCTGCCCCGACGACCCGCGCTGATAGCGTCAGCCTCACATGTCCGTCTGCTATCGCCATCCCGCGCGCGAGACGGGCGTGTCGTGCTCGTCGTGCGGGCGACCGATCTGTCCTGACTGCATGACCCCGACATCGGTCGGGATGCGCTGCCCCGAGTGCGCGCGTGAGAAGACGAAGGTCAAGACCGTGCGCGACATCAGCACGACGCCGATCGTGACCCGAGCGCTGATCGCCATCAACGTGATCGTGTTCCTCGCCGAGACCGCGACCGGCACCCCGCTGGGCGGCGTCGGCAACGGGCGCGCCGGAACGATCTATTCGGATGGCGCCCTGTTCGGCCCGTCCATCGCCGGCCCGGCCAATCTGGCCTCGCATCAGTACTACCGCCTGCTGACCTCCGGCTTCATGCACGACGGGCTGCTCCACATCCTGTTCAACATGTTCTTCCTGTTCATCATGGGGCCGATGCTCGAGCCGGCGATCGGGCGCGTGAACTTCGCCGTCGTCTATTTCGTCTCGCTGCTGGCCGGCTCGCTCGGCGCGATGGCGTTTGCGCCGCTGGACCCCGTCGTCGGGGCGTCCGGCGCGTGCTTCGGGGTGCTCGGCGCGCTGATCGTCGTCGCCTACTACCGCGGGATCTCGATCTGGCAGAGTGGTCTGGGCCCGACCCTGGCGATCAACATCGTCTTCTCGATCGTCGTCCCGGATATCTCGATCGGCGCGCACGTCGGAGGGGTGGTCGGCGGAGCCATCTGCGGCTGGCTGATCGTCATGATCGGCGAGCGCCGCGGCATGCAGGCCGCCGCGATCGGCGGATGCCTGCTGGTCGGCGTCATCAGCGTCGTCGGCGCGATCCACTTCGCCGGCAACTGGACCCCCAGCCAGGTCGGGCTCTGACGCCGCTCCGGGCGCGAACCGCTCCGCGTGCGACGGTCAGACCTCGACGGTCACAGCTCGGCGGTCACAGCTCGACGGTCAGCGCCTCGCCCGGCGCCTGCGGGAACAGCTCGGGATGGAGGATGTGCGCCAGCAGCTCGAGGCCGTCGATGATCCGCGGGCCGGGGCGCGAGAAGTAAGCGCCGGCATCGACCGCGACAATCTCCCCGGCGCCGAGCGCGGCGAGCTGATCACGGTGCATCTCGGCCTCCCGATGGGCGATCTCGGCGTCGTAGCCGCACGGCATCACGATCACGACGTCGGGTGAGACGGCGGCCGCCTCCTCCCAGGTGCATTGCGCCGAGCTCTCGCCCGCGAAGCCCATGACGTCCTCCCCGCCGGCGTAGTCGATCAGTTGAGGGGTCCAATGTCCGGCGGCGAACGGCGGATCCATCCACTCCAGCGCCAGCACGCGCGGCCGGCGGGTCACGCGGGTCGCCACGCGGATCCGGTCGATCCGCGCCGACATCTCCTGCACCCAGTCCACGGCGGCGTCCGTGCGCCCGGTGGCCTGAGCGAGAGTGCGGGCGTCGCCGAGCACCTCGCCGACGGTGTGCGGGTCCAGCGCCAGCACCATCGGCTGGGTGTCGATCTCCTCGGCGATCGCGCGGACGTCGTCGAAGGAGACGGCGCACACCGAGCACAGCGCCTGGGTGACGATCAGATCAGGCTCCAGCGCATGCAGCGCGGTGTCGTCGAGCGCGTAGATCGACTCGCCGGCGAGCGTGAGCTCCTTGACCGCGGCATCGATCTGGGCCGCGCTCAGACCCGGCGCCAGCAGGTCACGCGTGACCTTGGGCAGGTCACGGACCGGCGGCGGATAGTCACACTCGTGCGTGACCGCGACGACCTCGGGTCCGAGCCCGAGCGCGAACAGCATCTCGGTCGCCGAGGGGACGAGGCTGACGATCCGCATCAGCCTCCGATGCGGACCGGTGAGCAGCGAGGGGCGGGCACCGCGACCATCGAGGGAAACGATAGGACAGTGGACGCCATTCCTGCTGCTACCGTTCGGTCGGTCGCTGAATGACCGACGACGACCGACCACGAAGTAGCAGCGCGCCGACCGCAGGCGTCCACTGGACCGCGCTCGCCCGCTAGTCCGTGAAAGCGCTGTTCATCATCTTGACCGGGCTGCTCGTCCTGGTCAACGCGTTCTTCGTCGTGGCGGAGTACTCGCTCGTGCGTTCGCGCAAGGGCCGTCTGCAGGAGATGGCCGAGGAGAACAAGCGCGGCGCCCGGCTCGCGCTCATTCAGATGGAGGAGATCGGCGACTACATCGCCGCCTGCCAGGTCGGAATCACGATGGCCTCGATCGGGATCGGCGCGCTCGGCGAGCCGGCGATCGCGCACATCTTCGAGCCGCTGTTCGGCGGCGCGATCGGCCACTCCGCCGCGGTCATCGTGTCCGTCGTGATCGCCTATCTGCTGATCACTGTCGCCCAGAGCATCGTCGGCGAGATCGCGCCGAAGCTGTACACGATCCAGCACGCCGAGGATCTCGCCCGGCGGGTCTCCCGCCCCCTGCGGTTCAGCCGGGT
Organism: uncultured Solirubrobacteraceae bacterium; assembly: GCA_963849085.1. Classification (GTDB taxonomy): domain Bacteria; phylum Actinomycetota; class Thermoleophilia; order Solirubrobacterales; family Solirubrobacteraceae; genus Palsa-465. Next base: position 406,123 of record CAWKFP010000015.1, on the reverse strand, counting down.
GCTGTTCAACCCGTTCATCATCGTGCTCAACTCGGCCTCCAACGCCCTGCTGCGGGCCACCGGAACCGACCCGGATGCCGAGCCCGAAGGGGGGACGCCCGACGAGCTCAAGCGGATCATCGCCGAGTCGCGCAGTGGCGGCAGCCTCGATGTCGGCGAGGCCAACATGCTGACCGGGGTCTTCCACCTCCACGAGCAGGAGGCGCGGCAGGTCATGACGCCGATCCCCGCCGTCGTCACCGTCGACGTCTCCGAGACCGTGCAGGACGCGCTGCGGCGCTGCGTGTCGACCGGTCACTCGCGGCTGGTCGTGACCGAGGACGACAACCAGGACCGCGTCAAGGGCATCGTCCACGTCAACCAGCTGGTCAAGCTGATGATGTCCGACGGCTACGACGCGGGGTTCGCCAAGCTCGTGCGCGCCGCTCCGATCGTGCCCGAGACCAAGCCGCTCGATGATCTGCTCGCCGACCTGCAGCGGGAACGGACCGAGCTGGCGATCGTCATCGACGAGTACGGGCGCACCGCGGGGATCGTCACCACCGAGGACATCATCGAGGAGGTCGTCGGCGAGATCTCCGACGAGACCGATCCCGCCGGTGGGGCCGTCCGCCGGCTGGCCAACGGCGACTGGTTCGTCCGCGGGCACGTCGCGGTCACCGACCTCGACGACTACGGCCTGCATCTCCCGGTCGACACCGACGCCTACAACTCGGTCGGCGGCTTCGTCTTCGCCGAGCTCGGCCGGCTGCCCAAGCGCGGCGACCAGGTGGCCGCCGACGGCTACTCGATCCGGGTCGAATCGGTACGTGAGAACCGCATCGAGGCCGTCCGCATCCGCCGCCGGATGCCGACCGCCGAGCCGTCGACGGCGTAGGCAACCCGTCGGAGCTCTGACGTGAGCGCGCTGCACGCGGGGCGCGGTCGCGCATCGGTTCGCACCATTCGTTACATTGTCTCCATCAAGGCTGCTCGAGGGTTTTCAGCCCGGCGGTTGAGAGGAGAGACGAAGCCGGCCTTCCGAGGCCGGCTTCTTCATGTCCGGCGCCCCTTACGCGTGGCGCAGGACGGTTAAAGAAACCGGCCCGCTGGGGACGGGCCGGTTTCGTGCTTCTGGGGAGGAGGTGCTGCTATGAGGTACGTCGCACGAAGCATGATGCGCCTCGGACCTCAACGCAACCTTAATACTCAGTCGTAGTCATAGAAGCCGCGGCGGGACTTCCGTCCGAGCGAGCCGTCGCGGACGAGCTCGGTGAGCCGGCGCGGGATCTCGACCCCAAGCGTGTTGCCGATCGCCTCCGAGACGTCGAGGCCGACATAGTCCAGCAGCGCGATCGGGCCCATCGGCATCCCGGCTCCGAGCGTCATGCAGCGGTCGACGTCCGCCGGGTCCATCCCGGTCGAGGCCATCAGGTTCACCGCCTCGAACAGGTACGGGAACAGCAGCCGGTTGACGACGAAGCCCGGCGTGTCCGGCACCTCGACCGCCGTCTTGCCGAGCTTCGCGCACAGCGCTCGCGCCCGCACCCGCACGTCCTCCCGTGTCTCGGGCCCGTGCGCGAGCTCGATCAGCTCCATCCGGGTGACCGGGTTGAAGACGTGGAGGCCGACGAACCGGTCGGGATGACCGCTCGCTACCGCCAGATCGGCGATCGACAGCGAGGAGGTCGTCGTGGCGAGGATCTCGTCCGGCCCGGTGTAGGCGGCGAGCTCGGCGAGCAGCGCGCCCTTGTGGGAGGGGTCCTCGACGACGGCCTCGACGAGAAAGGTGGCCTGCGCGAGGTCTTTGAGATCGGTCGTCACGTGGACGTTGTCGGCGCTGCCGGTCTCATCGGGGTGGCGTTCGCAGTGCTTGGCCACGGTCTTTCGCACGCGCTCCGCCGAGGACTGCGAGCGGGCCCACAGCAGGACCTCCCCGTGGGCCGCGCCGACGGCGGCCAGTCCGGAGGCGATCGTTCCCGATCCCGCGATGGCGAGTCTCTCTTGCAACAGGGTCTCCTCGATTCAGATGCGCGCCGAGCTGCCCGCACGAGGGCGGACGCCCGCGGACAGGCACCTAGGGTACGCGACCGTTCCCGGGTGCGGCAGCGCGATGGATTGCCCAATCGGGTGGGTGCTGACCACCGACTCGGCGGTCGCTGACCACCATCGCGGCGACGGGCCGCGCGGGCACGGCGTCTGATAAACCGACGCCCATGCCATCCGCCACCATCCGTGCCGCCCGCCTGCACACCCACGGCGAGCCGCTCGCCGTCGACGACGTCACGCTGCCCGAGCCCGCCGAGGGCGAGGTCCGCGTCGAGCTCGAGTTCGCCGGGATCAATCCGATCGACCGATATATCGCCGAGGGTCGGGTCGCGCCGGACGGCCCGCTGCCGCGCACGCTCGGCGGCGAGGCCGCCGGCTCGCTGGACGGCCGCCCGGTGCTCGTCGCCGGCGCCGGGCTCGGCGCGATCCGCGACGGGCTCTGGGCCCAGGCGGCGATCGTCCCGCGCGACGCCGTCGTCGAGTTGCCCGCCGGAGTGGCCACGCGTCAGGCCGCGGCGATGGGGATCGCCGGGCTGACCGCGTTCAAGTGCGCGCGTGAGCTCGCGGCGCTGAGCGCCGCGGACCGCGTGCTCGTGCTCGGCGCCTCGGGCGGGGTCGGCAGCATGATCGTCTCGCTCGCCCACGACGCCGGCGCGACGGTCTGGGGCCAGACGGGGTCAGCCGCCAAGGCCGCCGGCATCGAGGCCCAGGGCGCCGACCGGGTGATCGTCGCCGAGGCCGGCGAGCTGGCCGGTGCCCTGGACGGGTTCGAGCCCACGGTCGTCTTCGATCCGCTCGCCGGGCCCTTCCTGGCCCCGGTGATCGACGCGCTGGCACCCGGTGGCCGCCTCGTGTCGTTCGGGACATCGGCCGGTCCCGAGGTGACGTTCAACATGCAGCAGCTCTATCGCAAGAACCTGACGGTCAACGGGTACGCCGGCCTGATCCTGTCGCCCACCGAGCGCCGGCAGGGGATCGAGGCCGCGCTCGCCGCGCTCGGCGAGGGCGCGCTCACGTTCCGGATCGACTCCGAGCTCGCGCTCGACGAGGTCAACGTGGGATTCCGGCGGATCGCCGACCGCAACGTCCAGGGCAAGCTCGTGCTCGCACTGCGCTGAGCCGTCCGCGGCGGCTCGCCGAGGAGGATGTCTGAATAAAGACCACCTGACCTGGTCAATGTCGATGACCTCCCCGGGGCCTGTCGATGACCTCCCCGCGGCCGCGACCGGGGAGCGCCCGCGAACCGCCCGCGCCGCGGCCACGCCGCGCTAACCCCAGCGAAAGCCGACCGCGTCCGGCGCGGGCGCCAGCGGGCTGGACGAGAGCCCGGGCGGCGGGTCGGACGCGTTGTAGCCGACCGGCGCCAGATCGTTCGGCGTGTCCGGGTGAAACAGCGACGCCAGATACTGCGCCTGCCCGCGACCCGGCCCGAGCTCGAACTGGCCGCCGCCGTACGCGCCGATCCCGTGATCCGCGCAGTAGTCATAGGTGGCGCACAGCTTCGCCAGGCCGCCGATGCGCGACGGCTTGAGGTTGACCATCCGCGGCGGGAAGGGGAGGGCCTCGATGTCGGCGATGGAGTGGATCGGGGCGTCCCAGGTGATCCGCTCGTGCTCGCCGGCGAGGGCGGCGGCGGTCGACGCGGTGACGATGTCGGGATCCTCCAGCCACGCGTCGGGGAACGCCCGCGCGACGCGCGCGTACAGCGTGGTGTCGGGCTGGGTGTCGACGATCGTCCCCGTGTACAGCGCCTTGAAGTCGACGGAGTCGACGGCTCCGGTGGCGGCGAGCGCGGCGATCAGCTCCGGCGTCCATGTGCTTGTCGCGTCGAGCTTGAAGCGCAGCCCGGGATACCGGGCCAGCCGGCGCTCCAGCGGCGCCAGCGTGGCCGGGTCGCCGAGGGCCAGCGAGACGACGAACGTCAGCGGCCGGGGCGCCCGGCCGAGTACGGCGTGCAGCGGGCGCCCGGCCTGGCGCAGCGCCAGATCAAGCGCCGCCGAGTGAAATGTCCAGCGGCGGTACAGGCGCGAGACGTCGCCGTGCTCGGGCACGGCGCCGAACAGGTCCAGTTCGTCGATGTGCTCGCAGAACGCCCCGAGCGACCAGCGTCCGGCGAGGTCATGGACGGGGCCGGCGGCCTGGAAGGCGCGCTGGTCGTCGGCGGAGTAGACGACGTCCTCGCCGATCCCCTCCAGCCCGCCGCCGCGTAGGTGCACGACCGTCGACAGGCGCTGAAAGCCGCTGGAGACGTCGGCGGTCAGGCCCTCCAGCGTGTAGCCGTCGACCTCCAGCGCCAGCCCGGACAGCCTGTCGAATGTGCTCATCGTCCCGCCTCTCCGGACTCCAACCGTGTCACGAGCTCCTCCAGGCGCAGCTCCTGCAGCCCCGTGGTGACCGCGTCGAGCTCGGCCGCGCAGTACTCGACGAGCGCGCGGCCCTCGCGGACGAGATCGAGCGTCTCGCGCAGACCGGCGTCGCCGGAATCCAGGCGGCGGATGATCTCCTCCACCCGCGCGACGGCCGACTCGTAGCTGCGCGGCTCCTCGCTCACCGCGGCTCCTCGCTCACCGCGGCTCCTCGCTCAGCGCGGCTCCAGGTCGCTCCCCGCTCCCCGCTCACCGCGACTCCCAGCGGCTCCCCATCCGCCGTCGTGACCCGCGCGGGCAGCGCGCCGTCTCCGAAGCGCAGCGTCAGCCGCTCGGCGCGTCGCGCGGCCGCGGCCGATCCGAGCGGCGCTCCGGCGCGGTCCTCGACGAGCGCGTAGCCTCGCGCGAGCGTCCGCTGCGGATCGTGGGCGCCGAGCGCGAGGGCGAGTTGGGCCAGCTCGCGCCTGCGGGCGGCGTGATCGACGCCGGCGGCGCGGATCGCGGTGCGGCGCAACGTCTGGGCGTCGGCCTCGCCGCGCGCTCGCCCGCGCTCGGTCTGGCGCCGGGCGCCGGCGCGCAGCTCACGCGTCAACTGGTGCAGCCGCGCGCGATGACGAGCGATCTGCTCGGCGGGCGCGCGGGAGAGCGCGGCCAGCGCGCGGGCGCGCACGAGCACCGCGCGGCGGCTGTGGTCACGCAGGCGCCGCGCGTCGCCGGTCAACGCCGCGCGTGCGGCCATGCAGTCGATCGGCACGGCGGCCTCGGCGGCATGAGTCGGCGTCGAGGCGCAGACCGCGGCGACGTCGTCGATCAGGGTGCGGTCGCTGTGATGACCGACCGAGGAGATGACCGGGACGCGCAGCAGCGCGACGGTGCGACACAGCGTCTCGTCGCAGAAGGCGTACAGGTCGGCGAGCGAGCCGCCGCCGCGGGCGACGATCACCACCTCCACCTCCGGGGTGGCGGCCAACTCCCGCAGCGCGGCGGCGATCGCCGGAGCGGCGTGGCGGTCCTGGACGGGGACGAACGCCCACACCAGCCGGCCCTGCCAGCCCCGGCGCCGCAGTCCGGCCAGGACGTCGTCACGCGCCTTGCCGCGCTCGCCGGTGACGACGCCGATCGTCCTGGGCAGGGCGGGGCGCGGCAGCCGCTTCTGGTGCTCGAACATCCCCTCGTCGCACAGCATCCGGCGCAGCCGGGCCAGCGCCACGAGCAGGTCGCCCTCGCCGGCGATCCTCAGCTCGGTGACCGAGAAGCCGAACGACGGCGAGGAGACCGAGCTGCCGGGGTAGTAGTCACAGCCGCCACCGACGACGATCCGCTGGCCGTCGGTCAGCGTCAGCCCGAGCCGTTCGAAGTCCTCTCGCCATATCGAGCAGGGCAGCGCTCCGCGCGCGTCGCGCAGCTCGAAGTAGACGCGGGCCCGGGCGACGCGCACGCCCCACGCCTCGCCGACGAGCTGTACACGGGCCATCTCCCGCAGCCTGCCCCGGAGCGCGACGGCGTACGCCCCGACCGCGTAGGGCCCGGGCAGGCCGGACTCCGCCCCCTCGGGACCGGGGGCGGGAGCGGGCGCGCGGGAGGGCTCCATCATCCGGCGACCGAGGCTACACGCCGCCTCCGTCAGATCGTGACGCGCCGCCTCCGTCAGATCGTGACGCGCCGCCTCCGTCAGATCCTGACGCGCCGCCTCCGTCAGACCGGCGCGCGCAGCGTGAAGATCGTCATCCGTCCGATCGGCTCGAAGCCGAGCCCGAAGTACATGATCTGCGGCCAGTCGTCGGCGTCGGCCGGGACGACGATCAGCTCCGCGCCCCACTGGCCGGCGGCCCGCAGCGCGGCTCCGACCGCCGCCGTCGCCAGCCCGCGCTCGCGGGCCGCGCCGAGGGTCGCCACGTGCTCGAGCAGCGCCGCTCGGCGGCCGTGCACGTCCGCCTCCAGGAACACCGTGCACGACGACTGCAGCTCGCCGGCCTCACCGGCTCCGAAGGCGCGCCACGGCGAGGCTTCGCGCAGCGCGGCCTGGGCGTCGGCCAGCAGTTCGGGCAGCCCGGGGAAGGTGTGCGGGCCGAAGTCCTCCTCGAGCAGATTCGCCGCCTGCAGCGCGCGCAGCTCGTCCTCTGAGACCTCGCGCGCCCGGGGGTCGTCCGGCGCGCCGGCGGGATCGGAGCGCAGCGCCATCAGCAGCGTTCGGCGGCGCTCCCAGCCGCGTGCCTCGAGCTCCGGGTAGACCGTCTCGCCGGCGTCGCCGTCCTCGAGCACGACGTGGCGATGGCCGAGGTCGCCGAGCCGGCGGTCGGCCAGCGCCGTGATCTCGGCCGCTCCGATCGACGCCGGCAGCGGCGCCGCGAGGCGCAGATAGTTGAGGAAGTAGATCGCGGGGAGTTCGTCGCGGCGGACGACCCAGCCCCCGGAGACAGGCTGGACCCGGCCGGCGCGGGTGTAGATCAGCCGGTCGAGCGCGAGCGCGGCGGCGAGCTCTGAGTCGGGGTCAGGGCCCTGCGCCTCAGACATCGATCTCCGTCGCGGCACCGACGTGCGTCAATGCGCGGCGGGCACCACGAGCACCGGCCGATCGGCGACCGCCAGCAGCTTGTGCGGCGTCGAGCCCAGCAGCGCGCCCATCAGCGGGCTCTCGCCGCGGGTCCCGACGACGATCACGCGCGCGTCATGGCGTTCGGCGAGGGTCGCGAGCGCCTCGGCCGGCGCCCGTTCGGCGATCGTCGTCTCGACCTCGTCGTAGTCGGCGGCGATCGCGGCGGCCTCCTGGAGCTTGCTCGTCGCCAGATCCTTGAGCGCGAGGTGGTAGTCGTGGATCTGCCCGCCGACCGGATTGACGTCGTAGGCGAAGACGATCGTCACCTTCTCGCCGTAGGCCCGGCCGACCTCGATCGCGACGCGCAGCGCCTCCTTGGCGCACTCCGATCCGTCGTAGCCGACGATGATTCCACTGCTCATGAATGATCTCCTGGATGGGCGGCGACGAGCACCGCGGGATCGGCGACCTCCGGTCGCCGGCTGAAGAACTCCGGCATCTTCCAGCGGCACAGCAGCATAAAGGGGATGCCGAGCAGAAGCGCCCCCAGGCCGATGACGAGCGGTCCGCCGATTCCGAAGATCGTCCCGTCGCCGTAGTTGGGGTTCTCCAGGACGAAGCATGACTTGATGAACAGCGCCAGGAGAATGAGCCCGCCGACCGTCGGCGCGATGCCGATCATGATGAAGTTGCGGGCGCTCTTGAGCAGTTCGTGGCGGTAGTAGACGGTGCAGGCGAAGCCGGTGATGCCGTAGTAGAACGCGATCCCCAGCCCGAGCGCGCTGAGCGAGTCGTTGAGCACGTTGGTGGAGATGAGCGTCATCGAGACGTACCAGATCGTCGAGAAGCCGCCCATCGCGAGCGTCGCGACGCTCGGGCTCAGATAGCGCGGGTGGATGTCGCCGAAGCGCGTCGGGATCGCCTTCGCCCGGGCCATCGAGAGCACGGTGCGCGCCGTCGGCAGGATCGTCGTCTGAGTCGAGGCCGACGCCGAGGTCAGCACGGCGATGATCAGCAGCTTGTCCAGGCCGCTGCCGAGCACGGCCTTGCCGGTGGCGGCGAACACATCGGCCTGGTTGTCGGCCAGCAGGGCCGGTCCGGCGAACGCCGTCGTGGCGATCGCGACGACGACGAAGATGCCGACGAGCACGAACGTCGAGATGATCGCCGCCCGCCCGGGCGCGCTGCCCGAGTCCTCGGTCTCCTCGTTGACCGTGACGCCGCTGTCCCAACCCCAGTAGATGAAGACCGCGAGCAGGATGCCGGTCGTGAACGCGGAGATGCCGTGGATGGCGAACGGGTTGAGCCAGCTGAGCGAGATGTGGTGGGAGCTGTGCAGCGCACCGCCGCCGTAGACCTTGACGAGCGCGACGACGGAGAACAGCACGAGGATCGCGAACTCGGCGCCGAGCAGGCCCTGCTGGGTGCGGGCCGAGAGCTCGATGCCGACGAAGCAGATCGCCGTCATGACGAAGATCCACAGCACGCCGACGATCGTGATCAGCAGCGTGCTCGGGTTGTTGTAGCCGAACAGGGAGAACGTGTACTGACCGGCGATCTGCGACAGGCTCGGCATCACGATGATGTCGGTGACGATGATCCCCCAGCCGCCCATCCAGCCGAGATTCGGCCCCATCGCCCGGGTCACCCAGGAGAACGTCGTGCCGCAGTCGGGATCGGCCTTGTTCATGTAGTTGTAGGCCGCCGCGATGAACAGCATCGGGACGAAGGCGACGATCATGATCGCCGGGCTCTGGAACAGCACGGCCGCCGCCACCCCGCCGAGGGTCGCCGCCAGGCTGTAGGCCGGCGCGGTCGAGGCGACGCCGATCACGATGTTGGAGAGGAAGGAGATCGCGTCCTTCTTCAACCCCTTGTCCTCGACCTGTACGCCGGCAGCGGCCGGTGGTGCAATCGTCGCGCTCTCCACGGTGGTCCCTCGCTGGTCGATGTGCGAAATTCGCGAGCCGTCAACCGCGCGCTCACGTCTGGTCGAGCATTCTCTGCGGGTTGCGCCGCGCCCCGCAAGCGACCGATGGCCCAACTCTGGGCACGTCGTTATACCTCGTGGCTAAAGCTGAACGGAGGTCAGCGGCCGGGGGCGGCGGCCTGCTCCTGGCCGCGCAGCCAGGCGACCGTCGCGGCGAGCCCGTCGCGCAGGTCGATCCTCGCCTCCCAGCCCAGCAGCGCGCGCGCCTTCTCGACCGAGGGCCAGCGCCGCTGGACGTCGACGGTGAAGGTCGGCAGATGCGCGAGCTCGAAGTCGGCCGGGTCCTCGCCGCATGCCTCCCAGATGCGCGCGGCGATGTCGGCCACCGACAGCTCCTGTGAGGCCGAGATGTTGAAGTCCTCGTTCTCGCCCGCGGGCGAGGCCATCGCGGTGACGACCCCGTCGGCGATGTCGTCGACATGGGTCAGCGTCCGCGTCTGCTCGCCGGACCCGAAGATCTCCAGCGGCCGCTGACCGGACAGGACTTTGGCGATCAGGTCGGGGACGGCATGGGCGATGCCGGGCTCGTCGCGATCGGGCAGCTCTCCGGGGCCGTAGGCGTTGAACGGCCGGCAGATCGTGAACGGGAGGCCGTGCTGGTCGTGGGCGGCGCGCGCGTAGACCTCACCGGAGAGCTTGGAGAACCCGTACGCCGAGTGGGGCGGCGGGCACTGGTCGAGATACCCCTCGGTGGTCGGGAACTCGGTCGCCCGCTCGAAGACCATCGAGGACGAGACATAGGTGAAGCGCTCCACGTCATGGTCGATGGCGGCGTGGACGACCGCGCCGGTCAGCGCGTTGTTGACCTCGGTCAGGGTGAACGGGAGCTTGTGGAAGTTGGCGATCCCGCCGACGATCGCCGCCAGGTGAATGATGTGGCTGCAGCCCGCGACGGCTCGGCCGGCGACCTCGGCGTCGCGCAGATCGCCGACGGTGAGCTCGCAGCCCTCACGCATCCAGGCCGGCGCGACGCGGTGGTCGGCCACGCGGACCTCCCAGTCGGGGTCGCGCAGCAGGCGGCGGACGACGGCCGAGCCGATCGTGCCGGCTCCGCCCGTGACCAGCACCCGCGCCATCAGCGGGTGGCGTCCCGCGAGGTCGGCTCGGGGCGATCGCCCAGCGCCCCGATCTCGGAGGCGAAGGGGAACACCTGTCCGGTCCCGAGGCTGTCCCAGGGATCGGCCAGCAGGCACTCGGGCTGGGCGAGCGCGAGGATCTGGTCGAGCGTCTCGGGGCGCTCGAACTCCGAATGATTGGTGGCGACGATGACGACGTCGGCGTCGCGGACCGCGTCGGCGAGCGTCTGGGTCGGCGTCGGGGCGTGCGGATCGCAGACCGCCACGTCGGCCAGCTCGCGCTCGAGCAGGCGGATGAGCTTCGGCGACAGCGAGTCCCGCTCGTCGTCGGTGTTGCGCTTGAAGGTCAGGCCGAGGACCGCCACCTTGCGCGACGACAGGCTGCCGACGCGTCGCTTGATCCCCTCGACGAGGAAGAGCGGCACGCCCTCGTTGACCCGGGAGACCGCCAGCAGCATCCCCGGGGCATGCGACCGCTCCTCGGAGAAGGCGAAGTCCTTGCGCAGGCAGGTTCCCGCGGTCATCCCGGGCTTGGCGATCCCGCCACGCGGATAGTCGCGGTTGATGAGCTCGATCACCTCGAACACGTTGGCCCCGTAGCTCTCGCAGTCCATCATCAGGAGATTGGGGAGTGCGAACGTCGCGTAGCGCAGGATGTTCGTCCAGATCTTGGCCAGTTCGGCCTGGACCGGGGTCGTCTTGACGATCGGGGCGCCGAAGATGGCGAACAGCGCCGCCGCATGCTCGGTCGAGCTCTCGCCGACGCCGCCGATGATGCACGGGAGGGTCGTGATCTCCTCCAGGAACTTCCCGGCGGCGATCCGCTCCGGGGCGTGGGCGACGAACACGTCCTCGCCGACCCGGAGCCGGCGGCGCTTCTCCAGATAGCCGGCGACGAAGTCGGTCGTGCCCGGCGCGATCGTCGAGCGGAGGATGAGCGCGTGGCCGGGACGCAGCAGCGGCAGCAGGTCGTCGACGGCGGCGCGCACCTGGCGCAGGTCGCTCTCGACATGCGAGAACGACGGGGTGCCGATCGTGATCACGATGTCGTCGGCCCGAGCGGCATCGGCGGCCCGGTCAGAGAGCTCCAGGCGGTCGCTCGCCTGGACGCGCGCCAGCAATTCCTGCGTGCCGGCCTCGATGAACGGCATCCGCCCGGCGCGGATCGACTCCAGCACGGCCGGGTCGTGATCGATGCCGAGCACGCGCAGCCCACGGTCGGCGAAGCACAGGGCCAGGGGCAGCCCGACGCGCCCGAGGCCGATCACCGCGATCGATCGCTGCTCGCTCATCTGGATACCGGACGTGATGCCATCGGCGGGATCGGGACTGCGGCCGCGCGGCGGGCGCGGGTCAGTGCGTGCCGCCCGGAAGGTGGCCGACGCTGCGCAGCGGCGCCAGGCCGGGTTCGGCGGGATGCCCGCGCATCTCGCCGACGAACGCGATCGTGTCGAGGCGCCGGATCTCGCGCTCGCCCTCCACACGCGCCGGATGGCCCTCGGGCAGGTCGCGGATCAGGGCCCGGATGCGCGCGCGCAGCTGCAGCGCGAAGTGCGGCGTGGAGGCGCCCATCAGCTGGCGTACGTCCTCGACGGTCGGCTGGTGGTCCGGACTGCTCCGGTCGGGATGTTCTGACTGACTCATTTCGCCGTTTTCTGTGGGATCGCCTGGAGAAGATTGTCCATCTCGGCCTGGACGGGTACCGAGATCGCGCTCGGGTCCCCGATCACCCAGCCGTGGTTGTAGACGGCCGCGGTCGGGCCCTCCTGGGTGTAGCCGGGCGTGGCGTAGTCGAGGAAGAAGTTGAGCACCGCAGCAGGGAGGGTAGAGGCATCGCCGACGAGAAGCTGCGGGCCGAAATCGCCGCTGCCCGACAGCGCGGCCGCCGCGGCGGCGTCCAGCGGCCGTGACGCATTGAGCAGCACGTAGCCGTGACCCGGGCTGCGCATCGCCCAGCCGAAGCTTCCCGGCACGTGCGCGCAGGGCTGTCCGTAGCGGCAGGCGGGATCGCGGTAGACCGCGAAGGCGACCGAGTTGGCGGCCGGCGTGGCCCCGCCGACCCGCTTGACGATCCCGTAGCGGCGCAGCGCCACGAGGGTCGCGTTCGGGATGACGCTCGGCGGCCCGAGGACATAGATATGCGGCCGCTGGTGGCCGAGCAGCGCCAGGCGCGTCGCGGCCGGGATGCCGGTGTCGCCGACGAACAGGACGGGATCGCCGCTCTCCGCCGCCCAGCCGGCCGCCGGCATCGCGTAGGCGGGGTGCGTGGCCGACGCGATCACGACATCCGCGCTCGCGATGCCCGCGGCGGCGCCGGCGAACCGGTCGATGCCGGCGGCCAGGGCGTACGGGTCCGAGCCGGTGATCGCGGCCGCGCGGCGCCCGGCGACGGCCGGGACATCGCCGATCCGGATGATCTGGGCCCCCCGCAGCGAGCCCGAGCCCGCCGGCGCCAGCGCGGCGAGCGCGTCGGCGGTGGCGGCCGGCAGAGCGCCCGGTCCCGACAGCAGGACGGGCGCTCCGATTGGCGGCGCCATCAGCACCGAGGCGGCGACCGCCGCCTGCCAGTCGTCGGTCGGGGCGAGGACGACGGCGGCGGGGTGCGTGCCGGGAGCCGCCGACGGATAGACGGCGAGCGCGACGCCGGCGGCGTCGGCGACCGGATCGGCGCCGTCGATCCGGGTCGTGTTCTTCGTCGCGAGGGTCGGGATGCCGAGCCCGGCGGGGGACGCCGACGCCGACGCCGCCGGTGTCGACCGCGCGGCATCGGAGGCCGTCCCGCCCCCACCGCCGCACCCGGCCGCCGCCAGAGCTGCGGCGAGCGCCAGAACCAGTGCACGGATCCGCATCGGCAGGGACGTTAGCGACGAGACGAGAACGACTACGCTTCTCAGGCCAGTTAAGCCACCGCCCAAGGAGGATGCGATGCCGGGCCTTTCCGGGCGCATGTCGACCGTCGTCAAAGCCAAGATCTCGAAGATGCTGGACCGCGCCGAGGATCCATCGGAGACTCTGGAGTACAGCTACCAGAAGCAGATCGAGCTGCTCCAGAACGTCAAGAAGGGGATCGCCGACGTCGTCACCTCCAAGAAGCGCCTGCAGTTGCAGGAGGAGAAGCTCCAGCAACAGGTCGTCAAGCTCGACACGCAGGCCCGGCAAGCGCTGGCGGCCGGCCAGGAGGATCTCGCGCGGACGGCGTTGGAGCGCAAGAACGTCGCCCAGACCGAACTGCAGTCGCTGGATTCGCAGATCGCGCAGCTGGAGGAGCAGCAGGAGCAGATGACCGCCTCCGAGCAGAAGCTGCGGGCGAAGATCGAGCAGTTCCGCTCCAAGAAGGAGGTCATCAAGGCCCAGTACTCGGCCGCCGAGGCCCAGGTCAAGATCTCCGAGGCCGCCACCGGCGTCGGCGAGGAGATGGCCGACGTCGGCCTGGCGATGCAGCGCGCCCTGGACAAGACCGAGAACATGAAGGCCCGCGCGAGCGCCGTGCAGGAGCTCGAAGCGGCCGGAACGTTCGAGGACCTCACCCAGATCGGACCCGGCGAGGATGACATCGACCGTCAGCTCAAGCAGCTGTCGAGCACGAGCGAGGTCGACTCCGAGCTGGCCCGGATGAAGGCCGAGCTCGGCGGCGGCGCCGCCAAGGGGGAGCTCGGAGCCGGGGCGCCTGAGCCCGGCGCCGGCGCGGACGACGACGGCGCGGAGCAGGCGTCGTGATCGTCCGGATCTCCAACGAAGGGCAGTACGAGCTCGCCGCCGATGACGTCTCCGAGCTCAACCGGCTCGACAACGCGGCGGTCGTCGCGTGTGAGGCCACCGACGAGCAGCAGTTCCACACGACATTCAAGCGGCTGCTGGACTACGTGCGCACGAAGGGCACGCCGGTCGGCGACGACGACCTGTTCGGATCCGACATCATCCTGCCGCCATCCGATGTGACACTCGAGGAGGCCCGCAGGGAGTTCAAGGGCGAGGGCCTGATCCCCGGCTGACCCGCTGCAGGAGCGCGTCGGTGGCCGTGGCCGTCCGCTCCCAGCTGAGCTCCCGCGCCCGGTCCAGGCCGGCGGCGCGCAGCTCTGACCGGCGCGTCTGATCGGTCGCCGCGCTCAGCACCGCGGCGGCGAAGGCGTCGCCGTCATCGGGGTCGGCGAGCAGCGCGGCCCCGCCGCACGTCTCGGGCAGGGCGGCGCGGTCGGCGGCGACGACCGGCGTGCCGCAGGCCATCGCCTCCAGGCAGGTGAGGCCGAAGCCCTCGTAGCGCGACGGCAGCGCGAAGGCCAGCGCGCCGCGATAGAGCCCGGGCAGATCGGCGTCGGCCACGTAGCCGAGCGAGCGCAGGCCGGCCACAGGGCTCGCGCGGGCGAAGTACGGGCGGGAGTCCCCGGCCCAGGCGAGCTCGATCCCGAGCGCGTCCAGCGCCCGTGCCGCCGGCTCCAGCGCCCGCAGGTTCTTGCGCGGGTCGTCGGTGGCGATCGTCAGCACGTACGGCCGCTCCAGCCCGAGCCGCCGCGGCGGGGCGGCGGGCTGCGCGCCGGTCGCCGGCCGGAACTGCTCGCTGACTCCGCCCGGGATGACGGCGACGCGCGCCGGCTCCAGGCCGGCCAGCTCGATCAGCTCCCGGCGAGAGAACTCCGACACCGTGACGACGGCCAGCGCGCGGCGCGCGCAGGCCAGCCCGAAGCGCCGATGCCACTCCCGATAGGCGCGGGAGTAGGCCTCGGGCTCGCGCAGGACGGCCGCGTCGTGCATGACCAGCACGTTGCGCGGCCAGGCGAGCGGGGCGAGGTTGGCGGGGGAGAAGACGAGCGGCGTCCCGGCGCGCGCGGCGGCGAGCGGCAGCGCGGTCTGCTCCCAGGCCTGGGCGAGCGCCCGCCGCCGCGCGCGGGCGGGCGGCTCGGCGATCCGATAGCGGTCGGGCCCGAGCGCCACCAGCCGGCGCACCACTTCATCGGTCCAGCGCTCGACGCCGGTGATCGTGGGCCGCGTCGCGGCCCGGCGATTGAGGATGACGAGTGGTGAGCTGCTGTGCGGCCGGCGCCGGTGGGGCCGGCGGACGGCTACGCTGGCGATGCCGCCGGGGCGGTGGCGGGATGCTTGTGCTGGATCCACTTCGAGCTGCACGGGATCTTCGACCGGTCGCAGCGATCGGCGTACGCCCGGGCGATCTCCGTGACCTCACCGAGGAGGTCGTCCTGGAGGCGGATCGGCTCCAGTCCCAGATCGAGCAGCTGGCGGTTCTCGACGTACAGCTCGTTCTCGGCCGCTTCCTTGCGCGGGTTCTCGACGTAGTCGATCTCGACTCCGGTCAGGCTCGAGACGAGCTTGGCGAGGTCGGCGACGCGGTGGCACTCGGTCATCTGGTTGAACACCCGGACGCGATCGCCGGCCTCGGGTGGGGTCTCGATCGCCAGCTGGATGCAGCGGACCGTGTCCTGGATGTGGATGAACGCGCGCGTCTGGCCGCCGGTGCCGTGCACGGTCAGCGGATAGCCGACGGCCGCCTGCATGAGGAAGCGGTTGAGCACCGTGCCGTAGTCGCCGTCGTAGTCGAAGCGGTTGATCAGCCGATCGTCCATCCGCGTCTCGGCGGTCTGGGTGCCCCACACGATGCCCTGGTGCAGGTCGGTGACGAGCGTCCCGTCGTTCTTGTTGTAGAACGCGAACAGGAGCTGGTCCTGGGTCTTGGTCATGTGGTAGACGCTGCCCGGGTTGACCGGGTACAGGATCTCCTGCTCGACCTCGGCGCCGTCGTCGGTGTCGATGCGCACCCGCAGATAGCCCTCGGGGATCTTGACCCCGGCGGTGCCGTAGCCGTACACGCCCATCGTGCCGAGGTGCACGACGTGGGCATCGAGCTCGGCCTCGACGAGCGCGGCGAGCAGGTTGTGGGTGGCGTTGACGTTGTTGTTGACCGTGTAGCGCTTGTGCCAGGAGCTCTTCATCGAATACGGCGCGGCGCGCTGCTCGGCGAAGTGCACGACCGCGTCGGGCTGGTACTCGGTCAGAAGATCGAGCAGCTCCCGGTAGTCCTCGGCCACGTTGAGACGATGGAACGGAATCTCGCGCCCGGTCAGCTCGCGCCACGCGGCGAGCCGCGTGCCCAGCGGCTTGATCGGCGTCAGCGAGTCGGCCTCGAGCTCGACGTCGGCATTGCGCCGTGCGAGGTTGTCGACGATCGCGACCTCGTGCCCGCAGGCGGAGAGGTGAAGCGACGTCGGCCATCCGCAGAAGCCGTCACCGCCGAGAATGAGAATGCGCAAGGTGTCTCCCTTGTGTCCGTTGCGAATGACTCGCGTTCGCCCAAGCGGCGCTGAGAATGAGGCTCGGGCCGCGCATGGTCCGGCGAGCCAAGCTCATGAGGCTAGCGCACCGCCCGGCGTCCCCCGGCCCGCGGTCGCGCCAGAACCTTATGCCGTCTTTATCCCGTGCGGCGCCGGATCTCAGATCGGGATACCCCACAGCGGGAACCAGCGCGTCAGCTCAGGCTCGACCGGCAGCTCTGAGCCGATCTGAGCGCGGAGTACGAGCTCGCGTTCGTTGTCACGCTCCTGGGCCGTGCCCTGGGCCGGCACGAACGGATAGAACGAGCCCCGCTTGTAGTTGTAGATCCAGTACAGCGGCTTGGCCTTCGCGTCCTGGAAGCCGAACACCGCGCACAGGATCCGCTCGCCGTAGCCGCCGTCCTGGAGCGCGCTGGAGACGGCGTTGACGCCGACGACCAGATCGTCGAAGCTCTCGCCGCGGAGGATCAGCCAGCTGAAGCCGTAGCTGTCCTCGGAGGTCTGCACCGTCGTCCTGCTCTCCGACGCGGTCGCTCGCACGACCTCCTCCATGTCGGTGACGATCGACTGGAAGTCCGCGGTGGCCAGCGACTGAAAGACGATCGCGGCGCTCCCGCGCGTCGTGATGCTCAGCGCGGTCTCGAGCACCACGTAGGCGGTCGTCATGGCGAACAGGCGGTCGGGCGCGGGCTTGGCGAGCTGGCGCTTGCCGGTCAGGATGTCCAGCAGGCCCATCAGCCGGCCCCCTGCAGCTCGGACTCCAACCGGGCCAGCGCCGCCAGCCGCAGGGCGAGCGGTGGGTGGGTGGCGAACAGCCCGGCGACCGTGCGCATGACGTCCGGCGCGACGATCGAGAACGCCGCCAGCTCCCCGCAGGACACCGGCAGGTCACGCTGGGGGATCCCGTCGATCCGATCGCTGATCTTCGTCAGCGCCGAGGCGAGCGTGGTCGGGCGCCCGGTGATCAGCGCCGCGCCGCGGTCGGCGACGAGCTCGCGATACCGCGACAGCGCCTGGGTGAGGACGAACGAGACCACGTAGATCAGACCCGAGACGATAACCGCCACGGCGGATCCGCCCCCGCCCTCCCGGCGGTCATCGCGGTCCTCGCCGCCGGCGGTGGAGCCGAGCCCGAGCCCGAGCCCGACGATCAGCGCGGCGATCGACGCGAAGAAGCCGGCGACCGTCATCAGCACCACGTCGCGATTCTCGACGTGCGAGAGCTCGTGGGCGAGCACCGCTTCGAGCTCGCCGTCGTCGATCAGCTCCAGCAGCCCTGTCGTGACGCACACCGTCGCGGTCGACGGCGAGCGCCCGACGGTGCACGCGTTGGGCATCGGCGTGTCGATCAGCGCCAGCGCCGGGGTCGGGAGGTCGGCCTCGACG
Source organism: uncultured Solirubrobacteraceae bacterium (assembly GCA_963849085.1). Classification (GTDB taxonomy): domain Bacteria; phylum Actinomycetota; class Thermoleophilia; order Solirubrobacterales; family Solirubrobacteraceae; genus Palsa-465. The sequence continues at coordinate 388,460 of CAWKFP010000015.1, read as the reverse complement.
CACAACCGGTCGAGCATCCCGTGCAGATGCGGCGCCGCGCCGGGACCGACCGTGCGGGCCCCGAGCGCCGACAGCGCCGCCCGCTCGCAGCTGAAGTACTGCCCCAGGAACAGCGCGCCGGCGATCACCGCCACCGTCACGACGCCCGCCCCGAAGGCGACGAGCACCGCGATCAGCAGGACGTAGAGCGCGCCGAGCAGGAGCATGGTCAGCAGCATGCGCGCCTGGAGGCCCGGTTCAGCGACGAGCGACCGGCGGCGATGGCGATCGGCGGCGGGCATGTCCGCCAGATCGTGCCATGACCTCCTCAGCGCCGGTTGGCGGCCACCGACCGCTCGATGAACCGCAGGCTCGCCGCCTGCAGCTCGGCGTCGTGCTGGATCGAGCGGTGGTGACCGCCGGGCACGACGATCAGCCGGCTGCCGGCGGCGGTCATCGCGCCGGCCAGTTCACGGGAGTGCGCCACCGGGACGATCTCGTCGCCCTCGGCGTGCATGATCAGCAGCGGGACGGCGAGCGCGGCCACCGCCGTGTCCACGCGATGGGCATCCAGGAAGGCGCCGAACGCGACGGGGTCGGCGGCGAAGCCGAGCGTGCCGGCGCGCAGCGAGCGCGCGAGCCCGGCGGTGCTCGCCGGGCAGATCGCGACGACGGCGTCGATCCCGCCGGCGCGCGCGGCGATCGGGTCGGCGGCGGCGAGGATCGCCAGGCAGCCGCCCATGCTGGATCCGCGCAGGGCGATGGGAGCATCGCGGTCGGCGAGCGCGCTGCGCAGCTCCACGACGAACATGACGATGTCTGCGAGCGCGCCGTCCCCCTCGCCGAGCGCGCCCGCGCTCTGGCCGTGCCCGCGCTGATCGAAGCAGACCACCGCCAGTCCGCGCGCGACGGCCGCGCGCGCGAAGTCGTGGTGGCTCTCCTTGCACGAACCGGCGCCGTGCACGACGACGACGCCGGCGGTCGCCGCAGGACGCGGCGGTGACGGCAGCCAGAGCTCGAAGGCGAGGCCCCGCAGGACGCCGGTCACGGTGGGAGGCAGCGGGTCGACGGTGCGCGTCGACGAAACCATACCCTGTGACCTCGTGACCGCCATCGCCTCAGCGCTCTCGCCCGTCTACCCCGCCGGGACCCGCGTCAACGACCGCGGCCGTCTGGAGCTGGGAGGCTGCGACGCCGTCGAGCTCGCCCGCGAGTTCGGCACGCCGGTCTACGTCGTCGTGCAGGACGATCTGCGGATGCGCGCCCGGGCCTTCATGGCCGCGCTGTCCGCACGCCATCGTGACTTCGACGTGCTGTTCGCCTCCAAGGCGTTCCCGTGCACCGCCGTCTATCGGCTGCTCGCGCAGGAGGGGCTGTCCTGCGACGTCGCCTCCGGCGGCGAGCTTGCGCTCGCGCTCAATGCCGGCTTCGATCCGGCGCGGATCTACATGCACGGCAACGCCAAGTCCGACGCCGAGCTGCGCGAGGTGCTGACGGCGGGCGTCGGGCATGTCGTGCTCGACTCCCGCCAGGAGATCGATCGCCTGGCGGCGATCGCCGGGCAATGGGGCCGGCGCCAGGACGTGCTGCTGCGCGTGACCCCCAACGTCGCCGGTGACACCCATCACGCGATCTCGACCGGTCAGGCCGACTCCAAGTTCGGCTTCTCGCTCGATCAGGCCCGGGAGGCGATCGCGCTGCTGCGCGGCCATCCCCGGCTCGAGCTCGTCGGCCTGCACTTCCACATCGGCTCCCAGCTGCTGGAGCTCGAGCCGTTCGCCGCGGCGATCGACGTCATCGCCTCGCTCGGCGACTTCCCGGTCTACAACCTCGGCGGCGGGCTCGGGGTGGCGTACACCGCCGGCCAGCAGCCGCCGAGCCCGGAGCGCTACGTCGAGACGATCGTCGACGCGGTCCATGCCCGGCTCGGGCCCGACAAGCGGATCCTGCTCGAGCCGGGGCGCGCGCTCGTCGCCAACTCGACGGTCACGCTCTACACCGTGCAGACGATCAAGCGCAACGTCTCGACGTGGGTTGCGGTCGACGGCGGCATGTCGGACAACCTGCGCCCGATGATGTACGGCTCCCGCTACGAGGCGCTGATCGCCGACCGGCCGCTGGCCGCGGCGCAGACGATCGCCCACCTCGCCGGCAAGCACTGCGAGTCCGGCGATGTGATCATCCGGGACGTGGCCCTCGCCGACCCCGCGCCCGGAGACGTCGTCGTGACCCCGGCGACCGGCGCCTACGGCTACGCGATGGCCAACAACTACAATGGCGTGCCCCGGCCGCCGGTCGTCTTCGTCCATGACGGCGACGCCCGCGTCGTCGTCCGGCGCGAGACGTACGCCGACCTGACGAGCCGCGACGTGGCCGGGTGAGGCGATGACCGTCTTCCGCGTCGGGCTGCTCGGGAACGGGACCGTCGGCGCCGCCTTCGCCGCGGCGCTGCCGCTGCGCGCCGACCGGGTCGAGCGGATCACCGGCCTGCGTCCGGAGCTCTCAGGCGTGCTGACCCGTCGCCAGGGCTCGTTCGAGGAGATCCTCGAGGGGTCGGATCTGATCGTCGAGCTGATCGGCGGGCTGGAGCCGGCGCGGGAGTATCTCCTGCGGGCCATGCGCTCCGGCAGGCACGTCGTCACCGCCAACAAGCAGTTGCTCTCCCATCACGGCGAGGAGCTGTGGGACACCGCCCGTGAGCACGGGGTGCAGCTGCGCTTCGAGGGCGCGGTGGCGGGCGTCGTGCCGGTCATCCGGGTCCTGCAGGAGTCGCTGGCGGGGGCGACCATCGACCGCGTCCACGGGATCGTCAACGGGACGACGAACTTCATCCTGACCGAGATGGCGCGCACCGGCGCGACCTTCGCCGCTGCGCTGGCCGAGGCCCAGCGGCTCGGCTACGCCGAGGCCGACCCCTCCGACGACGTCAACGGCCGGGACGCGGCGGCGAAGATGGCGATCATCGCCCGCCTGGCCTTCGAGACGCCGGTCCACATCGACCAGGTGAGCTACGAGGGCATCGAGCGCATCCAGCCCGACGACCTGGAGTACGCGACCGATCTCAAGCTGGGGCTGAAGCTGATCGGCACCGCCGAGCGGGTCGGCGAGAACGGCCTGTCGGTCCGCGTCTACCCGGCGTTCCTGTATCCCGGCCACCCCCTGGCCTCGGTCAACGGCCCCTTCAACGCCGTCACCGTCGAGTCCGAGGCGATCACCGAGATCACGATGTCGGGCCCCGGCGCGGGCGGCCCGCAGACCGCGAGCGCGGTGCTCGGCGACGTCATCAGCGCGATGATCCCGCCGGCCTCCACGCCCCCGGCCACCGAATCGCTGGAGATCGTCTCCGATGTCGTCTCCTCCTTCTATCTGTATCTCGAGGTCGCCGACGAGCCCGGTGTCCTGGCGCAGGTGGCCTCGGTCCTCGGCGAGCACGGCGTGTCGGTCAAGTCCGTCGTCCAGAAGGGGCTGCGCGACCAGGCCCGGCTGGTGATGGTCGTCCACCCGGTCCTGGAGTCCCGCTTCTCGGCGGCGATGGAGCAGATCAATGCGCTGTCGGTGATGCGCGCCCCGGCGCGCGCCATCCGCGTGATCGAAGAGGAGTTCGGCTAGCGGCTCTCCGACCGCGTAGGATCACGCCCCCGATGCGCGCGATGCAGATCACCGAGCTGACGGGTCCAGAGACCGCGCTGCATCTGGCTGAGCTGCCCGAGCCCGAGGCCGAGCATCCGCTGTCGCCCGGGCGCGGGGTGATCATCGACGTCAAGGCCGCCGGGGTGGCCTTTCCGGATCTGCTCCAGACTCGCGGCGAATATCAGGTCAAGCCGCCGCTGCCCTACGTTCCCGGGGCCGAGGTGGGCGGCGTCGTGCGCTCGGCTCCGCCCGGCGCCGCGGTCCGGCCGGGCGACCGGGTGGCGGCGTGCTGCCTGCTCGGCGGCTTCGCCGAGGTGGCGGTGGCCCCGGACTACTTCTGCTTCGCGGTGCCCGACGCCTGGGATTTCGCCCAGGCGGCGAGCTTCGTCTTCAACTATCACACCGCGTATTTCGCGCTCGCGCAGCGCGGGCGCCTGAGCGCCGGGGAGACCGTCCTCGTCCACGGTGGCGCCGGAGGTGTCGGGACGGCCTGCCTCCAGGTCGCCAAGGGGCTCGGGGCGACGACGATCGCCGTCGTCTCCAGCGACGCCAAGGCCGATGTCGCCCGCCGGGCCGGCGCCGACCACGTCGTGCGGTCCGACGGGCCCTGGAAGGACGACGCCAGGGAGCTCTCCGCGGGCGGAGTCGACATCGTGCTCGATCCGGTCGGCGGCGACCGATTCACCGACAGCCTGCGCTCGCTGCGCGAGGGAGGCCGCGTCGTCGTCGTCGGCTTCACCGGCGGCTCGATCCCCGAGGTCAGGGTCAACCGGCTGCTGCTCAACAACACCGCGGTGGTCGGAGCCGGATGGGGGGCGTCGGTCATGGGTCACCCCGAGCGCACGACCGCGATCGCCGAGGCGCTCGCGGAGCTGATCGCCGCCGGAGCGCTCGCGCCGGTCGTCGGCGCGCGCTTCCCGCTGCACCGGGCGGCCGACGCGCTGCTGCTGCTCGACGAGCGCGGCGCGACCGGCAAGGTCGTCCTGGACATCGCCTAGAACGCTCGGCGCCCGCGCCGGCGGCGCTGCAACCAACTCTGGCATGCTGACGGCGATGCCCGGCCTGATCGAGCGCTATCGCGAGCGCCTTCCCTTCGCGCCGCAGGATCCGGTCGTCTCGCTCGGGGAGGGCTCGACGCCGCTCGTCCTGGCTCCGGCGCTGTCGGAGCAGATCGGCGTCGAGGTGTGGTGCAAGCTCGAGGGGATGAACCCGACCGGCTCGTTCAAGGATCGCGGGATGACCTGCGCGGTGTCGGCCGCGGTCCGGGAGGGCGCCCAGGCGGTCGTCTGCGCCTCGACCGGCAACACCGCCGCCGCGGCCGCCGCGTACGCCGCCCGCGCCGGGCTGCGATGCGCGGTCATCGTCCCCGAGGGCAAGATCGCCACCGGCAAGCTCGCACAGGCGCTCATGCACGGCGCCCGGGTGATCGCGGTCCGCGCCAACTTCGACGTCGCGCTGGCCCGCGTGCGCGAGCTGACCGATCGCCATCCGATCGCGCTCGTCAACTCGGTCAACGAGTTCCGGATCGAGGGCCAGAAGACGGCGGCCTTCGAGATCGCCGAGGCGCTCGATGGTGAGCTCGACGCGCTCTGCATCCCGGTCGGCAACGCCGGCAACATCACCGCCTACTGGCGGGGCTTTCAGGAGGTCGGCCAGCGGCCGCGGATGTTCGGCTTCCAGGCCGCCGGCGCCGCGCCGCTCGTGCAGGGCGCGCCGGTCGAGCACCCGGAGACGATCGCGAGCGCGATCCGGATCGGCAATCCCGCGCGCTGGGAGGACGCGATGGGCGCCATGACCTCCTCCGGCGGATCGGTGCGCGCCGTCACCGACGCGCAGATCCTCTCCGCCTATCGGCTGCTCGCCGCCCGCGAGGGCATCTTCTGCGAGCCGGCGTCGGCGGCGAGCGTCGCCGGTCTGATCGTCCATGGCGCCGGCGACGCCCGGCGGGTGGCCTGCGTGCTGACCGGCAACGGCCTCAAGGATCCCGATACGGCGCTCGGCCAGGCCGGCGCCGTCGTCTCCTGCGATCCGGACCTGGCGGCGATCGAGCACGCCGTTCTGGGATGACGCTCGGCCGCCGCCGGGTCGTGCGCGTCCCGGCGTCGACCGCCAACCTCGGCCCCGGGTTCGACGTCATGGCCGCGGCGCTCGAGTTCGCGCTCGAGCTCGAGGTGGTGGAGACCGGGACGTTCGGCGTCCACAGTGAGCTCGACGTCCCCCGTGATCGCTCCAATCTCGTCGTGCGCGGCTTCGAGCGGCTGCATCCGGCCGACGGATTCGAGTTCCGCATCCGCTCCGAGATCCCGATGAGCGGCGGCCTCGGCTCCAGTGCGGCGGCCGTGCTGGCCGGCCTGATCGCCGCCGACAGCCTGTTCGAGCTCGACGCCGACGTCCGTGACCACGCCGTCGCGCTCGAGGGTCATCCCGACAACGTCGCGGCCGCGCTGCACGGCGGCATCGTCATCTGCGACGGCCCGGCGACGCATCGCCTGGCGCCCCCGCCCGGACTGGAGGCGGTGCTCGTCATCCCGGCGGAGCCCGTCCGGACCGCGCAGGCGCGCGCGGCGCTGCCCGAGACCGTCACCCTCGCCGACGCCGCGTTCAATGTCGCCTGCGCCTCGACGCTCGTCCTCGGCCTGGTCCGCGCCGACTGGGCGCTGATCGCGGCCGGATTGCGTGACCGCCTGCATCAGCCCTATCGCGCTCACCTCTATCCGCGCTCGGCGGCGCTCGTGGCGGCCGCCCCGTCGCTCGGCGCGCTCGGGGCGACGATCTCCGGCGCCGGGCCGACGGTGCTGTGCTGGTGTCATTACGAGCAGACCGGCGCCGTGCTGGCGCGCCTGCGCAGCCAGACCAGTGGCTGGGCGAGCGTCCTGCGGGCGCCGTTCGCGGCCCAGGGGGCCGACGTCCGCGAGCTGTGAGCGGCCGCGACCGCCCTGCGGTCGCGACCGCCCTGCGGTCCTGGCGCCGCCGCCCGTCAGTGGTCGCCGGAGGCGGGCTGTGGCGCGCCGTCCGACGGCGCTCCCGCCACAGCGGCCGCCTGCAGCGCGCGCAGCTTGCGGCGCGCCCGCTGGAGGCCGAGCGGGTCCAGCAGCGTATCGGCGACCGCCAGATAGTCGGCGCCGAGATCGGGACGGTAGTCCAGGATCGACACCGCGCGCTCGGCCGACTCGGCGTAGGCGATCGAGGCCCGGATCGTCGTCTCGATGAGCTTGTCGCCGAAGTGCTCGCGCAGCGAATCGAACGCCTCACGGGAGTGCCGCGTGCGCATGTCGGCGATGTTCAGCATCACCCCGAGCCACTTCAGGTCCGGATTGAGGCTCTCCCGGGCGAGCTCGATGACCTCGAGGGCCTGCTCGACGCCCTGCAGCGCGAAGTACTGCGCCTCCGCCGACAGCAACGCATAGTCGGCGGCGACGAGCGCGTTGACCGTCAGCAGGCCGAGCGCCGGCGGACAGTCGATCAGCACGAGGTCGTAGTCGCCGGCGACTTCGCGCAGCGCCTTCTTGAGGGTCAGCTCACGGCCGATCTTGCCCCCGAGCGCCAGCTCGGACTCGGCGAGGCCGAGGTTGGCGGGAATGATCCCGCCGTGGTCGGCCTGCCGCGCCTTCGCGCGCCCCGCCAGCACGTCGCCGATCGTCGGCGAGGCGTCGGGGTCGACGTCGAGATAGTCCGACAGGTTGCCCTGCGGATCGAGGTCGACGGCCAGCACGTTCAGCCCGACGCGGCGAAAGACGTCGGTCAGGGTGCGCACCGCGGTCGTCTTGCCGGTGCCGCCCTTCTGCGAGAGAACCGCGATCGTCGCTGGCATCGGGCCGGACTATACGCAGACCGTGAGGGCGGCCACCCGGCCCCGCCCGCCCGCCGGCGGGGGCGATCATCGGGGCCGCGGACACCCGCGGTCAGGTCGCGGTCAGGCCGCGGGCGCGCCGGCGTCGGGCTCGGCGGACCGGCTGAACCGCATCCCCGACACGACGGGAACGTCGACGAAATGGAGGTGATGACGGCCGATCACGACCTCATCCCCGTCGGCCAGCGTGCTCCACTCCACGCGCTCGCCGTTGACGAACACGCCGTTGAGGCTGCGGTCGTCGAGCACCCGCAGCCCGTCGGGCTGGCGGACGATGAGGGCGTGGCGCCGGGAGACCGTCGGGTCGTCGAAACGGATGTCGGCGGCCAGGCTGCGGCCGATCCGCGTCCATTCCCGGGTCAGGGCGTAGGCGACGATGTCATCGCCGACGCGATAGGCGATGTACTCCCCGGGTTCGTGGAACGAGGTGCGCAGCTCCTCCAGCCAGCCGTGATCGTCGCTCTCGGTGGTCGTACCGAGATCGAGCACCGCCTGTTGAGAGGTCGTGAACAGTGAGGCGCGGACGAACTCCGTCCCGCCGCAGCTCGGGCACGGCGGGAGCTCTTCGGCGGCATCCAGCGAGACGGGAAAATCACATTCGGTGCAGCGGAAAGTGCCTGTTCCGGCGACGCTGCCAGACATCCAAGCTTTCATTGTGGCCGTCTCCTCGCAACGGGGTTGGAGTTCCGGCGGCTCCGCGGATTGGGGTTTCTGCGAAGCAGCCGGCGCTCAGACGAACTAACAGCAGATGTTAGCTACCCCGTGCCGAGCTCGGCAAGCGATTTCCCACGGAGTGGACGACTGGCCGGACGAGCCGCGGGGACCGCCGGGGCGCCGCCGGCGGGGAGCCGCATGCACGCTCTCGCCCGCGGGACGCGACCGGGCGCCCGATGGGAGGATCCGGGCCGCGGGGGACGAAATCCGCACCCATGACCGTCTCCCTCCGTGACACGCTGGACCTTGAGCTCGCGCTCATGCGCCGGGGCCTCGACGAGCGCCGGGCCGGATCCGAGCGCTGCAGCTGCTGCCATCGCACGCCGCTCGTCGGCGAGCGCGTCTACGCGTACGCGACCGGCGTCATCGCCTGCGAGCTGTGCCGTGACCGCCAGGCCGCCGAACCCGTCGAGCGACGTCTCGTTCACGGGCCGGAATTCGGCCTGACGATGCGGATCACCGATCGGCGCGCCGCGGCCTGACGGGCCGTCGCCGGGGCGCGCGCGCCGGCGTACGGCGCCTGCGGGAGGGCGGATCGTCGCGGCGCCCCTTAACATCCGTCGCCGTGGACCCCTTCACCGTCTCGACCACCATCGCGAAATCTCGTGAGCAGGTCTACGAGTATCTCGCCGACATCGCCAATCACGCCGAGTTCTCCGACCACTATCTCGTCGACTGGCATCTGACCCGCGTCGACCCCTACGGACCGGGCGCGGGCGCGCGCTTCCGGGTCAAGGCGCCGATGCAGCGCTTCTCGTGGGCGGACGTGACCTTCGCCGAGATGCAGCCTCCGTTCCGGATCGTCGAGCACGGCCGCGGAGGGAAGTACAACCGCATCCGGATGCTCGGCGTCTACACCCTCTCGCCCGCGCCCGGAGGCTCGACCAAGGTGCAGTACACCTTCGAGACCGAGCCCCGCATGCTCTCCGACAAGCTCGTGGAGACGCTCGGCGGCCGATCCTGGACCCGGCGCAAGGCCGCCAAGGCGATGCGCCGGCTGCGCTCGGTGCTCGAAGAGGGCCGCGACCGCGGCCAGCGCGCGTCGATCGCGTCGTAGTGAGCATGCCGTCCGCGCGCACTCGGTAGACTCGCCGCCCGTGATCGTCCCCCGCCTCCGCATCGCGATCGTGCTGCTGGCCCTCGGCCTTGCCGGCTGCGGAGCGGTCAGCCCTCAGAATCCACACGTCGCCGACGCCGACAACAACGGCGCCTACGTGACGGCGGGTCAGCTCACCTATCAGCTTCAGGTCTCTCGCGAGCTCAACCAGTACGGCACCGAGGACTCCCAGTACGTCAAGGGACTGCCGGCCGGGTACGTGCAGCCCGATCCGACCCAGGAGTGGTACGGCGTCTTCCTGTGGGCCAAGAACCAGACGCATTCGCCACAGACGACGACCGACAACTTCGAGATCGTCGACACCCAGGGCAACACGTACTACCCGGTCAAGCTCAACAGCTACGTCAACCCGTTCGCGTGGACGTCTCAGACGCTCCAGCCGCTGGGCACCGAGCCCGGTCCCAACACCGTGGCCAGCGAGGGCCCGACCCAGGGCGGGCTGCTCCTGTTCAAGATCAACGACACCGCGTACGCCAACCGGCCGTTGACGCTGTACATCCTCGGCTCCGGCAACCAGAAGCTGGCGTCGATCTCGCTCGACCTTTGAGCGCCGGGGCGGGACGGCTCGCCGGCCGCCGCGTGCGGGCGGCGCTGGTGGCGGCGGCGCTCGCCTGCCTCGGTCTGGCGCCGGCCGCGTCGGCCGCTCGGGCCGCGTGGTCTCGGCCGTTTCAGTTCGCCACGCCGGGATCGTTCGACTATGCCGGCCCGCAGCTCGCGTTCTCGCCGACCGGCTCCGCGCTCGCGGCGTTCGGGATCGGAGACGTCGACGTCCCGGGCGTCTCGCAGGCCTATCTGAGCACCCGCTCGGCCGGCGGGGCGGTCACCGGGCCGCGAGCGATCCCGGGCGCCGCCGAGATCCTGGCCCTCGCCTACGACCAGCGCTCGCCCGAGCTCCTGACCGGATCAAGTCCCGCCGGACTGACGTGCTGCAGCAGTGTGCAGGCGGTCAAGGTCGGCGCGGGCGGGGTTCCCCAGCGCGCCCGGACCCTCGTCGGCGGGCTGACCGGCGCGACCGACGCGCAGCTGCTGACCCTCGCCGACGGCCAGATGCTCGCCGCGGTGGCGACCGAACGTGGCGTGTGGGCGCTCCAATCGACGAGCGCCAACCGCTTCGGCGCCGCGCATCTGCTGACCGCGGCCGGGCAGATGCCCGAGGCGCTGTCCGCCGCCTGGCTGGGGGGCGAGAACACGATCGTCGCCTGGACGGCGGCCACGGGCCCCGCCGGGGCGGCCGTCGCCCGCACCATCGACGTGTCCGGCGGGACCCGCGTGAGCGCCCCGCACCGGTCGCTGGCCATCCACACCGTGCCGTCCGGGCATCGCATCGACGAGCTCGCCGTCGCGCGCCGCGGCGCCGGGGCCACCGCCGCCTGGATCGAGAGCTGGTACGACGCCGCGGGCGCCTTTCACTCGCAGGTACAGGCCGCCGACCTGTCGGCGCATCCGGTCGTGCGCGCGGTCTCGGGCGCCGGTGGGCTCGCCTCGGGTCTGAGCTTCTCGGCGGACGCCGCCGGGGATCAGGTGCTCAGCTGGTCGCAGTGCACGGTGCAGGGCGTATGCGCCGCCCAGGCGGCGGTGCGCGCCGCCCACGGCGCCTTCTCCGCTCCGCGCACGCTCGGACCGGTCGATCCCTCCCAGGCGCCGGCGTCGGCGATCGGCCCGGCCGGCCAGGTCCTCGTCGGTTGGATCGACGGCGGGCGCCCGTTCGCCGCCCTCGCGCCCGCGCCGCCCGCGGCCTTCGGCTCGCCGGCGAGCCTCTCGACGACGGCCTACGCGCTCAGCATGACGGTCGCCTCCGGTCCCGGCGGCCGCGCGCTCGCCGCCTGGAGCCAGGGCACGCTGAACCCGAGCATCGTCGGCGCCGCCTGGGGCGCCGGGTGACAGGCCCGGCCCCGCCCGGCCCCGTCCGGCCCCGCCCGGCCGCGCCCGGCCGCGCCCGGCCCCGCCCGGCCTCGCCCGGGCCGCCCGCGCCGCCCGGGCGGTGACCGAGCGCTGGGAGCCGCTGCGGCCGGTCAGCCTTCGAGACCGGCGACGAGCACGTCGCGCACCGCCGGCGCGGCGGTCGCGCCGCCCGCCCCCTGATTGGGGAAGAGCGCGCCGGCGACGAGCTTCGGATGCCCGACCGGGGCGTAGCCGACGAACCACGCGTCGGTGTTCTTCGGCGAGGACGCGCCCGGGGTGTTCGGGTTGGCGGTGTCGGTCAGCTCCGCGGTGCCGGTCTTGCCGGCGACGGTCACGCCCGGGATCTGGGCTGCCGTGCCCGTGCCGTACTCGACGACGGCGATCATCATCTCCTGGATCTCGTGCGCCACCTGCGGCGAGATGACGCGCACGAAGCGTGGGCGCTGGCCGGCGAGCAGGGTCGGGATCGGACGTCGCCCGCCCATCGAGATCGTCGCCGCGACGTCGGCCATCTCCAGCGGCGTCGCCAGGACCATGCCCTGGCCGATCGCCGAGGAGCCGACCGCCGTGGCGTCGCCGATCGTCGCCGCCGACGGGATCGTGCTCTCCTGCGCGCCGAGGATCGACGACGGCTCGTCGAAGCCGTAGCGCTTGGCCATGTCGACCAGGCGGGCGCCGCCGAGCGTGACCCCGAGCGGCGCGAACACCGAGTTGCACGACACCGCGAAGGCGTTGACCAGCGTCCCGCCGCAGGCCTCGCCGCCGGCGTTCTGCAGCGTGTAGCCGCCGACGTCGGCCTCGGTGGCGATCGGGAAGACGGTCGTCGGCTTGACGATCCCCGCCGTCAGCGCGGCCGAGGTCGTGATGATCTTCATCGTCGAGCCGGGCGGCTGGGGAGCCGAGAAGGCGATCCCGGCGAGCGCCAGCAGCGCGCCGGTGCGCGGATTCATGACCGCCATGCCCGCGAACTGACCGCCGAAGGACGACACCGCCGCCTCCTCCAGCGCCGGGACGATCGTCGTCCTGACCGGCGGTGCCGCCACCGGGGCCGCCCGGGCGAGCACGCGGCGCCCGGCGAGCAGCTCACCGCCGATCCGTCCCACGAGCCGGCTCTGGAAGATGTGCTCCAGGCCGTCGATCCCGATCAGCGTCCTGGCCGGGTAGCCCGCGGCGGCATAGGCGGCCGCCTCGGCGCGCGGGATCGGGCCGAGCGTGCCGACGATCTGCTCGGCGACCTGCGGGATCGGCGAGGTGCGCTGCGGGCCCTGGGCCAGCGGGGTGCCGTCGGCGGCCAGCAGCGACGCCCGCGCGGGGAGCTGGATGCGCCGGCGCAGGCGCTCGCCGGCGCGCAGTCCGGGGAACAGCACCGGCGCCGACAGGCGCACCCGGGCGCCGTCTCCGCTGCCGCTCAGCGCCACCGGCACGGTCTCCTCGAGCGTTCCCCACAGCTTCGTCGCCACCCGCATCGTGACGGTCACGGTGCTCCCGTGCAGGCTCCCGACCCGCAGCACCCGCATCGACGTCTCGGTCGCGATCGCGTCGTCGCGGGTCAACTCCCGGGCGAACTGGGTCAAGGAGGTCGCCGAGCGCGACGCGGCATCGAGCATTCCGTACATGCGCCCGACGTCGCCACTCTCCCAGGCCAGGACATAGCGCTTGACGAACGCGCGCTCGTCGCGCCCGGGCTGGGTGGCCAGGATGAGGCCGGCGGCGAACGCCACGGCGGCCAGGAAGATGATCGGCAGCGTGCGCGTCAGCAGACGCCGGCGGCGCGTCGTCCTTCGTCGCGCGGGCCGCGGTCTGCGCGCCAGGATAACGCTGCTTGCTGCCACCTCAACGCGGAACGGTAGAAGATGATCGCGACTGGCGCACCGGCCCTACACAGCCCTAACCTCCATGCCCGTGACCGGCCTTGACTGGGTGATCCTGGGATTCACCCTCCTGCTCGCCTTTTACGGGTATCTGCAGGGATTCATCGTCGGCGCCCTGTCGCTCGCCGGCTTCGTGCTCGGGGCCCTGCTCGGGACGCGCGTGGCGCCGCTGCTGCTCAGCCACGGCGACCGCTCGCCGTACGCGCCGCTGTTCGGCCTGATCGGCGCGCTGCTGACCGGAGGCGTGCTCGCCAGTGGCCTGGAGGGCATCGGCGCCCACGCCCGCTCGGCGCTGCGCATCCCGGGTCTGAGGGCGGTCGACGGGCTCCTCGGGGCGGCGCTGACCGCCTGTGTCGGGCTCGGCATCGCCTGGATCGTCGGAGCGGTCGCGCTGGACTCCTCCGGCTCGCAACCGCTGCGGGCCGACATCGAGCGCTCGGCGATCCTGCGAGCGCTCGACGAGCTGCTGCCGCCCTCCGGGCCGATCCTCAACGCCCTGGCCCGGATCGATCCGCTGCCCTCGGTCAGCGGCCCGTCGGCCGACGTCGCCGGCCCGACGTCCCGGGTGCTGGCCGGGCCGCGGGTCCGGGCCGCGGCCCACAGCGTCGTGCGGGTCACCGGCACGGCCTGCGGCCTGGGGATCGAGGGGTCGGGCTGGGTCGTGGCGCCGGGGGTCGTCGTAACCAACGCCCACGTCGTGGCCGGCGAGCGGGACACCGAGGTGCAGATCGGGGGCGTCGGCGACGGGCTGCCGGCGACGCCGATCGACTTCGACGTCCACGACGACGTCGCCCTGCTCTCGGTCCCCGGTCTTGATCTGCCGGTGCTGCGGATGGCCTCCGATCCGGCCGTGGGAACGGCGGCGGCGATCCTCGGCTATCCGCTCGACGGCCCGTTCGACGCCCAGCCCGGCCGGATCGGCCAGACCGAGACCGTCAGCACCGAGAACGCCTACGGCGAGGGCCATGTGCTCCGCTCCATCACCCCACTGCGCGGGCTCGTGCGCCCCGGCAACTCCGGTGGTCCGATGGTCGCCGCCGGCGGCCGGGTGGTGGCGACGGTGTTCGCCGCGCTGACCGGCGGCGGTCGCCCCGGGGGGTTCGCGCTCCCCAACTCGCTGATCGCCGGCCAGCTGGCCCGTCTGAAGCCGTCGCGGCCGGCCGTGTCGACCGGGCCGTGCTCGGAGTGACCGCCGTGCGACTGCGCCGCCAGCCGGTGCAATGGCGGCTCCCGCCCGGACATGCTGGACGCGAGCGCTACCCTCCCCGGCCATGGCCAAGACGCTGATCATCGCCGAGAAGCCCTCCGTCGGGCAGGACCTCGCCAAGGTGCTGCCCGGCGCGTTCACGAAGGGCGAGGGCTTTCTCGAGGGTTCCGAGCACGTCGTCACCTGGGCCGTCGGCCACCTCGTCCAGCTCGCCGACCCCGACGAGTACGACGACAAGTTCAAGAAATGGCGGATGGCCGATCTCCCGATCGTCCCCGACCACTTCAAGCTCGTCGTCCGCGACGAGCGCTCCAAGAAGCAGATGAACGTCGTCAAGCGCCAGCTCGGCCGCGACGACGTCGACGATGTGGTCAACGCCTGCGACGCCGGCCGTGAGGGCGAGCTCATCTTCGCCTACCTCTACGAGAGCTCCGGCTCGCACAAGCCCGTCCAGCGCCTGTGGCTGAACTCGATGACCAAGCAGGCGATCACCGAGGCGTTCGGCGCGCTGCGTCCCGCCGCCGAGCTCGCGACGCTCGAGGCCGCCGCCCGCTCGCGGTCCGAAGCCGACTGGATCGTGGGCATGAACGCCACCCGGGCGGCGACGATCCGCCTGCGCTCGTCATTTGACGGCGCGGTCTCGCTGGGGCGGGTGCAGACCCCGACGCTCGCCATCCTCGCCCGCCGTGAGGAGGAGATCCGCGCCTTCGTCCCCGAGCCCTACTGGGTCGTCGACGCCGCCTTCGACGTCATGCCGGCACCCGCCGGGCGGTCCTACGAGGGGCGCTTCTACGCCGGCGCCCAGCCGCGCCTGAAGACCGCCGAGGAGGCCCGGGCGATCGTCGAGGCCTGTCACGGTCAGATCGGGACGATCACCAAGCTCGAGAAGACCGAGCGGCGTGAGCGCGTGCCGCTGCTCTACGACCTCACCCAGCTCCAGCGCGACGCCAACGGCCGCTTCGGCTTCAGCGCGCGGCGCACCCTCGCCGCCGCCCAGCGCCTGTACGAGGAGCACAAGGCGTTGACCTATCCGCGTACCAACTCGCGCTACATCACCGGCGACATGGTCCCCGAGATCAAGCCGATCGCCGAGCTCGTCGGCGGCCAGAGCGAATACGCGGCCGCCGCCCGGTACGTGCTCGGGCTGGATGTGCTCCCGCTCGGCCGGATCGTCAACGACGCCAAGGTCACCGATCACCACGCGATCATCCCGACCAACGCCGAGCGCCATCCGGTCGACAAGATGAACGAGGACGACCGGCGGGTCTACGACCTCGTCGTGCGCCGCTTCCTGGCCGCCTTCCATCCCGAGGCGGTGTTCGAGAACACCCGGGTCGAGACGACCGTGGCCACCCACATCTTCCGCACCCGCGGCAAGCTGCTGCTCGTGCCCGGGTGGCGTGGTGTCTACGGCGAGACCGCCGACCTCGACGACGCCGTCGGCGACGAGGACGAGGGCCGCGAGCAGCGTCTGCCCAAGCTCGAGAAGGGCGAGGACGCCACCGTCACGAAGGTCGCCGACGAGGCCAAGGAGACCAAGCCGCCCCGGCGCCACACCGAGCGCTCGCTGCTGGACATGATGGAGACCGCCGGAAAGCTCGTGGAGGAGGAGGAGCTGCGCGAGGCGATGAAGGAATCCGGGATCGGCACCCCGGCGACCCGCGCGGCGATCATCGAACGCCTGCTCCAGGTCGGCTACATCGAGCGCGACGGCCGTGCCCTCGTCGTCACCGAGAAGGGCCTGAACGTCATCCGCCTGCTCGGCGAGCATCCGCTGACCAGTCCCGGGCTGACCGGCGACTGGGAGCACCGGCTGGCCAAGATCGAGACCGGCCAGGACTCGCGCGAGGCGTTCATGGGCGACATCGTCAAGTTCACCGAGTCGACCGTCGGCGAGCTTGACACCAAGCTCAAGGACGTGCGCATCCCGCGGGCCAACCTCGGCCCCTGCCCGGTCTGCGGACGTGACATCGTCGAGAACCGCAAGGGCTACTCGTGCTGGTCACGTGAGGATCCGGGCTGCAGCTTCGTCATCTGGAAGTCCAAGGCGGGCAAGCAGCTGCCGGTCTCGGTCGCCAAGGAGCTGATCAAGACCGGGCGGACCGCGCGCGCCGTCACGGGCTTCAAGGGCCGTTCGGGCAAGAGCTTCCGCGCCCGGCTCGCGCTGCACCAGACCGACGAGGGCCGCTGGCGCGTCGAGTTCGACGAGCCGTGGGCCAAGGAGGGCGCCAAGCCGCCGGACGCCGACGAGGCGGCGGCCGCCGAGACCGCGGCCGCCCCCGTTCCCGCCGCCGCGTCCCAGGACGCGAGCGCGCAGCGGCCCGAAGCGGCGTAGCGCTCCCGGCCGGTTCCCGGCCGCCCTGGCGAAGCCGTCGGGACGGCTCGCCACCATAGGGTGGTGGCGCTCACCCTCGTGCTCGGGCCGGCCAACTCCGCCAAGGCGGGGGAGGTGCTGGGCGACTACGCCGCCGCGGCCCGGCGCGGCGCGCTGCTCGTCCTGCCGACGCACGCCGACGTCGCCCATTACACGCGGGAGCTGGCCGGCGACGGCGTGGTGCTCGGATCGCTGCTGACCTTCGGCGGGCTCGTGGCGGAGATCGCGCGCCGGGCCCGCTACTGCGAACGCCGCCTGACCGGTCTCCAGCATGCGCGGGTACTGGCGCGGATGGTGGCCGATCTGCGCCTCGACGCGCTGGCTGACTCGGCCGGCGCGGCCGGGTTCGCACAGGCCGCCGGCGAGCTCATCGCCGAGTTGCAGCGTGAGCTGATCACCCCGCAGCGCTTCCGGTCCGCGCTGCGGGCGTGGGCTGCCGAGGACGTGCGGCGCGCCCCGTACGCGCATGACGTCGGGCGCATCTACGGCGCCTACGTGCGAGCGCTCGATCGCCTGCGCCGCGTCGATTCAGAGCTGCACGCCTGGCGATCGCTTGACGCGCTGCGCGCGAACCCCGGCCGCTGGGGCCGCGACCCGGTCTACTTCTACGGATTCGACGACCTGACCGCGCTGGAGCGCGACGCCGTCGAGACGCTGGCCCGCGTCGCCGGGGCGGCGGTGACCGTCTCGCTGACCTACGAGCCCGGCCGCGAGGCGCTGTCGGCGCGCGCCCAGACGGTGCAGGCGCTGCGACCGCTCGCCGAGCGGGTGCTCGAGCTGCCCGCCCAGGACGAGCACTACGCGCCAGGCTCCCGCGCGGTCCTGCACCATCTCGAGCGGTCGCTGTTCGCCTCCGGGGCCGAGCGGGTCGACGCCGGCGACGTCGTCGAGCTGCTGGAGGCCGGCGGCGAGCGCGCCGAGGCCGAGCTCGTCGCCGAGCGCGTCGGGGCGCTCGTCCGCGGGGGCATGCCGCTCGACGAGATCGTCGTCGTGCACCGCGCTCCGCGGCGGGTCGCCGCGCTGTTCTCACGCGTGTTCGCGCAGTACGGGCTCCCGTTCGCCGCCGACCGAGAGCTGACGCTCGCCCACACCGCCCTCGGGCGCGCCGTGCTCGGGGCGGCGCGCTGCGCGTGGCTCCCGGACACGGACGCCCGCGCCGACGACCTCCTCGACTATCTCCGCTCCCCCGGCCTGCTCGAGCTCCCGGAGGTCGCCGACCGTCTCGAGGCCGAGGTCCGCCGCCGCGGGCTGCGAACCGCCGCGCAGGCTCGCGCGGCGCTCGGCTGGGAGCTCGGCGAGCTCGACGCGCTGGCGGCGGCCGCCGACCCGGGCGAGGCCCTGTGCGCGCTCGCGCGGCGGCTGCTGGCGGCGCCCCATCGCGGACGGGCGGCACAGCTCAGCGTCGCCGAGGAGACCGACGCCCGCGCGCTGGGCGTCCTCGTGGCGGCGTTGGCGCAGCTCGACGAGCTCGGTCCGGCCTGTCCCGCGCCGGCGCGCCCTGAGCTGATCGAGCTGCTCGGCGAGCTGGCGGTGGAGTCGGGGCAATCGGCCCCCGCCGGCCCGGCCGGGCCCACGGGCCGCGTGCGACTCGCCGAGCCACTGGAGATCCGCGCGCGGCGCTTCCGGGCGGTGTTCGTCTGCGGCCTGCAGGAGGGCGCGTTCCCGGCCCCGGGACGGCCTGAGCCGTTTCTCTCCGACGGGCGCCGTCGTGAGCTGGCGATGGCCTCCGGCCTGGCGCTGCGTCCGCGTGAGGACGCCCTCGGCGCCGAGCGCTATCTCTTCTACGCCGCGCTCTCGCGGGCCACCGAACGCGTCTACCTCTCCTATCGCAGCTCCGACGAGGAGGGGAACCTCGCGCTGCCCTCGCCGTTCATCGCCGACGTCGCCGAGCTGCTCGATCCGGGCTGGCCGGATCGCCGCCGCCGTCGGCTGCTCGCCGATGTCGTCTGGGCTCCCGAGCTCGCCCCGACCGAGCGCGAGCGGGCGCGCGCGGCGGCCGCGGCGCGGGCCCCGCTGGCCGGCGAGGCGCCCGCGCCGCGTCGGGTGCTGAGCGCCATGGCGCTCGCCGGGATCCGCCACAGCCGCATTTTGTCGGCCGGCGCGCTGGAGACATACGGCGACTGCCCGGTGAGGTGGCTGATCGAGCGCGAGCTGGCGCCGCGCGCGCTCGAGCCCGAGCCCGATCCGATCACCCGCGGCAACCTCATGCACGGCATCCTGGAGGCGCTCCTGCGCGAGCTCGGGGCCCCGGTGAGCCCGGCGACGCTGACCGCGGCGCAATCGATCCTGGAGCGACTGCTCGCCGAGCTGGTCGCCACCCCGGACGCGGCCCCCGCGCCGGGCAGCCCGCCGGTCGTGCGCGCCGGGGCGGTGCGGGAGATCGAGGCCGACCTGCATCGCTATCTGAAGCACGAGGCGGCGACGGCGCAGCCCGGGCAGCGGGTTCACGGCCTGGAGGTGCGATTCGGCTTCGACGAGGGCCGGGACTCGCTGGCGCCGCTCGCGCTCGGGGCGGGCGAGCAGCGGGTGCTCGTGCGCGGGATGATCGACCGGATCGACGTCGACTCGGCCGGTCACGCGATCGTGCGCGACTACAAGAGCGGGGTCAGCCGTCCCGAGCACACCGCCGGGCGCTGGGGCATCGACCGCCGCCTGCAGGTCGCGCTCTACATGCTCGTCGTCCGGGACCTGATCGGCCTGGATCCGGTCGCCGGGCTCTATCAGCCCCTGCGCGGCGATCGGCTGCGCCCCCGCGGAGTCTTCCGCGACGGTGATCCGGCCGGCGAGGGCCTCGTCGCCGGCGACGCCCGCTCCGCGCAGGAGCTGGAGGCCCTGCTCGACGACGCCGCGGCGCGCGCGGTCACCCTCGCCGCCGCGCTGCGCTCCGGCGAGCTGACCCCGTGCCCGCAGACGTGCTCACGGGACGGATGCGCGTTCCCCGGCATCTGCCGCAGCCAATGACCGAGCAGGAGTGGACCGAGGAGCAGCGCCGGGCGATCGCGCGGCGGGAGGGAGACCTGCTGCTCGACGCCGCCGCGGGCAGCGGCAAGACCTCGGTGCTCGTCGAGCGCTTCGTCGCCGGCGTGCTCGACGACGGCGTCCCGGTCGCCCGGATGCTGGCCATCACCTTCACCGAGAAGGCCGCCGCCGAGCTGCGCGACCGGATCCGCGAGCGCCTGCGGGCACGTGGCGCACCCGAGTTCGCGCGTGAGACCGAAAGCGCCTTCATCTCGACGATCCACGGCTTCTGCGCTCGTGTCCTGCGCGCCAACGCGCTGACCGCGGGGCTCGATCCGGGCTTTGCGATCCTCGATCGCGACCAGACCGAGGCGATCGTCGCCGCGGCGTTCGACGATGCGCTGGGTCAGCGCGGGGCGGTCGATCCGCGGACCGTCGACCTCGTCGCCGCCTACGGGGCCGGGCCGTTGCGCGCGGGCATCCTCGCGGTCTATGACCAGCTGCGGTCCGCCGGGGAGCCCGAGCCGCGGCTGGCCGAGATCGGCCCGGACCGCCGGGCACAGGCCGCGGCGGAGCTCGACCGTGCCCGCGCGGCGGTCGTCGCGGAGCTCGGCGCCGTCGGGGCCCCGGTCAACGGCGTGCTCGACGCGCTCGCGCGCCTGGAGCGCTGCCGCGAGCTGCTGGCCGCCGGCGACGTGTGGCCGCCCGAGCTCGATGCGGTCAAGCTCCCCCGGACCTGCGGGGACCTCAGGACCGATGCCTGCGACGCCTACGACGAGGCGCTGCAGAGCTTTCGCGAGGCGTGGGCGGCGTGGGCCGCCGGTCCGGTGCGTGATCAGCTCGACGCGCTGCTGGCCGCGTTCGGTGAACGCTATGCCCTGCGCAAACGCGAGCTGTCGGGGCTTGACTTCGAGGATCTCGAGCTCATCTGCGCGCGGCTGCTGGCGCGGGACGGCGAGCTGCGCGAGCGCTACGCGGCCCGCTTCGATCGGATCATGGTCGACGAGTTCCAGGACACCAACCGCGTCCAGCTGTCGCTGATCGAGTCGATCGCGCGGTCCAACCTGTTCACGGTCGGCGACGCGCAGCAGTCGATCTACGGCTTCCGGCACGCCGAGCTGGAGCTGTTCGAGCAGCGGGGGGCCCGTCTGGCCCGGGAGGGGGCGCGGGAGACGCTGTCGGTCAACTTCCGCTCGCGCCCGGCGATCCTCACCGCGCTGAACCTCGCCTTCGAGGGGGAGCTGCGCGAGCGCTTCAAGCCGCTGCGCGCGGGCCGGCCGGCGCTCGCCGGCGACCACGAGCCGGCGGTCGAGATCGTGCTCGTCGACAAGGGCGCCGACTGGCTCCGCGACGGCGTCGCGTCGCCGTGGCGGCTGGGCGAGGCGGGCGCGCTCGCCGCGCACATCGCCGGGCTGACGGCCGGCGGCCGGCCGGCCGGCGAGATCGTCGTCCTGATGCGCGCCACGCCGGACATGCGAGCCTACGAGCGGGCGCTGGAGGCTCACGGCCTGCCGACGTACGTGATCGGCGGGCGCGGCTACTGGTCGCATCCCCAGGTCGTCGATCTCGTCTGCTATCTGCGGGCGCTCGCCAATCCCCGCGACGAGGAGGCGCTCTACTCGGTGATCGCCTCCCCGCTCGTCGGCGTCTCGATCGATGCCCTTGTCGTGCTCGGCGCGGTGGCGCGCGCCGCCGATCGGGACCCGTGGTGGGCCCTGCGGGATCCCGGGACCGGTCTCGATGCGCTCGGCGGGTCCGACCGCGCTCTGCTGTCGGGCTTCACGACGTGGTTCGGACAGGAGCGCGAGCGCGCGGCCCGGGCCGCCACCGAGGAGCTGATCGACGCTGCCGTGGCCCGGACCGGCTACGACGTGGCGATGCTGGCGATGCCCGGTGGCCGCCGCCGGCTGGCCAACGTGCGCAAGCTCATGCGCCTCGCCCGCGAGCACGAGGACGAGCACGGACCGGATCTCCGCGGCTTCCTGGCGCGCGTCGCCGAGCGTGAGGCCGGGCGGGCCGGCGGGGCGCACGAGAGCGAGGCGCCGGTCGAGGGGGAGGGCCTGAACGCGATCCGCCTGATGACGATCCACCGCGCCAAGGGCCTGGAGTTCCCCGTCGTCTGCGTCGCCGATCTCGGACGGTCGGTCCGCCCCGCGGTCGACATCGTGCGCGTCGGCCGGGACGGCCGGCTCGGTCTGCGCCTGGCCCGGGCCGGGGTTGCCGGACGAGAGCCGGCGCTCGCCTATCGGGCGCTCGGGGAGGAGCGGCGCGTGGCCGAGGAGGCCGAGGAGCGGCGCCTGTTCTACGTCGCCATGACCCGCGCCCGGGAGCGGCTCGTGCTCAGCGGCGCGACGAAGTTCGCCGGATGGACGAGCGCGGGCGGGCCCACCGGCGGCGGCCCGGTGGCCTGGATCGCCCCGGCCTTCGTTCCGGATCTCGGTGTGCTGCTGGCCCAGGGCGGGGGAGAGGCGGAGCGCGGGGGCGTCCGGATCGTCGTGTCCGTGACCCACCCCGAGCCGGTGGCGGACGGCCCCGGCGCCACCGACGCCGCGTCCTCGCCCGGGGTTCCGCCGGCCCCCGCGCTCACGCCGCCGGCCGGCCCCCCGCCAACCGACGCGCCCGGGGTTCCGCCGGCCCCCGCGCTCACGCCGCCGGCCGGCCCCCCGCCAACCGACGCGCCCGGGGTTCCGCCGGCCCCCGCGCTCACGCCGCCGGCCGGCCCCCCGCCAACCGACGCGCCCCCGCTTCCGGACGCTCCCCCGTCGGGGTCCCCGGTGGCCGCGCTCAGCTACTCCTCGCTCGGCGAGTATGAGCGCTGCGGCTATCGCTTCTACGCCGAGCGGGTGCTCGGCCTGCCGCCCGCACCCGACGCCCCGGTCGCGCCCGGGCTGGAGCTCTCCCCGGGGTCCGGGGTCCCGCCGCTCGCCGGGGTCAAGACGGTCGCCGGGGTCCCGCCGGTCGCCGGGGTCGCGACGGTCGCCGGGGCCCGGCCGG
This sequence comes from uncultured Solirubrobacteraceae bacterium, assembly GCA_963849085.1. Classification (GTDB taxonomy): domain Bacteria; phylum Actinomycetota; class Thermoleophilia; order Solirubrobacterales; family Solirubrobacteraceae; genus Palsa-465. Next base: position 365,864 of record CAWKFP010000015.1, on the reverse strand, counting down.
GGGCCGCGGGCCCGCCCGGCATCGCGGCTCGCGCGCCCGGGATGCGCGGCGCCGCCGACCGCGGGGTGCTCGTCCACGCGCTGCTGGAGCGGCTGGACTATCGTCGCCCGGTCGTGCCTGCATTGGCGGCGGTCGTCGCCGCGGCGGCGGGCGCCGGGCTGACCCCCGCGCCCGGCCCCGAGGAGGCCGACGAGCTCGCGGGCATCGTGCGGCGCTTCGCCGACAGCGAGCTGTGCGCTCGGCTCGGCCGCGCGCTCGATGTCCGGCGTGAGGAGCGCTTCGCCTACGGCCTCGGTACGGAGGTGCTGATCGTCGGCGCGCTTGACGTGCTCGCCCGTGAGCCGGGCGATCGCCTGCTGGTCGTCGACTACAAGACCGATCGGCTCGACGGCGCGCAGCCGGCGGCGATCGTCGAGCGCGCCTACGCCGCGCAGCGCCTGATCTACGCGCTGGCGGCCCTGCGGTCCGGCGCCGCGGAGGTGGAGGTCGCCCATTGCTTCCTGGAGCGCCCGGCGCAGACGGTCAGCGGCGTGTACGCGCAGTCCCGGCGTCCGGAGCTGGAAGCCGAGCTGCGAGCGCGGTCGGCCGGAGTGCTGGAGCGCCGCTTCGAGGTCACGCCGGCGCCGTATCGCGAGGTCTGCGCCGGCTGCCCGGCCGAGGGCGGAATGTGCTCATGGCCGCTCGCGCTCACCCGGCGCGGTGCGCCGGACACCCTGTTCTGAGCCCGTGACCTCCGACCGCTGACCCGTGGTGCCCGGCCTTCGGGCGCCGCCGGCGCGCGGTCAGCGCCGCGTCGGCGGCGCCGGCGCGCTGGGCTCGGCGGGCGTGAACGCCACCTCGACCTGCTCGTCGGCATGCCGCTCCTCGACCTTGGCCAGCGCGGTCAGGGTCTCCTGGTCGGCCGCCGCGGTCGGCGGGCCGAACAGGCTGCGCGGCCACAGACGGCGGCTGAGCACGACGTTGATCTCGGCGCAGTACAGCGTCAGCTGGGCGCCGAGGTGCAGCCACACGAGCAGCGCGATGACCGTCGCGAACGTCCCGTAGGTGTTCTTGTCGCCCTTCAGCACATGGCCGATGTAGTAGCCGCCGACCGACTGCAGGATCGTCCACATGACGGCCGCGGCGCAGGCTCCGATCCGCAGGTCACGGGTCGGGACCGTCGCCGCCGTCATCAGCCGGAAGGCGACCATGAACAGAGCGACGTTGACGAGCAGCGCGACGACGTAGCCGGCGACCTTCGCCCCCGCGCCGCCGAAGCCGCCGCTGACGATCCCCGACGCCGCGGTCGAGACGACGAACAACACGCCGAGGATGACGAGCAGCCCGATCCCCCGCAGGCGTGAGGCGAGGAAATTCGGCCGGTCCTTGAACGGCACCGCCCAGACCCGGTCCAGGGCGTTCTGCGCGGCGCCGGTCACGCCGAGGCCGCCCCACAGCGATCCGGCGATCCCGACGACGAGCGCCAGCACCGAGCCGCTCAGCGCGTGCAGATCGATCGAGCTGCCGACGATCGGCAACTGCCCCACGACCGACTTGCGGACGGTCTCCTCGGCGCTGGCGTCGCCGTGCAGCACGAACCCGAGGATCGTCACGAACACCAGCAGCAGCGGGAAGATCGAGAAGAAGGCGTAGTAGGCGACGAGCGCGGCGAGGTTGCCGCCCTGGTCGTTGCCGAACTTCTTCAGGACGGCCAGCGGGAGCGCGAGCGAGCGATGACGCTGCTGGAAGCCGTCGAAGCGACGCACCGGTGCGATCAGGTCCATGGGCGTCATGTACCCCGGTGCGCGCGTTCGCAACGGCAATGCGCCCGCACCGCTCAGGCGCCGACCGCGACCGCCTCGGCGACCCGCGGCGCACGCACTCCGCGCGCCCTCAGGACGACCGTCGCCCCGCGCGCCGGGCTGAACGTGATGCTCCGCCGGCGCGTCGTCTCCGGCGGTCCGCCGCCCGGCTCCAGCGCGTAACGGGAGAGCACTTCACGCAGCACGATCTTCATCTCCTGCACGGCGAAGCTCGCCCCGAGGCAGCGCCGGCGGCCACCGCCGAACGGGATCCAGGTGTACGTGCCGGGGGTCACGCCGAGGAAGCGCTCCGGCCGGAACGCCCATGGGTCCTCGTAGATGGCGGGATCGTGGTGGACGAGCTGGGCGCTGGCCAGCAGCACGACGCCCGGCGGATAGCGGACCCCGCCGATCTCGATCTCCCGCTTGACGAGTCGTGGCTCGGCGTGGGGGAGGACCGGCCGCAGCCGCAGGATCTCGTTGATCGCGGCACCGAGATAGCCCTCCTCGACGCCGGCGTCGATCTCGGCGGTGAGCCGGGCGGCCACCGTCGGCTCGCGCGCCAGCCGCTCGAAGGTCCAAGCCAGCTGCGAGGCGGTCGTCTCGTGGCCGGCGACGAGCGCCGTCATCAGCTCGTCGCGCATCTCCTCGTTGCTCATCGGCGACCCGTCCTCGTGACGCGCGCCCAGCAGCATCGCCAGTACGTCGTCGCCGTCGCCGTGCTCGCCGGATGCCCGCCGCTGCGCGATCAACGTGAAGATGAGCTCGTCGGTCTCGCGCATCAGGCGGTTGAAGCGGCGCTGGACGGGCGTCCAGGCCAGCCAGCGCTGCAGCGCCGGCAGGACCGAGAGCGGGCTCTCGGTGTAGGCGAGCACGTCGGACAGCAAGCCGCGCAGGTGTTCGAGCTCGGCTCCGCCGACCAGCCCGAAGACGGAGCGCAGAATGATGTCGAGCGTCAGGCCCTGCAGGCGCGGGTGCAGGGCGACGGGCTCGTCGCACGGCCAGGCGGCCACCTCGCGCCGCGTCAGCGCGGTCATCGCGTCGGTCAGACGGAGCATCCGCTCGCCGTGGAAGGCCGGGAGCAGGAGTCGCCGCTGGGCGAGGTGCGCCCGCTCGTCGAGCAGGATGACCGAGTGGCGCCCGATGATCGGCTTCAGGATCGCCGCGCCCTCACCGGGATGGACGACGTCGTCCGGGGCGGTGAACAGCTCCCTGATGTCGTCGGGGTCCGACAGCACGACCGTCGGCGGCTGGAACGGCAGTGCGACGGTGACCCGGGGGCCGTAGCGCCGCAGGCGCTCCATCGCCGCCGCCGGGCGCGTCCAGGCGGCGAGCAGGGTCACGGCGGCGCCCAGCGGCGGACCGGGCGGCAGCTGCGCTCTGCGCTCATGGCGAGCCATGGACCCCTTTATCCCACTTCCCGGCGCCGCGTGCCGTGTGGGTTGGTACGCACGCCGTGGTCAGACGGCGATCAGCGGGGACTGCCCGGTCTCGATCGCCAGCAGCGTGCGCTTGCGATCGAGGCCGCCGGTGTAGCCGCCCAGCCCGCCGCCCGAGCGCAGGACCCGGTGGCAGGGGATGATGATCGGCAGGGGATTGGAGCCGAGCGCGTTGCCGGCCGCGCGGGACCCGCGGGGGCTGCCGGCGCTCGTCGCCACCTCCGTGTAGGTCGAGACCGAGCCGTAGGGGATCGCGATCGTGGCGGTCAGCACGCGCCGCGCGAACGTTCCGATCAGGCGCCAGTCCAGCGCGATCTCGAACCGCCGGCGCCGCCCGGCGAAGTACTCGTCGAGCTCGCGCCGGGGGCCGTCGAGCGCCCGCGGCGCGGCGAGCGCGCGCGGGGACACGCGGCGCGCGAGCTCAGCGAGGATCGCCTCCTCCCCGTCGCCGGAGCCGGCTCCGTCGATGTAGGCCAGACGCACGAGCCCGGCCGGGGTGGCCGCGAGCAGCAGGCGGCCGAGCGGCGAGTCGCATGTCGTATAGGCGATGTCGAGCAGGCCGGCCGCCGTCGCCGCCGGCGTGAGGTCCGGAGGGGCGAGGTCGCGGCCGGGAGCCTGTGCCCGCAGGCGATCCTCGACGGTCACGGGGGGAATGGATGCGGCCATGTTCAGACGTCCTTTCGCAATCGGGTCAGTCCTTCGTGCACGTTGCGCCGCGCCGCCTCCTCGCTGATCGCCATCACGGCGGCGATCTCGGCGTAGGCGCTGTCGGCGACGAACCGCAGCGCGAGCGCCATGCGCTGCTTGTCGGGCAGCGCGGCGACGCGGGCCCACAGGGTGTGATCGACCTCGGCACGCCCGGGGGCCGCCGGGTCGGCGACCTCCGTGACGTCATCCACCGGCGTCGGCGTCCGCCGCTGCGCGCGGGCGTGGTCGATCACCTTGTGATGGGCGATCGTGAACAGCCAGCCACGCAGGTTGGCGGCGTCACGCAGGCGCGGATACGCCCGCAGCGCCGACAGCCACGTCTCCTGATAGCAGTCGTCGGCGTCGACGGCGCCTACCGACGCGATCAGGAAGCGGTGGATGTCGACGCCGTGGGCATCGATCAGGGTCTGGAAGGGAGGCAGGGGCACCGGGGATCAAACGGCGTGGGCGCCGCGGACGTGAGATGCGGCTACGCTGGCTGACTGTCGATGGATCAGCGCGCGCTCGGAACCCAGGGTCTCGTCGTGTCCGCGGAGGGACTCGGCTGCATGGGCATGTCGGAGTTCTACGGCACGACCGACGAGACCGAGGCCGTGGCGACCATCCGCCATGCCCTCGAGCTCGGCGTCACGCTGCTGGACACCGCGGACGTCTACGGGCCGCACACCAACGAGCAGCTGGTCGGCGAGGCGATCGCCGATCGCCGGGACGAGGTGGTGCTGGCCACGAAGTTCGGCATCGTGCGAGATCCGGAGGATCCTCGCGCCCGCGGCGTCAACGGCCGGCCCGAGTACGTGATGCGCTCCTGCGACGCCTCGCTGCGGCGGCTGGCCGTCGACCACATCGACCTCTACTACCAGCACCGCGTCGATCCCGATGTGCCGATCGAGGAGACCGTCGGCGCGATGGCCGAGCTCGTCGACGCCGGCAAGGTCCGCTTCCTCGGATTGTCGGAGGCCGGCCCGGAGACGATCCGCCGGGCCCACTCCGTGTTCCCGATCAGCGCCGTGCAGACCGAGTACTCGCTCTGGAGCCGGGATCCCGAGGAGGAGATCCTGCCGCTGTTGCGTGAGCTCGGGATCGGCCTCGTCGCCTACAGCCCGCTCGGCCGCGGCTTCCTGACCGGCCAGATCACCTCTCCGAGCGATCTCGCCAACGATGACTTCCGCCGCTATCAGCCCCGCTTCCAGGGCGAGAACTTCCAGCGCAACCTCGATCTCGTCACCCGGGTGCGCGAGCTCGCGGCCGAGAAGTCCGCCGCCCCGGGCCAGCTCGCCCTCGCCTGGGTGCTCGCCCAGGGCCAGGACGTCGTGCCGATCCCGGGGACCAAGCGCCGGCGCTATCTGGAGGAGAACGCCGAGGCCACCGAGCTGCGCCTCGACGCCGAGGACCTGGGGCGGATCGACGAGGCGTTCCCCGCCGGTTCGGCGGTCGGCGATCGCTACGCCGACATGTCCTCGATCGGCCGCTGACGTCGGCAAGACGGCGCCCAGCGCTCCTCGGGGCTTGCCGCGGCGGCCGTGGGGGTATACAAAGCCGGAATGCCACGCGCCATCTGGACCGGAGCGATCAGCTTCGGCCTCGTCAACGTGCCGGTCAAGCTCTACAGCGCGACGTCGCCGAAGTCGGTGCGCTTCCATCAGCTCTCGAGCAAGACCGGAGCGCGGATCAAGCAGAAGCGGGTCGACCCGTCGACCGGCGACGAGGTCGCCTTCGAGGACATCGTCAAGGGCTATGAGCTGACGCCTGACCGCTATGTGCTGATCGACCCCGAGGAGCTCGACGCGCTCGATCCCAAGGCGACGAAGACGATCGACATCGAGGAGTTCGTCGACCTCGCCGAGATCGACCCCATCTACTACGACCACTCCTACTATCTCGCGCCGAGCACCGGTGGCGCCAAGGCCTATCAGCTCCTGCTGGAGGCGATGCGCGAGGCCGGCAAGGTGGCGATCGGCCGGGTGGTGATCCGCTCCAAGCAGCAGCTGTGCGCGCTGCGCCCCGCCGGCCCGGCGATGGCGCTGTCGACGATGCTGTTCGGCGACGAGGTCCTCTCGCCCGACCGGATCGACGAGCTCGACGCCATCGGCGGCGCCGAGGCCACCGACCGAGAGCTGAAGATGGCCCAGCAGCTGATCGCCTCGCTGTCGGCCGACTTCGACCCCGGCAAGTTCAGGGACGAGTATCGCGAGCGGGTGCTCGACCTGATCGAGCGCAAGGCCGCCGGCGAGGAGATCGCCGTCGCGCCCGAGGCCGAGGAGGTGACGCCGGCGCCCGATCTGATGGCGGCCCTGGAGGCCAGCCTCGCCGAGGTGCGCAGCGGCAGTTCGGATCGCGTCGGGGGAGACGATCTCGCCGCCAAGCCCGCCGCCAAGCGTGCCGCCGCGCCCCGCAAGCGCTCGGCCGCGGCGGCGAAGCCGACCGCCGGCTCCGACGACGACGACGACGAGGGCTCGTCGCCGCGCCCGCGACCGCGCTCGCGCGCCAAGGCCAGGACCAAGAGCTGACCGGACGGCGCCGGTCGGCGCCCTGAGCCGGCTTGGCCTTCGTGTGGCCGATCCGGCCAATCGCCGGCGTTCCGTTGGTACTCTCTGGGAGTCGCATCGCCGTGCCTGACCCCGCTGAACCCCCGCCCGAGAGGCACCGCACCATGGATCCGATCTCCCCGCCCGGGGCCACTGGCCTCTACGACCCCGCAAACGAGCGCGACGGCTGTGGCATCGCGCTCGTCGCCAAGCTCTGGGGAGAGCCGACCCATGCCGTGGTCGAGAAGGGCCTCGAGGCCCTGGAGAACATGGAGCACCGCGGCGCCGAGGGCGCGGACCCCAACACCGGCGACGGCGCCGGCATCCTCATGCAGATTCCGGACGCGTTCATCCGCGGCGCGGTCCACGGCATCGAGCTGCCGCCGGCCGGGCGCTACGGCGTCGGCGTCTTCTTCTTGCCGGTCGACCCCGAGCGCCGGCGCGCGATCGAGCAGCTGGTCGAGGAGACCGTCCGGGCCGAGGGCCAGCAGCCGGTCTGGTGGCGCGATGTGCCGGTCGACGACCGCTTCGTCGGCGAGACCGCGCGCAACTCCGCGCCGGTGATCCGCCAGCTGATCGTCGAGGCCTCCGACGAGATCGAGGACGTCGCCGCCTTCGAGCGCAAGCTGTATGTCATCCGCCGCGTCGTCGAGCTGACCGCCGGGACCGAGCTGTCGATCCCGAGCTTCTCCTGCCGGACGCTCGTCTACAAGGGGATGCTGACCGCTCCCCAGCTGCCGCGATACTTCCCGGACCTGCGGGATCCGCGGGTGGCCTCGCGCCTGGCGCTCGTGCACTCGCGCTTCTCCACCAACACCTTCCCGAGCTGGGAGTTGGCGCATCCCTTCCGGATGATCGCCCACAACGGCGAGGTCAACACGCTGCGCGGGAACGTCAACTGGATGCGGGCCCGGGAGTCCCAGCTCGCCTCGGAGCTGTTCGGCGACGACCTGTCCAAGGTGCTGCCGGTCGTGCGCGGCGGCGGCTCGGACTCGGCGACGTTCGACAACGTGCTGGAGCTGCTCGTGCTCAGCGGGCGATCGATCGCCCACGCGATGATGATGATGATCCCCGAGGCCTATCGCACCCGCACCGACCTCGATCCCGACGTCAAGGGCTTCTACGACTTCCACTCCTGCCTGATGGAGCCGTGGGACGGCCCGGCGGCGATCGCCTTCACCGACGGCCGGCTGGCCGGCGCCGTCCTGGACCGCAACGGGCTGCGCCCCGGCCGCTGGGTGCAGGACACCGAGGGCTATGTCGTGCTCGCCTCCGAGACCGGGGTCATGACGGTCGCGCCGGAGCACGTCCAGCGCAAGGGCCGCCTGGCCCCCGGCAAGCTCTTCCTGCTCGATCTCGAAGAGGGCCACATCGTCGACGACGAGGAGGTCAAGCGCCGCGTCTCGCGCCGCAAGCCCTACGGCGAGTGGTACGAGCGCTCGGTCATCCAGATCGACGATCTGCCCGCGCGCGAGCCGCGCGCGCCGCGGGTGGAGCCGCTGCGCTCCAAGCAGCTGGCCTTCGGCTATTCGCAGGAGGACCTGCGGATGATCATCGCCCCGATGGCCTCCAAGGGCGAGGAGCCGACGGCCAGCATGGGCAACGACGCCGCGCTGGCGGTGCTCTCCGATCGCCAGCCGCCGCTCTTCTCCTACTTCAAGCAGCTGTTCGCCCAGGTCACCAATCCGCCGATCGATCCGATCCGTGAGAACGTCGTCATGAGCCTGCAGACCGGGGTCGGCGGCGAGGTCAACCTGCTCAGCGAGTCGCCCGACCAGGCCCATCAGCTCGTCATCCCGCAGCCGATCCTGCGCAACGGGCAGCTCGAGAAGCTGCGTCAGGTCTCGCACGAGATCTTCGACGCCGCCACCGTCGACATCACCTGGCCGATCGAGGCCGGCCCGGAGGGGATGGCGGCGCGCCTCGAGCTCGTCTGCGAGGAGGCCTACAACCAGGTCGGGCACGGCGCCAACGTCCTCATCCTGTCTGACCGCAACCTCGGTCCCGAGCGCGTGGCGATGCCGTCGCTGCTCGCGGTCGCCGCGGTCCACCATCATCTCGTGCGCGCCGGCACGCGCCTGCGCACCGGCCTGGTGATCGAGTCCGGGGAGCCCCGGGACATCCACCACATGGCGACGCTGATCGGCTACGGGGCGGCGGCGATCAACCCGTATCTGATGTTCGAGTCGCTCGACGAGCTCGCCGACCGCTCGCTGCTGCCCGAGGACATCGACCGCGACGAGGCCGAGCAGCGGATCGTCAAGGCGATCGGCAAGGGCCTGCTCAAGACGATCTCGAAGATGGGGATCTCGACGATCCAGTCCTACTGCGGCGCGCAGATCTTCGAGGCGGTCGGGCTCGAGCCCGAGCTGATCGATCGCCACTTCACCGGGACCGCCTCGCGGATCGGCGGCATCGGCCTCGACGTGCTCGCCGCCGAGGCTCTCGGCCGGCACTTCCGCGCCTATCCGCGGACCGCGCGCGAGGTGCTGCCGGTCGGCGGCTTTCTGCAGTGGCGCCGTGACGGCGAGCTGCACCAGTGGAACCCGGACACGATCGCCAGCCTTCAGCACGCTGTTCGCGCGCAGGCCGGCAACGGCTCGGCGGTCGCCCGTGATCCGCAGAGCACCTACGACGAGTTCGCCGCTCAGGCCAACCAGGAGGCGACCGCCAAGGCGGCGCTGCGGGGTCTGATGAAGCTGCGGACGGCGGCCGAGCCGGTGACGCTGGACGAGGTGGAGCCGGCGACCGAGATCGTCAAGCGCTTCAGCACCGGGGCGATGAGCCTCGGCTCGCTCTCACGCGAGTCCCACGAGACGCTCGCCATCGCCATGAACCGGCTCGGCGGCAAGTCGAACACCGGCGAGGGCGGCGAGGACCCCGAGCGGTTCGTGGCCGACGCCAACGGCGATCTGCGCCGCTCGGCGATCAAGCAGGTGGCGTCCGGCCGCTTCGGCGTCACGATCGACTATCTCGTCAACGCCGACCAGCTCCAGATCAAGATGGCGCAGGGCGCCAAGCCCGGCGAGGGCGGGCAGCTGCCCGGCCACAAGGTCGACGAGTACATCGCGCGGATCCGCTATTCGACGCCCGGGGTCGGGCTCATCTCGCCGCCGCCGCACCACGACATCTACTCGATCGAGGACCTCAAGCAGCTCATCTACGACCTGCGCTGCGCCAATCCGACCGCGTCGGTGTCGGTCAAGCTCGTCTCCGAGGTCGGGGTCGGCACGGTCGCGGCCGGAGTCGCCAAGGCCAACGCCGATCACATCACGATCTCCGGCGGTGACGGCGGGACCGGCGCCTCGCCGCAGTCCTCGATCCAATCGGCCGGCGTGCCGTGGGAGATCGGACTCGCCGAGACCCAGCAGACGCTGCTGCTCAACGATCTGCGCTCGCGGGTCCGCGTCGAGGTCGACGGTCAGATGAAGACCGGGCGCGACGTCGTCATCGGCGCGCTGCTCGGCGCCGACGAGTTCGGCTTCTCGACAGCGCCGCTGATCGCGATGGGCTGCATCATGATGCGCGTCTGCCATCTGAACACCTGCCCGGTCGGGATCGCGACCCAGAATCCCGAGCTGCGCGCTCGCTTCGCCGGCACGCCGGAGCACGTCACCGCCTATCTGATGTTCATCGCCGAGGAGGTCCGCGGCCTGATGGCGTCGCTCGGCATCCGGCGCTTCCAGGATCTGATCGGGCGCGCCGATCTGCTGGAGACCGACGAGGCGATCGACCACTGGAAGTCCCGCGGGGTCGACCTGTCGCTCATCCTCGGCGCGATGGACCTGCCGCCGGACATCCCGCGCTCCCACACCCGCTCCCAGGTCCCCGTGCTCGACGACGCCCTGGACTGGGAGCTGGTGACGATGTGCGAGCCGGCGATCGAGAACGGCGAGCAGGTGCGCCAGGGGCCGATCCCGGTGCGCAACGTCAACCGCACGGTGGGCGGCATCCTGTCGGGCGAGATCGCCCGCCGCCGCGGCGCTCGCGGCCTGCCGGACGGCACGATCGAGATCGCCTTCTCGGGGTCCGCCGGGCAGAGCTTCGCGGCCTGGCTGGCCCCGGGGGTCAGCTTCGCGTTGCGCGGGGAGACCAACGACTACACCGGCAAGGGCCTGTCGGGTGGGATCGTCTCGGTGCGCCCGCCCGAGACGGCGCTGTTCCGGGCCGAGGAGAACGTGATCGTCGGCAACACCGTCCTGTATGGCGCCACCAGCGGCCGGGCGTTCTTCCGCGGGATCGCGGGCGAGCGCTTCGCCGTGCGCAACTCGGGCGCCAAGGCGGTCGTCGAGGGTGTCGGCGACCACGGCTGCGAATACATGACCGGCGGACGGGTCGTCGTACTCGGCAAGACCGGGCGCAACTTCGCCGCCGGGATGAGCGGCGGGATCGCCTACGTCTATGACCGCCTGCGGGTGTTCAAGGATCGCTGCAACCTCGAGCTCGTCGATCTCGATCCGCTGTCCCCCGAGGACGAGGACGAGGTCAAGGCGCTGATCGCCGAGCACGCCCAGCGGACCGGCTCGCTCGTCGCCCGCAACGTGCTCGCCACCTGGGACCGCGAATCCGAGCGCTTCGTCAAGGTGATGCCGCGGGACTACAAGCGCGTGCTGCGCGAGCGCGCCGAGCAGGAGTTGGAGAGGTCGGTCAGCGCCTGACCGATGCCGCGCCCCGCTCTCCGGCGAGGCGCAGCAGGACGATCGCCCACGTCCGATACGGGCGCCACCGCTCGGCGAGCGCGGCCAGCGCCGCCAGGTCCAGCGGCCCGTCGCGGTCATACAGGCGGCCGGCATGGGCGAGCACCTTGGGCTCAGGCGTCATCAGCATCGCGTCGGCGAAGCCGGTCGCCCGCAGGGTGATCAGCCCGGCATAGAACGGCCCGATCCCGCTCAGGCGCTGCAGGTCCTCACAGGCGGCCTCGGGGCCGAGCGCCCGCAGGCGCTCCACGTCGAGCATTCCGTCCAGCGCGGCCAGCGCCAGCGCGCGCAGGCGCTCCACCTTGACCTCGCCGAGCCCCGGAAACCCCGCGTCGAGCTCGGCGAGCCGGTCGGGCTGCGGAAAGGCATGCAGGGTGCGCCCGGCGAGCGTGAACGACTCGCCGAGCTCCTGACCGAGGGCGTCGCGGACGCGCGCGCCCTGCGCCGAGGGCCGGCGCGCGGAAACGATCGCCCATGCCGCCGCCTCATACGGCGAATGAAAGAGGACCGGGCGCTGGCCGGGATGGGCTCGCTGGAGCGCGCCGATCACCGGATCACGCCGGCCGACCTCGGCGAAGCCCTCGCCGTCGTGATCGAGCGACAGGACCCGGGCGACCTGCGCGAGCGCGGCGTCGGGGTCCGCGCCGTTGCGCACCGTCAGGGCGACCTCGACCGGGCCCTCGTCGCCGGGCCGGCGCATGACGGCCCCGGCGTGCCCGATCCCGTCGACGGCGAAGGCGAGGCGCAGGCATCCGTCGAACGGCGGGGGACGGCCCTCGGTGGGTCCGAAGCCGAATCCGGCCGCCGCCTGCAGGGAGAATTCCCCTTGGGGCACGATCTGAAGATCCCTGTTCACGCCGGGAATGATCTCAGCTACCCTCGACGTTCCCATGGGCGAACTCGGAGCATTCCTCAAGATTCATCGGGTCGGCTTCGACAAGCGTGATCCGCATCAGCGCGTCGGCGACTATCACCAGTACTTCGCGCTCCAACCCGAACCCGAGCTCGAGCGCCAGGGCGCCCGCTGCATGGACTGCGGAGTGCCGTTCTGCCATGAGGGCTGTCCGCTCGGCAACCTCATCCCGGACTGGAACGACCTCGTCTACCGCAACAAGTGGCGCGATGCCATCGATCAGCTCCATGCCACCAACAACTTCCCGGAGTTCACCGGTCTCATCTGCCCCGCGCCGTGCGAGTCGGCGTGCGTACTGTCGATCAACGACGACCCGGTGACGATCGAGCAGATCGAGCTGGCGATCGTCGAGCGGGCGTTCTCGGAGGGCTGGGTCGTCCCCGAGCCGCCCGACCGCCGCTCGGGCCGGGCGGTGGCCGTCGTCGGATCCGGCCCGTCGGGCCTGGCCGTCGCGGCCGAGCTCAACCACTGCGGCCATTCGGTGACGGTGTTCGAGCGCGACGAGGGGCCGGGCGGCCTGCTGCGCTTCGGCGTCCCTGACGCGAAGCTCGAGAAGTGGATCATCGACCGGCGGGTCGCGATCCTCGCGCAGGAGGGGATCGAGTTCATCTACAACACGGACGTCGGGCGCGATCTGTCCGTCGCCGAGCTCCAGGAGCGCTTCGACGCGGTCGTCGTCTCGGTCGGCTCCCGCGTCTCCCGGGACATCGAGGTGCCGGGCCGCGAGCTGGCGGGCATCCATCCGGCGATGCACTATCTCTATCAGCGCAATCGCTGGGTGGCCGCCCAGGAGGGCCGTCCCTCACGCCCGCCTGAGCCGGGGAGCGAGATCACCGCGCGCGGCAAGCGGGTGATGGTGATCGGCGGCGGCGACACCGGCATGGACTGCATCTCGAACTCCCATCGCGAGCAGGCCCTGAGCGTCGAGATGCTCGACGTCTACACCCAGCTGCCCGACGGCCACGACCCGCGCGCCCCGTGGCCGCTGCCCCCCAAGCGCACCCCGAGCACCTACGCGCTCGAGGAGGGCGGTCGGCGCCGCTGGGGGACCGAGGTCACCGCCTTTGGCGGCAAGGACGGCCGGGTCAGCCACGTCTATGCGCGGCAGGTCACCGGCAGCTCGTCACGTGATCTCACCCCGGTTCCCGGCAGTGAGTTCGTGCGCGAGGCCGATCTCGTGCTGATCGCGATCGGTTTCACCCATCCCGAGCACGATGGGCTGGTCGCCGAGCTCGGGCTCGAGACCGACCGGCGCGGCAACATCCGCACCCAGCAGACCTATCGGACCTCGGTCGGCCGGGTGTACGCCTGTGGTGACGCCCGCATCGGGCAGTCACTCGTCGTCACCGCAATCGCCGAGGGCCGCAAGTGCGCCCGGATCGTCAACCTCGACCTCGGCGGCAGCCCGATGGATGCCGACCGTGAGCGTCTCGCGGTCGGGGCGTGGAGTGGTGAGGCCGACTGGACTCTGCGTCACGAAGCCGAGGCCGCGGGTACCGTCCGTCCCGGCGAGGAATTCTTCACCGGACCCGCCACCCGGGACCGGTAATGACAAATTCCTTCACTTCGTCGCGGAAGGTGGTACCTTTAGTTCAGGCGGCGCCGCACTGCGGGCTGCCCGATAATAACTTTTGGGGCGAGAGCGTTTAGGACGAGCTTGGGACGGGGAAACTCGCCCGTATCGGTCAGGGAACTGCGCCCCCACTTCCCTGGCTCTCCGGGGGGCCCAGATGGATCTGGGCCCCCCGGTCCTCTTTCTGAGTGTCATGTCGGCACCTGCCGATCATGACCTGAGCGTTGCTGTGTCGGATGGACGCCGGCGGTGCACAGATCGCCGGGGCGTCAGAGGGCCGGCGGCGGGGTATGCGACCGTGTGGGAATGTCCATCGGCCCCGGGATCGCCGCCGCCGCGCGGGCGTATGACCGCCAACCGCTCCTGCACCCGTCGCACGGCGGCTCGTTCATCTCGACGATCGACGGCCTGCTGTCGTCGGTGGGCACCTTCTTCTCCCAGCTCGCCGATCTCGACTGGGGATGGCTGCTGGTCGGGATGGCGGCCTACGGGCTGTACCTGCTGCTGCGCTCACGGGCGCTATTTCACGCCGTGCGCGCGGCGTATCCGCACGACGGCGTGCGCTGGCGCGACGTCTGGGGCGGCTACATGGTCGGCTACGCGATCAACAACGTGTTCCCGCTCGGGGGCGGGAACATCGCGCAGCTGTTCCTGACCCGGGTGGCGATCCCCCCCAGCAGCTATCCGACGATCGCCACGGCGCTCTCGACGGGGGTCCTGTTCGACTGGTTCGTCGGCGTCCTCGTGATGGCGTTCGCGTTCACCCAGGGCGTGTTCCCCAAGCCGCCGGATTTCTCGAGCCTGCCGGCGTTCGACATCAGCTTCTTCGCGTCCAACATGCGCTTCACGCTGTTCCTGATCACGGTCGCGGCGCTCGCCTTCATCGTCGGCTTCGCGCTGCTGTCGGCGAAGGTGAGGGCGTTCTGGCAGCGGATCCGCCTCGGCCTGACCATCCTGCACGATCGCGAGCGCTATCGGCGCGAGATGGCGACCTGGCAGGCCGCCAGTTGGGTCGCCCGGTTCGCCGCCTACTGGGCGCTGCTCGACGCCTTCCACATCGAGGCCTCGGTGGCCAACGTCCTGCTCGTCCTCGCCGTCCAGGTCATCGCCTCCATCTTCCCGTTCACCCCGGGCGGCGCCGGGGTCCAGCAGGCGCTGCTGGTGGCGATCTTCACCCACAGTCCGCAGGTCGCCACCTTCTCCGTCGGCCAGCAGATCGCGACGGTCGTCCTCACCTCGGCGCTCGGCTTCGGCGCGCTCGTTCTCATCTTCCGCTTCCGGAGCTTCCGTGAGGTGATCGCACGCGGGCGCGAGCATCAGCGCCGGGAGGGCTTCTCGGCGGCGGCCGGCTCGGTCGCCCCTGACCCGTGACGGCCGGCGCACGGCCTGCTCCGAAAACTTGACGAGTGCGTCATCTTATTGGTAGCGTGCCGTCATGACCGACTCCACCCTGCCGACGGCCTGCGTGATCGGCGCGGGCTCGTCGGGCATCGCGGCCGCCAAGGCCCTCCACGAACGCGGGATCCCGTTTCACTGCTTCGAGCGCTCGGACCGCGTCGGCGGCAACTGGGTGTTTCAGAACATCAACGGCATGTCGTCGGCCTATCGCTCCCTGCACATCAACACCTCTCGCGAGCGGATGGAGTACTCGGACTTCCCGATGCCGGTCTCGTATCCGGACTTCCCCCACCACACCCAGATCGCCCGCTACTTCGATGACTACGTCGACCATTTCGGATTCCGGGATCGGATCCGCTTCGAGACCGGGGTGCAGCACGCCGCGATCGGCGCCGACGGCGTCTGGGACGTGGAGCTGAGCACCGGCGAGCGCCGGCGCTACGACGCGTTGCTCGTCGCCAACGGCCATCACTGGGATCCGCGCTGGCCTGAGCCCGCCTATCCGGGGAGCTTCGACGGCGACCAGCGCCATGCCCACCATTACGTCGACAACGCCGACCTCGCGGGCAAGCGCGTGCTCGTCGTCGGAATGGGCAACAGCGCGATGGACATCGCGGTGGAGTCGAGCTTCGTCGCGCAGCGGACGATGGTGTCGTCGCGGCGCGGCGCCCACATCCTGCCGAAGTACCTCTTCGGCAAGCCGGTCGACCAGATCGGCGTCAACGCCTACACCGGCCGGATCCCCTGGCCGGTGCGCCGCGCGCTGCTCTCGGCCCTGTTCCGCGTCGGGGTCGGGAGGATGGAGGACTACGGGCTTCCCCGGCCCGACCACCGCCTCGGCGAGGCCCATCCCACGATCTCCGCCGACTTCCTCAACCGCGTCGCCCACGGCGAGATCACCCACAAGGGCGCGATCGTCGCTCTGGACGGCGACCGGGTGCGCTTCGCCGACGACAGTGCCGAGCCTGTCGACGTCATCATCTGGTGCACGGGCTACAAGGTGACGTTCCCGTTCTTCGACGAGGACTTCGTCGCGGCGCCCGACAATGACCTGCCGCTCTTTCACCGTGTCTTCAAGCCCGGTCTGGACAGCCTGTTCTTCGTCGCCCTGCTGCAGCCGCTCGGCGCGATCATGCCGCTCGCCGAGGCCCAGGGCCAGTGGATCGCCGCCTATCTGCGCGGTGAGTACGAGCTTCCGCCGCAGGCGGAGATGAACGCCGAGATCGCGCGGGAGCGAGCGACGATGCGCAAGCGCTATGTCGCCTCCAAGCGCCACACGATGCAGGTCGACTTCGATACCTATCTCGTGCAGCTCGCCCGTGAGCGCGCGGCCGGAGCGCAGCGCGCCGCGCAGTCCGGCCATCGCCTGCCCGTCCCGCCCCGGGCGCCATCCGCGACCGCCGCGCCGGCGACCGCCGCGCCGGCGACCGCCGCGCCGGCGACCGCCGCGCCGGCGACCGCCGCGCCGGCGCCGGCCCGGGCGTGACGCCGGACCCGGCCCCGCCCGCCCCGCCGGCCGCCCCGGCGTCCAAGCGGGCCGCCAACAAGGCGCAGAACCGGGCGGCGATCATCGTCGCGGCGCGCGAGACCTTCGCCGAGCTCGGCTACGACGCGGCCGGGGTCCGCGACGTCATCGGCCGCACCGAGCTCGCCTCCGGCACGTTCTACAACTACTTCCCCGACAAGGAGGCGGTCTTCGCCGCCGTCGTGGACGAGACCGCGTTGCGACTCCGGCGGCGGCTGGCCGCGATCCGCCGGGACGCCCGGGGAATCGAGGAGTTCGTCGGCGACGCCTACGGAGCCCTGTTCGCCTTCCTGGTCGAGGATCGGCAGACCTTCGAGCTGATCCGGCGCAACGCGGGCCCGATCCGCTCGCTGTTCGGCGACCCGATCCTCGGCGCCGGGGTCCGTGAGCTGCTGTCCGACGTGACCGTCGCGATCGCGCGCGGCGACCTGCCACCGCTGGACGCGGACTATCTGGCGGGCGCGATGGCCGGCGTCGCGCTCGAGCTCGCCACGCGCATGATCGAGCGAGATCCGCCTGACGTGCCGGGGGCCACGCGCTTCGCCACCGAGCTCTTCCTCGGCGGGATCGCCGGTCTGACCGGCGGCGCCGGCGAGGACGCGGCTCGGCCCGTCGGGTCCCCGCCGGAGTTCAGCTCACGGCCGAGGCGGTGAAACGGATCGGCCCGCCCGGGCAACCCGCTCCGGGGGCATCGAGCGTGCCGATGGCGCTCGCGCCGGCGAAGCTGACGCGGGCGTCGACGCTCGCGCCCGCATAGGCGGCGAGGCCGCCGGGCCCGATGAACAGGTTGATCGCCCCGGAGAGGCCGTTGCACGCCGTCAGCAGCGGCGGCAGGCGCAGCGAGACCGCCAGCCGTCCCCCGGCCGCCACCGTGAAGCTCTCGGTCTGCCCGTGCGCGAAGTGAGCCGTCCAGCGTCCGTCCTGCACCGGGCGGCGCTGCTCGGGGTGCATGTGCCAGGTGAGCGTCCCCCGGCACGCCGGCAGCGCTATCGCCTGTGACAGCGTCGCCGTACGGGCGCCGGTCAGCGCGCCGGCGAGTCCGAACGGCGTCAGCCCGAGCGAGCCGAAGCCACCGATCGCTCCCGGCGTCGGTCCGCCGATCATCTCGGCGCCGTCGGCCGAGGCGCGCACCGGACACGCGTTCGGGCTCAGGACGACGACGTGCGAGATCCCGTAGCGCGAGACCCCGCGGCGCCGGCGCAGGGCCGGGTCATACGTGAGCTGAAAGCTCGCCGCAAAGCCCCGTGCCGTGCCCTCCCAGTCGCCGAGGACGGGCACGAACGCCGGGCCGGTCTTCGGCTGGACGGTGGGGAGGGCCGCCGGCGCCTTCGCCGGCGATCTCGCGGCTGCGGTCGCCGTGGCGCCGACCGGCGCGGCGGCCGTCGCCGGCGCCGGCGACGCGAGAACCGCCGCGGCGATCACGGCGGCCGGCAGGCCGGCGGTCCGGTGCAAGCGCTGCGTCACGGCCTTGAGCATCTGTCGCATCCCCCGGGTTTGGTGCTGCAAATCGGGCCAATCGTAGCCACAAGCGCAGCGCGACGCGGAGCGAGGCTCCGCTCACCGCCGCGCGTCGACCTATAGTTGCTGGCGCGCGTTCTCCGCCCGCATGCCAACCTTCTGCCGCCACAACCGCCTCGTCCAACACTGCCCGATCTGTGCACGTGAGCAACAGGTCGATCTTCGACCCGTCGTCACACCCGGCGGTCAGAGCCCGGCTCAGGCGCGTTCCTCCGGGGCGTCGGCGAGCGCCGGCGTGAGGGCCGGCACGAGCACACGGCGGTCGGCCCCCGGCCGCTCGAGTGGCCGCTCCCCCGGCGTGACCGTGCGCCGTCTGGCGCGGGGAGAGGAGGACGGATTTCGCTCGTCGCTGTTGCCGGGGCTGAAGTCGGGCGCCGACGCCGAGCGGCTCGCCGAGGAGCTCGCCTTCGCGGCGACGCGCCTGACGCGTCTGCAACAGGATCCGCCCGGGCTCTACGCGATCGTCGCCGACGCCGGCGAGCCGGTCGAGGAGCGGACCTGGCTGGCCTTCCTGATCGCCTATCTCGGACCGCTGAACGACGAGCGTCCGTTCGCCGCCATCGAGCAGGTCCGCACGTCCTGGGCCTCGGGCGAGCTGCCGGCGCTTGACGGCGTGGCGATCGGTCCCCGCGGCGCGCACGACCACGAGCGGGGCACCAAGACGATCGATGCCTACCGGGCGTGGGCGCAACGCGCGGGATCCCAGGAGGCGGCGTTCACCGGCGAGGCCGTCTGGACGCCGGAACGGCGCTTTGCCCGGGTCTTCGAGCGCCTGGCGCTGCCGGGCATGGACCGCGGCGCGCGCTTCGATCTGCTGGCCACGCTCGGGCGCCTCGGGGTCTACGAGCTGCACGGGGGAGCGGTCGGCTTCGGCGGCAACGACCTCGTGACGATCGCCGCCAAGCGGGTCCTCGGGATCGGCGACACGATGCTGCTCGAACGGCGCGCGGCGGACCTCGCCGCCGCCTGCGAGCTTCCGCTGGAGGCGCTGGATCTCGGGCTGCACAACTGGGAGCAGGGCACGCGCGCGCTCAGCGGCCTGGCGCCCGACGACGAGCCCGACGCCGACGTCCTCGCCGGCGTCCAGGAGGCATTCGGCCTGTAGGGCCGGTGGCCACGAACGCGGGCCGCGGCTCGCCGCTTCGCCGCGTCCGCGCGGTGCACCGGGCCCCGACGACCCCATCCGCCGCCACTCTTCGCCACTCCTTCGCCGGGTGGCATAGCCTGTAGGGAGAAATGCTCGTTCTCCTCCTTCTCGTCGCCTGGCCGGTGGTCGAGCTGTTCGTCGCGATCAAGGTCGCGGAATCGATCGGCGTGCTGCTGACCGTCCTTCTGCTCGTCATCGGCTGGCCGCTCGGGATCTGGCTGGTGCGCGCCGAGGGGCGCGCCGCCTGGCGGCGACTGAGCGAGGCGGTGCGGGCAGGGCGCGCACCGGGGCGCGAGGTCGCCGACGGCGCCCTGATCATGGCCGGCGGATCTCTGCTGATCATCCCGGGCTTCATCACCGACGTGCTCGGCCTGCTGCTGCTGCTCGCCCCCACTCGGCTGCTCGCCCGCCGCTTCCTGCTGCGCAACATGCAGAGCTCGCTCGTGCGCCGAGCCGTGCGCGTCTCGCGCCCGGGCGCGACGTCCTATGACGTCGACTCGACCGCGCACGACGTCAACCCGCCCCACCTGCGGCCATGACCACAGGTACGGACACCCACATCCAGGCGCTCTCGTTCGGCGATCTGGAGGGCAGGCTGTGGGGCGCGGCGATCGACGCCGGAGAGCCGCTGCTCGTGGTCGGCGTCGCCGGGGAGACGGTCACCGCGGTCGGCGCGCAGGACGTGTCCTGGACGCGCGACGGGCGCGGCTGGCGCCTGGCCGGCGACGGCTTCGACCTGCACATGGAGCCCGGGGGGGAGGATCTGATCGAGGATCCCGCTCCCGACCCGGGCACGACGATCAGCGGCGTCGAGGAGCTCTGCCGGGTGCGCGGGACCGTCCAGGCCGGCGGCGCCCCGCACGACATCGACTGCGTCGGCACGCGCTGGATCCTCGACGGGGTCGATACGACCTCGCTGGAGTCTCTGCGGGCGGTCTCGAGCTGGTTCGCCGCCGATTCCGCGCTCGCCGTCCTGGCCCTGCGCCCGGCCCGCGGCGCGGGCCATGATTCCGACCTGGTCGCGGCCACGCTGTTCGATCCCGAGGGCTGGATCCCGGTCACGGATCCGCGCCTGTCGACGACCTACACCGATGCCGGAGTGCCGTCGCGCGCCAACCTCGAGCTGTGGATCGGCGACGGCGAGGACGAGTATCCCCGCCGGGCGGCCGCCGAGGCTCTCGAGGAGGGCGTCGCGGTGGCTGGCCGCGGCCTCGCGCTCCGGGTCTCGCCGCTGCGCTGCCACAGCCGGGGCCTGGAGGGCGCCGGCGTGTACGTGATCGCCACCTTCACCTGAACGTGGCGCAGGTCACGGCGGTCATCAGCGACTTCGGCGGCGTGCTGACCTCACCGCTGGTCGGATCGTTCGAGGCCTTTCACGACGCGACCGGTATCTCGCTGGAGGATCTCGGCACCGGGATGGCGCAGGTGGCGCTGCGACTGGGCGCCAACCCGCTGTTCGAGCTGGAGACCGGGCGGTTGACCGAGGCCGAGTTCCTCTCCTCGCTCGCCGGCCAGCTCACCACCCAGCTCGGCCGGCCGGTGACGCTCGACGGCTTCGGGGAGCGCTACTTCGCCCACCTGTCGCCCAACGAGCCGATGATCGCCTACATGCGTGAGCTCCGTGACCGCGGCTACAGGCTCGCCATCTGCACCAACAACGTCCGGGAATGGGGCCCCCTGTGGCGCGCGATGCTCCCGGTCGACGAGATCTTCGAGCTCGTCGTCGACTCGGCCTTCGTCGGCAGCCGCAAGCCTGATCCCCTCATCTACGAGCTCACCCTCGAGCGACTGGACGTGGCGGCGGCGGCCGCGCTGTTCGTCGACGACGTCGAGATCAACTGCGACGCGGCCCGCGCGCTGGGCATGCAGGCGATATGGTTCCGCACCGCTCAGCAAGCGATCACGGACATCGAGGCGGCCCTGCTCGCCACGGCGTAGAAGAGACTGCTGCACGATGAGATGGCGTCTACCGGCCGCGATGGCCGCAGTGCTCGTGGCCGCGGCCGTCGCCGGCTGGCTCGTCGCCGGCCACGCTGATCCGCGGGCGCGGGCGGCCGTTCACCATACCGCCGATCCGCCCCCGCCGGCGCCGGCGTTCGCGATCGACGTCGCGTCCGGCCCGGGCCGGACGGCGATCGCATCGGGCTTCCTCGGGCTGTCGATGGAGTTCCAGGCGGTGCGCGCCTATACCGGATCGGATCCGGCGCAGATCGACCCGGTCCTCGTCCAGCTCATTCGCAACCTCACCCCCGGGCAGGCGCCGGTCCTGCGCATCGGCGGCGACAGCACCGATGACTCCTATGCCCCGTCGCCGTCGGTCGCGGCGCCCCCGTACGTCGCCTATCGGCTGACGCCGGGCTGGATGGCGACGACGGCGGCGCTCGCCCACGCCCTCGGGGCCCGCATGATCCTCGGTCTCAACCTCGCCGCCGATGACCCGGCGCTCGACGCCGTCGAGGTCCGTGACTATGTCAGCGCGTTCGGGCGGGCGAGCATCGAGGCGCTGGAGATCGGCAACGAGCCCAACATCTACGACAAGATCACGCTCCTGCATACCGCGCTCGGCGCGCCCTATCGGACCCGGGCACCGACGTTCGACTTCGCGCAGTACGCCCCGCAGTTCGCCGCCGTGGCCGGCATCGCCGAGGGGTTGCCGCTCGCCGGTCCCGCGCTCGCCGTCGGCCCGGCGCCGGACCCCGGATCGTGGGCGAGCTTCATGCCCGGCCTGATGAAGAGCGAGAGCCGGCTGCGGATCCTGACGATCCACCGCTATCCGCTGCGCAACTGCTACGTGCCGCCGAGCTCGGTCCAGTATCCGACGATCGCCCATCTCCTCTCCAGCTATGCCACCGCCAAGCTCGCCGGCGATCTCCGGCCCTGGGTCGCGCTCGCGCACGCCGCACATCGCCAGCTGCGCGTCGACGAGCTCAACTCGGTGGCCTGCCGGGGGCGGCACGGGGTCAGCGACACCTTCGCCAGCTCGCTGTGGATCACCGACGCGCTCTTCTCGCTGGCCGGCGCCGGCGTCGATGGCGTCAACCTGCATACGCTGCCCGACGCTCCCTATGAGCTGTTTCGCTTCAGCCGCGCCGACGGCCGCTGGGAGGGTCACGTCCAGCCGATCTACTACGGCCTGCAGCTGTTCGCGCAGGCCGCGCCCGCCGGCTCGCGCCTGCTGCGGGTCAGCCGCAACGAGCCGAGCCCGTCACTGAGCGTCTGGGCGACTCACGGCGCCGATGGACACGTCCGGGTCGTGCTCATCGACAAGAGCCTGACCGAGCCGGTGACGGCCGCCTTGCGCCTGCCCGCGGCGAGCGACGGGAGCGCCTCGATCGAGCGCATGCTGGCGCCGAGCATCACCGCGCGCGGCGGCGTGACGCTCGGCGGGCGCAGCTACGGCCGCGAGACGTTCACCGGCCAGCTGGCGCCCGCGGTCACCCAGCCGCTGACGCGGCTGTCCGACGGCGCCTACCTCGTGACGCTCCCGGCGGCCAGCGCCGCCCTCGTCACCGGCTCGCCGCCCGTCTCGCGCTGACGCCCGCGCCGGCTGGTGCCGCGCTCGTCCCCGGCTCGGCGCCCGTCTCGCGCTGATGCCCGCGGCGGCCGGTGCCGCGCTCGTCCCCGGCTCGTCGCCCGCGGAGGGGAGGATGTATGAATAGTGCCCGCTATGCGGGCATTATTCATACATCCTCCCCTCCTCCCTGGCGCGTGTTGGCCGCCGCGGGACCGGGGCGGTCCGGCGCGGCCCGCTCGTCGCGGTCGGCTGGCCTCCGCTGGACCGGGCCGTTCGGAGCGGTCCGCTGGCCGTCGTTGGACCGGGCGGTCCGGCGCGGCCCGCTCGTCGCGGTCGGCTGGCCTCCGCTGGACCGGGCCGTTCGGAGCGGTCCGCTGGCCGTCGTTGGACCGGGCGTTCCGTCGTGGTCCGCTCGTCGCGGTCCGCTGGCCGTCGTGAAACCGAGGCGTTCCGTCGCGGTCCGCTCGCCCCCGCCCCCGCCCCCGCGCGACCCTCTCAGTTCTCGACGCCGAGCCGGTCCCAGCAGTACAGCTCGAGGCATTCGGCGGCCAGCGACGCACAGCGCTCCGGCGAGAGCCAGGGCAGCACGGTGTCGAACGCCTGCTCCTCGCCGACGCCCGCCTCGAAGGCCTCCTCGCCCCGGAAGCCGGCGGCGATCTTCAGCGCCTCCCGGCGATTCTCGCCGAGCGACGGGAAGACGTTGACGAGGAACTCCTTGTTGGGCAGCGGATGGCCCACCTCCAGCGAGACGTGCCAGGCCGCGAGCAGCGAGAGATCATGCTCGTCGAGGTCGGCGACCGCCTTGGCGTAGTGAGAGTCCAGCTCGGACTCGGGGATCTCATCCACCCACGCGCGCACGACCTCGCCAAGGATTTGGCGACGTGCTTCACGCCCGACCGAGTCGGCGATCACCCGGATGGCATTCTGCGGTTCGATGAAGCAGAGGGACATTGCAACTCCGACTAGGGGAATGCGAATGTCGCAACGGTAGGCAATGGCTCGGACGGAGCCGCCGCCCTGCACGCGGTGGGCGCGCGCGAGTATCTAGGCGACCGCGCTGGCGGGGCCCTCGAGGATGACCCCGGGCAGCTTGTGCAGGCCGACCAGCTCGATCAGCATTCGGATCTGCGGCTGGGCGCCGCAGAGCAGGATCCCGCGCCCGTGAGCGCGCAGCCGGCGGGCGAGCATCGCCAGGTCGACCATCAGCGACGGGTCGGCGAAGACGAGATCCGACAGGTCGACGACGACGTCGGACTGGGTGCGGATCGCCCGCACCAGGGCCCGCCGGCGGCTGCCCTGCGTCGTGCGATCCTCGTCGCCGGCGCAGGTGAGAGTCGGAGGCTTGTCGTGGAAGACAACGATGGCTGGAAACCTATACAAAGTGACCGCAGGTTGACAAGGGCGCAGATCAAGTATCGGCCGATAGCGGTACTGCGATACCGCTCCGCACCCAGGATCGCGCCATCGGCGGACGTCTACACTCACGGTCATGGCCACAGTCGAAGAGGTGACCGACGCGCTGCGTGATGTGATCGACCCGGAGCTCGGGCTCGACTTCGTCGAGCTCGGCCTGATCTACGAGGTCGACGTACAGGACGGAAACGTCAAGGTCACATACACCCTGACCAGTCCCGGGTGCCCGATCGGTCCCCAGGTGTCCGAGCAGATCGAGGAGTTCGTCTCCGAGCTCGACGGCGTCGACGCCGTCGAGTCGACGATGACCTTCACTCCGCCGTGGACGCCGGAGCTGATGAGCGAAGACGCGAAGTTCGCGCTCGGGTTCTGACCGGCGTCCGACCGCGCCAGGCCGGCGCCGGAGCGCTCCCGCGCAACGGCGTCAGCTCGCCGGCGGCTTGCGCGCCGGCCGCGTGCCGCGTCCGCGCCGGGCTCGCATATCGGCCGCGGGTCCGTGCGTGGGCCGTCCGTGCGCCGCGGGGACGATCGGCGCCGGCCCGCCGGCGGGGGCAGGGGCCGCGGTCGAGGCGGCGGCCGACGGCGGGAGGGCGGCGGCCGACGGCGGGAGGGCGGCGGCCGACGGCGGGAGGGCGGCGGCCGACGGCGGGAGGGCGGCGGCCGACGGCGGGAGGGCGGCGGCCGACGGCGGGAGGGCGGCGGCCGACGGCGGGAGGGCCGCGGTCGACGCGGCGGCCGAGGTCGGGAGGGCCGGCGCTGACGCGGGCTGCCCGGGCTGCGCGGACTGCGCGGACTGCGCGGGTTGCGCCGGCTGCGCGGACTGCGCGGGCTGCGCCGGACGCTCGTCGGCGTGCGGCGCGCCGCCGTTGGTCCGGGCACTGCGCCGAGGCTTGGTGGCCCGCGCCCGGCTCGGGGGGCGCGACGGCTTGGTCGTCGCCGCCCGCGCCGGTGTCGTCACCGCGGTCCGGTGGGCGGCGCCGTTCGCG
Source organism: uncultured Solirubrobacteraceae bacterium (assembly GCA_963849085.1). Taxonomy (GTDB): domain Bacteria; phylum Actinomycetota; class Thermoleophilia; order Solirubrobacterales; family Solirubrobacteraceae; genus Palsa-465. The sequence goes on along the minus strand of CAWKFP010000015.1, from coordinate 340,727 downwards.
CCGGCGCCCGCTCGCCGGGACCCGCTCCCACCGCGCGCGGCGGTCAGCAGCTGGGCGAGCACCGCCTCGATGCCCTCGGCCACGAGGTCGATGTCGGGCATCGCGTCGTAGTCGCCGAGCAGGCCATAGTCCAGCCCGCCGTTGTAGGACATGATCGCGATCGCCAGCGCGTGGTTCTCGGGCAGGAAGGCCACCGGGAACAGATCCTGGAGCTCGCGCCCGAGCACGTACAGCGGCATCTGCGGTCCGGGGATGTTCGTCACCAGCAGGTTGAACAGCCGCGTCGAGAAGTTCAGCCGCGACGCCTGCGCGAGGATCGTCGGCGGCGCGAGGCTGTTGACCGCGGCCAGGGTGGCCGCCCCGACCGCCTGCTTTGACTCCTTGAGGCCGTCCATCGCGGCGCGGATGTAGCGCAGCCGGTGGACGGGATCGTCGATGAACACCGGCAGCGGCCCGCGCATCACGGTCAGCTGGTTGCCGAGCGTGTGGCGCTGATGGGCGGCGCGGACCGAGACCGGCACGAGCGCCCGCATCTCCAGGCCCTCGGTGCGCACGCCACGGGAGTGCAGCCACTCCGCCAGCGCGCCGGAGACGACGGTCAGGACGACGTCGTTGACCGTTCCGCCGAGCGCGTCCTTGACCTCCTTGTAGTCCGACAGCTGCTGGCGGACGACCGCGTAGCGGCGATGCGGTCCGATCTCGACGTTCAGCGGCGTCTCCGGGGCGGGGTTCAGCCCGGCCCAGACGAGCTCGCCGAGACCCTCGGCGGCATCGCGCAGGATGTTGACGGAGGTCGCCGGGCGCGCCGCGGCGGACAGTGCGCGGGTCAGCATCCCGGCGGTCATCGAGATCGCGCCGCGGGCGCCGGCGACGACGAGCTCGGCGGCGGAGGGCTCGGGCTCGGGACGCCACGGCTCCAGCCCCTCGTCGAGCGCGAGCGGCTCGCGCTGGGCGTCGAACAGCACCGACGCCAGATCGACGCCGGAGATGCCGTCGACGAGCGCGTGATGCGTCTTGGAGATGAGCGCGAAGCGCCCGTCCTGCAGCCCCTCGACGAGCCAGTTCTCCCACAGCGGCTTGGAGCGGTCCAGCTGCTGGGAGACGATCCGGCTGGTCAGCAGGAACAGCTGCTCCTCGGTCCCCGGCGACGGCAGCGCGGTGTGGCGGACGTGGTACTCGAGGTTGAAGTCGGGATCGTCGACCCACAGCGGACGGCCCGTCTCCAGCGGCGGCGTCGCCAGCTTCTGGCGATACCGCGGCACGAGGTGCAGGCGTCCGCGGACGTGGTCCAGGAACTCGACGAACGCCGGCGCCGGACCCTCGAACAGGAGCACGCCGCCGATGTGCATGTGCGACGCGTTGCCCTCCTGGTGCAGGAAGGAGGCGTCGATGGAGGTCAGGCGATCGAGATGCTGCTGGGGCACGGCGGCCTCCCGGCGGTCGGCGGACTGAAAGGCCCGAGAAAGCGTACTGCGGATCCCCCGGTGCCGCCGGTGCCCGGTCTGGCCGGCGAGTGACCGGCGAGTGCCGGCGAGTGACCGGCGAGTGACCGGCGCTGTAGGGTGTGCCCGCGAGCATCGATGTCATGGAGCTTTCAGACCGAGCCCGAGTTCGCCGCCAAGCTGGAGTGGATGCGGGCCCTGGTGCGCGAGCGGATCTGGCCGCTGGAGACGCTCGTCGACGAGCTCGGCTGGGAGGGTCTGCGGCGCGCCGTGGCGCCGCTCCAGGCGGAGGTCCGAGCCGCGGGCCTGTGGGCCGCGCATCTCGATCCCGAGCTCGGCGGCCAGGGGTTCGGCCAGGTCAAGCTCGGTCTCATGCACGAGATCCTCGGGTCGAGCCCGATCGCGCCGCTCGTCTTCGGCAACGCCGCGCCGGACTCCGGCAACTCGGAGATCCTGGCGCTTGCCGGCTCGCCTGAGCAGAAGGAGCGCTATCTGCATCCGCTGCTGGCCGGCGACCTGAAGTCGGCGTTCAGCATGACCGAGCCCGACAGCGCCGGATCGGACCCGACGCTGCTGCGCACGCGGGCCCGGCGCGATGGCGACGGATGGGTCATCAGCGGCCACAAGTGGTTCTCCTCCAACGGCTCGATCGCGGACTTCCTGATCGTCATGGCGGTGACCGACCCTGACGCGCGCCCCCATCAGCGCGCCTCGATGTTCATCGTCGACGCGACGACGCCCGGCGTGCGGATCGTGCGCGACGTCGCGACGATGGAGCATCCCGACGACAGCTTCGGCCGCTACGGCAACCATGCCGAGATCCGCTACGAGGATGTCCGCGTCCCGCGCGAGGCGCTGCTCGGCGCGGAGGGGGCCGGCTTCCTGATCGCCCAGCAGCGGCTGTATCCCGGGCGCATCCATCACTGCATGCGCTGGCTCGGCGTCGCCCGCCGCGCGTTCGACATGCTGTGCGAGCGCTCGCTGTATCGCTATGCCCACGGCTCGACGCTCAGCGGCCACCAGACGATCCAGAACTGGATCGCCGACTCCGAGGCAGAGATGCTGGCGGCGCGGCTGATGACGCTCTACGCGGCGTGGAAGATGGACACCGAGGGGGTGATGGCCGCGCGCAAGGAGATCGGGATGATCAAGTTCTACGGCGCGACCGTCCTCCATGACGTCGTCGACCGCGCGCTGCAGGCGCACGGCAGCCTCGGCTACTCGACCGACCTTCCGCTGGAGGCGATGTACCGCTTCGCCCGGGCGGCGCGGATCTACGACGGACCGGACGAGGTCCACCGGGCGTCGGTGGCCCGCCAGGTGCTGCGCGGCTATCAGGCTCCGGTCGACGAGGTCCCGAGCGAGTTCATCCCGGCCCGGCGCGAGGCCGCCCGGCGCCAGTTCGCCGATCTGCTGGCCGCCGCCACGGCCAACGATTGACGCCGCCTACACTCCAGGAGTGCAGACCGCCACCACCCCCGAGACGATCCTGCTCGCCGCGCCGCGCGGCTACTGCGCCGGCGTCGACCGTGCCGTGCAGACCGTCGAGCGCGCGCTCGAGCTCTACGGCGCCCCGGTCTACGTGCGCAAGGAGATCGTCCACAACAAGCACGTCGTCGAGCAGCTGCGCGAACGCGGAGCGGTGTTCGTCGACAGCGAGTCCGAGGTCCCGGAGGGCGCGACGGTCGTCTTCTCGGCCCACGGCGTGGCGCCGAGCGTTCACGCCAACGCCGCGCAGCGCGCCCTGCAGACGATCGACGCCACCTGCCCGCTCGTCACCAAGGTCCATCGCGAGGCGGTCAAGTTCGCCGCCGACGGCTACACGATCGTCCTCATCGGCCACGCCGGTCACGAAGAGGTGGAGGGCACGATGGGGGAGGCCCCTGAGCACATCGTGCTGATCGAGGACGAGGCGGGCGTCGACGCGCTGGAGGTCTCCGATCCCGAGAAGGTCGCCTACATCTCGCAGACGACGCTGTCGGTCGACGAGACACGGGCGATCATCGTCGCGCTGCGCGAGCGCTTCCCGTCGATCGTCGGTCCCCGCACCGATGACATCTGCTACGCCACGACCAATCGCCAGGCGGCGGTCAAACAGCTCGCCCAGCAGTCCGACCTCGTGCTGGTGATCGGATCCCGCAACTCGTCGAACTCCAATCGGCTCGTCGAGGTGGCGCGCGAGCACGGCGCCGACTCGTATCTGATCGACAACGAGGCCCAGGTCCAGGAGCAGTGGCTGGCCGGCAAGCGCGTCGTCGGGATCACCTCGGGGGCCAGCGCGCCCGAGGAGCTCGTCCAGCGGCTCGTCGCGTACTTCGCCGCCCGCGGCGTCAGCGACGTGCGCGAGCTCGAGGTCGTCTCCGAGGACGTGCGCTTCATGCTGCCCAAGGCGATTCGCCAGGCGCTCGCCGATTAGGGCCATCCCGTGAGGGCGGGAGGGGGCACGGGGACGCTCGTCATCTCCGACCTGCATCTCGGTGAGCGCTCCGGCCGTGATCTGCTGCGCCGCCCGGACGTCCTCGCCGCTCTGCTGACCGGGCTGGGTGGGGTGCGGCGTCTCGTCGTGCTCGGGGATCTGCTCGAGCTGCGTCAGGGCCCGCGGGCGAGCGCGCTGGCGGCGGCCGAGGCGACGCTGCGGGCGATCGGCGCCGCGCTCGAGCCGGGCGCGCGGGTGACCCTGGTGCCCGGCAACCACGACCATGGACTGCTGACGCCGTGGCGCCAGCGCCGCGCCGATGTGGTCGCGTCCCCGGCGCTCGGCCTGCAGACGACGGTCGATTGGCGCGACGGCGAGCCGCTGGCCCGGCTCGCGCAGTGGCTGGCGCCCGCCGCCCTTGAGGTCGTCTATCCCGGCGTCTGGCTGCGCGACGACGTCTATGCCCTGCACGGCCATTACGCGGATCGGCACACGACGGTGCCCCAGCTGGAGCGGCTCGGGGCCGGCGTGATGGCGCGCGTCGCCGGCGAGCGAGCCGCCGGACCGCGCCGGGCCGAGGACTACGAGGCGACGCTCGCGCCGATGTATGACTGGATCGACGCGCTGGCCCAGGGCGAGGGCGGACGCGGCGCGGGGCGGGCGGCCGGCGGCGCTGGGGCGTCGGCGCGGGCCTGGCGGGCGCTGGCCGGCGGGGACGGCGGCGGCCGGCGGGGCCTGCGTCCGCGGCTGGCCGTCGGGGCGTTTGCGCTGGCGATCGCCGGCCTCAACCGGGCCGGGATCGGGCCGCTGAGCGCCGATCTCTCACGGGATGCGCTGCGCGACGCCGCGCTGCGCGCCGTCGGCGAGGTGGCGCTCCGCCTCGGTGCCGACGACGCGCGCCACGTCATCTTCGGTCACACCCATCGCGCCGGACCGCTGGCGGGCGACGATCGCTCGGCGTGGCGCACGGTGACCGGCGCGCGACTGACCAACTGCGGCTGCTGGATCGATGAGCCCAGCTTCGCCGGTCGCGATCGGGCCCGCAGCCCGTATCGCGCCGGATTCGCGGTCACCCTCGCCGCCGACGGGCCGGCGCCCGCGCCGCTGCTCGTCAACCTGCTTGACGGCCGGGCCTGAGCCGGCGCGGGTCAGTCCGGCGGGGCCAGGCCCGGGATGAAGCAGACGGCGTGGCAGCTGACGCCCGGTCCGACCTCCAGCTCGAGCTCTGAGCGCGTGCTGTGCGGATGGGTGACGAGCGCGTAGCAGCCGGGGTGATCGACGGCGATCGTCGTGCCGTTCGCGGTCACCGAGCCGGCGCCGTCGAGCACCGCCCACACCGCGCCGGCCTCGTAGGGACCGCTGTAGGGCCCGGGCACGTCGTCGGACTGGACGGCGAGCGCGGCGTCGGCGGCGTCCTCGGGGCGCAGCGGCGCCAGCAGCGGGCGCCGCACGCCGAGCAGCTCCTGGATCGCCGCCTCGGTCTCGGCGTACGCGCCCTCGCCGTAGTGATAGTCGAACAGCCGGCCGTCGGCGGTGAACAGATAGCGCGCCGGCCAGCCGAGGTTGCCGTACAGCTGCCAGATCTCGAGCTCGGCGTCGATGACGACCGGATAGGGGATCGCCAGGCGCTCCACCGCGGCCGTGACGGCGGCCGGCTCGGCGGACGGCGGGAACCCCGAAGCGTGAACGCCGACGACCCGGAGGCCGTCGCCGGCGTAGCGCTCGTGCCAGGCCACGACGTAGGGGAGGGTGCGGATCGAATTGGGTCGGCAGAAGTCCCAGAACTCGATCAGCACCGGATGACCGCGCAGCTGGTCCATGCGCAGCTCCTCGACGTTGATCCACGTCATCTCCCGCGGGAACGGCGGGGCCTCGATGTGGTCGACGGGGGGGCGCATCCGGGCGAGGATGGTAGGCGGTCCGCGGAGCCCGCCGAGGGTCGCCGGGGCCGCGCCGGGGCCGTGCCGGGGCCGCCCCGGGGCCGTGCCGGGGCCGCGCCGGGGCCGCGCCGGGGCCGGCCCATCCGAGGCTATACTCTGTGAAGTATTGAAAACCCGAGCGCCTTTGAGGAGTTTCCGATCATGAGCCCGTCCGGTTCCGAAGTACTGCGGCAGATCAAGAGCAGGATCGAGGAGGTCGATCCGTCCGCCGTGCGTGAGCAACTCGGCAACGGGGCGGTCGTGATCGACGTGCGGGAGTCCGAGGAGTGGTCGACCGGCCACATCCCCGGCGCCAAGCACGTGCCGAAGTCGTTCCTGGAGTCACGGATCGAGGGCGCCGCCCCCGACCGCTCCCAGCACGTGATCCTCTACTGCCAGTCGGGCAACCGCTCGGCCTGGGCTGCCCGCACCCTGATCGACGATCTCGGCTACGAGAACGTCGAGTCGATGACCGGCGGGATCACGTTGTGGAAGGACCGCGGCTACGACGTCGAGCAGCCGCGGACGATGACCGCCGAGCAGCGCGACCGCTACTCGCGCCATCTGCTGCTCACCGAAGTCGGGATCGAGGGCCAGCAGAAGCTGCTCGACGCCAAGGTGCTGCTGCTCGGCGCCGGCGGCCTCGGCTCCCCGACCGCGCTGTACCTGGCGGCGGCCGGAGTCGGCACGATCGGGATCGTCGACGACGACACCGTCGACCTCTCCAATCTCCAGCGCCAGGTGATCCATTCCACCGATCGGATCGGCGTCGCCAAGGTCGACTCCGCCGAGCAGACGATCACCGCGCTCAACCCCGACGTCACCGTCAAGAAGTATCCGGTCCGGATCGGGGCCGACAACATCATGGACATCATCCCGGGCTACGACATCATCGTCGACGGTCTGGACAACTTCCCCACGCGCTATCTGCTCAACGACGCGTCGGTCCGCCTCCAGATCCCCGTCGTCTCGGCCGCGATCCTCGGCTTCGAGGGCCAGCTGTCGGTGTTCAAGCCCTACGACGGCCCGTGCTATCGCTGCCTGTTCCCGGTTCCGCCGCCGGCCGACATGGCGCCGTCGTGCGGCGCCAACGGCGTCCTCGGCGTGCTGCCGGGCACGATGGGCCTGCTGCAGGCGACCGAGGTCATCAAGCTCATCCTCGGCCAGGGCGAGCCCCTGATCGGCCGCCTGCTGATGTACGACGCGCTGGCGGCGGAGACGAGCGAGGTCCGTGTCCGCCGGGACCCGAAGTGCCCGATCTGCTCGCGCCATCCGGAGGAGATCGGCGACGAGGAGCTCGGTGTCTTCCCGGACTACGAGGCGTTCTGCGCCGGCGCTCACTGACCGGCGGCGGCACGCTCACCGGTCGGCGAGTGCCACGGCCGTGGTATAGATCCGGGAGGACCAGCTGATGAGCGTTCTCAACCTGACGATCGCCGCGCAGGTCGCCGAGTACTGGCGGCGAGAGCGCGAGCTGGAGCGCGCCGCGCCGCCGAGCGAGGCCGAGCGTCGTGCCGCCGAGGCCACCAGAGCCGAGCGCAACCGCCTGAAGGCCGACGGGCTCCCGGCCGCGCTCATCCAGACGGGGACGAGGCTGAGCGACGTCAGGCTGATCGATCCGTTCGGGAACGAGACCTCGCTGTATGCCGAGGCTCAGGCGGGTCGGCCGGCCGTGATCGTCTTCTACCGCGGTGAGTGGTGCCCGTTCTGCAATATCGCGCTGCACACCTATCAGGAGGTGCTGCTGCCCGAGCTCCAGCGCCGTGACGTCGCCCTGATCGCCGTCAGTCCCCAGTTGCCGGATGGCTCGCTGACGATGATCCAGAAGCACCATCTCACGTTCTCGGTGCTCTCGGACCCGGGCTTGACGCTGGCCGGTCAGGTCGGTGTCGTCATGCAGCTCTCGGATATGACGCGCCAAGCGGTCATCGACGCCGGGCTGAACTTCGCCGCCAGGAATATCGACGGCTCCGCGGCCCTGCCGATGCCCACGGTGTTGATTCTCGACGGCGACCACGTCGTGCGCTGGATCGAGGTCAACCCCGACTGGACCGAGCGATCAGAGCCCGCCGAGATCGTGGCCGCCCTGGACGCCCTGGGGCTTGTGCCCGCGAGCCCCAGCCCGCGCTAGCCGGAGGATCCGCGGCCCGCTCCGACGGGCCCCCTGAGACGCGGCGAGCGCCCTCGCTGACGGTGATCCGCGGCCCGCGCCGCTGCGTAGTGGCGAAGATGGGCGCTCAGCGCTACTCGTTGATGTGCTGGGACTGCGGTGCGGTGTGGGCCGCCCGGGACGATTTCGATCCCGAGCGGTCTGACGTCACCTGTGAGCGGTGCGGCGGCGACGACATCGACTGGCATCGACTCCCGCAGTCAGCCAGCGCCGATGACACGTGCTCAGACCACCCCGAGTGACCAGCGGCGCTCACCGCTCGGCTTGATCAGTGGGCCAGACCGAGGGGCGGCGCCCCGCACGCGGTCAGGGCCTTCCGGTAGGCCGGCGCCTGGAGATCGAGTGTGCCCGGGAGCAGAAGGATCGCTCCATCGAAATCGGTGATCTGCTGAAAGCCGGAGGGGTGCAGCGGAACGGAGGTCCTCGGGTCAGGGAACTGCGAGATGCCGTGCCGGCGCATGCACTGGGCGATCCGCAGCAGCCTCGCCAGCGTCTGTGCGGAGGGGTGCGTCGTCGAGCCCGGCTCCGCGGGAGCGCCGCCGATCAGCGTCTGACACCTGGCGAGCGCTGCCCGGAACGCCGGCGCGGCGGGATTGGCTGCGGTCGGGATGATGAACACCGCGCCGTCGCCCGGCTTCGGGTCCGGGAAGCCGGGCACGCCGTGAGCGCGCATGCACTTGGCGAACGCGAGCGGTCCGGAGGCGCCGGAGCTCGCCGCAGCCGCACGCGAACTGGTCGCGCCCCCGCCGGTTGAGGTCGTCGGCGCGGCGCCGCCGCCGGCCGCGATCGGCGTGCCGGAGCTCCCGCCGCACCCTGCCACGAGAACCCCGCTGACGAGGGTGGTCAGGGTGAGCCGGCGCGCTCGGCGGATCGGCCGCTCTGGCTGGCTGCTGTGCGGCATCGCGTCTCCTTCCCGCTGCTCTTCGGTCGTGCGTTGCGGGTCAGTTCTAGGCGACGGGCGGTTTCCGCGCGGTTTCCGGATCGGGGGCTCGAAGCGCGCGCGATGCGCCGCGGGGCAGGACACCGTCGTGAAACACTGCGGCGGCTACCTTCATCCGGGAAGGAGCGGGCCATGCGGGTGCTGGTGATAGAGGACGACGAGGAGCTGGCGGAGACGGTCGCCGCCGGCCTCCGGCAGGCGCGGATGGCGGTCGATGTCGCGCTGGACGGCGAGTCGGGCTTGGCGCGGGCGCTCATCCACGATTACGAGGTGATCGTGCTCGATCGCGACCTCCCGCGTCTGCATGGCGACCAGGTGTGTGCGCGGATCGTGGCCATGGGCGGTCGCAGCCGGGTGCTGATGTTGACCGGCGCGGCGGCGAACGAGGATCTGGTCGAAGGTCTCGGTTTGGGCGCAGATGACTACCTGGCCAAGCCGTTTGCCTTCGCGGTGCTGGTCGCCCGGATCGGCGCTCTGGCCCGCCGGGCGCAGCCGAGCATCCCGCCGGTGCTCGCGCACGGCGATCTCGTGCTCGACACCGCCACGCGCAGCGCGCGGCGGGCGGGGCGGCCGCTGACGCTGAGACCCAAGGAGTTCGGGGTGCTCGAACTGCTGCTCGCCGCCCAGGGCCGGGTCGTCTCGCCCGAGGAGCTGCTCGAACGGGTGTGGGACGAGACGGCCGATCCGTTCACCGGCACGGTGAAGATCACGATCAGCCGGCTGAGGGCCAAGCTCGGTGACCCGCCCGTGATCCTCACCGTCCCCAAGGCCGGGTACCGCATATGAGCCGTCCGACGGCCTCGCACGGCCGGCTCGCGCGACTGGCGGTCGGGCGGCACCGGTCACACCGAGCCGTCCGCATTCGACTGACGTTCCTCTACGGCGGCCTGTTTCTGCTCTCCGGCGCGGCACTGATGGCGATCACCTACGTGCTCCTGGGTCACGCCGGATTCGTCTTCACGCTCCAGCCCGGGTCGAGCAGCCGGCCGCCGCCGGACCGCGACGCCGTCGTCACCCGGCGAGGACCGGTTTCCGGCGGCTTCCCCGGGCCGGGCACGACCACGCACCCCTCGGCTGCGACGGTGGCGCACTGGCGCGGCGTTGCGCGGTGCATGCGTGCTCGCGGCGTCGCCGGGTTCCCGGATCCGACGACCTCGGTCCCGTCGAACCTCTCAGATGTCGCCGAGGTGAGCGACCGTGACGGCGTGATCCTGGCGATCCCGGCCACGATCGACACGCAGTCATCGGCGTTCACCCAGGCCGCAACGGCCTGCGGGCTCATGCCGGACGACACGACGCTCAGCGCCGCGGACAGCCGCCGGCGCCGGCAGGTGCGCCAACTGCTGCTGATCCAGTCCGGGATCGCGCTCGCCGGGATGTCGCTGCTCTCGCTCGGGCTCGGATGGGTGATGGCCGGGCGCGTGCTGCGACCGCTCGCTGATGCGTACCACGCACAACGCCAGTTCGTCGCCAATGCCTCCCACGAGCTCCGCGCGCCGCTGACGCGCCTGCGAGCGCTGAGTGAAGTCGCGCTCGCCGGCTCCGGGTCCGACGAGGCCTCACTGCGCAGAGCCCACGAGCGCGTGCTCGCCTCCGAGCAGGATCTCGAGAAGCTGATCGACGCGCTGCTCGCGCTCGCCCGCGGCCAAGCCGGCCTCGAGCGTCGCGTGCACGTCGACCTCGCGGCCCTGACCTCGGAGGCGATGGTCGCCTGCGAGCCGGCGCTCGCGGGTCTCGATCTCGACATCCGCGCGACTCTCGAGCCGGCGCCGACGGCTGGTGATCCCCGATTGCTCGGGCGACTGATCGCCAACCTCATCGACAACGCGATCCGCCACAACACCCCTGGCGGATACGTCGAGATCATGACCGGAACCCGTGACCGGCACGCGATCCTGGTCATCGCGAACACCGGTGGGCAGATCGCACCCGAACAGCTCCAGCGTCTCTTTCAGCCCTTTCAACGCCTCGGTGACGCGCGCACCCGCCACGACACCGGCCACGGACTCGGACTGGCGATCGTCGAGGCGATCGCCAACGCCCACCACGCCGAGCTGGGCGCCGGCGCCCGGCCCGAGGGTGGGCTGACCATCGAGATCTCATTCCCGCCCGCGACCCGCGGCGGTTCCCGTCCGGTCATCGCCCCCGCCCCGGCCAGACCCGCGAGCCGGCGAGCCATCGGTGACCCGGACGCTCCCGCATGAGGCTGACGGCTCGATCGACCGCGGGCCGGAGGCGGCATCGCCGCACGCGGCGGCCGGCGTGCCCCGGGCGATCGCCGCGGACACACCACGTTCACAAGAACATTAGTTTGTCAGTCGATTTACTTGACAATGCCTGGAGGCTGGGTTAGGTTCATCGGCGTGTTCGCGGTGATCCGCACAGGCCGATCGGTGCCGGGTGGGCCGGAGCCGGCTCGTCGCTCGCTCATGCGGGCTCGATGTCGCTCGGCCGTCCCCGGCGGCTGACGCACGCCGTCATCCGTGCGAAGTGGCTGGTGCCCGCCCCGCGCGCGGCGGTCGCGGGCGTTCACTCTGGTCCGACGTGATGGGCCGCCCGGCGTCTCTCTCCTCGCGCCGGGCGGCCCGAGCGCCGCCAGGGACCGGCCCCGACGCGGGCCAGAGCCGGTGCAGACCATCGCAGCACCCTGATTCATCCCTCGACTCATCTGATCCAACGACCGGAAAGGTTCAGTCCACATGCCCCATACCCCACCCCAGCGGCCGGCGCCTCGCAGCGCCCGTCTTCGCCGGTGGCGGCGGATCGCCGCCGTCGCCGGCGTGACGACCACCGCCACCGCCCTGTCGGCATTCATCGTGCCCGCCGCCGCCTCGGCGCAGACGCCGACCGGGCCGACGGCCCCGCCGCCGGTCTCGATCCTCACCACGTCGCCCGACCTCGGCCGGGGCGACATCTTCCTGACGCCGACCGGGGACGACACGACGTACGCCAACGGCCCGGAGATCCTCGATCAGAACGGCAACGTCGTCTGGTTCCACGCCATCCCGCAGGGCGAGACGGCAGCTGACTTCCGCACCCAGACCTACGACGGCCGCCGCGTGCTGACCTGGTGGCAGGGCACCGGCCTCGGCGGCCTGTCGAGCGGCACCGACTACATCTACGACGACCACTATCGCCAGATCGGCGTCGTCAACGCCGGCAACGGTCTGACCACCGACGGCCACGAGTTCCTGATCACGCCGTGGAACACGGCGCTGATCCTCTCCTATACGACGGCGACCGCCGACCTGACCTCGATCGGCGGGCCGGCCGATCAGACCGTGATCGACGGCGTCGTGCAGGAGATCGACATCCGCACCGGCGCCGTCCTGTGGCAGTGGAACAGCGCCGACCACGTCCCCTACAGCCAGAGCGAGCAGCCGTTGCCGAGCTCGCCGAGCACGCCGTGGGACTGGTTCCACATCAACGCCGTCCACCTGGCCGGCGACGGGAATCTGCTGATCGACGCCCGGGACACGTGGACGACGTACGACGTCAGCCTGCGCACCGGCGACATCAACTGGCAGCTCGGAGGCAAGGCGTCGAGCTTCACCGAGGCCGCCGCGCCAGGTCAGAGCCTCGATGACGCCGGCGAGATCTTCGCCTGGCAGCACGACCCGGAGTCGCTGGGCCACGGCGTCTACACGTTCTTCGACAACGAGTCGTCGGGCACGCCTGAGTTCTCCTCCAGCCGGGTCGTCACCGTCGACCTCAACCCGGCGACCGGGGTCGCGACGCTCGTCGCCTCCGACAACCAGCCCGAGGGCCTCGTCGCGGCGTCGCAGGGCAACGCGCAGACGACCGCCGACGGCGATCTGTTCATCGGCTGGGGCATCCTGCCCTACATCTCGGAGTTCGGCCCCTCCGGTCAGCTGCTGTTCAATGCTCAGCTCCCGACCGGGGTCAACACCTACCGCGCGTATCTGCTGCCCTGGCAGCAGGGCCGCTTCCTGCTCGGGGCGCGTCGGGGCGAGCGCCGGGAGGGCGGCGAGAGCTGACCCTCACCGGCAGGCGGCGTCCGGGCGCCGGGATGAGTGACCGCCTGCGTCACCCGTCCCGGCGCCCCGGCCGGCGCCGGCCGGGGTCGCGGGCGTCGCCCCCGGCCGTCCGCCAGCTAACGTTCCCGCCCATGGCCACGATTCGCATTCCCCCAGTGCTGCGCCCCGCCGTCGGCGGAGAGAAGGAGCTGAGCGCGGAGGGCTCGTCGGTCGGCGAGATCCTGCGCTCGGTCGCCGACGAGCATCCGGAGACCCAGACGCAGCTGTTCGCCGCCGACGGCGGCCTCAACCGCTATGTCAACGTCTATCTCAACGACGAGGACGTCCGCGTGCTCGACGGTCTGGACACGACGGTCGGCGCCGGCGACACGCTCGTCATCCTCCCGGCGATGGCCGGCGGCTGACCGCCGCCCGCGTCGCGGCCACGCAGATCAGGTCGCGTCGGCGACCGGGAAGGGATCGCGCCGCACGGCGTCTGTGATGGCAGACCTGTTTCCCATCACCGGAGGAGTGGAGATGTCATCCGCAGCTCATGTGCACGGCCGGCGCCGCCCGACGCTCGCCGCCGTCGTCGCGGTCGCGGTCGCGGTCGCCGTCGCCGGCGCGCTGGCGATCTCGTCCGCCCAGGCGTCGATGACCACGACGCTCGGCGTGGCCTCGGCCAGGGTCGGATCGAAAACCGAGCGGGTCATCGTCGACGCCCAGGGCGTCACGGTGTACGACCTCACCGGCGACAGCGCCACGCATCCGCTGTGCACCGCCACGTCCTGCCTGCGGGCGTGGCCGCCGGTCACCGTCAAGGCCGGAGGCAGGCCCTCGAAGGCCGCGGGGATCAGCGGCGCGCTCGGCACCTGGCGCCACGACGGCTTCATCCAGCTGACCCTCGCCGGGCATCCGCTCTACACCTTCGCGGGCGACGGCGGGCAGCGGGGCATCGCCAGCGGAGACGGCGTCAGGAGCTTCGGCGGCGTCTGGCTCGTGCTCTCCGGCGACTCCGCGACGCACGCCGGCCGCGCATCGGGAGCGCCGCCGGCGTGGTGATCTCGACTCGCTACACTTCGTGAAGCAATGGCCGCCCAGAGCTTGAAGAACAAGCCGTGCGGGGGGCGCTACGGCGACATCGTCCAGTCGATCGGCCACACGCCGCTGATCGAGCTCAAGCGCCTGAGCCCCAAGCCGGGGGTGCGCGTGTGGGCCAAGCTGGAGTCGCGCAACCCGACCGGTTCGGTCAAGGACCGCGTCGCCCGGGCGCTGATCGAGGACGCCGAGGACAAGGGCCTGATCCGGCCCGGCCAGACGATCCTCGAGCCGACGTCGGGCAACACCGGCATCTCGCTGGCGATGATCTGCGGACGCAAGGGCTACAACCTCAAGGTCGTCATGCCGGAGAACGTCACCCCCGAGCGCACGCAGCTGCTGCGGATGTACGGCGCCGAGATCGTCTACTCCGAGGGGTCCAAGGGGTCCAACGGCGCGGTCGAGCTGGCGCTCGACATGGCCGGGAAGGACGCCTCGTACTACATGCCCTATCAGTACGGCAACCAGGCCAATCCCGACGCGCATTACAACGGCACCGCGCTCGAGATCCTCGAAGAGCTCGACGAGGTGGCGGCCTTCGTCGCCGGCCTGGGCACCGGCGGGACGTTGATGGGCAACGGCCGCCGGCTCAAGGAGGAGCTCGGCGACACGTGCAAGATCGTCGCCGCCGAGCCGATGCAGGGCGAGCCCGTCCAGGGCCTGCGCTCGCTCGAGGACGGCTTCATCCCGCCGATCATCGACATCAGCCTGCTCGATCGCAAGATCTTCGTCACCAACCACGACGCCATCGTCTGGACGCGCAAGCTGCTCGACGAGGAGCGCGTGTTCGCCGGGGTGTCCTCGGGCGCGATCGCCAGCATCGCGGTGCGGATCGCCGGCGAGCTCGACGAGGGCAATGTCGTCTTCATCGTCTGCGACGACGGCTGGAAGTACCTCTCGTCGGGGATCTACACCCGCCCGGTCGACGAGATCGAGAATCTGGACTCCACCGTCTGGTGGTGAGCCCGGAGGGCGGCCGGTCCCGGCGGGCGCTGCTCGGCGGAGCCGCGACGCTCGGCGCCCTCGGGACGGTGTCGCTCGCCGGCTGCGGAGCCGGCGCCGGTCCCGGCCGCAGCGCGGCCGCGCGCGTGTCGCCGGCGACCAAGGCCCGGGATGTGTCGCTTCTGGCTCACGCCCTCGAGCTCGAGCGCCGCACCGTCGCGGCCTACACCGCGGCGATCCCCCTGCTGGGACACACGCAGGCCAAGGCCGCCGAGGCCTTCCTCAACGAGGAGCTGCAGCACACCGGCGAGCTGATCGGGCTGATCACCGCCGCCGGGGCCAAGGCCCCCCACCGAGCCGCGAGCTACGACATCGGCCCCCGGCCGCGCGACGCCGCCGGCGTGCTGACGCTCCTGCACGGGCTCGAGGCCCTCCAGATCGCCAATTACCTGCACACCCTGCCCCGGCTGGCGCCGGGACCCGTCCGGGCCGCGGTGGCGACGATCCTCGCCTCCGACGCCCAGCACATCGCGATGCTGCGCCTGACGCTAGGCAGGCCTCCGGCGCCGTCGGCGTTCGTCACCGGGTCGGAGTGATCCCCGGCGCACACACCGCGCGCCCGACGCGGCGCGAGCTGCTGCTGACCGGAGCGGCCGGGGCGGCCCTGGCGCCGGTGTCGCTCGTCGCCGGGACGGCGCCGACCGCCGGCGCGGACGCGGCGACCCCGGGGCGCGCCGACGAGCCGGCGTCGGTGACCGCCCGGCTGCAACGCCTCGCCGGCCTCGAGCTCCTGATGGCCTACTGCTATGAGTCGATCCTCGCCGGCACGCTGCTCGGACCGCAGGAGCGCGCCGCGGCGACCTCGCTGCTGGCCCAGGAGCGTGCCCACATCCAGGCGCTGGAGGCCCAGCTCCAGGCCCGGGGGGGCAGCGCCCCGCCGGCCCCGGCGAGCATCGCGGTGGCCAACGCCCATCTGGCCCATCGCAACGTCGGCGGGCGCCTCGGGCAGCTGCGGGGGCGCCTGGACGCGGTGCGGCTGCTGTTCGCGCTGGAGCGGGTCACGGTCGGCGCCTACTTCGTCGCGCTGACGGTCGTCGACGATCCCCAGCTCGTCGTGCTGATCGCGGAGATGATGGCCAACGATGCGCAGCACGAGGCGATCCTCTCGCTGCTGCTGCCGCCGTACACGATTCAGGCCGCGGTCCCCTACGGGCTCATCCAGGGGGCCCAGTGACGGCCGGGAGCGATCGCGGCGCTGATAGCCTCGGCGCGATGCGACTCAGCCAGGAGCTGTACGACGAGATCGTCGCCCACGCGCGCGCGGACGCGCCCAACGAGTGCTGCGGGATGATCGCCTCGCGGGACGGGGAGGCGGTCTCGGTCCACCGGGCGGCGAACGCCGCCGCCAGCCCGCTGCGCTACGAGATCGACGGTGCCGAGCAGTATCGGATCCAGATGGCGATCGACGACGCCGGGCACGACCTCGGCGCGATCTACCACTCCCATACGCGCAGCGCGCCCTTTCCGTCGCAGACCGATATCAACCTGGCCTTCTATCCCGAGGCGCTGTACGTGATCGTCGGCGTGGCCGGCGAGGAGGCCGAGGTGCGGGCCTTCCAGATCCGCGATGGCCAGGTCGCCGAAGTGGAGCTGCAGGTCGGCTGACGATGATCCCCGGGCGGCGCTGACGATGCGTGACCGGCTCGGGGAGCCGGCGCTCGTCTGCCCGGGGTGCGGAGTCCGCTTCGCGGCGCAGGAGCGCTTCTGCCCGGACTGCAGGCTGCCGCTCGTGCTCGCGCGCGGCGAGGACGGGGAGACCGGGCTCGGAGAGCCGGTCTCCGAGCGTCATCAGCGCGCCCGCAAGATCAAGCCACAGCTCGCCGAGGGTGAGCTCGTGCGGGTGGCCGGAGCCGCCAATCAGGCCGAAGGGGAGTTCATCCAGGGCCTGCTGCTGGAGGAGGGGGTGCCGAGCATGCTGCGCCGCAGCGCCGGCTTCGACGTGCCGGACTTCCTCGCCGCCGGGCCGCGCGACGTGATGGTTCCGCAGTCGGCCGCGATCACCGCCCGCGAGGTCCTGCTCCAGGCCGATCTCGTCCCCGCGGCGGCGCCGGCGCGCCCGGTCGCGCCCATTCGGCTGGCCGCAGGTCTGCTGACGGCGCTCGCCGTCGGGGTGCTCGTCGTGTGGCTCGCCAGCGTGCTGATCCACTGAGGGCCCCAGCCGGCGCTACGGGGGTGTGGACGTCTGTGACGCTATGTGCGGCAAAAGCGTCCACACCGCCGTACGGCATCGGGGATCACCCGACGACCAGGGATGCCCGCGGTCCGGGGGGTCAGATCAGACGAGCACGGGCTGGCGGTCGGAGGCGATCGACGCGATCTCCTCGTGCGCCCGCTCGAACTCCTCATCGGAGAGCACCGGCGTGCCCTCGAACGGGAGGTCGCGCGTCAGCTCCAGCCACGAGCGACAGCCGCCGTACTCCTCGCGCACCTTGACCGTCACCGGGCGCGGGATCCGATAGGTCCGCAGCAGGATGACGTGGAGGGGATGGCGGCGCTTCCAGGCCAGGCGCTTCTCGGCATAGTCGGTCGTCCACACGTAGAACGGGGACAGCGCATCGACCGCCCGGCGATCGGTGACCGTGTAGTGCGCGGCCACCTCCGCCCAGGCGCGGATCCGGACGCGATCGGGCTGGATCAGCTCGTCGCCCCGGATCAGGGCCTGCGGATGGGGCTCGCCGTCGCTCCACACGCCCTCCTCGAGCGCGCGGGCGAGCTCGGGGCGGTGTGACTCCCGCACGAGGTCGGCACGCTGATGGTCGAACGTGGGGTACAGGAAGAACCGCTCGTGTTCGAGCTTGAAGTGCTTCTCGGGTTCACGGATACCGCCCTTGCGCAGGGTGATCAGCTGCTCGCCTTCGGCGAGCGCCCGCACTGTGACGGCCCATTCTTTGAAAGCAATCGGCATAGTGAATTCGGCAGCTAAAGAGCGAAGGGTCGGTGTCAGGAAAATTCCCCGCGCGCGCAGCTTTCGTGCAAACAGCGTCGACGGGGCGCACGGGATTGTAGGCGAGATCATCGAAATCGCCAAATAGTCCTGCAAAGGGCAGGTTTCTCTAACGCCGGAGCGGGGGTAAAGCTACACGCCCGTAATAAACCCGGAGATGGCCGTCCCGGGTGGGCACCGATCGCTTGCGCGGCACCCGTCGGATGTGGACTAGATCTTAGTGTGCGCCGCGTTCTGAAGCGGCTCGATCACCGCCGCGAAGTCCTCGTCGCCCAATCCGAGCCCCATCGCGGCGACGAGGATCTCCTTGGTCGCCGCCGCGCTCGGGAACGGGACGCCGAGCACCTCGGTCTCCTCCAGGCAGAGCCGGACGTCCTTGAGCATGTGCTCGAGCTTGAACAGGACGGTGTAATCGTGCTCGCGCATCGGCCGCGCCTTGAGGTCGAGCATCGCCGAGCCGCCGGCTCCCGCGCCCATCACGGTGACGAGCGCGTCGAGGTCGACGCCGGCCTTGGCGCCGACGACGAGCGCCTGGCCGAGCACCGACGCGTTGGTGATCGCCACGGCGTTGTTGATCAGCTTGACCATCTGACCCTGGCCCGACGGGCCGGCGTAGACGATGACCTTGCCCATCATCTCCAGCAGCGGCCGGGCGCGGTCGAAGTCGGCGCGCTCGCCGCCGGCCATGATCGTCAGCGTCCCGTCGGCCGCCTTGGGCGAGGATCCCGTCACCGGGGCGTCGAGCAGCCGGCAACCGTGCGCGGCGAGGCCGGCGGCGATCTCATGGGTGGCCGCGGGCCCGATCGTCGAGCAGTCGACGAACAGCGTCCCGGCCTGCGCGGTGGCGGCGGCGCCGTTGTGCCCGAGCAGGAGCTCGTGGACCTGGGGGCCGTCGACGACCATCGTGAAGACGACGTCTGCCGACGCGGCGGCGTGCCCGGGAGTGGCGGCGAGATGGGCGCCGTGCTCGGCGCAGAACGCCTCGGCGGTGGACTCGGTGCGGTTCCAGACCGTCAGTTCGACGCCGTGCGTGGCGAGATTGGCGGCCATCCGCGACCCCATGATGCCCAGTCCGAGAAAGGCGACACGTGTGCTCATGCCCCGGATCATGGCGGGTTCCCGAAACCGCCGCCCCCCGGTGTCTCGATCCGCAGGCGCTGCCCGGCCGCCAGCTGCCCGATCGCCTTCGGTTCGAGCTCCTCGCCGTCGAGCAGGTTGCGGCCCCGGGCCCCAGGGGCTCCGCCGGCGGCGCCCGGGGGCGCGTGGCGGCGGCGCTCGGTCAGCAGCGAATACCGCAGCGGCGCCAGGGCCTCGAGCTCGCGCACGACGCCGTCGCCGCCGTGGAACGCTCCCGCGCCGCCCGAGCCGCGGCGCAGCGCGTAGCGCACCATCCGCAGCGGGAACTCGAGCTCGAGCGCCTCGATCGGGGTGTTGAGCGTGTTGCTCATCGCCACGTGGACGCCGCTCGGGCCGTCGGCGTCGGGGCACGCGCCCTGGCCGCCGCCGATCGTCTCGTAGTAGACGACGTCGTCGCTGCCAAGGGTCAGATTGTTCATCGTCCCCTGACCGAGCGCGCGCCCGAACGCGCCGAGGACGACGTCGGCGACGCGTGACGAGGTCTCGACGTTGCCGCCGACGACCGCCGCCGGCGAGCGGGCGTTCAGCAGGCAGCCCTCGGGGGCGATCACCCGCACCGGCCGGTAGGCGCCGGCGTTGGCGGGGATATCGGCGTCGGTGAGGACGCGCAGCGCGAAATAGCACGCCGAGCGGGTGACGGCCAGCGGGCAGTTGAGGTTGCCGTGATGCTGAGGGTCGGTGCCGGTGAAGTCGAGCGTCAGCGTGTCGCCGGCGACGGTCGCGCGCAGCGCGATCCGCAGATCGCCGTCGCGCGCCTCCAGCACGTCCTCGTGGACCCGGACGCCATCGGGCAGCTCCTGCAGGCAGGCGCGGGTTCGCCGCTCGGCGTAGTCGAGCACGGCGGCGTAGGCCTCGCGCAGCGCCGGGGCGCCGGTCCGCGCGCACAGCTCGCGCAGGCGCAGCGCGCCGGCCCGGCCGGCGGCGAGCTGGGCGCGCAGGTCGGCGCGTCGCTGGTCCGGCCGGCGCATCAGCCCGGTCAGCTCGGCGATCGCCGCCTCGTCGAGGACGCGCGGCTCGATCACCACCCCCTCGTCGGCGAGGCTGACGCTGTCGGCCGGCATCGAGCCCGGAGTGGGGCCGCCGACATCGGCGTGGTGGGCGCGGTTGGCGGCGAAGGCGATCAGCTCGTCGTGCGCGAACACGGGCGTGATGACCGTGATGTCCGGCAGATGGGTGCCGCCGCGATACGGATCGTTGAGGATCCACGAGCGCTCGGGCGCGTGGCGCTCGCCGAGCACCGAGGCGACCGCCGCCGGCATCGCCCCGAGATGGACCGGGATGTGCTCGGCCTGCATGATCATCTCGCCGTCGCCGCTGAACAGCGCGGTCGAGGCGTCACGGCGCTCCTTGATGTTCGCCGAGTGCGCAGAGCGGATCAGAACCGCGCCCATCTCCTCGCAGATGGCGTGCAGCGCGCCGGTCAGGACCTGGAGCTCGACCGCGTCGATCACGACGTCAGCGCCCGCACGCGGATCGTCCCGTGCTCATCGACCTCGCCCCGCCAGCCGGCGGGCGCCAGCAGCGTGGACTCGGCCAGCTCGACGACCGCCGGCCCCTCGAAGCCGGCGCCCGGCGGCGGCGATCCCCGCAGCACGCGCAGCTCCAGCTCGGCGCCGTCGAGCGTGGCCCGCCGGGCGCCCTCGGTCCAGTCCGCGCCGGCCGCCCCCGCGCCCATCGCCACGTCGGCGCCCGGGAGCGTCGCCGAGACGCGGATCGTGACGAGCTCGAGCTCCTGGTCGGGGTCGTGATAGCCGTAGCGCTCGCGATGCCGGGCCTCGAAGCCCTCGCGCAGCTCCGCGTACCCGGCCCGCCCGCCCGGCCGGCCGGCCGGGGCGGTCACGGCGAGCTCGAAGGCCTGGCCGCGATAGCGCAGGTCATAGACGGCGCGCACATCGGCCTCGGGCTCGCCGAGCTGCCCGCGGGCGAGCGCTCCGAGCTCGTCGACGAGCGCGGCGACCGCCGCCTCGGTCAGCGCCGCGCCGGACAGCAGGACCGTGCGCTGCACATCGCGCCGGCGCGGGGAGACGACGAGGCCGAGCGCCGCCAGCACCCCGGACGCGCGCGGACAGACGATCTCGCCGATCCCGAGCTCGGCGGCGATCGCCGCGGCGTGCAGCGGACCGGCGCCACCGAAGGCGAGCAGAGCGAAGCCGCGGGGATCGATCCCGCGCTGCACGGTGACGACCCGCATCAACCGCAGCATCTCGGCGTTGGCGACGCGCACGATCCCCTCCGCGCAGGCCACCAGATCGAGGTCCAGGGTCCGCGCCAGCGCCGAGACCGCCGCCTGCGCGGCGTCGTGGTCCAGCGTCACGCCTCCCGCCAGCGGCGCGTCGGGCGACAGATACCCGAGCACGAGGTTGGCGTCGGTGACCGTCGGCTCGCGTCCGCCGCGCCCGTAGCAGGCCGGTCCGGGATCGGCGCCCGCCGAGCGCGGCCCGACGCGCAGCGCGCCGCCGGCGTCGCGCCAGCCGATCGAGCCGCCGCCGGCGCCGACGGTGTGCACCGCCACCATCGGCAGGGCCAGCGGGCGCTGCGCGATCGCGCCGGCGCTCTGCTCGGCGACCGCGCCGTCCTGCACGACGCAGACGTCGCATGAGGTGCCGCCCATGTCGAAGCACAGCGCGTCCGGCGTGCCGGCGGCGCGCGCGACGTAGGCCGCGCCCGCCGCGCCCCCCGCCGGTCCGGACAGGACCGTCCAGGCCGCGTGGCCGGCGGCGGCGTCGACGTCGATCAGCCCGCCGCTGGACTGCATGATCGAGGGCGCGGGAATCCCGCTCGCCTCGCAGCGGGCGATCAGCCGGCGCAGATAGCCGGCGAGCAGCGGCGACAGGGCCGCGTCGACCTCGGTCGTGGCGGCGCGCTCGTACTCGCGAAAGGTTCCGACGACCTCGTGGGAGAGCGAGACGTGGACCCCCGGCAGCGCGGCGGCGAGCGCCTCGCCGATCGCCCGCTCGTGCTCGGGATGGCGATAGGCGTGCAGGAGCGTGACGGCGACCGCCTCGGGCGCGGCGCCGGCGACCTGCCGGGCGAGCGCCGCGGCGCCGGCGGACGTCAGCGGACGCAGTGGCCCGTCCGGCGTCATCCGCTCCGGCACCTCGAAGCGCAGCTCCGGCGGGGCGAGGGGTGGGGGGCGATCGGCGCACAGCCGGTACAGCTCAGGGCGGTTCTGACGCCCGAGCGCGACGAGGTCGGCGAACCCCTCGGTGGCGACGAACGCCGTCCGCGCGCCCCGCCCCTCCAGCAGCG
The DNA here is from genome assembly GCA_963849085.1 of uncultured Solirubrobacteraceae bacterium. Lineage (GTDB taxonomy): Bacteria > Actinomycetota > Thermoleophilia > Solirubrobacterales > Solirubrobacteraceae > Palsa-465. The sequence continues at coordinate 318,433 of CAWKFP010000015.1, read as the reverse complement.
CGTTGGTGGCGACGGTCATCCCGTGCGCGAACGACCGGATCGCGCCGGCGTCCGCGCCGGCGGCGTGCAGCGCCGCGTCGATCGCGGCCATCACGCCCTCTGACTGGTCGCGGGGGGTCGTCGGCGACTTGGCGGTGAACAGCCGCCCCTCGGTCGCCAGCACGGCGTCGGTGAAGGTCCCGCCGACGTCGACGCCGAGGAGCATCCGGCGACGTTAGCGAAGCGACAGCTACGGCCTCACGAAACACGGGGCCGCGAAGGCGGCCCCTTCATGAACACGTCAGGCGGCGAGGGCCTGGCCCGGCTCCTCGGTCTCGGCGAGATGCTGATGCGACGGGCAGTAGCCGTTGTGGGCGAGCGGCATGCGCTGGCACGGCGTCCCCTTGCGGGTGCTCGCCCGGCACTGAAGCGGATTGCCGTACACGTCGTAACCGTTCTGGGGCTGGGTGCGCAGGAACTCGTCCGCGAAATCGAGATAGCGCTCTATCACCCGCAGCACGCGCGGCTGCGAGCACATCGGGAAGTACGAGCGGATGTCCTGGAACAGCGTCCGCGCCGGCCGCGCGAAATAGTGGCGGTCGGTCGCCAGCCGCTCCACCGCCGCCTCGCACGCGCGCAGGACGCGCTCGTGGTTGGCATGGGGGCAGGCGCCGTGGGGGTCCTCGATGATCTCGCCGGCGATCTCGCGGTAGATCGCCCTGCTGAAGCGATACATGGGGTGTGGTCTGCTCCTTTCGCCCCTCCCGGGCGTTCGTGCCTCAGAATGACGCCGAGTATTCCCCTTGCGTATGAACCGCAACCCCCACTCCGTATTAAGTACGCGGTTAAGTATTGCGTGAGGACGGGGCTATTCCCAGAAGACATAGACCGGCGGATCGTCGCCGCGGGTGAGCGAGACGTGGAGCCCGTCGAGCTCCGGGTCACGCCGCGGGAAGTCCCGGCGCAGATGGGCGCCGCGGCTCTCCTCGCGGTGCAGCGCGGTCCGCGCGATCAGCCGGACGAGAGGGTGCGGGTCGCCGCTGAGGATGCGCAGGCCGTCGCCGTCGCGCTCCAGCCCGGCGTGGCGCCACAGAGCGGCGCGCGATGCGGCGGTGATCGCGGCCGGCCGTGCTGCGGGGCTGAGGGCGGCGTCGTGCGCGCGGGCGTCGTGAGCGGCCGACCCCGGCTGCGGCGCGGACTCGGTCTCGGTCTCGGCGACGGCGGCCTGGGCGGCCCGGGCTCCGAACACGAAGCACTCGCTCAGCGAGTTGGAGGCCAGGCGATTGGCGCCGTGCAGTCCCGTGCACGAGCACTCGCCGACCGCGTACAGGCCTGGGAGCGACGCCCGGCCGTGGAGATCGGTGGCGATGCCGCCCATCATGTAGTGCGCCGCGGGAGCGACCGGCACGAGCTCGCGCTCGGGATCGATGCCCGCCGCGCGCAGGGCGCCGACGACATTGGGGAACAGAGCGGGGTCGACATCGCGCATGTCGAGGCCGACCGAGCTCGCTCCCGTGGCGTCGATCCGGCGCTGGACGGCGCGGGCGACCTCGTCGCGCGGCGCGAGCTCGTCGACGAAGCGCTCGCCGTCGGCGTCGAGCAGGCGCGCGCCCTCGCCGCGGACGGCCTCGGTGACGAGAAAGCCGTCGGCGCCGTTGGGCGAGGCGACGACCGTCGGATGGAACTGCATCAGCTCCAGATCGGCGAGCGCAGCGCCGGCCTCGTAGGCGAGCAGCAGGCCGCTGCCGGTCGCACCGACCGGGTTCGTCGTGCGCGACCACAGAGCCGCCGAGCCGCCGGTGGCCAGCACGACCGCGCCGGCGCCGACGATCGTCCCGTCGTCGAGCTCGATCCCCGTCGCCCGGCCCTCGACGACGACGATCCGCGTCACCCGCCGGCGCTCGATGACGTCGATCCGCGGGTCCTCGGCGGCGAGCGCCGACAGCTGGCGGATGATGCGCCGGCCGGTGGCGGCGCCTCCGGCGTGGACGATCCGGCGAGCGCCGTGCCCGCCCTCCAGGCCGAGCGCGAGGCGCCCGGTGCGGTCGGCGTCGAAGCTGACCCCGAGTGCGGCGAGCGCCTCGACGGCGGCCGGAGCCTCGTCGCACAGTGCCCGGGCCGCCGAGCCCCGGACCGCGTTGCGCCCGGCGGCGATCGTGTCGTCGAAGTGGCGGTCCGCGCTGTCGTCGCCGGCCATCGCGGCCGCCAGCCCGCCCTGGGCCCACCAGCTCGAGGACTCGGCGAGCGGCGTGGCCGAGACGAGCGCGACGCGCGCCCCGAGCTCGGACGCGCGCAGGGCCGTGTAGAGCCCAGCCGCGCCGGCGCCGACGACCGCCACCTGAATCTGCACGCGCGGGGGAGCCACTGCGAGGTACGTTATCCGGCGATGGCCGCCGCCCCCGTGTATCTCGCGCACCCGTCGTCGCTGGAGCACGACACCGGCTCTCATCCCGAGCAGCCCGCGCGGATCCGGGCGATAGAGCGCGCGCTCGAGGACCGGGGCTGGCTCGGCTACGAGCGCGTGGCCTCGCCGCCCGCTGAGCGCTCGGCGCTCGAGGCGGTCCACCCGGCGCGCCACGTCGAGATGATCGAGCGCCTCGCCCTCGCCGGCGGGGCGATGATCGACGCCGACACGATCGTCTCCGAGGGCTCCTACGAGGCCGCCCTGCACGCCGCCGGCGGGGCGGTGTCGCTCGTCGACCGGCTGCTCGACGGTTCGGCGCCGACCGGCTTCAGCGCCCACCGGCCGCCCGGCCACCACGCCGAGATCGCCCGCGCGATGGGCTTCTGCCTGTTCAACAACATCGCTGTCGCCGCCCGCCACGCCGTCCGCCGGCGGGGTCTGGCGCGGGTGATGATCGTCGATTGGGACGTCCACCACGGCAACGGGACCGACGACATCTTCCACGAGGACGACGCGGTGCTGTTCCTCTCGATCCACCAGTCGCCGCTGTATCCGGGCACCGGTGCGGCGTCCGACCTCGGCTCCGGGCACGGGCGCGGCTACACGGTCAACCTGCCGGTCACGGCGGGGACCGGCGACGAGATCTACGCGTCGCTGATCGCCCACGTCGCGGTGCCGCTGGCGCGGCGCTTCGCGCCGGAGCTCGTGCTCATCTCCGCCGGCTACGACGCCCACGCCTCCGATCCGCTCGCCGACTGCCTGGTCAGCGAGGCGGGCTACGCCGCGATGGCCGCCTCCCTGCGCGACGTCTGCGCGGAGATCGGGGCGCCGCTCGGCGGGGTGCTGGAGGGTGGTTACTCCCTGGACGCGCTCGGCTCCTCGGTGGCGACGACGCTCGCCACGCTGGCCGCCGCGCCGCGGTCAGACGGTCTCGGCGACGACGGCTCGCTGGCGGTCTGCGACGACGCCCGGCGGGCACTCGCCCGGCTCGACGAGTTCTGGCCCGGCCTCGGCTGACCCGTCGGCCCCCGGCTGCTCGCCGCCGGCGTGTGGCGCCGCCCGCCGGCCCGCGCCGCTGGAGGCTGGCGCCGCCGCCGGCCCGCGCCGCCGGAGGCTGGCGCCGCCCGCCGGCCCGCGCCGCCGGAGGAAGCGGTCAGGCGCCGGACAGCAGCGAGCGCCAGGCGTCGAGCACGCGCCGCGCCATGCGGTCGCTGGAGTACGGCTGCGCCCGGTCACGCCCGCCGGCCACGCGCGGATCCGCGGCGGCGAGCGACGGCGCCAGCGCCGCGCGCCAGCGCTCGGCCTCGAACGGGGCGCACAGCGTCCCGGCGAGCCCGCCCTGCAGGAGCTCCGGCGCGATCCCGACCGGGGTGGCCAGGACCGGCACCTCGCAGGCCAGCGCCTCCAGCACGGCGAGCCCGAAGCCCTCGCGCTCGGAGGGCACGAGCACCGCGTTGGCGGCGTTGACCCACAGCGGGACCTCTGACGGCGTGACGGCGCCGAGCGTCAGCAGCCGCGCATCGCTCCCCGCCAGGATCGCCAGCGCGCGATCGTGGCGCTTCTCGGGCCGCCCGGGATCGGCCGGGAAGAGGACGTGGGGGCGGTCCACATCGAGCCCGAGCCGGGCGCGGGCCTCGGCGCGCGGGATCGGCTCGAAGCGGTGGAGGTCGACGCCGCAGGGCAGGACCCGGACCCGGTCGGGCCCGCCGCTCGCCCAGCGCGGGACCCGGGCGGCGAGCGGCTCGGACACGACCCCGACGAGGTCGTTGACCCGCAGCCCGGCCAGGGTGAGCGCCCGCGAGCGCGGATGGGTGAGATCGGTGCCGTGCAGGGTCACGAGCCGCGCGCGGGCGGGGGCGGCGAGCGCCGGCCACTGCGACAGGCCGAAGTGCGCGTGGACGATGTCGACGCGGCGCCCGTGATGGGAATCACGCAGCCGCGCCCCCGCCCGCAGATAGGACCGATATCCGCCGGGAGCGAACGCGAACACGTCGACGTCGACCTCGCCCGTGCGACGCAGCGCCTGGACCTGATCGGAGACGAAGCTGCCGAGCGCCGGGCGCCGCGGCGAGGGGTACATGTTGGTGACGATCAGGGCGCGCATCCCGGCGAGGAGTATCGCCCGGCGGCGAGCCCGCCGTCCGCTGTGTCACCATCCGGTGGATGTCCGGAGTCGCTGAGCTTCCGGTCGCCGTGTTCGACTCGGGCGTCGGCGGCCTCACCGTGCTGCATGAGCTGCTCGTCTCGTTGCCGAGCGAGGACTACGTCTACCTCGGCGACACCGCGCGCTTCCCGTACGGCGAGCGCAGCCAGGCCGAGCTGCGCGCGTTCGCCGTCGAGATCGCCGAGCACCTGCTCGCGCTCGGCGCCAAGCTGCTCGTCGTCGCCTGCAACGCGGCGAGCTCGGCCGCGCTCGGCACGCTGGAGGAGCACCTCGAGCGGACCGGCCGTGACATCGACGTGATCGGCGTCGTCGCGCCCGCCACCCAGCTGGCGGTGGCCGGCAGCCGCAACGGGCGGATCGGGGTGCTGGCCACGCCCGCCACGATCGCCAGCGGCGCCTACGAGCGCGCGGTCCGCGACGCCGACCGCCACGTCCACGTGCAGGCCGTCCCGTGCCCGGACCTGGCGCCGATCATCCAGGGCGGCTTCCCGTTCGACGACCACGTCGTCGAGACGGTGCGCGCCTACTGCGCGCCGCTGCGTGACGCCGGCGTCGACACGGTCATCCTCGGCTGCACCCACTATCCGCTCGTGGCGCCGATGCTCCAGCGGATGCTCGGGCGCGGGGTCTCGCTCGTGACCTCCGGCGCCGGGGTGGCCCGCAGCGTGGAGCGCGCCCTGACCGCCCGCGGGCTGCTCAATCCCCGCTCCGGTGAGGGCAGCTATCGCTTCTGCTGCACCGGCGAGGTCTCGGCCTTCACGGCGATCGGGACGCGCTTCCTGCAGATGCCGCTCGGGCAGGTCGCCCACGTCGATCTCGCCGCCGCCGCGCGGGCGACGGCCGCCGCGCGGGCGACGGCCGCCGCTCGGGCCACGGCCGCCCCACGGGTGGCGGCATGAGCCCGGAGCCGGCGCGCGAGCGCAGCTACGGCCGCGCGGCCGACGGCCTGCGCCCGGCGACGATCACCCCCGGATTCGTCCCGACCGCCACCGGCTCGGCGCTGATCGCCATGGGGGAGACCCGCGTCATCTGCACGGCGTCGATCCAGGAGAGCGTGCCGCGGTGGATGTCCGGTCAGGGCCGTGGCTGGGCGACCGCGGAGTACGGGATGCTCCCGGCCTCGACCGGCGAGCGCAAGCAGCGCGACGCCAGCCGCGGACGCCAGGATGGCCGCACGGTCGAGATCCAGCGCCTGATCGGCCGCTCGCTGCGCGGGGTGATCGACTTCGCGGCGCTCGGGGAGCGCACGATCTACATCGACTGCGACGTCCTGACGGCCGACGGCGGGACGCGCTGCGCCTCCATCACCGGCGGGATGGTGGCGCTGCGCCTCGCCTGCGACCGGCTGATCGCCGAGGGCAAGCTGGACCGCTCGCCGCTGAGCGGATCGGTCGCCGCGGTCTCGTGCGGGATGGTCGGCGGGGCGACGCTCCTTGACCTCGACTATTCCGAGGACTCGACCGCCGAGGTCGACGCCAACGTCGTCATGACCGGCGACGGGGGCCTGATCGAGGTGCAGGCGACGGCCGAGCGCACGCCGCTCTCCCGCGCGCACCTCGACGACCTGCTCGCGCTCGCCGCCGGCGGCATCGCCGAGCTGCGCGCGCTCCAGGAGCGGACGGTCGCGGCGCCGGCGAGCTGAGCGCGGGGCGCGCCGTGGCGGATCCGATCACGGTGGTCCTCGCCACCCGCAATCGTCACAAGCTGCGTGAGTTCGGTCGGCTGCTGGAGCCGCGGGGGATCCGCGTGGAGCCGCTGCCCGACGACGTCACGCTGCCTCCCGAGGTCGGGGAGACCTTCGCCGAGAACGCGCTGCCCAAGGCGCGGGCGGCGGCGCGCGCCACCGGGCGCACCGCGATCGCCGACGACTCCGGGATCGAGGCCGCGGCGCTGGACGGCCGCCCCGGGGTCCGGTCGGCGCGCTACGCCGGCGAGGGCGCGAGCGACGAGGCGAACCTGGCGAAGCTGATGCGCGAGGCGCCGGCCGGCAGCGGCCTGCGCTACGTGTGCGCCCTCGCCTACGTCGACCCGTCGCCGGGCGGGGTCGAGGAGGTCGTCTTCGGCTCGTGCACGGGGCGCCGCGCCACGGAGGCTCGCGGCGAGGGCGGCTTCGGCTATGACCCGGCGTTCGTGCCCGACGGGCGCGGCGACGGGCGCACGATGGCCGAACTGAGCGACGCCGAGAAGGACGCGATCAGCCACCGCGCAGCAGCGGCCGCCGCGCTCGCGGCCTGGCTGGCCGATCGCGACGGCTGACCGATGGCCGGCGGTGCCGATCGGCTGACCGCGACCGGCGCCGGCGCGGACGCGACCGAGGGCCTGAAGGCACGCAGCGCCGCGCTGTCGGTGGTCTCGAACTCCGCGCTGATCCTGCTGAAGGTGATCGCCGGGACGGTCACCGGCTCGGTCGCGATCCTGACCGAGGCGGTCCACTCCAGCATCGATCTCGTCGCTTCGATCGTCGCCTTCCTGTCGGTGCGCAAGGCCGACGAGCCCGCCGACGAGTCCCATCGCTACGGGCACGAGAAGATCGAGAACCTGGCGGCGGCGATCGAGGGCATCCTGATCCTGGTCGGCTCGGCGGCGATCGCCTTCGAGGCGATCCGCCATCTCGTCAACCACGGCCGGGTGCAGACGGTCGGGCTCGGGATCGCGGTCGTCGCGGTCTCGCTGGCGCTCAATCTCGGGGTGTCGTGGCGGCTCTCACGGGCCGCCCGACGCACCCGGTCGGCGGCGCTGGCCGGCGACGCCGCCCATCTCGGCACCGACGCGCTGACCTCGGCGGCCGTGCTGATCGGGCTGATCCTCGTCGACCTGACCGGGGCCGAGTGGATCGACCCGGCCGTCGCCCTCGCGGTCGCCGTCGTGCTCGTCGCCGCCGGGGTCCGGCTCGTCGCCCGGGCCTCCCGCGTGCTCGTCGACGAATCGCTGCCGGCCGCCGAGGTGGAGGCGATCCGCGAGACGATCGAGGAGTTCTCCACCCACGGCGTCGTCGGCTACCACGAGCTGCGCACGCGCCAGGCCGGGGCCCGGCGCTATGTCGATCTCCACATCCAGTTCCGGGCGGGCACCTCGCTGGAGGCCGCCCATCGCACCGCACACCAGCTCCAGGACCGGATCGGCTCGCGACTGGAGGGAGCCGACGTCCTCATCCACCTCGAGCCCGAGGATCGCGTGCGGCCCGGCGAGGTCACCTTCGCCCCGCCGCGGTTTCCGCGCTCCGGCGACGTGGACCGAGGCTGACCGGCCGGCTCCGCGACGCCGCCAGGTCAGGTTGATCGCCGCCGAGGCCGTGACGCGACGCCGGCAGGTCAGGTCAGGTCAGGTTGATCGCCGCCGAGGCCGCGACCGCGAGGGTCACGCCCGCATAGCCGTAATAGCCCTCCAGCAGGAGGACGAGAACGGCGACCAGGCAGGCGACGACGGTCACCAACCACGCGGTGCGGGCGAGGTCCATGGACCGTATTCTCGCCTGCCGGGTGGATGTCGCGGTGAGATCGGGGCGGCGGACGGCCGCGGGAGAGCCGGACGGGCTGACCCCCTGAAAATCGGAATGTGCGAGAAACCGAGCCCGGTTTTTAGGTGCCGGAGGGGATCGCTGGCCAGAATGAGGACGCGGGACATCAGCCTGATGGCTGTCCGCGGACCCTGTTAGCTTCGAAGTTTCCATTCGACCTGAGAAGGGGGAGCAAGTGACAAAGTCCGAATTCGTAGATCAAGTGGCCGACCGGTCTGGACTCAGCAAGAAGGACGCCGGCGACGCCGTCGACGCGATGCTCGAGACGATCGAGAGCGCGCTCAAGCGGGGCAGCGACGTGGTGTTCTCCGGTTTCGGCAAGTTCAGCGTGTCTGACCGCAGCGCCCGTGAGGGCCGGAACCCGGCGACGGGGGAGAAGATCCAGATCGCGGCATCGCGGGTGCCGAAGTTCACCGCCGGCGCGGCTCTCAAGAAGGCCGTGAACTAGTGGCCCGATCCGGCGGGCGGCGTTAGCTCTGGCCGCTCGGCGCCCGTCCGTCCGGCGCCGACGTTGTCCTCGCGGTCGCGGATGACCGGCGCGCCAGCCACTTCACCGGTCACCGAGACGTTCGGTGACCGTCTCGCGGATCGGGTGTCCACTCGGCGATCGCAGATCGTCCTGGGCCTCGATCCGGACCCGTCACGGCTGTGGCCGCGCGCGGTCGAGCTGGCGGCCGCCGGCCCCGGATCGGCGGCCGAGCGAGCGGCGCGCGCGGTGGTCGCCCATTGCCGCCTCCTGCTCGATGCGGCGGGCGAGGAGGCGGTCGCCGTCAAGCCGCAGGTGGCGTGCTTCGAGCGCCTGGGGGCCGCCGGCTGGTCCGCGCTCGGCGAGGTCGTGCGTGACGCCCGTGACCGCGGCCTGGTCGTGATCGCCGATGCCAAGCGCGGCGACATCGACATCTCCGCGCACGCCTACGGCCAGGCGTTCTTCACGGGCACGCCGACGCCGTTCGGCGACGTGCCCGGTCTCGGCGCCGACGCCCTGACGGTCAATCCCCTGCTCGGGCGCGATTCGCTGGCTCCGCTCATCGAGGCCGCGCGCGCGTCCGGCGCCGGCCTGTTCGTGCTCGTCCGCACCTCCAACCCCGGCGCCGCCGACATCCAGGATCGCCGGCTGGCCGGCGGCGACGACCGCGGCGACGGCGGCGGCGGCGGCGGTGGTGGCGGCGGCTCGGTCAGCGAGGCGCTGGCCGGGATCGTCGACGAGCTCGGCCGCCCGGGGATCGGTGCCGCCGGGCTGTCGGACGTCGGCGCGGTGACCGGCGCCACGGTCCCCGAGCGCCTGGCGGCGCTGCGGGCGCGGATGCCCCACGCCGTCCTGCTGCTGCCGGGCATCGGGGCGCAGGGCGCGACCGGAGAGAATCTCGCTCCCGCCTTCGCGCCCGGGCCGGCCGGTGGACTCGTGTCGGCCTCACGCGCGATCGTCTACGCGCATGAACAGGATGGCGGCGATCCCGCGGTCGCCGCCCGCGCCGCGGCGGCGCGGCTGCGCGAGCTCGTCTGGACCCGGTACGCGTGATCGTGAACTCCAGACGCCGCCGCCCGGAACGGTTTGAGGGCACAGGTATGATCGCCCGTCGATGGTGAGAAACAGCGCGCGCTTCCTGGCGCCGATCGCGCTCGCCTCGGTCGCGCTCGGGGTTTACCTCGTCGTCCACGGCGCGCTCGTCAAGCCCACCGCCGCCCGACCGCCGCGAGCGGCGCAGACCGCCACCGCCGGCGGCCACACGCGCGCCGCTCACCATCAGCGCGGGCCGGCGTTCTACGTCGTCAGGCCGGGGGACACGCTGAGCGCCATCTCGGCGAAGACGAAGGTGTCGGCCGCGCGCCTGATGGCCCTGAACCCGAAGCTCGCCTCGGCTCCTGATTCCCTTCAGACCGGGGAGCGGTTGAGGCTGCGGCGATGAGCCGACGTCAGGCCCGGCGACGGGTCACGGGCGGGCTGTCTGGCCTGACCGGCCTGATCGCCGCCCTCCTCGTGCTTGCCGGGTCGGCGGGCGCCGCGACCCCCGCCGCGCCGTCCCCGCCTCGGCTGAGCGTCACCGCGGCCGCGCTGTACGCCCCGCAGACCGGGCAGATGCTGTTCGCCATCAATCCCGACCGGGAGCTGGCGATCGCCAGCACGACGAAGCTGATGACCGCGTTGATCACCCTCCAGCACGTTCATCGCCTCAGCACCGTGTTCAGGCAGAACGATTGGTATCCGGCGTCCGACGACTCGCAGATCGGGCTCGTGCCGGGCGAGCGGATGAGCGTCCACGATCTGCTGCTGGCGATGATGCTGCCGAGCGCCGACGATGCCGCCGAGGATCTGGCCGCCAACGTCGGACACGGATCGGTGGCGCGGTTCGTCGGGATGATGAACGCCGAGGCGGTCGCGCTCGGATTGACGCATACGCACTACTCGACACCGATCGGCCTCGATACGCCCGGCAACTACTCCAGCGCCTCCGATCTCGTTAGGCTGGCCAACTACGATCTCACGCATTCTCAGTACTTTGCGCGCATCGTCGACCTGCCCGGCGCCGTGCTGCATACCGGTCCGGTCGCCGATGTCACCAACCGCAACGACCTCGTCGGCGCGGTGCCATGGATCGACGGCGTCAAGACGGGTCACACGACGGACGCCGGTTACGTGCTGGTCGCGGCGGGGCACAGACACGGCATGAAGCTGATCAGCGCCGTTCTCGGGACCGCGAGCCCGCAGGCGCGGGACGACAACACGCTCGCCCTGCTCGACTACGGGTTCGCCGACTTCGCCATGCGGACCCCGGTCCACACCGGCGAGGTGATGGACCGGCTGCTCGTCCGTGACCGTCCCGGCTACCGGGTGCCGATCGCCGCCTCCCGGACCTTCACCACGATCGCCGCGCGCGACGAGCCGCTGACCGTTCGCGTCACCGCCCCGCGCCGGCTGACCGGACCGCTGCCGGCGCACATGGTGATCGGAACGGCCACCGTCATGGCCGCCGGGCGGGTGGCCGCCGTCATCCCCCTCATCCTGACCCGCTCCCTGCCCAGGGTGAGCGGCCTGGCGATCGCCGCGCGTTTCATCGACCGGCCGCTGCCGCTCACGCTCCTCGTCGCCGCGCTCGGGCTCACCGCCGTGGCGGGACGTCTCACGCGGCGCCGGCTGCGGCGCCGGGGCGTGCGCTCCTCGTCCGCAGAGCTGGAGGCCGCATGATCATCACCGTCACGCTCAACGCCGCCATGGACAAGACGCTGGAGGTCCCGAGCTTCACGCCGGGGCGCCGGCACCGCACCGTCGACCAGGCGACGATGCCGGGCGGCAAGGGCGTCAACATCGCCCGGGCGATCAAGCGCCTCGGCCAGCCGGTGATCGCCACCGGGCTCGCCGGCGGCGCGACCGGAACCCGGATCGTCGAAGCGCTCAACGACGAGTCCATCCTCACCGATTTCGTGCGGATCCAGGACGAGTCCCGCACGAACACCGCCGTGCTCGACCCCACCACCGGCCTGCAGACCGAGATCAACGAGCGCGGCCCGGCCGTCGCCCCGCAGGAGCTGGAGCTGTTCCGTGAGAAGCTCCTGTATCTCGCCCAGGGGGCGAGCATCTGCGTATTCGCCGGCAGCCTGCCGCGGGGCGTCGATCAGGACGTCTACAGCTCGCTCATCCGGGAGGTCGGCCGGCGCGGCGTGACGACGATGATCGACTCCGACGGCGAGCCGCTGCGGCTCTCGCTGCGCGGCGAGCCCGATCTCGTCTCGCCCAACGAGACCGAGGCCGAGGAGCTCGTCGGCCACGAGTTCAACGACGTCGACGATCGCGCCGCGGCGGTCGTCGAGATGACGCGGCTCGGCGCGCGTGAATCGATCATGACGGTCTCCGACGGCTGCTATGCGCGCGTCCTGGAGGACGGCGTCCCGGCGCTGTACCGCGTGAGGATCCGAGAGCAGGAGGCGCGCTCGGCGGTCGGCTCCGGCGACGCCTTCCTGGCGGGGTATGTGTCCGCGCGCTATCTCGGCCAGGAGCCGGTCGACTGCCTGCGCTTCGGCGTGGCCTGTGGCGCCGAGTCGACGCGCCATTTCGGGGCCGGGATCCTGGACCCGTCCCAGGTGCAGCAGCTGCTCGGCGAGGTCGAGTCGGCGCGCCTGGAGATCGGCGCCGAGATCGGCTGAGACGCCGCGCGGCGGCCGGGCGCTCGCCGGGACGGCCGGCGACCCACTGCTACGATCGAAGGCTCAAGTGGTTGCCGCCACACGGTCGGCGCTGACGTCCGACGAGCACCCTAGGATGGCGAGATGGAGATAGAGATCGGCCGCGGTAAGAAGGCCCGCCGCGCATACGGATTCGACGACATCGCGATCGTTCCCTCACGGAGGACGCGCGACCCTGACGACGTCGACATCTCGTGGACGCTCGGCCCGTACCGGTTCAACCTTCCGCTGCTGGCCGCGGCGCTCGATGGCGTCGTCTCGCCGGACACCGCCGGTCTGATCGGCAAGCTCGGCGGCCTCGCCGTGCTCAATCTCGAGGGCATCTTCTGCCGCTACGAGGATGCCGACGCGCAGCTCGAGCGGATCGCCACCTTCTCGCGTGACATCGCCACGCGGGAGATGCAGGACATCTATCGCGAGCCGGTCAAGCCCGAGCTGATCGCCAAGCGGATCAAGGAGATCAAGGCCCACGGCGTCGTCGCGGCCGCGTCGCTGACCCCGCAGCGGGTGCGCGCGCACTACGAGACGGCGCTCGAGGCGGGACTGGACATCCTCGTCATCCAGGGCACGGTCGTATCGGCCGAGCACGTCTCCCGGGACGAGTCCCGGCCGCCGCTCAACCTCAAGGAATTCATCCGGGAACTCGCTCCCACGCCGGTCATCGTCGGCGGCTGCGCCTCGTATCACACCGGCCTGCACCTGATGCGCACCGGCGCCGCCGGTGTGCTCGTCGGGGTCGGCCCGGGCGCCATCTGCACGACGCGGGGCGTGCTCGGCATCGGCGTCCCGCAGGCCACGGCGATCGCCGACGTCGCGGCGGCGCGCTCCCAGCACATGATGGAGACCGGCGACCTCGTCAAGGTCATCGCCGACGGCGGCATGCGCAACGGCGGCGACATCGCCAAGGCGATCGCCTGCGGAGCCGACGCGGTCATGCTCGGCTCGGCGCTCGCCCGTGCCTACGAGGCTCCCGGCCGCGGTTACAACTGGGGCATGGCGACGTTCCATCCCACGCTCCCGCGCGGGACGCGGGTCGCGACCAAGCAGAACGGGACGATCGAGGAGATCATCACCGGCCCGGCGCGCGAGAACGACGGCACCTTCAACCTCATGGGCGGACTGTGCACGTCGATGGCGACATGCGGATACCGGGACATCGCCGAGTTCAACCGCGCGGAGCTGATGGTCGCGCCGTCGCTGCAGACCGAGGGCAAGCACCTCCAGCGTGAGCAGGGGGTCGGGATGGGCGCGGGCGGCCGGGCGGCGGCCATCGGTGTCGCCGAGTAGCGGCTCCTTCGCCGCTTCGGACCTTCCGACTCTTCCGGAGTCCGACGGGATACGCGGACGGCCGATGGATGACGGCCTCGATGACGTCCGTGCCAGCACCGATGTCGTCGTCGTCCTGGACTACGGCGGCCAGTATGCCCAGCTGATCGCGCGGCGCGTGCGGGAGTGCGGCGTCTTCTCGGAGCTGCTGCCGTATCACGCGGGCGCCGCCGAGGTCGCGCGGCGCAAGCCGAAGGGCGTGATCCTGTCCGGCGGGCCGGCGTCGGTCTACGCCGACGGGGCTCCGTCGCTCGAGCGGGAGCTGCTGGATCTCGGCGTCCCCGTGCTCGGCATCTGCTACGGCATGCAGCTGCTGGCGCTCGCGCTCGGCGGCCAGGTCCAGGGCGCCGAGGTCGGCGAGTTCGGCCGATCGCAGCTGACCGTGGCCGACACCGGCCGGCTGCTGGCCGGCACCCCGGCCGAGCAGACGTGCTGGATGTCGCACCGGGATACGGTCTTCGCGCCGCCGCCGGGATTCCACGCGCTCGCCTCGTCGACCGCCTCTCCGGTGGCCGCCTTCGAGTCCGTCGAGCGCGGGATCTACGGGATCCAGTTCCATCCCGAGGTCGTCCACACCCCGTACGGCCAGCACGTCCTGACCAACTTCCTCAAGGACGTCTGCGACTGCGACGGTGGCTGGAGCGCGAGCTCGGTGATCGAGGACCAGATCCGCAGGATCCGTCAGCAGGTCGGGGACGGAAGGGCGATCTGCGGCCTGTCGGGCGGAGTCGACTCCAGCGTCGCCGCGCTGCTCGTCCACCGCGCGCTCGGCGACCGGCTGACCTGCGTGTTCGTCGACCACGGCCTGATGCGCAAGAACGAGGGCGAGCAGGTGGTCAGCGCCTTTCGTGACCACTTCAAGGTCCCGCTCGTGGCCGTCGACGCCTCCGACCGCTTCCTGGCGCGCCTGCGCGGCGTCAGCGATCCCGAACGCAAGCGCAAGATCATCGGGGCCGAGTTCATCCGCGTCTTCGAGGAGGAGGCGGCCCGCCTCGACGACGTGCGCTTCCTCGTCCAGGGGACGTTGTACTCCGACGTGATCGAGTCCGGCGGCGGGACCGGCGCGGCGACGATCAAGTCCCACCACAACGTCGGCGGCCTGCCCGACGATCTCCAGTTCGAGCTCGTCGAGCCGCTGCGCGCGCTGTTCAAGGACGAGGTCCGCGCGGTCGGCGCCGAGCTCGGACTGCCCGAGCGCCTCGTCTGGCGCCAGCCGTTTCCCGGGCCGGGGCTGGCGATCCGCATCGTCGGCGGTGAGGCGACGCGTGAGCGGCTCGACATCCTCCGCGAGGCCGACGCGATCCTCCAGGACGAGATCCGCAAGGCGGGTCTGTACCGCGATCTGTGGCAGTCGTTCTGCGTGCTGCCTGACATTCGCACCGTCGGTGTCCAGGGCGACGAGCGGACGTACGGCAACGTGATCGCGATCCGCGCCGTGACGAGCGACGACGCGATGACCGCCGACTGGGCGCGGCTCCCCTACGACCTGCTCGAGCAGATCGCCTCGCGGATGATCAACGAGATCCGTCCCGTCGGCCGGGTCGTGCTGGACATCACGAGCAAGCCGCCCGGCACGATCGAGTGGGAATAGCCGCCTGACGCGTCAGCTCGGTGGGCGGGCTCCGGGAGCATCCGGCGCGGGAGCCGGCGGTTCCCACTCGCCGGCGCGCGAGACCACCGGCACGACGTAGGGCCCGAGATCGGCCGGCAGGGCGGCGCGCGGGAACCAGTCGGCTCCGGCCAGCTCGACCGGGTCGATCGTCAGCGCGGTCGACGCGAGCTCGGCGGTGAAGCAGTAGATCGTGTCGTGGCGGCGGTCGACCCGGCCCTGCACCTCGCCGAGCTCACGCCAGGCGGCGTCGTGGACGCCGAGCTCCTCGGCCATCTCCCGGCGGGCGGTGACGACGGGCAGCTCGTGGCGTTTCATCGCTCCGCCGGGCAGGTCCCAGGCCCGACGGCCGTACGTGTGGCGGACGAGCAGGATCTCGTCGCCGTGGGTCAGCAGGCACTTCACCCCCCGCTTGCTGGGCCTGGCGACGAACCAAAAGACCTGCAGTCCGCGGTAGGCGAGACGGTATCCCCAGCGGCGCATCGTCAGCGCGGCGGCCATCGCTACAGCGTAGGGCCTGGGGATTGACTATCATCGACTCACCGCGCGACCAACCGCGCCTCCTGTGCATGCCATGAAAACGTACGTAGCCAAACCCACTGATCGCGAGCGCAACTGGCTCATCGTCGATGCCGACGGCCAGACGCTCGGCCGACTGGCGACCCAGATCGCCGACGCGCTGCGCGGCAAGCGCAAGCCGACCTACACGCCGCACATCGACACGGGCGACTTCGTCATCGTCGTCAATGCGGAGAAGATCGCGGTGACCGGGAACAAGCGCGCCGACAAGCGCTACTACCGCCATTCGGGCTATCCGGGTGGGTTGAAGTCACGCACGCTCGCCGAAATGCTTGACCGCCGTCCCGAAGAGGTCATCCGCCTCGCCGTGAAGGGCATGCTCCCGCGCAACCGCCTCGCCCGCCGGCAGATCACCAAGCTCAAGGTCTACGCGGGTCCCGAGCATCCCCACGCCGCCCAGCAGCCGCAACCGATGGAGATTTCGAAGTGACGACCGAGTCTGAGAATCCCGACGGCGATCAGCCCGTCGACGCCGGCGAGCCGATTCCCGCGCCCAGCGCGGAGGAGCCCGTCCCCGCCGCTGAGCCGGCCGCGGACGAGCCGGCCGCGGACGAGCCGGTCGCCGCCGAGCCGCCGGCCGAGGAGCCCGCAGCGGCGCCCGTCGCCGAGGAGCCCGCAGCGGCGCCCGTCGCCGAGGAGCCTGTCGCCCCGGCCGCTGAGCCTGTCGCCCCGGCCGCGGCCGCCCCGGCCCCGGCCGCCGACGACGAGGAGGACGTCGAGATCGCCCCGCGCCAGCGGCCGGAGATTCCCGGCGCCGACCTCATCCCGGACATCGTGTCCGAGAGCGACGAGTTCCTCGACGCCGAGGCTCGCGCCGCCGCCGAGGCCGAGGCCGAGGCCGCCGCGGCCCGCGCCGAGGAAGAGGACGCCGAGGAGGAGACCAAGCCGATCGCCGACGCGGCCATCAACCTCGCCGCCGGCGCCCGCTACACCGCGACCGGCAAGCGCAAGACCGCCGTCGCCCGCGTCATTCTCAAGCCCGGTAACGGCACGTACGCCGTCAACGGCAAGTCGCTGGAGGAGTTCTTCCCGCGTGAGACCCTCCAACGGGTCATCCGCCAGCCGCTGGAGGCGGTCGGCTACGAGTCGCGCATGGACGTCGTCGCTCGCCTGCACGGAGGCGGTGTGGCCGCACAGGCCGGGGCCCTGCGCCACGGCATCTCGCGCGCCCTGCTCGAGGCCGATCCGAATCTGCGAGGCGAGCTCAAGCGCCGCGGCTTCCTGACGCGTGACCCGCGCGTCAAGGAGCGCAAGAAGGCCGGGCTCAAGAAGGCGCGCAAGCGTCCGCAGTTCTCCAAGCGCTAGTGTCTCGCCGCGCACGCTCGCTGGCAGTCGAGGCGCCCCCGGCGAAACACTAGGCGAGCGCATGCCCCGTCAGCTCTTCGGCACCGACGGTGTTCGGGGCCGGGCCGGTGATTTCCTGACCGCGGACCTGGCGCTCAGCCTGTCCCGCGCCGCAGTGGAGCGCGCCGCCGCCGGACACGCCGACGGCGCCGATCCGAATGGCGCCGAGCGGCGCCCCCAGGTCGTGATCGTCCGAGACACCCGTGAATCCGGGGAGATGCTGGAGTCGGCGATCGCCGCCGGAGTCACCGCGGCCGGCGGCGACGCGCTGCTGGCCGGCGTGCTGCCGACCCCGGCGGCGCCGCTGCTCGTCCTCCGCCACGGCCTGCAGATGGCCGCGGTCATCTCCGCCTCGCACAATCCCTATGAGGACAACGGCATCAAGCTGTTCGCCTCCGACGGTTTCAAGCTCGCCGACGAGGACGAGCACGAGATCGAGGCGATGCTCGAGCAGCCGCCCGCCCAACCGTCGCGGATCGGCCACGTCCGGCGCCTGCACGGCGCGCTGGAGGACTATCTCCGTGAGCTGCACACCCGCTTCTCGGCCCTTGACCTGAGCGGCCGCCGGGTCCTCCTGGACTGCGCGAACGGCGCCACCTACCAGGCCGCCCCCGAGATCTTCCGCCGGCTCGGCGCCGAGGTGGAGGTGATCTCCGATGAGCCCGACGGGCGCAACATCAACGACGGCTGCGGTTCGACGCATCTCGACGTGCTGCGTGACCGGGCGCTGAGCGGCGGCTACGAGCTCGCCTTCGCCTTCGACGGCGACGGCGATCGGATGCTCGCCGTCGATGGCGACGGGACGGTCGTCGACGGCGACGAGCTCGTGGCGCTCGCCGCGCTGCATCTGCACGCGCACGGTCGCCTCCCGGGTGGCGGCGTCGCGGTCACGGTCATGACCAACTACGGCTTCCACACCGCGATGGCGAAGGCCGGCGTCGAGGTCGCCACGACCGCCGTCGGCGATCGCTACGTGCTTGACGAGCTGCGCCGCCGGGGCTGGGCGCTCGGCGGCGAGCAGTCCGGGCACATCATCGAGCTCGGCTTCGGGCCCTCCGGGGACGGCATCGCCAGCGCGCTGCTGACGCTCGAGGCCCTCGGCGGCGGGGATCTGCGAGAGCGCCACGCGATGGAGAAGCTCCCGCAGCGCCTGGTCAACATCCGCGCCCCGGACCGGCCCGCGCTGACCGCGACGATGAGCGACGCCGGGCTGACCGAGGCGATCGATCGTGAGAACGCCGCCCTCGCCGGCCGCGGCCGCGTGCTCGTGCGGGCGTCCGGCACCGAGCCGCTCATTCGCGTGATGGTCGAGGCCCCGAGCGACCACGAGGCCGACGACGTCTGCGCCCGCCTGACGGCAATCGTCCAGACGATCCTGGGGAGTCGTTAAACTCGCGTCTCGGCTGTGCCGATCCTAGGGCCGAGGGCCATGGATGGCCCGTGGTTGCAGACCTCGACGCAAACTGGAGACTATATGTGCGGCATCGTCGGCTACGTCGGCCCTCGGAAGGTTCGGCCCCTGCTCATGGCGGGGCTGGAGAAACTCGAATACCGGGGCTATGACAGCGCCGGCATCTCGGTCCTGGACGGGGACCGTGTCGATGCCGTCCGCGCGGTCGGCAACCTGAGCGCGCTGCGCAGCGCGATCGAGTGCCGCGACGCCGCCAACGGCTCGGCCGGCGCCCCCGTCGCGGTCATCGAGCGCCCGCAGCCGGGCACGGGCATCGGACACACCCGCTGGGCGACGCACGGCCGGGTGACCGAGGAGAACGCCCACCCTCACTACGACACCACCGATCAGGTGCACATCGTCGTCAACGGGATCGTCGAGAACTACATCGCGCTGAAGGTGAAGCTGATCGAGTCAGGAGCGGTCTTCACCTCCGAGACCGACGCCGAGGTCATCGCCCATCTCGTCGCCCATCACTACAACGGCGATCTGCTCGAGGCCGTCCGGCTCGCCTACGCCGAGCTGCGGGGCCACTACGCCTTCGTCGCGATGAGCGCCCACGATCCCGGCATGCTGGTCGGCGCGCGCCGCGAGTGCCCGATGGTCATCGGGCGCGGCGAGGGCGAGCAGTTCATCGCCTCGGCCGTGCCCGCGTTCCTGTCGGAGACCCGTCACGTCCAGTTCATCGGCGACGACGAGCTCGTCGTCCTGCGCCCCGACGGCGTCGAGTTCTTCACTCCGGGCGGGGAGCCGCTGGAGCACGAGATCGCCGAGATCGACTGGGATGCCGAGACCGCCGAGAAGCAGGGCTATGAGACGTTCATGCTCAAGGAGATCCACGAGCAGGCCGACGCCGTCGCCGAGACGATCGGCGAGCGCGCCGCCCGCGGCTGGGGGATCGACCTCGGGGACCTCGGACCGGTCGACGACGCTCTCCTGCGCGGGCTCAAGCGGGTCGTCATCGTCGCCTGCGGAACGGCGTACCACGCCGGGCTGATCGGGCGCTACGCGATCGAGCAGTGGGCCCGCGTGCCCGTCGAGGTCGACGTCGCCTCCGAGTACCGGTATCGCAATCCCGTCGTCGGTCCCGAGGACCTCGTGATCGGGATCTCGCAATCGGGCGAGACGGCCGACACGCTCGCCGCGATGCGCACCGCGCGCGCCGCCGGCGCCACCGTGCTGGCGGTCACCAACGTCATGGGCGCTCAGATCACGCGGGACGCCGACGGCGTCCTCTACACCCGCGCCGGCCTCGAGATGGGCGTCGCCGCCACCAAGACGTTCGTCAGCCAGATCACGGCCATGTACCTGATCGCGCTGCGCATGGCCGAGGTCCGCGGCACGATGGGCCGGGCCGAGCTCAAGCCGGTCATCTCCGATCTCAAGCGTCTGCCGCTCATGATCGACGGGCTGCTGGAGCGCGACATCGACGACATCGAGGCGATCGCCAAGGCGCACTATCAGGCCGATTTCTTCCTCTACCTCGGGCGCAACATCGGTCTGCCGGTGGCCCTCGAGGGCGCGCTGAAGCTCAAGGAGATCTCCTACATCGCCACCGACGCCTACGCGGCGGGAGAGATGAAGCACGGACCGATCGCGCTGCTGGACGAGAACACGCCGGTCGTGGCCGTGGCCACCGACTCGCCGGTGCTCGACAAGGTCATCTCCAACGTCCAGGAGGTGCGGGCGCGCGGGGCGCGGGTGATCGCGGTGGCCACCGAGGGCAACGAGGACATCGTCGCGCACGCCGACGAGATCCTGCGCGTCCCGGCGACCGACCCGATGCTCGCGCCGCTGCTGGCGGTCATCCCGCTCCAGCTGCTCGCCTATCACATCGCCCGCCTGCGCGGACTGAACGTCGACCAGCCGCGCAATCTCGCCAAGACCGTCACGGTGGAGTGACCGCGGAGCGCCCAGACCTCGACATGCCGTCCGGCCCGGGCCCCGCGCCCGGGCCGTCGTCATCGCGGCCGCCGTCGATCGGGATCGATCTGCTGGAGATCGATCGTCTGGAGCGCGCCCTGGCCCGCCGGCCGCGGCTCGCCCTGCGGCTGTTCACCGAGGACGAGCGGGCCTATGCCGCGGCGCGCGCCCGCCCGGGACAGCATCTCGCCGCGCGCTTCTGCGCCAAGGAGGCGGTGGCCAAGGCGCTCGGACTCGATGCCTGGAGCTTCCGTGACGTCGAGGTCGTCTCCGACGGCGGCGCCCCGAGCCTCGCTCTGCACGGCGCGGTCGCCCGGCGGGCGAACGAACTCGGCGTCGTCGTCGAGATCTCGCTGACGCACTCGCGCACCCAGGCCGCCGCGGTGGCGGTCGCGGCGGCGGGACCGAGGTGACGGCGCTCGCGTCCTGGGCCCGTCCGCTGCCCGGCGCAGAGCAGCAGCGCGCCACCGACACGTGGGCGATCCAGGAGCGCGGGATCGCGGGCCTGACGCTGATGGAGCGCGCCGGCCAGGGGCTCGCCGCGCTCGTCGCCCGGCGGGCGCCGGCCGGGCGGATCTCGGTCGTCGTCGGCAAGGGCAACAACGGCGGCGACGGCCTCGTCGTGGCGCGGCTCCTGCGCGAGCGCGGCCGCGACGTCGACGTCCTGCTCCTCGCGCCCGGCGAGGAGCTGCGGGGCGACGCGCGGACGAACTTCGATCGCCTCCCCGGGCCGGCGGGCCGGCCGTTCGCGGCCGCCGCGCTGGACGGCGCGGCCGCGATCGTCGACGCGATCCTCGGCACGGGCTTCGCCGGTGAGCCCCGAGGGCCGGCGGCCGAGGCGATCACGGCGATCAACGCCGCCGCCCGCACCGGGCCGGTCGTCGTCGTCGCCTGCGACGTGCCGAGCGGGGTCGACGCCTCGACCGGCGAGGTGCTCGGCGCCGCCGTCCGCGCGGATGCCACCGCCACCTTCCATGCCGGCAAGCCGGGGCTGTGGATCGCGCCCGGCAAGGACCACAGCGGTGACGTGAGCGTGCTCGACATCGGGATTCCCGACGGGGCGCCGGAGGCCACGCGGGCGGACATCGGGCTGATCGATGGCGCCGTGCTCGAGATCATCCCGCGCCGTGGCCGGGACTCGACGAAGTTCGCCGCCGGCGCCGTGCTCGTCTGCGGCGGCTCCACGGGCCTCACCGGAGCCCCGTGCCTCGCCTCCGAGGCGGCGATGCGGGCGGGAGCCGGGTACGTCACCGCGCTCATCCCGGCCTCGCTGAACCTCGTCTTCGAACAGCGGCTGCTCGAGGTGATGTCCGTGCCGCTCCCCGACGGCGAGGGCGAGGGCGCCCTCGGCCTCGATGCCGCCGACCTCGTGCTCGAGCGCACCGGGCGCGCCGGGGCGCTCGTGCTCGGCCCCGGCCTCGGGCGCGCGCACGGCAGCGTCGAGCTCGCGCGGACCGTCGCCCGCCACGCCGAGATTCCGCTGCTGCTCGACGCCGACGGCCTCAACGCGCACGCCGGGCGGCTGTCATCGCTCGCCGCCCGCCCCGCGGCGACGGTCCTCACCCCGCACGCCGGTGAGCTGGCGCGGCTGCTGGACTGCGAGAGCACGGACATCGAGGCTCATCGGCTCGCCTCGGTTCGCCGGGCCGCCGCCGAGTCACAGGCGATCGTCGTGCTCAAGGGCGACGACACGATCGTCGCGGATCCCGACGGACGCGCGGCGGTCAGCCGCGGCGGCGCCCCCGCGCTCGCCACCGCCGGAACCGGCGACGTCCTGTCGGGCGTGATCGGCGCCTTCCTGTCCAAGCGCATGGAGCCGTTCGACGCCGCCTGCGCCGGGGTGTTCGTCCACGCCCGCGCCGGACGGCTGGCCGCGGAGATGATCGCGACCGAGGGCGTGATCGCGCGGGACGTGATCGAGTGCCTGCCGCGCGCCCGGGCCGGGGACGCGGAGAACGACCGCTCGTGAGGAAACACTAGTGTCCCGTCCGGCACATTCGCCGGCAGTCGAGGCGCCCCTGCCGGCCGCGGCTCGGACCTGCGGCCCGCTCGGCATCCCGCCTCTCCGGAACGGGCCGCGTCCGAGGCATCCGGCTGTCCGGCGATCCTCGTGTGGCTGGGTCGCACGCCGGATCCTGCGTCCTTGCCCGGCATCGCCCGGCGGCACCTCGTGGTGCCACCGAACCCACCGGACGGAACACTGATGCCGCTGCGGGCGCTGGCCGACGTCAACCTGGCCGCGCTGGAGCGCAACGTCCGGCGGCTGCGTGAGGTGGCCGGCGCCGCCGCGCTGTGTGCCGTCGTCAAGGCTGACGCCTCCGGTCACGGTGCGGTGCCGGTCGCCCGGGGCGCTCTGCGCGCAGGCGCGACGAGCCTCGCCGTCGCCACCGCCGGCGAGGCGGCGCAGCTGCGGGAGGCCGGCCTCCGGGAGGCGCCGGTCCTGATCATGGGCGCGATCAGCACCGACGAGCTCGGGGCAGCGCTCGAGGCCCGGGCCGACGTCGTCGCCTGGAGCGAGAGCTTCGTTCGCGAGCTGGCGCGGCGCCGGCCGGAGCATCCGCTCCGTGTCCATGTCAAGCTCGACAGTGGCATGGGACGGCTCGGCACGCGACTGGCCGACGAGGCGCTGAGTGTCGCCGACGCCGTGGCAGCGCGGGCGCCGGCGCTCGTCCTGGCCGGCGCGATGACCCACTTCGCGACCGCCGACGACGACCCGGAGTTCGTCGCAGTCCAGCTGGACGCGTTCACCCCGTTCGCGGCGCAGATGCGCCGGCGCCACGGCGAGATCGTCGTTCACGCCGCCAACAGCGCGGCCACCCTCGCCGTCCCGGCCAGCCACTTCGACATGGTGCGCTGCGGGATCGCGCTGCACGGCTGCGATCCGATGAACATCGATCCCGATCCCGCCGGGCTGGAGCCCGTCCTGGAGCTGCGCTCCTACGTGGCCGCGGTCAAGGCCGCCCGGCCCGGGGACAGCGTCGGCTACGGGCGACGGTTCATCGCCGAGCGCGATACCTGGGTGGCGACGATGCCGATCGGGTACGCCGACGCGATCCGCCGGGACCTGAGCAACAACTGCGACGTGCTGATCGAGGGCCGCCGCTATCCGCTCATCGGCACGGTCAGCATGGACAACATCACCGCCGATCTCGGACCCGCGGACCATCCGCCGGTCTCCGTCGGCGCCGTGGCGCTCCTCATCGGACGCTCCGGGGCCGAGCGCCAGACCGTCGAGGACCTCGCCAACCGCGTCGGAACGGTGGCGCACGAGATCCTGTGCGGAATCGGGCCGCGGGTGCCGCGCCGCTATCACCGCGACGGGGAGCCGGTCAGCCTCGCCGAGGCGATCTCGGCGACGGATGTGACCGCGGCGAGCGCGGTCGCTCAGGAAGAGCGATCGTGAGCGATCCGCTCGCCGCGCTGGCGCGGATCGACAGCCGGGCGTGGCTGGTCGGCGGCGCCGTCCGCGACCGGCTGCTCGGCCGCCCGACCTCTGACTACGACGTCGCCGTGTCAGGCCCGGCGCAGGCGCCCGCCCGGGCGTTGGCGCGGGCGGCCGACGGCTTCGCCTTCGAGCTCTCGCACGACTTCGGCGCGTGGCGCGTGGTGGCCCGTGACCGCGGCTGGCAGCTTGATCTGCTCCCGCTGGAGGGGGCGACGATCGAGGCGGACCTGGCGCGCCGTGACTTCACCGTCAACGCGATCGCCACCCCGGTCGGCCGGGGAGCCGCGGGCGAGGCGGGCGAGGCGGGCGAGGCGGGGGGATACGTCGATCCGTTCGACGGGCTCGGTGACCTGCGCCGCCGGACGCTGCGGATGGTGCGCCCGGACGCCTTCGAGCGCGATCCGCTGCGCGCGCTGCGCCTCGCCCGGCTGGCCTGCGAGCTGGGCTTCGAGGTCCAGGCGCAGACCGCCGCCGCAGCCCGCGGGAGCGCGCCGAAGCTGGCCGACGTCGCCGCCGAACGATGCTTCGTCGAGCTGGCGCGCGTCGTGTCCTCGCCGCGAGCGCTCGACGGTCTGACCCTGATGGACGCCACCGGCGTCACCGAGGCGATCCTGCCCGAGCTCTGGGCCCTGCGCGGCGTGGAGCAGAGTCGCTTCCATCATCTCGACGTGTTCGACCACACGCGCGCCGTGCTCGCCGAGGCGATCGCCCTGGAGCGCGATCCGGGCGTCCTGTGCGAGGGCGGGGCGCAGGCCGCCGATGTCGCCGCCTGGCTGGCGGCGCCGCTCGCCAACGATCTCACCCGCGGCCAGGCGTTGCGCTTCGGCGCCCTGCTCCACGACATCGCCAAGCCCCAGACCCGCGGTGTCACGCCCGAGGGCCGCGTCACCTTCATGGGCCATGACGAGGCCGGCGCCGAGCTGGCATCGGCGATCCTGGGACGCCTGCGGGCAGCCGAGCGCCTGCGGACGCACGTCGCGGCGCTGACCCGCCACCATCTCCGGCTCGGCTTCCTCGTCCACGACATGCCGTTGAGCCGCCGCGCGGTCTACGGCTATCTCCACGCCTGCTCGCCGGTGGAGATCGACGTCACGTTGCTGAGCGTCGCCGACCGGCTCGCCACCCGCGGCGACAACTCCGGTCCGGCGATCGCGCGTCATCTGGAGCTCGCCCGCCGGCTGCTCGCCGAGGCGCTGAGCTGGGCCGCCGATCCGCCGCGCCCCCCGCTGCGCGGCGACGAGCTCGCCCGGGCGCTCGGCATCAAGCCCGGGCCCGTCGTCGGCGGTCTGCTCGCCGAGCTCCAGGCCGCCAGCTTCAGCGGCGAGCTGGCGACACGTGAGGAGGCGATCGAGCGCGCGCGCCAGCTGATCGCCGACCGCGGCTGACGGCGAGCGCATCGCCCCGCTGTGCGGCGCCGGCGCGCCGGGCAAGCTGGGTGAGCTGGGTGAGCTGGGTAAGCTGCCCGGCATGCCAGAGCCCGACTGCATCTTCTGCAAGATCATCGCCGGTGACCTGCCCTCGCAGCGCCTGGAGGAGGACGAGCGCACGGTGACCTTCATGGACATCATGCCGGCCACCCGCGGCCACGCGCTCGTCGTGCCCAGGGCCCACTCCGTCGATCTGCTTGAGATCGGCTCCGACGACCTGACCGCGGTCGCTCTCGCCGCCCAGCGCCAGGCGGCGCGGGTGATGGACCGGCTCGGGGCCGACGGCGTCAACCTCATCAACTCGAACCGGCGCGCGGCCTGGCAGACCGTCTTTCACTTCCATGTCCACGTCATCCCGCGCTACGTCGACGATCCGATGCGCCTGCCCTGGGTGCCCGCGCCGGGGGACGGCGACGAGATCGCGGCGATCGCCGAGCGGCTGCGGTGAGCGGCCCCGTCGCACTGGAACGCCGGGACGACGGCCTGGCGATCGTCACCGTCGACGCGCCGCCGCTCAACCTGTTCGACGCCGCCCTGGAGCACGGCCTGACCGAGGCGGTCGATGCGCTCGAGGCCGACCGGCCGCGCGCCGTCCTCTTCCAGGCCCGCGGCCGGGTCGTCAGCGGCGGGGTCGACGTCTCGCTGTTTGACGCGCTCGACGGGCCGGCGGAGGCGCAGCGGACGTTCGCGCGCCTGGTCGCGCTGGAGCGCCGGGTCGATCGGCTTCCGTGTCCGACGGTGTTCGCCGCCCACGCGCTGTGCCTGACCTGGGCGTTCGAGCTCGCGCTGGCCTGCGACCTCATCCTTGCCGCGGAGTCGGCGAGCTTCGGGCTGGTGGAGCGGGTGATCGGCCTGACGCCGGCCATGGGCGGCACCCAGCGTCTGGCCGAGCGAGCGGGGACCGGCCGCGCCCGGGAGTTCGTCATGGCCGGGAGGCCGTTCACAGCCGCCGAGCTCGAGCGCTGGAACGTCGTCAACCGCGTCCTGCCCGACGCCGGCTTCCACGACGCCGCCCTGGCCGCCGCCACCGAGTTGGCGGCGGGGCCGACGCTCGCCCACGCCGCCACCAAGGCGGTCCTGCGCGCCTACCTGGACGGGGGTGTCGCGCTCGCCGACGAGCGGGTCGCCGGAATCGCCGGGGAGCTGTTCGCAACCGAGGATCTCCAGGGGGCGGTGCGCTCGTTCCTGGCCGACGGCCCCGGCCGGGCGACCTTCCGCGGTCGCTGACGCGCGCAGCGGGCCCCGGAGGGCTCACGTGACGCCGCACTACCCAGATCGCCCCCTGCCTGCTACGTTTCCCGCGTCTCAGCGGCGCCGGACGGCGCCGATCCTGTCCCAGCGAGGTTGCGCCGAAGGGGAAGTACATGGCAACGGGTACGGTCAAGTGGTTCAGCGACGACAAGGGCTTCGGGTTCATCACGCCTGACGACGGTGGTCGCGACCTGTTCGTTCATTTCACCGGGATCAGCGGCGACGGCTACCGCTCACTGCCCGAGGGCTCGAAGGTCTCCTATGAGGAGGAGGCCGGTCCCAAGGGGCCGAAAGCGGTCAACGTCAATAAGATGTAGCGCTCGCACGCAAGCTCCGGGCCTCGAAGCGGCTCCGGATCGCGGGTGACAGGCCACCCGCCGCTCCACGCTGGTCACCGCCGGGCGCGACTTTGCGGCCTTCGACGGTGTTCACTGAGCATGATGAAACGCGTTCCCCTCGTAATCTCAGCCCTCCTCGCCGTCGCCGCGCTGGCCCCGGCGGCCGCGTCGGCGTCCATCGTCGAACTCGGGGCGACGACCGCATCGCCGGTCATCTCGCCGGCCTGCCCGAAGGGCGTGTCGGCCACCGACTGCCTGATCATCCTGACCCGCACGACGGCGGTCCAGTCGATCAGCAACTCGGTCGTCAACCCCACCAAGGTCAAGAGCGCCGGCTGGATCGTCGCATTCACGGTCGGTCTGTCGCAGCTCTCGACGGTCGCCAAGACCGAGATCAGCTATCTGCACGGGCTGGACACCCGCTACGGAGGCACCCCTCAGCTTGCGCTCACGGTCCTCAAGCCGGGGGCCGACAACGCCTACAGCGTCGTCGCCCAGAGCGGCACCTACCATCTCATCCCGTTCCTCGGCCAGGTGCTGCAGGAGCCGCTCTCGCTGCCGCCGAGCTTCACCACCCTGACCGCTCTGCCGGTCGCACCGGGCGACGTCATCGGGCTCACCGTGCCCACCTGGGCGCCGGTGCTCTCCTACGACCTCAGCGCCACGCAGTACGCCTATCGCCAGAGCCGCAGCACCAGCTGCACGTCAGCGGCGGCGACCGAGACCGCGCAGACGACGGTCGGTGAGACGGCGACCTACGCCTGCAGCTACACCGGGACCAGGGTGGAGTACAGCGCCACCGAGGTCACGAACACGCCGTATCCCAAGACGTACGTGCACTGAGAGCCGGTCATCCGCCCGGGCGGTCTGCGCTCTGCGGTCTGCGGTCTGCGGGCGTGCGGTCCACGGCGCACGGCCCAGGGCGAGCGGCCCACGGCCCACGGCCCACGGCCCACGGCCAGGATGTCTGAACCGAGCCCGTATCGCGCGCCCCGGTCCGGATGGCGGCGACGTCTCGCCGGAAGTTCCCCCTGCGGGCTAGCAGGCGCCGGGGTTCTGCTGGCAGAACGCCGAGCCCAGCGAGGCGCCGCCGCTGGCGGACGTGCCGGTGCCGCCGGTCGTCCCCGCGCCGGTGGCAGGGGTCGTTCCCGTTCCGGCCGCGGCGCCGCCGGTCGGCGAGGTGGCGGCCGGGGTCGTGCTCGCCGGGGCGCTCGCCGCGCTGGAGGTGGCGGCGTCGCTCGAGGTCGTGGAGGAGCTGGAGCTCGAGCTGGAACCGGAGCTCGACGCCGAGCTGGTGGCGCCCGCGGGTGGGGCCGAGCTCGGCACGGTGAACGCGGGCGCGCCGGCGGTGTTGGTGGAGTTGCCCCCGCCTCCACACGCCGACAGGGTGGCGGCGACGAGCAGCGCGGCCAGCGTCGCGCCGACGGCGCCGCGCCGGGCCGGCCGGGACATCGCCGGCCGCGAGCGCCGCGGCGCCGGAAACAGGCGCCGCAGCGCCAGGGGCAGGCGCCGGCCACGGAGGGCGGCGCGCAGCGTCATCGGCGACACGGCAGGACCTTCAGGAGCCGAGCGGCTCCATGCGCCGGCCGCAGTACGGACAGTCGTTGAGATCCTTCTGCGCCAGCTGATCGCACCAGTTGCAGAAGCGCAGGTTCTCGACGGCCCACGGGAGCTCGGACGCGGTCGGAGCGAGCGGCAGGACCTGACCGACGACCTCGAGCACCTCATCGGTCTCCCGGTCACGGTAGATGATGCCCGCCTCGGCTTCGATGATCACCTCGCGACCCGTCGAGGGCGTTCTCATCCTGTACCTCTGGTGCCATCTCATCGTCCGGGGATGCTACCAGCGGCCCGGGGCGGAGCGTCACCCCCCGCCGGCTGGTCCACATTTTGGGCACTGACGGCGCACACCCTCCGCCGGCTGGGATAGGATCCGGCCCGGAGAGATGCTGCCCCGCACCGTTCGAGCTCCCCGGACCGTTGTCGCGCTCGCCGCCGGCGTCTGCGCGCTGCTGCTGCTGAGCGGCTGCGCCCTCAAGCATCCGGTCGGCGACCTCGTCCAGGGCAAGGTCCTCTTCAAGCAGACGTGTGGCTCCTGCCACACCCTGAGTCACGCCGACACGAGCGGCACGACCGGCCCGAACCTCGACGATGCCTTCCGCCAGGACGTCTCCGACGGCATCAACCGCTCGTCGATCGAGGGCCTCATCGACTACTGGATCAGCTTTCCGAACGATCAGGGTGTGATGCCGGCGGGCCTGCTCAAGGGCCAGCAGGCCCAGGACGTCGCCGCCTACGTCGCGGCCGTGGCCGCCCGGCCCGGGCAGGACACCGGCGCACTCGCCAACGCCGGCGGGGTCAGCGGAACGTCCCCGGCCGATGGCAAGGCGATCTTCGTCGGCGTCGGCGGCTGCGCCAGCTGCCACACCCTGGCGGCCGCCGGAAGCCACGGCGTGGTGGGGCCGAACCTCAACAACCTCAAGAGCGACTGCGCCAACCCGGCATCGGAGAAGATCCGCGGTGCGACGCTGGACAAGTGCATCTACACCGCGATCACGGACCCGTACGCCTATCTGCCGGACGGCTTCAAGGCGGGCATCATGCCGTCGACGTTCGCGCACACGCTGACCAAGAGCGAGATCACCGCGCTCGTCAACTTCCTGTCGTCGGCGGCGCAGTAGCCGCCGCCGGCGGCGGGCCTGACGCCGCGGCCCGCTGGCGCAGGCGCTCCCACAGCTCATCGCCCCGGCCTGCGGCGACGGCGCGCGCCGCCCGCTCGTCGTCGAGCTCCAGCCCGTGCTGGTCGGCGAAGTCCAGCAGCTGCTGGCGCTGCTCGTTCTCGCCGGCGACGCGCAGGAACAGCCAGCAGAAGAGCCCGATCGTCAGCAGGCTCTCCTCCACCATCATCAGACCACCGGCCGAGACCTGATCGGCCATCGGCGAGATGTGCCAGAGGGCATCGCCGGGGCGGTAGTAGGGATAGAAGACGGTGCCGCCGAAGATGAGGATGTTGGCCAGCACCGTCCCGACGAGGCGCACGACGATGATGTAGACGAGGCGGGCGCCGTTGGTGAACCAGTGCGGCTTGGGCAGCGGGCCGAGCAGCGCCATCCAGACGGCCATGCCGAAGGTCAGGAACGTCGCATGCTCGAGCGCGTGCAGCGCGTCGTGGCGGAGCGCCGCCTGGTAGAGGAACGGGTCGTGCCAGAGGTAGAAGTTCGTCGCCCAGACGACGACGGCGACCACCGGGTGCGTGAGGATGCGCAGGCGGGCGACGACCGGATTGCGCAGGATCGGCGCCAGCATCGGCCCGGTCAATCCGAGCACGAGCAGGAGCGCCGCGATGTCGCCGATCAGCAGATGCTCGGCCATGTGGGCGACGAGCAGCTGGTCGGAGAGCTTGTCGACCGGCGGGCTGACCGCGATCAGCAGGACGATCAGGCCGGCGGCCCAGCAGCCCTGGCGCCAGGTCGGCACCGCGCGCCGCTCGCGGGCGAGATGGCGCGCCCGGAGGTGGTAAGGGATCCAGGCCAGGACGACGAGGATCGGGAAGCCGATCTCCTGCACCGGAGCGTCGGCATAGGGAAGCGGGACGAGCAGCACTAGAGAGCGGAGACCGACACTAGAGAGCCTGAATTATCACCACCACGATCGCGATCAGCGCCACCGCACCGGCGAACCAGAGCAGGAAGCGGAATGCGCCGTCCTCGGAGCGCAGCGGATTGGGCGGGCCCTTCACGGGATGGGCGCGGGCGCGGCGGGCGCGAGCGGCGCAGTCAAACGGCGGGATCTGAGCGGCGACGCGCGGCGCTAGAGGACGTAGACGGTCGTGTAGACGATGATCCACATGATGTCGACGAAGTGCCAGTAGATCCCCGGCACTTCCATCCCGCGGTGGTTTTCGGGCGAGTAGTGGCCCCGGAAGGCACGGACGGTGACCATCAACAGGATGCAGAGGCCGATGAAGACGTGGGCGCCGTGCAGCCCGGTCAGCGCGTAGAAGATCGTCCCCTGAGCCGAGTCGTGCGGGGCGAAGCCGATGTGGACGTACTCGTTGATCTGGATGCTGAGGAAGCTGAGGCCGAGCAGGAAGGTCGACGCCATCCCGGCCTTGAGGCCGAAGCGGTTGCCGTTCTTGGCCGAGGTCAGCGCCCAGTGGAGTGTCAGCGACGAGGAGAGCAGGATCGCGGTGTTGACGCCGGCGACCGACTCGGGCAGCTTGGTACCGGCGGCCGGCCACGGATCGTGGGTGACGACCCGGATGAAGAAGTAGGCGGTGAAGAACGCCCCGAAGATCATCACCTCGGAGATGATGAACAGCAGCATCCCGAGCGTCGGCGCCTCCACGCGGGACGAGCGGTGCGCCGGGGGCGGCCCGTGGTGCTCGACGTGGGCGATCGAGGCGGCTTCCATCACATCCTCCTGGTCGGTACCACGGTCAATGCCTGGTCTCGGTCGGCCACGCCGCTAGGCGCCGGCGCGCACCGGATCGCGGTGGACGACGTGATCGACTTCCTTGCCGCTGGCGCTGCGGACGCGGTCGATGAGATCGGCGCGCAGCCACCCGGACTTCGTCTCGGCGAACGTCGAGATCACGATGTCGTCGACCCGGAAGTACTGCAGCGCGTTCATGATCGCGGTGTACGGATCCGGGTCGCCGATCATCCCGGAGGCGGTCAGGCCGGCTTCGCGCAGGCGACCGAGCACGAGCGCGAGGCGGGTCCGCGCTCGCCGGGTGGCCGAGCCGTCGCCGCCCTCCTGGGGGACCACGACGATGAACAGCCGTCCCCGGTCGTCGGTCGTGCCGTCGGCGACGGCCTGGCTGTGGGCCTTGGCCTTGAGGGCCTCGAGCAGCTCGGCGCCGCTCGCCGTCCGATTGGCGACCGCAAGGGTGATATGGAACGACAGGCCCTGGGTGTCGATGTCGGCGACGACGTGCTCCACGGGCAGTCCCGACGCCTGGCGGATGCGCTCGATGAGATCGCGCCGCAACCATCCCGAACGCGACTCGGGATAGGTCGAGATGATGATCGCATCGGGGTCGTACTCGCGGACCGCGTCCATCGTCGCGGCATACGGATCGGGATCCCCGACCTCGCCGACCGCGTCCATCCCCTCGGCGTGGACGAATCCCACGGCCAGGTCGACGCGCGCCTGGGCGGCGTCGAACACCGCGTCGTCGTAGACGACCAGGCCCTGGCGCGGCCGCGTCTGCGGCACGCAGAGGACGAAGCGCGTCGCCTCGGCGGCCGCATGCCGGCGGACGGCTTCGATCAGCGGCCGGCCGCCGATGGTCTCGTTGGCGACGACGAGGACGGTCTTCATTCGTGGCTCTCCTGGGTGAGCGGAGTGGCGGATGACGTCGCGCCGGCGGTCACCGCCGGGGTGGCCTCGGCCGGGGGCTTGAAGATGCCGTGGACCGCGCCCGGAACCCCGTACTCGTACGGGCCGCCGACGACGGTCGGCACGGCGTCGAAGTTGAAGATCGGCGGCGGCGACGACACCTGCCACTCCAACGTCAGGGCCCGCCACGGATTGGCGGGGGCCGGCGGACCGTGGCGCCAGCTGGCGACGATGTTGTACAGGAAGATGAGCGTGCTCAGGCCGAGGGCGAACGACGCGATCGAGATGAACAGGTTCCAGCTGGCGAACTGCTGCGCGTACTCGGCGACCCGGCGGGGCATGCCCTCGATCCCGATGATGTGCATCGGGCCGAACGTCAGGTTGGCGAAGATGAACGTGCACCAGAAATGCCACTTGCCGAGGCGGTCGTCGTACATCTTCCCGGTCATCTTCGGGAACCAGTAGTAGACGCCCGCGAAGATCGTCATCAGCGAGCCGCCGAACAGCACGTAGTGGATGTGGGCGACGATGAAGTACGTCTGGCTGACGTGGATGTCGAAGGGGATCATGGCGAGCATCACGCCGCTGATCCCGCCGGCGGTGAACATCGTCAGGAAGCCGAGCGCGAACAGCATCGGGGTGTCCATGTGCAGCACCCCGCGCCACAGCGTCGCGATCCACGAGAAGATCTTGATCCCGGTCGGAACGGCGATGATCGAGGTTGTGATCATCATCGGGATCCGGATCCAGGCGGCCATCCCGGACACGAACATGTGGTGCGCCCAGACGGTGAAGCCGAGGACGACGATCGCCAGCAGCGAGAACGCCATCATCCGATAGCCGAAGATCGGCTTGCGGGACTTGACCGCCAGGACCTCGGAGATGATCCCGAACCCGGGCAGCATCATGATGTACACCGCCGGGTGGGAGTAGAACCAGAAGACGTGCTGGTACATGATCACGTTGCCGTTCTTCCCGGCGCCGACGAACGCGTCGAAGAAGTGGAAGTGCAGCGCCGCGTCGAGCAGCACGAAGAACTGGGAGGCGGCGATGAACGGCGTCGCGATGACGACGAGCAGTGAGGTCGAGAAGTTCGCCCACACGAGCAGCGGCATCCGGAAGAAGCTCATCCCCGGCGCCCGCATGGTGATGATCGTGACGAGGAAGTTGAGCGCGGTGGCGATCGACGACGCCCCCGCGAACTGCACCGCGATCGTGAAGAACAGCTGGCCGATCGGCATCGTCGTCGACAGTGGCGCGTAGGCCGTCCAGCCGGCGGCGAACGAGCCGCCGGGGGCCAGGAAGCTCATCAGCATCAGCACTCCGGCCATCGGCAGCATCCAGAACGACAGCGCGTTCAGGCGGGGGAACGCCATGTCCGGCGCGCCGATCATCAGCGGCAGGACGAAATTGGCCAGCCCGGCGAACACCGGGATGACGAACAGGAAGATGAGGACCGTGGCGTGGACCGAGAAGACGCCGTTGTACTGCTCAGGGGTCAGGAACTGCATCCCCGGCTTGGCGAGCTGGGCGCGGATGAGCATCGCCAGCAGGCCGCCGACGAACAGGAAGAAGAACGAGGTGAC
Source organism: uncultured Solirubrobacteraceae bacterium (assembly GCA_963849085.1). Lineage (GTDB taxonomy): Bacteria > Actinomycetota > Thermoleophilia > Solirubrobacterales > Solirubrobacteraceae > Palsa-465. Next base: position 284,569 of record CAWKFP010000015.1, on the reverse strand, counting down.
CGTGTACTGGATCCCGATCACCTTGTGGTCGGTGTTGACGCGGAAGTAGTCCCGCCACGACCGCGCCCCGTGGGCCGAGTGGTCCTCGGGCCGGGTCGGGCGCCCGGACACCCAGTAGAACCAGTAGTCGGCGGTGCCGAGGCCGACGAGGAAGAAGAGCGGCACGGCGATCAGGGCGACGAGCGTCACCGAGTGAGCGTCGAGGACCGGATGCTGGTGCATGGCCCAGCGGATCAGCGCGGTCAGCCCGATCGCGAACGCCAGTCCCAGCACGTCGTACAGGGCGGCCCGGTACCAACCGGGGGCGCGGAGCTTCGCCGGGATGGGCATCAGCTTCTCTCCTTCGCATCGCGGTCAGGCATGATCGTCATTCGTGATTGGGCTTGGGGTTGGCGGCCGGGGTCGAGTCGCCGGGGATGCCCGGCTGGACGGCCGCCTTGGGCGGCACTCCGACCGGCGGCGCCCCGTTGACCTTCTGGGCACGCAGCCAGGTCTGGAAGGCGGCCGGCGTCAGGACGTGCACGCCGGTCCGCATCAGCGAGTGCCCGGCCCCGCAGAGCTCGGTGCATTCGCCCGGATAATTCCCGATCCGGGTCGGCGTCACCCGCAGCGTCGTGGTGATGCCGGGCACGGCGTCGATCTTCTCGGAGAACTGCGGCACGAAGAAGCTGTGGATGACGTCGAGCGAGCGCAGGTGGAAGACGACCGGCTCGTTGTTGGGCAGATACAGCTCGGGGCTGACGATCTGGCCCCCGCCGCTCTGCGGATAGGAGAACTCGAACGCGAACTGGCGCGCGGTGACGTTGACGACCATCGCGCCCGGATGCGTCTTCTCGTTCTCGCGCAGCACCGCGAAGGCGTAGACGCACAGTCCGAGGACGAGGATCGCGGGGATCGCGGTCCAGACGATCTCCAGCCGCGTGTTGCCGTGGATCGGCGGCCCGTCCTTCTCCTCCTCGCCGGGCTTCATGCGGAACTTCCAGACGGAGTAGAGGATGACCGTCTCGACGATCACGAAGATCGGTACCGAGACGATCAGCAGCACGTCGTAGAACTGCCGGGTGTTGTGGCTCTGGACGGACGCGTCGGCCGGGAACCAGTGGATCGACAGCGCGATCGCGATCCCGATCGCGCTCGCGATCACGATGATCACGAGCATCTGGGCGACTGGCTTACGCAACGCGAGACCTGTGTCCTCTCATCCCAGACGGAATCCTAGGGATTTCTACCGACGGATGACGCCGGCAGGAAAACCCTGACGCCGAGTGGACTATGATCGAGACAATCGTTGCAAACTCTTGGTGGGAGGCGACATGCTTGTTTCCGAGGCGATGACCGATGTGGTGCTGACCATCGGCCCCAGCCACACTCTCCGGCAGGCGGCGGCGGCGATGCTGGAACGCGGCGTCGGCGCCGCCGTCGTGGTCGATCCCGAGGCTCCCGGCCCGGGCGTCATCACCGAGCGTGACATCCTGCACTCGGTGGCGCGCGGTGAGAGCTCGGACGAGGAGGCCGTCGCCGATCACCTGACGGCGAAGCTGACCTTCGCCGCGCCTGACTGGTCGCTCGAGCAGGCGGCGGCGGCGATGGTCCGCGGCGGCTTTCGCCATCTGATCGTCGTCGACGGCTCGCAGCTCGCCGGCATCCTGTCGATGCGTGACATCGTCCGCGTCTGGACGGGCGACGGCGCCACCTGCGAGCTCACCGCGACGGCGGGATAACCGGCCCACCCGCACGCCCGGCCTGCCGCGCTAAACCGCCACCCGCCCCGTTTCACGGATGCCGCGCTGAGCCGGCGCCCGGCGGCCCCCCGGGAGCCGCCGGGTGGCGATTACGAGTGCCCGTGGTCCTCGGGGAGGTCCTCGATGTCACGCCGGGTGTCGCGGATCCACATGCCGGTCGCGATCAGGAAGATGATCAGGCCGACGACCGAGATCAGCAGGTTGATCGTCGAGCCGACGACGACGAGAGTCAGCCCGATCGCCACCACGAGCGGCAACGCCGTCGGACCGGGGAGGTGGATCTCCTCGCCGACGGGCGGAACGTTCTGGTCGCCCTCGCTCACGAGTGAACGTAGATGGCGGCCGCGACGAACGTGATGCCGAACATGAACAGGCAGATCATCCCGGCGATCAGCCCGGAGCGGAGATTCTTGCGGGCGAGCTTTCTATCCATGGCGAGTAGATCCTAGAGGTTCGGAGATGTGCACAGCGGGCCGACGGCGCTCAGAGCTTGGCGTCGAGCACCATGAGCCCGAAGAGCAGAGCGAGATACAGCATCGAGAACAGGTACAGGCGCAGCGCCGCACGCCGGTCGGCCTGGCGATAGAGCAGTCCGGCACAGCCCAGGAAGGCGAGCCCGAGGCCGATCGAGCCGACGAGGTAGATCCCGCCGAACGCACCGGCGCAGAACGGCAGCTGGGTGACCGCGTAGAGCAGGAAGGAGTAGAGAAGGATCTGGCGGCGCGTCTCGGCCTCGCCGCGGACGACCGGCAGCATCGGCACGCCCACCTCGGCGTACTCGTCCTTCATCAGCAGGCTGAGCGCCCAGAAGTGGGGCGGGGTCCAGTAGAAGACGATCGCGAACAGGTAGACCGCCGTCCACGACAGCGAGCCACGGGTCGCCGCCCACGCCACGAGCGGCGGCATCGCGCCGGCCGCGCCACCGATCACGATGTTGTGCGGCGTCCGGCGCTTGAGCCAGACGGTGTAGACGCCGACGTAGCCGACGAAGCCCCCGAAGGCGAGCGAGGCGGCCAGCACGTTGACCGTCAGCGACAGCAGCAGGAACGACAGCGCGGCGAGGCCAAAGCCGAATCTCAGCGCCGCCGCCGGGCTGATGCGGCCCGCCGGGATCGGCCGCGACGCGGTGCGCTTCATGCGCGCGTCGATGTCGCGGTCCCAGTAATGGTTGACCGCGCCCGCGCCGCCGGCCGACAGATAGCCGCCGGCGCAGGTCAGCGCGATCCGTCCGATCGACGGATTGCCGGCGACCTCCATCGTCGTCACCGTCGTGAACAACAGCAGCGACTGGACCTTCGGCTTCGTCAGGTCGACATAGTCGGCGACGATCTGGCGCCGGCGCGACGCGGCGGAAACGCTGACTGCGCCGGTGCTCACCGCATCACACGCGCGCGAACTGTTCGCTGCCGCCGGTCTTCTGCGTGACCCCGGTCTGGCGCTCCACCTGCCGGCGGATGTCGCGCATCGGCTCCACGGACCGCACGCGCGGGACCTCGTCGAAGTTGTTGACCGGCGGGGGCGAGGTGGTGAACCATTCGAGCGTGTTGCCCTTCCACGGGTCCGGCCCGGCGATCTGGCCGACCTTCAGGCTGCGGGCGGCGTTGATGATGGTCAGCAGCACGCCGAAGGCGAGGATGAACGAGCCGATCGTCGAGATGAGGTTGTACGTCGACCATCCGAGGCCCGGCGCGTAGGTGTAGATCCGGCGCGGCATACCGGAGAGGCCGAGCGCGTGCTGGACGAAGAAGGTGGCGTTGAAGCCGATGAACATGACCCAGAAGGACGCCTTGCCCAGGCGCTCGTTCATCATCCGGCCGGTGATCTTCGGATACCAGTAGTACAGGCCGGAGAAGATCGTGAAGACCGCGCCGCCGACGAGCGTGTAATGGAAGTGGGCGACGACGAAGTACGTGTCGTTGAGCTGCCAGTCGACCGGGAACACCGCCAGGAAGATGCCGGTGATGCCGCCGACCACGAACAGGGCGATGAAGCCGAGCGCGAAGTACAACGACGCGGTCATGACGAGCGAGCCTCGCCACAGGGTGGCTATCCAGTTGAAGATCTTGACGCCGGTCGGGATTCCGATCAGGAACGAGCTGAGCATGAAGAAGCCGAGCACGACGATCGGCACCGGCGAGGCGAACATGTGGTGGGCCCAGACGAGCGTCGCCAGGAACGCGATGACGGCGGTCGACGCCGCGATCGCCTTGTAACCGAAGATCGGCTTTCGGCTGAACACCGGGATGATCTCCGAGATCATCCCGAAGCCCGGCAGGATCATGATGTAGACCTCGGGATGGCCGAAGAACCAGAAGAGGTGCTGCCAGAGGACCGGCGAGCCATGGTCGGTCGGATCGAAGAAGTGAGTCCCGAAGTGGCGGTCGGTGAGCAGCATCGTGACCGCGGCCGCCACCGGCGGCAGCGCGATGATCAGCAGCACCGCGTAGACCAGGATCGACCAGACGAACAGCGGCAGGCGATTCCAGGACATCCCCGGAGCGCGCATGTTGACGATCGTCACGTAGAAGTTGATCGCGCCGACGAGCGACGAGATGCCGGTGAGGTGGATCAGGAAGATCCATGCGTCCTGGCCGCCGCTGGGCGAGTACAGCGCCTCCGACAGCGGGGGATAGCTCCACCAGCCGGCGCTCGGCGGATGCCAGAAGAGCGTGGCGTAGAAGACGATGCCGCCGGCGGCCAGCAGCCAGAACGAGAGCGCGTTCAGGCGCGGGAAGGCCATGTCCCGGGCGCCGATCATCAGCGGCAGGAAGTAGTTGCCGAAGCCGGCCATGACCGGCACGACGAACAGGAAGACCATCGTCGTCCCGTGCATCGTGAGCAGCTCGTTGTAATGCTCGGAGGTCAGCAGCGTGTTGTCGGGCACCGACAGCTGCAGCCGCATCATGAGAGCCTCGACCCCGCCCATGCAGAAGAAGACGAAGGTGAGGACCATGTACATGATCCCGATCTTCTTGTGGTCGGTGGTCGTGACCCAATCGACCCAGCGCTTGGTCTGACGCGGAGCGGTCACCACGTTCGCGGTCACCTGGGGGACGGGCCGGACGGCGTACTCAGTGATCGACATGCATTAACCGCCTAGTTGACCTTCGGAGGTGAGGAGCTGACGAAGCTGGGTGACCTGGGAGTTCTGCGCGGTGATCAACTGCTCCTGGCGCGCGAGCCAGGCGGTGTACTGGGCCGGCGTCACCACCTTGACGAAGGCGATCATGTCGGCGTGTCCGGTCCCGCACAGCTGCGCGCAGTTACCGTGGAACTTGCCGGTGTGCAGCGCCTTGAACCACGTGTAGGTCGTATAGCCGGGGACGGCGTCCACCTTGCCCCCGAGCGACGGCACCCACCACGAATGGATCACATCGGTGGACTGGATGTCAAGCACGATGGTCGTGTGCTCCGGGACGACCATGGTCGTGAACGAGTACGGCAGCTTGTTGTTGAACGAGTTGTTCAGGCACTGGTTGCCGTAGGTGTAGCGCCAGATGAACTGCCGGCCCTGCACGCAGACCGTCAGCTTCTTGCCGTTGGGCGGTGTCGGCGCGGTGACCGAGGCCGACAGCACGAGGCCGTCGGCGTCGGAGTTCGGCGGGTCGATGATGCTCGGCAGCTTGATGAAGGTGACCACCGTCAGCACGACGAGGATCAGCGCGGCGGCGAGCGTCCAGCCGATCTCCAGCCGGGTGTTGCCGTGGATCTGGGCGGCGACCGGGTTCTTCTTGGCGCGGAACTTGAAGATCGAGTAGACGAGCGCGCCCTCGACCGCGATGAACACGAACGCGGCGAGGTAGAGCACGATCATGTACAGCGAGTGGATCTCGTTGGCGTTCGGCGAGCCGCCTGACTTCGGCGTCAGCAGGTTGGCCAGCGCCGTCGGGGCGAGGAGCAGGGAGCCGAACGCCGAGGCGGTGAGCGCGCCGGCGGCACAGCGCAGCGTCCGGGGCCGCAGCCGGAGGCGCGCCGGGCGGCTCCCGGCCCGGGCATGAGTGAGGGTGCGTCGCAAAGCGGCGGGGATTCTATATGTCTGCCGGGTCGCCGTGGGCCGGTGGCGCCAGACCGGCCGTTCCCAGAGCGAGTCCGGTGCTGGAATCCGCCGGCAAATCCTCGCCAACCCGGCGCGATGCGCGGTCATTCCTATACTGCCGCCTCTTGCGCGTCAAGAGGGCCATCCCAGCCGTGGCTTGGGCCGCGGTCGCCATTGGGGTGGCCGCTCCGCTTCTACGCCGCCGGGTGACCCTGCCGCCGGCGGCCGTGCTCGGCGCGACGGCGCTCGCCCCGGCCGGTCTCGTCGTCGCCGCCCGCAACGGGCGTGCCCGGGACCTCGGGGTGATGGCGCTGAACATGTGGGGCTACCTGGCGGCCTACGAGATGCCCCACGACGATCCGGAGCGCCAGCTCGCGCGCCTGCGGATCGACTATCCGATCGCCGTCGACCGCGCTCTCGGCTTCGGCGTCCCCCCGACGGTTCGCCTGCAGCGCGGGCTCTCGGCGCCCGGGGCGATCAAGGGCTACGAGCGGCTGCTCGTGTGGTGTCACTGGGTCTGGTTCATGGTGCCGCACGGGAGCGTGCTCTACGTGCTCTGGCGCCGTCCCGAGCGCTTCCCGGCCGCGGCCGCGCGGATGTACGGGGTGTTCGACCTCGGGGCCGTGTTCTACTGGGCGATCCCGACGGCTCCGCCGTGGTACGCCGCTCGTCACGGACGGCTGCGGGAGGACCACCGTCCCCACATGCGGCGGATGATGACCGAGTACGGCGAGATCTTCTGGGGAGACCGCTGGACCGAGCTTTACGATGTGCTTGGAGGAAATCCGCTTGCCGCCATGCCCTCTCTCCACTTCGCGACGTCGATGATGGGCGCCCGCCTGCTCGCCGAGGTCGATCCCGTCGCCGGCTCGGTCGGGGCCGCCTATGCCGCGCTGCTGGGGCTGGCGCTCGTCTATCTCGGCGAGCATTACGTCGCCGACCTGCTCGCCGGCGCGGCGCTCGCCGAGGTCGTCCATCGCCAGGCGCCGCGGATGGCGCCCCTCACGCGTGTGCTGACCCGTGCCCTGAACGCGCTGCATCGCCTGGGGGCGGAGGGATAGGCATCATGCGCGGTCGCGCGCCGATCGAGCAGCGTCGTTCCGGTGCCGCCGCGCAGGAGGGGGGATCCGCAGCGACCGACGGTTCCGAGCACGCTGATCTGACCGCGGTGCCGGAGCGCGGCGGCGAGCCGACCGGCAGCACCGAGGAGATGCCGCGGATCCGGCTGACCCGCCGCCGGCTCACCGCCTCGGTCATCTTCGTCGCCTCGACCGTCGCCTTCCTGTACTTCGTGCTGCCGAAGCTGATCGGCCTGCGTGACACCTGGAATCGCCTCCAGCACGGCAATGTCTGGTGGCTGGCGCTGGCCGCAATCCTGGAGGGCCTCTCGTTCCTCGGCTATGTCGTCCTCTTCCGCGGCGTGTTCGTGCGCGGGGAGACGCGGATCGACATGCGAGCCAGCTATGAGATCACGATGGCCGGGCTGGCCGCGACGCGGCTGTTCGCGTCGGCCGGCGCCGGCGGCATCGCCCTGACGGCGTGGGCGCTGCGGCGCTCGGGGATGGAGCCCCGGCTCGTCGCCTGCCGGATGATCGCCTTCATGGCGCTGCTCTATGCGGTCTTCATGGGCGCGCTGGTGGTCGCCGGGCTGGGGCTGTACTTCGGCCTCTTCCCGGGCGCGCACGCGTTCGCCATCACGGTCGTCCCGGCGATCTTCGGCGGATCGGTGATCGCCATCTTCCTGGCCGTCTCGCTGCTGCCGGGCGACTTCGACCGGCTGGTGGCGCGCTGGGGCCACGGGGGCCGGCTGGGGCGCCTCGCCAGCCACGCCGCGGCCGCTCCCGCGGCCGCGGCCAGCGGCGTGCGCACCGCTCTGGCGCTCGTCCGGGCACGCAACTGGTCGCTGCTCGGCGCCCCGGCGTGGTGGGGGTTCGACATCGCCGTGCTGTGGTCGTGCTTCCACGCCTTCGGGGGCTCGCCGGCGACCGCCGTGGTCGTCATGTCCTACTTCGTCGGGATGCTCGGCAACGTGCTGCCGCTGCCGGGGGGGATCGGCGGCGTCGACGGGGCGATGATCGGATCCTTCTCGGCGCTCGGGGTCTCTCCCTCGCTGGCCGTCGTCTCGGTCCTCGCCTACCGCGCCTTCGCCTTCTGGTTGCCGACGCTGCCGGGAGCGGTGGCCTATCTCCAGCTGCGGCGGACCGTCTCGCGATGGCGCGAGCGAGGGGCCGCAAGCTATACTTAGTGAAGTGACCGATCAGCGCATCGAGAAGGTGATCATCGTCGGCAGCGGGCCGGCCGGCTACACGGCGGCGCTCTACACCGCCCGCGCCAACCTGGAGCCGCTCGTCGTCGAGGGCTTCGCCTGGGGTGGCCTGCTCCAGCAGACGACCGACGTCGAGAACTACCCCGGGTTCCCCGCGGGGATCATGGGTCCGGACCTGATGACCCACATGCGAGATCAGGCCGAGCGCTTCGGGGCCCGTCTGGAGACCGACGACGTCACCGCCGTCGAGTTCTCGCCGGATGGCTCTGAGCCCCACAAGGTGTGGATCGGCGATGACGTCCACCTCACCCGCACGGTCGTTCTCGCGATGGGCGCCGAGCACCGCAAGCTCGGCGTGGCCGGCGAGCAGGAGCTCTCGGGCCGAGGCGTCAGCTACTGCGCCACGTGCGACGCCGCGTTCTTCAAGGAGGCGCCGACGATCATCGTCGGAGGCGGCGATTCAGCGATGGAGGAGGCCATGTTCCTCGCCAAGTTCGCCAAGCGGGTGGCGATCGTCAACCGGCGTGACGAGTTCCGGGCCTCGAAGATCATGCTCGAGCGCGCCCGCGCGGTGCCCAACATCGAGTTCGTGACGCCGTACGTGGTCGGCGCGTTCGTCGGCGGCGACAACGGCTCGCTCGCCGTCGCCCGCCTGCGCCACACCGGCGACGACTCCACCCGGGAGCTCGAGATCACCGGCGCCTTCATCGCCGTCGGCCACGATCCGCAGTCCCAGCTCGTCGAGGGCCAGGTCGAGACCGACTCGGACGGATACGTCGCCACGCAGGGCCGATCGACGCTGACCAACGTGCCGGGAGTGTTCGCCGCCGGAGACCTCGTCGACCACACCTATCGCCAGGCGATCACCGCCGCGGGCTCGGGCTGTCAGGCCGCGCTCGACGCCGAGTGGTATCTGCGGGACACGGCCTTCCCGTTCGACAGCGCCGCCCGCGCCGCCGCCGGCTGAGCCCCGCGCCGCGCCGCTGGGCCCGCTGCGCCGTCTCTCTGCCGCCTCCGCCGGGGCGCGTCAGCGATACGGGCAGCCGTCGGCCGGCGCCCAGTTGCCCGAGGCGGCGCGCTGACCCATCTTGAGACCGAAATCCTGGGTCCATGTCCCCGGGCGGCTGCTGACGCCCGCGATCTCCCGGTCCGACACCCCGGTGCCGACGAAGCGGTAGACGGGGCTGAGGATGTTCTGGCAATGTCCGGTGCTCGCCATCCAGGCGCGGACGACGCCGGCCGGGGTGCGGAAGCCGGTGGCGATGTTCTCGGCGACGCTGGACCAGTAGAAGCCGACCGACGTGATCCGGGCGCCGAAGTCGCTGCCGTGCCCGAAGTAGTTGTCGTCGACCATGACGTCGGTCCAATCCTGGGCTGAACGGTCGAGCCGGCCGCTGGATCGCAGCATCGGAAGTCCGGACGCCCGCCGGCGTTGATTGATCAGACAGACGACCGCGCTGACGAGCGCCTGGTGGGATGCGTCGGCGATCCGGGTGTGGGCCCCGGGGCAGCCCTGGCCCCGGGCGGCGGACGCCGGAACGCCGATCGTCGATGCCACTGCGACGAAGGTCGCGACGGTCAGTGCCAGGCGGCGAGGACCGACGCGGGCGCGAACCAGGGCGCGCCTCGGTAAGGCTGCATTTCTGCCGTTCATGTCCCTGTCTTGAAGTTGTGTGTGAGCGGCCCACCCGGCCCGCGCTTCCCCAAGCGCGGACGACCTGCCGAACGGGACGTCGAGACCCTACACGATGGCGTCGACGTCAGGGTCGGAGAACGATCTTCAGGGCCTCTCGCCGGTCATAGATGCGATAGGCCTCAGCGGCCTCGTCGAGCGGCAGATGATGGGTCACCAGCGGGGTCGGGTCGAGCGTGCCGGCGGCCAGCATGCCGAGCACCCGGTCGACGTGGCCGATGACGTTGGCGTGCCCCGAGCGCAGCGTCAGGGCCTTGATCCAGACGAGCCCCATGTGGACCTGGCACGGCTCGGCGTAGACGCCGATCGCCACCACGGTCCCGGCCTTGCGGGTGACGCGCAGCGCCAGATCCAGTGCGTCGGGATGGCCGACGGCGTCGACCGCCGCGTCGACGCCGCGCCCGCCGGTGACGGCGCGGACGACGTCGCGCGGGCTCTCGTCGCGCAGGTGGACGGGAACCGCGCCGAACGCGCGGGCCATCTCGAGGCGGGCCGGAACCGAGTCGATCGCCACCACCGGCGCCACCCCGGCCGCCACCGCCACCTGGACGGCGCACAGGCCGACCGGCCCGAGCCCGAGCACCGCCAGGCTGTCGCCGGGCCGCACCCCGCTCTCCTCGACGGCGTGATACCCGGTTCCCATGACGTCGCCGGCGAACAGCGCGACGTCGTCGGGCACCGAGTCAGGCACCCGGCGCAGCGTCATGTCGGCCATCGGCACGAGCGCGCGCTCGGCCTGGGTGCCGGGGAGCGCGCCGAGCGCCTCGCCATGGCCGAAGACCCGCATCCGGTCGCACTTGTGATAGATGCCGCGCAGGCAGAAGAAGCAGGTCCCGCAGGCGGTGTGATAGCAGCCGAGCACGCGGTCGCCGGCCGCCACCCGGGTCACGTCCTCGCCGGCCGCCAGCACCGTGCCGACGAACTCGTGGCCGATCGTGAAGCCCGGCTCGATCTTGACCCGTCCGTGGTAGATGTGCAGATCGGAACCGCAGATGCCGCTGGCGGCGATCGACACGATCGCGTCGTCGCGCCCGGTGAGCTCGGGCTCGGGGCGCTCCTGCACGCGCACCTCGAGCGGCGCCTGGAAGGTGACGGCTCTCATCGCGGGATGCCCGTCATCATGGCGCCTCGTAGCTGAAGAAGCCCTCGCCGGTGGTGCGCCCCAGCCGCCCGGACCAGGCGAGCCGTCGCAGCAGCGGGGCGACCCGGTAGCGCTCCTCGCCGCGCTCCAGGAAGAGTGCGTCGAGCACGCTGACGACGTGATCGAGCCCGATCGCGTCGGCCCAGGCCAGGATCCCGCGGGGATAGCTGAGCCCGTGGATCACCCCGGCGTCGACGTCCTCGGCGCGGCCGAGCCCCTCCCCGAGCAGGAACGCGGCCTCGTTGACCACCTGGCAGACGATCCGGCCAAGGACGAGTCCCGGCGCGTCGCCGACCCATTCGGTGTGCTTACCGAGCGATCCGAAGAAGCGCTCGGCGGCGTGCGCCGCCGACGTCGCCGAGTCAGGCCCCCTGGTCAGCTCCACGAGCGTGGCGTCGGCCAGCGGCGGCAGCGCGTGAAAGCCGACCGCCGAGCCGCCCGGGTCAAGCGCGGCGAGCGAGCCGGCCGTCGTGCAGATCGCCTGCGGCGCTCCCTGCAGCGGCGCCTCGGGCTCCTCGCCCCCGGTGAGGTCGAGGATCAGGAAGGGCGCCGTCCGCCCGCCGGCCTCCGCCGGATCGACGACCAGCCAGCCGGCGGCGTCCGCGGCCTCGCCGAGCTCGAGCGCGAGCTGGGACTCGCCGGCGATGACGATGATCCCGTCGCCTCCGCCGGCGGGAGCCGGCTCGGGATCGGCGGGGCGATACTCGCCCGACTCCGGATAGGTGTAGTAGCCGCGCCCGGTCTTGCGCCCGTGGTGCCCGGCGGCGACCATCCGGGCGGCGATCATCGACGGCTGCCAGCGCGGCTCGCCGAAGCTCTGCTCGTAGAACGACCTGGCGATGTCGAATCCGACATCGACGCCGACGAGGTCCATGAGCTCGAACGGGCCCATCGGAAAGCCTCCACCCATCCGGCAGATGCGGTCGATCTGTTCGATCGCGGCGATCCGCTCGCCGAGCGCCCTCAGGGCCTCCAGGGCGAACGGCCGGTTGACGCGGTTGACGAGGAAGCCGGGACCGTCCGGAGCCTCGATGACGTGCTTGCCCATTGCCTCCCCGGTGGCGCGGGCGATCGCCATCGCCGGGGCGCCGGAATCGACGCCGGCCACGATCTCCAGCAGCGCCATGAGCGGCGGGGGGTTGAAGAAGTGCATGCCGACGACGCGCTCGGGACGCGATGCGGCGGTGGCGAGCGCGGTGACGAGCATCGATGACGTGTTCGTGGCCAGGACGCAGTCGGCGGTCACGATCTCCGACAGCCGGGTGAACAGCTCGCGCTTGATCTCGACGCGCTCCGGCGCGGCCTCGATGACGAGCTCGCACTCCGCCAGGTCGGCCAGCGCGGGCGCGGTGACCAGGCACTCACGAGCGCGTCGCGCCGCCTCGGCGGTCATCCTCCCGCGTTCCACGCCGCGCGCGAGGTGCGCCTCGATGCGCTCGCGCCCGCGTTCCAGCGCACCCGCGTCAGGATCGTGCAGCAGCGTGCGGATCCCCGCGGTGGCGCCCAGCTGGGCGATCCCCGCGCCCATGGTGCCGGCGCCGGCGACCCCGAGCACCGCCGGCGCCGCGTGGGCGCTCATGACGGGATGAGCGCGTTGATGCCGGTCAGCGCGCGGCCGATGATGAGCTTCTGGATCTGCGATGTGCCCTCATACAGCGTCGTCACCCGCACGTCTCGGAAGTAGCGCTCGACCGGATGGTCATCGACGTAGCCTGAGCCGCCGTGCACCTGGATCGCAGTGTTCGCGCACGCGACGGCGGCCTCGGTCGCGTACAGCTTGGCGATCGAGGTCTCGGTGGTGCTCGGCCGGCCGGCGTCCTTCAGCGCTCCGGCTCGGTAGACGAGCATCCGGGCCGCGTCGGTCTGGACCTTCATCTCGGCCAGCATCGCCTGGACGAGCTGGAAGGCGGCGATCGGGCGGCCGAACTGCTGGCGCGCCCTGGCGTAGTCGACCGAATGCTCGACGCAGCCCTCGCAGATCCCGACGCAGCCGGCGGCGACGCTGAAGCGGCCGGAATCCAGCGACGTCATCGCGATCCTGAACCCGTCGCCGATCTCGCCGAGCAGCGCGTCGGGTCCGACCTCGCAGTCCGACAGCGAGATCGCCGCGGTGTCCGAGCCCCGCAGCCCCATCTTGTGGTGGATCGGCTGCGGGATGTAGCCGTCGTTGCCCTCGGTCTCGACGAGGAAGCAGCCGAGCCCGCGGTGCCCCTGGTCCGGATCGGTCTGGGCGAAGACGAGCGCGAGCTTGGCATGGTTGCCCATCGAGATCCACATCTTGGCGCCGTTGATGACCCAGCCCGAGTCGGTGCGCCGGGCGCGGGTGCGCTGATTGGCGGCATCCGATCCGGTGTCGGGCTCGGTCAGGCCGAAGCACCCGAGCCATTCGCCCGAGCACAGCTTCGGCAGATAGCGCCGCTTCTGCTCCTCAGTCCCCCAGCGGACGATCGCCGAGCACACCAGCGAGGTCTGGACGGAGATGACCGTGCGCATCGAGGAGTCGCCGCGGCCCACCTCCTCCACGATCAGGCCGTACGTCAGATAGTCCAGCCCGGCGCCGCCGTACTCGCGCGGCACGATCGCGCCGAGATAGCCCTGGTCGGCGAGCTTGGCCACGAGCTCGGTGTCGAAGCGCTCGGCGCGGTCGTTCTCCCGGCCGCGGGCGACGATCTCCTTGTCGGTGAACGCCCGCGCCGTCTCCCGGATGAGCCGCTGCTCGTCGGTCAGGTCGAAGTCCATGGCGGCGGACGCTATCGAAGCGGCGCCGCGTGCGGCCCCGCACGCCGCCGGTCAACGGCGACCGGCCCCCGTCGCGCGGGCGACGAGGGCCGGGTGAACGCCGGACTGCGCTCCCCGTTAGCTGGTGGGCGCGCCGGTCGGCGCGGGGGTGGTGGTGGGTGTGGGGGTGCCGGTGGGCAGCGAGGTCAGCGGCGGCAGGCTGACCACGACCGTGACCGGAGTGGAGGCGCTGCCGACATTGGCCGGGCCGCCGGTGATCTTGGTCCGGAACTCCTTGCTGCCGGGGGTGCCGAACGTCCAGGTGAACTGATAGGTCGAGATCGGCGAGACGACCGCGGCGGCGACGGTGTGCCATGCGCTGTCGCTGCCGAGCCGCTGGAGCTCGATGCCGTGCCCGGCCTTGTCAGGTGACACGCTTCCGGAGAAGACGACCTGCCCGCCGACGGTGGACGTCGGGGAGCCCGTCTGGATGGTGACGACGTCCTGGACGCCCTCGAACAGCGGTGCCGTGGCGCGTGCCGGCGGATACGTCGTGCGCACCTTGTAGATCTCGTTCGTCGTCGACTCGACACTGGCGAACGAGTACGTCCCGTCGGCCAGCGTGGTGGTGGTTGTCACCTCATGGAACGCCGGCGGCGTGGCGGAGGGGTTGTTGGGATTCTCCACCTTGCGCTCGAGCAGGCTGACGCTCGTGTTCGGCTCGGGCGTCGTCGTGCCGGGCTCATACAGCGTGCCGGAGATCGTCACCGGGGTCTGATTGGGGACGATCTGCTGTGAGGTGTCGATCGTGAAATCAGCCACCTGGGCCTGCTGGATGACGATCGTCGACGAGTCCGACGCGGCGGCCGTGTTGAGCGCGTCGCCGGGGAACACGACGCGGACGTCGTAGGCGCCGGCCGTACGCCAGGCGTGGGTGAACTGATAGTTACCACCCGCGCCGACCGTCGTCGTCGCGGCGGTGTGCCACTCCGAGCCGTTCTCCTGTTGCACCTGGAGCTTGACGACGTCGCCGACATGCGGCGGGGTCAGATGACCGGAGAAGACGAGCGCCTGGCCGGTGACGGCGGCGGTGGCGCTCGGCGCGAGGGTGACGAGCGCCGCCACCTGCTCGTGGATCGTCTTGCTGTGGCTGCCGGCCGGGCCGAGGACGTACCAGCTGCGATTGGTGAGGACGATCCCCTCCGCGCGGGTGAACTCATACTGGCCGTCGGAGTTGGTCCGCGTTGTGGAGATCAGGGTGAACTGCCGGCTGGGATTGATGCGGTGATAGAGCTGGACGGCCTGACCGGCGCTGTCGGCGCCCTTCAGCTGTCCGTAGATGAGCACCGGCTCGCCGGCGATGATGCTCTGGGGCACGGCGTGGATCGTCAGCAGGTGATTGTGCTGCGGGCCGGCCACCGCCGCGGCGGGTAGCGCGGCGCAGGCACAGGCCGCCACCGTGCACGCGAGCACGGTCAATCGAAGACGCATGGAGCCTCCTGGAACGGGTGGATGGGATGCCCCCGCCGGGCTCCGGCCCGGTCCGTGCGGTGGCGATCAGACGCTCCCGTAAACACGACGTCAGTCCGCAAAGTTGCGCCGGCGCTTAATCTGAGTGGGTGGATCCCTTCGCGATCGTCGTTCTCGGCGTCCTGGCCGCGCTCGTGCTCTGCGTCTGGCTGCTCGGTCTCGTCAGCCAGGACGCCGGGGGCGAGCACATCGGTCTGCGGTCCGCCCGGCAGATCACCGAGCAGCGTGAAGCGCTCGACGCCGAGGATTTCGACCAGCTGCTGGCCGCCACCAACGCCCGCCGGGTGGCTCGCGGCCTGCCCGAGCGCACGCGCGAGGACGTCGAGCGCGAGTTCGGCGCGGCGGGATGAGCACGCGGGGGACGCCGTGGCCCGCTGCCTGATCATCGGCTGTGGCTGCCGGGGGCTCGAGCTGACCCGGGCGCTGCGCGCGGCCGGGCACTCGGTCCGGGCGACGACGCGGGACCCCAGCCGCCGGAGCGCGATCGAGGCGGCGGGGGCCGAGGCCTTCATCGGGGATCCCGACCGCGTCGCCACGCTGTGGCAGAGCTTTGACCACGTCGGCGTCGCCTGCGTGCTGCTCGGTTCGGCCACCGGCACCGAGGAGCAGCTCACGGCGCTGCACTCCACCCGCCTGGACATGCTGCTGGAGAAGATGCTGGACACGACGGTCCGCGGGATCGTCTACGAGAGCCGCGGCTCGGTCGATCCGTCGCTGCTCGCCGTCGGGGCACAGCGGGTACGGCGAGCCTGCGAGCGATCGCTGATCCCGTATCTGCTGCTCGACGCCGACCCCGGCGATCACGCCGGCTGGCCCGCCGCGGCGGGGGACGCCGTCGAGCGCGTGCTGCTCGCCCGCGGCCAGAACCTCGGCTAGCGGTCCGCCGCCGCGTCGAGGCGCTCGATCAGATCGGCGAGGATTCGCGCGGTCGCGCCCCAGATGAGGTCATCGCCGACGACGTAGGTGTCGGTGCGGATCGGCAGTCCGCGGCGCAGGAGCCGGCGCCGGCCATAGCCGGCGATGAGATCGTCGAGGGCGAGCTCCAGCACGCCCGCCACCTCGCGTGGGCTGAGCGTCCAGGCGCGGCCGGGCTCGATCAGCCCGACGAAGGGATAGATCGCGTATCCGGTGGCGATCGTCGGTGTCGGCTGCAGCGCGCCGAGGATCTGCACCGCGGCCGGCGGCAGGCCGATCTCCTCGTGGGCCTCGCGCAGCGCGGTGGCGAGCAGGTCAGGGTCGGTGTCGTCGTGGCGCCCGCCCGGAAACGAGACCTCGCCGGCATGGCGGCGCAGGTCCTCTCGCCGGCGGGTCAGGACGGCGTGCAGCCGCCCGCGATCCTCGTAGAGCGCCACCAGGACCGCCGCGTCGGTGCGTCCGTCCACGTCGAGCGCGACGGCCGCCTCCGGCGCCAGCAACACCCGCCGCAGCCGATCGGCGAGCGCGGCGGACGCGGGCCCGGCCATCGTTACCCGGCGAGCGGGTTGAACAGCAGCCCGGTCGGGACCTTGGGGAAGAAGTACGTCGATTTCGGCGGCATGCTCTCTCCGGACGCCGCCACCTCCTGGACGCGCTCCACCGGTGTCGGGGCCATGAGGAACGCGGCGTCGTAGCCGCCGGGGGTGACGAGCTCGAGGGCCTGCTCGACGTCCCGGGCGTAGCCGAGCCCGTTCAGGTGGTCGATGTCGTCATCGGTCAGCCCGAGCGCACCCTTGATGATCAGCGCCTCGAGCACCGCGGTGTCCAGACGCCGATACGCGGGCGCCCGCTCGGGCAGCGCGGCGTCGGCTATCGCCGGATCACGCAGCGTCAGCATGAACGGCCGCCGCAGGTGGGCGTCGATGTAGCCGATCCGCACCGTCTCGCCGGACGGCGGAGCGAGCTGCGTCGTGTCGGTCAGCTCCTGGATCGTGAAGTCCCGGCGCAGGGCCGCGGCGAGCGACTCCTGCTGCCCAGAGCTCAGACCGCGGACGAGCCGATGCGTCGGGAACACCGTCAGCCCCGGATCCTGGAGGGCGACGAGGCACATGAGGACGTAGCGGTGCGGGCCCTCGCCGCCGATCTCCTCGGCGTAGACGCGCGCCGTCTCATAGCGGTGATGGCCGTCGGCGATCAGCAGCTCGGCCGTGTCGAGCACCGCCTGGACGGCGCCGATCGCCTCGGGATCGTCGATTCGGCCCAGCCGGTTGACGGTGCCGTCGTCGTCGATCGTCTCCGCCCACGGCGTCTCGCTACCCGCCGCCGCCAACGCGGCGGCCGCTGCGCCGGTCGGGTCGGAGTACAGCGAGAAGATCGGGGAGAGGTTCGCCCGTGTCGCCCGCGTCAGCCGGAGCCGATCCTCCTTGGGGCCGGGGTGGGTCCGCTCGTGGGGCCTGATCCGGCCCGCGCCGTAGTCCTCCACGCGTACGCGCGCGAAGCATCCCTGGCGGGTCCGCTTCCGGCCGTCGGGGCCGACGTACTCCTGGGCCAGCGTCCACAGCGCGGGTGACTCGTCGGTGACGACGATCCCAGCGCTCCGCCAGTCTTCGAGCAGGCGGGCGGCCCGTTCGTAGCGGTCGTCTCCGCCCTGGGGCAGATCGATGCGCACGACGTTGTACGGCGACCGCGCTTCGAGTGCGAGTCGCTGCGTCTCGTCGATGACGTCGTAGGGAGGCGCGACGACATCCTGCAGCCCGCCGGTGCGGTCCGGGTCGTAGCGGAGGGCGTGGAGCGGTGCGATCTCGGCCATGGTCGGTGTCGGAGGCTAGCCGACGCCGGCAGGTGAACCGTTAGACTCGCTGGCCACGCACGGGGCGTGGCGCAGCTTGGTAGCGCGCCTGCTTTGGGAGCAGGAGGTCCCCGGTTCAAATCCGGGCGCCCCGATCGATGGTCTGTTCCTGCAGGTCGCGCGCGGCTCGCGCGAAAGGCTGGCTGTGGCCACGCCCGCTGACCGGCGCGCGGGGTGCGCGGGCACCCCGGCGGGTGGTCTCGGTCTGACCCTTCGCGGACGCGAAGCGGGATCGCATAGCATCGATGCCATGTCGACCCTGGATCTGGACCAACTCCGGCAATCAATCGAAGCGCGTATCGCCGAGGCCAACGAGGAGATCATCAGGCTGGAAGCGGCTCGCGACGCGCTGCGCCTCGCCGGCGCCGCGCGCGGCGGCGATGCCTCCTGCGGCCGCGATGCGCCGGCGGCGCCGGCTGCCGCTGCCGCCGCGGCGATCGTGCGCGTGCCCGCGACAGCGGCCGAGGTCGGGACCGACCCCGAGGCCGTGACCGACCCCGAGGCCGTGACCGACCCCGAGGCCGTGACCGACCCCGAGGCCGTGACCGACCCCGAGGCCGTGACCGACCTCGAGGCCGTGACCGAGCCCGCGGCCGTCTCGCTGCGCCGCTCCGCCCCGCGCCGGCCGCGGGCCTCGAGACCCCGCCGCAAGACCGAGGTGCTGCTGGCCGGCAAGCTCGAGGCGATGCTGCGCGCGTCCGGCGACGGACTGAGCGTGTCCGCCATCGCCGCCGAGGCCAATGCCGCGCCCAAGCAGGTCCAGGACCTGCTGCGCGGGCTCGAGCAGGCCGGTCAGATCCGCCGGACCGGCAATCGAGCCACGAGCCGGTGGCGGCTGATCACCGACGAGGAGCGGATCGCCGCGCGGGTGGCCGAGCTGGAGCGCCTAGCCACGCGCCCGACGGCGGCGACCGCGTAGCGCAGGGGCCGCCGTCGGCCTACGGGTCGGCGGACTCGCCCTCCGGGCGCGAGACGACGCCGGCGAACAGCACCGCGCCGGTGCTCGTGTCCCGCAGCACGAAGACGAACGGCCGGTCGACGCGGAAGTGCAGCGCCGGCGGCGCGCGAACGGCGGTCGGCGCGATCCCGACGGCGGTCGCCGCCGCCGCCTTGGTCCCGGCCTCGTCGACGTCGAGGTACGCCTCGTGGACGACGTGGGAGATCGCGAGGGCGCCGGGAGCTCCGGCGATCCCCGAGAGGTCGGCATCGCTGCCGAAGGCGATCGGCATCCCGAGCGTGCTGAGTGCGCCGGCGAGCTCGAACCGCGTGCGCAGGCGCAGCTTGGGCAGCGAGACGAGCAGCTCGCGCTCGGTCAGGCCGTCCACGGCCGCCGTCAGCCCGCCGTCGCGCAGCGTGCCGAGCAGCGCGGCGAGCCGGCCCGGGGCGGGCAGCAGGACGTCGAAGGCGAGCCGGCCGCCGACGTAGGGCAGCTCCAGGACGCTGTAGCCGGATTGGCGGCGATAGCCGAACATCCCGGTCTGGTTCATGGTCGGCACCTCGAGCGTCTGTCCGGGCGCGTGAAACGGCGCCGGCGCGGTGTCGGCGTGCTCGAAGGGCGATTTCCAGCGCGCGTCGAGCGCGATCGCGTTGACGAGCACGAGCCGGGTGCTCGGGCCGACGTCGCCGGCTCCGAGCAGGCTCGGGATCCTGGCGTCGGTCTCCCGAGAGACCCAGGCATTGATCGCGGCGACGGCCGCCGCGGCAGCGTGCTGGAAGTCGACGGTCCGGATTCCCGCGCCGTAGTCGCGCGCCAGCGCCGACAGGAACGCCTCCCGGAAGCGCATGCCGCGCTGACCGTAGAGCGCGTCGGCGATCTCCAGACGGGCGCCGGGTGAGTCGATGGCGCCGAGCGAGAGATCGAGCGCGTTGAAGGCCGCGCCGAGCGGCGCCGGCGCCAAGCGGAAGTCGAGCGCCGCGTCGATCTGCGCGGCCGTCTCGCCCTTCGCCCCGGCGTCGACCATCGCCATCGCCTCCGAGATGCTGAACGGTGACAGCGCCACGGTCGCCTGCGACCGTGACAGCAGACCCAGGATGCGTCCGGCGAAGGTCGCGTTCCCGGCGGCGAGCGCGGCGGCGTCGGCCGCCGGGACGGTCGCCGGGGCGCGGGCGACCGACATCCGCACGTCGCCGGCCGTCGCCGGCGGGCCGGTGCCGCAGGCGCCGACGGCGAGCACGATGACCGCGACGATCAGTCCGGTGCGACGGCTCATACCCGGACACTACGCGCCGGGGCGCGCGACGTCACGCGCCCCGGCGCCCGGCTACCTGCTGCTCTGGGCGTATCCGACCTCGTGCAGGGCCTCGCCGATCTCGTCGAGGACGACGGGATCGTCGATCGTGCCCGGGACGGTGTACTCCTCGCCGTCAGCCATCTTGCGCATCGTCGCGCGCAGGATCTTGCCCGAGCGCGTCTTGGGGAGGCGATCGACGACGACCGCCGTCTTGAAGGCCGCCACCGCCCCGATCGTATCCCGGACGCGCTTGACGACCTCGGCGACGATCTCGTCGTGCGGCCGCTCCACGCCGGCCTTGAGCACGAGCAGGCCGAACGGAAGCTGTCCCTTGAGCCGGTCGGCGGGACCGATGACCGCGCACTCCGCGACGTCCGGGTGGCCGGCCATCACCTCCTCGATCGCGCCGGTCGACAGGCGGTGGCCGGCGACGTTGATGATGTCGTCGGTGCGGGCCATCACGAACACGTAGCCGTCGTCGTCGATGTAGCCGGCGTCGGCGGTCTCGTAATAGCCGGGGAAGGCCGCCAGGTACGTGGAGCGGAAGCGGTCGGCGGCGTTCCACAGCGTCGGCGTGGCGCCCGGGGGCATCGGCAGCTTGACCGCCAGCGCGCCGGTCTGCCCCGGCGCCATCTCGTTGCCCTCGCCGTCGAGCACCTTCAGTGCCCAGCCCGGCGCCGGGCAGGTGGGGGAGCCGGGCTTGACCGGCAGCTCCTCGATCCCGATGCAGTTGGCGGCGATCGCCCAACCGGTCTCGGTCTGCCACCAGTGGTCGATCACCGGGACTTTCAGCTGCTCCTGGGCCCAGCGCAGCGTCTCGGGATCGCAGCGCTCCCCGGCGAGGAACAATGTCCGGAGCCCCGAGAGGTCGTAGCGGTGGATATGCGTGCCCTCGGGATCCTGCTGACGGATGGCGCGGAACGCGGTCGGCGCCGTGAACAGCGTGCTGACCCCATGCTCGGCGATGACGCGCCAGAACGCGCCCGGGTCCGGCGTCCCGACCGGCTTGCCCTCGTACAGGACGGTCGTGCAGCCGTGCAGCAGCGGCGCGTAGACGATGTAGGAGTGCCCGACGACCCAGCCGACATCGGAGGCCGCCCAGTACACCTCGCCGGGCGCCACGCCGTAGATGTTCTCCATCGTCCACTTCAGGGCCACGGCATGGCCGCCGTTGTCGCGCACGACGCCCTTCGGATTCCCGGTCGTGCCCGACGTGTACAGGATGTACAGCGGGTCGGTGGCGTCGACCGGCACGCAGTCGGCCGGCTCGGCGGCGGCGACGGCGTCGCTCCAGCTGATGTCGCGCTCCGAGCCCAGCTCCGCCTCGAGCTCGGGCCGCTGCAGGATGATGCAGCGCTGTGGCTTGTTCTCGACGAGCTCGATCGCCCCGTCGAGCAGCGGCTTGTAGGCGATCAGCCGGCCGGGCTCGATTCCGCATGACGCCGTCACGACGACCTTCGGCTCGGCGTGCTTGATCCGCCCGGCCAGCTCGTTGGCGGCAAAGCCGCCGAACACGACGGAGTGGATCGCGCCGATGCGCGCGCAGGCGAGCATGGCGATGGCGGCCTCGGGCACCATCGGCATGTAGATCACGACCCGGTCGCCCTTCGCCACGCCCTGGGCCTTCAGCGCCCCGGCGAATCGCGCCACCGCGTCGCGCAGCTCGCGATAGGTGTACGTCGCCCCGCCGCCGGTGACGGGCGAGTCGTAGATGAGCGCCAGCTGCTCGGCGCGACCATGCTCCACGTGGCGGTCGACCGCGTTGTAGCACGTGTTCAGCTGACCGCCGGCGAACCACCGGTAGAAGGGCGCATCGGAGTCGTCGAGGACCTGATCCCATGGCTTGATCCAGTCGATGTCGGCCGCCGCGTCCCCCCAGAACGCGACCGGGTCCTGCACCGAACGCCGGTAGATCTCCTCGTAACGCCCGGCGTGCCGCTGGTCGGCAGCGGGCGGAAAGACGGAAGCCGTCATCGCATCTCCTCTGGCAATGTTCGTCGACGTGCACGGACCATGGTCGCTGCGGGGGGCACGGCTGGTCGCCGCGCGCCCGCAGGGATCACCGCCCACACTCAGCCCCCCGGCACGTCAAGTAAACCGCAACAAGCACCGAATGTGGTGCGGCGGATTACTGGTCCTGTGGGATCTCGGTGCCCAGCAGGGCGACGCGCTGGGCGGCGGTGACGATCGCCTGGATGGCGCCGACGAACTCCTCCACCTGGGGCGGATAGCCGACCGCGACGTTCGCCCATTCCATGGCAGTGGCCAGCCGGACGATGACGGCGAGCGTCCCGGGCTCGATCTGGGCTTCGGGAACGTTCTCGACGATGGAGCGCTCGAACTGGTCTGAGAGCTCGCGGGCGACCTCGCCGTCAGGAGCGAGCAGGATGCGCAGCGCGAGCTTGGGCTCGCGCGTGGCGAAGCTCGCCAGCGGTGGAAACGACGCCGTCATCGTCATCACCCGGCGCGCAGTGTCCAGCACGCGCTCCAGGCCCTCCCCCGTGGCCTGGGGGCTGATCACCTCGAAGGTTCGGCGCAGCAGGTCGGCGAGCACCGCGCTCATCAGCCGTTCGCGGTCGCCGAACCACCGGTAGAGCGTTGCGCGGGCGACATCGCACGCCTCCGCCACGCTCTGCATATCGACGCGCTCGCCGGATACGAAGAGCTCTCTGGCGGCAGCGAGCGCGTGTTTTGGGGTGGGACGCTCCACGACGGGGGTGGCGTGAGGCCGAGTGTCCTCAGCGATCGACGCCAGGATGCGCCACGAGACACTGTACTCCATCACCGCCTGCACTCCATGGCCGGAGGATACGACTTAACCACGGCTTCCGCACTAATGGGACAGGCGTTGATATCTGTCTCCAGCGTGATAGCTTTCTCGCGGCGTGCGCCGGGGCATCTGGCGTCCTCACCTACGGAAAGGAACGGAAGCCGTGCGTAGACGGGCAGTCCTCCTTGCAGTTCTCGCAGCGACGTTCATGGCGGCGCTGCCGCTGGCGACGGCCGAGGCGTCTGTCAACGCGGCGGCCAGCAGCTGTTTCTGGAGCCAGCCGATCGACGTTTCGACGGTCAACTCGTCGTATCCGGATGCGGGGTCGACGTACTGGTACACGAGCTTCAACCTGCCCGCGGGGGCCTCGGTCGTCCTCAGCGGCAACTATCCGTACGCGCGCTATTTCTCGCTGGAGTCCTACGGTTCGACGGCGACCCAGACCGGGGTCGTCATCGACGGCATCCACGACGCGTCGATCAATCCCGGGTTCCTCTCCGTCAATCCGTTCTGGTCAGGCGGGCTGCGATATCTCCCGCTGCGCAGCTGGTCGGTGACCGTCAGCGGCGCACAGCCTCCGGCGTCGGGGGGCGCGGCGAATACGCTGTACGCCGGCACGCTGCCGAGTGGCCAGACCGAGCCGGTCAAGCTCATCTATCGCGTCGAGGTGGCGGACCGCGGATTTGATATCACCGGAGGCGGCGGTCTGCCGTCGCCGACCGTCGTCCTGGCGAACGGGCAGCAGATCTCCGGCACCGCCGCCTGCGCCGCCGTCGGCGTCAGCACCTTCGTCTCGACGCTCGGCGCCGGCCTGCCGCTCACCACCTATGAGCGGCTCATCCATCTGCCCGCTCTCGCCGCCGCCGGCGCTGCCGGATCCTCGCCGGAGGCTCCGGCCACCGACCCGGCGCAGTGGTTCCGGGCGGTCAACGGCTGCCAGGAGCTCGACCCGTACTACCTGGCGGCGGGCTATCCGCTGAACACCCCGCTCGACGGGAGCCCGGTGTGCTCGAACACGTTCGCCGTGACCAACTACCAGAACGTCGACGACGCCTATCTCTCGGCCTACATCGACCGTGACTTCGGCCCGGCGAGCGGCGGGAACAACATCGCGGTCGTCACCGGCGAGATGCCGACGACCCCGGAGACCTACGACAACGCCCTGTTCTTCAACGGCGGCACGCAGTTGCGCTACTGGTCGCTGTGCGTGGAGCAGAGTCTGCTGACGACCGCCACCTCGTCGCCGAACGGCTGCCTCTATGACGAGCAGGTGCCGCTCAATTCCAGCAGGGACTACACCATCGTGGTCAGCACTCCGGCCGATCAGCCGACGAACGCCACCGCGCAGTGCGGGGTCGCCTGGCTGAACTGGGGCAGCGGCGACGGAGCGCCGCTGACCGAGAACCGCCCGACGTCGGCTCAGCTGCTGATGCGCAACCAGCTCCCGTCGTCGTCGTTCACCGAGGCGATCCAGGACGTTCCCGCCCCAGGGCTGCCGGCCAACGTCTCGGCGACGATGGGCCCGTACATGCCGACCGTCACCTACGAATCGGTCGCACAGTTCGAAGCCCAGGGCTGCCGCTGATCCACACGCTGACCGGCCCCGGTCCGCGGCGCCGCCGGCGTCCGCGGACCGGCGATCCGGGGGCGCCCTGCCCGGGCACCGAGAAAGTCACAACCGCCTCGCCGCGGTGGTCCGTACCACCTACAGACCACCACCTCGAGGAGGAATATCCGATGCCCATCGTCAAGCGGTTCACGCGGCCCCTGCTCCCGGTCCTGGCCGGGTTGATCACAGCGCTTGCGCTCGTGCCCGCCGCCTCGGCGCAGACCATCGCGTCGACCAGCTCCACCGCGCACGGCTCCACCGCCCTCGTTCTCTCGAGCACCGCCACCGGGGCCCTGAGCGAGTTGGGGATCACACCGGGTCTCGTCGCGCCGGCGTACGCGGCCAACGGGGCGCTCCAGTTCCCGATCACCAACCGGTTCCTGTTCGCGCTGCTGACGACGACGATCAAGCACTCCGGCGGCATCTCCCTGACCAAGGGCGATACGACGGTCGATCTCACCGACTTCGACATCGACCTCGCCTCCAAGACCCTGACCGCCGAGGTCAACGGCGCCGGCCCGGTCCCGATCCTCGCCCTCAGCTTCGCCGGCGCGAAGATCGGCTATCCGGGCGGGGGAGAGGTGACCGTCGGCCCGGTGACGGCCACCTTGACGGCGACCGCGGCGAGCGCGCTGAATTCGGCGTTTGATACGACCGCGTTCACCGCCGGCCTGGACTTCGGCCAGGCGACCGTGCAGTACTGGCTCGGCTGACGGGACGCGGCCACCCCGACGTGCCGCGGCGGGCGGATGGCTCCTCATCCGCCCGCCGGGCGCGGGCCGCTGACGTGAGATACTCGCGCCGCTATGACCGATCCCGCGCCGCGCCCGCCTGACAGCCTCCCCAACCCGGCGCTCCCGGCCGGGACGCCAACCGGGGCGCTCCCGTTCGACCACCTCGTGGTCGTGATGATGGAGAACCATTCCTTCGACAACATCCTGGGAGAGCTGGCGCGCGTCGGACAGCCCGAGGCGGATGGGCTGACATTCGACGACCTCGGGAAGGCGGTCAACGCCAATCCGGGGCCCGACGGTCCGGTCCGCGCGTTCCCGTTTCCATCGACCGCGCAGGGTCCTCACGTCACCCAGACCTGGAACGCCACCCATGAGCAGATCAACGGTGGGGCGATGGACGGCTTCGTCCGCTCGGTGGCCAGCAGCCAGCCCATGGGCTACTACCCGTCGAGCGTCATCCCGTTCGCCTATTCGCTGGCCAGCGCCTTCACCGTCGCCAATCGCTGGTTCTGCTCGGCGCCGTGCATGACGGTCCCCAACCGCCGGTTCGCGATGGCGGGAACCGCGTACGGCGCCATCGCCACCACGCTCGGGAGCCTGGCCGATCCGCCACCCCCGAACGGCACGATCTTCGATCGTCTCAACGCCCACGGCATCAGCTGGCGCAACTACTTCACCGACGTCCCGGCGACGGTGATCATCCCGTCCGTGATCGAGCGCAACCCGACCCATATCCGGCCGATTGCCGAGTTCTTCCACGATTGCAAGGCCGGCTCGCTGCCGTCGGTCAGCTTCGTCGACCCGGAGGCGGGTGCGCTCGCGCTGCTCGGTCAGGGACTGGAGAAGGTGCCGGGGCTGGCGGCGGTCGGCGCCAAGATCGCATCGATCGGCGGTGACGAGGAGGAATCGCAGGATCTCGCCTACGGCGAGACCTGGGCGCACGATGTCGTGCAGGCCGTTCTGCAGTCGCCGCTCTGGTCCCGCACGCTGCTCGTCTACACCTACGACGAGCACGGCGGCTACTACGATCACGTCCCCCCGCCGGCGGCGATCGCGCCCGACGGCATCGCCCCTGAGCTGGCGCCCGGGGACGTGCCCGGCGGCTACACCATCTACGGGCCGCGGGTGCCGGCGGTCGTCGCCTCACCGTACGCCCGCCCTGGCGGCGTGACGAACGTCGTGCACGATCACACCTCGATCCTGGCGACGATCGAGGCCCAGTGGAACCTGCCGGCGCTCACCTACCGAGACGCCAACGCCGCGACGGTGGCGGACTTCCTGGACGTCTCACGCCCGGCGCTGCTGACTCCACCGACGCTCGCCGCCCCACCCGGGCTGCTGCGACGGATCCTGCGCCACCTGTTCTGAGAGCGGCGTGGCCGCGGGTCGCCCGGGAGGTCGACCGGTCGGCTGCTCGGGTTCCCGTCAGCGCCGGGTCAAGAAGCTCCGGACGGCGGCGGCGATGGCGTCGGCGATGACCGTCTGCCCGTCCCGGCCGGCGGCGATCGTGCCCTCGAACGGATCGCTCAGATACAGCGGCTCGATGACCGCCCCGGGCATCGTGCTGGGATGGTCCGCGAACCCGCTCTGCCTCGGGCCGATGAGGAGCAGGTGGTCATAGGCGGCGGCCTGGGCCGCGATCGAGCTCGACGCCGGGCCGGCGACGTAGGAGCCGAGGGTCGTGTCGGACTCCACGCCGTCGTCGGGGATCGCCCAGCCCTGGGCGTTCATCGCCTTCAGCGTGTCGGTCTGCAGAAGCGTCGCGAGGCGCAGGTTGGCCGCCGAGAACGGGCGATCAGGGTCATAGGCGGTCAGGCCGCCGCTGTCGCTCGCGCTGGCGCCGGCGTCCATGTAGATGCCGACGAGGACGTTGGCCCGGGCGAGATCGGCGCACACGTCGCGCGCGACGACATCGTCGTGCGCGCCCTGGATCGACAGCAGCGCGCCGTCGACGTCGGCCGGTCGCAGCCGCACCACGGTCGTCTGGCGCGTGCGGGAGACGACGACCCGGAAGCCCTCGGCCCGTAGCCGCTTCATCGCCGCCAGTTCGATCGCCAGGTTGACCGTCGCCTCGTCGATCACGCGGCCGGCGCTCGTCGCGCCCACCCCGCCCGGATCGATTCCACCGTGCCCGGCATCGAGGAAGACCGTCTGGTTGCGATCGCCGTGGGTCGGCGAGTACGCCATGCACGCACCGGGAGCAAACGCCGACGGGTCGAGCGCCACGCCCGCGCCGCTGCCCTGAGACGACGCCACCAGCGCGAACGCCGCCACGGCCGCCACCACGACGATCGCCACGCGTCGGCGACGCCGCTGCCGGTGCCCACCCTCCGCGGAATGTCGACGCGTCGTCACAAGAATCCCGTCCGTCCCTGATCACCCCCGGCATGATCGAGCGTACCTGCCCGGCTGGCGCCGGCCGCGCCCGCCTCGTCCGCCGGTCAGCCACAATGGAGCCCGCGCGTTGGATTCGAGCCGCCGCCAGACGGGCGAACCCGCCGCGCGGCGGCGACCGACCGCCGCTCGTCACGCCCCCGTAGCTCAGATGGATAGAGCGACGGCCTTCTAAGCCGTGGGTCGCAGGTTCGAGTCCTGCCGGGGGCGCTCAGGAAGTGCCTGCAAATCAGCATCTTTCCGTAAGCGTTCAGTCGTCGGGGCCTGGGGCAGGGATTCCTGCTTGATGCAGCGAATCTTGCGGGTATGGAGCGTGCCGAGGCGGAGGCGATCTATGACTCGGGGCGTGAGGCGTGTGTCGAGTTCATTCTTGAGCTGGCGGGGCGGGTTGAGCAGCACGAGGATCGTTTGAAGCGGTTGCAGGAGCAGGCGCGTCAGGATTCCCGCACGAGCTCGCGGCCGCCGTCGTTGGATCCGCCGAAGTCGCGGGCGGAGCGGCGGGCCGAGGCGAGGGCGCGGGCGAAGGAGTTGATGCGCCGGGAGGGCGGGCAGCAGCGCAAGCCGGGCGCGCAGAGTGGGCATCCGGGCGCGGGTCGTGAGCTGAGGCCCGAGGATCAGATCGATGAGATCGTCGATTACTATCCGCAGGCGTGTGGCGGCTGCGGCGCGGGGTTCGCGGCGCAGCAGCGCACGGCCGGCGGGCGGTTCGGTCGCCATCAGGTCGCGGAGTTGCCGCCGATCAGCGTGCGCTGGACTAAGCATCGCACCCACCAGCTGCGTTGCCGGGAGTGCCGCGCCAAGACGACCGCTCGGCTGCCCGAGGGGATCAGCGGTTCGGCGTTTGGGCCGAGGCTGCAGGCGGCGATCGTGACGTTGACCGCCCGGCATCGTGTCTCTCGCCGCGGGATCGGCGAGCTCGTCTCGGACCTGTTCGGGATCACCCTTTCGACCGGCGCCGTGGATCAGGTCTGTCAGCGCACCTCAGAGGCCCTCGCCGGACCACACTGCCAGCTGCAGGATCGGGTGCTAGACCAAGGTGCGGTGCATGTCGATGAGACCGGGTGGCGCACCCGCGGCGAGAGCCGCGCGCTGTGGACTGCGACCACCCCGGGGGCGACATTTCTGCAGATCGCCGAGCACGGCAACCGCCAGCAGTTCAACGCGCTGATCGGCACCGGCTATCAGGGGATCGTGGTCTCTGACCGCTGGAACGGCTACGAGCACCTGAACCCTGAACGACGGCAGGTGTGCTGGTCGCACATCAGCGCGACTTCGCTCGCCACGCCGACGGGCTGGCCGAGCAGAAGACCTTCGGCGGGCACGGCCTACAGCTCACCCGCCGTGTGTTCGCGGTCTGGCGGACCTACCAGCATGAGCACCACGACCGCGACCGGCTCCAGGCCGAGATCGCGCCGATCCAGACCGAACTCCGCGCGCTCCTGAAACAGGCCAGCCCGAAGAGCCGACCGACCCGCTGGCACCGGCGGTTCGCCAACAACCTGCTGAAGGTCTGGCCAGCGCTGTGGACCTTCACCACAATCCAAGGAGTCCAGCCGACCAACAACCCGGCCGAACGCGCGCTCCGCGCGCCCGTCATTCACCGAAAAATCTCGCTCGGCACCCAAAGCACCAACGGCGAACGATTCGCCGAACGCGCCCTCTCAGCCGCCGCCACCTGCCGCCAACAACACCGCTGCCTGTTCACCTACCTCAGCGACTTGATCACCGCCCACAACCGCGGTGATCCATTCCCCGCGCTCGCCTGAACCCCGAGGCCCCAGGGACTGAACGGTTATATCTTTCCACCGCCGTGAGCAGTCGATATTTGCTGACTCAACTATCGGGCAAACCGTCGCGGGCAACTGTCGGGTGCTTCTGTGGGGTGAATTGGGACCACCCAAGCCGTGGGTCGGGAGGCCTGGCTGCTGATGCTCAGATTGGCCCGGCCCGGCTCGACCTGTCAACGGGAGTGCTCGAGCGCGCTCGCCTTAAGGCCGAGGCGACAGGTTGCGATCCGGATTTCCAGATCGCCGACGCGATGCGGCCGCCGTGGTCAGCGAGCACGTTTGACGTCGTTTTGGGACGGCACATATTGTGGGCGTTGCCGGACCCGGCGGTCGCGCTCAGGCGCTGGGCTGAGCTGCTCGTGCCGACGGGACGCCTCGTCCTGATCGAAGGTCGATGGCACACCGGCGCCGGTCTGACCGGCGCCCAGGCGCTGGAGCTCATCGCGACTCTCGGTCGGACGGCGACGGTCACCAAGCTGTCCGAACCCTTCTACTGGGGCGGCCCGATCGATGACGAGCGCTACCTCATAACAAGTCCGGCGCGTAGCGTGATCTCGACTGGCTTTCGCTGAAACTCGAGAGCTGCGCGCCAAACCAGAGTGCTGCTCTTGAGCGAAAAGCGGCAGGGCGGCGGCGGCGCCAAGGGCGGCGATCCTGCTCGTCGCCGAGAGCAGGGTCCGCAACCCAGCATGCGCGGTGCCGGTGGTGCCCATGCAGCGCCGACCGGCGTCGGCGGCGCCGCACGTCGCTGCGGGATCTCGGCGCCGACGAACGGGCGATCCAGATGTCGCCGAAGCACTCGCCAGCGCGGACGACCGCCGGATGTCGAAAGGAGTCGTGCGCGGCGTCGCAAGGGGCACTGCCGCGTGACGCCTATTGCAGCAGCGCGCCGCCGCTGCCGCGGGTGGCCGCGTCTGCGGCAGAGCGGCCAGTTGGCCGCTGTCTCCGTCGCCTCGCGGCAGCTCACGACGGATGCGCGATCGGGACCACCGTCGTGCCTGCGATTCGATCCCCGAATCGCTGTGGCGGTCGGTGCGGGCCGCGCATCATGATCCAGCCGACGAGGTAGAACGCGGGGAGCACGTCGATGATCCGGCCGAGTGTCCGGAGCACGACGGCGCGTCCATCGAGTGGTCGGCCGCTGATGGTGATCACCTTGAGGCCCATGATCCGCTTGCCGACCGTCTGGCCGGTCAGGACTTCATCGACGGAGTAGTACAGGAGGACGAACGCGACCCAGATCAGCCACCAGGACGTCGGCATGTTGATATCGGCGCCGTAGTGCTGGTCGAGAACGCCGTAGTCGTCCGTGGTCCAGTGGACGATGTGCCCGCGCCCGCTGGCGAGAGACATAGCGACGGAGACTACGAACAGGATCAGCAGGTCGATCCAACCGGCCCTGGTGCGTTGGTGGAGGAGCCTGATCAGGGCGTCTTGGTTCACAAGCCGACGATGCCAGAACACCGACGCCCATGCTGGCCAGCCGTGCCGCCCGACGTCCGAACGCCGCGCCTGGAACGCGCTTCAGCCGAAGCGCGCACGCTGTGGCCGCTCTCGTCGGCAACGACCTCGAAGCGGCCACACGCCCAGAGCGCTGCTCGAGCGGCGACGCAGCGACGCTGAAGCGGCCACCAGGGGCCTCGGCCCGTAGACTGCTGGTGTCGGACAGAAGCGGCCACTGCGAGCGCGTCCCGGGCCTCACGGCCAGGGCCGGCTGCCCTGCAGATCGCCGAAACCGCGGCTCGCCTCGTGTGTGCCGAATCCCGACGGTGCCTGGGCAACGCGGCGGCCGAAGGCTCCAGGTGGTCAGCGCCCGGTGCCTCGGTTCCGCCGGTCCGGGGCTGGCTGCTTGACGCCTCAGGGGGTCACGCCGACGAGACTGCTGCTCCGGCGCGGTTGCGGTAGCCGCCGGTCGTGCGGTCGAGAGTGTCGTGGCCGTTCCAGAGCGCTATGCAGATCGGGTGCGCCGACGGTTCTGCTCTCCTGACCGAGCGCAAGCCGGCGCCGCCCTGGCGGCCCGACTCTGACACTAGCTTGAGCGCGTCTGCTCAGCTAATTCCGAGCGGCTCCGCCGTGGCCGCTTGAGCGGCGGAGGAGCGACGAGATTCGGCGGATCCTGTGTGGCCGCTTTCCGCCGGGAGCAGGCACCCATGAACTGGTATGCCGCTCGAGGAGTTGTGAACGCTCGTGGCCGCTTCCATCGCCGCCGGGGCCAAGAGCGGCGACCACGCGTCGCGACTCCGTCAGCGGCGATCGAGCGACGTTGGCGACTACGAGCGGCTGCCGGCCGTGGCCGATGCGGAACCGGTCGTTGAGCCCGGGCCTCAGTTGAGTCCGCAAGCGGCCGCGCCGTGCTTGAACGTCGGGGAGCTTGGGTTGATTGTGCTCGGGACAGCGAGCACGGCTCCGTCACGGTCGTCCACGATGCTGTATTGGGCCCGGTTGGTGATGGACGGCGGTTTCAGCGTCGGATCGGGAAAGCCGGAAACGCCGTGGCGCCGCATGCACTCCGATACCTGGAGAGCCTGCGCGATCGCCTGCGTGGGATGCCCGCCCGGGCCGCCGCCAGGAAGCAGCTTGAAGCACGTGCGCTGCGCGGACTGGAACGACGGCGACTGCGGATTGATGCCGGAATCGTCTAGGTTGAACCCGCCACCTCCGCTCGGGTCTGGGAAGTGCGGCACCTGGTGCGAGCGCATACATTCGGAGACCTTCAGTTCAGCATTTGCGGGAGATGAGCCAACCGATGCGGCCCCTCCCAGATGGACCGAGACACCGCAGGCGGCGCTCGCCATCGCACACGTGACGGCGGCCAACGTGATTGCGGCGCGGCCCTTGAGTCGGGCCATCGCCCGTTCGTCAGCGTCGCGATGTGGCGGTGAGGGAAGTGTGGCTGTTCCTGCAGCGCGGTGTTCGATTCGTTGCGTCATGGCGTCAGGCTGCGCGGCGGGTGAGGTAGATCGAGGTGCCGATCGGAGCCAGCACGAGCAGCGCGAATGCGGCGACTCCGAGGATCGGGGTGCTTTGCGCGGGAGCGTTGCTGCAGTGCTGGACGCCGCCGCCGATGGCATAGCAGAGCTTCTTGGCGGGCGCTCCGATCGCTATCAGCCCGATCAGGACAGCGGTGGCGAGGCCGCCGGGTATCACGAGCGTTCCGATCCACTTGTCGCGTGTGGTCCAGGCGCGTGAGCTCCACAGCATGACCAGACCGGCGACCCAGCCGGCGGCGAGGATGAACCCGCCGAGCAGGAGCAGGATGATCGCAGCCCATTCTTTGGCTCCGCGACCGGCCGGGGGCTCGTCCGGGGGCGGCATTTCAGCCGCGATGATCGCCTCGGGTTCGCCGAGCTTCTCGAGCACCGTGAGCGCCCGCGTATCTGATGCGCTCGGATCGATCGCCTCGGACACGTGCGTCTCGATCTCGGCGATCAGTTCCCGCAGTCGGTCGTGCGGGAGACGCCGTCCGGCTCGGCGCAGGCGCTCCACGTACTCGGCCGCGAGCGGATGGAGGGTGTCGGTTTTCATCCGATCACTCCGCTGCTGAGCAGGGCGTCGACCGAGTCGCGGAATCGTGTCCACTCGGTCACGAAGGTGCCGAGTGCGGTTTGTCCGTCCGAGGTGAGGTGGTAGTAGCGACGCGGGGGTCCTGACGGGGATTCACGCCAGGTCGTCTCGACAACACCCTCGCGACGTAGCCGGGCGAGCATCGGGTAGAGCGTTCCCTCGGTCGTCACCAGGCCGTCGGCATCGCCGAGCGCGCGGACGAGTTCGTAACTGTAGCGCTCGCCGTCGCGCAGCAGCGCGAGCACGCAAAACTCGAGTACGCCTCGCCGCAGTTGGGAGATTGGTGTGTCCCGAACCTTCGCTGCCATGTCACGCAAGGTAGCAGGCGGCACCAGCCGGGTCAAACCGTCCCACAGTCCCTCACCGTCGGTCGCGAGCGAGACGCGCTCGTCAGCCCGGCGCTTCAAACCGCACAATCCGAAGCCGGCGTGGCCGCTGAGGCCGCTTCAGCAGCTACGACCGGCGAACCAGCGGCGTGGCTGCTTCCACGAACCAGCAGCAGCCTCACGACCCGAAATCGGCGACGACGAGACTTCCCCGATCGGCCCGAAGCAGCGACCACGACTCGCCGGGGATCGCGTCGCTCCTTTGCCGCTACTGCGGTCGCCCGGTGAGGTGGCCGCTTTGTCCGGCACGGGTGCAGAAGCAGCCATGATCGACGCTGCAGCGGCGACGCAGTCACGCGCATTCTTCGTCGCGGCTTCCGGCGGAGAGGAGCGACCTCGTCGGGCTCGAAGCCCCCTCCCACGCGTCCGCGTCTACGTGAAACCAGCAGCGGATCGACAGCGGCGCAAGGCTAGGCAGCGGCTCGCAGGAGGGAAGCTGCTCCATCGAACGTCCGCTGGGCTCGATGTGAGATGCTGGCCTTCAAGGTCGGGGAGCTGAGCTGGGGCGGCGTGGCCGTGCAGGTCAGGGCCGCGAACCCTGCGAGCCGCCTGGGTTCCGCAGCTGATGGGCATTCAGAGGCCGATTTTGGGTTGAATTGCCTGTAAATACGGGGTTTGGTTTCTGCCGCGGCTCGAAAAGCGTGGGCACACGGATAGCGTGCTTTAGCTTGTGGTCAGCGGCGCTATGTGCTAAGTCTGTGGGCATATGTATCTGCGGACGACGCAGCGTAAGCGCGCGGACGGGTCAGCGGTTCGCTATGTGCAGCTGGCGCACAACCGGCGGGTGAACGGGGTCACGCAGGCGGAGGTGCTGCTCAACCTCGGCCGCGAGGACCAGCTCGACATCGAGGGGCTGCGCCGGCTGGCGGTGTCGATCGCCCGGTTCACCGACGGTGATGGCGGCGGGCAGCCGCTGCCGGGCGCGCCGGGCGAGTTCGAGGTCGTCGACTCGCGGCCGGTCGGCGGCGCGTGGCTGCTGGACGGGCTGTGGCGCAAGCTTGGGATCGAGAAGGCGATCGCGAAGGTCCTCGGCGCGCGCCGGTTCACCACCGACGTGGAGCGGGTGCTGTTCGCGATGGTCGCCAACCGGGCACTCGCACCGTCCTCGAAGCTCGCCGCTGCGGAGTGGGCGAGCTGCGATGTCGCGATCCGCGGCCTGGACGGGATGGACGAGGACCAGTGCTACCGGGCGATGGACCTGCTGATCGACGCCGACACCGAGGCCAAGGTGCAGGAGGCTGTGTTCTTCGCCTGCGCCGACCTGTTGAACCTGGAGGTCGACCTGCTGTTCTTCGACACCACGAGCACGTACTTCGAGCGTGACACCGCGGAGGACGGTGAGGACGCGTTCCGCGTCTACGGACACTCCAAGGATCACCGGCCGGACTTGCCGCAGATCGTGATCGGGCTGGCCGTCACCCGCGAGGGGATCCCCGTCCGCGTGTGGTGCTGGCCGGGCAACACCAACGACATGTCGCTGCTCAAGGAGGTCAAGGACGACCTGCGCGGCTGGCGGCTCGGCCGGGTGATCACCGTCGTCGACCGCGGGTTCTCCAGCGATGAGAACCTGACCTACCTCACCCGGGCAGGCGGGCACTGGATCGCCGGCGAGCGGATGCGCGACGGCGCCCCCAACGTCGCCGAAGCCCTCAGCCGTCAAGGCCGCTATCAGACCGTGCGCGACAACCTCCGCGTCAAAGAAGTCCGCGTCGGTCACGGCGACGCAGCTCGCAGGTTCGTCATCTGCCACAACCCGGCCGAGGCCGAGCGCCAGAAGACGATCCGCGAGGACACGATCCGCCGCCTCGAGGCAGAGCTCGAGCGGATCGAGACCCAGCGCGAGAAGACGCGCACGGCGAAGACCGCCAAGGGCAAGCACGCCGCCGCGCACACGAAGGCCGAGTGCGCGCTGCGCGACCACCCATCACTCGGACGCTACCTACGCCAAACGCCCTCCGGCCGGCTGAAGATCGACCGTGCGAAGATCGCCGCGGAGGCGAAGCTCGACGGCAAGTACCTGCTCTCCACCAGCGACCCGGACCTGTCAGCGGAGGACGTCGCGCTGGGCTACAAGAACCTGCTCGAAGCCGAACGCGGGTTCCGCGACCTGAAGGGCACACTCGAGCTGCGCCCGGTGTTCCACCGCCTCGAGCACCGCATCCGCGCGCACGTCCTGATCTGCTGGCTCGCGCTGCTGCTGATCCGCATCGCCGAGCGCCAAACCGACCAGACCTGGCGACGGATCGCCTTGGACCTCGGCCGCCTGCACCTGGTCACGCTCACCGGCCCCGCCGGCACCGTGCAGCACACCACCACCATCACCGACCAGCAGGCCGCGATCTACAACGCCACAAGCGTCACGCCGCCCGCCCGGATCACCGCGCTCACCCCCGCCTGAGCCCCGAAACGCCCGCTCCAGACGCTCGTGCCGAGCCCCGGAGCGTGGACACACGGCTCGCGCCCCCGAAAACGCCCGAATCCCCCTTACCTACGGGCGATCCAGCCGATCCGTGCACCCACCAACTGCGGAAGTCGGGAGCCGGGACCTCCGCGATCGCGTCGTTGCGGCGGGCTCGGGTGATCATGAACCCCCTGAACCCGATGCCGATCAGCCTGCGTTGGGCGGACGCGTTGCGGTGGGGATGGCGTTGTCGATGAGGATTGCTGCGATGGCGGCGGCGGTGGAGAAGGTTGAGGTGTTGAGGACTCGGCTGCGGGCCGAGGCGCCGTCCAGGAGTAGCGCCAGTTGCTCGCCGAGCTGTTCGGGGTTGGTGGCGCCGGCTTCGCGGGCGGTGTCGGTGAGCCGCTCGGCGAGGGCGTGTTTGTAGTCGCGGGCGTAGATGCGTGCGGGGTGTCCCGGGTCGTTGATTTCGACGGCCGCTGCGATGAACGGGCACAGGGGCGAGTCCACGTCGAACGCGGCGAGCAGCCGTTCGCGTGGTGTGAGGTCCGTGCGGTCGAACACCCCGGGCAGGATCTCGGGATCGAATCGCCGCAGGTGCTCGGCGACCAGCTCGTCCTTGCCGCCGGTGAAGTGCTGATAGAGCGTGCGCTTGGATACCTCGGCCACCGCGCAGAGCTCGTTCACGCCGGTGCAGTTGATGCCCTGGTCGCGGAACAACTGTTGTGAAGCGCTGAGGATCCGCTCGCGCGCGCCCCTGCCGCGACGCAGGCCTCGCGGCCCTTTTTCCACTTGCGGCTCGTTCTTCGACTCCGTCATGGACCAAGCTTAGCTCGGTCGGTACTGGTCGGTGTGCATAGCGTCACCATCTCTGCTACGTTAA
Organism: uncultured Solirubrobacteraceae bacterium; assembly: GCA_963849085.1. Classification (GTDB taxonomy): domain Bacteria; phylum Actinomycetota; class Thermoleophilia; order Solirubrobacterales; family Solirubrobacteraceae; genus Palsa-465. The sequence continues at coordinate 247,920 of CAWKFP010000015.1, read as the reverse complement.
GCACCCAAGTCGGTGTGCATAGCACCGGACCAAACCAACGACAGGAGTACCCGTGGGAAAGCTCAAGGGAAAAACCGCCGTAATCACCGGCGGCGCGACTGGCATTGGCCTCGCCGCAGCAAAGCGGTTCATCGAGGAGGGCGCCTTCGTCTTTGTCTTCGGCCGCCGACAACAGGCGCTCGACGCAGCGGTGGCTGACCTCGGGCCCAATGCCCGCGGGGTGCAGGGCTCGGTGTCTGATCTGGACGACCTAGACCGGCTCTACGCGGCCGTGAGGGATGAGCGCGGAACCCTTGACGTTGTCTTCGCCAATGCTGGAGCGGGAAGCCAGCTCCCGCTCGGCGAGATCACGGTCGAGCACGTCGACGAGGTCTTCGACACCAACGTGAAGGGGACGATATTCACCGTCCAGAAGGCTCTGCCACTGATGGGCGAGGGCGGTTCGATCATCCTGACCGGATCAAGCGCCGGCACCACGGGCGCCCCCGCGTTCACCGCCTACGCCGCGAGCAAGGCGGCAGTGCGCAACCTTTCGAAGACCTGGGCGGAGGACCTCAAGGGCACCGGCATCCGGGTCAACGTACTGTCACCCGGGGCGACAGCGACGGAGCTCGCGAAGGAAGCGCTAGGCGAAGAAGGCCAGAAGAGCTTCGCTTCGATGAACCCGCTCCAGCGTATGGCCGAGCCGTCGGAGATCGCGGCGGCGGCTGCCTTCCTCGCGTCGCCTGACAGCAGCTACATGACCGCCAGCGAGGTCGCCGTCGACGGCGGCCTGGCGCAGATCTGACCCGCCACGACAAAGAGGACTGATGAGCTACGCAATCATTGGCTTCGGCAACATCGGCCAGGCCCTAGCCAACGCATTTTCCCGAAGCCGCATCGAAGTGTCCGTCGCCACCACTCGCGACCCGGAGAGCTTCGCATCCGATGCTGCCGCGATCGGACCCCAGATCATCCCCACGACACTCGCGGAAGCGGTCGAGGCGGACGTCGTCTTCTTGGCTGTCCGTTTCGAGTCCCACGAGGATGTCGCCAAAACGCTCGCGACCTGGGAGGGAAAGACGATCATCGATGTCACCAACGCATACGGCGTGTCCCCCGAGGAACTCGGAGGGCAGCCTTCCTCCAAGGTCATCGAGCAGGCCTTCACCGGCGCAAAACTGGTCAGGGGCTTCAACCACCTCGTCGCCCCCGTCCTTGACCAAGACCCCGCCGTCAACGGTGGCCGGAGAGTCGTATTCCTCGCCAGCGACGACGACGACGCAGCAACCGAGATCGGCACCCTTGCCGAGAATCTCGGGTTCGCACCAATCCAACTGGGCGGCCTTTCCGAAGGTGGACTCCTCGTCCAAGCGCGCGGCAATACCTGGGGACGACTGATCTTCAAAGACCTGGTCAAGCTCGACTGAGCTGCCACCTCCGAGGCGGTTGCGCCGAAAGCAGCCACCGATGATCGACCGAAACTCGTCGCTCCATTGCCGCTCAAGCGGCCACGGCGGAAACGGTTCGAATTAGCTGACCCAACGCACCCGCGCTAGCAGTCGTGGGCGTGGCCGTCAGGACGCGTCGGGTTGCGCTTGACGAGGGAAACAGGCACGTCATGGATCGTGGCTGAGAGTGTCGCCATTGAGGAGCTTCGAGAGCACGACATCGGGCGACGCGGACTTCCGCTCGCTCACGGAAGGAGCGATGATCTCAAGGAGCGCCGGGGCGCCGTGGGTGACCCCTTACGGACATATGGGGCGACGCCGGGATCCTCTCGACGACCCATCGCGACCGTGCAGCTCGCCGATAGCAAGGCCCACGCTTGGGCATGCAGCACGGCCGGAGTGCTTATGCGGAACGCGTCAGCCGCTCCGGCGCGCTCAATCGCCAAACATCGATCTGTCGCCGCAGCGCTCCTCAGGTCCATTGACAACTCGAGGACCGCGTCGCTCATCGGGCATCGCTTGCACCAGGGCGTCGTCGAAGTCGGGTCGCGCCAGCCGACCGGCTGAGCTTGGACCGCAAGAGCTTCTCGTCCCGGACCCAGCCGTATGCGTGCGCCGGCAGGCGTCAGGAGGCGTTGCGCATCGAGAGCCGCCAACGTGAGAGGATCCTCAGCGGTTCGCCATGGAACTCCGACGTCACATTCTCACCGCTGAGATGCTCGAGCCGGGGACCGGAATGTTGGTTCGCACGCCGATCGATGTGCGCGTCGATCCACTGACCGGCCACGGTTCTCGGATCCTGCCCGACCGCGGTCTGATGCCAGCCAACGACTTTGATTTGGCCGCCTTCGCGCGTGAGAGCGAGGCCCGCTGTCCGTTCTGCCCCGAGCGGATCGACTCCCTGACCCCAAAGTTGCCAGCGGCGATCGATCCCGGCGGTCGCATCGCCTGTGGCGAGGCGGTCCTGTTTCCCAATCTTCACGCCTATTCCTCGCACAGCGTGGTCTCGGTGTACTCGCCGCGGCTTCACTACCTTCCGCTTGAGGAGATGACCGAGCGTCTGCTCGCTGACAACCTCAGCACCCAAGTGGCGCACGCCGCGGCCGTGATCGCAGCCGACCCAGAGGCGCGGTGGGCGTCGATCAACGCCAACCATATGTTGCCGTCGGGCAGCTCGCTGTTTCATCCCCACCTTCAGGGGCTCGTCGATTCCCAGCCGACGACGATGCAGCGGATGCTCGCCGAGGTGCCGGCTGAGCGGTTTGAGGCCTACCTGCAGACTGAGCGCCGCGCCGGGGAGCGGTATCTGGGCAACACCGGCCGGGTGGAGTGGCTGGCGAGCTTCGCGCCGGTCGCACCGGCGGAGCTGAGGGCCTTCATCGGGGAGATCTCATCACCGGTCGAGCTCGATCAGGACCTGGTCGTCGAGCTGGCCGGCGGGTTGGTCCTCGCGCTGAAGGCCTATGCCGAAATGGGGTTTGAGAGCTTCAACCTCGCTGTCTACGGCGCGCCGCCCGGCAGCCCCGGGTATCCGCTGAATCTGCGGGTCGCCTGCCGGTCAAACCTGAGCCCGTTCTACCGGTCAGATTCGACCTTCCTCGAGCGGCTGCACTGGGAGGGGGCGATCGATCTGTCGCCGGAGACGATCGCCGAGCGGATCGGCGGGCGCTTCCGCACGTGACCCGCGCTACAGGGACCCGCAGCGACGATTGGCGCTCATGGCCTCGACGCTTGAACTTGAGGAAGAGGCGACTACAGTCAGTTGATCGACAGCGACCCGGCCCACCACGCTGGTGCCTTGCTCAGCAACTTCCGCCTCCTCGAGGCGGCTGGAGCCTGCGAATCGATCGCGGCGGGCGTCGCAGGGGAGTGCGGTCTGACGAAGCCGTCAGGGTGGTGGGCGGCGCTTGCTGAGAGTGCCCGCTCGTACCGATCCGCGATCTATGCGACCAGCGCGCGGGGAGGCGTGGGCATTGACGAGTGGTCGCGGTCGGGGGGCTTGGGAGGTGATGCCGACCTCGCGCGCGAAGAGCAGCGGCTTGGGGTCGAGCACCGGCGATGGCTCTGCAAGCTTCCTGGCGGCCGCGCATACGTGGCCTGGCTGAGCGCGTACGTCGCGGTGGGCGAGTTCGACGGCGATCGCGCTCTCAGCAACCTCAACCGGTGCGCAGCGATCGCGCGGGAATTCGTCGATGTGCCGACGCTCGGACACGAGCCTTCGTTGTATGACTTCCTCCAGAGCGCCGCCGACACGCTAGCTCTCTTCCTGCCGTTGCCCGAGCATCCACTCCGCGACATGCGAAGGTTCGTGCTCCTTCCGTCTCCCCTGCAAACCGGCTAGCGTTCACGAACGATGCCGTCCCTGTTCACCCGGATCATTACGCGTGAGATCCCGGCCCACATCCTGCATGAGGACGCCGACTACCTGGCCTTCCTCGATATCCGCCCGATTCGAGAGGGACACACCCTCGTCATTTCAAAAGCCGAGGTTGCGGACATATTTGATCTGCCCGATTCGGTCATGGCGGGATTGCTGCCGTTTGCCAGGCCAGTCGCGCGAGCAATTCAGCGGGTGACCACAGCGACACGCATCGGGATCGCCGTCATCGGCCTCGAGGTTCCTCATGCGCATCTGCACCTCGTGCCGATCGACGGGCTCCACGACCTCGACTTTCGTCGCGCCCGTCCCGCCGGGCAAGACGAGCTTGCAGCGACTGCCGAGCGTATCCGGGCAGCCTTGGAGACATGATCCCCGGGCCTCGCCCCCGGATCGGCGAGCACACGAACGCGGCCTGGACAGCCCGTCGCAACCAGCACTTCCTTCGACGCTGACCCCACCGGTGAACCCGAACCGAAGTGGTCGGCGATCGCGTGCGGGACAGCGGGGTACACATGCGCCCGTCTCCGGGCCGGTGGCCGTGGTGTGGGCGGAACGCTTGCGATCGACGTGCGCTGGTAGGTTTCCTCGCGGCGATGAGGCTCGCCGCGAAACCGCCGCCCACGGGCGGCTGATGGCTTCTTCGGATACCCGACTTCCGCAGTTGGTGGGTGCACGGATCGGCTGGATCGCCCGTAGGTAAGGGGGATTCGGGCGTTTTCGGGGGCGCGAGCCGTGTGTCCACGCTCCGGGGCTCGGCACGAGCGTCTGGAGCGGGCGTTTCGGGGCTCAGGCGGGGGTGAGCGCGGTGATCCGGGCGGGCGGCGTGACGCTTGTGGCGTTGTAGATCGCGGCCTGCTGGTCGGTGATGGTGGTGGTGTGCTGCACGGTGCCGGCGGGGCCGGTGAGCGTGACCAGGTGCAGGCGGCCGAGGTCCAAGGCGATCCGTCGCCAGGTCTGGTCGGTTTGGCGCTCGGCGATGCGGATCAGCAGCAGCGCGAGCCAGCAGATCAGGACGTGCGCGCGGATGCGGTGCTCGAGGCGGTGGAACACCGGGCGCAGCTCGAGTGTGCCCTTCAGGTCGCGGAACCCGCGTTCGGCTTCGAGCAGGTTCTTGTAGCCCAGCGCGACGTCCTCCGCTGACAGGTCCGGGTCGCTGGTGGAGAGCAGGTACTTGCCGTCGAGCTTCGCCTCCGCGGCGATCTTCGCACGGTCGATCTTCAGCCGGCCGGAGGGCGTTTGGCGTAGGTAGCGTCCGAGTGATGGGTGGTCGCGCAGCGCGCACTCGGCCTTCGTGTGCGCGGCGGCGTGCTTGCCCTTGGCGGTCTTCGCCGTGCGCGTCTTCTCGCGCTGGGTCTCGATCCGCTCGAGCTCTGCCTCGAGGCGGCGGATCGTGTCCTCGCGGATCGTCTTCTGGCGCTCGGCCTCGGCCGGGTTGTGGCAGATGACGAACCTGCGAGCTGCGTCGCCGTGACCGACGCGGACTTCTTTGACGCGGAGGTTGTCGCGCACGGTCTGATAGCGGCCTTGACGGCTGAGGGCTTCGGCGACGTTGGGGGCGCCGTCGCGCATCCGCTCGCCGGCGATCCAGTGCCCGCCTGCCCGGGTGAGGTAGGTCAGGTTCTCATCGCTGGAGAACCCGCGGTCGACGACGGTGATCACCCGGCCGAGCCGCCAGCCGCGCAGGTCGTCCTTGACCTCCTTGAGCAGCGACATGTCGTTGGTGTTGCCCGGCCAGCACCACACGCGGACGGGGATCCCCTCGCGGGTGACGGCCAGCCCGATCACGATCTGCGGCAAGTCCGGCCGGTGATCCTTGGAGTGTCCGTAGACGCGGAACGCGTCCTCACCGTCCTCCGCGGTGTCACGCTCGAAGTACGTGCTCGTGGTGTCGAAGAACAGCAGGTCGACCTCCAGGTTCAACAGGTCGGCGCAGGCGAAGAACACAGCCTCCTGCACCTTGGCCTCGGTGTCGGCGTCGATCAGCAGGTCCATCGCCCGGTAGCACTGGTCCTCGTCCATCCCGTCCAGGCCGCGGATCGCGACATCGCAGCTCGCCCACTCCGCAGCGGCGAGCTTCGAGGACGGTGCGAGTGCCCGGTTGGCGACCATCGCGAACAGCACCCGCTCCACGTCGGTGGTGAACCGGCGCGCGCCGAGGACCTTCGCGATCGCCTTCTCGATCCCAAGCTTGCGCCACAGCCCGTCCAGCAGCCACGCGCCGCCGACCGGCCGCGAGTCGACGACCTCGAACTCGCCCGGCGCGCCCGGCAGCGGCTGCCCGCCGCCATCACCGTCGGTGAACCGGGCGATCGACACCGCCAGCCGGCGCAGCCCCTCGATGTCGAGCTGGTCCTCGCGGCCGAGGTTGAGCAGCACCTCCGCCTGCGTGACCCCGTTCACCCGCCGGTTGTGCGCCAGCTGCACATAGCGAACCGCTGACCCGTCCGCGCGCTTACGCTGCGTCGTCCGCAGATACATATGCCCACAGACTTAGCACATAGCGCCGCTGACCACAAGCTAAAGCACGCTATCCGTGTGCCCACGCTTTTCGAGCCGCGGCAGAAACCAAACCCCGTATTTACAGGCAATTCAACCCAAAATCGGCCTCTGAATGCCCATCAGCTGCGGAACCCAGGGGATACTTGCTCTGACGCGATGGAGGAGGCCGCATGCCGGCGAGGGTCAAAGTTCGTGCCGTGATTTGGGTGAATGAACGTCTGGTGGTCCATCGCGAACGGCGGCAGGGGCTTGAGTACGTGACGCTGCCTGGCGGTCGGGTCAACGATCGCGAATCCGTGACTGATGCCCTGCGCCGAGAGGTGCGCGAAGAGGTCGGGCTCGAGATTGACGTCGGGGATCTGCTGTGCGCTGGTGAAGTTGATCGGCAGCCCCACCCAGCAGGATGTCGAACTGCTGTTTGCCGCGTCGTCGCGCGAAGCGGTCGACGAGCAGCGGCTGCATCTGCTGGACCCCGCCGGCAGCGAGGCCGAGGACGTCCTGCCACCGGTGGTGTCGGCGCTGGCTCGGCTGCGCGACTCACCGACGGCAGGCGGGCCACACTGGCTCGGGAACCTCTATCAGCCGCGCCGCCAGAGGTCGTGAGCGAGCCGCGAGACGCTGCTGACGACGTCGCCGGGCCTCGTGCGGGCTGGTTGAGTCGGGGCGTTCTCGGCGTCGGTCTGGCCAGCCTGTTCAGCGATTCAGGTCATGAGATCACGACGTCGATCCTGCCGGCGTTCGTGACCTCGGTGCTGCGATCGTCGGCGGGCGTGCTGGGGGTGATCGAGGGCATTAGCGATGCGTTGCTGGGGGTGGCCAAGCTCGCCGGCGGACCGGTCGCTAACGACCCGGCGGCTGGACCTGGCGCGCGGCGGATATCTGATGACCGCTGCGGCGACCGGCGCGATCGGCCTGGCCGCGACGGTCTGGCAGGCCGATGTGCTGCGCGCCGTCTCTTGGGTGGCGCGCGGTGCGCGCTCGCCCGCGCGCGACGCGATGCTCGCCTCACTGGCCACGCCGGCCGCATACGGCCGCGCGTTCGGGCTCGAACGGGCGGGCGACAATCTCGGTGCGGTCATCGGCCCGCTGCTCGCGGCGGTATTGGTGGCCGGCTTCGGGATCCGGCCCGCGCCGTACCTGGCCGCGGTCCCGGGCGTGTTGGCCGCCGTCGCGATCACGGCGGCCGCTACCCAAGCCGCTCGCCAGACCGCCACGCCGACCCTAGCGACGGTCAGCCGGAGGTTGGAGCTGCGAGCGGTCCTGGGCAGCGGCTTAGGCCGCCCGCTCATCGCGATCGGACTGTTTGAGTTCGGTAACTGCGCCACCACGCTGCTGATCCTGCGCACCACCAACCTTCTGCACCACGGCGGCCGCTCGCTGGTGGCCGCCACCTCGCTGGCGATCGTCCTCTACGCGATGAACAACCTGTGTGGCTCGATCGTCGCGCTCGGCGGCGGCCGCTGGATCGACGACGCCGGCCCGCGCGCCCCGTTCGCCTCGGCGCACTGCTGTTTGCCTGCTCATATGCGATCTTCGCGATCGGACCGCACCCCTGGTGGCTGTTGCTGCTCGCGTTCGCCCTGTCGGGCAGCGGCATCGGCCTCGCAGAGACCGCCGAGTCCACGCTGGTGGCCACCCGCGTCCCCGGCCCGCTGCACGGCAGCGGCTTTGCGGTGCTGGGCGGACTGCAATCCGCCGGCGATCTCGCGGCCTCCGCAGCGGCCGGGTTGATCTGGTCGATCCCCGGCCCTGAACCAGCGTTCCTGTACGCCGCCGCGTAGCTGCTGGCATCGGGCGTAGTCAGACCGGAAGCCTCACCATGACCAGAGCCCAACGAGTGGTCAGCCCGCAGATGAGATCGGCCACGAGCACAACGACTCCGCCGCAGCGCGGTCGGCTGACGGCAACCCGGAAGACCGCAAAACGCCGCCACTCCCACCACCGCCGGATCACCTGCCAGGAGGATCACATCCATTGGGGCACGGGCACCGACAGCTCGCAGCGGCATTAAGCCCGGTCCGACGCAGATCCACCCGCCTACTCACGCAACGCCTGCGATGGGGGACGGGCCCGGGGCTCGGCGACCCCGGACGCGCGATCACCCCCGAGGAACTGGCCGAAATGGCACCACGCTACGAAACACTCCTGCAGAGCGACCCGCCGGCCTACCGCATGACCGAGATCCGGTGTCCGGACTGCGCGGGAGGCTGGATCGCTAGGTCGTGAGCGCCGATATCGACCACCAGCTCCCCGTCGCCGGAGCCAATGCCCTCCCTGCCCTGATCCATACACGCGCGCGTCGGTGTTCACGGGTCGGAGGGCCGGAGGACGTGCCTTCGGGTCTGGGTGTAGGGTCGAAGCGGTGGCCCCTTCGCCACCCTCAGCAAAGGGAGCCCAACGATGAGCGCCATCGAACATGTGCATGCCAGGCAGATTCTCGACAGTCGCGGCAACCCGACGGTCGAGGTCGATGTTCGCCTCATGTCAGGGGCGTTCGGCCGCGCCGCGGTGCCGTCAGGAGCATCGACGGGGACGCGTGAGGCGCTTGAGCTCCGCGACGGCGAGGGCGGGTTTGGCGGTAAGGCCGTCACCCATGCGGTCGCTCACGTCAACGGCGAGATCGCCGACGCGGTCACCGGGCGCGATGCCGAGGACCAGCGCGGGCTCGATGACGCCATGATCGCCCTTGACGGCACCCCAGGCAAAGCGCGCCTGGGTGCCAACGCGATCCTCGGCGTGTCGATGGCCGCCACCCGCGCCGCCGCCGCCGATCGACGCGAGCCGCTGTGGCGCTATCTCGGCGGGCCGGATGCGGACCTGCTGCCGGTGCCCTGCATGAATGTGCTCAACGGCGGCGTGCACGCCGATAACCCCGTCGACTTTCAGGAGTTCATGGTCGCGGCGGTCGGCGCCACCTCGTTCGCGCACGCCGTGCAGATGGGCGCCGAGGTCTACCACGAGCTCCAGCGCACGCTCAAGCGCCGGGGGCTGGGCACCGCGGTCGGCGACGAGGGCGGCTTCGCGCCCGCGCTGAACTCCAACGAGGCGCCGATCGAGCTGTTGATGGCATCCATTGCCAGCGCCGGCTACACCCCCGGCACGGACGTGGTCCTCTGTATTGACCCGGCCGCCAGCGAGTTCTTCAAGGACGGTCGCTACGAGCTGGCCGGCGAGGGAGGCACGCTGTCCTCGCAGGAGATGGTCGACTACTGGGGGACGATCACAGGACGCTTCCCGCTGCTGTTCCTCGAGGACCCGATGGCCGAGAGCGACTGGGACGGATGGGTCACCCTGACCGAGCGGGTCGGCACCGACGTTCAGCTCGTCGCCGACGACATCTTCGTCACCAACCCGGCGATCCTGCGCGAGGGGATCGAGCGCGGAGTCGCGAACTCGATCCTGATCAAGCTCAACCAGATCGGCACCGTCACCGAGACGCTCGACACGATCCAGATCGCCCGCGACGCCGGCTCGTTCCGAGCGCGTGGCCAAGTACAACCAGCTGATGCGCATCGAAGAGGAGCTTGGAGCAGCCGCTCGCTTCGCCGGCCAGGAGATGGCGGGGATCGGTTGACGTTCGAGACCCGAAAGCTGGACTGACAGACCCGACGGCGCATCGGCAGCAACGCAGGCCAGGCGGCCGCCCACGAGTGCGCGAGACGCGCGTCGGGATCCGTCCGCTCCGCGTGCATCGGAGGCTGCGCAGACCCGGGACCGGTTGGCGTGGCGTTGATGATCTGGCTGCGATCCGAGACCCGGTGCGGGATCACACTCAACGAGATCATGCTCGCAGTCTGAGCTCAGCGGGTGGGGCCTGCCGCTATCCATAGCCGAACGATCACACACCGATCGCACCTGAAAGGCGGTCGCCCCGTCAGCGTGCGGGATGCCGGTGAGGAGTCGGCACCGGCAACCGGATCGCGGCTCACTGACAGCGCCCCGCCGTAGGACGGCACCGGTCATACCCGGCGGCTGCGCGAGATCCACGCGGATCGCGAGCTAGCGCACGGAGCGAGGTCGCTCAGGTCTGCGGCTGAGCCGCAGCGTTGAGACGCCGCGCCTGCCCAATGCGCCGCATGCGGCCGTAGCCCAGAGGGTGCAGGGCTTGGTACGCTCCGCCTTGGCGATGAGGCTCGCACTGTTCGCGGCGACACGCCGCTGATGGCCTCTACGAGTCGGCTTTTCACACCCGTAGAGGCGATCATGAGTGCTATGTGCGAGCGAACACAGTGGCGGATCGGGGCGAGCGCCAGGCGCGCTGCGATCGTCGAGAGCCCACGCACGCATACCGTCGGCCTCGGGCAGATCAGGCCGGTGGCAGCGGAGACCTGGCACGCTCGCGAGGCGCCGGAACCTCGCGTCTCGGGCGTCGCGGGAGCCGCCGGCGCTCAGACGGGCGGCGAGTGATGGCTGTGCACAGCATCTTGTTCTGCGGTGATGGCGCACCTGGGGACGTCGAGGACTCCTCGGAGCCAGAGTTCTTCCGCGATCTGAACCTGGATCAGATCGTCGCCTCGTTGACCGCCGGGAGGGACGCCTACGCACTGCAGCCGTTCTTCTATCACCCGTTGCGTGAGCTCGATGCGGTGATCTACCGGCAGGAGATCTTTCAGGATCTCGAACATCCCGACACCTATGAGCTTGTGACCGACTTTGCCGGCCACACGCTCGTGGCGACGTGGGCCTCTCGCGCTGGGGCGATGCAGAGCGACGACGGCCTGGACCATGGTCACTATCATCGCGCGCGGCGTTTCCTGAACGCCGCCGAGGAGTATTGCGATGCGGTCACCGCGCTCGCGGCGGGCCTGCGCGAGGTCACGGTGGACTCTCGCGGTCTGCTCGGGCTACGCGAGTATCTGGAGGGGTACATCGGTTCCGCGGCGTTCACCGGGCTGCAGGCTGAGACGCGCCGGCTCGAGGAGGGGTTCGACGCGGTGGTGTACTGCATCGTGGTCACCGGCAACCGGGTTACGGTGGGCCATTACAGCGACGAGGTTGACTACAGCGAGCAGGTCACGCAGGCGTTCGCCAGGTTCCAGCAGGCCGTCGTAGCGGACGAGCGGGAGGCGCGGCCTGAATGGAAGGAAGAGGACTTCACCGCGCTGGCGATCCTGGACCTGGTCTCGAGTCTGTATCCGGACCTGTTTGCCGCGTTGGACAGATTCTGCCGGGAGCACGCGGACTATCTCGATCCGACCGTCGCGCTCGTGGACCGCGAGTTTCAGTTCTATCTGGCGTACCTGGACTACATCCGGCCGCTGCGTCAGGCCGGCCTGGCGCTCAGCTATCCGCGGATGTCCGGCGAGGCCAAGGACGAGCAGGCACTGGACACCTTCGACCTGGCGCTGGCGGCACAGCTCAACGCCCAGGGCCGCCGAGTGGTGGGCAACGACCTCACGCTGGCCGGCCCCGAGCGGATCCTGGTGATCTCGGGGCCGAACAACGGCGGTAAGACCACCCTGGCTCGCGCCTTTGGGCAGCTGCATCACCTGGCGCGTCTGGGCTGCCCGGTGCCAGGCCGCGACGTGCAGCTGTTCCTATGTGACCAGATCTTCACCCACTTTGAGCGCGAGGAGGACATCGCCACCCTGGTCGGCAAGCTGCAGGACGAGCTCAACCGGCTGCACGCCGACCTCGACCGTGCCACGCCCGCCAGCGTGGTGATTCTCAACGAGGTGTTCAACTCCACCACCGCCCAGGACGCGCAGTTCCTGAGCCGCAAGATCCTCGAGCGGATCAGTGAGCTCGATGCGCTCGGAGTGTGCGTCACCTTCCTGGACGAGCTGTCGACGCTGAACGAGACGACGGTCAGCATGGTCAGTCAAGTCGTCGCGCACGACCCGGCGACCCGCACCCATAGGGTCATCCGCGCGCCCGCCGACGGACGCGCCTACGCCCGCGCGATTGCCGAGAAGTACGGGCTGACCTACGAGCAGATCACGACCGAGCAGAGCACGCCATGAAGGCCCGGCTGATGTTCGACGATCGCGACTTTCAGGTGGACGCCGACCTGCTGCGATCCCTGGAGCGGCCGTGGCGCCGTGCGGAATTGGAGCGCGACGAGCGCGCCGGCGAGCAGGACCTGATCCAGGATCTCGAACTGGACACGGTGTGGAGCGCGATGGCCGGAGGCGACGTGGTCGTCTACGCGTCCTCGCACGCCGCGCTGCTCTCGGGCCTGCCGACGGTCGAGCAGATCCGCTATCGACAGGCCGTGCTCGGCGACTGCCTGCAGCAGCCCGCGGTCGTGCGGGAGATCTACGGTCTGGCGGTGCAGGCGATCGCCGAGGAACGCAAGGTCTGGGGCGGAATGTTCAGCGACCGGGGCCAAGCGCTGCTGAGCCGGTCGATCAGCGTATTGGAGATCTTCGTCACGATCCTCAAGCAACTGCGCAAGCTCACCGAGGAGCACGCCGACCGTTTCCGCTCTCACGGCTTCACCCGGTTCTTCGACACGCTTGCCCGGGAGCTGGACGACGACTACTTCGACGAGATCAGCCACCACCTGCGTCAGGTGCGCTTTCGGGATGGCGTGCTCGTGAGCGCCCGGCTCGGCCGCGCAAGCCAAGGCGTTGGCTACGTGCTGCGCGCAGCGCGGCCGGAGAACCGCGGGCGCTTCCTGTTTCGCCGCCCCGCGATCCGGAAGCCGACCTACAGCTATACCGTCCCGCCACGCGACGAGGCCGGGGCGCAGGCGCTGGGCAGACTGCGCGACCGTGGGGTGAGCCTGGTGGCGAGGGCGCTGGGGCAGGCCACCGACCACATCCTGAGCTTCTTCGCGGCGCTGCGCGTCGAGCTTGGCTTCTATGTCGGCTGTCTGAACCTCCACGACCGACTCGCCGCCAAGAGAGAGCCGACATGCCTGCCCGAACCCCACCCGCTCGGTACATCGGTGTGGTCCGCGCAGGCGCTCTATGACCCGTGCCTGTCGCTGCGCATACCTCAGCGGGTCCAGGGCAACGACCTGCACGCCGACGACAGACCGCTGATCATCGTCACCGGCGCCAACCAGGGCGGGAAATCCACGTTCGTGCGCGGCCTCGGCGTGGCGCAACTGATGATGGGGGCCGGCATGTTCGTCGCCGCGGAGTCCTATTCGGCCACCATCACCAACGGCGTCTTCAGCCACTACAAGCGCGAGGAAGACGCCACGATGACCAGCGGCAAGTTCGACGAAGAGCTCGGCCGCCTGAGCAAGATCGCCAAGGCGATCGACAGGGGCGGCCTGCTGATCTGCAACGAGTCCTTTTCGGCCACCAACGAGCGCGAAGGCTCTCAGATCGCCGACGAGTTCATCCGCGCCATGAGTCGCATCGACATCAGGATCGTGCTCGTCACCCATCTGTATGAGCTGGCCAACCACTACCACCAGGAGCACGCCGATACGACTCTGTTTCTGCGCGCGGATCGCGACAGCGACGGGCGACGCCCGTACCACATCGTCGAAGCCGAACCTCTACCGACCAGCTACGGCGACGACCTCTACTGGCGCACCTTCACGGACGCCCGGACCGACCCGAGCGCAACCGTGACACGCGATGATCACGCCCCCGACATCCGGTAGCCCGTCACCAACCGTTCAGGCCAAGGCTCGGGGCCGCGTGTCGACGGATCGCGTGGTCACCGGAAAGCTCGCGCATCTCCCCTTTCGAGCGATGAGGATCCCCCTGAGCGCCGCGCGGGTCGCCGGCGACGACAAGCTGACCTATCTCAACGACCCGCGAGCCGATCGCGACCGCCGACGTGGTCTGCGGTCCGGTCCTCGATTCCCTCGGCCTGCTGCTGGAACCGAGAGCGCTGGCCGCGACGCCGCAACCGTGACCCCGCCGAGATGACGCTGCCGGCCGAGCGCTGGACCACATGCCACCTGGACCACACCCACTGGGGAGCGCTCGGCGGCGCCGGCCTGCTGCTGCGCCACGCCCCGGCGCGGGGCGAGCCCACCTATCTGCTCCAGTTGCGTGCCCGATCGGTGGACGAGGGCGCAACCTGGGGCATCCCCGGAGGTGCGACGAGATCCGGCGAATCGCCTGAGGACACCGCGCGACGGGAGACGGTCGAGGAGATGGGCGTGCTGCCGGCCTACCACGTGACCGCGATCGACCACCAGGACTGCGGCGGAGGATGGATCTTTCACGTCATCTGCGCCGACATCGACGCCGAGTTCGACGCCTTCTTCGGACAGGAGACCGACGCCGCCGGGTGGTTCACGCGCGATCAGATGCGCAACCTGACCCTACACACCGGCGTCAAGGCCTGGCTCGAGGCTCACGCCGGGCTGGAGCCTCGTGGCGGCTAGCTCGGCTTGGTGAGGGCGCGCAGGGCGACGTCGCGCACCATGAACGGTGCGTCGGCGGCGAGCTCCTGGAGCCAGGCCTGCCATCGCCCGGCACCGTCGATCGCCACGAGGCTGCGCAGCGCCTCGGCCGCAAGGAACGGGTCGCGGTCGGCGATCACCGCGTCGCGCAGCGCGGGCGCGGCCTCGCGGCAGCCCAGGGAGCCCAGGACGCGCGCCGCGATGAGCGCGCGTCCGCCGTCGGGATGCCCGAGCGTCCACATGAGCTGACGCTCGTAGGAGAGCCCGGGCGGGCGCTCGACGGCGTCACCGCAGCGCACGCAGCGACCCGACGGCTCAGGGTTCAGGGCGTAGCAGTGAAAGCACCAGTACACGGTGTCACGCGCGTTCGGTGGGCATCGGAGCCGGCGCGCCGGCTCCGGCAGCCTCCGCTGACGTCACGACCCTGTCTCTGTCATGTGGAGCGTGCGGTCGGGACGAACAGCTCGCAGTGATCCATCCGGCGCGCGAGCCCCTCGCGAGTGACGAACAGCTCCATGTCGATCAGCGGATGGGCGCAGATGCCGGGGAGCTCGTACCCCGCGTCATCGGATCGCCCGTCCTCGAGCTTGGCGAAGTACCAGCAGCCGGGGCATTGGTTCGGGAGATACGGCCAGCTCATCTCGTGTCATCCCCGTTCGGTCAGCATCGGATGCGGTCCGTCGCCGAGTCCGGCGTGAAGATGGGCGACGAGCTGATCGCAGCGGCGCTCGATCTGCGCGAGCTCCTCCAGGCGCGCGCGAGTGTGGCGCTCGCCGCTGCGGCGGTCCGCGGTCGCTCGCTCGATCGCGCCGCGGATCGTGTCGATGGCGTCATCGATGGCCGCGGCGAGCTCGCGGCGATAGGCGCGAGCGGCGGCTGAGACACGTCCGGCGAGCTCGGAGCGCAACCGGCCGGCGTGTCGGTCGGTCATGTCGATCAGGCGCTGCTCGGCATCGCGGACGACGAACCGGCGCCCGAGCGCTCCCGGGGTGATCGTGCGCCCGAAGCCGACGAGGGCGTCCAGGGAGCTCTCGACGTCGTCGAGCTTGAACGAGAACCGCGACGGGGCCCGCAGGCCGGTGACGGGCAGCAGGTCGCCGGCCCGCAGGCCGAAGACGTCCTCGGCGATCTCCCCGACCTGCTCCAGGATGCGCTCCACGCGCTGGGCGTAGCGGCGCTCCAGTTCGGTCAGCTCGGCGGCGATCGCCGTCTCAAAGCGCACGGCGAGCGCGTCGAACTCATGGCGCACGGTCGCCCGGACCCATTCCTGCAGGGCGGCGGAGAGCTCACGGGCGGACCGATCCCCCAGCTGCCGGACGTGGGCGCGCAGCGCTGACCGCAACCGGTCCTCCTCACGCTCGGCGTGTTCGCCCAGAGGCCGGTTGACGAGCTCGGTCAGCGCGCGGGCGATGCCGCGGTCCAGCAGGTCGCCGGCCTCCTCGCCGGCGGTCCGCAGGTCCGAGATCCGCTGCTCGAACTCCCGCGCGCGATCGGTGAGCTCGTCAAGCGGCAGCTGGATCGCGCGCGCCGCAAAGCGCGCGGCCTGCGCGCCGTCGGCGGCGATGCTCGCGGCGAGGCGTGCGACCGATCGCAGCAGCAGCGCTTCGCGCTCCTCGGCGGCGATCGCGCGCAGACGCGCCCGGAGTGCCGTCAGTCCCTCGCCGTGGCGGGCGCTGACCGAGAACAGCTCCCATTCGCTGCCGCTCAGCAGATCCGCCAGCGCCGAGTGGATGAACGCGTGAGCCTCCTCACGGTCGCCGGCGTCGAGATGGTCGATCTTGTTGATCACCATCACCAGGCGCGGGACACGGCGGGCGACGTCGACGAACAGCTCGCGCTCGCTCTCCGACAGCGGCTGGCCGGCGTCCAGCACGCCCAGGGCGGCATCGACCCGAGGCAGAAAGGAGCGCGCGACCTCGGTGTTATGCCCATGAATCGACCCGATCCCCGGCGTGTCGACGAGCTCGAGCCCGGCCGACAGCAGCTCATGATCGAGCTCGAGCCGCGCCAGCTCCACTCCACGCTCGTTGCCGGGGTTTCTCGCCTCGGTCACGTACTCGGCCAACTCGGCGACCGGGATCTCCTGCTCGCGCCCGTCCTGGAAACGCACGACCACACGCTCGGGCTCGCCGAAGCCGATCGCGGTCACCACCGAGGTCAGCGGCACGACCCCGGTCGGGAGCAGCGCACGCCCCAGCAGCGCGTTGACTAGGGTGCTCTTGCCCCGCTTGAACTCACCCAACACCACCAGATTGCAGCGATCCCCGGCGACCCGGTCACGCGCCGCCGCCAGATGCCGGCTCGCGGCGTCGGACACCAGCCCGACGGTCAGCGCCAGAAGCTCATCCAGCGCGCCGAGCTGGTCCTGGCGCTCACCCACGAACAGCGCTCATAGCCTTGCAGTTCATCAGCTTCCACCGGCGTCGGATTCGGTAGAAGCCATCAGCCGAAATGGCGCCTCAGGCGGGCTTCATCGCCTCCCCGGATGGTAGCTCGCGGCCGCGCTAACGCGTCACGTGGTTGTTCTCATCGATCCCGCGACCACCGCGGCGCCGGCCGCCCTCGCCGTCACCTCGCGCGCCGTAGCGCCGGAGAGCCGGATCGCCCGGCTTCTCGGATGTTCTCCAGTCGTCTGACGCCCCACCATGGAACCCACGGTGCGCATCGCTACATATGCAGATCGCCCGTCCTGTACGACGCCCGCCCGCCCTGGATTCGGCGACGAGCAGGGCGGAGCCACCGCCTCTGGCGCGGGCCCTGGTGCGATATGCGTCCGCCCGGGGCGCTTGCGCCGTTAGCGCGCGTGGGAAGCACAGCAGCCGAGACCACGATCGCCTTGGCGCCCGGGCGCCGCAGGGCACGGCGACCGGTTCGCCACGGATGCGATCGCCCGCGCTGTGAGCTCGCCGGCGGCGACCTTTAGGGGCGAGCCGAGACTTTGAGGCGCCCCCACGCCGGCACTCTCGTGAGCGGATGGCGATTGGAGCGTGTACAGGCTGGCTGGCGCTGTAGTTTCCCGTTGTGGCCGGCACTCGGAGCGAGCTCGTGGTCGTCTCGCCGATCAAAGCCTGGACGTGCAGCTCGTGTGGCGGGTCCGGTGAGCTGCTGACCATGGACGACTCGGGCCCGCTGTGCATGGCGTGCGCTGAGATGGATCATCTTGTGTTCCTCCCCTCGGGCGACGCCGCGCTGACCCGGCGGGCGAGGCGGGGAAGCGGGCTGTCGGCGGTGGTTGTGCGGTTCAGCCGATCCCGCGGACGCTACGAGCGCCAAGGCGTGCTCGTAGAGGAGGCGGCGCTCGAGCACGCCGAGGCCGAGTGTCTGGCCGACGAGCCGGCGCGCGCCCGCCGGCGCGAACGCGATGCCAAACGTCGGGCGAGCGACGACCTCAAGCTCCAAAGCGAGATGGCCGCCGCGATCACCGACCTGTATCCCGGATGCCCCAGCGAACGGGCGCAGGACATCGCCCGGCACGCCGTGACCCGTGGAAGCGGGCGTGTCGGACGATCGGCCGCTGGACGCGCGCTTGATCCGCGGGCGCTGGAGTTGGCGGTGACCGCCTCCGTCCGCCACCAGGACACGTCCTATGACGAGTTGCTGATGTCAGGCATCGACCGAAGCGAAGCGCGCGAACGGGTCCGCGACGCGGTCAGCAGCATCTTGGAAGCCTGGCGACAGAGCTGAGACAAGAACCAAGCTCGGCGACCACACCGTTTCCCAGTCGCCGACCACGCCGCTCTCGATCACCCCACCGCCCGCGGTCTGCGAACGACCCAAGCGTTCATCTACGCGCGCGTGTGCTCGTGGTAGCGATGCTCGTCCACGACGAGCTGCCAGAAGCCTTGCGCGGGACGGGTGGCACGAAAGTGCTCGAAGTCGAATGTGAGCACGGGTACCCGGTCGCGCTCGGCGATCGACATCACGGCCGCGTCGGCGTGGCCCAAGTCGAGATCCGCGAACCTCGCGTCGATCTCGACGGCGCTTCGGAATAGCGCTGGCGAGAGGTGGATGATGGTGTGCTCGCCGGCAGCGAGCGCATCCAGGAACGACCTGGCCGTGTGTCTGCGGACGCGGGAACGCAACAGTTGGTCGACCTCGACAATCACGGGATCCGGAACGACCACGTCTCTGCCGAGCTCACTCACGAGACTCGCCGCCAGCGAGTGGGCGCGGTCGCAGCGGTTCGCCGCGGCGACCAGCGGCCCGGTGTCCGCGACGACCTTCAGCGGGCCTCGACCAACTCGTTCAAGTAGCGCTCTGCCGCCCGGCCAAGGTCCGTTGGACCATCGCCCGGCGCGACATAGCGCGGACGCTTTGCGCAGCGCTCGGCTCGCGCGCCCTGCTCGATCAGCCGGGCGACCGTTGCTGAGAACGACTCGCCCTCACGAGCCGATTCGCGCGCGAGATCCTCGACGCTCTTCGGCAGGCTGATCGTTATCCGGGCCATCTGTGCGTCCCCCGAGAGGAGTATGAACACAACGACCATACCGACGGCGCGGTCCATTCCGATGTCGCGCAAGACGTCCCCGTGTGCTTCCGGACTCGTCCACATGATCGCGTCGGCCTGGCGCCCCTCAAGGTCGCCCCTTCGGGGCAGCCTTCGGCTTGCTGCCCGATCAGTGGGCGTTCCTGTCCAGCAAGCGCGTTTCTTGTGCGCCATTGACAACTCAAGGCTGAGCCGGTCGTTCACAGCGGCGGACTTCTCCGGGCGTCTTATAGGAGAGCGACAAGATGCCCGAAGACGTCCGTGGATGCTCAGCGCGCCGGCGAGCTCCGACCGAACCGAGCGGAGCGACGGCTGCGGACCTGCGGTGGCTGAGCGTGTCGGCGGCCGGTCAGCGTGCGCTGACGAGCGTCTGGATCCGGGGCGCCTGCGGGCCGAGATCGAGGTCGGCGTAGTGACGTCGGGGTCGAGGCCGATGTTGTCGGTCCATTCCAGGCCGCCGGTCACTGTGGCGACGTGGGCGGTGGCGAAGGTGTCAGGGTCGCGCAGCGCCGAGAACAGAGGCGTGTCCAGGGTGGGGGTCAGGTCGACCTCGCGGACCTCGCCGTCCTGGAAGAACACCCTGACGACGTGGTCAGGGCGCACGGCGATCGCGGCGATCGGTGGGCCGGGGTCGGGGATCACGGCTGGACTTGCTGCGATCGGGCTTGAAGCGCCGCGGTGGCTAGGGGTGTGCGGGGCGGCCGCCAGGGCGCCGGGCGTGGCGCGGTCTGACAAATCGTCGCATGGCGTCCGAAAGCAGGGTTGTCTCCAGCGCGATGCCCGTGATCAGCATCACCGCGAGGTGGCCCCACTGGAGGTGGCCGGTGGCGTTGCTGGTGAGGCCGACCGGCGCTATCAGGGCAGCGAGCAGCGGGATGGCGTTGGCGAGCACGAGCAGCGACCATGCGATCCGAGAGCGGAAGGCGAGCGCCACGATCAAGACGAGCATGAACGCAGATCCGCGCGTCGAGACCTGCGACACAGAGCCCGAAAGCACAAGCAGTCCCAGCTGAGCGCCGGTCAGCAGGACAAGCAGGAGGTACACCCAAGGCGGTCGCGCGGCGCGCATCGAGCCGGACGCTATCGCCTGGCCAGATCAGCTGACGTCTCGTGTCACCGCAGCAGTCGCTCAGCACGTGATCAGGGCAGCCGCGCGCGATCGCATGTGTCGGCTGATCGGGGCGCCGCTTGGCCATCGCAGCGGTTTCGGCGACGTGGGGATGCTGTGCCCTCGATACAACGCGGCCCGGTGCGCGGCGCGGAGCTATGGCCGCGCATTCTCGCAGGCCTGCCAGGGCGCCCGAATCAAATGCTCCCGCCTGTGGCCCGACAGGGCGGCGGTTGTCGGCTCGGCCGTCAGGCGGCGCGGTAGAACTGCTCGATCCGGCAGACCGCCTCGAACCCCAGCCGCTGGTAGATCGAGACAGCGATGTCGGTCGCGTCAAGGCAGACCTGGCGTGCACCGCGCGCCCGAGCGGCGTTCAGCGCCGCGGCGGTGGCGGCGTGTCCGATGCCGCGCCCTCGCCATGCAGGGTCGGTACTGACGAACAGCACCGTGGCCTGCTCGCCATGGACGCCGGAGCCAGATGTTGCGCGCACCGTGCCGTGTCGGTCAACGGCGGCGAACAGCGTGATCGACGGCGGCAGCGACCGCAGGTAGTCGGCGAACTGCTCAGGCTCGTCGTCGAACTCGGGGTCGGCGCGCATCGCGGCAGCGACCGCGGCTTCGAGCGGCACCCCGTTGCGGTCGTCGCTGTCGAGCCGGCGCACGGGACGAAACGTCAAGGCGCTCGGCAGTGCGATGTCGGGCACGGTGTGCAGTTCGCGGCAGACCATCGCGGTCATCGGCGTCGCGGCCCAGCCCGGTTGGCTGTTCACGAGCTCGCCGCACCGCACGGCGGGCGCCAAGGTGGTGATGAACCCGGCGCAGATGTCGGGCAGCAGGCTCGCGAGCCAATCATGGGCGCGGTCGTCGCTGACCAGCAGCCGCACCAGCGGATCCTCAGGGCAGGCAAGCAGACCGCAGACGCCGGGCTCGTTGACCGTCGGCTGGCCGGCGTGGCGCATGATGTCCCAGCGCGAGACCGCTGCGGCGACGTAGACGAGCATCGATGCAGACTTCACCGGCGCAACATAACCCCTCAGATCGGCGACGGCCACACATGACGAACCCTGCTCGCCGCCGGATCCAGGGCGGACGCGAGGACCGCTCGCACCCGAGCGCTGCCCGTGCAGGCCGCTCGACGGCGCCTGTGCTCCCGCCTCTCACGACCTTCCCGCTGGCGACTGACCCTTGCCCGGCCGCGAGCGCGCCGCACACGGGGGGCGTGGCGGTGAGGAGTTGGGTGTGGTATTCGGTGGGTTGCTGGGAATAGGGTTGTATGGACGACGATCAACGCCGAGCGCGGCTGGAGGGGCTGTTTGCCGGATATGCGGCGGTCGTGCTGGCGTATGCGCGCCGGCGTGCGGACTCGGCGACTGCCGATGACGTGCTCAGCGAGGTGTTCGTGATCGCGTGGCGCCGGCTGGAGCAGGTTCCGGTGGAGCCGGTGCCGTGGCTGCTGGCGTGCGCCCGTCACGTGCTGGCGCACGCCCACCGCGGTGAGCATCGTCGCGCGGCGCTGGTCGCGCGTCTGGCGGCGATACCGCAGCGGACCGCGCCGGCTGCGGAGTTGAGTGATGGGGGGCTGGGGCGAGCGCTGGCCGGTCTGTCTGAACGCGATCGTGAGGTGCTGCTGCTGGTGGCGTGGGAGGGGCTGTCTGCCCGGCAGGCCGCGGCGGTTCTTGACTGTTCCCCGCGAACCTTCTCGATGCGGCTGCACCGGGCGCGCCGGCGCTTGGCCGCAGCCCTGGAGGTCGTTGACCGATCCAGGCCGCAACCTGTATTGGAGAGGTATGAGCTCTGAACTTCTGCAGCGACTCGCGGCCGCCAATCCGGTCGGGATCGATGACCTTGCACCGTCGATCGATGATGTCTGGCGCAAGCTTGACGACGTTTCTGGGGCGCCGCGCACGCGTCGGAGGATGCGCACAGCGGCGGGGGGGTTGGGACCGCGCGGCGCGCGGCGTGTGGGGGGCGTCGGGTTGGGGGTGGTCATGGCGGGCATCGCGCTGCTGGTGTTCGCTATCACCGGCGCCGGGCCGTCCAGCGCGTTCGCGGGCTGGACGGCGGCACCGACCCGTGCTGCCCGCGGGGAAATACGGGGCGCGCTGGAGCGCTGCCGATCGCAGTTGGCCCAGCCGGCGCGGGGTAGGGCGCCGGAGATCCCCAGCCGGGGATGGCAGCCGGAGATCACCGACACTCGTGGGCCGTTCACCGCCATGCTCCTGCGCAGCGGCGACGCCCGCGCGATGTGCCTCAGTGGCCTGTCGTTGACGAGCGCGGCGGCGACCGTCCCTGCGAGCTATCTGCAGCAGTGGTGGCTGGGGGGTAGCGAGGCGGGGCGATCCGAGCGGCCGGCCTCGGTGTCGGGGCTCGCGCTCAGCGTCCCTGGTTTGCGTCCATTCATCACCCAGGCCCTGCAGGCTGACCTCACCACCAGCGCGGGGCTGGCGTTCACGTTGGTGGTGGGACAGGTCTCCGCGGGCACGACTCGCCTGACGCTGGTCCGCTCGGACGGCCGTCTCGTTCGGGCCAGTGTGAGGAGCCCATCGTTTATCGCCTGGTGGCCGGGCCGCGCTACCGTGAGCTCGGCGCTCGTGACGAATGCCTCAGGAGCGAGCACGCGCCAGCGGGCGGTCACCCCGCTCCCGGCACCATAAGCTGAACTCGAGGAACGGTCGACTGACATGCCAACGCTCCGCGCCCTGGTTGGTGATCGCCTCTGGCTTGTTGTGGGTGTCGCGTGCGTCGTACTGGCGGGTGCCGGGTGCGGCTCGACGACTCCGCGGCGCACCGTCCCCGCAGGCCCTGACAAGTCAAGTGGCTTGACCTTCATGCAGGCCAACGTGGCGTGGGCCGCCTGTATCCGCTCGCACGGGATATCGAACTTCCCTGATCCGACATTCGGCGACGGTGGTGCCCAGGTCAACCTCAGCACCCCTGCCGGCATGCTGACCTCGCCCGCGTTCTTCTCCGCGCAGACGGCGTGCGCGAAGCTCGGCCTGTACGGCGCCGGCGAGGCTGCGCAGGAGCCGCCGACCGCCGCCCAGTTAGCGCAGGCGGTCGCGATCTCTAAGTGCATGCGCGGCCACGGGGTGCCCAGCTGGCCCGATCCGTCGACGCACATACCGATCAACGTCAACGCGGAAGGCCTCGGAGTGACCGGCGCAGTGCCCAACAGCAGCCTGGTCTACCTGGTCCCGAAGTCGATCGACTTCCAGTCCCCCGCCGTCAAGAGGGCCGCCATGACCTGCCAGTACACCCTCTGACCGACGTTGGCTCCGCGGGCCTCCAACGAAATCGCTGGCTGCCGCCACCCGGCTGCAAGCACCGACGAAGGCCGAAATCGTTCACCCAACCGGACCCGGAAGCGCCCGACGAGCGACTCGTCAGGCGCGCGATCGATTGCGCTGCGCCACGGCGATGAGCCGGAGTCATCGAAACAGGACAGATGTACCCCAGTGGTTTCGGTCTGCACATTGCCAATTTCGAGCCCGCGAGCGCCACCGCGTGCCTAGCCATGCCATGTAAGCGCCCGATTCTGCACGCTGGCGCGCCCGCCCCGGAAGCGGCGATCTGCAGGGCAGCCGGCCCCGGCCGGGACGCGCCGTCCGAATTCGCGCTCTCCGTGGCCGCCTCTGTTCGGAACCGGCAGTCTGCTGAGGGGGGGCGAGCCCCGCCAGATGGCTGCTTTGGGCGTTGCTCAGGAGCTGGAGCGTGGAGCCAGGGAACCTTGAGGAGCGAGCCATTCGTTCGGTTGCCGGGTGATCGCCGTGATCCGCTCATAATCCTCGTCGTAGTGCAGCACAGGGACGCCTGCGGCTTCTGCGGCGGTCGCGATCAGTAGATCAGGGTGGCGCACCGAGCGCTGGTGGAGCCCACCGCAGTTTGCGAGTTGCTCGTAGACATCGAGAGCGCGTTGCAGCTGTTCGGTGCCGATCGGGCAGTCGGGGAGCGCATCGAGGTCGGCGCGAAGGTCGGCGAACTCGGTTGGGTTGCGAGCGCTGTAGAGCAGCTCGAGCTTGACGATCGCGCACGCCGCGACCTCGCCGGCGATGACGGCCTCGTCGAACTCGGCCCGGAGTTCGCCCCCTACGGCGCGCGTCCACACCCAGGCGCTGGTGTCAGCGAGCCGCACTAGTCGGCGTGTCGGGGAGCGCGCAGCCGATCCAACTGGCTAGGAGTGAGGTCAGCGAAATCGCGTTCAGCGAGACGCTCGCGCGCGGCTCTTGCGATGACCGAGCGAAGTGCTGCGTGGACGGTGTCGGTGGTACGCGCGGTGCCGAGAATCTCAGCCGCGGCGTCGACCAAGTCGCCGTCTAGGTTGATGTTCGTGCGCTTGATCGAAGTGCGAGCCACATCAACAGCATACACCTCCCAGCGGATTGCTCGTACACCTGCCAAAGGTTGGCTGGTCAGACACCGCGGGCGTGGCCGGTCCGCAAGGCATCTAAGCGCTCGGCGAGCAACGGAGTCATCAGCGCCTTGGGACGACCGCGCGTGGTCCTGTCCGGTAGCGGCGGCGAGAGCGCCGCCTGAGATTGCGCCAGCGTGGCTGGATCACCTGGAAGCAAAACTGGCGCCGACCGCCCCCTTCTGAGTGTCTAAGTGCTCGCCAACGGCTAGTGTGCCGCAGGGTTAGTTCGTTGGCAGTAGCGCTTGATCGCGTCGAGGATCTGGTCGGCGGTCTTGGTCCACACGTAGGGGCGGGGGTTCTCGTTCCAAGTGTCGATCCAGTTGCGGATGTCGGCGTTGAGCGCGCGGACGGAGCGGTGGCGGCCGCGGCGCAGCAGCTTGGTGGTCAACTCGGCAAACCAGCGCTCGACGAGGTTGATCCAGCTGCTGCTGGTCGGGGTGAAGTGCAACCGGAAGCGCGGATGCTGGGCCAGCCAGCGTCGGACGGCCGGCGTCTTATGGCTGGAGGCGTTGTCGAGCACGAGGTGCACGCCGAGCTCGGCCGGGACGGTCGCGTCGATTGTCTTGAGGAACTTGAGGAACTCCACGGCACGGTGGCGCTGATGAAGAGCGCTGAGGACCTCGCCCGACTGCACGTTGAGCGCGGCATAGAGGCTGGTGGTGCCGTGGCGCTCATAGTCGTGGGTCGCGCGCTCGGGCGTGCCGGGCAGCATCGGCAGGGTCGGCGCGGTCCGGTCCAGCGCTTGAATCTGGCTCTTCTCATCGACGGCCAACACGACCGCGCGCTCAGGCGGGTTCAGATACAGGCCGCAGATGTCGTGGACCTTGTCGATGAACTGCGGATCCCTCGACATGAACCGTCCTGGGTTTGATGGAGGCTCTGGCGTTTTGTGAGCTGACTGCTGGCTGGTTGGTCTTGCTAGAGCGTAGATCCGTCGGCGTTCACTTGGTGGTCCTAGGTCGGCGGGCTGCGCGCTGGATCCCGGGGCCGGGGCTGCCACAGGTGATCGCGATGGCCCCAGGCGGGAGCGCGGGCCACGGCGGCCACGGGGCTGGCGCGCTCGAGCCGGTCGCAGCGTTCAGAACGTCGGCGGCGGCGATCTCTCGGTCCAGCGGTCGACGGTGAGGCTCTGAGAGGGGATCTGCGGGAGGCACTTCGGCGAGCGATGGGTCATCCGGTTCGCGCTCGTTGAGCTCGCCCTGAGCGCCGTGACGCTGCTCGAACTCGACCGGCGGGATGTCGCCGAGGTAGCCGTGCAGGCGCTGGGTGTTGTGCCAGTGCACCCAGCCCAGGGTCGCGAGCTCGACCTCCTCGACGGTCTTCCATGGGCCGGTGTGGGCGGGTCCGCGGATCAGCTCGGCCTTGTAGTAGCCGTTCACCGTCTCGGCCAGCGCATTGTCGAATGAAATCGCCGACGGTGCCGATCGACGGGACCGCACCGATCTCCGCCAGCCGCTCGCCATACCGGATCGACGTGAATTGCGATCCGGCGTCCGAATGACAGCGCAGCCCCTGGTGATGCAGCCCGCGGTTCCAGCGGGCCATCTCGATCGCATCGAGCACCATCGGCGTGCGCATGTGGGAGGCGACCCGCCAGCCGACGATCATCCGGGAGAACGCGTCGATGATGAAGCACACATACGCGACCCCGGCCCACGTCGCCACGAACGTCAGATCGGTCACCCACAGCTGGTTGGGGGCCGTGGCGGTGAACTGACGGTTGACGAGATCGGGATGCCGGCCCGCGGCCGCATCAGGCCGGGTGGTCCTGACCCGCTTGGTCCGCAGCACACCGCAGATCCCGCCGCGGCGCATCAACCGCGCCGTCTGATCCCGGCCAATCTCGATCCCCGCACGCCTGGCTGCTTTCCACAGCTTCCGGGCGCCGTAGACCTGGTAGTTGTCCTTCCACAGCTTCTCCAGCCGCGGCCCTAGCTCCTGATCGCGCCGCTCCCGCGCCGAACACGGCCGGCCACGCGCCGCGTAGTACGTGCTCTGGGCCACCTGCAACACCCCGCAGATGGGCTCGACCCCGAGCCGGCGGCCCTCAACGACCGCGTCCTTATTCTCCTCGATGAACCGGATCATCTCCGCTGCTGGCGGTCGAGCTCCGCCCCAAAGAAAGACGCCGCGCGGCGCAAGATCTCATTCGCGCGGCGCAGCTCCCGGTTCTCCTGCTCAAGCTCCTTGACCCGAGCCAACTCCTCCGTCGTCAAGCCAGGCCGCACGCCCTCGTCGACGTCGGCCTGCTTGACCCAGGTCCGCACCGACTCAACCCCATAGCCCAACTGCCGCGCGACCCGCCCAACCGTCCCCTGCGACGTTCCAGTCTCGGCCCGCAACGCACGGACCATCCTCACCGCCGCGGCCTTCTCCTCAGCCGAATACCGCCGAGTCGTCGGCCTCCCGACTCCCTGATCTGATGACACGACTTCCTCCTTGTTTCCAAGGCCAGAAGTCTCCACGCAACCCAGGACGGTTCAACAGCTTCCAGGTCTGCTGGCGGTGGGGCTGGAGCCCGAACGCATGCCAGATCCGCATCACCGCATCAGCGGTCAGCCCGGTCTGGGCCGCCATCGACCGCGTCGACCAATGCGTCGCGTTCTTGGGCTTGGTCTCCAACGTGGCGATCACCACCCGCTCGACCTCCTCGTCGGTGATCGTCCGAGGCCGACCCGGCCGCGGCTCATCAAGCAGTCCCTGCAGACGATGCTCGGCAAACCGATTGCGCCACTTGGTGACCGTCGGGCGCGAAATCCCCTCCAGCGTGGCGATCTCGGAGTTGGTCAACTGACCCGCGGCCGCCAGCACGATGCGGGCGCGCAGCGCCAGCGCCTGCGCGGTGGTCCGCCGACGCGTCCAGGTCTCAAGCACCGAGCGTTCCTGGTCAGACAGCGTGATCTCAACAGCGGTAGGAGTAGGCATGACCCACTCCTACCGTAACTGCCAAAGAATTAAACCAGCAGCAGACTAGCACCGCGCCGTCGCGGACTTGCGCTTGGTCGCCAAAGCTGAAGCCGGCAAAGATCCGCTCGGAGCACGAAAGCGCTCGGAGGTGCCGGGAGATTGGTGTCATCAAGTTCGTGGCGAAGCGGTTGCTGTTTCCCCGCGTGTCCGGACCGAAGCGATCGTCACCTCACCGCTCGCGCTCGCCAGCCGAGTGGGCTTCACCAAGGATCTCGCACGACCTGCCCGGAGAGAGCAGGGCCCGGCGCCCGCTTTGGCTCATAGATGCCGATAGCCATTGCCCTGTTTTGGTGAGAGTCGTCCTGTGTGACCGCCGCGCTGATCACCGCGCGCAGGTCGGCGGGGTAGGGCATGGTTGGTGTCAGTAAGATGCTCATACGACTTCCCGTCGCGAAATCCACGGCACCGGATCGACCATGGCAGTGATGAGGTCCTCGGTATCCCAAGAGCATCGGGGGCATCCGACGTAATGATGGCTGGCAGGACGAGCCCGCTGACCTGTCGCGTCGTGATCGGTCGCATGGTTGCGGAGCATGGCCTTGATCGGATGACCGATGGGGTGCTCGCCAGCTTCGCTGACCGTGAGGACTTCGCGTCGGTGAGCCCGCCGCGCGGCGATCTGCGGGCGTGGGTCCGGTGGAACATCGAGCTCATCATCCGGTGGTTTGAGGGCAAGCCCCCGACCGAAAACGAACTCGACCGCTTTCGCGAGCTCGGACGAATCTGCGCTCGAAACGATGTTCCCCCCGACACGATTCCGGCGAACTACCGGATCGGTGCGCGGTTTGCCTGGGGCGCGCTGGTCGAGGCCGCGACCGTACAGGAGCGTCCGGCGTTGGTGGACGGTGCTGACGTGGTGCTGGCGTTCGTTGACCGGATCTCGCGACTGTATGCCGAAGGCTATGACGCAGTCGTACGGCGTGGCGAGAGCTCGGCCATCGACCGGGGGGTTCAGAGCTTGCTCGCGCGCCTGATCGCCGGCGAGGATGTGCGGGCCGAAGATCATGCGGTGGCCGACCGTGTCGGCTTTCGTCTGGATGGCCCGTTCCGACCATTCGTGGCCCGCGCACCGGGCCGATCTGCTCATGATCACGTCGCGCTCGCGCGCCGTCTGCTGGCGTGCGGTGCGCTCGCGGCGGCGCATGGACGCGGGGTGGCCGGGATCGCGAACACGGTCCTGCCGTG
The DNA here is from genome assembly GCA_963849085.1 of uncultured Solirubrobacteraceae bacterium. Taxonomy (GTDB): domain Bacteria; phylum Actinomycetota; class Thermoleophilia; order Solirubrobacterales; family Solirubrobacteraceae; genus Palsa-465. The sequence goes on along the minus strand of CAWKFP010000015.1, from coordinate 219,137 downwards.
GTCACGTCTAGAGCCCGGCCCTGACGTGATCCTGGCCGACGGCGGCTCCGTCCACCGCGGCGAGCTGGGAGCGGTGCTGGACGAACTGCATGCGGTCTGTGACGTGGCCGCCGCACGGGGGCGCGTTGGGATGGTTCGACTTGATGACTATCTGCCCGAGATCCTGCTGCATCGGTCGCCACGAATCGCACGGCGTCTCTCTGCCCGGGTGTACGCGGCGATCGATGCCGAGAGTCCGGAGCTCACGCGCACGTTGGACTGCCTGATCGAGCACGACTTCGACCGCGGGCGGACCGCGGCCGCGCTGCCCGTGCACCGCAACACCCTGACGAACCGCATCCATCGTATCGGAGCCCTGACTGGGCTCGATATTGATCGCGGCGAGGGACGTGCTCTCGCCTGGCTGGCGTGGCGCATCCGCACTGGACAATCTTGCTCTGCCGAGGGCCGGGAGCTTCCCCTCTGATCCTGACGGCCGACGGGATCGCCGTGGCCAGCCGGCGCTGACGCCGCTCGGGCCACGGCTTATCGTGTCGCGGGCGATGCTGTGCAGGCGCACAGCGATAGCTGCGAAACCTGGGCGTCTGAACAGTGCATCTGCATTGCCGGCGACCGATAATGGTGCGCGTGGCATACCTTCGAGCGGGTGGCGTGACGATCGCGGTCCGTCGGTTGAGCGGACGCAGGTCGGCACGCCCGACGGCCGCTCGAGTTGGTCGTGCGCTGAAGGTCCGTCCCGAGTCAGCGATCGCCAGGTCCCGCCGAGACGCAGCGCTGGGATGACTCCGCCGGGACCGGTCTCACAGTGCCGCGTTACGCGGCATGGTTTGGCGAACGCGAACTGCGCACTGGCCCCGGCCGAGTCAGCATGCTTCGATCAGTTCGACGCGCTTTGCGCCTAGCCGACTACGGGACCGGCATGGATGCCCGCTCGACACTGCCTCGTCATGAGATCCGAGCGGCTCGGCGGCTGCTCGCCGCCGTGGCGGCTGACTATCCCGAGCTGATCACCGCTTACGCCCACCCCCTTCGCGTGCGCCTGCTGGCGCTTTTCGAGGCTCACGCCGGGTCTGAACTGGCGCCGGTGGACGCCGCTCGCGAGCTCGGGGAGCCTCTCGGCGCGGTCAGCCATCACATACGTCTGCTCCGTGACCTGGGCGTGATCGCCTGCAGCCAGACCACCATGGTTCGTGGCACGGTCAAGCATCACTACCGCCTGACGTGAGTCGGAGTCTCTAGCGCGGAGGTGTCCATCGGTAGCGCTGACGGCCTATCTGACGGCACCGCGCAAGAGACGGGAATCAACAATGCGAGGCGAATAGTGCGTGCTCCGCCAGGCCATCAACGGGCCGCAGTGCCAAAGCATCTGCGCGAGCAACACCAGATTCTTCGCGGCGTCGCCTGCACCTCAGCTCCGGCGATCATGCGGGCTGAGCAGCCGGCGTAAGCCGAACCCTGCGTTCCCCGACAGAGGCCACGTGAGATCCGTGTGATGCCCGTCTGCTGTCAAGCCCGGGAGTTCACGATCGCTTCGGCCGTCCGGACACGCGGTGAAGCAGCGACCGCTTCGCCACAAACTCGATGACGCCGATCCTCCGGCCCTGCGAGCGCTTTCGTGCTCCGAGCGGATCTTTGCGACTCTCTCGGCATCGATGTAGGTGAACCGGTGGTCACGGCTCGTGTGGCAGCTTGAGGGTGATCGGTCCGCAGGTGAGCATCACGAGCGCGAGTGCGGCCCGGGCGGTGTGGAAGCCGTAGGCGCGGCGGGTGATGAGGCGCACCTGGTTGTTGAGGGCTTCGGTGCGGCCTTGGTTGATGCCGAGGCGGATGGCGGCGAGGATCCCGGCGCGGTGACGGCGGATCGTCTGGGCGAGCCGGATGAAGGCCGGGAGGCGGCTGCGGGTTGCCTTGCTGATGAACCGGTCGATCAGAACGGTGACGTCCTCGAGCGTCAGCGACGGGAGGAAGATGCCGCGGAGCGCTTCTTTGAGCGTGTAGGCCCGCCAGACCTCGCCGCCGGCACGCTTGAGCCGCCGCAGCGTTGCGGCCTGGTCGTCGCTGAGGTTTTCTGGTGCTTTGAGCAGCGACCAGCGGGCGCCCTTGAACCGGCGGGCCGCGGTCTTGTCGCCGATGTCGCGGAGCTTGTTCTAGTAGTCGCGGCGGACCTCGTCGAGTGCGCGGTTGGCGAGCGCGACGACGTGATAGGGGTCGATCGCGATCGTGGCCTGGGGCGCGTGCTGGGCGGCGGCCTTGGCGTAGCCGGGCCCCATGTCGAGCGAGATCACCTCGATCGCGTGCGAGCGGCTGCGGCCGATCTCCTGAAAGAACCGGCCGGCGGTCTTGGCGTCGTTGCCTTCGTGGCCCCACACGATTTGGCCGCGGATGTGGTCGGCGACGAGCGTGAGGTAGTTGTGCTGGCGCTTCCAGCTGACCTCGTCGATTCCGATCTCATACAGGTTCTCGAGCCGGTCGGGATCGAGCTCGTCGGCCGTGACACGGCTGATGATCGGTCCGACGGTGTCCCAGTCGATCCGCACCAGCCGGCAGATCGTCGTCTTGTCGGCCTTGGTCGCCAGCCACGCGACGAGTGCCTCGAAGTCACGCGTGAACCCCGACCGGTGCCGGGCAAATGGCACGCCCTCGACCCTGACCCCGTGCTCAGGGCACTCCAAGCGCCGCAGCTGGGCGCAGAGCTCGAGCCGCCAGATACCGAGATCGAGATGACGCCAGACCGACTCGACCCGCTGGCGGTGCGGGGTCGAGTAGCCACACAGCGGGCAGATCAGTCGGCGGCGGCGCAGCGCCACCCACACGACCACCCGATCGGCGTCGAACTGAACGCCGCGCACCCAGATCCCGCCCAGGCGCAGCAGGCGCGAGAATCCCGCGTTGACGCGCATCGTCGTCCTCCTGTTGAGCTGCTTGACCTTCGACAGCCAGCAGCTTGCCGCGCGAGGACGGCGGGCGCGTCCCTCGACGGTCATCGCGCCTCCAGCCCCATCCACGCCCAGTTTCGCCGGCATCCATGCCGGCGAGCGACACCCTCACGCAGCGCTCCTCCGTCCCGCAGAAGCAGCGATCAGCACGCGCCGCGACCTCAACGGCGCTGCTCAGACACCGAACAGGCTGCTCACGTGGCGATTCCCAGACCGCAGCAACCTACATCGATGCCGGGAGCCCCATCTTTGCCGGCTTCAGCTTTGGCGACCAAGCGCAAGTCCGCGAAGCCGTCGTCCTCAGCTGGCCGCCGCCGGGCAAGCAGAACGCTCGGCGGATCGGTCGGCGAGAACTTCCGCTTCGTCGCGATTGGAGCCACGCGGCCGAGGCGCCTGGTTCAGGCGTGAAGCAGTCAGGCCCGTCGGCTGGCGGAACCGAAGCAACCGGCGCCGGCCAACTGGAGCCTTCGGCGGCCGAGTCGCCCCGGTATCGTCGGGAGTCGGCACACACGACGCGAGCCGCGGTTTCGGCGAGCAGCAGGGCGGGGCCGCCAGCCCGGAGCAGGCCGTGCTCTTCGTGCGGCACGCCTCCGACCGGAACCTTGCTCGATCAGCGCTCCTGTCAAGCACAGCAACCGAGACCACGATCGCCTTGGGCGCCCGGGGGCCTCATGGCACCGCGAGCGGCTCGCCACGACAGCGCGTGCGCGCCGGCCGCATCGCGTGACGAGTGGATCGACGACATCTCGATGCCGCCGTCGCTTCGCGCCGAAGACGGAGTCCGCGACCGCCGACCGCGACCGCCGCCGCTGTCGACTTCGCTGCGCTACGTGGCAACGATCAGAACCTTGACCGCATCGGTGTGGCCGTGGCTTCGGTGGCATCGAAGGTCGGGGGTGGTTGGCGCTTCCGAGGCGCAGTCGCGGCGCGCCTCTGCTGGCGGACAAGCGCTTCCCGCCGAAGTCCCGCGCCCGGGGTCGAACGGGTAGTAAGACCGCTAGCATCCTTACGACGACGCGAATGACCTCCAAAGGCGAGATCACCATCCCGGTTGAGTTGCGCGAACGCTATGGCTTGGGCGCCGGCATGGAGGTCGAGATCATCGCCACCGACGACGGAGCGCTGGTCCGCCCGGCCGGCCAGCGCGGTCGGGGTCAGGAGTTGGTCGCTCAGATGCTTGACCGTGCCGACGCGGGCCTGGACGCGGTATTGCGCCTGACCCGCGGCGACAGTCTGGCGTGAGCACACTCGTTGACTCGAGCGTGTTGCTCGACATCCTTGCGCCCTCTGCGTGGCGTGACTGGTCGAAGGAGCACCGAGCCCGGCGATCAGGGCGAGGTTGCGATCGATCAGATCATCTATGCCGAGATCGCGGTTGCTTTCACGACCCGCGAGCGGCTCGAGCGCGCGTTGCAGGGCGCCGGGATCAAGCGTGTGGCGCTGCCGTGGGCCAGCGCCTGGCTGGTCGCCGACGCCTTCGGTCGCTACCGGCGCGCCGGCGGTCCGCGCATGCTCCCGCTGCCTGATTTTTTCATCGGTGCCCATGCCCAGAGTGCCGGTCTCCCCCTGCTCACCCGCGATCCTGGACGCATCAGGACCTACTTCCCCGAGGTGACGCTGATCGCCCCGGCTCCCGGCTTCACCCCAGGGCCGGCGACAGCGGCCGACTGAACTGCAGCGAGCACGAGCTCGCCAACCGGCAGATCGACCGCCTGGCGGGCCGCCCCGAGCTGGTCGCCGACGGCTCTGGATAGGGCCGGAGCGGGCGTCCGGGGATCCCGCTCCGGGGTCGGCTTCTGGAGCCGTGCCGCGATCGCGCTTCCGGACTCGTCCGCGTCGGCCTGGCGCCCGTCAAGGTCGCCCCTTCGGGGCAGCCTTTTGGCTGGGCATGACGGCCCTCCCTTGACCGGCGCCTTCGTCCGACGCGAGTCTGCGACGAGGTCCGGAATCGGCAGACTGCCGTCCGCTCCGATGCCGTCCAGAATCCCGACCAGCAGAGGCATACACTTTACGCACTCAGTGCTGGCCGATACGCTGCCGTTGCCCTCCAGCGAGTGTCAATGGCCATCGGTTTCTCCCCATTGGCGGCCACTTAATTCCCCACTGGTGGCCATCGTTTCTCCCCGCTGGCGGCCATCAGATCTCCCCATTGGTGGCCATCGTTTCTCCCCAGTAGGGGGTGTGGTCGGGTTCAGGTCAGGGGCTTGACCCCCTTGCCGGCGGTCGCTTGGGCGAGCCGGTAGCGGCGCGGAGCCGAGTCGCCGGCTCCGGCTGCCAGGTCAGGGTGCATCACCCCGCCGGCGACGCCGCCATCAAGGCCACCGCTCCCGGACCAGGCAGCCACGCGAGAGGACGTTCACGCGTGGCAGCGAGCGAACCAGACAGGGCCGCCGGCGGCGCGACGCAGGCCTCGATCCCGGCGATCTGAAGTCTGGTGCGGGCACGTCGCTCAGGTGCAGGGCGATGAGTTTCGGCCTTGCCCACGGTCGTAGGATCTGACGATGCCCGTTGTCTGCGTCCACGGACCGTTGCGACGGCTCGCAGGCGGCGCAGGCGAGCATCGGCTTCGCGCCACCACGGTGGTCGGGCTCCTTCGAGAGCTCGAGCGCGAGCATCCCGCGCTCGGCGGCTGGATCGTCGACGAGCGCGGCCTGATCAGGCGGCACATCAACGTGTTCGTCGACGGCGAGCGCGGCGGGGAGGATACGGTGGTGGCGGCCGACGCCCGGGTTGAGATCCTGCCCGCGATCACAGGAGGCTGAGAATGACCGAGCTGTTGGTGTCCACGAAGAAGGGGCTGTTCGCGCTCAGCGGCGAGCCGGGCGGCGACTGGGAGATCGTCGCGCGGGCGTTCGCCGGCGAGCCGGTGGACTACGCGGTGCGTGACGCGCGCGGGGGGCGGGTGCTGGCGACGATGACCTCCCCGTTCTACGGCCCGAAGATCTTCTACACAGAGCTGCCGGCCCGCGATTGGGGTGGCGGGGCGCGCCACGCGGGGTGGGAGCAGGCCGAGGGCGTCGCGCTTCCGGCCGGCGGCGAGCAGGCGCTGGAGCGGATCTGGGTGATCGCGGCCGGCGAGGCCGAGGGGCTGCTGTACGCGGGCGGGGACCCCGGAGTCCTGTTTCAGTCCGCCGACGGCGGTGCCACGTGGGAGATCAATGCCGGTCTGTGGGAGCACGAGACGCGCCCGACGTGGCAGCCTGGCGGCGGCGGGCTGTGCGTGCACTCGATCGCCCCGTGGCCGGGCGACCCCGACCGGCTGTCGGTCGCGATCTCGGCGGCGGGGGTCTGGCACACCGAGGACGGCGGGCGCTCCTGGCGGCGGGGCAACCAGGGGCTGATGCCTCGCTATCTGCCCGACGAGGTGATCGCCGAGCTCAACCTGCCTGAGCCGCCGCGCGACGGCGACGTGGCGTTGTGCGTGCACCATCTGGAGCGCGCGCCGGCGCGGCCGGAGCGGATGTTCATCCAGTTTCACGGGGGCGTGTACCGTTCCGACGACGCAGGCTCCAGCTGGAGTGAGATCGGCGCGGGACTCCCATCGGATTTCGGATTCCCGCTGGCGGTTGACCCGGCTGATCCCGACAGCGCCTACGTCATCCCGCTCGTCGCCGACATGGACCGCGTGATGCCCGAAGGACGCGTGCGCGTGTACGAGACACGCGACGGCGGTGAGACCTGGGCGCCGCGCGGCGACGGCCTGCCGGGCCGGCACGCGTACCTGACCGTCCTGCGCCAGGCATTTCAGCGCACGGGCTCGGGACGCTCGCTGGAGCTGTACTTCGGCTGCACGACCGGCGAGGTGTACGGCTCCCGCGACGCGGGAGCGACGTGGTTCGAGGTCACGGCGCGGCTCCCGCCGGTGTACGCCGTATCCGCCAGTTGATGCTCGTACCCGTGGCGCCCACATCGGAGTCACCCGGGCGGCCAGGCCGCCGCCGTTCAGAGCACCAGCAGAGCGCGTCCCGTGCCGCCGGGCCGTGCGCCCGCATCGTGCTCATACTCTCGTCATTGCCCAGGCACAGCGCGTCGGCGTCGATTGAGCCGGCGGATCTGTGTGCGACCACATGATCCTGCGGGTGCCGATCTGACGTCGGCGCCGCGGGACAGACCGTCGATGGTCCAGGGTGGAAGCTGCGTCTATCGCGATCACCTCGCCGGAGCGCGCTGAGGTCCTCCGTGGCTACGCTGCGGCGGGCCGGTTGGAGCGCCGCCGTCAACCGCTGCGTGGCGGCACGGCCGGGTTCGGGTGCGTGGGCCGTTTGAGGTGGCCGCGGCGATCGCCTCCGGCCGCGACGGGGTCGGGCTCGACTCGAGTCTGGAGTCGCGACCTCGATGCCGGTTTCGCAACCGTGGAATAAACCGGTCGTTCGGAGCGTCATAGAGCGCAGATGAGCAGTGCCATGAGCGGGCGGCGTCCGCCGCCTGCCCCACCCCACCAAGGAGGTCGCGGCCATGAACGGTTGTGCAGCGCAGCACGAGCGCCCCGCCCACCACGACGCGTGTCGCACCGAAGCGGGCTGTCGTCTCGCGCGGGTGCGCGTCCCGGCTCGCGGCGCGGCTTTCAGGCTCGGTGTCATTGCGGGCGGCGGTTCGCGCCGCTCGCTGCGTGTCCAGGCGAGAATCTCGGTAGGGAAAGCGGTGGTGTGGAGGATGGCTGCGTTGGTGGTCGTGCTGAGCCTCTCGGTGGCGGGCGTGGCGGCGGCGGCCGAGTCCGGGGGATATGCCGGGGTCACCAGCACGAAGGGGCTGGTCCGTCTGACCGTCAAGCATGACCGCGTGGTCTACGTGTCCTTCACCGTGCCCTTCTTCGGCGCGGATTGCGGTCTTGCCGGAGGTCATGGGAAGATCTCGGTGCCGATCAGGCACGACCGTTTTCATGTCACCCTGCATGCCGGGCATGCCTCGATCGAGACCGTTCGCCTGACCGGCAAGTTCAGCGGCCCGCGGGTCAGCGGGACGCTCAGCGGCACGTACGGCGGGCCTGCCTGCACAACCGGCAAGACCAGCTACTCCGGGCAGCGCTAGGCGTCATGCGCGGCCGTCGATGTCGATCCCGATCCGCGGCGCTGATACCAGCCTGTCGACAGGACGGTGTGCGGCAGCTCAACCGATTGCACAACTGACGTGGCCGGACGGCTCGGCCCGCCGGAAGCCTCTGGCGGGCCGACGAGCCCGAGCAGACATCCGGTGGCGGTGATGTTCGGGGTGAGCGCGATCGCGAAGAGGCGTCGAACGTCAGGTCAGCGCGGTGGCGCTCTGAGCTGGTGTTGGCGGGGGTGTGCGGTGCGCTCTCAGATCCGAGTTTGGTCTATACGGCGAAGAGGACATGGCGGCGGGACACCGAGAACGTGCGCTGCCAGTGCACCGCGCACCGTTCGCTCGGCACAGTCTCTACCCGCGCCGCGCGAAACGGTCAGCCGACGATGTCGGGCGGCAGCTGACGGAACTCGCCGGTGATGACGAACACGACCTGTTCGGCGATGTCGACGGTGTTGCCGCTGACTCGTTCCAGAGCGCGAGCGACGAGGATCATGAACATCGCCCATTCCCGGATCTCAGGCTCGTCGCCGATCTGAAGCGAGCGCTGGAAGACCTGTCGGCTGAGCGTGCTGACCTGCTCATCGTCAGCGGCCAGCTTCCGTGCTTGGGACAGGTGGCGGACCTTGAACGCTTCAAAGACCTCGAGCAGCTGGCGGTGCGCGATGTGCGCCATGGCGAGGATCGTGTCGAGCAGATCCTTGTCCTTCGGGGTGTGGTATCCCGAGAGCGGCACGAGCTTGGCGATGTTCACGCACTGATCGCCCATCCGCTCCACACACCGGATGATGGGCAGGATCGCCGTGAGCAGCCGCAGGTCCCCAGCGACCGGTGTCTGGCGGGCGAGCAGCGAGAGCACAGAGCTCTGAACCTCGATGTAGCGGCGGTCGATCTGGCGGTCAGCGCCGATCACCAACCCCGCCAGCTCGACATCCTGGTAACTGACCGCATCGAACGCTTGGGTGAGCTGCAGCGCGACGAGCTCGATCCCGCCGAGCGTCGCCCTCTCGACCGCGTGGATCTGCTCATGGAAGCTGTGCCTTGTCTCCATGATCGCCACCCCCGCGACGGTACCCGATCGGGCGGTCGCTCCAGTCTGCCACGGCGCTTGACGGTTCGGTTGCTGTCAGAGGCCGAAGAGGAGCGCGGGCAGGAGGTTGGTGAGGGCGTGCGCGAGCCAGCACGGCGCGATGGAGCCTGAGTGGTCTCGCAGCCATCCGAGGGCCCAGCCGGCGATCAGCTGCAAGGGGAGGATCGGCCAGAACGCCACGCGTACCAGCAACAGCAGCGTGTGCGGGGCCAGGAAGATCAAGGCTTGCAGGACGTTGCCGGTGCGGAAGCCGTAGCGTTTGAACAGCCAGCCGGCGAGGAAGCCGCGGAAGAGCATCTCCTCGGCCAGCGCGAGCAGCAGGAACGCGAGGTAGCCGCTGAGGCTGGTCGGCGCGCCGACGACGTTCTTGGAACCTCCGTGCAGGAGCTGGGGCGGGATGGCGCCCAGCAGCAACGCACCGAGAGCGGTTCCTGGGAGAGCGAGGGCGATCGCCAGCCCAAGCTGATTCGGTCCGGCCGGGCGCAAGCCGACAGCGTTCAGCGCTTGGAGCGCGGAGCGGCCGCTGCGACGTAGCCGGCGCGTCCAGAGGAGCGACGGCAGACTGAACAGGAGAAGTTCGAACAGCGCCGAGGTCATCTCACCGTTCCGAGTCGATCTCGGCGGCGGCCGAGACAGCCGGACGGCCGCGGCGTGGGTCTCCGGCCGGTATCTCAGGGTCACTGCTGCCGACATGGTGCAGCAGGTCGCCGGGTTGGCAGTCAAGCTCGCGACACAGCGCCTCGAGCGTGGAGAAGCGGATCGCCTTCGCCTTCCCGGTCTTGAGGATCGAGAGATTCGCGACGGTCAGGCCGATGCGGTGAGACAGGTCGGTCAGGGTCAGCTGGCGCTCGTCGAGCAGTCGATCCAGGTGGATGACGATCGGCATCAGACGCTCCGCTCAGACCGTCAATGCCTGGTCCTCGGCGAGCTCGCTGCCCACACGAAACGCCGCGGCGAGCACGAGCAACAACAGCCCGAGCAGGATCACCGTCGGGCTCAGCGAGAAGTGCGAGCGCAGGCGCACCCCGCGCGCCCGGAGCGCGTGCTCGAGATACAGGCCACCCGCCCACACCGCGAGCGCGTGGCCCACCGCGAACGCGATCACGGCGATGCCGATCCGCCGCAACCGCAACTCGTTGTGCGCGGCGAAGGTTGCGCCGGCGCGTAACGCCACGAGCAGCCGGCGAAGCTCGTGCAGGATGTAGAGCCAGGCAGCCGCAGCCACGCCGAGTATAAGCGCGGACACCCCGACAAATCCGGGGCGAGGATGGGCGAAACTGAGCGACCCAGAGCTCAGACCGAAGGTCGCGGCCGAGCTGCTCAAACCGTGGCCCGAGATCCGATAGGCCGACGACGGCAGGACGAAGAACGCCTCAAGCGTCAGCGATCCCCCGCCGGTGGCACGGGTCGCGACGAGGACGAGGAGCCCAGCTCCGGTCACGACCGCGGCCAGCGACAGCCACCAGATGATCTCCAGCGCAACCATCGCCGCTTGTGCCCAACGCATGGATCGCGTCACCTCAACACCTCCCGACCGGCCCAGGGATCATATCGATTATCGATATGCACTATGCCCGGCACGCGCCACGCCAAACAATGGGATGGCACCTCCGCCCGAGTAGCGGAGCCTTGACCCGCTGCGAGGATCAGCCGAGGGAGGCCTGGAGTCCGGGCGCTTCTGGAGGCAGATGGCCCCTCGGCCCGCAGTGCCCGGGCAACCGTCGAGCACTGGCTGCTCTGCCGCCTGCGCTCAGTCACTGCCCGCCCAGGACACCCCGGCCGGCATCCGCGAGCGTCCGCTCGCGCGCGCTCATGCGCGGATCCGTTCGGGACCTGCTGGACAGCGACGACACCGGGCGCACCACCGAGGCCGCCAATCACACCACCGCCCTTGCTCAGCCCGAAGAGCTACGCCGCGACCGTCACCGCTTTGCCTTGCTCATGCACGCACCGCCCGCGCACCGCCCGCGGATGCGCTCCTGGCTCCGAGTACAGGCGCGTCCCGCAGTTCGCTTGGAAATGATCGGCGAGTCGGCGCTGTCCGAAGAATAGTTGGGCGATGGTCAATGGCCGTCGGCGTCTCCCAACTGCGGCCGTCTTTCGCCCGCCGGTGGCCACTTTTCGCCCCATGGGCGGCCACGAATCTCCCCACCGTCAGGGATTCGTGGAGGGTGTTCCGCCACGAGGCGCTCGCCGAGCTGACGCGGTGGCCACGCGTGTGGTGGTCGGTGAGCACGCCGCTGGTTCGCCGCCGCGGTCGGTTCTAGATGGTTGATTCCACGACAGTGGTCGTGAATCGAGTGGTTTGCAAGGAGGATGTGGCAGCAGGGTCGAAGTCGGCGGTGCTATCCCGCATCGCCGACCCTAGGGGGCCTCGATGGACGCCGACCTCGACCTGCTGCTCACGACCGTGTTCGTCACGGCCGACGATCTCCTGCCCGAACGAGCGAAGAACGTTGCGCGTAGGGTCACAGACGCGGAGGTCGTCACGCTGTGCGTCGCGCAGGCGATCATGGGGATTCCGTCGGATCGGCGGTTCCTGGCGGCGGCCGCCAAGCGCCTCGCCCATCTGTTTCCTGATCTCCCCCAGCAGTCGGGGTACTTCAAACGCCGCCGTAAGCTGGCCGACGCACTGGAGTGGCTGATGGGGATCTTTGCCAGCCAGAGCCCGGGGTTTGAGGACGATCTGTTGCTGATCGACTCCACGCCGGTGGAATGCGCCCGCTCGCGCGAAACGGTCAAGCGTTCCGGCACCAACCGCCTGGATGACGCGCTCGGGAACGCCTGCGACTACGGCTACTGCGCCTCGCACTCCCGATACTTCTGGGGGATGCGCCTGCACATCATCTGCAGTCTGGACGGCACCCCACGCGCGCTGGAGCTCTGCTCGCCCAAGACCGGCGAGCGCGAGATCGGGCTGCTGCTCCTGGACCGCTGCCGGCTGCGGGGCGGTGAGACGCTGATCGGCGATAAGGGATACGCCGGCCGCGAGTTCGCTGCCGCGGTCAAAGACCGCAACGTCACGCTCATCCGTCCCGTCCGCCGCGATGAGACGATCACCCGGCCGGCCGGGGTCACCACCCCGGCGCTGCGGCCCGCACGCGAGATCACGCCCAACGCCCGCGCGCACCGTCACGCCACCCCACCCCAGCCGCCGCACCTCGCGCCGATCCGCCAACGCGTCGAATCGATCATCTGGACCGCGAAGGACATCCTCGCGCTCGAACGCCACGGCGCGCGCACCCTCACCGGCCTGCGCGAACGAATCATCGCCCGGTTTTGCTGCCTCACTGCCGCGATCACCCTCAACCACCAACTCGGACGCCCCAGCCGTGAACTCGTCAACTACTGCGCCTGACAGCGCGGAATCAACCATCTAGTGCGTGTTGCCGGCGCGGAAGTATGCGATGTAGTCGGCGACGGACCGCTCGAGGTCCCATTCCGGCAGATAGCCCGTGTCCTCGTGCAGCCGGGCGATGTCGAGGTAGGTGGGTGGCACGCTGGAGCCTGGTTCGGGCGCGAAGTCGAAGGAGGGCACGACGGCTTTGATCGCGGCGATCACGTCGGTGTTGGTGATTATCGTGCCTGCGCCGACGTTGTAGGTCGTGTGGGTGAGTGTCTCGGCCGTTTGCAGCAACGCCGCCGCGCGGCCGATGTCAGGGACGTAGCAGAGGTCGAGACCGTCGTCGGCTTTGAGTCGCCCACCGACGCCGGAGAGGTCAACTGGCGTTTCTGTAGCTGCGGCGAAGACGAACTGCGGGGCGGGAAACGCGAAATTCGGAAGGTGCCCGAGTGGGCCCCAAGCCCCACCGATCCGCAGATTGATTATCTCTTCGCCGGTCGTCTTGGCGAGGTGATTGTTGAGCAGCTCGCCGATCCTTTTGAAGGTGGGGATCACGTGCGGGGCGGTCAGCGGCACGGGGAGCTCTTCGCTCAGGGCGCCGGTGTTGGACAGGCCGGCGTAGACGCCGATCGTGCTGGCGATGCTGACGCGCCTGACCCCCCACTCTTGGGCGACCTCCACGATGTTGAACAGTCCGCCGAGCGCGACGCGTGCGGCCTCCACCGGCGCTACGCTCGGGTCAGGTGGCCAGGGCATCGAGCCGGCCATGTGAATGATGCCCGTGATCGCGTGGTCGCGACCGATCGCTCGCAGGGCAACGAGGTCCGTGACGTCCGCTTGTACAGCGTGCACCGGCGCGCTGAAGCGGCCGTCCGGGATCTCGGGGTGTCGGCGCTGAACGAGCACGCACTCTTCGCCGATGTCAAGCAGCGCCTGCACGGTGGCGCTGCCGATGTGGCCAAGTCCTCCGGTGACCAGAATCATCACGAACCTCCTATGTCGTCGGTCAAGCTGATGATCAGCATAGCTGATGATCAGAGGTCGATAGGATCAGATCGATGTCGACGAGCGGTGAGACCAGGTCAGGGACAGGCCGGCGGCTGGCCTATCTGTTCAAGCACGCAGAACGGCTGATGTCGGAGCGCCACGTCGACGCGCTCGCGCCCGTCGGCATCCACGCTCGTGATCTCGGTGTGCTGCTGGCGATCGACAGCAACGAGCCGGCCTCCCAGCAGCAGATAGCCCAGCGCCTTGGCATCGACCGCACGACGATGGTCGCCCTGATCGACGCTCTCGAAGCCAAGGGCATCATCGCCCGCCGCCCCGACGCCGAAGATCGCCGTCGCAACGTCGTCGAGCTGACGCCGGCCGGCCAAGGCATCCTCCGTCAGGCGATCGCTGCCAGCGACGCGGCCGAAGCCGAACTGCTCGCTCCGCTCAGCGCCGAGGAAGGCGAGCTACTACGAGATCTACTCGCTCGGGTTCTCGCCCGCGCCTGAGCGCATCGGGCAGCTTCAGGGCGATCCGTTCCCGTGGTCGCTCACGAAGGAGGGTCTGTGACCGGGCTGTGACGTGCCGTCCGCTACAACGGAGCGATGCACGCCAAGCTGATCCCAAATCGATCGGCGAGCGCGAGCCTGGCGATCGCCTGCGCGGTGGCGCTCTCGGCCTGCGGCGCTTCAAGCAGGAAGCCCGCCACCGACCGCGGCGGGAACGCGCTGGTCGCCTTCAGCAGGTGCATGCGCGCCAACGGCGTCACCAACTTCCCTGATCCATCCGGGGGCGGCGGGCTGAACATCGCCGGCACCGGCATCAACCCCACCGCGCCGGCCTTCAAGTCCGCGCAGACGGCATGCTTCAAGCTGATGCCGGGCGGCGGCCCCGCGACACATGCCACCGCTCAGCAGATCAAGGCCGCGACCGAAACCTCCGAGTGCATGCGCAAACACGGCGTCCCCAGCTTCCCGGATCCGATCATCACCGCGACCCCACCGACGATCAGCCCGGGCCAGTACAGCGCAGCCGAGTACGGCAACGGGATGTTCATCGGAATCCCCATCTCCATCAACGTGAATTCACCAGTCTTCGAAGCGGCCGCGAAGACCTGCGACTTCCACTGAACGTCGCAGGTTCCGTCCACACTGCCGGTTCGGCGGCGTTGCCGAAGCGGCTTCGCTTCCGCAGACGTGCAGTCATGCCGCGTCGGTAATCATCTGTCGGAGGTCCGCGCGGGTGTAACCCTGTTGGCGCGCGAGCCGTACCAGTTCGGCGACCGTACCGCCAACCTCGCTCTGTTCCGGGGTTCCGACGAGGCGGATGCCAAGGCGGGGCCGATCTTCGAGCAGTCCGTCGTCGCGTAGGGCTCGGAGGGCGCGGAACACGGCGGGGCGGTGGTTCGAGAGGTGGGCGTGGCGGACCTGCTCCTGTGCCCTCTGAGACGCTGAATGCTCCGAAGCCGGCGGTCCGTGCCAAAGCGGTCGCCCGTTGCGACACGCAGCCAGGCTTCCGTCGAGCCGCGGTCAGCCGGGCTGCAGCCGAGGCTCCGCCGAGCGACAAGCTCAACACCTCTGGCTCGGAGAGCGCCGGGGCGCTCCTGGGTTCCGAGTCCGACGGGTACGGGCGCGCCGGTAGAGACGTATCGGCGGTCGAGTCGTCTTTCCTGGGCGTAGGGCGGTGCGGGCAAAGCGGGTGCCTAGGCGCTGGCAACCAGAGATCTCGGCGGCGTCTGGCGTGCTGTTGCTCCCCGGTGATCCGCGGACATTCAGCCGGACGGGAAGCCGCCTGTTCGGGTGGCTTGCCTCGGCGGCGTCGCCGTCTCGACGACGGCGTCCAGTTCACGCGAGCCGGCTCGCTGACGGCGACCTCTCAGAGTTTCAGACCGCGCTACATGCACGCGTGGCCGGCATCGTCGGCCGGGCGGTTCCTTAAGACGACGGCGCGGGTAGATCGACCAGATGGCGCGCAGCGATGGCCAGACGCGCGGTGACGCGCGGCGACGCGCTGCGCGGAAGATCGTCTCTGAGCCTGTCGGTGAACCAGGAGAGCTCGATGTCAACTAGCGCAAACGCCCCCGATGCTGTCGATTTCTACTTGCTTGACGAGCTGCTCACCGACGACGAGCGTGCCACCCGTGATCGCCTGCGCGATTTCTGCGCCCGCGAAGTGTCGCCGCACGCGAGCCGCTGGTGGGAGGCCGCCGAGTTCCCGTTCGAACTGATCCCGAAGATGGCCAAGCTGAATCTGGCCGGCGGCATGATCGAGGGCTACGGCTGCCCAGGCCTGAGCGCGGTCGCGGTCGGCCTGGTCGCGCGGGAGTGGGCGCGCTCCGACGGCAGTGTGGGGACCTTCTTCGGCGTGCACTCGTTTCTGGCCATGCAGACGATCGGCCTGCTGGGGGACGAGGAGCAGCGGCAGCGTTGGCTGCCGGAGATGGCGCGCCTCGAGAAGGTCGGAGCGTTTGCGCTGACCGAGCCCGACCACGGCTCGGATTCGATCGGGCTCGAGACCAGCGCGCGGCGTGACGGTAACCACTACGTGCTCGACGGGCGCAAGAAGTGGATCGGCAACGCGTCCTTCGCCGATCTGGTGATCGTGTGGGCGCGAGGCGAGGACGGCGAGGTCGGCGGCTACGTCGTCGAGAAGGGGACGCCGGGCTTCGACGCCGAGGTGATCACCGGCAAGACCGCGCTACGCTCCTCGTGGCAGGCGAAGATCGAGCTGACCGGTGTGCGCGTGCCCGCCGAGAACAAACTCGCCGAGTGCCACTCGTTCAAGGATGTCAACAAGGTGTTGTCAAGCACGCGTTACACGGTGGCGTGGCGGGCCGCCGGCCTCGCAATGGCGTCCTACGAGCTCGCGCGCGACTACGCTCTGGAGCGCGAGCAGTTCGGCAAGCCGATCGCGAGCTTTCAGCTTGTGCAGGACAAGCTCGCGCGGATGCTCGCCGATGTCACGGCGATGCAGCTGCTGTGCTGGCGGGCGAGCACGCTCGCGGGGGATGGTCGGCTCACGGATGGCATGGCGTCACTGGCCAAGCTCCACTGCTCGTCACGCGCCCGTTCGGTCGTGGCCGACGCGCGGGACATCTTCGGCGGCAGCGGCGTCCTGCTCCAGCATGATGTGGCGCGGCACTTCGCCGATATGGAAGCGATCTTCACCTTCGAGGGCACTGACTCGATCCAGGCGCTGATCGTCGGACGCGAGATCACCGGCATCCAGGCGATCTCCGCCGGCGGAAAGCCCGTCTAGTACGGGCCCGGTATCCGAGTCGGACTTTGCGCGATGGAGGTGTCGTCGTGGCCGCGCGCCGTCCGCAACCTGATCCCCCGTCCTCGGCGGCGACCGACGACGCCCGCGCATCCCTGCTTGCCCACGGCACCAGTCGGCGGCGGGCGCGGCGACGACAGCGAGCCCTGGCCGGGTGACGCGACGCTCGTCGTCCGAGACACGGCCATCGACGGCTCGCACGTCATCGACGGGGCGGTCTACGGCGGCTATGACCTCTACACCGACTCCGGGCAGTACTACGACGCGCCGGATTCGCTTGCCGAACTGCAGCAGCCGGATTGCCTACGTCGCCCTGTGATCGACGGCGTCGACGCGCTGAAGGTGGACTTCCCCGACAACGGCCAGCCCGAGATCATCTGGCTGAACGCCGGCAGCGGCGTGCCGATCCAGGAGCAGGACGGAAGCGACTCCGCCACGACCTTCGAGGTGAAGCGTGTGACCGCCGCCGGCCTGCCCTCCCTGATCTCCCTTGACGCCCGCCTGCGCTGAGCAGCTGCGACGCCCGATCGAAAGCCGGCCGTCGTCGAGCCTCACCCGGCTGGGCGTTCGGCGGCGGCCGGCAGCAGTCGAGGTTCGATCTGTTCCTCTTCGGCCTGGCCGTCGGCGCCTCGTTGGACGTGGTAGGCGAGGGCACCGGCTACCTCAGAGACCGCCTCTGCCATCTCGGTTCCGCGGTAGAGAAGGCCCACGCCGTCGTCGGTGGCGTAGCCGGCCGGCAACACTCCCTCCGCTATCAGCCGATGAAAGACGGGGCGGCGTTCTGCCTCGGCGTCGTGGTGCACGCCGTTGGAGAACGGCAGGAAGCCGAGCGCATCGGTCACTGGCCGCAACTCAGGGCCGAATGAATCGGTTGTTCCGCCGGTGTGCCAGCAGACCGAGCCGGCGGACACCCCGGCCAGCACGACTCCCGCCTCCCAGCACTCTCGCATCGCCTGGTCAAGACCGTGCAGCCGCCACAGGGCGAGCAGGTTCGCGGTGCTGCCGCCCCAGACCCAGACGGCGTCCTGGGCCAGCAGGTGAGACGCGGGGTCTGACACGTTCGGCATCGGGAAGAGGTTCAGGCAGGAGACCTCGATCTCGCGCTCGTAATACGCCGCGTGGATGGTCGCGTTCCACCAGGCCTGATCACCGCTCGCAGTGTTGACAAAGCACAGCTTCGGCCTGGACGACGGTCGGGCCAACTCGACCGCATAGTCGAGCAGCGGTGCGGGGCGCACGAACGTCCGGGGATCGGGAAACAGCCCGCCGCTGGTCGCGAGGATGGTCGGGGTTTCCGCGGGCACGACGAGGATGATGCCACGGCCCGTGAGGCCGGAGTGCATGATCGCCCCGCGGCCGGGGCAAGGGCCGAGATCCGGACCGAGCGTGGGAGGACTGCCGCCGATCCGCCGATCCGTCGATCCACCTGGTGACTGATGGTGGCCGCCACCCTGGAGCGCCGGCGCGTCAGGGGGCGCCTCGGTGGACTCAGACGGACCAGAGGGCCTGAGTGGGTGAGAGGCGTGCGGCGCGCAGAGCGGGGATGAGCCCCGCGACGGCGCCGATGATGAGGGAGGAGGCGATGCCGCCGGCCCAGGCTTCGGTTGGGATGACGATGGCCCAGTGTTTGCTGTGGGCGTAGACGGCGGTGGCGGCGGCGCCGAGCGCGACGCCGACGCCGCCTCCGAGCAGTCCGAGCAGAATGGCTTCAGAAAGGAACTGGGTGCGGATGTGGCTTCTGGTCGCGCCGAGGGCGCGGCGCAGGCCGATCTCGGAGCGGCGTTCGAGGACGGAGATGATCATGATGTTGGCGACGCCGACCGCGCCGACCAGGAGGGCGACGGCGCCGAGACCGAGGAACAGGCCGTTGAGCGCGCTTTTGGCGTCGGCTTGTGCGACGAGCGCGGAGGAGGGTTGGCTGACCATGACCCCGCTGGGGTTCTCGGGGTTGGCGGTGGCCGCCAGGAGATTGTCGACCGCGTTGACTCGGTCGGCCCGGGCCCGGAGGTAGACCGTGGAGGGATGCCCGTCAAAGCCGAGGAACCGCTCTGCTGAGGGGTAGCCGATCAGGACGGAGGAGTCGATGACAGAGGCGAGCACGGCACGGCTGAGGATGCCGGCGACGTAGAACCACTGGCCGCCGACCCAGATCCGCTCGCCGGCGTAGATGCGGTCGATGCCAAGCAGCTGGGCGGCGGCGGCACCGAGGACCGCCACCGGCTCCTGGGCGGTGGCCGTGTCGAGGTAGCGGCCCTGGGCGACGGTGGTGGCGAGGACGCGGAGAAGGCCGAGACTGGCGGCTTGGACGGTGAGTCCGTTGGTGTCGACGAACGGGATGTACGGGGTGCGGTAGGCGTTGGCGGCGCTGACCGCTCCGGTGCTCTGCGCCTGTTGCACGCCGCTGATGCGGTCGATCATGCCCGGCGCGGTCGTGGGCAACTCGGCGGTTCCGCCGCCGAAGCTCTGCCCGTTGCTGACGGTCAGCAGGTTGGTGCCGAGCTGGTTGATCTCGTTGAGCAGCCCGGCCTGCGACGAGGCGGACAGGCCGAGCACCGCGACGATGGCGGCCACACCGATGGCGATGCCGAGGGCGGATAGCCCGGCCCGCAGCTTCCGGGTACGCATTCCCACGGTGGAGAGCCGGACCAGGTCGGGCAGCGGTAACCGTCTCCGGCTCACGGCATCGGTGGCCGTCACGATGGCTCCATGCTGACGGGCGCCTGGGCGGTCGTCTGCCGTTCGTGGGTGGGCCCGGCGAGAGCGCGGCGGCGGTGGTCGGCGCCTGCGGCCCGGCCGCTGTCGGCGACGATGCGGCCGTCGAGGATCTCGATCGTGCGGGGCGTGCGCTCGGCGATGGCGTGGTCGTGGGTGATGAGCACGATCGTCGAGCCGGCGCGGTGGAGCTGGTCGATCAGGGCCAGGATGGATTGTCCGGTCGCCTGGTCGAGATTGCCGGTCGGCTCGTCGGCGAGCAGAATGGCGGGCTGGCCGACGAGGGCACGAGCGATCGCGACGCGCTGGCGCTGGCCGCCGGAGAGCTGGGTCGGGCGGGCGTCGGGGCGCTCGGCCAGGCCGACCAGCTCCAGGGCGTCGAGGGCCCGCCGGCGGCGGTGCTTGAGGGGAACGCCGGCGTAGAGCAGCCCGTCGGCGACGTTGTCCACCACGGTGGCGTGCTCGGCCAGGAAGAACTGCTGGAAGATGAACCCGATCCGGGTGGCCCTCAGATAGGCCACATCCTCGTCGGCCATCGTTGCCACGCCGAGCCCGGTGATCCCCACCCGGCCGCTGGTCGGCCGGTCGAGGGCCCCCATCAGCTGCAGCAGGGTGGTCTTGCCCGACCCCGACGGGCCGACGATCCCGACCAGCTCCCCCTGGCCGATGGTGAGATTGACCTCCCGCAGGGCCTGGACGGGCGGCTCGCCCGGGTAGCTCTTGGTCACGTCCCTGACTTCGAGAACCGGCACGCCGGCGCTGCCGATCGCGACGCCGTCGCCGTCCGGGGCCGAGGTGCTGTCGCGGCTGGGCGGCGGGGTGCGGGTCATGTCGACGCGACCACCACTCGTTCGCCGGCGGCCAGCCCCGAGCCGCTGACCTGGACCAGCCCGTCGGCGTCGTCAAACAGCCCGAGCGAGACCGGGACGAGACGATTGCTCCGACCGATGCCCGCGCCGACGACCTCGACGGCGTAGCCACCTCCCGGTTCGCCGAGCAGCGCGGTCACCGGGACCACGACGGCGTCGGCCACGCTGGCGGTGGTGATACCGACCTGGACCGGCGCCTGATCCCACGTGCCCGTCGCGGCCGGGTCAGACGGGGTGACGCCGACAGCGATCGTCGGCGTTGTGCTGTTTCCCGAGCCTGCCGGCGGACACGTGTCCGTTCCCGGCGCGGCGGAGCTCGATCCCGACCCGGAGCCCGACGGGCAGGTGGCGACTGTTCCCACCGAGGAGACGACACCCGGGGTGGTCCTGTTGTTGGGCAGGGTGATGCTCACCTTGTCCCCGACCGCCACACTGGTCTCTTGCGAGGCGTCCAGCGCCACCTGCACCTCGCGGGTGGTCGAGGTGCCCTGCAGCACGGTCTCGCCGGTCTGAGCGCTGCCTCCCGGCTGGGCTGCGACCGTTGTCACGCGCAGGGCGGTGGGCTCGAACACCGCCTGGCCAAGGGTCAGCGCGCCGGTCTGGGTGACCCCCAGGGCGGCCTGGAGCTTCTCCACGGCCGTCGTCGTGGCCGAGCCGAACGAGGCGGACGCCGGGCCGAGCTGGGACGCGGTGGCGTAGCCGAGCGCGACCAGGTCCGTGTTGAGCTCGGCCACGTCCGGGCCAGTCGCGCCGGCTGAGAGGGTCCGATAGGCAGGTGTCGAGCCGTATAGCAACACCACCGGGCGTTCATCCACCCGGTAGAGGATGTGACCTTGGCGGATGACCTGGCCGAGGGTGGGCAGCGTGGTGTATGTCCCGCGGGCCTGGTTGATCACCGGGTACGGCGAGCCATCCGGTCGCGCTCGATAGGTCAGGGTTCCGTCCTGGGGGACCGTGGCCGAGAGCGTCCGTTTCTGCACCGGCGCGGTGTTCGCCCGGATCGGCTGAGCCGCCGCTCTCGCCGGCGTGGCGCCAGACGTCACGGCCACCACGCCGATCGCGGCGGTGGCAGCCAGCGCGGCCGCTGCGGCGAGCACCTGGGTCGAGCGCTTCACTGGACCGCCGCCGGGTTCAGTCGGATGCACTTCTGGATCGTGGCGTGCAATCCCGGAATGCTGGAACCGTTCGACACGTCGATGAGCGGCCCCGTCGCGGTGGGGTCCGGGAAGTCGGGCACACCGTTGGCGCGCACGCACTCAGCGAACCTCAGGCGTGCCGACCGCTGCGTGGCAGTGAAGCTCGTGGGCATGAAACTCGGTGGCTCGAGGGCCTTGCATGCGCCGATCGCGTGCTGCCACGCCGCGCTGCTCGGGTCCAGCGGCGAGCCGCCACTCGGGATCCCGTAGGCGAACTGCCCCGACGCATCCGGGTCCGGGAACGCGCTGACGCCGTTGCTGCGGATGCACTCGGCGAACTTCACCGCCTTCGCATGGACGGTGGCGACGAGGCCCCCGCCACTGCCGCCGCCGGCCGAAGCGCTGGAAGCGCACGCGCTGATCAGGACGACCATCGCGATCACGGCAAACGTGGCCACCGCCTCTCCGGTTCTCCTCATGGCTTCTCCTGTGGGTCGTGATTTGCGTTTGACATCAAGCCGCGCCCTCGGCGACCGAAGGCCCGCCGCGCCGTCGCGCCGGCGCGCCGGCGGCGCCGGCCGTACACGGTCATCCGGGCACCGTCGGCTTCGGTTCGGGCGGGCCGGCTGTCGCTCACCCCCCCAGTCAAGGCCGGCGGGTGTTGCCAGAACGTATGCGTTTTTCGATATGCCGGCGATATGTCCGAGCTGGCAGCATCCGAGATCGATGCGGGTGCTGATCGTCGAGGACGAGCCCTACATGGCCGACGCCATCCGCGATGGCCTGCGCCTGGAGGCGATCGCGGCCGATGTCGCCGGTGACGGCGACAGCGCGCTGAAGCTGCTGAGGCTCAACGCCTACGACATCGCCGTCCTGGACCGCGACATCCCCGGACCCTCCGGCGATGAGATCGCCCAGCGCATCGTCGCCTCCGGCAGCGGCATCCCGATCCTCATGCTCACCGCTGCCGACCGGCTGGACGACAAGACCAGCGGATTCGCACTCGGCGCCGACGACTACCTCACCAAGCCGTTCGCCCTCCAGGAACTCGTGCTCCGCCTCAGAGCACTGGACCGCCGCCGCGGCCACCACCGCCCACCGGTCCGAGAAGTCGCTGGCCTGCGGGTCGATCCGTTCCGCCGCGAGGTCCACCGCGACGGCCGGTACGTCGCCCTCACCCGCAAGCAGTTCGCGGTGCTCGAAGTCCTCGTCGCCGCCGAAGGCGGCGTCGTCAGCCCTGAAGAACTCCTGGAGCAAGCGTGGGATCAGAACGCCGACCCGTTCACCAACGCCGTGCGCATCACCGTCTCGGCACTACGCAAACGCCTCGGTGAACCCCCGATCATCACCACCGTGCCCGGCGCCGGATACAGAATCGAGACACCACTCAGCACCGGAACGTGAGGAGCAGACCGTGGATCGCGCCGCTGGATTGAGTGTTCGCCGCAAGCTCACCCTCCACGGCCGCCACGGGATCTGACGATGGCGCGCCTCACTCGGACCAGGCTCGCGGCGCGCCGGCGCCTGCCCTCGCGGACCGTACGTCTGCGACTGACCCTGCTCTACAGCGGCCTGTTTCTGGTGTCGGGGCTCGCGCTGCTCGCGACGACCTACCTGCTCTTCCGCGGCAACACCGGGGTCGACCTGATCGTCGCGACCGGGCCCCGGCACGGTTCGGCCGCCCCGAGCGCCGTCAACCATGCTCTGGCGAACCCGCGCGTCGCCCGCAACGTGATCCAGAGGTATGTTGCGTCGCTTGAGCGTAACCGCCACGGTCTCCACGAGGGGCTCATCCAGTCCGGGATCGCGCTGGCGATCATGACCGCGGTCTCGATCGCGCTCGGTTGGCTGGTCGCGGGCCGGGTCCTGCGGCCGCTGCGCGCGATGACGGCGACGACGCGGCAGATCTCGGAACGCAATCTGAACGAGCGCCTCGCGCTCCGCGGGCCCCCTGATGAGCTCACGGATCTCGCAGACACCATCGACGGCCTCCTCGCCCGGCTCGAGGCGCACGTCATCGAACAACAGAGATTCGCCGCCAACGCCTCTCACGAGCTGCGCACCCCGCTGGCGATCACGCAGACACTGCTCGAGGTCGCCCGCAGCGATCCGAGCCGCGACAACGGCGACCTCGTCGAACGTCTGCACGAGGTCAACACCCGAGCGATCGACGTCACCGAGGCACTGCTCCTGCTCAGCCGCGCCGACCGGCGGTCCTTCGCGCGGGAACACGTCGATCTGTCTCTCATGGCAGACGAGGCCGCCGAGACGCTCCTCCCTCTCGCGGACCGTCGCGGCATCACGATCGAGACCTCCGGCGAGACGACCACCACCATCGGATCGCACGCGCTTCTGCTGCAGATGACCACGAACCTCGTGCAGAACGCGATCGTCCACAACCTGCCGGCGGACGGCGCCGTGTGGATTACGACACACGCTCACGCCGAGAGCGTGGAGCTGACCGTCGAGAACACCGGCGACAAGCTCGCCCCAGAGATGGTCTCCACGCTCGTCGAGCCATTTCAGCGCGGCACCGAGCGCATACGCACCGACCACCCGGGGATCGGCCTCGGCCTGGCCATCGTCAAGAGCATCACCCAAGCACACGACGGAGCCCTCACCCTCACCCCCCGCGCGGCCGGCGGGCTCCGCGTCACGGTGCGGCTGTCCGCCGCGCCGCCGCAGACCGGCAGATGACGATCACGGGTTCGCCACAGCCTCGAGAGCACCGGTGAACGCGAGCTTGCCCATCAGGATCGGTTGATCATCCAGCCGACGAGCACACCGTTACAGGAACGCGCCCACGGCGGCGACCGGGCTCGGGACTCAAGGCCGGTTTCCGGGCTCGGTCTCGGTCGGTCAGGCGCGTGAGGCCTGCCGACCGGCCGCCGGGTCGATTCTCCCGGCGGCCAGTCGCTGCGCGAGGCGTGACGCCAGCGCCATGATGGTCAGCGCCGGATTCGCCGAGCCCTGCGTCGGGCAGACGCTGCCGTCGCACAGAAAGAGGTTCGCGACCCCCCAGACACGGTGATCCGAGTCGACGACGCTGGAGTCGGGACGCACGCCCATCCGCCCGCCGCCGACGAGGTGGGCGAAGCGCTGGATGGTCAGCGTATCCTGAGCGCCCGCGGCCTGCAGGATCTGCTTGTTGACCGTCGTGGAGAAGGCCATGTTCGCCTTGTCGTTGTCGGTCAGCGAGTAGTCCATCCGGGCGACCGGCATCCCGTAGGGGTCGGTGTCGCCGGCCAATGTGACGCGATTGTCGGCGTGGGGCAGCAACTCGTTGAGCACCCCGATCGTGGTCCAGTGGTTGTAGTCACGCATGTACTCGCGCAGCGCGCGGCCCCAGTGGCCGTCGGCGAGAACGTGCTCCGCCCAGCCGATCGGCTGCGGCGACACGGTCTGGATGGAGAAGCCCCGAGCGAAGCCGCGGGCCGGATCGGTTTCATAGAACTGCTCCGATGACACCTCCGGAGGCGGTCCCTTGTACATCCGCAGTTCGTCGGGGAATCGCCCGGCGGTCTGCGACGCGCCCTGCACCATGACGTAGCGTCCGACCTGATCGTCGTTGTTGCCCAGCCCGTCGGGAAAGCGCTGGGAGGTCGAATGCATCAGCAGTCGCGGCGTTTCGATCGAGTAACCGCACACCGCCACTGCTCTGGCGCGCTGGTGGCGGTGGACCCCGTCGCCCTCCCGGACGTAGGTGACGCCGGCGACACGGTCCTCACCGGGGCCGAGCTCGATGCGCACCGCCATGCTGTCGGGGCGGATCTCGACTCCGTGGGCGATCGCGTCAGGGAGATGGGTGACATACGGGCTGGCCTTCGCGTTGACCTTGCACCCCTGCAGGCAGAAGCCGCGATAGATGCAGTGGGGCCGGTTGCCGAACGTCCCGTTGACGATCCCGACCGGTCCCACCCGCATCTCGATGCCGAGCTCGATGGCGCCGCGCCACAGGACGGATGCCGCCTCGCCGATCGGATGGGGGGAGAACGGATAGCTGTGCGGATCGCCCCATGGCCAGTCCTGTCCGGCGACCGGCAGCTCTCGCTCCACCTCTTCATAGTGAGGCTTGAGATCGCGGTAGGAGATCGGCCAGTCCGCCCCGACGCCGTCGGCGGTCCGGGTCTCGAAGTCCGAGGGGTGAAAGCGCGGCGTGTACCCGGCGTAGTGGACCATCGAACCGCCGACGCCACGGCCGGAGTTGTTCTTGCCCAGTTCGATCGGGTCGGCGCCGCCGATCACGCGCTCCTGCGTCCAGTAGAGGGGATGAGATCCGGCCTCGTCAGAGACCCAGTCCTCGTCGGGGTGCCAGAACGGGCCGGCCTCGATGATGACCACCCGCCACCCCTGACGGGCGAGGCGCTGGGCGAGCACCGAGCCGCCGGCGCCCGCTCCGACGATGCACAGGTCGACCTCGTCGGTGTCGGAGTAGCGCGCCATCGTGTCCTGTCCGGGCAGGTCCCGGCGATGAACGTCGAGCAGGTGGCGGGAGTCGTTGGCCCGCGGTCCCACCGACCCCTTGAGCAGTGCCATCCGCCGCCCGCTCATGTGCCGGATCCCTCCGTCGCTCGCACCGGGTCCTCCGCGGTGGCTCCTGGGCGCTCGTGCGGCTCCAGACTGGAGATCGGCCCCAGCCGCATGTAGCCCTGCGGATAGGCCGGCCCGCCGTACCCGATCTCGTTCCAGGCCCACGGGTGTGAGTAGAAGGCGGCCAGGATCGCTCGCATGCACACCGAAAAGGCGCGTTTGGGATCGAGCTCGGCCCAGACGCCCCCGGTCAGCGAGCCGTCGGCCATGCCGGCGACGATCGCCTCCTGGGTCGCCAGGTCGGCGGTGGCGAATCCGTCGACCCCGTAGCGGCGACGCGAGATCTCGTCGAGCCCGCGCAGGACCAGGCGCCACGTCTCGGTGTCCCGCGGCATGCCCGCGTAGCGATAGCCGTCAAGCCGACCGGCGGCGAGCTTCTCGTCGACCATCTCGGCGACCGGGATCCGCGGTTCGGCGTCCTGGGCGGTGGTCACGTTGCACAGCGCGCGGAGCGCCGGTTCCTCATCGGCGGTGAAGAACCGGAGCGGGCCGGGGGGGTTCAGGCGCCCCAGAACCACCTTTCGGGTGACCGGATCCCAGTTCTCGGCGTTCTCGGTGACGTCGTAGTCGGGGTAGCGGCCGATCATCTGCGGCGTCGTGCCGCGGCGCTGGCGCGGGAGCCAGGACGGATGCCGGGGCTCCCGCTCGGGACGGAGGTTCGGAAGATGATCGGGCTTGCGCAGGTCTCGTCGATCGGCGTCCACTAGTCCTCCCGGCGCAGGACGGCAGCGAGGATTCCCATCGCACCGACGATCGTCATCAGCCCCGGAGCCATGATCGGGGGGCCCATCGCGACGTTGTAACTCGCCTGATCGAACCCGCCGGGGCGTCGAGCCACGCCGCGAATATGAAAGTACTCGCCGATCAGCCCGTCGGCCGTGTAGACGACGGCGGTGATCGGAAGATAGGTCTTGGCCCATCTGCGGCTGAACACGCCGCCGATGCCGGCGATCATCACCGGAGGGGTGACGATGATCGGACTCCACATCATCTTGTTGCCGAAGCTCGCGCGATAGTGCTCGACGTAGATCTCGGCGGTCGTCACCGCGGCGGCGAACGCCGTCATCGCCGACAGCGAGCGCTCGAAGCGGCCGTGCTCGATATCGGCTACCCACCGGTCGATCCGGTGCTCGGAGGTCGGCTTGGGGCTGCGTGGCGATCGCACCGTCACTCTCCGGGCAGGTATGCGCGGGTCGTCTCGCGGAGCGATTCGATGACTCCGTCGATCGTGTCGACGTCGCACTCGATCAGTCGCTCGCACAGATTGTCTGCGGCGGTCGTGGCGGCCATGGTGATTCCTTCTCTCCGATCGATGTTTCTCGCTGGACGATGTGCCTTCACACTGCGTATGCGCGTGCGCCGGCACGCCTGAGCTCCAGTCCCATTCCGGGACGATCGAGGTCGGGCCACAACGCCCCGTCTCGAAGCTGAGGAAGGCCGTCGAACAGCAGCTGCTCGATTCGCACGTGGTCGTGGAAGTACTTGTCGATGGCTCGCTCGGACATCGCTTTCCTCGGTTCGCGTCCGCCGGCTGCGCGGGGGACGCGGGCGGCTCGACGCTTTCGCGGCTACCCGGCACGTCAGACGGGAAACCGACGACCGCGACCTCTGACACTCAGCTCGCTGACCGCCGCCGCCGCCATCCTCGAGTCGGGCGCTCAGCGCTGCGCGAGCTCTCGAGCACGGACCGCCTCTTCGGCTTCCGCGCGTGCGTGCTCGATGCGTTCGGCGGTCTGCAGGGCGCGGCACCAGCGCCTGGTGATGACGTAGAGGATCGCCGGGATGACCCAGATGGCGATCCGGAAGATGAACAGCTGCGTGTTGTAGCTCAATCCCCACAGCACGTACAGCCGGTCGGCGGCGCCGAAGGCGAAGACGAGGAAGACGAAGCTGAGGAAGGCGACACCGAACGCCGTGCGCCCGGGCGCGTCCCGCGGACGGTCGGCGATGTTGTGGACGGCGCGATCACGCGTGAAGCGCCGTTCGAGCCACGGCATCGTGAAGAGGATCCCGAAGACGATCCCGGGGAAGAGGATCCCGCCCCAGAACGGGTTGGGGATGATCGTCAGATGGCCGATCGTGACGTCGAAGCTCGGCATCAGGCGCAGCGCGCCGATCAGCCAGCCGAGATACCAGTCGGGCTGGGCGCCGTTGGTCCCCAGCCACGGCTCGAACGGTCCCCACTGCCAGATCGGGTTGATCTGGACGAGCGCGCCGAGCAGGACGAGGATCGCCGCGACGAAGAACAGCAGCGCCAGCGAGCGTGGCGCCTGGCCGGGGAACATCGGCACGCCGATGATGCGCCGGTTGGTGTGCCGCCGGCTCTCCTTGAACTGGGTGTGGTGGCGGGCGGCGATCAGCCCGAGATGAACGACGATGAGCGTCGCCAGCAGCGCGGGCATCAGAAAGACATGGGCGATGTACAGCCGGGACTCGAAGTGGGTGTCGCCGGGGAACGGCGCGCCGAAGATGGCGAGCATCGCCGGGCCGCCGATCACCGGGATCGACAGCCCGACCCCGTAGCCGATCGCCAGGCCCATGCCCGACAGCAGGTCGTCGACGAGCGAGTAGCCGAGATAGCCCTCCAGCAGCGCGACGATCAGCAGCAGCAGGCCCACGATCCAGGTCAGCTCCCGCGGCTTGCGGAACGCGCCGGTGAAGAACACCCGCATGAGGTGCATGACGATCGAGGCGAGGAAGACGTCGGCCGCCCAGTGGTGGGTCTGGCGGATGAGCAGGCCGGCCTTGTAGGTGAGCGAGATGTTGACGACCGATTCGTAGGCGTAGCTCATCGACATGCCGTCGAGCGGCGCGTAGGAGCCGTGGTAGACGGTCTTGGCGGTGCTCGGATCGAAGAACAGCGCCAGATACGTTCCGGTGACGATGAGGATGACGAACGAGTACAGCGCCACCTCGCCGAGCAGGAACGACCAGTGGTCGGGGAAGACGTAGCGCATCGTCTTGCGCAGCAGCGGCGCCGCGGACGTGCGCTCGTCGATGAAGCGGACGGGATCGAGGAGCGGGTCGTCCATCTCAGATCGTCGTCGGGGGCTCGCGGACGTTCAGCCAGGACGGGCCGACGCGCGCCGAGAAGTTGCCCGCCGCGCGCAGATGGCCGCCGGCGTCGATCGCAAGCGGCAGCTGGGGGAGGGGACGCCCCGCCGGACCGTACGTGACGGTCCCGCCGGTGAACGGGTCGAACGTCGAGTAGTGGCAGGGACAGACGAGCGCGGGATGCGGCTGCGCGGTCGGGAATTTCGGATTGCGATACAGCGCGACCGCGCACCCGGCGTGGGTGCAGATCTTGGAGAAGGCGAGGATCCCCTGCGGCGCCCAGCCCGCCCGCCCGGCGGGCAGCTCGAGCTTGCTCGGATCCAGGCGGATGACGATCAGCGGCGAGCCGATCAGCTCCGGGTCGGCGCCCTCGGGAAACGCGGTGTAGAAGCTCTGGTGTTCGATGTCGGCGGCGAGGATCGGCGCTCCGGTCTCGTCGACCAGCCGCACCCCGCGCCGCCACGGCGTCTCGTCGAGCGGCGCGGTGTCCCAGATCGGCCCGAGCGACAGCGCGGGGGTCAGCGCGGCGAGGCCGAGCGTGCCGCCCGCCGCCACCGAGGCGCCGAGCAGCAGTCGCTTGCGGGTGAACCGGCTGCCGCTCTCGGTGACGATCTCGACGATCTCCCGCTGCCGGCGGGGGTTCTCCCCGGGATACTCGTCCTCTATCTCCTCGGTGACGACGAGCCGCTTGGCGACGACGGTCAGCGCCAGGCCGATGCACGCCAGGCAGCCGCCGAGGCACAGGCCGAGCAGCTCGTTGGGCATGTCGGCTGAGCTGAACTCGGCGTAGACGACGATGAAGCCGAGCGCGAACGCGACCGACAGGGCGAGCAGGGCGAGGACGGCGTTCTCGGCGCCGCGCTGGGGAGAGCCGGCCGGGACGATCCGACCCGGCGCCCCGTCGTCGCCGGCGTCGCCGGCGTGGCCGCCGGCCCGGGCCCGGCGCCGGCGGCCGAGGATGAAGGCGAGCAGCAGTTGCCAGAAGCTCATGAGCGGCGGGTCCTCCGGGCGACGGCGAGGCAGGAGAGGAGCAGGAGCGGCGCGGCGATGCCCCAGGTGACGAGGCCCTCGGGGATCGGGCCGAGGTTGCCGATCCCCCAGCCCCCCCGGTTGTCGGGATGGCGCTGGCTGATCACGTAGCGGATCAGCGAGTTGAGCTGGGTGTCGGAGATCTGCTCGGCGCCGAAGCGGGGCATCTCATACGGGCCGATGCGGACCGCCTCGGCGATCTCGGTGGCGCTCACCGTCTGCAGGGGCGGGACGAACGCCCCGGTCACGTATCCCCCGCGGGCGTCGATCTGATGGCAGCCCGCGCAGTGGATGCTGAACAGCGACAGGCCCTCGCTGATCGACCCGGCCGCGGGGTCGGGATGGGGGATCGCGGGTCCGCGGCCGAGCGAGGAGACATAGTCGATCAGCGACGTGATCTCCTTGTTGGTGAACAGGACGCGGTCGGGGGTCGGCTGGTCATGGGGATTGCCGAGCGGCATGTAGCCGGTGCGCAGATAGAAGTCGGCCGCCTGCGCACCGACGCCGCGCAGCGGCGGGCCTTCGCCGAGGATGCCGCCGGCGCCCGGTCGCGGCTTGAGGATGCCGACGCCGTCGATCCCGTGGCAGCTGGAGCAGTTGCCGGCGAACAGCTCCGCGCCGAGCTCGGTGTCGGCGTGCGCGGGCTCGGTCGTCGGGCGCACGATGCCGGACTCGGGCTGGGCGCCGGCCGCGGCGGCGCCCGCCACCCACCACAGCGCCACGACCGCGACCGTGATGACGCGCGCCCGGCCGCTCATGCCTGCTGACAGACGTTGAGCAGCGGTGCGCCGATCGCGGTCATGACCATGATCGTCAGCGCCAGGAAGTTGACGAGCAGGCCGACGATCGCGAGGAAGTGGATGCGCCCGAGCGGCGGCGGCGAGCCGTCGCCGCGGCGCTCCTGGGCGTCGACGTCGCCGATCAGCGTCGCGCGGAAGATCCGGGCCGAGACGGTCATCGCGCCGATCCCGACCGCCACGCCGGCCGCCGACAGGGCGATCTCCCAGGCGTGCAGCGGCAGCTTCCAGCGGTCGTCGGGGTTGTTGCACTGGGCGAAGGTGAACTGCAGGTTGGCGACGAACTGGACCGCCCACGCGAGTGCGCCGCCGATCACGCCGAACCACAACAGGGCGGTGGGCGGGCGCGCGGTCACAGCGATGGGGAGAGGGTGACGAGCAGGACGACGACGGCCAGCGCGTTGACGACCTGCCAGTACAACGCGACCCCGCGCACGCCGATCAGCCAGTAGTTGTCCAGGCCGCCGGTCACGAGCTTGGAGAGGACCGCGACGTCGAGCAGGATGCCGAGCAGCACGTGGGCGTCATGGGCGGCCAGCAGCGTGAAGTAGATCGACCCGTACGCGCTGCCCTGCGGGGTGAACTGGCGGATGTCGTGGCGAAAGAGCAGGATCTGCGCCGCCAGGAAGGCGCACTGGACGACGAGCGCGAGCGTCAGCCATCGCACGGCGCTCCAGCGCCGGCCGTCGCGGGCGCTGCGCGCGGCGAGCATGACCACCGGGGTGACCGCGACGAGCACGGCGGTGGCGATCACCGGCGCCGGCACGCTGGGCGCCGCGATCCCGGCCGGCGGCCAGCGCCGGGCGTCGAAGTCCAGGTAGAAGTAGCTGCCGATCATCGTGCCGAACAGCGCCACCTCCGAGCACAGGAAGAGCGCCATCCCCCACCACCCGTTCGGCTGGGCGACCCGTTGACGATCACGCCGCACGGCGGCCGTGAGCGGTCGCACCTCGGCGGCGGCGGGGTACGGCTGTCCGGAACCGGCGGCGGGGTCGGTCATGCCTGCGCTCCATGGCGATGCCAGCCGATCAGCGTCAGTCCGCCGGCGACGAGGAAGCCGAAGGCGATCCAGTAATGCGCCATGACGAGCATGAAGAAGATGCCGGTCAGGGTGAGCGCGGAGACGACCGGCCACGCCGAGTGCGGTGGCATCGACAGGATCTCGTCGAACTGGGCGTCCTCGACGGTGCTGGCCGGCGTCAGGTGGCCGAGGCTGAGCACCCCCTCGCCGCGGTCCAGGCGCTGGTTGTCGCGCTCCCGATCCTGCTTGTCCCACATCGGATAGGCGCTGGAGACCGTCGGGATGACGACATAGTTATAGGGTGGGGGAGGGGAGGACGTCGACCATTCCAGCGTGTCGCCCTCCCACGGATCGTCGCCGGCCCGCGGGCCGCGCTTGAAGCTGACGACGAGGTTGGCGACGATCAGCACGAGTCCGGCGGTCAGGATGTAGGCGCCGATCGACTCGATGAAGTTCCATAGCGTCCAGCCGAGGCCGGGCGCGTAGGTGTAGACCCGCCGCGGCATGCCGAGGATGCCGACGATGTGCATCGGGAAGAAGGTGACGAAGGTCCCGACGAAGGTCAGCCAGAAGCTGATCTTGCCGACACGCTCGTTGTACATCCGCCCGGTCAGCTTGGGGAACCAGAAGTGCATGCCGCCGAGGATCGGATACACGGCGGCGCCGAAGATGACCATGTGAAAATGCGCGACGACGTAGTAGCTGTCGTGCACCTGCTGGTCGAAGGGGATCGCCGCCAGGGTGATCCCCGACAGGCCGCCCATGATGAAGTAGATGATGAAGCCGACGATGAACAGCAGCGGCGTCTTGAAGTCCGGCGTGCCGGTCAGGATCGTCGTGATCCAGGAGAACAGCTGGATCGCCGACGGGATCGTGATGATCAGACTGGCCGCCGCGAAGTAGACGTAGGTCAGCGTCGAGAAGCCGACCGTGAACATGTGGTGCACCCAGACGCCGAACCCCATGAACGCGACGAGCACCTCGGCCAGCGCGACGAGCGGGAAGAAGACCATCTTGCGGTGCACGAACGTCGGGATGATCGAGGTGGCGATCCCGAAGGCCGGCAGGATGATGATGTAGACCTCGGGATGGCCGAAGATCCAGAACAGGTTCTGCCACAGCAGCGGATCGCCCCCGTGTGACACATCGTAGAAGTGAAAGCCGAGCTGGCGGTCGAGCTCCAGGAAGAGCGCCGCGACGGTCAGTGACGGCAGCGCGAACAGCAGCGCGAAGGCCACCGCCAGAAACGCGAAGCAGAACAGCGGCATGCGGTTGAGCGACATGCCGGGCGCCCGGAGCTTGAAGATGGTGACGATGAAGTTGATCGACGCGATCGTGCTCGAGATGCCGTTGAAGATCAGGCCGTAGCCGTAGTAGTCGATGTTGTTGCCGGGATCGAACTGCTTGGAGGCCAGCGGCACGTAATCGAACCAGCCGGCGTTCGGCGCGTGTCCCTGGGCGAGCGCGGCGTACATGAACAATCCCGATCCGAGATAGATCCAGTAGGAGAGCGCGTTCAATCGCGGAAACGCCATGTCCCGCGCGCCGATCATCAACGGGACGAGGTAATTGCCGAACGCCCCGGTCGTCATCGGGATGACGAACAGGAAGATCATCGTGATCCCGTGCATCGTGAACACCTGGTCGTACTCCTGGGGCGAGAGGACCGTGCCGTTGGGTCCGATCAGCTGGGTGCGGATGAGCAGCGCCTCGACTCCGCCGAGACCGAAGAAGCCGAGCGCGGTGAAGAAGTAGAGGATCCCGATGCGCTTGTGATCGGTCGTCGTCAGCCAGCCGAGCACGCCGGGGCGCTCGACCCAGACGCCGTCGAGCTCGTCGACGAAGCGCTGGCCGCGCGGTGAGATGACGGTCGCCATCAGCCCGTCACCTCAGCCCGTCGAGATAGGCGACGAGCTCTGAGACCTGGGTGTGATCGAGGCCGAGGTCGGGCATTCGCGTCCCGGGCTTGATCGCCTGGGGATCGCTGATCCAGGCCGCCAGCCAGCGCGGCGTGTTGGGAATCTCAGCCGACGCCAGGGTGGTCCGGGACGCGACGTGGGTGAGGTTGGGGCCGATCAGGCCCCCGGCCGCCGTCCCGGCGATCGTATGGCAGCTCGCGCACGAGCTCGCCATGAACACCCGCTGGCCGGCTCGGGCCAGCGCCGAGGTCGGCGACACCGCCGGCGACTCCTGCTGCGCCAGCCACGCGCGATAGGCCGCCGGGCGCTGGACGAACACCTCGAAGGCCATATGGGCGTGCTGAAAGCCGCAGAACTGCGAGCACTGACCGCGATACTCGCCGACCCGCGTCGCGTCGAGCAGGATCCGGTTCTCCCGGCCCGGGATCATGTCGATCTTGCGGTTGAGCGCGGGCACCCAGAAGCTGTGGATGACGTCGGCGGTGGTGGCGACGACGTTGACCCGCGTGTCGACCGGGATGTGGATCTCGTTGGCGGTCACCACCCGGCCACCGTCGTAGCGGACCTCCCACCACCACTGATGACCGATGACATCGACCGTCATCGCCGTGGAGCCCGGGGCCGGCGGTGCGGTCTGCCCGACGAGATAGACGTCGGAGACACCGAACAGCGCGACGAGCACGACGACCGGGACGGCGATGCCGAACAGCAGAACCATGCCCTGGGTCAGATCCTCGCGCTCGCCGACGATCGGCAGCCCGGGCTTGCCGCGGCCCACCCATCCCGCGGCGAGCAGGCCGACGGCGCCGAAGAAGACGACCGCCGCCACGCCGAGCATCCACCACCACAACAGGGCGATGTCATGAGCCTGCTTGCTCGCGGTCGACAGGATCGACTGCTTGCCACAGCCCGCCAGCCCAAGCCCGAGCGCTGCCGGCAGCAGACAGCGAGCGCGGCGGCCTCTGGGCGGCACGGTCACGCGGTCCACGGAGCGATCCACGCGGCCGGCGGTCGATCGGTACACGAAATTGGAACAGGGAGCACGCTCTGTCTCAGATGATCACGACGGGGAGGTGAACGGAACCGGCGCGGCGAACCCTGCCCGCACCGCGCGGGCGGGAGTCGCCTCAGGGCCCGCGTGCGGCCCGCGCGTCAGCGCGCTGACAAACCCCGACCGGCGATGTCGGCGAGCGATCGCCCCCGCCCGGCAGATCGCCGCCTCCGGCGCGCGGTGAAGGCGTGCCTCGTGCGCGACGGGGGGCCGGGCTGCCGATCGGGTCCGTCCCCGGCGCGGCTACGGTGAGGCCGTCTCCTCCGTGGGCGCGTAACGGTGGTGCGACGACAGCGGGTTGCCGTCGGGGTCCAGGCAGATCGCCTGCCGGCAGACGCCGGAGTCAAACGTCTCGCTGACGAACCGCACGCCCTTGGCTTCAAGCCGCTCGCGCGCGACGGCGACGTCATCGACCGCCAGAGCGATCGGCACCGCGTTGGTGGAGAAGGTGGCGCCGAAGGACTCGGCGTGCATGATGGCGAGCGTCCGCCGGCGGACGGCCACCCCGAGGTCGCGGGTCGGTCCCCGCGGAGGGCGCAGCGAGGCAATGCGGCCGCGAGCGATAGGGTGCGGCGATGAGACGGCAGACCAGTCCTGCGGTACGCGCTCGCGCTGGTGACCGTCGTCGTCGTTGGCGGCGTCGACGTGCTGTTCCTCAGGGATCGCTTCTGGGAGCGCCTGCTCGTGAACATCGGGATCGTCATGGTGTTCGGGATCTGCTAACCGAGGTGGATGGAGCGGGCATGAGCGGCCGGCAGCGATGAACGCAGCGACCAACGAGCAGCCGGCTGCTGCGCGGACGGCCGCGCCCGGGGCGTGAGCCCATGCCCTCATTGCAATTGTTCGCCCTCGCGAGCTACCCAGCCGGCGTCAAGCGAGCTCTGGCCCAACGACTGGGTGACACCTACGCCGCGATCATGGACACCCCGCTGAAGACGATCACGGTCGCGATCCCCGATATGGGGTCCGACAGCGTCTGGCGCTGCGATGACGACGGCGCCGAACCCTCGGCGCTGTTGATGTGCGACATCCGTCGCGGCCGGTCGGCCGACCGCCGGGCAGAGCTCGCCCGCCGGCTGATCGCCGACTGCCGCGACATCGCCGGCATCGATCCGGACGGGATCAAGGTCGAGTTCACCCAACACGCCGGCGATGAGATGTATCACCCGCACCTCGGAGGTTTCAACACCGAGTGGAGCCCCGCGCCGCCCATCGTCACTCCGGACCCGCCGGACGCTGAGCCGGGATCCTGGGCCGACGACGGGCCTGAATGCAGCGGGACATGAGTCCGGTTTTCGACTGCCGGCGACATCTCGCGTCCCGGCGTCGCTCCGCAGTGGCGTGTCGCCGCGGATCGCGGGCGACACGCACACCCGGAGCGCGCGGTCAGGCGACGGTGTCGATCAGCGAGCCGGCCGAGCCGCCGCTCAGCAGGGCGTTCACGGTCGTCGACGAGGAGCCGGAGCTCTCGAGCGCCGAGAGCAGCGAATCGGTGCTCGAGGAGGCCGGGCTCGTGCCCTGAAGCGCGGCGAGGAGCGGGTCGGTGCTCGGGGAGGCCGAGCTCGTGCCCGCAGGCGCGGCCGTCGAGCTCGTGCCCTGAAGTGCGGCCATCAGCGAATCGGTGCTCGATGACGACGAGTCAGCCTCCTGAAGCGCGGCCAGGAACGCCTGATCGCCGCCACCACCACCGCCGTGGTGATGGTGATGACCGCCGGCCCCTGGCGTGCGCTGGGCGATGTTGGTCGCGATCTGCTGCAGCTGGCCGGCCGAGGCGGTCGAGTCGTTCTGAGTCAGCGCCGACGAGATCGACTGCACGAGAGTCTGCTGGGAAACACCCTGCGTCTCGGCGATCGAGCTCAGGCTCTGGCCTGATCGCAGCTGCTGCTGCAGGGCGGTGGTGCTCATCCCGAGCGTGCCCGAAACGGCGCCGAGCATGTTCTGCCAGTCGGTGCTCTGGCTCGGCGAGGTCGGCTGCAGCGCCGCGCTGGCGCCGGTGCTGGCGCCGATGGAACTAACGGACATATGGTCTCCAAGCCTTGAGGGACGGTCGTCCACTGTCATCGGTCAGCGACCTCGCAAACTGAGCCGTGCATCCTGAGAGCTTGCTGAGGACGCCGCGGCCGCTGGAGAACCTTCGGCTCGCAAAGACCCGGCGGCGCAGAACGCTCGGCTACCGTTCGCCAGGAAGAGCCAGAGACACGGCATCGACCCGAACCGGAGGCAGGCAACGCGATGAAGACGATCGGCACTGAGGAGCACTTCGTCACCGAGCAGGTCGTCACGGCGTGGACCCGGCTTGACTCCGCCGCGCGTGAGGACTCGCGGGCCGGCGTTCCTCCGGGTGAGATGGGGGAGCGGCTGCGTGAGGTCGGCGAGCGCAGGATCGCGGCCATGGACGAGGCGGGCCTCGACGTCCAGGTGATCTCGCTCACCTCACCCGGGCTGCACACCCTTCCCGCGAGCGAGGCCGCGCACCTGCAGGTCGAGACCAACGACCGTATCGCCGAGCTGGCGGGCGCCCATCCGGACCGGTTTCAGGGCTTTGCCACCCTCGCGTCGCCGGCGCCCGCCGCCGCTGCGCGAGAGCTCGAGCGCGCGGTCACCACGCTCGGGCTCAACGGCGCGCTGCTGTTCGGCCGCACCGGTGAGCGGAATCTCGATCACGCTGACAACTGGCCGATCTTCGAGGCCGCAGCTTCGCTGCGCGCCCCGCTGTACATCCACCCGCAGATCCCGCAGCCGCGCGTGCGAGACGCGCTGTACGCCGGCTTCGACGACGCCGTCGACGCCGCGTTCGCGACTCACGGCATCGGCTGGCACTACGAGTCCGGCGTGCAATTCCTCCGGCTCGCGCTCGCGGGTGTGTTCGATCGCTTCCCCGACCTCCAGGTCCTTCTCGGTCACTGGGGCGAGGTTGTGCTGTTCTATCTCGACCGGGCTGACGGACTGGCCACGCAGGCCAAGCTCCCCCAGACGTTCTCCGAATACGTCCGTCGGAACGCCTACATCACCGCCGGCGGCGTCTACAGCCAGCGCTATCTGCGATGGGCGGTCGAGGTCGTCGGCGTGGAGCGCATCCTGTTCGCGACCGACTACCCGTACCGCCCCGGACCCGAGGGCGGTGTCGAGCACTTCCTTCAGGGCGCCGGCCTCGATCGGCCCGACCAGGAGCGGATCGCCGCCGGTAACTGGGAGGCGCTCGTCGCCGACATCCGTCGCTAGGATCCCGATCCGTCATCGTGCCCAGCCCGGGGATTCCCACCAGTGCCACGAAACGCCGGGCTGCGCGCGGGCTGACGGCGTGGCTGTCGACGGCCGAGGCTCGCAGGTTGCGCGGCCGAAGCGCTGATCCTCAGCGCGAGCGCCGCGCGCGCGAGCGACTGCGTGACCGTCCTGAGCAGCCCGACCAAACGGGGCTGCTCGCCGCGTGGCCCGCGGTGCTCGACACGCACGGCACGGCGCTGCGCGCCAGTAAGGCTGCCCAGCGGATGTTCGATCAGGGTTGGGAGCTGGCGGTGATCGCCGATGCACGCCGGCTGATTGCCGCGCAGCCGACCGTGTTCGTCGACGAGTTGCCCGGAGACGCGGTCCCCGCGACCGCGGCGGAATTGGCGGCGTTCGCCCTGCCGGTGAATGCGCCGTCGGTGCAGGTGCCGGCCCGCCTCGACGAGGACACCCAGACGTGGTTCGTGAGCTCTCCCAACCCCAATCTGCGCATCACCGGCACGTTCGGCGGCGAAGTGGCGCCCGGCACGCTCGGGTTCGGATTCATGTTCGAGGTGATGGCGTCATACGTATCGGTGGCCGAGCAGGGCGGCCGATTCATATTGCGTGATGGCTACCATCGCCTGCATCGGCTGATCGCGGCGGGCATCATCGAGGTTCCCGCGTTCGTGCGTGGCTTTGACAACTCCGAGCCGCTGTTTCGCGGCGGGATGCTGTCGACACAGGCCTACCTCGGTCCGCGGCCGCCGACGCTGGCTGATTTCGACGACGAGCTGCTCGCCGAGGACGTGTGGGTGCCGGTGACTGACACGACCGCCCAGGTTCGCGCCACGCCCACCAACCTCGCGGTGGGTAAGATCGACTGACGCGGGCCAGTGACGCCGGCTGCGGCGGGATGACCTCGGGCAGGGCGGCGGTGCACCAGGCAACATGACCGGGCTCACCCTCTACCGTCAGTTCCCCGGCACACCGGTCTCGTCGTCGGCGATCGTCGTGGCGGCGTGCCGCTGATCGCCGACCCGCGATGCGCCTGGCCTGGTGGTGAGATGCCGCGATGACGGTCGTGCTTGA
Organism: uncultured Solirubrobacteraceae bacterium; assembly: GCA_963849085.1. Taxonomy (GTDB): domain Bacteria; phylum Actinomycetota; class Thermoleophilia; order Solirubrobacterales; family Solirubrobacteraceae; genus Palsa-465. Next base: position 179,988 of record CAWKFP010000015.1, on the reverse strand, counting down.
CGGTGACAGCCTGACTCTCGCCGCCGTGGTGGCGGTGGCGCGCGACGGCGAGGATGTGGCACTGGCCTCGCGGGCGCTGGAGCGGATGGCCGCCGGCCGGGCGAGCGTCGAGCGGGTGCTGGCGCGCGGGGACGCCGTCTACGGGATGACCACCGGCCTGGGACAGCACAAGCGCCACCGGGTCGACTCCGCCGGGATCGAGCGCTTCAACGTGGATCTGATCGACAGCCATCGGATCGGCCACGGCCCGCCGGCCCGCGACGACGTGGTCAGGGCGACGATGCTGCGACTGGTCAACGGATTCGCCAAGGGCACGGTCGGGGTGCGCCCGGTGCTGGCCGCGCGGATCGTGGACGCGCTGAACGCCGGCGAACGACCGGCGGTGCGGATCCTCGGATCGTCCGGGGAGGCGGATCTGGCGCCGTTGGGCGATCTCGCGCACGCGCTGTTCGGCGGGTTTGCCCTGCAGGCCAAAGAGGGCTTGGCGCTGGTCAACAACAACTCGTTCTCCACCGCTCTGGCCGCGCTGGCGATCGCCGACACCGCCGATCTGCTGGACACGATGACGGTGGCCGGCGCGCTCGATCTGGAGGCCTTTGCGGCCAACCTCTCGACGCTGCACCCGGCGGTCGGCGAGCTGCGTCCCTATCGGGGGCTGCAGGCCGAGCTGTCGGGATTGCGGACGGCGCTGCGGGGCAGCGTGCTCTGGCAGCCCGGCGCCGCTCGCAATCTCCAGGACCCGCTGAGCTATCGCGGCATCGCCCAGATCGGCGGCGCTGCGCGCGACGCGCTGCACTTCGCCCAGGGCCAACTGGTGGTCGAGCTCAACGCCCACCACGACAACCCGATCGTGCTCGCCGACGCGGATGAGGTGATCTCCGCGGGCAACTACGAGTCGCTGCCGATGGCCGCGGCGCTCGACTTCGTCCGGATCAGCCTGGCACCGGCGTTCACCGCCTCGCTGGAGCGGGCGATGAAGCTTCTGCAGACGCCGCTCTCGGGCCTGCCCGGGGGCCTTTCGGAGACCGAGGGGCTCAACCTCGGCGGTCTGGGCGCCATCTCCTGGTCAGCGCACGCCCTCACCGCCGAGGCGCGGCTGCTCGCCCAGCCCGTTTCCTACGAGCTGGCGACGACGACGCCCGAGGAGGGCATCGGAGACCGGATCACGATGGCGCCGTTGGCCGCCCGGCGCCTCGGTGAGCAGATCTCGCTCGTCCACGGCATCGTCGCGGTCGAATTGCTGTGCGCCGCTCAGGCCATCGACCTGCGCCACCCGGCCGCCCTCGGAGAGCTCACCACCGCCGCCCACCGGCTCGTCCGCGAGCGCATCCCGTTCGCGGGTCGTGGCGTCCCGTACCCGTCAGACCTCACGCCTCTGACAACGCTCGTGGGCTCCGGGCAGCTCGCGACGCTGCTGCGCCGGGCCATCGCCGGTGAGTGATGCCGAGACCGCCCACTCGTTCGCGGCGAGGCCGTCGACGGCGGGCTCGCCGCGGAGAACCGAAGCCGGTCGGTGTTCGGTTTGGGGGTCGGAGTATGGTTGGACAGGACGGTCGATGACCAGGCCGACCAGCCGGCGCTGCGGCATTCCGAGCCTCACCGCGACTAGCCGATGTGGTCGGGAACCCGACTCGCGTCCACTGCCCGGACGACGATCCCGCGGGAGATGACGATCGGGACGGATTCCGAGAGCCCCGTCGCGGGGCCATCCGACTGAAAGCCACGCCGGATTCGTGTGAGGCTCACACGACGAGGATGGCAGCGACCGGACGAGTCGGGCAGAGCATGAGTGTGCGCAACAGGGACCCTACGAGGAGACGCTAATGCCAGCCAAGCAGAAGGTAACCGTGTCGGTCGACCCACTGGCGCGCCGACCCAGTGTGACTGAACGGCGGGCGGCGGCGAGTGCGACGGTCGCCGCGCTGCAACAGAAGCTCAAGCAGGAAGCGGCGGATCGCCGCGCCAAGCGCGACTCCTGACGTCGGACCTCGGCCCGTCCTGCTCCGCCGGCGGCGGCGGGGCGGCCGGCGCCGGGGATCCCGCTCGTCGGCGCGGTCGTCACGCGAGCAGCGCGAGCTTTCCACCGGGATGCCCGGTCTGCAGGAAGGCGAGCGCCTCCCGCGCCTGCCGGAGCGGATAGGTCCGGGCGACCGGAACGACGAGCTTGCCGTCATCGGCGAGCGCGATCAGGCGCGCTCGGGCCTGATCGCGAAGCGCCGCGCTGGCGGGCATGGATCCCCCGATGGCGCGGATGCCCTCCTGCTTGGCACGCTGCATCGCGGCGATCGTGACGATCCGGTCGCGGTCGGCGACGACGGCGAGGCTCACGTCGACGGCCTCATCGGTCCCCACCGTGTCCAGCGCGGCGGCGAAGCCCTCGGGAGCCAGTTCACGCAGCCGGGACTGCAGGCCCTCACCGTATGCCACGGGCGTGGCGCCGAATCGCCGGACGGTGTCGAAGCTGCCGGGTGCTGCCGTGCCGATGACGCGCGCTCCGAGCAGGCGGGCCTGCTGGAGCACGCTGACGCCGACCGCGCCCGAGGCGCCGTGCACGACGACGGTGTCACCGGCGGCGACGCTCGTCACGTCGAGCATCTCGGCCGCCGTCGTTCCGGCCAGCAGCAGGTTGGCGGCAGCCGGATGGTCAAGGCCCGCCGGCTTGGCGAAGACGTCCGCGGCCGGCACGGTGAGCCGTGAGGCATACCCGCCGCTGACCCGGAACGCGAGCACCTCGTCGCCCGGCGCTCCACCGCCCGAGGCCAGTTGCGTGTCGGGACCGACCTCGGTCACCACGCCGGATACCTCAAAGCCGATCGCGATCGGCTCGGTGAAATCGCCGGACGCCACACGCTTGTAGTCGGCCGGGTTGACGCCGGCCGCGTGCACGGCGATCGTCACCTCTCCGCGGCCCGGCGCCGGAACGTCCGCCGGCACGAACTCCAGGACGTCAAGTCCGCCCGGTCTGGTCGCGATCCAGTGATGAGCTGTGTCAGTTGTCACGATGGGGCTCGCTTTCGATTTCGATGGTGCGCCGACGCCGGGCACTGCCGTTCTCGCTGCTCCCGCAGCCTACGCGCGTGGCGACACCGCGGACGGGAGAACCTCGGCGCCCTCGTCGGGCGGAGACCCGTAGGCATAGACGATCAGGTCCTGCTCGCCGTCGTTGACCGCCTGCAGCGGTGTCCCGGCGTCGACGTGGACGACGCCCCCGGCGGGAACATCGTGGCGCCGCGCCGGCTCGCCGAGGAACATCGTCAGACGGCCGGCGAGGACGACGAACGTCTCCTCCTGCGTGGCATGGACGTGGCGCCTGCCCCGCGCCCCCGGCTCATAGCGCCACACGTTGGCCCGCGTCTCGCTGAACCCGAGGCGCTCCTGGAGCTCGGCGACATGTCGGGCCGGCTCACCGGGCTCGTGAGGGCGCGTGATCCATGACAGCTGGTCGGGCTCGACGATCGAGAACGCCATGTCCTGCCGCCAGACGGCGCTATCGGCTGCCCGTGCCGGCGTCGATCAGCGCCATGAGCCGGTCGGGAGTCAAGGGCAGCTGCTGCACCCGGACGCCGCCGAGCGCGTCTGAGACCGCGTTGAGGACCGCCGCGGGAGCGGCGATCGTGCCGCCCTCGCCGACGCCGCGATAGTTGACCTCGTCCATGACCGGACCGTCGAAATGCTCGATTCCGATGGTGGGGATCTCCATCGCGGTCGGCACGAGGTAGTTCACGAACGTGCTGGAGACGAACGTACCCTCGTCGTTGTACTCGGCGTGCTCGTAGAGCGCGATGCCGATGCCCTGCGCCACGCCGCCCCGGATCTGGCCGTCGACGACCGCCGGGTTGATGAGCGAGCCGCAGTCCTCCACCACCTCGTAGCGGGGGATCGTCACGACGCCGGTCTCAGGATCGATCTCGACGAAGCACACGTGGGTGCCGCCGGACCAGCCTCCCCGCGGCTCTCGGAAGAAGGCGACGCTGCGCAGGTCGCTCTCCTCCCCGTCCGGCGGCTGGAAGTACACCGCCTGGGCCAGGTCCCCGAGCGCCATCCCGGAGTTCGGGTCGCCCTTGACGCTGATCCGAGCCTGGGCGATCTCCAGATCCTCGGCGGCCGCCTCGAGCATGTTGGCGGCGTACGCCAGCACCTTCTCCTTGACCGCGCGCGTGGCGTGCAGCGCCGAGCCGCTGGCCATCGTCGCGGCGCGTGAGCCGCCCGTCCCCATGAAGCTGTACGGGACCGCGCTGGTGTCGCCCCACAGCACGCGCACATGCGACATCGGGACCCCGAATTCGGTGGCGGCGACCTGCGCGATCGTCGTCTCATGGCTCTGGCCGTGGGGAGCCTGGGTCGTCATCACCGTCAGATGACCGTCGGGCTCCAGACGCGCCGCCGCGCGCTCGCCGCCGATCGGGAAGCCGATCGAGGCAAAGAAATCCGGCGGGCCGGGGGCGGCCTCGATGTAGGTCGAGAAGCCGATTCCGAGCAGCCTCCCCTGCTCACGCGCACGCCGCTGCTCGGCCCGGAACGCGTCGTACTCGACGAGCTCGGCGGCCCGCTCGAGCGCGCCGAGCGCGGCGACGCCGTCGAGCGTCGGGCCGGTCATCATCTTGCGCGGCTGCTCCGCCAGGGTCAGCAGGTTGCGCCGGCGCACCTGCACCGGGTCGAGGTCGAGCTCGCGGGCGATCCGGTCGATGAGGATCTCCCGCGCCAGTGTCTCGGCCGCCCACGGACCGCGGTAGGCGGTGTAGGAGGCCTTGTTGCTGGCGTAGACCTGAAACGACCAGCGCATGTGATCGATCCGATATGCGCTGCCGATCATCGTGCGCACGATCCACCCGAACAACGGCGTCGGGGTCCCGATCGCCGGGTAGGCGCCCTGGTTGAGCGCCATCGCGACGTCGAGCCCCAGGATCGTGCCGTCGCTGGTGACGGCGGCCTGGATCTCGATCGTCTCCTCGCGGGCCTGGCCGGCGGCGGACAGATTCTCGACGCGATCCTCCACCCATTTCACCGGCCGGCCGAGCAGCTTCGCCGCGGCGCAGACGACGAGGTCCTCACGGCTCATCCCGGCCTTCTGCCCGAACGCTCCGCCGATATCGGGCAGGACGACGCGCAGGCGGTCGGCCGGGTGCCCGAGCAGCCCGGAGAGCGACTGGCGCAGCGAGTGGGGAGCCTGCGACGCGGCGTGATAGGTGAGCTCGTCGGTCCCGGGCCGGTAATCCGCCACTCCGCCGCGGCCCTCCATCGGGACCTGTGTGACGCGAGCGGAGTCGATCGAGGCCGTCACGATCCGGTCGGCATCGGCGAACGCGGCGTCGGGCTCGCCGAAGCTCATCGCCTCGGTGTAGAAGAGGTTGGAGCCGACGTCGTCGAACAGAGCGGGACGGCTCGGATCGGCGGCCTGCTCCATGGTGACGACGGCCGGCAGCGGGTCGTAGTCGACCTCGATCGCGTCGCGCGCGTCCTCGGCGAGATACCGGTTCTCGGCGACGACGAACGCGATCGGATCGCCGACGTAGCGCACCTTGTCGCCGGCCAGCGCGTGGTAGACCGGGCGCAGATACGTCGGGAGCTCGGCGTCGCTCTGCAGCGGGGCGACGACGCCCTCGAGCGTCTCCGCGGTGATGACCGCGACCACGCCCGGCATCGCCCGAGCCCGCTCGACGTCGACCGACGTCAAGCGGGCGTGACCCATGTCGCTGCGCACGAACGCGCCCTCCAGCATCCGCGGCAGGACGATGTCGTCCATGTAGCGGCCGCGTCCGGTGAGGATGCGCCCGTCCTCGACGCGGGCGACGCTCTGGCCGACGAACCGGGCCGCTCCGAGGCTAGTCATCGACGAGCTCCACGGCGCGCATGATGCCCGTGACGATCGACTGATAACCGGTGCAGCGACACAGGTTGCCGGAGATCGCCTCGCGCACCTCCGCCTCCGACGGATGCGCGTTCTCGCGCAGCAGCTCGACGGCCGTCATCAGGAAGCCCGGGGTGCAGAAGCCGCACTGGAACCCGTGGCTGTCGCGCATCGCCCGCTGCAGGCCGCTCAGCTCGCCGTCGACCGCGAGCCCCTCGATCGTCGTGACCTCGGCCCCGTCGGCCTGCACCGCCAGCATCAGGCACGACCGCGCCGACGCGCCGTCGACCAGCACGGTGCACGATCCGCAGACGCCGTGCTCGCAGCCGAGATGGGTGCCGGTCAGGCCGAGCTCCCGGCGCAGGAAGTCGGCGAGCGTCGTGCGCCCGTCGACGGTCGCCGATCGCGGCTCACCGTTGACCGTGACGTTCAGCTCAAAGCTCATCGCATCGCCTCCTCGAGCGCGCGCCGGGCGAGCACTCCGGCGATCCTCCGTCGATAGTCACCGGTCGCATGGGCATCGGTCCGAGCCTCGAGCTCCTCGCTCACCCGTTCGGCGGCGGCGGCGAATGCGGACTCGCCGGCCATCGCCCCGCGCAGGCTCGCTTCGGCCTGGCGAGCGCGCACCGGCAGCCCGCCGACACCCGTGAAGACGAGGCGAGCGTCGGTGATCACGCTCTCGTCATCGAGCGCGATGACGACCGCTACCCCGACGAGCGCGAAGTCACCGTGCCGGCGGGCGAGCTCGACGAACGCGGTGCCGACGCGCCCCGTCGGCGCGGGAATCCGGATGTCGACCAGCAGCTCGTCGGCCGCCAGCGCCGTCGACAGGAAGCCGACGTAGAAGTCATCGGCGGCGATCGTTCGCTCGCCGCCGGCGCTGCGGGCCACGAGCTCGGCGCCGAGCGCCACCACCACCGCCGGCAGCTCGGCCGCCGGATCAGCATGCGCCAGGCTCCCGCCGACGGTGCCCCGATTGCGGATCGCCGGATGCCCGACATGGGCCAGCGCCTGGGCGAAGAGCGGCGCGCGGTCGCGCATCAGCTCAGAGCGCTCGAGCCGTCGCTGGCGGGTCATGGCGCCGACCGCCAGCCCGCCGTCGAGCTCCCTGACCCCGGCCAGCTCAGCGACACGACCCAGGTCGATCAGCACCTCGGGGGCGGCCAGCCGCAGATTGAGCATCGGCATCAGGCTCTGCCCTCCGGCCAGGACCGCCGAGTCCTCCGCGTACTCCGAGCGCAGGGCGAGCGCCTCCTCCAGCGACGACGGTGACCGGTACTCGAACAGCGGGGGCTTCATCTCAGACGTCCAGAGCTCGGCGGTGATCCCCCGCAGAGGCTATCGCCCGCGGCGGGTCGTCAGCCATCGCGGAGAGGCAGGTTGCCCAAAATGTCTCAGGCGTGCTTTGCTGTACGCGCGCGTTCCCGGCGTGGGGTCGTTCGCCCCGGGGGCGCAGCCGGCGGGCGCTCCGCGGAGAGGCGGCGCCGCCGGTCTCACACCGAAAAGCAGGGTGAAAGGGGCTGACATGCAGCAGATCTCGAGGTGGCAGGCGCGAGCGGTGGCCGCCGTCGCCGTCCTGGCGAGCGCCGTCGCGTTCCTGATGGCGGTGGGGCCGGTCGCCCCCGCCTCGGCCGCGCTGCTCGGATGCGCGTGGCAGGAGCACATCGGACTGGGGGGGTCCAACACGCTTGACCCCGACGCCAATGCGTCCTACTGGGTGGGGGATTTCCTGACCCTGCCCGGGAGCGGCATGCTCATCGAGGGCACCTTTCCGACCGCGCGGTACATGAGCTACACCGTCTACCGCAACGGCACGCCGATCTCCTCCGCTCATCTCTACGACTCCCAGATCCAGCCGCTGACCGGGGTGAATCCGTTCCAGTCCGGCGAGACCGGCACCGGTACGTATGAGCTGCGCGTGGTGGAGGGCTCCGCGCCCACCGATCCGGCGCCCAACACGCTGTACGTCGGTCCCACGGGCCTCCTGCCGTCCGAGTTGGAGATCCTCCTGCGGGTGTATGACCCGGCCAACACGGCGGTCCCGGCGGGCACGGCGACGCTGCCGGATATCACTCCCACCCTGCTGGGGCTTCCCCTGCTCCCCCTGCTGCCGTGCACCGGCATCGGGCTGCTCGGCGTTCGTCAGCCCGCCGTCTCGGCGAGCCCGGCGGCCACCACCGCGGAGCCCGTCTGGGCCAAGTCGGCCATTCCCGGCACGTATCCCAATCCGGACACCGGCTATCTCCTGACGTCGCTCAACCCCGGCGCCGATCCGCTCGTCGTCGTGCGCGCCACCGTCCCGACCTTCCCCGATACGAACGCCGGGCAGCAGTCGTGGCAGGCGGGTCAGCAGGTGCGCTACTGGTCGCTCTGCGAGAACGCGCCGGCAGCCGCCACCGTGGTCGGCTGCGTCGGCGACTTCCAGGCGGTGCAGAACGCCGGGACGGCGACCTTCGTCATCTCCACGCCGGCCAACCGGCCGGCGAACGCGACGACGGCCGACGGCATCAACTGGATCCCGTTCGGCTCGGGGACGACGGGGACGCTCATCTATCGCCAGGTCCTGGCGTCGCCGTCGTTCAGCCAGTCGATCGCCCAGGCGCCCGCCGGCGACCTCGCCGGCACGATGGGCTCCTATCTGCCCCAGATCGCCTACTGCTCGCAGGCCGAGTACGCGGCGGCCGGCGCCAGCGGGTGCCTCGCCGCCGCGTCGTCGTCTGCGGGGTGACGGCCTGATCGGATCGGGACGCCGCCGGCCCACGGCCGGCGGCCTCCCGAACGCCGGCTACATGCAGCCGTACTCGCGGCAGTTGACGCCGGGCGGCGTCACCGGATGACCGACTTGCAGGACGACCCCCGGCGGCAGCGGCTGGGGATTGAGCGCCAGCGCGGCCGGTGCGGTCATTCCCGCCCCGCACACGGTCGCGGCCGCCAACGCCGCCAGCTTGATCTTTCCACTGTGCAACACCGTCAGTCCATTCATGATGTGACCTCCCGAGCCGTGTGGCTCGACGCGATGACGCCGGAAGTTCCCGGCCCTGTGCCAGCCGGCCCCCGCGCCCGAGCTCGACGGGCCGACACCTGATGAGAGGCGCCGGCTCGGCTCGTGATACACCTGGCGTCAGGCCGATCAGCGCTCGCTCGTCTGCCACAGCGCAGTCGCGCACGGATCCACGTCGAGAAAGGGATCGTCATGGACAGGGCCATCGTCACCATCGATTTCACGGACCGCCGTCAGGTTGCCGGCGCGATCCAGTTCACGAACGTCAACCCCGACCTGACGCGCGCGGGTGCCCTTGCGCACCTGGAGACGTGCGTCGAGTATGGGTTCAACGCCGCGATGGTCGGCCCGTGCTGGGCCTCGCTGGCGGCCGAGGTCCTGCGCGGCACCGGCGTGCGGGTGGCCACCACGCTCAACTTCCCGCAGGGCAACGACACCCTGACGATGAAGATCGCGGCTCTCCGCGAGCTGGCCCGCACCGGCGCCGACGAGTTCGACTTTCCACCGAACCCGGGCCTGCTGATCGGCGGCATGGAAGCCGACTACGCCGCCGAGCTGCATGAGATCGCCGAGGTCGCGCACGGCGAGGGCCTGGTCGCCAAGGCGATGCTCGAGTTCGGGTTCCTCGACGAGGGGCAGAAGGCCCGCGCCGCGCAGCTGGCGTGCGAGGCCGGCATCGACTGGGTCAAGCAGTCCAGTGGCTGGGGGAGGGGAGGGATCGCCGCGACGGTGCAGGACGTCGCGATCCTGAAGGCGAACATCAGCCCTCCGTGTCGCGTCAAGGTCTCAGGAAAGGTCAACACGCTGGAGAAGATGCGCGCGCTCTTCGAGGCGGGCGCCGAGCTCGTCGGGACCAGCTCGGGCGCGGCGATCGTCGACGGCACCGCCGGCGATCCAAATGCCTATTGATCCCGGCGCACCGGCCACGGCCGCTCGCGCGCGCGTCTGCGTGATCGGGAGCTACGCCAAGGCGCTGGTCATGACCGCCGCCCGCATCCCGGCCCCGGGCGAGACCCTGCTGGGCCGTGACTATCGCCAGACCTTCGGCGGCAAGGGCTCCGATATGGCGGTCCAGGCCGCCCGGCTCGGCGCCCGGGTCAGCTACGTCGGCGTCGTCGGCGACGACATGTTCGGTCGCGAGTTCGCCGCGCTGATGGATGAGGAGGGCGTCGACATCGGCCGCCTGCGGGTGACCGACGCGCGGCCCACCGGGGTCGGTTTCATCATCAAGGACACCGCCGGCGCCAACATCATCGTCGTCGACATGGGCGCCAACGAGACATTCGATCAGGGCGACATCGACCGCGCCGCCGACCGGATCGGCGACTGCGACGTCGCGCTGGCGCAGCTCGAGATCCCACCGGCGACGGCGCTGTCCGGACTGGCCGCGGCGCGGCGGGCCGGCGCCCGGACGATCCTCAACCCCGCGCCGGCCGTCGAGCTGCGCGGGCGCGACCTCTCGATGGTGGACGTGATCACCCCGAACCAGACCGAAGCCCGGCTGCTCGTCGGCCTGGGCCCCGACAGCGACGTCGACGATGCCGTCATCGCCCGGGAGCTCACGGGTCTCGGAGCGGGAGCGGTCGTCATCACCCGCGGGGCTGACGGTGCGCGCCTCTTCGAGCGCGCCGCGGGTCGCTCGGGGGCGCTGACCGCGACGGCCGTGCCGCCGTTCGCCATCGACCTGGTCGACTCCAACGGCGCCGGGGACAGCTTCAACGCCGGTCTGGCGGTTGGCATCGCCGAGGGTCTCACCCTCCCGGCGGCGGCTCGCTTCGCCGGAGCGGTGGCCGCCCTGTGCTGCGAGCACTGGGAGACGGTCCCGTCCTATCAGCGGCGTGAGGCCGTCGACGCGTTCCTGCGCGCCGTCGCCGTCGAGGTCTGACCGCGAGATCGGCGGCATCCCGCTTGACACGTATTCCGATAACGGAATATGATTACCGAGATGGCCCGCGCAGCGACGACCTCTGATGTGTTCAACGCCGTCGCGGAGCCACGCCGGCGAGAGATCCTGGACGTCCTGACCGGCGGCGAGCGGTCGGTCGGCGATCTCGTCGGCGCGCTCGGGGTCGCCCAGCCGCAGGTGTCCAAGCATCTGCGGGTGCTCCGCGAGGTCGGAGCCGTCGAGGTTCGCGACCACGGACGGCAGCGGCTGTACCGGCTCAACGGGCAGGTGCTGCGCCCGATCCACGAGTGGGTCGCGCGCTACGAGCATCTCTGGACGGAGCGCTTCGAGGCGCTGGACGTCGTGCTGGATGAACTCAAACAACACGAGGAGGAAGGTGGAGGCGAATGATGACCAGTAGCGAGAAGCTGGCGAACCTGACGTTGCCGGCTGACGAGCAGATCCTGATCACCAGGCAGTTCGACGCCCCGGCGCGTCTCGTCTACCGGGCGTGGACGACGCCGGAGCTGGTCGCGCGCTGGTGGCACGCCAGACGGGGCACGGTCACCCTGGTGGAGATCGACCTTCGCGTCGGGGGCGGCTGGCGCTATGTGATGGTCACCGACAGCGGTCACGAGGTCGGATTCCACGGCGAGTATCGCCAGATCGTGCCCGACGAGCTGCTCGTCACGACCGATATCTACGAGGGGCTCCCGGCCGGCGTGACCGACGCGCAGGCCGGGACGGTCAACACCGCCACGTTCGTCGAGTCAGACGGTCGCACGACGCTCACGCTCCTGATCGAGGCGACGAGCAGGGCGGCGCGTGACGCGATCCTGGCGTCCGGGATGGAGGACGGGCTCAACGACGCGCTTGATCTGCTCGAGGAGGTCAGCCGCTCGGAGGGCTGACGGCCGCGCCGCCCCGAGGGGGCCGAGCCGGCCGGCGTCACGTCGCCGGCCGGCCGGGCGCGGCCGTCGCCGGCCGGGCGCGGCTGAGCACGATCACCGTCCGGGTGCTCAGCACCTTGGCGCCGCCGCGGCGCCCGCGCCGGATGCGGTCGACGACGGTCTTGAGATGCTCGAGGTCACGCACGCGGACGCGGGCCAGCGCATCGGGGTCGCCGGCCAGGGTGAACGACTCGACGACCTCGGGCAGATGGTTGACCGCGCGGTCGACCTCGTCGACCTGGGTGCCGGGCGCGAACCGCAGTTCGATGAACGCCTCTATCTGCTCGCCGTCGAGCCGATGGTCGAGCACGGCGGTATACCCGCGGATCAGCCCCGAGGCCTCGAGCCGCTCGATCCGGCGCCGGGCGGCCGGGGGCGAGAGCCCGACGAGGCGGCCGACCTCGCTCGCCGACCGGCGCGTATCGGCAACGAGCGCGTCGATGATCTGGCGATCGGTGGCGTCGGGAAGACCGTCTCGCACGTGCAGAACTGTAACGCTGAACGGTGCACACTTTCGGAACTGAACGTCGTGCGGCCGTTTCGCGAGTGACGACTTGATCCGCGGGCGGCGGCCCGCGATCATCGTCGGCGTGGCAACCGTCCGAGAGCCGACCGAGCTGGGCACGCTCGAAGCGGTCCAGGACCGCGTCCTGTGGCTCGCCACCGCGATCGTGCACCACGCCAACAAGGTCCGCACGACGCCCTCGGGCGTCAAGGTCGGAGGCCATCAGGCGTCCTCGGCATCGATGGTCTCGATCATGACCGCCCTGTGGTTTCACCATCTGCGCAGCCAGGATCGCGTCTCGGTCAAGCCGCACGCGTCACCGGTGCTGCACGCCATCGAGTATCTGCTCGGCGAGCTCGAGCCCGAGCACCTGACGACGTTGCGCGAGTACGGCGGACTGCAGAGCTATCCGAGCCGGCTCAAGGATCCGGTGGCGGCCGACTTCTCGACCGGCTCGGTGGGGATCGGCGCGACGGCGACGATCTGGAGCGCGATCGCCCATCGCTATGTCGCCGGCCATTTCGAGGTCCCGCGCGGCGGGCGCCAGGTGGCGCTGCTGGGCGACGCCGAGCTCGACGAGGGCGCGGTCTGGGAGACGCTGATCGACCCGGTCGTGCCCCGCCTGGGCGAGGTCCTGTGGATCGTCGACCTCAACCGCCAGTCGCTTGACCGGATCGTGCCGGACATCGCCGCCGGGCGGATCGGGGCGATGTTCCAGGCGGCCGGGTGGCAGACGATCACCGTCAAGTACGGCCGCTGGCTGCGGGAGCTGTTCGGGCGCCCCGGTGGCGACGCGCTGCGCCGGCGGATCGACGAGATGCCCAACGAGGAGTATCAGCGTCTGCTGCGCGCCGACCCGGCACAGCTGCGCGAGCGCCTGCCCGGCTCCGGCCGCGACCGCCGGGATGTCGCCACCCTCGCCGAGACGCTCGACGACGACGAGCTGCTGCGCGCCATCCGCGGCCTCGGCGGCCACGACCTGTCGGATCTGCTCGATGCCTTCGCCCAGGCCGACACGGTCACCGACCGGCCCTCGATCATCTTCGCCTACACGATCAAGGCGTGGCGGCTGGCCACCGAGGGCCATCCCGCCAACCATTCCGCCCTGTTGTCGGTCGACCAGTGGCGCCGGCTCGCCGCCGACACCGGCGCCGACCCCGACGATCCGTGGGCCCGCTTCGCCGACGGCAGCCCCGAGGCCGAGCTCTGCCGCGCCGTGGCCGAGCGGCTGCGCCGCGTGCCGGTCGACCCGCGCACCCCCCCGGACCCGCCGGCCGAGCTGCAACGCGCCCATACCGGCCGGGTCTCGACCCAGCAGGCCTTCGGCCGCTTCTTCGTCGACCTCGCCCACTCCGCCCCCGAGGTGGCCGCGCGCGTCGTCACGGTCAGCCCCGACGTCGCCTCCTCGACCAATCTCGGCGGCTGGATCAACCGCGCCGGCATCTGGCATCTCGGTGACCGGATCGACTGGTTCGCCGATGACACCGACACGCTCGTCCGCTGGCGTGAGTCCGAGCACGGCCAGCACATCGAGCTCGGGATCGCCGAGGTCAACCTCGTCTGCCTGCTCGGCGAGCTCGGCGCCACCTGGTCACGGGACGGGCAGGGGCTGCTGCCGATCGGGACCATCTACGATCCGTTCGTCAGCCGCGCGCTGGAGCCGTGGTCGTTCGGGATGTACGCCGGAGGGCAGTCGATCCTCGTCGGCACGCCGTCCGGCGTGACGCTGGCGCCGGAGGGCGGCGCCCACCAGTCGATCATCACCCCGTCGATCGGCCTCGAGCAGCCGCGCTGCGTGGCCTGGGAGCCGGCCTTCGCTCAGGACCTGGAATGGGCGCTGTTGCACGCGCTCTCCCGGCTCGGGAGACCCGACGGGACCTCGGCGTATTTCCGCCTGACCACGCGCCCTCTCGATCAGGGGCTTGCCGCCGTCCCCGAGGACCCGGCCGCGCGCGAGCAGCGCCGCCGCCAGGTGCTCGCCGGCGGATACCGCGTCCGCACCGCCGCGTCCGGCCCGGCGCTGACCCTCGTCGGGGTCGGCGCGGTGATGCCCGAGGTGCTGGCCGCGGCCGACGCGCTCACGTCCGCCGGCGTGGCCTGCGACGTCGTCTGCCTGACGTCGGCCGATCTGGTGTTCCGCGCCCTGCAGGCCCGGCAGGGTCTGGCCGCGGGCGCGTCAGACGTCCTCGACGAGCTGTTTCCCGCCGATCGCGCCGCACCGATCGTCAGCGCGCTCGACGGGCATCCGCACACGCTCAGCTTCCTGTCGGCCATCCGCTGCGCGCCGATCGCCTGCCTCGGGGTCGATGACTTCGGCCAGTCCGGCGACGTGGAGGACCTGTACCGCCATTTCGGCATCGACGCCGAGACGATCATCGACGCCGCCGCCGACCTCCTCCAGGAGGCTCCCCATGCCTGACATCTTGATGCCCAAGCTGTCGGACTCGATGGAGCAGGGGACCATCCTCAGCTGGCTCAAAGCGCCCGGGGACCGGATCGAGATCGGCGACGAGCTGCTGGAGATCGAGACCGACAAGTCGACCGTCACCCATGTCGCCGAGGCCGCCGGGGTGCTGGAGATCCTTGCCGACGAGGGCCTGACGATCGCGGTCGGCGAGCCGATCGCCCGGATCGGGGCCGGGGCGAGCGCAGCCGAGACGCCGCCCGCGCCGCCGCCGGTCACCGCGATCGCCGCCGCGCCGGCTGCCGCCGCGGCCGGGAACGGCGCGCACGGCAACGGGCGTGGCGCCGCGGCGACCCCGATCGCCCGCCGGATGGCCGCCGCCCACGGCGTCGCGCTGGACGCGATCCGGGGCACCGGCCCGCTCGGTCGCGTCACCCGGGCCGATGTCGTCGCGCGGGCCGGTCTGTCACCGGCCGACCTGCCGGTACTGCCGACGCTCACCCGCGCGGGCGTCCCGGGCCCGACCGGACCGCCCGCCGGCATCGACGGGCCGGCGAGCGCTCCGCCGGCGAGCGCTCCGCCGGCGAGCGCTCCGCCGCTGAGCGCTCTGCCGCCGGGCGGGGTGCGCCGCCGGGAGCCCAGCCGCCTGCAGCAGCTGATCGCGCGCCGGATGGCGCATGCCACGGCGACGATTCCGCACTTCCAGGTCCAGACCGAAGTGGTGATCGACGCGACGATCGCCCTGCGCGCCGAGCTCAAGGCGCTGGCCGGCGAGAGCGAGACCGTGCCATCGATCAACGACATCATCATCAAGGCGGCGGCGCTCGCCCTGCGAGAGCACCCTCTCGCCAACGGCTCCTTTCAGGACGACGGCTTCGTCCTGCACGAGGCGATCAACGTCGGCATGGCGGTCGCGGCGCAGGACGCGCTCGTCGTGCCGACGGTGTTCGGTGCCGACACCAAGTCGATCGGGCAGATCGCCCGGGAGACGCGGGAGCTGGCGCAGCGCGTCCGCAGCGGCGAGATCTCTCCGGCCGAGCTCGAGGGCGGCACGTTCACGGTCTCCAACCTCGGCATGTTCGGCATGACCGCGATCACCCCGGTCATCAACCCGCCCCAGGCGGCGATCCTCGGCGTCGGCGGGATGCGCGACACGCTCGCCCGCGCCGACGGGCAGATCGTCGACCGCACGCTCCTGACGCTCACCCTGTCCTGCGACCACCGCATCCTCTACGGCGCCGACGCGGCCCGCTTCCTGGCGCGGATCCGTGAGCTGCTGCAGGCGCCGCTGAAGCTGGCGCTCTAGCCCAGGCCGCGGCCGACCGCCTGCGTCGGCCCCGCCGGCTGGGGCGGTCAGCTCAGCGATGATGGACGTCGATGCTCCTGGTCACCGAAGCTCACCCCGAGCACCCCGCGCTTGACATGGCGCTGACCGGCGCGTTGCTCACCGCCGTCGCGCGGGGCGAGGCCGCCGACACGATCCGCGTCCTGCGGCCGGGCCCGACGCTCGCCTTCGGACGCCTTGACCGGACCCGAGACGGCTTCGCCCGGGCCTGCCGGGTCGCCGCCGATCACGGCCGTGAGCCCGTCCTGCGCTGGGGCGGGGGGCACGCCGCGGCCTATGACCGGGACTGCGTCCTTGTCGAGCTCATTCGCCGCGAGGCGCGCGTCATCGGTGGCCTGGAGCAGCGCTTCCAGGACATGGCCGCGTTCGTGGCGGAGGGCCTCGAGCCCCTCGGGGTGGCGCTGGAGCTCGGCGAGCTTCCCGGCGAATACTGCCCCGGACGCTTCAGTCTGCATCTGCCGGACGGCCCGAAGGTCGCCGGCATCGCCCAGCGGATCGTGCGGGGGGCGTCCCTGACCACCGCGGTGATCGTGGTCGACGGCGGCGATCGGCTGCGAACGGCGATCGCCGCCGTCTACGCCGCGCTCGGTCTGACCGTCGATGCCATAACCGCGGGCGCGCTGTCGGACTCCCACCCCGACGGCGATCGCCCCGCCCGTCCCTCGGTCGCTGCGCAGGCCGCGATGGACGCGCTCGGCCGGCACGCGCGCGCTCGCCTCGCCGCCGAGCCGGGCGCGATCGGATCCGACGTGTCGGCGCGGGCGGCCGCCATCCTTCCCACCGTCACACCGCCCGCCGCGCCGCGCCCGGTGCGCTAGGGTCGCGCCCGATGCCCGCCCCGCCGATCGTCCTGCACGTCCTGCCCCCGTCGCATCCGTGCATGACCGTCGAGGCGGCGCTTCGTCTCAAGGGCCTGGAGTACGAGCGGGTGGCGCTGACCCCGGGCCGGCACGTCGAGGAGATGGCCGCCATCTACGGCGAGGGCCGGAGCACGGTGCCGGGAATGCTCATCGACGGCGCGCCGGTGCACGGCTCGCGCCCGATCCTGGCGGCACTGGAGGACCTCCGGCCAGAGCCGAGCCTCTTTCCGCCGCCACGGGCGCAGGAGATCCGCGCTGCCGAACGCTGGGGCGACGAGGAGCTGCAGGATCTGGGGCGGCGATTGCCGTGGGGCGCGCTGCACTTCCGCCCGGAGGCGATGGGGACGCTCAGCGGAGGCGCGCCCCTGGACGGTCCCGGCACCGACTTCGCGATCAAGTACGTGCACGCCAGCTGGCGCTATCACCGGATCACGGCGGCGCGTCTGCACGACGACCTGGCCGGGCTGCCGGCCAAGCTCGCTCACGTCGACGCCCTCGTCGACGCCGGGGTGATCGGCGGTGCGACGCCGACCGCGGCCGATCTGCAGATCGGCGCCACGCTCCGGGTTCTGCTGACCGTCGCGGACCTGAGGCCGCTGCTCGCCGGCCGGCCCGAGGCGGTCGCTCGCCGCTGGTTCCCCGCCTACCCGGGCGAGGTGCCGGCCGGAGCATTTCCGGCCGGCTGGGTCCCGACGACGGCCTGAACGCCGACCGCGGGCGCGGTCGGCCCGGGAGCCGGCCGTGACCGCGTTACGCGGACGCGCCGCGGGCGGCGAGCCGAGCGCTGATGCGCTCGTAGTTGAGCCGCATCAGCGCGATCACGTCGCGCACGTCAGCCTCATCGGTGATCCGCCGCGCGGCCGGACCGGTCCTGCCGGGGAAAACGGGATGCTCGGTGATGCGCCCCTCTCGCCGCAGCGCATTCCACACCTCCGGCGGGAAGACGAAATGCGCGGCGTGGTCGCCGTGGAGATGACCGAGCTCCCGGCGCTCCAGGGTGAAGGCGAACTCGCCGCGGCGTCCGTAGCCCGATGTGACTCCGGGCCAGGAGCCGACCTCGCCGGTGATGCTCTCACTCGCGGTCGGGGTGCGATGCGTGCTGGTGGTCATGATGACTCCTCGCCTGGAATTGACTGGCTCCGCCTCAACATATAAGTTCAAGTGAACTTGAAGTCAAGGGCGAGATGTGCTGTGCTCCGGCCATGAGCGAGCTGCTGACGATCAGCGAGGTGGCGCGCCGCAGCGGCGTCGCGGCGTCCGCGCTGCGCTTCTATGAGGAGCGCGGCCTGATCGCCTCCGAGCGCGCCGGCTCAGGCCATCGTCGCTACCGGCGACCCGTCCTGCGCCGGATCGCGTTCATCGTCTTTGCCCAGCGCGTCGGGTTGACGCTGGACGAGATCGGGGCCGAGCTGGCCAAGCTCCCCGAGGATCGCGCCCCGAACCGGCGTGACTGGTCACGCCTCTCCCGTGGCTGGGGCGCGCGCATCGACGAGCGGATCGCCGAGCTGGAGCGGCTGAAGGCCGGCCTGACCGAGTGCATCGGCTGCGGCTGCCTGTCGTTGGAGCGCTGCCGGCTGGCCAATCCGCAGGACCGGGCGTCGAGGCTCGGACCGGGTCCCCGCTACTGGATCGCCGACCGTCGCTAGCGGCGCTCCCGTCGATACGGTCGGGGTCTGGAGGGTGCCCGACGGACTCTGAAGGGATCGAGATTTTGGTCGGTATGCGGGCTATTTTCAGACATCTTCCCCCAGCGCGGCCGGTCTGGATCACCCGCCCCCGCGCGGCCGGTGCGATCACCCGCGCGCGTTGGGATCATCCGCGCGGCCGGTGCGGATCACCCGTCCCGCTCGGCTGGTGCGGAGCCGCGCGCCGGCGGCCCCGCTTCGTCAGCGCCGAGATTTCGATCATCCGCCGTGACCCCCTGTAAACAAGATAAATTCGATTGAGATTGCGCAAAAAGCATCGCGGCGACGACCGAGGGCGTCAAATACACAATTGCGACCGGGCGATAGGGCCGCGCTATGGCGGCGGTGGGTCAGCGTGCGGCGTAGGCGGCGGCGCGCGTGGTGAACAGCGCGTGCAGGTCCCGCGCGGCGCGCGGATGCACATCCGAGCGTCGCCGGCGGATCGCCAGCTGGACCTCGGTCGTATCCCCGGTCAGCGGGCGCGAGGTGATGACCCCGCTGCGCTGCAGCGGGTCGCCGAGCACGCTGAAGTCCGGCAGCACGGAGGCGCCGAGCCCCTCGGCGACCATCAGCTTGCCCATCTCACCGCCGTCGGTGGAGTAGGAGACCGATGGGGTGCGGCCGTCGAGGATGCGGTGCAGGAAGCGATGCATGAGATATCCGGAGCGCATCACGATCAGCGGCTGGGAGAGGAGATCGGCCACCGACACCGACTCGAGGCCGGCGAGCGGGCTGTCGCTGCGCATGCAGACCACCGCGCGGCCGCTGAGCAGGCGGGTCGTCTCGAGCTCAGGGGGCATGTCGTCGCCGGCCAGGCAGGTGATCAGCCCGAGATCGAAGCTACCCTCGCGCAGGGCGTTGTCGATCGCCGCCTCCTGGGCGCCGACCACCTCGACCTGAGTCGTCGGGTGCAGGTCACGGAAGATGCCGATGACCGTCGTCAGCAGTGGAACGGTGCCGGCGTTGACCGTCCCGACGCGGACGATCCGACTCGTCGTGTGGCGTTCGTCGGCGGCTTGGCGGAGGCGATCGATCGCGTCGAGCGCGCTGATGATCAGGGGCAGCAGCTCGCGTCCCTCGTCGGAGACCTGCGCGCCCGAGCGTCCCCGCTCCAGGATCGTCACCCCGAGCTCGCGCTCGAGGTTGCGGATCGTCGTGCTGAGGGCCGGCTGGGAGATGTGCAGCTCCTCGGCGGCGCGCCGGAAGGAGCCCAGTCGCGCCACCGCGGCGATGTATTCGAGCTGTTCGGTCCGCATATCGAGTAATGTCTATCGAATTAGTCGAAAAGACTATCACCCGATTGAAGATGTCTATTTGACCGCACCCCGGCCCGCGCCCATCCTCCGTCGCGTCAACACCGACCGGAGAACCGAGGATTTCGCATGAGCATCATCCATGACGCCCCCGCGAGCACCGACCGCTTCGCCGCGCTCCTGGCGGCCGCCGACCAGGTCGCGGTGCAGCTCCGCTCCACCGCCGCCGAGCGAGACCGGGCCAATCGCACCCCGCGCGCCGAGGTTGAGCTGCTGCGCGAGCACGACCTGCTCCAGGTCCAGGAGCCCGTGCGGTACGGCGGCGCCGGGCTCAACTACGCCCAGGCTTCGCAGATCACCCGCCGGATCGCCCGCGGTGACACCTCGATCGCCCATCTGATCGGCTACCACTTCGCCCAGACGCGGATCGCTGGGCTGTTCGGGACCGAGGCCCAGGCCGAGGAGCAGTCACGGCGCAATGGTGAGCAGCGGCTGTTCTGGGGCGGGGTGCAGAACCCGCGCGGCGGCTCGGATCTCGTGCTGACCCCCGACGGCGACGGCTTCCGGTTGAGCGGGCATCGCACCTTCGCCAGCGGCGCCAGCCTCGGCGACCAGCTGTCGATCACCGCGGCCTACGACGGCAATCTCGCCTTCGTGTCGCTGCCGGGCGGGCGGGAGGGCTTCAACCCGCTCCACAACTGGGACAACATCGGCCAGCGGCTGACGGACTCCGGCGGGGTCGAGCTCAACAACGTGCGCGTTGAGCGATCGGAGATCCTCGGGCCGGATCCGATCGGCGGCGCGGAGCTGACCCCGTATCAGACGCTCGTCACCCCGCACTGGCAGCTGGCGTTCGTCAACTTCTACGTCGGCACCGCCGAGGGCGCGATCGAGGAGGCGCTGGACTGGACGCGGTCCAACGCCGCGCCGTGGGAGACCTCCGGCGTCGACCGAGCAACCGACGACGCCTACATCCTGGAGACGGTCGGCGAGATCGTCAGCGCCGTCCGCGCGGCGGCGCTGCTCGCCGATCGCGCCGGCGACGCCCTCCAGGCGGCCCTCGACTTCGGGCCGGCCCTGTCGGCGGAGCAGCGCGCGGAGGCGGCGATCGCGATCTATGAAGCGAAGGTGATCACGACCAAGGTCGCCCTCGACGCCACCAGCCGCCTGTTCGAGATCCAGGGCGCCCGGGCGACGACCGCCGCCTACGGATTCGACCGCCACTGGCGCAACATCCGCACCCACACCGTCCATGACCCGGTCGCCTACAAGGCGCGTGAGGTCGGCGACTGGGCGCTGAACCGCCGCGCGCCCGAGTTCTCGCTCTACCGCTGACGATGCCGATCACCCCGCACTGGTTCCTGCCGACCAACGGCGACTCCCGGAGCGATCTCAGCCTCGGCAACGCCGTCGGCTCGCACGGCAGCCGCGTGCTGGCGGGCAGCAGCGAGCGCGCTCCGGACGTCGGCTACATCGGCCAGATCGCCAGAGCGGCCGAGAGCCTCGGCTTCGCCGGGGCGCTGACGCCGACGAGCTCGTGGTGCGAGGACGGATGGGTGATGGCGTCCGCGCTGTCGCAGGTGACGAGGACCTTCAAGTTCCTCGTCGCCTTCCGGCCCGGGCTGCATTCGCCGACGCTCGCGGCGCAGATGGCCGCCACATTCCAGCGCGTCTCCGGCGGCCGGCTGCTGCTCAACGTCGTGACCGGCGGTGACGACCTCGAGCAGCAGCGCTTCGGCGATCATCTCGGCAAGCGTGAGCGCTATGCCCGGGCGGCCGAGTACCTCCACATCCTGCGCGAGCTGTGGTCCGCGGAGCCGGTCGACTACACCGGCGCGTTCGTCGACGTCCGCGGCGCCCAGATCGTGCCGGATCCCGTGTGGCCGGAGATCTATCTCGGCGGCTCGTCGACCGACGCGCTCGACGTCGCCGCCGCGCACGCCGATGTCTATCTGACCTGGGGCGAGCCCCCGGACGCCGTCGCCGAGAAGCTCCGGGCGGTCCGGGAGCGCGCCGAGCGCCACGGCCGTGAACTGCGCTTCGGGATCCGACTGCACGTCATCGCGCGTGACACCTCGGAGGAGGCGTGGGCCCAGGCGCGGCGGCTGCTGGCCGGCCTGAGCCCAGAGGCGATCGCCCGGGCCCAGGCCGTGCAGCGGGCCTCTCAGTCCGAGGGGCAGCGCCGGATGGTGGAGCTGCACGGGGGACGCCTCGACGAGCTCGAGGTGTATCCCAATCTGTGGGCGGGGGTCGGCCTCGTCCGCGGCGGTGCCGGTACCGCGCTCGTCGGCAGCCACGACGAGGTGGCCGATCGGATCGCCGAGTACCACGAGCTCGGCATCGACGAGTTCATCTTCTCCGGATATCCGCATCTGGAGGAGGCCTATCGGGTCGGCGAGGGAGTGCTGCCGGTCCTGCGGCGCCGGGGTGTCCTGGCGCCGGACAACCCCCAACCCGTGACCGTGGAGGTCTGAAACCAATGCCCACCGATCCGAGAACCGAGCCGCTGCGCTTCGCCTATTGGGTTCCGAACGTCAGTGGCGGCCTCGTCACCAGCACGATCGAGCAGCGCACCGACTGGTCGTTCGAGTACAACCGGGTGCTCGCCCGCCTCGCCGAGCGGGCCGGCTTCGAGTACGCGCTCAGCCAGGTCCGCTACACTGCCAGCTACGGCGCCGAGTATCAGCACGAGTCGACGAGCTTCAGCCTCGCGCTGCTGCTCGCCACCGAGCGACTGAAGCTGATCGCGGCGATCCATCCCGGGCTGTGGCATCCGGGCGTGCTCGCCAAGTGGGTGGCCACCGCCGACCATCTCTCGGGCGGCCGGGTCGCCGTCAACGTCGTCTCCGGCTGGTTCAAGGACGAGTTCCGCCAGCTGGGCGAGCCGTGGCTGGAGCATGACGAGCGCTATCGGCGCTCGGCCGAGTTCATCCAGGCCCTGCGCCTGATCTGGACGCAGGACGACGCCCAGCTCGCCGGTGACTTCTATCGCATCCGTGACTTCACGCTGAAGCCCAAGCCGCTGTCGTGGCCGGGACGCCCGCACCCGGAGATCTTCCAGGGCGGCAATTCGAGCGCGGCCCGGGTCAACGGCGGACGCTATTCGGACTGGTACTTCTCCAACGGCAAGGCGTTCGAGGGCGTCCAGGAGCAGCTCGACGACCTGGAGCGGATCGCCGCCGAGGCCGGTCGCGTCGACCGGCCGAGGTTCGGGCTCAACGGCTTCGTGATCGTGCGTGACACCGAGCGCGAAGCCCAGGACACGCTCCGTGAGATCATCGCCAAGGCGCACGTCGAGGCGGTCGAGGGCTTCGGTGCGGCCGTCAAGCAGGCCGGCCAGTCGACCGCCGACAAGAAGGGGATGTGGGCGGACTCGAGCTTCGAGGACCTCGTCCAGTACAACGACGGCTTCCGTACCCAGCTGATCGGCACGGCCGAGCAGGTGGCGCGGCGGATCGTCGAGTACCGCAAGCTCGGCGTCGACCTCATCCTGACCGGGTTCCTGCACTACCACGAAGAGGTGGAGCAGTTCGGTCGTGACGTCCTGCCGATCGTCCGCGAGCTGGAGTTGGAGAACGGGCTCGATCCAGCCGCCGTCCCTGACCCCGAGGCCGGCCTCTCGCGTGAGGATCCGGCGCTGGCCACGGCTCGATGACCGTCGTCGATCGCCATGCGCCGCCCGCGCTCGCCTCCTCCCAGGAGGCGATCACCGCCGCCCAGCGGTTCGCCGAGGCGATCGCCGACGGCGTGATCGAACGCGACCGGGCGGGCAGCCTGCCCGCCGCCGAGCTGGCCGAGTTCGACGCCGGCGGCCTGCTCGCCATCACGGTGCCGGAGGCCTACGGCGGGCCGGACCTTCCGGTCGCGACGCTGGCCGAGACGGTCCGCACGGTGGCGGCGGTCGACCCGGCGATCGCGCAGGGGCCCCAGGCGCACTATCTGATGGTCGACGTGTTGGCGGTGTTCGGCTCGCCGTCGCAGGCCGAGCGCCTGCTCGGCGACGTCCTCGCCGGCCGCCGGATCGCCAGCGCCATGGCCGAGCGGGGCGGCATCCACGCCCAGGACCTGAAGACCCGGCTGCGCGGTGCCCGTGGGGGGCTGCGGCTCGACGGCCGGAAGTACTACGCCACCGGTGCGCTGACCGCGCACTGGCTGGCGGTCACCGCGCTCGGCGACGACGACGACCTCGTGCTGGCGTTCGTGACGCGCGACGCCGACGGCGTCACCCTCGGCGACGACTGGGATGTGATGGGACAGCGCGCGACGGTCAGCGGCAGCGCGACCTTCGACGCGGTGGCCGTCGATCCCGGACTCGTCGTGCCGTATCAGCGCTGCTACGAGGTTCCCCAGCAGCTCGGCGCGCGCGCCCAGCTCTACCACGCCGCCCTCCAGGTCGGCATCGCCGGCGGCGCGCTGGCCGACGCGCGTCAATTCGTCGTCACCAAGGCCCGGCCGTTCTTCGAGGCCGCCCGTGCCGGCTGGGCGTCGCAGGCGACGCAGGATCCGCACACCATCCACCGTTTCGGATCGCTCGCCACCCAGGTGCGGGCCGCCGAGGCGCTGCTCGCCGACGCGGCACGGACGCTCGATCAGATCGGCCGGGTTCCCGCCGACGCGCAGCAGGCCGCCCGCGGCTCGATCGCCGTCGCCCAGGCCAAGGCGTTCGCCTCCGAGGTCGCCGTTCAGGTGGCCAGCGACCTGTTCTCGCTCAGTGGCGCCAGCGCGGCGGACGAGCGCCACGACCTCAGCCGCCATTGGCGCAACGCCCGCACCCATGCCAGTCACGATCCGGTCGACTGGAAGTACCACCATGTCGGCAACTATCTCCTGAGCGGCATCCTGCCGCCCAATCACGGGCAGCTCTGATGGTGTCGTCGGTCGCGCGCGCACACGCATTCGGTGAGCGGCGCATGCCGTCCTCGGTCTCGGCGCAGGAGCTCCGGCAGGCCATGGGTCACTTCGCCACCGGGGTGACGATCGTGACGACCGTCGACGGTGCCGGACGCCCGGTCGGGACGACGGTCAGCGCGGTCAGCTCCCTGTCGGCGGAGCCGGCGCTGCTCCTCGTCTGCATGGCGCAGCGCAGCGCGACCCTCGACGCGCTCGTCCGCCGCGGCGGGTTCACGGTCAACGTGCTCGCCGCCGGTCAGCACGCCCTGTCCAGCGGGTTCGCGCGGCCGGGCACGGTCGCCTCGTGGGACGGGGTCGACCACGCTCCGGGACCGCACGGACATCCCCACCTCGCCGGGGTGCTCGCGGCATTGGACTGCGCGGTGGAGGAGGTCGTCGCCGGCGGCGATCATCAGATCGTCATCGGGCGCGTGCTCGGCGCCCACGTCACCGATCGCCCGCAGGACCCGCTCCTGCACTGGCGCGGCGCCTACGCCGGCATGCGGCCGGCATGACCTCCCTGGACGAGACCGCGGAGCGGTTCGCCGCCGGGGAGATCGTGCTCGTCGGCGGCGACGACGGGTCGGAGGTGATCGTCGCGCTGCTCGCCTCCGCCACCGACCGCCGTGGACTCGAGCGGCTGTACGCGGTGGCCGGCGATCTCGTCCTGCTCGGCCTGGACCCCGAGATCACCGATCGGCTGGCGCTCAACGAGCTGGCGGGGGTCAATCGGCACCGGCCTGATCTGTGCCTCACCGTCCCGATCGATGCCGCCGATCGCGCCGGCAGCGGCTGGTCGCTGATCGGGCAGGCGCACACGATCCGCGTCGCCGCCGACCCCGGGTCTGGCCCGGAGGACCTCACGGTCCCCGGTCACGTCCATCCGGCGCGGATCGACCCGGCGGCGCCCGGCGCGCCGTCGCGGGCGCTCGAGCTCGCCCGGGCCGCGGGGGAGCCGGCCGCGGTCGCGCTGTCGGCGGTGCGCGATCGGGCGGGCCGGCCGGTCTCGCTGGCGCAGGCGCTGACCGACCCCCGTCTCCGCGCGCTGGCCGTCGCCCCCGCGGTGGCGCTGCGCTCGCGCGCGGTCGCCCGGGAGCTCGTCAGCACCGCGGTCACCTGCGAGCTGCCGACCCGGCTCGGCGCCTTCACCGCCGTCGCCCACGCCGTGGCCCCGGCCGGTGACGTCGTCGTCGCGCTGATCCACGGCGATCCGGGAGCGCGGCCGCGGCCGCTCGTCGCGAGCCATGTCGCCTGCCTGCTCGGCGACACCTTCGGCTCGCTGCTATGCCCGTGCCACGCCGAGTTGGAGCAGGCGTCGCGGGCCATCATCGAGGATGGAGCCGGAATCCTCCTGTACGTCAAGCCGCTGCTCGACGATCCCTTCGCCTGCCCGAGGGGACGCGCGGTCGATCCGGCCCTCGCCGGCGCGCTGGTCGACGTCGCGGCGGCCCGCCTGCAGACGTGCCCGGCCTGAGCGCGCGGGGGCTGTCCGTGCTCGGTCCGAGCTCGAATCGCCCCCGCGGCGGCCGCCGCTCAGGCCCGTCCTACGACGTCATCCGCGGGTCGACCCAGAAGTCGTAGAGCTGGAAGTCGCTCGTCGTGCCTCCGGGGACGAACGTGAACTGGGCGAGCTGCCAACCGGGCGCGCTGCTCGGCTGGAGGTTGACCGGAGTCGACAGCGTCCAGGCGGTCTGCTGACCGTGAACCTGGCCGCTGTTCTGCGGAGCGCCCCATGTGCCGGTGCCGTCGTAGGCCACCGAGAAGAAGACCCCCTGGGACCCGGAGACGTCGCGGACCTCGGTGCGGGCGGTCAGGTATCCGTTGTCGACGCACATGATCGGGCTGACGGCCTTCGAGCCGCTCGGCAGGTCGAGAACCGAGCCGCTGGTCCCGTCGGCAAGCTGGGTCGTCTTGATCTGCGCGCCGCCGGTCAGCGTCCAGCCGGTCCCCGCGAAGTTGTCAGGACTCTCGCCGGGCGCCATTGCGTACCAGTTGTCGTCGTTGACCGACAGAAACGGCTGAAACACGGCGGGGGCCGTGCAGGCCGCGGTCGCGGCCGCGGTCGTGGAGGCCACCGCGGGACCGGCCGCGACGGTGCTCAGGAGCGCGGCAAGCGCGCCACCGAAGCCGATCGAGCGCAGGCGGCGGCTAACAGGGAAATGCTTCATCGGTACGCACCCTCCGTGGTCGTACTGGTGGCCGAGCTATCTCACGTCAGCGTGAGACCTCTAGCTTTGCGTCCCCGGCTCGCGCCGGGTTTGCATTCAGTGTGGTGTTCACCCCTGTCTTCGGTTCGCCGGGCGCCGCCTTGACCCGGGCAACCGGATGTGGACGAACGGCCGACGACGGCGTGCGTTTCCACCGCGCCGATGTTCGATCAGACGTGGCTCGCGCTGCTGGCGAACAGGTGCGAGATGCTCCCGCCCAGGGTGATGGCGGCCACGACGACGATGATCGCGATCACGGTGATCAGGATCCCGTACTCCGCCATCGTCTGTCCACCATGGTCAGCCAGACGCAGCAGCAGGAAGCGGATCGACGGCGTGCGGGCGGCGATCACGGCACTGAGGCGCGGGGGGAAGCTCAATCGACTCATCACACCACGACGTTCGGCAGATGGTGTCAACGCTTGAACGCAACCGCCGCTGCTCCTCCGCGCCGCTCCCGGCCTCGGCCGCCGCCGGTCACCGATCGTGACCCCGCACGCCCCGCCGCCGACTTCTCGCCCGCGCATCTCCGTCGTGCCGGGGGAGAGCGCCACGGGGCCGGCGGCGACGTTCTCATCGAGGTGGGCGAGATCGGTCGTCCCGGGATCAGCAGGATGTTGGGGCGGTGGCCGAGCAGTCAGGCCAGCGCCGCCTGCGGGGCTCACCCGGCCGGACTCGTCGCCGCGAGCGAACCGGTGATCGTGGGACGCGTCGATCGGGCCCGGCAGAGCCCGCACAACGGAGGAAGCCTCCGTATCGGTCGGCACGACCCCGCGAGCCCTGACCGCCGCCGGAACCGCGCCGGCCGGCACGACGCTGGTAGATTGGCCTGATCGCGGTGGGCGTAGCTCAGTTGGTAGAGCTCCTGGTTGTGGTCCAGGCGGTCGGGGGTTCGAGTCCCCTCGCTCACCCTTCGTAGAAAGCCCGGACTAGCGGGGCTTTCTTCGCCTTTCGGGGACAGCCTTACCGTCCTTATCGCGCGCGTTGTGCCACTTCGTTGTACCACTCGGCCGGTCAGTCGTGACCGCATCACTCGGGAGAATCGCTCCGTGCCGCGGATAAGCGCCTTCTACGGCATCGTGATCTGGATGTACCACGATGAGATCCAGCACTTGGGGCGGCCGCATTTCCACGCACGGTATGGCGGGGATGAGGCCTCCATCGAGATCGGGACACTTGACGTGCTCGCCGGTCGGCTGTCTCCACGTGCGCTCCGCCTGGTTCGGGACTGGGCCGCCGAGCACACTGATGAGCTGCGCGAGAACTGGGAGCGCGCACGTCGCCACGAGTCCCTGCGGCGGATCGAGCCGCTCGCCTGAGGCTCTACGCTTTGTCGATGCGAAGCACCCCATTGCTCGTCGATGCGGTAGCGAGGGACGGCTACGTCGTGAGCGTCCGGTTTGAGGATGGAACCGGCGGCGACGTCGACCTGGGCTATCTGCGCGAGTACGGCGGCGTGTTCGAACCGCTCAAGGACCCGGAGTACTTCCGGCGGCTGCGCGCGGACGAGGAGGCCGGCACGATCGTGTGGCCGAACGACGCCGACATCGCGCCCGAGACGCTGTACGCGCACGCCAAGCGCGTCGCCGCGTCTGCCGCGTAGTCCGGCTCGCCTCAGCGGCGAGCCGATTCGTCGACGGCGGCGGGGGAGAAGGCCTGTTCGACCCACCCGGCCTCACGTTCGCTCGGCGCGTAGTCGGCGTAGATCAGCGTCGTCTTGAAGTCGCGGTGGCTCATCAGCTCCTGGAGGACGCGCATCGGCATCCCCTGTGCGGTCATCCGCGTTCCGAAGGTGTGCCTCAGGTCGTGGAAGCGAACGGCGCGAACGTCTGCACGGGCGAGCGCGGACCTGAAGCGCTTCAGCAGGTTCGAGCGGTCGATCGGCTTGCCGGTCTCCGGGTGCGCGAACACGAGGTCATCGTCACCCTTCCACCGCGACTCCTGGGACAAGAGCTCCAGCTCGGTGGCCACACGGCTCGCGAGGGGGACGCTTCGCGACGAGCGCTTCGACTTTGGCGTGCCGAACTCGCCGCGGACGAAGTTGCGGCGCACGCGGATCCGTCGAGCGGTCCAGTCGACGGCACGCCAGCGGAGCGCGAACAGCTCGCCCTGGCGCATCCCGGTCATCGCGGCGGTCAGATACATCACGCGCTCGACTTGGCCGAGCGGATCGTCCGGAACCGCTCGCAACAACGCCTCGACCTCCTCGGTCTCCAGAAAGTGGACATCCGGGTCAGCCTCAGCGAGCGGCGGCTTCTCGACGCGCTTGACCGGGTTCTCGCCGACCATCCAGCCCTCGTCGATCGCGAACTCGATCAGCGAATGGAGCGTCCCGACGGCGTTGGCCCGAGACTTCGGCGCCAGGCCCTTGCGCTCGAGTGCCGCAGCGAAGCCACGCACGTCCTCGCGGGTGATCTCGCCGACGGGTGTCGGGCCGAAGAAGTCGACGATGTGGATCCGCAGCCAGTAGGAGTACGCCTCGATCGTCGACGGCTTGCGGCCGGCCGCGCGCTTGGCGGCGGTCAACGCATCGCCGACCTGGGCGAGCGGCCGTCGCCGCTCCTCCGCTGCCCGCTTCGCCTCCGCCACGCGTTCGTCGGCGCGCTCGATCGCCACCTGTTCGCGCAGTTTGCCGAGGGCCACCTCGGCTTCGGCTCGGGTCAGGCCGTCCGGGTGCTGCTTGGAGTGGACGAACCCGAGCCCGCGCTGGACCTGACGGCCGCCGTCGCGCCACTTCGCGACCCACGTGTCGCCCTTGGGGCCGGCACGCCGGATCAGCGTCCCGCTGCCATACCGCGCGCCGCGCTGTGTGCGCGCGACTGCGATTCGTTTTGGATCCGGAGCAGCCATCCCGTGTACCACTCGTTGTACGACCTCGGCCGGAAGTCGCGTCAACTTCGAGCAACTCAAGACAAAACAGAAATTATGTATTTGCACTGCATGCTGGCAAATCGCGGCCTTACCGTAAACGCCGGGCGCCTATTTGTGGTCCAGGCGGTCGGGGGTTCGAGCCCCCTCGCTCACCCTTCGAAGAGTCCCGTATCCACGGGCGAGCTCACGGCGGTGGCGGGCGGGCAGCGGCGCCGGGGCATCAAAGGGCATCGAAACTCTCGCGCGCCGTGCGCTGAGGCCGGTCGGCCCGTACGCCGTTGACCAGCAGATGGTCTGCCGCAGTGCAGACGTCCGCCGGGAGCGGGCTGGCGGCCGAGGTGGACTCAGCCATGCTCGCCGCCGGATCCGGAGGTGCGCCGCGAGGCGCCATATGACCTGTGGAAGTGATGGCTCGCTCCGTCACGTCGACTGACCGTTGCATGGGCATCGAACGCGACAGGCAGCAAGACGCCGGACCGGTTTCCGCGCTGCCGTCATCGACGCGCCGGGCGGCGCCTGTGCCCGGTCGTGCCGCAGTATCCGGTGTCTATGCCTTCGTCAGTCGAAAGACCGGGTGATCAGGAGCGATCCGGAGCAGCTCGTCGTCTGAAGAATCGGGTCCGACGCCGTCGAAGAACGCGCCGACCTCGAAACTCCACTTCTTCAGATAGGCGCGGAGCACCACGGGCTTCTCCTCGCTGCTGAGCTCGACGGCGGCGAATGGCTCGATGCGCCTGCCGACGCGCAGCCTCCCCACGCCTCTGGCGCGCAGGTTCTTGACCCACTGGGTGTGACCCCGAGGAGCGACCAAATACTCCACGCCGTCGATGCGCAGCAGGTTGACGGGCGTCTGGCGCCATTGACCGGACGTGCGGCCCTGGACCTCGAGGACGCGCGAGCCGTAGACGCTCATACCCAGACGTGTGGCGGCGCTCACGAGACGGTTGAAGACGTTTGTGGTGAACCATCCGGGGCGCTGATAGTGCTCGGGCATCATGTGATTGTGTCAGCGCCCGCTCGAGTCTTCCCTGGCCGCCGCAAGCCGGGCGCTCCGACAGACCGTCCGCTGCTGCCCTGGACGACAAGGACACTCTCGTGCGACTCCAGGACGTCGGCACCCCCGGCACCCCCGGCACCCCGGCACCCCGGCGCAACAGGCGGGCACCGGGCGTCCGCCGACTGGGATACTGCGCTGCATGACCAAGGCAGAGGCAACGCAAGCAATCCAGGCGGCGATGCAGGAGCGGGGTCTGACGTTCGCGGAGTTGGCCGAGCATCTCGGACGTCCGCGGGTTTGGACCGCCGCCGCGGCGCTGGGCCAGCACCCGTTCTCGCGAGAGGAGGCCGAAAGCTTGGTGTCGTGGCTGGGCTTGCCGCCGGACGCGGTGTCCGCGCTCGAGCAGATCCCCTCCAGGGGTGCGCTTGGCACGGCTGTACCCGGCGATCCCACGATCTATCGGCTGCATGAGGTGATCCAGGTTTACGGGCCCGCGCTGAAGGCGCTGATCCACGAGGAGTTCGGAGACGGGATCATGAGCGCCATCAACTTTCGTGCAGATGTCGAGCGCGTACCAGATCCGGCTGGCGATCGGGTTCGAATCGTCTTCGACGGCAAGTTCCTTCCGTATCAGTGGGGCTGACGTCGGCCTGGCGTCGCGCCGGGGTAGCCGGTACGCATCCCAGCAGCCTGCGCCCGATCGTGACCGGCCCAGGACGCGGCTTCGAGAAGGCGGTCCGCGCCTCGCGTGAGGCCTCACCACACACAATCGTAGCGGCGGGGTGGACTCCAAGCTGCTCGCACTCGGTACGCCGCAACCAGTCTTGCCTAGCGCTGGCGCGACCGTGCGTGAGCGCATGCCGTTTGACGGCCAACAGGGTCGTGCGTCCCGCAACCCGTGAGCCCCGGCGGGGCGGCCGGCCGCTGAGGGCCTCCGCCGGTCTCCCAGTTTGTCATGAGCTGCCGCCCTTGGATGCGCTGGACCCCGTCGTCGGGGTCGCCCCCGTCCCGGCCGGAGCCGCGTTCGCCAGGGAACGCTTCGTGCTCGCGAGGGCGTCCTCGATCGCCTGGATCTGGCTCCGGGTGAACCGGCTGCAACGAGCGCAGCGGTGTCGACCCTGCAGGTCTGGATCTGGTCGTCGACGATCTGCCCTTGGGCCGCGGCGATCGTGCCGTTATCGGACGAGCTGCGCGACCGCGTCAACGACGGCTGCGGGTTGGGGGCCGGCTGTGACCCTCGGGTCTTGACCGTCCCGGGCTGTGATGGCTGGCTCGTGCCCGTGCACGTCGGCAGACTGCTCCATCCGTGACGGAGCAGTCACATCACCCGCCGCCGCCCGACGCTCCTTCAGGCGTGGCGCGCCGACGCGTGCGGCGGTCTGCGGACTGCCGCTGTGGACAAGCTGCGTCGGCGCGACTCCGTCCCGGAGTCTCGTGACCGGCGGGTCGGTCACCGCGCCGGCACGCGATCGACGAAGCCCGCCGGATATGGCCGCCTCGGTGTGAGGCGGATCAGATGGCCGACCAGGCGCCCGCCCGCGGTCGGGATCCTGCTCGACCGCCGGCATAGCCGCCGATCATGAGACGGGGTCGATCACGTGCTGTGTGACCACGACGCTGGGGCGATGATCCCGTCTGCCCGGGTGCCGGGCGCGGAGCCAGGTGCCCTGGCTTGCGCAGGCCACGCCACGGCGTAAGGATGGACGCTGAGAGCCATCTTCGAGCCTGGGAGCGATCATGCCGCAAGTCGATGTCGACGGTCTAAGGATCAACTATGACGTCCAGGGCACTGGCGACCCGTTGCTGCTGATCCCCTACCTGGCCGCCGATCATGCGTGCTACGCGTTCCAGCTGCCGGACTACACCGAACGCTTCCGCTGCATCGCGGTCGATCTGATCGGCTCGGGAGAGAGCGATAAGCCCGACGGGCCGTACTCCACCGAGCAGTACGCCGACCAGCTCTCGGCGTTTCTTGGCGGGATCGGTGTCGAGCGCGCTCACGTGGCCGGCGTTTCACTCGGCGCCGCGGTCGCGACGCACCTCGCGGCGCGCCACCCCCAGCGCGTGCGGTCCTTGTCGCTGCACAGCGCGTGGGATCGGACCGACGCCTACCTGCACACCATTCTCGAGCTGTGGCGATCGCTGGCCCGTGGCCTGCCGACGGTCGCCGACGCGGTCATCCAGGGCATCTTCCCCCTGTGCTTCACGCCGGAGATGTATGACCAGCGGCCTGACTATGCCGAAGCGCTCGCCGATTTCGTGCGTGGCCGGCCGGCCCAGCCACTGGAGGCCTTCTTGTGGCAGAGTGACGCGGTTATTGCGCACGACGCCGGCGGGGTCTTGGGCGATATCCGAGCGCCCACCCTGATCACGTTCGGAGCTCATGATCTGGTGACCTCCACGCGCTTCGCCGACCCGCTGACGAGCGGCATCACGAACAGCGAGCTCGTCGTCTTTGACCACCTCTCCCACGCCGCACTGCACGAAGATCCGGCCGCGTTCAACCGAGCCACGCTCGACTTCCTCCTACGACAATCCAGCTGACCCGCGCGCAACCGCCACCGACGGCGGCACGAATGCCGCATCTCGTCCAGAGCCGCAGTCTGCGAGGCTCCGAGCGCCTCGGCGCTCCACGCCTCAAGCGGCTGCGCTTGGCTGACTTCCGCTTCGCGCCGTTCGGAGGAGCCTCGGCGACGGCAGGACGGCAGTTCAGGGCGCCGGCATTTTCGTGATTGCGCAAGCCAGGTCAGCCCACTGAGGTGGCCGGGGTCAACCAGTGCCCGTGTTACCTGTGTTGCCGCTGCTCGTCGTTGGCCCCGGGATGATCGTGATCTGCGTGTGCTCTAGGGTGGCGAAGCAGGAGGGGATATCGGCGGGCGATAGGGCTCCCTGAACAAGGGCGACGTGCCCGTTGGGCAGTGCCTCGGCGGCGATCACGCCCTGGGTCCCGGGCGCCAAATATTTGCGGCCGGCGTAGAGCGTCATCGTCGTGACGGAACCAGCGTCGTAGATAGGGAACTGATTGGTGCAGCTTGACGTGACGGGAACGACCGTCTCGTCGATGCCCACCTGGGCGAGCTTCGCGTTGAGCTGCGGGATGTCGCTGGTGAGGCTGTAGATGGAGAGCGTGAAGGTTCCGTCCGGCTGGATGGTGAGCGCATATGCAGGCGAGGTTCCGGAGGTGGCTGAGAGGATCAGAACTCCGGCGACTGCTGCGGCGAGGGCCACGCCGCCACCGGCCACGAAAGCACGCGGTCGTATCAGCGTGCGGGGTCGTCGGGGCTGGCGGGCCTGCCTCTCGGCGGCTTGAACGATCGCCGTGCGCACTTCAGGGATGAGGCTCATGATGCTCTCCTTTGGTTTCGGCGTAGGGCACCCAGACCGCGGCTGACTCGTTGACGGATGACGGCCTCAGACGTGTTATGGCGAGCGGCAATTTCTGCGTACGGTCGATCATCGAGGACATAGCTGCTGACGGCGTCTCGCTGATCCGCAGGCAGCTGGCTGAGAAGCTCGTCAACCCAAGCGTCGGAGGCGACCATCGCTTCAATTCGGTCTCGGCTGGACTGGCTGAGCTCCAGCTCGGCGGCGATCTTTGCGCTGCGCCGGGCGGCCTGCTCCACCCGTCCTTTGCGCACGCTCTTGAGCAGCGCGTTGTGGGCGATCGCGAACAGCCAAGCTGCCGCGGTCGGGCCGTTGGGCCGGTAACGCGCGGCGCCGCGCAGCGCCCCGGCGAACACCTCGGCAGTCAAATCTGCGCTGTCGTCCGCATTGCCGGTGCGACGCATGAAATAGGCGACGATCGCCCGTTCGTAGCGGTCATAGAAGCAGGCGAACGCATCTGGATGAGACTTGGTCTGCCTCAGGAGCTCGGCGTCACTAGCGGCCGTCCAATTGCCCATGCGCCCTTAAATCCTGACGCAGCTAGATTTGTGACAGCCTGAGTGCGACGGCTTCGCAGGGGTTGGAGCAGAACGAAGCGTCGCGGGGCGCTGTGGCTCAGCTGGGCCGGTAGGCATCGCGGCGGTGCTCGACGCGCAGCACGACGACTTCGCGGCGATCCTCCGCGATGCGATAGAGGACGCGGTACGTGCCACGGCGCGCGGACCAGATGCCAGCCAACTCGCCGCGCAGAGGCTTGCCAACACGACGCGGTTCGCGGATGAGGGTGGTCGTGAGGAACTCGATCACCGCCGCCGCAACCGGTTCGGGGAGACGCTCGGAAAGAGCGCGTGCAGCCGGCGCAGTCACGACGATCTCGTAGGGCTCGCTGGCCTGCGTCACGGCCGCAAGCGGCGTACGGCGTCGACTCCGCGCAGGACATCGCCACGTTGGTAGGCGGCGTCGGCCTCGCGGATGTCGGCGAGCGCCTCGGGGTCGCTGAGGACCGAGAGCGTCTCTTCGAGCTGCTGGAGGTCCTCCGTGCTGATCAGCACGGCGGCGTCGCGCCCGTTGCGGGTGATGACGACGCGGTCATGTTCGCGCTCGACACGATCGACCAGTTCGGAGAGGTGGTCGCGGGCGTTTCGCAGGGGCTCGGTAGTCACGCCACAATTGTGGCGACAAATGGCTCAACTGTCAAGCTCTCGCGCGCCTTCCGGATCGTCGCCGATCGAGAACGGACGCGAGAGCCTGCTGCTCTGGTTGGGGGGCGGACCAAAGCAGGAGTCCGCGCCCGGAGCAGCGGCGAGAGGATCACACGACCGGCGTCGCTGTCGCGTGATGTTTGGTGATCCTACGCGGACGGAGGTCTGCCGGTCCGCTCGCGGTGCCTGCAGCCCGGCCAGCAACAGGGTCGACGCTGGCCCTCCTCCAACTCCTCACGCGTGCGGCGGATTCGGCGCTGCCGAGTTGCCTGCTGCTTGGCGTCCTCGACCCAACAGATGAACTCGTTGCGGGCGAGCGGCGTGATGTCCCGCCAGGCGTCAAGCGCCGCAGCGTGAGCGAGCAGCGTCTCGCGCAGATCATCTGGCAACTCATGCACAACCCCGCCCGGAACATCTTGGCCGGTCATCTCACCATCCTAGTTGCCGACTGATCATTGACTCCGTGTCGGTCTGCCAGAGAGCACGCTTCCGCATCGTCGCCGCAGTGGACGTGAGCCAGTCGCTTCTGCATGTCGGTGAGGCGGCCTCAACGCAGCTACCTGAGCGGGTCGCGGTCAGGCGTCTTCGATCTCGGGAGGAAGCAGCCCCAAGCGCTCGCTGCGCCTGATTTCCTCGGGCGTTGCCGTGCGGTAGACAACGACCGCGGCCGGCGGCATCGGCGTGTTCCGGTCGAACACGATCGCTCGTGCGATGCAGAGGGGGTGCGCGTCGTCGGGCTCTTGGACGACGCTTTCCACGCGCATGACGCGCTCGAGCTGGACGCCGATCTCGTCCGTCCTGATCACCAAATCGTTGCGATTGAGCATCTCGGCAAGCCTAGCCCGCGGCTCCTCCTCCGTCGCCGACCCAGCCACGCAGGCCGGGCTTCCGTTCTGACCTACTCGATGTCCTGAAGCGGCAGCGCTCCGACTTCGCCGTCGGTATCAGTCGTGATACCATTCGGTGCGTGGCCATGACGCTACGCCTAACCGACGACGAAACCGACGCCTTGCGCCGACGCGCGCAGCGAGAGGGCCGCTCGATGCAGGATGTCGCCAGGACCGCGGTGCGCGACTACATCGAGCGCACGAGCCAACGTGAGCTGCTCGACGAAGTCCTCGACGCCGAACTGCCGCGGTACGCCGAGGCGCTGCGCCGGCTCGGCGAGTGATCTATCTCGACCTCCATTCGCTTCTGCACGTCGCCGCCAGAACACTCGGCGGGGAACCTCCGATCCGCGATCGTGGTCTGCTCGAATCCGCACTGGCACGCCCACAGGCCTCAGGCTTCGGGGAGGACGCCTACCCTGACCTCGCCACCAAGGCCGCTGCGCTGCTGCACTCGCTCGCACGCAATCACGCTCTCGTCGACGGGAACAAGCGGCTCGCGCTCGCGGCAACGATCGCATTCCTGGGAATCAACGGTCGCCGCCTGACGCTCAGCAACGACGAGGCGTACGAACTCGTGATCGCGATTGCGACCGGGTCGCTAGACGATGTGCCCGACATCGCCAAGGTGCTTCGCGAACGGACGAGCGCGCGCCGCTGACGACACCCTCCACTTCCCCTATGTCGCCGACGCGAGCCTGAGCTGGCGGCTTCCGCATCGCTGTTGGATGACGATGAAGCAGAAGCCGCGCTCCGCGAGCGATCGAGGGCCGGCTGGGTCGTTACCGCTTGACGGTTACTCCCGCCCGAGGACGAGGTCGATGCCCGCCATCACCCGGTCGAGTTGCGTGGCGGTGATACGCCCGACGCGCTCGGTCAGGAGTGTGCGATCGATCGCGACGATCTGGGAAACGTTCGCGACGGAGTCCTTCGGCAGCCCGGTCGCGGATGCGGGGAGCGTCACGTTCCCAGGCGCAGCGGCCAGCCGGCTGATTACTGGTCAGCGGCACCACGACCGCGGTTGCGATCCGGCTGGCGTTGAAGCTGTCGCCCTGGACGATCAGGACGGGCCGGCGAAACCGGGGGCGGACCCGAGCGGATCCTCCAGCGACGCCCAGGAGACGTCGCCCCGACCGATCACCATTCGCTGGTCTGAAGCGTGCGACGCGCGGCCGCGTCAACGAAGCCGGCATGGTCCTCCGCGAGTTCATCGGCAAGCTCATTGAGGGCCGTGGTCACGGCGAGCGGGTCACGTCGTGCGATGTAGTCCACGAGCGCTTCGCGGTAGAGCTCGCTGCGGCTCTTCCCGAGTTGGTGGGCGAGCTCGTCGGCGCGGCGGAACAGATCGTCCGGGATCGAAACAGCCGTCTCCATACCACGAATATAAACGCCTTTGCCTAGCTCCTCGCTTCCGCATCGTCGCCGATCCGGCAGTCTCGCCCGGACTGCGGCTGTCGCCCAGAAGCAGGCGCGAGCACTGGAGCCGAACACCCCGAAGCCACAGCTGCTTACGGACACAAGCAGCCACGGTGGGCCGGCCGAGGCGACGACACTCGTGCGAACGCGAACGCGAACGCGAACGCCGGGCGCCGGGTGCCGGGTGCCGGCCGAGCGGCCGGACCCCCCGCCCCGCTGTCGCCGGTGCAAGGGCCCAGGACGCTGCCCCGCGCCGCGCTGGCGCTGACCGATCTGCCCAGGCAGCACGGTGTAGCGACGGGTCCGGACTCCGCTGCCGCAACCGCCGACAAGCAGGAGCTCGGACGCGGCCCGGCCCGCCTCTCGGTCCCGGCCAGAGCAGTCGTCAGATTCACTGGCGCGGGATGACTGGTCCGCCGCGAAAGCAGCCACGCCGGATTTCTGCTGCGTCCGTCTCCGTGCCCACGCAAACGGGCGCTTTTGCACGTCCGAGTCGCTGCGGTTCGGCGATACGCGAGGCCGGGAGGGACGCGCGGGCTGTCCGGATGCTCGGGCGCGCCTGCGCGGGCGATCGGAGAGGAGCGTCGCGTGGGCGTTCTCCCAGGCCTCGGCTTGGGGGACGAGAGGCGACTGCGGAGCCGGCTCGTCGTCATACGCTCATTTTCACCGGACGCGAAGGACCACCCGACCCCGCGGCCCCGATGGCGGATGATCCAGTACAGGTCGACATCGACCACGTCGAGGGCGTCGGTTGCCGCGAGTGGGACGGTTCGTTCGTAGTGCATCCCCGATCCGCTGCGCGCCGTCCACAGACCGAACCCGAACTGCTCCCCTGGCGACCCGGGGAGAGCTCGAGGCGTCCCTGCGCGCCGCGCGTTCCTGGGCGCGCTCGACTGCGACCCGTTCGCGAAGCTTGCTGAGCGCCGCCTCTGCCTCGGCACGGGTCAATGCTCTGGCTGGCAGCCGCGTCTACTCGCGATGGAGCGAGAGTGCCAGGCTGGGAACGACGAAGGACAAAAGGAAGATCGGCAGGATGCTCTTTCCGCTACATCGGAAGGGGATGGTTTCGCCCTCGGCGGCATCGAAGGTCTTGATTCGGCTGGAGTTGCGGCCATTGCGGACTTGCAAGGTGTGACGGCCGGGTTGGACCGGTATCTCGATCGGGTCGTTCAATGTGAGTGATCCGACACGCTCGCCGTCGAGCACCACGTCGTACATGCCGCGACGGACCTCCACTCCGATCGCTCTGTGCGTCAGCTTCAGCGTTGCTGTCATCGTTGATCTCCGCTCTGCTCTGATATGGCGTTTCCTCCGGGCGCTCGGCGACGCACGCCACAGTTTGCCAACGCTGAGAAGGGTTTGGTATCCAGTCGGGAAACCGGTCTCACGATCCGTAGTCGCTCGTTGGCAGGAAAGGACATCGCCTGATGAATGACTGTGCTCCGCAGTGTACGTTCGGAATATCCCAGCAGCAGTTGCTGATCTTCCGTGAAGGGATCGGTGATGCGAATCTGTGTTACGGCAATTCGCCTCGTCGCGCGGGTGCCGGTATTGATTGTGGTCCCGATCGCTTTTGGGCCAATGCTCGTCACGCTGCTGTTTGTCGTCGGGTGCGGACTCATCGTATTCGTTGTGTGGAACACCCGATTGCGCTCGTCGCCCTCGGTCACTGCGTTCAAAAGAACAAGAGATCGCACCATGGGCGTCGTGAGTCACTGCGGGCAAAGGCCTAAATGCAGCCAACCTCGGCAGGACGCGAGAAGAGAGTAGGTCCGTTCTGCGCCCGTACAGCTGAACCCCGCCCGCTACGGTGACCGCGCAACGACAAGCGACGGCGTCTTACTGAGCTCTCGCCGCCTCAGTCAGTAAGGCCCAGAAGGCGGCGCCGTCGCCTCCGCCGGCGGCGGGCCGCCGAGCGGCGCGGACAGCGTGCAGCTCGCGGGAGAGATCCAGGTCGAGGACCGGGAGCGCGCGCAGCGTGCCGGCGTGGATCTCGTCCGTGACGGCGAGGCGTGACATGAGGGTGAAACCGCCGGCTTCGAGCGCGCGCTTGAGGCTCTGGGCGCTGGCGACCTCGAGCGCGGGCGTCAGCTCGATGCCGAGCGCGGCGAGCGCCGCGGCGGCGACCCCGCGCGTGCCCGAGCCGGCCTCGCGGGCGAGGTAGGGCTCCGCGACGAGCTCGCGCGCGGCGAGGCTGCGCCGTCGGGCCCAGCGGTGCGCCGACGCCACCACGACCACGAGCTCGTCGCGGTGGACGGTGAGGGTGTCGAACCCATCGAGGTCGTCGATGCCCTCCACGAAGCCGATCTCGGCGTGGTGCCGGCGGATCGCGGTCAGCACCCCAACCGAGTTGACGATGTCGATCTGCACGCGGATGCCCGGGCGCGACCGGCGAAACGCGGCGAGCCAGCCCGGCAGTAGAAATTCGCCGATCGTGTGGCTGGCCGCCAGCGCGAGCTCGGGTGGGTTTCCGTCGCGGTAGGCGCGCAGCGCCCGCTCGGCGTCGCCGAGCGCGGTCAGCGCCAATTTGGCCTCGGGATAGAGAGCGCGGGCGGCGGCGGTCGATCGCAGCCCGAATCGCCCACGTTCGAACAGGACCACCCCGGCGCGGCGCTCGAGGGAGCTCAGGCGCTTGCTGACCGCCGAGGCGGTCAGCCCGAGCGCGTCGGCGGCGCCGTGGACGCTGCCGGCCTCCATCGCGAGCACGAACGCGGTGAGATCGGTGGAGGAGAGAGGGTCGGGCCGGGGCGCGCTCACGTCCATAGTTTCCAGAATGGAAACGTTCGCGTCGCGATCGGACTGGTTGGCGCGCGTGGCCGGGGCGATCATCATGCCATGACCGAGATGACGATTTCCCCCGCGTCCGGCGTCGCCGAGCCCCCGCGTCGCGGGCCGCTGTCGGCGCTGGCCGCGCCCGCCGACGCCTTCGCGCACCTCGGCCCGAACTGGTTCGCTTCGGTGATGGGCACCGGGATCGTCGCCGTCGCGGCGTCGCTGCTGACCGTCCGCGTCGCTGCCCTACGCCCGCTGGCGGTGACCGCCTGGGTGATCGCCGCGATCCTGCTGATCGTGCTGACCGGCGCCACGCTCGTTCACTGGATCCGTCATCCCGAGAACGCTCGCGGCCATGCGCGTGATCTGGCGATGGCGCCGTTCTACGGAGCGCCGCCGATGGCGCTGCTGACCGTCGGCGCGGGCGCGCTGCTCGCCGGGCGCCATCTGATCGGCCTGCACGCCGCCGTGATCGTCGACTCGATCCTGTGGACGGCCGGCACGCTGAGCGGCCTGGCCGCCGCCGTCGCGGTCCCGTATCTCATGTTCACCGTCCATCGACCGGCGCTGTCCGACACGCTCGGTTCGTGGCTGATGCCGATCGTCCCGCCGATGGTCTCGGCGGCGACCGGCGCCGCGCTGATCGCCCACCTCCCCGCGGGCCAGCCGCGCTTGGACATGCTTCTGGCCTGCTACGCGATGTTCGGCCTGAGCCTGATCGCGTCGCTGATGATCATCGCGCTGCTGTGGGCCCGCCTGGTCGCGCACGGTCCCGGCCCGGCGCGCACCGTCCCGACGCTGTGGATCGTGCTCGGGCCGCTCGGGCAGTCGATCACCGCCGCCAACTTCCTCGGCGCCCAGGCCCAGCACGTTCTGCCCGCCCCCTACGGCGCCGGCCTGCGCGCATTCGGCGTCGCCTACGGCGTCCCGGTGCTCGGCTTCGCGCTGCTGTGGCTGGCGATCGCGGCCGCGATCACGGTCAGCACCGCCCGTCGGGGCCTGCCGTTCAGCCTCACCTGGTGGAGCTTCACCTTCCCCGTCGGGACGACCGTCACCGGCAGCGCCGAGCTCGCGCTGCACACCGGCTCACACGCGGTCGCCGGGCTCAGCGTCGCCCTCTTTCTCTTCCTCCTGGCCGCCGCGGCCACCGCGCTCGTCAACACCGCACGGGGAGCGGTCAGCGGCCGTCTGCTCCTCGCGCCCCCGGTCGCCACCGCTCCGCTCTGACGCCGAGCGAGCGTCCGGCCGCAGCGGGCCGGTCTGCCGATGACCGCCGGACATCGCCGTTCGGGGTGACCGTGGGCACCTTCACAACCACAACCGCGTGCTTGAGTATGATCAGGTGGTGGCCAAGCCCGCTCCTGTCTCCCATCCTCTGCCTGAGCCGTTGATCGAGCTCGTCGCGCAGCGCTTCCGGGTGCTCGGCGAGCCGATGCGGATCAAACTGCTCGATTGCCTGCGCGAGGGCGCGGCGAGCGTCGGTGAGCTCCAGGAGGCGCTCGGCGCGTCTCAGCAGAACGTCTCCAAGCACCTCGGGATCCTCCACGCGGCGGGCATGGTCTCGCGCACCAAGGACGGTAATCACGCCCGCTATGCGATCAGCGATCCGAGCGTGTTCGAGCTCTGTGATCAGGTGTGTGGCAGTGTCCGGCGCCAGGTCAGCGAGCTCGAGGCCATCCTCCAAGCCGGCTGAGGTCGGCGGCCGTTAGCGTCAGTCGCGTTTGCGGGTGCTGGCCGGCGCGGCATGGCGAGTCGTGCGTGGCGGCGTGACCGCCGGCTCGAGCGTGCGGATTCGGCACCGGATGGCGTCTTCGGCGGGCGTCCAGCGCCGGCGCGGTGTCGGGTGATGGACGCCGAGGGCCCGCGCGCCCAGGCGCGCGCCGTCCGCAGATCGCTCGGGGGCGGCCGCCACCGCACGATGTCGGCATCGCGCCGCCCGGCGCCGCGACGGCCTGATCTTCGACTATGGCGTAGGCGCGCGGTGAGGGGGCGGCATAGCGGGTGAGCCACGCCCATCAGAACGCTCACCGCGACGATCATCAGCCACGTCTCCACCGCCTGCGTGAGGACGGCGATCGCGAGATCATCAGTGAGAAACCAACTTCACAATTATTCAATTGTGTTAGAGTGTACAGGTGTAGTCGCTGGACCGGTGTCGATGATTGGGATGGAGGTGGTCTGATGAGCCGGGTCGTGGTGCTCGGCGCGGGCGTCGCGGGGCATACCGCTGGCGCGTTCGCGCGCAAGTGGCTGGGCAAGGAGCACACCGTGACGGTGGTCTCGCCCCGGCCGGAGTACAACTGGGTGCCGTCCAACATCTGGGTGGGGGTCGGGTTGATGGGACCCGAGCGGGTCACCTTCCCGCTCGCGCCCGTCTATGAGCGCGCCGGGATCGAGTTTGTGCAGGGCGCGGCTCGCGCGATCCATCCGGAGGGCGACAGCACTTCGCACACTCCGTTCGTGACCGTCGATCTCAATGCCGGCGCGGAGACCCGGGTCAGCTATGACTTCCTGATCAACGCGACCGGTCCGGCGCTGCGCTTCGACAAGACCGAGGGCCTGGGGCCCGAGAACGGAGGGCACAGCCTGTCGGTCTGCCTCCCGTCGCATGCCGCGCAGGCCGCGGCGGCGCTCGATGAAGAGGTGGAGCGGATGCGCCGCGGGGAGAACCGGCGCTTTCTGGTCGGCGTCGGACACGGAACGTGCACGTGTGAGGGCGCGGCGTTCGAGTACATCGTCAACCTCGAGTTCGAGCTGCGCCGCCGCGGCGTGCGTGACCGCGCGCAGATCACCTGGATCACCAATGAGTACGAGCTCGGGGACTTCGGGATGGGCGGCATGCACATTCGCCAGGGCGGCTATGTCACGCCGTCGAGCATCTTCAACGCCTCGCTGTTCGCCGAGCGCGGGATCGACTGGATCACCCGCGCTCACGTGTCCACGGTCGAGGCCGACCGCGTGTTCTATGAGACGCTGGACGGTGTCGAGAGCGAGCACGAGTTCGACTTCGCGATGCTGCTGCCCCCGTTCTCCGGGGTGGGGCTGACCGCGATCGGCCGTGACGGGTCAGACATCACCGAGCGGCTGTTCATGCCCAATCAGTTCATGCGCGTCGACGCCGACTACACCGCCCGGCCGTACGAGGAGTGGACAGCGGCCGACTGGCCGCGCACCTACCGCTCACCGGACTACGAGAACGTCTTCGCGGCCGGGATCGCCTTCGCACCCCCGCACGCCA
Organism: uncultured Solirubrobacteraceae bacterium; assembly: GCA_963849085.1. Classification (GTDB taxonomy): domain Bacteria; phylum Actinomycetota; class Thermoleophilia; order Solirubrobacterales; family Solirubrobacteraceae; genus Palsa-465. The sequence goes on along the minus strand of CAWKFP010000015.1, from coordinate 136,388 downwards.
TCTCGGTTCCCCGGAAGAGCCCCAACGGGACGGTCATCGCACCGGCGCCGCCCCGCACTGGGATGCCGTCCGCGACGATCGCCAAGACCGTCGTGCGCACCATCGTCGACACGATCTCCGGCGCCGGCTCTGAACCCCACACGGCGTCGATGGCCGACATGGGCGCCGCCTGCGTCGCGTCGGCGGGAGCGAACCCGTTCACCGGCACCGCGGCATCGATGATCGTCTATCCGATCGTCCCCGACTACCAGCGCTTCCCCGAATACGGCCGAGACCTCGACCGCACGTTCGGGGAGATCGGCCTGGCTGGGCACTGGATCAAGATCCTGCTGCACCACCTGTTCCTCTACAAGGCCCGCCTGCGTCCCGGCTGGACCATCATCCCGGAGTGATGACATGACCCCCAGCGAGCAGACCCTTTACGCCACCAGGCCAACGCGGGCCACGCTGTTCCTGCGCACCTTCCTGCCCTTGCAGGCGTGGCGGTTCGCCGCCATCAACCTCAAGATGATCGACATCATCCGCCGTGGGCACAAAACCAGCCGCCACCCCTAGCCGGAATGTGCCACTCGTCGCGGACCGTGCCGGCGATCTCGCCGGCACGCGCCTGGGAGCTGCTCTCCGCCGGCCGGGCGCAGATCCTTGATCTGCGCACCGAGGCCGAACGCCGGCGCTATGGCTGGCCGCCCGGCGCGCGACGCGTCTCGCTGCTGCGCCACGCCCTCTGGCCCGCGGGACCGGACACCATCTACCTCTGCCAGCACGCCGTCCGCTCCAAGCTGACCGGCCGGCGCGGCGCGAGCGAGGTCGCCGGCGGCTGGGTCGCGTGGTCGACCGCCGGACTCCCCGTCCAACGGAATGGCACCGCAGGGGCGTCTGAGTGACGGCGTCAGCGCGGCCGGCGAACAGGCTGCGTCATGTGACTCCCGGACCCGGGCGAACGCGGAGTTGCCGGCGAAGCCCGGAAGGCGTGTGAGCGGTCTGCCGACGCAGCGTCCGGGTGAGGTGGGAGTGGTCTGAGAACCCGAGGTCGGCGGCCAGCCGCGGAGGTTCTCCTGGCGGTGCAGTCGTCACCGCCGGCTGCCGGATGGGCGAACCGCTCCTCCTGGCCGGGCCACTGCAGGTAGGCGGTCGTGGGACACAGAACCGCGTGCCGCCCATCCACCCAACGGGCAAGCACCCGCGCAGCACGAGCACCACGGCGGTCGACGCGCAAACCCGGGCTCGCTCGCCGGCCCGGGGAGACGGCGGCATCTCACGTCGCGCACCACGACGCCGCCGGCGTCGGCGAGCACCCGGTCTGCAGTATCGCCAGATCATCGCGCACGAAAGTTCAAGCGACCCGGTTCGCCGCGGCCGAGAATCGCGTCATGATCTGTCGAATCTGGGACGGACCACGCCGATCACGGCCGCCGGCCGCGGGGCAAGCGCTCCAGCGACCACGAGTGTGGTGGGATCCCTGGATCGTCAGGAGTGGCCGAAGGTGACGTTGGGCAGGATCCTGCGGCCCCAGGCCGGGAGATACCAGGCCGAGCGGCCCATCAGCCGCAGGAGGACGGGGAGGAGCAGGAGGCGGATGAGGGCGGCGTCGAGCAGGACGGCGACGCCGAGGATGACGCCCATCTCCTTGGGGGGCAGCGGTCCGGAGAGCGCGAAGGTGAAGAACACCGCGACCATGACGCCGGCGGCGGCGAAGATGACCCGTCCCGAGTGCGCGAGGGCGCCGGTCATGGCGGCGTGGGGATCCGCGGTGTGGTCCCAGTGCTCTTTGGCGGCTGAGAGCAGGAACACGGTGTAGTCCATCGAGATCGCGAAGATCATCGCGAAGAAGAACACCGGTCCCCAGGCGTCGAGGAACCCCTGGGGCTGGAAGCCGAGCAGGGAGTGCAGCGCGCCGTCCTGGAACACCCATTTGGCGACCCCGAACGCGGCGCCGGTGGCCAGCAGGTTGGTCAGCACGCCGGCGGCGGCGAGCAGCGGGGCTTCGAGGGCGATCAGCAGCAGGATGAACCCGAGGACCATGACCACCCCGATGACCAATGGTGTCTTGGCCGACAGCGCGGTCTGGAGATCATGGTTCTCAGCGACCGCGCCGCCGATCAGCGTGCCGTGGGGCAACTCGGCGCGCAGCCGGTCGATCGTCTGACCGACCGCCGGGTCTGACGGGTTCTGCTTGGGGATCGCGGTGACCAGCGCGTAGCCGTCGTTGGTCTGGGTGGGCATCAGCGCGGCCACGCCGCGGTCTGCACGGGTGATCCGGGTCACGGCGGCGGCGTCGGCCGCCGGGGTGATGATCTGCAGTGGGCCGTCCGCTCCCGGTCCGAATGCCGCGGCCACCTCGTAGTAGCCCACGCGCGCGGAGTCACCCGCGGGAACGACCTTGATCGACGGCATTGAGGTCTTCAGCTGGGTGACGGGGATCGCCAGGCCGAGCAGGATCGCCAGCGCGACAACGCCGTGGCGGACCGGCTGGCGCCACAGGCGCTCGCCCCACGCCTGGAAGCGGGCGGAGTGATGCTCGCCGGAGTGAGCCCAGGGCAGCGAGAGCTTGTCGACCTTGGGGCCGATCCGCGCGAGCACCGCCGGTAACAGTGTGAGCGTCGCGGCGAGCACGAACAGCACCGCGAGCATGATCCCCAAGCTCATCGACCGAAACGCCGGGCTGGGGACGAGCATCACAGCGGTCAGCGAGATGAGCACGGTCACGCCGGAGAACAGCACGGCCTTGCCGGCGGTGTCCATCGTCACCGCGACCGCGTCCTCGGGGGTCATGCCGTGGCCGAACAGCGCGCCGCGGAAGCGGTGCACGACGAACAGCGCGTAGTCGATCCCCAATGCGAGCGCGAACATCAGCGCGAAGTTCATCGCCCAGATCGAGATCGGCATCACCCGCGTGCCGAGATAGAGGAGTCCCGCCGCGCTGGCCAGGCCGACCATGGTCAGCATCAGCGGCAACCCGGCCGCCACCAGCGACCCGAACGCCAGCAGCAGGATCCCCAGCGTCACCGGCCAGGAGATGAGCTCGGACTTCATCATCGCCGAGCGGTTGGCGGCGTTGAACTCCGACCACATCCCCGCCGCGCCGGTCAGATCGACCTTGACGCCCGGCGTCGACAGGCGTGACAGGGCGCCCTTGAGGCCGTCAGCGGCCTTGACCATCCCGTTGGAGCCCAGCGCGGCGCCGGCCTGCACGATCGCGGTGTGCCCGTCACGGCTGATCGACACCCCCGGCGCCGGGGCGATCACGCTCTTGACCGCCGAGCTCGAACGCAGCGTCCGCTCCACCCCAGCGATCACGCCGGCGAAGCCCGGATCAGACACCGTTTGGGTCGGCGAGTAGACGACGGTCATCAGCGCGTAGCTCGACAGGCCCTGAAAATCCCGGTTGATCAGCGCACGGGCCGCCACCGACTGCGAGCCGGTCGTCTCCCAGCCCGCGCCGGCCAGCGCGGTCTCCACGCGTGGCGCGAAGAATCCGAGCACGAGCGCGATCACGATCCACCCGGTCAGCACCCCGCGGAAATGCGTCGCGGTGTAGCGCCCCAGCCGGCCGATCGGCCCGACGGTCACCGCATGCGGATACGTGCCGTCAGAGACCGGCGCCGCGTCCGGTCCTTGCGTGCTCTTGGGATCGAGAACGGCCATCAGGCCGCCGCTCCCTCGGTCGAGACCGCGGACGGGCTGGCGGCGAGGCGATCGTGCGGTCGCGGCGCCGCGGCCTTCTCAAACTGCCGGGCCATCGCGCGGCACGGCCCGCACCGGCCGGCCCGGAAGGCCACCACGGCGAGTCCATGCTCGACCGCTCCGGTGAACGTGTCCTCGGTGAGATGGGAAACGATGTCGCTCACAACAGCCTCTCTCTTGACGTCTATACAACTGTACGTTAGTAAACTCGACAAGAAGATAGCATTCCTTGAGCCTCAGGTCAACGAACCGACGATCGCCCGGCGCTGAAACCGGGCGCTATGACGCCTCGTCAGCGGCCCGCACCGGTGCGGTCACGACGGCCGCTCGCTGGGCGGCCGGCGCAGCGTCCCGGGCATCGTGCTCATCGCGCGTCAGGCGCCGAGCGAGCGCGAGGCGACCCGGCAGTGGCGCTCGATCCGGGCCTGCAGCACCCTCGTGACCGGCACCGCCGGACGCTCATCGCCCCCGGCACAACCGCCGGGATCATCATCGCCATCGTCGCCGGAGCGGCGATCATCGCCGCCGGTCTGCCTGTTCGCGCCCCTGTCCGGCGTTGAGCTCACGGGCCGCAAGCGGACCGCTAGATGACCGGCAGGCATCGCCGTGGCCCCAACGGACGCGGCGATGCGATCCCCGGCCCCCGCGCGCCGGTGCGCAATCGACCGGTCACACCCTCGGTCAGACGGTCGCGGCCCGGGAGCAGTCCGCGGTCAGCACGCGCTCCTCGAACGCAAAACCCGCTTCCAGAGCGCGGCGGACCGGACACGTCGCGGCCACACGCTCCAGGCGGGCAACCTGGTCTGCGGTCAAGCCCGCCGGAAGATGGATACTGACCAGCGCCCGCCGAGGAGTGACGTCGGCGTCGTAGTCGACCTCGACTCGCATCTCACCCAGATCCCAATCGTGGCGACGGGCGTACAACACCATCATCGTCGACACGCATGAGGCGAGCATCGCGGCCAGCAGCTCATGCGGCGCGGGACCCGCGTCGGCTCCTCCCATGCTGACCGGCTCATCGGTTGCGATCGTATGGCGCCCGTTGACATCGATCTCGTGACGGAGTGTGCCGCCAACCGGCCGGGCGCTCGCGGTGAAGGCCATGGTCGTCCCTTTCAAAGACAACTGCATATTTGTGTATCAGTATAGACGGATCCAGGGCGCCGGCGCCAGGAGTCGCTCAGCGCCCGATTTCGAGCCCGGCGACGTCCTGGGCCGTGGAGGACACTTGCGTCAGCTCGGTCCCGACTTTGGTCGGCCGGGTCTTCACTGAGACTCTGGAGCCAAGGCCGAGCTGCCCCTCGGCGTTGCTGCCCCAGTCCCACAGCCGTCCGGTGCTGTCGATCGCATAGGTGGCAAAGCCGCCGGTCGTCACATACGTGAAGGTCACGCCGCGCGGGACGTCGAGCTTGATCGGCACATCGGAGCTGGTCGTCGTTCCGTTGCCAAGCTGGCCGTCGGTGTTCGCGCCCCAGTCATAGACCGCACCGCTCGTGAGGATGGCGATCGTCTGGCCGTTGGTCTTGCCGCTGCCGCCCTGAAAGACCTGGGCGACGGGCGCGGGCAGATGCAGCTTGACCGGCCGGGCGCTGTCGCTGGTGGTGTGATCGCCGAGCTGGCCCGCCTGGTTGAAGCCCCAGTCGTAGTAGCTGCCGTCGGCCAGCAGCGCACCGGAGCCCTCCCACGAGGAGGTGAGAGCGGTCACCGTCTCGCCGTGGGGGAGGCCGAGAACGCGGGTGGGCGTCACGTGTGGGGCGATCGACCCGTCGCCGAGTTCGCCGGCGTCGCCGCTTCCACAGGCGTACACCGTGCCGTGGGAGTCGAACAGGGAGTGCGTCCGGGCGCCCGTGGCCAGCGTGACGCCGGTCAGCGGAATCCGCTCCGGGCGGCTCTCGATGAGCCCCGTGTTGCACAGGTCGCCGCCGCCGTTGAGACCCCATCCCCAGGCCTGGCCCGTGCTGTCGATTCCCAGTCCGGCGTCGAACGGCATCGGGTCGGGAAGCGACGTGATCGTGACCCCGGCCGGGAAGCGGACCCGCACGGCTGTGGTGCTGTAGGCCGTCAGGCGCCCATCGCCGAGCTCGCCGTAGCTGTCCACCCCCCAGGCATAGATTGCGCCGCTGGACGTCAGCGCGTACCCGTCGGAGTTCGAGGTCGCGATCTGCGTGACCGTTCCGGCGCTGCTCGGGATGCCGGCCACGGCGGTCGGCGTATCGAGCTGCAGCTTGACGATGGCGCCGCGGTTGCCGACCACTCCCCAGCGATCGACCCTCGAGTGAGAGCCGGAAGCGCCAGCGGACGCCGCGCCGGCTCCGCTGAACACGAGGGCAGCCGGCGCGAGAATCGCGAAGGTCGCGCGGATCGCCGGACGACGACCCCGAAAGAGGTGGGAGGCGCGAGCATGTAACCGCCCTCGGCCTGCGAGGATATTGTGAACCATGGTTGTCAATCTAGCGCGCACCCGACCCGTCATCGGGGTTCCCGCCTCGTGAGGTCAGGCGATCGACCGCCCGTCGCGCTCACCGACGCCGACGGGCGGCCGCTCGCGCTCGGCGGCGCCCTGCGCCGCGCGTGGGTCGGCTATCAACAGCTGCTCGACCGGGAGATGGGCGCCGCCGGCTTCGAGGATCGAGGCTTTCCCGACGGGCGCGTGCTGCGCCTCTGCGCCGGCTCTGAGACGATGACCGCGTCCCAGATCGGGCGGGAGCTCGGGATCACGCGACAGGGCGCAGGCAAAATCGTCAACAGCCTGCGCGACCGCGGTTACGTCACGCTCGGCCCGTCGTCCGGCGACGCCCGCGAGAAGACGCTCATCCTCACCGACCGGGCGCGCGGCTACCTCGCAGCGCAGCGCGCCGCCGCACGCCGTATCGAGCGCACCCTCCGGCGGCAGGTCGGCGACGAGGCGTTTGCCGGCCTCAGCGCGCTCCTCGCGGTGATCGCGGTCGACGGGGAGCAGCCCCGGATGCACGACTACCTCAGACGCGCCGATCGCCGCAACCCCGGGCGGTGACCCCACGACCACGGTCGAGATCGGCGGACGACGTCCTGGGCGCGCGCCTAACCGCCGGCCAGGCCGCTCCTCGGTTCGGGGGCGGCCAAGGGGAGTCCGAGCGTGACCCAGTCGTGTATCCCGCCGCGGTAATACAACAACCGCTGCGCCGGCCAGCCCGCAGCGAGCAGCGCCTCGATCGCCTGCGCGGTCGCGGGACACTGCGGTCCATTGCAGAACACGACCGTCGGGTCAACCGTGCCGAGCTCCGCCATTCGGTCGGTGATCTCGCCGTGCGGAATGCTGACCGCTCCTGGGATCGTGCCCAGTTCGACGTACTCCGTTAGCCGGCAGTCCAGGATCGGCCGCCCCTGGCGGAGATGGTCGATCACCTCGAGCTCGCCAACCGTGCGGACCCCGGGAGCGAGGCTGATCGGCTGGATCACACCCCAGGTCGCGTCGACGGCGAAGAGCCCCGGCTCGCCATCGACCGCGCGCGGGACGCGCTCAGGATCGGCGCGTCGGGGGAGGCGAGCGATTTGTGCGATCATGCCGGCACTGTATCAGCTACACAACTGTGTGCTTGTGTTAGTATGAACGTATGCCCGGCCGGCCGTCGTTCCAGCACCCTTAAGACGAGTTCGACTGGATCGTCAGCCGGGTTCCGCGCCTGACCGTCGAGGTCGTCTGCCCGGACGTGGGGTGCTAATGACGCTCCGAGACTTCGGCCCGCGCAAGGGGCTCTGGCATCTCCCGGGGGGACCGTACGATTCGGCGAGCCGGTCACCGAGGCGAGCGGGCTCGCCCTACCGATCGGCGTGTCCTGAGTCAGTCCGGGCTCTCGCGCAGCCGCTCGCGCAGCTCCGAGCGCCGGATCTTGCCGCTGACCGTCTTGGGCAGATCGTCGACGAAGTGGATCTCCCGCGGATACTTGTACGGCGCGGTCAGCGCCTGGGTATGAGCCTGGAGCTCGCGGACGAGCTCGTCGTCGCCCTGGACGCCGCCGGCCAGGACGCAGAACGCCGTCACGATCTGGGTGCGCTCGGGGTCGTCCTTGCCGACGACGGCGGCCTCGGCGACGGCCGGGTGCTCGATCAGGGCCGACTCGACCTCGAAGGGGCCGATCCGATAGGCCGACGAGGTGATGACGTCATCGTCGCGTCCCTCGAACCACAGATAGCCGTCGGCGTCGCGCCAGGCCTTGTCACCGGTGTAGTACCAGCCGTCGCGGAACGAGCCGGCGTTCGCCGCGGGATCGTCGACATAGCCGTGGAAGAGCCCGATCGGGGGCGGGTCGGTGACGCGGACCGCGACGTTGCCGACGGTGTCGTCGGACGCCGGCGTCCCGTTCTCATCGAGCACCTCGACATCCCAGCCCGGCACCGGCTTGCCCATCGAGCCGGGTCTGACCGGCATCGACCGGTAGTTGGCGACGAGCACGGTCGTCTCGGACTGCCCGTAGCCGTCATACACCGTCAGGCCCCCGACACCGTCGCGCCACGCCCGGATCACCTCGGGATTCAGCGGCTCGCCGGCGCTCGTGCAATGACGTAGCGTCGACAGGTCGTGCGCGGAGAGGTCGGCCTGGACGAGCAGCCGGTACAGCGTCGGCGGCGCGCAGAACGAGGTGATCTTCGCCTTGGACAGGATCGACAGGATCGTGTCGGCGTCGGGTTTGCCGAGCGCGACCTGCACGACCGTCGCGCGCTCGTGGAACTGCCCGTAGAGCCCGCCCCACGCGGCCTTCGCCCAGCCGGTGTCCGACACCGTCCAATGACGGTCGCCGGGCCGCAGGTCATGCCAGAAGCGCGCCGTCGAGATGTGGCCGGCTCCGTAGGAGGCTCCGTGCATCACCATCTTGGCGTAGCTGACGGTGCCGCTGGTGAAGAACAGCAGCGCAGGATCGTCCCTCCCGGTCGGCGCCTCCGGCAGCTCGCCGTGTGCGGCCTGCTCGATCAGCGCATCGAAGTCCTCCCAGCCCGGCGAATCGGGCGCCGATGACGCCACCCGGTGCTTCAGCGTGTCCATCCCCCCGGCCGCCGCGTCGATCTTCTCCGCTCCGGTGGCGTCCGTGATGGCAGCGACCGCGCCCGCGGTCTCGATCCGGTAGACGATGTCCCGGGAGGTCAGCTGATTGGTTCCCGGCATCGCCACCGCCCCGATCCGGATCACTCCGAGCATCGCCGCATACCAGGCCGGTGTTCGCGGAAGCATGATGAACACCCGGTCGCCCTTGCCGATCCCGATCGATCGCAGGGCCCGCGCGGCACGGCGGCTGAGATCGGCGAGCTGCGCCGCCGTGTGCTCGGCCACCACGTCGCCGTTGCCGTCGAGGCTGACCAGGGCGAGATCGTCGGGCGCCTCCGCGCCCCAGCGCTCGACGATGTCGATCGTGGGGTTGTACACGTCCGGGACCTCGGGGCGGAAACGTGCGCGCTCCTCCTCGTAGGACTCCATCCTCGGTGGGGCGGTGCGGTCAGGCAGCATCAGAGATTCACCTCGGCGACATTCCAGCCGTCACGGTTGTGGGCGTTTGACTGAGCGCCATTTCAGCAGACCCATCCTGGGGGGTCTCTCTTCCGACCTCTCAGAGACGAGCCCGCCGAAGGCGACCGGCGCCTCAGCTGCCTGCAGGATCCGGCAGAACATACGACCCCCCTGGCCGATGCGCCGCCGGTGGCCGGCGGCCAGACTGCACTCATGCCGCATCGCACGACCCTCGTCCGACGCAGCGCCCCCACCAACCGGAGGTCCATCTGATGTTCTGTGCTCGGACGGAGTTGGGCGGATCGACGCGGCACACGCGGCACATCGCCGAGGCTTCTCGAACTGAAGCCGCCGGACCTGGGTCGACGAGCTCGGACGCGAGCGGCGTGGTCGCTCTCCGCTCCACGGCGGTGGCGTGGTTCAAGGCGCCGGGGAGCCATCAGGTCTCCCGACACCGGGACACCGGCCCCGGGGTGGCGGCGACTCAGTGGCGTGAGCACTGCTGAGCAATCGCCTCGCGATCGCGTACATCGGGCGGCCGAGATCAGCGGGAGGGTCCGCCCGACGCACCCCTGGCCGAAGCGACCGGACAACGTGGTGTTGCCGCGCGGCGTGATCGCTCCTTGGGTCGCCGCGAGGTGCGGGCTGCCGGTAGGCTGCGCAGCAATGCGTGGAGCACGTTCCGCTGTCGACCGGGGTGCGATCGCTCTGCTCATGTGCCTGCTCGTCGTCGGCGCTCTGCTCGTGACCATGTCGATCGGGCTCGGCGGCGCTCCCGGGACCTTCGCGATGTTTCTCGCCGCCGGGGTGAGCGTACGGGGTGGCGCGCGCGCGACCGAGCCCGATAGTCGACGCTCCCGGCGGCGGCGGCGGCGGCGGCTCGCCGCCGGACTCAGCGTGCTGCTGTTCGCCGGGATCGCGGTCCCCGATGCGATCTTCGGGCTGCGGCTCGCGCATCGCTATGGCGCCGCGAGCGTGGTCGGCCCCGCGCTCGCGCCGGCGCTCATCCTGATCGTGGGAGCCCGCGTCACTCCCCGTCTCCCGTCGGCCGCTCGCCGCCTCATGGACGTGGCCGGCTGGCTGGCGGGCTGCGCGCTGGGGACCCTGCTCGTGCTCGGGATCCCCAGCCGCCACGATGCCCAGTTCGGCGGCTGCATTCTCGGATTCGCGATCGGGTCGCTGGACATCGTGTGGGCTCCGATCAGACGAGTCGCCGACGCCCGCTGGCGACGAGCCAGGCGGGTGCTCATGCTCGCGATCGGCGATTGGGAGAACGATGTCGGCTTTCTCGGCGATGGCCGCGGTCGCCGCCGCCGTGAGCAGCGAGAGCTCACTGACGCCGTCACGCGCACGGTCGTGGAGGAGTGAGGGACCGGCCGATCGTGGCGGACGGTCACGTCCGAGGCTGATCGAGACCTGTCGCCGGACGATCGAGGATGACGCCGATCGGATGGCGCCGGTGCTGGGGCTGACCGCGGATGACGACGTGAGTTGGCGCGCGAGCCGATCCTCCGCTCGGTGCCGTGACCGGGCACGTTCGCCTCGTCAGGAGATGCCGCTCCGTACGGCTTGGACGGCTGCCTGGATGCGGTTGTCGAGGTGGAGCTTGGCGAGAATGCTGGCGACACGGTTCTGCTCCGTGCGGGTGAGGATCAGGATCCGCGACGCGGGGGCGATCAGGGTGAGTTGCTCGATCATCCGCACACCGGCACCGTCGGGGAGGCGGAGGTCCATCAGCACGACGTCCGGGCGGACGTTGACGACGAACCTGGCCCTGACGCTGACCCGCGGCGGCGCGCTGCTCCAGCACTGGTCGACCACCGACAGCGCTCGTGCTCTCGATCTGGTGCGACAGAGGCTCGGACAGGCGAAGCTCGACGATCTGGGGCTCACGGCCAAGTGGACGGCCTTCCTCGCCCGGGTCAAGCGGGCACCGATCGACGCGGGCGGCCGGCGCTACACCTATGCGGCCGTCCTGAACCTGGTCGGCGGCGGCGACCTTGACTCCGTGGCCATCTGGCCCCACCTGCCCGAGGTCCGGCAGCAGGGCTGGCTGGCCGGCTGCCAGAACCTCGCCCCGTTCGCGTCCGTCGCACCGGCGACGAGATGATCGTCTCCGCCGAGCAGGGCTGACGCCGCCTCGATCCCCGGCGCGCGAAGCCGCAGGGTCGACGCCGCGACGGAGAAGCTGTCAGGATCGTCGCATGGCCGGTGCCGACTACCTGATCGTCGGGGCGGGGTCCGCGGGATGTGTGCTGGCGGCTCGTCTCAGCGAAGATCCGCAGATCCGCGTCACGGTGCTCGAAGCGGGGCCGAGGGATCGTCATCCCAACGTCAAGATCCCGGCGGCGTTCGGCAAGCTGTTCCACGACCGCAAGCTCGACTGGGATTTCCAGACCGAGCCCGAGCCCGGGTGCGCGGATCGCCGGCTGTACGTTCCGCGCGGCAAGATGCTCGGCGGGTCGAGCTCGATGAACGCCATGCTCTACGTCCGCGGCCGGCCGCTGGACTACGACCTGTGGGTCAGGGCCGGCGCTACGGGCTGGGGCTGGGCCGACGTGCTGCCCTACTTCCTGCGCGCGGAGAACAACGAGCGGGGCGCGTCCGAGTTTCACGCCGTCGGCGGCCCGCTCAACGTGGCCGACCAGCGCTCCCCGCGAGCGCTGGCCCACGAGCTGATCGCCTCGAGCGAGGCGATCGGGATCCCCTACGTCGCCGACTACAACGGCCCCGAGCAGGACGGCGTCGCGATGTTCCAGGTCACCCAGCGCAACGGCCGCCGGTGGAGCGCCGCTGACGCGTATCTCCGGCCGGCGCTGGACCGCCCGAACCTGACGGTCGTCACCGGCGCGCTCGTCCTCGGGCTGGAGCTCGACGGCGACCGGGTGATCGGCGTGCGCTACCGCCTCGCCCGCGGCGGCGAGCACCGGATCCGCCCCGAGCGCGAGGTGATCCTCAGCGCCGGGGCGATCGGATCCCCGCAGATCCTAATGCTCTCGGGGATCGGCCCCGCCGATGAGCTCTCAGCCGCGGGAGTCGTTGCCCGGCATGAGCTCTCCGGCGTCGGCAAGAACCTGCAGGACCATCCGTTCGTGACCATGAACTACGAGGTCCGTGACTCCGACACGCTGTATCGGGCCGACGCTCCCAGGCACGTCGCCGAATGGCTGCTGCGACGCTCGGGCAAGCTCACCTCGACCGTCGCCGAGGTGTGCGCGTTCGTCAGGACCCGCCCCGGGCTGCCGGCCGCCGACATTCAGTTCCACATGGGCGCGGCGTTCTACGAGCAGCACGGAGCTGTCGAGCACGACGCCGACTGCGCGACGATCGCACCGACGCTCGTCGCTCCCCGGGCGCGGGGCGAGGTCACCCTGCGCAGCGCCGATCCAGCGGCGGCGCCGAAGATCCTCACCAACGCGCTGACCGAGCCCGAGGACGTGGCCTCAATGGTCGCCGGGATGCGACTCGCGCGCGCGATCGCGTCGACCGCTCCGCTGCGCGACAAGGTGGTGCGCGAGCTGACGCCCGGTCCCGAGGTCTCCGACGCCGACCTCGAGGCGTCGCTGCGCGAGCGCGTCGAGCTCATCTACCACCCCGTCGGCACGTGTGCGATGGGGTCCGGCGAGAACGCCGTGCTCGATCCCCAGCTGCGCGTCCGAGGCCTGACCGGGCTGCGCGTCGTCGACGCCGGCGCCTTCCCGCTGATCCCGGGGGGCAACACGAACGCGCCGACGATCATGCTCGCCGAGCGCGCCGCGGACCTGATCCGAGGCCGTGTCAGCGCCTCCACCGCAGCCGGAGCGGTTGCCACAGGCTGAGGCTGACCCCAGGGTGAAGCTGAGGCCCGCCGCTCCCGCAACGGGCACGGGCCCCAATGACAACGAGCCGTTTGACCGGCACGCTGCTCGTGATGCGGACATGCGGATCACGGTCACGGTCGCGGACTGCGCGATGCCCGCGTGTCGCGACAGCGCTCGTCGGCCCGTTGCGGGGCCGGGGCGGCTGGGCGACGCTGGCGCTCTCGGTCGCGACCTACGCGGTGGTGTCGATCGCCATGCACCAGCCCTTTCACGTGGGCGCGATGCGGCTGCGCGACTTCGACCTGCGGATCTATCGGCTCGGCGCGCTGCGTCTCATCCACGGCTCGTCGCTCTACGGAACTCCGATGGTGGACGACCTGGGATTCACCTATCCACCGTTCGCGGCACTGCTGCTGGCTCCACTCGCGTGGCTCCCGTGGTCCGTCGACACGCTCGCTGTCACCGGGCTCAACGTCCTGCTGCTCGTCGCCCGGTTCATCGGCACGGCCCAGCCGGCCGGCGCGTGGGAACTGCTCGTCGTCGCTGTCGTCGCGTCCGGGCTCATGCTCGCCGTCCGAGCGAGCCGCCGTGGCGACGAGGCCTCCGGCTTCTCGCTGGCCGCGCTGAGCACGCTGCTTGCCTCTCCCATCTCCTGGTCACACCACTGGACGCTCGCCGTTCCCGCGCTCATCCTGCTGGCGCGTCGCTCCTACGAGCGACGTTCTCGTGCCCTCGGGACCGCGGTCGCGATCCTCGGGCTCGCCGGCTACGCGTATCTGCCGGAGATCGCGGAGAGCGACTTCAGGTCGGCGCGTGGAGCGACCTCGCTGCTGATCACCGACCCCTATCCGCTCGTCGCGGTGCTCGTCCTCGCTGCCTGTGCCGTCCCGCTCGCCCGGACGAGTCTGCGAGCGCTCACGCCGCCGGCCGGCGTCCGCAGGACATCACGGCCGCGGGCCACGATCAGCACGCAGAGCCCCGAGCCCGGCCTGCGGTGATGAGCCGTGAACGGGTGACTGGCGGCGCGCGGGTCATGCCCGCACCGACGGATGGCAACATAGGCTCATGCCGGCACTGCGGGTTCCGATCATGAGCGGCGAGCGGGCGGGGCGGTGCGGCCCGGCGGCGGAGAAGCTGGCACAACCGGTCGCCGCGACCGCGGCCCTGCTCGTTCTCGTCTGGGCGCTCGCCGCGGGCTACGGGCCGGCGGCACCGTTGTGGACGATCGCCGGACTGCTCGCGGTCGGGCTCCTGGCCGGGCCGCTCTCGCAGCTCGCCGGCGACCGGGCCGGGCACGCGTACGCGCAAGCCGCCACGGCGTTCGCAGCCCTGCTCGTGCTGAGCTTCGAGCTGCCGGCCGCCCATCCACAGTGGCCGGTGTCGCCGCTGTGGGTCGTCGCCCTCCTGCTCGGTCTCGGGCTCGCTGCCCGCCCGCTGATGCGGATCGCCGGCGGTCAGCGGGTGCCGGGATCCGCGCCGGCGATCGCAGCGCTCCTCGCGATGCTCGTGCTCATCTGGACTCTGTCGGTCGACGGCATCTGGTGGTACACGGCGTCGCCGGGAACGCTGCATTCCGTCGACAGGCTCCCGATCGGGGCGCTGCGGATCGTCATCGTCCTTCTGGGCCTCGCACTCGTCGCCGCCGCACGTGACGGCCGGGAGCGGGTGGACCGGATCCTTGCACCGGTGGCGACGGGCGTGGCGCTGCTCGTGCTCCTGTTGGCCCTGGTGTCGGCGCCCGCCGCGGGCATCAGCCCGGTATGGCCGTTCTGGTGGGCGGCCGCGACCCTCGGGCTCGGGCTCGGAGTCGATCTGCTCGAGCGGCCCGGCGCGACGGTCCTCGCCGAGCGCATCGACGAGCTCTCGCGGACACGCAGCGGAGTGCTCGACGTCCAGGCGACCGAACTGCGGAGGATCGAGCGCGATCTGCACGACGGTGCCCAGGTACGGCTCGTCGCCCTCTCGATGAAGCTCGGCCGCGCCGAGGATCGCTATCGCGGGGATCCGGCGACCGCGGCGCTGCTGCGTGAGGCGCGCGAGGACGCGACGGCGGCGATCCGTGAATTGCGGGAGCTCGCGCGCGGGATCGCGCCGCCGGTGCTCGTCAACCGTGGTCTCGATGCGGCGGTGCGGTCACTCGCGCAGCGATCGGGCATCGAGGCGGTCGTGAGCAGCAGGCTCGAGCGCCGGCCGCCGCCCGCGGTGGAGAGGGCAGGCTATTTCGTCGTCGCCGAGTCGCTCACCAACGCGGCCAAGCACGCCCCGGGCGCGCGAGTCGAGATCAGCCTCCACGCCAGTGGCCGTGACCTGCTCGTCGAGATCACCGACTTCGGGCCAGGTGGTGCGAACCCGGCGGGCGGAGGGCTCACCGGTCTGCGCCAACGCGTCGAGGCGCTCGACGGCGTCCTGCGCGTGACCAGTCCCGCCGGAGTCGGGACGCAGGTCGAGGCGGTCATGCCGTGCGGGCGGTGATCGTCGAGGACCAGGTGCTGCTGCGCGAGGGAATCGCCGCGCTGCTGCAGGACAACGACGTCGAGGTCGTGGCAACGACCGATGACGGCCCCGGGCTTCTGCGGATCGTCGAGGGTCACAAGCCTGACCTGGCGATCTGCGACGTACGCCTGCCTCCGACGTTCACCGACGAGGGCATCCACGCCGCGCTGCAGGCGCGCCGGCGCCACCCGAAGCTTGCGGTGCTCGTCCTCTCCCAGGACGTCGAGCCCGCATATACCGCCGAGCTCCTGCAGGAGGGGGAGGGTGGGATCGGCTATCTGCTCAAGGAACGCGTCAGCGAGGTGCGGACGTTCGTCGAAGCCGTCTGGCGGGTGGCGCAGGGCGGCACCGCGCTGGACCGGGAGGTCGTGAGCACGCTCGTCAACGAGCGCCGCAGTGCGTCCAGAGCCGGCGTCGATTCGATCGAGGCGCTGAGCGCGCGCGAGCGTGCGACGCTGGAGCTGCTCGCCCAGGGTCGGACGAACTCGGCGATCGCGCGAGAGCTCGTCGTCACGCCGAGCGCTGTCGAGAAGCACATCTCCTCGATCTTCACCAAGCTCGACCTGCCCGCCACAGACGACGATCACCGGCGCGTGCTCGCCGTCCTGAGATACCTGCGCGCCACAGGTCCGTCGCCCGCCCTCTGACCCCGGGTCTGATCACCGGACGCGCCACCTGGGCCCGTCCCCCCGGGGCCCCGGGGCCGCCTCGCCGGTGATCAGCCCGGCGCTCGGCGCAACGGAGCTACGCTGCCCGTCGATGGCGCAGCTGAACGGCATCCGGGTGCTGGTGACCGGTGGCACGAGCGGTCTGGGGCGGGCGATGGCGCAGGCGCTCGCGCGGGCGGGCGCACGCGTGGTGGTGAGCAGCCGCGACGGCGAGCGGGCGCAGGCGACCGCCGCCCACCTGGGCGGTGAGACGAGCGGGGTCCAGCTCGATGTCCGCGACGACCGCTCGGTGGCGTCGGCGGTCGACGCCACCTACGCGTTGCTCGGCGGCCTGGAGATGCTCGTCAACAACGCCGGGATCGGGATGCGGACCGTCAACCCGCGGTTCATGACGGCGCCGCAGCCGTTCTGGGAGGTCTCGCCGGCCGGCTTTCGCGACGTGCTGGAGACCAAGGCGACGGGGACGTTCCTGGTCAGCCGGGCGGTCGTGCCGCGCATGCTCGGCGCCGGCGGCGGACGGGTGATCACGGTCTCGATGAACGAGGCCACGATGACCCGCCCCGGCTTCGTGCCCTACGGGCCGTCCGGCGGGGCGGTCGAGGCGCTGGCTCGCGTGATGGCGGCCGACCTGGCCGGCACCGCGGTCACCGCCAACATCGTGCTGCCGGGTGGAGCGACCGCCACCGGCATGATCCCGGACGAGGTCACCGACGAGCTCCGGTCCAATCTGCTGGACCCCTCGATCATGGGTCCGCCGATCGTCTGGCTGGCGTCCGCGGATGCCGCCGGCGTGCACGACGAGCGGATCGTCGCGCGCGACTTCGAGCACTGGCTCGCCGCCCGTCGGACACCGCACTCGTGAGCTCGACGCCGGTCGCTCCCGGGCATCGGGGGCGCCGGCTCATTCCCGGATTCCTAGGATGCATGGTGATGACACCCATCGAACCATCACCTGCCCCGGCGTAATGGGCGACCACCTGATCGTCCTTCACTCCGCGGTGCGGGCGCTGCCCGGCTACAGCCGCCACGACGCTCCCTCGATCCTGCTGGACGGCTCGTCGATGGCCCGTGACACCGAGCACGGTCGCGCGGTCACCGCGCAGCTGACGCGCCGCCAGGGAACGCTCGAGGAGGCGATCGATGCCGCGACCTTCGCCCTCGGCGCCGCGGATCTGTCCAAGAGCATCCGCCGCCAGGCGCGCGCGGCATGCGAGGACTACTTCTACAGCCGGCTCGGGCTGGAGCCGAGCCAGGAGTGCGACGGACCGCAGGAGATCGTCGACTCGCTCGAACTGATGCCTGAGCCGATGTACCAGGCGCTGGAGGGCGTCGTCGGCATGGTCGTCGACGGCGACTACGAGGATCTCCACCTCGCGTCCGGGGAGCGGCTGAGCGTCGAGGACCTCCGCCGTCGCGTCGAGGACGACTGCCCCGAGTCGCTGGTGCTGCCCCCGCGTGAGACCTACCGGGTCGAGGCGATCGCCAGGTCCGACGATCCCGAGCGGCCGGGCTGGGCCTACTTCCTTGACCTGTGGACCGAGACCGGCCCGGCCCGCCTGCACATCGAGGGTGAGCTCGAGGAGTCCGGTGAGCGGTTCACGGCGACGCTGACCGACATCCTGCCCTGATCCGTCGCCTCGGCGCTGCCCTTAACGCGGAAAGCCCACCCGTGGGTGGACTCTCGGCCATCAGAAGATCAGGCGGCTTACGCGGCAAGGGGACGTTCAGTTGAAGGTCTCGCCCTCTGGTTGCCATCGCTATCTGACTCCCTCAGCGTAGCGCACCCGCCGCGCGATCCGGGAAGGAGTGGCGCCGGCGGCGGCGAAAGGCCTGACGTGCGCAACCTGGCCGTCCTCGCCTATCTCGTGCTCGGCGCGCTGATCGTCTCCCAGCACGGCTATTACGGGCAGCTCACCACGGTCTCCCAGGTCCTGTCCGCCGTCGTGGCGACCGTGCTCTGGCCGCTCATCCTGCTCGGCGCGAGCCTGCATCTCAGCTTCGCGCTCGTCGCGCTGTAGCCGATCGGCCTCCGCGGCTGCGCTCCAGCGCGCGCAGGGCGAGCAGGGCGAAGATGCCGCCCTGAACCGGCCGGGCAGCGAACGGCGGGCTGAACGTCGCCACCGCGTTGATCGTGCTGTAGAGGTCGGAGAACGGGACCCGGCTCGCCGTCGTGTTGGCGTACAGGTACTCGCGGTCGATCAGCTCCTGACTGATCGGATAGTCGCGCAGCCACGCCGCCGTGAACATCTCCCAGTCGGACTTGGCGTAGCTGTGCGGGATCTGGAGCGGCAGGCCGAACTGGTTGGTCACCGTCGGATAGAACGCGGCCTGCTCGCCGGCGATCGACTCGGGGACGAGGCCCGTGCCGAGCAGCGCGTCGGCGAACGCGTTGTACGTCGTCCCCCAGGTGCCGTCGCCGTCTCCCGATCCGTTGTAGGTGAGGTCGAGATGCTGACCCGACGGGTCCTGGGCGTTCTCGATCCAGTACGTGATGAACGACTGGGCCTGGCTCGCGAAGCCGGCCGCGTCCTCGCTCTGGCCGACGATCGTGGCGATCTGGCCCATCGCCGCCACGGCGATGATGCCCTTGAGCGCGAGGTTGACGCTGTGGGCGATGAAGCCGGCGAAGTCGTCGGTCTGATTCTGGAAGCCCGGATCGGGCAGGACGGAGACGAGGTAATCCGCCCAGCCCTTGAGGGTCCCGTAATGCGCCTTCAGATAGGCGGCGCTCGTCGCTCCCGGCGCCGCCTGCGCATACGCGGCCGCCATGATGATCATGTTGCCGGACTCCTCGACGGGCATGTTCTCGCCGCCGTTGCCCGGATAGCCGTTGCCGTTGGGATACGGGCCGAGGTCGTGCGGCGAGAACGGCGCGGTCCATTGCCCGCTCTCCGCATAGCCGAGGATCGGCTTGAGCAGCAGCGACAGATACTCGGGGTCCAGATACACCCAGGCCGGTGACGCCGGGAACATGACATCGACGGTCGAGGTGTCGCCGTCTGAGGAGATCTCCTTGAGAAAGCCCCACGGTGTCCCGTCGGGCCCGATCGCCAGCTCGGTGGCGCCGTAGGCCTGGCGCAGCGCGAGCACGCACAGCCCCTCGTACTCCGTGTCGCCCGCAGCGCGGGCGTCGGCGGAGATCGTCGCGTCCAGGGCGAGGGACCGCAGCCCGGCGGCGGGCGCATCGCCGTGAAAGAAGGCGAGCATCTGCTGCCAGCTGCTCCAGTACTGCGTCCACAGCGGCTGCAGCGGCGTGTTCAGATAGCCGACCAGCGGGGTCCGCACCTGCCCGAGAGAGAACTGCCGCGTCTGGGGCCGGGAGCCGATCGACCCGAGGTCGAGCGCGAAGGCGAAGATCGGATAGCCATCGCCGTTGATCGACGTGAACGAGGTGTCGTTCGTGTTCGACAGCACCCCCTGGTCGACGAACTGCGCGCGCACCGTGGCCGAGCTGCCGGACTGCCAGGTCAGGCCGGGAACCTGCGGGGTGGCCCAGACGATCGTCCCCCAGAGGGCGCGATCGCCTGACTCGGTCAGCGGTTGCTGGTCGGCGAGGGTCAGTGCCCAGACCTGGAGCGTGCCGCCGTTGAAGGGGACGGTCAAGAGCGCCCAGGTGAACTGGTCGTCGGGGTCTCCCGAGAGCCACTCGCCGGAGATATCGAGATACAGCGCCACGTCGTGGCTGTTGCCGTCGATGCTTTGCGCCGACGCGAGCACGTAGGCCATCGGGATCGACTGGCGGCGCACGTCGCCGGGCTCGACGGGCGACAGGAAGGTCAGGGTGAGCTGCACGCCGCCGCCCTGCATCGTGTAGACCGAGCGGGTGGCGGTCACGGTCAGATCGGTCTGATCGAGCGCCGCCTCGAAGTCGGCCGTCGTCGTCTGCTGGCCGTAGCCGCCGTTGGGGACGTCGAGCACGATCGTCGGGGATCCGGCGAAGAGATAGGCGGCGCCGTCGATGCGGGCGATCCCGGCGATCGCCGTCACGTCGCCGTCCCAGAAGGTCTCCCACGTTCCGGCGGCGACCGTCGAGGCCTGCCAGGTGCTCAGATACGGCGAGCGTACGATGAGCGGAGTCGCCGGGGGGCGGATCGGCGTCGCCGGCAGGTTCTGGGGCGAGACGACCGCCTGCCCCGCCCCGGGCTCGGCGATCTTCGGCCGGCTGCCGTGGCCGGGGCGCGGGGCCAGCGCGCGGGCGGCGTGGCTCTCGGCCGACGCGGGCGCCGCCGTGGCCATCGCGCTGCCGGCGGCGGCCATCGTCGCGCCTGACACCTGCAGGAAGCGCCGCCGGTCGACCATCCCGCGGGGGTCGGGCGCGCCGCCGCTTGCGGAGGCTGGGCGGGCCGCGTGGCCGGACGCCCCAGGGGCGGACTCGCCCCGGCGCTCGTCGCGGTCTGCCGATGACGAATGCTCGTCTCGCATGGTGACTCTCCCTCTCGCTGAAACGACGCGTGACCGCCGGCCCACGATCCCCGCCATGACCGCCGTTTCGATACCCCGGGGACCGCGGCGGCTAACCACGCCCCGGGGGTGAGGTCGTTTTGGACGTTATGTGCGACGGACGCAGCGCGGCGATCACGGCCGGACCCGCTTCTCATAGCGGCGGGAGGGCACGCTGAACGATCCGCCGGGGGTCTCGGCGAGGTAGGGCAGCGCCCCGGCGTCGCGCCAGCCGTGGCGCTCGTAGAACCGGCGGGCGCGCGCGTTGCCGGCGACGACGGCCAACCACGCCGCGTCGTGGCCGAGCGCGATCGTCGCCTCCCCATGCCGCAGCAGCGCGGCGGCGACACCGCTGCCGCGCGCCTCCCGCGTGACGAAGAGCTGCTCGAGCTCATCCGCCGCGACGGCCACGAAGCCGATGACCCTCGCCCCGGTCACGGCGACCGTCGTCGCCGGCAGGCGAGGGCCGACCCGCTCACGGAAGTCGTCGAGGCCCCGGTGACGGTGCAGCCCCTCCGGGACGTGACCACGATGCCCGTCGCCCCAGGCGGTGTGCCAGACGTTGGCGATCTCGTCCGCGTCGGTCATTGTGGCGGCCCGCAACGCCCACGCGAGCGCGGTGTCCGCCCCCTGACCGACCCTGCCCTCGTCGCCCATCTGCGCGGAGTCTACGGCCGTCCGAACGCGTGCGTAGGCTGCGCCGATGCGGTGGACCTGGGGCATTGGTCGGGGCAGGCGAGCCGCTCTCGGCGCACTCGCGCTCTGTCTCGTGATCGCGGTCGCCGGCTGGGCGGCGCCGCCGGGTCGGGGACGCCCTGACGACGTGGCGGCAGCCTCCTCGTTCGTGTCGGTCTACCCGCTGTCTGATCCGGTGGAGATCGACCACTACGCGCTGTCTGACGGCCGCTCCCTCGGCCGGCTGACGCGGATCCCGCGAGCGGGGTTCACCGGCGCGGGCTCGGCCGTCTCAACTCCCCATCTGCTGGCCGACGGCGACTACATGCTGACCCTCGCGCGCGGCGACGTCTGCGGATCGTCGGCCGGCGCCTGTCACGCCGCTCCGGACTCGTGCGAGAGCCGGGTGCAGACCCTGGATCCGGACACGGGCACGGCACGGTCGCTGTTCACCGTGTCCGGGGCCTGGCGCCTGTTCGACGCCGTGCCGAGCCCGAACGGCCGCCTGGTGGCGCTCGTCGAGGAGGGCTGCCGGCCGGGCACGGGGTCGCGGCTCGTGGTGCGCAACCTGGCCGGCGGCCGCTCGCACCTGGCCGTGGCGCGGCTCTCGGATTGCGCGATCCAAACCGACGTCTCGTGGAATCTCGGCTCCTCGACGCTCGCGTTCGGCTACGGGCGCCATCCCGATCTCGACGATCCGCCCGCCGGGTGCGGTCTGGCGACCGCGCCGGCCGATCGCCTGAGCGGGCCCGGGAGCTGGGGGCTGATCGGTCTGCGGGCGTCGTGCGGGTTTGATTCGAGCGCGTTCGATTCCACCGGGATCGTCGCCGTCACCGCGTGCGCCGACGGCGACGGCGGCCTGAACACGACGCTGCTCCAGTACGGCGACCGCGGCCAGAGGCTCGACCATCGGACGCTGGACTCCTTCGATCCGCCGCAGTACGGGATCGCCGCTCAGGTACAGACCGACCCGGCCGCCGGGGGCGTGCTCGTCAGCGAGGACGTCGCCGACGATCCCGACGTATCGGACGTGTGGACCTGGAACGGCGCCAGCCTGCGTCAGGTCGGCGACTATTTCGGCGACGCGATCCTCGCCGAGCCCTGACCAACCGCGTCCGCTCAAGCCGACCAGCGCCGGACCGGCACCGATTCCAGCTCGCCGACCTGGTCCTTGGTGAGGCTCAACGTCACCTCGTCGTTGGCGATCGTGGCGATCGCGCCGACCGGGATCGTCACCTCGCGCTTGCCCCACAGATGCCCGTGCTCGAGCACGAGATGGGTGATCGCGTCGGCGTCGTCGACGACGAAGCCGTCGACGTGGCCGAGGCTGTGCCCGTCGGCGGACAGCACCGCGCTGGCGCGCCGGACCTCGATCTTGTCCTTGGGGATGCGGTCATAGACCTCGGTGATGCGGTCGTCGAAGCCCAGCGGCGGCACGCCGGGGCCGACGCCGCCGGGCGCGAGGCTCTGGTAGTAGGGGAGGGCGAGGATGTCCTGAATGCCGATCTCCCAATCGGGATCCTCCACCGGCGTGTCGCCGAGGCGCAGGAACGCGGACTTCTGGATCCGCTCGAGCGCCTCCAGCTCGGCGATCGTCAGCGCCAGCACGAGCGGTGCCCCGGCGTCGTCGCCCCGGCGCACGTGGGTGATGGGGACGAGCCGCGCCTCGTGGTGATCATGGCGGGGCGCGACGACGAGATGGGTGACGCGCCGGCTGATCGGGTCGATGACGACGTCGGCGAGCTCCCCGAACTCGCCGTCCGAGCAGTTGACCGGGCGGCCGAGCTCCAAGCGCATGCCGGGCACGATAGAGCCCTCAGGCGTCCCGGCGCGTGAACAGCACGAGCGTCCCGGCGGCCGCGATCACGGCGTAGAGCACCGCGAGCAGCAGCGAGTGCCCGTAGGCGGAGTCGCTCGTCCCGCCGTGCGCGACCGCGCTGAGCACCTGACCGGGCAGCCAGCGGTCGCCGTTGGACCAGATCGCGGTAATGATCGCCTCGGCGGGAATGACCCACGCCACGCCGAGTCCGACCGCCACCCCCGGCGAGCGCAGCACGATCGCGAGCATCATGCCGAAGACGCCGTAGCCCAGGCACGCGAGATAGACGTGCAGGAACGATTGACCGAGATCGTTGAGGCCGGTGCTGCTCGTCCAGGCCGAGGTGCTGATCCCCTTGCCGGGCGCGAGCAGGAACGCGATCAGCGAGGCGACGACGATCGCCAGCACGACGGCGACGAGGATGAACGCGGCGAGCGCGAGGTACTTGCCGACCAGCAGGCTGATCCGTCGCGGCTGGCGAACGAGGAGATTGCTCATCGTTCCCTGGCTGTACTCGCTGGCGGTCGCCCCGGCGAACAGGCACAGCGAGACGATCCCGATCAGCGTGCTGGCATCGACGAAGCCGTGGACGAGGCCGTCGGCCTGTGACAGCTGCGCGATCGTGATCCGAAAGCCGTGGCCGTGGGACCCGGGCTCGATCGTCCGGACGGCGCGCTCGATCGAGAAGAGGGTGATCAGAACGGTGAACAGGAGTCCGCCGCCCAGCCCCCACAACAGGATGCTGCGGCGCCGCAGCTTGACCAGCTCGCTGGAGAACGCGCCGATCATGACGACGGCTCACGCTCCTCGCCCTCGGTCACGGCGAAGAATGCCTCCTCGAGCGAGGCGCGCGTGGCCTGCAGGCCGCGCAGGGTGATTCCGGCGGCCATCGCCTGGCGGTTGAGCTCGGCGGCCCAGTCGCCGGGCGCCTGCACGCGGACGCCGTCGCCCTCCACCCGCGCCGGCCGGCCGAGGCCCGTGGCCAGTGCGGCGAGCTTGGCCAGGTCGGCCCCGTGCTCGGGGATCGCCACCAGATCGGAGTGCTGGGCGGCGAGCAGCTCGGCGACCGGTCCCTGGAAGACCATCCGGCCGAGATGGATCATCACGAGGTGATCGCAGATCGCCTCGATCTCCGACAGCTGGTGGCTGGAGACGAACACGGTCTGACCACGGTCGGCGAGCGCGCGCAGCATCGTTCGCATCTCGCGGATCCCGGCCGGGTCCAGGCCGTTGGCGGGCTCGTCGAGAATGACGAGATCGGGCTCGGGGATCAGGGCGGCCGCGACCCCGAGGCGCTGGCGCATGCCGAGCGAATAGGAGCGCACGAGGTCGCCGGCACGGTCGCTGAGCTCGACGACCTTCAGCACCTCGTCGACGCGTGACCTGTCGAAGCGCCCGAGGCGCGTCAGCACCTCGAGGTTGCGGCGCCCCGACAGCGTCGGATAGAACGCCGGCGCCTCGACGAGCGCCCCGACGCGCGGCAGATAGGCCGCGGGATGGGTGATCGGATGGCCGAGCACCTGACCGCTGCCGCTCGACGCCGCCACGAGACCGAGCAGCATGCGGATCGTGGTCGTCTTGCCGGCGCCGTTGGGTCCGACGAAGCCGCTGATGACCCCCCGCGGGAGCTCGATGTCCAGACCGTCGACGGCGAGCCGTTCGCCGTAACGCTTGGTCAGGCCGCTGGTGGTGACCGCGGCCTCGGGGCCGCGGTCGGCGGACGTGGCCATCGCTCAGCGCCCGCCGGTGGTGGGCAGTGCGGCGAATTCCTCGAACAGCGCCCGCGCGGCCGCGATACCCTCGGGCAGCGACTCGACGAGCATGTTCTCGTTGGGGGAGTGGATGTTGGAGTCGGGCAGCGAGAAGCCGGTGATGATCGTCGCGACGCCGCGCCGCGAGAGCGCGGCGACGATCGGCAGCGACCCGCCCGAGCGGATCAGGAGCGGCCGGACGCCGAGCGCTCGCTCGAATGCCCGCAGGCCGAGGGTCACGGCGGGGGAATCCGGCGAGACGACGCCCGGATAGGCGGTCGACCACAGCTCGACGGTCAGCTCGGCCCCCGCGGGCGCAGCGTCGCGCAGCAGGCGCTCGAACGCGGCGTGGATCGCCTCCGGCTCCTGGCCGGGGGCGAGCCGGATCGAGACGTTGGCAACCGCCTCGACGGGGAGGACGGTCTTCTGCAGATGCGGCGAGCCGCTCTCGATCCCGTTGACGTCGAGCGCGGGCTCGGCGAACGTCCGGAGATAGAACTCCTCAGCGGCCCGGGCGTCCATCGGCTGAGCGCCCTGTTCGGCCAGGCTCTCGGCGCCCGACGGCAGCGCGCGCCAGCTCTCCAGCTCCTGCGCCGACGGCGGCAGGATCCCGGCGCGCAGCGGCTCGGCCAGCCGGCCGTCCCGTGCGATCGCCGCTGCGAGCGTGTCGATCAGCGCGTTGGCCGCGTTCAGCGCCGCGCCGCCATAGATGCCGGAGTGCAGGTCGCGCTCGCCGCTGCGCAGGGTGACGTGGCAGTACGCCACCCCGCGGGTGGCGACGTTGAACGCCGGGATCCCGCGGGCGACCAGCCCGGAGTCGAAGATGACCGCGGCGTCTGCGGGACCGTCGTCGGCCGCCAGGAAGTCGACGATCGACTGCCCGCCGGTCTCCTCCTCGCCATCGCAGGCGAAGCGGACGTTGACCGGGAGCTCGCCGGCGGCCGCCAGCTCCCGGGCGGCGGCCAGCAGCATGTAGAGCTGGCCCTTGTCGTCGGCGATCCCGCGGCCGTACAGGCGCTCGCCGCGGATCTCGGGCTCGAACGGGGCCGAGTCCCAGAGCTCGAGCGGGTCAGGCGGCTGGACGTCGAAGTGTCCGTAGCACAGGACGGTCGGCGCGCTGCCGGCCCCGCGCGAGGCGGGAACGGTGCCGATCGCCAGCGGCTGCCCGTGCCAGTCGGCCAGCTCACACTCACCGCCGGCGCCGCGCACGAGGTCGCAGACCCACTCGCCGGCGGTCAGCACATCGCCGGCATGGCTCGGATCCGCGCTGATCGAGGGGATCCGCAGGAACTCCGCCAGCTCGGCGAACCAGGTCGGAGAGGGGCCACTGGTCACGATGGTGCCAGGCTACCGAGGACAGTGTTGGCGGCACGCTACGGAGATCCGGAGGGGGTAGTCCGACCGCTCGCGGCGGCACCGCCGGCCCTCAGGAGCGTTCGCGCGCCTGCTGCTCCTCGACGGTCAGCTCCGCGGTCGGGCGCGCCTCGAGCCGGCCGTCGGGAATCGGCTCACCGCTGAGCACCGACAGGCCGTACGTGCCCGCCTTGAGCCGTGCCTCGGCGCGCTCCAGCGCCGCCAGCTGCTCGTTGAGATCGTCGCGGCGACCCTCGTCGAGCTCGTCCTGATAGAGGTCCTCGGAATCCTCGTCGCCGGGCTCGTGGGCGGCATCGCCCTCCAGCGGGCCGTCTCCCGTGTGCAGGCCCAGGGCCCGCTCGATGCGCGTTCGTTCTCGCGCCAGCAGCTCGTGTGCACGTTCGGGTTCCATGCGGCTCAGGCTATCCGGTCGCGCCGCCGCATGCGCTCCGCGCGCCCGTCAGCCGGTGCTGGAGCGGGCTCGCCACGGGCTGCGGGCGGGACGGGCGCGCAGGCTCGCGCCCCACGCGGCGGCGATCGCCAGCGCCCCGGCCAGCAGGGCGATCCATGAGCCCAGGTCAACCGACTCCAGCCATGAGCCCGCCGGCGCGCTCGGCGTCGCCGCGGGGTGCGCGGCGACGGTTCCGAGCGGATGTCCCGCGTCGGCGGCGAGCCTCGCCACCGCCGCGATCGCCGCCGCGCCGAGCGCCGTCCCGGGCACCTTCAGTCCGGTCAGGACGGGCGCCGGCGCCCCGCCGGCGGCCCCGACGCGCTGCACACCGAAGCCGTCGGGCATGACGACGAGCAGCGTGCCGTGATAGACGAACGACAGCTCGGTGCCGAGATAGCTCGCATAGGCGGCCGGCCGCAACCACAGCGCCGATACCGACCCGAGATCGGCCGGGCTGGCGATCACCGCGACGCGGATCGGGAAACCGTCATGCCCCGCCGCGGTCATCTCGGCGAGCAGTTCGGACAGCGCTCGCCCGGCGACCGGATGGTCGATCGGATTGAACAGCGTCTGGCCGACGAGCACGTCGCTCGCCGGATCGCCGTCGGCGCGAGCCGCCGCGGGTGCCCAGAGCGCCGCGGCGGCGATCACCGCGATGAGCAGTCCGGCCAGCACCGCCTGCTGGCGGCCGCGCAGCGAAGTGGTCGTAGAGTCTGCCAACGGTTATGGGTTCGGAGTGCGTCGTCGCGCCTGCCGGTGTGCAGTCTAGGCTCCCCGCTCGCGGGCGGCGGCGGATCCGAACGCTCATCCGAGGGGCGCTGCGGCCGGGCGCCCGCGCCGCCGCCGCGCTCGCCGTGGTGATGCTCGCCCTGCCGGCGGCCGCCGCTGCCCATGGGCCGGTCGATCCCGCCGCCTCCAGCTATCTGGCCCGGGTGACCTCGGTGCCCGCCGGGCTGCAGGCGATCGTCGTCGACGGCGACCTGCGGATGTGGCTGCGCGTCCCCGCGGGCGAGACGGTGATCGTGCTCGACTACAACCACGCTCCGTATCTGCGCTTCTCCCGCGCCGGGGTCGCGGTCAACGAGAACTCGGCGATGTTCTATCTCAACCAGGTGCCGGCGGAGATCCCGCCGACCTCGCTCGGCGCTCACACCCCGCCGGAGTGGTCGAGCGCCGGCAGCGGACACAGCTACGGCTGGCACGACGGTCGCCTGCACTCGCTGGCGACGATCGCCCTCGCCCCGGGCGCCACCTACGTCGGGCGCTGGACGATCCCCGTGCTCGTCGACGGCCGGCTGACGGCGATCGGCGGCACGCTGTTCTTCGCTCCCAGCCCGTCGATCGTGTGGTTCTGGCCGATCCTCGTGACGCTGGCCTGCGTTCTCGCCGTGCTGCGCCTGCGCCGCCCCGCGTTCGACGAGCGCCTGGCGCGGGGGTTGGCGGGCGCCGCGCTGGTGGCGTTCGCGGTCGGCGCGATCGGACAGGAGCTCCACGGGCGCCCGTTCGTCTCGCTCGGCCAGATCATCCTGCTCGCCGTCCTGCTCGCGTTCGCCGCCTGGGGCCTGCGGCGGCTCGTCCTGCGCCGCCACGGCTGGTTTGCCTTCTTCATGATCGCCGCCGCGGCGATCTGGGAGGGCGGATCGCTCATCTCGGTGCTCGTCGACGGCTATTCGCTGCTCGCCGTGCCCCCGTTCCTGGCGCGGACGGCGGTCGTCGTCTGCTGCTCGGCCGGCCTCGGGCTGCTGCCGCTCGTCTTCGTGATGGCCGAGCGCCCCGCTCGCCTGCGGTCCGGCGCGCGCCTGACCGAGGCGGACTCTGAGTCCGGCCCACGCTCGTCACTCTCTATTCTCCGCTGACACCATGAGGCCGAGCCCTGCCCGCCGCGGCGTGTTCGGCGGAGTTGCGCGGGCCGCTCTGCTGCCGCCGGCCGCGCTCGCCGTCCATCAGCTGCGCTACCTCCTCGCCTTCGGCGGCGACGCCGGGCCGCAGCTGGCCCGCACCGGCCACTCCTATCTGCACTCGGTCGTGCCGTGGGTCGTCGCGCTCGTCGCGCTCGCGGCGGGGGGCTTTCTGTGGTCGCTCGGACGGGCGCTCGCCGGTCAGACGTCACGCCGGCGCTTCGGGCTGTCGTTCGTCGCCCTGTGGCTCGTCTGCGCCGCGCTGCTCGTCGCGATCTACAGCGCGCAGGAGCTGATGGAGGGTTGGCTGACCACGGGGCACGCCGCGGGGCTGATCGGCGTCTTCGGCTACGGCGGCTGGTGGTCGATCCCGGCCGCGCTGTGCGTCGGCCTCGTGCTCGCCGCCCTCCTGCACGGCGCGCGCTGGGCGCTGGCCGCGGCCGGCCGGTATGGCCGCCGCGGCGCCCGGCCGCGGCGTCACGCCGCGGCGCTCGGCCGGCCCGCGTGGCGGGCGATCGTCGCCGCGCCGGCGCCGCTGGTCGCCGGCTGGTCGGGCCGAGGTCCTCCGTCGCGGGTCTGACACCGCCGCGCGCCTCCGGGTCGCCCTGACGCGCGCCACACGGTGCCTCACGACAGCCTGCCCCGATCCTTGTCAGCACCACCGGAGGTCCTATGAGTTCCCTGACCCGTCGCGTCACGCGCGCACACCTGAGCGCGACGCTCGCAAAATCGCTCGTCGCGCTCGCCGCCGCGGTGGCGGTCGCCGGTTGCGCGAGCGCCGACAAGACCGCGACCGCGTCCGCGCCGGCCGCAGCGACCACGTCGTCGAGCTCCAGCTCGATGGCGGGCATGAACATGAAGTCGACCGCGGATTCGTCCGCGACGGTCAACGGCGTTCCCAACGGCCTCAAGCCGATTCCGATCCAGCCTCTGGCGACCGCGTACTGGCAGGGGATGGAGATCCAGGCCCGGGCGATGACCGCGGTCCCGTTCGCGGTCTTCAACGGCACGACGATGCACGTGATCAAGCCGAGCGCGAAGACGACCTTTCACCTGATGGTGATGCTCAACGACCAGCACACGGGCGTCGCGATCCCGTACGCGAGCGTCTGGGCGACGATCTCGGAGAAGGGCAAGGTCGTCTACGACGAGCGCCAGTGGCCGATGCTCTCGGCCTACATGGGACCTCACTACGGCAACAACGTGAGCCTGCCCGGACCGGGGACGTACAAGCTCAGCCTGCTGATCAGCCCGCCGGTGTCCGCGCGCCACATCGAGTACTTCAACGTGTGGCTGCATCCGCACACCGTCACCGGGACATTCACCTGGAAGCCGGCGGCATGACGATGGGCGCCGCGGAGGTCATCGCACCCGTGCGGACCGGACGGAACCGGTGCTGACCCGGCGGCGCTTCCTGCTCGCCGGCGGGGCCGCGGTCGCGGGGGCCGCGGCCGTCGGCGCCGGGATCGACCAGGCGCTGAGCCGTGGCTCCTCGTTGCCCGTCGTCGCGCTCGGCGCCCAGCCCGCGGGCCTCCCCGCCGCCCAGCACGCCTGGCTGGCGTCGCTCCGCGTCGACGCCGACGGGGATGCGATCGCCCCGCGCCACGACCGGCTGCTGTTCTTCGACGTGGAGGGGAGCCCGGGCACCGCCCACGTCCACTTGCTCGAGGCGACGCTGCGCACGCTGGAGCGCACGTATCGATGGGGGCCGTCCGGACTGCTGTTCACCGCCGGCTGGAGCCCGGCATACTTCGAGGAGGTGCTGCACGCCGCGTCGCCGATCCCCCGCGCGATGGCGCTGTCGGATTTCGAGCAGCCCACGATCGACACCTATCACCTCTGCCTGCACCTGGCGTGCGACGACGAGCAGCGGCTGGCCGACGTCGAGGACGCGCTCGTGCTCGGCCGGCCGCTGGCCGGCGCGGCCGGCCATCTGTCGCTGAACGGGGCGCTGGCCTGGCGCGAGACCCGGACCGGCTTCACCGGCGCCGGGCTGCCGGCCGGCCATCAGGACGTGGAGGGGATCCCGGCGGGACGGCCGGTCGCCGTCGGCGCGCCGCTGTACATGGGGTTCAAGTCGGGGCTGCGCAAGAACCAGGCGACGGAGGCGGCGGTCACGATCGGCGACGGGCCGTTCGCCGGCGGCACGACGCAGCACGTCAGCCACATGCGACTCGCGCTGGACAGCTGGTACGGCCAGCTCTCCGAGCGCCAGCGCATCGCTCGCATGTACGCGCCCCAGATCACCCCGGCACAGGTCGACCGCTTCACCACCGACGCCGAGAGCGACCCCCAACTGCTCGGCCAGGCGATCAACCGCTACGGGGTGATCGGCCACTCCCAGACCTCGGCCCGCGCGCGCCGGCACGGCAAGCCGCTCATCCTGCGCCGGGACTTCGACACCGCCGACGGCGGTCAGGCCGGGCTGCACTTCGTCGCTCTGCAGCGCACGATCGCCGACTTCGTCACGACGCGGACGGCGATGAACGCCACCTCGGCCCAGCTCCAGAACCCGGTGATCGGCGACACCGTCAACAACGGGATCAACGAGTTCATCTTTGTCACCCGGCGGGCGAACTACATCGTGCCGCCGCGGGCGCGGCGGTCCTTCCCGCTCGTGGTCCGGCCTGTCGCCTGAGGCCCCCTGCCGGGGGCACTCGTACTAGCCGTCCCGGCGCTCGCCCCCGTCGCGGGATCCGCCGCCGTCGGCCCCGCCGAATCCGGCGGCTCCGTTCTCGGCCACCTCGACGCGGTTGCGCCCGCGGGCCTTGGCGGCGTACAGGGCACGGTCGGCCTTGCGCAGCAGGTGCTCGGGCTCGGTGGCGTCCTCGGGCAGACAGGCCACGCCCAGGCTGCCGGTCAGCATCCCGGCCACCGGCAGCTCGACGCGCTCGATCGCCAGACGGAGCTTCTCGGCGACCTCGACGGCGCCGCGACGGTCGGTGTCCGGCAGCAGCAGGAGGAACTCCTCGCCGCCGAACCGGGCGGCGAAGTCGCTGGCGCGCAGGGTGGTGGCGATGATCTGCCCGACGGTGGCCAGCGCCTTGTCGCCCCGATCGTGGCCGTGCTGGTCGTTGAGCTGCTTGAAGCGATCGAGGTCGAGCAGGATGATGGCGAGCGGGCTGAGGGTGCGGCCGGCCTGAGCGGCCAGCCGGCGAAACGTCTCGTCGGCGGCGCGGCGATTGGGGAGCCCGGTGAGGGCGTCGCTGACCGCGCGCTGCTCGGCGAGCGCGAGGTTGCGCTGGTTGGCGAGGATCGGGGCCGCCTGGACCGACGCGTCGTGCAGAGCCGCCCGGGAGCGGTCTGAGAAGCGGCCCTCCCGGGCGACGAGCATCGACCCGATCACCGTGCCGCCGACGAGCAGCGGCTCGCAGGCCACCTCGCCCTTGACGCGGCCGCAGACGTCGCAGGCGGCCAGCGGCTGCTCGCCGGCCCGCCTCGCATAGGAGCGGCTCAGGCGCATCGCCAGGCAGGAGCGGGGGCCGACCTGCACGCCCGCGATCGCTCGCAGCGGCGTCTGGCCGGCGGTCTCCGACATGGTCGGCTCAAGCCGTTCGTCGTCGTCGCCGCGGGCCAGGATGGCGGCGCCCGATCCGGGCAGGATCCGCTCGACGTGGCGGATCAGCAGCAGGTCGGACTCATGCACCGACGCCGACACCTGGAGCAGCTCCCGCAGTTCCTCCACCGACCGGTAGCGGCTGCGCTCGCGGCTCACGCTGCGCCGGACGGTGATCGCCGCGATCATCAACAGCGCCACCGACAGCGCCGCGACGAGGCCGGCGGCGACCCAGCTGGCATCGGTCAGCGCGTCGTCTCGGCGCTCGGTGAGCTCCGAGGCGTAGACGGCGTTGTCCGAGCGGAAGGTCTCCATCTGCGCGAGCGCGGTCAGCGACTGCGAGAGCGAGGGCAGTCGTCCGCTGGCCGTGACGCGGTCGATCTCGCCGAGCACGGTCGCCCGCCACTGTTGCGCGGCCTGGGCCTGGTCGGCCAGCGACTGGGTCAGCGACCGGTCACCGGCGTCGATCTGCCGGGACGTTGCCAGGGCCTGGGCGAACTGGCTGGTGCCCTCGCTCCACGGCTCCAGGAATTGAGGCCGGCGGGTGACGAAGTAGCCGCGCGCGCCGGATTCCTGGTCGAGCATGGCGGTCAGCATCGACTGCCCGGCCTGCTCCTGCTGATCGGCATGGATGATGCTCGTCCGGTTGATCCGCCCGGCGGCGAACACGGCGCAGGCGATCAGGGCGACCGAGATCGCCGCGAGCGCGGAAACGCGCCGAACGGACATGCCCGCCATGAAGTCTTAATCGGCAGCCCCGCGAAAAACATGAGCGGCCGACTTATCCTCCTAACCGATGGCAGCGATCGACATCGAGCGCGGTGACCTGATCGTCCGCCTGTCGGGCCTGGAGCAGATGGCGGCGCTGCGTCACGAGGTCCGCCTGCCGGTCAGCACGATGGTCTCGGCGTGCGTCGACTCAGACCCGTGGGGCGCGATGCGGGGCATCTGGGCACCCGGCACCGGCATTCCCGGGCTGCTCGCCTACGGAGTCCGCAGGCTGACCGGCCGCCGCCCGGACTTCGCCGCCGTCCACGGCCGCGGACCCGCGGTCCGCGTCGAGCTCGGGACCGGCTCGCCGTTCGGCCGGCTCGTCGTCTCGGTCGCCGATCCGCACGCCACGGTCGCCGCCCTGCGCCGATAGCGGGTCCGGATGCGGGCGCTCCCGGCGGCCTGGCCGGCGGCCCGGCCGGCGCGTGAGGCGCTCGCCAGGATGCCTTCATCGACATTTGTGACCGCGTGAGTCACATGCTCGGACATCCTCTTCCCCGGGGCCTTCCGTCGTGGCGACCGGCCCCGTCGTGGCGACCGGGCGCCGGGAGCGTCCTCAGACCGTGACGCGCCGGCGGAAGTTGCGCAGACCGAGCGTCAGGAAGGCGACCGCGAAGCCGGTCAGCACGGGGTAGACGATGTACAGGTGCATGTGCGAGATGTGGGTCAGCCCGGCGCGCATCCCCTCGGTGATGTAGATGAGGGGATTGATCAGGACGAGGATCTGCAGCCAGTGCACGCCGCTGACCGCGACCGGGGCCAGCCGCGTCCACTGATAGTAGGTGCCGCCGAGGAAGGTCAGCGGCAGCACGACGAACCCGAACATGAGGCCGATGTTGCGGGGCTGGAAGGTCGTCCCGAGCACGAGGCCGAGGGAGCTCATGGCGATGCAGGCCAGCGGGATCAGGGTCACGACGATCGGCCAGTGGACGCTGAGGTGCGCGGCGACGCCGCTGGCGTGCACGACGGCGGCGATCGGGAAGACGATCAGTGCCGCCAGCAGGCCCTGGACCGCCGCCGACAGGACCTTGGACAGCGCCACGAGCCAGATCGGACACGGCGCCTGAACCCGGTCCTCGATCTCCCGGGTGTAGCCGAACTCGGTCGAGAGCGGCAACGCGACGGCCTGGATGCCCTGGAACATGATCGAGATCCCGACCACGCCGGGCACGAGCACGGTCGCGAAGCCCGATTCGGCCGTCGCGCCATGGCCACCGCCCACGCCCTGGCCGATGTGCGGGAAGACGTAGAGGAAGACGAACACGAGCAGGAACGGCTGCACGAGCGTCCGGGCGATGAACTCCCAGATGCTCTTGCGCAGCACGACCAGGTCGCGCAGGATGAGCGCCTTCAGGGCCGTGCGGCTGGCCGCCATCGTCGACCGGGCGGGCACGGCGGCGATCCGCGATGGACCCGAATCCGGCCCACCTCGCCCACCCGGCCCACCTGGCCCACCTGGACCCGGCCCACCCGCTCCAGCGTTCTCCGCGGCGGTCGTCGAGCTCATTCCCGCAGCTCCTTTCCCGTCAGGTTGATGAACACCGTCTCCAGCGACGGCTCGGCGACCGACAGGTCGACGAGCTCGAACTCGCCCGCCTCGGCGGCCTCGACCACCCGGGGGATGATCCGCTCCGAGCCGTCGACGTGCATCTCGACACCGCCCTCGACGACGCGGGTGCGGCTGACCCCGTCGACCGAGCGCTCCAGATGCGCGGCCAGCGCCTCGCTGTCGCCGCTGCTCTTGACGGTGACGATCGTGTCGACCCCGACCGAGCGCTTGAGCTCGGCGGGCGTGTCGAGCGCCAGGATCTTGCCGTGGTCCATGATCGCCACCCGATCACAGAGCTGGTCGGCCTCCTCCATGTAGTGGGTCAGCAGCATGATCGTCTGCCCCTGGGCGTGCAGCTCGCCGAGGATCTCCCACAGCGCGAGGCGGCTCTGGGGATCGAGCCCGGCGGTCGGCTCGTCGAGGAAGAGCACCGCCGGTCGGTGCATGATCGCGCGCGCCACCATCAGCCGCTGTGCCATCCCGCCGGACAGGGCATAGACCGAGGCCTTCGCCCAGCGCGACAAGTGGAACTGCCCGAGCAGCCGGCTGGACTCGGCGCGGGACTCGGCGGCCGAGATCCCGAACAGGCGCCCGTGGTAGTAGAGGTTCTCCCACACCGTCAGCTGCCGATCGAGCGTGTTCTGCTGGGAGACGACGCCGATCAGCTGCTTGGCGAGCGCCGGATGGCGCACGACGTCGACGGCGCCGATGTGGGCGCTGCCTGAGGTCGGGATGACGCGCGTCGTCAGCATTCCGGCGGTCGTCGTCTTGCCGGCGCCGTTCGGGCCGAGCAGGCCGAAGATCTCGCCCGCCTCGATGGTCAGGTTCAGCCCGTCGACGGCGGTGAAGTCGGTGCCGGGATACGCCTTGGTCAGGCCCTCGGTCCTGATGATCGGGGCGCCATCGCTACAGGGGACCGCCGCTGATGCCGAAGAGGCCTCTGGCATGTCGCCTGGCATCGATCAATCATCGCGCATCGGATAGCTTTGCTCGTAGAGCGCGACGTGGTCGTCAGGAGAGGCGGTGTCCAAATGGGTGTGAAGACCGGCGATCTGGAGTTGGACCTGATCCAGGCGCTCCGCGTGGAGGTGGGGCGCTGCCTGGCCGATGAGATGCCCTCCTCCTACGGGGAGTTCGTGCGCCAGTACTTCCATTGGGTGCCGGCCAAGGACCTCTCCGACCGTGACCACGCGAACCTGTGCGGCGCCGTCGTCTCGCACTGGCGGATGGCCAAGCACCGCGTGCACGGCGAGTCGAAGGTCAGGGTCTACAACCCGAGCGTCGAGCGCGACGGCTGGACCTCGCCGTACACCGTCCTCGAGATCGTCTCCGACGACATGCCGTTCATCGTCGACTCGGTGACGATGGAGCTCAGTCGCCAGGGGCACGCGATCGAGCTGATCGTGCACCCCGTCATGCGCGTCCTGCGCGACGACGACGGCGAGCTGCTCGAAGTGCTGGAGCCCACCGCCGCCGCGTTCGGTTTCCTGACCGAGTCGGTCATCCACGTCGAGGTCGTCGGCGAGTCCGATCCCGAGCGGCTGGCCAAGCTGCACGCCGGGGTCGACCACGTGCTGGAGGAGGTCCGCGGCGCCGTCGAGGATTGGCCGGCGATGCGCGCCCGGACGACCGCGCTCGCCACCGAGCTGCGCCGCGAGGCGCCGCCCGTCTCCCATCGCGAGCTCGCGGAATCCCAGGCCTTCCTCTCCTGGCTGGCCGACGATCACTTCACGTTCCTCGGCTATCGCGAATACGAGCTCGGCCCCGGCTCGCCCGCCGAGCTGCGGATGGTGCCCGGTTCAGGGCTCGGGATCCTGCGCGGCGACGCCCCGCGGACGATCAAGCCGTTGCAGGGCCGGGCCCTGACCCTGGCGCGCGACCCCAGCCCGCTCATCCTGACCAAGGCCAATTCGCGCTCGACGGTGCACCGCCCGGCGTACCTGGACTACGTCGGCGTCAAGCGCTTCTCGGCCCACGGCGAGGTGATCGGCGAGCGGCGCTTCCTGGGCCTGTACACGACGACCGCGTACAAGACGAGCCCGCGTGACATCCCGCTCCTGCGCGACAAGGTCGATCGTGTCCTGGAGCGCGCCGCCTTCCCGCCGGACACCCATGACGCCAAGGGCCTGACCGACATCCTGGAGTCGCTCCCGCGTGACCTGCTCGTCCAGATCGACACCGACGACCTGTTCGAGATCGCGATGGGGGTGCTCGGCCTCGGCGAGCGCCAGCGGGTGCGGCTGTTCGTGTCCGTCGACCGGCTCGACCGTTTCGTGTCCTGCACGCTGTGCATGCCGCGTGACCGGTTCAACACCGAGAACCGCACACGGACCGGCCAGATCCTCGCCGAGGCGTTCGACGGCGACCAGGTCGACTGGCGCCTGCAGCTCTCCGAATCGCTGATCGTGCGGCTCGACTACGTCGTGCACTGCCCGCGCGGGGTGCCGCCCTACGACGCCGCGGCGATCGAGTCGACGATCGCCGAGTCGACCCGGGCGTGGTCAGACGATCTCCGCGCCGCGCTGATCACCGATCATGGCGAGCAGCTCGGCCCAGAGCTGTTCGCCCGTTATCGCGACGCCTTCCCGGCCAGCTACCGGGCCGACAACGATGCCCACGCCGCCGTCGCCGACATCGACCGGATCGACGAGCTGCATCTGGAGAAGCGCCCGATCCTCGCGCTCTACCGGCGCCCCGCCGACAGCGCGCGGATCGTGCGCTGCAAGCTGCTCAGCGCATCGCGCGTGTCGCTGTCCAACGTCGTGCCGATGTTCGAGCACATGGGGGCGAGCGTGATCGACGAGCGGCCCTACGAGATCGCCCCCGGCGACTCGAGCCCGGTCTGGGTCTACGACTTCGGCCTGGACTGCGACCCCGCCGGGCTGGAGCGCGCCGGTTCCCGGTTCGCGGAGGCGTTCCTCAGCGTGTGGTCAGGCGAGCTCGACGACGATCGCCTCAACGGCCTCGTGATGGCGGCCGGCCTCAGCGGGCGCGAGGTGACGATCATCCGCGCCGTGCTGCGCTATCTGCGCCAGGCGGCGGTGGCGTTCTCCGACGCCTACATGACCCAGACGCTGCTCTACAACTGCGAGATCGCGACGGGATTCGTGCGGCTGTTCCGTGCCCGCTTCGATCCCGAGCGCCGCGACGACGCGCTCGCGCAGGCCACCGTCGCCGAGCTCGAGGCCGCGATCGATGCCGTGGCGAGCCTCGACGAGGACCGGATCCTGCGCAATGTGCTGGCGGTCGTCCAGGCGATGCTGCGCACCAATTACTTCCGCGTCGACGCCGACGGGGCCGCCCCCGAGTATCTGTCGTTCAAGCTCGATCCCACCCAGCTGGCGATGCTGCCGCGTCCGCGTCCCCGTTTTGAGATCTTCGTCTACTCGCCGCGGATGGAGGGCATCCACCTGCGCGGCGGCAAGGTGGCCCGCGGCGGGCTGCGGTGGTCGGATCGCCGTGAGGACTATCGCACCGAGGTGCTCGGGCTGATGAAGGCGCAGATGGTCAAGAACGCGCTCATCGTCCCGGTCGGCTCCAAGGGCGGGTTCGTCGTCAAGCGCCCGCCGGCGGCGGGCCGCGAGGCCCTGCAGCAGGAGGCGATCGTCTGCTACCGGACGTTCCTCTGCGGCCTGCTCGATCTGACCGACAACTACGTCGGCGACGCCGTCGTCGCGCCCGACCGGGTCGTGCGCTACGACGAGGACGACCCGTATCTCGTCGTGGCCGCCGACAAGGGCACCGCCACCTTCTCCGACATCGCCAACGAGGTGTCGGCCGACTACGGCTTCTGGCTCGGCGACGCGTTCGCCTCCGGCGGCTCGCAGGGCTATGACCACAAGCGGATGGGGATCACGGCGCGCGGGGCCTGGGAGTCGGTCAAGCGCCACTTCCGCGAGCTCGGCACCGACGTCTCCAGCGAGCAGTTCTCGGTCGTCGGGATCGGCGACATGTCCGGTGACGTGTTCGGCAACGGCATGTTGCGCTCGCCCCACATCCGGCTGCTGGCCGCCTTCAACCATCAGCACGTGTTCCTCGATCCCGATCCCGATCCCGCGGCCAGCTTCGCCGAGCGCGAGCGGCTGTTCGATCTGACCCGCTCGTCGTGGAGCGACTATGACCCGGCGCTCATCTCCGACGGCGGCGGCGTGTTCGACCGCAGCGCCAAGTCGATCGCGATCTCCGAGCAGGTGCGCTCGGCGCTCTCGATCGAGGCCGAGCGCCTGTCGCCGGCCGAGCTCATCCGTGAGCTGCTGCGCGCGCCCGTCGACCTGCTCTTCAACGGCGGCATCGGGACGTATGTCAAGGCCGCGGCCGAGAGCCAGGCCGACGCCGGCGACCGGGCCAACGACGCCGTGCGGGTCGACGGCGAGCAGTTGCGCTGCCGCGTCGTCGGCGAGGGCGGCAACCTCGGGCTCACCCAGCGCGGGCGCATCGAGTACGCGCGCAGCGGCGGGCCCGACGGCGCCGGCGGGCGGATCAACACCGACGCGATCGACAACGTGGCCGGCGTCAACTGCTCCGACCACGAGGTCAACATCAAGATCCTGCTCGGCGCCCTGACCGCCGACGGCGAGATGACGATGGACGAGCGCAACGAGCTGCTCGTGGCGATGACCGATGCCGTCTCCGAGCAGGTCCTGTACGGGAGCTACACCCAGACCCAGGCGATGAGCCTCGCCCTCACCCAGGCCGTCTCGATGCTGTCGGTCCACGAGCGGCTGATCCGCAGCCTGGAGCAGACCGCCGGCCTGGACCGAGAGATCGAGTGCCTGCCCTCGGAGGCGACGATCACCGCCCGGCGCGGCGAGCGGCGGGGCCTCCTCTCACCGGAGCTGGCGACGCTGATGGCGCTCAGCAAGATCCATCTCTACGAACAGCTGCTGGAGTCCGATCTGCCCGACGACCCGTATCTCGGCGACGATCTCGAGCGCTACTTCCCGCAGCCGCTCGGAGCCGGGTCGGCGTGGAGCGCTGACGGCGGCGAGCCGTCCGTCTCCGGGGCCGGGGAGCGTGAGCGCTATCGCGAGCTGATCGCCGGCCATCGCCTGCGCCGGGAGCTCGTCGCCACGATCGTCGCCAACCAGGTCGTCGACCGGGCCGGGATGACGTTCATCTTCCGGCTCAACGAGGAGACCGGGGCCTCGACGCCGCTGCTGGCTCGCGCCTATGCGGTGGCGCGCGACGTGTTCGCCATGCGTGACTTCTGGCATGCCGTCGAGACGCTCGACAATCGCATCGAGGCCGGCACGCAGCTCTCGATGCTGCTCGACGGACGCCGCCTCGTGGAGCGCGCCGCGCGCTGGCTGGTGCGCTCCAGCGCGCACACCTCGATCGACGTCGCCGCCACGACGGCGCGGTTCGCCGATGCCGCCCGGCTGCTCGCCGAGGCCCTCCCCGACGTGCTGGAGGGAGCCGACCGTGACGCCTTCGCCGAGCGGCTCGTCGAGCTCCAGCACGCCGGCGTGCCGACCGACCTGGCGCGGTTCGTGGCGAGCATGCCGGCGCTGCTCTCGGTGTTCGACATCGTCGAGGACGCCGCCGCCACCGGGGCCGCGCAGGCCGTCGTGATGGAGACCTACTTCCGGATCGGCTCGCGCCTGGAGCTCGACTGGCTGCGCGACCGGATCCTGGAGCTGCCGCGCGCGGACCGCTGGCAGGCGCTGGCCCGGGCGGCGCTGCGCGACGACCTGTATCGCCTGCATCGCGCGCTGACCCGTGACGTGCTCGGCTTCGACGGGGCCGGCGACAGCGGCGAGCCGGCGTTCGAGGCGTGGATCCGGAGCAGCGCGCTCGCCGTCGAGCGCTCCCAGCGCGTGATCGCCGACGTCAAGGCATCACATACGTTCGACACGACGACGCTGCCGGTCGCCCTGCGCGAGCTCAAGAATCTCGTCGCCACCGACCCCACGGCGGTCTGAGCGCCGCCCACGCCGAGGCGGCGACCAGGCCGGCGACGTCGATCACGCCGCCGAGGAAAAACGCGGCCGGTCCGGTCAGCAGACGCGCGGCGATCCGCTCGGGCACGCCCCCAAGCTATCGTCTGCGGACCATGACGATCCTGAAGACGAGTGTGACCGAGCTGCCGGAGTCCCGCGTGCGGGTCGAGGCGGAGGTCGCCGCCGAGGAGGTCGAGCGCCGCGTCCAGCAGGCCGCGCGCAAGCTCGGTGGCCAGATGCGGATCCCGGGCTTTCGCAAGGGCAAGGTCCCGCCGCCGGTCGTCATCCGGCGTCTCGGCTTCGAAGCGGTGCTCGACGAGGCGCTGCGCAGCTCGCTCGGCACCTGGTATGTCGACGCCATCGACGAGGCCGGGATCGCGCCGATCGGCGAGCCCGACCTCGACGTCGGTGATCTGCCCGCCCAGGGCGAGCCGCTCGCCTTCTCGATCGAGATCGGCGTCCGGCCGCAGGCCACGCTCGGCGAGTACAAGGGGCTGGAGGTCGGCAAGCGCGAGCCGACCGTCGCCGACGAGGCGATCGACGAGGAGGTGGAGCGCCAGCGCGAGCGCCTGGCGACGCTCGACACCGTGGAGCGTCCCGCCGAGATGGGCGACCATGTCGTCGTCGATTACCTCGGCATGATCGACGGGGAGCCGTTCCCCGGCGGCGAGGGCCGTGATCAGCTCGTCGAGCTGGGCTCCGGGCGCCTCATCCCCGGCTTCGAGGAGCAGCTGGTCGGCGCATCGGCCGGCGAGCAGCGCGCGGTCACGGTCACCTTCCCCGACGACTACGTCGACCACCTCAGTGGGAAGGAAGCGACCTTCGACGTGACGGTGAGCGAGGTCAAGGCCAAGCGCCTGCCCGAGATCGATGACGACTTCGCCTCGGAGGCCGGCGGCTTCGACACGCTCGCCGAGCTGCGCGAGGACATCGCCGGGCGCCTGCGTGAGGCCGACGAGCGCGCGGTGGAGCGCGAGTTCGAGGAGGCGGTCCTGGAGGCCGCCGTCAACGAGGCGACCGTCGATCTGCCCGACCGTCTGATCCACGCCCGGGCGCACGAGATGGTCGACGGCATGCTCTCGACGCTGGCTCGCCAGGGCATCAGCAAGGACACCTATCTGAAGATCACCGGCAAGGACGAGGAGTCCCTCAGCCACGAGGCCGAGCCCGAGGCGGCCTCGGCGCTGCGCCGCGAGGCCGTGCTGGCCGCGATCGTCGCCGCCGAGCAGATCGAGCCGTCCGACGCCGACGTGATCGAGGCGCTCCGCCCCGCCGCCGAACGCGATGGGGAGGACCCCGGCGCGCTCGTCGAGCAGCTGCGCAAGGACGGGCGTCTCGACGGGCTGCGCGACGACGTCGCCACCCGCCAGGCGATGGAGCTGCTGATCTCATCGGCGAAGCCGATCAGCGTCGATCAGGCGATCGCCCGGGAGAAGCTGTGGACGCCCGGCAAGGACGAACCCGAGGGGACCGCGGGATCCGGCTCCGGCCAGATCTGGACGCCGGGCACCTGACCTGCCAACCGCCCGCGGGCGACGGCGCGACCTGACGGTCCCCGGACCGCCGGTTGCTACAGTCGGCAGGATTCCAGCGCGGGATGCGAAAGAATCGGAGCACGATGAGCCCACTCGTACCCATGGTCGTCGAACAAACCTCCCGCGGAGAGCGGGCGTTCGACATCTACAGCCGTCTGCTCAACGAGCGGATCGTCTTCCTGGGGACGCCGGTCGATGACCAGATCGCGAATCTGATCGTCGCTCAGCTTCTGCATCTGGAGTCCGAGGATCCGGATAAGGACATCTCCATCTACATCAACTCGCCGGGTGGGTCGGTCTACGCCGGTCTGGCGATCTACGACACGATGCAGTTCATCAAGCCCGACGTCCAGACGATCTGCGTCGGCATCGCGATGTCGATGGGCGCACTCCTGCTGGCCGGGGGAGCGGAGGGCAAGCGGATGGCGCTGCCCAACGCCAAGATCCTCATTCATCAGGTTTCCTCAAGTTTTCAGGGTCAGGCGACCGATATCGAGATCCATGCCCGTGAGATCATCGACATCCGCCGCAAGCTCGACGAGATCATCGCCAAGCACACCGGCAAGGACCTCGAAGCCGTCCGCAGGGACACCGAACGTGACTACTTCATGAGCTCTGAGGAGGCGAAGGAGTACGGAATCATCGACCGCGTGATCTCCCAGCACTGAAAGCTCTAGGCTTTTAGCGTGGGAGAACGGCGATCGAGTCGAGCTCTGGGAGGGGATTGATGGCACGTCCGACCGACTCCAACGAACAGCTGCTCTGCAGTTTCTGCGGAAAGTCACAGCGCCAGGTCAAGAAGCTGATCGCCGGCCCTGGCGTCTACATCTGCGATGAGTGCATCGATCTCTGCAACGAGATCATCGACGAGGAGCTGACCGCCCCGCCGAGCTTCGACATCGAGAATCTCCCCAAGCCGCGGGAGATCTACGACGTTCTCAACGAGTACGTCGTCGGCCAGGAGCAGGCCAAGCGCTCGCTGTCGGTGGCGGTCTACAACCACTACAAGCGCGTGCAGATGATGCAGTCCGACGAGACCGACATCGAGCTGCAGAAGTCCAACATCCTCCTGCTCGGTCCGACCGGGTGCGGCAAGACGCTGCTCGCCCAGACGCTCGCACGGATCCTGAACGTCCCGTTCGCGATCGCCGACGCCACCGCGCTGACCGAGGCCGGCTACGTCGGCGAGGACGTCGAGAACATCCTGCTCAAGCTCATCCAGGCCGCCGACTACGACGTCAAGAAGGCCGAGACCGGGATCATCTACATCGACGAGGTCGACAAGATCGCCCGCAAGGCCGACAACCCGTCGATCACCCGCGACGTCTCGGGCGAGGGCGTCCAGCAGGCGCTCCTGAAGATCCTGGAGGGCACCACCGCGTCGGTGCCGCCCCAGGGCGGGCGCAAGCATCCCCATCAGGAGTTCCTGTCGATCGACACGACGAACGTGCTGTTCATCTGCGGCGGCGCGTTCGCCAACCTCGATCGCGTGATCGAGCGCCGCATCGGACATCAGGGCGTCGGCTTCAGCGCCGCCATCCAGTCCAAGGAGCAGCGCGATACCGGCCAGATCTTC
The DNA here is from genome assembly GCA_963849085.1 of uncultured Solirubrobacteraceae bacterium. GTDB lineage: Bacteria > Actinomycetota > Thermoleophilia > Solirubrobacterales > Solirubrobacteraceae > Palsa-465. The sequence continues at coordinate 92,951 of CAWKFP010000015.1, read as the reverse complement.
GAGCACTGCCTGCCCGAGGACCTCATCCAGTACGGGCTGATCCCCGAGTTCATCGGCCGCCTGCCGGTGATGTCGGCGATCCATCAGCTCGACCGAGACGAGCTGATGCAGATCCTGACCGAGCCGCGCAACGCGCTCGTCAAGCAGTTCCAGCGCTTCTTCCAGTTCGACGGGATCGAGCTCGTCTTCTCCGAGGAGGCGCTCTCATCGGTCGCCGACAAGGCGCTCGAGCGCGAGACCGGCGCGCGTGGACTGCGCTCGATCATCGAGGAGGTCCTGCTCGAGGTCCAGTTCGAGCTGCCCTCGCGCCGTGACGTGCGCAAGTGCGTCGTGACCAAGGAGACGATCGAGAAGGGTGTCTCCCCGACGCTCGTCACGGTAGCCGCCCCCGACGAGGACGAAGCCGCGGCCTGAGGATCCGCGGCGCGCCGCTCGCGCCGCCCGGTGGCAGTTGCGAGGCGGCGGCTCCGGCCGGCTGACCTACACTCCCGCCTCCATGTCAGAGCTGCACGACAGAACCCGTTACGACCCGGCCGAGGTGGAGCCGCGGATCATCGCGAAGTGGCTCGATTCCGGCCTCTTCCACCCGGATCCGGTCGGCACGCCGAGCGAGAACTACTCGATCGCGATCCCGCCTCCCAATGTCACCGGGGTGCTCCACATGGGGCACGCGCTGAACAACTCGATCCAGGACTGCCTCGTGCGCCACAACCGCATGCGCGGCCGGCGGGCGAAGTGGATTCTCGGCACCGACCATGCCGGCATCGCGACCCAGACCCAGGTCGAGAAGGCGCTGATCGCCGAGGGCTCGAGCCGGGCGGCGATCGGGCGCGAGGCCTTCGTGGAGCGGGTCTGGCGCTGGCGAGACCAGTACGGCGGCGAGATCATCGAGCAGCTCAAGCGCCTCGGCGCATCCGCGGACTACGAGGCCGAGCGCTTCACGCTGGACGCGGGCTATGCCGAGGCGGTGCTCAAGGTCTTCGTCTCGCTGTATGAGAAGGGCTACATCTACCGCGATCGCTACATGGTCAACTGGGACCCGGGCACCGGTTCGGCGATCTCCGACCTCGAGGTCGAGCCGCGCGAGGTCAACGACACGCTGTACTACATCGACTATCCGCTCGCCTCGGGCTCGGGGGCGATCACCGTCGCCACCGTCCGTCCTGAGACGATGCTCGCCGACTCGGCGATCGCCGTGCACCCCGCCGACGACCGCTATCGGCGGCTGATCGGCGAGAAGGCGATCCTGCCGCTCGTCGGGCGCAAGCTGAAGATCATCGCCGACGAGTACGTGCGCCCGGAGTTCGGCACGGGAGCGCTGAAGATCACCCCTGCCCATGATCCCAACGACTTCGAGATCGGCCGCCGTCACGGTCTCGCCCAGCCGTCGGTGATCGGCGAGGACGGGCGGATCACCGGCGAGGCGCCCGAGCGATTCGCCGGCCTGAGCGTCGCCGAGGCGCAGGCCGCGGTCCTCTCCGAGCTCAGCGACCAGGGGCTGATCGACCACACTGAGCCCTACGCCCACACGGTGCCGTTCTCGCACCGCTCCGGCCGGCGGATCGAGCCGCTCATCTCGCTGCAGTGGTTCATGGCGATGGACAAGCTCGCCGCCCCGGCGATCGAAGCGGTGACGAGCGGCCGGGTCCGGTTCCATCCCGACAACCAGGCCAAGGTCTACCTCGACTGGATGCGCAACATCCGCCCGTGGTGCATCTCCCGCCAGCTGTGGTGGGGCCATCGCCTGCCGGTGTGGTACCGGGACCTCGAGACCTACGTCGGCAGCGAGCCGCCGCGCGGCGAGGGATGGCAGCGCGACCCCGACGTGCTGGACACGTGGTTCAGCAGTGCGCTGTGGCCGTTCGCGACCCTCGGCTGGCCCGACGACACCCCGGAGCTGCGTGCCTTCTATCCCACCGATGCGCTCGTCACGGGCCGCGACATCATCTTCCTGTGGGTGGCGCGGATGATCATGATGGGGATCGAGTTCACCGGCGAGGTGCCATTCTCCGACGTCTACATCACGGCGATCATCCAGGCTCCCGACGGGCGGCGGATGTCGAAGTCGCTCGGCACCGGCGTCGACCCGCTTGACCTGATCGAGGGCGGTCCGCGGCCGCCGGTGTTCGCCAGGGGAGGCGCGCCCGCCGGGGACTTCCCGGCCTACGGCGCCGACGCCGTCCGCTGGGGGCTGCTGGCGATGTCCTCGGGCCAGGACGTGAGCTTCAGCGAGGACAAGGTCGCCCAGGGGCTGCAGTTGACCAACAAGCTGTGGAACGCCGCCCGGCTGATCCTGCTCGGCGTCGAGGAGGTGGCGGCCGAGGCGACCGCCGCGGCCACGCCGGCGACCGTCGAGGACCGCTGGATCCTGTCGCGCCTGGCGCGAGCTCAGGGCGAGGTCGGCGCGCGGATCGACGCGTTCGACTTCTCCCACGCCGCGCTCGTCCTCTACGACTTCATCTTCAGCGAGCTGTGCGACTGGTATCTGGAGCTCGTCAAGCCACGGCTGCGCGCCGGCGAGCCGGCGGTCGCCGCCACCCTCCTGCACGTCCTGACCGAGACGATCACCCTCGCCCATCCGATGATCCCCTTCCTGACCGAGGAGATCTGGTCGCTGATGCCCGGTGCCGAGGGCCTGCTCGCGACCCGGGTCTCACCCGCCGCGGCGGGCGACGCCGGCGCGGACGACGGCGACGGCGACGGCGGGGACTGGCCGCAGGCCGAGGATGCCGTTCAGCGCGCGATCGCCGCCATCCAGGCGCTGCGACGCTGGCGGGACTTCGCCGGCGTCAAGGCGGGCGCGACGCTCAGCGCGACGCTGCAGGCCAGTGGCTACGAGCACACCCGTGAGCACATCGCCCGCCTCGCCCGGGTGACGCTGACCGATCCCGCCGCCGCGGGCCCCTCGGCCGGCGGGGCCGCCGCCGAGCCCGAGGCCGCCGCGACGGTCCCCGTCCCGGGCGGCGTCGTGGCGATCCTGCCGAGCGCCGAGCTCGACCTGGAGGGCGCCGACCGCCGGCTCGCGCAGCGCCGCGAGAAGCTCGTCGCCGAGATCGACCGGGCGCAGCGCAAGCTCGCCAACCAGGGCTTCACCGACAAGGCGCCGCCGGAGGTGGTGGCGGCCGAGCGGGAGAAGCTGGAGCGGCTGCGAGCGGAGCTGGAGGCGTTGTGACCGGGCCGGAGGCCGAGCGCTATCTCCTCTCGCTCGAGCTGTTCGGGATGCGCTTCGGGACAGACCGGATGCGGCGGCTGATGACCGCGCTCGGACATCCCGAGCGCAGTTTCGATTCGATCCACGTCGTCGGGACCAACGGGAAGTCCTCGACGGTGCGCATGACGGCGGCGATCCTCGCCGCGCACGGCCGGCGGGTCGGCGCCTATCTGTCGCCCCATCTGGTCTCGTTCGGCGAGCGGATCCGGATCGGCGATCGCGATCTCGATCCGGCCGCGTTCGGCGAGGCGGTCACCCGGGCGGCGCACGCCGCCACGCTCGTCGACCGCTCGGCCGGCGACGAGGACGACAGCGTCACCCAGTTCGAGGCGCTGACCGCGGCCGCCTTCTCCGAGCTGGCGCGCGAGCACGTCGAGGTGGCGGTCATCGAGGCCGGGTTGGGCGGCCGCTACGACGCCACCAACGTCATTCCGTCGTCGGTCTCGGTGCTGACCAGCGTCGGGCTCGAGCACACGCGCTGGCTCGGACCGACCCTCACCGACATCGCCACCGAGAAGCTCGACGTCGTCGTGCCCGAGACGACCCTCGTGCTCGGGACCGATCTCGCTCCCGAGGTCCTGCGCGTGGCGCGGCGCATCTGCGCGCAGCGCAGCGTGCGCATGATCCATGCCGGATCGGACCCGGGCGTCCCGGTCGGGGCGGTGGGTGGCTTCCAGCGTCGCAACTTCGCGCTCGCCCGGGCGGCCGCCGAGGCCTATCTCGGCACGCTCGACGAGCAGGCCGTCGTCCGGGCCGCGGCCGGGGTGCGGGTGCCCGGCCGGCTGCAGCAGATCGATACCGAGCCGCTGACCCTGCTCGACGGCGCGCACAACCCCGACGGGATGCGGGCGCTGGCCGAGTCGCTGCCCGATCTGATGGCCGGCCACGACCGCCTGGTCGCGGCGCTGTCCATCCTCGACGACAAGGACGCGGCCGGGATGCTGGCGGCGCTGATGCCCGTCTGCGATGCGCTCGTGCTGACCAGCAGTCAGAATCCGCGGGCTCTGCCGCCTCCGACGCTCAAGTCTCTCGCCCGCCAGCTGGGCGGCCCGCCGGCCGAGATCGTCGGCGATCCATCCCGCGCGCTGCTGCGGGCACGGGAGCTGGCCGGCCCGGCCGGGGTGGTCATCGCGACCGGATCCCTGTATCTGATCGCGGATCTGCTGGCGCGCGGCCGTGATCGGAGCGCATCCATCCTGTGACCGACCGTGGTGGCTCGCGTCAGACGCGAGCCCGTATCGATGGCGCCGTCGCCTGGGGACCAATGAACAACCGAGATGACCAGCCCAAGTTCCTGAAGATGATCGGGCTCGTCGCCGTGACCGTCGCGCTGTGGATCCTGATCTTCTTCGCGATCGGCTATCTGTTTGGCCGAACCTTTCTGTAGGAATACCCTTCTCACAACGAGGATCTGAAGCGCGGACGGCGTATTGGTATACGCCGGTCGCCCGCCGGGACCACTACACTTCGCCAGCTTGATGCTGCCTTACGCACTTTTCGGGATCCACAACAGCGCGCTGAACCTCGCCGTCGAGTTGGTGATCCTGTTCCTCGTCGTCATCTGGTTGGCGCTTGTCTACTGGACGTACGCCGACGCGCGCCGGCGGATCGCCGATCCGCTGCTCGTCGGCTGTGCCACCCTGGCGTCGCTGTTCCCGTTTGTCGGGACGATCGTCTACATGATCGTCCGGCCGCCCGAGTATCTCGACGACGTCCGCGAGCGCGAGCTGGAGATGCAGGCCGCCGAGGCGCGGCTGGCCGAGCTCGGATACCACCTCTGCCCGCACTGCGACTGCGAGGTCGAGAAGGATTTCCTGCGCTGCCCGAACTGCATGCGCAAGCTCAAGGACCCATGCGTCGCCTGCGGGCGTCCGCTGGACCCGACGTGGAAGGTCTGCCCGTTCTGCGAAGCCGAGATCGGCGTTCCCGCGCCGACCCCGCGCCGCCAGCGCCGTCGGCTGGAGAGCACGGCCGAGCACGAGCAGCCGTACACCACCTAGCCGTCCCGTTTCACCCCATCCCTCGAGAACCGTAGGAGAATGCCGCCGTGGAGCGCACGCTCATCCTCGTCAAGCCTGACGCCTTCGCCCGTAACCTGACCGGCGAGATCATCGCCCGCTTCGAGCGCAAGGGCCTGCGCCTCGTCGCCCTGCAGCTGATGACGATGACCCGGGAGATGGCCGCCCAGCACTACGCCGAGCACGAGGGCAAGCCGTTCTACGAGGAGCTCGTCAGCTTCATCACCTCCGGTCCGCTCGTCGCGCTGGCGCTCGAGGGCGAGTCCGCGGTCGTCGCGGCTCGCCAGCTGATCGGCGCGACGAATCCGCTCGAGGCCAATACCGGCTCGATCCGCGGGGACTATGCGGTCGCCGTCGGCCAGAACATGGTGCACGGCTCCGACGCGCCGGAGTCGGCCGCGCGCGAGCTCGGCATCTTCTTCCCGCATCTCTCCTAGCTCCACCGCGCCGCGCTGTCCACGCCCAGGCTGATCCTCGCGTCGGGATCGCCCCAGCGGCGGGCGATCCTCGCGCAGGTCGGCGTGCCCTTCGAGGTCCGGCCCGCGGGAGTCACGGAGCTGGAGGAGGGCCCGCCGCACGAGGTCGCGCTGGAGAACGCGTATCGCAAGGCGGCCGCGGTCGCCGCGGCGCCCGAGGCGGGCGCGCCGGCCGGCGCCGCCGTCCTGGGCGTCGACACGCTGGTCAGCCTCGGCTCGCGGATCTTCGGCAAGCCACGCGACGCGCTCCACGCCGCCGAGATGATCGGCGTGCTCGCCGGGCGCCGACACCTGGTGATCAGCGGCCTGTGCCTGATCGTCGACGGGCGCCCGAGCACCGCCGCAGCGAGCACCGTCGTCGAGTTTCGTGAGCTCGACAGAGCCGCCGTGGCGGCCTATGTCGCGACCGGGGAGTGGGAGGGACGGGCCGGCGGCTATGCGATCCAGGGACGCGGCGCCGCGCTCGTGCGGCGAATCGAGGGCGACTATCTCAACGTCGTCGGGCTGCCCGTGGCGACGCTGCTGGACCTCATTCCAGCGTTGATCACGCCTGATGAGGGTTGATGCAGTTTTGCGCCCAGCCCCGTGCGGGCTTCCCGGTATCCGATTTCCAGGGTTTTTTCCGCCATGACACGGCGAGCCGCGATCGTCGCCGGACAGGTGTTCGATACACTCGGGTCAGGACGGAGCTGGCTACCGGTGCGTGTCCGTTGTTTCTCGCCGCGCTGTCCATCGCTTCCAGCTACCGCCAAACCCTATGGGCTTCTTCACGTATCTAACCGGTTTCGGTGGCCGCGACATGGCGGTCGACCTCGGCACGGCCAACACCCTCGTCTATGTGCGTGGGCGGGGGATCGTGCTGTCGGAGCCGAGCGTCGTCGCCGTCGACTCCCGGACCGGCGAGGTCCACGCGGTCGGCATCGAGGCCAAGCGCATGCTCGGCCGGACGCCGGGAACGATCTCCGCCATCCGGCCCCTCAAGGACGGCGTGATCGCCGACTTCGAGGTCACCGAGGAGATGCTGCGCCACTTCATCCAGAAGGTGCATCAGAACCGCTGGGCGCATCCTCGGGTCGTCGTCTGCGTTCCGAGCGGCGTCACCGGCGTCGAGAAGCGCGCCGTCGAGGAGGCCTGCCTCTCGGCGGGCGCCCGCCAGGCCTACCTGATCGAGGAGCCGATGGCCGCCGCGATCGGCGCCGGGCTCCCGGTCGGCGAGCCGACGGGGTCGATGGTCGTCGACATCGGCGGTGGCACGAGCGAGGTGGCGGTCATCTCGCTCGGCGGGATCGTCGTCTCCCAGTCGATCCGCGTCGGCGGCGACGAGCTCGACGAGGCGATCATCAACTACGTCAAGCGGGAGTACAAGCTGCTCATCGGGCAGCAGACGGCCGAGGAGGTCAAGCTGGAGATCGGCTCGGCGCACGCCATGCCCGAGGAGGTGCAGGCCGAGATCCGCGGACGCGACATGGTCTCGGGCCTGCCCAAGACGGTCATCCTGACGAGCGAGGAGATCCGCGGAGCCCTCGAGGAGCCGGTCTCGCAGATCATCGACGCCGTCAAGCAGACCCTTGACCGGACCCCGCCGGAGCTCGCCTCCGACATCATGGATCGTGGCATCATGCTGGCCGGGGGTGGCTCGCTGCTGCAGGGTATGGAGGAGCGCCTGCGGCACGAGACGCAGATGCCCGCGCACCTGGCGGAATCACCGCTGACGTGCGTCGCGGTCGGGTCCGGGCGGTCGCTCGAGGAGTTCGAGGCGATCCACCGGTCAAGCAAGAATTCACGCAACCGGCGTCACCGGTACTAGCTTTCTGAAGCGAGGTATCGGAAACGTGCGCAGCGACACCCTGGAGACACCGATCTCGTGCATGACAAAGTGGTTCGACGGCGGCGCGCAGTGCTCGCGCTGCTCGTCGCCGTATCCCTGATCCTGCTCACCGCGTATTTCGGCGCGCCGGCCGACAGTCCTCTGCATTCGGTGCAGCGGGGCATCGTGGGGGTGCTGGAGCCGGTCCAGAAGGGCGCCAGCGAGGTGCTCTCGCCGTTCCGTGACGTCGCCAACTGGGTGTCGGACACGCTGCACGCCAAGAGCGAGAACGAGCAGCTGCGGGCGCAGGTCCAGAGCCTGACCCAGCAGGTCGACACGCTCCAGCTCGCTCAGGTCCAGAATCGCCAGCTGACGCGCGAGGTCGGCCTCGATCAGACGATCGGCATCCGTGCCTATGACCCCGTCGGGGCGAACGTCATCGCCCGCGATCCGACCCTCTGGTACCAGCAGGTCACCGTCGACGCCGGCTCGGGCGACGGGGTGGCCGTGGGGGACCCGGTCGTCGGCGACGGCGCGCTGGTCGGCGACGTGACGACGGTCGGCTCGTCGTTCGCGATCGTCACGCTGCTGACCGATCACACCTTCGCCGTCGCCGCCGAGGTGCTCGACGGCAACGGGAACGGGGACACCGGCCTGCTCGTGCCGGCCGTCGGGAGCCCGAACCAGATGCTGCTCCAGGACCTCCCGGCCACCGCTCCGATCGAGCCCGGCGACCACATCGTCACGGCGGGCTTCAAGTCCGGCTCGCTGCAGTCGCTGTATCCCCCCGGCATCCCGATCGGCACGGTCGGCAGCTTCGACGCCGACGAGCTGGCCAACAGCGAGCAGGTGCCGGTCACGCCGGAGTCCGATCTGCGGCGCTTTGACTCGGTGCAGATCCTGACCCGTCCCTACGGGAGCTCCACCCAGCAGGCCAACGCCTCCGGCGACGTGCGGGCCCAGGTGCCGTGAGCTCTCCCTCGCCCCGTCTCGTCCTGCGGCTCGCCCTGCTGGCGATCGTCACCGTCGTCGTCCAGGAGACGATGGTCTCCCAGGTCTCGATCTTCGGGGTCTACGCCGACCTGACGCCGCTGATGGTGATGTCGGTCGGTCTGCTCAGCGGCTCGCTGACCGGCGCGGTGATGGGCTTCGCCACCGGCCTGCTCGTCGACACCGTGCTCGTCCAGACGCTCGGGATCACCTCGCTGCTCTACATCGCGATCGGCTACTGGTCAGGTCGCCTGCGTGAGCTGCGTGACCCCGCCCACGGCCTCGTGCCGATGGCCGCCGGCGCCGCCGCGACGGCCTTCGCCGGGATCGGCATGACGATCATCCAGTTCCTGCTCGGGGTCGACGCGCCGGTCAGCCTCCTGCTCGCCCAGCAGATCATCGTCGGCGTGCTCGTCAACACGCTCATCTCGCTGCCGGTCTACGCGATCGTGCGCCGGATCATCACTCCCGCGTTGCCCGATGACCCGCGCCGGCGCCGCCGCCGGGCGTACACCACCGGCGGTCTCAGCCCGCTCCAGTCGCCGTCGCAGCGATTGGGCCCGATCACCCGCCGCTCGTCGTGATCGACGCCCCGCCGCCGCCCGAGGACCGCCGTCCGCCGCTGACGCCGCAGCTGGCGGTGCGCGTCGCGCTCGTCGGCACCGTCGCGCTGGCGCTGTTCGCGATCATCTTCTTCCGCCTCTGGTTCCTGCAGGTCCTCTCCGGCCCGCAGTACGTGCAGGCCGCGACCGCCAACCGCGTGCGGGACATCCTCGTCCCCGCCGCCCGCGGCGAGATCCTCGATCGCAACGGCACGGTGATGGTCGACAGCATTCCGGGGCTCGCCGTGCAGATCGTCCCGGCCGATCTCCCCGTGCCGGTCGCGCTGTCCGAGCTGGCGGGCCTGGAGCATCCGCCGCGCGCCGATGCCGTCGTCTACAACCGCCTCGCGCGCGTACTCGGGATGCCGACCAAGCGCATCCGCTGCCAGCTCCACATGCCGGCGCCCAACGTCTACCGGCTCTCGCCGGTCGCCTGCAAGGTCGGCCAGGCGCTGACGCTGACCCCGTACGCCGACGTCACCGTCCGGCAGGGGTCGGCGGTCTCCAAGTACGTCCAGTACTACATCGGAGAGCGCCAGGACAGCTTCCCCGGCGTCCAGGTGGTCAACGCGTCGGTCACCGCCTATCCGCTCGGCGGGCTCGCGGCCCAGGTTCTCGGTACGGTCGGGCCGATCACCACCGCCCAGGTCAAGGCGAAGGTCTATCCCGGCGTCCCCAACAGCTCGATCGTCGGCCAGTCGGGCCTGGAGTATCAGTACAACAGCTTCCTGCAGGGCAAGGACGGCGAGCAGAAGGTCCAGATCAACGCCTTCAACCAGCCCAGCGGCGCGCTGCCGGGAACGAGTCCGACGCCCGGGGAGAATCTCCGCACCTCGCTGGACGTGCCGCTCCAGCGGGCCGGCCAGCTGTCGCTGGCGGAGTCGATGAGCCTCAACGACTCGCCCGGAGGGGCGTTCGTCGCGCTCGATCCCGACAACGGCCAGGTCTACGCGATGGGCTCGCTGCCGACCTTCAACCCGTCGATCTTCACCGGCGACAACCTCTCGCAATCGGAGTACGACCAGCTCATCTCGCCCAGCGCCGGCGAGCCTCTGCTCAACCGGGCGATCGCGAGCGCCGGCCCGACCGGGTCGACGTTCAAGGTGATCACCGCCACCGCGGCGTTGCAGAGCGGCGTCTGGACACCTCTGCAGGAGTACGACGACACCGGCACGTTCTCGATCGACGGCGAGACGCTGCACAACTCCGGGCACGCCGCCTACGGGTCCGTCGATCTGATCGACGCGATCCGGGTCTCCGACGACATCTTCTTCTACAACCTCGGCGCGCAGCTGAACGCCAACCCGGTCGTGCACCCGCAGGGCGGCGCGCTGCAGCAGTGGGCCCGGGCGTTCGGGATCGGCCAGTCGACGGGGATCGATCTGCCGGACTCGGTCGACGGCACGCTGCCCAGCCCGGCGTGGCGAGCCGGTCGCAATCGGCTGGAGCAGGAGTGCGACGACGCCACCGGGCCGTTCAAGGGCAAGCCCAAGCATCCGCCAGGGGGCTGCGGGATCGCGGATCTGGACCCGTGGACGATCGGCGACAACATCAACCTCGCGGTCGGCCAGGGCGACGTGCAGGTCACCCCGCTGCAGCTGGCCGTCGTGTATTCGGCGATCGCCAACGGCGGCACGATCGTTCGACCGCACATCGGTCTCGATGTCGAGAGCCGCGACGGCACGGTCCTGCAGCGGATCGACCCGCCGCCGAGCCGTCACATCGCGATCGATCCGGGGAACCTGGCCGCGATCCAGCAGGGCCTGCGCGAGGCCGCCTCCCAGGCCGGAGGCACGTCGGCCGACGTCATGGGCGACTTCCCCCAGCAGGTCTACGGCAAGACCGGCACCGCGGAGTACAACGGGCAGCCGGACTACGCGTGGTATGCCTGCTTCGTGCCCGCCAGCGCGACGAGCAAGCCGATCGTGGTCGTGGTGACCGTCGAGCAGGGCGGCTTCGGCGACGTCGCCGCCGCGCCGGTGGCGCGACAGATCCTCTCGCAGTGGTTCTACGGCAAGATGGGTCCCTACAAGGCCGGGATCTCGACGACCCTGTGATCTCTCTCTGCGTGATTCATCTGCCGGGCCGGGCGGCGACGTGAGCGCGACGCCGATCCAGGCCCCCGACGAGGTGCTGGCACCCCGGGAGCGGGCGCTGCCGCTGATCGACCCGCTGCTGCTGCTGGCGGCGCTCGGCCTGCTCGCCTGCTCGTTCATGACGCTCGACAACGCCGTCGGGCGGGGCACCGCCGAGCGCCAGGTGCTGTACGGCGCGGTCGGCCTGCTGCTGGCGCTCATCCTCAGCCGCTTTGACTATTCGCGCCTGCGCGATCTGCGGCTCGGCCTGTTCGGCGTGATGATCGCGCTCAACCTCGTCGTCTACGCGATGCCGCCGGTGGAGGGGGCGCGGCGCTGGATCCCGTTGCCGTTCATCAACTTCCAGTCGTCGGAGTTCGGCAAGATCCTCGTGATCGTCGCCCTGGCCGGATTCGCGGTCGACCGCGCCCGGCAGCTGCACGAATGGCGTACGACGGCTCGGATCATGCTGCTGGCGCTCGTCGCCGCGCTGTTCGTCATCCCGCAGCCGGACCTCGGCACGGGCATGGTCTACGTCGCCATCGGCTTCAGCGTGCTCTTCTTCGCCGGCACCTCGTCCAAGCAGCTCACCGCGCTCGTGACGATGTTCGTCGTCGCGATCGCCATCGTCCTCGCCGGTGCGCCGGCGCTTGGGGTGCACCTGCTCAAGCACTATCAGGTGCAGCGCCTGACGGCGTTCATCGACCCGGCCCATGCCGGCCCGTCGGGCTACCAGATTCAACAATCGGAGATCGCGATCGGCTCGGGTCAGAAGACCGGCCGTGGAAAGGACGCGACCCAAACCAAGCTGGACTTCCTGCCGGCCAACGACACGGACTTCATGTTCGCGGCGGTGGGAGAGACGTACGGATTCGTCGGAGCCGCGGTGGTGCTGTCGCTCTACGCACTGCTGATCTGGCGTGCTCTGCGGATCCTCACGATGAGCAAGAACCTGTTCGGCACATTGATCGCCGGCGGCATCCTTGCGATGCTCATGTTCCAGGTCTTCGTGAACGTCGGAATGACGATCGGGATCATGCCCATCACGGGCGTCCCGTTACCGCTCTTGAGCTATGGCGGCTCGTCGGTGATCGTCACCTTCTTGGCCATCGGCCTGTTGCAGTCGATATATGCACAAGGCCGTATGGCGGCGTCCGGGAAGCCCCGGACGCTCCTCTCGTAACGCCGGCGCGATCCAGATCAGCGCGGCAAGACTTCCAAAGGACTGACGACAATTGAAGAAGCAAGTATTGGTCAGCGTCGACCGCGGGGAAACTCGGGTCGCGATGCTGGAAACGGCGGGAACGGCCTCCACCGGCCGTACGGCCGCGAGCGCGAACCGGCGGCGCCGTAAGCCCGCCTCCAGCGAATACCGGGTCGCCGAGCTGTACCTCGAGCGCCGCGGCAGCCGCTCGATCGTCGGCAACATCTACAAGGGCCGGGTCGACAACGTCCTGGCCGGCTTGGAGGCGGCGTTCATCGACATCGGCCTGGAGAAGAACGGCTTCCTGCACGTCGACGAGATCGTGCTGCCCGGGGTCGAGGCTCCGCGGCGCGGGCGCGGCGGGACTCGCGACGGCCGCAACATCACCGACATGCTCAAGCCGGGCCAGGAGATCGTCGTGCAGGTCGTCAAGGATCCGCTCAAGACCAAGGGAGCCCGGCTCTCGATGGATCTGACGATCGCGGGGCGCTACATGGTCTACGCGCCGTTCGGCGAGGGCGTCGGCGTCTCGCGCCGGCTCGACGACAAGGAGCGCGAGCGCCTGCGCAAGGAGGCCGCCAAGCTTGATCTGCGCGGCGCCGGCGCGATCATCCGCACCGCCGCCCAGGGCGCCAAGCGCGCCGACCTCGAGCGCGAGCTGATCTATCTCTTCAAGCTCGGCGAGGTGCTCCAGAAGCGGGTCGCCGAGACGCCGGCCCCGGAGCTCGTCTTCCAGGAGGCGGACCTGTCGGTTCGCGTCGTGCGCGACATCTTCTCCGACGACTTCGAGCGCGCGGTCGTCGACGATCCCAAGCAGCATCATCGGCTGCTGTCGTTCTTCTCCCGGACCGCTCCCGAGCTCGTCGAGCATGTCGAGCTGTGGGAGGAGGAGACGCCGCTGTTCGAGGCCTTCGGGGTCGAGGACGTCCTCGCGTCGACGCTGTCTCGCCGCGTCGACCTGCCCAGCGGCGGCTATCTGGTGATCGACTATGCCGAGGCCCTGACCGTCATCGACGTCAACTCCGGCTCGTTCATCGGCCGCGGCAAGGGCGCCCGGCTCGAGGACACGATCACCAAGACCAACCTCGAGGCCGCCGACGAGGTCGTGCGCCAGCTGCGGCTGCGCGACATCGGCGGGATCATCGTCATCGACTTCATCGACATGGCGCGCGCTCGCAACCGCGATGCCGTCCTCAAGACGCTGCGCAAGGCGCTTGACGAGGATCGGACGAAGACCTTCGTCGTCGAGATCTCCCCGCTCGGTCTCGTCGAGATGACCCGTCAGAACGTCACCGAGGGCGTGCGGGAGATCATGACCCGGCCCTGCCCGACGTGCGATGGCGAGGGCGTGATCAAGTCCGAGGAGACGATCGCGATCGAGTTCGAGCGCCGGATGCGCGACCTTGCCAAGGAGGCGACCGCCGATGCGCTGCTGATCCAGATGAACCCCCGGGTCAGCGCCGAGTTCACCGGCAACGACGCCCGCGTCCTGCATGCCATCGAGGAGGAGACCGGGAAGGTGTTCGTCTTCGAGGGCTCCGAGGGCCTGCCGCTCGACCATTTCTCGATCCTGCTGGAGGGCGACCGCGACCAGGTCCTGGAGCGGGCGCTGCCCTTCCGGGAGGGCGAGGAGGTCCATGTCGAGGTCGTCGAGCCTCACATGTACAGCCCCGGCGACGCGGTCGCCAAGGTCGACGGCTACATCATCTCGATCCGCGGCGGGACCAAGTACGTCGGCACCAAGCAGCTCGTGCGCATCGAGGAGGTGGGGCGCACCTCGGCCGTCGCCTCGCTCGTCGACGCCGGCGGCTCGGTGGGCTCCAGCGGGTCCTCGGGAGCGGGCACGGACGGCGACGGGTCCGGTGAGGACGACGACGAGCTAGACTCCAAGCCTCGGCGTCGCGGCCGCAGAGGCGGGCGACGCCGTTCCGGTGCTCAGGCCGAATCGGCCGCCACCGTCTCGCCCACGTCGGAGTGACCATGTACGCGATCGTCAAAACAGGTGGAAAGCAGTACCGCGTGACGCAGGGCGAGTCGCTGCTCGTCGAGCGCCTGCCCGTCGGGGACGGGGCGACCGTCGACCTGCAGACGCTGCTCGTCGTCGACGGCGACGACGTCCTGGACGGCGACGGCCTGGACGGGATCACCGTCCAGGCTCGGGTGCTCAGCCACGAGCGCGGCCCGAAGCTGCGGATCGTCAAGTTCAAGCCCAAGCGGGGCTATAAGCGGCGCAACGGCCATCGCCAGGAGCTGACCCGGATCGAGGTCACCTCACTCGGCCGGCCCGAGTCGGGCGGTTCGGCGTCGTCGGCCGCCGCCCCGGCGTCGGCCACGGCTGTCGCCACCGCGCCGGCTCCGGACGCGGTTGCCACCGCCCCGGCTGCCGCCGCCGCACCGGCCGATGCCGCCGCACCGGCCGATGCCGCCGCGCCGGCCGATGCCGCCGCGCCGGCGGCTCCGGCCGCCAACCCCACGCCCGAGGAGGCCGGCAATGGCGCATAAGAAGGGACTCGGCTCGAGCCGCAACGGTCGTGACTCGAACGCCAAGCGCCTCGGCGTCAAGGTGTTCGCCGGCCAGGCCGTGACCGGCGGCGAGATCATCGTCCGTCAGCGTGGCACTCGCTTCAAGCCCGGCGAGGGCGCCGGGATCGGCCGCGACGACACCATCTACGCCCGCGCAGCCGGCAAGGTCCAGTTCACGACCGGCCGCCGTGGCCGCGTCATCTCGGTCATCTCGGCCGAAACGGTGGCCGACGCCGCGCCCGTCGCGGCCGTTTCGCCCGCCGCCGCCTGACCCTCGCGCCTCGCCGTCCGCCGAGCGCCGGCCGTCCAGGCCCGCGCCCGGGGCGGCCACGCGTGCGCTCGGCGCACCGTGCCGAGCGGTCGGGGCGAGAAACGCGCGCATAGCGCGCGTTTCTCGCCCCGGTTCGTCAGGCCGGGCCGGCGACGACCGCCAGGTGCGCGGTGCACTGCGGGCAGCGCTTGGCGGCGACCGGGATCTCCGACGTGCACTCCGGGCATTCCTTCGTGGTCGGGTCGTCCGCGGCCTTGCGGGCCTGGAAGCCCTCGTACGGCTTGACGACGAAGAAGAACACGGCGAGCCCGGTGACGACGAACGTGAACACGTTGTTGATGAAGTCGCCGTACAGGAAATGGCTCGAGTTGATGCTGAACGACAGCGCGCTGAAGTCCGGCTTGCCGAAGATGAGCGCGATGATCGGCGTGATCAAGTCGGCGATGAACGCCTTGAGCACCGCGGCGAACACCGTCGCCATGATGAACGCCACCGCGAGGGTGATCAGATTGCCCTGCATGAGGAACTTCTTGAAGTCCGATATGAACGTGCTCACGTATAACTCCCTGCTCGAAGGATTGACGTCATGCGACGGCAGGGCAGTGCCCCGGTCACGCGCGGAGACTACGGTCTCGGTCGGCGGTGTGCCCGCCGGGCGTCACGCGTGACGACGCAAACCTCGCTCCGCCGCGCGTCAGCCGTCCTGGGCGGTCGGGCGCACGAGGATCTCGTTGACGTCGACGTGCGGGGGCTGGGCGACCGCGAACATGATCGCGCGCGCGACGTCCTCGGGCGTCAGCGCGTTCGCCGGCCGGTTGTCGAAGAACGGCGTATCGACCATCCCGGGCTCGATCAGCGTCACCCGCACGCCGCTGCCGTTCAGCTCCTGGCGGGCGGACTCGCCGAGCGCGGAGACCGCCCACTTCGTCGCCGAGTACAGCGAGCCGGGGAGCGAGCGGCGCCCGGCCACCGAGCCGGTCAGCAGCAGGTGTCCTCGGGACTCGCGCAGCGCCGGGATCGTCGCCCGGATCGTCAGCGCGGCGCCGTACACGTTGGTCAGCACCATCGACCGCCAGTGCTCGGGCGTCTCGGAGAGAAAGCCGCGCTTGGCGCCGAAGCCGGCGTTGGCGAAGGCCACGTCCAGGCGGCCGAAGCGCTCATGGGCGGCGGCCACGAACGCCTCCTGATCGGGCCATTCGGTCACGTCGCAGCGCATCGCCAGGGCCCGCTCGTCACCGCCGAGCTCCGCGGCGATCGACCGCAGGCGGTCGATCGACCGCGCGCCGAGCGCGACGCGAAAGCCGGCGGCGGCAGCGGCGCGCGCCGTGGCGGCGCCGATACCCGACGAGGCGCCGGTGATGAGAACCACGGGATCGGACATAGTCTGAATCTACGCAATGCATGACAAGGCCCGCATCCATGTCCAGGCCGGGGCCGGCGGCGACGGCTGTCTGAGCTTCCGCCGTGAGGCCCACGTCCCGCGCGGCGGCCCCGACGGCGGCGACGGCGGCCGCGGCGGCGACGTGGTGCTCGTCTGCGACGACTCCCTGCGTGACCTGGAGGTGTTCCGCCGTCGCGCACACTTCAAGGCGACGCGCGGCGGCAACGGCGAGGGCTCGCTCCGGCACGGCGCCGACGGCGCGACGCTCGAGCTCAAGGTCCCGCCCGGGACAGAGATCGTGCTCGAGTCAGACGGGGCGCTGCATGACCTCGTCGCACCCGGACAGCGCGCGGTCATCGCCCGCGGCGGCCCGGGCGGTCGCGGCAACAAGCGCTTCGCCGGCCCGACCCATCAGACGCCGCGCTTCGCCGAGCGCGGTCTGCCGGGAGACGAGACGTGGCTGACGCTGCGCCTGAAGCTGCTCGCCGACGTCGGCCTGATCGGCCTCCCGAACGCCGGGAAGTCGTCGCTGCTGTCGCGGCTCACCCGCGCCGCGCCGAAGATCGCCGGCTATCCCTTCACGACGCTGGCCCCCGTCCTCGGGACCCTCCAGACCGAGTCGCGTCAGCTCGTCCTGGCCGACATCCCCGGCCTGATCGAGGGCGCGAGCGACGGCGCTGGACTCGGGCACGACTTCCTGGCCCATGTCGAGCGCACCCGGCTGCTCGTGCACGTCCTTGACCTCGCCCCGCTGGACGGCTCAGACCCGGAGGCCAACCACGCCACCGTCGAGCACGAGCTCGCAGCCCACGATCCCCGGTTGGCGGCGCTCCCGCGGATCCTCGCGCTCTCCAAGGCCGACCTCGTCGACGCCGCCACCGCGCGCGCCGCGCAGGAGCGCTGGAGCGCGCGCCTCGGTCCTGACGTGCCGGTCCTCGTCACGTCGTCGGTCACCCGCCTCGGGCTCGGCGAGCTGACCACCGCGATCATCCGCCACGTCCCGGTCGCGCAGGAGCGCAGCGCCGGGGCGGCGCCCGGAGAGGACCTGCCGGTCGAGCTCCCCGAGCACCGGGTGTTCCGCCCGGCGGCGCCGCGCGCCTACAGCGTGGAGCGCACCGGCGAAGGCGCGTTCAGTGTCACCGGCACGGGGATCGAACGGCTGCTGGCCCGCTACGACCTCGACAACGAGGAGGCCCTCGCCCATCTCGAGCGCCGGTTGAAGGGCATCGGCGTGCTCCGAGCGCTCGAGGCCGAGGGCTTCGTCGCCGGCGACGAGGTGGAGATCGCGGGAATCGCCTTCGACCTCGACCCGGGCGTGTAGGATTCCGCGCCGTCCCGGCCCAACGACGAGCCGGGCGCGAAGAGGAGGAGGAGGAATGCGACGCCACGTTGCAGCAGTGCTGGCCCTGAGCGCGGTTCTCACGGCGCTCACCGCCGTCGGAGCCGCCGGGGCCAAGGTCCTGCGGGTCGGCACCTACAGGGGTGTCAAGGGCCAGTACACGACGATCCAGGCCGCGGTCGATGCCGCCAAGCCCGGCGACTGGATCCTGATCGGCCCCGGCGACTACAAGACGACGAAGGTCGAGACGCCCAAGGGCTATCCGGACTTTCCCGCCGGCGTGCTGATCACGAAGGCCGATCTCCACATCCGCGGGATGAACCGCAACACGGTGATCGTCGACGGCACGAAGTCGGGATCGACCTGCAGCCGCCGAGGATCGGCGCAGAACTTCGGCCTCAGCGGCGCGAGCACGGGGTCGCCCTACGCGCTGAACCGGGCCACGACCGCCAGGTCGGGCGTCAACGGCCTGATGGTCTGGAAGGCCCCGAACGTCTCGATCGAGAATCTCACCGCCTGCAACTTCCTGGGCGGCTCCCGGGACGCCGGCAATCAGATCTGGTGGAACGGGGGCGCCAACAGCGGCAAGGTCGGCGGCCACGGCTACTACGGCGCCTATCTGACCGCGACGAGCACCTATCTCCAGGGCATGAGCGCGGCCGGCGAGTCGACCGCCGCCACCTACGGGATCTTCTCCAGCAACTGGAGCGGCGGGACCTGGGATCAGACGTATGCCAGCAACTTCAACGACTCCGGCTACTACATCGGGGCCTGCCAGCAGGTGTGCGACCAGACGCTGAACCACGGCTGGGCGGAGTACAACGCGCTCGGCTACTCGGGCTCCAACTCCGGCGGCCGGATGCTGATCGAGAACTCGCAGTTCGACAACAACGAGGACGGGTTCGACACCAACAGCCAGAACGGCGACAACCCTCCGCCCCAGAACGGCGCCTGTCCCGGAAACGCGATCAGCCCGATCACCCACACGCACTCCTGCTGGGTGTTCGAGCACAACGACGTCCACGACAACAACAATCCCAACGTCCCCGCGCTCGGCTCCGCGGCGGCCGGGCCGGTCGGAACCGGGATGTCGGTCTCCGGCGGGCGCAACGACACGATCATGGACAACACCTTCGCCAACGACAGGGCGTGGGGCGTCATCTTCGTGTCCTACATCGACAACGGAGCGCCGTGCACCGGTGGGACGCTGAACTCGCCGATCCTCGGAGCCGGCGGCTGCCTGTTCGACGAGTTCGGCGACGCGCTGCTGAGCAACACGTTCAAGAACGACGGCGGCTATGGGAATCCGACGAACGGCGACTTCGAGCAGCTCAACCTCGAGGGCACGCATCCGACCGACTGCTTCGCCGGCAACACCGACGCGAGCGGCAGCCTGACCGCGGTGTCGGCGGCGCTGGAGACGGCCGATCCGACGTGCAGCGGGGCGACCGCCGGCGCGAACGTCAACGTGCCGTTCCTCAACGAGGTGCTGTGCGACTCGCAGGTCAAGCTGCCGCCCTTCGGCTGCCAGACCGGCGACAGCTATCCGCGGGCGACCAAGGTGATCATGCACCCGCTGCCCAAGGACCTGCCGACGATGCCCAATCCGTGCGCGGGCGTCCCGAGCGATCCGTGGTGCACCGTGAGGAAGGTGATAACCGGCTGACCGACGGCGGGATCGGAGCGCTCCGGCGGCGGCCGGGGCGCTCCGGCTCCCCACGCCGGCAAACGCCTACCCTTGCCGGTGTGAGCTGCCTCGTCGTCAAGCTGGGCTCGAGCCTCGTCGCCGACGAGCGCGGCGAGGTGCGCGCCGATGTGCTCGGTGCGATCTGCGCGGAGGTGGCGACCCTCCACGCCGCCGGGGGCTCGGTGATCATCGTCACCAGCGGCGCGATCGCGCGGGGGATGGGCGTGATGTCGCTCGGCCTGCGCCCGCGGGCGATCGACGAGCTGCAGGCGGCGAGCGCCGTCGGCCAGGGCAAGCTCTATCAGGTCTATGACGAGCTGCTGAGGGCCCACGGCGTGCCGACCGCGCAGGTCCTGCTGACGTTCTTCGACATGAGCGCCCGCACCCACTATCTCAACGCCCGCCAGACGCTGCGCAAGCTGCTGGAGTGGCGCGTCGTGCCGGTCATCAACGAGAACGACACGACGACGACCGACGAGATCTCGTTCGGCAACAACGATTTCCTGGCCGCGCAGGTGGCGATCCTGCTCGGCGCCGAGCGCCTGCTGCTGCTGACCGACGCCGACGGGGTGTTCACCGCCGATCCCCGCCACGACGCCGCGGCCCGCCGCGTCGACGAGGTCGCCGACTTCGCCGACCTGGAGCGCCTGGACATCGGTCACGCCACGTCGCCGCTCGGCCAGGGCGGGATGCGCTCCAAGGTCGTCGCCGCCGAGATGGCGACGGCATCGGGGATCCCGGCGGTGATCGCCAGCGGCCTGGAGCCGGGCCGGATCACCGCGGCGGCCGCCGGCGAGGCGGTGGGGACCCGCTTCCCGGCACGTGAGGGCCGCTATTCGAGCTTCAAGCTGTGGCTGAAGTACGCCAAGCCGGTCCGCGGACGGGTGCTCGTCGACGCCGGCGCCGCCCGGGCGCTGCGCGAGGGCGGCACGAGCCTGCTCCCGGTCGGGGTCGTCGAGGTCAGCGGGGCCTTCGACGCCGGCGATGCGGTGGAGATCGCCCACGATCAGCTCACCGTCGGCAAGGGCATCTCCAACTACTCGGCCGATGAGCTGCGCACGGTGCGCGGGATGCAGTCGGGCGCCATCCGCGAGCTGCTTCCGCTGGCCAGCGAGGAGGCGATCCATCGCGACTACTTCGTGCTCTCCTGACGTTCGGCCGGCGATCGGATGACGGCGGGCTGACCGCGGGCGAAGTCGAAGTAACCTGTAGGACGATGGCCACGACCAGCACCACCCCGTCGGTCGCCGACACCTGCCTCGCCGCCAAGCGCGCGGCGCGCGCCCTCGCGACGCTGAGCTCGGCGGTCAAGGATGCCGCGCTCGAAGCGATCGCCGCGGCGCTGATCGACTCCACCGAGCAGATCCTGGAGGCCAATGCCCGTGACCTGGAGGCCGGCGAGGCCGCCGGACTGTCCGACGCGCTCCTGGACCGGCTCGCGCTCGACGAGCGGCGGATCGCCGGGATGGCCGCCGGCGTGCGCACGATCGCCGCGCTGCCCGACCCGGTCGGCGAGGTGATCGACGGCTCGACGCTGGCCAACGGCCTGCAGATGCGGCGCGTACGGGTACCGCTCGGCGTGATCGCGGTCGTCTACGAGGCGCGGCCGAACGTGACGATCGACGCCGCGGCGCTGTGCCTGAAGTCCGGCAATGCCGTCGTGCTGCGCGGCTCGAGCTCCGCCGCGCACTCAAACGCCGTGCTGGCGGTGGTTGCCGCCGATGCCGCCGCGGCGGCCGGCCTGCCCGGCGGCGCGCTGTCGATCCTCTCCGGCGGCGCACGTGACGAGCTCGCCCAGCTCGCCACCCAGACCGGGGTCGTGGATCTCATCATCCCCCGCGGGGGCGAGGGGCTGAAGGCCGCGCTGAAGGGCGTCGCCACCGTGCCGGTGATCTACGCCGCCTCGGGCAACAACCACGTGTACGTCGACGCCGGCGCCGACCTCGACGCCGCGCGCGCCATCGTGCTCAACGCCAAGCTCCAGCGGCCGGGAACGTGCAACGCCGCCGAGACGCTGCTCGTCCATCGCGCGGAGGCCGGCCGCTTCCTCCCGGAGGTGCTCGGAGCCCTGGCGCAGGCCGGCGTCACCCTGCACGGCGACGAGCGCGCGCGCGCCGCGGTCGCGGGCCGGGTGACCGTGCAGCCGGCCACCGACGCGGACTGGGACACCGAGTATCTGGCGCTCGAGCTGGCCGTTGCCGTCGTCGACTCCACCGATGACGCCATCGCCCACATCAACGCCCACGGCAGCGGGCACTCCGAGGCGATCTGCACGACGAGCACCGCTTCGGCGCGCGCCTTCCAGCTCGGCGTCGACGCCGCGTGTGTCTACGTCAACGCGTCGACGCGCTTCACCGACGGCGGCGAGTTCGGGATGGGCGCCGAGATCGGGAACTCGACCCAGAAGCTCCACGCCCGCGGCCCGATCGGCCTGCGCGAGCTGTGCACCTTCAAGTACATCGTCGAGGGCGACGGTCAGACCCGCGCGTGAGCCTCGCCGGTGCCGCGGGGGAATCAGCCGTGAGGGGCCACTAGCACGTGCGCGTCGGAATCCTCGGCGGAACCTTCAATCCGCCACATCTCGGTCACCTCGTCTGCGCGCAGGAGGCCTATCGTGAGCTCGAGCTGGATCGCGTGATGCTCATCCCCGCCGGCGTGCCGCCGCACAAGCCCGTCGACGACGAGCCCGGCCCCGAGCACCGCCTCGCGCTGTGCCGGCTGGCGGTGCGTGATGACGACCGCTTCGAGGTCTCCGACATCGAGCTGCGCCGCGACGGTCCATCCTTCACGGTCGATACCCTGAGGATGCTGAGATCGCAAGCGCCTGACAACGAGCTCGTGCTGATCGTCGGAGGCGACATCGCCGCCGGGCTCCCGCGGTGGAAGCAGCCCGAGCGGGTGCTCGAGCTGGCGACGCTCGCCGTCGCCAAGCGGCGCGGGACGACACGTGAGGCGGTGAGCGACGCGCTCGGCGCGGTCGACGGCGGCGAGCGGGCGCGGTTGTTCGCGATGCCGCGGATCGGCATCTCATCGACGATGGTCCGCCGGCGCGTCAGGGCCGGCCAGCCGATCCGTTACTTCGTCCCCGACGGCGTCGTCGATTACATCCACCGACAGAGGCTCTACGGCCACCCAGGAGGTTCATGACCAGTTCAACCCTGACCCCCGAGTTGATCGCATCGACCGCCGGCGAGCTGGCGGCCGATCGCAAGGCGCTGGACATCGTGCAGCTTGACCTGCGCGGCATCATCGGCTACGCCGACTACTTCCTCATCTGCACCGGACGCACCGACCGCCAGTGCAAGGCGATCCACGACTCCATCCACGCCGGCATGAAGTCGGCCCACGGGCTGCTGCCGCGGCGGGTCGAGGGCCTGACCCAGGGCCACTGGATCCTGATGGACTACCTGGACGTCGTCGTCCACGTCTTCACGCCGGAGACCCGCGAGTACTACCGGCTGGAGCAGCTGTGGGGCGAGGCGCCCGCCCGGGAGGTCGTCGCGGCGGCGGTCTGAGTCCGCGCGCCTGCCGCCCCACGGCGGTCGCGCCGGCCGGGGGCTACAGCGCCGTCATCAGCTTCGGCGCCACTTCCTTCTTGCGGCTCATCACGCCCGGCAGCGCGATCATGCTGTCGGTGGCCTCGACGCCGAAGCTGCGCGCCACCGCCGCGACGTCGCCGGCGACGAGCATCTCGGTTCCCTTGTCGACGACATCGGTGACCATCAGCGCGTAGAGGACGAGCCCGCGGTCCTCGCGCTCGTGGCGCAGAGCGTCGAGCAGTTCGCCCTTGCGGTCGTGGAGCGCGTTGCCGACGACCTCGACCTGGGCGATGCAGATCTCCTGGCCGTTGCGGATCTCATAGCGCTTGGCGTCGCCGGTGACGATCTGCTCGGCGGTCAGCCCCGAGACGTCGGCGGTCGCCTCGAACATCTCGCGGCCGAGCTCCCGGGCGTCGAGCGCGAGCACCCGCTCCAGATACTCGACGACGGCGTGATCGCGCTCGGTCGTCGTCGCCGAGTTGAGGATCACGGTGTCGGAGAGGACCGCGCCGAGCAGCATCCCGGCGGTCGAGCGGCTCGGCTCCATCCCGGCCTGGCGGAAGCGCTCGACGACGAGCGTCGCGGTCGAGCCGACCGGGTCGAACGTCGCGGTCACCGGGACCCGGGTCTCGATCGAGCCGATGTGATGGTGATCCAGGATCTCCAGGATCTCGGCGTCGGCGATCCCGACCGCGCTCTGCGCCATCTCGGCGTGGTCGACGAGCACGAGCCGGCGACGCGCCGGCCCGACGAGGTCGGCGCGCGTCACCAGCCCGACCGGCCGGTTGTCGGCATCGAGCGCCACGGCGGCGCCGTAATGGCTCTCCTTGATCTGCTCGGCCATGTCGTCGAGCAGGAAGTCCGGGGTGACGGTCAGGGGGTCTGACTCCATCAGCGCGCTGCACGGGGCGGCGAGGGTGATCATGCGGCCCGACACGTAGCTGTCCAGCGGTGAGACGACGATCGCCGTGCCGCGCGCCCGCGCCGCCGCCAGCGCCTCCTGCGACGGCATCGCCGAATTCGAGAGCACGACGAGCGCGGCGCCGAGCTCGATCACCCGCAGCTGCGCGTCGGGCCGGTTGCCGACGACGACGACGTCCCCGCGGCCGATGCCGCTGTCGGTGTCCACGTCGTTGGAGTAGACCCAGACCCGGCCCGACAGCTGGCGATCGTCGCCGACGACGAGCTCGCCCTCCAGGACCGAGAGGACCGCGCTGATGTACGTCGGGGCCTCCTCGAGCGTCGAGGTCCGCAGCGACTCACGGACATAGCGCCGGGCGAGCGCCCGTTCGGTCAGCACCCCGGCCAGGCCGCCGCCGGCGTCGACGATCGGCACGAGCTCGAGGTCGGACTTCGCCATTGCCAGCCCGCCCTCGCGCACCGGCTCGTCCTGGCGGATGACCGGGAAGGTCCGCCGCATCACGTCGCGGGCCCGGAGCATGACGTGGGGGAGGAAGAGGGGCTCGGGGGCGCCGGTGCGGTCCAGCAGCCAGCGCGTCTGGGCGTTGGTGTCGCCGAGCCGGACGGGGACATACTCGTTGTTGGGGTCCAGCCGTCCCTTGAGCTCGGCGTAGCCGATCGCCGATGCGATCGAGTCGGTGTCCGGATTGCGGTGGCCGGTCACGTAGATCGGTGGCATGCGCCGATTATCGCCTGAATCGAGGGAATGGTCATGGGCTCACGCCGGCATCGGACCGCGGAGAGCGCTAGCGTGGCCACCACCCGACGCCGCCCGCGACGATGTGAGGAGAGCCGATGCCGACCGCGCCAACGATCCTTCCGACCCAGATCCAGCAGGGGGTGGCGCCCGGGGTCAACTATCGCCTCGAGGGCGAGCTCGTCCCGGTCCTGCACATGGCGCTCGACGGCCAGGTGCCGGTGTACTTCGAGCACCACGTCCTGCTGTGGAAGTACCCGCAGATGCAGATCGGCCTGCATCCGCTCAAGAAGGGCCTCAAGCGGCGCGTGTTCGGCGGGATGCCGCTGCTCCTGCTCCAGGCCGAATCGGCCGGGGAGATCGCGTTCAGCCGCGATGCGCCCGGGCACGTCGTCGCGCTCCATCTGCCGGCGGGCGCAGGGATCATGGTCCGCGAGCATCAGTTCCTGGCGGCCACCGGCCACGTCGAGTACGACTACAGCCGGATCAAGGGGTTCGCCAACATGCTGTACGGCGGCGGCTTCTTCGTCGACCACTTCACCGCGGGGGATGCCGAGGGCGTCGTCTGGGTGCATGGCTACGGCAACGTCTTCGAGAAGATGCTCGAGCCCGGCGAGACGATCGACATCGAGCCGGGGGGGTGGCTCTTCCGCGACCACAGCGTCTCGATGAGCCAGGAGGTCTACGGCTTCAAGACCGGCTTCCTCGGCGGCGGCGGGGGCAGCCTCGTCTTCAACCGCTTCACCGGTCCCGGCCGCGTCGGCCTGCAGAGCGCGTACTACGAGCCGCCTGTCCCGCAGGGCAACGGCGGCGCCGGACAGCAGCAGCAGGGCGCCGGCGGCCTGCTCGGCGGGATCGTCGGCGGCCTGCTGGACAACTAGCTCAGATCCGCGTCGGAGTGCTCTTTCCCACCGGACACCTGATCGAGCACCCGCTGCCGCCGGGGATCGTCGGCGCGCTCAGCCTCGGCGGCTATCAGCTCCTCGTCGACGTGGCCGGGGTCGGCGCCGGCCGGCTCGGCTCCCAGGCGTTCCTGCTGTTCGCGCCCGATCCCGATCCCGCCCTGCCCGACGCCGGCACGCAGATCACCCTGCACCATCGCAAGCTCCGCGATGAGCGGGAGATGGCGGCGTTCACCTCGCTCGCCGCCCAGCTCGGCTATCTACGGCTGTCGGGTTATCGCCTGGCGCCGGATCGGGTCGGTCTGCGCAGCCGGGTCGCGGTCGTCAACCCGGCGACCGGCGCGATCGTCGCCACGATCCCTGACAAGCACCCGGGGGGCCGGCTCGGCCTCGGCGGGGGCGCGACCGCCGCCCAGCTGCTCGCCGCCACCCGGTCGCTGCCGGCGGCCGGCGCGCCCCCGGACCTCGAGGACCCGGAGCTGCTGCGCCAGATCCTGCTCGCGCTCGCGCTGCGCGACGAGGAGCTCGGCGGCGCGCAGGCGGCGGAGCTCGCCGATCGCGCGCTCGCCCTGGCCCGGGGCACCGCGGCGCTCGACCCGCCGGCGGCGCTGGAGGCCGCGAAGGCCGCCGATCGCCCCGCGGGCTGAGAGCCCGCGGCTCGGCTCAGGGGCCCAGCGGCTCAGGGGCTCAGGGGCTCAGGGGCGTGCCGATCTCCCACTCGTGGCCGAACGGATCGACGATTCGGCCAAGTCGCCAGCCGTGCTCATCGGTGACCGCCGAGGTCTCCTGCGCGCCGGACGCCACCGCCTGCGCGACGACCTGCTCGGGCTGCTCGACGACGAGCAGCGTGCGGCTCGTCGTCCCGCCGATCGCGTTGGGGTTCAACCGGCGCATCTCGGGGTTCGCCTCACTGACCCAGAACGCCGCGCCGTCCACGGACAGCTGGGCGACGATGTCGTCGCCCTCTCCGACGCGATGCAGGACCGTGGCCCCGAACGCGGCCTCGTAGAAGGCAACCGCCGCGCCGGCGCGGTCGACCCACAGCTCAGGCTGGATGCTCGTCATCGATCTCCGGTCGGTCAGGGGCGTCGATCGCATTGCCGGTCGCCATGCTCGGGGTCAGCGGCGTCTTGTTCCCGATCGACCAGTTGTGCCCGAAGGGGTCCCGGACGGTGCCCTGGCGGTGAACACGGGCGTCGAAGTGACGGTGGTCCTCGATCGGGGACGCCGGCGTCGCGCCGGCCGCCAGCGCACCCCGGATGACCGCGTCGGGGTCGTCGACGAACAGCTCGACCCGGACGCTGGTCGCACCGACCGCCAGCGGTGTGTTCTCCGTCGGGGCCCCCGGGTGGGCTTCGTGCAGGAAGAACGGAGCGCCGTGCACCTGCAGGCCGGCGACGCTGCCGAGGTTCCACAGCTCGGTGGCGCCGAGCGCGTCCCGATACCAGGCGATCGCCGCTGCGGCGTCCGCGACGATCAGCATGATCGAGAGCTGCGTCTCCGGGAGCGGGCCGGGTGCGTCCAGCGCCGGGCCGGAGGTTCCGCCCCAGGACTCGGGCATGACGTCGGCGATCGACTGTGAGAAGCCCCAATGATGCCCGCCGAGATCCTCCGCGGCGTACTGGCGCTCCCCGTAGGGGAAGTCGCGCGGCTCGTCGAGGATCTTCGCCCCGCGCTCACGCGCATGCCGGCAGTGACCGTCGACATCGGGAATGCGGACGAGCAGCGAGTGAGGTCCGGGGAGGGCCGACGAGGTGCGGGGCTCGGTGACCACCACGGTCCCCCCGTTCAGCGACAGCTGCGCGCGATGGTCCCCGGCCTGCCAGCGAACCTGCAGGCCGAACGTGTCGCACAGCCAACCGACCGCCTCCTCGACGTCCTCGTAGACGAGTTCGGGGATGACGCTGCTGGGCGGCATGCTTCGGTTGAACCCACGACCGGGCGGGCGGCCTGATGCTGTGGACACAACCCTAATATTTACACTGGTGTCAAGCTTTGAGGATCCCGCGTCGGGGCGCTCCGATGCTCGCCGCAATCAACAGCGGCTGCTGGACGCCGCCGCCGAGCTGCTTGCTGACGATCCGGGCGTGACCCTGGACCGCGTCGCGGCGCATGCCCGCGTCTCCAGGACGACCCTGTACCACCACTTCTCCGGCCGCGATGCGCTGCTCGATGCGCTCACCGACCGGTCGGTGCAGGAGGTCTGCGCGGCGGTGCGGTCGGCCCGGACGAGCGAGGGGGCCGCCGCCGAGGCGATGACCCGGACCCTGGCGGCCGCCTGGCGGGTGGTCGGCCGCTATCGCGGCCTCATGCTGGTCAACCCCCGGCGGCTCGGGCGCGATGAGCTCCGTCGGCGGCTCCGGCCCGCCGTGGAGCCGATCCGGGCGCTGGTCGTCCGCGGCCAGCTCAGCGGGGAGTTCGATCCCGAGCTCCCGCCCGACTGGCTGCTCGGGCTGCTCATCGACATGATCCATGCCGCCGGCGCGCAGGTCAGCGCCGGCACCATGGATCCGGCGACCGCCGAACGGGCCCTCCTGCGCAGCGCGTCCGCCGCGCTCAGCGCCCATCGCTGACCGAGGCCGCCACGACACCGCCGATGCCGGTTCGGCGGTCGGTGCCTCGGGGCCGGCAACCCACGACGGCGGACCGCCAGATCAGCCACCGAGATGGCCCTGCACATGGAGATGGTTTCGCGATGGAGCTAGTCGGGCTCGAACCGACGACCTCTTGCATGCCATGCAAGCGCTCTCCCAGCTGAGCTATAGCCCCGCGAGGTCGACCGCCAAGGTTAGTACATGGCCGGTCGCCCCGGAGCGCGCCCGGGTGAGCCCGGCGCTCAGCGGCGGGGGATGAACTCGGGAACGTCCGGGAGGTCGCCCTGGTCCGGAGCGGCGTCGAGCGTTCGCCGGGTGCCCGAGCGTGCCGGCTCGCCGCTGCCCGCGCGCGGCTGCAGGGGGAGCTTGCCGTTGCCCTCGGCACGATCGATCCGGGCGACCATGTGGGAGTGCACGCTCTGGACGTCTCGCAGCAGGCGCTCGGCGTTGGCGCGCAGCGAGTCGCCCATCTGGCGCAGGTTGGTGACGAGCTCCAGTCCCTCGTCGCGCACCGTCATCGCCGTGAAGCGAGCGTCGCTGAGGAGCTCACGGGTGTATTCCTCGGCCTCGTGGCGGTTGCGCTCAGCGGCCTCGGTCGCCTCGGTGATGAGCGTCTGGGCCTCCTCGGTCGCCTTGGCCACGACCGACAGGGCTTCGCCGGTGGCGGTGGTCCGCTCCTGCTCGGCCTGCTCGTGGGCGGCCCGGGTCAGCCGCTCGGCCTCGGCGCGCGCCAGCTCCAGGATCTCCCGGGCCTCGTCCTCGGCGGCGGCGACCCGGTACGACGCCGCGCGTTCTCCCTCGGCGATCCGCGCGTTCAGCCGCTCCTCGGCCTCGTCGCGGAGCTGCTCGGCGGCTTCCTCGGCGGCGGCGATGATCGACTGGACACGGTCGGGCGCGGTGAAGCGCTCCAGACGGCGGGCTTGCAGGGCGGTCGTCCGTTCCTGGGACATGTGGCCATAGTACGACGGTTTCGCTGCATATTCCTGCAAATTGGGCGGTGCGCGGCGCTTGCGCGACGGGGGCGCGGCCGGCGCCCCGGGCGGCGCCGGGCGGCGACCCCCGGGTAATCTCAAGCGACCGATATGTCAGAGCGACGCTACGACCCCACCACGATCGAACCCAGATGGCAGGAGGTGTGGGCGCGCGAGCACACCTGGGAGGTCTCCAACGAGATCGAGGGCGACGACCGGGACAAGGCGTACGTGCTCGAGATGCTGCCCTATCCCAGCGGCGAGCCCCACGTCGGGCATCTGAAGAACTACGCGCTGGGCGACGCCATCGCCCACTTTCAGCGCCGCACCGGACGCCGCGTCCTGCATCCGATGGGCTACGACGCGTTCGGCCTGCCGGCCGAGAACAACGCGATCAAGACCGGCGTGCACCCCCGCGTGGCGACGGACCGGTCGATCGCCGCCTATCGCCACTGGTTTCACCGCTGGGGGATCTCGATCGACTGGTCCCGGGAGCTTGGCACCCATCAACCGACCTACTACCGCTGGACGCAGTGGATCTTCCTCAAGCTGCTCGAGCGTGACCTCGCCTATCGCAAGGAGGCGGCGGTCAAATGGTGCCCGAACGATCAGACCGTGCTCGCCAACGAGCAGGTGATCGACGGGCGCTGCGAGCGCTGCGGCCATGAGGTCGAGCTGCGCCAGCTGGAGCAGTGGTTCTTCCGTATCACCGATTACGCCGACCGGCTGCTCGACGATCTCGACGGCATCGACTGGCCCGAGCACGTCAAGGCGATGCAGCGCAACTGGATCGGCCGCAGCGAGGGCGCCGAGGTCACCTTCCGCTGCGAGGACGTCGATCCCGCCCACCCGATCGACTACGCGGTCTTCACGACGCGCCCGGACACGCTGTTCGGCGCCACCTTCTTCGTCATGGCTCCCGAGCATCCGGACGTGCTCAAGCTCGTCGCCGGAACCGAGCGCGAGGCCGCGGTACGTGAGTACGTCAACCGCGCGCTCAACGAGTCGACCGAGACGCGTGGCGCCGCCGACAAGCCCAAGACGGGAGCCGCGCTGGGCCGGACGGTCACCAACCCCGTCAACGGCGAGCAGCTCCCGATGTTCGTCGCCGACTACGTGCTGATGGAGTACGGCACCGGCGCCGTCATGGGCGTCCCGGCTCACGACCAGCGCGACTACGACTTCGCGACCGCCTTCGACGTGCCGATCCGCCCGGTCGTCGCGCCCGGCGAGGGCGACGAGCCCGACGTCTCACAGCAGGCCTTCACCGCCCACTCCGACGACGAGCGGCTGATCAACTCCGGCGAGTTCAGCGGCATGGACGCGATCGCCGGCCGCGACGCGATCGTCGCCTGGCTGGACCGCGAGGGCGCCGGCCACGCCTCGGTCAACTTCCGCCTGCGGGACTGGCTGATCTCGCGCCAGCGCTATTGGGGCTGCCCGATTCCGGTCGTGTACTGCGACCGTTGCGGGATGGTGGCGGTGCCGGAGCGCGATCTTCCCGTCCAGCTGCCCGAGATCGAGGACTATCAGCCGCGCGGGCGCTCACCGCTCGCCGCCGCCGAGGACTGGGTCAACACCCGCTGCCCGGACTGCGGCGGCCCGGCCCGGCGTGAGACCGACACGATGGACACCTTCGTGGACTCCAGCTGGTACTACCTGCGCTACTGCGACGCCCGCAACGACACGGCGCCGTGGGACCGGGGCGTGCTCGCCGGCTGGATGCCGGTCGACACCTACATCGGCGGCGTGGAGCACGCAATCCTGCACCTCATGTACTCGCGATTCTTCGTCAAAGCGCTCGCCGACATGGGGCTCGTCGACGTCCAGGAGCCGTTCCGCACGCTCTTCACCCAGGGGATGATCCTCGGCCCCGACAACAACAAGATGTCGAGCTCGAAGGGCAACGTCGTCGCCCCGAGCGAGATCGTCGAGCGCTTCGGCGCCGACGCCGCCCGCTGTTACGTCCTCTTCATGGGGCCGCTCGAGCAGGACGCGGCCTGGTCGGATGCGGGTGTGGAGGGCGTGTATCGCTTCCTCGCGCGCCTGTGGCGCGCCGCCGATGCGATCGCCGACGAGGACGACATTCTCACGCCCGGGCCGGCGGAGCAACCCGAGGACCCGCAGGGCGACGCGCTCGTGCTCGTGCGCAAGGCCAACTGGGCGATCGAGAAGGTGACCGGTGACGTGCGCGGGCGCTTCTCGTTCAACACGGCGATCGCCGCCGTCATGGAGCTCGTCAACGAGATCTACCGCCATCCCGAGGCCGGGCTGACGGCGCGGCGCTTCGCGGTCGCCACCGCCGCGTCGCTCATCTTCCCGTTCGCGCCTCATCTCGGCTCCGAGGTGTACGCGCTGCTGGCCGGCGAGCGGGTGTGGGAGCAGCCGTGGCCCGCCGCGGATCCGGCGATGCTCGTGACCGACACCTTCGAGCTCGTGTGCCAGGTCAACGGGAAGGTCCGTGACCGCGTCACCGCCCAGACCGGCGCTCCGCGCGACGAGCTCGAGGCGCTGTGCCGGGCCGCGCGCGGGGTCATCGCGCACCTCGACGGCGGCGAGGTCGCCAAGGTGATCGTGGTGCCCGACAAGCTGGTCAACATCGTCGTTCGCTGATCAAGTGGAGCGTCCGCTCGTGGGGGCGTCCGCGCTGCAGGTGGCGGTGATCGGGGCCTCGAAGCCGACCGGGGACCAGGAGCGCCTCGCCGAGGAGGTCGGCCGCCGCCTCGCCGCGGCCGGGGCGATCGTCATCACCGGCGGCGGCCCGGGCGTGATGGCGGGGGCCAGCCGGGGCGCCGCCCAAGCCGGCGGGCTCGTCGTCGGGATCCTTCCGGGCACCGACCGCCGTGCGGCCAATCCGTGGGTCGGGGTCGCGCTGCCGACCGGCGTCGGCGAGCTGCGCAACGGGCTGATCGTGCGCGCCGCCGATGTCGTGGTGGCGGTGGGCGGCGCCTACGGGACCCTGTCGGAGATCGCGCTGGCGCTCTCGGCGGGGGTCGGCGTCGTCGGCCTGCAGACCTGGGCGATCGACGGCGTGCAGGTCGCCGCCTCCCCCGCCGACGCGGTCCGCCGGGCGCTGGAGCTGGCGGCGCGCCCCGCCTGACGTCACGCGCCGGCCCCGCTTCACGACCCGCGCCGGCCGCCGCCTGAGGGGAACCTACACTCCCACGCGTGCCCGCCTTCAAGACCGCCTATCTCATCCACGGCGACGAGCATGGGCGGATCGCCGAGCGCCGCGCGAGCCTGCGCGGTCTCGCCGAGTCCGCGAGCGGAGCCGGCGGGCTCGAGCTCCTCGAGGGCGACAGCGCAACCCCGGAGGCGGCCGCGGCCGCGCTCGACGCGATGACGCTCGCGCTCGGGCGGCGGTTCATCATCGTCGACGGCGTCGAGCGCTGGAAGGACAAGGAGCTCGACGGGCTCGAGGCGGCGATCGGCGCCATCAGCCCGGACACGACCGTCGCCTTCTTCGCGCGGGAGGACGGCCGCCACAAGGCGCCGGAGCGCCTCCATACGCTCGTGCGCAAGGCGAAGGGCTCGATCTCCGCCGAGGACGCCGTCAAGCCGTGGGAGCTGCCCAAGTGGGTGATCGCGCGGGCGGCCGAGCTCGGCCTGGAGCTCGAGCCTGATGCCGCGCGAGCGTTGGTCAGCCACGTCGGCGATCGCCAGCAGCGGCTCCTGCGCGAGCTCGAGAAGCTCGCTCTCGGCGCGCCGGAGGTGGAGGTGTCCGAGTCCGCGACGGGGCCGCCGGCCGCCGGCCCGTCTCACTCGCTGGACGTCGCCGACGTCGAGGCGCTGACCGCGTCGTCGTCAGAGCGCCGCGCCTGGACGGTGGCCGACGCGCTCGTCGCCGGCGACGCGGCCGCCGCGGTCCGCGCCTTTCTGGCGTTGCGCGCTCAGGGCGAGCGGGTCCCCGGCCTCATGTACTGGATCTCGCAGCGCGTGCGCTCGGCGCACGACGTCGCCTCGGCGCTGGACGCCGGCGAGCCGCCCGCGCAGGTCAAGCGGCGGCTGCGGATGCCCTCCCGGGCCGCCGATCGCCTGATCGCCGACGCCCGCCAGGCCGGATCAGACCATCTCCGTCAGGCGATCGGCGAGATCGCCGATCTCGAGCTGGCCTCCCGCGGCGGCGGGCCCGGCGGGGCGGGGGAGGACACCGCGGCGCTGATCGCCATCGGCCGGATCGCCGGCTGACCGGGCGGCGTGGCCCGCGGCTGCGCGGGGGCTGACCGGATCGCCGCCGGATCGCCGCCGGATCTCCGCCGGATCTCCGGCTGACCGGCGGCACGGCCCGCCGCGGCGGCCAGGCGCCGCGCGGCCTGACCGTCAGGGCGCGAGCGTGAGGGCGAGCGACGGGGCGAGCGCGCGGACGATCTCCTCGGCCGGCATCGAGGCGATCGGCTCGATCCGCAGGAGATAGCGGCTGAAGATGACCCCGGACACCTGGGTGCCGAACGCCGCCGCGCGCGTGCCGGCGTCCGGGCCGCCGATTCGCTCGGCGAGCGGCGCGACGATCTCCCGCGCCACCGCCTCGGCAGCCAGGCGGCGCACTCCGGGGTCGCTGAGCACGGTGCCGGCCAGGGCGACGAGCGGGCCCCCGCTCTCCGGGGCGTCCCAGACCGCGAGCATCCCGCGCAGCATCCGCACCGCGAGCGTCGCGTCATCGCCCTCCAGCATCGCCGCCACGGTATCGGCGGGGTTGACCGGCAGCGCCATCGCGGCGGTGAACAGGTCCCGCTTGGAACCGAAGTAATAGCTGACGAGGGCGACGTCGACGCCCGCGTCGGCAGCGATCGAGCGCAGCGTCGCGTCGCGATAGCCGGCGGAGAGAAAGTGCGCGCGGGCCGCCTGGCGGATCGTCTCCCGCGTCTCGGGATTTCCGGCTCGCCGTCCACGGCCGATCGGTGTTTTCATCAGTGTTGAATTTTACCACGAGATCTGCCAGGATGTAATTCAACAGTGTTGAACGGCCGGTCGCGCGGCGCGGTCGCCACCCAAGGAGAGGATGCCGATGAGTACGCAATCTCAACGAGAAGGTCAGTTCAGCTCAGGCGTGGTGACGTTCGTCGTCTGCCTGGCGCTCGCCGCCGTCGTCGCCGCGATGGCGTCGCTCAACGTCGCCCTGCCGAGCGTCGCCCGGAGCACGCATGCCACCCAGACCGAGCTCGAATGGATCATCGACGCCTACTCGCTCGTCTTCGCTTCGCTGCTGCTCCTGGCGGGCGCGATCGGCGATCGCTACGGCCGCCGGCGCGCGCTGCTGATCGGGCTCGTCATCTTCGGCGTCGCCTCGGCGGGCGCGATGGCCGTCACCTCGCCGGACATGCTGATCGCGTTGCGCGCGGTGATCGGCCTCGGCGCGGCGTTCGTCATGCCGGCCACGCTGTCGACGATCACCGCCACCTTCCCGGACTCCGAGCGCGCCCGGGCGGTCGGTGTGTGGGCGGGCGTCGCGGGGGCGAGCGCGCTGCTCGGCGTCCTGGTCTCCGGGGCCCTGCTGACGACGTTCTCCTGGCAGTCGGTGTTCGGGGTCAACGTCGCGCTGGCGATCGTGGCGATCGTCGGCACGCTGCGGGTCGTGCCCGAGTCCGCCGACCCCGACGCTCCGCGCCTGGACGTCGTCGGGGCGGTGATCGCCGTCGTCGGGCTCGTCGCCTTCGTGTTCTCGGTGATCGAGGCGCCGACGGCCGGCTGGCTGAGCGCGCGGACGGTGATCGGGATCGCCGGCGGGCTGCTCGTGCTCGGCGGCTTCGTCGCCTGGGAGCTGCGCCGGCCCCAACCGCTGCTCGATCCGCGCGTGTTCTCCCATCTTCGGCTGTCGGCCGGGAGCGCGTCGATCTTCATCCAGTTCTTCGCGTTCTTCGGCTTCATCTTCATCGTGCTGCAGTACCTGCAGATCGTCCGTGGCGACACGCCCCTGCTCGGCGCGGTCAGCATGATGCCGCTGCCGGTCACGCTGCTCCCGCTCTCGCGGCTGGCGCCGGAGCTCGTCCGGAGATTCGGCCAGCGGCGCGTCTGCGTCACCGGCCTGACGCTGATCGCCGCCGGCCTGCTCATCCTCTCGCGGCTCGGCACCTCCACCTCCTATCTCCTCATGCTCGCTGGCCTGCTCGTCCTCGGCGCCGGGATGGGGCTCGCCATGACCCCGGCGACGACCGGCATCACCGAGTCGCTGCCCGACGCCAAGCAGGGCGTCGCCTCGGCGCTGAACGATCTCTCCCGGGAGACCGGCGGCGCGCTCGGGATCGCGGTCATCGGCAGCATCCTGACCAGCGCCTACCGCTCCCACCTCCAGCTTCCCGGCGCACCGGCGGCGGTGGCCGCGGCGGCGCGTGACTCCGTCGCCATCGCCACCCGGATCGGCGGGACGACCGCGCTGCACGCCCATGCCGCGTTCATCACCGGCCTGCACACCGGCCTGATCTTCGCGGCGGCGGCCGCCCTGCTCGCTGCGATGCTCGTCGCGGCGCTGCTGGCCCCGAGCCACGCGGCGGCGCCGGTGCTCGACGGCGCGCCTTCGCCCTCGCCCTCGCCTTCGCCCTCGGCCGAACGGCCGTGACCGAACCTACGGCGAGATCGTCGAGCGGACGACGAGCACGATCGCCACGATCACCGCGGCCAGGACGAGCAGCGCGAGCAGCCGGCCGAACCAGTTGGTGCGCCGGCGCAGCGACGGGTTGACCGGCCGCGGCGGCGGGCCTGGCGCATCGCGATGGCGTCTCCCCTCTGTCGCCGGCCCCCAGTCGGCGTCGTCGACGACGTGGCGGTGAGCCGCGGTCGGCTGAACGCGCGTCGGCTGGTCGGCCGCGGCGGCGAGGGAACGCGCGGCCGGGTCGTCATCACGCGCGCGGGGCGGGGGCTGACGTTCGCGCGCTCCGGCGAGCTCCGCGCGCAGCTGTCCGCTCTGCGCCCGCATCGTGGCGAGCGCCTCGCTGGCCGCGGTCAGCTCCTCGGTGCGGTCGTCGAGCGCGGCGCGGTCACGGGTCCGGGCATCGACCGCCTCGCGATGCTCGCGGCGCAGCAGCTCATGGCGGCGCTGAGCCGCCTCCAGATCCCGCCGCGCCTGCTCCAGCTCGCGCCATGCGGCGTCGGCTTCGCCGCGGGCCGCATCAGCGAGCTCCAGCCGCGCCCGCAGCTCGCCGGCCTGCGCCCGCAGCCGGCGGGTCTCGGCGCGCTCCTGCTCGAGCGCGTGCTCGACCGCGCCGCGCCGCTCGCGCTCATCCGCGAGCGTGCGCTCCACCGCCGCCAGGCCGACCTTCAGACGCTCCAGGTCCCGGGCGGCGGCGCTCGCCGAACGCCGCGGGGCCGGAGGGGGCGAGCCGTCGCCGCCGCGCAGCGTCACGACGATGTCGGGCGCGACGGTCAGCTCGATCGCCACCGCGGCGTCGAGTGACACCTCACCGGCGAACGCCGCGTGCCACAGCTCGCCGTCCTGCGCCGCCCACGGCTTGCCGTCGAGCTCGGCGAGCAGCCGGTGCTCGCGCTCGTCGTCCGCGGTTCGCAGCGTCAGCGCGGGGCGCATGAACCGCCGTCCGCGCACGCCGAACCACCGACCGCTGCACTCCACACGTCCGGGCGCCGGCTGCGCGAGGCGCTCGACGTCGAAGCGGATGCGGGTTGGCTCGAGGTTCAGGGGCGGAATCGAGAGCCGGCGAGCGGCGGCGGTCGCTAGGCCCCGCGGCGCACGCGAGCGGCGCGGGACTTCTTGCGCGCGCCGTTGTTGCGATGCAGCGCGCCGCGCTTGACGGCCTTGTCGATCGTCCTGACGAGGACGCGATGCTCCTCGTCGGCGATGGCGGCATCCCCGCCGGCGACGGCCGTCTCGAGACGGCGGAAATACGTCTTGATCGACGACGTGTAGCGGCGGTTCTCGAGGCGCTCGCGCTCGGCGCGCAGGATCCGCTTCTTCTGTGAATGAATGTTGGCCATGAGGAAAAAGCCGCGGTGACCGCGGCGTCGGCGCGTACTATAGCGCGCTCGTGTCCACGCCGAGCCCGCCTTCCGGGGACCCCATCGCGCCGCCGTCGCCGCCCGCCCAGAACCGCCGGATCGCGATCAGCACGTCGATCTTCGCCGCCGCCACCGCGCTCTCGCGCGTCGCCGGCCTCGGGCGCGAGGTCATCCAGGCGAGCTTCTTCGCCACCGGCGTCTCGATCAGCGCGTTCAACGTCGCCTCGCAGATCCCGAACCTGTTCAGCAACCTGTTCGCCCAGGCCGCGCTGTCGGCGGCGTTCGTGCCGATCTTCACCGAACTGCTCCAGCAGGGGCGCAAGCAGGAGGCGTTCAAGCTCGCCTCCGAGCTGTTCTGGCTGATCCTCGTCGTCCTCGGAGCGCTGACGATCGTCTGGATGGGGGTGGCCGGGCTCGTCATGCCGGCGTTCACCGGCACGCTCAGCGCCTCGGCGACCGCGCTGACCGCCGACCTCTCGCGCGTGCTGTTCCCGGTCGTGCTTCTCCTGAGCCTGACCGGG
Source organism: uncultured Solirubrobacteraceae bacterium (assembly GCA_963849085.1). Classification (GTDB taxonomy): domain Bacteria; phylum Actinomycetota; class Thermoleophilia; order Solirubrobacterales; family Solirubrobacteraceae; genus Palsa-465. Next base: position 55,239 of record CAWKFP010000015.1, on the reverse strand, counting down.
CTGCTCGTCGGGATCCTGCAGTCCTATGACCGGTTCGCCGTCCCGGCGCTCGCCCCCGCGGTCTGGAACCTCGTCATCATCGTCCTGCTCGTCGTCCTGCACGCCGAGCTGCACGGCTCGCACGCCATCTACGCCTACGCGATCGCCTGGCTGGTGGCGACCGTCGTGCAGTTCCTGCTGATCACCTCCGAGCTGCGCAAGATCGACTTCCGGCTGCGCTTCTCGCTCAACTGGGAGGACCCGCGGATCCGGCAGGTGCTGATCCTGTTCGTGCCCGTGACGATCAGCATCGGGATCATCAACCTCGACGCGTTCATCAACACGACGCTCGGGGATCTCGTCAACACCCATGGCCCGGCGGCGATCAACGACGCCTTCCGGCTGTACATGCTGCCGCAGGGGGTGTTCAGCGTCGCCGTCGCCACCGTCCTGTTCCCGACCCTCAGCCGGATGGCGAACCGCCGTGACCCGGCCGGAATGCGCGGCGCGATCGGCAACGGCGTGCGCCAGATCAACCTGCTGCTGATCCCCTCGGCCGGCCTCATGGCCGTGCTCGCCACGCCGATCGTCCGGCTCGTCTACCAGCACGACAAGTTCGGGCCGCTGTCGACCCACTACGTCTCCGGCGCGCTTCTGTGGTTCGCCTTCAGCCTCCCCTTCGCCGGCGTCAACCTGCTGTTCACGCGGACGTTCTTCGCGCTCAAGCGCCCGTGGATCCCGACCGGGCTGGCGGCGATGAACATCGTCGTCGACCTGATCGTGTCGTTCGCGCTCTACAAGCCGCTCGGCATCCCCGGGCTGATCATCGGCACGCTGTCAGCCAACATCGTCATGACGTTCCTGCAGGCCCGGCGATTGCGGATCGGCTTCAACGGCCATCTGGAGGGCGCCCAGACGACGATGATCACGATCCGCATCCTCGTCGCCTCGGCGATCGCCACCGCCGCGGGCTGGCTGCTGTGGAAGGGACTGGACAGCCTGCTCGGGGTGTCGCTCGTCGCCCAGGTCATCACGGTCGGGGTCGCGCTCGTGGCCGCCATCGCCCTGTATGCCCGGCTCGTGCTGCTGATGCGGATCCCGGAGGCCCGCCAGATCGAGACCATGCTGCTCGGCCGGCTGCGGGCACGGTAACCTTCCGCTCCCATGGAGCTCCGGGGCCTCTATCACCGCCACGTGCACAACGCGCGCCAGGAGCGGGCGCTGCTGAGCGCGATCGGCTTCACGAGCGCGTTCGCCACCTGCCGCGGCATCACGCACGCGATCAAGGCCGGCAGGGGACCGTTCCACAACATCTCCAGCTCCTCGGGCACCCACATCCACCACAGCACGTTCGGGATCTTCGGCCTGCTGGGCATCGGCTATCTGTGGACCTACCGTCTCGGGGTCGGCGACAGGATGCCCGAGTGGGAGTCGCGCGTGACGGCGAGCACGTACGGGATCGCCGCGGCACTGACGCTCGACGAGTTCGCGCTCTGGCTGGACCTGCACGATGACTACTGGGACGCCCAGGGACGCAAGTCGATCGACGCGGTGGCGATCTTCGCCGGACTGCTGACGATGGGCGTCGCCGGCCGCGGCATCCTCAACGAGCTCGGGCTGCTGCCCGGGAGGCTCGGCAAGATCGTCGACGACGAGCATCGCCGCCATGTCGAGGAAGAGCAGGGCTCGGCCGGCGACGAGCAGACGGGCGCCGCGGACGCGGCCGCGCCCGGCGTCACCGCGTAGCACCGCCGCCCGCTGATCAGCTCGCCGCGCCGCCTACCCTTGAGTGCTGATGGCTGATCAGGCCCATATCCGCAACTTCTCGATCATCGCCCACATCGATCACGGCAAGTCGACGCTGGCCGACCGGATCCTCGAGCTCACCCACACCGTCGACCCGCGCTCGATGCGCGCCCAGATGCTGGACTCGATGGACCTCGAGCGCGAGCGCGGGATCACGATCAAGGCCCAGGCGGTACGGGTCTTCTACGAGTCGCCGGTGGACGGCGAGACGTATCAGCTGCAGCTCATCGACACGCCCGGGCACGTCGACTTCACCTACGAGGTCTCGCGCTCGCTGGCGGCGTGCGAGGGCGCGCTGCTCGTCGTCGACGCGTCGCAGGGCGTCGAGGCGCAGACCGTCGCCAACACCTACCTGGCGATCGACGCCGGGCTCGAGCTGATCCCGTGCCTGAACAAGGTCGACCTGCCCGGCGCCGAGCCCGAGCGCGTCGCCGGCGAGGTGGCCGACCTGCTCGGAGAGCCCGCCGGTCAGGTGCGGCGCATCAGCGCCAAGACGGGGGAGGGGGTGACGGCGGTCCTCGACGAGCTGATCGCTCGCGTCCCGCCCCCCGGCGGCGATCGGGACGCGCCGGCCCGGGCGCTCATCTTCGACTCCGAGTACGACCAGTATCGCGGCGTGATCGCCTATATCCGCGTCGTCGACGGCACCTTCACGAAGGGCGACGCGATCCGGGCGATGCAGGCCGGCACCGAGGCCGAGATCGACGACATCGGCTTCTTCTCCCCGCAGATGATCTCGACGCGGGCGCTGGCCGCCGGCGAGGTCGGCTATCTGATCACGGGGATCAAGGACGTCACCCGGCTGCGCGTCGGCGACACGCTGACCAGCAAGGCCCGCCCGGCGAGCGAGCCGCTTCCCGGCTACCGAGAGGTCAAGCCGATGGTGTTCTCCGGCCTGTTCCCGATCGAGAGCGACGACTACGCCGACCTGCGGGACGCGCTGGAGAAGCTGACGCTCAACGATGCGGCGCTCGCCTGGGAGCCCGAGACCTCCGAGGCGCTCGGCTTCGGCTTTCGCTGCGGCTTTCTCGGGCTCCTGCACATGGACATCGTCCGCGAGCGGCTGGAGCGCGAGTACGACCTGGAGCTGCTGACGACGATGCCGAGCGTCGAGTACGAGGTGACCCTGACCGACGGCACGGTCATCCCGGTCCACAGCCCGAACGACATGCCGGATCCGTCGCGCGTCGCCGAGGTCCGAGAGCCGTACATCCGCGCCTCGATCCTGACGCCGAAGGAGTTCGTCGGCCAGATCATGGAGCTCTGCCAGGAGCGCCGGGGCGAGCACGCCGGAATGCACTATCTGTCGGCCGAGCGCATTCAGCTCACCTACGACCTGCCGCTCGCCGAGATCGTGCTGGACTTCTTCGATCAGCTGAAGTCCCGCACGCGCGGCTACGCCTCGCTGGACTACGACCTGATCGGCCTGCGGGACTCCGATCTCGTCAAGCTGGACATCCTGCTCGCCGGAGACCCGATCGATGCCCTGTCGATGCTCGTGCACCGCTCCAAGGCGACGGCGGCCGGCCGGCTGCTGACCGAGAAGCTCCGGGCGAAGATCCCGCGCCAGCAGTACGACGTGCCGATCCAGGCGGCGATCGGCTCGCGGATCGTCGCCCGGGAGACGATCAAGGCCTATCGCAAGGACGTGATCGCCAAGTGCTACGGCGGTGACATCAGCCGCAAGCGCAAGCTGCTGGAGGCCCAGAAGAAGGGCAAGCAGCGGATGAAGCAGGTCGGCCGCATCGAGGTGCCCCAGGAGGCATTCCTGGCGGTGCTCGAGCTCGGCGACGGCAACGGCAAGGGCTGACCGGTGGCGGTGAGCGGCGACGCCCGCGGCTTCAGCGCGCAACTCGCCGCGCAGGACGATCCGGAGATCGGCGACGAGCGGATCGTCGTACGCTTCGACGACGGTGCCGTCGAGGAGCTGCGTCTGCACGACTACGACCGGCTGTACGCGCTGCCGGGTGTCTACGAGCAGATCGTCTCAGACCGGCTGGGCTGCCGCTCGCCGGAGGTGCTGGCGGGGATGCTCGCCGCCGAGGCCGACGCCGCGGGGCGTGATCGCGCCACGATCCGCGTGCTCGACATCGCCGCCGGCAACGGCATCTCCGGCGAGGCGCTCGCCGCCCTGGGACTGGCGCCCGTGCTCGGCACCGACATCGTCCCCAGCGCCGGTGAGGCCGCGCTGCGCGACCGGCCGGGGCTCTACGAGCGCTATCTGACGCTCGATCTGCTCGCGCTCTCGCCCGCCCAAGCGGCGGAGGTGCGCGCGCTGCGCTGCGACGCGCTGACCTGCGTGGCGCCGGTCGGGGAGCGGCCGTCGCAACTGCCGCCGGCCGCGCTCGCCGCCGCCGTCGCCCTGCTGACCGCGGACGCGCTCGTGACCTACATGCACCAGCCCGAGCCCGGGCTTCAGGATCCGGTCACGCCGGCGTTCTGGGCGCGTCACGCCCCGGGAGTGCAGGCGCGCGAGCTCCGGCGCGAGCGCTATCTCCATCGCCGCACGGTCAACGGCGCGCCGGTCGAGATGGTCGGCGTCGTCTGGCGCGTCACCCGGCCGGCGCCCGCGGCGTAGGCGGGTCGGCGCGGCCCTGCGGTCGTCCGCAGGCCCGATTCGCCTCCGGTCGGAAGTGGCCGGCGGTCTCTGGTGGACGGCCCCGGCCTGCGCCCGGCGTATGCGCGGCGGTCAGGCCCAGTCGCGGCGAGGGCCCTGCCGATGGCGGTGCCCGCCCCCGTGGCCGTGGCGTCCGCCGCCTCGCCGCGGCGGGGCGTAACGGGCGTGGCGGGCGACCGCCCACGGTGACCGCGGGCCGCGATGGCCGCCGCCGGCGACCATGACGATGATCACCACGGTCGCCCACACGATCGTCGCCGCCAGCAGCATCGCCGTCGTGACGGCGAGCACCGGGATCGCCACCAGGAGGAGGAGCGGATTGGCGCGCACGGTCGAGACCGCCCAGCCCGCCGCCGAGCGCCGCGCGGGCGCCCGCCGGCTTCCGGGGCCCGGGAGATCGGCGACCGTCGCCTCCAGTTCGCCATAGGTGCGAGCCTTCAGGGCATCGCTGACCCGCTGCTCGAGCTCATCGTGGCCGATGCGACCCTCGGTCGATGCCCGGTGAAGACGATCGACGATCCGGTCACGATCGGCGTCCGACGCTCTCAGTTGGGCGCGTCTGTCCACAGCCGCGAGGCTAGCGCGCGCCCTGGCGCCGCGCAAATCACGCGCCGGGCTGGGTCTGACCCGCGCCGGCGGAGCTCGACGCGCCGGCGGGATCGGTCGTTGCCGTCGTGTCCGTGGAGCCGGTGGGAGCGGTCGTCGCCGACGTGCCGGTCGTGCCGGACGTGGGGGTGGGGTCGGTCGGGGCCGTCGCTGCGGTTGCGCCAGTGGGAGCCGTCGCTCCCGCCGTGTCCATGGAGCCGGCGGAGCCGGTCGCCCCTGCCGTGTCGGACGAGCCGGCGGGGCCGGTCGCCCCCGCCGTGTCGGACGAGCCTGAGGGGTCGGCCGTGCCCGCCGACCCCGTGGTGCCGGCCGCCGGCGGCCGTCCGGCCGATCCCGTTCCGTCGCCGTCCGCGCCGGTCACGATGCCGGTGAGGCGGGTCCCGTCCATCGTCGAGCCGACCCCGGCCGATCCCGACCCGGACCCGGCTCCGCCCCCGCCTGCGGTTGAGCCCGTGCCGGTCCCGGTCGAGCCCTTTCCGGCCCATGCCGAGCCCGCCCTCGTCCCGCCGGCCGTCGAGCCCGTCGTGCCGCCGCCCGAGCCCGATGCCCCGCCGCCCGAGCCCGATGCGCCACCGCCCGAGCCCGATGCGCCGCCGCTCGAGCCCGTCGTGCCGCCGCCCGAGCCCCCCGCGCCGCCCCAGCCGGCGGGGGCGGTCCCGCTCCCGGCCTGCGCCCAGCCCGTCGCCGTCGAGCCCGTCGTCCCGCCGGCCGTCGCGGGCGTTGAGCCCGTGACGCCGGCCGTCGCGCCCGTCGAGCCGGTGGTGGCGGACGGCCGGCCTCTGCCGACGGGGCCGGTTCGGCCCCAGCCCGCCGCGGCGCCGCTCGCCCGACCGCCGTCCGGGCCGCCAACGGAGATCTCGGTCACCGGCCTCCGGTCGCCACCGAAGCCGGGGCCGCTCAGCGCCAGCCCGACCGCCCGAGGTCCGAACGTCACGCGATCCCAGCGAGCGGCGATCGGCCCGAGCCCATCCGGCCCGAGCGCGGCGCGCAGGGCGGGCGTCGCCGCTCCCGCCGCGGTCCGCGACGGCGCACCGCGGCCTCGAGCGCCGGTGGCGCCGGCCGCCCTGGCATGGTGCAGCGTCGGGACGTGATGTCCGTGCAGGGCGGCGGGGTGGGGGACGAGCAGGACGAGCCCGCCGACCGAGCAGACCGAGACCGTGCAGGCGGCGACGCCGAGCTGTGACATGGCTCCGCCGGCGAGCGCCCCCTTGGCCGCGAGACCGACGAGGGCGCCGCCCCCCGCGACACCGCCGGCCGGACCGGGATCGAGCGCCCGCAGGACGCGGGCGTCGGACTGCAGGCCCTGCCGGAACGCCCGGCAGTCGATGCAACCGCGGAGGTGGCGGCGCACCGTCTTGTCCCGGCGACGGCCGTCGGGCTCGTCGGCGAGCACGGCGCGCACCGACGAACACGGTAGCTCGGACGCGGCGCGATACTCCCGCAGGCCGATCCGGGCGCGCGCGATCAATCCCCGTACCGAATCCTGGTTGACCTCGAGCAGCGCCGCGATCTCCTCGTAGGAGTGTCCGGCGAGCTCGCGCATGAGCAGGGCGGTGCGCTGGGCCTCAGGGAGCTGGCGAATGCCGGACAGAACCGACTCGAGCTCGGCGCTGTCGCCCCCGGCGGCGCCCGCCGCCACGGTGCTCTCGTCGAGCGGTTGATCGCTGACGAGCTTGAGGCTGCGCCGTCGCGCCACGTCGATCGCCGCGTTGCGCGCCACTCGCAGCAGCCACGGCCGCAGCTCCCGGGGCGGGCACTGGCGCAGCGCCACCGACAGCGCGGCGAACGCCTCCTGGGTGGCGTCCTCGGCATCGTCACGCGACCCCAGCACTCCCATGCAGACGGCGTGGACGCTCGCCCGATGGCGTTCGAACAGTCCCGTGAACGCCGACTCGTCGCCCGCGGCAAAGCGCTCGGCCAGCGCGACGTCGGAGCGCAGTCGCCGCAGCCGGCGTGGCGCCGCGCGCACGGAGCGGGGGATGGGCCCCACCGCGTCCACCGCCCCCGCGCTCCATGCCGCGCCGCTCATCGGCTCACTTCCCGCTGTGGTGGCGACGACGGCGATGTGAACGGGTCCGCGTCCTGCGATGCGTCGTCTTCGCTGTGGACCCGAACAGCGACAGCGCCTCGTCGAGCGCCCGCGCCCGGTTCGTGGTCGCGCCCGACGTCGTGGTGCTCGTCGCTGCCGGGAAGTCGATCAGCGCCTGCAACGGCGAGGACTCGATCTGCGCCGGCGTCTCTCCGGAGGCGCTGGTCTCGACCCCGGCGACCACGTCCCCGGCCGCGACGTCGGCCAGCGTGCCGCCGTACAGCCCGTCGCTGGTGGAGCCGCCGAGGATCATCGTGGAGCCGGAGACGGCGAAGGTCTGCGCGCCCGGCGGCACGAGGCCGCTCGGCACCGAGTTGGTGACCTCGACCGTGAGCGTGTTCGGCGTGTCGGCCGTGTCGACCGAGTTGACCGTCCCGACGAAGGCGTACAGCTGCCGCGGGGTCGGCGGCGTGTGAGCGAACACGCTCAGGGCGGGATTGGAGACGATCGTCGCCAGCGTGTCGGTCGGCGAGCCGTCGAAGGTGGCGGTGAACTCGTCACCGGCGGCCAGTCCGCCGAGCGTGCCACCGGAGCCGGAGCCGGAATCGGTGCCGCCAGAGCCGTCGATGTGCCAGACGGTGTCGCTGGTCGTGATGATCGTCACCTGGGTGGGCGTCGGGGCGGTGTACCAGGGCCCCACCAAGTCGTTGCGCAGCGCCACCGGACCGTTGCCGCCGGGGAGCGCTCTGACCGGACCACAGCATCCATGGCCGCCGGAAAGGACATAGGCGTTGGCGACGAAGCTCGACGTCGCCGCGTCGACCGACACGACCGTCCCGGCCACCGCGACGACCGATGTCGATCCGGGACCCGCGCCGTAGCCGAATCCCCAGCCGGGCTCGGCGGCTTGAGCCGCCGCGGCCCCGGTGGACAGCGCCAGCACGGCGACGAGCGTGATCAGTGCGCGTTTCATGCGATTTCATCCTCCGGATTCGCGCCGCGGTGATGCGGCCTCGTCTGTTCAGACGCACGACCGGGCGAAAAGTACGCTGCCAAACCACCGTGAGGCGATCGTATGAGCCTCATCTCGGCCTCCGGACGCCGACCTCGTCGAGGTGGACGAGCAGGTCGGCCGGGTCGTCGTAGACCCGGAAGGCGCCAGAATAGACCAGCTCCTCACGCCCGTACCCGCCCGACAGCAGTCCGATTCCCAGCGCCCGCGCCCGCTGGGCGGCGAGCAGATCCCAGACGCTGTCGCCGACGACCATGCTGTCTCGGATCTCGACGCCGATCCGGCCGGCGGCCGTCAGGAACAGGTCGGGATCGGGCTTGGCGTAGCGGACCTGGTCGCGCGTGACCATCGGCGTGTCGGCGGGCAGGCCGAGCAGCTCCAGGGCGGGACCGGCGTAGCGCTGGGCGCCGCTGGTGGCGATCGCCCACGACACCCCGTGCTCGGTCAGGACGGCGAGCAGCTCCCGGGCGCCGGGCAGCGCCTGGACGCTGTCGAAGTGGCGGACATAGGCGTCGGCGTGGAGGCCGGGCAGCGCCTGTAGCGCGTCGGGCTCCAGTGGCGTCTCCAGCTCTCGGAGGAGCGCGTTGACGAACAGCCCGCCGCTCATTCCGATCCGGCGGTGGATCTTCCACACCGCCAGGCTGATCCCGACCTTCTGAAGCGCCTCGCGCCAGGCGAGCACATGCTGGTAGACGCTGTCGATCAGCGTCCCATCGAGGTCGAACAGGAACGACGGCTGGCCAGGGCTCTCGGAATCCGGTCTCATCGCGCGCCTGCCCCACAACGTAGCGGCCCCGCCGCCGAGGCGCCTGCCCGTGCGGACGTCCGGACGACGTCAGCGGTCCTCGGCCAGCGCCCGGGGGACGATCGCCGCGAAGGCGACGATCACGAACCCGGCCAGGCAGAGCACCCCGATGGCGTGGGCCCAGCCGGCGTCGGCGGCGTTGAGGAACCCGACGCCGGCCACCAGCAGCGCTGCCGCCAACCGGGCGGGCCCCGGACCGGCGTTCCGAAGGGGGGCGCGCGGCTCAGCGCTCACCTCCCGGGCCGGCGGCGACCCGGACCGCGGCCCGGGCTCGGGCTCGGGCTCGGCTTCGGGCGCGGGTGTGGGATCGACGCTCGCCCCAGGCCCGGCGCCGGGCCCCCCGTCGCCCCCGGGCTCGGCGTGCGCCTCGCCGAGCCGGCCGCCGAGGGTCAGCGAGAAGAGCAGCGCCAGCGACGGGAAGAGGAGCGTCCCGCCGGCCACGACCGCGACCACGAGCGTGACGAGGGTGTCGTGCGAGGCGGCCGCGTCGCGGACGCTCAGCCCCGGCAGCAGGGTCGGATATCGGGCCAGCGCCCATCCGGTGACGACCGCCGCCACCGCGACCGCGGCGCCGACGCGCGCCGCCTGCGCCCGCCGCCCCCACACGAGCGCCATCGTCGCCGCCCCGGCCAGCGCCGAGGCCACGACCGCCGCCAGACCGCCGCCGTGCGTGAGCCCGCGGTACAGCGAGTGGGCGTCGGCGTGAACGACGATCAGCCCGGCCAGGGCCACCGCGCCGGCGGCGAAGCCCGCCCCCAGCGCCCGCACGCGGAACACCGCCGCCATCTCGGCGTCGCCGCGCCGGACGGCGTCCCCGGTCAGGAACACCGCCGCGAGATAGGCCGAGAAGACGACCGCCAGCCCGCCGACGGCGATCGACACCGGATTGAGCCAGCTCGCGAAGAGCGCGCCCGCCGCGTTGCCGACCGGGACGCGCAGCGCCGCGATGCCCCCGGCCGCCGCGCCGAGCGCGAACGGCGTGACCAGCGAGGCGACCGCCACGCCGCCGTCGATCACCGTCATCTCCCGCGCGGTGCGCGCGCCGGCGCGCAGCGCGTACCCGGCGCCCCTCAGGATGATCCCCAGGCCGGCGATGAAGAAGGCCACCGCCAGGGTCGAGGCGAGCGACGCGAAGAACGTCGGATAGGCCGTCCAGGTGACGGTCAGCACGAAGATCAGCCAGACGTGATTGGCCTCCCACACCGGCCCCATCGAGTGGTGGGCATGATCGCGGATCCGCGCGCCGCGCTCGCCGGGGCCCGACAGCAACTGCCACACCCCGGCCCCGAAGTCCGCGCCCGCCAGCACCGTGTACAGCACCAGGCCGGCGAGCACGAAGACCAGCGGCAGCGTCCGCAGGAACACGCGTTCACACCGGGGTCGGGGCGCCCGGCGCGACCGCCGGCGGAGGATCGGCGCCCGACCGGCCCAGCGGGGTCGCCGCGAGACGCCGCAGGATCCACGCCACCGCCACCCCGACCGCCAGGTAGACGGCCACGAGCACCCCGTAGCCGACCGGGATGCCGCCGGCGCCGGTCACCGCGGCGCTCGTCGGCATGACCTTGTAGACGACCCACGGCTGGCGTCCGACCTCGGTCGTCACCCACCCGGCGATCAGCGCCACCGTCGCCAGCGGCCCGGACACGACGACGGCGCGGTAGAACCAGCGCGAGAGCGGCAGGCGCCGCCGGCGCACGCGCACGACGAGGTAGAAGACGCCGAGGGCCGCCAGCATGGTCCCGATTCCGACCATCAGCTGAAACGACACCCGGGTGACGTTGACCGGCGGTCGCTGCGATGCGGGCACGGTGTCCAGACCGGTGATGGGGGCGTCCCAGCTGTGAAAGGCGAGCAGGGAGAGCAGATGCGGGATCGCGATCCCGTACCTGACCTGACCCTGGGTGTACCAACCGAGCACGTGCTCGCTCGCGCCGCGCGTCGTGCGATACAGCCCCTCGATCGCCGCCAGCTTGATCGGCTGATCGACCGCCACGACCCGCGCGATCCAGTCGCCGACGAGGACCTGGATCGGGGCGCACAGGCAGGCGATGGTCAGCGGGATCGTCATCGCCACCCGCTCGTAACGGCCCCATCGGCCCCGCAGCCGCTGGACGGCGTATGCCCCCGCGACCAGGAAGCCGCACACCATGTAGCCCGCGATGTACATGTGGATGAGCTCGGACCACAGCATCGAGTTGCCGAACAGCGCGCGCAGCGGATCGACGTCGACGACCTTGCCGCCGACCAGGCGGAAGCCGCCCGGATGATTCATCCAGGCGTTGACCGCGATGACCATCAGCGATCCGGTGAAGCCGGTGATGACGATCGGGATCCCGCTCAGAAGGTGCAGGCGGGGCGACAGCCGGTCCCAGCCATAGGCGTAGATCCCGATGAAGATCGCCTCCATGAAGAACGAGAACCCCTCGATCGCGAACCCGAGCCCGAACACGCCGCCGAACGTCGCGGTGAAGTTCGGCCACAGCAGCCCCATCTCGAAGCTGAGGATCGTCCCGGTGATGACGCCGACCGCGAACAGCGCCAGGACGATCCGGCTCCAGCGCCGCGCGAGCATCCGATACAGCGGATCGCCGGTCCGCATCCCGAGCCACTCGGCGAACAGCACCATCGCCGGAAAGGCGATCCCGAAGCACACCAGCGGGATGTGCACCGAGAACGACAGGGCTTGCATCTGGCGTGCCTCGAGCAGGTACTGCTGGTGCACGGGGGCCAGGGCGGCGGCGAGGGCGATCATCGTGTCGGGCAGGGGCTACCCGCAGACGACGTCGTCCAGATTGAGCTGGGGCTAAGTCGCGACGGGCAGCGTCTGCGAGGATTGCGGGACATGGACCTCGGACTGCGTGATCGCGCCTGCATCGTGACCGGAGCCTCGGGCGGGATCGGCTCGGCGACCGCCCGCGCGCTCGCGAGCGAGGGAGCGGCGCTGCTGCTCGTCGGACGCCGGCCCGAGACGCTTGGCGCGGTCGCGCTCGAGGCCTCCCGCGCCGGCTCGCCGCGCGTCGAGACGATCATCATCGACATCAACGAGCCCGACGCCGCGGTCGCCATCGTCGACTCCTGTCTCGACATCCACGGGCGCATCGACGTGCTCGTCAACAACGCCGGGACGACCACGGTCCGGCCCTGGGATCAGATCGGCGAGGAGGAGTGGCAGGCCCAGTGGTCGCTCAACGTGATGGCCCCGATGCGGCTGATGCGCGCGGCCGCCCCGGAGATGGCGCGGCGCGGATGGGGGAGGATCGTCAACATCTCCTCGAGCTCGGGCAAGCGCCCATCGGGGATGAACATGGCCTACGGCGTCACCAAGGCGGCGATGCTGTCGCTCTCCCGGTCGTTCGCCGACGTGTTCGCCGCACAGGGCGTGCTCGTCAACGCGATCGCTCCCGGGCCGATCGGCGGCGACGCCTGGCTGGCCGACGGCGGCCTCGCCGACCAGCGCGCGGCCGCCGGCGGCACGACCCGGGACGAGCTCCTCGCCGGCCTGGCCGGCGGGCTGCCGATCGGCCGTCTGGGCAGCAACGAGGAGATCGCGAACGTGATCGTCTTCCTGTGCTCGGCGCGGGCGTCGAATGTCGCCGGAGCCGCCTGGTCGGTGGACGGCGGCGCCGTCCCCGTCATCATCTGACGCGCGCCGTTCGCCCGCCCGCGCTCAGCGGATGGCGAACATCGACAGCGTGCCCTCGAGCCAGGTGGTGATCGCCGGCCGCCGGCCGTCGGGGCGCAACAGGACGTCGTCGGGCGCCGGGAGCAGGCCCGGTGCGCCGGCGGCCCGCAGGCGTTGCACGCGGCGCGATCCTCCGCCGGCGCCGACGAGCACCGGGACGCGCGCCGACGAGAGGACGCGCCCCACGTTCATGGCCGGGCGAACATCGACACCGTGGAGTTGACGCTGTCGGCGACCGCCAGCAGCCGGCCGCCGGGGCCGAAGGAGGCGTCGACCTCGTCCAGGAAGTCCGCGTTCGCCGCGGGCGACGGGCCGATGGCCAGCCGCTGGGCCGCGCGCAGCTCACCGTCCGGGCTGACCGTGAACACCGGCACGCTGCCCGCCCCCCAGGCGACGTCGACGAGCTGCCGGCCGTCGGGGGTGAACGCCGTGAACGTGACCCGATCGCCGGCCTGAATCTCGCCCAGGCCGGTGGCGAAGGGCGAGCCGGGGACCGCGCGCGGGACGCCGCCCCGGTCGACGCGATACATCAGGAGCCGGCCGGTGCGCTCGGTGTTGACGGCGATCAGATCGCCGTTCGGGCTGTAGGTCACATACGTGGGCTGTCCGGGGAGCGGCGTCGTCGAGAGCGCTGCGGCCGCCACCCGGCCGTCCGGGCGCACGGCATGGATCGTCAGCGTGCTGGCGGACAGGTCGGCGATCGCCATGCGCCCGCCATCGGAGCGGACGTCGAACCCGACGATGCGCGCCTGGCCGAAGAGCAGCGGCGAGCCCGGGAGGTTGCGGAGCGCGCCGCGCCGGCCGACAGCCAGGCTGTACAGCCGGTATCTGACCGTCAGGTTGTCGTCGGAGGCGACCTCGACGTCGGCCTCCAGCGCGTGGCCGTCGGGCGTGAACTCGACTTCGAGGAGCGAGCCGTCGCGCACCGGGATGCGCCACGTCGCCACGCGCCCGGTCACGCCGTGACCGCCGACGCGGTACAGCTGCAGGCCGCCTTTCACCACGCCGACGATCAGCCGTCCGTCGGGACTGAACTCGCCGAACCCGTCCGGCCCGCCGTGGGCGCTGGAGAGGACGCCGGGCAGCGGCGTCAGCCGGCCGTCGCCGGACACCGCGTCGATCGACGACCGCACGGTGGTGGAGCGGGCGAAGGCATTCCTCGTGTTGAAGGTCGTGACGGCGAGCAGGCGACCGTTCGGGCTGAACTCGACCGAGCTGACGCCCCTGACCGGAAACGGTGAGCCCGCCACCGGCGCGTACCCCGTGCCGCCGGCGAGCGCGCCCGGCGCGGCCAGCAGCATGACGACGGCGACGGCGACGCCGGCCGCCGCGTCCCGCCCCACGCCGACGCGCCGCACGCCGACGCGCCGCACCATCTCCGATGTTCTCGCCAGCATCCTGCCTCCGGTCCGCGGTCTCAGGGCGGGGACCCTATCGGACGGCGGCGCGCGCGCCCTCGTAGACTGCGGCCCCGATGGAGCTCGCCACCGCGATGATCGGGACGACGTATCCCGCCACCGTCTATGCCGTCGGGCGCGAGAAGATCCGTGAATACGCGCTCGCCGTCGGAGAACGGAATCCGCTCCACCACGACCTGGAGGCGGCCCGCGCCCAGGGCTTCAGCGACCTCGTGGCGCCGCCGATGTTCGCGGTCGTCTACGCCGGCCAGGCGGTCGCGGTCCCGCTCCACGACCGGCGGGTGGGGATCGACTACGCCCACATGGTCCACGGCGCCCAGGAGTTCCGCTGGGGGCCGCTCGTCATCGCCGGCGACGAGATCACGACGACGGCCTCGGTGGCCGACATCTCCGAGCGCCGCGGGCTCTACTTCTACGTCTTCGCCAACGAGTCGGTCAACCAGCGCGGCGAGGTCGTCTGCACCGGCACCTGGACGAACATCGTCCGCCCCCCGGACGCGGGGGCCACGGCATGAAGCCGGGCGACCAGTTCGAGCTCAGGGTGACCCCCGACCGCTTCGTCACGGTCCGCTACGCCGGCGCCTCCGGTGATTTCAACCCGATCCACGTCGACGACGAGTTCGCCCGCCAGGTCGGCCTGCCCGGGCGGATCCTGCACGGGCTGTGGACGATGGCGCAGGTCGCCCGCGCCCACACGGAGGCGCTCGGCGGCCCGGCCTCGCTCCAACGCCTGTCGGTCCAGTTCCGCGGCCTCGGGATGCTCGAGCAGGAGATCGAGGTGATCGGTACCGTGCGTGAGCTGACCGGGACGCACGCCGTCGTCGACTCCGAGGCCCGCCAGGCCGGAAAGCGGATCATCCGCAACGGCGAAGCCGAGATCCGGCTGGACTGACGGCCTGACCGAAGCCCGGCCGCGACGGACCCCGGGCGGCCGGCGGGGACCGGCACGCGCGTCCCGGGCCAGCCCGGGCGCCGACCTACAATCCAGGGGCATGCTGACCGAACGCCAGGAGCTGGTGCTGCGCCGCCTCGTCGAGGATTACCTCGACGCCGGCGTGCCCGTGGGCAGCAAGGCGCTGAGCGCGGCGTTCGAATGGGGACCGTCAACGATCCGCCACGAGCTGGCCAATCTCGAGGAGCAGGGGCTGCTCGCCCATCCCCACACCTCCGCCGGCCGGGTGCCCACCGAGGCCGGCTATCGCTACTTCGTCGACCGCCTGCTCCCCGAGCAGACGACCGGCCCCGGGCTGTCGCTGTCGCTCGTGCGCCGCGAGCTCGACGAGGCGATGCGGGTGACGACCGAGACCCTGTCGCAGGTCACCGATCTGCTGGCGATCGTCACCGCCCCGCCGATCGAGACCTCGACGATCCGGCACATCGAGCTCCTGACCCTCCAGCCCCAGGTTCTGATGGTCGTCGTCATCACCTCCACCGGCGGCGTCTCCAAGCGGCTGTTCACCTTTCCCACCCCGGTCGACCCCGGTCTCTCGAGCTGGGCCGGGAGCTATCTCAACGAGCGCCTGGTCGGCCTCGGCCTCGGCGCGCGCATGCTCCATCAGCGTCTCAACGAGCCGACGCTGCCGCCCACCGAACGGGAGTTCCTCGTCTCGCTCGCCCCGGTCTTCACCGAGCTGGAGGACACCGCGCAGGCGACGCTCTATGTCGACGGCACCGCGCGGCTGCTGACCCTCGGGCGCCTCGGCGACGTCTCCGAGCTCAACCTGCTGATGGAGACGCTCGAGCGTCGCGTGGCCCTGCTCGGGGTGCTGCGCTCGGCGCTGACCGTCGGTCAGACCGTGGCCGTCCGGATCGGCGCCGAGAACGAGCTCCCGGCGCTGCAATCGCTGGCGCTCGTCGCCGCCAGCTACGGCCTGCCTCAGCGCGCGCTCGGCGCGGTGTCGGTGATCGGCCCGCTGCGGATGGACTACGGGCAGGCGATCCGCTCGGTCCGCGAGGCCGCGACCCAGCTGTCGAGCTTCATCGTCGACGTCTACGACGAGCGATGAGATGAGCGCTTCCCAGATGCCACGCGACTACTACGAGGTTCTCGGCGTCGATCGGGACGCCGGCGACACCGACATCAAGAAGGCGTTCCGCAAGCTCGCCCGCGAGCTGCACCCCGACGTCAACCGTCACGACCCCGACGCCGAGGAGAAGTTCAAGGAGGCCGCCGAGGCCTACGAGGTGCTGTCGGACGCCGAGCGCCGCGCCACCTATGACCGCTACGGCCACGACGGGCTGCGCACCGGCGGCTATTCCCCGAACTTCGAGGGCTTCGGCTCGGTGGCTGACATCTTCGAGGCGTTTTTCGGCGGCGGCGGGGCGTTCGGATCCAGCGCGTTCGGCGGACGCCCGGGAGGGCCGTCCCAGGGTGGGGACGTCGCCGTCAGTACCGAGATCACCCTCGCCCAGGCCGCCACGGGGGCCGCGGTCGAGGTGTCCTTCGATGCCGTCGAGCGCTGCGAGCGCTGCCGCGGCAACGGCGCCGAGCCCGGCACCCCGATCGAGACCTGCCCCACCTGCGGCGGCAGCGGCCAGCTGCGCGCCGTCTCACGCACGCCGTTCGGCCAGGTCGTCCGCGCGACCGTCTGCGACGCCTGCAACGGCGACGGCCGCATCCCCAAGAACCCCTGCCCGGAGTGCGGCGGGCGCGGACGCAAGGTGCAGCGCGTCAAGCTCTCGGTCGACGTCCCGGCCGGGATCGACGACGGCCAGCGGATCCGGATCACCGGACGCGGGCACGCCGGCGATCACGGCGGCGCGGCAGGCGACCTCTACGTCCAGGTCCGGGTGCGCGAGGATCCCCGCTTCGTCCGCCACGAGGACGATCTCGTCACCGTCGTCGATGTCGCCGCGCCGCTGGCGGCGCTCGGTACGACCGTCATGGTGCCGACGATCGAGGGCGAGACCGAGCTCGAGATCACCGCCGGCATCCAGCCCAACGAGACGCTGACCGTGCGTGGGCAGGGCATGCCGGCGCTCGGCGGACGCCGCCGGGGCGACCTGCGCGTCGTCGTCAACGTCGTCACCCCGCGCCATCTCAAGCGCGAGCAGAAGGAGCTTCTCCAGCAGCTCGCCGACAGCCTGACCGAGCACAATCTGCGCACCGACGACGGGGTGCTCGGCAAGCTCAAGCGCGCCTTCGGCGCGTGATCCGCCTCGCCGTCCGGGTCCACCGCCGCCAGGCCGAGCTCGTGCTCGCCGAGCTGCTGGAGCTCGCGCCGAGCGGGGTGGAGGAGGTGGAGATCGGGACCGAGGTGATCGAGTACGCGGTCTACGGTGCGCCCGGCGAGCTCCCGGCCGTGCCTGATCTGCGGGCGGCGGCGGGCGGGGCGTTCGTCGACGTCAGCTCCACCGAGATCGCCGACGACTGGGACGAGCGCTGGCGGATGTTCCACCGCCCGCTGGTGATCGGCGATCGGCTCACCGTTCGCCCGCCGTGGGAGCCCCCGGCATCGGGCGGGCTCGACGTCGTCATCGACCCCGGCCAGGCCTTCGGGACCGGCGCCCATGACACGACCAGGTTGTGCCTGGAGCTGATGCTCGACGAACCGCCGCGCGGGTCGTTCGTCGACATCGGCTGCGGCTCCGGGGTACTGGCGATCGTCGCCGCCAAGCTGGGCTTCTGGCCGGTGACCGCGCTCGACTACGACGCGGCCGCGCTGGACGCCTCACGCCAGAACGCGGCCCGCAACGGCGTCGCGCTCGACGTCGCGGACTTCGATCTACGCCGTGACCAGGCTCCGACCGGCGACCTTGTCGCGGCGAACGTCCTGGCGGCGCCGCTGCGGGCGTGGGCGGATTTCCAGCGTGCGCTCCCGCCGAGGTTGATCCTCAGCGGCCTGCTGGCCACCGAGGCCGACGGTGTCGCCGCCGCCTTCGCCGCCCGGGGGATGTCCGAGCGGACCCGCCGCGCACGCGGCGAATGGGCGGCGCTCACCCTGACCGCTGCATAGGTCTCGCCGACACGGGTAGGCTCCGCGCGAATGCCCCACGTCCTGATCGCCGGGGGCGGCTTCGGCGGCTACTACACCGCCAAGACGCTTGAGGGCCTGACCTCCGAGGAGGTCACGATCACCCTCGTCAACGACGTCAACTTCATGCTCTACGCGCCGCTGCTGCCGGGCGCGGCCGCGGGCACCCTGGAGCCGCGCCACGTCGTCGTCCCGCTGCGCGAGCGCCTGAAGCGGACCGACGTCCAGCTCGGCTGGGTGACCGGCGGCGATCCGGCGGCGCGGACGGTGACGGTGCAGCGAGCGAGCGGCGAGCGGATGCAGCTGTCGTATGACCATCTCGTGCTCGCGCTCGGATCGATCACCCGCACCGCTCCGGTTCCCGGCCTGGTCGACCACGCTGTCGGCCTCAAGACGCTCGCCGAGGCGATCGCCCTGCGCGATCACGTCATGCTCGAGCTCGAGACGGCCGAGGAGATCGAGGACGACCGCGAGCGCCGGCAGCACCTCAACTTCGTCTTCGTCGGCGGCGGCTACGCGGGTCTCGAGGGTGCCGCCGAGCTCCAGGACTTCGCGGTCGACGTGCTCGCCTACTATCCGCGCTGCCGGGCGACCGGGATGCGCTGGATCGTCGTCGAGGCCGGTCCGCGGATCTTCCCCCAGATCCAGCCCCGCCTGGCCCGCTTCACCGAGGACGTCCTGCGCGACCGGGGCATCGAGCTGATGCTCGAGACCCAGCTCACCGAGGTCACCGCCTCCTCGGTCACGCTCTCCACCGGCGAGGTCGTTCCGTGCCGCACGGTCTGCTGGACCGCTGGGGTGACCGGCAGCCCGGCCGCGGCGCGCTTCGGCCTGCCGGTCGAGAAGGGCCGCGTCGTCTGCGACAGCCGGATGCGGGTTCCCGGGTTCGACACCGTCTGGGCGGTCGGCGACGTCGCGGCGATCCCTGATCCGGCGCGGCCGGGCGAGCCCTGCCCCGCGACCGCCCAGCACGCCATCCGTCAGGGCAAGCTGATGGGCCGGAACCTGGCGGCGGCGCTCGCCACCCCGCCGGGCGAGATCAAGCCCTTCACGTACAAGACGCTCGGCACGTTCGCCGACCTCGGCCGCCAGAACGCCGTCGCCAACGCGATGGGCATTCCGCTGCGGGGCTTCCCGGCCTGGGCGCTGTGCCGCTTCTACCATCTCGCCTGGGTGCCCGGGGTGCCGCGCAAGCTGCGATTGATCGCCGACTGGACGATGGACTTCTGGTTCCGGCGTGACATCGCCGAGCTCGGCCAGGTCGGCCATCCCGTCGGGCTCGAGGAGCACGTGCCCGTCGCCGCGGAGTAATCACCGCCGCACCCGGGCCCTCCCCTCGGACCGGCCGGCGCCGCGAACGGGCGCACGCACCGGAAAGGCGGCAACCGTGTGGACACCCGCCCGCGCCGAATCTTGTCCATGCGGCCCATGCCCGGAATGCCGCCGTCTTTCATCCTTACCGAGTCGCTTGTGATCCACTGAACGCTCAGTCAAGGAGGTGAACAGTTGCCAAACCCACTCGCCATCAGCGTCACCATCGGTGGCCTACTTCTCGACGTCGTCGCACCGCGGCCCAAGCCTCGTGTCGGACATCCGCTAGAGCCCTCTCTCCTCTCGACGCGTGCCGTCCCGAGGACACCGCGGCGCCAGAGCACGCCGAGGCGTACGACGGTACGTCGATAGCGAGCGGCACCTGCAGCTGAACCGCCAGCGGGGCCACGCGCTACCTTCTCCGGCGCGTGGCCTCGTTCGCGGTCAGATTCCTCGGCCGCAAGGTCTTCCAGGCGGACGCGATGCTCGCCCGCCGGCGATGATCGCCGCCGGCCACACCGAGGCATCGGCGGCGGCGCAGGCCGACCGGCACGCCATCACGGCGTGCGCGATCACCGCTCAGGCGGAGTCCACGTCAGCGCCAGGCGATGCGCCGGGCGCTGACGCCATCTGCCCGCGGGGGCGGGGCGACGGGCTCGGCCGTCGACGCCCGCTGCATCGAGCTGCCCGCCGACGGCACCCGCTGCGTCTGAGCGGGCCGGCCCCGCGCGGGGAGCCCGACGGCGCCGAGGGCTATCCTCCCTGGTGCGACGATGACAGTCTCCGAACAGGTCAGATCCGACATCACCGGTGCCATGAAGGCGGGCGAGAAACAGCGCGTCGGAGCGCTGCGGCTCGTGCTGTCCGAGCTCCAGAAGGCGGCCAAGGACGGGTCCGGCGACGAGCTGACGGTGCTGCGCCGGGAGCGCAAGCGTCGCCTCGAGGCCGCGACCCAGTTCCGTGACGGCGGCCGGCCGGAGCTCGCCGCCCAGGAGGAATCCGAGGCCGAGCTGATCTCCGGTTATCTGCCGGCCGAGCTCGACGACACCGAGCTCGACGCCGTGGTCGCCCGGGCGATCGCCCAGACCGGCGCCACGAGCCCGCGTGAGATGGGCGAGGTGATGAAGGTCGTCATGTCCGAGACGGGCGGCCGCGCCGACGGCAAGCGCGCCTCGGCGCGCGTTCGCGAGGCGCTGGGCGCATAGTGCGCCAGGCGATCGAGCTCGATAACGCCGTCGCCGCGGAGCTGGCGGGCAGCGAGGACGCGGTCCTGCGCGCGTTGGAGGCGCATGTCGACTGCGACATCTTCCTGCGCGGCAACGTCGTCACCCTCGACGGCGACGAGGCGGCGGTGGCCGCCGCGGCCGCCGTCATCCGTGAGCTGTCAGACCTCATCGGCCAGGGTCACGAGATCGCGCCCGGGACCGTCGAGGCGGTCACGCGCGCGCTCGACGAGCACGAATCGCCGTCGGAGATCCTCGAGGACGTCGTCTGGCGCCACCGGGCGACGAAGGTGGCGCCCAAGACGATCAACCAGAAGCGCTATGTCGACTCGATCCGCCGCAACACGATCACCTTCGGGATCGGTCCGGCCGGCACCGGCAAGACGTTCCTGGCGGTCGCGCTGGCCGCGGCCGCGCTCAGCCGCCGGGAGGTCAACCGGATCATCCTGACCCGCCCCGCGGTCGAGGCCGGCGAGCGGCTCGGCTTCCTGCCGGGCGACCTGATGGCGAAGGTCGATCCCTATCTGCGCCCGCTGTTCGACGCCCTCCATGACATGCTCGATCCCGAGCGCGTCTCCCAGCATCTGGAGAAGGGGGTGATCGAGGTCGCGCCGCTCGCCTTCATGCGCGGGCGCACCCTCAACGACAGCTTCATCATCCTCGACGAGGCTCAGAACACGAGCCCCGAGCAGATGAAGATGTTCCTGACCAGGCTCGGCTTCAACTCCAAGATGGTCGTGACCGGCGACATCACCCAGATCGATCTCCCGCGCGAGCAGGGGTCCGGGCTGGTCACGGTGGCCGAGGTCCTGCAGGATGTGGAGGGGATCGAGTTCGTCCGCTTCGGCGAGGAGGATGTCGTCCGCCACAAGCTCGTCCGGCGCATCGTCGCGGCTTACAACGAGCATCAGCAGCGGCTCGCGCCCGAGCTGTTTCCGCGCAAGAGGGCGTGACGATGCTCGACGTCGAGGTGATCGGGATCGAGGTGGCCACGACCGGCGGCCCGACGGCGGTCGAGCTCGAGGAGCTCTGCGCGCTCGCCCTGTCCTCGGCGGGGATCGACGAGGGGCACGTGGCGATCGAGTTCGTCGACGAGGAGCGGATCCGCGAGCTCAACCGCGACCACCGGCTGATCGACGAGCCGACCGACGTGCTCTCGTTCGGCGTCGACGAGGACGGCGTCAGCGCGGGCCCCAGGGAGCTCGGCGACATCGTCATCTGCCCGCCCCACACCGCCGACGTGCGGGAGGCCGTCGTCCACGGCGCGTTGCATCTCAGCGGCATGGACCACGAGACCGACGACGGCGAGATGCTCGCGCTCCAGGCCGAGCTGATGCGCTGGGTCAGTTGAACCGCCCGGGCGGGACGGAGGGGGCGGCTCCTGATCACGGACGGGGCGCGGCGCCGATGCGATCGGGCTTCGTCGCGCTCGCCGGGCGCCCGAACGTCGGCAAGTCGACGCTCGCCAACGGGATCCTCGGCGCCAAGGTGGCGATCGTCTCCGACAAGCCGCAGACGACCCGCCGGGCGATTCGCGGCGTCGCCACCGGCCCCGACTGGCAGCTCGTCCTGATCGACCTGCCGGGCGTGCAGCGACCGCGTGACGCCCTGACCGAGCGGATGCAGCGGCGCGTCGAGCGTGAGCTCGCCGACGCCGACGGCTGCCTGCTCGTCGTCAACGCCGAGCAGGGCATCGGCCCGGGGGACCGCTTCATCGCCGAGCTGCTGCGCCGCGGCGCCGGGGCCGCCAAGGTGCCGGTGACGATCGCCGTCAACAAGGTCGACCGGGCCGACCAGGGCCGGATCGCCTCCACCCTGCAGGCCGCCGAGGATCTGCAGATCGCCGACGAGATCTTTCCGGTCAGCGCCCGCACCGGGCTCGGGGTCGCTGAGCTGATGGAGCATCTGATCGGGGTTCTGCCGCCGGGCCCCATGTACTTCGCCGCCGGGCAACGCTCCGACCAGTCCGAGGCGGTCGTCCTGGCCGAGCTCGTGCGCGAGCAGGTCCTCGCCCGCACGCGTCAGGAGGTCCCGCACGCGATCGAGGTGGAGCTGATGGAGATCGACGACTCGCGCGCCGACCTGATCCGGATCCAGGCGGTCCTGCTGACCGAGACCGAGTCCCAGAAGGGCATCCTGATCGGCAGCGGCGGGAAGATGATCAAGTCGATCGGCGTCGCCGCCCGGCGCACGATCGAGCAGCAGGTCGGGTGCAGGGTCCATCTCGAGCTCTCGGTCTCGGTCCGCCGCCACTGGCGCGCCGACGAGCGCGTCCTGGACCGCCTCGGCATCGAGTAGCCGGCGTCCGATCGGGGTCAGCCCGAGGTCCCCCTAGAATCCCGGGCCGTGGACGAGCCGGAGGTCGCATTCGACGAGCGGGGACTCGTCCCCTGCATCGTGCAGGACTGGCGCTCCGGCGAGGTCCTGACGCTCGCCTACATGAACGCCGAGTCGCTCGCCCTCAGCCGGCGCACCGGCGAGACCCACTTCTGGAGCCGCTCGCGCCAGGAGCTGTGGCAGAAGGGCGCCACGTCGGGCAACACCCAGGCGATCAGGGCGCTGCGCTACGACTGCGACGCCGACGCGATCCTGGCGCTCGTCGAGCCCGCCGGCCCGGCCTGCCACACCGGCGAGCGGACGTGCTTTCACCGCGGCGATCTGGAGCCGGCCGCTCCCCACGAGGTTCTCCCCGGCCTGGAGCGCACGATCGCCGCACGGGCGCGGAGCCGGCCGGCGGGCTCGTACACCACGACGCTGCTCGAGGATCCGGCGCTGGCCGGGGCCAAGGTCCAGGAGGAGGCCGAGGAGGTCGTCCGCGCGGTTCGTGAGGAGTCCGACGAGCGGGTCGCGGAGGAGGCGGCGGATGTGCTCTACCACCTGATGGTGCTCCTGGAGGGCCGCAATCTCAGCCTGCGCGACGCCGAGGCGGTGCTCGATGGCCGTCGCCGCTGATCCCGGTCGCCGGCAGATCCTGGGCGCGGGTCCGTATCCGTCGCCGGCGGTCGCGCGCGAGCTTGCCCGCGACCACAACCTCATCCCCTTGTGCGAGACGTTCATCGATGATTGCCAGACCCCGGTCTCGGCGTTCCTGAAGCTGCGCGAGAGCGAGCCGTCGTTCCTGCTGGAGTCCGCCGACCAGGGCCGGGTCGGGCGCTACTCCTTCATCGGCTATCGCCCGCGCCGCGTCCTGCGGTGGTCGCTCGGCGATCCCGGCGACCCGTACGCCCTCGCCGCGCAGGAGCTCGGCCGCTTCCACCCGGCGCCGCTGCCCGACCTGCCCCCGTTCGCCGGCGGCGCCGTCGGCATGTTCGCCTATGACCTCGTCCGAACCGTCGAGCCGCTCGGCGAGCCCAATCCCGACCCGATCGGCATCCCGGACCTCGCGCTGATGCTGACCGACGCGCTCGTCGTCTTCGATCACCTCAAGCACACCGTCACGGTGATCGCCAACATCTATGCCCAGGACGCGGACGAGCTCGACGCCGCCTACAGGCAGGCCCTGGACACGATCGCCGAGGTCCGGTGGCGCCTCGGCGGCCCGGTTCCGCGGCCCTCCCAGCGCCCGGTCCAGGATCGCGTCCCGCCGTCCTTCACCTCGAACATGCCGCGGGAGACGTTCGAGGCGATGGTGTCCCGGATCATCGAGTACGTCTATGCCGGCGACGCCTTCCAGGTCGTCCCGTCGCAGCGCTGGTCGGCGCCGGTGCCGGTGGAGGCGTTCTCGATCTACCGCGGGCTGCGCGCGGTGAACCCCAGCCCGTACATGTACTTCCTGGACTTCGGGGACTTCGAGATCGCCGGCGCCAGCCCCGAGCCGTTGATCACGGTCGCCGGTCGCCGCGTCGCCACCCGGCCGATCGCGGGAACGCGGCCGCGCGGTGAGACCGCCGACGAGGACGCGCAGATGGCGGCCGACCTGCTGGCCGATGAGAAGGAGCGCGCCGAGCACGTGATGCTCGTCGACCTCGGGCGCAACGACCTCGGCCGGGTGTGCGAGTACGGCACGGTCGAGGTCGAGAGCTTCATGGCGGTCGAGAACTACAGCCACGTGATGCACATCGTCTCCAGCGTCATCGGCAGGCTGCGGCCGGGCGTCGGGGCGCTCGACGCGTTGCGCTCGGTGCTGCCGGCCGGCACCCTCTCCGGCGCGCCGAAGGTCCGCGCCATGCAGATCATCGACGAGCTGGAGCCCGTCAAGCGGGGCGGCTACGGCGGCGCGATCGGCTGGGCGAGCTACACCGGCGAGCTCGACACCTGCATCCACATCCGCACGGTCGTCGTCAAGGACGGGGTCGCCCATGTCCAGGCCGGGGGCGGCACGGTCGCCGACGCCAAGCCGGACTACGAGTTCCGCGAATCGGTGGCCAAGTCCAAGGCCGTCCTGCAGGCGGTCGAGCTCGCGGTCAGCCAGACCGACTGGCCGTAGGCCGGTCAGGCCGTCATCGGTACCGTTGGCGCCGTGCGCGTCCTCGTCGTCGACAACTACGACAGCTTCACCTACAACCTCGTCCAGTACGTGGGTGAGCTCGGCGCCGACATCGAGGTCGTCCGCAACGATCACGCCACCGTGGCCGATCTGCTCATCCGCGGCTATGACCGGGTGATCGTCTCGCCGGGGCCGTGCACGCCCGACGATGCCGGGATCTCGCTCGAGGCGGTCCGGCGGTTCCCGCAGGCCCGGATCCCGACCCTCGGAGTCTGCCTCGGCCATCAGGCGCTCGTCCAGGCGTGGGGCGGGACAGTCGTCACCCATCATCCGGTCCACGGCAAGACGACGATGATCGAGCACGACGGCCGGACGATCTTCCGCGGCCTCGACGATCCGCTCCAGGTGGGGCGCTATCACTCGCTGATCGCCGCCTCGCCGCTGCCCGATTCGCTCGAGGTCAGCGCCTGGGCCGACGGCATCGTGATGGCCGTCCGCCATCGGGAGCTCCCCGCCGAGGGCGTCCAGTTCCATCCCGAGTCGGTCCTCACCGAGCAGGGCAAGGATCTGCTGGCCAACTTCCTGACGCCGTCGTGACCAGCGGCCGCGACCTGCTGACGCGCTCCATCGACGCGCTGGCCAGCGGCCGGGACCTCAGCGCGGAGCAGGCCTCCGACGTCCTGGCCGAGATCATGAACGGCAACGCCACCGACATCCAGATCGCCGCGTTCCTGATCGCGCTGCGGACCAAGGGCGAGACGGTGCAGGAGCTCGCCGGCCTGGCGCGAACGATGCGGCGGCTGGCCGTCCATGTCCACGTGCGCCGGGGCGATCTGCTCGATACGGCGGGGACGGGCGGCGGGCGCCGGACGTTCAACGTCTCGACGACCGCGGCGCTGATCGCCGCCGGCGCGGGCTGCGTGGTGGCCAAGCACGGCAATCGATCGGCGACCGGCCTGTCGGGGTCCGCCGACGTCCTGGAGGCGCTCGGCGCCCGGATCGACCTGTCGCCGACGGCGGTGGCGCGGTGCATCGAGGAGGTCGGCGTGGGCTTCATGTTCGCCCCCGCCCACCATCAGGCGACGCGCTATGTCGTTCCCGTGCGGGCCGCGCTCGCCGTCCGGACGATCTTCAACTTCCTCGGCCCGCTGACCAACCCCGCCGGTGCCAGCCGGCAGCTGATCGGCGTCTCAGACCCGGCCTATCTGGAGAAGATGGCGGGCGCGCTGGCGCTGCTCGGCACCGAGCACGCGCTGCTCGTCTCCAGCGACGACGGCCTTGACGAGCTGAGCATCTCGGCGGCGACCCACGTCGTCGAGGTCACGCCGGCCGGCCTGCGCGGCTACGACGTCACCCCGGAGGAGCTGTCGCTGGAGCGCGCGCCCGCCGAGGCCGTCCCGGGCGGCGACCCGGTCCAGAACGCCGACACCGCGCGGGCGATCTTCGCCGGCGAGCGCGGCGCCGCGCGGGACATGGCGGTTCTCAACGGCGGCGCGGCGATCTACGCCGGGGGCCGCGCGGGCACCCTGGCCGACGGCGTGACGGCCGCGCAGACGGCGATCGACTCCGGTGACGCCGCCCGCGCGCTCGAGCGCTTCGTCGCCGCCACCCAGCGCCTCGCCGCCCCGACCGCCGCCTCGCGATGAACGAGCTGCAGCGGATCGTCGCCCGCACCCGCGCGGAGCTTGATCAGCGCCGTGCCCAGCGCCCGGCCGCCGAGCTGTCGGCGGCCGCCGACCTGCACCGCGGCTCCCCGCCGCGACCGTTCGCCGCCGCGCTGCGGGGCGGCCCGGGACTCTCGATCATCGCCGAGCACAAGCGGCGCTCGCCGTCGGCCGGCCTGATCCGCGACGACCTCGGGCTCGAGGACGTCGTGAGCGCCTATGAGCGCGGCGGCGCCCGCGCGCTGTCGATCCTCACCGAGCGGGTCGGCTTCGGCGGCACCCTGGAGGACCTCGACCGCGCGCGCCGCGCGTCGGTCCTGCCGATCCTGCGCAAGGACTTCATCGTCGACCCCTATCAGGTGACCGAGGCCTACTTCGGGGGCGCCGACGCGATCCTGCTGATCGTCGCCGCGCTGCATCCCGAGGTGCTCGGCGAGCTGCACGCCCAGGCGACCGCGCTCGGCCTCGGGGTCCTCGTCGAGGTCCACGACGCCGCCGAGCTCGAGATCGCGGCGCGCCTGGCACCGGAGGTGATCGGGATCAACAATCGTGATCTGACGACGCTCCGGGTCGACACCGAGCGGACCTTCGAGCTGCTCGCCGGCGTGCCCGCGGGCACGGTGACGGTGTCGGAATCCGGCTGGCGGACCGCGGACGAGCTCGTGCGCCTGCGCCGGGCCGGCGTCGACGCCGTCCTGATCGGCGAGGCGCTCATGCGCTCCCCGGACATCGAGGCCGCCTGCCGGACGCTGGCCGGCGCCGCGGCGGCCGATTCGTAGGATGTGGGAGATGGACGCCATCGCCACCCGGATCAAGTTCTGCGGTCTGACCGACCCCGAGGACGCCGACGCCGCCGTCGCGGCGGGGGCCTGGGCGCTCGGCGTGATCCTGTGGCGGGGCTCGCCCCGCTACTGCCCGCTGGAGATCGCCGCCGAGATCGCGGCCGCCCATCGCCGCCGGGTGCAGATCGCCGGCGTGTTCGTCAACCCGACGCTGCAGGAGCTGACGCGCGCCGCCGATATGGCGAGCCTGACGATGATCCAGCTGCACGGCGACGAGGGCCCCGTGTTCTGCGAGGAGGCCCGCCGCCGGACCGGCTGCCGGGTCATCAAGGCAGCGAGGGTGCGCAGCGGCGCCGACATCCAGGCGCTGTCGGCCTTCCACACGGACTTCCATCTGTTCGACAGCTACTCCCCTGACCAGCGGGGCGGCACCGGCGAGACCTTCGCCTGGGAGCTCGCCGCCGGCCACCGCGCCAAGGTGCCGATCATCCTCGCCGGGGGCCTGACGCCCGATAACGTCGGGGAGGCGATCGCCGTCGTGCGCCCGTTCGCCGTCGACGTCGCCAGCGGCGTCGAGTCCTCCCCGGGCCACAAGGACCACGCGGCCCTGATGGCCTTCGCCGACGCCGTCGCCGCGGCCAATCTGACCGCGGGCGCGGCGTGAGCGTCATCGAGCACCGCTTCGGCCCCTACGGGGGCCAGTACGTGCCGGAGACGCTGATGCCCGCGCTGGCCGAGCTCGAGCTGGCCTGGCTGCAGGCCCGTGACGATCCCGCCTTCCGCGCCGAGCTCGACGACCTGCTGCGCGACTACGTCGGGCGTCCCTCGCCGCTGTATCACGCCACCCGGCTCAGCGCGGCCGCCGGGCATCCGATCCATCTCAAGCGCGAGGACCTCAACCACACCGGCGCCCACAAGATCAACAATGCGCTCGGCCAGGCGCTGCTCGCCAAGCGGATGGGCAAGCGCCGGATCATCGCCGAGACCGGCGCCGGCCAGCACGGCGTCGCCTCGGCCACCGCCTGCGCGCTGCTCGACCTCGAGTGCATCGTCTACATGGGCACCGAGGACATGCGCCGCCAGAGGCCCAACGTCGAGCGGATGGGGCTGCTCGGCACGCGCGTCGAGCCCGTCGAGGCGGGCGCGCGGACGCTCAAGGAGGCGGTCTCGGCGGCGATCCGCGACTGGGTGGCCAACGTCGAGACGACGCACTACATCATCGGCTCGTGCGTCGGGCCGGCGCCGTATCCGGCGCTCGTGCGTGACCTGCAGCGCGTCATCGGCGACGAAGCGCGGGCTCAGGTGCTCGAGTCCACCGGGCGCCTGCCCGATCGCGTGATCGCCTGCGTCGGCGGCGGCTCGAACGCGATCGGCATCTTCACCCCGTTCGTCGACGACCCCGGAGTGCAGCTGATCGGGGTGGAGGCCGCGGGGGAGGGGATCGACACCGCGCGCCACGGCGCGCCGCTGACCGTCGCCGGCCCGGGCGGGCGGGGCGGCGTCCTGCACGGCTGCTTCTCGGCGATCATGCAGGACGAGGACGGCCAGATCATGGAGGCCCACTCGATCTCCGCCGGCCTCGACTATCCGGGCACCGGGCCCGAGCACGCCTGGCTGCGCGACCGCGGGCGCGCCCGCTATGAGGCGATCACCGACCGCGACGCCCTGGCGGCGTTCGAGCGCCTCGCGCGGCTGGAGGGCATCATCCCCGCGCTGGAGAGCTCGCACGCCATCGCCTGGGCGCTGGCCAACCAGGATTCCGCGCTCGACATCATCTGCCTGTCGGGCCGCGGCGACAAGGACCTCGCCGAGGCTCTCGCCGCCCTCGGACAGCTCCGGACATGACGACCGCCGAGACCGGGACCGAGCGGATCGCCGAGGCCTTTCACCGCGCGCGCGCCGACGGCCGCCGGGCGGCGCTGATGCCATACATGATGGGCGGCTATCCCGATCTTCAGACCTCGGCGGCGATCGGGCTCGCCTACGCCGGCGCCGGCGCGGATCTGATCGAGCTCGGGGTGCCGTTCTCCGATCCGCTCGCCGACGGTCCGGTCATCCACGCCGCCGCCACCGCCGCGCTCGCCGCCGGCGCCACCGTTCCCGGGGTGCTGGAGGTCGCCGCCACGATCGCCCGGCGGGTTCCGGTCGTGATCATGTGCTACTCCAATCCGATCCTGATCCGCGGGCTGGAGCGCTTCGCCGACGCGCTCCTGGCGGCCGGGGTGAGCGGTCTGATCGTGCCCGATCTCCCGCTCGAGGAGGCCGCGGACGTGCGCGCGGCGTGCGATCGGCGCGGGCTGGCGTTCGTGCCGCTCGTCGCGCCGACGACGCCGGACGAGCGGCTCGCCCGGATCGGTGCGACCGCCTCGGGCTTCCTCTACACGGTCGCGGTGACCGGAACGACCGGCGAGCGCACCGCGGTCGACGGGGCGATGGCCTCCGTCGTCGCCCGCGCGGCTCGCCACACCGAGGTCCCGGTGGCGGTCGGCTTCGGGATCTCCACTCCCGCGCAGGCCTCGGCCGCCGCCGATGCGGGAGCGGCCGGCGTGATCGTCGGCAGCCGCCTCGTCCGGGCGGCCGGAGAGTCCGCCGATCCCGTCGCGGCGGTCGCCGAGCTCGTACGCGGCCTCGCCACGGCGCTGTCAGACCCCGCGCTCCGTTAGGATCTGCTGGCCATGGGTCTCGTTCTCACCACCGGCGCGGGTCTCTGCGCCTGGATCATCATCTGGTCGCTGAACGTCAGCGGGCTTGACGCCTTCTTCGTCACGATCGTGCTCGTCCTGCTCGCGATCGGCGTGCGCAACGTGCTCCCACACCTGCCCGGCCGGCGGGACTGATCCTCTCTCCGATGCGCGGCGCCGCGCTCGTACGGGCACGTGCGGTTCTCGCCGCGGCGGGCGCCGCGGGGCTTCTCGCCGGCTGCTCCACGGCGACCAGCAGCCCCGTCACCGTATCCGGCAAGACCCTGACGATCTACGCCAGCCAGGAGCCCGCGGGCGGCGGCGGCCAGGCCGCGACCGACGTGCTCGACGCCGAGAAGCTGGCCTTCCAGCAGTCCGGCCACACGATCGGGAAGTTCAGCCTCCAGTTCCGCGTCGCCACCGGGCATGAGCTGACCGACAACGCCCGCACCGCCGTGTCGGACAACACCGCGATCGCCTATCTCGGCGAGACCGAGCCCGGGACCTCCCAGCTGACCGTCCCGATCACCAACGAGGTCGGCCTGCTCGAGATCAGCCCGACCGACACCGCGGCCTACCTCACCCAGGCCAGCTCCGTCGTCGGTGATTCGCCCGGCACCTTCTATCCGTCGAGCTCCACCTATCACCAGACGTTCGCCCGGCTCGTGCCCACCAGCGCCTCGGAGGCCACGGCGCTCGTCACCGCCATCCGCGCGCGCGGCGCGACGACGCTGTACATCGCCAGCGACGGCAGCGACTATGGGGCGTCGATCGCCGCCGAGGTCCGCCGGGACGCGTCCGGCGCCGGGCTCACCGTCGCCTCCAGCGCGGCCGGCGCCGGCGCCATCTTCTACGGCGCCGAGCCGACCCCCACTGCCGCCAAGCAGCTCGACGCGCTCGCCGCCGGCGGCCCGAGCGCGAAGCTCTTCGCGCCCTCCGCGCTGTATGACGACGCGTTCGTGGCCGGGCTGAGCGCGGCCGCGCAGGCCCGGCTCTACGTCACCTCGCCGGGGTTCATGCCGAGCGCTCAGACAGCGGCCGCCCGGCAGTTCGACACCGCGTTCGCCGCGGCCTACGGCCATCAGCCCGCCCCGGAGGCGATCTTCGGCGCGGAGGCCGTCGACGCGCTGATCGCGGTCCTGCAGCAGGCCGGCACCCACGCCGGTCAGCGGTCGACGGTCGTCAGCGACTTCCGCACCCTGCACGATCGGCAGTCGTCGCTGATCGGGACCTATTCGATCGCCGGCGGCGACACGAGCATCGCGCCGTTCATCCTCGCTCATCCCAAGGGCGGGGCGCTCGTGCCGGTCGCCACCGCCACCGCCTCCTGACCCGGGCGCCGGTCGCCGGTCAGATCCCGGGGCCGGCGTGGCCGCCGGGGCCGGCCGCGAATCCGTGCGCGTCGCCGGCCTTCGCCAGGCCGGCGTCGCGCGCCTCCTCGGCGACCGCGGCGGCCACCGCGGGGGCGACCTCGCGATTGAACACCGACGGGATGATGTAATCCTCGCGCAGCTCGTCGCCCGACACGATGTCGGCGATCGCCCGCGCCGCCGCCGTCTTCATCGACTCGGTGATCTGACTGGCGCGGACATCGAGGGCGCCGCGCAGCAGGCCGGGGAAGCAGAGCACGTTGTTGATCTGGTTGGGATAGTCCGAGCGCCCCGTGGCGAGGATCCGCACATGGGGCAGGGCCTCCTCGGGGGCGACCTCGGGATCCGGATTGGCCATCGCGAAGACGATCGGATCAGGGTTCATCCGGACCAGCGCGGACGCCGGGATGACCCGTGCGCCGCTGACCCCGATCAGCAGATCGGCGCCGTCCAGGACGTCGACCGGCGTGCCGGCCCGGCGCTCGGGATTGGTCAGCGCCGCCAGCCGCCGCTTGACGATGCCCATCGTGCCGTCGAGATAGTCCGGACGCTCGGTGTGAACGGCGCCCTTCGAGTCGCAGGCGATCAGATGGCGGACCCCCGCGGCCAGCAGGATGTCCGAGACGGCGACGCCGGCCGCGCCGAGGCCGACGACGACGACGTGGATGTCGCCGATCCGCTGGCCGGTCAGGGTGAGCGCGTTGAGCAGCGCGGCGAGCGTGACGACGGCGGTGCCGTGCTGATCGTCATGGAAGACGGGAATGTCGAGGTCCTCCTGGAGCCGGGATTCGATCTCGAAGCAGCGCGGGGCCGAGATGTCCTCCAGGTTGATCGCGCCGAAGCCGGGGGCGATCGCCCGGACGGTGGCGATGATCTCGTCGGTGTCCCGGGTGTCCAGGCAGATCGGGAACGCGTCGATGCCCCCGAACTCCTTGAACAGCATCGCCTTGCCCTCCATCACCGGCATCGCCGCGCGCGGGCCGATGTCGCCGAGGCCGAGCACCGCCGTGCCGTCGGAGACGACGGCCACGCTGTTGCGCTTGATCGTGTACTGGAAGGCCTTCTCGGGGTCGGCGTGGATGGCGCTGCAGACGCGGGCGACTCCGGGGGTGTAGGCCATCGAGAGATCGTCGCGGGTGATCAGCGGGCTCTTGTTGTGGATCTCGATCTTGCCCCCGGCGTGCAGCATGAACGTGCGGTCGGTGGCGTCGAGCACCCGCGCCCCGTCGACGGCGTCCACGGCCGCGGTCAGCCGGGGCCAGTCGTCGGCGCTGACGGTCTCGACCGTGATGTCCCGGATCGTCTGGTCGTCGACGACCTCGACGAGATCGACGGCGCCGATCGTGCCGCCGGCCTGCCCGATCGCCGACGCCACCTTCCCGAGCATTCCCGGCCGATGGTCGATCTCGACGCGGAGGGTGAGGCTGTATTGAGCGCTGGCGTGGCTGGCCATGGGGGCGCCATCCTATATCGGGACCCCCCGATAGCCTCCATTGCGATGTCCGACGAACTCTTCCTGATCGACGGCAACAGCCTCGCCTATCGGGCGTTCTTCGCGCTGCCGGAGTCGATCGCCACCTCGACCGGAGTGACGACGAACGCCATCTTCGGCTTCGCCTCCATGCTCGTCAAGATCCTCACCGACTACGGCCCCAAGGCGACCGTGGTCGTGTGGGACGCGGGCTCGTCGGGCCGCAAGGAGGTCTACCCCGAGTACAAGGCGCAGCGCTCGAGCCGGCCGGACCTGCTGCGCGAGCAGTGGCCCCACTTCGAGCCGCTCGTCGACGCCTTCGGCTATCGGAACCTGTCGGTGCCCGGCTACGAGGCCGACGACGTCATCGCCTCGATCGCCGAGCGGGCGAAGTCAGGGGAGCCGCCGGTCGACGTGATGGTCGTCACCGGGGACCGCGACGCCTATCAGCTCGTCGACGACCACGTCCGGATCATGACCACCTCCCGGGGGATCACCGACACCCGCGTCTATGACCGCCAGGGGGTGATCGACCGCTACGGGATCCCGCCGGAGCTCGTGCCTGACTTCATCGGCCTCAAGGGCGACACCTCCGACAACATCCCCGGCGTTCCCGGGATCGGCGACAAGACGGCGGCCGACCTGCTCCAGCGCTTCGGCTCGCTGGAGGCGGTGCTCGCCTCGATCGACGAGATCAGCGGCGCCAAGCGCAAGCAGAACCTGGCCGAGCATGCCGACGCGGCGCGGATCTCCAAGCAGCTGGCGACGGCCAAGCGCGATCTGCCGCTCGACCTCGACATCGCGGAGTTCGTCGCCGCCGAGCCTGACCGGTCCCGCCTGCGCGAGGTCTTCCGGGAGTTCGAGCTGCGCGAGCCGCTGCGCCGGCTCGAGGAGGCGCTCGGCTCGGCGGAGGCCGCGGCCCCGGCGCCGGCCGCCGAGCGCGCGGTCGGAGCGGGGGTGCGGGAGGCCTCGCTGGTCGATCTGACCCGGCTCCCGCAGGCCGAGGTGTCGGTCTCGGTCCGCCCCCCGGTCATGCCCGAGGGCGCGCTGTTCGCCGACGAGCAGGAGTGGCGGTTCGGCGCCTACGTGCAGCCGACCGAGGAGGTGCTGATCGGTCCGTGCTCGCGTCCCGAGGACGTGGTGGCGGCGCTCGGCGACCGTCCCGTCGTCGCCCACGACGCCAAGTCGCTGGGGCTCGTGCCGCCGACGCTCGCCCATGACACCGAGGTCGCCGCCTATCTGCTGGAGCCCGCGCGCCGGGCCTATCCCTTTCGCGAGCTGTGCGAAGAGCGCGGGCTGGCCGCCGAGGTGGCCGACGAGGCCGGCGCCGACGCGGTCCTCGTCCACGCGCTCGCCGCCTGGCAGCGCGAGGAGATCCGCGGACGCGGGCTGACCGACCTGCTGATCGACGTCGAGCTGCCGATCGTCCGGATCCTGCGCGACATGGAGCAGGCCGGGGTCAAGCTCGACACCGAGCGCCTGCGCGAGATCTCCGCGCGCGTCAAGGCCGAGGCCGACGTGCTGGAAGCCGAGATCTACGAGCTGGCGGGGGAGGAGTTCACGCTCGGCTCGCCGCGGCAGCTGGAGGAGATCCTGTTCGGCAAGCTCGGGCTGTCGCGCAAGCGCCGCGGCAAGACCGGCTACTCGACCGACGCCCGCGTCCTGCAGGCGATCCGCTCCGAGCACGAGATCATCCCCAAGATCGAGCGCTGGCGGGAGCTGACCAAGCTCGCCCAGACCTATCTCGACGCGCTGCCGCTGCTCGTCGACGCCGGCAGTCGGTTGCACACGACGTTCAACCAGACCGCGGCGACGACCGGACGGCTGTCCTCCAACAACCCCAATCTGCAGAACATCCCGATCCGGACCGCCCTCGGGCGCGAGATCCGGGCCTGCTTCATCGCCGAGCCCGGCCATCTGCTCGTGTCAGCCGACTATTCGCAGGTCGAGCTGCGGCTGCTCGCCCACATCGCCGGCGAGGACGTGCTGAAGGAGATCTTCCGCCGCGGCGAGGATGTTCACACCGCGACCGCCTGCCGGGTCTTCGGGGTGACCCCCGACGAGATCGATCCCGGCATGCGCTCGAAGGCGAAGATGATCAACTACGGGATCGTCTACGGCCTGTCGGCATACGGCATGGCGGACCGGCTGGACATCCCGCAGTCCGAGGCCGACGAGTTCATCCAGCGCTACCTCGCCGGCTTCCCGGCGGTGGGGCGGTTCATCGAGGACACGATCGCCCAGGGCACCGAGCACGGCTACGTCTCGACGCTGTTCGGCCGCCGCCGCCAGGTCCCGGAGCTGCGCGCCCGGCGCTGGGAGATGCGCAAGCAGGGGGAGCGCTTCGCCGTCAACATGGTCATCCAGGGAACGGCCGCCGACATCATGAAGATGGCGATGGTGCGCTGCGACGAGGCGCTGACCCGGGCCGGCCTGCGGAGCCGGCTCGTCCTGCAGATCCACGACGAGCTGCTGTTCGAGGGGCCGGCCGACGAGGCCGAGCGCGTCGAGGCGATCGCCGTGACCGAGATGGCCGGTGCCTACGAGCTCGATCCGCCTCTCGCCGTCGAGGCGGGGATCGGCGCCGACTGGCTGTCGGCGAAATAGCCGTCGGCGCGCCCGGGCGCCTGCGCGGGCGGCACCTCCGCGCCGCCGCCGGCCCGGAGGTGCCGCGCCGGCGACGGCGGGAGGGACTCAGTCGAGCTCGAAGATGAAGTCGTACTCCTTGCCGCCGTCCTTGGACACGAGCTTCATCTCGCCGCTGGCGTTCTCGTAGGTGCCGGTCCCGCCGGTGATCGTCAGCGTGCTGTTGCGGGTGTCGTAGTACGGCCCCTGGACCGTGATCTGGCCGCCGTTGATGAACGTCGTCCACAGGCACTCCCAGATGCCCTGCTTGGGCGCGATCCGCGTGCAGAAGCCCTCGTCGTGGCCGACCTGCTTCGTGTTGGCCGGGTTGAAGACGGGGTTGTTGAAGGTCAGGATGTTGCCCTTGACGTCCTTGCCGCCCCCGGTCGGGATCTCGGTGTCGGTGATCGCGTGCTCGACGACCTCGACGGTGGTGCTCGACGCGTGGGCGGTGCGCGCGAGGCTCGGCGCGGCGCCGGTCAGCGCTCCGGCGGCGAGCGCCGAGCTCGTGGCCAGGGCGAGCAGGCGCGCGCGGCGCCCGCGGTGGATGGTGGAAATGGACACGACGGTCCCCTCTCTCCTCGTGATGGACTGTGAAGCGGGCGATCGTACGCCCGCCGCCCGGGAGCGTCGATGGCTGCAAGCCCCCCTGCGGGAGCGTCGCCCGGCGGGCCGGGCGTCAGGCGGGGGCGAGCGCGCTGCGCGCCGCGCGGGAGCCGGCGGCGGTCACGAAATCCGGGTGCGCGATCCCGAGGTACTGCTTGAACGACCAGTCGACGAAGCGCTTGGCGCTCATCGCCCGGATCGAGGGCGACAGCACCCGCGGCGCGATCCTCGGCACGAGCCGCTGCGCTCGCAGCATCCAGGCAAACGGTGCGGCGTGACCGGCCGAGAAGCGGTGATAGGCGGCCAGCGCCTGGGCCCGGCTCTGACGTCCGGCGACGACCTCGGAGAGCTCGCGCCCGCAGGCCAGCCCGAAGTAGAGCGCGGTGCGGATGCCCTCGGCGGTCAGTGGCAGGCAGTGCCCGGCCGAGTCCCCGACGAAGAAGACGCCGTCCTCGGTCGCGGGGCGCAGCGCGTGGGGGATCCAGTTGCCCTGATAGCGCACGACGTCGGCGCCGAGGTCCCGGGCGAGCGCGACGGTCGGCTCCTTGACGTGATGGCGGGGGTCGAAGGACCCGACGCCGATCCGCAGCTCGCCGGAGGCCGGGAACCGCCAGCCGTAGCCCGCCGGCACGATCGCCCGGTCGATCCAGATCTCCATGTCGGCGCCCGTCCCGAACGGATGCACCTCCAGGCCGCGGGACAGCAGCGCGTCCGGAGGCTGGACGTTGGCGCCGGCCGACAGGACCCGCCGCCAGCCGAGCGCGTCGACGATCAGCGGCGCCCGGATCTCGCCCCGGTCGGTGACGACCGTGTCCCCGCGGCGCTCGCGCACGGTCGCGGTCTCGAAGGTGAAGCGGCCCTGCTGGGCGAGCAGGCCGCACAGCGTCCGATAGTCGAAGGTGGAGAACGTCCACGGCAGGTCGTAGCCGACGGTCGTGTACGGCGTGTGGATGACGAGCTCGGAGAACGTCTGCTGGAGGGACTCCTGGAGCCCCATCGCGGTCAGCCAGCCCGTCGGGATGCCGCACGCGGACGTCTGCCGTTCCCCGATCTCGTAGCGATCGACGACGAGCACCTCGGCTCCGCCGGCCGCCAGCTCACGAGCGACCGCCAGTCCGGCGAAGCTCGCTCCGCAGATGAGGACATCGCAGTCCCGCGCCAGCGGGGTGCGCTCCTCACCGCGCTTGGTGGCTCGCCGTGGCATCGAATCCGATGATACGGCGAGCGTTCGCAGGGCCGCACACGGGGCGATGTGCGGCTATCCTCCGATAACTCATGTCTTCAACCCCTACGCTGATTCCGCCCACCGATTACCCCAACGCCAAGGTCGTCGAAGGATCGAACGGCCTGCTGCTCGAGATCGATGGTCGGATCGTCCCCAACTATGACGCGACGTTGCACCCCTTCGCCGAGGGCGACGTCGTCACCGGGCACGTCGTCCGGATCGACAACGACGAGGTGCTCGTCGACATCGGCTACAAGTCCGAGGGAGTCATCCCCGCGGGCGAGCTGTCGATCCGCAAGTCCGTCGACCCGGGCGACGAGGTGTCGCTCGGAGAAGAGGTCGATGCGCTCGTCCTCACCAAGGAGGACCAGGACGGCCGCCTGATCCTGTCCAAGAAGCGCGCCCGGTTCGAGAAGGCCTGGCGGCGCATCGAGGCGGCAGCGGAGTCCGGCGAGCCCGTCGAGGGGGCCGTCATCGAGGTCGTCAAGGGTGGTCTCATCATCGACCTCGGCGTCCGGGGCTTCCTGCCCGCGTCGCTCGTCGACATCCGCCGCGTGCCGAATCTCGACGAGTACATGGGGCAGGCGATCGAGTGCAAGGTGATCGAGCTCAATCGCTCGCGCAACAACGTCGTCCTGTCGCGGCGCGCGGTGCTCGAGGAGCAGCGCAAGGAGGACCGCGAGCGGATCCTCGACCGGCTTCAGCCGGGCCAGGTGGTGGAGGGCACGATCTCGAACATCGTCGACTTCGGCGCGTTCGTCGACCTCGACGGCATCGACGGCCTGATCCACATCTCCGAGCTGTCGTGGTCGCACGTCAACCACCCGTCGGAGATCCTCAACATCGGTGACACGGTCAGCGTCAAGGTGCTGGACATCGATCGCCAGCGCCAGCGCATCTCTCTCGGTCTCAAGCAGACCCAGGAGGACCCGTGGCAACGGGTGGTGGACACCTACAACATCGGCGACGAGCTCGAGGGCAACGTCACCAAGGTCGTGACCTTCGGCGCCTTCGTCGAGATCCTCGACGGGGTCGAGGGCCTCGTCCACATCTCCGAGCTCGCCCAGCATCACGTCGACAACCCGCGGGAGATCATCCAGCCGGGCGATCCCGTCCGGGTGAAGATCCTCGAGATCGACTCCGAGCGCCGCCGCCTGTCGTTGTCGATCAAGCGCGTCGAGGGCCAGGTCCTGCCGGTCCGCCCGATCGAGCCGCCGGCCGAGGGCGACGAGCTGGAGTCCTACGACGACGTTCCCGAGCTCGGCCTCTCCGAGGACGTGTTCGCCGGCAGCGAGTCCAGCACGGGTTACAGCGATCAGATCGCCGCCCCGGAGGCCGCAGCGCCCCCGGATGCCCCCGTCGCGCAGGCTGCCGTGGATCCGGAGGCTTCGGCTCCCGCCGAGGCTGTTGTTGCCCCGGAGGCTCCGGCTCCCGGCGGGGCTGTTGTTGCCCCGGAGGCTTCGGCCGCCGGCGGGGCTGCTGTCGCGCCGGAGGCTCCCGCTGCCGGCGGGGCTGCTGTCGCGCCGGAGGCTCCCGCTGCCGAGGCCCCGGCCGTGGAGACCGGCTCGGCGCCACAGGCCGTGCCGGCGTCCGATGCTCCGCAGGTCCCGGCCGTCGTCGACCCCGAGCCGGCCGCCGTTGAGCCTCAGCCGGCCGCCGTTGAGCCGGAGCCGGCCGCCGTTGAGCCGGAGCCGGCCGCCGTTGAGCCGCAGCCGGCCGCCGTTGAGCCGGCGCCGACCGCCGAGGCGTCCGTCGCCGCGCCTGCGGACGCGCCGGCCGCACCCCAGGTGGCGCCGAACGGCGCCGCCGGGTCCGCCGAGCGGGAAGCGCGCGAGCAAGAAGCGCCGAGCGCCTGAACCCCGGTATCGCCGGAGCCCGTGGTTCCCTTCATCGGGCTGACCGGCGGCATCGGGGCCGGCAAGTCGACCGCGCTCCAGGCGCTTGCGCGTCTGGGGGCGGTCTGCCTGTCGACCGACAGCGTCGTCCACGAGCTGTACGCGTCCGCCGAGGTGCGTGACACGGTCGTCGGCCGGTTCGGCCCGTCGGTCGTGCGCGACGGCGAGATCGACCGGGCCGCGCTCGCCACCCTGGCCTTCGCCACCGATGCCGAGCGCGGCTGGCTGGAGCAGCTGCTGTGGCCGCGCGTCGGGGCGCGGATCGCCGGCTTCCGGGCCGAATCAGAGCGCGCGGTCCCGGCGCCCCGGGCCGCCGTCGTCGAGATCCCGCTGCTGTTCGAGTCCGGCTCGGATCATGGCTTCGACGCGACGATCGCCGTGATCGCCGACGAGGCGATCCGCGAGCGCCGGGCGGCGGCTCGCGGCCACCGGGCTCTCGCCGAGCGGGCCGCGCGCCAGCTCAGCCAGCAGGAAAAGGCGCAGCGTGCGACGTATGCAGTCATCAATGACGGCACCGAGGCCCAACTGCAGGACAAGCTGTCGGCGATCCTTGACATGCTGACGAGGTGAGCCTGTCGACTGCCAGCGCTCGTGGGAGCAGCCGTCGGTCAGCGGGCGGGCGGCGTTCCGAACGCCACCGCCGCCGTCGGCTGATGCTCGGCGGGGTGATGCTGCTCGTCACGCTGGCGGCGGTCGTCGTGCTGCTGCCGGTGGCCAAGCGGGCGGTCAACGACGAGTTCGGGCTCCCCCTCGCCTATCCGGCCCTGATCCGCCAGCAGGCCGCGGCCAAGCGCCTGGACCCGGCGCTCGTCGCCGCCGTCATCTACGCCGAGACCAAGTTCGATCCGCGAACGTCGTCGGCCGGGGCACTCGGCCTGATGCAGCTCCTGCCGGCCACGGCCGAGTTCCTCGCCCAGCGCTCCGGGGCGACGTCATTCACGATCGCCGACCTCGCCACTCCGGAGGTCAACATCGCCTACGGGAGCTACTACCTGCGCTATCTGCTCGACGAGTACCACGGCAACACGATGCTCGCGCTCGCCGCCTACAACGGCGGCGAGGCCAACGTCGACGCCTGGCTCGCCAACGCCCGCGCGCACGGGCATCCGCTGCTGATCCGTGACATCCCCTTCTCGCAGACCCGGGACTACGTCCAGAAGGTCCTGCAGGCCCGCCTGGACTATCGCCGCACCTACGCCGCGCAGCTCGGCTACAGCTCGTAGCGGTCACTGGTTCGCGGTCGCGGTCGCCGTCCGGTCGGCCAGCCACTGGAGCACGAGCATCATCACGAGCCCGAGCGCGGCGCCTGACGCGATGTACCAGGGCCAGCGCCCGAGCACGCTCAGCAGCGAGCTGTGGACCGGCCGGGCGCGGAGATACATGTAGTTGCCGCCGGTGATGACGTCGGCGGCGCCCGGGATCGTGGCGAAGGCGAGCGTCAGCGCCCACGCCCGCCACGCCGCGTGCCGGCGCGGGGCGATCCGGCAGCCGAACACGAGCAGCAGTGCCGCCACGATCGCGCCCACGTGGTAGACGAAGTAGGTGAAGTAGTAGACGCTCGGAAAGCTCTGGCCGAGATCCGGAGTCAGCGTCGCCTGCAGAGATGCCGTCAGCGCCCAGAAGTAGACGAGCTCGACGAGCAGCTGCCGGCGGGTCAGCAGCGCCGCGATCGAGACGACCGACACGGCGTCGGTCAGCTGCAGGGGCAGGTCGTAGGTGACCGACCAGGTGCCGCGGATGACATCGGCGGCGTACTCGCCCGCCCAGCCCGCGAAGATGAGCGCGGCGAGTGCGCGGGCTATCCACAGGGTCGGCGCACCCGGATGACGGCGGCCCACCCGGACCGCGCCGGCGCCGGCGACCACGAGCACCGCCAGGGCGGCGAGGTGCGGTGGGGAGAACTGTCGCACGCGTCGCCACCGTATCCCCTGCGGCGACCGCGGACCGCGGTCAGGATCTGACCGCGTTGACCGCGGGCCCGCTCACCCCGCCCGACCCGCCCGCTAGATGGTTGATTCCGCGCTGTTAGGCGCAGTAGTTGACGAGTTCACGGCTGGGGCGTCCGAGTTGGTGGTTGAGGGTGATCGCGGCAGTGAGGCAGCAAAACCGGGCGATGATTCGTTCGCGCAGGCCGGTGAGGGTGCGCGCGCCGTGGCGTTCGAGCGCGAGGATGTCCTTCGCGGTCCAGATGATCGATTCGACGCGTTGGCGGATCGGCGCGAGGTGCGGCGGCTGGGGTGGGGTGGCGTGACGGTGCGCGCGGGCGTTGGGAGTGATCTCGCGTGCGGGCCGCAGCGCCGGGGTGGTGACCCCGGCCGGCCGGGTGATCGTCTCATCGCGGCGGACGGGACGGATGAGCGTGACGTTGCGGTCTTTGACCGCGGCAGCGAACTCGCGGCCGGCGTATCCCTTATCGCCGATCAGCGTCTCACCGCCCCGCAGCCGGCAGCGGTCCAGGAGCAGCAGCCCGATCTCGCGCTCGCCGGTCTTGGGCGAGCAGAGCTCCAGCGCGCGTGGGGTGCCGTCCAGACTGCAGATGATGTGCAGGCGCATCCCCCAGAAGTATCGGGAGTGCGAGGCGCAGTAGCCGTAGTCGCAGGCGTTCCCGAGCGCGTCATCCAGGCGGTTGGTGCCGGAACGCTTGACCGTTTCGCGCGAGCGGGCGCATTCCACCGGCGTGGAGTCGATCAGCAACAGATCGTCCTCAAACCCCGGGCTCTGGCTGGCAAAGATCCCCATCAGCCACTCCAGTGCGTCGGCCAGCTTACGGCGGCGTTTGAAGTACCCCGACTGCTGGGGGAGATCAGGAAACAGATGGGCGAGGCGCTTGGCGGCCGCCGCCAGGAACCGCCGATCCGACGGAATCCCCATGATCGCCTGCGCGACGCACAGCGTGACGACCTCCGCGTCTGTGACCCTACGCGCAACGTTCTTCGCTCGTTCGGGCAGGAGATCGTCGGCCGTGACGAACACGGTCGTGAGCAGCAGGTCGAGGTCGGCGTCCATCGAGGCCCCCTAGGGTCGGCGATGCGGGATAGCACCGCCGACTTCGACCCTGCTGCCACATCCTCCTTGCAAACCACTCGATTCACGACCACTGTCGTGGAATCAACCATCTAGGCTGACAAGAGGACGGACCCATGCCTGATTTCGAGCTCGACAGCGCCTTCTCGCCGACCGCCGACCAGCCGGCGGCGATCGCCTCGCTGGCCGAGGGGATCCTCGCCGGCGAGCAGGGGCTGACCCTGCTCGGAGCGACCGGAACCGGCAAGACGATGACGATGGCCGCCACGATGCAGGCGGTGCAGCGCCCGTCGCTCGTGATCGCCCACAACAAGACGCTCGCCGCGCAGCTCTGCAACGAGTTCCGCACGTACTTCCCGACCAATGCGGTCGAGTACTTCGTCTCCTATTACGACTATTACCAGCCCGAGGCCTACGTCCCGAGCAAGGACCTCTACATCGAGAAGGACTCGGCGATCAACCAGGAGATCGATCGCCTGCGCCACGCCGCCACCGCCGCGCTGTTCGCCCGCCGGGACGTCGTCATCGTGGCCAGCGTGTCGTGCATCTTCGGCCTCGGCTCCCCCGAGGTCTACGACGAGAACCTCCAGACCCTGAACAAGGGCGAGATGATCGATCGAGAGCGCCTGCTGCGCAAGCTCGTCTCGATTCAGTACAACCGCAACGACACCGCGCTGTCGCGTGGGACCTTCCGGGTCCGCGGGGAGACGCTGGAGATCTTCCCGGCCTACGCCGAGACGGCGTTCCGGATCGTCCTGTTCGGCGACGAGGTGGAGCATCTCCAGCATTTCGACCCGGTGACCGGCGAGGTGATCGAGGACGACCTGGAGCACATCGGGATCTGGCCCGCCTCCCACTACAACGTCCGTGAGGGCATGATCGAGGACGCGGTCGCTGAGATTGGCGCCGAGCTCAACGCCCGCTGCACCGAGCTCGAGGCCCAGGGCAAGCTGCTGGAGTCCCATCGCCTGCGTCAGCGGACCCAGTACGACATGGAGATGCTGCGGGAGGTGGGATTCTGCTCGGGGATCGAGAACTACTCGCGGATCCTCGACGGCCGCAATCCCGGCGATCGGCCGTACTGCCTGCTGGACTACTTCCCCGACGACTACGTCGTCTTCATCGACGAGTCCCATCAGACGGTGCCCCAGATCGGCGGCATGCACGAAGGCGATCGCTCGCGCAAGCAGACGCTCGTCGACTACGGCTTCCGCCTGCCGAGCGCGCTGGACAACCGGCCCCAGACCTTCCAGGAATTCCTGTCGATCGCCCCGCAGCTCGTGTTCGTCTCGGCGACCCCGGGGCAGTACGAGCGGACGCATTCGGCGCGGATCGTCGAGCAGATCGTCCGGCCGACCGGGATCGTCGATCCGGCGATCGAGGTCCGCGAGACGCGCAATCAGATCGACGACCTGATGAACGAGATCCGCACGCGCGTCGACCGCGACGAGCGCACGCTCGTCACCACGCTGACCAAGAAGATGTCGGAGGACCTGACCGACTATCTGCTGGAGATGGGCTTCCGCGTCCGCTATCTGCACTCCGAGATCGACACGCTCGAGCGCATCCAGATCATCCGTGAGCTGCGCCTCGGCGAGTACGACGTGCTCGTCGGCGTCAACCTCCTGCGTGAGGGCCTCGACCTGCCCGAGGTGTCGCTCGTGGCGATCCTCGACGCCGACAAGGAGGGCTTCCTGCGCGGGGAGACCTCGCTGATCCAGACGATCGGCCGGGCCGCGCGCAAT
The DNA here is from genome assembly GCA_963849085.1 of uncultured Solirubrobacteraceae bacterium. GTDB lineage: Bacteria > Actinomycetota > Thermoleophilia > Solirubrobacterales > Solirubrobacteraceae > Palsa-465. Next base: position 11,263 of record CAWKFP010000015.1, on the reverse strand, counting down.
ATCGACGGCCGGGTCCTGATGTACGCCGACAAGGAGACCGCCGCGATGCGGGTGGCGATCAGCGAGACCGATCGCCGCCGGGAGATCCAGACCGCCTACAACGAGCAGCACGGGATCACACCGGAGACGATCGTCAAGGGGATCTCCGACATCGCCGAGTTCCTGATGTCCGACTCCAAGGTGCCGCGCTCCCGCCGCCGGCGCCAGCGGGCCGCCGGAGCGCTGACCCCGGCCGAGATCGAGAAGACGATCGTCGAGCTCGAGGAGGAGATGCTCGCGGCGGCGGAGGACCTGCGCTTCGAGTACGCGGCGAAGCTCCGCGACGAGATCCGCGATCTCAAGCGCGAGCTCGATCAGGCCGTCGCGGCCCGCTGACAGCTGGGCGTGGCGCCCTCGGCGGTGCGGCGGGCCACGACCGGGCGTGCGCACGACGCCGATCGGCATGCTCCAATTTCCAGATCGCCCGGCGGACAGCCGAGCGGTCCCGCGGCGGTTCCGCTAGGCTCCGGCTGCTTCTCACCGAACTTGAACCGGAGGTACAGGCGTGGCGCTGGACAGGCAGAGCATCGAGAAGAAGGACTTCCCGGTCGGACGCCGGGGGTATGACCCGGAGGCTGTCGACGCTCACCTCGCCGCGCTGGCCGAGGAGGTCTCCGAGTTCAAGCGCACCGCGCGCCGGCGAGCCGACACGCTCGCCTCGTCGGCCTCCGAGCAGGTCCGGGCGATCGTCGAGGCGGCCGAGAACAGCGCCGCCGACATCCAGCGCGACGCCGAGAACGAGGCCCGTGACATCCGCGACGAGGCCAACCGCGAGGCGCAGTCCACTCGTGAGCAGGCCGCCTCCGAGGCCCGTGAGTACGTCGGCAAGGTGTCGGAGTCGACGAGCGCGATGCTCGAGCGCGTCGATTCGATGCAGAAGGAGCTCTCGCAGCTGATCGAGTCGCTGCGCACCGGCGGCAATCGCCTCGGCGCCGATCTCGCTCTGCTGGAGAGCAGCCTGACCGAGACCAAGTCGGTCATCAGCCCCGGTCGCTTCGAGCCCGAGCCCGAGCCCGAGGTCGAGCGCGCCCCCGAGCGTGCTCCCGAGCGCGAATACGTGCCCGCGCCCGCCGCCGAGCCCGAGCCCGAGGTCTACGAGCCGCCCGCGCCCGCACCCGCGATCGAGCCCGAGCCCGAGCCGGAGCCCGAGCCCGTGACGGCCGAGCACCGGGCTCCGGTCGCCGCCGGCGGCAACGATGACGCCGAGGGCGCCCGGCTGATCGCGCTCAACATGGCGCTCAACGGAACGCCGCGGGAGGAGACCGAGCGCTATCTGTCGGAGAACTTCCAGCTCTCCGACGCCCACGGATTGCTCGACGAGGTGTACGCCAGCGTCGAGGGCTAGTTGGTGAGGAGTCCCCGCCTGACGGCGGGGACCTGTTCACCGGCTCGCGGTTTGCGGGCCGGTCACGCGTCGCGACCGGCCGGCCGCGGCGTCCGATCGTTCCTCGCTCATTGCGGAAACTGTGAGGCACCGGTTCCGGGACGGCACAGGGGAACGTCTGTTCGGTCGACTAGACTCGTCAGGGAATGGATCAGCTCGTCGTCTCGGGCGCCCGGGAGCACAATCTGAAGGATGTGACCGTCGCGATCCCGAGGGACTCGCTGACCGTCATCACCGGTCTCTCGGGCTCCGGGAAGTCGTCGCTGGCCTTCGACACGATCTACGCCGAGGGACGCCGGCGCTACGTCGAGTCGCTCTCTGCCTATGCGCGTCAGTTCCTCGGGCAGATGGACAAGCCCGACGTCGACTCGATCGAGGGGCTGTCACCGGCGATCTCGATCGACCAGAAGACGACCTCGCGCAATCCCCGCTCCACGGTCGGCACGGTCACCGAGATCTACGACTATCTGCGACTGCTGTGGGCTCGGATCGGGCGCCCGCACTGCCACATCTGTGGCCGGCCGATCGCCGGCCAGTCGGCCGAGCAGATCATCGATCAGGTCATGGAGCTGCCCGAGCAGACCCGGTTCATGGTCCTGGCCCCGATCGTTCGCGGTCGCAAGGGCGAATACGCCAAGCAGTTCGAGGAGCTGCGCGCCGAGGGCTTCGGCCGCGTCAAGGTCAACGGCGAGCTGCGGCGCCTCGACGAGGAGATCACGCTCGACAAGAAGTACAAGCACGACATCGCGGTCGTCGTCGACCGGCTCGTGATGAAGCCGGATCTGCGCAAGCGGCTCGCGGACTCGGTCGAGACCGCGGTCGCGCTCGCCGACGGTCTCGTCGAGATCGAGATGGTCGACGATCCGGCCACCACCCTGACCTTCTCGGAGAAGTTCGCCTGCCCGGTGCACGGGCCGAGCCTCGTCGAGCTGGAGCCGCGGATCTTCTCGTTCAACGCACCCCACGGAGCCTGCCCGCGGTGCACGGGACTGGGCTCGCAGATGGAGATCGACCCGGATCTCGTCGTCCCTGATCCGACGCTCTCGATCGGCGACGGCGCGATCGCGCCGTGGGCGGTGTCCGCGTCGGACTACTACGGCCAGCTGACCCAGGCGATCGCCGAGCGCTACGACGTCGATCTCGACACGCCGTGGCAGGACCTGCCCCGGGAGGCGCAGGAGTTCTTCCTGTTCGGGACCAACGGCGAGCGGGTCGAGGTGTCCTATCGCAATCGCTTCGGTCGCCGGCGCTCGTACGCCACGCGCTTCGAGGGGATCGTGCCCAATCTCGAGCGGCGCTATCGGGAGACCGAGTCCGATTTCGCGCGCGAGAAGATCGAGGAGTACATGACGCTGCGGCCGTGCCCGGACTGCCGCGGAGCGCGGCTGAAGCCCGAGTCGCGAGCGGTGCTCGTCGCCGGCACGGCGATCCACGAATTCGCCGCGATGCCCGCCCGGCGGGCGCTGACCTGGGTCGACGAGCTCGAGCTCGGCGATCACGACCGCCGGATCGCGCGCCTCGTGCTGCGGGAGATCATCGAGCGCCTGCGGTTCCTCGACAACGTCGGGGTCGGGTATCTCTCGATGGATCGCGCCGCGGCGACACTGTCCGGCGGGGAGGCGCAGCGCATCCGCCTCGCCACGCAGATCGGCTCGTCGCTCGTCGGCGTGCTGTACATCCTGGACGAGCCGTCGATCGGGCTGCACCAGCGCGACAACGAGAAGCTGATCGCCACCCTCGAGCGGCTGCGCAACCTCGGCAACACCGTGCTCGTCGTCGAGCACGACGAGGGCACGATGCGCGCCGCCGACCACATCGTCGACATGGGCCCCGGCGCCGGCGAGCACGGCGGCCACGTCGTCGCCCAGGGGACGGCCGCCGAGATCGCCACCGTCGCCGACTCGCTGACCGGCCAGTTCCTGGCCGGGACGCGCGTGATCGAGGTCCCGGCAACCCGGCGCACCCCCTCGGGCTACATCGGGATCGAGGGAGCCGCCGAGAACAACCTCCGCGGGATCGACGTCAAGATCCCGCTCGGCGTGCTGGTCTCGGTGACCGGCGTGTCGGGATCCGGCAAGTCGACGCTCGTCAACGAGGTGCTGCTCAAGGCGGTCGGCAACCACCTGCATCGCAGCCGCCAGCGCGCCGGCGCCCACAAGCGCATCACCGGCCTCGATCAGCTCGACAAGATCATCTCCGTCGACCAGTCGCCGATCGGCCGCACGCCGCGCTCGAATCCGGCCACCTACATCGGCCTGTTCGACCAGATCCGCGAGCTCTTCTCCAAGACCCAGGAGGCGCGGGCCCGGGGCTACAAGCCGGGCCGCTTCTCGTTCAACGTCAAGGGCGGGCGCTGCGAGGTGTGTCGCGGCGACGGCCAGATCAAGATCGAGATGCACTTCCTGCCCGACGTCTACGTGCCGTGCGAGCAGTGTCACGGCAAGCGCTACAACCGGGAGACGCTCGAGGTTCGCTTCAAGGGCAAGACGATCGCCGACGTGCTGGAGATGCCGATCGAGGAGGCGAAGGATTTCTTCACCCACATCCCGAAGATCCGGCGCCGCGTCGACGCGCTCGTCGACGTCGGGCTCGGCTACATGCGACTCGGCCAGCCCGCCACGACGCTCTCAGGCGGCGAGGCCCAGCGCGTCAAGCTCGCGGCGGAGCTGAGCAAGGTGGCGACCGGTACGACGATGTACATCCTGGACGAGCCGACGACCGGTCTGCACTTCGCCGACATCCAACGGCTGCTCGAGGTGCTCCAGCGTCTCGTCGACGCCGGCAACTCGGTCGTCGTCATCGAGCACAACCTCGATGTCGTCAAGGTCTCCGACCGTCTGATCGATCTCGGGCCCGAGGGCGGCGACGAGGGTGGGCAGGTGATCGCCGAGGGCACGCCTGAGCACGTGGCCGGGGTTCCGGCGTCGCACACCGGCGCCTTCCTCGCCGGTGTGCTGCCGGTCAGGGCGAGCCGGACGGCGAAGCCGCCCGCTCGGCGGCGCGCGGCCCCGTCGAGCAGCGGCGCGGCCACGAACGGCGCGCCGAAGAACGGCACGGCGACGAACGGCACGGCGACGAACGGAACGGCGAAGAAGGGCACGGCGACGAACGGCGCGGCGCGGAAGGGCACGGCGACGAACGGCGCTGCCAAGACGGGCACGGCGACGAACGGCGCGGCCACGACGGGCACGGCGACGAACGGCGCGGCCAAGACGGACACGGCGACGAACGCTACGGCCAGGAAGGGCGCGGCGAAGACGAGGGCGGCGAAGACCGGCGTGCCGAAGAAGCCGGCGGCGGCATCCCGAACGGGGCGCTCCTGAGCTCACCGGGCCCCGCCGGCCGCGCCGACCTGAAGCTGTGGGCGCAGAAGTGGCGATGGTACGAGCGCAACGCGCTGCCCTGGAACCGAGCCCGGATCCACTGGGAGATGATGCGCCGCGGGGCGTTCGCGCGCTGGCCGATCCACGGCAACGTGCTGGAGGCGCTGCAGGAGGGACGACTGCAGATCGGCGGTCAGACGCTGTTCGAGCCCGGGGTCTGGATCACCGCGCCGGGGAACGCGCGGATCACGATCGGCGCGGGCGTGTTCTTCAACCTCGGGGTGATGGTCGCGTCACTGGCGCTCGTCGAGATCGGCGATCACTCCATGTTCGCCAACGGCTGCTTCATCACTGACGCCGACCACCGCTTCGACGACCCCGAGCAGCCGATCACCTGGCAGGGGTTTCGCAGCAAGGGGCCGACGCGAGTGGGGGACAACGTCTGGTGCGGGGCGAACGTCGTGATCACGAGCGGCGTCACGATCGGCCGCCGCTCGGTGATCGGGGCCAACTCGGTGGTGACGACCGACATCCCGCCGTTCTCGATCGCCGCCGGCGCCCCCGCCCGGGTTCTCAGGTCGATCCGGCCCGCTCATGAGCGGCCCGGCCCCCGCGACGCCGCCCCCGGTTGACGGTGCGCGCCGGCGCCCTGTCGCGCGGCACGCTCCGGGGGAGGATGTCTGAATAAAGCCCGCATAGAGGAGTAAATCTCGATCCCCTCCTCGGGGCTCGCCGCCGCGCGCGACGGTGGCCCGCGCCGGTCGCGCGGACCGGGCCCGCCCGGCACGCGGACCCGGACCCGGACCCGGCCCGCGCCGGTCGCCCGGACCGGGCCCGCCCGGCGCGCGGACCCGGACCCGGACCCGGACCCGGCCGGCCTGCCGGTCAGACCTTGACCGTGCGCGCCAGCGTCGTGCTGTGGCGCGCGGAGTCCCGCGTTACGACGGTCAGCTTCAGCGTCTTGACCTTGTGGCTCTTGACCTTGGACCTCAGGCTCGCGCTCTCGGTCAGGGCCAGGCCGATCTTGACCGTGACGCCGGCGGTCGCGCTCCGCAGCACGACGACGAGCTGGCCGTGGGACAGGGTCAGGGACTTGACCTTTCCGCCGCTGACCGTCACGCCGGTGACCGTCGCGTGATGCTTGACGACGTGGGTGACGAAGCTCAGGCCGGACGGCGCCTTGACCGTGAACGAGCTCAGCTTGGCCGCGTACTTGCCCGCGGTCAGCGTGAAGCGCATCGTCGGCTTGCCGGTCGACACGCCACCGATCGCCACCGAGGACAGGGTCGGCGGACCCGCCTTGTGGGTCGTGATGCCGGGCGTGACCGGCTTGGTCGCCGCGTGGCATCCGGCGATCGTGAACGGCGCGCTCGGGCTGGCGGTCAGATCGCCGTTCTGGGAGACCAGCGATGCCGTGATCGTTCCTGAGGGCGGGGCGCAGATCGAGTCGAACAGCCCGTCGGCGCCGCCGGAGAGCGTCACGTCGAGTGCCGTCAGCGGGAAGTCCGGGATCCCGGTGAACGTCGTCGTGTCGGTCGTCACGTCGTACGTGCCGTTGAGCGTCAGGCCGAACGGCGGGGGGATGACGAGGGTGATCCCCGGCGAGCCCCCGGCCGAGGTGTAGTAGGCCGTGCCGGTCAGGGTGTGCGGATATAGCGGCGAGTTGGCGCTCACCGTGCCGACCGGCTTGCACGTCCCCGAGCTGACGTCCGCGCACTGGATCCCGCCGTTGACCACCGACGTCAGGTCAGGACCGAGGACGCTCGGGGGGAAGGTCAGCTTCAGCGACCGGGAGGTGGCCTCGTTCGCGGTCTCGGTGACGTCGGTCGAGACCTGGACGTTGTCGTCACCGGCGTCCTGCGTGGCCTGGACGCTGATCGCCGGCGCGTAGGCCAGTGACGAGCAGCCCGTGACCGTCAGCGGAGCCGTCGTCGACACCGCGGTCGCGTCGGTGTAGGAGTCGGCGGTCACGCCGACGGTCGCCGGCGTCGCCGGGCAGCTGTCGGGGAAGCGCAGCCCGTCGAAGGTGCTCGTCAGGGCGTGGACCGCGATCTTGGCGGTCACCCCGAGCAGCGTGTACGTGTCGGGAAGATCGGTGAAGGCGATGTTGAGACCGACGCCGTCGGGGTCGGTCGTTGGGCGCAGGGTGATCGCGGCCGGGCTGCCGAGGGGCTGGCCGAGCAGCAGAAGCTGCAATCCCGCGATGTCCGAGGGGCTTGGCGGGGCGACGAGGTCAAACGTCGTCGGCAACGGCAGCGCGAGCTTCGGCGCGCTGTTCAGGCTGGCGGTGACGGTGCCGCTTCCGACCTGGCAGGCACTGTTGGGCTTCGAGCTCGTCAGGCAGGCGCCGCCGTCGGCCGCGGCGTTGGCCAGCAGTCCCGGGGGCAGTTCGATCGTGAGGTCCTTGACGGTGTCGTTCGCCGTCGGGGCGAAGGCCAGGCTGAGCCCGAGGTTCGTCGTCGAGCCCGCGGCCGTGCCGGCGCTCTGGTTGAGGGTCAGCGACGGCGTGATCGTGGCCGAGGCGGCGGCGGGGGCGAGCGCCGCGACGGTGAGCGCGGCGAGCGTCAGGGCGACGGAGCACAGCACGCGCGCCGCGGCCGGCGCCGGCCGAGCGAGGCGACTCCGGGAACGACGGGAGATCAACTGCGGGTTCATCGATTCCTCCTCCGTGTCGACGGGGAATCGTATCAATACTCGGTTTTTCGGCCTATCGGCCGAAAAACCCGCTCACGAGTTCTTGATGACGATGCCCTCAATGATGTTCGCCGCCCGTTCGGCGGCATCGATCGCTGCTTCCAGGCGCTCGAATATGTCCTTCCAACGGATCACGACCATCGGGTCGATCCCACCGTCGAACAGCGATGCTACCGCTTCCCGGGTGATCCGATCCCCCTCGTTTTCCAGCCGATTGACCTCGACCGTATAGCGCGAGATGTCGTGGAAGCCGCGGAGATGGGGGATCGCCTCGGCGATCTGGCTCGTCGCGTCACGCAGGACCCGCGCGAGTCGAATGGCCTGATCCATCGGCGCCTCGATCTTGTACAGCCCGAGATAGTCCGCCACCTCCTCGGTGTAGTCGACGATGTCGTCGAGCGAGGAGGCGAGCGCGAGGATGTCCTCGCGGTCGATCGGGGTGACGAACGTGTGGTTGAGGCGGTCGATGATGTCGTGGGTGATCCGATCGCCCTCGTGCTCGAGGTCGAGGATCTCCGTCGCAAGCTGCTTGTTGTCGGGATAGTCGGTCAGCAGCTCGTACAGGAGCGCGGCGGCGCGGAGCATGTTCTGCCCCGCCTCTTCGAACAGCTCGAAGTAGATTCGGTCCCGTGACGCGAAGGCCTGGGTGAAACGCGGCATCTCGCCAGGATGCTAGGGCTTTACGATGATCGGTGGCGGCCCTGGTGTGACCGGCGGCCCGATCGGCGGCACACGGTCGGCCCCGGCGGGCGGAGCCGACCGTCCCGCGCCGGCTTCTACAGCTGCGCCCGGAAGCGCGCCAGCTGCTCGTCGTCGATCGAGTAACAGTGCTCGGGCGCCGGGAATGCCCGGCCGCGAACATCGGCGGCATACTCCGCCACGCCCGCCACCATGTGGGACCGGACGTCGCCGTAGCGCTTGGCGAACCGCGCGACGTGGCCGTCATAGATGCCGAGCAGGTCATGGAAGACGAGCACTTGGCCGTCGGTCGCGGGGCCGGCGCCGATGCCGATCACCGGGATCTCCAGCCGCTCCATCATCGCCTCGGCCACCGCCGCCGGGATCGCCTCCAGAACGACCGAGAAGCAGCCCGCACGCTCGAGCGCGATCGCATCCCGGGCGACCGTCAGCGCCTGCTCGGCGCTGCGTCCCTGAGCCCGATAGCCGCCGAGTGCCGTCGCCGTCTGGGGGGTCAGGCCGACGTGGCCCATGACCGGAATCCCGGCCTCGACGATCGCCCGTGCGCGCTGGACGCTCGTGCCGCCGCGTTCGAGCTTGACGGCGTCGCAGCCGGCCTCCTTGACGAAGCGCTGGGCGGTGGCGATCGCCTGCTCGTCGGAGATCTCATAGGAGCCGAACGGCAGGTCGCCGACGAGCAGCGGGGTCCGCAGCCCGCGCCGTACGGCGGAGGCGAGCATCAGCATCTCGTCGGTCGAGACCGCGACCGTCGAGGGATAGCCGAGCACCGTCATCGCTCCTGAATCGCCGACGAGGACGATGTCGACGCCGGCCTCCTGGGCGACCTGGGCCGATGGATAGTCATACGCCGTGACCATCACGATCGGCTCGCCGAGCCGCTTCTTCTCCGCCAGGCGGGGAAGGGTCATCGGCAGGGGCTCGTCGAGGCTGTGGGGGACGGGGGTCCTGGGGGTTGCTGACATGGCTCATTGGCTCCTTGGCTGGTTGGCGCTCTGCTAACGCAGGGTCGCCACCTCGTGGTTGACGTCCGCGGCGCCCGCTCGGGCGGCGCGGATCGGCAGGTTGTCGATCAAGCGGGTGCGGCCCAGGCGGGCCGCGATGACGGCCAGCACGTCGCCGTCGATGCGGGTCACGGGCTCCATCGTCTCGCCGTCGACGAGCTCCAGATACTCGAGCTCGATGACGGCCGGGTCGAGCTCGGCGATCCCGGCGCGGACCGCGGCGGCGGCGGTCTCGCCGGACGCGACCGCGGCGCCGACGGCGGCCAGGGCGCAATGCAGGGACGGCGCCAGCTCGCGCTCCGCGGGCGAGAGCAGGGTGTTGCGGCTGGAGAGCGCGAGGCCGTCGGCGTCACGCACCGTCGGGCAGACCTCGATCGCGACCGGGATGTCGAGGTCACGGACCATGCGCTTGATGACCGCCACCTGCTGGGCGTCCTTCTGTCCGAAGTACGCGACGTCGGGCGCGACCATGTTGAGCAGCTTCGCGACGACGGTGGCGACGCCGTCGAAGTGCGACCGGCCACGGCTGGCGCCCTCGAGCCGATCGGTGATCTCGCCGACCGCGACGGTCGTGGCGAACCCCGGCGGATAGACCTCCGCCGGACTGGGCGCGAACAGCACGTCGACGCCGAGCGCGAGCGCCCGCGCCGCGTCCTCGCGCTCCGTGCGCGGGTAGACGTCGAGATCGCGGGCGTCGTTGAACTGACGCGGGTTGACGAACAGCGAGACGACGACGACGTCGCACTCGGCCCGGGCGCGGCGGATGAGCGACAGATGGCCCTCGTGGAAGGCGCCCATCGTCGGGACGAGGCCGATCCGCCGGCCGGCCCGGCGTGGCCGGGCGAGGCCGGCGCGCAGTTCGGCGACGGTGCGGACCGTCCTCATGCCGTCACCGCCGCGAGCGAGCGCGTCGCGGTCACGAGCGCCTCGAACAGGGCCGACAACTCCGGGCGCGCTCGACGATCGCCTCGCGCTGGCGCTGGATCGTCGCTTCGTCGCCCCGGGCGACCGGCCCGGTCAGGGCGCGCTCGGGTCCGAGCGCCGCCCAGTTCTCGACCGTGGCGCGGACGAGCGGAACGAGGTGTCCGCGCTCCAGGCCGGCCTCGGCGGCGAGGCGCTCGGCGGCCGCCTCGATCGTGACGAGGAAGTTGGAGGCCATGCTGGCGGCGGCGTGGTAGACGGCCCGGTCGGCGGGCGCGATCTCGATCGGCGCCAGCCCGAGCACGCGGGCGATGGCGACCGCGACCGCGAGCGCGTGGGGTGGCCCCCGCCACGGCGGCCCCGGCTCCGGCGAACGGCGTCGGCTTCGACGTCCCGTCCGCGACGACGGTCATCAGGGGGTGCATCGAGAACGCCTCGTGCCCGGCCAGGACCTCCAGCCCGGTCGCTCCCGAGCAGTGGCCGACCGGCGCGTCGGCCGTCACGCGCGCCGCGGCGGTGGCGATCTCGCCGTCGGGAACGCAAGCAGCACCGCGTCGAGCGCGCCGGGGGCGATCGACTCATCCCGGACAGCGGGCCGTCGACGGCGACGCCGCAGCGGTCAACGCGGCCGCCAGCGCGGTCCGAGACGGCCCCGGCCGACGATCGCCACCTGACGAGGCGGCGCGGACCGGGGGCGGGTGTGGGAGGGGGGTTCCGGTCCAGTTCTCTCATGAGAGATACCGGTCGGTGCTCGTGCTGGTGCTGGAAACCCGATGTCGGAGGTCCGCTTCGATGAAGATCCGATAGCGGCCTGCTTGCAAATCTACCCTGTCTGGCAAGCACTCTACGATTTGTTCCGTGACAGCGCCACAGACCGCCGGGAGTTGCTGAAGGCCGTCTACGAGCAGGCCCGCGGCTGCGTGCGCTGCCCATGCACCAGACGCGAACCACCGTCGTCTTCGGCGCGGGAACGCCGACGCCGACCTGATGTTCATCGGCGAGGCGCCCGGGCCAACGAGGACAGGCTCGGACTGCCGTTTTCGGGCAGGCCGGCAAGTTGCTGGACAAGCTGCTCGTCGAGATCGGCCTCGAACGCGACGAGGTGTTCATCGCCAACACGGTCAAGTGCCGTCCGCCGACAATCGTGACCCGCATCCCCATGAGATCGATGCCTGCAACCAGTATCTGCGCCGTCAGGTGGA
>CAWKFP010000014.1:0-80356 GCA_963849085.1 uncultured Solirubrobacteraceae bacterium | reverse complement strand
GGGCCGCCGGTGCCCGACAGCGGGACGCTGAGGGGACTGGCGGGATCGTCGCTGGCGATCTGCAGAGCGGCGGTGCGCGCGCCCTGTCCCTGCGGCGCGAAGCTCACCGTCAGCGCGCAGGTCGCGCCCGGGGCGATCGGCCCCAGGCAGCCGTCGGAGGTGATGATGAAGTCCCCCGGATCGGCACCGGTGAAGGTCAGGCCGCTCAGTGCCAGCGGCGCCGACCCGGTGTCGGTCAGCGTCAGCGTCGTCGGGGGGCTGATCGTCCCCTGTGGGGTGGTGGCGAACGCCGGCGGCGCCGCCGGAGACACCTGCGCCGCGGGGATCTCGACGGCGATCCCGTTGGCATCGTTGCCGTCGGGGATGAACGTCGTGTTGACGCCGCTGCCGTCGAGGTTCGCCTCGGCGATGTCGTTGGCCCCCGCCGCGGTCCAGTACACGTGTCCGGCATCGACCGCGACCCCCTGGGCCTGGCCGGCGCCGGTGATGAATCCCGGCTGCACTGCGCTCCCGTCCAGAGCGGCGCGGCCGATCGTGCCGTCGAAGTTGGCCCAGTAGACGTACGTGCCGTCGATGGCGATCCCCTCCGGGACACCGCCGGTGGCGATGAAGCTCGTCTGCACGTCGCTGCCGTCGACGTTGGCCCGGCCGATCGCGCCCGTGCCGGGGAGCGAGAAGTACACGTAGCTGCCCGAGACCGCGATGCCGTTGGGCGATTGGGCCAGGGTCATGAGGCTCATCACCGCGCCGGTGCCATCGAGATTGGCCCGGCCGATCGTCTCGCTCCCGGCCGCCGTCCAGAAGACGTACTGACCGTTGGCCGCGACCCCGAACGGATTGGCGATGCCGGTGATGAAGCTCTGGTTGACCCCGGTGCCGTTCGTGTTCGCGCGTCCGATCGAGCCGCTGCTGTTGTCGGCCCAGTACAGCTCCTGGCCGGCGATCGCCATCAACGCGACAGAGCTCCCGCCGGTGACGAAGGCCTCGTTGACGCCGGTCCCGTCCGTCCCGGCCGTGCCGATGTCGCCCGTCGCGTTGTTCGTCCAGAAGAGCTGGGCTGCCGCGGCCGCGCGCGCCGCCGGCGCGGCCGCCAACACGAAGGTCCCCGCCACCGCCAGCCGGAGCGCAAGCGCCCGCGCCCACCACGTCCACCCGCGCATGTCATCCCGTTCGTTCATGAGAGCTGATCCCTCGCGTTGACCTCAGAGCCGCGCCCCTGTCCGGCGCATCCTCGCATCCTTGCACAGCCTCAAGAGCCCCGCGCGGCATCTGAGCACGCGGGAGAGGGGGGCTTCAGTGCCAACCGAGCGCCGGAGCGACGTGGGTCAGGATGTTCTCGATGACGTGCGCGTTGTACTGGACGCCGAGCTGGTTGGGCACGGTCAGCAGCAGCGTGTCCGCGGCCTCGATCGCCTCGTCGCCGCGCAACTGCTCGACGAGCACGTCGGGCTCGGCGGCGTACGAGCGACCGAAGATCGCGCGGGTGTTCTCGTCGATCATGCCGATCTGATCCCGGGAGTGACGGTCGGCGCCGAAGTAGGCCCGGTCGGTGTCGGTGGTGATCGCGAAGATGCTGCGGCTGACCGAGACCCGCGGCGCGCGGTCATGCCCGGCGTCGTTCCACGCTTCGTGATAGGCCTCTATCTGCTTGCGCTGCTGGACGTGCAGGGGTTCGCCCGTCTCGTCGTCCTTCAGCGTCGAGCTCTGCAGGTTGAGCCCCCGCTGCGCCGCCCACACGCTCGTGGCGTTGGATCCCGAGCCCCACCAGATCCGCTCTCGCAGGCCGGCCGAGTGTGGCTCTATTCGCAGCAGTCCCGGCGGGTTGGCGAACATCGGCCGCGGGTTGGGGGCAGCGAAGGCGTCGCCGTCCAGAACGGCCAGTGCGACCTCGGCGTGCTTGCGCGCCATCTCGCCGTCGCTGTCCCCATCGCCGGGCGCGTAGCCGAAGTAACGCCAGCCATCGATCACCTGCTCAGGCGATCCGCGGCTGATCCCCAGCTGCAGCCGGCCGCCGGCGATCAGATCGGCCGCCCCCGCGTCCTCGGCGAAGTACATCGGGTTCTCGTAGCGCATGTCGATCACGGCGGTCCCGATCTCGATCCGCGACGTTCGGGCGCCGACCGCCGCCAGCAGCGGGAACGGCGAGGCGAGCTGCCGCGCGAAATGGTGGACCCGGAAGTACGCGCCGTCGGCGCCCAACTCCTCGGCGGCGACCGCCAGCTCGATCGACTGCAGCAGCGCATCCGCGCCCGATCGAGTCTGCGACTGTGGGCTCGGCGTCCAGTGGCCAAATGACAGGAATCCGATCTTCTTCACGCGTGATCCTCGATCAGCCCGGCCGGTCGGCGCAGGGGGCAGGGTGAACAGGCCAGGCTAGCCGGTGGCGGATGGTTGGATGCCGACGGCGGCCCAGATGCCGGCGGTGGCCTGCTTCAGGCCTCTGACGCCGGTCCACGCGGCTGATGCGCAGGATCCCGCACCAGGGCGGTGGCGTCCGGGCGCTCGGTGGCGCCGCGGTCGGCGGCGTTGCACCGCGTCGCCGCTCCGAATAGGATGCGCGCTCTTTGGGGCGGTCAAAGGAGCGGACGTGACGGACGGAACTGTGGTCACGGCGGGGTCGATCCGGGTGTCAGCCGGGGTTCGGGGTTCTCGCCATCTTCTGGTCGGGCTTGTCGCGCTGGTGGCGGGAGCTCTCGTTGCCGTGATTCTGTCGATGCCCGGGCCAGGCTCGGGCAGTACGGCGGGTGCGCCGCCGGCGGGTGCCGGGCCGACCGCGCTCCTGCGGCTGCCGGCGGCCGCCCAGGGCCCGATCTCCGCGGCGCTCGGCCGCGACCTGGCGGGCTATCGGATGACCGGTCTCGGCGTCGAGAATCCGGCGCAGCGCCTCTCGGCGCGCTTCGGACCCGGCGGTGCCACCGTCGCCGCCGGCCGGGCCCGCTTCGAGATCGGCCTGCGCGCCGTCGGGCGCGGATCGCCGCTGGCCGCCGTTGCCGCGGTCGCCCCGGTCGTGCGCGCCGGCCGCGTCGTGTACGCCCGGGCGGGAATGACCGAGGTCTGGCGCAATGGCCCGCTCGGCTTGGAACAGAGCTTCGTCCTGTCCCGGCGTCCGGCCGGCACCGGGCGGCTGATGCTCGCCGTCGCGGTGCCCGCCGGCGCCCGGGTCTCCGGGGCGGCCGTGCTGCTGCCGGCTGGGTTGCGCTACGACGGGCTGCGGGCGGTCGACGCGCGCGGCCGCGTGCTGGCGTCCGCGATGCGCGTCAGCGGCGGCCGGGCGATCCTCAGCATCGATGACCGCGGCGCGGCGTACCCGATCACCGTCGATCCGCTCGTCCAGCAGGCACAGCTGATCGAACCCGGGGGCGGCGCGTCTCAGGACGCGTTCGGCTATTCCGTCGCCATCTCCGGCAGCACGATCGTCGTCGGCGCCCCGCACGTCACCACCGACGGGCTCGCCGCCGCCGGCGCGGCATACGTCTTCCAGGACGGCAGCAGCGGCTGGACCGAGGTCGCGACGCTGACCCCGAGCGACGCCGCCGCCCTTGGCGCATTCGGCTGGTCGGTCGCGATCTCGGGCAACACCATCGTGGTCGGCGCACCGACCGACCAGGAGGGCGGGGATGCGTGCACCCTCGGCACCGGAGCCGCCTACGTCTTCGAGGAGCCGGCCGGCGGCTGGACGTCGATGACACAGACCACCGAGCTGGAGCCGAATCTGCCGTGCGACGGCACGGACGAGGCGGACGGCTACTCGGTGGCGATCGACGGCAGCACCGTCGTCGTCGGCGCGCCGTACACCGTGGAGTCGGGCTCCAGCCCCGAGGGGGCCGCATACGTGTACACGCTGACCGGGGCGGGCGCCGTGACCGGCACGCCCGCGACGCTGACCGATGCTGCCGGATCGCATTACGCGACCCTTGGCTGGTCGGTGGCCGTGTCCGGCGCCACGATCGTCGTCGGCGCTCCGAATTACGCCAACGCGCCCGGTGCGGCGTACATCTACGCGGAGCCTGCGAACGGCTGGACGACGACGG
The DNA here is from genome assembly GCA_963849085.1 of uncultured Solirubrobacteraceae bacterium. Classification (GTDB taxonomy): domain Bacteria; phylum Actinomycetota; class Thermoleophilia; order Solirubrobacterales; family Solirubrobacteraceae; genus Palsa-465. Next base: position 76,325 of record CAWKFP010000014.1, on the reverse strand, counting down.
GCACGCCGACCACGGCTCTCAGCTCCACCGACCTCGGCTCGATCGACGAATTCGGCTTTTCCGTGGCGGTCGACGGCGGCACCGCGGTGGTCGCGGCACCGAAACACTCGGGCAGTGATCCGGCGAACCCGGGGACCGTCCAGCAGGAGGGAGCGCTCTATGTCTTCGTGCAGCCGAGCTCCGGCTGGCCGGCGACGATGAGCCAGACGTCGGAGTTGAGTCCGTCGGACCCGACGAGCGTCGGGTACACCACCCTCGGCATCGGCGGTGTGGCGATCAGCGGCTCGACGATCGTCGGCGCCACCGACGAGGGCACGGGCTCGGTCAACGCGGGCGCGGGCTATGAGTTCGTGGAGCCGGCCGGCGGCTGGCCGGCCACCATGACCCAGACCGGCAAGTTGCTGCTCACGACCAGTGCGACCGGGGGGTTCGCGACCGGAGTCGGCCTGTCGTCCGGCGGCACCGTCGTGCTCGGCGCGCCCAGCGCGACCGTCACCGGGGTCGGCGGGGGCGCAGCCTATGTGTTCGGGTCCGGGTCGACCACCACCCCGCCCCCGACCACGACCACGACCACCACGACGAACCCCGCGCCGACGATCGGCGCCGGCGCCGGCGGTCACGCCACGGTGTCCGGCGACTCGGTCAGCGCCAGGGCGACGTGCGCCGGCGCGGCGACGACGTCGTGCACGCTGACCTACTCGCTCACCTCGCGTGAGACGACCCTCAAGGGCAAGCCGGTCGCCGTCGCGGCCCGCAGGAAGAAGGTCAAGCGCGTCACGAAGACCGTGACGATCGGCTCGGCCCACGCGGTGCTCGCCGGCGGGGCGTCCAAGACGATCAGGCTCACGCTGAACGCGGCCGGTCGCGCGCTGCTGAAGAGGTTCCGGACCCTGCCGGCCGATCTCACCGTCTCCCAAGCCCAGCCAGCCGGGCCGGCGAAGGTGATCTCCGTGCAGAAGGTCACCTTCCACACGCCCAAGGCCAAGAGGAGAAAGAAGAAGAAGTAGCCCCGGGCCCGGACTCGTCCGGACCGACCTCCGGCGCTAGGATGTACGGGGGTTCCATCGGCAAAGACGAGGAGACCACGATGACCGACGAGCGGCAGGGAGAGCATCCGGCGCGGGCCTACGGGAAGACCGGTGGCGGGTTCGCCGAGGGTCAGGCCAATCCCGAGGAGTTCACGGAGGACGAGCAGGTCGGGAGCTTCGCGACCGGCGAGGAGATGCCCGACAAGTTCCCCCAGGACGGGGAGCTCGGGAGCTTCGCCCGCGGCCAGGAGAACGCCGACAACGCCGCGAATTCCGACGAGGGCACCTTCGCGACGGGGCAGGACAGCCCGCCGGAGGAAGAGTCAGCCTGAATGCCGCGGGGCCCCGGTGGGCCCCGCACATGGGCATCCGCGCGGTCAGCTCGAACCCGCCTCCGGCGGTGCCCCGTTCACGGCGTGAACGGGGGTGACTCGCCGCGGCTCTGGCGGGGCGGCTTCTGCTTGATAGGTTGGCTGCCGATAACTGACAGGACGTGACCACGGACGGGAACCGATGCCTTCACCCCATCACGCAGACCTCCAGACAGCCGCGCCGCTGCGGATCCTCGTCGGCGACGATGAGGTCCTGACGCGCAGAGGCATCCGCCGCGTGCTCGAGGGCGCCGGGCTCATCGTCGTCGCCGAGACCGCGACCGCCGCCGAGACCGTGGCCGCCGCTCTCGCCCACCGTCCCAGCCTCTGTCTCCTGGCGGTCGAGATGCCGGGCAGCGGCATCTTCGCCGCCGAGCAGATCCGAGAGGCGCTGCCTGAGGCGAAGATCGTCATGCTGACGACGTCGACGCGCGAGGAGGATCTGTTCGCCGCGCTGCGCGCCGGCGCCGACGGCTTTCTCCCCAAGACCATCTCGGGCCAGCGCCTGCCGCGCGCGCTGCAGGGCGTGATCGACGGCGAGGCGGCTCTGCCGCGCGTGCTGACGGCGCGTCTGATCGCGGAGTTCCGTGAGCGCGGTCGCAAGCGGCGCGTGCAGATCCGCGTCGACGGCCACGACGTCGAACTGACCGCGCGGGAGTTCGAGATCCTTGAGCGCATTCGCCGTGGCGACAGCACCCGCGCGATCGCCGAACACTTCCGGATCTCGGAGGTCACGGTCCGCCGGCATGTCTCCGGGATCGTTCACAAGCTCGGTGTCAGCGACCGGCGCAGCGTGATCGCCCTGCTCGGCCGGCCCGAGACACCCGAGCGGCTCGCCGCCGCCTCCTGACCCGGACTGAAGGTCAGCGCAGCGGCCGGTGATGCTCGGCCGCCACCACCGTCTCTCCGGGCTCGGCGCGCAGCCAGCCTGAGCGCGTGGTTCCGTAGGCCGAGCCCACCACGGTCCCGGTGAGCGGCACCGCGACGGGCTCGGGCGCGTGGTTGACGATCGTGACGCGGGTGCGGTCGGTGACGGCGGTGATCGTGCCGGCGGTCAGCGCCGACCGATAGGCCAGCCAGCGCCCCATCAGCGTCCCGATCTCGGTGAAGGTGGGCTGCAGGATCGGCATCGAGTCGCCGACCGCCCGCCGATAGCGGTCGATCACCGCTCCGATCAGCTCCTGGAGCATCGGCTCGGGGGCGGCTCCGTCGGCGCCGGCGGCGACGAGGTTGATCTGATGGAAGTAATGCGGCCGGGGGTCGTTCGAGAGCATCGTGTTGAAGATCCGTGCCGCCTCCCCGGCGATGATCTGCCGCCAGCCCGTCGCTCCTGCGATCACGCCGTCCGTGCGCCAGCGATCCAGCGCCTGGGACCGCGTTGCCGCGTCGAACGGGAGATGGGAGGGGTGGCGCGGAACCGCCAGCGCCGCGCCGACCGCGAACGGATCACCCGGCGGGCAGGTCTCGCCCCGGCGGAGTCCCGGGTAGGGCCGCGAGGCGTCGCACGCGATCGTGGCGATGCCCGCCGCCGTCAGGGTCGCGGCGAGGGCCGGGTTCTCAGCGCGGGGCGGGGTCGCGGTCAGATCGGCGAGCCCGCTGTGGGCGCCGGTCACGAGGGAAGCCGGATCCAGCGGCAGCCCGACGCGGCGTCCCCAGCTCAGATTGGACTGGATCTCGTCTCGGATGGTGGCGGCGGGTGCGGCGTCGAGGTTGCGATGCTCATAGGTGTGGTTGAGCCATCCGAACGCGGTCCGTTCGGCGAGCAGGGCCTGCAGGAGCGCATCCCCACCGGCTCCCGCGCCGCGGACGTGGCGGTCGCTCGCCGCCCCGTTGCAGGCGAGGTCCAAGCGCAGGCCGCGGGAGCGGGACCAGCCGGCTGCCCGACGCGCGTCGGCGGCCGACATGCGCACCGCCGCTTCTGGGCTGACGCCGCCGGCGTGCACGGACTCGTCCCAGACGTGATTGGCCAGCATCACGTCGTCGACGTGCAGCGACAGATAATGTCGTTCGCAGCCGAGATGCGTTCCGGCGGTCAGCCAATTCAGCTGTCCGCGGCGCAGAAGCTGTGCGTGGGATTGGCTCGGGTTGGTGGCGAACGTCTGCACCATCTCCTCACGGCCGTCGGCGTGTCGGAAGATCCCCAGCAGCGCGGATCCGCCCGCCACCTCCAGCAGCGACTCGAACGCCCGGTCGGCCGGCAGCGACAGATACCCCCAGCTGCCGGGCTCGCACTCCAGCGAACCACGCAGATACGGGAAGATGTCCCGCCCCCGCGCCGTCAGGACGGCGGTCAGACCGTCCAGGGGCCCGCCACACGAGGGCGGCTGCAGACCGTGGTGTGGGCCGGGGTGGGCGTAGGCGATCAACCGCCGGATCCGATGGCGGCGCGCGAGTGACTCGAGCTCGCCGCGGCGGACGGCGCCCAGGCCCTGGTCGAGCACGTTGCCGTCGGCCAGGATCAGCGCCTGAAAGCGCCCGTCGATCATCCCGCGCACCAGCCGGTCACGATCCGCGGGACGCCCGAGGGCGAATCGCTCAGCGGGCACCCCGGCACGGTGCAGGCTGGTACGCCACGCACTCAACGCCTGCTCCTCCGCGCTGAGGCCGACGAGGGCGATTCTCATCTCGATGCCGCGTCGCGTCCGATTCCCGCGTCTGCCGATCATTGGACCGGCTTGATCCTCGCGTGACCGCGCCAGGTCGCCAACCGCCTGGCCGGCCCCCGGGAGTTCAGTGCCCTGAACGCCAACCGCGCCGGCAGGCCCTTGGGCCGGCACCGACGCTCGCCCACAATCGTCGTCGGTCGCGAGCCGCCGTGACCCGCCGTGACCCGCCGTGACCCGCCGTGGCCCGCCACTCCCCCGCCGAGACCGAGACCCGATGAGCGACACCGCCGACAATGTCATCGCCCTGAACCCTCAGCGCCAGGCGCGTCTCCCCACACCCTCGCCGCGGCCGGCCGCCCGCGGGCGGGGCGCCCGGTCGCGGTCGGCGGGGCCGTGGCGCCACCGGGTGCTGATGATCACCGAGGGCACGTATCCGTATGCCATCGGCGGGGTCAGCTCGTGGTGTGACGCCGTCATCGGTGGACTTCAGGACGTCGACTGGGACATCCTGCCCCTCGTCGCCGGGGGCAAGCGCCGTCAGCAGAACTTCGTGCTGCCGGCCAACGCCCGGCTGCTGCGGCCGATCGAGCTGTGGTCCGAGGATCCGCCCCCCAGCCGGCTGACGCGCGGACGCCGTGACCCGCAGGCCTCGCTGTGCCGACAGCTGCTGGCCGGTCTGATGCCCTGGGAGGGCGATCTGGCGGCGCTCACCGCCGCGCTCGTCCGGTGTCGCGAGCACCCCGAGCGAATCCGCAGCGAGTTCCGCGGCCGTGACTCGTGGGAGAGCTTTCTGGCCGCACTCGAGGACGTCCTGAGCACTGCGCACGCGGACACCCTGGCAGCGCCGATCTACGACGCCATCGAGGCGGCCCGGCTCTACCAGATGCTGTACTGGATCGCTCGCACGGCCGCTGTGCCGACGCCCCGCTGCTCGCTCGTTCATGTCACCGCGGCCGGCTGGGCGACGATTCCGGCGCTCGTGCACAAGGCGCTGCACGGCACGCCGGTCCTGCTGACCGAGCACGGCGTCTACGTACGCGAGGCCTATCTGGCCTCGGTGCGCGACACCGTGGCCTCGCCGGGGGAACGGCACATGTCGACACGCATCGCCCTGGGGCTCACGCGCGCCGCCTACGCCGCCGCCGACGTCATCTCGCCCGTCACCGAGGCCAACGGCGAATGGGAGATGGGGCTCGGGGTCGACGCGACGAAGATCCGCGTGATCCCCAACGGCATCCACCCCGAGGGGGAACCGACGCCGGCTCCCAACGCCCACAAGGTGGTCGTCATCGGCCGGATCGACCCACTCAAGGATGTGCAGACGATGTTGCTCGTCGCCCGGGAGGTCATCCGCCGGATGCCCGAGGCCCGCTTTGAGTACTGGGGTCCCCCGACGCCCGGCCAGGAGCTCTACGCCCAGGCGTGTGAACGGATGCGCGTCGAGCTGGGCCTCGGCGACCGATTCCGCTTCATGGGACGGACGACCGATCCGCACGGCACGATCCGCGGCGCCGACCTCATCCTGATGACGAGCATCTCCGAGGCGATGCCGATGACGCTGCTCGAGGCGATGGCCCAGGGGCGCCCCGCCGTGTCGACGGCTGTGGGCGGCGTACCGGCGATCCTGCGGGGTTGCGGGCTCGTGGTGCCGCCGGGCGACGTGCACGGCCTTGCCTCCGCGGTCGTCACGTTGCTGCGGGACCCGGAGCTGGCCGCGACGCTCGGCCGCCGCGGCTACGAGCGCCTGCACCGCCGCTACACGCTGGAGCGGTGCGCGACCAGCTACGGCACGCTCATCGACGAGCTGATCGGCGCGGTGGCGGCGTGAGCGAGTCACCGGATGTGTACGGCGCCGCCGTCGCCGACGCCCGGCTCGGTCGCCCGCCGCGTGATGTCATCGAGGCGACGGTCGTGCTGGAGGCCTGGGGCGGGCGGCCGGCCCGTCGCGCAATGGCCGCCGCCCGTGACCTGCTGCCCCAGGGCATCCCGCCGCTGCGCATCAACGGCCGCGTCGACAAGGTCGACGGAGACGAGCAGCACGGAGTCGTGGTCGAGGGCATCGCGCTCATCCTCTCGATCCTCTCGGTGGCTGCCTGGGCAAAGCCGCTCAGCGCCAGCCTGGGGACTCACACGCTCGCCGAGGCGATCCGCGTGGCGCTGCCGATCACGGTCGCGCTGCAGTGGGGCCTGCGCAGCCGCTATCTCAGCCGCCGCACCGGGCTGGCCCTGCTGGCGCGTCACGGTCTGGCCTGCGTTCTGCTGGGCGCGATCGGGGTGCTGACGCCGCTGGTGCTGCTCGGGCGATGGGGGCCGGTGGCAGCGATGCTGGTGGCGATCTGGGTCGGGGGCACGGTCATGACTCGCCGTGGCTGGGGCGTGCCCTACGCGGCGGCGCTCGTCGGCTCCGCGGTGGCCCTGGACCAGCACGCCGGCACGTATCTCGCGCTCGGATCGCTGACCACCTTAACGCTGGCCGGCTGTGTCGCCGCCGTCCTCACCCGGCGCGCCGTCACCGATGAGCGGGCCGGCCCGTGGCGACGCGCCCTGGTCGCCAGCGTCCTGGGCGGGGCGGTCGGCATCCTGCTCGTCGGCGATCCGAGCCTCGGCTGGGGCGTGCACGGGATGCACCCGGCGATCGCACTGGTGCCCTCGGTCGTCGGCAGCCTGTGGGGCGGCTATTTCCTGTGGAACCTCTACGAGGCGGTGCCGCGCGGTTTGAGCGGCGTCTCGCTGCGGGGCGCCAGCCGCAAGGCGGTGCGCGATCCGGCGATGGCGGTCTTCCTCGGAGCCCTCGCTCGTCTCGCGGGCGCGACGATCGCCCTGTCGGCGGTCGTGATGGTCGTCGATGGCTGGACGGGCGGCGCCGACGCGCCGAGCGTCTTCATCGCGTTCGGCGCGGTCGCGCTGGTCAGCATGCTCGTCGGTCTGCTCGAGTCCCTGGGCCGCCAGCGGGCGGCGCTCATCGCGGCCTCCGCCGCGCTTGCCGCAGAGTTCGCGTGGACGCACTTCGTCCATCTGGGGATCGCCGGCGGAGCCGTGATCGCCGGTGCGCTGGTCGGAGCGCTGCTCAGCGTGCCGCTGCTGCTCGCGCTGCTGGCGGGGTCGGGTCGGCTCCTGGCCACGACGTTGTGGATCCAGTGATGGCGGGCGACCGCGCGGTCGGCGGCGGCGAGGGCCGACGGCGGATGTCACTCGCTGTTCAGAGCCTGAACAGCATTGCCCGAACGGGCTCATTTACCGGCCGGCGCACGCCTGCAAATCTTGACGTCGAGCTGGCGAACGCCCGGTCCCGTGCCGGGCGGCCGCAGTTCGAGACAGTCGCTGACCATGTGAGGACGAACGGAGCGAGCGATGCAGATCGTGCACGAGCCCACGGCACCTGAGACGGCGCCGCATACCACCGAGCCGCGGGCGACGACGAGCTCGGAGGACGCCGAGCCCCGGCTGCTGATCCCCGCCCACGGATACACCGACACGCCGCTGGCACGGCTGTGGCGCCGGACTGCTCGTCTGCGCGGCCAGGTCGGCGCCTACCACGACGCGGGGCGCGAGGCCGTGGACCCCCTGCATCTGGAGGTCGTGTTGCTGCGGGAGCACGTCGCGCGGCTGAAGACCGAGCGCCACCGGCCCGCGGACCTTGGCACCGTGATCGACGAGCTGCGGCACGTGACCGCCCGCCTGGCCGTCGCCGAAGACGAGGATGAGGCCTGGGGCGCGCTGAGCGACTGCCTGATGATCCGCGAGTCCCTCGCCCAGGTCTCGGTCGAGGTCGAGACGGCGATCAGCGCCGCACGCCGGCGGCTGAGCGGTCCCGGGCTCGTCGCCGGCCTCGGCCTGGATGTCGACGCCGCCGGTGTCGCCCAGCGTCCGTCCGGGCTGCCGTGGAGCCCCGGCGCGGTCGAGGTCTCAGGGGATCAGAGCGCGGCGGTTTGAACGAAAACCCCCCCGGGCGGCGGATTGACCGCCACCCCGGGACACGCGAGGATGCTCGCATGTCCTGCTCGCGTCGCTCGTGTCCCTGACCGGTGTCACGCCATGGCCATTGCGGCGGCGCATCGGCGCCCGCGCCGTCATCCCTGCTTGACCCGCGCGTCCATGACGCGCTCTCCGATCTCTACGCGCACGTCCTGGTCCTCGACGCGGAATGGCGGAAGTTGGACGCACGGCTCGCCCATCCGGACGGCGCACGCCTGCGGTCCGAGCGCGCCGTGGCGGAGCGCCGCCACGCCGAGCTGATCGGGGTGCTGGCGGGGCTGCGCGGGAAGATCGACGCTCTGCGCCGGGAGGCCGATCCCGAGGGCCGGCTGCTGTAGGGCTCCTCGCCGGCGTCGTCGGCCGTCAGACGATGCGGGCGCGGACCGCGCGCACCGCGGCCTGGAGCCGGTTGTCGACGTCGAGCTTGACGAGGATGCTGGAGACGTGGTTCTTGACGGTGTGCTCGCTCAGGAACAGCGACTCGGCGATCCGCTGATTGCCGATCCCGCGTGCCATCAGGGTGAGGACCTCGAGCTCACGGTCGGTCAGTTCGGGGATCGGGACATCGGCATGGCCGTGGGCGGCCTGCTCGGGCTCACGCAGCCGGCGCACCAGACGATTGGCGATGCGGGGTGAGATCACCGACTCTCCGCGCATCGCGGCGCGGATGCCGGCGACGATCTGATCGATCGGGGCGTCCTTGAGCACGTATCCGCAGGCGCCCGCGAGCAGCGCCTCGATGACGTGACGGTCATCGGCCATCACGCTCAGGACGACCACCCGCACCGCCGGCATCCGGGCGATGAGGATGCGTGTCGCCTGGGTCCCGGACATGTCCGGCAGATTGAGATCCATGAGCACGACCTCGGGCCGGCAGATCTCGGCCTGGGCCAGGGCGGACCCGGCGTCGTCGGCCTCGGCCACGACCGTCAGGTTGTGCTCCTCGAGCAGACCGACGAGACCACCGCGAAACAGCTCGTGGTCGTCGACCACCATCACCTTGGGCCTGCCGTCCCACGTCACGCCCGGGTAGTCGGCCGCCGGCGATCGTGCTTGAGCGCGGTCGACTCCCCCGCGCCGACCCGTCATGACCGCAGACGACCGCCGTCGGACGCGACATGGGGGACGGTCACGGCGAGCGCGGTCCCGCCCCGGACCCGCCGCGCGGCCGTCAAGCGGCCGCCCATGGCTTCGGCGCGTGCCCGCATCGTCGGCAGTCCGAAGCCGTGACGGGCAAGCAGCGCCCCGCCGGCGATGCCGCAGCCGTCGTCGAGAACGGTCAGCCGGAGCGAGCGGCCGTGTCGCTCCACGCGGATGTCGATCTGGCGAGCGCCGCCGTGACGCGCGGCGTTGACGACCGCCTCGCGCGCGATGCGCACGATCTCCTCGCGCGGGCCGGCCTCGAGGTCGGGCTCGTTCGCTCCGGCGCCGAGTCCGTGAGCGTGGACCTCCACGGCCACGCCGAAGCGCGCGGCCAGCTCTTCGGCGACCTCGGTCAGAGCGGTCACCGTATCCCGCGCCGTCGACGCCGACAGATCGACGAGCACGCCGCGCGAGGCGGCCAGCGCTCGCCGGGACGCCACGATCAGCGGATGGTCGGGCCCGAACTCGGTGTTCAGGCGCTGGCCGTAGGCGGCGATGACGGCGAGATCCTGCGCCATCCCGTCGTGCAGATCACGCGCCAGGCGCCGGCGCTCGTCGGCGCGGGCCGCATCGACGGCCTGCCGGCACCACCGGACGTGATGGGCCCGGAGCGCCGCGGCGAGCAGCCCGTAGGCGCACACCGCCGCGGCGGGCAGCGCGACGGCGAGCCCCTGGCTGACGCCCGCATGGAGGCCGAGCGCGAGCGCGACCAGCGCCGTGAGGGACATCGTCGCGGCGAACGGCGCCCGTACCCGCGGGCGCGTCGCGGTCCGCGCGAGGTATGTCAACCGACCGCCGGGTGTCCGAGCAGGCAGCAGCCGGCGCGAACGTGAGTAAACGTGCATATCGAACCCTCAATCGTCGCCGCCGACGGCGGCTTGCCCCGGGCGATCGCGCCCGATATCAACTCCGGAACGCGCCCGCTGCCATCCCGGCAGCGACGCGAACCACGCGTAACCGTATCAAACCTCATCATTCCTGCATAGGGCACATGCCGGACGTTGGGGTCGCGACGATCCCTGGCCCTCGGCGGCCCCGTGGGCGCTACAGCAGACCGCCGCGGACCGCGCGCACCGCGGCCTGGATGCGGTTCTCGACCTGGAGCTTGACGAGGATGCTTGACACGTGGTTCTTGACGGTGTGCGGGCTCATCTGCAGCGACTGCGCGATCTCCGGATTGTCAAGGCCCTGGGCCAGCAGCTCCAGCACGTCGCGCTCACGCGGGGTCAGCGCGCCGCCGCCGAGCGGTGGCTCGGCGTCCACCGGATCTCGCAGGCGGGCGAGGAGGCTCCCGGCGATACGCGGGGAGATGAGCGACTCCCCCCGGGCCGCGGCGCGGAGCCCCTCGATGATCTGATCGATCGTGGACTCCTTGAGCAGGTACCCGCAGGCCCCCGCAAGCAGCGCGTCCATCACCTGGCGATCATCGGCGACGACCGTCAGCACGACGACGTTGACGAGCGGCGCGGCGGCCGAGATCCGCTGCGTGGCCTCGATCCCGGACATCCCCGGCATGTTGAGGTCCATCAGCACGACATCGGGCTGGAGCTCGGCGGCGAGCTCGATCGCCTCGGCGGCCAGCGACGCCTGCGCCACGACGGCGATGCCCCGCTCCTGCAGCAGCGAGACCAGGCTGTGCCGGAACAGCTGGTGGTCGTCCACCACGATGACCGTCAGCTCGTCGGGCACAGGCGTGAGGGTACCCGCAGGCCGGGCGGCGCACCCGGACCCCGGGCATCGGACGGGTCTACCGCGCTCGGGCCTGCTCGATGTTGGACCGGTGGGGGCCGGAGAGCCAGTCGGCATGCGGTCCCAGGCGCGCGTCGACCGGTTCTTGTCCTCGGCGCAGCGCGTCGATGTAGGCCTGGTCGGCGGCGAGCCGGGCTGCCACCTCGGGGCCCTCGGCAACGGCGCCGTGGCCGGGGACGACGACATCGACATGGCGGGTGGCCTGTCCCAGCCGATCCAGCGCCGTTTCGTATGCGCTCACCTGATCGGTCTGGCGAGCGTCGAGGAGCGGGATCAGGACATCGGAGAGCATGTCGCCGGCAAGCAGGACACCGCGGTCGGCGAGGAGGATCGCGGCGTGGCCGACGGCGTGCGCCCGATGCTCGATGATCTCGCCTGGCACGGGACCGCCGTCCTGGGTCAGCGGGGTGACGAGCGCGATGAGCTCGAGCGGGATGCCCGACGCGCTCCGTGCCGCCATCGTCTGCGCCTGCTCTCGGGCTCGACCGGCAGCGTGGGCGGCGTCGGGGGTGGCGTAGCGCGGCACGTCGCCGAACCGGGAATGCCAGAGCAGATGATCCCAGTGGGGATGGGTGCAGAAGCCGGCGATCACCGGAAGCTCGAGCCGGTCCAGGTCATCGGCGAGCTCGTTCAGATCCGAGCCGTCGACGCCGGGATCGATCAGGATCAGTCCATCCTCCCCGCGCACCACGATGGCATTGGTCCAGACCCACGCGCTCTGACGGACCCAGACACCGTCGGCGACCTGAGCCAGCATCGGTTCACCGTGCCAGGTATGTCCGCGGCACGCAAGTGCAGCGCCGCGCGAGAGCGGGCGGGGGTGCTCGCGCGGCGGTTCGGCGCTGTCGGTGTGCGAGGTGTCCATTGCGCCGAAATGGTTCGTCGTAGGGGTGATGAGAGACTCAGCCGACCCGAGAGGTCTCGATGCGCCGGCTACCACGTACCCAGGAAAAGGAGGATTCGTGATGAGGTATCTGATGCTGGTGTGCCGTGACCCGTCGATCGAGCTGACCTCGGAGCAGCGGGTGACGATCGGTCCGGAGACCGAGGCATGGGTGACCGAGATGGATGGGCGCGGCGTGCGGGTGCAGGGCCAGCAGCTCGCGGGGGTGCAGGACGCCACGACGGTTCGTGTCCGGGGTGGCGAGGTGGTGATCGCGGATGGACCGTTTGCGGAGACCAAGGAGCTGATTGCGGGGTTCGACATCCTGGACTGCGCGGATCTTGATGAGGCGATGGAGGTCGCCGCACAGCATCCGATGGCTCGGTTCGGTTCGCTGGAGTTGCGCCCGTTTGTGGAGGAATGACTCAGAACGCGACGCTGGCGATCGAGAAGGCCTTCACCGAGGAGTGGGGGCGGATCGTGGCCGCGCTGATCCGCCGTACGCGCGACTGGGATCTGGCCGAGGATTGCGCGCAGCAGGCGTTCGCCGAAGCGGCCCGCCGATGGCATGGCGAGGGCGTTCCCCGCCGGCCCGGCGCGTGGCTGATGACCGTTGCGCGCAATCGGGCGATCGATCGGCTGCGTCACGAACGGATGCGTGACGCTCGGCTGCGGGAGGCAGCGGCATTGATTGACGATGGAGACGAGGACGAGGACGAGGTGGGCGATGGCAGCGGGATCGAGGATGACCGCCTGCGGTTGATCTTCACCTGCTGTCACCCGGCGATCGGGCTTGAGAGTCGGGTCGCGCTGACGCTCCGTGCGCTCGCCGGCTTGACGACCACCGAGATCGCGAACGCGTTCCTGGTGCCGGAGGCCACGATGGCCAAGCGGCTGGTCCGCGCCAAGCACAAGATCGAGCACGCCGGCATCCCGTATCGAGTCCCACCCGCGCACCTACTGCCCGAGCGCGCCGGCGGTGTGCGCGCGGTGCTGTACCTGATGTTCAACGAGGGGTACGTCGCGTCGACTGGGGACGACCTGATCAGGGTCGACCTCTGCGCGGAGGCGATCCGCTTGGCGCGACTGCTGAGCCGGCTGATGCCAGCGGACCCGGAGAGCGGCGGGCTGCTCGCGCTGGTGCTGTTCCAGCACTCTCGGCGCGCGGCCCGAGCCGACCCCTCGGGCGACGTGATCACCCTGGAGGAACAGGACCGCTCCCGCTGGAACCGGGGCGAGATCGATGAGGCCAACACCATTCTTGACGCGGCCGTTGCCAGGAACGCCATCGGCCCCTACCAGGTGCAGGCGCTGATCGCCGCGTGCCATGCCAATGCCTCACACGCCGATGCGACAGATTGGGCACGGATCGCCACCCTGTATGAGCGGCTGCTCGAGGTCACGGCGAATCCGCTCGTCAAGCTCAACCACGCCGTCGCCGTCGGCATGGCGACCGGCCCCGAGGATGCTCTCGCACTCGTCGCCGCGCTCGAAGCATCGGGCGAACTGCGCAACTACCACCTCCTGCACGCAACCCGCGCGGACTTCCTCCGCCGGCTGGACCGCCGCTCCGAAGCCACCGACGCCTACCGCCATGCTCTCAGCCTGGCGCGCACCGAGCCCGAGCGTCGCCACCTGACCAGACGCCTGGGGGAGCTCGAGAGCGGCCCAGCGCCGACCCGGGCCGCAGATGCATAGGGCGCCGCATCGACCCCGTCACGGAGCACTCCGCCGTTGGAAGTGCAGAGTGCGGGGCGGCAGCCGAGATCGCCGGTCGGACGCCGGCGGCTGATCGTGACGAACGACTGTTGGTCGTCGCCGTGAGACCGGTTTCAGCGGTGTCCGGCAGCCGGGACGCCGACGAGCGCTCGGCCGGTCCGCTCATGGTCGTGGCCGCCGCCCGCGCGTCGTGATCAGGGTGACTCCCATCGGCGTAGAAGTGCGCGGCCCCTGCGGCGAGCTGCCCTCCGCCCGCTCGATACCGGCACTGCTACGTGCTACGCTATATCGCGATGCGTAGTAATGATCCCGCTTTGCTGATCATGGCGAGTCTTGCCGACGGCCCGAAGCATGGCTATGCAATGACCCGCGACGTCGAAGAGATGGCCGGGGTCAAGCTCGGTCCCGGCACGCTCTACGGGGCGATTGCTCGCCTCGAGCAGCGCGGCCTTATCGAACCGCTGGATACCGAGGATCGCCGCCGTCCGTATCGGTTGACAGGATCGGGCGCCGCTGCGCTTCGCGAGCAGTTGACCGCGCTGGAGCGCGTGGCGCGGCTCGGGCTCGGTCGCCTGTCGGCCGCCGAGGCCCAGGCATGAGAAAGCGCTGGCTGGCGCTCTATCCGGAGGCGTGGCGTGATCGCTATGGCACGGAGATGTCCGCGCTCATGGATGAAACTCCACTCAGCGTCGCCGCGACCCTGGATCTGGTGCGAGGGGCGCTGGCGGCGCACCTGCGACCGCTCCCCGGTGCAGCGCCCGCGGTCCGCGCGAGAAGCACCATCGCCGGTGTCCTGGGCTGCTTCATCGTCTTCTGCGCCTTCGGCTCGGGTTTTGCCAAGACCACCGAGAACTACGACCACATCGAGCACGTTCACCCGCTGCTCGGCGGTTCCCATTCGCTGATCCTGATCGCTGCCATCGTCGCCGCAGGCGCGCTGGCCCTGGCCGCGGCGCCGCTCGTGCGAGCCTCGCTCGCCCAGGCGCATCGAACGCGGGACCCGGCTCTGATCAAGCTGATAGCGCTACCGCCGGCAGGGATCGCGATGTTTGCCGGCTCGGTCGGGCTCCTCGCCCTCTGGTTGAACGCTCATCACCATCGCGTCGGCGTCGGCGGATGGTTACTGCTCGGACTCTGCGCGCTCTGCGCCGCGGCCGGCGCCCTTGCCTGCTGGACCGCTCCGCGCGCCATCATGCGCCGCATCGACATCCCGCGCAGCACCTTCGTCGTGTCGATCCCCGCGATGGCGCTTGTCGCGTTCTGCATGGCGGTGATCACGCTGGCCACCGGCGTCTTCCTGACGGCAATCATCATCGACGCACCCAGCGTCGCCGCGTCAGGCAACGGCCCCGGGCAGCTGATCGACGTCACGACCAGCATCGCGATTCAGCTCGCCGCGATGCTCGCCCTGAGCGCGGTCGCCGCCCTCAGCGCAGTGCGCGGCCTTCGCTCCCTGGCCACGCTCCCGGCGTGACGCCGCTTGCCAACGAGCGCTTGCCGTCGTGCTCGTGGCGCCGATTAGGATCCGGCTGTGGCGTCGTGGACGGACATCGAGCGAGCTGAACCAGCATTCGCCGCGCGGGTGCGGAGGCTGATGGACGCCGGCCGGCACAAGACGATCGCGACGCTGCGGGCCGACGGATCACCGCGGATCTCCGGCATCGAATGCGAGTTCGCCGATGGCGAACTGCGCTTCGGATCGATGGCCAGGGCCCGCAAGGGGGTGGATCTCCGTCGAGATCCCAGATTTGCCTTGCACGGCCCGGTCTTTCACCCCTAGCAGGGCAAGGAAAGCGAGTGGCCAGGCGAGGCGAAAGTTGCGGGGCGAGCCATTCTGACCGGCTCGGACACCTCCGGCACGGGCGATGACGGGGCTCAGGGAGACACATTCACGGCCGACATCACGGAGGTCGTCATCACCAGGCTCAACTCCGCGGCGACCCGACTGGTCATCGAGTCTTGGACACCACATCACGGATTGCGTCGGATCGAGCGCGACTGACGAATCAGCGAGAGTGTGGGTGGGATCCGATGGCACCGTTGCCACGACATCCGGGGTCACTGCCCGAGGTTGTGTCAGGGCCGGTGGCGAACCACCTCGCCGGCGGGATCGACCTCGGACTGAGCCGGAGGCGCTACTCAGCGAAGCGCCGTTGCCGCCGGGCACCAACGGGCGCAAGATGAGCAAGAGCCGGATCAACGCCATCGCCCTCGCCGCCGGCGCCGATGACACCACGCGGCGTCTTCGCGCAGCGAGGACCGATGCGAACCCAGACATCACCCACAACCCGGAGAAGCGTCCCGAGATCTCCGACCTCATCCTGCTCACCGCGATCGGCGAACGCAGCGCCCAGGCCGCCGGCACCGCAGAGATCGCCGGCGACGGGGCGGCGGCGCTCAGACGACGCGCGCTCGACGCCGTCAACGAACGACGGCGGCCGGTCTGCCAGCGGCGCGCCGAGCTGATCGAAGACCGCTCGCAGCTGCGTTCTGGCCCGTGCGCAGGCGGCGACGCCGCGCGCGCTGGCGCAACAGAAGCTCAGGGAGGTCGCCGAGGGATGCACACGAGCTACTCACCTCGGTCCTCCGTGCAGATTCAGCGCAGGCTCCGACCGCCGTGCGCAAGCGGCCTGCCGCGGACGGCACGGTGGGGATCCGAACGCCGCTCGCGATGCGAGGACGGGGCCGGGCCACCGCGCCAGCTGACCCGCGTCGACCGCGGTCGACGCCGTGGGCATGGGCGCCCACGGCATCGACGCCGTCATGTCTACGGAACCACGATGCTCAGGCCGCCGCCGCTCAATCCCACGGGGGAGGTGAGGTTCGCGATCTCAAAGCCGGTGCCCCCGCACTGGCCGGGGGACACCTGGCTCCACTGAGCGGTCTCGTTGCCGTTGTCGGAGATCTCCAGCGGGAGGTTGGTGGTGACACCCGCGGGATAGGCGATGCAATAGATGCCGGCTGAGGGTGAGAAGGCGGTGGTGAAGCCGGACGACAACCCGGAGTTGAACACTGGGTTTCCGTTTGAGTTGAGCCCGAGATCCCCGTAGGCGATCGCGCTCCCGGCCGGCCCTGTCGCTCCTGTGGCCCCCGTGGCCCCGGTCGCCCCGGTCGCGCCGGTCGATCCTGCCGGGAGCTGGCCATGCGCAAAGTTGCTCGCCAGAAGCGAGTGTGACTTGATGTTGGCTGCCGTGATCGTGCCCTTCGCAATCTGCTTGCCGGTGATCAGGTGCGACGCCGCATACGCGGTCCCACCGCTGATGGCGATCACGAGTGCGATGGTCGACGTCACGTTGGCGTAGGTCAAACGCCTGCGGCCAGATGTCTTGTGCCCCAACACTGCGTCTCCTTTGGTTGTTTGCCTCGGCCAGGTGCCAGCGCAGGCGTCCCCGCCAGCGCACGCGTCGGCCGCCGGGAAGCTTATACCGAGGGCACGGCGCGCTGACGGGCAGCGATCAGACCATCGCCCGCCGGCTGCAGCCAGTCATCGCCGCCACCGACACCGTCGAGCCGGTCCACGACCGCCGGTCCGTCGCCACGGTAGACCTGCGCGCAGGGCGGCGCGCTGGCTCTGGGCAGTCCCTCTCGCTCGGCATGATCGCGCGTCGGCGCGCGTCGCGCTCCCGCCGGCTATCCGCGGCCGCCCGTCAGCCGCGCTGCACGGCGTGCCGGCCACGACCCTCTGGTGCGTGACCGCCAACGCAGACCGCATCGCCGCGCGCCGGCGCGCAGGACCGCTCGCCGCTCAGACGCGCTCCTCTCCTCACGCGGAGCCGCACCCAGCGCCCCAAGCGCGGCCCGATGGCGACCGACATAGTGCGTGAGCGCACGCCGGCTGGGCGTAGGCGTACGTGCCGACCGCGATCGCGCGGGCTGACCTCGTCAGAGCCGCGCTCCTCGCCGATCCCAGGGCTGGCCTCTCGACCGCAGCATCCCGGCAGGGCAGGGCATATGTCAGGCGCCGCGGACGGGATTGCCGTGCGGCCGAACCGGACAGCTGACCGGCGGGCGCTCGGCTCCTCAGCGCACGGCTGCCGCTTGTAGCCACAGCGGAAGTCAGGGTCCGAGCGCGAGTAAACGCCGGCATGATCTCGGCAGAGAACCGTTGGATGCTCTGCCTGGTGGAGGCTCCGCCATGCAGCAGGACATACCGGACGCCCACGGACGCGGCCCGGAGGCGTCGCCGGCTTCCGGATCGATCGAAAAGCGGCAGCGCGTGGGCGTAGCGAGAAACTCTTTCAGAAGTCGTCGATCGCGTGGAACGAGACCCCGATCGGCTGATCATCACCCGCAACGGCTGCCACGCGACCTGCTGAGCGCTGCGGACCTCGCAGAGCTCGAGAAAGGCTCTCGGTTCTCCGCGATCCACGAGCCCTCGCAGACATCCGCGAGGCCGACGCCGCCTATGTCCCGGCGATGTCGTCCGCGGAGCTGTCGCGGTCCGCGCCTGTAGTCGTGACCCCGTCGGGCGAGTATGAGCCCATCGTCACCGCGCCGACCGCCCGAGCGATAGCTGACACGCTCCCGGCGCCGGTCGCTGCAACCGCGTTCGAGTCCCGCACCGAAACATTGATCCGAGAGCCGCGGTGCTTCGGCAGGCCGTTGCGACGCCAACTGGCCGGCGTTTTGTCACGTGGCATCGCCGGATCCGGTACCGCGTGCCCGAGAGCCCACGCGAGGTCGTCGTGCTCCGCATCGGGGACCGAGACGACGTCCACCGGCGGCGCCGGGATGCGGCAGCGGCGGCACTCGACGTCCGCACGGCGTCGGGGGAGTCCGACGGGTCTCCGCCCGCTGCGGTCAGGCCACATGCGACCGACGCGGACGTTGTCGCTCACGCCAACGCGATAACAGCGGGCCGCGGGCGGCGTGACCGCCACCCGCACCCGCTGGGTCCTCCTTCACTTCACGGCATGCGCGGACGATGAGCCATGAGCCCGCGTCGCTATCTCGTCTCTGCGTGCTGCAGGTGGCGCTCGGCGGCCGTTCGGCTCCCGTGGCGACCGTCACTCGCGTCGCCGTAGTAGTGGCGCGGGGGCCCGACAAGCCGTTCGATCGTTTGCAACGGGATGCTGTCGGCCATCGCCTGCTGCCCGGCGATGTTCGGGTGAAGGTCATCGCCCGAGTCATAGGCGGCTAGGATCTCATTCGGATCCTGGGGGTTCTCGATCACCGGCTCGAAATCAAACAGCGGGGAGTAGGCGCGACTCTGACGCCGAATCCAGTTGTTGACATCAAACCGCTCCTGGATGCTGGCCGGCGCTGAATACAGGGGACCATATGGGGCAGGGAACGCCGCGTCGCCGGACGGGGTCAGTGGACTCAAGAGGATCCCGGCGCCCG
This sequence comes from uncultured Solirubrobacteraceae bacterium, assembly GCA_963849085.1. Classification (GTDB taxonomy): domain Bacteria; phylum Actinomycetota; class Thermoleophilia; order Solirubrobacterales; family Solirubrobacteraceae; genus Palsa-465. The sequence goes on along the minus strand of CAWKFP010000014.1, from coordinate 57,508 downwards.
CTGAGCGAACACGTTGAACGATGTTGGCGAGGCCGGCCTCGATGGTGGCTTCGGGCACGCTGGCGGGTTGGCCATAGTTACCGATGTCGTTGATCCCCTCCATCATCAGGACGCCCCGCAGCCCGGTCTGATCAAGCACGTCGCGTTGCAGGCGGTCCTCGGCTGACTGTCCGGCTGCCGTGTCCTGGGTGACCTGATTACCCGAGATGCCCATGTCGATGATCGACAACCGAGGCCCGCCATCCGCGGCAAGCTGGACGAGGCGATCGGCAAGCCAGTAGGGCCACCCCTCGTCGCTGGCGTTATAGCCCACGGTGATCGAGTCGCCGAACCCGACAATCAGCCCGTTGTTTGGAGCGTATACATCAACGTCAGTGACGAAGAACGCGCCCGACACGCTGGCGCCAAACCCCGTGCCGCTCGAATCGGCAGCCTCGTCGCCAGGTGCGGTGTAATATGCACCGAGCTCTCCGTCGCCGGTCCCAGGCCCGGTGCTGGTCGGCGCGTACACGCTCACCGCTACGTCCTGGAGGGCCTGGACCTGCAAATTAGCAGGGTCGCTGATCACCGATCCCCCAGCCGGGATTGTCACATCCGGCGAGCCATCAAACGTGAGCGGCACATTCGTTCCCGACTGAATCGCCGCGCCGGAGGAGGAAATGCCAATATGCGCATCCTGCAGTGTCACTGGTTGTGTCCCAAACACGTTCGAGACTCGAATCCGCACGCGAGAGCCGCCGAAGCTTGTCCGTACGACGTCGCGGATCGTCTGATTGTCAAACGACGTGTTGTCCGTGGCGTTCACCGGCAGGCCCCAGGCCGCGACCCACGACGGGCGTAGCCCGGGCGCGGCGACCGCGGCCGCGGTCGTTAGCCCAAGCGCGGTAGCCGCAACCACCACTGTCGCGATGGCCCACGATCGGAACCGCAACCTCCGATCGGCCATGACGCGCTGAGAGCGCCCGCGGGCGTAAGGGCTCATGATCCCAATCATCATCCTCTGCCTCCAGTTCGTGACGTGACGCAGCCTGTGCGACAGCCAAGTACCTTACTACTCTGTGTCAAGCAGGCAAGTTCATCTCACTTGCGGGAGAAAGCGCGAGCGTCCATCGCAGCGCGAGCTTCCCGCCGCACAGCCCTGCTCCACCGTTGCACTCGCCGAGCGTGGCGCCTGCGATCGAACGCGGGAGCCTCGACGGCGTGTGCAGTGCGGTGGGGGACCCCCCACTGCGCTTGCCCGCTGCGACGGACCGACCGCGCGCAGGCCGGCGGGCTCACCGTTTCGGCGAGAGTTGACCCGCCGCCCCGCCCGGCCCGGCACGACCAGCGCAGCATGCACTGACAGGCGCCGAGCGAACCGACCATGACGCGGGCATCATCGGCGCCGGCGGCGACTGCCGCAGTTGACGGACTGCTGTCAGACACCGAGCTATCTCACGACCTTCGCAGAGCCGACAATCGCATCGCAGCATCATGTGGCAACGTCCATGCCGTCGCTGCGGCGAGGACGCGATCACGGCACTCCGACGGCCGGTAGTGGCGGGACACGATCGGTCTTCTCTGAAGGGGGAGCCCTGGCGCCCGCACGCCCGCCCCGCAATGGCGTCGATGCGGAACGCGAGCACTGATCGCGCGTCGAGGGTCAGGCTTGGATGGTGCGGAGGTGCCGGAGCCAGGCGCGTGTATCGACCCCGTGGCGCGGCCGGGTCAACTCGCCCGCCGCCCCGGTGGCCCCCGGAGGCGAGTTCCCCGGGCTGCCCCTGCCCGGCTTCGTCCGGAGCTTCCAACATCAGCAACATCGTTCCGAAGACCTGAGCGCGCTGGCGTGGCAGCCGGCGGGGGCGCCTTCGCGTGCGCGCCGCCCACGCAGACCTGCGTCTCCCGTAGCGCGAGCGCGCTCACGACTGAGAAGGCCGGTCGGCCCACCGATGCCCGTAACCGTTTGCGTGGGCAGCGCCCGGGTTCGGGCGCGCTCAGCGCCCACCCCGGTCTCGGCGACGACCAGGGCCGATGCCGATGCCGATGCCGCTGTCCGCTGCCCGCTGCCCGGCAGGGCTCTGTCGACGGCGCCGTCGGGGTCGGCCGACGGTCGAGCGGCCGACTCGCCGAACGGTGTCGCCGGCTGATTACGGGCAGCCATGCGGCGGCTTCGGCGCGATCCGGGGGCCACCGCTTGGACGCCACTGGGATGGGCATCACCTGGCCCACCGGCACGATCGCCATCGAGAAAGGCGATCGCGGGGACGCCGGTCACCCGGTGATCGCAAGCGTGGCAAAGCGTAAGCTCGCGCCGCAGCACGGGCCGGCCAGCAAGTGCTTACTCGGCGCCCCCTGATCAGCTAATCCCGCAGCGGGCACGCGAGCCGGCGAACCGCAAAGCAGTCGTGTCCACCGGGCGAAGCCGCGTTGCCGGTGGTCCTCGCGACCAGCAGTCTCGTCTCTTGGCCAGCTCGCACTCGCTCGGCTCTGCAATGCAGGAGAGCGGCCGCGCACGGTTGAGTCGGCGCGTGAGTTCCGGTCAGCAAAGACGCTGATGCTCTCGTGCGAATCCGGGCGTGTCAGCTCGGGCCGGTCCCGCCCGTCGCGAGATCGTTCCAGACCAGCAGCGGCGGAGCGGTACCGCTGACGCCTGCTCGTGCGGGCGGGCGGCACTCACGACGCTTGCTGGGCCGCCGGCCCCGGGCTCGCCGAGCAAGCGGTCGCGTCGCGCTGGTCGTCTCGTGCCGCACCACTCTGAGTGCCGGCGTCCCGATCGCCAAAGTGGCCGCTGTTGTCCGACTCCGGCAGCGTCGGGGCACCCCGGTGGCGTCGAAGTTGTGTCCCCTTCGCTCCGTCGGCAGTAGCCTCTCCGCCCTCGGGCAGAGGGTCGGGGCTCCGCGTCCGAGCGCGGGTGGTGGTCGGTTCGTGCGGTCGGCGTAACCGGACGACGGCGGGCGCGGCCTTGCTCGCGCTTTCCGCGCATTCCGAGACTGTCAGCGCCAGCTCCAGGAGCCCGTGCGACCAGGGATGTAGGGCTGGCCGATCAGCTTGCCAACTGGTCACGCGCGTTGCTGCTCCACGCCTCAAGCAATAGCGCCTGCGAGCTCGTTCGGGGCACTGTGGTCGCCGTTCGCCCGCTACTAGGCGTCTCGGACGCGCTGGTACGCGAGGAGGGCGACGCCGTCATCGATGGTCCGAGTGTCGAGGAGGCGCATGGGCTTCTTGTCGCCGGTCTCGCGGAAGAGCCGCTCGCCGGCCCCGAGCACGACCGGAAAGACCTTCAGCCGCAGCTCGTCGACGAGGTCGTGCTCGATCAGCGTGTGCACGAGCTGGAAGCTGGCGAGAACGACGATCTCACCGTCTAGATCCTGCTTCAGCCTCGAGACCTCGCTCACCGCCTCGCCCTTCAGGACCGTCGAGTTGTTCCAGTCCGGATGTTCGAGGGTCGAGGAGACCACGTACTTGGGCAGGCTGTTCAACCTGTTCGCCAACTCGCCACTGCGCGTCGGCCACCGCGCGGCGAAGAACTCATAGCTTCGCCGACCCAGGAGCAGAGCCCCGGCGCCCAGCGCTTCATCGAGCGCGAGCTTGCCCACCTCTGGGCGGTCCTTGATCTGGCCGAACCAGCCGCCGTGCCTGAAGTCCTCCTCGCCGGTTGGGTCCTGGACGACTCCGTCGAGCGAGACGTTCTCGCTGATCACGATCTTTCCCATCTCGGTTCTCCTTCATCGGGGCTGTTGCTCACTGCGTCTGTTGAGGCGTCTGCCGCGACGAAAACTGAGCGGCGAATTTCGAGCCGCGCAGACGTCACTACTTGCGATGACGGCGAAAGGGCGAGTCGGTGCGAGGATGCTGGCGTGACCGAGCAGACCCTGTCCCGTGCGCGCGCGGGCGACGAGGACGCGTTCCGCGATCTGACCGAGCCCTACCGGCGTGAGCTGCAGCTGCACGCCTACCGGATCGTCGGGTCGGCGCAGGATGCCGAGGACCTGCTCCAAGAGACGCTGCTCGCCGCGTGGCGCGGCCTTGACCAGTTCCAGGGGCGCGCGTCGGTCCGTGCCTGGCTGTACCGGATCGCCACCAACCGCGCGCTCGATGCCCTGCGCGCGAGCCGGCGCCGCCCGGAAGAGCTACAGCGGATGACCGAGGCGCCCGAGCCGAGCCGCCGGGCCGAGCCGATCTGGCTCGAGCCCTACCCCGACGTTCTGCTCGAGACCATCCCGGACGAGGCCCCCGGACCAGAGGCGCGCTATCAGACCAAAGAGGCGATCGCGCTGGCGTTCGTCGCCGGCCTTCAGCACCTCCCGCCGCAGCAGCGCGCTGTGCTCGTGCTGCGCGACGTGCTCGGCTTCCGCGCCGGGGAGGTCGCCGAGATCCTCAAGACGAGCGAGCCCTCGGTCAACGGCCTCCTCCGCCGCGCCCGCGCCGCATTCGAGACCCGTCTGCCCGCCGCCGGACGCGAGCGGGCGGCGCTTCCGAACTCCAAGCGCGAGCGGGACATCGTCAGCCGGCTCGCGGATGCCTTTGAGGCCGGCGACATCGACCGCGTCGTCGCCCTGCTGACCGACGACGCCTGGCTGACGATGCCGCCCGAGCCCTACGAGTACCAGGGCCAGGTCGCGATCTCCACGTTCCTGAGCGACCGTGCCGTGCGCCGCGGCGCGGCGCTGCGGCTCGTGCCGACACGCGCCAACGGCCAACCCGCCTTCGGTTGCTACCTCCCGTCCCCCCAAACAGAGATCGCGCGGCCATACGGACTGCTCGTCCTCACACTCGACGACGACCACATCTCCGCCATGACCTGGTTCGCCGACAGCAGCGTCTTCCCACTCTTCGGACTGCCGCGGACGCTCCGGTAGGGACACCGGGAGACCGGCCTGGACCAAGACGCTGCCTCTCAAGGACCGCGCCTCAGCGTCCGACAAGCCCGGCCGCCGGCTCCCAGCTCGTCGCCACAAGCGGGTTCCGCGACTTTGCCCAACGCTGCCGATCGAACGCCAAAGGGGCTACGAAGCGCTCGCTTCCGCAACAGGCGTCATCCAGTAGTCGGTCGCGCCGCGTAGCTGGCCGCTCGTGGTCCACCCGGTTGGCGCGGCAAGGTGCTTGCCGGACGCGCCGGCGGGCCGAGCCCTAGCAAGCGCCGTAACTGCCGCTCCTGCACGGTCGCGGCCGCCCGCGATGGCGCCGGCCTGCATGACGCCATTGAGGAGAACCGACCATGTCGACGGGGAGCCTAGACGCGTCGGTCGAGACTTCCGGGTCTCCGAGAGGGCAGGCGTTTCGGGTCGTCGGCGCGGTCGACGCTCGGGCGGGCAGGGCGCCTCAGGCCGCGCGGGCGCCGTTGCGCAGTGCCGCGGCGACGACGACGCTCAGGTCGCTGCCTTCCGCTACGGCACACTCCTCCAGGTCGTGGAGCGTCTCGGCGTCGACAGCGACGTAGAGACGGACCTCCGTACCCTCCATGGGCCGCCCGGCGCTCAGCGTCTGCGCCTCGTCGAGCAGCTCATCGAGCTCGTCCGACGTGATCTCATCGTTGCCTCGCACGGCTACATTCTGCCCTACCGTCGGTCGCGGCGGTAGCGGGTGATCTGCGCCGGGCTCGCGTCCCACGCTGTCCGCACATGCAGGCGCCCGGATCGAGCGGCTCGGGATTCAGCACCACGGTCAGGACGCGTCCGCCGTGCGTCGGGCCGATCATCAGCACCGAACCCTCGACGCGCGGGCGAGGGTTGCGGATCACGATCCGAACTGATGCCGTGGCTGCGAGGGTGTTCAACGTTGTCTTTGCGGATGCCGGAGGGCGAGCACCTGGCTGGAGTTGGCGCCGGCGTGCTCGGCGATCGCGCCTGCGCTGAGACCGACCGGGCGTCGGCGAGGGCCCGTTGCAGCTGTTCGGCCGACAGCAACGTGCCAGACCGGTGTGCGCGGGTCCCGGTGCTGGCGGCACGCCGGCGGGGCTCGGGGACCTTGGTCTTGGCACCCGTCGCCGATGCCTGGTTGACCGCGGGTGGTGCCGGCGGAGCAGCGGGGCGGGCGGGCGCGGTCGCCGGCTGGGTGGTCTGCGAGGCCGGGCGCCGAGCCCGCTGCGCGGCCGCGGCGGCTCCCCTGGGCGGCGCCGATGCGGCGATCAACGCCTGCTTGCAGCGCGGTGCGCGTGTTCTGGAGCGTGGTGATCTGGGCAGCGAGTTGGTCAAGGCGCGCGTCGATCGACGCCACCAGCGCAGGAATGTCAGCCACCTCGGTCAGAGTACGAGACCGCGGTGACCGCAGACACGATCCTCGCCAGGACCGCGCCCCGGCCGGCTGACCCTGCTCGTCGCCGATAGCGAGGCCGGCCGAGTTACGTCACGAGAACCGTGCTGCCTACGCACGCACGGACCATGGCGACGTAGTCTCAGTAGTCGAACCGCGATCCGGGGCGTTCAGGGCAGCAGTCATTCCACGAACGCGAAGCGCTGGGCGCCCGGCTTCGTTCGTGTAAAGATCGGTCCCGGGGTTTCGTGTGAGCGTCCGCAAGGTCAACATCCTCAGCGTCGAACTCGGCGAGTCTCTTGACGTCGCTGGGTTCCGTCATCGCGGCACGTTGATCCGAGACGAGTTGGGTTCCCACGCGATCGGCGCCGGGGCTTACGAGGCGTACGCCGGCCAACCGATCTGGCCCTACCACTACCACCACGGTGTCGAAGAGTGGCTGTATGTGATGTCCGGCGCGCCCGTGCTGCGCGACCCAGCTGGTCAGCGTACGCTGGGACCGGGCGACGTCGTCGCGTTTCCCTCGGGCTACGTCGGCGCCCACACGGTGGCGGGACCGGGCAGATTCATGATCGTGTCGACCGGTGACCACGTCGAACCTTGGATGAGCGTCTACCCGGACTCGGACAAGGTCGGGGGCCCAGGCGGCATGCTGCTCCGCAGCAGCGCCGTCAGCTACTGGCAGGGCGAGGGGACGGACCCGCCCGTCGAGCAGGTCTCGGCTCAACGCGAGCCGCCGACTGCTGCTCGCCAGCCAATCGTCAATGTCCACTCCTTCCCGGTCGGCCGTCCACGACCTGATGCCCCCGCTGGTTTCCGCGCCCGGGGTGCTCGAATCGCCCCGGCGCTTCAGACTTCACGGCTCGGCGCCCAGGTCGTTGAACTGGACCCCGGCGAAGGCTCAGCGCCGTACCACTACGAGTACGGCCGAGAGGAGTGGGTGCTTGTCCTGACCGGCACACCAACCCTCCGCCACCCCGAGGGTCTCGACAGCCTCGAGCCCGGCGACATCGTCTGCTTCCCAGCAGGCCCCCGCGGCGCTCACCGCCTTAGCAACGACGTGAACGGCATCGCTCGGGTCGTGTTCCTTTCGACGATGGAACGCCCGTCCAACGTCCACTACCCGGACGACGGCAAGTGGCTGCTGCGCAATGCAGAAGATGACCTGATCATGCTCCGCGACGGCCCGCCGGTCTCCTACTGGGAGTGACGCGCGCTAACCACCCAGGACGGTCGAGGAGCCGACGACCGTTGTACCCATGCACGTCGTCGGAAGCCGCTGCATTCGTGGCCGCCGACGTGGTGGAGGAACCCCATCTCGCGAAGGCGGACTCGAAGGCGAGGCGATGAGGATCCCCTCGCGGGCTCCCGGATGCGCGAGTTTGGCGAAACCCAGGGAAGCTCTTGGGCGTCTGGCGGCGTCGGGTCTTCCCTCGGATGAGCGCAAACCAGGGAAGCGGCGCCGGGCCCTGCTGTCGAGGAACGCAGGTCGCAATACTGGCCGATCGGATCACGAGGGCTCTATGAGGAGCGTGGCGTCGCAGGTGGCGAGGAGCGGCTACGTGGTGACGGAGGGTCGAGCCGGCGTCGTGCTTGTGCGGTCTGAGCTTCGGTTAGTGCGTGGAGCGCCTTATCCTGGTCTGCATTGTGAGCTCGCGTGGGACGCGGTTGAGGCTTAGGCGTCTCGGCGTCGGAGCAGGGAGCCCGCGAGTAGGAGGGACGCGGCTGCCCATGCGGCGAGCACGGCGAGCCCGGCCCAGGGAGTGACCGGCAGGTTGCGGAGGTTGGTGGTGGCTTGGACGGCGAGACCGGCGGGCATTGGGGCGATCTGCTCGATGTGTCGTCGGAGGGGGTCGGAGACGGCTTGGGCGAGGAGCGGAGGAACGTAGAGGAGTGCAAGGATGGCGCCGATGGACACGGCGGTGTCGCGGAGGGCGGTAGCGATGCCGAGTGCGAGCAGGGCGGTTAGGACGAGGTAGATCACGCTGCCCGTGGCGGCGCGCAGCGTGGCGGGGTGGGTGACGGACACGAGTGGGTAACCGTGCGTCGGGCTGAGCCCGGCGTCGGGGAGCATTAGGCGCCCGGCGATGAGACAGCCGGCGACCGCGGCCAGCCCGGCGAGGAGGCTGAGTCCGGCAAGGTTCGCGGCCTTGGCGGCGAGCACGGCGGATCGTCGGGGGATTGCGGCGAGGGTCACGCGGATCATCCCGGTGCCGTATTCCTCGGAGATGGTGAGGACGGCCAGGATGACGATCACGGCCTGGCCGAGGCTGATGCCGGTCAGGGCGAGCTTGGTGGGGTCTTGTCCGCCATCGCCCGCGGATTGGTGCGTGGTGGCGGCGGCGATTAAACTGACGGTGATGGTGAGCGCCGCGGCGCCGGAGAGCAGCCAGGCAGTGCTGGGCAGGGTGCGGAGCTTGGTCCACTCGGCCCGGACGGTTGCCGGCCACACGGTGCGCCGTTCTGTGGGCGCGGTGGCGCTGGGGCTGGTTGTCATGCGTCTCTCCGTCGCAGCAGGTAGGCGGCGAGCGTAAGGGCGATGGCGCTGTATGTCGCGAGGACGGCCAGACCCGTCATGGGGCTGAGCGGGTAGTAGCCGTTGGCGAGGGTGAAGGGGTAATCGACCAGCGAGGAGCGCGGTAGCGCGCCGAACACCGAGAAGGCGGCGGCGGGGGTCGCCTCATACAGCCAGCTTGCGCCGGACGCGCCGGGGCCGAGCACGCCGGGGCCGAACAGGCTGGGTAGGACGAAGACGGTGATGCCGGCGGTGACCGCCCCGGCGGCGCTGCGCAGGATGGTGCCCAGCGCGAGTACCCCGATGGCGGTGAGCGCGAGCAGCAGCCCGGTCCCGACGATCACGCGTATCTCGGTCGCCGGGCTGGTGGGAAAGATGTAGTTGCCGTTGGTGTTCAGCACGTGGTGGCCGACCGGCAGCGCCAACGCGGCGGCGATCGCGCCGACGGCGAAGGCGACCGCGGCGATGACGAGCGCCTTGGCTGCCAGTACCGACCCGCGTTGAGGGGTGGCGGCCAGGGTGGTGCGGATCAGCCCGCGTCGGTACTCGGTGGTGATGAAACCGGTGGCGATCACGATCAGGACGATCAGCGCGACGACGATTCCGAACAGCAGCGTGTGCGATGAGGTGTCGCCGCCGGCGATTGTCGGCATGGCGGGGGCGATGTCGCCGGAGCCGGCGACCGTGATGCCGGTCGCGGAGTGCTGGGCGTTGCCCGCTCCGAGCGTGGGGTAGTAGTTCTGTGGGCTCATCCCGATACTGCGCGCCGACCACTCGGTGGACGTTGTGCCGGTGAGGATGATGTGGTCGAAGCTGGCGGTGGCCTGAGTGGGGACGCCTCCGGCGCCGTTCTGGTAGCCGACGGGGGAGGTGGCGAACAGCCCGAGGTTGACGGTGGCTGGCAGGCCGGGCAGTCGGGTGCTGCCGATCGTGTGCCAGCTGGTGCCGTTGATCGAGTCAGAGGCGGTGATCACCTCGCCGGTGCGCATCAGCCGCAGCCAGCGCGGTGACGCGCTCGTGATCCTTCCGGTCAGGCCGGATCGGTCGTGGATGTAGTCGTATTGGAAGCGGATGCCGTGGCTGCCGGTAGCCATGACCGCGGCGTAGGCCGATCCCTGCTTGGTACTGGGCGTGAGGAGGATGCCAACCTTGGTCCAGGCGGCCACGCCCGGCTGGGTGTGCGCCAGCGTCGGTGCCTGGTTGCTCGGACCGTTGTAGATCAGCCCGGTGAGCGAGTTGATGCGGGCGGTGAGGCTGCCGTCGCCGGTCAGCGACCGGGCGTCGTACTGGTAGCTATCGGCCACCGCCTCACCGCCGGGGCCGGTCGGGACGGACGGGTGGCCGGTCGTGCACACCCCCGCACCGGTGCAGAAGCTTTGGTGGTTGCCGTTGGCCACCACGAACGTGAACACGACGCACAGCAAGCCGGCCAGCACCAGGCTGACAAGCCAGCCGCGGACGGTGCGGAACTTCACCCACTCTCCCCGCGCGGCGGGCCCGAGCGTCGCTGGCCTGCGGCCGTGCGAGGGCGGGGTTGGCGCGCTCGCAGGCGGGCGGGTAGTGATCAGGCTCATCACTGCGCCTGCCCGTGCGTGCCGACCCGGTAATCGGTCTGGTCGCCGGTCAACTGCAAGTAGACGTCCTCGAGGCTGGCCCGTTGTGCGGTGACCTCGGAGAACGCGACCCCCGCTCCGGAGATCACTTCGACCACGCGCTGGGGGACCATCCCCGAGACAGTCACCGTGCCGTGGTCGCTGACCCTGGCCTCGGCCCCGGCGCGACCAAGCGCCGCGGCCGCCTCAGTGGGTGCAGGGGTGCGCAACAGCACCTGGTCACCGGAGACACGACCGACCAGCTCGTGCACGGTGGCGTCGGCGAGCACCCGTCCGCGGCCGAGCACTACCACCTGGTCGGCGATGTCTTGCAGCTCGCCCATCAGGTGACTGGAGACGAGAACCGCCCGTCCCTCGCTGGCGAGGGAGCGAAGGAAGGTCCGGATCCAGATGATCCCCTCGGGGTCCATGCCGTTGAACGGCTCGTCCAAGATCAGCACCGGCGGGTCGCCCAGCATCGCGGCGGCGATCCCGAGCCGTTGGCGCATCCCCAGCGAATAGCCGCCCGCTTTGCGCCGAGCCGCGCCAGCCAGACCAACCAGCTGGAGCACCTCGGCGACCTGCCTGACCGGTAGGCGTTGCGAGCGGGCCAGCCACAGCAGGTGGTTGTGCCCGCTGCGGCTTGGTTGCAGCGCGGCGGCATCGACCAGTGCGCCGACCCGCCGCAGCGGGAACCGCAGTTCGGAGTAGACGTGGCCGCCGATCAGCGCGTGGCCCTCGTCGGGGGCGTCCAGGCCTAGGATTATCCGGATCGTGGTCGACTTGCCTGCCCCGTTGGGGCCGACGAACCCGGTCACCCGGCCCGGCGGAACGGTGAAGGTCACGCCGTCGAGGGCCTGGGTGGAGCCGAACCGCTTGCGCAGCCCGGACACTACGATCGTTGCGTCACTCAACGTGGTCGTCCGTTCTCGGTCGTGGGGCCGGTCACGGATCGTTGTACGACCTGGCTGGTCGCAACTCGGTCGCAGCCGCTGATACCGAGTTGCGACCTGGCACCCGCGATGCTTGACCACATGGCACCGACCACCGCGAGCTCCGCCAGTAGACCCCGGCCCCGCCGAGCCCCAGCGACCGGGGGTGGTCGCCGATGAGGGTGCTGGTGGTCGAGGACTTCGAAGTCCTAGCCCGGTCGATCGGGACGGGGCTACGCCGTGAGGGCATGGCGGTCGATGTCGTACTCGACGGCACCGACGCCCTCAGCCACCTCGCGGTGACCCGCTACGACGTGATCGTCCTGGACCGGGATCTGCCCGGCGTCCACGGCGACGACATCTGCCGCCAGCTCGCCGCCGACGGCGGCGAAAGCCGCATCCTGATGCTCACCGCGGCCAGCACCATCAAGGACCGCATCGACGGCCTCGGATTGGGCGCGGACGACTATCTGCCCAAGCCGTTTGACTTCGCCGAGCTGGTCGCCCGCGTCCGCGCTCTTGGGCGCCGATCGACCCCGCCCGCGCCGCCCACCCTTGCCTACGAGGACGTCACCCTCGATCCTGCCCGCCGCGTGGTCTCCCGAGCCGGCCGGCGCTTGGAGCTGAGCCCCAAGGAGTTCGCGCTGCTCGAATGTCTGCTCGCCTCACCCGGCGTCGTACTCTCCACCGAGGAACTGCTCGAACGAGTCTGGGACGAGGCCGCCGACCCGTTCACCAGCGCCGTCAAGCACACCATGCACCGCCTCCGGGCCAAGCTCGGCGACCCACCCGTCATCCACACCGTCCGCGAGGGCGGCTACCGCATAGGAGACTCATGATGAGCATCCGCGCAACCCTGGCGAACCGCCTGCGGCAGGCCACGCTTCGCGCCCAGCTCACTGTGCTCTACGCCGGGCTGCTAGTCGTCGTCGTCGCCGTCGTGCTCGTTGCCGCCGCCTTCCTGTTCCGCGCCGCCACCGAACCGCCAGGCGTCCAAGCAAGTCACCCCAACAGCGTTTACTTCGAGATCGGAGCCGGGGTGGTGATCGTGCTCGCCGTATTCGTCGGGTTGTGGTTCACATGGCAGCTCGCCGGGCTGTACCTCCGCCCGCTGCGAACGCTGAACGCAACCGCTCGGGACATCTCCGCGACGAACCTCCATCGCCGTCTCGGACTTCGGGGTCCAGACGACGAGCTCACCCAACTCGGGAGCACGCTCGACGATCTGTTCGCGCGCCTGGAGTCCTCCTTCGAGTCCCAGCGACGCTTCGTAGCCAACGCATCACACGAGCTGCGAACCCCACTAGCCGGCCAGCGCACGCTCCTACAGGTCGCGCTCGCCGATCCCGACGCCACCGCAGAGAGCCTCCGCGCCGCATGCGACGAAGCGCTCGCCCTCGGTGAGAGGCAGGGGCGGCTCGTCGACGGCCTCCTCACCCTCGCAAGCAGCGAGCGGGGAATCGAACGCCGAGAGCCGCTCGATCTCGCCGAGATCGCGGATCGGATACTCGTCTCTCGCCACCAAGAGGCTGCGCGGCGCGGCGTCGAGATACGAACAGCGCTCGATGCCGCGCCCACAACCGGCGACCCCGTCCTGATCGAGAGCATGATCGCCAACCTCCTCGACAACGCCATCCAGCACAACAGCCCCGACGGCAGCGTCGACCTCACGACCAGTCGGCTCGGGGCAGCCTCCCGGCTGTCGGTGGGCAACTCGGGACCCATCGTTCCGACGGCAGAGGTCGAGCGGCTCTTCCAGCCCTTCCAGAGGCTGGGGCATGACCGAGCAGGATTCGGAAACGGTCACGGGCTCGGACTGGCCATCGTCAAAGCCATAGCGCAAGCCCACCGCGCCAAGATCACCGCACACCCACGTTCCGTCGGTGGGCTCGACATCGAGGTCAACTTTCCCTCGTCGCGAGACGCAATCACTCCCGCGTGACGACCGAGGAAACGATCGCACAGGGACCTATCGTACCCACCTCCCGCCGATCCTTCGTCGTGACGACAGTCCCGACCGGCGCTCCGCTTCGCGAGAGCAGGGCAGCGTTGGCCTCGCATCGGCCGAGCGCGCCGCCACGCTTTGCCGGCATAGCAGGGAACAGGGCTGCGCGGCCCCCTTTGCGCGGACTGCAGGGAAGCGGGCGCCGAGGGCGCCTCGCGATCGTGCCGGCGGAGCGGGCCTGCCTGGACGCGTCGCGATCCTGGACGGCCGGTGCGTGGAGAGGCGGGGGCCTTGCCTTGCCGCCATCGCGTGACTCGTCCCACGGAGTACCTTGTCGGCGGCGTGTGCCGCGAGGGGAATCGCTCTGCGTGCCATCGCCGATTGGTTCGGTGCCGAGGTCTGGTCTAATCGGAACGTGGTCAACCGGACGAGAAGGGAACCGATGGCGTTCACCGTGAGGAACCTCAAAGATTTGACGGATATCGGGTCTAGCTTCGACGGCTCACCGGACCTGGAGTTCCGCCACGCAAGCGCGGCGCTCGGCCTCGAGCAGTCCGGTCTGAGCTACCAGCGCGTCCCGCCCTGCTATCGCTTCCCGTTTGGCCACACGCACAAGACTCAGGAGGAGGTGTACGTGGTCGTGCGTGGGAGCGGGCGGATGAAGGTCGACGATGAGGTCGTCGAGCTCAGGGAGTGGGATGTGGTGCGCGTCTCACCCGGCACGTGGCGCGGCTACGAGGCCGGGGCGGAGGGCCTCGAGATTCTCGTCTTCGGTGCGCCCAGTCTTGGCGAGTATGTGCGCGAAGACGTGGAGGGTCAGCGCGACTGGTGGGCTGACTAGCGCCCGGGCCGACCCCTGTAGCGGCCGTCGTAGCTCGCCGTCTGACACGCGAGACCGAGCCGTAGACATCGGACGGCGTGGCCCTGCTTCGATTCCGAGACGGGCATCGGGAGCGCGGCGGCGCCAGACCTGCTGAGCGCGGACACGAGGGCAGCGGGCCGCGTCGGCGAGACAGCCCGCTGCTCTGGGTGCCGGGTCTATCTGACGATTAGCCCAGCCGATGCTGAAATGACGGGAGCGGGTCTTGAGTGGACGGTGGCGATGATCTCTGAGTTGTCGATGCCTTGCAGGTAGATCGCGGTGATCCCGAGGTTGGCGTGTTGGATATGCGGGTGATATGGCAGCTCTGCCACGGATCCCGAGATGGACTGCGTTGGTAGCGGGTTAGCGCCTGGACTGACTACGCGGTGGGTGCGGGGCGAACCGGCGACGGACGCCGGCGAGCGCGGCGATGCGTCGGAGTTGCTTGCGAGCGGCCGAGGCCTCCCAGTGCCTCCCAGCGGTTGCGCCGTGGATCACACAAAGTAGGGCTCCGACTGGGAGGTTGGCTCGGATCTCGAGCCACGGCTGAAGCTGATCGCAGGCCCAGCGGTCCATTCCGACCTCGCGGCGCTTCCCGCCCTTGCCTCGCCTGACCAGCACGGCGCCGCGCGAGCGGTCAAGATCTGTTTCCGCAAGATCCAGCGCCTCGCCGATTCGGAGCCCGGCGCGCCACAGCATCAGAGGATGTCCCGGACGGTGTGGAACTTCGGTGGCGGTCCGGGTGTGATGTGATTACGCGGCCGCGACGATAGCGGCCTCCTTGGTCAGAGCGTGGTGGGGCTGGGGAAGGGTGACTTCGCGTTCGACGCGGGCGGCGAGCTTGGCGAGGTCGGCGTGGCCGATGATGCGTCGGAACTGCTGCTCGGCTTCGAGCATGCCGGCAGCGGTCCAGCGTAGGCACATCTCGCCGTTCTGCCAGTGCTTGACGTTGCGGGCGGTGCGGCGGACGCACTCGATCATCGACTCGCACGGGTTCGTCGAGGCGAGCGTCTTGCGCAGCGAGCCTGTGACGCCGAGCCGGGTAACGGTCAGCGTCTCGGCCATCCCCTCGCGCAGCGAGGCGGCCGCGCCGGGGTGCGAGCGGGCCAGCTCTGAAGCGAGCGTGGTGAGCTGCTCGAGCGCCCGCTCGTAGTCGCTGTCGGCCCACGCCCGTCGCAGCCGGCGCTTGACGAGGTCGCGGTCACGCTCGGCGAGGTGGTCCAGGACGTTGCGCTCTTTGTGGATCTGACAGCGCTGGACCGGGGTGCGCGTGCCGAGGACGTCGTTGACCGCGGCTCGCAGCGCTTTGGCGCCGTCGATCACGACCAGCACGCCCTGCTCGACGTCCAAGCCGCGGTGCACGAGGTTAGACAGCAGCTCGCTGGTGATCGTCTTGTTCTCAGTGGATCCCTCCCACAGCCCGAGCGGGATCTTCACGCCCTCGGTCGTGATCCCCAAGGCCACCACGCAGGTGTGGTCCTTCAGGCCGACACCGTCGATCATCAGCACCGCCAGCCTGACGTCGGCGAGCGGGCGGGCCATCAGCCCGATCAGCGCGTCCTTCGTGCGCGCAATGAACGTGCGCGACACCGCCGACTTCGACGTCGACCGCGCCGAGCGCTCGATCTGCTCGCCGACGGGCTCCTGCAACCGCCGGTAGCGGCGGGTGCTCACGCCGGCGAGCATCCGCTCGAGCACGACCCGCGAGAGCTGATCGCGGCTGGCGAAGTGCTCATAGGTCCGGCAGGCACCTCCTGCTCGCCGTCCTTGGTCCGCATCCGCGGACGCTCTACCGGCACGCGCCGGCCACCGAGCGTGACCTCACCGTCGTCGGTCCCGTGCCGGTACGCGGTCCGGTCAGGGTCATGCCTGCCTCTCGGGCCGCACACGTCCTCGACCTCCTCGGCCATCAACTCTTCAAGCACCCCGAGCCCGACACCGACGCTGAGCGCGAGCAGCCCCTCCTTCGCTGCCCCAACCAGCTGCCCCAGCGCCTCCTGGATCCTCGGCGGCAACGGCTCCTCGACAGCCTCAGCGGCGGCCACGACCTGCGGTCGCGATACGGTCTGCATGGCGGTTCTCCTGTTCTCGTCGCCGGAGCTGGAACTCCGACAAATGGACTTGAAGCGCCCTACACGCTGCCAACGGCAGCGGACGAGGGCGGGAGGACCGCCACCTCAACTTCTACGCCACGCGGGACAACCTCCAGCATCACGATCAGGGCACACAGCCGTGCTCCGTCCGGGCCGTCACCGGCGGCGCGCATAACGGCGACGATCTCCTCGATCGTCCGCGGATCGGCCGGGTAGCGGTGGCCTTTGTTCCGCGGGGCTCGTCCTTGGTGATAGCCGGGCATCGTGGCCGGCGAGCGGCGGTGACCGGCAGCGTCCAGGAATACCGATTCCATGTCCTCTGCTCCTTGGGCTGTGTGAGCGGACATGCCGATCGTCGCGCTCGGCGCCAGGCGCGTCAGCCAGCGGGGCGGAACAACCAGTCTGGCGTCTTTTCGTACTACAATAAGTTCGTGGAGATTCACGACTCGGCGCGCAAGCACGGCGTCGCCGACCAGGACATCGTCCACACAATCGACTATGCGCTCGCGATCGAAGATGCCGGAGAAGACCCCGACCGTTGGCTGCTCATCGGCCCGGACACCGCTGGCAACCTGCTCGAGGTGGTCGTGCTGATCACTGCGGAGGGCACGCAGATCGCGATCCACGCCATGCCAATGCGCGACAAGTACACGAGGCTGCTCGAACCATGACCGAACCAACGATCCACGGACACACCAGTTCCGGGCGTCCGATCACCGATCAGGACGTTGACATTCTGGCGGCCGAAGCGGAGGTCGGCTACGACGTCGAGACGCTGATCGCCCGCCGCAACAAGCGCGGCCGTCCCAGGCTCGGCAACGCCCCCGCCAGCGTGGAGTCAGTGCGGCTGGACCCAGAGCTCCGCCGCCTACTGCTCGACCGCGCCGAAGCCGAGGGAACTACCACCTCCGAGCTGATCCGCGAAGCGCTCCGTCGCTACCTCCGAGCAGCCTAACCACATACCCTCGGCTGGCGAAACCGAGGGCAGGGAATGCTTGGCCACGTGGGCCCTGCTTCAGTCATTCCGCGCGTCGCGCCAGCCCATGGGGCGATCGCATTCGGGACAGGCCTCTCGTCGAACCTTCGCGGACGGACGCCTTGCCGTCGATCGCCAGACCCATGGCGCGGCTCGGCCGCGGCCGGACACGACGGCTGCTCGTCGGACCACCTCAGACGCCTTCGTAGGTGTCGGGGTTGGGGCCGACGCGTCCGGCTTTGCCTTTGTCAAGCGCGTCGATCGTCGAGATCTCGTCGGGGGTGAGCGCGAAGTCGAAGATGTCGATGTTCTCGGCCATGCGCTGGGGCTGGGCGGATTTGGGGATGGCGATGTGGTCGTGCTGCATCTGCCAGCGCAGCAGGACTTGCGCGGACGTCTTGCGGTGGGTGTCGGCGATTTCCTGGATGGTGGCGTCGGTCAGTTCGGCGTTGTTGTGCCCGAGGGGCTGTGCGCCTCGACGGCGATCCCGTACCCGGCGCAGGCCCCGCGGACGGCGGGGTTGGTGAAGTACGGGTGCAGCTCGACTTGGTTGACCGCCGGGGTGATCCCGGTCTCGGTGATGATGCGCTCCAGGTGTGCAGGCTGGAAGTTCGAAACGCCGGCGCTGCGGGCCCGGCCGTCGGCGACGAAACCGGCGACGGTCTGCCAGGTGGAGACGTAGTCGCCGTCGTAGAGGGTCGGGAGCGGCCAGTGCACGAGGAACAGGTCGATCTGATCGACGCCGAGGTGGTTGAGTGTCTGCTCGAAGGACCGCTTGACGTCATCGGGCGCGTGGTTGGCGTTGGCGAGCTTGCTGGTGATGAACACCTCGTGGCGGTCAAGGCCCGACTCGGCGAGCGCCTTTCCGACTCCGGTTTCGGTGCCGTAGGCCTGTGCGGTGTCGAGGTGGCGGTAGCCGGCGGCCAACGCGTTGCGGACCGTCGTCGCGGCGATCCGGGTGTTCTCGTCAGTGATGGTGCGGTCTGGCGCCAGCGCGAGCGTGCCGTACCCGAGCTGGGGGATCGTGATGCCGTTGTTGAGCGTGATTGTGGGGATCGTGATCGATGTCATGAGCGTCTTTCGTTTCGCGGGTCGGGTCAGTCGTCGGTGGGTTCGTATTGGGCGTCGGTGACGTGCTCGCCCCAGGTGACCGGGCTGCCGCTCTCGTCCGCTTCTTGGATGGCGATGTGGGTCATGAACCGGTTCGGGGCGGCGCCGTGCCAGTGGTTCTCTCCGGGCTCGAAGAAGACGCGGTCGCCGGGGTGGATCTCCTCGATTGCGCCGCCCTCGCGCTGGCAGCGACCGACGCCTTCCAGTACATAGATCGTCTGCCCGAACGGATGCGTATGCCACGCGGTACGGGCGCCGGGCGTGAAGTGGACACTTGCAGCACCCACTCGGGATGGTGGTGCCGGGGTAGCGATCGCGTCGATGTAGACGGCGCCGGTGAACCAGTCGGCTGGTCCTGGCGTGGTGTCCAGCGTGTTGCGGGCGAGTTGCATCAGGGCTTGTCCTTTGGGGTTGTGTGACCGGCGGTTAGGGCCTGACCATCACCTTGAGTGATGTGCGGTCGGCCATCGCCCGGTACCCGTCGGGCACGCCGTCGAGGTCGACGGTCTGGTCAAAGACGCGGCCGGGTTCGATCCGGCCGCCGAGGATGTCGGGCAGTAGCTCCTCGATGTACGCCCGCACGGGGGCGGGGCCGCCGGCGATCGTGACGTTGCCGTAGAACGCGGTCTGCGAGCCGGGCATCAGCGGCTCCTGCGGGACGCCGACGCGGCCGATCGCGCCGCCGGGGCGGGCGATCCCGATCGCGGACTCCATCGACGCGCCATGGCCGACACACTCGAGCACGGCCCGCGCGCCGAATCCGCCGGTGAGCTCACGCACGCGCGCGAGGGCGTCCTCGCCGCGCTCGGTGACGACATCGGTCGCTCCAAATTCCCGGGCGAGCGCGGTCCGGCCCGGGTGATGGCCGAGGATGATGATCTGCTCGGCACCGAGGCGGCGGGCGGCGATGACCGCGCACATGCCGACAGCCCCGTCACCGACGATGGCGACGGTGTCCCCCGGATGGACGTTCGCGACGACCGCGGCATGGTGACCGGTGCCCATCACGTCAGACAGGGTCAGCAGCGACGCCATCAGCGCGTGGTCCTCACCGACCGGGAGGGGGTACAGCGTGCCGTCAGCGAACGGGACACGTAGCGCCTCGGCCTGCGCGCCGTTAATGCCGTGGTTGCCGAAGAACCCGCCGTGCACACAGGCGGTGTGCAGGCCCTCATGGCAGAACGCGCACGTCCCGTCGGAGAACGCGAACGGCATCACCACCACATCGCCGCGTGTGATCGACCGGACCTCGGCGCCGATGTCCTCCACGACCCCGATCGCTTCATGCCCCATCGACTGGCCCGGGTCGCCGGGCTTCATCGATCCGTACGGCCAGAGGTCGCTGCCGCAGATGCATGCGCGGGTCACGCGGACCACGGCATCGGTCGCATCGATCAGTTCGGCGTCCGGGACCGTCTCGATTCGCACGTCACCGGCGCCGCGCAAGATGGTTGCGCGCATGGGGACCTCCTTGGATCACCGTTGGGGAGCCTGCGGCTCAGGCTCGCCGTTCTCGTTCTCGGGTTGGCTTCGGTGTCCATGGTGCGCCTCGACGGCCATCAATTCAAATACTGATTTTTTGACGCTGATAGAATTAAACTATGGACCCTCGGCGACTGCTGACCTTCCGTACGGTCGCGCACGAGCGGTCGTTCTCCCGCGCGGCGGAGAAGCTGTCGCTCTCGCAGCCCTCCGTCTCCCACCAGATCGCCCTGCTCGAAACCGAGGCCGGCGTCCGGTTGCTCGACCGCGGCCGCGGAGGCCTACGACTCACCCCCGCCGGAGCGGTCCTGCTTCAACACGCCGATCACCTCGCATGGCGGCTCCAGCTGGCCGACACCCAGATCGCCGAGCTCGCCACCGAGCGTCGCGCGCACATCCGACTCGACGCGTTCCCAACCGCCCTCGCAAGCTTCGTGCCAGCCGCAATCGCAAAGCTGCGACTCGCTCACCCCGACCTCCGCGTCCAGCTCAGCGAGGTTACCGCCAGCACGCTCGAGCCCCGGTTCCTGCGAGGCAAGTACGACGTCGCGCTCGGCTACCAGGACACCAGCACCGACCGCCGCACATTCCAGAACGCGCAACGCATGTTGAGCGCCGTTTGAATCCGGCACGAGCGGCGTTGGCGGCGCTGTTCATCGCCGGGTTGGGGGTGGCAGGCTTCGCGCGGTTCTGACCGTGCGAGAGCCCTCCCGCCAGCTTGGTCGTTGCGTCGGGAGGGCCCTCTTGGATGCCGAAAGGTGGCACCCCGATGCTGATCGTATGCGCCGATGTGGCGGTGGTGGAGGCTGAGCTGGCTAGCGGCGGGTTGGTGTGCCGGTCGTGTCGGGAATCGCTGGGGCCGTGGGGGCACGCGCGGGAGCGGGTGCTGCGCTGCCGGGCGGGTGACCGGCGGCTGCGGCCACGACGGGCGCGCTGCCGGAGTTGTCGGGGAACGCATGTGTTGTTGCCGCAGATCGCGGTGTTGCGCCGCCAGGACGAGGTGCTGGTGATCGGCGCCGCGATCGTGGCGAGTCTGGCCGGGCAGGGGTACCGTCGGATCGCCTCGCGGCTTGGGGTGCCGGCGGACACGGTCCGTGGCTGGCTGCGCCGGTTCGGTGAGCGCGTCGGGCTGCTCCGGGCTCACTTCACGCGGTGCGCGGGTGTGTTGGATCCGGAGTTCGGGCCGGTGATGCCGGCCGGGAGCGGCGTCGCGGACGCGGTGGAGGCGATCGCGATCGCTGGTCGGGCGTGGAGTCTGAGGTTCGGGCCGGCGGACCCGTGGCAGGTCGCGTCTCGGTTGTCGGGCGGACTGCTGTTGGCAACACGAGCTCCCGCCTTGGCGTGGTCGTGACAGGCTGAGAGGGTCCCGCGCTCGGATGAACGAGCGTGCGAGAACGGATGTGGAGAGTCGTCGCGAGATCGGGCTGTTCCGGTACTCGCTCGTTCGCGACGCGGCCGATCCCGGCCTGACCGGGCGGGAGCGCGGTCGGCTGGTCCGCGCGCTCGCTGAGCGTGATCACGTCGGTCCGGACGGCCGGCTGGTCAGGGTCGCGCGCGGCACGTTGGATCAGTGGATCCGCGCGTATCGCCACGGCGGGTTTGACGCGCTCGTCCCGCAGCCTCGCCGGGTTCCGTTGCGCACGCCGGCGGGGATGCTCGAGCTCGCGTTCCAGTTGAAGCTGGAGCGGCCCGAACGGACCGCGGCGCAGGTCCGCGAGATCATGCTCGCTAATGCCACCGACGGTGATTCCGTGCCGGGGGAGCGGACGTTGCAGACGCACTTCGCTCGCCAGGGGCTGAACGTTCGGGCGGACGGCCGCACACCGGGGAAGGTCTATGGCCGCTTCGAAGCGTCAGTCCGGAACGAGTTATGGACCGGTGATGGGCTGCACGGCCCCAAGCTCGCCGGCAGCTCGGCGCGCCGAGCGGTGCTGCTCGCATTCATCGACGATCACTCGCGGCTGCTGGTCGGCTGGCGATGGGGCACCGGCGAGGACGTCTTCCGGCTCGAGGCGGCGCTGCGCGCCGGGCTGATGAGCCGCGGGGTGCCGGACGCGATCCTGGTCGACCGCGGCTCCGCGTTTGTCTCTCACCAACTGCTGCGGGCGTGCGCAGTGCTCGGCGTTCGGCTGATCCACGCTAGCCCGCGCGCCGCGACGACGAAAGGGAAGATCGAGCGGTTCTGGCGGACCGTCCGCGACCAGTTCCTGGTCGAGATCGACGACGGGATCGAGCTCGCGGAGCTGAACCGCCTGTTCTCTGCCTGGCTGGAGGTCGTCTATCACCGCCGCACGCATTCCGAGACTGGATACTCGCCGCTCGCGCGGTTCGACGCGGCCGGCGGGCCGAAGCTCCCGACGCCCGCGCTGCTGCGCGAGGCGTTCCTCTGGTCTGAGGAGCGGACGGTCACGAAGACCGCGACCGTGTCCCTGCACGGCAACCAATACGAGGTCGACCCGGCGCTGGTCGGCCGGAAGGTCGAGCTGATCTTCGACCCGTTCGACCTCACCCGGATCGAGGTCCGCTACCAACACCGGCCCTTCGGAACCGCGGTCCCGTTGCAGATCGGCCGGCACACCCACCCGCAAGCGCAGCGCGAGCTGCCACCGCCGACCGCTACCGGGATCGACTACCTCAAGCTGCTCGCCGACCGTCGCGACGCCGAGCTGCTCGGCCGGCGGATCAACTACTTAACCCTCACCAACAACGGCGACGGCGACGGCGACGGCGACGGCGACGGCGACGGCGACGGCGACGGCGACGGCGACGGCGACGGCGAGGATCGTGACACCGACCAGCAGGAAGGACGTGATGGATGAGTATTGACAGGTTGCGCAGCCACTATGGGTTCTCGCGGATGCCGTTCGGGAAGGACCTCGCGCCTGGGATGCTGCACGCGCACGGCGCGCACGCTGAGGCGGTCGCGAGGATCTCGTGGTGCATCTCTGAGCAGGCGATCGGCGTGATCTCGGGGGAGTGCGGTGCGGGGAAGACCGTCGCCGCCCGCGCTGCCGTTGCCGGGCTTGACGCCTCGAGGCACACGATCCTCTATCTCGGCACGCCGGGCGTGGGGCTGCGCGGGATCTATGGGCTGATCATCACCACGTTGGGCGGCAGCCCGCGGTTTCATCACGCCGCGCTGATCCCCCAAGCCCAGGAGCTGCTGGCCGCGGAGACGGAGGAGCGCGGCAAGAGCGTCGTGCTGATCATCGACGAGGCGCACCTTCTCGACGGCGAGTCGCTGGAAGGGATCCGGTGTCTGTCGAACATGACGATGGACCAGACCGCCCCGTTCTGCCTGCTGCTGCTCGGCCAGCCCACTTTGCGCCGCCGGTTGCGAACCGGGACGTTCACCGCGCTGGATCAGCGGATCGCGGTCCGCTACGCGATCGGCGGCCTGGACCTGAAAGAGACGACCAGCTACGTGCAGCACCACCTCGCGCTCGCTGGCCGCTGCGACACTCTCTTCTCAGACGACGCGATTTCGCTGATCCACACCACCTCCCGCGGACTGCCGCGCTTGATCAACAACCTCGCCGTTCAGTCGTTGATCGCGGCGTTCGCGGCCAAGCAGGCGATCGTGGACGAGTCCGCCGCCAGGACCGCCGTCGCGGAGATCTCCGCCGAATGACACTGACACTCCTCGATCCACCACCAGCGCAGAACGTGTCACTCCCGGCGCCGGCCGGATGGCCGACACCGCCCGCCCCGGGGATCTATCACGAACTGCTCGGCGAGATCGTGAGCACGATCGCGCCGCATACCGAGGCAGACCCCGTCGCGATCCTCACCCAGCTCATCGTCGGCTTCGGCGCCGCGGTCGGCCGCGATGCCTGGTTCCAAGTCGAAGCGACCCGGCATCACCCCAACGAGTTCATGCTCCTCGTCGGCGACAGCGCTCGCGCCCGCAAAGGGTCCTCGTGGGATCACGTCCGCCGACTCCTCGCCACGGTTGATCCGTCGCTCGAGCCCAGGGTCCTCACCGGCCTATCGAGTGGCGAGGGGCTGATCTGGTCCGTTCGCGACCCCGCCGGCCAAGACCCGGGAATCATCGATCAGCGGCTGCTGGTGATCGAGCCCGAGTTCGCTTCCGTGTTGAAGGCCGCCAGCCGCGAGATCTCCACCCTGTCCCCGACGTTGCGCTCCGCATGGGACGGCCGGCCGCTCGCGATCCTGACCCGCACCGCCCCGGCCCGCGCGACCGGCGCGCACGTCGCGGTGATCGGGCACATCACCCAGCACGAGCTCCGACGCCACATCACCAGCACCGAGCTCGCCAACGGCTACCTGAACCGGATCCTGATCATCGCGTGCCGCCGCCAACGCCTGCTGCCCGACGGCGGGCACCACGACCCGCTCGCCCAGACCGGGCTTGACCGCATGCTCGCCACCGCGCTCAAACACGCCCGCAGCACCGGCCGGGTCTCACTCGATGACCCCGCGCGTGAGCGCTGGCATCACGCCTACCGAGAGCTCGCCCTCGAGCCGGCCGACGGGATCATCGGCCAGATCACCGCCCGCGCCGAAGCGCACATCATCCGCCTCGCGCTCATCTACGCGCTCGCTGACGGCCAGAACCAGATCCGCGCCCAGCATCTGACCGCGGCGATCGCCCTGCACGACTACGCCGCCCGATCCGCCGCCTGGGCGCTGACCGGAGCGACCGGCCAGCCACTCGCTGAACAGATCCACGCCGCGCTCGCCCGGCACCCCGGCGGGCTGACCCGCAGCCAGATCAACCAGACCCTGAACCACAACCAGCCCGCCAGCGAGATCGACCAGGCACTCCAAGCCCTCCACGCCGCCCACCGCGTCCACGTCGCACGACTCGCGACCGGCGGCCGGCCCGCCCAGCTCTGGACCGCCACCTGAGGCGCACCCCGGGCCCGCGACCACTACGCGCGAGTGGGTCGCACGCGAGCCCGATCACGCCTCGCACAACGACACCGCCTCGCGCGCCCCGATCACCACCAAGGCGAGCGATCAGAGCGAAAGGGCGAAGCCCGGTCTCAACGCGCGACGCGCCCCCGAGCGCCCCGAACCCGCCGCCCCCTCAATGCCAAACCGGCTCAAAGCGCCGAACCGCCGGACTTACTTCTTCTTTCGTACCCGACCCCTCGATGCCGCAGATCAACAGCGCCACCATGCCGCATCCGAACGGCGCTCAACAAACGCATCGACCTGTTCCAGGAAACCTTCCTGATCGGCCTCCCACCCCAACACCGACTCGCCGGCACGACCGGACCGGTCGCGCTCGCCACGCTCGCCGACGAGGACTGGATCGTGCCATCCACCGACGGCTTCCTAGTCCAAGCCTGCCACGACGCCGGCTTTCAACCCAACATCGTGGCAACCACACGCGACCCGCTCGCCACCCGCGGACTGATCACCCGCGGGCTCGGCGTCGGCTGGGTCCCCAGCCTGCTTACCGACGACTACTCAGGCGTCGTGATCCACCCGGTCGCCGATCCGATCCGACGCCGTGACATCTATGCGCTAATCCCACCAGGAGATCGCCACCCGCTGGCCGGCGACCTGATCGACGCACTCAACACCACAACCCGCGACACGGTCAGCGCCTGAGCGTCGGTCCGCGTCCAGCCCCGCTTCGATCGCGCGACGCGCCTCTCAGCGCGCCACGCGCGCCACCCGCTTTGCGCGCCGAGCAAAGCCTCATCGAGAGTGCCGCGTGGGCGACGAAGGGGTAGCGCAAGGGTGACTCTTCGCCGCATGCGCCGACCGATAGGACCCCGGCGAGATCGGCGGGATCACGGAGGCCGAGTCGGTCGCGCACGTGCGAAACTATGGTGACCTTGCCGATCAATCCGAGGGAGCGTGGGAGCGGATGACCCGTCCAGCCGAGGAACTTCCCGGGCGCAAGCTGACACGTCACGAGCAAGAGGCGGGGCGACCGTGGGACGCCTCCTACCGCGGAGACGGAGCGCCTTGGGACATCGGGGCGCCGCAACCGGCGTTGGTTCGGTTGACGACTGTCGGGCTGTTCGTCGGGGCGGTACTCGACGCGGGATGCGGGACGGGTGACAACGCACTGTGCATCGCTGCCCGAGGCGTTCATGTGTTCGGATTTGATGTCGCGCCAACCGCCGTGTCGATTGCCCGCGAGCGCGCCGCCGCCGAGGGTCTTGACGCCGAGTTCGCTGTCGCAGACGCGCTTGATCTCGGGCAGTTAGGCCAGACCTCCGAGACGGTCCTTGACTGCGCGCTCTTCCATACCCTCGACGCCGAGGAGCGGCGGACCTACGTCGCCGGCTTGCGTTCGGTGACCAACCCGGTGGCAGGCTCTACCTGCTGTGCTTCGCCGACTCTGATGCCGAGGCGACAGGCCCGCACCCCGTGAGCCAACAGGAGCTGCGCGAACCGTTCGAGCGTGTTGGAGGCTGGGACATCGAATCGGTCAGTCACGAGCGACTTTTCGCCAGATTTGCCCCCGATGGGCTTCCTGCTTGGCTACTAGTCGCCGATCGTTGCGCGGTGAGCTGACGCTGCCGCTTCCACGAACGAATAGAAGTCCTCGTCCCGCTTCGATGACGCGCCCGAGGCAGCTGCTGATAGCCAGAAGCGGCAGTGGTCCGTAGTCCCGCTTTCGCTCCGCGGCCGGCATCTCAGCTTGGATCGGCCGCGCCCTCCTATGCGCGGCAAACGGGTCTCATCACGTCGTCGATGCGGACCTGGGCAGGCGCTCAGGGCGCCCCAGAGCCGACCTCGCACGTCGCCGAGAGCAGGGCGCCCAGCGTGCCTATGCAACCACAGCCGCCGCCTATGCAGCTCTGCACTCGCGAGGATCGAGGTTGGCTTGAACGCTGGCACTTTGGCGACTCGCGACGTCGGACGTCAGCCGCTCGGTCTCGCCCGACCACCGCTACTCGGACGCGCTTGCCTGTTGCGAAGCGATGGCGAGTTAGCGATCGGCCCTACCCTTCCGATGCGGGCGCCGTGACACGGTGCCTTGTTGTCATCAAAGCCACGGCTGTGGAAGGCCGCGGCGTGGACGTTGAGGCTGTCTCTGTGACGGAGTTTCCGAGGTTGAGAGTGGCCCGGCCGGGCTAGTCATACCAGCCGATGGGCCACAATCCGCGGGTCAGGTCGTGGCCAGGGAGGCCGGTGTCGGTGCTCAACCGGCTGGCGATGTCCCGGATCGGGGTGGCGTGTCCGGTGTCGGCGGGTGGGCAGAATGCCCAGTGCTCGGCGGCGAGCGCGAGCGCCTGAGCACCGTCCCCGGGTGGGTGGGTGACGGTCGCCAGCAGCAAGCTGGGCTGAACGGCGATGACCATGGCCCCGAAGCGCTGCTCCCAGGAGCGCAGGACCGCGGAGATCTGCGGCCCGGCGGTCTCACAGGCCAGGCCGCCGACCAGAGTGATGGCGTCGGCGGGGCGATGGCAGGGCACGAGCATCAGCCGCGCCGCCAGGTCCGCGAGGGCTGCCAGTGCGGCACATGGATCGGCGGCAAGTGGCTCGGGGGTGGCGGAGGAGATGGCGAGCCCGGGGAAGCGCAGGTTGAAGGGGTGGATGGCCGAGGGATGGTGGGGTGCGTGCTCGCGCCAGAGCGCGGCGAGCAGCGTCTCGGGGTCGAGGGTATCGATCACGGCCGGATCTTCGGCGATGGGCAGGTAGTCCTCGGGATCCTCGTCATAGCGCCACAGCAGCGGCCAGAGCCCGGTCTCGGGGAACAGACGGGCCAGCTCGCCAGCGATCGCGACCGCGTCATCGAGGCGCTCGTCAGAGATCCAGTAGGTCAGATCGCTGCCCGGAGCACGCTGACCGGCCGGCAGCCGCCGTCCCGCGGCACGTGGACGGCCGGCGCGCGGCAGCGCACCGGTCTGGTTGGCGAAGAACGCGACCGGCGGTTGCGGCGTGCGGACGGTGTGGCGCGGTCGCGCGCGAGGGGGCTTGACCCCAAACGACGCCAACTCCTCTCGAAGAGTGCCGAACCTGATCAGCAGGGCGTACAGCTCCTCGGCGCTGCGGCCGACGGCGGTGTCCAGCGCCCAGCGCAACGACTCGCGGCGCTCCTCGGGAAGCATGTAGAGGACCTCCAGGCCCTCGCTGACCCACACCACCCGAAGGCGGTCTTGGCCGGCGAGCGCTTCGATCAGCGGCCGCTCTGGGCTGCCGACCGCCAGATTTAGGACTCGATGGCTTTGTCCGGCCAGCCACCCATAGCTCGCCGATGCGACCGCGGAGGCGCGTACGAACGACAGATTGGGCGCGCCAAACGTCGTCAGTTCGAAGTCGTGGTCGGGACGCGCCCGCACAGCAGGGCCGGCGAGCCCGGATCGGCCGGTGAGCTCGTGATAGCCGTCGACCTCCACGCGCACCACGCCGTGATCATCGGCGACGAACCTGAACTCAGTCCACGGTTTCACCGGCCCACCTCACGCCAGCCGTGCATCCTGCCATCGCAGAGCGGCTCGATGTGCTCACGCACAGGGTGCTTCCCGCTCGCCGCGATGATGCGACCGCCGCCATGGAATACCGACGCCATGCGTCGACAAGATACGCACGAGGGACCGCTGCATAAGTGCCGCCGCGGGCCGTGCTTTCGGCGATCTGTAGGGCAGCCGGCCCTGGCCGGGACGCGCAAGAATTCGCGATCTCCGTGGCCGCTTCTGTTCCGATACCAGCAGCCAACGCAGCAGCTCATGCGCCCGCCCGATGGCTCCTCTGCGCGTGCAGCGGTAGCGGCCGCCCGGCTGCGGCCGCGCGCGCGGTTTCCGCGCAAGGCAGGGGGAGTCGGCGTCACGCCGGGATGCTCGCGGCAGTCGCAGAGCAGGTGGCGCGCGAGTAGAATTGCGGGGTGACCGTGGCTTCGGGAGAGATCGGTGACGCGGGTTTGGCGGCGGCCGTGTGGGATCTCGACCCGCTCGTCGACGGTCGCGGTGCGGACGGCGCGCGCGCGCTGCTTGACGACGCCGCGCGACGTGCCGCTGATTTCGCCGCGCGGCACGGCGGGCGCGTGCTGCAGCTTGACGGCCCCGAGTTTACTGCCGCGGCACAGGAGTGGTCGGGGATCCGGGAGACGATGATGCGAGCGTTTCTGTACGCCTCGCTCTCGCATCAGCGGGATCTCTCAGACGCAGCTGCCGGCGCGTTGTATGCGTTGGTCGCGCAGCGGCGCTCCGAGATCGAGCAGAAGCTGCGGTTCTTTGAGCTCGAGTGGGGCGCTGGATCGCAGGACGCAGTGGAGCGGCTGCTCGCGGACGCGGGTCCGGAGGTCGAGTTCGCGGCCCATCATCTTCGTCGGGTGCACGACGCCGCTAGCGAGCAGCTCAGCGTCGGCGAGGAGAGAGTCCTGTCTGAGACGTCGGCGACGAGCCGGTTTGCGTGGGTCCGGCTGGCCAACGAGCTGATCTCGGAGGTGCAATGTGAGGTTGACGGTGAGCAGGTCGGTGCCGGTGCGTTTCTGAGCATGCTCGAGGATCCCGACCGTGGGGTGCGAAAGCAGTTCATGACGGGGTTTGTGGCGGCGCAGGAGCCGGGCCTCGGAACCCGCTCGTTCGTGTACAACGCACTGCTGCAGGGGCACGCCACGCTCGATCGGCTACGAGGACGCCGCCATTGGCTTGATGCGCGGAACCGTGAGAACGAGATCTCCGGTGAGGCTGTGCAGGCACTAGTCGACGCGGTGGTTGGCCGCTACGACATCGCCCACCGCTGGCACCGGCTGAAGGCGAGACTGTTCAGACTGGACCAGCTCGCCGATTACGACGTGATGGCACCAATCGGAGAC
This sequence comes from uncultured Solirubrobacteraceae bacterium, assembly GCA_963849085.1. Taxonomy (GTDB): domain Bacteria; phylum Actinomycetota; class Thermoleophilia; order Solirubrobacterales; family Solirubrobacteraceae; genus Palsa-465. Next base: position 28,022 of record CAWKFP010000014.1, on the reverse strand, counting down.
ATCAAAGGCCGCTACTCCTATGTCGAGGCGCGAGAGCTTGTGCTCGACAGTTACGGCTCCTTGTCAACGAGGGCGCGCGCGATCGTCGCACGATTCTTCGATGAGGGCTGGATCGACGCACCGGCGCGACCGACGAAGTGCCCGGGGGCCTTCTGTGACTGGTCGTGCACCGTGCATCCACACGTGTTGCTGAACTACCGCGGCCGCATCGGTGATGTGTTGGCGATGGCTCACGAACTCGGCCACGGCCTTCACGCTGTACTCGCCGCGCCCTGCGGAACCTTTGACTTCATGCCGACGATAACCATCGCCGAGACGGCGTCGACCTTCGGCGAGACACTGCTGATCGAGCGACTGGTTCAAAGCGCCCGGAACGATGCTGAGAGACTCGCGATCATCGGTCGCAGCATCGACAACGCGTTGCTGCCCGTGCACTGGCAGATTGCCTTCAACCGCTTCGAGGACGCCGCGCACACGGCGCGCAGAGCCGAAGGGGAACTCTCGCCCGAGACGCTGGGCGCACTGTATGCCCAGGCTATGCGCGACTACTACGGCGAGGGCGTGGAGCCCACCCCCGGCAGCGAGCGCTGCTGGTCGACCGTTCCGCACTTCTTCTTCGACACACCCGGCTACGTGTACGGCTACGCCTTCGGACAGTTGCTGGCGCTCGCGGCCTACGCGCGCTACCAAGAGATCGGCAAACCATTCGTCAACCGCTACCTCGAGATGCTCGCCGCCGGCGGCTCACGCGACCCACAAAGGCTCGGCGAGATGATCGGCTTCGACCTCAGCGACCCAGGCTTCTGGAATCGCGGCCTCGACCTGATCGATGCTCGGCTACGCGAGGCCGAGAGGCTGGCGGACACGGCCGCCGGTTGAGCCCGCCCGCGCACCCCTGCACAAGCGCCGGCCGCGATGCCTGCGCAAGAAGGAGTGCAGGTCTCGACGAGCAGGGCGCCATCGGTCGCGCAAATCGCCATGAGCAGGTTCGGCGACGTTGCGGCGCGCTACTGCTCAGCCAGCAACGCAGCCACCGACCAGTCGCTGCCCCTCCAGGCGTCAAGCAGCCAGCCCCGGGCCGGCGGAACCGAAGCAACCGGCGCCGGCCAGCTGGAGCCTTCGGCGGCCGAATTGCCCGGGCATCGTCGGGATTCGGCACACACCGGGCGAGCCGCGGTTCCGGCGACCAGCAGCGCAGAGCCGCCAGCCCGGCGCGCGCCCTGCTCCCGGTACGACATTTGTCTGACCAGAGCAAGCGCTCCGCGGACGCATCTCGCACGAGGAGCACGTGGACGCGACCGACTTCGGGCGTGTCCTTGACGCCTTTTCCTGGGAGGGGAATCTCAGGGCAGGCGTCGGCCGCCTCGTTCTTCTCCGGCGTTGGGGTCTTTGAAGAAGGTCTCGTGGAGTTCGATGATGCAGTGGAGGTCGGCCAGCCCGACGAACGTGCGCGGGTCAAGACCGGTCGTCCGAGCAATGCGAGCGAGGCGGTAGCGAACGGTGTTGGGGTGGACGTGCAGCGCGGCCGCCGCGGCGCTGATGTTCATGTTGGCTGTGGTGAAGGCCCGGATCGTCACGGTTGCGGCAGCGCGTTCCCGGGCGGGCAAGTGCTGCAGGGGTCGGGCCTTGTCGCTGACGAGCCGCCGCGTGGCGTCGCCGGCGCCGAGCAGCAGGAGTTGGAGGGCGTTGAGCTCGGTGAGGGCGACGACCGGCCGGATCGAGTTGGTGTAGCTGAGGGCGTGGGCTGCCTCTGCGTAGGCCCCGGGCACTCCGGCGAAGCCCGACGGTGAATCGCTGACCCCGATTCCGAGGTGGGTCTGATGTTGGTCTCTGGCACATCGAGCGGCGGTGTGAAGGCGTGAGATCGGCGGGGAGCCAGAAGCGATCACGATGACCTCCTGGTGGCGGATGGTGCCGATCGGCGAGGTCTGGCCGAGCGCGAGGTTCTCAGCCAGGATCTCGAGCGTCGTGGTGAGGGCCGTGTTGAGGTCGCGGTCTGTGTCGATGATGCGCGCGACGACGACTTGTACCGGTCGCGCTGGGTTGACTCCCGGCGCGACCGACCCTTGGGGGCCGAGCGGTCGACCGGCGAGCACGTTGTCGATCAGGTCCGCGACAGCTCGGCCGGTCTGCGTGCGGATCCGGTTGTCCTCACGCAGGTACGCCTCGGCTGCGTGGGTGGTGATGGTGTCGATCGAGTCAAGGACAAACCGCCCTACGGCGCGCGCGGCCGCGCGAGAGAGTCGCAGTCGCGCCGTCTCCTCCATCGCCATGTCCCAGTAGCAGAAGAGGGCGGCGCGGTAGGCATGCAGGAAGGAATCAAGATCGATACCGGTGGCAAGCCTGTCGGCGGCCTGCTCTTGGATGTTCGCGATATCTCCACGACGGACCGGGGTGTGGCGCGTCAGGGCGTCGCTGATCGCCAGGGCCGTGGGAGCGGCGAGCTGACGAATGCGGTTGAACACCATCGGATCGACCCGCGAGTAGGCCGGGACTTCGTCGCGTATGCGCCGCACCATCTCCTCGACGAGCTCATCGTTGCGCCCGGCCAGGGTCAGCCCGACGCGTTCCAGGCCGCGACGCTGAGTCGGGTCGGTCTCCGCCATCGCCTTGGAGGATCTCACAAACGAACCCGGCCTCCGTCCGTGAAATCGGCAACCACGACGCGGCCGTGTGCGGCCATGATGAGCGAGTCACGTCAACAAGATCGGAGAAGACGCAGATGTCAGCCTCATCCAGCAGCCTCAACGGGCAAACGGCACTGGTCAGCGGCGCGACGGCGGGATTGGGGCGGGCAACCGCGCTGGAGCTGGCCCGCCACGGCGCGGAGGTCATCGTGCACGGTCGCAGCGCCGAGCGCGGCGACCAGGTCGTGCAGGAAATCGTCGCGGCCGGCGGATCGGCACGCTTTGTCAGTGCCAACCTCGAGACCGTAGACGGCGCGCGCAGTCTGGTCGAGGCGGCCGGTGACATCGAGATCCTGGTCAACAACGCCGGTTTCTCCACTTGGGCGCCGACCGCCGAGATGGACATCGATCAGTTCGACGCGATGTACGCCTGCAACGTCCGCGCGCCGTTCATCATCGTTGCCGGTGCCGCACCGCGCATGGCCCAGCGCGGTCAGGGCAGCATCGTCAATGTTGGCAGCATGGCCGGTGCCGTGGGCCTGAGCAGCGGTGCCGCCTATAGCGCGACCAAAGCGGCGCTCGCGGCGCTGACCCGCTCATGGGCGGCGGAGTTCAGCGGCCAGGGTGTGCGGATCAACACCGTCGCGCCCGGTCCGGTCTACACCCGGCCCGAGGCCAGGGAACTATTCGACAACCTCGGCGCGACCACCCTGATGCGCCGGGCCGCTCAACCCGAGGAGATCGCCGAGGTCATCGCCTTCCTGGCCTCCCCGCAGGCCAGCTACATCACCGGCGCGACCATTGCGGTCGACGGCGGGCGCACAGCGAGCTAACGGTCAAGCCACCCGCATGCCACCAACCCGTCGGACAGGAGAAACCCCATGACAGAACCCGCGGGCGAGGCACGCTACCTCCCGAGCCCCAGCGAACGCATCCGTGAGCAGGTCCGGCTCTACGAAGCCAGCAACGGCATCGAAGGCGGCACGCTGGACGGCAGGCCCGTCATCATCCTCACGCACACCGGTGCCAAGACCGGCGCCATCCGCAAGAACCCGATCATGCGCATCCCGGCCGGCGACGCATACGTTGCCGTCGCCTCCGCGGCGGGAGCTGCCGCCAACCCGGCGTGGTACTTCAACCTGCTCGCCCATCCGCACATTCACGTTCAGGACCATTCCGAGCACCATGACTTGGTCGCCCGTGAGGTGCACGGAGCCGAGAAAGAGAGGCTCTGGCAGGTCGCCGAGGGCTACTGGCCCCACTTTCCCGAGTACCGACAAAAGGCGGCAGGCCGCGATATCCCCATCCTCCTGCTCGAGCCGGTGCCCGACTCCGCTGCAGAGGGCCGCGGCCCCCATTGCCCCTAGACGACAGCGGTGGCCTGCAGAATTGTGGGGCTCCCGGCATCGATGTAGGTTGCCGCGGTCTGGGAATCGCCACGTGAGCAGCCTGTTCGGTGTCTGAGCAGCGCCGTTGAGGTCGCGGCGCGTGCTGATCGCTGCTTCTGCGGGACGGAGGAGCGCTGCGTGAGGGTGTCGCTCGCCGGCATGGATGCCGGCGAAACTGGGCGTGGATGGGGCTGGAGGCGCGATGACCGTCGAGGGACGCGCCCGCCGTCCTCGCGCGGCAAGCTGCTGGCTGTCGAAGGTCAAGCAGCTCAACAGGAGGACGACGATGCGCGTCAACGCGGGATTCTCGCGCCTGCTGCGCCTGGGCGGGATCTGGGTGCGCGGCGTTCAGTTCGACGCCGATCGGGTGGTCGTGTGGGTGGCGCTGCGCCGCCGCCGACTGATCTGCCCGCTGTGTGGCTACTCGACCCCGCACCGCCACAACCACAGCGGGTCGAGTCGGTCTGGCGTCATCTCGATCTCGGTATCTGGCGGCTCGAGCTCTGCGCCCAGCTGCGGCGCTTGGAGTGCCCTGAGCACGGGGTCAGGGTCGAGGGCGTGCCATTTGCCCGGCACCGGTCGGGGTTCACGCGTGACTTCGAGGCACTCGTCGCGTGGCTGGCGACCAAGGCCGACAAGACGACGATCTGCCGGCTGGTGCGGATCGACTGGGACACCGTCGGACGGATCATCAGCCGTGTCACGGCCGACGAGCTCGATCCCGACCGGCTCGAGAACCTGTATGAGATCGGAATCGACGAGGTCAGCTGGAAGCGCCAGCACAACTACCTCACGCTCGTCGCCGACCACATCCGCGGCCAAATCGTGTGGGGCCACGAAGGCAACGACGCCAAGACCGCCGGCCGGTTCTTTCAGGAGATCGGCCGCAGCCGCTCGCACGCGATCGAGGTGATCTCGCTCGACATGGGGCCCGGCTACGCCAAGGCCGCCGCCCAGCACGCGCCCCAGGCCACGATCGCGATCGACCCCTATCACGTCGTCGCGCTCGCCAACCGCGCACTCGACGAGGTCCGCCGCGACTACTGGAACAAGCTCCGCGACATCGGCGACAAGACCGCGGCCCGCCGGTTCAAGGGCGCCCGCTGGTCGCTGCTCACAGCACCAGAAAACCTCAGCGACGACCAGGCCGCAACGCTGCGGCGGCTCAAGCGTGCCGGCGGCGAGGTCTGGCGGGCCTACACGCTCAAAGAAGCGCTCCGCGGCATCTTCCTCCCGTCGCTGACGCTCGAGGACGTCACCGTTCTGATCGACCGGTTCATCAGCAAGGCAACCCGCAGCCGCCTCCCGGCCTTCATCCGGCTCGCCCAGACGATCCGCCGTCACCGCGCCGGGATCCTCGCCGCCATCCGCCTCGGCATCAACCAAGGCCGCACCGAAGCCCTCAACAACAAGGTGCGCCTCATCACCCGCCGCGCCTACGGCTTCCACACCGCCCGGGCCGCACTCGCGCTCGTGATGCTCACCTGCGGACCGATCACCCTCAAGCTGCCACACGAGCCGTGACCACCGGTTCACCTACATCGATGCCGAGAGAGTCAGAATTGTGGGTTACGTACCCAACCGCGCTGCGCCCGGGGCATCTGCTGGCAGCGGCCCGGCCAAGCGCGGGTGCCGGCCGGCGCGTACGCCGGCCAGGTCGGCTGGGTGACCGCTCTTTGCTGACGACTCGCGTGGTTTCGCCCGGGCTCAGGCGCCTGTTGGACTGATCAGGGGCGCCACTTCTTTGAGAGTCTCGCGAGGGGCGCAGCGATGAGCCGTGGGAGCAGTCGGGGGCCTGGGATGACTCGCAGGCCGAGCTGCTCGAACATCGTGAGCGTGTCCATCTGGAACCAGTGCTCGGCGGCCCTCCCGTCGACCATCCGGCTGATCTCGAGCCCGGCGAAGCGGACCGTGCGGCCGGTCGGTGGCAGGCCGCGGAAGTACCCGGTGTGGGTTCCGGTGAAGAGAATCCGCTGCGCGTTCATCTCCTCGTCGGCCACGGTGTCCTGCACGTCGAGGTGCAGGTCAGGGAATCCCTGCAGAAAGGTGCCCAGGAACGCGACCCACGCGTCGCCGTCGAGCGCGGGCAGATGCATGCTGTCGGGAGCGTGCCCGATGTAGTCGGCGGTGCGCGCGTCGGCCTCTCCCTCGTCGTCGCGCGCGTTGAAGGCGTCGACCCACCGGCGGGCGGCCAGCCGGTTCTCGGTCGACACGGATCTGCTTGGGGTCTCGGTGCTCATGTTCTGTCTCGGTCGCGGTCAGGCCGGGATGCCCGGGGGGCCGAGGATCTCCAGGCCGTATTCGGCGGCCGTCTTGATCACCAGCTCCATGTCGGGCGGGGCTGGAGGACCGGGCGGGAGCTCGGGGCCGGGGGCGGGCTCGGCGAGCGCGCGGACGAAGCCCGCGAACTCGCCCGGCTCGGTGACGAGGAGAAACCGCGCGATCTCAGAGCTGACGATGAAGGTGTGCGGGATGTCCCGCGGCCCGAGGACGAACGAGCCGGCGGGCGCGACATGGGTCTCGCCGTCGACCCAGATGGTGAGCTCACCTTCGAGGACGTAGAACCACTCGTCCTCGTTGTGGTGGACGTGCAGCGGCGAGCCGCTTGCGCGGGGGGCCGTCTGCTCGGTGACCAGGGCGCCGTCGCCGGCCGCCTTGATCGTCATCAGCCCGCCGAAGAACCAGAGATGCTCGCCGGTGCCGGGCTGCTGTGCGATGGGGGTGAGAGTTGTCATGTGCCCAGCATGCTCCGCGCGGCATCGCGCGACCATCCCCCGCGCGCGGGGATCTTTCTTGTACGCGGTGCGAGACTTTGGCGATGCCGCGATCCGTCGACGCGCTGATCAACGAGATCGATCTGCTCGCGTCCAAAGGGCTGCCGCGCAAGGAGTTCTTCGCCGAGCTCGCTCCGCGGGTACGCACGGTGATCGACAACGACGCGAGCTGCTGGCACACGCTGGACCCGCACACGCGGCTGCTGACCAGCGACGATCCCGCGGAGCTGATCGGCCGCGGGATTCTCACCCCGGAGCAGACCCCCGGCGCCGGCGAGCTGATCGTCCGCAGCGAGTACATGATCGACGACGTCAACACGTTCGCCGGGCTCGCCGCCAAGCGGGTGCCGGTCGGGATCCTCGACCACGCCGCCCGCGGCCATCCCGAGAACAGCCCGCGCTACCGCGACCTTCTCCTGCCGGCCGACATCCCGCACGAGCTCCGTGCCGCGTTCGTCATCCGCGGTCGGGTCTGGGGCGCCGTCCACATCGCCCGGCGCGGATCGAGCGGCCCCTTCCAGCAGCAGGACGCCGACGCCCTCGCCGCGATGACCGGGTCGATCGCGCGCGGGATCCGCGCGTCGCTGCGCTTTGACGCGGCACGGCGCATCAATGGGCTCGAGGCGCCCGGCCTCGTCGTCCTTGGTCCCAGCGACGAGGTGGAGATGATCACTCCCCCGGCACGGGAGCTGCTCGCCTCGATCGCCGCCAGCGATCTCCCCTACGCCGACGACGACATGCCCGCCGCCGTGCTGTCACTTGCAGGGTTCGTCCGGAGCGCACCCCACGCGGCCCAGCGAGGCGCGAACGTCGTCACAGTGCCGGCGCAGGACAGCTGGGTGACCCTCCACGCGTCCCGACCGGATACGGCGTCCGACGGCCGCGTGGCGATCGTGATCGAGCGCGCGAGCGCGGCCCGCTCGGCAACCGTCCGCCTGGAGGCGTTCGGGGCCACCGCCCGTGAGCGTGAGGTCGCCACGCTCCTCGCACGCGGGCTGTCACGGGTCGAGATCGCCGAGTCGCTGGTCCTCTCTCCGCACACGGTCGAGGACCACACCAAGAGCCTCTACGGCAAGGTCGGAGTCGCTTCGCGTCAGCAGCTCGTCGCCCGGGTGTTTCTCGACGAATACATGCCCGAGGTCGCCCAGAGCACGCCGCTCACCTCCCGAGGCCGCTTCGACCGCGTCTAGCCTTCCGGTCCACGTATAGACGCCGCGCTCCACTGGGTGCTTCGCACCGTCCGCTCGGCATCCGCGCCACGTGGGCGTCGGCGCCGAGCGCACCGGTCGCTTCTGAGACGCCGGGCTCTGCCGGCTCGCTCGATGCAGCGCGTTGAGCGCTGGAGGGGAGTCTTGTCAAGATCGCCGCTGAGGCGACGAAACGGGCTGTCCGGGTGTGGGCTTATGCAGGGCGCAGTAGGGGCAGAAGCACTCTGTCGACGAGGTGCTCGAGGAACGGTGGATCGCACGGCTTTCCGATGATGAGTAGTCGGTGGGTGATCACGGCTGGGGCGATCTGTGCGAATAGTTCGTCGCTGTCGGAAGCGATGGGTTCACCGCGCCTGGCCGCGCGGTGCAGCGTGCGTTCGATCATCGCTGACTCGTCACGGTGGAGCTTGTCGCGCATCGCGGCGGCGAGTTCGGGGTCAGAGCGCATGCCGGCGAGCACGGCTGCCACCATGCCGAGGTCCTGCTCGGCGATCTGCTCGGCCAGCCATGTGACGATCTGGAGCAGGTCCTCTCTGAGCTTGGCACCTGAGGGGTCGGGCGGGGTGGTCGCGGCTCGGTGCTCGACTGCGGACGCGACAACGGCTGCTTTATTGGCCCATCGGCGGTAGATCGTCGCCTTGCTGACGCCGGCCCGAGCCGCGATAGCGCCGACTGACAGCCCGTCGTAGCCGACGTCGGTCAGGAGCGCAAGCGTCGCGTCGTGGATGGCGAAATCACGCGTGTCGTCGCGCGGTCTGCCGCGGGGCATGGTCGCCTGCTGCGGCGCGTCATCGTCAGCAGATCCTGGCACGAAACATCATCTTAGCGAAACGGATCGGTTTCGTTTCGGTGCTAGCGTTCACTGCGGTAGGCCGGCGACGTTCCGGCGCCACCCGAAATGGAGAAAAACGCATGATCATCGTCACCGGAGCCACCGGTCAGCTGGGCCGCGGCGTCGTGAAGCATCTGCTGGCTCGAACCTCTGCTGATCGGGTCGCCGTCAGCGTCCGCGACCCCGAGAAGGCCGCGGATCTCGCCGACGAGGGCGTGACCGTCCGCCGCGGCGATTTCGCCGATCCCGCCACGCTCGCCATCGCCTTTCAGGACGCCTCGCAGGTGCTCGTGATCTCAACCGACACGCTCGGAGAGCAGGGCGTCATCCAGGCCAGAGCCGCCGTCGACGCCGCCTACCACGCCGGCGCCAGCCGGGTTCTGTACACCAGCCATCAGGCAGCCAACCCGCAGTCCCTGTTCGCGCCCGCGCTTGACCACGCCGCTGTCGAGGCGTATCTGGCCCGGCTCGGCCGGGCGTACACGTCGCTGCGCAACGGCTACTACATGACAAGCCTTCAGTTCCACATCGCAGACGCGGTCCAGACCGGCGAGCTCCTGGCACCGGCCGACGGTCCGGTGTCCTGGACGGCTCGCGAGGATTTAGCCGAGGCCGCCGCCGTGATCCTCCTTGACGAGGATCGATTCGACGGTCCGACTCCGCCTCTGGTCTCCGGGGAGATGGTCGACCTTGGCGATGTCGCCACCACGCTGTCTGAGCTATCAGCGCAGACCATCCGTCGCGTTGTCGTCGATGACGACGACTTCGTCGCGCGTCTGGTCAAGAAGGGCACGCCCCAGCATTACGCTCGGCTTTTCCTTGGTTCCTTCCACGCCGCGCGCCGCGGCGAGTTCGCCGTCACCGACCCTGCTCTTGAGCGTTTGATCGAGCGCCCACCCATGACGATTCGAGACTTCTTCGCTCGCGCCGCCTCCCCCAAAGTCCACTAGTGCAGCGTCCCAATAGTCTCTTGTAATTGTGATGGACTTTCGGTACGGTCTGGGTTGTGGGACGCGTCCCGGCGGTTATCGAGCTCACGGAGGAGGAGGAACGCGACCTTCGGGCGGTGCTGAGAGCACCGTCGGCGCCGCAGGAGAAGTCGATGCGCGCTGGGATCGTGCTGCGCGCGGCGGAGGGTGCGAGTAACACGGAGATCGCTCGAGACATGCGGGTGTCGCTGCAGACGGTCGGGTTGTGGCGACGGAATTTCTCTGAGCGCGGGATGGAGGGCTTGGAGACCGCGCCACGGTCGGGACGGCCGCGGGCGATCAGTGACGATGAGGTGCAGCGCGTGTTGGCCAAGACCCTGGAGGCGCCGCCGGACGGGACGACGCATTGGAGCGTGCGCCGGCTGGCTGCCGCGACCGGCATCTCGTCCTCGACGGTGCATCGGATCTGGCGCGATCACAAGCTCAAGCCCCACCAGGTCCGCTCGTTTAAGTTCTCAAAGGACCCGCAGCTGCTTGAGAAGGTGATCGACGTCGTCGGGCTCTACCTCGATCCGCCCAAGGGCGCTCTGGTCATCTGCGTGGATGAGAAGACCCAGATCCAGGCGCTGGACCGCACCCAGCCGACGCTCCCGATCAAGCCGGGCAAAGCGGCCCGGATGACCCACGATTACAAGCGCAATGGCACCACCAGCCTCTACGCCGCGCTGGAGATCGCGACCGGCGAGGTGACCGGCAGCTGCTACCCGCAGCACACCCACCAGGAGTTCCTCGCGTTCCTCAACTCGCTTGTCCGGGCGTTTCCGCGCAAACCCTTGCACGTCGTGCTCGACAACTCCTCGACGCACTCCACTCCGGAGGTCAAGGCCTGGCTGGCTCGGCACCCCCGCGTGCATTTTCACTTCACCCCGACCAGCGCGTCGTGGATGAACATGGTCGAGATCTGGTTCTCGATCCTGACCACGCAACAGGTCCGCCGCGGCGTCTACCACGACGTCCCCGAACTGATCGCCGCGATCGAGCACTTCATCGAGGGCTACAACGAGCGCGCCCAGCCGTTCGTCTGGACCAAGACTGCCGAGCATGTCCTCAAGAAAGCGACCCAAAGACAAGACACTTCAGAAACGCTGCACTAGGCACTCCGGACAAGCGGCCCTCGCCCGGCACTCACTCACGAGCAGGCGACTGAGACGGCCCGGCGAGCGCGCTCGGGACCAGCGGGGCGAAGCCAAGCTCTCCCGGACGACCCGCCGCGACCATGCAAGTCGCCGATTCCGGGGCCGGCCTATCGGCCGCAGCATCCCGGGAATGCGTATGTACGGCGCCGGGCAGTGCGCGCCGTCTGTGGAGCTGGACAGCCGGCCGACGGGTGCTCCGCTGCTCAGCGCGCGCTGCCGCTCGTCGCCAGTCTGACAGTGGCGCGGGCGGTTCGCGACAATCCGCCGATCGGCGACGTCGCGACATATTGGGATGAGCAGGCGGCTGAGTTTGACGATTCGCCGGACCACGGCCTGCGAGATCCGGCGGTCCGTTCGGCCTGGAGGCAGGCGCTGCTCAACGTGTTGCCTCGGCCACCGGCGCGGATCGCCGACCTGGGATGCGGGACGGGCACACTCGCAGTGCTCCTTGCTCAGTGCGGGTACCGCGTGAGCGGGATCGACCTGTCAACGGGAATGCTCGAGCGCGCTCGCCTTAAGGCCGAGGCGGCAGCTTGCGATCCGGATTTCCAGATCGCCGACGCGATGCGGCCGCCGTGGTCAGCGAGCACGTTTGACGTCGTTTTGGGACGGCACATATTGTGGTCGTTGCCGGACCCGGCGGTCGCGCTCAGGCGCTGGGCTGAGCTGCTCGTGCCGACGGGACGCCTCGTCCTGATCGAAGGTCGATGGCACACCGGCGCCGGTCTGACCGGCGCCCAGGCGCTGGAGCTCATCGCGACTCTCGGTCGGACGGCGACGGTCACCAAGCTGTCCGAACCCATCTACTGGGGCGGCCCGATCGATGACGAGCGCTACCTCATAACAAGTCCGGCGCGTAGCGGGATCTCGACTGGCTTTCACTGAAACTCACGAGCTGCGCCCCAAACCACATTGCTGCTCTTGAGCGAAAAGCGCAGGGCGGCGGCGGCGCCAGGGGCGGCGATCCTGCTCGTCGCCGGATGCAGGGCGGACGCGACCGGGTGCGAAACCCGGGCGGTGCGCATGCAAAGCGTTCGCGTCGACGTCCCTGCGGCTCGGCTCTGACCGGCGGCGACGGCGGTGACCACCAGGCTGTGCGGACTGCTTGTGATTGCCCGCCTCGGTCGGGCTGTGGCCGCAGGTCAGCGGACTTCCAGTCTCAACCGTCGCCCGGACCAGGAACGCCCGCGCGATTGGGGGTGGGTGCCCTAATCTGCAGGCTCATGGAGCGCGTCGGAGTCCTGGTGCATCCCACTCGTCCGGTGCAGGACGCCGTCGAGGTTCTCCGGCTTTGGACACAGGACCGTGGCCTGCTGCTCGTGCAGATCGCGGCTGGTGAGCAGCCCGCGGTGGCGCCGGTGGGCGAGGTGGGCACATGTGATCTGGTCGTCGCGCTCGGCGGCGATGGAACGCTGCTCAAGGCATTGCACGCCGCAGGCCGAACCCGGACGCCGGTGATGGGGGTGGCGTGTGGCAGCCTGGGGGTTCTGACCACGGTCGCGGGGCGCGAGCTGTCCGTCGGGCTGGACCGATTTGCCTCCGGGGATTGGCAGGCGCGCCACGTGCCCGCGCTGCACATCGCTGCCGACGGCGTGACCCTCACCTGGGCTGTCAACGACGTCGTTCTCGGTCGGCGAGGGAGCACCCAGCTCGCCGTCGACGTGTGGGTCGACGGCGAGCTCTACGCTCGGCTGGCGGGCGATGGGATTGTGGTCGCGACTCCGCTGGGGTCAAGCGCGTATTCGATGGCCGGCGGGGGCCCGCTGCTCACTGACGGTGCCAACTCGTTTGTCGTCACGCCGTTGGCGATGCACGGAGGCTGCGCGCCACCGCTTGTGGTCTCAGACGGCCAAGTGGTCGCCCTTGACATCCATCCGGGCCACGGCGGGTTTGAACTCGAGAGCGACGGTTTCTTGGTCAGGACGGAGGCGCGGAGGTTCTCCGTCAGCAGTGAGCGTGCGTATGCGACATTGGTCGGGCTGGACGGCTCCCGGGCCGGCCTGCCGTGGCTGCGCGAGCGCGGGCTGATCATCGATAGTCCACGCACGGTGATCCGCGGGGACTTCGGGCAGCGCTTCGTCCATAGGATCTGACCGCGCCGTGCGAACTGGCCAGTTGCCGGCCGGTAACGGGTCGTGAGGCGAAATCGCTTTGAGCGGGAGCCATCTGCCGGTCCGGGCGACGAGCGCGAGTCCGATGGCGGGGGTGAGCCGCGCCTCGGTCAGCCCCGCGGCGGTCTGAATGAACGCCACCATCCTCGCAGCGTCATCCCAAGCACCGCCTGTCTGCATCCGGGCACCGGTGTTCTTCACGAACCCCGCCGACGTCATCCGCGCGGAAACCGTTGAGCGAAACGGCGCCCGCACCGACGAACCGGCAGGGCCGTGCCGCCATGCGATTCGGCGTCGCCGCCGGTCGCCTTCGTCGCCTTTGGATTATCGCCTCGGCCGCAGGCCTCGGTCGGCGATCCAGCGACAACTCGACGGCCTCGTCCTCGGATCGCCTGGTCCTTCTGTCGACGGGTTCTCGGCCGGCGACCACGAGCCGGCGGCGTCTGCCCCGAACGGCGGTCGCCCGGTTGGCCTGGCTCATCCAAGGCTCGTCTGTGGGATGATTGCGGCGGGCGAATGAGCGCTGAGGCCAGTCAGGAGAAGGTTCGCGTCGGGCTGCTGGGCGTCGGCCTGATGGGTTCGGCGATGGCCCGGCGACTTCTCGATCAAGGCGTGGCAGTGATCGCGTGAGACCGCAACCCTGAGCACCTTCGCGATCTCGGACGCCGAGGTGGCCAGCCGGCCACACAGCCGAGCGAGGTGGTGAGCGGCGCCGGGGTGGTGATCACCATGCTCGCCACCGCCGACGCCATCCTCGATGTGGTTGCGCCGCTGCTCGGCGAATGGCCCGAGGGCACCATCTGGTTGCAGATGAGCAGCGTGGGGGCGGCCGAGGCAGACCAGCTCACGCAGGCGGCCGAGACACACGCGGTCACGCTCGTCGACGCGCCCGTGTCGGGCAGCACTCACCCCGCCCAAGAGGGTCAGCTGACCATCCTGGCCTCGGGACCTGAGTCCGCGCACGCCGCGGTCAAGCCGATCTTCGACGCGCTCGCCTCGCGGGTGCTCTGGGTCGGGGAGGCCGGGATGGGGTCGCGTCTGAAGCTGGCCGCCAACCATTGGATGATCTCCATGGTCGCCGCGCTGGCCGAGTCAATGCACCTCTGCCAGGCCATGGGGCTCGATCAGCAGCAGTTCATCGCACTGCTTGACGACGGACCGCTGGGCTCCCCCTACGCCCTGCAAAAGCTCGACGAAATGCGCCGCCACGACTACCCCGCGGGCTTCCCGGTCCGGCTTGCCCTCAAAGACCTAGAGCTCGTCCGCGAGGTTCAACAGAGCTCCCGCGCCACGATGCCGCTGCTGGACGCGGTTCTCGAGCGCTTCACGACCGCGAGCCAGGACCTCGCCGACCAAGATCTGGCTGCCATTTACGAATCAGATCAGCCTTCTGCATCCAGATAACGCTCACGCCGCCTGCTCGTTGCTGCACTGCCCACGGCGCACCCCACCCACGTTTCGGCTCCCGAGCGTTTCCCCCCGGACCCACCAGCAGACACCGACGGTCACCGACCCGGGTCGGCTTGAGCTGTGATCCTTGCTAGCGCGCAGCCAGACCCCGGCTGCGGTGCCGTCTCGCCATGACGCTTGCGACCTCAGGACTGGCGCCGGTCGAGGCGGCAGCATCGGTCCAGACGATTCCCTGCATCGGGCCCGGGGCCGGATCGGTGCGGCCGGATCGCCAAGTCCTCACCTTCACCGACGCGTCAGGCCAGCCGACGTTAGTGCGGCGCCTGCCCCACGAGATCCAGTTCTCCTCATCGACAGCGGCGCATCGCTCGCCGTGAGGGACACCGACGCATGAGGGCGGCCTGCGCCCCGGATCTCGCCGGAAGCATGGTCCGCACGACAGCATGAGCGATCCCGGCGCTGCCCATGCAGCGCTGACCGGCGTCGACGGCGCCGCGCGGCGCTACGGGACCTCTGCGCCGCCGAGCGGGCCATCCAGATGTCGCCTTTCCGATCGTGCGCTGAGAGACCATAACGTGACGAAAGGAGTCGTCAGGACCGCCGAGCGCCGGCGCGTGCTTCTGTCCGATTCCAGCGCTCTGCCGGGCGAGTGTCTGGGGGCCGCTTCAGCGCAATCCAGCCATGTTGGCCGGTAGGCTCGGCTGGATGTGTGCCTCCTGCGTCATCTACGTGAGCGACCTCGACCGGATGAGCTCGTTTTACGAGCGGTGCCTTTGGGCTGCCGATGGTCGATCAAGGAGTCGGCTATCGGGTGCTCGAATCGATGTATGGACGTTGTCGCTCGTCCCGGTCGGAGCACATGAGGCGGCCACCATCGAAGTCTCGGTTCCGGCGCGTCGCCGGACGGAGGTACCAATCAAGCTTGCGTTCCCGGTGGGGAGCATCGACGATGTTCGTGCCCGCGCGGGTGCTCTTGGCGGGCTGGTCGATCCGCCGGATACAGATTGGGTGTTCGGAGGGTTCCGCCGCTGCGACGGCGTTGACCCAGTAGGAAACGTGATCCAGTTACTCGAAGCCGGACCTCCGCACTGAGCCTGGCGGCGAGCCCGACGAAGGGGCGCAGCGACATGCGTGGTTTCGCCGGCGGCGGCCACGGAATCAGCCCTGCCACGAAATGGCCCCCCCAGCGGCAGAGCAGCGGCCGCTGCCACCGCAGCCAGCGTGGCTGCTTCCCCGGGGGGTCGTGGTTGCAGGCCTGTTGGATTCTGGCTACCGGCCAGAAGCGCTTTCCGCGCATAGGAGGACGCGACCACGCCGAGCCGCGATCCCCGACGGGGAGCGAAACCGGGACCGCATGCGACTGCTGGCTCAGGCCACCAGCAGGGGCCTCCGGCGCATGATCCGAGCCGGCCGAGACTTCTACTCGTCCCTGGTTTACGGAAGTGCTCGTGGGGCCGCTGGATCATTCGCGGCTCTCTGAGCCGCGTGACAGATGCGTTACACCCCGTTCGTTAGCGTGCCGCCGCCGCCTGACTGGGGCGGCCGACAACACCCGAGAGGGGGGACTTTCATGGCATCGAGGTGCTCTCGATTTGAGAGATTGGTGGCCGGCGCCGCACCGCTGGCGACAGTTGCGGCGCTGTTCGTCGCGGCGCCCGCAGCGTCGGCGAACAGCGGTCCGTGCGGGGCCAACGGCGCGTACGGCGTGTCCGGCCAGACCGCGTCGTGCACGTACACGACCCCCGGTCAGGATGTGTTCAAAGCGCCGAACACGGTGACGAGCGTGTCGATCACCGCGGTCGGCGGTGCCGGCGGCGCCGGACTGATCGCCTGCGGCGGGACGAGCGGGGCGCCCGGCGGCAGCGGTGCGCAGGTGACCGCCACGCTCAGCTCGTCAAGCCCGCTGTATGTCGTCGTCGGCGCCGACGGAGGGCCCGCCGGCACCGGCGGGGCGGGCGGCGCGCCGGACGGAGCCAGCGCCGGCACCTACTGCGACGACGCCGGCGGCGGCGGCGGCTCCTCGTCGGTGTGGAGCGCGGCTCCCGCGACGGTGACGACGCCCGGCGTCAATGATCCACGCGTGCTCGTCGCGGGTGGTGGCGGGGGCGGCGGTCCCGCCGACAGCCTGCAGGTCGGCGGCGCCGGCGGGAGCGCCGGGAACTCGGCGGTCACGGGCGCCGGGAACGGCGGGGGCTGCTCGACCTCCTCCACCGGGATTGCCGGCACGTCCGGCGGCATCGGCCTCGGTGGAGGCGTCGGCGGCAGCGTGAACTGCCGCAACGGCGGCTCCAGCACCACGACCCAGGATGGTGGCAACGGCGGCAAGGCCTCCAACGGCTCCAACGACGGCGGCGGCGGCGGAGGCGGCTACGTCGGCGGTGGCGGTGGCGGTGGCGGCGGCAGTGGCAACATGGGCGGCGGCGGCGGTGGCGGTTCGAGCTTCGGCCCGGCCGGCGCGACGTTTGCCGAGGCGTCGCTGAGCCAGCCGCCGGAGGTCGTGATCAGCTGGCCGTACGTCGCGATCGGGCTGTCGAGCCCTACGAGCCTCGCCTTCGGGGCGGTGACCGAGAACGAGGCCTCGGCGGTCGAGTGGCTGCCGGTCGAGAACTTCGGTCCGGGTGCGGTGACGTTCACGAGCTCGGCTCAGATCTCGGGGGCGAACGCCGGCGATTTCTCGATTCCGTCGGGCGATGACCTGTGCAACGGGCAGACGTTGACGCCCTATGAGCTGTGCTGGATCGGCGTGCAGTTCACCCCGAGCACGACGAGCGCCGAGACGGCGACGCTGACGCTCGGGAGCAACGGCGCCGTCCCGCAGCCCGGCACGATCGCGCTGTCAGGGTCGGGCGTGGCGCCGAACGCCGGGCCGGCAGGCCCGGCAGGCCCGGCAGGCCCGGCAGGCCCGGCAGGCCCGACCGGCGCGACGGGCGCCACTGGGGCCACCGGGGCGACGGGTGCCACCGGGGCGACGGGCGCCACCGGGGCGACGGGTGCCACCGGGGCGACGGGTGCCACCGGGGCGACGGGCGCCACCGGGGCGAAGGGGGCCACCGGCGCCACCGGCGCCACCGGCGCGACGGGTGCGACCGGACCGGCCGCGCCGACGCTCGCGTCGAGCACGTGCCAGTCGACGGTCGTGTTGGTCTCCGGCCTGCCGGGCGTGTCGACGACGTGCACGAACAGCTACAACGCCGCCGGGCTCACCCCGACGAGCTCGAAGAGCACGTGCGTCGCCACGACATCCCTCAGCCTCGCCGTGACGACGACCTGCACGTACACGTACACCTTCCCGGTGGCCGCGGCGTTCAGGACGGACACGCGCATCGAAGCGCTCGCAACGGTCGACCGGCACCTCAAGGTGCTCGCGACCGGGCGGATTCGCGACCACCGGATCAGGCTCGTCTTCCACGGCCTGAGCCGGGGCCGAAACCGAGTGGCGCTGTACGCGCTCGGGGCGCGTCCAACGCTGATCGGCCGCACGCTGATCGTGGTGAGGTAGCCGCGCGGGCGGTTCCGGGGTGGGGCCTCGCACGGCCCCACCCCGGCAACCCCGTCCCGTCACGGACCCGGGGCGAGGCGCGGATCAGGGGTCGGCCGGCGGGCTGATCGCCTGCCGGCAGCGGGCAAGCCAGAGCGGGGCGCCGAGGCGCTCGGAGAACGCCGCCGCCAGCTGCAGCGCCTCCCGGGCGGTCGGCTCGTCGCCGAGGGATCGCTCGAGCAGCCCGAGGTGGTAGTCGACCGGACCGGCGAACCCGCCGAGGTAGATGCCCTGGCCCGAGATCGGCCGGATGTGGTCGCGCACCCGGCGGGCGCGACCCGGATCGCCGAGGCTCAGCACCGTCGGCGTGAGGAAGGCGATCACCCCTTCGGTGCATTGCACGGTCGGGCCTCGCGACTCGTACTCGTCAAGCACGGCGTCGATTCGCTCGGCGACGCCCTCGGTATGCCCGCTCGCCGCGTCGATGACCCCGATCGACGCCCGCCAGGCCGTGATGCCGGCATGCTCGAACAGCGGCTCGACCTCGACACGCATCTCGGCGAGGCGATGCTGCTCGCCGCGGACGAGCAGCATCTGCGTCAATCGCAGAGCCTCGACCAGGACCTCGGGGAGTCCGCGCTCGCGACCGATCGCCGCGGCCCGCTGCACGAGCAGGTCGGCTTCGCCGAGGCGTCCTCGCAGGAGTGCGAGCGAGGCGTGCTCGTAGGCGATCGCGTGGTGGATGCTCGCCATCCGCAGCCCGCGCGCCTGCTCGCCCGCCCGCTGCAGAAGCGCCTCCAGCGGCTCGCCTTCGCCTCGCTGGACGGAGCTGGCGAATCGCGACAGCGTGGCGCCGACGGCGAGCTCCGGGTCGGCCAGGGAGTCGGCCAGGTCGGCGAGCTCGTCCTCGAGCGCTCGCATCAGGCGCACGTCGGCGGACCCGGGGAGCGAGCGCCGCAGGATCGCGATCACGTTCGCCCTGGTCCGCAGGTCGCCGACCCCGCGCGTCAGCGCCTGCGCCTGCTCGGCAAACCGCTGCCCGGCGATCAGGCTCCGGCTCCAGCTGTAGCCGGCCGCCAGACGGGCGAGGAGCTCAGCCCGCCGGGCGGCCTGCGCCGCACCAAGCGGATCGAGCGCCGAGAGCGCCTCCTCGTAGCGAGCGAGCTGCTGCTCGTCCAGATAGGAGGCCTCGCTCACCGATCCCTTCGGGGCGATCGCGAGCGCCGCGTCGGCCATCCGCACGGGATCGCCCAGTCGTCGAGCGCCGGCGAACACCTCGGCGAGGGTGTCGACGGCTCCGGGATCTCCGAGCGCGCGCTGTGCCCCCGCGAGCAGGATCCTGAGCTCGAGCGCCGCGTCGGCGTGTCCGGCCCGCTCCTCGCCGGACTCGTCCGCGTGCTCGGCGATCGCGGCGAGCGCTCGGGTGGCGAGCACGATCACGTCCTCGTAGACCCCGGCCTCGTAGGCCTGGCGGGCGACCGGGAGCGAGTACTGCAGCGAGCGGGCGAGGTTGCCGATCGGGCCGGCCGCCGCGAAGTGGTACGCGAGGCTGACGAGATCGGTCCGATCCGATGAGGCGTCGCGCTCGATGAAGCTGCCCAGTCGCTCGTGCAGCCGCGCGCGCTCATGCGCCTGGAGCCCGTCGAGCAGCGCGTCGCGAACGAGGCCGTGGCGGAACGCCAGTCGGCCCTCGCCCGAGTCGAGCAGCAGCGCGGCGCCGCGGGCTGCCGCCAGGCGCGCGGCGACGTCCTCGGCCGGGGCGCTCGCCACGGCCGCGATCATCGCCGGATCGAACTCGAGACCCGCCACGGCGGCGAGCCGGAGGATCGGCAACGCTCCCTCCGGTAGCCGCTCGAGCCGCTCCTCCACGAGCCGGGCGACGAGCGCCGGCATCCGCCCCGCCTCGTCACTGCGGCCCGACTCGAGCAGCTCGCTGGCGAACAGCGGGTTGCCGCCGCTCAGGCGCCAGATCTCGTGCACCCGGCCCTCGGAGGTCGCCCGGCCGGCGCGCTCGGCGATCACCCCGGCCAGTTCCGTGAGCTCATCCAACCGCAGCGGCCCCAGCTGGTCGCGCCACACCCGCGGATGCTCGCCGAGCCCTGCGAGCGACGCGGGATCACCCTCGTGACGGTGCAGGACGAGCACGAGCGGGCCGCTGCCCTCCGGATCGGCGAGCAGCTCCTCGAGGACCTCGAGCTCCGCGCGCGAGGACCACTGCATGTCGTCGAGGACGACGAGCATCCCGGCGTCGCTCGCCAGCGAGCGCAACGAGGAGGCGATCGCCGAGCCGACCCGATCTCGGTCGAGCAGTGAGCCGGCGGCCGGTCCGCCCAGCGGTCGCTCGAGCGCCTCGATCAGGGCGCCGTAGGGCACGCCGAGCCGATCCTCGGCGCGACCGTAGAGCACGCCCATCCCCTCGTCCGCGCAGCGGGCCGCGAGCTCGGCGGCCAGCCGCGTCTTCCCGAGCCCGGGCTCACCGCTGAGACACGCGACGAACGTGCCGGCCTCGCCCGCCAGCCGCGCGCGCCCGAGCAGGGCATTCAGCGGCTGAACGCGCCCCACGAACGGTGTGGCCGCCCGCAGGCGCACGAGGGCGACCGGCACCGGAGCCGCTGCCGAGGCGGGACGACGAACCGGCGTCTGCTCGCGCTCCTGCGCGAGGATGCGCAGGAACAGCGCCTGGGTCGCCTCGGCCGGCTGCGCGCCGAGCGCCTCGTCGAGGGTGCGCCGGCACCGATCGTAGGCCTCGAGCGCCTCCGCGGAACGGCCGGACCGCCAGAGCGCGGAGATCAGCAGCCGGAAGGCGTCCTCGCGCAGCGGTGAGCTCGCCAGCAGCGCCCGGGCGTGCGCCTCGGCGCGACCGGGCTCGTCCAGCGCGAGTGCCGCCTCTCCGGCGATGAGGTCGAGTTGGGCTCGCAGCGCGTCGACCTCCCCGCGCAGCCCCTCCACCCATTCCTCACCGCCGCCGGGCAGCACCTCGCGCGCGGCGCCAACGAGCGCCTGCTGGGCCCGCTGCCGTGCCGCCCCGTGCGCAGCCGCCTCCATCAGCGAGACGGCGGCATCGACCGACGCGCGGAGATCAAGCACGTCGACGGTCGACCCCACCGGGAGCTCCAACCTCGAGCGACCCTCGAACGACTCCAGGGCCACATGGCCGTCGAAGCCGGCCTGAGCGAGCGCGCGGCGCAGCCCGCTCATCACGTTGCGCAGCGAGCCCCGCCACGACGCCGGGAGCGACGCACCCCAGACAGCGTCCGCGAGCACGTCCCGGGACACCGCCGACCCGGCCTCGAGCGCGAGCCGAGCGAGCACGACCTCGCCCCGCCGACCGAGCATCCGCCCATCGAGCGACCTGCCCGGACCCGACACGCGCAATCCACCGAGCAACCCGACCGCGATCGACCCATCGCCACATTCGCCCCCGGCAACAGAGACCCAATCCCCCATCGCAGGCGAGCATATTGCACCACCGACTCGCGCAAACCACCTACCGATCCGCCGACGCGTGGTGTTGCCGGGCTCAAGCAGCCACGCACGACGGCGACGTTGCATTGCTGCAGTAGGCGTGATCCAGCAGCGTGCCGCCAGCGCCGACGACTGCTTTGATCGCTCGAGGGGGGCAACGCGCACGATCGGAAAGGCGACATCTGGATGGCCGGACCGTCCGACGCGGCACGATCGCTTCGCCGCGAAAGGGCTTGGCCGGCACAGCGCCGACGCACGTCTCCGCGGCGACGACGAGGCGATGGCGCGGGCTCCGCTATCTATCAGGCGGTCGCTGTCGAGCTGGCTGCCGCGCCTCTCCTCGGCCGAGCGCACGCGGTAGTCGCTGAGTCGCCGGGGTCAGATCGGAGCGCGCGCGCTCGGATGGGACCACGGGCCTGCCGTGAGCGCCCGCTCAGGCCGCGGGTAGTCGATAGCCGCGGTCGGCTTTCGCAACCTTGCCACTCTTGGTCAGCCTCGAGAGCGTGGTGGAGACCGTGGGGCGCGCCAAGCCGGTGGCGGCGGCGACCTCGCCGGCGGTCATCGGCCGGTCGATCGACAGCGCCGCCAGCACCCTCGCTTGCGTCTGACCCGGAGCGGTGCGCGTGGCGGCCGAGCGCGTGCCGTCCGTCGCGGTCGCCCGACGCCGGCGGGGCGCCGACGCCGACGCCGTTGCAGCGGGCGCTCTGGGCTGGGGCGGGGTGGTGGACGGCGAGGACCGTCGCGCCGGCCGAGCTGAGGCTGATCCGATTCGGGGGTCAAGGGCGGCCAATGCACGTCGGAGCTTGTCGATCTCGGCCAGCAGCTGGTCAAGGCGCGCTTGGATGTCCTGGCGGATGCGATCGATCACTCTGCTCATCTCCTCGGCGTGGATCAGGAAATCGAAACGCTAGTCGCCCGCGCGGCGAATCGCGCGCGCCTGGCAGACGCGCCGCGTCCTGGCAGACGGAGGTCGTCTTGCCCGAGCTGGTCATCTCCGAGGCCGAGACCCGGCGAGCGCACCCTGGAAATCGCCGAAACCGCAGCCGCGTCGGGGGGCGTGCAGAATGACTGCGCTGCCCATGCAGATCGCCCGGCTGCCTCGATGGCGCCCGTCTTGGCGGTCGGCTCGGCGGGCGATGGCCTGCTCGCCGAGCTCCCGTGCGGTGACGGTCGGGGGAGGCAAGAGCCGTGGCTGGCGTTGCCACCCGGACCCCGGCTGGACCGACCACTGCGGGCACAGGAGGTCTGGCGGCTGGACAGTCAACACTCGGCGGCTCCGGCCGACCGAGCGGCGGCCTCGCCGGCGGCCGCACCGCGATTCTGCGCCGCAGCGCTACGGGTGTGCGGGGCGGCCCCAAGGGCGCCAGGCACGGCGCGGTCTGACAAGCCGTCGCATGGCGTCCGATGAGGTTGTCCCGTCCGTCGTGGATCTTGGGTGACAGCGATCCCGGGTGTGATGGTTACACAGTGACGGCGATCGCGCCCTCCTCGGTCGTGGCGGGGCGAGGCTGGTGGAGGTACAGGCGGCGTTCGATGGCGACGGCGAGCTGCGGGAGCTGGGTGTAGCCCAGGACCTTGCGGAACTGCTTCTCGGCTTCGAGCATGCCGGCGGCGGTCCAGCGCATCCCCATCTCACCGGAGGACCAGTGCTTGACGTTGCGCTGGGTGGTGCGCACGCAGTCGATCATCGACTCGCACGGGTTGGTGGACTCCAGGGTCCGTCGCAGCTTGCCCTTGATCTGCAGCGCGATCACGGTGAGCGTCTCGTCCATTCCTTCGCGTAGCGAGCCGGCGGCGCCGGGATGGGTGTGCTCGAGCTCGTCAGCGAGCCGGGTCAGCTGCTCAAGCGCCCGTGCGTGGTCGGTCTCTCGCCACGCGCGACGCAGCCGGGCCTTGATCGGCGGGCGGTCGCGCTCGGCGATGTGGCCAAGCACATTTCGCTCCTTATGCCACACGCAGCGCTGCACGGGGACCTCGCCGAACACCGCCCGGACGGCCTTTCTGAGCGCCTTGGATCCGTCGATGACGAACAGCATCCCCTGCTCGGGATCCAGCCCGCGCTCGACCAGATTTGAGAGCAGCGCGGTGGCGACGGTCGCGTTCTCAGTCGAGCCTTCCCAGAGCCCAAGCGGGATCTTGACCCCCTCGGTGCTGATCCTCAACGCGACGATCATCATCCGGCCCTTGAGCTCCAGCCCGTCGAGCATCATCACCGCCAACCGCAGGTCTGAGAGCTGGCGGCTCATCAGCTCCCCCAGCGCATGGCGGGTGCGTTCCACGAACGTGCGCGACACCGCCGACTTGGATGTGGACCGCGCCGCGGCCTCGACCTCTTGGCCGACGGGCTCCTGGGGGCGGCGGTAGCGGCGGGTGGAGACGCCGGCCAGCATCCGCTCCAGCACGACGCGGGCGAGCGGGTCGCGATCAGCGAAATGCTCATAGACCGCAAGACGCACCTCGCTCTCCCCATCCGCGGTCCGCACCCGCGGGCGGCGGACCTCCACCCGGCGGCCACCCAGCGTCACCGACCCATCCTCGTGGCCGTGACGGACCGCGGTGCGGTCCGCGTCGTGGCGGCCCTTCGGACCGACGACCTCGTCGACCTCCTCTTCCATCAATTCGGTCAACACCCCCAGCCCAACGCCGACGCTGAGCGCCAGGAGCCCTTCCTTGGCTGCGCCGACCAGCTGCCCCAGCGCCTCCTGGACGCGGTCGGGGAGCACGGCCTCGGGCATGGTCGCCTGCGCGACCGGTACGTTGCTATCCACGGCGGTTCCTCCTTCGATCTTGGTCGGATCACCCGCCACGCTCCCACCAAGAGCGGACGGGAAGGGAGGGACCGCCGTCACCTCAAAGATCTACGAGCCCCGGGACAACCTCCGTCCGATTCCGGGGCCCGCGAGGACAGGTCGCAAACCCGGCGTTGCCTACGAAGATCGGCTCGCCCCCCGCGTCGGGCGCCGACGGTTCAGGTGCCCAGGTTCTCGCCTTCTCCGGGGCTGCTGCGGGTCTGTTGCCGCTGCCGCATCGCACGCGGAACGCAGCAGTGCGCGGCGACTTATACGCCTGCCCGGACGCGAGGGCGAGCGCTCGGTCCATTCCCTGAAGCTAAGCGCAAAGGCGCGCTCAGTCGTCGGGTTTGGCCGGCAGCAGCAGCTCACTCAATCGATAGAGCCAGCCATTGTCCGTGCTGTCGGGCACTGTAAGAATCGGTGTGTCGCTGCCCTCGACCTTGACAAGTTGAGGTCGATCTGGCGGGGCAGGTACGACGGCAAGCTCAGCCAGCTCCTCCACGCTTAGGGCCGCGCTGAGCAGATCAACTACCTCTTGCGGTGTCATGCCCGGTTCGAATTTGATCATCACCCCCGATCATAAAGGCCCCAAGACGCGGTCGTCATCTGTGACGGCGTAAACGCTGACCCGGAGCAACTGCCGAACGCGCTCGGGTACACGAAGGGCTGCACGTTCAGCCGGACCGCTCGGAACGACGACAACGAACGCAGCCGTCTCGTCGTCAGTGTCGATGGGCATCCTCCGGAGGATCTGGCCATACATCGTGTCGGCGCCGAGTCCGGGCAATGTCGTCCGACCTTTCGCTTCCACGAAGAGCCTGCAGGCGTCCTTGGTAGCGACCAGGTCGCAGAACTCGACCTCCCGGTCCACGGCCCATCTTTCCGATCTGAGATGCCGTTCGAAGACTTCAACAATCCGAGCCTCGTCGCCTCGCACGTTGAGAGCCTAGTTCTTCCGCGCTTCGTCCATTGCAGCAGTCCGCGGGTCGGCGCGCGGGTCGGTGCTCCACGCCCGCAGCGGCCATGCTGACGCGGTGGCCCCGTTCGCGACCTTGCAGAAGCAGATGGGGACCCCTTCGAGGTGGGCGCGTTGGTTCCGATGTGGGATTCGGGTCCAGCTCTCTGGCCCGCGCGGGTCGGGCGCCACTGAAGCAGGCTCTGTGTGGTCGTGCGACACTTTCTACCGTCCAGAGACCAAAGCGAGACCGCCTGAGCGCGCCCCAACGCAGCGCTGTCGTTCGGCGCGTCAGCGTCAGATGTGCGGTGCTCGGCGGTCGCGAGCGCAGCGTCAGGTTCACAATGCCGCTCAGCCTTATTGATGACTGATCGCCGCGGAGGTCGGTGTCAGCGGCGTGTCGCTCTGCGCGAGCGTCGCGAATGAGTTGCGCCCGCTGGTCCCAGCTTGAGCGCCGACCGCCGTGCACGTATCCAGCGCTGGACAGTCGACCCCGAGCAGCGCCGGGTCAACATTGAAGTATTGGCCCGATGGGACGGCAGCCTGCGGCGCTGCAACTCGGCGCCATCGACCTCCGCTCCACGTCGCGACGAGTGGGCGTGTTGCCGTTGGAGCTGGGAAGTCGCTTGGGTCGTACTGTCCGACCGCGGTGCAGGTGCTCGCGGACGTGCATGATACGCCGTACAGCGAGCTGAAGTGCGGAAGGCCTGCCGTGGCTGTGCGCCATCGTTGGCCGTCCCAGCGGTCAGCGAACGGGGAGGCGGCGCCGTTCTGCGGCTCGATGATCCCGACCGCGAGACAGGCACGATGCGTTGCGCACGAGACGGCGCTCATCCCAGTTTCCTGTGCGTACAGATGCTGGCCATCCCGGCTGTAGGCGGGCGGCGCGTACTCCAAGCGCCAGGCGCTCCCGCTCCAAACCTCGACCAGCGGCTCGTACGTCGCGACCGGGTACTGCGGAGTCGCGTCGTAGCTTCCGAGCGCGGTGCACGCATCTGCAGCGGCGCACGACACACTCGATAGCCAGCTGCCGTCCCCGTAGCGTCCGCGACGCTCGGGCTGCGGAGTGGTGAGGACGCTCCAGGCGCGGCCGTTCCAGGCCATCGCGACCGGCTCGCTGCGCGGAGCCCTCGGCGTGCCGCGCAATCTTGAGCCGACCGCGATGCACGATCGCGTCGACGGGCAGGTGACGCCCTGCAGACTGGAGCCGACAGCGCTCGGGACTATCTGCCTGATCCAGGTCGTCCCGTTCCACGCCTCGGCGAGGGGCACCGCCCCCCGGCCCTCCAGCACGCCGCCGTACGGAAGGGCGATACCGCCGGACGAGCCGGTCTCGCCGACCGCCTCGCAGTTGTCCGGCGAGTCGCACGACACGCCCATGAGCGACGCGCCGGGCGCGCTCGTTGGCGCGGTCGGCACGAGCGACCAGGCGCTGCCGTTCCAGCTCTCAGCAAGGGCGCCGACATCGGAGCCGCTCCCGCTCCCGCTCAAACCGTCATCGTGCTCACCGACCGCCATGCACATCGCGGCACCAGCGCAGGAGACCGCGGTCAGCTGGCTATCACTCGCCCTCGCGGGCGCAGGCGTCGCCTCGGTCTCCCACCCCTGGGCATCAGCGGGCGTGGGCATCATCGCCACCGCTCCACTGAGCGCAACCGACGCCGAGACGATCTGCCCTACAAGGACGAGCCGTAGCCGCGTCGATTTGGTGTGCATTGCGGTCATACCTCAGAGGTCGAGGGACGTTCAGCCGGCACCCATTGTCGCACCAGCCGGATCGATCGAGGCGCCCCAAAGAATCCGGCGCGTGCACCGCGAGGCTCCTGCGCGTTCGCGACGATCGAGACGGCCGCTCTGTGGCTTACCCGATGGGCCCTTCAGACCGCGCGGGTCATCTGGTGCCGCGTGGCGTGATGCGATTAGGCCGCTTACGGCCCACGTCTGACCACAGTCAAGGCGATCGTCGCCCGCGCCTCTAGTCTGCCGTCTCCTGGACGCTCCTCGGTCCGATGAGCCATGGTCGCCAAAGACAGTTCCTTCCAGTCAGGCGTCGGCAATAGCACATCTGTTCACTTGTGTTGGGCTGCGAAGGAGCTCTGGCGGCCGCGGAGCCATCTGAAGTACGATTCGCGCATGCGCTTAGGTCGAGTAGTGCCGAGAGCGGGAATGACCGGGATCGCTGCAATTGGGCTCGTGTCCGCTACGTCAGTTGCGTCCGTCCCCGTAGCTAGGATCGTGCCCGGCGTAGGCATCGGGCAGGTCAAGCTCGGACAGACGAAGGCTGAGGTCCGCAGAGAGCTCGGGCCACCGTCCTCGCCCGATGCCTACGGTGGCACTGAATGGTTGTACAGCGAAGGCGTACCCGGCGCGCCACTCGGTGTGTCGTTCGCTCGCTCTGGGCACGTCAACTTCATAAATATCCGAAGCACGAGCGCCAGAACGTCGAAAGGTGTCGGCCTCGGCTCAACCCAAGCAGAGGTCAAGCGAGCGTACCCCCAGTCTCGTTGCGGCTTCTCGACGGGCTCTGCGTACTGCTACTTCACCAAGCGTGTGGGCACCGACACAGTTCAGACGACGTTTGCAGACGGCGGTAACTATGTCGTACAAGGCGTGAACATCGACATAACCTGCGGGCCGGATCACGTCGTTGATCTGCAAGGAGCTGTAGGCGCCTGCATTCGCGGCTGATCCGGCCGCATCGATAATCTGCGCCTCCTCGCCTCCTCGCCTCGTCGCGCCCGAGGCGCCACTGGGTACCCGATCTCGCATCCTTACGAATGGCCCCTTTCAGCGTGTCGGTCCGAATGAGCAGCGCGAGTGTCTCACGAGCGAAGGGGGTGGCGCCACCCAAGAAAAG
>CAWKFP010000013.1:0-856020 GCA_963849085.1 uncultured Solirubrobacteraceae bacterium | reverse complement strand
GAGACCAAGCTCGAGCTGCTGGGGCTGATCGACCGAGCGGTCGCTGACGGCTGGGCGCACACGCAGGCGTGTCGGGTCCTCGATCTCGCTGACGTTCGCGCACACCGCTGGCGCCAGCGGCTCAGAGAGACCGGCAGCCTGGAGGATCGCGATCCTGGTGGCGGCGCGGTCCACGGACTGCTGTCCTGGGAGGAGGCTGAGATCCTCGATCTGATCGAGGAATGGGGGCCAGTGGATCGCTCGCATCGCAAGCTCGCGGAGGTTGTCCCGCGTGGCGTAGAAGTTGAGGTGGCGGTCCTCCCGCCCTCGTCCGCTGCCGTTGGCAGCGTGTAGGGCGCTTCAAGTCCATTTGTCGGAGTTCCAGCTCCGGCGACGAGAACAGGAGAACCGCCATGCAGACCGTATCGCGACCGCAGGTCGTGGCCGCCGCTGAGGCTGTCGAGGAGCCGTTGCCGCCGAGGATCCAGGAGGCGCTGGGGCAGCTGGTTGGGGCAGCGAAGGAGGGGCTGCTCGCGCTCAGCGTCGGTGTCGGGCTCGGGGTGCTTGAAGAGTTGATGGCCGAGGAGGTCGAGGACGTGTGCGGCCCGAGAGGCAGGCATGACCCTGACCGGACCGCGTACCGGCACGGGACCGACGACGGTGAGGTCACGCTCGGTGGCCGGCGCGTGCCGGTAGAGCGTCCGCGGATGCGGACCAAGGACGGCGAGCAGGAGGTGCCCTGCCGGACCTATGAGCACTTCGCCAGCCGCGATCAGCTCTCGCGGGTCGTGCTCGAGCGGATGCTCGCCGGCGTGAGCACCCGCCGCTACCGGCGGTTGCAGGAGCCCGTCGGCGAGCAGATCGAGCGCTCGGCGCGGTCGACGTCGAAGTCGGCGGTGTCGCGCACGTTCATTGCGCGCACGAAGGACGCGCTGATCGGGCTGATGGCCCGCCCGCTCGCCGACGTCAGGCTGGCGGTGCTGATGATCGACGGTGTCGGCCTGAAGGACCACACCTGCGTGGTGGCCTTGGGGATCACGACCGAGGGCGTGAAGATCCCGCTCGGGCTGTGGGAGGGATCCACTGAGAACAAGACGATCACCAGCGAGCTGCTGTCTAACCTCGTGCACCGCGGCTTGGACGTCGAGCAGGGCGTGCTGGTCGTGATCGACGGCGCCAAAGCGCTGCGAGCCGCGGTCAACGACGTCCTCGGCACGCGCACCCCGGTCCAGCGCTGTCAGATCCACAAAGAGCGCAACGTCCTGGACCACCTCGCCGAGCGTGACCGCGACCTCGTCAAGCGCCGGCTGCGACGGGCGTGGGCCGACAGCGACTACGAGCGGGCGCTCGAGCAGCTCACCACGCTCGCTTCAGAGCTGGCCCGCTCGCACCCCGGCGCGGCCGCCTCGCTGCGCGAGGGGATGGCCGAGACGCTGACCGTTACCCGGCTCGGCGTCACAGGCTCGCTGCGCAAGACGCTCGCCTCGACGAACCCGTGCGAGTCGATGATCGAGTGCGTCCGCCGCACCGCCCGCAACGTCAAGCACTGGCAGAACGGCGAGATGTGCCTACGCTGGACCGCCGCCGGGATGCTCGAAGCCGAGCAGCAGTTCCGACGCATCATCGGCCACGCCGACCTCGCCAAGCTCGCCGCCCGCGTCGAACGCGAAGTCACCCTTCCCCAGCCCCACCACGCTCTGACCAAGGAGGCCGCTATCGTCGCGGCCGCGTAATCACATCACACCCGGACCGCCACCGAAGTTCCACACCGTCCGGGACATCCTCAGCTCGCGCATCGCGGTAGCCGTCTCGGTGTCGTGTTCGTGTCCCCGTCGACGGTGCTCAGGGTCGCCCTTGAACACCGGGTCCACCTGCCCGGCGAACCGTATCGGCCGAGTCCGAAAACGCCCGTGCTGCCTGAGATTGCGTGGGAGCGCAACCGGATCTGGATTTGGGATGCGTCGCACTTCACCCGCGCCGGCCGGGTCGCCTCTGCGATCGTCGACGTCGTCACCCGCTACTGGATCGGGTACCTGCTCTCCGGCGAGCAGACCAGCACGCAGGCGCAGTTGCTGTTCGCCCGCGCACTGGAGGATCAGCGTCTTCTCGCTGCCGACCGAACGCCCCAGACGGCCGTCGGCGAGGACGGGCTGCCGGTAGCGATCGACACCCGCAAGTTCATGGCGCTGATGGCGATCACCCAGCACCACGGCCGACCCGGCACCCCGACTGACCAAGCGCACGTCGAGAGCTTCTTCAGCCATCTCGAGGGCGACTGGCCGCACCTGACCACGATCCGCGACCCCGCCGTGCTCGACACCGAGCTCACCCGCGTCCGACGCGAGGACAACACCGTCAGGCTCCACGCCTCGATCGGCGACCTCACCCCCGATGACGAGCATCACGGCCGCGGCCCGCAGATCCGTCGCGCTCGCGCCGCCGGGATGCGCCGCGCCCGCGCTGAGCGGATCAGACAGAATCGAGCGAGCACGCGATGACCCGGCTCCCTGACACCGACCGCGCTCGTCCCCTCCTGGGGAAGAGGGGCGCTTTTGAGGGGGTCGCTCGCTGGCCACGGATGGCCAGCGAAATGGGCACGGACGAGGCCCATACCCCACCCAACAGCCGGTCCCACCGCAACGCTCAGCGTGTGGTCGAAAAAGTCGGCCGCTCTATCTATCACGAACTCAGAAACACCGCACGTCGGTGCATCCACAAAACGCCAAGGTCTCCATCAAAGCCAGGACGGTTCACCGAATCCGAGCGTGGCGAAAGCCAAAGCTTTCCGGGATATCCGGTCTGGGGGCCGATGAGCATAGATGTGCCAGAATCCAGCTAAGCATGGGATCGCGACACGCTCGGGTAACGTCCGGCACGGACCGTCGGCCCCGGGCTTGGCAACAATCGGCGAGGCTAAACGGGGTCAAGAACATGGTCGGGTTTAGGCGACGCATGCCGCTTGCAGCTCGTTCGCGGCTCTGGGTCGCGGTGCTGATCGACTTTTGCGGGTGCGTCGTGAATGCGGCGCGAGCGACCGCGACGACGGCGTCGACGCCAGCAGCGGGTTTGCCTTTCCCGGTCGGCGCAAGCCCTGGCCTGCGTCGTTGTCGGCCCCGTGGCTTCAGCGTCGAGTTCGCCGCCATGTTGGTTCTGGCCGCCGCGGTGATCCTGGCAGGCACCCCGTCCGCCGCGCTAGCCGCTTGGCAAACTGAGCCGACCGTCGCCCCGACAGGCGCGACCCAGGCGCAACTGAACGCTGTTTCGTGCCCGCAGGTCTCCGTATGCGTCGCGGTCGGCGGCGCCGACCAAGGAGGCCCGAGCGCTCCAGCGACCAACGGTTCCCCTTTTTCAGAACTGTGGAACGGCTCAGCCTGGGCGCTCTCGCCGCTCACCGGGCCTTTGGGCCCGCAGCCGGATCTCGCGTCGATCTCCTGTCCGACCATATCGTTCTGCGTCGCGGCTGGATCGTCACGCGGCGGCTCCGACGGAGACATCGGACCTTCCTACCCCGCCGGCGAGCCACTCATCGAGAGTTGGAACGGGACGGTTTGGCGGTCCGTGACCTTGTCTCTCGGGCCGGGGCGCTCGGGCGGCTTTCAAAGTGTCTCATGCAGCTCGACTCGTCTCTGCCTTGCGGTGGGAAGCGCCCAGCGCAGCCATGGGACGCCCGTGCCGATCGCCGCGAGCTGGCGGGGCACCGCGTGGCGGCTCACGACTCCGCTCGGAGCGGGTCGGCTTGGGTCGAGCCTCAACGGCGTGTCATGCGTGTCCGACAGCTGCGTCGCGGTCGGCGGATACACGTTTGAGCTCGGACCCGAGACCCCGAGTGGAGGTCCGCTCGTCGACCGCTGGGCGAACGGGCGTTGGAGCAGCGAATCGGCGCCCCAATACATCGCCACGTCCGGCGGCGCGTCCTCTCCATTCAAATGGGCCACCGGCCTTGCGTCCGTCTCCTGTGTGTCGGCAATGACCTGCGTTGCCGTGGGGACGGCGGACCCGCCCGGCAATGGTGCGCCTGAGGCCTTCGGCGAGATCTCCGACGGTCACGGCTGGCGGGTCGAATCCGCCGGCCTGCCCCACCTCACCGTCGGGCGCGGCGCGCTCTTCGCCGAGCTGACCGCCGTCGACTGCGTGTCGGCCGACGCGTGCCTGGCCGTCGGCGAGACCTATCCAGAGACCGAGCATCACGTCAACACGTTGCTCGCGGCTCGTTGGAACGGACACCGCTTCGTGCCCGAGTCCGGTCTGGGCACCAGCGCCGAGTACGGTCTCTACGGCGTCTCCTGCGCGACCGTCTCCTCATGCACCGTTGTCGGTAATCGCACAAGCAGCGACGGGCTGGTCATCACTCCAGTCGCCGAAGCCGGCGGGAGCGCCTGACTCCACATCGACATCCCCTGCGGCTCGCCTCAGATCCTTGTCTGGAGAACCGGTCGCGACGGGGATACCCGACGAGACCGCAACGTCGGTCAGAGGGTGTACTGGCAGGTCATGGCGGCCCTCTTGACGGCGGGGGACTGGAAGTCGATCGACTTCGGGACCAGGTAGACCAGGCTGCTGTTGGGCACTGCGCCGGTCACTCCGAGGCCTTCCGCGTTGACGTTGGTCGGTATGTGCGTCGACGGATCGGGCCAGCTGGGCACCCCGTGGCCGCGCATGCACTTAGAGATCGCGACCGC
This sequence comes from uncultured Solirubrobacteraceae bacterium, assembly GCA_963849085.1. Taxonomy (GTDB): domain Bacteria; phylum Actinomycetota; class Thermoleophilia; order Solirubrobacterales; family Solirubrobacteraceae; genus Palsa-465. The sequence goes on along the minus strand of CAWKFP010000013.1, from coordinate 851,362 downwards.
CTGCGCTAACTGGGCGGCGGTCGGCGGCTCCTGCGCAGCCTCGCCGGCGCCGTACAGGCCGAGCTTCGCGCACGCCGTCTGCGCGGAGAAGAACGCGGGCGAGGTCAGCATGCCGGCAGGGGTGCTGAGGTTGACCAGGGCACCACCGTCGCCGAATGTCGGATCAGGGAAGTTCGATATCCCGTGCGAGCGGATACAGGCGGCCCACGCCACGTTGGCCTGCATGAAGGTCAAGCCACTTGACTTGTCAGGGCCTGCGGGGACGGTGCGTCGCGGAGTCGTCGAGCCGCACCCGCCACCCGCCAGTACGACGCACGCGACACCCACAACAAGCCAGAGGCGATCACCAACCAGGGCGCGGAGCGTTGGCATGTCAGTCGACCGTTCCTCGAGTTCGGCTTATGGTGCCGGGAGCGGGGTGACCGCCCGCTGGCGCGTGCTCGCTCCTGAGGCATTCGTCACGAGCGCCGAGCTCACGGTGGCGCGGCCCGGCCACCAGGCGATAAACGATGGGCTCCTCACACTGGCCCGGACGAGACGGCCGTCCGAGCGGACCAGCGTCAGGCGAGTCGTGCCCGCGGAGACCTGTCCCACCACCAACGTGAACGCCAGCCCCGCGCTGGTGGTGAGGTCGGCCTGCAGGGCCTGGGTGATGAATGGACGCAAACCAGGGACGCTGAGCGCGAGCCCCGACACCGAGGCCGGCCGCTCGGATCGCCCCGCTTCGCTGCCCCCCAGCCACCACTGCTGCAGATAGCTCGCAGGGACGGTCGCCGCCGCGCTCGTCAACGACAGGCCACTGAGGCACATCGCGCGGGCGTCGCCGCTGCGCAGGAGCATGGCGGTGAACGGCCCACGAGTGTCGGTGATCTCCGGCTGCCATCCCCGGCTGGGGATCTCCGGCGCCCTGCCCCGTGCCGGCTGGGCCAACTGCGATCGGCAGCGCTCCAGCGCGCCCCGTGTTTCCCCGCGGGCAGCACGGGTCGGTGCCGCCGTCCAGCCCGCGAACGCGCTGGAGGGCCCGGCGCCGGTGATTGCCAATACCAGCAGCGCGATGCCCGCCATGACCACCCCCAACCCGACGCCCCCCACACGCCGCGCGCCGCGCGGTCCCAACCCCCCCGCCGCTGTGCGCATCCTCCGACGCGTGCGCGGCGCCCCAGAAACGTCGTCGAGCTTGCGCCAGACATCATCGATCGACGGTGCAAGGTCATCGATCCCGACCGGATTGGCGGCCGCGAGTCGCTGCAGAAGTTCAGAGCTCATACCTCTCCAATACAGGTTGCGGCCTGGGTCCGTCAACGACCTCCAGGGCTGCGGCCAAGCGCCGGCGCGCCCGGTGCAGCCGCATCGAGAAGGTTCGCGGGGAACAGTCAAGAACCGCCGCGGCCTGCCGGGCAGACAGCCCCTCCCACGCCACCAGCAGCAGCACCTCACGATCGCGTTCAGACAGACCGGCCAGCGCTCGCCCCAGCCCCCCATCGCTCAACTCCGCGGCCGGCGCGGTCCGCTGCGGTATCGCCGCCAGACGCGCGACCAGCGCCGCGCGACGATGCTCACCGCGGTGGGCGTGCGCCAGCACGTGACGGGCGCACGCCAGCAGCCACGGCACCGGCTCCACCGGAATCTGCTCCAGCCGGCGCCACGCGATCACGAACACCTCGCTGAGCACGTCATCGGCAGTCGCCGAGTCCGCGCGCCTGCGCGCATACGCCAGCACGACCGCCGCGTATCCGGCGAACAGCGCCTCCAGCCGCGCTCGGCGTTGATCGTCGTCCATACAACCCTATTCCCAGCAACCCACCGAATACCACACCCAACTCCTCACCGCCACGCCCCGGTATGCGGCGCGCTCGCGCCGGGCAAGTCAGGCTGCGCAGCAGATCAGCGCGGCGTGCCCTCCCAGCCAAACCGTCAGACTGTCGAACTCGGCGAGCTGCACGAGCTTGCGCTGGGCGCGGACCGGTGTTTGAGCGCGGCGGCTGGCGCGGGGTCGGGGCCGACGTCGCTACACGCCTGAGCGCCGGGATCGCCCGCGCCCCCGAGCACGCACACGACGACGAGCATCTCCTCGCTCGCGCCGACCTCGCGCTCTACACAGGCCGCCGGTCGCGCCCAGGGCCGGGCCGACGCTGAGCGCGCGCCGTATCTTGGACGCATATGGACAAGCTGTGCACACTTGTGGTACAGTGCCCGACGATGATGGGCTTCGTGATCTGGCAGCGCGTGATGGCAGCGCTGCACCGCGCCGGCTGACCCAGCGCCTTCCGCGCTCACCCCTCCGCGCGCCCGACGGGTGCCGCTCACCGGTTCTCTGCCGCGCGGTCGACCACCGACCGACCGGCCCCGGCTTCATCGCTTCCCTTCACCACAGGAGTTTCCCAGCATGAGTCTCATGTCTGTTCTCGACCTGTCCGCGCTCGCGGGCGCCGTCTCCGGGCGCGTCGTGCTGCCCGCCGACACCGACTACGACGCCGTGCGCGCCGGCTTCAACGGGATGATCGACCGCCGGCCGGCGGCGATCGTGCGGATCGCCTCCGATACCGACGCCGCGGCGGCGATCGCGTTTGCCCGCCGGCACGACCTGCCGCTGGCGATCCGCTCCGGGGGCCATTCGGCGCCGGGGCACGGCTGTTGCGACAACGGGATCGTGATCGACTGCCGTGATCTCCGGGCCGCCGAGGTCGACCCGGTGGCGCAGACGGTCCGGGTCGGCTCGGGCCTGACCTGGAAGCAGTTCGATGCCGTGACCCAGGCGCACGGACTGGCGGTCACCGGTGGTCGGGTGTCGAGCACCGGGGTGACCGGACTGACGATCGGCAGCGGCAGCGGCTGGCTGGAACGGGCGATGGGACTGACCTCCGACCGCCTGATCGGGGCTCGGGTCGTTACGGCCGACGGCGCGGTGGTCGACACCGACGACGATCCCGAGCTGTTGTGGGCGCTGCGCGGTGGCGGCGGGAACTTCGGCGTGCTGACCGAGCTGCGGTTCCAGCTGGCGCCGCTCGGACCGCGCGTGCTCGGCGGGAAGCGCTTCTATGCGATCGAGCGGGGAGTCGAGGTGCTGACCGCGTTTCGCGACGTGATGATGAGCGCCCCGAAGGAGCTGTGCGGCGGGCTGGCGTTCATGACCGCGCCGCCCGCCCCCTGGGTTCCGCACGAGCTCCGAGGGAGGCCGGTGGTGGCGATCATCGTCCTGTGGGCGGGCGACCCCGCCGACGGCCCCGCCGCGATGGCCGCGCTGGATGCGCTCGGCGAGCCGGTCGTCGACCACGTCGGCCAGATCGAGTACGCCGAGCTGCAGCAGATCATGGATCCCGGCGCTCCGGCCGGTCACCGTGACTATTTCAAGGGGGGCTTCATGCACACCCTCAGCGACGACGCCGTACAGGACATCGTCGCGCTCGGACAGGACATGCGCGCCCCGCTGACCCAGATCATCTGCGCCCCGCTGGGAGCGCATACGGCGTACGCCGCGGCCGGCGAAGCCGAGTCGGCGATCGGGCATCGCGAGGAGCAGTGGTCCTTTCAGGTGCTCTCGCTATGGGCCGACGCCGCGCAGGATGACATGCAGAAGGCATGGACGAAGGCCGCGGCGGAGCGGATGTCCTCCTACAGCGACATGGTGTCCTATCCCAACTTCCTGACCGCCGACGACGCCGCCGACGTCGAGGCCGCCTACGCGCCGGGGGTCATGGCCCGGCTGCGCGCGGTCAAGCACCGGCTGGACCCCGACAACACGTTCCGCATCAACAACAACATCACCCCGACCATCATCGCGACACCGTGATGCCGGCTCGTGAATCGCCGGTCGCGCTGGTCACCGGCGGCGCCTCAGGGATGGGCGCCGCCATCGTCGCGCGTCTGTCGGCGGACGGGCATCGCGTCGTCGTCGCCGATCTCGACGAAGCCGCGGCGGAGCGCGTCGCCGCCGGACTGCCGGGTCAGGCGATCGCCGTCGGCGGCGATGTGGCCGAGGAGGCCGGGGTCGCCGGCCAGGTCGACGCGGCGCTGCGGGCGTTCGGCCGGCTGGACCGGGTCGTGCTCAACGCCGGGGTCCCGGGAACGCCGATCCCGCTCTCGCAGGAGTTGGTGGCGACGTTTGACCGGATCATCGCGGTCAACCTGCGCGGGGTCTTCCTCGGGCTGCGCGCGGCGCTCGGCCGGCTTCGCGTGCAGGGCGACGGCGGCGCGATCGTCGTGACGGCGTCGACCGCCGCGCTGAGCGGCTCCGAGCTCGCCGCCTACAGCGCGTCCAAGCACGGCGTGGTGGCGCTGGCGCGCTCAGCGGCGATCGAGGGCGCGCAGTTCGGGGTCCGCGTCAACGCGATCGCGCCCGGATCGATCGACACCCCGATGATGGCGATCATCGAGCACGCCCTCGGCGGCAACGAGGCCGCTCGCCGCGCGGTCCGCGCATCGACCCCGCTCGGGCGCCACCAGGATCGGCTGGGACGGCCCGACGAGGTGGCGGCGCTGACCGCCTTCCTGCTCAGCGACGACGCCGGCTGGATCACCGGCGCGGTCGTCCCGATCGACGGCGGAACGCTCGCCGCCGACCCGTACCGGCTCGCCCCGGCGCCGACACCGGCCCCCATGCCGACCCCGGCGCCCACGCCGACCGCATGACACCGTCGCCCGCGGACGTCCGCCGGCTGGCCGGGCGCCTCGGCGGCCGCGCCGCTCACCCCGATGACGAGGCGTGGGGGGAGCTGGCCGCCTCACGCTTCCCGAATCTGGAGGTCCCGTGGGCGCCCGACGTCGTCGTGGCGGCCGCCGGTACCGCCGACGTGATCGCCGCCACCCGGTTCGCCGGCGAGCACGGGCTCGGCCTGGCGGTTCGCGGCGGCGGAGTGGGGTGGGTCGGCGCCCCGCCCGGCACCCTGCTGCTCGATCTGCGGGCGATGCACGCCGCCCGGGTCGACCCGGCGGCCCGGACCGTCCATGTTCAGGGCGGAGCGATCTGGCGCGACGCCCATCGGGAGCTGGCGCCGTTCGGGTTCGCCGCCGCGGGCGCGCAGTTCCCACGGCTCGGAGTCGCCGGACACGTGCTCGGCGGCGGGCACGGCTGGCTCTCGCGCCGGGTCGGCTGGGCGTCGGACACGCTGCGCAGCGCCGAGCTCATCACCGCCGACGGCCGCTACGTCCGGTGCAGCGCCGACGAAGAGCCCGAGCTGTTCTGGGCGGTCCGCGGCGCCGGGCACAACTTCGGGACGGTCGTCGGCCTCGAGCTGGCGCTCGTCGAGCTGGAGGCGGTCACGTTCGGCAGCGTCTGGTTCGATCCCGCGGCGACCGCCGAAGGCTTGGCGTGGTGTCGTGACCACCTTCCCGGTGCGCCCGACGAGCTGACCACGATCGTCTCCATCGGTCATCCGCCCGCCACGCTCGGCCTGCCCGCCGCGCTGCGGGGTCGCGCGGCGCTGCACGTGCTCGTCTGCCACAGCGGCTCACCTCAGCAGGCGCGGCGGGACCTGTCGTCGCTGCGCGAGCATCCGAACGTCACCGCCGACACCGTGCGGGAGATGCCGTGGGCCGAGCTCGCCATGGGCAACGACGTCTTCATCGCCGGCGTGCACCGCCGGTCACGGATGCACTACGTCGACGATCTCGACGAGGAGGTGATCGCGATCTCGGCTCGCCGCGCGCCCGAGATGGCGCCGCTCAGCTTCATGTCGACCCACGTCTACGGTGGCGCGATGGAGCGAGTCGACGAGCACGCCACCGCGATGAGCCATCGATCCCAGCGCTTCAACTACATGGTGTCGACCACCTGGACCTCGATGGAGGACGGCGCGGCGCTGCAGCGCTGGCAGGACGAGTATCTCGCCGAGATCGCCGCGCAGTCCAGCGACGCCGCCTACGTCAACTACCTGTTCGACGAGCCGCAGCGCGTCGCCGCCGCGTATCACCCCGCCACCTGGGAGCGCCTGCGCGCGATCAAACGCACGTGGGATCCGACCAACGTCTTCGCCGCCAACCAGAACGTCCCACCCGCCCCGAGCTGAGCCGGCCGGCAGGCCCGATCGCCGTGCGTCGCCGGCGCGACACGCCGGATGCGGAGCACGCCGCACGAGCGGTGCGGCCCGGACCGCGACCCCGACCCCGACCCCGACCCCGCGGCGAGCGGAGGGCACCGGCGAGACGCGCAGGCAGGTCACGTTCGCCCGAGATATCGCGGTGAAGGCCAGAACGTCAGCGATCATCAGCTCACAGCGCTCCCCTCTCGCCTAGCTCATGGCCTAGCCGACCACTCCCCTCGAGATCGATGCGGCTCTATAGGATCGCGTCCTGGGCGGGCCATGTGAGTGTGGCGTTGAAGCTGCCTGCGCTGGCACTGATCGACAACGGCAGGGAGAGGTTCAGCCCGGCTGCGTAGGGGTACGCCGTGATGGTGTTGGTCGCGTCCCGCTGCAGTGTGCAGGTGAGGGTCAGGGGCTGGCCAAGCACCGGTGGGTTGAGCGATGTGCTGGTATTGGCCAGCGAGGCGAGCGTGACCGCCGACGACGGCGCCGAGCAGGATGTCGCGGAGACTGGTGCCGAGCAGGCGGTGGTCGTCGTCGTCGTTTGGATCGTCGCGTCGACCATGGAGCAGGGGTTGATCGAGACGTCTGGGACCGAGCCCGTGTAGGCGGTCGTTCCGGTATCGCCCAGGCTCCACGAGTCGCTGGCGCCGTCGCCGCCGACGTCCGTGTTCCACGCGGTCTGAGACGCGGCGGTGTAGAGCGTGTGGATCTGGCCGGCGGTCAGGGCGCCGGGAACGACGGCGGCGTCGGCCAGCGTGCCGGCGAAGTAGACGTCGGTTGGCGGGTCAAACCAGCCGCCGTTGTTCTCATCGTCCCAGCCGATGTGCCAGTACTGGGCGGCGGCACTGATGCTGGTGTCGCTCGGCGTGCTGGCGACGGAGGCGCCGTCCATGTAGAGCGTGGCTCCGGCGGTGGAGCTGACCGTGGCGGCGGCGAGGTGCCAGGTGCCGTCGGCGTAGGCGCTGGTGCTTTTGAGCTCGGATTCGGTTCCGCTTGGCAGGTAGAGGCCAAGGAAGACCCGGCCGCCGGGGACCACCATCAGGAAGTCGTTAAATGTCGATGGGCTGGTGGTGGTCGATGGCGTGGAGGCTTGGCCGATGAGGGTACCGCCGGCGCTCGAGGCTGTGGTCTTGAACCAGATCAGCTCGGTGAAGTTCGTCGTCACGGTCGTCGGGGTGATGTCGGCTGCGGTGGCGGAGCTGCCGTTGAGCCCGAGCGCGGTGCTCCCTGCCAGCGGCCCCGGCTGGGCATAGCTGAGGGTGCTGCCGCGGACCAGCAGGGGGTCAGAGCCGGTGAGTGAGTTGGCCATTTCGATCGGGCCGCAGCCGCCGGCGGTGACCGTGGCTGCGGTGGGGTTGAGGCTGCCCTCGTCGGTGATCGTGGTGCTCACCTCGGTCGACGCCGATGCCGGCAGGACGCCCGCGGGGGTCAGCGAGCCCGAGCAGTTGGCGGCGTTGGCATTCTGGATCGGGCTGTACGTGGGGCCCGCCAGGTCACATTCCGTCGTTCCGCCCGACGCCGCGGCGGTCACCAGGCTGCCACTCTGCGCGCCACCCCCGCTGCTCGTCACGGCGCCGACGAAGCCGCCCTGCGCAGCTCCCGCGGTCAACGCGATCGAGGCGACAGCGAGCGCGACGGGGATCGGCCACCACCACCGGCGGCCCCGGGAGGCGCTCTCATGCGTGGCCGATGGCCGATCTGGTGTCATCGCGCGATGTCGCGCCGACGCGCGGTTGCGGCGGCCAGCGGTCAGGAGGAGAAGGTGTAGGTGATCGGCTCGGTCGCCGCCATCGCCTGGTCGGCGTTGGTCGCTGAGCTGTCGAGCCCGAGTGTGAACTTGTACGTGCGCGCGGCGCCCGGCGCCAGCGGAGTCGCGAGGGCCGTTCCGCTCGCGGCGTAGGTGCTCAGGCTGGCCAGTGTGTAGCTGCTCGACAATGCCGGGCACGCGCCGGCGCCGGCCGGGTAGACGCATGTGGGCGAGCTGCTGTTGGTGTCGTCCTCGATGGTCACGTCGACCTTGCCGCAGAAGCCGGCGGTGTCGCTGCCGACGTTTGTGGCGCCGGCCCCGCCCGGGGCGGTTGGCGTCGCTGTGCAGGGCCCGGCCGTCATCGCGAACGAGTTCGCGGCCAGGGACCCCTGGTTGGTGATCACAATCGTGGAGGCGCTCGAAGCTCCGGGCGCTCCGTTGGTGAGCGCACCGAATTCGTTTGCCGCACAGGTGTTGTTGGCGTTGGTTGAGATCGCTGCGGCCCCGGCCGTTGACAGACAGGTTGTCGTCGTGCCACCGTTTGGTGTGACCTGCTCCTGCATGAGCAGGCTCCCGGCTTGCACTCCGTTCGCGGTGTTCGTTACCGACGCGGTGAAGCCACCCAGCGTCGCCGTGGTGCTCACTGTAATCATCCCGGTGCCGACGACCCCGGCCAACAACGCCAGCCGACTCCGGTGCCCAAACCACCGCTTGATCGCTCGCAACACGTGCCGCCGTCCCATTGTCTGTGCTCTGTCTCCTGGTTGGACGCGCGCGTCCGGATCGTGACGCGCGCAGGCGCGTTCTCTTCCGACCATCGGCACGACCCGCCAGAGCTGAAGGCGAGCGGTCGCTGGACCCGGGCACAGGTCGGGAGCGGAGCCGGCCGGCGTTTGCTCAATCGTCGTGCGAACGAGCCGCTCAGACCCGAGGTAGCCACAGCGCGACGGCCGAGCGCCGCCTCCTGCGGCAGGCGTGGCTCCAGGCGCCGACCGCGATCAGTGGCACGAGCAGCGCCAATCGCTTCGCCCGTCGCGGCAGGTGAGGGCGTCGAGAGCGACCGTCGCATCGAGAGATCGTGGCGTTCGAAGCGCGCCGGGTAGACGTGCGGGCGGCAGATGGTGGCTGTGGAGCCGGCGGCGCCACCCCGGCGCGCGGTGTGCTCGCTGGCGGCGATGGGGGAAGGCTGGCCGGCGGTCGACGCAGCGACAGCATCACCGGGATCGCTCCAACCGCGAGCAGGAGCCACCACCCCCCAGAAAGATGGGCCGTCACGAGCACGCGAAACAGCCCGTGGGGACCGATGTGATCAAGTCGGACGATGCCTGAGCGTCCGGGGCTGAGAGAGGCCGTGGTGCCGCCGACCGCGTGCACGCGCACGGGGAGGACCCCGGTCGCGACGAGCGTCGCCCACCCGCGTGTCCCGCCGATGACCTGGCTGATGAGATCGACGCGCACCAGCGGCCGATACCACCAGATCAAGGCCGAGCACAGGCCGCTGCCGGCCAGCAGGCGGGCCGGGGCGCGCACCGAGGACCCCAGGCCCGAGGTGAGAAGCACGATCAGGAAGATTCCGGTCGCCAGCGCCGGCAGAGCCTGCAGGATGAAACCGGCATCAGGGATCTCAGCGACGGCCCGGCCGACGACCTCGGCCCGGTGAAGCACCCACGGATCGGCTGCGCCGTTGATGTCGCCTCGGGTCCGGATCGTCGGACCCTTCGGGCCCGCCACGATCGCGACGACCCTGTGAATGAACGTCGTGACGCCGCGCCCGGGCGGGTGAAATGCGATCATTTCGCCGATATGCAGGTGTTCTCCGTCGATCGCGCGGCTGATCACCAGGCTCCCGACGGGAGCGGCCGTTCCCATGCTGGGCGTCGTCATCACGCTCACGCGCCAACCTTCCAACCAGGCGACCGCGCCGACGAGACCCAATGACATGACGAGCGCCACCGCCGCGCCGGCGAGATGCCGACGACTGGCTGCGGCCCTGAGCGATCGCACACGGGCGCCGTGCGTCCAGACACGACCCCGCTGACGCGATGCATGTGACGCGAACACGTCCAAGGCGGGTCTCACCGCATCCGACCACACCCTATGACGCCGCATCGCTAGCTCTCGCCCTGACACCCATCCGTTTACCTGTCCGCGGCATGCCGCAGTGCGCGACTTACATCTCCTTATCGGCAGGAACATGCAAGAACTTGGGGCCACGTGTCCGGCGGCCCTGGCGCGTGCGCGCGGCCCAGGCTCGAGTCCGACGCCCCGCGATGACCGCGGACGCAGCGCCGGCGCACCCCAGGGCTTCTTGAGCGAGCGACGTCGCCGGCCTGGGTTGAGGACTGGACGACCTCCTGGATCGCCTTGCCCGCGCGGGCCGCGGCTTGGGCTCCGTCAAGCGCGTGAAGTCACCGTCGGCGAGCCGGTCACGGCTGGCTGCGGTCTGGTGCGCGGCCGCGAGCACCGAAGTCGCGACCTGGCGCGGGCCGCCCCCTCCGGCACCGTCGATGCCCCGTCCGGCGTCGGGGGTGGAGCTATGGCACGGTATCGTCGGTGGATGTCGGGGAGGGTTGCGCGATCGCGTGTGCGAGCGCCTCGGCGGCGCCTTGGAGGTGGCTGCGCATCGCTTCGGTTGCACCTTCGCTGTCGCCGGCGAGGATGTGCTCGAGCACGTTGGCGTGTTCGCGTGCGATCCGGTCTCGGCCGAGCGCATCGCGTGACTGGATCATGCAGAGGTGGATTTCGTCGAGCAGCGACTCGTAGAGGCGGCTGAGCCGCGGCGAGCCGTACTGCTCGACGAGGATCCGGTGGGCGCGCAGGTCGGCGGCGATGAAGCGGCTGGTCGACGCGTCGTCGGGGAGGCTGCCCAGTTCGCGGAACGCCTGTTGAGTCTCAGAGGTCACCGCGCCTCTGGTGGCGAGCGCGTGCACGGCTTCGAGCTCGAGCGGGATTCGGGCTCTGTAGATGTCGATCACGTCCTCGGGCGTGAGCGCGGGCACGTATGCGGGCCGGCGGGCGTCCCGGTGTAGGAGGCCGCGGTGGACGAGCGTGAGGATCGCGGTCTTGGCGGTTGGACGGGAGACCCCGAACTGGGCGGCGACATCGGTTTCGGCGAGCGTCGCGCCGGCCGGGATGGCGCCGTCGAGGACGTGCTCGCGCAGCCGCTCGGCGAGCGCATCTACGACGGAGACTGTCTGGAGGGATTCCATGCCGAACGTAGGATACACGTACGCGAGACATGTAGTCTTGACTGATGAACTGACAACTATACATGTCTTACATTGCTCCTTGTTCGTAGCTCATCGTCAGAGGAGAGTTGGCAATGTCCAGTGTCCACGCATCTCAATCGACCGACGCCCTCCGGGGCGAGCCGCTGCTCCTCGAGCCGGAGGTCGAATCCAAGCCGTCGAGCTGGGCTAATTCGGGGCCGCTTTGCCTGATCGCGTTCGCGGCCGTCACGTTCATGATCAGCCTGGTCAACGCCAAGGGCGTGTCCGGTGCCGTGGTCCCGGTGATCATCAGCACCGGGCTGATCTTCGGTGGCGCGACCCAGCTCGTCGGCGGGCTGATCCAGATCCGCACCGGCAACACGCTCAACGGCGCCCTGTTTTCGACCTTCGGCGGCTTCTGGGTCGTGCTGGCCGCCTATCTGGAGTGGTTCTCCAAGGCGGTGCCCGCCGCGCAGGCCGGGCACGCCACCGGCCTTCTGCTGTATACGTTCGCAATCATCGCCGCGATGTTCTGGCTGGTGTCGTTCCGGACCACGATCGCCAGCATGCTGGCGCTGAGCAACCTCGTCGTCACGCTGCTGCTGCTGGCCGCGGGCAACTACGGCGGGCACGCGACGCTGCTGCACATCGGCGGCGTGACCGGAATGATCCTCGCCGGCCAGGCGTTGTACATGGCGGCCGCGGAGATCTCTGAGTACGCGTACGGCGAGAGCATGCTCCCACTCGGCAAGCTCGGCAAGTGATGGTTGATCAGGCCGCGCCGCGCGCAGAAGGGTCGTGGAGTCAAGCAATGCGCGCGGCGCTGTTCATCTCCTGCCTGGATGACACGCTGTTTCCCGAGGTGGGGATCGCGACGGTGCGGATCCTCGAGCGTCTCGGGTTCGGGGTGGATTTCCCGGTCGAGCAGACCTGCTGCGGACAGATCCACTTCAACACCGGCTACGGGCACGAGCTGCTGCCGCTGGTGCGTCGTTTTGCCGACACCTTTGGCGATGCAGCGGTGATCGTCACCCCGTCGGGCTCGTGCGCGGCGATGGTCGTCAAGCAGTACGCGCGCCTGGCCAGGCGTTTGGGTGATGAGCGCCTCGCCGTGGAGGTGGAGGCCGTGGCCCGGCGGGTGCACGAGCTCTCGCGATTCCTCGTCGAGGTGCTCGGCGTGGAGGATGTCGGGGCGCGCTTCGCGCACCGGGTCACCTACCACGCCTCGTGTCATGCGACGAGAGGGATGCACGTCGGCGACGCGCCGCTGCGGCTGCTGCGGGCGGTGGACGGGATCGACCTCGTCGAGCTGCCCGAGGCGACTACGTGCTGCGGCTTCGGCGGGACGTTCGCGGTCAAGAACGCGGCGATGTCTTCCGCGATGCTGACCGACAAGATCGGCCGTGTCCTCGCCACCGAAGCCGAGGTGCTGACCGCGCCCGACAGCTCCTGCCTGATGCATATCGGCGGCGGGCTGCGACGACTGCGCGCCGGGGTGCGCGTCATGCACTTTGCAGAGATCCTCGACAGCGGGGTGGCGTGATGAGCACGGACGGGTTTCCACGCAGCGCTGCCACGGCCTTGGCCGATCCTCAACTGCGGCGCAACCTCCGCGCCGCCACGCACACGATCCGCCGGAACCGCGCCGCCACCGTGGCCGAGCTACCGGAATGGGAGCAGCTGCGCGAGACCGCGGCACGGATCAAGGACGAGGCGCTGGCGAGCCTCGACCAGCAGCTCGAGCAGCTCGAGCAGAGCGTGGTCGCGGCGGGTGGACACGTGCACTGGGCGCGTGACGCGGCCGACGCGTGCGCGCTGACCGGCGACCTGATCGAGGCTCGGGGGGCGACCGAGGCGATCAAGATGAAGTCGCTGACGACCGACGAGATCGGGCTCGACGAGGCGCTGGAGCGGCGCGGGATCGCGGCCTGGGAGACCGACCTGGCCGAGATGATCATCCAGCTCGGCAACGACCGGCCCTCGCACATCGTCGTCCCGGCGATCCACCTCTCGCGCGGCGAGATCCGCGACATGTTTGCGCGCAGCTTCGATCTGCCCGGCCTGAGCGACGACCCGGTCGAGTTGACGGCGGTGGCGCGGCGGGTGCTGCGGGAGCGGTTCATGCGCGCCCAAGTCGGAATCACCGGCGTCAACTTCGCCGTCGCCGAGACAGGGACCATCGCGCTCGTCGAGTCAGAAGGCAACGGCCGTATGTGCACGACGTTGCCGCGCACGCTGATCTCGATCATGGGGATCGAAAAGGTGCTGCCGCGACTGACCGACCTGGGAGTGATGCTGCGGCTGCTGGCGCGCTCGGCGGTCGGAGCGCGGATGAGCTCGTACGTGACGCTGTTCACCGGAGTGCACGACGGCGACGGCCCCGAGGAGTTCCACCTGATCCTGCTTGACAACGGACGCACCAGCGCGCTCGCGGACCCGATCGGCCGCGAGGCGCTGCGCTGCATCCGCTGCGGCGCTTGCCTGAACGTCTGCCCCGTCTACGAGCACGCCGGCGGTCACGCATATGAGGCGCCCTACCCCGGGCCGATCGGCTCGATCATCTCGCCTCAGCTGGCGGGCATGCGTGAGCACCAGAGCCTGCCGTTCGCGTCGAGCCTGTGCGGCTCCTGCGCCGAGGTCTGCCCGGTGCGGATCGACATCCCCAAGCTGCTCGTCCACCTGCGCGGGCGGATCGTCACCGAGACGACCACCGAGCCGCTCGCCGAGCGCGCGGCGATGCGGCTGCTGCTCGGCGTCCTTTCCGACCGCCATCGCTACCAGGCCGCCCAGCGCGCGCTGCGCATCGGCCGCGCGCCGCTGCGCTCCCGGCTCGCGCGGGTAGTGCCCGGGCCCGTCGGGGGATGGACCTCCGTGCGCGAGCTACCCGAGATCCCGCAGCGGACATTCCGCCAGTGGTGGTCCACCCACGGGAATGGGAGTGAGCGATGAGCGGCGCCCGTGAACAGGTACTCGCGTCAATCCGCGCCGCGCTCGCCGACACTCCCGACGGCTGCTCGCCGCCTCCCGTGAACGCGCCGCATCCGGCGCCCGTCGGCGAGCGTCTGCTGGAACTGTTCATCGAGCGCGCCGCCGGCACCGGCGCGACCGTCACGACCTGCACCACCGACAGCATCGCCGAAACGCTGCGCGACGTGTGCGAGCGCCATCGCGCCCGGCGGCTGGCGGCCCCCGTCGGCCTGCCGGAGCGCTGGCACCCCGACGGCGTCCAACTGATCCCCGACGAACTCCTCGACGCCGCGGCGATCGACGAACTCGACGGGGTGATCACCGGTGCGGCCGTCGCGATCGCAGAAAGCGGCACGATCGCGCTCGACGGCTCTCCCGATCAGGGACGCCGGGCGCTGACGCTGATTCCCGACCTACACGTCTGCGTCGTGCAAGCCACGCGGATCGTACCCGCCCTGCCGCAGGCACTCGAGGTGCTCATTCCCTCGATCACACCCGGCGGCCGTGCCCTGCTTCTGATCTCCGGCCCATCCTCGACCGCCGACATCGAGCTCACTCGCGTTCAGGGCGTCCACGGCCCCAGACGCCTCGAGATCGTGATCGCGGCGAGCACCAACCGAAACCCACAGGACATCGAACGCGCGAGTGCGGCGCCCTCAAGCCGCCCGGCCTCGGTGAGGGATCCATCGATGAGCGGATCGACGCCGTCCGGTCTGGTCGGATAGGTAGACGATCAACCGAGGGCTGGGGCGCTTTCTCAAGGATGGATGGCGTCAGCCGATATCGAGGCGACTGGTCGTCCATCCCTCCGAATACCGGGGCAAATCATGAACACGCATGCAGCGCCGTCCGGCGTCGACGCCACAGACGTCGGGGTCAGCACGACGTTCGAATCTGAGGCCGCCGGCCGTCTGGCCGTCCGCGCGGCCATGGGGTCGCGTGCCGCCACCGAGCGCGATCTCGTCATCATCTTCGCCAGTTTCGACTACGACTTCGACGCAGTCTATGGCGCCGCGGTGAGCGAGGCCGCGCCGGCGATGGTGGTGGGGTGCACCGCCACGGGCGCGTTCACCCATGACGACCAGGTGCCTCACGGGTGTGTCGCGGCGTTTCTGCCCGCCGACGACCGGAGCTTTGGTGTCTGTCACCTGCCATGCGACGGCGGTGATGTCTCGGGGTCCGCGCGCGCAGCAAGCGAGATCGCTCAACAGCAGGCCGGCGACCGTTACGCGAACTCTACGCTGCTGTTGCTGACCGATGGGCTGACCCCTGATCAGCGTGAGGTCGCCCGCGGTGCCTATGAGGTCACCGGAGCGATCACACCGTTCGTCGGTGGGGCGGCCGCCGACAATCTCCTCTGGAATTGCACGTATACGTTCGGCAACGGAACAGTGCTCAAGCACGGCATCCTGGCGGTGTGGATCAATTCCGCGATGCCGATGGCGGTGAGCGTCGGACATGGGTGGCATCCCGCCGGGCGCCCGATGCTTGTCACACGGACCACCGGTACGGTCGTTCACGAGCTCGACGGCGTCCCGGCGCTCGAGGCCTATCTCGCCGAAGTTCCTCGTGAGATCGTTCGCGATCTGGAACCGGGCGGCGCGGAGTTCTTTCGCACGGTGCTGGAGAATCCGGTCGGGGTGCCCAACGCGCGCGGGCGCTATGACGTCCGACAGCTGCACGCCTATCTCCCCGATGACGGCGGCCTGAACTTCAACACCGGCATTTCCGAGCACAGCATCCTGCAGGTCATGAACAGCGATGCCGACTCGCTGATCGACGGTGCGCGGCAGGCCGCCGCCGACGCGATGGCCATTCTGGATGCCGCGCCCCGCCTCGCGCTGGTGTTCTCCTGCGGATCGCGCGTGCCGCTGCTCGCAGACCGCGTCGGAGACGAGGCACAGACGATCTCAGCCACGCTGGGCGGCGCTCCGGTGTGCGGCTTCTTCACCTACGGCGAATTCGCTCGCGTCAACGGGTCCAGCGGCGTTCATAACTCAAGCGTCGCGATGCTGGTGTTGTGAGATGACGCAGCGCCCGGACCCTTCTCCAGACGACGGGCGGTGGGCGCTCCTGAGCGAACAGAACTCGGCGCTGCGAGAGCGGCTGCGCAACGCCGAGCAGTACACCGCCAGGACGCTGATGCGAGCCACGCGCCTGGCGCAGGTGATCGCCGTGCTGGGCAACGACGCCGACCTCGAGACGACCACGGGCCGCGCCGCGGTGGAGCTGGCCGAACTGTTCTCCTGCGACATCGCGCTGCTGCTGCTCGAATCCCCCGATGGGCTGCAGATCGAAGGACACTGGGGCGTCAAAGCATCAGATCTCCCAGCCGATGGGTCTGGCCTGAAAGCAGTCGAGGAGATCGCAGAGCACCGGCCGGTCGGGATCGGCGCTGCCGCCGATCTCGGCCTCCCGCGCTGGCTGGCTGACCATCACCCGCGCCGCGTCGCCTGGGCGCGCCTCTTCGTCGGCGACAAGTCGCTTGGCCTTCTGCTGCTCATTCGCAGGGCCGACGAACCCTTCGAAGCCGATGAGGAGAGGGAACTCCGAGCGATCGCCTACCGGATCGCTCTGGCCATCGAGAACGGGCTGCTGCATCGGCACTTGCGCTCCCAGCTCGCGCAGCTGCAACGACTGCAGCAACTGACCGCCGATCTCGCCGGAATGATCGAAGCTGAAGCTGTCGGGCAGCGAATCGCCGACACGCTCGTGGCCGAAGCCGGAGTAACCGCGAGCTGGGTGACGATCGAGCGCAACGGACACTCGACGCTGCTGGCCCACGCCACCACGCCGGGCCACACCGAACCGCTCTCAGCGCCCGACCTGTCCGCCGCATCCGGGCTCGAAGGCCGGTGGCGAACCTTTGCGTTGACGGTCGCCGGCCGAGCGGTCGGCGTCGTAGCGGTCGAGGGAGCCCCATCCGGTGGCTCGGAGGCGCACGAGCTCCTGCTCCACGTCGTTGGACTCGCCGCCCTGGCACTGGACAAGGCGCTGCTCTACGAGCGCACCACCGAGCAGGCCCGACGCGACGCCCTGACCGGCCTGCTCGGCCGGCGGGTCTTCTTTGAGATGCTTCAGCAACAGCTCGACTCCGGTGTTCCATTCAGCGTCGTCCTGTTCGATATCGACGACTTCAAAGAGATCAACGACCTGTACGGCCACCCTGCCGGCGATGAGGTACTGCGACTCGTCGCAGACGGACTCCGGGGCAACGTCCGCGCCCACGACAGCATCTTTCGCGTCGGCGGCGAGGAGTTCTACGCGCTGCTGCCGGACCTCGCGAACGCCGATGCCCTCGCGATCGCCGAACGGCTGCGCGACGGCGTTGCGCAGCTCGGGTCGACCCTCCCGTATCCGGTGACCCTCAGCGCCGGCGTCGCCACCTTCCCGTCCTACGCCACGGACCGCGACGAGCTGCTGGCCGGAGCCGACGCCGCGCTCTACGCCTCCAAGCGCGCCGGCAAGAACCGCACCAGCGTAGCCGGCGAGGACGCGCCCTGCCAGCCCACCAGAGCCGATCGTATCGCCCGGCTGGAGTTGCTCCTGCACAAGGACGCCGACAGCGTCACCCACAGCATTCACACCGCCAACCTGGCCGTGCAACTCGCCCGCGTGCTCGCACTGCCAGAGCACCGCATCGCCGATCTACGCACCGCCGCCAAACTCCACGACATCGGAAAGATCGGCGTGCCAGCCGCGATCCTCAACAAGCCAGGGCCGTTGGACGACGAAGAATTCCGGATCGTCAAGACCCACCCGATCGTCGGCGCCGAACTGCTGAACGCCTGGGGAATGGAGACCCCCGCTCAAATCGTCTTGCAGCACCACGAACGCGTCGACGGCCGCGGCTACCCATCCGGCCTGCGCGGCGACGAGATCACGCTCGAAGGACGCATCATCCACGTCGCCGACGCGTTCACCGCCATGACCCTGGACCGCCCGTATCGCCGCGCGCTCACCCACACGGAGGCGATCCAAGAGCTCCTCCGTCACCGAGGGACGCAGTTCGATGACAAAGTCGTCGACGCCTTGCTCGCAATCTCAGCCGCGGCCGCAGACACCGCGAGCTCCACCGCCTCACTCACCGCACGAATCTGATTCCCCCGCGGCACTGGCGTGCGCGATCAGTGCTCTGCGTCACATCCCCACGACTCGGCGTCTGTGACGGTCGTTGGCCGGTGCGGTCGCCCGGTCACGGGATGATCGTGAAGCAGGAGACCCGGGTGGCCAGGGCTTGGAGCTGCCGGTCTTGCGGATCGATCTTCCACAGGGTGCCGGCCGATCCGCTCTCGGAGCCGGCCAGCGCGAGCAGGTCGTCCCCGGAGCCAGCCCACAGCAGGTCGTAAGGTGCGGTGCCCGCGGGGAGCGTGAGGAGTGGTTGCAGCGCACCGCCGAGGCGCCAGAGCGAGCTCCCGAACCCGGCCAGCGCTGCTCCTGGTTCGATGCCCGCCCGTGAGATCGCTTGCTGGGTGAGCTCGGCCGGCCCGATCCCCGCCGAAGCCTCTTGGCCCCCGCGGGGCTGTCCACGCTCGAGGTTCACTGCGCGAGAAGCCGCCGCCAGAGCGCGGCGAGCGCGGCGATGGCGTCATGACGATTGTCCGGCGAGTCGTCGCCGCTGCCGAATTTGTCGAGCAGGTATGCCCGGTGGGTCGCCATCAGTAGGAGCGCGAACTCACGCGGGTCAGGCGGCGGATGCGGCGCGTCGGCGACGAGCGTCTCCAGAAGCCGGCGTGGACCGACGAGGGCGCGATCGAGCGCGGCGGCGACATCTGGGTCCGCCGCGGCGGCGTCGATCGCGCGCAGCCACCTGCCGTTGTCCGCGTACAGCCCGACCAGGCCGGTGATCATGGTGTCGACGAGGTCATCGGGAGAGCCGCGGAGGACCTGGTCGACGAGCGGGTCGTCGGAATCGGGGAGCAACTCGGGGGCGAGTTGCGGCAGCCCCTCGAAGTGCCGGTAGAAGACGGTGCGGGTGAGCCCCGTCCGGGCCATCACGTCGCCGACCGTCAGTGCGGCGAACGGACGATCCAGCAGGAGTTCACGCGCCGCGGCCAGGATTCGTTGCCGGGCTTCGTTGGCCGGGACGCGCGGAGCTCGTTGCGACATTGCGTCGCAGACTATGCAATCATCTTGCGACAATATGTCGCAACCAGAGCCCGACTCTCACATCGAGCTGCCGGACGGCCGCACGCTCTCCTACCTCCAGGCCGGCGCCGACGCCGGCCCGGTGGTGACCGTCCTTGACGGACCCTGCTCGCGTGGTCTCGGACGAGCGCTCGCGCCGACCGCGCGTGAGCTCGGCATCCGCCTGCTGATCCCCGACCGTCCCGGGATCCACGGCAGCGCCGCTCAACCTGGGCGCACGATGGCTGACTGGCCGGCCGACCAGCTCGCACTGCTCGATGCCCTCGGCGTCGAACGTACCGGGATCGTGACCCAATCAGGAGGCACGGGGTACGGCATCGCAGTCGCCGCCGCGGCGCCACCGCGGTTGACCGGGCTCGCCCTGCTCGGCGCACTCGCCCCGTTGACCAGCCGCGACGCCCGCATGGACGCCGGCAAGCAGATGCGGACCGCGACGTTTCTCGCACGCAGAGCGCCGTTCGTGCTCAGGGCCGGCCTGAAGCAGACCTTCAAGAAGCTGCCGGACTCCGCGATCGCCCAGGTGCCCGCCGCCGATCGCCCGTTTCTCGATGACCCGTTCATCCGCGACATCCATCTGCGCACGATGCGCGAGTTCCTGGGCAGCCCGGACGCGGCGATCGAGGAGATCCGCCTCGTCGCCAGACCGTGGGGTATCGCCCCACCGCCGGCCGGCGCGGTGCCGACCGCGTTGTGGACGGGCGAACTGGACGACGCACACCCGCCCGCTCACGCCCTCCGCGTCGCCGCCCTGCTCGGCGGCGACCCGCCGGTCACCGTCGTGCAGGGCGTCGGTACCTTCGGCCTCGGCCGCGTCTTCCCGGACGTGTTGCGGTTCGCTGTCGGCGGCTGACCGGCCAGACCCCTCCTCGCGCCGGACGATGTCCGAAGGGCCGCATTTCGCGATCACGACCGGTGGTCGAGCCCTGCTCGACGCCGCCGAGGTGGTGATCACGAGCCCCGGCGTTGACGCTCCGGCCAAGGAGATCGCCGACGCGGCCGGCGTCCGGTCACGATCCTCGTCAACGGACCGCGCTTCAGGGCCGCACCGGCGTCCGGCTGACAGCAGGTTGGCCCGCGGTTGCCGTTCCACCGATCAGCCGTGCGATACGGCACGGCGATCGCGCCTCACGAACAGGTCGATTCGCGCGCCGTCGCCCGGGACCGCCAGGACCGCGGCCACGCCGAGCGCCAGCGCGATCGCGCAGAGCGCGAAGGCGAGCGTGAAGTCGTTGTCGAGCGAGCCGCCGCGTGCCAGGCATTCGGCAGCGATCGCGGCACCGAACGCTCCGCCCAGGGTGCGCATCACGGTGTTCATCGCGGTCGCGACGCCCGTCTGATCCGGATCGACAGCGACGACGATCAGGTTGGCCAACGCTCCGAGGCCGAACCCGAGTCCGAGCCCGAGTGCGCCGGTCGCGGTGACGAGCTCCCAGGCGTGGCGGTGGGCGAGCGCCAGCGCGAGGTAGCCGCCGAGCATCAGCGCGACGCCGACCAGCAGTTGCATCCGCGAACCGACGCCACGCGCGATGCGGCCGGTGAACGGTCCGACGAGCAGTTGCGGGGCCGCGGTCGGGAGCATGAACAGCCCGGCGGCGGTGACCGAGCCGCCGAAGCCGACGCCGGTGGCGCGCGGCAACTCGACGAGTGCGGGCACGAGCGCGATCGACGCGTACATCCCGACACCGAGCAGGAACGCCGCGAGGTTCGTCGTCCAGACGCCGCGCAGGGCCATCATCCGCATGTCGACGAGCGGGTCGCCGCTCGCCAGCTCGTGGCGGACCCACGCCGCGACGAGCAGCGCGCCGGCGCCGAGCAACCCGAGCGTGCGAGGCGAGGCCAGACCCCAGGCGCTCGTCTCGCTGATCGCGACGAGGAGCGCGGTCAGACCGGCGACCATCAGCAGCGCGGACACCAGGTCGACCGGCGCGGAGACGCGAACCGGCGAGGCGGGGATGAAGCGCGTCACGGCGACCGTGATCGGCACGAGCACCGCGAGCGGCAGCCAGAACAGCCAGCGCCAGCCCAGCACCGCGATGACCGGACCGGCGATCACGAGCCCGAGTCCGGCGCCGACGCCGAGCAGCGAGGAGACGAGGCCGATCGCTCCGGCGACCCGTTCGCGGTCGAGCTCGTCGCGCAGCACGCCGAAGGCGAGGGGGAACACGGCGCCGCCGGCGCCCTGGGCGGCACGACCGGCCAGCATTACCGGCAGCGATGGCGCCAGTGCGCAGATCAGCGTTCCGAGACCGAGCACGGTCACCACGATTTCGAGCATTCGATCCTTGCCGCGGATGTCGCCCATCCGGCCGAGCGCCGGGGTCAGCACGGCGGTGGCCAGCAGGTTGACCGTGAGGATCCAGGTGCCGCTCGACGGCGCCGCGCGGAGGGCGCGGTCGATGTCGGGCAGGGCGGGGACGACGGCGGCCTGCGCGATGGCGAAGACCGCGCCGGCCAGGGCGAGTACGGCGACGATCAGATCACAACGACGGTCATGCATCACAACCTCCGCGGGCTGGGACATCGAGGACATCCCGCACGATACGATTCGACTCCAAGATGCTGAATGCCTCAGACGCTCACTTGCATATCCAATCGTCTCAGAATGGCCTCGATCTGATCGGCGACGCCGT
This sequence comes from uncultured Solirubrobacteraceae bacterium, assembly GCA_963849085.1. Taxonomy (GTDB): domain Bacteria; phylum Actinomycetota; class Thermoleophilia; order Solirubrobacterales; family Solirubrobacteraceae; genus Palsa-465. Next base: position 829,638 of record CAWKFP010000013.1, on the reverse strand, counting down.
CGCGGCGATGCGTACCGGCCGGCCGCAGGTCGCGCGGGCGCTCCTGCACCCTCCATGGGGGCTGCGGTTCCCGGCGGTCGGAGCGATCGGAGCACAGGTCATCCTCAAGGGGAGCGCCTGGCTGACCGGCCCGGGCGGAGGCGAACCGCTCGCGCTCGGCACCGGCGACGTCGCGCTGATCCGACGTCACGCCCCCCACACGCTCGCGGACGATCCCGCCACCGAGCCGTGGGACGTCGACTACGAGGCCCACGTGCCGGCCGATCACTGGCCGGCTGACGGCAGCGCACTCGATCCCGCCACCGGAGGGACGGTGGTGATGGGCGGCACCTACGACCTCGGGGGCGCGCGCGCACACCCGCTGTTCGTCGATCTGCCAGACGTCGTCCATCTCCCCGCCCGGGTCGGCGTCGCCTCAGAGGTGCGCACCATCGTCGACCTGCTCGGTGCCGAGCTCGACCGCGATCTGCCCGGAACGAGCGCCGCCACCCCGGCGCTGCTCGACCTGCTCCTGCTGTACGCGCTCCGCGCCTGGTTCGAGGCCCCCCAGGCCCCGAGCGGCTGGGCCCGGGCGAGCCGCGATCCCGAGCTCAGCCTCGCCCTGCGACTGATCCACGACCACCCGCAGCACCCATGGACGGTCGCCGGGCTGGCCGCCCGCTGCGACCTGTCACGGGCGGCCTTCGCCCGCCGCTTCACCGAGCTGACCGGCCAACCGCCGCTGACCCACCTGACGTGGTGGCGGATGACGCTCGCCGCACGGATGCTGCGCACCGGCCGGGACCCGCTCAGCGTCATCGCCGAGCGGGTGGGCTACGGCAACGAGTATGCGTTCTCCAAGGCGTTCCGCCGCGAACTGGGCATCGCCCCGTCTCACTACCGCGCCGACGCATACTCGCGTTCGGTGGCCGCGACGCAGCCCCCAGCCCGCTCTGCTCCGCCCTCGCCGGGCTGAGGTCATGCAATTCGGCCCTGGCCGCGCTGGTCGCGAAGGACCTCGGGATCACCCTCGGCGAGTGGAGCTTCCGGGTCGTCAGGGACCTGCGACACGACGGTGCCGGTCGGCGGTGCCGAGGGCAACGCGAATCGGCCGCCGGCAGCCACGACGGGCGTGCCAGCGGCGCGCGCCCGGCCGCGTCCCCGAGGCGTGATACGAATGCTCGATGCGCGTGGGACTGACGGGCGCTGCCCCAGGGCGGACTGCGCAAGTCGATCTCGACCGTCCACGGCACCGATGGCCGGCCGGATATGGCCGCCTACACCTCCGGGGAGGCGGGCTGGCCGACGCGCCGTGGCGGGTGCTCAACGTCGCCACCGGGCGCCGCGGTCAAGTGGTATCTGCGTCACCCCGGCCGTCCTCGGGGCTGACGGGAAGCCCGACAGCGGAGATCATCGTGTGCTGAATTCGTCGACGATGGTGGCGGCGCGTGACCTTCGGGTGCGTCGCGGCGGCCGCGAGGTGCTGCATGGCCTGACCTTTGGCCTCGCCGGCGGACGCATCGCCGGCCTCATCGGACCGAGCGGCGGAGGCAAGACGACGCTGATGCGCGTCATCGTCGGGGTGCAGCGCGGCGTCACCGGCGACATCACGGTGCTGGGAGAGACGGCGGGAGCGCCGTCGCTCCGGCGCCGCATCGGTTACGGCACTCAAGAGCAATCGGCCTACGAGGATCTGACCGTGCGCGAGAACCTCGAATACTTCGCCGCGATCATGGCGGCGCCCGCGGAACAGGTCGCCGCGGTCATCGAGCAGGTCGACCTCGGAGACGCCGCCGGGCAGCTCGCGCGGTCACTGTCCGGCGGGCAGCGATCCCGGCTTTCGCTGGCCGCGGCTCTGCTCGGACGGCCCGAGCTGCTGGTCCTCGACGAGCCGACGATCGGACTGGACCCCGTGCTGCGCGAGCGCCTCTGGGGGCAGTTCCGAGACCTGGCCGACGCGGGAACCAGCCTGCTCGTGTCAAGCCACGTGATGGAGGAGGCGGCTCGCTGCGACGAGGTGCTGCTCGTGCGCGACGGCCGGGTGCTGGCTCAGGGCACGCCGGCCGAGCTCACCGGTCGCACCGCCACCACCGACCTCGAGCAGGCGTTTCTGCGACTCGTCGGGGAGCGGGAGTGACGAGCGCGCTCGCCACCGCGTTACGGGTCGCGCGCCAGCTCCGCCACGACCCTCGCACGATCGTGCTCCTGCTCGCGGTGCCGGCGCTGCTGATGACCATCCTGCGGTTCGTCTACGACCATCAGCACATGGCGTTCGAGCGGGCCGGACCGGCGCTGATGGTCGTGTTTCCGCTCATGACGATGTTCCTCGTGTCCTCCGTCGCGCTCCTGCGCGAGCGGACGACCGGAACGCTCGAGCGCCTGATGACCACGCCGCTCAGCCGCCTTGCCCTGCTTGGCGGATACGGTCTCACCTTCACGATGCTGGCGGTGCTGCAGGCCGGCCTGGTGACCGCGCTCAGCCTGGGCGCCCTCGGTCTCAGCCTGGTCGGCAGCACAGCGCTCGTCGTCATTCTCGCCGCCTCGGTGGCCCTCCTCGGGCTCGGCCTCGGACTGCTGGCCAGCGCCTTCGCCCGCACCGAGTTTCAGGTCGTGCAGTTCATGCCGGCCATGATCCTGCCTCAGCTCCTGCTCTGCGGGCTGCTCGTCCCGCGGGCGCGGATGGGGGCCGTCCTGCACGCCATCTCCGACGTGCTTCCGATGTCGTACGCCATCGACGGCGTGCGCCACCTCGCCGACCAGCCGGGGGTCGGCGCGGCGACACTCGGAGACGTCGGCATCGTGCTCGCCTTCGCGGTGGGGGCGATCCTGCTCGGAGCCATGACCCTGCGACGGCGCACCGACTGATCCGCCCGTCGGCAACAGGGTCCGCCGACCGCTTCGCGGCCGCGGGCGAGGGCGGGATCCGGTTCGGAAAGCTGCGCAGGACCGTCACCGTCGACCGGTCGGGGTTGGCATGGATCCTGTCGGAGACCAGGAGCATGCCCGCGCCGCGCCGTGCTCCACTCGACCTGAGCGCCGAACATGTGCGGGTGACCGGCGGCGATCGCCGTCACCTCACCGAGCTCGCGCACGCGGCTGACCGCGTCGTCGTCGAGGGAGCCGACCGGGTCCCACAGGAGGCTGCCGGCGACTGTCCGTACAAGATGCGCGTGCTGACCGATTCCGGCCTGCGGCTCCACCGTGATCCCGAACAGGTCGGGCTCCAGCTCGGCGATCGGCACACGGCGCCCGGCGCGGGCGAGTTCGTCCAGCGTGACCCGAGTCTGCCCGGCGGCCGGGACATACCGGCGTTCGTCGGCGCAGAACAGGCAGACACCGTCGGGCTCCGCGTGCTCGACGCCGCAGGTCTCACACAGCCGTATCGCTCTCCCTTTCGCGCCGTCGGCCGGTCGGTGTCGCGCCCGGCGCATCGATCCCGAAGATCGTTCGCAGTCCGTCGGCGCCGGCGGTCGTGACCCGCAGCGCTCGGGTGCGCGGCAGCCGCTCGAGCCACGCCTGATCCAGCATCCAGGTGGTGAGATTGCGGCCGACGGCGCCCGAGAGATGATGAGCCTGCTCGGTCCAGTCGACGCAGTAGCGCAGCGCGAGCTCAGGGCCCGGGCCGTCGGGCAGGGTCACCCCGAGGCGGGTGAGATGGTCGCGTCCGGCGCTGGTCAGCCGGTAGTCGAGATCGTGGCCGCGCGCCGAGAGGCGGTCCGCCTGGGCCCGGTCGGGGTGGTGGCGGCCATCGCCGCCCACGATCAGCCCCCCGTCGATCAGTGATCCGAACACGGCCACCCCGAGCCTCCCGGCGAGGTGGTCGTAACACGTCCGCGCGTGGCGAACGAGATTGGCTCGGGTCCCGTCGCGCAGCGAGCGCACCGGTGCGGCCGGGGCCAGGCGGGCGAGGGTCTCGATCATCTCCCCGATCTCGGGGCCGGCGAGCTGGTAGTAGCGATGGCGGCCCTGCGGACGGACCGAGAGCAGGCCGGCGTCCAGGAGGCGGCCGAGATGGGCGCTGGCGGTCGAGGCGGCGATTCCGGCTTCGGTGGCCAGCACGCTGGCCGGCAGCGCGCGGCCGTCACCGAGCGCGAGCAGGATCCGGGCGCGGGCGGGCTCGGACAGCACCGCCCCCAGCGCCGCCAGATCGATGTCGCCGCGGGAATCGGAGCGCATGTCGAGCCTGATCGTGACGCCCGGACGTTTCGTCACACGGCGAAGTGTTCCCGGGCCAGGCTCGGAGCATGCGCCATCAATCCGGTCGCGTCTCGACGCTGCTGTGCATCGCGGTGCTCGCCGACGTGTCAGCCGCCACTGACGGTCAGTCGAATCCAGCGCTGACCGGGCTCACGATCAAACGTCGGGGCCTGCCGGTCCCAGAAACTCAGCATCCACGGCTCGCACGCTACGAGATCACACGTTCTCGCCTTGACAGTCCGACCAAAAGTGATATCAATTAGAAACCACTTTCCAAGGATCTTCCCGAAGGGGGAACCATGACCGATGAATGGATCTTGCAGATTGTCAGCCCGTGGGGTTACAGGCATCCGCAACTCGTCGCACGCGTGCGTACGGTGGTCGGGATCTGGCTGCTCACCCTGACCGCCATCCTCTACGGCACCGGTCGCGGTGGGTGGTGGGGTGTGCTGCTCGTACCGTCGGCGGCGCTGTGCTGGTTCCTCGCCTATCGCGAGCCGCGCGTGATCAGGGCACGGCAGAACGCGGCGGACGCGGCGAATCCGATGCCGTGAACGTGAGCGCGTACAGCGTAGCGGCGACCGCGGTGGCCAGGTTGAGCGAGGAGACCCCCGGAGACATCGGCAGCGCGACGCGCCGCTGCGCCTGAGCGAGCAGCTCATCGCTGAGCCCGTCGCGCTCGGTGCCGAAGGCGAGAACCGCCGCGGCGGGAAGCTCGGCGGGCACAAACGGCTCGCCGGCCGGATCGAGCGCCACGAGCTCGCGGCCCTGGGTCCTGATCGCGCGGAGGTGATGGACGGGCAGCGCGAAGTGCAGCCCGGCACTCCCGCGCACCGCGTCCGGATGCCACGGGTTCTGGCGCCCGGTCGTCATCACCCCCGCGGCGCCGGCCGCGGCGGCCACCCGGATCACGGCGCCCAGGTTGCCCAGGTGTCTGGGGTCCTCCAGGAAGACGACGTGACCGGGACCGGCCAGGACGGTGTCCGGATCGGGCTGCGCCGGACGCCGAGCCACCGCCACGAGCTGGGCGCGCGGCACGACCGCCTTGAGGGCCTCGACGTCGACGAGATCGGCCGGGATCTCCACGTCGGGAGCAAGCCGCCGCAGCAGGTCCCGCAGCTCGCCCGCGTCCGCGGTCCAGGCCCCGAGGATCTCGCCCCCGAAGCGGATCGCGTGCACGACCGGGTGAAAGCCCTCCAGGACCACGAGGCCGGGGTCCCGCCGGGCACGGCTGACGTCAGAGAGGTCCATCGGTGTGGAGATGATCGCTCACGCCGCCCACGGGATGAGCATGGTCACATCAGGTGCGGGTTGAGCACCGGGCCACGCGGTGGTCTCCCGTCCGTGAGCTTGATCCGCGGGTCACACCGGCAGGAACGGGCTGACGGCCGCAGAACTCGACCGAGACGTGACACGCTCGGTCGCCCTGCTCCTCACGATCGCCGCGGGCCTGCTGGTCGGCCTGCAGCCGGCGTCGAACTCCGCGCTGTCAGAGCACGTCGGCGACCTGGGCGCGGCGTTCGTGAGCCTGCTGATCGCCGCGGCGATCATCGGTGTACTGCTGCTCGTCGCCGGCCATCCCGGCCGGCTGACCGGCATCATCGGGATCCGGCCGGATGACCTGGTCGGCGCGGTCGGCGGCGCCGCCGTGGTGGCGATCGGCCTGGCGGCGGTCAGACCGCTCGGAGCAGGCGCGGTCATCGCGGTGCTCGTCGCCGGCCAGGTGGTCGCGTCGATCGTCGCCGACCGCCTCGGCTGGTTCGGATTGCACCACGTCGGCATCGGCGTCGGCCGCCTGGCCGGGATGGCGCTCATCATCGCCGGCACCGTCCTCGTGACGCGTTGATGAGATCCGCGTGACGGAGCACGCGCGCATCATCGCCGGCCGCCGGGCGATCGAGATCAGCCATCCCGACCGCGTGTTGTTCCCCGACGCCGGTCTCACCAAGCGCGACGTGGCCCGTTACTACGCCCGCGTCGCACCGGTGATGGTCACCCACACCCGCGATCGCCCGTTGGCGATGCACAGCTTCCCGGGCGGCATCGAACGGGACGGATTCTTCGTCAAGGATCGCCCTCGCCACTTTCCGGGCTGGATCCCCACCGCTCGGGTGCCGCGGCGTGAAGGCGGGACCATCACCCAGGTCCTCGCCAACAACGCCGCCACCCTCGTCTACCTGGCCGGTCAGAACGTCATCACCCCGCACATCTGGACGAGCCGCGCCGACCGGCTCGAGCAGCCCGACCGCGTCGTGTTCGACCTTGATCCGCCACCGGAGCGCCGCTTCTGCGAGGTCCGCGCCGCGGCCCGTCTGCTCGGTGGCCTGCTCCGCGATCTCGGCATGGAGCCGTTCGCGATGACCACCGGCTCCCGCGGGCTGCACGTCGACGTCGCCGTGCGCCGGGGCAATGGCTACGACGCTGTCGCGGCCTTTGCTCGCGCGGTGGCCGACCGGCTCATCGCCGAGAACCCGAGTGCCCTGACCGGCGAGTTCCGCCGGCAGCGGCGCGGCGATCGGATCTACGTCGACGTCGGCGCCAACGGCTACGGCCAGCACGCCGTCGCCCCGTACGCCATCCGCCCCCGCCCGGGCGCGCCCGCTGCCACGCCACTGCACTGGCCGGAGCTCGACGACCGCCGGCTGACAGCGGATCGCTGGACTCTGCAATCACTGCCTGACCGGATCGAGGACGCCGGTGACCCGTGGCGGACGATCGCCTCGTCCGCGTCCAGCCTGCGGCGAGCCGAGCGCCGGCTCGCCGGGCTGTGACCGGCGGCCCTCGCCCGAGACGCTGATTCTCGGTCAGGCCGGCGGGTATCTCGAAGGCTCGGACGTTTCGCTGACGGCGCCTGGAGCGCTGCTGGCACGCCGGGCGAGCCGCGGCCCGAGCCGCCCGCAGGCAGCACCCGGTGGAGCTCGCGCGGGCCGCCCGGGCGGTGCCGGCGGGCTGACGCCGGCCGGGCCGGGCCGGGCGCGGCGAGGCCGTGAGCCGCGTTTCCTGCATGCGGGCCCGGGTAACCCGGTGCGCATGAGAGCTCTCACCTGGCAGGGCGTCGGCGACGTCCGCATCGTCACCGTGCCGGATCCCGCGATCGAGGACCCCACCGACATCATCGTCCGCATCACCTCGACCGGGCTGTGCGGCTCCGATCTGCATCTGTACACCGTCCTGGCCCCGTTCCTGGACCCGGGTGACGTGCTCGGTCACGAGCCGATGGGGATCGTCGAAGCGGTCGGCTCAGACGTCACCGCGGTGGCGGTGGGCGATCGTGTCGTCATCCCGTTCAACGTCGCCTGCGGAAACTGCTGGATGTGCGATCACGGGCTGCACTCACAGTGTGAGACCACACAGGTTCACGAATACGGAACCGGCGCGTCGCTGTTCGGCTACACGAAGCTCTACGGCCAGATCCCCGGCGGGCAGGCGGAGCTTCTCCGCGTGCCGTTCGGCAACACCCTCCCGATCAAGGTCCCCGAGGGGCCGCCCGACGATCGCTTCGTCTTCCTGTCGGACGTGCTCCCGACCGCCTGGCAGGGCGTGCAATACGCCGGGGTCCCGGACGGGGGCTCGCTCGTCGTCCTGGGCCTGGGACCGATCGGCGACATGGCCACGCGGATCGCCGGCCACCTCGGACACCGGGTGATCGGCGTCGATCTCGTGCCGGAGCGCCTGCAGCGCGTTCAGGCCCGCGGGACCGAGGTGCTCGACCTCAACGAGCAGACCGATCTCCCCGCCGCGATCCGCGAGATCACCGACGGCCGCGGCCCCGACGGCGTCATCGACGCGGTCGGGATGGAAGCCCACGGCTCGCCGGTCGCCGGTTTCGCCCACAAGCTCGCCTCGCTGCTTCCGGACGCGGTCGCCGCGCCGCTGATGCAGAACGCCGGCGTCTCCAAGCTCGCGGCGCTGCAGTCGGCGATCGAGATCGTCCGCCGTGGCGGCACGATCTCCCTGAGCGGCGTCTACGGCGGCGCCGCCGATCCGCTCCCGACGCTCCAGCTGTTCGACAAGCAGATCCAGATCCGCCAGGGACAGGCCAACGTCAAGGCGTGGGTCGACGACATCCTGCCGCTGCTCACCGACGAGGACCCGCTCGGCGTCGAGAGCTTCACCACCCACCATCTTGCGCTCTCCGAGGCGCCGTCGGCCTATGAGCAGTTCCAGAAGAAGGAGGACGGCATGATCAAGGTCGTCTTTCATCCGTAGGCCGCAGCAGTGCGGGTGAACGGTCCAAGCGCGCGCCCCGACCGGCGCGTGATCGTCGTCGGCGCGGGTTGCACCGGCCTGGTCTGCGCGATTCACCTGGCCAGGGCCGGTCTCGAGGTGACGCTGCTGGAGCACGCCGGACGTCCGGGCGGCGCCTGCACCAGCGTCGCGGCGACCCTGCCGGGGTTCGTCCACGACCACTGTGCCGGCTTCAACCCGATGACCGTCGCGTCGCCGGCGATCCAGGAGCTCGGCCTGGAGGCCGAGGGCGTGCGCTGGATCGCGCCCGACGTGATCATGGCCCATCCCTTCGCGGATGGCAGCGCGATCGCCCTCCATCACGCGCTGGAGCCGACCGTCGCCTCACTGGAGGCGGCTCATCCGGGCGCGGGCCTCGCCTGGCGGTCGCTCATCGACCGCTACCGGCCCCTCGCCCGGCCGCTCGTCCAGGCCATCCTCGGACCGCTGCCCCCCGGCCGCGCGCCGCTCGTGCTGCTGGCCGCGCTGCGCGGCGAGATGATCCTGCTCGCCCGGCGGATGATCGGCTCGATCGAGGCGTTCGGGCTCGACGTCTTCGACGGCGCCACCCGGCCGGCCGCGTGGCTGGCCGGATCCGCGCAGCACTCGGGACTCGCCCCGACGACCGCGGGCAGCGGCGCGTTCGGGTTCCTGCTCGTCCTGCTCGCCCATTCCCATGGGTGGCCGTTCCCGGCCGGCGGACAGCAGGCGATCACCGACGCGCTGCTGGCGATCGCCGCGCGGGAGGGGGTGACGGTGCGCTGCGACGCGCACGTCGAGCGGATCCTCGTCCGCGGCGGTCGCGCCGCCGGGGTGGCGTTGAGCGGCGGCCACGAGATCGCGGCCCGCGACGTGGTGACGACGGTCAGCGCCCGCCCGCTCGCGGCCATGCTCCCCGACGACGCGCTGCCCGACCGGGTGCTGCGCCGGCTGCGGATCTGGCGCTATTCCACCGCCGCGTTCAAGCTCGACTACGCGCTCGCCTCGCCGGCTCCATGGAGCGCGGAGGCCGCGCGCCGGGCCGCGGTCGTCCACGTCGCGGGCGGCCTGCGCGAGCTCGCGGCCGCCGCCGAGGCCGGCCAGCGCGGGGAGATGCCCGAGCGCCCGGCGCTCGTCGTCGGGCAGCACACGCTGTTCGACGGCTCACGGGCGCCGGCGGGCCGGCACACGCTGTACTGCTACGCCCATGTCCCGGCGCGCTACGAGTGCTCCGACGAGGACGTCGCCGACCGGATCGAGGCTCAGCTCGAGCGGTTCGCCCCGGGCTTCGCGGGCCACGTCCTGGCGCGGTCGATGCGCGGCCCGCGGCAGACCGAGGCCGAGAATCCGAGCCTCGCCGATGGCGATCTCGGCGGCGGGAGCTACGAACTCGATCAGCAGCTCTGCTTCCGCCCGTCCCCCGCGCTCTGCCGCCATCGCACGCCACTGTCCGGGCTGTACGTCACAGGTGCCTCGGTCCACCCCGGCGGCTCGGTACAGGGGATGGGCGGCCGCTCGGCGGCGCGGGCGCTGCTCGCCGACCGGCGGCTGCGCCCCTGGCGCGCGTGACGCCGGGCGCTCAGCCCGTCCGCTGAACGCCGGTCTCGCTGATCCGGCGCAGGCGCCGGAGCGACTCGACGTTGCGATGGTGCACGAGCGGGTCGGTGAGCGGGTTGATCGCCAGCTTGGACAGCGGGTCGCCCGCCACCTCGGTCATCGTCACGTGGGTCCCGCCGTCCCGGGGCTCGAGCACCAGCTCCACCGTGGCGGTCCCGAACGGACGGGCCCGGGCCCGGAGCACGAGTCGGCGAAGCGGGTCGACGTCCAGGACCTGCGTATGGTCCTCGACGGTCAGCGGCCCCGCCCCGACGCGATGATGCAGGCGCGATCCGACCGCCGGCCAGCCGGGGTCGGCGCCACGAACGCTGTGGGCGCCGACGACCCAGTCGGCATACGCCTCGGGGTCGCAGAGCACCGCGAACACCCGCTCCGGCGGGACGCTGAACTGAGCTTCGGTTCGAGCCACGGTCAGCACGTACCCGCCGGCGCGGGGCGGCAACCGTTTCGCCACGCCCCGCGTCCAGTCGCCGGCGAGCGGGTAGCTCCGCCGGCGGATGCTCGCGATCCTCGACATCGACGGGACGCTCGTCGACACCAATTACCACCACGCCATCGCCTGGTACCGCGCGTTCCGCCAGCACGGCCTCGTCCTGCCGATCTGGCAGATCCATCGCCACATCGGGATGGGCGGCGATCAGCTCGTCGTGTCGCTGACCAGTGAGGAGACCGACGCGCGGATCGGCGAGGCGATCCGCACCGCCGAGGGCATCCTGTACGCCGAGCTGATCGGTGAGGTGCAGGCGATGCACGGCGCCCAGGAGCTGATCGCCGAGCTCAAGCGGCGCGGGCACCGGATCGTCTTCGCCAGCTCGGCCAAGGCTGCCGAGGTCGATCACTATCTCGGCCTCCTCGCCGGCCGCGAGCTCGCCGACGGCTGGACGACCGCCGCCGACGTGGAGGCGACCAAACCGGAGCCGGACCTCGTCCGCGCCGCGCTGGCGCTGGGCGAGACCAGGCCGGCGGACGCGGTGATGATCGGCGACACCCCGTGGGATGCGCAGGCCGCGCGCGGCGCCAAGGTGGCGATGCTCGCGGTGCTGACCGGCGGGTTCAGCGCCGGCGAGCTGGAGGCGGCCGGCGTGGCCGGCGTGTATGAGTCGGTCGCCGATCTCCGGGACCGCCTCGACGACACCCCTCTCGGGTGACGGGCCAGGCGGCCGTCCGCGGCCCGTCCTGAGCGCTCGGCGCCCGCGGGCCGGGCGGCAGGGGGTCCGAGCGGCCGGGCGGCGGGCGTAACCTGATCGGCGCACTGTGCACGTGGCCCTGGCCCTGATCTCCGCGTTCCTGTTCGCGCTCGGAACCGTTCTGCAGCAGAGGGCGGGGCTGCAGGCGCCGGTGTCCGCGACCCATTCGCGGCTGCTCGTGCGGATGGCCGGCCGCCCGGTATGGCTGGCCGGGATCGCCGCGGACTCCGCCGGCTTCATCGCCCAGGCCGCCGCGCTGCGGGTCGGCCAGCTGGCGGTCGTGCAGCCGCTGCTGGTGCTGAGCGTGGTGTTCGCGCTCCCGCTCGGCGCCCGCCTCAGTCACCAGCACGTCGACCGGCGCGAGATGGCGGCGGCCGCGCTCGTCGTCCTGGCCCTGTTCGGCTTCCTCGTGGTCGCCAACCCGTCCGGCGGACGCAACGAGGCGCCGCTCGGCGCGTGGATCATCGCCGGAATCGCCTGCGCGGTGCCCGCCGCGGCGTTCTCGGTGCTCGGCCGGCGCGGCCCGGCCGCCCGCCGGGCCGCGTTCACGGGAGCGGCCGCCGGCGTGCTCTTCGCGCTCTCGGCGGCGCTGACCAAGGCGGTCGTCGACGAGCTGGCGGTCGGCGCCGTGCACCTGATCACGAGCTGGGAGCCCTATGCGCTGATCGGCGTCGGCTACGTGTCGATGACGCTCAACCAGCTGGCGCTCAACACGCGGGCGCTGGCCGCGACCATGGCGAGCAGCACCGCTCTGGACCCGATCGTCAGCGTGACGCTCGGGCTCGCCCTGCTCGATGAGCACCTGCACGCCGGCGGGCTGCAGGCCGCGGGCGCGTTCGTGGCACTGGCGGCGGCGCTGATCGGCATGGTGGTCCTCGCTCGGGCCGAGATTCCCGAGGCGGTCACGGCGCCGTAGCCGCCGCGTGAACCCGAGGGCGCCGTCCTCTCAGCCCGTGTTCGACCGGGAAACGGGATCAGAGGACGCGAGAGCGCGGCGCCGAGTGCGGCGACTCAGCCCGGCGGCGAGCGCCACGGCCAGCAGCGCGGAGCCGACATAGATCTGGCGATAGTGCAGGACGGTGATCAGCAGCGCCCCCAGCGCCTGGGTCGGGGCCTGCGGGCCGAACATGAGGAGCGTCACCGCGGCGGAGACACGCCCCTGCAGGGCGTGCGGCGTCAATCGCTGGGAGATGCTGATCACCGCGAGGAACACCCAGGGCAGCGCGAACCCGAGGACGATCGATCCGATCACCGCGCCGGGCAACCAGCCGCCGGCGCGCAGCAGGTTGCCGGCGGCGAAGTTGAGCAGCCCGGCCACGGCCAGGCGGCGCTCACCGTGGCGCTCGACGACTCGGACGGCCGTGAGCGCGGCGACGACCGAGCCGGCACCCAGCGCGGCGGTCAGCACCCCGAGGAAGGCGGGCGGCTCCCTGAGCCCGGCCACCAGGCTGTACTGGGCGGCGACGCCGATCCCGGAGACGGCCATGATCGCGGCGCCGGCCGCGACCACCGCGGACAGATCGGGCCGGGCGCGGATGTGCCGCGCGCCGGCCGTGAGCTCGGTGCGCCACGCCTGGCGGGCGGCCGCCGGCAGCGGCGACGAGACACGCAGGCGCGAGACCGCCGCCGCGGCCACCAGGAAGCTGGCGGCGTCGAGCGCGGCGACGGGGCCGCCGCCCGCCAGCGCGAACAGCCCTGCGCCGGCCAGCGGCGCGATCAGCCGACCGGTTTCCTGGATCCCCAGTCGCCAGCCGGCGACCCGGCGCCGCAGCTCGAGCCCGAACATGTCGGCGAGCAGCGCCGACTCGGCGGGGTCGGTCAGGACGAGCTCGGTGCCGTAGGCGGTCATCGCGAGGTACAGGATCCAGACGCCGTGGGCCGAGCGGAGGGTCAGCAGCGGGAGGATCGTCGCCGCGGAGACGAGGTTGACGGCAACGAGCCAGTGACGCCGGGGGGCGCGGTCGACGACCATGCCGGCGAGCGGTCCGGCCAATGACGGGGCATACACGCATGCCGAGACGAGCCCGGCCTGGCCGCTGCTGCCGGTCAGCGCCTTGACCCAGATGCCGGCGACCAGGCTCATCGCGCTGTTGCCGAGCAGCGACGCCGCCAGGCCGGTCAGGTAGAGGCGAGCATTTCGTCGATCGACCGCGGACGCCTCCATGACTCACACATGGAATCACAGGTGAGTCGATATCAAGCAGAAGAACTGAGTGACAGCACATAAGATTTCAGATGCGGGCCGCACCCTCGTGACAAGCGAGTAGAGTCGGATGCTCACGGAGTGTCTCCCGGAGCGCCGCCGAGGCGCGTTCGAGCACGCTCACCGAGGAGGCAAGCAATGCAATCGCATGACGTGACGGGCGCGTCCCGCCGTCGCCCGGACGGGCGTCCGGTGGCCGACGACGACGCCATCCGCGCTCTCATCAGCCGCCTCGCCCGGCGGCATTCCTCTGGCGGGGAGGTCATCGAGCGAGCCGCGATCCTCGCGGCCGGCGCCGACTCGACGGCGATGCTGGCGTGGATCGAGGCTCACGACGGGCAGGCCGAGGCGCTGTCGGTCGCCAGGCGCGGCGGGCATGGTCTGCACGGCGGTCGCCTGAGCGGCGGAGACGCGGCGCGGCCGTCCGCCCCGCAGCGCTACGTGCTGCCGCCGGGCACGCTCTCCTGAGCTGATCGGCGGCCCGCGGCCGATCACCGGGCGCGCAGCTGCGGCGGGAGCGCCTGGGGCCCGTCGGGATAGATGAACGCGAGCGGCGCCGGCGTGTGGAGATCCTCGCCGACGCGGATGCGCCCGGCGCCCTCCACCCGAGCCGACGGGCCTCACTCCCACGAGCCCGGTGATCCGGCCGCGGTCCGAGGACGTATCACCGACCGATGGCTCGCCACGACGATGATGCGATGGGCGCCGGCCGTCGGCACAGCTCGCCGCTGGCGAGCCGGTCGGTGCGTGCGCATCTGACGCGGGGCGTGGCCGGCCTGATCCTCGTCGGGCTGGCGATCGCCCTGGTCGCGCCCGTCGGTCCGGTGTCGCTCGTGCTGCTGGCGCCCGCCGCGGTCGCCTGGCGAGGCTGCCCGACGTGCTGGGCGGTGGGGTTGCTCGGCACGCTCGCCGACGACCGCGCCCGGCGTGGCTGCACCGTACCGCGGGCCGGACGCGCCGCCCGCTGACCGGCGCCGGCCCGCCGACCCTCCCGGCGGCCCGCGCCCGCCGGCCCTCGCCCGCCGGCCCTCGCCCGCCGGACCCTCGCCCGCCGGCGTCCGAGTCGTCAGGGCAGGAGCGCGCGCAGTTCGGCGCTCGTCATCACGTCGGCCTGGCGCGGGAAGATCCGCTCGGTCAGGAAGGCGTGCACGTCGGGCTCGAAGTCGGCGCACAGGTCCGAGAGGACGATCAGCCGATAGTCGCGATCGGCGCCGTCGCGGACCGTCGAGAGGACGACGCCGGAGGTCGAGATCCCGGCGAGGATCAGCGTGTCGATCGACGCGGCCCGCAGGCGCGCGTCGAGATCGGTCGTGCCGAACGGCCCGACGCGCGTCTTGCGCACGACGATGTCGCCGTCGCGGGGGGCGATCTCGTCGTGGATCTGGGTGGCGGGCGCATCGGCGTGGAACATCGTGAGCGCCTCGGGACCGATCCGCCGGCCCATCGAGGCCCCCGGCGCTTCGCCGTCGGCGAAGCCGACGCGGACGTAGCCGATCGTGCCGCCGTGGTCACGGACGAGCGAGATCGTCTCCTTGGCCCCGGCGAGCAGCGCCCCCGGGTCCGGCACACGCGCCAGGGTCCCGTTCTGGTAATCCATCACCAGCAGCGCGGTGGTGGCCGGATCGATCGATGGGGGTGCGTCGGTGCTCATGTGCCGGCTCCTCGAGTCGCGGTGGAGGTCGTGATGGTGGTGGTGGTGATCTCGGTCCGCCCGCCGCGCAGCAGCGACGCCAGCGCGGCGATCGCCGACAGCCCGGCCGAGGCCGCGAAGACGATCACGAGCCCGTCGTGGAAGGGCGGTGAGATGAGATGGGCGAAGAACGAGCGGCCGGTCAGCGCACGGCGTCCGGCGCTGGACAGATAGTGCAGCGCGCCATGGCTGGCGAGCAGATGCTGGAGCGGGTTGATCCCGAGCAGCGCGCCGAACAGGCTGGAGACCGGCGGCAGTCCGGCGAGGCGGTGCGCGACCGCCGCCGGGACGCCCTCGTGCAGCAGGCCGGCGCTGAGCGTCGCCGGCAGGCTGCCGGCGACGCCCGCGATCACGAGCGTGAAGAAGATCCCGATCGAGATCGCGGTACCCGAGTTCTGAAATGTGGCCCGCATCCCCGAGGCGACTCCGCGCTCGGCCGCGGGCACGCTGCCCATGATCGATGACGAGTTCGGCGACGCGAACATCCCGCTGGCCACCCCGACGAGGGCCAGCAGGAGCGCGAACACCACGTACGGGAAGTCGACCGGCAGCAGCATCAGGCCGGTGAACGCCGCGCCGGTCAGGGCCGCTCCGCCGGTCGCCAGGCCGCGGGAACCGATCCGGTCCGACATCGCGCCCGAGACCGGGCCGGCGATCAGGAAGCCGACGGTCAGCGGCAGCATGTAGATCCCGGCCCACAAAGGCGTCTGGCTGAAGCTGTAGCCGTGCAGCGGCAGCCAGATGCCCTGCAGCCAGATGACGATCATGAACTGGAGGCCGCCGCGGGCCAGCGACATCGTGAAGCCGGCACAGTTGCCGGCCGTGAACGCGCGCAGCCGGAACAGGCTCAGGTTGACCATCGGCGCGGTCGCCCGGCGCTCGATTGCGACGAACACGACGAGCATCGCGACACCCCCGGCCAACCCGGCGATCACCCACGGATTGGTCCAGCCCATCGTGTGGCCGCCGTAGGGCTGGATGCCGTAGGTGGAGGCGATCAGGAGCGCCGACAGGCCGATCGCGAAGCTGACGTTGCCCCACCAGTCGATCGGGCTGCGATGGCGCTCACCGGTCTCTCGCAGCTTCAGATACGCCCAGACGGTGCCGTAGATCCCGACCGGGACGTTGACCCAGAACACCGCCCGCCAGTCCAGCGAAGCCAGCAGGCCGCCGGCCACCAGCCCGATGAACATCCCCGCCAGCCCCGCCACCTGATTGGTGCCGAGCGCGAACCCGCGTTGCTCGGTCGGGAACGCGTCGGTCAGGATCGCCGCCGAGTTGGCGGTCAGCATCGAGCCGCCCACCGCCTGCGGGAAGCGCCAGGCGATCAGCCACAGCGCGCCGTGGGTGCCGGTGAACGGATCGAACGACAGCATCACCGACGACACCGTGAACACCGCGAAGCCGGCGTTGTAGATCCGCACGCGACCGAACATGTCGCCCAGGCGCCCGACGGTCACGACCAGCACCGCCTGCACGAGCCGGTAGCCCATGATCATCCACAGCAGGTAGTCGATGTTGCCCGGCGACAACGGGTCCAGATGGATGCCGGTGAAGATCGCCGGCATCGCGATCAGGACGATCGAGCCGTCGAGTTGGCTCATGAACACCGCCGCGGTGGTGTTGGCGAGCGCGACCCACTTGTAGCCGTCGTCGGCCGGCTGGGATGGACCGTCCGTCGCGGACGCGCCGGTAGCGCCGGCCATTCTCACAGCTCCTGGGCAAAGCGCTCGAGCAGGGGCAGGACCGCCAGCAGGCGCCGGCGCTCCTCGGCGGTCAGCGCCTCCAGCGCTCGCGTCAGCTGCGCGGTGCGGGCGGTGCGCTTGCGGTGCACGGTCTGACGACCGGCGCCGGTCAGCGACAGGATCACCCGGCGGCCGTCGCCGGGGTCCTTGACCCGCCGGATCAGACCCTTGGCCTCCAGCGACTGCACCGTCGCCCCGATCGACTGCGGGCTGATCTGCTCCAGCTTCGCCAGCTGCGCGGCCGTCGTGGGGCCGGACTGCTCCAGGCGATTGAGCGCCGAGCCCTCCGGCAACGTCAGATCACCGGCGACACGCGTCTGCTTGATCCGGCGATAGACGAACCCGAGCGTGGCGCCCAGCTCGGCGGCGACCTCTCCGGCGGCCGGATGCTCGTCACCGGCGAGACGCGCACCGCGGCGAGGCTGTGACGGGCGAGCGATCACGATCATCAGTCTAGCCTGATCAGTTCTTCCTGTCTATTCCCGGAGGACCGCCTCGCCGCCGGCGACCACGCCGAGATCGCCGCCTCCAGTCGGTTTCGCCGGTGGATCCATGAGACTGACGTTATGAGGAGGGGCGTCGAATGGCCGGCACCCTCCGTGAACAAGGAGCCCGATGACCCCATCGCCACGCAGCATCGATCGCATCCTGACCACCCACGTCGGCAGCCTGCCGCGGCCCGAGCCGTTGCTCGACATGATGGCCGCGCGCTACGCCGAGGGTCGGCCTGATCCTCCGGACTACGAGGCCGCCGTCACCGCGGCCGTCGCCGACTGCGTGCGCCGGCAGGTCGACGCCGGTATCGACATCGTCACCGACGGAGAGCAGTCCAAGGCGGGCTTCTTCGCCTACGCCCAGTCACGGATGAGCGGCCTGTCGCCACTGTCCGGCGAGCCGCTGATGAGCGACCATCGCCGTGAGATCGAGGCCTTTCCCGAGTACTACGAGCGCTACTTCCAGGAGGCGATGCTCGGCGGCACGGTCGTGCCGATCGTGACCATGGCCTGCACCGGCCCGATCGCGTACGTCGGACAGGCCGAGCTCCAGCGGGATATCGCCAATCTCCAGGCGGCGCTGGCGCGGTCCCCGGCCCCCGCGGCGTTCATGCCGGCGGTGGCGCCGAGCGGCCTGTGCCGCAATCGCCATTACGCCACCGAGCAGGACTTCTGGGAGGCCGCCGGCGAGGCGCTGCGGACCGAGTACCTGGCGATCGTCGACGCCGGCTTCCTGCTCCAGATCGACGATCCGTTCCTGCTGAGCTTCTTCGCCGACGATCGCGAGGACCCCGGCGCCCAGGAGCGACACGCGGACGCCTACGTCGAGGCCCTCAACCACAGCTTGCGCGGCATCCCACCCGAGTCACTGCGCTATCACGTCTGCTACAGCATCAACGAGGGACCGCGCATCTATGACGTCCCGTTTGTCAAGTTCGTGCGCTCGATGCTGAAGGTCAACGCCATGGCGTACACCTTCGAGGCCGGCAACCCGCGCCACGAGCACGAGTATCACCTATGGGAGGATGTGACACTCCCCGAGGGCAAGGTCATCCTCCCGGGTGTGATCGCGCACGCCGACAACATCGTCGAGCATCCGGAGCTCATCGCCGAGCGCCTGATCCGCTTCGCCGAGCGCGTCGGCCGTGAGAACGTGGTCGGCAGCGTGGACTGTGGCTTCTCCTCGCAGGCGACGCGCCGCACCGAGGTGCACCCCACCGTGGTGTGGGCGAAGCTCCAGGCGTTGCGCGACGGCGCGCGCCTGGCCAGCGAGCGCCTGTGGCGCTGACTACACCGGGCGCCGGTCTCTTGTCGTAACAGGAACCGGTGTGTTGCGGTCAACGACACACCGGGTGACCTCGCAGTGCACACCGCCTGCCGAACCCGCTAGGGTACTTGCGCCGCCGTTACCGGCAATGCTCTCCCTTGTGCCGGCGTGCACAACCCCTGTGATGATTCGCACGACCCGGATCCCGGTCCAGATCGCCGTGTCGTTGGTCGCCCTGATGGCGATCGCGTTACTGGCCGCCGTCGGCGCGCGCGCCGCGAGCGGCACCGGGGCGAGCTTCAGCCCACAGGTGCAGAGCGTCACCCCGTGGAAGGACAACGCCCAGGTGACCGGCTGGAGCTCGAGCCTGAATCGTGTGTTCTACAACGCGCAGACCCCGAGCGGTTACTTCGAGGCCTTCAGCGCCGATCCCGACGGCAGCGATCCCACGTGCCTGACCTGCGGCGCCCCGAACGTGCCGGGGCCGGGCACCGCCGGCAACCGCGGGGTCACCGACGTCTCGCCCGACGGCCAGTACATGCTCGTCGAGGTCGAAGCCCAGCATCCCGGGACGGTCGGCGCCGCATGGACCCGGCCTGACCGGGGCGGCGACAACAACATCTGGCTCGCCACCACCGACGGCGCCCACTTCTGGCAACTGACCGACATCGAGGCCCCCGGCCAGTTCGCCTACGCCACGATGTGGGCGCGCTTCGATCGCACCGGTGACCGGATCGTCTGGGCACAGGCGACATCGCCGGCGATCGGCGGGCTCGGGGACTGGGAGCTGGAGACCGCCGACATCGTCTGGAGCGACGGGGTGCCGAGCCTGGCCGACATCACCTCGATCGCACCCTCGTCGACGAGCTTCTATGAGCCGTACGGCTTCACCCCCGACGATCAGCACATCATCTTCGCCAGCGACGTCGACCAGACGAGCTGGGCGGACATGCAGATCGACGAGATCGGCGTCGACGGCACCGGGCTGACGCAGCTCACCCCGGCCGCCACCGGCGATTCGCTGGACAACTACAACGAGTTCGCGTTCTTCACCCCGGACGGCGATTCGATCATCTACGGGAGGACCGACGGCGCCATCAGCGGCGGCATGGACTACTGGACGATGAATCCCGACGGTGGCAATCCACAGCATCTGACGTTCTTCGAGCAACCGTGGAACACCGAGTCGCTCGGTTACGGCGTCGTCGGGAGCCTCGCCTTCGATCCGAGCGACCCGGACGTCTTCATCACCACGGTGTCAGGCAACGACGGCGCCGACACGAACAACGCCTACATGGTGACGATCTCCCGGCCATCCCTGCTCAGCGGGCTGGCCGCGCGTTACTTCGCCGAGCCCGACTTCGAGGATGAGGTCTACGCCGGCGTCAGCAATCCGTCCTCGGGCTATATGGAGAACGTCTCCCCGGCGCCCGGCGTCCCGGTCAACGACTACTCGATCCGCTGGTCAGGCCAGGTCACGCCGCCGGCCACCGGAACCTACAGCTTCTGCCTCGTCGCCGAATGGAGCGCCTGGCTGTACCTCGGCGGCTCGGAGCTGGTCGACGGCGCGTACTCGTTCGGCCAGCGCCGCTGCGCCACCGTCAGCGCGACGGCGGGCGTGCCGTTGCCGATCACGCTCGACTACGAGCACGGTCCGGGCACGGCGCTCATGCAGCTGTCCTGG
The DNA here is from genome assembly GCA_963849085.1 of uncultured Solirubrobacteraceae bacterium. Lineage (GTDB taxonomy): Bacteria > Actinomycetota > Thermoleophilia > Solirubrobacterales > Solirubrobacteraceae > Palsa-465. The sequence goes on along the minus strand of CAWKFP010000013.1, from coordinate 809,369 downwards.
ATCCCGCCGGGATCGTCGACGCCGACGCAGATCCCGTCGGCGTATCTGTCGCCGTTCTCCGGCTGACCCGGTCCCCGGAGCCGGCCGACCCGGTCCCCGGAGCCGGCGCCGGCCGCGGCGCGCTGGGCAGCCGGCGACCGCGGTCCGCCGCCCGGGGCCTGTGCGCTACGATCGTCGCCCGTCACGACACCCGCGCTCCGGACGCCACCGCCGGACACCGGACCAGTGTCGTGCGCTCCCGGCGGTCGCTGAGTTCGACTCCGCCGGCACATCCCAGCGACGAGGAGCCGCGGCTCCGAGGGCGGACCGACCGGGCGGGGAGCACCCCCGCATCAACACGCGGGCAAGGGAGCTCGAGCTCGATGGCGCTGTTCAACGTGATCATCGCCGGCGCAGGCATCGCCGGCATCGAAGGTCTTCTCAGATTGCGGCGGATCGCCGGGGACGAGGTGCGGGTGACCGTGCTCAGCCCATCCGACGAATTCGTCTACCGCCCGCTGGCGGTGCTCGAACCGTTCAGCCATGACAGCCTCCGGCGGTATCCGCTGGCCGGTCTGCTGGCCGACGCCGGCGCCGAGCACGTCCGCGACCGGCTGGCGCGAGTCGACGCCGACTTCGGTCTGGTGGCGACCGCCGACGGCCGTGAGCTGCCCTACGACGCCCTGCTGGTCGCGCTGGGAGCCGGCGAGTCCAACCCCTTCGCCCACGCCGTGCTGTTCACCGACCACAACAGCGGCGAGACCTTCCATTCGGTGATCGGTGATCTCCAGGCCGGCCACGTGACGAGCGTGACCTTCGTCGTCCCCAACTGGCTCGTCTGGCCGCTGCCGCTCTACGAGCTCGCGCTGCTGACCGCCCATCACGCCCAGGCCGTCGGAATCGACGCCGAGTTGACCTTCCTGACGACCGAGGCCCGGCCGCTGAAGGCCTTCGGCCAGGCGGCCGGTGACGCGATCGTCGGGTTGCTCGACGACGCCGGCATCGTGCTGCGCACCGGCGCGTCGATCGACGTCCCGGGACCGGGGCGCCTGGGACTCGACGGCGAGGAGCTGTACGCCGACCGGATAGTGACCCTGCCGCGGATCACCGGACCGGCCGTGCCCGGGCTCCCGGCGGGCACCAACTGGTTCACGCCGATCGACGACTACTGCCGAGTGCCCGGCATCGAAGGTCATGTCTTCGCCGCCGGCGACGCCACCGACTTTCCGGTCAAGCACGGTGGACTCGGCGCGCAGCAGGCCGACACCGCGGCGGCGGGCATCGCCCATCTCGCCGGGATCGGCCCGCGCCCGGCCCCGCTGGCGCCGGTGATCCGCAGCACCCTGCTGACCGGCGAGACGCCGCTGTATCTCACCGCCTGCCTGCAGGGCGACCTCGGGTGGAGCTCTGCCGTGCACGAGCGGGCACCGTGGCCGATCGATCACAAGCTCGTCGCCGAGGAGCTGTCCCCGTATCTCGCCGGCCTGGACTCCGCGCTCGCCGCCCAGGCGCCCGTCCCGGCCCGCTGATCGCCGGCCGGCGCGCGCCGGCCGAAGGGCCCCGCCGCGGGTGCCGGCGGCGCTGTGCGCGATCGCCCGGGCGCCGGCCCTGGCGCGGGGGCCGCGGTCAGCCGCCGGCCGCTCGCGCCAACCGGGGCAGCACGTCGGCGGCGAAGCGCCCGTATTGACCGTCGGCGTCGGGGCCGGCCGCCATCAGGATGAGCCGGCGGGCGCCGGCGTCGATCAGGCGAGCCGCGGAGGCGGCGCACGCGTCCGGGTCGCCGGCCACCGCGAGCTCGGCGGCGAGCGCCGGTGTCGGCGTCGCGGGCGGCGGGCCATCGGCGAGGCCGGCCGCCGCGACCGGGCCGGGATAGAGCCCGCTCTGCCACCAGTGCTCGACGGCGGGCGCCAGCGCCCGGCGCGCGACCTCGTCGTCGTCGTCGACGCTCAGCCAGGCATAGGCGGCCAGCGCCTGGCCGGCGCGCAGCCGTGAGACGGACTGCCGGATGACCGTCAGGCCGCAGCCCTCGGGCAGCAGCAGCCCGTCGGCGAGTTCGGCGGCCAGCGCGATGGCGCGTGGTCCCGTCGACCCGATCAGCACCGGCGGCGCCACCGGCGGCGGGGACGCGAGCGTCACCGCGCTCAGGCGCACGTACCGCCCGGCGACCGAGACGGTCTCGCCGCCCAGCAGCGCCCGGACCGCGGAGACGACCTCGGCGAGCGCGGCCAGCCGCCGCGGCGGCGCGGCGCCGATCTGCTCCATCCAGGCCCGGACACCGTGCCCGAAGGCGGCCGTGACCCGCCCGGGATGCAGGCGGGCGAGGGTCGCCAGCTCCATCGCAGCGAGCGCGGGGTTGCGCATCGGGACCGGCATCAGGCCGATCCCGACCGCCAGCCGCTCGGTGACCGCGAGCGCGGTCGCCGTCATCGACAGGCCGCCGGACTCGAAGCAGTCCTCGACGACCCACAGCTCGTCGTAGCCCAGGGCCTCGGCGCGCCGGGCGAACGCCGGCAGCGTCGCGACGTCCGCCCTCGCCGGGAAGACGACGCCGACCGTCGCGCTCATCGGCGCCGCACCGCGCCCGGTCTCACTCCAGATCCGTGCCGGACTCGACGTCGCCGAGCGCGCGATCGAACACGTCGATGGCGGCATCGAGCTGGTCACGTGGGATGTTGAGCGGCGGCTTGATCTTCAGCACGTTGCCGGCGCCGGCATAGCGCGTCGTGCCGAGCATCACCCCGAGCTCCTGCGCGCGGCGGTAGACCCGGTTGGTCTCGGCCACGGCCGGCTCCTTGGTGACGCGGTCCCGCACGAGCTCGATCCCGATGTTCAGTCCGGGGCAGCGGATGTCGCCGATCAGCGGATGGCGCTGCGCGAGATCGCGCACCCGCTCGGTGGCATGAGCGCCGAGCAGGCGTGAGCTCTCGTCGAGCCGCTCGTCGATCAGCACGTCGACCGTCGCCAGCCCGGCGGCGAGCGCGATCGGGAACTGCCCGAAGGTGACCGAGTCATCCCCGGGGGCGAAGCCGCGCAGGCCCTCGCTCAGGAGCACGCCGGCGAGCGGGAAGCCGCCGCCGAAGCCCTTGCCCCAGACGACGATGTCCGGCCGCAGGCCGTAGTGGTCGCACGCCCACATCGTCCCCCCGCGGCACGCTCCGGTCTGGACCTCGTCGACGATCAGCAGCACGTCCTCCTCGTCGCAGATCTCGCGCACGCGGCGGTAGAACTCCAGCGGATACTCCTGCTGGCCGCCGTTGCCCAGGACGGGCTCCATCATCAGCGCCGGCGGCTTGCCCTGGGTGCCGCTGCGGATCGTCTCACGCAGCATCAGCAGGCAACGCTCCACCTCCTCCTCGACGCTGATCCCGCCGGCGGTGCGATACGTGCGCGGATTGGGCGTGCGCACGAACGGCGGGAACATCCGCACGAACTTCCCCCCGGGGTGCGGCCAGCTGGCCGCCATCGTCGCCAGCGAGCGGCCGTGATAGCCGTCCATGAAGGTGATTATCGGCCCGGGATGGTCTGAGTTGTGCAGGGCGAGCTTGATCGCCATCTCGCCGGCCAGCGATCCGTTCGGGCAGAAGCCGACCCGGTCCAGTCCGGCGGGCGCGATCTCGACCATCCGCGCCGAGAGCTCCAGCAGCGGAGCGGTCTCGAAGTTCGTGCGCGCATGGGTCAGCACGGCCATCTGCTCAGAGGCCGCAGCCAGCACCCGGGGATGGCAGGCGCCGACGTTGTTGGACCAGGCCTGCGACGTGCAGTCGATGTACTCGCGCCCCTCGCTGTCCCAGACAAGCGAGCCGCTGGCGCGCGTGATGAGCAGGTCCCGCCCGCCCCCCGTCCACCCCTGCAGGAGCGCGCGGCGCCCCGCCTCCATCTGCGGGGTCTCACTGTTGATCAGCGTCTCGGTCATCGGTCGTTGTGCTCCTCGATGGTGTGTGGGGCCGCGCCGAACGATCGGAACGGGTGAGCGAACGTTACGGCGAGCGACGCGCGATGTGAATCAAGTTGTCGCTACGCTCTGGTTAGCAACGCTTATGAGTTTCCCAGGAGATGAGAGGGGCTGATGGAGCTTCCGACGCAGCTCAGCATCCGCCATCTGCGGGCGTTCGTCGTGCTGAGCGAGGAGCTGCACTTCGCCCGGGCGGCGGCTCGCCTGCATCTCACCTCGCCGGCGCTCAGCCAGACGCTGCGCCAGCTCGAGGTCGCCGTCGGCGCGATGCTCGTGCATCGCACGACCCGCCGCGTCGAGCTGACCGCGGCCGGCCAGGCGACCCTCGAGCGGGCGCAGGCGGCGCTGACCGCCTTTGACAGCGCCATCGCCCACATGCAGCGCGCGGCGCGGGGCGAGGTGGGCGATCTCGTCGTCGGTTACGTGATCGGCGCGGCGCTGGAGCTGCTGCCGCCGATCGCCCGGGCCTTCGAGCGCTCGGCGCCCGACGTCTCGCTCGAGTTGCGGGAGTACGACTTCACCAATCCGGCCGCCGGCCTGGATGCCAACGAGGTCGACGCGGCGTTCGTCGGCATGCCGCTCGACGTGGAGGGACTCGAGTACCTGCAGCTGTTGTCCGAACCGCGCGTGGCGTGTCTGCCCGACGGACACCGGCTGGCGGGGCGCCGCCAGATCCGCGTGCGGGAGATCCTCGACGAGCCGGTGATCGCCGCCCCGTCCCGTGATCCGGTGTGGCGCGACTACTGGATCCTCGGGCCCGAGCGCGGAGGCGAGCCGCCCAACGTCGTCCAGCAGGCCGCCACCTTCGACGCCGAGCTGCAGGCGGTCGCAGCCGGGCACGGGATCTCGATCACGACCGCGGCCGCGGGGCGCTACTACGCGCGCCCGGGGGTGCGATTCGTTGAGATCGAGGATCTCAGTCCGTGCCACGTGGCGCTCGCCTGGCGGCCCGAGCGCGCGTGGGCGGCCGTCACCCGGCTGGCGGCGATCGCCGAGGAGGAACGCACGATCTACGCCCGCGCGCACTCGGGTTAGCGCCCGGCCGAAAGGCCCGATGGCCAATCGCGACCGGCCACGGGGCCAGTCGCAATTGTGAGGCCGTGCTTATCAATAGGCAGGCGATGCGAATGTCTGACGGCGGGCGCGGGTCTAACCTCGGCGCGACTTCCAGGCCGCTCGCGGCACGATCGCGCAACGAGGAGACACGCATGACCAGCACGCTCGGGACGGCACCTCCGGACACCGAGGACCAGGACGCCCGTGAGCTGGAGGCACTCGGCTACTCCCAGCGGCTGCACCGCGCGATCGGCAGTTACACATCGTTCGCGCTCGGCTTCTCGATGGTGTCGATCACGACCGGGATCTTCACCGCGTTCAGCACCTCGCTCGTCGCCGTCGGGGGTGTCGGGATCTGGCTGTGGCTGCCGGTCGCCGCGGGCGTCGTCGGGATCGCGTTCGTGTACTCACACCTCGGCGCGCGGATCCCGATCTCCGGCTACGCGTATCAGTGGTCCAGTCGCGTCGGTAACACACACATCGGCTGGTTCACCGGGTGGGCCGCCCTGCTGGCCTTCGTCGCCGGCACCGCCGGGGTCGGCACGACCTTCGCCACCGTGTTCGCGTCCGACTTCTGGTCCAAGCCGACCTCGCACGACATCCAGATCCTGGCCGGCGCGGCGATCCTGCTGTGCTTCGTGCTCAACCTCGTCGGGGTGAAGATCGCCACCTGGTTCAACAACATCGCCGCCTCGGCGGAGCTCATCGGGACGTTCGGGATCGGCATCATCACGCTGCTCGGGCTCATCTTCTTCTTCCACCATGCTCAGGGTCCGTCGCTGCTGTTCAAGGCTCAGGCGGCCGGCGGTGGATCGTTCAGCGCCACCAACCTCGGCCTCGCCGCGCTGCTGCCGATCTTCACCCTGATCGGCTGGGAGGGCTGCGCCGACCTCGCCGAGGAGACGAAGGACCCGCGCCGCACCGCACCCCGGACGATGATGCAGTCGCTGCTCGTCTCGGCGATCGGCGGGTTCGTGCTGTTCATGATCTTCGAGATGGCGATCCCGGGCAGCGTGTCGACGGCGGTCGGCCAGACCGGGTCCCCGCTCATCTACATCCTCGACGTCCAGTTCGGTCACGTCATGGGCAGCCTGTTCAAGGCGATCGGCTTCGTCGCGATCATCTCCTGCCTGCTGGCCAACATGGCCGTCGCCACGCGGCTCATGTACTCGCTGTCACGCGACAAGATGCTCCCCGGACACCAGGCGCTGTCGATCGTCAACAGCCGCACCCGCACGCCGGTCGTCTCGATCGTCGTCGTCACCGTGTTCGGCCTGATCATCAACGTCCTGTCGGCCGGGATCATCACCCGGGTCATCTCGATCGTCACCATCTGTTACTACCTGACCTACACCCTGACGCTCGTCTCGGTCCTGATCGGCCACCGCGCCGGCCGCATCCCGGAGGCGCCGGGCTACTTCACGATCCGCAGCACGCGCCTGGATGATCCTCACCTGGGCGTGCATCACCTACACGGTCGTCTGCATCATCGCGCTGACCCTGCCGTCGGTGAACCACATCTCGGCCGAGTACTCGATCGGCGGCCTGCTGATCGGCTTCCTGTGGTGGCTGCTCTACCTGCGTCCGCGGCTGGCGCGCAACACGATCGGGCCCCAGCAGTCGACCCCGGCGCCGATCGACGTCCCGGTGACGGTGGGCGCCGAGGCGTGAGCCCCGCCCGGCGCCCGGGGAGGACGAGCGGTCTGACCCGCCTGGGCATCGACACCGGGGGGACGTTCAGCGACTTCGTCGCGCTCGACGCGGCGACGGGTCTGCTGGACGTCGCCAAGGTGCCCTCCGATCCCGAGCGATCCGGCGCGGGCGATCGCCGGCGGCCTCGCCGCTCTGCACCTCGCGGGCGACGTGCAGAGCGCGGTCGTCGGCACCACCGTCGCCATCAACGCGGTCATCCAGCGCCAAGGGCCGGCGGTCGCCTACGTGACCAATCAGGGCTTCACCGACGTTCCGTTCATCGGACGGCTCGACAAGGAGCGGCTCTACGACCTGCACTGGGTCAAGCCTCGCCCGCTCGTGCGCCGGCGGGACGGCGTCGGCGTCGCCGGCCGCGTCGACCATCGCGGCGAGGTCGCCGAACCGCTCGACGCCGACGGCCTCGCCGCGCTGCGCGAGGCGCTGATCGGGCTCGGCGATGCTCACGCCGGTGAACCGCTGGCGATCGCCGTCTGCCTGCTCTTCTCCTATCTGCGCCCCGAGCACGAGCGGATCGTGGCCGCCGTCATCCGCGACGTCCTGCCGGACGCCGCCGTGTCGGTCAGCCACGAGGTCAGCCCGGTGTGGCGCGAGTACGAGCGGGCGAGCACGACGATCGCCGACGCGTTCGTCAAGCCGGTCGTCGAGGAATACGTCGCCGGCGTCGGAGCGGTGCTCGGCCCGCGACTGGCCGGCGATCGCTGGCATCTCCTGGGCTCCAACGGCGGCGGCGTGCGCGCCGCCGCCGCCCAGCGCCGGCCCGCGCAGATCATCCTCTCGGGTCTGGCCGGCGGGGTCGTCGGTGCGCAGTTCTACGCCCGCGCGGCGGGCTGCCGGTCGTTCTTCTCGCTCGACATGGGCGGCACGAGCTGCGACATCGGCCTCGTCCTGGACGGCGAGGTCCAGCACGCCGCCGAGTTCGACGTCGCGTTCGGGATCCCGGTGACGATGCCGTGCGTGGCGGTCAGGACGATCGGCGCCGGCGGGGGGTCGATCGCCTGGATCGACAAGGGCGGGCTGCTGCACGTCGGCCCGCTGAGCGCAGGGGCGAACCCCGGCCCCGCGGCCTACGCCGCCGGCGGCACGCAACCGACGGTCACCGACGCGAACATCACCCTCGGACGCCTGCATCCCGAGCATCTGCTCGGGGGCGCGATGGCGATCGACGCCGCCGCCGCGCACCGGGCCCTGCACGCCCTCGGCCGGCGCCTGACGCTGCCGGCGCGAGCAGGCCGCGCTCGCCGTCGTGCGCACGACCGACGAGAACATGGCGAACGCCATCCGGCTGATCGCCGTCGAGCGCGGCATCGATCCCCGGACGCAGGCGCTGATCGCCTTCGGCGGGGCCGGGCCGGTGCACGCCCGCTCGGTGGCCGAGCGTCTCGGTATCGCCACGGTGCTCATCCCTCCCCACGCCGGCCTGTGCGCCGCGGTCGGCGCGATGATCGCGCAGGCCCGCGTCGACCGGGTCAGGACCTGCTACGCGCGGTCCGATCAGGTCGACATCGCCGCGCTCGCCGAGCTCGAGCGTGAGCTGCGCCACGAGGCGGTCGCCGACCTGCGACGAACGGCCGCCGATGCCGAGCCGCGATTGGAGCGAGTCGCCGCGATGCGCTATGAGGGTCAGAACTACGAGCTCGAGGTGACGCTCGCCGACGGCGACCTCGACGAGGCCGGCTGGGCCGGGCTGCTGCGCCGCTTCGAGGAGGCTCACGAGCGCCAGTTCGGCTTTGCCCTGCCGGGCGAGCCGGCGGAGCTGATCAACCTGCGCGTCACCGCCACCCATCCCGAGGCGCGGCCGGCGCTGCGCCGGCCGGACGGCGACAACCGCCGTGACGGCGAGCGCCCGGTGTGGTTCGGCGCGCGCGGCCCCACGTCGTGCCCGATCGTCCCGCGCGAGCACCTCGCCGCCGGCCATCGCCTGACCGGCCCGGCGATCATCGAGGAGATCGACTCGACCACCGTCGTGTTCCCGGGTGACACGGTCACCGTCGACGACAGCGGCGTGCTCGCGCTGCGGATCGCCACCGGAGCTCGACCATGACCGAGGAGCTGACGCTCGATCAGGTCGGCCTGCACGTCCTGCACAACGCGCTGGCCAACATCGCCGCCGAGATGGCGCTGGTGATGATGAAGACCTCGTACTCGACGATCTTCAACGAGGGCCTGGATTTCTCCACGGTGCTGCTCGACCGCGGCGGCCGGCTGATCGCCGAGAAGAACTACACGCCCTCGATGATGGGGGCGATCCCCAACACGGTCCGATGGACGCTGGAGGAGTTCGGCGAGGAATTCTTCGGCCCCGGCGACGTCGTCGTCCACAACGACCCGTATCGCGGGAACTGCCACATCCCCGAGCACATGCTGATGAAGCCGATCTTCCACGACGGCGAGCTCCTCGGCTTCGCGGGCGCGATCGGGCACCTCGCCGAGGTCGGCGGCAAGGCTCCGGGAAGCTTCGCCGCCGACGCCACCGACGTCTACCAGGAGGGGCTGAGGCTGCCCCCGGTCAAGCTGATGGCGGGCGGGGAGTATCGGCAGGACGTGTGGCGGATCGTCCTGGCCAACCATCGCACGCCGCGTAACACCTGGGGCGACCTCCACGCGATGATCGGCGCGCTCAACGTCGGCGAGCGGCGACTGCTCGCGCTCGGCGAGCGCTACGACTTGCGGCAGGTCATCGCCGGAGCGCAGGCGCTGATCGACCACTCCGAGCGCCGGCTGCGGGCCGAGATCGGCGAGCTGCCGCCCGGGCGCTACACCGCCGAGACGATGGTCGAGGATGACGGCGCCGGCAGCGCGCCGTTCGCGCTGCGGGTGGCGGTCGTCATCCGCGAGCGCGACGTGATCGTCGACTTCAGCGGCTCGGCCCCTCAGGTCCGCGGCCCGATGAACTGCACGTACGTCGTCGCGGCGTCGGCGGCCTACAACGCCGTCTTCTGCGTGACCGACCCCGAGATGCTGATCCCGCGCAACTCGGGCTGCTATCGGCCGGTGCGGGTGATCGCACCGGCCGGCTCGGTCGTCAACGTCGTCCACCCGGGCCCGTCGGTGGGAGGCAACACCGACCTGCAGCCCAAGCTCATCGACCTCGTGCTCGCCGCCTTCGCCCAGGCGGTCCCCGACCGCGCGGCCGCCAGCAGCGGCGGCTCGAGCAGCAATCTGCTGTTCGGCGGCGTCCACCCCGACACCGGCCGCTACTACACCAACTACCACTTCGACGGCATGGGGGCCGGCGGGTCGGCGCGCGAGGACGGTAACGACGCCGAGATCACCCGTCACTCCAATTGCCGCAACACGCCGATCGAGGTCTTCGAGCATCGCTATCCGCTGCTCACCCTCGGCTACGAACTCGTGCCCGACTCCGGCGGGGCGGGACGCCGGCGCGGCGGGCTGTCGACGACGCGGACGCTGCGCATCACCGCTCCGGAGATCACCTTCAGCGCGCTCTTCGACCGCTCGCGAATCGCCCCGAGCGGCCTCCTCGGCGGCCATGACGGCCTCGGATCCGCGCTGGAGATGCGGCGCGCCGGGGAACCCGCCTTCCGGCCGTTCGACGAAGCCGCCGGCGTCGCCTCGCCGACGAAGTTCACCAACGTCGTGCTGCGCCGGGGCGATGAGGTGCGCTATCGGACCCCGGCCGGCGCCGGTTTCGGCGACCCCGGCCGGGCGCGAGCCCGAGCGCGTCGCCCGCGACGTCGCCGAGGGCTACGTCAGCGCGGCGGCCGCCGCGCGCGACCATGGCTGGACATGACCGCGCACTGGCGTCCCGATCAGCCATCCGTGGCACGATACGAGCGTCAGCCACTGCGAGGTCTGCGGGCGTCTGCTCCCGAGCCGGGCGTGGGTGTTCCCGACGGCGCCGGAGGGAGAGACGGTGGACAGCTGCGGGCCGGACTGTCAGGAGCTCTACGAGACGTACGTCGGCCCGCTGCGGGAATCGATGGCTACGCGGTGCGGATCACTGACGTCGAGGCGATCGTCCTGCGTCAACCCGGCGCGGTCGATCCGACGATCGCCGACGGCAGCCAGGATGCGCTGATCGTCCGCGTGCACACCGACGAGGGGATCGTCGGCTACGGCGAGGTCGACTCGCTGCCGTCGGTCGTCCAGGCGATCATCGAGGCGCCGCGCTCGCACAAGATCGCCTCGGGCCTGGCCGCGCTGCTGATCGGCGAGGATCCGCTGGCGCCCGGGCCGCTGTGGCGGCGGATGTTCGACGGGAGCCTCTACTACGGGCGGCGGGGCGCGGTCGTGCACGCCATCAGCGGGCTGGAGATCGCGCTCTGGGACATCGCCGGCAAGGTCGCCGGCCGTCCGATCCACGCGCTGCTGGGCGGCGCCCACCGCACGCACGTCCGCGCCTACGCCAGCACGCTGATGCCCGAGACGCCCGCGCAGGCGCGTGACCTGGCCGAGACCCAGCGCGTGGCGGGCTTCGACGCGGTCAAGCTCGGCTACGGGCCACTTGGGCGCGACGCCGACCACGACGTCGCGCTCGTGCACGCCGCGCGCGCCGGCGCCGGGGAGGACGCCGATCTGATGATCGACATCGGGCTCAGCTGGGTCCATGCGGCCGACGCCGCCGAGCGCGTCCGGCGCATGGCCGATGCGCGGCCGTTCTGGATCGAGGAGCCGTTCGCGCCCGACGACTATGCCAAGTACGCGGCGCTCGCCGCGGCCGTCGACGTCCCGCTCGCCGCCGGCGAGCAGGAGTCGGCCGCTCAGGACTTCCAGCGGCTCGTCGACGCCGGAGTCGGCGTGCTGCAGCCCGACGTCACCCGAGCGGGGGGCCTCGCCGAGACGCTGCGGGTGGGGGAGCTCGCCCGGCGATCGGGTCTGCGCTGCGTCCCCCATGCCTGGAGCACCGGGATCATCAAGGCGGCGACGCTGCACGCGATCGCGGCGATGCCCGAGGCGGAGCTGTTCGAGTACTGCGTGCAGACGACGGCGCTGAACCGCGGCCTCGTATCCGAGACGTTTCCCGTCGACGGCGGGCTCGTCGCCATCCCGCAGGGACCGGGGCTCGGCGTCGAGATCGACGAGGAGATGCTCGAGGCCTGCCGGGTGCAGGTGCCCGCATGATCGGGGCTCGCGCATGACCGGGCCGACCGGGGCGGCGGACCCGGGCGGCGGGCGCCTGGCGGGGAAGGCCGGGCTCGTGACCGGCGCCGGCGCCGGGCTGGGCCGCGCCGTGCTGCTCGCGATCGCCGCCGAGGGGGGCTGCGTGGTCGGTCTCGACCCCGACGGCGCCGCGCTGGCGCGCACGGTGACCGAGGCCGCCGGACTCCCCGGCCGCGCCGTCGCCCACGCCGGCGACGTCACCGTCGAGGCCGACGTGATTGCCGCCGTCGACCGCTGCGTCGCCGAGTTCGGCATCTTCAACATCCTGGACAACAATGCCGGCGTGGCCGTCGAGGCGCGGCTGCACGAGACGAGCGTCGAGCAGTGGCGGCTCGTCTGCGAGGTCAACCTGACCGGGGCGTTCTTCGGCTGCAAGCACGGCGTCATCGCCATGCGCCACCACGGCGGCGGCGCGATCGTCAACACGAGCTCGATCGCCGGCCTCGGCGGCGATCCGATCCTGCCCGCCTATTCGACGACGAAGGCCGGTCTGCTCGGCCTGACCCGGTCGATCGCCACCGACTACGCCGCCGACGGCATCCGGGCCAACGCGATCTGCCCCGGGGACATGCTGACGCCGATGCTCGAGCGCAGCTTCACGCGGGCGCCGGATCCGGTCGCGTTCCGCGCCGGCATGGAGCGCGCCTATCCGCTGCGGCGGATCGCCGACCCCGCCGAGGTGGCCGCGGCCGTCGTCTTCCTGCTCTCCGACGAGGCGTCGTTCATCACCGGCTCGTCGCTCGTCGTCGACGGCGGTGTGACCGTCAACCTCTACTGATGGCCGCGCCCGCCGTCGTCGCGCTCGGCGAGCTGATGCTGCGCCTGTCGCCGGACCCCGGCGAGCGCCTCGAGACCGCCCGCTCGCTTCGCGTCCATCCCGGCGGATCGGAGGCGAACGTCACCGCCGCGCTCGCGCGGCTCGGGGTCCCGAGCGCGCTTGTCACCGCGCTGCCGGAGTCGCCGCTCGGCCGGCGCGTCGCCGGTGAGCTGCGCGCGGCCGGCGTGTCGCTGGAGTGGGTGCAATGGATCGCCGGCGCCCGCCTCGGGACGTACTTCGTGGAGCCGGCCCCGCCCTCCGGTCCGCGCGCCACCGACGTCCTCTATGACCGCGCCGGATCGGCCTTCGCGCAGACCATCCGCTGGCCGCAGGACGCCCTGACCGGCGCGCGCGCCGCCGTCGTGTCCGGGATCACGCCGGCGCTCTCGCCCGAGGCCCGAACGGCCGCGCAGGCGCTGGCGCGTGACGCTCACGCCCACGGCGTCGCGCTGTGCGTCGACGTCAACTATCGCTCCCGCCTCTGGACGCCGTCAACCGCGCGGACCGAGCTCGCGCCCCTGCTCGTCGCGGCCGACATCGTCGTCTGCTCGGCGGCCGACGCCGCCCAGGTTCTGGAGATCGACCCCGGAGACCCGCAGGCGCTGCGCGAGCGCTGGTCGCCACAGGCCGGCATCTGCGTGATCACCCAGGCCGAACGCGGCGCGATCGCCGTCGCCGGCGGTGACGAGGGCATCGTCCGCGCCGCCGGCGTGCCGACCGTGCCCGTCGACCGACTCGGCCTCGGCGACGCGTTCCTGGCCGGGCTCCTGTTCGGGCTGCTCGAGGACTGGGCGCTGGAGCGCGCGCTGACGGCGGGCACGATGCTCGCCGCGCTGAAAGCCACCGTCGCGGGGGACTTCTCGCTCACCCGGCGGGCCGAGCTTCTGCAGGCGCTCGGCGACGGCGATCCGGTCCCGGTGGGGACGGTGCGGCGGTGAGCGCGCCGATCGGCCCCGCCGACGCGACGATCGCGCGTATCGAGAGCGAACGGCTCGTGGCGATCGTCCGGGTCGACGGCGCGCCGACGGCGGTGCGGGCCGTCTCCGGCCTGCTCCTGGGCGGCGTCGGCGTGGCCGAGATCAGCCTCGCCACCCCGGGCGCCCTGACCGCGCTCGAGCGCTGCGCCCGGCTCGGCGACGAGATCCTGCTCGGCGCCGGCACCGTCCGCACGGTCGTGCAGGCGCGGGATGCGGTCAGCGCGGGCGCCCGCTTCCTCGTCTCCCCGACGCTGGATCCGGCGCTCGTCAGCTGGTCGGCCGAGCACGGCATCGCGCACCTGCCGGGGATCCTCACCCCGACCGAGCTCAGCGCGGCGCTGAGCGCGGGGGTGCGACTGATCAAGCTCTTCCCGGCCGCCCGGATGGGGCCGGCCTACGTGCGTGACCTGCTCGCCCCGATGCCCGAGGCTCGGCTCGTCGCCACCGGCGGGATCAGCGCCGCCGACGCCCGGGAGTACCTCGCCGCCGGCGCCGCGGCCGTGGCCGTCGGCTCGGCGCTCGTCAACGACGCCAGCGCCCACGACCCGCCGGGGCTCGCCGCGGCGATCGCGCAGCTGCGCGCCGCTGTCTCGGCCCGACGCCCCAGGAGAATCGAATGACCATCGACGGCATCCTGCCCGTCATCCCGACGCCGTTCATCGACGGCCGCTTCGACCGCTCGAGCTTCCAGCGGCTGCTTGACCACATGCTCGCCAGCGTCGACGGCTTCACCCTGCTCGGCTCCACCGGCGAGGCGCCGTCGCTGTCGACCGCGGAGCGGATGGAGATCGCCGAAACGGCGCTCGCGATGACGCCCGCCGGCACGACGGTCGTCGTCGGCGTCACCCACACGAGCCTCGATGACGCCGTCAGCCTGGCCGTCCACGCCCAGGAGCACGGCGCGGCGGGCGTGCTGTGCGCGATGCCGTTCTACTTCGCCAACACGCCGGACGGGCTGCTGCGATATCTCACCCGGCTCGATGCGGCGCTGCGCATCGAGCTCGTGCTCTACGACAACCCGGCCGCCACCGGCACGACGCTCGCGCCCGAGCAGGTCGTCCGCTACGCCGCCGAGCTCGAGCACCTCCACGCCGTCAAGCTGACCGAGCATCGGCTCGGCAAGGTCGCCCACTGGCAGCGCGCGGGTCTGACGGTCCTGGCCGGTGACGATCCGATCCTCTATCGCTTCCTCGCCGCCGGCGTCGACGGCGCGATGGTGATCGCCCCGTGCCTGTTCCCCGAGGCCTTCCGGCGCGCCTGGGATCTCGTCCGCGCCGGCGACCTGGCGAACGCGCTCGCGGTGATGGCCGAGATGATGCTGCCCGTCATGCACGTGTTCGGGATCGGCGACGAGATCGCGACGAGCAAGGTGCTCTTGACGCAGATGGGGGTCTTCGCCTCCGCCGAGGTCCGGGCGCCGCTGGAGACGGTCGACGCCCATCGCCGCGGCCTGCTGCGGATGGCGCTTGCGCTCGTGGCCGGCGCCGGCGCGGACCCAGCCCCAGGCGCGGACCCGGCCTCAGGCGCGGACCCGGCCTCAGGCGCGGACCCAGCCTGAGGCGCGGACCCAGTCTCAGCCGGCGCCCGACCGCAGGCCGGCCAGGGCGATGAGGCCGAGCGCCGCGCCCGCGCCCGCCACCGCGCCGACGATGACCCGGCCGCTGAGCGGCAGGGCATCCCCGGCGGTGACCGTCGCCACGAGGTCGGCGGTGTCGGCGACGATCGCCGCGGCCACCCAGGGCAGGAGCTGGGCCTCCGACGCGGCCAGCGCGCCGGCGCCGAGCGCCAGATCCCGGGCGCCCAGACCGCGCGTCACGACCTGGGTGGGCGTTCGCCGGGCGTCGCCGCCGAGCCAGGCGGTGGTCAGCCGCTCGGGAACGAGGATCAGGCCGACGCCGAAGCCGATGCGGCCGGCGGCGACGAGGCGAGCGGTGAGTGCGGCGTTCATGCTGGTCGGAGCGTAGCGGTCGGGCCTCGTGACCGGATCATCGAACGCCGGCACCGTCCACGGGTCCGCGGGCGGACGGGCGCGGACCGCCGCGCTTGACAGCGGCGTCGCGGTCCGGGCATGATCCGCCGCTGGCCAGAATCCGATCAGGAGGCAACATTGTCACGGGGAAGGTTCGGCGCGCGCTTGACGGCGCTCGCATTGACGGGAGTCGCCGCGCTGGCGACCGCTGGGGCGGCATCGGCGAGCGTCACGCCGCGGGCCGCCCGCGTCGCGCCGGCCGCGCGGGTCAGGACGTATCCACTGATCCCGTTCGGGCGGATCGGCAACGACGTGGTCGCGAGCTCGAACTGGTCGGGCTACGCGGTGCAGGACGCGAGCCCGTTCACCGACGTCACCGGGAGCTGGGTCCAGCCGGCGGCGACCTGCAACGCCTATCTCCCCCGCTACGCCGCCTTCTGGGCGGGGATCGACGGCTATTCCAGCGCCTCGGTCGAGCAGCTCGGGACCGATTCGGACTGCACCGGGTACGGCCGCCCGTCGTACTACGCGTGGTATGAGATGTATCCCGCCGACTCGGTCGAGCTGTCGACGACGCGCTATCCGGTCAAGCCCGGCGACACGTTGAGCGCCCAGGTGTCGGTGACCGGCACGACCTTCGTCCTGTCGATCAAGTCCTCGGAGGGCTGGACCTTCAGCACGACGCAGACGGGATCAGGGCTCGCCCGGTCCTCGGCGGAGCTGATCGCCGAATCCCCTGAGATCTGCGGTCTGTTCATCTGCCGTACGGCGGCGCTCTCGGACTTCGGAGACGTCAGCTTCACGAACGCCACGGCGGCGGTCGGCGGCGGAGCCGCCGAGCCGCTGGGCGACTACACCGCCGACTCCGGTCCGCACGAGATCACCGCCGTGACGAGCGCCGGAGTCACCCGGGCGCAGCCGTCGCCGCTGACCGCCGGCGGCACGGCCTTCAGCATCGCCTGGGAGCACGACTGACCGTATCGGCACGCCGCGAGCCGGGGGCGCAGGCGCGCCCCCGGCTCCCGGCGTCGTCGTCCCGCATCCATTCCTTTACTTAAGTATTTGCTTGTGCTAAGCTGGCATCCGTAAGCAAAGAAAGGAAGTAAGGCAATGGATAGGGAAACCTCTTCCACCACGCAGTATCAGACGGTGACCGTCGACGTGCCGGAGGAGCGCGTGGCCGAGTTCCACGCCTTCTTCGCCCGCTTCCTGGCCGGCCCGACGGGCCGCGGCCGGCGCGGGCGTCACGGCGGTGGGCACCGCGGTCCGGGCCACGGGCACCACGGCGGTTCGCACGGCGAACACCGCGGACCCGGGTCCGAGCACGGCCGCCGCTGCGGCCGACGCAGCGAGACATCGGAGCAGAGCGAGCCCAGCGCGGCGCCGACCGAGCTCTGATGGCCGACAAGGAGATCACGGTCTCCGTCCCGGAGGACCGCGTACCGGAGTTCTACCTCTGGTTCGCGGCCTTCCTGGCTGCCGAGCCGGGCACCCCTCCGCCGTCGGCGCGGGGCGGCCGGCGCCATCGGACGCGCAGCGTCCACCATCACGACGAGCCTCAGGCCTGGTCGGCGCAGGACGCCGAGCAGGCCATGTGGCTGTATCGCAAGCTCGCTCCCCCGGCTCGACAGCTTTTCGATCTGCTCGCCGCCAGCCCCGGCGCGCGCTTCGGCGGCGAGGACATCGCCCGGCGGCTGGCGCTGGAGAAGGGCGCCCACGGCGTCGCCGGCATCCTCGCCTGGCCCGGCCGCTACAGCCGCCATCTTCGGCGCGAGCTGCCGATCGCGACCGAGGGGCGCGCCGACGGCGGGACCGACTACTACATGGAACCCGAGCTGGCCGCCCTGTTCACCGCGGCCCGTGACGAGGGCGACGAGCACCTCGGCGGTCACCGTGACGGCCCGCGCCGAGGCGGGCCCCGCCGCGGGCGCGCCTAGCACAGGATCCTGCCAGGGTGGTGTGGACGCCCCGGCCGCGCCTCAGCCCCGGCTGGCCTTCAGCGGCGGCTGACGGGCGGTCCGCACGTCGCTCCAAAAGCCGGCCGGCTCACGACCGAGCGAGAACAGCGCCAGCCATCGCAGCCCATCGTCCCTCGCGGTCTGCGCCTCGGCGGCGAGATCGGCGGCGCCCTGGTAGTAGACGACCTGGCCGGCGCCGGGGGAGAAGGTGGTGTCGCCGTCGACCGTCTCACCACGCGCGCCCGTCCGGCGTTGCAGCGCGCCGGCGTCGATTGTCGAGATCAGCCGTCCGAGGCCGCCGGCGACGGGCCAGACGTAGCCGAACGCGCCGAGGGCGGGGGCGATCCGCCAGCGGTTGACGCCGGCGGCGTAGGCGGCGACGTCGGCGAAGCCACCGCTCGTGGTGACCGGCCCGGGGGCGCTGGTGGCCGAGTGCTCGTCGTATCCCGATGCGATCAGGAGGTCGGCGGCGTGCAGCAGCGCCGGCCAGTCATAGGCGGCGTCACCGCCGGTGGCCGTCTGGCGCGGGACGTAGACCGCCAGGCGCTCGCCCTGGGCGTGCAGCGCCGACCCCACCGCCCGCGCGAGGGCGGTGAAGGCCGCGCTCTCGCCGGCCGGCAGCTGTTCGATGTCAAGGGTCATGCCGTCGTAGTCGTGCGCGCGCGCCAGCGCCGCGACGGCGGCGGTGATCCGCGCTCGGACGGCCGGTGACTCGAGATCATCGCCGGGCCGCAGGCGGGCGTTGACGACCGGCCACAGCTGCGCGCCGGCGGCCCGCGTCAGCTCGGCGACGGCCAGGCTGGCGCTGCCCGACAGCGTCTGGTCGCCGGCGTCCAGCGCGTACCAGTTCGGCGCCACGACGCTGATGCGCTCGCCGAAGCTGCGCAGATGGGTGAGCTCCGCGCCGCCCACGGCCGACAGGAAGACGAACACCCGAGGCGGCGGACCGGGCTTCACGGGCGCCGGCGCGCGCCCCCCGAAACCGAGGGTCAGCGCCGCGGCGCCGATCACCCCACCCAGCCGCCGGCCACTCACCACGCGCCGGTGAGCAACGGATTGCTCCACAGCGCCTGATCCTCTTCACCGAGTCGCCAGAAGCCGACGCCGCCGAGTCCGTTCTGCTGCGCGAGGGCGATCCGATCGCCCTCGGTGGCCGCGTCCGGATACCAGACGACGTGCGGCACGCCCGAGGAGTCGGTGTAGGTGAACGTCCAGCCGTCGGCGCTCGGGTCGTAGGTCGGCGTGACGCCGAGGCTGGCGATCATCGCCATCGCCGTCTGATACTCGTACTCGCTCGCCGGATTGTTCACGCCGCCGCCGTTGGGCCAGTCCATGGCGTAGAGCTGCATTCCGAGCACATACCTGTTGACCCGCGGCAGCGTCGAGATGTAGTGCACCACCTGGCTGTCCCAGGTCATGTCGTCCTGCGCGCCCGGCGCCGAGGTCGCCCAATGGATCCCCCAGGCCATCACGAACATCACGTCGACCTGCGAGGAGAGGGCGTTGTAGTCGAAGAAGGTCGAGCGCGGATTGTTCTGCACGTCCGCCGTCTTGGGCGAGACGCACAGCATCAACGTCTTGCCGTCGGCGTGCAGCGCCGCGGCCAGCGCGGTGACGAACGCCGTGAAGGCGTTGCGGTCGGTCTCATAGCCGGCCTCGAAGTCGAGCGTCGCTCCGTCGTAGCCGTTGCTCGTCACGGCGTTGACGATCGCGTTGATCCACTGCTGGCTGAGCGTCGGACTGTTGATGATCTGCGTCAGCAGCGCGCCGCCCTGACAGTAGAAGCGGGGAAGGACCTTCACCCCGCGGGCCTGGGCCCACTCGGTGATGAGTGGAACGTTGGACCCCTGCAGGGCCAGCGTCGTCGTGTTGCACGTGTAGTACGTCGGCGAGATCGTGCCGATCTCGGTGTAATGCGCCTGGAAGTCCTGGAAGCTCTGGTCGGTTGACGACAGCAGGAAGGCGTACGCGTGGCCGGTGGTCGGCGTCGGGTCGGCGGTCGTCACGGTGACGGCCGAGCCCGCGCTCTGATAGCCGAGGCTGTCGACCGCCACCACGGTGAAGGTAAAGGTCGTCGACGCGGGGAGATCGGTCAGCTGCACCGACGTGCTCTGATACTCGCCGACGGCGACGCCGTTGCGCAGCACCAGATAGCCGGCGATCGTGCCGCGGGCCGGAACGCTCGGCTGCCAGGAGAGCCCGACGGTGCTGTCGTCGATGGCGGCGCCCTGCAGATCGCCGGGCGCGGGCGGCGGGGTGTGACCGGTCTGGACCTCGACCGGGGTGCTCGGCGCCGACAGCCGACCGTTGCTGTCGACCGCGACGACGGTGAAGGTGTAGGTGAGGTTGGAGCTGATCGGAACGGTCTCCGACGTCGACCTCGTCTGGCCGAAGACGGCGCCGTTGCGCATCAGCCGGTAGCCGGCGATGGCACCGTCCCCGCGCAGCGAGGCCTGCCAGGAGACGGTCACGGTCGGGCCCGATGCGTCCGAGACGGTCGGGAACTGGGGGGTCGTGGGCAGGCGATACGCCGTCGACACGTTCAGGCGTGAGGCGCAGCGCGAGGCGCTGCCGTTGGCCAGGATGAGCCGTACGGTGAAGCGATAGCTGCGGTCCAGGAAGACGTTGACCCGCATCTGATGTGACCGGGTCTGGGCGACCACGACCGCGTCGCGGATGATGCGATACCGCGATCCGCCCGGGACGCTGACGCCCGGCGCCCAGCTCAGCATGCCGTAGGTGTGCCCGTCGGCGCGCACGAAGCGCAGCGCGCGCGGCTGCGCGCGGACACACGACAGGCCGTGATGAGCCGTGGCCCGCCCGTGGCCCCTGGCCTTGGTGTGGACCGGCGCCGTGCGGTGGACCGGCGCCGTGCGGTGGACCGGCGCCGTGCGGTGGACCGGCGCCGTGCGGTGGACGTGGCCCGCCAGGCCGTCGGCGCCGGCCCCCGAGGCCCCGGCGAGCGCCAGGGCGATCAGGGCGATCAGGGCGAACAGCAGGAGAGCGAGCCGGCGCGCGGCGACGGGACCCTGTTCAGTGGTGATGACGGACATCGGCTCCTCGGTGTGGTGACCGCCGGGCGGCCGTGGTCACCGTCGGCGGAGTGCGGTGCTGAGGCTGGCTGTCCGCGTCCGTGGGGACACCAGGGTCATGCGCGCGCAGCCAGGCGTACAGCTGCTCGGGCGTCGTGGCGGGCGAGGCCGCCCACCGCTCCTGCGGTCCGCCGTCGGTGGCGGAGTCGAACGCCGGGTCATTGTTCGGGGCCTGCACGAAGACCGTCCCGAACTGCGTCCTGAGCAGGCCGAGGACGAACGGCACGACCCGCGGGTCGTTGCCCGGGTCGAGCTGGCCGTAGTCGCCGAAGGGCACCGCGATCGCGTGGATCGGGAGACCCTGAGCGGTGAACTGATCGGCGAGCGTGAACAGGTCTGAGCCGACCCGCCGCTCGAAGGCGGCGAACGTCTCCTCGCCGGTGGACCGCAGATAGCGGCGCATGGCGTAGAACGGAGCCTGGTCGCCGCGGCTGTCGACGGCGAACTCCCGGTCACCCTGATAGCTCTCGGGCTGGATGTCCCAGCGCCCCGAGCGCTGCATGCGATGCAGCTCGGTCCAGTCGAGGTACACCGGATTGCGGGAGGCGATGTCGCCGGTGACGACGAACATCGTCGCCTGAAAGCCCTCGCTGGCCAGCACCCGGTCAGCGCCGCGGAACGAGTCGAGCTGGCCATCGTCGAAGGTGACGAGGATCGGCCGCGGCGGCAGGCCGGCGTCGTCGCCGTGCTGGAAGTCGGCGTACTGGCCCATGCTGATCGTGCGGAAACCGGCCGCCCGCAGCGTCGCCATCTGGGCGGCGAACGCGCGCTGGGTGATGGCGTTGCCGTCGTGCGCGCTGTCGATGCCGTGATAGACGAGCACCGGAATCTGCCCGGCGAACGCCGGCAGCGTCGTGAACTGAGCGCGTTCGCTCGCGCTCAGCGCGTCGCCCGGCGCCGACAGCGGACCTGAGGTGTAATAGCGGACGTAGATGCGATGGGCATTGAGGACGAGCGGGATGGCCCCGCCGAGCGGCAGCAGCGACAGCGGCAGCAGCAGCAGCGACGCCGGGCGATGCAGGCGCTTGAGCAGCCTGCGGGCGAGTCGTCTCACGGCTGGACCTGCACGGTGGAAGCCGGCGTGATCCCGGCGGTCGACGGGCGCGTGCCCCACGAGGACGAACGCGTGGTGAGGATCGCGTAGTACGTCTGCCAGAGCAGGAACGCCAGATAGAAGAAGCAGAACAGGATGCCGTACACCCACAGGCCGTCGTAGCGCCCGCGGCGGGTGACGTAGTACAGGCCGTAGCAGACGCTCATCGCGTACACCCCGGTCAGATACAGGAACGGCGTTCCGCCACCGGCGGCCGGCATCATGATGATGGCGTGGACCGCCACCACCGGCGCGACGACCGGGAGGATCATGCCGACGTACACCGAGGCCGCGGCGATCGGGTTCTTGCGCCAGATGAAGCGCGCGACGATCAGCGACTCGCGCGTCCAGGAGCGCTTCCAGCGCAGCTGCTGCTTCATGAACTGGCGGAAGGTGTTGGGGACGATCGTGTGGCTGACCGCGCGTGACTCGTACTTGACCTTCCAGTTGCGCAGCACGCAGTTGGTCAGCGAGCGGTCGTCGCCGAACGTCGACTCGCGGCCGAGGAACGTCTGGTTCTCCCACCAGTCAAGGCTCGTCATGATCGCCTCGCGGCGATAGGCGGAGAAGCACCCCGAGCAGCAGGTCACGCAGTTGAACACCGACTCGGCGCCCTTGCTGACGAGGAAGGCGACGAAATAGCGGACCGCCTGCATCTTGGTCATGCTGTTCTCTCGGACGTTGAGCACGTCGGCGTGACCGCAGATGCCCCCCACCTTGGGATCGTGAAAGCCCTGGACGAGGATCTGCATCGCGTCGGGATCGAGCACCGAGTCCGAGTCCACGAACGAGACGATGTCGGCCTCGGTGGCGCGGATCCCGGCGGCCATCGCCGCGCGCTTGCCGCGGTTCTCCGGGAAGTTGATCACCTTCACGCGCCCGTTCGACGTGGCCGCGACCCTCGTCATCTCGGCCAGCGTGTTGTCGGTCGAGCCGTCGTTGACCGCGACGATCTCCAGCTTGTCGGCCGGGTAGTTGAGCTCCAGCAGAGAACGCAGCGACTGCGCGATCGCGTCCTCCTCGTTGAAGCCGGGCATGATGATCGACACGTGGGGCTCGATGCCGTGGTCCTTGCCGGGCCGGTAGAACGCGCTGAACACGAAGCGGCTCGTGATGTAGGTGACGACGACGATGCCGTAGATCGACAGCAGCGGCGAGATCGCGATCATGTGCAGGAACGAGCTCTTGTAGTAGAGAATCGCCCCCAGCAGCACGACCATGTAGGCGCAGGCGACGACCCGCACGACGGCGTCGACCCGGTTGCCCGTGGCGATGACCGGCGCGGCGGGCGCCAGCACGGCGGTCTCCTCGCTCACCGCCGCCGGCGGCGCCGGAAGGGCCGCGGCCTCGGCACGCCGGCGCGCCACGTCCTCGGGCTCGCAGGCCAGCAGCGTGGCCAGCTGCTCGTCGGACACCGCGTGGCGCTCGGCGAGCTCGACGAGGGTCGGGCCGATCTCGGCCGCCGGCGGCTGGGATCTCAAGCCGCGCGCTTCGATCGAGCCACCGCCCTGATCGGGAGTCACGGCGTTGACCAGTGAGCGCCGGACGGCGCGTCTGAAGCGATCGCTGGGCGCCATCAGACGGTGTGCCGGCGCTGGCCGCCGGGGGTGCGATAGGTCGCGTCGAGCACGTCCGTGCACTCGTCGAGGAAGCCGTAGTCGAACTTCGGGTGCACGGTGACGACGAGCGCGAGGTCGTAGTCGGCGGCGATCGGCCCGGCCACCGAGGCCAGCTCCCCGACGCCTTCGATGCGCGCGGTCTCGACGTGCGGATCGTGGTACTCGACCCGAGCGCCGGAGTGGATGAGGTGACGGGTGATGTCACATGCGGGCGACTCCCGATAGTCCTCGACCCCCGGCTTGTAGGCCATCCCGACGATCAGCACGCGCGCCGCCTCCGGGGCGATCCCGCGCGCGGCGAGGATGTCCAGCGCGCGCCGGGCGACGTCTCCGGGGCGCGCCGCGACCCGCGCCATCGCGGTCGTGGCGATCGGGGTGTCGACCCCGGCCTCGGCCAGCGGCGCCAGCAGGTAGTACGGGTCGACCGGGATGCAGTGACCGCCGATGCCCGCGCCGGGATAGTGGGCCAGGAAGCCGTAGGGCTTCGTGGCCGCGGCGTCGACGAGCTCGACGATGTCCAGCCCGTAGTGCTTGGCGACGCCGGCCATCTCGTTGACGAACGCCAGGTTCAGCGCCCGGAAGGTGTTCTCGAAGAGCTTGGTGGCCTCCGCCGCCTCGGCGCAGGAGACGAGCGCCAGCACCTTGACGATCGGGTCGAGCACCGCCTTGGCGGCCTGCGTGCAGGCCGGCGTGACTCCGCCGAGCACCCGGGGGGTCTCCATCTGCTGGACGGACTCGTCACCGGGGAGGATCCGCTCGGGGGCGAAGGCGACGTGGATGTTCTCGCCGGCGACCAGGCCGCGCGCCGCGAGCGGCTCGACGAGCTGCGTCCGCGTCGTCCCGACATACGTCGTCGAGGTGAGGATGATCGTCTGACCTTCCCGCGCATGGCGAACGACGCTGGCGCAGGCGCCGTGGACGGCCCGCGGATCGGGGTTGAGCTCCGCGTCGACCGGCGTCGGGACGGCGATCACGACGGCGTCGGCCTCCGCGATGCGCGCCATCTCAGAGCTCAGCTCCAGCCGCCCGGAGTCCAGCGCGTCGATCAGCAGCATCCGGTCGCGGGCAAGCACGTCGACGGTGGCGTCGGCGATCGCGGCGAGCCGGTGGGCGGAGACGTCGAGGCCGATGACCTGACAGCCGGTGGCCTGCAGCGCCAGCCCGGTCGGGAGCCCGACGTAGCCCAGGCCGACGATCGCGACCGTCGGCTGGCTGAGCTTGACGGCTCCCGTGGACTCGGTCAGCGCGGACGAGGACAGGCCCGCGGTCTGAATGGTGTGCGTGGAGTTACTGGTGGCGGACACGACCGCTCCTCTGTGTTGAAAGCCGGCTCCCGACCTGCGTCCGGTGAGCCATGTGGTCTGATGGGGTGATCGCGACCTGTCCTCGGCACCGAGTCTCGGCATGTCGTGCCATTTGTGGAGATGAGTGGTCCTGGACGAGGATCAGATCGCGGATGCCGGGCCGTCAGGGCACTCCGCGGGTCGACACGCGGTCACCGTGACCACGAAACCCGCCGTCCCCTGCAGGTCGGCACCCCTGGTATCGGAGATCGAGCCGAGTCCTTGAGCGCAAACCGGGTAAACGACCGACACGCGTCCAGAGCCACTCGACGCGCCGGGGTCGAACACCCGTCCAGCCGCCCCGCCGCGGGGCGGACGGGCGCTCGCCCGGGAGGCCTACACGCGGCTCAGTCGGCCGACGATGGAGCGGCGGGCTTGAGGCCGCCGATGCCCAGCGATCCGTCGCCGGCGCCGGCCGGGGGAGCCGGGGGGGATGCGGGAGCCGTCGGATCGCCGGCCACCGCCGCGCCCGGGGTCGCCGGCGCGGATGGCCGCGGGCCGGGTGGATCGTCGAGGAAATCGGCGCTCGGGACGAAGAACAGGCTGCCGGTGACCGCCGTCGAGAAGTCGAGGATGCGGTCGTGGTTTCCGGGCGGATCGCCGATGAACATGTTGCGCAGCATCTGCTCGGTCACGTCAGGACTGGCCGCATAGCCGATGAAGTAGGTGCCGAACTCGCCGCTGCCGACCTGGCCGAACGGCATGTTGTCCCGCACGATCTGGCGCTCCTCGCCGTGCTCGTCGGTGATCACGTTGAGCGCGATGTGCGCGTTGGCGGGCTTGTCCTCGTCGGAGAGCTCGATGTCGGTCAGCTTCGTGCGCCCGATCGCACGCTCCTGCTCCTCCACCGGCAGCGCGTTCCAGGCGGTCAGATCGTGGATGTACTTCTGGACGATCACGTAGCTGCCACCAGCGAACGCGGGATCCTCGTCGCCGACCACGGCGGCGGCGATGGCGGCCCGCCCGACCGGGTTCTCGGTGCCGTCGACGAAGCCCATCAGGTCCCGCTCGTCGAAGTACTTGAAGCCGTGGACCTCGTCGACGACCTCGGCGACGTCCCGGAGGCGGTTGACGATCTGCCCGGCCAGCTCGAAGCAGAGGTCCATCCGCCGCGCGCGCACGTGGAAGAGGAGGTCGCCGGGGGTGGAGACGGCGGTGTGCCGCGCCCCGCTGAACATCGGCAGGACGTGAAGGCCCCGCGGCCGCGGGCCGTCGAACATCCGGTCCCACAATCGTGAGCCGATGCCGACGACGCAGCTCAGCTCGCCGTCGGGGATCCGGAAGCCGACCGACCGTGTCAGTCCCGCCGTGTCGGCCAGCAGCTCACGCACGTCCTCCTCTGCCCCGGCGGCGACGGTCAGCACGAGGAAGATCGCCGCCTCGGTCAGCGGCCGCAGCAGGGCCTGAGGCTCGGGGGGAGCCTGAGGCTCAGGGCGGTCCGGGGCGTCGCTCACGGGGCGTCTCTCACCTGCGCAGGAACTCCAGCAGCGCAGCGTTGGTCTCCTCGGGATGCGTCCACCCGATGTTGTGCGGCCCGTCCTTGACCTCGACGACGGTCAGATCGGAGATCAGCTTCTCGTCGCGCAGCCGCGCGGCGGTCGACTCGAACGGGAGGATCCGGTCGGCGGTGCCGTGGACGACGAGCGTCGGCACGTCGATCTTGGGCAGATCGCCGCGGAAGTCGGTCAGCCAGGTGTCCACGCAGGCGTAGGACGCCCACGGCGAGGCGGCGGCGGCCACCTGGAACATCGCGCGCAGCGCCGCGTCGCTGATCCGCTCGGGGGCGAGCACGTCGGTGTTGTTGAAGTTGGCGAAGAACTGATCGAACCACGCGTAGCGATCGGCGAGCACGGTCTGCTTGATCCCCTCAAAGACGTCACCGGGAACGCCCTTCGGATTCTCCTCGGTCTGCAGCAGGAACGGCGGGATGACGCCGAACAACGCCGCCTTGCCGACGCCCGCGGACCCGTAGGTTCCGAGATAGCGCGTCACCTCGCCGGTGCCCATCGAGAATCCGGCGAGCACGACGTCCTCGCACAGCGCCAGATGGTCGAGCAGAGCCTTGAGGTCGGCCGCGAAGGTGTCGTAGTCATAGCCGGTCGTCGGCTGGCTGGAACGCCCGAAGCCGCGCCGGTCATAGCTGATGCAGCGGTAGCCGTTGGCCAGCAGTTCGCGTTCCTGGCGCTCCCAGGAGTTGCCGTCGAGCGGATAGCCGTGGATCAGGACGATCGGCCGGCCGGCGCCGCGGTCGTTGTAGTGGATCTCGATGTCGGCGCTGTTCTCTGTCCCGACCTTGACGAACGGCATGACGACTCCTCCGTATCCGTGTCCGCGGCGGGCGGACGCTCAGCTGACCGGGTTCATACTGACCCGGACGGTAACGGGGCAAACGTGGGAGCGACGAGCGCCAGGCGCAACGCCGCGACCGTGGCGAGCCCGAGCACGACGGCCGCCACGGTCATCACCCCGTCCCATCCTCCGGCGCTCCAGGCCGCGCCGCCGAGGGAGAGCAGCGGCATGAGCGGCTGCGGCGCGTTGAGCAGCACGCATGTCGAGACCCGGCCGCGAACATCGCCACAGACGCGCTCCGCACGCCCGGTTCCCCGCGGTGATGGCGCGTGTCGAGCTCGTCGGGCACCGCCGCGATCCCCGGGCGGTTGCTGCGGGGCAAGCGATCAGGACGGCCCGGCGGAGCCGGAGCGCTCACGCGCGAGGACGCTGAGCAGCTCCTCGTAGGGACCGGCGAGATAGGCGTCGTCACCGGCCGCCAGGCGGGTGTCACGCCGAGGTGGATGCTCGAGCTCGTGGTCGCTGGCCGAGCGGCCGATCGCGATCACGCGGATGTCGGCCGACAGCTCGCTCATCGCCAGGCCGACGAGCCCGCCGCCCGGCGACACCCGCAGGCGGGCGATGAGAAACGGATGGCTGCCCACATAGAAGCTGAACAGGACCTCGAGGCCGAGCGCGGCGCCGACGAACCACGGCGCGGCGATGGCCACCGTCGACCATACGTGCCGGAAGTCGAAGCTCTCCTCCAGACGGCTGCCGAGGTCACGCTCGAAGACGCGCAGGATGACCGGGACGTCGGCCCAGCGTTCGCCGAGCCGGTCACGAACGGCGAGGCCGGTCTCGATGTTCGTCATGTCGTCGGAGGTGACGATCGCCACCGACGCCGCCTGGGCGAGGTTGACCGAGTCCAGCGTCTGGGCGAGCGTCGAGTCGCCGAGGACGAGTGGCACGCCGCGCTGCCTGACCTGGTTGAGATAGCGGTTGCCCTCGTCGCGCTCGACGACCACCACCTCGCGGCCGCGGGCGAGCAGGCCGTCGAGCACGTGCATCCCGACCGACCCCAGCCCGACCATCACGACGTGGCCGCGCATCCCCGGGATCCGCGCCTGCCCGAGCGACTGGGCGATCCGGCGGGAGACGAGGGCGTTGGTCAGCAGGGCGAAGATCGTGGTGATCAATGTCGTGCCGGCGATGATCAGGCAGATGCCGTAGACCTCGATCCACACCGGCTGGTCCGAGAACGAGAAGTCCCCGAAGCCGACGGTGGCGATCGTCTCGACGGTGAAGTACAGCGCGCTGATGACGCTCAGCCCCGACCGGCCGGGCACCGTGCGATAGCCGAAGTGCAGGATCAGGGTCGAAGCGAGCAGCAGCATGAGGGCGAGGCCGAGCGCGATGCGCAGCGACCGGTCGCCGTGGCTCGTGATCTGGCCGATCATCCGCCGCGCCGTGCTGGCCGCGCGGACTCCGGCGCGGCGCACCTCCTCGGCGCCGCCCGACCGCCACGCCAACCCGACGGCGTCGAGCTCGGCCCGCGTCCCGAGCAGGGTCACGCGGTCTCCAGCGCTGACGCGGACGTCGCGCCCCGGGCAGACGAGCGGATCCTGCCCGGTCTCGGCGGTCACGCCGAGCGGGACGAGGTTGCCGTAGAGCTCGCGCAGCGTCGCCGCGCGCGGGGCGGCGACCTCGGTCGCGACGAAGTGCGTGGCGCCGAGGACGATGTCGTGGGCCCGGCGCTTCAGGCATGCCTCGATCACCGACGGCGCGAACAGCGTCGCGACGTCGAGCACGGTCGCCACGCCGCTGATCTCCTCCACCGCCCGCGCGACGGCGGGGTTGTCGAGATGGGCCACCAGCCGGACCTCGGGGCGCAGGTCGTGGACGAGCAGCACCGTCTCCAGCGTCTCCAGATCCGTCGACTCGATCACGATCACCGCCTCGGCGCCCGCGATCCCGGCGTCGCGCAGCGACTCCGACAGGCTCGCGCCGCGCACGACGATCGGGATGCCCCAGTCGCGCACGACGCGCAGGTGGCGTTCGCTGACCGACTCGTCGTCGAGCACGACGACCCGCGCGCCGGCGAGATGGAGCTGCTCGACGGTGCGCACGCCGACCGTCTGCAGGCCGCAGACGATCACGTGCCCGGTCAGCGCGCGCCAGTCGCCGTCCTCGCTCGACGGGCGCGGCACCGCGTCGGCCCGCTCCATCCGCGGGACGACGGACGGCGGGCGCTCCAGAGTCCCTGACATCGCAGTGATCGTCGCCGTGGCCGAGCGCGGCCGGTATGGCCCGCTGGCGCAGATCTGAGTCCCGCCGCGCGCCACCGTGGCGGCTGTGACAGCCTCGGGGGGTGACGCGGTTACGCGCGGACCCAGCGGTCGCGGCCCATTCGGGCGAGCTCGTCGTCGAGCGCGACCCCGCACGGCCCACCGGCCGGCTGCTGCGCCAGGACGACATGGATGCGTCCTATGTCGACCTCGCCGACCCGCGGCATCTGGAGTTCGACTATCTGCGCTGGATGCGGATCGTGCTCCGCGAGGTGAACGCCCGGCGCGTCCTGCACATCGGCGGGGGCGGCTGCGCGCTGCCGCGCGCGCTGGCGACCGAGGACCCCGGCAGCCGCCAGGAGGTATGCGAGGTCGACGGCGAGGTCCTGGCGATCGCCCGCAAGCACCTCGGCCTGCGCCGGATGCCGGGGCTGCGCGTGCGCCACGCCGACGGGCGGGCGTTCATCGCCGGGCGCCGTGACGCCCACTGGGACGCCGTCGTCATCGACGCGTTCGTCGGCGCCGCGATCCCGGGCCATCTCGTCACCGTCGAGGCGGCGCGAGAGCTGGCCGGCGTGACGCCGCTCGTCCTGGTCAACGTCGTCGACAATCGCGCCGCGCGCCACGTGCACGCCGTCGCGGCATCGCTGGCGCTCGCCTATCCGAGGGTGTGGACGCTCAGCGGCCGGGCCGGCAACACCGTCGTCGTCGCCGCGGTGCGCGCCGACGGGCTGGAGCGAATCGGGGCCGCGGCGGCCGCCGACCCGTCGCCCGCGACACTGACCGCGCCGGACGACCTGGCCGACGTCATCGTCGCCACCCCGGCACCCCGTGACGCGGTCCCTGAGCCGCCGACGGCCACGCGGATCGTGCCCCCGGCGCCCGGCGACGCGCTCCCGGAGCCGCCATCGGCCGACGCTATCGTGGACTGATCGTCTCCTACGCCGCCATCTGCGCCGCGCCGGCAGCCGACGCGTGCGCCTGCTGGCCGAGCCCGGACGCTGGCCGAGCTGGGCCCCGCACATCCGGGGCGCGGTTGGACTCGGCCGGCCCGAGGTGCAGTCGGGCCGGAGGGGCGTGGTGATCCTCGGGCCCGGGCTGCTCGTCCCGGTGCGGATCACCGCCAAGGACCCCGGCCGCTCATGGGACTGGCGGATCGGCCCGCTGCTGATGCGCCACGAGGTCGCCCCGGACGGCGACCGCGCCAGCCGGGTGTCGATCTCGATGACGGCGCCGACCCCGGTCGAGCTCGCGGTGCGCGCCGGCTACGGGCCGCTGATCACGCCGCTGCTGCGCAACCTCGCGCGGGTCGCCGCTCAGGGCCGGTGACCGGAGACCGACCAGGGACGGTGACCGCCGGGGCTGAGGGCTACCCGCCGGCGTTGCCGGAGGCCGGCGGACCGCCGGGGTTGACCCCGGCGCCACCCGGGAATCCGCCGCCGGGCCCACCCTGTCCAGCCTGCTGGAGCCGGCCCTGCCAGACGGCCTTGGCGCCGAGATCGCCGACTCGGAAGACCATGAAGGCGCTGACGAGCGCGACGACCACGAGCACGGCGCGCAGGGCGGTGAACGCCATCCGCGGCGAGAGCAGCCGGTCGACGATCCCGAGCCCGGTCGGCATCCCGCCCGAGATCCGATAGGCGGCGAACGCGACGATGACCAGCGCCGTGAAGAGGACGTAGATGACCGCCAGGATGTGAGCCGCCTGCGAGTGCTGGTGGATCAGATTGGCCGCAGGCCCCTGCAGGTGCAGGGCGCCCTCGAGCGCGGCGCCGGCCTGCATGGTGATGAAGATGGAGCTCATGGCGGCGATCGAGACGACGGCGAGCGCGATGCCGTAGCGCTCGAACCACACCGGCTTGGCCATGAAGACGAGCGCGGCGACGATCGTCGTCGGGATCAGGATGACCGGCACGTGCACGAACAGGGGATGGGCGGGCAGGCCGTCGTAGATCGTCGTGATCCGGATCGGCAGCGTGATGAAGCCCAGGAACCCCAGGAGGGTCAGGACGAATTCGGCGCGCCGCCAGTCGACGCGCGCGCGGCCGCCGGCGGCAATGGTCTCGGTTGTCATTGCGGCCGAGTGTGAGAAGAGGCCGTAAGCACGCTCTAAGAACTTGCTGGGAGAATTCTTACGCCGCGCGATTGCGCAGATCGTCGAGCCGGCGGACGACGATCCGGCGCCGGCCGGTCTCGATCCAGCCCAGCTCACGGAGGGTCTGCATCGCCTTGGCCACCCCCGCCCGTGAGGCTCCGGTCCACTCGGCGAGCTCCTGCTGGGAGAGGGTCAGCCCGATCTCGAGCCCGTCCTCGCCGTCCTCGCCATAGCGCTCGGCCAGCTCCACCAGCCGCGCCGCCAGACGGCCGAGCGTGTCGGAGCTGAACTGGGAGCGTGAGACCGTCGTCTCCCGCAGGCGCCGGGTGACGATCGTCAATATCGCCAGCGCGACCCGCGGCGCGGTGGCGAGATGGGCGCGGAACGTGCTGGAGGCGATCACGAGCGCCCGCGTCGGCTCGAGTGCCGTCACCGTCGCCGAGCGCGGCTCGCCGTCGATGAACGAGAGCTCGCCGAGCACGTCACCGGGGTCACGGATGTTGAGCAACACGTCCTGCCCGTCCTCGCCGGCGCTCGTGACCTTGACGTGCCCCGCGAGCACGACCATCACCCGTTCGCCGGGCTCATGCTCGAACATGAGGACCGAGCGCGGGGGAAAGCTGCGTCGTCCCCCGAGCGCGAGCAGCGCGGCACGGTCGGCGTCGTCCAGCAGCCCGAGGAAGGTGTTGGGGACGATCTCGAGGTCGCCGTCGTGATCCGATCCTGGCGCGGGCATCGACACGTCTCAATCTAAGCGGTCGCGCCCGAGGGTGCGGTGAGATCCGCCGCGCCGCTGGTAGGGTGCACGCGGGAGCACGGGCGCGTGAGCGCGGGATGGAGACGCGGTGATGGCAGCGACGATCACGGCCGGTGAGAAGCGGATCAGGCTCGCCACGCTGCTCTGCGAGGCGGCGGAGATCGAGCACGGCCTGCTCTGCCAGTACCTGTTCGCGGCGTTCTCGTTCAAGCGCGATCCCTCCGAGGGCGTCAGCTGGGAGAACCTGGAGCAGATGCGAGGCTGGCAGGGCAGCCTGCTGCTCGTCGCGCGCCAGGAGATGGAGCACCTCGGCCTGGTGTGCAATCTGCTGACGGCGATCGGCGAGGCTCCCTATCTGCACCGCCCGAACTTCCCGTTGCCCGGGGGCGAGTATCCGATGCAGGTCGAGAGCCGCCTGGAGCGCTTCGGCCTGCCGGCGCTCGAGCGGTTCATCAGGTTCGAGATGCCGACCGAGTCCGCCGGCGCCGAGGGCGAGCTCCTCCAGCGGGCGCTGCCCGGCGTCCGGGCCGGCGACCATCAGACGATCGCCGCGCTGTACACCGAGATCTCCGAGCTGTTCGGCGCGCTCGACCGCTCGGATCTGTTCATCGGATCCCCGTCCGCCCAGCTCGTCGACACCCAGAACCTGCGCGGGGTCGGGGTCCCGGGCGCCGGGGCCTACAGCGTCGATCTGCGGGCGGTGGACGGTCTGCGTTCGGCGCGGCGGGTGATCAAGCAGATCATCACCGAGGGTGAGGGCAGCCCCGGTGGGCGGACCCTCAGCCACTTTCAGCGCTTCTGCACGATGCACATCGAGCTGCGCGAGGCGCTCCGTGCCTCGCCCGGCTTCGATCCGGCCCGACCGGTGATCGCCGACCCGCGCGGGGACGGCCGGACGGTCGACGTTCCCACGGCGCGCGCGCTCGATCAGTTCGACCTCGCCTACGAGACCCTCATGCTGATGCTGTTTCGCTTCTTCACGGTCACCGCCACCGGCGCCCCGGACACCGCCGGCGATGGGCTCGGGCGCGCGGCGTTCTTCCCGATGATGACCGCGGTCATCCGCCCGCTCGGGGAGATCGTCACCCAGTTGCCGGTGTCGGCGGACGGGACCGAGACGGCCGGGCCGCGGTTCGCCTTCGACCGCCCGATCTCGCTGCTCCCACACGCCGACTCGGCGTGGAGCGTGATCCACGGACGGCTGGCCCTGCTCGCCGCCCGCGCCGAGCGCGACGCCGGCGACCGGCGCTATCCCGTGCCGGTCCGGCCCCGGCTGAGGCTGCTGGCGCAGAACCTGGCCCGGATCGCCGCCGACTTCCAGACGGCGACGGGGGCGAGCAGGTGACGATCGTCGTGGAATTCGGGGGCTGGTGCCTGATCCGCCTGGCCACCGATCCCGATCCCAGCGACGAGCCCCGCGGGGTGAGCGGCTACACCTTCGCCCTCGCCGGAGAGCCCGACCTCGACCGGATCGTGCGCTTCCAGCGACCGCCGGACAGCGTGTTCAGGCTGCGATCGCACTCGCCGGCGGTCGGCGTCGTGGTGACGCGCGTGACCCGCGCGGACTCGGGAGCGGAGTTGCCGGGCATCGTGGGGGCGCCGGTGGATCTGCTCGACGAGCCACGGCTGGAGAACCGCCAATGGACTCTGACCCTGCCCGGATATGAGCCGATCGTCCCCTTTCATCTGCGGATCGCCGGCCCCGAGCTGATCATCGACCGCTTGTCGCCTCTGAACCCCGACGATCCCGGGCAACCGGTGTGGCAAGCCCCGGCCTCCGTGCTGGGCCCGCGCGGGGCGACCGGGATCAGCCACGAGCCTGAGCTGATCCGGCAGGCCACCGGCCTGCGCCGCCCCCTGACCGAGGTCAAGCGCCGATTGCGCGCGCTGCAGGTCGACCGCGCGGGGGAAGCCGACGCGACTCGGCGGGCGGCGCTCGACGCCCGGATCGGCGAGCTGCGGTATGCGGTCGAGAATCGGAAGGACCGGCGGGTGGCGATGCGCGAGTTCGTCGAGCGGTTCGCCTTCGATCTCGGCGGCCGGGCCGACGTGCATGATCCGCGGGGGCTGCTCGGCGGCGCGCCTGACACCGAGCAGCCCTGGCCGATCACGTTCTGGATCGGGGCCTGGGATCCCGACGCGCTCTGCGCCTACGTCCAGGGCGCGCTGTCCATTCCCTACGCGACCGGAGCGGCTCCGCCGCCGGCCACCCCGACGGCCGGCGCGTGATCGAGCGACAGCGCGGCGTTGACCGCGGCATCCAGGCTCATCGCCCGGCCATGGGCATAGGCGGCCTGCGCGCCCGGCTCACCGACCTCGGCCCGCGCCCGCGCCAACGCGTCCTCCAGCAGGAGCTTCCAGGACTCGTCGACGATCCGTCCCGACGCCTGACGCGCCGATTCCGACCAGCCGAACGCCTGAAACGCCTCGGTGGGTCGACCGACGTATGCCAGGGAGATCGCGATGCCCTCCAGCTGATAGGCGATGCCCAGCGGGTCGGCTCGCTCCCGAGCGGTGGCCAGCGCGGCGGTGTACGCGCCGAGCGCTGACGCGAAATCGCGCTTGGCGATCAGGCAGTCCGGCCAGTAGTAGCCGGCGATGTGCGCCGGGAAGTCGGTCCGCGTGCGCGCCCGCAGGAGCGCGAGCAGCATCGGCTCGGCCTCGACGATCAGGGCCGGCTGCCACTGGTCCCCGCAATAGGCGAGGACGTACGGGGCGAGCCCGTCGACGAGCGCCACGATGTCCGGGTCCCCGAGCGCCGCCGCGCCACGGCGCAACTCGTCGTAGCGCGCGTCCACGTCGTCGATCGCGTCGGTCAGGAACTGCATCACGATCGAACATGTCCGTATCAGGCAGCCCAGCCGCGGATCGCCGAGCGCGTCGGCCGCCGCGACCGCCTCTGAGACCTCGGCCATGGCGAACGCGAGATCCTCGCCGGAGAGCGCGGCCAGCGCCGAGGCGAGCGCCAGCCACACGCCCGCCTCGCCGGTCACGGTCCCACGCGCGCGCACCTCGGCGATCCGCTCGCGCCAGTCACCGAGCCGAGCGGCGAACATCAGGGCGAGCGCGGAGCCCCCGGCCAGCCGGGCGAAGCAGGCGTCGTCCTCACGCGCGGCCCACGACAGCGCCTCGGCGATGTCGGGCTCCTCGGCCGCCACGACGGCCTGGACGGCGGCGACGTCAAGCAGATAGCGCCGCCCCCAGCCGTGCGCGGCGTCTGCGAACGCGACGGCGTGGCGGCGAGCCATGTTCTCGCTCTCGCCGTGCTCGGCGAGCTGCTCCCGGGCATAGGCGCGGACCGAGGCATGCAGGGCAAAGCGGCCGTCGCCGGCGTGGCGCACGAGCGACAGATCGACG
Source organism: uncultured Solirubrobacteraceae bacterium (assembly GCA_963849085.1). Lineage (GTDB taxonomy): Bacteria > Actinomycetota > Thermoleophilia > Solirubrobacterales > Solirubrobacteraceae > Palsa-465. Next base: position 773,915 of record CAWKFP010000013.1, on the reverse strand, counting down.
AGCCGGGCGAGCGGCTCCAGCGCGTCGGCCCCGTCGTCGACGCAGATCCGTTCGATGCGCTCCAGCGAGGCGGCCCCGGCGAACGCCCCCAGCCGGCGCAGCAGTCTCGCCGCATCGGCGTCGAGCAACCCGGTCGTCCATTCCAGAGCCGCCCGGAGACCGCGCTGGCGCGCCGGCAGGTCCCGCCAGCCCCGGCCCAGCGCATCCAATCCGCGCTCCAGGCGCGACAGCAGGTCCACGGGCGAGAGCACCGCCAGCCGCGCGGCGGCGAGCTCGAGCGCGAGCGGCATTCCGTCGAGCGCCCGGCACAGCCGGGCCAGAGCGCCGGCGTTGGTGGCGCTGAGCGCGAAGCCGGGGAGCGCGTCGCGGGCCCGATCGAGCAGCAACCGTCCGGCGGGGGACTGCTCGAGGCTGGCGGCATCGTCGGCGCGCGGCGTCTCGAGCGGGCCGAGTCCACTGACGCGCTCGCCGGCGAGGCGCAACGGCGCCTGACTGGTGACGAGCACCCGGAGACCGGGCGCCGCCGCCAGCAGCGTCGAGACGAGCGGCCCGGCGGCGAGGAGATGCTCGAAGTTGTCCAGCACGAGCAGCAGCCGCCGGTCGGCGAGCGCGGCGGCGAGCGAGGTCACGGCGTCGGCCCCGGTCGACACCCGGACGCCGACGTGCGTGGCGATCTCGGTCAGCGCGCCCTCGGGCGTCGTCACCTCGGCCAGCCCGACGAAGAACGCGCCGTCGGCCAGCTCTCCCATCATCGCCTCGGCGACGGCGAGCGCGAGGCGGGTCTTCCCGGTTCCCCCGGCGCCGGTGATCGTCACCAGGCGACATCCGCACGGGCCGAGCAGCCGCGCGAGCTCGGCGCGCTGCGCGTCTCGGCCGATCAGCGCCCCGGGGCTGCTCGGCAGATTCGAGCGCAGCGGGTCAAGCGTGCGCAGCGGCGGATGGCGCTCGGCGCCGAGCTGGTACAGCCGCCGCGGGATCGGAAAGTCCTTGACGCGGTGCTCTCCGAGATCGACCAGTTCGGCGCCGGAGACGAGCGATGCCGTCGCGGCCGAGACGACGACCTGCCCGCCGTGGCCGGCGTCGCAGATGCGCGCGGCGTAGTGGACATCCTCGCCCCAGTACAGACCGCCCTGGACCCGCGCCTCACCCGTGTGCACGCCGATGCGCACATGCACGGCGATGCCGGCCGGCCAGCGCTCGCGTGCGAGCTCGCGTTGGGCATCCCGCGCGGCGTGCAGCGCCGGACGCGCCGCCCGGAAGACGGCGAACCGGCCGTCACCGGCCGCGCCCATGTCAATTCCGTGATGCCGTGCCCAGACGGCGCACAGCAACTCGTGGTGGCGCGCCAGGACGTCGCCGTAGTGCTCGCCGTGGGCCTGCAGCAGCCGCGTCGAGCCCTCGATATCGGTGAAGACCAGCGTCACCGCCCCACTTGGAAGCCCTCGCGTGGTGGCCATGGCCTCTCCATGTTGCCATGGCGACTCCCCGTCAGCGCACGGTCCAGAATTGGACATAACGGGATCCAGAACTGCGATGACGCCGGCTCGCTCACCCTGGATGCTTCCCGTCGTGAGCAGAAACCGACAGCATCCCCACACCGTCGCGGTCCGTCAGACCCTGGCCGCGATGTTCAGCCTGCTGTCGGAGGGGGCGTGGTTCGTGGTACCGGCGGCAGTGGCTCGGTCGTCTCGTTACGACCCGGCCGGTGAGGGCGGCGAGAACAGCGCGCGCGGTGCTCAGGGCACCGCCCGAGCGGGTTCTCGCCCGCCGGTCTCACTTTCCTTCGGCGGCGGCGCGGGGCGCGCCGTCACGGAGGGCAAGCTGCAGATCAGCGGCCAGGGGTGGCCGGTGGGAGCGTAGACGGAGACGGGGAAGTTGGGGGCGCGACGGTAGTGGTGGTCACCACGGGAGCGGTGGTGGTCACCGGCACCGTCGGGGTTGTCGCCGTCGGCGGTGCCGTGGCGGTCACGCTCGTGACCTGCACGGCGTGGGGGACGAGGATCCCGCCGGCGGCGGTCGTGTAGGTGACGGTCACGCCGTCACCGGTCGCGACGCCGGACAGCAGCCCGGTGTTGGCCGCGGTCGTGAAGGTGAGGCCCTGGCCGGTGGAGGCGGTCAGCGTCAGCGACGCGCCACCGGCGGCGACGGCGGTCACCGTCCCGCTCACCGTCACCGCCCCGACGTAATCGATCGACGTGGCGAGCAGGCTGCCGGTGCTCGTCTGGTCATAGCCGACCTGCACCCGCTCCCCGAGCAGCGCGCCGGCGGCGAGCGCCGGGTCGGCGGCGGTCTGGAAGGTGTACTCGTGCCCGTAGGTCGTCCGGTCGTGGAGGACCGCGGGCAGGAAGTGATAGCGCTTGAACGCGCGGTCCGACGCATCCGGCGCGCCGTCGTCGAGCCACGTGGGCTCGCCCCGGGGGTCGCCGCCACCCCCGTCCGAGGTGCCGAAGAAGCGGCCGTCGATGCTCATGAAGATGTGGATGCCGGGATCGTCGTAGAGCATCACGTCGTCGGGGGCGCTCGCCGGACCGCGGGCGATCAGGCCGGCGTGGAGCAGCTGCGCGATGACACCCGCGTCGTTGGGCACCGCGGCGCCGGCCGGCCACAGACCGGCCGCGGAGAGGACGGCGGCGACCGAGCCCGAGCAGTCAAAGCCGATCCGCCGACCGTTGTAGCCCGGGCCGCCCCTGATGCCGATGCTCGCCATTCCGGCCTCGGCGTGCCCCCCGCCCCACACGTACGGATACTCGTGCGCGCTGAGCGCGTTGGCGGCGTCGGTGAGAGCGTTGATGACCCCGACGAGGCGGCCGCTGGACTGGACGGTGAGCGTGCCGTCCCCGATGACCGCGATCGTCCCGGTCAGCGCACCGGCCGGCACCGCGGCGGCGGGAGACTCAGCGGCCCGCGCGACCGAGGGAATGGCGACCACGCAGGCGAGGACGGAGATGTAGGCGGCGGCGCGTCGCATCGTGACGTTTCTCCCGCGGTCATCGGACGGCGCGCCGCGCGGCGTGAGCGGCCGGCTACGGAACGGACGGTCAGACGGTGCCCGAGGACCGGTGTACCCTTCAGTGGTCGCCCGGACGCGTCCGCGCCCGAGCGGTTGCGCTCAGCAAGGCCGGATGTGTGGCGACCAGGACGCCGAAAGACCCCCACGTGACGCTGGCGCCCAAGGGCGACCGGAAGCGCGCTGTCGCCGATCGCGCCCGAGCCGAATCCGAACGCGAGTCGCTGCTGCACGACATCGTCGACTACATGGAACGCGAGCGATCCCTGATGGATCAGCTCGTCGAGCAGTCGGCGCTGCTGGAGCTCGCCCCGGACGCCATCTTCGCCCGCGATGCCGAGCGCCGGATCACCTTCTGGAATCGTGCCGCCGAGAGCGCCTACGGCTTCACCCGTGAGGAGGCGCTCGGACGGCGCCCTCGTGACCTGCTGCAGACCCGGTATCCGATCGCGCTGGAGGAGATCGAGCGTCAGGTCACCGAGACCGGCCTGTGGGAAGGCGATCTCGTGCAGACGACCAAGGACGGCCGGCAGGTCACGGTGACCAGTCGCTGGGGCGCGCTCTATGACGGCGCGGGAAACCTCGAAGGGCTGCTGGAGATCAACCGTGACATCACCGATCGCCTCGAGGCCCAGGCCCGGCAGGAGCTCGGACGCGTCCGGCTGGAGCGCGAGCGGCTGAGCGCGCGGCTCGTGCGCGCCCAGCGGCTGGAGGGCCTCGGCCACCTCGCCGGCGGGATCGCGCACGACTTCAACAATCTGCTGGCGGTGATCACCGGCTACTCGGATGTCGTGCTCGAGCACCTCGCCGAGCTGGATGGCGAGCTGGACGCGGAGCGCCGGCGGACGCTCAGCGACGACGTCGCCCAGATCGCGCAGGCCGCCCGGCGGGCCGCCGGCCTGACGGCCCAGTTGCTGGCCTTCGCCCGCCAGGAGACGGTCACGGCCGAGGTGATCGACGTCAACGCCACGATCGCCGAGACGCTCGAGCTGCTCCGGCGCACGCTCGGAGCCCACATCGAGCTTTCGACGGCGCTTGATCCCGAGCTCGATCGGGTGCGGATCGACCCCGGCCAGCTCAGCCAGGTGCTCGTCAACCTCGCCGTCAACAGCCGGGACGCGATGCCGCAGGGCGGCCGGCTGGCGATCGAGACCTCCGGGGTGACGTTCGAGCGCGATCGAGACCTGTCGCACGGCATCCTGCCGCCCGGCCGCTACATCCGGATCCGCGTGAACGACACGGGCGTCGGGATGTCCGCCGACGTCGTCGAGCGCGCCTTCGACCCGTTCTTCACGACCCGGCCGGTCGGCGAGGGCACCGGACTGGGCCTGGCCACCGTCTACGGGATCGCCACCCAGGCGGGTGGCCATGTCCAGCTGTACTCCGAGCCCGGCCTCGGCACGACGGTCAGTGTGCTGCTGCCGGCGACCGCGGACGGGGTGCCGGCGACCGCGGACGGGCTGCCGGAGCCGCAGGAGGCGGACCGGGCGGCCGCCGAGCCGCCGGGCGAGCGCCGGCGGATCCTGATCGTCGAGGACGAGCCGGCGCTGCGCCGGCTGATCGCGCGCGGTCTCACCGACGCCGGCTACGAGGTCGTCACGGCGAGCGGCAGCAACGAGGCGCTGGCCACGGCGCTGGAGTCCGACGAGCCGATCGATCTGCTGCTGACCGACGTCGTGATGCCCGAGATCATGGGGCCGGCGCTCGCCGAACGGATCCACGCCGCCCGGCCGGAGGTCAGGGTCCTGTTCATGTCGGGGTTCGCGCGGCCGGCGCTGGACGACCCCGACGTCCCGCTGAACGGCCCGCTCCTGCAGAAGCCGTTCACGGCGCAGGAGCTGCTGGCCGGGGTCGCCGCCGCGCTCGGCGATCGGGGCGACGACGCCCCGTCGACCGGCGGCTGACGCGCGGTCGCCCGCCGACGGCGGGAAGCCGATCGATCCGGCGTGGCGTTCATGCCGTTGCCGGCGATCGCTCGGCGGCCGCTGCGATCTCCGCGCGGGCCGCCTGGGCGAGGTCGGAGCCGGTGTTCGCGTGGCCGGCGACTCCCCAGCCGCCATCCGGCGATTCCGTCAGGAGCACCCAGGTGCGTCGGACCAGGCTCGGATCGCCGCCGGCAGCGGCCACGATCTCGGTCAGCTCGCTCACGACACCCAGCTGCTTGTCTCGGTCCAGCACGCCCGCCGGGGTGAGCACCTGAACGCGCACGTAGTTGCTGTGCCCGGCGACGTTCGCGGTGCAATCCGCGGCAACGTCATGCACGAAGGCGGCGGTGTTGTCGCGAAACAGCGCCAGGTCCGGCACCCGCTCCCAGCGCATCACTGCCGCGGCGAGGTTCTGAGCGAGCGCGTGCTTGTCGGCGAAGGTTCCCACCGGCGCGTATACGTCGATCATCGGCATGGCAGACCTCTAGTAGGCGACTGATGCGCTGCGGGTGGCCACCGACGCAGCCTCGATCAGGCTGACCACCTCGTCCGGATGCGAGACCATGGCGACGTGGCTCGAGGGCACCTCGACCGTGGTGGCGCCCATGCGCTCGGCGAACATCCGCTCGGCGTCCGGTGGGATCGCTTCGTCGTTGGTCGCGACCAGGTACCACGACGGGTGCATCCTCCAGGCGGGGACGCCCATGACATCCTCGAATGTGCTCATCGAGAGGCACTGCTGGACGGCGTGCATGACTCGCGCCCTGGCCGGCTCGACATCAGCCGCGAAGTGGTTGACGAAATCGTCCTCCGGAAGCCAGGAGAAGCCCTGCTCGTCAACGATCAGATGTGCGAGGGCGGGGGTCGGCGGGCCGCCGCCCAGGAGCGCGCCGAGCGATTCGCCCTCATCGATCCCGAACGCCGCGATGTAGACCAGCCCGACCACGTTGGGGGCGTCCTCGCCAAGCGCGGTCATGATCTGCCCGCCGTACGAGTGGCCGGCGACGATCGTCGGACCACTCTGCCGAGCAAGGATCTGCCGCAGACGGGTGACGTCGTCGGCCAGGGAGCTTTCGGGGAACTGAGGGGCGGTGACGTTGTAGCCCTTGGCCTGGAGCGCCTCGATGACGGCGCTCCAGCTTGACCCGTCTGCCCACGCGCCGTGCACGAGCACGATGTTCGGGGACTCGCTCATGTTATGGATCTCCTTGCTTGCGGATGTGCGATCAACCGTGATCGTGCACCGGACTTCCGGCGCTGTCTTGAGTCGAGCGACTGCTTGATCAGCTGCCGGTGAGAACCGGCAACGCGTCGCGCAGCTGCGTCCGGGAGGCGATTCCGAGCTTGGGAAAGATCCGGTACAGATGCGAGCCGATCGTGCGATGCGACAGGAACAATCGCTCCCCGATCTCGCGATTGGACAGACCCCGCGCGGCGAGCAGGGCGATCTGGAGCTCCTGAGCAGTGAGCCGATCGCGGGCATCGGGAAGGCGTGGGCCGGGCGACTCGCCGGTCGCGCGCAGCTCCTGGCGGGCACGATCGCTCCACCGGGTCGCGCCGAGACCGTCGAAGAGCTCGATCGCTTCGCGCAGGGGAGCGCGCGACTGCACTTCGCGCCGCTGCCGACGCAGCCAGCTGCCGAACGAGAACAATGATCTCGCTCGGGGATACCGATACGCGGAGCGATCCTGAGCGAGCGCGACCTCGAACAACGCCTCAGCCTCCTGATCGTCGGCCAGCAGCGGTCGCGCGCAGGCGAGCAGGACGACGAGCAGTGGCGGGCCGCTCCGCGATGCGATCGTTTCAAGCTCGGCCATGACAGCTTCCGCCCGTTCGAGACGGCCGCTTCGCGCCGCCGCCTCCACGATGTCAAGGACCGCCGGCCAGCGCATGAAGCGGTGAAACGCCGGATCGGCTTCGTCGAATACCGGCCAGAGGTGGTCGACGGCCTGTTCGTAGCGGCCCTCGCCGAGAGCGGCGGCGCCGCGAGCGAGATGGGCCGGCGCCAGCAGCGGGCCACGCCGCGTCGTCATCAATGTCCGCACCGGCCCGGCGATTCGTTCCTCGAAGTCGGGATCGCTTCCCCGAAGCCCAGCCACCAGCCCGGTGATCAGCTCACCCGTCAGCTCGTACTGCGGCTGATCGGTGTCCCGGGCCAGCCGCGAACCCTCCGCGGCCGCTGCGGCGGCGGCCGACCAGTCACCCGCATACGTCGCCGCCCACGCGTGGTGCACGAGCGCCTGGGCCAGCAGGCCCAGGCGTCCCTGCTCGCGCAGACGGTCGACCGCGCGACTCAGGAACTGCGCGCCGAGGCCGTAATCGCCCGCCTTCTCGGCCGCGATCCCAACATGGATGGCCGCGACCGGATCGGTCACATCGGCGAGCCTCATCTTCGAAACGCGCAGGAGAACAGAGCGTCCCATCGCCTCGGGATCCGCCAGCGCCATGACGGCCAGCAGGCGTGGGTCATCCTCGGCGGAGCCCATCTCCTGCGCCGCAGCGACGACATAGCTCCGAGTCCTCGGTCGGCACCGCGTCCACCAGCAGCGATGCGCGATCGGAACGAGCGAGCCGAGCGCGATGTCCGCGTCGCCCGCGTCACGCGCCCGGCGGGCGATCGCCACGAACGTCTTCGCGGCACCGCGCTCAAACCACACGTCCCCGCTGATCATCCGCTGCAGCCACGCCAGCCTGGCCGCTTCGAGTTCGCCGACATCGAGCGACTCAGCCTGCTCGAGCAGGCGCCGGACGACGTCGACGGCGCCGAGCTCGTACGCGGCGTCCGCGGCACGCACCAGGCGCTCGCCCCTCCGACGGGGATCCGCGGTCAGCCTGGCCGCTCGCTCCAGGGCGGCCGCGGCGACCATCACCGCCCCCCGCCGGCGTGCCGCGACCGCGTGCCGGTCCAGGGCGATCGCCACCTCCTCGTCATACCCCACGGCCGCCATCGCCCGATGCCATGTCCGACGCTCCGGATCGGTCACGACCTCTGCCAGCGCACGATACGTCGCCAGGACCTGAGCCGGTGGCGCCGCCTGACGCACCGCCGAGCGCACGAGCGGATGACGAAACCGGACCTGCCCGTCCACGACCGAGACGAGCTCGGCCGCGACCGCCGGGTCCAGATCCGAGACTCCGAGCGGCTGCCCGGCCAGCATCGATGCGGATGCAACGAGGTCCTGCAATGACGCGCGAGCATCAAGCGCCGCGGTCACGAGAACGACGCGGGTGTCATCCGGAAGACCGTCCAGCCGAGCCGCGAACGTTCGCTCCAGACGCGTCGTCAGTGGCAACGGCGCGCCGCTGAGCTGCAGATCGGAGCCCTCCGCCGTCCCCTGCGCGCGGACCAGCTCCACCAGCGCCAGGGGGTTGCCGGCCGCCTCGGCCAGTACGCGGGCGCGAAGTACGGGATGGAGATCGGGCGCGGTCCGATCCAAGAGCGCAGCAGAAGCCGATGCCGACAACCGCACGAGCTCGAGCTCGGGCAGCCCGGCGTCACTCAGAGGCGTCGCACAGCCCGCTCGCACGGAGACCAGCAGGCCGACCGGCTCGCTCTCCATCCGCCTTGCGATGAAGGTCAGGACTCCCGAGCTCGAGCGATCCAGCCAGTGCGCGTCGTCGACGAAGAGCACCACCGGCGACTCCTCGGCCGCGTCGCACACGAGCTGGCAGGCCGCGAGCGCGACCAGGAACGGATCCGGCTCGAGCCCGCTCGCGATCCCGAACGCGATCTCCAGCGCACGCCGCTGCGGCGCCGGCAGCAGCTCCAGCAGGCCGAGAATCGGATACAGGAGCTGATGCACACCGGCGAAGGCGAGCTCCGCTTCGGACTCGACGCCCACAGCGGTCAGGGTCCGAAGGCCACGAGCGTCCGCTCGAGCCCGCGCGTGGTGCAGCAGCGCAGATTTCCCGACCCCGGGCTCGCCCGAGACGACGAGCGCCGCCCCTCGCTCAGACAGACTCTCGATGATCGCGTCGACGCGCGCTGACTCCAGATCGCGTCCAACCAGCTCGCGCTCCATCGAGCCACGACTCGCCCGGGTCATCGCCCGAGCATATGCGGCTGACTGCCCCGGGCCGAGGAAGCCCGCTCACAGCGAGCGGCTCGCCGGCGGCGACGACGATGTCCTCGTTGATGGGTGGGCGTGCCGCGTAACCGCCGGTTCAGGCGAGGGCGGGCTCGATCGCGTGGCCGCCGAGTCCGCGCACGTGTCACAGCTTCAGTCGTGCGCGACAACTAGCGTCTGAGACAGCGAGGGCCTCGGCTCTGGGCGCCTCGCCGCGATCCCCCACCTCTCGGGCTCCCCCGCCGATCCCGACTCGCCCTTCCGGCGCCTGCTGAGAAACCTCTCGCCCGGAGCACCGTTCCTGCTGCGCCTCGGCGGCGTGTCAGCCGACGATTCCTGGTGGCCGGTCCCCGGCATGAGGAAGCCGCCCTACCTGTACACCCTCACCCCGCGGTGGGGCGCCGACGTCCGGGCGCTGCTCACCGCGCTGGGCGGCACGGCCATCCTCGGGGTCAACCTCGAGCAGCACCCCACGATCAACGCCAGGATCGCCGTCGCCGAGGTCGCCGGCTATGACCGGTACGTCGGCGCGGGCCTGATCGACGCGTTCGAGCTGGGCAACGAACCGGAGTACTACCCGTGGGCGTACGTGTATGGACGGGCGCGCGGCCACCACCCGTTCGCCGACTACGGCAGGAAGTTCTCGACCATCGCCTCCGCGCTCGGCGGAGCTCCGCTCGCGGGCCCAAGCTCAGGGTCACCCCACTGGCTGTCCCGGCTGGACACCGTGCTGAACGACATGCCGCCACGCCTGAAGCTGGTGACGGTACATGCCTATCCGTTGAAGGACTGCTCGCGCCTCACGCACCTGTCGGTGTCGCAGTTCTTCACCCGCGCGTCGATCCAGGGTCTGGCCGAGACGATCCACGCAGCGGTCACGGCGGCCGCCGCCCACGGCACGCCGCTGCGCGTGGACGAGATCAACGGCATCCCCTGCGGGGGTGTGGCCGGGCTCTCTGACTCCTTCGCCGAGGCACTGTGGGCGCTCAACGTGCTGCCGGCGCTGTGGCGGGCCGGCGTCCAGGGCGTCAACTTCCAGACGGTCGACGGCAACCTCAACCAGATGATCACCGCCCGGCACTCCGCCTCCGGCTGGAGCGTCTCAGTGCAACCCGAGTACTACGGCCTGCTGACCTTCGCCGGCGTCGCACCCGCCGGCTCGCGGCTGCTGCGCATCTCCGACCCCGGCCTGGCGCGGCTCTACCAGTTCGCCGTGCGCGCGCCCGACGGGTCGGAGCGGGTCGTGCTGACCAACGTCGGCCCGATGCCCCGCACGATCGGCGTCACCGCCTCGGGCACCCGCGGCACGGGATCGCTGTCGCTGCTGAGCGCCGAGTCGCTGAGCGCCACCAGCGGCACGACGCTGGCCGGTCAGAGCCTGTCCGCCCGCACGGGCCAGCTCACCGGCACGCCGCGCGCGACGCTGGTCAGCGCCAACGCCGCGGGCGTGTACGCAGTCCGGGTCCCCGCGCACACCGCCGCGATCCTGACGCTCTCCGCGTGAGCGCAGGCCGCGCGCCGCCCGCCCGCGGCCGCCCAGATGAGACCGATGCTCGCGCCGGGCGCCCGTGGCGCGAGCGGGCCGCCCGGGTCGTCGATGCCGGTCGACTGCTCAGACGTGATCGGCGGTGGGAGCGTAGATCTGCTCGATGTAGTCGTTGAGCATTCGTCCGGCGCAGAAGGCGGGCGCCAGCGTGCTGATCGAGGCGCGGATGCGAGCGAGCCACGAGTGTGGGAGGCCGTCGGGGCCGCGGTCATAGAAGTCGGGCACGACTTCGTGCTCGAGCAGGCGGAACAGGGTGGCGGCGTCACGGGCGTCCTGAGTGGCGTGGTCGGGTTGGGCCTCGCCCGGAAGCGCCCAGCCGTTGGTTCCGTCGTAGGCCTCCGCCCACCAGCCGTCCAGCACGCTGAGGTTCAGGCCGCCGTTGATGACGGCTTTCATCCCGCTCGTTCCGCTGGCCTCCAGCGGCGGCCGGGGGAGGTTGAGCCAGAGATCGCAGCCACGCACGAGGAGCTTGGCCATCGCGAGGTCGTACTCGTGCAGGTACACGACTCGTTCGGCGACGTGCGGCGCGTCCTTGAAGCGAAACAGGTCCTGGACCGCGCGCTTGGCCTCTTCGTCGCTGGGGTGCGCCTTTCCGGCGAGCACGAATTGGACGGACCGATCGCCGGTCAGCATGTCCTGCACTCGCCGGGGAATGATGGTGAACAGGCGGAGCCGTTTGTAGGTCGCGTTGCGGCGCGCGAACCCGATCGTGAGCACGTCGGGGTCAAACGCGCGCGCGGCGGCCTCGATCTGCTCACGCGTTCGCCGCTCGGCGAGGCGGTCGATCCCGCTGCGATCCTGAACGAACGCCACCAGGTCAGCGCGCTGCTCGCATCGCGCGCTCCAGAGCTCGGCATCAGATATCCCGTCGAGAGCCTTCCAGGTCGCGGTGTCGGTGGCCCGCAGCCACCAGCCGTCGCCGAGATGACGGTCAAACAGACGGTGCATCGCCGGCCCCACCCACGTCGCGAGGTGCACTCCGTTGGTGACATGAGTGATCGGCACCGCGTCGAGCGAGCGCTCCGGCCACAGCCCCTGCCACATCTCGCGGGCGACGCCGCCGTGCCGGCGGCTGACCGCGTTCGCGCTGCGGCTCATCCGCAGGCTGAACTGCGTGATCCCGAAGGGCTCTGCCCAATCCTCGGGGCTCTGACGGCCGAGCCGCACGATCATCTCTGGATCGATGCCCAGGTCGGCCGCCGCCTCACCGAGCGTGTCGATCACATCATCGGGCGCGTATGTCTCGTTGCCGGCCCCGACGGGGGTGTGAGTGGTGAACACGGTGCGCTTGCGCGCGGCCTCCAGTGCCGCTTCAGCTGATGCTCCGCGCGCCCGCTCGGCGCCCGCCAGACCGAGCACCGCAAGTGCGGCGTGTCCCTCGTTGAGGTGCACCAGACACGGCTCTATCTCCATCGCCGCGAGCGCCTGCATGCCGCCGACGCCGAGCAGGACATACTGGGAGAGGCGGGTGATCGGATCGGCGACATAGAGCTGTGAGGTGATCCATCGGTCCAAGCGCCGGTTCTCGGGGCGATAGGCGTCGAGCAGAAACAACGGCACCCGGCCGACGGCCACGCGCCAGATCTGTGCGGTCACCTCACTGTCACGGATCGGGACCGTGATCGTCAGCGGCCGGCCATCCGGTCCTCGCACCAGGGCAGCGGGAACGCGCTCGGGATCGATGTCGATCCAGTATTCGTGCTGCCAGCCCGAAGCGTCCAACCGCTGACGGAAATAGCCCTGCCGGTACAGCAAGCCGACGGCGACCAGCGGCAGCGCTTGATCCGAGGCCTCCTTGAGAAGGTCACCGGCGAGCCCGCCGAGCCCGCCAGAATAGATCGGCAACGAATGATGCACGCCGAACTCGGCGCAGAAGAACGCGACCGGGCGCTCCGGGGCGATCGGCCTCTGCGACGGGCGCCCCAGGTCCGCCGCGAACGCGGCCTCCAGCACCGCCGCGCGCTCCAGCAGATCCATGTCGTCCGCGGCCCGGGCCACCGCCTCACCCGAGACCTCCTGCAGCAGTCGTACCGGATTCTCGTCGCACCGGTTCCACCGATCCGGGTCGATCGCGCGGAAGACCTCCTTGCCACGCGGGTACCACGCCCAGCGATAGTTGTACGCGATCCGGGCCAACGGCGCGAGCGCGTCAGGGAGGCGCCGCGCCAGATCATCGGCTCTGGCAGCCAGATCCCGATCCCCCGCAAAGCTCGGCGTCCTCACCTCATCCATCGTCTCTCCCTCAGCCTGTGCTGGCCGTAGTCCTATCGACCTCACCGCCGCCTTCCATCCGGGATACCCCGCACTTTCGACCCCGGCACCCGATTGGCCGGCGCGACACTGCCGCTGGCTCTGAGTGCCGGTGCGTCTCAGCAGCGACGATCGCGTTTCTGGTTTCGCGTGGTGCTCGCCGTGGCTGCGCTGCCTCGGCTCGTCTCGGCGGTCCTGGGCGGCGTCGCCGTGGTCGGCGGCCTGTCGGATGGTGCGGCCGGGGCCCTGTTGCTGCTGCTGGTGTTTCTCTTCGTTCCGGCCCTGTTCCTGGTTCCGGCGCTGCTGTATCGCTCGCCACTCGCCACCGGACCGCCCGGGAGATGACGGGGGTGGCGGGGGTCCCGGACCCGATGAGCCGCCGGCCCCGCCAGACGCCCCGCGCGGAGGACTTCCACGCCCGGACGCCGAGCAGGCGCGCATCCGGGTGCGCGACCACATCGGCCCCGAGTTCGACCGGGTCAAGCCGCGACGGCCGGCGCGTGAGCCCGAGCGCGCCCCGGCGCCCGCGCCCTAGAAATCCCTCTGGCGCTGGATCGCGCTCCTGGCGATGAGAGGCCCCGGCGCAATCAGCTGCTCAACCGACCTCGCCGCTCGCCTACTGACCGCGATCGATCCGAGCCGCCCCTCCTTCCACAGCAGTCAGCCTGCCGACGACGCCATCCCGGGATCGCGCGCGATCCCGGTCATCAGGCCGATCAGGACGGCGCCGACCCTCAGCTCTGACGTCGACGCGCCAGCGCCGTGCCCGGCCGACGGGCCGCTCGCCGTACAGGGCGGTGATCACCACGGCCGCACCGCAGGTGGGACAGGTGGCGCGTCCGGGCCCGCTGTGCACCTCCTCGTGACCGCAGACGACGCACCACGCCAGCGCATACCGCGTCCGCTCCAACTGACCGGCCGCCTTCTCGCAGCCGCCCTCGCTCCTGAGTCCTGCCAAAAAGCTCATCGCCTGACCTCTCGCTCGAATCGAACCGAAACCCGATGTGTCGTTGCCGTACTCGAGAAGACGACGAAGCGCACCGATCTATTCCACGCCGCCGGCATCAGACCGAGCCGCGGGCAGCCGACGACGGTCACGCATCGCGAGCCGGACCCGGCGTGGAGGACGCGCCCTTCGGCGCTCGTGCAACGACTCATCACGGAGAAGAGCGGAGAGCAGCGCCGCTTGATACGCCGGCGTCTGCGTCGCGACGACAGTCTCGGCAGAATGCGTCATGGTGGAGCTCGTCACCGCGCGCCTACGCCTTCGCTCGCTTCAGATCGGCGATCTGGCGGCGTTCGTCGCCTACCGCCGCGAGCCGGCCGTCGCGCGCTATCAGTCCTGGGACACGGCGTACTCGATGGGTGACGCCCGGCGGTTCCTCACCACCCAGGAGGGCGTGGCGTTCGGGACACGGGGAGCGTGGGTGCAACTGGCGCTCACCGACCGGGACTCCGGGACGCTGTGTGGCGACTGCGGCGTCCGCGTCGATGCCGATCAGCCGGCGACGGCCGAGATCGGCGTGACCCTCGCCCCGGACCGTCAGGGGGTCGGACTCGCGTTAGAGGCGCTCGCGGCTGTGATCGCCGAGCTGTTCGAGGCGCGCCGGCTGCATCGTGTCTACGCCGAGGCCGACGATCGCAACGACGCCGTCCACCGGCTCCTCGAGCGACTCGGCTTTCGCTGCGAAGCGCGCCTCATCGAGGCTGACTGGTTCAAGGGCGAATGGACGACCCTTCGCGTCTTCGCCGTTCTGCGGCACGAATGGGAGTCAGGTAGCGTCACCGGGCCGCCGGAGTCTCGTCAACGCGACGCTCGCCGGCCGACACGGTAACTGCCGCATGACGCGCGGTGGTTCATCGATTCCCGAGGTTCAAGGCCTGCTGGCAGGACGTCCTGCCCGAGCGCGCACCGTTTGACCTGATCTTCCTCGATGGCGGCACCCCGACCGAGCTCTCCGATCTCCTCGGCGACGTGATCGGCCTCTTGTCTCCTGGCGGGATCCTGGTCAAGGACGACCTCACGCCGGGGATACCGATGGACACCGACGCGCTCCGCACGGCCCTGCTCGCCGACCCGCGCCTCGCCGCCGTCGAACTGCTCGCCACCGACGAGATGGCGGTCATCATCGCCAGCCGGCGGGCCTGACCACCTCAGGCGGCAGCCGCAGCCGCTCGTCGATCGTCGCCGTTCCCGACGGGTGCGCCTGAGCGGGAACGGGGAGCGCCGATGGCCTCCTGATCATGAGCCCGGCTACCAGGGGATGGCCCCGGTCCTCATGGGTTGAGTGCGTCGGCGCAGGCGGTCAGATCAGCATGGAGGCGTCGTCGTTGTTCGGGATCGAACGACGCGAGCATCCGCTCCTGGACGGCGGCGACGGCCATGGAGGCGCCGTGGAGTCGCCGGGCGCCGCCGTCGGTCAGCGTGAAGTGCTCATGGCGACCGCCGCCGTCGCCGTGGACGAGGTCAAGGCTCTCGAGCGTGGCGAGCAGCGGGTGCATCGCCTGGCGGGAGACGAAGGTGCCGCGGGCGAGCTCGGCGTTGGTGAGCCCGGGCTGGTGGGCGAGCTGCTCCAGGCATGAGTACTGCGGCACGGTCAGCTCGTGCTCGCGCAGGGTCGCGTCCATCGCGGCTCGCAGGGCGACCGTGGCGCGCTTGAGCGCATAGCCGACCGCGGTATCGAGATCCACTTGACTCACGTCAACATCTTGACATAGAATGGATGTCAAGACATTGACGATCACAGGAGCTTCCGCTGATGCCCGCTGGTCCTGACTTCATCTCCCTGCAGGTCCGTGACCTCGACACCGCCGCCGCGTTCTACGAGCAGCGTCTCGGCCTGCCCCGAGCGCCGGCCGCACCCCCCGGCGCCGTGGTCTTCGCCACCGAGCCGATCGCGTTCGCCGTCCGCGAGCGGCTGCCCGCCACCGATCTTGACGCCGGCCAGCCCGGTCTCGGGGTTGCGCTCTGGGTCTCGGTCGACGGCGCCCAGGTGCTGCATGACCAGCTCGCCGCACAGGGGGTGTCGATCACGACCGCCCCGTTTGACGGCCCGTTCGGCCGGACCTTCGCCGTGTCAGACCCCGATGGTTACGTGATCACGATCCACGACGGCGCCTAGAGACCGAGAGCCTGTGGCGCGGGCCGCTCGCGGCAGGGGTTGACCGCCGGCGCCGGCGCTGGGCCACGACGACCTCGGCGTGTGGGAGCGGCGGATCCGGATGAGACACGTTCCCGGCATCCTCATCGCGACGGGCGCAGCCGGCCGGCCGGCGCCGGGCGACCGAGCTGATGGCCCTGGGCGAACTCGACGCCGAGCGCGCGGAGGCTCTCCAGCGTCGTCTCGTCCTCGACGAAGGTGGCGATCGTCGGCATGCCCATGCCCCGGCCGATCCCGACCAGCGCCGCGATCAGGACGCGATCCCCGCCGTCGCCGTCGAGGTCTGCGGTGAACCGGCGGTCGAGCTTGAGATAGTCGCAGCGCAGCCGCTGGAGTGCGACCAGCGCCCCGCCGGCGGCGCCGAACCGGTCGAGCGCGGTCTGGCAGCCGAGCCTGCGCAGGCGCTCGGTGCAGCGCACCGCGTCCTCGAGGCGAGCGACGGCATCGGACTCGGTGATCTCGAAGATGAGCTGAGCGGGAGCCACGGCGTGCGCCGCCAGCAGCGCCTCGATCGCCGGCGTGAGCTCGGGGTCGGCCAATGCGCCGATCGACAGGTTGATGGCGACCGCCGCCTCACCGGGCAGCCCACCGGAGCCCAGCGCCCTGATGACCTCGGTGATCACCGAGCGGTCGATCGCGCCCATCAGCCCGTAGCGTTCGGCGATCGGCAAAAACGCGTCGGGCTCGATGAGCTCTCCGGGGGCGTCGACCATGCGGATCAGCGCCTCGTAGCGCCGGCCGCCACTGCCGTCCAGGGCCACGATCGGCTGATAGTGGACGACGAACCGGTCCTCGCGCAGCGCGCGGCGGATCCGGTGTGACCAGGCGGGGCGATCGCCGGCGCGCACCCCGGCGTCGTCGCCGGCGTCGTGAATCGCGAAGCGTCCGCGGCCGGCCTGCTTGGCCTCGTACATCGTCAGGTCAGCGGCGGCCATCAGCGCGTCCCGGTCGTACTCGTCCTGCGGCCGGACGGCGACGACGCCGATCGACGCCGACATAGTCAGCTCGAGCTCCGGGCTCGGCACGCGCATCGCGCTCAGCGATTCCAGGAGCTTGCCGGCCACGGCGCGGGCGGCCGATTGATCGCAGCGCGGGAGCAGGATCGCGAACTCGTCGCCGCCGAGGCGTGCCAGCAGATCGCCGGTGCGCAGGCGCCGCACCATCGTCCGCGCCGCCTCGCGGATGACTTCGTCGCCAACGCGGTGTCCGAGCGTGTCGTTGATGTACTTGAAGTGGTCGAGGTCGACCATGAGCAGCGACAGCTCGTCGCCGTACCGGGTCTGGGCCTCCAGCTGGCGGTCGATCGCCTGCTCCAGGGTGCGGCGGTTGGGCAGGCCGGTCAGGACGTCGTGAGCGGCGAGGTGGCGCAGCTCGGCCTCGTGATCCTTGCGCTCGGTGATGTCCTGGATCTGAATGACGAAGTGCTTGGGGGCGCCCGAGGGATCACGGACGAGCGACCCCGACAGCAGCACCCAGCGCAGCCGGCCGTCGGCGCGGACGAAGCGCTTCTCGGTCTCATAGGACTTCGACTCCCCGGAGAGCACGAGCGCGACGTCCTCGCGACCGAGGTGACGGTCGTCGGGGTGGCAGATCTCGGCCAGGGTCCGGGCGAGCAGGTCGTGCTCGGCAAAGCCGGTCATCTCGCACAGCGCGCGGTTGACCCGCAGCCACCGGCCATCGATCCCCACCAGCCCCATTCCGATCGGGGCGTGATCGATCGTGGTGCGCAGCAGCTCCTCGGCCGCCTTCAGCCGTTCGCGCTCGATGCGCTGCTCGCCGGCCTCGCGGACCGCGGCGATCACGAACAGGCCGTCGTCGGTGTGCAGCGGGCTGAGGGTGATCGCCACCGGGACCTCGGCGCCGTCGCGCCGCCGCGCGGCCACCTCGCGCTGCCGGCCCATCGGGCGCATCGCCGGCTGCTCGGAGTACTCGATCATCCGGCGGCGGTGACCCCAGCGGCGGGTGTCAGGGACGAGCAGGTCAAGCGGCTGGCCCACGAGCTCGTCGGGCAGATAGCCGAACAGCTCGGTCGCCTGGTCGTTGACCTCGCGGATGACCCAGTCGGGATCGACGACGACGAGCGCATCGGGCGACGCGTCGAACAACACGCGCCCCGGGAGGCGCCGTGCCGCGGGTGGGTCGCCGGCGAAGGCGATCGGGGTCAGGCCGTCGAGCATGGATCGTGGACGAGCGTATGCACCTGATGCGCCATTGGTCAATGTGTCGGACCGCTGAGGCCCGGACTTGAGCAACGACGCGCAATCGCCGATACGGCACGCCCCCGAGCGCCCCGCGGCTTTACAGTGACGCGATGGGCACGCTGCTCGTCCTCCAGCACATCTCGTGCGAGCCGCCCGCCGCTTACGAGGATGAGCTGCGGGCCTGGGGGGCGGAGCTGCACCGCGTCGAGGTCGACGAGGGCGAGCCGCTGCCCGACTGGCGGGAGTTCGCCGGCATCGTGGCGATGGGCGGACCGATGGGTGCCTACGAGGACGATCGCCATCCCTGGCTCGTCGCCGAGAAGCGGTTGATCGCCGAGGCGGCGCGAGCCGGCGCGCCGTACTGGGGCGTGTGCCTCGGCGCGCAGCTGCTGGCGAGCGCACTCGGCGCCGCGGTGTTCACCGGGCCGTCTGCGGAGGTCGGCGTGCTGACGGTGCAGGCGACCGCCGAGGCCGCCGCCGATCCGGTGTTCTCCTGCCTGCCCGCCCGGTTTTCGGCGCTGCAATGGCACAGCGACACGTGGGAGCTGCCCGCCGGGGCGACCCGGTTGGCGCGGTCAGACGCCTATGAGCAGCAGGCGTTCGTGTTCCGGCGCGCGTACGGCCTGCAGTTCCACCTCGAGGTCGACGCCGCGCTGGCCGCGGCCTGGGGCGACGTCCCGGCCTACGCGGAGAGCCTGCATGCGCTGCTCGGCGAGGGCGCCCTGACGAGGATGACCGACGAGGTCCGGGCGCGCGAGTCCGAATCCGTCGGGCTGGCCCGGCGGCTGTTCGCGGCGTGGCTCGAGCACGTCGTCGGGCTGAGCCCCTACGAGACGCCGCACGCCACGCAGAGCTGCTGAAGCTGCTCCATCGCCGCGGCGGTGTCGGTGGGAAGCGCCGCCATCGCGCAGGCCGCGGCACGCAGGTCGGCGATCGTCGCGGCTCGCGCCTCGAGCGCGAAGCGCCCCAGCCAGCGCACCGCGGCCCGGTCATAGCGCGCCGGATCGCCGTCGCGCAGCACGAGACAGATGCGCAGCGCGTCGTCGAGCGCGATCTGCGGCAGCTCCCGCGCGGCGCCGAGGACGAGCATCTCGTTGCCCGTCGCGAGCGCGCGGCGAAAGCGGCTGTAGGGACTCCCGTCGCTCGTCATCGAACATATGTTCGCATCGACGTCAAGGGGCGGCGCGGCGAAGCGGCGGCGCGCGTCGGCCGTGGCCTGCGGTCAGAGCAGGCGCAGGTTGATCCGGTCCCCGGCGGGCACGCTGCGATGCGCCGCCACCGACTGACCGAAGACGTGGAGCACACGGCCGCGGCGCACGCGCCGGGGCGCGCGCACGACGCCGAGCCGGCAATCGGCGTGGACCAGCTCGCTCTTGGCCCGCTTCAAGGTGAGATGCTTGAGGCGGGGTACGACGCACATCCTGACCGGCGGGGGCGGCGGCGGCGGGACGACGATCGGCGTCGGGGCGATCAGCGGAGGGCAGACGGTGGCGACCGTCGTCGTCGGCGCGGCGCCTCCCGGGATCGTGGTGGCGACCGCGAAGCTCGCCAGGCCGAGGTCGTCGACGGTGATCGCGGTCGGCGTCGGCGCGGCCACGGTCCGCACGCCGGAAGTAAACGACCAGTAGTCGTCGGCCGGCAGCCCCTCGACGACGGTCCCGTCGGCGGGTGCGGCCTGGAGATGCGAGAGGCAGCTGGACGTGTTCTGCACGTCCCATTCGTCGATCGTGGTGTCAGGCACCGGCGGCGGGTCGGCGAACAGCGCCAACGAGCTGACGGCGATCGGCGCGCCGCCGACGATCCGGTAGACCTGCGCGCCGGTCGTCTCCACGAACGTGCCGCTGGCCGGATACTGGGGCAGGGAGTCAAAGGCGTCGGGCGTGAGGGTCTGCACCGCCTGCGGGCCGCCGAACGGCGCCCACGAGCTGACATAGGTGGGCGCGCCCCCCGCGATCCGATAGACGTAGGGCTCGCCGGCCTCGGTGACGAAGGTGCCGTCGGGGATCGGCGGGGTGACGTCGGCGGTGGCCCCGTCGACGAAGTCGCTGTCGATGTTCAGCGTCGCGCCGTCGTAGGTGGCGTTGTGTCCGCCCTCGTACTGATGCAGGCGCTCGGCGCCGGGCCAGTCGGTGGCCGGGACATAGGGGTCGGCGGTCGTCTGCTCGTCGTTCCAGTCGGCGATCCAGATGTCGTCAGGCTCGGCGTAGCCCGTGCCCTGCTCGGTGGCGAGATCGGAGATCGCCGAGGCGGCGCTGCCGTACACGCCGGACAGATAGCCGTCGGCGTGCAGCTGCGTCGTCCACGCCGACAGATACGTCAGCACGGCGCTGACGTCGGCCGGAGATGCGGTGAACTGCTCCATGTCGTCGTAGATCGGATTGCCGGCCGGGATGCCGAGCGCCTGCACCGCGGCGACGGCTGCCGTCGCGTCCGACGTTCCCTCGGCGGCGGCGTCGGCGGCGGTGATCGTCGCGCAGCTGCCCCCGCAGGCGCCCGCGCCCTGATAGCCGACGTACGTCGGGATCAGATGCCAGCCGCCGGCGACGACCGTCGCCACCCACGCCGAGCTGAGGTTGGGCTGGGCGCAGGCCTGATTGACGCCGCCGACGTAGACCCCGACGGCGCGATAGGGCGAGGCCGTCCAGTCAGCCATCACGCTCGTCGAAGGCGCGGCACAGGCGTCGAAGCCGAGGCCGTCGTCGACCGCCTCGGCGGGGTGGGCGAGCGGCCGCGAGGCGAGTGCGCCGCGCGCGTGGGCCGTGGGCGTGCGGGTCGCCGTGGGCGCGCGGGCGGCCGGCGGGGCCGAGAGATGGCGGTGCACGATCGCCGAGACGAGCGCGCGGTCGCCCGACCAGGTGACGGTCGCCGCCAGACCGGACCGGCCGAGGAGGATCGTCGTCGAGTCGCCGCCGCCGATCGCCGGAGCGGACGGCGTGCCCGCCGCGCCGCCGCGCCGCCCCGCGCGCAGCGCCGCCGCCTCTCCGGCACGCAGCGGCGAGAGCAGGATCGCCTCGGTCCGGCCGACGGCGTCAGCCGGGCAACGCTGATCGGCGCCCGGCGTTCCGAGGTACAGCGCGTGGCGATCGAAGCGCACGCAGGTCGCCGGATCACGCGCCAGATCAAAGATCGGCCACGATCCGGGGACCGACAGCCGATAGCCGTGGAAGCTGACCGTTCGCGCCGTCGCCGACGAGGCCGACGCGGCCGTCGCGCACAGCAGGCCCACGGTCAGCACGGAGGCAATCAGCGAGCGCGCGAACCAGGACGGGCAGGAGGCCCGCAGACTCCCTGATGCCGTCTCGGTCACGGCTCGCCAGTCTAATTGGCGCGCTGCGGTCGCGGTGGGCGCCGGCGCCCACCGGCCGCGGCCCGGCTGCCGGACCCGTTAGCGTGCAGCTCACGAGGTCGGGGCCGTCTCGGCAGGGGCGGCGGCCCGGCACCACATCCTCACCTCGGGAGACGACCGTGAACATCACCCGGCTGACCTGCGCCGCGGCGCTGGCCGCTATCGCGCTCGCCGGCTGCGGCGGCGCCAGCAGCAGCAGCTCGTCGGCCTCGAGCTCGAGCACGTCGCCGGCGGTCACGGCGAGCACGCCGGCGAGCAGCGCGTCGGCCTCGAGCTCGAGCACGTCGCCGGCGGTCACGACGGGCGCGCCGGCGAGCAGCTCGACGTCGAGCTCGGACACGTCGACCACGAGCGCGTCATCGACGGCGACCGGCGCGCCGTCGGCCCCGGCGAGCTCCGCGGCCGGCTTGACCGCGAGGTTCAAGGCGGGCTACGCCGTCGATCAGAAGCAGTTCCGCGCGGTCGGCTCGGCGCTCGGCGACGACGTGCTGCACGCCGGCTCGGCGTCGGACGCGAAGATCGCCAGCGAGTTCGGCAAGCTCGCCGCCGAGGCGGGCGCCGTCGCCACCCGGCTGGCCGCCCTGCACCCGCCGGCGCGCTACAGCGCCGACCTGCACCGGCTCGTCACCGCGTTCAGCGCCGTGGCCTCCGACCTCGCCACGATCTCCGGCGCCGGCGTCACCCACAGCGCGACCGCCGCGGAGGCCGCGACGCGCAAGCTGCTCGTCGACTCCGCCGCGGCCCGCGCCGCCGACAACGCCATCTCCGCCGGGCTCGGGCTGGCGCAGGCCCGGCCCTAGCGGAGCCCGGCCGCCGGTCCACCGGCCCGCGCCGCGCGGCTCCGCGGGCTCCGGCCCGAGCCGCACGGCTCCTGGTCCCCGTCGCGGGATCACGGGCCTCCGTGATCAGGAGGAGCTGGGACGTGATCGTCGTAATGTTGATAAAGTCAATTGAGTTACATGGCAAATCGATCCCAGGACAGGAGGAACGGGTGAGCCTCACGCTCGTCGAGCTCGAACGCTTCGTCGCCGAACTGGCCGACTCCCCGGAGCGCTGGCGCCACCTCGTGCGCCACGCCGAGGACGCGCGCGTCTACGAGCAGATCTGGGATGACGACGACGTCAACGCCTGGGTCATCTGCTGGAGCGAGGATCAGGACACCGGCTTCCACGACCACGACGAGTCGGCGGCCGGGATCGCGGTCGTCTCCGGGCGCGTGCGCGAGGACCGGCTGACGGTCGGCGGCCTGCCGCGCTCCCGGGAACTCGGCCCGGGCACGACGTTCACGGTCGCACCGGTGGCGATCCACCGGGTGCTGCACGCCGGCGATCAGCCCGCGGTGACGATCCACGCCTACTCTCCGCCGCTGCGCCGGACCGGCGCGTATCGGGTCTCCGACGATGGCGAGCTCGAGCGCGAGTCCCAGCCGTTCGAGGTCGAGCTGCGCCCGCACGCCGTCCTCGCCTGAGCTCGACCCGGCCCACGACCCGGCCCACCGCCCGGCGTGCGTCCACACCGCCGCACGGCGCGGGCGGTGGCCTCGGTCGCTACCGTCCGGGCCGAGATGCCGACGGCCTACAAGCCCTTCATCCGCGATGGCGTCGAGGACCTGGTGGCGATCGAGGAGCCGCTGGAGATCCGCGTCGACGGCGCGCCGCTCGCCGTGACGATGCGCACCCCGGGCCATGACGAGGAGCTGGCGCTCGGCTTCCTCTACGGCGAGGGGCTGATCGACGGCCCGCGGCACGCCGGCCTGACCGACGACTTCGCCAACAACACGATCGAGGTGGCCGGCCCGCTCATCCGGGATCCCGGCACGCGCAGCTTCTACACCACCTCGTCGTGCGGGGTGTGCGGAAAGGGCGCGCTCGAGGAGGTGGCCGTCCACAGCGCGCCGCCGGCGCCCGGGCCGGTCATCCCCCGCTCGCTCGCCGCCGATCTTCCCTCGGGCCTGCGCCAGCCCGGCTTCCAGCGCACCGGCGGCCTGCATGCCACCGGCCTGTTCGACGCCCGCGGCGAGCTTCTCTTCTCCCGAGAGGACGTCGGGCGCCACAACGCGATGGACAAGGTCGTCGGCCGGGCCCTGCTCGACGGGCTCGTGCCGCTCGCCGGGCGGGTGCTGTGCGTCAGCGGGCGCCTGTCGTTCGAGCTCGTCCAGAAGGCGGCCGTCGCCGGCGCGCCGATCCTCGTGGGCGTCGGCGCGCCGAGCTCGCTGGCGATCGAGCTCGCCGCCGACCGCGGGCTGACGTTGTGCGGCTTCGCCCGCGGCGCGACCGTCAACGTCTACACCCGCCCGGAGCGCATCGCCGGCTGAGCCGAGGGTCAGCCCGCGGCGGCGACCCCGGCGAGCGCGGCGAGCTCCTCCTCCGAGGACCATGCGCCCACCGAGGCGCGGATCAGGCCATGGGAGGGAATGCTGCGCACGACGAACCCCGCGGCCGCGAGGCGCGTCACCTCGGCGCCGACGTCGTCGGCCGCCCAGGAGACGAGCGTCGAGCGCCCGCGGGGACCGACCGTCAGGCCGCGCTCGGCCAGCCCGTCGGCGAGATCCGCGGCCAGCTGCGCGGCCCGGCCGTGCACCCAGTCCCAGCCCGCCCGCTCGAGCACGCCGAGCGAGGCCAGAGCCCAGGCACTGCGCATCCCGGGCGGAAAGCCATGGTCAAAGCGCGAGGCGGTCTCGGCCGGCGGGGAATGCAGCGCGTCCGCGGCGTCGGCCAGCGAGACGTAGCTCGGCCACGGCACGGTCACGGCGTCCCGCTGATCACGGTGCACGAACAGGCAGCCGCTGCCCTCGGGCCCGCACAGCCACTTCTGCCCCGAGCCGGCGTAGAACGCGCAGCCGAGCGCGTGCACGTCGACCGGCACGGCGCCGACGCCCTGGGCGGCGTCGAGCAGGACCGGGACGCCGGTCGCCGCCAGCGCCGCCGTGTCGACGACGCGGCCGCTGACCCACGAGACATGCGAGCAGGCGACGAGCCGGGTCGCGGCGCTGACCTCGCCGGCGATCTCGGCGAACGGCACGACCTTGACCGTCACCCCGGCGGTCTTGCGCAGCCGGCCGAGGGGCGCCAGGAGGCCGGGGTGCTCCTCGTCGCTGGTGACGATCTCGTCCCCCGGGGCGAACGCCAGCCCGCCGAGCACCGTGTTGACGCCGTCGGTCGTCGAGCCGGTCAGCGCCAGATCCTCGGGATCGCAGTGCAGCAGGCGCGCGTAGCCGGCTCGCAGGTCGGTGGCCAGCCCGCGGATGGCGGTGATGTAGTCGATCCCGGAGCGCCCGCCGGTCAGCTCTGAGCCGATCCGGTCGCGGACCGCCTCGGCGGCCTGACGGGGCAGCGGGCCCTCGGTCCCGGCGTTGAGATAGGCGGTGCGCTCGAGCACCGGGAACTGGGCGCGGAAGGCGGTGGCGTCGGTCATGTCCGGCGGAGCCTAGTGCACCGCCGGTGGACCGCCGCTGCCTCGCCGGGCACGGCTCAGCCCACCGGGAGACCGGCCCGGCGGCAGGCGACGGCGACCGTCTGCCCGGGCTTGCCGGTCAGACCGACGTGCCCGACGCCGTCGCACAGCGCCCGGGCGCCGGCGCCGCAGCGATAGATCTGCGAGCCGCCCGTCGAATAGGCGAGGTTGACGGCGATGCAGCCGTGGCCGGAGTGCTTGGTCGCCGTCGTCAGCGAGATCACGACCCCGACGACGATGATCGCCAGCAGGCCGAGCACCCCGCCGATCATCCACTTCTCCCGGGGGCGGGTCGTGGCGCGCGTGCGTACGGCCTGGGCGTGTCCGGGCGGGAGGATCAGCATCGACCGCCGAGTCTACGGACCGCCGGCCGGCCGGGATGGCCGCGCGGTAACCGCCGCCCGGCCGGATGGCCGGATGGCGGGTACCGGGGACACGGCTTCCTAGAAGGCCGCGGTGCCGTCCGGGGTGCCGAGCCCGGTCGGGCCGTCATAGCCCGGGCCGGCGTTGCACAGATACGCCGTCACGCAGACGCCGTTGGCGCCGCTGGTGACGTCGAACAGCGCGCTCGGGTCGGCGTAGGGAGCGCTGCCGTAGTCGACGCTCGCCGTGTTGCCGGCCAGCGCGTAGACCGACGCGACGAGCGGCGAGCTGAGGCTCGTGCCGCCGACCTGGACCCAGCCGTCGAGGCCCTGGACGTAGCCGAGGTCGATCAGGATGTCGCACAGCCTCGAGGCGCCGCACGGGTTGTAGGTGTCGTAGATGCCGAGGCCCGAGTCCGGATCGGCGTCGGCCGACACGTCGGCGATGGTGCGATGCGTGCAGCCGGTGTCGTGCTGCCAGGCCGGCTTGGGCTCGAAGGCCGAGCAGCCGCTGCCGCCGCGCGCCCAGGCGGTCTCGGTCCAGCCGCGGGCGTTGGCGGCGGTGGCCAGTGTCGTACCCCCGACCGCGGTCACGTACGGGGACGCCGCCGGATACTCGGCGCCATAGCCCGAGTCTCCCGTGGCTGCGGTGATCGCGATGCCGGGGTGGCGGTAGTCGTAATCGCTCAGCAGCTCGAACGCGGACTCGTCGCCGCCGTAGCTGTTGGAGATGGCGACGACGCCCGGGGCGCGGGCCGCGGTGTTCTCGGCGGTGCCGAGGTTGTAGCTCGAGGTCGAGTTGGCCTCGACGAGCAGGATGCGGCACGTCGGGCACGTCGCGGAGATCGTGTCGAGGTCGAGGCTCTCCTCCTCGGCCCAGCCGTAGTCGCCGGTCGGCAGCGGGCTCGCCGCGCCGGCCTGGTTGACCTTCGTGAAGCAGCCGTTGGCCGTCGTACAGGCCGGCAGGCCGTAGGCGGTGCGATAGATCGCAAGGTTGGCGGCGGCGTCGGGATCGTCGTAGGCGTCGACGACGGCCACCGTGCGCCCCTCGCCGTCGAGGCCCGCGAGGTCGTAGGCCGATTGGATCTGGGTC
Source organism: uncultured Solirubrobacteraceae bacterium (assembly GCA_963849085.1). Taxonomy (GTDB): domain Bacteria; phylum Actinomycetota; class Thermoleophilia; order Solirubrobacterales; family Solirubrobacteraceae; genus Palsa-465. The sequence goes on along the minus strand of CAWKFP010000013.1, from coordinate 747,504 downwards.
GGTCCCAGGCCGGTGGGGCCGGGCATGATCTCGGGTCCCCGGCCGGCGCCGGACGCGATCGCCTCGCCGAAGCAGCGCAGCGAGCCGCCGTAGGACACCTGCGCCGCGCCGAGCACCCGGCCGGTGATCCCGGCATTGGCCGGGTTGGCGCAGCCGAGGCTGACCACCGGACCGCTGATCGCCGCCCGGGGCGGCGCTCCGATGCCCGGCAGCGCGCTGGCCGCCGACACGCCGAAGGTCGCCCACGCCCCCGCCACGAGCACGACCAGCACGGCGTTACGTCCCATCGACGTGCGAACCGTCTGCCCCATCCGCTTCTCCTCCCCTGGTGAATGAATGAAAAGCAGCGTATCGGCGGTCAGACGGTGACGCTCCGCGCCCGCGGCGCCGAGCGCGGCGGCCGGCGCCTCAGGACGACGCGTCGGTGGCCGCGGCGGCGTCCGCGTCCGCGGTGGCGCCCGCGGCCGCGTCCGCGTCCGCGGCGCCGGGGACGACGTCGGTCAGCGCACGCTTGAGGATCTTCCCGGTCGGATTGCGGGGCAGCTCGTCGATGAAGATCACGTCCCGCGGGGTCTTGTACCGCGCCAGGTTCTGACTGACGTAGCTCTTGACCTCGTCCTCGGACAGTGTCTGACCGTCGCGAAGGACGACGAACGCCTTGAGCCGCTGCCCGAACCGATCGTCGTCGACCCCGATCGCCGCCACCTCGCGGACGGCGGGATGGCCGGCCAGCAGCTCCTCGACCTCGCCGGGGAAGACGTTCTCCCCACCGGAGATGATCATCTCGTCGTCGCGGCCGTCGATGAACAGCCGGCCCGCCCGATCGAAGTGGCCGACATCGCCCGACGACATCAGGCCGGCGACCTGCTCCTTGGTCTCGCCGCCGGTGTAGCCCTCGAACTGCGAGCCGTTGCCGACGAAGATCCGGCCGGTGACGCCTGCCGGCACCTCCTCGCCGTCGTCGTCCAGGACCTTGACGACCGAGCCGCGCACGACGCCGCCGACGGTTCCCGGCTCCCGGCTGAGATCCTCGGGGGTGGCGATCGTCGCGTAGGCGACCTCGGTCGACCCGTACAGGTTGTAGACGACCGGACCGAACGCGCGCTGCGTCCGCTTGACGAGGTCCTCGCCGAGCTGCGAGCCGCTGACGAAGATGATCCGCAGGCGCGACAGGTCGTGGCGGCGCACCTCGTCCTCGCCGAGATCGAGCATCCGCTGCAGCATCACCGGCACGACGATCATCGCCGTCGCGCCGGTCCCGTCGAGGTCTCTGAGGGTCTGCTCGGGATCGAAGCGGCGGTGCACGACGAGCTCGGACCCGAGGCCCATGCCGAAGACCATGTGGGCGAAGCCGAGCGCGTGGAACATCGGCGCGCACAGGATCGTCACCTCGCCCGCGCGGAACGGGACCTTGCTGAGGATCGCGCCGACGACCGACAGCGACTTCGGCTCGCTGCGCGGCGCGCCCTTGGGGGTGCCCGTCGTCCCGCTGGTCAGGATCACGATCCGGGGATTGGCGCCCGGCTTCGGGGGCGGCGCGGTCGAGCCGTTCTCGATCAGCCAGTCCAGGGTGTCGTGCGCTCCGTCCCGCGGCTCATCGGTCCACGCCCGCCAGCGGCCCCGCGGCGGCTCCACGCCCTCGAGCATCTCGGCGTACTCGTCGTCGTAGACGAGCAGATCCGAGCCCTCGCGGCCGGCCACCTCACGGATCTGGGGCCCGGCGAACGACGTGTTGAGCAGGATGATCTTCGCGCCGCAGCGGGCCGCCGCATACACCGCATACAGAAACCAGCGATGGTTGCGGGCGAGGATCGCGATCCCCTCACCCGGCGTGAAGCCATGGTCGCGCCATTGGTTGGCGAGCGCATTGACGCCGTCGTCGAGCTCGCCGTAAGTGACGGCACCCCGTTCGTCGCGCATCACGACGGCGTCGGGATGGCGGATCGCTCCGGCCGCCAGCGCGAAGGCCAGCAGCCCGTGGCGTTCGAAGGCGCGCGCCATCGCCACGATGCGACTCGGGCGCTCGGGGCGGACGAGCCCGCTGCGGACGCACAGGCGCACGAAGAACGCCTCGTCGGCGGCGCGCCCGGCGAGCAGCCGGCCGTCGCTCAGCAGCTGTCGGGGATCACGTGACGCACTCCTCACCGGGTTGGCAGATTAGAGGCTGGCCGCCGATCGGGGAGGCCCGCCACCGGTCACGCGCGTCCGGGAACGGGAGAGAGCCTCCCGGAGGAGGCTCTCTCGAACGTCTGTCCGGGATGACCCGCGACTGCTACGGGAGGACGTAGACCTGATAGCCGTCGGTGGCGTATCCGCCGCCGTAGCCGCTGTACCCGTAGCCCGAGCCGTAGCCGCCGCCATAGTCATAGCCGCCGTAGCCGCCATAGCCGCCGTAGCCGCCGTCGCCACCCGAGCCGTAGCCGTCGCCGTAGCCGCCGGATCCGTAGCCGCCATAGCCGCCGGTCGAGGTCGAGGTCGAAGTCGAAGTCGACGATCCGCTCGAGGCGTTCGCCGCGTAGCTGACCGAGAACGACGAGCCATCGGTCGACAGGGCGCCCGGGGTCGCCCCCGCCGACGAGCCCTGCGCGGCGGCGTCCTGCGCGCCGTAGCCGGCGAAGCCGCCGCCGTAGCCTCCGTAGCTCCCGGACGACGCGGGATCAAGCGATACGGCGGCTGCCGAGAAGTCGGAGATCGACCCGGTCTGACCGCTCGTCGTGGTGGCGCCGGCGCCGGTGAAGGTGACACTGCCGAAGTCGGTCAGCGGCAGCGGGCTGCACGAGGATGACGAGGCGACCGACGAGGAGCAGGTGGACGGGGCCTCGGCGATCCATTCGGCGCTCGAGGTGTCCGGGTTGCTCATCGTCAGCGTCTTGGTGAAGCCGGCGCCGGTCGTCTGATCGGACACGTCGATGGTGACGTCGCTGCCGCTGACCGTCACCCGGCTGGACATGTGGTCGCCCGGGGTGACACTCAACGAGGTGATCTTCACCGGCGCCGACGGCACCAGCTCATACCACGCGAAGTAGCTCGGGGTGCCGGTGGTGCTGCAGTCGGCCTCGGTGCCGGCCTGCTCCAGCGCGTCGGACTGACCGGCCCCGCCGAGGCCCACCCAGAAGGCGGAATACGTGCCGGCGCCCGACGTGCACTTCGCGGTGGGCGCGACCCAGCTGCCGGTGACGCTCTTGAAGTCCTCGCTGGAATCCGAGCCCGAGGACGAGGCGCCGACCACGTACCCGGACCAGTTCTCACTCGACGCCTGGGCGACGTCGGATGTGGCGGCCGAGGCCACCGACGGCACGGCGCCGAACGCCATGCAGGCCGCCGTCACGGCAAAGGTTGGAATCAAAGCTGTGTTCCTCATGTCATTCACTCTGGAGCCGTCCGGTAAGAGGCCGCGAGGAGTTGATGAAGAGCAGCCGAAGCGCCCCGACCACCGGTCAAGCGGTGAGCACGGCGCGGACGCGCGCCAGGCGCACCTCGGCCGACAGCGTCTCGATGTCGTACGCGCCCTGGTGGCGATGGCCGTTGATGAAGAAGGTCGGCGTGCCCGACACGCCGCTGCGGTCGGCCGACTCCACATCCTCGGCGATCCGCGCCACGCCCTTGCGCTTGCGCAGATAGCCCTTGAAGCGCTCGGCGTCGAGCCCGAGCTCCTGCGCGAAGCCGAGGATGGCGCGCAGCGACAACTCGTCCTGGCGGGCAAGCATCAGGTCGTGCATGTCCCAGAAGCGACCCTGGGCAGCGGCCGCCTCCGACGCCTCCGCGGCGAGCTGGGCATGGGGATGGACGTCGTTGAGCGGCAGATGGCGCCACACGTAGCGCAGGTCCCCGAAGTCGGCGAGCAGCTCCCGGATGACCGCCTCGGCGCGGCCGCAGTACGGGCACTCGAGATCGCCGTACTCCAGCAGCGTCACCACGGCGTCGTCGGGACCGCGGATGTGGTCGCGCTCGGGATCGACGGGGGCGGCGAGATCGACGATCGTCTCCGCCGTGCCGACCAGCGCCCGGACGCGCAGCCGCTTGGGCAGGCGCTCGGTGACCGCCAGCACGAGCGCTGAGACCAGCGGCGCGCCGACGAGGGTCGTCAGCACGCCGAGCTTGGCCTCGGCGAGCGTCTGGCCGTGGAAGGCGAGCGTCGCGATCAGCAGCGAGACGGTGAAGCCGATGCCCGCCACCGCGCCACCCCCGACGACCGAGGCCCAGCCCACCGGCGGGCGGATCCGGCCGCGGCTGCACCGGGTGACGAGCGCCGCCGCGCCCGAGATGCCGATCGGCTTGCCGATCAGATAGGCGACGACGATGCCGAGCGTCACCGGCGACGTGTACGCCCGGGCGAGGAACGAGCCGCTGATGGCAAAACCGGCGTTGGCCAGCGCGAACAGCGGCACGACCAGATAACTCGTGAACGGGTGGAAGCGCTGCTCCCAGCGCTCGTTGGGGGAGATGGCGGAGCGCAGCCCGGCGCGGGCCGACTGCGCCAGCTCGGACGTGGGCTGCTCACGGAAGATGCGGAACAGGTCGGTGGCGCGCTCCAGGTCCGAGCGCTCCGGCGGATAGGCGATCGTCAGCAGGCCGATCGCCAGCCCGACGACGACGGGATCGATCCCGGAGCGCAGGATCGCCACCCAGGTCACGACGCCGAAGACCGCGTAGAAGCCGCCGTTGCCGACCCCGCGGCGCCGCGCGAGCAGCAGGACGGCGAACGCCGCCAGCCCGACGGCCAGCGCCACCGTCCGCAGCGTGCTCGTGAACGCCACCGCGATCACGACGAGCGCGACGAGGTCGTCGACGACGGCGACGGTGAGGATGAACGCGCGCAAGCTGTCGGGGAAGCGCCGGCCGACGATCGCCAGCATCCCGAGCGCGAACGCGGTGTCGCTCGACATGGCGGCGCCCCAGCCCCCGCTCGACGCGCGCCCGGCATTGAACGCCAGGTAGACGAGGATCGGCACGATCATCCCGCCGACGCCGGCGGCGAAGGGGAGCAGCAGGCGGCGGCGATCGCGCAGGTCGCCGAGGTCGAACTCGCGGCGCGCCTCGAGCCCGACGACGAAGAAGAACAGCGCCATCAGGCCGTTGTTGACCCAGTGGCGGAGATCCTCGGCGATCTGAGCCGACCCGACCCTGATCGCCAGCCTCGTCGACCAGACATGGTCATAGGACGCGGCATCGATGTTCACCCACAGCACCGCGGCGACGGCGGCCAGCGCCAGGATCGCCGCCGAGCCGGTCTCGGTGCGCAGGAAGTCACGCAGCGGCGCCTCGAGGCTGCGCGCCCACGCCGTGTGGTCGCCGGGCATGGACGCCGTCTCGTTCTCGACACCGGCCTCGTCGGGATCGATCGGGAAATCCGCAGCCGTCACCGCCCGTGAGGTTAGAACCCCGTAGGAATTACTGGTGGAAAGTGGCGGCTGACTCGGTGTGGCGGGCAAACGGCCCGCAGTAGGATCCCACATAGATTTTCGATCATCGTGTGCAGTTGATCCCGAGGAGCAGACTCATGGCAGCCACCGAACCGCTTGTCTTCGATGCCGTCCGCACACCGCGGGGGAAGGGCAAGGTCAACGGATCCCTGCACTCGACCAAGCCGGTCGACCTCGTCGTCGGGTTGATCCACGAGGTCCTCAGCCGCAACGCCGAGTTCGATCCCGGGCGCGTGGACGACATCGTCCTGGGCTGCGTGACCCCGGTCGGCGACCAGGGCGCGGACATCGCCAGAACCGCCGCGATCAAAGCCGGACTGCCCGACACCGTGGCCGGGGTTCAGGTCAACCGCTTCTGCGCGTCGGCTCTGGAGGCGGTCAACATCGCCGCCCAGAAGGTCGCGTCCGGCTGGGAGGACCTCGTCCTCGCCGGCGGCGTGGAGTCGATGTCACGGGTGCCGATGGGCTCCGACGGCGGCGCCTGGGCGATGGATCCCGAGACCAACTACGACACCTCGTTCGTGCCTCAGGGGATCTCCGCCGACCTGATCGCCACCGTCGAGGGGTTCAGCCGCGACGACTGCGACGCCTACGCGGCCCGCTCCCAGGACCGTGCCGCGACGGCTCAGAAGGAGGGTCGCTTCGCCAACTCGGTCGTCCCGGTGCTCGACCTCAACGACCACGTCCTGCTCGACCACGACGAGTTCATCCGGGAGGGCACGACGGTCGAGACGCTCGCGGGGCTCAAGCCGTCGTTCGCGGCGATGGGCGAGATGGGCGGGTTCGACGCGGTGGCGCTGCAGAAGTACCACTGGGTCGAGAAGATCAACCACGTCCACACGCCCGGCAACTCCTCGGGGATCGTCGACGGCGCCTCGGTCGTGGTCGTCGGCAACGAGAAGACCGGAGCCGAGCTCGGGCTGCGTCCGCGGGCCAGGATCCTGGCCACCGCGGTCACCGGCGCGGACCCGACGATCATGCTGACCGGACCCGCGCCGGCCACCCGCAAGGCGCTGGCCAAGGCCGGCCTGACCGTCGAGGATCTTGACCTCGTCGAGATGAACGAGGCCTTCGCGGCCGTCGTCCTGCGCTTCGTGCGCGACATGGGCCTGGACATGGACAAGGTCAACGTCAACGGCGGGGCGATCGCCATGGGGCATCCCCTCGGCGCGACCGGGGGCATGATCCTGGGCACGCTGATCGACGAGCTCGAGCGCCAGAACAAGCGCTACGGACTGGCAACGCTGTGCATCGGTGGCGGCATGGGCATCGCCACGATCGTGGAGCGCGTCTGACCGCGACGGCCCACCGCGCGCACTCAGACCCGCAACGAACGAACTAAAGAGAGCATCATGAGCGAGAGCACGACGATCCGCTGGGACAAGGACGACGACGGGGTCGTCATCCTGACCCTCGACGATCCCAACCAGTCCGCGAACACGATGAACGCCGCCTACGGCGCGTCGATCCTGGCCACGGTCGACCGGCTGGAGGCCGAGCGCGACGAGATCACCGGGGTGATCCTCACCTCCGCCAAGAAGACGTTCTTCGCCGGCGGCGACCTCAACGACCTGATCGCCGCCAAGAAGGAGAACGCGGAGGAGATCGCGGTCTGGGTCCGTGACAACAAGGCGGTGCTGCGCCGCCTGGAGACGCTTGGCAAGCCGGTCGTCGCGGCGATCAACGGCGCGGCCCTCGGCGGCGGGCTGGAGATCGCGCTGGCGTGTCATCACCGCGTGATCGTCGACGACGGCAAGGCCGTCGTCGGCTTCCCCGAGGTGACGCTCGGACTGCTTCCGGGCGCCGGCGGCGTCACCCGCACGGTGCGGATGCTCGGGATCCTGGACGGTCTCATGCAGCTGCTGCTGCAGGGTCAGCGCCTGCGGCCGCAGAAGGCGCTGGAGCTCGGGGTCGTCGACGAGATCGTGCCGGCGCGCGAGGACCTGATCCCCGCGGCCAAGACGTGGATCGCGTCCAAGCAGGACGGCGACCCCGTCACCCAGCCATGGGACGTCAAGGGCTACAAGATCCCCGGCGGCACGCCGTCCAATCCGAAGCTGGCCGCGAACCTGCCGGCGTTCCCGGCCAACCTCAAGAAGCAGCTGAAGGGCGCCAACTACCCGGCGCCACACCACATCATGGCCGTGGCGATCGAAGGCGCCCAGGTCGACTTCGACAACGCGCTGGAGATCGAGGGCCGCTACTTCGTCGACCTGGTCACCGGTCAGGTGTCGAAGAACATGATCCAGGCGTTCTTCTTCGACCTGCAGCGGGCGACCGGCAGCCGCGGGCGTCCCGCTGACCTCGATCCGTTCAAGCCGCACAAGATGGTCGTGCTCGGCGCCGGGATGATGGGCGCCGCGATCGCCTACGTGTCGGCCAAGGCCGGCATCGAGGTCGTGCTCAAGGACGTCTCCCAGGAGGCCGCCGACCGGGGCAAGGGCTATTCGGTCGCTCTGCTCGACAAGGCCGTCGCGCGCGGGCGCTCGACGCGTGAGCAGGCGGATGCGCTGCTGGCGCTGATCACCCCGACCGACGACCCGGCGCTGGCCGACGGCGCCGAGCTGGTGGTGGAGGCGGTGTTCGAGGATCCGAAGGTCAAGGAGCAGGTGTTCGGCGAGATCGAGCCCCATCTCACGCCGGACGCGCTGCTCGGGTCCAACACCTCCACCCTGCCGATCACCAGCCTGGCGGAGGGCGTCTCACGTCCCACGGACTTCATCGGGCTGCACTTCTTCAGCCCGGTGGACAAGATGCCGCTGTTGGAGATCATCCGCGGCGAGCGCACGACCGACGAGACGCTGTACCGCGCGCTGGACTTCGCCAAGCTGATCAAGAAGACGCCGATCGTCGTCAACGACAGCCGCGGCTTCTTCACCAGCCGGGTGATCGGGACGTTCATCAACGAGGGCATCGCGATGCTGCTGGAGGGGGTGCCCGCGCCGACGATCGAGCAGGCCTCGTCGCAGGCCGGCTATCCCGCGCCGGTGCTCGCGCTCTCCGATGAGCTCAACCTGAAGCTCATGCGCCATATCCGCAACGCCGCCAAGGAGGCCGCCGACGCGGCGTCGAGCGGCTGGGACAGCCATCCGTCCGAGCAGGTCATCGACCGGATGCTCGACGAGTTCGAGCGCCCCGGGCGGCTCGAGGGCGCCGGCTTCTATGAGTACGCGGAGGGCAAGCGCGTCCGGCTCTGGCCCGGGCTGCGGGAGGCGTTCCCGCCGGTCGCCGACCCGTCGGCGATCTCGCTGCGCGACCTCGAGGAGCGGCTGCTCGTGATCGAGGCCGTCGAGACCGTGAAGTGCGTCGACGAGGGCGTGATCGAATCGGTCGCGGACGCCAACATCGGCTCGATCATGGGCATCGGGTATCCCGGCTGGACGGGCGGCGTCCTGCAGTACATCAACGGCTATGAGGATCCCACCCACCCCGAGCGCCGCGGACCGGCCGGCTTCGTCGCCCGCGCGCGTGAGCTGGCCGAGCGCTACGGCGACCGCTTCGAGCCGCCGGCGTCGCTCGTCGAGAAGGCCGAGCGGGGCGAGATCTACTCCGACGAACAGGCGCTCGTCAGCGCTAGCTGACCAGCACGGCCGGTTCGCCGGCATCGGCCGCGCGCAGCACCTCCAGCGCGCGGTCGATGTCGGCGTCGTCGTTGTAGAGGTGCGGGCTGATCCGGATCCGCCCGGCGCGGGTCGAGACCTTCACGCCCGCCGCGCGCAGGCGCTCCGCGGCCGGCTCCCCGGCGGCCAGCGAGACGATCGCCGAATCCCCGGCCGGGAGCTCCAGGCCGGCGCGCAGGCGATTGGCGAGCGCCACGTCGTGACGGTGGATGCGATCGACTCCGACCGATGCGAGCAGCGCCAGCGCGTCGGCGGCGGCGTGCCATGACGGCCACGCCGGTGAGACGTCGAAGCGCCGGGCGCCGCGGGCCAGGCGCAGCGGGAGACCGTAGATGCTGGCCCACCGGTCCTCGCCGGCATACCAGTTGGCGTTGACCGGGGTCAGGCGGTCGAGCACCGCCGGGCGCACGGTCATGAAGGCGGTCCCGCGCGGATGGCAGAGCCACTTGTAGCCGCCGCAGATCATCACGTCCAGGCGCGCGGCGTCGAGCGCCAGCCAGCCGCAGGCCTGGGTGGCGTCGATCACGGTCAGCGCGCCGTGCGCGGCCGCGGCGCCGGCGATCGCCTCCAGATCGGCGAGCCGCCCGTCGGCGGACTGCACCGCGGAGACCGCCACCACGTCGGTGCGCGCGTCGATCGAGTCGGCGACCTGATCGAGCGCCACCGCGGTCAGCTCGGCGCCCGCGGCCGCGAACGGGAACAGCACCGAGGTGAAGTCGCCGATCGCGGTCAGCACCCGGGCGCCGGGCCCCACGCCGGCGGCGACCGTCGCCACGAGCGGCGACACCTGCGGGGCGATCGCCACGTCGGCCGCGGTCACGCCGTGCAGGCCGGCGAACGCCGCGCGCGCACGGTCGATGACCCCGTCGCAGTCACGCGCGTCATACGTCCCGGCCGCCCACGCGGCGGTGAACTCGCTCAGCCGCGCGAGGCCGACGTCGGGCGCGAGGCCGTAGGTCGCCGCGTCGAGATAGCAGCAGCGTGGCGAGAAGGCGCAGCTCAGCACGGGCCGCCAGCATGGCACGACGCGAGGCGGGGTCCGAGCGGACCCCGCCTCGGCCGTGAGGCGATGACTCCTAGTGCTCGCCGACCGGCGGCGGATAGACCTCCGCCACGTAGCGGTCGACCTGCTCACTGGGCAGGCGCTTCGTGATCGCGGCGTAGTAGATGATCAGGCTGAAGACGCCCGAGACGATCAGCCCTCCGATCAGGCCGAGGTCGTTGTTGCCGCCGACCAGCACCGTCTTGAACGTTCCGACCCCGCCGATGATGCCGCCGGACCCGAAGGTGCCGAAATACGAGATCACGCCCATGCCGATCAGATACGGGAAGATCCACACCGCGGCGCCCCAGTCCATCCCCACCTGGACGGGATTGAGCTTGAACCGCGCGGAGATGAGCATCAGCGCGTAGCCGAGCAGCAGCGCGACCATCAGCGTCGTGTACGTCCCCCAGCCCGCCCAGTAGACGATGAAGCTCGCCAGGACGAACGACAGCGGCGCCAGGATCTGGGCCGCCGGCAGCCGATACGGACGCGGCAGATCCGGCTTCTGCAGTCGCAGCGCGCCGAGGGCGAGCGGCGCCCCGGCGTACATCATCACCGACGCGCTGGTGACGACGCCGACGAGCTTGCTCCAGCTCGGGAACGGCAGCAGGAACAGCAGGCCGATGATCGCGGTCACGATGATGCCGACCGTCGGGACCTTCGTGCGCGGGTTGGGCTTCTCGAACGCGTAGGGGATGTAGCCGTTCTTGCTCAGGCCGAAGCTGATCCGCGACGCCGAGGTCAGGTAGATCAGTCCGGTTCCGGTCGGCGACACGAACGCGTCGACACGCAGGATGAACGCCAGCGCTCCGACCCCCGCCAGCTTGGCGACGGAGTAGAAGGGGGCCGCGTTCAGCGCCTTGAGCATCGGGCTGACGTGCGTGGCCGTCGTCGCCGGGACGAGGCCCGCCCACGTCTGGCCGTGGGCCAGCAGCGTCGGATCGAGCGCGCCGATGAAGGCCACCTGGACGAGCACGTAGATCGCCGAGCCGATCAGGATCGAGATGATCACCGCGCGGGGCAGATCCCGCTTGGGATCCTTGGCCTCGCCGCCGAGCTGGACGGCCTGCTCGAAGCCGAGCAACGCGAACACGATGCCGCCGTTGGGAATCGCGATCAGGATGTCCTTGAAGGCCGCGCCCTTGACGAAGAAGCCGCCGCCGTGGCTGAAGTTGCCGCTGTGGAACTTGAAGATCACGAAGACGAGGATCGTGACGATCGGGATGATGACCTTCCACGTGGTCAGCGAGTTGTTGACCCGGGCCAGCCAGCGGATCCCGATCAGGTTGACCGCCGAGAAGATGATCATGAGGATGACCGCGACCGCGATTCCCGTCCCGCTCAGCGTGTTGTTGCTGTTGTACCAGCTCGACGCCCAGCTGAAGACCGACAGATACTGGATCGCGGCGAGGACCTCGATCGGCGCCACGCTCGCGGCCTGCAGATAGGCGAACCAGCCGAACGTGCCGCCCGCCAGGCTGCCGAAAGCGTAATGGGGGAACCGGCTCGTACCGCCGGACACGGGGAACAGACCGCCCAGCTCCGCGTGAACGAGCGCGAGCACGATCACGATGAACGACGCGACGATCCACGAGATGATCGCCGACGGTCCGGCGATCGACGCCGCCGTCAGTGCTCCGAACAACCATCCCGACCCGATGATCGAGCCCTCGGACGCCCACAGGAGCCCGAGGAACCCCACGCCTCGATGCAGTCCCTCAGCATCCAGCTGCGCTTCCTGCGTAGCGGTGCTGGATTGCGGATCAGCTAGGTTCGCCATCCATCCCTCCCCGAATAGTTTGCGGCGTGATCGTATCCCCGATCGCAACGATTTCGCAACATCCACGTGGACGAGCCGGGTCGGCCCGGCGGCGAATCCGCCGTCAGGGGATACGCTCGACGCCATCGCCGGTCCGCGGCATGACATCCCGTCCTCCGAGCGCTGATGCCCCGCGGGGTCCACATCGGCCTGCGTCCCGACGCCGATCTCCCGTCCCTGGGGGCGGTCGCGCTCGGGCCGGGCGACGCGCTGACGTTCGTCGCGCGCTCCGAGCGCGAGCCGGGCGCGGCCTGGAGAGACCGGTTTGACGAGCACGCCGACGCCTATCACGCGTGGTATCTGAGCGAGGGCGACGACGCCCGGCCGTCGCTCGACACCTGCGTGGAGATGCTCCGCCGGCACATGCCCGAGCTGCTGGCGGTCCACGAGCGGCTCTGCGAGCTGGCCGGCGGCGCCGAGCTCGACGCCCGGATGCTGTCGATGTACGACCCGCCGCCGTTCATCACCGGCTGCTCACAGGCCGCGTGGACCGGAGCCACCCCGGTGCTCGTGCGCAACTACGACTATCCGGCGTCGCGGCTGGAGGGCCTGCTGGCGCTGACCCAGTGGGGCGAGCGCCGGGTGATGGGGATGAGCGACTGCCTGTGGGGGCTCGTCGACGGCGTCAACGACCGGGGGCTGGCGGTCTCGCTGACCTTCGGCGGCAGCCCGGCGGTCGGCGACGGGTTCGCCATCTCGCTCGTCCTGCGCTACGTCCTCGAGGTCTGCGACACCGTCGCCGAGGGATGCGCGGTCCTGGCCCGCGTCCCCGTCCACACCGCCCAGAATGTGACGCTGCTCGATCGCCATGGCGAGGTGATGACCGCCCTGCTGTCGCCGCGCCGGCCCGTGCGGTTCGTGCCCACCCCGGTCGCCACCAATCATCAGGAGACGCCGGCCTGGCCCGAGTACGAGCGCGCGGTGCGCAGCGTGGAGCGCGAGGCGTTCCTGACCGGCCTGCTCGCCGATCCGGCGCTGACCCTCGATGGGCTGATGGCGGCGTTCCTCGCCCCGCCGCTGTACACCGCGGCGCCGCCGCGCGCGACGGGGTGGGCGGGCACGCTCTACACGGCGGCGTACTTCCCGGCCGAGGGCCGGGTGGCGCTCCTGTGGCCCGGGGATCGCTGGAGCGAGTCGTTCGACGATTTCCGCCGGCTGCGCCGGACGCAGAGCTTCGCCGTCTCGTGACCGCTGACATCCGTCCACGGTCGTGACGACGCCCGACGTTGCGTCCGATACCTCACCAGTGGGCGATTGGCAGGACAGCTGTGGCATGGTCCGGATCAGATCGGCGACGATCGTCGCCGTGCTGGTCTGCGCGGCCGGCCTGGCGATCGGCGCCGCGCCCGCGGCGGCCGCCGTCGCGGCGCAGATCGCGGCCGGGGCCAACGACACCACGTGCGCTCTGTCGAGCGCGGGCGCCGTCCGGTGCTGGGGCTACGGCCCGCAGGGCGAGCTCGGCAACGGCGCCACGGACAGCAGCACGACGGCCGTCGCGGTCACCGGCCTGAGCACCGGCGTCAGCGCGATCTCCGCCGGCAGCCTGGACACCTGCGCGCTGACCGATGGGGGCGCGGTGCGCTGCTGGGGAGACAACCCCGACGGACAGCTCGGCGACGGGACGACGACCGACAGCACGGTCCCGATGGCGGTCACCGGCCTGAGCAGCGGCGTCAGCGCGATCGCCGCCGGCGACGGGCACACCTGTGCACTAACCGACGCCGGAGGCGTCGAATGCTGGGGAGACAACAACGACGGACAGCTCGGCGACGGGACGACGACCGACAGCTCGGTCCCGGTGGCGGTCACCGGCCTGAGCAGCGGCGTCAGCGCGATCGCCGCCGGCGACAGCTTCACCTGCGCGCTGACCGACGGGGGCGCCGTGCAATGCTGGGGCGACAACGCCGATTTCGAGCTCGGCAACGGCGGCGGCAACAGCCCGACCCCGGAGCCGGTGACCGGCCTGACCGGCGGCGTCGCGTCGATCACCGCCGGCGGCTTCTTCGCCTGCGCGGTGACCACCGGCGGCGCCGCCGAGTGCTGGGGCAACAACACGCTCGGCCAGCTCGGCAACGGAGGGGGAGCCAACGCCGACACCCCGGTCGCGGTCACGGGACTGAGCGCCGGCGTCGGCGCGATCAGCGCGGGCTTCGAGCACGCCTGCGCGCTGACCGTGGGCGGCGACGTCCAGTGCTGGGGCCAGAACGACAACGGCGAGCTCGGCGACGACTCCGCCGCCGGCAGCGCTATCCCGGTCGCGGTCAGCGGCCTGGATCCGGGCGCGCTGGCGATCGCCGCGGGCGGTGACCAGACGTGCGCGATCACCGAGGGGGGCGTCGCCCAGTGCTGGGGGGCCAACGCCAACGGTCAGCTCGGGAACGGCACATCGACCGATCGCTGGACGCCCGTCGCGGTCACCGGCTACACCTCTCCCGGGCCGACCTGCGACGACGTCAGCGCGACGACGGGCGCAGACGACGCGGTCAGCGTCAACCTGCTCTGCGCCGACAGCGGCGGAGCGCCCCTGACCTACGCGGTGCGGGCCGGGCCGAGCGACGGCACGCTCGGCGCGATCGGGGGCGACGGCAACCTCCAGTACACCCCGGACCCCGCCTTCACCGGCATCGACACCTTCACCTATGACGCCACCTCGGCCAACGGCACATCGAGCACGCAGACCGTCACGCTGACCGTCAATCCAGCCCCGACCTGCCAGGACGTCGCCGCGACGACCGAGCTCGACGAGGCGGTGGAGATCAGCCTGGCCTGCGCCGACTCGACCGGCGCGCCACTCACCTACGCCATCGATGCCGGACCGGACGACGGCACCCTGGACGCGATCGATCAGAGCGACGGGAGCGTTCAGTACACGCCGAGTCCCGGCTTCGCCGGGACCGACACCTTCACGTTCCACGCGGTCTCCGGCAACGGCGCGGCGAGCCCGCAGACAGTCACCGTCACCGTCCTCGGCGCGCCGACGGCGGCGATCACGGCGCCCGCCGCCGGTGGCGTCTACAGCGCCGGCCAGACCGTGACGACGAGCTTTCAGTGCGGCGACGCGGCCGGGGCGCCGGGGCTCAGCGCTTGCGTCGACTCCCATGGGACCTCGGCGGGCGCCGACATCGGATCGGGGTCGACGGGCGCGGGCACGCTGGACACCTCCACCGTCGGGCCCGGCAGCTACACGGTCACCGCCAGCAGCGCCGACGGGCTGAGCGTCACCGCCACGATCGACTACACGGTCGTCGCGGCCCCGCCGGCCGGCGGCGGCTCCGGCGGATCAGGAGGCGGCTCGGGTGGCGGTCCGTCCGCGCCGGCGATCGACGCCGGCTGCACGGTCTCGTCGTTGACGCCGACCACCGCGGCCGTCTGGGGGGCGACCAACCCCGACTCGCTGGCGACGTCGTATCACTTCGAATACGGCACGAGCGTCGCCTACGGGTCCCAGACGCCGGCCCAGACCCTGCCGGCCGCCGACGACCAGGACCACCTCGTCAGCGCGACCCTGACCGGGCTGCGCGCCGGTCAGACGTATCACTGCCGGCTCGTCGCCGGCAACTCCGCCGGCACCGTCGACGGCGCCGACCGGGCCTTCACGACCCCGGCCGCTCCGAGCGGCGCCGGCCGGCCCGCCCAGCTGACGCTCGGCACGCCGCACGCCGCGGCGGCGAGCGCGCGGGGCGCCGGCGGGCCCGTGACCCTCACCATCGCCGGGACGATCGACCGGGCGGCCGACGGCCGGCGGGTGACGATCGCTCTCCGCGCGCCGGGGACCTCCTCGCACGGCGCGAGCCCGACGGTCACCGCGCGGTCGCCGATCGCCGGGGGCCGCTTCCGGTTCGCGGTCAGGCTGCCGCGCGGCGTGACGTTCACCTATACGCTCGCCTACGCCGGGGGCGCCGGCGTCGCCCCGGCCACGCTCAGCGGCCGTCTGCGCGCCTGACGCCGACGCCGGTCCGCTGGCGGCGCCGGCGGTCACCAGCCCTTCAGCGCCGCCACCGGCAGCGGTCCGGGCGCCGCGGCGTCGCCGCCGACCGGCGTGCCGACGTAGTGGCGCTTGATCCCCTCCACCCAGCCGCGGGCGCGGTCTGACAGCGTGCCGTCGTCGGCCTCGAAGCGGCCGCGGGAGACGAGGATCCCGAGGTCGCCGCCCTTGTAGCGATAGTCGCCGGGCCCGGTGACCCGCAGGAAGAAGGCCTCGGCCTCGTCCTGGATCGAATGCCAGTCGTTGCCCCAGCGGGCCCACACGACGTCGCCGTCATCGGTCATCCGCCAGATCCCGGTCTGCGGCGCCGAGGTGATCAGCTCGGTGCGGTCGTCGCACTCCTTGATGACCGCCTGCGTCCAGACGTCGAGCAGCTCGACGCGCCCCCAGCGCTCGTTGATGTCGGCGACGTCGAGCTCGTAGTCGACGCCCATGAACTCGAGCAGATGGAAGGCGAACAGCGGCAGGTCGGCATACGCGGCCGCGGTCACGTTGGTGATGGAGGTGACGCCGCTGATCCGGGGGTTGAGCTCGCCGAGGTACAGGTCGCCGGTGTCGCGGTCGACGAGGTAGTCGACCTCGAAGAAGCCGCGATAGCCCTCCCGGGCGAGCCGGTCGCCGAGCCGCTGGGTCGCGCTGCGCGCGGCCCGGCGATGCGCGAGCGACATCGCGTCGGGAAACATGTCGTTTCCGCACCAGCCGCCGCGATAGGGCGTCAGCTCCGGATGGCCGGTCAGGTCACGCATGACCGGCCCGACGACGGTCCCGTGCCGGGTGATGACCGCCTCCATCGCCGTCGCCTGGCAGTTGATGCGGCGCATCACCTTCAGCTCCTCGTCGACGAGATGCTCGGCGTAGCGGTCCCAGTCGCTCTCGCCGGCGATGAAGAAGGTCGTCTTGCCGGAGTCCCCGTACGGCGTCTGGACGACGAGATCACGGCCGAGGCCGGCGCCGTCGGCGAGCGCGGTCAGGGCGTCGAAGCCGCCGGCCCGGCCGAGCACGTTCGGCGCGCTGGGGACGCCCGCCTCGTCGCCGATCCGGGTCGTGACGATCTTGGAGTCGATGTGCTGGCGCAGCGCGGCGGGCGGCAGGATGAGCTCCATCCCGGCGTCCTGGACGAGCCGCTCGGTCTCCTCGTCGAACATCACGAGACAGACCTTGGGCCGCGCGCCGGGGCGGCGCCCCGCCGACCAGGCGCGAACCTCGTCGTGGGCGAGCAGCGCGTTGCAGACATCCTCCATCGATTGGAAGTCATGCGCCGGGCGGTCGCGCGGCACGAACACCCGCGGGTGCGTGCCGTCGAAGGAGTCAAACCAATTGACATAGTGAAACGACCGCACGCTGCGGTCGATGCCGAGCAGGTTGAAGGCGGTCGGCGAGACGAAGTACACCGGTTGCTCGTTGGTGCGGAAGAAGCCCCGGATCTGCGAGATCCCCTCCAGGCGGCCGGGCGCATCGGTCACGTCGTTCATGATCGGGGACCTCCTGGGGTGGGGACGCGGGCTCGTGGCACGTCAGCTGGTGAGACCGCACCAGTCCTGGATGAAGGCCGCCAGGATCTGGGCGCTCTGGACGATCGAGGTGATGGAGACGCGCTCATCGATGCCGTGCACCTCCTCCGCCCGCGGTCCGAAGCACACCGCGGGGATGCCGTGGGAAACGAAATGACGAGCGTCGGTGGTCGCCGTCGTCGCCCACAGCGGCGCGGTCACCCCGGTCCGCCGGCCGTAGGCCGCGGCGAGCGTGGTGGCGACGGGCTCGGAGGGAGACAGCGAGAAGCCCTCGCAGGCGAAGCCGTCATAGCGGATCCGGGGCGGGTTCTCAGCCAGGAACGGATCCTCGGCCGCGGCGGCGGCGATGGCGCGCTCGACGCGCAGGCGCAGATCGGCCGGCCGCTGACCCGGATACTGGGCGAGCCGATAGGAGACCGTGCACTGCGCGGCGACCGTCGATGTCCAGTCGCCGCCGCGGATCGTGCCGACGTTGAGATTGATCGGATGGGCGAAGTGCTCGTACGGCGGCGGCTTGACGGCGTTGAGCTCGGCCTCGAGCGCGCGCAGCGCGCGGGTGACGGTCGCCGCGGCGTCGATCGCGTTGAAGCCGAGAGCGTCGGCACTGGCGGCGTGGGCGGGCCGTCCGAGGATGTCGACGTGAAACCACAGGACGCCGACCTGGGCGACCGTGATGTGATCGGGGTGTGGCTCGGTGATCACGCAGGCGTCGGCCGGAGGACCGGAGAGCACGCACTGCAGGGCACCGTGGCCGGTGCACTCCTCCTCGACGACCGACTGGAGCTCGATCGGCGCGCGCGGCGCCACCCCGAGCCCGCGCAGGGCCCGGACCGCGCCGGCGATCACCACCAGCCCCGCCTTCATGTCACCGCCGCCGCGTCCGAACAGCCAGTCGCCGTCACGGCGGGGCTCATACGGCGGGGTCGTCCACAGCTCCGGCGCGGCCGGCGGGACGACGTCGACGTGGCCGTTGAGGATCAGCGAACGGCCGCCCTCCCCGCCCGCCGCCCAGGTCGCCACGACGTTGCGCTTGCCGGCCACATCCCACGAGAAGGGCGAGTGGCGGGGGTCGGCGCGCAGCGCGGCGGCGTCGAGGGGAAGATCCCGGGGCTCCAGCCCGAGCTCGCGATAGGCCTGGCGCATCACGACCTGCCCCGGCTCCTCGTTGCCGAGCACCGTGGGCGCGCGCACGAGCCGCGCCAGCGTGTCGACCATCCACTCGGTCTGCGCGTCGACGGCCTCCCAGATGTCGGCCTCGGGAACCTCGGTCCAGCCGGTGCGCACGGTCGCGCTCATAGCTCCTCTTCGCGTCGGCGCGGGATGAGTCGCGACAGTGTAGGGCCGCGTGGGTCCGGCGGCGTGGGCCACACGGAGGAGATCGAGCGCCGCCGGTTGGCCGCGCACGCCCTTGACGCCGACGCGCGCGCTCGGGGACACTGCCGGTTGAGATGGCCGACAGCGGTGGGTCCGACGCCGGCTCCGCGCCGGGAGCGCGCAGCGGCGACGAGCAGCCGACCGCGCCGTATCTGGACGCCGTCGTCGCCTACGCCTTCCGCGGGACGGCGCGCTATCACGTGCCGGGCCACAAGGGCGGTCCCGGCGCCGACCACGGGGTCCGCAAGGCGATCGGCCTCGACGCGCTGGCGGCCGACGTGCCGCTGCTCATCCACGGCATCGACGTCGGTCCCGAGCCGCGGCCGTATGAGCGGGCCGAGCGACTGGCCGCCGAGGCCTACGGCGCGGCGCGGACCTGGTTTCTGACCAACGGCGCCACCCAGGGCAATCACGCGCTGTGCCTGGCCCTGGCTCCGCCGGGGGCGCGGATCGTCGTGCAGCGCAACGCGCACGCGTCGGTCGTCGACGGGCTCGTGCTCAGCGGCGGGGTGCCGTCATTCGTCGCCCCCGAGTACGACGAGGAGCTCGGGATCGCCCACTGCGTCACCCCGGGGGCGCTGGAACGGGCGCTCAGCGAGGCCGACGCGCCCCGCGCCGCGCTGATCACCTCGCCGACCTACTACGGGATGACCGCCGATGTCGCCGGCCTGGCCGCGGTCGCCCACGCCGCCGGCGTGCCGCTGGTCGTCGACCAGTCGTGGGGCCCGCACTTCGGCTTCCACGACCTCGTGCCACCGGGCGCGCTGTCGCAGGGCGCCGACGCGATGCTGACCAGCACCCACAAGACCGCCGGCTCGCTGACCCAGAGTGCGATGCTCCACGTCGCCGACAGCCCGCGGATCGACGCCACCGCGATCGCCCGCGCGCTGCGGCTGCTGCGCTCCACCAGCACGTCGTCGCTGCTGCTGCTCTCGCTCGACGGCGCCCGGCGCCAGCTCGCGATCCACGGCGAGCAGCTGCTCCACGAGACGCTGGAGGCGCTGATGGTGGCGCGGATCAAGCTGGCCACGATCCCGGGGGTCGAGCTCGTCGACGGCTCGCTCGTCGGCCGGGCGGGGGTCGCCGCCTATGACCCGATGCGGATCGTCATCGACGTGCGCGGGACCGGTTGCACGGGCTATGAGATCGCCGACGAGCTGCGGCGGACCTACGACACCCATGTCGAGCTGCCGACCCAGGCGACGATCGTCTTCATCGTCGGACTCGGCGAGACGGTGGGGGCGCTGCGACGGCTGTCGGGCGACGTGGAGGAGGTGGTCAAGCGGATCGGCCGGCCGGGACGCCATGCGCCGGCGATCGCCCCGCCCGCGGTCCCCGATCCGATGGTCGTCACCCCGCGCGACGCCTTCCTGGGCGACGCCGAGTGCGTGCCGGTGGCCCGCTCGGTCGGGCGGATCTCCTGTGAGTCGATCGCCAGCTATCCGCCGGGGATCCCCGCGCTGCTGCCGGGCGAGCGCATCTCGGTCGCGACCATCGACTATCTCAGCCGTCTCGCCGACACCGGCGCGCGGCTGCACGGCGCCAGCGACCCGGCGTTCCGGACGATCCACGTCCTGCGCGAGAGCTGAGCGACCGTCGGCCGCGGGGCCGCGGGGCCGCGGGGCCGCGGGGCCGCGGGTGCGCGGGGCCGCGGGGCCGCGGGGCGCGCGGGGGGCGGGGGGCCGCGGGGCCGGCGTCAGGCCGCGCGGCGCTGCTCGCCGAACGTCTGCGCGTGGACGCTCTCGTGAAAGTCGTCGAACGAATGCGGCCACACCGAGCCCGGCCAGCGATACTCCACGCGCCCGCGCGCCGGCTCATACGCGGCGGTGTAGATCGTCCCGAAGCCCTGCGCGTAGTCGGTGCTGAACAGCGGCGACTGCAGGAACGCGGCGATCAACTGCCCACGGGTCAGATCCGGGTCGGCCAGCAGCGCGCGGGCGCACTGCTCGCGCTCGACGCTGCGGATCGCGCGGGCGTACTCGGGCCAGTCGACCGTCCCCTGATGGTTGGTGGTCGCCGCGATGGCGTGGAGCTCCGGCGGGCGGCCGGGACCGACGTAGGCGGTCACGACGTCTCCGCGGCGGTCCAGGACGGTGACGTTCTGAGCGGCGTGCACGGGGATCCGGGCCAGCGCCGCGCTCGCCTCGGCGACCGTCTCGCACGTCTCCAGCAGATAGCGGACGACGAGCGGGATGGCGAAGCCGTCGCCGACGTCACGGCGCCCGCCGAAGGTCAGCGAAACCGCGAGACCGGCGTCGTTGATCCCGTCGAGCAGGCCCCACAGGCAGTCGCTCATCCCGATCACCCGCCGTCCCGCCCACCGGGTCAGATAGACGATGCCCTCCAGGCGCGAAGCCGGATAGTCGTAGTTGCGCACGAGCAGCGGCTCGCCGCGCGTCCACGCCGCCTGGGTGCAGCCGACGACGAACCCCGGGGGCGAGTAGAGCGACAGCAGCCGCGCCTCCAGGTCGCCACCGCCGGCGAGCTCGACGAGCCGGTCATAGGTCCCCAGGAGCTCCGGCATGTGCTCGGTCAGCGCGCGTCGGCAGCGTGCGGTGTCGGGCCGCGCCGTCTCCCCGTCGCGCAGGTACCACGCCTCGTAGGCCGGCCACATGGCGTCGAAGTGCGCCCGCCACTTCTCCCCCGGCTGGAGCTCGGCCACCGACTGGAAGGTGATCTGCTCCCCGCCGGCGACCGGGGCCCGGCCGGGCTGGGAGGGCAGCAGCGCGAGCGTGTCGCGCAGGCTCTCCCACACCGGCTTCCAGTAGCGGTCGATCGCCTCCGTCGCCTCCGGCGGCAGTCCGAGCGACTTGACCCAGTCCGGTAACCCGGGGAGGTCGATCGGCCCGTCAGGCATCGATGTTGCTCATCACGTGCTTGATGCGGGTGTAGTCCTCCAGGCCGTACATCGAGAGGTCCTTGCCGTAACCGGAGCGCTTGAAACCGCCGTGCGGCATCTCGGCGACGAGCGGGATGTGGGTGTTGATCCACACGCAGCCGAAGTCCAGCCGCCGGGAGACGCGCATCGCGCGGCCGTGATCCTTGGTCCAGACGCTCGAGGCCAGCCCGTAGTCGACGCCGTTGGCCCACTTCACGGCCTCGTCCTCGTCTGAGAAGTGCTGCACGGTGATGACCGGGCCGAAGATCTCGTTCTGGATCATGTCGTCGTCCTGGCGCAGCCCGGAGACGACCGTCGGCTCGAAGAAGTAGCCGCGCTCGCCCTGGCGATGGCCGCCGGCCACGACCTGCGCGTGATCGGGGGTGCGCGACAGAAAGCCGCTGACCCGCTCGAGCTGGTTGGCGTTGTTGAGCGGCCCGAACAGGATGTCCTCGTCGTCGGGCGCGCCGGTCTTCGTATTGCGGGCCTGCTCGCCGAGCGCGGCGACGAAATCGTCGTGCAGGTGGGATCCGACGAGCACGCGCGTGGCCGCCGTGCAGTCCTGGCCGGCGTTGAAATAGCCGGCGACGGCGATGTTCTCGGCCGCCGCGTCGAGGTCGGCGTCGTCGAAGACGATCACCGGCGCCTTGCCGCCGAGCTCGAGATGGACCCGCTTGACGTCCTGCGCCGCCGCGCTGGCGACGGCGATGCCGGCGCCGACGCTGCCGGTGATCGAGACCATCCGGGGCGTCGGATGCGAGACGAGCAGCGCGCCGGTGTCACGGTCGCCGCAGACGACGTTGAGCACGCCCTCGGGCAGGAACTCGGCCATCACCTCGGCCATCCACAGCGTGCTGGCCGGCGTCGTGTCCGACGGCTTGATGACCATGACATTGCCGGCGGCGAGCGCCGGCGCCCACTTCCAGACGGCCATCATCATCGGATAGTTCCAGGGCGTCACCGCGCCGCACACGCCGACCGGCTCCCGCCGGATGAAGGAGGTGTGGCCGGCCATGTACTCGCCGGCCGACTTGCCCTCGAGCACGCGGGCCGCGCCGGCGAAGAAGCGGATCTGATCGCACATCGGCGGGATCTCCTCCGACATCGTCAGCTCACGCGGCTTGCCGGTGTTGCGGCATTCGACGTCGACGAGCTCGGCCGCCCGCTCCTCGAACGCGTCGGCGATCTTCAGCAGCATCCGCTGGCGCTCGCTCGGCGTCGTGTCCCTGAAGCTCTCGAACGCCCGCGCGGCCGACTGGAAGGCCGCGTCGATGTCGGGCTGGCGTGAGAGGGCGGCCTTGGCGTACGGCTCGCCGGTGCTCGGGTCGACGACATGGGTCGTCTCGCCGCTCGCCGCGGCGACGTGCTGGCCGTTGATGAAGTTGGTGATCTCGGTGGTCATCGACTCTCCTCGGGATGGCAATGGTCGGTGGTGGGCGGCACGTCGAGCGCGGGGTTGCGATCGAAGAAGCCGACCGGCTTGAGCCAGAACGACACGGTGTCCACCGCCATGATCGGCCACTCCTCGGGCCGGGTGATGTGGTGGATGCCGAATACGTACCACAGGACGACGTCCGTGTTCTCGATCGACCGGTTCTGGGCGGTCCAGACGGGCAGGCCGCGGTCCTCGTGGCTCTGGACGACGAACTCCCCGCACGGCCAGCGCTCCTCCTCGTCAAATGGCGTCACCCACAGGGTGTGGCCGATCACCTGGGCACGGCGGAAGACCGGAGACTGGGGGTCCAGCATCGGCGGGAAGGCGCCGCCGGGAACGAGCTTGTAGCCGACCGGCGTTCCGAAGCGGTTGCGCACCGACTCGTTGACGACCTTCCAGGCCCGCTGGGTTCCCCAGTCGAAGTCCTGACGGCCCTCCTCCTCGGTGCGCAGCGGCGTGCTGCGCTGGACGAGCGCGATGCCGTGCGGATTGTCAGGGCCGATCGGCAGGGCCGCGGACTCGGTGGCGTAGACGGTGTTGTCGCCGCCGTCGACGTCCATGTCCAGGCGCGCGACGAGAAAGTGCTGATGGAAGGGGGCGTAGGTGTCGGTGTCGACGTGCGTGCCGTATGGCGGCTGCGCCCCGGGCTCGTGATGCGACGTGACCATGATCCCGGTGGCCCGGATCTCGGCCTCGATGTTGCCGTCCTGATAGAAGCGCCAGTAGACGAGGTACTCGTAATTGCCGACCGTGACGTGGTGGGAGACGACGAGCCGGCGCTGGCGCCGGGTCTCGGCTCCGACGTCTGAGTCGACGTGCTTCCACAGGACGCCGCTGTCCTCCTCGTGGATGCAGATGGCGTTGCGGATCGTGTACGGCTCGCCCGCGGTGTCGTGCAGCACGGCGTCGAGATAGGCGATCTCGCCGAGACAGTCGCACCCGAGCTCCAGCGAGGTCGTCATGAAGCCCAGCCCCCACTCGCCGATATCGAACGCGGTGCGCCGATAGTGGTCGGGACTCGGATCCCGATAGGGCACGATCATCTCGGCGAACGACAGCCGATGGGCGACCGGCCGCGTGCGGCCCTGATCGTCGTAGCCGACGGTGTGCAGGACGAGGCCCTCGCGATAGTTGAAGCCGACCCGCAGCGACCACTTCTGCCAGCGCAGCAGGTTGCCCTCCAGGGTGAACGACGGCCCGTCGGGCTGGGTGATCTGCAACGCCCTGATGTCCGTTCGCAGCCGCTGTCCGGGGACGAGGTGCGGGACGTACTCGCCCATCACGTCGGGGCGCTCGGTGCGGCCGTCGTCCTCGACGTCGACGAGCTCCATGCGGTTGAGGTCGAGGATGAAGTGCAGGCCGGTGATCGGATTGGCGTACAGATTGGAGCCCGGCTCCTTGCGGTACCAGACGTCGGCCCAGCCCAGCCGGCGGTCGCTGTACTCCTCGGGCAGGAGATGGGCGCCGTAGGCCCAGGTCTCGATCAGCACGCGGTCCAGGTCGGTGATCCCGCGGCGGGCGAGCGCCTGCACGACGCGCGGATCCCGCTTCAGCGCCCGGTCGGCGTCGCCGAACTCGTCAAGGGTCATGTTCGGCTGGCCGTCGGGCTCCAGGCGCCACCGCACGACGCGGTCCTCGGTCAGCGAGAGCAGCGCCTTGAACGTCTCGGCGGTGTCGCGGTTCCAGCACACGACCCGGGCCTCGCGGCTGATCGGATCACCCGGGCGATACGAGCGGACGACGTCCTTGGACGGTTCCCGCAGCTCGATCGAGGCGATCCGCCAGCGGTCGGTCAGCTCCCGGTCGCGACGCAGGATCTGCGTCGCCTGGCGAAACTCGTCGGCGGTCAGTGGATCAAGGGGATGGTGGTCCATGCCGCCATGCTCCTGCAAAGCGCGGCGCGCCGCAATCGACGGCGGGTCGTGCGCGCCGGGTGGCGGGTGGCCGCTTCGGCGCCGCGGTCGCCGCGGTCGCCCCGGTCGCCGTGGTCGCCGCGGTCGCCACGGTCGCCGCGCTCGCCGCGGTCGCTCAGTACAGGCCCTCGCGGCGGGCGTAGCGCTCGGTGCGCTCGCGCTCGTAGCCGTCGGCGTCGAACTCCGGATCGGTCAGCGAGCGCAGGATGTCCCCCGAGCGGGGCAGCTGCGAGCGCTCGATGTGACGCTGTGGATTCCAGAGCTCTGAGCGAATGAGGGCCTTCGGGCACTGGGTGTAGGCCTCCTGCACGCTGACCAGGAGCCCGAGCCGGGGCGGCTTGCCCTCGACGGCGCTCGGCGCCAGCAGCTCCTCGTCGTCGACGATCTGGGCGGTTCCGTTGACCCGGAACGTGTCGCCGACCCCGGGGATCAGGAACAGCAGCGCGATCCGCGGATCGGCGAGCAGGTTGGTCAGGGTGTCGGCGATCCGATTGCCGGGCCGGTCGGGGATCAGCAGCGTGCGCTCGTCGAGGATGCGGACGAAGCCCGCGGGGTCGCCGCGGGGGGAGACGTCCAGGCCGCCGCCGGGGCTGGCGGTGGCGACGCAGAGAAACGGCGAGCGCTCGATGAACTGGCGGGTCAGAGCGTTGAGGCGATCGGCGATCTTCGAGACGACGACCGGCGTCGGCTCGCCGAGGATCCGACGCAGCGCGGCCGCGTCGGTGATCGTGCTGACAACCGGCGTTCCCACGGGAGGTCAGTCTATGAGGGTGGGGATCGGGTCCGCTACGGTCGGCGGCGATGAGCGACGCCGCCGCCCTGCGCGAGCAGCTCGACTACTACCGGGCGCGTGCCGCCGAGTACGACCGCTGGTGGCTGCGCTCGGGGCGCTTCGACCGGGGGCCGGAGGCCAACGCGCGCTGGTTTGCCGAGGCCGCGAGGTTGGAGGAGATCCTGGCGGCGTTCGCACCGCGCGGCGAGGTCCTGGAGCTGGCCTGCGGCACCGGCCTGTGGACGCGGCACCTCGTCGCCTACGCCGACCGGGTCACAGCGGTCGACGCGGCGCCCGAGGTGCTGGCGATCAACCGGGCGCGGCTGGCCTCGACGACCGCCCCGACGGGCGCCGCGGCCCGGATTCGGGCGGCCGACGTGCGCTATCTGCAGGCCGACCTGTTCTCGTGGTCGCCCGAGCCGCCGGCGGCCTACGACGCGTGCGTGTTCGCCTTCTGGCTCTCCCACGTGCCCGAGGACCGGTTCACGCGGTTCTGGGAGACGGTCGCGGCCGCGCTGAAGCCCTCCGGGCGGGTGCTGTTCATCGACAGCGCGCGCACCGAGCGCTCCACCGCCGCCGATCACCGGCTGCCCGAGGGCGACGAGGAGACGATGACCCGCCGCCTGGACGACGGCCGGGAGTTCCGGATCGTCAAGCGCTTCTATGACCCGGAGGCGCTGCGGTCCCGGCTGGCCGGGCTCGGCTGGGAGTCCTCGATCGCCACCACCGGCGAGTTCTTCGTGTACGGAACGGCATCGCGGCGCTGATTTCGCCGGCGCGGGCGGACCCTCGGAGCTGGCGACCGCGCCGCGGGCGGACCTGCTCGAGAAACTGTCCTTATGGGCGAGTTTCTCGAGCAGGACCGAGGTCCGAGGCCCGGGCGCCGGCGCCCGGGAATCAGACGCCGAGCGAGCGGCCGATGATCTCCTTCATGATCTCGTTCGTGCCGCCGTAGATCCGCGTGGCGCGGGCATCGACGAAGGCGCGGGCGATCGGATACTCGAGCATGTAGCCGTAGCCGCCGTGCAGCTGGACGCAGCCGTCGATCAGCCGGCCCTGGAGGTCGGTGCACCACCACTTGGCCTTCGCGGCGTCGTCGGGGGTCAGCTCGCCGGCGTTGAGGGCGAGCACGGCCTGGTCGCAGTAGACGGTGGCCAGGTCGAGCTCGGTCGCCATCTCGGCCAGGCGGAAGCGGGAGTTCTGAAACGACCCGACCGGCTGGCCGAAGGCGGTGCGCTGCTTGACGTACTCCACCGTCGCCTCCAGCGCGCCGCGGGCGGCGCCGACCGCCGAGATCGCGATGCTCAGCCGCTCCTGGGCGAGGTTGGAGGTCAGATAGCGAAAGCCCTGACCCTCCTCGCCGAGGCGATTCTCGACCGGCACCCGGACGTCCTGAAAGAACAGCTCCGCCGTGTCCTGGGAATGCTGGCCGACCTTCTCGAGATTGCGTCCGCGCTCGAGGCCCGGCATCCCGCGCTCGAGCACGAGCAGCGAGATCCCGGCGTGGCGCTGGGTCGGGTCGGTCTTGACCGCGGTGATGATGAGATCGGAGTTGATGCCGTTGGTTATGAACGTCTTGGACCCGTTGATGACGTACTCGTCGCCCTCCCGGCGCGCGGTGCTGCGCAGTCCGGCGAGGTCGGACCCGATCTCGGGCTCGGTCATGCCGATCGCGGTGATCAGGCTGCCGTCGGCGATCCCCGGCAGCCAGCGCTCGCGCTGCTCGTCGCTCGTCAGGCCGAGCAGATACGGGATGCAGATGTCGTTGTGGAGCGTCAGTCCCAGCCCTGAGCCCGCGCAGCCGCTGGCCCCGAGCTCCTCGCCGAGGATCTGGTTGAAGCGGAAGTCGTCGATGCCGGCGCCGCCGTAGCGCTCGGGCACCTGCATGGCGAGCATCCCCTTGGCCGCCGCCGTGGTGAACAGCTGGCGATCGACGAGCCCGTCACGCTCCCACCGCGGATGATGCGGCAGGATCTCCTCGACGGCGAAGCGGCGCGCCGACTCGCGATAGTCGATGTGCTCGGATTCGAACTGGGCTCTGCGCATGACACCGGATGATCGCAGCCTGAACCTCACGCCCGCGCCGAGGGCTCCCTACCATGGGGGCTGGCGTGCGCCGCCTGGACCCGCAGTCGCTGGGGCAGCACCTTGACGCGCTCTATCGCGCGGCGTGGGCGCTGTGCGGCTCCCGCGAGGATGCCGAGGATCTCGTGCAGGACACGCTGGCCCGCGTGCTCGCCCGCCCGCGGGTCATCCGCGGCGACGAGCGGGCGTATCTGATGACCGCGCTGCGCAACACGTTCTACTCGCGCGGGCGCGATGCCTCACGGCGGCCGCGCACGATCGCCGGTCTCGACGATGTCGAGCCCGTCGCCCCCCACCCCGGGCTCGGGCCCGACCGGGTCGCCGAGGTCAACGAGATCCTGGCGGCGATCGCGGAGCTGCCCGAGGATTTCCGCCTCGCGCTCGTCGCCGTCGACATCCTCGGCCTGTCCTACGCCGAGGCGGGACGCGCGCTCGGCGCGCGGGAGGCGACGATCACCACCCGGCTGTACCGCGCCCGGCAGCGGATCGCCCGCCGGTTCCCCGAGCTCCCGCCGCCCGCCGCGGCGCCCGCCCCCGCCGCGGCGCCCCCGTCTCGGGAAGAATCGCCCCGATCCCGGAGTCTGACCTGATGAGGAACCCGTGAACGACGACGACGCAGCGGCCCGCGAGGCCCGGCTGGCTCGGCTGACCCGGCTGGCTCGGCTGGCCGACGGGTCGCTGCCCGCGTCGCAGGCCGGCGAGCTGCGCGCCGAGGTGCAGAGCTCGCCCGACCTGGCCGCCGCGCTCGCCGAGCAGGAGCACGCGGTCTCGCTGCTGCAGTCGCTCCACGCGCCCGCGCCGCCCGGTCTGCGCGCCCGTCTGGAGGCGATGACCGAGCCGCGTCCGAGCGCCCGCCGTCCCCGGCGCCGGCCGGCGATGGCCCTGACCGCCGTGCTCGCCGCGGCGGTCGTCGTGGTGGCGCTCCTGGCCGGCCGCGGACCGGGCGCCGTCGCCGGCGGCCCGACCGTCTCGCAGACGGCTCGGCTGACGCTCGCCGCGGCCACCGTCCCGGCGCCGGCGGTGGACCCGGCGCACCCGGCACGGCTTCGATTGGCCGTCGGCGGCATCGCCTTCCCGGCGCGGGCCGGCGGCTGGGCGCCGACCGGCGCCCGCACCGACATCCTGGACGGGCGCCGGATCGTGACCGTCTTCTACGGCGCCGCCGGCGCCACGATCGGCTATGCGATCGTCTCGGGCCCGGCGCTCGCGATCCCGTCGGGCCCGAGGATGACGTCCTACGACGGCTATGTCCGGGCTCACGAGGATGGCGTCACGGTCGTGACCTGGCGCCGGTCAGACCACACCTGCGTCATCTCCGGCCGCGGCGTCAGCGGCGACACGCTGCTGGCGCTGGCCCGCGCGACGACGCGCGCCGAGACGTAGACAGCGCGCGCGGCCACGGTCCGCCAGACTTCAGCACGTGAGCGCGGAGCGAGATCGACTCCAGGAGATTCCCCACGGGCGCTCCCCGTGGCGCCGCCTCGGTCCGTATCTCAGCGAGCGGGCCTGGGGAACGGTGCGTGAGGACTACAGCGCCGACGGCGACGCCTGGGCCTTCTTCCCCCACGACCACGCGCGCTCGCGCGCCTATCGCTGGAACGAGGACGGCCTGGCCGGGGTCTGCGACGACCGCCAGCTCGTGTGCTTCGCGCTCGCGTTCTGGAACGGCCAGGACTCGATCCTCAAGGAGCGGGCGTTCGGGCTCGCCGGACCGGAGGGCAACCACGGCGAGGACGTCAAGGACTACTGGTGGTATCTCGACAGCACGCCGACCCACTCGTGGATGCGCTGGCGCTACATGTATCCGCAGACCGCGTTCCCCTACGAGCGGCTGCTGACCGAGAACCGGTCGCGCACCCGGCAGGACCCCGAGTTCGAGCTCGTCGACACCGGGATCTTCGACGGCGGGCGCTATTGGGAGATCACCGTCGACTACGCCAAGGCCGCGCCCGATGATCTCCTCATCCGGATCACCGTCCGCAACGCCGGGCCTGAGCTGGCCACGCTCGACGTCCTGCCGACGCTGTGGTTCCGCAACACGTGGTCGTGGGGCATCGACCCGGCCCGCCCCGCGATCAGCCTGCGCGACGGGGAGCTGGTGGCCGAGCACGCCGAGCTCGGGATCTCCCGGATCGCCAGCTCAGGCTCGCCGGAGGCGCTGTTCTGCGAGAACGAGACGAACACCGAGCGGCTGTGGGGCACCCCGTCGCCGACGAGGTTCCCCAAGGACGGGATCGGCGACTTCGTCGTCACGGGGGAGCCGACGACCAATCCGCTGCAGACCGGCACGAAGGCCGCGCTGCGCCACACGGTCAACGTCAGGCCCGGCGCATCGGCGACGATCGAGCTGCGCTGGAGCGAGCACGGCGGGCTCGGCGCGGACTTCGACGCGGTGATGACCGCCCGGGAGCGCGAGGCCGACGAGTTCTACGCCGAGCTGACGCCCGCCGGCTGCCCCGCTGACGAGGCGGCCGTCCTGCGCCAGGCGCTCGCCGGCATGTTGTGGTCCAAGCAGTTCTTCCACTACGACGTCCAGCGCTGGCTCGACGGCGACCCCGCCACGCCGTCGCCGCCCGCGGAGCGCCTGGAGGGACGCAATCACGAGTGGTCGCATCTGAACAACCGCGACGTCATCTCGATGCCCGACAAGTGGGAGTACCCGTGGTACGCGTCCTGGGACCTCGCCTTCCACTGCGTGACGCTCGCCCACGTCGACCCCGAGTTCGCCAAGTCCCAGCTCATCCTGCTCTGCCGGGAGTGGTTCATGCACCCCAACGGCCAGCTGCCGGCGTACGAGTGGAACTTCTCCGATGTCAACCCGCCGGTTCACGCCTGGGCGGCGCTCCAGATCCACGCCATCGCCGGCGACGAGGACTTCGACTTCCTGGAGCGCGTCTTCCAGAAGCTGCTGCTCAACTTCACCTGGTGGGTCAACCGCAAGGACGCGGAGGGCGACAACCTGTTCGAGGGAGGCTTCCTCGGCCTCGACAACATCGGTCTCTTCGACCGCTCGGCGCTGCCCGTCGACGGCGTGCTCGAGCAATCCGACGGCACCGCCTGGATGGCGATGTACTGCCGGGATCTGCTGGAGCTGGCGCTGTATCTGACCAATCACGACACGGTCTATGAGGACCTGGCGACGAAGTTCTTCGAGCACTTCGCGCTGATCGCGTCGGCGCTGCGCGACAAGGGGCTGTGGAACGAGGAGGAGGGGTTCTTCTGCGACGTGCTGCGCACCGGCGGGCAGTCGATCCCGCTGCCCGCCCGCTCGGTCGTCGGACTGCTGCCGCTCGCCGCGGTGACGACGCTCGGGCCGGCGACGCTGGCGCGGCTCGGGGACTTCGCCCAGCGCGTGCGCTGGTATCTGGACAATCGCGCCGAGGGGCGCGAGATCGTCCAGCACACCGCGTCGGCGGTACACGCCGGCTGGAGCATGCTGGCGCTCGTCGACGAGCAGCAGCTGCGCAGGCTGCTGGCCGCGATGCTCGACCCGGCGGAGTTCCTCTCCGATCACGGCCTGCGCGCCCTGTCGGCTCATCACCGCGATCACCCGCTCGTCCTGGAGATCGGCGGCATGAGCGACCGGCTGGACTACGAGCCCGCCGAGTCGCAGACGCCGCTGTTCGGCGGCAACAGCAACTGGCGGGGCCCGGTGTGGTTTCCGATCAACTTCCTGCTGATCGAGACGCTGCGCGTCTATCACCGCTTCTTCGGCGACTCCTTCCAGATCGAGTGCCCGACCGGCAGCGGGCAGATGACGTCGCTGGCGGCGGTCGCCGACGAGCTCTCGGCGCGCCTGATCTCGATCTTCACCCGCCGCGCCGACGGCACGCGCCCGGTCTTCGGCGGCTATCGCCTCTTTCAGGAGGACCCGGCCTGGCACGATCTGATCCCGTTCCACGAGTACTTCAACGGCGACACCGGCGCCGGGCTCGGAGCATCGCATCAGACCGGCTGGACCGGGCTCGTGGCCAATCTCATCATCGGCCGCCACCGGGGGTGAGGCGGGTGCCCGCCGCCCCGCTCCCCGCCGGGGCCCACCGCCCCGCCGGGGCTCGCCTCCCCGCCGGGGCTCGCCTCCCCGCCGGGGCCCGCCTCCCCGCCGGGGCCTGCCTCCCCGCCGGGGCTCGCCTCCCCGCCGGGGCCCGCCTCCCCGCCTCGGCGGCCGCGCTCGGCCTGGCGCTCGCCCTCGCCCTGGCCGGCTGCGGCGGCTCGACGCCGACCAAGGCCGACGTCATCGCTCGCGCCGACGCGATCTGCTCGAGCGCGCAGCGCGACATCCGCGCGGTCCCGCCGCCGCCGAGCGCCGACAGCTCGCCGGTAGCGCTCTCCACCTATCTCGCCAAGGTCGTGCCGATCGTCGAAAAGGAGGTCTCGGCGCTGACCGCGCTCCCGCGTCCCGCCAAGGACCGGGCGGTGCTCGATGCCTATGTCAGCGCGGTGACGCGGGACGGCGCGGACTATCGCCGGCTGGCGACCGCGGCGGCCGAGCGCGACGGGCCCGCCACGGCCGACGCTCTGTCCGCGCTGCGCGCCAGCACGGCCTCGGCGCTCGCCACCCGCTACGGGATCACCCGGTGCGGCGGGTCGGCGGGCACCGGCGTCTCCTGACGACAGGGCAATCCGCATCGAATCACCGGCCCATGCGGTGCATAAGCAGCGGGTATGCTGGCGAAATGAATCACGCCCCCCTGTCTCCCCGTCGGCGCAGGCCACGCGCCGACCTCGCCCGCAGGCCCGGCCTGCGCCGGCTGCTGACCCTTCCGCTGCTCGGCATCATCGCCGCGGCGCTGCTCATGATCGCCCCGGCGCTGGCCAGCGCCGACAGCTCGACCTCGCTCACCGTCGTCGGCACGAGCGACGTCAGCGACTCGGGCCTGATGCCCGATCTCATCCAGCCGCAGTTCCAGGCCGCCTATCCGCAGTTCACCTTCAAGTACGTCGGGTCGGCCACCGGCACCGCCATCGCGAGCGCCGAGAACGGCACCGGCGGACCGAGCGTCCTGATCGTGCACGCCGCCTCGCTCGAGGCCTCGTTCGTCTCCGGCGGCTTCTCGGACAACAACACCCCTGGATACGCGATCTGGACCAACGACTTCATCCTCGCCGGGCCGAAGGCCGATCCCGCCGGTGTCGGCACGAACGCGGCGAACAACATCGCGCAGGCGTTCGCCGACGTCGCCACTGCCGGACTCGCCGGCCACGCCACGTTCATCTCCCGCGGCGGCACGACGACCGCGTCGGGGACGACCGTCGAGGAGCACGAGATCTGGGGGCTGGTCTCGAGCGCCGGCCTGACCCCGAGCGGCGTCGTCCTGTGCGACGTCAGCGCCGCCGACGGCGGCGGCATGTCGCCGATCAGCCCGACCGTGCAGAGCACGTCCGGTCAGGCCTGCCCGGACAGCGGGACCGTCTCGGGCACCGATGCGCCCTCGTGGTATTTCGTCAACAGCGGCGCCAGCCAGGGCGCGAACGTCGTCGCCACCAACGCGTGCACCGCGACCGGGATCACGAGCGGCGCCAACACCTGCTACAGCCTGACCGACCGCGGAACGTTCGATTTCCTGACGTCGCTGAACTCCCCGGCGGCCGGCACGACCGGGATCCCGAACCTGGCGATCCTGACCCGCAACAACAGCGCCTCGGCGCCCGGCGGCGCCGACGCGCTCGTCAACTACTTCCACGCCTACATCATCAATCCGTCGTCCCCCGGCGAGACGGTGAACCTGACCGCGGCTCAGGACTTCATCAACTTCATCACCTCGCCGACGATCCAGTCAGAGCTCAAGGGCTATCTCGCCAACACCCCGGGTGACAACGGCGGACCGCCGTTCGTCGCCGACGCCTCGCCGGCGATCACCGCGTCGGGCTTCCCGTCGACGGTCAACGCCGGTCAGAGCGTGACCGTGACCGGAACCGTCTCAAATCTGGAGCCCGGGTATCCGGCGCTCGGCGGCCAGACGGTCAGCATCAACGAGACCGAGGGGCTGTCGAGCATCGCGGTCGCCAGCGGGGCGACGAACGCGACCGGCGCGTACAGCATCACGTTCACGCCCCCGTCCAGCGGCTCGTATGACGCCTCGACGGGAACGATCACCCCGGTCGAGGAGACGACGGTCAACGGCGCCTACAGCGACACGCTGTCGCCGGCCGCGACGTCGTCGACGAGCGTCACCGTGAACGGGTCGGTCGACATCACCAAGGACACCGCCTCCTCGAGCGGCGTGTCGCTGGCCGGCTCGGTCGGACCGAAGGCGCCGGATGCGAACGGGACCGTCCAGGTGCTCGCCCGCAAGCAGGGGTCCAAGGGCGCGTTCTACACCGTCGGCAGCACGTCGCTGAAGGCCGGCGCGACCACATACGCCGTCAACGGCTCGCTCGCCCCCGGCAAGTGGCAGGTGGAGGCGCGGTATCAGGACTCCGGCCAGTTCACCACCGCCACTAGCGGCACGCGGAACCTGACCGTGTCGGGCAGCATCGTGGTCGTCAGCTTCAAGAAGGTGACGATCAAGAACGGCAAGCTGACGCTGAGCGGCACCGTCGGCCAGGCGCCGACGACGTCGTCGGCCACCATCGACCTGCTGTATCTGAAGGCGGGCACGAAGTCGTTCAAGCGGCTCGCCAGGACGTCGCTGGGCAAGAACAAGACGTCGTTCACGATCAAGGGCAAGCTGACGCGCCATACGTCGTACGTGCTGCAGCTCGAGTACGTCCACCGGGGACAGACGACCAGCTACTCGAAGCTGAAGACCGTCACCGTCAGCTAGCCGGGTCGTGACGCGCCATGGCATCCGCCGCCGCCCCGGGAGCATCCCGGGGCGGCGGTCCGCCGTTCTGGCGGCGGTCCTCTCCGCCGGTCTGCTGGCCGCCACCCCGGCGGTCGCCGTCGCCTATGACCAGTCGACCCCGCTCGTCGACGCGACGGTCGAGGGCGCGGCCGGAGCCACCCCGGCCTCGGTCTCGGTCGAGGACCTGCTCAACGGCTCGTGCCCGCTGTACTCCGGGCCGTCGACGATGGACGAGTACGGCCTGAACGGGCTCGTCGCCGAGCCGCTGGCCACCGACACCTGGAGCCTGGAGACGATCATCGCCTGCCTGCAGCCGAAGATCACCGCCCAGGTGACCGGCGTGACCGTCATCGACTCCGACGGATACCCCGAGGACGGACCCGACTCTCAGCTCGTTCCCGCTGACCTCGCCGCCCCCAGCGACTTTCGCAACACCGCCGAGGCCCCGGTCGTCCAGTACACCGGCGCCAACGCGCAATACGACCGTCCGTGGCGGGGCGGAAGCGACCTGAACTTCCTCGACGAGGTCGTGGAGGCGCCGCCGATCCAGATCGACATCCTGACCGGGCCGCCGCTGACCGTCACCGCGACGGCATCGGCGACGACCGTCACCGCCGGTGACACCGTCGACTTCAGCGCTGCGGTCAGCGGTGAGAACGGGAGCGCGCTGTCCTACGCCTGGAGCTTCGACGGCGGCGCGCCCAACTCCACCCAGGCCTCGCCCCAGGTCACCTTCGACACCCCCGGGACTTGGACGGTCAACCTGCAGGTCACCGACGCCGCCGGTGGCGGCGGGGGCGCGCAGCTCACGGTCACGGTCAACTCCACCGGCTCGGCGACCACGCCGACGAGCACCGGCACGACGACGACGGGCCCGAACGCGAGCACCGGCACGACGCCCGGCGCCCCCGCGGGTTCCACGAAGAAGACCGGCACGACGACCACCGGCGGGTCGTCGAAGACGAAGACGAAGACGAAGACGACGACACCGGCCAGGACGACGACACGGACGCCTTCACACCACGCCACCACGACCTCCACGACGACCACGCCGGCGGCGACCACGACGACGGCCACGTCGCCGAGCGGCACGACGGCCGGTGGCGCGGCGGCGGGCGGAGGATCATCCGCCGACACCACCACCACGGCCGCGGCGCCCACCCCGACGACCGCCCCGGCGCCGACCAAGGCGCCGCCCACCGCCTCGCACACCGCCCCGGCGCCCCGGCCGGCGGCGCACGGGCCGCTCGTCACCGGGCAGCTGATCAGCGACGTCGTCACGCTCCCCGCGAGCGAGAGCCCGTTCGTCCACGTCGTGGCCGCGCCGACCGCGTCCGCCCCCGCCCGTGAGGCGGCGCCGTCGCCATCGCCGCTGGGGATCATCGGGGCCGGACTCGCCATCGCCGCGCTGCTCGGGCTCGGCGCCGGGCGCGAGCTGCACCGGCCGCGCCGAGCGCTCAGCGGTTAGCGCTCACGTCGGTAACCCGCGCGTGCCAGTATCCGGTCCCGCCGTGCTCCTGATCTTCGCCCTCAGCACCCATGACATCGACGAGGCGATCTTCCACGTCGCCAGCGTTCTGCAGATCCCGGTGCTCATCCTCGCGCTGCTGGCGCTGGCACTCGTCATCTACGAGCTCGGCAGCTACGGCGTCGAGGTGACGGGGCGGCGGCGGCGGCAGTTCGCCGCGCTCGCCCACGCCGCCCAGCAGGCGCGCGTCGCGCTGCTCGCCGGCGACCGCCCGGCCGCCGTTGAGGCGGTCAGCGGGGTGCCGCGCAGCTCGGCGATGGCGGCGACGCTGCACTTCATCGTCGCGCACGCCGGCACCGACGGCGGCGATCATCAGCTCAACAAGGCGCTGGCCGACTTCGACTTCGACGCCCAGCGCCGGCTGGCCAGGACGCGGCTGCTCGTCCGCGTCGGCCCCGCGCTCGGCCTGATGGGGACGCTGATCCCGCTGTCGCCGGCCCTGACCGGCCTGGCCAACGGCAACACGAGCGCGCTCAGCCAGAATCTCCGCGTCGCCTTCAGCGTGACCGTCGTCGGGCTGCTGATCGGCGCCGTCGCCTTCGGCCTGTCGCTCTCCCGTGACCGCATGTACGGCCAGGACCTGTCCGATCTGGAGTATCTGGCCGCGATCATCAGCGACCCGCGACCGGTGGGAGGTGGAACGTGATCTCGGTGACCCCCCGGTCGCGCAGCCGCGAGGACCGGGCCGGCGACCCGCTCGACGGCCTCGTCAACCTGTTCGACCTCGGGATCGTCCTGTCGGTCGCGTTCCTGCTGGCGGCCCTCTCCTCGCTGCATCTGAGCGGCACGCTGACCAAGCAGGGCCTGCGGGCCAATCAGGAGAAGGTGATCAGAATCGAGAAGGGGCAGACCGTGGCACCGCTGCCCAAGCCCGGGACGCGCACGATCGGCCGGGGCGTGCAGACCGGCGTCGTGTACCGACTGGCCGACGGCCAGCTGGTCTACGTCCAGCAGGCCCCGTCAAAGTAGCGGCGCCGACATGTCCTACCTGTGGCATCAGGTCAGCAGCGCGCTCCCGCTGATCGTGCACGGGGATCCCTTCCTGCTCAGCCTGCTCTCGGTCACCGCCCGGGTGGCCGCGGTGTCGACGGTCAGCGCGGTCGTGCTCGGACTCCCGCTCGGGGTCGCGCTCGGACTCGGACGCTTCCGCGGCCGGCGGGCTCTGCAGATCCTGGCCAACGCGAGCCTCGCGCTTCCGCCGGTCGTCGTCGGGGTCGTCTTCCTCATCCTCATCCTGCCCCAGGGCCCGCTCGGATCGCTGCGGATCGAGTTCACCCTGCGGGCCATGTACGTCGTCCAGGCGATCCTCGCCCTCCCCTACGTCGTCGCCCTGACCGCCGCGGCGATCCAGGGACTGCCCGGCGGCCTGATCGCCCAGGCCCGAGCACTCGGGGCGGGGCGCCGGGCGCTCGCCGGACTCGCCCTGCGCGAGGCGCGGATCGGGGTGATCGCCGCCGTCATCACCGCGATGACGGCGACGATCGCCGAGGTCGGAGCGGTGATCATCGTCGGCGGCAATTTCCAGGGCCGCACCGAGACGCTGGCCAGCGCGCTGATCGCCGAGTTCACCTTCGCACCCAACGATCCGCAGGAGACCGCGATCGCCCTCATCCTGATCGCGCTCGTGCTCGTGCTCGTCGGCGCGCTGACCGTGCTCCAGCAGCGCGGCGGCGGCCTGCGGCTGCGCTTCCGGAGCGGGTGATGCGGCTCGTCATCGACGAGTTCCGCACCGCCCTGCCCCTGATCTGGCACGGCAATCCGTATCTGATGCAGATCATCGGCTTCACCC
The DNA here is from genome assembly GCA_963849085.1 of uncultured Solirubrobacteraceae bacterium. GTDB lineage: Bacteria > Actinomycetota > Thermoleophilia > Solirubrobacterales > Solirubrobacteraceae > Palsa-465. The sequence goes on along the minus strand of CAWKFP010000013.1, from coordinate 709,539 downwards.
TCCAGGTGGCGGCGATCGCGACCGCGATCGCGCTCGTGATCGGGATCCCGATCGGGCTGGCGATCGGGCTCGGCCGCTTCCCGGGCCGTGACCTGGCGCATCTGCTGGCCAACGCCAGCCTCGGCGTTCCGCCGGCGCTCGTCGGCGCGATCCTGTTCCTGCTGTTCGCCGTTCAGGCGCCGCTCGGCGGGCTGGCGCTGATCGACACCCGGCGGGCGGTGTTCATCGCCCAGACGATCCTCGCGCTCCCGGTGGTGGTGGCACTGACCGCGGCGGCGATCCAGGGGCTGCCCGGCGGGCTGGTCGCCCAGGCGCGCGCGCTCGGCGCGAGCCGATCGCAGCTGGCGATCCTCGCCCTGCGCGAGGCGCGCATCGGGATGGTGGCGGCGGTGATCGCGGCGCTCGGCACCTCGCTGTCGGAGGTGGCGGCGATCGCGATCGTCGGCGGCAACATCTACGGCTATGACCAGACGCTGGCCAGCGCCACGCTGTACGAGGTCAACAGCGCGAACTACCCCGAGGCGCTGGCGATCTCGATCGTCCTCGTCGCCCTGATCCTCGTGCTGATGTGCAGTCTGGGCCTGCTCCAGCACCGCGGCGGCGGGCTGCGGCTCAGATTCCGGTCGGCGACGTGAGCGCCGGCGGCGCCGTCGACGGGCCGCTGCTGCGCGGCCGCGGGCTCTCGGTGCGCCGCGGCAGGCGGGAGGTCGTCCGCGACGTCAGCCTCGAGCTGCACGCCGGCGAGATCGTCGCCCTGCTCGGACCAAACGGCGCCGGGAAGAGCACGCTGCTGGACGCGCTGACCGGGGCGCTCCCGGCGGCCGCCGGGACGATCGAGCGCCACGGGCGGGTGGCGATCGCGCTGCAGTCGGCCGACCTCGCCCGGCGTGGCGTGCTGGCCAACGTCATGCTGGCGCTGGCCTGGTGGGGGGTGCCGCGATCCGAGCGCGCGGCGCGGGCCCGGGCGGCGCTGGCGACGATGGGCGCCGAGCATCTCGCCCAGCGCCCGGCCGACTCGCTGTCGGGCGGGGAGCGCCGGCGGGTCCACATCGCGCGGGCGCTGGCCGTGGCCCCGGACATCCTGCTGCTCGACGAGCCCTTCGCGGGGCTCGACGCCGAGGCGCGCGGCGCCCTGCTCCAGGATGCGGTCTCGGCGCTGCGCTCTGACCGGCGCGCGACGCTCGTCGTCGTCCACGATCGCGCCGAGGCGTGGGCGCTCGCCGACCGCCTGCTGATCCTGATCGCCGGCGAGCTCGTCGCCGCGGGGCCGCCGCGGGAGCTGCTGGAGCGCCCGCCCAGCGCCGCGGTGGCGCGCTTTCTCGGCTTCGACGGGACGCTCGAGGACGGCGACGGCGGGGTCCTGCTGACCCGGCCGGTCCACGTCGCGCTGGACCCCGACGGCCCGTTGCGGGCCCGCGTGGCCGGCGCGGTCACGCTCGAGGACGGCGTCCGCCTCGAGCTCGAGCTCGCCGGCGGCCGCCTGTACGCCGTGACGCCGCACCCGGCCCCGCGCCGCGGCGAGACCGTCCGGGTGCGGGTCGACGGCGGCGCCCGCTTCGACCGCGCTTGACGGCTTTGCAATGCTCGATCGATGAGCCCATCGCAACCCGTCTGCACCCATCTGGACACGATCGAGATCACCGAGCTGCCGGCCGCCGTCGACGGCTGCGAGGACTGCCTGCGCGAGGGCGGCGTCTGGCTGCACCTGCGCATCTGCCTGCACTGCGGGCACGTCGGCTGCTGCGACGACTCTCCCGGCCGGCACGCCAGCCGCCACGCCGCCGGCGACGAGCACCCGCTCATCCGCTCGCTGGAGCCCGGCGAGGACTGGTGCTGGTGCTTCGTCGACGAGCTGGCGATGAACATCCCTCAGATCACCGGCGAGACCCGGATTCCGCCCTCGCCGATGCTGGCTTGAGCGTGACCGCCGGTCCGAACGGGACCGGCCGGACCCGGCCGGCGATCCTCGCGGTCGACGACGAGCCGACGGTGCTCGCCGCGGTCGCGCGTGACCTGCGGCGTGGGTTCGGCGACCGCTATCGGATCCTGCGCGCCGGCTCCGGCGCCGAGGCGCTGGAGCTGCTGCGCGAGCTGCGCCGCCGCGGCGAGCCGCTCGCGCTGATGCTCGCCGACCAGCGGATGCCCGGCATGGAGGGCACCGAGTTCCTCCTTCAGGCTCGCACGATCTTTCCGGACGCCAAGCGGGCGCTGCTGACCGCCTACGCCGACACCGACGCGGCGATCGCCGCGATCAACGAGGTCGGGCTCGACTACTACCTGCTCAAGCCGTGGGACCCGCCCGAGGAGCAGCTCTTCCCGGTCGTGGAGGACCTGCTCGGCTCCTGGGAGGCGGGGGCCGCGCTGTACTCCGGCGGGGCGCGGGTGATCGGGCACCGCTTCTCCAAGGACACCCATGATCTCCGTGACTTCCTGGCCCGCAATCGCGTGCCGGGCCGCTGGCTCGACGTGGAGCGCGACGGCGAGGCCCGAGAGCTGCTGACGGTCGCCGGCGTGCCCGACGACCGGCTGCCGGTCGTCCTGCTGGAGGACGGGTCGGTGCTCGAGCGCCCGACGGTGCTCGAGCTCGCCGAGCGTCTCGGGGTCGCCGGGCGTCCGGCCGCCGACCACTACGACCTGGTCATCGTCGGCGGCGGACCGGCGGGGCTCGCCGCCGCGGTCTACGGCGCGTCCGAAGGGCTGCGCACGGTGATGGTCGAGCGCGAGGCGCCGGGCGGTCAGGCCGGCCAGTCGAGCCGGATCGAGAACTATCTCGGCTTCCCGGCCGGCTTGTCGGGCTCTGATCTGGCCCGGCGGGCGACCGACCAGGCGCGCCGGCTCGGCGCCGAGCTGCTGACCGTCTCCGACGTCTCGCGACTGCGGGTGGAGGGCGCGGGCCGGATCGTCGAGCTGACGAGCGGCGCGGAGCTGAGCGCGGCCTGCGTGCTCGTCGCCTCCGGGGTCTCCTATCGGAAGATGACCGCGCCCGGCTTCGAGGATTTCACCGGCGCCGGCGTCTACTACGGCGCCGCCCTGACCGAGGCGCGCTCGTGCGCTCAGCAGCACGTCGTGGTGATCGGCGGCGCCAACTCCGCCGGCCAGGCGGCGGTCTACTTCAGCGGCTACGCGCGTCAGGTGACGATGCTCGTCCGCGGCGACTCGCTCGCCCGGTCGATGTCGCACTATCTGATCGAGCAGATCGCCGCGCTGGAGAACGTCGAGGTCCTGACCGAGACCGAGGCGGTGTCGGCGGCGGGCGCCGGCGGGCGACTGCGGCACCTGCTCATCCGTGACGGCGCCGGCGCCGAGCGCGAGCTCGAGGCCGATGCCTGCTTCGTGTTCATCGGCGCGGCGCCGCGGACCGACTGGCTCGACGGGGTGGTGGCCCGCGACGCCCGCGGCTTCATCCTCGCCGGGCCTGACGTGCCCGCGCAGAGCTGGCCGCTGCCCCGTGAGCCGCTGGCCCTCGAGACGAGCGTCCCCGGGGTGTTCGTCGCCGGCGACGTCCGGGCGCGGTCGGTCAAGCGGGTGGCGAGCGCCGTCGGCGAGGGCTCGATGGCCGTCTCGCTCATCCACGAGTACCTCGCCGCGGGATGAGCCACCCGGCGGCCCACGAGCTGCGCGGCGTCGACCTGTTCGATGGGCTGAGCGACGAGCAGCTCGAGGTGTGGGCGGCGGCGGCGGAGATCGAGGAGGTCCCGGCGGGGGCGACGATCCTGCGCGAGGGCGAGCTCTCGCCCGGGATGTCGATCGTCCTGACCGGCACGATCGAGGCGCTCGCCTCCGACGGCGGCATGCCCGAGCACCTGGCCGATCACGTCGCGCCGACCTGGATCGGCGCGACCGCGGCGCTGACCAAGAGCCCGTTCGCTCTGCTGATGCGGGCGAGCACCGACGTGCGACTGGCCACGATCCCGGCTCACGAGTTCACCGAGCTGGCGATCGCGTACCGGCCCGTGTTCGACACGGTCATGGCCCAGGTCCGGCCGGTGACCGCGCGGTTGACCGCGCGAGAGCAGAATCGGGAGCGGCTGGCGTCGCTGGGCACGATGGCCGCCGGGCTCGCCCACGAGCTCAACAACCCCGCCGCCGCCGCCCGGCGCAGCGCCGCCGAGCTGGCCGACGCGCTCGAGGTGCTCAGCTCGACGATCGCCTCGTTCGTCGAGGCGGGCCTGGAACGCGACGAGGCCGCCCAGCTGATCGCCCTCCAGCGCGAGGCGCTGGCCGCCGGCGACACCGCGATCGCCCGCTCGGCGCTCGACAGCGCCGACGCCGAGGACGCGCTCGCCGACGCGCTCGCCGCGGCCGGAGTCGCCGACGGCTGGCGGATCGCCGAGCCGCTGTCGGCCGCCGGAGTCGACGCCTCGTTCGTGGCCCGCGTCAGCGCCGTCGCCGGCAGCGCCACCGACGCGACGCTGCGCTGGATCTCCGCGTCGCTGTCCGCGCGCGAGCTGTCGCTCGAGCTCGCCGAGGCGACCAAGCGCATGAGCACGCTGGTCAGCGCGGTCAAGACGTACGCCTACATGGACCGGGGCAGCCTCGTCGAGGTCGACCTGCGCGAGGGGCTCGACACGACGCTGACGATCCTCGCCCACAAGCTCAAGCACACGAAGATCACGGTCGTGCGCGACTACGATCCCGCGGTGCCGCGCCTGACCGTCCACGGCGCCGAGCTCAACCAGGTGTGGACGAACCTGATCGACAACGCGATCGACGCGCTCGGCGACACCGGCACGATCTCGATTGCCACCCGCCGCGACGGCGACTGCGTCGAGGTCGACATCGGCGACGACGGACCGGGCGTGCCGGCGGAGATCCGCGACCGCGTCTTCGACCCCTTCTTCACCACCAAGGGGGTCGGCTCCGGGACCGGTCTCGGGCTCGACACCGCCCGCCGGATCATCGTCGACCGCCATCACGGCAGCCTGACGCTCGAGTCGTCGCCCGGTGCGACCGTCATGCGCGCCCGCCTGCCGATCACCGCCCCGGACTGAGGTGGCGACCGGCGGCAGCATGGTCGCGACCGGGGCGCCCGCCGAGCGCGTCCAGCGGCTGGCCCTCGTGGCGGCGATCCTCGCCTCGACGATCGCCGCCGTCGACTCGTCGGCGGTCAACGTCGCGCTGCCGGCGATCGGGCGGGACCTCGGCGGCGGCTTCGCCGCCCAGCAGTGGGTGTCCAACGCCTATCTGCTGACGTTGAGCGCGCTCATCCTGCTCGCCGGCTCGCTGACCGACCGGCTCGGGGAGCGGCGGGTGTTCACCGCGGGCGTCGCCGGCTTCGGGATCGGCTCGGCGCTGTGCGGGCTGGCGCCGACGATCGGCGTGCTGATCGCCGCCCGCGCGCTGCAGGGGATCTCCGGCGCGCTGCTGACCCCGGCGGCCCTGGCGATCATCGTCGCGGTCTTTCCGGCGCGGCGGCGCGGAGCGGCGATCGGCACCTGGACGGCGTGGGGCGGGATCGGGATCCTCGCGGGGCCGCTGCTCGGCGGCCAGCTCGTCGACGCGGCCTCCTGGCGCTGGATCTTCACGATCAACATCCCGCTGGTGGCGATCGCGCTCGCGCTGTCGCGGATCGCGGTCCCGGGCCGCGCGTCGAGCGCGGACACGACGACGCGGATCGACTGGCTCGGCGCCGGCCTCGCCGCCACGGGCCTCGCCGGGATCTCGTTCGGACTGATCGAGCAGGCGGTGCTCGGCTGGTCGGATCCGGGCGTGTGGGGCGCCCTGGTCATCGGGTTCGGCGCGCTGGCCGGCTTCATCGCCTGGGAGGCGAGGACGGCCGCGCCGATGCTGGAGCTGTCGCTGTTCGCGCGGCGCAACTTCGCGGTCGCCAACGCCCAGACCTTCGCGATGTACGGCGGCCTCGGCCTGCTGACCTTCTTCGTGACGATCTATCTCCAGCAGGTCGCCGGCTACACCGCGCTCGAGTCAGGGGTGACCGGCCTCGTCCCGACGATCGTCATGTTCGCCCTGTCCCGGCGGATGGGACGGCTCGCCGATCGCTACGGGCCGCGGCCGTTCCTGACCGCCGGGCCGCTGCTCGTCGCCGCCGGGTTCGGGCTCATGCAGCGCTACGGCACGTCGGTGTCCCTGCTCACCGACGTGCTGCCGGCGCTGCTCGTGCTCTCGCTCGGCCTGTCGATGACGGTCTCGCCGCTGACCGCCACCGTGCTCGCCGATGCCGCCGAATCCGACGCCGGCATCGCCTCGGCGATCAACAACGCGATCGCCCGCACCGCCGGCCTGGTCGCCGTCGCCGCGGTCGGGGCGGTCGTCGCCTCCTATCACGGCTCGCTGCTGGGCGAGCGGCTCGGCCACCGGCTGCCCGCCTCGGCCGCCCCCGCCGTCCAGGCCGCCCGGCGCCGGACGTTCGGGTCGATCGACGTGGTCGCCCTCCCGGCCGCCGATCGGGGGTTCGCCCGGACCGCGGCGGCGACCGCCTCCCGTGACGCGTTCCATCTCGCGGTCGGGATCGCGGCCGGCCTGCTCGTCATCGCCGGGCTCGGGGGGCTGGCGCTGACCGGGCGCGGGAGCACGGTGCCCGCGGCGTCGGACTGCGCGGGTGGTCAGTTCGCCGGCGCGCCGGCGGTGGTGACCGCGACGCTGGGCGGCGCGGCCGGCGCCGGGAGCGCGGGAGGCGCGGCCGGGAGGGGATCGACATGAGTGACCAGATGCGGCCCGAGCTCCCGGCGCGTAGGGTATCCCGAGCCGCATGCCGTCCGTGAAGCGCATCCACCGGCTGCTCCTGCTCGCCATCCTGGGAGGCAGCCTCGCGGTATCGGGGCTGCTGCCGGGCAGCCCGCACGCGTCGATGACCCGCGCGTCGCCGCGCGGCGACGCCGCCCGGTCGGCCGCCGGGAGCGCGCCGGCTGAGTGCGACGTCCCCGGTACCCGGCGGACGATCGACCAGCTGTGGCGCCCGGACATGAGCGCCGCGCTCGCCGACGCCCGCGGGCGCGTCGGCGACATCGCCTTCGCGGTGCGCACCGCCGATCGCTTCTACGGCTACCGGGCATCGCACGTCGAGTGGTCGGCGAGCGTCGTCAAGGCGATGCTGATGGTCGCCTATCTCGACGAGCCGTGGGTCGCCGACCGTCCGATCGACGCCGCCGACAACGCGCTGCTGATCCCGATGATCACCGCCTCCAACAACGACGCGGCCGATCGGGTCGACGAGATCGTCGGCAGCGCCGGCCTCGACGCGCTCGCCCGGCGCGTCGGGATGACGCAGTTCAGCGCGGCCGCTCCGGTCTGGGGCGAGTCCGAGATCACCGCCGCCGACCAGACACGGTTCTTCCTGGATATCGATCGCGATGTCGTCGCCCGCCACCGCCGTTACGCGATGCATCTGCTGGCGTCGGTCATCCCCTCTGAGCGCTGGGGGATCGGCGAGCTTTCGCCCGCGGGCTGGACGCTCTACTTCAAGGGCGGCTGGGGCTACGGAACGGGGCTGCTCGATCATCAGGTGGTGCTGATCAAACGCGGCTGCGCGCGGGTCGCGATCGCCGTGTTGACGATGTACGACGGGTCCCACGCCTACGGCAAGCAGACGCTGTATGACATCTTCGCCGCGCTCCTGCGCGGGTTCCCGCGCTTTCACCGGACGCGCAGCACCCGCTGATCGTCGGGACGCCGGCGGGTCAGCCGGCGGTCGTCGAAATGGCGCAGCAGCTCGAGCGCCAGACGGCGACTCGTGCCGAGCTCGTCACGCAGCCCGGGGAGGTCGATCGCGCCGTTGGCCCGCAGATAGGCGATCAGCCGCCGCTCGATCTCGGCCAGCGGGGCCAGGCCCGCGTCGCTCAGGCGCCGCTCCAGCTCGAGCTCGGCGCCGCGCCCCGGCGGGGGACCCGGCGGCGCCGGCGGGACGGCGGCGGCGTCATCGGCGCGCGGGAACGCCGCTCGCTCCAGCACGACGGCGCCCCCCAGGGTGCCCGGCGGGGCGATCCGCCGCAGGACGACGTGGTCCCCCGCGCACGCCAGCAGCGGAGACTCGAGCCGCAGGCGCCAGCTGACGTCACCGGTCCGGACGGCCCGGGCCGCGGCCTCCCGGGTCCCGTGATGCGCCATCAGCCGCTCGCCGTCACGCGGGTGCGCCGGCGAGGCGATCGCGACGTCCAGAGCGTGACGAGCCACGATCCCGGCGCCGTGCTCACAGACCACGTCCCCGCGCCCGATCTGCCCTCGCCGCACCCCGGCGAGGGCCAGCGCGACGCGCTGACCGGCGTCGACGCGCCGGCGCCGGACGCCATGGACCTCGACGTGGCGCACGCGGGCATCGTGTCCGCCGGGCGCGATCACCACCCGGTCTCCGACGGCCAGGCTTCCGGACCACAGGGTTCCGGTCACGACGGTCCCGGTGCCGTGGACCGAGAAGACGCGATCGACGTGCAGGCGCGCGGCCCCGGGCGCTCCCGCGCGGCTCACCACCGTCGTCGCCACGTGATCCAGTGACGCCAGCAGCTCGTCGAGCCCGGCTCCCGTCGGCGGGCTGACCGAGATCACCGGCGCGGCGGGGAGCAGCTCGGCGGCGGCGCGCGCCGCCGGCGCCGGGTCGGCGCGATCGCTCTTGGTGATCGCCACCACGCCGGCGCGCACCCCGAGCGCGCGGAGGATCGTCGCGTGCTCCCGGGTCTGCGGCATCACGCCGTCGTCGGCGGCGATCGCCATCAGGAACAGGTCGATGCCGGTCGCGCCGGCGACCATCGTGCGCACGAAGCGCTCGTGGCCCGGGACGTCGACGACCGACAGGCGCCGGCCGGACGGCAGCGCCAGCTCGGCGTAGCCGAGCGCGATCGACATCCCCCGTCGCCGCTCCTCGGCCAGCCGGTCGGTATCGGTCCCGGTCAGGGCCGTGATCAGGGTCGTCTTGCCGTGGTCGATGTGCCCGGCGGTGCCGAGCGTGAGCGGCGCGGCGAGCGCCGGCCGGTCGGAGTCGCTCATGCCGAGAGCGCGCCGAGCGCGCGGGCGACGATGGCCGCGGCATCGCGCGCCTCCTCGTCGGTCAGGGTGCGCGGATCGAGCAGCAGACGGCCGGCGTGCAGCCGCCCGATCACCGGCACCTCGGCCGCCCGGAGCGCCGCCGCCAGCGCTTGCGCCGAGCCGCCGGCGGGCGCGACGGCGACGACCGGCCCGCAGAGCTCGAGCAGCGGGAGCGCACCGCCGCCGACCCGGGCCGAGCCGTCGATGATCTCGGCGTGCGATCCAAGCGGCGCGGCGATCGTCCGCGCCCTGTCCAGGAGCGCCGCCGCGTCCGCCTCCAGCATCGCCAGCATCGGCACCTCGGCCCGGGCTCGGGGCGGGTCGCGATACAGCATCAGCGTCTCGGCCAGCGCCGCCAGCGAGAGCTTGTCGATCCGCAGGGCGCGGGCCAGCGGATGCGCCCGGGCGCGGGCCACCGCTCCGGCGCGGCCGACGACGAGGCCGGCCTGCGGGCCTCCGAGCAGCTTGTCGCCGGAGAACGTGACGAGCGCGGCCCCCGCCCGCACCGAGCGGCGGACGTCGGGCTCCCCGGCGAGCGAATCGACGCCGTCGGCGAGCGCGCCGGAGCCGAGATCGTCGACCACCGGAACCCCGAGCCCGCACAGCGCCTCGATCTCCACCGACTCGACGAAGCCGATCGTGCGGAAGTTCGACGCGTGCACGCGCAGGATGACCGGCGCGCCGTCGACGCCGGGACCGGCCAGGGCGCGCTCGTAGTCGGCGACCCGAGTCCGGTTCGTGGTGCCGACCTCGAGCAGGCGCGCGCCCGCCTGCTCGATCACCTCGGGAATCCGGAAGCCGCCGCCGATCTCGACCAGCTGGCCGCGGGACACGATCACCGTGCCGCCGCGCCCGGCGAGCGCGGCGACCGCCAGCAGCGCCGCCCCGGCTCCGTTGTTGACCGCGAGCGCGGCCTCGGCGCCGGTCAGGTCTCCGAGCAGCGCCGCGATGTGGTCCTGGCGGCTCCCCCGCTGACCGGTGCCAAGGTCGAGCTCGAGGTTGACGTAGCCGGCCGCCACCCGCGCCACCGCCGCGCGTGCCGGCGCGGCCAGCGGCGCGCGGCCGAGGCCGGTGTGGAGGATCACGCCGGTGGCGTTCAGGACGCGGCGCAGGCCGGGATCGGTGAGCCGGTCCAGCTCCGCGCGGGCCTCCCGCACGAGATCGCCCGGCGCGTCCCGGTCGCCGTCGCGCAGCTCACGGCGCGCCCGAGCGATCACCCGGCGGGCGGCGTCCACCGCCGGCGGGCGGGGACCGTCGAGCGCCGCCGCCAGACGGTCGACGCTCGGCAGCGAGCGCAGTTGGGCATAGACTGGTGTCCTCGGCATGTCCTTGACCAGCTTGCGCCTGACCCAGTTCGCGCACGGCGCCGGATGCGGCTGCAAGGTTCCCGCCCAGGACCTCGAGCGGATCCTCGCCGAGCTTGATTATCCCACCCACCCGGACGTGCTCGTCGGCCTGGGTACGCCGGACGACGCCGGCGTCTACCGGCTGCGCGACGACCTCGCGCTCGTGCAGACCGTCGACTTCTTCACCCCGGTCGTCGACGATCCATACGAGTTCGGCCGGATCGCGGCCACCAACGCCCTGTCGGACGTGTACGCCATGGGCGGCGAGCCGATCACCGCGCTCAACCTGCTGGCCTGGCCGCTCGCTCGGCTCGGCGCCGAGGCCGCCGCGGAGGTCCTGCGCGGCGGGGGCGACGCCGTCACGGCCGCCGGCGCCGCGATCGTCGGCGGGCACTCGATCGACGATCCCGAGCCGAAGTACGGCCTCGCCGTGACCGGCACGGTCCATCCGGATCGGATCCTCGCCGCCGCACAGGGCCGCGCCGGCGATCTGCTCGTCCTGACCAAGCCGGTCGGCGGCGGCGCGATCGCCACGGCCGCCAAGCGCGGCGCCGTCCCGGCCGCCGAGCTTCAGGCGGCGATCGGCGTGATGACGACGCTCAACGCCACGGCGAGCCGATCGGCCCTGGCCGCCGGCGCGCGCGCCGCCACCGACGTCACCGGCTTCGGCCTGCTCGGCCATCTGCATGAGCTGACGCTGGCCAGCGGCGTCGCCGCCGACGTGTTCGCGCGGGCGGTTCCCTCGCTCTCCGGGGCGCTGGAGCTGATCGCGCAGGACCGGTTCGTGTGCGGCGGCAGCGCCCGCAACCGGGAGGGCGCCGAGCGCTTCACGACCTGGGAGAGCGACGTCGGGGAACCGGCGCGGCGCCTGCTGTGCGACGCCATGACATCAGGTGGACTGCTGATCGCGGTGGCCGCCGAGCGAGCGCGTGGCCTCCCGGGGACGGTGATCGGCGCGCTGGTCTCCGGCGAGCCCGGGACGATCCGCGTCCACGACGCTCCACCGCCTCGGGGGGGCTCGTGACGCGGGCCGGGCAGCGGAGCGGGAAGGAATCGAACCTTCCAGGCGCGGGGCTGCCGCGCCGTCCCGGTTTTGAAGACCGGGTGGGCCACCAGACCCGTGCCGCTCCACCGCACATCATGATCAGCGCGCCGCCGGGCGCGGTCGGCGGGGTGTGGGCGGGCAGATTCGCGCTCGCGGCGGCGCTCGTCCTGCTCGCGGCGTTGACCGCGGCGCCGGTGGCGTCGGCGCTGCGATCCGGCGTGCCCGCCCCCCGGAGGACACCCACGGATGCCTGGGTGGCCGGTACGTTCGCGATGCGGGCGACGGTCACGGTCGCCGTCCACGTCCGCGGCGAGCACGCCGGCCAGACGCTGCGCCGCCGCTGGCGGCTCATCCCGAGCGGCTGCGCCGGCGACGTCTGCCGGCGTCTGACCCTGTATCGCAACCGTGCCTCCGGGCTCGTGGAGAGGGTGAGCCTGCGCCGAACCGCGCCCGGCCGCTACGCCGGTGACGGGACGTTCTACGCCGGCCTGCGCTGCCTGGGGCGCCGCTATCGGCTCGGCAGCCGGGTGCGATTCCGGATCACCCTGACGGTGACGAGAGGCGTGGTGATCCAGGGGCGGCGCTTTGCCCAGCGGATCACCGCCACCTATGTCAACCGCCGGCGCACCGACGACACCCCGTGCCCGCTCGGGCCGAGCCACGACGCCGCCCGCTACACCGGCAGGCTCGTCTCACCGCTGCCCTCGCCGCCGGTGGCGAGGTTCACGACGGCGGTCACCGCGGGGACCCTGTCCGTCGGCTTCACCGACGCGTCGTCCGTCGGCGCCGGCCGTGTCCCGATCGAGACCACCGCGTGGCAGTTCGGCGATCCCGCGTCGGGCGCCGAGGACAGCTCGGCGCTCGCCGACCCGGTGCACCAGTTCACCGCGCCGGGGAGCTATGCGGTGACCCTGGAGGCGACCAACGCCGACGGGCTCACCTCGACGGTCACCCAGACCGTCGTCGTGCCGGCGCCGCCGCCGGCGGCGGCCGCGAACGCCGCGATCACGCCGCGGCGGTCAGCCGCAGCGAGCTGATCGCCCGGCCGAGCTCGGCCACGATCGGCGCGGGCGGCGAGACGCCCGGCGCGATCACCGCATACAGGCAGCACGGACGGCCGGCGGCGGTGAAGAAGCCCTGCCATCCGAGCTGCCCGGAGCGGGTCACCTGAAGCCGGCGGGGGCCGAAGTCGTGCAGGGCCGGCGCGGGCGGCACGCCCGGGTGCTCGAACAGGCCGACGCCGGGTCGCAGGCGCTCATCGATGAGGTATTCGACGAGCGCCAGGAAGCCATCGCCGGGGCGCATCCGGCCGGTGGCCGCCGCCCCGAAGTCGCCGTCGCCGTCCAGGAGCGCGAACGAGGCGGCGTGCAGCACGGGCGCCGCCGTACCGTGCCGGAAGATCCGCACCTCCCAGGCGTCGGGAACCGCGATCGAGATCCCGTGCCCGGCGACGATCACAGGATCACCGCGGCGGCGACGGCGAGGAACAGGACCAGCTCGAGGCCGGCGACCGCGGTCCGGGTGGGAGCCTCGAGCGCGAGCCCGCGGCGATGGAGGCTGACCAGCGACTCCGGATCCCGGGCCGCACGGGCCGGCAGGAGCGACAGGGCGCGCACCGCTCCGAAGCATCCGCCGACCAGCGCGCCGGCCGCGGCCCCCGGACACAGCAGCGCGCACACCCCGGTGGCGTACACGGCCGCCGAGGTCACGACGGTCACCACTCCGACCCCGAGCTGAGCGCCGAAGGCCAGGCCGTACACCCACCCCCGGTAGCGGTTCAGCCACTGCTCGTTGACCTGGCGGTGCGAGCTCGGGAGCCACCGACCCAGCGGGGTGGCATCGAGGAGCGCCGTCAGGGCGAGCACGGCGACGAGCGCCACGGCTCGCGCCGACCGGGATCCCGGCAGGACCGCCGCGCCGAGTGCGCCGAGTGCCGCGCCGGCGGCCGCGCCGGCGAGGATCGCGCCGACCGCGAACGCGCCGGCGGTGACCCTCCACGAGAATCCGCGGCTCCGCTCCCCGAGCGGAGTGATGCTCGCGAGCATCGACTGGCCTCAGGGCGACCACGCGGCGCGGATCGCGCCGAGCGCGGCGACGGCGCAGCCGGCGAGCGTGATCGCGGCCCCGCTCACGGCGCCACCTCCGGCGCCCCGCCACGATCCCCGGGGCGCTGCGAGGGATACAGGCTCTGATGCCCCGCGGTGACGCCGGCCGCGGCCAGCGCCTCGTCGGCGCGGGCCGCCCGCGAGGCGGAGTCGGCGGCCGCCCGGTGGTCGCGGTCGGCGTCGTCAAGCAGGGTGAGAATCTGCTGCCAGCTGACCGCGCTGCCCCGCCCGGCGATCGCGCCGCCGGCGTCGACCAGCAGGAAGTGCGGCGTGACCGGCACCTCGAAGTCGATGAACGCGGCGGTTGACATCACGACCTCCTGGCCGGCCGGCGCGAGCGCCGTCAACCGCGAGACGCTCTCCCGGTCCGGGCCCTTGGTGACGACCACCAGCCGGGTGTCGGACGGCATCGGGCTCCCCCCGTGCAGGTCCGCCCACAGCGGCTCACAGGCCGCGCACCCGCTCGACAGGAAGGCGAGCAGCGTGCGCGGCGAGCCGGGCCCGAGGGCGAGCTTGACGGCGTCGCCGGTGAGCGTCCGCCCCGCCAGCTCCGGCACGCGCCGCGCCGTGGCGGGTGCGCCCCGGGGCGGCGCGGGCGGCGTCCCGCCCTCGAGCGCGACCAGCCGGCGAAGGATCTCGGCATGGCTGCGCAGGAGCGCGACCACGAACAGCACGAGCACGGCGATCAGCGCGCCCTCGATCGCGATCGCCACCACCGACGCGCTCACCCGGTCACACCCCTCCGGCGCCGGCCAGCTCCCGCGCCCGGTCCTCGAGGCACGGCACGTCCTGAGCGCAGACGGAGTCGTCGAGCGCCAGCGAGGCGCTGCAGCCGAGGTCCGGGATCGAGCTCGGGTTCTCGCAGACGACCATCCGGCAGACGACCTCGGTGATCCCGGCGATCTGCGGATTGCACTGCCCGTAGCGGAACACGTTGCAGGCCACCCGGCGGTGGCCGCAGTCGTCGTCCGCGCAGTGGCATCCACCGGGGAAGGGAACGCCGGGCAGCCGGTTGCAATCGACGTAGTAGCGCACTCCCTCCTCGGCGCACAACCGGCCGCCGGCGTAGTCCTGGCACATCCACCAGCCCCCGGGGAAGGTGCCGGTCGGACACGCGTTGAGGCCGTGGTCGATCTCGCAGCAGAACGCGGTGTAGCCGTCGGTGCACAGACCGCCGGCGCAGTCGCCGGGCGTGATCGCCGCCATCGCCGAGACCGGATACAGCAGATAGCGCAGCGGCGCGACGCACAGCGCCGAGCCGGCGACGGCGAGCCGCACCAGGGCGGTCCGGCGCGACATCCGTCGCTCCAGCAGCCAGGCCGTCCGGTTGACGAGCTCCTCGCTCGCGATCGTCAGGCGCGAGCGCGCCGTCCGGGGCGCCCCGGCCTGAAAGGCCGCGCGCCAGGCCAGCGCGCCGAGCGCGGCGCCGAGCACCGCCGTGAGCGCGCGGACCGGATCGGCCCTGGCGAGCGCGATCAGCGACGGCGGGGCGGCGAGCGCGGCGCCGAGCGCCAGGATCGCGGAGCCGGCGGTCAGCGCGGTCCCGCGGCCGACGGTGGCGCCCCGGCCCGGACCGAAGCAGTCGCACGCGGCCGCTCCGGCGCGCCAGGTGCGCACGTGCTCCACCGCGAAGGCGCCGAACAGGCCGGCCTCCAGCAGCGCGCCGATCCGGGTCGGGACCACGAGCGCGAGCCCGGCGGCGATCGTTTCGACGGCGGCGACCAGGCGGATCCGCCGGCGGGCGGCCGGCTCGCGGTCAGACCCGAGCCAGGGGTCGCCGGACGGCGCGGACGGCGCGGATGGCGCCAGCTTGGCGGCGGCCGCCAGCGCGAGCACCAGCGCCAGGCCGATGACCACGCTGCCTTCCCCCACGGTGAGCGCCACCACGCGGTCCATTATCGCGGGTCGCGCGACGGGACCCGGCCGGGTCGGCGCGCGTTCGCTGTTTTCATATGTCTCACGCTCCACTTGACGGTTGAAGTTGAGCGCGCCGACGAGGCGCTTATGCTGCTCAGGTGCGCAAAGGTGCGGCGTGAGCGCGGGGCGGCGGGTGCCGGCGATGGTCGCAGTGGTCGTCGCGGCGGCGATCGCGGTGTCCGCCTGCGGAGGCTCGTCGTCGACTCCCCAGGCCACGCTGAGCGCGTATCTCGCCGGATGGAGCCGCGGGGACTGGGCCGCGATGCGGCGCCTCGTCCTGCGGCCGCCGGCCGAGTTCGAGCTGGTCAACGCCGGCGTGTTCTCGGGGCTCGGGGTGCGGACGGCGAGCTTTCACGCCGGACGCGTGACGACGTCGGGATCTCAGGCCAGCGCGCGCGTGACCGAGAGCTACGCGCTGCCCGGAGTCGGCACCTGGCGCCCGGTCACGACCGTGTCCATGGTCGAGCGCAACGGGCGCTGGCTGGTGGCGTGGAGCCCGGCGACGATCGACCCGTCACTGCACGCCGGCGAGTCGCTGGCCGCGACGCGAACCTGGCCGGCGCGCGCGCCGATCCTCGGAGCGGGCGGAGCACCGTTGACCACCGATCAATCGCGCGTCACCGTCGGGGTCGTCGGCAGCCGGATCAAGAGCGAGCGGGCGGTGACCGCGGATCTGCTGGGCGCCGGCGCGACGAAGGCCGAGGTGGCGGCCGCCCTCGTCCAGGCCCGCGCGCACCCCGGCTACTTCGATCCGGTGTTCGTCGTCTCCACGGCCCGTTTCGCGCAGCTCAAGGCCCAGCCCGGGCCTGACAACGTGTACGCGGTGCCGGGCACCCAGTTCGAGCTGACGGCCGCGCGCGCGGCGATCACGGCGCAACTCGGCGCGCACCTCGTCGGCACGGTCGGGCCGATCACCGCCCAGGAGCTGTCAGAGCTGGGGAGCCCCTATGACGCCTCCAGCGTCGTCGGGCAGAGCGGGCTCGAGGCCGAATACGAGCGCCGGCTCGCCGGCACGCCGCGCACGACGATCGCCGCCGTCGACGGCGAGGGGGTGACGGTCGCCACGCTCGCCAGCTTCCCCGGCCGCCCCGGTCAGAGCGTGTCGACGAGCATCGACCCGGCCGTTCAGCGAGCGGCCGAGTCGGCGCTGGCGACCGAACGCCGGGACGTCGCGATGGTGGCGATGAACGCCTCCACCGGGCAGGTGCTGGCGGTTGTCTCGGACCCGGTCAGCGACGCCTACGACCAGGCGCTGCAGGGCGAGTATCCGCCGGGCTCGACGTTCAAGGTGCTGACCTCGACGGCGCTGTTCCGCGCCGGGCTCTCGCCCCAATCGCCGGCCAGCTGCCCGCCGACGATCACGATCGACGGCGAGGCCTTCCACAACGCCGCCGGCGACCAGCCGATCCAGACGCTCGCCCAGGGCTTCACCGAGTCGTGCAACACCGCCTTCATCGGGCTGGCCACCGCCCATCTGACCGGCGCCGACTTCCGCGCCGCCGCCCGGCTGTACGGCCTGCAGCGCACGCCTGAGCCCGGCGTGCCGGCGTTCGACGCCGAGGTTCCCACGCCCGCAGGCCAGACCGCGCTGGCCGCCACCGCGATCGGCCAGGCCGGCGTCGTCTTCTCGCCGCTCGGCATGAGCACCGTCGCCTCGGCGGTCGGCAGCGGCATCGTGCACGCTCCCCGGCTCGTGGCCGGCGCGCCCGACGACCGCGTCGCCGCCACGACCCTGCCGACG
Source organism: uncultured Solirubrobacteraceae bacterium (assembly GCA_963849085.1). Classification (GTDB taxonomy): domain Bacteria; phylum Actinomycetota; class Thermoleophilia; order Solirubrobacterales; family Solirubrobacteraceae; genus Palsa-465. The sequence continues at coordinate 692,409 of CAWKFP010000013.1, read as the reverse complement.
CGGATCGCCGACGACCTGCGCCCGATGATGGCGAGCGTCGTCACCTCGGGGACGGCGGCCGGCACGGGCCTGCCGGCCGGCACGCACGCCAAGACCGGGACCGCGGAATACGGCACGGGCAGGACGCTGCAGATCGACGCCTGGCTGATGGGCTACGACGGCGACCTGGCCTTCGCGATCGTCGTGCAGAACAGCGGGGGGATCGACGGCGGACCGCTCGACGGGCCGCTGATCGCCCACTTCCTCGATGCCCTGGCGGGCGATCCGCTCCTGCGTCAGTCCGGCTGAGGGCGGGCCGAGCCGGCCGCCCGGGGGCCGCGCGCACGCAGGCCGGCGGCCAGGGCCGCGACGACGGCGGCCGCGTCCCGGCGGGCCCTCGCGACGTCGGTGCTCGTCCCGGCGGTCATCGCCGCCTCGCGCAGAGCCCCGAGCAGCGCGCGGGCCAGGATCTCGCCCGGAGCACGGCGCAGGCGACCCGGCGCCTGCAGCGAGGACATCAGCAGCGGGATCCACAGCTCGGCGTCGAGCTCGCGACAGCGGTCAGAGCCCAGGGCGGTCGGTGCCTGGGCGAGCAGCGAGACCTGCTCGGGATCCAGGGCGACATGCTCGACGTAGGTCCCGATCGCCGCATCCAGCCGGTCCCAGGCATTGCTCCGGCGCGCGGCGGCCCGCCTGACGGCGTCGTGCAGCGTCTGCTGGCGATCCCGGTAGAGCGCCTCGAACAGCGCCGCCTTGTCGGCGAAGTGGTAGTAGACCGCTCCCTTGCTGACCCGCGCGGTCCGGGCGATCTCGTCGATCGACACGCCCGCGTAGCCCCGCTCGCAGAAGCGCAGGCAGGCGGCGTCGAGCACCGCCTGCCGGGTCTGCTCCCGATGCTCGTCGCGACGGGGCGTGGCGGCCATGACCGGTCGTAGGTTACAGACCGACCGTCGGTCGGATTACGACCGGCGGTTCAGAGCTCGCGCTCGTAGAAGTAGTTCAGCGGACCGTCGGGCTTGCCCTCGCGGTTGCTGAAGCCGAGGCTCTCATACAACGCGCGGGCGGCGAGATCGTGCTCGCCGGTGCCGAGATCCATGTGATCGGCGCCCTGGGCGCGGGCGAGGGTCATCGCCTGCTCCATCAGGTCTCGTCCGATGCCGTGGCCGCGCTCCTCGGGCGTGACGTAGAGCTCGGCGAGATAGCACTCCCGCCCCGGGCTCCAGATGGCCAGCCGGAAGCGCAGCACGGCCAGCCCGCACGGCGGCTCGCCGGCGAGCACGATCGCCGTGTCGCCGCCCCGCAGCAGCGCGGCGACGCGGACGGCGAGCGCGTCGACCGGCGGGCTGGGATCGCCGAACTCGTGGTTGAAGTCGGCCAGCAGCCGCGCGATCGCGCCCGCGTCGCCCACCTCCGCCCGGCGCATCGGGACCGCCGGCACCATCCCCGTGACGATAGGACCGCGCTGGGTGGCCCCGCGGCCGCCCGGGCGTCAGCCCCCGAAGCGCCGCTTCAGGAACGCGGCGGCATTTCCGGCGGCGGCGGTCAGAACCGTCTCATGGGTGGCCCCCGGCCACGTCTGATACGTGACCGCGTCGCCCGCCTGGGTCAGCGAGGCGGCCAGCTGCTGGTCGAACGGGGGCAGCACGGTCGTGTCGGCGAGGCCCTGCTCGATCAGCACCGGGCCCTTGATCCTCAGCCCCTGCGGATCGTTCCTGGCCAGCGCGGCGATCAGCGGCTTCAGGTTCGCGGTCGGCCTGACGAGATCGTCGAGGGCGAGCCCGCCATACGAGCGCTGTGCGGAGAGCGCCGGCAGGCACCTGGTCAACGTCTGGCCGAACAGCGCGGCGCCGGCCGGCGTCAGCAGCGAGCCGACGTGCAGCGAGGGATAGGCGATCTGCGCCCCGCGGAGGATCATCGCGGCCAGCGGGGTCAGGGCCGGCGTCGTCTGGGTGGAGAGCAGGCTCGCCTGCTCGGCGGTGTGCGAGGCGGGCGCAAAGGCGAGCGTGCCGAGGATGTGGAGGCTCGGGGTGTAGCGCGGGGCCAGCGACGCGGCCCACAGGGCGGCGTGACCGCCCTGGGAATGACCGGAGATGACGACCCGATCGCTGAGCGAGGGGTCAAGCGCCCGCGCCGCGAGCACGATGTCGAGCACGCCGTAGCCCTCGGAGCGGCCGATCAGATAGGGATGCGGACCGGGTCCGCCGAGGCCCTCGTAGTCGGTGCGCACCACCGCGTAGCCGTCCCTGATCCACGCGTTGAGCAGCGGCTCGTACAGGATGTCGGAGAAGTAGGCGCCGCTCGCGCGCCCGGTGTCCCGGGACGGAGCGCAGGCGTCGGCGATCCCCGTCGTGCCGTGCGCCCACGTGATGACCGGCCAGCCGCCCTTCGGCGCCCGGCCCTTCGGGACCGAGACGAGGCCGGAGACCGCGACGAGCTTGCCCGAGACGCCCAGCTGCTTGTACATGACGAGCCAGTTGCGGGCGCCGCGCAGCGCCGCGACGCCCCGGAACGGCCGCTCCCAGATGAGCGTGCCGTGGGGACCGCCGGGCAGCCGGGCCGGCGAGTAGAAGCGCAGGCCGGAGGGCCCGGCGACGACCCTGACCGTCGTGTCGACGGTGAGCGTCCTCGACGCCGCGGCCGCGGATCCGGCCAGGCAGCCGGCCAGTACGGCGATGACCGCGACGACCATCGCCAGACGTGGGGTGATCCGCCTCCAGCTCATATCCGAACTCCCTTTCGATCTGACGCTCGGCCCTGTGACCAGGATGTGAACCTACCGGCCCGGGCGGCCGGAACCGAGTGTCGGAGCTCGCCGGTGCCCGGCGGCCGCTCGCCGCCTATCGGGATCATCGGGCCGGCACGACTCGATGATCTCGACGCCGGGCGGGCGAGTGCCTGCCCGCCCGGCGGAGCCTGGTCGGCGGTCGGTCGGCTCACGCCGGGCGGCATCGGCGTGGCCTGGATCGCGGCCGCCCGAAGCGCGTCGGGGGTCGAGCCCGAGCATCCGTGACGATCGACGGACCACAGGTTGTACGGGCCGCCGACGCCGAGCGTGTGGCCACCATGTTGTCCAGATGTCAGCGTCCGGTGAAACCGCCCCGAGGCTCGGCCAAACCCGACGGCCTGCCGGGAGCGCGCGGCGGTCACCTATCGTCCGGCGCGATGATCGATCTCCCCGGCCTCGTCATCTTCGACTGCGACGGCGTGCTCGTCGACAGCGAGCCGGTCTCCAACGAGGTGCTGGCCGTCTGCCTGACCGAGGCCGGCCTGCCGACGACGGCGGCCGACTCGCTGCGCGACTACAAGGGCCGGCTGATGGCCGACATCGTCGAGATCGCTCAGCGGCGGCTCGGCTCGCCGCTGCCTCCCGGCTTCGTGCAGGAGTACGAGCAGGCGCGGGAGCAGGCCTTCCGTCGCGAGCTGCGGCCGATCCCCGGCGCCGCCGAGACCGTCGCGGCGATCCGGGCGGCGGGCGTCGCGGTGTGCGTCGCCTCGCAGGGCAAGCGGGAGAAGACGGAGCTGACACTGACCCTGACCGGCCAGCGCCATCTGTTCGCCGACGACGCCCTGTTCACCGCGTACGCGGTGGCGCGCGGCAAGCCGCACCCCGATCTCTTCCTCCATGCCGCCCGCACCATGGGCATCCCGCCGCAGCGCAGCGTCGTCGTCGAGGACACGGCGATCGGGACCCGCGCCGGGGTCAGCGCCGGAATGCGGGTGCTCGGCTATGCGGCCGACGGCGACGCCGACGAGCTGCGCGCGGCCGGCGCCGAGACCGTGTCGGCGCTGACCGAGATTCCGGCGCTGATCGGCGTTGCGCCCGCCGCTCCGCCGGTCTGACCGGCGGACGGGCGTGTCCGGCGATCCCGTAACCTGGGCCGCGCTGGGGACGCTGGGGCGTCTGACCTTCCTTTCAGAAAGTGATGACCGTGGACAACTTCATCGAGCCGTCGCACCGCACGTGCGCACCCACCATCGACTCGCCGCTGCGCCGCGGGCGCCGGGCGGTCACGCTGATCGTCGCCGCCCTGGCGCTGACCCTCGCCGTGGCGGCGTGCGGGTCCAAGTCGTCGGGCTCATCGTCGAGCGCCGCGGGCGCGACCACCTCCGCGGCGGCGACGAGCGCGCCGATCAGCCATTCCAAGACGAAGTTCGTGCTGCACGCCGGGCTCGCCCTGGGGGCCTTCCACCACTTCATCTACCTGCCGTTCAAGGCCGGCGACTTCAGCCATCCGCTGCTGCACAAGCTGACGGTCGTCAAGGCCGGCCTCGCCGCCGTCTACGTGTATCACGAGCTCGGGCTCGCGCTGACCGACGCCCAGGCCGACAAGACGCTCTCCAAGCTCGTCTCGCCGATCACCGCCCTGCAGAACAAGATCGACTCGGTCAAGAGCGACATCACCGGCGGACACGTCAACGCCGGTGACATCAACTCGGCCAACGGGCTGACGGGCTCGGTCAGCTCGCTCGCGGCGGGCGCCGGTCAGTCGATCACCCAGGTCGTCCCGTCCAGCCTGTGATCACCACGCCGCGGTAACCGATCGCTCACGCTCCGCCCGGTCCGTCGCCGGACCGGGCGGCGGCGGCAGCGGCGTCACGCCGCTCGCGTTGCGGTACGACGGTGTACTTCGGATCCCGCGCCGACGCCATGCCGGCGGCGAACACGCCGAAGCGCGTCAACGCCGAGCCGGCGACGAGCGCGGCGCCCGACGCCACCGCGGCGGCGCGATGCCGGCGCCCGACGGTCGCCGCCCCGATCGCGCCGAGCGCGGTCAGGAGCCTGGCGGCCCGCAGCCGCGCGCCGGCCCGGTCGGTGCGCAGCGTCTCGGCGATCATGCCGAGACGGCGCTCGAGCAGATGTTCGGCCACGAGCTCGCCGGCCGCTCCGAGCACCGCCAGGCGCTGCGCCGGGGCGTTCTCGGCCAGCGGCGCGGCGACCAGGCCGAAGCCGGCGCCGGCGCTCGCCGCCGAGGCGACGAACAGGAACGGCATCTCACGATGGCCCTCGTGCCAGGCGGGCACCGCCGTGTCGGAGATGAGGGCGGCGGTGTAGGACGCCACCATCGGGGCCAGCAGCGCCGCGCCGGCACCTGCCGCCCGGCCGCAGCGGGGCGCCATCCCGAGCACGTCGCTGGCCGCGCTGACCGCGGCGAGCGGGCCGTAGGCGCCGAGCACCCATACCCCGACGCTCATCGGCGAGGTCGGCTTGAAGACGCGGAGCATGTTCAGGAACCGCGCCGGCCGGCCGAGGTCGACGACGAGGATGACCAGCGACACCGAGATGCCGGCGCTGGCGCACAGCTTGCAGCGCCGGGCCAGCCGGGGACGGCCGGTGAGATCGGCGCCGGCGGCGAGCAGCGACGTCGCCCCGGCGAGCCCGCCGGTGAACAGATAGGTGGCGATGTTGTGCTCCTCCCAGACCGGAGGATTGATCACCGGCAGGCCGTAGTAGGACGAAGACGCGGTCTGCTCGGTCACGGCGCTCCCACGTACGAGAGCGCCACGCCGGCCAGCAGCGCCGCCGCGGCGATCCCGACGCGCTTCCACATGACGGGCAGGTCCCGCGTGGTGACGACCGGATCCGGCGGCAGGCCGTAGACCTCGGGCTCGTCGAGCAGCAGGAAGAAGGCGCCGTCGCCGCCGACGCCGTCCTGCGGATCGTGGCCGTAGAGGCGAGCCTGAACGACCCCCGCCTCGTGCAGCTGCTCGACGCGCCCGGCGGCGCGCCGGCGCAGCTCGTCGAGCTCGCCGAACTGGATCGAGTCGGTCGGGCAGGCCTTGGCGCAGGCCGGCTCCTGACCGACCCCGAGCCGGTCATAGCAGAGCGTGCACTTGAAGATCCGCCCGTCGTCCTGACGCTGGTCAAGCACCCCGTACGGGCAGGCCGGGACGCAGTAGCCACAGCCGTTGCAGACGTCGGCCTGGACGACGACCGTCCCGAACTCGGTGCGGAAGATGGCGCCGGTGGGGCAGACGTCGAGGCAGGCCGCGTGGGTGCAGTGCTTGCAGACGTCGGAGGACATCAGCCAGCGGAAGTCCCCCTTCCCGTCCCCGTTGCCGTTGCCGTCGGCACGCTGGAAGTTGGGCTGGTGATGACCGACCGGGGCGCGCTGTTCGACGAAGGCCACGTGGCGCCAGGTGTCGGCGCCGAGGCCGAGCGTGTTGTCATGTGAGTGCCCGGTCCAGTTGAGCCCGTCCTCGGGAACCTGATTCCACTCCTTGCACGCCACCTCACACGCCTTGCAGCCGATGCACACCGAGGTGTCGGTGAAGAAGCCCATCCGCGGCGGATGCTCCTCGTAGCCGGCGTCGGTCGCCGGATCTGCGCCGCTGAGGAAGATGTCCAGCAGGCCGCCGTCGCTCACGGCGTCATCCCGGTCTGCTCGGTGATGCCGGCCCGCCGGCGATACTCGCGCGCCAGCTGCTCACGGGCCGGCCCGCGCGGCCGCCGGCCGGGGCGGATGTCGATCGTCAGCGCCTTGACCTCCTGGATGTGGGAGCTGGGGTCCAGCGACATGGAGGACAGCTCGTTCATCGAATCCCCGCGCGCGTAGCCGTTCGGTCCCCAGTGATACGGCATCCCGATCTGATGCAGGGTGCGCCCGTCGACGCGCAACGGTGTCATCCGGTCGGTGACCATCACGCGCGCCTCGACGACGCCGCGCGCGCTGACCACCGTGGCCCAGCCACCGTGCTCCAGACCACGCTCGCCGGCCAGCTCGGGCGAGACCTCGCAGAAGAACTCGGGCTGCAGCTCGGCGAGGTACGGCGTCCAGCGTGACATCCCGCCCGCGGTGAAGTGCTCGGTCAGCCGGTAGGTGGTCAGCACGAACGGGAACACGTCAGCGCCCGGGGTGTCAGGATCCGGGTGATAGCGATTGCGCTCGTGGGCGTAGACCTGGCGCACGGGATTGCGCTGCTGGCGATGCAGGCGATTGCGCACCGGCGAGTCCTGGGGCTCGTAGTGGGTGGGCAGCGGGCCCTCGCCGACACCGGCCGGGGTGTACAGCCAGCCCCGGCCGTCGGCCTGCATGATGAAGGGGTCGTCGCCGGCCAGCGCGGCCGGCCCGCGGGCGCCGGGCGCAGGGACGTAGTCCGGCGGCTTGTCGGCCTCGAAGTCCGGCACGTCATGGCCGGTCCAGCGCCCCTGGTCGGCGTCCCACCACACGAGCGCCTTGCGCTCGCTCCACGGCCGCCCCTGGGGATCGGCCGACGCCCGGTTGTAGAGGATCCGCCGGTTGGCGGGCCACGCCCACGCCCAGTCGGGCCCGGTCCAGTTCTGCTCGCGGGCGGGGCGGCGGCGCGCCGTCTGGTTGACGCCTCCGGCGAAAGCGCCACAGTAGATCCAGCACCCCGACGACGTCGAGCCGTCGTCGGCCAGCTCGGTGTACGCCGACAGCATCTCGCCATCGGCGTTCCAGCCGCTGATCTCGGCCAGGACGGCCTCGGCGCTCGGGTCGCCGTGAGCGCCCTCCGCGGGATAGTCCCAGGTCAGCTCGAGCACGCCGCGGTCGGCCTCATCGCCGGAGTCGCGCAGCCGCTCACGGATCAGGCGCCCGAGGTGATAGGTGAACCACAGGTCGCTGCGCTGGTCGGCAACCGGCTCGATCGCCTTGAAGTGCCACTGCACCATCCGCTGGGTGTTGGTGAACGTCCCGTCCTTCTCGGTGTGCGCGGCGGCCGGGAAGAAGAACACCTCGGTGCCGATGTCCCGCGTCGCCATCTCTCCGGACTCGATCTCCGGGCCGTCCTTCCACCAGGTGGCGCTCTCGATCAGCGAGAAGTCACGGACGACGAGCCAGTCGAGCTTCGACATGCCGAGCCGCTGCATGCGGGAGTTGGCCGAGCCGACGGCCGGATTCTGGCCGAACAGGAAATATCCCTTGACGGTGCCCTTGACCTGTTCCATGACCGTGTCATAGGTGCTGTGGCTCCCGGTCAGGCGGGGGAGATAATCGAAGCGATAGTCGTTCTCGGCCTGAGCCGACTCTCCCCACCACGCCTTCAGCAGGCTGACCATGTAACTGCGCAGGTTGCCCCAGAAGCCGGTGTCCGGCGCGTTGCCGGCGATGAACGCGTCCAGGTTCTGGTGGGCATGGGCGTGGGGCATCGGGATGTAACCGGGGAGCGTGTCGAACAGCGTCGGGATGTCGCTCGAGCCCTGGATCGAGGCGTGCCCGCGCATCGCCATCACGCCACCCCCGGGCCGGCCCATGTTGCCGAGCAGCAGCTGGAGGATCGAAGCGGCGCGAATGTACTGCGAGCCGATCGTGTGCTGGGTCCAGCCGACGCCGTGCACGAACGCCGTCGTGCGCTCGCGCCCGGAGTTGGCCACGAACAGCTCGCAGACGGTGGCGAACACGTCCTGGGGCACGCCGCACACCTGCTCCACCATCTCCGGGGTGTACGCGGCGTAGTGACGCTTGAGGATCTGCCAGACGCAGCGCGGATGCTGGAGGGTGAGGTCGAGCCGGGGCGTCCCGCCGAGCTCGCCCTCGCCTCCGTCGGTCGGCGCGGCGGCGGCCAGGTTGCCCTCCTGGTCGCGCTGACCGGCGGCCGCCGCCATGACGGCGCTCTCGTACTGCCAGCTCGCCGGGTCATAGCCGCCGTTCCCGGGGGCCAGGCCGGAGAAGATCCCGTCGGCGCCGGCGTCCTCGAACTCCTCGCCGATGATCGTCGGCGCGTTGGTGTAGTTGAGCACGTACTCGCGGAAGTCGGACTCGGTGCTCAGGACGTGGTTGATGATCGCGCCGAGGAAGGCGATGTCGGTCCCGGCGCGCAGCGGCACGAACAGATCGGCGAGCGCGCTCGTGCGGCTGTAGTGCGGGTCGACATGGATGACCGTCGCGCCGCGCGCCTTGGCCTCGACGACCCACTGGAAGGCGACCGGGTGGGCTTCGGCCATGTTCGAGCCCTCGAGCACGATCAGGTCGGCGTTCTGAAGGTCGGCGGGCAGCGTGCTCGACGCGCCGCGGCCGAACGACGTTCCCAGGCCGACGACCGTCGAGCTGTGACAGACCCGCGCCTGATTCTCGATCTGGATGATGCCGAGCGACGTCAGCAGCTTCTTGATCAGGTAGTTCTCCTCGTTGTCGAGCGTCGCCCCGCCGAGCGCGGCGATGCTCATGCAGCGTCGTGTCCGAACCCCGTCGCGATCCCACTCCCATCCGTGACGCCGCGTGGCGACGACGCGGTCGGCGACCATCTCCATGGCGGTGTCGAGATCGAGCCGCTCCCAGTCGGCGGCGTACGGGCGGCGGTACAGGACGTGCTGCTCACGTGAGGAGCCGGTCGTCAGCTGCAGCGTCGCCGAGCCCTTCGGACACAGGCGCCCGCGGCTGTGGGGGGCGTCGGGGTCGCCCTCTATCTGCACCACCCGGTCGTCCTTGACGAACACGTTCTGGGCGCAGCCGACGGCGCAATGTGGGCAGACCGACTTCACCACCCGGTCGGCGTCGGCGGTCCGGGCGCGGATCTGCCTGGAGCCGCGCGACTGCGCGGCCGCGCCCCGGCCGAGGCGGTCAGGCCCGCGCAGCTGGCGCAGCAGCGGCCAGTCCGACAGGGTTGGCCGGCCGTCGGCGCTCACGTCGGTCGGGTCAGATCCCGCTCGGCGCGGCCGCGCACCCACGCCAGGACGCCGGGATCGACGGGCGGCTGCACGGCCCGCGGGTTGACGAGGCACTGCGGACTCGCGGTGACCGCGGCGGCCGGGACCGCGGGCTCGGCCCCGCCGCTCGCATCGGCCGGGACGCCCGTGGCGAGCATGTAGGCCAGGCCGGGCGCGATGCTCAGCGCGCGTCCGGCGGTCCGGAAGCTGTGACCGCCCGCGAGCAGGCTCATGACCTCGGGACGCGTTGGCATGTGCGAACACAGTGCCCCGCAGACGACCGTCGAAAACCGGCGCGGCGCGCGCTGACAACGTGATCACCGTGATTTGTACTGATCAGCACAGGAGCGAGCCGGGCGATCTGCCCGAGTACGTGTCCAGCTCGATCAGCCCTGGAGGCTCCGTGCCCATCTCATTCAGACGCCGCAACGCCGACGCCGACACCGGGAGCTCGGGCGCTCAGGACCGCGACGAGTTCCTCACTCAGATCTCGGCGCGCCTGCACAGCCTCAACGATCACTGCCTGGAAGAGCTCGTGGTCGGGCTGCGCGGAGCCCGCGACGGCGACCTCACGGTCGTCGCCACCCCGATCACCACGATGATCGACGCGCACCCCGACGATCCCGCGCTGGCCGAGATCGTGGCAGTGTTCAACGCGATGCTCGGCAAGGCGCAGGCCGCGCTCGAGGCCTACAACGAGCTCCGCGAGCAACTGCGCGCCGCGCTCGGCGACAGCTCGTGCCTGGCGCCGCTGACCGATCGGCTCCACAGCCTCTCCGACCACTGCCTGAGCGGTCTCGGCGACGGGCTGCGGGCGGCCGCCGATGGCGATCTGACCGTCGCGGCGACGGCCGTCACCACGGCGCTGCCGGCGCGCTCCGGCGTCTCGCTCGGCGAGCTCGGCGAGGTCTTCAACACGATGCTCGGACAGGCCCAGGGCGGGCTGGCGTCCTACAACGACATGCGCGAGGGGCTGGCGGCGATGATCCGTCAGATCTCGATCACCGCCGGCCAGGTCGCCGGCTCGTCGCAGGACATGTCCTCGGCATCCCAGGAGACCGGCTCGGCGATCGAGCAGATCGCCCGGGCGACGAACAGCGTCGCCGCCGGCGCCGAGGAGCAGATGAGCATGGTCCACCGCGTCCGCCAGGTCACGGAGGAGGCCGTCGAGCTCTCCACCCAGGCCAGCACGGTCGCCGAGGAGGGCGTGGCGCTGACCGGGGAGATAGCGGCGATCGCCGACCAGACGAATCTGCTGGCGCTCAACGCGGCGATCGAGGCCGCCCGGGCGGGCGAGCAGGGGCGCGGCTTCGCGGTCGTCGCCGAGGAGGTGCGCAAGCTCGCCGAGTCGGCCACGGTCGCCGCCGGAAAGACCCGCCAGTCCTTTGACGGTCTCAGCGGCAGCATCGAGAGCGTCGGCGCCTGCATCGCCCGGATCAACGATGCGGTGGGCGCGGTCGAGCACGTGGCCGACGACACGAGCGCCGCCACCGAGGAGGTCTCAGCCTCCGCCCAGGAATCGGCCGCCACCAGCGAGCACATCGCCGCCTCCAGCCAGGAGCTGGCGACCACGGCCCGGGAGCTCACCGAGCTCGTGGCGAAGTTCGCGCTGTGATCCGCGGCGGAGCGGCGCTCGTAGTCATCGGAAAGTGGGTACCACGACGGACAGGCAGGGCCGGCAATCTTTGGACAGCGGGCTAAAGCCGTCGTCCTCGCTTGCCGACACCATTCATCGCGTAGTCATCTCGGTCCTGAGGAGTCATACATGAGCCCGGAACGTACACAGGCCTATCGACGCGTCATTCACACCCTGCATGAGCTGGGCCCCAGCAAGCTGCAGAGCGATGAGCAGGAGCTCATTCGCCTCGCCGCCGACAGCCTCATCTTCAGCTCCGACCTGTCGGAGGACGTCGAGGCCCAGGAGGCGCTCGCCGACGCCGGCCGTCTGTGCCAGGCGCTGGTCGAGCGTGGACGCTGGGAGCAGGTGACGGCCAATCGCCTGACCGACGATCTGCACGGCTGCGGTCCCGAGCCGGCCACGGTGCTGAAGGCCGCCTGACCCTCCTCGTCATCCGACGATCCGGAACGACGCGGTCAGCGTCGGTCCGGTGTGGCCCGCGATCGTCGGGGTCGCGCTGAGCTCATAGGCCCCCGGCGCCAGCCGGCGCCCGGCCAGACGCCCGCTGAAGCGCAGGTGGTCGGCCCCGGCGACGTCGACGTGCTGGAAGCCGCCGACCGCCACATACCGGGTGCAGGCGCGTCCCTGAACGCCGTGGCGGGCCGCGACGCAGCGCCCGCCCGTCCGCACGCCGCGGGCGGCGGCGAGCACGACGAAGCGCGTCCTGGCGGCGAGCGTGTCGGTGAACGAGATCGTCGTGCCCGGGGACGGGCCGGTGCTCGCGAACCGCGCGGGGCGCAGGGCGAGATGCCCGAGCACCGGCCCGTTGGACGTCACGAACGTTCCGGCCAGGCCGTCCGCGGTCCCGTCCGGCGCGGTGACCTGCACGCGATAGTGGTAGAGCGTGTCGGCCCTGAGTCCTCTCAGCGTGGCCAGAACCGGGCCGGCGCTGACACCCTCGAGCACCTGGATCTTCGTCGTGAAGCCGTAGGTCGCCCGGGTCCCGTAGGCGAACGACACGGCGGCGTCGCCCGAGTTCGGCGTCACGATCGCGGTCAGGGTCGCGCCGTGCAGCGTGACCTGCGTCGCCGGCCCCGTGGCCGCCTTCGGCGGCGCCACCTCATAGGCGCCGATGTCGCAGGCCGAGCCGCTCGGCCGCGGCACGCCGCGCTGATCGGTCGCCGGGCAGCCGGCCCCGGTGGCCGGCACCTGGTTGATCGCGGCGCTGCCGCTCTGCAGCGAGATCGTCCTGGTCGGGCCGCCGTTGTCCTGGAGCGGACCGAGGTTCGGATAGCCGCCGGCGAACGTCGACGGGCATCCCGCCGCCCCGTCGCTGAGATTGTGGCCGGCGTCGGTGACCGGACCTGAGCAGTTTCCTCCCAGGTTCTGGAAGAGCAGCGTGTTCTGGATCGTGGCGACCGTGGCGCCGGCGTCGTAGACGCCGCCCCCGGTCCCGGCCGCGCCGGCGCTGCCCGGCGTCGACCCGCCGGCCCCGCCGCCCGCCGCGCCGCCCGTGCCGGCGTCGTTGCCGGCCAGCGTGACGCTCTGCAGCGATGTGATCGCCGAGCCCTCGTCGGCCAGCGCGCCGCCGTTGCCGCCCGCGCCCCCGCTACCGGCGGTCCCGGGGGCGGTCAGCACGGCCACGGCGTTCCCCCCGGCTCCGCCGTCACCGCTGACGTTGGAGGCGAAGGTGCTGTTGACGATCGACTCCTGACCGCCGTTGAAGACGGCGCCGCCGTCGCCGGCCGCGCCACCGGCGCCCGCCGGGCCGGGTGTCGTGCCGGCGGGGATGCTTCCGGCCTGCTGGCCCGGCCCGGGGGTGCCGCCGGTCCCGCCGTCGCCCGACGAGTCCCCGTTGATCGTCGTGGCCGTGACCGTCAGCACGCCGAGGTTGGCGACCGCGCCGCCGGCTCCGCCCGAACCCCCGGCGGCGCCCGCGCCGCCGCTGCCCTGGCCGCCGGATCCCCCACCGCCGCCCGCGCCGCCGGCCCCGGCGGCGTCGCCGCTGAGCGTCACGCCGTCAAGGGCGAGCGTGCCGGTGTTGTCGATGCCGCCCCCGGCTCCCCCGGCTCCGCCCACCCCCCCGGACGCCCCGGGGCCGGTCGGGTTCGACCCGCCGGCGCCGCCGTCACCGCCGCTCCCGGCGCTGCTGTCGGTGATCGCGGCATCGGTCACCGACAGCGTGCCGGCGTTGAGGATCCCGCCGCCGTCGAGCCCCGGCCCGCCCGCGCCGCCGCTCGCCCCGGTGGCCCCTGCCGACCCCATCGCCCCGTCCGGCGCCTGACCGCCGGTCAGCGTCAGATCCGACACGGTCACCGACGCGCCCGCGTCGACCTGGAGCACGCGTCCCGCGCTGTAGTCGGCGATCGTCGTCTCGCCCTCGCCGGCTCCCTCGATCGTCAGGTCGGTCACGGTCGAGGTGACGTCAAGCGCGCTGTCGGTGAGGCCCATCGGCGTGAACAGCGAGTAGCTGCCGGAGCCGAGCACGATCGTGTTGGCGCCGAACGCGGCCGGCGCGCAGTCACCGCTGTTGGCGCCGGGATCGTCGACGTCGGCGATCGCCTTGCGCAACGAGCACAATCCATCGCCGGGCGTCGAGTCGTCGTACCGGACATTGACGGTGATCGTCGCCGCCATCGCCGGGGATGCGCCAAAGGTCAGGACGGCAGCGAGCAGCAACGTGCACAACGTCAGTCGACGCATCTCAGTTCCCTTGTTCGGAGCAGGTGTGGCAAGCGGGTCGGCGGCCGGTCACCGCAACGCCCGTCGTCACCCGTATAACGGTCACATGCCGCGAAGGTTGTGCACCTTCCCGGCGCCGAGGCGACATCATGTCCGGCGATGAGCGCAGCACGCGTAGCGGTTCGCCTCCAGGCCCACGCCGGGCGCGACGAGCTCGTGGCGATGCGCGACGGCGTGCTCGTGGCGCGTGTCTCGGCACCCGCGCTCGACGGGCGCGCCAACCGCGCCCTGTGCAAGCTGCTGGCCAGGCACCTGCGGGTCGCACCGTCACGGGTGACGATCGTGCGTGGGCTGCGTGCGCGTGACAAGCTCGTCGAGGTGGACGGCGTCGACCAGGCGACCCTCGACGCGGAGCTGACCGTCCGTCCTTTTCACGGTCCCACGACCGGGCCTGATCCCTGATCGACTCCGCAGTCCGGCACGGATGGCCCGTGCCCCTCTGACCCGTAACGTCGCGTCGATAGACAACCTTCGGAGGGGATCATGACCAGCGCCACCGCCCAACCGCAGCACCGTGCACCGATCTTTCGCGGCTTCGACAACGCACTCGGACGCTTTCTCGGAGCCGACATGCGGCTCCTGTACGGGATGGCCGGACCGATCTCCGGCATCGTCGCCCTGCTGATCGCGCTGGCCTTCTATCCCCACGTCTGGCTGGTCGGGGTGATCCTCGTCTGCGAGGTCGTCTGCCTCGCGATCGTCGTCAAGGCCTTCATGGAGATGATGGACAGCGAGGACGAGACCGCGGATCAGATGCTGAGCTGATCCCGCGCCGGGCCGTGCGGGGCCGCGCCGGCGGGGCTCACCCTCCCGCCGCCGGCCACCGCGCGTCGGCGCGATGTCGTGATCTGCCCCCCCAACGGCGGGTAGAGTCGGAGCGTGGGCGCCCAGCGCGGCATCTTCCTCGCGCCGTTCGACGAGCTCGTCGAGCCCGGGCTGCTCGCCGAGCTGGCGAGCGGCGCGCAGGAGCGGGGCTGGGACGGGTTCTTCCTCTGGGATCACGTCGCCTACCGGCCGCCGGTGCGCGCGGTCGCCGATCCGTGGATCGCGCTCGCGGCGATCGCCTGCGCCACCCGCACGCTGCGCCTCGGCCCGATGGTCACCCCGGTGGCGCGGCGGCGGATCCAGATACTGGCGCGCGAGACGGTCACCCTTGACCGCCTGAGCGGCGGCCGGCTGACGCTCGGCGTCGGGCTGGGCAGCGACAACAGCGGCGAGCTGACGCGCTTTGACGAGGAGCTGGACCCGCGAGCCCGGGCGCGCCTGCTCGACGGCGGCCTGCAGCGGCTGGCCGGCTACTGGGGTGGCGAGCTGGAGCCGCCGCCGTTGCAGCGCCCGCGCATCCCGGTGTGGGTGGCGGCGCGCTGGCCGAACCGCCGTCCGGTGGCGCGCGCGGCGCGCTGGGACGGGCTGTTCCCGATCGACCTGCCCGGGCCCGACGCGCTCGCCACGCTCGCCGGCGAGGTGCACGCGCTGCGGTCGCCGGCCGGCGCGGGGGCGGTGGATTCGGCAGGGGCGGCGGGTCAGCCGGGGCCGGCGGGGCGGTCGCGGCCGGCGGGGCGGTCGGGGCCGGCGGGGCCGGCGGGTCAGCCGGGGCCGGCGGGGCGGTCGCGGTTCGACCTCGTGGTCGAGATCGAGCCGGGCGCGGACGCCGCGCCCTGGGCGGCGGCCGGGGCGACGTGGGTGCTGACCGGCTTCGGACCGACGCCCCGGGAGGCCGAGGTGCGCGCGGTGATCGAATCCGGGCCGGACGGCGATGCCTGACCGCGCCGCGGTGCGCGCGGTCGTCACCGGAAGCGTCCAGGGGGTCGGCTTCCGCTACGCCGCGGTGAAGCGGGCGCGCGCGCTCGGCGTCCAGGGCTGGGTGCGCAACGGCGAGGACGGCGAGGTGCAGACCCACGCCGAGGGACCACGGGACGCGGTCGACCAGTTCGTCGCGTTCCTGCGCGAGGGTCCGCGCGGCGCCTCCGTGACCGGGGTGGCGGTCGACGCGGTCAAGCTCGAGGGTCATGAGCAGTTCACGGTGCGCGGGGTGAGCGCCGGGGTGTTCGTCGTCCAGGAGCACGCGGCCACCGCGCACCATTTCGATCTGCGCCTCGAGGTGGGCGGCGTGATGCGGTCGTGGGCGGTGCCGAAGGGCCCGTCGCTCGATCCCGCCGTCAAGCGCCTCGCCGTGGAGGTCGCCGACCACGACGCGTCGCACAACGGCTTCGAGGGCGCGCTCGGGGACGGCGGGGTGATCGTGTGGGACCGGGGCCGCTACGAGCAGGGCGGGCGCGTCGCCTGGCCGGAGGCCCTGTCCCGCGGGCACGCGGTGTTCGTCCTGCACGGGGAGAAGCTCCGCGGGGGATTCGCGCTGCAGCGCACGCGGCCGGGCGAGAAGCCGCAGTGGCTGCTCGTCAAGCGCCGAGATCCCGAGGCCCGGCCGGGCTCGGACGTCGTCGCCGAGCAGCCGCGGTCGGTGCTCAGCGGTCAGACGCTGGCCGAACTGCTCGGCTGATCACGTCGTCCGCCCGGCGCCGGCGGCGCCCGCGGCCCGCGGTCCTAGGCACAGGCTGCGGCCCTGGCGATCCCCATCAGGTCCGGGGGCGGTGAGCGAGCTCGTGCGCCCGCCGCAGATGGGCGGTCATCAACGCGGCGGCGCCGTCGGCGTCGCGCAGCGCGATCGCCGCGGCGATCTCACGGTGCTCGGCGATGAAGCGGGCGATGCGAGCGCGGTCGTGAGCCATCGCCGCCGCCGAGATCCGCTGCTGGCGGTCACGCAACGCGTCGTATTGCCGGGTGAGGATCGCGTTGCCGTTGGCGGCGACGATCTGGCGGTGGAAGTCGCGGTCCGCGTCGGTGAACCCGACCCCGCGCTCCTGCAGCGAGCGTTCCTGGGCCGCGATCGAGCGCTCGAACTCGGCCTCCAGATCGGCGCCGGCGGCGGCGACGCGCGCCACGCAGTGCGCTTCGATGAGCAGCCGGGCCTCGAGCACGTCCTCGGCCTCGGAGGGGGTGATGGGGCGGACCAGCGCCCCCCGGCGGGGATAGAGCTCCAGCAGCTGCTCGGATTCAAGCTGCAGGAAGGCCTGGCGCACCGGGGTGCGGCTGATCCCGAGCTGGCGCGCGAGCTCGTTCTCGCTCAGCAGCGTGCCGCTGGCGTAGCGGCCGTCCAGCAGCCTCGGCTTGACGTACTCGTAGGCACGCGCGCCGGCCGATCCAGGCCGTGGTTCACCACCTGGCTCCAGTTTCTCCTCCACGAGCCGATATGGTAGGAGAACAGCTTGTATGCAAGCTGCGTCCAAGTTCCGTTCTCAGCCCGGCCCGTCGGCCGCCGGCGAGCCACGAACCACAGGAGGACACACCATGTTGAACATCGAGATCCCCACCAGCATCCGCCGCGCCCTGCGCCCCCGGCGCCATCCCGGCGAGTACGCCGCGCCGGTGCACTTCCACATCGGCGCCGACGGCCGGCCGTTCGTCTGCGACGTCGTCCGCTGCGACTCCGTCTCCCTCAGCCTGCGCGAGATCGACGGGGTCTGAGCCCGCGCCCACCCGGGGTCGACCACCGGCCCGAGCAGGGGATGTGGTCGAAGAGCGCCGATTGATATCCGGTGAAATCGGTCCGCCCCGCGGGGGCTGACCGCGAGGCGCGCCTGAGATCGTGAAAGGGGTCCCGGGCCGGCAACAGCGACGCTTCCTCCGCTCAGATGCCGGCGTCCCAGCCCTCGCTGACCGCCGCGGCGACGAGCGACCGCCAGGATCCGGTCGCCCCGACGCGGGCGATCGTCGCGAACAGCTGCACCGCGGCCAGGGAGGGCCACAGATCGACGGCGGGCAGCGTGCCGGTGACAACGAGCTCGGCGAGCACATCCGAGCGGGCGAGCAGACGCTCGCGCGCCTCGACGACGGCGTCGCCGTCGAGCCGCGCCGCCCGGGCACCGCCGAGCGCGCCGAGGACGTCGCGGACGAGCTCGAGCGCGATCTCGCCGTGCGTCCCGCCGGCCGGCAGCCAACCGAGCGACGCCAGCGCCGAGCCGAACGCCGCGGGATCGTTCGCGGTGAACGCGTCGATCATCGCCGCCGCCGCGTCGATCCGCTCCGCGCTGACCGCGCGGGTCAGCCCGAAGCCGCGGATCGCCAGCCGGCCGCCGCCGTCGAGCACGAGCACGTCGTCGGGATGGGGGGCGGCGTACATCGTCTGCACCCCGGAGCGCGCCGAGCCGAGCACGAAGGCCAGCAGCCGGGCCGACGCCGCGGCGGCCGCCGCCGGCGCGAGATCGCCCGCACCGAGCGCCACCCCGTCGATCCACTCGCTGACCAGCACCTCGGGGCGGCACAGGCCCATCACCGGCGCCGGCACGACGAACCGGGCGCTGCGGCGCAGCTCCCGGTGGAAGCGGCGCTGCACGGACGCCTCGTGCTCGAGGTCAAGCTCCTCCAGGATGCGCTCGCGGAACTCGGCGAGCACGGCGGCGGCGTCGAGCTGTGGGAAGGCGGCGTGCAGCGGCTTGCGAAGGCCGTCGAGCAGCGCCAGATCCTGGCGAACCGAGCTCGCCAGGCCGGGGCGCAGGAGCTTGACCGCGACCGGCACGCCGTCGAGCACGCCGCGGTGCACCTGGGCGGTCGGGGTGACGATGATCGGCTCGCGGTCAAGCGCGTCGAGCTCGTCGGCCGGTCGCGCGCCCCAGGCGTCGCGCAGCGCGCGCTCCACCTGCTTGAACTCGAGCGGCTCGCAGGCGATCCGGCAGGCGGCCTCGAGCTCGGCGGCGAGCGTGTCCCCCCATGGCCGCGGGATCCAGTCGAGATCGATCGCCAGGGCGACCCGCGCCAGCAGGACGCGCCCGCTGCGGGCCGACAGCGCCAGGCGCAGGCCGATCCCGATCAGGCGATCGATGCGCCGCAGCGCCTCGTCGGCCATCGGCGCCGGCGGCTCAGCCTTCCGGGTCCGCGGCGCTCGCCGTCCGCATGCGCCCGCGCCACTCGCGGGAGTCAAAGCGCGTCGGCTTGCTCTGCTCGATGAAGCGCTCCAGCACCGAGGTGAAGCGCGCCGGCGCCTCGATCTGGGGCAGATGACCAACGCCGTCGAAGACCTCGAGCACGCTGCCGGGGATCAGCGCGTGGGCGCTGCGCCCGTGCTCGACGGGGATGATCGGGTCTCGCTCGCCCCAGACGATCAGCACCGGCACGTCCTTGGCGAGATACAACCGATCGCCAGCCTGGACGCGCTGGCCCCGCGTGCCGACCACGCCGCGCAGGGTGGAGAGGAAGGCGGTGCGGCGGTCATGGTCGACGAGCGACGCGTAGCCGCGCGCCACCTCGGCGATGTCGGCGCTCGGGCGCAGGCCGATGGCGGCCAGGCCGCGCCCGACCGTCGTGCCGACCGTGCTGCCGACGCCTGCGGTGGCGGCGATGAACAGGTCGGCGCCCGGAAGGGCGGCGGCACGGAGGATCGGGCTGACCTCGGGCCCGAGCCCGCCGCTGGAGACGAGCACGAGGCGCTCGGTGGCCTCGGGGAACTGATAGGCGAACTGCATCGCGATCCCGCCGCCGAGCGAGTGTCCGACGAGCGTGGCGCGATCGTGACCGAGCACGACGAGCAGGTCACGCAGCGCGGTGGCGAGCGAGCCGAGCGAGTAGTCGCCGCCGCCGGGCGCGGAGTCGCCATGGCCCGGCAGGTCAGGCGCGACCACGGTGTAGCGCCGGGCGAGCGGCTCGATCACCGGACGCCAGTTGCCGAGGTTGCCCGCCATGCCATGGATGAGCAGGAGCACCGGACCGGAGCCGGCCTGGACATACGAAAGGGGTCGACCGTGCAGCAGGACCGTTGACGGTGTGGAGCCCGGCGTTCGAACCCCGGGGGTGGCGCCCACGGGTTCGCGTTGCATACGACGATTATCGTCCGCTGCGGTCATCACTCATCCGATCTCGTCCGCGCGACCGGCAGAAAAGTACTGATCGGCTGATCGGCGCGACAGTCT
Source organism: uncultured Solirubrobacteraceae bacterium (assembly GCA_963849085.1). Lineage (GTDB taxonomy): Bacteria > Actinomycetota > Thermoleophilia > Solirubrobacterales > Solirubrobacteraceae > Palsa-465. Next base: position 672,500 of record CAWKFP010000013.1, on the reverse strand, counting down.
CTGCCTATGAGTCCAGCCTACCCCCGCAGCCCCCGCAGTCGTCGCCGCCGCACCGTGAGATCCGACACAGACGCCGCCCGCCGCTATACGACAGAATCACCCCGATGACCGCCGCTGATCCCAAGACGACCGCCTCCGGGGAGCAGACCGCCACGGTCGGTGACCTCGAGCTCTGCTACGAGACGTTCGGCGCCCCCGATGCGCCGCCGCTGCTGCTCGTCATGGGCCTCGCGTCGCAGATGCTCCTGTGGGACGACGAGTTCTGCGAGCTGCTGGCCGCCGCGGGATTTCGGGTGATCCGCTTCGACAACCGTGACGTCGGGCGTTCGACCTGGCTGCGCGGCTCGAAGATCCCCAAGCGCTGGCAGCTGCTGACCCGCAGCGCCAGCGGCGCCGCCTACTCGCTGCAGGACATGGCCGGCGACGCCGTCGGCCTGCTCGACGCGCTCGGGATCGGCGCCGCCCACATCGTCGGCGCCTCGATGGGCGCAATGATCGCCCAGCTGATCGCGATCGACCATCCCGACCGGACGCTGTCGCTCGTCTCGATCATGTCGACGACCGGCAATCGCAAGGTCGGGGCTCCGGGGCGGCGGATCGGCCTGTACATGCTGCGCAAGACCCCGCGCGACCGCGAGGGCTACATCCAGGACCACCTTGACACCTATCGCCTGATCGGCTCGCAGGACTTCGACTTCGACGAGGACTACAAGCGGGCGCGCGCCGAGCAGCTGTTCGAGCGGGGGATCTATCCGGCCGGGAGCGCCCGCCAGCTGGCGGCGATCGTGGCCGCTCCGGACCGCACGGCGCGGCTCGCCGAGGTGCGCGCCCCGACGACCGTCATCCACGGCGACGCCGACCAGCTGGTCAACATCTCCGGCGGTCGCGCCACCGCCGAGGCGATCCCCGGCGCCACGCTCGTGATCATCGAGGGCATGGGTCACGACCTTCCGCGCGCGCTGTGGCCCCGGATCGTCGACGCGATCGCCGCCAACGCCGCGCTCGCCGGCTGACCGTCGGACGCCCCACGCCGGCCGGCTCACGCCGGCGGCGGTCTACGCCGGGCGACCGGCGTACGCGGCCTGCAACAGCTCGAGGATCTCCCGCAGCATCGGGATCCGCGGATTGGTGCGGATGCTCGGATCGCTGAACGCCGCGCGCGCGAGGTCCGGGAGGGCGGCGTCGAACTCGTCGCGCGCCACGCCGGCCGCGGCGAGCGAGACCGGCTCGCCGACCGCCTGCAGGAGCTCGTCGACACGGGTGAACAGCCGGTCGCGCCGGGTCTGCTCGGACTTGCCGCCGATCCCCATGACCCAGGCGACCTGGGCGTACTTCTCGGGCGCGACGTACGTCGAATAGCCCGGGGCCGGCATGAACTTGCTCGGCAGTGAGGCGTTGTAGCGCAGGACATGGGGGAGGAAGATCGCGTTGGCGCGGCCGTGGGCGATCCCGAAGTGCGCGCCGACGGCGTGGGCGAGCGCATGGTTGAGGCCGAGGAAGGCGTTGGAGAAGGCCAGGCCGGCGATCGTCGCGGCGTTGGCCATCGCGGTCCGCGCCTCGAGATCGGAGCCGTCCCGATAGGCCCGCGGCAGGTTCTCGAGGATGAGGTTGACCGCCTGCATGCAGAACGCGTCCGTGAACGGCGAGGCGAAGATCGAGACCGCCGCCTCCAGCGCGTGGGTCAGCGCGTCGATCCCGGTATCGGCGGTGATCTCGGCGGGGAGGGTCAGCGTCAGCAACGGATCGATGATCGCCATGTCGGGGACGAGCGAGTAGTCGACGAGCGTCACCTTGCGCTGGCCGACGCTCAGCACGGCGGCCGGCGAGACCTCCGATCCGGTGCCCGACGTCGTCGGGACCGCCACCAGGCGCATGTCGTGCTTGACCTGGGGGAATGCCGCGATCCGCTTGCGCGCGTCGAGGAAGGGCAGCGACAGCTCGCGCACGCTGAGCTGCGGGCTCTCGGCGAACAGGCGCATCGCCTTGGCGGCGTCCATCACCGAGCCGCCGCCGACGGCGATGATCGTGTCGGCCGGGAAGCGCTTGAGCTCCTCGACGCCGGCGCGGATCTGGTCCTCGGTCGGCTCGGGCTCGATCGCCGAGAAGACGTGGACCTGGTCGGTGTCGAGATGGCGGCGGATCTCGTCCGGCACGCCGCGGGCCTCGGTCGGCCCATCGGTGACGATGATCACCTGCTCGGCGCCGATCGCGCGCAGGTTCTCCAGCGCGCCGGGATTGAAGTACGTGTCGGAGGGGACGCGGAACCACTGGGGCGGCGTCTGGCGCCGGGAGACCGCCTTGATGTTCAGCAGGTTGCGATAGTTGACGTTGTCGGTCGTGTTCGAGCCACCCCACGTGCCGCACCCCAGCGAGAAGGTCGGGGTCATGGCGTTGTAGACGCCGCCGAGCGCCCCGACCGCGGTCGGGGCGTTGACGAGGATCCGGCCCGTGCGGATCTGCAGCGCGAACCGGTTGATGACGTCCTCGTCGGTCGCGTAGACCGCCGAGGTGTGGCCGAGGCCCCCGTGCTCGGTGACGAGCGCGCAGGCATCGATCCCGTGCCCGACCGACGGCGAGCGGACGATCCCCAGCACCGGCATCAGCTTCTCGGCGAGGAAGGGGTGCTCGGCGAGGCGCTCCAGATCGGAGGGCAGCGGCGCGAGCAGGACCTTGTCGGTCTCGGCGGCCTCGAAGCCGGCGAGCGCGCCGAGATTCGCACACGACTGACCGAGCGCGGCGAAGTCCATCGTCCCCTCCGGGGTGAAGGACTTGGCGGCGAGCGCGTCGGTCTCTGAGTCGGTCAGCAGGCGCGCGCCCATGCGGCGGAACTCGGCGATCACCGCGTCATAGATGGCGTCGTCGATCACGCACGTCTGCTCGGCGGGACAGATGACCGAGGAGTCGAACGTCTTGGAGACGAGGATGTCGACGACCGCCATGCCGATGTCGGCGCTGCGATGCACGTACACCGGCGCGTTCCCGGAGCCGACGCTCAGGCACGGCTTGCCGGCGGCATTGGCGGCGGCGACCGCCTTCGGCCCCCCGGTCGTCCAGATGAAATCGATCCCGGAGTGATGGAAGAGGTACTGGGAGACGTCGAGCGTCGGATCGGGGATGACCTGGAGCGCGTGGGGCGGCAGGCCGGCCGCCTCGCCCGCGGTCTGCAGGATCTCGGCCGCGCGCATCGAGCATCGGGCCGCGCGCGCCGACGGGCGCATGATCAGGGCGTTGCGCGTCTTCGCGCACACGATCGACTTGAACAGCGCCGTCGAGGTCGGATTGGTGATCGGCAGCAGCGCGAGCACGACGCCGATCGGCTCGGCGACGTACTGGATCGCGCGCCCGCGATCCTCGTCGATCACCCCGACCGACTTCTTGTCCTTGAGATAGTCGTAGAGGAACTCGGTGGCGATGTAGTTCTTGAGGACCTTGTCCTCGAAGACGCCGAAGTGCGTCTCCTCCATCGCCAGTTCGGCGAGCTCGACGGCGTTCTCGAGCCCGGCGACGGTCATCGCCCAGATGATCCGATCGACGGCCTCCTGGTCGAGCTCTCGCAGGGCGGTGGCGGCATCCTGTGCGCGTTGCACGAAGGCGTCGAGACGCCCGGTCCACTCGACATCGCCGGTGTGATCCTGATCTTCGATCGTGGCAACCATGCATGCAACGCTCGCAAACCCCGCGCGGGTACGCATGGGGGTGGACTACCGCAGTCGCCGCGCGATTACCGCAGTCGCCGCGCGCTTCGCCCCCACCCCCGGTGGGTGGACCTCGTGCCCCGCCTCACCACGTCTTGACCCGCTCGGTCGGCGCCCGGCGCTGGACGCGCAGCCGCGCCGCGAGCACCGTGCAGCCCCGCCGCCGGCAGCGCACCGGGTTGAGGTCGGCCTCCACGATCTCCGGCGCCTCGCGCAGCAGCAGAGCGAAGCGCAGGATCAGCTCCCGCAGCGACTCGCGGTCCAGCAGCGGGCTGCCGCGGTAGCCGTCGAGCTCGGAGGCGACCGCGGGCGAGGAGTCGATCAGCTCGTCGGCCTCGGCGTCGGTGATGGGCAGCAATCGAAACGCCGTCGTGCGGTCCAGCCCGGCGCGATGCCCGCCGAGACCGACCGCGATCACCGTGCCGAGCTCGGCATCGAAGACGGCGCCGACGAGCACGTCGCCGAGCGCGCCCGGCGCAAGCGCGGGGTCCACGGGACCGGGACCGATGACGATCCCGTGCGAGCCGAGCAGGGGCTGCGCGTCGGCGGGCGCCAGCCAGGCGCCGCCCGGCTCGCGCTCCAGGACGGACTCGACGACGGCGCGGGCCGCCGCCGGGTCGAGATCGGGATAGGAGGGCGGGTCGCCGAGCGGCCGCGAGAGCCAGTCCCGGCGCTGCGCGGCGCGGGCGAGGATGGCGGCGCACGACTCGGGGAAGAGGAAGTTCGGCACTCCGGGCCCGGACGGGGCGAGGATCGCCCCGCCGCCGGGCCAGGCGGGGACCGCCTCGGCGAAGCCGGGCTCCGGTGAGCCGGAGTGCGCGGAGGCGGCCGGCGCGGGGCCCGGCAGCTGACCATCGGCTCGCAGGACCGACGCCACGACCGGCTTGCGCTGGCCCGCGGACGCCGAGGAGACGGCCGCCAGGACCGCGGCGGCGTCGCCGTCACCGCGGTCGATGTAATGGATGGTCAGCGCGTCGATCCCCGGCTCGGCGAGCAGCTCGCCGGTCGCCGCCGCATAGTCGGCCGGGCCCGCACCGGACTCCAGGACGCGGGGATTCTCGGATCCGGCGGGCCGGCCGAGCTCGAGCCCGCGGTTCAGACAGGAGTCCGAGGCCAGCGTCGCGACGCCCCTCGAGTTCGACACGATTCCGATCTGCCGGCCCTGGGGCAGCGGCTGGCGGGCGAAGAACTCGGCGGCGTTGAACAGCTCCTCCCCGGTGCGGGCGCGCAGCACCCCGGCCTGGTGCAGGAGCGCGTCGACGACGGTGTCGCCGCGCAGGGCCGCCGCGGTGTCGGACTGCTCGCGTTCGCGCGCCAGAGGGGTCCGGCGCCGTCCCTTGATGGCGAGGATCGGCTTCTTGCGTGACACCCGCTGCGCGATCCGCGCGAAGTGCTCGGGGTTGCCGAACGTCTCGACGTAGAGGATGGCCGCCACCGTCCGGTCGTCCTGCTCCCAGAACTCGAGCAGGTCGTTCGTCGATACGTCGCAGCGATCGCCGAGCGACGCGAAGATCGAGATGCCGAGCCGCCGCGCGGCGGCGTAGCCCAGCAGCGCGGTGCCGACCGCGCCCGAGGGCGAGCAGACCGCCAGGCCGCCTGAGCTGACGACGCCGGCCAGGGTGGCGTTGAGGGCGACCGCCGGCGCGGTGTTCAGCACCCCGAGCGAGTTGGGGCCGAGCATCCGCAATCCGGATCCGCGGACGATCTCCAGCAGACGCGCCTCGAGCTCGCCGGTCATCTCCTCGTCGCCGCGATGGGCGGGGGGCAGGACGAGCAGCGCCCGGGCGCCGGCCTCGGCGGCCTCGGCGGCGAGCTCGATCAACGCCTCGCCGCCGGCGGCGATGACGACGAGCTCGGGCGGAGCCCTCAGCTCCCCGAGATGGCGCGCGGCGGGCATCGAGCAGACGATTCCGCCGGCGCGGTTGACCGGCGAGACGACGCCCGTGAAGCCCGCGTTCATGATGTTCTGCAACACGGCGCGGCCCGCGTTGCCGGGCTCGTTTTCGGCCCCCATCACGGCGATCGACCGCGGCGCGAGAATCGAACGCAGGGACGCGACCGCCGCGAAGTGGTCACGCTCGTCGATCCGCGCCAGCACGGCCTCGGACGGATCGATGTCCAGCGACACCGTGACCTCGCCGAACGCCCCTTGGCGGCGGATCGCGAAGCCGGCGTGCTGGAAGACGCCGAGCATCGGGCGGTTGGCGGCCATCACCTCGGCGTCGAAGCGATGGATCTGACGCTCGGCGGCGATCGCCGCCAGCTGCTCGAGCATCCGCGTGCCGATCCCCCGCCGCTGCACGTCGTCGGCGACCGCGAACGCCACCTCGGCGACGCCGACCTCGCGCAGGCCGTTGTAGGTGGCGATGGCGACGATGCGGCCCTCCAGCCGGGCGATCAACGCCAGGCGGTCGATCCCGGTCGCCTCGGCCTCGGCGCGGGCGACCGCATCGGTGCGCCCGTAGCCGTGGAAGCGGAAGTAGCGGCTCTCGTCCGACAGGGCGCCGTAGAACGCCCTGAGGTCCTCGAAGTCGCCGGGGATCGTCGTCTGCAGGCGCAGCGTCGTGCCGTCGCGCAGCAGCACGTCGCGGATGACCGCGGGACCGGTCGCCGCCATGTCAGTCCGGCGAGACGGCGGGGCGCAGGAGGTCGGCCCGCGTCGGCTGCACGAAGCAGCGCTCGCCGGGGCCCTCGCCGGGCTCGCCGAGGCGCGCGAAGACCGCCGTGATCTCCGCGCGGCGGGCGTCGAACGTCACCGCCCGGTCCGGGTCAACGCTGACGATCTGCGCGCGCAGCGCGTCGACGCCGGCGAAGCACAGACGGGTGTCGTAGTCCAGCGTGGTGTCGCGCCGCAGGCCGGCGTCGGCCGACTGCGCGATGGTCCGCTGGGCGGCGGCGCGCACCTCCAGCTCGTCGTCGACGAGCTGGGTCAGCGCGAAGAAGTCGCCCTGGGCGAGCGGCTCGACGACGCAGACGCAGCCGTCGGGGCGCAGGACGCGGCGCGCCTCGCGCAGCGCCATGAGCTGATCGGCGATCGGGACGTGGTGCAGGGTGCGCATGAAGATCGCGACGTCGACCGACGCGTCGTCCAGCGGCAGTCGCTCGGCGCGGCCCACGAGATAGCGCGCGTCGCCGGCGCCGTCACGAGCGCGCGCGGGCGCGAGCTGAGCCTCGGAGATCTCGACGCCGGTGACCCTCGCGCCGCGGGAGCTGAGCTCGCGGACGAACGCTCCGCCGCCGCAGCCGATATCGACGACCTCCCGCCCCGCCGGCCGGGTCAATCGCTCCAGCACCGACAGATCCGTGGTCGGACGCTCGGTCACGGCGATTCATCCTAATGGCCGGCCACGCGCGGGCACCGCGACGGCGCGCGGACCTGCTGCAGCAAGCGAACCGACGGCTCGCTCGTGTACACAGGTTCCGGCGCGTGCCCACCGCGCGGCGGCTACCTCGGCGAGCGTTCCGGGATAGTCTTCCGGCGCGCCATCCAAACGGGGCGTTTCATCAACACCAGGAGGGAGCGGACATGTCCGGACTCGAAGGCGAATTCGAGCAGAAGGCCGAGGGCGAGGCCGAGGAGAGGTTCGGCGGCGGCGGCCAGGGCGGCGGGCAGGGTGGCGGCGGGTTCGACGACCAGCAGCAGGGCGGCGGCCAGGGCGGCGACCAGGGCGGCTCCGGTGGAGACCAGGGCGGCCAGGGCGGCGACCAGGGCGGCTTCGGTGGAGACCAGGGCGGCCAGGGCGGCGACCAGGGCGGCCAGGGCGGCGACCAGGGCGGCGGTGGAGACGGCGGCGACGGCGGCTCCGGCTACGGCGGCTAGTCGACGCGTCCACCCGGTCCGATGATCCGGGGGGCTCGGCGAGCGATCGCCGAGCGCCCTCGGTGGGCCGGGGTCAGTGGAAGGCGCCCGCCTTGGCCCGCGCGTTGGCGGCCCAGTAACGGTTCAGGCTCTCGGCCTGGGCGGCCGCGTAGCGCTGCAGGCCCTCGATGACCGCGATCTCCTGGGGCGAGAGGTCCGGGTGCCAGAGGTCGACGATCAGCACGATCCGCTCCTCGTCGGTGTGATTCCAGGCCTCGTGATCGAAGAAGTCGTCGAACACGACGCAGCCGCCCTGCACCCAGCCGCGGGTGTCCGCGCCGACGCGGATGGCGCAGTCGCCCTCGGGCACGCTCAGGCCGAGGTGACAGCGCACCCGCATGTTCGTCGGCCCGCAGTGCGCGGCGATGTGGGTCTGGGGCTTCATCCGTGAGACGTAGATGAGGCCGCTCAGGCTGCGGACGGTCGGGTGCTCGAGGATCAGCGCCGAGGTGACCGGACAGCGCTCGCAGTTGGCGACGTTCTGCTGGCCGCGCTCCCAGAAGATGAGAACGTCCCAGTCGCCGGTGCGCGAGATGCGCTCGCTCTCGCGATGGAACGCGTCCGCCGGGAGGGCGGTCACCTCGGCCCTGATCTCGTCGTAGGCGGATTCGAGCGCGGCGACGATCGGGAACTGCGACGGATCGTGCCACGGCGTCGCCGGCAGGCCGGGGTAGTAGTTCATCAGCGGCCGCCGCTCGTTGTGCGCGAAGGCCGCCAGATAGGCGCTCTGGCGATTTCGGCGCCGGTCGGCCCCGCCCGCGCCGAGGAAGTCCGGCGAGGCGGCGGGCGCGGCCTCGGCGAGTGCCGCGATCAGCGCGGTCAGCGAGGCGGCGGGCGCACCGATGTCGAACGCGGGCAGCGCGGGGCCGACCCCCTCGGCGGCCGCCCGGCCGAGCGCCGCGGCGAAGGCCAGCCACTGCTCGTGGCGCAGCCGCTTGTCCCAGGCCACCCCCAGCTCGCGCAGCCGGCGCGTCGCCTCGGCGCTCCACTGCATCGTGTCGGCGCGCCGGCCCCAGCGCAGCGCCAGATACGCGCGCCACACGCACGGCTCGCCGATCCATTGGCATTCGTCGATCGCCAGCCGGAAGTGCTGCCAAGCCGTCTCGGCGTCGGCCAGCTGGGCCGTCCCCTGGAGATAGACCGCCCGCGCCCGCGCCTCGGCGTCACGGTCGACGACCGCGCCGCAGCCGCCGAAGATCGGCGGCACGGGGCCCCGAGACAGGGCCAGAGGCGTCGCGCGGCGGCTGACCGTGGCCAGCCATTGGCCGGGACCGCCATGCTCGTCGGCGGCCTGCTCGGCCTCGTTGGCGAGATGGAGCACGAGCAGATCCCGCAGGTCGGCGGAGTCGAGAGCGTGGACGCTCTCCGGATGGTCGGCCTCGGGCAACGCGGCCCGCTCGGGCAGCGCGGAATCGCCGTCGGCGAGCGCGAACAGCGACCGCCGTGACAGGACGCAGAACAGATGGGCGAGCCGCTCGGCGCGTCCTCCGACGAGCTCGCGGACCTCGTCGCGCCGCGTGGACTCGAGGAGCTGGAGGCGGTAGACGTCGGTGGAGTAGACGCTGTGCAGGGCAGCGGCCTCCTGGACCCACCACGGCTCGCCCCAGCGGCGGACGATCGCCCGGGTCTCCAGCAGGTGATCGAGCAGCGTGCGCCCGTGGGCGTGGGGGAAGCCGTCGGCGCCGGCCGCGCGCAGGAAATCGGCGGTCGGATCGGCCCCCTCTCCCCGCGCGCCGGAGGCTGCGAGCAGGTGTCCCCCGGACGTCACGGCGCGGATGATATCCGCGCCGGGCGATCAGAGCGGCGCGGGCCGGCCCAGGTGATAGCCCTGGGCATAGTCGACCCCGAGCTCTGAGACGAGCACGAAGGTCTCCTCGTCCTCGACGCCCTCGGCGACGGTCTCGATTCCGAACGAGCGCGCCAGCGAGACGATGTGCTCCACCAGGCGGTGGCTGGAGCGGTTGGTGACCAGATCGCGGACGAACTCGACGTCGATCTTGAGATAGTCGACGGGAAGCTGCTTGAGATAGGACAACCCGCCGTAGCCGGTGCCGAAGTCGTCGAGCGCCAGCCGCGCGCCGAGTGCGTTGAGCCGCTGGGCGAACGTGCGCGCGGCCGCGGCGTCGGCGATCAGCGCCGTCTCGGTGATCTCGAAGACCATCAGGTGGGGCTCGATCGCCGAGCGCTCCAGGCAGCGTTCGATGTGGTCGATGATCGCCGGATCCCCGACCGAGCAGGCCGACAGGTTGAGCTCGACCGGGCACCCGTCGCGCGCCAGCTCGGACGCCTGCTCGATCACCCAGCGGTCGATGTCGCCGATCAGCCCGAACTCCTCGGCGACCGGGAGGAACTCACCGGGGCCGATGATCCGGCCGTCGGGAGCGCGCATGCGCACGAGCAGCTCCCGCTGGACGACCCGGCGGCCGCTGCACTCGACGATCGGCTGAGCATGCAGGACGAGGCGGTTCTCGGCCAGCGCCTCCACGATCCGCTGGATCTGCTCCAGCTTGCCGGCCTCGCGGCGCAGACCCTCCTCGCGGGCCACGCGCTCGCTGTCGTCATCGAAGATGACGACGCATCCGTCGGCCCCGGCCTCGGTGACGAGCGGCGCCGCGGTGTAGCTGATCGGCATCCGCCGTCCGCTGCGGGTGACGAACACCTCATCGTCGCCGCGCACCGTCACCCCGTCGGCGCGGGCACGCAGGACGCTGCAGTGCTCGATCGGCAGCGGACTGCCGTCGGGACGTTCGAAGTGGACGATGTCGTGCAGAACACGGCCGACGAGCTCCACGGCGGACCAGCCGAGCAGCTGCTCGCCGCGCTGATTGATGTAGGTGAGCCGGCCGTCACGGTCGAGCGTCATCAGGCCCTCGCCGATGCTGTCGGTCACGGCCTGCAGATACTTGCGCGCCTTCGTCAGCTCGTGCTTGGCCGCGACGCGCTCGCTGACGTCCTGCGATGTGCCACGGACGCAGGTCACCGCCCCGTCCGGGCCGCGCACGGCCCGGGCGCGGGTCTCGATCCACGCCGGCCCGGTCGGCAGGTCGTAGGCGTGAGTTCCGACGAGCGTCTCGGTCTCCCCGGCGACCAGCGTCTCGAAGGTGCGCCTCATCGCGGCTCGCTCGTCCTGCGGCAGCATCTCCAACAGCATCTCGCTCGTGACGTGCGGAGCGCCCAGCGACGCGCTCCCGGCGATCGCCTGAAAGATCGTGACCTCGTCGCTGACGGGATCCCACTCCCAGCTCGAGAGCCGGGCGACATCGTGCGCATCCTGCAGACACCGGGCGACCTTGGCGCTCTCGCGCTTGTCGGCGAGCTTGCGCGTGATGTCCCGGAACGACATCACGAGCCCCTCGACGCAGCCCCGTGCGTCGAACAGCGCCGCACAGTTGATCGACAGCATGACGAGCGCACCGTCGGGCCCGTCGATCTCGGCATGCACCTCCCGGGCGCTCTCGCCGGACTCCATCACCGCGGAGCCGACCGTCAGGGGCGAGCCGTCACCCGGATCGCGTACCGCCAGCGCCTCCCACCACGGATGGCCGTCGACGATCGACGCAAGGTCGATCCCCAGGATGCGTGAGGCGGCCGGATTGGCATCGAGCACGCGGCCCGCGGTGTCAAGCACGAGCACCCCGTCATCGAGGACCTCGAAGACCGAGCCGAGCCGGCGGTCGCGCCCGGTGATCCCCCGTGTGTTCAAGCTGGAGACGTCCATGATCCTCGGATTCGAAGTGCGCGCGCCAGCAGCACGCCGCGCGCCGTGACCGTTACGTTCGGCGCGAGGCGATCAGGCTTGAGCTAATGCGCCGGCGCCGGGGTGGTGCGCAACCCGGCGGGCGCGGCGCGCACGGCGATCGTCACGTCGACGAGCGCGCACAGGCGGTCTCGCTCATCGCGGAACTCGTGGCCCCACAGCCACTCGCGCTCGTCGTGACCGCGCAGGCCGGCGGTCACGAGCACCGTGCCGGTGGTGATCGGACGCAGGAAGCTGGCGGAGTTGCTCAGGCCCGAGGCGGTGAAGCCGTCGCGCCAGACCGCGTTGACGGTCGCCACCGAGGCGACCGTCTCGGCGACCGCCGAATAGATCCCGCCGTGCAGCAGGCCGAGCGGCTGGCGGAGATCGTCGCGCACGGTGAAGCTGACGCGAGCCGACTCCGGGGTCAGCTCCAGCCAGCGCACGCCGAGAAAGCCCTCGAAGCTGTCGCTGAGCGGGATCACCGGCGAGGGCAGCGAGTCCCGGTCCCACGGCGAGGCCGAATCGGTCATTCCTATCCGGCGCCGTAGACGACCGATTTGGTCTCGGTGTAGTAGTCGAAGGCCTCCATACCGTGCTCCTTGCCGTACCCGCTGGACTTCCAGCCCCCGAACGGCAGCTCATCGTAGACCTTGGTGCGCGAGTTGATCCACGTGTAGCCGGCCTCGATCCGCTCGGCCGCCTGGCGCGCGCGGCGCAGATCGGCGGTCCAGACCGAGGAGCCGAGCCCGAACGGCGAGGCGTTGGCCCGCGTGATCGCCTCGTCGAGATCGGCGACCCGCCAGATCGGCAGCGCGGGCCCGAACACCTCCTCGGTGGCCATCGGGCAGTCGTGCGGCGCGTCGACGACGACCGTGGGCTCGTAGAAGAAGCCGCCGGCGAGATCGGGGTCGGCGGGCGCGCCGCCGCCCGCGGTCAGCGTCCCGCCGAGTGCGAGCGTGCGCTGGACCTGTCCGGCGACCGCGTCGCGCTGGGCGGCGGTGTGCAGCGGCCCCATCTGCGAGCCCGTGACGTCGCCGCGGCCGAGCTTGAGCCGCTTGGCCTTGGCGGTGATCGCCTCCATCACCTGGTCGGCGACCGCGTCGAACACGTACACGCGCTTGATCGCCAGACAGGCCTGGCCGCAGTTGTAGAAGCGGCCCATCGACGCGGCGCTGGCGGCGGCATCGAGGTCGGCGTCGTCGCAGATGATCATCGGATCCGATCCGCCGAGCTCCAGCGTCACCCGTTTGGTGCCGCGGGCGGCGAGCGCCATGATCCGCTCGCCGACCGGCGTGGAGCCGGTGAAGGCGATCTTGCGCACGCCGGGATGAGCGACGAGCGCGGTGCCGGTGTCGGCGCCGCCGCCGGTGACGACGTTGAGGACGCCGGCGGGCAGGCCGCCCTCGTCCAGCAGCTCGGCGAAGCGCAGCGTCGTCAGCGGCGTCGTCGGAGCGGGCTTGGCGACCATCGTGTTGCCGGCGACGAGCGCCGGGGCGAGCTTGTTGCACAGCAGCGTCGTCGGGAAGTTCCACGGCACGATCGCCGCGACGACGCCGAGCGGGCGGCGCAGCACGATGCCCTCGACGCCGGGATCGAGATTCGGGGCGTGGGCCCCGCGCAGCGCCTTGGACAGGCCGGCGTAGTGGCGCAGCGTGTCGACGGCCTTGGACAGCTCGATCCGCGAGTCACGCCAGGTCTTGCCCTGCTCACGCGTCAGGATCGGGACGAGCTCGTCGAGATGGGCCTCGACGTGATCGGCGGCGCGCCCCAGGATCTCCCCGCGCGCGCTGACTGCGAGGTCCCTCCACTGCTGAGATGCGGCGACGGCGGCGCCGACCGCGGCGTCGACGTCGGCCGCCGTGCCCGCGGGGACCTCGGCGAAGACCCTGCCGGTGCCGGGATCGGTCACCGGGAGGGGGTCGCCGGCGTTGGTGTGCGGCCGGCCGGCGATGAACGCCCCGGCGTGGGTGACGACCGTGTCGGTGCTCATGGCGATCGGTCCTGTCAGGCGCCGACGAAGTCCGGGGTGCGCTTCTCGACGAAGGCCCGCAGGCCCTCGCCGGCATCCCGCGATCCGAACAGTCGTTCGACGAGCTCGGCCTCGAGCGCGAGCCCGTCGGCGAGGCTGAGCTCGCCGCCCTCGTGCACGCAGCGCTTGATGGCGGCGGTGGCGAGCGCCGGCCCGCCCGCGAACCGCTGCGCGTAGGCGTTGACCCGCCCATCGGCCTCGACCGGCTCCAGCAGCTGGGCGACGAGTCCCCAGGCGTGCGCCTCCTCCGGCGAGAACGTCCGCCCGGTCAGCAGCAGCTCCAGCGCCCGGGACGGCCCGAGCAGCCGCGTCAGGCGCTGGGTCCCGCCGTTGCCGGGCAGCAGCCCGAGATTGACCTCCGGCGTCCCGAGCTTGTACGCGCCGGCGTTGGCGAGGCGGATGTCGCAGGCCAGCGCGATCTCCAGACCGCCGCCGAGCGCATGCCCGTTGATGTGGGCGACGAAGATCTGCGTCGCCGCCGCCATCCGGCGAAACGCCCCCTGGCTGGTGCGGATCATCTCCATGTTGGAGTCGACGTCGCCGTCGAGGAACTTCTTGACGTCGGCGCCGGCCGAGAAGAACTTCGGCGACGCGCTGCGGACGATCACCGCTCGCACGCCCGACAGGACCGCCTGGTCGACGGCCTCTGAGAACTCGCTCATCACCGCGAGGTCATAGGAGTTGGCGGGCGGGTTGTCGAGCGTGATCGTCCCGACGCCGCCGTCGTGCTCGAACGCCACCGCCATCAGGCCAGCCCTCCGACGACGACCGACTTGAGCTCGACGTAGGAGTCCAGCGCCTCGAGTCCGTGCTCCTTGCCGAAGCCCGAGGCCTTGATGCCGCCGAACGGAAGCTCGTCATAGCCGTAGTGGATCTGGTTGACCCAGGTCATGCCCGCGTCGATCTCCTGGGCGGCGCGGTGGATGAGGCGCGAGTCGTGCGTCCACAGCGAGGCGCCGAGACCGTACGGGGTGTCGTTGGCGCGGGCGATGGCGTCGTCGAACTCGCTGAAGCGCAGCACCGGCAGCACCGGTCCGAACACCTCCTCGGTCATCAGCCGCGATGTCGCCGACGGCTCGGCGATCACCGCCGGCTCCAGGAACCAGCCCTTCTGACCGGCGCCGGCAACGCCGCCGATCAGCAGCTCGCCGCCGCCGGACACGCCACTCTCGATCTGCTCCAGCAGCTCCTGGCGCCCGGCGCTGGTGTGGATCGGACCCATCCGCAGCTTCGGCTTCTGCGCCTTGACCGTCCCGTCGCCGGGCTCGTAGCGACCGACCCGGTCCACGAGCGAGGAGACGAAGGCGTCGAACACCGAGTCGTGGACGAACACCCGCTTGCAGCCCAGGCAGGCCTGGCCGGCGTTCCAGTAGCGGCCGATGATGACCGCCTTGACCGCGGCGTCGACATCGGCGTCGGCGCAGACGATGACCGGGTCCGATCCGCCGAGCTCCAGCGTCAGCCGCTTGAGGTCCGGGGCCGCGAGGCGGGCGACGTTGCGCCCGACGGCGGTGGAGCCGGTGAACGCGACGCGGCGGACGTCGGGGTGCGAGACGAGGGCGTCGCCGATCACCGAACCGCGTCCGGTGACGACGTTGAGCACGCCGTCGGGCACGCCGGCCTCGGAGAACAGCCGCGCCACCTCGAGCGTGGCCAGCGGCGTTGTCGCCGCCGGCTTGGCGACGACGGTGTTACCCGAGGCGAGCGCCGGCGCCACCTTCGTGCCCAGGAGGGTGAGCGGGAAGTTGTAGGGCGTGATCGCCACGCAGACGCCCATCGGGCGCCGGATGACCATGCCGTAGGCGGGTCCGAACGCGGACGGCAGCTCCTGGTAGGAGCCGCGGACCTTCGTCGCGGCCTCGGCGTAGTAGCGCACGCCGTGGGCGAGATGGTTGACCTCGCCGACCGCCTCGGCGAGCGGCTTGCCCTGCTCGGAGGTCAGCGTCGCCGCCAGCTCGGAGGCGTGCTCGTGGATGAGATCGGCCGCCCGGGCGAGAATTCCGGCCCGCTTCTCGACGTCGGTGCGTGACCAGTCGGCGAACGCCCGCTTGGCGGTGGCCACCGCCAGCTCGACGTCCTCGGGCGCGCCCGCGGGCACGCTGGCGACGACCTCCTCGGTCGCCGGATTGACGACCTCCAGCTCCTCGTGAGCGGTGGCCCGGCGCCACTCGCCGCCGATCAGCATCTCCGGCATTGCTGCCTCCTTGAGGGTTGTGTCAGTCCGCGGCGCGGCGCACGCGGCTCGTGGTCAGGTATCTGCGGCTGTACTCCTGATACTCCCGCGACGCGGTGCGCGTCCAGCGCAACGCCGAGCCCGAGAGCTCCTTCTTCTCCCGCGCGGGCACGCCCGCGGCCAGCATGCCGGTCGCGATCTCGGCGCGCTCGGCCACGACCGCGCCGGCGGCGACCATCGCGCCGGAGCCCACGCGAGCGTGCTGCAGCACGATCGCGCCCATGCCGATCAGTGCCTCGTCCTCGACGATGCAGCCCTCGAGCAGGGCACCGTGGCCGACCGTCACCCGGTCGCCGACGATCGTCGGGAGCTCCCTGGCGCAGTGGATCACGACGTTGTCCTGGATCGAGCACTCGGCGCCGATCTCGATATGCGAGGAGTCGCCCCGCAGCACGGCGCCGAACCAGACGTTGGCGCGGTCGCCGATCCGGACGTCGCCGATCAGCACCGCCGTCGGCGCCAGGAACACGTCCTCGCCGATCGTCGGGGCGACGCCCCCGAGCTCCACGATGGTGGCCATGCCCTCAGTGTCCCGCGAACGCGTTCCGGCCATCCGTGCGAACCACTGAGCGCTGTCCGCTTGACCACACCATTGAGAGACTATACGATGCCGAACGTAAGTCAAGTGTCACACCTTCGGAAAGGCCGCTCGTGATCGCCACACCCGTGCAGGAGCTGGCTCCGCTCACCGAGGAGCAGGTCCAGGAGCATCTCGCCGCCGGCAAGCTCGTGGAGGGCCTGGCTCACATGTCGCCCAAATATCTCGAGGGGATCCGGCGGATCCTCACCGTCTCGGCCGACACCGAGTTCGTCAGCGCGCCGTCGTATCTGCGCGCCGCGCGCCATGCGCCGGCGCTGAACAACTTCGGCTCGGCGATGTCGATCATCCAGGACGAGCTCGCCCATGCCCACATCGGCTATCGGCTGCTCGGCGATCTCGGGGTCGAGATGGACTGGCTGATCTACGAACGCCCCGCGGGTCAGTTCAAGTATCCGTACGCCTTCGACATCCCGCTCAACTCGTGGACGGAGCTCGTCTGCGCGAACGCGCTGTACGACCAGGCGGGGTTCGTGCTGCTCGGCGACGTCCACAGCTCCAGCACCTTCGGGCCGTGGAAGCGCGCGCTGGCCAAGGTCGACAAGGAGGAGACGTTCCATCTTCGCCACGGGCGGACGTGGTGCCGGAAGCTCGTCAGGGATCCCGACGGCCGGGCCGAGGTCCAGGCGGCGGTCGACTGGATGTTCCCGCTGACGCTCGAGTGGTTCGGGCTGCCCGACGCTCTCAAGCGGCACTCCGAGCAGCTCGACTACGGCTTCAAGGGCAAGTCCAACGACGAGCTGCGCCAGGTGTGGATGGGCGAGGTCGTCCCGTTCATGGAGGAGATCGGGATCCGCGTTCCCGCCCATCACGACGATGAGACCGGCACCTGGGTCATCGACTGCCCGTTTCCGGCGCAGTTCGATGCCGAGAAGCGCGAGTGGCTGATGGACGACGGACCGATCGGCTGGGACGACGTCACGGCCCGCTGGCGCGCGCGGGGACCGATGAACGCGGACTACGTCCGCACGCTCCAGCGCGGCTATCAGACGACGTCGTTGCGGCGGGCGGCATGAGGACCCCGCCCCCGCCCCCACCCGCATCACCGGCGGCGGCGACCGCGTCACCGGGCGTCGAGCTCACCGCCTCCGAGCGCGTCGAGGCGCGCCTGTGGGCCGCGCTGCGCACCGTCGACGATCCGGAGATCCCGATCTCGGTCGTGGCGATGGGCCTGATCGTCTCGCTCGCCTATCGGCCGCGGCGGCGGCGGGCCGAGCTGGAGATCACCTACACCGCGATGGGCTGCCCGGCGACCGAGTTCATCGAGGACGACATCCGCGAGGCGGTGCTCGCAGACCCCGAGGTCGACAGCGTCGGGATCGAGGTGGTGTGGGATCCGATCTGGACCAAGGACCGGATCCGCGCCGACGCCCGGGAGACGATGAGGCGGCTGGGGATCGTGGTATGAGCCGCGCCGGCGAGACGATCTGGGAGGTGTTCGCGCGCCAGACCTACGAGGCGCCGCTGCATCACGTCGGCACCGTCACCGAATCCGACGAGGACCTGGCCCGCGTGTCGGCGCGGGCGATCTACGACGAGCAGCCGTGGATCGAGATGATCCTCGTCCCCCGCCACGCGATCCGGGAGGCGATCAGCGCATGAGCACCGGCTCGAACCAGGCCGTCGACTCCGGCACGGCCAGGATGATCTCGCTGATCGGATCGCTCGCCGACAACAAGGGAGCGCTCGGTCGCCGCTACGGCGAGTGGGCGGTCAGCGCCCCGACGATCGAGTCCGCGGTCGCCGCGGCGGCGATGGCCCAGGACGAGCTCGGGCACGCGCGCTCCACCTATCCGGTGCTCGCCAAGCTCGGCGTCCAGCGAGACGACGAGGGGCTGGACACCGGCCGGGCGCTGCCCGTCCTGCGGGCCGAGTTCCCCGACTGGGCGTCGGTGATCGCCGCCAACCTCGTCATCGACGGGATCCTGACGACGTTCGTGGCCAGCGCTCGGGACAGCTCGATCGAGCCGCTCGCCCAGCGCGCCCGCAAGATCCTGCAGGAGGAGGGCGCGCACCGCGTCCATGCCGAGGCGTGGTGCAAGCGCATCTGCGCCGGCGGCGGCGCCGACCGTGATCTGCTGGCGACGCGGATCGGCGAGATGTGGGAGCAGGCCGCGCGCTGGCCGGGTCCCGACGGCGACCCGGGCTATCGGATGGCGATCGAGCAGGGGATGGTCAGCGAGGGGCCGGCGGCGGTGCGCGGGCGCGTCAGGGACTGGCTGACCGCGCAGCTGCGCGCCCACGGGGTCACGATCGAGCTCCCCGAGCCCGAGGACCGGCCGGACGCCGGCGAAGCGGGCCGGCGATGACGGGCGCGCCCCCGCGCTGCCCCTTCTGCGAGTCGCCCGATGTCGAGCTCGTGTCGGCGTGGGGCGGCCAGTTGATCACCACTCAGATGCGCTGCCGGGCCTGCAACACCCATTTCGAGGCCGTCCGCGACGACTTCGCCGCGCCGGGCCCGATGCTGGCGAGCGACTGACGCCGGTCGCCGGATGGACGAGCAGCTCAGACGGCGGTCGACCGGAGCCCCCGCGGCCCGCTCGCTGCTGCTGACCGTGCTCGGGGAGTACGTGCTCCCCCGGGCCGACAGCGTCTGGCAGGAGACGCTCGTCGCCGCGCTCGCCGCGCTCGGCTACACCCCGCAGGCGGCGCGCCAGGCCCTGTCGCGCAGCACCCGCGAGGGGTGGCTGGCGACCGAGCGCCATGGCCGCCGGACGCGGATGTCGCTGACCGACCGCACCGTCGAGCTGCTGAGCTCCGGCGCCCGGCGCATCTACTCCTTCGGCGAGGATCGCGATTGGGACGGGCGCTGGCTGGTCGTCGTCCTGCGCGTGCCCGAGGAGCGCCGTGCCGTGCGCCATCAGCTGCGCACCCGTCTGGCCTGGGCCGGCCTCGGCTCGCTGGGCGGCGGCGTCTGGCTGACACCGCACGTCGCCCGCGAGGCCGAGCTGGCGACGGCCATCGGCGAGGAGCCCGCCGCCGACGCGACGTCGTTCGTGGCGGCACTCGGCAGCATGGGCGACCCGGTCGCCCTGGCGGCCAGCGCCTGGGACCTCGAGCGCGTCAGCCTGCAGTACGACGCCTTCATCGACGCGTTCGCCCGCGTCCGGGCGTCGACCGCCGAGGCGTGCTTCCGCCGCCAGACGCTGCTCGTCCACGCCTGGCGCAAGTTCCCCTTCCTGGATCCTGATCTCCCGAGCGCCCTGCTGCCCGTGGACTGGCCGCGTGAGCGTGCGCACGCGCTGTTCGCCGGCTGCCACGATCGCTGGCGCGCCCCGGCCGTCGAGTACGTCGAGGCGCTCGAATCCGGGCTCGGCGTGATCGACGCCAGCGCCGCTGCCTGAGGGGGTCCGGGAGCCCGAGGGCGAACGCGACGGGGAGGGTTGCGGACGCCGGAGATTCGGCGCACAATGGCGTCGGTGCCCCTGCCGCTCTCCCGTCGCCGCCGGCCGCCGGCCACAGTGCTCGGCGCGCGGCGCGACACGTGATCAGCGTGGGCGGGCGCTTGGACGACCACCTACTCGACCTCGGCCGGATGCTGAGCTCCGACGCCGATCGGGGGGCTGTGCTCGACCGGGTGCTGGAGACGGCGCGCGAGCTGACCGACGCCCGCTACGCGGCAGTGGGCGTGCTCAACGAGCGCCGCGACGGATTGGCGGCGCTCGTCACCCGCGGCATGGACGAGGAGACCCGACGGGCGATCGGACGGCCGCCCTGCGGCCGTGGCGTGCTCGGTGACCTGATCATCGGTCACCGGCCGGTGCGCCTGCCCGACATCGCCGGGCACCCCGCCGGCCATGGGTTCCCGCCGGGGCACCCGGCGATGTCCAGCTTCCTCGGAGTACCGATCATGATCGACGGACGGGCGGAGGGGAATCTGTACGTCACCGAGAAGCGCGACGGCGAGTTCACCGCGGACGACGAGCGGGTCCTGGAGACCCTGGCCGCGTGGGCGGGGCTCGCCATCCGAAGCGCCCGCCCGGAGGAGGCGGGCGAGCGCCGTGGCGAGCAGACCGAGCGGGCGCTGATCGCCGCGCGGCGAGCCGGCGCCCGCTCGCAGGCCCCCGCCGCCTACGTGGCCCGGTTCGTCGACGCCCTGCGGGCCGTCGACGGGCGCCGGGCCGAGGCGGTGGCGAGGGAGGCGCTGGACGGGGGCCTGGAGCTCGCCGCGTTGTACGCCCGGGTGGTCGCCCCCGCGATGTACCGGATCGGCGAGCTGTGGGCGCGCGGAGTGATCACCGTCGCCGACGAGCACGCCGCCACCGCGGTCGCCCACGGCGTCCTGGCGGCCGTCAGCCTGAGCATGTATGACTTCCCGCCGCTCGGGCGCACGGTCCTGCTCGCCGCGCCCGAGGGCGAGCGCCATACGCTCGGGCTGCGAATGGCCGCCGACGTGTTCGAGCAGCAGCGCTATCACGTCATCTACCTCGGGGCCGACGTCCCGGCCGAGTCGCTCGTGCAGTCGGTGGCGGGCCATCGGCCGGCGCTGACCGGGCTGTCGCTGACGATCGAGCGCCCGGACCGTCAGATCACCGACCTGCTCCAGGCGATCCGGCGGGCCCACTCCGACACCCACATCCTGATCGGCGGGCAGGGCGTTCCCGAGCGGCGCTTCGACGACGGCGTCTCCTACGTCGCCACCGTCGAGTCACTGGTGGCACAGGCGGATGCCCGGCCGCTGACGACCCGCGGCCCGGACGGCCGGATCTCCGCCGGGCGGCCGCGCTGACGCCACCGCGGCGATTCGGGCAAGAAGTGTTAACCGTTCGAAAGTCCAGTTGCGGATTGCCGAGCCGGGGCGCACAATGAACGTATGTCCGGCACCCACACCATCGTCAGCCCGCCACCGCGGAGCAAACCCCGTCCGGGCGTCGCTCGCGCCGGCGAGGTACGTGTGCTGCCCGACGCGCGCGGAGGGTGGAATGTGTGGCTGCCCGAGCAGGGCACTCACCTCGTGCGGCCGACGCTCGCCGAGGCCGAGCGGACCGCCTACGGCTATGCCGACGATCACTCCCCGTGCGACGTCGTCGTGCAGGACGCCTACCGGCGCGTGCTCTCGCGCCGGCGGCTCGGCAACGGCTGAACTCGGCCCGCTGCCGCGTCTCGGCGGGGGCGGGCCGGCCGCTGCGCGCGCTGATGCCGGCGAGCTATAGTCCGCGCCGGCATGCGACGGGATCACATCGCACGGGGCCCGGGACTCGCTGCGCTCGTGCTGGCGCCGCTCCTGGCGCTGCTCGTCCTGGCCGGGTCGGCCTCCGCGGTCGCGGTCCAGTACTGCGCCTCGGTTCCGATCGTCGGCGGCATCCCGCCGTGGGGCTTTCACACCGGCGCGCCGATCACCGGAACGAGCGGCAGCTATGCCCGCGGCCACGGCGACATCGACCTCGCCGCCGGCACCGTCTCGGGAATCCTCTGCCAGGTCGACCGGTCACCGGGCCAGGCCGATCGCCTGATCATCATGACGGTGGAGCATCACCTCGTCTACCACTCCCACACCGCCGTGATGTGGGGCGTGCCCGGGAACATCATGAAGATCGTCGTCCGCGTGCAGAGCAGCACCGACGCGCGGTGCGCGGTCGGCACCCTTGGCGACGTGACGCTGTTCGCCAGCTACAACGGGGTGCGCAGCGACAGCGTGCGCTTCACGTTCCCGGCGGCCTGCGCGGACCACGACCACCTGTACCACGGACCCCAGGTCAACAATCAGGTCCCGCCGCTGTAGCGGCGATTGCGGGGTCGTGATGACCCCGCACCCGTCACCGCCGGCTACTCCGCGTCGACGACCTCAGCGGTCGCGGCGTGCTCCTTGACGTGCTCGGCGGCACGCTTGGCATCGGCATGCGACGCGAAGTGCTGGCCGGCGGTCGCCGTGACCTGGCCGTTGGACGACTTCATGTGCCAGCTGTACTTCCCGTCCTTCTGTGCGTACACCTCGAACTTTGCGTTCGCCATCGCTAGGTCCCTCCTTTGGGTGTGACGCCGGCCGGAGCGGCCGCGCGCGCGGCGATCCTAATGGAATATGCGGCTCATGGACACGCCGCGACCGGCCGATCTGATCCCCGGAATGCGAGAGAAACGGACTCAGCGGTCCGCTAGGCTTGTCTGATGGCCGACCCGCCCGCTTCGCCCGCCGAGCCCGAGGGCCTCGACCGCGACACGCTGGTCGTCGCCGGCGTCGTGCTGCTCGGGGCGATCATGTCGATCCTGGACACGACGGTCGTCAACGTCGCCATCGATCACCTGGCGGTGGCCTTCCACGCCTCGCTGACGACGATCCAGTGGGTCATCACCGGCTACACGCTGTCGCTCGCGGCGGTCATCCCGGTCACCGGCTGGGCGGCCGACCGGTTCGGCACCAAGCGCATCTACATGTGGTCGCTCGTGCTGTTCACGCTCGGCTCGATGCTCTCGGGCCTGGCCTGGAGCGCCGACACGCTGATCTTCTTCCGCGTCCTGCAGGGCATCGGCGGCGGCATGATCATGCCCGCGGTCATGACGATCATGACCAGGAAGGCCGGCCCGCATCGGATGGGGCGCGTGATGGGCGTGCTCGGCGTCCCGATGCTGGTGGCGCCGATCCTCGGCCCGATCCTCGGCGGCTGGCTGGTCGACGATGCCTCCTGGCGCTGGATCTTCTTCATCAACCTGCCGATCGGGATCGTCGCGTTCATCCTCGCGCGGATCGTGCTCGAGCCCGATCAGCCCCAGCCCACCCACCGGCTCGACTGGCTCGGCATGTTCCTGCTCTCGCCCGGGCTGGCGGTGTTCATCTTCGGCCTCGCCGAGTCCTCGACCTACGGCTTCGGCTCGGCCCGCTCGTGGCTGCCGGCGCTCGCCGGCGTGGCGCTGATCGCCGCGTGGCTGGCCCACAGCTGGCGCAGCCCCAATCCGCTCATCGACCTGCGGACGTTCGCGCATACGCGGGCCGGCGCCGCCGCCGGCACCTTCCTGCTGTTCGCCATCTCGGTCTTCGGCTCGATGCTGCTCGTCCCGCTGTACTACCAGTCGGTGCGCGGCGACTCGGCGCTCCAGGCCGGTCTGCTGATGGCCCCGGGCGGGCTCGGGGCGATGCTGCTGATGCCGCTCGCCGGGCGCCTGACCGACCGCTACGGCCCGACCTGGCTGCCGGCCGCCGGCCTGCCGTTCGTCGCGGTGGGGCTGATCCCGTTCGCCTTCGTCGGCGCCAACACCTCCTATGTCGTGCTGTGCGCCGGCAGCTTCGTGCAGGGCCTGGGGATGGGGCTGGCGATGATGCCGAACATGACGGCCGCGATGCAGTCGGTGCCGCGCGCCGCGATCGCCCGCACGAGCACGGCGATGAACATCGTGCGCCAGGCGGGCGCCTCGATCGGCACCGCGATCCTCTCGGTCATCCTCGCGTCGGCGATCGCCAGCAATCTGACCGCGGCGCTCGGCAGCCGTGCCACCGGCTCGAGCTCCGGCGGGCTCGCCACCCTCCAGCAGCTGCCGGCGAGCGAGCACGCCGCAATTGTCACACCATTGGCGAACGCCTTCGACGCGACCTTCGTCTGGGCGCTCGTGCTCATCCTCGTCGCGCTGATCCCGGCCGTCGGGATGGCTCTCTCGGGCTGGCGCCGGCCGCTCGCCGCGCCCACCGGCGAGCCGATCGTCATCCTCGAGTAGTCGACCGCCGCTCGCCCTGAGAGCCTCGGCCGCCGTCACTGGTCGCCGATCTGGACCTCGATATGGCCGGCAGGTTACCGACGCACGGGCGTGGACGCTCCGGCCGTCGCCGGCGATGCCCGGCGGCGTCATCGGGTCCATCGCACTCAGGACGCGCCGGCGGCCAGCGCCGCGACCGCCCCGGCGACGTCCCGGATCGCGACCCGGCCGAGCAGATCGCCGTCGTGGGTGACCAGGGCGCAGCGCCCGCGCGCGCCGCGGGCCGCGATCTCGCCGCCGGGCGCCACCGCCAGCCCGTACGGCCGCCCAGCGGCCGCCGGCCGCCCGTCGAGCCCTCCGAGTCCGCCGGCCACGGCCTCCCCACCGGACCGAGCGGGCGCCGGTTCCGGCGCCGGCCAGCAGGGCAGGAACGGCCCGGGAGCGGCGAGCACCTCGCCCCACGCCACCGCCGCGGACCCGCCGCTCACCTGCAGCACCCCCGCGGCCCGGAAGAAGCGCAGCGAGGCCCACAGTGGACGGGAGAGCCGCGCGTAGGCGGCCGGGTCGCCCGGCCCCACGGCGCCATCCTCGCGCACGACGATCACCGAGGCGCCGGACGTCGCGGCCATCCGCGCCGCCGCCAGGACCTGGGTGACCGCTGCCTCCAGCGTGAGCGTCCCCCCGCCGGACGCCGCCAGCATCGCCGGACCACATACCGTCACCCCCAGCGACGTCTCGGGCGCGACGAGCGCCCCGACACGCGCCAGCAGGTCGGCGATCACCGGGGCGCCGCCCCCCGCAGGGTCGAATGCCGCGCCTGCCCCCGGTGGCAGGCGCACGACCAGGGGAGGCCCACCGCCGTCGCCATCGTCACCGCCGTCACGGCCGCGCACCCCGTCGCCGGCCACGGTGAACCCCATCGCCTCGGCATCCCAGCCGCTGCCCGAGTCGACGACGAGCAGCGAGACCCGCAACGCCCGCGCGAGGCCTGCGAGCGCGCGAGCGCGCGCCCCGGCGTCAGCCAGGAAGGCCTGCGGCTCGCGCTCCTCCAGCTCGCAGGCCAGCGCCGCGAACAGCGGCGCCACGACCGGGTGCTCCGGCGCGCGGCCGTCGATCGCCGCCATCAGCGTCTGTGCGGCCGGGCCGGCCATCGGTCAGGTCACGGTTACGGGCGCCGGGCTACATGCGCATGACCGGCACGGCGGCGACGCCCTCCGGCCACGAGCCGAACCAGGTCAGCAACTCCGGCGGCGGCGACAGCAGCTCCCAATCGGCGGCGAACGACGCCCAGTCACGGTCGCGCAGGCGCCGCTCCTCGTAGCCCCGGCGGCGCAGATCCGCGGTCGCCTCGGCGCGCACGGCCTCCTCACCGGGGTCATAGGCCACCCGGTAGATCTCGCGCATCGTCCACTCCGAGATGAGGCCGCCCCGGAGGTCGCGGGCGACGTCCTCGGGATCGGCGTCCAGCGGGTCGCCGTAGCCGGCGCCTCCCGCCGAGAAGGCGAACGTCATCACGTCGCCGGCGTCGTAGGGTCGGATCGAGCGACCCATGAACTCCACCTCGCGCTGGCCGCCGAGCGCCCCGCCGACGAGCAGCGCCGACAGGTCCAGATCGATCGGATCGCCGGCCGCGAGCCGATCCATGAGCCCCGGCGCACGGATCCCGATCCCCGGCACCGTGCACGGCGCGTAACCTCCGAACAGCGGCTGCGGCGTCTGCAGCTTGGAGTTGTCGGCGATCGCCATCAGCAGCACCATCGGCGCCTGATGGGCCACCCAGAGCTGGACCGCGCCGACCCCGCCGCGGTGCTTGCCCGCCCCGCACGAGTCCTTCCAGTGCTGAGAGAACCCGATCATCAGCGGAAACTCGTTCTCCATCAGCTCGACGTCGGGAGCGCGGCCGAACGGGCACCACGGGAAGCCGAAGGCGTTCATCCCGGCGCTCGCCGGGCGGCCGCCCATGCCCTCGGTGTTGATCGAGTAGGCGACCATGTCGGCGAACGGCAGCCCCCACTGGTTGAGGCCCGCGATCACGATCGCGTTTCCGGCGTTGCTCGCCGAGGCGGCCACCCGGTCGGCGTCCTGGGTGGCGAACATCATCTTCGCGAACACGTTCGCGCACGCGCTCATCACCCCCGTGCAGACCATGACCGAGCAGCTCGACGCCGCCTTGTCATCCGGGTTGAGGATCGTGCCCTTCGGGATCACGAAGGTGAACGGCGCGAACGTCGCGCTCGAGATCGGCAGGTCGTAGAACACGTAGCTGTAGACGAAGTTGGCCACGTGACCGACGACCGCCTGGACGTGCGCCTGATAGGGCGACAGGTTCTCCGGCGAGGTACCGGTGAAGTCCAGGACGATCTCGTCACCGTCCTTGACCAGCGTCAGGCTGGCGTTGCGCACGAGCCCGTGCTCGGTGCCGAGCGCATCGGCGAACGTCACGCAGCGGTACGTGCCGTCCATCCACGAGGCGATCCGCCGTCGCGCTCCCGTCTCGGCGACCTGGAGCATCCGCCGCGTGACGCCGAGCACGAAGTCGGCTCCCTCGCGCTCGGCCATCTCCACCATCCGCACCCGGACGCGGTCCCCGGCCGTCGCCCGCGCCTTGAGATCGGTGGTGATCATCTGCGGGGCGCGGATCCCGAAGGCGTTGAACACCTCGATCCAGTCGTCGCGGAGCCGGTGGTCCTCGCCGATCTTGACCGGCGGCAGGTTGAGGCCCTCGTGGAAGCGCGACGACGCCGTCACCGGCATCCCGCCCGGCTCGATGGCACCGGTCTCGGTCGTGTGGTTGGCCGCCCCCGCCCAGCCGATCAACCGGCCGTCGAAGAAGATCGGCTGCACGATGACCTGGTCGGGGTTGTGGATCCCGCCGTACAGCGCGTCGTTGGCGAACCAGATGTCGCCGTCCCTGATCCCCGGATTCTCGGCGTAGTGCTCCAGGATGTACTTGATGATGATCGGCTGGATGATCGCGTGGAGATACGTGCCGGCGGCAGCGTTGACGAGGTCGCCCCCGGCCGAGAACAGCGCGATCATCACGTCACCGGCGACGCCCATCGAGCTGCGCGACGCTCGCTGGAAGACCTCGAGCGCCTCGTCGAGGATGTCGTTGGTGCGCTGGAACCCGATCTCGTAGTCGCCGGGCGCCAAGGTCTCGACGGCGCGCAGCTCCGCGTCGGTCGGCTCGGCGAGCCGGATCATGGCGAGCTTCTCGTCGGCGCTGGGAATGGGCATCGCGCTCGTCCTATCTATCGGGTGCTCGCCGCGGCCACGAGTGGCTCGGCGCTGGTCGGTGTGGCGGCAGCCTCGAGGATCCCGAGGCCGTAGCGGTCGATCCGGAACTGCCGGCCGTGCGGAATCACTCCGGTCGTCAGATCGGCATGGACGATCGCCGGCCCGCTGACCAGGTTGCCCGGCCGCAGGCGCGAGAGCTCGTACACCGGGGTGTCCTCCCAGCCCGCGGCATCGGGCCAGTAGGCCGGCCGCGCGCCGGTCCGTGCCTCCGATGCGTCCTCGCCGCCGAGCTCGCGCTCGACGAGCGTCACCGGCTGGCCGGGGATCGCGACCCGCAGCACGAAGGTGTCGATGTAGACCCCGCCGGGCACGTTGACCGCCAGCGGGCTGAACGCCGCGCTGAACTCCCGCTCGAAGTGGTCGTAGACCTGACGCACGTCGGCCTCGGACCGGACGTGCAGGAGCGGGCTGGCGGCGCGCTTGGAGTTGATCTGCCCACCGTAGAGCGCGTCGATCTCGAGACTGAGCGTCGCCTGGTCCCACTCCATCCCCTCGGCCTCGAGCTCGCGTCGCGCCTCGGCCTCGAGCGCTGAGACGATCGCGTTGAACGCCTCGTAGTCGGTCGTGGGGGCGCCGGTGATCGGCGCCAGCAACGTCATCCGGTGCGAGCGCTCGTACAGGTGCACGACATCCATGATCGACGAGCCGTAGGCGCAGAACACCGGCGAGAACGGGAACATCACCGCTCTCGGGATCTCGCCCATGTAGCCCGCCATGTGCGTCGGTCCCCCGCCGCCGAAGGCGAACACCGTGAACTCCGCCGGGCGGTAGCCGCGCAGGGTCACCTGCTTGCGGATCGCCGACGCCATCTTGTCGTCGATGATCCGCCGGATCAGCGCCGCCGCCTCCACCGCGGTGACGCCGAGCGGATCGGCGATCTCGGTGGTGATGGCGCGCTCGGCGGCCTCGCGGTCGAGCTGCATGCGCCCGCCGTAGAACTCGCCGGGGGCGAGATAGCCGAGCACGAGGTTGGCGTCGGTGACCGTCGGCTCGGTCCCGCCGAGGCCGTAGGCGACCGGACCGGGATAGGAGCCGGCGCTGCGCGGGCCGACCTCCAGCCGCCCGCCGAGCGCGGCGTTCAGCGACGCGATCGAGCCGCCGCCGGCGCCGATCGACAGCGACTGGAGCATCGTCGTGGAGACCATCCAGCTGTCGATGATCGGGTTGAACTCGTAGTTGCGCACCGAATCGCCGACGACGAGGCCGATGTCGAACGACGTCCCGCCGACATCGGCCGTGACGACGTTGGGAGCGCCGAGGACCGCGGCGATCTCCCGGGCGCCGATCAGGCCGGCGATCGGGCCCCCGTTGTAGGTTCGGCTCGCCGTCGTCTTGAACAGGTCGGCGCAGCCGCCGGTGTTGTGGATCATGAAGAACGGACCGCGGTAGCCGTGAGCGCGCAGCTTGTCCCAGGTGCCCCCGAGCTCGATCTGCATGGACCGCTGGAGATAGGCATCGAGGATCGCGGTGTTCGACCGGCCGTACTCGCCCAGCCGGGAGACAACCTCGCTCGACAGGATCACCGGCATGTAGCCGACGTGATAGTCGCGGTACTCCTCGCGGATGATCTCCTTGACCCGCCGCTCGTGCAACGGGTTCTCGAACGACCACAGCAGCGAGACGACGAACGCGCGCGCGCCGCGGTCGACGAGCCGGCGCACCTTGTCCCGCACGTCGTCCTCGGCGAGCGGGCGCAGAACGGCGCCGGTGGCATCGACGCGCTCCTTGATCCCGGCGATCAGGTCACGCGGAACGAGCGGCACCGGCTTGTGCATGTGGGGTAGCGCGCGGCGCTCGTCGAGCCGGGTGCCGTCGATCCACTGCGCGCCCTTTCCGATCAGCGTGGCGTCCTCGTGCCCCTCGGTGGTCAGCAGCGCGACCCGCGGCCCGCTGCGCTCCAGCAGCCGGTTCATGGCGACGGTCGTCGAGTAGCGGACGGTGTCGATTCGCCCGACGAGCGCGTCGAGCGTCATCCCCAGTCCGGTGGCCGCCTCCTCGATGACCTGCATGAAGCCGACCGACAGGTCATACGGGGTGGTCGGAACCTTGCGATAGCTCATCGTTCCGTCGAGCGTCATCACCATGTCGGTGAACGTCCCGCCGACATCGACGTCGATCGTGTTGCGCGCTGCGCCGCCGGTGCTCATCCCGCCTCCTTCGTGATCAGCCGCTCGTCCCGGATCTCGAGCTCGCCGTCGCGCAGGCGACGCCGCAGGCGGTCGAGATCGATCTCGATGTCATGGGTGACGGGGTGTCCCGGCGGCAGATACTCGGTCTCGACCTGGGTGAAGCACCCGGGGCAGTGGAACTCGACGATCCGCACCCAATCGGGATCGGGGGCGAACGAGTACTCGGCGTCGATCACCGCCTGGTGGATCTCGCGCGGGTCGCGCTGGCTGACCTGGCAGGCGTGCTTGTAGTTCTCCCGCGCCGAGCCGAGGTCGTGGCCGCACTTGTGACAGCGCCAGCGCTCGCCGTCGAGCTCGAGGTCGAGGTACTCGGTCACCCTGATGTGAGCCATCGCCGATCAGCCCTCCGTCGCGTGGTCGCGGGTCATCAATGCGTTCTGGAAGCCGTCGATTCGCAGCGCCCAGCCACGCGGGATGACGCAGCTGTTGGTCGCCGACTCCAGGACGGCGGGGCCGACCGCGCTCGCCCCGGGGCGCAGGTCCTCCCAGACGAGGACATCCCCCGGCTCGCCGCCGACCGCGCGCCGCTGAGCGGCCGCCGCGACGTGGGGCGCTTCGGGCGCCGGCGCCGGCCCGTAGACCGGCACCGGGGAGACGCCGCGCACGACGACATGGTCGATCACGCCGTGGCCGGCCCGCAGCCCGGCGATCGCCCGCCCCGCCGCCTGTGAGTCGGCCGGCAACGGCATGGAATGGGGATGGCCGTCGCGGGTGACCGTCGCCTCCACCTCCAGTCGCGCATCGGCGACCGGCAGGCCCTCGCCCCCGAGATCACGGCGGACCTCGGTCAGGCCGGCGGCCACGATCTCGGCCACGCGACGGTCGGCGTCCGGAGCGTGCACGTCGAGGAACGGGAACTGCTCGTGGACATGGCAGATCTCGGCGACCGACGAGCCGAAGGCGCTCAGCACCGGCCCGAGCGCGAACACGAACGCCCGCTCGAGCCCGAGGCGGTCGGCGACCCGGGCCGCGCAGATCCCGCCGTTGCCGCCGAAGCAGAACAGCGAGAACCCGCCGCGGTCCAGTCCGGCATCGGTGATCGCCCGCTGCGCCACCTCGGCGATGCCGTCGGCAGCTTGGTCGATGATCCGCTCGGCGGCCCGCGCCGGCTCGATCCCGAGTGGCTCGGCGACGGCGCGGCTGATCGCCTCTTGCGCCAGGTCGGCGCGCAGCTCCCGACGACCGCCGAGGAACCGCTGGGGGTTCAGCATCCCGCTGACCACGAAGGCGTCGGTCAGGGTCGCCTCCCGGCCGCCGAGGTCATAGGCCGCCGGCCCCGGGAACGCCCCCTGGCTCTCGGGCCCGAGGGTCAGCTCGCCACCGGCGGCGCGGGCGATCGAGCCGCCGCCGATCGCGTCGGAGCGCAGCAGTGTCCACGGCATCTTGAGCCCGACGCCGAGCAGCTCCCCGCGTTCGACGGTCATCACCTCGCCGTCGCGGATCACCCCGAGCTTGCAGGTCGTACCGCCGACATCGAGGGCGAGGACCCGGTCCTCGCCGTAGCGCCGCGCCCACCAGGCGCAGGCGCTGAGCCCGAAGTAGGGGCTGGACTCGGCGGTATCGACGGCCTTCGTCTTGGCGACGCGGGCGACGCCGCCGTTGACGTGCGCGATGTAGACCGGCCGGCGATAGCCGTGCTCGACGAGCAACTCATCCTCGGCCTTGAACAGCGCCACCGCGAGCGGGGTGTGCACGTAGGCGTTGACGAGCGCCATGTGGGTGCGCGTCTGATCATCGGGATGGCGGCAGATCTCGCTCCCGAGGACCGTCGGGACGGCCCCGAGATAGTGATCAGGGAAGCTGCGGTCGATCAGGCGCTGGATCTCACGCTCGCGGGTGTTGTCGGTGAAGGCGCCGTCGAGACTGACGACGATGCGCCGCACGCCGCGTTCCAGCAGCGCGCGGATCGCGGCGAGGGTCTCGCCATCGGACGCCGACGGGGCCAGCGCGACGATGTCGTCCTCCGCCACCAATCGTCCGACGGCGGGGCTCGGCCGATCACCGTAGAGCCCCGGCGCGGCCCCGGCGCCGGCCAGCAGCCCGATCTTCGGTCCCTTGCCCTCGGCGACGATGTTGGTGGCGATCGTCGCCGACCAGCGGATGACCGTCACCTCGGCGAGGAACGCCCGCAGGTCGGCGAATCCGAGCTGCCGCGCGCCCTCCTTCAGATTGGCGAAGAAGCAGACGGTGAAGTCGTGGGGCGTGGTGTCGACCTTGACGGGGGTGACGGTCGTGCCGTCGGCGTACAGGCCGTCGGTCAGCGTGCCCCCGATGTCGATGTCGACCGTATAGCGGCGACGGGCGTGGCTCGCGTCCGCGGCCGGGACCGGCGCCGGGTCGACCGGCAGTGCGGTTGTCATGGCTGGACCCATCCTCTCCTCGGGGCGACGGTCCGAACGAGGACGAGTTCTACGTCACCCGCGCTGGACGTGCGCACGAAAATCCCGGCCGGGCTTCGTGCGGTCGAACAAACAACGCCTGTGGCGCGCTCGTCACGCGGGTGTACGATGCGACGCGCAACCCAGGGCGGCTGCGAGGAGAGGCCCGTTGAGTTCGACGATTCCGGTGATCGATGGCTCGGCCCTGCGGCTCGTCCGCGGGATCTGGAGCCCGGTGCCGGCCGACACCGAGCTCGACGAGGTCGCCCGCTCGGCGCTCGAGGCCGTCCGCGTCGTGCTCGCCGCCGACTTCTGCGCGTTTGTCTGGCGGCCCGACGACGGTCCCGCGGTGCGAGCCCACAGCCAGGGGATCAGCGCCGCGCGGGTCGCCGCCGAGACGGAAGGCTGGCTGCGTGCCGCCGGTCTGCGCGACGCCGGCCCGGGCGACGCCGGCCCGGGCGACCCCGCGCGCAATGCCGGGGGGACGGCCGGCGACGAGCTCGACGGCGGCGGGATACCCGCCGCGACCGCGGTCTCGCCGGAGCTGCGAATCGAGCCGGTGCGCGACTGCAACGGCCGCCGGCGGGGCGCGCTGGTCGCCGTGCTGCGGGCCAATCACGCCCATTCACCCGACGCGCGACTGCTGATGCCGGTCTTCGCCGCGCATCTCGGGCTCCTGGCGGAGCGCAGCACGGCCCAGGCGCTGCGCAGCGCCTCCTACGAGGCGCTTGTGCAGATCGGCATGGAGATGCAGGCCGCCGAGGCCGATGTCGACCGGGTGCTGACGATGATCGTCGAGCGCGCCCGTGACCTGCTCGGGACCGACCTCGCCTGGCTCGGACTCGTCGACCCCGCAGACGACAGCCTCCAGATGTCGGTCGCGGTCGGGGCGACGACCGAGCCGTTCATGGCGATGCGGCTGCGGCTGGGAGAAGGCGTCGGCGGCGTAGCGGTGGCCTCGCGCCGCCCCATCGCGCTGCCGGACTATCGCCGTGACGTGCTGCCGACGCCGTCCGCCGTCCGCGACGCCGTGCTCGGCGAGGGGATCGGCTCGATGCTGTGCGCGCCGATGCTGCACGGCACCCGGGCGATCGGCGCGCTCTACGTCGGCAGCCGCCATCCGACGGCGTTCTCCTCGACCGAGGTGGCGCTCGCCTGTGCCCTGGCCGCGCAGGCTGCGGTGGCGGTGGAGAACGGGCGCATCTACGAGCGCCTGGAGAGCAAGAACGCAGAGCTGGAGAGATTGTTCGCCGTCCACCGTGCGCTGACCGACGCCGCGCTGCGCGGCAGCGGCCCGCAGGACATCTGCGCGCAGCTGGCGGATCTGCTGGCAATCGAGCTCGTGCTCATCCAGGACGTCAATCCGCCGTTCGCCGTCCGCTGCGCGCCGGGCGTGCCGGCGGTCGCCGTCGACCCGCCTCCGGCCTGCGCTCCCGATGTCAGCTTCTCGATCGTCGCCGACGCCGAGCTCGGCGAGCTGCGGGTGCTGGGGGTCACCGCGTTGACCCCGCTGGAGCGCAAGGCACTCGAGCACGGTTCGACCGTGCTCGCGCTGGAGCTGCTCAAGCAGCGGGCCTCTCAGGACGTGGCCTGGCAGCTGCACGGAGATCTCCTCGGGGAGTTGCTGGAGGCCTCGCTGCCGTACGCCGGCGGCCTGGTGTCCCGCGCACGCCGTCACGGGCTCGATCTCGATCGTCCACATCGCGTGGTCGCCGTGTGCCCGGCCGGCGCCGACCCGCTGACCGCCTCGGGCGACGCGCTGGTCGGCCTCGTGCGCAGGGCCACCGGGCGCAATCCGCACCATCGCGACGCGGCGCTCGTCACCCTGCGCGGCGAGTACGTCGTGCTCGTCGCCCGCGAGGGCGACGAGGACGCGGCCTGCGCGTCGCTCATCTACTCGATCGCGACCGCCGCCGAGAAGGCGGGCTCGGTGCTGGCCATCGGGCTGGCCGAGCCCGGCGCCGAGATCCCCGTCGGCTACCGGCAGGCGATGGCCTGCGCGCGCCTCGTGCGCGGCGACGCCACCGTGACCCGCTCGCTGGCCGCCGAGCGTCTCGGGGCGCTGCGCTTCGTGCTCGACGTCCCGGACGTCTCGCACGTCAAGCGGATCGTCGGGGCGCAGCTCTCGCCCCTCGCGGAGCGGGCGAGCGGCGACCGCGCCGAGCTGTTCGCCACGCTGCGGGCCTTCGTCGCCGCCGACGGCAATGTCGCGCGGGCCGCCGACACGTGCTTCGTGCACAAGAACACGCTGCGCTATCGCGTCCAGCGCGCCGGCGAGATCCTGGGCTGCGATCCTTTCGACGCCGACTCCAAGTTCGAGCTGCGGATCGCCTTCGGCCTGCTCGACCTGTTCGCCGGCCTCGGCATCGATCTGCTCGCCGCGGTCGCGTAGGCGCTCACCTCTTCGCGGCTTGAGTCCGGCCGCCGACATGCCGATGGCAACGGTGGCGGACGACCATCCCGCGTCCGCGGTGCGCCCCAGGCACCGCTTGACGCTCGCAGCCAGCCGCCGTCCGCACTCGAGCGATCAGGAGGCTGTCATGTCCCCCACTGCACAACCGTCGGGCGAGATGATCGCGCTCGGCCGAACCGTCGAGGTCGAGGATCTCAACTCCGGCCGCCTTGACCGCTTCACCGTGGTCAGCAGCCACGACGCCGCGCCGCGCGACGGCCGCCTGTCAGAGGAGTCGCCGGTGGGCCGCGCGCTGCTCGGCCAGTTCGCCGGCGGCACCGCCCAGGTGCATACGCCGCGCGGGCTGCGGGAGCTGCGCATCATCTCCGTGTCCTGACGCGCGGCGGCGGTCCGCCCCGGTCGCCCCCCCGTAAGATGCGGGCGGGAGAGTGCTGATGTGACCGACACCGCCGCACTGACACTGTTCGCGCCGCCGCGGCTGACGATGGAGCGGCGCGCCGACGGGGCGCTGCTGCTGCGCTCGCGTGACGAGCTCGGACCGTACGCCGTCAGCATGGCGCATGTCCTGCGGCGGCGGGCGGCCGAACATCCCGACCGGCTGCTGGCTGCCGAGCGCGACGGCGATGGCTGGGCGCGGCTGACCTGGGGCGAGGCCGACGAGCGGGCTCGGGCGATCTCGCAGGCGCTGCTCGACCGCGGGCTCGGGCCGCAGCGGCCGCTGATGATCCTGTCGGGCAACGGCCTGGCGCATCTTCTGCTCGTGCTCGGCGCCTACGCCGCGGGCGTGCCGGTGACCTCGATCAGCACCGCCTACTCGCTGCAGAGCTCCGATCACGAGCGGATCCGGGCGATCGCCGAGCTGTGCCGGCCGGGGCTCGTGTTCGCCGACGACGCCGAGGCGTACGGGCCGGCTCTCGACGCGCTCGCTGCGCCGCCGTCGCTCACGGCGACGCCGGCGATCGCGCGGGGCGAGCGCCGGGGAGCAATCGGCTTCGATGAGCTGACGGCGGCCACCCCCGGTGCCCGGGCCGACGCCGCGTTCGCCGCGCTCGGGCCCGACACGGTGGCCAAGATCCTGTTCACGTCGGGCTCGACCGGCCGGCCGAAGGGGGTCGTCAACACGCATCGGATGATGTGCTCCAATCAGCAGGCGCTCGGCCAGATCTGGCCCTTCCTGCGCGAGGAACCGCCGGTGCTCGTCGACTGGCTGCCGTGGAGCCACACGTTCGGCGCCAATCACGACCTCAACCAGGTCATCGTCTTCGGCGGCAGCCTGTACATCGACGACGGGCGGCCGGCGCCCGCGCTGTTTCATCGCTCGGTGGCCGCGCTGGACGAGGTCAGGCCGACCGTCTACTACAACGTCCCCGCCGGCTACGCGCTGCTCGCCCCGCGCCTGGAGTCCGACCCCGAGTTCGCGCGGCGATTCTTCTCCCGCCTGCGGCTGATGTTCTATGCGGCGGCGCCGCTCACCGACGCCCTGTGGGACCGGCTGCAGCTGCTCGCCGCCCGCCACGCCGACCATCCCGTCCCGCTGACGGCGTCGTGGGGTACGACCGAGACCGCGCCGCTGGCGACCTCGGCGCACTTCCACAGCGCGCGCTGCGGATGCATCGGCGTTCCGGTGCCCGGGGTGACCCTCAAGCTCGTGCCGACCGGCGAGAAGCTCGAGATCCGGCTGACCGGGCCCAACGTCACCCCGGGCTATCTCGGCGACGACGCGGCGACGGCGGCCGCGTTCGACGCCGAGGGCTACTATCGCACCGGCGATGCCGTGCGGCTGATCGACGCCGCCGACCCCGCCCAGGGCCTGATGTTCGACGGCCGCCTCGCCGAGGACTTCAAGCTCGCCACCGGCACGTGGGTCCGTGTCGGCCAGGTGCGCAACCGGCTGGTCTCGGCCGCGGGCGGCGTCCTCGGCGACGCCGTCATCTGCGGCCACGACGGCGCGTCGGTCTGCGCGCTGGCGTGGCTGAACATGACCGAGGCACAGCGCGTGGCCGCCGCGCCGGATGACGTCGCGATCGATCATCCCGCGCTGCGCGCCCATCTCGCTCGCGCGCTGGCGCAGAGCAACCGCGGCGCGGGATCGGCACTGCGCGTGGAGCGCCTGCTGCTCCTCTCCGAGCCGCCCGCGATCGACGCCGGCGAGATCACCGACAAGGGATACATCAATCAGCGCGCGGTGATCGAGCGGCGCGCCGGCGACGTCGCACGGCTGCTCGCCGACCCGCCGCCCGCCGCGGTGATCACCGCGGACGACGACGAGGGGGAAGCCCGGCGTGACGGTCGGGCCTGAGCCGGCGTGACCGGCCCGAGCGGCCGGCGACCAGGCTGACCGGTGTCACGTCCCGGCCGGTCAGGACGACTGCGCGCCGGCCCATTCGCGCAGGCGATAGCGCTGGACCTTGCCGGTCAGCGTGCGCGGCAGAGCCTCGACGAACGTGACGAGGTGGGGATACTCGTAGCGGCGCATCCGCTCCCTGCACCACGCGCGCAGCTCGTCGGCGAGGGCGTCGTCGCCGGACCCGTCGCGGCATTCGACGTAGGCGGCGATCCGGCTGTCGCCGTCGACCGTCACCCCGACGACGCCGATGCCGGCCACCCGGGGATGCTCCATCAGGACATGCTCCATGTCGAGCGGCGAGACCCACAGCCCGCCGACCTTGAGCATGTCGTCGACGCGCCCGACATAGGCATAGGACCCGTCCTGCGCGCGTTCGTAGCGATCGCCGGTGGCGAACCAGTCGCCCTGCATGCAACGCCGGGACTTCTCGTGCTGATGCCAGTAATAGGCCGCGCACGAGTCGCCCGCCACTTGGAGCTCGCCGATCGCCGGACCGCCGAGCACCGTGCCGGCGTCGTCGACCAACCGCAGCTCGTAGCCGGGGACCGGCCACCCGGTGCTGCCGGGACGAATCTGCCCGCGGCGGTTGGAGCAGTAGATGTGGAGCATCTCGGTCGAGCCGATCCCGTCGACGATCTCCAGTCCGAAGCGGGTCTGCCAGGACTCGATCGTCTGTGGCGACAGCGCCTCGGCGGCCGACACGCAGAAGCGCACAGACTCGAACGCGCCGGCGGCCGACTCCTGGCGGATGATCGCGCGAAACAGCGCCGGCACGGAGAAGAAGACCGTCGGGCGATGGCGGCGCGCGTGATCGATGATCCGCTCGGGCGTCGTCGCGCCGCGCATCAGGACCGCCGTCGCGCCGAGCGAGAGCGGAAAGGTGAGGC
This sequence comes from uncultured Solirubrobacteraceae bacterium, assembly GCA_963849085.1. Taxonomy (GTDB): domain Bacteria; phylum Actinomycetota; class Thermoleophilia; order Solirubrobacterales; family Solirubrobacteraceae; genus Palsa-465. Next base: position 635,213 of record CAWKFP010000013.1, on the reverse strand, counting down.
CGTTGCCGAGACCGTAGGCGTGAAACAGCTTGGTGGTGGAGAAGGTGACGTCGCCGGGCGACAATCCGAGCACGCCGCCGGCGTAGTTCTCGACGGTCACGCCGATGTCGTGGTGGAGATGGACGACGCCCTTCGGCTTGCCGGTCGAGCCCGAGCTGTACAGCCAGAACGCCATGTCGTCGCGATGGGTGTCCAGGGCGTCGAGCTCGTCGGGCTGTGCGGCCAGGGCGGCGTCGAGCTCGACGATGTCGGCCCCCCCGGCGGCCGCGCCGCCCTCGCCACCCCGGACGAGATAGCGCAGCGGCCGGCCCGCCAGCGCGCCGGACAGACGCTCCAGCAACGGAGCGTCGCAGACCACCACGGCGGCGTAGGAGTCATCGACGTAGTGACGGAAGTTGTCGTCGCGGTCGAGCGGGCTGACCGGCACCGGCACGGCGCCGATCCGGATCGCGCCGAGGAAGACGGCCGGAAAGACCGTCGTGTCGTCGAGCGCGAGCAGCACGCGCTGCTCGCGGCCGACGCCGAGCTCGCGCAGCGCCCGGCCGGCGCGGTTGACCTGCCGGCGCAGCTCGTCGTAGGTCAGCGTGGCGTCCTCGGCGACGAGCGCGACGTGATCGCCGCGACCGGCCGCGCACTGGCGATCCAGCAGCTCAGCGGCGTTCATCCGCTCCGGCGAGGAGAGCGCGGTCAGCATGGGCCCCTCCCGAGCAGCGCGATCAGTACCCACTCCATCCGTGCGGAATACTAGTCCGTTGCGTCCGTCAGTCAAGTGTCACATCTGGACCGCACGTCTCCTACGATCACGACCCGGAGGACTTCGACCATGCGCTATGAGCACACCGTGATCCCCCTGCGCGCCGCCTGGTCGTCGCCGTTCGTGCGCTGGCAGGGGCCGACCGCCGACGTCAACAGCCTCGATCTCGCCGAGCAGGTCACGGCCCGCGCGCTCGCCGAGCGCGCGATCGAATGGCCGGTGACCGAGCTCGTGCTGGGCTGGACGGTCCCGCAGAAGGAGGGCTTCTACGGGGCGCCGACGCTCGCCGCCCGGCTCGGGTTCCCCGGCGTCAGCGGCCCGATGATCTCCCAGGCATGCGCGACGTCGGTGGCGGCGATCCATGCCGCGGCGGCCGCTCAGGATCGCTCGCCGTCCGGCGCCCGGCTCGTGGTCACGACCGACCGGACGAGCAACGGGCCGCATCTCGTCTATCCGCGCAGCTCGGGGCCGGGCGGGACCGCCGACAGCGAGAACTGGGTGATGGACGCCTTCGAGCGTGATCCGCTGACCGGCGAGTCGATGCTGGCGACCGCCGAGCGCGTCGCCGGCGAGGGCGGCTTCAGCAAGCCCGAGCTCGACGCGCTCGTCGCTCGCCGGTACGCGCAATACGAAGATGCGGTGGCCGGCGACCGCGCTTTCCAGCGGCCGTGGATGGTCCCGATCACCGTCGGCGCGGGGCGCCGCGCGATCGAGATCGACGCCGACCACGGGGTCCGGGCGGCGACGGCGGAGGGCCTCGCCGCCCTGTCCCCGGTGCTCCCCGACGGAGTCGTCAGCTACGGCGCCCAGACCCACCCCGCCGATGGTGCCGCGGGGATGGTGATCACGACCGCGGAGCAGGCGCGCGAGCTCGGCGTCCCCGGGCCGCTCGCCCGCGTGCTGGCGTCGGGCTTTGCCCGCGTCGCCCCCGGCACGATGCCCAAGGCGCCGGTCCCGGCCGCCGCGGCCGCGCTCGCCGACGCCGGCCTGGCGATCGGCGACATCGACATCGTCAAGACGCACAACCCGTTCGCCGTCAACGACCTGTGGTTCGCGGGATCGACCGGCGTCGACGCCGAGGCCATGAACCCATACGGCTGCAGCCTGATCTACGGCCATCCCCAGGGGCCGACCGGGGCCCGGGGGATCGTCGAGCTGATCCATGCGCTCGAGCGGCGCGGCGGCGGGCGCGGGTTGTTCACCGGTTGCGCGGCGGGCGACACCGGGGCCGCGCTCGTCGTGGAGCTCATCGGATGACGACGATGCCCGAGGTCGTCGTCGAGGGCCGGCGGATCGAGACGGCCGAGCTGACCGGTGATCGCGACCGCGCCCCGCTCGTCCTGCTCCATGAGGGCCTCGGATCGGTCGGGCTGTGGCGCGGCTTCCCGGCGGCACTCGCCGCGGCGACCGGGCGACGGGTGATCGCCTATTCCCGCCACGGGCACGGCCGGTCGCAGCGACCCCCCCGCCCCCGCACGCCGGCCTTCTTCCACACCGAGGCGCTCGACGTGCTGCCGGCGCTCCTCACGCGGCTCGAAATCGCCGCGCCGATCCTCGTCGGCCACAGCGACGGCGCCTCGATCGCCGTCATCCACGCCGCGCACCATTCCGTCGCCGGGATCGCCCTGCTGGCGCCGCACGTGTTCGTCGAGCCGCTGACGGTGACCGCGATCGAGCAGACGCGGGAGGCGTTCGCCGGCGGTGACCTGCGCGGGCGGATGGCCCGCCATCACGACGATCCCGACGCCGCCTTCTGGGGCTGGTGCGACGTCTGGCTGGATCCGGCGTTCCGCGCCTGGAGCCTGGACGCCGAGGCCGCTGCTCTGACGGCTCCGGTCCTGCTCATCCAGGGGGCCGACGATCCGTACGGGACGATCGAGCAGATCGACCGGATCGAGGCGGTCGCCCGGGGGCCGGTCACCCGGCTCGTCCTGCCCGGCGGCCATTCACCGCACCTCGAACATCCCGACGCCGTCGTGGCGGCGATCACGGCGTTCACGCGCGCCCTGCCCTGACCGACACGAGCCTCTAACAGAAAAGAGTTCTGAAGCACGTTTAATCGGAGACTGATCCTCTCAGGGCATTCTGGAAGCAATGCGAACCGACCAACGACCCACCGCCGCCGCGCGGCAGCCGGGCCCGGGATCCCCCCGGGCGGGCAAGGTGCCGGCCGCCAAGGTGCCGGAGATCGCGCTCATCTTCTGGGTGCTGAAGCTCCTGACCACCGGCATGGGCGAGGCGATGTCGGACTTCATGGGCCAGCACAGCGTCCCGCTCGCCGCCGCGGTCGGGATCTTCGGCCTGGCGCTCGCCCTGTGGCTGCAGCTGCGCCGCCCGACGTATCAGGCCGGCTACTACTGGTTCGCGGTCATGATGGTGGCGGTCTTCGGGACGATGGCGGCCGACGGCATCCACGACGGCGCCAACATCCCCTACGCGGTCACGACCCCGCTGTTCGCCCTCATCACCGGGCTCATCTTCCTCGCCTGGTATCGCACGGAGGGAACGCTGTCGATCCACAGCATCACGACCCGCCGCCGGGAGACGTTCTACTGGCTGGCGGTCCTCGCGACCTTCTCGCTCGGCACGGCGGCCGGCGATCTGACCGCGACCTCGCTCAACTTCGGCTACTGGCCCTCGGCGCTGCTGTTCGCGGCGATCATGTGCATCCCGGCGCTCGGCTGGTGGCGCTTCACGCTCAATCCGATCGTCGGCTTCTGGTTCGCCTACATCGTCACCCGGCCGCTCGGCGCCTCGTTCGCCGACGGCTTCAGCAAGCCGGCGAACGGCGGACTCGGCGTCGGCGACGGCGCGGTCGCCGGGGTCGCGCTGATCATCTTCGTCGCCCTCGTCGCCTACGTGGCGATCACCAAGTGCGACGTCCAGCCGTCGCCGCGCTGGCATCCGCACCCCGACCATCCGCACGGCCACCCCCAGCACGAGCATGTGGAGCGCCCCGGCACGGCGGTCGCCGTGGAGCCCGCCGACGCCTGAGGTCTGAGGTCTGAGGTGTGGGGTCAGGCGGATCCGGCGCCGGCGCCGCCGACGGCGAGCTTCTCGACGATCGTGCCGTCGGCCAGGGTGGCCGTGCCGTACTCGGTCAGACGCCAGCGCGCCCCGCGCTGATAGCTGATCGACTCGGCCAGCCCCTCCTCCTCCAGGCGCTCCAGCGCCGTGCGCACCCGGACGATGATCTGCAGCGGCTTGATCCCGCGGGCGCCGGGGAAGTCCCGCAGCAGGTATTCGCAGATCTGCTGCTCGCGGGCGTAATGACCCTCGGCGGGACCATCGGGACCGAGCGCGGGGAACAGCGTGACGGCGAGCTCACGCGGCGGCACCGCCTTGAGGCGGGTGATCTCGGCATCCGCCTGCGCCTCCTCGGCGCGACGGGCCTCGCTCTTGCGAAAGAAGGGCGACATGCCTGGAGCATATGGGCAGCAGGCCCGATGCCCTGCGCCGCTCCTCGGACAACGTGGCCGACGGTGCGCTGGAGATGGACCGAGGACGCTAACGATGCGGGGCCAGCCGCGGGAACAGGCCGAGCGCGGTGTCGCTCAGCATCGCGCGGCGGGCGGCCGCGTCGAACAGCTCCGTCTCGACCAGCCCGCGGCCGAGGGCGGCGATGGCGGCCGGCGGCGTGAACGGCGGGTCGCTGCCGTAGAGCAGGTGGTCCGGCCGGGCGATCCGCAGCAGCCCGGGCAGCGCGTGCGGCAGGGGCATCCCGGCGAGGTCGTAGTAGAGCCCGCGCAGCGCGGCGGGCACGTCGATCGGCGGGCCGTCGACGCCGGCCGAGAAGAACGCGGTGAACGCGGTGATGCGGTCGGCGAGCGCCGGCAGCGCGCTGCCGACGTGGGGCACGATCATCCGGATCCCCGGATGGCGGGCGAGCGTGCCGCCGAGGATGAGGTCGAACACCGCGCGCGTCGTGTCCAGCGGAAACTCGAGCATCGGACGGGGGCGCCCGCGGTCGACGCGCTCTGACCCGGGCGGCGAGGTGGGATGCAGCGCGACGACGGCGTGGCGGCGATCGAGCTCGGCCATCACCGCGGCGAAGGCGGGATCGCCGACGTAGACGCCGTCGTAGTTGGTCAGCAGCAGGAAGCCGTCGGCGCCGAGCACGTCGCCGGCGTGGGCGATCTCCCCCAGCGCGGCGTCGACGTCGGGCAGCGGGAGCGAGGCGAGCAGGCCGAAGCGGTCAGGGCGCGCGGCGACGACCGCCGCGCCATCCTCGTTGACCCGGCGGGCGAGCTCACGGGTGGCCGCGCCGGACACGAAGTGGACGCCGGGCGAGGAGATCGACAGCAGCGCGACGGCGATTCCGAGCTCGTCCATCAGCGCCAGCGCGCCGTCCGGGCTCCAGTCCGGGACGTGCGAGAAGCCGTCGGGATGGTCGATGCCGGCGTCGGCCAGCGCCCGGCGATAGCCCGCGCTGAGGAAGTGGGCGTGGACGTCGATCGCGGGCGGGTCGAACACCGGCACCGGCGGCACGATATACGGCCGGCGGTCAGCCGGCCGGCGCCGGCGCGGGTGTCGCCGCCGCCATCGCGCGCCGCGAGCGCCAGAGCAGGATCGCCCCGCCGATCGACATCGCCGGCATCGTGATCGCCATCGGCAGCGCCGATCCCGAGCCGGCCACCCCCACCACCGGGGCGACGATCGCGCCGACCGCGAACTGGCAGAAGCCCATCAGCCCCGACGCGCTGCCCGCCCGCTCGGGGTGGTCCTGCATGGCGAGCGCGGTGGCCATCGGGGTGATGACTCCGATCGGCCCGACCGAGAAGAACAGGCAGACGAGCAGCGGCGCCAGGCCGGCGGCCAGGACGGTGCAGATGAGCACGCCGCTCGTGGCCACGACCTGAACCGCGAAACCGGCGCGCAGGACGCGCTCGGGGCCGATCCGGCGCAGTCCGGAGGCGCCGAGCTGGCGGGCGATCAGGATCCCGAAGCCGTTGGTGGCGAATACGAGGCTGAAGCTCTGGGGCGAGAGGTGGTGGATGTGCTCGAGCACGAACGGCGAGGCGGCGATGTAGGCGGCGAGCGCGCCGAACGGCAGCGCGACCGCCCCGACATTGCCGAGGTACGAGCGGTCGCCGATCAGCAGCCCCATCGCGTGGCGGGTGGTGGCGAGCCCGCCCTGATGGCGCGCGGCGGGGGCGAGCGTCTCCGGGATCCACGCCGCCGCCGCGATCAGCAGCGCGAGGCCGATCCCGGCCAGCACGGCGAAGATGCCCCGCCAGTCGGTGACGTGGAGCAGCAGCCCGCCCGCCACCGGCGCCACGATCGGGCCGAGACCGGTGACGACCATCAGCAGCGCGTAGGCGCGCGCCGCGGCCGCGCCCTCGGATCGATCACGGACGATCGCCCGGGCGATGGCGATCCCGGCCGCGCCGGCGATCCCCTGGATGAAGCGCATCGCCAGCAGCGGATAGATGCTCGGCGACGCCGCGCACAGCAGGGAGGAGATGACGTAGGCGGCCAGCCCGGCGAGCAGCGGGCGGCGGCGCCCGCGGGCGTCGCTGAGCGGCCCGGCGACGAGCTGGCCGACCGCCAGCCCGACCAGGCAGGCCGACAGCGTGAGTTGGGCCGTCGACGGGGAGACGCCGAGGTCGCGGGCCATCGAGGGCAGCCCCGGGAGATACATGTCGGTCGTCAGCGGCCCGAACGCCGACAGCGCTCCGAGCAGGGCGAGGATGGCGGCCGGCAGGCTCCTGACGGCCGCGGCCGCGGCCGGCGGGATCGTTTCCGGTCGGCCGCTCATGCCCCGCACACCTTAGGCGCTGCGAGACGCCCGCCGCCGTCGGCCGCCCGCAGATCGATCAATTGCATACAGTCAGTCGAAATGTCTATACTCGGGGGTCAAGCAGCCACTCCGGCGCCGCCCGGCGCCGTCGGAAAGTGAGACTCGGATGAAGCTGGTGACATTCGATGATGGTCGTGTGGGGCGGGTTGTTGGTGATCGGGTGATCGAGCTTGATGTGGCGAGTATGCGTCGCTATTACGAGCTGGGTGGCGAGGTGGGGGAGACGGGTCGGGAGTTGGCGTTGGCCGATGTGCGGTTGCGCGCGCCGATCGTCCCGAAGAAGTTCTTTCATACCGCGGGGAATTTCCGGGAGCATCATGAGGAGTCCACGCGGGTGAACTGGTCGCATCCGGTGTTGCCGTGGATCGTGTTCTTTCAGAACATCGATGCGATCATCGGTCCGGAGGACGCGATCGTCTATCCCGAGGCGATGACCAGCGAGATGGACTATGAGCTTGAGCTGGCGGTGGTGATCGGCAAGGCGGGGAAGTTCTTCTCGCCCGAGCAGGCGCAGGAGTACATCGCGGGCTATCTGATCTTTAACGACATCACCGCGCGTGACATCCAGCGTGAGGAGATGAAGTCCGGCGTGTTCTGCCTGTCGAAGAGCATTGACACGTTCTGTCCGATCGGGCCGTGGATCGTGTCGGCCGATGAGATTCCCGATCCGCACAATCTGCAGATGGCGTTGCGGGTCAACGGCGAGACCCGCCAGGTGTCTGACACCAGCCGGATGTCGGTCACGATCCCGGAGATCATCAGCCATTACTCCGCGATGGGCTACAGCCCGGGCGACATCATCTCCACCGGCACGGTGGCCGGGGTGGCGGGGTTCAGCGAGGATCCCGCCTCGCTGTATCTCAAGCCCGGGGATGTCGTGGAGGCCGAGATCGAGAAGATCGGGGTGCTGCGCAACCCCGTCATCTCCTGGGCCCACGGCCACCCCGAACTCGACCCCGTCACCGCACAGGCGCGCTGACCCCGGCCATTTCGGCGGCGAAGAAGCGCAGCGAGCGCTCGGCCGCCGGAAGTCCCGGAATGTTGAGATGGCCGTGCGGGACGCCCGGCTCGCACTGGACGATGACCGGCACGCCGCCGGCGCGCGCCTGAGCGGCGAAGGCGTCGCCGGACGGCCGCAGGTCGTCGTACTCACAGGTGACGATCGCCAGCGGCGGCAGGCCGGCGACATCGCCGAGCGCGGGAAACGCGTACGGTGACGGCGCGGCGCCGCCGAGATAGTTGCGATTCAGGCCGGACACCGCCTCCGGGGGGAAGCGGAGCATCTCCGGGATGAGATCCATGTCGGCCGGCGGCGGGACGGCGGGCGCGGGCAGCTCGTCGTGCAGGACGGGATAGGCGAGCAGCAGCCGCCAGGGCAGCGCCCGCCCCTCGTCACGCGCCCGCAGCGCCGCGCCGGCCGCGAGGTTGGCGCCCGCGCTCGCTCCGCCGAGCGACAGGCGCCGCGGGTCGATCCCGAGCGCGCCGCAGTGCTCGCTCGTCCACCGCCAGGCGGCGACGACGTCGTCGTGCGGGACTGGGAAATGCACGCCATCGACGGCGAGCCGGTAGTCGACCGAGACGACCGTGCCCCGGGTGAGGGCGCACAGCTCGCGGGCGACGACGTCGGCCTCGGGCATGTCGAGGTCACCGGCCACGAAGGCGCCGCCGTGCGCCCAGACGAGCCCGGGCGCGGGGCTGACGCCCGCCCGCGCGGGCGGTCGGTACACCCGGACGGGGATGGCGCCGTGGGGACCGTCGATCGACCGCTGCATGACCTCGGCGCCGGGAGGGCGATAGCCGCCCACCGGGGCGCCGAAGGCCAGCAGCCCTTCGGGCAGCTCGCCCGGACCGGCGCCCATCAGGGCCGCGAGCGAGATCCCCTCCAGATGGTGCAGGCGTCGCCGGAGCTCGTCAACGATCGGCATAGCTCAATCCGTGTCGAAACGGATACGCCGCCTCCACCCCGAGGTGGTCGAGCAGGCGCTGTCCGTGCAGCGAACCGTACTCGGCGGTCGCGGCCTCGGGATCGAACGGCGGCAGATGGCGTTCGTCGGTCGGGATCGCGAACGGCAGGCGGCCGGTCGGGCGCTCCCGGCCGAGCACGATGTCGGCGAGCGCGTGCCCGCCCTCCATGCCCGGGTACCACAGGACGAGGATCGCCGGGACGCGGCGACGCCAGCGCTCCATGATGACCGCGCTGCCGCATTCCAGCACGACGACCGTCCGCGGGTTGGCGCTCGCCACCGCCGTGATCAGGGCCTCGTCCTCGTCGCGCAGCGTCAGCGAGCGGCGGTCGCCGCCGCGGCCGACAGGCGCCCCGTCGGCGCCGAGCCGCTGCAACGCCGCCTGCAGCCGCGGCGCCAGCTCGGCCGGCACCGGCGGCAGCAGCGCACGGACCTCCGGCGGCGGGAACTCGCCGCCGAAGCCCTCGCCCTCGTCCTCGGCGGTGTAGCCGGCGACGACGATCGCGACGTCGGCGCTCGCCGCCGCGGTCGCCGCCGCGGCCGCGTCGTCACCGTCCGGCGTGACGATCTCGATGCCGAGCGGCCGGCACGCGGCCTCGAGCCCGTCCAGCGGCGTCACCACGGACGGGGCGCGCACGCTGCTCGAGCCGCGGTCGCCGAGGTTGGCGACCGCGGCCAGACGGCCGAGGACGGCGACGCGCCGGACGCGGAGTGGATCGACCGGCAGCACGGGAACCTCGTCGACGGGCTCGTTGCGCAGCAGGACGATCGCCTTGGTCGCCGCCTCCCGGGCGAGCGCCCGGTGCTCGGCGCAGGCCACGACCTCGGGCGCCGGGGCCTCGGCGAGCCGCGGCGCGAACCGCAGCTGTTGGCGCAGCAGGCGCTGGACGGCGTCGTCGACGCGCGCGAGCGGGATCTCGCCGCGCAGGACGGCGGGGGCGAGCTGAGGACCGAAGTGCAGGCGACTCGGCAGCTCGACGTCCATGCCGGCATTCAGCGCTCGCACGCCGTCGCGGATCGAGAATCCGAAGTCTGAGACGACGAAGCCGTCAAAGCCCCACTGCCGCTTGAGGATGGTGGTCAGCAGGGTGTGGTTCTGGCCGCACCACTCGCCGTTGACCGCGTTGTAGGCCGACATCACGGCGGCCACGCCCTCCTCGACGATCCGGCGGAAGGGGGCGAGGTACACCTCGTGCAGGATCTCGTCGGCGACGCTGACGTCGACGCGGAAGCGAGCGTTCTCGATGCTGTTGCAGGCCAGGTGCTTGACGCACGCCATCACATGGCGCTGGGCGCCGCGCACGAAGGCGGCGCCCATCTCGCCGTTGTGGCCGGGGTCCTCGCCGTAGGTCTCCTGAGCCCGCCCCCATCCGGGGTGGCGGAGCACCTCGACGCACGGCGCGGTCAGCAGCTCGATCCCGGCGGCCCGCGCCTCGAGCGCGATCGCCGCGCCGACGCGCTCCTCGAGCGCCGGATCGAACGTCGCGGCGCGGGCCATCGCCACCGGGAAGCAGGTCGCCACGCCGAAGTTCACCCCGCGCGAGCCGTCGCCGGTGCGCAGCGGCGCGATCCCGATCCGCGAGGCCCCGGTCGTGCGAAACGGCTCGACGGGCCCGAGCGTCAGCAGCTCCACCAGCCCCGTCCAGAAGTCGTCGGGTCCGGTCAGGAGGGCCAGCTTCTCCTCGAGGCTGAGCTGCTCGCGCAGCTCCTGCGCGCGGCGCTCCACGGCGGTCATGGCCGACCGCCGGCGGCGGCGCCGGCGCGCGCGGCCGCGTCATCGGCGCCGGCGAAGATGTGCCGGCCGGCGGCGACGGTGCCGCGTGGCCCATCGGGGAGGACGATCTCCGCGGTCGTGCCGGGCGGGACCGTCACCGCCAGCTCGAACTGGCCGCCGCCGGTCGTCCAGGCGGCCTCGATCCGTCCGTACGGCGACTCGTGCGCGGCCCGCGCGGCGGTCAGCCCGCCGCCGGGCCGCGGCGCGACCCGGAAATGCCGGTAGCCGGGCGCGCCGTCGAGCAGCTCGATGCCCGCCACGTGACGATGCAGGAAGGAGACAACCGCTCCCTTGGAATAGTGGTTGAGCGACTCGAACGGCGTGCCGTGCTCATCGATCCCGTCCCATCGCTCCCAGACCGTCGTCGCGCCGTGCTCGATCATGTACAGCCACGACGGCATCGTGTCGCACAGCAACAGCTCGTAGGCGACGTCGAGGTGGCCGGTGTCGGCGAGCACCGGCAGCAGGTAGGGCGTCGAGAGAAAGCCCGTCTGCAGGTGCCCGCCGGCGGCGGCGATCAGCTCCACCAGCCGCGCCGCGACGGCGGCCCGGGCCTCGTCGGGAACGAGCTCGAAGGCGAGCGCGCGCACGTGGTTGGCCTGCGTGTCGGGCGACAGGACGCCGTCGGAGGAGAGGAACTCGGTCCGCCAGGCGACCGCCGCGTGCTCGGACAGCTCCCGATAGCGCTCGGCGTCGGCCTCCCGCTCAAGGACGGCCGCGATGCGGCTCATCAGGCGCGCGGAGTGCGCGAAGTACGCGGTCGCGACATCGGACTTGTCGGCGCGCCGCCAGACCTCGAATTCCTCGGGTCCTTTCAGGTCATCGCCCGGGACGAGCCACTCGCCCCAGTGAAAGCCGGTGTCCCACAGATAGCGCTCATGGGGACGCGCCCGCGGATGCCGCGCCGCGCGGTCGGGATGGCGCCCCCCGGCGGCGCAGCGCTCGACGAAGCCCATCCAGGCGACCATCGTCGGCCACTGCTGCGCCAGCAGGCGGCGATCGCCATAGGCGCGATACATCTCCCACGGGACGATCACCGCCGCGTCGCCCCAGCCCGCGGAGCCGTTGAAGCCGGCCATCATCCCCCCGCCCTCGGACTCGGCCGGCGGGCTCGGCGCCAGGTTGGCGACCAGGCCGCTGCTCCACTGCTCGGCCGTGAGGTCACGCAGCCATTTGGCCGAGAAGCCGGCGACGTCGTACAGGAAGGCGGCCGTCGGGGCGAAGATCTGCCAGTCGCCGGTCCACGCCGCCCGTTCGCGCGTCGGACAGTCGGTGGGGACATCGCAGGCGTTGCCGCGAAAGCTCCACGCCGCCGCCTCGTGCAGCCGGTTGACGCGCTCGTCGCTGCAGTGAAACCAGCCGGTGCGCTCCAGATCGGTGTGGACGACGACCCCGATCAGGTCCTCGGCGGCCAGCTCGTCGCGCTGGCCGGTCACCCGGACATAGCGAAAGCCGTGGGTGGTGTGACGCGGCTCGTATGTCTCGCCGGGGCGACCTGCGGACACGACCCGGTCGACCTGGCCGGCCGGCAGCGGCCCGGGCAGGAACGGCACGCTGACGTCGAGATGCGCGGTCGTCACATCCCGTTGCGGGTCGAGCGCCTCGCCGTGGGTCAGCACGAGCTCGGTCCCCGCGGGACCGAGGCGGCGCAGTCGGACCCAGCCGTTGATGTTCTGGCCGAGATCGAACACCTGCCCGCCGGCCACCGGCCAGACCGCGACCGGCTCGAGCTCCTGCACGGCGCGCACCGGCGGCGCCGGCGACGCCACGAGGTTCTCATGGCCGCCGCCGGCCACGATCACCGGATCCCAGCCTGCGTCGCCGCCGCCGGCCGCGCACCAATCGACGGCGTGCGCGCGGAGGTCCGCGGACTGGCCGGCGATCAGGTCCGCCTGGCCGATGAACGAGCGGCGGCTGCGCCAGCGCTCGTCGGTGGTGATTCGCGCGGCCGTCCCGTCGGCGCCCTCGATCTCGAGCTGGGCGAGCAGCCCGAGCGTGCTGCCCCATTGGTCGTGAGCGCGGATCAGCCCGACCTGGCCGCGAAACCAGCCATCGGAGACGATCGCGCCGACGACGTTGGCGCCCGGGCGCAGCTCCGCCGTCACGTCGTAGGTCTGGACCTGGAGCCGGGTGGCGTACGCCGTGTAGCCCGGCGTCAGCTCGGCGTCGCCGATCCGGCGGCCGTTGACGAACAGCTCGTAGAGGCCGTGGGCCGTCACGTAGGCCCGCGCCCGGCTGACGGGGCCGCGCAGAGTGAAGGCGCGGCGCAACAGCATGGCGGCGCGGTGGCCGGGCGGGCCGGGCTCGGGCTCGGACGGCTCGATCCAGCGCGCCGACCAGTCAGCGGCGCTCAGCAGGCCGAGCTCCAGCGCGCACGGCGCCGACCACTCGCTCTCGCCGGCCTCGGTCCACACCCTGACCCGCCACGCGAGCCGGTCACGCGATCGCAGCGTCGGGCCGGCATACGGCACGAGCACGCTGTCGTCGGAGTCCACCCGGCCGGTGTCCCAGCCGTTGTCGGCGGTGATCCGATAGCCGAGCTGCCGGCGCGCCCCGCCGGGCAACCGCCAGGAGAGCCGTGGGACGGGCGTGTCGATCCCGACCGCCCGGGCCAGGTGCTCGACCCGAAGGCGCTCGGGCCGGTCAGACAATGGGCTGCTTGAGCTCGGCCCCGTCCGTGACGCGCTCGCCGTCGACCGGGTCGCCGTCGCCGGCGCCGTTCGCCGCCACTGCCGCGGGCGGGGCGCCGCCGCGCAGGCCGATCGCCCGATCGCGCAGCTTCATCAGCGCCACCGCCGGGCCCTTGCCGGTGGACGTGCTGGTCAGGCCGTCCGGGTTCTGCACCGCGGTCAGCACGAGTGCGACGCCCGCCACGACCGCCTGGTACTTGCCGACGCTGAGGTGGATGTCCAGGAAGGTGACCATCAGACCCGCGGCCGAGAACATGACGCCCGCCACCACCGCGCCCGAGATCCGGCCCACTCCGGCCACGAACACGATCGCCAGCAGGCTGATCGACATGAACGATGCGAAGCTGTCGGCGGTCAGCTCCCCCTGCATGTAACCGGTCAGTGCGCCGCCGATGCCCGCGATGAAGGCCGCCAGCCCGAAGGCCATCAGCTTGCCCTGAGCGACGTTGATGCCGACCGAGCCGGCGGCGCGCTCGTTGGAGCGGATGGCCAGCAGCATCCGGCCGGCCGGCCCGCGGCGCAGGCGCGCCACGAGCAGCCCGAGCAGGATCACTACGACGAGCACGAGCACGCCGAAGATGACGCGGGGATACGCCCGGCCCTCGGTGATCGAGAGGTCCAGGCCGAGCAGGTGCGGCGCCTTGATCGGCAGGCCGGCCGTCCCGCCGGCGAACCCCTGGCTGGTGAAGACGAGCGCGTCGAGCGCCGCGGCGCAGGCGAGCGTCACCACGGCGAGGTTGACGCCGCGCAGGCGCAGGGCGGGCAGCCCGATGACGAGCCCCACCGGAACCGCGCACAGCCCGGCGAGGATGAGCGAGAACGGGAAGCCGACGCCCCAGCCGTGCGAGATGTGGCCGAGCATGAAGCCGCCGATCCCGGCCAGCGACATCTGGGCGAGCGACACCTGCCCGACATAGCCGGTCAGCACGACGACCGACAGCGCCACGCAGGTGACCGTCAGCGACGAGATGAACGCGAAGCGCAGGACGTTGTTGAGCAGCAGCAGCAGGATCAGCCCGGCGACGAAGCAGGCGGCGGCCGAGCGCAGCGGGCTGCCGGGACGGCCGATCGATGGATTGCGCTGCGCGACGTCGCCGCCGCGAGCGAGCACCGTCCGCGAGCGGATCGCCATCACGACGATGATCACGACCAGCGGCAGGGCGTCGGACAGCCCCTGCTGGGGCAGCCAGGTCCAGACGGTGATCAGCTTCTCGATCTCTGACTGGGCGCAGCCGATCACCAGACCGGCCAGCGCCGTGATCCAGAAGGACTCGAACCGGGCGAGCAGCGCGGCGGCGAGGGCCGGCACGACGAACAGCGAGTACGAGGTCGGGTCGAGGCTGGCGACCGGCGCGATCATGATGCCGGCGGCGCCGGCCAGGACGGTGGCGATCACCCAGTTCTGGGCGGCGATCCGGTTGGCGGAGATGCCGGTCAGCGCGGCGCCGCGGTCGTTCTCGGCGCCGGCGCGCGTGGCCAGCCCGAAGCGGGAATAGCGATAGATGAGCGCCAGCACGATGCTGATGACGATCACCACGCCGGTGAAGAAGAGGCGATCCTCCGGGAACGTGACCCCGGCCACCGACAGCGGCGAGGACGGGAAGATCGGGTTGGTGGCGACGCCCTCGGTGCTGTAGTTCAGGACGGCGACGGCCTGGAGGCCGAGCATGATGCCGACCGAGGCGCAGACCCGGGTCAGCTGCGAGGAGTGGCGCAGCGGCCGGTAGACGATCGTGTACAGGACCAGGCCGAGGATCGCCGCGTAGATGAGCGAGAGGACGATCGCCAGCGCGGTGTTCATCCCGCCCGAGCTCAGGGTGATCTCGTGGGGGATGATGACGACGGGCAATTCGAGCTTGCCGTACGTCCGCAGGTTGACGAACACGTAGGCGATGAACATCGCCACCGCGCCATGGGCGAAGTCGACCACGCCCGCGCTGCGGTACTTGAGCACGAGCCCCTGGCCAAGAACGGCGTACGTGGCGCCGGAGCCGAGTCCGAGCAGGATGAAGAGGATGTAAGTGGACATGGTGTGGTGTGGTCGTGGGCCCGCCCGCCCGGCGTGAGACAGCCGCCCCGGCGCCCGCCCGCTCGCCCCGCAGGGACGAACGGACGGGTGCGGGAGTCGGTCGGAGGCGTCAGCCCTTGAAGTAACCCTTCGACGTGATCCAGTTGGTCGAGCTCGGCTGCGTGAGCTGGCCGTTCTTGATCTGATTCATGAGGTAGTAGTCGTTGCAGATGGCGGGCAGGCCCGTCATCGCCTGACCGTTACACGTGTAGGGATGTGACAGGAAGTTGGGGTGATTGGCCCCTGACTTGAACGCCGCCAGGATCGTCTTGGTCGTCGGCGTGCCCTTGATCGTGCTCAGCATCGCCTGGACGTTCATGACCGTGGCGAAGCCGGCGGTGGAGATCGAGTCGACGAACGTGCCCGGCGCCGCATACTTCTTCATCGCGGCCTCGAACAGCTTCGCCTGGGCGCTCGCGCCGGTCTGCAGCAGGAACGGCGAGGCGATGTACATGCCGTTGGCTCCGCCTGCCGACGCGGCGATCACCGGCGGGGCGCTGCACGGGTCGATGCCCATGAGCTTGCCGCTGTAGCCGACGCTCTTGAGCGCCTTGAGCACGGCGCCACACCCGTTGGGCACGTCGATGTAGGCGAGCTGCGCGCCGCTGCTCTCGATCAGCGCGGCCTGCGGGCTGGGATCCGGGGTCGTCGGCGAGAGCGGGATGTCCTTGACCGACGTGACCCCGGCCGCCTTGAAGACGGGTGGGATCTGGCTGAGGATGGACTCGCCCTGCGGATTGCTGAAGTACATCAGCGCGACGCTCTTGACACCGAGGTCCTTGGCGGCGTAGACCGCGGCGGCGGCGTTGTCGCCGACGCTGACCGACCAGAACTGGATCGAGTTCGACGCCGTCTCGGGGACCGGCGTGAACGGGATCCCGCCAAGATAGGCGAGACCGGCGTGCTGGTAGATCGGGATCGAGGCCGGGGCACCGACGTCGGCGGCGCCGAGGATCGCGATCGGATGCTTGGCCACGATCTCGTTGGCGCAGCGCGCGGCGGTGGCGGGAGTCCCGTCACCCTCGCAGTTGTCGATCACGATCGGATGACCGTTGATGCCGTCGAGATAGTTGTTGACGTAGTCGGTGGCGGCGATCGCGCCCTGACGCGCCTCGGGGAAGGTGACCGCGCCGGTCTCGTCGTTGATCATCCCGAACACGTACGGGGTGCCGGTCGCCTTGTGCGGAGTGCCGAACGCCGCAGCGGTCGGAGTGGCGGTGCTCGAGGTCCCCGCGCTCGTGGCCGCGGCACTGGTCGAACTGCTGGCGGAGGCGGCCGCGGAGGTGGTCGAGCTGCTGGAGCTGCTCGATCCGCATCCGGCGGCGGCCAGCGCCGTCGCGCACACCGCTGCGACCGCGGCGAGCCTTCTACGACGTTTCATATGCACTGCTCCTCCACTTCGGTGGTTGATCTCATGCCGGAGGTCCCGGCCCTTCAGCCCGTCGTGCTCTGCTCGCCGAGATAGCTCGCGGCCAACAGCTCCTGGCGTTGGCGGAGCTCCGCGGCAGGCCCGTCGAGAACGATCCGTCCATGGTTGAGCACGTAGGCACGGTCAGACACCTCGAGCGCCAGCGCCACGTGCTGCTCGACGAACAGCACGCTCGATCCGAGCTCGTCGGCGGCCCGGCGCAGGATCGGCAGCAGGCGCTCGACGATCACCGGCGCCAGCCCGAGGCTCATCTCGTCGACGAGCAGGAGCCGGGGACTGGTCACGAGCGCGCGTCCGACCGCGAGCATCTGCTGCTCGCCGCCCGACAACAGGCCGGCCTTGCGATCGATGCACTTGCGCAGCTCCGGGAGCATGTCGAACAGCTCTGACTCGCTCGCCCCCTTCTTCCCGCCGGCCAGCTTGAGATGCTCACGCACGGTCAGCCCCGGGAAGAGCGCCCGCCCCTCGGGCACGAGCGCGAGGCGCCGCCGGGCGATCAGATGCGCGGGAACCCCGCTGAGCTCCTGCCCGAACATCTGGATCGATCCGCCCAGCGGCGTGATCAGCCCGGCGATCGTCTCCAGGGTCGTCGTCTTGCCGGCGCCGTTGGGACCGAGCACGGCGACGACCTCACCCGGGGCGACGTGGAGCTGGAGATCGCGGACGACGGGGATCCCGAGGTAGCCGGTGGAGAGTCCGACGACGTTCAGCGCGTACGTGGTCTCGGCGGGGCTATCGAGTGTCGCCGGCATGGCTGGCTCCCAGGTAGGCCTCGATGACACGGGGGTCGGCGCGGATCTCCTCGGGGGTGCCGCCGGCGATCTGCTTGCCGAAGTCCAGGACCATCAACTGGTCGCAGACACCGAGCACGAGGCCCATGTCGTGATCGATGAGGAAGACGCTGACGCCGTGCTCGCTCGGCATCGACCGCAGCCGCTCTCCGAGCGCCACGCTCTCGTCGGTGTCGAGCCCGGCGGCGGGCTCGTCGAGCAGGACGAGCCGGGGCTCCAGCGCGAGCGCCCGGCCGACACCGACGAGCTTGCGCTGGCCGAGCGAGATCTCGGTCGGCATGCGGTCGACGACGTCCTGGAGCCCGCAGACCGAGATCGCCCAGTCGACGCCCTTGCGATCCGGCGGCCGGTGGGGCAGGAAGAGGTCACGCAGCGCGGTGCCGACGTTGACGTGCTCGCTGGCGACGAGCAGGTTCTCGTCGACGGTCAGGTCGTCGAACAGCTCGACCGACTGGAAGGTCCGGGCGAGGCGCAGGCGCGCGCGGCGATAGGGGCGCAGCGCGGTGATGTCGCGCCCGCCGAAGACGACCTGGCCGGCGCTCGGCTTCGTGTAGCCGGTCAGCGCGTCGACCATCGAGGTCTTGCCGGCGCCGTTGGGGCCGATCAGGCCGAAGACGTGTCCCTCCTCGAGGGCAAAGGACACGTTGTCGACCGCCACCACGCCGCCGTAGCGGACGGTCAGGCCGGTCACGTCGAGCAGCGCGCTCATGCCCGTGCCCCGGCGACGCTCGGGGCCCCGTCCCGTGCCCTCGCATGCTCTGAGTTCATCTCGATCTCTCCTCCCAGGCCGCCCTGGGACCAGGACGGTTTCGGAGTCGACGAGTATACATCAGGTAGTTCTGTATGCATGTTTTCTCTGCGTGTTCTTTGCGCGGGCTGTGCGGCGTGCGGTCGGCGTTCGGAGTTCGGTGTTCGGTGTGTGCGGAGTTCGGCGGGCGCCGGGGCGTGGGGCGTGGGGTGGGGCGAGCTTTGGGCGGCGGCGCGGCGGTCGCCGCCGTCAGGCGGCCGCGGCCTCGGCGGCTTCCGGGTCGAGTTCGGGGTGGCCGTGGGCCCAGGAGATGACGGGGTTGCGCAGCACCCCGATCTTCTCGATCTCGGCCTCCACGACATCCCCGGGCTTGAGATACAGCGAGGCGGGATCCTCGCTGAACCCCGCCACCCCGGCCACCGTGCCGGTGGAGATGATGTCGCCCGGGCTGTAGCCCATCGCGGAGTAATGGCTGATGATCTCCGGGATCGTGACCGACATCCGGCTGGTGTCAGACACCTGGCGGGTCTCGCCGTTGACCCGCAACGCCATCTGCAGATTGTGCGGATCGGGAATCTCATCGGCCGACACGATCCACGGCCCGATCGGACAGAACGTGTCAATGCTCTTCGACAGGCAGAACACGCCGGACTTCATCTCCTCACGCTGGATGTCACGCGCGGTGATGTCGTTAAAGATCAGATAGCCCGCGATGTACTCCTGCGCCTGCTCGGGCGAGAAGAACTTCCCCGCCTTGCCGATCACCACCGCCAGCTCAAGCTCATAGTCCATCTCGCTGGTCATCGCCTCGGGATAGACGATCGCGTCCTCCGGACCGATGATCGCATCGATGTTCTGAAAGAACACGATCCACGGCAACACCGGATGCGACCAGTTCACCCGCGTGGACTCCTCATGATGCTCCCGGAAATTCCCCGCGGTATGAAAGAACTTCTTCGGGACGATCGGCGCGCGCAACCGCACATCGGCCAACGCCAACTCCCGACCCGTCTCCCCCACCTCGCCACCCAGCTCGTAATAGCGACGCATACTCGCCACATCAAGCTCGATCACCCGATCACCAACAACCCGCCCCACACGACCATCATCGAAGGTGATGAGTCTCATCGCTCTCTCCGTTTCTGCCTCTCAGGTGACGCCCCGCCGAGCGGTCGGCGTCGATTGCCCGGCGGAGTATAGACAGAAACTCAAACTGTATGCAAGTTATCTTTCTGCGCACGGACGATGTGCGCCGGCCGGCCTTCGGTGGGGGGCCGGCCTCCGGTGGCGGGCCGGCCTCCGGTGGGGGGCCGGCCTCCGGCGGGGCGGGCCGGCCTCCGGTGGGGGGCCGGCCTCCGGCGGGGCGGGCCGGCCTCCGGTGGGGGGCCGGCCTCCGGTGGTGGGCCGGCCTCCGGTGGTGGGCCGGCCTCCGGTGGCGGGCCGGCCTCCGGTGGCGGGCCGGCCTCCGGTTGGGGGCCGACCTCCGGTGGGGGGCCGACCTCCGGTGGAAGGCCGGCCTCCGGCGGGGCGGTCCGGCCTCCGGCGGGGCGGTCCGGCCTCCGGCGGGGGCGATCAGGCCGGGGCGACCATCCGATTCTCGATCCGGCCGACGCCGTCGACCTCGACGATCACGACGTCGCCGTCGCCGAGCAACAGCTGCGGCTCGCGGCGGAAGCCGACCCCGCCCGGGGTGCCGGTCAGGATCACGTCGCCCGGCTCGAGCGTCGCGAACTCCGAGATCACGCTGATCAGATACGGCACCCCGAAGATGAGCAGGTCGGTGGTCGCGTTCTGGACGACCTCGCCGTTGACCGTCGTGCGGACCGTGAAGCCCGAGGGGTCGCCGGCCTCGTCGGGAGTGACGAGCTCGGGGCCGAGCGGGGTGGAGGCGTCCCACGCCTTGCCCTGCAGCCATTGATGGGTCTTGTACTGATAATCGCGCATCGAGATGTCGTTGGCGACGGTGTAGCCGGCGACGTGGGCGAGTGCGTCGGCCTCGGCGACATGGCGGGCGGCCGCGCCGATGACGACGACCAGCTCGCCCTCGTAATCGATCGCCTCGGACTCCGGCGGCAGGGTCACCGGGTCGAACGGGCCGGTCAGCGTCGTCGCGAACTTCGTGAACAGCACCGGATAGTCCGAGTCCGTTCGCCCCGTCTCCTCGATATGCGCCTTGTAGTTCAGGCCGACGCAGATGACCTTGCCCGGGCGCGGGACGACCGGTCCGAAGTGGACGTCGCCGACCGGGACCGCGCCGGCGTGATCGAGCGGCGGATCACGCAGCACGTCGTTCGGGGTGTCGGCGCCGAGCGCGGTGATCCCCCGCAGCGGAATCGCCATGCCGTCCTGCACGAGGACCGCCAGCGGCCGTCCGTCCCGGGTTACTGAGGCAAAGCGCATGGTCTGCGGACTCCTCTCGTCGCGAACCGGCCGGCTCGACGCCCGGGCTGCGGACGCCACACGGCTAGTGCATACATTTTTGTCAACTGTCTATAGTTTACCGGAGGATGAGCGGACCCATCGTCGCCGAGACCGTGCACGGCCGGGTCCGCGGCGCTCACGCCGACGGCGCGCTCGCCTTCCGGGGCGTCCCGTTCGCCACCGCGCCGCGCTTCGCCCCGCCGGGGCCGGCCACCGCCTGGTCCGGCGAGCGCGCTGCGTCGGCGCCGGGCCCCGCCGCCCCCCAGCCGCAGCGCGGGCCGTCGGTCTTCACCCACGGGGCGCTGCCCGCGACCGCCGAGGAGTGCCTGAACCTCAGCGTCTTCACGCCGTCGCTGGACGGCCGCCGCCCGGTGCTCGTCTGGATCCACGGCGGCGGCTTCGCGATCGGCCACGGCGCTGCCGGCCTGTACGGCGGTTCTCGACTGGCGCTGGCCGCCGAGATCGTCGTCGTCTGCGTCAACTACCGGCTCGGCAGCCTCGGCTGGCTCGCCCACCCGGCGCTCGCGGCGGCGCCGGGGGCGCCGGGGGCGCCGTGCGCCAACTGGGGCCTGCTGGACCAGATCGCCGCGCTGGAGTGGGTGCGTGACAACGCCGCCGCGTTCGGGGGCGATCCCGCCACCGTGATCGTCGCCGGCCAGTCGGCGGGCGCGCTGAGCACGATGGACCTGCTCGTCTCGCCGGGCGCCGCCGGGCTGTTCAGGCGGGCGATCCTCCAGTCGCCGCCGATGATGGACGCCGCCCAGCCGATGGCGCGCGGGGTGCAGTGGGCGCAGGCACTCGGCGCGGCGGCGGCCGCCGGGTCCGCGGCCGGGGCGGGCGGAGCCGGGGCCCGGGCGACCGGGGCCGGAGCCGGGGCGGCCGGAGCCGGGGCCGGGGCGACCGGGGCCGGGGCCGGGGCCGAAAAGGGGGCGGCCCCCCCGACGCCACCCGCCCTCGATGTCGCCGCGCTGCGAGCGCTGGACGCCGACCGGATCGTCGCCGTGCACGAGGCGCTGCTCGACACGCCGGAGTTCCGCGGCACCCGCGGCGGGGCGCTGCCGACGATCGATCCCGCCACCCTGCCCGTCTCCCCCGTCGAGCTGCCGGGGACCCGGCCGGAGATCGACGTGCTGATCGGCGCCACCGCGGACGAGGGAACCTTCTTCTTCAACGCCCCGTGGCGTCCGGCCCCGCCGCCCGAGCGCATCCCGGACATCGTCGCTCATCTGTGCCACACCGACACGCCCGGGGCTGTGCTGGAGCGCTATCGGGCGCGGGCGGCGGCGAACGGTCAGCCGAGCGAGCCGCTGGACCTCCTGGTGAGAATCGCCACCGACGCGATGATCGCCACGCCGGTCGCCGACTGGGCGGCGCAGCGGGCGGCGGCGGGCGGTCGCGTCCACCGCTATCGCGTCGATCACCCCGGCGGCGGGCCGGTCCTGCGCGCCACCCACACCGCGGAGGTCCCACTGCTGTTCGGCACCTGGCGTGACGGCGACGCCGGCGAGCGCCTGGCCGGCCAGGCGGCGGGTGCGGCACCCGTGGCCGCCGAGATCGTCGGCGCCTGGACGCGCTTCATCCACGGGGAGTCGCCCGGCTGGACGCCTGTGCCGGCGCAGGCCGGCGCCGAGGCCGAGGTCGGCGTGTTCGGGGGCGACAGCCCGTTCTCGATCGCGGCCGAGCCCGCCGGCTGACGCCCCGCCGCCGGCTGGGCACGGCCGGGGCTGACCAGCTCACGAGGAGGATGTCGACATTTAGCCCGCTATGCGGGCTTTTTTCAGACATCCTCTCGCCGGTCGCCGATGATCGCCGGAGCCCGGGGGCTCGCGTCCGGACGTCCGGGCGTCCGGATGTCCGGGCGTCCGGGCGTCCGGGCGTCCAGGCGTCCAGGCGCAGGGTGCCGAGCAGAGCCCGAGCGGCTACCCGCCCGCGGCGCGCGCGGCCTCGGCGCCGGCCAGGCGGCCGAAGACGATCGCGTCGGTCAGGCCGCCGCCGTGCTCGGTGAGGTGCGCCCAGACCGACCCGGCGGCGCCGGCGGCGTACAGGCCGGGAACCGGCTCGCCGTCCGGGCGCAGCACGCGGGCGCGGGCGTCCCGGCGCGGGCCGCCGGAGGCGGTCGCCACCGCCGGCCGCATCTCGATCGCGTACAGCGGCGGCTGCAGCGCGACAAGCGTCTGCGGGGAGCGGCCGAACTCGTCGTCGCGCCCCGCCGCCGCGGCGGCGTCGTAGGCCGAGAGGGTGGCGCACAGCGTCACCGGATCGACGCCGATCGCCCGCGCCAGCGCCTCGGCGCTCGCCGCGCGCGTGATCCAGCCGGCGTCCACCTCGGCGGAGTTGTCGGCGCTCCAGACGTAGTCGTTCGGGGTGCCGACGATGCCGTTCAGCGGCCCGGCGAGGCGCGCGCGCTCGTCGAAGACGACGTAGCCGGGCAGATGGGGATGATTGGGACGGCGGGGCAGGAAGGCGCTGATGCAGCGCACGCGGTCGTGGGCCTCCCAGCCGGTCTCGTCGGCGAAGCGCCGGCCGTCGGCGTCGACGTAGAGGTAGGAGGGGGCGTGGACGTCGAGCGGGAACGCGGCCGCATGGTCGGGATGGCGGAACGCGAACCAGCCGAAGAACGCGCTCATGTGCCACAGCGCCGCGCCGGCCTGCGCTGCGAAGCGCAGTCCGTCGCCGGTGTTGCCGGCGTGCCCGACGGCGTCGAGCGGCAGCGGCAGATACGCCTCGCGCAGCGCCGGATCGGACTCGAAGCTGCCGCAGGCCAGCACCACCCCGCCCGTGGCGCGGACGGTGCGCTCGCCGCCCGGCGTGTCGATCACCGCCCCGGAGACGGCCCCGCCACCGGCCCCGCTACCGCCGCCCTCGCCCACGCCGACGAGCAGCGAGCGCGTCGACGCGCCGAACAGAACCGGGATCCCCCGCTGACGGACGCCGGCCTCCAGCACGCTCCACAGCGCGCGTCCCGGCGTCTGGTCACCGCCGTCGACGAACTGGCGATAGTGGACGTGCCCGCCGCCCGGGAAGTGCGGCCAGGACGGGAGCATGCCGCCGAACGCACCCGGATCGCACGGGGCGGTGGCGCCGCCGAGCGCGGCGAGCCACTCGGGGACCGCGTGCAGACCGGCGGCGTAGGCCGCCAGCACGTCACGGCCGGTCAGCCCGAAGCACAGCGCGTCGAGATGGTCGACGGCGACGGCGTCGTCGATCTCGAAGATGAAGCCGCCCGAATGCACGCAGTTGCCCCCGCCGGACGTCGCGGTCTCGACCACCACCACCCGCGCGCCCGCGTCATGGGCGGCGATCGCGGCGCTCGCTCCGGCCGGCCCGAAGCCGATCACGAGCACGTCGACGACGTCGGGGAGGCTCACGACGATGGCGTCAGCGGAGGCGAGGCCGGGTGCGGAGGCGGCGGCGAGGCCAGGTCCGGAGGCGGGGCCAGGTGCGAAGGCGAGGCCGGGTGCGAAGGCGAGGCCAGGTGCGGGGGCGAGGCCGGGTGCGGAGGCGAGGCCGGGTGCGGAGGCGGCGGCGAGGCCGGGGGCGGGGGCGGAGGCGGTGGGCCGGTCATGATCCGCAGCGGCTCGGCGCCGTCCCACCCCTGCGCCGCGGCGCGCACCATCGCGTAGAAGCCGAGCAGCTCCGGGCGCTCCTGGAGGACCTCGATCGGGTGCCCGAACGGCGACGCGCGGGCGAACCAGACCGCCGACGCCGGCCCGGTCCGGCCGGTGTGAAACGGCCGCAGGCCGAGCGCGGTCAGACGCTCGGTCTCGCGCTCCAGCGACGGGGCCAGGACGCCGACGTGACCGACGCCGGCACCGGCCGCCACGAGCGCGGCCCGCAGGCCGGCGGGCTGCGCGTCGTGCACGACGGTCAGCTCCAGGAGGGTCGACCCCCAGCATCCGAAGGCCGAGGAGTGGTCATAGACGGCGGGGGCGCCGTTGAAGGTGACCTCGTCGAACACCATGTGCTCCATCGCGAAGAACGGGCCGGCGCCGGTCAGCGCGACGAAGCGCTCGACGCCGGACCGCAGATCGTCGACGACGTAGCCGACGTGATGGAACGCCGGCGCCGGGCCCAGAACGGAGTCCATATTGGAAAACTGTAGACGAAAGACACTTCTGTATGCAATAGTTCCCGGCCACATGAGCCTCTCGTTCGACCACGTGGGCCTGTCGGTCGCCGACCTCGACGGCGCCCTGGCCTTCTACACCGCGGCATTCGGCTTTGACTCGGAGTTCGCGTTCGAGCTGACGCCGCATCCGGTCAGGGGCGCGATGATGCGCCACCCCTCGGGCGCGCGCCTGGAGCTGTTCGAGCACCAGGACGGGCAGCCGGGCCCGATCCACCATCTGCCGCCGCTGGAGGCGCACGCCACCCACGGCTTCGGCCACTTCGCGATGGCCACCACCGATCTCGACGCCGCGTTCGCCGCCGCGCTGAGCGCCGGCGCCACCGCCGTCGTCGAGCCCCGCCCGTCGCCCGAGCCGGGCGTGCGCTTCGCGTTCCTGTCCGACCCCGAGGGCAACCTCGTCGAGCTCGTGGGGCGCGGCTGATGGGCCGCCTCGACGGCAAGGTGACGCTGATCACCGGCACGGCCGGCGGTCAGGGCGCCGCCGCGGCGCGCCTGTTCGCCGCCGAGGGCGCGACCGTCGTCGGCTGCGATCTCGACGCCGAGCGCGCGGCGGCCGTCGCGGCGCAGATCACCGCCGCCGGCGGCGTGATGCACTCATTCGCGCCGGTCGACCTCGCCGACCCCGGCGAGGCCACCCGCTGGGTCAACGAGGCCGCGGCCGCCGCCGGCGGGATCGACGTCGTCTACAACAACGCCTCCGCTCCCCGGGTCGGGCCGTTCGATGAGGTCAGCTGGGACGACTGGCGCTTCACGCTGCACAACGAGCTCGATCTCATCTTCACCGTCACTCACGCCGCCTGGCCGCATCTGATCGCCCGTGGCGGCGGCGCGATCGTCAACACCGCCTCGGTCTCGGCGCACCGCGGGGCGACGTTCATCGAGCAGGCTGCGCACGGCGCGGCGAAGGGCGGCGTGCTGGCCATCACCCGCCATCTCGCCGCCTCCGGCGCGCGCCATGGCATCCGCGCCAACTCGATCAGCCCCGGGCTGATCGTCACGCCGCAGATCGAGCCGTTCCTCGACGAGCCCGGCCATCCCGTGCACGAGATGCTCCGCAGCCATCCGCTCGGGCGCCTCGGCTCCCCGGATGACGTCGCCCGCGTGGCGCTGTTCCTCGCCTCCGACGACGCCGCCTATCTCAACGCCGTGGACATCATCATCGACGGAGGGCAATCGCTCATCTCATGACCGACACGATCGAGATCATCTGGCGCGGCGAGCCCGGCTACGAGGAGGCCCGGGTCGGCCGGGTGTTCAACGAGCGCCGCCCCGACCGCTATCCCGCCGGAGTGCTGCTCGCCCGCAGCGAGGAGGATGTCATCGCCGGGGTCCGCCTGGCCAGGGAGCGCGACCTGACCATCTCGGTGCGCGCCGGCGGGCACAGCTGGGCGGCGTGGAGCATCCGCGACGACGCGCTGCTGATCGACCTCGGGCTGATGCATGACATGACCTATGACCCGGTGACCGAGATCGCGACCGCCACCCCGGCGGTCCAGGGCGGTCGCGAGCTGACGCCGTTTCTGACCAGCCGGGGGCGCGCCTTCACCGGCGGCCACTGCCCGAAGGTGGGGATCGGCGGCTTCCTGCTGCAGGGCGGGCAGGGCTGGAACTCACGCAAGCACGGCTGGGCGTGCGAGAACGTGCTGGCGATCGACGTCGTGACCGCCGACGGCGAGCTCGTCCACGCCGACGGGACCGAGAACAGCGATCTCCTGTGGGCCGCGCGCGGCGCCGGCCCGGGCTTCTTCGGCGTCATCACCCGCTTCCATCTGCGCACCTTCCCCAAGGCCGCGCACATGACCCAGGACACGTGGATGTTCGAGCTCTCCGAGCTCGAGCCCCTGCTGGAGTGGATCGACGGGCTGCTGCCGGCGCTGGACTGCGTCGTCGAGCCGGTGATCGCCGCCACCCGGATTCCGCGCCCGGAGGGCCCGCCGCTGCTGCTGCTGCACACCACCGCGATGTGCGAGACCGCCGAGGAGGCCGAGCGCGTGCTCGCCCCGCTCGCCGACTGCCCGATCGCCGACCGCGCCGTCTCCCACGAGCGCGGCCTGACGACCGTCGAGGAGGAGAACGAGGCCCAGGCCGGCCAGAATCCCGAGAATCACCGCTACGCCGTCGACTGCACCTGGACCGACGCCCGCGCGCATGAGCTGGCGCCGCTGCTGCGCGAGCTGTGGTCCGAGCTGCCGACCGAGCACTCGTTCTCGATCTGGTACGGCTGGGCGCCGACCCGGCCGCTCCCCGACATGGCGTTCTCGATCGAGGGCCATGCCTATCTCGCCACCTACGCCATATGGCCCGATCCCGCCGACGACGAGCGCCATCGCGACTGGGTGCTGCGCCACGCGCGCCGCCTGGCCGAGCTCGGCACGGGCGTCTATCTCGGCGACACCGACTTCACGCGGCGCGCGGACCGCTTCCTGACCGAGGAGAACTTCCGCCGCCTGCAGGAGATCCGCGCCCGGCGTGATCCCGACGGCCGCTTCTGCTCCTATCTGATCGCCGACGGCGCCGAGCTCAACGCAGAACCAGACCGCCGTCCGCGCACAGCGTCTGGCCGGTGACGGCGGACGCGGCATCGGAGGCGAGGAAGGCCACGACGCCGGCGACGTCGTCGGGCACGAGACCGCGGGGGATGGCCTGGCGGCGCTCCACGTCGGCGAACGCCTCGGCCGGCATCCCGGCCTCCGCCGCCGGCGTCCGGGTCAGGCCCGGCGCGACGCAATTGACCGTGATCCCGTCGGGGCCGAGGGCGTGGGCGAGCGACCGCGCCACGCCGATCAGCGCGGACTTGCTGGCGACGTACGCCAGCAGCTCGGGGGCCGGGGGCTGCCACACGGTGTCGGAGACGATCAGCACGATCCGCCCGAAGCGCCGCTGGGCCATCCGCGGCGCCAGCGCCTGGCAGAGCCACAGCGCGGACTCGACGTTGACCGCCTGCACGCGGCGCCAGGTGTCGCGGTCCAGCGAGGCGAGGGTCGCGTGGTCGAACGCCGCGGCGGCGTGCACGAGCGTGTCGCAGCGCCCGTATCGCTCCAGGAGCGCGGCGGCGGCCCGGCGCACGTCTGATTCGTCCGCGAGCTCGACGCTGAACTCGGCCTCGCGGTCCAGGACGGCCACCTCGTGGCCGGCGGCGCGCAGCGCGGCGGCGATCGCCGACCCGATCGCTCCTGCCCCACCGGTGACCGCAGCAACTCGCGTCATCCGCTGGAGCATAACCGTTGAAGACCTGCACGCAGAAACAAAATCTGTATACAATGCCGTTGAACGGTCGCGAGACAGGAGAGATCATGTCATCAGGAGTTGATTCCCACGCCCCGGTCCGCGAGCTTCCGGGCGAGGCGGTCCCGTATTACCTGGCCGACGGCGACGGCCGGGCGAGCCTCCTGCTCGGGCAGATCGGCCGCACGCTGGCCGGCAGCGAGGAGACCGGGAACGCGATGTCGGTGATGACCGCGCTCGGCCCGGCCGACCGCCCGATCCCGATGCACACCCACGAGAAGGAGCACGACTACTTCTTCTGCGTGCGCGGCACGATGCAGGTGTGGGCCGACGGCGAGAGCCGGATCCTCCATCCCGGCGATGTGGCCAGCGTGCCCGCCGGGACGCTGCACGCCTATCAGTTCCACGGGCACTACACCCAGTTCATGGGGCCGATCGCTCCGGCCGGCTGGGATCGCTTCTTCCAGTTCACCGGCTCGCCGTACGCCGGCCCGGCCTATCCGCGGGTCGATCCGAGCCCGCCGCCGTTCGCCAAGTTCGGCGCCGCCGAGCACGAGTTCCACATGAAGTACTTCCCTGAGGCGCCCTACCCCGAGGCGGGCACCGGTCCGGATGACGCGCTCCCGGGCAGGCCGGTGCCGTACTTCCTGCGCGCCGGCGAGGGTCCGCGGCACACGCTGTTCGGGCAGGTCGCCTTCCAGGTGCTGACCGGCGCGGAGTCCGACGGGCATCTCGGGATGACCGTCACCGAGGGCCCGGCCGGCACCGGCTGCCCGGCCCACGTCCACGCCCGCACGTACGAGGGGATCTACTGCCTGGAGGGCCGCCTGCGGGTGAGCGTCGGCGGCGACGAGCATCTGCTGACCGGCGGCGACTTCGTCAGCATCCCGACCGGCGTCGAGCACGCCTACGCGCTGGAGAGCCAGCTGACGCGGTTCGTGACGATGTACGGGCCGGCCGGACCGGAGCGCCTGCACGAGATCGCCGGCGAGGTCGCCGAGCAGCGGATCTTCCCCGAGCACGCCGAGCCCGCCGACCCGGCGCTGCTGCGCGCCGCGTCGGAGTCGCTCGACATCGCGTTCAGCGGCCAGGGGGCGTGACGATGCGCGTCCTCGGACTCGGAGCCGGCAAGCCCGGCGGCAGCGCCGAGCTCCTGCTCAAGGCCGCCCTGCGCGCGGCCGCCGGCGAGGGCGCCGACGTCGCGATGATCGACCTCGAGGAGCTCGACCTGCCGCTGCGCCCGGTCGAGCCCGGGCAGGGCGAGGTCAGCGACGACGGCCCGTGGCTGTGGGATCAGATGATGGAGAGCGACGGGCTGATCGTCTCGGCGCCGATCTACTCGCGCACGATCCCCGGCAAGCTCAAGCTCGTCTATGACCGGCTGTCGGGCCCCGCCGCCGACGTCGCGTTCGCCGAGAACACCCGCAGGATGCGCGAGGCGGGCGAGACCCCGCCGGTCGTCTTCCCCTACGACGAGCGCGTCTGGCGCCCCCGCGTCGCCGGGCTGATCGCGGTCGGCGGCGCCGAGGGCAGCCAGTGGCGATCGCTGGCCCTGCCGGTCATGTTCCAGGTCACGACCTCCGCCCAGATCGCGCTCGCCGATCAGCTGATGGTCGGCGGGGCCGGGATGCCGCGCGCGGCCGTGCTCGACGACGCCGCGATGGCGGGCGCCGCGCGCGTCGGGGCGAGCGTCGGCAGCCAGCTCGGCCGGGCCTACGACGACGTCGAGTATCGCGGCGCGCCCGGGCTGTGCCCGTTCTGCCATCAGTCCAGCGTCGACGTGCGCGGATCGGACGTGGAGTGCGTGACCTGCGGCGCCGGCGGCCGGCTGGCGGTCGTCGACGGCGCTGCGGTCGTCCGGTTCGACGATCCCGTGGCGCTGGAGCGTTCGGTGATGGCGATGGCCGAGAAGCGCGCGCACTTCGCCGAGGTGATGGCGATCGGCGCGCGACAGGGCGCGCAAGCCGCGGAGATCGACCGGCGGGCGAGCGCCTACGAGGACTTCGACCCGCGGATCACGCCCGAGGGCCGGCGCGCGATCGCGTAGCGAAAGACGTTGTGCATCTCCACCCGCCCGTCGAGGCGGGTGAAGGGCACGACGGCCGCGTGCAGCGCCGCCCGCGCGGCGGGCTCCCCGGCGGCCGCGATCGCCATCGCGCCGCCACCGGAGGCGAGCACCGCCCGGACCGCACCGTCGGCGTCGGCGTGGGCCCAGACGAGCGGCACCTCGCCGGCGCTCACGATCTCCAGGCCGGCGCCGCTCAGCAGCCGCTCCAGGCCGCCGGGCGCCGACAGGGCATAGGGGGCGTGCGCGGCGGGCGCCGCGCCCGCCGCCGGCGGGGCGGCCATCCGGCGCAGCGGCTCGAGCGCGAGGTGCAGCGCGGTCGACTCGTTGCGGTCGGGCTCGGCGAACGTCGCCGCCGCGATCAGCCCGCCCGGCGTCACCACCCGCGCGGCCTCGCCGACCGCGCGGTCGGCGTCGTCGGCGAACTGAAAGGCGCTGAAGCCGGTGACGACGTCGAAGGCGTCGTCGGCGAACGGCAGGGCGTCCATCCCGCCGTGGCGGAAGTCGGCGGTCGGCACCCGCTCGCGGGCGATCGCCAGCAGCTCCGGGGTGATGTCGATCCCGGTCACCACCGCTCCGCGCTCGGCGGCCATCCGCGCCGCGAAGCCCGAGCCGCAGGCGACGTCGAGCAGCCGCGTCCCCTCGCCGACGCCGAGCGCGCGCAGGACCTCGGCGAACAGCGGCTGGTTGGAGGGCTCGGCCAGCTCGGCCCAGTCGCGGGGACGCGTCCCCCAGTGCTCGGCGCTCATCGTACGCGCCAGTTTTGCATACAGTTTGAAGTTCTGCGTATAGTTGCGCTGAGCATGGGGCATACCACCGATCTGCCACTCACCGACGCGCGCGCCCTCATCGCCCGCGCCATCGACAAGGCCGAGGACATCGGGATGCGCGGCGCGGTGGCGGTCGTCGGCGGTACCGGCGCGCTCGTCTCGGCCTCCCGCATGGACCACGGCGGGGCCGGCGGCATGGCCCGGGCGCGCTCCAAGGCGTGGATCGCCGCCACCCAGCAGATCCCGAGCCTGGAGCATCTCAAGCGGATGGGGATGGTCGCGCCGCCGATGGTCACCGGCTTCACCGTGTGCTCGCCGGAGGCGGCGTTCCCCGGAGCGGGCGGCATGCCGATCCGTCATGACGGCGCCGTCGTCGCCGGAGTGGCGGCCTCGGGCGCCGGGATCGGCCCGTTTGTCGGCTATCCCGGCTCGACGCCCGAGAAGCTGATCGCCGACGGCAAGCCGTCCAACGGCGAGGACCTGCTCGTGCACTACGCGCTCGGCCTCCCCTACGAGGGCCAGCACGGCGACGACCTGGAGCGCTGGATCGCCACGTACGGTTCCTTTCCCGCCGATCCCGGGCCCGGCCTGGGGATGGCCGAGTCACCGCCCGCGCGCGACCAGGCCGAGCATCGCTGGGCGCTGACGCTGGCCGACGCGGCGATCGCCCACGCCGGCGCGCGGCGCCACCGCATCTCGGTCGCGATCGTCGACGAGCGCGGCGATCCGATCCAGCAGGACCGGATGGACGGCGCGCCGACGGGCTCGGTCACCGTGGCCGAGACGACCGCCGCGGCCGCCGCCACCTTCCAGTGCGCCAGCGAGGAGCTCGGCCACCGCTTCCCCGGCGACGCGCTGGCGATGCTCGCCGCCGCGCTGCCCTTTCGGATCCTCGCCATCCCGGGGGCGGTGCCGCTGCACCCCGGCGGCCGCTTCGTCGGCGCGATCGGCATCGCCGGCCCCGACCCCGCGGTGTGCGCCGAGCTCGCGGCCGCGGTCGCGCGGACGGCGACGCCGCTGTGACCGAGCGCGTCTGCATCGTCGGCTGCGGCGCGATCGGCGGACTCTACGCCGCCCATCTCGCCGCGCTGCCCGACGTCGAGGTCTGGGCCTATGACCGATTCGCCGAGCACGTCGCCGCGATCAACCGCGACGGACTTCGGATCACCGGCCCGGCGACGCTGACCGTTCGCCTCCACGCTCGCACCGACCCCGCCGAGATCCCGCCGTGCGCGCTCGGGATCGTCGCCACCAAGGGCACGGTCACCGGCGCCGCGCTCTGCCGCCGCCGCGCCGATCTTCGCCGACGGCGCGGTCTGCAGCGTCCAGAACGGGATCGGCAACGAGGAGATCATCGCCGAGCACGTTCCCGCGCGTCATGCGCGGCGTCACGCTCCTGGCCGGCCGGCTGTCCGCGCCCGGGGTCATCCACCTCGACGCGCCCGGAACGACCTGGATCGGCCCGTTCGAGCCGCGCCCGGCCCGCATCGATGAGGTCACGCTGCTCGCCGGCCTGCTGACGCGGGGCGGGATGGAGACCCACGGGCTCGCCGATGCCCGCGGCGCGCAGTGGACGAAGCTGCTGTTCAACGCCGCCACCAACCCGGTGTGCGCGCTGACCGGACTGACCCACGGCCAGATGTGGCAGCACGACGGGACGCGGCGACTCTCCCGGGCGCTGATCGGTGAGGGCCTGGCGGTCGCCGAGGCGCTCGGGATCGCCCTGCACGACGACCCCGAGGCCCTCATCGCCGATGGCGCGAAGGTCAACTATCACCATCGGCCGAGCATGCTCGAGGATGTGCTCGCCCGGCGGCCGACCGAGATCACGGCGATCAACGGCGGGATCGTCGGGGCCGCGCGCGAGGCCGGGATCGCCGTCCCGCTGCACGCGGCGATCGTCGACCTCGTCACCGGCCTGGAGCGTGCCTGGGCGGTTGGCGCCGCCGACAGCCATTCTGTAGACGGATAAGCAAACTGTATGCAATAATCGGCGGCTATGAACACGCCGCAGACGATCGACTGGAACACGCAGGAGTTCACCGAGGTCCGGCCCGGCATCTTCGGGGCCACCGTGCACACGCCGCAGCTGACGGCGACGCTGTACCGCTACGGACCCGACACGAGCTGGGAGGAGCATCAGCATCCTCAGGATCAGGTCACGTCGGTGATCGAGGGCGTGATCGACTTCGTCGTCGCCGGTCAGCCCGTGCGCCTGTCGGCCGGCCAGCTGGCGACGCTGCCCGGCGGCACGCCCCATTCGGCGACCGTGCCCGCGCCCGGCGCGGTCAGCCTGAACGTCTTCACCCATCGCGACGCGCCCCCGGATGCCTGACTGGCTCGGCCTGAACGGCCGGCGGGTGCTCGTGGCGGGCGGTGCCGGCACGATCGGCGCGGCGCTCGTCGACGGCTTCCTCGCCGCCGGGGCGTCGGTCGGCGTGACCGATCTCAGCGCCGAGGCGATGGGCCGCCTCGACCCGCGCGTGACCGCACGCCACGCCGCCGACCTGCGGGACGCCGACGCATGCCGGGCCGCCGTGGCCGGCGTCCGTGAGCAGCTCGGCGGCCTCGACGTGTTCGTGCACTGCGTGGGGATCAACGACCGCAAGCCGATCGAGTCCTACGACGCCGCGGAGTGGGAGCGGATCATCGCCATCAACCTGTCGAGCGCGTTTCACACCGCCACCGAGGCGGCGACCGGGATGCGCGCGCAGGGCGACGGCCGGATCGTCTTCTTCTCCTCGGTCGCCGGGCGCAGCGGGCACAAGCTGCACGGGCCGTACGCCGCCACCAAGGGGGCGATCAATCAGCTCATGCGAGTGATCGCGCACGAGTACGCCGAGCACGGCGTGACCGCCAACGCAGTCGCGCCCGGGTACATGGACACCGCGCTGACCCGCCAGTATCTCGCCGATAATCCCGACAAGCGCGAGGCGCTCGTCGGTCTGATCCCGGCGGGACGGTTCGGACACCTGGAGGAGGTCGTCGACCCGGTGCTCTTCCTGTGCTCACCGCACGCCAGCTTCATCACCGGCCAGGTGCTGTACATCGACGGCGGCCGCACGATCGTCTAGCGGCCTCTCACCTTCACCCAGCAGCCAGAGAGAGGGAGCAGTGTCAACACAGCAGCGATTCGCCGGCAAGACGTTCATGGTCACGGGCGCGGGAACCGGCTTCGGCGCGGCGCTCGCCCTGCGCGCCGCCCACGAGGGCGCGGGGCGCGTGCTCGTTCACTACCGCAGCTCGTCGGACGGCGCCGAGCGGACCGCCGAACAGGTGCGCGCCGCCGGCGCGCAGGCGCAGATCGTCCAGGGCGACATCACCTCGTGGGCCGACATCCAGCGGATGGCCGAGTGGGCCTTCACCGAGGGCGGCGGCGTCGACGTGCTGATCAACAACGTCGGTGAGATGGCCTCCGGGCAGGCCTCGTGGAAGGAGGTCACCGAGGAGGCGATCGACCACGTGCTGGCCGTCGACATCAAGGGGACGATGCTGATGGTCCACGAGTTCGGCCAGCGGATGGTGGAGCGCGGCGGCGGCGCGATCGTCAACGTCGGCTCGACGGTGATCGTGCGCGGCAGCCCGCGCGCCCCGCAGTACGCCGCCGGCAAGTACGGCCTGCTCGGGATCACCAAGTCCTACGCCAAGGCGCTGGCGCCGAGCGTCCGGGTCAACACGTTCGCGCCCGGGTTCATGGAGACCGAGGCGCTGCTCGCGCGCCCGGAGTGGCTCGCCGGCCGGCGCGACGACGTCCTGTCGGCCACTCCGGCGGGTAAGATCCCCGCCCCTGAGGACATGACCGGCGCAGCCCTCTTCCTCGCCAGCGAGGACGCCCACCACATCACCGGCACCTACATGATCGCCGACGGCGGTTACAGCATGCTCGGGGCCTGAGCGGCGCCCATGGCCGAGAACGGACAGAGCACCGACGACGTCTACGAGCGGGTGCGGAGCGCGATCCTCGACGGGCTCCTGGCGCCGGGCGCGGTCATGTCGCAGGTCGCGCTGGCCGAGGATCTCGGGATCAGCCGCACGCCGCTGCGCGAGGCCCTGCGAATGCTCCAGAGCGAGGGGCTCGTCGAGGGCGAGCCCAATCGCCGCGTGCGCGTCGCGTCGATGAACGCCGAGGACCTCGAGCAGCTGTACGTCATGCGGGTCACGCTCGAGGCCGAGGCGCTGCGGCTGTCGGTCGCGCACCTGGGCTCAGAGGATCTGGCGCGACTCGAGGGTCACATGGCCGAGATGGCCCACTACGCCCAGGCCAAGGACTACCGGCGCTGGAACGTCCCGCATCGCCAGTTCCACCAGGCGCTGACCGCGCACGCCGGCGAGCGCGTCAACGTGATGCTCGGGCAGATGTTCGATCACGCCGAGCGCTATCGCCGCCTGCACATCGGACAGGGCCCGAGCGCCTGGGCGACGGCCCAGCACCGTGACATCCTCGACGCCTGCAAGGCCGGCGACCGCGATCGCAGCGCGGGTCTGCTCGCCGGCCATCTCGCCCGGACCGGCCTGGAGGTCTCCGAGCTGCTGGAGCCCGGTCACGAGCCCGCGCATCTCAAGCAGGCCGTCGCCGACGCCGGCGGCGAGCTGCCCAAGCGCAAGCGCGCGCGGCGCTGAGCGGCCGGATCCCAATCAGCCCGCCGGCAGGTCGGGACGACCCGGCTCTCCGGGGACCGCACCCCGCAGGCTCGCGCCCTCGGTGGGCCTATGTGGCCGCCATCTGGATCACCGTGAACGCCGCCCCCTGCGGGTCGGTGAAACCGGCGAAGCGCCCGATCGGCATGTCGATCGCCGGCGCAACGACGGTCGCGCCCAGCTCGGAGGCGCGGGCGACGATCGCGTCGCAGTCGGCGACCGCGAAGCACACGCTCCAGTGCGCCGGCACCTCCGCGGGGAAGAACTCATCGGTCATCGCCATCATGCCGCCCACCGGCTTGCCGTCGAGCTCCCACATGGTGTAGTCCGGTCCGGGAAACGGTGGCGCTGCGGCCGTCCAGCCGAACACCGCCTCGTAAAACGACTTCGCGCGCTCGGGCTCGCGGGTGCGGACCTCGTTCCAGCACAGCGAGTTGGGTTCGTTGACGAGATCAGCGCCGGTGAACGTCTTGGCCTGCCAGATCCCGAACGCGGCTCCCGTCGGGTCGCAGAAGACCGCCATCCGCCCGATGTCGGTCACGTCCATCGGGCCGGCGATCGCCATGCCACCGGCGTGCGAGACCTTGGCGGCCGTCTCGTCAGCGTCGGTCACCGCGACGTAGGTCGCCCACGCCGTCGGCTGATCCGGCGCCATGTGCTGCATCACCCCGGCGATGTTCGCCCCAGATTGCTGAAAGAGCCGATAGCCACCGGTCTCCGGCTGGGGGTCGGTGGCTGTCCAACCCATCAGCTGACCATAGAAACCAACCGACCCGTCGACATCGGGCGATGCCAAGTCGATCCACGACGGTGTCCCGGGCGCGTACTGGGGCATTGCTCTCCTCTCAGACCGATGATCTGCGCCCATCCTCGCAGGATGGCCGGCGCGACACCACCGCGATCACAGAATCGCCACGCCGAGCGGACGAGCACGACCGGTCCAATCCGCCCGCACCCACACCCGAACGCTCCCCGCCAAACAAGCCAAGCCCACCGGCGCGTCAGCCATCGGGCCGGCTGTCGCTACGCGGGCCCCTCGAAGACCGAGGTGGTTCCGAGTCCGAGGGTGCTGAACGCGTACACGGTGTCGGTGCTGTCGTCGACGGCGAGCCCGAAGGGCTGGGAGCCGACGGCTTGGAGGGCGGCCGGCCGGGAGCAGCCGGTGGTGAGCTCGGCGTTGCAGGTCGATCCGTCGATGATCGACACCGCCGCGCTGGAGTAGTCGGTGACGTAGAGCTGGTCGGTGGTGGGGTCGATCGCGGCCAGGAGCGGTGAGCGGCCGATCGCGACGGTGGCCGCGAGCGAGCCGCAGCCCGAGGTGTCCTGCCCGTTGCAGGTGGAGTCGTTGATCACCGACACCGTCCCGGGGGTATCCCCGTCGGCGTTGTTGGCGACGTAGACGGTGTGGGTGAGGTCGTCGACGGCGACCCCGGCCGGGCCGGCTCCGACCTTCACGATGGCGGTGGGCCGGTCGCAGCCTGCGAGGTCCGCGGCGTCGCAGGTCGCGCCGTTGATCACCGCGACGGTGTCGCCGGAGTAGTTGGATCCGGCCGCGGGCGCGTAGATCGTGTTGGTGGCCGGGCTGACCGCGATCTGGTTGGTGTTGGCGCCGACACTCACGATCCCGGGGGTCTGCCCGCAGCCGGTCGTCGTCTCGGCGTTGCAGATCCCGGCGTTGATCGCCGCCACACGGTTTGCGGTCTTGCCGAACGCGACGTAGAGCGTCTGAGTGGCGGGGTTCAGCGCAGGGATGCCGGGAGAGGCCCCGATCGTGATCGTCGCCGACGGACCGGCGCATCCGATCGTGGCCTGAGCGTTGCAGGCCGCGGTGTTGATCACCGAGATCGACGAGGCCCCGGAGACGTACAGCGTGTGGGTGGCGTCGTCGACCGCGCCGACGCTCGCGCCCATCTCGCCGATCGGGATCTCGGCGACGGGTGCGCAGCCGGAGAGCCGGCCGGCGTGACAGGTCGCGCCGTTGAGCACGTCGATCCGTGGTGCCGTCCTGCTGCTGGCATAGATCGTGTCGGTGGCGGGGTCGATCGCCGCGAGGTACTCGTGATCCCGCGGCACGCTCAGGGCATCGACGCGGCACGCGGACGTACTGACGGCCTCGCAGTGGCTCAGGTCGACGACGGCCAGGACATCTGAGCCGCCCGCGTTGACGAGGTAGGCGGAGCCGGTCCGCGGCAGCAGCGCGAGCTGGGCGGGGAACTGCGCATAGCCGGGGCCTTGGTTGGCGCTCGCCTGCTGGGCGGGCGCGAACCCCGAGCACCCGGCGGTGTGCGTCGCGTCGCAACGGCTGGTGTTGATCGCCGAGACGGTGTCGTCGCCGGCGTTGACCGCGAACACGGTGTGCCGGGCATCGTCGAGGGCAACGAAACCGACGCCGGCGCCGGTGCTCACCGTCGTCGCCAGGCGCCGGCAACCGGCACCGACGATGGCGTTGCAGCGCGCACCGTTGATGACCGAGACCGTCCCGTCGTCGGCGTTCGCGACATAGACGGTGTTCGTCGCCGGATCGACCGCGTCTGACTCGGGATTGGAACCCACCCTGACCGTGCGCGAAACTCGGCCGCACCCACGGCCATCACTGCCGTTGCACTGGGCTCCATTGATCACCGAGAGCGTGTCGCCGTTTCCGGAGGCGCCGTCATTGGCGGCATACACCGTGTCCGTGGCCACGTCGACAGCGACGGCGTCCGGGTCACCGCGGTCGACGATCTTCCTCACCGGTTGCCGGCACCCGCTCGTGGTGATCGAGTTGCAGCGGGCGATGTCGATCGCGAACACATCGCCCTTCAGATTCGCGACATAGAGGGTGCCGGTCGCGGGGTCGAGCGCGCCGGCCACCGGGAACCCACCCGTGGTGATCGTCGCGATCGCCCGCCCGCAGCCGCTTCTGACCGCGGCGTTGCAACGGGCGCCGTTGACCACCGACACGCTGCCGGGGGTCCCCGAGCGGACAGTCGGCGACGTACTGCCGCCGTTGACCACGTAGATCGTGTCCGTCGCCCCGTCCAGGACCGCCGCCAGCGGGCTCTTCCCGACGCGGACGGTGGCGAGCACCCGGCACCCGGACACGACGGTCGCGTCACAGCGAGCAGCCGCGATCACGTCGAGGACATGCCCCGCGGCCGGCGCCGAGCAGAAGCTCGTCGCGCACTGGATCGGCACGTACACGGTGCCCGTCCGCGGGTTCGCGACCGGGACACCCGGACTGCCGGTCAGAAGAACCGACCCCCGCTGCGCGCCCGGGGCGCCTGCCGTGGCGGGCGAGCCAGTGAAGTTCGCGGCTGTGGCGCTCGCTCGCGGCGTGAGCGCTCGGCGCGCGTGTGCGGAGGGGGTCGGCCGTGGCGGGACTCGCTGCGTCCCGGCGCCGGAGGCTGCGGCGCACATGAGCGTTGCAGCAGCGATGGCGAGCATGCTGCCGCGCTGCGCCGCCCGCCGCGCCACCCGGGCACGGCCCTTCACGATCGCCTGCTCCTGGATCGCCGTTGCTGGTGAGCGTCGCCGGTGCGGGCTCATGCGCGTCTCCTTGTCATCGGTGCGGATCGCTGGGGTGGGCCGTGGCAGATGCAAGTGCTCCCTCAAACCCCTATATGTCCGGCCGCGTGATTTTGTGACCCCGATCGGTGAGACCGCGAGAATCGAGCCGCCGACCGCCGACCGCCGACCCCCTCCGCTCAGCGAGTCAGGCGCGCGGGCGCCGCCGGGTTCGATCGGGAGACACCGTGGCCCCGTCCCGCCCTTTGACCAACGGCAACGCCTGGCCGTTCTCGGTCATAGGCCGATGAACCCCTGCAGCACGACCTGGCCGGGCGCCGTCGACGACGGGCGGGGCTGACGGGTGAGACGCAGCAGATAGTCGCCGCTCGCGCTCTGGGGCAGCAGACCCTCGACTCCGACCCGCCCGCCACGCGTGACCGACGGCCTGACCACGCCCACGAACAACGGCGCCTGCCCCGCCAGCAGCCGATAGGCGCCCGAGCCCAACCGCGTCGCGGGCACCAGCCACACCGCATACACATCTGCCCCGGCGTTCGGCGCCACGCCCGACGCGGTGAGCGAGAACACAAAGCGCGTCGGGGGGCGCGTGTCCACCACGACCACGCCGCGTGCCGAGCCGCCCCCACGCGGCGCGCGCAGCGCGGTATCGCACACCCTCTGACCGCCCAGCGCCGGCAGCCGCCGCGGCCCATAGTTGGTCACCACCGCCGGCAGGGACCGGTTCACGAAGCGGTGACCACCGCGATGATCACCCCCGACGATCACGATCACCGCCACCACCGCCACCGTCACCGCCAACGCCGCCGCCGCCGCCAGCCAGTCCCCGCGCCCGCGCACCGACCCCCGCACCCGAACGCGACGACGCACCCCAGCTTCGGTCGCGTCCGCCAGCGCAACCTCCAGACGGTCATAGAAGTCGGCCATCAGCGCTCCTCCAACTTGCGGCGCACCCGCGCCAGCCCGCGACTGACCCGCTTGCGGACCACCAGCTCAGAACACCTCAACTCCGACGCGATCTCGCTATAGGACCGCTCATCCACCACCCGCGCCTTGACCGCCTCGCGCTCACCGGCCGGCAACGCCTCGACCAACTCAACCACCCGACCCCCACGCGCCGCCAACCCCGCCGTGCTCTCGCGATCATCGTCGTCCAGCTC
Source organism: uncultured Solirubrobacteraceae bacterium (assembly GCA_963849085.1). Taxonomy (GTDB): domain Bacteria; phylum Actinomycetota; class Thermoleophilia; order Solirubrobacterales; family Solirubrobacteraceae; genus Palsa-465. The sequence continues at coordinate 595,280 of CAWKFP010000013.1, read as the reverse complement.
GATCGGCTCCATCGCCAGCCGGCGCCTGACCCGATCCTGCACCCGCCCCCGCCGCCGGCTGCCCGCCAGCACATTGCGCGCAATCCCGATCAGCCACGGACCCGCACTGTCAGTCTGCGCCCGATACCGCCCCGCGCTGACGATCACCGACGCAAACACCTCCGCCGTCACATCAGCGGTCACATCCAGATCACGCGTCTCACGCAGCACACACGCCACCACCCGCGCGACATGCCGGCGATAGAACACCGCGCACGCCTCCCGATCACGGCCGGCGATCCCCGCCAGCAGATCCGCATCTGACCATCCCTCCCGGGCGCCAGTCATCGCCATGCCCCTAGATAACAGAACACCCCGATTTGTGACCAGATCCGGCGTGACGGATCCGCCGACGAATCCGCGCCCGGGCTCCCAACGCCGTGACCCTCCACCGGCCGTCGGCACGCACGCTGTCTCACACACACGAGCACGCGTGCCGGCGCACGGGCCCGCCGCGGATCCAAGCGACGCGGACGCCCTCACGCGCGCTGTTCCTGCTCGTCCCGGGAATGCGTCGGCAGCCGAATGACGAACAGGAACGCCGCGGCGAGCGGGGCGAGACACGCCCATGCCGTGATCTGCAGCGCGTCGGTGGGGAGATGGTGATCGAAAGCGGAGAAGAAGATCGTCCCGAGGACCGCGACGCCGAGCGAGGTCGACAGCTGTTGCGTCGCCTCAAGGACGCCGGACGCGGATCCGACCTCGTCCATGGTGACGCTGTTGAGGACAAATCCGAAGAGCTGGGCAAAGCTCGTGCCGGCGCCGAGACCGGCGAGCAGGAGGCCGGGGACGAGGTCCCAGGTCGAGGCGCTGTGGGCACCGGTGAGAGTGACGGCGATCGCCGCGGTGCCTGCGGAGATCAACAGGATGCCGATGTGCAGCAGGTGGCGTCCGAGGCGATCGACCAGCGCGAAGGAGATGGCCATGCCGAGGATGATCCCGATGACCATCGGGGTCAGAGTCAGGCCGGCGTGGATCGGAGACCAGCCCTCTCCGAGCTGCCCGTAGAGTGAGACGCAGAGCAGCAGTCCGGCGAACGCACCGAAGAACAAGAGGACCACGGCGATCCCGCTGAGGTAGGTGCGGTTGGTCAGGAGAGTCGGCTCGATCAGCGCGTTGTCGCGGTGCCGGCGCTCGTGGCGCAGTAACGCGAGCAGCAGGAGCGCGCCTGAGGCGAGCAGGGCGAAGCACCACAGGGGCCAGCCGTCGCTCCGGCCCTGGATGAGCGGGTAGATGATCGCAACGAGCGCGAGGCCGATGAGCCCGACTCCACCGGTGTCGAGCGTGAGCCCGGAGCGCTTGGGGCTGTCGGGGAGGGTCGGGACCGCGAGCGCGAGCGCGAGCGCGCCGATCGGGACGTTGATGAGGAAGACCAGGCGCCATCCGACGTGCCATAGGTTGGCGTCGATGAGCGCGCCGGCGAGGATCGGCGCGGCGAGGATCGGCAGGCCGGTGGCCGGGCCGACAAAGCCCATCGCCTTGTTGAACTCGTCCTGGTCGGGGAACACCTGCTTGAGAAAGCCAAAGCCCTGGGGGATCATGAGCGCGCCGAAGGCGCCCTGGAGGGCGCGGCCCGCGATGAGCACGGGCATCGACGGGGCCGCGGCGCACGCGGCGGAGAAGATGGTGAAGCCGGCGAGCCCGAGGAGAAAGACGCGGCGGCGGCCGACGATGTCCCCGAGCCGCGCGCCCGCGATCAGCAGCACGGCGAACGCCAGGGTGTACCCGGCGGTGATCCATTGCAGCGTCGCGGCGCCCCCGCCGAGATCGCGCCGGACCGACGGGGCGGCGATCGTGGCGATGGTCGAATCCATCGCGTCCATGATGTTGGCGGTCATGACGACCACCAGGACCAGCCACCGCCGGCGAAACGGCGGCGTGGTCACGGGGCTCGCGGGCCGCGACGAAGGGGCGGTCATGCTCGTGGTCATGGGGGCTCTCGGTCTGTGGTCACGGGCCGGCCAATCGTACTAACCGGCCGACAAGTTACTGGGCGGGAGCCTACGGTAGCAAGAACTAGCCGATCGTCAAGTAAACTTCTTCGAGATGGCACGACCCCCGGGTAGCGACGGCGCCCAGACACGCGCACGGATCCTCGACGTCGCCCAGGAGCTGTTCACGCGGCAGGGGTACGACAAGACCTCCCTGCGAGACATCGCCGAGCGTCTCGAGATCACCAAGGCGGCGCTCTACTACTACTTTGCGCGCAAGGAGGACATCCTCCTCGAGCTCCACCTCCGATTGCAGACGCTGGGCGAGAGCGTGATCGCCGAACTCGAGGCTGCCCCCGACGGGGCCGCTCGCGTCGCGATCTGGCCTCGCCTGGCCAACGAGATGATCGACTTCATGGTCGACAACCGCGAGCTGCTGCTCCTCCACAACCGCAACCGCAGCGCGTTCGAGAGCCTTGAAACGGCGACCTCGCCGGACAGCCGGGACGTCGAAGCCCGCTTTGAGCGCATTCTCTCCTCTCCGGCGATGACCCTGCGCGAGCGCGTCCGGATGGCCGCGATGGTCGGCGTGATCACCGAGGTCTTCGGGGAGAGCGCCGCCGCGTTCCAGGACGCCCCCCCAGAGGAGCTCGCGGATCTCGTTCGAGAGGCGATCGCCGACCTCACGCGCGTCTCGGCGAGCCAGCCGCACGTCAGCACCTGACCGTCGCGTTCGGTCACCACCGCCGCAACTCACCCCACGGCCAGACGCGCGTTCGCCCGAGCACGCTTCGGGCGAGCGCTCCACTCTGCGACGCCTGCCATCAGCGTGGTGACAGCTTCGCGTCGGCGGCCGTCTGTGCAGACCGGTGGCTGGTCGGGGCGAATGGCGGCCGAGGCGCGCGTGGAAGAATTCCGACATGCCGGAGATCGAGGGCGGCGCGCTGGAGCGGGGGCGGGAGGCGTTCGAGCGGCGGGCGTGGGGATCTGCGTTCGACCAGCTTCGATCCTCCGATCGGACGGCTTCGCTCGCTCCCGAGGATCTGGAGCGGCTCGGCGAGGCCGCGCGCTGGTCGCGCCACTTCGATGAGATGTTCGACATTCTGGAGCGCGCGTCGGCGGCCTACGAACGCGGCGGGGACCGTCGGTCCGCGGCGCGCGTGGCTGTGAAGCTGACGATCGAGCACCACGCGCGGCAGGGCGATGCGCTCGCCGCCGGCTGGCTGGCGCGCGCCGGGCGCCTACTCGAGGGCGAGCCCGCGTGCCGCGAGCGCGGCCTGGTTCTGATGTGCATGGCGCAGGGCATGTTCTTCATGGGTAACGGACCCGCTGCGCTGCAGATCAGCCGGGAGATGGTCGGGCTCGGCGCTGAGCTCGGGGACCGTGACATCGAGGCGTTGGGCCGCCTGGCCTTGGGCCACGCGCGCCTGCTCGTCGGCGAAGTGAACAAGGGCACTGCTCTGATCGACGAGGCGATGGCTGCCGCTCTCGGCGGAGAGCTCGATCTGTGGACGACCGGGCAGATCTTCTGCTCCACGATCTTCGCTTGCCGCAACCGCGGCGACTGGGGCCGGGCGGGCGAGTGGAGCATCGCATCGCTGCGCTGGTGCGAGCGGCAGTCACTGAGCGGGTTCCCGGGCCTGTGCCGGTTTCATCGGGCCGAGGTCATGCGCTTCCGCGGCGAACTTGATCGCGCCGAACGAGACGCGAGCGAGGCGGTCGATGAGCTGCTGGCGGCGGCGCCCCGCTGGGCCGCCTTTGGACTGCATGAGCTCGGCGAGATCCGCCGCCGGCGCGGTGACCTGAAAGGGGCGATCGAGTCCTTCCAACGCTCCGCCGAGCTGGGCTTTGACCCGCAGCCCGGCCTGGCGCTCCTGCGCCTGGACGAGCAGAAGCCGGCTGTCGCCCGGCGAGCGATCTCGCAAGCCCTGGCCGACGAAAACGGATTGGCGCGCGAGGGCCGCTGGCTGGTCCTGCCGGCGGCGGTCGAGATCGCCATCGCCGCAGGTGACGCCGAACTGGCGCGTTCGTCGCTCCAGGAGCTCGAACAGCTCGCCGAGTCCCTTGACACGACCGCAGTGCGCGCCGCCGCGACGGTGGCGGGCGGACGGCTGGCGCTGTCGGAGTCTCGGATCGACGACGCGATCCGCGAGCTCCGACGCGGGGTCCGCTTGTGGTCTGAGATCGACGTCCCCTACGAGACGGCGCAGGCGCGCGAGCTCCTGGCCGGCGCGTATGCCGACGTGGGCGACCAGGACGCCGCCGAGCTCGAGCTCACCGCCGCGCGGGCGAGCTTCGAACGCATCGGCGCCGAGCGCGCCGCGCATCATGCCGCAGCGCTTCTGATCAGAGCCGGCACGGTCCCATCCACTGCCGTCAGAACCTTCATGTTCACCGACATCGTCGACTCGACACGCCTTGTCGAGATGCTCGGCGACGAGCAATGGGAGTCGCTCCTGGCCTGGCATGACCGTACGCTCAGGGGGTGCTTCCAGGCGCGCGCCGGCGAGGAGGTCAAGCACGAAGGCGACGGGTTCTTCATCGCGTTCGCAGAGTCCGCGAGCGCCATCGAGTGCGCCTGTTCGATCCAGCGGTCGCTGCGCGATCACAGACGCGACCACGGCTTCGCGCCGCGTGTGCGCATCGGAATCCACGCCGCCGAGGCGACCGACCGCGGCGGCGACTACGGCGGCCGCGCAGTGCACACCACCGCCCGGATCGCCGCCGCGGCCGGCCCTGGCGAAATCATCGCGAGCCGCGAGGCGCTCAAGGCGGCCGGCTACCCCTTCCGCGCCATCGACGAGCGACCGCTCGAGCTCAACGGACTCGCCGATCCGGTCACGGTGGCCACCGTCGACTGGTCGGAAGGCTAGTGGCCGTTCCCGCAAATACGCTCGGATTCGAGTGGCCCCTGGCGGCGTCGGGCGGCGTCCTCGGATCCTCGTGTGGCAGGGCCACACGTCGGATCCTGCGTCCTTGCCCGCCATCCCCCAGTGACCCCTCTCGGTCCGACCGTACTTACGGGAACGACCACTAGTGGTCGTTCACGGGAGGCGGCGGTCAGTCTCGGGTGGGGGTGGCGCTGAGGGCGACCGCTCCGAGCACCGCGAACATCGCCGCGCCTCCCCCGGTGAGGATCTTGCCCTGCGTGGACAGCCGCCGGCGCCGGCGCACGCACCCCAGTGCGTCCACCGCGTCGAGCGCGACCCCGATGCGCAGGACCTTGGCCAGATCGGCGCCCGAGGTCGTGGCGGTCAACGCTCCGAGCGCGAAGTCGCGGACCCCGAAGAGCTGGGCCAGAACCGGATCGCTGGTCGGATCCAGCCCGAAGATGCGACCAGACGTTGCGGGTGCGACCCAGGCGAGCGCGCCGACCGCCATGCGGGTGGCGCCGAAGCCGCGGATGATCGAGGACACTGGCAGACTCCTCCTCCGGTTGCGTGCAGACCGCACGTAAGTTACAGACAGGCTGTATGCAAAGCAAGCGCAGAACGCAGAGCGAGCGCAGCGCCGCCACCCGGACGGCCCTGATCGGCGCCGCGCGGCCGCTGCTGGCCCAGCGCGGCTACGCCGCCGTCGGCACGCTCGAGATCGCACGCGCTGCCGGCGTGACCCGCGGCGCGCTGTATCACCAGTTCGCCGACAAGCGGGCCCTGTTCGCCGCTGTGACCGAGCAGGTCGAACGTGACGTGACCCGGCGACTGGCTGAGACCGTCGCGCAGCACGCGCCGTCTGATCCGCTCGCGGCCCTGCATCTTGCCGTCGACGCGTGGCTGACGGCGTGCGCACAGCCCGAGGTCCGCCAGATCCTGCTGATCGACGCGCCGACCATTCTCGGCTGGGCAGCCTTCCGCGACCTCGCCGCCGCCTACGGCCTCGGACTGACCGAGCAGCTCCTCAGCGCCGCGATCGACGCCGGCCAGCTCCCCGACTTCCCGACCACCCCGTTCGCCCACGTCCTCCTCGGCGCCCTGCAGGAGGCCGCGTTCGTGATCGTCGCCGAGCCCGACACTCGGGATGCCACCACCCGGGTCGTTCACGGTCTCATCGACGCGCTCGCACACTCCGCGACGGCCACGACCTGACCGGCGGCCCAGTCACAGAACCACCTCCGCCCGTCGTGCCGGCGCGGCGACTCGCGCACGACGGTGGCGGGCGGTGACGGTCAGCCCAGGTGCAGCGCGACGATCTCGCCACCGCGGCCCGAGCCGGCCGAGGTCGTTCCGTATGTCGAGACATAGACGGTGCCGCCCGGCGCGACGGCGAGTGCGGTCGGGAAGCTGAGGCCGCTGCCGACGAGCATCGTCCGGGCGCCGTCGCGGCTGACCGCGACGATCGCCCCGGAGACCGGGTGGCCGTCGTCGATGCCGGGATCGTTGAGCCCGTCGCGGTCGATCTCGAGCACGAGCAGCCGGCCGGCCGAGTCAAACGCGAGGTCGCCGATCGCCGTCAGCCCGCGGGCGTAGACGGTCGGCGCGTGGCCGGGGGCGATCCGGTAGACGTCGGAGCTGCCGCGGGCCGAGGGGACGCCGCCGAGCTCGCCGACGTACAGCGCGCCGTCGGGACCGACGGCGACCGCGGTCGGCACGGCCTGCGCCTCGGCCTCGATCGCCGTCGTCTGGCGGGCGCCGAAGGTGTGGGCCGGCGCCCGCTCGCGGATCGTCGGGAGCACAGCGAGCACGCTGAGCCGCCCGGCGGGCGACAGGAAGAGGACGTCGTTGCCACCGGCGTCGGCGATCGCGTAGCCGCCGTGATACGCCACAAAGCCGTACGGGTCGCTGTCGACGGCCGCCTCCTCGCCGTAGGTCACGTCGCTGCCCGCACCGCGGTCGGGATCGTGCCGGGCCTCGAACGGGCCGAGCCGCGCCTCGATCGCCGGGGTCGGATCGCCCCCGGAGGAGAACGTGACCAGATCGCTGAACAGCCGCCCCGCGCGTCCGTAGATGCTGTTCCCGGTCCGCTCCTCGATGACCGTGTTCTGGAACAGAACCTGAAGCCCGCCGCCGACGAATCGGGCCTGCACCGGGCCGGTCGCCTGGGGATCGGAATGACCGGAGGAGACCGACGGCAGTCCGCGCAGGAGCGTGGTCGCCCGCCCCGCGGGAGTGACCTCATCGATGGCGCCGGACCGGTCCAGGCACGAGCGCTGATCACCGTCGGTGCAGCTCGTCGGCGCGGCACCGTCACCGGAGAGCGCGACGAGCAGATCGCCGCCGGAGGTGAGCGTCAGCTTCTTGGGCTGGTCAAGCCCCGCGGCGATCACCTTCGGCGACGGCGATGCTGACGGCGCGGCGCGTTGCGCCCGGGCCGCACCGCCGCAGGCCGAGAGCAGCGCGGTCAGCGCGATCGCGCCCACGACGTGGCGGCGATGGCGCGCGATGATGAGGAGGCGGGGGAAGGTCATCGGCGCTCGCCGGCCGAGCGTACGGGCTCGGATCGCCGGCTCGCCTCCTCGTCGCCGGTGCGCTCACGGGCACGCGGGCGGGAGGGACGGTCCATGTCCCTCCCGTTCCCGTGAGAGCGCTGTCAGCGGTGCGCGTGGTGGTGGTGCGAGACGCGACGCGTGTTCGTGGTGGTCGACGGCGTCGTCGCCGCGCTGGTCGTGGTGGTGCCCGTCGTGGTCGTCGTCCCGGTCGTGCCGGTCGTGCCGGTCGTGCCGGTCGTCCCGGTCGTCCCGGTCGTCCCGGTCGTGCCGGTCATCCCGGGGCACGACGCCGCGTACGCGACGCCCCCGCCACCGGCGAGCATCGCCGCCGAGGCGGCCACCGCGACCGCACTGCGTCCGAACTTCATGATCAGGTCCCTCCTTTGTTGGGGTACACCCCTAAAGAGCCTGATCGGCCCCGGAACTCACGCTCCCGTTGCGTAAGAGCTGTGTAGGAGCCCGGCGCGAGGGGGCGGGGCGGGGAAGCGCGCCCGCGGTCAGCGCTTGCGGCGGCGGCCCGTCAGCGGGATGCCGGTCTGCAGCTCGAACAGCCGCTGCTGAGCGCTGTCAAGCTCGGCCCAGAGGGCGGTCGTGCGCTTGATGAGGGAGGAGATGGTCTTCATGGTCTCAATCCTTGATCGGTCGTCTTCAGATCTCGATTTGATCATCGGCGCTTTCCAGCCTCAAGTAAAGCGCGGAAAGCTTCCCCTGAGCATAAGATGTACTGATGCTCGATCTCCATCGTCTCCAGATTCTCTGGCGCTTCGGGGAGGACGGCAGCATCAACGCGACGGCGGCCGCGCTCGGCTATTCGCCCTCCGCGATCTCCCAGCAGCTCTCGACCCTGGAACGGGAGACCGGGGTCGCCCTGCTGGAGCGGACCGCGCGCAGCGCGACGCTGACCGACGCCGGCCGGCTCCTGGCCCGCCACGCCGCGGAGCTGATCTCGGCGGCCGAGCGCGCCGAGGCCGACCTCGCCGCCCAGGCCGGAACGATCGGCGGCCAGCTCACCGTGTCGGCGATCCCCAGCCTGGCGACCGCCGTGGCCGGCGCGCTCGCGGCCGTTCAGCGCCGCCATCCGGCGCTCGAGATCCTCATGCGCCAGATCGCCACCGTCGACGCAGGCGTGGCGGTCAGCGCGTATCGCAGCGACATCGCGGTCATCGACGGGTGGAGCGCGCAGCCGGACCCACCGCCGGCCGGCCTGACCCGGCATCACATCTGCACCGAGCCGGTGGTGCTCGCCGTCCCGGCCGACCATCCACTCGCCGGCGCCGAAACGCCGCTGACCGCGCGCCGGCTCGCCCACGCGGCGACCACGATGACCTGGCTGTGCGCGCCGGAAGGGCATCTCTCCCGCCGCGCCGGCGACCGGCGGCTGGCCGCGGCGGGCGCCGAGCCGGCTCGACGGTGGGAGTTCGAGGGTCTGGTGACGATCGCCCAGCTCGTCGCCGAGGGGACCGGGTGTGCCCTGCTGCCCGAGACGATCGCCCGGGCGCAGCCCGCCGAGCGGCTGCATCGCCGCCCGCTCGCCCCCGCCATGGTTCGCCGGATCGGCACGCTGACGCGGACGAGCGCCGGTACCAATCCGACCCACGCACTCTGCCTGGCGGCGATCGCCGAGCACGTGACCGGACTCGCCGGCGGGCGCTGACCCCGCCCGCCGCGCCGGCTCGTCAGCCCGTCGCCGGAAGGATGTTCTGATTGCGGCGGAAGACGTTCTCCGGGTCGTAGACGGACTTGATCTGGCGCAGGCGCCCAAGCGTCGGCCCGTAGGCCACGCCCGCCGCCCCGGCCTCGTCGCCCTCCATGAAGTTGGAGTACGCGCCGCCGCTGAGATGGGGCTCCAGCGCGGCGAAGGTGTCCCTGACCCAGGCGATCTCCGCCGCCGTCGTGGCCGGGTCGCTCCACTGGCCGGCGATGTTGATCAGCCAGCGCGCGCCGCGGTGGGGATATGCCGACGCATCCGCCGGCACGCGGTCGATCGCGCCACCGAGCGCGAGCGCCTCGATCACCGACAGCTCGGAGCCGACGCGCGCGCCGCGCTCGATCAGGACGGCGATCAGCTCAGCGCTGAGCTCGGCGGTGAAGCCGGCCTTGATGTAGGCGTGCAGCGTCCCGGGCGCCAGCAGCTCGTCGGTGATCTGCTGAATCGCGAGATAGGGCACGTCGTCGAGGTCGCCGGCCGGCGCGGCGAGCCGGCGTTCGATCTCGGCCAGCAGCGCCCGGCCCTCGGCGATCTCCCCTGACCATTCGATCAGCGACATGACGCCCGGCTGCCCGGCCAGCTCCGGCGTCATCCACGGTGCCCCGGCCGGGCCGCGGCGCATGAAGCTCGTCCACAGCAGTTCGTCACGCGCAACCCCGCCCCAGCCGCCGGCCATCGTCCGCTCGCCAAGGCTCAGCACGTCCGCGGCACGGTCCAGCGGGTGGAACGTGGCCAGAATCGGCAGGACGCTCAACGCGTGGGCGCGGAACTCGAACTCGGTGACGACGCCGAAGTTGCCCCCGCCGCCGCGCAGCGCCCAGAACAGGTCCGGGTGCTCGTCCGGGGACGCCTGCACGATCGTGCCGTCGGCGAGCACCACCTCGGCGCCCAGCAGCGCGTCGATCGTGAGCCCGAAGCGGCGCATCAAACGCCCGACGCCGCCCCCCAGGGTGAGCCCGCCGACCCCGGTGTGCGAGACGACGCCGGCGGGCACGACGAGGCCGTGCGCCTGCGCGCCGCGGTCGACGTCGCCCAGCAGGGCGCCGCCGCCGACCTGGACGCGCTCTGCCACCGGGTCGACATCGACCCGATTGAGGCCGCGCAGGTCGATGACGATCCCGCCCTCGGTCGTCGAGAACCCGGGCAGCGAATGACCACCGCAGCGCACCGCGATCTCCAGCCCGCGCCCGCGGGCGTAGGTGATCGCAGCCGCCACGTCCGGCGCGCACGTGCAGCGGGCGATCAGCGCCGGCCGGCGGTCGTGCATGACGTTCCAGACCGCGCGGGCGTCGTCGTAGTCGTCATCGCCCGGGCCCACGACCCGCCCCTGGAAGCCGGGGATGCTCAGCTCTGTCGGCACGATCGGAACTCCTCGCTCTTTGCCTATACCTTTATATTCATTCGACCGGGCCTGAGCGTCAACGGGGTCGCCGAGGCGCTACGCCTTCACCGCCTGAGGTCCGGGCGGTCGGCGATCAGCGCCCGGCGGCGGTGTCGCCGACGGCGGCCGAGGGCAAGCCGACCAGAGCGGCGCTGCGCTCCCACAGCTCGGCGGCGAGCCCATCATCCTGCGCGGCCGCGCTCGGGGCGACGACCTTCTCGTCCTCGACGTAGACCCCGGTCAGCCCGGCGGCCTGTGGCGACACGGCCAGCCAGACGAGCGACCGGGCGCCGCGCTCCGGCGAGCGCAGGAACGGGGCGGCGAGCGTCGTCAGGAGCTTCCAGCGCCCGTTCTCGTTCTTGGCGAACCCGGTCCGCACCACGCCGGGGTGAAAGCAGGTGGCGTGAAGCTCCGGGGCGCGGCGCGCGAGCTCGCGCGTGAAGAGGATGTTGCACAGCTTGGACGTGCCGTAGACCCCCATCGCGGCGTACGCGCCCGTCGACTGGAGGTCCTCGAGGTCGAGACGCCCGGACTTGTGAGCGTCGGAGGCGGTCCCGACGACACGGCCCCCGGCCAGCCGGTCACGCAGCAGATTGGTCAGCAGGAAGGGGGCCAGATGATTGAGCGCGAGGGTGCGCTCGAGCCCCTCGGCGGTCAGCGCCCGCGAGGCGAACAGCGCGCCGGCGTTGTTGGCGAGCACGTCGATGCGCTCGTATCGGTCGCGCAGCTCCGCCGCCAGCGAGCGCACGCTCTCCATCAGCGCGAGATCGGCGACGTGCTCGTGCACGGGCGCACCGCCGCCGGCGGCCGCGGCCTGCGCGGCGACGGCCCGGACGCGATCGGGCTCACGGCCGACGAGCGCCAGCTCGACGCCATCGCGCGCCAGCGCCACCGCGGCGGCCCGGCCGATGCCGCGCGTCGCTCCGGTCAGGACGACCAAGGTCATCGGCGTAACTGTACGCTTCCGGGGATGGGCGGCGAGGATTTCGGTCGGCCATCCTCCGCCCGCCGGCGGCGACGCCAGTGATGAGCGCCACGACCCTTCAGACCCAACGCGACTACAGCCTGATCGGCCGGGATACGCGCCGTGCCGAGGAGCAGGGGCTGGTGGCGGCCGAGTGGTACCACAGCGAGATCCCGCGCAAGCGCCTGAAGGAGCTGATGCGGCGCCGCGACGGGCCCGCGCTGCGCGACACGGCGCTGTGGCTCGGCCTGCTCGTGGCGTTCGGCCTCGGCGGCTACTGGTTCTGGGGCAGCTGGGCGTGCGTGCCGTTCCTGCTCGTCTACGGGGTGCTGTACGGCTCGTGCTCGGATTCGCGCTGGCACGAGTCCGGGCACGGCACCGCGTTTCGCACGCCGTGGCTCAACGACGTCCTCTATCAGGTCTCCTCGTTCATGAACATCAAGGAGCCGACGCTATGGCGCTGGAGCCATGCCCGCCATCACACCGACACGATCATCGTCGGGCGTGACCCCGAGATCCTGGCGATGCGCCCGCCCGCCGCGGCGCGCCTGGCCGTCAACGTGCTCGGGCTCTCCGACGCCTACCACGTCATCGTCAGCGTCGCCCGCCACGCCGGCGGGCGCCTGACCGCCGAGGAGGAGACGTTCGTGCCGGCGTCCGAGCGCCATCACGTCGTTCGCGAGGCGCGGGCCTGGGTGCTCGTCTACGCCGCGGTCATCGGCCTGGCGATCGGGCTGCGGTCCTGGCTTCCGCTCGTCTACATCGGCCTGCCGAGCCTGTACGGTCGCTGGCTGGCTCACTATTTCGCCTTCACCCAGCACGCCGGGCTGGCCGAGAACGTGCTCGATCATCGCCTCAATGCCCGCACCGTCTACATGAACCCCGTACTGCGCTTCCTGTACTGGAACATGAACTACCACATCGAACATCACATGTTCCCGATGGTCCCCTATCACGCTCTGCCGGCATTGCACGCCGAGGTCCGCGCCGACATGCCCGAGCCGTGCCGCAGCTCGATCGCCGCCTATCGCCAGATCCTCCCCGCGCTGCGGCGCCAGCTGCGTGATCCCGAGTACTTCATCTCACCGCGGCTCCCGGCGTCGGCCAAGCCGTTCCGGCCGGAGTTGCACCGCGTCGTGGTGGAGGGCCCGCAGCGGTGAGCGATCCGATCTGGGTCGAGGTCTGCGCGGCCGACGAGATCGACGCCGAGGACGTCCTGCGCTTCGATCACGCCGGTCATACCTATGCCGTCTATCGCAGCCCGTCCGACACCTTCCATGCCACCGACGGCGTCTGCAGCCACGAGCACGCGCAGCTCGCCGACGGCCTGGTGATGGGAAGCACGATCGAGTGCCCCAAGCACAACGGACGCTTTGACTATCGCACCGGTGAGGCCAAGCGCGCGCCGGCGTGCGTCGACCTGCGGACCTATCCGGTCAGAGTGCAGGACGGCCGGGTGCTCCTCAGTCCAGTGCAGTAGGATCCGCCCGCTGACGGTGAACGTGATCGTCCGGTGACACAGATGTGTCAGGTCCGGTGAACCATTCAAGGCTGTCAAGGGGGAGATATGCGCTACCGCAGGATGCTGCCGTTCGCCGCGCTGCTGATCACCGGGTCGCTCATGGTCTGCGCCGCGGCATCCGCCGCGATCCCGCGCGCGCTCATCTGCAGCGGCGGTGACATCCCCCCGGGAACCTACACCTCGGTCCGGGTCACCGGTGTCTGCTACGCGCCCGCCGGCGTCATCATCGTCGAGCGCAACGTCGTCGTCGCTCCGGGAGCGCTGCTGGACGCCGGGACCGCCGGCGATCCCGCCTCGGACCCGCTTCTCCCCGCGCAGATCGCCATCGACGGCGGAGTCAGCGTCCAGACGGGCGCCGCGCTCGTGCTCGGCTGCTCGCCGGCGACGAGCTGTCCCGACGCCGCCAGCCAGGACTCGATCGACGGGAGCCTGACCGCGACCAACGCGCTCGCCGTCGTCGTCCACTCCACCGCCGTCGGCGGCAACGTCACGATCAGCGGCGGCGGGGGCGGCACGGACGGAGGACCGGGCTCGAGTGGCTGCTACGCGGTCCCCGAGCCGGCACCCTGGGTCGACGACACGAGCATCTCGAGCTTCCCGCCCTATGTCGACGTCGAGGACAACGTGATCGGCGGCAGCCTGACCGTCGTCGGCGTGCAGACATGCTGGATCGGCGCGCTGCGCAATCAGGTGGGGATGTCCGCCACCTTCGACCTGGACCAGTCCAGCGATCCCGACGGCATGGAGTTCGACGACAACCTCGTCAACGCCCGCCTGGCCTGCACACTGAACGACCCGGCGGTGCAGTTCGGCGACTCCGCCGCAGCGTCGAACGTCGCCGGCAGCGCCTCGGGACAGTGCCGGACGACCACTGTGCTCGCCAACCCCTCCAGCGGCGGCGGCGAGGAGAACATCACGGTCCCCGCGGCGGGCCTGACCGCCTCGAACGGGACGCTGACCGAGGTTCTCACCGGCTCGACGACCGAGGGCGATCTGCAATCCGGCGCGACGGTGCTCGACGAGACGAGCGCTGACACCTTCGCCGGAGCGGGCCTGACCGGCGGGTCGTCGGGCTCAAGCCTGGTGACCGTCAACCCCGATTCCTCGCAGAGCTTCGTCACCACCGAGACGTGCGGCGAGTGCACGTTCGACGGCGTGACGGGCTCGGCGACGATCGAGCTCTACGGCACGACGACGACCGCCGGCGTGACGAGCGGGACCTATCTCGTGACCAGCGGCGGGCTCGGATTCGGCGGGCTGGAGAACCTGGCCGGCTACGGAACGTTCAGCAGCGCCGGGCAGCCCGCCGGCACGCTCGGCCTCAACGAGAACCTGGCGCTGCCGGAGAGCCTCGGGTGAGCGGACGTCGAGGGGGCGGGGCGAGACCGGGTCGTCCCCGGTCCGCGCGGATCAGCCGGCGCCGGCGGCGGCGACGGCGAGAGCCGTTCCCCCGGCCGACGGGAGATCGCCTGAGCCCGCGGGCGGGGTGAAGGCGGCGCGCAGCGCCAGCGTCGAACCAGCGGCGGCGAACGAGGTGCGGCAGTCGGCGACATAGTCGCCGGCGGTCTCGACATAGCTGACCGGCACCGCGCGGCATCCGGCGATCAGCGCGCCGTCACGGCGGAAGGCCACCGTGCCGCCGACGAGCACGCCCGGCTCGTCGGGCGACAGGATCGTCGCCTGGAGGGTGACCGGTCGCGCCGCGGGCGCCGGTTGCGGGCTTGCCGCCAGCATCGTCGTCGTCGGGGCTCCGAGCAGCGTGGCGGTCACCCGGTTCGCCGGGCGTCCGGCGTGATAGCGGATCTCGTACTCGTCGCAGCCGTCGGAGAGGACGGCGCCCTCCGGCGCGTTCGCGAACCGGCCGGACAGCGATCCGGTCGTCGAGACGAGGGTATCGACGGTGCCCAGCGGATCGCCGTCGCAGACCGGGGAGTGCTCGGCGGGGTTGAGCGTCAGCGCCACCCGCCCCAGGGCGATCCGCCCGGTCGAGCTGAGCTCGGATCCGATCCGCGCCACGAGGGTGCTCCCGGCGGCGAGCGTCGCGCTGCGCACGGTCAGGGCCACCGGCCCGTCCGCCGCCGCCGGCAGGCCGAGGACCAGCTCGGTGTCGACCGCCGTCAGAGCGCCGAGCGCGGCGGACGTGCCGTAGACGTCGAGCTGCGCGCCGGCGAGCCGGACCGCGTTCCCGTCGGCCGAATTGACGTCGGCCCCGTAGAGGTCGACGGTGCCCCCGTCGATCCAGAGCGAGCCGAGCTCGTTGTCGCCCCGGAGACCGAGCTCGTCCGGGTTCGCCACGGCCAGCCGGACGTTGCCGCGCAGCGGGGCGCCGAGCTGCAGGCCCGCGCGCAGATCCCAGATCTGAGCGCCGCCGAGCGTGATCGGCAGCACGACCTCGGGCGAACCGTACGGATGTGGTCCGCCGGTGACCAGCCCGTGGTCGAGCGTGATCCCGGCGCCGGTGATGTCGTACGCGGCGTCCTGGATCGCCAGCCGACCGACGGTCAGGCCGGAAAGATCGTTGTTGCTGGCAAAGCAGGCGGCGACCGGCCGGCTCGTCGCGCACCCTGAGCCGTCCAGCGCCCGGAAGTCCAGTGCCCCGATCGTCGAGTCCGCCGCGGGCGCGGCATCGCCGTCCCAGTTCGCCGGATCGCTCCAGTTCGGCCCGGGCGCGGCCACGTCGGCGCCGGACCATCGAAACTCCGAGGCCGACGCGGCCGGAACCGGGGCCGCGCTCATGCCCGCGCCGGCACAGACGAGCACCGCGCAGCCGAGCGCCAGCCGCCGGGCGACGCCGCCCCGTCTCCGGGACCGGGTGCGCCGCGTCGCGGATCGGGATCTTGCTGCGGTCAACCGGTTCTCGCTCGTCTTCGCTCGGTCCATCGATCGCGGCCCGGTCCCGGGTGCGCATCCGTGCGCCCCATCGACCGAGCGGCGGACTGTCGGATCACCATAGGTCAATCCGCGGGGCGTCGCAACCGGACCAGCGGGCGGTTCCGCATTCGGTTTTCCCCGCATTCGGGCCATACGGCACCGGACCTGCTCGCTGATCGGCATCGGCGCGGCCTCGCTCAGCCGGCGCCGAGACCGGGCGGCAACGGCGCCTCCCACAACAGCGAATCATCGTCGGCGAACAGCGTGCGGCCGCTGATCACGAACGTCGTCGCGGTGGCCGCGATCGATCGCGGCAGCGGGATGACGACGCGGCGCAGGCTCGGGAGCAGGACGCCGTTCAGCCGGCCCGCCCCGGCGGCGACCACGACCGCGGCGTTGCCGGTGACCGGCCCGGTGCCGATCGGGATCCGCCGGCGAGATCCGCAGCGCTCCAGATAGCTGGGCCCGTCGCCGGCGGCCGAGAGGGCCACGAATCGCCCCTCCGCGATCAGCGACGAGCCGGCCGGCACGGTCAGCGGCGCACACACCGGGACGGTCAGCGCCGGCGCATCGAGATCGTCGATCACCCGCGGACCGGTCCCCGGAGGCCGCCAGCGACCGGTGGCGATGCTCGTGAACCCCGAGGGGAAGTCGGACCGCAGGCAATGCTCGTTCGCGCACTCGAAGGTCCAGCCGATCCAGTCGGCGCCGACGGAGGTGGCACCCAGGGCGCAGCCGAAGTCGGCCGCGCAGGCCGTCACCTCACGCCTGACGCCGGCCGGGGTGCCGAGATCACGCCAGCGTCCGGTGGCCAGGCTCAGCAGCCGGATGTCGGGATGCGCCTCTGTCCCGCAGGTGCGCAGCAGCCAGCGCGTGCTCAGGGGCTCCGGGCCGTAGTCAAAGACGCATCCGGCCGGGGCCGGGATCGACCGGCGCCGGCCGGTCCGGGTGTCGATCAGCGTACCGGCGCTCGGCACCGCGCCGACGTTCTCCAGCAGCACGTCGTCGCCCGCCGCCGCCACGGCCTGGACACCGGATGCGGCCGGCTGCCAGGTCAGGTGCGCGACGAGCGCCCCGGGGGCGGCGGCCAAGGCGCTCATCGTCGCCGGTCCCGCCGAGCCGCCCACCAGCGCCACCAGGCCGGCCAGGCAGGCGATCGACGTCGCTCGTCTCCAGATGTCCATCCGCCATCCCAACGCCGGACGGCCGGCGAAGTTGCGGCGTTGGGGAGTGTGACGCGGGCCGGAGGGGTAGAAGAGGTCGAGCCCGGTCACCGCCGGGGGCCTGACGCTGGAAAGGGAGACCCGCATGCCGATCATCATCAACGATTCCGAGAGCACCCCGCCTTCCGACGCCCGCGTATCGCTGCTCGACTTCCTGCGTGATCGGTTGGAGCTGTACGG
The DNA here is from genome assembly GCA_963849085.1 of uncultured Solirubrobacteraceae bacterium. GTDB lineage: Bacteria > Actinomycetota > Thermoleophilia > Solirubrobacterales > Solirubrobacteraceae > Palsa-465. The sequence continues at coordinate 578,036 of CAWKFP010000013.1, read as the reverse complement.
CACCAAGAAGGGATGCAACCAGGGCGCGTGCGGCGCCTGCACCGTGCTCGTCGACGGTCAGCGGGTGCTCTCGTGCCTGACCCTCGCCGTCCAGTGCGACGGGCGGCGGGTGACGACGATCGAGGGGCTGGCGAGCGACGGCGCGCTGCATCCGCTGCAGCAGGCGTTCATCGACCATGACGGCTTCCAGTGCGGCTACTGCACGCCGGGCCAGATCTGCTCGGCCGTCGGGATGTCCGAGGAGCTGGCCCGCGGGGTGCCCAGCCACGTCACCGCCGACCTCGGCAGCGCCGAGATCGCCCTGGACTTCGACGAACTGCGCGAGCGGATGAGCGGGAACCTGTGCCGCTGCGGCGCCCACAACGGGATCGCCGAGGCGATCGCCGAGGTATACGCCGGGTCTGATCGATGATCGAGCTCACCTACTCCCGCGCGCTCGACGCCGCCGACGCCGTCGAGCGGGCCGGCTCCGGCTCGGGCGCGGCGAGGTATCTGGGCGGGGGCACGAACCTCGTCGACCTGATGCGCGAGACCGTCGAGGCTCCCGCGGCGCTGATCGACGTGACCGGCCTGTCGGCGGAGATCACGGAAACCGGCGACGGCGGCCTGATGATCGGGGCGGCCGCGCGCAACACCGCGGTGGCCGAGCATCAGGCCGTCCGTACGCGCTATCCGATGCTGACCCGCGCGATCGTCGCCGGCGCGTCCCCGCAGATCCGCAACATGGCGACGGTCGGCGGCAATCTGCTGCAGCGCACCCGCTGCCCGTACTTCTACGACACCGACGGCTCGCGCTGCAACAAGCGCTCCCCGGGCGAGGGCTGCGACGCGATCGGGGGCTTTCACCGCATCCACGCGATCCTCGGCGCGTCCCCGGAGTGCGTCGCCACCCATCCGTCGGACATGTGCGTGGCGCTCGCCGCGCTCGACGCGGTCGTCCATCTGCGCGGCGCGGCGGGAGAGCGCAGCATCGCCCTGTCGGACCTGCATCGCCTGCCCGGGGATCGCCCGGACGTCGAGACGGGGCTCGCGCCCGGCGAGCTGATCACCGCCGTGACGCTCCCGGCGTCCGAGCTCGCCGCGCATTCGACCTATCGCAAGGTGCGCGACCGCTCCAGCTACGCGTTCGCGCTCGTGTCGGTCGCGGCCGCGCTGATCCTCGACGGCGACGCGATCGCCGACGTGCGCGTCGCCCTCGGCGGGGTGGCGCCCAAGCCGTGGCGGGCAAGGCTCGCCGAGGAGGCGCTGCGCGGCCGTCCGGCGACCGAGGCGACCTTCCTGGCGGCGGCCGACGCCGAGCTCGCCGCGGCGCAGCCGCTGAGCGGCAACGCGTTCAAGGTCGAGCTGACACGCCGCACGCTCGCCGCCGTCCTGGCGCAGCTGACCGACGGAGCGCGCTCATGAGCGGCATCGGACCCCGGCCGGCGATCGCGGTGGCGCCCCAGGGCTGGACGCCGGCGGCCGCCCCTGATCCGGTGCTGCGGGCCAAGCACGGCCTGATCGGCGCGCCGGTGTCGCGCCTGGACGGGCCGCTGAAGGTGCGGGGCGAGGCGCGCTTTGCCGCCGAGTATCCGATGGACGGCATGGTCTTCGCCGCGCTGCGCTACAGCACGGTCGCCCGCGGTCAGATCACGACGCTTGACACCGGCGACGCCGAGGCCGCCCCGGGCGTCGTGCTCGTGATGACGCATCGCAACGCCCCGCGGATGGCGCCGCCCCCGTTGTTCCTGACCGCCCCCAAGGCGGCGGGCGGCAGCGACCTGCCGGTGATGCAGGACGACAGCATCCACTGGAACGGCGAGCCGGTCGCGCTCGTACTGGCCGAGACCCAGGAGCAGGCCGACCACGCCGCCTCGCTGATCGAGGTCGCGTACGAGTCCTCGCCGCCGCGCAGCTTCGAGCAGGCCCGGGAGCACTCGCGGACGCCGGACAGCCTGGTCGGCCAGCCGGTCCGGGTCACGGTCGGCGATGCCGAGGCCGCCCTGGCCGACGCGCCCCATTCCGTCGACCTCGTCTATCGCACGCCGCGCCACAATCACAACGCGATCGAGCCCCACGCGGTGACCCTCGCCTGGGACGGCGACGATCTGATCGTCCACGACGCCAGCCAGGGCGTGGCGCTGCACGCCTGGACGCTCGCTCAGGTCTTCGGGATCGACGACAGCCAGGTCCACGTCACGTCGCCGTACGTCGGCGGTGGGTTCGGTGGCAAGACGCTGTGGTCCCATCATCTCCTGGCCGCCGCCGCGGCGAAGCTCGCCGGGCGCCCGGTCCGGCTCACCCTGTCCCGGGAGGGCGTCTATCGCCTCGTCGGCGGGCGCACGAACACCGAGCAGCGGGTGGCGATCGGCGCTGCCGGCGACGGCCGCTTCACGGCGCTCATCCACACCGGACTGTCGGCGATGACCGCTCACAACGCGCTCGCCGAGCAGTTCACGTTCCCCGCCCGGCATCTGTACGCGACCGAGACCCTGAGGACCGACCAGCAGGTCGTCGACCTGGACATGCTCTCCAACTCGTTCATGCGCGCGCCCGGCGAGTCGGTCGGCACCTTCGCGCTGGAGTCGGCGATCGACGAGCTCGCGATCGCGCTCGATCTCGACCCGATCGAGCTGCGGATCCGCAACGAGCCGGAGACCGATCCGAGCACCGGCCAGCCGTTCTCGGCCCGCCACCTCGTCGACGCCTGGCGCGCGGGCGCCGAGCGCTTCGGCTGGGGACCGCGCGCGGCGCCGGGCACTCGCCGCGAAGGCGAATGGCTGATCGGCACGGGCTGCGCGACCGCCACCTATCCGTATCACCGCTTCCCCGGCGGCGGCGCGCGGATCACGCTGGACAAGACGGGTCACGCGACCGTGCAGGCGCCGGCCGCCGACATGGGGATGGGAACCTCGACGATCCAGACGATGATCACCGCCGAGCGGCTCGGACTGCCGCTGGAGCGGGTGACGTTCGCGCACGGCGACTCGTCGTTCCCCGGCAGCATGCTCGCTGGGGGCTCGGGGCAGACGGCGTCGATCGTCGGCGCGGTGATCGCCGCCCAGCGCGCGCTCGTCGTCGCCCTGCTCGCCCTCGCCGGCGACGACTCGCCGCTGAGCGGGCTGACCGCCGACGAGGTCGGGGGTCGCGACGAGGGGCTGTGCGAACTCGCCGACCCGAGCCGCTGGGAGAGCTACGCCGGCATCCTGCGCCGGGCCGGCCGGGATGAGCTGACGGTCGTCGCGTCCGCCGCCGACCCGGCCGAGACGCAGGCGTACTCGATGCACTCCTGCGGAGCGGTCTTCTGCGAGGTCCGCGTCAACGCCGTCACCGGCGAGACCCGCGTGCAGCGGATGCTCGGCTCCTATGACTGCGGGCGGATCATCAATCCCAAGACGGCGGCCAGCCAGTTCCGCGGCGGGATCATCATGGGGATCGGCCTGGCGCTGATGGAGGACACCCAGTTCGACGAGCGCATGGGGCGGATCATGAACCCGAGCCTCTGCGAGTATCACCTGCCGGTCCACATGGACGTGCCCCGGATCGACGTGATCTGGACCGACATCCCGGATCCGCACGCTCCGGCCGGCGCGCGCGGGATCGGGGAGATCGGGATCACCGGCGTGGCCGCGGCGATCGCCAACGCGGTCTACGACGCGACCGGCCGGCGGGTGCGCGACCTGCCGATCACGCTCGACAAGCTGCTCTGACGGGTTCGCCGCGCCGGGGTGGGCCGCCGGGCCGGGCCGGGCCGGGCCGCCGGGTCGCCGGCTCGCTGCTTCGCGCCGGGTCGGGTGGCCGGGCCGGGTCGGGCCGGGCCGGGTCGGGCCGGGCCGGGCCGCCGGGTCGCCGGCTCGCCGCTTCGCGCCGGCCCCGGGGGGAGGTCATCGACATTTTGCCCGCTATGGCGAGTATTTTCAGACATCCTCCGCCGCGGGCGCCGGCCGTGTCGCTGACCGGCTCGGTTTCGATCCAGCCGCGCGGTCGTGGGCCATCGTGACCTGGTCGGTCAGCCGAGGTGCTGCGCGAGCTCGACGACGTCCCCGCATGGTCGATCCGCTGAACCGTCATCGGCTCGATCGCCGATCAAGGCCGGACGGGCACGCGCCACGCGCCCCCGCGCGCCCCGGTCAGGCCGGATCAGGCCGGATCACGACGGATAGGAGCCGACCTCGTGATAGAGCCTCATGATCAGGTTCGCCGTGCCGTGCAGATGGTGCAGGGTGTCGCTGACCTCGGGGCGCTGCTCCAGGCGCTGCCGGTCCTCGTGGCTTCGCATCTCGACAATGGCGGCGATCGACGTCTGGTCGTCGGTCTCCAACACCCGCGCCGAGACGAAGCCGGGATCCTTGACGACCTCGCCGAACATCTCGTCAAGACGCTGGACGGCGACGGGCTTCTCGGCTGGGTCGACCTCCCAGACGTGGACGAGTACGGCGCTCTCGCTCATCGGACACACCTCGCTCTCGGGCCGGACGGCGGCCGGATCATGGTCCCGACGCAGATCGTATTCGCTTTGCGCAAGGGCGCGTCGCTGTTCCCCCGGCTAACGCCGGGACGGAAGCTCGTCGGGGTCCACGAGCGTGGTCGGCGCGAGGATGAACACCTCGCACATCATGTCCGGCTCCTGCTGATTGCCGCTCATGAAGCCGATCACCTGCCGGCCGGTCGCCTGCTCGATGACGGCGTAGAAGCGATCTCGCATGACCTGCTGGAACTCCATCCGCTGGGCGACGACCGCCGCCCCGCGGCCACCGTCGAACAGCGTCTGCTCCACGCGCGAGAAGCCGCCGCGCAGCACGCAGACGACCAGGTCGTCCTCGTAGTAGGACTTCGTGCGCGTCGGGCCGCGACCGTAGAACTCCTTGAGCAGGCCGACCATGCCATCCGAGATGGCGGTCAGCACGTCACCGTGATGTGCGGGTGCGCGCCCGGCGTCGGCCGGGGTCATCGCCCGCTGGTCATGCGCTGCTCAACCATCAGCCGAATCTATCGAACCGGGTTCGGCGCTCCCTGCTGGCGCAGCACCGCCGCATGGATCTCCAGCGTCAGCGCGGCGACCTGCTCGGTGAGGACGGTGTTGGCCTGCACGAGCTCTCGGAGCCCGCCGCTCTGCTGCTCGACATGCCGGCGCTGCTCATCGGCGATCCGGGACACCTCGTCGGCGGTCGCCTTGTCGCGGTCGGCCTGGCGGGTCTGGGCGAGCAGGATCAGGGGCGCGGCGTATGCGGCCTGCGTGGAGAACGCGAGGTTGAGCAGGATGAACGGATACGGGTCCCAGCGCAGCGCGACGACGAGCGCGTTGACGGCGATCCACAGGGCGACCAAGAGCGTCTGGCCGATGATGAAGCGCGGAGTCCCGAAGAACCGGGCGAAGCGCTCGGCGATGACCCCGAACCGATCGCTGCCGAACGGGCTGTGCAGATGGTCAGAGCGCCGCGACGGGCCAGACGGATGATGCCCGAGGCTGTCCACCGGTGATCTCACTCGGGACGCGCGTGTCGCGAGCTCAGGAGGGAACGAGCTCGCCGCCGTTGGTCGCCGCCGCCGGAATCGGGGGCGGCGTCGGGAGCTCGGCCGCGGCCTGCTTCTCCCGGGCCAGGAAGGCCCCGAGCTCGCCGATCGTGCTCATCAGCGGCGCCGGGAAGACCACGGTGGAGTTCTTGTCGACGGCGACCTCGACGAGGGTCTGCAGATTGCGGAGCTGGAGGGCGAGCGGATGCTCCATCATCACGTCGGAGGCGTGAGCCAGCTCGCCGGCGGCGAGCGCCTCGCCCTCGGCGGCGATGATCTTGGCGCGCTTCTCGCGCTCGGCCTCGGCCTGGCGCGCCATCGCGCGCTTCATGCTGTCGGGGAGCTGGATGTCCCGGAGCTCGACGACCGTGACCTCGACGCCCCACTCCTCGGTCTGCACGTCGAGGATCTGCTTGATGTTGTCGTTGATCTTGTCGGTCTCCGACAGCGCCTCGTCCAGGGTGTGACGTCCGACGACCGAGCGCAGCGTCGTCTGCGCGATCTGGTTGATCGCCTCGGCGACGCTCTCGATCGCGACCACCGACCGGATCGGATCCTTGACCCGGTAGTACGCGACGGCGGCGACGTCGATGCTGACGTTGTCACGGGTGATGATCCCCTGGGACTGGATCGGCATCGTGATGATCCGCAACGACACGCGGTGCACCCGGTCAACGAACGGGATGATGAACATCAGTCCGGGGCCGCGCGCGGTGTCCTTGACCTTGCCGAGCTCGAACAGCACCACGCGCTCGTACTGCTTGATGATCCGCACCGACAGTGTCAGCGCGGCGAGCGCGATCACGGCGAGCACGACGATGACGACCACGACGGTCATCGCCGACGCTCGAGATGTCGGCGGGAGATACGGCGAACGGCGGGCATAACGACCTCCAAGGCGTGTGATTGGCTCGGAAGTCAGGCCGTGCTGCCGGTGAAACCACCGACGTCACGGGGAATGCCCTCGGCTCTCGACGCTAGCAGGCGACCCGACCGCCGGCCGACGCTGCCCGCGCTATAGTCGGAAACGGTTGGCACTGTAGTACCGAGAGTGCCAAAACCTCCTCAATCGAGCCCCCACTGGAGGCCGTATCTCATGAAGCTCAAGCCCCTCGGCGATCGCGTCATCGTGCGCGCGATCGAGGAGGAACAAACGACCGTCAGCGGCATCGTCCTGCCCGACACGGCGAAGGAAAAGCCCCAGAAGGGCAAGGTGCTGGCCGTGGGCGACGGCCGGATCAGCGAGGACACCGGCGCGCGCATCCCGCTGGAGGTCGCCGAGGGCGACGAGGTCCTCTACAGCAAGTACGGCGGCACCGAGATCAAGGTCGACGGTGAGGAACTGCTGGTGCTGCGCGAGTCCGATGTGCTCGCAAAGCTCCAGTCCTAAGGAGATCTGAGGACACATGGCTCACAAGGAACTGAAATACGCCGAGGACGCCCGCAAGGCGCTTGAACAGGGAGTCGACGCGGTCGCCAACGCCGTCAAGGTGACGCTCGGCCCGCGCGGCCGCTACGTCGTGCTGGACAAGAAGTACGGCGCGCCCACGATCACCAACGACGGCGTCACGATCGCCCGGGAGATCGAGGTGCAGGACGTCTTCGAGAACCAGGGCGCGCAGCTCGTGCGTGAGGTCGCCACCGCGACCAACGACATCGCCGGCGACGGCACCACGACCGCCACGGTGCTCGCCCAGGCGATCGTCCACGCCGGCATGAAGAACGTCGCCGCCGGAGCCAACCCGCTCTCGCTCAAGCGCGGCATCGAAGTGGCCGTCGAGGACGTGGTGGCCAACATCAAGTCGCAGTCCAAGGAGATCTCGGGCAAGGATCAGATCGCCCGGGTGGCGACGATCTCGGCCGGTGATGATGAGATCGGCGATGTCATCGCCGACGCGATCGACAAGGTCGGCAAGGACGGCGTGGTCAACGTCGAGGAGGGCCAGACGTTCGGCATGGATCTCGAGTTCACCGAGGGCATGCAGTTCGACAAGGGCTACATCTCGCCGTACATGGTCACCGACCAGGAGCGCATGGAGGCCGTCCTGGAGGACCCCTTCATCCTGATCGCCAATCAGAAGATCGGCTCCGTCCGCGATCTGCTGCCGATCCTCGAACAGACGGTGCAGACGGGCAAGGCGCTGCTGATCGTCGCCGAGGACATGGAGGGCGAAGCGCTCGCGACACTGGTGGTCAACAAGCTGCGTGGCACGTTCACAGGCGTCGCGGTCAAGGCGCCGGGCTTCGGCGATCGCCGCAAGCGGATGCTGGAGGACATCGCGATCCTGACCGGTGGCGAGGTGATCACCGAGGAGATGGGCCTCAAGCTGGAGAACACGCAGGTCTCCCAGCTGGGGCGCGCGCGTCGGGTGGTGATCGCCAAGGACACGACGACGATCGTCGATGGCGCCGGTGAGAGCGATGCGATCAAGGGCCGGATCAATCAGATCAAGTCAGAGATCGAGACGACCGATTCCGATTTCGATCGCGAGAAGCTCCAGGAGCGTCTGGCCAAGCTGTCGGGCGGGGTTGCCGTGGTCAAGGTCGGGGCGGCCACCGAGACCGAGATGAAGGAGAAGAAGCATCGCGTCGAGGACGCGCTGCAGGCCACGCGCGCCGCGCTGGAGGAGGGCATCGTCCCCGGCGGCGGGATCGCGCTGCTGCATGCGGCCAAGGCGATCCAGCTCGACCGCTTCGAGATCGATGACGAGCGGACCGGCGCCCAGATCGTCCTGCGCGCCCTGGAGGAGCCGCTGCGTCAGATCGCGCACAACGCCGGCCTCGAGGGGTCGGTCGTCGTCAACGAGGTGCGCAAGGCCAAGAAGGGCCTCGGGCTCAACGCGGCCACCGGCGAGATCGTCGACCTTGTCGCCGCGGGCATCATCGACCCGGCGATGGTCACGCGCTCGGCGCTGCAGAACGCCGCGTCGATCGCCAAGAACATCCTCACCACCGAGGCGATCGTCGCCGAGATCGAGGACGGCAACGGCGGTGGCGGCGGCGGCATGCCCGACATGGGCGGGATGATGTAGCCGAGCAGTCTCCACGATGAGCCGGGCCCGGGATCCGCCCGGCCCCGGCTCGTCGTGCCCGGCATCGACGGCCCGGATCCGCCCGATCCTCGGCGGAGCCGATGGCGCCCCTCAGGGAGCGCGGTGCAGCGGGCTGATCGACTGGGGCACGGGGCCGGCGGGCGAGCCGCCGACGATCATGGTGGACGCCGGCGCGCGACGGCTCTGGGGCACTCCGGGGCCACCGGCCTGGCTGCCGGATTCCAGCAGGACGCCGGCTGAGAGGCCGATGATGACCGCCGCGGAGACCGCCACCCGTCCCAGCGGCCGGCGGCCGCCGGCGTGCTTGAAGCTGGAATGGTGCGGCAGCTGCAGTGCCGGGGCCTCCGGCACCCAGAGCTCGGCGCCCGACGAGTCGGCGGCCACCGTGTCACGGGTCAGGACCGCATGCACGCGGTCGACGAGATCGCTCGGGCTGATCGGCTTGACGAGGTAGTCGTCGGCGCCGGCCGCGAACGCGCGCTCGATGTCGAACTCCTCACCCCGGGCGCTGACGAAGATCACCGGCGTCGTCTTGAGGTCCTCGTCGTCGCGCATCGCGCGGCAGACATCGAGCCCGCTCTGATTGGGCAGCATCCAGTCGAGCAGGACGACGTCATTGCGGTGCGCAGCGGCGGCCGCGAGGCCGGACTCGCCATCCGGCGCTTCGTGGACGGTGAAGCCGGCGCGCGCGAGCTTGAACGCCCATACGCCGCGGACCACTTCGTCGTCTTCCACCACCAGCACGCTGGGCATGTCACGCCTTCTCTCGTCTTGTTGGCCTGCGATTCCAGGCGGCCGAGGGCCAGCGTCGCCGTCACGGTCACGGTGCGCGCTTGGCCCCGGTGCTCGAAGCGCTCGTACTGTGAGATTCGGCCGCGAAGCCGCCTGTCTTGAGACATCGCGAGCGGGCTCGACGTGTTCTACGACATTCGCCCGCCGGCGCCCCACCGGCTCAATCTGAGCTGTGGGTCAGCCGACCGTTGCCTCATGGCTGTGTTACGCACGGATGCAGATCAGTCCATCGCGGTGGGCCGAGGAAACGGAGATTGGGATGCCGACCGTCTTGGTCGTCGATGACGACGCCGATATCCGAGGCGTGGTCGCCTTCAAGCTGACACGGGCCGGCTTCGAGGTCAGGGAGGCGACCGACGGAGAAGCCGGGCTGGCCGCCGCGATCACCACCCGCCCCGAGCTGGTGCTGCTGGACTGGATGATGCCGCGGTTGAGCGGCCTCGAGGTGTGCCGGGCGATTCGCGATGAGCCCGCTCTGGCGGCAACGCGGGTGATCATGCTGACCGCCAGGGCGCAGGCGTCGGACGTCCGCCGGGCGCTCGAGGCAGGAGCCAGCGACTTCATCGCCAAGCCGTTCAGTCCGCGGGAGGTCGTCAGCCGCGCGCGGGCCGTCCTCGGCGAGCGCGCGCTGCCGGCGACGTGACCCGACCGCACCCAGCGGTCCGGAGCACGCCGCGGGTGTTGCGAACCGCCTCAAGCTCGGCGCCCCACGCGTCGAACACATCTCCATGACGTCTTCGCGCGATGGGCTCGCCCGCGCGCCCGGAGCCGAGGCCACGGAGCGAGCCGGACACGACACGCACGGGCCTCTGACCCGGCTGGGAGCGCGGCTGCTCGGCGCGCCGGTCGTCATCGTCTCGCTCGTCGGCCGTGACCCGTACGTATTCAGCGCCGATGGCCGGGCGTGGGAGGCGCTGCGCGACTCGCCGGCGGTGGGCACGCTCTGTCGGGTCGCCGACGCCGGCCCGGTGCTCGTCAACCGCCGGGATCGGGACGCCGGCCACCGCATCGCCCAGGCGGTCGCCGACCTCGGGGTGATCGCCTACGCCGGGGTTCCCCTGCACGCGCAGGACGGCCGTGTCGCCGGCTCGCTGGTCGCGGTGGACTCGATCGAGCGCGGATGGACAGCCGATGACATCGAGCGGCTGAGCGACCTCGCCGCCCTGGCGACGGCCGGCGGCGGCTCGGCGCACGCTCACCACCTCGGTCCCGCGGGAACCGGCGCCGGCGCCACGAACGAGCGGGTCATCAGCCAGGTCATCGACACATCGCTCGACGCGTTCGTGTCGGTCAACGCCGCCGGCCGGGTGACCGAATGGAACAGCGCGGCCGAGCGGATGTTCGGATGGCCGGCGGCCGAGGCCGCCGGACGCGACGTCGCCGACCTGCTCGTGCCGGCGGCGCAGCGCGACGAGTACGTTCAGGCCGTGAGACGTTACCTCGAGGGGGGCGCGGACACGCTCGCCCCGCTATCGCTGGACATCGTCGCGCTGCACCGTGACCGCTCCGAGATCCCGGTCACGCTGGCGGCGGGTGGCCTGAAGACCTCCCAGGGGTGGGTGCTCAACGCGTTCCTTCACAACCGGTCAGACCGGCTGCGCGCCGAGCGGATGACCGACACGTTCCTGGCCCTCGTCTCCCATGAGCTGCGTACGCCGTTGAGCTCGGTCGTCGCCCACGTCGAACTGCTGCTCGACGACGGGGAGGAACTGGACGAGTCCGAACGGCGCGGCTTCCTGGAGACGATCGACCGCGGCTCGGCGCGGCTGGAGCGCCTGGTGGGCGATCTCCTGTTCGTCGCCCACCACGAGGCCGCGCCGGCCGCGCTCAGGACGTCCTGGGTCGACCTGACGGCGATCGCCGAGCACGCGCTCGTCGCCGCCCGCGCACGCGCGGAGAGTCAGAACGTCACGCTCGTGCTCGAGGCCGGCGGGAGTCCGCACGCGGTCGGCGATCCCGACCGGCTCGCCCAGGCGCTGGACAATCTCCTCGCCAACGCGATCACCTTCTCGCCCGGCGGCGGCGCGGTCACCGTGCGCGTGTCGGGAAGCGAGGATCAGGCGGTCATCGAGATTCAGGACGAGGGCATCGGCATCGCTCGTGACGATCAGGCGCGGGTCTTCGACCGGTTCTTCCGGGCCTCCGCCGCCGCGGACCTGCATCTCCCGGGGGTCGGACTCGGCCTCGTGATCGTCAAGCAGATCGTCGAGGGGATGGGCGGCCGGGTCTGCCTGCAGAGCGAGCTTGACCACGGAACGACGTTCCGCATGGAGTTCCCGGCCGCGCGATCGCGGCCCGCCGGCGCGGCGGGCGAGCGGCGCCGGTCTACGGAAGCTGCGCGCGAAGCGCCGCGTAGGACTGGATGAACGCCGGCTCGATCCGGTCGACGAGCGCGCTCGCCGCGTCCAGCGAGCCGGCGGCGATCTCGTCCAGCTGACGGCAGAGCTCAGCCAGGTCGACCGCGGCCAGCGTCGCGCAGGATCCCTGAAGCTGATGGGCGATGCCGCGGACGATCTCGGAGTCGGAGTCGGCGATCGCCTGTCGGATCATCGCAAGGTCCATCGGCGTCCGGGCGCCGAAGATGTCGACGATCTGCCTGAGCACGTCATCGGAACCGAGATCGGCCCGGAGGCGGTCCAGGGCGGCGCGGTCGACGCGCCCCGCGACGACCGTCCGCGCCGGGCTCGCAGCTTCGCCGGTCGGCGATGGCGCGTCCGTCGTGCGAGGGGCCCAGCGGGCGAGCACCCGGTCGAGCTCGGCGGCCTTCACCGGCTTGGAGATGTAGTCGTCCATGCCGCTGTCCAGGCACTTCGCCCGGTCGCTGCGCAGGGCATTGGCCGTCAATGCGATCACCGGCATGTGCGCGCTGTCACCCTCTCGGCGGCGGAGCTCGGCAGTGGCGTCATAGCCGTTGAGCTCGGGCATCTGGCAGTCCATCAGGACGGCCGCGAACGATCGCTGGGCGAGCGCCTCCAGTGCGGCATGCCCATCGCCGACCACCTCGGCCTGATAGCCGCGGCGGCGCACCATCTGGACGGCGAGCGCCTGGTTGACGTCGTTGTCCTCGGCGATCAGGATGACCGGCGATGATCCCGCCTGCGCGCTGAAGCGCTCCGGCGCCTGCTGGCGTTGGGAGTGGAGGCCGAGCGCCTCGGCGAGCGCGCTCTGCAGCCGGATGCGACGGACCGGCTTGGTCATGTAGATGTCGATCCCGGCCTCACGCGCCTGACGGCGCTGACCGAAGCTGCTGGTCAGCATCACCATCGCCGGCGTCGGGAAACGGTCGTCTCGGTGCATCTCCTCGGCGAGCTCGATCCCGGTCATGTCCGGCATGTTCATGTCGATCGCGGCACACTGGAACGGCTCGCCTCGCGTGGCGGCGTCGCGCAGCAGGACCAACGCCTCGCGTCCGCTCGCCGCCGCGGCGACCGGCATCTGCCAGCGCTGGGCGAGTTGCTCGATCAGCCGGCGGTTCGTCGCGTTGTCGTCGACGGCGAGCAGGCGCGTGCCCACCAGTGCGGGACCGGGTGCGAGCGCCAGGGCCTCGGGCTCGCCGGGCTCCAGCGGCAGCCGAACCAGAAGCGGCTGCCCATCGCCCGGCGTGCTGTCGGCGCCGATCTCCCCTTCCATCAGCTCGACGAGCTGTCTGACGATCGCCAGCCCGAGTCCCGTGCCGCCGAACTGGCGGGTGGTTGAGTCGTCGGCCTGGACGAAGGGCTCGAAGACCTGCGCAAGGCGTGCGGGCTCGATCCCGATCCCGGTGTCGGCGACCTCGAAGCGGATCCACGTCTGAGCATCGTCCGCGCTCCGCGACGGCGAGCGCCGACGCGGACCTCGCCCGCGCGGGTGAACTTGACCGCGTTGGAGAGGAGGTTCGCGATCACCTGACGGATCCGGACGGGGTCGCCGCGCACGATCGTGGGAAGCTCGGCGGCGAGGTCCATCGTCAGCTCGACGTCCTTGGTGTGGACGCGCTCGGCGATCAGGTCGCACGCGTCCTCGATCGCCTCGATCAGGTCGAAGTCGATGCATTCCAGGCGCAGCGCGCCGGCCTCGATCTTCGAGAAGTCCAGGATGTCGTCGACCACCGCGGTCAGGGTCTCGCCCGAACCCTTCAGCAGCCGGGCGTTCTCGCGCTGCTCGGCGTCCAGTGGACTGTCGAGCAGCAGCTCGGCCATGCCGAGCACGCCGTTGAGCGGGGTGCGGATCTCATGGCTCATGTTCGCCAGGAAGGCGGACTTCATCCTCGAGGCCTCGATCGCCTCGTCGCGCGCCTCCGCGGCATCGGCCTGGGCCTGGCGCATCGCCTCCTCGGCGGCCACCCGGTCGGTGACGTCCCGGGCCGAGGCGTAGATGAGCTTCTCCTCGATGGCGCAGGTGGTCGTCCATTCCAGCCAGCGCCATCCCCCGGCCTTGATCGCGAAGCGACTGGTGAAGGTCGTCGGCGTGACGCTCCCTACGGCCCGCGCCATCTGGCGGGCCGTCGGCTCGACATCCTCGGCGTGGACGAACGCGGTCAACGGCCCAGACCGGAGCTCGTCGCTCGTCCAGCCGAGCAGTTGCCGCCAGCGGTCGTTGAGCCGCTGGAGGCGGCCGTCGAAGCCGACGGTGGCGATGAGGTCGTTGGCGACGTCGAAGAAGCGCGCGACCTCTCCCAGGCGCCGCTCGGACTCGGCTCGCAACATCAGGCTTCCGAGCTGACGTCCGGCGACCGACATGAGGCGGGCGCCGTCGCGGTCCGCCGCCGTCGGCGGGCCATCGAGACCGAAGACCAGGACGCAGGCCACGCGGTCGAGCGCCATCACGGGGATCGCGACGGCGGTGCGCGACCACGCCTCGCGCTGGGAGCGTCGGGCATCGGCGACCAGCGCGGCGACGGCGGCGTTCGGACGTCCGCCGGCGGCGACGAAGTCGGCGTCCGCGGCCGGCGCTGCGCCGGGGAGGTCGTGCGGGCGCCACGTCTGCCCGTCACGCCAGCCGAGGTGCTCGCGGGCGTGGCTCAGCAACGACTGCAGGGCACTGTCGACATCGGCCGCGGTGCTGACCGCCAGGACGAGGCGGTCCAGCGTGCGCTCCTCACGCTCGCGGCGGGCGCGCTCGGTCAGGTCGCTGACCACGAGCGACAGCGCCGCCGGCGACCCCGGCGGGAGCGTGGTCAGCGCGATCCGCGCCGGGAAGCGGGTGCCGTCGGGGCGGCGCAGTTCGACGTCGCCGGAGGCCGTGCCCGCCGCCGCCCGGCGGCACAGCGCCGCGAAGGCCGCAGCGCTGCCGGCGTCGACGAAGCCGTCGAATTGCGCGCCGAAGAGGTGCATCAGAGGGGTTCTGAGCATCGTGCCGAGGCTCAGGTTGGCGTAGACGATCGTCCCCCCGGGCGCCAGGCTGACCGCGCCCTCGGGCATCGTCTCCACGAGCGTCCGGTACACGTGGTCGGCGCCGTCGGCCACGAACAGCTTCTCGCCCTGCGGGGTCTGGACGACGAGCGAGTCGACCTCGCCGGAGCGCAGCGCGCCGAGCGTCTGGCGCGCCTGCACCAGCTCGGCCTCGAGCTCGTCGATGCGCCGCGCCGAGTGGTCGTCGGTCGGTCGGTTGGCGTGGACGGCCATCAGTCCTCCACGATCCCGAGCGCCGCCAGCACGCGGTGCTGATCGCCGAGGTCGCCGATCAGCCGCGCGACCGGATGCGGCTGGGCCTTGACCAGCGTCGGCGTGGCGATGATGTTGTCCCTGCGCGCCTCGCCGGGCAGCTGATTGACGTCGATGATCTCCAGCTCACAGCGACCCGCGAGCCGGCCCTGACAGACGATCTGGATCGACGCGATCGCCCGCGCCGACGCCGGGGTCGCACCGGCCACATACAGACGGAGCTGATAGGGCGCCTCCTGATCCGGCCGATCGCCGGAGCGACCAGGATCAGACGGTGCGATGTCAGTAGTCATCGCCGGCGCCTGATCGGTCGGGAGCCGGGAGGATCTGTAGTCCGATGAGGACCCGTTCGGTGTCAGACAGGTCGCCGATGATCTGGCGCATCGGGACCGGAAGCTCGCGGACGAGCGTCGGGGTGGCGACGATCATGTCGCCCCGAGCGAGCGCGGGGCGCTCGGTGACGTCGATCACGGCGACCGAGTAACGGCCGGCCAGATGCTCGGCGCAGATGCGCTCGAGGTTGGCGATCGCGGTCTGCGAGTTGACGGTCTGCCTGGCGATGTACAGCCTCAGATGCCAGTGCTCGCTGCTGTGCGCGCCACGCGTGGCGTCATACGCCTGAGTGTGGGTGGACGTCATGTCAACGACCGTTCACGGCCGGCGCGACGGCGGATCGGACGAGCGGACTCATCGGGTCGGCGGCCCGGCTGCGGCCGATCGCCGCCCGGGACGCCTCGAGATCGTCGGCCTGCGCGGTGAGCGCGCTCGACGTCTGCGCCACCTCACCGGTCTCGAATTCGAGCTCGGCGTTGAGCATGGCGACCTGCGCCTCGATCACCGCCCGGCGCTGGGTCAGGGCGCGATGCTGGCGCTCGAGCTTCTGCTCGGCCTCGAGCTGGCGCAGGCGGCGCTCGCCTTCCCGCGCGACCCTCGCCGAGCCGACCGCGATCCCCTCCAGCCCGGTGTAGACGTCCTGCAGATCGAGACCGGCATCGCTCATCAGGAACTCGCGGACCTGATTGGAATGCGCCATCCCACGTGACTTGATCAGCTCCAGCAGCCGGTTGCGCTCGCCGTTCTCGACGACCGCACGGAGCGTGATCCAGGTGTCGATCACGCTTGAGATCCCCAGCCCCGAGAGCTCCATCTGGTCGGTGTCACGAGCCAGGCTCGTCAGCAGCGCGGTGACGCCGCGATCCTTGAGGAAGTCGACGAGCCGGGCCAGCAGGGACGTGATCTCGTCCTCGGGCCCGGCGAACGCGCTGATCGGGTCAACCACCACCACATCCGGCCTGACCTCCTCCACCAGCGCATGGACGCGAGCGAGATGGGTCTCGAACCCGAACGCGGTCGGCCGCTCGGCGTGCAGCGCCAGGAGCCCCTTCGCGATCCAGGACTCCAGATCGACGCCGATCGAACGCATGTTGCGCACGATCTCCTGCGGCGACTGCTCATAGGCCAGGTACAGCGCGCGCTCGCCGCGCCGGCACGTCGCCTCGGCGAACACCGCCGCCAGACTCGACTTGCCCGCGCCCGCGCTGCCGGAGATGAGCACGCTGCTGCCGGCGAACACGCCCTGGCCGCCGAGCATCGCGTCCAGCCGCGGCAGCCCGGTGGAGATCCTGAGGTCATTGGAGTCGTGCGTGAGGCCGATCGAGGTGATCGGCAGCACCGACAGTCCCCGCGCGGTGATGATGAACGGATACTCGTCGCCGCCGTGGGCCGAGCCGCGGTACTTGACCACTCGCAATCGCCGCGTCGTGCTGCGCCGCTCTATCTGCTGATCAAGGAGCAGGACACAGTCAGAGACGTATTCCTCCAGGCCGAACCGGGTCAGGACGCCGTCGCCGCGCTCGGCGGTGACCACCGCGGTCAGGCCCTGATCGCTGAGCCAGCGAAACAGCCGGCGGATCTCGGTCCGCAGGATGCGCTCGTTGGCGAACATCCCGAACAGGACCTCGACGGTGTCGAGCACCACTCGCTTGGCGCCGATGCGTTCGATCGCATAGCTCAGCCGCGCGAACAGGCCCGTCAGGTCATAGTCGCCGATCTCCGCCGTCTCGGCCGGGTTCAGGCGGATCTCGTCGATATCGAGCAGGCCGCGCTCCTGGAGCCCCGCCAGGTCGAACCCCATCGAGGTGACGTTGGCGGTGACCGCCGCGGCTGACTCCTCGAAGCACACCAGCACCCCGGGCTCGGCGAACTCCTGGGCTCCGCGAACCAGGAACTCGACGCCGAGCAGCGTCTTGCCGCACCCCGGACCGCCGCAGATGAGTGTCGTGCGGCCACGCGGCAGCCCGCCGGCCGTGATCTGGTCCAGACCGACGATGCCGGTCCGGGCTTTGGCAAGGCCATCGGGAAGACCCGTGGTCTCCCGTGTCACGCTGCTGTCCATCCCAGGTCCCTTTCATCACGCGCGCCGCCCACCCAGGCGGCACGGCACTGTGAGCAATCCCTAGGCCGGATGATCGGACGGCCCAGGCCGATCTGGACCGTGGAAACCACGCGGCGGACCATTGTCTGAGTCGTGGCCCCATCCTCCTGTTGCCCCGGCTTCAGCGGAGGCGATCGGCGGCCGATCAGTGTGCGTGATGAGTCATCGGGATCCCCACTTCAGCGCGGCGAGCGCCCGCTCCGCGCGCAAGCGCGCTCTCGTCGCCGAGGACGGCGAGATCTGCCGCATCGTCGCCCGCCAGATCCTCGAGCGCCGGGGGTTCGTCGTCGATTTCGCCACCAGCGGGCGCGAAGCCGTGGCGATGAGCGAGCGCGAGCGCTACAGCATCATCCTCATGGACTGCCGCATGCCCGAGCTCGACGGCTATCGCGCGGCCGCGGCGATCCGAGAGCGCACCACGTCGCCGGCCGCGGTACCGATCATCGCGATGACCGTCGACGGCGGTGACCGCAACCGCGCCGACTGCCTGGCCGCCGGCATGGACGAGCTCCTGGCCAAGCCCCTCTCCGGCGCCGACCTCGATCGTGTCCTGGCGCGGCTGGAGCCGATCGCGGTGCCGGAGGGCAACGCGCCGGAGCCGACCGCCGGCGCCACGCTGCCCTCGGGCGGCGACGGCACCGAGCTCGTGCCCCTGATCTCAGCGGAGACCGCCGCCGAGATCCTCGCCGACGGCGGCCTGGAGAACGGGCTGCTGGAGCTGTTCGTGAGCAGCACCCGCAAGCGGCTCGAGGAGCTCAGTCAGGCTCTCGACGATCCCGGAGCCGACCCCGAGCGCGCCGCCCGCCTGGTGCACAGCCTGAAGGGCAGCTGTGCGACCTTCGGCGCGACGCGGATGGCGGCGGCCGCGGCGGCCTGCTCCGTGGTCGGCCCCGCCGCGACGCTGACCGCGCTGCGCGATCTCCTCGCGCTCACCGAGCCGGCGCTGCGGCTGCTCGCCGCCGGGCTCGACCGCTGACCCCCGCCGCGGTCGCCCACTCCGGATCGTCGACCAGTTCGGCGATCGCGCGCAGCAGCGTCCGCGAGGTGAACAGCTTCTGCAGCAGGTCGATGGGCTGCTCGGCCGGTCGGGCGAGCGCAGGGCCCGCGCGTCGGAGCGGGCTCGATCCCCTCCCGTCCCCCGGGCGGTCATCCGTGGTGGAGCAGACCGTTCGCGGACCCGTATCACCTAACGCCCCGCCGCGGATCGGTACATGCGGATCTGGATGTGCGTGCGATCGGGCACGGTCCCGGCTCGGTGCGGGAGCGCGTGGGCCGATCGTGCCGTCCTCGCCGCCGGAAGGGGACTGGTGGCGTGCCACATGATCGTCGTGATCGCGACCAGCGCCGCGACGACGAGCGTGGCCAGCAGCAACAGCTCCGTCCGTCCTGTCTGACTCAAGTGATCGCGACCCAGCTGGTCGAACATCGCTTCCTCTCAGCATTCGGTGAAGGCGTGCCCCGGTGACACGCCGTGGCCCTCTGTACGATCGACCCGAGCGGCGCTGACACGAGCACGGGCCGGACTCATGTTCGAGCGTCGTCAGCCGGTCAGCAGCGCCATGTTCGAGCGTCGTCAGCCGGTCAGCAGCGCCAGCACCTCGCGCTCGAGCGCGCGGCGCCGGCGGCCGACGCCGGCGAGGACCTGCGTGCCACGGACCGGTGTGATCGTCTGACCTGACTGGAAACGGTCGAACACCCCCGGATCGATGTAGGAGCGGCGTGCGACCGCCGGGGTGTTGCCGAGCGCGGCCGCGACCTGGCGCGCGGCATCGGCCGCGGCGCGCGTGCGCGCGGTCTGCGCTCGCGGCACCGGGCCGCGATTGGCCAGCGCGACCGCCGCCAGCACGGTGCCGTTCCACGTGCGGAAGTCCTTGGCGCTGAAATCCTCGCCCAGGCGGCGCTTGATGTAGTCGTTGACCTCGCCGGAGCGAAGGGGGTGCCAGCCACGGCCGTCGCGATAGGCCAGGAGCTCGACCGGGCCGCCGCGCCGGCGCTTGAGCGACGCGACCAGGGCGACGCTGTCAGGGTCGCGCACGACCCGGCTCCAGCGGACGCCGGACTTGGCGGGGAAGTCGAAGGTGGCGGTGCCGTCGCGAACCTCCACGTGCTCACGGTGGACGGTGGACAGTCCGAGGCCCCCGTCCTCGTCGGCGTATTCGGGGTTTCCGATCCTGAACAGGCCGACGTCGAGCAGGCGCACGGCGCCGGCCAGCACCCGCTCGCGACCGGGCGCCGCGTCGACCGCCAGATCGGCCGCGACCTGCCGGCGCAGTTTCGGCAGGCGTCCCGCGAACTCCAGCATCACGTCGAACTTCTCGCGGTCTCGCAGCTCGCGCCAGCGGGCGTGGTAGAGGTATTGCTTGCGCCCGGCGGCGTCGGTGCCCGTGGCCTGCAGATGTCCCTGCGGATCGGTGCAGATCCACACGTCCCGCCATGCCGGCGGGATCACGAGCTCACGGATCCGGGCCAGCGCCGCCTCGTCGGTGACCGGCTCGCCGTGTGCGTCGAGGTAGCTGACTCCGCGCCCACGCCTCAGGCGGCGAAAGCCCGGACCCGAGCAGTCAGAGCGGCGCAGCCGTGTGACCCTGCGCACCGATGGGGCACGCCCACCTCGTCCGTCGATCGACATGGCGCCGAGCTACCCCACGATCGGCCACCGCACGCCGGCCTCGGCTCGGTGCGCTCCCTACCCTGTCGTCGGTGAGCGTCAGGCGGTGGGCATGCGCAGCGACGTGATCGTCGTCGGACTCGGCGCGATGGGGGCCGCGGTGGGCTGGCAGCTGGCGCGGCGGGGCCACCGGGTCGTCGGCTTTGATCGGTACGCGCCTCCCCACGACGGCGGCTCGACCCACGGCGAGAGCCGGATCACCCGCCTGGCCGTCGGCGAGGGCGAGGAGTATGTGCCGCTCGTGCGGCGCTCCCACGAGCTGTGGCGTCAGATCGAGTCGGAGTCAGGAGACGCGCTGCTGACGCAGACCGGCGGCATCGTGATCGGTGGGCCGGGGAGCGTGTTCGTCACGCGCACCCGGCAGATCGCCGAGCGCCATCGGATCGCGCACGAGAGCCTGGACGGCACCGAGCTGCGCCGGCGCTTTCCGATGTTCGCCGCGCCGGAGTCGGCGCGCGCCTACTACGAGCCCGAGGCCGGGTACGTCCGCCCCGAGGCTGCCGTCACGGCTCAGCTCGCGCTGGCGACGCAGGCGGGCGCTCACCTGCGGATGGGCGAGCCGGTGCTGGACTGGCGGGCGTCGCCGCAGGGCGTGCGCGTCACCACCGCGGATGGCGTCCATGACGCCGAGCAATTGATCCTCTGCCCGGGACCCTGGATCAATGAGCTGTTCCCGGAGGGCCGCCGGCGATTTGCGGTGTTCCGGCAGGTGCTGCTGTGGTTCCCGATCGTCCGGGACCCGCCGGGGCTCGGCGAGATGCCGATCTTCGTCTGGGACCTCGGCGGCGAGCCGACCGGCTTCGTGCACCTGCACGGGTTCTACGGCTTCCCGCCGATCGCCGGGTCGGCCGGCGCCGTCAAGGTCGCGACCGAGCAGTTCACCGTCACGACCGAGCCCGACGGGGCTCAGCATCCCGCCACCCCCGGAGAGGCGGCGCTGATGCGCGGCGAGGTCATCGGCGACCGCCTGCCCTGGCTGGCGTCGACCCCGCTGCGCACCGCGTCCTGTCTGTACACCTGCACCCGGGGCAGTCGCTTCGTCATCGATCGCCATCCCGCCCACGACAACGTGACGATCGTCTCCGCCTGTTCGGGCCACGGCTTCAAGCACTCACCGGCGATCGGGGAGTCGGTCGCCCAGTGGGTCACGGGTGACCCCGTCGACGTCGATCTGCGGCCGTTCCGGTTCGGCGGCCCCGGATGACGACGCCTGGACCCCCTACGCCGCCTCGTCGGGACGCTTGACCTCGCCGCGCCAGCCGCCACCCGCCTGACCGCGGGTCTCGACCAGCTCCTTGAAGCGACGAAGGTCACCCTCCACCCGGCGGTCCGCGGCGCCGAGCGCGTCGCCGATCTTCTCCAGGATGCCCTCGGGCACGAAATCAAGCTGGACCATCAGCTTGGTGTGAGTGTCATCGATCCGGTGGAAGGTGACAACACCGGCGTTCTCCTTGCCGTCGGTGTTACGCCAGGCGATCCGCTCGTCGGGCTTCTGCTCGGTCACCTCGGCATCCCACTCGTGACGCCGCCCGCCCAGCTCGGCGACCCAGTGCAGGTGCGTACTGTCAAGCTGGCGGACCTCCTTGATGCCGTCCATGAAGCTGGGGAACGTCTCGAAATGCGTCCACTGGTCATACGCCGTCCGCAGGGGAACGGCCACCTCGATGGATTCCTCGACTGTCGCCATGTTCATCGATCCTTTCCGTTGACGATTGGCTCTCGATCAATCGCTACCCCGAGCCGATCGCCGGCAAAAAGCCGCGGCCGCCATCGCCGTCGCCGTCGCCGTCGCGGTCAGGCGCCGACCAGCGGCGCAGGCACGTCCGGGTGAACGGTGGGCGATCCGTCGAGGATGTAGATCTCGGCGGCGAGGTCGGGGTCAAGATGATTGGCGCTCATGAACGCGAGCACGTTTCGCCCGGTGAGCTCGGCGACCGTGTCGCTGCTCTCCTCGGCCATCGCCTCCTGATACTCATGACGGAGCGAGAGTACTTTCTCGTCGCGGCCCTTCGCGATCAGGACCCGTTCGCCCTTGGTCAGCGTCTGCTCGAGCACGACCAGCACGACGTTGTCTCGGATCGTGGTGCGCGCTTTCGTCGGCCCTCGACCGGTGTATTCGCGCATCAACCTGACGATCGCCGTCGACACGGCGGCGGCCAGGGAGGTGCCGGGCGGGTGCTGCGCTTCAGTCTCGGTCGTCATCGCCGACCTGTTCTCGCCTTTCCCTGGGGTGTGGTCGAACGCCCGGGAGGAGGGAAGGGCGGCGAAACCGCCGGAAGCGCAAGACGCCTCTCGACCGTGCCTCAGGTCAAGGGGGCGCCTCCCAGTATGGCACGCCCGAGCGGAGGGCCATGGGCCCCCGCCCACACCTCGGCCGCGGACTACGCGGTCGAATGCTGATCGGTGTCCCCGAGCGGGCTGTCGTCGTCCTCGTGGGGCGCGAACGGCGCTTTGACGTCCGCGCTGGACCCGGCCTCGTCGCTCTCCGCAGACCGCTCGTCGCGCGTGGTCTCGTCAGAGTTGTCGGTGGAGTTGTCGGGGGTGCTGTTCATCTCTGATCGCTCCGATCGTCACGATTGACCGCCGGTTCGCGCCCACGGGCCGGTTCGGCCTCCACGGCGCGACGACGCGTGCTGACCAACTTCCCCGTGCGCCTTGAGCTAAACAACGTGTTGAGCTTGATGAAACATGCTGTGTCTGTCCTGTCGGACGCCGCGTCAGCCCGATCCCGATCGGCGGTGCCCGGGACGCATCGGCAATGCCCACGCGTCCCGAGTGCAGCGGCGTTGGGAGCCGCTGCACCGGGACACGCCGCTCCCGCTAGTTGGCCGCGATCCCCGACGCGGCCGCGCCGGCCGGCAGCAGCGCCGGCGAGGAGGTCAGCTCGCTGAGGAAGCCACCGGGGAGGATCCGGAACGCCGCCAGCTCGCTCGCTCCCTTGACGTACAGGTCGTTGCCGCTGACCGTGTCATCGAGCGGATGCAGGCTCGACCCCTCCTTGAAGGGGAAGGACCCGACCAGGGTCAACGATCCGTCGGCGTTGATCGCGTACGACGAAACGCTGGGCGTCCCGGCGTTGATCGCGAACAGGTAGTCCCCGGACGGGGAGACCGCAACCCAGCACGGCGCGGTCTGGGTGTCGGCGAACGGCGAGGAGTCGATCGGCGTCAGGGCTCCGTCGACGGCGACGTCGAACGCCGACACGGTGCCGAGCGCGGTCCCGTTGTGGGCGTTGGAGACGAACAGCTGCGACGGGTCGACCGGGTTGAAATCACTTCCGAACGGACCGGCGCCCTGGGCGGCGACCGGCGAGTCGGGAGCCGGCGTCAGCAGGCCGGTGGAAGACACCGAGTACGTGTAGAGCAGCGACAGCGCGACGTCGGGCACCACCAGGTTGGTGGCACTCGAGTTCAGGACGACATCGTCGGGCTGCGTCCCGGCGGGCAGGGACACCGTCGAGCCGGCGATCGGGGTCAGGGTCCCGGAGAAGCTCAACCGAAAGCCGGTGACGTTCGCCACGCCGGGGCTCGGAGCGGCGTTGGCGACATACACGAGGCTGCCGCTGACCCCGATGCTGACCGGGTTGATGCCGCCGGAGGAGACGGGACTGCCGACAGGCGTGAGCGCGCCGCCCGCCCCGACCCTGAGCACGGAGATCTGGTTGGAGCCGTTGTCGACGGCGAGCACGAGGCGACCGCCCCGGGCGGTGACGATCGATCCCTGCGAGGTGTTGCCGTGGCCCGCGCCGGCGCTCCCGGCCGGGAACGGCGACGCCGGAAGGGCCGTCAGGCTGCCGTTGAGCTGCCGGGCGAAACCCGCGATCGTGTTGGTCGGCGCCGTGTTGTCGTTGGTGTAGACGTAGCCGACGACCGGCGACGTCGCCCGGAGGTGGGTGGTCCTGGCGGCCGCGATGGCGGGCGGTCCGGCGAGGGCGACGGCGGCGACGCCGGCGCACGCCGACAGACGCATGAGGACACGCATAGGTGTGATTCCTTTCGAATGGGGGGCATCGCCTCCGATCCCGGTTCGAGGAGCGGCGATGAGCGGCCTCACCGAACGGTGAGGCATGCCTCCTAGTCGTCCGCCGCGGCGGTTCGTTACACCGCACGAGGCGCCGGTAGACTCGCGCCATCGAGCGACCCTGGACCAAGGCTGGTGGGGCGGGCCCGTGACGACCGAATCGCCTATGGGGACGGCCGGGGATGCGCAGACGGTGGCGGCGCTCCGTGCCGGGGACGAGGCGGCGTTTCGCGATCTGTTCGGTCGCCTGTCTCCGGTGCTCAAGCGCGTCGCGCTGGGGTACGTGGACTCCGATGCGGTCGCGGAGGAGATCGTCCAGGAGACCTGGCTGGCGGTCGTCACCGGGATCGACGGCTTCCAGGGCAGGTCCGCGCTCGCCACGTGGATCTTCTCCATCCTCACCAACCAGGCGAAGTCGTATCACCGGCGCGAGCGCCGATCCCGCCCGTTCTCCTCGGTCAGCTCCGGCGGTGATGACGGCCCGGCGGTCGACGCGGATCGCTTTCAGACCGATGACGACGCCTGGCCGGGCCACTGGGCGATCCCCCCGCGGCCATGGCAGAAGCCCGAGCGGCGATTGCTGTCGCTCGAGGCCCGGGACCGGCTCAAGGAGGCGCTCGCGCTCCTGCCGGCGCGCCAGCGCGCCGTCGTCGGCCTGCGGGACATCGACGGGTTCTCCGCGGCGGAGGTCTGCGACCTGCTCGAGCTCACCTCCGAGAACCAGCGGGTGATCCTGCATCGTGGGCGGGCGCGGCTGCGCGCGATGCTCGAGCATTACCTCGACGGCGCCGAGTGTTAATCGATTCGTAATGGATTCCGCGGGAAACGAACCCAACGGTATGAACGTCTCCGGTTCAGGGCAGGACGACGGGCGCGCCGGGGATGCGACCACGGTTCCCGACGAGGTCGTCTGCGCGGAGTTCGTCGAGCTCATCACCGACTACTTCGATGACGCGCTTGCACCTCGCACGCTGACGCATGTCGAGGAGCATCTCGTGCTGTGCGACTGGTGTCGCGCGTATCTCCAGCAGATGCGGGCAACGGTTTCCGCGCTGGGTGGGCTCGGGGAGCGGGTGTCGGCTGAGCCCTCCGACGCCGTCCTGACGGCATTGCGCAGCCGGCGGGGGGCGCAGTGATGATCGCCTACAAGTTCCTGCGATCCGGCCGCCGCGGTCCCTTCAGCGCCTTCCAGTGGCCGCCCCCGGGGGAGTGGGTGCGATCAGGCGATGAGCCGCACCTCTGTCACCGCGGGATTCATGCCTGCCGGGTGCGGGACCTTCCGTGGTGGATGGCTGACGAGCTGTGGGAGATCGAGCTCGACGGCGTCGTCGAGCCGGCCGACCACAAGATCGTCGCCCCGGCCGGCCGGCTCCGCGCGCGGATCGCGGGCTGGAACGCCGCGTGCAGCCGGGAGTATGCGGCGGCCTGCGCCTGGCGCGCCAGAGACCGCGCGGTCGAGACACTCGCCCGTGCCGGGCATCCCCAGACGGCGGACGAGCTGGCGGCGTATTCGACGCTCGATGACCTGTTGGTCGCCGCGCGACGGCTTGCCGAGGATCTGCCTGACAGCCGGATCGGACTGACGATCGCGGCCAGCGGCGCTGTCCGCGCGCTGTCGGGCCTGGCCCCGACCAGCGCGTACATCGCGGCGCACGCGGCACTGCGCGTCGGCGGCCCGCCGGCCTACGCCGCCGAGCGAGCCTGGCAGGTGCAGTGGCTCGTCGACCGGCTTGATCTGCGGCTCGCCTGACGCGACGCGCGGCCGTCTGCGCCGTGGACCGGAGGGCGAGACCGACGCCGCGATCCCGCGGCGGACAGCGGCGTCGCTCACGTCCCGGGCCGAGCGCTGCGCAGGCGGATCTGCGCAGCGTCAGGGGCGGGGCGCAGCAGCCAGTCCCCGGTCTCCGGATAGCAGACGGCCGCCGGGAATCCGGTCGTCCACAGCAGCAGCAGACGCGCCGGCTCGCCGCTGCGGTTGAGCAGCAGGCGGCCGCCGGCCGGGCCCTCCGGCAGGCAGGCGAGATCGCCGTGCGCCAGCGACCGCTCTCCCTCGGGATGCTGCACCGTCGGGACGCCGGCGGTATCTCGCAGCACGGGCGCGCCGGTCAGCACGTACAGCCACTCCTCGTCGGGGTAGTGATAGTGATACGGCCAGATCGGCACCCCGGCGCGGGCCTCGTAGACCGCGGCGCCGATCCGCTCGGCCCCGAGCGCGGCCCCCGGAGCGGCGGCCCGAAACCAGAACCCGTCACGCCCCGGACCCTCCTCGAGTTCGGCGTCGAACACGTTCACCACTCGCACGGCCGCTCAATCTCGCACGATCCCCGGCGGATGACAACCCGGACCGCACACCTCGTGGGGCCCGCCGATCCGCGTTTGCGGGCTGCGCGAACGCGTCACCGTCTCCGCTCGCGGGAGTCAGCGTCGCTTGCGCGCCTCATACCAGAGGCGATACGCGAACAGGAGTGCCGCCGCCACACAGAGGACGACGATCACCGCAACGTGGACCGCTGCGGCGAGGATCACCATCGGTCGGGTGTGCCGGCCGTCATCGATCGCCCGGTACCCGCCGACACCGGCCGGCAATCACCACTCGCCGGCCTGGGAGAATCCGGGTGCGGGTGTCGGATCCCGAGAGCGGTGTTCGTCGTAGGGGTGAACGGCCGCCCACTGGGGGCGGCCCAATGACAGGAGATGACCTGACATGCACTATCTGGTTTCCGTGATCCACGACGGCAGCGGCCTCGGCACCCCCGATGAGCACGCGGCCATCGACGGGCCCAACGAGCGCCTTCAGGCCGATGGTCATTGGTGTTTGCCGGCGGCCTGCTCAGCGACGGCGCCGCGCTCAGGACGGTGAGCGCGTCGTCGCCGCCATCCGCTGAGCGCTCACCGCTGCGCTGACCATCCCGGGCGTCGGCTGAGGGAGAGCGCGTCTAGGCTGAGCGAATGTCTGTTCCGGGCACCAAGCTGCGCCTGCCGTCACCGCGGCGCCGGCTGGTGCCGCGCGCCCGCCTCGTCGATCAGGTGCGCGTGGACGGTGGCGTTGGGCCGCGACTGGTGCTGGTGGCGGCACCCGCCGGGTTCGGCAAGACGACGCTTCTGGCCCAGTGGCTGGCGGCCGAGCGGTTGCAGCGCCGAGTGGCGTGGTTGGCTCTGGACCCCGGCGACGCGGATCTCGGCGTGTTCCTGCTGCATCTCGTGGCCGCGATTCAGACCGCAGAGCCCGAGGCCGGTGTCGATGCGCTCGCCATGCTGGCGGCGGGCGGTAACACGCCGACCGAGCCCGTTCTGGCCAGCTTGATCAACGATCTCGACGTGCTTGCCGGCACGATGGTGCTGGCGCTCGATGACTACCACGTGATCGACGCGGCCGCCGTGCACGATACGGTGACCTTCCTGCTGGAGAACCTGCCTGCGCAGGTCACGTTGGTGGTGAGCACTCGGGTCGACCCGCCGTTCGCGCTGTCTCGTCTGCGTGCGCGTGGCGAGCTTGTGGAGGTGCGGGCGGCGGACCTCCGGTTCACGACCGGTGAAGCGGAGGTGTTCCTCAATGAGGTGATGGGCCTGGCGTTGGAGCCCGCGCTCGTGGCCGCGCTGGAGGCGCGTACGGAGGGGTGGGCGGCCGGGCTGCAGCTGGCTGGGCTGTCGGCGCGGACCCATGCGGGCGGCGCTGGCGGGTCCGGAGATGTGGCGGGGTTTGTCCAGGCGTTCTCGGGCAGCCATCGGTTCGTCCTTGACTACCTGGTCGAGGAGGTTCTCGGCCGACAGCCCGACGTGATACGTACCTTTCTGCTCGACACCTCGGTGCTTGACCAGCTGGCCGGCGGCCTGTGCGACGCCCTGACCGGGCGCTCTGACGGGCAGGTGATGCTGGAGACACTGGAGCGCGAGAACCTGTTCGTCGTCGCGCTCGATGACGAACGCCGGTGGTATCGCTATCACCACCTGTTCGCCGACGCGTTGCGTGCCCGTCTGGCTGCCCGGGACGCCGACCGGGCGGGTGACCTGAACGCCGCGGCCAGCCGGTGGCTGGCCGACAACGGGCTGCCGGGCGATGCGGTGCGGCATGCCATCGCCGGCGGCGACCATGAGCACGCCGCCGACCTGATCGAGCTGACCCTGGCCGACATGCGCCGCCGCCGCCAGGACCGCATCTTTCGTGACTGGCTGGTCACGCTGCCCGACGACGTTGTGCGTCGTCGACCGCTGCTGGCCACCTACCTGGGGTGGAGCCGCCTGTCCGAGGGCGACATCGACGGGGTTGAGGGGTGGCTCGACGCCGCCGAGGCCGGTCTCGACAGAAGGCCGCCGGCGATGATCGCGACGGCGGGCTCGCTGGCGCAGGCGGCCCGGGATCGGGAGGACGAGCTCCGCTCGCTCCCGGCGATGATCGCCGTCTATCGCGCCCTGGTCGCCCAGGCCCGGGGCGACGTCGAGGGCACGGTCGCGCATGCGCGGCGGGCGCTCGCGCTCGCCGGGCCGCGGGATCACTTCCCGCGCGGAGCCGCCGCCGGCTTCATCGGCCTGGCGGCCTGGGCGGCCGGAGATCTCGGCACCGCGGTGGAGACATTCAGCGAGGCGGTCACCAGCTTGCACGCGGCCGGAATGGTCGCCGACGAGCTGGGCGCGACCGTCGTTCTGGCCAACATGTGGCTCGCGCGCGGACGCCCGACGCAAGCGCGCCAGCTCTACGAACGCGCGCTGGCCGCGGCCGAGAGCCACCGCGGCCCGGTGCTCTCCAGCACCGGCGATCTGCATGTCGGCCTCGCGGACGGCCTGCGCGAGCAGGGCGACCTCGACGGCGCCGCGGAGCACCTTGAGGTCGCTCGCAAGCTCGGTGACCGCGCGTCGCTGGTGGAGAACCGCCACCGCTGGTACACCGCGACGGCCGCGCTGCTGCAGGCCAGAGGCGACCTCGACGGCACGATCGCGATGCTCGACGAGGCCGAGCCGCTGTACCGGCCCGGCTACTTCCCGGATGTGCGGCCGATCGCGTCGACGAGGGCGCGGGCATGGATCCTCCAGGGCCGCCTCGATGACGCACGGGCATGGGCGCGCGGACGACACGTCCACCCGCCCGCGCCGACCGGTCAGCCGAGCTACCTGGCCGAGTATGACCAGCTCACCCTCGCCCGCCTGCTCGTCGCCGAGGGCAGCGCGCGCGAGGCGCTCGGGTTGCTTGACCGCGTTCTGGACGACGCGCGAGCGGCGGGCCGCGATGGCAGCCTGGTCGAGGCCCGCCTGGTGCGGTCGCTCGCCCACCACGCCGACGGCGACGCCGACGCAGCCGCGGCCGACCTCGCCGTCGCCCTCGTCGCTGGAGTGCCGGCCGGCTACTGCCGGCTCTTTCTCGACGAGGGACGGCCCATGGCGGAGCTGCTGGCGCGGGGCGCCCGCGCCGCGGCGGCCGACGTGCGGACGCACGCCGAGCATCTGCTGGCGGCCGCCGTCCAGGGACCGCCGGCAACCGCACCGGTCAGACGCACCTCGGAGGAAGGGCTCAGCGAGCGCGAGCATCAGGTCCTGCGCCTGCTGGCGACTGAGCTCAGCGGGCCGGAGATCGCGGGTGAGCTCTTTGTCTCGGTGAACACGCTGCGCACGCACACCAAGCACATCTTCAGCAAGCTCGACGTGAAGACCCGCCGCGCCGCCGTACGGCGAGCCGCGGACCTCGGGCTGCTCTGAGCCTCACCGCGGCGCAATCACCACCCGCAATCACATCAGATGGTGATGTGCGCTCACCACATCGATTCCTAACGTGCCCGACAGATCGCCCGGACACCCCGCCCGGCGCCGGAACAAAGGGAGTCAGACGTGAACGTCAATGTCAGCACCGACCGCCTCACCGCGACCGCCGGCCTGTGCGCCGCGGCCGCCGGCGCCATCTTCATCGGAGTCCAGATCAACCACCCGCCGGCCGACGTCGCGCACCTGCTCACCACCGAGATGACGATCCGCGAGAGCGCAAAGGTCCTGATATGCGTCCTGGCGCTGGCCGGCTTCACCGGCATGTTCGCCAGCCATCGCAGCCGGCTGGCGCGCCTGGGGCGCGCCGGCTACGGGCTGCTGACCGTCGGCTACATCGCGATGCTCGCCGTCGAGTGCATCGTCGGCTACTACCTCCCGACGGTCGCGCACTCAAACCCCGGCTACGTCCAGCACGTCATCAACGGCGCCATGGGTCACGGCCCGAGCGGCGGCATCGGCCTCATGCAGGAGCTCTTCATCGTCACCGGCATCGGATATTCGCTCGGTGGCCTCCTGTTCGGCGTCGCGCTGTTCCGTGCCGGCGTCCTTGCCCGCTGGGCCGCTCTGCTGCTCGCCTACGGCACGGCCTCCGCGCTCGCGCTGTCGGTCCTGCCGGAGTCATTCGACCGTCCGTTCGCGGTGCCCACCGGCGTCGCGCTGATCGGCCTCGGCGTCTCGCTCTGGCGCGGCCAGCGCACGCAGGCCCCGACCGCCGACACGCCGACCGCGACGTGGGCCGCGCAGCCGGCGACCCGATGAGCACCCCGGAGCGGACCCGGCCGGTGCACATCCTCGGTGCGACGACAGACGCGCTGCTCGGGATCCCGCAGTTCCTGCCCAGGTTCCGCTCCGAGCACCCAGCGTGGCACCGCCGTGCCGGCCGGGTGCTGGTGCTGGGCGGCCTGCTGGTGGCGCTCTCTGCGATATGGATGACGCTGTTGCACCAGTCGCAGCCCGGCACCGGCGGCCTGCTCCACCTGCTTCGCCTGATCTTCGCGTCCGCGCTGGCCGCTTGCCTCGTGCTCGGCGTCACCGCCGTACGACGCCGAGACATCCAGGCTCACCGAGCGTGGATGATCCGGGCGTACGCGATCGGCCTGGCCGCCGGCACCCAGGTCTTCACCACGGCTCTCGGCACGATCCTCGGCACCGGCGTGCTCGCCGCCGACCTCGCCAAGGGCGCCGGCCAGATCATCAACCTGGCCGTCGCCGAGTCGGTCATCCGCCGCCCCGCCACTCACAGCCTCGCGCTCGCCGCCGATCCCCAGCACGCCGGAGCGCTCGCATGAGCACCGTCCGCACGACGTACATGATCCGCGTCAACGACCACCTCGACGACCACTGGTCGCACTGGCTCGGCGACCTCGCTATGACCCGGGACGACGACACCACCACCATCACCGTCTCGATCGCCGATCAAGCCCAGCTCCACGGCCTGCTCGCCCAGCTGCGCGACATCGGCGCCGTCATCACCGACCTCCGCATCGCCGGTGCGCCCGACCTCGACGAGCTCCCGACAATTGAGACGGGTTTGCAGGCACTTCACCGAATGGGCGGTGACGGGCTCGAACCGCCGACTTCCTGCTTGTAAGGCAGGCGCTCTACCAGCTGAGCTAACCGCCCGCGGCTCGTGATGGTATCGGCGCCGGGCGTCCGCGCGCGGGCGGGAGACAGGTCCGGGGGGCCGAGGCTCGCCGCGTAGTACCGTGATCGCGATGCGAGATTTTGGCTTTGACCCCGAGCGGGCGCTCGAGCAGTTCAAGCGCCTGAGAGCCGAGGCGCCGGCTCTTGCTGCCGAGGGCTTCGGACGCGTGATCCGGGACGCGCCGTCGGAGCGGGTGGAGCAGGTCATGCGGTCGCCGGCGCGCAAGCCGATCCTCGACGGGATCTTCTGGCAGCTGCCCAAGACGCTGAACTCCGAGGCGGCGATCGGGGTGCGCTCGACGATCCGGTGGTGCATCACGGGCCGGGCCGACGGCGGTCAGGACATCTACCAGCTGGAGATCGACAACGGCCGGGCGTGGACGACGCACGGGACCGCCGGGGGCGAGCCGCGGCTGACGATCTCGATGGACGCGGTCGAGTTCCTGCGGCTGGCCAGCGGGAACTCCGACCCGATGCAGGCCTACTTCAAGGGCCGGATCCAGATGACCGGCGACATCATGGTCGCGGCGAAGCTCGCCCAGCTGTTCAAGATGCCCGGCGCCGGAAACGGCGGCTTCGGCGCACCGCCGCCGGCCTGACCGCGCACCGCCGCCGGCTTGACGGCGCGGCGCCGTCCGGGCACTGGCGAGGGCTGATCGGGGTGCGCGGGCTCGGGAGGGCGCGGTCTATGCTCAGCCGGTGCCCGAGGAGAGAGCCGCGATCATGCTGCGCGGGGTGCGCAAGCGGTTCGGCGCCATCGAAGCCGTCGCCGGACTCGATCTGACCGTCGACGCCGGCGTCTGCTTCGGGCTGCTCGGCCCCAACGGCGCGGGCAAGTCGACGACGATGCGGATGCTGACCGCGCAGACGCTGGCCACCGAGGGGTCGATCGAGGTGCTCGGCTTCCGCCTGCCGGGCGAGTCCAAGCAGGCGCGGATGGCGATGGGGGTCGTGCCCCAGCTCGACAACCTCGACGTCGAGCTGACCTGCCGGCAGATCCTCAGCGTGTTCGCGCGGCTGTATCGGGTTCCCCGCTCGCAGCGCCCTGCGGCGATCGAGCGGGCGCTGGGAATCGCCAATCTGCAGACGCGCGCCGACACGATCGTGCGCGAGCTCTCCGGCGGCATGCGGCGCCGGCTGCTCGTCGCCCGCGGCCTCATCCACCAACCGCAGCTCGTGCTGCTCGACGAGCCGACGGTCGGCCTCGACCCCCAGGTCCGCCAGGAGCTGTGGTCGCTGATCGACGCGTTGCGCGCCGACGGCGTCACCGTCCTGATGTCGACGCACTACATCGAGGAGGCCGAACGCCTCGCCGATACCGTCGCGGTCATGTCGGCCGGTCAGATCATCGCTCAGGGCACGCCCGCCGAGCTCGTCGCCGCCCATGCCGGACGGGAAGTGCTCGAGGTCTACGGCGCGCCCGAGCAGCTGACCGAGCTCGAGACGCTCGCCGGGCAGCGCGGATGGCAGCACCGGCGCAGCGGCCCGGCCGTCGCCCTGCTGCGCGCCGAGCAGCTCAACGGCGAGGCACCGGACGGGGTGCGGCGGCCCGCCAATCTCGAGGACGCGTTCGTGGCGCTGACCGGCGGCGAGATCGAATGAGCGCCGCCCGGGACACGCGCAAGATGCGCCGGCTGGAGCCGGCCGCCCTGGCCGGGGTGATGACCCGCGACATCGTGCTCTTTCGGCGCTACTGGAAGGCGACGACGTTCTCCTCGATCGTGCAGCCGACGATCTATCTGCTCGCCTTCGGGCTCGGGCTCGGCTCGCTCCTTCACGGCATCGGGCACGTCAAGTACGTCTCGTACGTCGCCACCGGGGTCGTGGCGACCGCGGTGCTGTTCTCGTCCGCGTTCCCGGGGATGTTCAACACCTTCATCCGCTGGCAGTTCCAGCGCACCTACGATGCGCTGCTCGCCGCGCCCGTCGACGTCGAGGAGCTCGTGACCGCCGAGATCCTGTGGATCTCGCTCCGCGCCGGGGTCTACGGCCTGGCGCCGCTGATCGTCGGCTTCGCGTTCGGCCTCAAGCCCGAGCCCGGCATGCTGCTCGTACCGCTGATCGGCTTCATCACCGGCTTCGGGTTCGCCGCCTTCGGCGTCCTGATCGCCGCAGTCGCCAAGACGATCGACAACTTCAACTACGTGACCAGCGCCGTGCTGACGCCGATGTTCCTCGTCGCCGGCACGTTCTTCCCGATCACGACGCTGCCCCACGCGCTGCGCGAGATCGCGAAGTTCAATCCGCTGTATCACTGCGTCGCGCTCGTCCGCGACGTGTCGTTGCAGACGTTCGGCACCGCCGACCTCGGACACGCCGCGGTGCTGACGGGGTTCGCGCTCGTCATGTGGCGGATCGCCATCTGGCGCCTGCGCCTGCGGCTGATCGACTAGCGGTCGCTCCCGCAACTGTGGTCGGGCCGAGAGGGGTCACTGGGGGGATGCCTGGCCAGGACGCAGTCGGCGACGGGCAGCCGCGCTGCATGGGGCGGCGAGGATGCCGGCAGGCGCCACTCGAATCCGAACGTATTTGCCGGAGGCGGCACCCAGTAACCCAACTCAGACACCCCGACCAGGGGGTCATCGACATTTTGCCCGCTATGCGGGCATTTTTCAGACATCCTTCCGGCCACGGCGGGCGGAGGACCGGCGGCCGGCGGCCGCGGGGCGTGGCCGGGCGACCGCGGGGGCGTGGCCGGGCGGCCGCGGGGCGTGGCCGGGCGACCGCGGGGGCGCGGCCGGGCGGCCGCGGGGCGTGGCCGGGCGACCGCGGGGGCGCGGCCGGGCGGCCGCGGGCGGAGGACCGGGACCGGGACCGAGCGAATACCAGCGGCCGCCAGTGCTAGCCCACGATCGCCCAGCACGACGCGAACGTCTGCTGGAAGGTCAGCTCGTCGCCGTCGCGGGCGGGCGCGAAGCCGCTCGGCGGGCCGCCGTCGAGCTCGGCCTCCAGCCGGGCGCGGATCGCCGCCGCGTCGCCGTCCGGGGTGCCGGCCTGCTCCAGCCACGGGGTCAGCGGCCGCCGGATGCCGCGGAGCTCCAGGTCAGCCGGCGAGCCGGCGTGGCGCGCGACGGCCGACGACAGCTCGGACGCCGTCAGCATCCGCGTGTGCGAGGGATCACGCCGGCGCTCGAGCTCGTTCTGGACGCCGGCGATCCCCGGGTCAGGGTCCGCGACGAGATCGGCGATCGCCAGCCGGCCGCCCCCGGGCCGCAGGCAGCGGCGCATCTCGGCGAGCGCGGGATCCGGTGACGGGAAATGATGGACCGCGAAGCGGCAGATGACGATGTCGAAGGCGCCGTCGATGAAGGGCAGCGCGGTGGCGTCGCCCCGCATGAAGACGATGTTGCGATGGCCCTCACGCCGAGCGCTCGCCTGCCCCGCGGCGAGCATCGCCGACGTGGCGTCGACGGCGACGACCGCTCGGACCGACGGGGCGAGCCGGCGGGCGGCGTGCCCGGTCCCGGCGGCGACGTCGAGCACGAGGTCATCGCCGCTGCGGGGCAGGCGTTCGAACAGCCACTCCGCGTCCGCGGTGAACACCCGGTTGGCGCGCGGGTCCTCGAAGGCGCCGGCCTGCGCGGTGAACGCGCGCTCGATCCGCCGGCGGTGCTCGCCGGCATCCGGACCCGGACCCGGACCCGGACCCAGACCCAGACCCGGACCCGGACCCGAGCCCGAGCTCACGCCCGCGCCCGCCCGTCGACGCGGGCCGGCGGAGAAGACGGGAGCGGCGTAGGACGCGCGCCAGACGCACGAGGCGCGGCGTCCATCGGACCCGCGGCAGCCGCGCGCGGGACGGCGCGCGCGGCAGGCCCAGCAGACATCCCCGCCGACGGGTGCACCAGCGCGACGAGACCGCCGTCCCAGCCCGCCGCCAGCACCGCGACCAGCGACGGCGGGGTGAGCACGACGACCGTGCCCGCGCGCGGTCGCGGCCGCCGCTCGCGATAGCCGGCCGGCGACCAGGCCAGCAGCCCGTCGCCGAGCACGAGGCACGGCTCGCCGTCGTCGCCCAGCACGTAGGCGCCGTCGGGCAGCTCGGCGACCGGCGCCCGGTGGCGGCGCTGGGAGCGGCCGTCGGGGGCGATGCGCTCGCGGTGAAGCTGGGCGTCGATGGCGTCGGCGCCGATCTGCCCGGGGTGCAGCGCGCGCCACAGGCCGGTCAGGCGGTCATAGTCGGCGCGGCGGCACTCGGCACAGGGGCGATGGCCCGCCGCCATCGCGGTCGCCTCGTCGAGGAAGAACAGCTCGGTGTAGCGCCCGGGCATCATCAGGGCCGACCGGCGCCGGTCGCGAAAGCGCAGCCGGCAGGTGATCCAGCGGCGGCCGTTGTAGCGCCGGCGGATCCGGCCGTCGGCGTCATGCAGGCAGCCCCGATTGGCGTAGATCAGGCCACGGCCGGGATCGCAGACGAGCCCGCCGAGCGGCGTGGCCCGATTCATCCGCGTCATTGATCGACAACCGTAGCGCCACGGTACCCCGGGGCCGCGCTCCCGATAGGCTGCTGCCCGGATGAGCGACGAACCTGAACTGCGCGCCGGCCCGCCGTGGGTGATGGACGAGATGATCGGCGCGGAGCTCGAGCTCCCGCAGCAGATCGCCGCCGAACCCGGCGTCGAGCAGATCGCCGCGCGGATCCGCGAGGCCGACGCGGCCGGCGATCCGATCGTCGTCTGCGGCACCGGCACGAGCGAGCACGCCGCCAAGGCGATCGCCGCGATCCTCAACGACGTCACGCCGGACCGCCGTGTCGTGGCGATGGAGTCGTTCGAGACCCAGCTCGCGCCGCCGCACACCGGCCTGCTCATCTCCATCTCCCACGGCGCCGGCTCGGCCGTCACCCGGCACGCCGCGACCGGGGCGGCACGCCTCGGCGCGCGCTCGCTGTTCGTCACGGCGCGTCCCGCGGACGCTCCGGACGGCGTCGAGGTCGTCGCCGCGCCGCTCTATGACCGCTCGTGGTGTCACACCGTCGCCTATGTGTCGGCGATCCTCAGCGTCGCGCTCGGCGCCGGCCTGACCGCCGGCCGCGCCCGCGAGCTGATCGCCGCGCAGATCGCCGGCCGCGACGAGCGCCGCCGTGACGCCGCGGTGATCGCCGTCAGCGAGCGGCTGCTGATCGTCGGCTCCGGCGTCGACGAGATCACCGGCCTTGAGCTGGCGCTGAAGATCGAGGAGGCGACCCATCTCCCGAGCACGCCGATGGGCACCGAGAAGGTGCTGCACGGCCATCTGCCCGCTGCCGACGCCCGCACCGGAGCGGTGCTCGTCCGCTTCGACGCCTCCCACGGCGCTCAGCGGGACGCGCGCAGCGCCACCGTGGCGCAGGCCACGGCGGCGCTC
This sequence comes from uncultured Solirubrobacteraceae bacterium, assembly GCA_963849085.1. GTDB lineage: Bacteria > Actinomycetota > Thermoleophilia > Solirubrobacterales > Solirubrobacteraceae > Palsa-465. Next base: position 541,193 of record CAWKFP010000013.1, on the reverse strand, counting down.
GAGATGCCGACCGTCACGCTCGCCACGTCCGGGCTGCCGACGGTCGCCGAGACCCTGCTCTCCGGGGCGATCGCGCTCCAGCTGCTGACGCTGGAGCTGGCGATGGCCCGGGGCACGAACCCCGATCTGATCCGCCGCGAGCAGCCGCTCTATCGCCGGGTCGCCGAGATCGCCAAGGCCGACTGAGCGCACGACGCCGGCGCCGATCCTCACGAGCCTGGTCGGCTCCTATCCCCAGCCGGAGTGGCTGATCGACCGCGAGGCCCTGCACAAGCGGCTGCCGCCCCGCGTCCGGGTGCGCGAGCTGTGGCGCGTCGACCCGGCCTGGCTGGCCGAGGCCCAGGACGATGCCGTCCGGGTCGCGATCGCCGATCAGGAGCGCGCCGGGCTCGACATCATCACCGACGGGGAGATGCGCCGCGAGAGCTACTCCAACCAGTTCGCCAATGCACTGGACGGCGTCGACCTCGACAATCCCGGATCGATCATCAGCCGGGCCGGCACCCCGGCGCCGGTGCCCCGGGTCGTCGGGCCGATCCGGCGGCGGGATCCGGTCCACGTCGCCGAGCTGGAGTTCCTGCGCGCGCACACCGACCGCGCGGTGAAGATCACGCTGCCCGGGCCGTTCACGATGTCCGTCCAGGCCCAGAACGACTTCTACGAGCACGACGAGGAGATGGCGCTCGCGTACGCCGACGCGGTGCGGGCCGAGATGGAGGACCTGTTCGCCGCCGGCGCCGACATCGTGCAACTGGACGAGCCATGGTTGGAGGCGCGTCCCGAGCAGGCACGTCGGTTCGCGCTGCCGACGCTCCGGCGCGCGCTCGACGGCGTGCGCGGGACGACTGCTCTGCACCTCTGCTTCGGTTACCCGGCGTTCGTCGCCGAGCATCCGCCGGCGTACTCGTTCCTGTCCGAGCTCGCGCGATGCCCGGTCGATCAGGTCTCGATCGAGACCGCACAGTCGAGCGTCGAGCTGGCGGCGCTCGACGGACTGGCCGACAAGACGATGATCATCGGGGTGATCGCGCTGCACACCGATGAGGTCGAGGCGCCCGCCACGGTGGCCGAGCGGCTGCGGCGGGCGCTGCCCCATGTCGAGACCGGCCGGCTCGTGGCCGCGCCCGACTGTGGCATGAAGTACCTCCCGCGCGCGGTCGCGTTCGCCAAGCTGCAGGCGATGGTCGCGGGGGCGCGACTGGTGAACGCCGGGCGCTGATACCTCATTCCGGGGATCCACAAGCCGGCCGGCCGGCCGAATAGCCGGGAGTGAGCTGGAACAGCTGCCAGGATCGTTCGTGGCCCGCTTGTCATCGGCGGGCGCCGAAATGATCCGCCCCGGCCGCCCGGACAAGCCGTATCCGGAGCTGGCGAGCGAGTCACGTCTCGGCGTCCTGGGGCGGCTGGGGCTGCTGGACACGCCGCCGCAGGAGGCCTTTGATCGCCTGACGCGGCTGGCCACGCAGATGACCGGCGCGCCGATCGGCGTGGCGGTGCTCGTCGATCACGTTCGCCAGTTCTTCGTCAGCCAGGTCGGCCTGCCCGAGACGGCGGCGTCGCGCCGTGGGACACCGATCGAGGACTCCTATTGCCAGCATGTCGTCGGGCGCGAGGCGCCCCTGATCGTCGCGGACGCCCGCGTCGACGAGCTGATGCGTGACAACCTTGCCGCCCAGAGCCTGGGCCTGGCCTACGCCGGTGTGCCGCTCGTCGTCGAAGGCGAGTGCGTCGGGTCCTTGTGCCTGATGGACTCACAGCCCCGCGCCTGGAGCGAGGACGACCTCTCCGTGCTGCGCGATTTCGCCGCCGCGGCGATGGCCGAGCTGTCGCTGCGCCTGGCGCTGGAGGAGCAGAGCCGGATCGTCGCGACGCTGACCGAGAGCGAGAAGCGTTATCGCTCGGTGGTCGCCGCCATCAGCGACGGCGTCGTGCTGCACCAGCCGGACGGGACGATCGCCGCGTGCAACGCCGCGGCGGAGGCGATCCTCGGCCTGACCGCCGATCAGATCATGGGGCGCACGTCGCGTGATCCGCGCTGGCGGGCAATCCATGAGGACGGCTCGGACTTCCCCGGCGAGGACCATCCGGCGACGGCGACGATGCGCACCGGCGAGCCCCGGCGCGACGTCGTGATGGGCGTCCACAAGCCCGACGGTGACGTGAGCTGGATCTCGATCACCACCGAGCCACTCGATCCCGGCCCCGGAGCGTCGCTGTCCGGGCCCTTCGCCGTCGTGTCCTCGTTCACCGACATCACCGACCAGCGGGCCAGTGTGCGCGCACTCGAAGAGTCACAGGCCGCCGCTCAGGCCACCGCGGACCTCGTCTCAGGGGTCCTGGAGGCCGCCACCAACTACGCGATCGTCGCCACCGACGCCCAGGGGCTGATCACCGTCTTCAATCGCGGCGCCGAGCGGATGATCGGCTTCGACGCCGCCGAGGTGATCGGCATCCATACACCGGCGGTGTTTCACGACATGTCGGAGATCGACGCCACGGCGGCGGACAGTGGCCGGGCACCGGGGATCGGCGGCATCCTGCAGGCCGCCGCGCGCGACGGAGTTCAGACCCTCGAGGTGCAGTACGTCCGCAAGGACGGGCGCCGACTCCCGGTCTCACTGAGCGTCAGCGCGATCCGTGACCGGGCCGGGGAGGTCAGAGGCTACGTCGGCGTCGGCCAGGACATCACCGGCCCCCGGCGCGACCAGGCGCGGCTCGCCGCCTACGCCACCGAGCAGGAGGCGCTGCGCGCGGTGGCGACGCTCGTCGCCAGCGAGGCACAGCCTCGCACCGTGTTCGCCGGCGCGGCGGAGCACGCCGCGCGCGTCGTCGGCGCCGAGTTCGGCGCGGTCTGCCGCCTGGAGAGCGATGGCGAGGCCCGCCTGATCGGCACGTGGTCGTCCGAACAACGCCCACCGGTCCCCGTCGGCACGCTGGTCGACATCGGCGGATCGACCGCCATCGCCGCGGTGCTGCGCACCGGGCGGGCAAGCGAGGCTGACACCATCGAGGCCGAAGGATGGCCATCGCGGTCGGGCCTGGCGGCGCCGATCGAGGTCAACGGCGCGCTGTGGGGGGCGGTCAGTGTCGGCTGGTCAGAGCCCTTCCGAGCCGATCCGCAGCGGACGTCGGCGATCGCGCGCTTCGCCGACCTCGTCCGCATGGCCGTGATCGGGTCCGAGGCGCGGGAGCAGCTGTCGCGGATGGCATCGACGGACCATCTCACCGGCCTGTACAACCAGCGGACGTTCTCTGACCGCCTGGAGGCGGAGGTCAGCCGGGCGGTGCGTCACGCGCGATCGGTCAGCCTCGTCGTCTTCGACATCGATCACTTCAAGCTCGTCAACGACAACCACGGTCACGACGCGGGCAATCGCGTGCTGTCCGAGTTCGCCGCGCGGTTGATGGACCTGCGTCGCGGCGGCGACATCATCGCACGGGTCGGCGGCGAGGAGTTCGCCTGGATCCTGCCGGAGACCGACCGCGAGGGCGCCCTCGCCGCGGCCAAGCGCGCTCGGCACGCGATCGCAGGCGCCCCCTTCGACGGGGTCGGACGCATCACAACCTCCGCCGGCGTCTGCGCGCTCGCCGACGCCGAGGATGCGCGCCAGCTGTTCCGTCACGCCGACCTCGCCCTCTATTGGGCCAAGTCCAACGGCCGTGATGCCGTCTTCGCTTACAGCCCGGACACGATGGCCCTGCTGGCCACCTCCGAGCAGACCCATCGCCTCGAGCGCGCCAAGGCGTTGGCCGCGATCCGCGCGCTGGCCACCGCGGTGGACGCCAAGGATCCGTCCACCCAGCGCCACTCCGAACGGGTCGCCGACCTCGCCGCCGATCTGGCCAGGATCAGCGGCTGGGACACCGGCCGGATCGCGATGCTCCACGACGCCGCGCTCGTGCACGACGTCGGCAAGATCGGAGTGCCCGATCAGATCCTGCTCAAGCCTGGCAAGCTGACCGCGCTGGAGTTCGACCAGGTCAAGAGTCACGCCGCGCTCGGCGCCCAGATGCTCCTGGACCTGCTCGACGCCGATCAGATCGATTGGATCCAGCATCACCACGAGCGCTTCGACGGGGGCGGCTACCCCGATCGGCTGTCCGGCGACGAGATCTCCCCGGGCGCCGGCCTGCTCGCGGTGGCCGACGCGTGGGACGCGATGACCGTCGCCCGACCCTACGGCACGCCCCGCTCACCGGCGGCCGCGCTGCGGGAGATCCGCCGCTGCGCCGGAACGCACTTCCGGCCCGACGCCGTCGCCGCGCTGGAGGCGCTGCGCGACGAGGCGGCGCGGGCCGGGGCACAGCCGATTCACGGCTGAGCGGGCGGTCAGCCGGCGATGCCGGCGGGCGACGTCCGGCGGCGAAGCTGGTTGGCGCGGACGGCGAGGTTGAGGGTGCGCGCGAGCATCATCGCTACGGCCATCAGGATGAGCGTGTCGGTGATCGCGGCGCCGGTGACCTGATGGGCGATCATCCAGCCGGCGAGTGAGTGGTTGAACCAGTGCTCGGCGCCGATCGAGAAGCAGGTGCGGGCCGCGATGACGGCGATCCACAGCGCCGCGTAGGCGGCGCCCGCGCGGGTCACCACGCGGCCGGTCGCCGGCTCACGGCCGACGCGCATCAGAGCGGCCGCAGCCAGCCCGAGCAGAGCGCCGGCCGCCGCGCCGCCGATCTCCAGGGCGAGCCCGGTACCACTGGTGGCCAACGCCTGAACGAACAGCGGGACGATCGCGGCGGAGGTCAGCAGCGGGCGCAGGATCCGCAGGCGGCTGACCTTGCGGGTCGGGCCGAGGTCGGCCTCGAGCACGGCGAGGAGGACGAGTCCGTTGATGATCAGAGCGTTGTTGAGCATTGCCGTCTCCTTCGATGGGTCGTTGATCGCCCCATCGATGCTGCGCTGCGCCGCGCCTCCTGTCATCGCCGCCGAGGTTGGTCCGCCGGTTGAGCCGGGTTGATCCAGACGGCGGTCTCAACCCTGTCTCCACCCGCGAGATCAACCCCTGAGATCAACCTGCGGGGCGATGTGCACACGGCCCCGGCGCCATAGCGTGCACAGCAGTTGACCACCGCTGAAAGGAGCTCTCTGACATGTCGATTCTGACCGTGCTGATGGCAATCGCCATCATCGTCTTCGTCGTCGGACAACAACTGGTCGGCAGCGCGCTGCAGGGCCGGCGGGTCGTCGTGCTGCCGGCGATCCTGACGGTCATCGGGATCGCCGACCTCACCGGCCACGGATCGCACCCGGGCGCGATCGACATCGTGCTGCTGGCGCTCGGAGCGGCGATCGCGATCGTCACCGGCGCCGGGCTCGGCGCGATGACGCGGCTGCAGCGGCGCGACGGATACCTGTGGGCTCAGCTTCCGACGCGGGGGCTGTGGCTCTGGGGCGGCCTGATCGTCAGCCGGCTGGTCATCACCGGCGTGGCCCAGGCCGCCGGCGCCCACGTCGCCGCCGGCACGACCGCGATCCTGCTGACGCTCGGCGCCAACCGCGCCGCGCAGGCCGCCGTCGTCGTTCCCCGCGCGATCGCGGCCGGGATTCCGTTCGCTCCGGAGAAGGACGGCAGGGTGTTCGGGGCGGGCTGGTTCTCCGGCCCCGGGCGCGACCGCTAGACGCTAGAACAGATAGCCGGACGGGCCGTAGTTCACGCACGGGGGCGCAAACGACGGGTTCGGCGTCAGGCTCAACTGGTTCAGGACATCGAGCAGCGCGGGCTCGTCGAAGTCGATCCCCTCGTGTCCGACCTGATCACCGGGACACTGGTTCTGCACGGTGATGTTGGTGACGTCAGGCCCGTCGAGGAACGCGTTGGTGTACGGAGTGAGCAGGCCGTCGGTCGAGGTCGCGATCACGACATAGCGCGGTCCCGGCACGGTGTCGCCGCCGGCGAACGTCGTCAGCTCGAATGACGAGCCGACCTCCTGCTGCAGGAGAGACGGGGCTGCGCCGTTGAGGATCGCCGCGATCTCGGCGTGAACGCTCGCCGGGAAGAGGTTGAAGATCGTCGCGATCCCCTCGAGCGTCGACCCGTGGTTCATCGGAGTCAGCCCGACCAGCTCGTTGACCTTGGCGGCTCCGCCGAGATACTTCATGTAATAGCTCGGGAGCACACCGCCGAGCGAATGACCCACGATGTCGACCTTTCGGGCGCCGGTCTCCGCCAGCACCTGGTTGATGAAGGTCGACAGCTGCTGCGCGTCGCCGACGGCGTCGGCGAGCCCGTCGATCCGGTCCCCAAGAGAGAACGCGTTCTCCCCGTAGTTGAGCGCGTAGACGCAGTAGCCGTTGTTCGCCAGCAGCGGCGCGAGGCTTGCCCAGGCCGAGGCCTCATCCTCGATGAACCCGTGCACGAGCACGACCGGATAGGGGTGCGCGGCGGTCAGCGTGCAGCTCGTGTTGGCGCCCGGGAGCGTCGTCGGCGAGAGGAGCTCGTGAGACCAGAACTGGGCCGCCGCGGCGTAGCTGTAGAGCACGGGCAGCTGCGGCGCCGCGGCGTTCGCGACCCCGGTCGTGGCGACGAGGCCGGCCAGCGCGAGGGCGCCGGCGGCGATGACGGCGATCGACGATCTGCGCGCGATGCTCATGACTTCTCCTCGGCCGGGCTCGTGGTGGGGTGCGGGTGAGAACAGACCATCATCAGGCGGCTCCGAGGCAGCCGGCCGGTCCGAGTGCGGTGAACGTCGCCGTCGAGCAGAAGCTCAGCGCGGGGAGATACGGCCCCATCGTCGTGGCCGGGGATCCGCCCGCGGGGATCTTGGCGATCGCCTGTGCGAAGGTGGAGCTGGCGAGCAGCTGGCGATAGACGATCGCGTGATAGTCGCCCGAGCCGAGCCCGATCCAGTTGACGCCGTCGGCCGCGGTCGCGTTCGGCGGTCGCTGGGTGGCGAGCGAGAAGGCATACGTCGCGTAGCCCCCGGACTGCACCGCCTGGGCGTCGTCGACGCAGCCGGACACGAACGTGAAGAAGCCGTTGTCGGCGCAGACCGACCAGTAGCGGACCTGCGCGCCGAACTGCCAGGCCGGCTGACCGGCGTTGGTATCCGCGAACGCCGGGACCTTGAGCCGGACGACCGCCACCTGACCGTCCGAGCTCGGGAAGGTGGCGGCCAGATAGCTGATGTCGGGGTTGGAGAACTGGGCCTGAGCGGTGCTGGGATCAGGCAAGGTCCAGAGGCCGGACCCGGTGCTGCTCAGCGGGCGGTTGACGCGGTGCGCCGAGCGCCGGGTGGCCGGCGAGCGCCGGATGGACTGATAGGGCGGGACGCACGGCGCGCCCTGCGAGATCGCCACGCCGTTGCGGTACGTCGTCTCGCTCGGGAGCGCTGCCCCGCCCAGCGGGTCGCCCGCGACGGACGAGTCGTAGACCCGGTACATGATGTACAGCGTCGCCGCGGAGCTCGTCGTGTCGGTGTAGATCGTGTTCGCCGCCGGCTTCGGGGGCGCCGTTCCGTCCACGACCGTCACGTGATAGCTGCCCGAGCCGGTCTCCCCCGTCAGATACCGGTTGACGCCGGAGCTCGGGGCGATCTCGGCGTCGTACAGGTGCGCCCCGGGAATCGTTTCGCCGAACTGCAGGATCTTGACGAACGTGTACAGCGTGTAGCTGAAATACCGCGCCGACGGATAGGGGGCCGTGAAGACCTGCGTCTCGCCCGCCGCCGGGGTGATCTCGGCGACGTAGTAGTCGGCCTGGGTATCGAGGCCGAGACCGCTCAACCCGTTCAACTCGACACTCCACTCGCACGGCGCCGTCGTCGCGTGCGACGTGGCCTTCGCCGCGCTGCGCGCGGAGGCGAGCGCCGGCGCGAGCGCGAGCACCGTCAGGCCCACCAGGGCGGTGCACAGCATGGATCCGGCGAGCGTGCGCGCGCGGCGTACGGAAGCTGACGAAGATGGCACAGGAATCTCGATCGTGAAGGGGGACGGGTGCGGGCCGCTTCGCCTTCAGGGCCCCGAGGCGTCGCCAACGTGCTCAGCCCCTTATGTGACGAAGCCTACCAAAAGTACCGGTTCGTACACAGCGTCAAGAATGTCCCGTTGCCGCCGGTCACCGGTGGCCGGCCATCGCGCTGCGCGTGGCCTCCACGAGGGCGTCGACCGCCGGTCGCGAGCGGTAGCCGAGCTCGGCGCGGGCCTTGGCGTCACTGAACAGATGGGGGAGGCGCCCGGCCCGGACCTCGTCGAGCATCAGCAACCGGGACTCGCGCCCCACGGTCCGCAGCGCGGCGTCGGCGAGGCGAGCGCCGGCGTACGCCGCGGTCCACGGAACGGGCAGGCGTGGCGTGGCGCGCCCGGCGGTCACGGCGACGACGGCGAACACCTCGCGGACCGACAGCGTGTCGCCACCGAGGAGATAGCGCTCGCCGGCCCGGCCCCGCTCGAACGCGGCGAGGTGTCCGCCGGCGACGTCCTGGACGGCCACGACGTTGAGAGCGCTGCGGGCCAGATACGCGCGCGAGCGTCCGCCGGCGACGTCGGCGACCATCTTCCCCGTGGGGGTGGGTCCGAGATCGCCCGGCCCGACGGGCACGGTCGGATTGACGACGATCACGTCGGCCCCCTCACGAGCGGCGTCCAGGGCGAGCCGTTCGCCGTTGAGCTTGCTGAGCTTGTAGGGCACCCTGAGCTCGAGCGGCGGCGGACGATCACGCTCGGTGGCGGCGCGCCCGCGCGCCGGGCCGCAGGTGGCGCACGAGCTGGTGTGCACGATCCGCCGGTGGGGGCCGCGCAGCGCCGCGTCGAGCAGGTTGCGCGTGCCCTCGACGTTGACGGCGTGCATCAGCGCGGCGTCACCGCGCGCGAAGCTGTAGACGGCGGCCAGGTGGAACACCGTGTCGCATCCCTGGACGGCGCGCCGGACGGCGTCGGGGTCGAGAATGTCGCCGCGCACGAACTCGACGCTGCCGGCCCAGGCCGCGTCCCGTGCGGGACGGCGATCCAGCGCCCTGACCTCCGCCCCGCCGCTGAGCAGAGCGGTGACGACGTGGCCGCCGATGAAGCCGGCCGCGCCGGTCACGAGCGCTCTCATCGTGCGGCGGGCACTCGAGACGGACGGCGTGACCGCGCCGTCCCGCGCGCCATCCGCAGCCCGAAGCGGGCCATCGCCGACGGCACGCGCTCCGCGGCGGCCACGACATCGGCCAGGGCGTCGGCGAAGCGGCGGACCTCCTGCTCCTCGATCAGCAACGACGGCAGCGCCTTGACCACGTTCATGCGATGACCGGCGACCTGGCACAGGATCTGATGCTCGTGGAACAGGGGGACGGTGATGAGCTGGGCGAACAGCCCGGGCTGGATGCGCTCCACGGCCTCGAACACCGGGCGCCCGGCGCCCCGGGCCGGGGCGCCCAGCTCGATCGCCCACATCAGTCCGAGGCCGCGCACGTCGCGCACGACCTCGTGACGGTCGATCAGCGGCCGGGTGAGATCGAGCAGGAGCGTCCCCATGCGCTCGGCGTGGGCGACGACGCCGTCGCGCTCCAGCACGCGCAGGGTGGCCAGCGCCGCCGCCGCGGCGAGGTCGTTGCCGCCGAACGTCGACCCGTGGCGCACCGCGCGCTCCATCCCGTCGAACACGGAGTCGAACGCCTGGCGTGAGACGAGGACGGCGCCGATCGGAACGAGACCCCCGGACAGCGCCTTGGCCAGGCAGATCATGTCCGGAGCCAGCTCCCAGTGCTCGAGCGCGAGGAACCGCCCCGTTCGCCCGATGCCGGTCTGGACCTCGTCGCAGACGAACAGCGCTCCGGCCTGCCGGCAGAGGCGCTGCGCCGCGGCCAGGTAGCCGTCGGGCGGGAGGTGCACGCCCTTGCCCTGGACCGGCTCGACGATCAGCGCGGCCACCCCGCCGCGCGCCAACTCTCGCTCGAGCCCGTCGGCGTCCCCGAACCCGACCCGGTCGCAGCCGGCCAGGAGCGGTCCGAAGCCATCACGGAACTCCTCGTTGCCGTTCAGTGACAGGGCCCCCAGCGTCAGCCCGTGAAAGGCGTGATCGGCGTACAGGACGCGCGGGCGGCCGGTGGCCGCGCGGGCGATCTTGATCGCGGCCTCCACCGCCTCGGTGCCGGTGTTCGCCGGCACCATCGCCGCGACGCTGCCCGGGGCACGGGCCAGCAGCTGCTCGGCCAGGATCCCGCTCAGCAGCGTCACCCCGAGCTGGGGGAGGTTCGCCGTCGCCGCCTCCAGGACGTCGTGGACGGCCGCGACGACGTCGGGATGGTTGCGGCCGAGCGCGAACATCCCGTAGCCCGAGATGAGGTCGAGATAGCGCTGACCGCCGGCGTCGACGAGATACGCCCGGTCACCACCCACCCATGAGCGGTCGAACCCGAGCGTGCGCAGAATACGCCCCATCTGCGGGTTGAGGTAGCGGTCGTTGAGCGCCATCTCCTCACCCGCGCGTCGGGTCAGCAGCTCGCGGACTTCGGGGATCTCGGTCACGTTCACCGACATCCTGGCGGCGCGAGCGGCCGCATGTCAATGCGGCGGTGTTCCGCGCCGGCGGCTGCGTGACAGATGGGCACTGATCCCGTTGTTCCCGGCCCCGGCGCGGGGTAGTCTGCCCCCGTCCCGTCAATCAACCTTCCGGAGGCAGACGATGGAGCTCTACGCGATCCTCAGGCGCGGCGGCTGGAAGTCAGGCAACGAGCTACAGGAGGCGGCAGCGCGATCCACCGCGGTGGGCGACGAGCAGATGCCCGACGACGTCCGCTGGATCCGCAGTTACGTGCTCGATGAGGGCGACGGCGCGGTCGGCACGGTCTGCATCTACGAGGCGACGAGCCCCGAGGCGATCCGCACGCACGCCTCGCTCGCCGACCTGCCGGTCGATGAGATCATCCCCATCGCCGACACGGTCGTCGTGCGACCCGATCCGCAGCCCAGCACCGCCGCTTAAGTCGTCCGCGTGGCTCAGGCGGCCGCTCCCACGAGGGAGCTGGCGATCTGGGCGACCCAGTCGCCCGTGATCTGCCGGGTGGCGGCGTTGACGCGGTTGAACGCGTTGATCGTCGCGATCGCCACCACGAGGGCGGCGAGTTGGCGCTCGCTGTAATGGCGCGCGGCCTCGTCCCAGATCGCCTCGGGGACCGGATCGGCCCGGTCGGCGAGCCGGGTGACGGCCTCGGCGAGCGCGAGCGCCGCGCGCTCGGCGTCGCTGAAATACGGCGCCTCGCGCCACGCGGCGACCAGGTGGACGCGCTCGCGGCTCTCGCCCATGTGCTCGAGCTCACGCGTGTGGATGTCGACGCACACGCTGCAGCCGTTGATCTGGCTGGCGCGCAGCGTCACCATCGCCAGCGTCGCCTCGGGGATGCCGGCGTGCTTGGCGGTGTCGCCGAGCTGCTGGAACGCGTCCAGCGCACCGGGCACGAGCAGAGCGGGATTCTTGATCCTCGCCTGGGTCATGACGGACCTCCTGGATTGTGGGGGTGTGAATCGATCCGCGAATCAGGGGAATGCCGGAGCGCGGCGACGAGCGCGGCGAAGTCTGCGACGGGACCCAGGTGAGCGAGCTTTTCGGGGTTGACGACCGAGCTGATACCGCGGATCTCGCCACTGGCCATCTCGATCGACCACACGCTGATCAGCCGCTGCTCCTCGTCGAGGACCATCGCTCCCGGTCCACCGTTGATCTCGGTCGCTCGCAGCGTGAACGCGGTGCTCCGCGAGAGCAGCCGCATCCAATTGCGCAGTGTGCGCGCGACCCGGGTCCGGCCGTGCAGGGATCGCGCCAACGCCGGGACCTTGCCCCCGCCGTCGCCGGTCAGTACGACGTCGTGGGCCAGCAGGGCCTCGAGTCCGGCCAGATCCCCCTCCTGGGCCGCGGCGAGGAACCGCGTCGTGAGCTGCGCGCGCTGCTCTCGCGAGGTCTGAAACCGCGGACGGCGCTGCTCGACGTGCCGCCGCGCCCGGCTGGCGAGCTGGCGGACGTTGTCCTCGCTCTTGCCGATGATCTCGGCGATCTCGGGATAGTCGTAGTCGAACACGTCGTGCAGGAGCAGCGCGGCGCGCTGCTCGGGCGACAGGCTCTCCAGGAGCACGAGCATCGCCAGCGACAGCGAGTCGGCCATCTCGGCGCGATCGGCGGGATCGTCGGCGCCGTCGGTCAGGATCGGCTCGGGCAGCCACTCTCCGACGTACTGCTCACGCCGTGCGCGCGCGGAGCGAAGCTCGTTGATCGCCAGCCGCGTGGTGACGGTGGCGACGTACGCCCGCGGGGACGCGATCCGCTCGCCGCGCTCGAGCGCCCGGTGGACGCGCAACAGCGCCTCCTGGACGACGTCCTCCGCTTCGGAGACGCTGCCCAGCATCCGATAGGCGATGGCGAACGACACCGGTCGCAGATCCGCGAGCTCGTGATGCGCTGATGAGGTCATGGTCACCTCTTAAGACAGGACGGCCCCCTCAACTGTGACACCCGGCAGCGGGCGCGACGCCGGTGACGCGGGACCCGCCCGCGCCGGGCTCAACGGCGACTCGAGGCCACCGCCAGCGCGCTCCCGCCCCCGAGGCGCACCGGCTCGGCGATCGCCTCGGCGCGTCCCCCCCGAGCATCTGCAGCGCCGTCGCATCTCCAGGGTAGTAGTCGAGCGGCAGGATCGAGCCCGTGCTGAGAGTGAACTGCTCGCCGTACTCGGACGTGAGCTGCCGGGCGAGCGCGCTGTCGTAGAAGGCCGGCTCGGCCAGTGAGGTCGACGAGTTCGTCTGGCTGACCCGGGGAGCGGCGAGCGCCGCCGGCAGGCTCATCCCGAAGTCGACGTGGTTGATGAGGATCTGGACGACGGTCGTGATGATCGTCGACCCGCCGGCGGCGCCGATCGCGAACTGGGGACGGCCGCCACGCAGGGCGATGACCGGGCCCATGCTCGAGCGCGGCTCCTTCCCGGCCGCCGGCAGGTTGGGGTCATAGGCCCCGGGCGTGGCGGGCGCGAAATCGAAGTCGGTCAACTCGTCGTTGAGCAGGAAGCCGTACCCGGGCACGACCTGGCCGCTGCCGCCGAAGAAGTTGATCGTGTTGGTGTAGGCGACGATGTCGCCCCACCGGTCCTCGGTGACGATGTTGTTGGTGTGATGGGCCTCGGGCGAGGCCGATGTCTGCGCCGTCGAGGACGCGCTCGCGCCGCAACCCGGGAATGGTGCGAACGGCGAGCCGGGTGCGACCGGCGAGGTGGCGGCGGTGTCCCCGATCAGGCAGCGGCGGCTGGTCGCAAACGCCGGATCCAGCAGGCCGGCGAGCGGCACGTGGACGAAGTCGGGATCGCCGACGTAGGCGTCGCGATCGGCGTAGGCGAGGCGCGACGCCTCCAGATACTGGAACAGGGCCTGCGCGCGCGGCTCGGAGCGCAGCGGGAAGCCGTCGAGGATGTTGAGGATCTCGCCCTCGGTCGACCCGCCGCTGGAGGGCGGCGCCATCCCGTAGATGTCGAGCCCGCGATAGGTCACCCGGGTCGGCGCGAGCGTCCGGGTGCGATACGAGCGCAGATCGTTCATCGTCATGATCCCCGGCGTCGTGACGATCGTCTGGCCCGGCGTGAGCACGGGATGATCGTCGGCTTGGACGACCGCCCGCCCGATCGGGCCGTCGTAGAACGCCGACGGACCGCGGCGGGCGATGAGCTCGTATGTGCGGGCGAGATCCGGGTTGCGCAACCGCGTCCCGATCGCCAGCGGATCCCCAGCCGGCGTCAGCAGGAGCGACCGGCTCGCCGGATAGGCCTGCAGCGTCGACAGGCCGGCCTGCTCGAGCTGGTTGAAGTCGAAGTCGACCCGGAAGCCGCGCGTCGCCAGTCCGATCGCCGGCTGCAGATCGGCGCCGAGCGACAGCCGGCCGTCGTCGCGCACCGCCGTCGCCCAGGTCGCCACCATCGACGGCACGCCGGTGGAGAGCGGCTGGTCGGAGGCCGTCGTGTAGTCCATCGGCTGACCCGTCGCCGGGTCCAGGAACAGCGTCGAGGTACAGGCCGCCGGGCACGTCTCGCGACCGTCGATCGTCGTCACCGAATGGGTGCGCGCGTTGTAGATGACCATGAAGCCGCCGCCACCCGGTCCGGCGACGAACGGGACGGTCACCCCGAGAGCGCTCGCCGTCGCGACCGCCGCGTCGACCGCGTTGCCGCCGCGGCGCAGCACGTCGATGCCGGCCTGGCTGGCGCCGGCGTCCATCGAGGCGACGACACCCCCCGATCCGACCGCCAGCGCGTGCCCGTCCGAAGCGCTGGTCCGGGCGGCGGCGGACGCCGCGGTCGGCAACGTCGCACACGCGGCGGCGCACGCGGTCAGGACAAGCGTTGCGATTGCACCACGACCCACCATCGGTGGGTCCCCCCTACCCCCGCCGACCGGCGACAAACATCGTCATCGCGGTGGCCGGGCTACTCCGGGGGAACGTTGGTGACGACGTCCTGACCGCGGTAGAGGTGGTCGTGGCGCGCGCAGGCCGCGGGAAAGGCGAACTGCACGCTGTCGCGGTGAACGCCGTTGAAGCTGGCGAAGATCGTCACCTCGCCGGCGGTCCCGACGGCGCACTGCGGATCCGTGCTGCTCTGGACCCGGACGTCGATCTTCATGACGTTCCCGGGCACTCCCCACAGCACCGCCCCATGGGTCGCGCTGACCAGCCGGCGATCGACCGAGAGGATGATCTGACGATCCGGGGAGCCCGGAACCCGGTCGACCTGGCAGATGATCCCCGACACCGTGCGCGCCCCGAGACTGATGTCTCCATGCCCATGGGCGTAGGTCCCGCGCGGTCCGGTGATCTGCTCGCCCACCCGAAAGCCCCAGGGCGGATCCTGCGAGCTCGGAATCGAGCAGTACGCCGGTGCCGGCGACGCCCCCGCGGAGCCGGCTGCCAGCGCGGCCGGCGTCGCCAGCGCGACCACGGCCGCCAGGAGCCCGAGGACCCGGCCCGGCCCGGCTACGAAGGCTGACCGTCGTCCCCCGGCACGCTCTGTTTCCATCGGCCGACCTCTGGTTTCCTCGATCGGTGGCGCGGACCAGTGCTCGCGTCACACACCCCGCCGGCACGATACCAGGAGGCGACCGGCGGTCGTCGGGTGCGACGCTCAGCGCCCGCTCAGCTCGGCCCATGGGGGTGTGGGCCGACGTCGCGGCCGAGCAGGGGACGAGCATCTGGGCATTGGGACTTCCGGTTCCCCGCCCCGGCGCCGATCCGACGACGGGCGCATCAGCCTCCGCGGAAAGCGAGCCTCTCGCCGGCGAGCGCTGTGACGAGTTCAAGCGTCTCGAGTCCGACGAGCGCAACGGCGATGTGGGCATGACTCATCGACTGGCGGCGCGGCACGACGGCTGGTCCGTGGCGGATGCACCCTGCAGGGATCTCGGTCCCGGGGGCGAAGGGGCCGGCGTGCAGCTCATCGGCCCCCTGACGTCCCTCGGATTCAACGCGGACTTGTACCCGGTCGCCGCGGTGATCATTCCGATCTTCATGCTCGCGCTCGCGCTCGCGCTGCCTGGAGTCAGGCTCACGGGGCTCCTCGCTCTGCCGGTCGCCTTCGTCGTGGTGGTCAGCGGGGCGGCGAGGTCATGGCGGTTCTGGCGATCAACGCTCGTCACGCCTCAGGCGCCGAGCACACCCTGGTGTTGGCCTCGCTCATTCTGCTCGCCGTCGTCGGATGCCTCGGCGGCCTGATCGTGGTGTGGCGTTCGTTGGCAGCGCCTGGATCGGACACACGCTCTTCGACGGGTTCGCCTGGTGAGGCCCGGTCCGGTCCCGGGGGCGCTCCTCCGCAGCCCTGAACCCCCTCGCATTGAGGTTCCCTCCCCGCCCGCGATATGGCGATTGAGCTCCTTGGGTCGCGCACGCCGTGCTATTCGTGAGCGCTCCATGTCACGCGGCCGCTCCTGCAGGTTCCGTATTCGTGCGTTCGCCAGTGGGCGCTCAATGTTCCGGTGGCGGAGCCTGTCGTGCTGAATGTTCCGGATACGGTGTAGCGGGTTCCGTCTCGGTCGGTGAAGGAGTCGGCGAAGCCGAGGTTCTGGTCGGAGCCGAGGGTCCAGGTGCTGGTGCCGGCGAGCGGGCTGATGGTGTATGCGAGGTGGCGGTGGCGGCGATTCGTGCACCGCAGGCCCAAGCTGAAGGTCAGGTCGATGAGCTGGTGCTCGTTTGAGGCGACGCGGAGCGTGATCGGCCGGCCCTGACTGGTGTGCCCCCGGTAGCGTCCGGCACGCGGCGAGGGTGGTGGCGACGCGGTGGTGAGTGTCTGGTCGGCTCCGTAGACCGTTCCGTTGAAATTGGTTGCGGTCAGCCGGTAGTGGTAGGTGGTCGACGGGGAGAGCCCGCTGATGACGGCGTTGACCGCTAGAGCGGTGGAGCCGTTGCCGGTCGAGTTTGCTGGGGTCGTGTTGCCGTAGGCGGTGGTGGCGCCCCATTGGAAGTCGTAGCTGGTGGCGGTGCCGTTGGGATCGACGGTGCCGTTGAGCTGAGCGGAGGATTCGGTGGTAGTGCCCGGGGTCAGAGTCGCGGCCGCGGGTGGAGCCATCGCTGCGAGCCACTGGCTGATCCACGACGAGAGCACGTCGGTGCGGGTGAAGAAGTCTGGCGCCTGGGTGGTACAGGAAGATGCCGACCAGCTCGTTATCGCGATCTCGACGGGGGTGCCGTCCGGACGGGTGGCGACGATAGGGCCGCCGCTGTCGCCCTGGCAGATTCCGGCCGAGTCGCTTGGTGAATCGATGGCGCAGATCTGGTCCGAACTGTCAAAGGCCGCGGCGAACTGATCGTTGGCTTGCTGGGCGCAGTAGGTGCCGTCCTGCACGACGGTGTTCGCCCACTGCAGTTGAGTGGGCTCGGAACCCCCTCCACCTGCCGTGAGGCCCCAGCCGGCGATCGTGGCGGGGGTTCCTCCGGTGTAGAGGGCGCCGTCTTCGGGGTCGGTTGCCAGGGTGATGGCGGGCGCCGTCGTCGGCGTCCCGAGCTCGAGCAGTGCGGCGTCGCCGTCGGAGTAGATCTCGCCATTGGCCCCGGTGATCGTCAGAAACCCGGGATAGGCGACGGTGCGGATTACCGCACTGACCTGCCGCGTGGTGGCGTCGGTCCAGTCAAGGCTCCCGGTCACGACACTGAACTGCGCGAGTGGATATGGCGTCATCGAGGCCGGGTCCACCGCGCAGTGTCCGGCTGTGAGTACGACGTTGGGCGCGACCACCGTACCGCTGCACAGATCAACGCCCGTCGCATTGGGGAGTGTGTTGGCGACAAACGCCAGCCACGGCCAGCTTCCCGGCGATGCCGGGGTGCCGCCGACGATCTCAGGAGCTCGGCTCGTCGCGTCGGCGGCGCCGGCTCCGGTGAGTGTGCCGAACACACCGATCACGGCGAGAAGCAGACACCGGCGCAGCACGGCCGTTGATCCTACAGCTCGGACGCCGTCGGTCAGACAGCACAGCCGTCACGAGCACGTCGCTGCCGCACCCGGCGTCAACGCCACTTCCTTGAGAGCCTGGTGAGGGGCGCGGTCATGAGCCGTGGGAGCAGTCGGGGGCCTGGGATGACTCGCAGGCCGAGCTGCTCGAACATCGTGAGCGTGTCCATCTGGAACCAGTGCTCGGCGGCCCTCCCGTCGACCATCCGGCTGATCTCGAGGCCGGCGAAGCGGACCGTGCGGCCGGTCGGTGGCAGGCCGCGGAAGTACCCGGTGTGGGTTCCGCTGAAGAGAATCCGCTGCGCGTTCATCTCCTCGTCGGCCACGGTGTCGTGCACGTCGAGGCGCAGGTCAGGGAATCCCTGCAGAAAGGTGCCCAGGAACGCGACCCACGCGTCGCCGTCGAGCGCGGGCAGATGCATGCTGTCGGGAGCGTGCCCGATGTAGTCGGCGGTGCGCGCGTCGGCCTCTCCCTCGTCGTCGCAGTTCTGTCTCGGTTAGGATGAGCTCGATGTGGTCCATGCTGCCCAAGGCGCTGCGCGCCGGCGCCGCGGCGACTGATGAACCCGTGACCGGGGAGCGTATGGAGGAGCGCTTCTACGCCGCGATGGACCTGTATCGCAACAAGCAGTACGAGCAGGCCGCCGCCAGCTTTGCGGCGATCGAAGCACTCTGCCCGCCAGGGGTGGCGGGCATCTTCGTCTCGGCGAAGGCTCGGCGTGGTGCCTCGCTGATGGCGCTGCAGCGCTGGCGCGAGGCGCTGAAGGTGTACGACGAGCTCGTCGCCGATTCTCAGCGACTCGCGGCGTTTGACAGCGCGCGGTCTGACCTGATCGCCAGCATCTACTGGGCACGGCCGGTCTGTCTGGAGCAGCTCGGGAGACGGACTGAGGCCTGTAACCGCGTCGCTGATCTGATCGAGGCAGTCGGCTCCGGAACGACCCCGGCCCAGCGCAACTACGTCGCAGGCGCGTATCTGCTCCAGGCCAGGGCCGCGGAGGCACGGGGCCGGTTCAGTGAAGCCGAGCGGGCGATCGACGCGGCGATCGCGCAATGCTCACGCGACGACGAGCCCGAGCTGCGATCGACCTTTCACGAAGCCGAGCAGATGAAGAGCGCGATCCAGGCTCGCGTTCGGCCTGAGCGCTGAACCACGGCAGGATGGCCGCCACGGCCGTGAGGGCTCCGGCCCGGCTGCGCACGGCGCCTGACCCGGCACGAGCGGCGAAGCCGGCGCCCGGCTCATTGGCGGAGATGGAGGACCGCCCCGCGCCCCCGGCACCGAACTCGTTCATCGCCTGGCTACGGCGACTGTGGCGGCGCGGATGCTCGATGGTGGTCAATGCACCGCGGGTGCGACAGCGGCGGGTTCAGCCTGAGGGGCGGCCGGTCAGGACGGTGCCGCCGGGGACGTCACGGCCATAGCCCTGGCCGGTGGGACGGCACGGCGGAGTCAGCGCCACCGGGGAGCGATAGGGCAGATCGTCGACCAATCGGGAACTGAGATACACCGCCCACCCGGTCACGCCGGGACGGGCGCTGGTGATCTGCTCCGCGAGAAGCGCGGCGGTTCGGGGGTTGAAGATCAGTTCGGTCCGTTCCTGATCAGTGCTCAGCGCGAGGCCAAGGCCCCGGCGGCCGAGGTGGTCGGCGACCAGTCCGAGAACGTCGACGCCCGGGATCAGCGCAGCGGCCCGGTACAGCGCGGCGCGCAGCGCGGGGCTGGCGTCGGTCTCCTGCACGAGGCTCTCGATCACGTCGAAGTCCTGGGCCGGACCCCACGAGCGTCCGACCCGTTGAATCTCATGCAGCAACGCCCGTGGATCAGTCGACAGGGCTCGGCGGCCGAGGATCGGAGCGATCTCCAAGCAGTCGGGCGCAAACCACGCGTTGCTCGTGCCACCGCGCGTCGTGGCATGCAGGTGCATCGACAGGCAGACGGCCCGGTCACGCAATGACGTATAGGTGCTCGGGCCGGTCGCGTCGCGTTCCAGTCCGGAGCCATCGACCGCCGTCCAGTCCTGCCGGTGGTCAACGGCATAGGTGATGCAATCCCTGCCTCCGCGTCCGATCGCGTTGACCGACCAATCGCTCACCGACGCGACATACAGATACTGGCCCGCGCCGGGCACCAGCGACGGACCGCTCGCGCCGATCCGCGTGAGCCCCTGACGCCTCACCGCGCCAGCCTCGAACCGGCCGGACCCAGCGCTCGATGTCACCAAGCCCCGGGACGCTCGCCCACGAGGTGTTGAACCGGACACGCCCGCGGCAGCCGCGTAAGCTCCACCGACACCAGCGATGACCAGCGCCACCGTACCGAGCGCGACGGCGGCCACGTTTGCCGTCACCGGCCGTCTTTTCATCCCCGCCATCCTTTCCGCGCGTGACCACGGCATCCTGGGCAAACCGCCACGCCTAGTCAACCACACGACGCATCCGCCCGACCGCGTCGCCTCCGACAGAGCGTGCTCGCGACGGTATCGATCTAACGGATGACGCGTGTCACGGACCTCCGCAGTAACGCGCAGGGGTCGAGGCGAAACCCACTGACGGACGGGTGGTCCAAGTCAGACCCGGCTCCGGTCAGTCTTGTCGCCGGTTGCCGCCTTGGGCCTGCGGGTGCGCGTTCGCTCGATGGCTGTTCGCAGATCATCGAGCGCTTGGTTCATGAGGTCGGCGAAGTCCCCGTCGGGGTGGTCGATCCAGTCGTCGTCGGCGGCGTTGAAGACGGTGATGGCGGCCTGGGCGGTGATGCGTGCGACTCTGGGTGTGGCTCCTCGGGCGGGGAGTCCGTCCTGGAGGTCTTGGCTGAGCGATGCGAGCTTGACGAGGTTGCGCTCCTGCAGCTCGGTCGAGCTGGCGATCAGCTCGCGGCGTGCGCCGGCGATCTGGCCGTAGCCGGGTCATCGGACACGCGGTCGGCACCGGCTGAGGGCAAGCACGATCACGAGCCGGCGGGCCGCCGGCGCGGAGCTGCCGGCAGATTGGGGCACCGCTGAACGGCGGCTCGACACCCGACCGGGGTCTACGGGCGGCTGGGGCCGGTGAGAAACGTGGCCTGGGTCGCGTGCTCGGCGGCGTAGTTGGCGCTGGCCAGGCAGCGGTCGGTCACCATGTCGCAGGCCAGATATTCGAGCTGCCCGATCGCGGTGAAGAAGACCGCGACGTGCACCCCGTCGCGGTCGAGGAACCGCGCCTGACTGACGTTGTCAAGGTCTTGGGCGAGCGGAAGCCGGCCGTGGATGAGGAACGGCCTGACCGACATGAGCCGCACCCGGTCGTGGTCGACCGACAGGGTCACGAGCGTCGCGGGTGGATGGGTGGAGCCGCCGAGAAACACACCGTCGGTGGTGATGACCTCGCCCTGGCTCCAGGACCCGTCCGGGGCGAGCGCGGCGAGATCGCTGACGCGCGCTTCGTCGCCATTGAGCCGGAGGGTGGATAGCACCGTGTCGTTGCTGATCTGCAGCAGGGCGGCGCGATCCTCGGCGCCCGGGCCCGCGCCGCCAGGCCCGAGCTGCTCGGTGTCCAGCACGGCTTCGGTGCCGGGCGGGTTGACCGCGACGACGATCTCGAACGGCCCCCGCCTGCCGGAATGACCATCAACGCTGAGCTGCTGACCGGGGCCGCGGATGATCTCCAGCGGCCCGGGGCTCACCGCGGCAGGTCCAGGGCGATCGTCGTTGGCCAGCAGGCCGTCAGCGGCCCAGATCAGATTCGTCCACCCTCCGATCGCCGTCCATGGCGACGGCGGGGCGTCGATGCCGTGCTGGACGAGAATCCGGCCGCTGTCGCTGCCCAGATCAGCGTCATCGGCGACGTAGTGCACGTACGCCAGCCGGTTCTCGTCACCCCAGGCCGGGTCACAGGCGTGGGCGCGAAACAGCGATCGCGCGCCGGTTACGAGGTCAAGCAGCTCAAGGGCCGGCCAGCCATGCCGCGACGTGCCATAGATGAGGTCGCGCCCGTTCGGGGAGCGCGCCACCGAGGCGCAGGCGTCCCGCGCGTCATAGCCAACCAGGCGATAGGACCGCGCTCCCGCTGCGAGATAGGCCGTGCTCCCCACGACGAACGGCAGCGCCGGCCCAGCGCCCCGGCCCACGATGTCCAGAGCATCGGACCGGTCGCGCGCCACCCCCGCGCAGACACCTGCCGCGGGGCACCCCCACACCGCCGCACCCGGCACCGGCTCCGCCGAACGGCGCGTTGAGGAGACCGCCCCGAACGTTATGACTGCGAACACCAGGACCGCGATCGCCGCGGCGATCGCCGGCCTGGCACCCCGGATCCTCATCGCCACATACTCCCGCAATCCCGCGGCAAGCGCAGCCCGGGCACCCGCCCGGTCCTTCAGCCCGCGTCGTCGCCCGGCTGCCGGCTCCGAGTGGCTGGTGATCAGGAGGGATCCTGCGTCTTACCTTGGGCTGCAGGCCTTGCCGTCCGGACGCGGGCCGAACAGGCCGAGGTGGCGCAGTCACGCGCGACACAGGCCGAGCACGCCGTGCTCGAGGAGCGGGCGCGGATCGCGCGGGAGCTGCAGCCGCGTGGCGCCTGCTTCGCCGCGCTTCGGTGGTCGTTGCTTTGCACGGACGCGTGAACGGCACCGCCGAGCGTGCCGCGGCCACGAGTTCGGGGCGTCCACGCGAGCCACGAGCGGGAGACGCCGGCAGATCGCACGATCGCCTGCACTCTCGGAGGCGCAGAACCCGCGCGGGCGCGCCGCGAAATCGGTCCTCCGGTCGCGGGCGGGAGCCGGAGCTCTCGCATCCCATCCGCCGATGCTCCATCGCAGATGGACTGCGGGCTCTCTACTGGACACAATGAGGGTATGGAGAGCAACGAGCCAGATTTCGTTGTCGTCGGCGAGAGGGTCGCGCTTGGCCCTCTCCGGGTCGATCTCGCAGCCCTGTACGCCTCCTGGAAGAACCAGCTCGACGTCCGGCGGGGCCTTGACCACATGGGCATCGCCACCCCGCAGAGTCAGGAGACGTGGGCGCAGGAGAACATCGCGAAGGGCGCCAAGCGCGAGCCCGAGGCCGTCGAGTTCACCGTCTACGATCGCAGCGACTCACGCCCGGTCGGCCACGCCGGCCTGTTTCACATCTCCCATGCCCACGGCAGCGCCACGTTCGGCATCGCACTCGGCGAGCGCCGCGGCCAGGGTCTCGGTGCCGAGGCCGCGCGGCTGGTGCTTGACTTCGGGTTTCATGTGCTGCAGCTGCGCAACGTGCTGCTCGAAACCCTGGCCTGGAACATCGCGGGTCTGACGGCCTACGAGCGGGCGGGCTTTCGACGCATCGGCATCCGCCGCGGTGCTGTGATCAGTCAGGGCCGGCCAACGGACGTCGTCCTCATGGACGCGGTCCCAGAAGACTTCGGCACGTCGGTGCTGAGCTAACGTAGCGGCCCTGGCCGTTGTCGTCGCTCCCGACGTCCGCGGCTGGCCGGTGTCCTGAGGTTCCCGTTGGGCGGGAGTGCCATTTTTCGCACCGGGCCCGGCATGGCGTTACCCGTTGCGGTGCCCGCCAGAGGTCGTTATCGTTATAACGATCGACCCGAGGAGAGGGATCATGACCGACTCACGCACCGCTGCCGTGCCCGCCCAGATTGGGATCGCCAGCGCTACGACGCCCTCATGGACGTCGTGGCTAATCGGATTACCACGAGGGCCTTCCAGTCTGACTTCGTGGTCCCGCGCGAGCACTTCGAGCTGATCGTGGACGCCGCCCGGCATGGACCGTCGGGGGCCAACGCGCAGCCGTGGCACTTCATCGTGGTCACGAACCCCGAGGTCAAGCTGGAGATCTCTGAATACTTCGTCGCCGAGCAGGCACGCCGGGCGCGGTTGGGGATGAAGTTCCCGACACCCAACTATCACGGCATGGCAACCGCGCCGGGACTGATCGTCGTGGCCACCGACTTTCGGTTCATCCGCGCGTTCCCGGTGTTGCGGGAGGACGATCCTGACTCGGCGGTCAACCGTCCCTACTATGAGAACGCCGAGCGGATCCTGCTGCAGAGCGTCGCCGCGGCGACGATGTCGGCGCATCTGGCGGCGGCAGCGTTGGGCTACAACGTGTGGTGGGTCACCGCGATCGGTCAGCAGGACGCGCAGGACGCGATCAAACCGCTGCTCGGTGTTCCCGACGAGCTCTCGGTGATCGACGTCATGTGCTTCGGGCCGCCGGCCAAGCCGGTCTACAAGCGCTGGAAGAAGGGGCTCACGGAGATCATGAGCTGGGATCGCTATGACCGCTCGCAACATTTGAGCGACCAGGAGCTCGAGACCTGGATCACGACCAAGCGCCACCGTGTGATGTACCGGTCTGAGGAGAACGTCGATTGACCAGCGGGCGGGCGGCCACAGCCGGCGAACCCTCCGAGACCGAGGAGCACGTCGGATTCGCGTTGCGACTCGCTTATCAGCGAGCCAGCGCGAATCTGACCGACGCCATCGGCGCTTGGGGGATCACGCCGATGCAGTTTCAGACGCTGCGACGCCTGAGCGAGCGGGGCGCGATGACCCAGAACGAACTCGGCCGCAGTGTCGGGATGCCGGCGCCGAACATTCACCGCATTGTGCGCGGCCTGCTCGCCGGTGAGCTGGTCTCGCGCAGCTCCAGCCCCGGCGACCGACGTCTGACGTTGGTCGAGCTCACGCGCCAGGGCGAGCGAACGTTTCACGACGTGCTTCCGGCCGCGGACGCCGCCAACACGCTGACCCTCTCGGTGCTCAGCCCTCCTGAGCAGAGCGCGGTCATCGAAAGCCTGTGGAAACTGGCTTCCGCGACGCCGGTCGGCTGTTGAGATCGCTCTCACCGCGCTGTCGAGGCTGTGCCGGGCCTCGTCCATCGGGGCCAGTCCCAGACGATCCGGCCGGCGACGAGATCTCTGCCGGCGAGAGGCGATCACTGGCCTGAGGCGATTCCGACGCAGGCGGGCGCGGTGCTCTGGTCGATCTCGCCGACGATCTGGAGCCCGGACTTTGAAGCCGCCAGCACAAGCGTCTGGCCTGCGGGGACGTTGGTCAGTTCGTGCGCGCCTGGTCCCGGGTCGCCTGTTGGCGAGAGTTCAATGCTATTGGCACCAGCCTGTGGCTGGGCCAGCAGGGTTGCGGGGGGCGCGGCTGAGCCGGTGATCTGGACGGGGTCGTCGCAGCCCGGGGTCACCGCGGCCACCCTGACGTGGACGCCGGTCGCCGCAAGTTGGGCGTTGAGGGCATCGACGGCACTCAGCGCGTTGAGCGAGATTGTCATCGTCCCGTCCGGGGCGGTCGTTACGGCGAACGCCCGCGGGCTTGAAACCCCGGCGAAGGTCAGCGCCAGGCCCACGGAGAGTGCCGCAATGCCCGCCCCGGCGCCGGCCAGCACCCGGGGGCGCTCGCCGAGGAAGCTCGCTGGGAGCCGTCGGGGTGCGGGCGGCATCGACGTCGCCGCGATCTGCGCGCGCATCGTCGCCAGCACCGAGTGGTCGTCATGTTCGAGAGGGTCGTGCATCTGAGACCTCCGTGGTGGGGGTGATTGGTTGTGCCTGGTCGATGTACTTCGCCAGGCTGCGCAGGCCACGCGAGACGCTCGCCCGCGCAGCCTGCTCTGAGCAGCCCAGCCGCGCCGCGACCTGCTCATAGGGCAGGCCGGCCACGATCCGCAGCTCCACCGCTCGCCGGCGCTTGTGTGGCAGCATCCCGAGTGCCTGCGCGAGCACGGGTCTGAGCGCCTCAAGCTCGGCCATACGCTCAAGCTCCTCGTGCTCATCGCCGTCGACGATCAACGGCGCCTCCCAGCGCAACCGCTCCAGCGCGCGCCGGCGGATCGCGCCCGTGCGGTAATAGGCGGCCAGCTGGCGGCGCGCAATCCCGAACAACCACGCCTCCTCCTCGGCTGCCGTGCTTGCTCGACAGCGCGACCAGCCCGCAAACGCCGCAGCCCAGCATTCGGCCCATAGCTCGGTCGCCGCATCCACGTCGTGCAGGCGACGCACGAGAAAAATCAGCATTCGCCTGCCGGCCCGCTCGTAGAGCCTCTCAAAGGCGCGCTTGGAGCGATCGTCGGTGCCCATTGCCCTGTTAGGTGGAAGTTGCAACCCAACTGTGACAGCCGCCGCACGACGGGATCCTCGGCCTCGGCCTCGTCGCCGGCGATCAGTTAGGCCGTCCGCCAGCAGCCCCTCGACGGTCGCTGCCAGAAACCCATCGAACTCGGTGCGCGTCGCCGCGATGACTCCTGAGACTCAGAACCCACCTGGACCGGGAACGGTTGACTCCCCGTCATGATGCGGACGCTCGGCGGACATCGCGGATGGCAGCGCCGGCCGTCAGGAGGACTCGGCCGCGGGGTCAGTGGTTGAGTGGCATGACCGACACGCCTCCGCTGTCTGCGAACGTATGCCGTGGCGACGGCTGGGTCGACGCTGATCGAGCTCGGGTGGTCGCCGACCGTGGCTTGCGTTTGAGTGTCCTCGCAGCCCAGGGCGTCAGCGGGATCGTGTCGGTCGACGCGGCATGGGACAAACTCGTGAGCGCGACGCCGCTCGCCGGCAATCCGGGCGCGGTGAGAACGGCCGGCGGTTCGGTGTGGGTGGCGGATCCCGTGGCGGACCGACCAACGCCGCGGAATGGGTGACAACCGTCGACACGCGAGACGGCGAGATCACCTCCGCCCGCCTGCACAACTACGAATACAACGCTGTCCTGGGCTTCCTCGCCGACCAAGCATGGGTGCATGGAGACCGGCTGGGATGTCGACAGCGTCCGGTGCTCCCGGGTGGACGATGTGAGCTGACTACCGTGTCGCTGACGCTGCCGTGGAGTTACCCGACGACGTGAGCAGCGTTGCGTTCCCGGCCTCCTTCGGCTTAGGTGCGAGAGCGGGAGAGGTGGGCGGCGAGTCCGACTCCGACGATGAGCGCGCCGCCGTTGACGTAGCTGTTCACGTACGGCTGGGCGCCGGCGAGGTTGAGCCCGCTGTTGAGCACGGCCAGGAAGAAGATGGCGACGAGAGCGCCGCCGACGTTGTAGCGCCCGGGCTTGATCGACGCGGCGCTGAGGAAGGCCGCCGCCAGCGCGGGGAGCGTGAAGCCGTCGCCGACGTGGGGATCGGCGCCGCCGGCGCGGGCGACGTACAGGACCCCGGCTGCCCCGGCCAGGGTGCCGGCGATGACGAAGCTGAGCCCCAGGATCCGCCTGGTGCGCAGGCCCACCAGGCGCGCCGCGTTGCGGTTGGAGCCAAAGGCGTAGATCTGCCGGCCGACGGGCGTGTGCTCCAGCAGATAGTAGATGCCGATCGCCACCGCCGCCAGCGCGAACGCGACCCGAGGGATCCCCAGCGTGTTGCCGCCGCCGAAGGCGACGATGCTCGCCGGTATGTTGCTGACGATCGCCAGCCCGCCGGTCTTCTCGGTCACCACCCCGTCCAGGATGGTCGCCATCGCCAGCGTCGTGATGACGCCGTTGACCTTGGCCCGGGTCACGAGCAGGGCGTTGATCGTCCCGACCAGCGCTCCCAGTGCGATGCCGAACAGGATCGCCAATACAACGGGCAGGCCCGAGGACATCGCCTTCGCCGCGTAGATCGCCGACAGCCCGGCCGCCGCCCCCACGGACAGATCGAACTCGTTGACCGCCAAAGGAACCAGAGCGCCGAGCGCGATGATCGCGGTCACGGCCTGGTTGGCCACCAGGATCTGCAGGTTGGCGCTGGTCAGGAACGTGCCGGAGGTCTTTGACCAGACACTGAAGAAGACGCCGACGATGATGAGCAGCACCAGGAGCGCGTACGCCTCCAGGAAGCGCAGCGCTCGGCCGCGGAGGTCTCGCGTCCGGAGCTTGGGCGACGGCGCATCGGCCGGGAGCGCCGAGGACTCGATCGCGGTGGGACCCATCTCGTTGTGGACAGTCATGGTCAGCTCCCCTGTGCGTACACGACGGAGTTCAGGACGTCTTCGGTCAAGTCGCCCCCCGGCACTTCGGCCACCACCCGCCCCCGCCTGAGCACGATGGCGCGGTCACAGACGGCCGCGAGCTCGGAGAAATCCGACGACACGATGAGCGCGCCCGCCCCGCGATCGACGATCTCGCGAACGATGCCGTGGATCTCAGCGCGGGAGCCGACATCGACGCCCTGCGTCGGCTCGTCGAGCAAGAGCACCCCCGGCTTGCGCTGCAGCCAGCGAGCGAGGATCACCTTCTGCTGGTTGCCGCCCGAGAGCGTGGCCAGCGGCGCCTCCTCGGAGGCGGCGCGGACGCGGAACGACGACATCAGGTCGCGGGCGCTGCGGCGCTCCCGGCCGCGATCGATGCGGCCGCGGCGCCAGTAGCTGCCGAGCGCCGTGATCGAGAGGTTCTCCTTGACGCTGAGGTCGGCGAACACCGCGTCGGCGGTCCGGTCCTCCGGGATGTAGGCGATCCCGGCGCGCATCGCATCCGTGCAGTCGCGGAGCATCAGCGGCCGGCCGTGCATCCGCACCTCCGCGTCGCCGCCCGCCACGCCGAACAGCTGGCGCAGCATCGAGGTGCGACCGGAGCCGAGGAGGCCGGCCACGCCGATGACCTCTCCGGCGCGAAGCTCGAAGCCGCCCCCGCCGCCGGCAAAGCCGCTCGCCTCCAGCACGACCTCGCCGGGGGCGCGACTGGACCGGAACGACGTCTCCTCGACCGCCCGTCCCATGATCAGCGAGACCAGGGTGGTGTGGTCAAGCTCGTCCCGGCACAGCCGGGCGACGACGCTCCCGTCCCGCAGGACGGTGGCCGAGTCGGCGATCTGCATCACCTCCTCGAGTCGATGGGTCACGTACACGATCGTCTGGCCGGCGGCGGCGTAGCGCTTCAGGGCCGCCAGCAGGACGTCGACCTCGTGAGCGGGCAGGCTCGCCGTCGGCTCGTCGAGGAGCAGGATCCCGTCGCTGGCACCCTCCTGGTCCTGGAGGGCGCGCGCAATCGCCACCATCATCTGTGTGGCCGGCCCCAGCTGATTGACAGGGGCGTCCGGGGCGACGTCGATCTCCAGCCGGCTCAGCACCTCGGCGGCGCGGCGGCGAGTGACGCGCCACCTGATCCGGGCCCCCAGCGCGGTGTCGAATCCGCGCCCGAGGGCCAGGTTCTCGGCCACGGTGAGGTCCGGGAACGTCGAGTTCTGCTGATGGACGAAGTGCAATCCGGCTGCCCGTGCGCGAGCCGGGGTCTGCGAGGCCGCGTCATGGCGCTCGCCGCGGATCTCTATCTCGCCGGCGTCGGCGGTCTCGACGCCGGCGAGAATCTTCATCAGAGTGGACTTGCCCGAGCCGTTACCGCCGATCAGGGCGTGAATCGTGCCTCGGGCAACCTCGAACGAGGCGCCGGCCAGGGCCTTCGTGCCCGCGAATGCCTTGGCGACATCACGGACTCGCAGGCACACGGCCGCCTCGGTCGGAGTTGTGACGGCGCTCAACCTCCCGCCCACGTCTTCTCGTAGTCCTGGACGTAGTTGACCGGAGGAACGGCCGGCCCGGAGGCCGGGACGTTGTGGGTCCGGTCAAAGAAGCCGACTCCGATGCCCGAGGGCCGGGGCGGCACACCGTGCAGGACCCGGTTGACCGTGTCGATGGCGGCGTAGGCCTCCCACGGAACCGAGACCGCGTACCCGGCGTCCTGGCCCGCGTCGTGGCGGACCAGACTCATGTTGTCCGGGAAACCGGCTCCGGCCACCGAGAGCAGGTGATCCTTGCGCCCGGAGTCGACGATCGCAGCGCCGATCCCGGCGACGACCACGTCGTCGTAGGGCGCGACCACGACGTTGGCCTCCGGATGCTGGAGCAGCGCCTGCTGCGCCATCTGCTGCAGCGTGGGGCCGGTGTCCGACGCGGTGAACGTCACCTTGTCGACGACCTTGCAGCCGGCGCACTTGGCCATCTCCTGCCGGAAGCCGGTGCCGATCAGGACCGCTGTCTCGAGGTCGGTCTCGTTGAACAGGATCACGTCGGCGTGGCCGTCGGTCTTCGCGATCACGTACTCGGCCTGCGCCGTGCCGAGCGACGTGGCGAAGCGGGGGAACATGCCGTCGGTGTACGTCACCTGCGCCGAGAACACCGAGGGCGCGCCCGGCTTGATGTAGCTGCAGTCCACGCTCTCTGCGGCGATCAGGGGGATCTTCGCCTTGCGCGCCTGCTCCATCGCCGCCGTGGCGTCCGGGCAGTCGATGTCGTACAGGATGATCGCGCTCGCCTTGGCGGCGATCGCCTGAAGGATCCCGTCCGGCCAGATGGCGGGGTTGAGCTTGCCGTCGAACACGGTGAGCTTCCAGCCAACGTCCTTCGCCGCCGCCTCGGCGGCCTGAGCGAACAACGCCACGCCGGCCAGTGAGAGTCCCGGGGTGATCACCCAGACGTTCTCGCCCGGCGTCGGCTTTGGCCCGGAGCTGGGCGGGCTGCGATAGTCCTCTCCCTGGTAGAGCCGGTCGATCGCCTGCTGAGCCTGAGCGACGACCGAGGACCCACCTGTCCGGGTATCCGCAGCCGACGTCGCGCTGCGCGCGCCGCCGGAGCTGGACGACCCGCCGGAGCTTGTCGAGCCGCACGCCGCCACCAGCAGAGCCAGGGCAGCGCAGAGTGCGGCGACGACGCCGGCGCGCCGCCGGCGTCTCCGCGTGATGGTGTGCCTGTGGCGCATCTGCCGACTCAGACGTCGGCGCCGGTCAGGCGGTTGGCCAGGAAGCGCTGAATCGACCACATCGGCCGCTCCAGGTGGGAGAGAGCGCCGCCGGGAAGATCGTGGCGCATCGTCGAGATCGTCCTCTGCAGCGCGACCAGCCCGGCCGAGTCCTCGCTCTGGATGTCGCGCAGCCACTGATGGGCTTCGTCACGCGCCCGCTCGACGTCCTGATGGTCGAGCGCCGATTCGTGGAACAGGATGTCGAAGTTCATGTCGTGGGTCAGCGGACCCGTCGGCGTGAACGTCTGCACGAGCGTCATGTCCGGGCCCGGGATGAGGATGAAGCCGGGATAGACGCCGATGACCAGGTAGTGGGACCGCTCATACGCTGTCAGCCCGGGAGCCGGCGGGAGCAGCGTCGGGTTGATGTAGTGCCCGTCCTCCTGGCCGACGGCCGCCTCCGGTGAGACGAACATCCGGGCGACGAAGTAGTCCCGGGTCTCGGTCGGCTCCATTTCGACCATGTGCGCCGGCCACAGCGGCTCCAGCGAGTCCTTGTGCAGACCCTGGTGGTGGTAGCCCTCGCGCCCGTTGTCGAGTGCAAGCTTCCAGTTGACCGCGGTCTCGCCCCAGGCGACGCGCGTCACCTTGCGCCAGTCCTCAGGCTTGTAGTTGCCGAGGATGGCGTCGATCTCCGACAGCGTGTTGGTCAGCGGCTCGGCATCGTGATCGAGGTTGACGAACACAAAGCCCCGCCACTCCGACACGGGATAGGAACGCAGGCAGTAGGTGTCCTTCTCCTGCTCATACAGCTTGCTCTGCTGCATGAGCGGCGCGCCGGAGAAGCTGCCGTCAGGCCCAAACGCCCATGAGTGATACGGGCACAGGAAGGACTCGGAGTTGCCGCGGTCGCCATCGGTCAGGGAGAGCACGTCCATGAACCGGTGGGGGCAGACGCGCGAGAGCGCGTTGATCTTGTCGTCCTTGCCCCGCGTGACCATGATCGGCTCACCGGCGGCGTCGAAACGGACCCAGTCGCCTGGGTTGGCCACCTCCTCGGCACGGCAGACGTACAGCCATGACTTCCTCCAGATCCGCTCGACCTCCAGCTCGTAGAGGGCCGTGCTCGTGTAAGCGCTCGGAGGTAGAGCCCGCGCCTGATCCAGGGGCCGGGACGCGCGCTCCACCAATTCGTCCAGGAGCGCCTGAAGGTCCTCGCCCGTCTTCAGTCCGTTGAGCGAACCGTTGGAATGACCGCTGGCGTGTGCCGACGTATCTAGCACGAACTCTCACCTCCACTCGAAGTTCTCAGGCGACGAGCTTTCCATGAGCTTGTGCCGGCGGCCATTGGCGCATAGGCCAATCTTGGTGGCGCCGACCGAGCGCGCCCTCCGCGCCGCACGGCAGCCGACAGCCGACGCCGAGCGGGACGGCGCGGCGCCCGGACAATGTCGGGCAGCGGTGGCGCTCAGGCCACAGCGGGTACGGAGCGCCCGTAGACCTCCGACCAGGCGGCGTGCGCGGCTTGGAAGCACTCGATCGGCGCCACCAGCGTCCCGGCGCCGATCTGCCCCCCGCCGCGGCCGGCGAGTCCGGCGTCGATGACCGGGGTCACCCCGGATGCCACGACCTTGTGGACGTCGATGCCCACCGGGGTGCCGCGGTAGCCGAAGTAGGGAATCTGGAAGTAGGAGTGTTCGGCGACGGTGATCGTGTACATCGACTCGTTCACGGCCGCCATCGCCTGCGGCGAGCCTCCCTGGTAGGCCTGCAGCGAGAACGCGGCCGCCTGGGCGAAGCCGCCCAGCCCGACGGTCTCGGTGATCTGGCTCTCGCCCCCCATCCACTCGATGTCGTCCTCGGTGTAGGGATCGAACAGCTTCGCCCTGACCCCCGGGAGCGGACCGCGGAACCACTCGTCGCCGAGGCCGCTGACCCGGATGGCGAACTCCTGGCAGCTCAGCGTCATCGCCGTCACGACGCTGGACCCCGTGACCCCGTGCGCCGCATCCGCGGTCGCCTTGGCGGCGGCCATGGACAGACGCAGGAAGAAGTAGTCGTTCTCGGCCACGAACTCCTGCGTCGCGCCGAGCTTCTCGACGTCGACCTCGCGCTTGAGCGCCATCTCCAGGAGGGCGGGAACGAGCTCTTTGATGAACAGCGTCGTGCCCGCCGTGTTGCGGCTGTGCAACTCGTCGCCCATGTGGACGGCGCGGCGCATCAGGGGCTTGAGCGGGATGCCGCCGGCCCGGCGCACGGCGTGGCCGAGGACCGGCCCGACCACGTGCTCCAGGAACAGCAGCCCCCGGCGCACGTCGTCGTCGTAGACGCCGTAGTTGAGCCGGCGCGGTGACTTGCCCTCGTAGAGGTTGCAGAACGCGGTGTTGCCCCAGCCCCGGTTCTCCACGACGAATACCGGCATCGACGCGGTGTAGATCCCGGCGACCGAGCCGATGCACCCATGGGCGTGCGTCGAGCCGACGGTGATCTGCCCCGCGGTGAGCTTGGCCTCGGCGTCGGCCTCGTCGGCGGCCAGCCCCTCGAAGACGGCTGCGCCGACGAGGGCGTCGCGCTGACCACCGGTGTAGCGGTGAAACGGGAGCGGAGCGCCGGAGGTCAGGATCGTGTGCGGGGTCATGCCGGGGACGACCTCGCCGGCCGGCCGGACGTCGACGAGCACCGGGTCGGCCTCGCACAGCCGCCGTGCCGCTTCGGCGTTGGCTGCATGCAGTGACATGCTCACCACAGGTGCAGGTACTGCTCGCGTTCCCATTCCCCGACGACCGTGTTGTACATCCGCCACTCCGCCCGCTTGGCCGCGAGGAACGAGGCGTGGAACTCACTGCCGAGGACCTCGCGGATGAGCTCGTCGCGCTCCAGCGCATCCATCGCCTCACCCAGGTTCTGGGGGAGGCGGTCGACGCCGGCGGCGGCCAGCTCGGCGTCGGTGAGCTTGTAGGTGTCGGCATTCACCGGGTCGCCGGGCTCCAGCTGCTGACGGACTCCCTCCAGTCCCGCGGCCAGCATGGCCGCCGTCACCAGATAGAAGTTGGAGGCGCTGTCGGCGATGCGCAGCTCGATGCACTGCCGGTTGCTGGGCAGGCGGCACATGAGCGTACGGTTGTTGTCTCCATACGCGCAGTACACGGGCGCCCACGAGATCTCGTCCATCAGCCCGATCGGCAGCAGCCGCTTGTAGGAGTTGACCGTTGAGCAGGCGAGGGCGGTCAGAGCGCCGGCGTGGCGCAGCAGCCCGGCGGTGAAGTGGTAGGCCGCCGCTGTGTGACCGTTGCGGCTCCCGGGCGCGCTGTTGAGCTCGTCGGCGAACGCGTTGGCGCCGGTCGCGGTGTTGACGAGGCTCATGTTCATGTGCGCCCCAGACCCGAATGAGTCCGAGAAGGGCTTGGGCATGAAGCTCGCGACGCAACCGAGCGTGCGCGCCACGTGCTTGGCCATCAGCCGGAAGATCAGCATCCGGTCCGCCATCTCCATCGCCTCGCAGTGGCCGAAGTCGAACTCGAACTGGCTGTCGCCGCCCTCGTGGTCAAAGGAGTACACGTCCCATCCGAGCTCGTTCATGTGCTCGGTCATCGGCGCGAGGAACCGATCGGCGAGGATGGTCGCCTCGATGTCGTATGCGCGCGTCGGCGCGTTCAACAGGTCGGTCTTCTCCCACGGGCCGAACATGCCGTCGGCCTCCTCCAGGACGTAGACCTCCGGCTCGACGCCGAGGTCGACGCGATAACCGAGCTCGGCCGCCTTGTCGAGCTGGGTCTTGAGGACATACCGGGAGTCATGGCTGTACGGTCCACCGGCGAACCGCAGGTAGGCGGGCGCCAGCGCATACCGGCGGTCCCAGGGCAGGATGATGAGCGAGTCGAGGTCCGGGATGCCCTGGCACTCGTCCTCGTGGGGGCCGAGCTCGCCCATGCCCTCCAGGCCGCCAACCGTGTACCGCTCCGAACCGGCCGCCATGTCCTCCAGATGGTCGATCGGGACGCACTTGGACTTGGAGACGCCGTACAGGTCGACATACGCGCCGAACAGGTACTTCACCCCCTGGTCGCGCAGCTTCTCCCTGAGAGCGGAGAGGTTCCCCTGCACCACGCTCGGTGGGTTGTCAGTCGTGCTCACGCAGTTCTCCTGGCTTCCGGACTCGCTTTGTCACGTCGATCGTCACAGCCGCGGTCGGTGGGCGCCATTGGCATCTCAGCCAATCTTCTCCGTACGCCCACCCGCGTCACGCGTCGTCATACGTGCTGACCTCTGCGTCGATCGCCTCGTGACGCGCGACTGCCCACACCGCGTTGGGGCGTTCGGCGTGCAGGTCATAGTCGCTGTGATGGCGTTCGAAGAACTCGGCGCCCAGGAGGCGTGCGGCGTCCAGTGGCCGTGACGGATCGAAGGCGATCTCGCCACGCTTGTTGCCCACTCCGAAGACGACTCCCAGAAACTCGTGGTGGACGTAGCGAGAGATCTCCTGGAGCTGCGAGACGACCCCCAGGTT
The DNA here is from genome assembly GCA_963849085.1 of uncultured Solirubrobacteraceae bacterium. Taxonomy (GTDB): domain Bacteria; phylum Actinomycetota; class Thermoleophilia; order Solirubrobacterales; family Solirubrobacteraceae; genus Palsa-465. The sequence goes on along the minus strand of CAWKFP010000013.1, from coordinate 506,670 downwards.
CGCGGTTGCGAATGTCTCCTCCGCCGACATCAGGAGCGCCGAGCGCTTGCCGACCAGGCCGGCGGCCACTTCGTCGTGGCGCGGGTAGCTGGCGGCCACGTAACAGACCATCCGATCGAAGAAGTTCTTCATGCTCGCCGCCATGCCGTACCAGTAGAGCGGCGTCGCATAGACAAGACCCTCGGCCGGCAGCACGCTGCCGTGCACGAACTCCGCAAAGCTGTCCTGGATGGCACAGCTTCCGTCCGGGAGGCGACACTTGCGGCAGTCGCGCAACAGCCCGCTCATCACCTCGTTGAGATCAGCGATCTCGACGAGGTGCCCGGCCTCCCGCCCGCCCTCCTGGAAGGCCAGGGCGAGGAGCCGCGAGTTCCCATCAGCGCGCGGACTGGCCGCGAGGACCAGGATCTTCTTGGGCATCCGATTAGATCATCAGCCGGCCCCGCCGGCGGCAATTGGCGCAACGGCCCATCTTTGGGCCGTGCCGCGCCGCCGAGCGGGCCTACGGGAGGCTGGGCACGATCAGCCCGAGGGAGAGGGCGCGCCCGGCGGCGGCCGAGCGGCTCGTCACCTCGAGCTTCTCCAGGATGTGCTCGACGTGGGCCCGGGCCGTGCGGGTCGTGACCCACAGCCGCTTGGCGATCTCGGCGTTGGAGGCACCATGCACCAGGCAGGTGAGGACCTCGAGCTCCCGGGGCGTGAGCCCGTAAGCGCTCTCCAGTTCGCCCACCAGGAGCACGTCGGTGCCCCCGTGGCAGCGGTAGGCGCGGCAGGCATACCAGCCGCCGCCGGCGCAGGGCCAGAGGAATGATGCCACGGTGCCGTTTCGGCCCAGCCTCTTCGCGATCACCTCGCGCGCGCGCTCGGCGTCGGCGATCAACTCGTCCGGCGGCGTGCCGCGCAGTGTGACGGCCTTCCCGTCGGACTGGAAGGCGAGCGCGGCCGACCCGTCGCCGAGTGCAGCGACGAGCGCTCTCGGGGAGGACAGCGGATCGAGGATGTTGGCCAGCGTCGGGGCCACGGATCCGATCACCTCGACGGCCATGTCCGGCGGAGTCTCGGCGAGCGTCCAGGAGAGGATGACGAAGCCAACGAACTCACCGGCCGCTGTGACGAGGGCGCTCAGGAGCCCCTCGAACAACCCGGCGTCCCGGCCGTACGTGCCGATCGCCGGGATGCTCTCCGGATCGACCGGCAGGTCGGATTCGCGGACCGGCCGTCCCCCGCTGGGGACGCCGAAGGGCACGACGACCTCCTGGTGCCATTCCGGCGACGTCAGATAGTGCGCGAAGGACTGCGGGTAGCCGCGGCTCGCCACCGCGCGGCGCTCATCGCGCTTGGCGTTCACGGATACGACCATGCCCGCGTCGAAGGGAAAGACCAGCTCGAGGTGATCCAGGATCTCCTCGGCGCGGTCTTCGACCGGTGTGCTTGACGTCGCCGCGGCTCCGATGCGCGCAACGGCGGAGAGCGAGCGATCAGCCATTGTTCTCATCTTCCGGCCAGGACTTATACAGCGTCGGTGGGCAGATACCAAATCTTTGACGATCCCGTGGGATGGGAAGCTCAGCCATTCGGGCGAGCCGCCCCGGCGGGGCCCTGGAGTTGCGGCTGGGGCAGATTGGCGCTTTGGCCGATTGCGGGGCGCCCACGCTGACGACAACCTCACGTCGCGTGCCGCTGCTTCCCAGACACAGGACGGAGGCCGAGGCCTTCCGGACTCGCGCCGCCGGTCGCGGAGCGGTGCACGCCCTCCGCGTCGCTGACGTCGTCCGGCTCACCGACGACGCGGTGATGATCGAATTCGACGTGCCGGCCGAACTGGCCGCCGACTACCGCTTCCAACCCGGCCAGCACGTGGTCATCCGGCATCACCATGACGGCGAGGACATCCGCCGCTCCTATTCGATCTGCGCGACCCCGGCGTCCGGGAGGTTGTGCATCGCCATCAAACGCGTGGACGGCGGCCTGTTCTCCGGGTTCGCCACCGACCGGCTGCGACCCGGCGACCGGCTGCGGGTGACGACGCCGACCGGGCGCTTCGTCCCGGCGCTGAACCCCACCCATCGCAAGCGCTACGTCGTCGTGGCGGTGGGCAGCGGGATCACCCCGCTGCTGGCGATCATGGCGAGCATCCTCGGCACTGAGCCGCGAAGCCGCGTGACCCTCATCTACGGCAACCGCTCACGCGGCTCGGCGATGTTCCTGCCGGAGATCGAATCCCTGGCGGCCGAGCACCCCGGGCGGCTCAGCGTGCATCTCGTCATGTCTCGCGAGCCCGTGGGGGATCCGCTGCTGGCGGGCCGGATCGACGCGGCCAAGCTCGCAGCTCTCACCGCCGCCGAGGACGAGCCGGTCGACGAGTGGTTCATGTGCGGGCCGGAGGCCCTGACCGACGATCTGGCCGAGGCATTGGCTCAGGCGGGGGCGGATGAGGAATCGATTCACCGGGAGCTGTTCGTCGCCGGGGCGCGGGAGCCCTCGGGCCCGCTTGACCTTCCGGATCTGCGCAGCCGCGTGACGATCTCCCTGGACGGCCGCGCGTCGGAGCTTGACGTGCACTCGCTGGGAGAGTCAATCCTCGTCGCCGCCCTGGCGGAGCGGCCGGGGGTCCCGTATGCGTGCCGGGACGGCGTGTGCGGAACGTGCCGGGCGAAGCTCGTCAGCGGCGAGGTGGCGATGGAGCGATGTTCGGCGCTGGACCGCCGCGAGCGCCGGGCCGGATACGTGCTCGCCTGCATGGCACACCCGGTGACCGAGACGGTCAGCCTGGACTTCGACAGCTAGTGTCGTGGGCGTTTAGTTTTAGTTCGTTCTCCTGGCCTTCGGCCTTCCGCGGGCAGATGAAACGAGCGAGGATCTGGCGGGTGCCCGCTGACGCCGCTGGTTTCTTGGTGCCTGTGCGCCCGTCGTCAGGAAACCTGGAAGCTGTCTCAGGATCCGCAGTTCATCGAGAAGGTCCACGACGCTCACCACACCAGGTCGTCCGGCGCGCCGGGGTGGAGCTGGGCATCTAACCTGCGCTATACGCGTGTTTGATGCCCAGATGTCGTCACGCCGGCCAGATGGGCGTCCCGCAGGAAGGCGACCTCGCGCGCGACCTTTGGTTCCCGGTACGCATGGACCGAGACGTCCGAGCCCAGGCCGACGATCGCGTCATGGCCCGTCGGCGCGGGCCAGCGGTCAAGCTCCGGGACATCCAGCACCGTCAGCCCGTGCCCGCGCTCGACTGCCATTGCGCCAGCGGGCCGGCGTGCGAGCCGGCCTGGTGCTTCAGGATGCGGATCTCCGCGCCTCGCCCGTCAGGCGGTCAACTCCGCGACCACGGACTCCACGCTGACCAGCCGTGACTCGTGGTAGTGGATCAACCGCCAGCCGGCCGGCGTCCGGCGCAGGGCGAGTGAGAGTCGCACCTCGCCGTTGAACGTCTTCTCGATGTCGCGGATCCGGATGCGCGTCATCAGCTTGCTGTACACGACCGCGACCTCGCCGATGACCGCAATGTGTCCGTCGATCTCACGCCACTCCGGCACGCTCTCCACGACCGTGGGAACCTCGCTCCAGTAGCGAAGGATGTCCTCCCAGCGGCACAACGGGCTCTCGTACTCCTCCGGCTGGTAGACGAGCCCGTCGAAATCGGCGTCCCACAGGCCCTTCATCGCCTCGAAGTCAAGCCGGCCGACGGCCGCGAGCCAGGCGTCGCAGGCCGCCCGAACGTGCTCGTGTGCTGTGGCCACGTCAGGTGCCGAGGTTGGGGACGTCGAGCTCGCCCTCACCGTCGATGAAGCCCCAGAAGCGGACCGGGCCATCGGGCGGCATGACCTGGCCAGGGTCCTCCGGGCGTGCCCACACCGACGCCTCGATCGTGCCGTTGACACCCTCCCACTTACCGGTTCCGCCGGAGAACGTGTAGCGCCCACCCTCGTAGCTGTCACTGGCGCGTACGACCCAGTCGACCCGACCGAAGAGAAGGTCGCCATCCTCGTCGACGCCCTCGATGTGGCCGAAGCCGCCGTTGACGGGGATCTCTGAGCTGAGTTCGATGTCGTCGACGCCCTCGTAACGGGTCCGCACGTGGACGACGCGGCCGTTCTCGAACTCAAAGCGTTGCGTGATGTATGTCTGATAGGTCGCTCGGAAGCTGCCCGGGCCGATCTGGACGGGCTTCTCCCAATCCGCCGTTCCGCCACCGAGAAAGCGCACGTGCAAGGCCATCATCTCTCCTGTGATCAGAGGACTGACCCGGGAAACCGGGGACCGTCACCTCACAGGTTTCGCCGCGCCGGCACAATTGGCCGAAGCGCCGATCTTTCAGTCGCCGGCGAGCACGGCGGAGACCGCGCCATGCCGCGGTACGAGCAAGCCGTCGGCCAGCGCGATCCTGACAGCGGCGGTCCGGCTGTTCACCTGAAGCTTCTGCATGATGTGCTCCACGTGGGCCCGCACCGTCCGGACGGTGATGTAGAGGTGACCGGCGATCTCGGCGTTGGAGCGTCCCTCGGCAAGGTCTGTCAGCACCTCGAGCTCCCGGGTGGTCAGCTCATAGGAGTTCTGCAGCGGCCGAACGCTCAACAGCAGCATCCCGTCGTGGCATTCGAACACCCGGCAGGTGTACCAGCCCCGCCGATCCAGCGGCCACAGAAAGACGCGGGGGGGCCTCTGCTGCCCGACGACCCAGTCGACGAGGCTGCGCCCGGGGGGCTCGCTGGCCATCAGCTCGGGCGCGGGAGCGCCCTGAATCGTCATCGCCCGGCCGCCCGGCGTCACGGCGATGGCCACATGGTCTTCCCCCAGTGCGGACGCCAGTGTCCGCGCCGAGCGGCGGGGGTCGACCAGGGCCGCCAGCGCCCCTGACACCAGACCGATGACCGCGCAGACGTCGTCCGGCGGCGGCTGCCGGCTCGTCCACGACGCGATCAGGAAGCCGACATGCGCGCCGGACGCGGAGACCAAAGCGCTCAAGATCCCCTCATGGAGTCCGTCGGGGCGCATGTACTCGGCGATGCCCCGCAAGGTCATAGGGTCAATCGACAGGTCGCGATTACGCACCGGCCACCCGGTACGCGGCAGTCCATACGGGACGACCGCCTCCGCGTGCCAGGCGTCGCTGGTGAGGTACTCGGCCGTGGAACTGGAATAGCCGGCGGATGTGATGGTGCGCAGGGCATCGGCGTCCGGGCGCAGGCCCGACACCTGCGCCGCGTCGAAGGGGAAGACAGCGCGCAGATGCTGCAGGAACTCTGCGATGGTCTCGGCGATCGGACCCCCGCCGGCGGCCACTGCCGCCATGTTCGATACGGCCAGCACCGCTCGGGCGTCGAGCCTTTTCGGGTTGATCACCTGACGGCATTCTACCGCCCGGCTCGATCAAAGATTGGCCATGACGCCAATTGCGGGCGGACCGGTCAGTCGCGATCTTGGCCGCCCACGGCCAAGGAGGAAAGATGAAGGCTGTCCGGCTGCACGAGTACAAGACGCCGCCCACGCTCGACGAGGTCCCCCAGCCTGATCTGAGCGGGCCCCAGGACGTGATCGTCAGGATCGGGGGGGCGGGCGTCTGCCGGACCGACCTTCATCTGATCGACGGCTGGTTCGCAGAGCTGATGCCCCCGGAGATGCCGCTGACGCTCGGCCATGAGAACGCCGGCTGGGTGGAGGCGATCGGCGACGCCGTAACCAGCACCAAGGTCGGGGACGTCGTGATCGTCCACCCGCTGCGCACGTGCGGCGTGTGCTGGGGATGTCGGCATGGCGAGGACATGTACTGCGGGGTGGGGTTGTTCCCGGGGGTCACGGTCGACGGCGGCTACGCCGAGTATCTGCGGACGCACGAGCGGTCGATCGTCGTGCTCCCGGAGGACGTGGACCCCGCGGCGGTCGCGCCACACGCCGACGCTGGCCTGACCGCGTTCCGCGCCGTGCGCAAGGCCTCCAAGCTGCTCGAGCCGGGACAGACGGCGGTCGTGATCGGGATCGGCGGTCTCGGCCATATCGCCATCCAGCTGCTCCACGAGATGACCCCCGCCCGGGTGGGCGCGATCGACCGCGCCGCTCGCGGCCGCCAGCTGGCCTCGGAGGCCGGCGCCGACGCGGTGCTCGACCCCGAGGCCGCCGCCGGCGGCGTCGCCGAACTGACCGGCGGCGTCGGCGCCGATGTCGTCATCGACTTCGTCGGCGAGGGCGATACCCCGAGACAGGCGGTCAACCTGCTCAAGCAGGGCGGCACCTACCTCGCCGTCGGCTACGGCGGCGAGCTCGTCCTTCCCACCGTCGAGCTCGTCCTCAAGGAGATCTGCGTCACCGGCAACCTCGTCGGCAACTACGGCGACCTCTTGGATCTGATGGCACTCGTCACCGCCGGCCGCGTCAACCTCCAGACCCGGACCTACGCGCTCGAGGACGCCCTGCAGGCCCTGGATGACCTGGCCAACGGGCGGATCCAGGGGCGCGGCGTTCTGGTGCCGTCGTCACGCTGAACCGGCAGGCCACCGCTTGCGGCCGCCTCCAGCGAGCGGCGGCTTACCGCCGGCGAGGTCGCGGCGGCCACCGGGCTTGCGCGCCTCTCGATGATCGGCTTCGGGGGCGCACTCGTGGCGTCTCAGCGGCGCGGTCGGCGTACCGACGCTACCATCCGAGCCAGCTGACGCCAGCGCACGGCCGGCGGTATGAGCTCGGGCCGGGCGGATCATGTGCCTCACGGGATTGATGACGAAACTGCGTGCCGTGGGGTCGCGCGCCGCCGCCGGCGCGCCGGTTCTCGCCGGCTTGACTGCAGTGCTGTTCGCGGGCCCGTGGGTGGCGGCCGGGCACGCGCGCTCCTCGAGCGGGTTGTATTACGAGACCGAGACCGGGGCGGGGCAGCTGGCGATCGACCGCCTGAACCTGTCGGGGGCGCGCAGCGTCACCCCGGAGGTCGAGCTCGGCGACGTCAACGTGTTCGCAATTGCGCTCGCGGGCCCCTTCGTCTACTGGAGCACCGAGGCGGGACCCCGCGGTCAGGGCGCGATCATGCGCGCCTCGCTGGACGGCCAGAACGTTCGCCGGCTGGTGGGTGGGCTGCCCGCCCCGGCCAGCATGATCGCGGTCCGCGGCTTCGTCTACTGGAGCGATGAGTACGCGATCGGGCGGATGGCGCTCGATGGGTCACAGGTGCGCCGGCGGTTCATCGTCCTCCCCCAGGAGCAGGGCGGCGGCGTGGCCGACGGCCTCGCCTCCGACGGCCGCCACCTGTACTTCACCCGCTGTGGCGATGACACGATCGGGCGGGTCGGGTTGAACGGACGACGCCTCGATCAGAAATTCATCTCGCTCGGACCCAGGAGCTGCCCCCAGGGCATCTCGGTCGGCGGGCGGCATCTCTACTGGACAGAGCTCGGGTCCGGGACGATCGGCCGGGCGACCCTCGACGGACACGATGTCGACAGAGGCTGGCTTCACATCCACAGCACCCAGGGACCGTTCCAGGTCGCCGCCGATATGGCCCATGTCTACTGGACCTGGGGAGGCGTGGACGGCAGCACGCCCTACACCGGGCGGGCCGACGCCAACGGGACCCACACCGATCCTCGCTTCCTGGCCGACTCGCTCTATCCGATAGCGCTCGCCGGCTCGTCATGACTGCGGCGTGCGTCCCCTCGGTGGCGCCAACGAGGTCGTTGATGTGCCGATGGTGATCAGCGGCGGGGAATCCTGACCGCGATGCGGCTGGGCGCCGGGGCGGTGTCGCCGACGGCGGGTTGGTAGCTGACCGTGATCGTCCAGCGTCCGGGGCTCAGCCGGCCCGTGATGCGGTATGCGTTGCCGGGGCGGGGGGCGGTCCTGAGCGCCCGGCGGCGGCGCTTGCTGATCGCGACCGCCGTGATCGTGGCGTGTCCGGTGAGGACGTGTACGGTGAGCGCGATCAGCCTCCCGGCCGGCCCGTGGCGGCGAACGCCCGACAGCGACACGCGGATCATCTGCGCGGCCGGGCCGGTGACGGTGTCGACGCGATTCTGGGCGAGCATGATCGCGTAGGCGGGCCAGAAGACGCCGGTGGGTGGGGCGCCGGGGACGCACTGGCCGCCGCTGCCGCCGGGGTTGGTGAACCACAGGAAGCCGTCGGCGTTGGGATAGCCGGTCTGCTGGGCGATGTCATCGGTGACGCTGAGCGGCCCCAGCCCGCGGCCGGGTGGGTTGCACAGCACCTCGTTCCCGGAGCGCACGCGGTTCGGCGGCGCCAGCGGGCCCCGCCCGTTCTCGCCGGTGTTGATGATGAAGTGGCTGCCGCCCAGCAGCGCGGAGATCTGCTCGCCATAGGCCAGCTCGGTGCTGGTCCAGTCGAAATGCGTGGCGTTGAGGAAGAATCCCTGCGCCTGCGCGACGCCGGAGTCACGCAGCAGCGCGGCCTGGGTGGCGGCGGGGAGAGCGTCGGCGGCGCCGCCGTCGAGATAGACCAGGACGTGCGGGTCGGCCTCGAGCGCGGCGACCGCGTAGCGCAGCTCGGCCTCGCGGATCGCCAGCTCGGCGGGCGTCAGGCACGGGGTGGCGATCAGCGAGTCCAGCTCGAGGAAGAAGATCACGTGGAAGTTGCCGATCCCGGCCGCCACCTGCCTGATGAAATCGTCATAGCGCGTCTGGACGGCCGCGGTGGCCGTGGACCCGCAGCCGCCGTGAATGAGGCTGTAGGTCGACAGCATCACCGTCGTCCCGGGCTGCTGGATCTGGGTTGCCTGCAGGTAGTTCGCGACCACACCCTCGACGTCTGCCCCCAGGTTCCACATGTAGAAGCGATGCGCATCGGGCTCGTCGGCGATCTCGCCCAGCAGCGCCGCGCCGGTCGGATCCGATGGGGCGTCGGCCCGCTGCGCCAGCGCGGCGGGAGAATCAGGGTCGACGTACAGCGGCGCGCCCGCCACCAGGTTGCCGTTGACCGGACCCGGCACGCCGAGTGGATTGGCATCATCGCGCGGCGCCAGCGGATCGTCATGCAGGATCGTGATCAGCGAATTGGCGTTGGCGCCGAGCGCGTCAGGAGACGAGCCGTACAGGTAGGCCAGGGCGTGCACCGGCGAGGCGCTGATCCCCTCGTCGATGATCGTGACCTGAAAGGAGTAGGTGGCCTGCCCGGGCGCCATCGTGATGTACGTGCTCGGGACCGCGACGAAGTCGATCCCGTCCAGGGCGTCCTGTGGCTCCACGCCGTAGCCCACGTTCTCCGCCTGCCCGAGATCCCCGGTGCGCACGATCGTGATCGTCACAGAGCCCTGATCCTCATGAGCGGTGTACGCCGGCTGGTCAAGCGAGACGGTGCCCGACCCGGCGTCGTCGCGGGCGACGACACCCGCCGCACGCGCCACCCCGACGCCCGGAAACGCGGCCGCCAGCACGACGACCGCCGCGCACACCGCGCGCACGCTCACACGCATCCCCATCGCCGGCGCCCACCGACCGCGGCCACTCATCGCGCCAGCTTACCCCGGGACACTCGGCGCCAGAGCACGTTGACCGCCTGCTCGTCGCCCTAATGGTGGTGTTCGGCGGATTCGTCGAGCCATGCCGGTGCGTGTCGGGCGGCCCATGCTCGGCTGACGCGTCCGCCGAGCATGGCGCGCAGCGCTTCGCGATCCGCGAGCGCGAACGTGATGTGGCCCACGATCACGATCGCGAAGGTGACAGCGAGCCAGTCGTGCACGAATGTGGCGCCTGTGCGCCACGAGAGCGGGAAGGGCACGTACCAGTGGAGGAGCGCGCCGGTTCCGAGCATGACGAGACCGCCGCCGGCGACAAACGCCGCGTTCAGTTTCTGCCCCGCGTTGAACTTGCCCAGTCGTGGGCGCATCGAGGCCCGCCGGCGGCCCGCGGCGGTGTCGACGATGGCGCGTAACCATTGCAGGTCCGCTTCGGTCCAGCCGTTGATGCGACCGACGTCGCGACGCAGACCCCGCCCCCAGCTGCCGGCGACCCCGAGCAGCAGCGGCAGCGGCAGCGAAAGCCCCGCGTACAGGTGCACCTGCTCGATGAGCCTCCGCCGGCCGACGAGCGCGATCAGCGGCGTGAAGTACAACGCCGCGCCCGTGGCGATGAGGATCAGGAACAACGCGGCGTTGACCCAATGCACCGCGCGCTCGATGCGGTCGAAGCGGAGAACGACCCGCTGCTCGGGCTGCTCGGTGGTGGCGTGCGTCGCACTCATGGTCTCGGCACTCACGCAGCCTGCGCCGGCGCATGCCCGCTGATCCACGCGTTCACCGGATAGCCGTTCTGCTCCCAGTAGCCAGGCTCCGCGCGCGTCACGAGCTCGATCCGAGAGAGCCACTTGATCGACTTGTAGCCGAACATGTCGGGCACGTACAGGCGCACCGGACCACCATGCTCACGCGTCACCGGCGCGCCCAGCATCGAGTACGCCGCGATCGCTCCGGTCTCGCGCGCCTGGTCGACCGTCAGGCTCTCGGTGTAGACCCCGTCGAACGACGTGAATCGGAACGCTGACGCAGCACGATGCACGCCGGCGCGCTCGGCCAGATCGAGGAGGCGTACACCGACCCAATGGACGTTCGGCACCTCCCATCCGGTGACGCATTGAAAGTCACGTGTGAGCCGTGTCGCCGGGAGTGACCGAAGGTCAGCCACGGTCATTGACAGTGGACGCTGGACGAGCCCGTCGACCCGCAGCCTGTAATCCGCGGGTGCAGCCGGATACCCGTCGGCGACCGTGTAAATCGTGAACTGGCCGCCACCGGGCAGAAGACTCGCGATGCTCGCGTCCACTGAGGTCAGCAGGCTGGAGACCCCGGCCTGCACATGCGACCCGAAGAGCGTGCCAAGCGCCCCGAGGCCGAGCAGAGACAACACGGTGCGCCGCCCAATCGGCTTGCTCCAGGGCTCCTGCGCGGCCTTGCCACCTGGCGCCGCGCTCAGCAGACCGTCGGAGACCCCGCCGGCTGACCCATCAGAAGAGACCGGCTGCGGCTCGGTCATCGGCGCGAGGAGACGGCGTGGGGGAGCGGGACGCGAGCCGCCACGGAGGCATTAGCCAAAGCCGATACGACGACGGGGCATATCCAAGATCGTGACAGCCACATCTTGCCGTTTCCTTACGCGTCGTTTCGTGCAGACCCGCGCTCACGTGTGCGTATTACCGGCCGACGCCCAATGCGCTGCCCTCCTGGCCGGGCGGCGTCGCGCGCTCCTGACAGGAGGGCTCCTGGCGATCATCTGCTCGGGCGAGAACCTGCCGCTGGATCTTGCCGGTGGCCGCCCGTGGCAGGCATTTGACCGGATGGATCGCCCGGGGGAGCTTGTAGCGGCTGAGCCGGACGGCGCAGCGCGCGGAGAGCCGGGTCACCAGCTCCTGCGGGGTCTCGACGCGCTCGGGCTCCTCGGCCGGGATGACGTAGGCCACCGGAACCTGGCCGAGGATGGGGTCAGGTCGCCCGATGACGACGGCGTCCCCGACGCCGGGGTCGGCGATCAGCACCTCCTCGATCTCCCGGGGGTAGACCAGCTCGCCACCGCGGTTGATGACGTCGTCGCTGCGCCCGACGAGGAACAGGTAGCCGTCGTCATCGATGAAGCCGCGGTCACCGGTGTCCAGCCACCCCTGGGCGTCGAAGCGCTCCGGCGCGCGTCCCTGGTCGTAGGCGTCGACGACCCCGGGACCCCGGATCCAGATCTGCCCGATCGTGCCCGGGGGAGCCCGCCGGCCGGCGGATCCTCGCACCTCGACGTGGGTGGCGACCGGGCGCCCGCACGAGCCGACGGGACCGCTGCCGTCGAGGGGCATGGCGGTGATCTGACTGGCGGCTTCGGTCATGCCGTAGCTCTCAACCACGGGAACGCCCGTCAGGAACTCGATCCGGCGCCGAACGGCGTCGGGGAGGGGCGCCGACGCCGAGCGGATGAGCCGCAGGCGGGGCGGCCGGACAGTGACCGTGTGCGCGGCGAGGATGCCGAGGATGGCCGGCACGAGATTCATCCAGGTCACATCGCGCTCCGCAGCCGTCTCCCAGAACCCATGCCGGTGAAACCTCCGGTCCAGGATGAGCGTGGCGCCGGCCGTCAGCGTCCCCAGCAGCGCGACGACCTCGGCGTTGACGTGAAACAGGGGCAACGGATTGAACCCGCGGTCCTCGGGCGTCAACTCGTGGTGGTCGGCCACCGCGCGGGCGACGTGCAGCAGCCGATCCGCGGTCAGCTGCACCCCCTTGGGAGCGCCGGTCGACCCGGATGTCAGCAGCAGCGCGGAGCCGGCCGGCCGGTCGACGGCCGCCGGGATCGCGCCGGTCAGCGGGGCTTCGGTCGGCGGGGGCATGATCGGCAGGCCGAGCCCGCAGACGCGGTCGCCGCCATCGCTGATGACTGCGGTCGGGTGGGTGGCCGCGACAGTACGCGCACGCTCCGCCGCCGGCGCGTCTGGATTGACGGGCACGGCGCAGCGCCCGGCGCTGATCACGCCGAGGTGCGCGGCGGAGAACGCGATGGGGTCTGAGACATCGATGAGCACCCGCCCGCCGGGCGCGACGGCGGCGGCATCGAGATCGGCGCATGAGCGGCGGATCAGAGCGCCGAGATCTCCATACGTCAGGGCGCGACCACCTTCGATGTCCTCCAGGAAGCGCCGTGGCCCGTCGTCCCTGGCCCGACGGGCGATCAGCAGCGCGAGGTCGCTGGAGGCACGACTGTTCTCATCGGGCATGAGTCCAGCGTTGCGCGGCGGCGTGAGCGCGTCGTGTGGCCGCACGAAGGATTGTCGGAGAAAGTGCGAGGCCGAGAGCCGTGATCAGGACGTCGTCAGGTGCGCCCGCAGGACGCGCGCAAGCCTCCGGGCGATCCAGTGGTGGCCGGCGGTGGTGGGATGCAGGTGGTCGGCGATGCGCGGGAAGTGCCAGTGGTCGGCGAGCGGATCCACGACCACGACCGCGGAGTCAGCGCGGCGAGCGGCGGTGACGATCGTCCGGTCCGTGGCCACCGCGGCGCCCGAGGGACGGTTCCCGCGAGGAAAGACGCTGAGGACGACAAGAAGGCTGTGCGGCACCTCGCGATGGATGTCGGCGACGAGGTTTTCGACGCGGCTGCGGATGAGCGGCAATGGGCGACCGATGTCGTCGTGGCCGCCCTGGATGATGATCGCCCGCGGCCGCAGGCGGGTGAGGTGCAGCTCGGACGCCAGTTTGTCGAACGGTCCACGGTCGCCGTTGCCCGGGTTGACGAATCCCGCATCCGGATCGGCGCTCACGTCGACGCGCCAGCCGAGCAGGGCGGCAAGGTCCTCCGGCCACGCCTCGGAACGATCCCGCGCGCCGACGCCGGCCGAGAACGACGCCCCGACGACTGCCAGCAGCGGCCGTGAACCACCACCCTCCGCCGCGGGCTCCGACGAGTCGGTCGAGGCTCCGGTGGTGGGCGCTCCGGCCTCCTGCGGGCTTGACCCGGATCCGATCCGAGCGACCGCGGTTCCGACAAGCGCAAGCAGAAGGAGGACTCCCGCAGCGACGACGACCCTCCGGCGCATCGCGCGGGCTACCCGGCGCCGGACATCGGGACGCGCGCGCGACGGAGGCGCCGCCCGCGGTGGCGGAGATCGGGCCTCGTCCCCGATCGCCGCCGGCCAACCGCAGGCCCCGGGAACTCGCTCGGCGCCGTGATCGCCTCGAGCGGACGACCCCGAGTCTCGGTGCCCCACCGGGCGACCGTCAACACGGCGATCAGGGCGGCGACGCCGACGACCGTGTAGACGGCCACGACTCCGCCCGCCGCGAGCAGCAGCGGCACGAACAACGGCCCCACCACGCCGGACAGCAGGCGACCGACGCCTTCGGTGACTGCCGTCCCGGTGGCGCGGATGTCGGTGGGGTAGCTCTCGGCGGTGTAGACCTTGACCGCGGGATCTGCGCCGATGCCGAAGAAGGACATGACGCAGCCGACGAGGAGCACCAGGATGGCGCCGCGGGTGAACCCGAACCCCACCGCGGCGGCGGCTGCCACCGCACCGAAGGCGATGATGACCGGGCGCCGGCCCCAGCGCTCGACGAGCCACGCCTCGAGCAGCTTGCCGGGAATGGAGATCCCGACGATGACGGCGGTGAACACGAACGCAGAGGTCAGCGAGAATCCCATCGACGAGACGACGGTCGGCATGAACGTCTGGATCGAGTAGAAGACGAAGAAGATCCCGCCGAAGGTCGTCCACAGCATGACGGAGCGGCGCCGGTAGCGACGACTGAGCAGGTCCCGAGCCGAGCCGCCGGCCGGCGCCTCGGCGGCCGAGCGCGGGACGGGCGGCGGCAGGGGCCGGCCGGTCTCCGCCCTGACCCGGGCCTCGATCGCATTCAGGACCCGGTCGGAGTCGGCGCGCCGGTTCCGGGCCTCGTACCAGCGAGGCGACTCGGGGACGTAACGCCAGGCCAGGAGCGCGAAGACAAGTGGGAGCGCGCCGAGGAAGAACATCACGCGCCATCCCGTGTCGTTCGTGACGCTCGGAATGAGCAGGAGCGCAAGCAGCGGCGATACGAAGTAGCCGATGGACAGGAAGGAGTCGGCGATGCCGGTGAACCGGCCGCGGATCGACGGCGGGCACAGCTCGGCGCCGTACGCGTACGGCAACGGGAACACCGCGCCCATCGCGATCCCGGCGAGCACCCGGAGCACGATCACTGTTGCGATGCCACCCGCCAGCCCGGTGAGACAGGTGAGGACGGAGTAGGTGACCGTGCCGGCGATCATGACCCGCTTGCGCCCGAACCGATCCGCCAGCCATCCGGCCGGAGCGATGCCGAGGACGATGCCCACCGATGCGGAGATGGAGACGACGCTCTCGAGGCCGGTGCCGAGGTGGTAGACGCCCTTCAGCGACGGGAGCACGCTGCCGGTGAGTCCGATGTCGTAGGACTCCACGAGCCAGCCGAGGAACAGGATCGCCATGACGCCCCGGAGCCAGCGGGTGGCGGGCAGCCGATCCAGACGTTCACCCGCGCCGACGCGGGGGGCGGGGGACACCCCGCGGTCGGCAAGATCAGCGACTGCCATCAGATCCTCCAGTCGTCGGGCGCCAGGTCCGGCGCGGAATGCCCGCGGTCGCGCGGGCTCCGGGCAGCCGAGCGAGCAGTGCGGTCAGCAGGCCGGCGACGATGAAGATGACAACGATGCCGCCGGCCGTCACCACCTCCCAGGGGACGTAGGCGTCAAGCGAGCGCCACCCGAGCATCATCAGCGGCGTCGCCACGAGGACCTGGCTGAGGTAGATGCCGTACGAGTAGTCGGCACCGGCCTGGACGAGCGCCTGGAGCCAGCCGGGCCAGCGATCGCTCGTCATCATCACCCCGAGCAGATAGACGAGGGTGATGAGGCCGAGGTAGAGGGGGATCTCGATCGGCTGGAAGGGGTCCGACGGATCGCCGCCGGCGAGGCCGGGCACGTGCAACGCCACCGCATACCACGCCTCCCCCGCCGCGACGGCGACGGCGATGGCGACAAGCAGGGCTCGCCAATGACCGCACAGCCAGGCGTGGACGGGTTCGTAATGCCACGCCATGACGGCTCCCGCGACGACGAACAGTTCGTAGTTCCAGAGCTCCCGCGTCGCCCACTTGCCGAGCATCCACGCGGGCAGAGCCTGCTCGTGCACCAGCCAGAACATGACCAGCTCGACGGCGAGGCTCGCTGCGAGCAGCCACCAGTGGTGGTGTTCAGTCCGGCGCACCAGCCACAGAAACGCCGGGTAGAGCAGGTAGAACTGCAGGAGCAGGACGAGAAAGTACAACTGGTCATAGCCCGTCAGCAGCAGCAGGCGGAGCCGCTCCGCGTCGCCGACGATGCTCCCGACCTGCCCGCTCTGCACGATGCCGAGCGCGAAGTAGACGAGGGTCCACGTCACATACGGCAACGCGACGGCCAGCAGCCGGCGCCGCCAGAACGTCCGCCACTGCTCACGGCGCAGGACGGGATACGCATAGACGAGCATCGCCGCCGAGATGAACATGAACGCGAACCGCGTCACGTGCGTGAGCATCAGGCCGGCGCCGACACCGATGTTCGCCGCGGGAGCGAACCACTGCAGGGAATGCGTCGATACCACGCCCAACTGCTTCACCGGCCGCATGGCGTCGACGTGGGTCAGCCGCGGTCGTCTCTCACGACGATCCGGCTCGACGGACGCAGCCGGCGGCGCCGCCAGGGCGAGGACGGATCGCTCGGTGTCGACGGGCGCCGCCGCGATGACACCCATCACACCGCGACTGCCGTCGCGACAACGAAGGCCGCCATCTTCCAACGGACGATCTGATCGAAGGTCACATCAACAGCCTGGCGCCCCGCACTTAACGCTGCCCCGTCTGAGATAAAGAGTTCGGTGTGAAGACCTGTCCGGAGTGCCCGTCGCTTCAGGACGCTGCGTTCACGCTCGGTCGTGTCGGTCTCTGAAGGCGCTGGTCAGCCGCTGCGCGATCTGGTGGGCCTCGGGTCCACGAGCGACGCTGGCGAGGACGATCACCGCCCGGCCGGCGTTCGGCTGAAGTCCGAGGAAGCTGGCGTAGCCGCCGGTCTGGCCGTTGTGCCACACCAGCGGGCGATCGCCCCCCGCGCGCGCGTCGATGATCCAGAACATGCCGGTCGCGGTCCCGGCTGCCGGTCCCGGCGCGTGATCGAGCGCGGTCAGGGCGCCGCTGCCCGGCGCCGAGCCGTCGAGCAGGCCGCACGCCAGCCGAGTCATGTCGCCGATCGTGCTGATCACTCCGCCGGCCGGCGCGTAACCATCCATGATCCACGGCTCAGGACGGCGGCCCGCCGCTGAATGGCCCGCCGTGGCGGTACGGTCGCGGCTGCTCACCGCCGAGCTCTCCATCCCCAGCGGCTGGAAGATCCGCGTGCGCAGGAGGTCCGCGTAGCCCGATCGCGCCGCCGTGGCCAGCAGCTGGCCGGCGACCGCACCGCCGAGGTTTGAGTACGCGTAGCGCCCGCGGGTGCCAAGGGCCTGCCGGGCGGCCACCCGCAGGACGTCATCGGCGCTGATCCCCCGATAGGGATCGCGCCCCAGCAGCGCGAATCGCGCCCCGCGAAGCGCCGCCGAGATCGTGTGCGGGAGCCGGGGCAGACCCGAGGTGTGCGTGCAGAGCTCTCGCATCGTGACCGACCCGAACGCCGTGGCGCGGCGCTCGGGCACGATCGCCGCAACGCATGTATCCAACCCCAGCTCACCGCGCCCGATCGCCTCAGCGAGCAGCATCCCGGTCAGCGCCTTCGTCACCGAGCCGACCTCAAACACGCGTTCGACCGCAGCATCGCCCGCCAGCGCCAGGCGCGCGACCGGAGCGGCGCCGAGCTCGACGACGGCGGCCGCGACGCCGCCGGCCTCCACGCCCCGAACGTCGGCGAGCATCCTCGACAGTCCAGGATCCACCACGACACGCGGGTAGCCGGCGCTCACACTCGCCGATCCTCCCAGATCGTCGGGATACCGGCCCGCGCGGCGAGGGGTGCTTCGGAGGACCCCGCCAGTCCTGAAACCCTGCATTGACAGGACGAGCCACAGCACCCCCAGGCGGATTCCAACCGGCGTTCTCCCGCGTGACAACGAGTGGACCAGCCCATGGCCGCGCGGCGGACTGACAGCTCCTGGGCATGCGTGGTTGCCGGTCGGTCGGTCATCGGACGGAAATCAGCGACGACCGGCCGGCGTTCGGACGATTGTCCTGGGCAACGTTGCTCGCGGTTGGCGCCGTACCTGATCGGGGTCGAGGGTCCGTCGTCGGTGAGGTAGTCTTGGGGTGCGCGAGTGTTTCGTCCACGATTGGGGACCTGGAGCGCTTGCTGTGGGATTTGGCTGGTGCGGGCAGACAGGCTTCTGGATGTCGTATCGCTGACCAACTCTCCGTGTGTCGTTTGACGGAATGAGGCATGGTCGTGAACACACGCTGTCGGTCCCACAGGTTTGCTGAGCTTTGGTTCGCGTCAGTTGCCGCCGGGTCGCGCTTGGGTGACGGTGTCGGCAGCGGGACGCGGGTCGGCAGCTATGTGAGATGTCGGGGGTCGTCGTGGAGCGCTGGGTGATGCCCGCGGGAGAGCGCCGGGCGGGGTGGCTGGTCGGCGAGTCGGAGCTGGTGGAGTTGATCCGGACGCGTGAGTGGGGGCGGTCGGAGCTGGGGCCGATCGAGGATTGGCCGGAGAGTCTGCGTACGACGGTGTCGTTGTGCCTGTCGTCGTCGTTTCCGATCAATGTGATCTGGGGACCGCGGTATGTGCAGATCTGGAACGAGGCGTATGCGAAGGTGTGCGGGGACAAGCATCCGGGGGAGCTGGGCAGCGATTATCGGGAGTGCTGGGCATCGGCGTGGCCGGCGATCGGCGGCGCGTTTGACGCGGCGTGCGCGGGCGAGGCGGCGTTTTTGGAGAACCAGCCGATGTTCCTGGATCGCAACGGCTATCTGGAGGAGACGTTCTTCACGTTCTCGCTGAGCCCGATCCGGGATGAGAGCGGGGAGGTCGCCGGCCTGTTTCATCCGGTCACCGAGACGACGCCGCGGATGCTGTCCGAGCGCCGGATCCGGATGTTGCGTGATCTCGACAGTCGCGCGGCGCGCGCGCATACGGTGGCCGACGCCGTCCGCCTGGCCTGCGAGGTCCTGGCCGACGCCGGGCAGGACCTGCCGTTCGTCCTGCTCTATCTTCTGGATGGCGATGGCCGGCACGCGCGGCTGGACGGGCAGAGCGGTCTTGACGCGGCGCACCGGATCAAGCCGGCGACGTTCGACCTGGAGGACGCCGGCGACAGCGAGTGGTTGGCGGGGGTGATGCGCTCAGGCGAGGCGCTGGAGATCGCTGACCTGTCCGCTCGGTTCGGGGCGGTGCACGCCGGTCCGTATCCGGAGGCGACCGAGCGCGCGCTCGTCCTGCCTCTCATCCCCCCGGGGGCATCGCATCCGGCGGGGGTGGTGGTGGCGGGCATCAGTTCGCGGCTGCCGTTGGATGAGGTGTACCGCGGGTTCGTCGATCTCGTCGCGGCCGGGGTGACGAATCTGCTGGCCAACGCGACCGCCTATGAGCGCGAGCGCGACCGGGTCCGGGCGCTGGCGGAGCTTGATCGCGCCAAGACCGACTTCTTCTCCAACGTTTCGCACGAGTTCCGTACGCCGCTGACGCTGATCCTCGGCCCCCTGGAGCATGAGCTGGCCGAGAGCGCGGGGTGCGAGTCCGCGCGGCGCGAGCGGCTGGAGACCGCGCATCGCAACAGTCTGCGACTCCTGCGGCTCGTCAACTCTCTGCTTGACCTCTCGCGCGTCGAGTCCGGCCCGCAGCGGGCGTCGTTCTGCGAGACCGACCTGGCGGCGCTGACCGCCGAGGTGGCGAGCGGCTTTGAGTTCGCGGTCGCCCAGGCCGGCCTGGAGTTGGTGGTCGACTGTCCGCCGCTCCCCGAGCCGGTGTTCGTCGATCGTGACCTGTGGGAGAAGATCGTCCTGAAC
Source organism: uncultured Solirubrobacteraceae bacterium (assembly GCA_963849085.1). Lineage (GTDB taxonomy): Bacteria > Actinomycetota > Thermoleophilia > Solirubrobacterales > Solirubrobacteraceae > Palsa-465. Next base: position 487,237 of record CAWKFP010000013.1, on the reverse strand, counting down.
CTGATCTCCAATGCGTTCAAGCACACGTTCGCGGGGACGATCACGGTGACCCTGGTCTGGCGGGGTGACCGGGCCGAGCTGATGGTCAGCGACACCGGGGTGGGGATCGCCGGCGACGAGCTGCCGCGACTGTTCGAGCGCTTTCATCAGGTCAAGGGCGCGCGGTCTCGGTCGCTGGAGGGGTCGGGGATCGGGCTGGCGCTCGTGCAGGAGCTGGCCCGGTTGCACGGCGGCGATGTCACGGTCGCCAGTACGCCGGGGGTGGGCAGCACGTTCACGGTCACCGTCCGGGCCGGCCGGGCGCACCTGCCGGTCGATCAGCTCGCCACCGGCCCCCGGTCGCGCCTTGACCAGACCACCTCGAAGGCGTTCAGCGACGAGGCGCTCGGTTGGCTGGCCGATGCCGACGCGCCCGGCGCCGGTGACGGGGACGGCGCGCCCGGCGACAACGGGTCGTCGTCACCGCGGCCGCGGGTGCTGCTGGCCGACGACAACGCGGATATGCGCAGTCACGTGCGGGGGCTGCTGGAGCCCCGGTTCGCGGTCACCGCGGTGGCTGATGGCGCCGCGGCGCTGGCGGCGGCGGTCGCCGAGCCGCCGGATGTCGTGCTGACCGATGTGATGATGCCCGTGCTGGATGGGTTCGGGCTGCTGGCCGGCCTGCGTGCCGACGAGCGAACGCGGACGGTGCCGGTGATCATCATCTCGGCCCGCGCGGGCGAGGAGGCGGTGATCGACGGGGTCATCGCCGGAGCCGACGACTATCTCGCCAAGCCGTTCTCCGCGCGTGAGCTGACCGCCCGGGTGTCGCGCAGCGTGGCCCTGGCCCGTCTGCGACGCGAGTTCGTCGAGCAGTTGCAGGCCGCCAACCAGGAGCTGGCGCTGCGCGTCATCGAGCGCGAGGAGGCCGAGCGTCGCGTGCGATCCCTCAACGGTGAGCTCGCGGCGGCCAATCATGAGCTGGCGAGCTGGGCGGAGGTGATCGGCCGGCTGGCCGGCGGTGTCGCGCACGAGCTCAACAACAAGCTGACGGTGATCCTCGGTTTCAACGATGTGGTCGCGCGACGGATCGGCGAGCTCGACCCGCTGCACGGGGCGGTCGGCGAGATCCGCGACGCCGCCGACCACTCCGCGGCGCTGACCAGGGATCTGCTGGCGTTCGCCCGACGCCAGATCCTCGCGCCCGAGGCGCTGAGCGTCGCCGAGATCAGCGCGGGGCTGCGGCGACTGCTGGCCCCGGCGGTGGGCGAGCACATCGAGCTGATCATCGACGATCGGTCTGCCGGGGCGCTGGTGTGGGCCGACCACGCCCAGCTCGAGCGCGCGGTGCTCCAGATCGCGCTGAACGCCTGCGATGCGATGCCCGACGGCGGCCGGCTGACGATCCGCACCACCACGACTGAGGGATTGGATCCTCAGGGGAACCGGCCAGGCCAGGCGACGGTGCGGATCGAGCTGTCTGACACCGGCCGGGGGATCCCTGACGAGATGCGCGGCCGGATCTTTGAGCCGTTCTTCACAACCAAGGGCGTCGGTGAGGGAACCGGCCTGGGTCTCGCCGCCGCCCGGGGGATCATCGAACAGTCTGGCGGCACGCTCACCGTCAGCTCTCGGCCCGGACATGGCAGCTCGTTCTTCGTTGCGCTCCCGCAGCTCGCGGCTCGGACCGTCGAGGCCTCGCCGGATCGGATGTCGCCATGATGAGCGCGGCGGGCGACCGGTGAGGAAACGACCGATGGCTCTTGTCTGTCAGCGCCGCCGACCCGACCGGCATGGCTAGCGACCATCCTTCGCCGGCGGCCTGTGAGGAGCGAGGTCCTGCCGATGAGCTCGCGCATCTCAGCGAGCTGATCCGCGAGTCCGATGACGCCATCATCGGCAAGACGTCCGAGGGTGTGATCACGAGCTGGAACCCCGGCGCCGAACGGCTCTACGGCTATACCGCCAGCGAGGTGATCGGACGCCGGATCACGCTGCTGGCGCTCCCCGGCCACGAGCCACAGATTGCTGAGATCCTCTCCCGGGTCGCTGCGGGGGAGACCGTTCGTGAGCAGACCGTCCGTCGCACCAAGGACGGCCGGACGGTGCCGGTGGCGCTCACCGTCTCACCGATCCACGACGCACGGGGACAGATCATCGGCGCCGCGACGATCGCCCGCGATCTCTCGGACCAGACCCGGATCGAGAGCGAACTGAGAGCCGGTCTGCACCGGTGGCGGAGCGTGTTTGATCGCAGCCGTGTCGGGTTCGGTGTGCTTGACCGCGACGCCCGGCTGGTGGAATGCAATCACCGCTACGCGGAGCTGTTCGGCGCCACCCGGAAGGCGCTGCTCGGCGCCGGCTTCGCCGCGGTCCTGGACTCGCAGGATGCGGCGGCGCTGATCGCCCGCTGGCCGGAGATCTGGGAGGCCCGATCCTCGGCGCACACCGAGCCGACGTATCGGCTCGCTGACGGCCGCGAGATCCGTTTCCGCTTTAACGTCGCGTCGATCGATGACGACGCCGGGACCCCGATTCACATGGTGGCGATGATCGATGACGTCACCGAGCAGGCGCGCCTGGACGAAGAGGTCGCCCGCGCCCGCCGGGTCGACATGATCGGGCGTCTCGCCGGTGGGGTCGCTCACGAGCTCAACAACAAGCTCGCCGTCATCCTCGGCTTCAACGACCTGATCGCCCAACGCCTGGATGCCGAGCACCCCGCCCACGACGCGCTGGCCGAGGTCCGCGCCGCCGCGCGGCATTCGATCTCGCTGACCCGCGAGCTCCTGGCGTTCGGTCAGCGCCGGGCGCTGGCGCCCAGTCCCGTCATCGCGTCCGAGGCCGTCGCCGTGCTCAGCCAGATCCTGCGCTCGGCGTTCGCGGGCAGCGACATCGAAGTCGTGACCACCGACGACTCCGCCGGCGCGCGGGTGATGGCGGACCCGACACAGCTCGAGCATGCGCTGATCAGCATCGCGCTCGACGCGGTGCAGGCAATGCCCGGCGGCGGCCGGCTGACCCTTCACACTGACGCCACCCAGGGCGCGACCAGCGACGGCGAGCCTGAAGCGGTGACGATCTCGATCTCTCACACCGCCAGCCGCCGGCCCGGCCCGGCGTCGCGTGAACCCTTCGCGGAGATCAGCGATGAGCCCGGCCTCGCGCTGGCGGGCGCTCGGCGCATCATCGAGCAGACCGGCGGGACGATCACCACCTCAGCGCGATCGCAGGCCGACAGCACGACGGTCATCGCGCTGGCCAGGCTCGCGCCCGCGACCGCCGTATCGCCGAGCTCCGCGGGTGGCCCGGCAGCGGGCCTGAACATCTTGGTGGTTGAGGATGACGCTCAGCTGCGTCTCCTGCTCGAGCTCACCCTCCACGATGCCGGCCACCGCGTCCACAGCGCCGCCACCAGCGCCGACGCCGACGCCATCCTCAACCGGTCGGCTGAGCCGATCGACCTGCTGCTGACCGACATGCTCCTCCCCGACGGCGACGGCGCCCAGATCGGCCGCACCGCCCTGCGGGTCAGACCGGACATCCCGATCATCTACACGTCGGGCTCCTGGCCCGCGGCCGTCAGCGCTCAGCCGGCGCCGACTGACGGTGTGCTGCTGACCAAGCCGTTCACCGCCGCTGATCTCAACCACGCCATCCATGTCGCCAGCGGCTCGCGACCCTGAACAGCCTGACCGCTCGAATGACCGATGAGGAGAGGATCGGCCCCGATCACGCCGGAGATTCGCTGATCCCGGCGGCCCCATCATCGACAGCCCGCGTTGCCGGTCTCGGTCCAGTCACCCCGGCTCGGTCGGCTCGTCAGCCGGTGATCGATCCAGTTCGACGTCAGGTGCTGACCTGTGGCTCGCCGGGTTCAATCGTTCGCGATTCGACGAACGTGCCGAGCCGCCACGGAGCGTTCGAACGCGAATCGGACGCCGTGTGGTGCAATCGCGATGGGACGGACGCTGGGCGCCTGGGGTCCGCGATAGGATCGCCGCCGAGGGACCGCCTCGAGACGACGGAGACGACGGAGACGAGACGGTGACGGGAACCGAGCTTCCCGATGGGATGTTGTCGGCGCTGACTGACGACGCCTCGGACGCGATCGTGCTGGTCGGCGCCGACGGACGGGTGCGCTATGTCAACCCCGCAGCGCGCCGGCTCTTCGGCTATGACGGCGATGAGCTGATCGGGGTGGCGGTGGAGTGTTTGATCCCCGGCCGTCTGCGCAGCCGACACGTCGCTGATCGCGTGGCCTACAGCGCGCAGCCGCTTCCCCGGCCGATGGGGATGGGGTTGCGGCTGGAGGGGCTGCGCCGCGACGGCTCGGAGGTGCCGGTGGAGATCAGCTTGGCGCCGGTTGGCGTCGGCGCTGACCGCGCGGTGGTCGCGGTGGTCCGCGACGCGACGGAGCAGCGCAAGGTAGAGGAGGAGCGGGTGCGCTACGCCCAGGCGCGTGCCGTGGCCGAGATCGTCGATTCCCTGGACGCGATCGTCTGGGAGTCAGCGACAGCAGACCGCGAATCGCTGACCTATGTCGGCGGACGCGATGAGATGCTGCTGGGCTATCCGCGCGAGCGGTGGCTACAGGCCGGCTTTCTGCCGTCGGTGATCGATCCGGAAGACCGGGTCGCCACGCTCGCCTTCGCCGAGAGTGTGGAGCACCAGGACGCGTTTGAGCTGTCCTATCGGATGGTCGCCGCCAACGGGGCGAGACGCGAGGTGCGCGACACGGTGACGGTGACGCGCGGTGTCGGTGGCGAGCTGGAGCGGGTGCGGGGAGTGATCACTGACGTGACCGAGCGGCGGGCGATCGCCGATCGGCTGGCTCAAGCGCAGAAGATGGAGGCCGTCGGGCAGCTGGCGGGCGGCATCGCGCATGACTTCAACAATCTGCTGACGATCGTGTCGGGCTACGCCCACCGGTTGATCAGGCAGCCCACGCTTGCCGAATCAAAGGCCGATCTCGAGCAGATCGTCGCCGCTGCCGACCGCGCGTCTGAGTTGACGCGCCAGCTGCTGGCGTTCGCGCGCCGAGGACAGTCAACGCCGACGTTGCAACCGCCGAGCGAGGTTCTGCGCCAGCTCGAGCCGATGCTCCGGCGGCTGTTGGCGGCCGACATCGTGTTTGACTTCCGGCTCGCCGCCGACCTGCCGGCCGTCCATATCGATCGGACGGCGTTTGAGCAGATCATGATGAACCTGATGCTCAACGCCGCCGATGCCATGCCCGCCGGCGGGACGCTGACGGTGGCCAGCGACGTGCTCGCCATTCCGCAAGCCGAGTCGTCGCGGCACGGCGGGCCGCCAGGACGGTATGTGCGTCTCTCGGTGTCAGATACCGGGACCGGGATGACGCCGGCGGTCCTGGAGCGGGTGTTCGAGCCGTTCTTCAGCACCAAAGGAGACCAAGGGACCGGGATGGGGCTCGCGACCGTGCTCGGAACCGTCGACCAGGCGGGCGGCTGGATCGATGTTGCGTCGGTCGTCGGCGCGGGAACCACAATCTCGGTGATGCTGCCCGCGGTCGGCGACGGCGGTGAGACCAACGCCAGACCGACATCTCGCGCGACGGTGCTCCTGGTCGAGGATGAGCCCGCCCTGCGTGCGCTGGCGGTCCGCATGCTCGAAGAGGAGGGCTACGCCGTGCTGCAGGCCGGCAACGGTCACGACGCCATCGTCGCCGCCGAGCGCCACGCCGGCGAGATCGACCTCCTGGTGACCGACGTCGTGATGCCACGACTGTCGGGCCCGGAACTCGCGCAGCACCTGCGGGCGCTGCGCCCGGGGCTGGAGGTCCTGTTCATGTCGGGCTACAACGACAGCCGGCTGCTCGACCGGGGCGTCAACCAAGCCACGGTCAACCTGCTGGTCAAGCCGTTCACCCACGAGGAGCTGATCTACCGCGTCGCCACGCTGATCGGCGAAGAGGGACGATGAGGCGGGCACGGTCGAGGGGCGTGGACTTTGGGATCCGGTGCACCATCACCACAGTCCGAGGATGCATGCCGAACTCGAGCCGTGGCACCACGGTGACTCATCTGGATTCGCCGAGCCCTCGGTGTCGTTGACGGCGAATCCATAGCCGATCTGAGAACGGCGTCCCCCGGGTCCGGACACAGCTCGGACGGTTGCCCGGAGCCGTTGCCCGCGACGGTGGGGAACGCTCTGGAGGACCGGCTGGAGCCCACAAACCGGCGTTACCCGAACGATCCGAAGTACCCCCAGCCGGATTCGAACCGGCGTTCTCCTGCGTGAAAGGCAGGCGTCCTAACCGCTAGACCATGGGGGCGGGGCGAGACCGATTGTAGGTCGCCGCCGCGGACGAGCGCACCGCACGGCACGGCGCGGCACGACCACGACGCCAGGTCAGCGCTGGCGCGGGTCGGCGCTGATGCCGAGGCCGGCGAGCTCGCGGCCGAGAGCGTCGGTCGGGGCGGGGCGCTCGGTCAGGACGCGCTCCAGGGCGTCGACCACGCGGGGGTCGAACTGGGCGCCGGAGCAGCGGCGCAGCTCGTCACGGGCCGCGTCCTCGCTGCGGCGGGGCCGGTAGGGGCGATCGGTGGTCATCGCGTTGTAGGCGTCGCAGACGCAGACGATGCGGGACTCGATCGGGATCTCCTCGCCGGTCAGGCCGTCCGGGTAGCCGAGACCGTCGAAGCGCTCGTGGGAGGAGCGGACGAGGCGGCCGACGCCGGCCAGCGTGCCGCCGACCTTCTGGAGCATCTCCTCGCCGTCGAGGGTGTGGCGGCGGATGACCTCCCACTCGTCGTCGTCGAGACGGCCGGGCTTGTTGATGATCGCGGTCGGGACGCGGATCTTGCCGACGTCGTGCAGGAGGGCGGCGAACTCGACGTCGCGCTGATGGGTGGCGTCGAGCGCGAGGCTGCGCCCGACCTCGAGCGAGAGGCTGACGACCTCACGGGTGTGGACTCCGGTGTAGTGATCGACCGCGTCGATGACATCGCCGAGCACGTGGGCGGCGCCGTTGTAGGCCGAGCTGAGCTGGAGCGTGCGCTCCAGGCGCTCATGGCGCTCACGCGCGAACAGGGCCAGCAGCGCCACCAGCGGGAGGCTGAGCAGGACGAGCCCGGGACGCTGGTCGGCCGACGCCGCGATCGCCAGCCCGATGCACGAGAGCGACGCCTCGGTGAGATACAGCCAGCCCATCTGCAGCTGGTCGACCGGCCGGATGTGCTCGGCGAACCACGTGCGGGCGAGGCCGGCGCCGGCGTCGAACGCGACCTGGGCGACGAAGGCGAGCGCGAGCCAGGCGGCGATGTCCCAGGAGAAGCCCTGATGACCCGAGAGCACGAGCACGAGGGCCGGCCCCAGGGAATAGAAGCTGTCGCCGATGCGGGTGATCGTCCGCGTCAGCGTCGGTCGCCGCTCGCTGCCTTCCAGCCACAACGCGGCCACCGACAGCGCCGCGACGATCAGCGGGACGAGCGGCATCGGCAGGACGAACAGCATCGGCACGAAGACGAGCTGTGTCGGCGCGGTCCAGGCGCTGCCGACCGGGAAGCGCACGCGCTCCGCGGCCAGATAGCACACCGCCACCAGCACGAGCGGCACGACGCGGAGCGGGTGGTGCCAGTGACTGCCGGCGGCGAGCACGATCGCGGCCGCCAGGAACACCGCGGCGGCGGACGCTTCGGTGATGAGCGCCCGGCGCCCCTGCTGATCCTCGGAGTGGCGATCCTGCCCGGACTTCAGCAGGGTCTGTCCGGCGGGCGTCTCGTAGGAGTCGATGACCATCGGGCGACGAGAGGCCGCCGGGTTCTCACGTCCCCCCGGCGGTCCAGAGCCGGCGACGTCGCCGCCGCCGGTGAAGAGATGGGTCAGCCGCGGTTCCAGGGGTCGATGAAGACGTCGTCGACGAGCGGCGAGCCGCTCAGGCCCGTGATCTTCACGGAGACCTCAGCTGTGCCACCCGATTGTGGTCCGAGCACAGGAGAGCCGGTCACCATGACCGGCGACGGCTGCCAGCGTCCACTGGCGACGACGGTCCCGAGGGGAATCGACACCCCGTTGTCGACGATCTGCACGAGCGCGGAGCCCGTGCCGCCGACGAACAAGCGCATCGTGGGCTCAGCCGCATCGATGCAGAACTGCGGTGAGGTCACCGCGCCTCCGACCGGCAGCGACGCCGACCAGGCACCCAGGACGCCGGTCGCGGCGAAGGGCTCGCTGCCCGCCACGCGGCGGGCGCCGGCGCTCGCCGTCCAGGACGCGCTCTCGAAGTCGCCGCCCGGGATCAGCGAGTAGGTACCGGTGTCACCCCACGGGGTGAACGGCTCTGACTCCTTGACCGTGGGACAGGTCTGTGTGGTTTGAGCCAGGGCGGCTCGCTGCGCGTGAGCTCGGCGTCCCGCGGGAGGGCGAGCGGCCAGCGCTGTGGCAGGGAGAGACACGAGGATCGTCAATGCGGACAGCGGGAGCAGAAACCAGCGGGAGGCAGTCATCGGGTTATGGATGTCCAGAAATCGGCGCGGTCGAAGATCGCGCTGCGTCAGGTCTAGCAGCGCACAGGGGTCCTTGTCGGTGTGTGGTGTGTGACGGTGAGGTTCTGATGCGCGAATGCACCACTTTCGCCGCCTTTTCGCACAATCAAGAGAAACCGGCGGTCCACGCCCCCGGTCAGGCCTGGACAAACGTCCGAGCGCGGTACCTGGACGTTCAGGCGATCGGGCGCAGACCGGCCGCCCTCAGCACGCCGGCGGCCGGAGCGGCGGCGTCGTCCAGCGCGCCGGACAGCCGCGGGCCGGCCAGGTCGATCACCTTGGCGGCGAGCTCGCGTTCGGTGACCGGGCGCGCCGGCGCGCCGCGCGGGCACGCGGCGCGCGCCAGCTCACGTCCAGAAGCGGAGATCACCGCTCCGAACTCGGGCAGGGCCGCGTCGACGCTGACGCGGACCGCCCGCGCCCGCGCGACGACGGCGTCCTCGACGGACGCGAAGTCACGCCGGCCGGGCGGTCCGTGGAGCACCGTGTAGGCGACGCAGTACGGAATCGAGAACTTCGCCGCCAGCCCGTCGCCGACCGCGTCGAGATGGGCGGCCTGGCGGGCGAGCGGATGCACCGCCACCTCCAGGCTCCCGGGCACGGCGGCTCCGGCCAGCTCGGCGGCGGCGTCGATCGGCGCGTGGGTTCCGAGACAGCTCGGATGGAGCTTGATCCAGTTGCGCAGGATCGCCGTGGCCGGGCCGCCGGCGCCGGCCGCACCGTCGGCGCCGGCCGGGCCGCCAGGGTCGGGCGCGATCGCCCCCGTCCACGGCCAGCGCGCGCCGGTGACCGCGGTGAACCCGAGCGGGCCGTCGACGGCATCGCGCCCGACGGCCGCGCCGGCTCGCGCCAGCAGCGCGGCCTGGACGCCGGCCGCGGCGGCGAGCCCGACCTGGAGCGCCTTGCCGTCGGAACCGAACGCGCCCCGGGCGCCGCCCGCGCGCAGCACGGCGATGGCGATCGCGCTCTGACGCTGGGCCGCGGTCAGCTCCAGCAGGTGACCGGCCGCGACCGCCGCCCCGATCGGGCCGCACACCGCCGTCGGATGCCAGCCGGCGTCGTAGAGCGCCGGATGGCCGGCCTCGGCCACCGCCGCCATCGCCTCGAAACCGGCGGCATAGGCGCTCAGGGCGTCGCCCAGCGAACGGCCCAGATGGGCGGCGAGAACGAGCGCCGCCGGAGCGGTGGCGGCGCTGAGATGGGCGAGCCCGTCGGGGAAGGTGTCGTCGAAATCGAGCACGTGGCCGGCGGTGCCGGCGAACGTCACCTCGGCCAGCAGATCCGACCCCCCTGCGCGCGCCGCCACGGCCGCGCGCTCGCCGGCGCCCGCGGCCGCACAGGCCAGCCAGTCCAGGAAGGCGGTGCGATAGGCGGCCGCCGGCTCCGCGGAGGCAGGCCTCGGCAGCGCGATGCTCACCCCGTCAGCCCCCCAATCGGCACGAGCAGCCCCTCGGCGCGCAGCCGGGCGCGCAGACCCTCCGGCGAGGTGAAGCGCACCGCCCGGAATCCGAGCGCGGCCGCCGTGGCGATGTTGCGCTCGGCATCGTCGATGAACACCGTGTCGGCGGCTCGCAGCCCGAAGCGCGCCAGCAGGCGATGGAAGATCTCGGGATCGGGCTTGATCACGCCCTCCTGCGAGGAGACCATGACGCCGTCGAACCAGCGCATGAACGCGAATCGCTCCCGCCGCCGGGGATACGTCTCGGCCTCCATGTTGGTCAGCGCGTAGCACGGCATCCCCGCGGCCTTCAGCTGGCTGAGGATCTCGACGGTGCCGTCGATCGGCCCCGCGACCATCTCCTCGCTGCGCGTCGCCCAGGCCCAGATGAGCTCGGCCTGGTCGGGATGCTCCGCCGCCAGCGCCGCGCACGACCGGTGAAACGGGACGCCGCGGTCGTGGGCGGCGTGCCAGTCCATCGTGCACACCTCGGCGAGAAAGCGCTCCATCGCCTGCTCGTCGTCGAACAGGGTGCGATACACGTAGCGGGGGTTCCAGTCCATCAGGACCCCACCGAGATCGAAGACGACGGCGGTCGGCGGGCGGGAGTCCATGTGAGATCATGTTCGCAGCTGAGATATCCGCCGCGCTGACCTGACCAGGGGGTCGTCCGCATGAAACGCGCCGTCATTCTCGTCCTCGGAGTCGTTCTCGCCTCCTCCATGGTCGCCGCCGCCGTCGCCCGCACGCCGCGCCACGCTGCGCGCGCCCACGCCGCGACGTTCTTCACGCTCAATCTGACCAGGACGAAGGCGGGCTCGGTCCTGACCAACACCTCCGGTTCGATCCTGTACGAGTTCAGCAAGGACCCCGCCAAGAAGGACACGTGCGCCGCCATCAAGGGCTGCGCAAAGATCTGGGAGCCACAGCCCACGACCGGCAACGACACCGCCGGACCGGGGGTCAAGGCCTCGCTCATCTCGAGCATCGAGGTCAAAACCGTCGGCTACAAGCAGATCACCTATGCCGGGCATCCGCTCTACGTCTACGCTCCCGCCCCGACCCGCGCCTCGGTGATCGGCACCGCGTCCGACGGTGGGCACTGGTACGCGCTCAACGCCAAGGGGCAGGCCGTCAAGTAGCGCGGCTCCCGGCGGACCCCGTGCCGCCGTGTGCTTAATTGAGAGCCGTGGTTCCCGCCCCGCCCCACCCCGAGCCCGTCCGGGCGGCGGTCCCCGAGAGCGTGCTCGAGGCCGCCCGCGCCCTCGCGCCCGCGCGCGCGGAGGTGCTGACCTTCGACGACGACCTCGATCTCTCCACGATCGACTTCCTGGTCCCGCGCCCGCGTGACCATCGGATCATCGAGGCGCTCCCGGGTCTGGAGCGTCTCGCCGTCGTCCAGACGCTGTCGGCCGGAACCGACTGGATCGCCGATCACGTTCCCCCGCAGGCGACGCTGTGCAGCGCCCGCGGCGCTCGCGACGCTCCGGTCGCGGAATGGGTGCTCGGCGCGCTGCTCGGCGCCTCCACCCGGCTGCTGGAGCGCGCGCCCGTGACGAGCTGGGGCGATCCGCATCCGCTGACCGATCTCGGGGGCTCGACGGTCGTCATCGTCGGCATGGGATCGATCGGCCGGCTGGCCGGAGCCTGGCTGCGCGCGCTCGACGTTGAGGTGATCGGCGTCGCGTCACGCGCGCGCGACGATCTGCACGGTGTCGACGAGCTCCCGCGGCTGCTCCCCCGGGCCGACGCCGTCGTCGTGCTGGCGCCGCTGACCGACGCCACGCGCGGGCTGATCGGCGCCGCCGAGCTCGCCGCGATGCGCGACGGAGCGCTGCTCGTCAACGCGGCCCGGGGCGCCGTCGTCGACACCGACGCGCTCGTGCCCGAAGTCCAGTCGGGACGGTTGCGCGCGGTGCTCGACGTCACCGACCCTGAGCCGCTGACCGACGGCCATCCCCTGTGGACCGCCCCCGGCGTGCTCTCCATCACCCCCCACATCGCCGGCGACTCGGCCCGCGGCAACGCTCGCTCGGCACGCCTTGCCGCCGAGCAGCTCGTCCGGTTCTGCGACGGTGACGCGCTGCACAACGTCGAGCGCGCCGGGCGGTGAGCGCGCGCCGGGGACCGAGCCGGCCCGGGCGACCCGGGCGGCGCGCTCAGCGAAGGTGAGGCGCGCGTGATCCCGAGCCGCCGGCGCGAGGCGCGGACTCCGCCGACGGCGCTGACCGCGGCGGTGCGCGAAGCCGCGCGCTTCGACCGCTCGATGGTGTCCTGGCAGGCCGGCCTGCTCGCCGCGATCCCGGTCGTCGCGGTGCTCGGCGGGGGCGTCGCGGGCGGCGACCCGGTCGCCGGCGTGACGATGGGCGCGGGCGCGATGCTCGTCGGCATCGCCTGGCGGACGACCGGCGGACGCCCGCCGCTCGCGCTGATGACGATCGACGCCGTGCTGATGGCCACCTCCACCTTCGTCGGCGGCGTCACCGGCGCGGTGCCATGGCTGCATCTCGTCGTGCTCGGGCTGTGGGCGCTGGGCTTCGGGCTGCTCGTCGGCGTCAACAATCGCGGCGGCGTGCTCGGAACCCAGGCGGTGATCGCGGTCGTCGTCTTCGGGCGCTTCAGCCAGCCGGCGCCCGCGGCGCTCGGCGTGGCCGGGCTCGTGCTCGCCGGCGGACTGGCTCAGGTCATGTTCCTGTCGGTCGTGCGCTGGCCGTCGGCGCTGCGCGCGCAGCGGGCGGCGACCGCCGCCGCCTACCGAGCGCTCGCCGCACTCGCCGCCACCGAGGGCGAGGCGTCGACCGTGCCGGCCGGCGCGGCCCTCGACGAGGCCCAGCGGACGCTCGCCTCGCCGGCGCTGCTGGGGGACTCGGCGCTGATCCGACTGCGCAGCCTCGTCACCGAGGGCCATCGCCTGCGAGTCGCCCTGGCGGCCATCCACTCGCTGCTGCGCCAGGAGCAGACGACCCCGGGACTGGAGTCGATGGCGCGCCGGACGCTCGCCGCCGGCGCCGAGATCCTGGAGCTGGCGGCGGCGGCGATCGAGGGGCGCCGCCAGGCCGTCCGGCCGCTGCAGCAACGCTGCGCCCGGCTGACCGCCGACACGACGCTCATGCTGGCGGCCGCCGGGCCGGCGCCGGCGTCCGGGGAGCCGGTCATGCGCTCGACGAGCCTGGGGCGCCGGCTGGCCGCGCTCAACGGGCAGCTGCGCGCGGTCACCGCGCTCGCGCCCGCGGCGGGCGAGAGCGGCGGGCTGCGCAGCCGCCGCCCGCACCGCCGCACCGACCGGCCCGTGGCGCGGCTGCGCGCCGAACTGGCGCAGTTCGCGGGGAACATCTCCCGGGATTCGCCCGCCGCCCGCCACGCCGTGCGCCTGGCGGTCGTCGTCGTCGGGGCTGAGCTCCTCTCCCGCGTGCTCCCGCTCCAGCGCAGCTACTGGATGGTCGTCGCGGCCGCGACGGTGCTGCGGCCCGAGTTCGGCGCCACCTTCACCCGCGGGACCGAGCGCGCGCTCGGCACGTGCCTCGGCGTGGCGCTGGCCGGAGCGATCGCGGTGACGCTGCACCCGGCCGGCGGGGTGATCACGCTGATCGTCGGGGCGCTGGCCTGGGCGGCGTATGCGGTCTTCCCGGCGAGCTTCGCGGCCGGCTTCGCCTTCATCACCGCGCTCGTCGTCTTCCTGCTGAACGCGATCAGCCCGGACACGCTCGCCACCGCCGACGCCCGGCTGCTCGACACGCTCGCCGGCGGGACGCTCGGGCTGCTCGTCTTCGCGCTGTGGCCGACGTGGTCCCGGGAGCCGGCCCGCCAGGCGCTGGCCGACCTGATCGCCGCCCAACGGTCCTATCTCGATGCCGTGCTCGCCGCGGTCGCGGACGGGCGGCGGGCGAGCGAGGAGGCGCTGCGCCCGCTGTCACGCGACGCCCGGCTGGCGCGGACGCGGGCGGATTCGACAGTCGCGAGGTCGCTGGCCGAGCCGCCCGCCCGGCGGATCGATCCCGATCAGGCCCGGGGGGCGCTCGGCGCGCTGCGGCGGCTCGTCCAGGCCGTCCACGTCGTGCGCCTCGACGCCGAGGACGAGCACGAGCGCCGGCCGCGGCCCGAGCTGACGGCGTTCACGTCCGGCGTCGACGAGCTGCTGAGCGCGGTCGAGCGCGCGCTGCGCGGCGAGGACGCCGGGCCGGGGGCGGAGAGTCAGCTGCCTGATCTGCGGATGGCCTACGAGGTGTTCGAGCGGGCGTGCCCCCGCGACGAGGACAGCGCCGCGCTGCTGGCCGAGCTCGACGAGATCGTCGACGCGGCCGACGGGCTCGCCGCCGTGCTCGGGCTGGACGCGCTTGACACGGCGCCCCAGGCGGCGGCGCCGGCCTGACGCGGAAAGCCGGCGTGCCCGGTGCGGCCGGGCGGGTCAGGTCAGCTCGGCGGCGAGCGCGGTCCACTCCGCGCGCGGCACGCCGGTCACGCCGACCGGCTGCAGGCAGACGTGGTCGGCGCCGGCGTCGAGGTGCGCGCGGGCCACGCCGGCGATCTGCGCCGCGGTCCCGTGCGGGACGATCGCGTCGATCAGCGCGTCGGACCCGCCGTCGGCGATATCGGCGTCGGTGAAGCCGAAGTCCATGAGATTGGCGGTGTAGTTGCTCAATCCGAGATACAGCCGCGCGTACGCGCGAGCGGCGGCCCGGGCGCGGCCGGAGTCGCTGTCGACGACGCAGGCCAGTTCGGTGGCGATGAGCGCCTCGGGCCCCATCCGCTCCCGCGCCGCGCGGGTGTGGGCGACCGGCACGAAGTAGGTGTGGGCGCCGCGGCTGCGCGCCGCGCTCAGCTCCAGCATCTTCGGGCGCAGCGCGGCGAGGCAGCGGTCGGCGGCGGTCAGGGCAGGGGCCGCCTCATCCAGGCCGTCGAGGAAGGCGCGCATCGTGGCCAGCGGGCGGGCGTACTCGGTCGTCGCCTCACGATGTCCGATGCCGATCCCGACGAGCAGCCGGCCGGGGAAGCGCGCCGCGAGATCGGCGTGCTCGGCGGCGAGCTGCGCCGGCTCGTTCTGCCAGACGTTGACGATCCCGGTGGCGACGATCAGGCGCTCGGTCGCCGCCAGCAGCGGCTCCACCGCCGGCAGCCGCGGTGACCCGCCGAGCCAGAACTCGACGCCGAGCTCCTCGGCGAGCCGCGCCGCCTCGGCGGCGTTCTCCTCGCCGATGCCCGAATACGACGTCCAGACACCGATCCGCGGAAGCTCCATGACCGCAGACTGCCAGATTCAGGCCGGCGGGCGGGCGTCGCCGCGTCGCCCGAGCAGTTCGTCCGGGCTCGGCTGCTGCCCGACGATCTCCTCGGCGGACTGGGCGTGCTCGATGATCTCCTCCGGGGAGGGCACGTTCTCCAGAACATCACGCGCGGGCGGGCTGTCGACCTCGGGCAGCCGGGGCGGCGCGGGGGTGGGATCGCCCGACGATGGGGGTTGCGCATCGCTCATGAGAACCAGCTACCCGCCGGCGTCGTTCCCACGCGCCGGCGCGGCGGCGCGCGGGTCGGAGGTGGGCATATCCTCTGTGTCTGTGAACGACACCAGCGAGCCCGGCCCACCGCCGCGGCCGTCGGCCACCCGATGGACGCTGTTCGTCCGCTACGGAATCGGTTCGATCCTCGTCGTGGCCGGGATCCTCGTGCTCGTGATCGATCCCGACGGCTTCGGCGTGGAGGGCTTCTCGATGGCGGTCGGCTCCGGACTGTCGGTGCTGCTGATCAACTTCCTGTACCGCCTCGGGGTCAGCGGCGACCGCGAGCGCGAGGACGAGGAGGAGGCGCGCCGTTATCTCGAGCGCCACGGCCACTGGCCCGACGAGGCCGGACCGCCCCGTCCGCGCGGCACGCGCGGGCCGCGCGGGCGCGTCCCGTGACCGAGCGCCCCGCCTCCGCGCTGCGGATCACCGTCGTGGGGTCGGCGAACATCGACCTCGTCGCCCGCTGCGCGCGCCTCCCCCGGCCGGGCGAGACGGTGACCGATGCCGCGCTGACCCGGGTGCCGGGCGGCAAGGGCGCCAATCAGGCGGTCGCCGCCGCGCGCCTCGGAGCCCAGGTGCGGTTCGTGGGCCGGATCGGGAGCGACGATCTCGCGCTGCGCGCCCTGCGCGCGGAGGGGGTCGACACCTCCGGGGTGAGCCGCGACGACGGGGAGAGCGGCGTGGCGCTGATCCTCGTCAACGACGAGGGCGAAAACGTGATCGTCGTCGCGCCGGGCGCGAATCGCCGGCTGACCGCGGCCGACGTCGTCGTCGGCGACTGCGATGCCGTCATCTGCCAGCAGGAGATCGAGCCCGAGGTGGTGGTGGCGGCGGCCGCCGGCGCGCCGTTTGTCTGCATCAACGCCGCCCCCGCGCGCGGGCCCCTGACCGTGATGCCGGACCTGCTCGTCGTCAACCGCTACGAGCGCGAGCACGTCGGCCCGTTCGACGGACTCGTCGCGGTCACCCATGGCGCCGACGGGGCCGTGCTGATCGAGGCCGGCGCCGAGGTGGCGCGGGCCCGGCCTCCCCGGGTGCGGGCGGTCGACGGGACCGCGGCCGGAGACGCGTTCTGCGCCGCGCTCGTCGTCGGCCTCCTGCAGGGCCGAGATCGCGCCGCGGCGCTCGTCCGGGCATGCGCAGCCGGCGCGCTGGCCGCCTCCCGGCTCGGCGCGCAGCCGTCGTTGCCGACCGCCGCCGAGATCGACGCGCTGACGGCCGGCTGATCCGCCGGGGCGCGCTCGCCCGGGAGGGTTCAGCGCGTCTCGGATGGAGCGGGATGCTCGGGCGGTGCGGGCTCCGTGGGCGGCTCGGTGGCGCCGGCGGTGGCCCGCCAGGACGGCGGCCGCTCGGGATCGTGGCCCGAATGCTCGGAGCGCCACTCGGACTCGATCGAGAGCTTGGCCTTCGTCTCGGACTCGTCGAACGCCGCCAGCCGGCGCTCGAGGTCACGCTCACCGGCTTCGAGGTCACGCTCCTGGCGACGGATGGCGTGCTCGTTGCGGTTGGCCTCGTCACGCAGTTGCGCCTGGCGGATCGGATCGGTGGTCATCGTGACAGTATGCGCCGGATAGGCGGAGCGCCCGTCCGGGTAAGCCCGCAGTTCACGCGGGCCTGTCCGCGGAGGCGGGGCCGGCCAGACCGGACTCGGCGACGACCCGCAGAGCCTGGGCGGCGATCGTCAGCGCGGGGTTCATGGCCGCCGAGGAGGGGAAGAAGCCGCCGTCGATCACCCACAGGTTCTCGACGTCGTGGCTGCGGCACCACGGATCCAGGACGCTGCGCGCCGGATCGCCGCCCGCGACCACCGTGCCGCACTGATGGCTGTTCATCGAGATGTCGAAGTGCTGGGTGAGGATCAGGTCATAGCCGGCGCGGCGCAGCAGCCGCCTGGCGCGCGCCAGGAAGCGGCGATGGGTGTGGACGCCCCGAGCCGCGCGCGCGGTCATGATCCGTCCGTCGGCATCGATCGTCACCCGATTGGCGGGCGCGGGCAGATCCTCGCCCATGACGAGCGCCTCGACGCTGTGACGGGCGGTGACGTCGAGAACGGGGCCCGGCACGAGCGCCGGCGCCGCCGTCCGCATCATCACGCCCTGCAGCTTGCCGATCAGCTGGATCGTCCCGAGCGGATAGCCCTCGCCGTCGTCGTGGTACCAGTCGTTGACCGCCAGCGTCTTCTGGAAGGTCACATCGTTGCGACGGTCGGCGTCGACGGCGACGACGTGCGCGTTGTTGTGCATCATGAAGTTGCGCCCGACCTGGTCAGACGAGTTGCCCAGGCCGGCGGGATGACGGGCGTCGGATGACGCGAGCAGCAGCGCGGCGGAGTTGACCGCGCCGGCGGCGAGCACGAAGCGCTCGCCGGTGATCGTCACCGGGCCGTCCGGGCCGTCGGCGAGCAGGTGATCGACGCGGCGGCCATCGGCGTCGGCGACGATCCTGCGCACTCGCGTCGCGGTCGCCAGCCGGGCGTGACCGGTGGCCAGCGCGGGATCGATCCCGCACGTCTCGGCGTCGCTCTTGGCGCCCAGCGGGCAGGGAAATCCGTCGCAGGTGGCACAGCGGATGCAGGCGCCGCCGTCACGCCGGTCGACGCCCATCGCGGTCGTCGCCGGATGGACCCCGTGGGCCTGCAGCCGGTGCGCGAGAGCGGCGACATAGGGCTCGTGCTCCAGCGCCCGGTACGGAAACGGCGTGCTGCGCCACGGCTCGGTCGGATCGCTGCCGGTGGCGCCGTGGACGCGGTACATCTCCTCGGCGTGGCCGTAATAGGGCTCCAGATCGGCGTAGCGGAACGGCCACGCCGGCGAGATCCCCTCGCGGTGCTCGACCACGCCGAAGTCCGCCTCGCGCAGGCGGGGCAGGCTCGCGCCGTAGACCTTCGTGCTGCCGCCGACGACGTAGTGCACGCCGGGCGCGAACGACCTTCCGTCACGGTCGAGCCAGCGCTCGTCGGGCCGGTAGCGCCGCGCGAGGAACACGTCCCGCGGCGACCAGTTCTGCGGCTCGCGCGGGAGCCGCCGGCCGCGTTCGAGCACGAGGACGTCGATGCCGCGACGCGCGAGCGCGTGGGCCGTCGTCGCGCCCCCCATCCCCGACCCGATCACGACCACCTCGGCGCTCAGCGTGCGCGTCACGCGAAGATGCGCTCGAGCTCGGCCCGCATGATCGCCGGATCGGGGTCCAGGCCCGTCCAGGCGCGGATCCCGAGCACGCCCTGGTTGACGAGCATCCCGAGGCCGTCGAGCACCGTCGCGCCACGGGCCTGCGCGTCACGCAGCAGCCGCGTGCGCGGCGGGTTGGGGATGACGTCGGCCACGACCATCGAGGGCAGCAGCGAGTCGCGATCGAGCTCGAGGCGGGCGTCGAGGGCGGGGAACAGCCCGATCGAGGTGGCGTTGACGACGATCTCGGTGTCGGCCGGGACGCGATAGCGGTGATCCCAGGCGGCGAGCTCGGCCGTGGCTGGCGTGCGCGCGTTGAGCAGCGCCACGAGCTCGGCGCCCCGCGCCGGATCGCGGTTGACGACCGTGATCCGCCGGGCGCCGGCGAGCGCCGTCTCGACGGTGACCGCCCGCGCGGCGCCTCCGGCCCCGAACACGACGACCGTCCGGCCGGCGGGATCGACCACCGTCCGCAGCGAGCTGAGAAACCCGCGGCCGTCGGTGTTCTCGCCGACGAGCGCATCGCCCCGGCGCACGACGCAGTTGACGGCGCCGATGACCGCCGCCGACGGGGCGATCTCGTCGAGGTGGGCCATGACCGCCAGCTTGTGCGGCAGCGAGCAGTTGAACCCTGCCCACCCCATCGCCCGCGCGCCGCGGACGGCGTCGCCGAGCGCCGGGGGCGCCACTTCGCAGTTGAGATAGCGCGCCGCCACCCCGTGATGGCGATAGGCCGCCTCGACCATGGCGACCGTCGGATTCTCGGCCGCGGGCATGGCGAACGAGCCGGTCAGGATGCTGAGGAAATCACGGGCGGCGGGCATGGCGGCGCGGGCGGGAGTCTGACAGCCGCGCGCATCGCGCCTTTCGCCGGCCGGGGCGAGCAGGCGCCCCGGCTCCGATGCCGGGGTCAGACCGCGGCCGAGGCTGCGAGGATGTGGCCGGTGACCAGTGGCCCTCTTGTCGTGGACGCACCGACGGCGATCGTCACCGGGGCCGGCTCGGGGATCGGGCGGGCGGTCGCCCAGGGCCTGCTCGCCGCCGGCTATCGCGTCGCGCTGGCCGGGCGGCGCGAGGACGCGCTGCGCCAGACCCTGCGCGGCGCGGCGGGCGCCGCCGGCGGCGACGCGGCTCGGAGCGCGATCACGGTCGCCACCGACGTGACCGATGTCGCCGCCGTCCGGGCGCTGTTCGCCGCCGTGGACGGCGCCTGGGGCCGGCTTGACCTTTTGTTCAACAACGCCGGCGTGTTCGGCTCGGGCGTCCCCTTCGAGGACGTCGAGGCCGAGCAGTGGCGAACGGTCATCGACACGAACCTGACGGGCAGCTTCCTCTGCGCCCAGGAGGCGTTCCGGGCGATGAAGAGCCAGCGCCCGCAGGGCGGGCGAATCATCAACAACGGCTCGATCTCGGCCCACGTCCCGCGCCCGCAGGCCGTCGCCTACACCGCCAGCAAGCACGCGATCACCGGGCTGACGCGCTCGATCTCGCTCGAGGGGCGGCCGTATCGCATCGCCTGTGGCCAGATCGACGTCGGCAACGCCGTCACCGAGCTCTCCTCGGGCATCGGACGCGGAGCGCTGCAGGCCGACGGCTCGCTGCTGCGCGAGCCGATGATGGATGTTCGCCACGCCGCCGACGCCGTGCTCCACATGGCGGGCCTGCCGCTCGACGCCAACGTGCAGTTCATGACGGTGATGGCGACGGCGATGCCCTACATCGGCCGTGGATAGCCGACCCGGCCGGCGGCGACCGGCGCCAGCAGGCGTGGGCTGACGTCACGTTGCGCCTGCACGTCCTCAGCGACCTGCATCTGGAGCGGGCGCCGTTCACGACACCGCCGGCCGACGCCGACGTGATCGTGCTCGCCGGCGACATCGGCCGGGGCGCGAGCGGCGTGGGCTGGGCGCGTGAGTGGGCGGCCGGCCGGCCGGTCCTCTATCTCGCCGGCAACCATGAGTTCTACGGCCACGCCCTGCCCGGCCTGATCGGCGAGCTGCGCGCGGCCGCCGCCGGGTCGTCAGTCCAGGTCCTGGAGAACGACGAGACGGTGATCGCCGGGGTCCGGTTCCTCGGCTGCACGCTGTGGAGCGACTTCGATTTCGACGGAAGCGAGCACCGGGCGGCGTCGATGGCGTTCTGCGCCCGCGTCGTCAACGACTTCGAGCACATCCGCTTCGCCGCCCAGGACAGAGCGTTCACGCCGCAGGACGCGCGGGCGCTGCACCTCGCCAGCCGGGCGTGGCTGGCGGCACGCCTCGCCCAGCCCTTCGACGGCGTCACGGTCGTGTTGACCCACCATGCACCGCTGATCGGCGGCCGTCCGCCGACGCCGCACCTGCGGCTGATCGCCGGCGCGTTCGCCAGCGACGTGACCGCGCTGATGGACGGCGAACGGGTGGCGCTGTGGGTGTACGGTCACACCCATCGCGCCCACGACGGGGTCGTGAACGGCACCCGCGTGATCAGCAATCCGCGCGGTTATCCGCACGAGCCGGTGGCCGGTTTCGACCCTGGACGGATGGTCGAGTTTGCGTCCGGTGTCCAACCTCGCGCGCCGGGTTGACATGCGCGTGTCAAGCCCCCATGATGGTCCCCGTCACGAACGACGAAGTCGGCTCACCGAGACCGACGGTCTCAGGAATGGAGGCAAGATGAGCCTGGAATTGCTGGGCGGGGAGATCACCGAGAACGGCATCGCCGTCACCTTCGCCACGGAGAAGGGGCTGGAGACGCTGGAGGGAACGACCGACGAGGTGCTGCGGCTGGCCGCGGTCATGTCACAGGTCAGCGCGATGGCCGCCCTCAACGACGACGAGCGCGTCTGGCTGGAGGACGTCGCCGTCGGCCGGGCGATCGTCAAGCTCGGGCTGGCGCCCGGCGGGCGGGTGCGCGTGCGGATCCTGCGCTTCTGACGGCGGCCGAGCTCGGGGGCGGCGGCGCGGGCGCCGGGCTACTCGCTCTGGCGTCCGAGGGCGGCGACGAAGCGGTCGATCCGGCGCCGTTCCTCGTCGGGGAGCGCGCCCTCGGAAGCGACGAGCAGCGTCATCGGCCCGCGATCAAGCGCCCACGCGGTGACCGCGTCGCTGAACGAGCCCGCCACCCAGACGAGCGGCAGGGCGGCGGCGTAGGCGATGACGGTGTCGGCCTGGCGCTCGGGTGAGTCCTCGGCGCGCACGAGCGCGACGCTGACCAGCTCGAGCCGGTGGGCCACGGTGTTGACGGCCGGCCAGCCGTCGTCGTCGGCGAGCAGCGCCACCTCGCCCTCGCGCAGCATGTCACGCAGCCACGTCTCCGGGGCGGTCGACAGGGCGCCGGGAACGCAGACGAAGCGAAAGCTCGGCTCGGACACGGCAGGGAAACTAGCGCCTGAGGGCGTGGCGGGCGGTTACGGGGTGTAGACCGAGGTGTGGCAGGGCTGGCCCCCGCAGACGTCGACGACCGAGCCGTTGGGCGCCAGGAAGTCAGAGATCTGCTGCTGGGCGGCCGGGGTGTCCCGCGGGTTCTCGTGCGGATCGATGTTGTCCGGGCCGGCCGTCGGCGGCACGTTGGCCGCGGGCGGCGGCTGCACACGCCCGGGGCCGCTGTCCCAGATCTCGATCGCCGAGCCGCGATAGGGCAGCCGGGCGATCGCCGGAATGCCGTAGAACAGATTGCGATCCCGGGAGCGGTCCGGGCTGAGCGCGGGCTCGTAGGCCTCGGCGCCGATCGTCCGGGCCTCGGCGGCGCCCGCGTACATGCTGACCTGGAAGTCGCCGTAGGCGATCTGCATCAGCACGACGTGCGATGGCGTGTCGGGGAGCGGATGCGACGTCATCTGCGCCGCGTAGCCCTCGGGATCCCCGCGGTCCCACAGCTGATCGATCAGATCGAGCAGCACCGGATACAGCGACGGATCGGGATAGGACGTGCCGAGGATCGACTTGAAGGGCGCGAAGTCGGTGCTGCGCTGCACGAGCAGGTTGCCGTAGTCGATCCCGGTGACGCCGAGCACGGCGCGCCGGAAGTCAGGTGACACCGCGGTGGTCAGGCCACCCTCGATCCCTCCCTGGCTGTTGCCGTCGTAGTACAGGTTGGAGGTGTCGATGACCGGCTGCCCGCCGGACTGGAACGCCGGGGAGCTGGCGAAGCCCTGGGGATTGTCCATCAGGCGGCCGAGGAACAGCATGTTGAGCACCCCCTGCTGGAGGCGGTCGACGGCGACCGGGAAGAGGTTGAGGTTGGCGATCGCGCTCGCGTCGAACGCCTCGTCGCCCGCCGCCAGCCCCCACCAGTCGGTCGCGCAGAAAGCCATGTTGTCATCGACGGCGAGCGCCTGAACCCAGCTGTCGGTCACCTCGGACCGCGAGCCGAGCAGGCCGTGACCGTAGAGCGAGATGCGCGCCGGATCCAGCGGAGTCGCCGACGTCGGCACGATGCACTCGAAGCCGGCGGTCGCCACGTTGCCCGGGATCTGGGTGGGCAGCGCATCGAGCGCCTCCGAGGAATAGTGAAAACCGGTGGTGGCACTCGCGCCACAGGTCTGCAGATAACACGGCACCTGGAAGGTGCCCTGGACATCGTTGAGCTGTGGCGTCAGGCTCGTGTCACCGGTGACGGTGAACGCCGGCGCGCGGCCGACCACCTTGCCGGTGGCGAGATCGTGATCGCCGAGCTGGGCAAACGCGTTGTTGCGAATCGAGAGCAGCCGCGAGGTGAGGTTCTTCTCCGAGGCGACGGTGAAGTCCCACGCCTCATACAGGCTCGAGCGGGCGATGCCGGCCCGCTTGAGCGCCGCGAAGATGCGGACATAGCGAGCGCGCTGCGTGCGCTCGGCGCCGGTCAGCGGGCGATTGTCCCGCAGCTTGGCGAACCAGGCCGGAGCCTTGATCGTCGCGCCCGAGGCCGTCCTCAGATGACGGAGCGCGACCACGTAGGTGTGCCCATCGGTGTACTCCCTGCCGGGGAGGATCATCAGGTTGGTGGCGGCGGGCGACGAGGTGTTGGCGTCGAGCTGGGTGAAGATGAGCTGGCGCTGTCCGGTCGACTCGTCGATGACGACGATCGGGGCGTCGGCGGCGAACGCCCGGCTCATGTCCAGAACGCCGACCGAGCCGGTCCGGGTGAACGCCTTCGCGGTGTCGAGGCCGGGGACGTGCACGATCAGCGCGCTGCCGGGGCTGAAGCCGTCGTCGCGGTCATAGGGAGCGGCGCTGATCCGCTTGCCGCTCGCGTTGACCGGCAGCGCGGCCTCCGGCAGGGCGACCCGCAGCCCGGTCGGCGTCGTCGCGTCCGGGCGGGTGAAGAGATCGCTGGGGAAGGGCAGCAGGCAGGGCGTGGCCGCGAACGGCTGGCAGTCGACCGCCGGGGCCTTGGCGCTCGCCGCGGCCGCGCTGACCAGCGCCGTCGCGATCGCGATGACCGCGATCAGGGCGCGCCCGCGGCGCGCCGCGCGGGGGCGTACAGAACCGTGTCCCATCATCTCTATCCTCCTCGTGCCGTGACCGGGCGCTGCCAATATACGGTGAACATGACGACGACGGCACTGACCGACATCGAGGACCGCGCCGATTGCGAGCGGCTGGTGCGCGCGTTCTACGGCCGCGCGCTGGGCGACCCGGTCCTCGGCTTCATCTTCAACGACGTCGCCCACCTCGATCTCGAGGCGCACGTCCCGGTGATCGCGTCGTTCTGGGAGACGATCCTGCTCGGCGCGCAGTCCTATCGGGGCGGAGCGTTCCGGCCGCATGCGGCGCTGCACACGCGCTTCCCGCTGCGCGCCGGCCACTTCGAGCGCTGGCTGTGGCTGTGGCGGATGACGGTCGACGAGCTGTTCGCCGGCGAGCGGGCCGATCTCGCCAAGGCCCACGCCCAGCGCGTCGCGGTCGCGTTCTACGGCCGCCTGGAGGCGATGGACGCGGCGCGGCGGCCCGACCACGCGGGTGACGGTTTCTCCGTCACCCAGCACGGCCCGGCCTGACGGCCGCGCAATACGATCGAGCGGTGGCCGACCAGTCGATCCCGGCGGCCGAGCCCGGGCTGCTGCACCGCGCTCCGTCCGGCGCGCTCGTGATCGGCGCGATCGCCTCGGTCCAGTTCGGGTCCGCCGTGGCCGTGCATCTGTTTCAGTGGGTCGGGCCGGCCGGCGCGGTCCTCCTGCGTCTGGCCACGGCGACGATCGTGCTGACCGCGATCCACCGCCCGAGCGTGCGCGGACACAGCCGCCGGGGAGTGCTGACCGCCGTCGCGTTCGGCGCCGTCCTGGCCGGAATGAACCTCAGCTTCTACAGCGCCATCCACCGGATCCCGCTCGGCATCGCGGTCTCGCTGGAGTTCGTCGGACCGCTCGCCGTCGCCATCTCGGGCTCACGGCGGCGGATCGATCTGGTGTGGGCCGGGCTGGCCGCCGCCGGGATCATCGCCCTCACCCACGGCGGGACCCGGCATCTCGACGGCCTCGGGGTCGCGCTCGCCCTCCTGGCGGGGTCCCTGTGGGGCGGCTACATCCTGCTCAGCGCGCGCGTCGGGCGGATCTACGCCGGCGGCACCGGGCTCGCGATCGCGATGTGGTGCGCCTTCGTGCTGACCCTGCCGTTCGGGATCGAGGCGGCCGGCACGCATCTGCTGGAGCCGCGATCGCTGGCCGTCGGGGCGGCGGTCGGCATGCTCTCCTCGGCGATCCCGTACTCGTTCGAGCTCGAGGCGCTGAGGCGGATCGCGTCGCACATCTTCGGTGTGCTGATGAGCATCGAGCCGGCGATGGCGGCGCTCGCCGGCCTGCTCGTGCTCGGCCAGCAGCTCAGCCTCCGCGGCGTGGCCGGCATCGTGCTCGTCGTCGCCGCGTCGGTGGGGGCGTCCCGGCAGCCGCGCGCCGTCGCGCTCGACGTGTGACCGGCTCAAGACGCCCGGCCGGGGGCCGATATTTCAGACGACACCCAATCTTGTCCGGCCGGCGGTCACGCTCCGGCCGCCGTCCCCGACGAACCGGAGCCTGTCTATGTCCTTCCTGCGCAGCGCGGCCAAGGCCGCCGCCCCCG
Source organism: uncultured Solirubrobacteraceae bacterium (assembly GCA_963849085.1). GTDB lineage: Bacteria > Actinomycetota > Thermoleophilia > Solirubrobacterales > Solirubrobacteraceae > Palsa-465. The sequence goes on along the minus strand of CAWKFP010000013.1, from coordinate 461,629 downwards.
TCCCGGACGCGTCGGCGCTCGAGCTCAAGGCCCGCCTCAAGAGCCTGCACGATCACTGCCTGACCGATCTGAGCGCGGGGCTCGACGCGATGGCGCGGGGCGACCTGACCGTCGACGTGCGACCGTCGACCGAGCCGCTCGCACTGCCGGCGGATGGCGCGCCCGAGATCCGCGAGCTGGCCGAGCTGTTCAACTCGATGCTCGACAAGGCCCAAGGCGCGATCGCCTCCTACAACGTCATGCGCGAGGAGCAGCGGACGGCGATGGGCGATCACTCCAGCCTGCAGGGGCTGCGCGAGCGCATGGCGAGCCTGACCGATCACTGCCTGACCGGCCTCGAGGACGCCCTCTCGGCGGCCGCCGACGGCGATCTGACCGTCGACGTCCACCCGGTGACCGCGCCGCTGCAGGCGACGCCCGGCGAGCGGATCGGCGAGCTCGGCGACCTGTTCAACGTCATGCTGGCCAAGGCCCAGGGCGCGATCGGCGGCTACAACGCGATGCGCGGGCGCCTGAGCTCACGAGTCGGCTCGATGGTCGAGGAGATCGGCACGCTGGCGGCGCGGGTGGCGGGCTCCTCGGAGGAGATGACCGCCAGCTCGCACGAGACGAGCCTGGCGATCGCCGAGATCGCCAAGACCTCCACCTCGGTCGCCGAGGGCGCCGAGCGCCAGGTCGCGCTCGTCGGCGCCGCGCGCCAGACGACGACCGAGGCGGTTCAGCTCGCCGCGGCGGCCCGTCAGGTCGCCGAGCAGGGCGTCACGCTGACCGCCGAGATCTCCAACATCGCCGATCAGACCAATCTGCTGGCGCTCAACGCAGCGATCGAGGCCGCCCGCGCCGGCGAGCAGGGTCGCGGCTTCGCGGTCGTCGCCGACGAGGTCCGCAAGCTCGCCGAATCGGCGTCGAAGACCGCCGACCAGACCCGTGAGGCGTTCCACGGCCTGGCCGCCAGCGTCGAGAACGTCAGCAACTGCGTCGACCGGGTCGCCGAGATCACCAACGAGGTCGCCGGCGTCGCCGAGGAGACGAGCGCCGCCACCGAGCAGGTGTCGGCATCGGCCGAGGAGTCGGCCGCGACGACGACCGAGATCAACGTCGCCAGCACCGAACTGGCGCAGATGGCGAGCGATCTCCAGCAGCTCGTCACCACCTTCTCGGTGTAGCTCCGCCCGGCCCGCCCGCCCGGCGGCGGTCCGTCGCCGACGCCGGCCATCGCCCCCGCGGTGGCCGGACTGCACGATTCCAGAGGCGGCGCCCCGGCTCAGGAGAGCTCGCCCGGCGCCGCGGGGATGTCGACGGAGTACTGCTGCAGGATCTCAAGCGGGACGATCGCCAGCGCGCCCTCGTGCGTGGAGGCGAGCACGACGTAGGCGGCGGCGCCGTCGTGGTGGGCGCGCAGCCAGTTGGCGGCGGTCACGCACCAGCGGTCGCCGGGGCGCAGCCCGGGGAAGCGATACTCGGGGACCGGCGTGCTGAGGTCGTTGCCGATGCTGCGCTGATGCTCGAGGAACTCGGCGGTCACGACCGCGCAGATCGTGTGGCTGCCGAGATCCTCGGGACCGGTGCGGCAGCAGCCGTCGCGATAGAAGCCGGTCAGCGGATCCTCGCCGCACGTTTCGAGCGGGCCGCCGAGCACATTGCGGTCGGACACGGACGCGAGTATCCCCGATGCGGCGGCGTCCATCCTCCGGACCGTCCGGTCCGCGCTCCGGCGGGAACTAGACTGACGCCGATGGCACTGTTCGGCGGCATCGGGGGATCACGGCGGGGCGGCTCGGCGACCCGGTCGACCGTCGCCGGACCGGTGCAGGAGTGGGAGCGCAAGTCCCGTTCGACCGTACTCGGGGTGGGCACGCTGGCCTGCGACCGCTGCGACGCGCCGGTGGCGGCCGGTCCCGAGCCGCTGCACCTCACCGACGTGATCAGCTGCCCGTTCTGCGACCGGCGCGCGCCCGTCCGCGCGTTCCTGTCGATGACCGTGCCGACGCGCCCGGCGCGGGTCGTCGTCCGCGTCGCGCTGCCCGAGCGCTGACCCGCCCGCCGGCGTCCGCCGGGCCAGGCCACACCGGCGCGCGACCGTGCTGAACTTGCGCGCGGACGCGCGCGCCGCCGCGTCACCCCGAGCGCAGGAGACGACATGACCGAGATGCCCCCCACGCCCCACCAGTACGTGGGCGCCGTCGTGACGCCGAAGCTGAGCGAGATTCGCAAGCGGATGCAGGAGGTGGAGGGCTTCAACGCCAAGTTCGCCGTGCTCATCACCCGCGGCGTGGGCACGATGGCGTGCGCGTACGTGTTCGCGGTCCTGGCCTTCATCGGATTGCCGGCGGCGCTCTCGCCCGGGGGCGAGGGGATCATCTCCTGGGTCGCCCAGACCTTCCTACAGCTCGTCCTGCTCAGCATCATCATGGTCGGCCAGACGGTGCAGTCCAAGACCTCCGACGCGCGCGCCGAGAAGGAGTACCGCGACACCGAGGTCATCCTCGACCGCCTCGACGAGCACACCGCGGGCGGGATCCAGACGCTGCTCGCGCGGATCGACGCGTTCGAGCAGACGCTCGCCGCCCGCCCGGCGGGGTGATCGGAGCGAGCCCGGAGCGTAAGATCCGCCGCGTGCCGCCGCCCGCACCTCAGCCCAACGGTCAGTCTCCGGGCGCGGAGGCCTCGGGGGTCATGGCACTGCACCCGTCGGCGTCGTACAGCATCACGATGCGCGTCCGGCTCAAGCAGCGCCCGGGCTCGTTCGCCCGCGTGGCGGGCGCGATCGGCGAGACCGGCGCCATCCTCGGCGCGATCGACATCGTCCGCGTCGAGGGCGCCGAGGTGGTCCGCGACGTCACCGTGGCCTGCGCGGACGCGGCGCACAGCGACGCCGTCGTCGCCGCCGTCGGAGCGGTCCCGGACGTCACCGTCGAGCACGTCTCGGACCGCACCTTCCTCATGCACCTGGGGGGCAAGCTCGAGGTCAACGCCACCGTCCCGGTCAAGACCCGCGACGACCTCTCGATGGCCTACACGCCGGGCGTAGCCCGCGTCTGCACGGCGATTCACCAGGATCCCGACAGCGTCTGGTCGCTGACGATCAAGGGCAACACCGTGGCGGTCATCTCCGACGGGACGGCGGTCCTCGGACTCGGCGACATCGGCCCGGCCGCGGCAATGCCGGTCATGGAGGGCAAGGCGCTGCTGTTCAAGGAGTTCGCGGGGGTCGACGCCTTCCCGCTGTGCCTGGCCAGCAAGGATCCCGACCACATCGTCGACTTCGTCAAGATGGTCGCCCCGTCGTTCGGCGCCATCAACCTCGAGGACATCTCGGCGCCGCGCTGCTTCGAGATCGAGCGGCGCCTGCGGGCCGAGCTCGACATCCCGGTGTTCCACGACGACCAGCACGGGACGGCGATCGTCCTGCTGGCCGCGCTCGTCAACGCGCTGCGGGTCGTCGACAAGCGCGCCGAGGACGTCAAGGTCGTGGTCGTCGGCGCGGGCGCCGCCGGCGTGGCCTGCACCGAGATCCTGCTCGCCCACGGCGTCGGCAACATCGTCGTCTGCGACGTCGACGGGGCGCTCTATCCCGAGCGCCCCGGCCTTGACCCGGTGCTGGCGGCGCTCGCCCTGCGCACCAATCGCGACGGCGAGCGCGGCGTCGCCGACGACGTGCTCCCCGGGGCCGATGTGCTCGTCGGGGTCTCGCGCCCGCACGCCGTGTCCCGCGAGGCGGTGCTGCGAATGGCGGCCGCGCCGATCGTCTTCGCGATGGCCAACCCCGACCCCGAGGTCAGCGTCGAGGAGGTCGGCGGCGACGTCGCGATCATGGCGACCGGACGATCTGACTATCCCAATCAGATCAACAACGTGCTCGCCTTCCCGGGAGTGTTCCGGGGCGCGCTCGACGTCCGCGCGCGGACGATCAACGAGGAGATGAAGCTCGCCGCGGCCCGCGCCATCGCCGCGGTCGTCGGCGAGGACGAGCTGCACGCCGACTACATCATCCCGAGCGTGTTCAACCGCGAGGTCGTCGGCGCGGTGGCGCCGGCGGTCGCGCGGGCCGCGGAGGCGACGGGGGTGGCGCGCCGGCCGGCTCCGGTCGGATTCCCGGCCCGGAGCTGAGCGGCCCAGGCCTAGCCCGACTGGGCGGGCAGCGCCACCGGTACGACCGCCGCGTCCGGCACGCGACGCAGGCGTCCGGCAAGGAAGCGGTCGGTGACCGACCAGACGGCGTAGCACAGCGAGCCCGTCGTCCCGGTGGCGGTCAGCAGCACGCCGGCCGCGGCGGTCAGCGCGACGCCGTGCGCGCCGAGGATGAGCACCGCCGCCGCCGGACCGGTGCTGGGTCCGATCGGAAGCTGACCGACGGTGAACATCGCGATCAGCAGGGCCATCGCGTCGAGAATCGACACGTCGACGCCGATCGCGCGGAGCATCAGCCAGTTGCGCGCCACCTGAGCGCAGACCGCGGTCAGCGTGCAGACGATCATCCGGCCGCGGCCGTGGCCGCGCACGATCGCGAGCCCGGCCCACAGACCGGTCCGCCGCCGCTCGCAGGCGCGGCGGGCGATCAGCACGGCGACGGCCATGACGACGATGGCGATCACCGGCGTCCACCAGGGCAGGCTGAGCGGGGAGACGAGCGTGAACGAGAAGATCGCCGCCAGCGCGACCTCGACGGTGATGATCGGCATCTCGGCGGCGATCAGCGCCGGGACGCGGGGGGTCCTGTCCGGAGCAGCGCGGCGCAGGGACGTGATCCGCGCGGCCATGCCGACCGAGCCGTTGATGACGCTGGCCAGATAGCCGAGGCCGGCGGCGCGGAACAGCACGCGCCGTCCGGCGGTCCCGCCGGCGGCCCGCACGCAGATGTGCCAGGCCTCGCTGCGCGCGAGCAGGGCGAGGATCTGGAGCGCGACCGCGATCGCCAGCAGGCCGAGCGGCGCGCTGTGCAGCGCGGCGGTGAACTGCCCGCGGCGCCCGGCGAGCACATAGGCCAGCAGAGCGGTGACGATCAGGGCGCCGGCCGTGCTCAGCGCGGCCTTGCGACGCAGCTCCGAGCGGCCAGCGGCGCTGACCGTACAGTCGACCTCTGGATGGGGCACAAGCGACAAGCTCAGACTCCGCACGTCGGCGGGTGGCGGAGATCAGATTGCCGCCGGCTCCCATCGGTGTGGGCGTCAGACTGCGCTCCCTTTCCCCGAGTCTATCGGCACGGACGGGCCACGCCGACAGCCCGCCCGCGTGCGATCGCCAACGCGTTAGGATCGCGGCGGTGACGGGACAGCCGGAATCCGGGGTGACCGCGGCCGGCGCCGACACGGCGATCGCGCCGGTCATAGCGCGGATGGAGGCAATCGACGCCGCCCTGCCGCGTCGCGACGGCGTCGCCTACTTCAACCGGCTGTATCTCCAGGTCACCAAGGCCGTTCAGGCCGCGACCGCCGGCGTGACCTTCGCCGCGCCCGCCTTCACCGCGCGGCTCGATGTCGTGTTCGCCGGGCTGTACTTCGCCGCCGCCGACACGCTGAGCACGGGCGGCGACTGCCCGGTGGCCTGGCGCCCGCTGTTCGCCGCGCGCGCGGACTCGCGCGAGCCGATCCAGTTCGCGATCGCGGGGATGAACGCCCACATCAACCACGACCTGCCGATCGCCGTCGTCGAGACCTGCGGCGAGCTCGGGCTCGCCCCCGAGGACGGCAGCCCGCTGCACGCCGACTATCAGCGCATCAACGGGGTGCTCGGCGACGTCGAGGGCCAGGTGGCGGGGTGGTTCGAGACCGGGATCGTCGCCGATCTCGTCGACGTCACCCCGAAGGCCGTCGACAACGCCCTGGCGCTGTGGTCGATCGCCGACGCCCGGGATCTCGCCTGGGAGCACGCCAAGCTGCTGTGGCATCTGCGCCGTGATCGGCTGCTGGCCGACGCCTACGAGGACGTGCTCGCGCGGTTCGTCGAGCTCTCGAGCGCCGGCATCCTGGTCTGAGAGCCGGCCGCGGCGGGGGTTCAGGCCGGGTTCAGGGGGCCGACCTGCCAGAGCTCGTCGCGCTCCAGCCAGCGCCGCGCGTCCTGCTGCCCGAGCGTGATCAGCGCGCTCGTGAACTCCCGGTCAAACAGCAGGAAGCTGAGCAGCTCGGCGTGCTGGGCGTCGGAGTCGGCCGCCAGCAGCTTGGCGAGCAGGACGAGATCGGGGACGCGCAGGGCGTTCATCGCGCCGCTGCAGCGCTCGCGCACCACCCGCAGCGCGATCTCGCCGATCGCCGACCGGGTGCGCGGCGCGATCAGGATGTACGGGATCTGACGAGCCCCCGGGGCGACACCGGGACCGCCGGCGGCGCCCGCGGGCCGCGCTCGGCCGCGCGCCGGCACTGCGATGGCGTTGATGTGGGCGAGCGTCTGCAGGTCGGCGGCGAGCTGATCCTCGAGCAGGCCGAGCAGGACCTGGGCCGCGCCGAGCAACGCGTCCGGGCGCGCGTCGCCGGCCAGCCGCGCGGGGCCGGGCGCCGGGGAGGTCAGCGCGATCACCACCACGCGCTGGGCCCCGAAGGCCACCGCCGGCTTCAGCGGGGTGTTCAACCGGGTTCCGCCGTCGATGTACCAGCCGCGAGCGCGCGCCGGACGGGGCACGCGGACCGCCGGGAAGACGACCGGGATCGCCGCCGAGGCGAGCACATGGTCCTCCTGCAGCCGACCGGACACGTAATCGATCCCGCGGCGATCGTCGGGGGGCGGCGAGGGCAGGCCCCGGTGAAAGACGACCGAGCGGCCGGTCAGGGCCGAGGTGGCGACGACCCCGGCCGTCTGGAGCAGCCCGGCCTCGGCGTTGCGCTCGAGCTGGCCGAAGTCGACCCGCTCGCGGAGCGTCCGGCGCAGCGGAGACGGATCGAGCAGCGACTCCAGACGCGCGCCGGGCACGCCGAGCGCCTCGCCGAGATAGGCACCGGCGCGGAGCAGCGAGCCCCCGGAGAGGAGCGGCCGGACGACCTCGCTCCAACCGACCGATTCCCAGATGCCGACCGCGGTCGGCATCATCTCTGCGCAGGCGAGGTGCGCGTTGGCGGCGAGATAGGCGACGTTGAGCGCGCCCGCGCTCGTGCCGATCAGGATCACCGGGCGCTCGCCGCGCGCTTCGAGGACCGGCAGCAGCACCGACAGGGCCCCTGCCTCGTAGGCGCCGCGCGCGCCCCCGCCCGCCAGCACGAGGGCCACCGGGGATGACGCCGGTCGGCGGCTCTGCGCGGCGCGGGGCACCCCGGCAGCCTACGCGCTCAAGCTCGCGGCGGCCGCCGCCGATGCTCGCTGGGCGATCCCCGCGCGCGCGTGTGCGCGCCGATCCCGACAGGCCCGACCACCGACGGGAGCGTGAGCCGATGGACATCCCTGAGCCGATCCCGACCCAGATCCACGATGAGACGTGGGCCGGGGTGACCTACCACATCCGCGGCGAGCTCGTTCCCGAGCTGCAGGTCGACGTCAGCGGGGCATCGGTGTTCTTCGAGCACCACACGCTGCTGTGGAAGCAGACCGAGGTCAAGATCGAGCTGCGCAAGATGAGCGGCGCGATCAAGCGCAAGATCGCCGGCGGCGAGTTCTTCGTCACCCGGGCCACCGGGCCGGGCCGCGTCGCGTTCTCCCGTGACGTTCCCGGACAGCTCATCCCGCTGCACCTCTCGGCCGGCGAGGGCGTCGACGTCCGCGAGCACCAGTTCCTCGCCGCCACCGACAACGTCGACTTCAGCTTCGAGCGGATCAAGGGTGTGCGCAGCATGCTGTTCGGCGGATCGGGCTTCTTCGTCGACAAGTTCCGCGCCAAGCGCGGCGACGCGATCGTCTGGATCCACGGCTTCGGCAACGTCTTCACCGTCGACCTCCAGGCCGGCGAGGCGATCGACGTCGAGCCCGGCGGCTGGCTGTTCAAGGACGAGAGCGTCAAGATGACGGCGCACACCTCGGGCCTGAAGACCGGGTTCTTCGCCGGCGGCGAGAAGTTCACCTGGAACCGCTTCGCCGGCCCGGGCCGCGTCGCGATCCAGACGATGTACATCTCGCCGGTCGAGGGCGAGACCGAGTAGGCCTCGCCCCTGATCACACCCCGATCGCCCCGGGGCGCGGACCGCTCAGCGGTACTCGGGATTGGGGAAGTCCAAGCGGCAGCCGGCGTCCCAGGCGGAGCGCTGGTTGCCGTGGGCGGGGATCCCGCCGGCATCCTTGAGGATCCGCGCGACGTGCATGAGATTCCAGGCGAGGAACGTCGTGTTGCGATTGGTGAAGTCGTTCTCCGGGCCGCCGGAGCCGTCGTCGAGATAGCTCGGGCCCGGGCCGGCCTCGCCGAGCCAGGCCGAGTCGGCCTGCGGCGGGATCACGTAGCCGAGATGCTGCAGCGAGTACAGGATGTTCATCGAACAGTGCTTGGCGCCGTCCTCGTTGCCGGTGATGATGCAGCCGCCGACGCGCCCGTAATAGGCGTACTGCCCGTCCGGGTTGAGGAGGTGGCTGTTGCCGTACAGGCGCTCGACGACCTGCGTGCAGACCGATGACTTCTCGCCGAGCCAGATCGGCGAGAGCAGCACGAGGATGTCGGCGGCCATCACCTTCTCGTGGATCATCGGCCAGTCGTCGTGCTCCCAGCCGTGCTCGGTCATGTCCGGGTACACGCCGGTGGCGATCCGATGGTCGACGGCGCGCAGGACCTCGACGGAGACGCCGTTGCGCTCCATGATCGCGATCGCCAGGTCGGCCAGGCCCCGGGTGTTGGAGACCTCGGGCGAGCGCTTGAGCGTGCAGTTGATGAACAGCGCGCTCAGATCGGAGAAGTCCCAGCGCGACTCGGCGGCCAGCTGCTCGTGATACTCGGTCATCTCTGCCATGTTGATGTCGGTCCTCGTGGGTCGTGGGGTGACGGTGGGCGTTTTCAGATGAGGTCGGGGTCGGTCATGACCTCGACGAGCGCCGGGCCGGGATGGCGGGCGGCGGCGGCGAGGGCGTCGTCGAGCTGCGCGGGGTCGGTCACGCGGATCCCGAGCGCCCCGCACAGCTCGGCGTAGCGGGAGAAGTCCGGGTTGTGCAGCCCGGTCTGCCACACCTGCCAGTCCCCCGCCCGCTGCTCCTTGGAGATCTTGCCGAGCTGGCCGTTGTTGAGCAGGACGTGGGTGATGTTCATGTCGTGCCTGACCGCGGTCAGCAGCTCGGCCATGTACTGGGCGAAGCCGCCGTCGCCGGTGACCGCGAAGATGGGGCGCTCCGGCGCGGCCGCCCAGGCGCCGATCGCCGCCGGATAGCCGAAGCCGATCGACCCGAGATAGCCGGACATGAGCACCGACTGGCCGGTCCGGCATTCGAAGTAGCGCCCGAACGAGTAGGCGTGGTTGCCGACGTCGACCGCGATCACCGCCTGCTCGGGGACGTGCCGGCTCAGGGCCGCGAACACCGCCGCCGAGCTGATGCCCGCGCCGCGATCGTCGGCCGCGCGGCTCGCCTTCTCCGCGCGCCAGATCGCCCAGCGCTCCGCGATCTCCGGTCGCTGGTCGACGCGCTCGGCCGCAGCGGCCGGGTCCAGCCCCGCGCCGAGCAGCTCCAGGACGACGCCGATCTCACCCCATACCGGCACCGCCACGGGATGAAAGCGCCCGAGCGCCAGCGGGTCGACGTCGACCTGGATGATCGGCTTGCCGGGATAGATGCCGGTGTGATTGGAGAACGACGCGCCGAGCACGACGAGCAGGTCGGACTCGTTCATGAACCAGCTCGCGACCGGCGTGCCGCTGCGCCCCAGGACGCCGCAGGCCAGCGGGTCGTCGTCGGCGATCTGGCCCTTGGCCTTGAACGTGGTGATCACCGGCGCGCCGAGCCGCCGGGCGAAGGCGGTCACCTCGTCGCGATGGAAGCGCGCGCCGTGGCCGGCGATGACGACCGGGCGCTTGGCTGTGCCCAGCAGCGCGAGGGCCTGGGTCACCGACTCCGCCGGCGGGCTGATCTGCCGGGGCGTGATCCGCCCCTCCGGTCCATCGGCGGCGCCGCCGCCGGGGCCGGGACGGGCGGCGGGCGGGGCGGGGAGATTCTGGACCTCGTCGGGGAAGATGAGATGGGTGGGGCCCTGCTCGAGCAGCGCGTGCTTGCAGGCCAGCGCCATCAGCTCTCGATGATGGGAGATGTGCAGCACCGGCTGGGTCCAGCGCGCCACCTTCCCGAACGCCGCCGACAGATCGATCTCCTGGAAGGCGCCGGGGCCGAGGACCTGCGTGTCGACCTGACCGGTGAGCGCCAGCACCGGCGAGCGATCGACGTTGGCGTCCCACAGCCCGGTGAGGAGATTGGTGGCCCCCGGGCCGGCGATCGTCAGGCAGGCCGCGGGCCGGCCGGTCAGCTTGCCGTAGGCCGATGCCGCGAAGGCGGCCGCCCCCTCGTGGCGGATCCCGATGTAGGTCAGGTTGCCGGCCTCCTGCTGGCGGCGGATGGCGTCGGCGAGCCCGAGATTGGAGTGCCCGACCATCCCGAAGACGTGGCGGACCCCCCAGTCGACCATCGTCTGCACCATCGCGTCGCTGACCGTGGCGACGTGCGCGGGGTCGGGCGCGAGGCCGACGTAGATCCCGTCCTCGCGCACCTCGATCGGGAATGTCGGCACGCCGTCGCCGAACGGCGAGCTGCCGTCGAGCGGGCAGTAGTCATAGCCGTGCCATGGGCAGCGCAGCATCCCCTTCTCGATCGCCCCCTCCCCGAGCGGGCCACCCTGATGCGGGCATCGATTGCTGAGCGCGGCATAGCGCCCCTCGTAGTGGGTCAGCGCGAAGCTGTGCGCCCCGGCCGACACGGTCGTCACGCGGCCCTCGGGCAGCTCGTCGCGCGACAGGACCCGGTGCCAGGTCAGTGCGCTGGTCTCAAGCTCGGTCATGACCCTGTTGGTCTCGCTCGGCCGCCCGGCGTTACACCCGTGCGCCGGTCGTGCGGCGAATCTACGGGCTGCCGCGGAATGAGCTGTCCGCCGGCCGGGTAGCAAAGGGACATGGTGCGCCGCCGCTCACGGTGATCGTCCACGAAACCGATCTCATCTCGCGCCTGCTGATCGCGCTCGCCCTGTCGACCGTGATCGGGTTCGAGCGCGAATTCCGGCAGAAGAGCGCCGGGCTGCGGACGCACGCGCTCGTCGGGACCGGCGCGGCGCTGTTCACGATCGTCAGCCAGTACGGGTTCGCCGACGTGATCGGCCACGACGTCGTGCTCGATCCCTCGCGAGTCGCCGCACAGATCGTGTCCGGGATCGGCTTCATCGGCGGCGGGCTCATCTTCGTCCGGCGTGACAGCGTGCGCGGGTTGACGACCGCCGCCGGCGTGTGGATCACCGCCGCCGTCGGGATGGCCGCGGGCGGCAATCTGTGGCTGCTGGCGACCGTCGCTACGGCGATCTACCTCGTCATCTCCTATCTGTATCCCTGGATCACCGCGCGGCTGCCGGCCTCACGCTCGGCCCCGTCCCAGCTCCAGCTCACGTACGCGGACGGCCGCGGCGTCCTGCGAGACCTCGTGCGCAGCTGCGGTGACCACGGCTTTGCCGTGTCCGACCTCTCCGTCCAGCACACGCGCGAGGCGGAGGACGGCGAGCGGGCGGTGACGATCGCGCTCGAGGTCCGCGGCCGTGGATCGGTGGCCGAGCTGGCCGGCGACCTCGACACCGTCGACGGGGTGCTGATGGTCAGGGCCGCCGACGTCAACGCGGGCAACGACGTCTGAGCGCTGAGCTCGGATACGGCGCGTGCGGCGCGGCGCGGCGCGGTCGATCAGCGAGCGGCGTGGAAGGCCGCGTCGGCTTCGCCGAGCGGTGTCGCCGGGGGTTCGCCGTGCAGATACTCGGCGGCGATCGCGCCCCAGTCCGACGCGGCGCGCAGCTGCTCCAGGACGACGGCGACGATCCCGTGCATGCGCCGGATGAGCAGCGCGTCGGGCGGGACGGTGAACTGGTTGACCTGGGTGCGGAGCTCGGCCCGCGGGATGAGCTCGGCGCCGTCGGACGGCCGCCGGCGATCGCCGGCGTGGTCATCGCCGGCGGCGGGCCGGCGATCGTCGCCGGCCGCGCGCTCCCGGCGATGGCGTGAGCCCGGCGCCGAGAAGCGGCGCTGGCCGGGAACGGCGTACCACTTGATCGCCATCCGCATCAGGCGCACCGCGATCTCGGCGTCGACGGCGTCGGCGCGCTCGGCCGGGAGATAGCCGCCGCGCTGCAGGGCGGCCTTGGCGCCCGGCGCATCCCGGTCGCGGACGGCCAGCGCGAGCGCCCGCTCGACATCGATGCGGGCGGCGTCGACGTCGCGGAGCAGACCGAAGTCCAGAAAGCACACCCGGCCGTCGGGGCACAGGAGATAGTTGCCCGGATGGGGGTCGCCGAGGGCGATGCGATCGCGGTAGAGCAGGGCGAAGAAGAAGCGGAAGACGATCTCGCCATAGCGATCGCGCTCGGGCTCCGCGGTCCGGCGCACCTCCTCGAAGCGCGCCCCCTCGACGTACTCGGAGACGAGCACCCGCCGCGAGGAGAGCTCAGCGTGGACGCGGGGGATGCGGATGAACGGATGCCCGCGCAGCGAGCGCTCGATCCGGCGATGGTTCTGGGCCTCGAGCTCGTAGTCGAGCTCCTCGGCGATCCGCTCGCGCAGCTCGGTCGCCATCGCCTTGGCGTCGAGTCCCGGGGCGAGCCGCTCGACGAGCGGGAGCAGCAGCATCGCGTTGCGCAGATCGGTTTCGACCGCCTCGGCGACCCCGGGATACTGGACCTTGACGGCGACGTCCTCGCCGCGCAGCGTCGTGGCGCGATGAACCTGGCCGATGGAGGCCGCCGCGAACGCCCGCTCGTCGAACTGCGCAAAGACTCCGGCCAGCGGACCGCCGAGCTCGCGCGTCAGGAGCTTCTCGATCTTCGGGAACGGCACCGAGGGGATGTCGTCTCGCAGAGCCGCGAGCTTGCGCTGGAGCTCGTCCTGCTCCTCGGGCGCGATCCCGTCGAACTCCACCATCGAGATCATCTGACCGACCTTCATCGCCGCGCCGCGCATCTGCCCGAGCCGCTCGACGAGCTCGTTGATCAGCGCGACCGTCCGCTCGCTCTGCGCGGCGGCGGCCCGCTCGGGCGTCCGGACCCGGTTGGCGGTCCGCATCCCGGCCCAGCGCAGGCTCTGGCCGGAGACGAGCCCGCCGACCCGGGCCGTGCGGGCCAGGCGGCCCGTCGGCAGCTTCCCGGCCTCCGGCGGCGGCGGATCGTCGGCGTCTGCGCTCATGGACAGCGAGCCTAGAAGGTCGGGCACGCCGGCCGGCCGGGCGGAACCAGTGGTCGCACTACGATTGGGGTCCTCGAGCCATGGTCGACCTCGACGCGTATCTGGAGCGCCTCGGCCTGGCCGGCCGGCCGTCGCTGACCGAGCTCCATCGCGCCCACGTGACCCGGATCCCGTTCGAGAATCTCGACCCCCACCGCGGCCTGCCGGTGTCGCTGGCGCCCGCGGCGCTGACCGAGAAACTCGTCGGCGCCCGCCGCGGCGGCTACTGCTTCGAGCACAACCTCCTGTTCGCCGGAGCGCTGCGGACGTTCGGCGCCACGGTCGATCCCTTTCTCGCCCGGGTGCGCTGGGGGGCGCCCGCCGGGACGGTGCCGTCGCGCTCGCATCTCGTGCTGCGCGTCGCGCTCGACGGCGAGCTGTGGCACGCCGACGTCGGCTTCGGGTCAGGGACGCTGCTGGAGCCGATCCCGTTCGGGCCCGGCGGCCCGTACGAGCAATCGGGCTGGCGCTTCCGGGTCGTCGAGGACGACGGCGAGCTCGTCCTGCAGACCGAGGCCGAGGGTGAGTGGCGCGACGTCTACGCGTTCGCCCCGCAGCCGGTGCCGCCGGTAGACATCGAGATGTCGAACTGGTTCACCTGTACCCATCCGGCATCGCGGTTCGTCACCGGCCTGATCGTCGCCGGGCAACGGCCCGACGGGACGCGCGTCGCGCTCAGCGACTGGAACGGCCTCGCCCTGAGCATCCGCACGCCGTCGCAGAGCAGCGTGACGCCGGTGGCGCGGGAGATGATCCCGGCGCTGCTCGAGGAGCACTTCGGGCTGCGTGGCTTCTCGGTCGGCGCGGCCGGCCGGCTGACGGCGTGAGCCTCAGAAGCGCTGGAGCGCCACCGGGACCGTGATCACGGCGGTGCCGATGCGCACGCCGGGACGGTCGAACGCGTTGAGCGGGGTCGTATCGGTCGTGAAGTACGCCGTCAGGCGATAGCGGCCGGCCGGCAGATACGCCGGCTCCTCGATGCTCTGGCGCGATCCGGCCCGGACGTTCTCGTCGGTCCCCGCCCCTCCGAGCGACGATCCGCCGATCTGGCGCACGTACACCCAGTAGCTGCTCAGGACGTTGTCGACGGCGATCGGGGCGGTGAAGCTGACCGTGACCACCCAGCGACCGCGCGAGCGGTACAGGTGGGGGTGGAGCGTCACCCGCCGCTGCGCCGGGGTCGGATGAGGCACGGCGGGCGCCACGAATCCGGGCAGCGGGCAGCCCCCGGGCCCGGGGATCGGTCCCGATTCGTCGATCCGGCACTCGATGCCATCTCGATAGCCGACGCGGACGAACGGCGGGTCCAGCGGATGGTCGTCGACGTCGATGCTGTCGGTGTCGCCACGACCCGCGGGCGTGACGATCAGATATGCCCCCTGCGGTCCGCTCGTCGGGATCGTGTGGGTGGAGCCGTCGAGCGTGTAGGTCACGCTCTCGGCGCCTGGACCGAGCGTCCCGTAGTAGAGGTGACGCTCGTCAGCGCGAGGGCACCGCGGCAGATGCGGAGCGGGGGTGTCGCCCGGCGGGTTGCACGCCTCGAGCGGGATGATGCCGCTGGCCGGCACGTCGTCGGCGTCCGCGGTCAGGAAGAGGTTGGCGTTCGCGTCGAGCGCGTTGCAGAACACGCCGAGCAGGTCGGTGGAGTCCGGCAGCGCGTGAAACCGACCGTCGTCGGAGAAGGCGTGGTCGACGCCGAGATCGCCGAGCCGGCCGTCGACCACCCGGCCGATCTCGACGCAGCCCATACCACGGGTCGTGTCGAACACCCGTAGCCCCCACGGCGGCCCGCCGGCGGGGTCGGGCGCCAGCACGGGCATCGATACGGTCGACGCGAGCGCGACACCCCTGCCGGTGGTCGCGGTCGAGTCGTCGCGGAGGATGCTCGGAACCGTGACCGGCGCGCCCGTCACGAAGGTCTGCGCGGCGGCGACCGCGGCGACGGCGAGCAGCGCGCCGATGACGCATGCCGCCATCCAGGCCGCGTGTGGTGACGGCCGCGGCCGCGGACCGGCATCCGGGCGCCCTGCCGCGCCGGCGCGTCGTGCCCCCATCCCGATCATCGCCGGGAGTATGACGCCCGAGCCTCGGGGTCGGCGCTCCGAGGCGGCGGCGAGAGCGGCCCACGCATCGCGCGCGAGGCGCCGGTCATGATCGAGCCGGTGCCGACGAGCACGCGCCGGCCGCGGCGGCCGGGCGCGCCCGCGACGGCGAGCCGACGGTCACCCATATCTCAGAGCCCGACGGTGGTCACGAGGCGGGGAGGACGATCGCGGTGGCCGCTCCGACGGCGATCGACTCGCCCGGCGCGCCCCCGGTGATCCCGAGCGAGGAGCCGGTCAGATCGTTGGTGATCCAGTCGGCGGCGAGCGTCCGCAGGGCCGCCGCGTTGGCGGGAAGCGGCGTGCCGCAGACCGCGCGGTCCAGCGGTCCGGAGTCGGCGCCCTCGGCGTCGAGGTGGGTGCCGTTGACGAGCTGGACGCCGACGAACGCGCCGGGGCGGGCGGCGAGCAGCGCCGACGTGCCGGTGCCGTAGGCGTTACAGGGGTTCGGCGGCGAGGCGATCTGCAGGACCGGGCGCGCGTCGGCGCCGGTCAGCCGCTGGAGCGCGCGCTGCATCCCGCGGGCGTAGTCGACCGCGTCGAACAGGACGACGCCCTTCAGGCCGGCGATGGCGCGGCCGCCCAGCGTCATGTCGCCGGCGGCCGCCGTCACGAGGTTGCCGCCGGCCGAGTGCCCGGCGAGGACGAATTCGTCGGGGAGCCCCGTCGGCCGGCCGAACGCGGCGTCGGCGCTCGTCTGCAGCGGCGAGCGCTCGGCGAGCAGCGCCGCCACCGCCCGCCACATCGGCGCGCCGTTGATCCAGCACCGGCCGGGCGCGAACGGGTTGGAGCTGATCGTCGGCGCGACGACGATCGTCCCGGTGCTCGCCGTGATCGACCGTGCCAGAGCGGCGACATTGGCGCTCGTGCTGACGAACCCGTGCTGGAGCCAGACGAGCCCGGTCGCCGGCGGCGAGCCCGGCGCGGGGGCGTACCAGTCGGCGGGCACCACGGTTCCGCCCGTTCCGCAGGGAACGTCAAGCGGCGCGCGACCGCTGACGACGGCCACGCCGGCCCTCCGTGCCCGCGCCGTCATCGGCGCCGGGGACGCGAGCGCGGCGGCGGTGACGGCAACGGCGAGCGCGCATCCGATCGCGAGCGGGAGGAGCGCCCGCGTCCCTCGCGGGCCACGCTCGCCCCGCGCCCATCCTCGCCGCACGTCACACGAGGCGCAGGAGCCGCGCCGCGTTCTCCTTGAGCACGAGCGGCCGGACCTCGTCCTTGATCGGCAGCTGCGCGAACTCGGCGAGCCAGCGGTCCGGCGTCAGCAGCGGGAAGTCCGAGCCGAACAGCATCTTGCGCTTCAGCTGGGTGTTCGTGTAGCGGATCAGGTTCTCCGGGAAGTACTTCGGCGCCCAGCCGGAGAGGTCGATGTAGACGTTGGGCTTGTGCACGGCGATCGCCAGCGCCTCGTCCTGCCACGGGAACGACGGATGGGCGAGGATGATGTCGAGCTCGGGGAAGTCGGCGGCGACGTCGTCGACGTACATCGGATTGGAGTACTTGAGGTGGACCCCGCCGCCGCCCGGCATGCCGGCGCCGATCCCCGTCGTGCCGGAGTGAAAGAGCGCGATCAGCCCGGCCTCGGCGATCACCTCGTAGAACGGGTAGAACGCGCGGTCGTTGGGATAGAAGGACTGCGTGTTGGGATGGAACTTGAACCCTCGCACCCCGGCGGCCACCATCTCCCTGGCCTCGCGCACCGCCAGCTTGCCCTTGTGGGGGTCGATGCTGGCGAACGGGATCAGGACGTCGGAGTTGGCGGCCGCGATCGCCAGCACCTCCTGGTTGCCGAGGCGCTTGCGGCCCATCCCGGCCTCGTCGTCGACGTTGAAGACGACGGCGAGCATCTTGCGCTCGCGATAGTAATCCGCCACCTCCTGGGCCGAGGGCTGGGGAGGCGAGCCGCCGAAGTACCTGGCGGCCGCGGCGAGCACCTCGCTGGTGACCGGGTCGGCCGGCTCGTCGTGGTTGCGCTCGGCGTGGGTGTGGACGTCGATGGCGACGATGGAATCAAGGTCGATGCTCATGGCCGCCATCATCGCAGCACGACGAGAGCGACGCCGGTCGTGGTCCGGCACGGCCCGCCACGGCAGCGACCGGGCCGCCCTCTGGCGACCCGGTCGGCGCGTCATTGCCTGCCCCTGCTGCCTGCCCCCTGCCCTGCCCTGCCCCCGAGCTGCGGTGCCCCCACCTGACCTGCGTGCCCCCAACTGGTGGTCGTTCGCCTACGGGGCGGCGACGAGACCGTCGGTGTTGCCGTTGGCGTCCGTGTAGAAGCCGACGAGCTGGCCGCGATCGTTGACGCCGTTGATCGTCGTTCCGCCGACGCCGTTGGGATCGTCGACCGTCTGGAAGCCGCCGCCCGGGGTCCAGGTGAACCCGTGGGTCACGTTCGCCTGATCGGTGTACACGCCGACGACCTCATCCTTGTCGTTGAGGCCGAGCGCCTCGGTCGACGTCGCGCCGGGGTAGTCGAGCACGGTGACGATGCGGCCGGTCATCAGGAACGCGTCGGTGTTGCCGTTGCCGTCGACCTCGAAGCCGGCGATCTGGTCACGGTTGTTGATGGCCGCGGTCGTCGTGTCCATCGCGCCCGGGATGTCGATCTGGCGGAAGCGGCCGTTGCCGATGTTGTAGGTGTAACCGTGGCTGGCGCCGCCGGCGTCGGTGTAGAAGCCGACCGCGATGTCGCTGTCGTTGACGCCCAGCAGCTGGTTGACCGGCGGGGTCGCCGACTGCGATGCGGGGAAGTTCACGTTGTGGAACTGGTCGCCGTCGACGGCGTAGAAGCCGAAGTTGTCGTTGACCTGGTTGGCGTTGTTCTGGTCTGACCAGAAGCCGACCGTGACCCCGTGGTCGTTGAGGCCGGTGACCTGGGTCTGGACCGAGCCGGGATAGTTCTCGGCGCCGAAGACGCGATGATCGCCGCTGCGCAGCTGCAGATAGCCCTGGTTGGGATGGCCGGCGGCGCCGGATCCGAAGTAGCCGGCGATGTCGCCGAAGTTGTTGATCCCGAGCAGCTGGTTGAACGTCGGGTCCTGCGCGTTGTTGACGGTCTGGAAGCTGTAGGCCGGCGTGCTCCCATGCGACTGGGCGGCGACCGCCGGGGTGGCGAGGGCGCCGGCGGACAGCACGGAGGCGATCGCCGTGGCGGCGACGCGGCCCCAGCCCATCTTGCGACGAGAGCGGGTGGTCTGGCTCGTGGCGGACAGCGAGTGATGGCGCGCGGAGGCGCGATTGCGATGCATGGGTCTCTCCTATGGATGAAGGTGAACGGCTGATGTGTCACACCTGGCCGCCGTGCCGCCTGTGGTGTCCCCTTCAGCGGCTGGCCGTGGTGTGTCCGACACCGAGGAAGACGCGGCCTGTCCCGGTTCTATTCCATCCGTGATCATCTTTTTGTTTAGGGATCCGATCGGGGAGCGAGCGTCCGCGCGTGGATGGAATGCGGGGCGCCCGGCGAGCGTCTTGAACAAGTGACCGGACACATCACCATCCCGAGGAGCCACCATGAACCACCGCATCACCGCTCGCCAGACCCCCACCGATTCATCGCCGTCACCGGCGCCCGGCGCCGGTCGCTCTCGGCGTGAACTGCTGAAGACCGGCGGCGCGGCGGTTGGCGCCGGCGCCGTCGCGCTCGCCATGACGGCCCTTCCGGCGAGCGCCGAGGCGGCCTCGTACGGGAGCGGCACCCAGGAGGCGCTCAACGTCGCCGCCACCGTCGAGGTGCTGACCACCGTCGTCACGACGACGGCGCTGCAGAAGCTGTCGCTGCCGCAGGCGGCGATCGACACGGTCGGAGCGGCATCCCGTGAGGAGCTCGACCACTACGAGGTGCTGACCCAGCGCTTCGGCGCGCGCGCCGCGACCCACAAGGTGTGGGTGCCCGATGCCATCTTCACGAGCCCGACGTCGCTCTTTCAGACGCTCGTCGTCGGCGAGCAGATCTGCATCAACCTGTATCTCGTGGCCACGACGGTGTGGGCGCGCAGCGGGTCGCCGTTCCTGGCCCGTGTCGGGGCCGAGCTCGTCGGCAACGAGGGCGTGCACCGGGCGCTGGCCCGTCAGGCCCTCGGCCTGCAGCCCAACGACCGGGCATTCATGAAGTACAACCAGATCGACCAGGCCGACGGTCCCGGCTCGGGCTCGACGGGCTTCACCTCGCCGCTGGGCGCGATCGTCGGTTTCCAGGCCGCGGGGATCGGCTTCGGGACGCAGGGCTCGGCGCCGGGCGCGTTCTACGACTTCGACACCGTCCGTCAGAGCACGCCGAACCCGAGCTTCGTCAACACCCTCCAGCCCCACTGAGGGCTTCGCCGGCCCAGGCCGCCCGGGGGTGCGCCCGGGCGGCCGGTCTCAGCTCTCCGGGCCGGCCGTCGCCAGCAGGCGTTCGAGCAGCGCGGCGATCCGCTTCGGCTCGGCCGTGAGCTGGCGGTGGGTGACCCGCACGACCCGCCAGCCCGCGAGCGTCAGCCGCTGATCGCGCCGGCGGTCGTCCTCGAAGGACCGGCGGGTGCGGTGCGAGCCGGCGCCGTCGGTCTCCAGCACCAACCGCTGCGCGCGCCAGGCGAAGTCCACGCGGGGAACGGCGTCGCCATCACCGGGATCGATGTAGACCTGCCGGTCCGGTGGCGCGACCCCGGCCGCCCGGCAGACCGCCACCAGCAGATCCTCCAACGGGCTTTCGGTGGGCGCGGTCCCCGGCTCATACAACGCCAGCCCCGCCCGCAGCCGCGCCGCACCCGGATGACGGGGATTGCGCTCCAGCTGGTCGGTCAAGGCGCGACCGTCCAGGCGCTGGAGCAGCTCGGCCTGCTGCAGCGCACGCTCCAGCGCGGGGACGGCGACCACCGCGGCGAGATCGAGCAGCGTCCGGGCGATCGTCGTACAGGGAATGGCGTCGACGACCGTCACGTCGGCGCCGGCCTGCAGGGTGGTGGAGGTATGCGCGTCGATCCCGGCATGACAGCGCGTGCGGCGGCCCGGGACGATCACGTCGATCCCGGACCGCTCGGTGGCCCGCAGCTCATGCAGCGCCGCCGCCGACCGGGACGCCAGCGCCGCGGTCGGGCCGCAGGCGAACACCGCGGCCAGCCACCGCCCCCGGCCGGTCAAGAGCGTCGGCGGGGCGAGCGCGTAGACGCCGCGGTGGACGCGGTGGAGGCGCCCGGTCGCAACGCGCTTGCTGACCCCTGACACGCCGAGCCCGAGCGATCTCAGCTGCGTCAGGCTCATCACACCGTGCTGACGAGCCGCCAACACCGCGACCTGCGCGTCTAACTGTCCATATGGGCCAGTTTCTCCAGCAGGATGTTCCACGGGGCCGATGCTGCCGGGAAAAGCGTGCCTCGTGGGTGACGGAATGTGCCGAAACGCGAACAATCAGCCCGGCCGGCCCGGTCAACGCTGAGGCGGGGGCGGGCTACGCCGTCGCGGCGGCGTGGACCGGCTCGGCGGCGAGCGCGAGGACCGCGTCCTGGGTCGTCGGCGCCGCCAGGACGCAGGTGCGCCCGTGCCGGACCAGGGTCACGACGGCGAGATGCGAGCTCGTGACGAAGACGTGGAGCCGGACGCCGTCAAAGACGACGACCCGCGCGATGCCGGGCCGCGGGACGGCCTGGCCCGAGAAGACGGTGTAGCTCAAACGCGTGCCGTCGCGCAGGCGGTAGAAGATCGTCAGCGCCGGCCGGCCGCCGAGGCGGTCCAGGCGGCGGCCCACCGGCACCGCGTCGAACGCCGACGCATAGTTGGGGAAGGTGACGCCACCGTAGGAGACGTCCAGATACCGGGCGTCCCGGGCGGCCGGAGCCGGCCCCTGGGACGGGGCGTAGGCGAGCTGAGCCGCGCGGACGATGCTCGGCGCGCTCGTCCCGCTGCCCCCGCCGAAGGCGATCACGAGGGCGACGATCGCCACCGCGCAGACGGCGGCCGGCCCGAGCACCATCGGGCGCCAGGCGAAGCTGCGGCCGGTGCTGCGCCGAGTCCGGGCCGTGCTCCGGGAGCGCCCGGACGCCGCCGCCGGCCCGTAGGCCGCGGTGACCTTGTCCCGGATCGCGCCGACGAGATGATCGGGCACCTCGGGCCCGGCGCCGCGCAGCTCGGCGACGACGCGCCGCTGGGCGGCGATCATGCCTTCGGCCTCCGGATGCTCGTGCAGCCAGGCCTGCGCCCGAGCGCCGTCATCCCCCTCGACGGCGTCGTCGACCAGCCGGGTGATCAGCTCCGCGTGAGCGTCGGCGTCGTTGTCGGTGGATCGGCTCATGACATTCGATCTGGATTCGATAAGGATCTTCTCATGCCGGGCCGGAAAGGCACGGCGTATAAGGGGAGACGCGTCGATCCGATCATTTATTCCATCCCGCGCAAACACATTTCCTGTGATACTCGGAACCCGTGTCCAGCGGGGTGGGCGAGCGCCAGATCGACCCAGAGCTCCTGGGAGACCACGTTGCACGGCTGTATCGGGCCGCGTACGGTCTCTGTCGCTCGCGCCAGGACGCCGAGGACCTCGTGCAGGACACGTTCGAGCGGGTGCTGCGGCGGCCCCGCTTCGTCCGGCGTGACCAGGATCTCGTCTATCTGCTGCGGGTGCTGCGCAACACCTGGATCAGCCAGGCCCGCACCCAGCGCCTGGCGGTCGTCGCGCTCGACGAGAGCCCGGAGCCGGCCACCGCGCACGGCAACGATCCGGTCGTCGACCGGGTGGTGGAGCTCGGGTCGGTGTTCGAGGCGCTGCACCAGCTCACCGAGCCGCTGCGCGAGGCGGTCGTCGCGGTCGACGTGGTCGGCCTGTCCTATCGCGAGGCCGCCAGCGCCCTCGGGGTCAAGGAGGGCACGATCATGAGCCGGCTGCACCGCGGCCGCAGCCAGATCGCCGGCGTGGTGAGCGCTAACTGAGAGTCGGCACCGGTGCCGGGCGACGGGCGACGATCCCGGCCACCGCCCGCGGCCGGCCCGCCCGCGCGACCACGCCCTCCGCATCTCGCACGACCTCCAGACCGGGGAACGCGGCGCGCAGCTCCCCGGGCTCCAGCAGGAAAGCGGCGCCGAAGTCGTGGCCGAGAACGTCGCGGTGAGCGCGCGTGACGGTCTCGGCGATCACGATCCCGCCCGGCGCCAGCGCGGCGGGCAGCGGCGCGAACAGGCTGCGCTGGAGATAGTTGAGCATCAGGATGACGTCGTAGCCGCCCCCCGGCAGGGCGTCGCGCTCGAGATCGAGCCGGGCCGGGCGGACGGTCAGGCCGAGGCGCCCGGCGATCGTCGCGAGGGCCTCGATCGCCACGTCGGAGATGTCGACGGCGTCGACCGCGAACCCCCGCCGGGCGAGGAAGACGGCGTTGCGCCCGTCGCCACAGGCGAGATCGAGCGCCCGGCGCCCGGCCAACCCGCTCAGCAGATCAGCGTTCTCCTGCAGCCAGGGCGAGGGCTCGCCCGGAGGCGACGACCGCCGCGCGGCGTAGCGGAGGTTCCAGCGTTCCCGCGCGTCGTCCGGTCGGTCCTCGGGCTCCATCGCCGCCGAGCCTAGTCTTGGTCGGCGTCTCTCAGATCGATCATGTCCGGCGACGAGTCAGGCGGCCTGCGCGGCCGCGGCCGCGACGCCGAGCCGCTCCAGGAGCGTCTCGACCGACCCGATGCGGGGGACGAACAGGAACGAGAACGTCGCCTCCGAGGCCTCGATCGTCATCTGAGAGCGCATCAGCACGGTCGGGTCGCTCGGATTGCCGCCGCTCGCCCCACTGCGCGACAGCAGCTGGCCGAGCATGTCGACCTCGACGGTCGGCGGCTCGGGCTCGAGCTCCATGCCGGTCATCTCGACGATCGCGTTCAGATAGGAGGTGGCGAGGATGTTGCCGACCTCCTGAAGCGCGGTCGGCCCCATCTCATCGTCGAGACTGCAGCCGAGCAGCTGGCAGAGCTGCTCGCCGGTGTCGTCGGGAAACACGAGCAGCACGGTGCCGCCGTCGGCGGCGATCGGCGTGTCGACGAGGGCCGAGCGGCTCATCGGGGCGCCGATCCGGTCGATCGCCTCGGCGAGCACGGTCAGCAGCGCCTCCGAATAGCCGATGTCGACCTGGCGGCCGAGCAGCTGCGAGAGCGCGGTGGCGGCGTGACCTGAGCCGATGTTGGCGACCTCGCGCAGAGCGCTCTGCTGCAGCTCGGTGAACCCGAGCCGTCCGCTGTCGCCGACCGACCAGGCGCCGATCACGGCACCGGGTTCGAGCACCGGGATGATCTCGTCGTCACGCAGGACGACGCCGCCGGCGAAGTCGCCGACCGCCAGGCCCGGCATCTCGAGCTGGTCGATGTGGACCTGGCCGACGAGCGTCTGCACCGCGAAGACGAGCCGGCGTCCCGCCGCCCAGATGACGACCGCCGCCGCCGGCGGGGTGTCGACGGCGACGCCGAGGCGGTCGGCGAGGTCGATGACCTGCAGGACCTCGTCGCGGAAGCAGACGACGTCGGCCCTGCCGACGCGATGCTGGGTGTACTGGCGAAGGTCGAAGGTCTGCTCGACCGAGGCCATCGGCAGCGCCCAGGGAAGTCCCCCGGCGCGGACGACGAGAACATGGACGGGTTCAGGCACGTCGGACTCCAATCGAGGGGCGGTGCAGCACTCTCGACTATCGGCAGGCCGCCGAGCGGCTTGAGCGGACGGTGGCTCCTTCGAGTGGCCCCTCCCGCGGGTACGCTCGGATCAGTCCTCGAAGACGAAGACGTCGATCAGACCGGTCAGCGCGAGCAGCCGCTGAACCTGGGGCGGACCGGCGCGCAGACGGAAGTCGAAGCCATCGGCCTGCGCCGTCTGGTGGGCGCGGACGATGGAGGCCAGGCCGGTGCTGTCCATGAAGGCCAGCCGGGTGAGATCGACAAGCACACGCTCGGGCCGGTCGTGCGTGGCGTCGGAGAGCTGGCGGTCGAGCTCGGGCACGGTGCTGAGGTCGAGCTCCCCGTCGAGCGCCAGCACGATGCCCCGAGGGTCGTCGACGCGCTTGATCGCGAGCAGCGTGGGTGGCGTCGGTGGCGTCGGTGGCGTCGGCGGCCGTCCGTCGGCTGACGCGGACTCATCCATCACGGGCACGAGACGGATCGGTGGTGGGAGACGAGCAAACGGAGATGCATCGGATCACCTGAAGTCGATAATCGATGGTCCAGCCCGCCGGGCCTGCGGCCGCGAGAGTCCCATTGGTGATTGAGCCACCGGCCGCCCCGCAGCGACAGGTACGAAGGCGTGCCGGCTTGCGCCGAATTCTACCTGGACGGGAGCGGCTCAAGGACGAAGGTCTCGATCGCGATGTCAGGCTCGATGTGGTTGTCGCTGAGGAACGCGATCACCTTGCGCCCGACGATCCCCTCCACCGCGGCCACGAGATCGTCGCGCATCGTCATCTGATACGCCTTGCGCATATCGAGCACGAGCTGGGTGCGACCGTCGGCGACGAGGCTGCGCTCGCCCTTGGTCAGGGTGTCGCGCAGAACGACGGTGACGAGATCCTCGTCGATCGAGGTCCAGGCCCGCGTCGGGCCCCGGCCGGTGTAAGCCGCGACGAGGCCCACGACGAGCGTCGAGATCCGCGCAGCGGTCGTCTGCCCGTCTGAGGAGACTGAGTTCGCGGTCATCCGGCGGTCCTTCCGGTTCTCGTCTCGCCCCAAGATCGGGCCCGCAAGGACAGGGCGAGACGAATGCCACCCAGCACGGGAACCCGCGTCTCTCAGAAGTTCGACCGGACCGCGCCGCCCCGCGAGAACTCGCGTGGCGGGCAACGCTAGCGCGTTCACATCCGGTTCGCAGATCGCCGGTCCCGGCGTGCCACGATACGGGCATGGTCGTCCAACTCCCGGCCCGGCGCTGGATCACGCTCGACGGAGCGGTCAACGCGCGGGTCGTCGTCCCCGGTGTGCTCATCCGCACCGACAATCTGCAGGCGCTGACCGACCGCGACGTCCGGCTGCTCGTCGAGGACGAGGGGCTGGAGGTCGTACTCGACCTCCGGACCGAGACCGAGGTTGAGCTCGAAGGTCCGGGACCGATGACCGCCGCCGCCGGCGTGAGGATCGAGCACCGCTCGCTGTACCCGGCCTCGGGACGGAACACCGACCTCGACGCCGGCACGATCCGGCCCTGGGGCCCGTCCGACGATGACCTGCTGCCGGCCGAGACCCCCGTCGTCCGCTCGTACATGAGCTATCTGAGGCGGCGCCCCGATTCGGTGGCGGCGGCGGTGCGCACGATCGCCCGGGCCGACGGGGCGGTGCTCGTGCACTGCGCGGCCGGCAAGGACCGCACCGGGGTCGTCGTCGCGCTCGCGCTCGACGCCGCGGGGGTCGATCGCGGGACGATCGTGGCCGACTATCTCGCCACCGCGGAGCGCATCGAGGCGATCATCGCCCGGCTGGTCAGCTCGGAGACGTACCGCGCCGAGCTCGAGGGACACGATCCGCAGCGCCACGCACCGGTTCCCGGCACGATGGAGCGCGTCCTCGAGCTCGTCGATCAGGCGTTCGGCGGACCGACGGCCTGGCTCTCCCGTCATGGTCTCACCGCGGACGATTTCACGCGGCTGCGCCGGCGTCTGACTCACGCGCCACGAGCGGGCGCGATCATTGCCGGCGAGGATGGACGCCACCGAGCTCCGTGACCATTGCCTGGCGTTCCTCGGCACCGAGGAGGGCTTCCCGTTCGGCTTTCCGACGTCGGTGTTCACAGTGGCCGGCAAGATGTTCGCCGCGTCCCGTCTGGCCGAGAGCCCGCTGCGCGTCAGCCTGAAGTGCGAACCGCCGCTCGCCGAGCAGCTTCGGGACGCCTATCCGGCGGTGATCCCCGGCTACCACCTCAACAAGCGCCATTGGAACACCGTGATCCTCGACGGCTCCCTCCCCGATGAGATGATCGTGGCGATGATCGAGGATTCATACGATCTCGTGGTCAGCGCCCTGCCCAGGGCCCGCCGCCGAGCCCTCGTCTGGCGCGGCGACGCCTGAGGCGCCGATGCCGACGATCGCCACCATCGGGGTCTACGAATTCGACGCGTCCCGCTTCCTCGCCGCCCTGGATGACGCCGGCGTCACGAAGCTGATCGACATTCGCCAGCGCCGAGGGGTCCGCGGAGCACGGTACGCGTGGGCCAACGCCCAGCGCCTGCAGGCCCTGCTGAGCGACGCCCGGATCGCCTACGAGCACCACCCCGAGCTCGCCCCCGACACCGACCTGCGTCATCTGCAATACCGCGAGGACGACCGAGAGGGGGTCGGCAAGCGCTCCCGCGTCCGCCTCGCCCCCGAATACATCCGCCAGTACACCGCGGAGATCCTCGACAACGTCGCGCTCGAGCCGCTCGTCCGCCGGCTGCCGGTCCACGGGATCGGCGCCCTGATGTGCGTGGAGAGCTCGGCCCGAGCATGCCACCGATCGCTCGTCGCCGCCCGGTTGGCCGAGCGCTTCGGCTTCGAGGTTGTCGACCTCGAGCCGGGCGAGCCCGGCGAGCCCTGGCCCGGCAAGCCCTGGCCCGGCGAGGGCGAGGACCCCTAGCCAGCGCGGACGCGTGTACTAGCTGCTGACCGTGGCGGTGGCGGCCGTGGCGCTCGTCGACGCCTCGACGGTGCCGGGGTCCGCGCTGGCGCCGCCGTCGCTCGCCGCCGCGGCGCTGGTGGTCGAGCTCGCCGTCGCGGCGGTGCTCGAGGCCGCGTCGGCGTCGTCGCCGCTCACTGCCGCGCCGGAGTCGTCGCCTACCGCCGCGGAGTCCGAGCCGGAGTCCGAATCGCCGGCGTCCGTGGCGGCGGTGCCGCCGTCCGTGCTCTCGGTCGATCCTGAGGTGGAGCCCGAATCGGCGGAGGTGGCCGCCCCGGAGGAGCCGGTGCCCGAGCCGGAGTCAGACGAGCCGTCCGTCGAGCTCGAGCCCGACGTCGTGTCCGACGAGGTGTCCGACGTGGCGGCCCCGCCGGACGCGGCCGGTGTCGTCGCTCCGCCGCTGTCGCCGGAGGGCGTCGTGCTCGTCGTGGTCACCGGATCGGCGGTGTCCGGGGTCATCGGCGCGGTCGACACCGGGGTGCTCGTCGTGGTCGTCGGCGGCGGCGTGGATGTCGTCGTCGAGGTTGAGGTCGTCGTCGTCGTCGTCGTCGTCGTCACCGGGTCACTCGTTCCCGTCGGAGCGGGCGATGTGGCGATGGGGGTGGTCGTCGCGGGAGGGACAGAGGTTGCGCTCGGTCCCGCGGCCCCGGAGCCTCCCGGGGCCAGCGGCGTTTCTGCGGTGCTGATCGTCGTCGTTGATGTGATCGGCGTGCCGGCGGTCGCCCCTGAGGCGTTGGTCGAACTGGACCCGTTCGTCAACGGGACGATCGGGACGCTCACCGAGACCGGCGTGGCGATCGGCGTGGAAGCCGGTGCGGCCACCGTGGCCGATCCGGAGTCCGAGGCCCGCGGGATGACCGGAACCACGGAGGCCACCGGAACCTCGAACGGGTTCGACGACCGCGGTGCGGCGGGGGAGATGACCGGAGAGGGATGGCTGGACGCGGTCGCGGCCCCGTAGGCGACGACCGCGACGGTCAACAGCTTGGCCACGACACCCGTCGCGCCGAGCCCGCCGACACCGGCGGAGGCGACGGCCTCACCCGCTGCCGCGGTCAGCCCGGTGGCGGCGGCCGCGATCGGCCCGCTCGAGATCAGTGCGCTGCCCGCCGCGCTCGTCGCCATGATCCCGGCCGCGCCGCCACCGGCGGCCGCGGCGCCCGCGCCGGCCACGCCGACGGCGGCGGTGGTCCCGCTCGCGACGAGAGCGGTGCCGCTCGTCGCGGCGCCGGCGATCGCCGCGCCGGCGCCACCCGCGCCGGCGGTGACCGCGGTGCCGCCGGTCGCTCCGGCCGTCAGCGCTCCGCCGCCAGCCGCACCGGCATGTCCGGCTCCAGCCACGCCGATGTGTCCTGCGCCTGCGTGTCCTGCGGCGGCCGCTCCGGCTCCGGCAGCGGCCGCGCCGCCGCCGAGCGCCGTGGCGAGCACGGTGGTCTTCAGCGCCGCGGTCAGCGGCACCGGGATGATGAGGGCCAGCGCGGCTCGCTGGTGGCGGACCTCGGTCTCGAAGGCGGCACAGCTCGTGCAACGGTCGATGTGCGCGCGGGTCATGCTGCGCGACCGCACCCGCCCGCTCACCGTGGAGACCTGCTCACGGATCTCCTCGCACGGATAGTTGCGGGCGAGCCGCCCGCGGGCCAGCGATTCACGGGCCTGGAAGATGAGTGCCTTGACCTTCTCGCTGGAGACGCCGAGCACGGCGGCGATCTCCTTCTGCGAGTGATCCCCGAGCTCGAACAGGACGAGCGCGGCCCGCTGATCGTCCGGGAGGCGGCCGATATCATCGAGCATCTCACGCAGATCCTCACGCCGCTGGACCTGATCGGCGAGGCCGATCAGCGACGGGCGATCGGCGATCACACCATCCAGTCCGGACATCTCCCGCCGGCTGCGCAGCTCGGTCAGGCAGCGATTGCGGGCGATCGTGTACAGCCAGGGCTTCAGCGTGACGGCCTCATCGCCCCGGCGCAGCGACCGGTATGCGGACACGAACGTCACCTGCAGCGCGTCCTCGGCGGCCTCGCGGCTTCCCAGCATGTGGGCGCAGAAGGCGAGCATGCCCGGCGCGTATTTGTCGTAAATGCGTTCGAAAGCATCATTGTCACCGGCGCGCACGCGCGCCACGAGAACGTCATCACTGCGGCCCGACGGAGGCACGAGGTCGATCTGGGGCAGACGCTCGGCAATTTCTGAGGTGACCACCATTCGTAATTTTGCGCCTTTTTCGCGAAAGAGTCCAGTGGGGGGCCTACGACGTCCGGGGGGAAACCCCATACCCCCGGACGTCGCGTCCCCACCGCCCCCACGCAGCGGTTTGAACAGAGCCGCACCCGCTCTGACCAACACGCGGCAGTTGTTGCTCTCGATGTCTAGAACGCGATAGCACCCGAAAGGTTGGTCGAGCGATATTAATTTCTTTGATCGAGGGCTCCGGCGATGACCAGGACCGCCTCCTCCTGGGCGCGATAGGTGGCCCGCAGAGCGGCGATCACCCCGTCTCCATCGGCTCCCAGGGGCGGCGGGGAGGCGAGCAGAAGGCGCCGGACCTCCCGTCCGAGCGACTCACCTCCGATCATGTCGGCCAGGCCGGCGAGCGCGTCGGCTCGCACCCGCGCGCCGTCGACGAACGACGCGATCACCGTCTCTCGCGCCAGCGGCGCGCGCCCGAAGACCCTCGCGTGCAGGACAGCCGGGTTGACGGCGTGGGGTCGCAGCAGCGCCCGCCGCTGGCCGTCGCTCAGCCCGGCGGCCACCGCCAGGCGCTCGATCGCCCGGGTGACGCCCTGGGCGTCGACCGGCAGCGACGCGCGCAGCTCGACCGGCAGTTGGGAGATGAGGTCGTCGTGGTCGGCGGCGGCCTGCGCCAGCAGAGCTTCGACGGCCTGACGGTGAGATCCCTCCATCCTCGGCCACGGTAGAGCCACGGGACCTCGAGGACGCGTGCGTCGGACCCGGGGAGTCCGGATAATCTCGGGAGGTGACGCTGGACATCGCGAAGTTCATGCACAGGCTGGAGGAGGCCTGGGACGCGCATCTCGACGCGGTCCTCTCCGATCGCGACGTCGAGCGGGCGATGGTGCGGATGACCGCGGCGCCGACGATCCGCCACTTTCCGGTGCTCACCGGCGCCGAGGGACGGGCGTCCGTGGAGCGCTTCTACCTGACCGAGGTGTTCCCGCACCTGCCGTCCGATCTGCGGCTCACCCGGATCTCGCGGACCGTCGACCGATTCCGGCTCGTCGACGAGACGACGGTCTCGTTCACCCATGACATCGAGCTGCCGTGGCTGCTGCCCGGAACTGCACCGACCCATCGGCGCGCGCAGGTGCTGGCGATCACCGTCGTCGGCTTCGAGCGCGGCTGGATCCAGTCCCAGCGCGTCCTCTGGGACCTGGCGACGTTGACCGCCCAGCTCGGGCTCACGGGTGTCGAGCTTCCAGCGGCTCGCTGAGCGCGCGTCGCATTCGGGACCCTTATACTCGCGCCGGGCCACAGCGTGCGGCCCTGGCGCGTCGGAGGGGCGTCACCGAGACAGCATCCGGTCGCGCGCGGCCGGGCGGAGAGAGAGGAGCCGGTCATGGCCGTTGCCGCCGTCGTGGAGGAGAAGGAGGGACCGTTCGCCCTGCAGGAGGTGGAGGTCGGCGACCTGCGGCCCGACGAGGTCCTGATCGACGTCAGGGCATCGGGGATCTGCCACACCGATCTCGGCGCCCAGGCCGGCAGCTATCCGACGCCGCTGCCGTGCGTGCTCGGGCACGAGGGAGCGGGCATCGTCGCGGCGGTCGGATCGGCGGTCGGCGGCCTGGCCCCCGGCGACCGCGTCGCGATGAGCTACGCGGCGTGCGGCGCCTGCCCGAGCTGCCTCGCGGGACGGCCGTTCTTCTGCCCGGAGTTCTTCCCGCGCAACTTCCTCGCCCAGCGGATGGACGGCTCTACCGCCCTGTCGCGGGATGGCCGGCCGCTGCACTCCCAGTTCTTCGGGCAGTCGAGCTTCGCCTCCCAGGCGGTCTGCCATCACCGCAGCGTGGCCAGGATCGACGCCGAGATCCCCTTCGAGCTGCTCGCGCCGATCGGCTGCGGGATCCAGACCGGAGCGGGCGCCGTCCTCAACGTCCTGCGGCCCGGCGCGACGTCGTCGCTCGTCGTGCTCGGCACCGGGGCCGTCGGAACGTCGGCGGTCATGGCCGCGCGGGTCGCCGGCTGCGCGACGATCATCGCCGTCGATCTCAACCCCGCCCGGCTGTCACTCGCCCGCGAGCTCGGCGCCACCCATACGATCGACCCCGGCAGTGAGGACGTCGTCGAGGCGGTGCGGGACCTGACCGGCGGCGGGGCCGATTTCTCCCTGGAATGCACCGGAAATCCGATGGTGCTGCGCCAGGCCGTCGAACTGCTGGGGTCAGGCGCCACCTGCGGGGTGATCGGGGCCCCGGTGTTCGGGACCGACGTCGCGCTCGACGTCAACGAGCTGCTCGCCCACGGGCGGCACGTCCGCGGGATCGTGGAGGGCGAGAGCCTGCCGCAGGTCTTCATCCCGCAGCTCGTCGAGCTGTGGCGCCAGGGCCGCTTCCCGATCGACCGGCTCGTCGCCACCTCGCCGTTCGATCAGATCAACGAGGCCGCCGCGACGATGCACGGGGGCACCGTCATCAAGCCGGTCGTGCTGCTGGACTGATCCGGGGCGCGGCCTCCGCGTCGGCGCCGCGCCGGCGTCGCCGGGGGCGGCCGGATCGGGGAGTCCGAGCACGCCGGCCGCCGCGCGGGCGGCGAGGAGCTCGTCGTGGGGCGCCTGCCCGCCCAGGGTGATGACGGCTCCCTCCACTGCGCCGACCAGCGCGAGCGCGACGACGCGGGCGGGCGGCCCGGGCGGGAGCGAGCCGATCACCCGGCCCTCGTCGATGAGCAGGCTGACGCGCTTGACGAGCCCGGCCTGGACGCGATCGAGCTCGCGACCGATCGCGTGGTCACGCCCGCTGAACTCGACTCGGAGCGCGATCGCGACCCGGGCGATGTCACGCCGGCACAGGACGGCGTGCCCCCGCGCCAGGGCCAGGAGCGCCGCCGCGGGATCGGGCTCCCGGTCGATCAGCGCCCCCACCTCGCGCCTCCAGGTCTCGTCGGCCCAGCGCAGGACGGCGAGCGCCAGGTCCTCCTTGTCGGTGAACTGGTGATACAGCGCCCCGCGGGTATAGCCGGCCTCCCGCGCGACGGCGGCGAGCGTCAGATTGGCGTAGCCGGAGCGCGAGAGCCCCCGCGCCGCCGATTCCAGGAGCGCATCGCGCGTCTCGGCGCTGCGCTCCGACTGCGTGCGCCGCACTCGGACGCTTGGGGGCGAAGATTCATACATACGCGTATGAATTTTATCGTCACGACAGGAGGTCATCCATGCCCGTCACCGAGGTGCATCAGATTCCGCTGCCGCCCGATGTGCGCAGGCTCGGCAGCCTGCCGCGCATCGATTACGCGGACGCGTTCATCGCCGCGGACGAGGCCGCCCGCGGCCGCACGGGCGAACAGTGGGCCCGGCTCGTCCTCGAGGGGGCGCCGGAACAGACGCGGGCGGCGCTGCGGTCGGGATGGCGGGCGCTCGGTCTCGAGCGACGCCCCGGGGGGCAGCGACCTGGGCTCCGGTCGCCCGCCGTCATCGACGGATCGTCCGCCGGCTCCTGGAGGGGGCGGGACGGAACGGGGTCACAGGGTGAGCACGACCGGCCCGCCGTCGGCGACCATGATCGTGTGCTCGGCGTGCGCCGAGCGCGAGTGGTCCGCGGTCCGGATCGTCCAGCCGTCCTCGTCGACGACGATCCGCGGCCGGCCCGCGGTGATCAGCGGCTCGATCGTGAACACCCACCCCGCCTGCAGCCGCTCGGCGGCGTCCGGCGAGGGCCAGTTGTAGACGGTCGGCTCCTCGTGCATCGACAGGCCGATGCCGTGGCCGGTCAGCTCGGGAATGACCTGAAAGCCCCGGGCGGCGGTCGCCCGCTCCACCGCCGCGCCGATCTCCCAGAGCGGCGCACCAGGCGCGGCGGCCCGCATTCCGGCGTCCAGCGCGGCCCGGGCAGCCGCCATCAGCCGCCGGCCCTCGTCGTCGGCCGCCCCGACCGCGACGGTGACCGCCGCGTCGGCGTGGTAGCCGTCGAGCTCGGCGGCGACGTCCAGCGTCACCAGCTCGCCCTCACGAAGCCGGCGCGCTCCGGGAATGCCGTGCACCACCTCGTCGTCGACGCAGATGCAGATCGTCCCGGGATACCCGTAGGTCAGGATCGGCCCCGAGCGGGCGCCGCGCGCGGCCAGGAACACCGCCGCGCGCGCGTCGAGCTCTCCGGTCGAGATCCCCGGCGCGACGGCGTCCTCGAGCATCCGCAGCGTGGCCGCGACGAGCGCCCCGACGCGCCGCAGGCCGGCCAGGTGCTGCGGTGAATCGGCGGACATCTCACGAGCGTAGCTTGACCATCCCGGGTCGTCGCGCGCAAGAATCGCGTACGGCGTGTCGATTTCGCCCGGCGCCGTTCGACGTCGTGATACAGACACCCATCCACCGCGAGGAGGCAGGAATGCGTTTCATGGTCTTGGTCCCCGGCAACGACCAGTCCGAGCAGGGGGGAATGCCGCCGAACGACGTCGTCGAGGCGATGACGAAGTACAACGAGGATCTCGTCAAGGCCGGGGTGATGCTGGCCGCCGACGGCCTGCACCCCACGTCCCGGGGCGCCAAGATCCGTTTCGACAAGGGCGAGCGGACGGTGATCGACGGCCCGTTCACCGAGGCCAAGGAGATCGTCGCCGGCTTCTGGATCTGGCAGTGCGCGTCACGCGAGGAGGCGATCGAGTGGCTCAAGCGCGCCCCGTTCGGCGGCGGCGTTGAGATCGAGCTGCGTGAGATCTTCGATCCCGTCGAGTTCGGCGAGCAGCTCCCGCCGGAGCTGCGCGAGGCCAACACGCGCCTGCGTGAACAAGCCGCTAACCAGCAGTAGCCGATGGCGGCGTCGGCCACCCATCGAGCGATCGACACCGTCTGGCGGATCGAGTCGACCCGGCTGATCGCCGGCCTGACCCGGATCGCCGGCGACGTGTCGATCGCCGAGGACCTGGCCCAGGACGCGCTCGTCGCCGCCCTGCAGCAGTGGCCGGAGTCAGGCATCCCGGACAATCCGGGGGCCTGGCTCATGGCCACCGCCAAGCGGCGCGGCATCGACGCGCTGCGCCGCCGGGCCACGCTCGAGCGCAAGCAGGAGCTGATCGGTCACGACCTCCGGCTCCTGCAGCAGCTCGACCAGCCCGATCTGGCCGCCCAGATCGACGACGTGCAGGACGACGTCCTGCGGCTCATCTTCATGACCTGCCATCCGGTCCTGACGCGTGAGGCCCGCACCGCGCTGACCCTGCGCCTGCTCGGCGGCCTGGCGACGCCGGAGATTGCGCACGCCTTCCTCGTCTCGGAGGGGACGATGGCGCAGCGCATCGTCCGCGCCAAGCGCACCCTGACCGAGGCCCATGTGCCCTTCGAGGTTCCCGGCCGCGACGAGCTCGCCGAACGCCGGGCGGCGGTGCTCGAGGTCATCTATCTGATCTTCAACGAGGGCTATGCCGCCACGGCCGGCGAGCACTGGATCCGGCCGTCGCTCTGCGAGGACGGCCTGCGCCTGGGCCGCATCCTCGCCGCGCTGCTGCCCCGGGAGCCGGAGGTCCACGGCCTGCAGGCGCTGATGGAGCTGCAGGCCTCGCGGCTGCGGGCGCGGACCGGGCCGCTCGGCGAACCGGTGCTGCTCGCGGACCAGGACCGCGCGCGCTGGGACCATCTGCTCGTCGCGCGCGGGCTGGCTGCCCTGCAGCGCGCGGAGAAGCTCAGCGCCACGCTCGGTCCGTACACTCTGCAGGCCGCGATCGCCGCCTGTCATGCCCGGGCGCCGAGCGTGGAGGCGACCGACTGGCCGCGGATCGTCGCGCTCTATGACGGCCTGGCTGCGCTGACCGGCTCGCCCGTCGTCGAGCTCAATCGCGCGGTGGCGGTGACGATGGCCTACGGCGCGCCGGCCGGACTCGAGCTCGTCGACGCCATCGCCGACGAGCCGGCGCTGCGCGCCTATCACCTCCTGCCCAGCGTGCGCGGCGATCTCCTGCAGCGCCTTGGGCGGAGCGACGAGGCGCGTGCGGAGTTCACCCGCGCGGCTGAGCTGTGCGACAACGAACGCGAGCGCGAACTCCTGCGGTCACGCGCGGACGCCTGCGCGCGTCACGGGACGTAGTGGACGGCTCGCCAGCCTCAGACGCCGGTCAGCCACCCCGGGACGAACTCCTCCAGCGCGCGCTCCAGCGCACCGCCGGCCATCCGGTCGACCACCCACCACGACGAGACGGCATCGGTCCCCGGCGGGCAGCCACGTCACGTCAGTCGAAGATCCCGCCGAGGGCCCGATCGATCCGCCGCACCTGCGCGCCGGGATCCCGGCACGAGATGACGAGCCGGTCGAAATCGGCGCCGTCGGTCTCGATCACCACGGCCGGCCCGCGGCCATACACCGCCGCGAAGTCACGGAAGCCCTGACCGACGCGCGTGCACAGCGAGATCACGCCGGGCACACCGGTGCCCGGCGCCCGGATCCCGCGCAGCTCAGCCCAGGGATCATCGGTGGCGCGCACCGAGGTGACCGAGGCGAGCGGGACGCGCACATCACGGGTCCGCAGGGCACCGACGCGCTCGGCCGTCCCGAGCGCGACCACGAGGTCAGGCGGGTCGAAGGTGATGCCGGCCATTGAAATGCGGTGTGGTCGCGGTGGCAAGGCGCCGGATACGGCTCGCGCGATCCCGGCTCGCCGTCACCGGCGCCCGGGTATCGCCGACGACGAGGTCGTCCATGCCGGTGACGTAGCGCCCGCCCTTGACGTCGCCGTCGGCGATGAGGCGAGGACCCTCGGACTGCGACAGGAAGGACTGGCCGTTCTCCACCAGCGAGACGAGCAGCGGACGCCCGCCGATCCACGCCTCGGCGGGCGTCACCGTGGCCACATAGTCGTCGGAGCCGACGCCGGCGACCCAAGTGTTGAAGGTCGGCCGGATGCCGGCGGCGCGCAGCACCGCATCGAGCGTCGGTCCGGTCTCCGTGTCGGTCTGCGGGGTTCCGCCGGCCGAGAAGGTGACCGTCTCCGTCTGCGTGGGCAATGCCGCCAGCTGTGCCGGGCTGAGCACGGTCGTGGCGCTCCCGTCCTGCACGGTCAGCGCGCCGACCTCGGGCGGCGTGGCGACCGCCGGGTCCTCGATCACGACCGAGATCTGGCTGACGTCGAGGATCGTGCGCAGCGCATCGCTGTCGCCTGGCACGACGAGCCGCGCAACCGCGAGGGCAGTGCCGCCCTGCTGCAGGGCGAGATACGCCGGGTGATCGCCGAAGCCCGGGTCGAGCTCACCGAGCGCGAACGTGCGCTGGGCGCCGAACCGGCCTCGGACGGTGACGACCGCCGTCAGCAGGGCGTTCTTGACGTCGGGGAGATTCGGCTGGGCGTCATCGACGAGGGTCTCGAGCGACACGCCCTGATCCTGGACGGTGACCGGGCCCGACGGCGTCGGCCGGGTCACCGCGAAGCTCGTCTGGGGCAGCGCGGCGAGCGCGCTCATCGAGTAGGTGGCCGGCGTGGCCACCGCGCCGCCGACGCTGACGCTCGGCTGGTATGCGCCCGCCGAGGCCACCGCGCCGCCGCTCAGCCCGACCAACCCCGCCGTCACCATCGCGACCAAGGACCTGTGCATCGAATCACCCTCCGCAGACGAAGCCAAAGGAGCGCGCCCCGGCCACGGCGCACGCATGAACGTGGCGGCGAATATAGACGCATATGCAGTGCCCAGGCAGCGTGCCCGTACCACCGGGCGCCCGGGCGCCGTCCGCCTCTGTCTAGAACGCCGCCACGCCCGCCTCCGCGACCTCCTGGTCCTGCTCCACCGTCCCGCTGCTGACCCCGATCGCGCCGACGATCTCGCCGTCACGGGTCAGCGGAATCCCACCCGCGAAGATGACGATCCGCCCGCCAGCCGACTCGCTGAGCCCGAACAGCGGCTGCCCCGGCTGAGTGACGCCGGCGAGGTTCTTGGTCTCGGTCTTGAGCGCGATCGCGGTGTAGGCCTTGTTGATCGAGATGTTGATGCTGACGATCAGCGCCCCGTCCATCCGGACGTGGGCCTTCAGGTTGCCGCCGGCGTCGGCGACGGCGATGTCCATCGGCTGCCCGATCTCCTGCGCCTTGGCCTCGGCGGCGGCGATCACACGCCGGGCATCCTCCAGGCTGACGGATTCCATCTCTCCTCCTCGGGTTGGTCCCGGCGGTACAGGCCGCCGCCGCTGCAACGCTATCCGATGCTCGATGGCGCGATCTCGCGTCCGTCCGCCTCCGCCACTCGCCTCTGCCGGACTCCGACCGCCGCTCGTCGCGCGCAACCACCTCAGGAACGAACCAGCGGGCGGTCACGAGCAGACCACGCGTCCGGGCGCGCGCCGGGAGCCTAAAGGTCGCCGTCGGGGGCGCCGATCCACCGGTATCGCCCCAGCGAGGGCATGTACGGACCGCATCGTCCAGCGCAACCCAAAGGACTCTCTCTATGCAGCACCTCAGCAGCGGACTGTCCACGGCTCGCACGCCGCGCCGCGTGTCACTCAGGCAGACGCTCACCGCCGCCGCGATCGCCCTGTTCAGCGCCGCGGTCATCGCGCCGGCGGCTCACGCCGGCACGACCGGAGTGCCGACGCTCATCTCGCCGGCACCGCAGACGACGTGGGCGCCGGTGGGCACGGCGCCCGAGTCCGACGAGCTGGCCGCTGCCCAGGTCGTCCGCACGCCCGAGAATCGCCCGGGAAACACCTACTTCAACGACTACTTTCCCTCCCAGGCCGAGCTGAACTCCTTCTACTCCACCAAGGGAGCGAACGGGCTGACGCCGGTGCAGGACAACCCGCTCTACGCCGACGTCAACGGCCGCAGCGATCTCTGGCATCCCTCCACCGACGACCTCATCCAGTGGGCGGCCCACAAGTGGGGCATCCCGCAGGACTGGATCAGCGCCCTGGCGGTCTATGAGTCGTGGTGGCGCCAGGATGCGCACGGAGACCTGCGGGTCGTGCCGGCGCACTGGTATTCCGCGTACCCGGCGAATCTTCAGGAGCCGTACGGCCGGGTCTACGAGGAGGCCGGCATCACGCAGATGATGTGGCTGCCCAACGAGACCGTCAACCCGGGCACCGCGCATCTGCGCTGGCGCTCGACGGCCTTCGCGCTTGACTACATGGGCGCGACGATCCGCTACTACTACGACGGCGACTGCCACAGCTGTGGCGCGGGCTATGGCCCCGGCCAGCAGTGGGCGAGCGTCGGCGCGTGGCACGCGCCGGAGCCCTGGAACAACGCCGACGCGCAGTCCTACGAGGCCTCGCTGCAGCGGATCCTCGCCGCGCGCACCTGGACGACGCCGGGCTTCCAGCGTCCGTGCGCCATCTCATTGTCGGTCGGCGCCTGCGAAGCGGCCCCGCTCGGCTGACCGACGGCTCGGACGGAGTCCCCCGGTTCGCCGGGGGGCTCCAATCCGCCCCCTAGCCGAACGTCTAGACCTGACCGGCGGGTGCAAGAACGTTCCTGAAGGGCCCGTTGCATGGTTGATCGTGTTCGCCCTGGAGGGTGCGGCGGCGAACGACAGCCACGTGGGGAGCCCATATGCCCGTTGTCCGTCGTCGTCGCCGCGCTCGCGGGTCCGTGCGGCTCATCCTGGCCATGAGCCTTGCGATCGCGTTCGGCGGGGTGCTCGCGCAATCCGCGCTCGCCGCCGGACCGGCGTTCGTGCCCGGCGATGTCTTGCTGACCGGCAGCGGCAGCGTTCAGGAGTACTCGCCGAGCGGTGCGCTCGTCGAGACCGTCCCCGGCACCACGGGGGCCAGCGGACTGTGCTTTGACCCCTCAGGGCAACATCTGATCCTGCCCGGCGTCGGTCTGCTTGACAGCTCGGGGCAGATGCTCTCGTCGAGCTGGGCGTCGGTGTCGGGCAATCTCGCCCGCTGCGTGGCCGATGCGTCCGGGCACGTCTTCGTGACCAGCTACGCCGACGGCGACTCGATCCGGGAATACGGCCTGCGCGGCACACTGCTGCGGACGTTCGTGCCCACGGGCGCGAACGCGCTCAGCGGCTCGGCGCCGTTCGCGCTGACCTTGGCGCCCGACGGCTGCACGCTGTACTACGGAGGCTGGCAGGACGTCGACGGCGTCGACCGCCTCAACGTGTGCACCGGCATCGCCGAGGCGCCGTTCGCCCCGGCTTCGGTGGGGGTCACGTCGCTCGTCGACGACCTCCAGGCGCTGCCCACCGGGGGGCTCGTGCTGCTCAGCGACACCGGCGCCAGCCTGTTCACCGCGTCGGGCGCGCTCACCGACATCGGCTATTCGTCGCCGTTCGGCGGGGTCACCCAGTTGCGCACCGCCGGAGTCGATCCCGACGGCACATCGGTGTGGCTCAGCACGTTGGGCACCGGCGGCGTCGCCCGCTTCAGCCTCGCCAGCGGACAGCTGCTGTCGGAGTGGGGCGAGTACGTCATGCCCTCGCCGACGCAGCCCACGTCGCCGCCGGTGGCCGGCGGCTCGATCGCCGTCTACGGAC
Source organism: uncultured Solirubrobacteraceae bacterium (assembly GCA_963849085.1). Taxonomy (GTDB): domain Bacteria; phylum Actinomycetota; class Thermoleophilia; order Solirubrobacterales; family Solirubrobacteraceae; genus Palsa-465. The sequence continues at coordinate 422,038 of CAWKFP010000013.1, read as the reverse complement.
CGCCGCTGCTCGGCGACGCGGACCTGTCTCCGCACACGACCGGCGGCGCGCCCGGAACTGCCACCGCGTTCGCCGACGACGTGAGCTACACCGGCACGCTGAACAGCCTGCACCTCTACGTCGACGGCTCGTCGACCGCCACCCAGGCGGCCGTCGGGATCTACGCCAATCAGCACGGACGACCCGGCGCGCTCCTGGAGCAGGCGACGCTCGCCGGCATCGTGCCGGGAAGCTGGAACGACGTCCCGGTTCCGGCCCTGTCGGTGACGGTCGGACAGAGCCTGTGGATCGCCGTGCTCGCGCCGGAGGGCGGCGGGCAGCTCACGCTCCGCGCGACATTGGGCGCGGGGTCGTCGCAGTCAAGCGCGCAGCGGACGCTGACCGCGCTGCCCGCCGAGTGGTCGGCGGGGCCGGCCCAGGAGGCATCGGGGCTGTCGGCGTACGGCCAGGGATAGGGCGGCGGGGACCGTCAGGGCGCCGGGGACGGTCAGGCCGGGGGGGTCGCCCCTCGGACGGCGACGCCCATCGCCGGCGCCGGGGTCACAGGTCGCCGGCGCCGTACACGACCCCGAGCTGGCGCAGCGCGTAGGGGTTGAACTCGGAGACGAAGCGCGGGCGCAGGGCGTTGTGGGCGCGATCGGGCACGCGCGCCTGCTCGATCTCGCCGCGCGCCATGTCGAGATTGAATGACAGGGAGTCCAGCGCCATCTCGTCGAGCGTCCGGGCGGCGGCCCGCAGCGGCGGCGGCGGGTCGAAGGCGAGCAGGCGCGCGTGCACGAGCCGCCGATTCCGGGCGGCCGCCGCGAAGTCGCCGTGACGGGAGAGGCGCCGGCCGGCGACGAACAGCTCGACGATCCCGTTGAGCCGGCCGACCGCTTGCCCCAGCCCGAGGGAGGCCGCGGCGCTCAGGGCGACGCCGGGGCGTGCGCTCGCGCCCCGGCGCGGTGTCCCGCCGGCGGTCAGGGCCAGGACGAGCGCGACGGCGGCGATCGCCGCCACCGCTCCGGAGATGAGCGCGGTCCGGGCCCGGCGGCCGGCCGGACGGCGCTCCGGGCGCGCGGCGGGCGGCGGTGATCCGAGGGGGGCCGGCCCGGCCTCGGCCCGGGCCGGCGCCGCGGAGACGGGAGGTGGCGACGCGAACCGCGGCGGCGACGCGACGGGCAGGGCTGACCCGACGTCCGGCGCTGACCCGACGGCCGGCGCTGACCCGACGGCCGGCGCTGACCCGACCGGTGCCGACCGCCGGGCGGCCCCGCGGCCACCGCCGCCGGCGATGGCGGTGACCGGCGCGCCGGAGTGGCGGTCGGCGCCGGGCTCCTGCCACGCGAACGTCGCGGCCCGCCGCCAGCGTGGCCCGAGCCGCTCGATGACGATGTCCTCGAGCGCCTCCCAGGCCCGCTGCGCGCCCGGGAATCGCCGTTCGGGGCGACCGTCCACCATCCGCGCCAGCCAGTCCTCGAGCCGCGGGTCGACCTGCGGCAGGACCGTGCGAATCGACGCCACCTCTTCACGCGCGCGGCGATCCAGGGCGTCCGCGTCGGTCTCACAGGGCGCGAACGGCGAGCGCCCGGTCAGCAGCTCCCAAACAACGACGCCGAGGGAGTACAGGTCGGTCGCCGCCGTCGGCTCGCCGCCCCGCACCTGCTCGGGCGCGAGATATGCCGGGGTTCCGATCATCATCGCGGCCGCCGTCCCGGGGCGACGATCGACGACGTACCCGGTCACCGGCGCGACGCCGAAGTCGGCGATCTTGACGCGCCCGTCGTCATCGATGAGGAGGTTCTCGGGCTTGAGCCCGCCGTGCGCGATGCCCACGCTCTCGCCGTAGGCGAGAGCGCCGAGGACGCTCTCCAGCATTCCGACGACCGCCGCGCTGCCCAGCCGGCCGACGTGCGCGCGCAACGAGCCGCGGGGCAGGTACTCCATCGCGATGTAGGGAATCCCGCCCTCCTCGAAATACTCGTGGACGGCGACGATGCCCGGATGGTCGATCGCGGCGGTCAGGCGCGACTTCTGGACGAACCAGTCGGCCACCCGCCGGTCGGTGGCGTAATAGGGGGCCAGCTCCTTGAGCGCCACCTGACGATCGAGCGTGCGCTGAACGGCGCGATAGACGACCGATGACGCGCCGGCCCCGATCACGTCGAGCACCTCGTAGCGGCCGACCATCCGCCGCAGCTCTCGGATCTCGGCTTGTTCCTGGACGGCCATCACGAACTCCTTGGGTTATCGAGGCAGACGGTCTCGATTCCCTAGACGCGTGACGCCGTCCGGTTATTCCATGCGGTGGGCGATGTGCATGTCCTCGACGGCTCCGCTCCTCACCGGCGCAGGTCGTGCGCGGCCGGAGACCGCGGTCTGGCTAACGGACGGACGGAGCCGGAGCCCGAGCCGGATCGGGGCGCGGCGGCTCGGCGAGCCCGGCGGTGTCACGTTTGATCGACACGAGCGATTCGTCGAGGTCGTCCATCGCATCACGCGAGACGATCGTCGCCCCCAGCTGCGAGATCTGGGCGAAGTCCTCGACCTTGGTCGAGGCCAGCTCGACCTGATCGTGGATCTCGTTGAAGAGCTGGGCGAGCGCGATGGCCCCCTCGGTCCGCGCCGCCTCGATGCGGCCGTTGGTCTCCAGTGCGCGCATGACGCGGAGATCCTGCCTGAGGTGCGCGGCATTGGCGGTCAGGCTGCGCAGATGCGTATCCAGGCCGGAGAGCGTGGCGCGCAGCAGTCGCAGGGCGTCGTCGAGGCATCCGGTCAGGAGCTGGACGTCGTCGGTCCGCGGATCCCGGAACTGGGCGTGCTCGGGCCCGGGCTGGCGCCGGACGAGCATCTCGTCGACGAACTGGATCGCCATCAGGGACTGCAGCTTGGCGACCGACACACGGAAGCCGACCTCGCCGAGCAGGGCTCCGGCCCGCTCCAGATCGGTCGACACCTCGCCGATCACGCCGCGCATCGCATCCGAGGACTGGCGCATGATGTCGGCGACCGCGTGCAGCACGGCTCCGTCGCCGCCGAGCCGGCTGGACGCGAGGATCGCGTTGAGCGCGAACAGCCGCAGGCTCTCGGCCAGGCCCAGCACGAAGGCCGACGTCTCCGATAGCTCACGGTTGAGCTCGGAGAGCTGGGCGTAGCCCTCCAGATCGGCGCCGAGCAGCCCGTCGAGCCGGCGGGTGATGGAGAGGCAGGCCGTGCGGGCATGGTCCAGCGCCCGCCGCTGGGCGCCGGTGGCGTTGGCGGGCGGCTCGGTGTGAGCGGCCCGGCTGGACAGCTCCGCGGCCAGCGCCTGGTGCATGAACGACGTGTAGCTCGGGAAGCCCGCGCCGGCCAGGATCTCCAGCAGGCGCGCCCACGACCGCGCCATCGCCGGCTTGCGCTCGACCTCGCGCTCGCCGCCGTGCTCGAGCTCGAGCGCGCGCAGCTCCGGATAGACGGTCTTGACGATTCCGAGATACTCGCTGGAGGGCTTCAGGCGCACCGACACATAGCCCCCGGGGAACGGCACCACGATCGCCATCACCCAGTACGGCTCGCCGGTCTTGGCGCGGTTCTTGACATACGCCGCGATCGGCTTCCCAGCCTCGATCGTGTCCCACAGCGCCTTGAACACGCAGCGCGGCATCTCGGGATGGCGGATCAGGCTGTGCGGCTTGCCGATCATCTCGGCCTCGTCGTAGGCGGCGACGCGCGTGAACACGCCGTTGCCCGACCGGATGATGCCCTTCTCGTCGGTGGTCGAGAAGAACAGCTCGTCGATCGTGAACTCGCGCTCGCGCTGGAGATCGACCGCCGGCGCCCGACGCGCGGGCGGCGCGCCGGGCGCCTCGGGGGTGTCGCGGACGGCCATCCCTACTCCGACAGCGTGAAGCCGGCGACGAGCCGGTTGAGCTGCTCGGCGTTCGTCGACAGGGTCTGGGCGCTGGCCGCGATCTCCTGCGTCGACGCCGCGGTCTGCTCGGTCGAGGCCGACACCTCCTCGCTCGAGGCCGAGGACTGCTCGGCCACCGCGGCGGCCTCGCCGATATGGCCCTGCATGCTCTGCGCACCGGCGGCGATCTGCCCGGAGACGACCGCGATCTGCTCGATCCGGGCGGTCATGTCGTCGACCGCGTCGCCGATCTTCAGGAACGCCTCGCGTGTCTGATCGACGACCGCGGCGCCCTCCCGGGTGCGCTCGGCGCCGTCCTGGACGACGCTGACGGCGCGCTCGGTCTCGGACTGGATCGCGCCGATCAGACCGGAGATCTCCAGCGCGGCGGACTGGCTCTCCTCGGCCAGCTTGCGGACCTCCTCGGCCACCACGGCGAACCCGCGGCCCTGCTCGCCGGCCCGCGCGGCCTCGATCGCCGCGTTGAGCGCCAGCAGGTTGGTCTGCTCGGCGATCCCGGTGATCGTGGCGACGATCGCGCCGATCCGCCCGGACTTGGCGGCCAGCTCGTCGATCGCGGCGCTGACCGCGCTCGACGATTCGCGCACCGAGTCCATCGCGGCGTTGGCACGCTCGGCCGCCCCGACGCCCTCCTGGGCGACCTGGCGGGCCTCGGCGGCGACCCCGGCGGTCTGGCGCGCGTTCTCGGCCGACTCCTGCACCGCTCGCGCCACCTCCTCGGCCGACCGCCGGGCATCCTCGATCATCCGCACCTGACGCTCGGCGCCCTGGGCGACATCGGAGACGGCATGGGCGATCTCGCCCGTGGCCCGACCGGCCTCCTCCGAGGTCGAGGCCATCGCGATCGACGAGTCGCCGACATCGCCGGCCGTCTGCGCGACGAGCCCGATCGTCTCTCCGAGGCGCTCGGCGGTCTCGTTGTAGGCCTGGATCGACTCCACGATCCGCTCGCGCACGGCGTCGACGCTCCGCGCCAGCTGGCCGAGCTCGTCGGCGCACGAGTCATCGATCAGCGGCGTGACCGGCGCGTAGCGCTTGGTCAGGTCGCCCCCGGCCAGCGCCAGCATGCCCTCGCGGACGGACTTCATGCAGTTGTCGCGCAGCGAGTTGAGCGTCGTCAGCACGACGTCGACGCGGCGCTTGATCGACCGTGACACCAGGAAGGCGATCACGAGTCCGGTCAGGACGGCGATCACGAGCAGGAGGATCCCGATGATGCGGGCGGTGCCGTACGTCGAGGCGTTGCTCGCGACCTGAGCGCGCGCCCCCTGATCGTTGACCTCGCGCCACGCCGCCATCCGCTGCTGCAGGGCAACCGACGCCGGATAGGTGCGGTTGACGAGCGCCACCTGGAGGGGTGCCGCGGCGTTGCTGTGATTCTCGGCCAGCGCGGGCCCCTGGCTGGTGGCCGTCAGATAGGCCGCCCACTGACTCTGCACGGCGTGCCAGTCGGCCGTGTCCTGACCGCCCGAGGCCAATGAGGCGTACGAGGCCAGCAGCTGCGAGGTCTCGGCGATGTCCGCTTTGAGCACCCCCAGATCGGCGATGACCTTCGCCGGATCGGTCTCCAGCATCGACTGACCGAGCTCGGAGCGCGCCGCGGCCGCGGCGATCGCCGCCTGGTCGATGCGCTCCACGCTGGGCAGCGCATTGCCGCCGATGCTCACAGCGCCGCTGTTGACGCTGCCGATCTCGCTGAGCATCACCACGCCCAGGACGACCGTGAGGGCGAGCACCGCCCCGAAGCCGGCGAACAGCTTGCCTCGGATCGAAAGATTCTTCAAGAAGCCCATTCTTCGGTTCTCCCGGGACGTGTCAGATGTGGACGGCGACGCGACGCACGCCAGGTCCCCCAACGCGCGTCGGTCGAAGTGGTGTTCGACCGAGACCCTCGGCGCGGCCACGCTCAACTTGAGGACCGTGGACCACATGTCGCCGTGCCGGCCCGGGCGCGGGGCGGCGGCGCCGGAGGGCATCACCTAGCCTTCGTGGCGTGAGCTGGACCGTCGATGTGACCGCCGCGCCTGCCGCGACCGCGCCCCTGACCCTCGTTCTGGCGGCGGCGGTCGACGAGGCGCTGGCCCGGTCGGCCGCCCAGCAGCCGGTGTGGCCGGACCCCGAGGAGGTGACGCGGGTCCGGGGGGTGCTGGAGAGCGTGCCGCCGATCGCCGTTCCCGTCGAGGTCGACCGGCTCGGAGCCCAGCTGGCGATGGTCGCCCGCGGCGAGGCGTTCCTGCTGCAGGGGGGCGACTGCGCGGAGACGTTCGTCGACAACACCGAGGCGCATCTGCGCGGCTCCATCCGGACGCTGCTGCAGATGGCGGTCGTCCTGACCTACGGGACATCGATGCCGGTGGTCAAGGTCGGGCGGATCGCCGGGCAGTACTCCAAGCCGCGCAGCGCGGCGATCGATGCCGCCGGGCTGCCCTCCTACCGCGGCGACATGATCAACGGGCTGGAGCCGACGCCGGAGGCGCGGCGCCCGGAGCCCGGGCGCCTGATCCGCGCCTACGCCAACGCGGCGGCGGCGATGAACCTGGCCCGCGCGATCACGGGCGCCGGGCTCGCCGATCTCCATCATCTGCACGAGTGGAACATGGACTTCGTCCGCCACTCCAATGCCGGCCAACGCTATGAGCGGGTGGCGGGCGAGATCGACCGCAGCCTGCGGTTCATGTCGGCGTGCGGCGTACGGGACGGCTCGCTGCGCACGGTCGACCTGTACGCCAGCCACGAGATGCTCGTGCTCGACTACGAGCGCTCGCTGCTGCGGGCCGAAGACGAGCGCCTGTACCTGCTGTCGGCTCACCAGCTCTGGATCGGCGACCGCACGCGCCAGCGCGACGGCGCCCACGTCGCGCTCGGGGCGCTGATCGCGAACCCGATCGGCGTCAAGCTCGGGCCGACGGTCACGCCCGCCGAGGCGGTCGAGCTCGTCGAGCGGCTTGATCCCCACGGCATCGACGGCCGGGTGACGCTCGTCTCGCGGCTCGGCAACGAGCTCGTCCGGGAGCTGCTGCCGCCGATCGTCGAGGCGGTCACCCGCTCGGGGCATCGCGTCGTGTGGCAGTGCGATCCGATGCACGGCAACAGCGAGGAGTCGCCGAGCGGTCACAAGACGCGGGACTTCGAGCGCATCATGGACGAGGTGGAGGGCTTCTTCGAGGTCCACCGGCAGCTCGGCACGCATCCGGGCGGGATCCACGTCGAGCACACCGGCGAGAACGTCACCGAGTGCCTGGGCGGGGCGCAGATGATCACCCACGGCGAGCTCTCGGATCGCTATGAGTCGGCCTGCGACCCGCGGCTCAACACCCAGCAGGCGCTCGAGCTCGCCTTCCTCGTCGTCGAGATGCTGCGGCGGACGGCGTGACCCCGGGCCCGCCGTCGGCGGCGACGATGCGCGTCTACAACGCGGTCTGAAGGGCCGGCGCCGGCCGGGCGCGATCGCCGATCCGCGGCTCGCCGCGGACGAACCGGGTGGAGTTGACGACCACGTGCAGCGCGGCGCAGGTCGCCGAGCTGACGCACCAGATGCAGATGGCGTGGATCACCTCGACCTCGAGATAGGTCAGGCAGATGCTCATCGAGATGGCGCAGACGGTGAACACCATCCCCAGAGTCCGGGCCCGCTGACCGCGCCGGCACGCGGTGATCAGCAGCGCGAGATATCCGGCCATGCCGAACAGGGGCAGCGGGATCCCGTCCGGGCGTGCCCACTTGGAGCGCTCCACCTCGGCGCACCCATGGGCGATCGCGCACACCGGGGCCGTGCCGTGCAGATAGGTCCAGGCCAGGTAGCTGGAGATGGTGAGGCCGCACAGGCTGAGGGCTCGTGACAGCCAGGTCAGCTTGTCGGTCTGCAGCGCGGTGAGGCTCATGGGGTGCAGATCGGCCTCCGCGGCCGGGCGATCGACCGTGCTCTTCGGTCTGGACGAATGTTCGATCGGCCAACCCCGGCGCCGACGTGCTGTAGTGCAGGGTGATGCGACAGGCTGCCTGGAGCCGCACGCTCGTCCTGCTCGCGCTCGCCACGTGCGTCGTCGTGCTGACCGGGACGACCGCCGGGCGCGCCGTGGAGCGGACGCAGCGGCGCACGACCGAGCAGGCCGCCCGACGCGCGACGAAGCGGACGCGGCGGCGGGGCACAGCGGCAACCGGCGCCGCGGGCCCGATCCTGCCCGGCACCGACTGCCCGGCCTTCCCGGCCGACAACGTCTGGAACACGCCGATCACCACCCTGCCGGTCGACTCGCATTCCGCGCAGTGGCTGGTCAGCATGGACGCCGGGTCGACGTATCTGCATCCTGACTACGGTCCCGGCGGCGGCTCGAGCCCGTACGGCATCCCGTGGCAGATCACACCGGCCACTCCCAGCTTCGTCTCGATCCAGTTCCAATACGCCGATCAGAGCGACCCGGGTCCGTATCCGTTCGCCGCCGACACGCCGATCGAGGGTGGCGCGAGCTCCTCCGGCGATCGCCACGCGATCATGGTCGACCCGTCGACGTGCACGCTCTATGAGCTGTTCGACGCCTACTACCAGCCCGACAATCAGTCGACGGCGGGCTCCGGGGCGATCTGGAACCTCGACTCCAATGCGCTGCGGCCGGCCGGCTGGACCTCCGCCGACGCCGCGGGCCTTCCGATCCTCCCCGGGCTCGTCAACTACGACGAGGTGATGTCCGGGCGGATCGATCACGCCATTCGCGTCACCGCGCAGACGACCGATATGAGCTATCTGTGGCCGGCGCGGCACGAGGCCGGCTCGGTCAGCGACTCCGACTATCCGCCGATGGGGGCCCGCTTCCGGCTGTTGGCCGGCTTCTCGCTTCCGCGGTCAGAATGCGCGCGGCCCTGCCAGGTGGTCATCCGGGCGATGAAGACCTACGGCCTGATCCTCGCCGACAACGGCAGCAACTGGTTCTTCGGGGGCACGACCGACTCGCGGTGGACGTACACCATGGTCGATCAGCTCAAGCAGATCCCGGCCTCCGCCTTCGAGGCGGTCGACGAGTCCTGCCTGACGGTCAGCGCCGACTCCGGCCAGGCGCTGCAGCCCGGTACCGCCGCCTATCGCAAGGCCTGCCTGAAATAGCCCGCGGGCGGCCGCATCCGGCCGGTCCCGCCACCGGCCGGGTCCGGCGCCCTCCTAGAGTGACGGCGTATGACCGACCGTCCCGCGATCGAAGTGAAGAGCCTCGTGCGCGAGTTCCGCAAGGGGCCGCGCGCCGTCGACGGCATCGACCTCGCCGTCTCGCCCGGCGAGATCTACGGCTTCCTGGGGCCCAACGGGGCGGGGAAGTCGACGACCGTGCTGATGCTGACGACGTTGCTGCCGCCGACGAGCGGGACCGCCACCGTCGGGGGATTCGACATCGTCCATCAGGGCGCCCACGTCCGCGCCGCGATCGGGGCCGCACTCCAGGAGGCCGCGCTCGACGCGATCCTCACCGGCCGTGAGCACCTGATGCTGCAGGCCACCCTCCAGGGGCTGCCCGGCTCCGAGCGCCGCAGGCGCACGGCGGCGCTGCTGGAGCGCGTCGGCCTGACCGAGGCCGCCGACCGGCGCGTCGGGGGTTACTCCGGCGGGATGAAGCGCCGGCTCGACCTGGCGCTCGCGCTCGTGCACTCGCCGCGGATCCTGTTCCTCGACGAGCCGACGACCGGGCTTGACCCGCAGAGCCGCTCGGCGCTGTGGGCGGAGGTCGCCCGGCTGGCTCACGACGAGGGCATGACCGTCTTTCTGACCACCCAGTATCTGGAGGAGGCCGACGTGCTGGCCGACCGCATCGGGATCATCGACCACGGCCACATCGTGGCCGAGGGGACCCCGGCGCAGCTCAAGGCCGAGATCGGCGGTCCGAGCGTCGAGGTGACGCCGGCCCGGCCAGACGACGCCGACCGGCTGGCCGAGCTGCTGTCGCACTTCGGCGAGATGCGGCGCAACGGTGGCGCGAGCGCGACCGTGCAGCTGCCCGGCGGCGAGTCCGCACTGGCCGAGATCGTCCGCATCCTCGACCGCGCGCACCTGCGCGTCGAGACCCTCCAGCTCCATCAGCCCTCGCTCGACGACGTGTTCCTCGCCCAGACCGGCCGCAAGCTGGAGGGCTCGGGCGACGGCGCGGCGGGCGAGGACGGGGCGGCGGAGCCCGCGACGGGGGGGCGGCGCGGGAGGAGGCGGCGTGGCCGCTGAGCTCGCGGTCGACCGGCCCTACGTCCCGTCGACCACGCACGTCCGCGTCATCGAGCAGACCCTGGCGGTCGCCCGGCGGGCGGTCGTGCGCACGACCCGCCAGCGCGCGCTGATCATCTTCCCGATGGTCTTCCCGCTGATCCTGTTCGCCATCAACGGCTCCGCGCTCAGCACGGCAACCCGGATCCCGGGCTTTCCGACGCACAACTACCGTGACTTCCTCATCGCCATGCCCTTCGTCCAGGGCGCGATGTTCGTCTCGATCAACGCCGGCGTCGACCTCGCGCGCGACATCGAGAGCGGCTTTCTCAACCGCCTGTCGATGACGCCGGTGCGGGGCGTGGCGCTGCTCGTCGGTCAGCTCGGCGGCGCGTTCGTGCTCGGCGTCCTGCAGGCGATCGTCTACCTGCTGGTGGGTCTGGCCAGCGGCGTCACGTTCGCCAGCGGGGTCGGGGGCGCCCTCGTCCTGCTCGTGCTCGCGATCCTGATCGCGTTCGCGTTCGCCAGCCTGGGCATCCTGCTGGCGCTGCGCTTCGGCAGCGGAGAGGCCGTCCAGGGCATCTTCCCGCTCCTCTTCGTGACGATCTTCCTCAGCTCCGCCAGCCTGCCGCGCAATCTGATCAAGACGACCTGGTTCCGGGATGTCGCCACCTACAACCCGGTGTCCTATCTGCTGGAGGCGCTGCGCAGCCTCGTCATCACGGGCTGGAACGCCCAGGCGCTGGCGCTCGGGTTCGGGTTCGCCCTCGCCCTGCTCGTGATCGCGCTCGGACTCGCCGGGATGGCCATGAAATCACGGCTGAGCCGGACATGAGCCGTTTCATCTCCGTCACCCGGGGCGTCGCCTGGCGCTCGATTCACAACACGCTCGTCAGCCCGGCGATCCTCGTGCCGTCGATCGTCTTCCCGCTGTTCTTCCTGATCGCCTTCGCGGGCGGCCTCTCCCGCATCGGCGACGTGCCGAACTTCAACTATCCGCCGGGCTACACCTCCTTTCAGTTCGTCTTCGTCTTCCTCCAGTCGGCGGCCTTCGGCGGCGTCTTCACCGGCTTCGCCGTCGCCCGTGACTTCGATTCCGGGTTTGCCCGGCGGTTGCTGCTCTCAGCCCCGCGGCGCAGCGGCATCATCGCCGGCTACACGGTGGGCGCCCTGCTGAGATGGGCGCTGACCGGCACGGTCGTGACGATCGCCGCCCTGATCGCCGGTATGAACGTCGACGGCAACGGCGTGCAGCTGATCGGGCTGCTCGGCCTGGGAGTCGGGATGAACCTCGTCGCCGCCCTCTGGGCGGTCGGCCTGGCGATGTTCCTGCGCACCGAGCAGGCCGGCGCGGTCATCCAGATGCCGGTCTTCGTGCTCCTCTTCCTCGCGCCGGTCTACGTGCCGATCACGCTGTTGACGGGGTGGATCCACGACGTCGCCGACCTCAATCCGATCACTCCGGTCCTGGAGGCCGGACGCGGGCTGCTGGCGGGATCCCCGGTGAAGGTGGCGATCGCGTTCGCCGGACTGCTCGCCGCGGCCCTCGTCCTGTCGGCCTTCGCTCGCCGGGGGCTGACGTCGGCGGAGCGCGCCGGTTAGGCCGGCGCCGTCTCAGGGGTCGACCATCCGTCCACCGCGGCCGGATCTCGATCCAGAACCGCGCGCCCCGGCCGACATCTCAGGAGCAGGCAATCGATCAATACTGAAAAAGGGCAAACCCGGCGCGAGCCGGGGACGCAAAGCCAGAGGTCTCACCGCGCGTGAGATAGCTCGGCCGCCAGTTGACACCCACCACGGAAGGTGAGTAGACATGACAGGCCCTTTCAGCAGCCGCGCGCGCCGCGTGCTCCTCGCCGGTGCGATGTCGGCCCTCGTCGCGGGTACCGCGGCCGGCCCGGCGTTCGCCGGCAACAAGTTCGCTCTCGCCGCTCCGGCGACGGCGACCGTCGCCGTCAGTACGGGCAACTCGGCAACCTCGTCGAGCAGCACCAGCGTCTCGACATCGAACGGGACGCAGTCGACGAGCTCCAGCACCACGACGACATCGACCGGCACGTCCGGTGCCGCCGGCTCGGCCGCCAACTGCACGATGCCGGCATTGAGTGAGCCGTTCGCGGCCTGGAGCGACACCAACGAATACGCCCTCGTGCCCGGGCAGGCATTCGACAGCTTCACCGCCACCGGGTGGACACTGTCGGGCGGCGCGTCGATCGAGACGACGACCCTTCAGGACGGGACGAGCGGCTCGGTGCTCAACCTCCCCGCCGGCTCTGAGGCGGTCAGCCCCGAGATGTGCGTGGACTACGACTTCCCCGACGCGCGGATGATGGTGCGCAACGCCACCGGCGTCCAGGATCTCAACTTCCTGTCGTCCTACGCGGGGTCGGGCACCGAGGTCAACGACGGCTACTCCGTCACGGGGCAGGGGACGGGCTGGACGCCGTCACCGATCCTGCAGACCGATCCCGGCAGCTCGAGTGGCTGGCAGCTCGTCGTGTTCACGATCCAGGTGCCCGCCACGGCCACCGACACCCAGGTGTACAACGTCTACGTCGACCCGCGGATGACGAGCTGACGCTCTCGTCGGATCAGACGTTCCGGGGGGGCGCGCGGGGACGGCGCGCCCCCTCGCGCTTGCGGCGGCCGGCCGGGCCTCGCCTATGCCCGGTCGGCTCCGTGCGCCACCGCCACCCGTGCCGGTGACTGCAGCACATCGAGGTAGGGACCGAGCAGGGTCGCGATCTGCGCGCCGGTCATCGTGACCCGTCCGCTGGGCAGCGCGACGGCGGTGATCGCCAGGCGAACGACGCACTCGGCGAGCAGCGCGGCATCGGCCGGGCCCACCATCGGCCAGACCTCGGCGAGGAGCGTGATCAGCCGGTCCGTGGCGAGCTCCAGGACGGGAGCGCCGTGCGTCGTGACCAGCGGCAGCAGTTCGTCGGCGCTGTCGCCGGAGACGATCGCGCGGACCAGCGGATCCTCGGCGGCCGCCGACAGAAACGCGTCGAAGGCCGCCGCGAGCGCGAGCGCGGGGTTGTCGGCGTGAGCGCGGAGCGCTCGCTCGACCGCGGTCAGGAGCTCATCGACCTCACGCAGCACGAGGGACTGCGCGAAGTCCTCGCGCGAACCGAACTCGTTGTACAGCGTCTGGCGGCTGACCCCGCCGCCGGCGGCGACGTCGGCCATCGTGATCTCGCTCCAGCCGCGCAGCCCGAGCAGGTCCCGGCCGGCGTCGAGGAGGGTCCGCCGCAGCAGCTCGCGTGAGGCCTGCGCATATGGAGCGCGCGGTTCGGACACCGCGCCCAATCTAGACGGTCGGATCCGGCGATGAGTCGTCCATGGGCTCGAAATCGAGCTTGTCGCGCACGCCGCAGTCGGGGCACACGAAGTCCTCGGGGATCGCACCCCACGACGTCCCCGGCGCGAACCCCTCCCGCGGATTGCCCCGCTCCTCGTCGTAGAGAAAGCCGCACTCCGGGCAGCGGTATCGGCTCACGCCCGTCCCCATCGTGCCAGCAGCCGCCGGCGAGCCCGCGGGTGGATGTTCGCGCGCATGACGTCGCCACCGTAATGGGCGATGACGCGCTTGTCCATCACGTATCGCCACACCGGCGGGACGTAGGCGCAGAGGATCATCGTCGCGTAGCCCGCAGGGAGCTCGGGCGCCTGGTCGTGGTGGCGCAGGGCCTGATAGCGGCGCAGCGGATGGGCGTGATGATCGCTGTGGCGCTGGAGGTGGTACAGGAACACGTTGGACGCGACGATGTTGCTGTTCCAGCTGTGCTCGGGCATCGTCCGCTCGTAGCGGCCGTCCTCGCGCTTCTGGCGCAGCAGCCCGTAGTGCTCGAGATAGTTGACGACCTCCAACAGCGACGAGCCGAACACGGCCTGGATGAGCAGCCACGGCAGCAGCGTCGGTCCCCACACCGCCACGAGCGCGCCCCACAGCACGATCGTCATCAGCCAGGCATTGAGGATGTCGTTCCGGATGCTCCACGGCGAGCGCTGCATCCGGTCGAAGCGCAGCCGCTCCAGCCGCCACGCCGATCGCAGGCTTCCGCTCACCGTCCGTGGCAGGAACGCGAAGAAGCTCTCGCCGAGGCGCGCGCTCGCCGGATCCTCCGGGGTCGAGACGCGCACGTGGTGCCCGCGATTGTGCTCGATGAAGAAATGCCCGTAGCCGGCCGGGGCGAGCGCGATCTTGGCCAGCCACTTCTCGGCCCGCTCACGCTTGTGGCCGAGCTCGTGAGCGTCGGCGATCGCGATCCCGTTGATCGAGCCGACCGTGAACGCCAAGCCGATCTTCCCGACGACGGAGAGCCCGCCGTCAGCCCACTGGTAGCACGCGAATACCAGCGACACGTACTGGATCGGGATGAACAGATAGGTGCACCAGCGGTAGTAGCGGTCGGCCTCGAGCCACTTGATGACCGCATCCGGCGGATTGTTCGGATCGCTGCCCACGATGCTGTCGAGGAACGGCATCAGGATGAAGACGAACATCGGACCTGACCACCACAGCACCCCCAGGCCGGTGATCGTGACCAGCGCCCACGCGACGATCGGGAGCATCGGGACGACGAGCCCGAGCAGCCAGGCGTAGCGCTTCCCGTCCCGCCACGTCGGCGCCGTCCCGCCGGCCGTCTCCCCGGGGACGGCCGCCTCCCCGGGGACGGCCGTCTCCCCGGGGACGGCCGTCTCCCCGGGGACGGCCGCCTCCCGGGGGACGGCCGCGCTCGGGATCGCCAAGGGCGTCTGAGGGATCAGGCGGGACACAACGACCTCCTCCATCGATCGACACGCAACGTCTTGACGTCCAGATTCTTTACAGAGTAGCCGGTCTTGTCAAGCGGATCGATCGAGCGCGGTCCGACCGCGCCGCCTCACAAGCCCGTGACCGAGGCTGGCGTCACCCGCCGTGGCGTTGGCGAAGTACGGGTGCGGTGTCGCGGTCATGGCATGACCATTGGGGGTGGACAGGGGCCAAGAGACATGATGGGCGCGCGCGGCCATAACGGCAAATACTGGATCTTTTGACCTGATAGAAATAAACTATGGATCCGAGGCGCCTGCTGACCTATCGGGCGGTCGCCCACGAGCGGTCGTTCTCGCGCGCCGCCGCGGCGCTGTCGCTCTCCCAGCCGTCGGTGTCCCACCAGATCGCCCTGCTCGAGACCGAGATCGGCGTTCGTCTGCTGGACCGCGGACGGGGGGGACTGCGCCTGACGCGCGCCGGCGAGGTGCTGCTCGAGCACGCCGATCACCTTGCCTGGCGCCTGCAGCTTGCCGACTCCCAGATCGGCGAGCTGGCCGGCCGGCAGCGCGAGCAGATCCGCCTCGGAGCGTTCCCGACCGCGCTCGCGCACTTCATCCCCGACGCGATCGCGCGCCTGCGCAGCGCGCACCACGAGGTCCACGTCCGCCTCAACGAGGTCACGGCCGCCGAGCTCGAACCCCGGATCCTCGCCGGCGAGCTCGACGTCGCCGTCGGCTATCAGGACAGCACGGCCGAGCGCCACGAGATCCCGGGCGTGGAACGCATCGACCTCTTCCAGGAGACCTTTCTCGTCGGCCTGGCGCCCGACCACCCGCTTGCCGGCTCGACGAGCCCGGTCGCGCTGGCGGCCTTCGCGCAGGACGACTGGATCGCGCCCTCCAGCGACGGCTTCCTCATCGAGGCCTGCCGGGATGCCGGCTTCGAGCCCCGCATCGTGGCCGTCACCGGCGACCCGCTCGCCACCCGGGGCATGCTCGTCCGCGGACTCGGCGTCGGATGGGTCGCGAGCCTGTTGATCCACGACTACACCGGCGTCGTGGTCCGGCCCCTCACCGACGCGATCCGCCGGCGCGACATCTACGCGCTGCTGCCCCCCGGCGCCCGCCATCCGCTGGCCCGCCCGCTCAGCGACGCCCTGATCGACGCCGCCGCAGCGCTCCAGGCGTCCGCATAGCGCGAACTCCTGGCTCGCTCCCTCGCCCAGGCCGGGTGAGCGCGCGTCACCGCGGTCGCTGACCGGTGCGCCGGGCGCGGGTCGTGGCCTTTCGCCTGCGCCGCTCGGTCGTGTGCCTGCGCTTGCGCTTGCGCGCCCTGCGCCTGGCCTTGCGCACGACGGCCTTGACCGTGCCGGTGACCGTCGTCGCGGCCGGCACCACGGTCGACGCCGTCGTCGGGGCCGTTGCGGTCGTGGTGGGGGTGGCGCTCGACGTGCCCGGCGCACTGTCGGGCACCAGATCGTCTTCGAGGTCGTACGCGAACACGAAATGCCCGGCGCGGATGACGTGGAAGGCGATGGTGATCGTCACCGTCTGGCCCGGGGTCAGATGCCCGCCGGGCAACGGGACGGCCAATGTGCTGTTCCATCCCCCGGCCGGACTGCTCAGGCTGGTCCCCTCGCCGGTGGCGTCGCTCGCGGAGGTGATGTTGACCAGGTGCGCGGTCGCGCCCGGGTCGCTGGGCTCTCCGTAGATGGGGTCACTGTCGGTCCCGGACGTCGACACCCCGGTGATCTGCAATTGCAGGCGGGTGATCGTCTCCGGCAGTGATCTCGCCGGGGGGGTGGCGCACGTGCCGGACTGCGGCTGGTTGGAGCAGTTGGTGACCGTGCGGCGGATCAGCAGCAGCCCGGGGTTGGTCAGGCTGGGGCTGCCGCTCGCCGGCGGCGTGTAGGCGAGGTTGGGCGCCGTGTCGGCTCCGACGGCCGGGTCAGCCAGTGAGGATTGCGCGAGTGCGTTGACCTGGATCGGAGCGTGGAAGTTGGCCGGAGCCGGGGATCCCTGGACGACCGGGATCCCGTAGTCCGTGGCCGCGGTCGGATCGTCGCCGTCAGAGGCCACGAACAGGAAATCGGTGGCGTTGTCGCCGGTATCGACCGGGGCGCCGTCGACCTCGCGGCGCACGAACGCCACCTGCGAGGTCCCGGTCACCGACAGCGTGGGGACCCCGATGCCACCGCCGAGTGCCATCTCGCTCCCGGCCTGCCCCACCGAGTCAGAGACGGCGCCGGTGGGATCCACCAGTTGCAGACCGCTGGTGGAGGCGAGGTTGACGAGCGCGTCCGGGGCGTAGGCGGTCAGCGAGTCATACATACAGCCGAGCAGCAGATGCCCCCCGGGCGGCATGATCCCACCCGCCAGCCCCGTCAACGACACGCGGTCAACCGCGTTCAACGGCAGCCAACGGGCGGTCCAGCCGCTCAGCGACACCGGCACCGTGGTGGTGTTGTGGATGACCACATAGCAGTCGTCGGGTCCCAACAGGCCCGGGTTGGCCAGCCGCAGCTCCTGGATCTGAAGCACGCCCGGTCCGCTGACCTGCACGCACCCGTCGCTGCCGTCATCGGTGGACGGGTCGTAGGCGACGTCACCGCCGTAGGCAGCGGCGAAGCAGTACCAGCCGGCCTGCTGCGGCGTGAACGCCGGGGAGACCGCCGACCCTGTGCCTGACAGCCCCACCGTCGTGAGCGGGGCGCCGCCCGACGGGCATCCCGCCGCGGAGGCCAGCGGCCCGCAGACCGTGAACGCGACGCTGCCGGTCGGGACCGGACCGGTGCCGGTGACCGTCGCCGTG
The DNA here is from genome assembly GCA_963849085.1 of uncultured Solirubrobacteraceae bacterium. Taxonomy (GTDB): domain Bacteria; phylum Actinomycetota; class Thermoleophilia; order Solirubrobacterales; family Solirubrobacteraceae; genus Palsa-465. The sequence continues at coordinate 404,404 of CAWKFP010000013.1, read as the reverse complement.
TCGGTCACCGTCCCGCCCAGCGCGATTCCCGGCAGATCGACCGCCTGGGTGACGTCGGAGCTCACCCTGAACTCCGGCGTGATCGTCAGGATCCCGTTCGGGCTGTCGTAGCTGGCCAGTGAAACCGTCTGGACGTGGGTCACGCCCGGCCCCCGGGTGTAGGACTCGCCGCCGCCGCCCCCACCGCCGCCGCCGCCGCCGATGCCGCCGCCGCCGCCGCCCGAGCCGCCGGCCGGGAAGCCGCCGCCACCGCCACCGCCACCGCCGCCGACCTGGCCCTGCCCCGAGCTGCCGCCGTCGCCGCCGTCGCTCTGCGGGGCGTTGCCACCGAGCGCGCCGGCGTCTCCGCCGCCGAGCCCCTCGCCGCCCGTCGCGTTGCCGGTGTCCGCCGAGCCGCCGTCGCCCGGGCTCCCGTAGGTACCAGCCCCGGCGCAACCCCCGCCGCCGGCGGCCTCGACGAGGGGCGAGTTCAACGCGATCGCGGTCGCTCCGCCGCCGCCGCAGCCACCATAGTCGCTGACCAGAAGCAGGGGGAAGTTTCCTTCTCCACCACCGCCGCCCGACGCAAAGCCAAAGCCTCCCGCTCCCCCGGGCGCCCAGGTCGTCTCGTACGGGTCCCCCTGCTGGCCCCGCTGGCCGGCGCAGCCGACGCCGATCTGCAGGGACTGACCCGACGCCACCGAGATCGCGGCGCTGAACGCCGCCCCAGCGCCGCCCGTCCCCAGACCGCCCCCGTAGGACGGGCCGGTGCCGCCGGCGGCGCCGATCGCCGTGACGAGCAGCCCGTCGGCGCCGGCCGGCACGGTGTAGGAAGCGGGCTGCCCGGTGCACTGGAAGGTCTGGGGCACGCCCGCCGGCCCGGAATAGGACAGGGTGACGCTGCCGTCCGTCACCGCGCTCGCCACGCCGGTGCTGACGCCCGAAGTGACGCCGGGCTCTGCATAGTCATCGCCGCCGCCACCACCACCGCCGCCCTGGCCCCCGGCGCCCTGCGCTCCCTGACCGCCGGCGCCGCCATCGGGATAGCCGCCCCCGCCCCCGCCCCCGCCGCCGCCGTCGGTGGCGTTGTACGCGCCGCCGCCGCCACCACCGGCGGACCCGGCCGCGCCACCCAGCGCGCCGCCGCCGCCGCCCGAACCCGGTCCCGAGCCGCCGCCGCCGGCCGACGCTCCGCCGTTGCCGCCGTTGCCGCCCCCGTCGGCCAGCGGGAACACGCCCGCGCCGCCGCCGCCCCCGCCGCCGCCCGCCACGATCAGGACCGCGCCGGCCGTCGTGTCGACGATCCCCGTCGCGGCCCCGCCACTGTGACCGGCGTCCCCGGACTCGCTCGAGGACCCGCCGGCGCCGCCCTGCGCGTATCCGTAGCCGTTCCGGCAGCCGACCTGGATCTGCAGCAGGTGACCCGGAATGACCGCAAGCGTCCCGGCGACCGTGCCGCCCGCGCCGGCGCTGCCGTCATTTCCGCCGCCGTTGCCGGCCGCGCCCGCGGCGTCGACCGTCATCTGCGTCACGCCTGACGGGACGTCGATGTACTGCGGGAACCCCTCACAGGCGAAGCTGGCGCTTTGCACGCCGCTGGCCGCCGCCGACCCGACGGCGCCCACCCCGACCATCGCCAGCGCCGTGGCCAGCGTGGCGATCGCGCCCCGCGCGACCCGGCGCACCGACCCCGACCCCCGCCCCCGGCCGGACCGGCCGGCACGCTGTTCCCCGACGCATCCCGGTCCCGACATCCCACGGCCCCCGATCAGTGAAAAATGGTCGTCTCGGCGTCGCAGCCTACTTCATCGGCACACCGTGGGTGACCGTGCCGTGTGCCTGCCGTCCTCGCCGGACGAGAGCGGCGGTACGCGCCTGCACGTCGCTCAGGGCCGCGTCGGCGAACGGCGCGAACGGTTCGGCATCGGTCGCCTGCATCCAGCGCTCGAACGCGACGCTGAAGGCGAGCAAGCCCATCTCCGCTCCCAGCCGGGCCGTCAGCTCGTCGACGCCGCGTTCGCGCAGCGCGGCCGTGATCGACGTGGCGATGCGGGCGTGCTTGAGCAGTCCGCGCTCCTGCAGCTCGCTGGTCGCTGCGATCACCAGCACGCGCTGGGCGGCCCTGGCCCGCTGTTGGCGGGTCATCGCGACCTCGGCGGCCGACAGCGCCGCCCGCAGGCACTCGGTGGGCGCCGCATCGGGGGCGGCGGCCCGGATCGCGTCGGCGAACAGCCCGGCGAGCACGTCTTCACCGCCGAACAGGACCTCGCGCTTGTCGGCGAAGTGCCGGAAGAACGTGGCCCGGTTCAAGCCGGCGCGATCCGCGATCTGCGCGACCGTCGTCTCCTCGTACCCGTTCTCGACGAACAGGTCCAGCGCGGCGCTCTCCAGGCGCTCACGCGCGTTCGGTGCCCATCTGCCCACGCGGACATCGTAAAGCGACGCGATCGGATCGCATCACCCGGCACGCGTGATGCGACCCCGTCGCATAGCATGCTACGGTTGATGCGACCGGATCGCATCCTCTTTCCGCCCCAACCCGATCCGTCTGGAGGTCCAGCCATGAGCCGAGCGGTGATCTATGAGAAGTTCGGAGGGCCCGACGTGTTGGAGCTGCGGGATGTGCCCGAGCCCCATGCGGGCCCCGGCGAGATCCGGATACGAGTCGCGGCCGTCGGCCTGAACCCGATGGATCCGGCTATCGCCGCGATCCCGGAGCTCGCCGCACGCTTCAACCTCACGCTCCCATCCGGGTTCGGCTATGACTTCGCCGGCCGCGTCGACGAGGTCGGCGAGGGCGCCACCGGATTCACGCTCGGCGATCGCGTCTACGGCGGCGCCATGGAGCGGGCCGCGGCGGACTTCGTCGTGATGCCGGCCGACGCGCCGCGCGCCATCTTCCACACGCCGGCAGGGCTCAGCGACGAGGTGGCGAGCACGCTGCCCGTCGCCGGTGCGACCGCGGCCGCCGCGCTCGCCGTGCTCGCTCTGTCGTCGACCGACACGGTTCTCGTCGGCGGTGCGGCGGGCGGCGTCGGCGTCTTCGCCGTGCAGCTGGCTCGGCACGCCGGCGCAGCGGTGATCGGAACCGCGTCGGAGAGCACGTTCCCGTTCCTGCGCGAGCTCGGCGCGGAGCCGATCACCTACGGCGCCGGCCTGGAGGACCGCGTCAGGGCGTGCGCCCCCGGCGGCATCACCGCGGCGATCGACCTCTTCGGCACCGAGACGATCGAAGCCGCGCTGGCCCTCGGGGTCGCTCCCGAGCGCATCGTCGCCATCGCCGCCGGCCCCAACCCCCCCGGCGGGGCACGCGCTGTCTTCGGCGGCGACGCTCACCCCGACGCGCTGCCCCAGATCGCCGACGCCATCGTCGCCAAGCGGCTGACCGTCCCGATCGCGGCCCGATTCCCGATCGAACAGATCCGGGAGGCCGCGGCCCTCCAGGCCGACCGTCATGTCCACGGCAAGATCGTGGTCACGCTCTGAGGCAACGGGCGCGAGCCCGCGGCGGTGCCTTCAGTACTCGTTCTTGATCACGAAGAACGAGCCGCGAATCGTTCCGGCCAGCTTCGATTTCTGGCGCGCGAACTTGAACCGCGAGGCGAGCTCCGCGGGGACATCCATCCCCTCAGACAGCTTGAACCCGACCGCGCGTTTCTCAGGGCCGCCGAGCGTGTACATCACGTTGATCGACAGGCCGCTCTCGTAGAAGACGTAGGCCATCCGGATGTTCTCGACCTCGAAGGCCGTCGCCTCGAGCGGGCGAGAGGAGATGACGATGTCGCGCTCCTCCTTCAGGATGCGATGCACCCAGTCGATCGTCGTCCTGGCGTCGTCGGCGGACTCGACCGTGAAGACGTGGTCGTACTTGTTCTTGAAGTAGCGAGCCTCGTTCGCCCGCAGACCGGCGAGGGCGGACGCAACCGGCGACGTCTCCAAACCAACGGTCGATACGGTGGTGAAATCCACGGTGTACGGCAAGATGCATCCTCCGTCCGAGGTCTGTGGCTGATCCGCTCGATCATGCCGATTCCGGCTCGTGTGAGGGTGGCGCACACGCGCCGCGGGCGCCACGCCGACGCGCCCATCTCCGCGGTCTCACCAGGGGATGGTCTCGCCGTCCTGATCGGTGAACGTTCCCGACGGACCGCCCTCCTGCAGCGCGAGGCGAATCGCGTCCTTGCCGCCCTCCTCCACGGGGAGCACCCCTCGGTGGTTGTTGAGGTCGGTGGCGACGAACCCCGGTGAGATCGCGTTCACCCGGATCCCCTCGGACTCGAGGGAGATCGCGAGGCCGACGGTGATCGCGTTCATCGCGGCCTTCGAGGCCGAGTACGCGCCGAACATCGCGCGGTAGGGATTGTCGGGCCGGGAGGCATTGGCGAGCGAGCCGACCCCGCTTGAGACCATGACGACCCGGGGAGAGGGCGACTCGCGAAGCAGGGGAAGCGCTGCCTGCGTGACCGCCAGCGCGCCGAACACGTTCGTCTCGAAGATCTCGCGCAACTCGTCGAGCGACACCTTGCTGAGCCGACCCGACTGTGCCTTCTCCTCGAAGGTGTCTCCCGGCATCTCCTCCCAGGGCGTCGCGTGGGAGATACCCGCATTGTTGACGAGTACGTCGAGCCGGCCGAACTCGTCGCTCACCTGGTTTGCGGCGGCGGCGATCGAGGCCTGATCGGTGACGTCGAGCCGGATCGCGTGCGCGTCGCCGTCGATGCCCTGCGCCGCCGTCTCACCTTTCGCGAGGTCGCGCGAGCCGACCAGGACGGTCAGGCCGTGCGCCGCGAGATTCTTGGCGATCGTGAGTCCGATCCCCTTGTTGGCCCCAGTGACCAGCGCAATCTGTTTGTCATGCATCGTGAGCTCCTCGGCGCGTCGGGATGGGCTGAGCCCGCGGTCGCGGGATGTCGATTGAGCGTAGGGGGACCATGTCCACTATCCGATGCCGCCGGTGGGGCTCGAACACCATCGACCTCACCACTCAATGACCCCGGGCCCGGCAGCTTGTCAGGCGGCTGGTCGATCGGCGGCACGTAGGAGGTCGGCGACCACTTCGCCCGGCTGCTTACCCTGGGCACTCGCGATCCGCTCCAGACGATTCGCGTCCTCCCCCTCGACGCTCACGAGAATGCGGAGCGTCGCCCCCGGGTCGCCGGCGCTGGCCGTGACGAACTCGGGGGCGAGGCTCGCCAGGTCGGCGTCGAAGTCCCCGGGAGCCGGATCTGGATCTGTCCACGGATCGGCGTTCATCGCTTCGCACCCATGATCGCACGCTCCACCGGGGTCGAGCTCCATCCGGTCACGACCAGCCACGTCGTCGGCTCCATCGTCTGGGCGATCACGAGCGTCAGCACTCGCCCGCCATCGGTCGCGCCGATCAGCAGGCGGCGGCGACCGGGGCTCCCGCCGGCGCGCGGATTGCGCACGATGACGTGGCGATTGCGCGGAACCTGCGAGGCCTCGTCAGCGCTGATGTTGCGCCGGCCGAGCTTCGTGAGGCCGACCTCGGTGATGAGCAGCTCGTGGGCCGCGTCTGCGGACGATCGTTCTCACGCCGCTCGGGTCAAGCTGCCGGATAGGCACGCGCACGGTCAAGAAGACGTGCGGCTCTCCGGGTCGTCGGCCGCGGTGCCTGAGATGGGCCACGATCGCCTCGCCGACATCATTGGGCAGCGGCAGCTGATCGAGGCGATGGGCTTTGCCGTCGACCGTGATCTCCCCGGCGCGCCAATCGAGATCGTCCAGTCGTAGGCGCGAGACCTCGACGGCGCGCAAGCCCAGTCGTGCGAGCAACAGCAGCACCGCATAGTTGCGGGCGCCGGTCGGTTCGTCACGATCGCATGCGGCGAGCAGCCGGTCGATCTCGAGCCTGGCGGGAAACTGTGGGATCGTTGCGTCGCGCCAGTGCGCGACCCGCGGCACGGCGTCGGTCAGACCGGGGTCGGCAAACCCGCGGACCGCGAGGTACCGCAGCAGCGACCGCAGCCAGTAGGTGCTGCACCGCGCGGTGCCGGCGCTCACCCGCTCACACTCGCGCAGCAGGAACGCATTGACATGAACCGCGGTGATCCCGTGCGCCCCGGACGGGTCGCTCGGGCTGGCACGCTCGGTCAGGAACCGGCGAGCGACACGCGCGCACGCTCGCACGGTGCACGGCGCCAGCCCGCGCTCTTCACGCAGCCAGTCGCGGTACTCGCAGACGACTGGTCGACCGGCCCGGCCGGGGCTGGCGGCTCAGGCGGGACCGCACCGATCGAGCGGAGATAGTCCAGTAACGGCCAGACGCCCGCGGTCGGCAGACGCCCCTGCTCGCCGCGATAGACGACGAGGAACTCGCCGACCAACACGCTGTGGAGCTGCTCGACCGCAACGCTCTCGCGATCCATCCAACGCCCGAGATGTCCCAGCGCGGTCAATGACCGCACCACGGCCATCGGCGAGTACCCGCGCTCCGATAGCCAGACGCGATACCCGCAGACAAACGGCCCCGGCGGTCCGGGCTTGCGACGTGTTCCAGTTCCCGACATCGATCGACCTCCTGCCGGAGCCGAGCTCCGGCTCTCGCGAAGTGCTCTGTCGGGAACCAGAACTATGCCGACGACCGCCGCGCCGCAACCCGCACACCGTCAGCGTCGACCAGGCGGGCGGGCAGTTCCTGCCCGCCCGGCCGCAGCGCGTCAGTGACCGACGCCGATCTCGATCGCCTTGACGACCAGCATCAACACCGCGACGACGAGATAGCCCCGCAACGCGAGCATCCCGATCGTTCGCGCGCGTGACCAGGTCGGCCGGTCGAGCAGTTCGAGTGGCGGCATCGTCCACGACAGCCGGGGCGCCCACTCGGGATCACGGACACCCGCTGGGAGGTCGAGGAGCGCCGCGCGCCGCTCACGCATGATGTAGAGACCGCCGAGCGCGAGCGACACGACCAGCGTTCCGAACAGGATCTCGGTCGTGATCCGCACATCGATGTGCGGAAACAGGGTCGTCACGGTCAGGATTGCGGACAGGACGACGAGCACCCCGACGATCACGCTCGCGATCGCGTTCAACCATCCCGGGTTCGTCCACGGGCCGAGAACTCCCTTGTCGTTGCACAGCAGCAGCAGGAACACCGTCGCGCTTGGCAGCAGCACCCCTGCGAGTGCCTGGACCGCGGTCGTGATCGTGCCGAGCGGCGCGCCAGGGATCAGCACGATCCCGGCGGCGAGCACGACCATCGCGGTGTAGCTGCCGTGGAACAGCTTCGCCTGTCCGACGCCGTGATGCAGCGAATGCGGCCGGCGGAAGACATCCCCGAACGCGTAGGAGCTCGCGAGCGTCACCGCGGCGGCGCCGATGATCGAGGCGTTCAGCAGCACGATCGCGAACAGATCACCCGCGACCGGACCGGCCGTGTGCGCGAGGCCGTGCGCGACCGCGCCAGCGTCGGTGAACCGGCCGTGCAGCGGGCTGGTGCCCAGGGCGGCGGAGACCGCGATCATGATCGCTGCCGCGCCGAGGATCACGATGATCGAGCCGATCACCGTATCGGCCCGCTCGTAGTTGATCCACTTCGGGGTGATCCGCTTGTCGATCACGTTGGACTGCTGAAAGAACAGCTGCCACGGCGCGACGGTCGTGCCGACGATCGCGATGATCAACAGCATCGACGTTGACCCGGACCCTCCCCGCACCCCGGGCGTGCTCGCGCCGGACAGGATCGGTCCGAGGTGGGGGTGGGTCGAGAATGCGAGCGGGATCGCGAGGAAGTTCGTGGCAACGAACAGGAACATGAACCGCTCCCACCGCCGGAAGCTCCCGGTGACCGTCATCGCGATCAGCGCGACCGCCGCGACAGGGACCGCCGCATACCGGCTCACGCCGAAGTAACCCAGCGCGAGGCTGACCCCGATGAACTCGGTCACGATCGTCAGGAAGTTCAGAAGGAACAGATCGCCGACCGAGAACGCGCCCCAGAACTTCCCGAACCGCTCGATGATCAACCGGGCATGCCCCACCCCCGTGACCGCTCCGAGCCGGACGACCATCTCCTGGTTGACGATCAGGACCGGGATCAGCAGCAGCAGCGTCCACAGCAGCGTCAGCTTGTAGTTCTGCCCGGCCTGGGCGTAGGTCGCGACCCCGCCAGCATCGTTATCGCCGACCATCACGATCAGCCCCGGGCCCATGATCGCCAACAACGCGAGCAGCCGCGCACGACGCGACCCGGGCCGCCCGCCGTGCTGGCGCAACGTCCCAAGCGCCCCATGGATATCGCCAACATGCGCGTTGTCGAGCACCGTCCGGCGGCCCGGCGGGCCAGCGGCCGTCACATCAGGAGAAGCAGTGGTGGGTGTGGTGTTCATCGGTGACCTCGTCTCAAAATCAAAGGGGTTCAGGTGCCACGCACCCCCACCCCCCGAGGCCACCGCGCCTTGAGGTCAGGCGAGGGCGGGAGGGCGAGCGTGCGTGCCGGTTCTCGGACTTCGACTGTCGTCTGACTCAGACATGGCGTCCTCGCTCGTAGTTGTCCTCACGGCCGGCGATCGCTCAACCGACCAGCCGATCACGAGCCGGCCGTCCCAACTCGTGACCCACCGCGCGACCAGCCGGCCACCGCCGCAAGCGCCGCGATCGACAATCGACCGCTGGCAAAGCGGACGACCGCTATTCACATGTGTTGTCCGCCGGACATGGTCGCGGCGGCGAAGCGCCCGTGACTGCATGGCGCACCTCCGTTCAGCTCAGCTCCCCGCAAACCGCTGCGGAAAGCCGACCGAGAACTAGGCGGTGCGGCAGCCGCAGGCGAGCGGGGAGAAACGACTTCGGGGTTGGTCTTTCATCGCTGTGATCGTTGATCTCCTCGCACCCGCCCGAGCGGATGCATCGCCTGTATCCCACACAGTACCACGACTCATGCACGAGCGCGCATGAGTCGTTTGGGATGATCCCCCGATCACCCACGGCCACCAGATCAACCTCGCAGCAATGACCGCCGAAACGGCCGAACGGGTCGCCGAAGCCATCCAAGCGCTCGGGACCCCGAGCCGCATCCGGATCCTCAGCGCGCTCGCGGTCGCGCCGCGCTCCGTCTCCGAGCTCGCCGCCCACATCGAGATGGAACAACCCGCCGTCTCACAACAACTCCGGATCCTCCGCGACCTCGAACTCGTCACCGGAGACCGCAAAGGCCGCCAGGTCATCTACTCCCTCCACGACCCGCACATCGCCGACCTGCTCACCCAAGCGATCGCGCACTCCGAGCACCTCCACCCCCGCTCAGACACGCCCCCGCCCACCCGGTAGGCCGAACCAGCCGACACCCGGCGCCGCGACGACGGTCACCCACGACCGGCCGGATCGGCATAGCCATGCGATCGGCATAGTCGACCTTGGCGATCATCCGAGTGCCGAACGTGTGGCGTAGGTCGTGGAAGCGCAGCGGACGCAGACCCGCCGCCGTCAACGCGGTCTTGTAGCGCCGGCGCAGCGCCGAGCCGTTGAGGTGATCGCCGGACTCGCCGACGAAGACCAGGTCATCGTCGCCGGTCCAGTGCTCGCGCCGGCCGAGCGCCGCGAGCGAGGAGGCGACGTCGGGAGCCAGCGGGACCGCTCGGACCTTGCCCGACTTCGGGAACACCTGGATGTCGCCGCTCGGTCGGATCGGATGCTTCTCGACGCGAGCGAGCGGGTTCGCCGGCAGCAGATGCGCGTTCAGCGTCGAGCGATAGTCCTGCCGGGCGCCCACCTCCGGTCCAGGCCGGACCGAGCTTTTTCTGATTGGCGCCCGTCGGGCAGGCGGTACTTGGCGTACCAGGCCGGTCCTCGGACGCGCTCGACGCGGAAGACGTGGCCGCTGGGGACACCGGGCGGAGTCGTTGCCGGGGACATATTCGGGACATGGTCCGCCCCTCACCGCGATCCGTCAAGCCAGAAACCGTGTCTTTACAGCAACTTCTCGATGCCGCCGGTGGGGCTCGAACCCACGACCTTCGGATTAAAAGTCCGTTGCTCTACCAACTGAGCTACAGCGGCGGGCCTCCATGATCGCGCACCGGCCGGGCGCGTAGGCGCGCCGGCTCGCCTACGCGTCCGCCCGGAAGGCGACGGCCTCGATCTCGACGAGCATCCGCGGGTCGATCAGGCCCGAGACCTCGACCATCGTCATCAGCGGGCGATGGTCGGCGAACATGTCGCCGTGGGCGCGGCCGACCTCCTCGCTGCGGGAGATGTCGGTGACGTAGACGCGGGTCGAGACGACGTCGGCGACGCCGACGCCGGCCCGGGCGAGCTCGTGTTCGAGCTTGCGCAGGATGACGACCGTCTGCTCATACGGGGTGTCGCCGGCCACGAAGCCGTACTCATCGATCGAGGTGGTGCCGCCGAGCAGGACGAACGGGCCGGCGGCGACGACGCGACTGAAGCCGAACTGGGTCTCGTAGGGCGACGGCGGGTCGCCGGGCAGGCGCGTGGTCAATGGAGGAAGTGGCGACGGCTGGTGAAGACCATCGCCGCGCCCGCCCTGTCGACCGCTTCCACCGTCAGATGGTCACGGACCGACCCGCCGGGCTGGATGATGGCGGTGATGCCCGCCTCGAGGGCGAGCTCGGGGCCGTCGGAGAAGGGGAAGTAGGCGTCGGAGGCGAGCACCGCGCCCTGGAGCGCGTCGCCGGCCTTCTCCAGCGCGATCCGCACGGCGTCGACGCGGCTCATCTGCCCCGCCCCGACCCCGATGGTCTGCAGGCCCTTGGAGATGACGATGCCGTTGGACTTGACGTGCTTGCAGACCTTCCAGGCGAACGACAGCTCCTGCCACTCGGGCTCGGTGGGGCGGCGCTCGGTGACGACCTGCATCTCGGAGCGGTCCTCGATGTCGAAGTCGCGGTCCTGGACGAGCATCCCGCCGACGACCTGGCGCAGATGCGGCTCGATCATGTTCGGGATCCGGCGCTCGCGGTCGTCGAGGATCCGCATGTTCGGCTTCGCGCTCAGCACGCCCAGCGCGTCGTCGCTGTAGCCCCGCGCGAACAGGACCTCGATGAACTGCTCCTTGAGCAGCTCGGCGAGCGGCGCGTCGACCGCCCGGTTGATGCAGACCACGCCGCCGAAGGCCGACAGCGGATCGCAGGCGAAGGCCTTCTGATAGGCCTCGATCGCGGTCGATCCGACCGCCACCCCGCAGGGATTGTTGTGCTTGATGATCACGCAGGCCGGGATCTTGAACTCGCTGAGCACGAGCCGGCCGGCGTCGAGGTCCAGCAGGTTGTTGAACGAGATCGGCTTGCCGGCCAGATGGGAGACCATCGACAGGACGTGGGTGCGCGCGCCGACCTGCTCGTAGTAGGCGGCGCGCTGATGCGGGTTCTCGCCGTAGGGCAGCTCCAGCACCTTCTCGAACGCCCGCACGAACAGCGGCGGGAAGTCCTCCTGCTTCTCCTGGAACCAGCGGGCGATCGCGGTGTCATAGCGCGCGGTGTAGGCGAACGCCTCGGCGGCGAGATTCTCCCGGGTGGAGGCCGACAGATGGCGGTCGGACTCACGCAGCTCGGCCAGCACCGCGTCGTAGCTGGCCGGGTTGACGATCGGCGCGGCATACGAGTGGTTCTTGGCGGCCGCGCGGATCATCGTCGGCCCGCCGATGTCGATGTTCTCGACGACCTCGTCGTCGCTCGCGCCGCGCCGGGCGGCCGTGCGCTCGAACGGATACAGATTCACGCAGACGAGATCGACATACCCGACGCCGTGCTCGGCCGCGGCCTGGCGATGCTCGGGGTTGTCCCGGACGGCCAGCAGACCGGCGTACAGCTTGGGATGCAGCGTCTTGACGCGCCCGTCCATGATCTCCGGAAAGCCGGTGAGATCGGTGATGGAGCGCACCGGGATGCCCGACTCCGACAACTCGCGCGCCGTGCCGCCGGTGGAGACGACCTCGATCCCCAGGTCGGCGAGCCCGCGGGCGAAGTCGACGATCCCGGTCTTGTCTGAGACCGACAGCAGCGCGCGCTGGATCTCGGGGCCGAGGGCTGCGGGCTGCCCCACGCTGACAGGCTCGACACTCGCGTCCATGGGCCGACTGTACCGCGCCACGCGCACCCGGCGCGGGTTGGCGGGATCAAAGCTGACCGCTCCGTGCGCGATCAACGTGACCGCCTCGACGAGCAGCTCGTGCTCGATCGGATGCAGCCGGGCGAGCACGTCGTCGGGCGACCGAGCGTCGGGCAGCTCGATCGCGCGCTGCAGGATGACCGGCCCGGTGTCGACTCCCCCGTCGACGAAGAACACGCTGACGCCGAAGACCTTGACCCCGTAGGCCAGCGCCTGCCCGACGGCGTCCAGTCCCGGAAACGACGGCAGCAGCGCCGGATGGACGTTGATCACCCGGTCGGGGAAGGCGGCCAGGAACTCCGGGGCGACGAGCTGCATGTAACCGGCCAGGACGACGAGCTCGACAGCCTGCCCGTGCAGCCAGGCGGCAAGGGCGACGTCGCGCTCCGTCCGGTCGGTGAAGCGGTCCCGCGGGAAGGCCTGCACCGTGATCCCGGCCGCCCGAGCGCGCTCCAGCGCGCGGGCCTGCGGTCTGTCGGACGCCACGGCGGCGATCGTCACGCCGTCCCGGCCGTGGACGCGATCGATCAGCGCCTGCAGGTTCGTTCCGTTGCCGGACGCGAGGACGGCGAGCCGCATGCCGCGCGCAGCATAGCGACAGCGTCCTCTCGCGCGAGTACGTTTGGGGGTCGATGCACGCGATGCTGACAGCCCTGGCCGATGCTGCCCGCTTCCGCGAACGGGAGCCCTCGCTGCAGCGCGCCCGGGATGCCTATCGGCTGCTCGCTCCCGGCGACCGGGAGCTGATCACCCCGCTCGCCCAGGCGGTGGCCCGCGCGGAATCCGACGCCTGGGCCCAGCCGCTGCTCGCCCTGCTCTCCCGGGAGCCCGGCGAGGCGCTGCGAGCCCAGTGGTCAGAGCTCGACGAGGAGCAGCGCGCGGTCCTGCGCCCCGTCGCCGACACGCTGAGCGAGCGACTGGCCGGAGGGGACGGGGAATGGAGCGAGGTCATCACCACCGGCAGCTTCGCCTGGTCGGCGCAGGGGCGGCTCGATCCCGAGGTGCTCGGCGCCGCCGCCGAGCGGGCGGTCGGCATCCGATCGCAGGCCACCCCGGATGAGCTGCTGGCACGCTTCGGGCTCGCCGCCTTCCGCCCCGGCCAGCGTGAGGCGGTCCAGGCCGCGCTCGACGGCCGGTCGTGCCTGCTGGCGCTGCCGACCGGGGCTGGCAAATCGCTCTGCTATCAGCTCCCGGCGATCGCCTCCGACGCCCTGACCGTCGTCGTCTCGCCGCTGATCGCGCTGATCGCCGACCAGCATCAGCGGCTGCCGGCGCTCGGCGTCCGCTCGGCGATGCTCGCCTCGACGCTCGGCGAGGAGGCCAGCCGGGCCGCGCTGGCGGCGGTCGGCTCCGACGCCCAGATCGTCTTCTGCGCGCCCGAGCGCTTTGCCAGCGGGGCGTTCCGGCGCGCGCTGAGCCGCCGCCGGATCGCGCTGTTCGTGGTCGACGAGGCGCACTGCGTATCGGAATGGGGGCACGACTTCCGGCCTGACTATCTCCGCCTGCGACCGATCATCGACGAGCTCGGGCGCCCACCGGTGATGGCGGCGACGGCGACCGCCACGCCGAAGGTCGCCCAGGAGATCGTCACCCGCCTGGGCCTCGTCGACCCGGTGATGGTGCGCCGCGGCTTCGATCGGCCCAACATCAGCTTCGACACCGTCGAGTTCGCGGGCGACGGCGCCGTCGCCCGTAAGCGGGCCACGCTGCTGTCAGGCCTGCGTGACCCGGCCAACCGGCCGGCGATCGTCTACTGCGGCACGCGCAGGGACACCGAGGACATCGCCGCGGCGGTGCGGGCCGACGGGCTGTCGGCCGTCGGCTATCACGCCGGGATGGCGGCGCAGGCCCGCGCCGACGCCCAGGCGGTGTTCACCACCGGCGAGGTCGACGTGATCGTGGCCACCAATGCCTTCGGCATGGGCGTCGACTTCCCGTTCGGGGTGCGCAGCGTCTGGCACTGGGCGATGCCGGCCAGCGTCGAGGCCTACTACCAGGAGGCCGGGCGGGCGGGCCGTGACGGCGAGCCGGCGCGCGCGGTGATGCTGGCGATGCGCGGCGATCTGGGGCGGCTCGTGCAGTTCATCCGCAACGCCGAGCTCGGCCCGGCCGACGTCGAGGCGACGCTGCGGCGACTGCGCGGCCAGGCCGTCGACGGGGTGGCGATGATCGACCCACGCGGCCAGGACGACCGCGACCGGGTCGCGCTGGCCGTCGCCGAGCGCTGCGGTGCGGCGAGCCTGGCGCCCGGTCCGGGCGGCCGGGTCGCGGTCAGCCTGTGGGGGGATCTGGACTACGGCCGCGCCGCCGGCGTGTGCCGCGAGGCGACCGGACGCCGCTGGGAGGCCTATCAGGCGCTGAAGGCGTTCGCCACCAGCACCGACATCTGCCGGCGCCGGCAGCTGCTGCAGCACTTCGGCGATCCGACCCCTCCGGCGGCGACCGGCCGCTGCTGCAACGTCTGTGATCCGCTGGATTGGCTGACGGTCGTCGATCGCGTGCCCACCGCCCGCCGAGGCCGCACGAACGGCGCCGGCGCCGGTGGGAACGGCGGCGCCCGCGGGGCTGGGGCCGCGGCCGAGCCCACCGGGCCGCCGGCCGACGCCGCCGAGTACGACGCGCTGAAGGCGTGGCGCAGCGCGAGGGCCGACGGCAAGCCCGCCTACACCGTGGCCACGAACGCCGTCCTCGAGGAGATCCTGCGCCGCCGTCCGGCGAGCGCCGCGGAGCTGCTGGCCATCAAGGGCATCGGCCCGTCGTTCATCGACAAGCACGGCGACTCGCTGCTCGCCGAGCTGGAGGGGCTCCGCGCGGCGGCCTGAGACCGCCGCGACGACTACGCGCGGACGAGCGGGAGCGCGTTCTCGAACGCGAACTTCCCGTTGGCCTCTTCAGTCCCGGCCAAAGGGTATTCACCGCTGAAGCACGCGTCGCAGTGCTGCTCACGGGGGGCGCCGACCGCCTTGTAGACGCCGGCCAGCGACAGATAGTGCAGCGAGTCGGCGCCGAGCTTGGCGCAGACGTCCGCGACGCTGCGGCCGTGGGCGATCATCTCCTCACGGGTCGACATGTCGATGCCGTAGTGGCAGGGATGCTTGATCGGCGGCGAGGAGATCCGCAGGTGGACCTCGGCGGCGCCCGAGTCTCGCAGCATCTGGACGATCTCCGGCATCGTGTTGCCGCGGACGATCGAGTCGTCGACGACGATCAGCCGCTTGCCCTCCACGACCTCGCGCAGCGGGTTGAACTTCATCCTCAGGCCGTGGCGGCGCAGCTCCTGGCCGGGTTGGATGAAGGTGCGGGCCACGTAGCGGTTCTTGATGAAGCCGTCGTCCTGGGGCAGATTGGCGGCGCGGGCCAAGCCGCGGGCGGCGGCGTTGCCCGAGTCGGGCACCGGGATGACGACATCGGCGTCGACCGGCGCCTCCTCCCACAGGATCTCGCCCATCCGGGAGCGCGCCACCTGCAGGACGGTGCCGGCCATGCGCGAGTCCGGGCGCGCGAAGTAGATGTACTCGAAGACGCAGAACGCCCGCCGCCCGCCGCTGACGACCTGGCGGGAGTGCAGGCCCGAGGCGGTCAGCATGACCATCTCGCCCGGCTCGACGTCGCGCAGGAAGGTCGCGCCGATCAGATCGAACGCGCACGACTCGCTGGCAACGCAGTACGCCGCGGGGCCGCCGGCGGGATCGTCGATCCGGCCGACCGACAGCGGCCGCAGACCCTGGGGATCACGGAAGGCGACGACCGCCTCCTCGGTCATCACGACCGTCGAGAACGCCCCCTGCAGGCGGGGCAGCACGTCGGCCACCGCGTCGTCGATCGCCTCCGCCGGATGCGTGGCCAGCAGCGCGGCGATGATCTCGGAGTCCGAGGTGGAGCGAAACGGCACGTCGTGGCCGCGCAGCTCGGTGTGCAGCTCGACGGCGTTGATGAGATTGCCGTTGTGGGCGAGGGCGAGCGTGCGATGGTCGTCGCGGACGATCGGCTGGGCGTTGTCCCAGTCCGAGGAGCCGGTCGTCGAATACCGCACGTGGCCGATCGCCATGTCGCCGATCAGCGTGCGCAGCGTGTGCTCGTCGAAGACCTGGGAGACGAGCCCCTGATCCCGGATGGCGATGATGTTCCCGCCCCGCGGGGCGGTCGCGATGCCGGCCGACTCCTGCCCGCGATGCTGGAGGGCGAACAGAGCGAAGTACGACAGACGGGCGACGTCGTGCTCGGGTGCGTAGATCCCGAAGACACCGCATTCGTCGCGTGGGCCGTCGCGATGGTCGTTCGGGAGAGCCATCAGGGAAGCGCCTTCACCGTCAGGCTAGCGGGTGGCGGCACGGCGTTCACAGATATTGCGCAAGTCCGCGCTCGCGCGCGCCGTGGAGCTCGGAAACTGCGGCGTTCAGCGTCCCGGCGATCACGAACCCCTCGCCGCCGACGCGGCCGATGATCGTCTGGCCGGCGAGCGCGGCCTCCGGGCCCGAGACGATGTACGCCCGTCCCGGCGCCTCGGCGAACGGGTCCAGCCCGGCCGGCAGCGTGACGCTCGCTCCGATCCCGCCGGCGATGCAGCATTCGGCGATCGCCACCGCGATCCCGCCCTCGGCGATGTCGTGGGCACTGTGCACCGCGCCGGAGCGCACGAGGCGCACGACGGTCATCATCGCGTCGCGGATCGCGGGGGGATCGAGGTCGGGCAGCGGCCCGGCGACGGGGTCGCCCGACAGCTTCGCGATCTCCGATCCCGCGCGCGTGGGCGCGAAGGCGCCGACGAGGGCGATCACGTCGCCCGCCCGCGCGAACCCGAGCCGCCCGGCCCGGGCCGGGTCCGGCAGCCGGCCGACCATGCCGATGACCGGAGTCGGGAAGATCGGACCGCTCGGCGCCTCGTTGTAGAGCGAGACGTTGCCGCCGACGACCGGCACCCCGAGCGACTCGCAGGCCCGGCTGATGCCCTCCACCGCCTCGACCATCTGCCAGGCGACGTGGGGCTTTTCGGGATTGCCGAAGTTCAGGCAGTTGGTCAGGCCGAGCGGCAGCGCGCCGACGCAGGCCAGGTTGGCGGCGCACTCGAAGACCGCCTCGGCGGCGCCGCGCCGCGGATCGCAGGCCACTCGCCGGCCGTTGCCGTCGATCGCCACCGCGATCGCCTCGCCGGTCGGCAGGGCGAGCACCGCGGCGTCGGCATCGTCGGGGCGGCGCACGGTGCGCGACTGCACGACCGGGTCGTACTGCTCGAAGACCGGCCGGCGCGACGCGATGTTGGCGGACTCCAGCAGCTCCATCAGGGCATCGCCGGGCGAGGTGGTGGCGTCGATGACCGCCGTCGACGGGGCGTAGAGCGGCTCGGTCGGCGGCGCGGGCGCCAGGTCGTAGAGCGGACAGTCGTCGACGAGGATCCCGACCGGCAGGTCGGCGGCCACGCTGTCGGCGGTCAGGATCCGCAGCCGGCCGGAGTCGTTGACGGCGCCGATCGGCGTGGCGAGCGTCTCCCAATGGCGGCAGACCTCGATCACCGCATCGACCCGGGCGGGCTCGACGACGCACAGCATCCGTTCCTGGGACTCCGAGACCATGATCTCGAACGGCTCGAGCCCGGGCTCGCGCAGCGGCACCCGGGAGCAGTCGATGTCCAGCCCGACCCCGCCCTTGGAGGCCATCTCCGAGGCGGAGGAGGTCAGCCCGGCGGCGCCGAGATCCTGAAGCGAGACGAGCAAATCCCGATCGAGCAGATCCAGGCAGCACTCGAGCAGCTTCTTCTCGGCGAACGGGTCGCCGATCTGGACCGACGGGCGCTTGGCCTCGTCGGCCTCCCCGAGCTCGGCCGAGGCGAGCACCGATGCGCCCCCGATCCCGTCGCGTCCGGTCAGCGCGCCGAGCAGGACGAGCACGTTGCCCGGCCCCGCGGCCGCCGCGCGAATCAGCCGCTCGTGCGGAGCGAGCCCGAGGCACATGGCGTTGATCAGGCAGTTCTGCTCGTAGCTGGACTCGAAGTAGATCTCGCCGCCGACCGTCGGGACGCCGATCGAGTTGCCGTAATGGCCGATGCCGCCGACCGCATGCTCCAGCAGATAGCGCGAGCGCTCGGAGTCGGCGGGCTCGCCGAAGCGCAGCGAGTCCAGCACGGCGATCGGCCGCGCGCCGACGGCGAACACGTCGCGCAGGATGCCGCCGACCCCGGTCGCCGCGCCCTGGAAGGGCTCGACGGCGCTGGGGTGATTGTGGGACTCGACCTTGAAGGCGACCCCGAGCCCGCCGCCGACGTCGACGACGCCGGCGTTCTCGCCCGGGCCCATCAGCACCGCCGAGCCCTCGGTCGGGAGCCGGCGCAGCAGCTTCTTGGAATGTTTGTAGGCGCAGTGCTCGGACCACATCAGCGACAGCATCGCCAGCTCGGTCGGCGACGGCTCGCGCACCAGGCGCGCCAGGATCAGCTCGTACTCGCTGTCGGTCAGGCCGAGCTCGCGATAGCGGGGGATCGTCTCAGACAAGCGCGCGCTGCCCGACCTGCGCTCGGATCGACTCGAAGATCGTCAGGCCGTCGACGGAGCCGGTCAGCGCATCGACAGCGTGCTCGGGATGGGGCATGAGCCCGAACACGTTGCGCTGCTCGTTGCAGACCCCGGCGATGTCGTGCAGCGAGCCGTTGGGATTGTGGCCGGGGGCGTAGCGCAGCAGGATCTGATCCTGGGCGGCGAGGCGGACGAGATCGACGGCCGGAGCGTAGAAGCGCCCGGTCGTGTGCTTGACCGGGATCGAGAGACGCTGACCCGCGGCGCAGACGCCGGTGAACGGCGAATCGGCGCTGACCACCTCGAGCTCCACCTGGCGAAAGAGGAAGCGCAGCGAGGTGTTGGGCAGCAGCGCGCCGGGCAGGAGCCCTGCCTCGCACAGCACCTGGAAGCCGTTGCAGATGCCGAGCACGAGGCCACCGTCACGCGCGAACTCGGTCACCGCCTCCATCACGGGGGCAAAGCGGGCGATCGCGCCGGCGCGAAGATAGTCGCCGTAGGAGAAGCCACCGGGGACGACGACGGCGTCGACGCCCTGCAGATCCCGGTCACCGTGCCACAGCAGCACCGCCTCGCCGACCCGCTGGCACGCCAGCTGGGCGTCGACCTCGTCGCACGAGCCGGGGAAGCGGATGACGCCGAACTTCACGACGGAGACGCGGCCCCACCCGCCCCGTGCGGCGCCGCGCCGGTCTCGACGATCTCGTAGTCCTCGATCAGCGGATTGGTCAGCAGCCGCTGACAGATCTCGGGCAGCCGCGAGGGGTCGTCGACGTCGAGCTCGATCATCCGGCCGACGTGGACGTTGCGCACGCCGTCGAAGCCGAGCGCCGGCAGCGCGCGCTCCACGGCCTGACCCTGAGGGTCGAGGATGCCGGCCTTCGGCTTGACGAGGACGCGGGCGCGCACGCCGAGCTCAGCGTCCTGCGCCCGTGCGGGCCAGCCAATCGGCGAACGGCTCGCCGGTGATGCGCTCGTAGGCCTCGACGTACTTCGCCCGCGTGCGCGCGACGATGTCCTCGGGGACGGGCGGGGCCGGCGGAGTGCGATCCCAGCCGGTCGACGACGCCCAGTCACGGACGTACTGCTTGTCGAAGCTCGGCTGGCCGCGTCCGGGCTCGTACGCGTCGGCCGGCCAGAAGCGCGACGAATCCGGCGTGCACATCTCGTCCCCGATGGTCAGCGTGCCGGCGGCGTCGAGCCCGAGCTCGAACTTCGTGTCGGCGAGGATGATCCCGTGCTCGAGCGCGTGCGCGGCGGCGAACTCGTACAGCGCGATCGACACGTCACGGACGCGCTCGGCCAGCGCGCGATCGCCGATCAGCGCGACGGCGCCCTCGAAGTCGATCGCCTCATCGTGGCCGACGTCGGCCTTCGTGCTCGGCGTGAACAGCGGCTCCGGGAGACGATCGGACTCCCGCAGCCCCGCCGGCAGCGTGATTCCCGAGACGGCGCCGGTGGCCTGGTAGTCCTTCCAGCCCGACCCGGTGATGTAGCCCCGCACGACGCACTCGACGCTCAGCATCGAGAGCCTGCGGACGACCATCCCGCGCCCGCGGACCTCGGCCGGGACCCCGTCGGTGACCGAGACGACGTGGTTGGGCACGATCTCGGCGGTGCGATCGAACCAGAAGGCCGACAGCCCGGTGAGGACGCTGCCCTTGTCGGGGATCGGCGTCGGATGCACGACGTCGTAGGTGGAGATGCGGTCCGAGGCGACGATCAGGAGCTCGCTCGGCGAGGCCTCATAGATCTCGCGGACCTTGCCGGAGGCGATCAGCGCCAGATCGGAGAGGGGGCTCACCTCGCCGATCCTAGCGGCTGACCCCGACGAAACGGCGACGGCGGGAGCCGCCCGCGGCGACGGCTTTCAGGCGATCGATTCCAGCCGGCCGACGATCTCGCCGGCGTGGCGGACGAACGGCTCGTAGTCGAAGATGACATCGAGATCGAGGCCCTCTCCGGCCGGGTCAGCGGCGAGCAGCGAGCGCAGCGGGGTGCGCTGCGCGATCGCCCGGCGGGCCAGGCCCTGGACGACCCGGTAGGCGTCGTCGCGCGTCTCCCCGGCGGCGACGAGCGCGAGCAGAACGCGCTGGGAGAAGAGCGCGCCGTAGGTCAGGTCGAGATTGGCGCGCATCCGCTCGGTGTCGACGACCATCCCCTGCACGAGCGCGAGGACGCGGCGCTGCATGTGATCGAGCAGGATCGTCGAGTCCGGCAGGATGATCCGCTCCACCGATGAGTGCGAGATGTCGCGCTCGTGCCACAGGGCGACGTTCTCCAACCCGGCCTGGACATTGCCGCGCAGGACGCGGGCGAGCCCCACAACCTGCTCGGACTTGATCGGATTGCGCTTGTGGGGCATCGCGCTCGAGCCCTTCTGGCCGGCGCCGAACGGCTCTGAGACCTCACCCACCTCGGTGCGCGCCAGATGGCGCAGCTCGGTGGCGAAGCGCTCCAGGCCGGCGCCGGCGAGCGCGATCGCCTCCAGCAGCTCGGCGTGGCGATCACGCGCCACGACCTGGGTGGAGACCGGCTCGCGCTCGAGCCCGAGCCGGTGCAGCACGCGCGCCTCGAAGTCCGGCGAGGTCGCCGAGTACGTGCCGACGGCGCCTGAGACGGCCCCGACCGCGGCCTGCGCAAACGCCCGCGCCAGGCGCTCGGCGTTGCGGTGGGCCTCGAAGGCGAAGCCGGCGAGCTTGATCCCGAACGTCGTCGGCTCGGCGTGAATGCCGTGGGTCCGCCCGACGCACAGCGTGTCGACGTGTTCCCGGGCCGCGGCGGCCAGGGCGGCGACGAGCCGGCGTGAGTCGGGCAGGATGAGACGTCCGACGTCGGTGATCTGGAGCGCCAGGCCGGTGTCGAGCACGTCGGAGGAGGTCAGCCCGAAGTGGATCCAGCGCCCGGCGGGACCGGCCGACTCCGACAGGATGTCGACGAACGCCGCGGTGTCGTGGTCGGTGACCTTCTCGCGCTCGTCGATCGCCTCGACGGTGAACGTCGCGCCCCGGATCGCGTCCAGCTCGGCCTCGGTGGGGCCGTCCATCTCCTCGCAGGCCGCCACCTCGACCCGGCGCATGGCGTCGAAGCGGGCGTGGTCAGACCAGGCGGCGGCGAGCTCTCGCCGTGTGTAGCGCGCGATCACCGCCGCCGGCGGGCGCTGGCGCGGTGGTACACGAGCTAGGCGACCTGGCGCTGGGCGATCGCCGCCAGCTCGGAGCTGCGCGTGGCGCGCAGCACGGTCTCCAGGAGACCCGGGAACCGCGCCTCGAGGTCCTCGCGGCGCAGGCGGTTGAGCCGCATCGTGCCCTGCGGGCGCTGCTGGATGACGCCGGCCTCGCGCAGCACCTTGAAGTGATGCGTGCAGGTCGACTTCGTCACCGGGAGCTCGAAGCTCCCGCAGGTGAACTCGCCCTCGCGGCGCGCGAGCTCGGCGACGATCATCAGCCGCACCGGATCCGACAGCGCGTGCAGGACGGACACGAGCTCCAGCTCATCGCGGCCCGGGTGGACGATCGGTTCGGCGGCTTGGATCGACATTGCCTCTCTCATGATAGGACGCCCTTCACGACTTGTACGACATTCTTCGTACAAGTGCTATCGTACGACCCTCATCGTACAACGGTCAGCTCAGAGGACGCGTATATGAATATCGAGACGTCGACCATCGGCCAGGCCACCACGGCCGCCACCGGCACCGACACGGCCCCGCGCCGCCGTCACGGCGCCGCCGCCGTCATCGCCCGCTACATCCAGGACCTGGCGCACGACGCCGCGCCCGCTCCCTGCCTGGCGGGCGCGTAGCGCGACCACGCTGTCCGGCTCCGGCTCCGGCTCCGGCTGCGGCCGGCCGACGGCGGCGCTATGACGTCGAGCCCCGCAGGACCGAGTCCCCGGAGTGGCTGCCGCGCTCGGCGACGCTCTGCAGCGAGATGTCGACGTAGCGATAGGCGGCCGGCGCGGCCGCCAGCGGCACCTCGATCCGCGCGCTCCCGTTGGCGTTGACGCGGAAGGAGACGAGCGGGACGAGGCGTTGCAGGCTCGTCATCAACCACGCCTCGTAGTAGTGGCCGCGGGTGGTCGCCGGCAGATGGGCGATGACCAGCACGAGGTGGCCCGACCCGGTCAGATAGGCGACGCCGGCCGCGCCCGGCGCCGCTCCGGCCGGCGGTCGCAGGGCGAGCTTCTGGCCTGGCGCCGACGTCGCCGAGCCCGGCGAGGAGAGCAGCGCGCCGGTTCCGAGACCGAGCGCGAACACGACGACGGCCGCGGCCACCGCGGCCCAGCGCAGTCCCGGACGGCGGAGCGCCGGCCGGCCCGCCCAGGCCGGCACGCCGCTCGGTGGTGCGCCGGTCTCGATCGCCTCCCACGCCGCGGCCGGGAGGGCGCTCAGCGTGTCGGCCGTCTCGGTCAGGCGCGTCATCCGAGCCTGCAGGTCGGGATCCTCGGCGAGCCGGCGCTCGAACGCGCGGCGGTCCTCGTCGCTGCCCTCGCCGAACAGATGGTCGCTGAGCCGACGATCGTCGCTCATGGCTGCTCGCTCTCCAGCGTCTGGCGCAGCCGCTCCAGCGCCCGGACCATCTGCATCTTCACCGTGCCGAGCGCGATCCCGGTGCGCTCGCTGATCTGGCGCTGGGTCAGGCCGTCGTAGAAGCGCAACCGCAGGAGCATCGCCTCCTGCTTGGGCAGGCTCGACATCAGTCCGGCCACCCGCCAGCGCTCGAGCAGGGCGTCGAGGTCGTCATGGCCCTGCTCGTCGATGACCTCGGCCACGCTTGCCGGGTCAAAGGGCTCGGGGACGCGCCGGCGCAGATGGTCGATCGCCCGTGAGCGCGCGATCATCAGCAACCACGTCGTCAACGACGAGCGTTCCGGGTCATAGCTGGGACCGCGGCGCCAGACGTCGAGCATCGTCACCTGCATCACATCCTCGGTCGACCCCGCATCCCCGAGGGCGGCGCCGAGATATCCGCGCAGCAGCGGTCCATAGCGCTCGCCGATCGTCTCCACCGCGCGCGGATCCTGGCGACGCAGCTGATGCGAGAGCCTGCGGTCGACGGGTGCTCCGGTCGTGCGTCTGTCGGTCTTCACGACGAGGGGCCTGCCTCGGACGGTCGTGTGGGCTGCGGAGGACACCTGCTGCCTGATACGCGGACGGCGGCGGATCGGTTGCCCGCCATTTTCCCAACCGCGGGCTCGCGACGACTCGTACCTCTGCGCAGGAGGACGTCAATCATCGTCAGGAGGTCGGAAATGAAGCGAATCATCGCCGGATTGATCGCGGTCGCCGCGGTATCGGTCGCGCTCGTGCCCGCCGGAGCGACCGCAAGCGCGACGTCGAGCAAGAACATCGTGCAGATCGCGTCGAGCCAGTCGCAGTTCTCGACGCTCGTCAAGCTCGTCAAGGCGGCCGGTCTGGTCAGCGCGCTGGAGGGCACGGGCAAGCTGACGGTCTTCGCGCCCACCAACGCGGCGTTCGCCAAGGTCCCGGCCAAGACGCTGGCGGCGCTGGCCAAGAACAAGACGCTGCTCAAGAAGGTGCTCCTCTACCACGTCGTCAGCGGCGAGTATCTCGCGGCCAAGATCGAGAAGCTCAGCACGATCAAGACGCTGGAGGGCGCGACGGTCGCCGTCAAGGTCAAGAGCGGCCACGTCTACATCAACAACGCCGAGGTCACCGACGCGAACGTCGAGGCCAGCAACGGGGTCATCCACGTCATCAACGCCGTGCTGCTCCCGCCGGGGGCCTGACCCCGCCGGTCAGCTCGCGCCTGTGGTCCCCGCGCCGTGCCTCCGGGCCGGCGCGGGGTGGCGCCCGGGCCGGCCGTCAGGCCTCGAGGATGCGCGCCGCCAGAACGGCAGCGTTGCGGGGATTGTCGACGCCGACGCAGGCCACGGGTACGCCGGGCGGCATCTGCACGATCGCCAGCAGCGCGTCGAGACCGCCGCCCACCGAGGTGCTGCTGGTCAGCGGAACGCCGATCACCGGCAGCGGGGTGTGCGCGGCGACGACCCCGGGCAGCGCGGCGGCCAGCCCCGCGCCCGCGATGATCACCCGGATCCCGCGCAGCTTCGCGTTGCGGGCGTACTCGGCGACGACCTCGGGTTCGCGATGGGCGGACATCACCCGGGTCTCGGAGCGGATCCCGCGCTCGTTGAGCTCGCGCTCGGCGCGCTCCATGATCGCCATGTCGCTCTTGGAGCCCATCAGGATCGCCACGAGCGGCGCGTCGACCTCCAGATCCTCTATCTCCGCCGCCGTCTCGGCCATCGTTCCGGGCTCGGACTCGGCCATCAGCGCACCGCCCGGAGCGCGATGTCACGACGCAGTTGCTTGCCGGTGAACTCGATCATGTCGGCTGCAGCATATGCGCCGGCGCGGGCGCCGGCGGCGTCGTCGCCCAGGCCGGTCACGCTGAGGACACGACCGCCGTGGGTGACGACCTCGCCGGTGGCCGCACCCGGAGCCGCGAACGCGGTCCCGGCGTGGGTCACGAACACGTCGGAGCCGACCTCGCCCAGGCCCGTGATGACATCCCCGCTCGAGGACGATTCCGGATAGCCGGCGCTGGCCAGCACGACGGTGACCGCGGTCTGCGGCGACCACTGCAGCGGCGGCAGCGAGGCGAGTCCGCCCGTCGCGCCCGACGCCCGCAGCAGCGTCAGCAGGTCGGAACGCAGCCGGGGCAGGATGGCCTGCGTCTCGGGGTCGCCGAAGCGGACGTTGAACTCGAGCACGCGGATCCCGTCGGCGGTCATCATCAGCCCGGCGTACAGGACGCCGTGAAACGGGCGGCCGCGCCGGGCCAGCTCCGCCAGCACGGGCTGATGGACCTGGGCGCAGATCTCGCGGGCGCGGTCGTCGTCCACCGCCGCGACCGGCGAGTAGGAGCCCATGCCGCCGGTGTTCGGACCCTCGTCGCCGTCGAAGATGCGTTTGTAGTCCTGCGCGGAGGCGAGCGGCACCGCGGTCTCGCCGTCGCACAGCGCCAGCAGCGAGAGCTCCTCGCCGTCGAGGTGCTCCTCGACGATCACCCGTTCGGTCCCGAAGCGGTGCTCCACGAGCAGCTCGTCCAGCGCCGCTCGCGCCTCCCGCTCGTCGCCGGCGATGATCACCCCCTTGCCCGCCGCCAGGCCGTCGGCCTTGATGACGATCGGGTAGCCGGTGACCTCGGCCATCCCCTGGTCGGGATCGCTGACCACCGCGTAGGCGGCGGTCGGGACCCCGGCGGCCGCCATGATCTCCTTGCAGAACGCCTTCGACCCCTCCAGCTCCGCGGCGGCGGCGGTCGGGCCGAACGCGCCGATGCCGTTCGCTGCCAGCGCGTCGACCACGCCGGCCACCAGCGGCGCCTCGGGCCCGACGACGACGAGGCCGGCCCGCTCGCGGACGGCGAGGGCGACGACGGCGTCGACGTCCTGTGGATCAAGCTCGAACACCGGCACCTCCCCGGCGATCCCGGCGTTCCCCGGCGCGCAGATGACCCGGGGGGCGCTGGGCGAGCGCAGCAGCGTCTGGACGAGGGCGTGCTCGCGCGCGCCGGCGCCGAGGACGAGGACGGTCTCGGGCAACGTCAGATCGAGCTGATGAAGTCGTCGATCGGAATCGCGCTCAGGGTCTCGTAGCGACCCGTTCCCCGGGAGCCGAGCTCCAGCGAGACGCGCGCGATCGTCTGCTCGTCGGGCGCCTCGATGACGTTGACGAAATCGAAGCGTCCGAGCGTGGCCCACTGCGCCTTGACGGTGGCGCCGAGCTGCTCGACCTCACGGTTGACCTCGCGGATCCGGGCAGGGTTGTTCTTGATCGTCTGCACGCCCTCGGGGGTGAGCGTGGTCAGCATGACGTAGGTGGGCATGTGGCGTCTCCCTTCTCGTGGCGACGGTCGAGGCGGTCGGGTCGGCAGCCCACTTGTACCGGATCCCGCGGTCGGGCACCGCGGCGGGTGAGGTCCGGCTCCCGGGGGGCGAGCACCCCGGGAGCCGCCCACTACGCGACGACGGCCGGCTCCGGGGCGCGCTCGAGCGTGAGCTCGCCCTCGGAGGCGCCGACCAGCACGTGGTCGCCGGCGGTGAAGTGCCCTTCGAGGATCGCCATCGCGAGCGGATCGACGAGCCGCTTCTGGATCACGCGCTTGAGCGGGCGCGCGCCGTACGTGGGGTCATAGCCGAGGTTGCCGATCAGCGTCCGGGCGTCGTCGGAGAGCTCGATCTCGATCTCCCGCTCGCGCACCCGGGCGACGACCAGAGCGACCTGGAGATCGACGATCTCGCCGATCTGCTCGCGGCTGAGCGGATCGAACTCGACGATGTCGTCGAGCCGGTTGACGAACTCCGGCTTGAAGCTCGCCTCGACGCCGGCCCGGCCGCCCGGGATGTTGGAGGTCATGATCAGCACGGTGTTCTTGAACGACACCGTCCGGCCCTGCCCGTCGGTCAGCCGCCCGTCGTCCATGACCTGCAGCAGCGTGTTGAAGACGTCGGGATGGGCCTTCTCGATCTCGTCGAGCAGCACGACCGAGTACGGCCGGCGGCGCACCGCCTCGGTCAGCTGACCGCCCTCCTCGTAGCCGACGTAGCCGGGAGGCGCGCCGACCAGGCGCGAGACCGCGTGCTTCTCCATGTACTCCGACATGTCGATGCGGACCATCGCCTCCTGGGTGTCGAACATGAACTCGGCCAGCGCGCGGGCGAGCTCGGTCTTGCCGACGCCGGTCGGGCCGAGGAACAGGAACGTCCCGATCGGGCGATCCGGATCCTGGAGCCCGGCGCGGGACCGCCGCAGGGCGCTCGCCACCGCCGTCACCGCCTCGTCCTGGCCGATGACGCGCTGATGGAGGCGCTCCTCCATGTGGACGAGTTTCTCGATCTCGCCCTCCAGCAGGCGGGTGACCGGCACCCCCGTCCACTTGGCGACGATCTCGGCGACGTCATCGGCGTCGACGACGTCCTTGAGGAACTTCGGCGCCCTCGGATGGTCGCCGTCGCCCCGGGCGGCGGCGTCCTGCTCGGCCTCGACGGCCTCCGCCAGCTGCTTGCGCAGCTCGGGGATCGTGCCGTACTGCAGCTCAGCGGCGCGGCCGAGATCGGCCTCGCGCTGCGCGCGCTCGAGCTCGATGCGCGCCTGCTCGAGGCGCTCCTGGACGTCGGCCACCGCGCCGAGCGACGCCTTCTCACGCTGCCATTCGGCGTGCATCGCATCCGAGCGCTCACGCTCCTCGGCCAGGGTGCGCTCCAGCTGCCGGCGCCGGGCGACCGTCCCCGGATCGTCATCATCGCCGAGTGACTGCAGCTCGATCTCCAGCTGCATGATGTGCCGGTCGACCTCGTCGATCTCGGTCGGCTTGGAGTCGATCTCCATCCGGATCCGCGAGGCCGCCTCGTCGACGAGGTCGATCGCCTTGTCGGGCAGGAAGCGGTCGGCGATGTAGCGCTGGCTCAGGGTCGCCGCGGCGACGAGCGCCGAATCCTGGATGCGGACCTTGTGATGGACCTGATAGCGCTCCTTGAGCCCGCGCAGGATCGCGATCGTGTCCTCGACGCTCGGCTCGCCGATGTACACCGGCTGGAAGCGGCGCTCGAGCGCGGCATCCTTCTCGATGTACTTGCGGTACTCGTCGAGGGTCGTGGCGCCGACGGCGCGCAGCTCGCCCCGCGCGAGCATCGGCTTGAGCAGGTTGGCGGCGTCGACCGAGCCCTCCGACGCGCCGGCGCCGACGATCGTGTGCAGCTCGTCGATGAACAGGATGATCGCGCCCTGGGCGTCGGCGATCTCCTTGAGCACCGCTTTGAGCCGGTCCTCGAACTCGCCGCGGTACTTCGACCCCGCGATCAGCGCGCCGACGTCCAGCGAGACGACGCGACGGTCACGCAGGCCCTCGGGCACGTCGCCGGAGACGACGCGCTGGGCAAGGCCCTCGGCGATCGCCGTCTTGCCGACGCCGGGCTCGCCGATCAGCACCGGATTGTTCTTCGTGCGCCGGGACAGGACCTGGATCACACGGCGGATCTCGTCGTCGCGGCCGATGACCGGATCCAGCTTGCCCTGCGCGGCGGCGTCGGTCAGATCACGGCCGTACTTCTCGAGCGCCTGGAACTTGTCCTCAGGGCTCTGATCGGTGACCCGGTGCGAGCCCCGCACCTCGCTCAGCGCCTTCATCAGGGCGTCGTGGCCCGCGCCGGCCGCGCGCAGCACCTCGCCGGCGCCGAGCGGCGACTTCGCGAGCGCCAGGAGCAGATGCTCGGTGGAGACGTACTCATCGCGGAGGTCGCGCATCTCGGTCTCCGCGCGACGGAGGGTGTGGGTCAGCTCGCCGGAGCCGCCCGCGGGCTCCTCACGGCCGCCTGAGGTGGTCAGCCGGGGCAGAGCGTCGAGCCGCGGGGCGAGGGCCTGGCGGATCGACGCCGGATCGACGCCGAGCTTGCGCAAAACGGGCACGACCACGCCGCCCTCCTGCTCGAGCAGGACGGCGAGCAGGTGCTCGGGCGTCGTCTGGGGATTGCGGCGCTCATCGGCGAGCTTCTGCGCTGCGGCAAGCGCCTCCTGGGATTTGATGGTAAAGCGGTCTGGTTGCATGCGTTCGGTTCCAAATCTAAGTCGGGTGGACTAAGATTATCGCACGCTCAGGCGCCGTTCGCAAGGCCGGCGAGAAGGTCTGGTCAGGCCGTGATGCGCAGGCGCAGGCCGCTCGTCCTGCGCTCGACGTTGCCGCTCGGGTCGAGGATCTCGCCGTAGACCGTCGCCGTCACCCGGCGTTTCTGCGAGAGCGCGGTGCGCAGCCGGCTCAGGTCCGTCCCGGTCAACGCGATCGTGACCGATTTCGTGCCCGCGTCGCGGAGCAGATCGACCCGGGAGTTCCGGGTGATCAGGCGGGTCGAGCCGCCGATCGCGATCCGCGCGTAGGCTCGCAGCAGACAGCTGCCGGTGCATGACACCCGGGCCACGAGATGGCGCGCCGCCAGCGGGCGCTGGCCGGGCAGCGTGAGCCCGACGGCGACGATCTTGGGAACGATCGAGGACGCCGCGAAGGCCAGGGCGGAGATGTCAAGGCTCCCGAGGCCCGAGGCCTCGTCGTAGCCGACGGTCGCATAGCAGCAGCCCAACGGAGTGCCGCCGATCACCGAGCCGAGGTCGTCGCCGTTGACCTGCACGTCGGAGATGACGCTCGGGCCGGAGGGAAGGGCCTCGAGCTGGTAGAGGAGCGGATTGGCGAGGCCGAGGTCCTGACGCCCCTGGCGACGCAGCGCCTGATCGACGAGCGCGAACCCGCCGGCCAGCAGCGGCGAGGCCGCGCTCGTCCCGCCGAACTGCGTCCACGGATCCGACGAGGCCGGGGTCTCGCAGTCGGCGGGCGCCGAGCAGTAGATCTCGTAGCCGGGGAGGACGTCGGACAGCATCGACACGTCGGGCACCTCGCGCTGGTCGGTCGCGACGACCGAGTCCTGATAGGCGGGGCGGTTGAAGATCCGGCTGGCGCCGCCTCCGCCGGCCGCCTTGAACAGCGGGACGTCGTTCCAGACCTGCTGGGCGACGATCGCGTTCGTCGGGCTGAGCGTGACGTTCGTACCCCCGACGCTCGTCACCCACGGCGACGACGCCGGATAGCTGACCGCCAGGTCAGGGAGGGGCTCGTCGTTGCTCCCGACGCAGGCTGATGATCCGTCGTCGCCGCTGGAGGAGACGACCGAGATCCCGCTGGCCGCCGCCATTTCGAGCGCGGCCTCGGCGCCGCCGACCCCGGAGGAGCCGATCGACTCCTCGGTGGCGGCCTCGCAGGCCCCGAGCGAGGCCGAGATCGTGTCGGGCTTGTAGCCGCGATTGTCAAGCGGGGCGGTCAGCGAGCTGAGCACGTCGGCCGCGGTCGGGCCCGACTCGTAGACATCGATTTGCTTGAGCCGCGGCGCGGCGGCGTCGAGCAGCTCCAGGTCGAGGGTGGACTCGCCCCCGGCGGCCAGCGGCTTGTTCAGGCCGACCAGAAAGCCCTGGATCGTCGGCGTCGGCAGCCCGAAGCAGTGGGTGAACGCCTTGATGTCGGAGAAGCGGAAGCCGTCGATCTCGATCAGCGCGACGCGCTCGCCCTGGCCCTCGATGTTCGCGTCGTGCAGAGGCGTGTAGCCGTAGGCCGCCAGATACTGGTTGGGGGTGAAGCCGGCCTGGTTGGTCGCGGCGCGACAGCCGGCCGCAGTTCCGGTCCGCCGCTCGTAGCCCGACACGTCCTCGGGCGGGTACGTCGTCGCGGCGTGGCTGGTGCCGGGCACGGCGACCGGATCGCCCCAGACGAAGGAGTCACGGCGGGGAAACGCGGCCGCGTCGGGCGCGCGCAGGGCGGGTGCGCTGACCAGCGGCGCGGTGTCGAGGCCGACGACCCCGGTGACCGCCGCCCGCAGAGCGCTCGGGACGCGCGCCGCCGCGTCCGGCGCGACGTAACGCGTCCGGCGCGCGGACTGGAACGTGCCGAGCGTGGTCCCGAACAGACGCTGGGCGAGCGCCACGGTCATCGTCGCGTGGGCGAACAGGCCGGTGCCGTCGATCGACACCGAGCGCGCCCCGGCCCGTCGCAGGAAGCCCAGCACCGCGTCGCGCTCAGAGGCCGGTGCCCCGAATCGGCGCGCGAGCTCGGCGATCGACTCGTACTGCCCATATTCGGGGCTGCCGGGAGTGGTGACCTCGGTGGCGAAGCGCTGCAGCGCGGCGTCGTCGACGCGCAGTGGCAGCACGAGCGGGATCCGCCGCATGGCGGGAGCCGCGCCGACCCGGGCGGCGACCGCGCTCGGACCGGCGGCGCGCGCACTCGGCGCGGTCAGCGCGGCGAGCATCGCCAGCGCGACGAGCGTCGTGAACGTGGCGGTCGTCGCGCGTCGGCGCGCCAGCACGATCGCAATAGGACCTGAACACCTCAACGCCATCACGCACTCGCTCCGCTGGTTGATCGACCATGAGACGCGAGTCACGCCGTCCTGGTTCACCCGCTTGTCGAAACAGATCGTTGCACACCCGCGTCGGGGGTCCCGCGCACTCAGCAGCTCGACGGATCAGCGGCCCGGTCGGCGACGGTCAGGCGACGGTCAGCGCCGGCCCCGCTCGGACCGCTCGGTGCCCGTCAGGCGCTGGGCCAGCTCGAGCCCGACCGGATCGCCCCAGCGCGCGCCCGTGAGATAGGCGAGACGAGCGCGCTCGAGGTCCCCGGCGCGCTCGAACAGGAATCCGAGGTTGGTCGCCGCGCGGGCATGCTCGTGCGACAGGCACTGGCGCCACGCCGACTCGGCCCCCTGCAGGTCACCGGCGTCGAACAGGCTGACCCCATAGTTGAACAGGGCCTCGACGTCGACGGACTCAGGCGGCCCCGGCGGGCGCCCGGCGGCGACGGGCGCCGGCTCGCTCGGCGCCTGCGCAGCAGGCGACGGGCGCCGCTCTGAGCGCGCCGGCTTGGCGGCGGGCTCTGACTCGCGTGCGGCGCGGCGGCGCGGGGTCCGGGGCGGCCTGGCGGCCTTCTCCTGCTTGGCGGCCTTGGCGCGCCTGGCCCGCGTTGCGGCGGGTGTCGGCTCGGGCTCGGGCTCGACGGCCACTTGCTCCGGCTCCGGCTCGGCGGCCACGGGCTCCGGCTCCGGCTCGGCCACCGGCTCGGCGGCCACGGGCTCTGGCTCGGGCTCGGCGGCCACGGGCTCCGGCTCCGGCTCGGCGGCCACGGGCTCCGGCTCGGGGACGACGGGCTCCGGGTTCACGGCTGCGGGCTCCGGCTCAGCCGCCACGGGCTCAGCGACCACCGGCTCGGGCTCGGCCACCGGCTCGGCGGCAACGAGCTCCGGCTCGGCGGGAGCATCCGGCGTTGTTACCGCGGGACGGGAGTCCGGCGCCGCAACGGACTCAGCGGCCGCGACGGACTCGACGGACTCCGTGGACGCGGTGGAGTCGGCGGCGGTGCCCGACGCCGAGGACGACGACACGGCCGGCCGCTCAGACGCCACCGGGCGCCGGCGGCCCCGGCCGAACCGCGACTTGCGCTCGGGGCGCTCCGCGCCGACCGCAGGTTCGGCCAC
Organism: uncultured Solirubrobacteraceae bacterium; assembly: GCA_963849085.1. Taxonomy (GTDB): domain Bacteria; phylum Actinomycetota; class Thermoleophilia; order Solirubrobacterales; family Solirubrobacteraceae; genus Palsa-465. The sequence goes on along the minus strand of CAWKFP010000013.1, from coordinate 371,795 downwards.
CGGCTCGGGCTCGGCCACCGGCTCGGCGGCAACGGGCTCCGGCTCAGCGGCAACGGGCTCCAGCTCGGGCTCGGCCACCGGCTCGGCGGCCACGCGATCCGGCTCGGGCTCGGCCACCGGCTCGGCGGCAACCGGCTCCGGCTCAGCGGCCACGGGCTCGGCCACCGGCTCGGCGGCCACGCGATCCGGCTCGGGCTCGGCCACCGGCTCGGCGGCAACCGGCTCCGGCTCCGCCCCAACAGGCTCGGCCACCGGCTCGGCGGGGGCATCCGGCGTCGTTACCGCGGGGCGGGAGTCCGGCGCCGTAACCGACTCGGCGGCCGCTGCGGCTTCGACGGACTCGGTGGAGTCGGCGGCGGTGCCCGACGCCGAGGACGACGACACGGCCGGCCCGTCCGTCGCCACCGCGCGCCGGCGGCCCCGGCCGAACCGCGACTTGCGCTCGGGGCGCTCCGCGCCGACCGCGGGCTCGGCCACCGGCTCGGGGTCAGCCACCAGCTCGGCCGCCACGGGCTCCGGCTCCGGCTCCGGCTCGGGCTCGGCCACCGGCTCGGCGGCAACCGGCTCCGGCTCCGGCTCGGCCACCGGCTCGGCGGCAACCGGCTCCGGCTCCGGCTCGGCCACCGGCTCGGCGGCAACCGGCTCCGGCTCCGGCTCGGGCTCGGCGGCCACGGGCTCCGGCTCCGGCTCGGCGGCCACGGGCTCCGGCTCAGCTGCCGCGGGCTCGGTCACCGGCTCGGCGGCAACGGGCTCTGGCTCAGCCGCCGCGGGCTCCGGCTCGGGCTCGGCCACCGGCTCGGCGGCCACGGGCTCCGGCTCCGGCTCCCGCTCCGGCTCGGGGACGATGGGCTCCGGGGTCACGGCTGCGGGCTCCGGCTCAGCCGCCACGGGCTCAGCGACCACCTGCTCCGGCTCGGGCTCGGCCACCGGCTCGGCGGCAACGAGCTCCGGCTCGGCGGGAGCATCCGGCGTCGTTACCGCGGGACGGGAGTCCGGCGCCGCAACCGACTCGGCGGCCGCTGCGGCTTCCACGGACTCGGTGGAGTCGGCGGCGGTGCCCGACGCCGAGGACGACGACACGGCCGGCCGGTCCGTCGCCACCGCGCGCCGGCGGCCGCGGCCGAACCGCGACTTGCGCTCGGGGCGCTCCGCGCTGACCGCGGCGTCGGCCACCGGCTCGGCGGCCACGGGCTCCGGCTCAGCCGCCACGGACTCCGGCTCGGCCACCGGCTCGGGGTCAGCCACCGGCTCGGCCGCAACTGGCTCCGGCTCAGCCGCCGCGGGTTCCGGCTCGGGCTCGGCCACCGGCTCGGCGGCCACGGGCTCCGGCTCAGCGGCCACGGGCTCAGCGACCACGGGCTCAGCGACCACCGCCTCCGGCTCGGCCTCGGCCACCGGCTCGTCGGCCACGGGCTCGGCGGCAACGGGCTCCGGCTCCGGCTCCGGCTCGGGCTCGGCCACCGGCTCGGGGTCAGCCACCGGCTCGGCCGCAACTGGCTCCGGCTCAGCCGCCGCGGGCTCGGCCACCGGCTCGGCGGCCACGGGCTCCGGCTCCGGCTCGGCGGCCACGGGCTCCGGGGTCACGGCTGCGGGCTCCGGCTCAGCCGCCGCGGGCTCGGCGACCACGGGCTCCGGCTCAGCCGCCACGGGCTCAGCGACCACCGGCTCCGGCTCAGCCGCCACGGGCTCAGCGACCACCGGCTCCGGCTCGGGCTCGGCCACCGGCTCGGCGGCAACCGGCTCCGGCTCCGGCTCCGGCTCGGCCACCGGCTCGGCGGCAACCGGCTCCGGCTCAGCCGCCACGGGCTCGGCCACCGGCTCGGCGGCCACGCGATCCGGCTCGGGCTCGGCCACCGGCTCGGCGGCAACCGGCTCCGGCTCCGCCCCAACAGGCTCGGCCACCGGCTCGGCGGGGGCACCCGGCGTCGTTACCGCGGGACGGGAGTCCGGCGCCGCAACCGACTCGGCGGCCGCTGCGGCTTCCACGGACTCGGTGGAGTCGGCGGCGGTGCCCGACGCCGAGGACGACGACACGGCCGGCCCGTCCGTCGCCACCGCGCGCCGGCGGCCCCGGCCGAACCGCGACTTGCGCTCGGGGCGCTCCGCGCCGACCGCGGGCTCGGCCACCGGCTCGGGCTCGGCCACCGGCTCGGCGGCAACGGGCTCCGGGGTCGCGGCTGCGGGCTCCGGCTCGGCCGCCGCGGGTTCAGCGACCACGGGTCCCGGCTCCGGCTCCGCAGGCTCGGGCTCGGGTTCGGGGCCGGGGGTGACAGCCTCCGGCTCCGCCGCCACCGGCTCGGGTTCGGGCTCGGGGGCGAGAGGCTCCGGCTCCGCCGCGACGGGCTCGGACTCAGGGACGACGGGCTCCGGGGTCACGGCCGCGGGCGGCTCCGGGATCAGGACGCGACGGGGCTCGGCGGGCGAATCGGGCGTCGTCACCGCGGGACGGGAGTCCGGCGCCGCAGCGGACTCGGCGGCCGCTGCAGCTGCGACGGACTCGACGGACTCCGTGGACGCGGTGGACCCGGCGGCGGCAGCGGGCGCCGAGGACGACGACACGGCCGGCCCATCCGTGGCCACCGCGCGCCGGCGGCCCCGGCCGAACCGCGACTTGCGCTCGGGACGGGCGGGACGCTCCGCGCGGACCGCGGGCTCAGGGCTCGCGGGACGCTCGTCGCGGGCCGGCCGCTCGGGACGCGAGCTCCCTCCGGACGCCGCCGGCCGTTCGGACTCCGCCGGCCGTTCGGACGCCGCCGGCCGTTCCGGGCGGACCGGACGCTGGGCCCGGGCGGGCCGCTCGGGCCGCGCGGGGCGCTCGATCCTGACGGTCGGCTCGGCCTCGGCGGCGCGCTCAGCTCGGACGCGCCGCCTCGGCTCGGTGGGCCGCTCAGGGGACGGAGCGGGAGGCTCGGGACGGACGGAGCGCTCCGCCTGGGCCGGCCGGGGCGGGCGCTCCGGCCGGGCCGGGCGCTCGGAACGAGAGACCCGGACCGGACGGGACGCCCGCTGAAAACGAGGGGCCCGCTCCGCACGCGCCGACCCGGCCGCGCCGGCGGATGCCGCGCCGGCGGATGCCGCGCCGGCGACCGCCGGCTGTGGTGTCGCGACCGACCGGGCGGCGGGCCGCGGAGCCACGGCGGGCTGGGGGGATGCGGCGGGCTTGACGGTCGCGGTCACCGGCGCCGGGCGCCCTGGCGGCAGCGCGGCGATCGGGCGGCGGCGCCGGCGGCGCTCCCGGCGTCGATGGCGCAGCGAGATGACGACCAGGCCGAGCACGAGCAGGAGCAGGATCGGAATTGCCACGGCGACGACGATCGCCGCGGTGTTGCCTCCACCGTGAGCGAGCAGCGGCAGATCGGACCCGCTGCCCGACTCCGAGGACCCGCCGCGGTGACCGCTTGACGCCTTCAGGGAGGGCGTCGATGACGTGTGCGGACGTGTCGTCGTCTGACAGCAGAGCGTCTTCGTGCCGAGCGGGAACGCCTTCGGCAGCTGGCCCGCGCCGCCGCTTGCGGAGGTTGTCGTGACAGCCACGGCGGCCGCCGGCGCCAGGGCGCCGAGGCCGATTGCCACCGAGGTCATGACGAGTGCCGCCGCGGACGCGAGGCGCGCGCGTGACCACAGAGGCCGGCGGCCGTTGGCGCTTGCGGCGCCGGTCATGTGATCACCACGGGCGTGCCCACCGGCAGCAGTGTGCCAAGCCTGAGGATCGCCGTATTCGTGAGGCGGATGCAGCCGTGTGAGATCCGCCCCGGGATGAGGCCCGGTTCGTCGGTTCCGTGGATGCCGATGTAGCCGCCGTCGGGCCAATCGGTGAGGTGCGGAGCGCGCGCGCTCGTGCCGAACGCGAGCGGTCCGTAGGTCGGGCTGGCGAACGCCGTCAGGCGGTCCCGGATGTAGAAGGTGCCGGTCGGGGTGGGATCGTCCGGCGTGCCGACTCCCACCGGTGTCCGGAAGACGACCCGGCCCGCGCGGTAGAGCGTCAGCGTGAGACGGGCGAGGCTGACCACGACCCTGGTGTCGACGAACGACCAGCCGCCGAGCGCTGAGCGCGGGAGCCATCCGGCGGTGCCGTCAGGGAGGACGGCGAGATTGGCGCGCACCCAGCTCACCCCGTCACGCGTGATCTCCTCGTCGGCCACGACGAGATTCGCCGTCCCCTCCGGCGTCCGCTTGGACACCATCGCCACCCCCGGGCTGGAGAAGCTCGGCGAACGGTGGGCGAGAGTGGTGCGCAGCACCGGCGCCCAGCGCGTGTCGCCGGTGGCGTCGGTCAGCTGTCGCGGCTTGGGAATCGCGAAGCCCGCGGGGGGCGCCGGCAGCGAGGCGAGCGACACCGGCGGCGCTCCCGGGTGGGTCGGGCGGGAGCCGGCAGCCGCCCCAGAGCCCGAGCCGACGGCCACACCCACCGCGCCGCAGATGACGATCACCGCGGCCAGGGAGAGCCAGCGACGCCGCGCGATGACGGCCACCGTCGGCGCCCGCTCAGCCGGTGAAGCCGGGCTTGACGTGCGCGCTGGTCACCGGGGTGTTCAGGGACACGAAATGGGTGGAGTTGACGATCTCGACGACCTTCGGGTCGGGCAGCGGATCATCGAAGGCGTTGAGGGCCGGCACGATTCCCGCCAGCCTCCGGATCCAGGCGGCGTGGCGGGCCTCGACCGAGTGGATCGCCACCGCGGTCGCGAGATACGCCTTGGCACTGATCTTCGGCAGCTGCTCCTTGTAGGCCGCCACCGCCAGGTCCTCGAAGGCGACGGCCGTCGACCGGAACGAGCCGGCGGCGTCGGTGACGCCGTGGAAGTCGAAGGCCGGCTGCTTGACCGCGGCCGATCCCAGCACCTTGCGAAAGCCCGCGACGTGGGCTCGCTCGTGCGCCCCGACGACCCGCGCCTGGTCGGCGAGCGCGCCGCTGAGCGCCCCGACGCGCTCGGCCTGTGTGTAGAACGCCGCCTGCAGATACTCGAGCGTCAGCGCGAAGTTCAGGATCGCGACGTCGCCCTTGGCCGCCGCGGCCGCCGCGCGGCTTGGCGCCAGCGTCCCGAGGACGACGGCGGCGCCGACCGAGACACCTCCGGCGAGAAAGCCCGCCCGCGTCGGCAGCCGGTCGACCGCCTCGCGCAGCGCGCCGTCGGAGTCGATCTCGGCGAGCGTGAGATCCACGCGATGCGTCCGGTCGTCGGTCATGCGATGTACCTCGCGATCGCCGTATGGGCCTCGGCGGCGCTGATCGGGACGTCGACCGCCACCGGCGCCGGCTGCTGACCGTTCAGCGCCCGCGCCCACGCCGCATGCCGGGCCTCGACCGAGATGACGCGTGCCACGTCCGCCAGCACGCCGCGGCTGAGGTTCGTCGCCTGGCCGTTGTACGCCGCGATGCCGGTCTCCTCGATCGCGGCCGCGGCGGCGACGAACGACTTCGAGCTCGCCAGCGCGTCGCCGAAGTCGAACTTCTGGCTCGCCGCGCCCGCCGAGCCCAGCAGTCCGCGCAGATAGCCGAGGTGCGCGCGCTCCTCCGCGCCGACCACTTCGGCGAACTGGTGCGCCTCGCCGGTGATCGCGCTCGTGGTCGCCGCCTGGGTGTAGAACGCCACCTGCAGATGCTCCAGGGTCAGCGCGAACTCGAGCACGTCGCGATCCTGGCCGGTCAGCGGCGTCGAGCCGCTGGCGCTCGCCAGCGCCGCGGCGAGCGCGCCCCCGGCCGAGAACGAGCCGAGGCCGACGGCCACCCGGCCCAACAGCCGGGCACGAGAGACGCCGCGCTCGTCCCCGATGACGACACCCGTCGCGCCGCCATCATCGGTGCCTGCAGCAGATGCCCACCGAGGAATCCTCATCGCATTACTCCGTAAAATGGTAACAACATTAGGGAGCTTTGTCAGCAAAGCTGCCGTCTCGTTCTATCCGTATACGTGGTTTAACGCGATTCGGATCTCCGTACTTTCTCGCTGGGAATCACGGCCCGCAGATGAGGACCGGATGCTCGGCCCGGTCCCGTCCGGCGGATCAGCTCGCCAGCCGGTGGGTGGTGGGCGTGACCGCGGCAGCGATGTTCGGCCGACCGGGGTCGGAGACCGAACACGGATCCGAGCTCTCCTGCGGCGTGGCCACGGCAGCGCCGGCGCTCCCCGCCTCGGCGGCCGGCGCGTCGCCGACCTGCGCGGCGGCGATCAGCGCCGTGAGCTCGGCCACGTCGATCTCGACGGTATGTGCGCTGGACTCGATCGTCTCCGTCTCGGACGCCGGCCGCACGGCGACCGCCGCCCGCGCGGGCTTGAGGCGCGCGTACAGCTGCAGTTCGCTCCCGTCCGCGCCCCAGTCGACGGTGAAGCGACCCTCCAACCGCGCGCCGAACCAGGCGATCAGGATCATCACCACGCCGACGACGATCAGCGCAAGCGTCCAGACCGACGAGCTGACCACCCACGCGCCGGCGATCACGAGCAGCGTGCCGGCGGCGGCGAGCCGGACCCGCGGACGCGAGATCGTCGCGCTCATCCACCGAGCCGCCGTCGCCATCCTCTCCGGCGACACGCCCCCGGTGCGCCGGGGCGGCTCGCGGTGGATGTGGGGGATCTCGTCAGCGGGATCGGGATCGGCGGGTCGCAAGCGCCCGGCCTGCTGTCTCAGTTTCGTCGCGATCGACATATGTCAGTACATCCCCGCCCGCGCCGGGCCGAAACGAGACGGCGCGAGCGGCGTGGAGCGAGGCAATCGATGTCGGCATAGTTCGGGGCGGACGAACCGACCGAGGAGAGCGTCGCCGTGGCTGTACTGATGAAGGATGAGCTGTTTCAGGCGCAGCTTCTGCGAGCGATCGGCTACGCCCCCTACGGAGGGGCTGACATCGGGGAGTGCCTGGCGACCGCCGCGCGGATACCGGGGACCGACCTGGATCAGTGGCATGACCAATGGCTCATGACCGCGCAGCGCATTCTGGGGCTCGCCGAGGCCAGCGCGGCGGCCGGCCACACCGAGAGCGCCCGGAGCGCTTTCTTGCGCGCCTCGAACTACTTCCGCACCGCCGGCCTGTTCGCGATGGCGTCCCCGACTGACGAGCGCCTGGTCAACGCGCACCGGCTGGAGGTTCAGAGCTTTCGCCGGGGCTCAGGTCTGCTGGAGGTGCCGCCGGAGATCGTCGCGATCCCCTTCGAGGACCGGAGCCTGCCGGGCTATCTGCTCCGCCCCGGCAGCCGGACCTCACCGCGTCCGACGTTGATCCTCACCAACGGGTACGACGGAACGGCGGAGGAGTTGTATTTCGCCAACGGGGTCGCGGCTCTGGCCCGGGGCTACAACGTCCTGACCTTCGACGGGCCGGGGCAGGGAGCGATGATCATCGACGAGGGCGTCCCGTTCCGCCCTGACTGGGAGAACGTGATCGGCCCGGTCGTCGATTTCGCCGTCGAGCAGCCCGGGATCGACCCGGCGCGGATCGCGCTCATGGGTCTGAGCTTCGGCGGATATCTCGCCCCGCGAGCGGCAACAAAGGAGCATCGCCTCGCGGCGTGCGTCTCTGACTGCGGGCCCTACGACCTGTTCGACGTCACCGCCGGCCGTCTACCGGGGGTTCTGGCCGCGCAGCTTCCTGACGGCCAGCCCGTGCTCCTGCGCCTTCTCGACCGGCTCGCCAGATTCGTGATGGGCAAGCCGACCGCCGGATGGGCGCTGCGACGCAATCTGATGGTCCACGGCCTCGGCAGCCCCTTGGAGTACTTCCGGATGGCACCCCAGTACAGCCTCAAGGGCATCGAGCACGAAATCCGCTGCCCGACCTTCGTGTCGAACACCGACGCCGACGATCTCGGCGCGGGCGCGCCTGCGCTCTTCGATGCGCTGACGTGTCCCGGCAAGCGATACGTCCAGTTCAGCGCCGCCGATGGCGCCGGCGAGCACTGCGAGAGCGGTGCCCGCACCGTCTTTCACCAGCAGGCGTTTGACTGGCTCGACGAGACCCTGGCGCTCACCGCCGCCGAATGACCGGGATCAGGCGCGGCGGCCGAACGGCTTGAGATCGCCGTGGCGCACGAGCGCGCCGCCCCGCACGTAGGGCACGATCTCGGCCCGCAGCTCCCGCCGCAGGGTCTCCAGGCGCTCCACCTCGGCGCTGAGGTCGGCCGCGCGCTTCTCGAGCGCCGCCACCTTGCGCGACATCGAGCCGAGCTGCTCCTCGAGCTCGAAGACGCGTTCGACGCCGGCGAGGTTCATCCCGAGCTCGGCGGTCATCTCCTGGATGCGACGCAGGCGGTCGACGTCCTTCTGGGAGTACAGGCGGGTGCCCTTCGGCGAGCGCTTGGGCTCGATCAGCCCGCGCGCCTCGTACATCCGCAGCGTCTGGGGATGCATCTCGGCCAGCTCGGCGGCGACCGAGATCATGAACACGCCGCGGTCCGAGGACACCTCGACGCGGGTCGTCGTGCGAATCCGGCGCGTCGACATCATGCCCCGCCCGTCGACCCCGCTCCGCTCGCCGGAACGGTGAACAGCCGCTCGCGCGGGTTGCCGTTCATGACGCGCGCAAGTTGATCGACCGCCGCGGACTGCTCAGGCGAGAGCGAGGCGGGCACCTCGAGCGTGAAGCGATAGTGGATGTCGCCCCGGCCCTTGCCGTTCAGCCGCGACGGGCCTTCGCCCCGCAGACGCTGGATGGTGCCGTGGCGGGTGCCGGCGGGAACGCGCAGGCGCTTGGATCCGTGGAGCGTCGGAACCTCGACGACCGCCCCCTGCAGGGCTTCGGGAATCGTCAGCGGGACCTCGACCTCGAGGTTGTCGCCGTTGCGCTTGAACACCGGCGAGTCGCCGACCCGCGTGATGACGAACAGATCCCCCGGCGCGCCGGCGCCGTTGGCTGCGCCCCCGAACCCGGGCTCGCCCTTGCCCGCCAGGCGAATGCGACTGCCGTCGCGAACGCCGGCCGGGATGTTGACGCGCATCCGGCGGACCGTACGCTCGGCCCCGGTCCCCTGGCAGGTGGGACACGGGTCGTCGATCACGGTGCCGGTGCCATGGCAGTTGGAGCACGGCTGCGACATCGAGAAGATGCCCTGGCTCTGGGACTCCAGGCCGCGGCCGTTGCAGACCGGGCAGACCCGCGGCGAGGTCCCGGGCTTGGCTCCCGAGCCGTGGCACGTGGGGCACGGCTCCGAGGTCGGGATCGCCAGCGGCACCTGCGCGCCGTTGACGGCCTGCTCGAAGCTCAGCGACACCTCGGTCTCCAGGTCACGCCCGCGGGCCGGCCGCGCCCGCGCTCCGCGCACCCCGGTCTGCTGACCGCGCGCGCCGCCGGCGCCGGCACCGGCGCCGCCGAACAGATTCGACAGGATGTCCCCGAAGCCGCCGCTGAACGAGCCCGCATCGAAGCCACCGGGCATCCCGAAGCCTCCGAAGGCTCCGCCGCGGTCGTATTCCTTGCGCTTGTCGGGGTCCGACAGGACGTCGTTGGCCTGCGAGATCTGCTTGAAGCGCTCCTCGGCCGCCTTGTCGCCCTGGTTCTGATCGGGATGGTTCTCCCGGGCCAGCTTGCGATAGGCCTTCTTGATCTCGGCGTCCGACGCGTTCTTGCCGACGCCGAGGATCTTGTAGTAATCAGGCCGCTCAGCCACCGTCGCTCACCGCCTCACCCCGCGACGACGACGCGCGCCGGACGGACCACCGTCTCGCCCAGGCGATAGCCGCGCTGGAAGACCTCGACGACGATCCCGGCCGGGGTGCCGTCGACCGGCTGCTGGGCGACCGCCTCGTGGAACTGGGGGTCGAACGGCTCGCCGACCGGATCGAACGACTCGATGCCGACCCGGCCGAGTGCGGCGAGCACGTCGGCGTGCACATGCTTGATGCCGGCGACCAGAGAGGCGGTGCCGTTGTCCGGGCCCTCGGGACTCTCCGGACTCTCCTGACTCGCCTGGCCCTCCTCGCCGTCCGCCGTCGCGGCGTCGATCGCCGGGCCGTAATGCGCCAGCGCCCGGTCGAGGTTGTCGATCGCCGGCAGCAGCGACTGGACGAGCCTGAGCGCGCCCCGCTCCTGCGCGGCGGCCGCATCCCGCACGGCGCGCTTGCGATAGTTCTCGAAATCGGCCTTCGTCCGCTGGGCGAGGGCCAGATACTCGTCGGCCTTCGCCGCCCGCTCGCTCAGCTCGGCGAGCTCGGCAGCCTGCGCGTCGCCCTCGGGCGTGTCCGGCGAGGAGTCCCGCGGTGCGTCCGCCGGCTCGGGGTCGCCCGCTGAAGCGGCCGGAGCCGCCGGGGCGGGTGGAGCGGCAGGGGCGGCGGGCGGCGGCGAGTCGGTGCGGGCGGCCGCGGTCGCCTGTGCGGCCGGGCTGCCGTTGCCCTCGTCGGCCGCGGCGCGCGCGTAGGCGGCCGCCGCTGCGGCGGTCTGCTCGGGCGTGGGGGCCTTGGCCCCGGAGTCACTCTGTGACTCCGGGGCGTGGGTGCGTGGATCGGTCATCGCCGGCTACTTCGCTTCGTCGACCACTTCGGCGTCGACCACGTCCTCCTCGGCGCTCGCGCCGTTGGTCGCAGACGCGCCGTCGGTGCCGGCGGCGCCGTCAGCCGCGCTCGCCGCCTGCTCCTGGGCGCGCTGGTACATCGCCTCGGAGACCTTGTGGAACGAGGTCTGCAGCGCCTCGGTCTTGGCGTTGATGTCGGCGGCGTCGCTGGAGGTCAGGACCTCACGGACGGCCTTGATCGCCGCCTCGATCTCCTCCTTGGAGGAGGCGTCGACCGCGTCGCCGAGATCGGTCAGCTGGCGCTCGGCCTGATAGGCCGCGTTCTCGCCGTTGTTGCGGGCCTCGGCGAGCTCGCGCTGGCGACGATCGTCCTCGGCGTGCGCCTCGGCGTCGGTCACCATCCGCTTGATCTCTTCGTCGGACAGGCCGGACCCGGAGCGGATCTCGATCTTCTGCTCCTTGCTGGTGCCGAGGTCCTTGGCCGACACGTTGAGGATCCCGTTGGCGTCGATGTCGAACGCGACCTCGATCTGCGGGATGCCGCGCGGCGCCGGCGGGATGCCGGTCAGCTGGAAGCGCCCGAGCGACTTGTTGTAGGTCGCCATCTCGCGCTCGCCCTGCAGGACGTGGATCTCGACGCTCGGCTGGTTGTCCTCGGCGGTCGAGAAGACCTCCGACTTGCGGGTCGGGATCGTCGTGTTGCGCTCGATCAGCTTCGTCATCACGCCGCCCTTGGTCTCGATGCCGAGGGTGAGCGGAGTGACGTCGAGCAGGAGCACGTCCTTGACGTCCCCGGCCAGCACGCCGGCCTGGATGGCGGCGCCGACGGCGACGACCTCATCGGGGTTGACCCCGCGATGCGGGTCCTTGCCGGTCAGCTCCTTGACCTTCTCCTGGACGGCGGGCATCCGGGTCATGCCGCCGACGAGAACGACGTGGTCGATCGTCGCCGCGCCCTTCTCCTTGGCGTCGTCGAGCGCCTGGCGAACCGGGGCGATCGTGCGATCGAGCAGCGTCGAGGTCAGCTCGTTGAGCTTGGCCCGCGTCAGCCGCATGTCGAGATGCTTGGGGCCCGACGCGTCAGCCGTGATGAACGGGAGGTTGATCTGGGTCTCCTGGGTGGTGGAGAGCTCGATCTTGGCCTTCTCGGCCGCCTCGTAGAGCCGCTGGAGCGCCATCGGATCGACGCTCAGGTCGATGCCCTGGGACTTCTTGAACTCACCGACGAGCCAGTCGACGAGCGCCTTGTCGAAGTTGTCGCCGCCGAGGTGGTTGTCACCCGCGGTCGCCTTGACCTCGAACACGCCGTCGCCGATCTCGAGCACCGAGACGTCGAACGTGCCGCCGCCGAGGTCGAAGATGAGGATCGTCTGATCGGCCTCCTTGTCAAGGCCGTAGGCCAGCGAGGCCGCGGTCGGCTCGTTGATGATCCGCTTGACGTCGAGACCGGCGACCTTGCCGGCGTCCTTGGTCGCCTGGCGCTGGTCGTCGTTGAAGTACGCCGGCACGGTGATCACCGCGCTGTCGACGGTCTCGCCGAGGTAGGCCTCGGCGTCAGCCTTCAGCTTGCCGAGGATCATCGCCGAGATCTCCGGCGGCGAGTACTGCTTGCCACCCGCCTCGACGCGCGCGTCGCCACCGGGGCCGGAGACGACCTTGTACGGCACGATCGACTCCTCCTCGCGGACCTCGCCCTCCTTGCGGCCCATGAAGCGCTTGATCGAGAAGACCGTGTTCTGCGGATTAGTGACGGCCTGGCGCTTGGCGACGGTGCCGACGAGGCGCTCGCCGCCCTGCGTGAAGGCGACCACGGACGGAGTCGTACGCCCACCCTCGGCGTTTTCGATCACCGTCGGCTCGCCACCCTCGAGCACGGCCATACAGGAGTTGGTCGTGCCGAGGTCGATTCCGATTGTCTTGCCCATTTTCGTGTCTGCTCCTATACGATGACAAAAATCTTAGTCGGAGAGTAGCAGATTTGGCCGCTGCGCTCACACCGTCCCGGCGCTCGGACACATCCGGGCGAGCGCGCAGTCACCGCACTCCGGGCGGCGCGCGTGACAGGTGCGGCGGCCGTGGTGCAGCAGGTTCATGTGAAGCTCGAGCTCGGCTCCCGGCGGGGTGATGGCGAGCATCGTGTCGTGCATCTCCTGAAACGGCGCGCCGGGCCGGAAGAGGCCCAGCCGGGCCCCGACCCGGGACACATGGGTGTCGACCGGGACATCGCGCATCCCGAGCGCGAACAGCAGCACGCAGGCCGCGGTCTTGCGCCCCACCCCGGGCAGCGAGCACAGATAGTCCTGGGCATCGGCGACGCGACACCCGGCCAGCCAGTCAAGGCTCAGCTCCCCCGGCGCGGCGGAGGGCGCGGTGGCGGTGATCGCCTGGAGGATCGCCTTGATCCGCGCCGACTTGACCTTCGAGATCCCGCCCGGCCGGATCGCCTCCTCGATCGCGTCGACCGGCGCGTCGCGGACGTGGCGCCAGGTTGCGGCACGATCGCCGGCCGGCGAGTCCCCGTCCCCGTCCCGGGGGTCGAAGCGCTCCCGCAGGCGCAGATAGGCGACGTCGCGATTGCGGTCGTTGGTCGACTGCGAGAGCACGGTCAGCACGAGCTCGGCGAGCGGATCACCGTGCGGCCGGGCGCTCGGGGTTCCGTAGACGAGGCGCAGCCGATCCCGGAGCGTCCGGATCCGCCGTGCCGGCGGCCGGCGCCAGGTCACCCTCGGCTCCGTCACGTCAGGGCAGCGGGCGCAGAAGGGGCGGGGCGGCCGGCGTTCTCAGTCCAGCGCTCCCCACCGGGTGCAGGCCGCCGCCGCCGCCCGCACCGCCTCGCCGAGCGACGCGACCGCCGCCGGCGCGTAATAGCCACTCTGGGCCAGGCGGGCGACGAGCGTGCCGGTCAGCGCGTCGCCGGCACCGAGGGTGCTGACGACCTTCACCGACACCGCCGGCGTATCCGCCCCCCACTCGCCGCGCAGGATCGCTCCGCCCGCGCCGAGGGTCAGCACGACCATCGCCGCGCCCGCCTTGCGCAGCGCGAGCGCCGCGCGCTCGGGATCAGACTCGCCGGTCATCAGCTCGGCCTCTGCCCGGTTGGCCCGGACGAGCAGCGCCCCGGGGACGCAGGCGTTGGCGGTCGCGGCGGCGTCGGCGTGCGAGGACCAGCGATGCAGGCGCAGATTGCAGTCGAACATGACCGGCCGGCCGAGCTCCAGCGCCCGGGCGCGCGCCCGCATCGTCAGCTCCCGCTCCTGCGGACCGGCCAGTGTGTTGGAGCTGATGAACAGGCCGTCGGCATCCTGCACCGCCTGCTCGATCCGGTCACCGACGGCGGCGACGGTCGTCTCGGCGGCGTCGCCGTAGAGCTCATAGGCGGGCTCGCCGCGCTCGTCGACCGCGACGAACGCCAGCTGGCTGCGCACGCCCGCCACGAGCGCGAAATACGTGGTGTCGACCTGCTCGGAGCGCAGCCGCTCCCGCAGCCAGCGTCCCCAGTGGTCGTCGCCCGCGCCACCCGCCAGCGAAACCCGCGAGCCCGCCCGGGCGACGAACACCGCGACGTTGGCGACCGTCCCGCCGAAGTGCGGCGAGAAGCGCCCGACGTCGCCGATCAGCTCGGCGTGCCGCTCGCCGATCAGATCGACCAGGGCGTCGCCCAGGCACAGCGTGCGTGGTCCGGTGGGGGGCGGAGTGCTCATCGAATGGGTGCTCCAGGGCTCGTTGGGGCGCAGATCATGGCGTGTGTGGGGCGGGACGTTATCCTCGCGAGCGAGTGGGCATCGAAAACGTGCACGAGCACACGATCGACGTGGCCGGCGTCCCCGCGTTCTATCTTCGCGCTCCGGCGTCCGGGACGACGGTCCTCTATCTCCACAGCGTCCCCACCAGCTCCGACGACTGGCGGCCGATGCTGGCCAGGACCGGAGGCGTCGCGCCTGACCTGCCGGGCTTCGGTCGCTCGAGCAAGGCCGAGGCGATCACCTACTCGCTGCCGGCCTACGCCGACTTCGTGGAGGGGCTGTTGCGCGGCCTCGAGCTCGACGAGGTGGCGCTGGTCGGCCACGGCTGGGGGGCCGCCGTCGGGCTCGTCTTCGCCCAGCGCCATCCCGAGCGGGTCACGCGCCTGGCGCTGATCGACGCGCTGCCGCTGTGGGAGGGCTTCCGCTGGCCGCCGATCGCGCGGCGCTGGCGGCGGATGGGGGTCGGCGAACTGCTGATGGGCTCGATCTCCCGGCGGCTGCTCGCCCGCGGCCTGCGCGCGGGCAGCGTCTCACCGGACGCGTGGCCGGCCGACCGGGTCGCCGAGGTGTGGGATCAGTTCGACCAGGGCACCCAGCGCGCCATCCTGCGCCTGCACCGCTGGGCGACGCCGGCGGCGCTCGCCGAGGCCGGCGCCGCGCTGGACACCCTCCGGCAGCCGGCGCTCGTCATCTGGGGCGAGCGCGACCCGTGGCTGCCGGCCGACGACGGGCGCGCCTATGCCGAGCGGCTGGCCAGGTGCGAGCTGGCGATGATCGCCGACGCCGGCCACTGGCCGTGGCTCGACGCGCCCGCGGTGTTGCACCGAGTGGAGGAGTTCGTCTCCGCGCCGGTGCGGTGACGTCGGCGACGGCGCGGTGGGCGCCGGTCCTCGTCGCGGCCGTCCTGGCGGCGGCCTACGTGATCGTCTCACCCCCGAGCGCCGACCTGGCGGCGCAGCTCTTCCGCGCCCGGCTGTTCTCGATCGAGGGCTTCGCGCTGTGGGACGACCAGTGGTACGCCGGCCACGGGCTCATCGGCTACAGCGTTCTGTACCCGGCGGTGGCGGCGCTGCTGACCCCGCAGCTGGCCGCCGGGCTGGCGGCGACGGCGAGTGCGGCGGTGTTCGAGCCGTTCGCCCGGCGCCACTTCGGCGCGGGGGCGTGGCTCGGGGCGATCCTGTTCGGCGCCGGCACCGCGATCGACCTCTACACCGGCCGTCTGGCCTTCGCGGTCGGCGTGCTGCCGGCGCTCGGAGCGGTGGCCGCGCTCGACACCGGCGCCCTCCCCGCGGCCTGCGCGCTCGCGCTGCTGGCGGCGCTGTGCAGCCCGGTGGCGGCGCTGTTCACCGGGGTGGCGGGGATCGGCTATGCGGCCGGCGGGGCGTGGTCGGCGTCGTCGGCGTCCGCGTCGGCATCGGCGGCAGCGGCAGCGGCAGCGCCCGCGTCCGCGCCGGCGTCCGGGCGTGCGGCGTCCGGGTCCGGGTCGGCGGACCGCCCGGCGGGAATGCGCCCGGCGCTGGGCGGCGCGGCGGTGGCGGCCGCCGCGCTCGTCCCGACGGGGCTGATCGCGCTCGCCTTCCCGGATACCGGGTCCGAGCCGTTCGACCCGGCGACGCTGCTTCCGGTGCTCGTGCTCGTCGCGGCGCTGCTGCTCGTCGCGCCCCGGCGGGCGTATGCCCTGCGCGCGACGGCTGCCGTCTACGGCCTCGCCGTCGTCGCGGTGTATGTGAGCGCGTCTCCGATCGGCGGCAACGTCGCGCGGCTCGGGACGCTGCTCGCCGCGCCGCTGGGAGCGCTGCTGCTGGCGCGGACGGGCCGCGCAGCGGCGCTGCTGCTGCTGCTCCCGCTGCTCTACGTCGGCTGGCAGGCGCCGGTCCTCGACGTCGTCTCCGCCGCCACCGATCCCTCCGCCGACACCGCCTACTACGCGCCCCTGCTGCGCTTCCTGACCCGCGTCGCGGATCGTGGCGGGGCGCCGTTCCGGATCGAGATCCCGCTGACGCGCTCGCACTGGGAGGCCGACGCCGTCGCCGGCCGGTTCGCGATCGCGCGGGGCTGGGAGCGCCAGACCGACATCGCCGACAATCCGCTCTTCTACGACGGGCGGCTGACGGCGGCCACCTATCGGGCGTGGCTGACCGCCGACGGGATCCGGTTCGTCGCCGCCCCCGACGCGCCACTGGACTATTCGGCCCGCGGCGAGATGGCGCTCATCCGCGGCGGGCTCCCGTATCTGCGGCTGGTGTGGCGCTCGGTGCACTGGCGGGTGTACGCGGTCGCGGACGCGACGCCGATCGTCACCGGCGCCGCGACGCTGCGCGTGATGGGACCGGACACCCTCGCCCTGACCGCGCGGCGGCCGGGAACGGCGCTCGTCCGCGTGCGCTTCACCCCCTACTGGGCGCTGACCCGCGGCGCGGGCTGCGTCGCCCCCGCGGGGCCGTACACGCGGCTGACCCTCCGCCGCGCCGGGCCGGTCGTGCTCGCCACCCGGTTCGCGCTGGACCGGATCGACGCTCGCTCGCCGCGCTGCACGCCGTCGCCGTAGCCGTCGACCCAGCCCGCCGGCGGGCCGCGACCCGGCGGACGACGCCTCGGCCGTCATTAAGATCACCCGCCGATGCGACCTCGCGTGCGCCAGCTGGGCACGGACCTCCTGCCGCACGGTTGGCCGGATGCCATCCGCCAGGTGCTGTTGTTCGTCGGTGCCTATCTGCTCTACCAGCTCGTGCGGGGAGTGATCGACGGCAACGACGTCAGCCGCGCCACCTGGGACGCCACCCGGGTGATCGACCTGGAGCGGGCGCTGCACGTCTTCGTCGAGCCGCGCATCCAGGCCTGGACGACGGACCGGCACTGGCTGATCGACCTCGCCGACTGGATCTATCTCAACGCGCACTACGTCGTCACCCTCGGCGCGCTCGTCTTCATCTATCTGCGCCGCAACGGCTCGTTCTACTTCGTGCGCAACATGTTCATGATCTCGATGCTGTTCGCGCTCGTCGGCTACGCCGTCTATCCGACCGCCCCGCCCTGGCTGATGCCGCAGTGGGGCTTCACCGATCCGATCCAGCGGTTCACCGGGATCACCGTGACGCACGGGCCGGTCAGCGGGCTGCTCAACCTGTACGCCTCGATCCCGTCGATGCACGTCTGCTTCGCCCTGTTGACCGGCTGGTCGATGAGCCGGCTCGTCTCCGGACGCGGGGCGCGTGTCGCCTGGCGGCTGTATCCGATGGCGATCGCCTTCGTCGTGATCGCCACCGGGAACCACTATCTGCTTGACGTCGCGCTCGGCGCGCTGACCGCGCTCGTCTCGGGGCTGCTGGCCGCGCAGCTCGCGCGGGCGCGCCCTGAGGCGTGGGCGTTGCGCCGGGCGACGGCGTAGCGACCGGCCCCGGCCGCCCCGGCCGCCCCGAGCGGCCCGGGCGCGCGCCGGCAAGCCGCCAGGCGATGGCCTACCCTGGTTCCCCGATGCCGGATTCCAGCTCCCCGGTCCGACCGCGTCCGCCCCGTCAGCAGCGACCCCGCGGGCGCGGCACCGGAGTCCCCACGCCGGAGCTGATGCGCGAGCGGCTGATCGAGTCCCGGCTGACGCCGAACGCGATCTCGCTGACCGGTTTCGCGCTCAACCTCGCCGCCGCCGGGCTGCTCGTCGGCCGGCTGTTCTTCCTCGCCGGGATCGCCTTCATCGTCGGGTCGATCATGGACACCCTGGACGGCCGCTACTCCCGGATGTCGGGCAAGGGCACGCCGTTCGGCGCGTTCCTGGACTCGACGCTCGACCGCCTCGAGGAGGGCATCGTGCTGACCGCCGTCGCCGCCTACTTCGCCTCCCAGCACAACCAGCTGGCCGTTGCGGCCGTCGTCGTCGCCGTGCTGGCGTCGCTGATGGTGTCCTACACCCGGGCGCGGGCCGAGGCGCTCGGCGTCGCCTGCAAGGTCGGCCTGGCCACCCGCCCGGTGCGGGTCGTCATCCTGTCGATCGGCCTCGTGCTCGCCCGGGGCGCCTCGATCGGGCACTTCTACCTGCTCGCACCGGCCGTCTACGTGCTCGCCGTGCTCAGCGCGGTGACCGTCGTGCAGCGCATCGCCTACGTCCGCAGGCAGCTGATCGCCGGGGCCGAGCTCAGCGAGTGAGACTCAGCCGGCCGACGCGGATCGCGCGCGCGGTCCCGTCACTCGGCGTGTAGCTGACCCACAGGGTGATCACGACGGCGCCGCCGTGCGCCGCCACGAGCGCGCGGCCGGAGGCGCCCGGCGTCAGGCTCGTCCTGAGCGTCCCCGCGTGCCTGGCCACGAGGCGCCGGCGCGCCACGACGTACCGGCGCAGCGCGGTCGGCAGGGTCGATCCGGCGGCGGCGTGCCGGCCCGTCCAGATGGTCTCCAGCGCCACGGCGACCCCGGGCCCGGGAAGCCTGAGGCGGAAGCTCACGGCGCCGTCGGAGCGAGTGCGCGTCCGCAGGACGGCGAATCGGTTGCTCGGTGCCAGCACGGTGTAGGAGACCGTCTGGGCGTCCTGCTGCCCGTCCCGGCTGACCGCGGTGACCGTGAAGCTGTGGCTGCCGGGAGTGGCGGTATCGATCGCGGAGCCGTCGGCGACCGTCCCGGTGCAGCCGGCGATGCCCGGGCCCTGAGCGGCATCCGCGCACGTGAACTGCGCGGTCACGATCTGCCCGGCCCGATAGACCGCCCCGCCGGCCGGCGCCGAGATCCGCACCGCGGGCGGGCCGACGACGATCGCCGGCGTGGTCGTGGTCGTGGTCGTGGTCGGCGTCGTCGTGGTCGTGGTCGGCGTGGTCGTGGTCGTGGTCGTGACCACCGGCGCGGCGACGGTGACGGCGACGGTGTCGGTCGCCGTCTGGCCGACGGCGTCGATCGCCTCCAGCTCGAAGCTGTCCTGGCCACTGAAGCCGGTGGCCGGGACGTACGTGACCTGCGTACCGGTGAACGACCCCAGGGTGCCGTCGGCCGGACCGTGATCGGAGAGCACGGCGTAGGACAGCCCCGTCCCGGTGCACGACAGGGTGATCGTCACCGGCGTCTGATAGGCGGTCGAGGAGCGCTCCCCCGAGCACGCCGGCTTCGGCGGCGGCGCGACGGTCACGGTCACCGAGTCGGTCGTGGTATGACGGGCGACATCGGTGACCAGGATCTCGAAGGTGTCCTGCCCGTCGAAGCCGGCCGCCGGGGTGTACGTCGCGCCATCGGGCCCGAAGGAGCCCACCGTCCCGTCCGCGGGCCCCTGGCCGGCGTCCACCGAGTAGGACAGGCCGACCCCCGTGCACGAGAACGTCAACGTCGTCGCGGTGGCGTAGGCCGCCGTCGCGGCGTCGCCGGTGCAGGCCGGAGGCGGCGGCGTCCCGACGCTCACCGTGACCGTGTCGATCGCCGGCTGGCCGACCGCATCGGTGGCCACCACCGCGAAGCTGTCTCGCCCGAAGAATCCCGGGGCCGGCGTGTAGGTGACGTGGTTGGCGGTGATCGCGCTCAGCGTCCCGTCCACCGGGCCGCTCCCGGGCAGGTCCGCATACGACAGCCCCGTCCCCGTGCAGGAGAAGCTGACCGTTACCCCCGTCTCATACGGGGTCGTCGCCGCATCGCCGGGGCAGACCGGCTGGGGCGGTGGCTGGACGGCGACGGTGATGGTGTCGAGCACCGACTGATCGTCGAAGTCGGTGACGAGCACCTGGAAGAAGTCCTGCCCGGTGAAGCCGGCGTTCGGGGTGTAGGTGAAGGTCGCCCCGCCCTGAGCCGTGACGGTCCCGTGCATCTGGCCGCTGCCTTCCACCACCGCATAGCTCAGCTGCACGCCGGTGCAGTCGAGCGTCACCGTCGTGGCGGTCGCGTACGCCGTCTGCACGCCGACGACGGGACAGACCGGCTTCGGGGGCGCAGCGACGGTCACCTCCACCGACGCGATCGCCGTCTGGCCCGCGACGTCGGTCACGATGTACGAGAAGCCGTCCTGGCCGGCGAAGTCCTGATTCGGGGTATAGGTCACCGTGCCGCCGACCGACGACACCGAGCCGTGCTTCGGGCCGACGCTCTCCGAGAAGGCGAGGCCCGTTCCGGTGCACTCCAGCGTGACCTTGATCGGGGTCGCGTAGGGCGTCGTCGTGTTGATCGGCACGCACTTCGGCGGGGCGGGCGAGCCGACCGCGACCGAGACCTTGATGACGGTCGGCGAGCCGCTCGGCGTGAACGGATCGGTCGCGTCCACCGTGAACGAGTCGGATTGGTTGGCGAAGGTCGCGCTCGGGGTGTAGACGACCGCCCCGTTGCTGAAGGACCCCAGCGTGCCGTGGGCGGGACCCGTTCCCACGCTGTAGGTGATCGTCAGGGCGTCGGTGCACCCCAGCGGGATCGAGATCGGCGTGTCGTAGGCCGTGCTGATGCTGATCGTGGCCGGGCACGAGGGCGCGGCCGCCGCGACTCCGGGGGCGGTCAGCGCCAGGCAGGTCAGCAGTACGACGATCGCCGCAACGCGGCACCCGGTCCCGCGAGCTCTCATGTTGCCCTCTCCGATCGATGCCCGAGGCGCGCCCTCCTGGACGCCCGATCAAGCGCGCATACGCTATCACGACGGGATCGCAGACGCGACGGAGCGGGTGTAACGAAGCGCCGTTTGCGGGATACGTTTGTAGGACACCCGCGCACGGTCGCTGCCGCGGGCCTCATCTTCGAGAAGGGAACTTCCTCAGTGAGCATCACCAACGGCTCCGCCAACGGGACGGCGCGCCATCAACACGAGAAGGTCAGGGTCGCCATCATCGGCGTCGGCAACTGCGCCAGCTCGTTCGTGCAGGGCGTCCAGTACTACCGGGACGCCGACCCGACCCAGCAGGTGCCGGGCCTCATGCACGTCGACCTCGGCGGCTACCACGTGCGGGACATCGAGTTCAGCGCCGCCTTCGACATCGACGCCGACAAGGTCGGCAAGGACCTGTCGCAGGCCATCTTCTCCGGCCAGAACAACACCATCAAGCTCGGCGACGACATCCCCTCGCTCGGCGTCGAGGTGATGCGCGGGATGACCCATGACGGGCTCGGCAAGTACCTCTCGCAGAAGATCACCAAGGCCCCCGGCCCGACCGTCGACATCGTCGACGTGCTCAAGGAGACGCGCACCGACGTCGTCGTCTCCTATCTGCCGGTCGGCTCAGAGCAGGCGACGAAGTGGTACGTGGAGCAGATCCTCGAGTCCGGTTGCGGCTTCGTCAACTGCATCCCGGTGTTCATCGCCCGGGAGGACTACTGGAACCGCCGCTTCCGCAAGGCCGGCCTGCCGGTCATCGGCGACGACATCAAGTCCCAGGTCGGCGCGACGATCGTCCACCGCGCGCTCGCCCGCCTCTTCCACGACCGCGGCGTCAAGCTCCTGCGCACCTCGCAGCTCAACGTCGGCGGCAACATGGACTTCTACAACATGCTCGAGCGCGAGCGCCTGGAGTCAAAGAAGATCTCCAAGACGAACGCCGTGACCTCGATCATGGGCCATGAGCTGCCGCCGGACGACGTCCACGTCGGCCCCTCGGACTACGTGCCGTGGCTGACCGATCGCAAGTGGGCCCACATCCGCCTCGAGGGCCAGGCCTTCGGCGACGTGCCGCTGACCGCCGAGCTCAAGCTCGAGGTCTGGGACTCGCCGAACTCGGCCGGGATCGTCACGGACGCCGTGCGCTGCGTCAAGCTCGCGCTCAACAACGGCCTCTCCGGTCAGCTCGACGGCCCCAGCTCGTATCTCATGAAGTCGCCGATGCACCAGCGTCCTGACGACGAGGCCCACGCGCTGACCGAGGCGTTCATCAAGAAATACGCCCGCAAGCCGATCGAGACCGCCGTCAAGGCCAAGGCCGGCAAGGCCGCCAAGACCGCCGGCGCCGCGCCCGCGGAGGAGTGAGCGACGACCGCCAGGCGCTGCGCGAGGCGATCCTCGCGCTGCTGGAGCGGCGCGGGCCCGGGAAGACGATCTGCCCGTCCGATGCCGCCCGCGCGGTGGCCGGCGACGGCTTCCGGCCGCTGATGGCGGCGGCGCGGGAGGTCGCGGCCACGCTCGTCGACGAGGGCGTGGTCCGCGTGACCCAGCGCGGGGAGCCGGTCGACCCGCGCACGGCGCGGGGCCCGATCCGGATCGGACATCAGGGCATCTGAGCGAACCAGGAGCTCGTTTGGACGCCCCGGCACCGCCCGAAGCGGCAGGCACGGCCCGGAGCGGGGCTCAGGGCGCTACAGCTCGCGCAGGGCGGGCAGGAGCTCGCGCTGCGCCCAGCGGATGAACGGCTCCTGATGGTCGGCGCCGATCTGCACGAGCGCCACGTCGGTGAAGCCGGCGTCGAGGAACGGCTTGATCTTCTCGACGTGCTCGTCGACGTCGGGGCCGCATGGAAGCGACGCCGCCACCTGCTCGGCGGAGACGAACTGGGTCGCCCCGGCGAACGACTCCGGGTTGGGGAGATCGGCGTTGACCTTCCAGCCGAGGCCGAACCAGCGGAACTGCTCGTGGGCGCGGGCGACCGCCGCCTCGCGATCGGGGTCATAGCAGACGGCGATCTGGCCGACCCGGTCCTTGCCGCGCCCGCCGGCCTCGTCGAACATCGCGCCGAGCTCGGGCTTGGGCTCGGTGGCGATCATCAGATCGCACTTGGCTCCCGCCAGGTGGCACGAGCTCTCGCCGGAGACGGCGATGCCGATCGGCACGCGCTGCTGCGGCAGGTCCCAGAGCTTGGCCTGCTCGACGTCGAAGTGGCGGCCCCGATAGTTGACGCGCCCGCCGTCGCCGCCGCCGTCGCCGTCGCCGTCGCCGTCGAACAGGGCGGCGATGATGTCGACGGCCTCCGACAGCATCTCGTGGCGGACGCCGACCGCCGGCCAGCGGTCACCGACGATGTGCTCGTTGAGATTCTCGCCGGCCCCGAGCCCGAGCCGGAAGCGGTTGCCGGACAGGATCTGCACCGTCGCCGCCTTCTGGGCAACGACCGCCGGGTGATAGCGCAGGATCGGGCAGGTGACGTAGGTCATCAACCCGATCTCGCTCGTGGCCTGGGCGGCGGCGCCGAGGATCGACCAGGCGTAGCCTGAATGGCCCTGCTCCTGCAGCCAGGGCTGGAAGTGGTCGCTGGTGACCGAGAACTCAAAGCCGGCGGCCTCGGCCGCGACGACGTCGCGGACCAGCTGATCAGGGGGTGACTGCTCGCACATCATCGTGTATCCGAATCGGGTCATGGCCTGCGAGCTACCCCTGCCGATGCGCGGGCGAAACGACGCTCAATACACTGAGCCGGTGCCCACGGCCCGGCCTCCCGGCTCGCCTCCGCAGTCTGACCCGACGTTCACCGACAGCCTCGCCATCGCCCAGGTGACGCCGTTCGCCTGGGAGGTCCGCAACGAGGTCAACGAGTACGTCCGCCGGGTCTCCGACGAGCTCGCCGGCCGCGGACATCAGGTCCTGATCGTGGCTCCGTCGCAGTCCAGCGCGCTCGTGCGCGACAGCCGCCGCGCGCTGCGCTCGACCCCCGGCCGGCTGATCGGCGAGGCCGGCGGCGAGCCCGTCGTGCTCGGAGTCGGCGAGGTGCTGCCGTTCGCCCCGGCGCGCCGGCGCACCGGATCGCTGCCGGTCGACGTCGCGCGCACGATCGAGGAGGCGCTCAGCACGCTCGCGCTCGATGTCGTCAACGTCCACGAGCCGTTCGCGCCGAGCGCGTCGAGCGTCGCGCTGCGCCACTCCCGTGCTCTCAACGTCGCCAGCTTCCACGCCCCGACCGAGCGGATCCTCTCCACCCAGCTGACCGGCCCCCTCTCCCGGCTGCTGTTCGCGCGCCTGGACGCGCGGATCGCGAGCTATGCCGCCACCCGGTCGCTGATGCAGCGCTACTTCCCCGGCGACTATCGGATCATCACCCCCGGCACCGACGCGGGCGCCGAGCGGTCGCCGAGCGCCGTGCCGGAACTGGCGCTGATCGCCACCGAGGAGCGCGCCGCCGTCCGCATCTTCCTGCGGGCGCTGCGCGGCCTGCCCACCCGGTTGCCGTGGCACGCGACGATCTGGTCGCCGCGGCCGGCGGCGCCGCCGGCGACGCTCGGGCGCCTCAGCGAGCGCGTCGACTTCGTGCAGGCGCCGGAACGCGAGCCCGCCGAGGTGCTGGCCGCCGCCGACGTGGCGGTGTTCGCTTCCGAGGGCCTCCGGGCCGAGCCCGGCACGATCCTGCAGGCCCTCGGCGCCGGGGCGGTCGTCGTCGCCTCCCGGGTGCCGGTCTATGAGGAGATCCTCGGCGACGGCCAGTGGGGCTTCATCTATGAGCCGGGCGAGACCCAGACGCTGACCGCGCATCTCCTGCGATTGCTGACCGAGCCCGCGGCGCTGGCCGCCGCGGCGGCCACCAGCCGCACGCGGCGCGCGGAGCTCGGCTGGGCCCGGGTCGCCCAGCAGCTCGACGAGCTCTACGGGGAGCTCGCCGGCCGCCGGCGCCGGGACGGGAGCCGGCCGGCGCTGCGCGCGCGGCTGGCGTCACGACGGCTGATCGACGTCGACCTGCACATGCACACCGATCACTCCAACGACTGCGCGACTCCGGTCGAGGTCCTGCTCGCCGAAGCCCGCGCCCGCGGCCTGGGCGCGATCGCGGTCACCGACCACAACGAGATCTCCGGCGCGCTCGAGGCCCGGGCCAAGGCCACCGGGATCAAGGTGATCGTCGGCGAGGAGGTCAAGACCGCCGAGCAGGGCGAGGTGATCGGCCTGTTCCTGGAGGAGAAGATCCCGCGCGGGATGTCGCTGCAGGCGACGATCGCCGAGATCAAGCGCCAGGGCGGCGTCGTCTATGTCCCGCACCCCTTCGACCGGATGCACTCGGTTCCCGACTACGAGCATCTGCTGGCGGTGATCGACGACGTCGACGCGATTGAGGTCTTCAATCCGCGGGTGGCGATCTCGGAGTTCAACGAGGAGGCGGTGCGCTTCGCCGCCAAGTACCGGATCCCGGCGGGAGCGGGATCCGACGCCCACGTCACTCAGGGACTCGGGTCGGTGCGCATCCGGATGCGGGATTTCGACGGCCCCGAGGAGTTCATGCAATCGCTGCGCGACGCCGACATCGTCCGCAATCCGGCGAGCCTGCTCTATGTCCAGGCGCTGAAGTTCCTGCAGACCAAGGCCCTGCCCGGAGCCGCCCGCCGAGCCTCCCGAGAGCGCCGGGTCCGGCGGGCCACGGGCCGCAAGTCCTGATGCAGCCGCAAGGACAAGCCGGCCGGCCGTCCAATCGAAGGGACGTGCCCGCAACCGACGACGAGATCCGCGAGAAATACCTGGAACGTGCGATCCGTGAGCTCAACACCTTCGCCCGCCGTCTGTCGGAATGCGACGACTGCCCGCGCGGCCGGCTGATGCCGGTCCTCGGCTCCGGCCACCCCCAGGCCGACATCTTCATGCTCAAGCATTCCGCGCGCCCCTCCGAGGTGGAGGAGGGGGTCGCCTTCTACGGCCGTACCGGCAACGCGCTGATGAAATCGCTCAAGCGCCTGGACATCGACCCGCTCGCCGTCTACGGCACGCTGTGCGTCAAGTGCCCGGTCGTCGACCCGGCGATGGCCGACCCGGCGTGCGTCGCCCGGGTCACCGAGGAGCTGGCGATCGTCTCGCCGAAGATCGTCGTCGTGATGGGCGAGGACGCGCTCGGCGTCATCAACGAGCTCGAGGTCCCGCTCAGCCGCCGTCTGAATCCCGCGCCCGGCGCGCTGCAGCGCTTCACGCCGTCGATCGAGGCGCTGTACGTGCCCAACATCGACGAGGCGCTCGACGAGGAGCGCGCCAAGCGCGAGTTCTGGCAGGCGTTCCGCGTGCTCGGGCAGTGGTGGGCGGACCTGCCGCCGTATTGACCGCGGCGGTCGTCTAGATCGCGACGTGTGAGCTGACGACGACGGTCTTGTCGACCGGGAGCCCGAAGTGCTCGATCGGGCTGTTGGCGTTGCGCGACATCGCGATGAACACCATCTTGCGCCAGCGGCGCATGGCCGGCTCGCGGTTCGGGGTGATCGTCATCCGGGAGATGAAGTACGACGCGTGCTCGAGGTCGAGGTTGCGCTCCAGCAGTCCCCGCTTGCGCGCCAGGGCCAGTGCGGCGGGGACGTCGGTGCTCTCCTGATATCCGGTCCGGATCGTGACGTGCATGATCTTGAACAGGCCGCTGCCCAGGAACTGGGTCGTGAACCGATCCGCCGCGTCGACGTGCGGGAACGAGACGGGCGTGATCGACACGATCAGCACCTTCTCGTGGAAGACCCGATGATGCTCGAGGTCCGCGCGCATCGCCAGCGGGGTCGTCTGCGAGCCCGGGCTGAGGTAGATGGCGACCTGCCGCACGCGCTGGATCGGCGGATCGGCCATCCGCAGGCGGTACAGGAACTCCTCCAGCGGCCCCTCCTCCTCGATCCGGTTGCGGGCGACGATCTCCCGGCCGCGGCGCCAGGTGATCATGATCAGCGAGGCGAGCACGCCGACGCACAGCGGGATCCAGGCGCCGTGGTCGACCTTGGTCAGGTTCGAGCCGAAGAAGGACACCTCGACGGTCAGGAACAGGCCCCCGAGCACCGCGAGCTTCCAGCGCGCGGTCTGCCATAGGCCGCGGGCCACCGCCAGGAAGAGGATCGTGTCCAGGACGAAGGTGCCGGTGACCGCGACGCCATAGATGTCGGCCAGCCGGGATGAGCGCTGGAAGATGAGCACGAGCGCCGTCACCCCGGCGGCCAGCGTCCAGCTGACGAGCGGCACGTAGATCTGACCTTCGACCGGCGAGGTGTGGAGGATCTTCAGCCGCGGCAGGAAGCCGAGCGAGACCGCCTGGCGGGCCATCGAGAACGAGCCGGTGATCGCCGCCTGCGACGCGATGATCGTGGCGGCGGTGGCGAGCACCACCATGGCGATCCGACCGCCGCTGGGCACGAGCAGATAGAACGGATTGGTGATCGTGCGCGGATCGGCGAGGATCAGCGCGCTCTGCCCGAGATAGGAGAGCACGACCGCGGGGAAGACGATGCCCAGCCACGTGCGGCGAATCGGCGGGGCGCCGAAGTGCCCCCGGTCGGCGTACAGCGCCTCGGCTCCGGTCACGGCCAGCACGACGCCGCCGAGGGTCAGGAACGCCGCCCCGCCGTGGTCGATCAGGAAGCGGACGGCCCAGCTCGGGGACAGCCCCTGGATGACGCCGGGGTGGGCGATCACCTCGCGCGCCCCGAGGGCGCCGATCGTGACGAACCACACAAGGATGACCGGTCCGAACAGCCAGCCCACCGCGCCGGTGCCCCGCCGCTGGATCGCGAACAGTCCGGCGAGGATGCCGAGCGAGATCGGGACGACGAGATGCGACAGCCCGGGCGTGGCCACGTTCAGGCCCTCGACGGCCGAGGTGACCGAGATCGCCGGTGTGATCATCCCGTCGCCGAAGAACAGGCCGGCCCCGAAGATGCCGAGCGTGATCAGGATCGCCGTGCGGCCCACCCCGCGGCGCTGGATCAGCGCGGCGAGCGCCATCACCCCGCCGTCCCCGCGATTGTGGGCGCGCATCAGGACGCCGGCGTACTTGACGGTGACGATGATCACGAGCGCCCAGAAGATGAGCGACACGATCCCGTAGACGCCGGCGGGCGTGGCGTGGACGGCGGCGGCGTGCTGGGTGAAGATGACCTGCTCGGCGTACAGCGGACTCGTGCCGATGTCGCCGTAGACGACGCCGAGCGCGCCGAGCGCGAGCACCGTCCGGCTGGCGTGGGCGACGACGTCGCGCTCGCCGTCGCCGCCCGCGTCACCGTGGACCCGGGGGGTCGCCGGCGCGGGCGAGACCTGCCAGTGGCCGAGACGGCGGGTGATCCCGGCGCCGTCGGAGGCGACATGATCGAGCTTGTGGGCGCCCTCGTTCAGGCTGCGGCGCGGTTGCGCCGTCCGCGGCTGAGTCCCGTTCGTCGTCGCGTGATCGTCATCGTCGGGTCGTGGTGGCTGACCACGACGTACGGCATCCAAGCCGGGGAGGTGAACCACGCACCCCCTTTGTCAAGCGCTTCTCCTGACCGCGATCAAAGACGAGGTCGACGGCGTGGGCCATCGGTACTCATACCCATCTTCTGCGTCATCGTGCGACGGCCTGACCGACGGGCGGCGGCGGATGACCGGGCGCCCGCCCGCCCTCAGGCTTGGCGGCGGATGACGTTCGTGCGCAGCCGCAGCAACCGGGGGTCGCCGAGGTCGGTGCGGACTCCGGTCCGCGTTCCCCGGGGGGGCGCGGCCGAATCGTCGTCACCGGGGGCGCGGCCCCCGGCGCCGGGGGTGTGCTCGCCGGCGCGCTGCGCGTCGCCCGGCGGTCTCCCGCTGCGATACCAGATGAGGATTCCAGACATGACCGCAGCCTCGCACCCGCGAGCCCACGTGACAATCGGTGCAAATGCCCATCTCTGCGCGCTCGGGTCAGGGCTCGAGCAGACCGCGGCGGATCGCGTAGCGCGTCAGCTCGGCGACGTTGCGCAGGCCGAGCTTGTCCAGGATGTTGGCGCGGTGGTGGTCCACGGTCTTTCGGCTGATGACGAGCTCGACGGCGATCTCGTCGCTCGTGTATCCCTCGGCGATCAGCTTGACGACCTGGAGCTCGCGCGGGGTGAGCGGATCGGTGTCCGGCGCGGCGCCCGTTCGGGCTCGGTCCAGATAGTCGCGGATCAGCGCGGTGACCGCCTTGGGATACAGGAACGGCTCGCCGCGCATCATCGCCCGGCAGGCCTCGACGAGATCCCGGTTGGCGGCGCTCTTGAGCACGTAGCCGGCCGCGCCGGCCCGCAGGGCCTCGAAGAAGTACTGCTCGTTGTCGTGCACCGAGAGGATCAGGACGCGCAGCCCGGTGCGGCGACGGCGCAGCTCGATCGTCGCCTGCAGCCCGGTCAGCTTCGGCATCGAGACATCGAGGATCGCGAGGTCGACCTCGGCGGCCAGCGCCCGCTCCACCGCCTCGCTGCCGTCGGCCGCCTCGGCCACCACCTCGATGTCGGGCTCGGCGTCGAGCACGGCGCGCAGGCCGCTGCGCACCACGGCGTGGTCGTCGGCGAGCAGGACGCGGGTCTTCAGCGGGGTCGCCATGCCCGGCTCACGACTCCCCGTCGAGCGGCACGGCGAGGGTGATCTGCGCTCCGACGCCCGGCGCCGACGCGATCCGCAGCTCGGCGTCGATCAGCATCGCGCGCTCCCGCATCCCGCGCAGCCCGCCCGAGCGAGGCCCCGCCCGGTCCGCCTGACCCGCCCGGTCCGCCGCCAGGCCGCGGCCGTCGTCGCTGACGACGAGCGTCACCCCCGGCGGGCGCCGGCGCAGGACGACGGTCGCGGTGACGCCGCCGGAGTGGCGCACGGCGTTGGTCAGCGCCTCCTGAGCGACCCGGTAGATGACGAGCTCGACGTCGTGGCCCAGCGGCGGCAGCGCGCGATCGAGATCGCGGCGCACGCGCAGGCCGCCCTGACCGTCGACGCGGGAGCACAGGACGATCAGCGCGTCGACGAGCCCGAGATCGTCGAGTGCCTCAGGGCGCAGCTCACGGCCGATGCGCTGCACGTCGTCCAGGCTGCGCAGCGCCGTTCCGGCGATCTCGGCCAGCGCCTCACCCTGGGCGGCGGGCTCCCCCGCCGCGCGTTCGGCGCGCAGGGCGATCGCGGTCAGCGTCTGGCCGATCTCGTCGTGCAGCTCCCGCGCGATCCGCTGGCGCTCGCCCTCCTGCGCGGCCAGCGCGCGGCGCGTGCTCTCCCGCCGCTCGCCCTCCAGCCGGTCGAGCATCGCGTTCAGCGCGTCGGCCAGGGCGACCACCTCGCGGCCGGCGGCCTGGGGCGCCTCCGCCCGGCGCCCGGGCTCGTCGGGGTCGACGGCGCCCATGATCGCCGCCAGCCGGCGCAGCGGCGCGAACGCGCGGCGCAGCAGGACGAGATCGACGAGCAGCATGATCGCCAGCCCGATCGCCAGCAGGACGAGCTCGCCGGGCCGGGCGACCCGATGGACGGTGACCGGCGTCCAGGCCAGCAGCGCGAACGCCAGGACGAAGACGGCGAGGTTGGCGATGAAGACCCGCCACAGCAGCGACACCCGGTCCGCGCGGCGCCCCGGCCGCCGGAGGCCCACACGGGGCCCGGCGCCCCCGTCGGGCAGCTCGCCGGCGGCTGATGGTCCCCCGTGGCGCGTGGACGCCGGCATCGACGGGCGCTCGTCTCAGACCCGGTCGCTAGCCCATCGTCAGGATGATCTTGCCGAGCTTGCCGCCGCGCTGGAAGTGGGCGTAGGCGTCGGCCGCGTCGGCGAGCGGATAGGTGTGCGCGATCGGGACCGTGACCGCGCCGGATTCCAGCAGCGGCAGCACCGTGCGCTCCATCGCGCGGGCGGTGGCGGCCTTCTGCTCCAGCGGGCGCGCCCGCAGCGTGGAGCCGTGAATGCGCGCGCGCTTCATCATCAGCAGCCCGAGATGGATCTCGCCCTTGGCGCCCGCGCTCGTCCCGATGACCGTGATCCGACCGCCGGTCTCCAGCGCCTTGAGATTGTCGAGCAGGTTGGGGGCGCCGACGAGCTCGAGGATGACGTCGAACGGCCCGCGCTCGGCGAAGCCCTCGCAGGGGATGACCGTCGCGCCGAGCGCGCCGACGCCGTCGCGAAGCTCCTCGTTGCGCACGGTGGCGGTCACCCGCGCGCCCGCCGCGCGCCCGAGTCCGACGGCGGCCGTGCCGACCCCGCCGGCCCCGCCGTGGACGAGCAGGCGCTCGCCGGCGAGCAGGCCGGCCTGGGTGAAGACGGCGTCGTGGGCGGTCGTGAACACCTCGGGGACGCCGCCGGCCTGCTCCCAGGAGAGGCCGTCGGGGACCGGCATCAGGATCCGCTCGTGCACGGTGGCCAGCTCGGCCTGCCCGCCGCCGCCGACGATCGACATCACCCGGTCGCCGGGGGAGAAGCGCTCGGCACCCTCGCCGCAGGCCACGACCTCTCCGGCCAGTTCGAGGCCGGGGATGTCCGGCGGGGACCCGGGCGGCGCCGGGTATCCGCCGCGCAGCTGCATCATGTCGGCGCCGTTGAGGCCGGCCGCGTGGACGCGGACGAGAACCTCGCCCGAGCCCGGCTGGGGATCGGGGTGCTCCTGGACGGAGAGCTGCTTGTCGTGGATCGTGACCGCGCGCATCTGATGGGACGCTACCCCGTTGGTGAGACCGACGCACGTGCCACGGCCTGTGGCTCGTCGTGGTGGCGCAATCTGGGGTCGTATATCAACGGTCAGATGACACACCACCGACGGCGGACGGCGAGGCCGCCTGAACCTGAGCCGCGCGTCTATCCGGCGCGGACGAGCTCCGCCACGCACTCGATGTGCGGCGTCTGCGGGAACATGTCGACGGGGCGGACGCGGACCAGCCGATAGCCGGCCTCGACGAGCTGGGCGGCGTTGGGCGCGAGCGTCGTCGGATTGCAGGAGACGTAGACGATCCGATGGGGCGAGGCCTCGATGACCCGCCGCACGATCTTCTGGGAGAGGCCGGCGCGGGGCGGGTCGACGACGAGCACATCGGGACGGCCGGCGCGGCTCGTCAGCTCTCCGAGCGCCAGCCGCACGTCGCCGGCGAAGAAATGGGTGTTGTCGATCTCGTTGGCCCGGGCGTTGGCGATCGCGTCGGAGATCGCCTCGGGCACGAGCTCCAGGCCCCACACCTCGGCGGCGCGAGGGGCCATCGTCAGGCCGATCGTCCCGATCCCGCAATAGAGGTCGTAGACGCGCTCGAAGCCGCCGAGCTGCGCGTACTCGACGGCGATCGCGTACAGGCGCTCGGCCATCTCGGTGTTCGTCTGAAAGAAAGCCTGCGACGAGATCTCGAAGCGCATCCCCCCGAGCGTCTCGACGAAGCGGTCAGAGCCGGCCAGCAGCTCGGTCTCGCCGCCCTGGGTCGTCTCGGCGACGCTCGTCTGACGGGTCCACAGCAGGCCGTCGAGTCCCTCGGCGGCGGCGATCAGCGAGTCGCGGTCGAGGAGCCCCGCACTGGTGACGAGCCGGACCTGGAGGGCGCCGGAGCGCCGGCTCTCGCGCACGACGAGATTGCGCAGCATCCCCTCCCCGGAGCGCCGGTCATAGGCGGTCAGCCCCTGGGTGCGACACCAGCGCACGATCCGATCGCGCGCGCGATTGGCGGCCTGCGAGGCCAGCAGGCAGTCGTCGATGGCGACGATCTCCTCCCAGCTGCCGGGGGCATGGAAGCCGCACACCAGCTCGCCGGCGGCGTCGGTGCCGAACGAGTACTCGAGCTTGTTGCGATAGCGCCACTGCTCCACGGCGGGGACGATCGGCTCCAGCACGAAGCCCTCCAGCCGGCCGATCCGGGCCAGCGCGTCCTGGACCTGCCCGAACTTGACCTCGAGCTGGCGCTCATAGGAGAGAACCTGCCATGGCGCACCGGGATGATCGGCGACGGGTGCGATCCGGTCGGGGCCCGGCTCGAGGATCTGCAGCGTGCGCGCCTCGGCATACGCGCGCTTGCGCTTGCCGATGACCGCGCGGACCCGATCGCCGGGCATCGCGCCGGAGACGAAGACGACGTATCCCTCCAGGCGCGCGACGCCCGCGCCGCCGAAGGCGAGGGTGTCGATCGTCAGCTCGAGCTCGTCACCGCGCTGGGGACGGGTCTGGCCGGTGGGGAGGGTGGACATGCATCTAGCATGGCAGGCCGGGTGCGAGACGAGCGGGGGCCGCGGCCCCGGGACCGCGTCAGGCGAGGGTCTTCTCGATCGCCGCGATCACCGTCTTGCGGTTGGCGTGGCCGATCTCGTAGCTGAGCACCTTGCGCAGCTCGGGTCCGCCGAGCTCCTTGATCGCGGTCGTCACCTGGCCGGCGTTGAGTCCCTCATAGCCGGCGATCGGGAACGTGGGGCCGACGCCGGCGGCGCGGCGGGCGCGGTCGGCGCCGCGCGAAAGGATGGTCTGACGGGTGGACATGGCGACCGCGAGCCTACCCCAACCGCGGCGGCTGCGCGCGAGGATCGATCAGGATCAGGACCCCGGCGCGGTCAGCAGCTCGAGCAGGGCCTTCTGGGCGTGGCGGCGGTTCTCGGCCTGATCCCAGATCCGCTGGCGCTCGCCGTACAGCACCTCGGCGGTGATCTCCTCGCCGGGATGGGCGGGCAGGCAGTGCAGGGCGATCGCGCGCGGCGCCGCCTGGTCCATCAGCGCGTCGTCGATCCGATACGGCGTCAGCGCCCGGCGGCGGGCGTCGGCGGTCGCCGGATCGTCGCCCATGCTGACCCAGACATCGGTGTAGACGGCGTCGGCCCCGTGCACCGCCGCGACCGGATCGTCGGTCTGCACGACTCCGGGCAGCGGCTCCAGCTGATGGCCGGCGGGGGCGGCGACGCGCAGGCGCACCCCGGCGAGACCGCCGACGATCGCCAGCGAGCGGGTCACGTTGTTGCCGTCGCCGACATAGGCCAGCGTCAGGCCGTCGAGCTCGCCGAACGCCTCGCGCAGGGTCAGCAGGTCGGCGATCGCCTGACAGGGATGGTGACCGGCGGTCAGCATGTTGATCACCGGCACCGAGGCGTGGGCGGCGAGCTCCTCCACGACCGCGTCGTCGACCGTTCGGATCCCGATCGCGGCGCAGTTGCGCGACAGGATGTAGGCGGTGTCGCGGATCGACTCGCCGCGGCTGAGCTGGAGCTCGCCGGCGCGCAGGACCATCGGATGCCCGCCGAGCTCGACGACCCCCGACTCGAACGAGGTCCGCGTCCGGGTCGACGGCGCCTCGAAGATGAGCGCCACCGAGCGCCGGTGCAGCGCGTCGCTGGACAGCGGCGCCGCCTTGAGCGCGGCGGCGCGGTCGAGCAGGGCGGTCAACTCGACGGCGCTCAGCTCGGCGCCGGTCACGAAGTGGCGTGGCACGGGCCGCAGTGTACGGAGGCGTCGGCCGGCGGGCTCGCGGCCGGTCGCTCAGCCGCGGCCGGTCGCTCAGCCGCGGCCGGCGCGCAGGCCGAAGCCGCGCAGCATCAGCAGCGCCTTCTCTCCGAGCGTCCCGCGGCCCGGGAGCACCCCGAGCGCCACGGCCGCGTCGTAGACGTCATAGAAGGCGCGCACGCGAAGCAGCAGCTCGTGCTGGAGCTCGCAGTAGAAGACGCAGTGCACGACGACGAAGCGCTCGGTCGCCGGCAGCCCCTCCAGCGGGGCGCGATGGGTGCCGAGCACCTTGCAGGGGGCGGCGATGAAGTGCCCGTCGGTGAGCCGCTGCCCGGTTCGCTCCATGCGCACGTCGGGGAATCCGGTCCACAGGCGGGCGGCGTGGGCCGAGAGCGCCGGGATGCCCTCCAGCGGCGCGTCGGTGAGCGGGTCCTCGTACTGGATCCCGGCCGCGCACACCTCGGCGAAGGCGGCGGGGTCCTTGCCTGACCACGCCGCCTGCCAGCCGTCGATCAGCTCGTCGACGGTCACCGCGGCGGCAGGATCGTCACTGCGAGATTCCCTGGACGTCGAATGCCGGCATGCCGTCCTGCGGCGTCGACGCCTCGGCGTAGCGGCGGCGCGGGATCCGGCCCGCCCCGCGGGCGAGGCGGCCGGCCTGGACGGCAAGCCGGATCGCTCCGGCCATCGCCACGGCGTCATGGGCGCGGGAGATCGCGCTCGCGCACAGCACCGCGTCGCAGCCCAGCTCCATCGCCAGGGCGGCGTCCGAAGCGGTGCCGACCCCGGCGTCGAGGATCACCGGCACGACGGCCTGCTCGATGATGATCGAGATGTTGTAGGGATTGCAGATCCCCATGCCGCTGCCGATGGGGGAGCCGAGCGGCATCACGGCGGCGCAGCCGAGATCCTGCAGGCGGCGGGCGAGCACCGGATCGTCGGTCGTGTAGGGCAGCACGACGAAGCCGTCATCGACCAGCTCCTCGGCCGCGGCGACGAGCTCGACGGCGTCGGGCAGCAGCGTACGGTCATCGCCGATCACCTCGAGCTTGATCCAATCGGTGGCGAACGCCTCGCGGGCCAGCCGGGCGGTCATGACGGCGTCCCGGGCGGTGAAGCAGCCCGCCGTGTTGGGCAGGATCTGAACGCCGGCGGCGTCGAGGACGTCCAGGATCGATCCGCGGGCCGCCGGATCCAGCCGGCGCAGCGCGACCGTGCACATCTCGGTCTCCGCGGCCCGGCAGGCCTGGGCCAGCAACGCGTGGTTGGCGAACCCTCCGGTGCCGAGGATCAGACGGGAGCCCAGCTCCCGGCCGGCGATGCGCAGCGGCTCATCCATCGACCTCACCCTCCTCCGATCGCGGCGACGATCTCGATCAGCGACCCGTCGCGCAGCTCGGTGTCAGGCCAGGCCGGACGGGAGACGACCTCTCCGTCGACGGCGATCGCCACCCCGCGGGCGCCCGGAGCGACATCCAGCAGCTCGATCACGCTGGCGACGGTGGCGCCGGCCGGCAGCCGGCGGGCCTCGCCGTTGACGGTCACGTTCACGGCGCGCTCCCGACCGGCGCGGGGACCGGGAGGCCGGGGGGCGCCGCGCCGGCAGGCGCGGGCGGGGCGGG
The DNA here is from genome assembly GCA_963849085.1 of uncultured Solirubrobacteraceae bacterium. Lineage (GTDB taxonomy): Bacteria > Actinomycetota > Thermoleophilia > Solirubrobacterales > Solirubrobacteraceae > Palsa-465. The sequence goes on along the minus strand of CAWKFP010000013.1, from coordinate 336,059 downwards.
CGCGGGCGGGGTGGCGGGCGCGGGCGCGGCGGCGGGCGCGGGCGGGGCGGCGGGCGCGGGCGGGGCGGCGGGCGCGGGCGGGGCGGCGAAGCGCGCCGGCGAGAACGGGGCGGCCCAGTCGGGGAGGGCGTCGCCGGCCAGCGCCGCCGTCACCAGCTCGGCGGTGACCGGGGTCAGCAGGATTCCGTTGCGCCGGTGCCCGGTCGCCCAATGCAGGCCGCGGGTGCCGCCCGGCCCGCCGGCGCCGATGACCGGCAGATTGTCCGGCGTGCCCGGCCGCAGCCCGGCGCCGAACTCGTCGACGATCAGCTCGGAGACGCCGGGGACGAGCTCGGAGGCGTCGCGCAGCAGCTCGTAGGCCGCCCCGGCGGTCACCGCCGTATCGAAGCCGCGCTCCTCGGAGGTGGCGCCGATCACGTAGCGGCCGTCCCCGCGCGGGGTGATGTACGCGGGGCCCATCCGCAGCACGCGTGTCAGCAGGCCCGGGCCGGCGGGGTCGTGCAGGCGCATGATCTGGCCCTTGACCGGACGCACGGGAACCCGCTCCGCGGCCGGCAGCCCATCGAGCTCACCGCTCCAGACGCCGGCGGCGACCACCACCCGGTCGGCCGCGAGGGTCGTGCCGTCGGCGAGCGTGACGCCCTCGACGCGGCCATCGGCGATCCGCACCGCCGCGGCCGCGGCGTTCTCACGCAGCTCCCCGCCGGCGCGGCGCACGGCCGCGGCGAGCGCGGCGGTCAGCGCCCGCGGATCGATGGCGTGGTCGTCGGGCACGTCGAGCGCCAGGCGCAGCGCGGGGGCGAGCGCCGGCTCGCGGCGGCGCGCCTCGCTGGGGCGCAGCCGCGTGACGGCCAGCCCGAGGCGCTCGCGCAGCACCAGCTCGCGCTCCAGGGCCTCGGCCTCGTCGGCGTCGCGGGCGACCAGCAGCGTCCCGCAGCGCGTGTAGCCGAGCTGTGCCTCGGGGCGCCCGGCGGCGGCCGCCAGCTCGGCGACGAACGCCGGATAGGCCGAGGCGCTGCGCAGGCCGAGATGCAGCAGCGGCTCCTCGCCGGGGGTGACCTCGGCGATCGGCGCGAGCATCCCGGCGGCGTACCACGACGTTCCGTGCCCCGGGGTATCCCGCTCCAGGACGGTCACCGAGAGCCCGCGCGCGGCGGCGCGCCACGCGATCGAGAGCCCGATCACGCCGCCTCCGACCACGACGACATCTGCTTGTCCTGCTCTGCGCTCTGACAATGATCCTCCCTGCGCCGGCATTACCCGGCCAGGTTCTGACGGTCGGCGGCTCGGCGTCCGCCCTCTCAGCCCGATGGTGGGGCTCCCGTACGGCTCAATGCTAGTACAGGTGGCGCTCCGGGCCTGCCAGACTTGCCCTGTGCTCGATGCCCGTCAGCGCCTCGCCGCCGCGCGCCTGTATCTCGTCTGCGGCGCGCAGCCCGATGCCTTCCTCGAAGCCGCGCTGCGCGGCGGGGTCGACATCGTCCAGCTGCGGATCAAGGACGGCGACGACGAGCTGATCGTCGCCACCGCCCGGCGCTATGCCCGGCGGTGCGCCGCGTATGGGGCGCTGCTGATCCTCAACGACCGTCCTGACCTCGTCGCGCGGACCGGCGCCGACGGGGTCCACGTCGGCCAGGACGACATGCCGGTCGCCGACGCCCGCGCGCTCGTCGGCGATCAGCGGATCATCGGGCTCTCGACCCACTCGCCGGCGCAGATCGACGCGGCCGCCGGCACCGGCGCCGACTACATCGGCGTCGGCCCGGTGCACGCCACCCCGACCAAGCCGGGACGCCCGGCCGTCGGGCTCGAGCTCGTGCGCTACGCCGGCGCCCACGCGGCATCGCCGTTCTTCGCGATCGGCGGCATCGACGCCGGCAACATCGGCGCGGTGCGGGCCGCCGGGGCCGACCGGGTGGCCGTGGTGCGCGCGCTGACCGAGGCGCAGTCGCCGGAGAGCATGGCCCGCGCGCTGCGCGGCGCGGTCACCGACGACCACGGGGCGCGCGTTGGCGCAGCGTAGTCGCAAGCGCCGGCCACAGCCGGGGCGCGGTAACGCCGCCGCCGAGCCCGACGCCGCCCCGGCCGGGCACGCCGCCCCCGTCGCACACGCCGCCCCCGCCGCTCCAGCCGCGCACGCCACCCCGGCCGCGCCCGGGCCTCGACCCGACTCCGATCCGTCGCCCGCCAAGCCCGGCCAGTGGTTCGTGCCGACCGGCCCTGAGCTGACGCGCTCGCAGCGCCGCGACGCCGAGGCCCGGGCCAAGCTCGTCCCGCTCGCCCCGGGCGAGCGCCCGCGGGTGATCGTCGCTTCGGCGGTCGTGGCGCTCGTCGTCGGGCTGGCCAATCTGATCGCCTACGGCGCCGGCGACACGATCCACGGCAAGCGCCCGGGGGCGCTCGGGATCATCGTCTTCTCGGCCCTGATGATCGCCTGCGCGGTCGGGCTGTGGCGCCTGTGGCACGGCGCGGTGCTCGGCTTCATGGCGCTGCTGGCGATCATCATCACGGTCTTCGCGCTGCTGCTGATGGAGGCGTCGAACCTGCTCGGAGCGGCCGTCTCGGTGGCGGTCGTCGCCGGCGCCGGCTATCTGTTCTTCAAGCTGGTGCGGGTGCTGAGCCGGATCCAGATGCCGCGCAGACCGACGGTCTGATCAAGCCTCGGATAGGCTCAGCTGCATGCCTGCCTCGTCCTATGACTGCGTGGTGATCGGCTCCGGCCCCGGCGGCTACGTCGCCGCGATCCGCGCCTCCCAGCTCGGAATGAAGACCGCCATCGTCGAGAAGGATCGCGTCGGCGGCCGCTGCCTGAACTACGCGTGCATCCCCGCCAAGGCCGTACTGCGGACGGCCGACGTGCTGAGCGAGATCCACGACGCCGCCGAGTTCGGGATCACGGTCGGCGAGCCGACCATCGACTACGCCGCGGTCAGCGCGCGCCGCCTGAAGGTCATCTCGACCCTGACCGGCGGCGTCGCCGGGCTGATGAAGAAGAACAAGATCGACGTGATCGAAGGCGAGGCGAGCCTCACCGGCCCCGGGCGCGTCACGGTCGGCGGCGACGAGATCAGCGCCAAGACGATCGTGCTGGCCACCGGCTCGGTCAAGCGCCCGATCCCCGGCGCCGAGTTCGGCGGCCGCGTGATCGGCACCGAGGAGGCGTGGGCGCTGGAGGAGCTGCCGCGCTCGATGGTCGTCGTCGGCGCCGGCGCCTCGGGCGCCGAGATCGCCTCGGCGTATGCCCGTCTCGGCGTCGAGATCACGCTCTTCGAGGCGCTGGACCGGGTGCTGCCGACCGAGGATGCCGACATCTCCAAGCTGGCCGAGCGGGGGCTCAAGCGCCAGGGGATGACGATCCACACCGGCACGCTCGTCACCGGGATCGAATCCGGCCCGTCGAGCGTCCGCTTCACCCACGGCGAGGAGTCCGGCGAGGCCGACTGGCTGGTGATCGCCGCCGGTCGCGGGCCCGACATCGAGGCGCTCGGGCTCGAGGCCGCCGGCGTCGCCCTCGGCGAGCGCGGACTGATCGCCGTCGACGGCGCGCTGCGCACGAGCGTCGAGGGCGTCTACGCGATCGGCGACCTCGTTCCCGGCCCCGCGCTCGCCCACAAGGCATCCGACGAGGGCGTGATCGCCGTCGAGGACGCGGCCGGCCTGCCGACCCATCCGATCAAGTACATCGACGTCCCGCGCGCCACGTTCTGCACGCCCAACGTCGCCAGCTTCGGCCTGACCGAGGCCCAGGCCCGCGAGCAGGGCCACGACGTCGTCGTCGGCAAGGTCCAGTACGGCGCGGTCGGCGCCGGCACGGTCTACGGGGACCGGACCGGTCTGGTCAAGATCGTCGGCGAGAAGCGCTACGGCGAGCTGCTCGGCGGCCACATCGTCGGCGCCAAGGCGACCGAGCTGATCCAGGAGCTCGTCAACGCCCGCGCGCTGGAGGGCGGCTATCCCGAGATCGCCCGGCTCATCCATGGCCATCCGACGATGTCCGAGGCCGTGATGGAGGCCGCCCGGGCCGCCGACGGCTGGCTCATCCACGGCTGACCGCCGGCCGTGGCGACGGCGCCCGATCCGCCCGCGGCCTCGCCGCTGCGCGTCGTGACGAGCTCCGGCCCGGCGCCGGACGCGCCGTCGCAGCCTGTCTTCTTCTACGACCTGGCCAGCCCGGACTGCTATCTGCTCGCCGAGCGGATCATGGGCGAGCTGCCGGTCGTCGCGGAATGGGAGCCGGTGCTCGGCGTCGCGCTCGGCTGCAGTGAGCCCGCGCCCGACCCGTACGCGCTGGGGGCGAGCGTGCTCGCCCAGGGACTGCAGCCGCTGCGCCTGCCCGCGGCCTGGCCCCCGGACAGCGAGCGCGCGATGCTGGCGGCGACCTATGCCAAGCAGATCGGCCGGGCGGTGGCGTACTCGCTGGCCGCGTTTCGCCAGGCGTTCGCGGGGGGGCGGGATCTCGGCGACGAGGGCACGGTCCTGATCGCCGCCGCCGCCTGCGAGATGCATCCGACCGCCGTCCTGAAGGCGATGGGGATGCGCTCGGTGCAGACCGGACTCGCGCGGGCGCACGAACGGGCCCGCGCGGCCGGCGTCACGAGCCTGCCGGCGATCGCCGCGGCCGGCGAGCTGTTCACCGGGCCCGGCGCGCTGGAGCGCGCCACGGCCGCGCTGGCCGGCCAGGATCCGGACCCGGACCCGGTTCCGTAGACGAGGTCACGGGCGACCGTGAAGGCCAACCGCGTCTATCACCTGACGGTGTCCCGTGAGGGGCGTGAGCCGGCCTTCCTGGCCGATCCGCGGCGCCTGGACCGGCTCGAGGTCGTGTCGATCGACGACGGCGAGCTCGTCCTCTACTGGGACCTCCCCGCCAAGCAGGCGGCCAAGCTCGCCAAGGCGCTGCGCGCCGACCTCGCGGGGCTCGAGGCCGAGGAGTTCATCGCGATCTGGGAGGGCGCTGACGGCTCACAGCCCTAGGCGCACGCCAAAGCGGAGTATTTTCCTTCGATCGTGTCTGCGTCAGCGCCCACGCCGTCACCCGCGGCGACCTCCGCGCTCAAGGGCGAGACGACGATCGCCGATCCCGGACGGACCGCCGCGGCGCTGGCGCGGCGAACCGCGGAGGCGCGGGCCACGATCCCCGACCTCGAGCTGGAGATGGTGATCGACGCCGGGCCGCTGATCACGCGCCAGCGCGAGACCGCCTGCTCTCGTACCGCCCTCCTGCTGTCGGCGTGCGCGGGCGCCCTGCGCGCGGTTCCGCAGGCCAACGGGGCCTATCGCGACGGTCACTTCGAGCTCTACTCCCGGGTCAACGTCGCGCTCGCGGTGACAACGCCGGATGCCCAGCTGACGCCGACGATCCTCGATGCCGATCAGAAGACGCTCGCGCAGCTGAGCGCCGAGATCGACGACCTGACCGCCCGGGCGCGGGCCGGGGAGCTGACGCCACCCGAGGTGGCGGGCGCGACCTTCACGCTCTGCGATCTCGGCGACCTGGCGCCGCACCGCTGGAGCCTGCCGCTCACCCCACCGCAGGCCGCGATGCTGACCGCGGGCGCCGTGCGAGCCGCCGCCGTCGTCCGTGACGGCGCCGTCATCGCCGGCCACGAGCTGCAGTTGACCCTGGCGTGCGATCATCGGATCCTGTTCGGGACCCGGGCGGCCGGGTTCATGGCGCAGATTGCTGAGCGGCTAAAGGACGCACGACGATGAGCAAGATCGACAATGACGACGCCCAGCGGATCGCCGATGGGGGGCATGCCGCGCTCGTCACGCTGTTGCGACCGCACTTCGAGCGCCAGGCCGCGGCCCGCGCCGACACTCTGGACCTCCCCTATCACCGCCTTGACGAGCTGATCGAATCCGCGGCGCAGCGCGCGGACGGCGCCCTGTGGCGCCGCGCGTTCGCCGAGGTGGCGATGGTCGAGCTCGGGCTCGACCTCCCCCACGCCGTCCTGCATCCGGCGGTCGACCGCGCCCACGAGATCGTCGGTGCGCCATCGTGGACGCCGCCGGCCGACGAGGCCGCCCCGGTCCCCGCCCCGGTCGAGTCCGACGAGACGAGCGAGACCGCCGAGACGGCTCCTCGAGTCCGCCGGATCCCCCGGCGGCGCCCCGGAGCCTCCGCGGACACGGCCGAGCGCGCCGGGCGCCGGCCCGCGCGCGAGCCGGAGCCGGAGCCCGAGCCGGAGCCGGAGCCTCAGGTTCAACCGGAGCCCGCGTCCGGACCGGCGCCCGTCCCCGAGGCCGAGGCGGCACCCGAGCCACCGGCCCAGGAGCGGGCCCCGGCGGCGGAGACCGCCGACACCGGCGAGCAGCCGGTGATGGAGGTCAGCCACGATCGCCAGGCGCTGCGGCTGGCCGCCGTCCACCTCGGCGGGATCGAGACCGTCCGCCAGGGCGACCGTGACATCGAGCTGCGCCTGTCGCCCGCCGGGCTCGACGTGCTGCGCCGCTCCGACGGCACCGCGATCGGACGGCTGGAGTGGACTGAGATCGAGACGATCGACCTCCCCCGCGCGCGCCGCGGTCTGCGCCCGGGGCGCAACAAGGTGCAGGAGCTGCACGTCGCCACCGATCGCGGCCAGGCGAGCTTCGAGCTGCCCGGCCTGACCGAGGAACAGGTGAAGGAGCACCTGGAGCCGATGCTGGCCCGCGCCCGCGGCGTGGTCGTTGAGGGCCTCTAGCGGCCCCACCGGCGGGGAGGCGGACCGCGCACGCGCACTCGCCGCGAGCCTGGCGCCCGACATCCACGACGAGCGGGTGCTGGCCGCGATCGCCGAGGTGCCGCGTGAATGCTTCGTGTCGGCCCGGGATCGGGACCGCGCCTACGACAACGTCGCGCTGCCGATCGACTGCGGGCAGACGATCTCCCAGCCGATCGTCGTCGCGCGGATGCTCGAGCTGCTGGAGCTGGCCCCGACCGACCGGGTGCTCGACGTCGGCACCGGATCGGGCTACCACGCGGCCCTGCTGAGCCGGCTCGCCGCGACCGTCTGGTCGATCGAGCGCCATCCCGACCTCAGCGCGACCGCCGCGGCGACGCTCGCCCGGCTCGGATGCGGCAACGTGACCTGCGTGATAGGCGACGGCTGGGAGGGGCTCGCCTCACAGGCGCCGTTCGACGCGATCAACGTCGCGGCCGCCGCCGGTGAGAGCGTACCGGCGCCGCTCGAGGCCCAGCTCGCACCCGGCGGCCGGCTGGTCGCTCCGGTCGGCACCGACACGCAGTATCTGATCCGGGAGCGGCGGACGGCGCGGGGCATCCTCCGTCAACGGTTGGATCCGGTCAGGTTCGTGCCGCTCGTGCACCGTCCGGCGTCGTGACGTCCGGCGTCGTGACGCCGTCGCCCAGGCGCGCGCGCATCACCTCGATCGCGACCGGGTTGGAGTCGACGAGCACGAATCGCCGGCCGAGCTCGCGGCACACCGCGCCGAGCGTGCCCGAGCCCGCGAACGGGTCCAGGCACCAGCCGCCCGGACGCGAGGAGGCCGCCACCAGCCGGCGCACGACGCCGGCCGGCTTCTGGGTCGGATAGCCGGTCTTCTCGCCGCCGTTGGTCGGCACGATGGTGTGAAACCAGACGTCGGTCGGGCGCTTGCCGCGCGCCGCCTTTGCGGCGCCGACGAGCCCCGGGGCCATGTACGGCTCGCGATCGACGGCGTCGGCATCGAAGTGGTGCGCTCCGGGCGTGCGGACGTAGACGAGGATCGTGTCGTGCTTGGCCGGCCAGCGCCGGCGGGGCTTGGCGCCATAGTCGTACGCCCAGATGAGCTCGTTGAGGAAGGCGTCGCGGCCGAACACCTCGTCGAGCAGCAGCTTGCAGTAGTGCGCCTCGCGATAGTCGATGTGGAAGTACAGCGTCCCGTGCGCGGCCAGCAGCTCCCGGGCGGCGGTCAGCCTCGGCTCCAGGAAGCCGAGATAGTCGGCGAACCGGTCGTCGTAGGCGAGGCTGCGCAGCACCTCGGTGCGATAGCCGCGGCCGCCGAAGCCGCGACGCGTGGAGGCGGGATCGGCCGACGCGGCGATCGTATGCCGGGCCTGGGCGCGGCCGGTGTTGAACGGCGGATCCATGTAGATGAGATCGAACGTCCCGGGGGCCAGCGCGCGCAGCACGGAGGCGTTGTCGCCGGCGAGCACGAGGTCGTCATCGAGCGTGAGCGGCTCGTCCACCGATTGAATGCGCATCGTCGCCAACGTATCGTGAGCCGCGGCCCGCACCGGCCGCCGTGTAAGGACCGGATAAAGGAGTGACTGAAAAGCCCGATGGAGCGGGCGGATGAGCCGCTACGATTGGGTTTGGTGCCCTATCGGATCTACACCCAGGCGCGCGAGCATCCGTTCGTACAACGTCTCTTCGCCACCGCGTTCGCCGCCAAGGTGACCAAGTATGCGATCGGCTCGGTGATCGCGCTCGGGACGAGCGTCGTCGTGTTCGCGCTGATGTACGTCGCGCTGGGCGGCCGGCACACCACCATCTGCTCGATCGGCGCGTTCGTCGCCGGGGCCGTGCCCAACTGGGTGCTCAACCGGCGCTGGGCGTGGAAGATCAAGGGCGAGGTCGAGTTCCTGCGGGAGATCGTCGCCTACATCGCGATCTCGGGCGTCGTGCTCGTCGCCTCCTCGCTGGGCACGGGCGCGATGCAGAGTTGGGTCAAGGTGCACGTCACCCCGCATCACGGCATCCGGGTCATCCTCGTCACCGGGGCCTACGTGTTCGTGCAGGCCGTCCTGTTCGTGGCGAAGTTCCTGATCTACGAGAAGTGGGTCTTCGCCGGCCGGTCGCGGCTGCGCGCGGCCGTGCGGTCACGCCACCAGGTGTGGACCGCGGCGCGGGCGAACCGCAGCCCGTAGCCGAGGTTCCCGCCCTTCTTCGTTCCGGTGGCGTGCCGGCCGCGGTCGCGCATCGTCGTCGGCACCTCGGCGAGGCGGTAGCCGTGCAGCGCGGCCGAGATCATCAGCTCCGAGGCCTGGTACTGCTGCTGCTCGAGGACGACCGCGGCGGTCACCTCGGAGCGCATCGCTCGCAGTCCGCAGGCCGGATCGGTGATCCGATGGCGCACGAGCAGCGTGATCAGCGCGCCGAACACGATCACGCCGGCGTGGCGCGTCGCGTCGGTCGTCAGCTCGGCCCCGAGCCGGCGGGAGCCTGAGACGAAGTCGGCCCGGCCCTCCAGGATCGGCGCCACCAGCCGCTCGATCTCGCCGGCCTCGTACTGCCCGTCGGCGTCGATCGTGACGATCACCTCGGCGCCGCGGGCGCGGGCGAGCCAGTAGCCGAGGCGCAGCGCCGCACCCTGCCCGCGGTTGACCGGGACGTCGCAGACGAGCGCGCCGGCCTCGGTGGCCCGCCGCGCGGTGGCGTCGGCGGCGCCGTCGACGACGACGATCACCTCGGTGGCGAGCCCGGCGGCCTGGGCGGGGATCCCGGCGATCACCTCGGCCACCGTCGGCTCCTCGTTGTAGGCCGGGATCACGACCGCCAGCGGCGCGCCCAGCCCGGCCGGATGCAGGGCGAGGAAGGCGGCGACCGGCTCGCGCTCGAGCGCGTCGAGGCGCTCGGTCTCCGCGGGCAGGACGCGGGGGTCGTTTCCGGTCGTCGTCATGCCGGCGTCCCCTCGACGGCCGGCGGCCGCACGTCGGCCCGCGACCATTCGTCCCACACCCCGACGAGGCCGTCGGCCAGCGACGCGAAGCGCGGCTGCCAGCCGGCGGCGTGCGCCTTGCTCGGGTCGACGATCACCGCGCGCATCTCGCCGGGCCTGGGCTCGCCGAAGCGGACCGGCAGCTCGGCGCCGGAGACGCCGCGAACCGCATCGATCACCTCGTGCACCGACAGCGATGTGCCCGAGCCGATGACCGTCGAGCCCGCCCAGCGCTCCTCGAGCAACCCGAGCCGCATCGCGCCGACGACGTCGTAGACGTGCACATAGTCGCGAACCTGATTTCCGTCCCCGTAGATCTCAAACGTCTGATCGAGCCGGATCGCCCGCATCAGCCGGGCGATGATGCTGTCCTTGGCCTGCATGCCGGGACCGTAGACGTTGGTCAGGCGGATGCAGGCACAGCGCAGCCCGTAGGACGCGGTGTAGGCCGACATCAGCATCTCGCCGGCGGCCTTCGTCGAGCCGTACGGGGTCAGCGGCTTCAGCGTCGCCGACTCGGAGATCTTCGGGGCATCCATCGGCCCGGTGACGGCGTTGGTGGAGGCGAAGGCGAGCGCGGTGACGCCGGCCGCGCGGCCGGCCTCGAGGACGGCGTGGGTCCCGGCGACGTTCGTGTGGAAGGTCAGATCGGGATGCTCGAGCGAGCGCAGGACCGAGGTCACGGCCGCCAGATGGACGATCGCGTCGAAGCCGCCGTGAAACGCGCGCTCGAGGACCGCCCGGTCGGCGATGTCGCCGATGACGACGTCGACCGCCGGGTCGGGATGGGGCTGGAGGTCGACGACCCGCACGCGGGCGCCGTCGGCGGACAGCCCGGCGACGACGTGGCGGCCGATGAAGCCCGAGCCGCCGGTGACGAGGACGCGACGGCCGCTGAGATCAGATGTGGTCATTTCACCAGGACGGGAGTGTGCGGACGACGATGGGCTTCGCTGCGGACACGAGCGGGGAACTCGACCGATCACGAACAGCCGTGGCGAGTGCCCCGTCTGCCGGGCGGCGGGCTCGTGACCAGCGAGCGCCGAGGATAGACGACGGCGAGCGCCGAAGCCACCCGATAGACCCCCGTGGACTGGGGGATTGCTCAGGTTCGACTGCTACTTTCGGCCGGCCATGCCGCAGCCCACCGTTCTCGCGCCGGCCCCCGCGCCGCCCGCCGGTCACCTCGGCGGGTCGACACGCTCGCGCCGCCGGGCGCTGACTCGTCTCGCCGAGCGCCATCGCTGGTGGCTGGGCGCGGCCGGACTGATCCTCGTCGCGCTGATCGTCGTCGAATGGGCCGGCACGCGGCCGGGCTATGACCCCTATGGCTGGCTGGTGTGGGGCCATCTGACGATCCACGGCGCGCTCGACACCAACGGCGCCCCGTCCTGGAAGCCGCTGCCGTTCCTGTTCACCGTGCCCTACGCGCTGGCCGGCCATCACGCGCTCGTGCTGTGGATGGTGACGGCGGTCGCGATCTCACTGAGCGGGCCGGTGTTCGCCTGGCGGGTGGCGTTCGTGCTCGTCGCCGCGCCCGCGCCGCGCCGCTATGCGGCCTACGTGGCCGGGCTCGTCGCGGCCCTCGCGGTGCTCGGGATCGACCAGTATCTGCACTCCATCCTCAGCGCCGAGTCGGACTCGATGATCGTCGCGCTGTGCCTGGCCGCGGCCGACTGCATCCTGCACCGTCGCTATCGCTGGGCCTTCTGGATGTGGTGGCTGGCCGCCCTCGGGCGCCCTGAGGTCTGGGGCCCGCTGGCGATCTACTGCGTCTGGGCGTGGCGCGCCCAGCCCGCCATGCGCCGTCAGATGATCGCCGGCCTCGTCCTCATCCCCGTGCTGTGGTTCGGCATCCCGGCCCTGACCTCCAAGAGCCCGTTCTCGGCGGCATCGCTGGCCCAGAACTCGCCGCGCGAGGTCCGCGGCGACAAGCTCACCGGCACATTCGATCGCTTCCTCGGGCTCGACGCGGCCTCGATCAAGCTGGCCGCGCTGATCGCCGTCGCCCTGGCCGCGTGGCGGCGTGACCGCGCGGTGCTCGTGCTCGCCGGCGCGGTCGTGCTGTGGGTCGTGATCGAGATGGTGTTCGCGCTGCACGGCTGGCCGGCCGTGCCCCGCTACATGTACGAGGCGGCGGGCGGCGTGTGTGTGCTGGCCGGCGTGTTCACGGGCCGGGTGATCCTCGACGCGCCCGCGGTGCTGCGCCGGGTCGCGCGGCGGGTCCGATCCGCGCGGGTGTCATTCGTGCTCTCCTCGCCGCGGCTGGCGGGCTGGGCGGCGGTCATCGTGCTCGCCGTCTTCGCCGTCTCGCTCGCGCCGGCGGCGCGCTCACGGATCAGCTACGAGCGCCACGATCTCACCGCGCAGCGGGCGCGCACGCACGAGATCGCACTGTTGGCCGGTGTCGTCTCCCACCTGGGGGCGGCGCGGATCCTGGCCTGCGGGCAGCCGAACATCCCGATCGAGTTCCAGAGCATGCTCGCCTGGGACCTGGGCACCGACACCGGCCGGCTCTATTTCAGCGCCGCCTACGAGCGCGAGCACGAGCACCCGATCGTCAACATGTATCCCCACTCCTACGGCTGGCAGGTCTTTCCCAGTGACTGGACGAATGCCGCCCAGGCGGCGCGCTGCCGGGGGCTGACCGAGCGGACATGAGCGCGCCGACGCGTGCCCGCGGGGCGCGCCGCTCGCCCGCGGCCGCCCGGCGGCGGCTGTGGATCGTGATGGCCGGCCTCGTCGTGATCGTCGTCCTCGTCGTCCGCGGGGCGCTCGGTGGCGGTGGCCTGCCGATCCCGCCCGGCGCCGGCGACGCCGCGCCGGCCGGCGGCGCCAATCCGTTCTCCTATGACCCGGGGCAGGAGGCGCAGTTCACCGCCCGCGCGATCAGCGGCAACGCCAACGTCCTGTTCTCCAAGAGCCCGGGCGGGGCGCCGGCCACGGCCGCCCGGGTCGCCGCCTGGCGGCCGATGATCGATCGCGCCACCGCCGGCACCGGGATCGACCCCGCGCTGCTGGAGGCGCTGGTGTTCGTCGAGAGCGCCGGGCGGCCACAGGTGATCGCCGGCGTCGATCCCGCCGGCGCCGCCGGACTGACCCAGATCCTGGCGGCGACCGGTCAATCGATGCTCGGCATGCCGATCGATCTGACCCGCAGCCGGGCGCTGACCCGGCAGATCGACGCCGACGCCGACGCCGGCTTGGACGGCCGGCTGCTCCGCTTGGAGGCGCAGCGGGCGGCGATCGACGCGCGCTTTGACCCGGCGGCGGCGATCGCGGCCACCGTGCGCTATCTGCAGGCCGCGTATCGCAGCTTCGGACGCTGGGACCTCGCCTTCGAGAGCTATCACATGGGGATCGGCAACCTGCACCAGGTGCTCGACGACTACGACGGCGGCCGGCCCGTGCCCTACGCGCGGCTGTACTTCGACACCGGCCCGGAGCATCACCGCGCGGCCTATGACCTGCTCGCCGGCTTCGGCGACGACTCGTCGCTGTACTACTGGCGACTGCTCGGCGCCGAGGAGATCATGCACCAGTGGCGGACCGACCGCGCCGGGCTCACGCGCCTGGCCGCCCTGCAGACCGCCGACGACGAGGGGGCGGCGGTTCTGCATCCCCCGGCGCTCGCGCCGCCGTTCGCCGACCCGGCGGCGCTGGCCGCCGCCTATCAGCGCCGCGCGCTCGTCCCGCTCCCGCGCAACGCCGCCGCGCTCGGCCTGGCCGTCGACGTCTCGATGGGCGCCGGCGCATCGCAGGTGCAGGCACCCCGGGCGCTGTACCGCGGCCTGCGGCCGGTCGCGCTGCGGCTGCTGATCGACCTCGCGGCCGACGTCCGGCGCCTGTCGGGCGGCGCGGCGCCGCTGCACGTCGCGTCGACCGTCGCCGACGAGCGCTACGAGCAGCAGCTCTTCGGAGCCTCGGCCTCGCCGGCGACGAGCGGCTACAGCTTCGACATCGACCGCCGCTACGTCAACGGCGCCCAGGCGCAGGCCTTCCAGTCGGTGCTCGATCGGCTGGAGTCGCTCGATCTGATCGCCTGGGCGCGGGAGCCGTCGACGATCGAGATCACCGTCGCCGGCGATGCGGCGACCTGGCGTGGCTGATCGCTCGCCGGCCGTCTCTCGGATAGGTTGCCGGGCATGACCGACGCCATCCGCACTCCAGACGAGTTGTTGCAGGGCCTGCCTGACTTCCCCTTCCCGGCCCACCGCGTGACCTTCGACGGCCTGCGGATGGCGTATCTCGACGAGGGCGAGGGGGCGCCGGTGGTGTTCGTCCACGGCGAGCCGACGTGGTCGTTTGTGTGGCGCCGGGTGCTCGTCCCGGTCCGCGACGCCGGCTACCGCTGCATCGCGCCGGACCTGCCCGGCTTCGGGCGCTCCGACAAGCCGGTCGACCTCGACTGGTACAGCTATGACCGCCACACCGAGGCGCTGAGCGCGCTCCTGGCCGCGCTCGACGTCCGGGACGCGACGATCGTCGTGCACGACTGGGGCGGCCCGGTCGGGATGCGCGTCGCCGTCGAGCATCCCGAGCGGGTCGCCCGGCTCGTCATCCTCGACACCGGCCTGTTCACCGGCCATCAGCCGATGTCCGACGCCTGGCTCGCCTTCCGTGACTTCGTCGCCCGGACCGAGGACCTGCCGGTCGGCTTCCTCGTGCGCGGCGGCTGCGGGCGAGATCCCGGCGACGCCGTGATCGCCGCCTACGACGCGCCGTTTCCGAGCGTCGCCTCCAAGGCAGGAGCGCGTGCCTTCCCGCTGATGCTGCCGACCACGCCGGCCGACCCGGGTGCGGCAGCCGGCCAGCGGGTGCTCGAGGCGCTGCGCGCCGACCCGCGGCCCAAGCTCATGCTGTGGGCCGAGTCAGATCCGGTCATCCCGCTGTCGACCGGCCGTCGCTTCGCCGAGGCGCTCGGCGGCGAGATCGCCCACGTCATCGCCGGCGCCGGCCACTTCCTACAGGAGGACGCCGGCCCGGAGATCGGCGGCCTGATCGCCGATTGGCTGCAGAGTCAGGCCTAGCGCGCGGCGCGCCGGGCGGATCCGGGCCGGCGGGTGGCCGGTCGGCGGGTTCCCCCCGTCCGATGCGCCGGCTCAGGCGGTTCCCTGGAGCTCCGGCTCGGCCTCGGCGGCGGGCGCGGACGCGGGCGCGGACGCGGAGGCGGAGGCGGGTGGGGCGGGTGCCTTCTCCGGGGCGGCGGCGACGCTCGACACGAGCTTGCCGGTCCGCTGCTCGTAGGCGCTGCGGGTCAGATGGTCCGGGTTGACGAGCACCTGGTCGCCCTTGAGCAGGCGGGTGACCGCCTCGGCCACCGGCCGCGGCACGATCTGCATCGCCCGGAACAGGGCCTTGACCGACTTGGGCACGTAGACGTCGACGCGGCCGGTCTGCAGCGCCTCGACGATCGCCGCGGCGACGTCCTCGGGCTCCACCTTCTCGACCCCGCGGCTGTCCTGGAGGCCGGAGCCGAGCTCGGTGTTGACGACGACCGGCATCACGATGCTGACGTCGATGCCGGTACCGCGCACCTCGGCGCGGATCGCCTCGCTGAGGCCGACGACGGCGTGCTTGGTGGCGCAATAGGTCGCGCCGCCGGGGAAGCCGGCCTTGCCGGCGACCGAGGCGATGTTGACGAGGTGGCCGCGACCGCGGGGGAGGAAGCGCTCGAGCGCGAGCTTGGAGCCGAAGATGACGCCGTGGAGGTTGATGTCGACGAGGCTCTTGGCGGCCGCATCGGTCTCGGCGACGAACGGGCCGATCGGCATGATGCCGGCGTTGTTGATCAGGACGTCCAGCGGCCCGACGCTCGTCTCGACCGCATCGAGGAAGTCGGCGAAGCTGGCGCGATCGGTCACGTCGAGCGCCAGGCCGACGGTGCCGGCGCCGAGCTCTGACGCGGTGCGCTCCGCGAGCGCCACGTCGATGTCCCCGATCGCGACCCGCGCGCCCTGGGCGATGAGCGCGGCCGCGGTGGCGCGTCCGATACCTCTCGCTCCACCGGTGATGGCAACGACCTTGCCGGTGAGCGATCGTGGAGCCTTGGCCATGGCACTTCCTCCTCCGTCTGACAGCTGGCGATATGTGGTACCAGAGTGTACCGCCACTCCGGGGCGGTTTCGGGGTGAGCTATGCTGGCCGCCGTCCGATGGCGCACTTCCGCTTCGAGGGCCAGCGACTGGCCTACACCGTGTACGGGAAGGGCCCGCACACGACCGTGCTGCTGCCGGGCCTTCTGCTGTCGCAGACGATGCAGGCCCCGCTGGCCCGGACCCTGGCCGGCGACGGGCACCGCGTGATCACGCTCGATCCACTCGGCCACGGGCATTCGGACCGGCCCCCGGAGGCGTGGCGCTATTCGATGGGCGCGTTCGCCCGCCAGACGATCGGCCTGCTCGATCACCTCGAGGTCGAGCGCGCGGTCGTCGGCGGCACCTCGCTGGGGGCCAACGTGACGCTCGAGGTGGCCGCCCACGCGCCGGGCCGGCTCGCGGGGATGATCATCGAGATGCCGGTGCTCGACAACGCGATCCCGGCGTGCGGCGCCGCGTTCACCCCGCTGCTGCTGGCGCTCAAGCTCGGCGAGCCGGGGATGCGCGCGCTCGCTCGCGCCGCCCGCCTCGTCCCCCGGCGCCCGCTGCCGTTCCTCGCCCGGGTCGGCCTGGACTGGATCTCGCAGGATCCCGAGCCGAGCGCCGCGGTGCTCGGCGGAATGCTGTACGGCCGGGTCGCACCTGATCACGACGAGCGCCGAACGTTCCAGGCGCCGGCGCTCGTCATCGGCCATCCCCGGGACCCCGTGCATCCGTTCTCCGATGCCGGCATGCTCGCCGACGAGCTGCCCAACGCCACGCTCATCCACGCCAGCTCGGTGCTCGAGCTCCGGATCCGGCCCAAGCGACTGACCACGCAGATCAAGGCCTTCGTGCGAGAGTGCTGGACGGCTGCTCCCGCGGGGTAGCCACAGTCCGCCGGACCGTCACACCGCCACCGCGAAAGGAACGACGATGGAATATCGCCCGCTCGGCAGCTCAGGGCTGCAGATCTCCGCGCTCACGCTCGGCACGATGACCTTCGGCGGCCGGGGCGTGTTCGGTCAGGTCGGCAACACCGACGTCGCCGGGGCCCGGCGCCAGATCGACATGTGCCTCGATGCCGGCGTCAACCTGATCGACACCGCCGACATCTATTCCACCGGTCACGCCGAGGAGATCCTCGGCGAGGCGCTGGTCGGCAAGCGCGATGACGTCCTGATCGCCTCCAAGGTCCGCTTCCGGATGGGCGCGGAGCCGAACATGGCCGGCCTCAGCCGCCAGCACATCATCACCGGCTGCGAGGCGAGCCTGCGCCGGCTGCGCACCGACCACATCGACCTCTACCAGGTGCACGAGTGGGACGGCCAGACACCGCTGGAGGAGACGCTGGCGGCGCTCGAGCATCTGCAGGACTCCGGCAAGGTGCGCTACGTCGGCGCCAGCAACTACGCCGCCTGGCAGCTGATGAAGGCGCTCGGGATCGCCGAGCGCGATCGGCTCCCGCGCTTCGTCAGCCAGCAGGTCTACTACTCGCTGCAGGAGCGGTCGGTGGAGTACGAGCTGATCCCGCTGGCGGTCGACCAGGGCCTCGGCACCCTCGTCTGGAGCCCGCTGGCCGGCGGGCTGCTGTCGGGGAAGTACCGCCGCGGACAGCCCGGTCCCCAGGGCTCACGCCATCTGTCGGACTGGGACGAGCCCCCGATCTATGACCAGGACGCGCTCTACGACACGATCGACGTGCTGGTGGCGGTCGCCGGCGAGCACGGCGTCTCGGCGGCGCAGGTCGCGCTCGCCTGGCTGCTGCACCGGCCGTCGATCAGCTCGGTGATCGTCGGCGCGCGCACCGACGAGCAGCTCGCCGACAATCTGAAGTCGGTCGAGCTGTCGCTCAGCGACGAGCAGCGGGGCCGCCTGGAGGCGGTCAGCCGCCCGCCGCTGCTCTATCCCTTCTGGCATCAGTGCCAGACGGCCGCCGACCGCCTCAGCGCGGCCGACCTCACGCTGCTGGCGCCGCATCTGGCCTGACCGCGGGGTCACACCATCCCCGGGGTCAGCGCGGACGTGGCCGCCCCGGCGGCGAGACGACGACCGTGACCAGCCGGGCGTGCGCGCGGGGCGTGATCGCCAGCAGCGCCCGGCCGTGGGCGACGACCCTCGCGCCGGTCACGGCCACGGCGTAGCCGCCGGGATAGGTGTACGGCGGCACCTCGATCAGCGTCGGGGCGTGGATGCTCGCCTGCGGGATGTAGTCGTAGGTGAAGGTCCGGGTGGCCGCCACATAGGCCTGCCGGCCGGGCGTGCCCGCCGTCGCCCATGGATACGGCACCGCCACGGCGCGCGCTCGGGCCGGATAGGGCCGGCGGGTGCGCTCGTCGATCAGCGCCTCATCTGGCCCGCCGGCGGTGGGATCGTCGAGCTGGAAGGCCTCCCAGTAGGCCCAGGAGAGGTCGTCGGCGTCGGCCAGCGACACGGTGCCGGCGATCGCCGCCGCGTCGTCGGTCGCCCCGAACTCGTCCATGATCCAGGCCGGCCCTCCCGGCTGCTCGGTGCGGGTCCGCGCGCGCTCGGCGGCGGTCAGCCGCAGCTGCGCCGGCACCGGGCCGTACACGTGGAAGGCGAGCGCCAGGTCGCCGAAGCGCAGCGGCTCGGTGGCGCCGATCGACTCCGGGCCGCCGAAGTCGGTCGACCCGCTCGGCTCGACGAGCACGACGTGGCCCGGGTCGGCGGCACGGATCGCCCCGATCAGCCCGTCGGGCAGAGCCTGCGCGGCGGTCCGCGCGCACGACGCGGGCTCCCGATCGAACCCCCCGTAGTCGCACTGGAGCTCGGCGTTCAGGCGATGGGTGAGGAAATCGTCGGGCTCGTTGATGACCTCGTAGCCGATCACGTCGGGGTTGCCACGATAGTGGCGGGCGACCGCCGCCCAGACCCGCGCGAACTGCCCCTGGAGATCGCCGGCGACGTCGTTGGCCCAGAAGTGGTGCAGCGCGACCTGGACGCCGCGGAGCCCGAACGCCTCCCCCCAGGTGCCGGGCTCGGTGACCACGCCGGGCGCGGTGCACGTCGCCCACAGCGGCGCGCCGTCGCCCTGCCACGGCGTCGGTCCCGTCGGATCGGAGAACGCCGAGCCCCAGGCGTCCTGGTGCATGTCGATGATCACGCGGATCCCGGCAGCGGCGAGCTCGTCGACGATCACGTCGGTGCGCCTCAGATATGCGCCGAGGACCGCGGCGTCGTAGGGATCGTCACGGCCCAGCGCGGGGAACGGCGTCCCGGCGGCGTGCGGCGCGCAGTAGACGGGCTCGTTGGCGACAGCGCCGGGCGGCCCGGGCTCGAGCCCCTCCCAGATGATCCCCAGGCGCACGACGTTGATCCCGAGCGACGCCAGCGTCCGCGCGTCGGCCGCCGTGAAGCGGCGCGCGGGAACGGTGGCGGTCGGCGACAGGACGAAGGCGAGGTTGCGACCGGTCGCGGGCCCGACGCACGGCGTTCCGGGCGCCCGCGTCGCCACGGCGCCGCCGCCGCACTTGGCGACCAGGTTGGCCCCGTGCAGCTGCAGCCGCCGCCCAAACGCGTCGGTCAGATACGGGCCACCTGGTGCCCGGACGATTCCCGCACCGGCCCAGCCCGCGCCCGGGCCGGCCGGGCCGGCCGGGATGGCCGGGGTAGCCGGGATGGCCGGGGTAGCCGGGATCGCCGAGATGGCCGGGATGGCCGGGGCGGCCGCGAGCGGGTCCCGGCCCCCGTCCGGGGCTGCCGCTCCGGCGCCGGTCCAGGCCAGGCTCGCGGCGGCCGCGAGCGCGACGAGCACCGACCGGCGGCGCCGCGGCCGGGCATGCGGACGCGCACCGCGGATCCGGCGGATCCGCGCGCCCCGTCGCTGGTCGGCCGGCGTCATCGCCTCGGGTCAGCGCGGCGGTGGCGGTCCCGGCGGCGAGACGATGTCACGCCCGGTCGGCGCCAGCTCGGCGTCGAGCTCCAGCTGCCAGAAATAGCGGGTGAAGGTCACCCCGGCGGTGAACTCGCCGACATGGGGCGTGATCTCCTCGCCGCGCGCCATCCTCACGATCAGCTCCGGATACGTGCGGCCCGGCCGGGCGGCGTACATCGGCGCCGGGAAGGCGCCGCCGAAGCGGGTGTTGACGTCGGTGATCCCGAGGCCGACCTCGCTGTCACGGAAGACCTGCACGGTGCACGGCCCCCGGGTGCCGAGCGCCTCGACGACCCGGCGGCCGAGGTCGATCAGCTCGGGATCGTCGACCACCGTGCCCTTGATCGACTCACCGCCACGAGACTCGATCATCGTCCGCGGGATGGCGTTCAGACATCGGCCGTCGAGGTCGTTGAGGCAGTCGATCGAGAACTCGGGGCCGTCCATCAGCTTCTGCACCATCACCGGCTCGGGCACGTAGTCGACGAAGAACTCGGCCGCGCGCCGATCCGGGGCGGGATGGATCGACCGCGCCCCCGACCCCTGGCGCGGCTTGATCATCACCGGATAGCTCGCCACCGGTTCGCCGGGCAGAACGGTCGGCGGCGACGGCAGACCGAGCGAGGTCAGCAGCAGATGAGCCTCGTACTTGTCGAACGTCGCGCGGGCGATCTCCGGATCGGGCACGAACGCCGGGAGGGGGTGCGTGGCGCTGGTCCGCGCGTGCCCGAGGACCTCGAGATCGAGGTCGGTCAGCGGCACGACCGCTCCCACGCCGAACTCGTCGCACAGCCGGCGAAGCGCGGGCACGTAGTCAGGGTCGTCGATCCGCGGCACCGCGCGGCGGTGATGGGCGGCGTACTGGGCGGGGGCCAGCGGATTGGGGTCGGCGGCCACCACCGTCGCGTGCTGGGCGAACGCCGAGACGATGTCGTAGCGCTTGCCGACGCCGGTCAGGAGAACCGCTACGTCGCCGTCGGAGGCTGCCATCCGCCACCTGCTCCCTTGTAGAGGCCGCTGCCGCGGACGACCATGGTGATCGTCCGCGCGAGGATCCGGAGATCGAGCGCGAGGGTCCGATGCTCCACATACCAGAGGTCGAGCTCGATGCGCTCGGACCACGGCAGCGAGGCGCGCCCGTTGATCTGCGCCCAGCCGGTGATCCCGGGCTTGACCGACAGCCGTCCCCGCTGGCGGGGCGTGTAGGCGTCGACCTGATGCTGCAGCGTCGGCCGGGGCCCGACGATCGACATCTCGCCGCGGAGCACGTTCCACAGATTGGGCAGCTCGTCGAGCGACGTGCGGCGCAGCAGGGAGCCGACGCGCGTGATCCGGTCGTCGCCGGCGTCGATCGCCAGGCCGGCGCCGGTGAACTCCGCGCCGGACACCATCGTGCGCAGCTTGAAGATCTGAAACGGGCGGCCGCGCAGGCCGACCCGGGTCTGGGTGTAGATCGGATCCCCCGGCGACTCCAGGCGGACGAGGACCGCCAGCACGAGCACGAGCGGAGCGGTCACGACCGCGACCGGCAGCGCGATGATCAGATCGAGCGCGCGCCTGATCATCGCGTGCCCTCGGCGGGCTCCCAGCCGACCTCGGTCCCGCTCGCCATCCAGTCCCACAGCCCGGCGGCGAGCGCGGCGGTCGTCAGCACGTAGTAACGCATGATCAGCAGCGGCCGGGCGCGCACCGCGGGCGCGGCGAGCGCGGCGCCGACGAGGCCGAGCTGGGCGGCGAGCGCGAGCCGGTACAGGCGGCCGCGGCGGGCCAGCCCGGCGCTGGAGCCGAGCGCGGCGAGATGCAGGAACGGCGACGCGTAGCGCAGCACGCGATGGGAGGCGATCATCAGGGCATAGCCGGGGTCATAGCCGCGTGGGGAGAGCATCCCGCCGCGGATCATGATCGGCCAGCCGTGGCTCATCATCCGCCGCTTGCGGTGAAACTCCCCCTCGATCGTCGGGACCATCTTCTCGGTGGCGTGCGCGTCGGGCGCGTACACCGCGCGCCAGCCCCGCTTGACCATGTTGAAGGGGAACGACAGGTCGTGGCCCATGATCGGATCGACGACGAGATAGGCCTCGCGCCGGGTGGCGTAGATGGCGCCGTTGCCGCCGGTGACCGAGCGCGCGTCGGACTCCAGGCGGCGCAGCGCCATCTCATAGCGCCAGTAGACGCCCTCCTGGTTGTCGCCGCTGTCGTTGACGAAGCGCACATCGCCGCAGACGTAGCCGACCCGGGGATCGGCGACGAACGGGGCGACCAGCGCCCGCAGGGCATCCGGCGCCCAGCTGACGTTGGCGTCCGAGAAGGCGACGATCTCGCCCCGGGCGCGCTGGACGGCCTGGTCCTGGGCGCGGACCTTGCCCCCGCGGGCGAGCTCGAGCACGAGGTCGGCACCGGCCTCGCGGGCGCGCTGGGCGGTGGCGTCGGGTGAGCCGTCGCAGGCGACGATCACCTCCAGGCGCTCACGCGGATACCGAAGCGCGAGCAGGTCGGCGACCCGGTCGGCGATCACCGCCTGCTCGGCGTAGGCGGCGACAATCACCGACACCGACGGGAGCTCACCGGCGCCGAGGCCCGGGGTCGCCGGAGCGTGCGGGGTCGGCGTGACCGTTCTGCGCCGGCGCGCGAGCAGGGCGAGCGTGGCGGCGTAGCCGGCGTGCGTGTAGACGAGCAGGCCCGCGGAGGCCCAGAAGGCCGTCTTGAGTGGAGCGGGCACGGCCGAGGATTGTCGCGCACCGACGGATGGTTGTGCCCGCAATCATCCTGCTAGCATCGATTCCATGGAACTCGGAATCGCCACCTTCGCCGATCTCGCCTCGGGCGTCAGCCCGCAGCAGCGGATGCGGGACCTGCTGGAGGAGGCCGAGCTCGCCGATCAGCTCGGGCTCGACGTGTTCGCGATCGGCGAGCATCATCGCGCGGACTTCCTGATCTCGGCGCCCGCGGTCGCGCTGGCGGCGGTCGCCGCGCGGACCGAGCGGATCCGGCTGTCCAGCGCGGTCACCGTGCTCAGCTCCGACGATCCCGTGCGGGTCTTCCAGGAGTTCGCCGAGGTCGACCTCATCTCCGGCGGGCGCGCCGAGATCATGGCCGGTCGCGGCTCCTTCACCGAGTCCTTCCCGCTGTTCGGCCACGAGCTCGACCACTACGACGAGCTGTATGCCGAGAAGCTCCAGCTGCTGCTGGAGATCCGCGATGACCCGGATCACGTCACCTGGAGCGGCCGCCATCGCGCGCCGCTGCGCAACGCGTCGATCTGGCCGCGCCCGGTGCAGCATCCGCTGCCGGTGTGGGTCGCGGTCGGCGGCTCGCCGGGATCGGTCGTCCGCGCCGGCCGGCTCGGTCTCCCCCTCGTGCTGGCCATCATCGGCGGCGAGCCCGAGCGCTTTGCGCCGCTGATCGCGATGTATCGCAGCGCCGGCGCCCAGGCCGGCCACGACCCGGCCCGGCTGCCGGTGGCGATCAACACCCACGCCTTCGTCGCCGAGACCTCGCGGGCCGCCGACGCCGCCTTCGCGCAGCCCTATCTGGCGATGATGAATCGCATCGGCCGCGAGCGCGGCTGGCCGCCGGCCGGCCGGCCGCAGTACGAGGCGCTGCGCTCCCCGCGGGGCGCGGTCGCCGCCGGATCGCCGGACCAGGTCGCCGAGAAGATCCTGTTCGAGCACGAGCTCTTCGCCAACACGCGCTACATCGCGCAGATGAGCGTCGGCGCCGTCACTCACACCGACGTGATGCGCTCGATGGAGCTGTTCGGGACCGAGGTGGCGCCGGTCGTGCGCGCCGAGGTCGCCCGTCGCCTGCAGCCCGCGGTCAGCGCAACGGGCTGACCGATCCGGGGTGGCGCATCTGACCGTTGTGTATCAACGGTCTCTCGACACACCGCCCTCCGGTGGCGCCCCGGGAGATCGCACGTCCGCCAGGCGCTCGAACGCCGGCGTCAGCTCGTCGTAGAGCTCTGAGAACAGCGGCAACAGCTCGGCGTAGACCGCCGAGGCCGACGGCTCGGGCGTCACCGTCTCGGCGATCGTCACCAGCTCGGCGGCCGCGTCGAGCGATGCAAGCGCGCCCAGCGCGTGGAGTCCGAGCAGCGCCGCGCCGAACGCCGAGCCCTGGGTGACCGCCGGGAAGCCGATCGGCACGCCGAGCACGTCGCTGAGCATCTGGCGCCACAGCGCGCTGTGGGCGAAGCCGCCGGTCGCCCGGATCTCCCGCACGTCGTGACCGGCCGCGCGCATCGACGCGAGCACGAGCGCGAGCTGCAGGCAGACCCCCTCGAGCGCGGCCCGGATCAGATGGGGCCGCTCGTGGACATGGCGCAGGCCGACGTACGCGCCGCGGGCCAGAGTGCCCCAGCGCGGCGCGCGCTCGCCGAGCAGGTACGGGAGCATGACGAGGCCCTCGCTGCCGGGGGCGACCGTCGCGGCCAGTGCCAGGAGCGCCTCCGGCGATTGCCGTCCGACGTCAGGGGCGAGCGCCCGGCCGGCCCACTCGAGCACCGAGCCGCCGTTGTTGATCGCGCCGCCGACCACCCAGCGCTCGGGGGTCAGGGCGTAGCAGAACAGGCGCGCGGCGGGGTCGACGCCGGACCGCGCGACGGTCAGGCGCAGGGCGCCGCTGGTGCCGATCGAGCAGGCGGCGACTCCCGGGACGATCGCGCCGACGCCGAGATTGGCCAGCGGCCCGTCGCCGCCGCCGACCACGACCGGGGTGCCGGACGCGAGCCCGAGCTCACGGCTGGCCAGGGGCAGCGTCCGCTCGGTGCCGACGATGATCGACAGCTGATCACGTGACACGCCGGCCAGCGCGAGCGCCTCCGGGTCCCAGTCCCCGCGCTCCAGCGACATCAGACCGGTGCCGCTCGCGCACGACGCGTCGATCACCCACTCGCCGGTCAGCCGGCGCACGACGAGCTCCTTGATGCCCGCCCAGCGCCGGACGCGCGCAAACAGCTCGGGCTGGGCCTCGGCGAACCAGACGAGCTTGACGAGCGGGGACATCGGATGCACCGGCGTCCCGGTCCGCGCGTGCAGCTGCGGATGGTCCCGGCGCAGGCGCCGGGCCTGCGCGCCGGCCCGGGCGTCGGCCCAGGTCAGCAGCGGGGTGATCGGCTGCTCGTGCGCATCCAGGCCGATCAGCGAGTGCATCGCGCCGCTGAACGCCAACCCCTCGACGCCGTGGCCGTCGCCCAGCGCATCGCGGATGACGGCGAGCGTCGCCGCCAGCACCCGCTCGGGATCCTGGACGGCCTCGCCGGGGTGCGACTCCAGCAGCGGATAGCCGAGCTCGCTGACGCGAGACGCCGCGCCGCCGGAGCCGAAGACGCCGGCTTTGACGGTGGTCGTGCCGATGTCGGCCGCGGCGATCAGGGCGCCCGGCGCGCTTCGCGGAGCGTCAGCGACCGAGCGTGAAATGGTCGCTGGCCAACTCGAGTCCGAACTTGCCCTTGTCGGTCACGGTGACGGTGTAGTGACCCCGGCAGAACCGGTCGTCGACCGTCGGCTGCAGGTTCACGACGCCGCTGCGACCGAAGGCGCCGTCGCTCCTGAACATCACCCCCGAGGCGTTGTCGGTGCAGGTGCCGGTGTTGACCGGTGGCTCTCGGTGCACCTCGACGTCGAACGCCGGCTCGGACAGGGGGAGGCCGTCGGCGCAGACGTTGAGCTCTCCGCCGCGAGTCGAGCCCCTGCCGATGACGTGCGTGGCAACGGTGTCCCTGACGTAGTTGACCTTGTCCTTGGCATCGACCTGCTCGGTGGCGACCGTCATGTTGCATCCGTAGGTCGTGAACAGATCAAGCGTCACCGGGCCGCGCTTGACCTTGAGGTCGAAATGGCCGTCCGCGTTGGTGACGGTGCCGGCGTAGCCCGGGCTTCCGTACGCCGGTCCCCCGGCCACGGCAACGTCGAGATTCTCCCAGGGCTTGCCGTCGCTGCCCGAGATCCGGCCGGAGATGAGCACCTTGCACTTGGCGGCCGGCTGCTCATCCTGGCCGGTCACGATCGCGGGCACGCCGGCCGTGGCCGTGCGCGCGAGCGGCCCGTCCCAGGCCTGGGCGTCGGTCGTGTCCGGCGCGGAGCATTCGACGAAGTCGACGCCGGAGACATCGGCGCCCTCCACCGTCTCGTTGAGCGATGTCGGATCCCAGCCGTCGCCCTCCGGGGTGACGGTGTACCCGCCGGATGGGACATCGACCGACCAGTCTCCGTCAGCGTCGCTGACGGCGGACGTGGAGATCCCGCCGCCGTCGTTGCTGGCGACTTCGACCGTGATGCCCGGGACGCCCTGGGGCGTCGCCGGGCACGTGCTCGTGCAGTCCTGGCTGGAGACCGTGCCCGAGAGCTCGAAGCCGGTCGAGGTCGCGGTCCAGGTGCCGGACTGATCGGCGTTGCTCGTCCAGTCGCCGGACATCTCCAGGCCGTCGGCGGAGATGGTGCCGTCGAAGGTGGCCACGTAACCGGGGGCGAAGTCGTTGTAGGTGGTAACGATCTCCACGTCATCGCCGCTGACGCTCCCGGTGATGGCGGCGAACACGTCGCCGCCGGTCTCGGCGCTGCCGCTCAGCGACCCGCCTGAGTCGGTGATCGTGAAGCTCTGCTCGGCGGCGCCGCCATCGCCGCAGCAGTCCCACGTGCCGGTGATGTCCGCCGCGCGCGCGGAGGCGGCGCCGACCCCGAACAGGACGAGCATCGCGAGGGTGAGGACGACGGCCAGCCGGCGCCCGCGGTCCGGCGCGCCGGCGATGAGCGCCGCGACGCGGTCATCGGCTCCCGTCCAGCCCGCGCGCGGACCCGGCGCCGGCTCTGCCCTGAAACCCGTCCGTGCCCCTGGCATCCGGCCCCCTCGTTCGATGATCGGTCCCAGCTGCGGACGCACACTCAATCAGGCGGGAAGCGATCGCGCAAGGGCGGACGGCGCTCTCGGATCCCGCCATCGCCACGAGCAACCTGCGTGTTCGCGGGTCGCTCATGAGTCCGGGAACGCGACTGCGGCGGGCGATCTGGATCCGGCGCGTCGCCGGCGCGTACGATGCCGGTATGAGCACGCCGTCGCCCGATCATCCGGTGCGCGGCGGCTGTCTGTGCGGTGCGGTGCGCTTCGAGCTCGTGGCCCCCTTCCGCCGCGCGAGCTATTGCCACTGCTCGCGGTGTCGCAAGCATTCCGGAGCCGGTGCGCTCGTACACGGCCGGGTTCCCCGGGAGGCGTTTCGGCTGCTCTCGGGCGAGGAGCTGATCGAGGTCTACCGGCCGGCCGGCGGGATGGCGAAGGCGTTCTGCCGCACCTGCGGATCGAGCCTGTTCGGCGGGACATGGCCCGACGGCCCCGAGGTCTCCGTCCGCCTCGGTGCGCTCGACGACGATCCGGGCATCCGGCCGCAGTATCGGGGCTTCGTCGCCTCCCGCGCCGTCTGGGAGCAGCTCCCCGACGACGGCCTGCCGCGCTTCGACGGCCGCAACCCCGCCGGCTGAGCATGTCGGCCGTCCGCCGCTGCGGGGATCACGAGCGATCGAGGATCCTGGAGATCGTCAACGCCGCCGCCGAGTCCTATCGCGGCGTGATCCCCGCCGATCGATGGCACGAGCCGTACATGACGGCGCACGAGCTCGATGCCGAGATCACGGCCGGCGTCGCGTTCTGGGGCTACGAGGCCGACGGGTCCCTGCGCGGCGTGATGGGCATCCAGCCCGTCGGCGACGTCGACCTCATCCGCCACGCGTACGTCATGCCGGGCGGCCAGTCACGCGGGATCGGGGGCGCGCTGCTCGAGCATCTGCGAGCTCTGGCGACGCAGCCGATGCTCGTGGGCACCTGGGCGGCCGCTGCGGGAGCGATCCGCTTCTATCGCCGCCACGGCTTCGAGCTCCTCTCACGGGAGGATGCGACCCGGCTGCTGAGGACGTACTGGACGATTCCGGATCGTCAGATCGAGACGTCGGTGGTCCTCGCGCACCCGCCCGGCAGTGCCCGGTGAGACGGCGGGGGCGCCACCGTCCGCGGTTCCCCGCAGTCTCAGCGATCCGGAATCGCCTCGGCCAGTCCCGCGCGGCCGGGAGCCGCGTCGAACGGGTCGGCGAAGTACTGGGTCTCGTGAGCGACGAAACCGCCGGTCAGCTCCATCACGCTGACCGAGTACGTGGGCACGCCGTCGTAGGTGATCACGCACTCGCTGACCCAGAGATCGCCGCCGCCCTGGATCCGGCGAACGGTGAAATGGCGATCCGCCGGATGGCCGCCCCGCTGGGCCTGGATCGTGACGCGACCTCGGAAGCGCTCGCCGGACTGGGGATAGTCGAGGATGGCATCGTCGGCGTAGATCGCATGCTCGGCCTCGACGTCCCCGCGTTCTGACGCCTCCCAGTGCTCCCGGATCCGGGCCCGGATCACGTCATCACGATCGCTTGCACTCACGCGTCACCTCCACTGGCCGGCATGGTTGGTCGATTCTCCGGAGGATGTCTGAAAAAGTTCCGCTATGCGGGCTAAATGTCGATGAACCCCCCCGGAACCGGGAGGAAGGCGCGCGGTGCGCGCCTGAAGTACGCCGGACGGCTACAGCAGCCTCGCGTACAGCGCCATCGTCGCGCGGGCCGCGGCATCCCAGGAATACGGGCCGCGCGCGGCGGCGAGCGCGGCCGAGCCCAGGCGCGCCCGCGCGGACGGGTCCGTGACCAGCGCGGCGAGCGCCGCGGCGAGCGCCGCCGGATCCTGGGGCGGGACGAGCGAGAGGGCGCCGAGCCCGTCACCGGCCAGCTCGGAGAAGCCGCCGATGTCGGTGGCGACGATCGCCCTGCCGGCGCCGAGCGCGCCGGCCAGCACGCCGGACTGGTCGAAGCGCTCGGTGCGGGCGTAGGGGAGCACGACGACGTCGGCGCGGGCCATGACGGCGGCCGCCTCGGCGTCGCTGACGAATCGCGTCACCCAGCGCACGCTGCCGGGCGCCGCGGCGCGCAGGGCCGACAGGTCCATCATCGGACGCCCGACGATCCACAGCTGCGCGCCCGTCACCTCCCGCCACGCCGCCAGCAGCGTGTCCAGCCCCTTGTACGGGCGCAGCAGCCCGAAGAAGAGGACGACCGGCCCGTCAGAGCCGCCCCCGGCGGCGAGCTCGGGCGGCAGCGCCGGCGGGGCATCGCCGGCCCCGGCCCCGGCCCCGGCCGCGGCCCCGGCCCCGGGCCCGGGCGCGGGCGCGGCGCCCGGCCCCAGCGCGGGGACGAACGCGCCGTGGTGGATGACGTGGACCTTCTCGGGCGCGACGCCGAGACGGTCCACCAGCTGCGAACGGCCGTAGCGCGAGTGCACGACGATCGCGTCGACGCGATCGAACAGCCGACTCTGGGCGGCGGCCTGCCCGGGACGGGGCTCACGGGGAAGCAGATCGTGGGCGGTCAGCACGAGCGGGCGCTGTGGCAGCAGGCGCACGTCGAGCCACGGCACCGCCAGCCATTGGAAATGGACGACGTCGACGCCGTCCGCCACGGCGGCGCGGCGATAGCGCCCCATGTCCGGCCCGTGCGTCAGCAGCTTGCCGATCCGCCGGCGGCGGGATCCGGGCGCGCCACGGGCGCGGCGATAGAACGCCCAGCGCACGCCGTAGCCCTCGGGGGCCGGCACCTCGCCGTAGGCGAAGCGGCTGGTGATCAGGCGCACGCTGGCGCCGGCGCGGGCCAGCGCGGCGCACAGGGCGTCGTCATAGGGCGGCGTGAAGGCCGAGGGATCGACGACGTCGACGCGCATCGTCAGCCCAGCTCGTGGCCGGCCAGCGCGGCGATCCGGGCGGCCGCCGCCGCCGACTCCGGGTCTGAGCTGCGCAGGGGGCGCACGCGGGCGCCGGGGTCACGCCGCAGCCGGCGCACCGCCGGGGCGAGCGTCGCCGGGCCGGGACCGCCGAGCGAGCGGCGGCGGGCGAGATCCCGCGCGCAGCGCAGCGGATGGCGGGCGAGCAGCCACACCAGGCCGGCCGCTCGGGCCAGCGTGCCGTCGTCCTCGCGATAGTCGATCCGCAGCTCCCGGGCAGCGCCGGTGGTCAGCAACTCAGGTCGGGCGATCGCCTCGACGCGGGCGCCGGCGAGGCTGACCGCGAAGTCAGCCAGCGGGTCATCGCCGGCCGGGAACACGCCGGCGACGAGGACGACCCGCGCGGGGAGAGCGCCGGAGCCGTCGGCCGCGGGGCGGTTGGAGAGCACCAGTCCGGCGAGCTCCTCGAGGCCGAGCACCGCGTCGAGGGCCAGGAAGCGCCCGCGCTCCAGCGCCGGCCCGCGGGACGGACCGGAGCCGGCAGGACCGGAGCCGGCAGGACCGGAGCCCGACGGACCACGGCCGGACGAATCAGCCCGTGGCGGCTCGGCCCGGGGCGCCTCGGCCCGGGGCTGATCGGCGACGGGGGGCCCGGGGCGGGGCACGGCGGCGGCCCGCCCCGCGGCGGCCGGACCCGGCCGGGCCAGTCGCGCGCCGCGGTGGGCCGCGCGCACGAGCGCCGGCTCAGGCGCGAAGCCGTCATAGCGCCGGGCCAGCCAGGCCCGCCCGGCGGCATAGCCGCGCCACTGGCGGCGCAGGGCCCGCACCGTGGTGCGATAGCGATGCTCGACGACCGCCTCCGGGCGGGCCTCCAGGCGCCAGCCGGCCCGTTGCAGGCGCCAGCTGAAGTCGGTGTCCTCGGCCGCGCGCAGGCCCTCGTAGAAGCCGCCGACGCGCTCGAAGGCCTCGCGGCGGACGAGCAGGTTGGCCGCCGCCGCGCGGGGCATGAAGGGATGGGCGAGATGAACGCCGGCATCGAGGAAGTTGCGCGCCGCGCCGTAGCGCTCGGCGACGCCGCCCGCGCCGGTCGGCGCCGGGGCGATCCCGCCCGCGAGCGCGCCGACGTCCTCGGCAACCCCGGCCGTGCCATCCGGGAGATAGAGCTCGATCAGGTCGGCGGGCGCGACGCAGTCGGCGTCCAGGAACAGCAGCCACTCCCCGTGGGCGTGCCGGGCGCCGACGTTGCGGGCCCGCGCGGGCGAGCGCTCGCCGGAGGCGGGAATCACCGTGACGCCCGGCCGCGCCGGAGCGGTGCCGGCGTTGTCGGCGAGGATCAGCTCGTCGCCCGGTGCGGTCCGCAGCCCGGCGAGCGCGGCCAGCGCGGCCAGCGCCTGGGCCCGGGTCCCGGCGAAAGGCATCACGACGCTCACCGACGGGCGGCCGCTCACGCCTTGCCCCCGGCCGCGGCGGTCCGTCCGGCCCGCACCCGGGCGACGAGCTCACGCGCCTGGCCGAGCTCGGCAGGGTGGGCGAAGCCCGTCGCCCACAGCGCCGGGGGGATCGCCGCGAGGACCGCCAGCCGCGTCAGCAGTCCGATCGCGCCGTGGGTGGGGAGAACCACATCACCGGCGGCCGCCAGGCCGCCCATCACCACCACCAGCTGGATCAGCCGCCGCCACTCGAACGCGACCGCGAAGGCCTGTCGGGTGAGGAGGTGCATCGTGGTCAGCATCACGACATAGGCGCCGCACAGCGCCAGGCCGGCCCCGGCCAGGCCGAGCGGCGGGACGAGCACGAGCAGCAGGACGACGTTGGCCGCCAGCCCGGCGATCGACGCCGGGAAGTTGCGCGTCGTCACCTTGGCGCGCCCGGCGATGACCAGGAACACGACCCACAGCCCGTACATCGCCCAGCCCAGCGCCACCCACGGCAGCGCGCGATAGGCGCCGAAGAACGCCGGGGCGGCGAGCAGTCGCAGCACCCAGCGGCCGAGCAGCGCCAGCCCGGCCACCACCCAGCCGCAGATGAGCAGGTAGTAGGTCGTGACCAGCCCGTACAGGCGGCTGGCCTGCGCGTCGTCGGTCACCGAGTAGGCGAGCGGGGGCCACGCGTACTGAAAGGCGCGCACGATGAACGCGACCGCCCCGGCCAGCTTGACCGCGATCGAGTACAGGCCGGCGAGCGACGGGCTGCGGTCGTGGAAGATGTAATAGCGGTCGACGATGCTCAGCGCGTAGACCGAGGCCTCGGCCGGCACCGTCGGCAGGCCGAAGCGCAGCAGGACGCCCATCGGGGTCGGCGCGCCGGCAGCGGCCCGGTGACGTCTCGGCAGCAGCCGCCCCCGGAGCGTGAACCACAGGGCGAGCAGGACGACGGCCGAGGCGCCGTAGTTGCCCAGCAGCAGTCCGCGGGCGCCGTCGCCGAGCCCGACGACGAGCACGACCGAGGCGGCGATCGTCATCAGGACGTTGGTCAGCGACGCGACGGCGTAGATGCGCAGCTTCTCGTCGACGCGCAGGAGGCCGTAGGCGAGCTCGAGATTGGTGAACGACCACAGTCCGAGCACGGCGACCCGGAACGTCGTCGGATCCCGATAGCCGAGCACGATCCGGCTGGCCGGCCCGGCGAGCAGCGCGAGCACGATCGACGCGATCGTCGTCGCCACCAGCAGAAAGCCGACCGCGCGCCGGGCCAGGGCGTCACGGCGGTCCTGGTCGGCATCGGTGAAGTAGAAGCGCAGGAAGGACTCGATCATCCCCAGCCGCACGACGATCGAGATCAGGATGACGCCGTTGGCCAGCAGCTCGACGACGCCGTAGCCGGCCGGATCGATGTACCGGGTGTAGACCGGCAGCAGGATGACCGCGATGAACTTCGAGACGACGTCGGCGAGCTGATACGCCGCCAGCGACGAGACCAGGCGCTTGAGATAGGCGGCCACGGCGGCTAACGGTACGGGTACCGCCGCCGTGGGCGCCGGTCAGGACGGCGCGGCGGCGGCGACCGGGGCGGCGTCGAGCACGCCTGACACCTCGTTGACCCAGGCGATCGCGTCGACGTAATGGTCGGCGCAGCCCGGGAACAGCGCCTCGGCGGTCTCGAAGTCGCCGGCCTCGATCGCCGCGACGCAGTCCAGCAGCTCGCCCATCGCGCCGGCGTGGGTGATCAGGGCCTGGGTCATGTCGTCGGGGAACGGCAGCGACGCCAGCACGACCTCGATCGGCGTGTCCATCAGCGCGTCGATGACCGAGAAGAGCCCGAGCGTGAACAGCTGCGAGCGACCTGAGTTCCGCAGTCCCGCCCCGGTCAGCTCGCAGAAGCGTCCGCGCACGAGCGCCGTCACCGTCAGCTCCGAGGGCTTGCCGTCGACGCTGGCGAAGATGCTGAGCGTCGTCCAGCGCTTGACGTTCTCGATCCCGAGCAGGGCGAGCGCCTGGGCGATCGAGGAGACCTCGTGGCGCAGGCCGAAGTAGGCGGAGTTGATGTAGCGCAGCAGGCGCAGACTGAGCGCGACGTCGTTGGTGATCAGGCGCTCGACGTGCTGGAGATCCAGCGCGGGGTCGTGCAATGCGGCCATCAGCTGCAGCAGCGAGAAGCGGTTCGCCTCGATGCGGCGCTCCGACAGCGTCTCGGGCTTGCGATAGAAGTATCCCTGGAAGCGCTCGCAGCCGAGCTCCAGGCAGAAGGCGTGGTCCTGACGGGTCTCGATCTTCTCGGCCAGGATCGTCAGGTCAAACGGCGCCAGCAGGGCCATGTGCTCGACCATCCCCTCCCGTCCGAGCGCCACGAAGTCGAGCTTGACGACGTCGGCGATCTCCAGCAGCGGATCGGTGTCGGTGGAGTAGCAGAAGTCGTCCAGGGCGATCTGATAGCCCTGCTCCTTGAGCGCGACGACCGCGGCGACGAGCTCGCCGTCGATCACCTGGTCCTCGAGGATCTCGAGCCCGACGAGGCCGGGCGGCACCGCCTCGACCATCCCGGACAGGATGAACTCGCGGGTCACGTTGACCCACGCCATGTGCCGGCCGACGATTCGCTGCAGGCCGATCTCGGTCAGCGCGTCGACGATCACGCTCGAGGTGGCGCGGTCGCCGTCGATGGCGACGAGATCGATCGGCCGGCCCTTGAACAGGAGCTCGTAGCCCACCACCTTCAATTTGCGGTCGAAGATCGGCTGTCTCGACACGCTCGCTTCCGACATCGGTTCAGATCCCCTTCTCATACCGCGCACGCGGCGGTTGACGGTCAGCGTTGTTATCGACCGTCCCCGGGCGAACTGAACGCGAAAGTGGGTATTCCCGCAGGTGGTCAGCGGGCGATCACGCGCCAGATCGAGGCCAGCAGCTGGCGGGCGTCGACGTTGCTCGACAGACTCCCCGCAAACCCCGGCAATCCGATGTCGACGACGATCCCGCGGCCGAGGCGATAGCCGACGATGCTCGGCTGCGCGGCGGTGACCCCGGCCGCCGACGCGATCGCCGCCGGCGCCGCCACCGACCCGATCGGCTGATATGAGCGGTAGCCGCTCAGCAGCCGGGAGGTGCCGGAGAAGATGTGCAGGCCGTCGCGGGCGACGAAGATCAGCGACCCGCCCGTCGCGGTCACCGGCCCGGGGCGGGCGAGGAGCGCGTCGGTGCTCCGCGCCGGCGTCGGATCGAGCGCGCTGGCGCCGGCGATCGTCACCCCGCGCAACATCGAGTCGATCCCGAGCGACAGCACGTGGCCGCCCTGCTCGACGTACGTGCTGAGGTCCGAGGCCAGGGTGTCAGGGAGCCACGTCTCGGTCCCCGCCAGGACGACGCCGGCATGACCGCTCAGCGTCGGTCCGCTGCCCTGCGCCAGCGCGATATCGGTCGTCAGGTCAACGCTCAGATGCGCCCGGCGCAGGGCGGCCAGCAACGCCGCCTCGTCGCCGAGACCGGCCGGCAGGCCGTCGACGAGCGGGCGGGCGAGACGGACCGGCAGCCCCGCACTGAGCGTGCTGGGAATCCCGTCGCCGCTGTCGTCGACGGGGTTGAGCCCCTGCCAGGTCAGCGCCGGCAGCACGACGAGCACCGGCGCGTGCGCGGCGGGCGATCCGGCGCGGGCGCCGGCGATCAGCGGGACAGCGGTCTGATGGGTGCCCCAGCTCAGGCCGAGGGCGTAGACGCCGGGGCCGGCGGCGGCGGGCAACGCGATCGGCAACGCGACCGCGCTGGAGCGGCCCGAGCGCAGCGGCCGGCGCGCCCCGGCCAGCGTGAGCGTCCAGCGATAGGCATGGCGGCGGGCGTCGACGTCGACGACCGCGGTCGCCCCGGCGGGGACCGGGGTCAGCGGCGGCTGCGCGGCGAGATAGCGGACGGTGACGCCGGCCCCCGGGGTCGAGCCGGCGGCCGGCGGCAGCGTCGCCGGGAAATAGCCGGTCGTGCAGGCCCGGTTCGTCAGCTCGAGTCCGATCAGATACGTGCCCTGAGGGGCGGGCGCGCCGCCCGACAGCGTGCCGTTCCACAGGCTGTGACCGGCGGTCGAGGTGGCGGCGTAGCTCTTGACGAGCTTCGGTGCGCCGGGGAGATCGGTCCGGTAGATCAGGACGCGCGGGCGCAGGCCGCCGGTGCCGGTGTAGTGGATCGTCACCGTCGTGCTGCCGTTGACCGGGATGACCGCCGGTTCCCCGGCGGCGATCCCGGCGACGGTGACGCCGGTCACCCGGATCGCCGGCGGGTGGGTGTCGACGGTCACCGGCTCGATCGCGCCCGTGCTCCCGTTGGCGATCGGGATCAGCCTCCCTTGATGGATGAGATGGACGTAGAGCCGGTAGACCCCGTCGGGCGCGACCGAGCCGTCGGACTCCCGCCCGTCCCAGACGAACACGTGGCGCTGCTTGACCGCCATCCGCACGCCCGCCCCGGGGAGCGTGTCCAGCACGGCGCCGATGTCGTTCTCGTTCTCGACGTAGACCTCGACGTTGTCGGCGCGGTGCAGGAGATAGAAGGAGACCCGGCTCTGGCGGAAGCTGACCGGCTCGCGGCGCCCCTCCGGATCGCGCAGGCGGCAGGTCCCGCCGCTGACCGGGTTGATCTCGTTCGGCACCGGCGCCGGGAAGCCGGCGATCAGCGGCGTCGTGACCTTCAGATGCTGGGTGATGAAGAACGCGCCGATCGTGGCGATCGCCAGCGCGACGAACGCCGCGACCGGCCATCGGCTCACAGCGCGACGACCGCCGTGTTCGGCACCTCGAAGGTGTGGAAGGCGTCGAGCCCGCGCACGTCACGCGCGCACAGCATCACGCGGATGCTGCCGCCGTGGCAGACGACGAGCGCGGGCAGCGCCGCCGTCCGGTGGATCTGGGCGAGCGCGTCGGTCACGCGGCTCTGATGCTCGAGCAGCGACTCGCCGCCGGGAAAGCGAAACCGCGCTCCGGCCCGCATCCAGGCGGCGTACAGCTCGGGCTCGTCACGCTCGATGTCGACGAAGCGCGAGCCCTCCCAGCGCCCGCGGTTGCCCTCGCGCAGGCGCGGCTCCAGCACGGGCTCGATCGAGATGCGGTCACCGACGATCTCGGCGGTCTCCCGGGCGCGGCTGAGATCGGAGGACCACAGCGACGCGATCCCGTCGCCCGCCACCTTCTCGGCGAGCGCCTCGGCCTGGCGGCGGCCGGTGTCGTTGAGCGGGGTGTCCCTGAAGCCCTGCGCGCGGATCGGGGGGATGTTGTCGTCCGTCTCCCCGTGGCGGGCGAGCAGGATGCCGCCGAGGTCCATGATCAGCCGCCGCGGGCGCGCGCCGCGCGCTCAGCGGCTCCTGGCGCAGGGCCGGGGTGCTCAGGCATCGACGACATCGATGGCGACGTCGGCGGTGTCGGAGCGCAAGCCGACCCGGACCGTCTCCAGCGACAGCACGTCCTCGGGGGTGATGTTGCCGAGGTTGACGTCGGCCCCGAAGCGGCGCACGAACCACACCTGCTGGTCCTTGCGGGGGGCTTCGAAGAGGATCTTCTCCGGCTCGACGGCGTGCACGATCTCGTCGATCAGCCCCATCCGCACCTCGCCGTCATGGCGGAAGATGCCGACGCTGCCGCTCTCCCGCGCCTCGGCGATCACCTTCCAGGCGCCGGCGGCGAGCTCGGACTGGATCTGCTCCACCCAGCGGAAGGGCGCCATGATCCGGGTGTTGTCCTTGGACCCGACCTCCGAGAGGACGGTGAACTCCTGCGCGAGGCTGGAGATGAGCTCGAGCTTGCGGTCGTGTTCGATGCTGATCGTCCCGTCGGAGAGCTCGATGTGCTCGATGCCGAGCTCGTGCACCCACTCGACGAGCCGGTCAAGCCTGCCCTGGGCGATCGCCAGCTCGGTCAGGGTGCCACCGAACATCACCGGGATACCGTGCTCGCGATAGCGGTCGAGCTTGGCCTCGAGATTGCCGGTGGCCAGTCCGGTGCCCCAGCCGAGCTTGACGAAGTCGATGTAGTCGCCGGCGACCTCGACGAGGCCGTCGATGGCGGCGACCGAGAGGCCGCGATCGAGCACGTGGGTGATCCCGTTGGTCCGGGG
Source organism: uncultured Solirubrobacteraceae bacterium (assembly GCA_963849085.1). Classification (GTDB taxonomy): domain Bacteria; phylum Actinomycetota; class Thermoleophilia; order Solirubrobacterales; family Solirubrobacteraceae; genus Palsa-465. The sequence continues at coordinate 299,178 of CAWKFP010000013.1, read as the reverse complement.
CTTGGACGTGCGCGGCGGAAGCTTGAGGAGATCCTTCATCAGCGGCAAGAGGTTAGAGATCGGGCGGCGGGCGCGTCAGGCGCCCGACGTGGCCGTGTTGTTACCGACGGCGGCGCTGGAGGAGGCGGCGGCGGCGTAGGAGTCCAGATCGGTGCCGACATCGACGACGACCTGATCGGCGCAGGGCGAGGCGCTCGCCGCGCAGGCGACGCTCTGGTTGCTCGGGCTGACCGCCTGCACCGATGAGTCCGGGAGGTTCAGCGACTTGGCGACGACGAGCGCCTGGGCCCGATCGCCGGGCAGATAGCTGACGATCGTCGAGGTGACCGTCTGATCGGTCGCCGTCTCGGCGCCTCCCTGCTTGTAGCCGAGCGCACCGAGCTTGGACATGACGTCGTGGGCGAGGTTGGTCGTGTTCGTGCCGTTGAGGACGGCGACCGTGATCGTCGCCGGGGCGGGTGCGGGGGCGCTGACCGCGCCGTGACGGCGCTTGGACGCCTTGGCCCTGGTCGTCGCCCCGGTGGTGGCGGAGGCCGACGCGCCCTTCGTGGCGGTGCCCGAGTTGCCACCGCCGCTGATGACGAGCACGGCGACGACGACGATCGCCGCGACCAGGACGGCGGCGGCCGCGATCACGCCGCGACCGATGCGCGATCCCTCGTCCGGTCCGGCGGCCTGGCCGCCGCGCCGCAGGGGCGGCAGCTCACGGGCGGGCCCGGCGTGCTCGCCGTTGAACAGCCGCACACGGGCCGGTGGCCGCTCGCCGGGTTCCGAGGGCGACCGGGGGACGACGCCGTTGCCGCCGGCCGCGGGCGTGGAGGGGGGCGGCGGGAACGGGGCGAGGGGCGGCGTCACCGCGCCCCGGGCGGGAGGCGAGGCCGTGGCCGAACCCGCGGCGGCGGCCGCGGCGCGGTCGGGGGCCATCGTGCCCGCGGCGACGGCCGCACCCGCGGTTGCGGGTGCGCCGACCGGCACCGCATCGCCGCCGGCGTCGTTGGCGTCATCGTCGCCGGGCACTCGCAGGGAGCGGATCGAGATCGGGTCGGGACCGGGGATCAGGCGAGTGGCGGCGGCCAGCGCGGGCGCTCCGACGCCGGCCGGGGCGTACGGGATCGCCGCCCGGTCGCCTGCCGGGATGCCGACGTCGCTCGGGCGGGCCGCGACGACGGGCGCGCCCGCGCCGGCGGCGACCGCGGCGCGCGCGGACGCCGGGGCCGGGGTGACGACCGGACCGGACGCCGCCGCGGACGCCGCCGGACGGCGGGCGACCTGGTCGATGTAGAGCTCGAGACGCCTGAGGTTCTCCTCGGCGTCGAGCGTCCGCTGGCGCAGCGAGGCGGTCTCCCGCGCCTGGGCGAAGAGCAGCAGGACGAGCAGGGCGAGACCGATGATCGCCGCGAAGCCGGCGTCGGCGCCCACTGAGGAGATGAAATGGTGGATCGAGAGGGCGTACGGGATCGTCATGATCGAGTGCGGCAGTCTAAGGGGCGAGGCGGGCGCCGTCACCGTCGGGGCGGGTGACGCGGCCTCCGGATAGGTCTGCGACGTGTTTCGCCAGGCGCGCGGCGTCACCTTCCAGCACGAGCAGATTGATCTCGGCGAACGTCGCCTCGACCCAATCGGGATCGAGCGGATCGTGCTCTGCGCGCTGGATCCGCTGCGCGGGCGTGGGCTGGGGATGCTCGTGGGTGTCGAACAGGTCCTCGTGGAACTTCTCGCCGGGGCGCGCGCCGACGATCTCGATCGCGATGTCGTGCTCGGGCTCCAGGCCCGACAGGCGGATCATCGTCTCGGCCAGTTCGATGATCGACACCGGCTCGCCCATCTCCAGAACGAAGATCTCGCCGCTGCGGGCGTCGACCGAGCCGGCGCGGATGATCAGCTGCACGGCCTCCGGGATCGTCATGAAATAGCGCGTCATCCGCGGATCGGTGACGGTCACCGGGCCGCCGGTCGCGATCTGGCGGCGGAAGATCGGCACGACCGAGCCCGACGAGCCGAGCACGTTGCCGAAGCGGACGGTCGAATAGCGGGTCGCCGGATGCAGCACGGCGGCAGCCTCCACCGCCCATTCGGCGAGCGCCTTGGACGCGCCCATCACGGTCGCGGGCCGGACGGCCTTGTCGGTCGAGACGAGCACGAAGGTGCGAACGCCGATCTCGCCGGCGATCCGCGCCATCAGGCGGGTGGCCAGCGCGTTGTTGCGGATCGCCTCGACCGGGTTGCTCTCCATCATCGCCACGTGCTTGTAGGCGGCGGCGTGGAAGATGATCGTCGGGCGGTGCTCGGACAGCACCTCCCGCATGCGCTCCTCCTCCTTGCAGTCGGCCAGCACCGGGACCGACAGCCGAAAGTGGCGATCCTCCTCGAGCTCGCGATGAATCTGGAACAGGTTGTCCTCCGCGTGGTCGACGAGGATCAGCGCCCGCGGGCCGACGCGGGCGATCTGGCGGCTGAGCTCGGCGCCGATCGAGCCGCCGGCGCCGGTCACGAGCACGACCTGGTCGGCGAGGTAGGCGCCGACCCGCTGGAGCTCCTCGCGGACCGGCTCGCGGCCGAGGATGTCCTCGACTCGGACCTCGCGCAGCTGGCGCGTGACCCGCAGCTGGCCGGAGCCGTCCTTGAGCAGCTCGAACACCGTCGGCGTGGTGCGGACGGGGATGCCGCGCGCCCGGCAGGCCGTCACGACCCGGGCGCGCAGGGTGCCCGGGGCGGAGGGGATCGCGATCACGACCTCGTCGGGCTCCACCTCGTCGAGGACCCGGGCCAGATCGGCCTCCGAGGTCGTCCCGAGCACCTTCAGGCCATGCTCGTCCTTGATCCCGAGCTTGCGGGGATCGTCGTCGAGGAAGCCGACCGGGCTGAGCATCAGCCCGGGATTGCGCAGCAGCTCCCGCACGACGAGGCGGCCGCCGTCGCCGCCGCCGATGATCAGCGCCTCCCGCGCGCCCTTGCCCGAGCGGATGCTCCGCACGCGGCCCTCGGTGATCAGCTGCATGAGGAAGCGCGCCCCGATCAGGAGCGCCAGCGTCAGCAGGAAGAAGAGCACGATCACGCTCGAGGGCAGCGTCACCGCCGCCAGGTTCCCCGGCCGCGTCGTGGTGCTGATGCTCACGAGCACGTGATGGCGATAGTGGTAGTGATAGACCACGATCTTGGTTCCGGAGTTGACCGGGTGCAGCAGCGTGATCACCCCGACGACGATCACGGTGGCCGCGAACACCGCCTTGAGCACGGCGGTGTAGTCGCGCTGGCCCATGAACCGCCAGAGCCGCTGATACTGGCCAAACGCCCCGAGCGCGATCAGCGTGACCGCCACCACGTAGGCGATCGAGGCCGTCAGCAGATGCCCGTAGCGCGCGTTGGCGCCGTGGAAGCCGTCGCTGAACCGCAGCCAGAAGGCGAGGAAGTAGGCAAACGCGACCAGGAGCCCGTCGACCACCAGCTGAGGCAGCGCGTGGCGATGAACGGGAAAGGCCGCGGATCGGATCCGACGGCGCATGCGGCGGTGATTCTAGAGCGGCCCTCACACGGCTCCGCCTAAAGGCCGCGGTAAGAGCCGGTTAGGATCGCCCCCCCGGACGGCGCCCCTACTGCGGGACGAGCACTCCCTCCGGATGGCGCGCCGTCGGCACGTAGAACGATTTCAGGGCCAGGCAGGAGCGGTTCCCGTTCTGATGCACGGGGGTCACGCCCCAGCCGTTGGGGAACGAGACGAAGAGCATGATCGGGTGCTTCTTCTTGAGCTCGAACTGCGGCCGGTAGCCGATGTCGCCGGTGTTGAGGTGCAGATACCAGGCCATCACGCTGACGTACTCGACGTTGAGCACCGGGTGGCCGCACGACTTGACCTTCGTCGCTCCGCCGAGCGCCTTGACGAACGCCCCGAGCTTGTTGATCTCCAGCGTCCGGGCGCGCTCGTGGTGGATGTCGCCGTGCTCGGAGCGCGCGTCGGAGATGGCGTGCGGGATCAGGGCGAGGACGAGGATCGCGGCGACCGGGATCCCGGCCCAGCTCGGCAGCCGGGAATGGAGGGTCCGGGCGTCGAGCAGCAGCACGCCGATCAGGTATCCGGCCAGCACGGCGGTCAGTCCGGCCGGCTCGAACAGATACCGCGGCACCCCGGGGAAGCCGTGCAGGACGAACGCCACCTCGACGACGACCCAGCCCGCCGCCACCCCGGCGATCGCCACGACCGTCCAGTTGCGCCGCCAGACGGCCAGGCCGAGCGCGACGAGCGCCATCAGCTCGAGCAGCAGGGCGTCCAGGGAGGTGAACCGGCTGAGCGTCCCGGTGATCTTGTCGCCGTGGACCTCGCGCGGGGACTTCAGCGCCAGCTGACCGGCGATGTCGGGCTTGCCGTTGGTGATCTCGGGCACGCCGAACCAGAAGAACAGGGTGATGACGCCGCCGGCGATGACATGCCAGCGCAGCGCCGGGCGCCTGACCAGCAGCCAGATGCCGAAGATCGCCATGAACGGCCACGCCTCGGGACGCCCGAGGGCGACGTCGACCCCGAGCCACCACGACCAGCGCAGGCGTCCGGCGATCAGGCAGTCGACCGCCGCCAGGACGACCGTGACGAGCATCGGGTCCGACTGGACGCTGAGGATGTAGTGGAAGTACTGCTGGATGCCGAGCACGCCGGCGCCGCCGACGACCGCGGCGACCCACGACGCCCAGCGCCGGTCACCGACTCCGCCGGCGTCCGCGGTCAGCCGGAAGGCGATCCGCCCGCCGAAGATCGCACCGGCGAGCGAGACCGAGACCGAGATCCACATCCATGCGTACAGCGCCCAATGTCCGAGCAGTGACAGCGGGACGGTGACGATGTAGCTGAACGGCTTCCAGGACGGGGCTCCGCCGAGGTTGAGCGAGCCGTGCAGGGTCTGATAGCCCCAGTCCAGCCAGCCGTAGGGGTCATAACCGGGGCGGGTCCTGGCCCAGTGCAGGAGCAGACCGGAGATGACGACGTCGGCCACCGCCACCAGCAGCCACACGTGGCGCGCCGCGAAGCCACGCGCCGGGGGGCCGCCGGAGGACGTCGAGCCACCCCGTGAGAGGGGGACATTGGGCGGTTGGAGAGTGGTGTCGGACACGAGGCGCGACGGACGGTACCAGCCCGGCGGCGAGCGTCAGCGGTGCAGGAGCGAGCGGCGAGCCGGGGGTCGGGCCCCCTGCAGCGGCGAGCACAGCAGCTCGACGAACACCCCCGGATCACGCCGGACGCGCTGCTCGCCGCCGGCCGCCGACGGGCGCCTGCCCAGCGGGACATCCTCCGCGCGCTGCAGCCGCCGGAGCCGGCCTTCGGCGATCAACCGCTCGTCGACGGCGCCCAGGCGGCCCTCGAAGACGGTGTAGACCGGGGTTCCGAGCGCCACCGCCTCACGGTTCATCGTTCCGCCCGCGGACACGACGACGTCGGCCGAGGCGATCAGCGACTGGGCGTCGATCGCCCGTTCGGGGACGAGCAGGCCGGAGACCGCCGACAGCTGCGCGCGCTGCTGCGGCGTGCGTGGCAGCACGACCGCCTGCATGGCACCGCGCAGCCGCTCCAGGACCTGACCGAAGAGATCGTTCTCGAAGCGGTGATAGAGCGAGACCGCCGGCGGCGTGCGCACGACCGCGACCGGACGCGCCGGATCGAGCCCCAGCTCGGTCAGGATCGACGGATCGGGCTCGAAGTCGGCCAGGTAGTACTCCTCCTTGAGCCCCGCATACGGGCGCAGCTTGCCCCGCGCGCCGCAGCGCTCCAGCCGCGCCGCCGGGATCACGTCGGGCACGACGACGGCCTGAGCCAGGCGGCAGTTGACGTTGTGCTGGACGGTCGCCCACTCGTAGTCGAACGTCGTCGAGCACGGGATCCGCAGCAGCGCGGCGGCGACCGTGATGTCGTTGGAGCCGTGTCCGATGGCGAGGTCGAAGCGCCGCCCGGCCGCCCACCGGGTCAGCGCCGCCGAGCGCGCGGCCAGGCCGCGGGCCTTGTCGAGCAGGCCGGCCCCGCGATGGCGGCCGATCTCGGTGTGCTCGATCCCGAAGCGATCGCACAGCGCGATCGTCTGCGCGAAGTCACGCGCGGTGACCTGCACGTCATGGCCGTCGGCGCGCAGCCGGGCGATCACCGGCCGCAGGACGAGCACGTGCGGCGAGTTGGTGAGGTCGACCCAGACGCGCACCGCGGCGGCCGGCTCGCTACGCGTGCGGCGCGGGCGCCGCGGCGATCGCCGCGACGACCTCGCGCGCCTGCTCGGCCGACAGCACCGGGCTGATCGGCAGGGCGATGTTCTCGGCGGCGAGCGCGGCGGTGGCCGGCAGCGGACCGAGACCCGCCACGTACGGCGCCATCGCCGGCTGCTCGTGCAGCGGGCGGCGATAGTAGGCGCGGGCCTGGACGCCGGCCGCGTTGAGCGCCGCCAGCAGCTCGTCGGCGCGGGGATGACGGACGACGTAGAGATGCCAGGCGGGATCGACGCCGGGCGCGACCGCCGGGATCCCGACGTGGTCGGCCAGTCCGGCCTCGACATAGGCGCGCGCGCCCGCGCGGCGCCCGTCGGACCAGCGGTCGAGCTCGGGCAGCAGGACGCGCAGGACCGCCGCCTGGACCTCGTCCAGGCGCGAGTTGTAGCCGACGTAGTCGAACGTCTGCTTGTCCCGGGAGCCATGGAAGCGCAGGGCGCGCGCCAGCTCGGCGACCTCGTCGTCGTCGGTGGCGACCGCGCCGCCGTCGCCGAACGCGCCGAGGTTCTTGGACGGATAGAAGGAGAACGTGGCGGCCGTGCCGAGCGCCCCGGCGCGGCGGCCGTGCCGGCGCGCCCCGGCGGCCTGCGCGGCGTCCTCCAGCACGGGCAGGCCGAGCCCGGCCAGCTCGGGCACCGGAGCGGGCAGGCCGAACAGGTCGACGGCCACGATCGCCGTCGTGCGCGGGGTGAGCGCCGCCCGGACGGTGTCGACGGTGACGTTGCGGGTGTCGACGTCGACGTCGCAGAAGACCGGGCGCGCGCCGGCCGTGGCGACCGCCTCGGCGGTGGCATAGAACGTGTACGAGGGCACGACGACGTCGTCGCCGGGCCTGACGCCGAGCGCGCGCAGGGCGATCGTGATCGCGTCGGTGCCGTTGGCGACGCCGATCACGTGGCGCACACCGAGGTAGTCGGCGAACTCACGCTCGAAGGCCGTCACCTCCGGACCGAGCACGAACCGCCCGCCGCTGACCACGGACTCGATCCGCTCCAGGATCGTCGCGCGCAGCGGCGCCAGCGGGGTGCTCGTGTCGAACAGGGGAATGGGCATCGGCGTCCACCCTAGTGTGTCGCCGTTCGGACCGGCGGGGCCGGCGCGCGGGCGGGCGGGCGGGCTGACGCTAGGCTTGGCGCGTGCTGCTGCTGGCCTCACTGACGGGACCGCTCGTCAATTTCGCGACCCATCTCATCTCCACGCTGGGGCTCGCCGGCGTGTTCCTGCTGAACACGATCACCGCGATCGTCGGGGTCCCGGGGACCGAGCCGACGATGCTGTTCGCCGGCTTCGACGTCTTCCGCGGGACGCTCAGCCTGCCCGGGATCATCGCCGCCGGGGTGGTCGGCGATCTCGCCGGGGCCTCGATCGCCTACGCGATCGGCTACTACGGCCGCCGGGAGCTGCTGGAGCGCGAGGGATCCAAGCTGCACGTCAACGCCGGCGGGCTGGACCGGGCCCATCGCTGGTTCGAGCGCTGGGGGGCGCCGGTCATCTTCGTCTCCCGGATGCTGCCGTTCGTCCGCGCGGCGTTCCCCTATGCCGCGGGCGTGGCCGAGATGGCCTACTGGCGCTTTCTCGCGCTGGCCGCGCTCGGCTCGCTGATCTGGATCAGCGCGCTGGCGTTCCTCGGCCGGGCGGTCGGATCGCAATGGCCGGCGTGGCGCCATCACCTCGAGTACGTCGACTACGCCGCGGGGGCCGTCCTGGTCGCCGCGATCGTCTACGCCGTCGTGCGCTATCGGCGCAGCCGTGATCTCGCTCGTCCCGACGTTGAGCCGGCGGCCGATGTCGTCCACGACTGAGTCAGACGGCGGACGGCTCGATGAGCCCCGCCGGCTGTCGGTCGGCCGCGCGTTGGTCGTCGGCGCCCTGCACGGCCCGGCCGAGCTGATGCCGATCTCCTCCTCCGGGCACGTGACGGTGATCCCGTGGCTGCTCGGCTGGGAGGACTATCTCGCGCTGGACCCGGAGCTGCGCAAGGCCTTCGAGGTCGCGCTGCACGCCGGGACCGCCGCCGCGCTGCTGATCAGCCTGCGGATGGAGGTGCAGGACGCCGTGCGGGAGGCCAGCCCCCGGGTCCTGTCGCTGATCGCGCTGTCGTTCGCGCCGCCCGCGATCGTCGGGTTCACGCTGGAGCGGCGGATCGAGCGCTATCTCGGCACGCCGGCGACGATCGCCGCCGGGCTGGTATGCGGCTCGCTGGCGATGCTCGCCGCCGATCGCTCGCCGCAGGTCCGCAGCTCGCTCGAGGCCGGCTGGCGCGACGCGCTGGCGCTCGGCGCGGCCCAGGCCTGCGCGCTGATCCCCGGCGTCTCACGCAACGGGGCGACGCTCGCCGCCGCCCGGCGGCGGAGCTTCACCCGCGAGGATGCCAACCGCCTGTCGCGCCACGTCGCGCTCCCCGTGATCGCCGGCGCGACCGTGCTCAAGGGCTACCGGCTGCATCGCCGCGGGCTGCCGGCCGGGGCGGCCGTCCCGTTCGCGGTCGGCGCGACGGCGTCGTTCGTGTCGACGCTCGGGTCGACCTGGCTGATCCGGCAGGTGGAGCGCGACCGCTCGCTCGCGCCCTACGCGCTGTACCGGCTCGCCCTGGCGGCGATCATCGTCAACCGCCTCCGAGGCTGACCACGGCGGCTGGACGGGGCTGAGGGCCTGTGCCGTCCGGACCGGATCGGCCCCTGGTGGGGCGTGACGTCGCCGCGTACCGCAGAATACGTGCGAGTCGATGAGCACGCTTCTCGGTACCAGTCTCAGCGGCCGTTACCGGCTGGAGGCCCGGATCGCCGCGGGAGGGATGTCGACGGTCTACCGGGCGCTCGACGAGATCCTCGAGCGGCGGGTGGCGGTCAAGCTGATGAACCGCGAGGTGGCGTCGGATTCCGACCAGCTGGAGCGCTTCCGGCGTGAGGCGCGCGCCGTCGCCCAGCTCTCGCATCCCCACATCGTCGGGGTGATCGACGCCGGTGAGGACGACGGGCGCCCCTACATCGTGCTGGAGTACGTCGAGGGCGAGACGCTCAAGGAGCGCATCCGCCGTCACGGCCGGCTGCCGATCGGCGAGGCGGTGGCCTACGCCATCGAGATCGCCCGGGCGCTCGGCGCCGCGCACGCCCGGCACATCGTCCACCGCGACGTCAAGCCCCAGAACGTCCTCATCGACCAGGAGGGCTCGGCCAAGGTCACCGACTTCGGGATCGCCCGGACGCTCGAGGAGGACGGCCTGACCGCCGACGGACGCGTCCTGGGGACGACCGACTACGTATCGCCCGAGCAGGCCCTCGGCCAGCCCGTCACCGGCCAGTCCGACCTGTACTCGCTGGGCGTCGTGCTGTACGAGATGCTGACCGGCGAGGTCCCGTTCCGCGGCGAGAACCAGGTCGCGGTGGCGATGAAGCATGTCCGTGAGCAGATCCCCGACGTGCAGGACAAGCGCCCCGAGGTGTCGGCCGCGCTCGCCTCGGTGCTGGAGACCGCGACCGCCAAGCGCCTGGACGAGCGCTACGCCGACGACGGCGAGCTGATTGCCGACCTGGAGGACGTGCTGGCGCTCGAGGCCGCCCGCGCGGGGAGCGCCACCGGCGAGATGACGACCGTCCTGCGCACGCTGCCGGCCAGCGCCAAGCGGCGCGTGCCGATGCGCGTCCGCCATCCGATCGCGGCGATCGTCTCGCTGCTGGCGATGGCCGCCGTGGTGGCGATCGTCTTCATCTTCCTCGCCAACCGCGCCCATCACGGCAACGGCCCGCTCAACCAGCCCGCGCCGAAGGCGACGCCGCATCAGATCCAGCTCTGCGACACCTGCGCCGTGGACTACAACCCCGACGCCCCGAGCGGTCCCAAGAACCAGCATCCCCAGCTCGACGGCCTGGCCATCGACGGCAATCGCAACACCGCCTGGACGACCGAGACCTACTACGACGGGCTCGACAAGCCGGGGGTCGGCATCTACGTCGACGCCAAGCCCGGCGTGGCCGCCCGCTCGATGATCATCGACACCGCGACCCCGGGCTACACCGTCGCCATCTACGCCCGCCGCGCGTCCGATCCGGTCAACCCCAACGTGTTCGACGTCGGCTCGACGGGCTGGGTCAAGGTCGGCGAGGCGACCTACGTCCACGCCACTCAGACGATCCGCCTGGCCACCGACTCGATCCCGTATCGCTACTACCTGGTCTGGATCACGAGCCTCGGGGCCCACAACCAGGTGGCGGTCAACGAGATCGCGCTCTACACCTAGCTCCGCTGAGCCGAGGCGGATTTGGCCGCCGACGGCGCGCGTGGCGGGCCGTGGCGCAGGGCGGGCGTGAGCGTCGCGACCAGGACCGGGATGACGGTCCAGGCGGCGAGGATCACGATCGTCGCGGTCGCGCCGGCGTGCTCGTAGCCGACGCCCACCGCGAGCGGCCCGAGCCAGCCGAGCGACATCGAGCACATCGTCGCGGCGGCCTGGACGCGGCCCTGGAGATGGTCGGGGGCAGCCGTGACCCGAGCGCCCGCCACGACGGAGTTGACGGTGGGCGTGACGAACTCGGCGCCGGCGATCAGCGCTCCGATCAACAGCGGGGCGTGCACGAACAGCAGCGCCAGCACCAGCATGAGCAGGAGCCATTGCTCGCCGACGATCAGGGTCCGAGGCGTCGTGAATCGCCGGATGGTGGAGGCCGCGAGCGCCCCCAGCAGTCCGCCGACTCCGATCACGGCGAGCATCGCTCCGATCAGCGCCGGAGAGGCTCCGTGGTGTCGGGCCAGGAGGATCGCGAGCAGGTAGAGCCCGGTGTAGACCGGGTTCGCGATCGCGAACAGCAGCCCGGTGATCCGGAAGAACGGGTGCCGCCACAACCAGGCGAAGCCATCCGCGATGTCGGCCCGGATCGTGCGCGCGGCCGGTCGGGCGGTGGCGGCGGCGGCCTGGAAGCGAGCGCGCGTCAGCGCGATGCTCGTCATCGAGCAGCAGAAGGTGACGGTGTCGGCGATGAAGGGCAGGGCCCGGGCGATCGCGAACAGGGCGCCACCCAGCGGCGGCCCGGCGATCGTGGCGGCGAAGCTTCGCGCCTCGTTCTGCGCGACGGCGTTCGGGAGCTGCTCGACGCCGACGATCTGTGACAGCGCGCCGCGCTCGCTGATGTAGGAGGTCGTGAAGAGCGCACCGTCGAGGAACGCGACGACGATGATCTGCGGGAAGCTCGGAGCCGAGATCACGAGCATGACGACGATGCTCGCCGCGCCGAGCATGCGGATCGCGTCGGCGGCGATCATCAGGCGCTTGCGATCGACGCGATCGGCCAGCGCCCCGGCGGGGATCGCGCACACCGCCAGCGGCAGCCATTTGGCCAGGCCGACGACGCCGGCCTTGGCGGCTGAGCCGGTCAGGGCGAGAATGAGCAGCGGGTAGGCGACCGCCGAGGTCTGCGAGCCGAGCTCCGACAGGATCTCGCCGGACCACAGCAGCATGTAGTCGCGATTGCGCAGCAGCGAGCCGGACACCGGCTTGACGATACGTTCAACGCCGTCCGCCCCCGGCCCCGGCGTTCTGCCGGGCGGTCGGCGGGGCGACCCGCCGGGTCCGGCTCGAGCGCGCGCTCCGGACGTCAGCTGAACGCGCTGTCGACGCGCAGCCCGGCGCACCCCGGCCGGCGCATGTTGTACGTGCGGATCTCCCAGCCGTGGAGATGGGGCTTGATCACGACGACCGCGTCGCCGGCGGCGATCGAGCGCCCGGGGGTGAAGCCGACGTCGCCGACGTTGAGCCCGACCACCCAGGCGACCGTGCTCTGATTGCCGACGAGGGTGACCGGCTGGCCGCACGCCTTCAGCCGCGTCGCCCCGCCGGCGGACGCCACCGCGCTCTCCAGCCGGTCGAGCTCGGTGGCCGAGGTCCGGGCGAGCCGGGCGTCGCCGCGGATGGCGGTCACGCGGGCGCCGGCGGCCGGGATGAGCGCGGCGAGCAGGGCGAGCACGAGCGCGGGGCCGGCGATCGCCGCCACCGCCCGGCCGGCCGCGGTCGGCCGCCCGCGGGCGAGCCACGGCGCCGGGCCGACGGAGGCGAGCGCGCGCCCGACCCCGGCGGCCGCCACGACGACGAGCACGGCCGCGGGCTCGAACAGATAGCGCGGCGCCGCCGACCATCCGTGCAGGGCGAACGCGATCTCGGTGGCGGTCCACAGCGCGGCGGCGGCGAGCAGGGCGAGCACGCGCCGGTCTCGGACGGCGAGCGCCAGCACCGCCGCCGCCGCCACCGCCAGCTGCATCGGGAGCTCGTACAGGCCGCGGAGGCGGTGCAGGACGCCGAGGATCCGGCTGCCGTGGATGACGTTGACGGCGTTGATCGTGCGCATGGCCAGATCGCCGGAGATGAACCAGCTCTTCGAGGTCAGGGCGGGGATCACGAACCACAGCGCGGGGATGAGCGCCAACCCGGCGGCGGCGATCATCCGCGCCGACGCCGTCCCGCGCCCCAGCCACAGGGCGTAGAGGCCGGCGAACGGCCACATCTCCGGGCGGCCGAGCGCGGCGAGCACGACGAGCTCGAAGGCCAGCCGGGGCCGCCGGCGCAGATGGGCATCGATCGCCGCCAGGCACAGGGTGACGACGAACGGATCGGAGCCCGCGATCTGGATCTGATGGGCGTAGCCGGAGATGCCGAGGACCCCGACGGCGGCGAACGCCGCGGCCACCCAGGCGGCGAAGCGGCGACTCTCGCTCGCCGCCGCGACGGTGAGCCGGTGGGCGATCCGCCCCGCGAACACGGCGCCGGCCAGCGCCCCGCCGACCGCGGTGACCGTCCACAGCGCCATCTGCGCCCGGCCGAACAGGGCGTAGGGCAACGTGAAGAGGAACGGCAGGGGTTTCCAGGACGGAGCGCCGTCGGTGTTCAGATTCCAGTGCAGGACCTGGCGGCCCCAGACCATCCAGCCGAACGCGTCATAGCCCGGCCGGATCCCGGTCAGCGCGACGAGCGCGACCGCCAGCCCGAGCACGCCGGCCGCGACCACCAGCCACACCGAGGCGCCGCCCACCGCCGTGCGCAACCGCTCCCCCGGACGTCCCCCGAGCCGAGGGCCGACCGCCCCGGGGGCGGGCGTGGAGATCGCGGGTGGGGGCATGACGTCCCGACGCTAGAGATTGCCGTGTCAAGTTAGGCTAATGGACCCCTAACTCCGCCGCAACTATCGGCTAATCCACAGCTTCGGCGATCCCGGGCGGCTCGGGCGCTCCGCGAGCCCCGGTCCGGGCGGCCCCCTCAGTACTGGTAGGAGCGCTCGCGGGCGTGGCGCTCGACGGCGAGGTCGAGCAGCCGGTCCAGGAGCTCCGGATACGGGAGCCCGCTCGCCGAGAACAGCGAGCCGAAGACGCTCGTCCGCGTGAAGCCGGGCATCGTGTTGAGCTCGTTGACGAGCACCTCGTCGCCGACGACGAAGAAGTCGACCCGGGCCAGGCCGGCGCACCCCGCCTTCAGGAACGCGCTGACCGCCAGCTCGCGCACCCGCTCGACGAGCTCCGGCCCCAGCCGGGCGGGGACGATCAGCTCCATCCCGCCGGGGGAGTACTTCGCCTCGTAGTCATACCACGCGTCCTCGCCCCCGGCGAGCAGGATCTCGCCCGGCTGGGAGGCGATCGGATCGTCGTTGCCGAGCACCGAGCACTCCACCTCGCGCCCCGCCGCGAACGCCTCGACGATCGCCAGCGAGTCATGGGTGAAGGCCGTCTCCAGCGCCTCGCCCAGATCCTCGGCGCGGGCGACGCGAGCAATGCCGACCGACGACCCGAGCCGGGCGGGCTTGACGAACACCGGCAGTCCGAGCGCTCCGAGCGCGTGCACGGCGCCGGCCGGGTCGACGCGATAGTCGGTCTCGCGCACGGCGCGATAGTCGACCTGCGGGATCTTCCCCTGGGCCATGATCTCCTTGAAGACGATCTTGTCCATGCAGACCGCCGAGGCGGTCACGCCGGCGCCGACATACGGCACATCGAGGCATTCGAGCAGGCCCTGGACCGTCCCGTCCTCGCCGAACGGACCGTGCAGGACCGGGAAGACGACGTCGCAATCGGGCAGCCCGGCGCCGAGGGTGACGGTCATCGCCTCCCCGTCGCGTCGCCACACTCCGTCGCGTCCGATCTCGATCACCGTCACGTCGTGGCCCGCGGCCCGCAGCCCGTCGGCGACCGACGCCCCGGAGGCGAGCGAGACCTCGTGCTCGGACGAGCGGCCGCCGGCGAGCACCGATACCCGGCGGGCGCTCACAGAGGGCCAGCGCTCGTCGACGTCGACTCCGTCCCCGCCGCCGGAGCCGTCGACGACGCGCTCGAGGTCGTCGACGTCGTCGGGCTCGAGCTCGTCGACGTCGAGCTTGTGGTCGAGGTCGAGGTCGTCGTCGAGTTACCGGCCCGATAGCGGCCGACGACGATCGTCACCGTGGCGCCCTTCTTCGCGCTCGTCCCCGCGGTGGGGCTCTGGGAGATCACGACGCCATCCTCGCTGGCCTGGCGGACGACCTTGGTCTCCCGCTGATACGCGAAGCCGGCCGCGCTCAGCGCGCCGATCGCGCCGGAAACCGGATCGCCGGTCACCGGCGGGACCGACACCGTCGGCGGGGCGGTGGCCACGACGATCGCGACCTTGGTCCCCGGAATCTCGCTCGTCCCCCCCACCGGGCTCTGGCTGATGACGTTGCCGGCGGTCACCGTGCTGGAGACCTGGGTGGTGGGACTGACGTTGAAGCCCGCCTGGGTGAGGGCGGTGGTCGCGGCGGCCTGGGACTCCTCGGTGACGGTCGGAACCGCCTTCGCCGCGGCGCCCGACGAGACGATCAGGGTGACGGCCGACCCCGACGCCACCGAGCGGCCGGCCGCGGGATCGGTCCCGAGCGCCTGGCCGGATTTGAACTGCGACGAGTTCTCGGTGAGGATGTGCGTCACCTTCAGGCCCGCCTTGGTCAGGAACTTCGTCGCCCCCTCGCGGGTGAAGCCCTCCACGGGCGGGATCGAGACGTTCCCCGGCCCGCGGGAGACCGTCAGGGTGACGACCGAGCCCTTGTCGGCCTTGGACCCGGCGCTCGGGTCCTCGCCGAGCACGATGCCCGCCGCCTGCGGCGAGGGGACGGTGACCTGAGCGGCCTGGAAGTGCGCGTCCCTGACCTCGGTCTGGGCGATGCTGAACTGCTGACCGGTGACCTTCGGGACGACGTACTGCTTCGGCCGGCTGATGAAGTAGGCGGCCGCGGCGGCCGCCACCACGAGCGCCACGACGAGCGCGCCGAGCGCCCACGGCAACCAGCGGCGCGCCTCGTCGTTCTCGGGCCCGCCCGCCGGCGGCGGACGGCCGGCGCCGTTGGTGGCCGGCTGCTGATGGACGGGCGGTGGAGCCAGAGCGCCTCCGGGGCGGTTGCCCGCCGCCGCCGCGGCGGCCGCGACCGCCGCCATGCTGGCGGTGTCCTGGCTGGCCGGGACATAGCCGGGATCGGCGATCAGCGCCCGGCAGTGCTCGAGCACGCCGATCAGCTGATCGGCGTCGGCGGGGCGGTCCGACGCGTTCTTGTTGAGCACCCACATGACCGTCTGGTCGAGCTCGGGGGGCACGCTCGGGTTGATCGCGCTCGGCGGCACCGGCGCCTCGGAGACGTGCTTAAGGGCGATCGTGACCGCCGACTCGGCGTCGAACGGGACCCGCCCGGTCAGCATCTCATAGAGCACGACGCCGACCGAGTACAGGTCGGAGCCCGCGCTGACCGAGTGCCCCTGGGCCTGCTCGGGCGACAGATACTGGGCGGTCCCCATGATCGAGCCGGTCTCGGTCATGTCCGAGGCCCCGGCGCGCGCGATCCCGAAGTCGGTGACCTTGGCGTGACCGGAATCGTCGACGATCACGTTGTGGGGCTTGAGATCACGGTGGATGACGCCCTCCCGGTGCGCGAACCGGGCCGCCTTGAGGATCTGGATCGCGATGTCGATCGCCCGCAGCGGGTCCAGTGGCGCCTCCTGGCGGATCAGGTCCTTCAGCGAGCGCCCGGGCAGGTACTCCATCGCGATGTAGTACGTGCCGTCGAACGTGCCCCGGTCATAGACGCTGACCACGTTGGGATGTTGGAGCCCGGCCGCCGACTGGGCCTCGCGCCGGAAGCGCTCGACGAAGTCGGGATCCTCGGCGAAGCGCCGATGCAGGAGCTTGAGCGCCACCTTGCGCCCGAGCTGCTCGTCCTGGGCGAGGAACACGTCAGCCATGCCGCCCGTGCCCAGGCGGTTGATCACCCGATAGCGCTCGTCGACCAGCATGTCACGGAGCGGCTCGGCCATGCGCCTATCGTCCTCGCGCCGCGACGGTGACGATCATCGTCACTTGCCCTCCGCCAGCAGAGCCTGGACGACGGCCTTGGCGATCGGGGCGGCGACCGTGCCGCCGTAGCCGCCGGTGGTGCGATCGACGGTCACCGCGATCGCGACCTGGGGAGCCTGGATCGGAGCGAAGCCGATGAACCACGGCTGGGTCTGATCCAGGCCGGCGACGCCGACCGAGGCCGTTCCGGTCTTCCCCGCGAACGGGATGCCGCTGCCGAGCTGAGCCGGCGTGCCGGTCCCCTCGTCCACCACCTTGCGCATCATCTGCGCGATCTCGGACGCCACCGACGCCCTCATCACCCGGCGGTAGAGCGTCGGCGTGACGGTCTGCGCGATCGCGCCGTCGGGCTCGACGACCTTCGCGGTCAGGTGCGGGCGCATCAGGCGCCCGCCGTCGGCCACGGCGCTGGCCACCATCGCCATCTGCAGCGGCGTCACCCCGAGCCCGCCCTGGCCGATCCCGATCCGGCCGATGTCCTCGTCGGGGCTGCCCGGCGGATACGGCCTGCCCTGCGGATCGTAGGGGCGGCTGGAGGTCATCTCGGCGGCCGGCAGGTCGACCGGAGGGGTCGAGTAGAAGCCGAAGCGCTTCATGTACTCGGTCATCGTCGCGCGCCCCACCCGCTCGGCCACCTGGGCCCAGACGGTGTTGACGGAGTAGGTCAGCGCGGTGGTCAACGAGATCGGACCGAACGGCTCGTTGTTGTCGTTCGACAGAGGTACACCGGAGACGAGGATCGGCGACTTGCCGTTGACGATCGAGTTGGGGGTGTACTCGCCGGTGTTCAGCGCGGCCGCCGCGGTGACGATCTTGAACGTCGAGCCCGGGGGATAGTTGGCGTAGACGGCGCTGTTGACGAGGCTGCAGCTCGGGGCCCGGCAGTTGCTCGATCCATTGTTGTCGTCGTAGCTCGGGCTCGAGTACATGACGTAGATCGCGCCGGTCTGGGGGTTGAGGGCCACCACCGAGCCCGCGCGCCCGGCGAGCTCCTGCTCGGCGATCGCCTGGGCCCTGGGATCGAGCGTCGTCTGAACGGTGTCGCCGACCTGCTGGGTCGGACCCAGCGGTCCGAAGATCGAGGCCGTCGCGCCGGTGGTGCCGGCAAGCTGGCCGGCGCGGAAGCGCTCGAGGCCCGCGTCGTTGTTCGCCTCGTCGCTCCAGTAGCCGATCGGCTGGGCGAACAGCGAGCCGGTCGGATACGTCCGGCCCCACTCGCCCCCGCCCTTGGGCACCGACTTCGCCAGCACCGTGCCGTCGCCGGCGAGGATCTCGCCGCGCTTGATCTTGAGCTCGGCGATCAGGGTGCGGCTGTTGAGGGGATTGGCGTCGAGCGCGGCGGCATCGATCACCGTCCAGCGCGTCGTGAACACGACGAGCAGCGCGAACAGGACCACGATCAGCCCGAACAGCCTGACGATCTGGGCGTTCACGCCGGTCGCCGCGCACGATCGGAGACCAGCAGCAGCAGGGCGACCAGCACGAAGTTGGCCACGATCGACGACCCGCCGTAGGAGATGAACGGCAGCGTGACGCCGGTCAGCGGGATCACCCGGGTGACCCCGCCGACGATCACGAACACCTGCAGCGCGAACACCGACGACAGGCCGACGGCCAGCAGCGTC
Source organism: uncultured Solirubrobacteraceae bacterium (assembly GCA_963849085.1). Classification (GTDB taxonomy): domain Bacteria; phylum Actinomycetota; class Thermoleophilia; order Solirubrobacterales; family Solirubrobacteraceae; genus Palsa-465. The sequence goes on along the minus strand of CAWKFP010000013.1, from coordinate 280,986 downwards.
GAGAACGAGTCGCGGGCGAGCATCGCCGCCGCGAAGCCGCGATACACGAACAGCAGATAGGCGACGAGAATCGCCGTCGCCCCGAACAGCCCGAGCTCGTTGGTGATGACCGCGTAGATCATGTCGGTCTGCGGGAACGGGATCAGCGACAGGATCGACTGCCCGAAGCCCTGGCCGAACAACCCGCCGGCGGCCTGCGCGAAGATCCCGTTGGCGAGCTGGAAGCTGCCGAGCGGGGCCTTGTAGAGGGCATGATTGAACGGGTGCAGCCACGACTGCACGCGCCCGTCGATGTGGGCGATGTGCGTCCCCAGATACCAGCCGCCGACGGCGAAGGCGAGCACCCCGACGATGACGAACGACAGCCGCCCGGTGGCGACGTACAGCATCGACAGCAGGGCGCCGTAGAACATCAGCGACGAGCCGATGTCGTGCAGCAGCAGCAGGATGATCATCGCCACGCCCCAGATGACGACGACCGGGCCGAAGTGCTTGAGCGGCGGGATCGTCACCCCGAGAACCCGCCGGGCGCCCATCACGAGCACCTGGCGGGTGTCGCGCAGATAGCTGGCCAGGAAGATGACGAGCCCCACCTTGGCGAACTCGGTGGGCTGAAAGACGATGCCCCCCGGCAGGCGCACGCCGAGATAGGCGCCGTTGGCGGCATAGCCGACGCCCGGCAGGCGGGGGAGCACGAGCAGCACCAGCGAAACGGTGACGATGATGTAGCGATAGCGCTCGAGCTTTCGATAGTCACGGAAGACGACGATCGTCACCGCGAACAGGATCAGCCCGAGCACGAACCACTGCGCCTGCTGGCGAGCGTAGGTGGCGCCGATCCGGTAGACCATCACGATTCCGAAGCTGGCCAGCGCCGCGACGAGCGGGAACAGATACGGATCGGCGTAGGGCAGCGTCACCCGGATGAAGATGTGGCCGGCGAGGCACAGTCCGAGGAAGATCGCTCCGTAGGTCAGCGAGACGTTGGAGAGGACGTTCGAGCGCTGGATGAAGACCGCGGTGAAGCCGGCGACGATCAGCAGCGACGCCGGGATCAGACCGAGCAGCTCACGATTGCGAGCGCTCACGGGCTCAGCTCGCCGAGCTCGGCCGTGCGGACGAGGGCGACGGCGCTGTTCTGGGAGCGGAGATCGTGGTTGAGCAGCTGCTTGCGCCGATCGACGGGAACCTCGCTGATCGGCTCACCGGACACGTACCACGTCTCGTACATGGGGATCCCGAACGGCAGGTCGTAGGGGAGCCCGTCGTAGATCGTCACGATCCCCTGCGCATTGGTGGCCACGAAGAACACCTGACGGGTGGCGAGATAGCCGGCGCCGCCGAACAGGAAGACGACGATCAGCACCGCGAACAGCGCCGAGACCGGCTTGATCACCCACTCCGAGCGCAGACGCCGGCCGGACCCCCGGCCCGGCGGCCGGCCCTGCGTGCGCGCCAGGCGGGGCGCACTGCGCCGCCGCGTGATCCCCGGGGGCGGGGCGGTGAGGAGGGCGCCCGCCGACACCCGGGGATCACCGGGCTCGGCGGCGTCGTCGGGGTCTGCGGCATCGTCGGGATGGCCGAGGCGGCCGGCGGGGTGAGCGGGATCGGGGTCGCCGTGCTCGCCGGCCGGGCTCGGCGCGGAGACGACCGTGGGGGCGTCGCCGGCGTCGCCGCCGGCCTCCTCCAAACGGAACAGGACGACGGTGATGTTGTCGCGGCCGCCCGCCGCGTTGGCCTCGGCGATCAGGCGCTCGGCGGCCCGATCGAGGTCGGGCTCGGAGTCCAGCACCGTGGCGATCAGCGCCTCGTCGATCATCGACGTCAGGCCGTCGCTGCACAGCAGCACGACGTCACCGGCGCGCACCGGATAGGTCCAGGTGTCGACCTCGACGTCGAGCTCGATCCCGAGCGCGCGCGTGATGATCGAGCGCTGCGGATGCTCGGCGGCCTGCTCCTCGGTGAGCTTGCCCTGGCGGACGAGCTCCTCGACGAGCGAGTGATCCTGGGTCAGGCGGCTCAGCGTGCCGTCGCGGAAGATGTAGGCGCGGCTGTCGCCGACGTGGGCGACGGCCAGATCGGCGTCCTCGACGTAGACCGCGGTCAGCGTCGTCCCCATCCCGGCGTGCTCGTGTTCTGCGCGCGAGTGCTCGTAGATGCGCCGGTTGGCGTCGCGGATCCGGTGGGCGAGGCGCTCCTCGGGCGGGCCGTCATCGGGCAGCCGGCGGCGGAACTCCTCCACGGCCAGCGCCGAGGCCACCTCCCCGGCCTGCGCGCCGCCCATCCCGTCGGCGACGACGAACAGCGGGGCGCGGACGTAGGCGTTGTCCTCGTTGTCCCGGCGTTGGCGTCCGGTGTCGGTCTTCCAGATCGTGTCGGCGGCGCGGAGCAAGGTGGAAAAGGGAAGGGGGTGGGAGGGAGGTCTGGTCAGGCGGCGGGCGCCGGGGGACCGATCGGGGTCATTGAAGGTAGGAGAACTCGCTGTCGCCGATCCGGATCCGATCGCCGTCGTGGAGCGGCTGCGGCCCGGAAAGGGCTTCGTCGTTGAGATAGGTGCCGTTGGTGGACCCCAGATCCTCTATCACCACGATGTGGCCCTGGCGCGAGATCTGAGCATGACGAGCCGAGGCGAACGGGTCGTCCAGCCGGATCTCCACATCCCCGCGACCGAGTATGGCGCCCTCCATCAGATCGTAGGCCACGCCGCTCTGATGGCCGGTGGCGTGCTCGACCAGCAGCCGCGGCTCGAACTCCTCGGGTTCGCCGAGGCCCGCCGCGGCGCTGTGCATCGCGGTCTCATCGGCACCGGGCGCCCGGTCGCCGGCCACCGGGTGCAGCGCCCGTGGACCGCGCGCCGCCCGGCGCAGATCCCGCACCGCGCTCCACGCAACCCAGAGCAGGAACAGGTACAGCACCGCGAGGAAGCCGAACTTCAGGCCGACCGAGACAGGTTGGAGCACGCCGCCGCGTCCTATTCGAGCACGAACGTCAGCACCGTCGTGCCGAGCTCGATCTCGTCCCCGGGCTTGAGGACCTCCGGGCCCTCCAGCCGCCGGCCGTTGAGGCGTGATCCGTTCGTCGAACCGAGATCGCTGAGCACCCACGAGCCGCCGCGCGGGCGGATCTCCGCGTGGGCGCGCGAGACATTCGGGTCGTCGACCATCACGTCGGATTGCCGGCTGCGCCCGAGCGTCACCCCCGCCGGCCCGACGACGAGGCGCCGGCCGCCCATCAGCAGCAGCGCGGTCCGGGCGCGCGCGCGGGCCCGCTCCTCCAGGGGCTCGGCCACCCGCCCGGCGTTGCTGTAGATCATCGTCCGTCCGGACTCCTCGGGGGCGGGCGGCGGCTCGGCGGCGAAGCCGCGGGCCTCGTCCTCCCACGGGGCCGGCCGGGCAGCCCGGGCCGAGCGGGCCGAGCGGGCGTCGCGCGGTTCGGGGGCGGCGGGCGCGTCGGGTTCGGGGTTGATCATCCGGGTCTGGATCCCGAACTCGCCGAGGCCGAGGCGGTCGTCGGTCTCGAACTCCACCACCGGCCGCGACATCAGGGAGAGACGCTCGCCCCGGGCGTGCTCGAGCAGATAGCCCGTCAGCTCGGAGGCCAGCGCATCCTCGAACTCGGCGAAGCGATCGCGGTCCCGCGGCGAGAGATAGACGATGTACTCGTTGGGCACATAGGTGTGCGAGACCGCGTAGGTCTTGTGCTCCTCCATCTCCCGGGCGAGCTTGCGGGCGATCTCCACGGGTCGCACCTCGGACCTGAAGGCACGACTGAACGTCCCCTCGACGAGGCCTGCGATCTTGCTCTCGATGCTTCTGAGCACGCTCATTGGACGCCCCACCGGGCGGCTCCATGCTACGGAACTCTGGCGCCTGATCCGGGGGAACGCAAGGCCCGCCGCCACGCGGAGACGGCCGAAGGCGCCAGCACGACCGCGCCGCACGCCAGGGCGCCGACGACAAGCGTCGGCGGCGCCCCCACGATGTCGGAGCCGTGCACCGCGACGATCGCCGTCGTGGTGGCCGACGCCAGCAGGGCCGCCCACACCACGACGCGCACGATGTCGAGCGCCACGGTGCGACCGTAGACGAGCCACGGCGCGAGGGTCGCCGCCGCCATCCACACCAGCGCAGGCGCCCACGCCCCGGTCGAGACGATCGTCCGGACGACGTGCGCCGCCATCGCCGTCACCGACTCCGCCCATCCGCCCGGCCCGCGCGCCGGCGCCATCCCCGCCAGGCGCGGGAGATAGAGCAGCCGTCCGGAGATCGCCGTCGCCATCAGCAGCCAGATCCAGCCCAAGCCGGCGAGCACAGCCCGCCGCCAGGTGGTGGCCGCGCGGGCGGCGAGCGCCGGCCAGGCGCCGGCCAGACCGATCATCCCGAGCGCCGGAGCCGCCGCCGACAGGGGCCATGCGGCCGGCGCGGCGGGTAGCAGCACGACCGGGAGCAGTCCCGCCGCCAGCAGGATGAGGCCGGCCGCGAGATGGCCCTCGCCGGCGGCAATCCCGACCACGGCGAGGGTCACCGCGAGCCAGCCCACCCGGGGCGCGACGAGCACGGCGGCGGCGGCGATCAGGGCGGCGGCGGCCGGGGGCAGCGGCGCGGGGGCGAGCAGATTGACGGTCAGCCAGGCGGTCAGCGCCGCCGTGGCCACGGCGGCGCCCGCGCGGGCGGGCCAGACCTCGGCGGGCGGGGCGGCGGGCGCGGACGGCGCGGGCGAAGGGGCGGGCGGCGCGGGCGAAGGGGCGGGCGGCGGGGCGAGCCCGCCGGGGGACGGGGGATCCTCGGACGGGAGATCGTCTGAGCCGGGATCGTCGGCCCATACCGGCTCGCGCTCGGGGCGACGGGTGCGAGCGGGACCGACCGCGGCGGTGATCTGGGTCGGCCACGGCGCGCCGACGAGTCCGGGCTCGTCGCCGACCTGATCCAGGGCCGCGGCGAGCGCGCCGCGCAGGTCGGCGACCGTGCCGCGCTCGCGCGGGCGCGGGCGCAGCGCCAGGTCGACGCCGGCGGCCAGCCCGTGGGGCAGGTCACGCCGCTGGCGTCGCAGCGGCGGCAGATGTGCGCCGAGCCGGCGGGCGCGCTGCGCAGCGGTGGCGACGGCGACCGGGTTGACCCCGGTGAGCGCCTCATAGACGACGAGCGCCAGGGAGTACAGGTCGGCGGGGGCGCCGGCATCGAGTCCCTCGGCCTGCTCGGGGGCCATGTAGGCCAGCGTGCCGAGCACGTCGCCGGTCACGGTCAGCTGATCGCCCCCCGTCACCCGGGCGACGCCGAAGTCGGTCAGCCGCCCGAGCTGCGCGTCGCCGGCGGGGGCCTCGGGGACGAGGACGTTGGACGGCTTGACGTCGCGATGCACCACCCCCTGGGCGTGGGCATGGGCCAGCGCGTCGCAGAGCGCGATCCCGATCGCGACGATGTCGCGGTCCGACAGGCGGCCGGCCGCCAGCAGCGACTCCATCGTCGATCCCCGGACGAGCTCGGAGACGAGGTAGGCGCCCTCGTCGTCGACCGCCGCCTCGTACAGGGTGACGATCCCCGGATGGGCGAGGCGCGCCGCGGCTCTCGCCTCGCGCTCGAAGCGACCCCCCTCCACCCGCCGGCGGGAGAGGATCTTGACCGCGACGTCGCGATCGAGCCGCTCGTCGTGACCCATCCAGACGGTGCCGAACGCGCCGGCGCCCAGACGGCCGGTCAGGCGATAGCGGCCGAGGATGACCGGGGCGGAAGGCGGAGAGCGAGTGGGCGGCGTCGAGGAGCGCCGATCGGTTCGCACGACCGTCGGGCGAGTGGAGCGCATCAGAGCGCTTTTCCACGCCGCGACGACGGTCCCTGCGCGCCGACCGCTCCGGATTCCGGCATGGGGGCCGGTGCATGCGCGCTTGCGGCCAGGGCATTCCGGCCGTGCCGGCGGTCATACTGATCGCTTCACAAGTACCGGCAAGGAGCGATCCCGCTTGTCGTTCTTCGACGACGTCGACGAACCGCCTCGTACCGAAACCCGGAGCAGTGCGCGGGCCAGCTCACGCAGCACGCCCCGCGGCCGCCGACCGTCGGGGCCGGGAGGTCGGGGGCCTGGTCCGCGGCGACCCGCCGGCGGGCAGCAGTCGATCCAGGTCCGGCGCGCGATCGCCGCGGCGGCGCTGGTGATCGTCATCCTTCTCGTCGCCATCGGCGTCCACAGCTGCCAGGCCAGCGCCACCGAGAACGCGCTCAAGGACTACGCCAACAGCGTCGCCTCGATCGTCAACAGCTCCAACGCCACCTCGCAGGAGCTGTTCACCAACGATCTGCTCGCCAACGCCGGCTCCAGCAACGCCACCGGAGTCGAGGACGCCGTCGCGCAGACCCTCGTCAAGGCCCAGAACGAGCTCGACTCGGCCACCGGGGCCAGCGTCCCGAGCCAGATGCAGACCGCCAACACGTATCTCGTCCAGGCCCTGCGCTACCGCCGGGACGGCATCAAGCAGATAGCGGCCAACATCGAGCAGGCGCTCGCCGGCGGCACCGCCAGCAAGACGCCGTTGCAGAACCTCGCCTCCGGGATGGCGCGGTTCTACGCCTCCGACGTCGCCTACAAGGATTACGCCGTGCCCGCGCTGGTCAGCGCCCTGCACGGCGACGGGATCGGGGTCGGCGGGACCAACGGCGAGACGATCGTCGGCGGCCAGTTCCTGCCCTCGCTGGCCTGGCTGTCCTCGGCGGGCATCGCCAGCGCGCTGCACATCACCGTGCCCGGTGTCGCCCCGGCCAAGCTCGGGCCCGGACCGCACGGCGACAAGATCGATTCGGTCAGCGTCGGCGGCACCACGCTGCAGTCGGGGTCGACGAACACCGTCCCGGCCAAGACGACCGCCTTCGTGGTCAACTTCACCAACAGCGGGGCCAGCGACGAGGTCAACACGGTCTGCAAGGTGTCGATCACCGGCACCGGCGTGACCGGCCAGGGGGTCATCGCCTCGACGACGCCCGGCAACAACTACGCCTGCACGGCGACGCTGAAGACGAGCCCGCCGGCAGGCACATACAGGGTCGTGGCCACGGTCGAGAAGGTGCCGGGCGAGACGAACCTGACCAACAACTCCCTGTCGTACACGGTCGAGTTCCAATAGCGGTTCCGCGGGCGCGGGTCAGACCGCGGTGGCCGGACGGAGGCCTATCCTAGGCCGGTGCACGATCTCACCAGCACCGCCGGGATCGTCGCCCTCGCGGCGGCCGCCATCGCCGTCATCGCTCTGCTGACAGCACTGACCCTCGCCGTCTCCCTGCGGCGCGTGCGCTCCGAGCAGCGCGTCGTGCTCGGCGACCGGCGCGAGGATCTCGTCGCTCACGCCGCCTCGCTCCAGGGCCAGTTCGAGGCGCTGCACGCCTATGTCGAGGACGTCTCGGCCCGCCTCAACGAGCGCGTCGGCGTCGCCGAGCGTCGCCTCGACGGCGCCATCGCCTACAGCTCGCTCGTCCGCTACGACGCCTACGGCGAGATGTCCGGGCGCCAGTCGACGTCGATCGCACTGCTGGACTCCACGCGGTCCGGGGTCGTGATGTCCTCGATCCACCATCGTGACCACGCTCGCCTGTACGCCAAGCACGTCACCGCCGGGAAGGGCGAGCTCGAGCTCTCACCCGAGGAGGAGGAGGCGGTCAAGCTCGCCCTCGAGGGCGAGCGGAGCGGCTAGCGCGGTGCGGGTCGGCTACTTCGGGCCCGAGGGCACGTTCACCCACGAGGCGCTGAAGGCCAGCACGGCGGGCCTGTCCGTCGAGGAGGTGGCGCTGCCGACGATCTACGACACCGTGATGGCGGTGGACGGCGGCGACGTCGACCGCGCGCTCGTGCCGATCGAGAACTCCCTGGAGGGCTCGGTCAACGCCACCCTGGACACGCTGGCGATGGAGACCGACCGGGTGGCGATCGTCGGCGAGGTGGTGCACCCGATCCGCCACTGCCTGATCGCCCGCGATGAGATCGCCCTGACGGCGATCGAGGTCGTCGTCTCCCATCCCCAGGCCAACGCCCAGTGCGCGCGCTTCATCCGGGAGCACCTGCCCCAGGCCCAGGTGCTGGCCGGCAGCTCGACCGCCGACGCGGTGCGCCAGGTGGCGGCGCACGAGGGCCCCTGGGCGGCGCTCGCCAACCAGGTCGCGGCCGAGCGCTACGGCTGCCACGTGCTCCGGGCCGGCGTCGAGGATGTCGCCGGCAACCAGACCCGGTTCGCCTGGCTGGGGCCGGCGGGCTCTGAGCCATGGCCCCCATTTCCGCCGAGGGCGCCGTTCAAGACCGCGATCGTCTTCTGGGGGCAGGGGACCGAGACGCCCGGCTGGCTCGTGGCCTGCCTGTCGGAGTTCGCCCGTCGGGAGGTCAACCTGACCCGGATCGAGTCACGCCCGCTGCGCCAGGGCTTCGGCCGCTACATGTTCTTCGTCGACCTCGAGGGCAGGGAGGACGATCCCCGGGTCGTGCCGGCGCTGGTCGGGGTGCGCGACCACGTCGAGACGGTGCGCGTGCTCGGCTCGTTTCCGGCGTTCACACAACGCGCACCGAGCTGAGTGCCCCGGTCGGTAGACTGCCGCGCAGCGAGCCATGGCTGTCTCCGTTCCACCTGAGCCAGTGGGGTCCGCGCCGCCTACCGAGCACCAGCGGCGCGGGCGAGAGGTGGGCCGGGTGCTCGTCCTCAATGCGACGTATGAGCCGATCAACGTCTGCACCGTCCGGCGCGCCGTCGTGCTGCTGCTCAAGGAGAAGGCCGAGATGGTGGAGCGCGCGATCGAGCACTCGCTGCACTCCGCCAACCAGACGCTCGCCCGGCCGGTCGTCATCCGCCTGACCAGCTACGTCCGCATCCCGCGGGACACGCACCGGCGCAAGATCACCCGCCGCGCGGTGTTCGCCCGTGACGACTGGACCTGTCAGTACTGCGGCTCGCGCTCGAATCTGACCGTCGACCACGTCGTCCCGCGCTCCAAGGGCGGCGGCTCGAACTGGGAGAACATCGTCGCCTCCTGCGCGCCCTGCAATCGCCGCAAGGGCAACGCGCTGCCCCCGCAGGCCGGCATGCACCTGAAACGCGAGCCGCGCACGCCCAGCCCGCACGTCTTCATCCAGGTGGCGAGCCCCACCATTCCCGCCGCCTGGCGGGCGTACCTCGCCGCCTGAGGCCCAGGCCCTGGCACCGGCCCTGGCCCGGAGGCCCAGGCTTCAGGCCGGGGGCCCCGAGGCCCGGGGGTCAGGCCGGGGCCGGGAGGCCCAGGCGCGGCCCGCATCCCGGCCATGAGATGATCTCGCTGTGATCGCGCACAAATTCGGGATCTTCGACCACATCGAGAACATCCCAGGCACCCCCGTCAGCCGGCTGTTCAAGGACCGGTTGGAGTTGGTCAAGATGGCCGATGCGGCCGGCTTTCACGGCTACCACCTGGCCGAGCACCACGGCAGCGACCTGTGCATGTCCCCCAGCCAGGAGCTGTTCATCGCCGCCGCCTCGCAGGTGACGACCGACATCCGGCTCGGACCGATGGTCAAGCTGCTGCCGATGCACCACCCGGTGCGGATCATCGAGGACCTCTGCGTCCTTGATCACCTGACCGACGGGCGGCTGGAGTACGGCGTCGGGCGGGGCGCGGTGCCGATCGAGCACTACTGGTACGGCCGCGAGTGGTCGGAGGCCAGGGACCGCTTCACCGACGCGCTGGCGATCCTCGAGCACGCGCTGAAGACCGGCGAGATCTCGAGCGAGAACAGCCGGTACTTCGACTTCCCGACGATGCCGATGACGACCCGGCCGCTGCAGGACCCGATTCCCTTCTGGTATCCGGGCAGCCCGCAGACCGCCGGCCGCCATGGCCTGAACCTGATGTGGCCCGGCAAGATCGATGAAGCCTCCTACGATCACTACGTTCAGACGTGGCACGAGTACAAGGGCGCGGATCTGCGCTTCGACGGCGAGGACTCCGAGCCCCGCGTCGGCTACAGCATGGTGCTGGCGATCGCCCCGACCGAGGCCGAGGCGCTGGACGTCTCACGCCGGGGCATGGAGGGCCTGGTCCGCAACACCCACGGTGCCCATCAGTTCGACCACCTCCGCCTGTCGCCCGAGGAGTGCTATGACGCCCAGGCTCCGCTGCGCGCCATCCACGCCAACATGGACCTCGCCGTCCAGTTCGGCGCCGGCACGCCGGCCCAGATCGCCGAGCGGATCGCGATGCTGCTCGACGACGGGATGGCCGACTACATCTGCTTCATGCTGCCGACCGGCGACATGACATTCGACGAGGCTCGGCGCACCCTGGAGCTCTTCGTCACCGAGGTCCAGCCCCAGCTCGAGCCCCAGACCGTCTCGCCCTGAACGCCGGGCGGCCGGCGCGTTGCCGACAGGCGGACAGGCGGACCGGCCGACCGGCGGGCCGGGGAACAGTGGTGTGTGTCATCTGAGCGTTGAATATCAACGGTTGGATGACACACCACCGTCGCGGGGATCGGTGCGCACGATGGCGTACAGGAATCCGTCCCGATACCCGCCGTCACGCCACTGCGCCGCGCGGATCAGCCCCTCGCGCTGGAAGCCCGCGGCCTCCAGCGCCCGCTGCTCGGCGACGTTCCCGACGTCGGTGTGGGCCTCGACGCGATTGGTCGTCGTATGGCGGAAGAACAGGTCGGCGAGCTGGGCCTGCGCCGCGCGGCCGATGCCCTGCCCGCGGTGATCGGGGCGCAGCCAGATCCCGATCATCGGGCAGCGCGATCCCGGCCCCGGCCCCCATTGACGCCAATGCCAGCCGACGTCCCCGGCCACCTCGCCGTCGCCGGCGATCACCGCCAGCGAGCCCGCGTCGTCGAGGCCCGATGGGCGAGGCTCGGTCTGCGGCGGGCGCGGCCCGAAGTCGTCGAACGGGCTGTCGCCGCCGATGAGGAGGGCGAGGTCCGCGGGTCGCTGGGGCCGGAGCGTGACGCGCATCTCGTCACCGCCGTCCGCCCCCCGCCGCCCGGCCGCCGGCGGCGCGCTCGGCACGTAGGAGATGAACTCGAGCAGGCTGCCGTCGGGATCACGGAAGTAGACGCTCGTGCCGAGGCCGCGGGCGCCGTTGCGCGGCGCCGGGGCGTCCTCGATCGCCACGCCGTGCGCCCCCAGGTGCGTGACTGCCTCCTCGATCGGTCCCGGCCACTGGAAGCACAGGTCGCTGTTGCCGGGCGTCACCGGGATCCGCGCGACGGGCCGCGGGTCCCCGCCGGGGGCGTGGACGTTGAGCTGCGCTGACCCGAACCGGTACGACCAGTTCCCGTGGCCCCGGTCGACGAGCTCGGCCCCCAGGACATCCCGGTAGAAGGCGTTTGACCGCGCGAGGTCAGAGACCGCGATCACGCAGTGGTCGATCGCCGGCGGGCGCATCAGCGGCGGGCGCATCAGGGGCGGGCGCATCAGGGGCGGGCGCATCAGGGACGGGCGAGAGTCGTCGCGCGGAGCGCGAGCAGAGCGATGTCGTCCCGCGGCGAGCCGCCCGCGGCGGCGACGACCCGTGATTCCAGACCGGCGAGCAGGCGATCGAGATCCCGGTCGGCGCTGGCCCGGATCTCGGCGTGGAGCTGCGCGTCGCTCCAGCCCGGCGAGGCGGCGTCGGTCAAGCCGTCGGTATAGAGCAGGAGCACGTCGTCGGGCCGGATCTCCAGGCGAGACTCGGTCAGGTCGATGTCCTCGGCGTAGCCGAGCATCGTCCCGTGCCCGGGCACGGCGGTGAGCGTGCCGTCGGCCGCCAGCAGGAACGGCGGGGGGTGGCCGGCCTGGCAGATGCTCATCTCGATCGCGCTCGAGCGGGTGTCGATGGCCAGCAGGACGATCGTGCAGAAGCTCGCATCCTGGGCGAGCATCGCCCGATTGAGCTCGCGCAGGAGATCGGTCGACGAGCCCCCTCGGAGCGCGGCGGCGCGCAGCGTGTAGCGGATGAGGCCTGTGGTGGCAGCGGCCTTGGCGCCCTTGCCGGTGACGTCGCCGATGACCACCAGCCATTGGCCGGCCGAGCGCAGATAGATGTCGTAGAAATCCCCACCGACCTCGTTGTACTCGCCGGCCGGGCGATAGCGGGCCGCCAGCTGGAGCCCGGGGATGTCCGGGAGCGGGGGCGGTGCCAGGCTCGCCTGCAGCGTCCGCGCGATCCGGGTGTGCTCGGTGTACAGCCGCGCGTTGTCGATCGCCACGCCCGCCCGGCTCGCCAGCTCCTCGGCGAGCCTCGTGTCGTCCTCGGTGAAGCCGAACGACCGCGCCCGGACGAGGCTGAGCGCGCCCACCGTGCGGCCGCGGGCGGCGAGCGGCACGGTCAGCGACGAGCCGATCCCGAGGCCGCGGATGATCTCGCGCGAGCGCTCGTCGTCGATCGACTCGGCGATCAGCCGATCCTCGAACTGCTCGATGCTCTGCGCGCCGGCCCCCGCGTGCACGACCGCCGCCGCGCCCGCCGAGCCGTCCGGCGGAAGCGCCTCCCGCTCGATCAGCTCCTGGGCGACGCGATTCTTCTCGGCGTCGGCGTGGGCGACCGCCAGCCGGTACATCCGGCCGGCCTCGTCGAGCATGCTGACCGAGCACCAGTCGGCAATGTCGGGGACGGCCAGCCGCACGACCTGGCGCAGGGTCTGGCGATAGTCCAGCGAGGAGTCGAGGACCTCGCCGGCATGGGCGAGGAAGTCCGCGCGCATCTCCGCCTGCTTGCGGGCGGTGATGTCCTGCACGACACAGCTCACCCCGACCACGCGCGGCCCGCGCACGGCCGCCGTGCACGAGACGAGCCAGTGGGCCGCAACGTCCGGCGAGGCCGGCGTGGCGGCCGCCAACTCGACGTCGATCACCGGCGCGCCGTCGTGCAGGACCCGCCGGCACAGCTCCTCCAGCTGCTCGCCGAGGCCGCCGAGCAGCCCGGCCAGGGTTCGCGCGCCCTCGGTCTCGTCGATCCCGGCGGCGGCGAACGCCGCCAGGCGGCGGTTGAGCCGCCGCAGCCGCAGCTCACGGTCCACGAAGCCGAGCGCGATCGGCGCGCTGCCCCACAGCGTGTCCAGGAGGGCGAGCGAGTGCTGGATCTCGTCGAGCTCGCGGATCGCCGACAGCACCGGCACGCACGCCGCCGCGAACTCCTGCGCCGCGGCGAGGTCCTCCTCCTCGTAACGCCGGCTCATCGAGACGAACGACACGACGCCGAGCGGCTCGCCGCCGGAGTGCATCGGGACGACGACCGACGATCTGAGATCGCGCTCGGTCAGCGGCTGGCCTTCGGCCGCGCTCAACCGGTCCGGGGCGATCTCACTCATGTCCGAGCACAGCAGCGGCATCCCGCCGGGCCGGGCCGACGACGGCACGTCGCCGTCCTCGCCCTGCTCGAGGCGGTACCGGCGCCGGATCTGGAGGATCAGCGCCTCCTCGCGGGCGTCGGCATTGCCGCTGTGCACGGTGCGCAACTCGTGGTCGCCGGCGTAATAGTCGACCATGCACCAGTCCGCGAACCCGGGGACGGCGCATCGCAGAGCCTCGCGCAGCGCGGCCTCGGGATCCGCGGCGGCGTTGAACAGCTCAGCGGCCCGCGGCCAGCGCGCGCGGCCCTGTCCGGCGGCCGGGGCGTCCGAGAACCCCGTCTCTGACGATGTCCACCTACCCGTCACTCGTCTCCATCCTCAGACCCTCGGGACACAGTCGCTCACCGCGGCGAGGCGTCGAACGACAACCGCACTCGCCAGCCCGGCCTGGGCGCGGTTCGTCGCCGGAGTCTACTCCCGCCCTACGCCGCGTAGCGCTGGGCGGCGCGGGCGCGGGCCTTGGCCGCCTCGGTCTCACGGTTCTTGGGCGGCGCCGCCGTCGAGAGCGACGCGAGCAGCGTCCTCGACGCCGCCGCCACCTGCTCGACGGCCGCCTCGAAGGCGGCGGCATTGGCCTGCGAGGGCTTCGTGCTGCCGCTGATCTTGCGGACGTACTGGAGCGCGGCGGCCCGCACCTCGGCGTCGGTGGCCGGCGGGTCGAAGTTGTGGAGTGTCCTGATGTTTCGGCACATGCGATCAGCCTAGTGATCGTCGGGCGCGGCGAGAAGGCGGCGGAAACGAGTGAGGGGGCGCCGTCGACACGGCGCCCCCTCACAGGAACTGGCTGCTTTTCCGCAATGAGCTACTGCACGCCGGAGGGACTAATCCCGACGCTCATCCGCGGCGGTGTCTCGGGTGGACTCCGCTAAGCGGGGTCAGCCTCCGACCTAGCGGCCGGACACCTCCAGGGTCCCGCAAAAACTGTCAGACAAGTTCGGACCACCTCCTTTCTCTGGTACGCCAAAGATTACCGAATCCGCCCGCTGGATTCGACACCTTGTCTTTTTGGACCCCATCCCCGCGCGGTTTCTGGTCTGGAGTTGGCCGCTTCTTGCCCCTGGCCTGGCGCGCCCCGCGGGTCGGAGGAGCGGCGCTCATCCGGGGCGCGGACTGTGATCCTGATGAGACAGGACGCGAGCTCCTCCGACCCACGGGACACCCCTGGCCTGGCCGTAGCCCACGCCGATCGGCTTCGGGCGCGGAGCCGAGCTCCAGGCCCGGCATCGAACCCCCGGCTCTCGATCAAGCGAAATGCTCTTCAACCGCTGCCAAGCGCCGCATCGGCGACGCCGCTCCCGGCCCGCCGGCGGCGGCACGTCGGAGCCCCCAGGCGCCGCCGGCCGACCCGCGCAACCCGCCCGGCCGAGCGCCGTCGTGGCGGAGTCTGGGGGGCGCCTTTCGCCCCTGCCGAGCTCGCGACGCCACGCGCCCCGACATCCGCCTCGCGCCAAAACCCGAGCGGCGCGAAGGCAGGGGTGGACGGCGCCGCCCAGACTCCGCCCCGCCAACCCAACCCTATTCGTCGTCCAAGTCAGGCTCGTCGACCGGCGGGGCCTCGATGGCGTCGACGATCCCGTCGTCACCCGAGATCCCCGGAGCGTCCTCGCCGAGGACGGGGTCGGCCACCTCCGCCTCTGACTCGACGACGAGCGCGACCGCGCTGACCTGGTCGTCGTCACGGATGTTCATCACGCGGACGCCCTGTGAGGCGCGGCCGTAGCGATTGATGCCGCGGACCGATGTGCGCTGGACCATGCCGTTCTGGGAGATGAAAACGAGCTCCTGGTGCTCGCGGACGACGAGGGCGCCGGCGAGGGCGCCCTTGTTCTCGGTCAGGGTGATCGTCTTGACGCCCATCGTGCCGCGGCCCTTGACGGGATAGTCGGGGATCGGGGTGCGCTTGCCGTAGCCGTTCTCGGTGACGACGAGCAGCTCCTGATCGTCGCGCGCGACATCCATCGAGAGCACGGCGTTGCCCTTCTGGGCGACGTTCATCCCGCGCACGCCACTCGTGTCACGGCCCATCGCGCGGACCGCGCTCTCCGAGAAGCGCGCGGCCTGGCCGGAGCGCGAGACCATGATGATGTCGTCGTGGCCACTCGTGCGCCGGACAGCGATCAGCTCGTCGTCGTCACGGATGTTGATGGCGATGATGCCGTCGGCCTTGATCGGCGTGTTGTAGGCCAGGAACTCGGTCTTCTTGACGATCCCGTTGCGGGTGGCGAAGACGAGGTACTTGCCCTCGGTGAAGTCACGGGTGGACAGGACGTCCTGCACGCGCTCGCCCTCGCGCAGCGGCAGCAGGTTGACGAGCGCGCGGCCCTTCGCGGTCCGTGACATCTCCGGCAGCTCGTAGACCTTCGTGCGATAGATCTTGCCGCGGTTGGTGAAGAACAGGAGATAGTCGTGCGTCGAGCAGACGAACAGATGCTCGATGTAGTCGTCGTCCTTCATGTCCATACCGGTGACCCCGACGCCGCCTCGGCGCTGCTGGCGATACGTCGAGAGCGGCAGCGACTTGATGTATCCCGAGTGGGTGATCGAGATGACCATCTGCTGGTCGGCGATCAGATCCTCGATGTCGATCTCGCCCTCGGCGTGGGTGATCTCGGTCCGCCGCTCGTCGCCGTAGGCGTCGGAGATCTCCTGCAGTTCGTCCTTGATCAGGGTCAGCACGCGCTGCTCGTCGCCGAGGATCTCCCGCAGCTCCGTGATGCGCTCGGTCAGATCGGCGTGCTCCTGCTTGATCTTGTCGGCCTCGAGCGCGGTCAGGCGGCTCAGCGTCAACTGGAGGATCGCCTGGGCCTGGATGATCGAGAGCTCGAAGCGCTCGACGAGCCCGAGCCGAGCGGTCTCGGAGTCCCGGGACGCCCGGATCAGCGCGATCACCTCGTCGAGGTTGGCGAGCGCGATCAGCTGGCCCTCCAGGACATGCGCGCGCTCCTCGGAGCGGCGCAGCTCGTACTTCGTCCGGCGGACGACGACCTCGCGCTGATGGTCGACGTAGTGGCCGATGACCTCGCGCAGGGACAGCGTCCGGGGGACGTTGTCGACGAGCGCGACCACGTTGACGCCGAACGTCGTCTGCATCGGCGTGTGCTTGTAGAGCTTGTTGAGCACGACCTTCGGGATCGCGTCGCGCTTGAGCTCGATCACCATGCGCATCCCGCGCCGGTCGGACTCGTCGCGCACGTCGGCGATCTCGGAGATCTTCTTGTCGTGCACGAGGTCGGCGATCTTCTCGATCAGCCCGCCCTCGCCGCCCTTGCGCACCTGGAAGGGCAGCTCGGTGACGATGATCGCCTCCTTGCCGTGGCCGATCGGCTCGATGTGAGCCTTGGCCTGCACGCGCACCCGGCCGCGGCCGGTGGCGTAGGCGTCGCGGATCCCGTCGCGGCCGAGGATCAGGCCGGCGGTCGGGAAGTCCGGGCCCTTGATGTACTTCATCAGGCCCTCGACGTCGATCTCCGGATCGTCGATGTAGGCGATCGTCGCGCCGATCACCTCGCGGAGGTTGTGGGGCGGGATGTTCGTCGCCATCCCGACGGCGATTCCCGAGCCGCCGTTGACGAGCAGGTTGGGGAACCGCGCGGGCAGCACGACGGGCTCCTGGCGCGTGCCGTCGTAGGTCGGCACGAAGTCGACGGTCTCGGCGTCGATGTCACGCAACATCTCGGTCGCGATCTTGGCCAGGCGAGCCTCGGTGTAGCGCATCGCGGCCGCGCCCCAGCCGTCGATGTTGCCGAAGTTGCCGTGACCGTCGACGAGCGGATAGCGCATCGAGAAGTCCTGCGCCATCCGCGCGAGCGTGTCGTAGATGG
Source organism: uncultured Solirubrobacteraceae bacterium (assembly GCA_963849085.1). GTDB lineage: Bacteria > Actinomycetota > Thermoleophilia > Solirubrobacterales > Solirubrobacteraceae > Palsa-465. Next base: position 263,842 of record CAWKFP010000013.1, on the reverse strand, counting down.
CGGTGTCGCCGTGCGGGTGGAACTTGCCCATCACCTCGCCGACGATCTGAGCGCACTTGACGTGCTTGCGGCTGGGCTGCAGGCCCATCTCGTTCATCACGTGCAGCACGCGGCGATGGACGGGCTTCAGGCCGTCGCGGACGTCGGGCAGCGCGCGCCCGACGATGACCGACATGGCGTAGTCGAGATACGCGGAGCGCATCTCATCCTCGAGCCCCCGCGGCTCGATGTTGCCCCCGCCGATGGTGTCAATCGCTGACATTTATCCGAGTCCTAGATGTCGAGGTTGGTGACGAGGCGGGCGTTCTCCTCGATGAACGCGCGCCGGGGTTCGACCTGGTCGCCCATCAGCATCGAGAACACGAGGTCGGCGGACGCGGCGTCCTCCATCGTGACCTGCACGAGCGTCCGCGTCTCGGGATCCATCGTCGTCTCACGCAGCTCGTCGGCGTCCATCTCGCCCAGGCCCTTGAAGCGGTAGTACTCGATCCCCTTCTGAGCGACGGCGAGCACCGACTCGTGCAGCTCCTCGAAGCCGGCGGCGTCGGTTCCGGTCTCGCCGAGTTGCACGCGGAACGGCGGGCGCCCGGTCAGGCCCTCCAGGTCGCGATGGATGTCGGCCAGGCGCTGATACTCGCTGGCGTCCAGCGCGGCGCGCCGCACATGATGGGTCGTCGCCAGTCCGGTCTTGGCCTCGTGCGTGCGGATCACGATCTCCTCCGGGCGCTCCTCGATCAGCTGCAGCTTGTAGGCATGACCATCGCCGTTGCCCTCGCTCGCCGCGATGTGGCGCAGGAGGCTGTCGACGTTCGTGATCTGCTCCTCGAGCAGGCGCGCCTGCTGCATGAAGGCGACGACGCTGTGCCCGTGCGCCGCGCGCAGCGCCGACGCCCACCCCTCGTACTGCTTGAGCAGTCGGGAGAAGCGCTTCCAGCGCGCCTCGGTCAGCTTGAACGCCTTGCCCTGGCTGTCGACGATCTCGAGCTTCTCGAACTTGTCGCCGAGCAGGATGTCCTCGAGCTCTGATTCGCGCTCGATGTAGCGATGCTTCTGACCTCGGGTCAGGCGATACAGCGGCGGCTTGGCGATGTAGACGTAGCCGGCCTCGATCAACGGCTGCATCTCCCGGAACAGGAGGGTCAGCGCGAGCGTGCGGATGTGCGCGCCGTCGACGTCGGCGTCGGTCAGCAGCACGATCTTGTGATACCGCGCCCGCTCGATGTCGAACTCGTCGCGGACGCCGGTCCCGATCGCCGTGATCAGCGCCTGGATCTCGGCGTTGCCGAGCACCTTGTCGATCCGGCTCTTCTCGACGTTGAGGATCTTGCCGCGCAGGGGGAGGATCGCCTGGGTGTTGCGGTCCCGCGCGCTGACCGCCGAGCCGCCGGCGGAGTCGCCCTCGACGACGAACAGCTCGGCCAGTGACGGATCCTTGACCGAGCAGTCGGCGAGCTTGCCGGGCAGGGTCGAGTTCTCCAGCGCCGACTTGCGGCGCGTCAGGTCACGGGCCTTGCGGGCCGCGGCCCGGGCCTGGGCGGCGGAGACGGCCTTGCGGATGACCGCGCGCGCGTCCTGCGGGTTCTCCTCGAAGTGCTCGTTGAGGCCGGCGTAGACGACCGACTGCACGAAGCCGGCCATGCCCGGGTTGCCGAGCTTGGTCTTCGTCTGGCCCTCGAACTGGGGATCGGTCAGCTTGGCCGAGATGACCGCGGTCAGACCCTCGCGCACGTCCTCGCCGCTGAGCGCGTCGTCCTTGTCCTTGAGCTCGCCCTTCTCCTTGGCGTACTTGTTCAGGGCGCTGGTCAGCGCCGAGCGGAAGCCCGACAGGTGCGAGCCGCCCTCGCGGGTGTTGATGTTGTTGGCGAACGAGAAGACCGACTCCTGATAGGAGGAGTTCCACTGCAACGCCACCTCGAGCGCGCCCTCAGGGCCCTCGCCCTCCAGATAGATGACCTTGTTGTGGATCGGATCCTTGTTCTCGTTGAGAAAGGACACGAAGTCACGGATACCGCCCTCGTACTGGAACTCGACCTGATGACCGGCGTCGCGCTCGTCGACGAGCGCGATGTGCAGACCGCGGGTGAGGAACGCGGTGTCGCGCATCCGCTCCTCGAGCGTCTTGAAGGTGAAGTCGAGCGTGTCGAAGATGTCGGGATCCGGGACGAAGGTGATCGTTGTGCCCGTCTCCGTGGTCGCCTCGCCGCGAATGAGATCGCTCGTCGGCTTGCCGCGCTCGTAGGTCTGGGTGAACAGGTAGCCGTCGCGGCGTACCTCGACGGTCAGATGCTCGGAGAGCGCGTTGACGACCGATACGCCCACCCCGTGCAATCCGCCGGAGACCTTGTAGCCGCCGCCGTCACCGAACTTGCCGCCGGCATGCAGGACGGTCAGGACGACCTCGACCGCGGGGCGCTGCTCCTTGGCCATGATCGCGACCGGGATCCCGCGGCCGTCGTCGGCGACGGTCACCGAGTTGTCGGGGTGGATCGTCACGACGATGTGGCTGCAGTAGCCGGCCAGCGCCTCGTCGACCGAGTTGTCGACCACCTCGTAGATGAGGTGATGCAGACCGTGCTCGCCCGTCGAGCCGATGTACATGCCAGGACGCTTGCGCACCGCCTCGAGTCCCTCGAGGACGGTGATGTCCTGCGCGTCGTAACTGGAATGGGGGCTGGCGCCCGTCGGGGCGGCGTCGTCGTTCGTCACGATCCTCCGATGACGTTGAGACGCCCCGGTCACGCGCCTTGCCGGCGCTCCGGGGCGTCAGAAAGTGATGGTTACGACAATAGCACATCAGGCGGTCGAAACCGCCCTCCGAGCGGTCGCCTTTTACCTGCAAAAGTGATAAAAAGAGGGGCTCGAGCGCCTAGCGGCGATGCCCGGTGGCGATACACCGCAGGCGCTGCACCGAACCGCTGGGCAGGACGCCGTTGAGGCGGTGCACGATCTGCGGCGCCATCAGGTCGAGCTCCTGGGCCCACACCGAGGCCGAGCACGCGACGGTCACCACTCCGGCCCGTTCGCTCGTCGGCTGCGCCTGCTCGGCGATCGCCGGTCCGACCGTCTGCGCCCACGCCCGCTGGACGTCGGCGAGCAGCGTGTCGGGGGCCAGATCGTCGGCCAGGAGCTCGAGCGCGGTGCTCATCGGCCGCGGGCCGCGGCGGTGATGGATCGCCGGCCGGCCCCGCGGCCGGCCCCCGCCCTCGCCGCTCACGCCGCCACCGCGGGCGCCACGAGCTCGCCGTCGGCCACCGACAGGCGGATGACCCCGTCCTCGGTCGCTCCGGGGATCTGATCGAGGTCGGTCGCCGTGATGATCGATTGCCCGGGGCCCGAGCGCAGCAGCTCGACGAGCGACCGCCGGCGCTGGGCATCGAGCTCGCTCATCACGTCGTCGAGCAGCATCACCGGCGGCGCGTCGCGGCGGCGCCCGAGCTCCTCGCGCTCGGCCAGCAGCAGCGCCAGCAGCGCCAGCCGCTGCTGGCCCTGGGATCCGAACGCGCGCAGCTCGCGGCCCTCGCGCGTGAGCACGACGTCGTCGCGATGGGGGCCATGGCCGGTGAAGCCCCGTTCGACGTCGGAGTCGACCCGCTCGCTCAACTCGGCGACGAGGCCGTCGACGTCGAGCGCCTTGGAGCGCGGGCGATAACGCGCCGTGGGATCTCCCGACAGGCCGAGCTCCCCACACCAGCGCGCGAAGGTCTCCGAGACCGCTTCCAGGGCGTCGCGGCGGTCGCTCATCAGCGCGATCCCGTGCCGGGCGAGTTGCAGGTCCCAGCTCGACAGCGAGCCGCGCCGCGCCGCGCCGCTGCGAATCCGGGCGATCAGGGCGTTGCGCTGGGCCAGCGACTGGACGTAGGCCCGGCGGGTCGCGACCCGCGCGGGCCACAGAGCGGCCACGAACTGGTCCAGATGGGCGCGGCGCAGCGACGGCGCTCCCTTGATCAGCTCCAGCCGGTCGGGCAGGAAGACGCTGATCAGCGGGCGCTGGGCGACGTCGGTCAGCCGCTCGACGCCGGCTCCGTCGACGCGCAGGCGCTTGGGCTCGCCGGGGGCGAAGCCGACCGAGATCTCATGCGCGCCGTCCGCGGTCTCGGTGGCGACGACGACGCGGGCGGCCGGGCAGCCGAAGCGGACGACCTCGCGCTCGTTCGTCGTCCGGCACGAGCGGCCGGTGCAGCCGAAGTACAGCCCCTCGATCAGATTCGTCTTGCCGGCGCCGTTGGGCCCGGTGATCACGGTCAGGCCGGGCCCGAACGACGCCTGCGCGTGCTCATAGCCACGGAAGTCCCGCAGGGTGAGGGCGACGACGCGCGGTCCCGTACCCCAGGCATCCACTACACGTTGAGCCTGATCGGCATGATCAGATATCGGAAGCGGCTGTCGTCGCCGGACTCGATCAGGCCGGGGCGCAGCGGACTGATCAGCTTGAGCAGGACGTCGCCCTCGTCGATCGCCTCGAGGCCGGCGCGCAGGAACTCCGGGTTGAAGCCGATCTCCAGCGGCTCGCCCTGGAAGGCGACCGGCAGCGACTCACGCGCCTCGCCGACGTCCGGGGTCTGCGCCGAGACGGTCAGCTCACCCGGCGCGAACGCCAGCCGCAGCGGCGCGTTCTTCTGCGCCAGCAGGCTGACGCGGCGCACGACCTCGGTCAGCTCGCTCCCCGGCACGCGCAGCTCGTGCTCGAACGTCTCGGGCAGCAGTTGGCGATAGTTGGGGAATTGGCCGTCGATCAGACGCGAGGAGAGGATCACGCGGCCGATCGAGAACAGCACCTGGTTCTGGCCGACGCTGATGCTGAGCGTCTCGCCCTCGGCGTGGGTGACGAGGCGGCCGAGCTCCTGCAGGGCCCGCGCCGGGACGTTGACCTCGAACGCGGAGCTGATCGGCGCTTCGAGCGTCGTCTCCTTGACGCTGAGGCGATACGAGTCGGTCGCGACCATCCGCAGCTCGCGCTCGGAGGCCGAGACGAGGATCCCGGTCAGCACCGGCCGGGTCTCGTCACGCGACGCCGAGCCCGCCACCTTGAGCGCGGTCGAGACGAACACCTCAGCGGGCAGCTCGACCGACGAGTCCGGGTCGGGCTCCGGGAACGGCGGGAAGTCGTCGGCGCGCAACGTCCGGATGTGGAAGGTGGCGTTGCCGGCCACGAGCTCGACGTCCTGCTCGGCCGACCGGAGCTCCAGCGAGACCTTCTCGGCGGGCAGCGAGCGAACGACGTCGAGGATCAGACGAGCGGGGAGGACGACCGTCCCGTCGCGGACGACGTCGGCCTCGAGCGGAACGCGAAGGCCGACGTCCATGTCGGTGGCCCGTAGCTCGGACCCCGATTGCATGGCGGAGAGCTGCACGCCGGAGAGCGCCTGGATCGCGCTGCGGGTCGAGGCCACCCGGCCGACGGTTTGCAACTGCCCGAGCAGCACGTCGCGCTCGATCGAGATCTTCACGATGAATACCTCAGGAAAGATGTAGAAGTCATAGGGGTGAGATGAGCTGTGGAAAAGTGCGTGTTCGCCCGCAGATAGCGGGCGAGTTGCGGTACGAGGGCGACGGGCCAGTCTGTCAACTGTCGCGGTCGGCGTGCTCGTCGGCGTGCTCGTCGGCGGCGCGGGAGGCGAGCGTGGCGATCTCGTCAACAACGTGTGGATCGTCTCTGCACCGCTCGGAGACCCGCTTGCAGGCGTGCAGCACGGTCGAGTGGTTGCGTCCGCCGAAGGCCTTGCCGATCGTGGGCAGCGACGCGCCGGTGAGGTCACGGGCGAGATGGATCGCCACCTGGCGCGGCCAGGCGACCTGGCTCGTGCGGCTGGCCGAGGTGAGCTGCGCGACCGAGATCTTGTAGTGGGCGGCGACGATCGCCTGGACATCGGCGATCGTCGGCGCCCGGCGTGACCGGGCGGGATACATCGCGTCCAGGACCTCGGTGGTCAGCGCGAGGTCGATCGGGCGCTGGGTGAGCGACTGGAACGCGACGACGCGGATCAGCGCCCCTTCCAGCGAGCGGATGTTGTCGGTCACGCGCTCGGCGATCAGCTCGAGGACCGAGGGATCGTCGAGCGCGACGTCGTCGAGCACCGCCCGCTTGCGCAGGATCGCCACCCGGGTGGCGTGATCAGGCGGCTGGATGTCGACGACGAGTCCGGCCTCGAAGCGCTCGCGCAGGCGCTGCTCGAGTCCGACGAGCGCTCGCGGGAGGCGGTCGCAGGTCAGCACGAGCTGGCGGCCGCTCTCGTGGAGCGCGTTGAAGGTGTGAAAGAACTCCTCCTCGGTCTTCGCCTTGCTCGCCAGGAACTGGATGTCGTCGACCAGCAGCACGTCGACGTTGCGGTAGGCGTGCTTGAACGGCTCCAGCGCGCGCGCGTGCAAGGCCGAGACGAAGTGGTTGGTGAACGTCTCGGCGGTCGCGTAGCGGACGCGGGCGCCGGGGCTGAACGCGAGCACATAGCTGCCGATGGCGTGGAGAAGATGGGTCTTGCCGAGCCCGGGAGGGGCGTGGAGGAACAGCGGCGTGTACGTCTGTCCGGGGAGCTCGGCGACGGCCAGCGCGGCAGCGTGAGCGAGGCGATTGCCGTCGCCGATGACGAACTGCTCGAACCTGTAGCGGGGGTTGAGACTGGGTTCGGGATCGGGGACCACCGTCTCAGGCTCCGGTCGAGGGCCGGCACCCGGGCCCGTCGGGCCGGCGATCACGACCTCGGCGTCCGGGCCGAGCGCATCCCGCGCGCTTGCCGTGATCACCGCTCCATAGCGGGTCGCGATCCACTCGGCGGTGCCCTCCGGCGCGCGCAGGACGAGCCGCGCACCGTCCCACGAATCGAGCTCCACGCCCGCCAGCCAGATCTCGAAGGGCGCATCGCCGACCCGGCGGCGCAGCCCCTCTCTGATCGCGCGCCATGCGGCCACGGCGTCGGGGTGTGCGGGCAGCGCCAAGTGACTCCTCTCAGGGAGTGTTCGCGGGACGATGGGTGAGGGCCGGGCGCGCTGCTGCGTCGCCTGGGGTCGGCGAATATACCAGCGGGCTTTTCGCCGTCCGGACCCCGTTCCGGGCCCTTGGCGCAAAGCGCGGGAAAAAGTATCCAGGACGTGAACGCACCCCTCTCCGGGCGGTGGCCGGGCGCCGCGGATGCGATGGCGCGCGGTCGCGCCGGGCCGCCGATCAGACGAGCTCGCCGGCCTGCGTATACTGCGACGTTCCCCCTCCGCGGACGGGGTCTCCAGCCATGAAACGCACCTATCAGCCCAAGAAGCGCAAGCGCGCTCGTACCCACGGCTTTCGCGCCCGCATGCAGACGCGTGCTGGACGTCTGACTCTCAAGCGCCGGCGCGACAAGGGACGCAAGCGCCTGACCGTCTGATGCGCGTCGCGCCCGGCTCGGTCCAGCGGCCTGGGCGGGGACGGCTCTCGCGCAGTGCCGAGTTCGATCGTGTCTTTCGCCAGGGTCGGTCCCACGCGGGGCGCGACCTTGTTCTGTACGTCTTCCCCCGCGGAGCGGAGGGCGAGACCCCGCGCCTCGGACTGTCGGTGTCGCGCAAGGTCGGCGGTGCGGTCGACCGCAACCGGGTCAAGCGCCTGCTGCGGGAGGCGTTCTCGACGCAGAGCGCGCGATTGCCGGCCGGAAGCGATGCCGTCGTGATCGCCCGCCACGGTGCCAAGGAGCTGGCCGAACGCGACGGCCTGGCCGGCATGCAGCGGGCGCTGGCGGAGCTGATCGACAAGGTGCCCGGCGCCGCCCCGCCCGTGGCCTCCGATGCACCGGCCGGCGGGGACGAGACCGACGACGATGCCACGGCCACATGACCGTCGTGCGCAGGATCGCGGTCGCGCCGATCAGGGCGTATCAGCTGCTCCTCTCGCCGCTGGTCGGCGAGCGCTGCAAGTACTACCCGTCGTGCTCGGAGTACGCGGTGCAGGCGGTGGAGAGATTCGGCATACTCCGCGGGCTCGTCCTGGCCGGCTGGCGCCTGCTGCGCTGTAATCCCTGGAGCCGCGGGGGTTATGACCCGGTCGAGGAGCAGCGGGTGTTCAAGAATCGGACCCCCGCTCCGAGCATCTGATCATGCTTGTCGCCGCCAACATCTTCCAGCCGCTCATCGAGGTCTTCGAGGCGGTCCTGAAGTTCTTCCACAACAGCGTCGGGATCCCCTGGGGCTGGTCGATCGTCGCGCTGACCATCGTCGTGCGCGCGCTCCTGATCCCGCTGACCGTCAAGCAGATCAAGTCGATGGCGCGGCTGCAGCAGCTCCAGCCCGAGATGAAGGCGATCCAGGCGAAGTACAAGGAGGACAAGCAGCGCCAGCAGCAGGAGATGATGAACTTCTATAAGGAGAACAACGTCAACCCGCTGGGTTCGTGTCTCCCGATGGTGGCGCAGCTGCCGGTCTTCATCTCGCTGTACTACATGCTGCGCCAGAGCCTGCGCTTCGACATCTGCAAGGGCGTGCAGAACAAGTTCGAAGAGGCCTATGCCGCCGCCCACCACGTCACGTTCGCGGCCGCGCACTCGCAGACGACGGCGTGCGGAGGCGGGCACGGCGCCAGCTTCCTGTTCATCGGGGACCTGACCGCCAAGGCCTCCGGCGCGACGCTGGTCATCCTGATCATCCTCTACGTCGCCACCCAGCTGTCGTCGAGCCTGATGATGTCGGCGGCGACGATCGATCCGACGCAGCGCAAGATCATGCTGTTCATGCCGCTGATCTTCGTGCTGTTCGTGATCCGCTTCCCGGCCGGCGTGCTCGTCTACTGGATCACGACCAACACGTGGACGATGGGCCAGCAGTACATCGTCCGGCGCCGCCTCGGCCCGTTGCGCGCCGCGGCCGCGGTCGCTGCCGAGGGCGGATCGGCGCCGGCGATCGCCTCGAGCACGCGTGACAAGCCGGCGCCCCGCGCGACGAACGGCAGCGCCAAGGGCGGCTCCGCCGGCGCCAAGGGCGGTGGGACGACGGGCAACGGCTCGTCCGCCGGCTCAGGCGGGCTCGGGGGCCTGATGGCCAGGATCCGCCCATCCGAGGAGCCGCCGGCGGTGTCGACGACGGGTGCTCGCGGCGGGCCGCCCCCACGCGCGCCCCGCAAGAAGAAGAAGCGATCCGGGCGTCGCAGATGACGATGGCAGGCCCGGGGGACACGGCGGCCGAGCGAGTCCGTGAGCTGATGGAGCGGATCGCCGACGCGGCCGGTGTCGAGACCGAGGTGGTGGTCAGCGAGGGCGCCGACGGCCTGCGTGCCGAGTACCTCGGGGACGACGTCGGCCTGCTGATCGGGCACCACGGGCAGACGATCGACGCGATCCAGCATCTCGCCTATCGCTTCGCCGGCCACCATGGCGAGGACCGGGTCCCGGTGACGATCGACGCCGCCGGCTATCGCGAGCGCCGCGCGGTGACGTTGCGCGCGACGGCCGACCAGGCGGCGGCGACGGCGCTCAGCGACCGGCGCCCCGTCCCGCTGGAAGCGATGACCGCGCTCGAGCGCAAGGTCATCCACGAGCACCTCAAGACTCGCCGTGACGTCGAGACTTACAGTGAGGGGCAGGAACCGTCACGGCATCTCGTCGTCGCCCCGCTCGTCGACTGAGCGCCCGCGCCGGAGGTCCGGCGTGAGCGGCGGGCGTTTCACGTGAAACATCGGCCGGAGGGTGGCCGGGGCGCCCGCAGCGGTCTGGCGGGGCTCGACGCGCTGGCGGCCCGCTACGCCCTCTCCCCGCTCCAGACCGAGCGGCTCGCCACCGTCGCCGCGCGGGTGATCGAGGATCCGCTCGCCCCGACGGCCGTCCGGGATCCTCGCGGGGTACTGGCGGAGCATCTGGCGGACTCGCTCGTCGCGCTCGACCTGGAGATCGTCCGGCGGGCGTCGTCGGTCGCCGACCTCGGCGCGGGCGCCGGGTTCCCCGGTCTCCCGCTGGCGATCGCGCTGCCCGCGGCGGCCGTCGCGCTGGTGGAGGCCAACCGCCGCAAGTGCGACTTCATGCGCGCGCTCGTCGAGGCCTGTGGCGCCCTCAACGCGAGCGTCGTGACCGAACGGGCCGAGTCGTGGACCGATGGCCTCGGGGCGTGCGACCTCGTCACCGCCCGCGCCCTGGCCCCACTCGTCGTCGTCGCCGAATATGCCGCGCCGCTCCTGCGGATCGGCGGCGCCCTGGTCGCCTGGCGCGGGCGCCGGGATCCCGAGGACGAGGACCGCGCGCATCGCGCGGCGGCGGAGCTCGGGCTCACCGTCGAGCCGCCTCGCCGTGTCGAGCCGTTCGCCGGGGCGGTTCATCGCCATCTCCACGTGCTCGTCAAGACGGGGCCGACCCCCGCCCGCTTTCCCCGCCGCCCCGGCATCGCCCGCAAGCGCCCGCTGGGCTGACCGCCTCCGCATCCGGGTCCGCGAGGCGGACGTCGAGGTGATGCACTAGCGTCCGGGCCATGGGGATCGTCTACGCGCTGGCCAATCAGAAGGGCGGGGTCGGCAAGACGACGACCGCCGTCAACCTCGCGGCCTGCATCGCCGAGGCCGGTTACGAAACGCTCCTGATCGACATCGATCCGCAGTCCAACGCGACGATCGGGCTCGGCATCGACAAGCGCTCGCGGCCGTCGGTGTATGACGCGCTGCTCGGGGACGCGGCGCTGTCGGACGCGGTGATCGACACCGGCGTCCCCCACCTCGGGCTCGTTCCGGCCGGGCCTGACCTGGCGGGCGCCACCGTCGAGCTGCCGCGGATCCCGGGCTCGGAGTACCGGCTGCGAGAGTCGCTGGCCGAGGTCCGTGAGCGATATCCGTTCGTGCTGCTGGACTGCCCGCCCTCGCTCGGCCCGCTGACCGTCAACGCGCTCGTCGCGGCCGACCGCGTGATCGTCCCCGTCCAGGCCGAGTACTTCGCGCTGGAGGGACTCGCCGGTCTGCTTGACACGCTGTCCCTCATCCAGCGCGAGCTCAATCCCCGCCTGACGATCGCCGGCATGCTGCTGACGATGCACGACGGGCGCACCCGTCTCGCCCAGGACGTGGAGTCAGAGATCCGCCAGCACTTCCCCAAGCTCGTGTTCGACACCGTCATCCCGCGCAACGTCCGCGTCGGCGAGGCGCCGAGCTTCGGCAAGCCGGTCATCCACTACGACCCCCATTGCGCGGGGGCCGACGCCTACTTCGAGCTGGCCAAGGAGGTTGCCGCCCGTGGCTGAGAAGCAGCGCGGAATGGGCCGCGGCCTGGCCGCGATCCTCTCGGTCGCCCCGAGCGGCGACGCCGAGGAGCTGCGCCAGCTCCCGACCGAGCTGATCGCCCCCAATCCCCATCAGCCCCGCACGCGCTTCGACGAGGAGGCGCTCGTCGCGCTCGCCGACTCGATCCGCGCGCGCGGCGTCCTGCAGCCCGTCCTCGTGCGGCCGGTCCCGGGCGGGACGTATGAGCTGATCGCCGGAGAGCGGCGCTGGCGCGCGGCCCGGCTCGCCGAGCTCGACACCCTCCCGGCGATCGTCCGCCGGCACGACGATGCCGCCTCGCTCGAGATGGCGCTGATCGAGAACATGGCGCGGGAGGACCTCAATCCGATCGAGGAGGCCCGCGCCTGCGCCGCGTTGACCGAGGAGCTCGGACTCTCCCGTGAAGAGGTGGGCCGCCGCGTCGGCCGCGGCCGCGTCGCGGTATCGAACCTCATCCGGCTGCTCGACCTGCCCGACGAGGTCATCGAGCTGATCGAGACCGGTGCGCTCAGCGAGGGCCACGGCCGGGCGCTGCTCGTCGCCCCCGATCACGGGGACCGCCGTCGCCTCGCCCGTGACGCCGTGGCCGCCGGCTGGTCGGTGCGCGAGCTGGAGGGCCGGGCGCGCACGACCCGCACCGAGACGCCGGCGAACCGCGCGCGGGGCCGCGACCCTGGCCCGGGCGCCGGCGCGAGAGCGCCGCACCCCGACCAGGAGGCCGCCATCGTCGAGATCGCCGACGCCCTCGAAGCCGCGCTCGGCCGCCCCGTGCACGTCACCGCGACGTCGGGCGGCTATCGCGCCCAGCTCAGCTTCAGCGGTCCCGACGACGCGCTCGAGCTCAGTCGCCGGCTGCGCGCTGACCGCTGAGCCATCCCGGCCGCCGCACCGGGCCGGGCGGACACCGTCGCCCCCGAAGGCCGTTAGAATCGCCAGCCCCGGGCGATTAGCTCAGTCGGTTAGAGCGCTTCTCTGATAAGGAAGAGGTCCCAGGTTCGAGTCCTGGATCGCCCACTCGGGAAGTCCCTGCACACAGCCGTTTTGCGTGCGGCCAGATGGCCGGCCATGACGGGCGGCGTGGGCGCATTCTGGTGCAGGTGCGACCTCTTCTCTCGGCTCGCAGCCGCACCTGCTCGATCTCGTCAACCCGCCGGACGACCAAAGCCGGGGCGAGCTCGAGTTCGGTCCTCGAATCTGAGCTGCGCAGCCACTTGCGGATTGACGCTGGATCGGTCCGGTCTCGAGCGTACGATCGCCTCGTGCTGAGCGAAAGCCACGTCGCGAGGATTCGAGAGCTGTGCGACATGCGGGTGCCGCCACGGGCTGCTCACGAGGTGCGCGTCGAGCTCGAGCAGGAACGTCAAGCGATCAACATCGTCGAGCTTCGCCCGCCGTGGCGTGAGGACCTCGGCCCCGAATGGTCGCGGCTGCCGGTCGCGCGGCTTCGCTACGTCGCCTCCAGAGGACTCTGGACCCTGTACTACCACCGCCACACCGGTCGCTGGGAGCGCTACCCGTTGCTCGGCCCGACTCGGCGCCTCGACGACCTGCTTGGCGAGCTGGCCGACGACCCGATCTGCCTGTTCTGGCATTGACGCGACCCACACGCCCGGCGAATGGTTCGTACTGTGGGGAGGCCTCGCCCGGCTACATGACGACTCGCGGGCGGCCTCCGCGGCGGTGCACGGTATCGGTGAGTCAGCCGTTGATCGCAGCTGCCGGGCAGCTCCAGCTGGCCGTGACGGTCACCTTCTTCGTGGCGCTCGGGTGCCCGCCGTACGCCGGATAGAGACCGCTCTCCGCCTTGAGAGAACCGGTGCGCCCGCCGTTCTTGAGCGTCAGCGTGCCTGACCCGGTATCGACGCCGTTGGACCGGCCCGCGAGCAGGCCGCCCTTGCTTGTCCCGAACTGGACCGAGGCCTCCTGGGTGGTCGTGGCGAGGTTCACGGTCGTCGATCCGGCCGTCTGCAGCCCGTCGATCGTCATCGTCGCTGCGTGGAAGTCGATGCCGCCGGGCTTGCCGGGACCGAGGCTCAGGAGGATCTCCTGCGAGTTGTTCGTGCCCTTGTTGATGATGCAGCGGTCAAGCCCGTACAGCTTGTAGCTCGCGTGCAGCGCGCCGGTGACCGTGACGTCGACGTGCGACTTCCCGAAGCTGCGGGCGAGCGCGGTCGCGGCGACGGCTCCCATGGCGAGCAACGTGAGACCGAGGATCGACAGTCGGCGGTGTGTGCGCATGCAGCTTCCTTTCGCGAGGCGGTGACGTGCGGACTGTAATCCTGAGCCGGCAGCACGGCAACGGCGGTTGGACGGGCGCTCCGGCGACATACGCAGCTTGCGACCAACCTGTGGGGGTTTGATCCCCTCGCGGTCGCACGCGGCCACTCCTGGAAGCGCTCGAGCACGCGCCGGACGGCCGGCCGCCCACGCCCCACGCGTTGACCTGACCGACCTGACCTGGTCTCGTCACGCCCCGACCTCAGCCGAGCGTGGATCGGAGGCGGCCAGGAACTACTGCTCCTGCTCCCCTGTCCGGCGGCCGGCGCAGTGGTGCGTCGGGCGATTCGCTCACCACCTCCCGCAGCGCCTCGGTGGCCTGGCCTGTCGTCTTGGGGAGCCGCTCGCCCTGCGCCGGCCTCGCGCGACCGTGGTGGCCGCCCTCCTGGTCGCGCTGGTCATCTGGATAGCCGGCTGCGGACCGCGATCGCGCGACGCGCCGTACACGCGCAAGCCTGACGCATACCCGCAGGTCAGGTCAGGTCGGGCGAGCGCTCAGGTCATGCCAGACGAGCGGTGAGATGTCCTCGATCGTGTCGATCCCGTAGTCCTGGCTCACGTCGTGGGCGGTGAGCACGGCGATCAGGTAATCGCAACCGTCGCCCTTGATGCGGCCGATGCTGTTGATCTCCCAGTCGGTGTCGCTGGTGAGCGGCACCCAGCCGTCCTTGAGCGCGACGCTGACGCCGCTCGGCACACCGGCGCTGACACCCCAATCCTGGTCGGGCTCGATGTTCTCCATCAGTCCCAGCGCGTAGCGCTGGGACGCCCGGTTCAGCAGGCCGTCGCGGGCGACCAGCTCGTCAAGCAGGCGGATCTGGTCGGCCGCAGAGGTCGTGCTCTCGCCCCAGTAGCCCCGGGTGTTCAGGTCGGTCGACCTCAGGCCGGCGTCCGCGTCATAGGCGCCGACGGCGACGCTGCCTCCCAACTCGTCCCACAGCTGCTGGGCGTCGGTGTCGCTGCTGTTCTCGATCATTCCCTGCACCGTGTCCGCGGTGTCGTCATCCAACAGGGTGTCGGTCACCTGTGCGTGGCGCAGGAGCGTCTCGAGGATGTCGACCTTCATGACGCTCGCGGTCTGATCCCTCGCGTCGGGGTTGTAGAGCCACTCCTGACCGGACCGCAGATCTCGGATCGCGATGCTGATGGAGCCGTCACGCGAGGCCAGCAGGCTCCGCATCGACGTCGTCGTCAGCGGATCCGCCCGGTCGGCTGTCGCATCGGCAGTGCGCCGCACCCGCCGGCCGGCCGCGGCCGAGGTCCCTTCGTGGAGCTTGAGCGCCAGACCAAACGCGAGCACGGCGAGAACCAGCCCGGCGCTGACCCGCAGGTTCAACCGTCGACGCCATCCGCGTCCCCGATTCCGACGCTGATGATCACCTGATTGCGACAAGCCGGCTCAGAACGTAGAGGTCAATCCTGAGAATTCGCACAGAAACCCGACATTCCTGTGTGACCGCCGCCGCGGTGACCCCCATCTGACGTCGCCGCCATGGCCGGCGTGAGCCCTTCCGGCTCTCACGCGCGACGCGAGCCCTCCCGTCGAGCGAGACCGTCGAGCAGGATCGTCCACGCCTCGATCGACGTGATCGCCAGCATGCCGTTCTGAGACCAGTTGTCCTTCGCCAGACGCTCTCGGACCGCCTGCTCGGATGGCGCGGAGATGACGTGCAGGATCTCGCGATCGCCGGCGAGCGGCCCTCCCAGCACGATGAACCCCTCGTCGACCAGGGAGTCCATGAACCGGGCGTGCTCCTCGAAGCCGATTTGCGCGCGCAGATCGACCGACCAGTCCCACGGACCCCCGCGCCGCAGCCGAACCGCGAAGTACACGCCCCCGAAGCTTACCGTCGCCGCTCGTGCAAAAGGCGATCAGGGACCGACGATCTGACCCGGACCGACGCCGGCGCAGCCGATCTTCGTCCGTTGTCCGCCACAGCGTGGCACACCCTGCCGGTCGCCCGGCGGCAGCGGATAGATCTGAGCGACCGAATGAGCGGTGATCCGGATCTTCGCGGCCCGCGTCGTGCCGGGCGTCCCGGACCACACGGCCGCGTACCAGCCGTGATCGACGTCCGCGCGCTCGGAACGGAAGCCGTCGATGCCCTCGATCGTGACCGCGGTGACGGCTGAGCCGACGCGACCGAACAGGGCCACGAGTCCGGGCCGCCCGCTCATCCCGATCCAGAACACCTGAACGGAGCGCGCCGGCACCCGATCGCCGTTCTCGCTGCTGAGATGACCCGAGTCGGTGATCCCGCCGCCGCCCGAGAGGACGCACACCCCCGCGCCTCCGTCCGGAGCCCGATAGACGGCGACGGTCGCCGAACCGCGCCGCAGGACGAGCGCCGGCGTCCCCCTGCACCCGGCGAGCGCGCGCACCGCCGCGGCGGACGGACCCGCGACGACCGCGACGACCCCCACGACCCCCACGACCCCCACCAGACCGGCCAGACCGGCCAGACCGGCAAGACCGGCCAGACCGTATCCCCGCGCTGTCTGACAGAGGCGCCGCACCGCACGGCACCCTACCGCTCCGGATAGCCTCCCGGTGATGCGGATCGCCGCCGTCGCCGACGTCCACGGGAACCTTGCGGCGCTTCGAGCCGTGCTCGGCGAGGTCGACGACGAGCACGTCGACGCGATCGTCGTCTGCGGCGACACCGCGGCCGGCCCGCTCGTGCAGCCCGCGCTCGAAGTGCTCGCCGCCCGTTCAGAGCCGGTGCGCTGGGTGCGGGGAAACGGCGAGCGCGAGACCGTCGCCTGCTTCGACGGAGCGCGGCCGCCGGCCGCGACGAGTGACTGGGCCCCCTGGACGGCGAGCCGGATCGATCGGCGCTGGCGCGACCGGATGGCGTCGTGGCCGATCGCGCTGGAGCTCGACGGGGTGTGCTTCTGCCACGGCACGCCTCGGGCCGACGACGAGAATCTCACCCGCGCCACACCCGCGGCCGGGCTGGCGGCGGCGATCGGCGCCACCGCTGCCCGTCTGGTCGTCGTCGCTCACACCCATCAGCAGTTCATCCGTGACCTCCCCGACGGTCGCGTCGTGGCCAACGCCGGCAGCGTCGGGCTGCCCTACGAGGGACGCCCCGGCGCGTTCTGGATGATCGTCGAGGACGGATGTCCCGAATTGCGCCAGACCCGGTATGACGTCGGCGCAGCGGCGGACGAGATGCGGGCCGGCGGCTTTCCCGATCTCGACGAGGCGATCCGTGAGTCCCTGCTGGTGCCGGTCGACCCGGCGTGGGTGACGGCGCTGTTCGAGCATCAGGCCGGCCGGGGAGAGGATCCGGGCGAGCCCCGCCCCGCCCGCGAAGCCACGCCCTGAGCGCCGCCGCCGAGCGGGCGACCGAAACGGCCGCGCTCCGCCGCCGGCAGGGAACCGCGCGCCGCGGTCGAACTGCTGGCTGCGATGGGGTTCTTCGACGCCGCAGGACAGGCCGACGCCGATCCCGACCGGGGCGCGGACGAGCGAGAGTCGCTCGAACGCATCGAGGCGGGCGGCATCCCGGTCGATGCCGAGCGCCGCCTGCAGGGGCTGGGTCAGGAGGGCTCGCTGTTCACGAGCGCCCTCTCGGTCAACGAGTTCGCGCTGCTGGGGCGGCTGGGGACCCGCCCGCTGAGCCAGGTCATGGGCGCGAGCGTCCACCAGATCGGCTGGCAGTATCTGCCGCTGCCCGCCGGTTATCAAGCCTCGGCCTCGGCCTCGATCGGGTCGACGATCCTCGGCGGTGGGCTGGGCGACACGATCGTCAGTGAGCTGGGGGTGATCACCCAGGCCTGGAACCAGGCCCGCCGCCGCGCGCTGGACCGCCTGACCGAGGAGGCTCGCATCGTCGGAGCCGACGCGGTGCTCGGGGTCCGCCTGGAGCGCGGCGAGCACGATTGGGCGAGCAACAGCGTCGACTACGTCATCTCCGGCACCGCCGTGCGGTTCCCGGGCACCGAGCCCCCCAACTGGCCGCTGTTGACCGACGTGTCGGTGCAGGATTACTGGGCGCTCTATCAAGCCGGTTACGACTCGCTCGGTCTCCTGGCGACCACCGCGGTCGTGTTCGTGTCACCGAGCAGCGGGACGCGACTGCGCCGCGCCGCGACCGTGACCCAGAACCAGGAGTTGGACGAGATCACCCGGGGCGTCTTCACCGCCCGTGACACCGCGCGCGCCCGCCTGCTCGGCCAGGCCCGGGACGCCCATGCCGACGGCGTGGTCGGAGTGGCCTTCGAACAGAGCATGCGCCAGGAGTCCTACAAGTTCGAGGGCTACGGCCTCCGGGGCTCGAGCGGCCAGGGGGGCGGCGGCCGGTTCGCCGGCATCGGCTTTGGCGCGGGCGCGGGCGCATTCAACCCCGTCACCAACACCTATGACAGCGGTGCGGCGGACATCCCCGAACGCAGCGGCTACGTGATCACGTTCCACGCGGCCGGCACCGCGATCGCCCTTGGGGCCCGCGAGCCCCGCTATCCACCTGAGGCCGTGATGAGACTGGAAGGAGTGGCATGAGCGACGAGGAGCAGGACCCCAGCTCGACGGAGGGCATCCCGGAAGCGGGTCGTGACCGCCTGCAGCAGAACCGCGAGGGTCTGTTCA
The DNA here is from genome assembly GCA_963849085.1 of uncultured Solirubrobacteraceae bacterium. Classification (GTDB taxonomy): domain Bacteria; phylum Actinomycetota; class Thermoleophilia; order Solirubrobacterales; family Solirubrobacteraceae; genus Palsa-465. The sequence goes on along the minus strand of CAWKFP010000013.1, from coordinate 245,783 downwards.
CCTCAGACCTCAGCGTCAACGAGTTCCTGCTCATCACCCAGGCCGGCTTTGACCCGCTCGGACTGGTGATCGGCAGCTCGATCTACCACATCGGCCTTCAGATGGCCAACCCTCGCAGCAACCAGGAGATGGGTGTCCTCTCCCAGGCGATGTACGACGCCCGCCAGTTGGCGATGACGCGCATGGAGGAGGAGGCGGACCTGCTCGGCGCCGACGGCGTCGTCGGCGTGCGCCTCGATGTCGGCCAGTACGAGTGGGGCGCGCACATGGCCGAGTTCATCGCCATCGGCACCGCCGTCCGTCACCGCGAGGGCCAGCTGCACCGCGCCCCGAGCGGCCGGCCGTTCACCAGCGATCTCTCCGGGCAGGCGTTCTGGACGCTGCTGCGTACCGGATACCGGCCGGTGGCGCTCGTCATGGGAAGCTGCGTGTACCACGTCGCCCGCCGCGGCGTGACCCAGACCGTCGGGCAGATGGGGCGCAACGTCGAGCTGCCGAACTACACCCAGGCTCTGTACGCCGCGCGTGAGCTGGCGATGGAGCGGATGCAGTCCGACGCCCGGACCGCCCAGGCGCGCGGGATCGTCGGCATGAACCTGCACGAGAAGAGCCACGGCTGGGACAGCCACATGATCGAGTTCTTCGCGATCGGCACGGCGATCATCCCGACCGATCAGGCGCAGCAGATCGATGCGCCGACGCCCGTCCTCGACCTCAGCGATCGCCCGTAGCCCCGGGTCGCCGGCCGCCTGATCCGGGGGTGTCGCGTGTCGCCTCACATTCCCTGCACAGGGGGCAGGATCTAAACTCGGCCGATGCGCGATCGCGGCGTCGATTCCGAGCGGGGAGCGGGAGCGTGACCGGCGCGGGGGGAGATGGCCCCGGTTCGGGGGACGATCCGGCTTCCGGCTCGGCCGAACGGCCCGCGGGCAGGCTCGACGCGGATGCGTTCCGGGCGATCTATGACCACAGTCCCGACGGCGTCCTCTTCTCGATTCCCGACGGGCGTGTGCTCGGGGCCAATCAGGCGGCCTGCGAGATACTCGGGCGCAGCGAAGACGAGATCCTCCGCACGGGCCGCGTCGGGATGACCGATCACGACGACGGCCGCTGGCGCGCGATTCTCGAGGAGCGCGCGCGCACCGGTCTCGTGCGCGGTGTCGCCCGGATGATCCGCGGCGACGGCACGAGCGTCGAAGTGGAGATGAGCTCCCGGATCTTCGACACGGCGGAGGGCGAGCAGCGGGTGTGCACCGTGCTGCGCAACGTGACCGAGCGCGTCCGGATGGAGCTCGACATGAAGGAGTCCAGCTCGCGCCTGCGCGCGCTGACGATCACCGACGACCTCACGGGCCTGCGCAACCGGCGCGGTTTCGTCTCGGTCGCCTCGCAGATGCTCGAGCTCGCCGACCGACAGCAGTCGGTAGCGGTGCTGCTCTTCCTGGACATCGACAACATGAAGGAGCTCAACGACCAGCGCGGCCATCAGGCCGGTGACGCCGCGCTCGGGGCCGTGGCCACCGCGCTCAGCCATGTCCTGCGGGGCGCCGACACCGTGGCGCGCATCGGCGGCGACGAGTTCGTGGCGCTCGCCCTCGGACTGGAGGAGGACGACCGGGACGCGATCGAGGCCCGGCTGCACGACTATCTCGCCACGCCGACCGCGCTCGCGCTCGTCGGTCAGCGGCTGACCGTCTCCACCGGATGGGCGGCGCGCGCGCCCGGTGACCCGAAGACGGTCGAGGAGCTGATGTCGGAGGCCGACCGCAACATGTATCGCGCCAAGGCGGGCAAGGGCGGTCGCTCCGCCGGTGGCGTCCACGGCCCTGTGCGCCCGTAGGCTGCGGCCGATCGCACCCCGTAGCCTGACGTCGCCGGCGGCGGTGGGCTCACCACGGTCCCGTCGCCGCCGGCTGAGCGGGGCGCCCTGAGTCAGGTCGCCAGCGTGTCCATCGCCAGTGACTTGCGCATCAACGCCAGCACGGTCTCCTGGGCGGCCGTGACCGTCTGATCCTGTCCGGGAGCCAGGACGATGACGCCCTTCCGGGCGTTGCTGAGCAGGCGGATGTCCGGACCGTCGTCCTCTGACACCTTGGCCATCGCCCAGCGGCCGAACGTCCGCTCGACGGCGGTCTGCTCCTCGAGGATGGTGACGTGATCGTGCCGCGGGTCCTGGGCGATCGACGCGTACAGCTCGCGCACCGCGCTCTCTTCGCCCTCGAGGGTCTGGACGAAGGCGTCCTCGGAGATCATCAACGCACCGGTGATGCCGAGCCGCCGGTTGGTCTGGCGGGCGGTGGTGAAGATCGCCCCCAGCTCGGTCCGCCGCTGATCCGGCGCGATCAGGCTGTGGCTGCGGTAGATCAGCCGAAAGACGTGCTGCGTGTCCTGGTCGCTGGGACCGGTCGCGTCGCTCATGAAGCCTCTCCTATCTTGATCAGGGCTCCGGCGCGGGTCGCCGGGCTGCCTGGGGCCGGAGTGGTCCCAGTGGGTCAGCTGTTATCAGCCTCGCCGCCGCGCGGTCAACAAAGCGCGGTTTTTCCGGCTTGCGCCCAAGGGTTGGGCCACGACGCGTCCGCTGACCCCGGCGGGCCGCGGCTCAGCGTGTGCCGCCATGACCGGCGCAGGCGCCGCCCAGGCCGCCGCCGTGTGACCAGGAGCCGTCGACGCAGTGGACGACCGTGCCGCCGAGCGCCATGTCGCGCTTCCAGTCCCCGACGCAGGGATGGCCGTTGCATTCGTAGTTGCCGGCGCACCCCGCGAGCGTGAGCGTGGCGAGGAGCGCGGCGACGATCGTGGCCGGTCTGATCGAGCCCACCTCGGTGTAGAGCGTGGCACGGCGAGCGCCGCGGCGCGTTCCGGGTCCCGTCGGCCGGTATCCGTAGACGTCCGACGTCTCAGACGGGGATCTGGGCCGATGCCGGTACGCCGCCGCCCGTGTTCGATGTGGGTATTGCGAAGATCCAGACCGACGGACGTGACCTGATGAGCATCGCACCGAAGAAGCCCAAGGACCTCTCGCTGGCTCCGGTGGCCGCCGAGATCGACCTCAATCTGCAGCGTCTGCGTGACCGGGACGCCCAGGAGGTGGAGCGTGAGATCCAGCTCGAGCTCGATTCCCCGCCGATTCCCAACACCCGTGACCAGCGCGCCGCCCGCGTGCTGCGCGTCGCCTTCCGCGACGTCGACCCCCACGGCTGGGAGGGCACGATCACCGAGGACGGGAGCCGCCTCCATCTCGCCGGCGGATCGGTGACGATCGATCTCGGGCTCGGCCGGAGCCTCAGCGACTACATCGCCACCGGCGCCTGATCTGACCGTGAGGGCGATCATGCGCGATCCTGTCGCGGATGACCGTCACGCGTCGAGATCGGCCCCGGGGCGCCGCCGCGCCCGCGCTGGCGACGATCCTGGACTGGTGGGCGGCCAACGCGCGGGACCTGCCCTGGCGGGCCAGCCGGGACGTCTACGGCGTCTGGGTCGCCGAGGTCATGTCCGCCCAGACGACGGTCGCCCGGGCGTCGGCGGCCTGGGTGCGATGGATGGAGCGCTGGCCGGCCGTCGAGGCGCTGGCCGCGGCATCGCTGGCCGACGTCCTCGGCCAGTGGCAGGGGCTCGGTTATCCGCGCCGCGCCCGTGACCTGCACCGCTCGGCCCGGATCATCATGGCGTCGGGGTGGCCCGAGGATCTCACCGAGCTGCCCGGAGTCGGCGCGTATGTGGCGGCCGCGGTGCGCTGCTTCGCGCTCGAGGAGCCGGTCCTGCCGCTCGATGTCAACGTCAAGCGCGTGCTCGCCCGCCGCTTCCCGGCGGGCGTCGACATCGCCGGCGATCCGTGGCGCGCCGGCCAGGCGCTGATGGAGTTCGGGCAGCGCGTCTGCACGGCGAGGCCGCGCTGCGCCGAGTGCCCGGTCCGCGGGGGCTGCGCCGGGGCCGCGAGAAGCCCGGATCCCGCCGCGCCGGCCGCCCCCGGCGCAGTCGCGCCCAGCCCGCGCCCCCCCCGGCCACCCTTTCAGGGCAGCCTGCGCCAGCGCCGCGGCTCGCTGCTGCGGGAGGTGATCGCCGGGGAGGGCGTCGGCGCCGCCGCCGCCGATCGCGAGGCCGCCGAGAGCCTGGCCCGCGACGGGCTGATCGTCATCTCCGGCGGGCGGCTGCTCGCACCGCGCTGAGGGCCTGAGCGCTCAGGGCTCGTCGGCGAAGGCCAAGGGCTCGGTGGCGGCGATCGCGCCGGCCGCCATCAGGAGCCCGAAGGCGGTGCGCCCCTGCTCGGCGCCGAGCGCCATGAGCTGCTCGGCGCCCGCCAGCAGTTCATCGACGCGGGCGAGCGTCGGACCGACCGATCCGGGCTCGGGATCACGGCATGCCGCGCGGGCCAGGGCGACGAACTGCAGCCCGCGCTCGAAGTTCGGGGGCGGCCCGGCGCCCATCGCGGAGGCGAACGACATCATCAGATAGCCGTTGATCCGAGCGAGCCGGCCGCTGATCGGCCGGATCTCCGGCACGCGGGGTGGGGTCGGCGCCGGAAGCGGCGTGCCCTCGAGGATGTCGATCATCGTGCCGCCGACCAGGCGCGAGAGCTCGCCGGCGTTCAGCCCCGCGTAGCTCCCCATCCGCAGCACGGTGTGGAGCGCGCCCAATGGCCGGCCGTAGGGCACGTCGGAGGCGAACACGATCCGCTCGGCCGGAACGCGGGCGAACAGCTCGAGATGATCGAAGACCGAGAACGTCGACGTGTCGTAGACGATCCCGGGGTGATCGCGCAGGGTGGCCGCGAACATGCCCTGGTCGGCGATCGCCGCGTGCGCGAGGACGAGCACGACGTCGGGATAGCGCAGGGCGAGCTCGGCCAGGGGGTCCATGCGGGGCATCCCGCGGCCGGCGTGGATGAGGATCGGCACCCTGGCCTCCTGCGCGACCTTCCAGATCGAGTCGGCCGCCGCATTGCCGAACCCGAAGGCCTGAGCGCGGGGATGGAGCTTGATCCCGCGCGCTCCGCGGGCCAGGCAGCGCTCGGCCTCGGCGACCGGGTCCTCCGTCGGGTCGAGGCGGCAGTAGGGGTACAGCCGGCCGTCGGATTCCGACGCCCAGCTCAGCACGCGGTCGTTGGGCAGCCGATAGGCGGGGTGACGCTCCGGGTCGTGCAGCGGGAACGTGCAGGCCCGCGCCGTCGGCTGGACCTGGTCGAGGCTGGCCAGCAGCTCGGCCGGGGTCAGCGACTGTCCGTCCTCGTCGTGACCGAGGTGGGTGTGCGCGTCGACGACGAGCGCGGCCGGCGGCAGCAGCGCGTCGACCTCGGCCGCGATCGGCGCGAAGGCGTTGGCGGGATCCACCAGCCCATCGTCGCAGGTCAGGCGAGCGGTCACGCCCGCTCGACCGAGCGGTCAGGCTCGCACGGTCGCCGGCGCGGCCGACTCGCCGTCCTGCGCGACGAGCGCGGCGGCGGCCGCGGGACGGCGGCTGACGATCAGCCCGAGCCCGGCCAGACCGCCGGCGAAGGCGATGGCGGCGATCACGACGCCCGCTCGCTGATAGGCGGAGAGGACGCCCGCCGGGGAGTGCGGCGAGCCGAGCACCGCGATCAGCACCGCCACGCCGATCGCCAGCCCGATCTGGCGGAACATGTTGACGACCGCCGACCCGGTGGCGAAGGCGTGAGGCGGCAGCGAGGCCGCGCCGGTCGCCATCAGGGTGGGGAGCGTCAGTCCGACGCCGACGCCGGTCAGCAGCATCCCGCCGAGCATGTCGCGCACGTAGTCGGGATGCAGCCCGGTCGCCAGCGCCCACCACAGCGCGCCGAGCGCGAAGATCGTCGAGCCGGTCGCGATCACCGGCCCGGCTCCGAACCGCGTGATCAGCGGCCCCGCGACGATGAAGGCGAACAGCGGCACCATCAGCGGCCCGGGGGCGATCGCCAGGCCGGTCGAGAGCGCGGACCAGTGCCATACGTCCTGCAGCCAGAGCACGCGCGAGAGCAGCATCGCGCCGAACGCGGCCGAGAACAGAAGCGCCACGAGCGACGCGCCGTTGAACGAGCGCACCGTGAACAGCGCGCGGTCGATCAGGGGGTTCGCCGCGCGGGCGGCGTGGAGTGCGAACGCGGCGAGCATCGCGACGCCGGCCGCCAGGACGGCGATCGTCGTCACGCTGCCCCAACCCCAGGCGCCGCCGTTGACCAGCCCGAGTACGAGCGTCCCGACCCCGGCGGTGATCAGCAGCGCGCCCAGCGCGTCGGGCACCGAGACGCTGTGGCCCGCGACGTGAGGCAGGCGGCGCCACCCGACGGCGAGCGCCAGCACGCCGATCGGCACGTTGACGAGGAACACCCAGCGCCAGCTGGCCGCCACGAGCAGCCCCCCGACGACCGGACCGAGCGCCGCGGCGACCCCGCCGACCGCGGTCCACGCCCGCACCGAGCTGTGGCGGCGCTCCGGCGGGGCGGTGGCGAGGATGAGCCCGAGCGAGGTCGGTGTCAGCAGCGCCGCTCCGGCGGCCTGCACGACGCGGAAGGCGATCAGCGTGCCGACGCTCGGCGCCGCCCCGCACGCCGCCGAGGCCGCGACGAAGATCGCCACCCCGAGCAGGAAGCCGCGCTCACGGGGGAATCGGTCGGCGAATCGCCCGAACAGCACCAGCAGCGACGCGTAGACGATCGCGTAGGCGTTCAGCACCCAGGACAGGTCCGACAGGCCGCCGGCACGCACGTGGAAGTCCCTGGCCATCTGCGGGAGCGCGACGTTGACGATGAACAGGTCGAGGCTGGCCAGCACGACGCCGGCGCAGACGATCATCAGGACGAGCCGCGGCGACGCATCGCGGCGGGCGGGGGAGAACGGCTGGCTTAGGCGGGACATAGCCAGGATCCTAGCACACTGACTTAGCTTCTCAGAAGTCAGCTATCATGATGGCCATGGAGTCCACCGCCCCGATTCGCCTGACCGGAGAGCTCGAGCCTCGCGGCGCCTGGACCGCGCAGCGCTGCACGGTCGCTCGCACGCTGGAGGTCGTCGGCGCCCGATCGACGTTCCTCATCCTCCGCGAGGCGTATTACGGAAGCACCCGCTTCGAGGAGTTCGTCGAGCGGGTCGGGATCAGCGAGCCCGTCGCCGCCGCCCGGCTGCGCGAGCTCGTGGAGGAGGGCCTGCTCGAGCGCGAGGCCTATCGCGAGCCCGGGCAACGGACACGGCAGCGCTATCGCCTGACCCCCAAGGGCGCGGACCTGCTCCCGGCGATGGTCGCGCTGATGCAGTGGGGCGATCGCTGGCTCGACGATCGCGGCGGCCCGGTGCAGCTCAGCCATCACGACTGCGGCGAGCGCGTCCGCGCCGAGCTGCGCTGCGCGGCCGGTCACCAGGTGCCCGCCGGCGAGCTCGATCTGGCCGCCACGCCACGCCGGCGCTCCGCCGCCACCAGCAGCTCAGATCACGAACCGCCGCGCCGGTCGCCGTCCCGCGGGGAGGGCCGCTCCTCCCGATAGCGCAGGCCGTCGAGCGCGATCTCCAGGATGTGCTCGGTCTGCGCCGGGTCGCCGGCCGGGATCTTGGCGATCCCGACGAGCATCTGGATGACCTCGGGCAGGTCGGTGTCCAGCCGGGCGGCGTGGGCCTCCTGGGCGCGCCGGAGCAGAGGCTCGCCGGCGGCGTAGAACGCGGCGCGGCTGCTCTGGAAGATGTTGGCGTCGCGATCGGCGAGCGCCTGAAGCTCCTCGGCGAGGGCGTGCTTGGTGGCCATGTAGGCCACGAAGCGATGCAGCCAGGCGTGCAGCGCCTCCCACGGCGGCAGCTCGGCGAAGTCCTCGGCCGACGTGCACAGCGCCTGGACCTCGTCGAGGTACACGGCCTCCACCAGCGCCTGGCGGGTGGGGAAGTGCCGGTACAGGGTGCCGATGCCGACGCCCGCGCGGCGGGCCACCTCCTCCAGCGACGTCGACGCGCCGCGCTCGGCGAACGCCTCACGGGCGGCGGCGACGACCTTGTCGTGATTGCGCTGGGCATCGGCCCTGCGGGGCCGCGTTACGGCGGTGCGGTCGATGTCCTCGGTGGTGCTCACGGCGATGCGAAGAATAGTCCTTGACAAAACGGAGGTAGCCTCCGTATAGTTTCTGGAGGCACCCTCCACTTACTTCTGGAGGTGGCCTCCACTTTACCACCGGCGCTCGCCGGACTCAACAGTTGGGACGCATCAGATGACAGCACTCACATCCCTGATCACCCCGGACCGCCGTCGATGGGCGGCGCTCGTCGTCGTTTGCCTCGCGCAGCTGATGATCGTCCTGGACACGACGATCGTGAACGTCGCGCTCCCCTCGATCCAGCACGATCTCCATTTCACCCAGGGCAACCTGACCTGGGTCATCAACGCCTTTCTCGTCACCTTCGGGAGCTTCCTCCTGCTCGCGGGCCGCCTCGGCGACCTGCTCGGTCGCAAGCGGGTCTTCCTCGCCGGCGTCATCCTCTTCACCGGCGCCTCGATGCTGTGCGGGCTGGCGCCGACCCAGGGAGCGCTGATCGGCGCGCGCTTCCTGCAGGGCCTCGGCGCCGCGCTGCAGGCCTCGGTCATCCTGGCGATCATCGTCACCGAGTTCCCCGCGCCCGCCGACCGCGCCAAGGCGATGAGCGCCTACGTCTTCACCGCGGTGGCCGGCGGCTCGCTCGGCCTGCTGGCCGGCGGCGTCCTCACCCAGGCGCTGAGCTGGCACTGGATCTTCTTCGTCAACCTGCCGATCGGCATCGCCACGGTCGTTCTCGGCCGGGCGCTGATCCCCGCCGACTCGGGGCTCGGTCTGTCGCAGGGCGTCGACTGGCTCGGCTCGGTCCTGGTGACCGGCTCGCTGATGACCGCGGTCTACGCGATCGTCCAGACGACCGGCCACGGCTGGGGCTCGGCCCCGGTGCTCGGCTTCGGCGCCCTCGCCGTGGCTTTGATGGCGGCCTTCCTGACGCTCGAGTCACGGATCGCCAATCCGATCATGCCGCTGCGGATCCTGCGACTGCGCGGCCTGATCGGCTCAAGCGTCGTCCGCGGGTTCCTGGTCACCGGCATGTACTCGACGTTCTTCCTCGGCACTCTCTACCTGGAGCACGTCCGCCACTATTCGGCGCTGCAGACCGGCCTGGCCTTCCTGCCCTGGACCCTGACCGTCGGAGCGCTGTCGGCGTTCGGGATCACGGCACGCCTCGTCAGCCGCCTGGGCGCGATGCGCGTCCTCGCCGGCGGCATGACGTCCGTGGTCATCGGCCTGGCACTGCTGATGACGACCGGCCTGCAGACGGCCTTCTTCCCGACGATCTTCCTCGCCTACTTCGCCATCGGCCTGGGAATCGGGAGCGCCTTCATGCCGCTGCTGACGATCGCGATGTCCGAGGTGCCGGCCGACGACGCCGGCCTGGGCTCGGGGATCACCAACGTCTCCCAGCAGGTAGCCGGCGCGCTCGGGCTGGCCGTGCTGGGGACGATCGCCACCAACCACACCAAGGCCCTCGTCGCGCAGCATCACGCGCTCGCCGGGGCGCTCGTCGGCGGGTATCACCTCGCCTTCGCGATCGGAGTGGCCAGCGTCGCCGCCGGCCTCGTGATCGCGCTCGTCATCCTGCGGCCGCTCGCCGGGCAAACCCCGGTGACCGCCGCCGTCACACCTGAGCCCGCCGCCGATCCGGCGGCCGAGCTCGAAACGGAGGTCGCATGTCAAGCCGCGTAATCGCATTGGTATCTTGGTCGCCCGATCACCCCGGGTTCCTCGTCGCGCCGGTCGCGGCGGTCGGCCCGGCGGCGGTCGGGGCGAGAACCCTCGAAGGGAGCGATGATGGGCGCACGAGTGACCAGCCGGCTGCTGCTCGTCGGCAGCCTGCCGGCCGAGTCGACCGATATGGCCCTCCGCGCCGGCGCGGAGCTGTTCGGCGACCTGGTGTTCGCGCTCCCCGACGGGGAGACCGGCCCGCGCTCGGCATGGGTGAGCTATGAGCGCGAGCGGCTGGCGCGGCCGACCCCCGGCGTCGTCGTCGTCCGGGAGACGGACTCGCCGACGGGCCGTCCCCGCCACGCCTACGAGACGCCGGTGTTCGGCATCCGGGAGGGCGTGACCGAGCTGCGGTTCGCGTCCTGGCCGCGGATCGACGACGCGATCGCGTCCTATCAGGAGTTCCGCGCGCTGCGCGAGGGCGGGGTGATCCCGGCCGGCCTGCGCTTCCAGGTCGGTCTGCCCTTCCCCGCGAGCGCGCTCAACGCCTTCAAGGCCGACTTCGCCCACGACTATCCGATCGCCGAGCGCGGGTTCGAGGAGCTCGTCGGACGGGAGCTGACCCGGCTGACGAGCGCGATCCCGCCCGACGATCTCGCCATCCAATGGGACTGCGCCTATGAGACCCAGGACATCGAAGGGGTCCTGGCGTGGACGTCGGAGGGGGCGTGGGAGCGGTTCGCGCGTCCGGTCACGCGCCTGACGAGGCTGATCCCCGAGGACGTCCTGGTCGGCTATCACCTGTGCTACGGCACCTTCCCCGAGTGGCCGATGTACGAGGCCCGGGACTACGGAGTGCTCGTGCGGATGGCGAACTTCGCGGTCGCCAACTCCGGCCGGACGGTCGACTGGCTGCATCTCGCCGGGCCGAGGTATCTGCGCAGCGAGGACCGCAGCTTCTTTCGACCGCTCGTCGACCTCGAGCCCGGCGACGCCCGCGTCTTCCTCGGGATCGTGCTGCCGCTCGACGGCGTGCCCGGCCTGGCCCGCCGCCACGCCACCGCGTCGCGCTACCTTCGCGACTTCGGTGTCGCCATGTACTGCGGCTTCGGGCGCCAGCCCGGCGAGGACCACATGGAGACGATGCGCGAGCATCGTCGCGCCGTTCTTTCGCTCTCGAACTAGACGCCGGTCCTGCGTCCCCACGGACCTGGGCATCTAACGCGCGTCCTGATCACGTTTGATGCCCAGGTCCGGCGGCGCGGGCTCTCTCAACCCCAGGGTTGAGGGCCACGCGAGGTCAACCCACGGTTCAACCTGCGCGCCGATGTGCGCGGGCCGGCGCGGAGCGACGATGCTCCCATGACAACCACCGATTACCTCATCGACTCCGCCCTGGTCCTGATCGTCCTCCTCCAGATCAAGGAGCGGCCCCTCAGCACCCGGACCCTCATCCGTCCGCTCATCATCGTCTCGATCGCCGTCGTCTCCTATCTGCACGGCATCCCCACCGCCGGCAACGATCTCGTCCTCGTCGCCTGCCTCGGCCTGCTCGGCGCGCTGATCGGCGTCGCCAGCGGCCAGACCATGATCATGCGCCGCGGCTCCGACGGCGAGGTCCTCTCGCGCACCGGTTGGGCCTCGAGCTTCTTCTGGGTCCTGGGGATGGGCTCGCGCTTCGCCTTCATCTACTGGCTGAGCCACAGCGGCGCCGCCACGATCGCCACCTTCAGCGCGCAGCACTCGATCACCAGCGGTCAGGCCTGGACCGACGCGCTGCTGGCGATGGCGGTGTTCGAGGTCACCGGGCGCTCCCTCGTCCAGGCGCTGCGCCGCCGGGCGCTGCAGACCGCCTCGGCGCTCGAACTCGCCTGACGCCTGATGCCGATGCCGATGCCGATGCCGCCGGTCGGGTGGGTGCGTGATCGCACCCGCCCATCGGCGCGCCGTAGGTCGTACCGTCTGCGCTGATGTTGACGTACAACCTCGGACGTCAGCCGGCGAGGCTCGTCCGCATCATCCTGTTGGCGTTCGCCGTCTGGAGCGTGTTCACCGCCAAGCACGACCCCGGCACGAGCGGGCGCCATCTCGTCGTCGCCATGACGCTCGCGGCCTCGGTCGTCGCCTACCTCTCCTGGACCGCCTGGCCGGGGCGCGAGCGCGGCCTCAGCCTCGATCTGTTCGTGCTCGCCGGGGCGGGGGGCGTGCTGACCGGGGCGGCGCCCGACAGCGCCGCCTCGGCGTTCGTGTTCGTCGCCGTGGTCGCCGCCGGCTACCGGGTGCCGGCGTCGAGCGCGCTGGTCGTGGTGGCGGTCGGCGCCCTCGCGCTCGCCGTCGCGACGCTCGCCTACGACAACAGTGCGCTCGGGCTGCTGGCCTATTCACTGGGCTTCGGCGTCGCCGTCCTCGGCGGCTCCAACAGCCGCCAGTCGATCGAGCGCGCCGATCAGGCCGAGCTCCTGCTCGCCCAGACACAGCGCTCGCACGAGGAGCAGTTGCGCGCGGCGCGCCTGGAGGAGTCGACGCGCATCGCCCGGGAGATCCACGACGTGCTCGCCCACGCGCTGGCCGGTCTGACCATCCAGCTGGAGGCCACGAGCTCGCTGCTGACCCAGGGCGCCGACCGCGACGTCGTGCTCGCCCGCGTGCAGCGCGCCCACGAGCTGGCCCGCGACGGGCTGCGGGAGACGCGGCGCGCGGTCGGAGCGCTGCGCGGCGAGCCGGTGTCGGCGGTGGCCGGGATCGAGGCGCTCGTCGCCGATTATCGGGCGGCGGCCCAGGCTCCGGTGCAGCTGCTCATCGACGGCGACGGCGAGCGCCTGCGGGGCGCATCCGGCCACGTGGCGCTGCGCGTCGTGCAGGAGGCGCTGACCAACGCCCGCAAGCACGCCCCCGGGGCCGAGGTGTCGGTCGCCGTCCACGCCGGCGGGCCCGATGGAGCTCCCGATCAGGAGCTCGTGGTGATCGTCGAGGATCGCGTCGAGGGTGACGGTGATGGTGATGGTGATGGTGATGCGCGGCGCGTCCCGGACAACGCAGCCGCGGACCTGGCGCGGTCCGGCGGGGGCTACGGCGTGCTCGGGATGCGCGAGCGAGCGGCGTCCGTCGGCGGGAAGCTGAGCGCCGGGCCGACCGCGGACGGCTGGCGCGTGGAGCTCCGGCTGCCGGGGGCGGGGCGGTGACCGAGTCGATCCGGGTGCTGGTCGTCGACGACCAGGCGCTCGTCCGGGAGGGGCTGATGACCCTCCTGGAGGCGGCGCCCGGGATCACGCCGGTGGCCGCCGCCGCCGACGGCGAGCAGGCCGTCGCCGCGTGCGCGCGCCACCGCCCCGACGTCGTGCTGATGGATCTGCGGATGCCCAAGCTCGACGGCGTGCAGGCGACCCGTCAGATTCGCGCGGCGCGGCCGGAGACCGAGATCGTCGTCCTCACCACCCATGCCGACGAGCAGTCGATCCTCGATGCGCTGCGCGCCGGCGCGCGTGGCTATCTGACCAAGGACGCCGGCATCGAGGAGATCTCACGCGCGGTGCACGCCGCCGCCGACCATCACACGCTGCTGGACCCGCTCGTCCATGAGCGGCTGCTCGAGGCGGCCAGCGGGGCGGCGCGCCCGGCTCCGGCCCCGGCGACGCTGCCCGACGATCTCACCGTGCGCGAGGCCGAGGTGCTGAGGCTGATCGCCGCCGGGCTCTCCAATCGCGAGATCGCCGACCGGCTCGTCGTCAGCCCGGCGACCGTCAAGACGCACATCAACCACGTGTTCTCGAAGATCGGCGCGCGTGACCGCGCGCAGGCCGTCCACTACGCCTACACCCACGACCTGGCCGACTGATCCCGCCGGCCGTCGGGCGCCGGCGCCCGATCAGCGCCGGTCGCGGTGTTTGCCCTCGATCGGCGTCGGGAACTTTCTTGGCCGTGTCGTCATTACCGCTCCGCGCGCGTCTTCAGGCGGCGCCACACCCGCAGCGGCAACAGCCCGATCAGCGGAGCGCGCCGGCCGAGGTCGTCCCGGTCCTCCCGGTCCAGCGCGGCCGCGTAGTGAGCGGCCTGCGCCGGCGAGGGATAGGTCTTGCGATCCCCGGCCCCACACCCGCGGGCGCATTCCCAGATCATCACGGCGCCCTCGGCGCGGAAGCGATAGCGATGGCCCAGCAGGCGGCAGCTCAGCACGCCCCCGACGATACCGCCGGCCGTGCGCGCATCCGGCCTGACGGGCCGGCTCGGCCGTCCGCGGGCGAGGCGCGATGAGCGCGGTGCAGGAGGCCGCCCCGGCCCCCCTCGGGACGATTCGCACCCAGATCCCGGCCCGGCTCGACCGGCTGCCGTGGGCGCGCTTTCACTGGATGATCATCCTCGGGCTGGGGACGGCCTGGGTGCTCGACGGCCTGGAGGTGACGATCGTCGGCGCGGTCGGCTCGCGCCTGACCGAGAGCGGCAGCGGCATCGCGCTGACGGTCAGCAACATCGGCAGCGCCGCGGCCATCTACGTGGCGGGCGCCTGCCTGGGGGCGCTGTTCTTCGGCCAGCTGACCGATCGCTTCGGGCGCAAGCGGCTGTTCATGGTCACCCTCGGGATCTACATCGTCTCGACGGTGACGACGGCGTTCTCGTTCGCGCCGTGGTTCTTCTTCCTCGCGCGCTTCTTCACCGGCACCGGGATCGGCGGCGAGTACGCGGCGATCAACTCCGCCATCGACGAGCTCATTCCGGCCCGGGTGCGCGGCCGCGTCGACCTGATCATCAACGGCTCCTACTGGGTCGGGTCGGCGGCTGGTTCGGCGGCGGCACTGTTCTTCCTTGACACCTCCATCTTCGCCAAGGACTTCGGCTGGCGACTGTCGTTCGGGATCGGCGCGGTGCTCGGCCTGGCCGTCCTGTTCGTGCGCCGCAGCGTCCCGGAGAGCCCGCGCTGGCTGTTCATCCACGGCCGCCAGGAGGAGGCCGAGGCGATCGTCGGCGAGATCGAGGAGGAGATCGAAGCGGAGACCGGCGAGTCCCTGGCGCCGGTGAAGCGGACCCTGAAGGTCCGCCAGCGCGAGGCGATCCCGTTCCGGGAGATCGCCCGCGTCGCGTTCACGAAGTATCCGACCCGCTCGTGCCTGTGCATCGCGCTGTTCGTCGGCCAGGCGTTCCTCTACAACGGCGTCGTCTTCAACCTCGGCACGCTGCTGACCACCTTCTTCGCGGTCTCCTCGGGCGCGGTGCCGATCTTCACGATCATCTACGCGGCGGGGAACTTCATGGGCCCGCTGACCCTGGGGCGGCTGTTCGACACGCTCGGGCGCAAGGTGATGATCAGTGCGACGTACTTCGCGTCGGCGGCGGTCGCGGTCGTCCTGGGCTTCCTGTTCCTGGGCGGCGGCCTGACCGCGGTGTCGTTCATCGTCGTCATCGTCGCGATCTTCTTCCTGGCCTCGGCCGGAGCCAGCGCTGCGTACCTGACGGCGTCCGAGATCTTCCCGATGGAGACCCGGGCGCTGGCCATCGCCTTCTTCTACGCCATCGGGACCGCCGTCGGCGGGATCGCCGGACCGCTCCTGTTCGGCAAGCTGATCGCCAGCAAGAAGGTCTCCGAGGTCGTGATCGCCTTCTTCATCGGCGCCGTCGTGATGGCGCTCGGCGGCGTCGCCGAGCTCCTGTGGGGGGTCAGGGCCGAGGGCCAGGCGCTGGAGGACATCGCCGCGCCGCTGACCCTCGATGACGACGAGGACGGCGACGGGACCGACGTGGCCGCGGCGGCGAGCACCGAGCCCGGCGGCGAGCGCGCCGGCGCGCTCGGCGAGCCCGAGCCGAGCCCGCTGCTGTCCGAGGCCCGGCGTGAGCGGATCAGCGCCGAGGAGCAGCGCGCGCTCGCCGCCGAGCGCCGCGCCGCCGCCTACGATCGCCTCGCCACGCGTCAGAGCGAGAACGCCGGGGGCCAGGGGGATGACCACGAGCGCCTGGCCCGCCAGGAGCAGCGGCTCGCCGAGGCCGCGGAGCTGCGGGCCCGTGTCCACGACGAGTACGCCGCGGCCGCCCAGGAGCGGTTCGGCGCCGAGCACGAGCTCGACAGTGATCTGCGCGCGGCGGCCGACGAGCGTGCGGCGGCGGCCCGCGAGCGAGGCCGCGCGCACGAATACGAGGCACGCGCGGTGGAGCACGACGACAGCGATCCCCGCGTGCGCCAGCGCGACCTCGAGCGTCTCGGCCGCCTGAGCGCCGCCGCTCGAGATCGGGCCCGGGCGCACGAGCAGCTGGCGGACGCCGCCGCCGCCACCGCGCGGGCCAACGACGTCGGCGGGCGCGCCGTCGATGTCGAGCGCGCGCGGGCCCGCATGCACGAGCTGTGGGCCCAGATGCACGAGCACTCCGCGCTCGCCCAGGAGCGCCGGGCCGAGCACGACGACGACGGTGCGGCGCAGGCCCAGCGCGCGGCGGACGGGCTTGCCGACCGCGCCCGCGCCGCGGCCTATCGCGTCACCGCCGCCGAGCATCGTGCGCAGGCCGAGCACGAGCGGCTCCAGGACATGACCGCCGCGGAGGCGGGCCGCCGCCGCGAGCGCGACGCCGCGCGCCGAGCCGCCGAGGAGGAGCTGCGTGAGCGCGCCGCCCGTCGCCGGGGCCGTGATCAGGCCGGCCTGCGGCGCTATCGCCCCGGCCCGGGCCTCGGCCCGTCGGCCCCGGTACCGGCGATCGCCGACGTGTCGTCCGGGTTCGGGCTCGACGAGCACGTGGAGGCGATCGAGCGCGCGCTGGACGAGCACGGCCCCACCGAGCGTCGCGAGCTCGAGCAGTTGGTCGGCGCGCGCTACTGGGGTCCGGGCGTGTTTCACGACGCGCTGCGCGAGGCGGTCGCCGACGGCGCGGTGCAGGTCGACCACGGCCTGCTGATCGCCGAGCGTGCGGACGACGAGGACTGACGACCGCCATCCGTGCGCGCTCCGCGGGGCGGCGTTAGTGTCCCCGCCAGTAATGACGCGGCTCGGATCAAGCGCTCTGCCGGTCAGCCGGATCGGGCTCGGATTGGCCGCGCTCGGGCGCCCGGGCTACATCACCGTAGGCCACGCCGGCGATCTCGCCGGACACACCGACGTTGCCTCGATGCGCGCCGGTGCATACGTCGTGCTCGATGCCGCGTATGCCGGCGGCGTGCGCTACTTCGACGCGGCGCGCTCGTACGGCCGGGCGGAGGAGTTCCTGGGCTCGTGGCTGCGCGCGCGGGACCTCGGGCCCGGCGACGTCAGCGTCGGCTCGAAGTGGGGCTACACCTACACCGCGGATTGGCGCGTCGATGCCGAGGTCAACGAGGTCAAGGACCTGTCGCTGGCGACGCTGCGCCGCCAGTACGGCGAGAGCCGTGACCGCCTGGGCGCCAATCTCCAGCTCTATCAGATCCACTCCGCGACGCTGGAGAGCGGTGTGCTGCGCGATCCGGCGGTCCGGGACGAGCTGGCTTTGCTGCGCGCCGGCGGGCTGCGGATCGGCTTCACGGCGACCGGGCCGCGCCAGCGCGAGACGATCGAGTGCGCGCTCGAGATGGGTGGCTTCGACGCCGTGCAGGCGACCTGGAATCTGCTGGAGCCGTCGGCGGGCCCGTCGCTCGCCGCCGCGCGCGCCGCCGGACTGGGGGTGATCGTCAAGGAGGCGGTCGCCAACGGCCGGCTGACCGCGCGGGGGGACACCGCGCCGCTGCGGCGTGCGGCCGCCGAGCTGGGCGTCGGGCCCGACGCGCTGGCGCTCGCCGCGGTGCTCGCCCAGCCGTGGGTCGACGTCGCCCTCAGCGGCGCGTCGACCGCCGAGATGCTGGTGGACAACCTGAGCGCGCTCGAGGTGCAACCCGGCGACGAGCTGCTGGACCGGCTCGGCGCCGAGCTGCGCGAGGACCCGGTCGACTACTGGGAGCGCCGCTCCGCGCTAGCGTGGAACTGAGCGCACATGAGCGACGCCTACGCTGACCCGGTTCGACTGCCCTGCTACGTGGCGAGCCCGCTGGGGTTCACCGAGGCTGGGCGCGACTACTACTCGCGGGTGTATCTCCCGGCGCTGCGGGAGGTCGTCGAGCCGGTCGATCCCTGGGCGCTGACCAGTCCGCAGGACGTCGCGGCGGCCGTCACCGACGCCGACAGGCACGCGCTGGCCCTGCGCATCGGGCGCCGCAATCTGGAGGCGATCCGCTCCTGCACGCTCCTGGCGGCGTTCCTGGACGGGCAGGAGCCCGACTCCGGCACCGTCGCGGAGGTCGGCTATGGCGCCGCTCGCGGCCTGATCTGCTTCGGCCTGCGCACCGACCTGCGCCGCAGCGGCGAGGAGGGGGTCGTCCTCAATCTTCAGGTGGAGACGCTGATCGTCGACAGCGGCGGTCAGATGACGAGCTCGCTGGCCGAGCTCGTGACCGCGCTGGCCGCGGTGGTGGTCGAGACCTAGGCCCGGGACGCCGCGCGGGCGGCTACGCGACCGGCTCGACGGCCGGCGGCTCGACGGCGGACTGCACGAGCGTCGTCGTCGGCGAGATGTACGTGCCGCGGTTCTCGCCGAGGCAGATCGCCGAGATGGCGTCGCGCTCGTCGAAATCGAAGACGTGCAGCGGCAGCTCATGGTCACGGGCGAGGACGATCGCTGCCTGGTCCATGACGCGCAGGTCGCGCTCCAGGACGTCTGAGTAGCGCAGGCTGTCGTAGCGCTGGGCGCCGCTCTCCTTGCGCGGGTCACGGTCATAGATGCCATCGGTGCCGTGCTTGGCGAGCAGGATCGCGTCGGCGCGGAGTTCGACGGCGCGCTGGACGGCCGGATAGTCGGTCGTCACGTAGGGCTGGCCGATCCCGCAGGCCAGCAGGACGAGCCGCTCGCGCTCCAGATGGGAGACCGCGCGCAGGCGGATGAACGGCTCGGCCATCGAGGGCATCGGCAGCGCGGTCATCAGGCGGACGTCCTCCAGACCGCGATGCTTGAGCACGCCGCGCAGCAGGATGCCGTTCATCAGCGTCCCGAGCATGCCGATGTTGTCGGCCTCGGCGCGCTCGATGTTCCATTCGTCGGCGACGTTGCCGCGGAAGAAGTTGCCCCCCCCGACGACGACCGCCTCCTCGACGCCGAGCGCCCGCGCCGCGATCAGCTGATCGGCGACATATCCCAGTGCTTCCGAGTCCAGTCCGAACGCCGCTGCGCCGGCAAAGGCGCGTCCGCTGAGCTTGACCACCACGCGGCGGTAGCGGAGGGGTTTCACGGGGGCTAGCCTAGCGCGGTGCGGCTCGCGCCGTGCCCATCGGCGAAGCTGCGAACCTCTGGTCGTTCCCGTGGCCCGCGTCCCTTCGCACGCGCATCCTCCCGCGCGCAACTGGTTCTCTCCGCAGCCCAACGTCACCGGCCGGGGGATCGTCGCCGCCTACAGCGCGCGCTTCTGGGGCATCGTGCTCGGGCTCGGCGTGATCACCGGGCTCGCCGCCTCCGGGCTGGCCGCGCTGCTGCGCCTCGTCGAGCACGTTGCCTACGGCTATCGGAGGGGGCCGTTCCTGGACGGGGTGGCGGCGGCCGCCGGCTGGCGGCACTTCGCCGCGCTGGCGCTGGCCGCGCTGCTGGTCGGAGCGGGCGCGATCCTGCTCGGCCGGCTGAGGGCCTCCGGCGGCGCCGAGGTGTCAGAGGCGGTCTGGGTGGGCGGCGGCCGGCTGGCGCTCGTGCCCAGTGTCGCCCGCGGCGTGCTGTCGATCGTCACCGTCGGCCTCGGGGTGTCGCTCGGCCGCGAGGGCGCGCCGCAGCTCGCCGGCGCGGCCACCGCCAGCCGATTGGCCGATTGGGCGCAGCTCCCGGTCTGGCAGCGCCGGCTGCTCGTCGCCTCCGGCGCGGGGGCGGGCTTTGCCGCGATCTACAACGTCCCGCTGGGCGGAGCGCTGTTCGCGCTCGAGGTGCTGCTCGGAACGATCGCGCTGCCGCTCGTGCTGCCCGCGCTGGCGACCTCGGTGATCGCCACCGCCGTCGCCTGGATCACGCTCGGGACCGCCTCCACGTATCGCCTGCCCGCGTATCAGGTGCATCTGACCGAGGTGGTGTGGGCGGTGCTCGCCGGTCCGGTGATCGGCGTCGTCGCGATCGGCTGGGTCCGGCTGATCGCAATCGCCAGCGGCCTGCGCCCGCGGAGCTGGGGCCGGATCGCGGCGCCGCTCGCCGTCTTCATCGCGCTCGCGGCGGTGTCGCTCCGGTATCCGCAGCTGCTGGGCAACGGCAAGGGCGTCGTCCAGCTCGAGGCGCTCGGCAGCCTGTCGTTCGGCCTGCTGTGTGTCCTGCTCGTCCTCAAGCCGCTGGCCACCGCGGCCTGTCTGAGCACGGGCTCGCCGGGTGGCCTGTTCACCCCGACCCTGACCGTCGGCGTCCTGCTGGCCGGGGTGCTGGGGACGATCTGGACCCATCTCTGGCCGGGGGCCCGGCTCGGGAGCTACGCGATCGTCGGCGGCGGGGCGTTCCTGGCGGCGGCGA
Source organism: uncultured Solirubrobacteraceae bacterium (assembly GCA_963849085.1). Classification (GTDB taxonomy): domain Bacteria; phylum Actinomycetota; class Thermoleophilia; order Solirubrobacterales; family Solirubrobacteraceae; genus Palsa-465. The sequence goes on along the minus strand of CAWKFP010000013.1, from coordinate 225,661 downwards.
TGCAGGGCCCGCTGTCGGGACTCGTGCTCGTGCTCGAGCTGACGCGCAACTTCGACGCGCTGATGGTGCCGACGATCATCGCGGTGACCGAGGCCACGGTGATCGCCCGGCGGCTGGGCGCGCCGTCGATCTACTCGGCCCGGCTGCGACCCGAGCCCGACGCTCCGGCGGCATCGGCCAGCGCGGCGGCGATCGAGAGCCTGGACAGCGCCGAGCCGGCGCCCCACGGCCCGGACGCTTAGCCGTGGCGACCCCGGCGCCGGGGACGAGCACGAACAGGGACACGCTCAGAGCGTTGGTGAACGCCGTCAGCGCCGCGCGCGCCCTGACGCGGTGCCCCTGCGTCTCGCTTCCCTCGGTCCCGACGCGCTCCCCGGCCACCGAGATGGCCACGAACAGGAGTCCGATCAGCGTGCCGGCGACCTCGGCCGTCGCGGTGAAGAGCTCGTGATAGGCGGCCGGGAGCACGCCTCAACCCTTCCCCCAAACGCCGACGGCCACCCCGGGAGGTGGCCGTCGGGACAACTCGTAGCGGGGGCGGTTACGCCGCCCGGCGCAGCTCTTCCAGGCCGGTGCTCTTGGCCAGCCGGCTCAGTCCCTGCTGCTCCAGCTCGCGCGCCTTGCCGAGCGTGATCCCGAGCTCGATCCCCGTCTGGCGGAGATTGAGCGGCTCGGCTCCGGCCAGACCGAAGCGCAGGCGGATGACGTCGCGCTCCAGCTCCGGCAGCTCGGCGACCGCCTCGCTGATCAGCCCGACGCGCTCGGCCTCTTCGACCTCTTCGACGGGCTGGGGCCGATCGCTGGCCAGCAGATCGCCGAACGCGGTCTCGCCGTCCTCGCCGACCGGCTGGTCGAGGCTCGTCAGGCCGCGCGTCAGCTCCCGCAGCTCAGCCACCTCTTCGACCTCGAGCTTGGCCTCTTCGGCGATCTCGGCGTCGGTGGGCTCACGGCCGAGCTTCAGGCTCAGCTCGCCCTCGATCTTGCGGACCTTCGTCTGGCGCTGGGCGACATGGACCGGGAGGCGGATCGTCCGTCCGTGGTTCTGGAGGCCGCGCTGCAGCGCCTGGCGGATCCACAGCGTTCCGTAGGTGGAGAACTTGAACCCGCGCCGCCAGTCGAACTTCTCGACCGCGCGGATCAGGCCCAGCATCCCCTCCTGCACGAGGTCCTCCATCGGCAGCCCATGGCCCTGGTAACGGCGGGCCTGGGAGACGACGAGTCGCAGGTTGGCGTTGATCATGCGCTCCTTGGCGGCGAGATCGCCGCGCTCGATGCGCTTGGCCAGCTCGATCTCCTCCTCGGCGGTGAGGAGCGTGTGGGCACGCGCCGCCCGCAGGAAGAGGTCGAGCGAATTCTCGGTCATGGCGCCGGTGCCGACGCTCGCGGCGGCCCTCGCCTCGGCGCCGCCGGCGCGTGCCTCGCCCGCTCTCGCGGTCAGGCGCCGCGGCTGTCGCCGCCGCGACGGCGCGGCCGCGGCGGTGCCATGATGGCCCCGGGCGCGCTGCCGCTGTGTGGTGTCGTGATGCTCGCGACCCGGCCCGGGGGTCTCGCGCTCATCGGTATCAAAGCTTGTCAGGACTGTCTCCGAATCTCGCATAGGTTTTCTGCACGCCTAATAGTAGCACTTGTTCGATGGATGTCGAACAAGTCTTAGGAACCGTTAATAGAGTTCGACCGCATTGATCAGTACTTGGTCGGATTCCCATTAAGCCGTGGTTCTACGCCCGGTTGCCGGCGCCGGGGTCAGCGTGACAGCTCCGTCATCGCCGGCCCCGAGGGGCCCTCGGGCTCGGTGTGGGAGCCGAGGGAATACATGTCGCGCGCGAGGTTGAGGAACTCGGTGGCGGCCGGCCCATGACGACGCCCCTCGCGCCAGGCGAGCGTGATGTCGCGGCGCAGCGAGGGTTCGGTCAGCGTCACCACGGCGACCTCGGCGCCCGGGCCCACGGCGTCGGAGCGGGGCAGGATCGCGACCCCGAGTCCGCGCGCCACCAGCCGGCGGATGCGCTGGGCCTCGTTGGATTCGAGCGTCACGCGTGGATCGAAGCCGGCGTCGCGGCCGGCGGCGAACAGGAGCTCGCGCAGGCGGGCGCCCGTGCGAAAGGCGATGAACGGCTCCTCGGCGAGCTCGCGCATCCGGATCGTCGGACGGCCGGCGAGCGGATGATCCGGGCGCAGGAGCACGACGAGCTCCTCGGAGACGAGCTGGAGCAGGCCGAGTCCGTGCGCCTCGACGCGCTCGGTGACCGACAGGAAGGCGAGATCGAGCTCGTCGACGCGCAGCATCTCGGCCAGCTCCTCGCTCGCCTGCTCACGGACGGTCATCGTCACGTTCGGATGGAGCTCGTGGAAGGCCGCCATCGACAGCGACAGGTCGACCGGCCCCATCGTGTGCATCGCGCCGATCCTCACGTGCCCGGTGTCTGCGCCGCGCGCCGCCTCGAGCTCGCTCTGCGCCGCCTCGAGCTCGACCATGATCCGCCGGGCCCGGACGACGAGCAGCTCGCCGGCCTCGGTCAGCGATACGCGCCGGGTCGTGCGCTCCACGAGCGCCACCCCGAGCTCGTCCTCCAGGCGCCGGATCTGCTGGGACAGGGCCGGCTGCGCGACGTGCTCGGCCGCCGCGGCGCGAGTGAAGTTGCGCTCCTCGGCGAGCGCCACGAGGTAGCGGAGCTGCCGAAGATCCATAAGCCCAGATTATAGGTACGCGTGAGTAATGGTCTTGGACTTCTGGCGCGCCAGCGTGCATCATTCTGCGGGCAGTACCTCTCCTCCCTCGAGCGCGCCCCGAGTTCGGCCTCATATCCCGCCGGCTAGGGGCGCTCTCATTTAACGGGTCGATTCTGCGCGTTTCGTCCAGATCGGCACGCCGTCGCTGAGCCGCGACCCGGGACGCGGCCGATAGGGCGGTATGTCCTCCGCGACGGGGAATCACTTCTCGTGCTCGCTGTCGGCCGTGCTGCTGCGCCGGGTCGACGATTTCGGTGGTGACGAGGCGGTGGCCGAGGTCCTGCGCCGCGCGGAGTCTCGCCGGCCGCTGTCCGATCTCATGGACGTCACCCAGTGGATCTCCTACGACGAGGCGGTCGCGCTGTGGCGCGCGGGCGCCGAGGTCACCCACCATCCGCAGTTCGCGCGGGCGGTCGGCGAGGACTCCGTCCGGCGCCTGAACGGCTCTCCGGTGGCCGATCTGCTGCGGTCGCTCGGCTCCCCGGAGAACGTCTATCGCCAGATCGCGACCACCGCCGGCAAGTACAGCCGCGTGTCGGTTCTGGAGGCGGTCCGCTGCGCGCCGGGGGTCGCCGAGATCGACGCCGTCGCGATCGACGGGTTCGAGCGTCATGTCGACCACTGCCGCTGGACGATGGGCCTGCTCAGCCAGCCGGTGATCCTGTTCGGGCTGCCCCCGGCTCACGTCGAGCACACCGAATGCGCGGCGTTCGGCGCGCAGCGATGTCGCTACGTCGTCACCTGGGGTCAGGAGCAGGCGTTCTCCGACCAGCCGCGCATCGAGCATCTGCAGCGCCAGCTCGACGCGATGCGGGAGCGGCTGCAGAGCGTCTTTCAGACTGCGGCCGACCTGATCGGCGCGGGCGACCTCGATCAGGTGCTGGCGCGGATCGCCGACCGCGCCGCCGTCGAGGTCCGGGCGCATCGCCATCTGCTGGCGGTGCGGATGACCGAGGGCGGTCCGCTGCACTGCCATCACAAGGGCTTCGCCGCCGGCGAGGTCGATGCGTACGTCGCCCGGCTCGCCGGCGCGCCGCCCGGTGAGCGTCCGGACACGTGGCTCGTGGCGCCCGTGCGCTCCAACCGCCGCGACTACGGCCATCTGCTCGCCATGTACGACGACGGCGTCGCCTTCCTGCCCCCGGAACGCGAGCTCCTGGAGGTCTACGCCCGCTACGCGGCGAGCGCGCTCGACGGCGCCGCGGCCCTCGACGAGGCCGAGCGCCGCTTCGCCCAGTCCAGCGCCCTGCTGGAGCTCGCCCGCGCGCTGGCCGGAACCGGCGCGAGCGCGGAGATCGCGCACCGCCTCGCCGGCTCGGTGCAGCTCGTCGTCGACTGTGACCAGGTCGGCGTCTACCTGTGGGACGCCGGCCGCGGCGAGCTCGTCCGTCAGGCGGCGACGAGCGTCGGGGACGACGGGCCGAGCCTCGTGCAGAGCCGGACCGGCTGGACGCCGACGCCGGGCGGGACCCTTGACGCCCTCCTGCGCGAGCCCGATCCGGCCCCGATCTTCCTCGACGAGACGACGGGCGATCCCACCATCGCCGCCATCTTCTCCGGGCTGGGCTTCGGGGCGACGATCCTCGTCCCGCTCGCCTCCCCCAGCCAGCTGCTCGGGCTGCTGACCGTCTCGGTCAAGGACCGGGCCGAGCGCCTGGCGCCGGCGCCTGATCTCCTGGACCGGCTGTCGGGCGTCGCCGCGCAGGCCACGACCGCGCTCGAGAACGGCCGGCTGGTCGATCTCATCACCCATCAGGCGCTGCACGATCAGCTCACCGGACTGGCCAACCGCCTGCAGTTCACCGACGCGCTCGATCGCGCGGTCACCCGCGCCGCGACCGGCGGCGGCGCGGTGACGCTCCTGTATCTCGATCTCGACCGCTTCAAGCCCGTCAACGACGAGTTCGGCCACGAGACCGGCGACGAGCTGCTCGCCGCCGTCGGGCGCCGGCTGCAGGCCTGCACGCGACCCGGCGACACCGTCGCGCGGCTCGGCGGCGATGAATTCGCCGTCCTGATCGTCGACGCGACGGCCGGCGAGGCCGACGCGGTCGCCCTGCGGATCTCGGCCGGCTTCCGCCGGCCGTACTCGATCCGCGGGCACCGGCTGTCGCTCGGGGTCAGCATCGGCCGCGCCGCGTATCCCGGCGACGGGGCCGATGCCGACGGTCTGCTGCGCAACGCCGACGCCGCGATGTTCGCCCGCAAGCGGGCCCGCCGCTCGCAACTGGCACCAGTCGGTCCCAGGCGGGCCGCGGTCTGACCGTCCGCCGCTCCCGGTGGCGGTGCCTATACTTGCCCGACCCCAGGAAGGAGCGACGCGTGCAGGAAATGGTGATCTACGGCGTTAGCTTCGACATGGTCGGCAAGCAGCCGATCGTCTTGCTGAAGACCGTCGAGAGCAACAAGTTCCTGCCGATTTGGATCGGTCATCCGGAGGCGGCGGCGATTCTGATGAAGCTCCAGGGCGCCTCGACGCCGCGGCCGATGACCCACGATCTGCTGTCGGACATGCTCGGCGAGCTCGAGGTGGAGTGCACCCGCGTCGCCGTGACCGAGCTGCGGGAGAACACCTTCTATGCGTCGATCAGCCTCCGCGCCGGCGGGCGTGACCTGGAGATCGACTCGCGGCCGAGCGACGCCCTCGCGCTCGCGGTGCGCTCCGGAGCGCCGATCTTCGCGGCCGACGAGGTCATCTCAGAGTCGGCGATCGAGTTCGAGCACGAGGTCGAGGACACCGAGGAGGTCGTCGAGAAGTTCAAGGACTTCCTGGATCAGGTCACGCCGGAGGACTTCGCGTCCGACGAGTAGCCGGCGGCGACGAGCACTCGCTCCACGAGCTCGTCGAACGAGATCCCGGCCGCCTCGGCGGCCTGGGGCAGCAGGCTCGTCTCGGTCAGGCCCGGGATCGGGTTGACCTCCAGGACGTACAGCTCGCCGTCGTCGAGCCCGAGCATCAGGTCGACCCGGGCAAAGCCCGCGCAGCCCAGCAGCTCGTAGGTCTCCAAGGCCAGATCGCCGGCGCGCGCGGAGAGCTCGTCGTCGAGCTGCGCCGGACAGACGAAGCGCGTGCGGCCGATCTCGTAGCGCGCCTCGAAGTCATAGAAGTCCTGCTCTTCGGGAACCGCCTCGACGATCGGCAGCGCCACCGCGCCACCGTCCGGGCCGTCGAGGACCGAGACGGCCAGCTCGCGTCCGCGGACATAGCGCTCCAGCAGCACCTTGCGGTCATAGGAGAAGGCGGCGATCAGCGCCACGGGCACGTCGGCGGCGCTGCGCGCGAACTTGATCCCCAGCGCCGACCCCTGCCGCGCCGGCTTGACGACGATCGGGAAGGCGAGCCGGTCCTCGATCGCCGGCAGCGCCTGCGCGGCCCCGAGCGCCTCCAGCGCGGTGCGATCGAAGGCGTAGAAGTCCGGGGTCGGGATGCCACGGTCGCGCATCGCGTGCTTGGCCAGCACCTTGTCGGCGGCTCGGATGCACGCCGAGACGCCCGATCCGGTGTGGGGGATCCCGAGCACGTCGAGCAGCTCCTGGATCGTGCCGTCCTCGCCGTCACGGCCGTGGAGCGCGATGAAGGCGACCTCCGGCCGGCAGGCCGTCAGCCGCGTCACGACGTCAGGTCCGACGTCGATGGCCACCACCTCGTGACCGAGGCGCCGCAGCGCGTCCTCCACGCGGGCGCCCGACCGCAGCGACACCTGGCGCTCGAGCGACCGCCCGCCCTTGAGGACCGCGACCTTCGTCATCCGGCGCGTTTGCGCTGGGCGGGCATCCGGAGCACCTTGGCCAGGTCCTCCGGATCTCGCCGCCGGTCCTGGTCGGCCCCGGCGGCCGCCCGTGGGACGCGCTCGCCGGCGTCAGACCGCGCGCCGGTCAGCGTGCCGTACATCGCCACCTGCTCGCGCACGACCTCGCCGATCCGGCGGATCCCCTCACGGATCGATTCCTCGTCGACGCCGGAGAAGTTCAGCCGCATCGACGAGCCGCCGCGCCCGTCGGTGAAGGCCGCCCGCCCGGGCACGAAGGCGACGTGCTCGCGCAGCGCCCGGGCCAGCAGGTCGGTGGTGTCGATGTAATCGGGCATCGTCGCCCAGATGAACAGCCCGCCCCGGGGATGGGTCCACTCCGCCTCGCGCGGGAAGTGCTCGGCCATGGCGTCGAGCATGACGTCGCGACGGCGGCGATAGATCTCCAGCAGCGAGCGCACATAGTCGTCCCACGGGCCGGAGTCGAAGTAGGCGCTGACGAAGTACTGCGAGATCGAGGACGAGCACAGGTCCGAGCCCTGCTTGCCGATCTGCATCTTCGCCAGGATCGGGGCCGGCGCGGCCGCCCAGCCGAGGCGGACGCCCGGCGACAGGATCTTGGAGAACGTGCCGGCGTAGATGACGAACTCGTCATCGAGCGAATGCAGCGTCGGCAGCGCCTCGCCCTCGTAGCGCAGCAGGCCGTAGGGGTTGTCCTCCAGGATCAGCAGCTCGCGCTCAGCGGCGATGCGGACCAGCTCGCGCCGGCGCGTCAAGGACATCGTCACACCGGCCGGATTGTGGAAGTTCGGCACCGTGTAGATGAATTTGGGTCGCCGGCCGTTGCGCTCCAGGTCGTCGAGGACGGCCTCGAGCTCCTCCACGCGCATCCCGTCGCGGTCCATCGTGATCCCCACGATGTCGGCCTGATAGGAGCAGAAGGTCGGGATCGCGCCGGGATAGGTGGGGGCCTCGCAGACGACGACGTCGCCCGGATCGAGCAGCGTCTTGCAGACGAGGTCGATGACCTGCTGGCCGCCCGTGGTGATCAGCACCTCGTCGAGGTCGATCACCATGCCCTCGGCGGCCATCACCTCGGCGATGCAGCGCTTGATCCGCTGGAACCCCTCGGTCGGCCCGTACTGCAGCGCCCGCGCGCAGGAGTCGCTGGCGACCGTGCTCATCAGCGCGGCATAGGAGTGGGGCGGGAACGTCGAGGTGTCGGGCAGGCCACCGGCCAGCGAGATGACGTCGTCGCGCTCGGTCAGCGCCATCAGGTCGCGCATCGCCGACGAGCGCATCACCGTCGTGCGCGCCGCGAACAACGACGCATAGCGCTGGATGTCCCGGGTCGTCGATCTGCGATGGGGTGCGGGGCGCCTATCCTCCTGACGCTGAGCCCCGTTCGCGGGCTCGCCGAGCCCGCTCTGCGGTGGGTGCGTGCCGCCCATGGTCACGCTCCCCTCTCGTCTATCGTCACGCTTGGTCACGGTACAGCACGGTGAATATCGCCTTTGACATCTTCTCGGGGATCGGGATCGCCGCCGCGGCGGGCGTCCGCCCCTTCCTGCCGGCGCTCGTCGTCGGCGCGATGGGTGCCGGGGACATCCAGATCGACTTCGCGCATTCCAGTTACTCTTTCCTGCAGGACGCGCCTTTCCTGCTTGTCATGGTGATGGGCGTCGTGCTGCTGGCGCTGACCGAGCGCCGCGTCTCCCGCGAGGCGCTGCGGACGCGCCAGGCGGTCGGGATCCTCAGCGTCGTCTCGGTGGTGATCGGCGCGCTGCTGTTCGCCGGCTCGCTGGCCCGGGACCACCACGCTCCCTGGCCGGGCCTGATCGCCGGCGCGCTGTGCGCCGCGGTCGGGCTGATCGCCGTCCAGCCGCTGATCACCCGGGTCCGCGGCCGGCTGGACGCCGATGCCGCCGCTGCACTGCCGCTGTTCACCGAAGGGGCGGCGCTGATCGCCGCGGTGCTGTCGGTTCTGCTGCCGCCGGTCGGCCTGATCGTCCTGCTCGGGCTGCTGTGGTTCATGTACGCCGGGCGCGGCCGCGGCGAGCAGAAGTACGCCGGCCTGCGGATCCTCCGGTGACCCAGGGCTCCCCCTCCGCATAACTCCGTGCCCCGCGAGCCCAAGAAGCTCGTGCTCGTCGTGGTCGACGCGATGAAGCCGTCGATGCTCGAGCGCGCGATCGCCTCCGGCCGCGCGCCGGCCATGGCCCGGATCCGCGAGGAGGGCGTCTACGTCGGCGAGTGCGCGGCGGCGTTCCCGTCGGTCACGCCGGTCTGCGCGGCGACGATCACCACCGGCGTCGGGCCCGACGAGCATCACATCCCGAGCATGAACTGGTACCACCGCGAGGAGGGGCGCTACGTCGAGTACGGCTCCAGCTTCTCGGCCTCACGCCAGTTCGGGGTGCTGCGCTCGCTGACCGACACCGTCTATCGGATGAACGCCGACCACCTCTCCCACGACGTCGAGACGGTCTTCGAATCGCTCGACGACGCCGACATCCGCACGGCCGGCACGACGTACCTCATCTACCGCGGCCGCCACGAGCACGAGGTCTCCAACGAGTCGGCGCTCGCCCGGATCGTCACCTCGACGCTCTTCCGGCGCACGATCGAGGGGCCGGCCGAGCTCTTCTACGCCGATCTCTACGCCTCGCGCCGGACCGGCTGCCGCGGGCAGCTCGGGCTGCCCGGGGCGCGGGACCAGCACACCGGCTGCGTCGGCGCCTATCTCGTCGAGCACGACCTGTTCGACTTCATGCTCTTCTCGCTCCCCGACAACGACGCCTATTCGCATCGCAACGGACCCCACGCCCAGGTGACGTCGCTGGCCGCCGCCGACCGTCAGCTGGAGCGTCTGATGCACGCCGCCGGCGGGCCCGATGAATTCCTCGATCAGTACGCGGTGATCGTCTGCTCCGACCACTCCCAGGCCCCGGTCGAGGAGCGGATCCGGCTTGACCAGGCGTTCGCCGACTTCGACGTCGCCACCCCGAGCGCATCACGGTCGGCCGGCGCCGAGGTCGCGCTCAGCCCGGCGCAGCGCTCGGCGATGATCTACGCGCTCGATCCGGAGCGCACGCAGGAGACCGTCGAGCGCAGCCTGAAGGCGGTGGAGGAACTGGAGGGGGTCGACCTGGCGATGTGGCGCGCCCCGAGCGGCGAGGCGATCATCCGCGGCCGGCGCGGGGAGCTGCGCTTCACCGCGGGCGGCGAGCTCGTCGACCCGCGCGGCGAGCACTGGAGCGTCGAGGGCGACCTCGCGGTGCTGCGGGCCGAGATCCAGGACGGGCGGATCCTCAGCTCCGAGTATCCGGATGGCCTGGCGCGGGCATGGTCGGCGCTGCACTGTCCCAACGCCGGGGAGATCCTGCTGTCGGCCGCGCCCGGCTACGAGTTCGTCGATTGGGGTGGATCGGCGCACGTCGGCGGCGGCTCGCACGGATCGTTGCATCGCAGCGACTCGCTCGGGACGCTGCTGTGGTGCGGGGTGCAGCGACCGGGTGGCGGGGGCCGGGCGGGATCGGTTTCCCGTGCGGATCGTGATCAGTGGTCGTTACGGGACATCGCCCCGATGATCAGAGAACACTTCGGTTTGCCATCCTCTGAAGGCGGAGAAGGCGCCGATTAGCGCGCGGTTAACGCGCTTGCGCTCTTAGGACCTTTCGACAAATGGCCGATACCCTCACCGAGATGTCCGAAGACGTCTCCACCGTCACGATCGAGCTGCCGCTCCATCATCGCGTCCGCCTCGGCGTCCGCAAGGGCGACAACTGGCTGCAGCTGCTGCGCTTCGGTGGGGTGGGCGCCACCGGCTACGCGGTCAACCTGATCGTCTTCGCGCTCTGCGTCCACGCGCTCGGGATCGACTACAAGATCGCCTCGCCGATCGCCTACTTCGTCGCCACCACGAACAACTTCTACTGGAACCGGCATTGGACGTTTGGCCACAAGCGCGAGGCGCATCCCGCGCAGCAGGCGTGGAGGTTCTACGCGGTGTCGCTCGTCTCGTTCGGCGTCAACTACGTCATCCTGGTGTCGCTCGTCCACGTGACGGGCATGGACAAGGTGCTGGCCCAGGCGATCGCCAACGCCGCGGCGACGCCGATCAACTTCCTCGGCCAGAAGCTCTGGAGCTTCCGGGATTGATCCCGGGCCGGCCCCTGAGCCGGCTCCGCGTCAGCGCGTCACTCGCCGCGGTCGTCTGCGTGGCATTCGCCGCGCTCGTCCTGTCCGCGGGCGCCCGGGCGGCGACATCGCCGACCGCCACCGCCACGCCGGCCGCCTCGACCGCCGCGCCGGCCGTCTCGACCGCCACGCCGGCGCCGCTCGCCGCGGCGGCGCTGACCACCCAGCCCCCCGGGACGGCGGTCCTCGTCAGCTCGCAGACCAAGCCGCCGCCCGGATATCGCCTGACCGCCGATCAGGTCCTGGCGATCGCTCGCCGTGATCCACGCGTCCAGGCCGAGCTGCACAAGCATCCGCGCGCCGTGCCGTACGAGTACACGCACACCTGGCCCAACTGGCAGGTCAGCTGGTTCTCGGTGGGCCGGACGCAGAGCGAGCTGATGCAGGTCTACGTCGACGACCAGACCGGGCAGGTCACCCAGGTGTGGACGGGCTTTCAGGTGCCGTGGACGATGGCCCGCGGCTATCCCGGGGCGTTCGGCCGCCGGGTCAACGCGCTGTACATCTGGATTCCGCTCTGCCTGCTGTTCATGGCGCCGTTCATCCCGTGGCGCCGGCGCCCGTCGCTGCTTCACCTGGATCTGCTGATGCTGCTCGGCTTCTCGATCTCGCTGGCGCTCTTCAACCACGCCCAGATCGGGCTCTCGGTCCCGCTCGTCTACCCGTTCCTGATCTATCTGCTGATCCGCATGCTGATGCTCGGCTTCGGCCGCGGACGGCCCCGAGAGCCGCTGCACACGATCGTCCCGGCGCCCTGGCTGGCGGTCGGGACCGTCTTCCTGATGGCCTTCCGGATCGGGCTCAACATCCTGAACTCCAACGTCATCGACGTCGGCTTCGCCGGGGTGATCGGCGCTGACAAGCTCATCCACGGCCATGCGCTGTACGGCGGCTGGCCGGCCGACAACATGTACGGCGACACCTACGGGCCGGTCAACTACTACGCCTACGTCCCGTTCCGGCTGATCTTCGGCTGGAGCGGATTGTGGGACTCGCTGCCCGCCGCACACGCCGCGTCGATCTGCTTCGACCTCGCCACGCTGGCCGGCCTGATCGTGCTCGGCCGCCGTTTGCGGGGCAACGGGTTGGCGGCGTTGCTGGCCTACGGCTGGGCGGCGTATCCGTTCACGCTCTACGCGATGAACTCCAACACCAACGACAGCCTCGTCTCGGCGCTTGTCGTGCTCGCGCTGCTCGTCGTGACCTCCGCGCCCGGCCGGGGGGTGGTGGCGGGCCTGGCCGGGCTGACGAAGTTCGCGCCCTTCGCGCTCGCTCCGCTGCTGTTGCGGGGAACCGACGAGCATCCGCGCGAGCGCTCGGTGGCGGCCTACATCCTCGCCTTCGCGCTGACGGTCTTCGTGGTCATGCTCCCGGTCCTGTTCGGGCACAATCTGAGCGCGTTCTGGCACGACTCGATCGAGTACCAGTCCAATCGCATGACGCCGTTCTCGGTCTACGGCCTGTGGGGCGGCCTCGGCTTCGCGCAGCATCTCCTTCAGGGGTGCGCCGTCGGGCTCGCGGTGCTCGTCGCGTTCGTACCCGCCCGGCGCGGGGTGGTGGAGATCGCCGCGCTCAGCGCGGCCGTGCTGATCGCCCTGCAGCTCACCGATACCTACTGGCTGTACCCGTACATCGTCTGGTTCTTCCCGTCGGTCCTGGTCGCCGTCCTCGCCTCCCATCCCGACCGGGTGGAGCGCTTCGAGGAGCAGGCGTGGAGCGATCCGCGCCCGCTGGCGCGCCCGCCCGCGCCCGGGGAGGCCGATCCGATCCCGATCCGGATCACGCCGGCGCCCTGAGTCGGTCCGCCGGCGCTCAGCTCGTCGGCGCGGCGGGAACGAGAACCTGCTCGATCGCCTGCGCCCGCAGCGGCGTCTGCGACGCGGTGATGACGACGGCGTTGAGCCACGGATCCTCGTCCGAGGTCTCGAAGCGGACCGGCATCTTCGTCGCCATCGCCTCGATCGCCTGCTCACGCTTGACGCCGATCACCCCGCCCCGCGGCCCGGTCATCCCGACATCGGTGATGTAGGCCGTACCGCCGGGGAGCACCCGGGCGTCGGCGGTGGGGATGTGGGTGTGGGTGCCGACGACCGCCGTCACGCGGCCGTCGAGATACCAGCCCATCCCCACCTTCTCGCTCGTCGCCTCGGCGTGCATGTCGACGAGCACGTGATCGACCTCGCCCTTGAGCGCGTGCAGGGCGGCGTCGGCCTCGGCGAAGACCGGCCGGCCCGGGTCCAGGAAGAGGTTGCCCGACAGCGACACGACGCCCAGCCGGACGTCTCCGCGTCTGACCACGCACCAGCCGTGGCCGGGCTGCGCGCGCAGGAAGTTGGCGGGGCGCAGGATCTCGGCGCGCTCGTCGAGGTAGCCGTAGATCTCGCGCTGGCGATAGGTGTGGTTGCCGAGCGTGATGACGTCGACCCCGCCCTGGAAGAGCTGATCGGCGAGCTTGGACGTGATCCCCAGGCCGCCGGCGACGTTCTCGGCGTTGACGACGACGAAGTCGAGCGCTAAGCGCTCGCGCAGGATCGGCAGCAGACCGAGCAGCGTGCGCTTGCCCAGGGCCCCGACGACGTCGCCGACGAACAGGATCCTCGCGGCGGCGCTCATGGCATGCGTTCCATCAACCCTCATACTCTCATGCGATGCGCTTATGGGTTCGCACGCGCGTCTCGCCGCGACGACCGTCGGCCGCGCAGGGCGACGCCGACGCTCCCGAGCACGCCGACGGGCCGGATCCCGACGCCCCGCCGGGCCCGGACGCCGCCGGCGAGACGAGCGAGGTGGAGTTTCACCCGGGCTCGGCCCCGAATCCGCCGGTGATCGTGCCGCGCTGGGTCCAGCTCGTGCTGCTGCCGATCGCGCTGCTCGGCCTGTGGGCGCTCGCCCGGGCGGCCGGGACCGTGCTGCTCGTGCTGGTCATCGCCTGCGTGGTGGCGCTCATCCTGCAGGCGCCGGTGCGGATGCTGTCCAACCACATGCCGCGCGGGCTGGCCATCCTCGTCGTCTACCTCGGCGGCTTCGCGATCCTGGGCGGGATCGGCGTGCTGCTGGCCAGCCCGGTCAGCACCCAGGTCACGCGCTTCGAGCGCAACATCCCGCAGATCGTGCGCAGCGCCAACCGGGAGCTCGCCAGCCTGCAGAGCTTCCTGGATCGCCACGGGATCAACATCCATATCGAGCAGCAGGGCCAGACCGCGCTGCAGACTCTGCAGAAGGATCTCGTCAAGCGCTCCGGCGACATCGTCTCGTTCTCGCGGACACTGCTCTCCAGCGTGGTGACCGTCAGCTTCGATCTCGTGCTGATCCTCGTGCTGTCGGTGTACCTGCTCGTCTACGGCCGCCAGATCGGCCGGCTCGTGCGTTCGATCATGCCGCCCGGCGACGGCACGCCCGAGGACGACTATCCGCTGCTCGTCCAGCAGGCGGTCTCGGGATACGTCCGCGGACAGCTGCTGTTCAGCCTGATCATGGGCACGAGCGCCGGGGTCGTGCTGGCGATCTTCGGCGTGACCGGGCTGTTTCCCGACGGCGGCCGTTTCGCGGTCTTCTTCGGCGCCTTCTACGGGCTGATGGAGTTCATCCCCTACATCGGGCCGATCATCGGGCCGGTACCGGCCGTCCTGCTGGCGCTGTTCGAGCATCCGATCAGCGCCGTCTGGCTGATCCTCGTGTTCGTCGCCCTGCAGGAGCTGGAGGGCCACGTCGTGGCACCCCAGGTCTTCCGGATCTCGCTGCGGATCAATCCGATCCTCATCATCCTGGCGCTGCTGATCGGCTATCAGCTCTACGGGATCGCGGGTTCGCTCGTCGCGCTGCCGGTGATCGCCGTCATGCGCCAGACCGCGCTCTACCTGCGCCGGCATCTCGTCCTGGAGCCGTGGGGGGTGATGGGCGCCGGTCTGGGGATGCTGTCGGTCGCCCCCGAGCGATGCCCGGACTGTGGCTCCGCGGCCAACGGCGACGACGCCTACTGCCGCGTGTGCGGCGCATCGCTGGCGCCGCGGGTGCGCAGCCCGGGCTGAGCCCCGGGGCTCCGGCGGGCGCGCCGCCCTCTCGGCTGCGGCGGTCCTCGTGGCCCCCGGTCCCCCTCCCTGTCCGCGCCCGCGCCACGAGGTCATCGACATTTTGCCCGGTATGCGGGCACTTTTCAGACATCCTCCCCGCCGACCGCCGACCGGTAGCCTCACCGCGGTGCCCGCCCCCGCTCCAGCGCCCCGCCCGGCCGCGGCACTGGCGGCCCGCTCGCTGAGCCGGCGCTTCGGCGAGCGTGCCGCGCTGCGCGACGTCAGCTTCGAGCTGGCGGCGGGCGAGCTCGTCGGGATCATCGGGCCCAACGGCGCCGGCAAGACGACGCTGCTGTCGATCCTCGCCGGGGCGCTGGCTCCCGACACCGGAGAGCTGCAGCTCGCCGGCGCGACCGTCGGCTGGGTGCCCCAGCAGCCGGCTCTGTACTCCAAGCTCTCGGTGGCCGAGAACCTGCGGCTGTTCGCGCGGCTGGAGAAGGTCGCCGATCCCGAGGCGGCGGTGGCGGCGATGCTGGAGCAGACCGGCTTGGCCGACCGCGCCGGCGAGGAGGTCGGCCGGCTCTCGGGCGGCAACCAGCAGCGGGTCAACATCGCCATCGGGCTGCTCGCCGATCCGTCGGTGCTGCTGCTCGACGAGCCCTCGGCATCGCTTGATCCGCGCCAGCGCGAGCGCCTGTGGGACTTCATCTCCGCGCTCGCCCGGCGGGGGACGACGGTCGTCTTCTCCACCCACAACGTGGCCGAGGTGGAGCGCTACGCCGGCCGGGTGCTGCTGATGGCCGACGGCGAGCTGCTGTTCACCGGCACGCCGGGCGAGCTCGAGCTCGCGGTCGGCGGCGATCCGCGTGACTTCGAGGCGGCGTTGCTCGGCTTCCTGCACCACCGCGGGCATTAGCGCGGTGGACCGGATGGGGGTGGCGTGCGCTGGCTGCTGATCAAGGATCTCCAGATCCTCCGCCGCTCGCCGTTCCTCGTCGGCCTGCTCGTCGTCTATCCGATCGCGATCGCGCTGATGATCGGCTTCGCGCTCTCCAGCCCGCCCGGCAAGCCGGTCGTCGCCTTCGACGATCAGGTTCCCCCGGGCTCGGGGACGATCCACTTCGGCCGCCAGCAGATCAGCGTCGCGAGCTATGCCCGGGAGCTGTTGAGCTCGGTCACCCCGATCCGCGTCCACTCGCTGGCCGCCGCCGAGGCCGCGGTCCGCGACGGCCGCGCGCTCGCCGCGGTCGTGATCCCGGCGTCGCTGCCGCGGGAGATAGAGGACCTCGTCACCCAGGGGGTCGGCGATCCGACGGTGCACATCTTCCTCAACACGAAGGATCCGCTGGACCGGCAGTTCGTCGACCAGGCGATCTCCTCGCGGCTGGCCACCGTCGAGCAATCGGTGTCCAAGCAGGTGCTGCGGGTGGCGGTCACCGACCTGCAGGAGGTGCTCAACGGCGGCAGTGTGACGATTCTCGGCTCCGAGGTGCCGCTGCTCGGCCTCCGTGACGCCCGCACGATCGTCGAGGGGACGATCGCCTCGCTGCCGGCCGGCTCGTCGCTGCGCCTCGCGCTGCGCCAGGTGGTCGGCTTCGCCAACCTGGCGATCGAGGGCCTCGGCTTCGCCGGCCCGGTGCTCGGCTCGATCGGCACGCCGCTGACCGTCGACGAGACCCAGCTGTCGGGCGCGACGACCCCGACCGATGCCTACGCCACCGCGATAGCGGTGATCGTCTCGCTGATGTTCGTGACGATGCTGCTGGCGGCCGCGATGCTCGCGCTCGAGCGCTCCGAGAACGCGTACGCCCGGCTCATCCGCGGCGGCGGGCTGATCACCCCGGGACGGCTGCTGGCGGAGAAGGTGATCCTCGCCGGCGGCTGCGCGACCGCCGTCACGCTGGTCATGTCCGCCCTGATGTCGCTGTTCGTGCACCTGGAGTGGGGGCGCTTCGAGCTCTGGGCGCTGGCGATCGCCGTGGCCGGGCTGGCCTTCGGCGCGCTCGGCACCGCGATCGGCGCCGCCGCGCGCGAGGTCAGCTCGGCCTCGCTGCTCGCGTTCCTGGTGTCGCTGCCGGTCGCCTTCGTCGCGCTCGTTCCGGCCAGCGCGGTGTCAGGCACGCTGAAGTCCGTGCTCGACGCGGTCGCGTTCGTCTTCCCGTTCAGGGCCGCGCTGGAGGCGGTGACCAATGCCTTCAGCGACAGCTCGCCGGGGATCGGCCCGCCCCTGGTTCACCTGCTGGTGCTCGCCGCCGTGTTCGGCGGGCTCGCCCGCCTGGCGCTGATCCGGTTCGCGGCCCGCTGAGAACGCCGCAGCGGTCTAACGCTGGCCGGTGCTGCGCATGAAGCCGTAGGCGCAGATCGCCGCGACGATCAGCAGCAGGACCGGCAGTCCGAGGCCGATCACGCCGACGACCGACAGCACGACCCCGATCACGCCGAGCGTCCCGGCGGTGCCACCGACGACGACCATCCGATAGGCGCGCTGCTCGCGCGTGCGGCGCGGGGTGTAGCCACCGCGCTTCTGGAGATTGCTCACGAGCGAAAGCCTACTGTGCGGGGCACCCCGGCGCGTGTGGATCTCGCTAGGTTCTGCGCCCATGAGCGACAACGAGCCCCATCATCTCCTGCTGTACACCTACGTCGAGGACATGGCGCAGCGGCGCGGTCCGTATCGCGAGGCGCATCTGGAGCGCATACGGTCAGAGCTTCACGCCGGACGGATCGTCATGGCGGGCGGCCTCGGCGATCCGGTCAACGGCGGCGCGATCGTCTGGAAGGGCGTCAGCCCGCAGCACATCCGGCAGTTCGCCGACGGCGATCCGTATCACGAGGGCAACCTGATCACCGACATCCGCATCGAGCCCTGGACGCTCGTGTGACCACGCCCGCCCGGCGCTAGCTAATAGCTAGAGGTCAGCGAGCACCCGGCGGACGTTGCCGGCCGGCCACGCGGGTGCCGGATCACCGGGCCACGCCGTCCGCTCCGACGGCCCGGGGACGCGCCACAGATCCGGCCGCAGACCGCGGGAGAGCATCGACGCCCGCCGGGCGAGCGGCGGGATCAGGCCCGGGATGAGATCCAGGATGCGCGCTCCCGGGTCGCTGAGCTCGACGCCCTGGGCGACCTCGAGGGCCCCGACGAAGCTCCGCACGAGCTCGATCTGGTCGGTCCCGAACGCCGCCGTCAGCCAGCGTCGATAGCTGGCGCTCCGGCCGAGCAGAGTGCAGAGCAGCAGCCAATCGGCGAACCGATCGAGCTCGGCGCGGTCGTCCAGCGCCGGCACGGTCACCGGCAGCAGCTCGGCCAGGGTCGCCGACAGCGACGGCAGCATCGGCGCGGGATCGAGCAGGTGCGCCAGATCGAACCACGCCGACAGCGCGACGAGTGGGATCGGGGCGCGCGTGGCGTCCCAGCAGCCCGCCAGCCGGCCGAGGGCGACGCGGGCGAGGCTGGCCGACTCCAGCACGGCGTCGCCGACGACCTCGCCGATGGCCAGCAGCACGGTGATCTGATCCGGAGTGTCGAGCTCGGGCAGCAACGCGTGCACGCAGTCGGTCAGGGCATCCCAGTCGGCGTCGGTGAGCAGCAGCGGCAGCCGGCGCTCGCCGGCGGTGCCGCCCGCCGTGGAGAGCGACAGGGTGACGCCGTAGACGCCGCAGCGATGCAGGAAGTGGCGCCGCGCCGGCGGGTCGGACGCGAGCTGGGCGATGACGAGGTCACGCCAGCTGGGGTGGACCCAGTCGACCCTCACGCCAGCACCCGCACGAAGTGATCGGACAGCCGGTCGACGAGCTCGGCCGGGGGATGGGTGAGCGCGCCGTCGTGGTGGCGGCGCAGCGCGGCCACGAGCTCGCGCTCGGGGACCGGCCCGGGGGGCGCGTCGAGCAGCGCCACGAGCAGGTCACGATGCTCGGTGGCCAGCGTCTGAAACGAGCTGGCCATCGCCTCGGTGGCCGTCGTCAGCTCGGCCTCGGCGGCCCGCGCGACGTCGATCTGCGCTCCGGCGCCCTCGCCCTCGCCCTCGCTGCGCAGGCGGGCGATCAGACGGCGGATCCGCTCCGGGGTGAAGTGCGGCTCGGCGACGATCGCCGGCCCGCTGTGGCGCAGCGCGCCCCGGACGCGCTCGGGCAGCTCGGCGGCCTTGGCGTGGCGAAAGAGGATCAGCGTCTTCTCGGAGACGTCGAGATCGGTCGCGTCGACGAGCACGCGGGCCGGCGAGGGAAAGCGCTCGGCTCCGCGTTCACGGTGCAGCCGCCGCAGCGCGGCGTGCAGCGGCGCCGGGCGCGAGGTCCAGATCAGCCAGTGCCGGTCGTCGAGCGCCGTCAGCAGCCGCTCCATCGCCTGGGCCCAGCGCTCGGCGGCGTCGGCGCGGTACTCGGTCGAGCCGAACGCGTCGTCGGCGATGAAGATCTGGGGGTGGTCGGCGGCGTACGCGCGCAGCACGGCGTCGGGATCGATGCACTCGTGCGCCTCCCAATCGTCGGTGTGGCGCGCCAGCGCGATCATCCGGGCGATCGCCGTCTTGCCCATCTCCGGCGGTCCGGTGATGACCGCGAAGCGATGCTCGCCCAGGACGGCGAGCGCCCGCTCGTAGGCGCGCGTCGGGACGAACACCCCGGCGAGCTCCCGCGCGGCGGCCAGGTCGAGCGAGGAGCGCGCGGCCACCTCGCCGGAGATGAGGCCGTCCAGCGCCCGCAGGCCGAGCAGCGAGGGCATGGCCAGTCGCAGCGCGGGCAGCGCGTCGATACGCCTCCCGAGCGCGGCCGCATCGACGACGGCGACGCGCAGTCGCCCGGCGTCCCAGGCGTCCGGCACGCCGTCATCGAGGTCGCCGTTGCAGATCAGCAGATAGGAGCCGGCGTCGCCGAGCGCCGCGGGATGGCCCCGCGCGAGATTCTCGACGGCGGTGCGCACGCGCGTCCGTCCGGACCGCAGCCAGGCGCACTGCACGAGCACCGGCCCGGTCAGCTCCATGCCGGAGCGCAGCAGCGGCGCCCCGAGCGGCCCGGCGACGACCGCGAAGCGGCAGCGGTCGGCCTCGCCGTTCCACTCCCCGGGCTCCACTCCCGCGTCGAGCGCGAGCAGCCGATCGCAGAGCTGCTGGAACTGCAGCCAGCCGAGCCGGTCAACCGCGTAGCTCACGACGACACAGTGTTGCGCGCCGGCGCGCGAGCGGTCGGCTTCGCCCGGAGCGGCACCAGTGCCCGGCTGTATCCTCGAAGGCGAGCATCATGGCTTTTCCTCAGACCCGACTGCGCAGGCTGCGGGCCTCCCACGCGCTCCGCGGCCTCGTCCGCGAGACCCGCCTGGAGGCGGCCGACCTCGTCTATCCGATGTTCGTCGCTCACGGCGCCGACCGGCGTGAACCGATCCAGGCGATGCCGGGCGTCGACCGCCTGTCGATCGCCCACGCGGTCGACGAGGCCGGCGAGGCTCTCGGGCTCGGGATCCCGGCGGTCCTGCTGTTCGGGATCCCGGCGGGCAAGGACGAGGAGGGCTCCGGCGCCTGGGATGACGAGGGGATCATCCAGCTGGCGACCCGGGCGCTGAAGGAGGCTCATCCCGGGCTGCTGGTGATCGCCGACCTGTGCCTGTGCGAGTACACCAGCCACGGCCACTGCGGGGTCATCTCCGCGACCGGGTCCGTCGACAACGACGCCACGCTGGAGCTGCTGGCCCGCACCGCGGTCTCCCAGGCTCGCGCCGGCGCCGACCTGATCGCGCCCAGCGACATGATGGACGGCCGCGTCGGCGCGATCCGCTCAGCGCTTGACGACGAGGGCCACACCGACACGCCGATCATGGCCTACTCGGCGAAGTTCGCCTCCGCCTTCTACGGCCCGTTTCGCGAAGCCGCCGGCTCGACGCCGTCGTTCGGCGACCGCCGCGCCTATCAGATGGATCCGGCCAACGGCGCCGAGGCGGTCCGCGAGGCGCTGCTCGACGTCGAGGAGGGAGCCGACATCGTGATGGTCAAGCCCGCGCTGCCCTATCTCGACATCATCCGCCGCGTCAAGGACGCCACCGCCCTGCCGCTCGCCGCCTACAACGTCAGCGGCGAGTACGCGATGCTCAAGGCGGCGGCCGCCGCCGGGTATCTCGACGAGCGCGCCGCGGTGCTCGAGACCCTCACCTCCATTCGCCGGGCCGGGGCAGACATCGTCATCACCTACCACGCCAAGGATGCCGCCCGATGGCTTCAGTGAACCCCGAGACCCAGCCCACGCCCGTGACCAACGGCACGACGGAGCACGATGGTGGCCGGCACGGCCCCAAGCTGCGCAGTCGCAAGGAGGGCGCGGCGATCGCGCTCGATGACGTCGACAAGCGGCTGCTCAACCTCATGCAGGGCAGCTTTCCGATCGCTCCGCGTCCCTATCAGCACGTCGCCACCGCGGGTCAGATGACCGAGGACGAGGTGCTGGCCCGCGTCCAGCGCCTGCTCGACGAGCGCATCATCCGCCAGGTCACGCCGATCTTCGACACGCGCGCCCTCGGCTACTCGTCGATGCTCGTCGCCGCCAAGGTCGACCCTGAGAACCCGTGGCGGGCGGCGACCGTCATCAACGCCCATCCGGGCGTCTCGCACAACTACCTGCGCAATCACGAGTTCAACATCTGGTTCACGATCGCCACCGAGCCCGACTCGCCGCTGGGCCTGCAGGGCACGCTCGAGGTCCTGGCCGAGCTGGCGGGCGCCGAGTCGGTGCGCCAGCTGCCGACGCTGAAGCTGTTCAAGATCCGCATGGACCTCGAGATGGAGGGCGGCACCGACGCGCTCGCCACGGTCGCCGAGGCGGCCGAGCCCGCCGAGACCGAGGCCCAGCCCTACGACGAGTTCGATCGGGCGGTGATCGCCGCCGTGCAGGGCGATCTGCCGGTGATTCCCGAGCCCTTCGCCCCGGCCGCCGCGGCGCTCGGGATCACCCAGGAGGCGCTGCTGGCGCACCTGGAGGGGATGCGCGAGCGCCGGCTGCTGCGCCGCGTGGCGGCGATCCTCTTCCATCGCCGGGCGGGATTCAGCGCCAACGGGATGGGGGTCTGGAAGGTCCCCGACGACCGGATCCTCGAGCTCGGCATGCGGATGGCGTCGTTCCGCGGCATCTCGCACTGCTATCAGCGCCCGACGTACGCCGACTGGCCGTATTCGGTCTTCACGATGGCGCACGGGCGCTCCAAGGAGGAGTGCGACGCGATCCTCGATTCGATCGCCGCCGACACCGGGATCGAGGAACGCTCCACGCTCTACTCCTCGACCGAGTTCAAGAAGATCCGCCTGCTGTACTTCACCGAGGACTACCGGGCCTGGGAACGCGAGCACGCGGGGGTGTGAGCGACCTGGCCGCCCACCGCTCCGCGCCCGAGCGCGCGGTGGCGTCCTCCGCGCTCTACGCGCGGGCGCTCGCCGTGCTGCCCGGGGGGGTCAACTCGCCGGTGCGGGCGATGCGCGCCATCGGCCGGGATCCGATCTTCATCGACTCGGCCCACGGCCCGATGATCCGCGACGTCGACGGCAACGAGTACGTCGACTGGGTGTGCTCGTGGGGCCCGCTGATCCTCGGTCACGCCGATCCCGAGGTGATCCGGGCCATCACCGCCGCTGCCGCGCGCGGGACGACCTACGGGGCGCCGACGCCCGGGGAGGTGGAGCTCGCCGAGGAGGTGGCCCGTCGCGTTCCCTCCGTCGAGATGCTGCGGATGACCTCGTCGGGCACCGAGGCGGCGATGAGCGCGATCCGCCTCGCCCGCGCGGCGACCGGCCGCGACGAGTTGCTGAAGTTCGCCGGCGCCTACCACGGCCACGTCGACGGCCTGCTCGCCCAGGCCGGCTCGGGGCTGGCCACGCAGGGCATCCCGTCCAGTCCCGGGGTCACCGAGGCGGCGGCGAGCGCGACCGTGATCGTGCCGTGGAACGACCCCGCCGCGGTGCGCGCGGCCTGCGATCGTCATCGCTTCGCGGCGATCCTCGCCGAGCCGGTGCCGGCCAACATGGGGCTGGTTCCCGCGGTCGACGGCTTCCTGGAGCTGCTGCGCGAGCAGGCCGACGCCACGGGAGCGCTGCTCGTCTTCGACGAGGTGATCAGCGGGTTCCGCGTCGCGCCCGGGGGCGCGCAGGCCCGGACCGGGGTCACCCCTGACCTGACGATCATGGGCAAGGTGATCGGCGGTGGGCTTCCGGCCGCGGCGTACGGCGGCTCACGCGAGCTGATGGAGCGCATCGCGCCCGCCGGCGACGTCTACCAGGCCGGAACGTTGTCGGGCAATCCGCTCGCCGTGGCCGGCGCGCTGGCCACCCTGGCGCGGCTGGACGACGGCGCCTACGCCGAGCTGGACCGGATCACCCGCCGGCTCGCCGCCGGAATGCGCGAAGCCGCTCGGTCGGCCGGCGTGCCGGTCGTGGTCCACGCGCTGACCGGCCTGATGACGATCTTCTTCTCCGAGCGGCCGGTGCTCGACTACGCCGGCGCCGCCGCCTGCGACGGCGACGCGTACGGGCGCTGGTGCCGCGCGCTGCTGGAGCGCGGGGTGTACCCGCCGGCCTCGCAGTTCGAGGCCTGGTTCCCGTCGCTGGCCCATGGCGAGGCGGAGGTGGCGCGCACGCTGTCGGCCGCGGCGGAGGCGTTCGCGTCGCTATGACGCTCGTCGCGCTGCGAGAGGCGTTGGCGGCCCAGGGCGGGGCGCTCGCCGAGGTCCTCGTCGCGCCCGGCGAGGCCGATGCGGCCGGGCTCGCTGTGGACGCCGGCCCGGGCGCGGCGCCGCCGCTGGCCGCCCGCGGTCCGCGGGCCGCCGGCCGAGAGGCCGAGTACGGGCTGCTGCTGGAGATGATCCTGGAGGGATCGCTGCTGCACTACGGCAGCCCGCGGGTGCTGCGCGTCAGCGACCCTGATCTGGCCCTGCTGCTCGGCGACCGGCTGTACGCCCTCGGGCTCTCCCGGCTGGCCGAACTCGGCGACCTGGACGCGGTGGGCGAGCTGGCGGACCTGATCTCGCTCCTCGCCCAGGCGCAGGCCGCCGGCGACCAGCGGCTGGCCGAGGCGATCTGGCTGGCCGGCGCGGCGGCGATCGGCTGGGGCTCGACGCCCGCTCACGAGGCGGCCAAGCAGCGCGCGCGGGCCGGAGACGGGCATGCCGTGCAGGCGCTGGACGCGGCCCGAAGCGCCGTGCTGACGGGCGCCGGGGGAGAACGCGACGTTCGCCTCAATGTTGACTGTACGCTTACCGGCGCGTTCAATGTGGTTTACCCGCAGTTGATCTCGAGGACAGATGGCAGACAGACACAAAGAAGGACTGACGAAGTCGAAGTACACCGCCGACCGACAGATGCCGGGAGCGTTCGAGGGTGAGACGGTCAACCGTCGCCGTTTCATGACGGCCGTGACCCACAGCGCCGGCGGCGTCGCCGCGGCGGCCTTCGCCCTGCCGGCGCTCGGCTTCGCGCTCGGCCCGATCTTCAGCCGCGAACCGTTCAACTGGCAGCCGGTCGGTCCGCCCGACGACTTCGTCGAGACGACCTACACGACGAAGGTCATCACGATCGTCCAGGGGATCGGCGAGGCGGGCTACACGATCGCCTACATGCGCAAGCGTGATCCGTCGATCGACACCGAGAAGGAAGATCAGTACAACCACTACATCGCGCTGTCGTCGAGGTGCATGCACCTCGGCTGCCCGGTGCGCTTCGTGGCCGCCGCCGAGCGCTTCATCTGCCCGTGCCACGGCGGCGTCTACGACTTCCGCGGGATGGTCGTCGGCGGGCCTCCGGTGCGCCCGCTGGACCGTTTCTACACCCGCCTGAACACCTCGACCGGGCTCGTCGAGGTCGGACCGCGCTACTCGGTCAACTTCGAGCTCGAGCGCTTCTCGCCGCGCGACCCGGCGCAGCCGCTGAACGGGATCGGGCAATATCTGTACCCCGCACGCTTCGACACCTCCGTCCTCCCGTAGAAGAGCCCGCATGCCCAAGCTGCCCGCACCACCCCTCCCCAAGGCCCTGCGTCCGGCGCCCCCGCGCCCCGGTCAGAACGGCGACGCTCCGACCGCGCCGGCGGAGATCGCGGCCGAGGCCGGGATCAGCGTCGTCGACTGGATCGACGAGCGCACCTCGCTGTCGGGCGGCATCCGCTGGATGCTGTTCCGCAAGGTCCCGAAGGGCATCAACTGGTTCTACACGCTGGGCTCGGCGACGATGTTCGCGTTCCTCAACCAGGCGGTGACCGGCGTCTTCCTCGCCATGTACTACCGCCCGGACGCGTCCGGCGGCGCGTATGAGTCGATCCGCTACATCACCGACGACGCCTTCCTCGGCGAGCTCGTGCGCTCGATGCACAAGTGGGGAGCGTCGGTGATGATCATCCTCATCTTCCTGCACATGGGGCGGGTGTTCTTCTTCGGCGCGTACAAGTATCCGCGGGAGCTGACCTGGATCATCGGCGTCGTGCTGCTCATCCTGACGATGGCGATGGGCTTCACCGGCTATCTGCTGCCGTTCAACCAGCAGTCCTACTGGGCGACGATCGTCGGCGTCAACATCAACGGCACCGGCCCGATCATCGGCCCGTATCTGTCGGACTTCCTGCGCGCCGGGCCCGAGTTCGGCGCGACGACGCTGTCGCGCTTCTACGCCATCCACATGATGCTGATCCCCGGGCTGATCGCCGCCCTGATCGGCGCGCATCTCTACCTCGTCTCCAAGCTGGGCATCTCGGCGCCGCCGTGGATCAAGGCCGAAGAGGAGCCCGAGCTGCGTGAGGCGCGGGTGTGAGCGGGGATATCGGATGAATCAAGCCGAGAAGGAGGCCTACCTCCGCGAATACTCGATCCTGAAGAACAAGGGGAAGCCGTTCTTCCCCTACGCGGTCGCCAAGGACACGGTGATGATGGCGATCGTCATGATCCTCATCGTCCTGCTGGCGACGATGTTCGGGGCCGAGATCGGGCCCAAGGTCAATCCGACGACGACGACGTACGTCCCGCGTCCGGATTGGTACTTCTACTTCCTGTTCGAGGTCCTTCGCGTGATGAAGAACATCCCGAAGTTCTCGGACATGGCGACGATCGGCGTGCCGACGATCTGCATGATCCTGCTGTTCCTGCTGCCGTTCTACGACCGCAGCCCGGAGCGCTACATCCTGCGCCGCCCGGTGGCGCTCGCCGCCGGCCTGACGACGATCTTCGCGATGGCGTTCCTGACCTATTCCGGCGCCAACACCGGCTCGCCGAACACGGTCAGCCTCGCGCCGCCGTCGACGCTGACGGCGTCCCAGGCCGCGGTGTACCGCGCCGGCGAACAGGTCGTCGGGCAGTCGGGTTGCCTGGCCTGTCACGTGATCGGCGAGAACGGCAACAACGGACCCGGACCGCCGCTCACCCACATCGGCTCGATCCGTCGCCCGCAGGCGATTGCCTCGACGCTGCGCAATCCGACGGCGCCGATGCCGTCGTTCGCGAGCCTGGCCAAGCAGTATCCGACCAAGTTCAACGACCTGGTCCAGTTCCTATCGATGCTCCAGTAGGCCGGGCGGCGACGCGGCCATGACGGCGACCTCGACATCGCCGCCGGGAACCCTGCCGGAGCCACAGGTCCGCGCGATGTTCGACCGCATCGCGGGCGTCTATGACCGCATGAACGCGGTCATGACGGCCGGGCTGCATCACCAGTGGCGCCGGCGGGCGGTCGATCTGGCGGCGGTCGCGCCCGGTAGCCGGGTGCTCGACATCGCCACCGGCACCGGCGATCTGGCGCTCGAGCTGGCCCGGCGCGTCGCCCCCGGCGGCACGGTGGTCGGCGCCGATTTCTCCGAGCGGATGCTCGAGCTCGCCCGGGGCAAGACCGCAGGAGTGCCGTCCGGCGTGCAGCTGCGCTTCGAGACGGCCAACGCGCTCGCGCTACCCTACGCCGACGGCGAGTTCGACGCCGCCACGGTCGGGTTCGGGGCGCGCAACTTCTCCGATCTGGACCGCGGCCTGGCCGAGATGACGCGCGTCGTGCGCCCCGGAGGCCGGGTCGTCGTGCTGGAGATCACCACGCCGACCAAGCCGCCGTTCTCGACCTTCCTGGAGCTGTGGTTCGACGGCATCGTCCCGGCGCTCGGCAAGGTGGCCGGCGATCCGGACGCCTACAGCTATCTGCCCAACTCGGTCCGCCGCTTCCCCGGCCCGGAGGCGCTCGCCGCCGTCCTGTACGGCGCCGGCCTGCGCCGGATCCGCTATGTCCTGACCGCGGGCGGGATCATCGCGCTGCACGTCGGCGAGGTGCCCGAGGCGGCCGAGGGTCCCGCCGCGCCGCGCGGGCCGGCCGGTGCGCCGGCGGATCCGGAGGGCGCGCGATGAGCGCGGTTCAGGGGGCGGTGCAGGCGGTCGTCGACGCCGGCGGTGAGCCCGCGTCGCGGCTGATGACGCGCCTGGAGCAGCGCCTGGCCGAGCTGGCCACCGGGCACGGGCCGCTGCTGGGCCGCCACGCCGGGGAGACGATCTCCGCCGGCGGCAAGCGCCTGCGCCCGCTGCTGCTCTTCCTGGCCGCCGGCAGCCCGCCGCCGGAGACCGACGAGGTGCTGCGCGCCGCTGTCGCGGTCGAGCTCGTGCATTCGGCGACGCTCGTCCACGACGACGTCCTCGACGGCTCGCCGCTGCGGCGCGGACGCCCGACGGTGGTCGCCGTCGGCGGCCGGCTGTCGGCCACCGCCACCGGTGATCTTCTCTTCTCCCGGGCGTTCTCCGAGCTCGCCGGGTCCCGGTCGGTCGACGCCGTGCGGGTGCTGTCGCGGGCCAGCTCGGAGCTGGCGGCGGGCGAGCTGATGCAGCGCTCCGACGCCTTCACCGCGGTCGGCATGGAGCGCTATCTGGAGCGCTGCCGGCTCAAGACCGCCGTGCTGTTCCGGGCGGCGTGCGAGCTCGGGGCGATCAGCGGCCCCGGGTGCCCCGGCGGCCGGGACGGTCACGTCGACGCGCTGGCGGAGTTCGGGGAGCGGATCGGCCTGGCCTTCCAGCTGCTCGACGACATCCTGGACGTCACCGGGCCGCCGGAGCGGACCGGCAAGCCGCGGGGCGCCGATCTGCTCGACGGGACGGTCAACCTGCCGCTGATCCTCGCCCGCGCGCGTGATCCGCAGCTGCGCGCGCTCGACGTGCGGACGATCACGACCGCGGAGCTGGCCGAGCAGGTCTGTGCGCGGATCGCCGAGACCGGCGCGCTGACGACGGCCCGCGAGCAGGCGCTGGAGCTCGTATCCGGCGCCAAGGCGGCGTTGCCCGCCCTGCCGGCGGCGCAGCGCGCGGCGCTGGAGCTCGTCGCCGACGCCGTTGTCGAGCGCTATTCGTAAGCGCCGCCGGCCCGTCCGCCGGCTCGGCGTCAGAAATCTTCAGGCAGGATGAGATCGGCGTGCAGGGCCGCCGCGAAGCGCTCGATCTCCTCGGTCATGTTCGCCTGGGTCAGGCGCCGGAGATCGGAGAGCATGTCGGCGAGGCCGGAGTCGAGTTGCTCCTCGAGCGCGTCGACCTGATTCTGGTCGAAGATGCCCGCCTCGCTCCAGTGGCAGTTGGGGCATTGGAGGAGCAGATCCCAGAAGCCCTGGGGGGCCTCGGCCCACTGGACGGGTTGGACGAGACGGGAGCTGCACTGCGGGCAGACGTGCAGTCCCTGGGTCTCGGTCTCGGCGCTGTAGAAGCGCACGACTTCGATCGAGCGACCGCTGGGAAGGACGATGCGGCGGATGGATTGGCGGTCTGGATTCTGGCTCATGGTGGCTCGATCCAGATATCGGCCGTGCCCCGGAGCCGCTTGATGGAAGTGGACGTCGATTGGACGCATGCGGCTCCCTCCCGCCCGCTACATTTGGTGTCCCCAGAGAGAGGTCTTGATCCATGTTCCGCAACCCCGTCACCGACATGATCGTCGTGCTCGTGATCGTCCTTCTGATCCTCGGGCCAAAGCGCCTGCCCGAACTGGGCAAGGGCCTGGGCCAGGGGATGCGCGAGTTCAAGGAGGGCATCACCGGCGATTCCAAGGACGACGACGACAAGCCCCAGCTCACGCCGACCGCCACGATGTCTGACCCGACGCCCGGCTCGCATTCCACGAGCGACCCCGAGCGCCGGTCATAACACCGCAGCCCGGACCGCGCGCGCCGCACGCCGTGCCGATGGCCTCACCGCATCGCCAGTGAGGCATCACTAGCCGATGCCCAAAGTGATTCGCCCGATCGGTCACGAGGACCGGCTGAGCGTCGTCGACCACCTGGACGAGCTGCGCAGCCGGCTGATGGTGTGCGTGGCCGCGCTGATCGTCGCCTTCGCGCTGTGCTTCTGGCAGAACCACGCGCTGCTCAACGTCGTCAACGCGCCGCTCAACGCGGCCACCTCGGTGACCCAGGTCAACCACATCGGCGGCCTGACCACTGACTCGGTCAAGGCGTCCCGGGACATCGCAGCCGCCGGCAAGCTGTTCGGACAGCTCTCGCGGTCCCCGTCCTTCTCCCTGTCCGACAGCGCGACGATCGCCTCGATCGGCGCCGAGCTCGACGCCGCCGCCAAGGCGCTGCCCCAGAAGGCGGCCAAGGATCTGCCGATCACGATCGGCGTCGGCGAGACCTTCACGACGACCCTGAAGGTGTGCGCGTACTTCGCGCTGCTGTTGACCCTTCCGGTGCTCCTCTACGAGGCCTACGCCTTCGTCATCCCGGCGCTCAGCCGCGACGAGCGCCGGGTCGCCCTGCCGATCATGATCGCGGCGCCGATCCTGTTCGTGATGGGCGTGGTGTTCACCTATTTCGTCGTCTTACCGGCGGCGGTTCGCTTCCTCCAGGGCTACAACGCCGACCAGTTCCAATCGCTCGTTCAGGCATCGCCGCTGTACTCGTTCGAGATCCTGACGATGGCCGGCATCGGCCTCGCCTTCCAGCTGCCGATGGGGTTGCTGGGCCTGCATCGGATCGGCGTCATCGACGGCAACACCCTGACCAGGCACTGGCGCTACGCTACGGTCATCATCGCCGTGATAGCGGCGGCCATGCCAGGCTCGGACCCAGTCACCACCGGCCTGGAGGCGCTCCCGCTCTTCCTTCTCTTCGCAGCCAGCATCATCATGCTCAAGATCGTCGATCGCCGTGACGCGGCCCGTGCCGCCGCTGAGCTCGTGCGCCATCCGGACATCGACGAGGTCGGCGGCGGAGGCGTCTAGGCGATGCTCTTCGATCTGCGCAGCAAGGGCCGCCGGCGCACCGTCCAGGCCGTCTATCTCGGGCTGGCCGTGCTGATGGGCGGCGGCCTCGTGCTCTTCGGCGTCGGCACCGGAACCGGCGGCGGCGGTCTGCTCAACGCCTTCAGCGGCAACAGCTCCAATCAGCAGGGCGCGGTGCTCAGCTCCCAGGAGAAGGCCGCGCTCAAGCAGACCAAGCTCCATCCCGACAGCGCGGCGGCCTGGGCCGCGCTGATCAGCGCGCGCTGGGAGAACGCCAGCTCGACCGGCTTCAACTCCAGCACGGACACGTATACCGCCGCCGGCAAGAAGGAGCTCGCGAACACGACCGCGGCCTGGCAGCGCTATCTCCAGTTGACCAAGTCCCCGGACGCCGATCTGGCGACGCTCGCCGCCGAGGCCTACGCCCAGCTGTCGCAGTACTCCGAGGCGGCGGGGGCCTGGCAGATCGTGGCCGCCGCCACCCCGAACGAGGCCAAGGGATACGAATGCCTCGCGGCCTCCGCCTACGCCGGCGGCGAGACGCGCGTCGGCGACCTCGCCCTCAACAAGGCGCTCAGCCTGACCGCCAAGGCCGAGCAGGCCACGCTCAAGGCCCAGATCCAAGAGGCCAAGACCACGCCCTCGGTCGCTCAGTCCTGCTGACCGTCCGAAATCGCCCCGGTGGATCGAAACGATCCGGCCCTGGGTAACATCCGATCGCTCCGGGCCGTTAGCTCAATTGGCAGAGCAGGGGACTCTTAATCCCAAGGTTGGAGGTTCGATTCCTCCACGGCCCACTCCGAAAGGCCCCGCTGCGGCGGGATTTCGACCTCTCAGAAGATGTGCCAACTCGGTGGCATGTCCCGGATATGTCCCTGGAGCGGCGTGCGATCGCCTCCATGGCGGACGATGACCGGGTGCCGACAGGGCATCTCTTCCGCGTCGAGCGCGCGCGGACCCGTCTGGCACGCCGCGTACCGGCTGCCCGACGGCCGCGAGGATTCGACGCTCCGCGGCTCGCCCCGAACCCGGAGCTCGTCGCAGGACGCGGCGATCTACCTTGACGGCCGCCTTCACCGGCCTGCGGAGGGGCGAGTTGTCGGCCCTCCGCTGGCGCGACGTCGACTTTGCCGCCCAGACGATCCGGGTCCGGGCGAGCGACTACGCCGGCGTTCTCATGACCCCGAAGTCAGGGACAGTGACATTTTCAGGCTCTTCTGCCCATCTGGGGGTGCGGTGTGTCTGAGTCAAAGCCACAGATCGGGGAGCGAATCAGTCCACATCGGACGGGCTCCGGCGGTTGGCTTCGGCTTGCTGGATTTGATGGTATGCGATCCGGGCCCAGCGGGCGTGTCGTAGCCCGCGTCTGCGGGCGGCGCGGATCCGCGGGCCGCGGCCGTCGTGCTCGTCGTCGGGGGTGACGTAGCCGATCGCGGCGTGCAAGCGGACGCTGTTGTATTGGCGGCGGACGTCGGCGAGCTCGGCCCGCAGGATCTCCGGGTCGCGGATGTGGTCCAGGTGGGGCCACTCGGCCTTGACGTGGGAGAAGAGGCTCTCGATCCAGGCTTGGTCGGTCGGGGTGCCGGGCCGCCCGAAGTGCTGCGCGATCGCGCACATCGCCATGAACTCCCGGGTTGAGCCTGAGGTCATCTGCGGTCCGTTGTCTGAGACGGCGAGCAGGATCGGCGCCAGCCCGCGCTCGTCAACGGCGCCATCGAGGGGGAACGTGTCGGCGGGCACCGCGTCCTGGCGGGCTTCGACGAGCTCCAGCAGCCCCTCGTGCTCGAGCGCGTCGAGGAACACGACCTGGACCTGGGTCGAGGTCTCCTCGATGCTGACGAGCTCGCCGATCCACTTGCGGGTCACGAGGTTCATGACCGCGAACACGGCGTGCTTGGGGCAGCCGGTGAAGTGCGTGACGTCGTAGATCCAGATCGAGTTGCGCTCATAGTCGGCCCACTCGGGGAATGGCTTGCGGTCAGACCGGACCCGGCGAGGCCGCTTCAAAACCAGGCCGTGAGCAGCAAGAACACGCCGGACGGTCGCCGGCGAGACCCACACCGTGTGCGTGTAGCTGCCGCGGTGCGCGAGCTTGCGATGCGAGCGATCGATCTCGCCCCAGCGCTCAAACAGCTCAAGGATCGCGCTGACCTCCTCGGGCCGCAGGCCGTGCAGCGCCGCCCCGGGTCGCTTGTCGTCCAGGCAGCCCTGATCACGCCGCCGGCGCCACCGCCACGCCCGCCCCTCGTCCAGCTCGAGATAGCCGCAGGCGCGGCGGTGCTCCCAGCCGTCAGCGACGGCACGGTCGATCAGAGAGAGCAGCTCGTGCTTGGTGGCCGCGTCAACCCGACGAGGGACCCGGCCACTCAGTCCCAGCGCTCTTTTCCCTCCGCGAGCATCAACCGCACGCCCATCTCCTTGATCGCCTCCGACAGCCGGGCAATCTCTGCCTTGGCGGCGGCCAGCTCCGGATCCGGACCGCCGTGGCGACCCCCCGGCCGCGACGCCGCCAGCGCGTCCAAAGCGCCCTGCTTCGCGACCGACCGCAGCTTCACGATCGTCGAGCGATCGACCCCCGCCCGCTCGGCCGCCTCGACCGTCGAGAACTCCCCGCGCACCAGCGCGAGCCAGATCTCATACTTCTGCGACGGCGACAGAAACCGCTTCGGCCTGCGACCTCCATCGCTGCCCTGAAAACGTCCCGGCTCGGTCATCAAGACCCTCCTGCTGATCGTGCCAGAAGCCTCGCAGATGCGGGCTAATCAAAACCCGGATCTGTGTCATTGACTCAGACGCAAACCAGGGGAGAGTTGGGCGTTGCGGTTCTCAAGAAGCGTCTGCTGAGCGTTGGTTCGTTGTCCGTTTTGTCCACGCGGGACGCGTGTGGCTGCCGCCACGCGCGCTGGAATCCTCTGCAGACCGCGCGCGGACAGCCGACGCGGCGTGTCCGCCGGCCCGGCACGAGCCCTATGCGCAGTGTCCGCGGCTGCGATCGAAGATCGTGTTCGCGCCGTGCACGATCGGCTTGGACAACGACGACACCGGGATCGCGCCGGTTGCCGCGTTGCCGATCACCGCGTAGCAGTCGCCGTCGACCCAGATGACGTTCACGGCCGTTCCCCCGGCCGCGTTGCCGAGGTAGCCGAAGCCGTAGGCGCCCGGGACGCCGGGGACCGCGAATCGCTTTGCTCCGCGGAGGAACGAGCGGAGGCTGGATGCCTCGAAGGTTCGTGCGCCGGCAGTCGATTTGAACTCGATCACCGACGAGATGCCGTTGCCACCGCTGCCGCCGATTGCCTCGACGGCGCCGGCCACGAACCCGCTCTTCTGCAGCTGCCTTGTGTAGGACGCCGACGAATTTGGATTGGCGGCGCCAGCGAAGACGGCGGCAGAGCTCGTATTCGTCAGGGCGCCTGAGGGCACGAAACCCGGCTCGTCGCCGGACTGCTCGACATAGAGCGCGAGGCCGGTCGGCTTCGCCGCCTTGTTAGTACTCGTTTGCGCCACGGGGGTCGATTTGCTTGTGGCGCTCGAACCGCCACAGCCGGCGAGTCCCAGCGCGAGCGCTGCCATGGTCAAGGCGGCGCCGATCGGGTGAGCAGCACCAGCGGCGGGCAGCTGACTCGGCTTGACATGCGGGCCGGTGCGGCTCGGACTGATGAACGCGCCGGATCATGCCGCGCAAGCGACTCGCAGCGGCGGGCCGGTCGAAGCGGCCGGCCTGCCCGCGCCTGATCGTTCGGTTTCCCGCCCATCGACCGTCCTCTCACCTGTTGGGTTTCGCTACCGCCGTGAGGATCAGCGAGCCGCCGCTCAGCAGGAGAGCGCCTGCCGGCTGGTCCGGTGTGCCTGTAGGTCCGTAGTCTGTCTGCCGCGCTCGGCATCGTCGTCAGCCTGTGGGTGGACCTCTGACGAGCGGCTATCCCCCTTGAGAGCGAGTTCTCCGCCCGCACGCGGGGTCTGGCTCCGGGCCCGAGCGGCCAGCTGGGACCAGTCCCAGCTGTCTCATCATCCCGAGATCATCGCGGACGGCCGCGTACTCGATCATCTGTCCGGCGTGCAGCCGGAACAGGTACATGTGCGGGATGGTCGCCCGGCGGCCGGTCGGCGGGATGCCCATGAACTCGCCGTCGTGGGTGCCGGTCCAGATGCAGTACATCGCGACGCGGTCTCCCTCGGCGAGGAGCTGCTGGATCTCCCACCACTGGTCTGGAAACGCTGCGCGAAGCATCGTCGCGACCTCCTTGACGCGGGCCGGTCCGCGTCGGTCCTGCGGATCGTGGAGGTCCCGGCATTCCGGGTGCACGAGCTGATCGGCGAGCTCCAGTCGGCCATGGCCGAACACCTGCTCGTACAGCCGGCCGACTACCTGCTTGTTGCGCTCACCGCTGACGGCGAGGTCATCGTCAGCCTGCAGCACCTGCTCCTCCTCTGGAACCGGACGATGGATCCGCCCGGATAATCGATAGAGTGCCACTCTAGTCAATGTCTGATCGGTCTGTCAATCCCGCCGATGAGTCGGCAGCCGGCCCGCGCCGCGCCTACAGCTCTCGCAAACGCGAGCAGGCTTCGCTTGAGACCCGCCGCCGAATCCGGGCCGCGGCCGAGGCGCTGTTCCTGTGCAACGGATACGTGCGCACGACGACCAAGGTGATCGCGCGGGAAGCCGGCGTGTCAGAGATGACCGTGTTCCTCGCGTTTAACAACAAGGCAGCGATCCTCTCGGAGATCATCCGAACGACCGTTCGCGACGACGACGACACGCCGATCGCGGGCCGAGCCGAATGGCGGGCAATGCTCGGCGGCCAGCCAGATCAGATCCTCGACCGGTTAGCGGCGTTCACTGGAGGGGTGCAGGCTCGAGCGGCTCGTATCCTTGCCGTCGCCGAGGCCGCGGCCGCCACCGACGAGCAGCTTGCCGCGCGTCGTGACGACTCTCACGCCCACATCCGCGCCGACCTTCAGCAGATCGCCGACACGCTCGCGGACCGCGGGCGCCTCGCTGAGGGCCTCACCGCCGAGGGTGCCGCCGACGTCATCTACGCCCTGACGAACCCGAGCACCTACCTGCTCCTGACCGACGAGCGCGGCTGGAGCACCGAGCGTTACGTCCAATGGCTCGCAGCCACCCTCAACGCCACCCTCACCAACCACAACCGAGACGACGCCGAGAACCCAAACGACTCGACCGTCCCACTCCTGCCCAATACGAGGGGTCGCTCGTCGCCAACGCGGGAGCCATGGCACAAGTCCGCGCCGCCCCCGACGGTCTGGCCGGATCGCAGCGTTCCATCGACGTCGAGCGGGCGGTAACGGAGACGGGTGATCCCGCACCTTCCGCCGGCGGGCCCGAGACGACGGCACGCAACTCAGTCAAGCGGTCAGCCAGCCCGGTCCTGTCGCTGACTCGATGACTTCAGCGGCGAGCGTTCACCACAGCTCCTCGTCGCCCGGAGCGGCAACAAGGCTGGCGCCGGCCACGCGCTGGCATTCACGACCTCAGCCGCCGAAATCACACGAGTCCTCTTGCCACGCTCGATGACGCCGGTCCGGCGGCGTTGGCGAGTCCTTTGGCCCCGCGTCCGCACTCGTCTGGCTTGAGCTTTGGCGGATACACAGAGGCCCGGTCCGACGCCCGGGACCCGGAAGGACGAACGTGCGCTCGACGGACTCGCCGCTGCGGTTTCCGGGGCGCCGCGGCGGGGTCGGCGCCACGAGTGCGAACGCGGGATCGCCGAGTTCGTAGCGGTCGTGTTTGCGGCCCCCGAGCGCGGCGGCGCTAGGTTGAGCGAATGCCGATCGCTGACAGCGACGGGGTGCGCATCCACTACGAGCTCGCCGGGACTGGCGACCCGGTCGTGCTCATCGGCGGACTCGCGGTCCACACGGGCGAGTACCGGCCGCTCATCGACGCGCTCGCCTGCCATCACCGGGTGCTCGCCGCTGACAACCGTGGTGTCGGCTTGAGCGACAAACCGGACGAGCCCTACAGCTACGAAGTGATGGCGCGAGATACGCTGGCAGCGATGAACGCCGCGAACGTCGCGGCGGCCGACATCGTCAGCTTCTCGATGGGCGCCCGAATCGCCCTCGAGTTGTGCCTCGCGCATCCGGACCGAGTCCGGACCCTGACGCTCATCGCCGGCCGGCCGTCGGGTCGCCCGCGCCTGCGCACGAGGATGCTGGCCAGACTCGCCGCCGCCGGCGACCGCGACGGCGGGCACGGTGTTCGCCACCAAATCGAAGCCGGGACAGGCTATGACGCTCGGAGGCGCGTGGCGAGCGTGAGCGTCCCAACGCTCGTGCTGCACGGACGGCGAGACCGGATCGTGCCTGATGCCGACAGCCGCGAGCTCGCCAGCCTCATTCCCGGCGCCGAGTTCGACCTGATGCCCGGCGGCCATCTCGCGGTCCTGCGAACCGCGGCGACGGCATACGCCGAACGAATCGACGCGTTCACCGCCAAGCACTGATCGCGCCGTTTCCAAAGCCGGTGGTGCGGCGGTTCGGTGCTCGCGAGCAGGTAGCTGCCCGCCCGCGGCATCGCGGAGCCGGGCGCCTGACCGCGGCCCACCGCCGAAGAGGAGACCGATCGTCACCCGCACTGTGCTCTGCTCGAGGCTTCTGAGCGGCGGCGGCCTTGGTCAGGCCACGACAGGCGAGGTAGATGCGGCGGTAGTTGCTGCGCGGGCGATCTGTCGGCATGAACTCCTCCTGGTTTCCTAAGCCAGGAGTCTCTAAGCAACCCAGGACGGTTCATCAGGCTGAACTTCTTGATGTGGGCCGACGACGGGCGCTGATGCGCCTCGCCAGCGTCGGTTGCCGGCCGCTCAGCGCGCGAACCGGATCGTCTGTCCCTTGTCGAACGCCGCTGGGTCGACCCCTGTCCCGAGGCGAAGGGCGATGTTCCGCGGCGGCTGGACACGCTCGAGAACTTCACGAAACGCGTCGATCCTCGCGATCGTGAAGCGCTGCTGCTCGTGCACGACGACGTCGCCTGGGCGGAGCGTTCCTGCGCCGGTGAGCTCGCCGGTCAAGGCGGTCCCCGGATAGATCGCCGCCGCGATCTTCCGTTGGCGCCGATCGAGCTGGGCTCCCTGGGGCGGAGGCGTGACCCAGAACACGTCTGCGATCGTCATCGCGAGCTCGTCCGGGGGCTGGTCAACCTCGGAGCCGCGAGACCGATGCAAACGAGCCACGGCCAGATTGTGCCAGCTCGCGTGCCTGTTGCGCCGGTGCTGCAGTGACACTTGCAGTGACCCACCGCGCGGACCTCGGAGGTCCGCGATGAGACAGGTGCGATTCTCGCCCGGACAGTCCGTTCTGACCCGGGCGACGCCCAGCCCGCGGGCGTCCGCGGGGCTGGGATAGCGCTCTCAGAACGCGAGCGGGATCTCTGAGTCCGTATGACTGAACAGCGTCAGCGGGCCAGGCCAGAACCGATCGAGCTCGGCGCGGAGCTGGTCGACGACCGCGGCAACCCGGACGAGTCCGAAGTCGACCTCCTGCGCCGTCGAGCGTTCCGGACCGGTGCGCTGAGCGTGGAACGCAGCCGCTTGGACGTTGTCGCGTGGTACCTTGCGATCAGGCGTGTGAGGGCGCCTCCGGGTCCGCGGGAAGAACTGAGTTCTCCTCAACGACAGGGTTTGCGGGTGTGAGCATCTCCAGGCTTGGCACGCGGACCACCGAGCCACTGAGGAGATGTGATGTCAGTCTTTCCTGAGCGCCCGGATCTCGACCAGGCGCGGCGGCGGGCCAAGGAGCTGTTGCACGCGGCCCAAGACGGCGACACAGGCGCGCTCGCACGGCTTGCGGCCGTGTCGGCACCGCTGACGCTGGCCGGGGCGCAGTTCGCGCTCTCACGTGAGCTGGGTCAGCCGAGCTGGGGGGCGCTGGTGCGCGAGATCGAGGCGCGCAACGCCTCCATTCCTGAGGACGTCGTGCGCTTCCTGCGCTCCAGCGTCAATCACCAGATCGGTGTAGCGGCCCGGATGCTGCATGAGAGCCCGCTGCTGGCCGAGTCCGGGTTTCCGGCCGCGGTGGTCCTCGGCGACGCCGCCCGGGTCGAGGCCGAGCTGCGGCGGGACCCCGGTGCCGCGATCCGCGTCGACCCGGCAAGCGGCTGGACCGCCCTGCACCTGGCGTGCGCCTCGCGATTTCACCTCGATCCGTCGCGGGCGCCGGGACTCGCTGATGTCGTCCGCCTGTTACTCGACGCCGGAGCCGAGATCGACGCAGCGAGCCGCGGGAGACACTGCTGGCGGCCACTGGAGTGCGCCGTCACCAGCGCCAACTCGAGCCCCAACAACGAGCCGATCATCCGGCTGCTGCTCGATCGAGGCGCACCGCTGCGCTCAGAGACGCTGCTCGCGGCGCTGTACGCATCAGGTGGCACCTGGTGCCTGGAGCTCCTCACGAACGCCGCCGCAGGAGCAGCCGAGCTGTTCACCGAAGCGCTGGTCGAGGCCGCCGCCGAGGCCGACCGGGACGCCGTGGCCGTCCTGCTCGCCGCCGGCGCCGACCCGGACGCGCCCGGCCACGACGGTCGCTCGGCCCGCCGGCGCGCGCTGACTGCCGGTGACGCGGCGACCGTCGAGTTGCTCGGAGGCGGGAGTGATGATCCCGTCGATCGCCTCCTCGAGGCGATCGTGATCGGCAACGCGGACGCCGCCCGCAGGCAGACCGCCGCCGATCCCACGCTCGTGGGCCGGCTCGAGCCCGCCGACCACGCGACCCTGGTCGCCGCCGCCGAGCACGGGAACCTGGACTCGGTCAGGTTCATGCTCGAGCTCGGGTTTCCGGTCGAGGCACGCCGCGACGGCACCGATGACGACGGCGCCACCGCGCTGCACGCGGCATCCTGGGCCGGAAGCGCCGACACCGTCGCCCTGCTGCTGCACCACGGCGCCGACCTCAACGCGCGTGACACGCGCTGGCACAGCCCTCCGCTGGAATGGGCGCTGGTCGGCAGCAGCGAGACCCCGGACAGCGCCCCGTCACCGGACTGGGTAGCCACCGTGATCTTGCTGCTCGACGCGGGCGCCTCGCTGGACAGCATCATCATCAACCCGGACCAGCCCAAGCAGCCCAGCCCCGCGGTGCTCACACTGCTCCGGTCCCGCGGGCTCGCCACCCATACAGGAAGCTGACGAACACGACAGGCCGGCGCGACACGCCCGCCGTGAGAACCATCGGGAGAGCCCCATCCGCCCGCCTGTCTGAGCACACCGCGCCGGCGCCCTCCTCGTCGCCGAATCCATGGCGGACTCATTGGTGGGTGTTGGGGGTGAGTGCGAGGATGGAGATTCCGGTCCCGCCGCCGATGTAAGCGCTGTTGACGGCGTCTGCGAAGGCGGCTGAGTCGGGGTAGTCGAGCACGGAGCGCTGGGGCCACTGGAGTACGCATGCGGTCTCGTGCTGGCCGTTGCATGCCGTGCCGTTGATGATCGAGACGCTGGTGTCCAGGTTGTTCTCGACCCAGACCTCGTTGTGGGCCTGGTCGACCCAGAGATTGAGGGGTCCGAATCCGACGGGAGCGGTGGCGGCGCTCTGTCCGCAGCCGTCCTGGTCGCCGGCGTTGCAGACGGCACCGTTGATCACGGACACCGTCCCGGGGTAGTCGAAGTCCTGCGCGTTGGCGGTGTAGACGGTGTCGGACGCCTGGTCGACGCCGACTTGCTCGGGGTCGACGCCGACCGGGATGCTCGCGATCGGGGCGGTGCAGCCGGCAGTCTGCGTGGCGTTGCACGTCGCGCCGTCGATCACCGCCACGCTGCCGGGCGTGTCGGTGCCGAAGGAGGAGACCATGGCGACATACACGGTGTTGGTGGCCTGGTCCACGGCCACACCGGCCGGTGCTGCGGTTCCGAGTGGCACGGCGAGCGGAGTCTGACGACAGCCGTTGCTCGCCTGCGCGTCACAGGTGGCGCCGTTGAACACGTAGAGGTCGGTCGGGGCGCCGAACCCGGCGGAGGCGTCGGCGGCGACGTAGACGGTGTCGGTCACCACGTCGACGTCGACGGCGATCGGGTCGGCGCCGGCGGGAACCTGCAATTGCGCGATGGTGGCGCACCCCATCTGGATGCCGGCGTTGCAGGTGAGGTCGTCGATGACCGACACCGATCCATCAGACCCGCTGCCGGCGTTGGCGATGTAGACGGTGCCGGTGGTCTCATCGACGCTCGCGTCCACGGGGTCGTCCCCGCCGCTGAAGGTGACCGGTGCGGCCGGGCAGGCGGCGGGCCGGGCGGCGTTGCAGACATTGGTGTCCAGCATCCCAACGACGCCCGTCTGGCTGGGCATGTAGAGGGTGTGCACGGCGGGATCGTCGGCCGGCCCCCCCGGTTGCGGGAAGGCGATCATGGGCGGCGCCGGGCGACAGCCGGTGCTCGTCTGGGCGTCACAGGCCGAGGCGTTGATGACCGAGACGGCGTCATCGACCTCGTCGCCGGTGTAGAGCGTCTGGGACTCGGGGTCCAAGGCGACGGATTCCGGCTCGGCGCCGGTGTGGATCTCCCGCGGGACGACCGTCGCGCATCCGGCCAGGTTGTGGCCGTTGCAGGCGTCGGCGTCGATCGCCATGAGCGCGTCGTCGTGGTAGAAGGGGGCATAGATGGTGTGGTTGGCGATGTCGGCGGCCACCCCGAGCGCCGCGTCAAACCCCGGCACGCCGTGGGTGATGCTGACCGTGGCGGGTGTGTCGGTCGCGCAGCCGCCCAGATCAGCGGCGGTGCAGTCGCGCAGATCGAACACCGAGAGCGTGTCATCGCCGTTGGCGGTGTACAGCGTCTGGTTAGCCGGGTCGACGGTCGCGGCGATCACTCCGTTGGTGTCGCCGTTGGTGAGCGTCGCGACCGTGCCGCATCCGCTTTGCGTCGCGGCGTTGCAGGTGTCGGCGTCGAACACCGCAACGCCGGCGGTCTGGGCCACGTAGACGGTGTGCGTGGCCTGGTCGACGTCGATGTCGCCCGGCCCGTCCCCGACGGTGACCGTCGGCGGCTCGGTGCTCGGGCAGTCCGACAGATGCGCGCCGTTGCAGGTCGCGCTGTTGATCATCGACACGGTGTTGCCGCTGGGATAATCGAGGTTGGCGACATAGACGGTGTGGTTGGCGCTGTCGGCATAAATGCCCAGCGGCGCGATCCCGACCGGGACCTGCGCCGGGGTCTGCCCGCAGCCCCGCAGGTCCTCGGCGTTGCAGGTCGCGCCGTTGAACACCGAGACGGTGCTCGGGTCGACGGAGTCTCCGGTGTTGGCCACATAGACCGTGTCGGTGGCGGTGTCGACCGCAACCGACGATGGAATGTTGCCGACCCTGACCGTTGGCCAGGGCCCCGGGCAGAGGCTGACGTCCCGGGCGTTGCACCGGCGCAGATCGATCACCGAGACGGTGTCGCCACCCTGGTTGGGGCCGTCGAGGTTGTCGCCGTCGACCACATAGGCGGTGTGGGTCGCCGAGTCAACCGCCAACAGCGAGGGCCCGTCGCCGGTCGGCGCTGACCCGACCAGGGCTGAACCAAACCCCAATGGATCGGTAAACGGGCCCGCGGTCAGCCCGCCGACCGCCGACCCGCTCGGATGAGCGAGCCAGGCGCCGGCACGCGCCGGCCGGTTCGATCGGGTGAAACCGCGCACTGCGGCGCTCGCTTGACCGCTAAAGCTAACGCTCACCACAAGCGGCGACAGCAGAGCCAGACCAGCAATCAGCAGCGACGAGAGGATCCGCGTTCGGGCGAGCATTCCAGACTCCTTATGGTTGACGATGCGCTCCCGAGCGACACGGTGTCGCCGGGATCAGACGTTCGCGGCCGCTCTCGGTCATAGGCCGATGAATCCCTGCAGGACGGTCGTTCCGGGCGTCGTGGCGGACGGGCGGGGCTGACGGGTGAGACGGAGCAGATAGTCGCCGCTGGCGCTCTGGGGCAGCAGCCCTTCGACCGCGAGCCGCTCGGTGTGCGCGACCGGCGGTCTGATCACCCCCACGAACAATGGTGTTTGCCCTGCGAGTGGCTGATAGGCCCCCGAGCTCAGCCGCGTGGCGGGCAGCAGCCACACCGCATAGATCTGTGCGTCGGCGGTCGGCGCTACGCCCGACGCGGTGAGCGAGAACACAAAGCGCGTCGGGGGTCGCGTGTTGACCACCAGCACGCCGCGTGCCGCGCTGCCCGCGCGGGGCGCGCGGGGCGCGCGTAGCTCGGTATCGCAGACCGGCTGGCCGCCGAGCCCCGGCAGCCGGTGCGGCCCGTAGTTGGTCACCACCGCCGGCTGGGACCGGTTCACGGGGTGCTGAGCGCCGCGATGATCGCCGGCGGCGATCGCGATCACCACCACAGCCGCCGTGACCGCCAGCGCCCCGGCGCCGGCCAGCCAGTCCCCGCGGCGGCGTATCGATCCCCGCACCCCAACGCGGCGGCGCGCCCCGCGCTCGGTGGCGTCGGCGAGGGCAAGCTCCAGGCGGTCATAGAAGTCGGCCATCAGCGCTCCTCCAGCGTCTGGCGCACCCGGGCCAGCCCGCGACTGACGCGCTTGCGGACGACCAGCTCTGAACAGCTCAACGCCGACGCGATCTCGGTATAGGAGCGCTCATCCACCACCCGGGCCGTGACCGCGTCACGCTCCCCGGCGGGCAACGCCTCGACCAGTTCGACCACCCGACCGCCACGCGCGGCCAGCACCGCCGTGCTCTCGCGGTCATCGTCGTCGAGCTCGATCGGCTCCATCGCCAGCCGGCGTCTGACCCGATCCTGCACCCGCCCCCGCCGGCGGCTGCTCGCCAGCACATTGCGCGCAATCCCGATCAGCCACGGACCCGCGCTGTCGGTCTGGGCCCGGTAACGCCCGGCGCTGACGATCACCGACGCAAACACCTCGGCCGTCACATCAGCGGTCACCTCCGGATCACGCGTCTCACGCAGCACACACGCCACCACCCGCGCGACATGCCGGCGATAGAACACCGCGCACGCCTCCCGATCGCGGTCCGCGATCCCCGCCAGCAGATCCGCATCTGACCATCGCTCCCGGGCGCCAGCCATCGCCATGCCCCTACATAACAGATCGCCCCGATTTGTGACCAGATCCGCTCTAACGCACCCGCCGACGAACCCGGCCAGAACCCCAGGCACCGCGACCCGCCACCGGCCCGCAGCCCGCAGGCCCGTCCCGGACCCCACGACACGACGCTCAGCCGCCAGCAGCGTTCAGGACGAGGAGCTCGGGTAGAGATCACCCCGGAAACGTCTGGGGCAGAGCTGGAGCGAGGCGCGTAGTTTGCCGCATGATGTTCGGGGCTTATCCGCTTCACGCGTCGGACCGCTGAGCCGATTCCGAGGTATGAACCTCTCGCGCCCGGGACCGGCGCGGGGCTCCCTGCACGAGGCGGGGGTGTCCCGGCCGCCCGTGCCGCGTGCTGTGCTGGGTGCGCTGGTGCTGCTCAGTGTGTGGGAGGTCGGTGAGCAGTCCAGCGACACCATCACCACGAGTCTGTTACGGGTCGCTCCCTACTCGGGGGTCTGGCCCGATGTGGCGTTTGCGCTCGCCGGGGTGCTCTTGCTCATCCGCGGTC
This sequence comes from uncultured Solirubrobacteraceae bacterium, assembly GCA_963849085.1. Classification (GTDB taxonomy): domain Bacteria; phylum Actinomycetota; class Thermoleophilia; order Solirubrobacterales; family Solirubrobacteraceae; genus Palsa-465. Next base: position 182,229 of record CAWKFP010000013.1, on the reverse strand, counting down.
GACGGACCGACCATGGCTGGGCGCTGATCGGAATCGGCGCGTTGTGCTGGGCCACGGGCGACGTCTACTGGCAGCTGAAGCTGTCGATGTTGAGCAGCCCGCCGGTGCCGTCCTGGGCCGACCTGGGCTATCTGTCGTTCTGTCCGTTCACGTTCGCGGGGATCCTGTCGTTGGTGCGGGGCCGGACGCGCAACGCGTCCCGGACGCTGATCGCTGACGCGGCGGCGGCGGCACTCGCCACTGGTGCGCTGAGCGCGGCCCTCGTCGTGGAGCCGGTGATGACTCATGCTCACGGCGGCGGGTTGGCCATCGCCACCAACCTGGCGTATCCGATCTGTGATCTGTCGCTGCTGGCGCTGTTGATCGGCGCGATGGCTGTCGGTGAGTGGCGCCTCAATCCTCAACTGGCTCTGCTCGGCGCCGGCATCTTCGTGTTCTGGGTCGCCGACAGCCGCTACCTGGTCTCGGTGGCGACGGGCACCTACAGCCAGACCGACTGGTATAACGGCCTCTGGTACCTCGCGCCGGTGCTGGCCGCATGGGCGGGATGGGTGCCGGCGCGCGACACCACGGTCGGCGTGGCTCGCGAAACGAGCGTGCGCGGGATCGGCATGCTCCTGTGTTTTGCCATCATCGCGCTGGGGGTGTTGGGCGCATCGAGCTTTGAACGGGTCGGCCCGGTGGCGATCGTCCTGGCGGAACTGGCGATCCTCGTGATCCTCGCGCGGCTGGTGATGACCTGGCAGCAGAACATCACGCTGCTGCGCTCGAGCCAGCGCGAGGCGGTCACCGACGCGCTCACCGGTCTGCCCAACCGCCGAGCGCTGACCCTCGATCTGGGCGTGTGGATCTCCGCTGCGACGCCCGACCGACCCGTGGCGCTGGCACTCTTTGATCTCGATGGTTTCAAGGACTACAACGACAGCTTCGGCCATCCCACCGGTGACGCCCTGCTGCAGCGCCTCGGCGTGCGCCTGACGACCCAGCTGCAGGGGCGAGGGCGCGCCTACCGGATCGGCGGAGACGAATTCTGCGTCTTGGTCGACGCACCCCTGGAGCACCACCAGGACACGATCCACGATCTCGCGGCCGCGATGAGCGAAGAGGGCCAGGGTTTTGTCATCGGCTGCTCCTACGGCTCGGTGAGCTTGCCGCTGGAAGCCGACGCCGGCGAAGACGCCTTGAGGCTGGCCGACAGCCGGATGTACGGACACAAACGCGGCGGGCGCGCATCGGCGTCGCGTCAGTCCAAGGACGTGCTCCTGCGCGCCCTCCATGAGCGCAACCCCACCCTCCACACCCACCTGCACGATGTCGCCAACCTCGCCGCCGACACCGCCCGCAGCCTCGGTCTGACCGCCCAACAGGTCGACGAAGTCCGTCATGCCGCGGAGCTGCACGATGTCGGCAAGGTCGCGATCCCCGACGCGATCCTCGACAAGCCCGCTCCCCTGGACGAGACCGAATGGGAGTTCATCCGCAACCACACCTTGATCGGCCAACGGATCATCAACGCAGCCCCCGCGCTCGCCAAGGTCGGGGAGCTCGTGCGCTCCAGCCATGAAAGTGTCGACGGATCCGGCTATCCAGACCGTCTCGAACGAGACGAGATCCCGCTCGGCTCACGAATCATCGCCGTCTGCGACGCGTTTGACGCAATGACCACCGACCGCGCCTACCGCAAAGCGATGACAGCCGAGGCCGCGATGGCCGAACTGCGCCGCTGCGCCGGCAGCCAATTCGACCACCACGTCGTCGAGCACTTCGGCGAAGCCCTGCAGCGGCGAGAAGAACGACGCCGGGCCGCTTAGCTCGAGATCGATCTCGTCCCACATCGATGCCTACATACCTTCTCGTACGGTCGCCGCCGGCTTGGGGCGCCCCACGGTCTCCACGACGCTCTCGAGGCTGACCACGAGCGTGAAGGTGGCCAAGCCCGGCCGCGGCTATCGACCGCCGGCGGAACGTTGGCACCGCTCCCTTATGATCGCGGCTACTGGATGCCTGCGAGCAGGGTATTGGTGAACCACCCCGTCGCTCGCTCGTCGGGGCGCCCGCTCGGCGTGACGAAGACGTCGTTGCAATTTTTGATGGAGGACATCTTCGCGCGGGCGGCGGCCACCGTCGCGGACTCGGGTATGAAGCCGATGGCGGTGACCAGCTCCCGGAACTCGTCGACGGCCAGGAGATCGCCCAGGGTCGTGTCGAGGTCCGCGGTTGCGATGCCGAGAGACTCGGCGTAGGCCGTCACCGTCGAATCGTGGACGACGCACAGGACCGCGCCCGCCGTGCTGCGCACGGGCAGGCGTCGCTGGGGTGGGCTGAGCTGTCTCATCCTGGTGTAGATGTCGGCGACCCTGATCGCATTCAGACTCTCGTTGGTCCCGAGGTCATAGGTCGTGAAGTCCGCCTCGCGGATCATCACTCGCGTCACCGGCGTCGATTGCTCGGTGAGCCCCGCGAGCGCGAGCGTGCTGTCGGTCGCGGCCTGCAGGTTCTCGCGGGCGAAGTAGAACGCAAGCACGGTTCCGACCCAGGTGCCGAGCAACGGCAACACCGAGGAGAACACCAGCCGGGACGTCTCGGCGCGGCCGCCGCCCCCCGCCAGCGCGATCGCCACGGTCGAGAGGACGACGATCCCGAGGATGCTGACGCCGACGATTCCGACCGCCAGCCATCGGCGCGTCGACGTATCGCTGCTGGTGCCCAGACTCCGCTTCGCGCGAATCGCCGCCATCGCGGCGCCATCCTAAAACCAAAGACGCCTGCGCGCCAGCGGATTGCGCAATGCAACGCGGGGTGCATCATCAACTCGTCCTCGGCGGACGCCGTCAGCCCTCCGACCCTCGCCGGCGCGTGATCTGGCCCGCGCCGTTTGCGTCAGACGGACACGGCGGCTGTTCTGCGGCGAACGGGATGGCGAGCTCCGCCGGCACCGATGACGTCGTCCAGCAGCCCCCGGTAAGCGGTCTGCCAGGGGCGGACATGGACCTGCCTCAGACCCCGAGCGTCCCGGCAACCGCCGGTCTGACCAGCCATGACACCGCTCCGGCGTAGAGCGCGCGCGCCGAGCCCACGCGCCGGCCCCGCTCCGCGGCGCGCCGAGCGCCAGCGTCGCACCGCTCGGCGGCCTCCGAGAAATTTCCACTGCGGACTTAAGTTGGGATGGCCTTTGCCTCCGCTCTGAGGGGGTGCGGACTTAAGTTGGGATGAGCCAGGTCCGTTTTGCGAGTTATGTTCGACTGGATGGACCGACCTGGACATGCAGACAAGGAGGTCTGTGATGGCTCGCCCCGCTTGCACCGAGCACCCCGCTGGCCGCACTCGTCGGGATGGCTACTACGGTCGTCATAAGGAGTTCATTCGGTGGGAGTGCGTCCCTGCGGACGGCAGTCCGCCGCATTACCTGCGTCAGGAACAACTCGATACCGGGTTGCGGTCGAAGCTGACCGGCGGCCCGGAGAGCGGCTGCTGCGACGAATGTGAGCGCAACTGGTCTGACGGCACTGACGGGATGCCGTCAGCGCGGCTTACTCGGCGAGCGGCGGCGTTCCTTCCGCAACCTGCCACGCCTCAACTCACTGCTGAAGCTGATGATGCTCGACATCCGTGGCGAAGCGGTCGAGACGAAGTGGGCGCACATCCTGCGCGAGAACCACCTCGGCCACCACGGACAGCCACCGCCTCGCCGCCGCGTGGATGGCCAACTCCTCAAACTCCCGCCACGACGCTCACCCCGTAGCCGGACCGGTCCGTGACAAGCGGAGGACTTGCACGGGCAGGCTGACCCCTTCGCGGAACTGGTGCAGGAACTCAGGGCCGTGCTCCTCGAAACCGTGCCGACGGTAGAACTCGCGGCTCGGGTTGCTGGCAAAGATGGCGACCTCCAGCGGCTCGTCCGTGCCGTTGATGAGCTTGTCAAGCAACGCATCACCCACACCTGTTCCGTCGAACTCGTCCGCGACGAAGACGCCGATGTTCCCGACGCCCTCAGCGGTCCGTCCGTAAGTCACTGTTCCGACGACGCGGTCACCGATGACGGCTACGAGGTTGCGGCCGGCATTGTCGGGGTCGGCAAGCATCGCGCCATACCTCGCCAGGTCATCACTCGTCGGCGGCAGCACGGCCAATTCCGTTTCCAAGACCTCGCTGGTCACACCGGTCTCAGGATGCCCATAGCGCGCCCGCCACGCGTGTTTGCGCAGGCGCTGCACCACATCTGCGTCCTCGGTCGTCGCCTCGCGGATGTCCATACGCACAGCTTGCCGCAACGCACCCCGAAGTCGCGCGGTTGCGACCCCAGATTTCCCAACTTAAGTCCGCAGGGAAGAAATGTGCGCGGCCGCTCGGGGCGATAGGAGACGTCGCGGCCGCATCGCGTCCAGGCTGCCCAATGTTCCGCAGCCGGCCAGCGGCAGCGCAACGCCCGCGCGGCCGGCTCGTTGGCGTAGAGCAGTCATCTAACCGCGTTGGTACGTGATCCAGGCGCGGAGCGCCGCAGGCAGGCCGATCAGAACACGCGCCGCGCGGACGGCGCGGGCGGTGCGCACATGGCCGGCCCGTGCCAGTGCCGAGCGCTCGCGCAGCCATGAGTCGTCCGGTAGCAGCTTCGCCCATGCATAGGCGAACCGGGAGTGCCAATCGGGCAGCGTCACGAAGCCGAACACCGACAGCGCGCCCCGCGGCGCAACGCCGGCGCTGATCGCCTCTCGAAGGCGGTAGTCGGGCGAGACATGGCGGGTCAGACCGAGGCAGTCCGCCAGCGCCGCTCCCGCCGATAAGCGCCGGAGGCGGACCGCAAGCTCGTGCTCCACGCCGAGGTTCCGCGCGAGCGCTGTCGCGGCACGCCATTCGTCGGGGGTGCCGGTGGCGAGCCCGCGCTCGAGGTCGAGCCACGCCTTCGCTCCAACCTCATTGCGCGGATCGAGGTGGAGCGCCAAGTGGAGGAGGCGGACTGGCCGTGATGGGATCTCGACGGCGACCTTGCCGACCTCGACCGTCTCCGTGCCTGTGGAGACTGCGCGCCATGCCCGCTCGCGGGGTATGCGCTCGAGACCGTGGAGCGTGGTGTGCAGGTCGACATTGGCGCCGTCGCGCGAACGGACGTACGGGCGCGCGTGGCGTGCGTGTTCCTCCAGCGGAGGGTACGGCAGCTCCTCGAACCCGAGTTCGCAGAGCAGCGCCCGCGCCCGCTCCGTGTCCGCGGGGGCGACGATCAGGTCGGCGTCGACGTAATCGCGTACGGAGGGATCTTCGGCGTACAGCCAGTCGGCGATCACCTTTCCCTTCAACAGCACGGCCCTGATCCCGGACGCCCGCATCGCGGCGATCACCTCGCCCGTCCAAGCATCGACCCGAAGACGGTGCGCCACGATGGCGATCTGCGTCGGGGGCGGGATCGGCATCACGCGTCGACCTTACCTGCGTCGACCGCCGGTATGGGCAGCCGGCGACCTACAATCGCCGCGTGCTGCTGTCGGCGACGCTCATCGCCCGGAACGAGGCCGAGCATCTGTCGGAATGCCTGTCGTCGATCTCACCGTTTGTCGACGAGATCATTGTGGTCGACACGGGCTCGACCGACCTCACCGAGGCGATCGCGCTCGATGCCGGGGCCACGGTCATCTCTCGCCGGTGGGATGATCACTTCGGCAACGCGCGCAACGCCGCGCTGGATATCGCCCGCGGTGAGTGGATCCTCTACATCGACGCCGACGAGCGTCTCACCGCGGCCGGGGAGCTGCGCGATCGCCTGGCGAGCACGCACGCGATCGCCGGGCTCGTCCGCTTGCGGCCGGCGAGGCGCCTGACCCGTTATTGGGAGTATCGCCTGTTCCGCAACCGGCCCGACATTCGGTTCCACGGCGCGATGCACGAGACCATGCTCCCTGACATCCGTCGTCTGGTCACCGAGCACGGTGCAGAGGTGACAGAGACACCGGCCGAGATCGACCATCTCGGCTACGAAGGCGACCAGGACGCCAAGCACCGCCGCAACCAGCCATTGCTGGAACGCCAGCTCCTCGATGACCCGGAGCGGATCTACCTGTGGTGCCACCTCGGTGCCGTCCGCAGAGCCCTGGGCGATGACGCCGGAGCGGAGGCCGCCTGGGCCGAGGGTGTCGCGGTCGCCCGCCGGCAGCCCCAGTCCGGAGAGCTGGGCCTGCTGGTCCGCGTCGAGCTGGCCCTCTTCCGACTTCAGGCCGGCGGCGAGGCCGACGAGCTCGTCGAAGAGCTGCGGGCCCTCTTTCCTGACGACCCGCTGTGCAACTGGGTGTCGGCTCGGGAGGCCATGGCGAAGGGCCGCTGGGGGGACGCCGCGGCGTGGCTGGAGCGGCTGATCGCGACCGACCCGACCACGCTCCTGCATCCGCGGGTGGCATACGATGAGCGCATGTTCGGCGAGTTCGCAGCCAGCGGCCTGGGTACGTGCGCATTCCAGCTCGGTGACAACGCTGCCGCTGAACGTTGGTTCGCAGCCGCCGCCACGGCGGCTCCCGACGTGCTCGAGTACCGCGTCAAGCAGCAGTTGGCGGCAGCGCGGGCCCGAGCGTCCACAGCAGGCGAGCTGGAGCGATGAGCGCCAAGCCGACGGCCGTCGACGGGATCGATTCCAGCGAGGTGAAGGATGGGCTCGTCCTGTACGACGGCAAGCGCGATCGCGTCCATTACCTCAACGCCACAGCAGCGGTGGTGTTCATGCTGTGCGACGGCGCGAGGGACCGGATCGGCATCGCCGAGGCGATGTCGACGATCTTCGGCCCCGGTGCCGTCTCGCGCGGGGAGGTTGACGACTGCCTCGCCCAGCTCGAGCAGGAAGGGGTGGTCCGGTAGGGCAGCCGCTGAGCTTCCAGCTCCTGTCGCACGACGTCCGGGTGTCCGTTGAGGACGACGGCCTCATCGAGCACCTCGCCTACCTGACCACAACCGCCGAGCAGCCGGTCAGCCCGACCGTGTCGATCGACTACGTCGTGACCGGGCGCGGGCCATATCACCTGTTCGAGGACGGCCGGTCGCTGACGACAGTCCACCGGCCAGACGACGTTCTGTACGTGCTCTACCGAAGCTGCCACGCGCGGTTGATCGACCACTTGGCCCTCGCCGGGTGGGCGTCGATCCACGCCGCCGTGGTGTCCGTCCAGGGTCGAAGAGCGCTCGTCGTCGGCGAGAGGGGCGCCGGGAAGACGACGCTGATGCTACGGCTGCTCCACGACGGCCATCCGGTCGAGGGTGACGAGGCGATCTTCACCCGTGACGGCGAGGCGATCTGCCTCCCGCGCAACTTCCAGGTGAAGTCGGGAGCTCCCGATCTGATTCCGGAGCTGTCGACCGATTGGGCCGGCCTGCCCAGCGTCTTCACCGACGGCGGAGCGATCATCAGAGCGTTCAGCCCGGTGACCGCGGGCTTCCGCTGGCGCCTTCAACGGGGTCCGATCAGCGTCGCCGTGCTCCTTCGCGCCAACCATGGAGGCACCAGCTCATGCCGGCCGATCAGCTCGCTCGAGATGGTCGCCGCCGCGCTCGCCAACTGCCGTCCGACCGGACTCGCCACGGCCAGGTTCGTCCGGGCCTGCTCGTCGCTCCTCGGTCACGTCGCGGCCTACGAGATCGAGGCCGGTGACCTCGCCCGCACGGCTGAACTGCTCGTGGCCAGTGTCACAATGGGCTGAATTCTTTTGTGGTAGCGTGCCAGGCTTCGTTCACTGGACCAACTTCTAACGTGAGGGCAAATCGAGTGGGTGACAGCAACGACATCGACCGGGACCTTGCCGATCTCGAGCCGAGCCGTCGGCAGTTCATAAAACGGATGTCGATCGTCGCGGCAGCGGCACCCGTGATCGCCTCATTCTCGATGGACGCGCTGAACGCGGCACCCGCGTACGCCGCGCCCAACACGTCGATCTGACCGGGTAGCCGAGCGTCAGCGCCGGACGCTCAACCGGCCGACCAGGTCGGCCAACTGCTCCCCCACGCGTCGCCGGTCATGGCGCAGGGCCACGAAGCGCCGGGCGCAGGTCGCAAGGCGAAGCCGTCTGGCATCGTCTGACGCCAACCTCACGACGGCTGCGGCGAACGCCGCGTCGTCGTCATCATCGGCCGTCACGACGAGATGCTCGTCGTTGCGCGCCGCGAGGCCGCGTGCACCCGTCGGGGTCGATACGACTGGGCAGCCGTGTGCGAATGCCTCGAGGACCTTGATGCGCGTCCCACCGCCGGCCCTCAGGGGCACTAGCGCGATGTGGGCGCGGTCGTAGTACGGCGCCACGTCCTCGTCGAGGCCAGGATGGTGAAGCCGGGCGTCGACGCCCATCGCCCCAATCGCCGGCATGATCCGTTCACGCAGGCGCCGGAGCGCGTCGTGGTTCGGGCCGTAGCCGGCGCTCCCCACGAACAGCAACTCCAGGGGATCAGACCTGGGCCGGCAGGCCCACCTCGTCGGGATCTCGACCGCGTTCGGGAGATGGACCCGCGGGGCGACCGCGTCATCGAGCGACGCGAACAGCACGCGGTCAAACCAGGGGAAGACCACGTTCTGAAACGGCTCGTAGCCAGCGGCGCTCGCCGCTTCGAGCCGATCGAAGCCGGCCATCGACCGTCTCGTCGAGACCTCGTCGTCATCGGCGTCGAGCAGCGCGGGCACCCCCGCATCAAGGAAGGGCACCGCGACCCCTGCCAGATAGACCCTCATAACCACCATCGCGTCGAATGATGTGCCGAATGCTTCCGCGATCCGATCGCCGATCGCGGGCGGTCGCTCGCGCACGAGGTCCGGAATCGCGGCTGCGGCGACCGCGCGGCCACGCGTGCTGCGTACCCAGCTGATCGCCGAGCCACGGCTCATGTCGAGCGGAAAGTGGACCGCCGCCGATGCGCGCTCACGCGCCCAGGCCAGCGATCGCTCGTCGTAGCGGACGACCGCGACGCTGACATCATGCCGCGCGCCCAGACCGTCAAGGCTCACCCCCGCTCGCATCGCCAGGCCGTTACTCACCGGGGACGGCTCAGCCGGGCAGATGAACAGAACCTTCGCCACGGCCGGATTCTCGCAACCGGGATCGGCCGGGCTGGGCTGCCGGGAGAGCGACACGATGGTCCGCGCGGTGGAGCGAGCCACCCCGGGACATGCCGACTATCCGGCGAGACCGCGTCTCAGCGGGCCCACGGATGGGATCCGTCCGGCTGCGAATCGTCGACGTGGCAGCGTCGTTCTGCCGTCCTCGACCGACTCGGCGCGGGCAGCGAGGTCGAGGACCTCGTCGTCGAGGGTTAGAGGTACAAGGCGCGGTGGCGCAACGAGCCGACGAGACGTCCGACGCGCTTTGCCGCGTTCGCAGTCCAGCGGTAGCGCAGGTCCGGTTCCTTGAGCGCCGCCCGGGCGTTGCGCACCAGCCAGCGCCACTCATCCGCGACGTGGCTGCGCGGCTCCCCCGCCATGCCGTGAGCTCGATGGCGGCGGTAGAGCAGAGGCTCCGCGAACCCACCGCGATAGTAGGCGCGGGCGACCGCGCCCAGATCCTCGGTCATCTGGAGGTGGATGACGGCGCTCGGTTCGAACCAGACCTCGTGGCCGGCGTACTGCGCCCGCCACGCCCAGTCGATGTCCTCGGCGCGCAGGAGGGTCTCGTCGAACGCCGCGAGAGCCAGGGCCAGGTCACGATGGACGCCCATGTTGCCGCCGGAGACGTGAGGGCGATGGTCGTAGATCTGGCGGTCGACATCCTCCGCCCCGCCCATCCACTCGTACTGATCGGGCGTGTTGAACCGGCGACGGTCGCAGAGGCCGGTCACGATCTCGTGTTCATCGAGCGCCGCGACCATCTGCTGGACCCACTCCGGGCTGACGACGTCGTCGGCGTCGCAGATCAGGACGTAGGCCCCGCGAGCGGCCCGGATCCCGACATTGCGCGCATGCGCGACGCCGCGCCGTTCGGACGAGTCGACGATCCGGATCTCGGCCGGCATACCGCCCTGCCACGCCACCACATGGCCCCGGGTGCCGTCCCTGCTGCCGTTGTCGCTGACGACGAGCTCCCACCGACCGGCGTAGGTCTGGCGCGAGAGCGCGTCCAACTGGCCGTCGATCGTTGCTGCCCCGTTGCGGACAGGGAGGACCACGCTGACCGTATCGGCCCGGCGCCGCTCGCCGCCCACCCTGGCGCGGAAGCGGGAGATCGCGTCCTCGAGGCTCGCTTCGACCGCCTCGACGACCGCGGCCGGTTGGATCTCGGGCCGCCGGCTATGTGCGAGCGCCGCGTCGGCCAGGCACCGATGCACGGCGGCGTCGTCCCACATCCGGCCGAGGGCGTCGACCCACTCGATGAAAGGCGCGTCTCGCCCCACCAGGATCCCGCCCGGGCCGGTCGCCTCGCGGTTGCCGATCTGGTCGAGGGCGAGGACGGGGATCCCGCTGACCTGCGCCTCGGCGATCACCCTCGGACGGCCATCGTCGTCGTACGGCGCGAGCAGCAGCCGCGCCCGGGCGAAATGCTGGCGTGGGTCCGGCGTTGAGGGCGCGATCTCGATGTTGCCCAACGTCCTGGCCAGCTTGCTGAGCTCGGCGAATTTCTCGTTCGACCACCGCCAGGAGCGCAGGAACACGAACGGGATATCGCGCCGCGCCGCAGCCAAGGTGATCGCCGTCCGCACTCCCTTCGACTTGACCGGGTTCACGTACAGGACGACCTCGGCGGTCGTCTCCGTGCGATACAGATCCGGCTCGACCACCGAAGGCACGGTGATCACCGGGAGACCGGTGACGGCGCGAGCCGCGGTGGTGTGGCCGTCGGACACGGTCATGACGAGATCGGGCCGGACCTGCCCGAGAGCCAGCAACTCGACGGCCTCGCGGTCGCAGATGTAGAGCACGGACGGGATCTCACCGCAGGCCGAGACGAGCGGCCGGGTCCAGTCATGCCACCATCTGCCCCCCGCGTTGATGATCACCGCATCAGCCATGAAGCGACGCTGGATCTCGGCGAGCGCGTCAGCGGGCGGCATCGCATGGGCTGCGAACGCCGCGTACGGGTACCCCGGTACGTGCTCGACGCGGGAGGACCGGAGCGCGGTCCCCGTGCGCGGCGAGGCGAGGACCGCGACGTCATGGCCGCGCGCCAGGAGCCGCCGCGCCAGTTGGTCGGTGCTCGACTCGATCCCGCCGACCTCGAAGTGCTGCTTGCCGGCGAAGAGAACCCTCACAGGCAGACCACCCGGTGCCGCAGTGAGCCGACGACGCGCCCCGCGCTGTTGGCGACGCCGTAAACCCACCCGGAGGGTCCGTCGTCACGCCAACTGTGGGAGCCCGGCCCGCGCGCCAGATCTCGGTACTGGGCGATCGCCTCACTGGGAGGGCGGGCATCGAGACCTCGGTCGCGATGGCGTACGTACAAGGCCGGCCAGCACTGGCCGTCGGCGAACCCCTGGCGGGCGACGCCCGCCAGGCGGGGCCGGGGTCGGTAGTGGACCACGGCGTCGGGCACGAACGTCGGCTCATATCCCACGGCACGGGCCCGCCAACCGAAGTCCAGGTCCTCACCGCGGCGCAATGTCTCGTCGAACCCTCCGATGGTGTCGTAGACCTCGCGGTGAAAGCCGCAGTTGCCCGCGAGAACCCGAATGCGCTTGTGGATATCGAGAGCGGGAGTGGTGTCCAGCGGGCGCCCGCGACCCTGCCGCGCGAGCAGTGAACGCTCGAGGGCACCGGACACGAGGAGGTTGTCCTGAAGCGCCCGGGCGTGCGCGGCGAGCCAGCCGGGAGCCACCACGTCGTCGGCGTCGCACATCACGATGCGCGAGCCCGCCGACGCGCGTACGCCCACGTTCCGCACCTGCCCGACGGTTCCCAGATCCGGGGAGGCGACGACTCGCAGCCCCGGAACGCGGTCCTGCCATGCCAGCGCTCGGCGGCGGGTGTCGTCCGTGCTGCCGCTGTCGACGACCACGACCTCCCAGCTGCCGGCGAAGCGCTGGAACGACAGCGCTCGGAGCTGATCATCAATGGTGGCTCCGGCGTTGCGAGCGGCGATCACCACGCTGAGCGATGGCGATCCGTCGCTGACCGGCATCCGGCGAGGGGATGTCGATCGAGCTGCGAGATCCTCGAATATGTCGATCAGGAGATCGATCTGGGCCGCGCGATCGAGGTGCCGGCGGGCGTGCTCGTAGGCGGCCTCGCCCATCCGCTGCCGTGGCGACTGCGGAATCAGCTTCTCCACAGCGATGGCGATCGCGAGCGGATCGCGGGAGGGGACGACGTAGCCGTGAGTGCCGTCGGCGACGATCTCCGACGTGCCGCCGACATCGGTGACGACGACCGGCACGCCCAACGCCATCGCCTCCATGACGGCGATCGGAGCACCTTCGCTGAGGCTGGGTAGCAGGAAGACGTCGGACGCCGCGATCATGTCCCGCACCCCACGCGGCGGCAGGTGACCGGCGAGCGTGACCACGTCCTGCAGTTGCAGATCGCGGACCGCGAGGCGCACCGCCTCGGCCGCGCCCTGATCTCCACCGACGATCGTGTAGCTGACGCGGTGGCCGCGCTCGCGGAGGATCTGGACGGCCTGGACCGCGTACTCGAACCCCTTGACCCAGTGGAGCCGTCCCACGCTGACGATCCGCAACGGGAGGCCATCCGGCCGAGCGGGCATCGCCTCCCGTGCGAAGACCTCCAGGTTCACACCGGTCGGGGCGATGAACAGCTGGTCAGGCCGCGCGCCGAAGGACTCGCAGTGGACGGCCAGTTCGCGTGACACACAATGTATCCGGTCGACCAGGGGGAACACGAATCTCAGGCGCTCGGCGACCCACGGGGATTCGATCGCCGCGACGCGGACGTCGGACCCGCGGCACCCCACCACCTTGGCAGCCTGAAGCTGTGGCAGCGCCCGCCGGTACTTGAGCGCCACACCCACGTGTTGGAAGTAGAGGACATCGGCGGTGCTCGCCAGCAGGGGAGGTTCCCGACGCAACCATCCGCGCGCGGCGGCTCCGGCCGCCCGTACGACGATCCGGCCCTGCAGCGCCTTCGGGATCTCCCTATGGTGCAGGACTTCATCCGCGATCACCTCGCACTCGATGCCACGATCGAGCATCCGCGCAAGCTGGTCGTCGACCTGCGACTCGGTGTCCTCCGGATACCTCCAGGTGACGATCGCGACCTTCATCGAGCGACGCCGTTCCGCAGGCCTCGGGTTGCCCTCGCCTCGTGTTCGCCTGACAACCCGTGGTCGCGAGACATCCGTAGGAGCGAAAGCTACCGATTTCTCGGTCACCGATGCCGGTGCGCCACGGTCGGCGCACCGAGTCGTCGGAGGCGGCCCAGAGTTGATCCGCCGCTCTCTCGACACGCACGAGCTCCGAGATCGCGACGCGCTGTCGAGCGGGCCGGTCAGCCAGGCGCGGCCCCACCGCCGCTCAGATGGGAGTCAACGACGTCCAAGGCTGCCCTGAAGCGCGAGTTCGAGGCGAGCACCTCGGCGAGCAGCGCCGCTCCGTAGCCGCGCTCTGCCGCGGCGGTCACGATCGCCCGGATGTCCTTGGGAAGGCACTTACCTCCGAACCCCGGCTCGTGGTCGAATACCGCAGTGTGCATGGGCTCGACACGCGGATCGAGCAGCCAGCCCTCCCGCACGGTGTGCCAGTCGGCATCGAACGCCTCGCAGATGCGCCGGTACTCGTTGGCGAACGTGATCTTCGTCGCGAAGTAGGCGTTCTCGGCGTACTTGATCAGCTCCGCCTCGGTGGAGCTGCACTGGAAGTACGTCTTCGTCGGCCCCAGGATCGGCATGAGCCGATCGATGAACCAGCGACGCTCCACCTGCTGCCCACCGAGGATGACGAACGGCACCTCGCTGATGCGAGATGGGAAATACGGGTTGAAATATGTGCTCTCGCTGACGTACTCGGGCCAGAAGCAGATCGACTTGCCGGTGAGCTCGGCGAGCCCTGCCGTCGTCCCCGGCGGAACCGTCGACTTGAGGAGCACGCGCTCGCAGGGCAGCGCGCTGATCGCTGAGACGACGGACGTCACATCCGCCCGCCCGTCGCCGTCAAGCGGCGTGTCGACACAGACGACCGCGAAGTCGCAACTCGCTAGCTCTCCGTCCGGGTAGGGGGTCCTGCCCTTCCGGTCCCAGGCAACGACGTCCCCGTGGGGCGAGAACAACTCGCAGACGCTTTCGCCCACCCGCCCGAGTCCGATCACGCCGACGTGCAGCGCAGCGGTGCCATCGCCGATCCTCATGATTCGTGGTTGGAAAGACTAGGGACGCGGTGAAATCCCTGCCGAGCGGAGTCGCCCTGGGACTCGCGTGCTCGAGCAGTCAGGCCCCGGTGACCGGACGCCGCTGAACGATGGCTCAGCGAACGAAGGTTCACTTCTCCAGCCGGCGTTGAAGCGAGGTCGAGGTCGAGGACGAGCGCGCCCGAGGGCTCAGCGGCAGCAGTCGTCGTTGCAGCCGGTGGTGTTTTCGCCACTGATGGGCGGGGTGGCACAGCAGCCTTCGCCCCTCCAGGTTTCCTGGCCTTCGTTGATCGCGAGCGCGGCGATCGCGAGCGCGATGGCAGGGTCGGCCCACCAGAGCCCGAACGCGGCGTCGAGGACGAGGCTCGTGAGTACTCCGGCGGCGAGGTAGGCGCAGAGCATGTTCTGGGTGCCTTCGCCGCTGGTGGCGCCGGAGCCGAGCCGCTGGCCGATGTGGTGCTTGGCGTGGGCGAGTTGGGGCATGACGATGATGCTGGCGAGCGATAGTCCGATCCCGAGCCAGCTGGTGTGGGGGTGACCGCGGTTGATCAGGGCTCGGATGGCGTCCTGGGCGACGTAGGGGGCGAGGAGGAAGAAGCTGATCGCGACGAGGCGTTGTGCGCGTTGCTCGGCATCGTGTGAGAGTCGGCGGGCGCCGGTGAAGCGCCAGATCACGATCACGGAGGCGAGCGCTTCGATCCCGGAGTCCAGGCCGAAGCCGAGTAGCGCGACCGAGCCGGCGAGGACCGCGGCGGTGATCGCGATCGCGCCCTCGGCGGTCATGTAGGCCAGTGACAGCCAGGACAGTGCTGTGGCGCGGCGGATCAGCTGCTCGCGCTCGCCGGGACCGTGACGCTCCTCCGCGTCCGGGCTGGGGCGGGCGATCGGGAGCTCGAGCGGGGTGGTGCTCACAGCAGATCGCAGCGGCCGTCTTGCACGCTCCCATCGTAACGCGCGTTGCGTCGAGGTCCAGCCGGCGCGGAGCCGCGGCCGCCGACACCAACTCCTGGTCGGCAATGTGAGGTTTTGACAGCTTGACAACAATTATTTGGCATGCCATATTTTCGACGCATGGCAGCCCAAGAATTTCTTTCGCCGGCCGTGCAGGACTATGCGAAGGCGGTGTACGCGCTCGAGACGCGCGGCGGCGCGGCGGTCTCCACCAACGATCTCGCTGCTCGGCTCGGGGTGACGGCCGGGTCGGTGTCGGGGATGGTGCGCAAGCTGACCGAGGTCGGGATCGTCGAACACGCGCCCTACCACGGGGTCCGGCTGACCGACGTGGGTCGCCGTGTGGCGCTGGAAGTGCTTCGTCATCACCGCCTGCTGGAGCTGTTCCTCAACCAGGAGCTGGGGATGTCCTGGGATCGCGTCCATGCCGAGGCCGAGGTGCTCGAGCACGTGATCTCCGAGGAGCTCGAGGCGTTGATCGCGCTGCGGCTGGGTGACCCATCGGTTGACCCGCACGGCGACCCGATCCCCACGCCCGACTTCGAAATCGACGAGCGCCCCACCCGCAGCCTGGATGAGCTGCCGGTGGGTGCGGCGGGACGCTTGGTCCGCGTGTCCGATTCCGACCCGGAGATGCTGCGCTACCTGGCCGAGCACGGGATCACGCTGGACGCACAGCTCGAGGTCATCGATCGCCAGCCGTTCGGTGGCCCGGCGTTCGTGCGCTTTGGCGACAGCGAGTATCCGATCGGCGGCACGCTCGCCCGCGCGATGCGGATCGCAACCGGGGAGGGCGAGCGGTGACCCCGCCACCCGGCCCTCCCGTCCCAGCGTTCGAAGGCGCCGGCGCCGGTCAGACGCTGCCGCTCTATGACGAGCTGGAGGCCAGCGCGCTCGAACGCCTCCTCGCGCGCGGGAGGGTCCGCGCGACCCTGTTCATGCTCGGACCCGCGTTCGTGGCCTCGATCGCCTACGTCGATCCGGGCAACTTCGCCACCAACGTGCAGGGCGGCGCGCAGTTCGGCTACATCCTGCTGTGGGTGGTGCTGGCGGCGAACCTGGTCGCGATGGTGATCCAATACCTCTCGGCCAAGCTCGGGATCGTCACCGAGCTCAACTACCCCGAGGTGGTGCACGCCAAATACCACCGCGCGTTCACCTTTGGGATGTGGGTGCAGGCCGAGATCATGGCGATGTCAACCGACATCGCGGAGTTCCTCGGCGCCGCGATCGGACTCAACCTGCTGTTCGGGGTGCCGCTGTTTGTGGCCGGGCTGATGACCGGCGTGATCGCGTTCGGGATCCTGGCGCTCCAGGCGCTGGGCTTTCGCAAGTTCGAGCTCGCGATCAGCGGGCTGCTGGGGATCATCTTCGCCGGCTTTCTGTATGAGACGCTGAGGATCGGGCCCTCCGTGCACGAGTCGCTGCACGGCCTGATCCCCGGTCTGCAGGGCGGCACGACCGAGCTGTACATCGCGGTCGGGATCGTCGGGGCGACCGTGATGCCGCACGTGATCTACCTGCACTCCGCTCTGACCAAGGGCCGCATGCCGACCCGCGACGACCGCGAGAAAAAGCGTGTGCTGCGTTTTGAGCGCCTGGACGTGTACATCGCGCTCGGGCTCGCCGGAGTGGTCAACCTGGCGATGCTCGCCGTCGCCGCCAAGCTCTTTCACACCCCGGAGCTCTCGGGCCTGAGCACGATCGATCAGGCCCACTTCCAGCTCGGGCACCTGGTCGGCGGCGGCGCCGCGCTCGCGTTCGCGGTCGCTCTGCTCGCCTCCGGAGCCTCCTCCTCCAGCGTCGGCACCTACGCCGGCCAGGTCGTGATGGCCGGCTTCATCAACCGCAAGATTCCCCTGTTCCTCCGCCGCGGGCTGACCATGATCCCCGCGCTCGTCGTCATCGCCGTCGGCATGAACCCCACCAGAGCGCTCGTGCTCAGCCAGGTCGTACTGTCCTTCGGCATCCCGGTCGCCCTCATCCCGCTGGTCATGCTCACCAGCCGACGCGACATCATGGGCGTCCACGTCAACAGCCGCATCCTCATGATCTCCGCCTGGGCGATCGCCGCTGCGATCAGCGCGATGAACATCTTCCTGATCTACCAACAATTCTTCATGAGCTGACGCGGTCAGCCACCCCTGCACCCTGGGCCACGAGCACCTCAGCTCACGCCATGACCGCTCTCCCCGTCCGGCAGTCGCACACTGCCGGCGAGACGCGAATATCGAGGCGCCTGACCGCGGGTCAGCGGTCGACTGCGACCAGGCCGGCCTGGAGATCGCGAATGATCGCGCCGCGCGGGCCTGATGCGAGAAGCCCGGGCCCAAGCGGACCGGAGCGGTCCTCGCCGATCGGCGGAAGGCGCCGGAGCGCATCTCTGGCCGCCACCGACAGATTGCTGAGCTGCCATCGGATCTCCTCACCGACAGCCTCTGGGCGGTCGGGCGAGTCAAGCCCGACGGCCTGGGCGGCGTAGGCGGCGGCACCAAGGGCATGCGCGCCCATGTGAGGGACCGCGGCGGCCTGTCCCGCTGCTCGCGCGGCAGCGGCCGCGGCCGGAGTGCTCGCCTCGCGTGCTGCCCCACCCCCGACGAAGCGGCGGCGGATCTCGCCTGCGACTCCAAGTTCGCCACGGGCAAAGGCGCGCGTCCGGGCGATGGAATCTCGGGGACGGCTGTCCCATGGAGCTTCGGCCTCGAACAATCCGAGCACTCGTTCCGCGCAGTCCGCCGCCCACGCCGCGACGACCCGACGTTCAGCCTGGCTCAGCGTCTGATCGACGTTCGGCACCAGGCGCTGCATCTCGGCTGGATGCGAGCAGGGCGTCTGGCGCTACGCACGGACGAGCAGGTCGTCCTCCCGGGGCCTCGCCGGTAGCGCGTCGATCGCCGCAGCACGGCGGGTCAGTTGTCGGTGGAGTCGATCATCACCGGCGCCGTGTCGGTGCCGTCAAGGTCGTAGAAGATGCCGGGGAAGTTCTGGAACTCTCCGCTGACGTTGCTGGTGAGAGCCGATTCGTTGAAGGTCAGCGAGCCCGGCCCGCTGTCGACGACGTCGAAGACGGCACCACCGCCTTCCCTGGCGCTGTCATAGCTCATGGTGGTGCCGGCGATCAGCGTGTCATCGTTTTCACCGTCGAGGTACATGGCGCCACCGCTGCCGCCGCCCTGCGTGCCAGGTGCGGCGGGGTTGGCGCCCCAACCGATGGCCTTGTTGTCGATGAACCGACTGTTGAGGACGTCCCAGGGGACGCTGATGCTGCTCAGTGCTCCGCCGTTGGAGCAGGAGTTGGCGAGGAACGTGTCGCCGGTGATGTACACCGGATCGTCGTCGTACTGCGCCAGGGCGCGGATCGCGCCTCCGCCGAGGTCGGGGCCGGCGTCGTAGCAGCGGTTCGCGACGAACAGCGAGTTGACCGCTTTGAACTGCCCGCCCTCGGCGTAGATGGCACCGCCGCCGTCGACCCCGCCGTACCAGCAGGACGGGATGTTCGACGTGCAGGTGGTCTGCGGGGTGCCGTCGTAGCCGCCCTCGAAAGTGATGTTCTGCACCACGATCTGCGGATATGGCTGGTCGGTGCAGTTGCTGGTCGACGGGGTGCCGGCACACGTGTCCGAAAACAGGATGCGACGCTGGCCGGCTCCGCTCAGTGTGACCAGGCCTCCACCATCCAGCACGACGAGGGGCGTCGTGTTGCTGACGGTCGCCGTTGCCGTCATCACGATCCTGACGGGTTTGGGTCCGCAGTTGAAGGTGATGATGCCGCCGGCGGCCACGGCGCTGACCACAGCCGCCGATGTGCAGCTGGCCGGCGTGCCCGTCCCGATCACCTGGTTGGGGTCGCTCGTGTTGACCGCGGCTCCGGCGGCCGGCACCGGGAAGCTCCCACCGGGGTTGCCCACGTCGGGCACATCGGCGACGGGGCCAACCCCGGCCGACTGGCTGGTCGCCGGCTCCGCGAGCGCCGATGTCGCGAGCATCGCACTGCAGGCGATGGCGACCACCGCGGCCGCCATCCCGCGGCCGACGGCCGCCCACCACAACGTTCTGACGTCTCCGTTTCGTCGCATGGGCGGCCATCCTAGCGAGGTGCGACCCACCGGTCGATCACCAGGCGGGTCGCCGTGTCGCCCGGTCTGTCCGCGTCCACCGGAACGGGCGCCGGACGACCTACGTGCCAGGCGAGAGCACGAACGTCCCGCTGTACGTCGCAGTGCCCTATCCGGCCGAGACCCCGCCGGTGGCCGACACCGGAACGGATCCCACCGGCGAGTTCTAAGCTCCAGAGAGCGCGATGGGACGCATCTCGACACTCATCAGGGCGAAGATCTCGAAGCTGCTCGACCGCGCCGAGAATCCGAGCGAGACGCTTGACTACGCGTACGAGAAGCAGGTCGAGCAGATCCAGGTGATCAGGAAGGGGATCGTCGAGGTCGTCGCCGCCAAGAAGCGCCTGCAGACTCAGCAGACGGCGCTGGAGAAGCAGGTTCAGAAGCTCGAGATCCAGGCCGGGACGGCGATCAGGGTCGGGCGCGACGACCTTGCTCGTATGGCGATCGAGCGCAAGCAGCTGATCATCGTCGAGAGCGGCTCGCTGGCGCAGCAGATCGCCGAGCTCGAGCACCAGCAGGAGCAGATGATCGCGTCCGCGTCACAGCTGCGCGCCAAGATCGAGGCGTTCCGCGCGCGCAAGGAGGTGATCAAGGCCCAGTACTCCGCTGCCGAGGCGCAGGTCAGGATCTCCGAGGCGGTGCACGGCATCGGCGGCGACATGGCCGACGTCGGCCTGGTCATGCAGCGGGCGATCGACAAGACCGAGACCATGCGGGCACGCGCGAACGCCGTCCAGGAGCTCGAGGACGCCGGCACGTTCGAGGACCTGGCGGCGATCGGTCCGCCACAGGACGACATCGACCGGGCCCTCGCGCAGCTCGGTGCGGGCAACGCCATCGACGCGGACCTCGCGCGGCTCAAGGCAGAGCTGGGTCCCACGTCGGCACCACCTCAGATCACGGGTCCGGCGGATGGCCGGCTCGAGGCCTGAGCGATTGCGCCAGGATACGGTTCGTGGCCGAGAAGACGACGGACGGCGCCTACACGACCGCTCCGCTCACTGCAGCGGCCTGGGAGGACTTCGTCGCCCTCGTGGAGGCCAACAACGGCGTGTGGGGTGGTTGCTGGTGCATGGGCTTTCACCCCGAAGGGCTCGACAGAACCAGCGCACGGCATAACCGCGAGAACAAGCACCGCCATGTGCGACGGGGAACGGTTCACCAGGTCCTTGTCTACGACGGCAAGGACTGTGTGGGTTGGTGTCAATACGGCACCCCGGCCGAGCTTCCCACGATCAATAACGCCAAGGCGTACGGTGAAGAGCTCGTCGAGCTGCCGGACTGGCGGATCGGCTGCATCTTCACGGGGAAGGGTCATCGTCGCAACGGGGTCGCCAGAGCAGCGGTGAGCGGTGCCCTGTCGGCGATCAGGGCGGCCGGTGGGGGACTCGTCGAGGCCTACCCTGAGCAGGTCGAGGGTCGCAAGCCGCAACGCGGCGCGTACTTTCACACCGGGCCGGAAACCCTGTTCGAGGAATTCGGCTTCACTCGGGACCGTCGGATCGCCAAGTGGCGCTGGGTCATGCGATGCCACATTCGCCCCTGATCCACCGCCACGGAATCGCGAGACGCCCATGCCCATCACCCCGTGCCTTCAGACCATCTCGGCGATCAGCGCCGCCGCCCGCGCGGCGCCGTCGGATGCCACGGGGCGGTAGTCGACCTGACGTCCGAGCTCGGATGCGATGGCCGCGGCGATCGCATCCGGGGGCGACTCGTCGAACTCCATCCGCCGCCCCGCGCCATAGCGACAGAGCCGGTGGTGGACGTGGAAGTTCTGCTCGAAGTGGTGCTTGAGCGGGAAGTAGATGAACGGCCGCCGGGTGGCGGTCAGCTCCATGGCGGTGGTCAGCCCGCCCTGGACGACGGCGAGGTCGCAGGCCGCCAGATGCTGGTAGAGGTCGGGCACGTAGGCGTGGACCTCGAGGCCCTCGTGCCCGGAGAGTGACGCCGGGTCGATCCGCGGGCCGGCGACGGCGATCATCCGCAGCTCGGGGACGAGGCGCTTGGCCTCGGGGAAGCTCGCGATCACCCGGCGCAGGAGGTCGCCGCCGACGCCGGACCCGCCGACCGTCACGATGCAGACGCGCTCATCGGGGCGGTAGCCGAGCTCGCTGCGCAGCGCTGCGCGATCGGCGAACGCCGCGGGGTCGATGCCGGTGACGTAGCCGGCGAAGCTGTAGTGCTGCTCGGTCCAGTCCCGGATATCGGGCAGCTCGGGCCCGAATCGCTCCGGGACGATGTCGTCGGGCTCGCCGACGAATATGGCCCGGTCGCGAACGCGCGGACAGCGCGTGATCTGTTCGATCATCTCGGCGTTGTAGTCGGCGGTCAGGAACTCCTCGCGCGCGCCGCCCTCCGGCATCGGCAACCATCCGACGAAGTCGGTCAGCCACACGTACGCGGCCGTCTTGAGCTCCGGGTTCTCGTGCAGGAAGTAGTCGAGCTCCCACGCTTCGTCGCCGATCCAGAGGTCGTACGGCTCGGCGGTGACGACATCGTGGAAGACCATGAAGTTCGCCACCAGGATCTCGTCCATCCGCCGGATCGCCTGGAAGGCGTGCAGGTCGTGCTCGGCCGACTCGGACTCGATGTGCCCCGACTCGCTCGCGAGCTCCGCGCTCGCCGGGTGGATCCGCTCGCCGCGGGCCTCGAGCACCTTCGTGACCGGGTGCTGGGCGAGCCAATCGATCTCGAGATCGGGGTGCAGCCTGCGCAGCTCGTCGGCGATCGCGACGTCGCGCTGCGCGTGGCCCAGGCCGATCGGCGAGGAGACATACAGCGCCCGCCGGCGGCGGCCGCGGGCGCGGGTCCAGGCGGAGGTCGGCCGTCTGGGCCCCCCGGCGAACTCGCGCATCAGCAGGTTGATCCTGACCGGATCACGGGCGGCCGGGAGGTGTCCCGAGCCGTGCAGGGTGACGAGCTGACCGCCGGTTTCCCTGGCGAGCTCGGCGCCCTGCGCGTGCGGACGGATCTCGTCGGCGTCGCCGTGGATCACGAGCGTCGGGCACCGGACGCGGGCGCACGTGTCCCTGAAGCTCTCGCTCCGGCAGGCCAGCCCGATCCCGCGGGTGGTGTCGGCGAGCGTCTCGGGGTCGGTCTCCAATGCCCAGCCGATGCAGTCCTCGATCTGCTTGCTCGAGTGGGGCTCGGTGAAGCACTTGGCGAAGAAGAACTCGAGGAAACCGAGGTAGTCGCGCTGCCAGTAGTGGCTGTTGTACTTTGCCCAGTCCTCGCTGGTCGCGAGCGATATGTCGAACGGATGCGCATCCCGCTCCGGATGCCCGGGCGCGAGGCCGACCGCTGGACCGATGTAGATGACGCTGTCGACGCGCTCCGGGTGGTCGGCGGCGAGGAGCGTGCCCCACAGCGCACCGCAGGAGACCGCGGCCAGCACCACGCGGTCGGTGGCGGTCGCGTCCAGGACGGCGAGCGCGTCGGCGGCGAACTCGTCCGGGGTGTAGGCCGCCGGGCCGGTGGGCCGGCCGGAGCGGCCGTTGCCGCGGCCGTCGAACGTCACGACCCGGAAGTGGCGGGCCAGGTAGGGGATCTGCGCCTTCCACAGGCGGGAGTGGACGATCGACCACGTCGGCAGCAGGAAGATGGTCGGCTCGCCTGACCCGTACACCTCGTAGAAGACGCGCACGCCGTCGCGCTCGACATACCCGGTGAGGTCCGGATACCGGGCCCGGGTCTGCTCTGCGCGCCGGGCGCCCGCGCAATTCGCGGGCGCCACGGTCTGCTCGGAGGTCGTCGTCACGGACGCGCCTCGAACACGAGGTTGAACGGCGTCTCGGCCACGCGGCGAAAGCGAGTGAGACCGCCGGTCGCGACGACATCGCGGATCCGCGCCTCGCCGGCCTGGGCGCCGAGCGCCAGCCCGACCTCCTGGGACAGCGACGCCGGTGTGCAGAGCAGCGTCGAGAACCCGTAATAGGCGCGGCCGACCGGGTTGAGGTTGTCCTCGACGCGGTCACCGGCATTGGGCTCGACGATCATCCACGTGCCATCCGGCTTGAGCGTCGAGCGCACATGCCGCGCGGCGCTGACCGGATCGCCCATGTCGTGCAGGCAGTCGAACATCGTCACCACGTCGTAGCCTGAGCCACTGTACCCCGCTGCGGGCGAGATCTGGAAGCTGACCCGGTCGGCGACCCCCGCTTCCTGCGCGCGCCGGCGCGCGGTCTCGATCGAGCCGTCGTGATAGTCGGAGCCCACGAACGTGGAGTTCGGGAACGCCTGCGCCATCAGGATCGTCGACGCGCCGTGGCCGCAGCCGACGTCGGCGACCAGCGCACCCCGCTCGAGCCGCTCGACGACGCCTTCGAGCGCCGGCAGCCACTCGGCCACCAGGTGGGCGTTATAGCCCGGCCGGAAGAAGCGCTCGCAGCCCTCGTGCACGTCGTGCACGTGCTCGTGCCAGCCGAGTCCGTCGCCGCCCCGCGCCTTCTCCGTGATCCTCGGAGAGTCGATCACCGACCCGAGGGCGATCTGGAAGAACCCCGGGAGGTAGGCGGGGCTCGACTCGTCGGTCAGGGCCACCGTCTGCTCGGGCGGCAGCGTGTAGTGCCCGCTGTCCGGGTCGTAGGCGACGAAGCCACCCGCCGCCTGCGCGTTGAGCCATTCGCGCACGTAGCGCTCGGCGGTTCCGGTGCGTTCGGCGAGCTCTGCGGGTGACAATCCGCCGCTGCCGCCGAGTGCGCGGTAGAGCCCGAGCTTGTCGCCCATCACGACCAGCGCGGCGTTCAGGGTGGCGCCGACCTCGTCGACCGCCCGGAACACGAACGCCATCAGCTTGTCGCCGTCGACCTCGACACTCTGAGTGGTTACGCCCATCTGACAGTCCTCCTCGATTGGTTGATGGGGCGACCGTAGGATGCGCAGGCCGCAGCTCGCTTCCGGGGGCCACCTAGTCTTTCCCGTTGAGGGGACCGGTGCAAGAGAATGGCGGGATGCTCGTCGGCCGCGACCGTGAGCGAGAAGCCATCGAGCGTGCGCTCGAGCGCGCGCGGTCGGGCGCGAGCGCGACGCTGGCGCTCCTCGGCGAGCCGGGAATCGGCAAGACGTCGCTGCTCCGGCACGCCGAGGGACGAGCGCGCGGGATGCAGCTCCTGCGAGCCCGCGGCGTCGAGTCAGAGGCGCAGATCCCGTTCGCGTCGCTGCTCGAGCTCCTGCGCCCGGCGCTCGGCGCGCTCGACCGCATCCCGGAGCCGCAGGCGATCGCGCTCGAGGGCGCGCTCGCGCTCAGGCCGGCCCGGGCCCAGGATCGGTTCGCGGTCGGCGCGGCAACGCTCAGCCTGCTGGCCACGTACGCCGAGCAGGGCGCGGTCGCGGTGCTGGTCGACGACGCCCAATGGCTCGACGGCCCCAGCGCCGAAGCGATGCGGTTCGCCGTCAGACGGCTGGTGGCTGATCCGATCGCGGTTCTGGTCGCCGTTCGCGAGGGCGAGCCGTCGCTGCTCGACGGCGCGGATCTGCCAACCGTCCGGATCGGCGGCCTCAGCCGCGTGGAAGCCGCGTCGCTGCTGGACTGGCTGGCGCCGGAGGCCGCCGCCAGGCTGCACGCCGCCACCGCCGGCAATCCGCTCGGGCTGATCGAGCTCGGCGGCGAGGCCGACGAGCTCGCGCTCGCGCCAGCGGGAGCCCCGGTCCTCGTCTCGGCGAGGATCTCCCGTGAGTTCCTGCGCCGGGTGGGTGAGCTCGACGAGGGCGAGCGGCGGGCGCTGCTGCTCCTGGCCACCAGCGACAGCGGCGACCTCGCACTGCTGGGACACGCATCGAGCCGGCTGGGCGTGGAGCTGTCCGCGTTGTCGGCCGCCGAGCTTGCCGGTCTCGTGTCGTTGCGGGCCGGCTCGGTCGAGTTCCGCCATCCCCTGGTGCGCTCGGCGATCTACGCCGGTGCGCGCCCCGAGGAGCGTCGGGCCATGCACCGGGCATTGGCGTCGGCGCTCCCTGATCGCGACTTCGACCGCCGCGCCTGGCACCTGGCCGCGGCCGCGGTCGGCGTCGACGAGCAGGCCTCGGCCGCGCTCGAGCAGGCCGGGGTCAGGGCGCGCGATCGGAGCGCGTACGCGACGGCCGCCCTCGCGTTCGAGCGTGCCGGACGGCTCGCGTCCGACGGCGAGCGGCGCGCCGGGCTGGTGTTCGCCGCCGCCCGGCAGACGTGGCACGCCGGGTCCGCGCCGCGAGCGGTGGCGCTGCTGGATGAGGCCCGCGCCGCGACCGGCGAGCGCGTACGCCGACTCGAGATCGACGAGCTCGCCGGCCACATCGCGACCCGCCAGGGCCCCGTCATGCGCGGTCACGCGATCCTGACCGCCGCCGCCGAGCACGCCGATCCAGAACGTGCGATCGCGATGCTGGCCGAGGCCACCGGTGCCTGCTTCTACGCCGGCGATCCGGCCGAGATGCTCGTGGTCGCCGAGCGAGCCTCGAGCCTGGTGGCGGCCGGCGCGCCGGTGCGCACGCGGTTCCTGGCCTCGATCGCGATCGGGATCGCCCGCGTCGTCGGCGGCAACGCCGCCGCCGGCTCGGAGGCGATCCAGGAGGCGGTCGCCCTCGCCGGTGCGGCGCCTGAGCTGCGCGACGACCTGCAGCTCGTTCCATGGCTCGCGATCGCGCCGATCTTTCTCCGTGAGGCCGGCACCGGGCGCGTGCTGCTCGACCGCGCGCTCGAGGTCGCGCGGGAGCGTTCGGCGGTCGGGGCGCTGCCGCTCGTCCTCGACCTGATCGCGCTTGACCACGCCACGACCGACCGCTGGGCGCTCGCCGAGGCCACCTACCTGGAGGCGATCGGTCTCGCGCGGGAGACCGGCCAGCAGACCGACCTGGTGTTCGGGCTCTCGGGGCTCGCGCGCCTCCAGGCCCGCCGAGGACGCGCCGCCGAGTGCCGGGCCGGCGCCGCCGAGGCGCTGGCGCTCTGCGGTCGCCTCGGAACGCGGCTGCACGAGGTGTGGGCCGTCGAGGCGCTCGGCATGCTCGAACTGGGTCTCGGCCAAGCGAAGCCCGCGATCGAGCAGCTCACGCGCCAGCGGCAGCTGGTCGAAGAGCTCGGGATCACCGACCCGGACCTGTCACCCGCGCCCGAGCTGATCGACGCGTGCTGCCGGCTGGGCCGCATCGAGCAGGCGCGGGCGCTCGCCGATGCATTCAGTGCCGCCGCCGAGGCAAAGGGTCAGTCCTGGTCGATCGCCCGCGCGCGCCGCGGCCAGGGGCTCGTCGCCCCCGACAGCCGGTTCGCCCGCGCCTTCGAGCAGGCCCTTGAACAGCACGCCGACACGCCTGACGTGTTCGAGAAGGCGCGTACGCAGCTCGCCTACGGGGAGCGACTCCGCCGCGCGCGCAACCGCAAGCTGGCGCGCCAGCAGCTCCGCGCGGCGCTTCAGACGTTCGAGCTCCTCGATGCGCGTCTCTGGATCGATCGTGCGCGCGCGGAGCTCGCAGCGAGCGGCGAAACCCTTCGGCGCCGGGACCCGAGCACGATCGACGAGCTGACCCCGCAAGAGCTGCAGATCGCGATCCTGCTGGCCGGCGGAAAGACGACCCGCGAGGCGGCGGCGGCGATGTTCCTCAGCCCCAAGACGATCGAGTACCACCTGCGCCACGTCTACCTGAAGCTCGACATCCACTCACGGGAGGAACTCGCACGAGCGGTCCCCGGGGCCGGCACGGCCGTTGGACCGTGAACGCTCAGACGCTGGAACGTTCGCCCGGTGTCCATGGGTGTCGGAATTCAATCGTCGCCGGCGAATCGCGTCCGAACCGAACCCCCGGCGAACGGCGTGCTCGGCGTACGATCTGCCGCGAACGCGGGGAGGACGGGCGATGCGCAGCGTGACCTATTCGATGGGCGTGTCACTTGACGGTTACGTCGTCGGGCCGGACGGTGGCTTTGACTGGACGGCGCCCGACGAGGAGGTCTTCCGCTTCGTCACCGACGAGATCCGGGAGGTCGGCGTCCACCTGTTGGGGCGGCGGCTGTACGAGACGATGCTGTACTGGGAGACCGCCGACCAGGATCCGACGCTCGATGACTCGATGCTGGTCTGGGCGGCGCTCTGGAAGGCGCTGCCCAAGGTGGTGTTCACGACCACGCTGGCGATGCTGCAGGGAAATGCCCGCCTGGCCTCGGGCGGCTTGGCGCGGGAGATCGAGCGGTGGCGAGCCGAGCCGGGGGAGGGCGACATCGCGATCGGCGGCGCGACGCTCGCCGCGCAGGCGGCCGCGCTGGGTCTGATCGACGAGTATCGGGCCAGGGTCTACCCGGTGCTGCTCGGCGGTGGGATCCCGTTCTTCGCCCAGAACGAGCGCCGCGTGGATCTCGAGCTCGTCGAGACGCGCACATTCAGCTCGAAGGTCGTCTACCTGCGCTACCGCGTGGCTCGCCGGCCGCGCAACGCAGGCGCTCGATGACGGTGCGGACCTCCAGCGGTGCCGAGAGCCACGCCTCCACGCCGTGGGCATGAGAGCGGGGTGCGGAGATGCGAATCTCGAGCCGGCCCGAGTCGTCGATGCGTGACCGATATCGAGCTTCGACCACCTGACAGCGCCGCTGGCGCAGGAGCGCGGCCTAGCCGATCCGCTCGTCGATCCGAACATGGACCGTGTCGCCGGCCTCCTTGCCGATCGCCTTGCGCAGCGCTGCCTTGACCGGGAGCCTGTGCGTGCCGTCGCCCTGGGCCATCAGCGCGCCGGTGAAGGGCACGGCATCGATGGCGCCGCGGATCTTGACCAGACCGCGGGTACCGAAGAGCTCAGGCACATCGTCCATCACCACGCATGTCCATGCGCCTCGGTTGTCGCCCTTCTGAAGCCGGGCGTCGAACTCTCTCACCATGACTCCGCGGACTCTTGCACGCGAATGGTGGGTTTGCAGCCGCTCAGTCAGGCGGGCTACCGGTCTGGGGTCGAGATGAAGCTCGCGTGGACGCTCACCGCGGGATGCCTTCAGCTCGCTCCATGTCACCGTCAGAGCCGGCGGGGATCTGCGCTGATCGTCCGGGGTCGGCGATCGACGATCAGCGCGAACACCGCCCCGAAGGCCATGTTGTCCGCGAGCTGGGGGATCAGCGCGAGCGCCCTGATCGCCGCAAACCGCCGCCCGATCACGCCGACGTTGACGACGCCGATCGCGAGTCCCGCGGCCGCGCCCCAGCCGACCGAGTGGCGCTCCGGGAGCGTGCGCGCCAGGGCCTCGCCGCAGATGACCGAGATGCCGAGGTGGACGATCGCGCCGCGGGCGAACGGATGGCGTCCGAACGGAATCAGGAAGGCGACGGCGCGGGTCGCATCGCGCACGTGGACGGCCGGGGCCCGAAGCGTTCGCTGACGCAGGAGCGCTTCGAGCGTCGAGGGCACCCCGCTGAGGACGGCCGCACCGGCGGTCGCCTCGATGATGCGACGGCGATCACGCACGTCGCGTCAACATAGCCGAGCGCCGCTGCCGATACTCCGCGCCGGGGCGGATCTGCGCCCGCCGGCGCCCGGGCGGCGCGGCCGGGTCGCGACCCCGGAACTTGACTGACTCCAGAAAGCGACTAAGCTGGCTCGCGGTGGAGGAGCTTCTGCGCAGCCATGACCTTCGGGTCACCCGTCCGCGCACAGCGGTGCTGCGGGCGGTCAGCGGCCTTCCCCATGCCGACACCAACTCGATCATCGACCGCGTCCGTGAGGAGCTCCCCGACGTCAGTCACCAAGCCGTCTATGACGTGCTGGCGGCGCTCACGCGAGCCGGTCTGCTGCGCCGGATCCAGCCGTCGGGCTCGGTCGCTCGCTATGAAGCCCGCGTTGGCGACAACCACCACCACGTCGTCTGCCGGAGCTGTGGAGCCGTCGCCGACGTCGACTGCGCCGTTGGTGACAGCCCGTGCCTGACCGCCTCGCAGAGCAACGGATACGTGATCGAAGAGGCCGAGGTCATCTACTGGGGGCTCTGCCCCGAGTGCCTGGCCGACCACCCCACTCCTGAACCCAGTCGAAAGGACCCCGATGTCCGATGAGCAAGAGCCCAATGCCGTCGTTGGCGAGATGGATGAGCCGCAGGCCTCCGAGTGCCCCGTTGACCATGGCCGCATCCCTCCGGTCGAGGGCAACGCCAACCAGGAATGGTGGCCCCAGGCTCTGAACCTGCAGATCCTGTATCGCAATACGCCGCAGGCGAACCCGGACCCCGACTTCGATTACGCCGAGGCGTTCAGATCGCTTGACCTCGCCGCCGTCAAGGCCGACGTGGAGGCGGTCATGACGGACTCCAAGGACTGGTGGCCCGCGGACTTCGGTCACTACGGCGGATTGATGATCCGCATGGCCTGGCACTCGGCCGGCACGTATCGCGTCTTCGACGGCCGTGGCGGCGCAGGTCACGGCCAGCAGCGCTTCGCGCCGCTGAACTCCTGGCCCGACAACGTCAACGTCGACAAGGCGCGGCGCCTGCTCTGGCCGGTCAAGCAGAAGTACGGCAAGGCCCTGTCCTGGGGCGACCTGATCGTCCTGGCCGGGAACGTCGCGATCGAATCGATGGGCGGCACGACCGTCGGCTTCGCCGGCGGGCGCGTCGACGAGTGGACGCCGGACACGTCGGTCTACTGGGGATCGGAGACCGAGTGGGTCACCAACCGGCAGCGTTACAGCGGCGAGCGTGACCTGGAGAAGCCGCTCGGCGCCTCCGAGATGGGGCTGATCTACGTCAATCCCGAGGGTCCCAACGGCCAGCCCGATGTGCTCGGCGCCGCCCGTGACATCAAGGAGACGTTCGCGCGGATGGCGATGAACGTCGAGGAGACCGCGGCGCTGATCGTCGGCGGCCACACCTTCGGCAAGACCCACGGCGCGGCGAACCCTGACGATCACGTCGGCTTCGAGCCCGATGCGGCGCCGCTGGAGCAGGTCGGCCTCGGCTGGAAGAGCTCGTATGGCTCCGGTGGCGGCGCGGACGCCATCACCTCCGGCATCGAGGTCACCTGGACGACGACCCCGACGAGGTGGTCGAACAACTTCCTGGAGAACCTGTACGGCTTCGAGTGGGAGCTGGAGAAGTCTCCGGCCGGAGCCAACCAGTTCGTGGCCAAGGACGCCGAGGCGATCATCCCCGGACCGGCGCCCGACAGCCCGCCGCGCAAGCCGACGATGCTGGTCACCGACGTCGCCATGCGCGAGGACCCGGAGTTCGGCGCGATCACCCGCCACTGGCTGGATCACCCCGACGAGTTGGCCGACGCGTTCGCCAAGGCCTGGTTCAAGCTGACCCACCGCGACCTCGGCCCGAAGGCCCGCTACCTCGGTCCCGAGGTTCCGGAGGAGAACTTCCTGTGGCAGGACCCGCTGCCCGAGGCCCCGGCGCAGACGCTGTCGGCGCAGGACATCGCCGGGCTCAAGCAGAAGATCCTCGATTCGGGTCTGACCGTGTCCGAGCTCGTGTCCACCGCGTGGGCGGCGGGCTCGACCTTCCGCAGCACCGACATGCGCGGCGGCGCCAACGGCGGTCGGATCCGCCTGGAGCCGCAGCGCAGCTGGAAGGTCAACAACCCCGCGCAGCTCGTCAAGGTGCTGTCGACGCTGGAGGACATCAAGGGCTCCTTCGGCGAGGGCGGCGCGTCGGTCTCGATCGCCGACCTGGTCGTGCTGGGCGGCGTCGCGGCGGTCGAGAAGGCCGCTGCGGACGGCGGCACTCCGGTCGAGGTCGCGTTCAGGCCGGGCCGCGCCGACGCGAGCCAGGAGCAGACCGACGTCGAGTCCTTCGGCTATCTGGAGCCGCTCTATGACGGCTTCCGCAACTACGATTCCGGCGCACCGAGCCAGGTCCCGCTCGAGCATCGTCTCGTCGACCGGGCGAGCCTGCTCGGCCTGACCGCGCCCGAGCTGACCGTCCTGGTCGGCGGCCTGCGTGTGCTGGGCGCCAACTGGGACAACTCGCCGCTGGGGGTGTTCACCGACCGCGTCGGCGTGCTGACGAACGACTACTTCGTCAACCTGCTCGACATGGACACAGCGTGGACGGCCGAGGGTCCGAACTACAAGGGCACCGGGCCGAAGGGCGAGTGGACCGGCTCCCGGGTGGACCTCGTGTTCGCCTCCAACGCCGAGTTGCGCGCGGTCGCCGAGGTCTATGCCTCGAGCGACGGCAAGGAGACGTTCGTGCGTGACTTCGCCAAGGCGTTCTCGAAGGTCCTGCACGCGGACCGCTTCGATCTCGCCCGGTAGCGTGCACCAGCCCCCGGCCGCGGTGCCGGGCAGGGCGGGTGGCTTGCAGCTCACACCCGCCCTGCCCGGCCGGCGGTCGCCGCGGCCAGCTCATCGGTGACCTCGGTGATCTGACGCGAGATGTCCAGCAGCCGCGCCTGTGCGACGCGGAGCTCGGCTACGGCGTGACGGCAGCGGGTCAGCCGGTGGTGGGCGGCATCGCCGCGCCGGACCTCGTGGGAGCGCGAGGAGCGGCCGTAGTGGGCCGCGACGTCGTGGGTGAGATGGTCCTTCATGGCACGCACCGTCCTTGGTGTGCGCTGGCGGCCGAGCTATCTCGCGGATGCGAGACCTCTGGCTTTGCGTCCCCGGCTCGCGCCGGGTTTGCCGTGATTCAGCTGATTGATTGTCGTGATCTGCGGCTGGTAGCCGAGCTATCTCGCGGGGGCGAGACCTCTGGCTTTGCGTCCCCGGCTCGCGCCGGGTTTGCCGTTGTCAGCTGTTGCATCCATCCGATCGGCCGCCGCGACGGCCGGCACGAGGGCGCGCGCCGGCGGCTCGACGATCGTTCGACGCGCGGATCTGCACTCCGCCCTGACGCGGCCTGATCTGCCGGCTCGATCACCGGTGTCGCCCGCGGCGCCAACAGGCGATCGAGGTGCCGGGCTCGCCGGCGATGTCGGCGAGCATCAAGGGCCGCCGTCCGGTGGCTGACCCGCCCGTGTCCGAAATCCGCCCGCTAGCCGGACCGGATCTCGACGTACCCCTCGGTGCCGTGCACGCGGATCCGCTGCCCGTCCCGGATCAGCTCGGTGGCGTGCTGCACTCCCACCACCGCGGGGAGGCCGTACTCCCGCGCGATCACCGCGCCATGGGTCATCAGGCCGCCCACCTCGGTGACCAGGCCCGTGATCGCGACGAACAGGGGCGTCCAGCTCGGGTCGGTGTAGGTGGTGACGAGGATGTCACCCGCTTCGAGATCGGCCCGCGCGATGTCCAGGATGACGCGGGCCCGCCCCTCGATCACCCCGGCGCTGACCGGGAGGCCGGCCAGGGCGCCGGCCGGCAGCGCGTCGCGCCGGTAGGCCCCGGTGAGCACCTCGCCATCGGAGGTCAGCACGCGCGGCGGGGTGAGCGATCGATCACTGCGGAACCTGTCTCGGCGCTCACGGATGAGCTCGGCATCGGCATGATGTGAGCGCACGACGTCGCCCAGCTCGGCAACGGTCAGGTAGAAGACGTCGTCGGGCTCCTGCAGCACGCCGGCATCGGCGAGACGCTCGGCCTCAGCCATCAACGCCTGCTTGTAGACGAAGTAGCGGCTGACGAAGCCGTACTTCGGATATTCCCGGTAGCCGATGAAGGTGCGGACCCTGTCGATCATCCGCTTGACCTCGGCGGCCCTGGACTCCCCGTCCGGCAGGCGCCGGACGCGCGCCAGCAGTTCCTGCTCGGCCGTCGCCGCCTCCTCGAGCCCGCGCTGGAAGCGCCGCCCGCCGGCGCCCGGCCGGAAGTTCCTGACGTTGCCGAGGATCATCGGCACGAGCGCGGACGGGTGTTCGCTCCACCGCGGGCGCGTGATGTCGATCTCGCCGACACAGCGCATGCCGTACGCGTCGAGGAAGGACCGGATGGCGTCGCGCGCCGCGGCGCCGCCGGAGAGCGTGGCCAGCTCGTCCAGGAAGCTCTCGTCCCGCACGCCCTCCAGGAACGCGACCACCTCGGGGTGCGGGCGGATCACGTCGGCCACCGCCATCAGCGCCAGCCCCATCTCCGACGTGACGTTGTGCGGGACCGACCGGGTCAGCCTGTCCGCCGCGTTGGTCTCGCCCAGCCACTCCTGCAGATGGTCGTTGAGCCAGTGCGACGCGTCCATCGCCGTCATGAACACCTGATGGCTGCGCGGGTCGAACAGGATCCGCTTGAGCTCCTGGAGGTCGGCGAGGATGAAGTCCAGCAGCTCCGCTCCGGACTTCCCGGTGATCTCGCGCTCAAGGGCGGCGATCGACGCCTGGGTGAGCGCGATCAGCTCCTCGACGATCGCCGGATCGGCGTCGATCGGCGGGAGCGGCTCGCCGATCCGCGCGGTGGCGGGGCGGCCGGCCGCCGCGCTTGGCGCATCGTCCGCCGGCGGCACGATGAAGTCGCCGCGGTCGAGGATCGTCTGCAGCGCGTCCGCGATCAGCGGGTCGGCTCTCCCCATGACCTCGAGGAGAGCGACCCGGGTGCCCGGCGCGGCCAGTCGCCGGGAGACGTCGACGAACAGCCTGCCACCGGCCTCGTGCATCGGGACGAAGGCCGTCAACTGGAAGAGCGAGAGACCCAGGGGCTTCATCGCGTCGGTCATCATCTGCTGGTGACCGACGGAGACGTAGACATGGTTCTCGCCGTCGGCGGCCGCGGGCATCGGGAAGAGTGTCGTGATCGGCCGGCTCTGGAGGATCCAGAACTCGCCCTCGGCCAGGCACCATTCGACGTCCTGAGGGCGCCCGAAGTGCGCTTCGATCCGCCGTCCGATTCCCGCCAGCGCCGCGATCTGCCCATCGGTCAGCGCCGGCCGCTCGTGACGCGCCGGCGCCGCGGCGACGATCTCGCCGTCGCGGACCGCATAGGCGTCGCCCGACACCCGGCCGGAGA
This sequence comes from uncultured Solirubrobacteraceae bacterium, assembly GCA_963849085.1. GTDB lineage: Bacteria > Actinomycetota > Thermoleophilia > Solirubrobacterales > Solirubrobacteraceae > Palsa-465. Next base: position 148,104 of record CAWKFP010000013.1, on the reverse strand, counting down.
CCAGGTCCTCGCCGAGGCTGAAGCCGGCCTCGATCGAGACCACCTTCCGGTTCGAGGTCAGGGGGTCGGCGGTGAACAGGACGCCGGACGCCTGCGGCACGACCATCCGCTGCACGATCACCGCCATCTCGACCGGCCGATCGCCGAAGCCGTTGCGCAGCCGATAGGCCACCGCTCGCTCGGTGAACAGCGATGCCCAGCATCGATGCACGTGCCGGAGGATCGCCGGCGCGCCCGTGACGTTCAGGTACGTGTCCTGCTGGCCTGCGAAGGACGCCGTCGGCAGGTCCTCCGCGGTCGCGCTGGAGCGGACGGCATGGGCGCCGTGCTCGCCGAGCGCGCCGAGCGCGTGCCCGATCGCCGCCGCCACGTCGTCGGGAGTGGCGAGCGCTTCGATCGTCTGACGAACCTCCGCGCTGAGCGCGCGGATCGCCTCCCGGTCGTCGGGCTCCAGGCGCGACAGACGATCCAACCGATCGTCGATCGACGGCGCCTGAGCCAGAATCCGCCGGAAGGCCTCCGTCGTCACGCAGAAGCCGTCCGGCACGTCGATGCCGTCGATCCGGGACAGCTCGGCGAGCATCGCCCCCTTGCCGCCGACGACGGCCGTCCGGGTTCGATCGATCTCCTGGAAATTCAAGATATAACCCATCCGCTCACCTTTCTCGGAGCCGCCCCGGATCGACTCCTTCGTAGTGACACTCCGGCCTGCGGCGAGCGATTATGGGGCCTTGATCGGCCCCTCATGAGACGCGTTGACCTGGTATAAAGTGAAGAGCGGGGGCAATCGGCGTGACACATGGCAGTCGACGCCACGCCTGACGTCCGTGACCCTCAGCTCAGTAGCCGCCCGGATCTTGTCAGGGCATTCTCCCGATGGCGCGCCGACAGGCGATTCATACGATCGTCCTCCGGTTTGATCCGGGCAGTGCCTGGAGGGGTCTGTGAGTGCAGGAGAGGCCAGAGAGTCCACGATCGCACAGGAGGCATGATGCCCTCATTCCTTTATGACACCTCTGCCGGCGCCGGCGCGATGCTCATCATCGCCGCGGGACTCGTCGCGGCCTGGGTTCGCGCCCTGGTCCACGACCAGGAGCACTACCAGCCGCCGACGCACACCACCGCCGGCTGATCTGCGGTCGGCGGGCGCCGGACCTCGGTCCGGCGTCCGCTGGACCGGGGTCACACCGGGAGCGTCGACTCGGGTGCTACGTCGAACAGCTGGCTGCCGGTCACGTTGCTCCAGGCGAGCGCGTCCAGGTAGAGCTCGGAGCAACCGGGGAGCAGAGACTCGGCCTCGTCGCTGGCGCCGGCCTCCAGCGCCGTGACGCACCGCAGGACGGTGCCCATCGGGCCGGCGTGCTCGACGAGCGCGGCGCGCATCTCCTCGGGGAACGGGACGGTGTCGAGGATCTCGGCGATCGGCGTGTCCAGCAGGGCGTCGATGATCGAGAACAGTCCGAGGGTGAACAGCTGCCCACGGTGCTCGGTGGTGATGTGGGAGCCGGCGAGCTCACAGAACCGGGCGCGGACGAGCGCGTTGACCGTGAGCTCCGAGGGCTTGTTGTCGACGCTGGCGAACGCGGTGAGCGTCACCCATCCCTTGAGCTGCTCGATGCCGAGCAGCGCGATCGCCTGGCCGATGGAGGCGATCTCCGATCGGGTGGCGAAGTAGGCGGAGTTGATGTAACGCAGGAGCCGCAGGCTGAGGGTCAGGTCGTGCGCGATCAGCTCCTCGGCATCCCGGAGCTCCAGCTCCGGGTCGTTGAGCATCGCGATCAGCTTGAGAACCGCCAGGCGGTTGGTGTCGGCCTTGCGGCTGGCCACCAGCTCCGGTCGCTGGAAGAAGTGGCCCTGGAAGAGCTGGCAGCCGAGCTCCCGGGCGAAGACGTGATCCTCGTGGGTCTCGATCTTCTCGCCCAGCAGAGTGACCTCGAAGTGACGCAACAGGCGGGCCTGCTGCGCGAAGCCGTCGTGCCCGAGGTCAAGCAGGTTCAGCTTGACCACGTCGACGAGCAGCAGCATCGGCTCGGTGTCGGCGCTGTAGCGGAAATTGTCCAGGGCGATGTGATAGCCGCGGCGACGCAGGTCGGAGACCGCCCGCATCAGTTCGTCGTCGATCAGCTGATCCTCGAGCAGCTCCAGTCCGACGAGCTCCGGCGGGACGGTGGTGGCCAGTCCGTCCAGCAGGAACTCACGTGAGACGTTGATCCATGCGCGCCGTGAGCCGACGAGCCGCTGCAGGCCGATCTCGCTCAGCGCGTTGAACACGACCGCCGATGTCGCCGCACGGCCGTCGACGACGTTGGCCGCCTGGTGATCACCGGCGCGGAACAGGAGCTCGTAACCCACCACCTCGAGGTCGCGATCGAAGATCGGCTGACGCCCGACCGCCGCCTCGCCGCTGACGAGCAGGCCGGCTCCGGGCTCGACGCCCGGAGCGATCGACGCGGAATGATCGTCGGCGTCCAGCGCCGGCATCTGGACGGCGTCGTCGACGCCGCCGTCGATCGACTCGCCGACGGCCGTCGCGATGCGTTGAGCGCGGCTGACGACGGCGATCTCCTCCGCGGGGCGGCCGTCGGCGGCCGGTGCCTCGTCGGGCTCGTCAGCTCGTCTGCGCCCGAAGGCGCTGCTGAGGCGGCCGATCAGCCTCTGCCGCCAAGATCCTCGGACAGCGGTCGTGGTCATATCTGTCCTGTCCATTCGGTCGTCGGTGCCGCGGCGCACCCGCGGCATGTGCGCGGCGAGGTGGCCGTCCCACTACGGGGGAGATATCGGACTCTTGTCGCGCGACTTGAATCGGATCCCGGTCCGGGTCGACGCCGTGGCCGCTAGGAGCGGGAAATCACGTTTGCGGATATGTTGTGGGGCAATGTCCGCTGATCTCATCATCTCCTACGACGGCACGGCAAACGACGACGACGCGCTCGCGCTCGGAAAGCTCCTGGCCCAGACCGGCTCCTCGGTCGCGCTGGCCTACGTGCGTCACTCCCGGGAGTTCGACCCGCGGCGTGAAGAGGTGGCTCAGCACGATGCCGAGCAGCGCCTGGAGCGTGGGGCCCTGCAGATGGGCGGCTCGGTGGCGAGCTACGTGGAGGTCGGCGCGGCCACCGGTGAGGTCCTGAGCGCGCTCGCGCAGCGGATCGGCGCGTCGATCATCGTGTTCGGCTCCGACTACCGCACGCCGCTGGGGCGCGCGGAACCCGGCACCTCGGCGCAGCGGCTGCTCGAGGGCGGATCGGTCGCGATCGCGGTCGCCGCCGCCGGCCTGCGCGCCAAGTCCGAGCTCACGATGGCGTCGATCGCGGTGCCGTTCGCCGGCCCGGTCAACGACGACGCGCGGGCGACCGCCGCCTCTCTGGCGGCCAAGCTCGGAGCCGCCGTCGTGGACGCGAACGCCGGGTCGATCGATCTGATCGTCGTCGGCTCCCAGCAGGGAGCCACGAAGGGCAAGGTCGTGGTCGCCGGCGCGGTCCGCAACGAGCTCAACAGCGCTCGCAGCTCCGTGCTCGTGCTCCCCGCCGAGACCCGCATCGAATTCTGAAGCGGGCGACTCGGCCGGCCCGCCCAGGACGGTCTCACACCGCGCGGAACCACGGCGTGAACGGGAGTACGACGGTCAGCGCCGCGGCCGCGACGCAGACCACGAGGGCCGGACGGCTGGATCGCTGCAGTCCGCCGAGCAGCAGCGTCGCGAACAGCGGCGCGCTCAGCCGGGTGTAGCTCCACGGATCGCCGAACACCAGCACGAGCAGCCCGAGCCCGAACAGCAGCGCCGCCACCCCGGCGGCGCTGGCCTGCAGGATGACGAGCCGGAGCGCGGCGACGATACCGGCCATCATCAGCCCGAGGTAGGCGAGATCCCACGCCGTGCTGCGCCGTGACGAGTCATCGAGGGCATGGCGAACCTCGTCGAGCACTCCGACGAAGGGCAGCCGATAGGCCGAGCCCGGGCTGGCGACCGAGCCGCCGTAGCGCACACTGGCATAGGACTGCCAGACGACGTACGCCAGCGCCGGGATCATCACCACGGGCCAGACCGCCCGGACGATCCGCACCAGAGCTCCGGGCTCCCGGCGGATCCCCCACCAGCGCGCCGCCGAGGCGACGATGATCGCCAGGACCGCCAGCAGCATCGGCTCGCGGCTGAGCACCCCGAGGGTGAGCAGGCCGGCGGCCCACCAGCGCCGGCGCTCCCACAGCATGAGGCCGCCGAGCATGCTGACCGTGGCCAGCGAATCGCTGAGATCACGGACGGTCGCGGTCAGCAGGCCCGCCATCAGGCCGACACCGAGCGCCCACCACCCTGACCACCCCTGCCCGCGGGCGTAGACGGCGAAGCCGCCGGTGGCGACCAGGGCGACCGCCACGTTGATGGCGAGCATGCTCCACGGGATCGCGGTCCGCTGGCCGGCGGCGAGCACGGAGGCGAGCGCCGGATAGGCCATTCGCTGCATCCTCGCCGCCCGGACCCCGGAATGCCGCGATCGTCGTCCCGTGGAGCAGCAGCGGATCTCGGGCCTGGAGAAAGAAGAACTGCCCGTCGTAGCCGAACTTGGAGTTGATCAGCGCGCCGGGGGGAGGGTGGATCCAGCGGGCGAAATACCGACCGAACAGAACGAAGCCGGTCGGATTGCCGTGGTACGCGCGCAGGCGGTCACGGATGACGACGGCGTACAGCGCGGCCACGACGAGCACCGGCCCGATCAGATCCATGCGCGCACCGGCGGCGAGCCTCTCCCGGTGTCGCATGCGGGGCCCGATCGCTACAGCGCGACGCGGTCCGGCGGCCGGTAACGCCTCACGGCCTCCAGGACGAGGAGGGAGACGACGACCATGATGAGCGCCTGCGTCGTGCGATCGAGCGCCGGGGCCGCCAGCGCCACGAGCGGGATCCCGGCCAGCAGCGCCAGCTGCCGGCCGCGGGCGACCGACGAGCACACGACGGCCATCGTGACCCCGGCGGCGACGAGCGCGACGAGACCGAGCTCATGGCGGCTCGGGTCATGACCGAGGAAGGCGGGCCCGGCGCGGGAGACGGCGAACCAGCCGCCGAGGGCGAGCGCGGCAAGCTGGAAGTCCCGACGGGTGATGCGCGGCCGCGGCGTCGCCCGCGCGACGAGCGCGAGAGCGAGGACGGCGAGCCCGGCGAACAGGTCGATGGTGACACCGCGGGTCGTGAACCGGCCGGCCTCGAGCATCCGCCACCAGACGTGCGTCGAGGCGAAGATGGAGAGGATCGGCAACGTCACCGTCGCCGCCATCATCGTCGCCGCTGACACCCCAGCCAGCGACAGCGTCGCCAGCGGTGCCCGCCGGTAGGCCGCCGCCAGCGGAATCGCCAGGAAGGGCAGCATCGTGATCAGGAACCGCGGGCCGGGGACCGAGCCTCCGAACGGCAGGTAGTAGCAGACGTTGTAGGCGAAGTAGGCCAGCGCCACGGTCGCCGCGACGAGGGCGTCGGTCCGTCGTCCTTCGCGATAGAGCACGACCATGCCGGCGATCGCCGCGATCGTCACCGGCGTGACGACGAACAGGCCGCGGTCGCCGATCAACAGCTTGACGGCGGCGATGAGGCTCGGCGCGCCGAGTCCGAGCAGCCCGCTCGAGTTGGCCGCCACCGACTGATAGGAGAGATGCAGGGGTGATCCGAACGCCCACCAGTCGTACGCCAGCAGCGGGATCAGGCCCACGAACGACCCGGCACCGAACGCGACGATCGCCCGCAGCGGCGCCCGGCGCCATGCCGCGAACAGGCCGAGCAGGCCGACGAGGATGGCCAGCGGGAACTCGGTGGCGATCGCGAACCCGCACAGCACGCCGGCGGCGCCGACGAGCCAGAGGCCGTCGCCATGATCCTCGCGGCGATCGCGCTCGTGCGACAGCAGGCTGAACGCGGCAAAGCCCAGGCATGCCGAGAACACATGGGAGAAGAACATCGTCGCGAACGGCAGCAGCAGCGTGCCGGCGCCGAGCATGACCGCGACGACGGCTCCCTCGCCAGGCTGGCGCTGCTCGACCAGTCGGCGCGCCAGCAGCATGATGATCAGGAACGGCAGCGTGCAACCGAACAGCACCATCAGGTGCAGCATCCCGTAGCCGTTGCCCCTGACCACTCGCGCGGCGGTCGCCACCTTGTAGGCGGGCAGCACGAACAGCGCCAGGCCCGGGGCCTTGTCGGAGTAGTAATGGCCGTGGAAGATCGCCCGGTCCCCGGTCGTGTGGCGATAGCGATCGATCCGGGCCGTGCCGTGCGCGAACGCGCGGAGCTGGGCGAAGTGCGACAGCTCGTTCCAGCCCACGGCGTGCTGCTCGACCGCCCCGGCCGCGCACGCGCAGCACACGATGGCGATCAGCCCGATCAGGCGTCGATGGCCCCCCAGGCGGAGCAGAGCTGATTTCGTGAGGTGCATTGCTGAGACGCCCGCCTCGGTCCGGGCCTCCGCGTGTGTGCGCCACCGCGGGACGCGCGATCGTCGCACGCGCGCCTTAAGCGTTCGCGCAAGAGTGTGTTAGGGATCCGAGAAGCCCGTCGGCGGCCGGCCCGCGTCGCCGCGCGGTCACACGACGCGGTCTGGCAGGATCCGGTCGATGATCGCCGCGCCGGCCATCGACGGTCTCCGAGCACGTCGCCGATGATCGCCGCGGCGGATTACCGCCGGCGAAGCCTGTGGCTCGACACCCTCGGGGGGCCGATCGTCCCGCGGCCGTCGGCGCCCGCCGGTGTCAACGCCGATGTCGTGATCGTCGGCGCCGGGTTCATCGGGCTCTGGACGGCCTACTGCCTGGCGCGCTCCGAGCCCGCGCGCTCGATCGTGGTGCTGGAGGCCGAGATCGCCGGCTTCGGCGCCGCCGGGCGCAACGCGGGGTTCATGTCGGCCGGGATCGCGGGCCAGGCCGACGCCTATCTCCCCCGGGGCGGATCGGACGGTGTCCGCCGTGCCGAGCGGGCGATGATCGACGGGATCGACTGGGTCGGCGAGGTGATCGCCCGTGAATCGATCGACTGCGGCTGGGTCAAGGGCGGCTCGCTGCGGATCGCGACGAGTCCCGCACAGCTCGCCCGCCTCGGCGCGGGGCTCGACGGTCGCCGCGGGCGAGGTCTGGACGAGACCGACGTGTGGCAGCTCACGGCGGCCGATGTCGCCTCCCGGGTGCGCATCCCCGGGGTTCTCGGCGCCACCTACACACCGCATTGCGCCCGCGTGCATCCCGGACGTCTCGTTCGCGGCCTCGCCGATGCCTGCGAGCGCCACGGCGTGCGGATCTTCGAGCGTTCCCGGGCGACGCGGGTGCAATCCGGGCGTGTCGAGTGCCTCGCCGCCGGCGAGCGATCCGCGGCGATCGTCCGCGCCCCGATCGTCGTGCAGGCGACCGAGGCGTTCACCGTCAACCTGCCGGGACAGCACCGCGCCTACATGCCCGTCTTCTCGCACATGCTCGCGACCGAGCCGCTCGACGCCGTGACCTGGTCACAGATCGGCTGGGAGGGTTGCGAGACCGTCGCCGACCAGCGGCACCTCTTCACCTACGCGCAACGGACGATCGACGACCGGATCGCGATCGGCGGCCGGGGCGCGTGGTACCGGGTGGGCAGCGAGATCCGCAGCGCCGATGAGCATTCCCCGCGCGTGCACGCCGAGTTGGAGCAACGGCTGCGGGAATGGTTCCCTGCGGCCGCCGGAGCGGCGGTCACGCATCGCTGGGGCGGAGCGTTCGCGGTCCCGCGCGACTGGAGCATGGCGGTCGGCTTCGACCGCGACACCGGCCTCGCGCGGGCCGGCGGGCTGGCCGGTCACGGCCTCGTCGCCTCCAGCATCGCCGGTCGCACGGTGGCCGACCTCGTCCTGGGCCGCGACACCGAGCTCACCGCCCTGCCGTGGGTCGGGCATGGCAGCGGCCGCTGGGAGCCCGAGCCGGCGCGCGTGATCGCGCAGCGTCTGATCACCGCGGTCCTGGCCAGCGCCGACCGGATCGAGGACGCCGGAGGGGGCCCCGCCCGGCGCGCGCGACTCGTCGCCCGTTTCACCCCCGGCCGCTAGATGGGCGCGCGATGGAGCCGGAGCCGGCCCCGTCGGCTCTCGGATAGCGGTCGAACACCTCGCTCGCCGCGCGGTGAAAGCCGTCGGGCTGGCCGGCGTCGGCGAACGTTGCCGCGACCTCGAGCATCTCTCCGGTCCAGCGCCATCCCTTGGTGGCCGCCGACTCCCGGGCGCGCTCCAGACGCCCCTCGAGGCTCGGCTGCGAGCGGCTCCACTCGGCCCGCAGCGCATCGTCGAGCCCGTACGCGCGGGCGGTCTCCATCGTCGCCAGCAGGAGCGCCGCCGAGCCCTTCGTCCATGCCGCATAGGCCATCTTCAACGCCGAGGCCGCCACCGGGCTCCCGCCGAGGATGACCGGCTCCAGGTCGGTGCCGGCGAACAGGGTCGCGGCCGCGCCGGCGTGGGGCGCGGAGAGAAAGAGCCGGGTCGTGCCCGGCCGGCGGGGCGGCGGCCCGACGATCGCCGCGTCGACCCATGGGCCGCCGATCACGCGGCCGATCTCGGTCGCGGTCGCCGGCGACACGGCGTTCGCGTCGACCACCAGCCCGGCGCGACCTGACAGCGAAGCCGCGACCTCGAGCGCGACGCTCGGCGGACAGACCGAGATGACGATCTCGGCGTCCCGCGCGTCGTCGGCTGCGGTCAGGCCGGCGCGCCGCGCACGGTCCCGGGTCGCGTCACTGCGCCCCCGCGGATCCCACAGCACCTCGTGGCCGGCGGACACCAGCAGCGCCCCGATCGCCGCGCCCATCTCACCGGGATGCAGGAGGCCGACGCGCATCCGGTCATGTTGGCACGGCGTCCGCAGAGGGGCGGTGAGCTGCCCGCCCGGCGGAGGGGCGGCCCGGGCGGGCAGGCTCACGGATGCGGTCTCAGGAGGAGGACCGGACCGCATCGGCTGACGGTCGACGAGCCGCCGACGTCAGACGCTTGACCATCTATTGCTGATGCTTCCCCGAACTCCCGTCTTGAGGACGCCGGCCTCGCGCGTGCACCACCGGCTATGGAACCGGCATGACACGGAGCCGTCTGCCCCGAACGGGCACCACGTAATCGTGCCGGCGCGACGAACGCTCTCCCCATGGCGCAAATGCAAGACATCTCGTCGCGTCTGCGGACTCGATCGGGCGGATTGTCCGCACCCTTGGCCGGCAAAGGCCCCTACTTTCTCGCCTCGGCCCTTGCGCAAATCCGCGTCAGGTGCGACAGTTGACCGACCGCGTTAAAGGAGGTTCCGATGCACCAGAGGATTACGCGACGCTAGGCATTCGCTGCGGCCGGCCGTCAGGGCGGAGCCGCGGCGTCGAGCGTGCCAGGACCGCGGCCCACCAGCGATCTGTGCAATGGGTAGTCCCTCGTGGCTGACCCGACCGGTGCGGAGCTCAACTCAGGCTGCCACAGCCTTGGGCGTCGAGAAAAAGTGTGAAGGGGCGGCTGGAGACAACGACTCGGCTCGCTTGTCGTCGTATCGCCGCCCATGAGTCCCTGACAGAGGGCCAAGCGCAGTCGGCTTGGCCCTCTGCCGTGTTCGGGTCACCGCGCCGCCGGTGTCGCCGCCGAACCAGCGCCGGGCTCCTCTCCGCCGTGTGACAGCAGGGCGCGCATACGGCAACTAGTGGATATGGACACCGCAGCCGACGTCGAGGTCACGATGGACGGGAGCTCGACGGGCTCGACACTCGCCGAGTTCGAGCAGATCTACCGCGCCAACGTCGGGGTTCTGACCGCGTATTTCGCGCGCCGCAGCGCCGATCCGCAGACGGTGGCCGATCTGACCTCCGAGACGATCGTGCAGGCGGCCGGTTCGTTTCAGAGCTTCGACGCGCGCAGAGGCAGCGCCCGCGCCTGGCTGTTCGGGATCGCCGCCCACGTCTATGCGCGCTATTACGCGCAGACGGCCAACGGCCGGGAGGCCGCCGTCCGTCTCGCCGGTCTGGGAGATCTCCCGGTGGATGAGATGGAGGAGCTGGCGGACAAGATCGACGCGCACCGCGCCGGGCGTGAGCTGATGGTCCGCTGCGCGCAACTGCCCGCGATCGAGCGAGCGGCGATCGAGTTGGTCGACCTCGGCGGCCTGAGCCCGAAGGAGGCCGCGTCAGCGCTCGGCGTCCCTCGGGGGATGCTGCGCATGCGCCTGTCGCGGGCGCGAGCGCGACTACGAAAGGAAGAGGAGCGAGAGCCATGACCAAGTTCGAAGATCACCTCTGGCGTGAGGTCGCGCGCCGGCACGGTCCCGATATGGAGCTCGCCGGCCGACGGCCGCGCCGACCCGCTTCGCTGCGGCCGCGCGTTCTCGCCGGCGGCAGCGTCCTCGGCGTGGCCGGAATCGGTGCCGCGGTGGCGCTCGTGCTCGGCGCGGCGAGCACGTCCCCGGCGTTCGCGGTCACCGCGAACCGTGACGGGACGGTCACCGTCTGGATCACGCGTGCCAGCGGGATCGCCGGCGCGAACGCCAAGCTGCGCCGGCTCGGGATCAGGGCGATGGTCGTGGCGCAGATGCCGGTCGGCTGCAGCAACCTGCCGATCAGCGAGCAGGAGGTCCCGGCGGCCACACCCCGGCGCAACGTCGTCGTCCCCCGGGGGAAATTGACCGACGCTCATTGGATAATCGAGCGCAGGGTACCCGCGGGCAGGATCCTGGCGCTCACCCCCGGCCCGGCCCCCTCGGTGACGCCGGTCCCGGGTCCTGGGGAGAGCGGGGGAAACAGTCAGAGCAGCGGGACCACCGGCAACAGTGGCACTGCGACCAGCGGTGGCACTGCGACCAGCGGTGGCACTGCGACCAGCGGTGGCACTGCGACCAGCGGTGGGAGCCAGGCGCCGGTTCCAGGCGGCGGTGGCGGCGCGCCGGGCTGGGTCTGGACCTGCAACGCGCCGGTCACAGTGACGGTCGCCCCGGGCGTCGGCAACAGCGGCGCCTCCGGCAACAGCGGCGCCTCCGGCAACAACGGCACCTCCGGCAACAGCGGCGCCTCCGGCAACAGCGGCGCCTCCGGCAACAGCTGAGCCCGGTCGGCGTGTCGCAGTGACCGCCCCGGAGGTGCGCGTGCACCTCCGGGCGGTTTGCCGCCGCCGCCGCCCTGACGTCCTCGGCTGACGGGACAGCCGAGCTTCGGGGCCGCCTGCTTGTTCGTGTAGTACGTCACCGACGGCAGGTACGGACCCATCGCCGCCTTCTCGTCGCCGGGCACGCTTGTGTCCTGAGTGGCGCGGCGGAAGGACGGCGAGGGAAGCATGTTGCGGATCTGCAGCCACCCGCAATCGTGATCGCTGCCGGCATCGCCGGCGGCCGACCAGCCGAGCCACGCCACGCCGCACCTGTTCGGGTTGATCTGATGATCGGCGAGAGCGCCGGTGATGACCCCCAGCGCGTTATCGCACTGGATCGACGAGTACCGGTCGTGCGGATACTGGCCGTCCAGCTTCAGCGTCGCGCCCGCCGGCAGCGTGTACATCGCGCCCCAGTGGTTCGCGTTGGAATCCGGCTCGGCGAAGGTGATCGTGCCACCGCCGACGCCCCCGACGTTCCAGAAGCAGGTCGCGAACTTCCCGCCGTAGAGGTTCGGAACCAGGCTGCGCGGAGACGAGGGCGATGCGCCGGCGCGCGAGCTTCGACAGGACCTGCATGGAGACTCTTCAGACGGAGTGGGTTGAGAAACGACGGACCGATGTCGGGCGTCGCCACCGGCCAATCGCATGTCCTACTGCCTCGAGCTTCGGATGTCCCCTCCGTCCCGGGACGGCCGGACCCGCCCCCCGGTCAGCCCCGGCCCGTCTTCGCCCGACGCGTGGCGGCGGTCACCTGATAGACGTCGACATCGTCGTCGCCGGTCACGAACAGCGTGTGACCGTCGAGCGCCAGCGCGAGCCCCCCGGTCTCGGTCGTGACGAACTCCGAGCGAGCGGCCGGCCGCCGCGCCCACCCCCGAGCGGGACGTGTGAAGACCGAGATCTCGGCCTCGCACGGGCACGGGCTCTGAGACGAGGCATCGTCCTGCGAAGAGATGGCGGCGACGCTCCCGGAGAACGCGTCGGGCCCGGAGTCGTCAAGCGCGGAGGACTGCTGCAGCGGAGCGACGAGTCGCAACGGTCCGGACCACCCACGGGGACCCTCGGCGAAGACGCCGACCGGGCCGAAGTCCGAGACGTCCGTCGTATCGGTCTGACCGAGCTCGTCGGATCCCGAGACGAGCAGCGGCATCCACTGACCGGTGATCACGCTCGACTGCCGCAGCACGCCGGACCAGCCCGCCGCCGGCTCGTCGAAGACATCGATCCCGCGTCCCGAGCTGGGCACGAACACCTGACGACCCGCGATCGCCGGCACGTCGGCGAAGCCGGGACCGGCTGAGTCGACCAACCGGGCGGCGGCTCGCACCGTTCCCGACCAGCCCCGAGCCGGCTCGGTGAACACGTACACGGCGCCGTCCCCGCCGACGGCGACGATCTCGCTCCCGGACATGACCGCATACTCCAGGCCGTTGCCGCTCGGCGCCGTTAACGTCGCCGCCGGTGCAACCGTCCCGGACCAGCCCCGTCGTGGCCGCACCCACACCGCCTCAGGGGTGCCGCTGACGTTCGCCTCTGTGGCCACCACGGCCTCGCCATCGGTCCCCAGGCCGGAGTCGGGTCGGGTCCCCGCTGTCGCCGCCCCGGCGAGGACCGCCGTCGCCCTCCCGCTCCTCCAGCCCGAGCGCGAGCGGCTGAAGACCTCCACGCCGGACTCGCCTCCGGCGACGACGACGCCGGCGGCCGTGGCGATGGCCGAGAACATCGGGTGTCCTGCCATCGGCGTCAAGACGGCGATCCGGGGCACCCCGGCCCGCGCCGGTGTCACCGGGCCCCACACCATGAACACCAGCGACACGACTGACACGGCGCAGCCGAGCCATCCCGTCACCCGTCCGGCCATGTTCGGCCTCCCCGGTTGGAATCGATCACCGCTGCCTGAACGTCACGCCGACGCCAAGGTTTCGATGTTGGCGGTGACCAAGCCGGTGGAAGTATTCCCTGCCGATCTGCTGCTTGACGGGATCGGGCCTCGAAGGGCGTCGCCGGGGCCGACGACTTCGACCTCTCCGGCGGGCCTCGCTCAGCTCGCGGGCGCCGTGACGACTCGCCGCTCAGGCGCCGTCGCCGGTGCGCTTACTCGCCGGCGCCCTGGGCGAGCTCGGCGACCGGCTGCCACTCTCGCCACGTCGCCAGACGGCCGTCGTAGTCGCTCTCGGCGATCCCCAGCGGCGCGGTGCCGAAGAACACCCGCAGCGGCGGTGGGTCGGCGTCGACGACGCGCATGATCGCAAGCGCCGAGGCGACCGGGTCGCCCGGGGCGTTGCCCGCGCGCCGCTGCTGCTGGCGCTCGCGCATGTCGTCGTAGGCCGGGTTGGGCTCGGAGTGCCGGGACGACGAGCCGCTCCAATCGGTCGAGAAGCCGCCGGGCTCGACGAGGGTGACGTGGATCCCGAACTCCTTGACCTCCTGGGCGAGGGCCTGGCTGATCCCCTCCAGCCCCCATTTGGAGGCGTGGTAGATGCCGACGCTCGGGAACGCCGAGATGCCGCCGATCGACGACACCTGGATGATGTGGCCGCTTCCCTGGGCGCGCAGGAAGGGCAGCGCGGCCTGCGTCACCCACAGCGCGCCGAACAGGTTCGTCTCGATCTGGGCCCGGGCCTCCTCCTCGGAGATCTCCTCGACCATGCCGAAGTGGCCATAGCCCGCGTTGTTGACGACGATGTCCAGGCCGCCGAAATGCTCGTGGGCGCGCGCCACGGCGCTGAACGACGCCGCGCGGTCGGTCACGTCAAGGGTCAGTGCCAGCAGCGCGTCGCCATGCTCGGACCGCAGGTCGTTCAGGGTGCTGATGTCACGCGCCGTCGCGGCGACGCGGTCGCCACGCTCCAGCGCGGCCTTCGTCCACTCGCGACCGAAGCCGCGAGACGTTCCGGTGATGAACCATGTCTTCTGAGTCATCAGTCGATCCTAGTAACACCACGGCCCGCTCATGTCAGCCGCGCGTTGCGTAAGCACAGAGTGTCAGCAGATGGCTGCCGCATGTGCGCATAGTCACAGGCCCGAGGTTGGTGCCACGCCATCGTCGGATTGCCGTGACGGTGACCATGGCTTCGGTGTCGTCAAGGTCACCCGCATCCTCTTCCGGTGCACGTCGACGGTGCCGCCGAGCATGTCTCGATAGAAGCCGACCGCGCGTCCGAGATCAGTGACGACGAGCAGGGGCGACAACGTCGCATCCGGATCGGGAAAGCCCCATGCGGGCATGCTCCGAGAAGCGTAGCGACGGCCCCCGCGCTCCGTGCGCATCCGACCGGACACAGCGGCCGGGTCAGGCGAGCATCTCGATCAGCCGCTCCTCGCCCGGAGGCAGGAGATAGCCGGCTCGACCACTGTGCCGGCTGCGAGCGCGGACTCCAGCAGGGCCGTGCGCACGATCGGTGAGGGTTCCGACATCGCCCCGAATCCTAATCCCACCGCCGCGGGCGTTCGCCGGTCACGTCACGGCGTCGTCACTCGATCGTCGCGCCCGACCAGTCCTCGAACATCCGCACGATCTCGAGGAAGTCGGCGTCCGGGGCCAGGCTCGCCTCGCCGACGTTCCACAGCTGCTCCACGGTCGACCCGAGCACCATCGGGACCTCGTGGCGCCGGGCCTCGGCGAGGCACAGCCGGACGTCCTTGGCCATCAGCTTGAGGCGGAAGCCCTGGTGGAAGCTGCGGGTCAGCACGAGCTGCGGGAACTTCTGCGCGGCCGAGGTGTTGGAGCCGCTGCTCGCCGCCACCACCTCCAGCAGCGTGGCGGGATCGAGACCGGCTTTGACCCCGAGCGTGGTCGCCTCCGCGGTGATCGCGACCGAGCAGGCCGACATCAGGTTGTTGATCACCTTGACCATCTGTCCCTGGCCGGGGCGCTCACCGACGACGAAGACGGTCGATCCGAGCACCTCCAGCAGCGGTCGCACGGCCTCGACGTGCTCGGGCGCGCCGGCGGCCATGATCGTCAGCCGCCCGTGCTCAGCGCCGGCCGCGCCGCCGCTGACCGGCGCGTCGACGCACCCCACGCCGCGGTCCGCCAGGAGCGCCGCGACCTCCTCTCCGATCTGCGGCCCGGTCGTGGAGAGATCGACGTACGCCGTCATCCGATCGGCGCCGGCCAGCTCACGTGCCACCGCGGCGACGACATCCGGCGTCGGCAGGCTGACCAGCACCGTGTCGGCGTCGTCGGCCACCGCCCGCGAGTTGTCGCACGGCACCGCGCCGAGGTCGACGCAACGCGTGACCGCGGCCGGCTCGGTGTCGTACACGCTCACCTCATGCCCGGCCTCCAGCAGCCGGCGGGCCATGTGCGAGCCCATCGCGCCGAGGCCGATGAAGCCCAGCCGCGTCGACCTCGGCGGCGCGCTCACGCCGGCGCGGCCTCCGGCAAGCATTCCAGGTCGAGACCGAGCTCGCGCAGCACCGCCTCGGCGGCGCGGGTGGCCTCCATCGCCGCCGGCACTCCGCAGTAGATCGCCGCCTGGAGCAGTGTCTCCTGGATCTCGGCCGCGGTCACCCCGTTGGTGATGGCGCCGCGGACGTGGACCTCCAGCTCGTGGCGGCGGCCGAGCGCAGTCAGCATGCCGATGTTCAGGAGGCTGCGCACCCGCCGGTCGAGCCCGGGCCGCGCCCACACCGCGCCCCAGCAGTACTCGGTGACGAGCTCCTGCATCGGGCGGGAGAACGCGCTCGCCTGCTCCAGCGAGCGATCGACGTGCTCGGCGCCGAGCACCTCACGCCGGGTCTGAAGGCCCGTCTGGAGCATCGTCTTGTCGGTCATGGGCGCGGGCGTCCTTTGCTCGGTGTCTCGCCGAAGCGGGAGGGTCGGCTGTATGACAATCATACAGCCGCCGGGCCGCCGTCAGCGCACGGCAGGCCAGGCGGCGGCGAGCGCTTCGAGCGAGCCGTGCAGCGCGTCGCGCGCAGCGGCCCCGACCCGCGCGCCGTCGCCGCCGGCCAGCGTCGCGCACTGCGCGGCCACATCTGCGGCGGTCCAGTCACTCGTGTCACCGGAGCCGGCAAGGCGCTGGGGAGCCTGGCGGCCCGGCGCGCTGAGCTCGAGGACGGCGTCGAGCATTCCCAGATCCGGATCGCCGGCGACCGTGATCGAGTCAGGATCAGGGGCGCGCGGATGCCGCGCGGCGAGCGCCGCTCGGGTGATCGCCTCGATGCTCGTCACCGCTCCGGGCCGCTGGTCACCATAGGCGGCGGCGAACGACGGCACGCGAACGTGCACGTGCACGCCCCAGCCGGTCTCAGGCCAGTCCACCGCGGGCGCCCGGGCGAGCGCGTCGAAGATCGCCTGCCCGTACATCGGCACCGGATGGCGCTTGAAGGTCACGGCGCCGATGCGCGGCGCGCCCGCTCCGACGCCGTCGAAGGGGCGCGCGCCGAGCGCGGCGAGCATCCCCTGCGGTCCTTCCAGCGCGCCGGCGGGCATGCGGGCGCCGGCCAGTGCCGCGCGCGCGGCGAGCAGACCCTGGACCGAGGCGAGCGCGGGCTGCAGCCGCCAGGCGTCACCGCCGCGGAAGACCCCGAGGGCTCCGCCCGCACAGGCCGCGGCGATCCGGATGGCGTTCACCCCGGCTTCGGCTTTGGCTTTGGCGTCGGCCCCGGTCCCGGCCTGCGGACCGGACCCTGCCTCGCTGCCCGCGTCGGCGTGCAGCAGGCAGACGGTCGCCGCGGTCGCCACCGGCGCGATCGCGGCCGTCACCCGCCAGCCCCGCTCCGACACCTCGGGGAGGAGCAGATCGGCCAGCGCGCACGCGCACTCGTAGCCGCCGGCGACCGCGCCCAGCCACGCGCGCCCCGCTCGGCCCGGGTCGCCCTCGGCGGCGGCGAGCGCGGCCGGGAGCACCGCCAGCCCGGGATGCTCGGCGAGCCGGTAGGAGTCGTCGGCCAGCCGCGCGTGCATCAGGAACGCGTTGGCGGCCAGCGCGGCGGCGGGAGCGGCCGGCGCCGGGCTCCCCGCGACGATCGCCGGTCCCGGCTCGGCGGCGAGGGCGCCGGCCAGGCGGCGAGCGTCCGGGTCGCGGCCGGCGGCGAGCATCTCGCTGACGCCGAGAGCGACGCAGTCGGCGGCGCGCGACAGAGTGCCCTCGCCGGCCGTCAGCGCCACGTCGCGCGCGCGATTCCACAGCGCGCGCGCGGCGTCAGCACCCTCGTCGTTGCCCTCGTCCGATCGGATCCGCGCATTATCTCGGGGACCTGAGGCGGCCTCGTCGCCGATCGCCTCCGCTGACGGGCGGTCGGCGGAGAGGATGTCTGAATAAAGCCCGGATAGCGGACAAAATGTCGACACCCCGCCGAGGCGCCCGCCGGGGCGCCGGGGCGCCCGCCGGGACGCCCGCCGGCGCGCGGGGAGGCGAGGGGGGCCGGCCCCGGCCGGGGCGCCGGGAGGCGAGGGGGTCGGCCC
This sequence comes from uncultured Solirubrobacteraceae bacterium, assembly GCA_963849085.1. Lineage (GTDB taxonomy): Bacteria > Actinomycetota > Thermoleophilia > Solirubrobacterales > Solirubrobacteraceae > Palsa-465. The sequence continues at coordinate 130,593 of CAWKFP010000013.1, read as the reverse complement.
CCGCCGAGGCGCCCGCCGGCGAGCGGGGCGGCGAGGGGCGCGGCCCCAGCCGGGGCGAGCGGGGCGGCGAGGGGGCCGCCGGGGCGACGCGGGGCGGCGCGGGCGCCCGCCGGGGCGACGCGGGGCTCCGCAGGGCCGACGCGCCGGCCCGGGTCAGGCGCCGAGCTTGCGCGCCACCCAGGTCTCGAGGACGCCGAGCGCCTCGCGGTTGTTGCGCTCCAGCATCATCCCGTGGCTGTTGCCGTGCACCCCGTGGTCGGCCAGCCGGACGAGCTCGACGTCGCATCCGCCCTGGGCGAGGAACTCGACGAGATGATGGTCGAAGGCGAGGAAGAGCGACGCCTCGGCGGTCACGACGGCGATCGGGAAGCGGCTCAGATGGGCGAGCCGGCGCGCGGGGTCGCGCTGCAGGGTGATCGGGATCGGCCCGAGGTCCGGCCGCGTCTCGGTCACCGTCTCCAGCTCGGACGGGTCGGCCGCCGGCGGGTCGTAGGTGATCGGCGCGCAGGCCAGTCCCCAGACCATGTCGAGGTTCATCTCCGGGCGCTGGGCGAACGGCGGGCCGAGCGTCTCGATCGCGATCAGCGCCGCGACCTTGTCCGGGGCGGCATCGGCGCCGGCGAACGTGCCCGGTCCGCCCGCCGAGTGCGTGACGACGACCGCCGGGCCGACGAGGTGAAGCAGCTCGGCCAGGCGCGCCTGCTCGAGCCGGTGCATCGCGGCGGGGTCGGCCAGGAGCGGGCCCGAGGCGCACAGCCACTGGTCATAGACCGGATCGCCGGGCGCGCGGCCGCCCGGCCACTGGGTGTGGAGATGGGCGGTGGGATTGCTGTCGGGGCCGTCGGGCGGCGGGACGAAGATCGGACGCAGGAACTCGGCGCCGAGCTGGGGGCCGATCGGGCCGAGGACGTCAGGATGATGGGGCGAGCGCCCGTGACCGGGCCGGTCGACCACGAACACGGTGTGGCCCTGCTCGACGAGCAGCCGGGACCAGCCCCGCCGGCCGTCGGGCGTCACCGTGTAGTCGGTCCCCTGGCCGCCGCCGCCGTGGACGAGCACCCATGGCGGCCCGGGACGCGGGTCGGCGGGAGCCTCCCACTCGACGAACATCGGGCCGCGCATGACCGTGCCGACCGGACCGGAGATCGGCTCCAGCCCGACCCAGAAGGACCCGCGGCGCGAGGTCGTGACCTCGCCGGCCTCCATCAACCTCTCAAGCGCTGCGTCCATCGGTCGGTCTCCCCTCTCGCGGTCCCGGGCGCCGGGGTTCTATCACGCGCGCCGGGCTCAGATCGGCTCAGCCGGCGTCGTTGCCGCCGCGTACTCGAGCTCGGTGACCTCCGCCTCCCAGTCGGTGACGCCGAGCGAGATGGCGATGTGGCTGACGAGCGTGTCGGGTCCGCCGCCGTGCCAGTGACGCTCGCCGGCCTCGAACCAGACGATGTCGCCGGGCAGGATCTCGCCGCCCTCGCCGGCGGCGGTGACGGCGAAGCCGCGTCCGTGCGTGACGATCAGGATCTGACCGATCGAGTGGGTGTGCCAGTGCGTACGGGAGCCCGCCGGGAAGACGACGGCGTTGGCGACGACTCCGTCGACGCCGGCCAGCAGCGGGTCGGCCCAGACCGGGCCGGTGAAGGTCGGTCCGCGCAGCTCGGAGGGCCGGCCCTTGACCCGGCCGTGGTTGATCTTCATCGCAGACCTCCATCGCTCGTCGTGTCGGTGCCGGGGTCCTGCAGGCGCACGCCGCCGGCGAGATCGCCGATCCCGTCGACGACGCGGTTGGAGATCTGATCTCCGTAGCCGAGCGCGTTGATGACCTCGAACGTCGCCAGGCAGGCCGGGCCGGTGAACGTCGGCACGCCGAGACGGGCGACGTGATCAAGGTATAGGCGCACGTCCTTGGCCATCAGCTCACCGGTCAGCCCGCCCTCCAGGTAATCGCCCCTGATGATGTGCGGGAAGCGCTGCAGGGTCGCGAAGTTGACCCCTGAGCTGGCGTTCAGCACCTGCAGGAACGTCTCCAGGTCAAGCCCCGAGCGCCGCGCGGCGACCATCACCTCGGCGGTCGCGGCGAGCGCGATGGCGTTGAGGAAGTTGTTGAGCAGCTTGGCGACGTGCCCGGACCCGGTGTCGCCCATGTGGAAGATCGTCCCCGCGAAGCGGTCCAGCACGGGCCGGACCGCGGCGAGCACCTCGCCGTCGCCGCCGACCATCAGGGTCAGCGTCCCGGCGTCGGCCGCCCTGGCTCCGCCGGAGATGCCGGCGTCGAGGAAGCGGACGCCGTGCTCGGCCAGCGCCGCGGCGATCCGCTGCGTCGACCGCGGCGAGGCCGTGCTGAGATCGATCACCACCTGACCGGCGCGGGCGTGCTCCAGTACGCCCCCGTCACCGAGCACGACCGTCTCGATCACGGGGCTGTCGGGCAGCGACAGGAGCACGACGTCGACCTCCCGCACGAGCGCGCCGATCGACTCCGCCGGCGTCAGGCCGCTCGCCGCCGGCCGCGCGGCGTCCCGGTCATAGCCGAGCACCCGATCACCGCCGGAGCGCACCCGCGCTCCGATCCGCCCGCCCATGGCGCCGGTCCCGATGATCCCCGCGCGCAGCGCGCCTGCGGTCATGGTGTGCTCGAGGGGTCAGACAGGCAGACGGCGACATCGTCGGCCGCTCCGGCCACGCGCGGAAACCGCTCCATCACCAATGGGTCGTGGCCGGGGACGAGCACGGCGCCGTCGGCCGTCGACTCCCGGACCCGGTCATAGCCGCGGTACACGGCGGCGAGGTCATGGAAGATGCCGAACGGACGGTCGTAGGTCAGCTCGTCGTAGTAGTGCACGGCATCGGAGGCCAGGAGCACAGGTCCGTTCTCGCCCGCCACGTGCACGATGAGCTGGCCGGGCGCGTGGCCGCCGACCCACGCCGCGGTGACCCCGGGCGCCAGCTCGGTCCGCTCCCCGAGCAGCCGCACCCGCCCCTCGCCGGCCGCCAGACGCAGGCCCCGAACGCCGGCGGGGTCGCTGTGCTGGGCGAACTGCGGCCGGCAGGCGACCGGGTTCGACATCCAGAAATCGAACTCGAGGCGGGCGACCGCCATTCGTGCGTTGGGAAACAGCGCCAGGTTGCCGACGTGGTCCCAGTGGATGTGGGTGATGATCAGCAGCCGCACCGCGATGGGGTCGACGCCCAGCCGGGCGAGCGCGTCGGCCGGGGTGCATCGGCACCGCCGTCCGAGCCGCTCGCCGAGCTCGGGATCGAATCCGCAGTCGACGACGATCGGTGGCGCGGCCGGATCGTGGAGGGGCTCGAGCACCCAGAAGTAGTAGTCGAGCGCCAGAGGCCCGTCGGGCTCGCCGTAGCTGCGCCAGCGATAGTAGGCGTCGCCATACGTCGTCTCACGCTCGCCGTAGCGCACCGCGACCGCGCGGTACGACGGCGCCCCGGTCATCCCTCGGAGCCGTCGATAGCCATCGGGCTGGGATACGGGCTCGGATACGGGACTCCGAGCTCGATCGCGCCCAGCCGGCGGAACATGTCGTCCCGCATCAGCGTGTTGCGATGGGCGGCGGCGGTCGCCAGGTCCCGGAACAGCCGCTCGAAGCGCTGCCCGTTGCGGATCGCGCTGGATCCGATGGTGCGCAGCAGATTCTGCTCCACCGCCTCCCAGCACTGGACCATGACCTCGCGCGCGATCGCCGCCAGGCGGATGTCGTCGGCCCACGTGTACGGCCGTTCACCGGCGGCGGCCATCCGGCAGGCCTCCATGTGCTGCTCGGCGCAGTTGATCATCGCCGCCTCCGCGGTGTTCGTCTTGACGAACGCCGCGCCGTACCAGCGCTGGAAGTCGGGATTCTGAAAGCGCGGCTCGAACGGCGCCAGCGGAGCCGCCTTCTCCAGCGCCCACCGGCCGTACTCGTCCAGCGCGTTGTAGGCGCCGCCGACGAGCGTGCAGGCCAGCGACAGCGTGAAGATGACGAGCGCGCGCCCGCCGTACATGGGATTGCCGTGCAGCGCCACACCGGGCGTGCCGTCCGCCACCGGGAAATCGACCATGTGGACGTCCTCGAGCACGTGGTGCGCGGGCAGGTGAGCGCCGTCGAAGCGGATGCTGTGCGAGCCCGTCCCCTTCAGGCCGAGACTGTCACCCCAATCGTCGAGCTGGGTGAACGCCGCGCGTGGAGCGACGAACAACGCCATGCGCGGCGTCTCGTCGGGCCGCGCGCCGGGCAGGATCGCCTGGCCCATGTACCACGTCGAATAGGGGATCCCCGAGCAGTAGGCGACGCTGCCCTCCAGGCGATAGCCGCCGGGCTCGGGCGTCGCCTTCAGCGACGGCGCCGCCACCGAGGCCGCGCGGAAATCGCCGGCGCCGAACACCTCGTCCTGGGTCTGCTCGGGAAACCACGACGCGACCTGCAGCGCGTGGTTCGCCGACAGGCAGGCCCCCCAGGCCAGGCCCATGTCACCGCGGGCCAGCTCGACGCCGACGCGCAGGAAGGTGGGCACGTCGACCTCGAGACCGCCGTAGCGCCGGGGAACGTACATCCGATAGAAGCCGGCGTCGAGCAGCGACTGGTGGATCTCCTGCGAGTAGTACGTTCGCTCCTCGGTCTCGGCCTGCTCGGCGACGAGCTTGGGGCGCAGCGCCCGCATGCGCTCCAGGAGCACTTCGCCGACGCGCTGCATCTGATCCTGCTCGTGCAGGATGGCCATCACGCCTCCGGATTTGGGTGGGAGAACGTTAGCATCCGACCGCCTGATGGTCATACAATACGGGGATGACGCACATGTCCGAGGGCGACCTGTCGATGCGCGTGGGGCGGGTCGCCGCTCCGCTGCGCGAGCAGGTCCTCGACGTCCTGCGCCAGGCGATCCTGGACTTCCGGCTCAAGCCCGGTCAGCGCCTGATCGAGCGGGAGCTGATCGAGCAGACGGGCGTGTCACGCACGACGATCCGCGAGGTCCTGCGCCAGCTGGCCGCCGAGGGACTGGTGACGACGATCCCGCAGAAGGGCGCGATCGTCGTGGTCCCGTCCGCCCGCGAGGCAGCCGATCTCTACGAGGTGCGCGGGGCGCTGGAGGCGCTCGCCGGCCGGCGCTTCGTGCGCCACGCCTCCGCTGCGCAGGTCACGCGACTGCGCACGGCGATGAAGGGGATTGAGCGACTGGCCAAGCGCCGCCCGTCGGACACGCAGGCGATGCTGGCGCTCAAGGACGAGTTCTACGACGTGCTGCTGGAGGGATCGGGCAATCAGGCGATCCGCGACACGCTGGACAGCCTGCGGGCCCGGGTCCGCTTCATGCGCGCCACGTCACTGACCCAGCCGAATCGACTGCGGGGCACGGTCGAGGAGATCCGGACGATCGTCGAGGCGGCCGAGGCCCGCGACGAGGAGGCGATGGCGGCGGCGTGCGAGTTCCACGTCCAGCAGGCCGCCCGCAGCGGACTGCGCGGGCTGGTCGAGCTCGACCAGAACGCCGCCGCGGTCCTGGAGACGATCGGCGGCTGACGCTGGGTACCACGGCCGGTCAGGCAGCTCCGTACTTCGACCTCTCCGATCCGGAGTTCTCGATCCATTCCGACGCGGTCCTCGAGGCCCGCGAGCGCGGCTGGTACGCCCGCACGAACTACGGCATCGCGATCCTGCGCTACGACCAGGTGACGCGCATCATGAAGGATCGCCGGGTGCGTCAGGGGAGCCGCAACTGGCCTGCGCTCAACGACGTCGACGGGCCGTGGGCGCAGTGGTGGCGCAAGGGCCTGCTCAATCTCGAGGGCCCGGATCACGTCCGCCTGCGCCGTCTGTTCAATCCCGCGTTCTCCCCGCGCCACATCACCGCGCTCGTGCCGCGCTTTCAGGTCCTGGCCAACGAGCTGATCGACGCCTTCATCGACACCGGCGAGTGCGAGTTCGTCTCGCAGTTCTCAGATCCCTACGCTGCGCGCGTCATCTCGATCATCCTCGGGCTCCCCGAGGACGAGTGGCCGGTCATCCGTGATTACGCCAACGCGCTCGGCCTCGCCCTCGGCGTGACGATCAAGCGGGATCTGCCGGAGATAGAGGCGGCGCTCGAGGGGTTGTACGCCTACGCCGACGCGCTGCTGGCCGACCGGCGCGCCAACCCCCGCGACGACCTCGTCACCCGGCTGCTGCAGGCCCAGGAGGACGAGGATCGGTGCAGCCTCGACGAGCTGCGCGTCAACGTCGTGCTGATGATCTTCGGTGGGATCGACACGACCCGCAATCAGCTCGGGCTCGCGCTGCAGACCTTCGCCGAGCACCCTGACCAGTGGGAGCTGCTCGCGCAGCATCCCGAGCTCAGGGACAACGCGGTCGAGGAGGTGATGCGGGTCAACCCGACGGTCACCTGGGTCACGCGTGAGGCGCTTGAGGACTTCGAGTTCGACGGCCTGCGGATCTCCGCGGGAACGGTCATCCACCTGTTCTCCGCGGTGGCCGGCACCGACCCGCGCGCCGATCCCCACCCGGCGTTCGACATCACCGTGCAGGAGCGCAGGCGCCACTTCGGATTCGGGGGCGGCGCCCACCACTGCATCGGTCACTTCGTGGCCCGCGGGGACATGGGCGAGGCGCTCGCGCTGCTCGCCGGCCGGCTCGCCGACATCCGGACCGGGGAGATCAGGACTCTGCCGCTGAGCGGCAACACCGGACCGATCGCATTGCCACTCAGTTTCCGGCGACGCTGATCACCGGGAGCGTGTAGTAGTCCTCGGTGGTCACCGGCGCGAAGCCGACCGAGGTGTACAGCGCGAGCGCTCGGTCGTTGTCGACGGCCACTTCCAGGCCGATGCGCCGTGCGCCGTCGGCCCGCAGCTGCTCGCAGGCGCGCCGCAGCGCGTCGCGGCCGAGGCCGCGACCCTGGCGGTCCGGATCGATCACGAACCCGTAGATGCGGCCATCGTCGTCCTCGCGCGCGATGCTCAGCGTTCCGACCGTCGCGCCGTCGAGCTCGACGACGAGGACGGGCCGCTGCGGCGAGCTCAGGCGCTCGCCGAGGTCATCCGGAGCGGGCCCGCCGAACCCGACCTCCAGCAGACGCGAGACCACGGGCAGGTCGGCGGCGGTCGCCGCGCGCAGTCCCAACGCCGGCTCAGGCGCCCGTGGCGTCGGGTCGCCGGTCAGCATCAGCGCGTGCTCTGAATGATCGAGCGTCGCGTCGTGGCGCAGCGCCAGGCGCCTGCCCGCCTGCGACGGCCGGGGGACGATCAGCAGCGCCTCCGTGCGGCCGAGCCCACGGCAGAGCCGGAGGCCGGCCTCCAGCAGCGCCGTCCCGATCCCGCGCCGGCGAGCGTCGGGCGCGACCATTCCGGCCAGCTCCAGGGACGGGCCATAGCGATAGGAGCCGAGGAAGCCGAGCAGCCGGCCGTTCTCCCACCACAGGAGGTCCTCCACGCCGCTGCCGCTGCGGCCGTGCAGCCGCCGCCACTCGAGCTTCAGGCGACCGCCGTCGGCGGCGACGACCTCCTGCTCGAGCCCGGCGATCGCCTCCAGGGCATCCGATGACAGGCCGGCGGCTTGCTGAAGCACACAGGGATCCAAGCAGATGGCGCGCGTTTTCGACATCCTTGAGCGACCGGACGAGCGATGACCTAAGGAGCGGGCATGGAACGGCAGGCGAGCGGTGACGACGGAGCGGGCGCGGTGCGGGCCGGGCTCGGACTGGTGATGCGCTGCGCCTTGCTGATCGTGCTCGGCGCGTTGGTGATCGCTCCGGTCGCGGTCGCGCGGAGCCGCGCGCACGCGTCGCCGCCGTCGGGTCAGGATCAGTGGTACTGGGAGATCGACCCCCCGCAGCCGGGCCTGGCGGGGCTGCCGGCGATCACCGCCGCCTATCCGAAGCCGGGCTCGGCGAACATCTGGGACACCGACCTGTTCGAGGATTCCAACGTCGCCGGGGCGGGGATCCCGACCGGCGCTTCGCCGGTGGTGAAGGCGCTGCACGCCGCCGGCAAGTACAGCATCTGCTACGTCGAGGCGGGGGCGTATCAGACCGGCTTCCCCGACGACGCCGACTTCGCCCCGGCCGACTACGGCCGCCGCGCCAAGCGCTATGAGATGCAGGGCTACGCCAACGAGTGGTGGTTCAACCTCGCCGGGTTCGCGCACTATGTGACCGGGGAGAAGTCGACGCTGACCGGGGCCGCGGTGAACATCGCGGCCGCGCTGCACAAGCGGATCGGATGGTGTCAGCTGGAGGGTCAGGACGCGCTGGAGCCCGACGATCTCGACGGCTACACGAACCCCGGCGCGACGGGGGTCAAGGGCGGTGGCTGGGGACTGACCCAGGCCGACTCGGCGGGCTTCGAGCGCTGGCTGGTCTACGACGCTCACGCCCACGGGCTGGCGGCCTTTCAGAAGAACGATCCCGCCAACGCCGCGGCCGATGCCGCCACCTGGGACGGGATGATCATCGAGGAGTGCAACTTCTATGACGACCCGTGCTCGGGATCGGGCGGGGATGCGACGCCGTATCTGAGGCTCGGCAAGCCGGTGCTCAACGCCGAGTACACGCAGGACGGCGAGACGACCGCGAAGTTCTGCCAGTCGGACATCGCGGCCGGGATCACCGGCGCCCTGTTCAGCTCGGCGCTCGACGGCTCGACCTATCAGCCGTGCGCGCCCGCGGGCACGACGTCGTGACCGCCCGCTCGCCGTCGTGACGTCGATCATCCGCGCGCGGCCGGCCGGCCGTGGCGACGCTGAGCGCCGCCAGCGATAGGGCGTCGTCGTTGACACCCGGATGAGCCCCGACGGCTCCAGGATCGGCCGCGAGCACTCGGTCGAGTCGCTGTTGATGAGCGTCCTGCCGGCCGATGGTGGTCAAGCGCCGCGGCGACCAGCCGCCGGATGGCGTCGGCGTCCGCGCCGGCGAGATCCCGATAGGTCATGAAGCCGCGTCCGCAGGGGAAGGTGGCGAGCCGCGGGGGCCGCGGGCCGGCCGGAGCGGGAGAAGGAAAGCGGCGCGACGCTCGGAACCTGTAGGCGTGGGCCCCGGTCGTCTTCACGCGCTGATCGATGGCGTGTTCGCGATCGCCGCCACGCTGCTCGTGCTGGCCCTGCCGGCGCTCCCCGGCTCGGCGCACTTCGTCCACCGGCTTGTCGAGGGATGGCCGAGCTACGCCGCCTATGTCGTGTCGTTCGCGACGATCGCCGTCATCTGGATCGAGCATCACGGCATGATGAGCGCGGTCCGGTTCGTCAATCGGCGCCTGCTCGAGCGCACGCTGCTGTTCCTGCTGTTCGTGTCGATCATCCCGTGGCCAACCTCGCTGCTCGCCGAGCACATCCGCGCGGGGGGCGACCCGGCCCGGGCGGTCGCCCTCCTGTACGCCGTGACGATGCTGCTGATGGGCCTGTCGATGGCCTTCGGCTGGCGCTACCTGGCATCGCATGACGAGCTCGTCGTTCCGGCGGCGCGGCCGGCGATGTCCGGGGGCGCCCGGCGCGCCGTCCTCGGCGCGCTCGCCTATCTCCCGGCGATCGTGTTCGCGCTGCTCGTTCCCCCGGTGTCGCTCGCGATCGACGCCGGGATCGCGGTCTACTTCGCCTCCTCTCGCAGCGACGTGCCCGGGCTCGTCCACGCTGCCGGCCTCGCCGAGGGGGCGACCCCGGAGTAGCCGGGCTAACGTGATGGGCGAGACCGATGAGCCTGGCCGACGTCCTCCCGCTGCAGGTCAGCGCCGACACGCTGTATGAGGCGTTCGTCGCATGGACCGCCGAACGCGGCCTGGCGCTCTATCCACATCAGGAGGAGGCGGCGATCGAGCTGTTCGACGAGCGCAACGTCGTGCTCGCGACGCCGACCGGGTCGGGCAAGTCGCTGGTCGCGATCGCGGCGCACTTCGGCGCGCTGGCGACGGGGAGGCGCACGTACTACACGGCGCCGATCAAGGCGCTTGTGTCGGAGAAGTTCTTCGACCTCTGCCGCACCTTCGGCGCGAGCAAGGTCGGCATGGTCACCGGCGACGGCGCGGTCAACCCCGACGCGCCGATCATCTGCTGCACCGCCGAGGTGCTGGCGAACATCGCGCTGCGCGGTGGCGCGGCGTCGGATGTCGGGCAGGTCGTGATGGACGAGTTTCACTTCTACGCCGACGGTCAGCGGGGCTGGGCCTGGCAGGTCCCGCTGCTCTGCCTGCCCAACGCGCAGTTCCTGCTGATGTCGGCCACGCTCGGCGACGTCTCCAAGATCGCTGAGGACCTCACCCGCCGGACCGGCCGCGAGACCGCGCAGGTCAACGATGCCGAACGTCCGGTCCCGCTCAGCTTCGGCTGGTCGGTGGAGCCGCTGCACGAGTTGCTGGAGCGCCTCGTGGCCGAGGACCAGGCGCCCGTGTATGTCGTGCACTTCACGCAGGCCGCGGCGACCGAGCGCGCCAACGCGCTGCTCTCGGCCAAGCTGTGCACGCGCGAGGAGCGCGATGCGATCGCCGAGGCGATCGGCGGCTTTCGTTTCACCGCCGGGTTCGGCCGGACGTTGTCGCGCCTGGTGCGCGGCGGGATCGGCGTGCACCATGCGGGGATGCTCCCGCGCTACCGGCGCTTGGTCGAGCAGCTCGCGCAGACCGGCAGGCTGAAGGTGATCTGCGGGACCGACACGCTCGGTGTCGGCATCAACGTCCCGATCCGCACGGTCGTCTTCACCGGCCTGGCGAAGTTCGACGGCACCCGCCAGCGGCTGCTCAAGGCGCGCGAGTTTCACCAGATCGCCGGCCGGGCGGGCCGCGCCGGCTTCGACACGGCCGGCACCGTGATCGTGCAGGCGCCCGAGCACGTGATCGAGCGTGCCCGGGCGGCGTCGAAGGCGGCCGAGAAGGGCAAGAAGCTCCAGCCCAAGAAGGCGCCCGAGGGCGAGGTCAGCTGGACCGAGGAGACCTTTGACCGCCTGCGTGACGCGCAGCCCGAGGCGCTCGTCAGCCGCATGCGCGTCGACCACGCGATGATCCTCAACGTCGTCAACCAGCCCGGCGACGCCGTGGAGACGATGCAGGCGCTGCTCGCGGACAATCACGAGGACGAGCGTGGACGAGCGCGCCTGCGCGAACAGGCCCAGGCGCTCGGCGACGAGCTCGTGGCCGCCGGTGTGCTGGCCTGGCTGCCCGAGCCCGACGCGGAGGGCCGCACGCTCGCGCTGGCGTTCGACCTGCAGGAGAACTTCGCGCTCAATCAGCCGCTGGCGTCCTTCGCGCTGCAGGCGCTGGAGCTGCTGGGACAGGAATCCGAGCGTGATCCGCTTGACGTCGTCAGTGTGATCGAGGCGATCCTCGACGACCCCTTCCCGGTGCTGATGGCGCAGGCCCGACAGGCCAAGGGCGAGGCCGTCGCCGCGATGAAGGCCGAAGGCATCGAGTACGAGGAGCGGATGGAGCTGCTCGAGGAGGTCACGTACCCCAAGCCGCTGGACGAGGGCTTGCGCCAGGCGTTGTCCTCCTATCGCGAGACGCATCCCTGGGTGCGCGAGTCCGACCTCTCACCGAAGTCGGTCGTGCGTGACATGTACGAGCAGGGGCGCACCTTCACCGAGTTCATCAGCCACCACCGCCTCTCGCGCTCCGAGGGCCTCGTCCTGCGCTATCTCTCAGACGCCTACCGCGCGCTGCGCCGCACCGTGCCTGAGTCGATGAAGACCGACGAGCTCGACGAGATCATCGACTGGCTCGGCGAGACCGTTCGCCAGACCGACTCCAGCCTGCTGGACGAATGGGAGGCGCTGACAGATCCCGACGCCGCTCAGCGCGTCGCCGACGGGGAGCCCGTCCCGCCCGCGCGGCCGATCACCGGCAACGAGCGGGCCTTCATCCGAATGGTCCGCAACGCCCTGTTCCAGCGGGTCCGGCTCGCGGCCCAGGATCGGTCCGATGCGCTCGGCGACCTCGACGCCGCCAATGCCGCGCTGACCGACCCGCCCGGGCGGCCCGCGATGAGCGCCGGCGACTGGCACGACGCGCTCGGCGCCTACTGGGACGAGTACGAGTCGATCGACACCGGACCGCGGGGACGCTCGCCGTCGCTGCTGATCATCGATCGCGCCGACCCTGAGGTCTGGCGACTGCGCCAGATCATCGAGGACCCCGATGGCAACCATGACTTCGCGATCGTCGCCAGCGTCGACCTCGACGCCTCAGACGCGGCCGGCGAGCCGGTCATCCGCGTCGAGACGTTCGGGGCGGCCTGACCTGACCACACGTCCCCCCGCATCGCCGGCGATCGCTTGGAGCGGCGGGGGCTCAGACGGCGACGCGGCCGCCGTCAGCGGGCAGGATCGCGCCGTAGACGAAGCTCGCCTGGTCTGAAGCGAGAAAGGTGACGGCGTTGGCGATCTCCTCGGGGGTCGCGCCGTGCCCGGCCGGTGTGCTGGAAGCCAGGACGTCGAACATCTCGCCCATCGCGGCGCTCGCTGGTGTGCGGGTCGGCCCGGGTGCGACCGTGTTGACGCGGACGCCCTGGGCGGCGTACTCCGCGGTCCAGGCCTTGGTGAGGGATTCGATCGCGGCCTTGGATGCGCCGTAGGCGGCCAATCCGTTCATGCCGATGGTCGCGGCCATGGTCGAGATATTGATGATCGCGCCGCCGCCCCGTGCCGCCATCCGGGGCGCGATCGCCGCCGTCAGGAAGAACGGCGCCTTGACGTTGACCGCGAACGTGACGTCGAACGCCCCTTCCGTCGTCTGCTCGGTCGGACCACCGGGAAAGACGCCGGCGTTGTTGACCAGCACGTCGACATCGCTCGTCGCCTCGGCGAGGCGCTTGACGTCGTCGAAGCTCGCAAGGTCGGCGGCGATGAACCGTGCCGCGCCTCCAGCGCCCACGATCGCCTCGACGACCTCGCGGCCCCGGGCCTGATCACGGCCGGTGATGATCACCTCAGCGCCTTCGCTTGCCAGGCGCTGAGCGACGGCGCGGCCGATCCCCGATGTGCCGCCGGTGATGAGGGCGGTCTTGCCATGAAGCGACATGTCTATGTGTTCTCCGGTCGGGTCGTGGTTGCCGCGAGCCCACGGTAATGGCTCACACGTTCCACTCTAGCACGATTGGAATGCGTACTCCAGTCTGTTTGCTACGATCGTCGCCATGAGCGCGGCTGGGCCGTCCCCCCGTCCACTGACGCGCAAGGGCGAGCAGACCCGCCGGCGGATCGTCGGCGCAGCCGCGGATCTGATCTTCGAGCGAGGTGTCGCGCACACGACGATCGAGGACGTGCGCGCCGCGGCGGACGTCTCCAGCTCGCAGCTGTACCACTACTTCGACGACAAGACCGCGCTCGTCCGGGCCGTCGTCGACCACCAGGCCGACACGATCGTCGCCGGGCAGGAGCCGTTCGATTTCAGCAGCCTGGAGGGCCTGCGCGCCTGGCGTGACGAGGTGATCGAGCAGCAGCGAAAGCTCAACGGCTGCGGCGGCTGCCCGATCGGCTCGCTGGGAAGTGAGCTGGCCGAGACCGATCCCGTGGCCCGAGCCCACGTCGCCGAGGGGTTCAAGCGCTGGCAGGCCACCATCCAGAGCGGCCTTCGGGAGATGCACGCCCGCGGCCGGCTGATCCCCGACACCGACCCGGACACCCTCGCGCTCGCGCTCCTGGCCGCGTTACAGGGCGGCCTGCTCCTCACCCAGATCGAACGCGACACCACACCGCTCGAAGCCGCCCTCGACTCGATACTCGAGCTCATCGCCCGCCGCAGCACCCGGTCGCCGCCTCGCTCGCGCTGATCGTGCCGAGTCGCCGAAGCATCTCTGTGCCGCATGGCCGGCTCGGGGTTTCGTGGCCTGACTCGGCGTCAGCGGAGGGCCGCCCGGCCCGTTCGCGCCGCCCGCCGTATCGCGTCGATCGATTGCCCGACGTCATCGCTCGTGGTCGCCCAACTCGACACCGAGATGCGCATCGCGGCCATCCCCTGCCAGGTCGTGCCGCTCAACCAGCACGTGCCATCGCTCTGAACGGCCTCGATCACCGAGCGCGTGCACGCGTCGTGGTCGCCGGCCCTGTCCAGGAACCGGACCAGCACCTGGTTGAGGACGACGTCGTTGAGCACTTCGATCCCGGGGCTCGATCCGAGCTCTTGACCGAAGCGGCGCGCGTGGGCGCAGCAGCGCTCGATCAGTTCCGCTATGCCGGTGGCGCCGAGCGACCGGATCGCCGCATAGACCGAGAAGCCGCGAGCGCGCCGTGAGAACTCGGGATTCCAATCGAGCTGATCGCGGGGTCCGCCGGGGTCGGCATGCACCAGATAGCCGGCGCGAACGCTCATCGCGGCCCGGTGGGCCTCGGGGTGGGCGCAGAAGACGATGCCCGAGTCATAGGGAACGTTGAGCCATTTGTGAGCGTCGGTGGCCCAGGAGTCGGCGCGCTCGACGCCGGCGACGAGGTGGCGCAGGCCGGGGCTCGCCGCGGCCCACAGACCAAAGGCGCCGTCGACGTGCAGCCAGGCGTCGGTTTCATGAGCGATGTCGGCGATCTCGCCGATCGGATCAAACGAGCCCGTGTTGACGTTACCGGCCTGGGCGCAGACGATCGACGGGCCGTCGTGGCCGCCCAGCGCCTCGCGCAGGGCGTCCGGCCTCATCCTCCCCTGCCCGTCGACGGGGATCGAGACGACGGACGCGCTGCCCAGCCCGAGCAGCCGCAGGGCGCGGTCGATGGTGACATGACGCTCGGCCCCGACACAGACCCGGACCGGCGGCGCGCCGATGAGACCGCGCTCATGGACGTCCCACCCGGCACGAGCAAAGACGGCGTGGCGAGCAGCGGCCAGGGCCGTGACATGCGCCATCTGACATCCGGTGACGAACCCGAACGACAGACCGCTGGGCAACCCGAGCAGCTCAGCGGTCCACGCTCCAGCCACCTCCTCGACGATCGCCGCCGCCGGACTGCAGACGTAGAGCCCCGCGTTCTGGTCCCAGGCCGCCGTCAGCCAGTCAGCCGCGACCGCGGCCGGCAGCCCCCCGCCGATGACGAAGCCGAAATAGCGTCCACCCGGACTGGCGACCAGTCCCGGCTCCGCCGTCGCGGCGAGCTGAGCGACGACCTCGCTCGGATCGGTGGGCATCTGCGGCAGCGCACCCCCGAGACTCGACCGCAGGTCCTGCGCGCCGGCCGACCAGCCCACCGGCCGATCGGAGAGCCCCTCGAGATGAGCGGCCGCGAGCCCAGCGGTCTGCTCGAGCAGACCGCGGATCGTCATGGTCTCTGCCCGCGCTTGCATCGCGGCCCGAGACTAACCGCCCGGGCGACCGAGGGCAACGGGCAGGGCGCGCTGCGAGCCGCCGCCGGAAACGGTGCTGGAATTGCTGGATCTCCGCGCTCGTGTCGCCGCTCCGATCAGCTGATGTCATCCGCCCGGCGCTCGCCGGCCCACGGCGATGACGCTCGGAGCCCAGGCGGCGGCCGCCTGGGATGAGAGCTTCCTGGGCACGCTGCCGAGAGCCGCCGCGGATGCGCTGCTGGCCGGCGCTCGCGAGCAGCAGATGACACCCGGCCAGACGTTCTATCGCAGCGCCCACCATGCCGAAACCGAACGGCTGGGCGTTGTCGTCAGCGGCCTGCTGAGAACGTTTCGCCGCGGCGCGGACGGCCGCCAGGTGACGCTGCGCTACGCGTCGCGCGCCCGGGTCATCGGTCTGCCCGCGGTGCTCGGCGCCGGCGCGGAGATCGAGGGCGAGGCGCTGCTGGCCAGCCGCGTGGTGATCGTCAGGGCGGGCGAGTTCCGTGCGCTCGCGCGGCGTGATGCCGCGTGCGCGTGGGCGGTGGCGGTCCAGATGGGCCAGCTGCTGCAGGAGACCAACGAACTGCTGGCCGCGCACGTGTTCATGCCGGTGCGCAGCCGGGTCGCCCGCCATCTGCTCGATTGGGCGGCGCTCGAGGACGAGCGCCTGGTCGTCCGCGCCAGCCAGCAGAATCTCGCCGACGCGATCGGGTCGGTGCGCGAAGTCGTCTCGCGGGCGCTGCGCCAGCTCGAGAGCGAGGGGTTGGTCGCGCGCGAGCGCCGCGGGCTCACCGTGCTCGATCCCGAGGGCCTTTACGCCGTCAGCGTCGGTGTGGCGTGAGCGCACCCACAACGTGACCTGAGTCACACACCGGCGTCACTGACACGCCTGGGCGCAGCCCCTAGCCTGACAGCATGAGGAGAGGTCGATAGGTGCTCGCGCAGCCGGTGTTTGTCGAGATGTGCGTCCGTGAGCTGCGGCTGTGTGGCGTCCACGCCGGCGAGACGGTGGCGATCCTGTCGCAGGGCGACCAGCGGATGGAGTATGCCAACGCCTTCCTGGCCGCGGCCGGGCGGCTGGGCGCCGTCGCCTACCACGTGCGGCTGCCCGACGACTCACCGGGCCAGCTCGATGGCGTGGTGTGGACGATCGGCCTCACTCAGCTGGCCGCCAACCGGCCGGCAGTCGAGGCTCTGAAAGCCGCCGACCTGGTCGTCGATCTGATGTTCCTGCTGTTCTCCGCCGAGCAGCTGGAGATCCAGGCAGCGGGCACTCGCATCCTGCTTGTCGTCGAGCCCGCCGATGTCCTGGCCCGCCTCTTTCCGACGGCCGAGCAGCGCGAGCGCGTCGAGGCGGCGCAGCGGTGGCTGGCCGCCGCCAGCCACCTCCGCGTCACCAGCGAGGCGGGGACGGACCTCGTCTACTCGCTCGGCCAGTATCCGGTGATGACCGAGTACGGCTACACCGACCAGCCAGGACGCTGGGACCATTGGCCCTCGGGCTTTCTGTTCACCAATGGCAACGACGGCGCCGTCGCCGGCGACGTCGTGCTGTCCCCCGGGGACATCGTGATCGCCCCATTCCGCGCCTACGTGCAGGATGAAGTTCATATCACCGTCCGCGACGGGCAGGTCGCCGAGGTCCGGGGCGGGCTGTCGGCCGCGTTGTTGCGCGACTACATGGACGAGTTCGCCGACGACCCGCGTCGCAACGAGATCGCGCACATCGGCTGGGGACTCAACGAGAACGCACGCTGGTCCCGGCTGGCCGCCGCCCAGCGCGGGTTCGGGATGGAGGCGCGCGCCTTCTACGGCAACGTCATGTTCGCCACCGGCCCCAACGCTGAGCTTGGCGGCACCAACGTATCTCCGTGTCACCTCGATATCCCGATGCGCGGCTGCTCGCTCTATCTCGATGACGAACCGATCCTGCTGGGTGGCGAGTTCACCGTGCCCGAGCTGTGTGCCCCGGGCCGCTCGCCGGCGGGCGGCCGGTGAGCGGGCGCTCCGAGGTCGTGAGGTTCGGGGCCCTGCGCCTGCACGTGCTCTCGTTCGGCTGGTCGCGGCCGGGTACGCCTGACATCCTGCTCATCCCGGGCATCACCAGTCCGGCGGCGGTTTGGGACTTCGTGGCTGAGCCGCTCGCCGACGTCCGGGCCGTCCATGTGCTGGACCTCCGCGGCCGCGGCCGGTCGGACCCAGCCCCCGCTGGAGCGTACGGACTGCCGGATTACGCCGCCGACGCCGCCGAGGTCATCGCCCACCTCGGTCTGACCCGGCCGATCATCGTGGGGCACTCCCTGGGGGCGCGCGTCGCCGCCGAGCTGGAGCTCCGCGCGGGATCGGGCCTGGCCGAGCGCTGGGTCCTGGTCGACCCGCCGCTGTCAGGCCCGGGCCGTCCGCCGTATCCGTTCGCGCTGGACTTCTACCTCGACGGCATCCGCGCCGCGCGCCACGGCGACGTACGAGCGCGCGTGCGCGAGGATCACCCCTCCTGGGACGAGAGCCGGGTTAGCGCCCGTGCCCGGTGGCTGGGCACCTGCGACGAGCGCGCGGTCTCCGAGACCCATCGCAACTTTCATTGCGAGGACTTCGTCGGCCGCTGGCAGCAGCTGGCGTCACCGATCCTCATCTCTGGCGCCGACAGTCCCGTCGTTCCTCCCGCCGCTGTCGACGAGCTGCTGTCGCTCAACGGGGCCGCACGCTCGATCGTCGTCCCCGGCGCCGGCCACATGATCCCCTGGGATGACCCGGGCGGCTTTCAGCTCGCGCTGGCCCAGGCGCTCGACCAGCCGACCGACCACGAGGTTCTCGCCCATGCCTGATCCGTTTCGCGCCGATGTCGTCGGCTCGCTGCTGCGCCCCGACTATCTCAAGTCCGCGCGAGCGGAGTGGGAAGCCACGCGGATGGCTACGCCGGAGTTCAAGCGGCTGGAGGACCAGGCCGTCAAGGAGGTGGTGGCACTGCAGCAGACGTGCGGTCTCGACGTCATCAGCGACGGTGAGATGCGCCGCTTCATCTACACCGGATCGTTCACCGAGGTTGTCGAAGGGATCTCCCTCGCTCCTTCCGCGACGTTTCACTGGTTCGGCGAGAAGCCCGGGGACGACTTCGACTTCCAAAATCGCCTGTCGGTCACCTCCACGTTGCGCCGCCGACGCTCCATGGCCAACGAGGAGTACTCGTTCACGCGTGCGCTCACCGACCTACCGGTCAAGGTGACGCTGCCGAGTCCGCTCGTGCTCGTCAATTGGTGGAATCCCGAGCACTCTGGCGCCGTCTACGGCGATCTGTTCGAGGCGATGGAGGCCGCGGCGGAAATCCTGCGCGAGGAGATCGCCGATCTCGTGGCGATGGGTTGCCCCTACATCCAGATCGACGCACCCGAGGTCGCCGTGCTCGTCGATCAGCGTCAGCACGACTACTACCGCTCGCAGGGAATCGAGCCCGAGCGGTTCCTCACCGACGGGATCGACCTGTGCAACTCGCTCGCTGTCGACGGCGACGCAACGTATGGCTTCCACCTGTGTCGCGGCAACAACGAGGGCTATTGGCTGGCGGCCGGCGGCTACGAGACGATCTCCAAGCAGGTGTTCTCCCGCCTGCCCGCTTACGACCGGTTCCTGCTGGAGTACGACTCGCCGCGCGCCGGCTCGCTGGAGGCGATCGCCGACGTCCCCGACGACAAGGTCGTCGTGCTCGGCCTGATCTCGACCAAGCGGAACGAGCTCGAACCGATGCAGGAGCTCCTGGGCCGGATAGATGAGGCGGCCCGGGTGTTCCCGCGCGAGCAGCTGGCGGTCTCGACGCAGTGTGGTTTCGCCTCGAGCTCGCTCGGCAATCCGATCAGCATCGATACCGAACGGGCGAAGCTCACGCTGGTGGGCGAGCTGGCCCGGCGCGGGTGGGAGCAGTGAGCGAGACGGGGGCGCAGGTGACCCCGAGTGAGACCACCCCGACCCGACCAGCGCTGGACGGCTATGACCCGTTCGCGCCCGACCACCTCGCGGACCCCTATCCGATGTTCATCCGCGCGCTGCGTGAGTGCCCGGTCTTCTACTACGAGCCGATGCGCTTCTGGATGGTCACCCGCTACGAGGACGTCGACGCGATCCTTCGTGATGTCGCCACCTTCTCCTCGCACGTCTGGCGAGTCGTGCCGCGGCCGGCGGATGTCGCGGGGCGGCTCCCGGCCAATCTGATGGCCAACTCGTTCATCAACCTCGATCCGCCGGTGCACACCGTCTCCCGCAAGGCGGCCAACAAGGCATTCACGCGGGGACTCGTTGACGGGCTGGCGCCCGCGATCGAGACCATCGCCCGGGAGCTGATCGACGGCTTCATCTCAGCCGGGCGCTGCGATCTCATGCAGGACTTCAGCCTGCCGCTGTCGCTGCGCACGATCGTCCACGTCCTCGGCTTGCCCGAGGCAGACATGCCGAAGTTCCGACAATGGACCGAGGACATGTTCAGCCTCATGTCGCCGGCCGCCCCGGGCGACGAGTCGACATCCAAGCCGCTGGCCGAGGCCGAGGTCGTCGAGCGCTACGGGCGGATCGCCGAGGCCTACGAGTACTACGGGGCGTTCGTCGAGAAGCGACGGACCAATCCGGGCTCGGACCTGACCTCGGCGATGGTGCACACCACGGCCACCGACGGCTCGCCTGCGATGGACAGCGACCGGATCATCATCCACATGCTCGAGCTGACCGCCGCCGGCCATGACACCACGGCCAACACCATCGCCAACCTGGTGCAGTTCTTCGATCGGTGGCCTGATCAGCGCCAGCGCCTGGACGCAGATCCGTCGCTGCTCGCCCGGGCCGTGGAGGAGGGGCTGCGGATGCGGGCGGCCTCACCGACGATGTTCCGCGTGACCACTCGCGAGGTGATGCTCAGCGGCGTCGCCATCCCGGCCAACTCGGTCGTCTGTGTCAACCTCGGCGCCGCCAATCATGATCCCGGTCATTTCCCGGACCCCGAAGCGTTCCGGATCGACCGTTCGAACGCCGGCGACCATCTGACGTTCGGCAAGGGCCGGCACTTCTGCTTGGGTGCGCCGCTGGCGCGGCTGGAGACGGCTGTCGCATTGCGCGCGTTGTTTGGCCGGCTCGGAACGATCGCGGTCGTTCCCGGTCAGGATCAGGTCTACCTCCCGGTGGTGACGCTTGACAGTCGTCTGCACCTGGAGGTGACGTGGCCGACGCGCAGCTGACCGCCGGCTTTCCCGTCGCTCCCAACCTTAGCCCTAACCGGCGTGCCTGATCACCCGGGCGGGCACGGGCGAGGAGCCCCGGGTCGCGATCATGCGCCAGGCACCGCCGTGGCCCGGACCGGCAGGCCGAACAGCTCGAGCGCGGTGGCGCCCAGGATGGCCCGCTTCTCCGCATCGCTGAACCCGGGCTGGTCCCAGATGGTGGCGGGCGTGTCGAAGTCCATGTGGGGATAGTCCGAGGCGTAGAGCAGCGTCTGGCCGCCGTTCATCATCTCGCACATCGCGCGGGTGTCGGAGGGACGGTCGTGGCTCTCGAAGGGCTGCGTGGTGAAGTACATCTCGCGGATGTACTCGCTGGGCAGCCGGGTGAGCAGCGGCGCCTCGGACGAGCGCTGCTTGTACTCGTTGTCCAGCCTCGCGATGGTGAACGGCACCCACGCCTGTCCCGCCTCCATGAAGATCCAGCGGATGCGGTCGAAGCGCTCGGCCAGCCCCGCCAGCACGATGTTGGTCAGGTGGACCATCGCGTAGAAGGGGAAGCCGAGGGCGTGCACGCCGAGGAAGCTGTCGAGCACCGCGAACGGCCGCTCGCGCCAGTTGGGCGAGGAGTGAAAGGCGACCGGCAGCCCCCGCTCGTTGAGCGCGTCGAACACGCGCATGTACGGATTGCGATGGATCGGCTCGTCGTGCAGGCAGGTGATCATGAAGCCGACGACGCCCGGGCGACCGGTGAAGGCCTCGATGTTGCGCAGCGACTGATCGGGGTCGTGGATGGGGAGCAACGGCATCGCCAGGAGCCGGTCATCGCCGGAGATGACGTCCTCGACGAGCCAACGGTTCATCGCCCAGGTCAACTCGTCGCGCACCGTCAGATCGGGGTTCTGTCCGAGGTTGAGCATCGGCGTCGGGAACACGATCGAATAGTCGATCGCGAGCGCGTCCATCGAGCGCAGTGTGGTGGCGGCGACCGGATGCAGCGGGCCGCCGCCGCCGGCCAGCGGGTACACGTCCGCCTCGCCGGCGGTCGCGCCGCCCGCCTTGATCCGTCCGCCCACCGTGCGGTCACCCAGGTTGCCCGAGATCAGGTTGGGCTCGATGACCAGCGGAGAGTTGAAGTGCAACGACCGCCGGATGTTGGGGCTCTCGATGTAGGCGACGATCTCCGGCATGCAGGCCGTCTCGTAGCAGTGGCTGTCGCAGTCGACGATCGGGATGTCGAACAGGCCGCGCCGCCGCGCCTCGCGCTCGGCATTGACCAGGTAGTGCTCCTGCCGGCGACCCGCCAGCAGGCGGGCGTCGCGCCCGGTGTCGGTGGTCATGGGCTGTCCCTCCCGCGCATCAGACGTTGAACATGGCCGCGATCTCGAACGAGGTGATCTGGGCCGCCGTGAGCATGGCGGCGGCGGTGATCGCCACCGCGGTGCCGTCGACCGTCTCCCCCGCGGGGAACGGCGCCAGTTCGCCATGCTCGCGGACACGCGCACCGTAGGCGGCGACCGCCGTGGCGAGAGCGCGCTGCAGCGCCAGATCGGGGTCAGGCGTCGACGTAGACGACTCCGTCCTGCACGGTGACCTCGAAGCGGCGCAACCGCAACCGCCGATCGTGGGCCACCTCGCCACTGGCCAGGTCGTACTCCCAACCATGCCATGGGCAGACCAGGCGCATCGCATCCTCGTCCAGGACATCCCGGATCACCTCGCCGGTGGCGGTCAGCTCGCGCCGCGTCGCCCCGACCAACTCCCCGGAGCACACCGGACCGCCCTGGTGCAGGCAGCGGTTGTCGTAGGCGTGCAGCTCGCCGCGGTGACGGAATACGCCCACCTCACGATCTCCGATGTCGGCGAGCACGCCGCCGCTCTCGGGGATCTCGGTCAGCGAACAGATGCGAACGCGCGCCATGGCATCAACACACAATCATCATAACTATTGATGATCTCGCGTGGCGAGGAGGACTGCGAGCCGGGGCGGCGACCCGAAGGGCGCCGCCCCGGAGTGACCGTCAGCGGCGCTGGTCGCCGCCCCAGGTTCCGATGCCCGGGAGGACCTGCGTACCCTCCTCGCGGACGGCCTGCAGCTGGTTCGGGTCCAGTCCGAGCAGCGTGAGGATCGTCGGAGCGACCTGCGTGTTCTCGACCCACTGATCCGACTGGCCGGGCGAGAGGTTGCCCGGCGCGTAGACGACGAGCGGGACGTCACGGTCGTCCGGGTTGTCTCCGCCATGCTCGGCGATCTTGTGGCCGGTCGTGTAGATGGTGCCGACCTGCGAGATTCCGAACACGTCGGGGTGGTGCGGGTCAGAGAACGGGACGCCGAAGAACCGCGCGGACTGCCAGCCGGCGAAGATCGCCTTCAGGCCGGAGTGCTGCACGGTGATCGTCTGGCCCGCGTAGTTCACCGCCGGGGCGGTGTGGGTCCACAGATAGTCGCGGACGAAGTCGGCCGCCTGCTGGGAGCGGTCTGACAGCCACCACAGCAGTCCGTCGTCGTCGGCCTCCTGGACGACCAGCGTCGGATCGCTCGGATGCAGCGCGGCCCAGGCGGCGTTGACGCCGGCGATGATCGGACCGTCATCGATCCGCTGAAGCCGGCTGTTGTCGATCGGCGACTGGCCGTGCTTGGCGGTGAGGATGATCGCCGTCGAATCGGTCTCGCCGGCGGCCTGGATCGCATCGACCATCTGCTGCAGCGAGTCGTTGACGTAGTCAAGCGCGCTCTGCAGCAGCGGCCCTGGAAC
Organism: uncultured Solirubrobacteraceae bacterium; assembly: GCA_963849085.1. Taxonomy (GTDB): domain Bacteria; phylum Actinomycetota; class Thermoleophilia; order Solirubrobacterales; family Solirubrobacteraceae; genus Palsa-465. Next base: position 107,419 of record CAWKFP010000013.1, on the reverse strand, counting down.
CTCGACGCCGTTCTCGTCCATGTAACCGCCCGGCAGCGATGGTCCCTCGGTGTAGTCGCCGTGGGCGTTTGGCCCGATCAGCACCGCCGGCGAGCTCTTGAGCTTCTCGGCGGTCGAGACCGTCTGGAAGTTCATCCCGTAGATCGCCGGCGTGCCCACCTTCGGCCCCGTGCCGGAGTGCTCGTAGCCGTTGATCCAATTGATGACCGCCTGGACCTTGTAGGAGTCGTACTGCTTGGTCGCGGCGTTGTCGGCTGTCCACGCGCCGTCGACCGGGTATGGGACACCGTTGGGCTCGACGGCCTGCGAGTCGATCTCCGGCGCGAAGAAGTCGTCGATGCTCATGCCGTTCGACCCTGGACCGTTGAACGACGAATAGATCGCGTGCTTTTCGGCGAACGCCGTCCGCATGCCGGCGTCGTGGATGACCTGGAAGATCGTGTTGACCCCCAGGAAGTCCCACGGCTGGATCGGCTGGCAGGTCTTCGGGTCGACCGGGTACGTTGCCGGGTTCAGCCCCGACTGCGGATGCGGACTGAGGTTCATGATCAGGCCTGGATCCGTGTCGATGCCGCCGGGGTAGATCGAGCCGCCCTCATCGAACGACGGGAAGGTGTTGCCGCTCCCGTTGTTCAGCAGATCCGGCACCGCCGGAAGCAGGTCGTCCGGCGAGTCATAGATCACGTCGCCGCCCGGGACCGGCCCGGAGCAGTTCGTCGTGCCGGCCGGGAAGACGCCGTGGCTGTACTCGTCGTCGTAGTAGATGCCGGTGACCTTCGGGTCTCCGCCGGTCATCAGCGCCGTGCCGCCCGGATCGGAATCCGACGGATCCGACGTGTGGTCGTTGGTGTACTCCTGCCCGCCCTCGGCGAGCGCCGCCAGCTCCGAGTCCGGATGGGTGGCCACATACCAGTCGAGATCGGACTGGTGCATGCCGTCGACGGAGATCAGCAGAACGTGCTGGATGCCGGCGTGGTGGCTGTGTTCCGCGGCCGCCGGTCCCGCCGTCAGTCCGATGGGGATCGCCACCGCCGCCGCTGTGGCCGCCAGCGCCGCCACCCGTGCTCGTGCGTTCATCGCTCGCCTCCTTGGTCGATTGATCACGTCTCAGACGTGGGTCGGCCCCGGACGCTATGGCCACCCGACGGGGGCGGTCGTGAACGAGTCGTGCACGCGACGTTACGATTCAGTGAAGGGTCGCCCGGGCGGGTGGGGCGCACTCACTTTCGGGAGCCCTGCCCCCGGCGCCCGCGTGGTGGCGATTCGGTCTGAACGGCGACATCGTCCTGGTCCCTGCCCGGTCGATCACATTCTGGTCACATCCGGTCCCGAGGCTGTCCGTAGCGTCGAAAGGATTAGCCCCCATGTCCTCTGGAGAGAAACAATGGCTGACGATCATGCTGACCGGCCTCGGGGCCGGCGCGCCCGGGCCCTGCAGAGAAGCGCCGTGGTCGCGACCGCCATGGCAGCGCTTGCGGTCGCTCCGGCCGCCGGCGCACATGCCCTGCCTCGCTCTGGTGGCTTCGACCATCAGCGGTCCCGCCTGCAGCCCAACAGCCTCGTGATCTCCGGGACGGTGTTCCCGCGCGAGGGCATCAGCGTCACCGCCGGGCAGAACCTGCCGTTCGTCGACACCTACGCCGGCGGCAGCGCGAAGACCGTCGAGAAGAGCGGCGACACCCTCGCCGCGTGGGCTCCCGCGACGTTTGCTCAGGCTGTCATCGGCGGCCAGTACCCCGAGGTGTTCAACAACGCCTCGTCCGACGGCAGCTTCGGCGTCGATACCCCGATCGACCTGTGGAACGTCAGCCTGGGCGGCCGCCCGCTCGGAGCTGTCCAGGTGCCGACCAGCCAGATGGTGACGAGCTTTGAGTCCAAGTCGGAACTGGCGGTGAACGTCGCCACCAACGGCCAGAGCCTCAGCTTCTCCGGCTACGCCGCTCCGAACGGCAGCGTGGACGCGTCGAATTCCAACACCCCCGGCGTGTTCGACTTCACCAACCCGGACGTCGCCGGGGAGAACAGCGCGTACACCGCCGGTGGCTATTACCGCGTCGCCGGCGACCTCTCCAGCGACGGCAGCTGGACGTTCACCGACACCAACTCATACTCCGGCGACAACGAGCGCGCGGTGCTGCTCGACTCCGCCGACAACGAGTTCCTGGCCGCCGGCAACGACAACAACGGCGACTCCAACAAGGTGACCGACCCGAATCTGGCGCCCCTAGCCGGCGATGTGTTCGCCAGCCTGGTCGGGGACACCGGCGCGCAGAGCTATCCCGAGTCATTTGCGCCGCAGAGCGCGCAGAGCCCGCTGACACCGCCGACCACGCTGGCGGGCGCCCTGAGCTTCTCCCCGAGCGACAAGGCCGGCAAGGACACGAACTTCCGGGGCCTGACGGTCCACGACAACGTCCTGTACTACACCAAGGGCTCCGGGTCCAACGGTGCCGACTCGGTGTACTTCGTCAACACCGATGACCCGGTGGGCAGCACCGACCCCGCTTACGCCTGCCCCACGCAGAGCTACACGGCCACCGGCACCGAGGGCGGCGTGGCGGCTCAGGTGCAGGTCGACGTGCCGGTTGGCCTGCCTCAGCCCGGCGCTGCGCTTCCGGCGCCCGGCGTCACGTATCAGATGTGCATCCTGAACGGCTTCAACCAGGTCCCGGCCGCGTTCGACCAGAACGACACCTACCCGTTCGGCATCTGGTTCGCCAACGACGACACGCTGTACCTGGCCGACGAGGGCTCAGGCCTGTTCGGCGACGATCCGGCGTCCGCCGATCCGACCAATCCCTATGCCGACGCCGCCGCGTCGACGACCGCCGGCCTGCAGAAGTGGGTCTTCGACCAGTCCACGCAGCAGTGGACGCTGGCCTACGCGCTGCAGAACGGGCTGAGCCTGGGTCAGCCGTACACCGTTGCCGGCTACCCGACCGGTGACAACACGGCCGCCGGCGGCTCCGGCCTGCCCTGGGCTCCGGCCACCGACGGTCTGCGCAACATCGCCGGGCACGTCAACGGCAACGGCACCGTGACCATCTACGCCACGACATCCACGGTGAGCGGCAGCGGTGACCAGGGAGGCGACCCCAATCAGGTTGTGGCCATCACCGACGAGCTCGGTGCCGGTACGCCCGGCTATGAGCGCTTCCTCACCGTCGCTCCGGCACGCTTCGGCGTTCGCTACGGCGGCGTGGCGGTTCTTCCCCCCACCTGGGGTGCGCACGGCCACGGGTTCGGTTCCGGCCACTGAGCGGAGCGAGCACTGAGGCCGCAGCGCTCGTCCGAGCGCGTTCGACACGGGGTGCCGGTCCGCGGGCCGGCACCCCGCGCATCGGCTGACGTCGATGTGGCCGACGCACGATCCTGCCCACCGTCACCTCCGGCCACTCCTGACTTCGGCGCTCGGCGCTCAGCGCTGGTCGCCGATCCAGCTCAGGATTGCCCGAGAGTGCGTCAGGACGGTGCCGTCCGGCAGTCGCATCGCCGGCAGCTTCTCTGACCCGGTGGCCGCCCGCAGCTCGGCACGTGACCCCTTGCGCAGAAACGGGATCGGGCTGCCGTGTGCGGCGACCACCTTGTCGTACTCGATCCCGGCGGCGATGAGCGCCTCCTGCACGCGGCGACAGGGGTGGATGCGTGGGCCACCCTCATCGCCGTGACAGACGAACAACGTCGGCTTCTCCGGCATGCGTGCCTCCCGGGTCGGACGGATTCCTCGGATCGGTCGCCCCACGATACCCGCGGCGGCAGGAGCCGGCGCGCTCGATCGACACGGCGCTCCGGCCTCGGATCGTGATGCAGACCTGGGCTGGGACCGCGCGGCAGACAGCCGGAGCGCGGCCCCATCCCGTTCCGTCACCGATCAGCGCACCCGGAATGGCAGGCGGACGAGCACGGTGCCGCCGCCGCGAATGATCAGCGTGTAGCTGCCCGGATCAAGCCGCAGGTGATGGCGAGCGACCCGATCACGCGTCAGCTCGAGCTCCCCGTGCGCGACCACGACGCCGGCCTTGAGCACGCTGAACGTCCCGCGTTCCGACGTGCCACGGATCTTGTAGGTCCCCGGCGCGCACTCGATCTCGCATCCGGCGGCTCCCGTGGCGCCCTGGTGGCAGACCACCTGCCCGCTCGGCGCCGACGACCCCGGCGCGCTCCCCGCCGCACCCCCGATCAGGCCTCCGGTGCCTGACAGGCTGACCGCCGCCGGGGCGGTCGGCGCGTTGGTGACGATCGTCAGGCTCGCCGTCCGGGCACCCCTGGCCTGGGGAGCGAACCGGACCCCGATGTCGCAGCTCGCGCCGGGCGCGACCGGCTGCTGGCAGAGATCGTCGATCAGGAAGTCCCCGGGATCCGCGCCAGCCGTCGAGATGCCGGCGACGCTGAGCGGCCCGCTGCCGCTGTTGGCGACCTTCAGCGTCTGCTGCCCGGCGACGCCGCCCAGCAGTTCGCGGCCGAACGAGAGCGACTGCGCGCCGAGCGTCACCTGCGCCGCCGCGGCCGGCGTGTAGGTGATCGTGACGCCGGCGGCTGCGGTGGTCGGCGTCGGGCCGCTCGGGTTGCTCGCGGTCGTGGCCAGGAAGCTCGAGCCGCCACCGCCCGAGGCGGACGGTGGCAGGATCGCGCCCGCTCCGCCGCCCCCGCCGTAGTAGCCGCCACCGCCGCCACCTCCGCCGGCGGGATCCGCCCCGGCACCGCCGGCGCCGCCGAGTCCCAGCACGCCCGCCAGGCCGCCCCCGCCGCTGCCCAGGAGGTCAACGCCGCCGGTGCCGCCGGCGGTCGCCGTGCCCGCTCCGCCGCCCGTGCCGAACGGTCCGGGCAGCCCCGGAGAGCCGGCGTTCCCGCCGGCCGCACCGCCACCCGCTGCCCCGCCGCCGCCTCCGGCGGCGACGATCAGCAGATCCGCCGGATACGCGGGCGCCAGCACGCTGCTGCCCACCTCTGACGCCCCGCCCCCGCCGGCGCCCGGAGCCCCGTTTCCGGCCCCGCCGGCGCCGCCCCCACCGACGCCCGCGCCCCCCGACGCCGCGCAACTGCCGCCCGGCCCGGCGACCCCGACCGTCAGCGTCTCGCCCGGCGTCACCGCAAACGTCCCGCTCACCGATGCCCCCTCGCCGCCCGCCGAGACGCATGCGCCCCCGGCGCCACCGACCGCCGTGACGGTGATCGCCGACACGCCCGCGGGCACCGTGAACGTGGACAGTCCGGGCGACGTGAAGCTCGCCGTCACCGGCGCCGCCGCCATCGCCATCCCCGGCGCGCCCAGAACCGCAGCCGCGGCGAGCACACCCACCCCACCGGCGCACGCCCGGCTCGCCGACCTGATACCCCGACCACATCTGAACATCGTCGCTCTCCTTGATGCCGCTAGGGCGGCGGTTGGCCACGCTTCGCTGAGTAAATGATGGAGACGCTCTCGGCGAGGGTTCTATTCCACGCACCGCGGCAATTCACCGTCCGCGCTCAGCGCGGCCCGAGGTGTACGTGGCCGTCGAGCGCTGGTGACGGAGGGGTATCTGGGAAAACACGACCGCGTCGGCACGCCGGCGCCGAAGGCCGGGAGGGAGCGCGGGACGCCTTCGCGCATGAAGCCTGCGGAGATCAGCAGGCGCTGGAAGGCGATGTCGCCGGGCTCGAGCCATGCTTCGAGGCGGGCGATCGCCGAGTCGTGGGATGCCGTTCGGTTCCGCGACCGGCGTGTTCATTGGACGAGGTAGGTTTCGTACACCACGCTGCCCGGCCCGCGACCGCCAACGCTCACGAATACGCCCGTATTCAGCCAATCGAGGTCGGCAGCGGCCGTCTCGATCTGCGTCGAGGCGCGAAACGTGTACTCGCTGGCGTCGACATCCTCGCCTCGAGCCAGCCGGGCCAGAACCTCGGCGCTCCCGTGCCGCACGCTCCGTGACTGGACATAGAGCGCGTCGCCTTCTTCGGTCTGCAGGGTGTAGCGGATGTCGCCGATCGCCGTGCCGCCGGGCAGCACGGTCTGCCAGTCAGCGCTGGCGCCGGGAACCAGCGTTCCGCTGATCGCGGGACCGGCGAAGGTTCCTCCGGTCAAGGGCACGATGCGCCGGTGACCGTGGCCGGTGTCGCCGAAGTCGATTGGCTCACCCAGCGTCGCCTGGAGCCGGTAGATGGGCGTCAGGCGTGGATCGGGAAGCTGAAAGCTATTCGGCCGCGTCGGCATCCCCACTCTCCTTGAACTCGGACTCCGGTGTCCCATCCGCAACGATCACCTCACAACAGACGAGGAGCTCCATGGTCGGCTGCTCGTTCATCGCGACCCCGCCCCAACCGCCCGGCGTCTCCCGGCGATCTCGTAACGCAGCGCCTTCAGCGCCGCGGCGTGGATCTCCGAGAAGCTCGGGAACGGCTGGATGGTGTCGCGCAGCACCTCGAGCGGGACGCGGGCGCGGATCGCCAACGTCGCCTGCTGCAGCCACTCGCCGGCCTCCGGACCGAGCGCGTATGCGCCGGTCAGCCGCTCGCCGTCGCTGAGGACGGTCAGGAACCCCTTGGACTCCGCGTAGGCATGCGTATAGGTCGCGGTCCTGGCGACCTCGGACACCAACGCGGTGGCGCTGAACTCGGCATCGGTCGCGCCCACGGCCGCGGCCTGAGGGTCGGTGTAGGTGACGCGCGGGACCGCGTCGTAGTGGGCCTCACGAGGTTCACCGAGGATGTTCGAGGCGACGACCTCGCCCTGATACTCGCCGACGTGCGTCAGCTGCAGGATGCCAGTCACGTCGCCGATCGCCCACAGCCGCTCGCCCGCGCGCATGTGCGGGTCGACGGGGATTCCTCGGGCGCCCGGAGTGATGCCGACCGTCTCGAGCCCGATTCCCTCGGTCCGCGGGCGCCGTCCGGTCGCCACGAGCAGATGATCCCCGCGCAGCGCTCGTCCATCCTCCAGTCGCAGGATGAAATCCTCGCCCTCTCGGGACGCCGCGATCGCCTGCACCCCGAGGGCGAGCTCGATTCCGTCCTGACGCAGCGCCTCACCCAGCGCCTGCCCCAGTGGTGCCGGCTCCCGCGCAAGTACGTGCTCGGCCCCCTCGACGAGCGTCACCTCGCCGCCCAGACGACGCACGACCTGTGCGAGCTCGACACCGGCCGGCCCCCCTCCGAGCACGATCAGCCGTCTCGGCAATGCCTTCATCCCGGTCGCCTCGTTCGTGCCCCAGACGCCGTCGAGCTCTCGCAAGCCGGGAACCGGGGGAACGATCGGGTCGGCGCCGGTGGCAAGCACGACGTGGCCGGCGCTGTAGCGCACGCCGTCGACCTCGACGACCCCTGTCCCGGCGAGGCGACCGCGACCGCGCAGCAGAGCGATCCCGCGATCCGCCAGCCACTGCGCGGCTCCGGCATCCGAGTAGTTCGAGACCATGAAGTCGCGCCAATCGAGCGCCGCCTGAACGTCGACCTCAGCCTCGGCGCCCGCCTCACGCGCGCCGTGCACCGCCTCGCCCGGGCGCAGCAGCGCCTTCGATGGGATGCACGCCCAGTACGAACACAAGCCCCCGACGAGGTCGCGCTCCACGATCGCAACCCGCAGACCGCCCTCGGCGATCGCGGCGGCCGCGTGCTCACCCGGAGCGCCGCCACCCAGGACGATGACGTCGTAACGGTCGGGCGCGGTCGCATCCGCGCCGTCGCTGCTGACCTGGCTTGAGCTCATGCCGACCTCCGTCGGTCGCAGGTGGGTGCGGTAACGATCTCACCATCGACGGCGTGGGGCAAACACATCCGGCAGTCGCCGCGGGCACGCTCCTTCCCCCTGCGCGAGCCGGAGCGATCTGTCACAGATCGAGCACCACGTCGTCGCGTGGCTGCGAGCAGCAGATGAGCGCGCTCCCGTCGGCGGGCGGCTCGACGGGATCGGGGTCGTAATCCAGCTCGCCGGCGATCAGCGTCGTCTCGCAGGTGTGGCAGACGCCGGTGCGGCACGCCCAACGGACGGGCACGTCGCAGGCTTCGGCGAGTTCGAGCAGGCTGCTGTAGTCGCTGGCCCATGGGATGGCGAGATTGCTGCGGGCGAATTCGATGGTGGGCCCGTTTCCGGGTGTGCCGACAGGCGGGTGTGGCGCCCTCGGAGGAATTGCCGCGATGCCGGGGGTCAGGCCCGCCGCGGGCCCGAACGGTTCGGTGTGGATGCGTGCGGCGTCGACCCCGATCGCTGCCAGGCCCGCGCTGATCTCGTCCATGAAGGACGCGGGCCCGCACAGGTATGCCTGGGCATCGCGGGGTGGCTCCAGTTCGGCCAGCAGTGATCCGGTGAGACGGCCCGCGCGGTCGAAGTCCCGGCCTTCGACATCGCGCGGAGCTGGACGGCTGTAATACACCAGCCGGCGTGCGTTCGGAAGCGAGGCGATGAGCGCTCGGGCCTCGGCGTCGAACGAGTGCTCACGGCTGTCCCGTGCGGAGTGCAGGCACCAGATCTCGCGATCGGAATGCTCCTGCGCCAGCGCATGAAGCATGGCGAGTACCGGGGTGGCGCCGATCCCGGCACTGATGAGCAGGGCCGGTGCATCCGTCCGGTCGAGGATGAAGGTGCCGCGGGGCGCCGCGATGTCGAGTTCGTCGCCGACGGCGAGCCGAGTGTGCAGATAGCCGCTGGCGACGCCCTGGGGCTCGCGCTTGACGGCGATGCGGTAGTAGCCGGCGTCGGGCGGTCCGCAGAGGGAATAGCTGCGCAGCACCGGCCTGCGCCGCTTGTCGGGCTGGACTCGCAGCGTGAGCGACTGGCCGGGGCGCACGGCCGGCAGCGCCGCGCCGGTCCGGTCCTCAAGGCGTATGGAGACCACCGAGTCGCTTTCGGCGGTGATCGCGGTCACCGTCAGCTGACGGAAGCCGGGCCAGGCGGGCGGCGGGCTCGTGACCGCGAGACCGGCGTTCCCGCTTCCGGGTTCCTCCTCGAGCAGAGCGCGGAACGACGCCTGCCAGCCGGAGCTGAGAGCGGGGATCCGAAGCGCTCGCGGCAGTTGTTGGCGCGTGTGGCCGGGGAGGTAGAGCAGGGCGTCGGCCTCGGCGACAGGCATCTCTTCGGGGCCGGAGGCGAGCTTGATGATCTCGTCTCCCGCTTGTACCTCACCCTCCTCGAGCACGCGGAAGTAAAAGCCCGGGCGATGGTGTGAGACGAGCAGGGCGGGGATGCGCGGGTCGTTCATGCGAATCCCGACGCGGTAGCACGTGACCCGCGGTTGTGTCACCTCGAAGACCGCCGTGCCGATCTGATAGCGGTCGCCGATGCACACCTCGTCGTCACCAAGGCCTTCGACGGTGAAGTTCTCGCCGAACTGTCCGTGGACGAAGTCGTTGCGTCCCAGCTCGCGTTCCCAGTAACGATAGGAGTCGATCTGATAGACGAACACGGCGCGCTGCTCGCCGCCGTGCCCCCCGAGATCGCCCTGACCGTCGCCCTCGACGTTCAGCCGGCCGACGCGGCGTGGGCCGGCGACGGCTTTCTTGAACACGCCGGTATAGACGGTCTTCCCTCGCCAGGGCACGTTCCTCGGCATGCCGACGTTGACCGACACCAACCTGCCCACAGCCTGGCCGGCAGGCTCAACCGGGCCGCGGGGCAGGATGACCGGACCGGCAGCAGATCCGAGTTCCTGCGCCGACATCGTCCGCGAAGTATCGCGCAGCGAGGAAGCGGGCGGGACTCGCGCGGCTGCGCCACACCTCGTCGTTGCGCCGAGCTCTGGCTCGTCCCGCCGTGACAAGCCGGCGACCTGGCGAACCGTCCGGCGCGAGGGCTACCTTCGGGGTCACCGGATGGAAGCTGGGGCACTGCCGACCGATCAGGATCTGGCGTCGCTGCGAAAGCTCGTCGCCCGGGTCGCGGGCGCCGTCGCGACCGGCGTCGGCGTGCTCGGCTTCGTCGCCGTCGTCGGTGGCGCCAGCTACTGGTGGCGCTTTTCCTCCGCCGGCCTGCCCGCCGACGAGTCGGTTGCCGATCTCACCCACAGCCAGCTGCTCGTGCTCGGCGTCCGGGAGCTGTTCCCGTTCATGGCGATCCTCACCGTCGAGGCGGTGGCCCTCTACCTGCTGGAGGGCGCGGTCGCCGGCACGATCGAGATAGGACTTCTCGGCCGGCTGTCCCGGTATGCCGACGCGCACAAGGCCTCCCGGGAGGAGTGGGTTACGCGCGTGCGGGTGGTGACCACGCTGCTCGCGGTTCCGGTCGCGGTGATCGCCGACGGCATCCTCGCCCAGCGCCGCACGGTCCTGTCGCTGCTGCTGATCGCCGTCATCGCCCTGGTGCTGGCGATCATCGCGCTGATCTACGCCGGCGACTCCTCGGCCCCCTTTCAGAAATTCCTTCTCGCCGCGATGGCGACGACTGCGCTGTTCGGGATGTCCAGTGGCGCGTCGCGCACCGCCGAGGCGCCCCAGGTCCGGCCGGTCGTGATCGTGACCGAGGACGGCCGCGCCCTCGCCGGCCTCTATGTCTCGGCCTCCTCCGACGAGGTCTACGTCGGCGAGGTCTGCGCCAAGCTCGGCGAAGCGGATCTCGGCGACGACAACACCGGATCCCTGCTCGAGGTCCCGCGGGACAAGATCACGCTGATGCTGATCGGCAACAACGAACTGCTCGACCAGGCGATCTCCCGCGAGAGCTCGCTGCTCTCCTCCGTGCCCCAGCTGAGCAGCGTCACCGCCGCCGCAGCCGCAGCCGTTGCCCCACCGCCCGCCGCCCGGACCGGCGGCCGCCGCTGCACCAGCCCTTCGGCGGCCCTCGGCATCGGCTCCTGATCCGCCTCGTCACGCGTGGCCGGCTGTGCCGGGAGCGGCGAACGTCACAGTGCCCCGGGGGTCACGTGGACGACCGCGCCCCACGCCGCCTACAGTCTCGCCACATTCGTTCTGGACGCCGCGACGCGGCAGGAGATGACTCAGCGCGAGCTGCCCGACTCACACCAGGGAGGGGCGATGGACTCGGACTCGATGTCGACGCGAATGGTCTCTGGCGCCAAGAACCCGAGCCGACGGTCTTCGCAACGTTTGGCACCGGGACCGACTACTTCGGGACCCGCGCGAGGCGGTATCCGACATTGGTGATGGTTTGGATTGCTGGGGGCTCACCGAGCTTGCGTCGCAGTCGGCTGATGGTGACGTGGACGGCGTTGGTGAATGGGTCGACGTTCTCGTCCCACACCTGCGCGAGGAGGTCCTCGGCGCTGAGGACGGCGGGTTGGGCGCGCATGAGGGCTTCGAGTACCGCAAACTCCTTGGCTGAGAGCTCGAGCCGTCGTGCGTCGCGGCTGGCGATGTGACGTAACGGGTCGAGTTCGATGCCGGCGGCCTGGAGGACTCTCGGTCGGGCGGTGGGGCGGCGGCGGGCGAGGGCGTGGATGCGGAGCACGAGCTCGGGGAAATGGAACGGCTTGGGGAGGTAGTCGTCGGCTCCGAGGCGCAGGCCGCTGACGCGTTGCGCCGGGGTATCGGAGGCGGTGAGCATGAGCACCATTGCCGGGTTCTCTCTCTCGGTGATCATGCGGCAGATCGTGTCGCCGTGCACGCCGGGGAGGTCGCGGTCCAGGACGACCACGTCGTAGGCGGCGAGATCGAGCTTTGCTGCCGCTTGAAGGCCGTCGTAGGCGACGTCGACGGCCATCTGCTCGTCCCTCAGTCCTTCGACGAGCGCGTCGGCGAGAGTGCGGGAGTCTTCCACGACGAGGATTCTCACGCCGGTGCTCCGGCTGGCCGGTTGGCCGCGCGGGGCAGCGTGAGCGAGACGCGCAGCCCGCCGTCGGCGAGCGCCTCGAGGTCGAGACTGCCGCTGTGAACCTCGATGATCGCCGCGACGATCGCGAGCCCCAGACCGGAGCCGTTGTCGGATCCGGTCCGTGCGGCGCCGATGCGCCGGAATGGCTGGGCGAGCGCCTTGACCTGGTCGGGGTCAAGGACGGGGCCGCCGTTCTCCACGACGAGCTGCGCGTGGTCGTCGGACACCGGGGTCCTGACGCGAACCGCGCCGTTTGGCTGGTTGTGGCCGAGGGCGTTGTCGATCACGTTCTCGACCATGCGGGAGAGCAGCGTCGCGCTGCCCGTGACCCAGGCGTCCTGACCCGGTTGCTGCCTGACGTCCAGTGCCATGGCTGAGATCGTGTCGGCGCGCCGGGCGATCGCGACGCGAGCGAGTTCGGCGAGCGAGACCGTCGACTCGTCGCCGAGCGGCCCGTGCTGGGTGTGGGCGAGGGTCAGGAAGCTCTCCAGCAGCCGGTCGACGTGGGCAAGCTCGCGGCGCAGCCGGTCGTCAAGCGTGCGGATGTGTGGGGGCACGGGTCCGGGTTTGGCCATCGCGACGTCGAGCGACGTCCGCATTGCGGCGAGCGGCGTGCGCAGCTCATGAGACGCGTTGGCGACGAACTGGCGCTCGAACGCGAACGACCGATCGAGCCGGTCAAGCAGCTGATCGAAGGTATCTGCGAGCTCCTTCAGCTCGTCGTCGGGGCCGGCGAGGTTCAGGCGCTCGTGCAGGTTGGTGGCCGAGATCTCCCTGGTGGTCGCCGTGATCGTCCGGAGTGGCCGCAGGAACCGGCCGGCCACCACCCAACCGACCGCGAGCGAGATCCCGGCCATGAGCGCCAGGCCGATCGCCGCGGCGATCAGCAGCTGATGCTCGTCGGAGCTGTGCTGGATGGTGACGCCGTCGCCTGGGTTCTGCGGGCTGGCACCGGAGACCGGCACGGCATGGGCTGTCAGGTTCCCGGTGTTGCCCTGCCACACGGCGACGGTGACGGCCAACAGAACGGCCCCGGAGACGAGGAAGACCGCGCAGAAGAGAACCGCGAGCCGTACCCGGATGGTCCGCCGTGGCAGGCGGGCCCGCAGCTCGTGTCGTCTCGGGGTGCGCGAGTCGGGGCTGGGCATCGCCGCACATTCTCTATCGCCGACCATTCAGCCAGGCTGCTGCGCGTTGGTCTGTGATCGGCTTGGACCTGAGGATGCCTCCGCGCACCTTACAGGGGGATAACAGCCTCGGTTAGCCCCGCGTCAGGCGCTCTGGCGTACAACAGCCAAGATCAGTCCCGCCCCAGGAGAGAAGAGATGACGAGCGCCTCCGACGATCAGCGCACTCCCAGTGAGACGGAGCGTCCACGCCGGCGTCCGCTCGTGCGGACCGTGGTGGCGGCGGCGGTGCTCGGGATCGCGGTCCTCGCCGGGGGCTGCGGCGGCTCCAGCAGCGCGAGCAGCGCGGGCTTCGCCTCGATCAAGACTCGGTTCCTCGCCTACGCGCGCTGCATGCGCAGCCACGGCGTCTCGGACTTCCCGGACCCCGCCACCGTCCCGGGCGGGGGCGTCGCGTTCTCCATCCAGGCCGGGCCCGGCAGCGACCTGAGCCCCGATGATCCGACCTTCAAGGCGGCCGATCAGGCGTGTCGCGGGTTGCTGCCCGGTGGCCGGCAGACTGAGCCGGGCTCTGGCTCTCACATCGCCGCGGAGGTGAGGTGGGCCCGCTGCCTGCGCTCCCACGGTGTTCCGGGCTTCCCGGACCCAAACAGGCAGGGGGCATTTGACAGCGCCAGGTTCAACGACGACTCGCCCGCCTTCAAAGCCGCCGGCAAGGCGTGCCATTCGCTGCAACCGACCGGAGCGGTATCCGCCGTGCCCGGCCCGGGCTAGCGTGTCCACCGAAAACCCCGGAGCGTCACCGGGCCGTGAATCACTCGCCGGTGCGGCAGCCCCCGCGAGGCACAACGTCGGCGGCCCGGTCCTGACCGCGCCCTCCGCGCTCGCCCGCCATCCGCTCCGGCTTCGCCGGCCGTTTGACACCGGCGCTCTGCTCCCGGCGTGCGGCATCTCTCCGGGAACGCCGACGAGCGGCCGCTTCAGGCGCGCGGCGAGTCCGCCGCGCCGGGCGCCGTGACGCCGAACCCGGGGGCGATGACGGCGAACACGGTGAGCGCCGCGAACGCGGTCACGATCGTCAGCAGGGCGACGCGCTGCGACAGGCCGGCGATCAGGACCCCGGCGACGAGCGGTGCCGCGGGCTGAAGCGCGGTGGCCACAAACGACATGGCGCCGGTGACCCGGCCGAACAGCTCCTCGGGGACCCGCAGCATGCGGGCCGCCGACAGAGCAGCGCCGAGCACGGGGCTGAGGAGGACGACCGACGCGAGCGCGAGCGCCAGGACGAGACGATCGCCGGTCAGCGCCGCGGCGAGGACGAGGGACGTGCGGATCGCCGCCACGCCGGCGAGGACCGCGCGCAGGCCCAGGCGCCGGGTGACGACCGGCGCGATCGCCGAGCCCAGCAGGCCGGCGGCGGCGGCGAGGCTCATCGCGGCGCCGACGAGGACCGCTCCGCCCCGCCCGACGCCCTCGCCGAGGATCAGGACGAAGACGAGCGTCGACACCGCCAGGTTCATGACCGTGGAGTAGGCGGTGCTGCCGGCGAGGAACGCGTCGCGTCGCACGTGCGCTGCGCCGGCGGCGACGGCCGGGAAGAAGCGCAACCGCCCCGCCGCCGGCTCGGCGGGCCGCAGCCCGGTCCGCAGCCTCACCGTGCAGCCGATCGACGCGAGATAGGAGACGGCGTCGAAGGCGAACGGGATCAGCCGGGCCGCGGCGAACAGCAGACCCGCCGCGGAGGGGCCGGCCAGATCCGCCGCATAGGATCGGGCCTGGGTGACGGCGACGGCTTCGGGCACGTCCGTGCGGGGCACGACCGCGCGGACGGCGCGGGCGACGGCCGGGCCGAACGCCATGTCGGCGACGCCGATCACGGCGGCCGCGACGGCCAGCAGCCAGAAGTCGGCAAAGCCGGCGAGCACAGCGGCGACGACCAGCGCGAGCGCGAGCGCCCGCGCGAGATCGGCGAACACCATCACCCGGCGGCCATCGAAGCGGTCGGCCACATACCCGCCGGGCAGAGCCGACAGCCACATGGCGACGAATGAGACGGTCGCCAGGGCGCCCGCCATGGCGCGCGAGCCGGTCACCGCCAGCGCGAGCAGCGGGAGCGCCAGGCTGGAGACCGAGCTGCCGAGCTCGGACGCCATCTGCCCGATCCACAGCAGCCGGAAGTCACGGTTGCCGCTGAGCGCGAGAGCCGGACTCCACCAGCGGCGCGGCGGCCGATCGGCGACGGTCGTCACGCGTCACCGAGTGTGACGGCGCCCGGCGGCAGCAGGTCGTCGAGCACGAAGTTGAAGTTCGTGCGCCCCCCGGGGCGCGCGCGATCGAGCCGGTTCAGGAACAGTCCGACGCCGGCCGATCCGGTCGCGAAGTCCGTCGACTCACGCAGGGCCTGCTCGCCGGGGAAGACGAGTCCCTCCGGCCGGCGCACTGTGAACAGCAGGACGCCCTCCGCCGTGCGCCACGCCTCGTGAAGCCAGCGACGCTCACCGGTCAGCTCGAAGGCATCGAGCAGCACGTTGCCGAGCCCGGCCAGCCCGTGGAAGAGCTGGGGCAGGACGGCGTACTTGCGACACGAGTCCTGAAGCTGCTCGCGGACGGCATCGCGCAGAGCCCGGTCCGGTGAGACGGCCAGATAGCGCAGCGCGACCGTCGTCACGCCGGCGGTCCCCTCATCCCAGTAGTTGCGCACGACGCCGGCCTCCACCGGGTCGGCGGCGGCCTGGCTCGGATAGCCGTACGCGCCGGGCCCCACCGCCACGCCCTGGCCGAGGTCGAAGTCCAGCGCGGCGCGGCCGAGCTCGAGCGGCGCGGGATCGCCGGTCGCGCAATGCAGATAGAGCAGGAACAGCGCGATCCCGGCCGCGCCATAGGCGTAGCCGACGCGCACCACGGGCTCGCCGCCGCGATCGTCAGCGACCGGCCATCGCGCCCCGCGTTCGTCACGCAGCGCGGCTCCCGCGAGCCGGGCGCCGACCGTCCGGGCCCGCTGGAGGTGACGCTCGTCGCCGGTCAGGTGCCAGAGGCGCAGCTCGGCCATCCCGTAGCCGGCGCAGCCGTTGAACAGGTCGTGCGACGCCCAGCGCAGCGGATGCTCGGCCGCGCGCGCGAGGATCGTCTCGGCGACGTCGAGATGCCCGAGCTCGGCGAACGCCCAGGCGATGCCGGCCTGGCCGATGTACAGCCCGGGGGGAATGCCGGCGCTGTCGGGGTCCTGGCGCAGCGCCCACGCCACGAGTTCCGGCGCGACCGCGCCCGTGATCCGGTGCAGCGCGCGCAGCACGCCGAGCGCGCCGAAGGCGACCGACAGCGGATTGGTCTCGAAGACGCCGAGATCGGCGGGGAACAGCCGATCGTCGCGATGCGGGTCAGCCGTCGCGACGAGGTAGTCCGCGACGCCCGTGACCACGCCGGCGACCCGCGCTTCAAGCTCCGGCGCGGGCGCCGCCGCCGGGCCTGCCAGTGGCACCGGCCCGGCGACCGAGACGTCAAGGGCGTCGATCCGGGCGAGCACCTCGCCCGGATCGGGGTCGACGGCGCGCTCGTCGGTCAGGTCGGCGATCAGGGCGACGAGCGCCGGAGGCAGTGCCAGGTCGGTGGCCAGCGCGCCGAGGAAGCGGCCGAGCGCCGGGCGGTCGAAGCCGACGGCGTTGTTGACGACCATCAGCGAGCCGAGCATCATCGACCCGAGGGCGTGATAGTCGTTGGCGCGGTCGTAGCGGTCGGTCGCGACGCACCGCGGGCTGGCCATCCCCACGGTGTGGATGCCGAGCTCGCGGTCGACGCCCTCCTGCACCGCCGCCTCCAAGTCGATCAGCTTCGCCGTGCGTTCGTCGTCGACGACGATCACGTTGGTGAAGGAGAGATCACCGAGCAGGATGCCCCGATCGTGCGCCACCGCGATCGCCTCCGCCACCTGGCGCCACAGGGAGCGCATCCGGACGAGATAACCGCTCAGCGCGGGGGCGTCGAGCCGGCGTGTGCACAGCGGGTTCAGGGCGATCGACAGCTGGCCGAGCTGCGGACCCTCCAGGTGCTCCTCGGCGAGGAACGCGTGCTCCCATTCGCGAAACAGCGCCACGGGACGCACGAAGTGGCCCGTGTCGGCCAGCGCGCTCAGCAGCCGGTGCTCCTTCTCCAGCACCTCGATCGCCTCGGCGTTCGCGCTACCGCACAGCACGTGCGGGCGCGCCTCCTTGATCGCCACGTCCTCCCCCGAGTGCAGATCGGTGGCGAGGTACACGCCGCCCTGGTTGGTGAAGCTCAGCGCCGAGCGCACGGCGAAGCGCCCGGCGAGCGGCGCGCCGCCGGCGCCGGCCTCGGCGTCGTCGTCGGCGACCGGGTCCGAGACCCACTCAGGCACGTGCCAGTACGGCTGGCGGACGTCGGGCACGAGCGACCCGTCGGGGGCGGTGATCATCAGCACCGCGGTGCCGTCGGGTTGCAGGCGCGGGAGGCCGACGAAACCGCCGTAGCGGTAATACACGGCCCTGGAGCCGCGATAGCGGCGGTCAGACAGGATGTAGGGCCCGGCGACCCCGTCCAGCGCCTCGGCGAGCCGATCGGCGATCTGCACGAACCGCTCCTCGTCGGCGGGATAGACCGTCAGGAACTTGCCGCTGGAGCCGCGCGGCCAGGTCTTGCGGCTCGTCATCGCGTTCGCGCGCGGGTCGAGCAGGAACTTGAAGTGCACGCCGGCGTCGCGCAACGGCGGCAGCGCCCGGCGCAGCACGTCGACCGTGCCATGCACCGGCGCGGCGACGTGCAGCTTCCAACCCTGGCGTGCGACGCTCGCGTCGGGGGGGTCGGCGATGTACCACAGTCCGCGTCGTCGCAGACGCCACGCATCGGGCATCAGCGCGCGGTACACGGCGAGGTGCGCTCCGTCCGGGACATACCGGCTCGACGTCTCGAACCAGCGCCGGTCGTGGGCGCAGTACAGATTCAGTGTCTCCCAGGCGTACATGGTGGCGAGCTATCCGGCGACCGGCGACCGGTCGTCCTCCGCGTCGCAGCCGCGGAGGACGACGGATCGACCGGGTGCCTGTGGACTGCTAGAAGGCGTGACCGTTGCAGCTCGCCGAGTCACACGACGAGATGCTGAGCGACATGCGCTCGTTGACGGACTTGGGTGCCTCGAGCTTCTGGAGATCCAGGATGGCCGGCATGTGTGCTCCCTTCGGAACGGTGGTTGGATTTGGCGAACGCTCGGATTGAGGTTCACCCCAGCAGAGCGCGCGACGGGCCTCGTGATACGTGCACAGTCAAGGTGCGGCACCCGCGTGAGGCCGTTCACCCCCGGCTCGACGGCGCCGCGACCGCCACGGTCACGTCGGCAGGGCGGGCTCGGTGGCCACCGACCCCTCGAGCCCGATGTCGTGTGCGCCTGCGCCGGGCGGTCCCGCTGCGCCCCCGGTATCGTTGCGTGGGCGTGCAGGACGCATCCGGTCCGGATCTGCGGTGGCTTCGTGATGAGGCGAAGGCTCGCCGCCGTAGCGGCGAGTTCCCTTCGCTGGCGCTCGCGCATCTGGCGATCGCCCGCGAGTACGGGTTCGCTTCCTGGCCGCGGCTGAAGGCCCACATCGATGCGCTGACGCTGAGCGCGGCCGAGCGCGCCGCGATCCTGATCGCCAGTGCCTGCTCGGACGATCCGCGTCGGGCGGCAACGATCCTCGAGCTCGACCCGACCATCGCACGCTATGACCTGGCGACCGCGTGCGTGGCGGGCGAGGCTGACGAGGTCGCAAGACGGCTCAGGGCGCGTCCTGATGCGGCTCACGCCCCGACCGGGCCCAACGGCTGGCAGCCACTGCTGTACGCCTGCTTCTCCCGGCTGTCGCGAGCCGACCGGCAGCGGGCGGAGGGGATCCGCGCGGTGGTCGCCGCGTTATTGGCCGCGGGCGCTGATCCGAACGCCTCGTTCACGCATGGCGACTGGCTGCAGACGCCGATCTACGGCGCCGCGGGGATCTCCGGAGACGCCGAGCTGACGCGACGGCTGCTCGCTGCGGGCGCTGATCCAAACGACGCGGGCCCGAGCCACACGGTCGGCGAGGCGCTGTATCACGCCTGCGAGCATCGAGACCCGGCCTGCGCTCGGCTGTTGATCGAAGCGGGCACCGACCCGAAGGTGGTCGCCCACTGCCTCGGGCGCGCCCTGAATTTCGATAACCATTCGATGGTCGCGATGTTCTGCGCTCACGGTGTGCGACCGTCGGCCGCTCATCTGCACCAGGCGTTGTGGCGCCGGCGGCCGGTCGAGACGATCGCGCTGATGCTCGACGCCGGCGCTCTGCTGCGAGAGCCCGACGAGCATGGCCTGACGCCATTGCAGATCGCGCTGTGCTGGGGCGACGGACCGGTGGCCAGGCTGCTGCGCGACCGCGGCGCCACCGAGTCGCCGACGCCCGCGACCGCCACCGCCTCACCCGAGCTGCTGGACGAGATGGCGATCCTCGCCGTCCAGCGCGGGGACGCTGATGCCGTCACCACGCTGCTCAGCGGCGGTGCGCGGGTGGACGGCGACCCCGACCGCGAAGAGAGCCCGCTGGGCCAGGCCTGCTGGCGCGGGCAGGTCCCGATCACCGGAGAGCTGCTCGCCCGCGGCGCCACCACCGAGTTTCGCGACGGGGGATGTGCAATCGGCGCCGCGCTCCACGGCTCGCGCCACTGCCAGGACCCGGAGGGCGGACCGACGATGGCGACCGTCGCCGAGATCGATCCCGAGCCCTACGCCGCGATCGTACGGATGCTGCTGGCGACCGGCGCCCGAGTACCGCAGCGGGTCGGCGGCGAACACGGTCCTCGGGCGTCGGCGCTGCTCGGCGAGCTCGGGATCGGCCCCGACGAGCTCCATGCGTTCCTCTGAGGCGATGACTCGGCGAATCGCTCAGAATGTCTGGTCGTGCCGGATGTCCTGACTGCTGCCGAGACGCCGCGGGCGCACCGGTGCGCCGCCCGCGCCCTCGGCCCCCCGAGTGACGAGCGTCATGTGCGCTCGAGGATGCGTGGTGCGCTCTAGCGACGTCGTGATCATCGGCGCGGGTGCCGCCGGGCTGATGTGTGCCCTGACCGCCGGCGGACGTGGCCGCGAAGTGCTGCTCATCGAACACGCCGGCAAGGCGGGCAAGAAGATCCTCATGTCCGGTGGTGGTCGCTGCAACTTCACCAACGTGTACACCGACCCGTCCAACTTCTACTCGCGGAACCCGCATTTCTGTAAGTCGGCCCTGGCCCGCTACACCCCCTGGGACTTCGTTGCCATGGTCAGCGAGCACGGCGTGGCGTTCCACGAGAAGAAGCTGGGCCAGCTGTTCTGTGACAACACGTCCAGGGACATCCGCGACATGCTTCTGGAGGAATGCCGGCTGGCCGGCGTCGATCTGTGCCTCGATGTCTCCGTGCAGGAGATCGAGCGGACCGAGTCCGACTACGTGTTGAGCACCGACATTGGAACCATCGCTGCGCCATCGCTGGTGATCGCCACCGGCGGCCTCTCGATACCGACGATGGGCGCCACCGGCCTCGGCTATGAGATCGCTCGCCAGTTCGGCCACACCGTGCTGCCCACCCGCGCCGGATTGGTGCCGTTGATCATCACCGACCAGCTCACAGACCTGTGCAGCGAGCTGTCGGGCACGTCGGTGGCGTGCGTCGTCAGCTGCAACGACCAGAGCTTCCGCGAGAACATCCTGTTCACCCACCGCGGCCTCAGCGGCCCAGCGATCCTTCAGATCTCCTCGTTCTGGCACCTCGGCGATACCGTGACGATCGACCTTCTGCCCGGCCGCGACGTCCTGAACTGGCTGCAGGGCCAGCAGGCCGCGCGCCCCAACAGCGAGCTGAAGACCATACTGGGCCAGGTCTTCACCAAGAAGATGGCGGCCCTTCTGTCCGAGCAGTGGTTCGCGTCAAGGCGGATGAAGCAGTACACCGCGGTCGAACTGCGCGACATCGCCGGCAAGCTCGGAGCGTGGCAGGTGGTGCCGGCCGGCACAGAGGGCTACCGCACCGCCGAGGTCACGCTGGGCGGAGTCGACACCCGCGAGATCTGGTCCAAGACGATGGAATCGAAAAGAAGCCCCGGCCTGTACTTCATCGGCGAGGTCCTTGACGTCACCGGGCACTTGGGCGGTTTCAACTTCCAATGGGCATGGGCGTCGGGCTACGCCGCGGCGCAGTTCGTATGACATCGGTTTGTCGGGTGCCGGAGCGGCGCGATCACGGTGGATGGCCCGCCATCAGGCGAGGGCTCGGGTGCGGCTTGGCGGTGGCGGCGATGCTGGCCGCGCCCGGCGCGAGCGCGGCGGCGAGCTCGACCCGCGCGCGCATCGTCAGCGCGGCGGCGAGCCAGGTCGGCTACAGCGAGCCCGGCGACTACTGCTCGAAGTACGGACCGTGTGAGGAGTGGTGCTCGTTGTTCGCGACCTGGGCGTGGGAGCAGGCGGGGGTCGCGGTCCCGCGCCTCGCCTTCGTCGGCGACCTCTACTACTGGGCGCAACGGTGGACGTATGTGGAGGGCCCGAACGCGACGCCGGCTCCGGGTGACGCGGTGCTGTTCGGGACGGGCCCGGAGAACGTGGACACGAGCTTGCACGTCGGGATCGTCGAGGACGCTTACCCGACGGGCTACCTGGTGACGATCGAGGGGGATGCCCTGCATGGGGTGGGCCGGTACGTGGTGCCGATCCATGATCCCCAGAGGATCGGGGAGGCGGGGCCGATCTACGCGTACGCCTCGCCGGTCGACGACGGCGGCGGCGCGGGCACCGCGGCGACGACCGCCTTCGGCCCGCTGCTCGGGGCGCTCTCGGCGAGCCGGCAGGCCGCCCGGCCGGGCACGTCGCTGGCCTTCCGCGACGCCTACGTCGGGGTCGACTGGGCGGTGGTCAACGGGTTGCGCCGGCGCACGCTCCGGTCGCTGCGAGCGTTTCAGCACATGCCGTACCGCACGCCGCAGGTCCGCATCGACTGGACCGGGGTGACTCGCGCGGGGCTGGTCGAGGTCAGGGTACGCAGCCGGCTGCGCCCCTCGTCGGCTCGGGAGGCATGGCTGCGGTTCCTGCACCGCTACCACGACGCCGGGCATGCCTACGATGTCACCTTCAACGCAGGACCTGACGTTCCGATCAACCGCTCCATGCCGTCGATCTCCGGAACAACGACGCACGGTCCGGCGAGCAACCCGGGCGCAGCGAGCCGGCCTGCGACCCCGACGACAGTGAGTGTCCCCTTCTCATCGCCGGCCACAGCCGCTCGACGTTGACCGCTCACACGGAGATCACCGGTCGGGAGGGATGACGACCGGCGTGGAGTCGCGCCCGCCGGGCTGAGATCGACGCTGCGTCGCCCCGTGGGCGGCTCAGGGGGCAGGACCGAAGTGGCTCGTTGACTGGAATCCGACCGAGTACCGGCCAGCGGCCCCACAGGTCGTTCCGCTCAGAAACGCTTTCCCGGCGAAGCGCCCAGCGGAGAAGTGCCCGCTGATCTCGAGCTCGCCCGTGGAGTGGCTGGACGCTCCGCTCGTGTTGAACTCGCTGATTCGTTCGCGATGCTTGAAGCTGAACGCATCCCCGGGGCCGAAGCTCTGATAGAAGACACCGGTGAACCAGGTGTTCCCGCGGCTCTTGCACACAGCGCCGGCGAACACGCCTCGAACCGGTCCTGGGCATGGCGTCTCGAACTCGCCGCTGAAGCCGGGCGCGTTGGTCCCGTACTCCGCACACTCCGATGGGGTGTTCGGCGACGAGGCTCGAGCGATGAACGGCACCAGCAGCAGCCCGACAACCGAGGCGGGAACGGCGAGTCGCTTCACGATCGGCAATGCAACCTCGTTTGCTAATGGCGGGTGACCACCGGGGCGCAGGACGGCAATCCAAACGGGGGACGTGCGCAACTGCGTCGCCCACGGCCGAAACCTAATCGGCCGGCGACCGAGAGCGGGTTAGGCTCGGGTTAGGGGCCCTCGGCCAGCTCGCTTGAAAGGTGATCGAGGATCGTAGGGATCGGAAGGCTCGTGCCGCCATCCCCGTCAGTGGACGGCGGGGGGTGATCCTCGGGACGCGCCCGTATGTTGCAGAGTTTGCGGCAGCAATGGGCGGCCTTTCTGCGGCCTGGAGCATCTGCGCTTGGCAGATCGCGGCTCGCGGGATAGTCCGGGCCGACGGCTGGAGCGACATGCACCCCATGCAAGAAGCGCGCGCGGGGCACTCGCGGAGACGTCGCCCGTGACGCCCGGCGTGACAGCCGATACGCGAACTCCGCGTCGCGTCAAATCGCCTTGCTCGTTGATCGCATCCGCGTTCTGGCTACGCGGTCGTGGCAGCTCCGCTTGCAGGGTGCCGGCGCTCGGCGGCAAAGGCGATGAACCAGTCGAGCGCCTCGGGGTCGGCGAGGGCGTCCCGGCTCGCCGCCTCCTGCGCCGGTCGGCCCATCAGCAGCCGTTTGACCGGCACTTCGAGGAGCTTGCCCGTGAGGGTCTTGGGGATTGCCGGGACTGCGATGACGTCGTTGGGGACGTGACGCGGTGAGCAGTCGCCGCGGATGCGGCGCTTGACGGCGCTGAGGGTGTCGTCAGTGAGCTGGGCGCCCGGGGCCAGCAGCACGAACAGGTACAGGTGTCCGTCGCCGGTTCCGTCCTCGCTCGGGACGTCGACGGCGAGCGCATCGGCGATCTCGGGGACGGCGAGGACCGCGGCGTAGACCTCGGCGGTCCCGATCCGGATTCCGCCGCGGTTGATCGTCGAGTCCGACCGGCCGTAGATCACGGCTGAGCCGCGCGGAGTGATCCGCACCCAGTCGCCATGTCGCCACACGCCTGGGTAGGTCGAGAAGTAGGCCTCTCGGTAGCGAGCGTCGCCGGGGTCATTCCAGAAGCTGACCGGCATGCTCGGCATCGGCTGAGTCACGACCAGTTCGCCGACCTCGTCGATCAGCTCGTGGCCTTGTTCATCCCAGGCCTGGACGTCGACACCGAGATAGCGGGCCGGGAGCTCACCGCGGTAAACCGGAACGATCGGCGCGCCGCCGATGAAAGCCCCGGCGATGTCGGTTCCGCCGGAGACGGAGGCAAGCCACGTCTGCGCACCGAGCTTTTCATAGATCCAATCGAAGCCCTCGGGAGAGAGCGGTGAGCCGGTGGAGCCAACCGAGCGCAGTGCGCTGAGGTCACGGTTCGCGGCGGGATCGATTCCGGCTTTCATGCAGCCGTGGATGAAGGCGGCACCGCAGCCGAACAAGCTCGCTCGCGTACGGGCGGCGAGGTCCCACAGCGCTCCGAGATCAGGGTAGGCGGGGTTGCCGTCATAAAGCACGACCGAGGTGTCGGAGAGCAGTCCGGAGACGAGGTAGTTCCACATGATCCATCCGGTGGTGGTGAACCACATGAGCCGGTCCCCGGGACGGACGTCATGGTGCAGCCGGAAGTTCTTCAGGTGCTCGAGCACGATCCCGCCGTGGCCGTGGACGATCGCCTTGGGCAAGCCGGTGGTGCCGCTCGAATAGACGATCCAGAGCGGATGATCGAATGGCACTCGTTCGAAGCTGAGGGGCTCCTCGGTGGGCGGGAACTGCTCAGCCCAGTCTCCCCGTTCGCCGAGATGGGGCAAGACGACCAGGCACCTGAGCGAGGGCAGTGCGCGGGCCAACTCGGCGACCAGCTCGGCCCGATCGAACGCCTTGCCCCCGTAGCGGTAGCCGTCGACGGCCAGCAGCACGGTTGGCTCGATCTGGGCAAACCGGTCGATGATCGTGCGCGAGCCGAAGTCCGGCGAGCAGCACGACCAGATCGCACCGAGAGAGGACGTCGCCAGGAACGCCGCCAGGGTCTGCGGGATGTTCGGCATGACTCCCGCGACGCGGTCCCCGCGCCCGACGCCCATCCGCCGGAGTCCGGCCCGGACACGAGCCGTTTGGTCTGCGAGTTGTGCCCACGTCCACGTCGCGGGGCAGGTGCCCTCGGCGGCGAAGTGCACCGCAGGCGCCTCGTCGCGCTTGCCCCTGAAGACGTGTTCGGGGTAGGACAGCGACACTTTCGGGAACCAGCGGGCGCCGGGCATCCGCGCGTCCGACAGCGCGATCGAGGGGTCGCCGTCGGCGATCACTCCGTAGCGGTCCCACACCCGGCGCCAGAAGCGGCCGATGTCCTGGACCGACCAGTTCCACAACGCCGCGTAGTCGGGAAGATCGAGGTCGCGCAGCCACGCCGCCATCTCGCTGCGCTCCCGCAACTCGGCCGGCGGGATCCAGATCGGGGCTGGCTCGGTCGCGGTCACCACGCTAGCGGCCGGTGAACTTGGGCGAGCGGTGCTCCTTGAAGGCCCGGAGCGCCGCCGGCATGTCCTCACCGCGGGTGAGCAGCGCCTGGCCCCGGTTCTCCAGCTCGAGAGCGGCGCTGTAGGGAACGTCCTGGTTGGCGTGCAGCGCGCGCTTGGAGAGCTGGATACCGGCGGGGGAGTTGGCGGCGATCTGGGCGGCGAGGGCCACGGCCTCCTCGATCAGGCTCTCGGCCGGCACGACCCGGTTGACCAGTCCGATCCGCTCAGCCTCTTCGACCTCGACGAAGCGTCCGGTGAAGGCGATCTCCGCGGCGCGGCCCGGTCCGACGAGCCGCGGCAGCAGCCACGAGGTACCGAGGTCACCTGCCGAGAGGCCGATCCTCACGAACGCGGCGTTGAAGCGCGCGGCCGGCGCGGCCAGCCGGATGTCGGCGGCCAGGGCGAGCGCGAGCCCACCGCCGGCGGCGGGACCGTTGACCGCCGCGATCAGGGGGATCGGGATGCCGCGCAGGCCGGATAACGCCCGCGCCGCGACATCCTGGCGATCGAGCATCCCCATCGGCGTCAAGGCCGGGAGCCGCTCCGCTTCGTCGAGATCGAAGCCGGCACAGAAGGCGCGACCGGCGCCGGTCATGATCACGGCCCGCAGCGGGCCGGGGCGCCTCAAGGCATGAGCAAGCTCCTCGAGCTCCTCGAACATGACCGGCGTCTGAGCGTTCAACCGGTCCGGCCGGTTGAGCGTCACGAGCAGGACGCCCTCCGCGGGCTGGTCGAGCAGGAACGTCGTCGCGTCGATCATCTCAGGCGATGCGCTGGATCACGGTGCCGGTGCCGAGCCCGCCGCCGCAGCACATCGTCACGAGGCCGAGCTCCCGGTCGTCGCGCTCGAGCTCGTGCAGGAGCGTGGTGATGAGGCGGGCGCCGGTGGAGCCGACGGGATGACCGAGGGCCATCGCTCCGCCGTTCACATTCACCTTCGCCATGTCGGGCCCCAACTCCTTGGCCCACGCCAGGACCACCGACGCGAAGGCTTCGTTGACCTCGATGGCGTCGAAGTCGTCGATCGTCAGCCCGGTCCGTCTGAGAAGCTTGCGGGTGGCGGGGATCGGCCCGGTCAGCATGATCACCGGGTCGACGCCGACCGTGACCTGGTCGATGATCCTCGCCCGAGAGCTCAGGCCGAGCGCCTCGATCGCGGAACGGCTTGCCAGCAGCACGGCCGCCGCGCCGTCCGAGAGCTGAGAGGAGGTCGCGGCGGTCACGCGGCCGTCCGGCTTGAACGGCGTCTTCAGCTCGCCGATTTTCTCGAGGGTCGTGCCCGGCCGGATCCCCTGGTCCCGGCGGACGCCTCCATGAGGGGTCTCGACCGGCGTTATCTCCCGATCGAACCGTCCCTCATCGGTGGCCATAGCCGCCCGGGCGTGGGAGACGACGGCGAGCTCGTCCATCTCCCGCCGGGAGATGTCCCACTGCTCCGCGATTCGCTCGGCGCTCAGGCCCTGGGGGATGAACTCAAAGCGGTCACGCAGCTCCGGCGGCCACGGATCGCCGTAGAGCTCCATGATCCGCACGGGCGAGTCGATCGGTACGTGCTGCATATGCTCCACGCCGGCCGCAATCACGAGGTCGTGGGTGCCGCTGGCGATCAGGGCGGCCGCGTAGGCCACCGCCGACTGGGCGGAACCGCAGCGGCGGTCGATCGTGATCGCCGGCACCTCGACGGGGTATCCGGCCTGAAGCCAGGCGTTGCGGGCTACATTGCGCGACTGCTCACCGAACGGTGCGGTGCATCCGGCGATCACATCCTCGACCGCTGCGGGGTCGATCCCGGAGCGCTCCACGAGTGCCGTCAGGCACGCGGCGAGCAGCGAGTTGGGGTGCGTATCACGGAACGCGCCCTTCTCCGGGTGTGAGCGGCCGATTGGCGTGCGGACGGCTTCGACGATGAACGCGTCGCGGCCGGCCTGCAGGAACGGAGAGGCGAGCGCGCTCACGACCGGGCTCGGTCGAACACGGGGGCGCGCCGCTCGACGAACGCGGCAAGGCCCTCGCGGGCATCGGCCCCCGCGAACAGGGCGTTCTCCTCCTCCGCCTCGAAGGCGATCCCGGATTCCAGGTCCCGGGTGGAGGCCACGTCGACGCAGCGCCGCAGCGATGCGAGCGCCGCGTCGGACGCCGACCCGAGGCCGGCGGCGAACTCCAGGGCCACCGGCTCGGCGTCACCCTCGGGGACGAGTCGATCGAGGAGGCCGATCACGTGCGCCTCCGCCGCAGGCACCTGACGGCCGCTGAGCAGGATGTCAAGCGCACGGCTGTGTCCGATGATCCGCGGCAGTCGCTGGGTTCCGCCGGCGCCCGGGATGAGACCGAGCTTGACCTCCGGCACGCCGAGGCTGGCGCGCGCCGATCCGATCCGGATGGTGCAGGCCATAGCGAGCTCCAGCCCCCCGCCGAGGGCCAGGCCGTCGATCGCAGCGATCGAGATAGCCGGCATGGCGCCGATCCGGGCGAACACCTGCCGCATGTGGGCGCCGTAGGCCATGAAGCCGTCGACGTCGAGTGACTGCATGTGCTTGATGTCCGCGCCGGCGGCGAAGAACTCGGGCAGCGACGAGGCGATCACGAGCGCGTGAGCCTCGGTCTGCTCGGCCGCGTCGATGGCGGCCGCGAGGCCGTCGAGCATGGCTGGCCCGAGCGGATTGGCCGGCGGGTGGGCGAGCCGGGCCACGATGTAGCCGGCGCACCGCTCGATGTGAACCCCCGAGGGTTGAGCGTCAGTCATGCCAGATCACCGGCCCGGCGGTGGTCAGGTGGCTGCCGAGCGGCCGCCCGAGCGTCCGGGCCAGGTCTCGCGTGACGGCGAGCAGCGAGGTGAGCGAGATGCCGGTCGACACGCCCATCTCCTCCACCATCGAGACGAGGTCCTCGGTCGCGATGTTTCCGGTCGAGCCCGGCGGGACCGGGCAGCCTCCGAGCTCCCCAAAGCTTGACTCGAAGCTCTTGATTCCGACCTCGAGCGCCGCCAGGGCATTGGCGAGCCCCTGCCCGCGGGTGTTATGGAAGTGGGCTGTGAGCTCGACTTCGGGCAGCGCCTCCTGCGCGCGCTCGTAGAAGGCCGCGACCTGTCGCGGGTTCGCCATTCCGGTCGTATCTCCGAAGCCGATCTCGTGGGCGCCGCACTCCGCGAGCCGACCGGCCAGCGACAGCACCCGCTCCGGGTTCACGGGCCCCTCGTATGGACATCCGAAGGCGACGGCGATCACTGCCTCGCAGCGCAGGCCGGCTTCGATGATCCGCGGGAGCATGCGCTCGAGGCCGGCGAGCGAGTCGTCGATCGAGCGATTGACGTTGCGCCGGTTGTGGGTCTCCGTCGCGCTGAGGAAGATGCCCACCTCGTCGAACCTGTCGCGAATCGAGAGGGCGTTGTCGAGGCCGCGCTCGTTGGGGACGAGGACGCTCCGGGAGACATCAGCGGGAACGTCGATGGCCTCCAGTACCGCGACGCCGTCGGCGAGCTGGGGGATGACATCTCCTCGCACGAAGCTCGTGACCTCCAGTCGCTTGATGCCCGTCCGCGCGAGCGCATCGATCAGGGCGATCTTGTCCGCGGTCGGAATCGTGTTCGGCTCGTTCTGGAAGCCGTCCCGCGGACCGACCTCGCGGATCCTGATATGTGGGGGCATCTGATCGAAGGGTGTCATTCTGTAATTGTTAACGATCGCTCACTTTTGCACATCAGCCACTATGGCTCAGCTGTATTGCTCTGGGTGTTCATGCCGCCGGCTCGTCTTGTGGAGACCTACAAGCTGGTTAACGTTGGTTCGCATGGTGCTGCCTGTCGGTCGCCGGCGATGCGGAGGAGCTCGCGGCGGCGCTCGGTGTCCGAGCGGCCTCGCAGCGAGCAAGCGCCGAACTCGGTCACGACCCAATCGACGTCGCTGCGCGAGGTGCTCGCCGGCCCATGGAGCTCGCTGACGATCCGTTTGGAGGGCAGGGCGATGATCGGCTTGCCGCCGCCGGCGAAGGCGGCGCGCAGGAAGTCGGCTTGGCCGCCGACGGCGCCGAGCCTGCGCTGGCCCACGGCCTCGCCGTTGACCTGACCGGTGAGGTCGATCTCCAGCGCGCTGTTGATCGCGGCGAGCGTTCCGACTGCGGCCAGGGTGTCCGCAGCGTGCGTGTAGCTCACCGGGAGGAACATGATCTCCTCGTGCTCGGCCAGCGCCTCGAACAGCCTGGTGCTCCCGAGCGCTGCGCCGGTGATCGCCAGGTGCCGGTCCTTCGGCTTCCTGGACCCGGTCACCGCGCCACAGTCGATCAGCGCCAGGACTCCGTCCGAGATCATGCCGGAGTGGATGCCGAGGTCACGATGCCCGCGCAGCGCTGCCATGATCGCCTCGGGGAGGGCACCGACGCCGAGCTGGATCGTGTCCCCGTCCTCGACGATCGCCGCGACGTTGGCCGCGATCCGGTCCTCGAGCGGTCCCGGAGTCACCGACGGCGCGGTGAGCAGGGGCCGCGACGTGCGGACGACGACATCGAGCTGGTCGAAGGCGATGCTGGCTCCGGCCGTCCGTGGGCAATGATCGTTGACCTCGGCGATCACCAGGCGGGCGTGCGCCAGGGCATCCTGGAGATAGTCGACACCCACACCGAAGCTGCATCGCCCGCGGTTATCCGGCGGGGCGACCTGGATCAGGGCCACATCGCCCGGGAGACGGCGTCGCGCGAAGAGGTCGGGCAGGGCTGAGAAATGGCAGGGCACGATCTCCAGCCCCGGCAGTCGCCCGAGCTGACCGAGTCCACCGTAGGAGAGGACACGCAGGCCATCGGGAGCGCGGCCTGAGAGATCGCGCCAGCACAGCCCGACGAAGGCCGACAGCGGCGTCAGCTCCTCGGCCAGCCGCAAGAAGGCATCGACGAGGACGACCGGCTCGGCGCACGCCTGGCCCCAGAGGATCCCGTCGCCGGGCCGGATGAATCGACCGAGGTCCAGCTCGCTCTCGAGGAGTTCGACGGGTCGGGTGCCGGTCATCCGAGCAGGCATGGCTCCGCGATCAGATGACCGTGCCGCCGTCGACGCACAGGACCTGCCCGGTGATGTAGGCGGCGTCGTCAGAGGCCAGGAAGGCAAAGGCGCCGGCAACCTCGTCGGGTTCGGCGAAGCGGCCCAGGGGGATGCGCTCGAGCGTCCTGGCCGCGAACCTGGGGTTCGTGCGGACCGTCTCGGTCATCGCGGTGGCCGCCAGCGGCGCCACGGCGTTGACGGTGATCGTTCGCCGCGCCAGCTCCTTCGCGGCCGACTTGGTCAGGCCGACGATTGCTGCCTTCGCCGCACTGTAATTGGCCTGGCCGATGGTGCCGACGAGACCAGCGGCGGATGTCGAGTTGATGATCCGGCCGGTGCCATCGTCGGGCAGGTGCGTGAGTGCCGCTCGGAGCACGCGGTAGCTCCCCATGAGGTGGACGTCGAGCACGAGCATGAACTCGTCCTCCTCGAGGTTGGGAAGCATCGCGGGCCGCGTGATGCCGGCGTTGTTGACCACGATGTGCAACACCCCCGAGCCGAGGTCCGCCGCCGTCGCGACCGCGGCCGCGACGGCGCCCGGATCGCTGACGTCAGCGGCAACGGCAACCGACCGGCCACCCGCGGCGCCGATCTCGGCCGCGACGCGCTCGGCCGCGACGACGTCGCGGTCGAGCACCGCCACCTGAGCTCCTTCGACCGCCAGACGCCGGGCGACCGCCGCTCCGATACCGGCGCCCGCCCCGGTGACCAGAGCCGTCCGCCCACCGAGCCCGCGCATCAATACGACCTCGGCAACCCGAGGACGTGCTCACCCACATAGTTGAGCACCATCTCCTGGCTGATCGGCGCGATGCGCAGCAGGCGGCTCTCGCGGAAGTAGCGCTCGACGTGGTATTCGCGTGCGTATCCCATGCCGCCGTGCATCTGCACCGCGCGGTCGGCGGCGTCGAATCCCGCTTCGGCGCAGAGGTACT
The DNA here is from genome assembly GCA_963849085.1 of uncultured Solirubrobacteraceae bacterium. Taxonomy (GTDB): domain Bacteria; phylum Actinomycetota; class Thermoleophilia; order Solirubrobacterales; family Solirubrobacteraceae; genus Palsa-465. Next base: position 76,268 of record CAWKFP010000013.1, on the reverse strand, counting down.
TGGCCGCGTTCGCCTCCCGGCCGCAGGGCAGCCCGCGATCGTAGAGCCACGCCGCCTTGCGCACCATCAACGTCGCCGCGTCGAGCTTCATCTGCGCATCGGCCAGCGGGAACTGGAGCCCCTGGTTCATTCCGATCGGCCGTCCGAAGACGACCCGTTCCTTGCCATACTGCACCGCCCGCCGGACGGCCGCGCGGCCCAGGCCGAGCGCCTCCGCGGCGATCAGAATCCGCTCCGGGTTCAGACCGTCGAGCAGGTATTTGAAACCCTTGCCCTCCTCGCCGACCCGATCGGACTCGGGGACCTCCAGACCATCGATGAACAGTTCGTTGGAATCGACGGCTTCGCGCCCCATCTTGGGGATCGGACGGATGTCGACGTGCTCACGGTCGAGGTCGGTCAGGAACAGCGTGATTCCGTCGGTCTTCTTCTGGCAGTCCTCGAGCTTGGTCGTCCGCGTGAGCAGGAGCACCTTCTCGGACTCCAGCGCCTTGGAGATCCACACCTTGCGACCGTTGACCAGATAGCCACCGTCGCCGTTGCGCTTTGCGAACGTCTTGATCCGTGTGGTGTCGAGGCCGGCGTCGGGCTCGGTCACTCCGAAGCACACATGCAGATCCCCGTTGACGACGCGCGGCAGCGTGGCCGCCTTCAGCTCCTCCGACCCGTGCACGATCACCGGATGCATGCCGAAGATCGACATATGCATGCAGCTCGCCCCGTTCATCCCGGCCCCCGACGCCGAGACCTCCTCGAGGATCAGCGACGCCTCGAGGATCCCGAGCCCACTGCCCCCGTATTCCTCGGGCACGCACACCCCGAGCCAGCCGGCATCCGCGAACGCCGCATAGAAATCCCAGGGGAACTGGTGCTCGGAGTCCTTGTCCAGCCAGTACTCCTCATCGAAGCTCGTCGCCAGGTCCGCCACCGCCCGACGAATGGTGTCCTGGTCGTCGCTCAGGTCGAAGTCCATGACGCGCTCAGAACCTATTTGACCCCGCGGTAGGCGGAGAAGTCAGGCGGGCGCTTATCGTTGAAGGCGCTGATGCCCTCACGCGCCTCGTCGGTGTCTGTGAACATCACCAGCGCGGAGACCGCCATCTGGCCGACACCGGCGAACTGCTCGGTGTCGACGTTCATCGACTGCTTGAGGACCTTGAGTGCGGTGGGGGACAGACGCAGGATCTCATCAGCCCACGCGCGAACCTCGGCGCGCAGGTCCGCAGCAGGGACGACCTTGTTGATCAGGCCCCATTCGAGCGCCTGCGCAGCGTCGTACTGGCGGCACATGAACCAGATCTCGCGCATCCGCTTCTCGCCGATCACCCGGGCGAGGTAGCCGGTGCCGAACCCGGCGTCGAACGACCCGACCTTGGGACCGACCTGGCCGAAGATGGCGTTGTCGGCGGCGATCGACAGATCACAGAGAACGTGGAGGACGTGGCCGCCGCCGATCGCGAAACCGTTGACCGCCGCAATCACCGGCTTGGGGATGTCGCGCAGCGTACGGTGGAGCGTGTCGATCTCGAACAGCCCGGTCGTCGACGGGCCATAGTCGCCGGTGTCCGCGCGCTGTTTCTGATCACCACCAGTGCAGAAGGCGCGCTCACCCGCTCCGGTCAGGCACACCACGCCGACCTCCGAGCTCGCCCAGGCGTGCTTCAAGCACGCGATCAGTTCGTCCACGGTCCGAGCCCGAAACGCGTTGAAACGCTCCGGACGGTTGATCGTGATCCAGGCGAGACCGTTGTCGATCTCGTAGGCCACGTCGGTCAAGTCGTTGGGCATCGGTGGTTCCTTTGTGTCACGTCCCACGGTTTCGGTCATGCCATGGTCAGACCTCCGCTGACCGACAGCGTCTGTCCGGTGATGTAGCCGGCGCTCTCTCCCGCGAAGAAGCGGACCGCGGCGGCGATCTCGTCGGGCTGGGCGAGGCGCCTCATCGGCACACCCGAGACCATCGCACCGATCACCTTGTCGGCGTCGCCCTGTTTGGCCACCGTCTCCTGGAGGAACGGCGTGTCGGTCGGCCCCGGGCAGACGACGTTCGCGGTCACGCCCTTGCGCGCCATCTCGCGGGCGATCGTCTTGGTGAAGGCGATGATCCCGCCCTTCGCACCCGAGTAGACCGACTCCAGCGACGAGCCGACGCGGCCGGCATCGGATCCGATGTTGACGATCCTTCCCCACCCCCGGTCGATCATCCCGGGCAGGGTCGCCTGCGTCAGACGCAGCGCCCCCTTGAAGTTGACGTCCAACACCCGGTCCCAGAACTCCTCGTCGGACTTCAGGAACGGCATCAGGTCATCCCAGCCCGCGTTGTTGACGAGCACGTCGACGCCACCGAAGTGCGCCCGGGCCAGCTCGATCCCAGCGCACACACCCGCGCTGTCGGTGACGTCGAGCTCGACGGCGAGCGACCTGCCACCCGCCTCCGCGATCGCGGCGGCGGTGTCGTGGGCCTCCGCCAGCCGCATGTCCGCGATCACGACCGCACAACCATCGGCGGCGAGTCCCGACGCGATCGCAGCCCCGATGCCGCGGGCGCCGCCGGTGACGAACGCCACCCGCTCATGTCCATTGGAGTCCATGCTTCGGAACATACCAAGCGGCCGTTAACGATCGTTCGCTTCACTGGTCGAATCTCCAATGCGACCTTGGCATCGCCGGAGCGCGGCTATGGACGGAAAGCCACGGCGCTCCGGACTCTCGGCGCAGCTCCCGCCCTCTCAGATTCGCGAGCGCGCGCTTGCGCCCATCGAAGGCGGTTGCGTGCCGCACGACCCGTTGGAGCGACGTCCAGCGCCCTGGAGTAAACGGACGTTAACCTGGTGATACCCTGCGCCCGATGGATTTCCGCGACACCCCGCAGGACGCCGAGTTCCGCGAGCGCGCCCGCTCCGTGCTCGAGTCGGCCGTCGCGGCGCTGCCCGGCTCCGAACCCACCGCGCTCGAGGAGAAGCTCCCCTACTTCCGGCGGTTTCAGCGGGCGATCCATGGAGCCGGCTTCGCAGGCCTGGCATGGCCGAGTGAATACGGCGGTCGGTCGGCGTCCCTGACCGAGCAGGCCATCTTCCTCGAGGAGTACGATCGCGCCGGCGCCCCAGACCGGCTGAACACCCTCGGTGAGGGACTGGCTGGTCCGACGATCATCGACTTCGGTACCGAGGCGCAGAAGCGGCGATTCCTGCCGCCGATCCTCGCCGGTGAGGAGATCTGGTGCCAGCTGTTCTCCGAGCCGGGCGCCGGCTCTGATCTCGCCGCCATCGAGGCCCGCGCGGAACGTGACGGCGACGGCTGGCGGATCACGGGACAGAAGGTGTGGACCAGCCGCGCGCAGATCGCCTCGTATGGCATCCTGCTCGCGCGAACAGGCGGCCCACGGCATCGTGGGATCACGTACTTCCTGCTGCCGATGGACAGCCCCGGCGTGACGGTGCGGCCGTTGCGGCACATGCTCGGCGAAGCCGAGTTCAACGAGGTCTTCCTCGACGAGGTCCCGGTGCCCGACGCGCTGCGCGTGGGCGACGTCGACGGGGGCTGGAAGGTCGCGATGGCGACGCTCTCCTACGAGCGGGTGGCGCTCGCCACCGGCCGGGTCAACATCCGGCGGCTGATGGAGCGCCTGATCGAGATGGTGGCGAGCACCGAGCGCGACGGGACGCCGATCGGGGCTGACCCGGCGCTCCGGCGCCGGATCGCCGACCTCTATGCGCGAGCTCAGATCCAGCGGGTCAACGGTCTCCGGGCGCTCGCGTCGCTCGAGAAGGGCACGCCTGGTCCCGAGACCTCGATCGGCAAGCTGTTCTCCGCACCGCTGGTGGAGGACCTGGCCGATCTCGCCTGCTCGCTGAGCGGCTTTGACGCACAGCTTCTGGGTGACGGCGAACTCGACGAATGGCTGCGTCTGGCCTACCAGGCCCGGGGAACCTCGATCGCGGGCGGGACGACCTTCATCCAGCGCAACATCGTGGCCGAGCGCGTCCTGTCGCTGCCGCGATGAGCCTGTGTCGGTCCGTGGCCTAGCGGCCGCCGCGGACGAATCGCTTCACGGGGGCGTCGAACTCGACCGCCGCGCCGCGCTCGACGAGCCGATCGAGGTGTCCGAGCACCTCGCACAGGACGAAGAAGAAGGTGGCTTCCGAGATCCGGCCGCGCAGCTCAAGCGCGATCTCTGACGCGGTGCGCGGCTCATCGGTGAGCAGTGTCCCGATCCGCTCGGTCTTGGCGTCCAGGTCGTCCAGTCGCTCGGCGATCAGGCGCCGATGATCGCTCAGCGGCTCGCCGTGTCCCGGGAGTATCACCTCCAGCTCGAGCGCGTTGAGCCGGTGCAGCGATGCGATGTAGTGCGAGAGCGCTTGCGGGCGCACAGACACCTCTGAGCCGTCGAGGGGAGGCGCGATGATCGCGCTGGTGGGGTAGGACGCGAGGAGCACGTCGCCGGCGAGCACCGTGCCACGCTCCTCGTCGTGGAAGGCGGTGTCAGATGGGGAGTGCCCGGGCAGGTGGAGCACGCGCAGGCTACGGCCCGCGAACCGCAGCGTGCCTCCCGCGTCCAGCCGCGTCGTCACGTCGGCCCGGGCGCCGAGAGGATGGACCGCGCGGCTGACCGCCTCCGCGATCTGCAGTACCGCGTCGTCGGCTCCGTGCCGCCTCAGCACGCGGCCCGCCATGCGGTCCTCCGCCGCGAGCGAGTCGGGGTAGGCGCCCAACCAGTCGGCCAGGCCACCCAGGGCGCACAGCTCGGCCCCGCTGCGGTCGACGAGCAGCTGCGCCTGGCCTCCATGATCGACGTGCTGATGGGTGACCACCACCCGCTCGAGCGCCTGCACCGAATGACCGAGATCGCCGAGCGATCGCTCGAGCGTGCTGAGCGCCGGGGCCGTCAGGGGCCCGGCGTCGACAAGCGTCAGCGGGTCGTCCTCGATCAGATAGACGTTGACGTCGCCGACCGGCCACGGCGTGGGCAGCGGGATCCGGTGGATCCCTGTCAACTAGCTGAAGTACCTGACGACGGACTCCGCGACGCAGGCTGGGCGTTCGTGGCCGTCGATCTCGAACGTCTGCTCGATCAGCGCCTGGATCCCCTCGGTGTACTGGTCGCCCGGGAGCCGGTCGACCTCCTCCACGGAGACGAGGCGCGCGCGCATCCGCACCCGTGATCCCGATGGCACCGGCGTTATGAACCGGACCCGGTTGAACCCGTAGTTGAGTCCGAGTCCCACGCCGCTGATCTCAAACAGCTCGTGGTAGAACTTCGGACCGAGCGAGAGCGTGTAGAGCCCGTGAGCGATCGTCGAGCCGAACGGCGACCGGCGTGCGTGCTCGAGGTCGACGTGGATCTTCGTGTGGTCGTCCGTGGCGTCGGCGAAGGCGTCGATCCGGGCCTGAGTGACCTCGTGCCAGGCGCTCGTCCCCAGGTCTTCGCCGACGCGCTCGCGGAGAGCCGAAAGTCCGTCAAGGGTGAGCATCGTCCGAGCCTAGGCTCCCGGCGGCGCGCTCGCGACGGTCCGGCGTGGCGTCGTTTGGAGGTCCCGACAGTGCAAGACCGGCGCCGGTCGCCGAGTCTGGTGGTTAACGAGCGTTAATATCGGCGAGGTGGACATCGAGCTGAGCGACGAGCAGCAGTTCCTGAAGGAGTCGGTCGCCGGCGTGGTGGAGCGGGAGGCCGCCCTGGCCGCGGTGCGCGGCTGGACCGAGCGCGGCGACCTCGGCGCTGCCGACGTGATCGCCGCCCACCAGGGCTGGACCGGCATCGGCCTCGCGGAGGAGTTCGGTGGCCAGGGCGGCGGCGTGATGGAGCTGGCGGTCGTGGCTGAGCAGCTCGGGCGGGGGGCGGTTCCGTGGGACCGCACGCTCGCCGGATGCCTGGCGCTCCCGCTCCTCGCGAGGGCGGGCAGCCCGCCGGCCCTCGCACTGGCCGCCGCCATCGCCGATGGGCGCCGCAGCGCGGTGTTGTGCGTCGACGGCATCGCCCCGATCGCCGCCGGCGACCCCGGTGCGTTGCACGGCGGGCGACTCTCGCTGACCGCGCGATATGTGCTCGGCGCGTGCGCCGCGACCGATCTGATCGTGGCGCTGCAGACGGGACGCGAGATCGAGCTGCTCGCCGTCTCACCGGACGAGCCCGGCGTATCCGTCGAGGCGCAGCCGATCGTCGACCGGACTCGGTCGCTGGCCCATGTGACGCTGCGCGACGTCCCGGCGGCCCGGATCGGTCAGATCGATCAGGCGCAGCTCGCGGCCGCTGCGGCCGCCGCCGCGGTGCTGGTGGCCGCGGACGCGCTCGGCGCCGCCGGCCGGATGCTCGATCTGACCACGGAGTACATCGCCGAGCGCCGCCAGTTCGGCGTGCCCGTGGGCTCCTTCCAGGCGGTGAAGCACGCCGCCGCGGAGATGCTCGTGGCGACGGAGGCGTCGCGATCGGCGGTCCAGTACGCGGCGTGGGCGGTCGACGCCGCCCAAGACGACGGCGCCGTCCAGGCATCGATCGCGAAGTCATATGCCTGTCACGCCGCGGTGGCGGTCGCGGACAAGGCGCTCTTCCTCCACGGTGCCGTGGGCTACACGTGGGAGCACGACCTCCAGTTCCCGTTCAAGCGGGCCAAGAGCGACGAGCTCCTGTTCGGGACGCCGGACGACCACCTCGACCGGATCGCCGACGCGCTCGGCCTTCTGCCCGAGCCGGCGGCGGCCGCGCCCTCGCTGTGACCCGGACTCCGGAGGGGAGGTTGCCGTGACGTCGGGATCGACCATGGCGCAGGACACCGCATCGCTGAGGCGCGCCATCGAGTCGGCTCTGGAGCAGCCGACGCTCTGTGCCGCGTTCCAGGTGACGGCTGCCGCCAACGGATCTCGCCCCGCGCTGCGGACCTTCGGCGAGGCGCACGGGCTCACCTGGAGCGGCTACGCCGCTCGCGTCGAAGTGCTCTGTGGCCGCCTGGCCGGGCTCGGCGTGCGACCCGGCGACGCGGTCGGGCTGATGCTCGCCAACTGCCGTGATTTCCACGTCCTCGACACCGCTGCGATCCATCTCGGCGCCACGCCGTTCTCGATCTACTTCACCAATCCGGTGGATCAGATCGAGCCGATCATCAGGAACTCCGAAGCTCGCGTGGTGTTCGCGCATCCCCAGTACATCGAGACGATGCTCGAGGTCCAGCGCCGGATCGGCGTGATCGAGCACATCATCGTGCTCGGCGCCGCCCCCGCCGGGTGCTCGCTGCGGACCGTCGCCGAGCTCGAGGCGACCGACCCGCCGCCCGGGTTCGACTTCGATGCCGGCTGGCGGGCGATCGTCGCGCAGGACATCGCCGGAATCGTCTACACGTCGGGTACGACGGGCGAGCCGAAAGGAGTCGAATGGTCGCACCGTGCGCTGATGGACAACCTGCGCGGTCTCTACCGGCTCGCGCCACCGACACCGGCCGGGCGGTGGGTGTCCTACCTGCCCATGGCCCACCTGGCAGAGCGCTTCATGAGTCACTACTGCTCGATGGTGTTCGGTTACTCGATCACCACGGCCGCCGACATCACGCAGCTCGCCCCGGCCCTCGCCGACACGCGGCCAACGCGGTTCTTCGCGGTCCCGCGGGTCTATGAGAAGTTGGGCGCGGCCGCCCAGGCGATCGCGGCCGGCGACGCAGGGCTTCAGGATGCGCTCGCGACCAGTCTCCGCGCGGTCGACGCCGAGGCGTCCGGCGAGACGACCCCGGAGCAGGCCCGCGCCGCCGCGGTCGCGCGTGAGAGGCTGAGGCCTGTGCGTGAGAAGCTCGGTCTTGACGCGACCGAGTACCGCGGGGCCGCCGCGGCGCCGATGCGAGAGGACACCCACCATCTGTTCACCGCGCTCGGCCTCCCGGTGGCGGAGATCTGGGGCATGTCCGAGACGGCCCTGACCGTGTCGAACCCGCCTGAGCTGATCAAGATGGGCACCGTCGGCAGGCCGCAACCCGGGGTCGAGGCAAAGCTCGCCGACGATGGCGAGCTGATGATTCGCGGGCCGATCTTCACCCGTTATCGCAACGACCCCGAGCGCACCCGCGAGGCTTTCGACGCCGACGGCTGGCTCCATACCGGCGACGTCGCGACCGTCGACGAGGACGGCTACTACCGGATCGTCGATCGCAAGAAGGAGATGATCATCAATGCGGCGGGGAAGAACATCGCGCCGGCGATGGTGGAGAACCGCGTCAAGCAGTTCTCGCCGCTGATCGGATTCGTGGTCGCGTTCGGCGATCGACGCTCGTACGTCACGGTGTTGATCGTGCCCGATGAGGAAGCGGTGCGCGAGTTTGCCGCCCGTCACGGCCTGTCGGGGCCGCTGTCTGACCTGGTGGCGACCGACGTGGTCCACGCCGAGATCCAGCGCGGGATCGACGCCGCGAATGAGAGGCTGGCCCGCGTCGAGCAGGTGAAGAAGTTCCTCATCCTCGACCACACCTGGGTTCCCGGCGGCGATGAGCTGACCCAGACGATGAAGCTCAGGCGCCGGGCGATCACCGCCCGGTATGCCGAGGCGGTCGAATCGCTCTATCGCTAGGCCGGCTCGCGTCGGCCCTTGGAGAACCCCACAGAGCGCCTCGTCCCGAGCCCGGTGCCGAGCGTCCGGCGTGCCTATGGTCGCAGCAGGCGAGCAGCCCTGGCTCGCGAGCGCGACGACAGGAAGGACGAGTCATCCGTGGATTGGTCGATCCCCCCATACCTGACACAGCTGTTGGCCAACATCGACGACTTCATCGAGCGCGAGCTGCGACCGCTCGAGGAGGCGAACCCCGACCTGTTCGACCACCGCCGCGAGTTCGCCCGGACCGACGTCGAGCGCGGAGGAATCCCGACCGTGCGCTGGCGGGACCTGCTGGCACAGGCACGCCGGCTCTCGATCGAGGCCGGCTTCTACAAGTACCCGTTTCCGGCCACGCTCGGAGGCAGCGACGGCTCCAACCTGGCGATGGCGATCATCCGGGAGCACCTGGCGAGGCGAGGCCCGGGGCTGCATGCAGAGCTCTCACACGAGGCGTCGGTGGTGGCCAACGAGCCACTCGCTCTCGTGCTCCACGAATACGGCACCGCGGCACAGAAGCAGGAGTACCTTCAACCGCTGGTCGACGGCGAGATCCACCTCGCGTTCGGGCTGACCGAGCCGGGCCATGGCAGCGACGCCACGTGGCTGGAGACGACCGCGCGCAGGGCGGACGGTGGCTGGGTGCTCGACGGCGCCAAACGGTTCAACAGCGTCGTCGACGTGGCCGCCGCCGACATCGTGTTCGCGCGGACCTCGGGGCAGACCGGCAAGGCCCAGGGGATCACGGCATTCATCGTCCCGCTCGATGCGCCGGGATTGAGCATCCCCTATTACCACTGGTGCTTCAACATGCCCACCGACCACGCCGAGGTGACCCTCGACGGTGTGTTCGTGCCCGACACCGCGATCCTCGGAGAGCTCGACCGCGGGCTCGATTGCGCACAGCTGTTCGTCCACGAGAACCGGATCCGCCAGGCGGCGTCGTCGCTCGGCGCGGCACAGTTCTGCATCGACCAGAGCATCGAGTACGCCAAGGAGCGGATCATCTTCGGTGCTCCCATGGCCGACTATCAGGGCATCCAGTGGCAGCTGGTCGAGCTGCAGACCGAAGCCGAGTTCGTCCGTAACACTCTCTACAAGACGGCCTGGGAGATGGACGCGCACGGCGGGGCGTCGACGCAAGCGAAGATGAGCGTGACCGACAAGGTGTCGATGGTCAACTATCGCGGCAACCGCCTTGCCTGCGACGCGGCGGACCGCGCGATGCAGATCCATGGCGGCGTCGGCTACACGCGCCATAAGCCATTCGAGCACATCTACCGCCACCATCGCCGCTATCGGATCACCGAGGGCTCCGACGAGCTTCAGCTGCGGCGGATCGCGAGCCGGATGTTCGGCTTCTCCGGTGGCCGGGCGCACCGCGAGCCGGCGCCGGCCACCCTCTAGGAAGGTTCGCGCCGGCGTCGAGGCCGGCGTCCGGCCGGCCGGCGGCTCTTCAGACGCTGCTCTCGGAGCGCGCGAGCGTCTGGAGACCCCGATCGAGCACCGCGGGAACCGTCGAGGCGGCGAACTCCATGCTGGGATCCGGCGTCTGACGCCGGCGGTTCTGCTTGGCCAGGACGGACGTGGTCGACGCGATCTTGTAGAGGCAGTAGGCGAGGAACCAGCTCAGGTCGCCGGGTTCGCCCGGACCTGTCGTCAGGTAATCGGAGAGCAGCTCATCACTCGACGGCATCGCATCCATCGCGGCCTGGTTGGGGCCATCGCGCTCGGCCTGGAAGCGCTGAACGGGATCGGTATAGGTGAGCAGCCAGGCCAGGTCGGTGCGCGGGTCACCGACGGACCAGATCTCCCAATCGATGATGGCGGCGAGGTGGTCGCCGTCGAATTGCATGTTCCCGATCCGATAGTCACCGTGGAGGATCCGCGGCGCGACAGGGCTTGGGATGGCGGCGGCGAGACGATCGGCAAGCTCGGTCTCGTGGTGGCGGAGGTCATCTCCGGCGGTGGCGTACAAGCGCGTCCAGCGCTCGAGCTCAGCTGCGAGGGGGATCACGGGCTCATCGGCGAGACCGACGTCGGTCGGCACGATCCGCTGCAATCGGCCGAGCATCCGGGCGGCGGCGCGCGCGCGGCGGTCGACGGCCTCCGGGATCGGCGGCTCCGGGCAGACGTCCTTGTATGGCTCGTAGGCCTGACCGGCAACGAAGTCCATGGCGAAGAACGGTGGGTCGCCGTCGTCCTCGAACAGCACCTCGGGGACTCTCACGCCGGGCACCGGATGCAGCGCGCGAAGGACACGCGCCTGACGCAGGACGTCGCGGTTGCGGACCGGCGGCAGGCCCGGCGGCGCGACCTTGAGGACGACCCGCGGCGCGGCGCCCGTCGGCAGCGACAGGCGGGCGGCGAAGGTCACGCTGGAGATGCCGCCGGGGAGCGGGTCCAGGTCATTCACCGAGGCGCCGGCCCAGCGCGCGTCTGCGGCGAGCGTCGCCCGATCGAGCAACTCCTGGATGTTGAGCGTGCTCACTGTGATCATCGTGGATCACGGCCCGGCCTGGCGCCAGAGGGCGGCGATCGCCGTCTGGAGCTAGCTACAACGTCAGCCGGCCGCCCAGCGGGAGCGGTGCCGGCCGCACTGGTAGAAGCGGGGGCACGGGTAGATGCGGAGGTCCAGAGGAAAACCGGAGGTGCTGTGATGGCGGTGCTCGAGCGATTTGCGTTAGGTGACAGGGTGGCGATCGTGACCGGCGCCTCGTCCGGGCTCGGTGTGGCGATGGCACGCGCGCTCGCCGAAGCCGGTGCGGACGTCGCGCTTGGCGCGCGGCGGGTCGATGGCCTGCTCGCGACCCGGAAGCTCGTGCAGGAAGCCGGGCGGCGTTGCGTCGCCGTCCAGACGGACGTGACCGTCGTGGAGGAGTGCCAGGCGCTCGTCGACGCCACCATGGGCGAATTCGGCCGGGTCGACATTCTCGTCAACAACGCCGGAGACGGCGGTGACTACAACCCGGCAACCGAGGATCCGCCGGAGCACTTCCGCCGGATGATCGACGTGAACCTGATGGGGTGCTACTGGATGGCGCAGGCCGCCGCGCGGGCGATGAAGCCCGGCAGCGCGATCGTCAACATCTCGAGCGTCATGGCCCTCACGACGGCGAAGCTGAAGGCGACCGGCTACAGCTCGGCCAAGGCCGGCCTGCTCGGGATGACCCGCGACCTCGCGGCCCAATGGGGGGTGGACCGGGGGATCCGCGTCAACGCGCTCGTGCTCGGCACGTTCCCGAGCGAGCAGACCGCCCACTACAGCGAGAACTACAAGCGCAAGGTGATCGAAGCGCGGATCCCGATCGGGCGCCTCGGCGAGCCCGAGGACGCGGCGGCCGCGGTCGTCTTTCTCGCCAGCGACGCCGCCTCCTACATCACCGGCGTGACCCTGCCCGTCGACGGAGGCGTGCTGCTGACCTGAGCGGCGGCGCGGCGCCCGGGGGTCATCCGGCGAGCGCCGGCGCCTGGGCGGAGTCGAGCGGCTGCAACGCCGGATGACCCTGAAGACGGAGGACCAGCAGCGCCACCTGGACGCTCAGCTGATGGTCGGCGTCGGACGCCACATCGAGCCCGGTGATCTGGGTCACGCGTGAGAGCCGGTAGCGGACGGTGTTCTCGTGGACGCGGAGCCGCTCCGCGGACAGGCGCACGCTCCGACCGGTCTCGTAGAAGGACTCGAGCGTCCGCAGCAGTTCGGTCACGCCCTCGTCGTCGACGAGCAGCGCGCCGATCACGTCCTCGACGAACCGATTGACGGCCGCACCCTTGGCGTTGGCGAGAATGAGTCGAGCCGGGCCGAGGTCGTCCGCCGACAGCAGCCGCCGGCATGAGACGCCGAGGAACGTCTCGACGCATGACGTGACCTCGACCGCCTCGCGGTATGCCCCCGGGCACCGTGCGGCGTCGCGGCAGACGGTCGACAGACCGGCGATCAGATCGCCGTCCGCGGCCGCCAGCACCTCCGCCAGTGCGGCCTTCACCCACCGTACGGCAGCCGGCCCCGGCTGATGCGCCGGCACGGCGACGAGGAGCGCAATCCCCTCGGCCCCTTTGGTCGCGAGCACCTCGGCCTGCAGGCGGCGCCGCAGCTCGTCGGTCATCCGCTCCGGCTCGGCGACCGGGTCGTCCGGGTCGCGCGGGCGCACGTAGACCACGACGCGCGGGCCGTCGAGGTCGATCCCGAGGGCCTCGGCGGTGCGCCGCAGGTCCTCATCGGCCGCCGTCCCGCGGATCAGCTGACGAGCGAGCCCGGCACGCGCGTCGGCCGCGTTCGCGGTGACGTGGCGGCTCTTGGTGAGTTCGAGCGCCACGTGGGTCGCCGCCCGGCGCAGCAGGAAGTCGTCGAAGGCGTTGAGGCGACAGCTGTGCTCCATCAGCACGAGCCAACCCCAGCAATCGCCGCCGATTTCGATCGGCGCGAGCAGGTGACGGCGAGCGACTCCGGCACTGAGCAGCGGGCCGACCGTCGTGCTCGATCCGGCGACGGCTCCCCGCAGGACGGCGGCGACGTCGTCGTGGCCGAATGCGTCCTGCATCAGGGTGACCGACAGCTCGCCAACGGGTCCGCTGGCGACCGCATGGCCGTTGGCGTCGTAGAGCGCGGTCGGCCTGCCGGTCATCTGAGCGACCACACCGACGATCGAAGCGGCGCCGCCGCCGCTCATGATCGCGTCACTGAGGCGGTGCTCGGCCGCCATCGTGCGGCGCAGCAGCTTATTCTGCCGCGTCGCGATCTCGAGCTGTCCGCGCAGGCTCTCGGCAGCCCGCTCGCGAACCATCGCGGCGGCCGCGAGCGCGGCGATCGCCTGAGCGACATCGATGTCGGCCGGCGAATACGGGTGCAACTCGCCGGCGTTGTCGAGGAACATGAGACCGACGACCTCGCCGTCGTCGATCATCGGGATCGCGAGCAGCGAGCGGATCTTCCACGCACGGATCGCCGCCCGGGAGGCGCGCACATCGCCAATTGCGTCGCGGATGACGACCGGCTGCCGGGTCCGCAGGATCTCGCACGTGATCTGGTCGTTGGCGTCACCGAGGCGGAGATGGCGCACGGCCGATTCGATCTCCCTCTGCGGATGGCCGGCCACGCCGGTGAACGTGTCCCGGTCGGGCTCGCGCAGATACACGCCGCAGCGGTGGATCGACAGGAGCTCGCACGCCGTGGTGGCTGCCGACCGCAGCATCCCATCCACCCCGTCGGGACCCCGGGTCCTACAGCCGATCGCGGCGAGCGCCTCGGCCACTGCGACCGGCGAGTGCTCGGCGGGGCGCTCAGGGCGCCGGTCCGCCCGACGGTGGGAAACCGGCGCCACGGCGACTGCGCTCATCGTGATCCTCCCTCTCGTTCCACAAACCTCTCCGCCGAAAATAGTAGCAAAACAGGTTAACGATGGTTTACTCTTGCAATCGGGATGGATCGACCACTTTTCACCCCCGAGCACCTCGCGCTGCGCGAGGCATGGGGCAGCTTCCTCGACCGCGAGGCCGCACCCGCCTACGAGGAGTGGGAGCGCGACCGCAGGATCCCTCGCGAGATGTTGCGCCGGTTCGGCGAACTCGGGTTCCTGGGCCCGGCGGTCCCGGAACGGTTCGGCGGAGCCGGTGCCGATGACTTCCGCTTCAACGTGATCCTCGACGAGGCCGCGGCCGAGCGCGGATTGACCGCCGTGGCGATGGCCCTGTCGGTCCATCAGGATGTCGCGCTTCCGTACCTGCTCGAGCTCACCACCGAGGAGCAGAAGCAGCGCTGGTTGCCCGGCTGCGCATCGGGCGAGCAGATCGCCGCCATCGCGATGTCCGAGCCCGGAGCAGGCTCCGACGTCGCGGCGATCGCCACGCGCGCGCGCCGGCAGGGCGGCGACTACATCGTCTCCGGCGCCAAGACGTTCATCAGCAACGGGCTGAATGCCGACCTCGTCGTCACCGCCGTGCGGACGGGGGACACCGGTCGCCACGCAGACATCAGCATCGTCGTGCTCGAGCGGGGAATGGCCGGGTTCGAGAGAGGGCGGAACCTCGAGAAGCTCGGGACGCATGCCCAGGACACAGCCGAGCTGTTCTTCGACGAGGTCCGCGTTCCGGCCGAGAATCTGCTCGGCGAGGAGGGGGCCGGCTTCGCCTATCTGATGCGTAACCTCGCGCAGGAGCGCCTGGCGATCGCGATCACGGCGGCCGCGGGCGCGCGCGGCGCGCTCCGGCGCACCCTCGAGTACGTCAAACAGCGGGAGGCGTTCAAGCGACCGATCGGGAGCTTCCAGAACTCGCGGTTCAAACTGGCCGCCTGTCACGGGGAGCTCCAGGTCACCCAGGCCCACGTCGACGCCGCCATCGCCGAGCACGTCGCCGGAACGCTCACGCCGGAGGACGCCGCAGTCGCGAAGTGGTGGGCGACCGAGTCGCAGGGCCGGATCGTCGACGCCTGCCTGCAGCTCCACGGCGGGTACGGCTACATGCGCGAGTACCCGATCTCACGCGACTACATCGATGCGCGCGTGAACCGGATCTACGGGGGATCCAACGAGATCATGCTGGAGATCATCGGTCGCTCGCTCGGGCTCGGCGAGGTCCGAAGCTGAGGTGACGATAACGATCGTTAACTCGACCGGCAGAGGACGCGCCCGATGAGCGGCGCTGTCTTCGCCCGCGACGTACTCGCCGGCAAGCGGATATTGATCACCGGCGGCGGAACCGGGCTCGGGCGGGCGGTGGCCGGCCGGCTGGCGACGCACGGTGCCGATGTCCACCTCTGGGGCCGGCGCGAGGCCGTGCTCGCGGAGGCCGCGGCCGAGATCTCGAACGGCGCCCCCGGGCGGGCTCATTTTCAGGCCGTCGATGTCCGGGACGCGGAGCGCGTCGACGCGGCGGTGCAGCAGATCTTCGACGACCACGGGCCGCTCACGGGCCTGGTCAACAACGCAGCGGCGAACTTCATCGCGCCGACCACGAGCATCAGCGCGCGGGCCTTTCAGGCGGTGACCTCAACCGTGATGAACGGCTCGTTCCACACCACGCATGCCTGTGGCCGGCGGTGGATCGAGGGCGGGATCAGAGGCTCGGTCGTGTCCACGCTGACCACCTGGATCTGGAGTGGCTCGGCGTTCGTGACCCCATCGGCCATGGCGAAGGCCGCGGTCCACTCGATGACGATGTCGCTGGCGGTCGAGTGGGGCCGCTACGGGATCCGCCTGAATGCGATCGCGGCCGGTCCGATTCCCACCGAATACGCGTGGGAGATGCTCAACCCCACGGACAAGAGCTCGGTTGGAGCGACCCAATCCGACGCCATCCCGATGCAGCGCTTCGGGACAATCGAGGAGCTGGCGAACCTCAACATCTTTCTCCTCTCCGATGCGTGCGACTACCTCACCGGCGCGGCGATCGCGATGGACGGCGGCCAGCACCTCGCCGGACCGGGCACGTTCGCCGGCCTGACGCGCCTGTCCGACGAGGACTGGGCGCAGGCCCGGGAACGGAGCAAGGCAGCGAGCGCGGCCGCCAAGGCGCAGCGCACGGTCTGATCGTCCCGACAGCCCTGCTCGTGTTCGCGGATTGCGCTCGCCGTCCCTGCCGCGCTACGCCTTCATGCGCCGTACGTCGATCGCCTCGAGCATCGCCTCGAGACGGCTGTCGAGCATCTCGTCCTTGTAGAACGCGGCGTCGGCGATGTCTCCTTCGAAGAACATCGTTGGGATCCCCAGCTCGCGCTGCACGATCTGCGACATCACGTTCTGGCCGTTGGACCAGGCTCGGCACGTGCGGCTGGCGTGGAAGACCACTCCATCGATGCCGTAGTACTGACAATCCCTGAGCATCAGCTCGGCCTGGATCTTCACGACGTGGTTGGCCGGGCAGGTGAGGTAGTGCTGGGCGATCCCCATCATCGGATCGTCCTCGTCGATGATCTGGGGCTCCTGCCAGAACACGTTGTGGGTGTAACGGCCGTTCATGACCGCCGCACCATGGGCGGCGAACTTCTCGGCCAGCCAGCCGAGCTTGTTCCAGTTCATGATCCCATCGAAGGTGAGCCGGTACTTCTCCTCAGGCAGCGCTGACACGCCGTCGACCAGACGCTGCTCGATCTCGGCCTTCATCGCGGCGAAGTAGTCGACCAGCGCCTGGTTGCCCGGCAGGAAGTTGATCGGGGCGATACTCGCGATCCAATCCCAGTAGGTCGCCGGCGTCGGCGCCGCCCGGCACAGCGCCATCGCCTCCAGCCGAATCTCGGCCGCGCGTTTGATGTAGTGCATCGACTCGCGCAGCGCGTCCCAGTCGAACGTCCGGCCCGTCTGGACTTCGATGAACTCGACCATCCGGTACAGCTGCTCCTTGATGTACAGGGAGGCCTCGTCCCATTCCTGTCCCCGGAGATAGCCGGAGTCCGGCTTGTTCGCCCACAGCATCGGATAGGAGACCTTGAACAGCGGGATGCTCTTGTCGAAGATCCGGTAGGCGATCTCATCCCATTGCTGCCCGGTGCTGCAGCCCGCGTAGGCGTTGATGTAGAAGTCCGGGGTCGGGAGGCGGCTGGCCAGCGTGTCCTGGTCGACGAGCCCGACGACACCAGAGTCCGACAGCTCCTCCTCGGTTCCGCGCTGGGTGAGGACGGCGCAGCCGAGATGCGTCCGCGCGTACGAGCACAGTTCGCCGACGTACCCGTATTCCTCCCCGGCGAGCTGCGCCGGGCCCTCCAGGTGAATTGCCGCCAGCCGCGCGCCGAAGGCCTCGCCGTGACACCATTCGATGCCGGCGGCCTGGAAGAACGGGTTCAGTGCGGCGCCGTTGTACCACACGACCTGGGCGCCGCGCTCCCGTGCCGTGAAGAGCCGATCCCAGTACTCCTTGACCATTCCCCCGGCGAGCTTCGTGGTGGCGAGCCGGTTGGCCACCCTGCTCGAATCGGCGACAGGAGCCGGACCTCCGGATTCGTCTACGACTGACATGTGTCCTCTTTCTCGAGTCCAGCGGTTCGTGTCATGCGGTTGCCATCGCCGGCGCGGCCCCGCGCCGGATGCGGTCCAGGAAGGTCTCCACCCGCGTCCGGACCGTCTCGATCGGAAGACCCTCGTGCTCGGTCTCGATCAGGAGGTGGGGAACATGGCTGCGATCGAGGGCCTTGCGCAGCTCCGGGTAATAGAGCATGTGCGGCTCGCAGAACTTCGCCATCAGGACGATCACCCCGGCCGCTCCGCTCTGCGCGACCGAGCGCAGGAGGAAGTTGTCCCAGTCCACGTCGTTCTGCACGCGTGTCGCGCAGGGGACGGTGACGTTGCGATCGAAGTACCACTCCGTCAGCGCATCGAGGGGATCGCCCCGCTCCGGGACGTCGGTGGAGATGTATCGGAAGCCCGTGTAGAGATCATCGTCGACGACGACCGCCCCACACTCCTCGATCGCGTCCAGGAGCTCGGGATGGGGCGCGTGACAGAAGTGACCCGAGAGGTGGAGCTTGACGAGCTGCGGGTTGACGGCGACTTCCCGCACGAGGCCCTTCTTCAGCTCCGACAGGATCCCGGTGTGCTCCTCGATGTCCATGACCATGCTCGATTTCACGAGCACCTGCATCTGCGTCGCGGTGATCCCGGTGCGCCCGGTACGGCGCAGGTCATACACATCTCGCAGAAGCCGACGGTTGTGATTGAACAGGCGGATGCTGCTGGACAGCTCGTCCAGCGAGATCGTCACGCCGACGAACTCCTCGAGCTGCTCACGCAGCGCGTCAACTCGCTTGCGGATCACCGGCGGGGTCCACGCCTCGTCCATCGACGCGGTGTACTGCGCCGTCAGCATCGGCTTGTCCGGGAGCTCATAGCGCATCGCATCGACCGCGCCGATCAGCGCGACGCAATGGTCGACGAAGAAGAAGGCGTCGAACACGTCGAGCTTCTGCGTCGCGGCCTGATCGGCGATGCTCCTCGTGTACGCGCAGTAGTACTCGTAGAGCAGCTTCCGACCGGCGGTGATCGGCTGACGGCTCTCCTGGACGACGACCGGGAGCGCTCCGGCGGCATGAATCAGCTCGGCCGGGAAGTTCATCGGGAAGATCCCGATCACCTTGCTCCCGTGCCGGCGCTTCCACCCTTCGGCATACGCCTGCGGGTTCTCGGCGGCGTCGCTCAGCGCCGCGATGTTGGCCTGCACGTCAGCCATCTCCAAACCTCCGGGGCTTGCGCCGCCGTCGCGTTCCGCAGCCGCGCGGCCGCGGAGAAACATATGACGGCAAGTTAGACATCTTTGCTCCGAGCGTCAAATTATCGAACCCGAAGTGTGCGGTTGAAACCGGATCCGGCCGCATTTGGAGCTGCCGACAAGCGGTCGTTGCACTCGATCAGGCGCCGTCGGGTCGTACGTCGACCACCAGCTTTCCGATCGCCCCGCGGCGGTCGAGGATCCGCAGCGCCTCGACCCCGTCGGCGAGCGGAAGCCGTCGGCCGATCAGCGGCCGGATCCGGCCCTGCTCCGCGAGGGCCTGGATCTCGTCGCTGACCCGCCGCGCCGTCCCCGGGAATCGGCGATCCATGGGATCCAGGGCGAGCCCGATCAGCGTCAGGTTGCGGAGCAGAAGGCGGTTGACCTTGACCGTGGGGATCGAGCCCTCGGCGAAGCCGATCACGACGAGGCGTCCCATCACATCCAGGGCCCGCAGGGAGTCGGTGAAGCGCTCTCCGCCGACCGGGTCGAGCACGACCTCGACGCCGTTGCCGTGGGTCAACTCGCGCACGTGATCGAGCCACGGCCCGGTTGAGCGGACGATCTCATCGGCGCCGGCGGTCCGCGCCGCGGCTGCCTTCTCGTCGCTGGAGACGACGCCGATGGAGCGGGCACCCAGGCCGCGCAGCAGATCGAGCGCGGCCGTGCCGACGCCGCCCGCCGCGCCGTGTACGAGCACCGTTTCCTCCCGGCGCACCCCGGCGCGCTCGAGGGCGAGGTGTGCGGTCGAGTAGTTGAGCCACAGCGCCGCGCCCTCCGCGAAGGACATCGAGCTCGGCAGTTTGACGGTGTACTTCGGAATGGCCAGCGCGAGTTCGGCCATCGCACCCCAGATGGACATCCCGGCGACGCGATCCCCGGCGGCGAAACCGGAGCCCTCCGACGCCTCGCGGACGACCCCGCCGAACTCGCCGCCGCTGACGAACGGTGGCGGGGTGCTGATCTGGTACTCCCCACGGGTCTGGAGCAGGTCGGGAAAGGCGACGGCGGCGGAATGGACCTCCACCAGAACGCGATGGCCCTCGGCGCGCGGGTGCTCGCCCACGGGTTCGGCGACGTCCATCACGTGGGCGCCATCCGGCCCGGTGAGCTCGCTGACGACGACCGCCCGCATCACGCCGCCGCGTTGCGTGGGGGGTCTGCGACAGCCGAGGCCACTGCGGCAGCCTAGCTGCCTCGGGCCGCCCGATCACGTCCGCTCACGAGGTTAACGGCCGTTCATTTGTCGATTGCTCTCAATGGGTGCTGGATGTTCGGTCGGTTGGTCGCGACCGGCGTCTATCCTCGGCCGCGATGAGAGGCCGACGTGGACGTTAGGAGCATTCTCCGGCGCAGCGCGGCGTTGAACCGTGATCGCGTCGCCATCGTCGCCGACGGCAGACGGGTGACCTTCGCCGAGATGTGGCAGCGCGGTGTCCGGCTGGCCAACGGTCTTCTCGAGCTGGGGTTGACGCCCCAGGATCGCCTGGCCACGCTCGAGCGCAACGGTCTCGGCGCCGCCGACACCTACGTCGGCGCCGCCGCGGCGAACCTGGTGCGGGTCCCGCTCTACGAGCGCAACGCGCGCCGGGCCCACGTCGAGATGCTCAACAACGTCGGTTGCCGTGCCCTGCTCGTGGACGCGGCGTATCAGGACGACGTCCAGGGCATTGCGGCCGAGGTGCCGACGCTCGAGCACGTCATCGTGCGCGACGCCGGGTACGAAGCCTGGCTCGCGGGGCGCTCCCACGTCGATCCGGACCCGCCCATCGCCGAGAGCGACCTGTATATCGTCCGCCACACCGGCGGTACGACCGGCTCCCCGAAGGCCGTTCCCAATTCGCACCGGACATGGATCGCCTGTGCGCGTGACTATTTCTATCCGCTGCCGGCGCCGGTCGCGGGCGACGTGATCCTCCACGCCGGGCCGCTGTCGCACGCATCGGGGTACTGGCTCCTGCCGCTGTGGGCGGTGGGAGGGGTGCAGGTGCTCGTGGCCGGGCTGAGTCCGGAGGAGCTCCTCGACGTGATGGAGCGCGAGGGCGTGGCGTATGTCTTCCTCGCCCCCGTGCTCCTGGCACGGCTGGCGCGCGTACCCGGCGCGGCGCAGCGCGACTGGTCGAAGGCCAAGGCGATGCTGATGAGCGGCGCGCCCGTGAGCGAGGACACGATCGCTCGAGCGCGGAGCGTGTTCGGCGACGACGCGCTCTATCAGCTGTTCGGTCAGACCGAGACTGGCGCCGTCGCGGTGATGGGCCCGCACGAGTGGTTCGCCGATGTTCCTGGCTCCACTCCGTTGCGCGCCTGCGGGCGCGTTCACCCCTGGGTCGAGATCGAGCTCCGCGACGACGCCGGCGCGGCCGTTGCCATCGGGGCGATCGGAGAGATCGCGATCCGGGGCGACGGCCAGTTCCCCGGTTTCTACGGCGCGCCCGCGGAGACCGCCGCGCGACTCGTCGACGGATGGGTGCTGACCGGCGACGTCGGGCGTCTCGACGAGAACGGCTATCTGTATCTCCTCGATCGCAAGCAGGACACGATCGTGTCCGGCGGGTTCAACATCTATCCGGGAGAGCTCGAGAACGCCATCGCTTCGCATCCCGCGGTGATCGAGGTCGCCGTGTTCGGCATCCCGCACGAGGTCTGGGGTGAAACGCCGATGGCGGTCTGCACCGTCAGTCCCGGCGCGGCCGTCACCGAGGAGGAGATCGTCCGGCTCGTCACCGACCGGCTCGGGTCCTACATGAAGCCGACCCGGGTGAAGCTGACGACCGACCGGCTACCGCGCAGCCCGACCGGGAAGATCCGGCGGCGCGCCCTGCGTGAGCCCCACTGGAGCGGCCATGAGGCGCGCATCGCGGGCGCCTGACGCCGCGCCACGGCTACGGCCGAATCACGATCCGGCGGGGGGCGTCGCGCTTGTCCCGCAGCATCCGCAGCGCGTCGTCCGTGTCCTGCAGGCCAACGATGTGTGAGATGGATGATCCGAGGCTCAGGCGTCCGGCCGCGACCAACGTGATCACGAGCTCGATCGTGTCACGCCTGAAGCCATAGGCGGCGAGCAATGTGATCTCCCGCCGGACGAGCTCGTTGGTCGCCGGGAGCGTGACGCGGTCCGGGCCCAGACCGCACATGACGAGTCGCCCGCCGGTCCGCAGCGCCTCGACCCCCGCCTCGATGGCGGTGGCGGCCCCGGTGAAGTCGGCGACGACGTCGGCGCCGTCGCCGCCGATCGCCGCGCGGATCGCCTCGGCGACACTGCTCTCGCGCGCGTCGACGACCGCGTCGGCGCCGAGCTCAACGGCGAGCGCCAGCGCCTCCGGCCGCGTGTCGATCGCGACGACCCGCCCCGCTCCGAAGAGGCGAGCGAGCTGCACGGCATGCTGGCCCAATCCACCGATTCCGAGCACGGCGATCGATTCGCCGGGCCGCAGCTGGGCGCGGTCACCGAGGGCGTGAAAGGGCGTCGCCACCGCATCGGTCAGAATCGCACCGGCCTCTGGCGCTATCCCGTCCGGCAGTCGCACGAGGGTGTCCGCGGGGACGACCACCTGGTCGGCCAGGCCGCCGTCGATGTCGATTCCGATGACGCGCCGGCGCGCGCAGACCTGCGCCGAGCCGCGGACGCAGGCGCGGCAGCGGCCGCAGCTGACGATCGGGCAGACGACGACGGCGTCCCCCACCGACCACTCCTCGACGCTCTCGCCGACGGCCGTGATGCGGCCGGCGATCTCATGCCCGAGCGTCACCGCCCCGGCTCCCGAGGCGCTGCCGTGGCTGCCGAAGGCGATGCTGACATCTGTGCCGCACACCCCCGCTGCCGCGACCTCGAGCAGCACCTCGCCGCTGCCGGGCTGCGGCGCCGGGACCTCGTCGAGCCGGGCACCGGGCTCACCGGCGTGATGACGAACCGCCCTCACGGCGATGGGGTCCGGACTCGCTCGAGCACAAGGCGTCCCGTCGCGATCTGCTCGCGCAGGGTGAACTTCCGGACCTTCCCGGCGGCCGTCGTCGGATAGCTCTCCACGAACGCCCACAAGGCCGGCGCCTTGAAGTGCGCAACCTCCCGGCGGCAATGCTCCCGGAGCTCCGCGAGCGCGGGCGGGCGCGCCGGATCGACCGGTCTGATGATCGCGGCGACCTCCTCGCCCCACTCCGGATCCGGCACTCCGAGCACGATCGCCTCGGCAACCGCGGGATGCGTATAGAGAACCTCCTCGACCTCACTCGGGGAGATGTTCTCGCCGCCGCGGATGATCGTGTCCTTGAGCCGCCCCGTGATCCGCAGGTACCCGCGTTCGTCCATCGAGCCGAGGTCGCCCGTGTGCAGCCAGCCGTCCGCGCGCAGCGTCGCTGCCGTCGAGGCCGGATCGTCGAGATAGCCGATCATCATCTGGTGCCCGCGGGCGCAGATCTCCCCCTCCGTACCGGTCGGGGCGGTCTCGTCGGTCACTGGATCCGCGATCCTGATCTCGACGTGCGGGACAGCCCGCCCGATCGTCTCCGCCTGGTCCTCCGGCGTGTCCTGCACCGTGGTCGTGGTCACGACGCCTGACACCTCGGTCTGGCCGAAGATGTTCGTGAACTGGCAGTCGAAGGCACGCTTCGTGCGCCGGATCAGTTCAGCCGGCACCGGCGCTGCGCCCGAGACGATCGTGTGCACGCTCGCGACATCGCGGCTCGCCATGTCCGGGTGCTCGAGCACGCGCACGAGCATGGTCGGCACGAGCAGCGACACGTTTCCGCGTAGCGTCTCGATCAGCTCGAGCACGAGCGCCGGCTCGAACTCCGGGACGACGACGTGCGTGCCGCGCCGCGCGATGATGCCGAGGCCCGTCGTCACGCATCCGCCGACGTGGAACAGCGGCATCACGTTGACCCACGTGTCCCCGGGCCGCATTCCCGCCTGAGTGAGCACGAAGCTCGGCGTGTTGGCGATCCCGCGGTGGTGCAACAGAACCCCCTTCGGAAAACCCGTCGTACCCCCTGTGTACTGGATCTGGGCCGGATCCTCGGGGCGAACGTCGGGCAGGGGCGTCGCGGCGCTCGCCCCGCGCGCCAGATCGTCGAGCCGCTCCAGTCGCAGGACGTGGCGTACGCTCGGGAGGTCGGCGGACAGCCGGTTGATGGTTGCCCGGAGATCGTGGCCCCGATAACGATCAGCGACGATGACGCCGACCGCGTTCGAGCGCCGCAACACATATTCCAGCTCGCGCTGCTGATAGGCGGGATTGGCCGTCGCCAGCACCAGCCCGGCGAGCGCCGCGGCCATCTGCAGGATCACCCAGTGGGCGGAGTTCGGCGCGACGATCAGGAGCCGCTCGCCCGGCTGGAAGTACTCGAGGAGCGATCGGGCAACCCGCTCGGAGTCCGCCAGCAGCTCGGCGTAGGTCCAGGCACGGCGCTGCGCCGGATCCGAACGTCCGTCGACGAGCGCGATCGCCCGGGGCGCGTCCGCGGCGGCCAAGCGCAGCAGGTCGCCGACGGTGATGTCGAGCACGGGCGGCGAGGTTTCAGCCCGCCAGTAGGACCGACTGGCCGCGGGCCCGTCTACCGCCTCCATGTTCCTCGGCCCACTCCTCTCACTCCTTCGCCCGCTCACTCAGACGCGATCAGGACGTTAACCGTCGTTCACATATTCTTGCACGATGCCTATGCTTGGGGGAATGCGGGAGGTGGCAGACGGCATCTGGCAGATCGTCATTCCAACTCCCTACGCCGTCGGACCGGTGAACGTCTACCTGATCGAGGACGATCCGCTGACGCTGTTCGATACCGGGCCGAGCTACGCCCCCGCCGTGGCGGCACTCGAGGACGCGCTGGCAGAGCGCGGGCACCGGATCGACGATCTCAAGCGGATCGTCGTGAGCCATGAGCATCCGGACCACTGGGGCGCGGCAGCGCGCCTCGTGCAACGCAGCGGCGCTGAGCTGTGTGCGTTCGCCGGCCTGTCCCGATGGCTCGCCGATTACCCGGCATCGGTGCTCCGCGACGATCGCTACGCCGAGGATCTGATGGCCGCCCATGGTCTCGTCCGGTCGCCGCGCTCCCCGGGCGCCTTCAGCGGGGGCGAGCTGGACGCGCGGCGAGCTGTTGTCACCTGGCCGCTTCGCGACGGGGACACGCTGGAGTTCGCCCGCCGCCGGCTCCGGGTGCTCCACCGACCCGGCCACTCGCGCGCCGAGGTGGTGCTCTACGACGACGACGGCGCCGTCATGCTCGGCGCCGACCACGTGCTGGCGCGGCCGTCGATCGCTCTGCTCTCCACGCCGCTGGACGGCTCGGCGATGGCCTGGCGCCCGCGCGCGCTGGCCGAATACCTGACGTCCCTGCGCCAGACCAGGGCGATGGAGGTCGCGGTGATCCTCCCTGGACACGGCGACCCGGTCCGCGAGCCCGGCCGCGTGATCGGCGAGCGCCTCGGTCAGTATCGCTCGAGGATCGAGCGCCTGCGTTCGGTTGTCGGCACCGAGCCCCGCAGCGCGATCGAGCTGGCGAGACGGACTCGCGGCGAGTTCGACGAATCGGTCGCGTTCTTCGCGCTCTGCGAGACGCTCGGCTATCTCGACGAGCTCCTCGACGCGGGAGTGGTCGTCGAGACCGAGATCGGCGGCCAGGTCCGGTTCGCCGGGGCCACTGCGCTGCGGCGACCCGGCTGTCGATCTCGCCAGCCTCCGTCGCCGGGCGGGGTTGCCGGCGGTTCGGGCATCTGCTCAGATCCTCACGTGACGACGCTCGCCCGACGCTCATGACAGCCACGCAACCCTCGCCGCCGCTGACGCGGTCTCATTGGCGGCCACGCGGCGCGGCGCCGCCGCTCCGGCTCACGATGGACGGACTGCTATCCGCGGCAGTCGGGCGAGAGCCCGACCGAGTCGCACTCGTCGATGGAGTCGCCGATGCTTCCGCGCGCCGGCGGTGGACATACCGTGAGCTCCGGACCGCGACCACGAAGGTCGCCGCCGCGCTTGCCCGGCAGTTCGCTCCGGGCGACCATGTCGCGCTGTGGAGCCCAAGCGGCGCCGACTGGGTTCTCCTGCAGATCGGCGCCGGGCTGGCGGGTCTCGTGCTCGTGACGGTCAACCCGGCATACCGGGACATCGAGCTGACCGACATCCTCAGCCGCTCCAAGGCCCGCGGCCTGTTCTCCGGGGATGAGCATCGCGGCCGTGACCTGGCGCAGGCGGCACGGCGGGTCGCTGCAACGGTCCCGTCGGTCGAGGTCGTCGGCTCCCTCTCCGATCTGCTGGCCGAGGCCGAGGCGATCGAGACCCCCGGCGCGCTGCCGCCCGTGGACGCCGACGCGATCGCCCAGATTCAGTACACGTCGGGCACGACCGGATTCCCCAAGGGCGTGATGCTCACCCACGGCGGGATCTCGACCGCGTGCGACCAGGTGCTGGGGCGTGCGCTGTCGCGCACCGGAGACACCGCCGTGTACGTCAACCCGATGCCGCTCTTTCACATCGGGGGATCGGGCGTTGCCACGGTCGGCACGCTCGCCCGAGCCGGAACCCAGGTGGTCATGCCCCATTTCGACGTCGAGCTGTGGCTGGCGCTCGTCGAGACCGAGCAGGCCACGATCACGATGGCCGTCCCCACGATGCTCATCGCCATTCTGGAGCACCCGAGGCTCGGCGCGTACGATCTTCGCAGCCTGCGCACGATCCTCACCGGCGGCGCCCATGTTCCGCGCGAGCTGGTCCAGCGTGCGCATGAGCAGCTCGGCGCCGACGTCCTGATCACCTTCGGGCAGACCGAGAGCCACGGGACGATGTGCACCACTCGCCACCACGACACCGCCGAGGACATCTCCACGACGGTGGGCCTGCCGCTCGATCATGTCGAGGTGGCGATCGCCGATCCGGTGTCCGGCGAGGTCGCCGAGCTCGGCGCGCCCGGCGAGATCCTCATCCGGGGAGCCCAGGTGATGGTGGGCTACCACGACGCCCCCGACGAGACGAGCGTCGCGATCGACGCCGAGGGGTGGCTGCACTTCGGCGATCTCGGCACGATGGACGAGCGAGGCTACCTGCGGGTGATCGGCCGTCTGAAGGACATGATCATCCGCGGCGGGGAGAACATCTACCCACGGGAGATCGAGGATGTCCTCGCCCGGCATCCGGACATCGCCGACGTCGCCGTGGTCGGCGTTCCCGACGACCACTGGGGCGAGGAGGTGGCGGCCGTCATCCGCGTGCGGTCCGAGCTCAGCCGGAGGCCGGAGCCGGCCGAGCTGTGGGAGTACTGCCGCGAACGGCTCGCCGGATACAAGAGCCCGCGCCTCTGGTTCTACGTGCCCGAGTTTCCTCTGACGGCCTCGGGCAAGATCCAGAAGCACCGCATCGTCAAGAGCATCGTCGAGCAGGAGATCAGCCCGGCGGCCAGCTTCGTCCGACGGATCGGGCGCCCCGGGGCGGTCACGCCGGCGGGCGATGAGGCCCACTGAGAGCATGCCGACCGTTCTGCACGGCGTACGGGTGTTGGAGCTCGGGGGCATCGGTCCGGGCCCGCACGGTGCGATGATCCTGTCGGATCTCGGGGCCGACGTCGTGCGGGTCGAGCGACCGTCGGGCACGACGGAGATGCTCGCCCCCGAGAGCGACTTCGTCCTGCGCAACCGCCGCTCGGTCGCCGCCGATCTCAAGGATCCGACCCAGCGCGATTGGGTCCTGAAGCTCGCCGATCACGCCGATGTCCTGCTCGAGGGGTACCGGCCCGGGGTGGCCGAGCGCCTCGGCGTCGGCCCCGACGTCTGTCTGGCGCGCAATCCGCGTCTCGTCTATGGGCGCATGACGGGTTGGGGCAACGAGGGCCCGATGGCCCAGGCCGCCGGGCACGACATCAATTACCTGGCATTGACCGGGGCGCTGCACATGATCGGTCGCCCGGGGTCGCCGCCGCTTGCGCCGCTCAATCTCGTCGGCGATTACGGAGGCGGGTCGCTGTTCCTCGCCCTGGGCGTTGTCGCCGCCCTCTATGAGAGGGAACGGTCCGGTCGTGGTCAGGTCGTTGAGGCGGCGATGATCGACGGCATCAGCACGCTGATGGCGATGTACTGGACGCTCGCCGAGCATGGGTCCTGGTCGCCGGAGCGAGGGGCGAACATGACCGACGGTGGGTCCCCGTTCTACGACACCTACGTGTGTGCGGACGGGCGCTACATGGCGGTCGGCGCGATCGAGCCGCAGTTCTACGCACGGCTGCTCCAGGGCCTCGGGCTCGATCCGGGCGGGTTGCCGCCGCAGACCGACCGCTCGTCATGGCCCACCGTCAAAGCGCGGTTCGCTGACATCTTCGCCAGCCGGTCCCGGGATGACTGGGTGGAGGTCTTCGCTGAGCTCGACGCGTGCGTCACTCCCGTCCTGGAGTTGGCCGAGGTGTCCGCCAACGCCCAGATCCATGCCCGCGGCACGGTGCAGCGCCACCACGGGGTGCTCCAGCCGATGCCCGCGCCTCGCTTCTCCCGGTCCGCGCCGGCGCAGATCAAGGCCCCGCCGATCCCCGGCTCGCAGAACGACGACGTCTACGGCGACTGGGTCGACGACGACCCAGAGCAAGCTCACCGCTGACTTGCTCCCCGCGCGTTAACGATCGCTCACACGCGCGGGGTCGGAGGGAGCCTCCTCACCCGCACAAATAGCGTCGTTTTCCAGCGACATTTGCATCTGATAAGACCGATTGGAGGTCTCCACAATGCTGGCAACGACCGTTCGCAGCGCGATGGTACGCTGGCTGCCGCCAGTCGCTGCAACACCGAGTTGCGGGCCGCGCTCGGAGGAACGCGGCACACCGAGGAGAGCGAGACCATCATGAAGAGAATCACTGTGCTGTTGAGCTGCGGTGTCGCCGCCGCCGGGGTCGGAGTCGCCGGATGCGGCAGTTCGTCCTCGTCGTCGTCCTCTTCGAGCAGCGCCGCCGCGAGCAGCGCATCGACGAGCACCGGAGCGTCATCGTCGGCCACGAGCAAGACGCCGATCCCGATCGCGATCTTGGAGCCGACGAGCGGTCCACTCGCCGTCGTCGCCACGCAGATCGCCGATTCGAGCAAGTACGCCGTCGCCTACGTCAACGCTCACGGGGGCATCAACGGCCGCCCCCTCGCGGCCCAGGTGTTCAACACTCAGCTTGATCCGGCCACGGCGGCGACCGATTACGAGCAGGCTGCCACCCAGGATCACGACGTCGCCGTTCTCGGTCCGCTGATCTCGCCGGAGGCGAACGCGTCGGTTCCGGTCGCTGCCCGGACCGCCACCCCGATGCTGCTGCCCGGGGCCGCCGACATCGATTTCACTCATCCCGTCAAGCAGTTCGTCTTCCGCATGGGATCGAATGAGACCGAGGACGATCTGGCGATGTCCGCGCTCGTCAAGCACCTCGGCTGCACGAAGCCGGCGCTGCTCTATGACAACGGCGCACTCGGCATCTCGACCAAGGCCGACATCGCACACGACATGAAGTTCGCGGTCAGCGTCCAGACGAGCGAGACGGCCACCGACCTCACACCCGCCCTGCAGCAGATTCGGTCAGCCGGCGCTACCTGCATCGTCGAAGCGAGCGATGCCCTCGGAGCGGTCGGGAGCATGATCGCCACGATGGCCAACACCGGCTACAAGGTCCCGGTTCTCGGCGACAGCGGAGTGACGTTGGCGTCATTCGTGGCGACCGCCGGGGCAGCGCCGTTGAAGGCCGTGCCGGTGTACGGCACCGATGTCTTCAACCCGGACTCGTCGTATTTCAAGAGCCTCTACGCCGGCTATGTCAAGCAGTACGGCCCGGTTCCGCCGGTCGAGGAGATCGCCACGGCGTGGGATTCGGTCCAGGCCCTCGCTGCGGCGCTGAAAGCCGATGGTGGCAAGGGCGGCGCTCCGCTCGCTTCAGCCCTGCAGAGCGTCTCGGGGAGCGGCATCCCGTCGCTGATCGGGTCCGGCTCAGCCACGCCGTCGTTCAGCGCGACGAACCACGATTGGGTGCCGGCCGCGTCGGACAAGCTGTACCGCGTCACGTCCGGGCCGGGTAAGACCACCGTCCTGACGCCGACCGGAGTGGGTGGCTGAGCGGCCCGCGGGCTCATCCTCCGCCGCGGGAGCGATCATGGGAACCCTGGCCAGCATCGTCGTCGACGCCTTGGCGTTCGGAGGGGTCTACGCGTTGCTGGCCGCCGGGTTCTCGGTCATCCTACGGGCGTCACGCGTCGCTCAATTCGGCGCGGGGTACGTGGCACTTGTCGGAGCCTTGGCGATCTCACACCTGACGCCAGGTCTGCCCGAGTGGCTGAGCCTGATCCTGACCCTCCCGATTGGAGCTCTGCTCGGCATCGCGCTGTTCTTCGTGATCGCCAAGATCGGCGCCTTCTTCGGTGTCTCCGAGACGTCGCTGTCGATCGCCGCGCTCGCACTCGGGTTGCTGATCGGCTCGATCATCGACAAGGCCACCGCCTCGGCCGTGCAGACCGCCCCACTGTTCGTCGGCGGATACGTGAAGATCGGTGGCCAGGCGATCGAGTGGAATCAGTTCTTCACGATCGGGGCCGCGTTCGTGGTTCTGGTCGCGGCGTACGTACTCGTCGGGCGGACGATGCTCGGCAAGGCGATGACGGCGGTGTGCCGGGCGCCGTCGGTCGCCGCGGCCTCAGGTCTGCGGATCGACTGGATCGTCTGTGCCTCGTGGATGATCGGCACGGCGCTGATGGCCTATGCGGGCGCGGTATTGACGCCGATGTCGCCGATCTCCAGCGATTCCGTGCTGGACCTCGCGCTCAAGGGCTTCGCCGGCGCGATCATCGGCGGCGTCGACCGCCCCGCCCACGCGGCGGCCGGCGCGCTGATCCTGGCGCTGGCGGACACGCTGTTCGTCCGCTACGTCAGTGGCGGCCTCGAGGACGTGTTCGTCTTCGGTCTCGTGTTCGCGCTGCTCACCCTGCGTCCCGGGGGCCTGTTCGGAACCGAGCAGGTCCGGTACGCATGAGCCGTACCCGTACCTCGGCCGTCGCCCGCGGTCCGGTCGCGCAGTCGCTGGGACTGCTGCTCGGGATCATCGTGCTCGGGCAGTTCGCCTCGGGCGACCCCTATTGGGTCGGCCTGATCACGACCGGGACGATCCTCTACATCCTGGCCGCCAGCCTCAATCTCGTCTTCGGCTACGCCGGCCTGTTCGCGCTCGGTCAGCAGGGGCTGTACGCGGTCGGCGCGTACGTCAGCGTCGTCGTCGGCATCCACGTCACCTCGCTCCCCTGGATCCTCGACGTGCTCGCGGGCGTGGCCGGGGCGGGCTTGGTTGGCTTCCTGCTGGCGCTGCCGACGGCCCGCCTCCGCGGCGAGTACCTCGCGCTGGCGACGATCGCCTTCGGGGCGGGCATCCAGGCACTGCTCACCGTCTGGATCAGCGTCACCGGGGGACCCGACGGGCTCCCCAACGTGCCGGAGGCGAGCCTGTTCGGTCACGGCGTGCTGCCCGGCTCTCAGGAGTTCCTATGGATCACCGCCGTCGGCGCCGCGCTGTCATTTCTCCTCGGCGCGTGGATGATCGGCTCGCGCCTGGGGCGCAGCCTGCGAGCGCTGCGCGACAACCCGCTCGCCTCGCAGGCGGTCGGGATCAATCCTGTGGTCACTCGCAGCATCGCCTTCGCCGCGTCGGGCGCGATGGCCGGGCTCGCCGGCGCCCTGTTCGCCGCCCAGCAGCTGTTCATCGAGCCCGATCAGTTCGACTTCACGCTCCTGATCGGGGTGCTCGTCGCGGTTCTGATCGGCGGTCCGGGCCGACGCTTCGGACCGGTCATCGGCGCGGTTGCGTTGACCGCCTTGCAGCGTGCGACCAACGGGCTCGGCTCGATGGAGGGCGTCGTCTACGCCGGCCTGCTCGCGATCGTCATCCTGGCGCTCCCCGGCGGCGTGATCGGCGCGGTCGAGAAACTGGCGTCGAGACTACGGACCGAGAAGCCGGCCCGCGCCGTGGACGCCGGGGCTCAGACGACGGAAGGATCCGCGAACGACGGCGCGGCCGAGCGCGCCGTCCCGATGCCCGACGGTCATCCGCCGGGCGTGCCGGCCGAGCCGGGAACCGAGCGACCGCCCGCAGCCGGCGACCGGGCGCTGACGCTCACCGAGGTGTCGGTGCAGTTCGGGGGTGTCAAGGCAGTGCACGAGGTATCGCTCACCGTGAGCCGAGGCGAGGTGGTCGGACTGATCGGGCCCAACGGCGCGGGCAAGACGACCTTGGTCAACATCGCCACCGGCGTGCTACGTCCGTCGCACGGGGACGTCGCGCTCGGCGGCGAGGTGCTCACCGGCCTCGCGCCGCACATCGTGAGCCGTCGCGGCGTTACGCGCACCTTCCAGCATCCGCAGCTCTCACCCAACCTCTCCGTGCTTGACAACGTCATGCTGGGCCTCGATCGAGCGTCGACGGCGACCTTGGGCGAGGCGCTCCTGCACCTGCCGCGCTCACGCGCGGATGAGCGTCGCTTCCGCACGCAGGCGATGGCGCTGCTCGACCCGGTCGGGATCGCGCAGCACGCCGGCGCGCTGGCCGGCAGCGTCCCCTACGGCGTGCAACGGCGACTGGAGGTGGCACGGGCGCTCGCCTGCGCGCCGGAGTTCATCTTCCTCGACGAGGCCGGCGCCGGGCTCAGCGAAGACGAGCGCGCCGAGTTGATCGCCGCGATTCAAGCGGTGGCCCAATCAGATCACGGCCCCGGGATCATCGTGATCGAGCACAACATCGGCTTCGTACGCCGGCTCTGCGCCCGGACCGTCGTCCTCGTCGGCGGCTCGGTGCTGGCGAGCGGTGAGACCGACGCCGTCCTGCGCGACGAGCGAGTCGTGGACGCGTACCTCGGACGACCGATCGCCGACGTGGCCGAGACCGCCGGAGGGCCGAGCCGTGGGTGACACCCCGCAGCTCGCCGTCGACGGCCTCGAGGTCGGCTACGGACGCGCGGCCTCGGTCGTGACCGAGGTTTCGCTGACGCTCAGCGCGGGCCAAGAGGCGGTCATCCTCGGCGCCAACGGCGCCGGCAAGTCAACGCTGTTGCTGGCGATTGCCGGGCTGCTCCCGACGCGGTCCGGCCGGGTCAGCCTGAACGGCGAGGACATCACCGGCGCCTCTCCCCACGAACGCGTGCGACTCGGTCTGGTGCTCGGACTCGAAGGTCATCGCGTCGTCAACGAGCTCAGTGTCGAGGACAACCTGCGCCTGGCGCTGTACTCGATCGGCGGCCGGTGGTCTCGTCGTGAGGTCAAGGAGCGCGTCGAGCTCTCACTCGGCCGCTTCGAGGTCCTCGGGCGATACCGCAAGCGCATGGCCGGCACGATGTCCGGGGGGGAGCAGCAGATGCTCGTCATGGCTCGGCTGTTCATCACCGACGCCTCGGTACTGCTGGTCGACGAGCCATCACTGGGGCTCTCGCCGGTGATCATCAGTCGGGTCTATGAGATGCTCGGGGATGCCCGCCGCGACGGCAAGACGACAGTGGTCGTGGAGCAGAGCGCCAACGACGTGTTGCAGGGCGCTGACAGCTCGTTCGTCCTGCGCAACTCGCGTCTGGAGCGCTTCGACGCCGGCGTGTCGCGCGAGGACCTGGCGAGGGCGTACCTCGGCTAGAGATGCGCGATCAGCGTCGCAAGCTCTCGGTGCGAGCGTCGGCGGTCTATCGGGGAGCCGTCGTCGTGACGATCGCGCGCCAGCGGGCGCGTGCCGCGACCGACCAGCCCGCGTTGAGATCACGAAGCCGCCTCGTCGCCTCTCGGCCGATCCATCCGGGCGTGAGTGCCTCGGGAAGCTGCGGGTCGATGAACGGGAGGTGCCTCAGAGCGCTGGTGAGCTCGAGGTGCGCCAGCAGGACCTCGTCTCCGGGCTCGGGATTCAGGCGGCTGAAGCGCGCCAGCAGCTCCTGGTACGTCGTCGCCACCTGAGTGAGATCCCAGGAGCGTTCGATGATCTCGGCATCACGAAGCCCGACGCTGGCCGACCTTCCGACGAATGACAACGTCGAGGCGCGGAGATCGAGTGCGGCGATCACGCGGTCAACCTCAGCGGTGCGATCGACGTGCGGCGTCAGCCAGATCCCCGGCGTCGGATTGCCGAGCCCCGCCCAGCGCAGCGCGCCATACAGCTTCTTGCGGACCATC
Organism: uncultured Solirubrobacteraceae bacterium; assembly: GCA_963849085.1. Lineage (GTDB taxonomy): Bacteria > Actinomycetota > Thermoleophilia > Solirubrobacterales > Solirubrobacteraceae > Palsa-465. The sequence continues at coordinate 42,383 of CAWKFP010000013.1, read as the reverse complement.
CGCTGCTCGTGCGGGATGGAGATGATCACGACAAGCCACTCTCCGCCCCACGGCGCCGGCTGATCGCTGAAGGCGAAGACGCGATGCTCGCCCTCCTGAAACATGGCAACCAGCTCGGGGCCGAGAGTCCAGCGGGTCTCGCGCCCCCACCGTCCGCCGGTGAGCCAGCCGGCCGCCGCGCCGCGGGCGATCGCCTGGCGCGCGGCATGCTCGGTGATGCCTGCGCTGGTCATCACGTAGAGAAGCGACGACGTCCAGACCGGCTCGGGATCGCCGAACACGAGCGCGCCGAGAATCGTGAAGAGCATCGATCGGGCGCTCGGGAAGAAAGGCTGCTCGGGCGCGAGGCGCTGTGGGGCGGCGGGTCGCTGCACGGGCACATGATGCACGTCCATCTCCGACTTCGCGTGGACCTCCGGACCCAAACCTTTGACAGTCGGCGCAATTCGGGCTACGCTTCTGTCAAAGGTTGACGGCGTGCGGCGGACCGCTCAGCGCCCTGCGCACTACGTCATCAGGCATCGATCGAGGCATTGGAGAGTTCTCAGATGACCGCCTTTCCGCAGTCAATCGCGCGCCTGACCGAGGTCGCCAACGATCCGTACGGCTACGCCGCGGACTGGAAGCGCTCCCATGAGCGCAAGGTCATCGGCGTGCTGCCCATGAACTTTCCGCTTGACCTCCTCCACGCCACCGGCGCGCTGCCCGTCGTTCTGCAGGAGAGCGCGTCGCCGATCACGAGTGGGCGCGGTCTGCTCCCGGAGTTCTACTGCGGTTACACCCGGAGCCTCGCCGATCAGGCCGACAGCGGCGAACTCGACGTCTTCGACGCGTTCATGTGCGTCGATCACTGCATCTCACTGCTTGGCGCCTATGACGGGATTCGGTTCACGCTGCCGTCCCGCCCCGCGCCGCTGACGCAATTCGTCGCCTCGATGGACGAGACGTGGAGCTATCCGTCGGTGCGCGGGAGAGTCGATCAGCTGCGCGCCCAGGCGGAGGAGTTCCTCGGCGTGACCATCTCGGCCGACGATCTCAGCCGCAGCATTCGCGTCTTCAACCGCGACCGCCAACTCCTGCGCCGGCTCTACGATCTGCGCCGGGCCGGTCATACCGAGCTGACGCCGACGACCATGCAGACACTGGTGAAGTCGAGCATGGTGATGGACGTCGAGGAGCACGCGGCGATCCTCACCGATGTGATCGATGCGCTGACCGAGGACCGAGCCGACCGGGCCGAGCGGGTCCCGGTCCATCTTTCGGGCCACTTCTGCCACGCCCCGAAGCCGGAACTGCTCGATCTGATCGAGGAGTGCGGCGCCGTCGTCGTCGATGACGATCTCTACACGGGCTTTCGCCACGTCTCGACCGACGTGCCCGAGGACGGCGACCCGTTCGACGCGCTCGTGCGCTGGTACTTCGATCGTAACGTCACGGTGCCCGACGCCACGCGGGCGCAGAACGACGTCAGCTGGGATCAGTGGCTGCTGGACTCTGTGGCCCACAGCGGCGCCGCCGGCGTGATCGTCCTGATGGCCAAGTTCTGCGAGCCGCACATGCTGTACTACCCCGAACTGCGCAAGGCGCTCAACGCCAGCCACGTTCCGAATCTGCTGATCGAAACCGAGCACGAAGGCCTCGCCATGGAAGTCGTCAGAACCAGGGTCGAGGCCTTCATCGAGCGCATTCGCCATCAGCCCAAGCCACTCATAGCGGCCTGAGCTCCACCCCGCCGTACGACTATCACTGAACTCCAGCACGGGAACGAGAGCATGTCTGTCACAGTCAACGAACCGCATGACAACGCCCGGCCCGCCGCTCCGGAATCCACCGCCGGAACGCGAGCCGTGTCCAACCGCCTGAGCAGCACAAGGCTGGCCGGGAAGATGGTCAAGGACTACTGGGACCGGCTCTTCACCGCTCGCGAGCGCGACGCACATGTCGTCTGGTACAACGGCGCCGCGCTGAACCCGATCTTCGAGGCGGCCGGACTCGAGTGGTGCCACGGCGAGGCCTTCGGCGCGCGCCTGGCCGCGATGCATCTGGAGGGGCCCGCGCAGCTGGCCGCCGAGGAGCACGGCTACATCGGCGAGTTGTGTTCCTACGCCCGCACGCATCTCGGCTGCGCGGTACTGACCAACCGCAACGATTCCGACGTATCGGCCGACATGGGTGTCGTCGACGTGATCGATCAGGAGACACTGGCCAGTCGTCTACCGGCTCCCGACATCTTCGTCAACGCCTACGCCGGGTGCAGCACCGGCCAGCAATGGGATCAGGCGACGTTTCGGATCTTCGACCGGCAGATCCCGATCTTCAAGGTCTCCTACCCCACGCTGTGGGGGAATCAGCCGGACTCGGGCTACCTGACCGGCCAGGAGTGGGACGACGCATCGCAGTTCGTGGCCAAGGAGCTTCACGGCGTGATCGCCTTCATCGAGGAGCAGACCGGCCGGAAGGTCGACATGGACCTGCTGCGCGAGTCGATGCGGCATATCAAGCGCGCCTCTGAGCTGCGGCTGGAGGCGATGGACCTATGCAAGGCCGCGCCGACCCCGGCGACCTACTGGGATTGGATCGCGAGCATCGCCCCGATCAACTTCCTACCGGGCAATCAGGCGCTCGTCGACTACTTCGCCGCCGTCAAGGCTGAGGTTCAGGAGCGCATCGACCAGAACATTCCGGCGCTGCCGAACGAAAGGTACCGGCTCTACTTCGACGGGATCATGAACTGGAACAAGCTCGGCTGGCTGGCCGACAAGTTCGCCTCCCACGACTGCGCGGTGCTCTGCGGCCGTTACACGCACAACGCGTTCTGGCAGGAGCCGCAGCTGATCGACGAAGACGATCCGATCCTGGGCATGGCGCAGCACTATCTGCTCTGCCCGACCAATCACGGGTTCAAGACCCTGCAGCATCTGACCGTCAAGGATTGCGTCGACTATGGGATCGACGGCGTCGTCTTCCATTCGACGCGCACATGCCGCGCGTTCACCGGGCCGCAGCAGATCCTCGCCCGGACGGTTCAACGGGACCTCGGCCTTCAGACGATGTTCTTCGAAGGGGATGTCGCCGACGCGTCGTTCTACAAGGATGAGCTCCTCGAGAGTCGCCTCGAGGCGATGCTCGAGGCGATCGACGTCCGCCGTCTGCAGGGGTGACCATGTCGGACCAGATAGGGCCCTCGGCGGCCCCATACGTGATGGGAGTGGACCTCGGGTCCACGACGGCCAAGACGGTGGTCCTCGACGGGTCCGGTAGGCTGGCCGGCTCCAGCGTTGTGCAGATGGGTGCGGTCAGCCGTGCCGGCGTGAACGCATCGATGGAGCACGCACTGGACGCGGCCGGCATCGGGGCGCGCGAGGTGGTCCGGACGATCAGCACCGGATACGGTCGCCGGCTGATCACCGACGCCGACAAGTCGTTCACCGAGATCACCTGTCACGCACGCGGAGCGGCGTCGCTGTGGCCGGGCGTGCGTCTCGTGATCGACATCGGCGGGCAGGACAGCAAGGTGATCGCGGTCGACGAGAATGGGTTCGTCGACCAGTTCGCGATGAACGACCGCTGTGCGAGCGGCACGGGACGGTTCTTCGACGTCCTCAGCCGCGCGCTCGAGGTGGAGATCGGCCAGATCGGTGATCTGGCGATGCAGGGCACCACGGACCTCGAGGTCAGCAGCATGTGCGCCACCTTTGCTGAGACCGAGGTCATCTCGCTGCTCGCTCAGGGCCTGGACAAGGCGGATATCGCCGCCTCAGTTCACCGAGCCGTCGCGGCTCGCACGCTCGGCCTTGTCGCGCAGGTCGGCCGGCGTTCGCCGGTCGTGATGACCGGCGGCGTCGCCAAGAACAAGGCCGCTGTGCAGGCGCTCTCACGCGCGCTCCGCATGCCGGTCGAGGTTCCCGACGACCCTCAGATCTCCGGGGCCTACGGCGCGGCGTTGCTCGCGCTCGACGACGTCACCGGAGCGCGGACCGGTATCGGCTCCGGTTTGCAGGACGTCGACCTGGTCGCGGTCGCCGTCGACGCGAATGATGCGCCGCCGCCGTCCTTCGACCTCATCGAGATGGCCGGCACCGACCGCGCGTGACGCGTCGCGCGCCCCGGTCCGAGCTCTGCCGGCCACGGTGAAGCTTCGGGAGTCCTACTGGCCGGCCGATCGGTCCGAGCCCCTGCGCGAGACCACTCTCAGCGAGATGTTGCGCGAGGCGGCCCACCATGCGCCCGATCGGATCGCGCTCATCGACGCCGACCCGGACGCGAGTGAGCCGAGGACGTGGACCTACGCCGAGCTGCTCGTCGCCGCTGAGCGCGTCGCACAGGCGCTGCTGCAGCGGTTCGTGCCCGGGGAACGCGTGGCCATCTGGGCCCCGAATCGTCCTGAATGGGTGCTGCTCCAGCACGGCCTCAGCATGGCAGGAGTGATCATGGTCACGGTCAATCCGGCGTACCGCAACGACGAGTTGGCCCATGTGCTGCGCGTATCCCGGGCCGCCGGAGTGTTCTTCTCCGACGAATACCGGGGCTTTGACATGGCGAGCGCCGTCGCCGATCTCCGCGGCGAGCTTCCCGATCTGCGTGATGCGGTGTCGTTCAGTGACTGGGACGTATTCATGGCAGGTGCTGACGCCCTCCCGCGCATCGCGCTGCCGACGGTCACGGCCGACACGCCCGCGCAGATCCAGTGGACGTCCGGGACGACCGGCTTGCCGAAGGGCGCGCTCCTCCATCATCGGGGCATGGTCAACGCCTCGGCGTTCCTGGCGCACCGGGTGGGTCTTCAGGACGGCGGCGTGTGGCTCAACGCGATGCCGATGTTCCATATCGGCGGCGTGGGCCAGACGGAGATCGGAACCCTGAGCCGACGCGGGACCTATGTCCTGCTGCGGCGGTTCGATGCCGGCGAGGTCCTGGCGGCGATCGAGGCCTATCGGGCCGAGGTGTTCCTGGCCGTGCCGACGATGCTGATGCTCATGCTCGAGCATCACGATCTGGCGTCGCGTGACCTGTCAAGCCTGCAAACGCTGTATTCCGGGGCCACCGCGGTCCCCGTTGCGCTGGTCGAGCGCGTGAAGGCGGCGTTCGCCTGCCAGTTCGAGATCACGTTCGGCCAGACGGAGCTGCACGGAAGTCTCTGTCACACCCACATCGACGACCCCCCGGTGCTCCAGGCCGAAACCGTCGGACAGCCGCTGCCGCAAATCGAGGTGAAGATCGCCGACCCCGTGTCGGGTGAGGTGCGCCCGCTCGGTCAACCCGGGGAGATCTGCGCGCGCGGCTACCAGACGATGATCGAGTACTTCGACATGCCAGACGCCACGGCGGCGGCGCTCGGCGCCGATGGTTGGCTGCACACCGGCGATCTCGGCACGATGGATGAGAACGGCTACGTGCGCATCGCCGGGCGGCTCAAGGATGTGATCATCCGCGGTGGCGAGAACATCTCCCCGCTGGAGATCGAGGAGCTGCTCGCGCGCCACCCGGGCATCGCCGAGGTGGCTGTCGTGGGCGCGCCCGATGAGCGCTGGGGGGAGGTGGTGGTCGCGGTCATCCGCCTGGGGGCGGCCCAGGCGCCGCCGACCGTGGAGGAGCTCCGCGTCTACTGCCGGGAGAGCCTGGCCGGCTTCAAGACGCCCGCCGGATGGTGCTTCGTCGACGAGCTCCCCACGACCGCGACCGGAAAGATCCAGAAGGCCGTTCTGCGTGATCTGATCTCGACCGGGGAGCTCGTCCCCGTGTCGGTCCAGGAGCGCTCCTCCTCGAGTCCGGCCTGAGCCACGCCCGCCCGATCAGCTCGGCGCGGTCCGGCGCTCCTCGCGCTGGGGCGGCAGCGGCGCGGCCTGGATGGCGCCCGTTGCGATCCACTCCCGCAGGACGAACTTCTGCACCTTCCCGGTCGGCGTGAGCGGGAAGTGGTCGAGGATGTACCACTGCGACGGGGCCTTATGACGGGCCAGGCGCTCCTGGCAGTAGGCCCTCAGAGCCGCTGGATCGGGCGGACGTTCGGGATCCCGCGCAAGCACTGCGGCGGCGACGATCTCGCCCCACTGCTCGTCCGGCATCCCGACGACGCTGACCTGGGCAACATCGGGGTGTTCGAACAGCACGTTCTCGATCTCTCTCGGATACAGGTTCATCCCGCCGCGAATGATCATGTCCTTCAAACGTCCCGTGATCCGCAGATAGCCGCGTCCGTCCATCGTGCCGAGATCGCCCATGTGCAGCCACCCTTCGGCGTCGATCGTCGCGGCCGTGTCGGCGGGTGCGCCGACGTAGCCGAGCATCGCCTGATAACCGCGGACGCAGATCTCGCCGTCCTGCCCGATCGGCACGACAGAGCCATCCACGGGATCGGCGATCTTCACCTCCAGCTGAGGCAGTGGCGTGCCGACGGTCTGAGTCTGGTCGGCCACGTCATCGGCCAGATGAGTCTGGCTGATCACCCCGTTCATCTCACTTTGCCCGAAGAGGATCGAGAATCGGCAACCCATCTCGGCTGTCGTCCGGTCGACGAGTGCCGCCGGCACGTCGGCGGCCCCGGACAGCACCGTCAGCAGGCTCGTGAGGTCGCGACTGCGGAAGCTCTCGTGGCCGAGCATCGCGAGGATCATCGTCGGCACGATCAAGGTCGCGTTGCCGGATTCGCTCTCGATCAACTCCAGTAGCCCCCCCGCGTCAAAACCGGGGGCGAGAACGAAGGTTCCCCGCCGGCTGAGGCAGCCGATGCGGCACACCGCTGCGCCGGCGATGTGAAACATCGGCATGGCATTGACCCACACCCCGCCGTCGGGGAACCCGGCCCGCAGAGCCGTGAAGCGTGAGCTGTTGATCACGCCCCTGTGATGCAGCAGGGCGCCCTTCGGGATCCCGGTCGTCCCGGAGGTGAACTGGATCTGGAGCACATCACCGGGATCCACCCGGGGGAGGGGGCGGTCGGAGTCGCCCGAGGCGGAGAAGGCCTCGAGCTCGGCCATTGGCAGGGTGAGCCGGAGGCCGTCGATGCGCGCGCTGAGCTGATCCACCACCGCGGCGACGTCGTTGTCACGGAAGCGGTCGGTGTGGAAGATCCCGGTCGCGCCCGCGCCGCGCAGGATCGTCTCGACCTCGGCCGCCTTATACGCCGGATTGAGCGGCACCAACTGCAGGCCGGCCAGGCTCGCCCCATGCTGCAACACGACCCACTCGGCACAGTTCGGTGCGTACACCGCGATTCGTTGTCCCGGCTCGAAATGTCCGAGGAGCGCGCGGGCGAGTCGTTCGGAGTCACCCAGCAATTGTGCATAGGTCCAGCGCCGCCGGCGGGCGGGATCCTCGTCGCCCGTCACGAGGGCCATCCGATCGGGAACGGCGGCAGCCACCTCGCGGAGCAGGGCTCCGAGTGTCGTGTCGAGCAGCTCGGTCGACGCGTCAGCGGGCCAGTAGGACTCCGTCAGCGATGGTGACACGGGTGCCATGGTCACAGCGCCGGGAGGTCAGGCGGCAGAGATACCGCCGTTGACGCTGATCGCCTGCCCCGTGAGCCGCGCCGCGGCCGGGCTGGCGAGGAACACGATGAGGCCGGCGAGGTCATCCGCCTCCGTGACGCCCAGGTGGGCGAGGGTGATCGCCTTCTTGAAGATCTTCGAGCTGAACTCGCCCTCGAGGGCGCGATCGCCGGTCGGGGTTCCGACGATCAACGACGGTGTGAGGACGTTGATCCTGATCCCGTCGCGCTTGGCCTCCATCGCGGCGGCGCGGGTGAACATGACGATCGCGGCCATCGCCGCGCCGATCACCGATTCACCCGGTGTCGCGACCTTTCCGGCATCCGAGGCGACATTGATGATGGCGCCCCCGCCCCGTTCGGTCATCGCCGGCAGAACGGCGCGGGTCATGTGCAGCGGCGCCAGTGCCTGCTGGGTGAGGATCGCTCCCATCTCCTCGATTGGGAGCTTGTGCAGCAGGGTCGGAAGCGCGGTGTGGGTCGTGGAGTTCACCAGGACGTCGACGCTGCCGATGGCCGACTGCGCCCGTTCGATGGCGCGCACGGCCTGGGCCGGATCGTTGGCGTCGACCTGTATGAACTCGATCTGGGCAGCCGGCCATTTCGCCCGGACACCGTCGCGTGCGTCCAGCCCTCGCTCCTCGCTGCGACCCATGAGCGCCATGCGCTGGACGCCGGCGGCGAGAAAGCGACTCGCGGTCGCCAGACCGACACCAGAGGTGCCACCGGTCAGGGCTACTGCGCTCTCGCTCAGTTCGCGAGCCGTCATGGCCGTGCTGCCGTCATTGAGCTCCTCTTCTCGACCTGCCACACCGTGGCCTCGACGATACCTGGAGCCGTGTCGGGCGCCGTCGGCGCTCAGCCGGGCGAGCCGCCGGGATATGGAGAAGTCGACAAGCACACCCGACCGGTCACGGATCGAGCTCCGAAGGCGATGGGATACTCGGACCATGGCGCGACATGCCTGCACCCCGGCTCGCAATCGGATGGGATGAGCTGACATGGAGCAGATCAGGCTCGGAGCCTCGGGGCTGCACGTGTCGCGAATCTGCCTGGGCATGCTGACCTTCGGGAGCGGAGCGAAACGCGCCTGGGTGCTCGACGAGGCCGCGGCAGAGCCGATCGTGAAGGCGGCGATCGACGCCGGCATCACCTTCTTCGACACGGCTGACAGTTACTCCGGCGGAGCGAGCGAGATCGCCACCGGTCATCTGCTGAGCAAGCTCATCGCCCGCGACGAGATGGTGTTGGCCACCAAGGTCTATTTCGACATGACCCCGGGGCCAAACGGGCGCGGGCTGTCACGCAAGCACATCATGTCGGCCATCGACGCCTCGCTGAGGCGCCTGGGAACGGATTACGTCGATCTCTACCAGATCCATCGCTGGGACCACGAGACGCCCGCCGAGGAGACGATGCAAGCGCTCCACGACGTGGTCAGGTCCGGCAAGGCCAGGTACATCGGCGCCAGCACGATGTACGCGTGGGAATTCGCCAAAGCCCAGCGGGTCGCCGCCGCCAACGGATGGACCGAGTTCATCTCCATGCAGAACCACTACAACCTCCTCTACCGCGAGGAGGAGAGGGAGATGATCCCGCAGTGCGTTGACCAGGGGGTCGGCGTCAACCCATGGAGCCCGTTCGCTCGCGGACTGCTCACCGGGCGGTGGAGCCGCGAAGCGGGACGAGGGACGGCCCGCGCAGGTGACGATCCGATCGCCGATGAGTTCTATGGCGACCTCGACACGTTCTGGCCGGTGATCGAGCGTCTCCAGGCAGTCGCGGCGCGGCGAGACCTCCCGCCGGCTCAGCTGGCCCTGGCCTGGTTGCTGCACAAGCCCGGTGTCACAGCTCCGGTCATCGGTGCGACCAAGCCGCAGCACATCAGTGATGCGGTGGCGGCGGCCGAGCTCGTCCTGACGACGGACGAGATCGCTGCGCTCGAGGAGCCGTACGCTCCCCTCCCGGTCATCGGTCACGCGGTCGCGCCGGGCTCGCGGACCTGAGCCATGAGCGATCGAGCCGCCCTCGCCTTCCAGGGATCGTTCGTCTTCACCGACGAGCACGAGCTGTTCCGGGAGTCGGTCCGCGGCTTCGCCCGATCGACGTTCGCAGCCGGATACCACGCCCGAGCTCAGTCCACCGAGTATCCGGCGCAGGCCTACGACCAGCTCGTTCGCCAGGGCCTCCTCGGGCTGACGCTACCGGAGCGCCTCGGTGGCCAGGGAGGCGACGAGATGGCGTTCGGAATCGCCATGGAGGAGCTCTCCTGGGCGGACTTCAATCTTGCCGAGCTCGTCCTGCTGCCGTCGATCGCGGCGTTGATGCTCAAGGACACCGATGCGGCCGAGGAGATCGCCGCCGGCATTGCGGCCGGCACGCGGCACATCGGCTTCTGCGTCACCGAGCCGGGAACCGGATCCGACGCCGCGAACCTCGCCACGCGTGCGGTTCCGGAGGTCGGTGGTGGCTGGCGCCTGTACGGAGAGAAGACATCGGTCACGTCGGCTCACTTCCTCGACTGCGCGGTGGTATTCGCCACGACGCCGGCGGGCGGGGCGACCGCGTTCCTCGTGGAGCTCGACGAGACGGTCAGCCGCCAGCGGTTCAGGGACCCGGGCCTGCATCCCGTCGGCCGCGGCTCCCTGACCTTCGACGGCACGTTCGTGCCGGCCGAGCGCCGCCTGAGTCCTGAAGGGCGCGGTTTTCAGCAGGTGATGCACCTGTTCGACCTGTCGCGCCCGGTGATCGCGCTCATGGCCTGCGGCGCCGCCCAGCGCGCTCTGGACCTGACGATCGAATACGTCAAGGAGCGTACGGCCTTCGGCCGGACGCTCTCCCATTTCCAGGGCGTCAGCTTCGACCTGGCCGAGAACGACACGCGTATCGAGCTCACCCGAACGCTGGCCTACCGGGCGATCGGCCTGCGGATGTCCGGACGCCCGCACACGCGGCAGGCGGCGATGGTGAAGTGGTTCGGTCCATCCGCCGCCGTCGACGCGATTCGCGACTGCGTGATCCTCCACGGCCACTACGGCTGGTCTGAAGAGATGATCCTGCAGCAGCTGATGCGGGATGTCAGCAATCTGGAGATCGCCGATGGCACCCCGCAGATTCAGAAGCTCATCATCGCGCGCCGTCTTCTCGGTCGCGACGCCGTCGACTGAGCTGACGCGGTGAGCCGAGCGCGCCGCGCTGGGCCGGCGCCCTATTCGTGCGCGGCAGGCGTGCCGCGCCGCGCCGCGGAACCGGTCACCGAGAGCGTGTTGAGCGAGTGACCGCCGTCGACGGCCAGCTGCTGACCGGTGATCCGTCCGGCCCCGGCCGACGCAAGGAAGGCGACGGCCTCGGCGATGTCCGCCGGGCTGACGAAATCGCCCATCGGCATCGTCGTCCGCCACGCGTCCTTGACCTCCTCGGGCATCGCCAGCATTCCGGAGCTCGCCGTCATCCCGGGAAGGACCGCGTTGCAGGTGATCCCGAGCGTCACGTTCTCGGCGGCGATCGTGCGCATCATTCCGAGCAGCCCGGCCTTGGTCGTGCTGTACGAGACCTGTGCCGGCAACCCGTGGATCGCGGCCATGCTCGAGATCACGACGATCCGGCCGAACTGACGGCTTCGCATCCCGCCCAGACAGGCCTGTACCACGCGGAACGTCCCCGTGAGATTGACGTCAAGGTCGCGCTGCCAGCGCTCCAGGCGCATCGAGTGAGCAGAACCGAACATCGTCGTCAGCGCGGCGTTGCAGATCAGCACGTCGATATCCTCGAGCAGGGGCATCGGGTCATTGACGACATCGGCCTGGAACGTGCAGCCCGGTTCGACGTCGAGCGTGACCACATCCATGCCCGCTTCTGCCAGCCGAGCGGCGATGGCCGCGCCGATCCCGCCCTCGCGAGCGGCACCGGTGACGAGCGCCTTGAGCTGCCGTTCGGAGGGGTCCGTGCGCATGCGAAGCAGCATAGGCGCGGCCACCGGCCGCTCCGGGAGCCCTGGTCGGACGGGTTGTAGCGCTCTCCAACCGTCCGGACACCCCTGCGGCAGCGGTTTTGACACCGTCGTCGCCACCGCTAGCGTGGCGGAGACCAGCGGCCGAGCACAGCAGGCCGCAGGGATCGAATCAAGCAGGTATGTCGACGACTCTCACCACATCGCATTGGCCGGCGGAGACCTCGCCGGACCTGATCGATATCACGGTGGGCGATCTGCTGCGCCAGGCCGCCGCCGACGTCCCCGACCGCCTCGCCCTCGTCGACGGCGGAGCGTCGTTCGAGGATCGCCGGCGCTGGACGTACGCCGTCCTCCTGAGGGAGTCCGAGTGCGTCGCCGATGCGCTGCTGCAGCGGTTCGAGCCGGGCGAGCGGATTGCCGTCTACTCGTCCAACTGTCCGGAATGGGTCGTGCTCCACCACGGGGCGAGCCTCGCCGGACTACGGGTCGTGCCGCTCAATCCGGCGTACCGGCGCGTCGAAGCCGAGATCATGCTGCGCAGCGCGAGCGTGGCGGGTGTCTTCTACGAGGAGCGATACCGCGACAACGACATCGCCGCGCTGCTGACCGAGCTGCGCCCGCGCCTCCCGCATCTGCGGGAGGCGATCCCCCTCGCCGAGCTCGAGCGGTTCACCGCCGAGTGCCGCGATGTCACGCGTGTTCTCCCGGCGGTCGACCCTGGCGACGTGCTGCATGTGCAGTTCACCTCGGGAACCACGGGCATCCCCAAGGGCGCGCTGCTGCACCACCGCGGTCTCATCAACAGCGGTCGGTTCGTCGCCGAGCGCGCCGGGTTCCCTGACGCCGGCGTCTGGGTCAATGCGATGCCGCTGTTTCACTCCGGCGGCCTGGCGACCTCGCGGATCGGATGCCTGAGCAAGCACGGGACCTTCGTGCTCGCCCCCGGCTTCGACGCCGGTCAGATGCTCGAGCTGATCGAGAGCGAGCGCGGCAACACGACCCTGGTCGTTCCGACGATGATCCTCGCCATGCTCGCCCACCCGAGCTTCCCGGCTCGGGACCTGTCGAGCCTGGTGACGCTCCTGTCCGGGGCGACGGCCGTTCCGGCGGCGCTCGTCCACCGAGTCAAGTCCGAGATGGGATGCCGCTTCTCGATCCTCTTCGGCCAGACCGAGGTGCATGGGGTCGTGACCGGCACGCGCCTCGACGACAGCGTCGAGGACCAGGCGCAGACGCTCGGGCAGCCGCTTCCCCACGCCGAGATCAAGATCGCCGACCCGTTCGACGGTACGGTCCTGCCGCTCGGCACCAGCGGTGAGATCTGCGTGCGGGGATATCAGACGATGCTCGGTTACCTGGACATGCCGGAGGAGACCTCCGCCGCGCTGGATCTCGACGGCTGGTTGCATATGGGGGATCTCGGCACGATGGATCGTCGCGGCTACCTCCGGATCACCGGACGCCTGAAGGACGTGATCATCCGCGGGGGTATGAATCTCTACCCGCGTGAGATCGAGGACGTGATCTTCGATCATCCGGAGGTCGCACAGGTGAGCGTGCTCGGGATCCCGGACGAGAAGTACGGTGAGATCGTGGCGGCGATCGTCATTCCCCGGGACCCGTCAGCGCCACCTCGCGCGGATGATCTGACCCGTCATTGCCGCGAGCACCTCGCGCGTCACAAGGCTCCGGCGCGATGGTTCATCGTCAAGGAGTTCCCACTGACCGCGTCGGGCAAGGTCCAGAAGTTCGTGTTGAGGGATCTGATCGCAGCGGGAACGATCCGGCCGTGCGCCCCGAGCGCGACGGCGTCCCCAGAGGAGGTTGAGCGGCGTGTCACAACGTGAGTTCACGATGACGAACGCGTTGGCGGACTTCGTCGTCAACACCACGTTCGACGATCTGCCGGCCGAGGTCGTCCGGGAGTGCACGCGGCTCGTCCTTGACACCGTCGGATGCGCTGTTGGGGCGCTGAGGACCGAGAGTGGGCAGATCGCCCTGGACTACTCCGACCGTCTGGGCGGGCACCCCGTCGCGACGGTCATCGGTCGCTCCCGGAAGAGCTCGGCGGCGAACGCGGCCTATGCAAACGCGCGCCTGGCCAACGTGCTCGACGCCGACGATACGTTCCCCACCTCGGCGCACTTCGGCAACGCCACCGTATTCGGCGCGCTGGCACTGGCCGAGGAACTCGACCGCACCGGGCGGGAGCTCATCACGGCGATTGCCGTCGGCTTCGATCTGGGCGCGCGGGTCGGGAGCTGGATGGGGGCACCGTTCCAGATCGAGGACGGGCGCGTCGTCGGATGGAACGAGCTCGGCGGCCCGCCGGCCTCGGTGACGTGGGCGGCGATCGGGGCGGCGGTCAGCATCTCCCGGCTGACGCCCGAGCAGGCTCACCATGGCTTCGGCATCGGTGGCGCGAACTGCCCCCTGCCGACCATTCGCAATTGGGCGGCGGCCGAGACGCAGCCGATGTACAAGTACGCAGACGCCGGCTGGTGCGCCTCCGTCGGCGTTACCGCGGCGATCCTGGCCAGTCTCGGGAGCACCGGCTTTCTCGGGATCCTCGACGGCGACAACGGGTTCTGGAAGCTCTACGGCTCACCGACGCATGACGATGCCGTCCTGCTCGACGGATTGGGCAGTGACTGGCAGATCCTCAACACGACGTACAAGCCATGGCCCTGTTGCCGCTGGATCCACCATCCGCTGACCGCGTTCACTCGTCTGATGGAGCGGCACGCGCTGGCGGCGGGCGACATCGACCGTGTCGTGGTCCGAGCCAACCCGTTCGCGCTCACGCCGATCTTCTGCGAGCAGCAGCCCGAGGACGCACTGACCGCGGAGTTCAGTCACCCGCACGCGATCGCGGCAGCCGCGCTCGGCGTGCCGGCCGGTCCGGAGTGGTACTCCGAGGAGATTCTCTGCTCCGAGGAGATCCGCTCCTTCCGAGCGAAGGTGTTCGTCGAGCCTGAGCCACGATCCGCGAACATCGCGGAATGGATGGGCGCAGGCCAGTGGCGCGGTGTGCCCGGTGGTGTCGACATCGAAGCCAGGGGAGACGTGTACGCGGCGACCGCCGACTACGCCCAGGGGGATCCGTGGTCGGAGGAGACCCTGATGTCCGACGAGGCGTTGATCGAGAAGTTCAGGACGATGGCGAGTCGGCGGCGGCCTCACCCCGTCGGCTCAGCTCGGGGCGATGAGTCCCTCGAGCAGGCGATCGCGCTCCTGCTGAACATCGAGTCCTCGGGTTCGGTGCGTGACTCCGTCGCCGAGCTTGCCCCCCTCCTGGGTCATCCATGAGCGCCGTCCGTCCGGCCGGGCTCGCCGGCTCCTACTGGCCGGCCGTGAGCAGCGGTGCGCCCCGCCGGCTGACGATGCAGGCCGTGGTCGCCGGGGCGACGGCACGGGCACCGGATCGGATCGCGCTCGTCGACGGAGTCCCGGATGTCGACCGGCGCCGGCGCTGGACCTATCGTGAGCTGCAGCGCCGCAGTGAGAAGATCGCCGCGGCGCTGCTGGAGCGGTTCGATCCCGGCGATCGCGTCGCGCTGTGGGGCCCCAACAGCGCGGACTGGGTCTTCTTTCAGATCGGCGCCGGCCTGGCGGGCCTGGTGCTGGTGACCGTCAACCCCGCCTATCGCGACGCTGAGCTGACGCATGTGCTCAGCCGATCCGAGGTCCGCGGTCTGTACTACGTGCCGGACCACCGTGGCCGCAATCTCGAGGAGATCGCCGTACGGGCGGCCGCGGGGGTCGCCTCGATCGAGGTGCTCGGGCGCCTGGACGACCTGATCCAGAGCGCCGATCTGCTCGAGCGCGACAGGCCGCTACCGCACGTTGACATCACCGACATCGCGCAGATCCAGTACACATCCGGCACGACCGGTGCACCGAAAGGGGCGATGCTCACCCATGGCTCCATCTCGGCCAGCTATTACCAGACGATTCGGCGGGCCGGGTTCGACGAGGATACGCCTCCGACTTGGATCGCTCCGATGCCGCTGTTTCACATCGGCGGCGCCGGTGGCGCGACGGTGGGGACGATGACGCACGCCGGCACTCACGTGATCGTGCCCGGGTTCGACGTGGACCTGATCTTCGATCTGATCGAGTCCGAGGGTGGCTCCCTGACGCTCGCGGTGCCGACGATGCTGCTGTCGATCCTGGAGCATCCTCGTCTGGCCGAGCATGACCTGAGCAGTCTGCGCACCATCCTCACCGGCGCGGCGCCGGTGCCCGCCGAATTGGTGCGTCGCGTGCGTGACACGCTCCGCGCGAACGTCGTGATCTGCTTCGGGCAGACGGAGTTCTCCGGCAACCTCTCGACAACGCGCCTCGACGACTCTCCGGACGCCATCGCCTCGACGGTGGGCATGCCACTCGACGACGTCGAGGTGAAGATCGTCGACACCGATTCCGGGGCGATTGTCCCGATCGGGACGCCAGGGGAGATCTGCGCGCGCGGGCACCACGTGATGGCCGGCTACCACAACGCCCCGGGGGCAACCGCTGCGGCGATCAGCGAGGACGGATGGCTTCGCTTCGGGGACCTCGGGACGATGGACGACGCGGGCTATCTACGGATCATCGGGCGAGTGAAGGACATGGTCATCCGCGGCGGGGAGAACGTCTATCCCCGTGAGATCGAGGATCTGCTGATCACCCATCCGCTGGTCGGCGATGTCGCCGTCGTCGGCACGCCGGATGAGACCTGGGGTGAGGAGGTCGCCGCTGTCGTCCGTCTGGCGCCCGGGGCCTGTGAGGATGCCGATACGAGCGAGTTGTTCGCGTTCTGCCGGAGCCGTCTCGCCGGCTACAAATGTCCGCGCCTGTGGTTCTTCGTCACGAGCTTTCCCCTCACCCCGTCGGGCAAGATCCAGAAGCACCGGCTCGTTGCGATGATCGCCGCCGGTCAGTTGCAGCCGGCCCAGAACTACACGCGGAGGGTGGGCGAGGCGCCGAGTCAGAGCTAGTACACGCGGCCCGCGCGCGCCAGCCACCGGGTGCCGCGGAGCGTGGACCGGACCAACGCCGTGCTAGCATCCCGCCAAGCCGCAGCCGACGAACGCGACTTATCGGAGCCGGAAAGGAAAGCGATCAGAATGACGCGGGAACGTCAGATACTGAACGCCGCTGCGGCGCTGTTCTACGAAAAGGGTTTTCACGGTGTCGGGGTTGACGAAATCGGTGAACGCGTCGGCATCAGCGGACCGGGGCTGTACCGTCACTTCAAGAGCAAGGACGAGATCCTCGCCGCCCTCTTCAACGAAGCGGTCGAGGAACTGATCGCCGGAACGGCGGCGGTTTACACCGAGCCTCATCGGGACCTCGAGCGGCTGATTCATCATCATGTCGATTTTGCGATGAGTCACCGTCACCTCGTGAATGTGTACGAGCACGAGGAGCGCTCACTCGTGGAACCCTGGCGGAGTCACTTTGAACGCCGTGAACGCCACTATGCGGCACGCTGGGAGGACACTCTCTCACGCTGTTTCCCGACAGCCTCGCCGGAGGACCTCGCAGGAGCGGCGCAGGCGGCGATCGGCATGATCCATTCGGTCGCCCACTGGCCGCGCCACGCCCGGCGGAGCGAGAACGTCGCGACCCTGCTCTACCAGTTGGTCGTCCGCGGGATCGCAAGCCTCGGGGCCCCCGGCGATCCCGGATTGGCGCTCGTCGATGGCAGCGAGAAGGATATTCCCGAGACGTCTCGGCTCCCGAGCGGGGGCGAGGCTCACGAGCCGGTCTCGAAGCCCGCGCGCCGCAAGCGATCTCAGGCTGCCTGAGCCGGAGCGTCGGCGCGTCGAGCCCCGGGATGTCGTCGCTCGTCGCTCGTCGCTCGTCGCTCGTCGCTCGACGGGTCAGATCACCGGCGCGAGAGCAGTGCGCATCTCGCGAACGATCTGATCTGCTGCCCGCTCCTGCTCGGCGGGCTCGAGTCCCCAGGGTGGGCCGGTGAGGTTGAGGTGGTCGTAGTCGGCGCCGTGGCGGGCAACCTCGGCGGCAAGCTGGCCGGGAGCGCACGCGACCGCGATCGCGTCGATCGCGTCGTCGGGCACCGCCGCGATCATCGCCTCGGTGTCACCGCGGCGCACCGCCTCGCGAATCGCGTCCTGCGGTGCGCTCCAACCGTGCAGCGCGAACAGCCGGTCATAGACGCGGGACGCGGCGTACTGGGCGATCGCGTAGGCGATCCGCCGACGGGCGGCCTCGACATCGGTGTCGACGGCGCACATGAGGATCCCGGTCAGCCGGAGCTCAACGGGATCGCGCTCGGCGGTCTGGGCACCCGCGGCGAGCGCCGGGCGCACGACCTCGTCGACGTAGCGCTTGGTGAACATCGGGTGGCCGATCAGCCCGTCAGCCACGCGCCCCGCCGACTGGATGATCCGGTCGTTGACACCGGCGGCGTAGATCGGCAGATGCAGCCGATGGGGCGGTGGGGTGTCTGAGCTCGGCGTGAGATGGACCCGGTAGAAGCGCCCGTCGTGGCGGACCGGGCCCTGATCCAGGCGCCACAGTCTGCGCAGCAGCGTGATCAGCTCCTCCATCCGGACCGCCGGCGCCTCGCCGCTCACTCCATGCCAGTCCTCCATCATCCGCTTGGTGCCGTTGCCGAGCCCGAGGACGAGCCGGCCGGCTGAGAGGTCGTCGAGATCGCGTGCCTCGGCGGCCCACATCAGAGGGGAGCGACCGACGCCGTAGGCGATCGAGCTGCCGATCCCGCAGCGCTCGGTCGCCTCCGCAAGGCTCGCCATCACGATCGTCGCTGAGCGGTTGTAGAGCTCTGAGGTCCAGACCGTCTCGAAGCCGGCGGCTTCGGCCTCGCGCGCCAGGCTCCGGGCCCGGGCGAAGCGCTCGGGCCCGGAGCCCGAGTTCAGGATCGTCAGCCCGTAGGTGCACGCGGTCACCGGGAATCGCCCCCTGACGCCGCGGCGGCTTCCGCCGTCGATGGGGTGGCTCCGTCATCGGTCCACCGACCGACGGCGCGCTGCTCGATCAACTCGGCGATCCGGTCGTCGGTCAGGCCCCAGTCGGCCAGCGCCTCGCTGGTGTGCTCCCCCGGGACCGGCGGCCGGCGGGAGAGCTTCGCCGGAGTGCGACTGAACTTCGGTGCCGGTGCCGGCTGCAGCAGCCCGTCGTTGCGGACGAACGCGGAGCGCGCCTTCAGCTGCGGGTCGTGCTCGACCTCGTCGAAGGTCAGCACTGGAGCCACGCAGGCCTCGATCCCCGCCGCCGCCGCGCACCATTCGTCGCGCGTCCGCGTGCGGATCGCCGCTGCGAAGCGCTCCTTCATCTCCGGCCACCTGGACCGATCGCGCTGATCGGGGCGCGGCTCGTCGGCGATCCCGAGGAGCTCCAGCAGGTTGGCGTAGAAGTGCGGCTCCAGCGCCGCCACCGATAGCCAGCGGCCATCGGCCGTCTCATAGACGTCGTAGAACGGGGCGCCGCTGTCGACGATGTTCGTCCCGCGCTCGGGGTCCCATTCGCCCGTCTGCAGGTAGCCGAAGAACGCCGTCCCCAGCAGGGCCGAGCCCTCGGTCATCGCCGCGTCGACGACCTGCCCTGGTCCCGATGTCCCGCGCTCGATCAACGCTGCCAGGAGCCCGAGCGCGAGCAGCAGCCCGCCGCCGCCGAAGTCGCCCACGAGGCTCAGCGGGGGCGTCGGCGGCTGGCCACGGCGCCCGACAAGGCTCAGCACTCCGCTGAGCGCGACGTAGCTGAGATCGTGTCCGACCGCCTGGGCCATCGGGCCGTCCTGTCCGTACCCGGTCATCCGTCCGTACACGAGGCGCGGGTTGCGGGCCAGGCACTCGTCAGGGCCGATGCCGAGGCGCTCCGTCACACCGGGACGGAAGCCCTCGATCAGGGCGTCGGCGTGCTCGACCAGGTCGAGTACGACCTCAGCGCCGCGCGGGTGCTTGAGGTCGACCGCGACCGACCGGCGGCCCCGGTTGAGCAGTTCCGTCCGGTAGTTGGCGCTCGGGCCGACGAGGCCACCACCAGACGCGCGGTCCACGCGGATCACGTCCGCTCCGAGATCGGCGAGAACCATCGCGCAGAACGGACCCGGACCGAGCGAGCCGATCTCGACGACACGAATCCCGGCGAGCGGTCCGGCCATCACCGGCGACGGCCTGCGAGCCTGAGCATGCTCTGACCCTACGGCCGACGCTGCCCATGCGCACGCCCGCTGTGCACGCCGTTTGGAGAGATCGACAGCAATCGGAGCGATCGCCGGTTGGCGCGGGCCGATCGGGCACGTATCGGCCCGGGCGGCGCTCGCGCCACGGGTCGAAGAATCCTTTGGTCCATTCTGGAACGTGAGCCCGGTCGTGATGATCAGACGGCCACGTCTGTGGCCCGCGGAGAAGACGTGGAAGACCAGCTCGGCCGCACCGTCGGCAAAGCGACATATCCCGCGGGATGACGGCCGGCGGTCGAGATCCATCCTCAGGCCCCCGCCGCGTTCGACAGTGCACGGCGTCGTCCGGCGAACCCGGCGTCCGGCGGCGCCAGCGCATGCGCGTCGGGCGCCGACTCCCAGGCATGTCCCGCAGCCTGCATCCGCTCCACGATCGCGGCTATCTCACCGGGCGATGTCCTCTAAAACAACCTGTCGGCGATCAACCCGTCACGCGTACGCCGGCAGGTCCATCGCCTGCCGGCTGCGCGCGAGCCACAGCGGCGCTCCGAGGCGCTCGCAGAACGCCGCCGCCTCGGTCAGCGCCGCGTTCGCGGCGGCGTCGTCGCCGAGGAAGCGGTGCAGCAGACCGAGGTGATAGTCGACCGGCCCGGCGAAGGCGCCGATGTAGATGCCCTGCCCGGAGACGGGCAGGATGAGATCACGCACGCGCGCCGCCCGGTCCCGATCGCCGATTGCCAGGACGGTGGGCGTCAGATACGCGATCAAGCCCTCCGAGCACTGCAGCGTCGGTCCTCGCTGCTCGTACTCGTCGAGCACCGGATCGATCCGCTCGGCGACTCCGCCGTGGATCCCGCGCGCCGCGTCGATGATCCCGATCGACGCCCGCCAGGGGGTGATGCCCGCGTGCTCGAACAGCGGCTCCACCATGTCACGCATCTCCCCGAGGCGGCGCTGCTCGCCGCGCACGAGCATCATCTGGGTCAGATACAGGGCCTGCACGAGGACCTCGGCGAGCCCGCGCTCCCGGCCGATCGCCGCGGCCCGTCCGAACAGCATCTCCGCATCGGTCGGCCGGCCCCGCAGGAGCGCGAGCGAGGCGTGCTCGAAGGCGATCACGTGCTCGATGCTCCCCATCCGCAGCCCGCGCGCCTGCTCGGCGGCACTGTGCAGCAGCGCTTCGAGCTCGTCGCCGTCACCGCGCTGGATCGAGCTGGCAAACCGCCACAGCGCCGCGCCGACGGCGAGCTCGGGGTCGGCGAGCGTGTCGGCCAGCTCCTGCAGCTCGTCCTCCAGCCGGCGCATCAACGCCAGGCTCGAGGACCCCGCCAACGAGCGCCGCAGGGTCGCGATCACGTTCGCCCGCGTCCGCGGGTCGCCCACGCCGCGGGTCAGCGCCTGCGCCTGCTCGGCGAAGCGCTGTCCGGCGGTCAGGCTCACGCCCCAGCTGTGGCCGGCCGCGAGCCGGGCCAGCAGCTCGGCCCGGCGCGCCGCCTGCGCCTCACCGAGCCGCTCGATCGCGGTGAGCGCCTCCTGATAATGGCTGAGCTCGAGCTCGTCGAGATACGAGGCCTCGCTGATCGATCCCTTCGGGGCGATGGCGAGTGCCGCGTCCGCCATCCTGGGCGCGTCGCCACGCTCCCGCGCGGTGGCGAACGCCGCCGCCAGCGTCTCCTCGCCCCGCGGGTCCCCGAGCGCGCGCTGCGCGCCGCCGAGCAGGATCGTCAGCTCGAGCGCCGCATCGCGGTGGGCGGCCTGCTCCGCGTCGCCGGCCTGATCGGCGATCGCCGTCAGCGCGCGGCTGCCCAGCACGATCACGTCTTCATAGACCCCGGCCTCATACGCCTGGCGCGCGACCGGGAGCGCGTAGTGGAGCGAGCGGCCGAGATCGCCGACCGGACCGGCCGCCGCGAAGTGGTAGGCGAGGCTGACGAGGTCGGTCCGATCCGATGACGCGTCGCGCTCGATGAAGTTGCCGAGCTGCTCGTGCAGCCGGGCGCGCTCGCGGGCCGCCAGCCCGTCGAGCAGCGCGTCGCGGACGAGGCCGTGCCGGAACGCCAGGCGGCCCTCGCCGATGGCGAGCAGCAGACCGGCGGATCGTGCCGCCTCCAGCTGTGCGGCCACGGACTCCGGGTCGGCGCTCGTGACCGCCGTGATCATCGCCGGATCGAACTCGAGACCCGCCACCGCCGCGAGCGCGAGCGTGTCCGGCGCTCCGGCCGGCAGCCGTGTGACCCGCTCGGCGACGAGCCGGGCGACGAGGGCGCTCACGCGCGCCTCCTCGTCGCTGTCGCCGGATTCGAGCAGCTGGCTCGCCAGCAGCGGGTTGCCGCCGCTCAGGCGCCAGATCTCGTCGACGCGCCGGTCGACGCCCGCCTGCGCCCCGCCGTCGCCGATCAGCCGCGCCAGCTCGACGAGCTCTGAGCGCTCCAGCGGCTGCAGCTGCGCTCGCCACACCCGCGGATGCTCGCCGAGCGACGGCAGTGCGGCTGGATCGCCGGGGTTGCGGTGCAGGACGAGCACGAGCGTCCGGCTGGCGTCGGGGTCGGCGAGCAGCTCCGCGAGGACGTCGAGCTCGGCGCGCGAGGCCCACTGCATGTCGTCGAGCACGACGAGCATCCCGCCCGCGCTCGCCATCGAACGCAGGGCGCAGGCGATCGCGACGCTGACGCGATCGTGGTCGAGCAGCGAGCTCGCCGCGGCACCGCCGAGCGCGCGCTCCAGCGCCTCGATCACCGCGCCGTAGGGCACGTCAAGCCGCTCCTCGGCCCGCCCGTACAGGACGCCCATCCCCTCGGCGGCGCAGCGGGTGGCGAGCTCGGCGGCCAGGCGCGTCTTGCCGAGGCCGGGCTCGCCGTTGATGCAGGCCACGAACGTGCCCGCCTCGGCGGCCAGCCGCGTGCGCGCCAGCAGTCCGTCCACGAGCTCGGCGCGTCCGACGAACGGCGTGGCGGCCTGCAGGCGCATGAGCGGGGTCGCGACGGGAGCCTCGGCCGGCGCGGGCACCTGCCGCGGACCCTGCTCCCGTTCCTCGGCGAGGATGCTCAGGAACAGCCCCTCGGTGCTCTCGGCGGGGCGCGCGCCGAGCGCCTCGTCGAGCGTGTGGCGGCAGCGATCGTAGATCTCGAGCGCCTCGGCGCCGCGACCGGAGTGCCACAGCGCCGACATCAGGAGCCGGTAGGCGTCCTCGCGCAACGGCGAGCTCGCCAGCAGGACCCGCGCGAACCGCTCGGCTCGTGTGGGGTCGCCGAGCGCGAGCGCCGCCTCGCCGGCGCACAGCTCGAGCTCGGCGCGCAGTGAGACGACCTCTCCGCGCAATCCTTCCACCCATTCCTCGCCGCCGCCGGGCAGCACCTCGCGCCCGGCGCCGACGAGCGCGCTCTGCGCTGTCTCGAGCGCCGCCTCAGGGCGTCCGGTCTCCAGCAGCGAGGCGGCGGCCTCGGCGGACGCGCGCAGATCCAGCAGATCGACGGTCGAACCCTCCGGCAGCTCCAGCCGCGAGCGACCGTCGAACGAGTTCAGCGCGACGGCCGCGTCGAAGCCGGCCGTCGCCAGCGCGCGTCCGAGGCCGCTCATCACGTTGCGCAGCGACGCGCGCCACGTGGCCGGCAGCGACACGCCCCAGATCGCGTCCGCCAGCACATCCCGGGAGACCGCCGAGCCGGCGTCCAGCGCCAGCCGGGCGAGCACGAGCTCGCCGCGGCGGCCGAGCACGCGTCCGTCGAGCGACGCCACCGGGCTCGACAGGCGCAGGCCACCGAGCAACGCAACCGCCACACGTCCGGCGTCAGCTCGCCCCAGCTCGGGAGATTCTCCTGCTCCCATGACCAGCCCGCATTGTATTCCCCGGCCGGGCCCCGCGTTACCGATTCGTTGCAGCCCCGCTGCTATGAAGCTCGCACATCGAGGGGACGCGGCGGCGCGACGCCTGTGCGCATCGCGTCTTGTCAGAAAGGAGCAGGTATGAGGGCAACCATCCGCGCGGCGCTCGGAGCGAGCGTCGCGACCATTCTCGGACTGGCGGTGGCGGCCACGCCGGCAGCGGCCGCCGTCGCGGCCGTGCCGGGCTGCGTGACCACCAACCCGACCAATCAGTACTTCAACGCGGACACGACGCCGATCCAGAACGAGAATGACACCTACATCGAGAACACGTTCACCGCGGCCCGGGCGGCGGAGGGGTGCAATGCTCCGCTCGTGCTGCCGGCGGGCTATGACGCGATGACCCCGCAGCAGCAGGTCGTGTGGCTGATCAACAACGAGCGCGAGATCCGGGGCCTGCCTGACCTCACCCCGGATACGACGCTGGAGCAGCAGATCGCCTACAACCACAGTCTGGAGGAGGCGACCTACAACTACCAGGGGCACTACAGCCCGATCAACTTCCCGCAGAGCTCACCCAACGGTGATCCGCTGTCCCGTGAGGACATCGCGCCGCTCACCACCAGCTGGATCCGCGGCGAAGTGATCCAATGGGGATCGACGGCGGCCGATGCCGTGCTGTTCTGGATCTACGGCGACGGGCCGACCTGGCCCCATCGCGGACTCCTGTTGAGCAACTACGGACCGGGATACATCGGCGTGGGAGCGGTCGTGGACGGAGCGGCGCCCAACTACTACTGGACGGTGGACCTGAGCGAGCCGTTGGGCGCCGGATACAGCATCCTCACGCCGGCGTCGTACACGCCGCCGCCGACCGCCGACACCGGCGCACCCGTGATGGGACCGGTCAGCTATGCCAACGGCACCGCGACCGTCACGGGAGTGGCCGACAGCCCCTCCAACGTCAATGACACCGCCGTGGGCCCCAACTGCAGCGCGACGGCCTCGGGTCCGAGCCTGTCGCCGGCCGGCATTGACGGTATTGGCTGGACGGCCACGACGAACACGAACGCCGGCGGCGGCGACGCGGTCGCCAACGCGTTCGACGGCAATCTGGCGACCCGGTTCAGCTCCGACGAGCCTCAGGCCGCGGGGCAGCAGCTGACCGTCAACCTCGGTGTGCCGCAGTCGATCGACGAGCTGCAGTTGCAGTCGCCCAATTCGCCGAACGACTACGCGCGCGGATTCACCGTGTCGACATCGGTCGACGGGACCAACTGGACCCCGGAGGTGACGTGCGCCGGGACGAGCACGCCGGAGACGGTCAGCTTCCCGGCGACCCAGGCGCAGTATGTCCAGATCACGCTGACGGCGGGCGACCCGACGTGGTGGTGGTCGATCGACGAGCTCAACCTGTACGGGCCGGCTCCGGGCGCGCTCGTCCCGGGGATCACGGGCGTCGTGTTCTACACCAACAGCATCAACAACGACGGGTTCAACCCGCCGTTCAACACGGTGTCGGCGACCCAGACGTCCCCCGGGACGTGGTCGGCGCCGATCACCGTCAACGCCGGGGATGTGCTGCACGCCGTCGCGGTCGACGGGAGCGGGAACTTCACCGACATGACGTTGGCCCAGCCGGCGATGGCGTTGACGGCGGGCAACAACACGATGGCGTTGCCGGCCGCGACGGCGGCGACGACCGCGCAGGCCCAGGCTCGGACGGCGACGGCGGGTCAGGTGCTGTCGGCGCCGGGCAGCGCGGCGGCGCTCGTGGCGTCGGTCGATCGCCAGGCCGGGCGGCGGATCGCGAAGTCAGTCCGGGTGTATGTCAACGGCCACTGGGTGACCTACATCCCCGGCAAGAGCGCAAACTTCGCGCTGTATGTCGGCGAGGGGGTCGTGCTGCGGCTCTCAGGGCGCGTGCACTGGCGCCCGCCGGCCGGTGATCAACGCTACGCCCCGTCGGAGATCCATCTGCATCGCGGCTGGAACTTCGTCGCGGTGCCGTATCCGACGACCGGCATGACGTGTCATTCGGTGCGGCTGGAGCTGGCCCGCAGCCACGACAAGATGCTCCAGATCACCGTCGGTCCCGATCCCGAGCACGGCGTGTTCATGAAGCCCAACAAGCACGGGCAGTGGGGCAATGACCTCAAGAAGCACATCCCGTACGACAAGGGGTTCTGGATCCACGACACGGGCTCGGCGACATGGAGTCCGTCTCCGACGGGCTACACCGTGCCGGCGGTCGGAACCCAGGGTTGAGGTCACTCGACATTCCGCGCGGCGACCTCCTCGACGGTCGCCGCGTGGATGTCGACGTTGTCTGACACGTCGGGCGCATAGCCCCCGGCGAGCGTGACGCACACCGGGATCCCGCGAGCGGTCGGCGTGTCCAGGACGAGCCGGTCACGGCCGCGCAGGCCGGACGTGGAGAGGGCGAGGGTCCCGAGGCGGTCGCTCTCCCACAGGTCGGCGCCCGCCAAGCAGAAGGCGCCTCATCCCGGCGCGCCGTTGCCCCATGTCATGAGCCGGCTCGGGCACGCCGACTCTCGCACGACGCTCGAGATCTACGCCCGGGTGCAGAAGCGGCTGAGCCGCGGGATGGAGCCAGCCGGGCTCGAACCGGCGACCTCCTGCGTGCAAATTCGACGCTAGGGTGTTCCGCAGGGCGTGGATGTGAGGCAAAGGCCCGGAGCGGCTCGGGATCGAGCGTCTTGGGGTCGTCGTTGGAGGCGGTTGTTTGCGGCAACTGCTTGTTCCTTGCTTTCACCTGCGGCGCGGTCATGAGTGGCCTCGCGACGACTGGTCGATCGCTCGAAGCATAGGTCCGAACGCGGCGTCCATTCCGCGTCTGGCGGCCTCGGCGTGCTCGCGCGCTCGGAACAGGTGGACGTAGATGTCTGCGGTGGTCCGCGTGCTGGAATGCCCGAGCTGGTTCGACACGAATTCGACGGTCGCGCCTTGGTCGATGAGCAGACTGGCGAAAGTGTGGCGGCAGGTGTGCGGCGAGACGTCGCGGATGTCGGCGGCGGTCGCGGCGTCGGCAAAGGCGCGGCGCAGACGGGTGTATCCGAGGGTTCGTCCGACTCCGTTGCTGATGAGCAGGTGGCTGGGGTCAGAGAAGGGAGTGGCGAGGCGCTGTTTGCGGAGCTGGTGGGCGAGTTCGTCCATCAGGATGACGTCGCGGCGACCGGCGTTGGTCTTCAGCGCGACGCGCTCGCCGCGTCGGTTGAGTTGGTAGCGGACGCGGATGACTCGCTCGTCGAAGGCGATGTCATCCCAGACCAGGCCGAGGAGCTCTGAGGCCCGCAGGCCGGAGAAGATGAGGGTGGGGATCGCGAATTCGCCAACCCCGTGCGCGTGGGTGATCAGTCGCTGGATCTCGTCGGCGGTGAGGAAGCGTGTTCGGGGGCGGCCGGGCTTTGGGCGTTCCCGGCGGATCAGCAGGTCGCATGGGTTGTTGGGGGCCAGCCCGATGCGGGCGGCGAAGCCGAAGAGTCCACGCACGCCCATCCATCGAGCGCTGATGGACCAGGTTGCGGCGCCGGTGCGTCGCTGGCGTTCGTGCCAGGCCACGAGATCGTCGGGTGTGATCGAGGCGATGAGCCGGCTGCCGTAGTCGGGGAGCAGGTGCAGGCGGACGCCGCCGGCGTATGACGCGACGGTCCGGGGTCGCAGCTCTCCGCAGCGGACGAGCTCGTCGAGGTGCGCGAACCACAGCTCGCTGGCGTCCAGCACGGTGTGTCGGCGGTTGGGCGTTGGTATCTGCCCGGCTTTGAGTTTGTAGGCGAATTCGTCGCGTAGCCGGCGGGCTTCTTGGATGCCGACCGGGCCGAGCTTGTGCCAGCGGGCGGTGCGGCTGTCGCGGGGTGTGGCGCAGGCCCAGTAGATCGGGCCGGCGCGGTAGAGCCCTCGTTCGACGCGGATGCGTTTCTCGGTCCAGGCCATCTCGCTAGCGCACTCTTCTCAGGTGTCTCTGCTCGTCGGCGATCCCGGTGTACCCGAGGAGGGCTTGGTCGACCTCGGGGCGGAAGTAGATCTTTGACTTGCCACCGTGACTGGGAATCTTCCCGGATGCCACAAGTTTGCGGAAGGTGCCTTCCGGGATGCCGGTGTAGGTGATCGCTTGACGGGTGGTCAGCCACGGACTGGCGGTGGGTGATTCGTGGGTGAGGATGTCGGCGACGCGGGGGGCAAGGTGCTCGGCGACCCGCAGGGCGAGCTGCTCGATGAGGGCGGGGAGCATCGCGTCGATGTTGCGGTCTTCGGGCATCGCTGCTGTCACCCGGTTTCGAATGTGAGCTGCGGGACGCGCCCGGTGCTGTCAAGCAGCCAGTCGGTGAGGTCATAGCCGTCGTCGCGGTCAGGGGCGAGGTCGATGATGTGGGTGTTGGCGAGGTCGTGGAGGTCGTGCCAGATGCGTTGGGCGGCGTCTCGGCCGGCGTCGTCGGCGTCCATGATGATGGTGACGTGGCGGCCGGCGAGCAGGCGCGCCCAGCGGGGTTTCCAGGCGTGGTCGCCGGGCACTGCGATTGCCGGCAGTCCGTTTGAGCGGGCGGCGATCATGTCCGGTGGTCCTTCGACGAGCACGATGCGCTGTGAGGGCTCGGTATTGGGGTGGGGGATCAGCCCGTGCCGGCTGCCGCGCAGGGCGAGCATCTTGGGTCGACTGGTGTGTTCGGGCTGGTAGCGCTGGAGGCCGCGGAGGGTGCCGTGGGCGTTGCGGATGGGGATGGTGACCCGCCCGCGGTCATAGCCGAGTTGGAGGGTGCGCATGGTCTCGTAGCGCCAGCCGCGCTGGCTGCACAGGCGGGCGATGAGTGCGGGTCGGCGGGACAGGGCGGTCTGCCAGCGTTCGATGTCGCGCTCGGTGACCGTCAGTGCGGGGGTCGCCTCGGCTGCCGGGTGCCGGACGGGTGTCGGCCGATGGTTGGCGGTGATCGTGAGGGCGCGGGCGGGAAAGAGCTTGGCGCGGCGTTCGATCAGCCCGTGGCGGATCATCAGGTCGATCGCGGCGCGCGGTGTGTGTCCGGCGGCGATCGCGGCATCGTAGGGGCCGCCGTGGGCGCCGCAGCCGTGACACTGCCAGGCGCCGGTGATGAGGTTGACGCTGGCGGATGGGTTTCGGTCACCGCGGTGATGGGCGTCGGTGTCGGCAAAGCATCGGACACTGGCGTTGGCTTGGGCCCAGGCGGGCAGCGTGATGGCGAGCGCGTGGTAGAAGCCGCGGATGTCTGCGCCGGGAAGGATGAGAGTCATGTTGGTCACCTCGTGTGGCCAGGGGCGGCGGGACCAGGGGTCCCGCCGCTGGCCGGTTCCTAGGCGGCGGCCTCCGCGGGCTGGGTGGCGGGCGAGTCGTCATCGTCGGTCTTGCGGGCGTCGAGGAACTCGATGTTGCGAGCGATGACCTCGAGCTTCTGGCGGCGGGAGCCGTCGTCGGCCTGCCATTCGGAGTGGTGCAGGTGGCCCTCGACGGCGATCTTGCGGCCCTTGGCGAGATAGCGCGCGCAGGTTTGCGCCTGGCGGCCGAAGACGGTGATGTCGACGTAGTCGGCGCCGCGGTCCTCGCCGTTCTTGTCGCGGGGGCGCTGGACGGCGACGCGGAGGCGGGCGATCTCGGTGTCGCCGCTGGTGGTCAGCGTGACGTCGCTGGTGAGCCGTGCGGTGAGGTGGACGGTGTTCATCTTGGTCCCTCCTTGGGGGGTCCGGGGTGGGTTGAACACGGGCGAAAACGGCCGGATCCGCCCGAGCGGAACCGAGCGCAGCGATGGGGAAGGGAGCGTCAGCGACCTTGCAGCGATCCGGGGCGGTCCGGACGAAAATGAGCCTGCGGGCAACTCCCGCACCGAACTGCCTGCCGAGGGCAGACCACCGAGAGCACGCGTCATGCCTGCCGGTGGCGTGGCCAGGATGCCGCCGCCCCCGGTGCGCTCGCTAGCCCCTGCGGCGTGCGCGGCGTCCGGGCTGTCGAACCGACGGACGTGCTCCCGACCGTCAGACCGTTGTGCTGTGGTGGCGATCGTTGGCATGACTGGCGGGTTAGGCGGCGTGGGGGGTCAGGAGGACCTCGACGGCGGCGGCGGCCGAGAGGAGCGTTAGGGTGACCGTCGCGTTGAGTGCCAGCGCGCGCCGGCGGAGGGCGGGTGCTGGTGGGCCGGGATCCCGGCGATGGCGGATGAGGGTGTGTGCCCAGGCGCTGGCGGCGACGCCGGCGGCGGCCCATTCCAGCGGCAGTTGGGGCAGGTAGGGGGTGAGGCGGCTCTGCCAGTGTCCGATTGCCAGCCCGACGGTGATGGCGTTGAGCGCGAGCATGCCGGCCAGCGCCGCGCTGCCGATCAGTCGTCCCCAGTCGACGTCGTCGAGGCGCAGGAGCAGTAGCCCGTAGGGCAGCGCGAGCACCCGCGCGTTGGTGGCCAGGATCGAGGCGGCGGCGGCGAGTGTGGGATGCAGTACGGGATGCGGCGCGGTCGCTGGGGCCAACGCCGGGTCGACGGCGCCGGCGCCCGCCGCGGCGGCGGTCACCAGGACGAGCGCGGCGGTGCAGGCCACGGCGGCAGCCGCCCGCCCCGCGTCCGCGGCGCTGTCGAGAGTCCGCATGCTGCGGCGTGTCTTGGGTGCTGTGCCCGGGTGGTGGGTCAGTTTTGTGGTGACCATTGGGTGATCTGCCAGCCGGTGGGGGTGTGGCGTAGGCGGGCGTAGTAGATGTGGGGTTGGGTGGGCAGTCCGGCGTAGTCCCCGGCGCCGGTGGTGTGCTCGCGGGTGGTGATCACCCACTCCCCGGAGGCCGGGCCTTGGCCGGCGGCGATGGAGGTGATCTGTCCGCGGTTGGTGACCTGGCTGTGTTGGAGTTGGCTGCCGGTGCTGTAGGTGGCGGCGGTTTGGAGGGCCATCGCGCGGGCCGCGCCGAGTGAGATCGCGGCGAGGTGGCGTTGGTCGGCGCCGAGTGTGGCCGCGGTCCAGTTGATCTCGGCGGTGGCGTACCGGGCGATCGCCGCTTGCGGACTGTCCGCCCCCGCCGGCGCCACCGCTGCGGGCGCGATATCGCCCGTGGTGGGGGTGGTCGACGTCGACGTCGATGACGTCGCCGTGGTGGTGGTGGGGTGCTGGTAGGGGTTGGTGATCCCGCATCCGCCCACCGCGATGCCGGCGGTGGCGAGGGCGGCGGTGAGCGGCAGGCGAGAGCGGGCGCGCATCAGAGTCCGGGGGGGTGGGTGACGATGAACGGCGGGTCACCGGCGGTGGTGTTGCCGGCGATCTGGGCGGCGGCGGTGGAGCCGGGCTGCCAGCGCGGGCCGCTGGGCGGCGTGGTGGGCTGAACGGGCGCGTACCAGGCGGTGTTGAGCACGATCCCGGCGATGGTGAGCCACATGTGGACCGGGTTGGCGTAGATGGTGATCCACTTCCCGGGCCCGGGCGCGAACACGTGCTCCATCGCGGTGGACGCCGGCCCGGTGGACGGCGGATAGAGGCCGGCTTGATGCAGGACGTAGTCGCTGGCGCCTGAGCAGTCATAGCCGGCGGCGATCTGGTCGAGGTCGGCGTGCCCGCCGCCCCACAGGTAGGGGGTGGTGATGATGGTGTTGGCGGCGGCGATCGCCAGCTTGACCGCCCGCGGCGCCGCCGCAGGCGCCGCGGCGGTCCCGGTGGCGGGATTGATCTGCGCGGTCGGTCCGGCGGTCAGCGCCAACCCCGCCAGCGACGGCGTTGCGCATCCCGTTGTGGTGGGGGTGGCGGCCGGCCCGCCGGCGGAGGTGGGGAGCTGGCCGAGAAGGGCGCCGCTGCCGGTCGCGGGCGCGAGCTCGGCGCTGACCGCCGTCTTTGACACTCCGAGCAGGGCGGCGGCTTGATACCAGAGGTCAAGGCGGTAGACGATCGAGCCGGGACCTTGACCGTCAGGACCCTGGCCATAGCCGATGTCGCGCTTGGTGACCACCAGGCTGCGCCCGTCGCTGATCAGGCGGAGGTTGGTGTTGTAGGGGAGCTCACCGAGGGCGTTGGCGTCGCTGAAGGTGAACCGGCCGGTGGTGGCAGGGTTGGTGTCCAGGACGCTGAGCTCGGCGAAACTGTCGGGGAGGGCAGCGAGGTCGGCGCCGCTGGCGCTGATCGTCCCCGAACTGGGGTCAGTCGGTCCGCCGTACCGGGTCGCGCCGATCGCGTAGCGCTGACCGGGCGCCATGACCAGCGGCGCGGCGAACTCCCCAACGCCGGGAACCCCGGTCGGTGTGACCTCAACGCTGGTTGAGCACGCGGTGGGTGGGTTGCCGGCGCCGGCGAGCAGCACGACGGGGGCGAGCAGCAGCAACGGCAGGACCGCCAGCCAGCCCGCCACGCGTCGGGCGCGGCGCCGTGCCCGGGGTGAGGTCAGCGGTACGGCGGCGGGGTGGGGGCGGTCAAGCAGCGCCATCACGTCACGCCGGGGGTGTGGTGGTGGTCGTGCCAGTCGGGGGTGCAGAGCAGCCGCAGCGCGGCCCAGGGGTCGCCGTGGGCGTCGGTGAGGGCGTGCTGGCGGGTGGGCTGGTCGTGTTCGGGGTCTGAGCTGGCGATCCAGTATTCGAGGTCGCCGAGCGCGAGCCGGACTGCGCCGCGGCCGCGGGGGGAGACCATGTAGACGGTGCTGTAGTCGCCTTTGCGGTGAGGCAGCGTGGTGATCTGCTCGATGTCGGTGTCGGTCAGTCCGATGGTGTCGCGCCCGAGCGCGAGGTCATCGGCGTCGTTGGGCAGGCAGAACCGCAGGACGCTGTTGGCCAGCAGCGCGCGGCCTTGCTCGTTGGCGAGGTCTTTGAAGTGCTGGGTGACGAACATCAGCCACAGCGCGTAATGCCGCGATCGCCGGGCGTACTCGTTCAGCCACGAGCCGGCGGCGGGGCTGGCGGTCATCGCCCACCCCTCCTCAACCACCAAAAACCGTTTGCCGGCCCACGCCCCTTCTAATTCCAGGTTGCCGTCGACACGCTGGCGGCGGGTGTGCTCGATGCGCTGCTCGATGTGCGCGACGAGCATCAGCACCATCGCCGGGGTCAACCGGTCCGGCAGGCCGGTCAGGTCAAACAACGTCAGCGGCGCATCATCGGGCACCGTGGTGGCGGCGTCGGCGAGGTGAGCGAGGGTGCCGCCCTCGCTGTAGGGCTCCAGACGCAGCAGCAGCGATTGCAGCGCGTCGGCGTTTGCGCCGACGAGCTCGCCGTCGCGGGCGCGGGCGCGGAGCTGGTCGAGCAGCAGGGTTTCGCGCGGGCGCTGGGTGGTGTGGGTGGCGTGGGCGTAGACGTCGTCGATCGCGGTGGAGAGGATCCCCTCCTCCACTGCGGTCAACGTCCGCTGTCGACGGTCCGGCCCGTCGGCGTGACCGATCAACAGGGCGTGGAGGGCGAGCAGGAACTCCTTCTTCTCCGCTGGCACCCGGTCGGGGTCGTGAACGTCCCAGGGGCAGATGACGTCACCGGCCGGGGAGCCGACCTGGACGCGTCGCGCGCCGGGGATGAGGGAGAGCAGCGCGTCGTAGTGCCCGGTGCCGGCGGTCTGGCCGTCCTGATCGGGGGTGGAGGAGCGGTCGATGATCCAGCCGCGCATCCCTTGCGAGATCGCGCGCATCACCAGCACGTTCATCAGCACCGTTTTGCCGCCCCCGGACGGGCCGAGGACCAGCGTCACCCGCCGCGGGAACAGCGGATCGAACGGGTCGATGCGCTCCAGCGTCCCCCCGGGGTCGGCGGTCCCGACGATCAGACCGGTCGGGCTGCCGCAACTGCTGGACGTCAGGGGCACGCAGTGCGCGATGTTGCGCTGCCCATAGGACCGCGTCGCCGCCAGCGGATCGATGCCGAGCGGCAGGGTTGCGGTCAGCCCGCGGAGGTTGAGTCGTCGTCCGCGGATCACCCGGGCGTTGGTCACGGCGTGAAAGACCCGGGCGGTCTCAGCGACGATGGCGTCAAACTGCCGGGCGTTGGCCGTGGGGTCGCGGACGGCGAGATAGATCCCGACCTGGTAGACGGTCGCGCCGATCTCCCCGGCCAGTTCGCCGTCGACCAGCTCAGCCTCGCTGAGCGCGTCGTGCTCGTCTGAGCCGACCAGCTGCCCGCGCCGCTCCTTGTACAGGACGGCGGCGCGCAGCCGCTTCCATCGCCGGCGCTGGCGGGCCTGCTCTCGTGCTCGGGATCCAACGGTGATATGCACGGCCAGGGTCGCGGGGAGCGGGCAGGCCAGGAGATAGGACAGCCACCACGGACTGGTCTGCAATGGCGGGGTGGCGAGATGCAGAACCTCTTCCAGCGTCCCGTCGCTGTGCGCCAGCCACGCCGGATCACTGCAATCCACCCCGGCCGGTGGGGCGCCGGTCCCGGCCGGATCACAGATCGCCTGCAGAATGCGATGGCGCTGCCGGCGGGCGGCCTGCGGGGTGCAGGCCGACGCGACCGTAGCGGCCGCGGTCAGCGCCTGAAAGTCAGGGACGACGCTGGTGGCGGGGTGCAGGCGCTCCCACAGCACCGCCAGCGCGCTGACCCCGTCTAAGGGGGTGGCGTCGATCCCGGCGCCGGTCAGCACGGCCTGGATCTGGGCGGTCAGCGCCTCACTGTGCACCGCCGCCTGATGATGGGCCGGCCAGGTGGTGCGCCCCCGCGCCCGCGCGGCCGCCTGGCGCAGCTCGTGGCGGGGAGTGCCAGCGGGCGGGCGGTAGGGGACCGCGACCCACCAGCGCGCCGCCACGCCGGGCTGCTCAGCGCCGGCCGCGCGGACCACCGTCTGAGTCAATCCGGCCAACAGCCGCCGGCGCGCCAGCGCAAGCTCCTGGCGTCCGTGGATGAGGTCGTGGCGGCGGGCGGCGTCCACCCGATCGCGATCCTCAGCGAGCGCGTCGCGGACGTCAGCGAGGGTGTCGGTCTGGCTATAGATCGCCAGCGACTGACCGTCAGGGATCGCGCGACACAACTCGCGATAGCCACGCTCCAACGCCGCGAGCGCCGCGGGGTCAGCGCTGATCGGATTCGGCACCCGCTCGCACTCCAACAGACGCACATATCGCCCGTCGGTGGTGACGATCAGCCCATCGGGCTCCACCAGCGCGATCGGCAGCACCGACCCCAACGACCCCGACCGACCACCCCGACCACCACGCCGCCGGGCGGGCATCAGAACGCCTCCTCGAGCTCGGGGTCAAGCTCGGTCACCGCCGCCGCGCTCACCGGCGGCGCGCAGTCCAGGATCAGGCCGTGCTTATCGGGCCGCTCAGGACACGCGAGGCGTTTGGGGGCGGTGGCGTGACGGATCGCGGCGATCAGAAACCGGCCCGGGCCGATCGCCTGACCCGACAGGCCGTACAGCACGCTGCCCGCAAACGCCAACGTGATCACTGTCAGTGAGATCGTCGGCTTGACCCCCAAGGGGCTCACCCGCACCGCCGCGTAGAGGACCGCGCCGCCGGCCGCGGCGCCGATCCACCCGCGCCACGACAGCCCGTAGTAGCGCTCAGGATCGTTCAGTCGCCGAAAGGTCTGCACGACGACGATCACTCCCGTCCAGCCGGCGGATCGTCCGAACCCGGCCGCGGACGTGGCCGCGACGTCGTCGACGCGGACGACGGCGGCGACGGCGACGGCGACGGCGACGGGCTGTTATGACCGGCAGCGGGACGGTCGAGACGGCGCGTGGGTCGGGTCTGTGACCGCGGTGCCGGCGGCTGCGCGGAGCGCACCGGCGGCTGGGCGGCGCGCGGCGGGCTGCTGTCGGGTGCGCTGTTCGCCACGCGGCCGGCCGCGGGCGGGGGTCCGGCCGCGGTCCGGGCGCCCGACGCTCCGCCCGGGCTCGGGGGCCGCGTTTGGCCATCGCCGGCGCGCGGAACCGCGGGCGCGCTTCCGCTCGCGGCCGCCGCGCCGGCCGCTGCTGCGGTGCCGCGTGGGCGGTCCGCACGCTCGCGGGGGTGAGCGGCGCTCAGACGGTCGGGTTGCTGCCAGGCGGCGGTGCCCGCTCGCGCCATGCGGGCCGCGACCGCGCCGGCGCGCCCCGCGCGCGACCCGGGCACACCGGCGCTGATCGCGGCGGTCGCGGCGGCCGCGGCGACATGCGGTCGCGCCGCGCTGCCGGCGCGGGAGTGCACGGCCAAGCGCCCCGCCGCCAGGCCCGCGCTGCCTGCCACCCGCGCGCCGCCGATGACCAGCCCGCGGCGCCCCAGGGTGGTGAGGCTGCGGGTGGTGGTGGCGGTGTGGGGGCCGGCGGCGTCCAGCGCGGCGCTGCCCGCGGCCGCGACCCGGCCCTGAACGCCACGAATCGACGCCGCCGCCCCCGCCAGCCGCCCGCTCCCAGCGCCGCTGGCGGCAGCCGGGCTCGGGGTGAGCTGTGAGCGGGCGCGCCCGGCGATGACCAGCAGCCCGCCGAGCTGCAGGCGCAGCAGTCCGCCCACCTCACGCACGGCGCGCAGACACAACCACAGGGTCGCGACCCCGGCCACGGCGACCATCACCCCACCCAACAGGCTGCCGACTGCCGTCGATCCGCCAATCAGCGGTCCGGCGGTCGAGGCGTCATCGACCATCACCGCGCCCACGGCAAACAGCGCAGCCCACGCCACCGGGAGCATCACCAGCGCCCCGACCGCGCTCAACCAGCCGCGAGCGACCACATCCCCGGACTCGGTCGGAACCAAGCCGATCATCAACGGCCCGGTGGCGAACAGCAGCGCGCCGAGCAGGATGATCACCACCTTGGCGAAGATCAACGCCAGCAGCTCAAGCGCCAGCGCGGCCATCAACCCGAGATCGATCAGCTGCCAGCCGCCCAGCGCGACGCCCTCGGTGGCATAGCTCATCAGCTGGTGGATCCCGGAGATCACCGCCGCCGGCGACAGGATCACCGCGGTCAGCTGATTGGTCAGCGCGGCGGCCTGCTCCCACCAGTACGGATAGGAGACCAGCAGCCCCGCCAAGAGCACCACGCGCGCGACCGGGGCGGCGACGTGATCGCCGCGGCCCAGCATCGCCCGCGACGTCGCGTACACCAAGGTCAGCGGTAGCAGGCCGATCCCCAGCCACTGAAAGAGCTCGCGCAGGTCGTTGACGCCACCAAACCCGTAGACCTGCCCGCCGCCCGGACCACTGACCGTCCCGGCATAGTCAGGGATCGCGACGATCCACTCAAACACCTGCACCGCGTCCTTGGCCCACGAGCGCGGGATCAGCATCCGCACCAGCGCCCCCAACGTGACCAGGATGAACTTCGAGGCCAGCGACACCGTCCACGTAAACGCCCCCAGCACCGCCCCCCCGATGCTGGTAAAGACGCCAGTGATCGGACTCAACAGCGTCCCCAGAATCCCCGCGTCGGGCAGCGCGACATGCCCCAGCGTGGCGGCAGACGCCGGCCCCGCACCCAACCCCAACACCAGCAGCGCACCCACCAGCACGCTGACCACCATCCGGTGCGGAAGCGATCTCATCCCTCAGCTCCCGGCGGGTCAGGCCAGGACCGCGGGGATCACGATCAGAATCAGCATGACCCCCCCAGCGATCCGAAACAGATGCTCCGGCGCTCGCTGCGATCCGAACACCATCAAACCGGCGACCACCACCAGCGCCAGACCGATCCCGGTCGCGATCAGCCACTTCCAATCACCGGTCAGCGTCGAAATCAACGTCGACCACTCACCAGCGCCGGGCGGCGCCACCCCGTTCAGACCCGCGGCCCGCAGCGCCGCGAACCGGCCCGCGGCGACGATCGCGAAACCGCCGGCGAGGAGGAGACCCATGCGCGCCAGATGAGCGCCACGAGCCAGAAGCACGGACATGACCTGACCTCCGATATAGACGACGCGAGAACCGACTAACGTCGTTAACACTACATCATCCACGCGTGATCTGGGCATACCGGTCGACGGGCCGCAATACGGAGCACGCTGTGTCGTCTCAGTGGTCCTAACGAAGACCGTCGCGGCCTCCGGCGTCGAGCCGTTGCCCTCGAAGCTCAGCGCAAAGAACCGCGACCTGACCGCCGGCAACACCTGAGTGAGTCGTAGCGAATCCGACGATGCCCACGATGGCCGGACTTGGCTCGCCGCCGGCGATCGCTGCACCGGCCAGCGCTCGCGGCCGCTCCAGCAGTCGTTCGGATCCGGGCCCTCGCACGTTTACCGGACCGCTCGTGCGCGCCGCCGCCAAAACTGACAGACGCTCGTGACGGCGCGCTCGTTGGGCCGGAGCGTGAACGCCCCGGACTTTCCCCTCGCACCTGCCAGCCGAGAGGCCGTCAGGCGATCGCCTCAGGCCTACGTCAGAGAGATCACCGCGCTGCCCGCGGTAGCGCTGAACCCTGGACATCGCGCCCAGTCCGGTGCGGACGCGTCGGCGCGACGTAAGCGCTACCTACGCAAGCCCATCGGCCTCCGATCGCGCCGCAGGATCGGCGTTGCGGGCGCCGGCGTCGGCACCGGCGCCATCGAGATGTCGCCGAGGCCGATCGTCAACTTCAGCGACGTCCGATGATCAAAGCAGTCGCGCGGGTCCTCGGCTGCGCGCTGCTGTATGACGCCTATAGCGGCGACCCTGACGTCGACGACCTCGTAGCCGCTTCGGTGCTTGCAGCCGTCCGGCGTCCAGTTAGCGCTTGAGCACCGGTCGGACCGAGCCGCTCGCGATCCGCAGCATGCGCGCTTCTGGCGAGGAGCAGGTTCGTGACCTCGACGCCGCTCGAGACCCGCATCCATGCCGGCACGGGTATCGCAGTTAGCCTGCCTCGTGACTGCGCGTGTTCGATGCAACGGTTGGAATGAGTCCGCGAGCTGGCCGCTTCAGGCAGAGGAGAAGCGCGGCGCCAGCCTCCTTTGTCTCTGATCCTGCGCGACCGGTGCGCGTCTACTTCGCCGCGGCGTTTTGCTCTTGCCAGAGCAGACGGGTGTGGTCGTTGCTGACTGACCGCAGCTGTTGGTGCGCCTCGAACCCGAACCCGTCTCCGCCTGGTATGTCGTCGGCGTAGGTGGTGCCGTTAGGGCTGATCGCGAAGTAGGTCAGTGGGAAGTACTGGCCGCGGAGCCGCTTGTTGAACGTGAACGTCGGGACGAGCTTGTGGGCTTCGATGCGCACGACCTTCGAGCCGCTCTCGCCGTAGATCGCTCCGTTAGGGCCGGGCTGCAAGACGGCGTAGCCGCCCCCGGTGCGCCGGGCGTAGCCGACCTCGTGGGCGACGTCGTTGGGGGTCACCTGCCAGATTGCCCAGCCGTTGAAGCCGGCGACGTCGATATCGCCGTGGGCGTCGACGGCGATCGGGCCAAAGCCGCCGTACAACGGCCGTCCCTTCAGGGGGCCGGTCTCGACGACAATGCGGACTGGTTCGAGTTTCCCGGCGGTTGTCAGGCGCAGGATCTGCGAGCCGGTGGAGATGTAGAGCTGGCCGCTCGGGCTTGAAGCGATCGATAGTGGTGTCCCGCTCCGAGCGATCCAACGCGGCGTGCCGAGCGCCGCCGACAGCGCGGGAGTGCCTTTGGCGATCAACTGAGGCACCCGACCCTCGCCATTGATTCTGAGCATCCGCGGCGCCCGACCGTCGCCCGCGATCGTGCGGATCACACCGTCGCGGCTGACGACTCGCACGCGGCCGCCATCAGCGATGTACAGCGAGCCATTGGGGCCGAACATGAGATCGGAGACGGCGGACAGCTCCGCGTGCACTGCTGGGCCGCCATCGCCAGAGAAGCCGACTCGGCTGTCGCCGACCACGACTCGGAAGCGCCCTCCGGGCACACGGACCAGCACACGGTCGCGCGCGACATCGGCCACGTAGAGCGCACCGTCGGCGCCCACCGCGAGCGGTCCCGCCAACCCCAAAGCGACCACTGAGCCGTTTGGTAGCGCCCCGGCGCTACCGGGGCGTATCGCAGTCTTGGCTGCGCCGTCGCTCAAGGCGATCAGCACGCCGATCGCCGCGGCACCGCCGAGCAGGATCAAGATCAGCACTCTGCGGGCCCAGCGTCGACGGCGTAGACGGCGCGCCTCGCGGAATAGCGCCTCCTCATCGGGTGGGACCGGGGAGAAAGGGCGAACGGGGGTCTCGATCGTCACAGCGACATCGTCTCAGCTATCGCTAATGGTGCTAGATTAGCAGACACCATGTTGGAGAGTAAAGTTGACCCAACCGAGCCGACACCGCTCTACCTTCAGGTAGCCGCCGAGATCCGCCGCGCGATCGCCGAGGGGGAAGCCGGACCAGGCGACCGTCTCCCGCTCGCGAAGGATCTCGCACAGGTCCTCGGTGTCAACGCGAACACGGTCCTGCGCGCGCTGCGCACCCTGCGGGACGAAGGCCTCCTCGAATTCCGGCGCGGACGCGGCATCACCGTCGCCGGCACACCGCAACGCGGAGCGGTATTGCGTCAGGTCAACGAACTCGTCGAATTCGCCCGCGCCCATGGCTACCGGCGCGACGAGCTCATCGGCATGATCGAAAGCGCTCCCTGGCCGCGCGTCGGACAGGGCTAGCAGCCAGCCCCCTCGCTGCTGAAGCGGGCCACGCATCAGCACTCCCAGATCAGGCTTTGAGCAGCGGCGCGACCGTCGGCACGCCGATCCGCCGACCCCTGCTTCCACCCCCCGAGATATATCGCGGAGCTCTCGCTAGCCGGCCCTCCCATGCGCGGGATCGGCGACGGGCGGGCTGCTTCGAGTTAGGAGTGCTGAACGCGCCGGGCGATCTGCTGCAGCTTCTTGTCGAGCGTGACGAGCGTCGAGCCGGTTGACAGCGCGGTCGCGAGCGACATCGCATCCGGCAGCCGCAGCGACTGATGCTGAGCTCGGAGCGCTGCCGCCCGCCGTGCGACGGCGCGATCGATCGGCACGATCGCGATGCCGGCAGCGTCAAAGAACTCGTCGACAGTGGCGTCCGTCCCGTCTTGCAGCGGCCGCACGATGGTTTCGGCGTAGACACTGGCGGCGACGAGCAGCTCGTCGCCGGCGGCCAATCGTGGCCTCAGCTCTGCGACCGCTGTCGCGTGCTGATCGTCCCCGGGGTCCAGGAACGCGATGACGATGTCGGCGTCCAGCGCTACGCGCGCCACTCGTCACGCAGTCGATCGAGATAACCGCGCGGGTACGTCCCGGCCGGAAGACTGCCGGCATAGCGATCGATCAGGTCCTCGGCACGCTCGACCTCGATCCGACCGCGGCCCACGACCCGGATGACAACCTCGTCGCCCGCAGCCAGACCGGCATCTTTGAGAACGCTCACAGGCAGCGTGACCTGATGCTTCCGAGAGACCTTGCTCATCGCTTTACGATTCTACCACAACGTAAAGCGACTGTCCTCCCGCCCTGCTCCTGTCGCGCGACGTGCATCTCTTGACCCGAGCCCCACTTCCCTCGTTCGCGCGGAAAGGGCGCACAACGCCGGCGAGGGCTTGACCGCCACGTTAGACAGGCGTGTGCTAGCTGGATGTCCCCATCTTGCAAGCACCAGAGCAGCAGCGGTGCGGCGGGCGCTGTCGCTGCTGGATCCGGACACCACCGGCCAGTAGCCCGAGTAGCGCCTCGGCGACTGCTTTGATCGCGTCGCCGGGGTCGTAACGCGGCGCCGCACTCCGCAAGATGGCCCTTGGCGGCGAGGAATAGTGGGACGCGGGACGGGGATCGGAATCGCCGAGGGGTCATCGCGGGAAGTGTCGCAAGCAATCGGCGACCGCTGTCCGCGACCGCGCCGGCTCTTCCGGTCCCCCGCGGCTTGGGGGGTTCGCATTTCCGGGCGGCGGACGGGGTGGGCGCTGCCGCGGTGGTTTGGGTGCTAGCAGAGTCGGGGATGGACGGCGCACCCTGGTGCACGTGGTGTGTGCCCCCTTGCCGTTCCCCCCGATGACGTGGCCGAAGCTTCCGAATCGGGGTCAGCGGCCGAAGCCCGGGCCCGACCCTGGACCGCTGCGTCGGGCGCGGTCGAGGTGGCTGAGCTCCCCGTCGAGTGCGGTGCCGGGTGGCAGGCCGTGGTGGAGTTGCTCGACGCCGACCGGGGTCGGTTTGACGATCGCGGCGGGGTCGGCCTCGAGCTCCAGGATTCGGCGCAGCGCGGGGATGCGTGCGAGATCCTGTTCGCGGCGTAGCGCGGCGGCCATCGCGATCAGGTCGCCGGTGGAGGCGATCTCGGGGCGCAGACCGCCGCCGAGGTGCTCGGGGCTCGCGCCGGCCTTGAGCGCGTCGTAGCCGCGGGGGACGCCAGCGGGGGCGGCGATCAGCTTCAGCTCCCCGAACGTGGTCGTCAGGGTGACGACGTGATCCGCGCGAAGATCGACCGGGTTGACCAGCAGCGTCCGGCCGTCGCTGCGGACCGCGTCCAGTTCCTGGAGCGCGGCGTCGAGCCGGGCGAGGTTCGCGGGCTGCAGGGACGGGCAGATGTCCACGCCGCGGCCTACGCCGGCCTTCGCCCCGGGGAGGCGATCGGCCTCAGGTGGCACGACATCGGCGAGCGCACGATCGTCGTCGAGCGCTCCGTCGCGCTTGGCCAGCTGAAGTCGACCGAGACCTCCAGCACCCGATCCGTCCGCCTGCTCGGTCCACTGAAGGACGATCTCGACGGCTGGCGCGACCGTGCGGGCCGCACAGCCGAAGCCGACCTCGTCTTCCCCGCCCCCGACGGCTCACCGTGGAACGCCGACCGCGCCCGTAACTGGCGCAAACGCACCTTCGCCGAGGCGGCCGACGCAGCCGGCGTCCCGACCGCCCGTCCCTGTGACCTCCGCCACAGCTACGTCAGCCTCCTGATCGCCCAAGGCGCCACCGTGGTCGAGGTCGCGCGCCGAGCTGGACACGCACCGACGATGACCCTGAGTATCTACGCGCACCTGTTCGACGAGCACGACGGCGCCGACCACCGCTCCGCCGAGGAGCAGATCCGCGCCGCCCGCCTGGCAAACGTGTCCCCGCAAGTGTCCGTTTTGTGTCCGCGCCCGGGACACGAACTCGGCCCCGGTACAGAACAAGCCCCGATTACCAGGGCTTCTACAGAGC
>CAWKFP010000012.1:0-75060 GCA_963849085.1 uncultured Solirubrobacteraceae bacterium | reverse complement strand
GGAGACAAGGTCCGCGTCTTTCAACGCAAGCTCTACCGAGCGGCCAAGCAGCAGCCGGGCCGACGGTTTCACGCGCTCTACGACAAGATCCATCGCAAGGATGTCCTAGAGCGCGCGTGGAAGGAAGTAGCCGCACACGGCGGCGCCGCTGGCGTCGACGGTGTGACGATCGCGATGATCCGCGAGCAGGGCGTGCAGGAGTTCCTCTCAGTGCTCGAAGACGAGCTGCGAGAGGGCACCTACCGTCCGCTGGCGGTCAAGCGCGTCGCGATCCCCAAGGCATCGGGAGGCGAGCGCATGCTCGGCATTCCCGCTGTCCGGGACCGCGTTGTCCAGGCAGCCACGAAACTGGTGATCGAGCCGTTGTTCGAGGCTGACTTCCTGGACTGCTCGTGGGGATTTCGTCCCCGACGCTCGGCGCGACAAGCGCGCGAGCAGATTCGGACGCATGTCCAGCGCGAGCAGCGCGTCGTGATTGTTGACGCCGACATCAAAGGGTTCTTTGACAACCTGGACCGGAGCATCCTCAGACGCTTGTTGCGCGAGCGGATCTCTGACCGGCGCGTCTTGGCCCTGATCGACGCGTGGCTGAGGGCGGGCGTCCTGGCCGACGGGGAGCTGTTGCACCCCACGGCGGGAACCCCGCAAGGCGGCGTGATCTCACCGTGCCTGGCCAACGTGTACCTGCACGCCCTTGACCGGGCGTGGCAGCAACGCTACTGGCGGCTCGGGAAGCTCACGCGCTACGCCGACGATCTCGTGGTCGCCTGCTGGCAACCCTGGCAGGCCCAGCGAGCACGACGAGCCCTGGCCGGCCTGCTGGCCGAGCTGGGCTTGGAGCTCTCGCTGGAGAAGGCCCGGATCGTCAACCTCATCGTGGCAGGCGAGGGATTTGACTTCCTCGGCTACCACTTCCGCCGGCTCCCAGTTCGCCGCGACCCCGCCCGCCATTACTGTGCCTGCTGGCCCAGCCAGAAGGCGATGGCGGCGGCTCGCCAGCGAATCCGGGACCTGACCCCGCTGGAGCGCGTCGGTCTGCCCGCGATCATGGTCGTGGGGGAGATCAACCGCTTCCTGAAAGGCTGGGGCGCATACTTCCGGCACGGCAACTCCACCCAGCAGTTCGCAGCCCTTGACCAATTCGTGTTCGAGCGCGTCGCCCGCTTCCTCTCCCGGAAGCACGGCAAGCCGGGACGAGGCATGGGCGTCTATCTGCTGATGAAGTCCGACACGAGGCTAGGCATCCAGTGCCTAGCCAGAACCGTCCGCTACGCCTCCGCCGCGCATGCCGCTCGGTGAACGGTGCTCGTTGAGCCGTGTGAGGGAGAGCTTCACGC
Organism: uncultured Solirubrobacteraceae bacterium; assembly: GCA_963849085.1. Taxonomy (GTDB): domain Bacteria; phylum Actinomycetota; class Thermoleophilia; order Solirubrobacterales; family Solirubrobacteraceae; genus Palsa-465. The sequence continues at coordinate 73,723 of CAWKFP010000012.1, read as the reverse complement.
ACGGTTCTCTGGGGGGTGGGAGGAAACCAGGCACCAGTTGGCTATGCCGCGCAGTGCCGGGCGCCTCCCGCCTACCCGACAAGAGCGCAACGTGATGCAGCACATCGCCGAACGCGACCGGCCTCAGGTCAAGGCTCGGATGCGTCGGGCGTGGCGCGAGACCGACCACGAGCGCGCGCTTGAGCAGCTCACCCGGCTCGCCGACGAGCTCGAGCACCCCCATCCCGGCGCCGCCGGCTCGCTGCGCGAGGGCATGGAGGAGACCCTCACCGTTCTAGCCCGAGGCAGAGGCGGTCGTTCAGAGCAGATCGAGGAGGTTTGCTCGCTCGTTGCTCTTGTCGGGGTTCTGCTGCCATCGGCTGTGTTCGTAGCCCGGCTGCTCGAGCCGCCAGATGCCGGTATCGAACGCCTCGATGTAGGCGTCAATCAAAGCCCCGAGCGTCGGTAGTCCACGGCGGCGAGCTGGGAACTGAAGCTCCAGCCTGAACACCCTCGCGGGAGTGTCGGCGGCGCACTCGAGGATGGTCGGATCCGCGAGCGTGTTCAGCAGCAGCCATTGCCGCCAGAGATCGTGTGACTCCTTGCCGTCCCAGAGGACCTCGCGCAACATCTGGCAATGCGTGACCGCGTGGGCGAGAGACAGGAAGATCCGCCCGGGCGCGATCATCGCGAACTCCTCTCCGCGGATCGGGTCGACTCTGACTAGATCGGTGCCGTCCTGCCAGCCCCACCACACGCGGGCCTCCTCTGGCAAGACGATGCCGAGCGGCGCAGTCAGCGCGTCCATCTCGGTGTGGGTGAGCCCGGGTCGGAGACGGTCGAGGACCCCGACGAGGCCGAACATCTCCCAGCGTTGCTTTAGCTGCGTCAGCTGATCGATCGTCAGCATCCGTGGGGTCGACTCGGTCATCTTTCCGTCTCCGCTGACAGCCCAGGTCGTCATCGCGCTGAGCGTCAGGCGCCGCCGGCGACCTCAGCTTCAGCTTCGGGGGAGAGCTCGACGATCAACGGCGCCGCGATCAACTCCTCCTCACTCGCATCCACCCTGACTTCGGTGAGCGCGCGTTGGAGGCCTTCCCAGGCCAACCGTGGCGGTCGATGCTGCCGGGGCTCTCGACCAAGCATCTGGTCGATCGCGTCTTCGACATCAGCTCGACCGACACGATAGGTCTCATCGAGCAATCGCTGGTGCTCGCGTTCATCATCGCTGAGCCGTGGCCCGCGGTAGCGCCACCAGATCGCGCCACGTCCGCGGCGAGGCCCGCTGAACACGAACCCGCCACCCGTGACCCGGCGGCCGTCGGCGAGCTCGGCCGACAGCGTCACCTCCATCGTGTACCTCGACGAATCGAGGATGTTCGCTTCGATCCGGGCGAGCTCCTCGGGCCGTTCGCCCCACTCGCTGCCCCGAAACCGCTCGACCTTCGCTTGCCTCTCCGCGTCGCTTTTGAGCCGCACGTGAGCCAGAACGCGCAGCACAGGGCCCGACCCGCCTTTCGTCTCGTCCATTGCTTCTGAAGGTACAGCGCAGGACGCGACCACAGCCGCGCACAGCGCCCGCGTGCGCCCTGCCATTTCTGCGCCACGCCACCACGTCAGACGCCGGTCTGTCACGTTGATGGTGCGGGGAGTCGGTTGGGCGCACCCGTGGATCTCCCACCGCGTGCGAACATGCGTTCGTATGACGTCGGACGGGAGTCCGGTCACTCGCCTGCGGCGTGCGCTGGCCAATCCGCGGGCCAGCGCGGCGCAGATCCGCGCGATCGCCGCCGAACTGCCGACCGTCGGGCTGGAGGACGCGCTGGCGATCCTGCTCGCGCTGCTTGACCGCGAACCGCAGACCTTTCCTCGCGCCGCGGCGCGGTGGGGCGCCCGGTTCACCGTTGAACGCCGAGTGTCGCTCGCCGACGTGCAGCTGACCCTGGCGGCGTTCGGGGTGCTGCCGGGTCCGGGCGCCCGCGCGGGCGCCGAGGCGCTGATCGAGCTCTCAGACCGCTACGGACTGCGGCGCGTCGATGACCTTCTCACCGCCTGGCTGCGCGCCCGCGGGCTCGGCGAGTAACGCCGCTTCGATCCGGGTGGCGAGCCGGCCGGTCAGCGCCGCGGTCTGTTCGAGCACGTCCAGGCTGGCGCTTTCGGCCCAGCTGGCCAGGTAGGGGATGCTGTCGGCGCTGGAGTCCAGCCCGACCGTCTGACCGCAACACCATGCGACCGATTCGGCGATCAGCTCCCCTTGCGCGTAGTCCAGTGCCGGGACGTCGGGATCCTCGGCCACGAGGGCATGGGCGAGCTCGTGGATGAGCGCGACGAGCTGCCCGTTGGGCTCCAGACGCTGCGCGATCGTGATCCGCTGTGTCTTGGGGTCACAGGTGCCGTCGGCCTGGCCGGCGTCCGCGACGGTGACCTGGTAGCCGATCTCCCGTGCCAGCGTCGTCAATGCGGCGATCAGGTCCTGGTGGCTGTCGCCGCGGATCTCGGCGATCGGCGCGGCCAGCGGCGCGGCCACGGCCGGCGGGGGCAGCTCGGCCACCTGGTCTTGGGCGAACACGGCCGCTAGCCGCCAGCCCGTCCGCGGTTTCTGCGCCGGGTCGGCGCCCGCGTCGCGCCAGGCCTGCAGTTGGGCCTTGCTGGGTGGGCAGGGTACTGGCGGAGTGCCGTTAAACCCCCGTGTCGAATGTGTCGGGCCGAGAGACAGAGGCGGTCTTGCCGGGTAACGAACCTGGGTGAGAGGCGGTAGCTGCTGCGGTCTTCGCGGTCACCCCAGCCCATCGCGGAACCCGTCGCGCTTTCTGGGAAGGAGCGGGTGCCGTGAGCATGGGTCTGGTAGTCGAGGCCCATCGTGAATGATACGGCCTGGGTCGCGTTGTGCCCGGATAGACTGTGCCTGTGCACGGGATAGGGATCGTTGTGGTGTTGGTGCTGGTCGTGGAATCGATCCCGCTGGGGATCCTGGCCAGCGCGTTGCTGGATTCCTCCCTTCGCCGCCGCGCGCGGTTCGTGTTGCGGTTGGGGGTGTTCATGGTGATCCAGGCGACGCCCGCGGTCGTGCTGATCGCCGGAGCGGCGCTACGGGTCCTCAGCGAGGACGCGGTCGGCGAGCTGCTGACGGTGTGCGTATTCTCGATCTTCCTGTCGCCCGCGCTGATGCCGGTCCTGCTGTTCGAGTGGCCGGATCGCGAGGGACCGTCCACAGACAACGATGATGATGATCATGGCCCGGGACCAGGCCGAGACGGGCCGCTGGCTCCACGACCGTTCGGCGGGCTCCCTTTGCCTGACGCTGAACCGTCGCCGTTGCGCGCCCGGGGGCCGCTGCCCCAAGGGCGCTTTCGGTGGCCTCGCCGTCCCGCCCGCGAGCCCGACCGTCGACCTTCGCGTGTGCTGTCGTCTGCGCTGCTTCGCCGCTGGATGTGGAGCTCCAGCGGCGGCTAGCTGCCGAGTCGTAGCGTGACGAGACCGCTTCGAGCAGCCGACGTGCGTCGGGAGATCTGCGTCTGCCGAAACCTGGTTGCGCGGGCGGCCGCAGCCGGGCCGCTACCGCTGCACGCGCAGAGGAGCCATCGGGGCGGGCGGATGCGCTGCTGCGTTCGCTGCTGGTATCGGACAGGAGCAGCCGTCCGATCGCGTCGCTGCGAACGGCTGCTTTGCTCGTTCCGGCCCCGCTGAGCTGGCGATTGAGTTGGCGACGACCCAATCATCCGGACGGGGCCGATCGGCGGACCTTTTGACGACGTGCCTCCCGGGGGAGGGCCCCGGTCGGGATCGGCATGTTGTCGGGCGTTCTGCGGCCCGTGGCGAGGTTCTCGAGGGGGTGTCGGTCAGGCCGTTGGATCAGTCCGGCGACCGAGTTGGGGTCCGAGGTCGCGGTCTTTGAGGCGATAGGAGTCGCCCTTGAGGCTGAGGATCTCGGCGTGATGGATGAGGCCGTCGACCATCGCGGTGGCGGCCATGTCGTCGCCGAAGATCTCTCCCCACGCGCTGAACGGCTTGTTGGACGTGACGATCATCGAGGCGCGTCCAAAGCGGCGGGAGACGAGCATGAACATCAGGCTCGCCGCTTGGGGGTCAAACGGGATGTAGCCGACCTCGTCGCACTATGCCGATATCCGCATAGGTCGACGATGTCGGGCTGCTTCCCGTCTCCCCCGATGCCGCCGAGGCGCTGTTCCGAGTCGTCGACGCCGCCTATGAGAAGCGATCGATCGCGATCAGCTCCAACATCCATCCCAGCGGATTTGACGAGCTGATGCCCAAGACCCTCGCGACAGCAACCGTCGACCGACTGCTGCACCACGCGCACGTCTTGATCACGAACGGAACGCAACCCTGAACTACCGCGGCGTCCTCGCGCGGGACGTGACCGTCGAGGACGCGGAGCTCTACCGCCGGCCGGGGCATCGTCGGCGCCTAAGGCGGGGCGGTACGGCACAAGAAGGGCCCGAATAGGTCTAGGAAAGAACGCCGCAGAGTCCAGAGATATGCGCCGCAAGTCATACCGTCCGCTGAGTCTGTAATGCTTGACGCGGCGATTATCGATGAACAGCGACGGCAGATCACGACAAGCGGCGGTCATGGTTGGACAGCAGCCGGCCGGAGGCGGGTGAGCCGGGATGGCGGCCTCGGGGCGCTATCGGACGCTGGAGCAGGCCGGGCTGCTGCACTCGTCGCCCGACGCGGTCCTCGGCGAGCCGTTCCGCTCGCATCCGGGGTTCTTCGCGTCGTTCGACAAGGTGCAGGTGAAGTACGAGATGCTCCGCGCGCACGTGGTCGACGGGCAGAGCGCGACTTCTGCGGCGGGCGCGCACGGGTACTCGCGGGCGTCGTTCTACCTCGTGCAGGCGGCCTTCGAGCGCTCGGGGATGGTCGGGCTGCTGGACGAGCGGCCCGGGCGGCGTGGCCCGGTGAAGCTCTCCCCGGAGGTGCTCGCATTCCTGCAGGCGCGCCTTCGGGAGCGACCGGGCGCCTCCGGGGCGGAGCTCGCCGCCGAGCTGGAGGCGGCGCTGGGGGTGAGGCTTCACCGGCGCACGGTCGAGAAGGCGCTCGGGGGGCGCTCGTGAGCGAGCGGTTCTGGCCGATCGCCGAGCCAGCGCAGGCGGACTACGAGCAGCTGCGCGAGATCGTGCTCGCCGGCGGCGAGCTTGGCGAGCTGCTGGCAGCACGTCGCTTCCAGAAACGCGGCCTGGCCGGCCTGATCGCGTGGCCTGTCACCGAGCCCGCATTCCTGGCGTCAGTGATCGCGGCGCCACGACCAGCATGGTGCGGCGACCAGGATCCACGTGACGGGTGCCTGTGTGACACATATGCGTTCCTGCTCGACCGTGGCACTTACGATCGGCGGTTGCGCGTGGTGGGGCAGTGAAGGTCGCGCTCTACGCACGCGTGTCGACCGAGCGTCAGCAAGAACGTCGTACCATCGGTTCGCAGCTGGAGGCGCTCAGGAGTGCCGCTGACGCCGACGGGCACGAGGTGATCGAGGAGTTCACCGACGACGGCTACTCCGGGGCGCGCTTGGATCGCCCGGCGCTTGACCGCCTGCGCGACGCGGCCGAGGCTGGCGTGCTCGACGGCGTGATCTGCCTCGCCGCTGACCGGCTTGCGCGCGTCTACGCCTACCAAGTGCTGATCATCGAGGAGCTCGAGCGGTTTGGAGTCAGCGTCCGGTTCCTCGAGGGCCCTGCGCACGGCGAGGACCCGCAGACGACGCTGCTGGTCCAGATGCAGGGCGTGATCGCCGAATACGAGCGCGCGAAGATCGCCGAGCTCTACCGACGCGGGAAGCTCTACCGCGCTCGGCAGGGCGAGATCCCCTTCTGGAAGACCTCCTACGCCCACCGCCGCGTCCTCCCGGGCGACGGCGCCCCCGCGCGAATCGAGATCGTCGAGCCCGAGGCTGAGATCGTCCGCGCCATCTTCGACGCCTACGTCGAGCAGGGACGATCGATCCGGCAGATCTCGCTCGATCTACTCGATCGCGGGATCGCTTCGCCGACCGGCAAGCCAGTTTGGGGCACCTCTACGATCACGCGCTTGCTGAACAACGAGGCGTACATCGGCACCGTCTACTACAACCGCCGCGAGTCGCTGGAGGGTAACGGTCCGCGCGGCGCGCGCCACCGCAAGACCCGCCACCGCGAGCGCCCGCGCGAGGAGTGGATCGCGATCCCGGTGCCCGCGATCATCGACCGTGACACGTTTAACCGTGTCAAGCAGATCAGTCGGGACAACTCGAAGTGGAATCCGCGCGGCGCGGAGTGGGGCGTGTGGCTCCTACGCGGCCTGATCGAGTGCGGCCACTGCCAGCTCGGCTGCAACTGTCACCGCATGCGCGGTCGCAACGGCACCTGGCACCGCTACTACTACTGTCGCGGCCACGACGTGCTCCGCGCGCGCTCGCCAGAAGGGCGCTGCCCCGAGCGCAACATCCGCGCCGACGAACTCGACACCTACGTCTGGGCGCAGGTCCGCCAGGTGCTGCTCGACCCCCGCCAGCTCATCGCCGGCGAGCGCGCCGTGATCGCCGGCGCACCCGCAGACGAGAACGAACTCGTCGCCGCGCAGCTCAGACGGCTCGACAGCGCTCTGGACAGCAACGAGCGCGAGCGCGGCCGGCTGCTGGACGCCTACCAAGCCGGACTGATCGACCTCGACGAGCTCACCCGCCGCACCGCCGCTCTGACCGCCCGCCGCGACCAACTCGCCCGCGAAAAGACCACGCTCACCAACCGCAGCGCCGAGCTCGCGAACGAGAACCGCCTACGCCGCCGGCTGGCCGGCTTCGCCGAGCAGATCGCCGTCTCGCTCGACGACCTCGATATCGACGGCCGCCGACGCCTACTCAGGCTTGTCGTCGAGAAGATCCGCGTCACCGGCTGGCACGTCGAGATCCACCTCAAGATCCCACTGCCCGATGACCCACCCGATGACGACCAGGCCCCGCCCGGCCCCGACCCCGATCCAGGACCGTCAAGCGATATGCGCCTGCGTTCCGTTCGTGATCACCGACGGATCAGACAGCTACCGACTCGCGCAGGCCACCGCCGGGAAAGGAGTCACGCCACTGCCCTAAACACCGGAAACCAGCAAACCTGACGGTGGGGAGATTCGTGGCCACCAGCGGGGAGAAAAAATGGCCACCAGTGGGGAGAAACGACGGCCGCAGGTGGGGAGAAACCGATGGCCATTGACAGGTGCCGGTCTAGCTCCCTGCAACCGACGCAAAAACGTCTGGGACTTACCGTGAGGGGGGGATTCGAACTCCGGATGGACGGAAACGCCCATACCGGTTTTCGAGCCCAGTACGTTCGGCGTCTTGATCGGCGGGGCGGCCGGTCACGCGAAGCCGCAGCAGCATCGGCCGCGCCCCGTTGCGGATCGCCGATCTGCAAGCGGTGAATCGGTTGGAGACTGGCGCTCGCCGGCCTCGAGCAGGCTCTCGATCGCCCCTGTGGACGGCGCGGCTGGTCACCGGTTTGGTCACCGTTTTCTGGCGCGACCTGACTTTCGCCGTCTTGTGATGGCGCGGGACGGATCTGCCTGGCGCGGCAAATGTCCTGTATATGACTCGTTTTGTCCCGAGGTGACTGACGGGAGCGACGGGACTCGAACCCGCGACCTCCGGCGTGACAGGCCGGCGCTCTAACCAACTGAGCTACGCCCCCATGGGTGGGGAGCGCTCAGTATGCCAAGGATCGCCGCAACTCTGATTCGGGGCGTGGGTTTGAGCACGTGCAAGCGGCTGCCCTCGGCGAAACGTCCAACCCGGCCGTGGGCGCGGAAGCGAATGCAGCCGGCGACGGGGACCCTCATTTGGGTCCCCGTCGTGCTTGCACCGTCCTGTCGCGGGTCGGCGGCGGTGAGACGAGCTACCGCTCGCCGGTGATCAGGCGCATGATCTCGTGCGCGAAGTGCTCGTAGCGCTCCGGGGAGAATCGCCGGGGGTCGATCAGCACCATGCGGCCGGCCTCCTCGCTCAGTCGCAGGATCGCCCGCGCGCAGATCTCGATGTCCAGATCCGAAGGAGCGCCAGAATGCTCGACGATCCAGGTCACGAACTGCTCCAGCCGCTCCAGGATCCGCGCGCGGTTGCGCTCGACGTGCTCTCGGACGATCGCCGGCGTCCCCTCGAGCGGCAGGAGGATGATCCGCCAGGTATCAGGGCGGCTGGCGACCGCGTCGAGGAAGTGGCGGACCCCGGCGGCGAACAGGTCGGCTGGGCGGCCGTCACGCGGGCGATCGGGAATGACCACCGAGAGCTGGGCCAGGGCATAGCTCTCCTCGCGGGCGATCAGCGACTGCAGGAGCGAGCCGAGGTTGGCGAAATGGTCGTAGACGACGGGTCGCGTCACGCCGGCGGCGCGGGCGATGGCCTCGATCGAGACGCCCTCGTAGCCCTGCTCGATGATCACCGCGAGGGCGGCGTCGATCAGCTGCTCACGGCGCTTCTCCGGCGCCATCCGAGGCGCGTAGGGGCGCCGGGGCTTGGCGGGCGCGGCGGCCGGCGGTGACTCCGGCTTGCTCTCCCCGAGCGGCGATTCCTGGTGCGTGGAGGCGTCCGGAGAAAATGGGGGCAGCATGCCGTCGGGGCCAGGCTAGCAACTCGCGGGCTCGGTCCTACGGGTGTGTAGGTTCGCCGGGACCCTCATCTCGCTAGGTTCGAGACGTGCAACCGGTGTTCGACGGCCACAACGACGCGATCACCACCGACGATCACGAGCTGCTCGCCGCCGGCCGTCCGGGCGGCCACCTCGATCTCCCCCGGATGCGGGCCGGCGGAGTTCGCGGCGGCATCTTCTCGGTGTTCACGCCGTCCCCCGGCGAGGTCCACGGGCCCGGCGCACGGGTCCCGGATCCGGTGACGGCGCCGGTTGCCGCGCCGGTCGGGTACGCCGAAGCGGCCGCGTTCTCGGCTCGGGCAGCCGGCCGGCTGCTGGCCCTGGAGCGCACCGGTGCGCTGCGCATCGCGCGCCGGGCCGGCGATCTCGATAGCGCTCGCGACGACGACGGTCCTCCCGTCGCGGTCATCCACCTGGAGGGCGCCGAGGCGATCGACCCCGATCTGGAGGCATTGGAGCTGTGGTACGCCGCCGGGCTGCGCTCGCTCGGGCCGGTGTGGAGCCGGTCCAACGCCTTTGGCCATGGCGTTCCCTTCGTGGCACCGTCGGGCCCCGACATCGGTCCCGGGCTGACCGCCGCCGGCCGTGCGCTGCTGCGGCGCTGCGGTGAGCTCGGGATCGTGTTCGACCTCAGCCATCTCAACGAGGCCGGCTTCTGGGACGTCGCGGGCGCCGGCATCGGACCGCTCGTGGCCAGCCATTCCGCGGCGCACGCGCTGTGCCCGTCCTCGCGCAACCTCACCGACCGCCAGCTGGACGCGATCGGAGCCTCGGACGGGCTCGTCGGGATCGTCTATGCGTGCCCCTTCCTGCGCCCGGACTTCACCGACAACCCGGACACGCCGATCGAGCTGGTGGCTCAGCATGCCCGCTATGTCGCCGACCGGATCGGAGTCGCCCATGTCGCGCTCGGATCCGATTTCGACGGCACCACGGTTCCGGCTGCGATCGGCGACGTCGCCGGCACACCGCGCGTCCTGGAGGCGCTGGCCGCGGTCGGCTTCGACTCACGCGAGCTCTCGCAGATCGCCTGGGAGAACTGGCGCCGCGTGCTCGGCGCCTGGTGGCGCTGACCGATCCACGGCGTCCGCGGGCGTTTCGTCGCCGCCCCGGTCGGCGGGCGCGGGGGCAGCCTCGCTCGGCGCGCAGAGCGCGCACCGGCTCCAGTCAAACGGTCGGGCCAGCCCGCCGAGGCTGCGGTCGTTGTGACGCCAGTCCCGGTTGACGTAGCGGCCGACGACGACCGCCGCCACGCGCACCGCTCCCGCCGCCTTGAGCGCCGCCGCGGCGCTCTGGGCATTGGCGCCGGTCGTCCACGTGTCGTCGATCACCAGGACCGACTCGCCGGTCACATCCGCCGTCGGCTCGAACTTCCCGACACTGAACTCATGCGCTCCGCTCGGCAGAGCGCTGCGCCGCAGGGCACGACGATGACGGTCACGCACGGGGCCAACGAGCTCGCCGACGATGGCGTGCAACGGATGCGCCGCGTCGCGCTGCGCGTCGCCCGACGGCACCGTCGTCACGATCGAGAACGCGTCGATCCCGACCGCGTGCGCCACGCACTGCTCGTGGGCGGCGAGGTGACGCCAGAGAACGGCCGCGAGCTCGACTCCGAAGCGGCGCCCGATCCGATCCGAGCGACGCTTGTAGGTGGACAGGACGTGGTGCAATTGCTCGCCGGCGACGCTGTAGGAGATCGGGGCGACGGCATCGAGGGAGCGGCCGCCGTGCGCGCAGGCATAGCAGCGCTCATAGCCATCGGTCAGGTTGAAGCAGACCCGGCAGACGTCGGGTCCGAAGCGTGGCCCGAGCATGAAGTTGCCATAGGGCGCACTGAGCTCGGCGACCGTCGGCACCGCGCGTCACTCCACGAGCGCATCGGTCGCGGTCAGCCGCTGCAGCGTCGTCGTGATCTCGTCCGGCGTCTGTACGACGTAGGTGCCCGGACGCGCCGCCAGCTCCTGCGCCCACGATTGCGCGAGCACCGGACTCATGAGAAACACCGGGCGTCCGTGGGCGAGCGCCAGGCGAGCCTGGACTCGCGCCCCGCTGCGCGGCGAGGCCTCGACGATGACCGTCGCCTGGGCCATCCCCGACATCACCGCGTTGCGCTGCGGGAAGGTGTCCCGGTTCGGCGCCGTCTCGGGCCAGAACTGCGAGATCACCGCCCCCCACTGCGCGATCGTCCGCTGCAGTGCCGCGTTCTCCGGCGGATAGCTGTGGGTCAAGCCAGTCCCGACCACCGCCAGCGTCCGCCCCTGCGCCTCGAGCGCCGCCTGATGCGCCGCGGTGTCGATCCCGGCGGCCAGGCCCGACACGACGGTGACGTCCCTGGCGACGAGGTGGTGTGCGATCCGTCCGGCCATCGCCCGACCCTCCTTGCTCGCCCGCCGCGATCCGATGATTGCGACCGAGCGCTGGTCTTGGGCGAGCAGGCTGCCCGCCACGAAGATGAGCGCCGGCCGATCATGGACGGCGAGGAGATTGGCCGGATAGTCGTCGTCGAGCACCGTCAGCATCCGGAAGCCCTGGTTCGTCCAGCGGTCGATGCGCTCTCGGGCCTGCGTCAGCCGAGGCCCCGGATCGTCGGGGAGCAGAGTCGGCCGCCCGCCGGGCGCAGCGAGCGCTCGCTCGAGCGCGGCCTCCGCGCTGCCGAGCTCCTGCACGTCCTGAGCCGCGGTGCGCGCGCTCTGCCCACCGAGACCCAGCAGCACGACGAGGGCCGCGGCCTCTCGGCTCGCCGTCATGCCGGCGGCGGGCGTGTCGTCAGCCGGCGCGGCGATGCGTGCGTCAGGCGGCGGGGTCGCGCGGCGCGGGTACTGACTGCTCGGCGTCGTGAGCGGGTGCGGGAGCCCCGCTGCCACCGGCGTACTCATGCTGGCGGCTCGGCGCGGGGGCGTCCGGCACGAACCGATCCTCGACCGGAGGTGCTCGGTGCTCGCCGCTGAGGGCGAGTGCGGGCGGCGCGGACTCGTATTCGGCCTGCCGCTCCACGGGGGCCGTGGGGGCGGGCTCGTACGCGGTCTGGACCGGTGCGGGTGCGGGCGCCGGCGCCTGGCGAGGAGGCTCGTAGCCGGCCTGCGGCGCGTATCCGGCCTGAGCGGGAGGTGCATAGCCAGCCTGAGCGGGAGGTGCATATCCCGGGGCAGGCTGTGCCTGCGGCTCCTGATAACGAGCGGAGATCTCCTCGTGGCGCTCGGGTTCGCCGTTGAGCGCCGCGCGGAAGTCCCTGATTCCGGCGCCGAGCTTCTGCCCAACCTCCGGCAGCCGCTTCGGGCCCAGGACGAGCAGCGCGATGACGAGCACGAAGAGCAGATGCGTCGGTTGAAGAATGTCGCCAACCATGCCTTCCAGCTTACTCGCTCCGTTGGGCCGGTGGGGCCATCTGCACGGGACCGTTCGAGGACGATCAAAGCCGGCTGGATGTCGACGATCGCGGAGCGGCGTGGCATTGCCGTCAAGCAGATCACCGCGCGCGGACTCCGAGGGCCGATCGCGCCGAGAAGTCGCTCTCTTGTTTCAGGCGGTCACAGTCTCGGCCCGGTACCGGCAGACCGCCGTCACGATCGCCGGCCCGCGCGTCGCGCACCGAGCGTGGAGGCCGGCGCGGTTCTAGTGCCTCCCGGTCGTCCGACGAGAGCCGGTAACGTCGCCGCTCAGCAGTTGCGTAAGTGATGCGTTGTTGAACCGTGAGCCGGTCGAGCCTTGCCCGCTCTCGCGTTTCTTCAGGTCAGAGCGCCTCAGGTGGGCGTCTGGCCTCGCCGGAACCCGAGCCTCGAATACGTCTCGCTGGCCACCTCTTCGGGGTTCATGCCATAGGCATGCAACCCGGTGAAGTACGCGATGCCGATGATCGCAAGGAGAACCTGGAACGGCCAGATCGCGTCGTTGGCTGCAGCGGCGATCAAGCACATGACGACGATCGCGGCGAGCACGACGACCAGGGACAGGCGCGCTGCCTGCAATCCGACGAGTTGCTGGCGCTCGTCATCTTGGCCGCCGATGACCGAGCCGGCGTCGCTGTCTGAGCTTCCGATGAAGTAGAGGCCGGCCGCCCAAGCCAGTGCCACCAGTTCTGAGGCGAGCGCCGTTCCCCAGCTTTGGCGGATCCCGACCGCGCATGCGATCGCTGTGCCGGCCAGCAGGGCGATTGCCGGCGTCAGGGCTCGTGGGTGTGTGTGCTTCGAATCGTCATTCGCTTCCTTCCTCTAGAACGAACATTCCTTCGACCGGCATGACGAACAGTCGCCACCCTTGGATAGCCCTCCCGGGATCGCTCGCCGGAAGCCGTCTGCCGGCCTTCTGAACGGTGGCGTGGATCTGGATCCCGCCGGTCGGGCGGGCGAGGCACCAAACCGTAGTGCGCTTGCTGACCTGCTCGTCTCGGGCGAATCAGCAAGCGCGTGGGCGACAGCCGCTTCCGCGGCGGACATTCATCCCGCGCCAGCGAGTCTGACGACTGCCTCTGGGTGGGAGCGACAGGTGGTCGGGCTGCGTCCGAGCGCCTGCTCATCGGCGATTGCTACAGTCGGGCCGCGCCAGACAGCCCCGCGCTCGAGTGCCCCGTCCGGTCAATTCGTCTGCAGTCGAACCGCCCCTGGCGGCTCTTGGTGCAAACGAACTAACCAGACGGGCACTGATAGCGAGGCTCCCCGGCAAGTAGCTAGGCGGGCGTGCCGGCCGCCAGCGCCTTGACGTCGTCGGTGTGCAGCGGCTTACCGCCGATGCCCCAGTCGCCACTGCGAACCTCCTCGACGACGACCCACGTGACGCCGCGCATGTTCTCTCCTTCGATCGAGACCATCGCGTCGGTCAGTCGCTCGACGATCTGCCCCTTCTGCTCGGACGTGAACACGTCCTCGATCAGCTTGACGTTGATGAGCGGCATGGCGCTCCTCCTTTTGGTTGGCTGTGGAGGGATGCCCGGAGCGCCGCGTCGGTCAGGCTGGTGGCGGTCCTGGCGTCCTCCGATTGGTGAGGAATTGACCTGCCGCCAACCTATGGCTAAGACCCTGGGCGCCGCATCCGGAAGACGCCTAATCCTGCGTCTTAAGCTTGGGCCGGGAGTCTGAGTCCTCGAAGGGCGCTAACGAATCAGCGCCGAGCTGCCGCGCCAGCCCGAACCGGTGAGCGGCGGCCCCCGCCTGGGCGCGGTTCGCGACACCGAGCTTGGACAGGATCCGCGAGACGTGCACGCTCGCGGTCTTCGGGGTGATGAACAGCTCCTCGCCGATCTGCCGGTTGGTGGCGCCGTCGCCGAGCAGGCGCAGCACCTCGAGCTCGCGTTTGGTCAGGCCGAGCGCGGCGACGACATCCCCGCGCGAGCCCTCGCCCGGAGCGCCGAGCGGCACGCCCGTCCGGCGCCCGAGCGCCAGCACGGATGTAAGGAACGGTCCCGGGCCGACCTCGACGGCGGTGGCGTGCGCGGACCGGAGCGGCACCGCGATCTCGGCGACCCGCGCGCCGGAGAGGGCAAGCGCCTCGGCCGCGCGCATCATGGCGTACGCCGCCGGATAACAGGCCCCGATCGCGCCGAAGGCCTCGGCCGCTGTCGTCCAAGGCCCGGGGTCCCGCTCGGCGCGCAGACGCGTCAGCTCGGCCTTCGCCAGCGCCAGGAACGCGCTCGACTCTGGCGGCGGTCGGTCGCCGCCGGCCCTACTGAGCCCTGCTTCGAAGTCGTGCAGCGCGGACACGGCTGCCCGTTCGCACCGCCCGATCGCTTCGCTGTCATCTCCCGTCCGCGCCAGCTCGGCCAGCTCCGCCTCGACCCGCACCGCAAGCCAGTACAGCTCGGCGGTGAACAGCGAGTGGCCCATGTTCAGGACGGCGCGCTCGAGGCCTTCGCGCGCGCGTTCCCGGGCGCGCTGGAGATCGCCACGAGTCAACTCCAGCAGCACACGCGCCCCGAGTGCCGGGCCGATCAGCTGAAACCCGCCCGAGCGCTGCATCAGCGACCACGCCGTCTCCAGCCGTCGCTCGGCGAGACCGATGTCCCCCCGCTCGAGCGCCAGCCGTGCCGCGGACTGTTGTGCCGCGGCAACGTTGAACGTCGTGGTCGCTCTCTCCAGCGCCGGTCGGATAACCCGGTCCGCCTCAGCGAGCCGTCCGATGCGCAGGAGCATCAGGCCTGCGTGGTCGCGCAGGGTGTCGCCGGCGACTCGGCTCATCCCGAGCCGCTCCGTAACCGCCACCCCCTCGAGCGCCATCGCCAGCGACTCGTCGATCCGGCCTGCGTCCTGGATCGCCTGGCTGCCGTTGACGTAGGCTCGCATGATCTCCTCGACCGAGCCGATCTGTTGGGCGAGCCGCAGGCCGTCGCGGCCGGTGGCGATCGCCCGCTCGAAATCGCCCAGGCTGCCGTACACGATCGTCAACGAGTTCAGCGCACTCGCCAGCACGTCCCGCGCGCCCACGCGCTCGGCAATCGAGATCGCCTCCTCGAGCGGTCCGCGTGCCTCGCCCGGCCGATCGTTGAGCATCAGCGTCCGGCCCTCCGCAGCCAGCGCCTCCGCATACTCGACGGTGGGCGGGTCCTTCGGCACGAGACGGCGGGCGGCCGCGAGGTGCTCGAGCGCGTCGGCGCCCCGCCCCGAGAAGAACAGCGAACGGCCGATGCGCGCCTCCGCCCGCGCCGCGCGGAGGGGCTCGGTGCGCGGGTTGATCTCAGCGCGTGCCCGGTCCGCGAGCGCGAGGCCGTGAGCGCCGTCACCGGAGAAGTCCGCGAGCTCTGACGCGTGGATGAGCAACTCGAACCGGTCCGAGCCCGCCGCGTCTTCTGGCCGGGGGACGCGCTCCCAGAGTCCGAGCACGCGGTCGATGTGCCCCACCGCCTCTCCCAGCGCATGCATGCCCTCTGCTTCGGACGCGGCCTCGGCCGACGCGGCCAGCGCGGCCCGCTCTTCGCCGGCCGCAAACCAGTGGTAGGCCAGTACGGCCGCGGGCGCCTCCCCGGCGTACTCCCGATGGGTATCGAGCGTCGCCGCGATCACGCGATGCAGGCGCAGCCGCTCGCCGCTCAGCGTGTCGTCGTAGATCGCCTCGCGCAACAGCGCATGGCGGAATACGTACGCGGCGCCATCCGGGCTCGGCACCAGAATGTGATGGTCTGTCGCTTCGCGAAGGCCGGCAAGCAGGTCGGGCTCTGCGACACCGACCACGCTTGCGAGTAGGCGGTGGTCAACCGAGCGACCCACGACCGCCGCTACGCGCAGCACCTCGCGGGTCAGGTCCGACAGTCGCTCGACCCGCAACAGCAGCGCCTCGCGCAGCGAGCCCGGTAGCTCCCGAGCGGCAGTGTCGGCGCTTGCCAGCAGCTCCTCGGCAAAGAACGGGTTTCCTTCCGAGCGCGCGAAGATCCGCTCGATCACCTCGGCGGCCGGGGCGTGCCCCGCAATCGCCTCCAGTTGCTCGGCCACCTCGGAGCGCCGCAGCGGCAGCAGGTCAACCCGCTCCGCCCGTCCCGAACGCTCCAGCTCGCTGACGAACGGGCGTAACGCATGGCCCCGGGGCAACTCGTCGGGTCGGAACGTGGTCAGCACGGCGATGGGGTCGTGGCGCGCGTTGCGGACCAGAAAGGCGAGGAGATCGCGCGAGGACCGATCGATCCAATGCACATCCTCCACGATCAGCAGCACCGGCCGCGCACAGGCGAGGCGAGCGAGGACCCGGTACACGGCCTCGAACAGCAGCTCACGCCTGCCCGGGAGCGCTTCGCCCGCGCCGACCACCGGCCACAGTGACGCCAGCGCCGAACGCTCTGCGGCCTCCAACCACTCCACCGACGCCGGCTCCTCCATCACTCCGCGCAACGCGGAGATCATCGGCGCAAACGCCAACTCCCCCTCGGCGAGCTCGACGCACTCCCCTACCAGTACGCGGACATCGCGCTCCCTCGCCCTCTCTTCCAACTCGGCCACGAGGCGGCTCTTGCCGATACCCGCGTCGCCAGCCACCAGCACCGCCCTACCACTCCCTGACGACGCGCGCGCAACAAGCCGCTTCAGCGCGTCGAGCTCCGCTACCCGTCCCACAAATCGAGGAGATGAGATCCGCCCCACATTCACTGAACCCTGCCCCCGCCCGCCGCCGCCAAGACGCGCTTGACCTGACCCACGGCACACCCCTGTGGCAACCGCCGCATCGACTGATTATGCCGAGGTGCCCCAAAGGGCCGTGGAGGAAGGGGATCGTTATGAACGGCGCGACGAGAGGAGCGCTTCGCCTCGGTCCCGCCGAGAGCAGTAGTCAGACTCGCTGGCGCGGGATGACTGGTCCGCCGCTGAAGCGACTGCCGCCCATGGGCTTGCCGATGGCCTGCTACGGACGGGAGCGGCACGCGAAAGCGGACCGTGGAACCCCCGAAGGGCCCGTGTCTGTGGGCAATCGTGTCTGTTGGGGTCCAACCACGTGTCAAATGGGAAAGTCCGGGGTCCGACCATCTGTCATGTGGCCAACTATCGTGAGCGGCAACACAGGTCGGTACTCGGGTGTCCGCCGACGGCGACGGCGAGCCGGCGGCTGTTGGCCGGCGCGTAGGGATAGTCACCGATCGGCAGCGTCGAGACCTCGAACCAGAAGCGGCGATGGATGACGGCCGGCCCGACGCCGAAGGTGTAGACCGTCGTGAAGCGTCCACTTCCGGTCACGTGCTCGTGAACCCCGTACGTCGTGACCGCCGATCCGAGCCCGATCCGCAGCCGCAACAGCGCGCCCGACGGCGGCAGATAGCCGCCGAGCACTCGTCCGGAGATCCGCACGGTGCCGCCCCACGGAACGCGTCGCGGCGTGATCCGGAGCAGCTCCACCTTGGCCGGGACGGTCAGCGTGACGGGAGCCGACGTCGCCGGCTCGGTCGTCGCGTCGCCGGCGTACACCGCTTCGATCAGCCGGGACGGGCCCGGGTTGATCTCGGCGGTCCACAGACCCTCGGGCGAGGTCTGCACGGTGGTCGCCGATGAGAACTGCAGCAGCCCGTTGTCAGGGGCGGTGAGGATCTGCACCGTGCGTCCGCCGAGCGGGACGCCGTCCGTCAGCCCGAGCCATCCGCTGACCGTCGTCGCCTTGCCGAACCCCACGCGTGTCGAGGACCGCTGGACGAGGTGGGGCAGCAGCACCACCCGTCGCGCCCGCCAGACGGCGACCTTCCGCCCGTGACGGACGACGGTCACGCGCACCAGGCGCCGTACGGTCCGCGCATGGCAGCGAGTCAGCGTCCGTGTATGCGCGCGGCCCCGCACCTGAACCGGATGGCCGTGGCGCGTGATGGTGCGCACTCGCCCCGGCACCCGCACCGTCACCCGCCGGCAGCGCAGCGCGTCGACGATCCGGCTGAACGACACCGCCTCGGCCGTCGGCTGGCGGATCTGCATCGACAGACTCGCCGTCGACGACGTGGCGTACTGGCCGTCCGCGTCGACGGCGTTGTTCTGGGCATAGCAGTCGACGGTGTGCGCCCCCAGCCCGGAGACGGGCACCTGAGCGCTCGGACCGGCGTAGTGCTCATACGCCCCGCCGTCGGTCGAGCAGTAGATCGCCCGGATGCCGCTCGGCCCGGCGGCGGCGTCCGCCGTGACGAACTGCGTGCCCGCCGAGGCGAGGGCGTCCGAAGGCCCGGCGAGGGTGATCGTCGGCGTGACGTTGTCGACGTCGATCGCCTGCGAAAGCGAGCTGACCGCTCCCGCGGCGTTCGTCGCCGAGAACCCGAGCGTGAAGCTGCCTGCGGCACTCGGATAACTCGTGGTATCGACGTTCCCGTCGACCTCGGTCAGGTTGCACTGCTGCCATTGCGACGTGTCGGGAGACCAATCCGCGTTCGCGTTCAGCACGCTGCCGTCGATCTGGATCTCCATGCCGCAGACGCCGGAGGGATCGCTGGCGCCGAGATTGACCGGCCATGAGCCGCGGACCCATCCGCCGGACTGGTTCCAGAGGTTGTCGCCGAGCGCGGTCAGCGCCGGGCCGGTCGTCTCCTGGACCTCGAGCGAGATGCCGCTGACGAGGACCAGGAATCCACTGCTGTTCGCTCCCGTGCACTCGGCAGGGATGCCGCCGGCGCCGTTGGTGTTGCAGCTGACGTCCCAGCCGAAATACCGTGAGGACTGGATGTACTGGTCGATCCCGCCGGCGGCGAGCATGCCGGTGTCCGAGCCGTGGCAGTCCTGGGTGATCGGCTTCGTCCCGTAATTGACGCCGTCGTCGCCCCAGAAGAACGCGGCCGCGAAGCCGTCGGCGCTGAGCGTGCAGGCCACGACCGGATTGCCCGTCTGGGGCGGCGTGTCGGCGCCGATGATCCTGATCGCCGGCGACGGTGTCTCCGCTGACCATTCGCTGTACGAGCCGACCGCGGTGTGAACCGCTTCCAGCTCGAGGGCGTCCGACCAGCCGCCACCGGGCGTGCACCCATCCGCAAAAGTGAAGCCACTCGGATCCTCGTCCGGGGAGAACACCGGCGCGGTGTTGTCGTACAGGCTGCAGCTGTTGACCCAGTAGACGTCCTGATAGGACCCATCCGTCGCCGCGCGCGCCGACCCGCAGAAGCCGAGCGCCGCAACCGCGAGCGCGACGACGACGCAACGGCATCCGCGGAGCGCTGTCAGGAGTGTGGTCCTCATCCGCCTCTGGGGTCCGTGTCAGCAGACCACCGCGATGTAGAACGCGAGCGGGGTCGGCGCGCCGGATTGGTCGAACGTCGTGACGGGCACGCCTCCGCCGAGCTTCTCCGGCGACGGTGTCTGGGCGACGGCATAGCCGGCGGCGAGCGTCGCCGAACCGCCAGGCACGGTCACGGTCTCGGTCGGCGTCGACAGGTCGCCGCTCACCGTGGCGAGCGGCGCGCACCGGGTGGAGATCGGGACCGCCCAGTCGACGATGTACGTGCCCGGCGTAACTGCGGTCAACCGTGCCGAGGGCTTTCCGGCGCCACCCAGCACCTTGCCGGCCGCGCTGACGATCGCCCAGGCCCGCACCGTTCCGTTCGTGTACGCGCTGTTCATCTTCACAGGCGTTATAGCCCCGTTCCTGATCTGTTTCGCCCCCACCGACCCGGCGGGAATCGCAACGGCGGCGTAACTCGTCCCGCCGAGGGCGACGAACAGCGCGAGGTACGCGACGGCGTTGCTCCTGAGGTGGCCAACGATCCTGGTCATCAAGTGCTCACTTTCATGAGTCGGGGGAGCTGCCCGGCGCCAGCGTGGCTGTGGCACCGAAGGGGCTGGCGGATCCGGAGGAGGACGATTGATGGCTGGGGTGACTCGCCACGACCGCGGTCGGCGCAGCCGGAGTGTCGGCGGCCGCGGGCGTGCTCGAACCGGCGGGTGCCGCCGGCGGCGTCTCGGCGGTCGACCCTGAGGTCGAGGTCGAGGTCGTGTTCGCTGCGCGATGCAATGGGCGCCGATGCTTCGCCCGGTCGACGGAGGGCCGGACACGGTGGCGACGAACGGTGGCGCGCGCGTTGCGGGCCGCCCGGCCCGTCGTGCCGCGGTGCTCGCCGAGCGTCCCGAGCGCGCGCGGCTCAGAGACCGCCGCGGTCGTGCCGGAGGCGGCCGCTGACGCATGGGATGCCGGCGTGCGAGGCGCGGCCGCGGAGGCGGCCGCTCGCCGATGTGGGGACCCTCCGCCGCCGGCGGTCACGACAAGCAGCCCGGCGACGCCGGCGACGGCGACGAACGCGATGGCGAGCACCCGGCGATCGACACGAAGCTCGGGGAGCCGGGCCAGCCGGGCCAGCCGGGGGAGCCGGGCCAGCCGGGGGAGCCGGGCCGGCCGGGCCGGCCGGGGCGGTCGAGGAGGTCGGGTGATCCGCAGGCGGCGGCTGCCAGCCGGGAGTGGCCCGCCGGACGGCGTGGTCGCCGCGGCTGGCCCCTGGATCGCGTCGTGGAGGGCCGCCGAGTCCTCACCCCAGAAATCGCTCGCGGTCGGGGGCAGCGCGTCTCCGGCGGGCGCGTCGAGGGGTGCTCGGAGGTCGTCGAGCGAGGTCGGCTCACCGGTGGCGCCCTCGCGCTCGGCACCCCGAGCGGGCGCCGCGGATGCGATCGGCACGAGCTCGTCCCGTGGACCCAGCCAGTCCGTGGGCAGCCGGATCACGTTCTCGGCGTGACGAGGCTCCCCTGCGCTGCGGTCCTGATGTCGACCACCAAATCCACGATCCACGGGCTTCCCAGACCCTTCTTACGCGTCAGTTGGACTCAATACGTCCAATGGAGCCGCTAGTATACGCATCTGAATTCGTACCAGTTTGTCTCAATTAGAGAAAGCGCATGAGCCAGAACGATTCCGCCGAGACGTACTTGACCGTCGCCGAGGTCGCGGAGACTCTGAAGCTCAACCAGCAGACCGTGCGCAACTGGATCGACCAGGGAGCGCTGCCGGCCCTGCGCGTGGGGCGCCGGGTGCGGATCAAGCGCTCGGACTTCGAGCGCATCCTCGACGAGAGCTACAGCCCCGGGGCTCCGGCACCTGGACGGGCGGCGGGGCCGAGCGCGGATGACTTCTGGGGCGGGGAGCCGGTCGGTCTGGCCGAGACCGATCCGCTCGCGCCCACCGAGCGAGACGTGGGATGAGCCTCAGGGCCGCGGGATGAGCTTCGGCGACGACCTCGACCGGCAGCGCGCGCAGATCATGCAGGCGGTGCGCCGCGCGAGCGACGATTGGGCGGAGGCGATGCGCGCCCACAAGCTGGCGCCGCCCGACGCCGGGTTCGCCGACCGGCTGCGCAACCTGGCCACCGCCGCCGCCACCGAGCAGGTCGCCTGGGAGCACGCCCACGCCGCGGGGCTGCTCTGGCGCCCCGTCCCGGGGGCCGAGGGCGCGGCTCCACCGTATGAGCTGCGCCCCGGAACCGGGCGCCGCGGGCCCGACCAGCTCTGGGAACGGTTCGACGCCGACGTCGCGGCGCTCAACCGCGCGATCACGGGCTCCAACGCCGCCGCGGTTGCCGATGCGTTCGGCGAACTGGCCGAGGCGGCGGACGCGCTCGCCGACGCTGTCGGGCAGCTCGACGAGGCACTGGCTGGACGCTCTCGCGCTCGGGGAGCGGCCTGAGCGGTCACGCTCCGCGGCCGTTCGCCGCTCGCCGTCAGCCCGCGGTTTCGCCGCTCGCCGGTCCGCCCCTTCCGCCGCCCGTGCCGCTTTGGCGACTGGATCGCGGTCAGATCCGTACAAAACCGCCACCGTCTACGAAATGTTTACTACAGCCAAAGCCGATGCTGCGACGCTGGGAGCGAATCGATACCGACGGGAGAACAGATGCCCCAGATCCTGGTGATCGCCGACAGCCCCGGCAACGGCGACGACCCGCCGGTCATGTTCCGTGAGCGCGTGAACATCGACCACTTCGAATCAGAGCATTTCGCGGCACAGCTGATGGAGCGCCTCGGCTGGGCCGTCGGCGACGCGGCGGCCTTCGACCGCCAGTCGCGCTGACGTCGCGGCCTTGGACCGCCAGTCGCGCTGACGCCGCGCTCGTCAATCGCCGGACGCGCTGACGCCGCCGCGCTCTCGGATCGCCCGCCGCACCGGCGCCGCGCCGGCGCCCGGCACGGGCCGTGGTGCGCAGCCCTCAGCCGCGGCGTTCGGCGAGCGTCGTGACGACCGCCTCGTAGACGCCGGCGCCGTAGCGCTCGGTCGCCACGCGGACGCCGCTCGCCGCGCTGATGTCGGCCTGCAGGGTCGCGTCGCGTTCGAGTGCGTTGGCGACCAGCCAGAACGTTCCGACGGCCGGGGCGGCCTCCATGTCCTCGCGTGAGTCGCCGGCGGCGATGCAGTCCTCGCGCGCGTAGCCGCGGATCTGCATGTGCCGGGCGACCGCGCGGGCCTTGGAGGAGCCGGCGGGAATGAGGTGGTAGGCGTGGACGACGGCGACGCCGGGCATCGCGAGCTCGTGGATGACGCCGTTGTCGACGAGCCGCAGCGACTGCAGCCCGGCAGCCGCCAGGACGGCGGCCGCCTCGTCGCGATCGACGTTGCCGCGGAAGAGATGCGACACCTCGCGCCCCGCCGCCCACGGGGTGTGGTACTCCAGCTGTCCGGCGAAATGCTCCAGCAGCAGCGCCGGGCCGCCCGAGTCCTCGATCTGCGCGTAGATCGACCCGCGCGCCTCGCTCGGAACGAGGCCGTCGGTCAGCCATTCAAGCTCGCCGTCGACGACGAGCCCGCAGCCGAGCTCGAAGATGTAGGCCGAGGAGCCGATCAGGCGCGCGGCATCGAACACGCTGTCCTGACGGCGCCCGGAGAACAGCACGACCTCGGCGCCGGCCCGCGCGCACGCCTCCAGCGCTCGCACCCCGAGCAGGCTGAACCGGCCGTCGGCCCCCGTCAGCAGCGACGCATCGGGCCCGAGCAGGGTTCCATCGAGGTCGACGTACAGGCAGCGCATGGCGGCGCGACGCTAGCAGCCGCCTCCCGCCCGCCGGTGGACGGGCCCGCGCCGTGCCGGGCCCCCGGGGCCGCGTCGAGCCGGTCGCCATACTGGGAGACACGCGTGTCGGCCGTTCGTGAAACCGAGCCCTGGGAGGCGTTGCTCGCCACCGGCCGTGACGACCAGCGGCTCGTGCACGACGACGTCCACGCGGGACGCGCCGCGCGGCTCGTGCCGCTCCCTGACGAGCTGAGCCCCAGGGTGCGGGCGGCGCTGCAGCACGCCGGGATCGAGCACCTCTACGCCCATCAGGCCCAGGCGCTCCAGGAGGCGATCGCAGGCCCGACGATCGTCACCACCGGCACGGCATCGGGCAAGTCGCTGTGCTTTCAGCTGCCGACGCTGGAGGTGCTGAGCGGCGATCCCCGCGCCCGGGCGCTGTTCCTCTATCCAACGAAGGCGCTCGCGCAGGACCAGGCCCGGTCGCTGCACCGCTTCGGCCTGCACAAGGCGATCCGGCCCGCCATCTACGACGGCGACACGCCGCGCGCCGAGCGGTCGGCGATCCGCAAGCGCAGCAACCTGATCATCACCAATCCGGACATGCTGCACGTCGGGATCCTGCCCCATCATGCGGCGTGGGGGGACCTGTTCGCCAACCTGGCGTTCGTCGTCGTCGACGAGGCGCACGTCTATCGCGGCGTGTTCGGCTCCCACGTCGGCAACGTGCTGCGGCGGCTGCGCCGGGCGGCGGCGATTCATGGCACGAGCCCGCGCTTCCTGCTGGCCAGCGCGACGATCGCCAACCCCGTCGAGCTCGCCGAGCGCCTGACCGGTCTGCCGGAGTTCACCCTCGTCGACCGGGACGCCGCGCCCCGGGCCGATCGGCGCGTCGTGATGTGGAACCCGCCGCTGCTCGACGAGGACCTCGGCGTCCGCGGATCGGCGCTCTACGAGGCCGCCGAGGTGTTCTCCGAGCTCATCGCCGGCGGTGCGCGGACGATCTGCTTCATGAAGTCCCGCAAGGGTGTGGAGCTGATCATGCGCCACGCCGTCGACCGGCTCGAGCCTGAGCTCGCCGAGCGGATCGCCCCCTACCGCGGCGGCTACACCCCCGCCCAGCGCCACGATATCGAGCGGCGGCTGACCAACGGCGAGCTGCTGGGCGTGGTGGCCACCGACGCCCTGGAGCTCGGGATCGACATCGGCGAGCTCGATGCCGCCGTCTGCGTCACCTTCCCCGGCACCGTGGCGAGCCTGCGCCAGATGTGGGGCCGGGCCGGTCGCCGCGGGCGTGGCCTCGCCGTCTACATCGCCGGCGAGGACGCGCTGGATCAGTTCTTCTGCCGACACCCGGGCGACTTCCTCGCGCGTCCGGTCGAAGCGGCGATCCTCGATCCCGACAGCCCTGAGATCTACGCCGAGCATCTCATCTGCGCCGCCCACGAGGCTCCGCTGTCGGCCCAGGACGAGGCGTTCCTCGGTCCGCGCTGGCGTGAGTTCGCGCAGGAGCTGGCCAATGCCGGCGAGCTGCGCGAGCGAGCCACCGGCTTCGTGCCGGCCCGGGCCGACGACTATCCCGCGGCGCGGGTGGCGCTGCGCTCCGCGTCGGCCGACAGCTTCGTGCTGATCGACGGCGGCTCAGGCGAGGTGCTGGGGACGATCGAGGCGGCGCGGGCCTACTCGACCGTTCACGAGGGCGCGGTCTACCTCCACCTCGGCCGGTCATATCTCGTGCTCGAGCTCGATCTGCGCGCGCGGCGGGCGCTGCTGGAGCGCTTCGACGGCGACTACTTCACCCAGACCAAGCGTGAGACGATGACGTACATCGAGCGCCTCGCCGATCGCCGCGCGACGCGCGGCGTGACGCTGTCCTACGGCTCGGTCGTCTACACCGAGACGGTCATCGGCTATCAGCGCAAGAGCCTGCGCGACCTGGAGGTGATCGATTTCCAGGGGCTGGATCTGCCGACCGTCGAGTTCCCGACCCGGGCGCTGTGGTACGAGCTCGACGAGCTGATCACGCGAGAGGAGTTCCCGAGCTCGGAGCTGCTGGGCGCGCTGCACGCCCTCGAGCACGGCCAGATAGCGGTGCTGCCGCTGATCGCGATGTGCGACCGCTGGGATATCGGCGGCCTGTCGACGAACGCCCATCCGCAGACCGGGGGGCCGACGATCTTCATCTACGACGGGCATCCCGGCGGGGTGGGGATCACTCGTCGCGGCTATGACGAATTCGAGCGACTGGTGGCCGACGCCCGGCGCCTGATCGGCGAGTGCCCGTGCAGGGCCGGGTGCCCCTCATGCGTGCAGTCGCCCAAATGCGGCAACCTCAACGAGCCGCTGTCCAAGCGCGGCGCCCTGGAGATCCTGCGGCGCATGACGACCGCGCAGGCCCTCGCGTGAGCCCTATCGGATCGACAGTGCCGCTGTGCCGCTCAGGCCCGCCGTGGTGGCGCTTGCCGAGCCGGTGACATCGCCGAGCAGCTCCAGGGCCTGCGCCTCGGCCTGCGAGGGAGCCGTCTTGAGCGAAGCCGTGATCAGGGGCAGCAGGGCCGTGCGGAAGCTGACCGACCCGCTCGGGGTGCCGGCGGCGGACGCCGGCGCGGCCGCGAAGGCCCTGATCTGGGCCGGCGATCCCGAGCCCACGACGAGCTGGTCGCCGAGCACGTCGATGATCACCGTGGTGCGCGAGGTCGTCGTGCGCAGCGCGTACAGACCGCCGCCGCGGGCGCGAAGGTGGCTGGTGCGCGGCAGGGCCCCGGGACGCGTCAGGTCGGCGAGCATGCCGCGCACGGCCGCGGGATCGCTGACCTGCGCCCGCACGATGGTGGTGTGCTCGTTGCTCTCGACGTTCAGGTCGCCGGTCAGCATCGAGAGCAGGCGCGTATAGTCGACGCCCGTCTTGCGCCGCAAGGTGGCGTCCCGGCGCACGAACGTCGCGTAGCTGGACGGGTCGGCCGCCTGGAGGCTGGACAGGACGAAGGCGGCGATCTGGGACGGGTCGCGGATCGCGGCCTCGATCGGGAGGCTGCCGGCGATCCCGGGCGCCGTCGTGCCGCTGGCGATCGGCAGTTGCGCCGTGGTCAGCGCGCGCCCGCTCGTGTCGATGTGGAAGCGGGCGGTCAGACCGCCCGGGGCGGCGCTGATCCCGACGCTGTAGCTGCGGATTGCGGCGACCCACGGGATGCGCCGCGCCTGCGCGCTGGCGGGCGTCGACAGCGCCCCGGTCAGGTTGCCGAACAACGTCACGAGGCTGTCCGAGGAGACCCCGGCGGTAGCGCGTGCGTACTGGGCGGCGGTGAACCCCTGGCCACGAGCATGGAGCTTCAGCGCGAACTCGAGATCCTGGACGCTGCGTGACAGGATCAGCGTCGCGCCGTCGACCGCCAGGGCTGCCCCGCTGCTGGTGTAGAGCCTGGCGCCGTCGTCGCTGCCGG
Organism: uncultured Solirubrobacteraceae bacterium; assembly: GCA_963849085.1. Taxonomy (GTDB): domain Bacteria; phylum Actinomycetota; class Thermoleophilia; order Solirubrobacterales; family Solirubrobacteraceae; genus Palsa-465. Next base: position 47,315 of record CAWKFP010000012.1, on the reverse strand, counting down.
CGGCACGGACCCCGAGCTTGGCGACGAGCCTGCCGAGCGCCCGCGCGCTCCGGGTCACCCAGACGACGACGGCCGGCGCGTTGGTGCTCGCGTTCACCGTCGCGGTCAGAGCGGCGAGGACGATCGGATTGCCGAACAGCGGCCGGATGTCCTGGTCATAGTCGACGCCCTTGGTGCTGAGCTGCCCGAGCAGCGCCGTCTCGGCCAGCGCGACGACCGGCACGCTGCGCTCCAGGGCCTGAGCCTGGGCGACGGCCGGAGCTTTCGGATCGGTGACCAGCTGCAGGACGATCGGCGTCGTGCTCGGCACGTAGGACAACTCGGTCGCCGTCGGGCTCGCCGCGCTGCCGCCCGAGCTCCCGCAGCCCGCCACGACACCCGCGGCGACAACGGCCAGCCCAGCGATGAACAGGCGCCTCACCACGCCCACAGACTACCTCGCGCGGCGGGCGGCGATGGGTCTGCCTTGTCATCGCGGCCCGCTCGTCGCTACGGTGGAGGCGCGGCAGTTCGCTAGCATCGCGCGGCCACGGCGAGATAGCTCAGCTGGTAGAGCACACGACTGAAAATCGTGGTGTCCCGGGTTCAAGTCCCGGTCTCGCCATTCACCATCACGCGGCGCGCGCGCTCACGCGTCGGTGTGACGATCGCCTCGTGAACGCCCGGCGGGGCGTAGCATGATGGTGTGCGATGGGCAGGAATCGCGATGGTCTGTGTGCTCGCGGGGTTCGGCGCGGCCTTCCTGGTCGCGCGGACGGTCGGTCATCCGTCGCCCGCGCGCGCCGCCACGCCGAAGACGACCGCCGGGACGGCGACGGCCCCAGCGACAACCACCGACTCCAAGCTGGCGGCCGCGTTCGCGCCGCCCGCCACGCCGGCGCTCAGGCGCCGGCCGCGTCCGCATCGCGCGCGCCCCGCCACGCCGGCCACCGTGACGCCGGCGGCCTCGAGCGCCGCGGTCACGCCGGCCGCCACGACGACCGCGGCCGCGCCGGTGACCCCGGCGGCGCCGGTGGTCACCCCGACCCGCACCACGACGCATTCATCCGGGCCGAGCCATCGCGACTCGGGCTCGGGCACGACGACGATCCCCTGACCCGCCCGGACCCGCCACGACCCGCCCGGACCCGCCCGGACCCGCCCGGACCCGCCCGGACCCCGGCAGGCGATCGATCAGCCGAGATCGTCCGCGGTGATGACGCTCGTGGCGAGCGCGCGCTCGGCGAGCAGCAGGCGCTTCTGATTCTGGGGCGCGTCGTCGAGTCCGAAGCGGCTGAACAGCACGCGCAGGTGGCCCTTGACCGCCGACAGGCTGAGCACGAGCGCGTCGGCGATCTGCTCGTTGGTGGCGGGCGCGGCCCGCTGGTGGCCGGCGGCCAGCGGGCGGCACAGCGCGACCAGCACGCGGCGCTGAGCGTCTGAGATCTCCGGCGGCTTGACGGTCGGCACCGAGATCGTGGCCAGGACCGGCTCGGGCTCGGGATGACGAAAGCCCAACAGGGTGTCGCCCGCCTGGATGACATCGCCGTCGCGCAGCGTCCGCTGGCCGCGCAGGCGCTCGCCGTTGACGAACGTCCCGTTGCGCGACAGCCCGTCGTCCTCGATCACCCAGCGACCGCCCCGGCGCTCGAGATAGGCGTGCACGCCCGATACGCGAGGATCCCAGGCGATCTGCAGGTCACTGTCGGGTGCCCGTCCGAGCACGACCCGGTCGGAGCGCAGCGTCACGATCAGATGGGTGGCGCCGTCGTCTCGCAGAAACAGGAACGGCGTGCCCCGCCGGTCGGCATGGATGAGAGCCTGTAGTTCGGTTGGGCTGACCGCGCTGCCCAACACCGCCCGCTCCTGAGCACGCACAGCGCCAGCGTACAAGGCGCGCGGCCGGAGACGAGGACGGTTACGGGCGGCGGACGGCGTGCACCTGGGCGGCCGCGATCGCCGCGTGACACGCATCACGCGCCGTCCCGAACACGTCGAGCAGGGCGAAGGCCCGCCCCGTCAGATCCGTGATCACGGCGGCCGCCGGGGGCACCGCCTGCTGAGCCGCCCGCAGGCCGGCGACGATCGCCGTGAAGCCGTCGCGCAGGCCGGCCAGCTCGGCGCCGTAGACCGTCAGCGCCTGCGCGACGGCGTCATATCCCCCCTGGACGGTCTCCAGCTCGACCGGAACTTGCCCGATCGCGCTCCGGAAGGCGTCGGCGGCCGGGCCGGTCCAGACGAGGTCGTGCTGCGCGGCGTCGAGGCCGGCGGCGGTCATCATCGCGTCGCCGGCCGCCACGGCGAAGCGGCCGGCCAGCGCGCCGACGTCGTCGGGGTCGGCGTTCAGGAGATCACGCGCGCGGGGATCGGCGAGCGGATCGCTCACCGCCGCACCGCGGCGACGGTCGTCGTCCCGGACCCCGACCCGCCCGCCGCGCCACCCCCGCCCCCCGGGGCACCCCCGCCTCCAATGACCGTCGTCCCGGACCCGGAGGTGGCACCACCGCCACCACCGCCACCCCCGCCGCCACCGCCGCTGCCGCCGCCACCGGCGCCCCCGCCACCCGCACCACCGCCACCCGCACCCCCGCCGCCGTCGATCACCGTCGTCCCCGAGCCCGACTGCGCGCGGTGGGCGCTGCCGGCGATCTGATCCTCGATCCGCCGATAGGCCGCGGCGGCCTCGGCCAGGCGGCCGACGAGATCGCTGATCTCGCCACCGATCTGGAGCACGCCGTAGTGCCAGGTTCCGCAGAACCGCTCGAGTTCACCTTCGACGCCGCCCCCGCCGAGCGTGCCCTCGTAGCCGCCGACCGCCAGGTGCATCGTCAGCAGCTCGTCGTGCAGCCGCCCGAGCGTCGACCGGACGGCCAGCAGCGAGCGCGAGTCGACGGCGAAGCTCGGCATCGACCGAGTATCGGGGCGCCGGCCGGTCGCCGACAGTGACCGCGGGTATGAACCGCGTGATACCCCCGCCCGTGGGGGGACACCGCTACGCTGGGCGCCTCGTAGATGCGAGTCGTGCTCGACAATGACGCCGGCGAGGCCATGGATCTCGAGCTGCGGCTGGGCCGCGAGGATGCGACCGTCGGGGACCTGCTCGACGCGCTGACCGACGCCGACGCGGACGCCGCCCGCGGGATCGTCGTCGACGGGCGCTTCTGCCACTCCGATCTGGCGCTCGCCGAGATCGGCCTGTACGAGGGCGCCCGGATCGCGCCCGCTCAGGGCGCGCCCGACGTCTCCCCGCCGCCCGCCGCCGCGCTGGAGCTGCGGGTCGTGGCCGGCTTCGACGCCGGACGGCGGATCGCGCTGCGCCCGGAGGGGGCGGTCGTGGGGCGCGATGCCGACTGCGATCTGAGGCTCGGCGACGAGGGGGTGTCGCGCCGCCATCTGCAGGTCGTGCCCGCCCCCGCCGGGCTGCGGGCGACCGTCTCTGACCTGCGGTCGATCAACGGCACGTGGGTCGAGGGCCGCAGGATCAGCGCCGCGACCGATGTCGAGCCGGGGGCGGTGTTCGAGGCCGGCGACGTCGCCTTCACGATCGCGCCGATCGATCCCGGGCTTGCACTGGACCCGGTGCGCCAGGCCAACCACGCCGGCACGATCCCGTTCAACCGGCCGCCCCGCGCGCGGGAGCCGTTCGCCGGCGGCGCGCTGGTCGCGCCCGAGGAGGCGCGGGAGACGGCCGCGCCGCGCTTCAGCGTCGCCTCGGCCGTCGGCCCGCTCGTGCTCGGCGCGGTGATGGTGGTCGTGCTGCACAACATCGTCTTCGCGCTGTTCATGCTGCTCAGCCCGTTCCTGGTGATCGGCAGCTGGCTGGAGCAGCGCCGCCACGCCGGCAAGAGCACGCGCGGCGATCAACGCGAGTATCGCCATCGTCTGGAGAGCTTCCGCCGCGACGTGGCCGACCGCCGCATGCGGGAGCTGGCCGCCCGGCGCGCGGGGCTGCCCGATCTCGCCGAGATCGTGCGCCGGGCGACGGCTCCTGACCGGCGCCTGTGGGAGCGCCGGCCGGCCGATGACGACTTCCTGACCCTCAGTGCCGGCTTCGGCGAGTTGCCGTTCCGCCCACCGCTGCAGGCGCACTACGCCATGCCGGCCGACGCCGAGCGGGTTCTCGCCGAGCATGGGTCGCTGGAGCTCGCCCCCGTCCCGGTCGCCCTGCGAGACGGGGGCGTCGTCGGCGTCGTCGGCGAGCGCCGTCAGACGCTGGCCGTCGCCCGCGCGCTCGTCTGCCAGGCCGCCGTCCTGCACGGCCCGGCCGATCTGACCGTGGCGGTCTTCACCGAGACCGCCGGCCGCGATGACTGGGACTGGGTCAAATGGCTCCCCCACACCCGGGACGGCGCCGGGGCCGCCGGGCGGCTGCTGGCCGTCGGCACGGCGGGCGGCGCCGGCCTCGCCGCCGAGCTGGCGGCACGCGATCCCGATGATCCGCGCACCGCGCTGGTCGTGCTCGACAGTCCGGCGCTGATCGAGGGCCGCGGCGCGGCCGGCCGGGCGCTGCTGCGGGCGGGCGCCGGGATCAGCGGGATCGTGCTCGCTGGCACCAGCGAGCGGCTGCCGGCGGCCTGCACGACGGTCATCGAGCTCGCCGAGGAGGGCGGCGAGGCGCGGCTCTCACGCCCGCAGGCCGGCCAGCGCGTCGACCCGTTGCTCGTGGCCGGCCTCGCCGACGAGACCGCGCGGGCGTGCGCGCTGGCGCTGGCGCGGTTCGAAGATGCCGACCTCGATCTCGCCGGGGGCTCGCTGCCCGCCGAGGTGGGGCTGTTCTCGCTGCTCGGAATCTCCGAGCCCGACGCGGCGGTGCTGCGCGACCGCTGGCGATCGACGACCGGGCAGACGAGCCTGGTGGCGACGTTCGCGCTCGGCGAGGACGGCCCGCTCGATCTCGATCTGGTGGCCGACGGGCCGCACGGCCTCGTCGCCGGCACGACCGGCGCCGGCAAGAGCGAGCTCCTGCGCAGCCTCGTCGCCGCGCTGGCGGTCGAGCACTCGCCGACCGAGGTCAACTTCGTGCTCGTCGACTACAAGGGCGGCAGCGCGTTCGGCGAGTGCGCACAGCTTCCGCACACGGTCGGGATGGTGACCGACCTCGACGAGCAGCTCGGCGAGCGGGCGCTGCGCAGTCTCGAGGCTGAGCTGCGGTATCGCGAGCGGGTCCTGCGCGACCATCGCGCCTCCGACCTGATCGAGTACGGCCGCCTCGTCGCCGACGGCCGGGCAACGCCGCTGCCGCGGCTGATCGTGATCATCGACGAGTTCGCCACGCTCGCCTCCGAGCTGCCGGACTTCGTCGCCTCGCTCGTCGGCATCGCGCAGCGCGGCCGCAGTCTCGGCGTCCATCTCATCCTCGCCACCCAGCGCCCCTCCGGCGCGGTCAACGAGAACATCCGCGCCAACACCGACCTGCGCATCTGCCTGCGCGTCCAGACCCCGCAGGACTCCTCCGACGTGATCGACTCGCCGGCCGCCGCCAAGATCCCGCGGACCGCCCCGGGTCGCGCCCAGGTGCGCCTCGGGCCATCGGAGCTGGTCCCCGTCCAGACGGCGCTCGTCACCGCCACGACCATCGGAGGGGCGACGTCGGCGGTGGCGATGACGCCGTTCGTGCTCCCGTCGGGCGACGACGGCGCCGATGCGCAGGCCGCGGCCGGCGAGGAGTCAGCAGCCCCCGCCACCGATCTGCAGCGGATCGTCGCCGCCGCCACCGAGGCCGACGCCGGCGCTCCGCCGCTGCGCCGCCCGTGGCTGCCGCCGCTGCCGTGCGACGTCGGATTGGCGGCGCTCGGCCGGCTCGGCTCGCCGCGCCCGCTCGCCGGCGACCGCGGGATGGTGGTGGCGTTCGCGCTCGCCGACGACCCCGAGGCCCAGGCGCAGTATCCGGTCGGCTGGAACCTCGACGCCGGCAACCTGCTCCTGTACGGCATCGGCGGGAGCGGCACGACGACGGCGCTGAGCACGCTCGCCCTGGCCCTCGCCGCTGACGCCGCCGGCGGCGAGCGGCCCGCGCCGACGCATCTGTACATCCTGGACTTCGGGGCCGGCGAGCTGAGCGTCCTGACCGGGCTGGTCCAGGTCGGCGCGGTGATCGGAGCGTCGGAGCACGAGCGCCAGCGTCGCCTGCTGCGCCGCCTGCGCGGGGAGCTGACCGCGCGCCGCGGCCTCGAGGCCGGACAGCGCTCCCGGCTCCCGCGCATCGTCGTCCTGCTCGACGGCTATGGCGGCTTCGCGTCCGAGCACTCAGACCTCGCCGGGGATGCGCTGCGCGAGGCGCTGGCCCGCGTGTGGGCCGACGGGCCGGAGCTCGGGATCCACATGGCGATCGCCGCCGACCGGCTCGGGGCGGTGCCGACGGCGCTCGCCTCGCTCTCCCAGCAGCGGCTCGCCTTCCAGCTCGCCGACGTCGCCGACTATGCGCAGTTCGGGCTCACCCGCCGCTCGATCCCCACCTTCGTCCCGGGGCGCGCGGTCCTCGGAGGATCGGCGCAGGTCATCCAGGTGGCGCGCCCGGCTGCCCCGCTCGCCGCCGCCGTGGTCGCGGCCGCGACGGCCGGCCCGCCCGCGCTCCCCGGCGCCGAGCCGCCGCCGGTCGGCGTGCTGCCGGAGAGCGTCGGGGTGGCCGGACTGCTCGGCGGGGGGCGCGGCGAGCGTGAGCCGCTGTTCGTGCCGGTCGGGATCGGCGACGACATGCTCGAGCCGGTCGGCTTCGAGCTGTTCGAGGGCGATCACGCGCTGATCGCCGGACCGCCGCGCAGCGGTCGCAGCACGGCGCTGCTCGTCATCGCCGAGGTCGTCGCGGCGCTCTACCCCGAGGTGGAGCTGACCGGGATCGCGCCGCGGCGCTCGCCGCTGCGCGACTGTCCCCATCTGCGGCGGGTCGTCACCGCCGCCGATGCGCTGGCGGAGCTGGCCGCCGAGCTGCGGGCCGCCGACCGCCTCCAGCTCCTGCTGATCGATGATGCCGACGCCGTCGACGATCCGGCCCGGGCGCTCAGCGACCTGTTCGCCGCGCCGCTGGCGCAGGTCCATGCCGCGGTCGCCGGGCGCACCGACGCGCTGCGGACGCTCGGGCACTGGAGCGTCGGGGCGCGGCGCTCCCGGATCGGCCTGCTGCTCCAGCCCGACGTCCAGATGGACGGCCAGTTGCTCGGCGTCACGCTCCCCCGGCGCCCGTCACCGCCGGTGCGCCCGGGGTGCGGCTATCGCGTCGATCCCGGCGGCTTCGAGCTCGTCCAGGTCGCCCGGCTCGATCATCCGGGCGGGGCTCCTCACTGAGCTTCTGACCGCTCGCCGATCGTGCTCGTCTTGACCATCTGATAGTAGATGTCGTAGGCCTTGGTGCCCATCATGTCGCGATTCGTTGTCGAGAAGACGATCGCGAGCGCGCCGAACGGCGTCTGGACGAGATATTGGACGACGAACAGCCGTCGCTCGGGCTCGCACTCCGCATCCGGCGGCTCCTTGGTCAGGCTGGTGATCCGGATGACCGTCTCGGTCAGCTCGACGACCTCGTGCTCCGTGTGCGGATCGTCCGGGAGGCCGGCGCGGATTTCCTCGACGGTCGGAGGGCCGGTGACGGCGTCCGAGAGCGCGACGGTGAGGGTCGCCGTCGGGCGGTCTGCAGGGTCCGGCTCCTTGGTCACGCGCAGCGCGCCGACGAGGAAGACGCCGCCTGTCGCCGCCTCCCCGAGCGCCGCGACGCCCTGCTGGACGAGCCCGGGGGCGCCGGCCGCCGCCTCGGCGAGCTCGGCGACCTCGATCAGCTCCATTCCGAGCGGCACGCGCATGTTGAACGCGAGCGGCGCGCGGCCGGGTCGCTTCACGCGCCAGGTCCGGACCGGACCGTAGCCCCCTTCACGCCAGACGTTCTCGACGCGCTTCTCGAGGCGTCGTCGCCGTCCGAGGGGCAGCGGGGTCACGACTTTCCGGCGGGGGTCGGCTCAGGGCTCACTTTGCTCTTGATGGCATCGGTGGCGGGATCCTGGACAACGGTATCGATGGTGATCGCGATCGGGCGCGCGACCCGCAGCGCCGTAGCCGCCGCGGTGTTGGCGGTTTCGGTCAGCTGCGACGCTCGTGCGGTCACCGCGTCCTTGTCATTCAGGTCGACGCCTTCCATGCTGGAGATCGTCACCCCGTCGTCGGACACCAGCGAGGCCGCCGCGGTCGGCGTGAGACCGGCGTCGATCAGGATCTTCGCGTCGTTGGCCTGCTCGGCGGCCGCGGCCGCGGCCTCGGCGCTCTTGTCGCCGATCCCCAGGAGGTTGGTCGTTTCGTCGCCGAGGCCCGGGACGACGGCGAGCGCGCCGTCGATCCCTGCGTCGGCCCATTTGCCGTCTCTGGCCTCCGTCACCGCGTCGGCGACGCTCGCGCGCGTGGCGGCCCTGCCGGCGACGTCGCTGATCGTCCGCAGCGTGGTGCCGGCCCCACTGCTCTCGGCGGCCCCGCCCTCGGCCGCGGTGCTGACCTCCTCGACGCCCTCGGCGGTCTCGATCAGCTCGACGTCGGCCCCGAGCAGCTCGGGCTGGGCGAGCGTTGCCGCGGCCAGCGCGACGATGCTCGCCACGACCGCGGTGTCCTTGGCCAGCGTGCTGAAGGTCGACCAGCCCGGATGCTCGGCGAAGTCGACGAGCGCCGGCCCGATGTTCTCGAACGCGCCGGCGATCCCCTTGCCGATGCCCTCCACGAAGTTGCCCACGCTGCTGAGCGCGCCCGAGAGCCAGCTCTGGGACGGGGCGATGCCGGCGGCCGAGGACACGGTGGCGCGCGCCTGGTGGCGCGCGGTGTCGAACTCGTCGAGCAGCTGGAAGCCGCGCGACTGAAGATTGGTGACCTCGGTCTGGAGCTGGCTGACGGCGCCGCCGGCGTTCGCCACCGCGTCATGAGCGTTGGTGACCGCCGTCGAGGTCGGCTTGGCGTTCGGCGCCAGGCTGGCCGCGGCGAGCTGGCCCTGGGCGGTGGTGAGCGCGGTCTGCGCGATCCCGAGACCTGACGTCGCGTTCGTCAGCTGCGTGGCGAGCGTCCGGAACTGCGACTGGATCGGCCCGAGCTGGGCTTCGTAGGAGTCAAGCGCGGTCGCGGCCTCGCTGTAGGACTGCTGCACCTTGTCGAGGTCGCCCGGCAGCTTGCCGAGCTGGGCGCGGAACGCGGTGGCGGCCTCGCCGGTCCAGGTCCCGTCGCCGGCGGCGCCGCGCAGGCCCGAGGCGGTCGTCTCGGCCTGCGTGGCGACCGACCGGAACACCGTCGCCAGCGAGCCGACCTCGCCGACATCGGCCGCCAGCAGGCGCGCGGCTCGTGGATCGCTGAGCGGATCGGCCATCGTCATCCCCCTTGCCCGCAGGCGTCGCCGACGTACTGCTCTGACGTCGAGTAGGTGCGGGCGGCGGCGTTCAGGCGCGCCACCACCCCCGTCATGTTGTCACCGATCTGATGGATCCCATAGCCCCAGTGGGTGCAGAAGTGGTGCACCTCGTCCTCGAGGTCGCTGCCGCCGAGCAGCCCGTCATACCCCGCCGGCGCCGCCTGGATGGCCTCCAACTCCAGCTGGATCGTCGACAGGGTGCTGGACAGGTGCTCCAGCGTCTGGGCGTCAACCGTGAACGTCGCCATCGTCGTCTGTCTCCTGAATCGGATCCGGCGGGCGTGACGACGGCGCTAGGCCATCGAGGCGCGGATCGAGTCCTCGGTCTGCTGATACTGGGTGCCGGCCGAGTTGAGCAGGCGCGAGATGCCGTCGAGCGCGTCGCGCAGGCCGGCGGCCGAGCGCTGCCACTCGTCCCACAGCGTGTGGAACTGGCCCGAGGCCGAGCCCTGCCAGTCGCCGCCGACGACCGAGAGGACCTCGCCCTGCATCCGTGAGAGCTGATCCTGGATGCTGGCCGAACCCGACTGGACATTGGAGGAGAGGGTGTGCAGCTCCTCCGAGGTGACCTTGATGAGACTCATGACGTTCCTCCGAGACGGTGTGGGCGAGACGCCGTACGGCACGGCGTGGGCGCAGTATCGAACCCGCCCGCGTCGCCCGGAAGTGGCCGGGGGTATCGACCCGCCAATACCCCGGCCGGCTCCCGAGGCGCGCGCCCGCCCCGGGAGCCGAGTCAGGTGCGAATCAGAAGAAGCCCAGCGGCTGCGGGTCGTAGCTGACCAGCAGGCACTTCGTCTGGGAGTAGTGGTCGAGCATCATGCGATGATTCTCACGCCCGACGCCCGACGTCTTGTAGCCGCCGAACGCGGCATGGGCGGGATACTGGTGGTAGCAGTTGGTCCACACGCGGCCGGCCTGGATCGCGCGGCCCATGCGGAACGCGCGGCTGCCGTCCCGCGTCCAGACGCCGGCGCCGAGTCCGTAGGTGGTGTCATTGGCGATCGCCAGCGCCTCCGCCTCGTCCGTGAACGTCGTCACGGCCAGCACCGGTCCGAAGATCTCCTCCTGGAAGATCCGCATCGAGTTGTCACCACGCATGACGGTCGGCTGGAAGTAATAGCCTCCCGCCAGGCGCGGCTCGACCGCCGGCCGGTGTCCGCCGATCAGCAGGTCGGCGCCCTCGTTGAGTCCGATCGCCACGTAATGCTCGATCTTCTCCAGCTGCGCGATCGAGACCTGCGGGCCGATCATCGTCTCACGATCGAGCGGATCGCCCTGCCTGATCTGCGCGATGCGCGCCAGGCAGCGGTCCATGAACTCCTCATAGATCGACTCCTGGATCAGCGCCCGGGACGGGCACGTGCACACCTCGCCCTTGTTGAAGGCGTACAGCACGAGGCCCTCGATCGCCTTGTCCAGGAACGCGTCGTCGGCCGCCATCACATCCTCGAAGAAGATGTTCGGCGACTTGCCGCCGAGCTCGGTCGTCGACGGGATGAGGTTCTGGGCGGCGTAGGACATGATCAGGCGGCCGGTCGCCGTCTCACCGGTGAACGCCACCTTGGCGATCCGCTTGTTCGAGGCCAGCGCCTTGCCGATCTCCGCGCCGGGCCCATTGACGATGTTCAGCACGCCGGGCGGCAGCAGCTCCCCGATCACCTCCGCGAGCTTGAGGATCGACCACGGGGTCGGGCTCGCCGGCTTGAGCACGGTGCAGTTGCCGGCGGCGAGCGCGGGCGCGATCTTCCACGCCGCCATCAGGAGCGGGAAGTTGAACGGGATGATCTGACCGACGACGCCGAGCGGCTCATGGAAGTGATACGCGTAGGTCTGATCGTCGATCTCCGAGATCCGTCCCTCCTCGGCCCGGACGGCCCCCGCGAAGTAGCGGAAATGGTCGGCGGCGAGTGGGATGTCGGCGGCCAGCGTCTCGCGCACCGGCTTGCCGTTCTCATAGCTCTCGGCCACCGCCAGCATCTCGAGGTTCTCCTCGATCGCGTCGGCCACCGCGTCCAGTACGGCGGCGCGCTGCGCCGGGGAGCGCCGGCCCCAGTCGTCCTTGGCGGCGTGGGCCGCGTCGAGCGCGAGCTCGACGTCCTCGTCGGTCGAGGCGGCCACCTCGCAGAACATCTCACCCGTCGACGGCGTCGGGTTCTCGCGATAGGCGCCGTGGGTCGGCGCCACCCATCGCCCGCCGATGAAGTTGTCATACCGGTCCTTGACCGTGACGACGCTGCCGGCGTGTCCCGGTGCCTCGTAGGTTGACTGTTTGTCGATGACCGCCATGGTCTCGCTCCTTTGGTCGCGAGTCACTGCTGCCCGCGCAACGCGGACGGATGCCTACACGTCAACTGTGACGGCGGTCACGCGGTGTCACATCCGCTCGCCGATGCACACGCGCTGCGTACTTTGCGGCGACGTCTGAAACGCGCTCAGAGCGCGGCGACGATCGTGCGCACTTTCCGCTCGGCGGCGCGCACCGTGGCCCAGGCCCGGCTCCACTGCGATCCGCTGCCGGTCCGCACCGCCGCCGCGACGCGCCCGTACGCGGTGGCGCCGGCCTGCAGCGCGGAGGACAGCGTGTGCGCCGCCGGGGCGCTCTGGGCCAGCGCGGCGGCTCGGGACGCCGCCGTCCGGTAGTCGCCTTGCAGCCCGGTTGCCGCGGCGATCTGAGCGTGCTGCGAGCCCGCCGCGCGGACCTGGGCCAGGGCGTGCGCGCGTGACCGGGCGAGCCGTTGGGCGATCGCCTCCAGGCGCTTGTCCGCGGAGGCCAGTGCGGCGGCCCGGGTGGCGGCGTCGGTCTGCCGGAGCGCCAGCGCGGCGGCGGCGCGCTTCTGGGCGGCGGACGGCCCGGCCGTCCCGAGGCTCGCCGTGCCGGCGATGACCCCGGCGACCGCGGCCACGACGACGGCGAGCACGATCCCGGCGATGATGATCCGCCGGCGCCGCGTCCCGGAATCCGCCGGCGCCTGCTCGTCGGCCACGGCGTGGTGGCGCCGGGCGATGCGCAGCATCGTCGTATAGCTGCGCGGGGGCGCCCGATGGGGGACGGAGGGCGTGTTTCGCAGGCCGGTCATCGTCTCCGGAACCGGTGCCCCGCCGGCCCCGCTCGCCCCGCGCGCCGCGCCCCCGCGCGCCGCGCCCCCGCCCGCCGCGCCCCCGCCCGCCGCGCCCCGTTCGGCGTCGAAGCGGGCCGGCGTCAGGGTGTGATCGCCCTGGTCGTCGCGCCCGTCGGCCACCGGCAGCCGCGCCTCGCGCCGCCAGCGGGGGCCGAGCAGCTCCAGGACGGCGTCCTCGAGCGCGAGCCAGGCGTCGTCGGCGCAGGCGAACCGATCCTCGGGGCGCTTGGCGAGCATCCTCGCCAGCCAGTCGGCGATGCCCGGGTCGACCTCGGGGGCCACCGAGCGCACCGGCGGGACCGGTTCGTGGACGTGCTGATAGAGCACGGCCACCGGCGCGCCATTCTCCGCGAACGGGACGTCGCCGGTCATCAGCTCCCAGGCGACGATGCCGAGTGAGTACAGGTCGGTGGCGGGCGTCAGGTCGGTGCCGAGGGCCTGCTCGGGCGACATGTAGGCCGGGGTGCCGATCGTCGTGCCGGCGACGGTGACGACCGCCCGCGTTGCCGCCTGGCTGTAGGCCCGGGCGACGCCGAAGTCGGCGATCTTCACGCGCCCGTCGGCCGAGACGAGCAGGTTCTCGGGCTTGAGGTCGCGATGGACGATGCCGTGCGCCTCGCCGTGTGACAGGCCGGCGAGCACGCCTTCCAGGACGCCGGAGATCTGCGCCGTGGTCAGCCTGCCGATGTAGCCGCGCAGCGAGCCGTAGGGGAGGTACTCCATCGCGATGTATGGCACGCCGCCGTCCTCGAAGAACTCATGGACGGTCACGACGTTGGCGTGGTTCATGGCGCCGGCCAGGCGGGACTCCTCCACGAAGCGCTCGGCGAAGCTGGCGTCGTCGAGCAGGCTCGGAGACAGCTCCTTGAGCGCGACGTTGCGCTCGAGATCGCGCTGGCGGGCGAGGTAGACGATTGCGGCCCCCCCTCGGCCGATGATCTGAAGCAGGTCGTATCGTCCCACCCGCTTGAGCACGTCTGGCATCGTCGCTCCCAGTCTGCCACCGTTGCGCGTCGCAATGCTCTGTCCGCCGCATGCAGCCGAGCCGCCGGGCCCGCCGGGGCCATGAGCCGCCCGTACAATCGCCATCCCCTCGGAGCGGGTCTGATCGCGGGTCTCGCCGTGCTGCTGGCGTTGCTGCTGGCGATGTTCGTCATCGACGCGCTCGCCTACGCCTATCACCGGATCGGCATCGGCGAGGGTGCGCTGTTCGGGCTCGTGCTGGCCTCGTTGCTCGGCGGCACGGTCAACATTCCGATCGCTCGGCTGCGCGGCCGCCCGTCCGGGGTGGAGGAGGTCGTCGTCTTCGGGATCCGCTATCGGCTCCCGGTCGTCCGCCGGCCGCAGGAGAGCATCCTCGCGGTCAACCTGGGCGGAGCCCTGATCCCGCTCGGGGTCTCGGTCCTGCTGCTCGTCCGCGACGGGATCTGGTGGCAGGCGGGGGTCGGCATCCTCATCGTCACCGTGGTCGTCCACCGGATCGCCCGTCCGGTGGCCGGTCTCGGCGTGGTCGTGCCGGGTCTCCTGCCGCCCCTGCTCGCGGCGGCCACCGCGCTGGTCGTCGCTCCCCACGCCGCCGCCGCGGCGGCGTACGTGGCGGGCTCGCTCGGCACGCTGATCGGTGCCGATCTGCTCAACCTTCCCGCACTCGGCGATCTCGGTCCCGGTGTCGCCTCGATCGGCGGGGCCGGGACGTTCGACGGGATCTTCCTCAGCGGGGTGATCGCGGTGCTGCTGGTGGGGCTGACCTGACCGCCGGCGTCGGGTCGCCGGGCACCTGGGCGCGCAGCTCCTGCAGCCAGGCATCGGCGTGGCCGTCGCTCGGAGCACGCCAGTCCGAGCGGGGCGACAGCGACCCGCCTGAGCCGACCTTGGGCGAGTTGGGGACCGCCGAGCGCTTGAACTGACTGGTCTGGAAGAAGCGGTGCAGGAACACCTCCAGCCAGTGGCGGATCTCGGCCAGCGAGTACTCGGTGTGGCGCTCGCCGGGGATCAGGTCCGGCCAGCCGCCGCGCGCTCGGTCGCTCCAGGCGTGCTCGGCGAGATAGGCGACCTTGCTCGGGCGATAGCCGAAGCGCAGGATGTAGTAGAGGAAGAAGTCCTGGAGCTCGTACGGGCCGACGGTCGCCTCGCTGTCCTGCTCGGGCTCATCGCCATCGGGGTCCGAGGCCGGGATCAGCTCGGGCGAGATCGGGGTCTCGAGCACCGAGCGCAGGACGTCGCCGGCGGCGTCGTTGATCTGCCCGGTGTCGATCGCCCAGCCGAGCATGAAGCGGATCAGCGTCTTGGGCACCGAGGCGTTGACGTTGTAGTGCGACATGTGGTCGCCGACGCCGTACGTCGACCAGCCGAGGGCGAGCTCTGAGAGATCGCCGGTGCCGAGCACGATGGCGTGATGGTGATTGGCCAGCCGGAACAGATGGGACGTCCGCTCGCCGGCCTGCACGTTCTCATAGGTGATGTCGTGCTGGCGCTCCCCGTCGGCCGCGGGATGGCCGAGGTCACGCAGCATCTGGGTCGCCGAGGGCCGGATGTCCAGTTCGGTGGCGCTGGCGCCGAGCGCGTTCATCAGCGCGTGGGCGTTGCGCAGCGTCCGCCGGCTGGTGGCAAAGCCGGGGAGGGTGTAGCCGAGCACGTTGGCGCGGGGCAGGCCGAGCCGGTCCATCGCGCGGACCGCGACGATCAGCGCGTGGGTGCTGTCGAGCCCTCCGGACACGCCGATCACGAGCTTCTCGATGCCGGTCGCCCGCAGGCGGGTCTGCAGGCCGCGAACCTGGATGTTGTAGACCTCCTCGCAGCGCTCGTTGCGGCTGATGGGATCGGCGGGCACGTACGGAAAGCGCTCGACGTGCCGGCGCATCCGGAACGGCTCGCGGGGCGCTCCGAGCTCGAACTCGATGCGCCGGACCGCCCTCAGCCGGTCCCGCAGGTCATGGATCGAGTCCCCGTAGCTGCTCGTGCTCATCCGGTCTGACAGGACGCGGTCGAGATCGACGTCGGCGAGGATCAGCTGGGGGTGATCGGAGAAGCGCTCGGATTCGGCGAGCAGCTGGCCGTTCTCATAGATCAGCGCCTGGCCGTCCCAGGCGACGTCGGTCGTCGACTCGCCGAGCCCGGCCGCCGTGTAGACGTAGGCCGAGATCGCCCGCCCCGACTGGGCCTCGCAGAGCATCCGCCGGTAGCCGTCCTTGCCGATCGTGATGTTGCTCGCCGAGAGGTTGGCGAGCACGGTCGCGCCGGCCAGGGCGGCGTACGTGCTCGGGGGCACCGGAGCCCAGAGGTCCTCGCAGATCTCGACTCCGACCGCCAGCGACGGCAGGTCCGTGCAGGCGAACACGACATCGGAGCCGAACGGCACCCGCTCGCCGAGCAGCCGGACCTCGTCGGCGATGGCGTCACGCGCGGCGCGGAACTGCCGCTTCTCGTAGTACTCGCGGTACTCGGGCACATAGCTCTTGGGAACGACTCCGAGGATCCGCCCGTGATGGACGACGACCGCCGTGTTGAACAGGCCGCCCTCGGTGGCGACGGGGACGCCGACGACGATCAGCGGCCGCAGCTCGGCGCTCGCCGACACGATCCGGGCCAGGGCGCTCGTCGCCGCGTCGAGCAGGGCGCCCTGGTGGAAGAGATCCTCGCTCGAATACGCGGCCAGCCCCAGCTCCGGGAAGATGACGAGCGCGGCGTGCTCGTCGTGCGCGCGCTGCGCGAGCTCGAGCGTGCGCTGCGCGTTGATGAGCGGATCGCCGACCCGCACCTCGGGAACGGCCGCGCACACCCGCGCGAAGCCGTGGCTGTAGGGGGACTGAAAAGCCCGCTGGGACTCCGAGCGCTGGGCCGGCATGCCTGCAGTATCGCGGCTGGCGCCCGCCGGTCAGGGCTCGGAGCCGGCGATCCCGACGTGAGCCCTCAGGTCAGCGGAGTGGCGTACGTCCCGAAGCTGGGCGGGAAGCCGCGGCCCCAGGCCCGTGAGGACTGGTACTCCTCGTCGCGCCAGATCGTCGGGCCGCCGTCGGGGTCGAGGATCAGATAGCCGCCGGAGGTGACCTCGATCCGATTGCCGCCGGGCTCGTGGACATAGACGTAGAACGAGTGGACCGGCGTGTGCTTGGCCGGGCCCGCCTCGATGAAGATGCCGGCGTCCTGAAAGAGGTCGGCGGCGCGCAGGACCTCCTCGCGCGTGTCGACCCAGAAGGCCATGTGATGCAGGCGGCCCCGCGGCGCGACGGCCTCCCTGAGATAGATCAGCTCGTGGCCCTGGATCGTGACCGACAGCCACGCGCCCCACTGCTCGCCCGCGGGGTCGAGGATCACCTCGAGCGCCCGGTATCCCAGCCGGCGCTCGTGGAACGACCGCGCGGCGGCGACGTCGCTCGACGTCACGTTGACGTGCTCCAGCCGGCGGACGCCCGCGCCGCGGCCGATCCGCTTCTGATGCTGATTGCGCATCGCGGGCGCCAGATGCGCGGGCGCCTGATAGCGCTCGGTCTCGTGGTAGATCTCGAACGGCCGGCCATCGGGATCGGTGAACCGGTACGCGGCCCCGTGGCCGACGTCACCCTCGATCCAGCCGATCCCCCGGCCGCTGCGCTCCAGCGCGTCGACCCGCCGCGCCAGCGCCGCCGCGCTGCGCGCGCGCAGCGCGATGTGCCCGAGGCCCGCGTCCGGCGCCGCGGTCAGCTTCAGGCAATAGCGCTCGTAGTCGCCGAAGCCGCGCAGATACGCCGAACCGCCGGCCGTCGCCTCAACCTCCATGCCCATCAGCTCGACGAAGAAGGCGAGGCTCTCGTCGAAGCGCGGGGTCAGCAGCTCGGCGTGCGCGAGGTGAGCGACGTCGAGGATCGGCTCGATCCCGTCGAGGTCGCCGCCACCGGTCAGCCCAGGATCCGACACCGGGTACATTCTTGCCGCCGGCCGAACCGAACGCCTTGCGCCCCCTCGAGGAGGGACGACATGAAGGTCGCCAACATCGATCAGATGAGATCCACTGAGGTCCGGGAGGGCGTCAGCCGCCGGGTCTTCACCGGGGACGGAGCCACGCTCGCGTGGACGACCCTGGAGCCGGGACACACCCCCCGGCCGCACGCGCACGAGTACGAGCAGATCGTCTACATCGTCAGCGGGCGCGCGCGCTTCACGGTCGGCGACGACGTCGCCGAGCTCGGACCCGGCGACGTCCTGCTCGTCCCGCCCAACGTCGAGCACTTCGCCGAGACGCTCGGCGACGCCCCCTGCCTGGACCTGAGCGTGTTCACCCCGCGCCGCGACGAGTACGCGGCCGAGGAGAGCTTCTCGGGTTAGCCGGCGGGATCTCTCGGGTCAGCCGGCCGGAGCGCTCGTCAGATAGGTGGCGCTGAGATCATCGTCGCCGTGCTCGGCGACCCCCTCGTCGAGCCGGCGCCGGATCGCGCTGACCAGCGGCAGATCGAGATCGTGGCCGCGGGCGGCCTCCTCCATCAGCGCGGCGTCCTTGGCGGCCAGCCGGAGGCTGAACGACGGCGTGAAGTCCCGCTCCAGGATCGCCTTGCCCTTGGCCCGCAGATAGGGCAGGTCCAGCGGCCCGTCCGCGACGGCGTCGAGCACGAGCTGCGGATCGATTCCGAGCCCCTCGGCGAGGGCGAGCGTCTCGGCGCTGCCCTCCACGACGGTCAGCACCCAGCTGTTGGTCGCCAGCTTCAGCCGCGTGCCGTCGCCCGCGCCGCCGACCCACATCGACCGCTGGCCGATGGCCTCGAAGATCGGCGCCAGGCGATTCTTGACCCGGTCCGGGCCGGAGGCCAGGACGACGAGCTTGCCCTGCTCGGCGGGCTCCCGGGTGCCGAGCACCGGGGCGTCGACGAACTCCAGATCGTGCTCGCGCGCCAGCTCGATGCAGCGCTCGGTGCCGTCCACGCCGATCGTGCTCGTCTGCAGCCAGACCGCGCCGACGGTGCGCTGCGCGGCGAGCACGCCGTCCTCGCCCTGCATAGCCTCGAGTACGGCGTCGGCATCGGCGAGCATCGTCACGATCACCCCCGCTGTCTGCGCGGCCTCCCGCGCGGTGTCGAAGATCTCGGCCCCCAGGGCGCTCAGCGGCTCGGCCTTGTCACGGGAGCGGTTCCACGCGCGGACCCGGAAGCCGGCCCGGGCCAGGTTGCCGGCCATCCCCCGCCCCATCATGCCGCCCGCGCCGAGCACGGCGATCGTCTCGCTGGATGTCATCGAAGCCTTTCTCGCTGTCAGGGCCGGTCCCGGCATCGAGCTACCCGCGATTCGCGGCCGGTCACCGGGGTAAGCCTGGCCACATGGCGACGATCACGACAGGGCAGTTCTTCCTCCAGCGTCTCGCCGACGAGTGGGGCGTGCGGCGCATCTACGGCTATCCCGGCGACGGGATCAACGGCCTGATCGGCGGCTTTCACGAGGTCGGCGACCGGCTCGAGTTCACGCAGGTGCGCCACGAGGAGATCGCGGCCTTCGCGGCCTGCGCGCACGCCAAGTTCACCGGGGAGGTCGGGGTCTGCATGGCGACCTCGGGCCCGGGCGCGATCCATCTCCTCAACGGGCTCTACGACGCCAAGCTCGATCACCAGCCGGTGCTGGCGATCGTCGGGCAGCAGGCCCGGATGTCGCTCGGCTCCGAGTATCAGCAGGAGGTCGACCTGGCCAACCTGTTCAAGGACGTGGCCTCCGAGTTCGTCCAGGTCTGCATGGTCCCCGAGCAGGCCGCGCACCTCATCGACCGCGCCATGCGGATCGCCAAGGCGACGCGCTCGCCGGTCGCGATCATCGTCCCCAACGACGTCCAGGAGCTCCCGTACGCCGAGCCGCCGCGGACCCACGGGGCGGTCGGGTCGTCGAGCGCCGCCATCCGCCGGCCGCACATCGTGCCCGACGACCGGGCGCTCTCCCAGGCCGCGGAGGTCCTCAACGCGGGCGAGAAGGTGGCGATCCTCGTCGGCCAGGGGGCCAAGGACGCCGCCGCGGAGGTGGCGCAGGTGGCCGACGTGCTCGGGGCCGGCGCGGCCCGGGCTCTGAACGGCCGCGCCGTCCTGCCCGACGATCTGCCGTGGGTCACCGGATCCATCGGCCTGCTCGGCACGCTGCCCTCCTATGAGCTGATGGACGGCTGCGACACGCTGCTGATGGTCGGCACGAACTTCCCCTACTCCGAATGGCTGCCCGAGCCGGGCAGCGCCCGCGGCGTCGAGATCGACATCGACGCGCGGCTGATCGGCGACCGCTATCCGACCGAGGTCAACCTCGTCGGCGACGCCGCCGAGACGCTGCGCGCGCTGCTGCCCTTCCTGGAGCGCAAGCAGGACCGGGCGTGGCGGGAGGAGATCGAGGCCGGGGTGGAGCGCTGGTGGCGGACGCTCGAGGAGCAGGCCCACCAGCCCGCCGACCCGATCAATCCGCAGCTCGTCTTTCACGAACTGAGCGCGCGCCTGCCCGACGGCGCGATCCTGACCGCCGATTCGGGCTCGGCGACCGACTGGTGGGCGCGCCACATCAGGGTGCGCGAGGGCATGCAGGCGGCGCTGTCGGGCACGCTGGCGACGATGTGCCCGGCCATCCCGTACGCGCTCGCCGCGAAGTTCGCGCATCCCGACCGGCCGGTGATCGCCGCGATCGGAGACGGCGCGATGCAGATGCTCGGCCTCAATGCGCTGATCGACATCGCCCACTACTCCGGCCGCTGGACCGACCAGCGGCTCGTGATCGCGGTGCTCAACAATCGCGATCTCAACCAGGTGACGTGGGAGCAGCGGGTCATGTCCGGCGACCCCAAGCTCGACGCCTCCCAGGTCCTGCCGGACTTCGACTACGCCGGCTATGCCCGCCTGCTCGGGCTGCACGCCGAGCGCGTCGAGTCACATGTGGCGATCGGCGATGCCTGGGACCGGGCGCTGGCCGCCGGTCGCCCGGCGCTGATCGAGTTCGTCACCGATCCCGAGGTGCCGCCGCTACCGCCCCACATCAGCTTCGAGCAGGTCCGGGAGCTCGCCCACACGCTCGTCGCGGGCGATCCCGCGGCGCCGCGGTTCATGCGCCAGTCGCTGCGGGGCAAGCTCGCCGAGCTGCTGACCCGCTGATCAATCGAGTGGCCCTGGCGGGCCACTTGTGTGCACGGGCTCGTCCGCCGGGTCAGCGCGCCGCGAGCAGCAGACGGGGGTCGCCGAGCGGCTCGCCGGCCAACCACTCCGCGCCGCGGGCGTACAGGCGCTGCACGACCGCGCCGGTCAGGCCGGGCATGTCGGGCTTGACCGCGAACCCGAGCGCGGTCTGGACGTAGGCGAGATGGCGATAGCCGACCGGGAAGGCGTCCAGGGTGGCGCGATCGAGCTCGAGCGCGGCGCCCGGGGTGAGCGGGTCGATCCGGTCCTGCTCGTAGATCGGCTGGCGCAGGACCAGGCCCCAGCGCCCGTCACGGCGCTCCACGAAGTCGTAGAAGCGACCGGTGCAGACGACGTCGCACTCGTGGCCGTGCACGCTCGCCCGCTGGGTGATCGTCATCTTCGTCTGCGCGATCCCGCGGTCGCCGTCGACATCGACCGACGACCCGCCGAGGAAGTGCAGGATCCGCACGCCGCGCTCCATGCCCTCCCGGCTGACGCGGATGAAGTCGGCGGCCGGCCCCTGAAACCAGGTGGCCATCATGACGCCGTCGTCGTGCCAGACGCCGGCGAAGCGCTCCCAGTCCCCGGCGTCGCGCCACACCGCCCAGTTCTCGACGAGCTCGCGGATCGCCCGGCGGTCCTCGGGGGCCTCTCTCCGTTCCACGCGCGCAGCATAACCCGAGTTCGCCAGGAGGATGTAGTGTGCGCATCGCGAACGCAGCGTCACCATGACCGTCAACGAGGATCGCCAGCGCAGCGCCGATTTCGTTCAGTCGCTGGACCGCGGGCTGAAGGTCATCCGCGCGTTCGACGCCGAGCACCGAGCGCTCGGGCTCAGCGAGGTCGCTCGCGCCGCCGGCCTGACCCGCGCCGCCACCCGGCGCTTCCTGCTGACCCTCGTCGCCCTCGGTTACGTCAGCTCCGCCGACGGTCGCTTCTCGCTCACCCCGCGCGTGCTGGAGCTGGGCTACGCCTATCTGTCGGCGCTGACGCTGCCCGAGGTCGCCCAGCCGCACATGGAGACGCTGGTCGACCAGCTCAACGAATCGTCGTCGGTCTCGGTGCTCGACGACACCGAGATCGTCTACGTGGCGCGCGTTCCCACCCGGCGGATCATGAGCATCAACCTGGCGGTCGGCACCCGGCTGCCGGCCTACGCCACCTCGATGGGGCGGGTGCTGCTCGCCGGCCTGCCCGCGGACGAGCTGGACGCGCGGCTCGCCCGGATCGAGCTGCGGCCGCTCTCGCCGCGGACGATCACCGACCGCGATCGGCTGCGGGCGGCGCTCGACGCCGTCCGTGAGCAGGGATGGGCGGCCGTCGACCAGGAGCTCGAGGAGGGGCTGCGCTCGCTGGCGGTGCCGATCCACGACACCGCCGGCACCGTCGTCGCCGCGCTCAACGTCTCCGTCCATGCCTCCCGGGGGACGATGGCGAGCCTGCGCCGCGACGTCCTACCGGCCGCCCGCGAGGCGGCGCTGGCGATCGAGACCGACCTGCGCCGCGCGAGCGCCGCCGTGTAGGGGGTTCCGCTCGCGGGGCGTCCTGAGCAGCGCACCGCGCACCGACCGATGGCGCGGGCCTGCTTCGCCAGGGAACTCATCGATATTTAGCCCGCATAGCGGTCAAAATTCAGACATCCTCCCCCGGGGCCGGGGCCGGGGCCGGGGCCGGGGCCGGGGCCGGGGCCGGGGCCGGGGCCAGGGCCAGGGCCGGGGCACAACCGGAGCGGGAGCCGGGGCCGGGGCCGGGGCCGGGGCCGGGGCCTCGGGCGGGGCTTCCCGGCGAACCGACGACGGGCTACGCCGGCGCCGGGCTCGGGGCGGGCCCGCCGACCTCGTCGGCCGACGGCTCACGGGAGAGCTCGGTGGCCAGGCGCGACAGCATCCCGGCGATCTCGGCGTGCTGCTCGGGCGACCAGCCCTCACACAGCCGGGCCAGGCTCGCCCGGCGCTCGTCGACGAGCCGGGTGGCGATCGCGTGGCCCTCGGGCGAGACCTCGGTGACGGCGCCGTCGGCGATCGTCACCAGCTCGCGCTCGCGCAGCTCCGACAGCGCCTGGTCGCCGACCTCCACCGGGATGTCGAACTCGGCGCACAGGGCGGCGATGTCGGCGGCCGGGTCCTCGCTCAGACGGACGACCAGCCAGCACGCCGCCGGCGACAGGTCGACGCTCGCGCGCCGAGCCAGCCCGGCCACCCAGTCGCGGCGGCGCTCGCGGCCGACCAGGACGGTCAGCGCCCGGGAGAACTCGGCCAGCGAGTCGGTCTGCCTGGGCATCGCGAACGACTCCCCGATGCCTGTGCCGGCGTTGACGGTGTCTCGCAGCGGCCGCTGCTGGAGCGCCCAGCTGAGCAGGAAGGCCACCACGGCGATCCCGGCGGCGACCTCGAAGACCGTGTCCAGCGCGTTGGTGAACGCCGTCAGATAGGCGGAATGGATCGCCGGCGGCAGCTTGGCGAGCGCCGCGGTGTTCAGGCTGGAGCCGCTGCCGATCGACCCGGCCTCGGAGGCGGGCACGGCCGACGACAGGCCCGAGGCCAGGCGGCTGGCGAAGATGGAGCCGAGGATCGCGGTGCCGACCGAGCCGCCGATCGAGCGAAACAGCGTCGCGCCGGAGGTCGCCACCCCGAGGTCCTTGTACTCCACGGCGTTCTGGACGGCCAGCACGAGCACCTGCATGACGAGCCCGAGCCCGAGGCCGAGCACGAACATGAAGCCCGACGCGACGAGCCGCGTGGTGTGAGCGTCCATCGTCGCGAGCAGGACGAGCCCGACCACCATGATCGCCGTTCCGGCGATCGGGAACGGCTTGTAGCGCCCGGTGCGGCTGATGATCTGCCCCGACGAGATGGAGGTGATCAGCAACCCGCCCATCAGGGGCAGGATCTGCAGGCCCGAGCCCGTCGGGGTGGCGCCGAGCACGACCTGCAGGAAGAGCGGCAGATAGGTGACCGAGCCGAACAGCGCGAAGCCGACGACGAGCCCGATCGCGCTCGTCACCGAGAAGACGCGGTCGCGGAACAGATGCGGCGGCAGCACCGGCTCGGCGGCACGGCGCTCGAGGACGATGAAGACGCCGATCAGCACGACGGTGGCGACGCCGAGCCCGATGATCAACGGCGATCCCCAGCCGTAGCTCGTCCCGCCGAGCGTGCACATCAGGACGAGCGCGCTGAGCGCGGCGGCCAGTGTCCCCGCCCCGAGATAGTCGATCTGATGGTGCGTGCGCTCGCCCCGGGCCGGCAGCGTCAGGGCGAGCACGCCGAAGGCGAGCACGCCGATCGGGAGATTGACGTAGAAGATCGCGCGCCACGACACGCTCGTCGTCAGCACCCCGCCGAGCAGCGGCCCGATCACGCTGGCCAGCCCGAACACCGCGCCGAACACGCCCTGATAGCGACCCCGGTCACGCGGTGCGACGACGTCGCCGATCGCCGCCATCGCGCCGACCATCAGCCCGCCGCCGCCGAGTCCCTGCAGCGCCCGGAAGAGGACGAGCTCGGTCAGGCTCTGCGACGCGCCGCACAGCGCCGAGCCGATCAGGAAGATGACGAGCGCGACCTGCAGGACGACCTTGCGGCCGTAGAGATCGCCGAGCTTGCCGTAGACCGGGGTGACCACGGTCTGAGCGAGCAGATAGGCCGTCACCACCCACGAGATGTGGCTCAGCCCGCCGAGGTCGCCGACGATCGTCGGCAGCGCCGTGGCGACGATCGTCTGATCGAGCGCGGCCATCAGCATGACGAGCATCAGGCCGGTGAAGACGATCAGGATGCTGCGCCGGCTCGCGGCCGCCGGCGCAACCGGATCGGCGGCGGCCGCGGCGGTCATTCGCCGAGCTCGGTCTGCGCCCGCGCCGGGGCCGGCACGCTCATCCGGCCCCGCGCCTGGCTGACGGTCCACACGGCGAGCGTGGCGAGCGCCGTCGCGGCGCCGACGATGCAGACGCCGGTCCAGCCGGCGCCCGCGTACAGCGAGGCGGTCAGCGCCGAGAAGATGGCGCCGCCGATGAAGTAGGCGACCATGTAGGCCGTCGTCAGCCGGCTGCGGGCCTCCGGCGCCAGCGCGTAGATGGCGCTCTGGTTGGAGATGTGCGTGCCCTGGATGCCGAGATCAAGCGCCGCGATCCCGACGATCAGCGCGATCACCGACGTCGACCCCGCCGCGAGGATCGCCCAGCTGGCGAGCATGACGAGGATCGTGACGGTGGTGGCCAGGGCGCCCCGCCCGGAGTCGGCGAGCCGGCCGGCGATCGTCGCCGCGCCCGCTCCCGCCACGCCGGCCAGGCCGAACAGGCCGATGACCGCGCTCCCGTAGCGATACGGGGCGCCCGACAGCAGGAAGGCCAGCGATGTCCACAGCGTGCTGAAGCAGCCGAAGGTCAGCGCGCCGATGATCATCCGCAGGCGCAGGACGGGCTCGGCGCCGATCAGCGTCAGCACCGAGCGCAGCAGGCCGCCGTAGGACAGCGCCGAGGTCGGCGGGACCCGGGGGAGGGCGCGCCGCAGCGTGGCGGCGAGGACGAGCATCGCCGCCGCCGCCAGCCAGAACACCGCGCGCCAGCCGAACGCGGCGGCGAGCAGGCCGCTCAGGGTCCGCGCGACCAGGATCCCGATCAGCAACCCGCTCATCACCGTCCCGACGACCCGTCCGCGCTCGTCCGGCGCGGCCATCGACGAGCTCATCGGCACGATCACCTGGGCGACGACGCTCGTCACGCCGGCGAGCGCGATCCCGGCGCCGAACACCACGAAGCCGGGCGCGGCGGCGGCGACCGCCATCCCGGCGGCGGTGAGGACGAGCGTGGCGGTGATCAGGCCCCGGCGCTCGCGCAGATCGCCGAGGGGCACGAGAAAGGCGAGGCCGAGCACGTAGCCGACCTGGCCGAAGGTCACCAGCAGCCCGGCGGTGCCGTCGGCGACCCCGAACGCGTGGGCCAGCGTGTGCAGCAAGGGCTGGGCGTAGTACAGATTGGCGACCGCGGCGCCGCAGGCCACGGCGAGCAGGATCACGAGGGGCCGCGTGATCCCGTCGGCGCTCGCGGCCGGGCGATCCGCGGCCACGGGCTCGGTCGCCAAGTGGGCCGCGCGCGCGTCGATCTCGTCCATCGTGGTCAACATAGCCACCCTGCTACCCGGTTTCACGCTTCTCGACGAAGGTCGGGCTTTGGCGGCGCGTCCTCAACCTCGGGTGGCCGGGGGCCGATCACGCAGTCGTGCGGACCTTCTCGGCCGAGATCCCCGTCGGGCTCATGCGCGCCAGGCGCACGGCCGCCGCCGCGCGGGCGGCGATCGGCCTCGCCGGCGTGCTGTTCACGATCGCGCGGCCGCACGCCTCCGGACCCGCGCCGTGCGCGCTCGTCGGCTTCAGCATCATCTTCGCCACCGGGCTCGTCCAGCTGCTGGCGCCGAAGGTCGACTGGCTCAAGCTCGAGGAATCGCTCGCCCCGGTGTCGGCGGTTCTGATCGTCGGGCTCGGGCCTGACCAGGTCTCGACCGCCTCGATGCTGTGGCTCGGCGCCGTCGCCAGCGGCGTGCTCGCCCGCGGCGGCCGGGTGTACTGGGTGGGGCGCGCGCTGCTGCTCTTCTCGCTGGCCCTGCCGGTCGTGCGCGCCGAGCGCCTCAGCCTCGGCTACGGCTGCGTGTGCATCGCCGCCACCGCGCTGCTCCTGACCTGCGGGCGCGTCACCGCCGAGCTGCGGGAGATGCTCGACCGCGCGCGCTACGACGCCGACCACGACGAGCTGACCGGGGCGCTGTCGCGGGCGGCGTTCCGCGCCCGGCTGGATCAGGTCGCCGCCACCGCGACCGAGGAGGACGGCACGGCGCTGATCCTGCTCGACGTCGACAACTTCGGAGCGGTCAACAAGACCGCCGGTCACGCCGCGGGCGACGCCGTCCTGCGCGGAATCGCCGCCCAGATGCGCTCGGCGGTCGGGCCCGACGGGGTCGTCGGCCGCCTCGGCGGCGATGAGTTCGCCGCGCTGCTGACCGCCGACGATCCACAGGCGGTGGCCCAATCGCTGCTCGCCGACATCGGTCGGCGCGAGGACGGCGGCCAGGTCGTGCAGGCGTCGCTCGGCCTCGCCCAGATCCCGCACGACGGCGACGATGCCGAGTCGCTGCTGCGCGCGGTCGACGTCGCCCTGCGCGTGGCCAAGCGCAGCGGCAAGCAACAGCTCTCGGTCTACGCCGGCGAGTCGATCTCCGACCGCGGTCCCGGCGGCGCGCGGGAGGCGCTGGAGCGCCTGATCGGCGGCGAGGGGCTGGCGATGGCGGTCCAGCCGATCGTCACGGTGCCGGCCGGCCTGCCCCACGCCTACGAGGCCCTGGCGCGCTTTCAGACCGGCGGCAGCCCCAATCCGCTGCACTGGTTCGCGCTCGCCGACGAGTTCGGGGTCCGCGACCGGCTGGAGCTCGCCTGTCTGCGCCGGGCGCTGTCGCTGCTGGCGACATGCCCCTCGGGGACGTCGCTGAGCGTCAACCTGTCGGGCCCGCTCCTGCTCGATCCGCGCACGACCGAGCTGCTGGAGCACACGCCGCGGCTGGGATCGCTGATCCTCGAGCTGACCGAGAACAGCCTGCTGGAGGACACCCCCGGGATGCACGCCCAGATCTCCCGGCTGATCGCGCTCGGGATCCGCTTCGCCGTCGACGACATGGGTGCCGGATACTCCGGTCTGCGCCAGATCACGACCGTGCGCCCCAGCTATCTCAAGCTCGATCGCTCGCTGATCAGCGGCATCGACACCGACTCCGACCGCGGGGCGCTCGTCTCGGCGATGCTCGGCTACGCCCATCAGACCGGTGGCTATCTCGTCGCCGAGGGCGTCGAGACCCAATCCGAGCTCGAGACCCTCGTGCAGCTCGGGGTCGAGCTCGTCCAGGGCTATTACCTCTCGCGTCCCGGCTGGCCCTGGCCCGAGGTGCGGCCGGTCTCGGTCTCCTCGATGCCGCGCCTGCCGCTCGTGCGCGAGCCGCGATCGCGCACCGCGCCGAGCGGGCGCAGCGAGCCGGTGGCGCTGACGACTCCGGCCGCCTGACCGCGGTCGCGATCACCGGCTGACCTCGGCGCGGGTCGTCCGCGTCTGCTGACGGGTTCGGCGGACGCGGACGAGCCGGGCCGGGCGGCCCGCTCGCCCGCTCCCCCGGTTTCAATACCATTCCGCGTCTCGCCGTGGACGCCCTCGTCTCCAGCCCCAGTGCGCCGTTCGTGCGCATCGCCGAGGTGCCCGATCCGGGGCCGCGCCACGACGAGGCGCTGGTCGCCGTCCACGCCATCAGCCTCAATCGCGGCGAGACCCGGCGCCTGGAGTCGATGGCGCCCGGCTCGATCACCGGCTGGGACCTGGCCGGGGTCGTCACCGAGCCGGCGGCCGACGGCGGCGGCCCGCCGCGCGGCGCGCGGGTCGTCGGCTACGTCCTCTCCGGAGCCTGGGCCGAGCGGGTGGCGGTGCCCGCCGATCAGCTGGCGGAGCTTCCGGAGGGGATCGGCTTCGAGCAGGCGGCGGCGCTCCCGGTCGCCGGGCTGACCGCGCTGCGGGCGCTCGAGCTCGGCGGCTTCGTGCTCGGCAAGCGCGTGCTCGTGACCGGCGCCAGCGGCGGCGTCGGGCGCTTCGCGATCCAGCTCGCGCGGCTGGCCGGCGCGGAGGTGACCGCGGTCGCCCGTCGTACGGACGGCCTGCGCGAGCTCGGCGCGGCCGAGGTCTGCTCCGAGCTGACGCCCGAGGGTGACAGCTTCGACGTGATCCTCGACGCGATCGGCGGCCCGGTGCTCGGCACCGCGCTGCGACGGGTCGCGCCCGGCGGACTCGTCGTCTCGTTCGCCTCGACGCTGACCGAGCCGGTCAGCTATCCGACGCGCGAGCTGTTCGCGCGCGCGCCGGGCGCGCGCCTGTACGGGTTGTTCATCTTCGCCGAGCTGGAGCACACCCGCAGCGCGAGCGCGGACCTGCGCCGGCTCGCCGAGCTCGTGGCGGCCGGCGCGCTCGACCCCCAGATCGACCTGGTGCGCCCCTGGACCGAGGCGGGCGCGGCCGTCGATGCGCTGCTCGAGCGCCGGGTCAACGGCAAGGCCGTGCTGACCGTCAAGTGATGTTGGGCCTGGATTAGGCCCGGCAGTGTGTCCACTCGGCCCTCGCATCCCGGGCCCGATCCGAATACCCTGTGCGCCTGGGAACTCGACCTCTTGGAGGAGGATCAGTGAAGAGACACGTCACACCGTTGGCAGGGACCCTGCTGGCGATCATCGCCGCCGTCGCGCTCGCCGCCTGCGGCAGCAGCTCATCGAGCTCGTCATCGAGCTCGGCCTCGGCGTCCGCCACATCGTCATCGGCCGCGTCCTCGTCGGCATCGACCGCCGGCGGCACGGTCAGCATGCTGATGGGCACGCCGCCCCAATCGCTGGACCCGGGGCTGGACTACACCACCCAGGGCTCGGAGATCAACTGGCTCGTCTACACCGGCCTGACCACCTACGCGCACGCCAACGGCACCGCCGGCGCCGCGCTGATCCCCGGACTGGCCACCGCGCTGCCCGTCATCTCCGACGGCGGCAAGACGTACACGGTCACGCTGCGCAAGGGACTGGTGTTCTCCAACGGCTCACCGGTGGTGGCCAGCGACTTCACCTACACGGTGGAGCGGGCGATCGACATCCCCTGGGGCGGATCGGGATCGTTCATCACGCCGGTGATCGCCGGTGCGACCGCGTACGCCAACCACAAGGCCAAGACGATCTCGGGGATCACCACCGACAACGCCACCGGCAAGATCGTCATCCATCTCACCGGCGCGTACGGCCCCTTCGACAACGTCCTCGCCTTCCCCTCGATGGGGATCATCCCCGCCGGCACGCCGATGAAGGCCGAGCCGACCAGCCCGCCCCCGGGCGTCGGCCCCTACGAGGTCACGAACATCGTCCCCAACCAGTCGTTCACGGTGCAGAAGAACCCGCACTGGGCGGCGATGGGGATCCCGGCCTCGCTGATCCCGGCCGGCCACGTGACGGTCGACGTCAAGATCGACTCCAACGTCGACGCCAACGCGCTGGCGGTGCTCAACAACACGGCCGACATCTTCGACTGGGCGGACACGATCCCCGGCAGCCTGCTGCCGCAGATCCAGTCGCAGGCGTCGAGCCGCTTCAAGTTCGTCGACCTCGGCGGCTCGACCTACTACATCTTCCTCAACGCGCAGGAGCCGCCGTTCAACAACCAGCTCGCGCGTGAGGCGGTCGTCACCGGCCTCAACGAGGACGCGATGTCCCGGCTGGGCTCGGGCACGCTCGTCCCGGCCTGCTTCTTCCTGCCGCCCGACGTCCCCGGCCACCCGACCGGAACCTGCCCGTACGGCACCCCCGGGCTCGGCAACCTGGCCAAGGCCAAGGCGCTCGTCAAGCAGTCGGGCATGGCGGGCCAGTCGGTCACGGTGTGGAGCGAGACGCGCGCCCCGCGCCAGCAGTGGATGACGTACTACACCCAGTTCCTGAACTCGATCGGCTTCAAGGCCACCCAGAAGGTGATCGCCGACGCCACGTACTTCACGACGATCGGCGAGTCCAAGACGATCCATCCCCAGACCGGCTTCGCCGACTGGAACCAGGACTTCCCCAACCCGGTCGACTTCTACGGAGTGCTGCTGGACGGCAAGGCGATCCTGCCGACCGACAACGAGAACTTCGGCCAGACGAACGACCCGTACATCAACGCCCAGGTCGCCAAGCTGGGGACGACGCCGACCACCCAGCTGAGCTCGGTGGCCTCGAAGTGGCAGGCGCTCGACGAGTACGTCGCCAAGAAGGCGTACGTCGCGGTGTTCGGGTACCAGAAGTTCCCGGAGTTCGCGTCTGACCGCATCGACTACGGCTCGCTCGTCTTCGGGCCCATCTACGGCTGGGATCTGACCTCCTTCCAGCTGAAGTAGAGCCGGCAACAGAGCGGGCCGGGGCAGCTAGCCTGTCCCGGCCCGCTCGTCCGTATGTGGAGCGCAGCAATGTCGATCTCCGGGCCCAGCCACCTACCATCCGAAGCCTCCGAGCTCGCCCAGGGCGTCGAGTCGGCGGCGGCGTTCCCGCCCTCGGCCGGCCAGGATCTGCCGCCCGGCATCGGTCCCTGGACGCTCGCCTGGCGCCGTCTGCGACGCAACAAGGTGGCGCTGTTCTTCGGCGGCCTGTTCCTGCTCATCGTCATCCTCTGCCTGCTGGCGCCGGTCTACTCCAACGACATCGCCCACATCGGGCCCAACACCGAGAACATCACCGGGACGATCACCCAGAACGGCAAGCAGGTCGACATCGTCAGCCTCACCGACGTGCCGATCGGCCCGACCTGGGAGTTCAACCACTACTTCCTCGGCGCCGACGAGAACGGGCGGGACGTCGCCGTCCGGCTGCTCTACGGCGGGCGCAATTCGCTGCTCATCGGCGCCGTCGCGACGATCCTGACGATGCTGTTCTCGGTGCTCCTCGGTCTGCTCGCCGGATACTTCCGCGGCCTCACCGACGGCCTGATCAGTCGGGCGCTCGACGTCATCTGGGCCTATCCGGCGGTCCTGCTCGGGATCACGCTCGGCACGGTCCTCGTCCTGCGCGGACTGGGGCCGTTTCATCAGGGCTCGCTGATGGTGCCGGCGCTCGTCATCGGCTTCGTCTACATCCCGTACGTCGCGCGGCCGGTCCGCGCCCAGGTGCTGACCCTGCGCGAGCGCGAGTTCATCGACGCCGCCCGCCAGCAGGGCCTCGGCCATCTGCAGATCATGTGGTCGGAGATCCTGCCCAACCTCTCATCCACGATCATCGTCTTCATCCCGCTCATCCTGGCCAACGCGATCCTCCTGGAGGCCGGGCTCACCTACCTCGGCGCCGGCGTCCAGCCGCCGACGCCCTCGTGGGGATCGATGATCTCCGACGGCATCGACCAGATTCCGGGGTCGTTCCATCTCGTGCTCGTCCCCGGCATCATGCTCGTGCTGGCGGTGCTGTCGGTCAACATCTTCGGAGACGGCCTGCGCGACGCGCTCGATCCGCGGGCCAAGGTCCGCATCTCGCACTGATGCGCCGTCCCGGCAGGCTGGCCCCATGACCCGCTTCATCGTCCGCCGCCTGCTGGTGATGATCGCGCTGCTGTTCGTGATCACCGTGATCACCTTCCTGCTGTTCATCGTCGCGCTGCCCAACGGCAACCCCGCCGCGCTGATCGCCGGACGGCTGGCGACGCCGGCCGAGGTGCACCTGATCAGCGTTCGCTACGGCTTCGACAAGCCGATCTACGTGCAGTACCTCAAGACGATGAAGAACATCTTCACCAGCCAGGCGTACTCCTATCAGTCGGGCTTCAACGTCGTCGACGAGATCCGCGCCGGGCTGCCGGCCACCCTCTCGCTGGCGCTCGGCGCCGGCGTCATCTGGCTGCTGACCTCGATCGCGCTGGGGACATTCGCGGCGATCCGGGCGGGCCGTTACGCCGACCGCGTGCTGACCGTGCTGGCGATGCTCGGCGTGTCGCTGCCGCCGTTCTTCCTCGGCGCGGTCCTGATCTACTACTTCGGCTACAAGTGGAGCATCATCCCGCTCGGCGGCTACGTCCAGCTGACCTCGAATCCCTGGCAGTGGTTCGTGCACATGCTCGCGCCGTGGTTCACGTTGTCGGTGCTGTTCATCGGCTTCTACTCGCGCGTGCTGCGATCGACGATCCTGGACACGATCAACGAGGACTACGTCCGCACCGCCCACGCCAAAGGACTGTCCGAGCGCCAGGTGCTGCTGCGCCACATCCTGCGCAACAGCCTGATCCCGATCATCTCGCTGTGGGGACTGGACCTCGCGCAGGTGATCGGCGGCGGCGCCATCCTCACCGAGTCGGTCTACAACCTTCACGGCGTCGGGCAGCTGATGAGGGACTCCATCGGCCGGCTGGACACGATCACGCTGATGGCCGGCGTGATCCTCGTCGCGCTGGCCGTCGTCGTCCTCGGCGCGATCGTCGACATCATCTACGCGCTGCTCGATCCGCGGATCCGGCTGGGATCATGACCGCCGCCGCCGACCCGCTGCTGACGGTCGACGACCTCAAGGTCTCGTTCCGGACCGAGGACGGCGTCGTGAGAGCCGTCGACGGGGTCTCGTTCTCCGTCGGCCGCGGCGAGGTGGTGGCGATCGTCGGCGAATCGGGCTCGGGCAAGTCGGTGACCGCGATGACGCTGATGGGGCTCACCCGCGGGCCGAACGCCCACTTCGAGGGGGAGGCGCACTTCAACGGCCGGGAGCTTATCCGGGCCGGCGGCGACGAGCTCCGCAAGGTCCGCGGGGCCGGGATCGCGATGATCTTCCAGGATCCGATGAGCTCGCTGGATCCGGTCTACCGCGTCGGGCATCAGATCGTCGAGCAGATCCGCGTCCACGACCGCCAGGTCTCCAAGGCCCAGGCGATGGACCGCGCCGTCGAGCTGATGGAGCGGGTCGGGATCCCGCGCGCCGCCGAGCGCCTGCGCTCCTATCCGCACGAGTTCTCCGGCGGCATGCGCCAGCGCGTGATGATCGCGATGGCGCTGTCGTGCTCGCCGCAGCTGCTGATCGCCGATGAGCCGACGACCGCGCTCGACGTCACGATCCAGGCCCAGATCCTCGACGAGCTGCGCACGCTGCGGTCGGAGACCGGCGCCGGGGTGATCCTCGTCACCCACGATCTCGGCGTCGTCGCCGACATCGCCGACCGGGTGATCGTCATGTACGCCGGGCGGGTCGTCGAGCAGGGGACGCTCGACGACATCTTCTATGACCCGCAGCATCCCTACACGTGGGGCCTGCTCGGCTCGATCACCCGGATCGACTCCGACCGCTCGGTGCGGCTGCCGGCGATCCCGGGGCAGCCCCCCTCGCTGCTGGCGCCGCCGTCAGGGTGCCACTTCCGGCCGCGCTGCCCGCACGCGTTCTCGAAGTGCACCGAGGTGCCACCGCTGCAGGCGCGTCTCGCCGGCCAGCCCGAGCGCTTGGACCGCTGCTTCCTCTCGACCGAGCAGAAGCGCGCCAAACGCCAGGTCGGGGATCAGATCGGCCTGGCCAGCAGTCAGCCGGTGACGTCGTGACGGTGGACTCGGGGCCCGCGGCGAGCGCCGCCGGACAGACCGGGAGCGCGCCGCTGCTCGACGTCTCCCATCTGCGCGTCCTGTTCCCGATCAAGGCCGGGGTGATCATCGATCGCCAGGTCGGCAGCGTCCACGCCGTCGACGACGTCTCCTTCGCGCTCACCGAGGGCGAGACGCTGGGGATCGTCGGCGAGTCGGGGTGCGGCAAGACGACGCTGATCCGCGTGCTCGTGCGGCTGATCGCGGCGACCTCGGGCGCGATCCGCTTCCGCGGCGAGGACATCACGACGAGCTCGCGCAAGCAGCTCGAGCCGATCCGCCGCCAGATGCAGATGGTCTTCCAGGATCCCCAGGCCTCGCTCAACCCCCGCAAGCGGGTCGGGCAGATCCTCGCCACGCCGCTGCAGATCCGCGGCGTCGCCAAGGCGCGGCTCAGCAACGAGAGCCGTGACCTGCTCGAGCGCGTCGGGCTGTCGACCGACGTGCTCAACCGCTTCCCGCACGAGTTCTCCGGCGGCCAGCGCCAGCGGCTCGGGATCGCCCGCGCGCTCGCCATGGACCCGAAGCTGATCCTGCTCGACGAGCCGGTCTCCGCGCTCGACGTCTCGATCCAGGCTCAGGTCATCAACCTGCTGGAGGAGCTCCAGGACGAGTTCCATCTCAGCTACGTGTTCGTCGCCCACGACCTCAGCGTCGTGCGCCACGTCTCGGACCGGATCGTCGTCATGTACCTCGGCAAGCTGATGGAGATCTCGCCCTCCGAGGAGCTGTACTCCAAGCCGATCCACCCCTACACCTCCGCTCTGATGGGCGCCATCCCGATTCCCGACCCCAAGCAGAACCGCGCTCGGGATCGCGTGCACATCGGCGGCGAGCCGCCCAACCCGATCAACCCGCCCTCGGGCTGTCGCTTTCACACCCGCTGCCCGCGGGCCACCGAGATCTGCTCGGCCGTCGAGCCGCCGCTGACCGAGTACGCCGGCGGCCACATGGCGGCCTGCCACCATCCCCAGAACGTCAGCGACGAGGAGCTCCGGGCCGCCACGCTCTCGCCGGCCAGCCCGCTCAGCGCCGGATCCGACACTCCGCGGTCCGCCGGGGGCGATGGGGCGGCGCCCGCCGGCGGCAGCCCGTCGGTCGCCCCGACGGCGTAGGCCCTCGGGCCGTAAGGCCCCGCCCGGCCCGGCGTAAGGGGTCGATGGCTCAGACCCGCTCCATCCTGCCGATGTGCGCCCCGGGGTCGCAGTCCATCCTCGTTCTCGTGTCGACAACCACGAGTCAAAGGAAGCGCTCATGCACCCCGAGCTCACCCGCGCGCTGGCCGCGAGCCACCGCGACGATCTCATCCGGCTCGCCGACGCCCGCGGCGGGCCGGCCCGCGCCGGCGGCGCCGTCCTCGGCGTCGCACCCGTCCTGGCCGCCGTCCGGGGATACTTCGCCCGTGCGGTCGAGACTGACCAGCAGCCACTTCGTGGGACGCGTGGGCGAGCTGGCCGAGCTGGGGCTCGCCGTCCGGGAGGCAGCGTCCGGTCGAGCCACGCTCGTCCTGCTCGGCGGTGACTCCGGGGTCGGCAAGACGCGCCTCGTCGGAGAGCTGGAGCGGCGCCTGGACGACCTCATCCCCGGCGAGACGATCGTCATGCTGCGCGGCGAGTGCGTCGAGCAGACCGACGGCGAGCTGCCCTACGCGGCGCTGCTCGGCGCTCTGCGCCCGCTCGCCCGCGCGGCCCATCCGGCGCTCGACGCGCTGGCGCCGGGCAGCCGCGCGGCGCTGGCGACGATCCTGCCCGGCCTCCAGCGCGGCGACGGCGACGGCGCCGGCGAGCGTGGCGACCGGGGCGGACAGCCGCGCCTGTTCGAGGCGCTCCTGGAGCTGATCGACGTGCTGGCCGAGACCGCCCCGGTCATCCTCGCGCTGGAGGACATGCACTGGGCCGATCGCTCGACCCGGGCGTCGGTCGCGTTTCTGGCTCGCGCACTGCGCTCCGAGCGCGTCTGCGTGCTGCTCACCTACCGCGCCGACGAGCTGCATCGCCGCCATCCGCTGCGCCCGCTGCTGTCGGAGCTGGAGCGCTTGGCGCTCGCCCGCCGGATCGAGCTGGAGCCGTTTGACCGCGCGGAGCTCGGCGAGGCCCTGACCGACATCCTCGGGGCGGCCCCGAGGGCCGAGCTGCTGGAGCGCCTGTTCACGCGCAGCGAGGGCAACGCGCTGTACACCGAGGAGCTGCTCGCCGCGGGGCTCGACGGCCGCGGCGCGCCGCCCCAGAGCCTGCGCGACGCGTTCCTGGTCCGGATCGAGCGATTGTCGCCCGAGGCCCAGCGCGTCGCCCGCGCGGTCGCGGTCGGCCGGGCGCTCGACGAGCCGCTGCTCGCCGCGGCGACCGGCCTGCATCGCGACGGTCTGCAGGCCGCGCTGCGCGACGCGGTCGCCGAGCAGATCCTCGTGATCGACGGCGATCAGCGCTTCTGCTTTCGCCATGCGCTCCTGCGCGAGGCGCTGTACGACGACCTGCTGCCCGGAGAGCGCGGCGACCTGCATTTGACGCTCGCCGCGCGGCTGGAGGAGGCCGCGAGCGCGTCGCCTGGCACGTGCGAGCTGGAGCGGACGGCCGCGGTCGCCGGACACTACGCCGCCGCCGGAGACCAGCCGGCGGCGCTGCGCACGACGGTCACGGCGGCGCGCGCCGCCGAGCACGCGGTCGCCTTCGGCGAAGCCGCCGATCTCGCCCAACGCGCGCTCGAGCTGTGGCCGCGGGTCGCCGATCCGGAGGGCGTCGCCGGCATCGACCACGTCGAGCTGCTCGCCGGCGCGGCGCGCGCGCTGTCGCTGATCGACGAGCGCCCGCGCGCAGAGACGCTGCTGCGTGAGGCGCTCGGCGAGCTCGATCCCGAGCGCGAGCCGGCGCGCTACGCGGTGCTGCTGGCGCGGCTGTCACGGATCCTATGGTCGCTGAACCGCGGGCGCGAGGCGGTGGCCGGCGCCGAACGGGCGCTCGCCATGGTTCCCGACGACGATCCCGACGGCGTCCGTCCGCTGATGCTCGCCTGGCTGGCCCGCGTCGCGTTCCTGCGCGGGCGCCATCGCCAGGCGATGGCGGACGCCGAGCGCGCGCTCGACGCCGCGCGGGCGATCGGCGACCGCTGGGCCGAGACCGAGGTGCTCAACACGCTCGGCATGGCGCGCGTCGCGCTCCAGCACGTCGACGACGGCGTCGCGCTGCTGCGCCAGGCGATCGCGGTCGCGCGGGAGATCGGCGACAGCGACGGCCTGACGACGGCGTACTCGAACCTCGCCGACATGCTGGCGCTCGCCGGGCGCACCGCGGAGGCGCTGGCGACGGCGCGCGAGGGCCTGCGCCACACGTCGCGTCACGTCGTTCGCCGCCTGCAGTGGATCCGCCTGACGACGTCGGAGATGGCGTTCGCCGCCGGCGACTGGGCGCTGGCCGGCGAGCTGCTGGCGTCCTGCGCGCCCGAGCGCCAGACCGGCAACCTGCTCATCTTCCGCCAGCTGCGCGAGGCCGAGCTGGCGCTCGGCGTCGGCGATGAGGAGCTGGCGGCGCGCAGCCTGGAGTCGATCGAGGCGCTCGTGCGGGCATCGTCGGAGCCCCAGTGGATCGGCCTGTATGGCTCGCTGGCCGGCGAGCTGGCGGCGCGCCGGCATGACCTCGACGGCGCCCGGATCGCGGTCGCCGACGCGCTCGATCGGATCGAGCTGTGCACCGACGACGTCATGCGGATCGCCCGCGTCAGCATCGTCGGCGCCCGGGTGGAGGCCGACCGGGCGGTGCGCGCGCGTGACCTGAGGCTGACCGCCGAGCGCCGGGACGCCCTCGCCCGCGCCCGCATCCACGTCGACCGGCTGGCCGCCGCGGCCGAGGCCGGAGGACCGGTTCACCGGGCGTGCCTCGCCGAGGGCCGCGCCGAGCTGGCCCGCGCCCGGGGCCGGGCCGCGGCGCGCGAGTGGTCCCGGGCGGCCGCGTGCTGGGCCGAGACCGCCTGTCCATATCCCGCCGCGATCGCGCGCTGGCGCGAGGCCGAGGCGCTCGTCACGGCCGGCCGGCGTGACGAGGCGGTCGTGGCGGCGTCGACGGCGCTGCAGAGCGCGCGGGAGCTCGGCGCGCGCTGGCTGACCCGTGAGCTGACCGGGCTCGCCGGCCGGGCGCGTCTCGATCTGCACGCCGACGGCGATGGCGAGACCGCGGCCGGTGCCGACACGGCCGCCGCCGGTCCGGCGCCCGATCCCGATCCGTTCGGGCTGACCCCGCGCGAGCGCCAGGTGCTGTCGCTCGTCGCCCAGGGGGCGACCAATCGCCAGATCGGCGCATCGCTGTACATGGCGGAGAAGACCGCGAGCGTCCACGTTTCCCGGATCCTCGCCAAGCTCGGCGTGCAGGGCCGGACCGAGGCCGCGGCCGTCGCCCACCGCCTCGATCTCGCCTAGTTCTCCGACGGAGCCGACAGCGGTCAGCCGGGAGGGTCACGGCTGTGGCGCGTCGGCCAAGCGCCGGCCGCCGGGTTGGACAGCGCCGGCATCGCCCGACGAGTTAGATTGCCGCCGTGCGCACCCCCGCCGAATGGGAACCCCACGAGCGGACGCTGATGGGCTGGCCCTGCCGGGCTGAGCTGTGGGGCGAGACGATCGACCGGGCGCGCGCGGAGTACGCCGGCGTCGCCAACGCCGTCGCCGCCTTCGAGCCGGTGACGATGATCGCCAATCCAGGCGATGACGCCCGGGATGCGCGCGCCGCCTGCTCGGCCGCCGTGGAGATCGTCGAGCTCGGGCTCGACGACTCGTGGCTGCGCGACACCGGGCCGATCTACACCTACGGCGAGGACGGCGAGCGGATCGCCCTGCACTTCCGCTTCAACGCGTGGGGCGAGAAGTTCGCCCCCTGGGATCGGGACGCGGAGATCGGGCGGCTGATCGCGCAGCGGCTCGGCCACGCCGTCGTCGAGGTCGACATGGTGCTGGAGGGCGGCTCGGTCATCACCGACGGCGCCGGCACCCTGCTGACGACCGAACAGTGCCTGTTGAGCCCCAGCCGCAATCCGACGTGGTCACGCGGGCGAATCGAGGACGAGCTGCGCCGGCGCTTCGCCGCCGGCCAGATCGTCTGGATGGGCCAGGGGCTGCTCGAGGACCGTGACACCGACGGCCACATCGACCTGATCGCGGCCTTCACGCGGCCGGGCCACGCCCTGTTGCAGACCGTGCCCGAGGAGAATCCCAACTTCGCGCACTGCCAGGAGAACGTCGCGCGGATGGCGGCGGCGGGCATCGCCGTGACCGAGCTGCCGTTCCTGCCCTACGGCGAGGTGGCCGGCGAGCGGGTGGCCGCGAGCTATCTCAACCTCTATATCTGCAATCGTGCCGTGATCGTGCCCGTGAGCGGAGCTCAGACCGACGACGAGGCGCTGGCGGTGATCGCCGGCGTGTTCCCCGGCCGCGAGGTGGTCGCCGTCCCCGGGCTGGTCATCGCCTATGGCGGCGGTGGGCCGCACTGCATCACCCAGCAGGTCCCGGTGGCCGATGGCTGAGCAGCCGCTCGTCCTGACCGCCGGGCCGCCGCCGCCGTCCCTGGCGCGCACACGGCCGTCCGAGCGCGCGCCGCTGCGCCTCGGCCTCGTCCAGGAGCGCTGGCATCCCGACGCCGCCGAGCACGAGGCCGCGCTGCTGGCCGGGATCCGGATCGCCGCCGGCGAGGGCGCGCGGATCGTCTGCCTGCAGGAGCTGACGCTGTCGCCCTACTTCGCCATCACCCCCGACGGCCCGCGGGCGGCCGGGGCGGCGCCCGAGGAGCTCGACAGCGGACCGACGATCAGCTTCGCCCGGCGCGCCGCGGCGCAGACCGGCGTCCACGTCCACGCCTCGCTGTACGAGCGCGCCGACGCCGACGACGGCCTGGGCTTCAACACCGCGATCGTCGTCGCGCCCGACGGGCGCCTTCTGTCCCGCACGCGCAAGCTCCACATCCCGGTGACCGCCGGCTACTACGAGGACAAGTACTTCCGGCCCGGCCCGGCGGCCGGGACGCCGTTCCCGCTGACGCCGCTGCCCACCGCCGACGGCGAGGCCCAGCTCGGCTGCCCCACGTGCTGGGATCAGTGGTTTCCCGAGCTGGCCCGTGCCTATTCGCTGGCCGGCGCCGAGGTCCTCATCTATCCGACGGCGATCGGCTCCGAGCCTGACCATCCGGGGTTCGACACCCAGCCGCTCTGGCAGTCGGTGATCGTCGGCAACGGCGTCGCCAACGGCACCTTCATGGTGGCGGTCAACCGGATCGGCGAGGAGCCGCCGCTGACCTTCTACGGCTCGAGCTTCATCTCCGATCCGTACGGCCGCATCCTCGTCCAGGCCCCGCGTGACCGGCCCGCGGTGCTCGTCGCCGATCTCGATCTCGATCAGCGGCGTGACTGGCTCGAGCTGTTCCCGTTCCTGCGCACCCGCCGGCCCGACGCCTACGGCGTGCTGACCGGCGGCTGATCGCCCGGGGTGGCGGGCGCGCGGCCGGCGCTGCCGCTGCTGGCCAGCGGCAGGGCATAGTACGCGGCGACCAGGCCGCAGATGGCGAGCGTCACGTACGAGGAGACGAAGGCCAGCCCGACCGCGAGCACGTACGGGATCAGGCCGGCCACGCTGCGTACGAGCGTCAGCCGGCGCTCGCTGACCGGCATCTCGGCGCCCATCAGATGCGCCTTGCGCAGGAGGATGTGGCGGTTGAGCGCCGCGAAGGTGATCGACATCGCCAGGAGCGCGCCGGCATAGACGGCGGCCGCCACCGACCGGCCCTGCGGATCGCGCAGGAAGGTCGCCATCAGATCGGTGGCGAACGGGAGCACGCCGATCGTGAGCAGGAGCAGGAGATTGAGCATCAGGATCGCGTGATCGACGCTCTGCAGGCGGTTGATCATCGCGTGGTGGTTCATCCAGATGATCCCGATCGTGATGAACGAGATGACGTACGCGGCGTAGCTCGGCCAGTGCCGGCCGAGCTCGTGCAGGAGGCCGTGGCGGTTGGCCAGGGTCGTGGTCGGCACGGTCAGCCCGAGCACGAGCAGCGTGATCGCGACGGCGATCACCCCGTCGGAGAACGACTCGAGTCGGTTCGTGCCCATCTCAGGAGGCAGTTCGCCGGGCCGAACGCCGATCCTGTCGCGGCGGCCAGATTCGCCCTCAAGCCGCGTGCGGCGCTGCCGAACGTCTTGGCTGGCAGCCGGGAACCGGCAGCCTCCTCGATCGAGGACCCCGAGAGCGGAGAGCGACACCATGCCGGAGCTATGCGAGAGGTATCGGATCAACGAGGACAATCTGGCGCTGCGCCGGAGCTTCATCGCGCTCACCGACCGGGACGTCGCGACGCTGGGCAAGCTCTCCTCCTGGGTGCAGAGCAGCGCTGAAGGGATCGCCCACGCCTTCTACGAGCATCAGTTCGAGCATCCCGCCTCACGCGCCTTCTTCGAGCGCTACGCCACGGCCAACGACACTTCGCTCGCAAAGCTGCGCGTCGCGCTGGAGTCAGCGCAGGCCGGCTATCTCAAGCAGATCATCGCCGAGGCCGAGGGTGGCGGCGGCTTCGGGCCGGCCTACTTCGAGCGCCGTCTGTTCGTCGGGGCGCTGCACAACACGATCAACCTGCCGTTGAAGTGGTATCTCGGCAGCTATATGACGTACTACGACCTCATTCACGCGAGTCTGCGCCGCCGCTTCCCGCATCGCGCCATGTTCCGTGCGCGTGCCGAGCGGGCGCTGCTCGCCGTGTTCAACCTCGACAGCCAGGCGATCGTCGAGTCCTTCTACTACGACACCTTCTCGTCGATGGGGCTGGACCTGTCGACGATCGAGATCTCCGATCGCGCGCATGACCTCTCCGACCATGGCGACGAGCTGAAGTCGAAGGTCGGCGGCGTCATCGGGGCGGCCGCCCGGGCGTCGGCCTCGCTGCGCGAGGCCGCGATCCAGATCGCGCAGACGACCGAGGAGGGGGGGCGCGCCGTCGGCGAGATCGCCCATGCGATGGAGGACGTCGCCGCGGGCTCCGAGCGCCAGACGGCGATGGTCGGCAGCCTGGTCCGGACCGTCGACGACGTCGCCGCCGCCGTCAACGACAGCGCGGTGGCCGCCGAGCACACCGCTCAGGCCGCCAGCGAGGCGCGGGAGGCTGCCCGCGACGGCGCCCAGACCGCCCAGCAGGCGAGCGAGGCGATGGTCAAGGTGCGCGACAACTCCGAGGGCGCCGCCGCCGCCATCCGCACCCTGGCCGCGAAGTCCGAGCAGATCGGCCAGATCGTCATCACGATCGGCGGGATCGCCGAGCAGACCAATCTGCTGGCGCTCAATGCCGCGATCGAGGCCGCCCGCGCCGGCGAGCAGGGCAAGGGCTTCGCCGTCGTCGCCGAGGAGGTGCGCCGCCTGGCGGAGTCCAGCCACGGCGCCAGCGACGAGATCGCGTCGCTGATCGCCGAGATCCAGTCAGAGACCCAGCGCGCGGTCTCGATCGTCGAGTCGGGCGCCGAGGGGACCGAGCAGGGCGTGCTGACCGTGGCTCGGGCCAGCGCGGCGTTCGAGACGATCGGCACCGCCGTCGACGACATCGCCAGCCGGGTCGATCAGATCGCCGCGATGTCGCAGGAGATCACCGCCAGCGCCGCCACCATGAAGCACGACATGGAGGAGGTCGCTTCGCTCTCCGAGCAGGCCTCGGCCGCCACCGAGCAGGTCTCGGCTTCGACGCAGCAGACCTCCGCCTCGACGCAGGAGACGGCGGCATCGGCCGCCGAGCTCGCTCAGACCGCCGAGGAGCTCAGCCGCACGGTCGCGTCGTTCGCCTCCGCCGCCTGATCGGCGGCGGAACGCCTGAGCCCGGGATCCGGGCTCGGGCCTACGGCGCCGGCGGGACGTCCACCTCGGCCCACAGGCTCGGGAGGTTGACGACGATCCCCTCCTGCGTGCTGCGGGCGATGACGACCACCGCCGGCTCGGGATGGGGATTCTCCTCGCGATGGGGGACGTAGGGCGGCACGAACACGTAGTCGCCCGGGCCGGTCTCGATCCGCTGCTCCTCGCCGTCGTGGCCGAAGACGAACACCGGATGGCCGGAGACGACGTAGATCCCGGTCTCGGCCTCACCGTGGTGGTGATCGCCCGAGCTCGTGGCCGGACCGACGTGCGTCTCGCCCATCCAGATCTTCTCGGTCGCGCCGTAGCGGCGTGACAGCGCCTCGAAGCGCTGCATCCCGCTCGTCTGGGCGGTGTCGGCGTCGAGCTCGCCGCGTCGCGTGTGATGCAGCGGGCGATGCCAGGCCGCGGTGCCGGCCGGTTCGGTCATGGTGCGCTGATGATACGGCGCGCGCGGCGGCGGTCGATCTCGCCGACGGCGGAGACGGGTGTTGGAGCGCAACGGCTTTCAGAAGATCGCCCCGGACGGCTGAGACAGACCGACCACCCCGGCTGGCAGGCGGCGGCGATCGATGGTACGTTTCGCGAGATATGTCCTAGTAGGGGCAAAAAAACGCGCTAAAGGGGCTGCCATGGCTGGTGGAAATGCAACAACGGATTGTTGGGCGATGCAGCGGGCGGGGGGCCGGAAAGGACCTCGCATGCCGTCGCGGCTGAGGCGTGCCGCCGTGACCGGCATCGCGCTCGCGGCGGCCTTCGCCCTGCTCGGGATGACCGCCGGACAGGCGCTGGCTCAGACCTGCCCGTGCTCGCTCTTCGATTCGTCACCGACCTCGACCTCGCCGACCGTGCCCACGAGCCCGGTCACCAACGACCCCGGGTCGTTGAGCGGAATCGAGCTCGGTCTCAACTTCTTCACGGATACGGCCGGATATATCGACGGTGTCCGCTTCTACAAGGCGGCGCAGGACCCCGAGGTCACTCACACCGTCGGCCTGTGGACCGACGCCGGCGCGCTGCTGGCGCAGGCTCAGACCAGCGGCGAGTCCGCGTCGGGCTGGCAGGAGGCTGACTTCGCGACGCCGGTCGCGGTGACCGCCAACACCGACTACGTCGCCGGCTACTTCAGCCAGAACAGCGGCTATTACTACGCGACGCAGAACGTCTTCACGTCGCAGTTCGACAACCCCCCGCTGCATGCTCCGGCGAGCTCGAGCACGACTCCCAACGGCCCGTTCGCCTATTCGACGACGCCGACCTTCCCCGGCCAGGCCTATAACGCCAGCGACTACTACGTCGACGTCGTGTACACGCCGACGCCGCTGCCCGCGAGCATCACGACGACGGCCGCGACGACCACGCCGGCGAGCGGCACCACCGACCAGCTGACCTCGACGGCCGGCTTCGGTGACGGGACGACGAGCGACCTGACATCGAGCGCCACGTGGGCGAGCAGCAATACGGCGGTCGCGACGGTCTCCTCGACGGGCCTGGTCACCGCCGTCTCGCAGGGTACGACGACGGTGTCCTCGAGCCTCTACGGGGTGACGGGATCGATTCTCATCACGGTCGGTCCGCCGGCGCTGGTGTCGATCTCCACGACCGCGGTGACGAGCGCGCCGCCGAAGGGGACGACCGATCAGCTGACGGCCACCGGCAGCTTCACCGACGGTTCGACCAGCAATATCGGTTCTGCCGCCACCTGGAAGAGCAGCAATACGGCGGTCGCGACGGTCTCCTCGACGGGCCTGGTCACCGCTCTCTCGCAGGGCACGAGCACCGTGTCGGCGACCGAGAACGGGGTGACGGGCTCGATTCTCATCACGGTCGGTCCGCCGGCGCTGGTGTCGATCACGACGACCGCGGTGACGAGCGCGCCGCCGAAGGGGAGCACCGATCAGCTGACGGCCACCGGCACATTCACCGACGGCTCGACGAGCAGCATCGGTTCTGCCGCCACCTGGAAGAGCAGCAATACAGCGGTCGCGACGGTCTCCTCGACGGGCCTGGTCACCGCTCTCTCGCAGGGCACGAGCACCGTGTCGGCGACCGAGAACGGGGTGACGGGATCGATTCTCATCACGGTCGGCCCGGCGGCGCTGGTGTCGATCTCCACGACCGCGGTGACGAGCGCGCCGCCGAAGGGGACGACCGATCAGCTGACGGCCACCGGCACATTCACCGACGGTTCGACCAGCAATATCGGTTCTGCCGCCACCTGGAAGAGCAGCAATACGGCGGTCGCGACCGTCTCCTCGACGGGCCTGGTCACCGCCGTCTCGCAGGGCACGAGCACCGTGTCGGCGACCGAGAACGGGGTGACGGGATCGATTCTCATCACGGTCGGCCCGGCGGCGCTGGTGTCGATCGCGGTGACCGATCCGAGCAGCTCGCTGCCCACCAAGCTCTATGAGCAGGTCACGGCCACCGGC
Organism: uncultured Solirubrobacteraceae bacterium; assembly: GCA_963849085.1. GTDB lineage: Bacteria > Actinomycetota > Thermoleophilia > Solirubrobacterales > Solirubrobacteraceae > Palsa-465. Next base: position 2,332 of record CAWKFP010000012.1, on the reverse strand, counting down.
ACCTACACCGACGGCTCGACGCAGAACGTGACGAGCAAGGTGACGTGGACCTCGTCCAATTCGGCGGTGGCGACGATCGCCGCGACGGGAGTGCTCACCGCCACCGGGAAGGGCACCGACACGGTGACGGCGACGCTCAGCGGCGTCAGTGGCCACACGACGGTCACCGGACTGGCGCCGGTGCTGCTGGTGACTGTCAGTCCGCCGTTGGTGACCATCGGCGCCGGGCAGAGCGAGCAGCTGCAGAGCGAGGCGCTGCTCACCGACGGCACGACGTTCACCGCGACCGCGCTCACGACGTGGTCGGCCACGCCGGGGATCTCGGTGAGCTCCGGCGGCGCCGTCACCGGATCGCCGTTCGTCGGCCTCGTCTCCGGGACGCTGGAGTCCGCCGGGTTCGGGGTCGCGTCGGTGATCGTCCTGTAGCCGACCCCGGCGGTCGGCCGGCTCATCACAGCTGTGCGGAGGCGCTCGCCGGTCGAGCGCCTCCGCTCGTTGCGCACGGCTGGCGCACCATGGCACCGATGGCCCCCTGGCGCCTTGCCGATGCACGCGCCATGCGTCAAGCTTGACGGCGTGCTGCGCCCGTGCCGGAGGAGAGCCTGAGATGCCGGGGGACACGAGGATTCCGCTGTCCGGGGCGATCAGGGCGTTGCGCCGCGAGCTGGTGGACGCAGTGAGGGAGGGCGAGAGCGCGGAGATCCGATTCGCGCTCGGACCGATCGAGCTCGAGTTGCAGGTGGAGGTCTCGGCCAGCGCCGCGGGCGACGCGGGGATCAAGTTCTGGGTCGTGTCGCTGGGCGGCAAGGGTGAGCGCTCGACGGGCACGACCCAGACGCTTCGCCTGCGGCTCACGCCGGTTCTGACGGCAGCGGCCGAGCGGGATGTGCTCGTTGGCGATGAGCGGCCGACGCGCCCTGACTAGGACCAGCGCGAGCGCGCCGACCGGGTTCGAGGCAGCCCGGGTGACGGAGGTGTGGGCGTCCGGGGACCGTGGCGGGATGCGCGGCTCGGGCTACCTGCTCGACGGCGAACTGATACTGACCGCCGGCCACGTCGTCGACGCCGTAGGCGAGCACGGCTGCGAAGCGCGGCCGCTCGGGGCCGGCGAGTGGGTGCGCGGCGAGGTCGTGTGGCGCGGCGCCGAGTGCGACGCGGCGCTGATCCGCGTGGTGCGCCACGTCACGGGCGCCACGGGGAACACCCGGCTGGGGCGGTTCGGAACCGACGGACGCGCTGATGTGCGGGCAGTCGGGTTCCCGCGGGCGCAGGCGAAGGATCTCGGGCGGCTCTCGATCGTCGACGCCGAGGACGTGTACGGGCAGGTTGCGCCCCTGACCGGGATCAAGACCGGGACGCTGTCCCTGCACGTGGCGGGAAGCGTTCCGGTTGGCAGGCCGGGCGCCGCGACGGCGCTGTGGCGCGGGATGTCCGGCGCCGCACTGTTCAGCGGGCCGCTGCTGGTCGGGATCGTCACGCTCGTCGCCGCGAACTTCGGCGCCGATCGCCTGGAGGCGGTGTCGGTGGAGACGATGGCGCGGGAGCCCGAATTCCTCGCCGCGCTCACCGGCGCGGGCGATCGGCCACCGTTGCTGGAGGTCGTCGAGGACGTCGATCTCACCCGCGGCCTGATCCGGCCGCCGCATCGGCCGATGCCCGAGCAGGCCACGGCTGAGGCCCTCCGGGCCGGCGCGATCGGGTTCCTGCTCGAGCCCGAGTACGGAGTGGTGCCGTTTCACGGCCGCGCGGGCGAGCTCGATGAGTACGCCGGGTGGTCCGAGTGCAGCCCGGATGTCGCGGTGCGCCTCCTGACCGGCCCCCCCGGGGCGGGCAAGACGCGGTTCGCCGCCGAGCTGTGCCGCCACCGGCAGGCCGACGGCGCGCTCGCCGGCTTCCTCGATGCCAACGGAGCGCGGCACCGGTTCGCCCAGCTCGCCGAGGTGAGCTCGTCGCTGCTGGTGGTGATCGACGAGGCACAGTCCCGGATCGACGAGATAGCGGACCTGCTGGGCGCCGTGGCGTCCGCCGGGCGGCGGCGCCCGGCGCGGATCCTGCTGCTCGCCCGCGAGGCCGGCGAGTGGTGGCCGGAGGCGATCGAGGAGCGGCTCGGCGAGCACGCCGACGGCCGGGTCGCGCTCGCGATGGCAACGCTGCGCCGGCTCGCGCCGCTCGACGACGGCGTCGAGGATCGCGAGCGCTCGTTCCGGGCGGCCACGGCGGCGTTCGCGGAGAGACTCGGCGAACGGGCCGAAGCTCCGCCGCCGGATCTGTCGCCGGCGGCGTTCGGCGAGGTGCTGTTCGTACACCTGGCCGCGCTGAGCGCGATCGCGGG
>CAWKFP010000011.1:0-106023 GCA_963849085.1 uncultured Solirubrobacteraceae bacterium | reverse complement strand
AGAAAAGCGGGCGCGTCGGCGCGGCGCTCTCGACGGAAACTACCGCCCATGATCAGCCGCCCCGACCGGCTGGATTGTCCCGAGAAGCAGCACCGGAAACCAGCGGCGACGAGTCCAAGCGCCGCCACTGAGCAGACTCGTCACCCGCATCGCTAAGTCTTCACTTCGGGTCTGGGCCGTCACCCTCGAGGCGCTTATCGTGGCTCGAAACGGCGACTGCTCTCGCGACATAAGCGGCCACGCAGAGCGCGTCCCCGCGCGTCCCGGCCAGGGCCGGCTGCCCTGCAGATCGCCGAGAGGGAGGCAGACGAGACGACGGATCAGCAGCCGCATTGCGTATGCACGGCCGTCCACAAGCTTCGTCGCTGGGTGCCTGGGTGGAGGCTCGCGCGACCCGAAGCCGAGTCGCGCGCTGGCCTTGGGGAGAGCGCGTGCCCGGTAACCTCATCTGCGTGGGTCGCGACCAGCTGCTACGACGGCCGTGCGGCCGGCCTGCATGAGGTCAGCTCACGCCGCGTTCAGGTTTGCCTCCTTCACGCTCGACCAGCGAGGATTGGGACTTCTCGATGCCCCGACTGTAGTCCTCGCCTACCGCTGTACACGTCGTCGATGAGACGCACGATATCCCCAGTAAGGAACTCGGGGACGCTCCGGAGGGCTTCGAGCCTGCCTCGAATGTCCAGCGTTTGCCGTCCCAACGCTCTGTCAGCGGTTCGGGAGAACCTGCGGCGCCTCCCGCGACTGACCCGGAGCTCCCGCCGACCGCCATACACGCGGTAGCCGAAGCGCATGACACCCCGCCCAGTGCGGTTATCGTGAAGGAGCTGAAGGGCTCGGCGGGGGTCGGCTGGATCGCCCACATTTTTCCGTTCCAAAGCTCCTCGAGCGGTGCTGCGAAACTCATGGTCGTGAACGACGCACCGACGGCGGTGCACCACGTCGTTGACACGCACGAGACACTACTCAGCTGTCTTGGGAGTCCAGGACCTGACTCAGGGGGGGTGGGCTGGATGTGCCAGCTCTTGCCGTTCCACCGCTCAGCCAATGCGCCGCCGCCTTGGCCGCCGCTTCCAACGGCGGTGCACGCCGTGGCGGAGGTGCAGGACACGCCCGATAGGCCGGAACCCTCGCGGTTTGGGCTTGGCTCGATCGTCCAAGCTGTCCCGTTCCAACCCTCCGCGAATGCCGAAGTTCTGTTGGCCGTGTTGTAATCGCCCACGGCGCTGCAGGCCGTCGCCGAGGTGCACGCAACCGCGTTCAGCACGACTTGCGTTGATCCTGGCGGGCTAACGGTCTGCTGTAGTGCCCAGTCGGCGCCCCTCCAGATCTCCGCCAACGGCTCAGACGCGCTGGCGCTGCCGGAGCCTCCGACAGCTACGCACGCCGTCGCCGAGGTGCAGGACACGGCGTTCAGGGCGCCGGGCAACGTCGTCATAGCCTGGATCGCCCAGTCGGAGCCATTCCAGACCTCGGCCAACGGATCCGACGCGCCGATGCTGCCATTCCTCCCGACAGCAAAGCACAGCTTAGTGGATGCGCACGACACTGCAGTCAAAGAACTCGCCTTAGACCCAGGCGGCTTGGGAGTGCCCTGGATCGACCAGCCCGCACCCAACGCGCTGCCCGGAAGAATCCCAGCCATGCAAATCAACATCCCGACAACCGTTGTGCCGCGCGCCCAGGCTCCCAGCTGCGGGCTATCGGACGTCACTGAAACACGGTCAGGCGCGAGCCATTTCGATGTGCGGCGCATTGCGGCTGACATGGGCTCCTCGTTGGTCGGGGTGTGGAACGGCTGAGGCCACGGCATGATGCCAGCCCGCACCGGGGCGGGGACGCCCCCAGAGGTGAAGGCCCGCGTCACGTCGGCTCCTCTCCGTGTATCTCGAACTCTCAGTCGCTCGCAGCGAGCGACTCCGACGTAGGTCGACGATTGTTTTGGCGGCGGACGCGGCCGACGGCCGCGCCACCGCGACTCCAGCTGGACGACCGGCGCCTGCGCCCTCGGCGAACCCGAGCTCCGAGCCGGAGTTTCGTCCTTTGAGGGGGATGCGGTCGCCAACTGCGGTGCACGAGATCAGCGCGGTGCACGAGACGCTCTGCAGAGCCGCGCTCGGCGTGCCAGCCGCCGGGTTTGCTTGCAGGCTCCAATGCTTCCCCCGCCAGACCTCGATCTGCAAGCTCCCTCCCGTGATGTCTCCACCGCCAACAGCGGTGCAAGCCGATGCTGACGCACATGACACGCCGCGCAGAGCAAAACTGCTTCCTGGAGCTTGGGTTATCCTCCAGACGGTGCCGTTCCAGCGCGATGTCAAGGGTGATGCGCTGGCGGTACCAGATTGAGGGGGCCCATACCATCCGACGGCCATGCAATCGTTCGTTGAGACGCACGAAACGGCCGAGAGCGCGGCGAGCGGTCCGAGTATGGTATGAATTGGCTGGACCTTCCAGGTTGTCCCATCCCAGTGCTCAGCCAGCGGTCGGCTTGTCAAAGACGACCGGCTGGCGATCGAGCCGACGGCGGTGCAGGATGTCTGCGCCACGCAAGATACTCCGGAGAATCCGGCAAGATAGTCAGACGGCGGCAACGTAGCTGTCGGCTCGACCGTCCAAACGGAACCGTTCCACAGCTCCGCCCTAGGACTGTTCCCGGTCCCGCCAGCTGAGCCAACAGCCACGCAGGCATTCGGCGAGACACACGACACTCCGTACAACTCCCCAGCGCCGGGCGTGGTGTGCATCGCCCAGGACAATCCGTTCCAGGTGGCCGTGAGGTCGTCGTGGCCATCGAAACCCACTGCCGTGCAGGCGGCCGGCGAACTGCAGGACACAGCGAGCAAGCTGCTATCGCTGATGGTGCCAATCGCAGCGGGACTCCACCGCTTCCCATTCCACTGCTCCACCACGGCACGGCCCGGCGAACCAGGCCCGAAACCAGTCCGCGGGGCTTCGGTGGAGCCGACGGCCACGCATACCGTAGGCGCGGGGCACGAGACTCCGCTCAGCACCCCATGCAACGTGCCCGTCGCTCCCTGACCAGCGACATTCTCGATTACCCAGCCTGATCGCACCGCGCTCGTGGACGGCAACTCGGCATCCGGATTGCCCTGCTCGCGTCCGTGGCCGCCAGCACAAAGCCCATTGCAGCCGGCCCGTTGGTAAGCGAGCCAACTTGCGCCCGCGCTCATGCTCGCGCTCGGCAAACCCACGAGAGCGAGGACCGCTCCCACGCCGACGGCCAACCAGGCCCGCACCGGCCGCACACGGCCGGTGCACCATCGCAGTGCTTCGAGGCGAGGTGCCAGGCTGGTCGCGCGGTCTTCTGTCGGCGCAACGCCTGGTGGATCGGTGCGATGTCTTTTCAAGCTCCGCCTGCCCATCTGCCTCACGATCCGAAACCCGACGTTCTCCCACTCAACGCGCTGCCCAGGATCCAATCATGCCTGAATCCACCGCCGGGTGCCCGATTGCCTGCGGCGTTAGAACGGGTCTGACGGAAAGTTGACGGCGGCGACCAGACGCAAGGATCAACGACCGGCAGCACCGGCGGCCGCTGCTGGTGGTGCTCAAGAGGCGCAATCTCTCCGGGGCCAGGCCAGGCTTTCCGGTCGCAGATTCGTTAGGAAGAGCCGAGCGAGCGGTCGCCACCGCCGGCTGCTGCTCCGCAGGAATAGGGACGCTTCGAGCATCATCGCGCCGACGCTGTCCCTCGTGCTCAAGGTCAGGCCCGGAACACGGCCCCTGCCCAACCCAGCCAACCGCCCAGCACGCCGGCCCGCCCGCGGACAGCGCGACGGTATGAGGCTCGCTCGTTATCGCCAGCTGAGGAGCAGCGCCGCCATCGTCGGATCAGCGGGCACGCGCTCTTCCCCGAGACCGGCGCCTGCGCGGCTGCGCCGCGCAGGCGCGCCGTTTCACTCGGCGGCGCCCAGCGACGAAGCTCTGCATACGCAATGCGGCTCCGGATCAATCGTTCTCACCTGCCCTGCTGCCGGCGAACTCCAGGGCTGAGCCCTCGGCGTGGATCGGGCCCTCCGGCACGGTCTGACAAGATCGCTTGCTCGGGCCGCTTGGCTGGCAAGCAAGGGCATCGAGATCAACGAGCGCCTCGGCCGCCAGCGCGCCCCGGGCCCGAGGACTGCTCCGCCACGAAAGGAGTCGCCAGATCGGCGCTGCGTCGCGTCATACCATCGGCGACGTTTGGATGCCGAGCCGCGGCAGACGCCGGAAACCGGCGCAGGCGCGTTCATGTCCGCAGGCGCCGGCCACCCACTCCACGGCGAGCACCGCGCGGCCGGCGACGGCGGCTGGCGCGCGTGAGTCACGGACGGGGCGCGCTGGCGTCGTCTCTGGAAGCCGAAGAGGGGTCACGACTGGCCAGACGGCGCTCGTGGCTGGAGGTGTCTGCGAGCAGCAGTCCCACACCCGGCGTCGTGCGCTTTGCCGCACGCCGCCAACGCCGACGGCGCGGCGACCTGTCGGGCGGGCGAACCGGGGTCACCGACGCCACTGGTACGGAGTGGTCGTCGACACCCGTACCAGGCCGGAGCGTTCGAGAATCGGGCGCGAGTATTCGTTCGAGTCGCTGTGGATGAGCGTCTTGCCGAGCCCTAGTGCCGACCTAGCCCGTGCTGCCGTGAGCGCCCGATAGACCCCGCGTCCACGCCAGTCGGGCCTGGTTGCCCCACCCCAGATCCCAGCGAACTGAGTCCCACGCACCGGCTCGAGCCGTCCCGCGCTGATGATCGCCCCCTGACTTTCAGCGACCCACAGCTCCATGCCGTCGTCGAAGGTCAACCGGCGCAACAGAGTGTCGGCCTCTTCGTCTGAGTGTGGGTCGTCGAAGACCGCGGCTGACATTGCGCACATCTCGCGGACATCGGCCTCGGTAGTGACGCTTCGCAGTCGCACGCCGGTAGGCAGGGGGACATCGACCGCCAACAGGCGCGCCTCGCCGACCATGATGGACTCTGGTTCGTCGGGGGTGAACCCGCTATTCACCAGAGCGTCATGCAGGCCGGGCGCATGGTCATGCCCGCGGGTCTTCCATTCGACCCGATTGATTTCCGGATCCTCCCGATAGTGGGCGAGTGCCTGCGTGACCAAGCTCTGGATGGTCGGGGCATCGCCTCCGCCGAGATGCTTGTAGGTGACGAAGCCTCGCCCACCCGGAAACGTCACCAGTCGCAATGGGCCGAGGCGGGTGACAGCCGTTGCGCTCGGGGTCTCCGCGTCGGTTCGAAGCTGCTCGTCGTAGGCCGCCAGTAGCCTCGCGATCTGGTGCACCCCAGACACCGTAGCCGCTCGACCAACAGCCGCGCGAGCTCTTGCGCGCCGACCAAAACGATCCCGGCGATGTCGGATCGCAGACAAGCCCTGCCTCCCCGGACTCGCTCGAGCCCGGAGCATCGCTTTGATCTGCGTGGCCTGCCCGGCGACTTGCGCTCTTGGGCGCACCCGCAGGGTGCGCCTGGGAGCCTGACCGGCGTTCCGAACATGCGCTTTCGCCTCGCGCGCTACCCGCCCCGAACATACGCGACGGCGACGGACCCTCGCCTCGCCTCGCCGGTCGCCGAACCTGTGCTTTCGCCTTCGGGCGCTGACACGGCGAATTGACGCAACGGCGACGACAGGATGGCCACGGTGGGTCAGCAGCGGGCGAGCCTGGCGAACGTTTGTTCGCAGCCGACGCCATCTGGTCTCCGGCGCGCCGGCGGCCCGCCAGCCGACGAGCGCTTGACCGCACGCGCTCGTGAGCTTCGCGATCGGTGAGCGATCAACGCGATCGCGGCGCATCCCGGCCTCAAGGACCGGCTCTGCCGAATCCGGTCTCGCCGTGGTCGCTGATTGCCGTTGTGGGCTGGGGAGGGGGTCTGGCGCTTTGCGATTCGAGCTCGGCCCGCCGGCCGTCCTCAGCTCACGGTCAGGCTGGCGCGTCCGATCACCAGTGCCGGCCGGTCGACCGTGTGCTCCACGAGTGTCAGCAGGTAGCGTCCGCGGCGCAGGTGCGTGAGCGTGAAGCGCAGCTGGTGTCCCCGGATCCTCGCCCGGTCCACGATCGTGGTGTGGCCGTGAACCTCGATGCTGGCCGTGACACGACCGTGCGCGGTTGCGCTCGATGGCGTGTAGCGATAGGTGACGGTGCATGTGGTGGCGCGGGAGACCGGCTTGTACACGATCGTCGGGGCGATCGGGCCTGTGGCGGCGGCTCCGGCTGAGCCCTGAGGTCCGGCAGCTCCCGGAGATCCCGTCGCCCCGGCCGGGCCGCTGTTGCCCTGGCTGCGGTGGCCCCCGGTGGCCCGGCGGGGCCGGTCGGGCCTGTGGTCTGACGAGCGACGGCGACATCCGCGTAGTGCGCGGTGGTCACTCCGTGCAGAGCCCGGCAGCCGGCGCTGGCGAAGCAGGTGGCGCCCGCGGGCGCTCCGGGGGAACTGTCAGCGTTGCCGCCCAGCCGCCCGACGAGTTCCACAGTGGCATCGGCGCCATCGGCGACGTACGGGTTCCCGGCGGCATCGACGGCAAGGCCTTGCGCGAGCGCCGGGAACAGCACCTGCGCCCGACCGCTCGCCGGCTGCTCGGCGATCGAGGTCTGCTGCGCGACGAATCGGTCGCCGGCGGAATCGACGGCGACGCCGTTGGGAAGGAACAGGCCGGAGAACACCGTCTCCGGAACGCCGCCTACCGGCGGCTCCTCGAGTCGGTCATTGTCGTGATCGGTGACGAAGATGTTGCCCGCCGCGTCCAGCGCCACGTTCTGCGGGGAGTCCAAACCGGTGAACGACAGCGTCTGCTGAGCACCGCCTGACAACTCGACGACGCGATCATTGCCCGAAGCGGCGATGAACACGTCACCCAGGCCGTCGACGGCAACGCCGCGCGGCCCGCTGAGGCCGAGCGTCGGCGGCGTCCGCTGCACGAACGTTACCGCTCCGGCGCTCGGCGCAAACCCTCCGAGCCACAACGACCGACATTCCCGCCAATCCCCCCGGGAGGTGGCGGCAAACCGATGACACGCGACGACACCCCAACGCGCGACTACCCGACGAGCTCCCGGCCATGCCAAGCTCCGGTCATCGGTTGTGCACATCGATGGGTCGGCACTCGTCATAGAGGCCGCACGGCACCCGCCACACTGAGCGGGCCGACTCCCGGGGGCACCAGTTGCGTTCGCCCACGACCGGGGTTCGCGGGGCGAGGCCACGAGCTGTGTCAAGAAGCCTCAGCCACCTGCTTGGCCATGACGAAACCCGACTGCGAGGCCCACCCACTTCGGGCGCGCGACCACTGGATCCGACGCTCGGTAGGCTGCGCGCTCCGACTTGAAAGGCTCCTCATGACGTCTCCCGGCGCGGCTCTCACTCGTGGTCGCAGTCTGCGATCCACCATCTCCTCCGGCGGCGAGTTGCGGCTGGAACTGGCCGAGCGCGACGTGCCCGAGCCCGGCGGAACGCAGGTGGTCGTGGCCGTCCAGGCATCGCCGATCAACCCCTCGGATCTCGGCGTGCTGCTGGGTGCTGTCTCGCCTGGCGCATTGCGGCCTGACGGGCCGGATCTCGTGGGCGCAGTTCCGGAGGCGGCGCTCTCGCTGTATCGCGACCGGCTGGATAAGCCGTTGCCTGTCGGCAACGAGGGCGCCGGCGTCGTGATCGCGGCGGGCTCTGAAGCGGAGAGGCTGATCGGCCGACGCGTCGCGCTGTTTGGCGGGTCGATGTGGGCTGACTACCGTGTGGCTGACGCTGCCGGCGTCGTCGAGTTGCCCGACGACGTGAGCATCGCCCAGGGCGCAGCGCTGTTCGTCAACCCGCTCACCGCGTTATCGATGGTCGAGACGATGCGCGCCGAGGGCCATGGCGCTCTCGTCCATACCGCCGCCGCTTCAAACCTCGGGCAGATGCTGGTGCGGATCTGTGCCGCTGACGGCATCGGTCTGGTGAACATCGTGCGTCGTGGCGAGCAGGCCCAGGTTCTGGGCGACCTCGGCGCGGTCTATGTCGTGGACTCCTCAGAACCGGACTTCGCCGACCGGCTCACCGACGCGATCCGCGATACCGGCGCGACCTTGGCCTTTGACGCGGTCGGCGGCGGTTCACTGGCCGGCGAGATCCTCACCGCGATGGAACGCGCGCAGCCGCCGCTGGCGTCCTATACGCCCTACGGAACCACGGTGCACAAGCAGGTCTACATCTATGGTTCGCTTGATTTCTCCCCGACCGTCATCGATCGGACGTTCGGACTGACCTGGAGCGTCGGCGGATACCTTCTGACGACCGCGCTGGCTCGCCTGGACGGCGAGGCGATCGCTCGGATGCGCACCCGCGTCATGGCCGAGGCCAGGACGACGTTCGCCTCCGGCTACGCGCAGACCATTGGACTGGGCGACGTCCTTCGGCCTGAAGTCCTCGACGTCGTCGCCCGCCGCAGCACGGGGACGAAGTATCTCATCGACCCGTCCAGTGACCGCCCAACCCTGACCTGACCAACTGCCGCTGACCAACGAACCGGGGCGCCTCCATTCCGCTCTCGGCGATGTGGTCGGTGTCGTTGCGCCCGATCCTGAGAAGCCTCATCCGGACATCTCCGGGATCTCGACCGGGGCCTGTGCGGGAGCGTAGCCGCCGGCCATCGCCGTGGCATGAATCTCGGCGAAGCTCATGCCGCCGGCGTGGTCGGCGATCACCAGCTCGGGGTCGACGAACTGCCCGATCGAATTGGCCTTGAACGCCTCCGACGTGCGCATCCACTCCGTCGACTTCTGCCAGTCGCCGAAGGTGTCGACCTGCAGCTCGACGTCGTTGCCATCGGGGTCGGCGTAGTAGTAGGAGAACGTCATCCCGTGGTCCAGGCAGATCGCCGGCGTGATGCCCTCGTCTCGCAGCCGCACATAGGTCGACATCAGCTGATCGAAGGCCGGGAATTCGAAAGCCGAGTGGTGCATGCCGGTGCGGGTGTCCTTGTCGGGGTCGTCGACGAAGTCGGGGAACGCCAGGAACGCGATCCGGTGGTTGGCCTGATCGTTGGACATCCAGGCGCCGACTCGGTCCTGGTGGATCACCTCGGCGCCGACGAGCGTGCGGTAGAAGTCGATCATCTCCTGCAGGCGGGTCGTCTTGAGGTTGAAGTGATGGAACGTGGGCTGCAGAACGGTCGTGCCGGTCATCGAAGGGCTCCTGCGCTCGTGGGGGTGTTCAGTCGGAGTTGAGATCGGAGGTCAGCGAGCAGCGCCGGCAACTCGTCGCGGGATCGCGCGCTTGCAAAGGCGTAGAAGTCCGGGCGCACGACGACGCCGTGCACGCTCTGGTCGGACAGCCAGGTGCTGAGGCGTCCGTCGAGGTCTCGCACGCCACACGACGCGTCCGGGTCCAACGAACAGACCGTCATCGCGAGCGTGTCGATCAGCGCGAGGTGCTCGGCCGACAGCTCATCGAGCGGGTCTCCGCGGGCTACGATCAGCTGGAATCCGCCGCCGACGATGTCGTCGAAGCGTCCCTCCCGACCGCCCCGGGCGACGACGCCCTGGACGCTCAGCGTGCCCGCAACCGGATCCGCTGGATCGCCCGTCGGTCGGCGGATCACGCCACCGGTGAGCGGCGCGAGCTCCAGCGGCGGCGGCGGCGGCGCCTGGCGCAGCATCGCGTCACGCTGCACCGCCGCATGCGGATCGAGCTGGCAGAGGATCTTGCCGAGTTCGACCGCCATGCCGATGACCGCTTCGTTCTGCGGCTGTCGCTCAGCGTCGATCGTGTCCAGCAACTGCTCGGACGCCATGCCGCGCAGCACGAGATCAAGCTTCCACGCCACGTTGGCCGCGTCGCGCAGGCCCGAGCACAACCCTTGGCCCAGGAACGGTGGCGTCAGGTGCGCGGCGTCGCCGACGAGGAGCACGCGGTCCTGGCGCATCTCGTTGGCGAGCATCGAGCGGAACTCGTACACGGCGCTACGCGTCAGCGGGCCGTCCTGCGGCCGGTACCACGGTTCCAGCAGGGACCAGACGCGGCCGGGATCGTCGAACTCCGATGGCTCCTCGCCGGGCAGCAGCATGAACTCCCAGCGACGATGGCGGGGACCGCTCTGGACGTGCGTCGTCGGGCGGGCCGGGTCACACCACTGGCAGGCGACCGGGAGATGAGCAAGGGCGGCCATGTCGACCGGCTCGGCGTCGACGACCAGCCACCGCTCCCGGAAGCCGAGATCACGGCGACTGATCCCGGCAGACTCGCGCACGAACGAGTTCGCGCCATCCGCCCCGACCACCCACCGCTCCCGGAAGCCGAGATCACGGCGACTGATCCCGGCAGACTCGCGCACGAACGAGTTCGCGCCATCCGCCCCGACCACCCACCCGGCACGCAGAGTGCGGGTCTCATCGGTCAGCGCCAGTCCACCGGCGTCCTGCTCGGAGACGCGCCGGACGGTCAGTTCCGCGCCGGCATCGAACTGGACCAGCGCCTCGGCGACCCATCCTCGCTCGATCGTCGCTCGGGGCTGCGCGCATCCGAGACGATCAAGCGCCGCCTCCAGGTCGGGCTGGAAGAACATGTAGTCAGATTCCCAGCCCGAGCGCGCCGGGCTGTGCGTGTCGAAGCGCAGCAGCGACCGGCCGTCGGCTCCGAACCACTGATAGTCGTGGACCGGGACCATCTCGTCGGCGAGCGCGTCGGCCAAACCGAGCGTCTGCAGCAGGCGCATGATCTCGTGATCGAGATGGACCGCGCGGGGAAGGCGGTAGATCTCCTGATAGCGCTCGAACGCCGCCACTCGATGGCCGGCACGCCCCAGCAGCGCCGCCAGCACCTGCCCGACCGGGCCGTAGCCGACGATCGCGACGTCGACATCGAGGCGGTTTCCCGCCGCGCCGATCACATCGTCCGGGGCGCTCATCACGCCACCGAGCCGACGGGAGCATCGACCGGGCGAGCCGGCACCGCCGACAGCGCGCCGGCGAGCGCGGCCCGCGGGTCGTCCGCCGCCGCGGGCTGCCGCCAGGCGATGAACCGGTCCGGCCGGACCAGGATCGCGCCCTCGCTCGGGATCTGGCGGTGGCGCAGCCAGATGCACCGCGGGTCGAACAGATCGCCGTCGAGGCGATCGATCCGCACGGCATCCAGGGGCAGGTCGTGCCCGGCGGCAAGGTCGCGAGCGGCCGCACACCACGCATCGCCGTCCTCGCCGGCGATCAGCAGGAAGCGGCCCGGCGCGACGAGGTCCTTGATCGGGCGGCGGTTCCCGTCCTCGTCGTCGATCCACGCATGTGGCAGCGGGGCGCCCGGGGGGGTCGAAGATTCATAGACCCGGATCTCGTCCGGGGAGATCGGTGCAGGCGTCCCGTCGGGGACGACCGCCGCCGACTCGTCGCGGTAGCCGTCCTCGACGTTGTGCTCGTTGAACTCCATCGACTGCGCGCGGATCAGCTGACGCCGCGGGCTCGCGGCGCGCCGGCCCTCGTCCGCGCCGCCGGCGCCCTGCACTCGAGGCGCGCGATCCGACGCCCGCAGTCCTCGGTCGGTCCGGTGAGGCCGGCGTAGAAGCCGGTGGCCGCCATGTTCGCGGCCGGCGTGCTGCGCTCGGCGATCGCGCCGGCGACCCCCGCGTCCTCGATGATCTCCAAGCCCGGCGCCGCCACCGCCCACGATCAGGACATCGACGGGCTGCTCCGGGATGGAGGCAGGGGAGTTCATCGGGCTCTCGCTCCTTCAGGCAGGTGTGATCTGGAGATCCAGCGCTCCGGAGACGGGCCGGTGCCGGCAGCGAAGTGGGGCCACACTAGAACGAAAATGGATAGCTGTCAAGTTGATCGGATCTAGTTCTACATTTGATGGGCTTAGTCATCTATTTGATCGGCTACGCTGTGCCCCATGAGCGCCGCACCCGCCACTCGGCGTCCCGGCCGGCCGCGCGCCACGGACGCCCCGGTCTCCGTCGAGGCGATGCTCGCGGCCGCACTGCACGCGTTCGCGACGCACGGTTACGACGGCGTGTCGGTCAACGCACTCAGCCGCGATCTCGGCGTCAGCCACAACCTCCTGCACCAGCGCTTCGGGTCCAAAGACGGCCTCTGGCACGCCGCCGTCGACTGGGGCTTCGGCGACCTGGCACGCGAACTCGCCTCAGCCTTCGACCCGACCCTCACCGACCCGCTCGAGCAACTCCGACTCGTCCTCCGCCGCTTCCTGGCGGTATCCGCGGCGCGCCCGGAACTGCTGGGACTGATGAACATCGAAGGCCGCAGCGACAGCGGACGCCTCGACTACCTCTGCGACAGGTACGTCAAACCGATGACTGCCCCGATCGCCCGCCTGCTGGACCACCTCGCCGCATCGGGGCGAATCCGGCCAACCTCGATGCGGACTCTGCACTTCCTCGTCGCCCACGGCGCCGCCGCCCCGTACGCCCTCCTGCCCCTGGCCCGCCATTTCGACCCCTCGGACCCGCTCGATCCCGCCACCGTCAGCGCCGACGCCGACCTCGTCATCGACATCATCATCACCGGGCTCCGGCTCACGCCGAGCGATGGCGCGCAATGACGCAGCGGAACCGCTGACGCCTTTGTCGTGAAGCGGCCACAATCGGCATTCGCGACCGAAGCTGCGCACTACCTGGCACGCCGATCGGGGCCTGGCCTTCTCGGTGACGAGACCGGCTTCCGGGCCCGGCGGACCCAGAGCCGATCGATCAACGCCCACTGGCTGGTCGCATAGAGATGTCGGTGGACGGATCGATCGCGACCGCCCCGGTTCGCTCCCGCGACGACATCGGGGACCGGGGCGCAGGGCGTCGCGGCTGACCCCGCGACCCATGACGTTGCGGTATCTCCGCACGAGTCTGCGGCGGATTACGCAGCGCAGGCTCTGTAGTCGGCGGGTCCGGTGCCGATCAGAGGGGACACAGCGCCGATCTCGCGTGTGTGAAAGGGCGGCGCTTGGCCCGTTTGTCATCGATTGTTTGGGGTTCGTGTCATGAAGAGGATCATCTATGCCAGTCAGGCGACCACGGATTTCAGCCCGGACGAGCTGGTGGCGCTGCTTGAGCGGGCACGTCATAAGAATTCGAAGTGCGGTCTGACCGGCATGCTGCTGTATTGCAGCCAGAGCTTCCTGCAGGTCCTCGAGGGCGACGAGGCGGCATTGGCGGCGACCTACGCGCGCATCAAGGCCGACGATCGCCATAGCAACCTGCGGCTGCTGATGAACCTCGTCATCACGACGCGCCTGTTCCCGGACTGGACGATGGGTTTTGAGCATCTCGACGATGAGGAGCTCGCGCAGGAGCTGGAGGGCTTCACGCCGGAGACCGATCATCCGCTGGTCAATCCCGACCTGATCACCAATGGCGGGGTCGCGCAGACCTTGTTGACGTTGTACGCCAAGAATCGCGTCCCCTGATGTCAGACGGGTCATCCGGGCGAGAGGATGAACCGCTGGGGACCGGCGCTGAAGTCGAGCTCTTCACGTTCGGAGCGCCGGATGGGTGTCTGGGCGATGTCAGCTCGGGGTTCGCCTATCTGCTCGGGATGGCGGCGGCGGACCTCGCCGGCAGGCCGCTGCTCGGCTGTGTGCATCCTGAGGACCGCGCCGCGGTGACCGAGAGCGTCGCCGGGCTGGCGCACGCTGCGGGGGAGTCGCTGATTGAGTGTCGATTCGTGCAGAGCG
Source organism: uncultured Solirubrobacteraceae bacterium (assembly GCA_963849085.1). Taxonomy (GTDB): domain Bacteria; phylum Actinomycetota; class Thermoleophilia; order Solirubrobacterales; family Solirubrobacteraceae; genus Palsa-465. The sequence continues at coordinate 92,377 of CAWKFP010000011.1, read as the reverse complement.
ACGGTCGGGCGGTGTACGTGCGCTGGCTGGCGCGACCGCTGCCCGGCAGCCCCCGCTGGCAGGCCGCCGGCCTGGATGCGACTGACTTCGTCAGTCTCCTGAGCGAGCAACGCGATCTGCGAACCCGTCTGGACCTGGCCATCGGGCAGGCGACGGCGGCGACCTGGGACCTGGACGTCGGCGAGGGGCGAATCGGCTGGGAGGCACAGGCGGCCGAGATCCTGAGTGTGAGCCCCGCCGACCTACCGCGCGACGCCGACGCGCTGGCCGGCGCTGTCCATGCGGCCGACCGCGCGCTCGTGCTCGATGCGTTCGCTCGGCTGCTCACCGATGGCTCGACCGACGTCGCGCTGCGGATCGGCGAGGAGCCCGGGCTGCGTCATCTCTCCCTCCGCGGCCGAGTCATCGATCGCGACCCATCCGGCGCACCGCTGCGCGCCGTCGGCCTATTGCTCGACGTCAGCACCGAGAAAGCGATGGAGGAGCAGTTGCTGCGCATGAGCGTCAGCGACGCGCTGACCGGAGCGCCCAATCGACGGGCGTTCGACCAGGCGCTCCGCGGCGAGTGGCGCCGCTGCACGCGAGCACGAGATCCGCTCTCGCTCATCATGATCGACATCGATGCGTTCAAGCAGTTCAACGACAGCTTCGGCCACCTCGTCGGAGACCAGGCGCTGATCGCGGTCGCGCGTGCGATGTCGGCCGTGCTCCAACGTGAAGGGGACGTCCTGGCCCGCTACGGCGGCGAGGAGTTCGCCGTGGTGCTGCCCGGCACCGACCACGCCGGCGCGCTGACCGTCGGCCAGCGGCTGCTGGAGGCCGCCCGTGCGGTCACCGTACGTCAAGCGCCGGGCTGGAAGCTGAGCGTCTCGGTGGGAACAGCGAGCTGGCATCCCGACCGCGAGGCGATCAAAGCGCCGGAGCTGCTGGGGCGTGCGGACCAGGCGCTCTACGCCGCCAAGACGACCGGGAAGGATCGCGTGATCGCCTACGAGGAGTCACTGGCCGCGCGCGACACCCTGCATACCGCCATCACCGCCGGGCTCCAAGCCGATGAGTTCGAGCTCTACTACCAGCCGATCATCCGCCTCGCCGACGGCGACGTCGTCGGGTTTGAGGCGTTGATGCGATGGAACCGGCCCGGGCACGGGCTCGTTTCTCCCGACCGCTTCATCCCGATCGCCGAGACGACAACACTCATCTGCGACCTTGGCCGTTGGGCTCTGCAGCAAGCCGCCGGCCAGGTGGCCATCTGGAACGAGCAACCGATCCGGCGTCAGGCGCCCCTGCGCGTCGCTGTGAACATATCGGCCCGGCACGCCTCCACCCCGATGATCCTCGCGGACGTCACGTCCGCCCTCGCCGACGCCACGATCACTCCGGCTCAGCTCATTCTCGAACTCACCGAGACAGCGCTCAGAAGCCGCAATGCCAGCCAGGCCCACCTCACCCAGCTGCGTGCACTCGGCGTGATCGTCTCGATCGATGACTTCGGCACCGGCTATACGTCGATCGGGGACTACGCCAGTCTGCCCGCCGACGAGCTCAAGATCGATCGGAGCTTCGTCGCGTCCCTTGATCCGCGCCAACGCGCTCTGGTGACACTCATGATCGAAGCCGCCCACGCGTTCGACCTTCGCGTGGTCGCCGAGGGCATCGAAGATCAGGCCACCCTCGACGGTCTGCGCGACCTCGGCTGCGACTCGGCTCAGGGCTACCACATCGCCAGGCCAATGCCCGCCCAAGACGTCCCAGCGTGGCTCGACAGCCACAGCCACCACCGGCGTGCACCACAGCGCGCGGGGCCCGCGGCCGCGGCACGCCTGGCCCCTCATGCGCTCGAATATTCCGCCCCCCGCCGGCCGCCGGCCGGTTGAGAGAGCGGGAGGCTTCAGAGGCGCCGCTCACCCGCCCGGCGCCGGGAGCCTGGACTCTGGGCAGCGGAGCCGAACCCGAGACGCCAGACGCGCCGGTACCGCTGCGACATCGCCGGGACGCCGTGGTCGAGTCCGTCCGGCTAGGCTAGGCGTGCGCTCTGAGTGCGCGGGCGTACCACTCCCAGGCGTCGAACATCTCCTCTAGCCCGTGAGTGCGACGGGCCGGCCACCCGTTGACGATCCCCACCAGCGCCCAATAGCGCGCCACGCGCCGGTCGCTGAACGCCTCGATCCGCTCCGCGGCCGACAGCCGGTCCGGGGGCTCGCTGCGCGCGATCGCCTCGAGCCGTTCGACGACCGCCAGCGCCTGGGGCCCATCCGGGGCGATGCCGGCCCGGACGGCCGCCCCAGCGTGCTCCCCCACCGCCGTGCCGAGCTCGGACCGGTCGAGGTCCGTCAGCGCTCCGTCGGCCAGCGCCCGCTCAGCCATCCGGCGCGAGGTGGCGATGTAGGCGGGGTCGCGCAGCAGTTCGGCGAGCTCCACCCAGGCGGCGACCTGGTCGGCCGACGGGTCGTCGGGCAGCTCCGGCGCGCCGATGCGGATCCGCTCGGCGACAGTGCTCTCGGCGTCACCGAACACGGCCTCCAGGTAGTCGTCGAGGATCCGGCGCCGCTCGTCCGCGGTCAGCGTGGTGAGATCAGTCATGCGCTCCAGCTCCTCGGGGTCAGTGGATTTGGCGACGGCGCGCAGCACCGCGCGCTGGAGGCGAAGCGCTCGGATCTGAGCGTCCAGCGCGTTCGCGTGCGCGGTGGCCACGTCGGCGAGGGACATCTCCGCCCCCAGCACGCGCTTGACGTCGTCCAGCCCAACTCCCAGCTGGCGCAGGGTGCGCACCAACCGCGTCCGGGCGATCGCCTCCGCACCGAACAGCCGGTAGCCGGAGTTCGAGCGCCCCGCAACCGGCAGAACGCCCGCGTCAGCGTAGAACCGCAATGTCCGCACCGAGATCCCAGTGCGCGCGGCGAGCTGGCCAATCGTCATGCGACCGATCATCGGGTCTCCACCGACTGGAGAGTCAAGCGAAACGACGCTGAAACCGACTCCAGAGCCAGGTTCGCGCGTGTTACCAACGCGCGCCCGTCCGTCAAGGATCCCGTGGCGAGATCAGCGTGCGGGCGTCCGCCGGTCGTCGATCACGGAAAATGCAGGACCGAGAGCAGGTCCGGCGCACCTCGTTGGGGGGCCTTCGGGCTGGGCGAGGATCTCACCTGCGCCCGTGTGGCGTCTGACCTCGGCGCCGAGCGTCTCGCCGGCGAAGACGTCGCCTTGTGCGTGGCACCGGACGGACCGGGTGGAGACCTGAGTGCTGCACGCGGCCGGGGACCGCGGCACACTCCAGGGCATGGGCCTCCGTCTGCGTCCGCTCGCGCCAGATGACGAGCGTGACGCGCGCGCGGCGCACGCCGAGCTGGCGCGAGACGCGTTCGTGTTTCTCCTGGACTGGAGCCCTCAGGATGACTGGGCGGGGTACCTGGCGCGTCTGCGCGACCGCCGGCGCGGCGTTCGGTTGGCAGATGGGCGTGTGCCGGCGACCTTTTTCGTGGCCGAGGTTGATGGTGCGATCGTCGGCCGGACCTCGATCCGGCACGAGCTCAACGATCACCTCGCTGCTGTCGGTGGCCACATCGGCTATGGCGTCCGTCCCGGTTGGCGTCGTCGTGGCTATGCGTCTGAGATTCTCCGCCAGTCGCTCATCGTCGCCCGCGCCGAAGGTGTCAGACGAGTCCTGCTGATCTGCGACGACGCCAACGTCGCGTCGGCAAGGGTGATCGAACATTCCGGCGGCGTCCTTGACGAGGTACTGGTCACCGACGACGGGAGCCGTATGCGCCGATATTGGATCTCCTGAACGCCGGCCGGGTGCTGCTGGACGGGCCGGCCGGCGGCTGTCGGAGGGCAAGGTGACTCAAAGCAGGCCCTGCGCCTTAACTCTCGCAGGTGGTGTCGTGCGCGAGGATCGTGGCGAGGGCCTTGGCGACCTGCGCACGGGTGTACGAGCTGCGGGAACGCCAGCCGACGATCCCGTCCGGGCGCACGAGCGCGGCGCCCTCGGCGGAGATCCCGTACGCGGCGGGGAACTCGTCGCGTCTGATCGAATGGCTCGCCACGCCGACGGGCGCGTCCACCTGGGGGGCTCCGAGGCCGTGCAGCAGGGCGAAGCCACGGCCGAACAGGTCCAGGGTTGAGCGACCCTCGCCGAGCGGCACGTGCGGCGCGCGGGTCCCCGGCCGGCCGCGAGTCACTGTCGGGTGCAGGTGCAGCGCTCCGTCATCGGCGTCTCCGGCGTCGGGAATCACGGCCGGTGAGCGCATCACGAGGCCGAGCTCCATCGTCAGGTCGTCAACCAACGGCTCGACGTCGTCGGTTCCGCGCTCGGGCACGACCCGTGTGGCATAGCGCGTGTATGCCTGCTCGACCGTGAGCCGCGCAAGCGGCCGGCGCTCAGCGTCGTAGCTGTCCAGCAGAGACTCGCCGGCCTCGTCCTTGAGGACGGCGGCGAGCTTCCACGCCAGGTTCAGCGCGTCCTGCACGCCGGTGTTTCCACCGTAGCCACCGTTGGGCGGGACGACATGGGCGGCATCGCCGGCGAGGAACACCCGTCCGGACCGCATCGTGGTCGCGACGTTGGACTCCGCCCGCCAGTGCGCTACCTGCAGAACCTCGATCGGGATGGTGTCGGTCCCGATCGCGGCGCGCAGCAGCTCACGCGCTCGCTCGTCGGTGAGGCCGTCGCTGACATTGACAGCCTCCGGACGGGTGATGTCCTCGCCGACGGTGTTGATCACCAGAAACCCGGTCCCGCCGGCGCGATCGATCCGAAAGAAACCGCGCAGCGCCGGGTTATGGACGTAGATGACCCCCTGATTGCGCCCCTCCAACAGCTGCGCGCACTCGGCCCTGAAGTAGATCGTGATGCTCCGCGACAGTTCGCCGTACCCCTCCATCGCGATCCCCAACCGGGCGCGCATCGGGCTGCGGTTCCAGTCGGCCGCGATCACGTAGCGCGCGCGGACAACGCTCTCCGCCGCGCTGTCAAGATCGCGCAGCCTGACCGTCACCCCCGACTCGTCCTGCTCCAGAGCCACCGCTTCGGTTCGGTTGCGCACCGTCGCGCCGAGCTCGAGCGCCCGCCGGCGGATGATCGGCTCCAGGGCATCCTGGTCGATGAACGCCCGGACCGTAGGGCTGACACCCTCGACGCCCTCGTTGAGGTCCGCGACGTAGGTTCCAAGCTCGCGGCCGGCAAGCGACTCGACCGCGTTGATGCCGCCGGCCGGATCATAGGTCTGAAGCGAAACGGCGCGAACCTCGTCCTCCAGCCCGACCTGGCGAAGCATCTCCATCGTCCGCAGCTGGAAATGCCCCGCCCTGGGGTGGATGGCCGTCCCCGCGTGACGCTCGACCGCCAGCGACGCGACACCGTGATGGCCGAGCAACATCGCGCTGGACAGCCCGACCAAGCTCCCGCCCACGATCAGGACGGGGACCTCCTCCTGGACCATCGTCGCCTCCCTTTCTCCGGAGTGGCCAGCCTATGGGTCCTGCCGATCATGTGGCAACTGAATCTCATCATGGACGGTCTGGTTCATCACCCTCCCCGGGGCGCTCGTCACGCAGTCGTCGATCAGTTGATGAGACGATGCCAGGACCAAGCCTGGACCTGCCGGTCAGACCCAGCCCTCTCTGATGGCTCGTACGACGGCCTGGACTCGGTTCTGCGCTCCCAGCTTGCGCAAGATCTCTCGTACGTGTGACTTCACGGTGTTCTCGCTGAGGTGAATCCGGGCGGCGATCTCCCGGTTTGACAGCCCGTCCGTCATGAGACGAAGAATCTCCTGCTGGCCGCCGCTGAGCGGGGGGCGTGTCCTGGTCGGGCTACTTGGACCGAGACGGAATGCAGCGACGGTGCGCTCGCGCTCCAGCGCGACCAACTGTTCGCGCTCCGCCTCGCTCATATGCTGGTGGAACTCCTGGAGCCGGGCGATCAGCTCGAGGTCACGCTCGTGCAACATCGCGTTGTCGATCGCGACGGCGACCTGGTTCGCGAACGTGGCGAGCAGCCGTTCGTCCTCGGACCCGTACCCCTTGTCCCGGTTCGCGACGCCGATCATCCCGATCACCTCGTCGCCCACGCGGAGCGGCACTCCGAGGAAGGTCCGAACGCGGGGGTGACCGGGTGGCTGTCCGATCCGGAGCGGGTCGTTCTCAACATCGTTGGAGATGGTCGGGCGCTCGTCGATGATGACTCTCCCGAACACGCTGGGACGGACGGGCATTCGCTTGAACCGCTCGTAGAACTTCGGGTCGGGAGGAGCGAAGCCCTTTACCGCGACGACGTCCATGTCGATCCGGTCCTCGTTCAGGAGGTCGATGAATCCCATCTCCGACTTCGTGAGCGCCAGGCAATACGTCAGCGCCAGGTCGTAGATCTCTGCCAGGTCACGCAGGCCTGCGATCTGGACCGAGATCCCGTACAAGGACTCCAGTTGGTCGCGAAACCGGTTGATTCTCTGATCATATGCCGGGCTTCGCCAGTTCGCGAGCTCAACCGGGGGAGCTTTCAGCGCGGTGGCGCCGCGGGCGAAGCAGCCGTTCTGGCACCAGAGGACGCGACTGGAGGCCGCCCAGCGCAGGGTCGCGGTCCGGACGACGCTGATGGACGATCTCGAGCGCCCGGGAGTCATTCGATCGGGGGGTGTATCTGGCGGGCTGGCGGCGGATTTTCGCCCGGCCGGTTGAGTTCGGATGGCCCGATTGGCGGATGACAGGCCACGCTGCGCCGAGCAAACTCACAGGAATGCTTCGTCACCGTTCAGCGGGAGATCTCACCGTGACGATTCGCTCCGTCCTCGAGGCGTCGCCCGACGCGATGGTACTTGTGAACAGCGCCGGGACGATCGCGCTGGTCAACGCCGAGACGGAGCGGATGTTCGGCTACAGAGGAGAGGAGCTGATCGATCATCCGGTCGATACGCTCCTGGCAGACGACGTGACACGTCATCCGGCCCATTGGGCCGAGTACTTCTCAGCGCCTCGCTCCATGCGGATGGGGGTGGGCCTCGATCTCTGGGGCCGACGTCGCGATGGAAGCCGCTTCCCGGTCGAGATCAGTATCACGCCGCTGCGAAGCGAACGCGGCCTGCTCGTGGCGGCCGCGATCCGCGAACTCACAACCAGCATCGAACTGACGCAGCGGCTGACGCGGCTGCAGTTGGCCGTGGAGGATGAACTGAGCACGCTCAGGGGCGACGGCCGTCGCACCGGAAAGGCATCCCCGCTGACCGCTCGAGAGGCGCAGGTGATTGCCCTCGCGACCACAGGACTGTCAGCCGGAGAGATCGCTGGTGAGCTCGAGATCAGTCGCAACACGGTCAAGACGCATCTTTCGAACGTCTACCGGAAGCTCGGGGCGCCAGACCGAGCGGCCGCCGTTGCGCGTGCGATCCGCATGGGGTTGATTCCGTAGCCGCGCCGCGTGTGGCCGGTGCGTGATTCCGATGGGCACGCGCCTCGTCGGCCGCCCGGATCGCCACCCGCCGAACGTGAATGGCCGTCCGAGAATCCGTCCTGCGCAATCCCGTTGTGGGCGAGAGGCGGCGATCCGCCGTCGTCCACGGTCGCGCGACCCTCGTGCATCGGCCATCTGGCTTAGGAACGCGCCCGCACCACCGTTGCGGGAAATAGCGCTCCAGCGCGCGACTGTTCGGCGTCGATCAATAGGTTGATTCACGATCGTCGAGCTGAGGGAGTTGCGCCGTGTCGTTCTTCAGGGATATGTCGATAAGGGCTAAGTTGTTCGGTGGGTTCGGCGTCGTGCTGTCGCTGTTGGTCGTCGTCGTCATTACCTCGCAACTATTCGAGCAGAGTTTGTTCTCGGCGACTGACAAGCTCGGAACCGGCACCGAGCCCCGGGTCTATGTCGCACAACAGACGCTGGTCGATCAGCAGCTCGCTTGGGGATACCAGGCCGCCTACGTGATCGGCGACCGTACCGCCCAGCGTCAGGGTTACGTGCAGAGCGTCGTCGCGGTCCGGAGTGACATCAGGACCATGGAGCGTTACGCGACCGATGCCCGCTACCGAAACGCGGCGGCACAGGTCAAATCGGGATTCGAGCAGTTCGTCGCGCTCGACAACGTCGCATGGCACGCGGTGAACGCGCCCGGCGGCAGCGGGATGGCGCGCGCCGACGAGATCACGCTGCATGGCGAAGTGAAGCCGGACGGAATCATGGTGGACGGCGTGACGGCGTACCTCAGATACGCAAAGTCTGACCAGGCGGCTGCACTTGAGAGCGCGCGTCAGGCGATGGCGACTTCGACATGGCTGAGCCGCGTGATGGCGGGCTTGGCACTCGTCCTCGCCGTGGGAATCGCATTCCTGGTGTCACGGTCGATCAAAGGCGCGGCGGATGTCGTGCTGGAACGTCTTGGCTCGCTACGGGACAATTGCGCGACGAATCTGAAGGCGGGTATCGAGGCGCTTGCTGAGGGTGACCTGACCGTCCCGGTGCAGGCGGTGACGAGGCCGATCGAAAACCCCTCCAAGGACGAGCTGGGGCAGGTCGCGGACGCCGTCAACGGCGTCCGCGATCGCCTCGAGGCGGGGATCGATGCATACAACGAGACCCGGGCGAACCTCTCGCAGATCGTGGGGCAGGTGTCCGGTTCTGCCGGTCAGGTGTCTTCCGCCTCACGGGAGATGGCCTCGACCTCGGAGGAATCCGGTCGGGCGACGGGCGAGATCGCCCACGCCGTCGGCGGGATCGCCCAAGGCGCCGAGCGCCAGGTGCACGCGGTTGAAGAGGCCAGGCGCGCGGCCGAGGAGGTCGGCCGAGCGGTCACCCAGGCGGCCGACACCGCCTCGCAGACCGCCGAGGTCGCCCACCTGGCGCTCGAGGTGGCTGAGAAGGGTGTTGGCGCGGCCGCGCAGGCGAACACGGCGATGCGCTCGGTGCGCGAATCCTCCCAGGAGATCTCAGCCGCGATTCGCGAACTGGCCGGCAGGTCCGAACAGATCGGCACGATTGTGCAGACCATCACCGGGATCGCCGAGCAGACCAACCTGCTGGCGCTCAACGCGGCGATCGAGGCTGCCAGGGCCGGTGAACAGGGCCGCGGGTTCGCGGTGGTGGCCGAGGAGGTCAGAAAGCTTGCTGAGGGGTCCCAGAACGCGGCGCGGGAGATCTCAGATCTCATCGCCACGATCCAGACCGAGACCAACCGGGTCGTGGAGGTCGTGGAGGACGGCGCCAAGCGCACCGAGGACGGCGCCACCGTGGTTGAGCAGACCCGGGAGGCGTTCCTGCAGATCGGCAGCTCAGTGCAGGACATGACCGGGCGGATCGAGCAGATCGCCGCGGCCTCTGAAGAGATCGCCGCCGGCGCTCAGAGCATGCAGGAGAGCATCAGCGAGGTCGCCACGGTGGCCGAGGAGTCATCCGCGTCGACCGAGGAGGTCTCGGCCTCGACCGAGCAGACCTCGGCCTCCGCGGAGCAGATCGCGGCCGCCGCACAGCAGCTCGCCGGCAACGCCGAGACGCTCAACCGGCTGATGAGCCAGTTCAAGCTCGGGAGGTGACCACCAGCGTCCCATCGCGGACTGTCATACAGTCCGGCGATGGATCGGCTGCGGGTGGTGATCGCCGATGACGAGGTTCTGCTGCGTGCCGGGGTCGCCCGACTGCTCGAGGACGCCGGGATGGAGGTCGTCGCCCAGGTCTCGACCGCCGACGGCGTCCGGTCGGCCGTCGAGGATCATCGCCCTGACGTTCTCATCGTCGATGTCCAGATGCCGCCCGAGAGCACCGACGATGGCCTGCGCGCGGCAATCGAGATCCGCCGCCTCGGGCTGGGGACGTCGGTGCTCGTGCTGTCCAATTTCCTCGAGGAGCGCTACCCGCTCGATCTGATCGGTGAGGATGCCACCGGCGTCGGCTACCTGCTGAAGACGCGGATCGGTGATGTCGACTCGTTCGTCGACTCGGTACGGCGGGTCGCCGCCGGTGGCTCGGCGCTCGACCCCGAGGTCGTCCAGCGGATGGTGAGGCGCCGCCGCCACAACAATCCGATCGACGACCTCACCCCGCGCGAGCGCGAGGTGCTGTCGCTGATGGCCGAGGGCCGCTCCAATCATGGGATCGCCGCCGGCCTGAACGTCACCCCGGCCGCGGTCGAGAAGCACATCACCGCGCTGTTCCACAAGCTCGCGCTGATTGATGAGCCGTACCAGCACCGCCGCGTGATGGCCGTGCTCACGCTGCTTCGGGCGTCGTGAGCTCGAGCGCCGCCGCCCGGAGCGGGAGCGTCGCGACGAGCGTCGTCCCGCCGCCGGCGGGCGACTCGATCGACAGGGTGCCGTCGATCGCGGCGAGGCGATCCTGCATCCCGGCCAGCCCACGCCCGGCGACGAGCGCCGCGCCGCCGCGGCCGTCGTCGGTGACCTCGATCGCGATCGCACCCCGGTCGGGTTCGGCGCCGGCCCCGATCGACAGTTGCACCGTCGCCGAGTGCGCCGCGGCGTGCTTGATCACGTTCGTCAGCGCCTCGGCGATCAGGAAGTAGCACGCCGCCTCGACCCCCTCGGGAAAGCGCTGGTCGGGGATGTCGAGCACGATCGGGATTGGGAACGGCCCGGTCAGGCTCTCCACCGCCGCCGCGACGCCCCGGTTGGTCAGGATCTGCGGGCGGATCCCGGATCCGAGGTCGCGCAGCTCGGCGATCGCCGAGTGGGTCTCCTCCGCGATCTCATCGAGCCGCCGCGCTGTCGCCGGATCGCCCGCGCGGAGGTCCTTCGACGCGAGCCGGAGCCCGAGCAGGATCCGCACGAGCCGCTGCTGGGCGCCGTCGTGGAGGTTGCGCACGAGCCGCCGGCGCTCCGCGTCGGCGGCCTCGATGATCCGCGCCCGTGAGGCATGGATCTCCTGCGCGCGGGCGTGCTCGACCGCCTCGCGCCGTGCCGCGTCCTCGGCCTCCATGTGGGCGGTGACGTCGCGGAAGACGATGACGGCGCCGTTGCCGCGCTCGGTCCGCAGCGGCGCCGATGAGTACGCGACCCGGAACTTGCTCCCGTCCTTGCGCCAGAACGTGTCGCCGTAGACGCGGACGGTCTCGCCGGTCGTCCGCGGCCGCAGCATCGGGCAGTCATCCTGCGGGAACGGCGTCCCGTCCCAGTGGTGATGATGGATCGTCGGATGGCTGATGCGCCCGAGCAGCTCGTCCTCGTCGTAGCCGAGCAGCGCGAGCGCCGCCGGGTTGGCGAACTCGACCCGGCCGTCGACGTCGACCAGGTAGACGGCGTCGGCGATGTTTGCGAGCAGCGCCTCGAGCACGTCGCGCGGCGCCATCCCGAGGCGGGCGCCGACCCGGGCGAAGTCCATCTCGGTCATCGCGCTCGATGCTGGCACCGGTCTCCGCCGCGCGACAGGTCCGTATGGACAAAGCGCATGGGCTGTGCGGATCGTCCGGCGGCCGGCCGTCGCGCTCGCCCGCCCGCGGGGGTCGGGATAACCCGACTCCCGACCCTCGGATCTGGACATCGGGCGCCGGACGCACGGGCGAACCCTGGCCCTGAGTCCATCCGGCGTGGGGCGGCCGGCGAGCACACTGACATCCACTTCGTCACCCCCGTCGTAGAGGAGACAGCGCATGGCAGTCGCACCCCAGCTGAGCGAGACCGAGGTCGCGAGCCTGATGGAGATCGCCCACCCGTCGAAGGCGACGGGCGAGTCGGTCTACGGATCGACGAAGGTCTTCCCCGACTACCAGGCCGAGCCGGGCGAGACCTACCTCGGCATGGTCCACGGGATCGCGCACGAGTCCTCGGTCAGCTTCGTCGCCGTCCTGCTTGCGATTCGCGCGCTGCGCAAGGGCTTCGACTCGGCGCTGTACTTCTTCGGGATCGGCTCGCTCAACTGCCTCGCGACCCGCGGCTTCCCGACGATTGGCGACGAGCTGTTCCCGGGCATGCGCAACGAGAACGGGCAGCTCGAGAAGTTCATCGGCGAGGGCGGGAAGGTGTACGCCTGCCGGCTTGGGCTCGCGCTCCACGGCGCTCGCGAGGAGGACCTGATGGAGGGTGTGATCCCGTGCCATCCGCTCGACATGCAGGACGCGATGATCGAGTACGCGCGCAAGGGCGCGATCATCAACACGACCTGGATGTTCTAAAGGCCGTGGAGCTCGACCTGCGCACCGAGCTCGCGGTCCGCGGTCTGTCCGGTGCTCCCCCTGTGCACCGGCGAGCCGGGGCCGGACCGAGCGACGACGGCCACTGGCGGCTCGCCGGCGACGGCGCTGCGGCGCTGCCGCTCGACCCGGCATCGCCGTTCGCGCTCGACGCGGGCGGCCGCCTGACCCGCGAGGGCGTGGTCATCGACGACGTGTTCGTCGAGCCGATTGAACGGCCGCGGTTCTACGATCTGGCCACGGCGGCCGGCGTCCCCTACGCGCAACTCGCGCGGATGCACGGCGAGGGCGTGCTCGCGAGCACGGTCGTGCAGACGTGCATCCGCTACACGGCCGAGGAGACCCGTTGCCGCTTCTGTACGATCGAGGAGTCGCTTCGGGCCGGTGCGACGACCCAGGTCAAGCGGCCCGACGAGCTCGCCGAGGTCGCGGCCGCGGCCGTCCGGCTCGACGGGGTGCGGCAGATGGTGCTGACCACGGGGACCTCGAACGGGCCCGACCGCGGCGCACGCCACCTTGCGCGCGTCGTCGCCGCGGTCAAGCGCGCCGTCCCCGCGCTCCCGATCCAGGTCCAGGTCGAGCCGCCGCTCGAGCTCGTGTGGATCGACCGACTCCACGCTGCGGGCGCCGCCGCGATCGGGATCCACGTCGAGACGCTCGACCCGATCGCCCGCGCCCGCTGGACGCCTGGGAAGGCGACGGTGCCACTGTCGCGCTACGAGGAGGCGTGGCGCCACGCGGTCGCGGTCTTCGGTGCCAATCGTGTCTCGACCTATCTGCTCGTCGGCCTCGGTGAGGATCCCGAGGATCTCGTCGCCGGTGCGCGGTGGCTGATCGAGCTCGGCGTGTACCCGTTCGTCGTTCCCTACCGGCCGCTGGCGGGCTCGCTCGCTCACCGCGACGGCGTGCCGGCGCCCGACCCGGCAACGCTCGCGCGCGTGACCCGAGGGGTTGCGGCGGCGCTGCGGCGGGCGGGGATGCAGGGACGCGACCAGGTCGCCGGCTGCGCCGCGTGCGGGGCCTGCTCGGCGCTCGCGCAGGCCGGGGGCTGAGCCGATGATCGACATCGTCGAGCAGCTCGGCGGGCCGGCGGCGCGAGTCGAGCCCGAGGTCCCCTTCCTGATCGTCGACGCCGCGGGGGATCGGCGGCTGCTCGCTGCCTACCGGCGACTGCGACGCGCGGAATTCGTCCATCGCCAGGGCCTGTTTGCGCACGACGACACCGACGACGCCGACCTGGCGGACTCCACGCGCGTGCTCGTCGCCGTGTCCGCGGCCGGTGAAGCGCTCGGCGGCGTGCGGCTTCATCGCGCCGATGGCGCGGCCGAGCTGGGCTGGTGGAGGGGCAGCCGGCTGGTGGCCGCCCCGCAGGGCGGCCAACGGAGGTTCCATCTCGGCGCGGCCCTCGTCGGCGCGGCGTGCGCGGCCGCGCTCGACGTCGGCGCGCTCCGGTTCGACGCCCACGTGCAGGCGCGCCACGAGCGGTTCTTCGCGCGGCTCGGCTGGGTCCGCGTGCGCGCGCTCGCCGTTCGCGGCACGCCCCATGTCCTGATGCGCTGGCACGTCGACCGGTTTGAGCGCCTCGCCCAGGCGAGCAAGAGATCGATCGGCCCGCTCGTGGGCGGTCTGCTCGCACCCGGCCGTTGGCGCGGTGACGACGCCGTGCCGATCCCGCGCTCGGAGCTCGTCACGACCGTCGACGCGATCACCCCGTCGATGGTCGAGCGCGACCCGGAGTGGGCTGGGTGGTGCGGGATCCTCGTCACGGCCCACGACCTCGCCGCGATGGGCGCCGCGCCGATCGGCGCGCTCGACGCGCTCGGGGCGCCCGACACCGCCCACGCCCGCCGCGTCGTCTCCGGGGTCCGCCGCGCGAGCGAGGCGTTCGCGCTGCCGGTGCTCGGCGGGCACACGCAGCTCGGGGTGCCTGGCGCGCTCGCGGTCACCGGCTTCGGGCACGCCTGCGATCCGGTCCCGGCGGGCGGCGGGCGCCCCGGCGACGAGCTGACCGTGACGGCCGACCTGAGCGGCGGCTGGCGGCCGGGTTACCACGGCCGCCAGTGGGACTCGACCTCGGGCCGCCTCCGAGACGAGCTCGTACCGATGCTCGCGACCGTCCGCACGCACCGCCCGAACGCGGCCAAAGACGTCTCGATGGCCGGGATCGTCGGCACGGTCGGGATGCTCGCGGAGGCGAGCGGATGCGGCGCCGAGCTCGAGATCGCCGCGATCCCGCGGCCGGGACGTGCGCTGCTGGCCGACTGGCTGACCTGCTTCCCCGGCTACGCCGTCGTGACCGCTGACGCGCCCGGCGCCGCCCCCGTGCGGTCGCCGGGAGCGAGCTCGGCCGTCTGTGGCCGCCTCCTGGCGGAGCCGGGCGTCCGCCTGCGCTGGCCCGACGGTGACGTCAGCGTCGCGCTGCCCACCTCTGACATCACCGGATTGGGAGTTGCCACATGAGTGAGATCACCATCGCCGCCGCCGCGGCACCGTTCGACCGTGACATGGACGCGTGCTTTGAAACGATCGCCGGCGCGATCGCCGAGGCGCGCGCGCGGGGGGTGCGGCTGCTCGTGCTCCCCGAGGCCGCGCTCGGGGGCTACGTCGAGACCCTTCATGGCGACGCTACGCCGCCGCCCGCGCTGTCCGCCGACGGGCCCGAGCTCGCTCGCGTCGCCGAGCTCGCAGGTGACATGGTCGTCTGCGTCGGCCTCTGCGAGGACGGAGGGGGTGGCGTCCGCTACAACACGGCAGCGTGCCTGTCCGGCGACGGGCTGCTGGGGCTGCACCGCAAGGCGCATCTGCCGCTCGACGAGGACCGGATCACGGCGACCGGCGACCGGCTCGCCGCGTTCGACACGCCGGTCGGCCGGATCGGGATGCTGATCTGCTACGACAAAGCCTTCCCAGAGGCGGCGCGGACACTCGCGCTCGACGGCGCCCAGCTGCTGTGCTTCCTGTCGGCGTGGCCGTGCAGCGCGACGAATGCGGCGCCGGTGCTGACCGACGACCGACAGTGGCGCCGCGCCGAGCTGTGGGACCGGGCGCGCGCCGCGGAGAACTCGCTCGTCGTCGTCTCGGCGAACCAGACCGGGAGCTTCGGCCGGCTGCGCTTCCTCGGCGGCGCGCGGGTCGTCGGGCCCGGGGGGGACCCACTCGATGCGACAGGCGTATCGCCCGGGCTCGCGGTTGCGACCCTCGATCTCGACGCGACCATCGAGCGGGCTCGCCGCGCGCTGTCGCCGATCCGCGATCTCCGGCCCGACCTCTACAGCGTCGCTGCGCCGGTCATGGTGGGCTGAGCGATGCCCGAGGTCCAACTCGAGATCCGCTGGCCGGACGGCACGCTCCAGCCCGGCGTCTCGCCGTCGCGGGCGATCGAGCGGTTCGTCGTCGAGGGCGGGCGCTACCCCCAGGACGAGTTGCTGCGGAGGTTGCGGGCGGGGTTGAGCGCGGCGTCCGACCGCGTCCGGGAGCGGTTCGGGATGGCGTGCACGTCCGCCGCGGAGCAGCTCGCCGCGTTCGAGGCCGGGGCGGCGCAGTGCGGGGGAGGACCGGCCGGACTGTGCGTGGTGACTCGGGTGACGCGGGCTCAGGCGCCGCCCGCGTTCCCTCCGCCCGGACAGCTCGCCGGCCACCGCGACGTCGTCGTCATCGGCGGCGGCCAGGCCGGCCTCGCGGTGAGCCGCTGCCTCGTCGAGTCCGGCGTCGACCACGTCGTCCTCGAGCGGCGCCGGGTCGCGTGCACCTGGCGTGAGCAGCGCTGGGACTCGTTCTGCCTCGTGACCCCGAACTGGCAGTGTCGGCTGCCCTCCTTCCCGTACGCGGGCGAGGACCCCGACGGGTTCATGCTGTGCGAGGAGATCGTCGCGTACATCGAGCGGTTTGCCGCATCGTTCGACGCGCCGGTGCTCGAGGGCATCGCCGTACAGCGGGTGACTGGCCTCGATGGCGGCGGCTTCAGCGTTCAGACGAGCCACGGGGAGCTGACGGCCGGTCAGGTCGTGCTCGCCGTGGGCGGCTACCACGCCCCGGCGCTGCCCCGGCTCGCCGAGCGGCTGCCCCCGACGGTCACGCAGCTTCACTCCTCCTCCTACCGGAACCCGTCGAGCGTCCCGGACGGCGCCGTGCTCGTCGTCGGAAGCGGCCAGAGCGGCGCCCAGATCGCCGAGGATCTGCTCCTCGCCGGCCGCGACGTGCACCTGTCGGTCGGATCGGCGCCACGGGTCGCCCGCTTCTACCGTGGGCGCGACTGCGTCGCCTGGCTGCACGACATCGGCCATTACGACCTGCCGGTGCAGGAGCACCCGCAGGGGCTCGCTGCCCGCCGCGAGCCGAACCATTACGTCACCGGGCGCGACGGCGGCCGTGACATCGACCTCCGGTCCCACGCGCTCGCGGGGACGCAGCTGCATGGGCGGTTGATCGCGGTCGCAGGCTCGATGCTGACGTTCGCGCCGGACCTGCAGGTCAACCTCGACGCTGCCGACGCGACGGCCGAGCGCATCAAAGACGCGATCGACGGCTGGATCGCCACGCAGGGCATCACAGCCCCCGTCGAGGCGCGATACTCGCCACCGTGGGAGCCGGGCGGGGACGGGGGCGGAGGCTCACTGAACCTCGCCGACGCCGGGATCCGCACGGTCGTGTGGGGTACGGGGTTCCGCAGCGATTGGTCGTGGGTTGACCTGCCCGCGTTCGACGGCCGGGGCTACCCGGCGAACGCTCGCGGCGTCACCTCGGTGCCGGGCCTCTATGTCGTCGGCCTCCCGTGGCTGCACACGTGGGGCTCGGGCCGCTTCGCCGGGATCGCGCGCGACGCCGAGTACCTCGTCGGGCGGATCGCGCGGCACGCGGGCGCGGCCGCGATCGCCGCATGACGTGCCGTCGGTCTGGTCTGCGTCTGACTTCGCGACAGAAGCGGCCACTGAGAGCGCTGGAGAGCGTGTCCCGGAAGTGGCCAGCAGTCCTCCCACGCGCCCGCGATCACTCTCTGACAAATGATCCCCAGAACGATCAAGTTCCCGATCTCCCCCGCCGACTACTCAGACCGTGGACGCTCCCAGGTCCAGTCCGAGCCTACCGACGAGGGGCCGAGCCGCGGCGGCGCTGGCGGTGGCCGCCCTGCTCGCGGGCTGCGGCAGCGCAGGAACGTCGTCATCGACGATGACGACGACAGCGACCGGCGCAGGACAGACGACCACGAGCCGCGCGGCGATCCCGGCACACCACGCCCGCGTTACCCACGTCGCCGGCAAGGCCAGGCGGACGGCCTCTGTGGAGAGCTCGAAGAAGCACTCGCGGTCCGTCGCGCACGTCGTGCCCGCCAAGACGGCGGCGCGTCCCGTGATCCGCGCCCGGCGGCCCGCTTCCGCAGGAGCGGTGATCGGGACGCTCAAGGGCACGGGCGATCAGCCCATCGGGACTCTGTCGGAGAAGTCGACTGTCGTGCTCGAATGGTCGACCGCGGCGGGTTCGATCCAGATCTTCAACACTCACGGGTTCCTGCTCGTGAACAGCAGCGCCAGGACCGGCACGGTCCGGCTCGCCCGCGGCGACTACAAAGGCCTGCGGGTCGCCGCCGAGGGCCACTGGACGATCCGGCTGCGCGCTGCCTGACGACCGCGGCGGACGGCCGACTTACGCCGGCCGCCCGCCGAGGACGAATGGCCCTTCCCCGCGTTACGTCAGACGCGCGTGAGCGCGGGCAACGGTTCAGCCCACCACTGCCCGGTACTTGACCTCTCGCGCGTCAGCCGTGTGAGTCTTCAGTGGCCAGGCCACACTCGTCTGCCACCGTCCGGCAGCCGAGGAATGGACCGTGGCGATCGTCCGCCACTGGTCGCCGGCGGCCCGGTACTGAAGCTCCACCGGCAGCTCTGCCGGCTTCCCGTTGGCGCCGAACGCCCTGCCGGCGAACCTCGCCTTCCCGCCCGCTGCCCGCACCAGGCGGATCGTGGCGTAGGCTCGATCCCGCACTGAGATCGTCAGGCTCGCACTCGCCTGTGCCGAGCTACCCGCGTACGAGAGGGTGATCTGTCGGCTCGGTCCCACCGCGAGGGTGAACGACGAGGCCCCGTTGCTACCGGTCGTCACCGTCGAGGCGTGCTTCCCGTCGACGATCTTCACCTGCGCTCCGGCGACCGGTGTGCCGGCTGCCGTCTCCAGGTACACCGTGCCCCGCGGCTTCTTGCCGCCGAGCGTGCTCAGCACACCCGGCGCCGGCGCATAGACGCACGAGCCAGAGGGCGTGCACGTCGCGACCGGAGCCCCCAGCGACAGCACCGATGCCGCAGGACTCGCCGGCGAGGCCGGGGTCGGGGTTGGCGTCGAGGTCGGCGTCGGGGTCGGGGTCGGGGCCGAGGTCGGGGTCGGGGCTGGCGTCGGGGTTGGGGTTGGGGTTGGGGTTGGGGTCGGGGTCGGCGTCGGCGCGGCGCTGGTCGTGAACGTCACGTCGGCTCCGTCCGTGGTCCCGGCGGCGTTGGTCGCCACCAGCAGGACGTGATACGTCGTGCTGGGGCTGAGCTCGGTGAGCTGCGCCGACACCGAGCCGGCACCACCATTGGCCGGGGTGCCCACGCATGGCACGGTGGTTCCGTAGCTGGTGGTCGTGCCCACTTCGAACGAGCACGCACTGACGGTGAGACCGGCGCCGTTCAGCGTGCCGTTCAGGGTCGCCGCGGTCGCCGAGACGGCACTCGCCGCCCCGGTCGTGACGACGGGAACCGGCGCCCCATAGGCCGGCCAGGTCGTCGATGCCGTCAACGTGGTCGAGCCGTCAGGGATGCTGGTCCACCCGGACTGGATGCCGCCGTAGAGCGAGCCGACCGAGGGGATGCCGGTCAGCGGCGTCTCGATCGCGGAGCCAGGGTTGGTGACCGTGACCTGATCGCTGCTGGTCGTGATGTAGCCGGTGACCGGAGCGCTGCCTGCTTCCAGGGTCGCCCAGGCCGACTGCTCGGCGAGGACGTCGGCGATCGCCTGCTCGGTCAGCTGCAGATACGGTGCATTGGAGTCGAAGAACTCGTTGTACTCGTAGAGCAGCGGGTCAAGCACCTGATACAGCGTGCCGTCGCCGGTGGTGGTGGGATTACCGGATCCGGCGGGTTCGTCGGGACCCCCGCCGGGCTGCGGCGTGTAGCTCGCGGGCGGCAGGCCGTCGACGCCCTCCGAACTGGCCGGCGGCGAGCCGAGCAGGTTCGTCTGATGGACATAGCTCGGGCGTGGGTCGTTGCCCATCATGTACTGGAACATGCCCGAGGTGATCTGGTCGATGAGGTCTGACCAGGTGCACGTGGTCCCACCGCATGCGGACGAGCCGTTCTCCAGCGTCTGGTACTCGTTGAGCTCCTCGTAGTCGGTCGACGCGTTGTAATAGATGTTGATCGGGTGGCGCGGGACGACCTGGGCGGTCCCGTCGACGAACGTGGCACCGGCCGGTGTGCACGCCACCGGCGCGCAACTGGTCGATGCGCCCGTTCCCGTCACCGTCTCGTTCACGCCGTAGCCGAACTGATCGCTTGGATCGGTCGGGTAGGGCTTGGAGGCGTCGTCACCGACCGCGGTGATCCCGACCGCCTCGAGCGCGGGGATGAAGTACGGATTCTGCTCCCAGGCCGTCTCGGTCGCGTTCTCGTTGGCCAGAGCGGTCGTGGGCGACCAGCCGGCGGCCTCCGCCGTGCCGGTGGCACTGCCGGTGTCGGTGTAGGTCTGCTCCAGCTCGCCGCCGCCGGTGACATCGGTCGTCGACGCCGGGTCGCCCGCGCTGTTGTCGGGCAGAGTGGCCGAGAACGGCGTCGAAACCGTTCCGAAGGCCGAGGCCTCGGCCGCCGCGGGAGCCAGCTGCGTCCACGTGTAGGTGGTCGCCCCGGGCGCCTCGTAGCCACGGTAGATCACATAGTCCGCGCCATGGCAGATCGACTGCCAGGTGAGGGTGACCGACTGACCCGCCGCCACCGCGATCGGCGCGGTGACATCAGCCTGCGACTGACCGGCGGTGGAGGAGTTGGTGAACTGGTCGGTGATCGCGTACTCGTAGTTCCCGGCCGCCAGCGTCGACGTCGTCGTCGTGTCAGCGGCTGCGGTGTCGAGGATGGGAGGATCGACCGTCGCCGGGTTGCCCGGGACGAGGTTGGCGAATCCCGAGTGGTTGCCGGGAACGAACACCTGCGGATCCTCGGCGCCGAGCGAGACCGACGGATCGGTCGTCTCGGTCAATCCCAGACCGCCGGTGCCCCGAGTCGAGCCGATCGGAGCGGCGATCGTGCTCGTGTTCTCGTTGAGCTCGGCCTCGATGTAGTTCTGCGTCGCGCACCCGACATCCATATACGGGGTGTCATAGGTGTGGCTGATCCAGCCGAACGAGTCGGCGTACGGCTTGCCGGCTCCGGCGTCGGCCGGCCCGCAATTGCTCGAGCACGTCAGCTGGAAGGCCGCCAGCAGGGGATCCGTTCCGCCGTTGTCGGCCTGATAGTTGACGGTGCTGCCGTAGTTGAACAGCTGGTCCATCCGGAAGTCGTTCTTGGCCTCCCACGTGGTGGCGGTGGTCACGTCGCCCGGGTTCATGCGCAGAGCGTCGGCGTCGCTGTAGTCGATCGACCCCGGCGAGGTGTTCGCGTCCCAGGCGTCATCGGGCGTGAACGTGTCGTCGATGTCCATCTCGACGTAGTTGCGCTGATCGCCGAAGTAGACGCCGCGCGTCAGCCAGTTGAGCGCCCCGTGCTGCAGCAGCTCGGCTTGCATCAGGGTCTCGTTCTGGGCGAACGTCTCGACCAGCTGCTGCACGCCGAGGGCGTCCGTATAGACCCCGACGAGCGACGAGCCGTTCGGACCGGTGACCAGCGTGTCGAAGTCAGACGTGCTGACCGGGGTCGACTCGTAGCCGTACGTCGTGGTGCCGGCCGGGTTGGCCGGGTAGTAGCCGAACAGGACTGAGCTCTTCAGATACGGGAAGACGGTCTTCCCGTCCGCGGTCAGCGTCCCCTCGACGCCGTCGAGATCCGCTCCGGTGGCGCTGGTGCTCAGCCCGTAGCCGTCGGCGTTGGGGGCGTCGAGCGGAGATGCGTCACCGTCGATCTGGCGCACATGGAACGTCTCCTCGTAGGTCTCGAGCGCGCTCCACTCGGCTGGAGCGAGCCCCGACGCACAGGTCGTCGAGCACGTCAGCAGGTCACCGCTGGCGACGATGACCCCGTCGTACTTGCCCTCCGGAGTCCCGTCGCTGAGGGTGTCCGACAGCGTCGCTGCCGTGATCGCTGCGTGACCGGTCGACGCGATGATCGTGTCGAACGGGACGCCCTCGCGCTGCAGGGCGGCCTGCCACGCGGTGAAGTCAGGATCGGTGGTCGAGGTCCCGATCAAAAGCACCTTGAGATCAATCCGGGCGGTCGTCGCCGCGGCGGCCGTCGCCGGCACGGCCGCCGAGCCGGCGATCGATGCGGCGATGAGAAGCCCCAGTGGCGCGGAGCGTCTGAGGGCCCCCGAACACCAGCTCCTGGCGCCGTCCAGGCACCTCTTACGCATGCGGACCAAGCCAATCACCGAATCCTCCTGATAGGTGCAGATGAGCCCCTTGCTCACCCTCGAAGACACTGCTGATCATCCGGGCTGTCCGGATTCCTGAGCAGACGGTGAAGGCACGCGCCGGGATCGCAAAGGGGTGCCGTAGCGCGACCTTCGTTCAACCCGTGAACGCCTGCGGGCCAGCCGACCCTGGGTCAGCGGGTGGGGTTGACAGGCGAGTGACCGGCCGTTCAGAGCTGAACTGCAGTTCGCGCCGGCCGGGCATTGTCATCGCCTCCCGGTGGCCATGACAATCCTCGCGGTTCATGGGATCGGACATCACGACACCGACGCGGGCTGCCGCGCAGGCCGAAGGCGCCGGCTCCCCGTCGGATCGTCGTCAGCCGGCCGGATGGCGGCCGCGAGTCATGACCACCATCGTCGTCGCGGCCCTCGCCGCCGCCTGGGCCGCTGGGCCGGCGCTGGCCGTCACGCCGCGCAGCCTCCCCGGTCCGCCGCCGAGCCTCGGCACCGGCCTTCCCCTGCCTCCCGTCCCCGGCCGGGCTCCCGGCGCGACCCCGCCGGCCGGCTCGACGACGCTGCCGTCAGCCGCGAACGGCCCCGGCCTGCTCGGCCCGCCGATCGTGCACGGCCGCACGCTGACCATCGACGTCGCCTGTGCATCCGGCGGGCGAGCGATCCTGCGCGCGCCGGCGCTGTCGTTCACCTCGGCTCCGGTGAGCTACCGCTGCCGCCGGCGAGCGGCGCAGATCGGGGTGACCTTGTCGCTCGATGCCGCGCGCGGCCTGCGCGGACGGGGGAGCAGCCCGGCGACGCTCGACGTCACCGGTGCCGGATCGACGGAGAGCGTCGCGGTGCTGCTCAGCACGACAGCGGCGACGGACACCACATGGACAAGCGACTTCGGCCTGAGCTGCAGCAGCACCGCCGATCAGGCCACGTTGACCGCACCCAACTTCACCGACACCCGCCCGACGACCATCGATGTCCGGCCGTGGCTGGCCTGGTACACGCCGGCGAGCGGGTGGCACTGGATGGGGACCGACGGCGATCAACACAGCCAGTGGTATCAGTGGACCGCGATCGCGACCGGCGTGGCCGAGTGGCAGACGCCGACGGGCCAGATCACCCCGTGGACGTGGACGCCGATCTCGATCCTGCCGGGACACGATACGACGGTCGTCGCGGTCTTCGAGGCGATCTACTGGTATGAGCGGCCTGAATACATCTGGAGCTATGCGCGGACAACCGAGGACGGCAATGCGGCGCCCAACTGCACGTTCCGCTGAACGTCGACGCGTGACCCTGAGGCCTGCGCTGATGGTGACGATCGCGGTGGCGGGCGCGCTGATCCCGGTGGCGGGCGCGCTGATCCCGGTGGCCCGCGCGAGCGCCGCCACCGCCGCGAGGCCGGGTCTTCCCGGGCCGCCGCCCGGCGCGGCCACGGGTTTTCCCCCCAGCCCGTCGACTGGTGCGATGCCCGGTCCCACCGCGGTCGGCCCAGCGCGGTCGCTGCCCGGCGGTTCCCGCGCCCCCGGCCTGCGGACCGGGATGGTCACGCTCCGTGGACCGTCGATGCCACTGTCGATCGCCTGCCACCGCGACGGCCAAGTGATCGTCACCGCCGGCTCGCTGGAACGAGGAGCCATCGCCGCCGGGAGGTATCGCTGCTTGAACGGCAGCGCCGATCCGCAGCTGAGCGTGCGCGCCCGGGTGGTGCGCCGCCTGACCTCGCTCGGCTCGACCCTGGCCACCGCGATCCTGCAGGAGGGCACGAGCTCGGCTCGGATCTCGCTGTCATTGTCGACCCACGCGCAGTCCCCGCGGTTCTGGAGCGATGGCGGGCTGGTATGCGACCTCCTCGGCGTACGCTCCCCGTATCTGGTGGCGCCGGATTTCACCGTCACCCCAGCGACGATCGTCGATGTCCGGCCGTGGATCGCCTGGTATACGCCTGGCCAGGGATGGCGCTGGCTGGGGACCGATGGCGTCGACGCCAGCCAGTGGTACCGCTGGACGGCGAGCCCAACCGGCATCGCCCAGTGGACGACGCCCACCGCGGCGGTCAACCCGTGGACCTGGGGGCCGATCACCGTGGCAGCCGGCGACGCCACCGCGATGATCGGGGCCTTCGAGATCGTCTACCGCTCCGCTCAGCCGACCTACGCCTGGGGCTACGTCAGTTCCGATCCGCTGGCGGCGGCGCCGACGACCTACTGCCAGTATCCGTGAGCGCCGGCGCGCCGCGCCGGGTCCGCATCTCACGGGCGAGCCTCGGTTTCGGCGCGGGATCCAATGCCCGCCCGGCGAACCCTGAGGCCGCGGGCCCGGCGAGCTCCGGATGGGTGTCCCTGTGGCTCGCCCGCTGTGCAGGCCTTTCGGGATGGGCACGGGTGGTTTCGAACCACCGACCTCTCGCGTGTGAAGCGACGGTGTGCTCGCTCTCCTGATGCATGAAATGCCTGCAACTGATGCGGTTACGAGGTTGGATCGGAGCGTTCCGATTTCTGCCTATTTGCGGTCTTTTCGGCAGGGTTCTGCACCTTGGAGCGGCTCACGGTGCAATTGAGATCGGCGGGTTTGGATCAGGGTCCGAGTAGGGCTGCGGGGATGACTGCGATGCCGTCCGGGCGCCGGTAGGCGGCGGGTCCGGTGGTGATGATCATGGCGTCCGTGAGGTGCTCGCCGAGCGCGTCGCGCAGCCACAGGAGATGACGGACATCTCGGTCGTTGACGACCTGGCTGAGCTTGACCTCGATGGCCAGAAGTTGCGCTCCGCGCTCGACGATGAGATCGACCTCTCGGTCGCCGCTCCAGGTTCGCAAATGACCGATGCGGGCCTCGGCGGCTTGTGCATAGACCCGGACGCAAAGGGTGACGAGCGATTCGAACAGTGCGCCCAAGAGCGTCCCGTCGCGAGGTATGGGCGGGCCGGCGGGTTGTGCGTGGAGGAGGGCGTCGGCGTCGACTTCGAGAAGTTGGGCTGCGAGCGCCGGGTCGGCGAGGTGGTGCTTGGCCGGTGAGGAGAGTCGGGCGAGCCGGTTTCGGGTCGGGAGCCACGCTGGGACCGGGTCGAGGATCCAGAGTCGCTCGAGCACGTCGCGGTAGGGCTGTGTGGTGGCTCTGGTCGGCTTCTCGCCGCGCTCACCGCTGGCCGCGTCTCTGATCGTTTCGAATGATGCGGTCGTGGCGGTGGCCGCGGCGGACGCTTGCATCCAGCGTCGGAGAGTCGCCGGTCGGCGGACCTGGTGGCCGAGTGCATCGAAGTCCCGGTCGACGATCCGTTCGAGGTACAGATTCGCATTGCTCTAACGAACAGCCTCGCGGATCTCTACAGGACGCATTCGCAGTTTGCGGCGTCAGCGGTCAAGCTCTGATCCATCGTCGGTAAGCGGCGACCAGACGCGTCGTCTGAGGGTCGGCCTTGATGTCGGCGATGTCGAGCAAGGCGATCTCATAGCGGCGGCCGGCGCGTCGGCACGTGGCCATCAGTTCGCGGCGGCCGTCGCCCTGTCCGATCCGGACGATGTCCACGCGTTCGCCGACGACGGTCCCTGACACGGGCCGCATCGATCGTGATGCTCCGGCTGCTAGCATTACGATAGCGTTGCTAGCAGACGAGGAGTGCGCCGATGGCAGCTATCAGCATCCGGAACCTGGACGACGACGTCAAGAACCGCCTGCGGGTCAGGGCGGCCCGGCACGGCCGATCGATGGAGTCCGAGATCCGCGTGATTCTCACCCAAGCGGTCAACGGGCCCGATGAGCCCGAGGGTCTGTTCGCGACGCTGGTAGACCGGTTCGCCGCGGTGGGCGGCGTCGAGCTCGAGCTCCCACCGCGTTCGACGCGAGCGCGACGCGCAGAGCTTGACTGATGATCGTGTTGGACACGAACGTCGTCTCGGAGCTGATGCGACCCTCGCCCTCGACCCGGGTCCTCACGTGGGTACGCGAGCACGAGGAGAGTGACCTCTACACGTCGGCGATCACGCTGGCGGAAATTCGGTGCGGCATCGAGCGACTCGCTGACGGCCGCCGCAAGCAGGCGCTGAGCGCGGTCGCAGACGACGTATTCGGCCGGTTTGCGGAGCAGGTCCTCCCGTTCGACGCCAGGGCTGCGCTCCGATACGCCGCGATCGTGTCCCGTCGCGAGCGCGATGGCCGCCCGATCGACGGCTTCGACGCGCAGATCGCGTCGATCTGCCAGCAGCACAGCGCTACGCTCGCGACCCGCAACGTCTCCGACTTTGAACACATCGGCATCGAGCTGATCGATCCGTGGCAGGAGCACCCGGCATAGACGGCGGCGGCCGGCATGATCGTCGGGCTTGCGCTCGTTACGGTGGCCGAGGTCGCTGTCGAGTGTCGCCGGCCTAGCCGTCATCGCTGGCGCAGCCGTGACCGACAACGGGCCTGCACCGAAGCTTGCCGATCGCGCGAACGCGCGTATCTACCCGTGTGAGCGTCCGCCACCCGATGCCCGGAGTACCCGTGGCGTTAGCGGCCACGGCCCCCGCGGCGCCAACGATCCGACGCCCGCGCGGGATCCCGGTCGCTGCGCAGCGCTGATGCGGTGGTAGATCCTTGACAGTGATCCCAGGGGGTTTGATCAGATCGAACCCCGACGCAATTCAGGTCCGGGCGGTGTCGTGCCGCGAGGTGGACTGCTGGCGTAGGGACGCGCCGAGTATGTCGACCCCGACACGAGCCGGAG
Source organism: uncultured Solirubrobacteraceae bacterium (assembly GCA_963849085.1). GTDB lineage: Bacteria > Actinomycetota > Thermoleophilia > Solirubrobacterales > Solirubrobacteraceae > Palsa-465. The sequence continues at coordinate 66,016 of CAWKFP010000011.1, read as the reverse complement.
CGAGCAGCCACGGAAGCCACCGACTGCAGGGGCCAGCGTCGGAATCAAAGCTACAGAGCTGGATGGTTCTCGCCAGCTGATACACCGACTAATTGTAATATGGCGATTTGCAGCACTTCATGGGCACGGGTGGTTTCGAACCACCGACCTCTCGCGTGTGAAGCGAGCGCTCTCCCACTGAGCTACGCGCCCTCGGACCTGCTCAACCTAGCGTGACCGGGTGCGATCGTCCGCACCGGCCGCGGCCCGATTCTACGCCGCGCACGAGAGTGCGTGGCTCGTCGCCGGACGGAGCGACGGTCTTGATCTTCCTCTATCTGATGTCGCCCTGATCGGTGTATCATCAGCTCGTGTCAACTTGCGGGCGACCGCGGGTCGACCGGCGTGTGGGATACGTCAACGGGTCCGGCCGGGCGCGGACCGCAGAGGGAGGGATCGCCGTGGAGAGGAACCATTTCCGGGCCGCCGCCGCCACGACCACCGCCGGCGCGGCAGCGGCCGGGCGGGCGGCACTGCTCGCGCTCGTCGTGCTGCTGGCGTCCGCGAGCTGTGCGCTGGCCGCGACCACCGCCGTCGTCGGGCCGTCCGGCTCGGCCTTCTATACGCCGCCGTCGCCGCTGCCCAGCGGACCGCACGGCACGCTCGTCTGGTATCGCACCGCGGCCGTCGCGCTCGGCGCCGGCGCGCCCGCCGTGCAGTCGTGGAACATCCTGTACGAGACCGAGGACGCGCTCGGGGCGCAGGACGTGGCGACCGGCACGCTGCTCGTCCCGACGGCGTCATACCCCGGCACCCGGCCGGTCATCGACTACGCGGTCGGCACGCAGGGACTCGGCCAGGGATGCGCGCCGTCCGAGCAGCTCGCGGCCGGGACCGAGTACGAGACGGCGAACATCGTCGCCCTGCTCAAGCAGGGCTGGGCGGTCGTGCTGACCGATTACCAGGGCTACACCACCGGCTCCGAGAGCCTGTACACGGTCGGCGCCGCCGAGGGCCACGCCGCGCTCGACGCGGTGACCGCCGCCGAGCAGATCCCGGGAACCGGGGTCAGCCCGTACGCCAAGGTCGCCATCTGGGGCTATTCGCAGGGCGGGCAGGCGGCGGCCTGGGCGGCTCAGCTGCAGCCGTCCTATGACCCGTCGCTGAGCCTCGTCGGCGTGGCCATGGGGGCATCCCGGCCGATCTGGAGACGACCGCGAACTATCTGAACGGGAGCATCGGGGCGGGCTTCGCCGCGATGGCGATCGTCGGCCTCAGCGATCAGTATCCCGACGACATTCCGCTGGCGAGCCTCGAGAACGCCGACGGGGCGGCGCAGATAGCGAACATCAAGACGCAGTGCGTGTTCCAGTCGCTGCTCGGCTACGAGGACGTCAACCTCGACCAGTACACCGTCGGCGGCGAGACGCTCGCCCAGCTCGAGGCCGATCCGCGGATCGCGGCGGCGATCGACGCCCAGCAGCTCGGCGCCGTCGCGCCGAAGGTGCCCGTGTACCAGTACCACGGCCAGGCCGACGAGCTCGTGCCGCTCGCCCAGGACATCGCGCTCAAGCAGCAGTACTGCGCCGAGCATGTGGCCGACGAGTTCGTGCTGTATCCCGGCGAGCACATCACGACGCAGTTCCAGGCGGCCCCGGCGGTGATCAGCTGGATCACCGCGCGGCTCGGCGCGCTCGGCGACCTCGACGCGCCGAGTGACTGCAACGAGACGGCGGCGCCGCCGACCTCGACGGCCAACCCCGGCGGCGGCGACTTCGTCGTCTCGCTGAAGCAGTGGCCGCTGACCGGGACGCTGACCCTCGGCAGCTTCGGCGGCGATGTCGTGCTGCCGTCGGGCGCGACGTTCAGCGGCGACACCGACCTGACCACACAGCAGCTCCAGGCCGGGACCGTCTCGATCCCGACGTTCACCGCGTCGGCGCTGACCTTCCTCGGCCTGAAGATCGATCCGGTCATCTCGCTGACCGAGAGTGGTCCTGCGACGGGATCGGCGTCGCTGAGCACGAACGGGACGCTCGTCATCAACGCCAGCGCGAACGTGACGATCGGCCTGTCGTCGATCAGCCTGCTCGGGCTGCCGATCGGCCTCGGGTCGACGTGTCAGACGAGCACCCCGGTGACCCTCCCGCTCAGCTTCAGCGGCCCCGTGTCATCGCTCGGCGACGGGCAGCTGACGTTCAGCGGCAAGGCGACGCTGCCGCGGCTGACCGGCTGCGGGCTGTACACGCCGCTGCTCAACCTGCTGTTCCCGGGCTCGAACAACACCTACACGCTGACCGTCTCGCCCCCGCCGGCGGTCAACTGGTGACGGACTGACGATGACGCGGCCGGGGGCGGTGCGATCGCCCCTGACCCGCATCCTCCAGGCGCGTTCAGCCCCAGATCTCCCCGGCCGTCTCGACGACGAGGGCGAGCTTGGCCGCCTGCTCGTCGATCGTCAGGGCGTTGCCGTCGACCGTGGAGGAGAACCCGCACTGAGGCGACAGGCAGAGCTGCTCGATGTCGAGAAAGCGTGAGGCCTGCTCGACGCGGCGCTTGAGCTCGTCCTTGGCCTCCAGCCCGGGGCGCTTGGTCGTGACGAGGCCGAGGACGACATGCTTGCCCTTGGGGACGAAGCGCAGCGGCTCGAAGCCGCCGGAGCGTTCGTCGTCGTATTCGAGGAAGTAGCCGTCGACCGCCAGCTCGCCGAACAGCGCCTCGGCGACGTAGTCGTAGCTGCCCTGGGCGCGCCAGGCGGAGCGGAAGTTGCCGCGGCACAGATGGGTGGTGACGACCATGTCCTGCGGGCGGCCGGCGAGCGCGGCGTTGAGGGTGGCGATGTAGCGCTCGTGCTGGCGGTCGGGATCGCCGCCCAGGCGGGCGATGTACTCGCGCTGGCCGGGATCGTTGAGATAGGCGAGGCTGGTGTCGTCGAGCTGGAGATACGCGCAGCCGAGGCGGCCCAGGGCAGCGATCTCGGCGGCGTAGGCGGCGCTGAGATCGTCGTAGAAGCCGTCGAGCTCGGGATAGGCGCCGGCGTCGATGCGGTCACGCCCGGTGCCGTAGTGCACCATGCTCGGCGAGGGGATCGTCAGCTTGGGCACGGCGGTCGTGGTCATCGCGGCGAGCGCCCGGAAGTCGTCGGCGAAGATCGTCTCTCCGAGGCTGACCGGCCCGGTGACCCGCGGCGCGGTCGGCATGAAGTCGATCGGTCCCGCGTCGGTCTGGAACTCGATGCGCAGCCGATCCTCGGCCTGCTCGACGCCGTTGAGCTGGTAGATGAAGTCCATGTGCCATGAGCCGCGGCGGAACTCGCCGTCGGTCGCCGATCGCAGCCCGATCCGCTCCTGCATCGCCACGGCGTCACGGATCGCGTCGTCCTCGACGGCACGCATCGCCACCGCGTCGATCTCGCCGGCGAGATGCCGGCGGCGGGCCTCCAACAGCGCCGGCGGGCGCAGGAGGCTGCCGACATGGTCGGCGCGGAACGGTGGCCGGTCTCGGTTCATGACTCGCGGTTCATGACTCGCTCCCCGGGATCACCGGCAGCAGGAGGTGGGAGGGACGCCTGGTGTCGTGATAGACGTGATGCAGCGTCGTCTGAGCGCTGCACACGTGATACGGAACATACTCGACGTTGGTGGCGCCGGCGACCCCGGTGGGGCTGTCGGCGCTGGTGATCTCCAGGCAGATCCGGTGCCCGGCTCGGAAGAGATTGGCGGTGGCCAGGATCTCGATCACGTACTCGGTCACCTCGCCGGGGACGACGGGCGCGGCGGCGGCGCGGGTCATCCGGTGAAACGGCTTCCAGGGCAGGCTGCGCTCAGGGTCCAGGGCCCGATTGGAGGCCTTCAGCCAGCCCCGCGTCAACTCGCGCTCGTGCAGGTCGGCGGGCAGCTCCCACTCGCCCTCGCGGGCGGTGTGGACCGACACGTCAGGGCCGACGTCCTTGAGGATGACGATCCAGTTGGTGTCATCCTGGTCGATCGCCGCCCACAGGCGCAGCACGGCGGGCCCGGCGATGAGCAGATCCGCGGCGAGCGGCTCGGAGAGATAGCGCAACCCCGCCACCCGGCGGGTCTGGGAGATCGGCATCTGCACGAACGAGTCCGGCGGGATGTCATCGTCGACCGAGCTGGGCGTGAACGGCTCGGCGCGCAGGCGCTCCCAGCTCGACAGGTAGAGCGTCGTCCACTCGGTCTCCGGCGGCGGCCAATCGGTCGCGGTCGCCCAGCGATTGGCGCCCTGGACCCAGTAGCGGACCGGGGCCTCGTCCATGATCCCGGTGTCGATCCCCTTCAGCCAATGGTCATACCAGCGCAGGATCTCCGAGTGCAGGCCGTGAAACGGCCGCTCGAGATGAGCGGGGCCGCAGAACAGGAGCTTCCTGGCCTCGCTGCGGATGTGGCGCCAATACGTCTGCGCGCCCTGGAGATGGGTCTTGTACGTGTACGCGTACCAGCCCGATCCGGTGTAGGCCGGGATCGTGATCTGCGTGAACTCGCTCTCCGAGCGCTCGACCTCGCCCTCGGGCTCGAACGGATCGATCAGCACCTGGAAGTACGCGGGCAGGTGCTGGCCCTTCATCGAGACGACGTTGTAGAGGTGCGGATAGAGCTTGTAGTCCGGATTGGCCATCGCCTCGCGCCATCTCTGCTCCTGCTCATCGGGAAGCGCCGCGGGCGCTCCGCGCTGCTGGTGAAAGGTCCCGAAGTGGCCGACGAGATAGCGGAAGAGATGCAGGACCCCGCCGGGATACTCCTCGCGAAAGCCGCCGAGGGTCCCGTAGGCGCCGCGCGGGTCGAACGGGAAGATCGCCTTGAGATGCGGCGGATTCTGACGCGCGACGTGCATCTGCTCGGCGCCGAAGCCCGAGATCCCGACCATCCCGACGTTGCCGTCACACCACGGTTGCGCGGCGATCCATTCGATCAGGTCATACGAGTCCCAGGTCCGCGCTCCGCCGCCCTCGGACTTCCCGACTCCGCGTGGCATTCCAATGACATGGACATAGCCGCGAGCGACGAAGAACCGGGTGTCGCCCGCTTCCTGCGGGCCCATCCACAACGGCGACCACGCCGGCTGCGGGGTCAGCCCGGCCGCCATCTCGGGCCCCTGAATCTCCTTGTTGTAGATGGCGAAGGCCAGCAGCGCCGGCAGCGGCTCGGCGGCGTCGGGGCGGTAGACGTCGACACACACCCGGACGCCGTCGCGCATCTCCACGTACACGTCGCGCTCGGCGATCATCCCCTCGTGCGACGGCGCGCGGTCATAGCCGGGGGGGACCGCCTCGGGCGATGCCGGCAGTCGTGACTCCGAGCCCGCCATCCCCGCGGGCCTCGCCGTCCCCGTGGGCCTCGCCGTCCCCGTGGGCCTCGCCGTCCCGCTCATCCCGCCACCGCGCGGATCGCCGCCACGATCGAGTCATAGCCCGTGCAGCGGCACAGGTTGGCGCTGATCGCCGCGCGAATCTCGTCGTCGGTGGGATGCGGCGTGCGGGCCAGCAGATCCTCCGCGGCGAACAGCATGCCGGACAGGCAGTAGCCGCATTGGAAGCCGTAGTGATCCCAGAACGCCTCCTGGAGCGGGGAGAGAGCGCCGCCGTCGGCGAGTCCTTCGAGCGTCCGGATCGCCGCGCCGTCGCTCGCCACGGCGAGCCTCAGGCACGACTTGGTGATCTGGCCGTCGACGGTGACCGTGCACGCCCCGCAGTCTCCGGTCAGGCAGCCGATCTTGCACCCGGTGACGGCGAAGCGATCGCGCAGCGCGTCGACGAGCAACATCCGGGAGTCGACGTCGGCGCTGCGCCGGTCGCCGTTGATCGTCAGCGTGAGCTCCATGGCGGCTCCCTATCGGTCATCGGTGATCCCCGGCCGCCAGGCCGAAGGCCATCGCCAGCGCTCGCCGGGCCACCGGCTCGGCGACGGCCAGCCGATAGTCGCCGGAGGCCAGGGCATCCTCCCACGGATCGACGACCGCCTCGCCGGCCAGCCGAGCCGCGGCCGCGAGCATCGCCGGCGTCACCGCCGCGCCGACGAGCGACTCGCCGACATCGACGACGAGCGGGGTCGCCGCCGCGCCGCCGAGCACGAGGCGGATCTCCGTGCAGACATCGCCGTCACGGCGCGCGCACGCCGCCGCGGTCACGATCGGCCAGCTGCTCGCCCCGCGCTTGAGCTTGATGTAGCCGAAGCCGTCGGCGCTGACCGCCGGGACCTCGAACGCGCACAGCAGCTCGTCGCCGGCGAGCGTCGTCGCGCCCGCGCCGGTGATGAGGCGAGCCACCGGGATCCGGCGCTCGCCCTCACGCCCCCGGATGACCGCGATCGCCGCCGCGGCGATCAGCGCGGCCGGGAGGTCGGATGCCGGGCGTGCGGCGGCCACCGCGCCTCCGATCGTGCCCTGCCCGCGGATCGCCCAGCCCCCGGTGATCCCGCCGGCCACCACCGTGAGCAGCGGCGCGTGCTCGGCGACCGCCGGGGAGGCCAGCAGGTCGGCGTACGTCGCCATCGCGCCGATGCGCACCCCGTCGGCGGTCGGCGCGATCGCCCGCAGGCCGGCCTGGCGCAGGTCGACGATGGTCCGCGGGCTGGACTCCCCGCTCGAGAGCTCGGGCACCACCCATGTCCCGCCGCCCAGCAGACGACTGCCCTCAGGATCGGCTCCGAGCAGCTCCGCCGCCTGCGCGGCATCGCCGGGCGCCCGGTAGTCGAAGTGGGTGGGGATCACCGGACGCCCGCCCGCGCGATCGCACGCAGCACATTCGGGGGGCTGACCGGGGTCTGGTCGATGCGCGCCCCGAGCGGCCGCAGCGCATCGTTGACGGCACCGAGCAGGGCGGCCTGCGCTCCGGAGAACCCGGCCTCCCCGACGCCCTTCGCGCCGGTGATGGTGACCGGGGTGGGCGTCACCTGATGCTCGATCTCGATCGCCGGCATGTCGGCGGCCCGGGCGAGCAGATATGTCTTGAAGCCGACCGAGAGCGGCACGCCGTCGCTGCCGTAGAGGAACTCCTCGCCGAGCGCGCTGCTCAACCCCATCACCGTGCCGCCGGTCACCTGGCCGTCGACGAACATCGGATTGATGACGGTGCCACAGTCATGGGCGACGACGTGGCGGCGCAGCTCCAGCACACCGGTCTCGGCGTCGAGCTCCACGACCGACAGGTGGATGGCGTAGGGGAACGTGGAATACGTGTTGAGCCGCCCCTGGGCGTCCGGGACCTGGCGGATATTGAGCGGGCGGAAGGTGCGCGTCGACTCGAGATTGGGCTCGATGCCGAGCGCGAGCAGATAGGCGAGCGAGAACACCGCGTTGGCCACGACGCCGATCGGCAGCGCGCGCTCGGGCGCGCCGGAGACCGACGCCATGCCCTCGGCGAGCACGATCGCGCCGGGCTCTGACTCGAGCATCGCCGCCGCCACCGCGCGCAGCTTGGCCGCGATGTCACGCGCCGCCAGGACGGCCGAGCTGCCGCCGGTGACGATGCTGCGGCTCGACAGATTCCCGTAGCCGAACGGGCAGCGGTCGGTGTCGCCCTGCACGACGGTCACATCGGCCAGGCGGACGCCGAGCTCCTGCGCGGTGAGCTGGGCGATGCCCGTGTCGCTGCCCGTTCCGGGCGTCGTGACCCCGGTCAGGACGGTCGCCTGGCCGGCCGGGTTCATCCGCACGGTCGTCGTGTCGAAGGCGGCAACGAACGCCCCGGGCACATCGGCGTTCTCCGGCATCAGCTCGAAGCCGATCCCGATCCCGAGATGACGGCCCGCGCGCAGCCCCTCGGCCTGCTCGGCCCGAATCCGGGCGTAGTCCAGCCGGTGCAGCGCCAGCTCCAGCGCGCCCTCGTAGTCGCCGCTGTCGAGCTCCAGGCCCGAGCTGTGCACATGGGGGAAGGCGTCGGCGGCGACGAAATTGCGCCGCCGCACCTCGGCCGGATCGACGCCGGTCGTCTCGGCCACGAGATCCATCACCCGCTCGAGCACGAGCGTGGCGCCGTCCTTGCCGAACGGCTTGGTCCCGCCCCACGGCGCCTTGTTGGTGGCGGCGACGCGATAGGTGACGCGGCAGTGCTCGAGCGCGTAGCCGGCGCCGACGGTCATCGCGCTCACGAAGGCCATGCCCCACCCGTGGCCGTTGGCGACCGCGCCGTGGTTGTTGACCATGTCGACCTCGAGCGCGAGGACGCGTCCCCGGTCGTCGCAGGCGGCCCGATAGCGCATGATCTGGTCGGCGCATCCCGGCAGCAGCGCCGATGCTCGGTCCTCCACCCACTTGACCGGCCGGCCGACGAGGCGGGCGAGCGCGCAGACGAGGAAGTCCTCACGACTGCCGTACATCTTCAGGCCGAACGAGCCGCCCATCGTCGGGGCCACGACCTGGATCTGCTGCTCGCCGATGCCGAGCGCGATGGCGAGGGTGGCGCGCAGCGGATGGGGGTTCTGCGTCGTGCAGTGCAGCGTCAGGCGCTCCCGCTGGCGGTCCCAGTCGGCGATGAACGCCCGGGGCTCCATCGGGGCCGCGTTGCCGCGATGACCGCGCACCTCGCCGGTCAGCACGTGCGCCGCCTGCGGCGCGACCAGATCGAAGTCGTCGGCGCCGAACTCACCGGCGATGATGAGATTCGTGCCCCACTCCTCATAGAGCAGCGGGGCGCCGTCGGCGAGCGCGGCGTCGGCGTCGAGCACGTGGGGGAGGGGCTCGTAGGCGACGGCGACGAGCGCGGCGGCGGCGCGCGCGTCGCCCTCGCTGTCGGCGACGATCGCGACGACCGGCTCGCCGGCGTACACGACCTTGCCGACCGCCAGGATCCGGATGACCGCGTGGTTGCCCCCGACGGCGGCCGGATCGAGGCTGTGCGGAATCTCGTCGACGAGCTCCAGCGCCTCGTCGCCGTCGAGGACGGCGTGCACCCCGGGCGCCGCCCGCGCCGCCGCGCTGTCGACGGCCAGGATCCGGGCGTGCGCGTGGGGGCTGCGCACGACCGCGGCGTGGAGCATGCCCGGCATCGAGATGTCGTTGGTGTAGCGCACCCGTCCGGTGAGGAAGTCCGCCCCGTCGTGCTTGCGCACGCGCGCGCCGACCGGTCCAGGTGCAACGCTGACCGCAGTCTCCTCCATCTCGGTGGCACAATATCATTGCAATGAATAGGTCCGAACCCCCTGGCGAGAGGCGAGCGTGATCCGATGCGGTTGATCGACCTGAGCGTGACCATCGAGCAGGACGCGGTATCGGAGATCTATCCGCCGAAGATCGAGTTCCGCGCCCACGACGGCGCCGGGTTGGAGTTCTTCCAGCAGGCCTTCGGCGTCCGGCGTGAGGACCTCGTCTACTCGCAGGGCACGGCTCCGGGCGATGAGATCTTCACGTTCATGTCGCATACCGGCACCCACGTCGACGCCCCGTTTCATTACGGACCGCGCAGCGCCGACGGCTCCCCGGCGCAGTCGATCGACGAGCTCCCGCTCGAGTGGTTCTTCTCCGATGGCGTCGTCCTTGACCTCCGTCACAAGCAACCGGGCGACTTCATCGAGATCGACGACCTGAAGTCCGCTCTGCGGCGTGCGGACTACGAGCTCAAGCCGCTCGACATCGTCCTGCTGCACACCGGGTGCGACGCCAAGCTGCGCTCCAAGGAGTATTTCGAGCAGCCGGGCATGGGGCGCGAGTCGACGCTGTGGCTCGTCCGGGAGCACGGAATCCGCGTGATCGGGATCGACGCCTTCGGGTTCGATCGCCCGTTCGCGGCGATGCGCGCCGACTATGAGCGAACCGGCGACGGCCGTTACATCTGGCCCGCGCACTTCGCCGGGATCGAAGCGCCGTATTGTCAGATCGAGAAGCTCGCCAATCTCGCGGCGCTGCCGCGGCCCCACGGGTTCAAGGTGGCCTGCTTCCCGGTCAAGATCAAACGCGCCAGCGCGGGCTTCAGCCGCGTCGTCGCCTTCGTGGAGGATTGAGCAGTGAGCGAGCCCCAGACGGTTGAGCACAGGACCACCCCGGAGGAGATCACGACCGCCGTGGTGCGCAGCTTCGACGACTGCGGCGACGAACGCCTGCGCACGCTGATGTCATCGCTCGTCACCCATCTGCACGCCTTCGTCCGTGAGGTCGAGCTGACGCCCGGGGAGTGGGAGCAGGCGATCGCCGGGCTGACCCGCAGCGGGCACATCACCGATGACCACCGTCAGGAGTTCATCCTGTGGTCAGACGCGCTGGGCGTCTCGATGCTCGTCGACGCGGTCGCCCACCCGCTGCCGCCGGGGGCGACCGAATCCACCGTGCTCGGTCCGTTCTACGTCGCCGGTTCGCCGCTGCGCGAATACGGCGCCAACATCGCCGAGGAGGGCGACGCCGGCGTACCGGCGCTCGTGCACGGCCGGATCCTCGACACCGAGGGCCGCCCGATCGCCGGCGCCGAGCTCGACATCTGGCAGAACGGCGAGGACGAGCTGTACGCCGTCCAGCGGCCGGAGGCGCCGGAGGACCATCTCCGCGGACGCTTCATCACCCGGTCAGACGGCAGCTACGCGTTCGTCGCCGTGCGGCCGGTGCCGTACGCGATCCCCCACGACGGTCCGGTCGGTCAGATGCTGTCGTGCACCGGACGCCATCCCTGGCGTCCCGCCCACATCCACATCATCGTCCGCGCCCCTGGCCATCAGACGCTGACCACGCACGTCTTCGACGTCGAGAGCGAGTATCTCGAGTCCGACGCGGTGTTCGCCGTCAAGCCGTCGCTGCTGCGGACATTCATCGAGCATGCTCCCGACGATCCGCGGACGCCCCCGGGCGTGACCGTTCCCTGGGTCTCGGTGGAGAACGACATCATCCTTGCCCCGTCGGCCGAGACGACGGCCGCTGACCACCTGATCGGCTGAGGTAGATCCCATGGCCTTCACCGGAACGACCGACGGCACTCCGCGCCTCGGCGAGTCACGCGTCACCCGGGCCGAGGCCCTGGCGCGCACGTTGGAGAGCGAGATCGTCACCGCGACGCTCTCGCCCGGCGAGCGGATCGGCACCAAGGACGATCTGCGCCAGCGCTTCGGGGTCGCGGTGGCGACGATCAACGAGGCCGTGCGGCTGATGGAGATGCGTGGGCTGGTCGTCGCCCGGCCCGGGCCGGGGGGCGGCGTGTTCGTGACCGACGCCACCGCCCGCGCGAGCGTCAGCCAGCTCATCCTCGGCTTCGACTGGGGCCGCGCGACGCTCGCCGACTGCAACGAGGTCCGTGACGCGCTGGAGCCGCTCATCTGCCGCCACGCCGCCCGCGATCATCGCGACGCCGACATCCGGGCGCTCGGCAAGATCATCGACCGGATGGAGAAGAGCGTCGCCGATCCCCACGCGTACTTCGAGTGCAACTGGGAGTTCCATCGCCGTCTCGCCGCCGTCGGGCGCAACGCCCCGCTGAAGAGCATCTACCTGTTGATCACCGACTTTCTCCAGTCGGGTCTGGGGGACTTCGAGTTCGAGGTCATCCAACCGCTGCGCGTCGACGTCCATCGCCGTCTGCTCGCCGCCATCGATCTCGGCGAGGGCCCCGAGCTCGACGCGGCCCTGCGCGAGCACGCCGAGCAGTCGCCACTCACCTCCGCGCCATGACCTCCCCGGTGCCGCAGTGGCTCGTCGAGCTCTACGCGCTCGTCGACGCCGCCGAGCTCGATCGCTATCTCCGGGAGTACTACGCCCCTGATGCCGTGCTGCGCTTCGGCGCCGCGCCCCAGGTCCGCGGACGCGACGCCATCCGCGAGGCGCTGGCGCACGGACACGACCGTCACGCGATGGCCCACACCTTCGTCAACGTCTGGACGGTGCAGGACACGAGCGTCTGCGAGTTCGCGGTGCGCTACACGATGCGCGACGACGGCCGGGTCGTCGAGCTGCCGTCACTGGCGATCCTGCGCCGGCGTGAGTCCGATGGCCTGATCGACGACATGAGGGTCTACATCGACCCGACACCCCTGCAGTGACGCGGTCGGTCACCCGGGCTGGCGGGCGCGGGACGCGCGTTTCGCCGGCCGGGCGCGCGGCGCGGCGCGGCGACCGTCGTCAATCCCGAGCGTGCGCAGGAACACGGTGTCAAGGCTGGCCAGAGCCTGCTGCTCGTCGAACGGCTCCTTGAGCACGCACCACACGTAGGCGAAGCTGTCCAGCATGCCGACGAGCGCGCTGGCCAGCACGTGGGCGTCGAGCCCACGCAGGGCGTCCGCATTCGCGGGCGAGAGCTTCGAGATCGCGTTGATCTGCTGTTCCATGCTCTGCACCGCCTGCCCCCGCAGCTCACGCCGCAGGCCGCGAAAGCTCTCGAGTCCGCCGACCTGCTCGATCACCCCGAGGACCGGGGCGCGATGCCGGTAGAAGGTGAGGTAGCGCCGGATGGCGGCGCGGATCCGCTCGGGCGCCGAACCGCTGTCATCCTCGGCGAGCACGGTCCGGAACTCCGCCATGACCTCGCTGGCCATCCCCCGGAACACGTCCTCCTTGGAGTCGAAGTAGGTGTAGAAGCTGCCGTGCGCCACCCCCGCCGCGGCGGCGATGTCGGCGACCCGGGCCTCGAGATAGCCGTCGCGTTCGAACACCCGGCGAGCGGCGTCGATCAGCTTGGCGCGGGTGCGCAATCCGCGCGCGCGCACCGGCGACTTGGCGGGGGCCGGCTCAGGCGCGCGGGCGCGCGCGGACACGCTGGGGGATCGGGCCATCGTTTGTCGGCGTCGCACGCGGCGCCGCCAGCGGGCAGCGTATCCGACCGCTGTCCGGTGGGGCCACCCGGACGTGACCACTCACGGCCCGCCATACTGCCGGGCGATGACGATCGTCTTCATGGCTCCGATCGGCAATGACGCCGCCAGCTGGGAGTGGGTGCCCGCCGCCCGACGGGGCGTCCGGCACGAGTTCCCCGGCTTCGGACGCCCGCGCGCGCGGGTCCAGCCGACGATGGCGACGCTGGCCGACGAGGTGGCGGCGGCCTATGAGCCGCCCCTGCATCTCGTCGGCGTCTCGATGGGCGCGATGGTCGGCCAGAACGTGGCCGTCCGCCATCCTGGCCTCGTGGCCTCGCTGCTGATCGCGTGCACGGGCGCGAACACCGACCCGGCGGTCATGGAGCAGCGCGCCGTCGCGGCCGAGACCGAGGGGATGGAGGCGGTGCTGGACTCGACGATGACCCGCTGGTTCACCGCGACGGCGCTCGCCCGCCGGCCCGAGCCGGCCGGGGTCGCCTACGCGCGTGAGACACTGCTCGCCATGGATCCCCACTGCTTCGCCGACGGCTGGCGAGCGATCGGCACCCACGACATCCGCGCCGCGCTTCCCGGATTGACGATCCCGATCACGGCGGCGGCCGGCTCCCGCGACGCATCCTCGCCGCTCAGCCGCTCCGAGGAGATCGCCGAGCGGGCGCCCGGCGCGCGCCTCGTCGTGATGGAGGGCGCGCCACACATGTCGCATCTGGAGACGCCGGCGGCGCTCGACGAGGTCATCGCCGATCACCTGCGATGGGCCGGAGCACCGCAGACATGACACGGGTCCCGGCCGTCTCTGACGCGGACGCCGCCCGCGACGAGCGTGTCGCCGCGGTCTATGACCGCTTCGCGCAGGAGGGCCGCGAGCCGATCGCGCTCTACCGGGCGCTGGCCAATGCGCCGGCGCTGTTGCACGCCTACAACGGGCTGTCGGTCGCGCTGCGCCGGCACACCGCCACGGCGCGCGGGCTGCGCGAGCTGGCGATCCTGCGCACCGCGCATCTCATCGGATCCGAGTACGAGTGGGCGCATCACGTGCCGATGGCGCGCGCCGCCGGGGTCGGCGAGGCGCAGATCGCCGCGGTCACGGATTGGGCGGCTGCCCCTGACGAGCTCTTCACCGCTCGCGAACGCGCGATCCTCGCGGCCGCCGACGGCGTCCACGCGTGCGCGCTGTCAGACGCGGCGTACGCCGAGCTCGAACGCTGCTTCGGCACGACCGAGGCGGTCGAGCTCGTGACGCTGCTGGCCTTCTACCAGGCCGTCGCGCGGCTGATCGACGGGCTCGGCGTCGAGCTCGAGCCCGGCTACCGCCCGCCCGCGTAGACCGCGGGCGGCGACCGCGGCGACCGCGGGCCGCGACTGCGGCGACCGCGGGCCGCGACCGCGGGCCGCGGTCACATCGGCGAGCGGGCCGGACGGACGAGGATCTCCGAGACCGACACATTGGCCGGCTGAGTCATCGCCCACACGATCGCGTCGGCGATCTCGGCCGCGGTCAACGGCACGACCCCCGTGAAGCCCGGGCCGATCTCGGCCAGGACCTCGGGCCGGACATGCTCGCGCAGCTCGGTGTCGACGCGTCCGGGCTCGACGAGGGTGACCCGGATGCCGTGGTCCATCGTCTCCTGGCGCAGCCCCTCCGAGAAGGCGCCGATCCCGAACTTGGTCAGCGAGTAGACCGCCGAGCGCGCGGCGACGACGCGACCGCCGACCGAGCTGACATTGACGATGTGCCCGTTGCGCTGCTCGTACATGATGTCGAGCGCGGCGTGCGTGCAGTACAGGACCCCGAGCACGTTGACGTCGATCATCCTCCGCCATTCCTCGGTCGGCGCGCCCTTGATCGAGCCCAGCAGCATGACGCCGGCGTTGTTGACGAGGCCGTCGAGCCGACCGAGCTCGGCGTGCGTGCGCTCGATGAACCCCCGCGCCTGGCTCTCGTCGGAGACGTCGGCGGTGACGGCGAGTGCGCGCCCGCCCTCGGCGGTGATGCGCGCCACCAGCGCGTGGAGCCGGTCGGTGCGCCGCGCGGCCAGGGAGACCGCCGCCCCGGCGCGTGCGCAGGCCAGCGCGGTCGCCTCGCCGATCCCCGAGGAGGCTCCGGTGATCGCCACGACGCTGTCGCGCAGGTCGGTCATATGACGGTGTTGAGGCTGAAGATCTGGCCGCTGGGCCCGCGATTGGGGAGAGTGGCGATGAACAGGGCGACGTCGGCGACGTTGCGCGGGGACTTGAACCATTCGCCGGCGATCGACGGGTCGTCCTCCAGACCCTCCTCGAGCACGACCTCGCGCTCGGCGAGCGTGTCAGGATCGGATTCCGAGACGCCGTGCATGGCGGTGGCGGTCGGCCCGGGCTGCAGCTCGTTGACCGCGATCCCGTCGGCCCGCAGGTCCCGGGCCGCGACGCGCACCAGCGCGCTGACCCCGGCCTTGGCGGCCGCGTACGGCGCCAGCCCCGCGGGCGCGCGCCGTGCCGCGCCGGAGCCGATGACGAGCACGCGGCCGCCGCCGGAGGCGCGCAGGTGCGGGACGACCGCCCGCAGACCGAAGAAGACCCCGCTGAGGTTGATGTCGACCGCGTCTCGCCAGACGTCGGTCGGGACCCGATCGACGGGAGCGTGATCGGGGCTCACCCCGGCGTTCAGCACCGCCACGTCGAGCCGCCCGAACCGTTGCACGCAGGCCTGGGCCAGACGCTCCATCGCCTCGGGATCCCGGACGTCGGCCTCGTGAGCCTGCGCCGCGCCGCCCTCGCTCTCGATCAGCGTCATCACCGCCCCCACCGCGGAGGGGTCACGGGCGCAGCCGACGATGCCTGCCCCCGCGCGTGAGAAGCGAAGCGCGATGGCGCGGCCGATGCCGCGGCCCGCTCCGGTGATGAGCGCCACCTGCCCGGCGAGCGGTTGCTCGGGATGCGTGCCAGGGCTGTCATTCACGGGCCGCCGATTCTTCCACAACGGCCGCCACGAACCCGAGCAGACACTCGCCGCTCGCGCAGCGCTCGACGATCGCCCGCAACGGCATGCCGCTCCACGGCTCGCGGCCCGGCGACCGGTCGCACAGGCGACCGAACAGCCGCGGCCCGTCGTCGAGCTCCGCGCACACCACGACGTAGGGCATGAGCGGCTCGTACTCGGGGAGGTAGGCGCGCCGGTAACGGATCCAGCTGTGGACGTGACCGGTCCCCGGCACCTCGCTCCAGTCCGCGGCGGCGCACAGGCAATAGGGGCAGACCGGGGCCGGGGGATGTCGTGCCCGGCCGCAGCCCGCGCAGCGGCGCAGCACGAGCCGGCGTTCCCGCAGGCCGTCACGGAACGGATCGGTGTCGCGGCTGCGGGGGGCAGCAGCCGCGACGGGTCTCCGGCGCCCGGGAACGTCCGCTCCTCAAGCATCGTCGCGCCCGTACAGGACCGAGTCGCCGAGCGTCGTCGCCCACTGCGCCACCGCGAGCCCGTCGATCTGGCGCGGCCCGGCCTGCCCGCGGAGCTGGCGCACGATCTCCATCGTCTGTCCCCAGCCGTTGGAGTGGCCCTCCGACAGATGACCGCCGCTCGTGTTGACCGGCAGCGCGCCGCCGAGTCCGATCCGCCCGTTCTGCACGAAGTCGGCACCCGCGCCGGGCGGACAGAAGCCGAAGCGCTCGAGCGTCCACAGGACCTGCGGGGAGAAGCCGTCATAACAGTGCAGGGTGCCGACGTCGGCCGGACCCAGCCCGGCACGACGGTACAGCGGCTCGTCGGCGCCGAGCGGCTCGTAGTCGAACACCGAGGCCTGGTTGATGCCGAGCCCCGGCTGGCCGAAGATGAACTCGTCGGGTCCGGCGTGCAACCCCTGAAAGGCGAGGATGTGCACCGGCGGCTGGGCGAGCGTCCGCGCTCGGTCGGCGCGGGTCATGATCACCGCCACGGCGGTGTCGACGGGATAGGAGCAGTCGAGCAGGCGCAGCGGCTCGATCACGGGGCGCGAGTCCCGGTAGTCCTCAGCGGTCAGCGGCGTCCGCAGCGCGGCGGTCGGATTGAGCGCCGCCGCCTCGCGCTGGGCGATCGACACCGCGCCGACCAGCTCACGGTCGATCCCGTAGCGATCGAGATAGCGGCGCATCGACATCGCGGCTCCCGCCGACGGCGCCGCCATCCCCACCGACGGGGTCTCGGCGTGGGGGCCGCCGGCTTCCCGCATTCCCTCGAAGAAGCTCTGCGAGGCGGCCATGCCGATCCGGGCGAAGCGGCTGTTCTTGAACGCGCCGACGCACAGCGCATGGTCGATCAGCCCGTACTCGATGGCCATCGCCGCATGGCCGATCACCGTCGCCCCGAAGCGTCCGTGATCCCAGGTCTGCAGCGCGTGGTGGATCCGCAGCCCGAGCAGGAGCGCGATCTCGTCGTAATCGAGGCCCCGCGGCGAGCCGATGTGCACGAACAGCCCGTCGATCGCCTCACGCTCCAGGCCGCAGTCGGCGAGCGCCGCCACCAGCGCTCGGTCGATCATCGACGCGACGCTCTCCTGCTCGAAGCGGCCGAAGCCGATCGTGCCGATGCCGGCGATCGCGGCGCGCCGGGCGCGGCTCATCGCCGGGGCAGGAGCCGGTCGTTGTCGGCGCCGAGCGCCGGCGGTGGACGGCGGATCTGACCGGGGGTGCGATCGAGCTTGATCGGGATGCCGGCCGTTCGCACCCCGTCGATGCCGGTCTCGACGACCATCTCTCGCGCGTGCGCCTGCTCCTGCTCGGCGAGATCGGCGATCGTGTTGACCTCGCTGGCCGGAATCCCGAGGCGGTCGCAGATCGCCACCAGCTCGGCCGCGGTGCGCTCGCGCAGCAGCGGCGCCAGCTCCGCGGTCAGCTCATCGCGATGGGCGACGCGCCGGGCGTTGGTGTCGAAGCGGGGGTCGCAGGCGAGCGGATCGCAGCCCAGCTCGGCGCACAGCCGGTGAAACATCTGATCAGAGCCGACGCCGATGTAGACCTCGCGGTCGCGCGCGGCGAACATGCCGTAGGGAGCGAGAAAGGCGAACCCACCCCCGAGCTTGCCGGGGACCCGGCCTGAGCCGGTGTAGTCGGCGAGGTAGTGCGTGATGAGATGGAGCGAGCTGTCATACAGCGAGGTCTCGACGCGCTGGCCCTCGCCGCTGGCGTCGCGCTCGCGCAGGGCGAGCAGGATGCCGAGCGCGGCGTGTGCGCCGGTCAGCAGATCGATCGCCGACGGCCCGATCCTGACCGACGGCCGATCGGCCTCCCCGGTGATGCTCATGTGGCCGGTGTAGGCCTGCAGGAGCTGGTCGTAGCCGGGACGATCCCGCATCGGGCCGGTGTGGCCGAAGCCCGACACGCTGCAGTAGACGATCCGGGGCGCGATCGCCCGGACGTCGTCGTAGCCGATCCCCAGGCGATCGGCGACGCCGGGCCTGAAGCTCTCGGCGACGACGTCGCTGGTGGCGATCAGGGCGTGGGCGTCGGCGCGACCCTGCTCGGACTTCAGGTCGATGGTGACGCTCGCCTTGTTGCGGTTCAGCGCAAGGAACAGGCCGCTGAACTGATCGTCGGAGCCGAACCGGGCCTGGCCCCAGCGCCGTGACCCCTCCCCCTCCGGCGGCTCGACCTTGATGACCTCGGCGCCGAAGTCGGCGAGCAGCATCGCGCACGTCGGCCCCGCCATCGCGGCGGTGAAGTCAAGGACGCGGATCCCGTCCAGCGGCCCGGGCGCGCTCACGACGCCGAGGGGAGCGACAGCCGGCACTCGTCGAGGATCTCCTCGTCACTGCGCTGCACGTCGACGGCGATGGTCGTCGCGCAGCCGGGGCAGTAGAACTCGCGCAGCTTGAACTCCGGCAGGCAGCGCGCGTTGTGGGGGCTGATCGCCGTCAGCGGGAGCTCCCGCATGACCGCCGAGCGCTTGTGGTCGTGGTCGTAGGGCCCGTAGCGGTAATGACACTCCGTGCAGCGCAGCGATCGCTCGCCGTCGACCAGCACGGCCTCGATGGTGTCACCGACCGGGTGCAGGACCTCACCGCCGTGCAGCTCGCCGCCGCCCGCTGCGCCCTTCACGGCGTGGGCCTGGGCGAGGCGCTGCGCCCGGATCTCCGCGCGGACGCGCTCGGTCTCGGTCTCGTCGACCGCCCCGTCGGCCAGCTCGACGCCGTACACCGAGCGGGCCAGATCGACCGAGACGAGGCCCGCGGAGACGTCGCGCGCCACGCCGGCGGGCTCGCGGCGCAGCGGATCGCCGTAGCCCGCGCCGTTGCCGATCGAGCCGATCAGGACGTCGCCCTCGTCGAGCATGCTGAACGACTTGGCGGCGAGGACGTCGACGGCGGCGCACTCGATCTCCTGCGGAGTCGCCGGCACCGTGCCGCCGGCGAACAGCGCGGCCAGGTTGCACCCGCGCAGGACGACGTTGCTCGACGCCGCGCCGGGACCGCCGCCGGCCAGCCCCCGGCCGGCGGGAATGGCGACACCCGAGCCGACGGTGTTCAGGCCGCCCGGGCGGATCGGCATCTTGTGCGGGAGGCTGGCGAACTCGATCGACACGCCGCCGCGGAACCGGCCCGGGCCGCCGGCGTCGGGGAGCTCACGCCGGAAGACCTGGAGCACGGGCACGCGGCTCTCGACGGTCTCCGCGTTCGCCAGCCGTGACGCCATCGAATGGAAGATGCCGCCGCTGTCGATGCCGTCGGTGTACGTTCGCGCGCCGCCGCCGCCGCAGAAGAAGTCGGTGATCGCGCCCACCGACGGCTCGGCGTCGGGGTTGGGGGCGATGAACAGCGATCCGTCACAGCCCGGCGTCCAGTTGGCGTGCACCTCGTCCCGGTACTTCTCCGAGCAGAGCATCATCTTGGCGAAGGCCTGCGCGACGACGTCCTGGGTGGAGAGGGTGGCCATCGTCGAGCCGAAGCTCATCCCGGCCGGGCTGAGCGCGTTGTTGAGCGTGCCCTCCTCCGAGACGATCTGGACGATCTTGCGCAACCCGGCGATCGCCCACGGCAGGTCGTAGCACAGGTAGGTGAGGATCACGCCCATGACCGCGCCCTCCATCGCCGGCCGCGCGCAGTTGATCGACCCGGGCGAGACCTGGGGCGCGGTCCCGGTCAGGTCGATCGTCAGATCGTCGCCGTGCTTGATCACCCGGCAGCAGATCGGATAGAGCGCCTCGGTCACGCCGTCGTGGTCGTGGTAGCCCATCGAGTACCACTCGCCGTCGGGCATCTCTCGCAGGCGCCCGCGGACGACGCGCTCGACGTAGTCGATGATTCCGTCCTGGGCGGCGAGGAAGGCGGCGAGGCCGTACTGCTCGATCAGTTCGGTGACGCGCTGATACGTCGTGCGCAGCGCGGCCACCCGGGCGCGCATGTTGAGCGCGTTGAACTCCGCCGTTCGCGCGTTGCGCAGGATCGCCCGCTCGACGTCGTAGATCGGCTCGAAGTTCTCAACGAGCCGGATCGCGGGGAACAGCGGCGCTTCGCCGAAGCGGTCCTGCGCCCCGGAGACGAAGCTCCCGGGCACCGGGCTGCCGACGTCGTCGTCGTGCATGACGATCCCCGACCACGCCACGAGCTCCGCCTCCCAGAAGATCGGCATCGCCAGGATCCCGTCGTTGGCGTGCAGCGCCCCCCACCACGGATCGTTGGAGAAGAACATGTCGCCTTCGCGGATGTCGCCGGCCGGCCGGTCGGCGAGCACCTTGCGCACGAACTCGTCGATCGTCGCCCCGTGCTGGAGGATGTAGATGCCGCAGTACAGGCCGCGCCCGTCGGCCGTGACCAGCGCGGCGTTGAAGTCATAGCCCTCGTAGACGATGAACGAGCCCGACAGCCGGGCCCCCATCCGGGCCTGGTCGTCGTTGATCGCCCAGAGGCGATGGCGGATCACCTCGAAGGTGATCGGATCCAGCGCCGCGCCGCCCTCGCCGGTCGGAGACGAAGCTGAGCTGGCGGCTGGCATCGGTGACATTCCCTCTCCGGATGTGAGTGTGAACCACGGCCCCGTGGCGGGCGCCAAGCTAGTTGACAGAGACGTCAATGTCAACTACGGTGGCGCGCCGGTGGAGAGGATCAGCGCACTTCAGGACGGGCTCGACGTATCGCGGCCGGACGTCACCACCGACGAGGAGATCGCCGCCTATCGGGCCGAGTACGAGCGCACGAACAAGGGCCTGCTGGACTCGTTCGAATTCTGGCTCGAGTTCCGCCCGGACGTCCTCAAGCGCCACAAGGCGCGGACGCGCCACTTTCGCAGCGCGGCCGAGCCCGACCGGCCCCTGGTGGGGATCCTGGCGGCGATCCACCAGTACGCCGTCGCCGCCTTCCCGGAGGGCATCGCCTATGAGATCCGCCTCGCCCAGACGCTCGGCGCGACGCGGGCCGCCATCCTCGACACGCTGTCGGTGGCCTTCATCCACAGCGGTCATCCCGGGATGTACGCGACGGCGCGATCGGCGCCGTTCCTGCGCACCTACGTCGATCCCGCGCCGGGACGCGGCTTTCCCGACGGCTGGG
Organism: uncultured Solirubrobacteraceae bacterium; assembly: GCA_963849085.1. Taxonomy (GTDB): domain Bacteria; phylum Actinomycetota; class Thermoleophilia; order Solirubrobacterales; family Solirubrobacteraceae; genus Palsa-465. The sequence goes on along the minus strand of CAWKFP010000011.1, from coordinate 44,799 downwards.
CGCATGATCCCCGCGCGTTCGAATCCGGCATCGATTTCTCCACGCGCGAGGCCACCGCCCAGGACATGGAGGCGCTGCTGGCCTGGTATCGCACGACGCTGGGCGAGATCCCACCGTACGCGGCGTTCCTGGCCGCGCATCGCCCGGGGCTGCTCAAGGCCTACCGCGACCGCTACGAGCATGCCATTCGCGATGCGCTGCCCGCCCAGATGCTGCCCTATCTGCTCCTCGGCTACAACGCCGTCCGCGGCTTCGATGACGGGATCCGTGAGAACGTGCTGCTCGGCCGGGCGCTCGGGATGACGCGCGAGCAGCTGCTGGATGCGGTCTGTCAGGGTGTACTGCACGCGGGGGTCGAGGCGCTGAGCGTCGTCAACCGTGCCGCCGGAGATCTGCTGGAGGAGATGAGATGAGCTTTCGTATCGGTGTCGACATCGGCGGCACGTTCACCGACTGCGTCGTGGCCGACGCCGACGGCGAGCGGACCGTCGCCAAGGCGTTGAGCACGCCGGGGGCGCTGGAGGAGGGGGTGCTGGAAGCGGTGCGCCTCACCGCCGAGCAGCTCGGTCTCACCCGGGCGCAGCTGCTTCAGCGGACCGACCTGTTCGTGCACGGGACGACCCAGGCGACGAACGCGATGCTGACGCGCACCGGCGCGCGAACCGGGCTGATCACGACGCGCGGGCACGAGGACGCGATCATCATCGGGCAGGTCTATTCCAAGGTGGCCGGCCTCGGCGAGCGCGAGATGGTCCATTCCTCACGGCTGCGCAAGCCGGATCCGATCGTGCCGCGCGAGCTCATCCGCGGCGTCTCGGAGCGCATCGACCGAGACGGCGAGGTGATCGTCGCCCTGCAGGAGGACGAGGTGATCTCGGCGATCGACGACCTGGTCTCGGCGGGAGTGCAGGCGATCGCCGTCTCGCTGCTGTGGTCGTTCGCCAACGACGCCCACGAACGCCGGATCAAGGAGCTGCTCGCCGAGCGGGCGCCGCAGCTGTTCAGCGCCTTCTCGCACGAGGTCGCACCCGTTCTCGGCGAGTATCAGCGCACGGCGACGACCGCGATGAACGCCTACGTCGGACCGCGCGCGGCCGGCTATCTCCACGAGCTGGAGTCGCGCCTGCACTCCGAGGGGCTCGCTCAGCCGCTGCTCGTCATGCAGGCCAGCGGCGGTCTGACGTCGGTGCTCGACGCCGCGCAGCGGCCGATCGTCACGCTGGACTCCGGCCCCACCGGCGGCGTGCTGGGTTGCGAGCATCTCGGCCGCATCTACGGCGAGGACAATCTCATCTGCACCGACGTCGGCGGGACCTCGTTCGACGTCGGGCTGATCCTCGACGGTGAGGCGCCGCTCGAGCTCGAGCCGATCATCGGTCAGTACAGCCTGCGCATCCCCAAGGTCCTCGTCGCCTCGATCGGATCCGGCGGCGGCAGCATCGCCTGGATCGACGAAGGCGGGTTGCTCCGCGTCGGTCCCCACAGCGCCGGCTCGCGGCCCGGGCCGGCGTGTTACGGCCTCGGCGGCACCGACCCGACGGTCACCGACGCCGACCTCGTGCTCGGCTACCTCGATCCCGGCAGCTTTCTCGGAGGGCGGATGTCGCTGCACCGTGACCTCGCGCTCGCCCAGCTGGCCGACGTCGGCCGGCGGCTCGGGCTGGAGGCCGAGGAGGTCGCGGTCGGCGTCTTTCGGATCATCAACGCGCAGATGGCCGACCTGATCCGCAAGTGCACGATCGAGCAGGGTCACGACCCCCGCACCTGCGTGCTCGTGGCCTACGGCGGAGCCGGACCGACGCACGCCGCGTTCTACGGGCACGACATCGGCGCCAAGGCGACGCTCGTGCTGGCCGATTCCACCGTGTTCTCGGCCGAGGGCATGCTGACCTGCGATGTCACCCACACCGTCGAGCTCTCCAGCCGGCTCCCCGCGCCGTTCGGTCCTGCGGAGGTGCAGGAGATCACCGCGCGCTTTGCCGAGCTCGAGCAACGGGCGCTCGCGCAGTTCGCGCTGGAGGGCACGGCGAGCGACAGGGTGACCCTCTCCCGCACGCTCGGGATGCGCTTTCGCCAGCAGATCCACGCCGTCGAGGTCAAGGTGGAGCCCGGCCCGATCGATGCGGCGGCCGGCGCCGCGATCGTCGAGCGCTTCAAGCAGCGCTACGGCCAGCTCTACGGGGAGGGCGCGCTCGTGGCCGGTGGGCGGATCGAGATCGAGCTGTACCGCGTCGTCGGGACCCTGCCGGTCGCCCCGGTCACCTTCCCGCCCCACGAGCCCGGCGGCGCGGACTCGTCGGGCGCTCTGAAGGGTGAACGGCCGGCGTACTTCGAGCCGGACGGCTTCATCCCGACGCGGGTCTATGACGGCCACGCCCTGACCTGCGGCAACGTCGTCGAGGGCCCGGCGATCGTCGAGCGCATGGGCGACAGCGTCGTCATCCCGACGGGCTACGCCGCCGAGGTCGATCGCTATCTGACCCTCAGGCTCAGTTCGACCGCGGCCGGGCGCAGCACCGCCGGAGCCTTGCGCGCCGGCGCCGGCGCACGGTGACCGCGGCGATCCGACTCCTGAAGTTGACATCGATATCAGGTTGGAATAGCCTCGCGCCACGCCGTCCAAAGGAGGAGATATGGCGACCGCCGAGCACGTCGATCCCGACCCGCCGTTCCTGCATCCCGCCTATCCGATAACGATCAAGCGCGCGCCCAGCCAGCGACTGGTCCAGCTGCCCAAGGACTGGTTTCACCGCATGCCCGGCCCGGTGTTCGGCCGGATGACGGTCGGACCCAACGACAACAACCTGCTCGCCCAGCACGACGGGCGGGCGATCGGCCAGCGGATCGTGCTCTCGGGACGACTCGTCGACAGCGACGGGCGGGGCGTCCCCGGCGCCCTGATCGAGATCTGGCAGACGAACGCCGCCGGGCGCTACGTCGATCCGACCGACCCCGATCTCATGCCCCTGGATCCGAACTTCACCGGGGCCGGGCGCGTGCTGACCGACTCCGACGGCCGCTACAGCTTCCGAACGGTCAAGCCGGCCGCCTACCCCGGTGAGATGGGCGGCCTGTTCCGGCCGGCGCACATCCACTTCTCGGTGTTCGGGGGCGACCTCTCCGGCCGCCTCATCACCCAGTGCTACTTCGCCGGGGACCCGCTGCTGGCCCGTGACCCGATCTTCCACTCGGTCGCCGATCCCCGCGGCCGAGAGGCGCTGATCGCGCAGTTCAACGACGCCAACACCGAGCTGGGCGGGATCGACTCCGCGCTGGCCTACGACTGGGACATCGTGCTGCGGGGCCGCGGCGCGACACCGTTTGAGTGATGGGCCCCGCGCCGACGCCTTCACAGACCTCGGGCCCGCTGTTCGGGTTCGCGCTCATGTTCGACGGCAGCGAGAACGCCGTCGATCCGGCCTCTCCCGATGCGCTGACGGTGTCCGGGACGGTCATCCAGGCCGACGGCGAGCCGTTCGCCTTTCCGGAATGCTTCCTCGAGCTGTGGTCCGGGGAGCAGTTCGCCCGGACGCGGACCGACGAGCAGGGTCGCTTCCGGGCGGTGATCCGCAAGCCCGAGGCGGCCCGGACCGCCGACGGCCAGACGCTCGCGCCGTGGCTCAACGTCACCATCTTCGGCCGCGGGCTGCTCAAGCAGGCCCAGACGCGGATGTACTTCCCTGACGAAGAGCACGCCAACGCCGTTGACCCTATCCTCCGCGTCGTGCCCGAGACACGCCGTGAGACGCTGATCGCCCGGGAGGTCGCGCAGGGCCTGGAATTCGACATCCATCTCCAGGGCGAGCGCGAGACCGTCTTCTTCGACGTCGGTCAGCCGTGATGAGCGTGTCGGTGCTCGCCGCCGGAGACGTGTTCCCGGCGGTGCCCGACGGTGCTCGGTCCTTCGCGGCGCTGCACCCGCTGATGAGCGGAGCCGACATCGTGTTCGGCAACTGCGAGGGCGTCTACAGCGATCGCCCGGCGCCCTCGCCGAGCCACAAGCACTTCATGGCCACCGCGCGCGAGCACGCGCTCTGCCTGGGCGGCGTCCCGTTCCACGTCATGACGCTCGCCAACAACCACATGGTCGACGGCGGCTATGTCGGACTGCGCGACACGATCGACGTCCTGACCGAACAGGGGATCGCCACGACCGGCGCGGGAGAGACCATCGACGCCGCGGTGACGCCGGCGATCGTGCAGCGCAACGGCGTGCGCGTCGCCTTCCTGGGGTTCTGCAGCGTCTACCCGGTCGGTTACGAGGCGCGTCCGGACCGGCCGGGTCTCGCCCCGCTGCGGGTGCGCACCCACTACAGCGATCCTGATCCCAATTTCTGGGAGCCGGGCATCGAGCCGCTGACGACGACGTCGGTGATGCCGGCGGACCGGGCCCGCTTCCGGGCGGCCATCGCCGCCGCCCGTCAGCAGGCCGACCACGTGATCGTGGCCTGTCACTGGGGCTACTCCAGCTGGCTGGAGACGATCCAGGACTACGAGCTGGAGCTCGCTCGTGACGCCGTCGACCACGGCGCCGACGCGGTCGTCTGCCACCACCAGCACAGCCTGCGCGGGATCGAGATCCACCGCGGCAAGCCGATCTTCTACGGGCTCGGCGCGCTCGTGCACCACTTCGTCTCCTTCCACACGAGCGTCGAGATGCGCGCCTCCCGCGAGGCCCGCTGGGGTGCGCGCGCCTCCTACAGCGCGGAGGACATCTTCGAGCTGTGGCCGTTTCGCCCGGTGACCCGGCGAACCGGTCTGGCGCTGATCGAGTTCGGCGACGACGGCGCCGTGACCGCCGGGCTGCTGCCGGCCTACATGCTCGCCGACGGCAGCACCGAGCCGTTGGCACCCGGCGACCCGCGCTCCCGTGAGATCGCGGACTACGTGACCCGCATGAGCGCCGACTGCGGCTTCGCGACGACCTTCAGCGACGGCGAGCGCGACGGCTGGTTCGCGCTCCACGCCCGCTGACCGCGCGGGCCGCTCAGCCCCAGATCTCGGCGGCCGTCTCGACCACGAGGCGGAGCTTGGCGCGCTGCTCGGACTCGGTCAACGCGTTGCCCTCGACCGTGGAGGCGAAGCCGCATTGGGGGGAGAGGCAGAGCTGATCGGCCGAGACGTAGCGGGCCGCCTCCTCGACGCGGCGCTTGAGCGCGTCCTTTGACTCCAGCTCACCGCGCTTGGTCGTCACCAGGCCGAGCACGACCATCGTGCCGGCCGGGACGAAGCGCAGCGGCTCAAAGCCGCCGGACCGCTCGTCGTCGAACTCGACGAAGAAGCCGTCGACGTCCAGGCTCCCGAACAGCGCCTCGGCGACGAAGTCGTAGCTCCCCGCCGCCGCCCACGCCGAGCGGTAGTTGCCGCGGCACATGTGGGTCGTGATCGCCATGTCCGCCGGCCGGCCGGCGAGGACGTCGTTGAGATGGCCGATCAGCTCGAGGTGGAGATGCTCGGCATCGTCGCCGCGCGCGGCGTAGCCGGCGCGGACCTGGGGGTCGTTGATCATCGCCAGGCTGGTGTCGTCGAACTGGAGATAGCGGCAGCCGAGGTCGTACAGGCGGGTCATCTCCTCGCGGTAGGCCGCCGTGACATCGCTCCAGAAGGCCTCCAGATCGGGGTAGACGCGCTCGTCGATCGACGAGCGCCCTCCGCGGGTGTAGATCATGTTCGGCGACGGGATCGTCTGCTTGGCGACCGCCGAGGTGGTCAGCGAGCGCAGCGTCGAGAAGTCCTCGCCGAAGATCGTCTCGCTCAGCTCCACCCTGCCGTCGACACGCAGCGCGCCCTGAGCCGAGACGATCGTCTCCCCGTCGTCGGTGTGGAACTCCACCGGCTGGCGGGCCGCCGGCACGGCGCTGATCCCGCCGAGCCGGTGGATGAAGTCCATGTGCCACGAGTTGCGCCGCAGCTCGCCGTCGGTGGCGCTCTGCAGGCCGACCTCCTCCTGCATCGCCACGGCGGCGGCGATCGCCTGATCCTCGAGCTCGCGCAGTCGCGCGGGATCGGTCCCGTCGGTCCGCGCGCGCCGGAGCTCCGGGGAGCGCAGCAGGCTCCCGACATGGTCGGCGCGGAACGGCGGCGTCGTTCGAGTGGCCATCAGCGGTGTCCTTTGGTCGTCGGGGCCCGTGCGGTCATCCCCACACCTCGCGGGTCACCGCGCAGATGAGCGCGAGCTTGGCGCGCTGCTGGGCGGGGGTGATCTCGTTGCCCTCCATCATCGACGCGAAGCCGCACTGCGGGCTGAGGGCCAGCCGGTCGAGATCGACGTAGCGCGCGGCCTCGTGGATGCGGGCGATCAGCTCGCCGGGCTCCTCGAGCCCGCGGTGCTTGCTGGTCACGAGACCGAGCACGACGGTCCGGTCATCCGGGACGTGGGCGAGCGGGGCGAAGCCCCCCGAGCGCTCGTCGTCGTACTCGAGCAGGAAGCGATCGAAGTTGCCCCGCGTGAACAGCCGCGTCACCGGGCTGTAGTCGCCCTCGGCGTAGAAGCGGCTCTGGTTGTTGCCGCGGCAGATGTGCAGGCCGAAGGTGACGCCGGGAAAGCCGGCGATGATCGCGTTGTCCATCTCGATCCCGGCATCGATCATCGCGTCCGGGTCCCCGCCGCGCGTTCGGAACAGCTCGCGGTTGCCGGGGTCCAGGAGCGCGCCGTACTGGGGCGCATCGAGCTGGACGTACTCGCAGCCGAGGCGGACGAGCTCGCTGACCTCGTTGCGCAGCATCGCGACGACGTCCTCGAAGTAGGCCTCACGCGTCGGATAGGCGCCGCCCGAGCGCTTGGGCTCATACATCGCGGCGGTCATCTCGGCGCTGATCAGCGTCGCCTTCTTGGGCCGGCCGGTCATCGCGCGCAGGTACACCCACTCCTCGGCGCACGCGCTGTGGCGCCAGCGCAGCTTGTCGACGACGACCGGCCGCAGCGGCTCCCGCAGCTCGTCGGGGAGCTCACGCCCGGTGTCGTCACGCCACGGCAGCGCGGGGCCGGCGCCCATCTGGAAGCCGTCGACCGCCTCGAAGAAGTGTGTCAGCCAGCCGCGCCGGCGAAGCTCACCGTCGGTCAGCACGTCGAGCCCGACCTCCTCCTGGAGGGCGACGGCGGCGGTGACGGCGGCGTCCTCGGCGCGTTTGAGCTCCGCGTCGGTGCACTCGCCGGCGGCATGCCGGGCACGGGTGGCCAGCAGCTCGGCCGGGCGCAGCAGACTGCCGACGTTCTCACAGCGAATCGTTGAGTCCATGCTCTCTCCTTCTGTCGTCGCTGACGCACCGGCGCCCGGCACGCGCTCAGCCTGACCCGGCGCTCCAGGCCTCCCCGGGCCGCTTGGGATGGCGATATTGATGTCCCTGCGGGGGGAGCGGTGAGGCGAGATCCCCGAGCTCCCCGCGCCAGTCCAGCCAGCGCGTGATCAGGGCGTCCTCGGCCGCGTAATCGAACGGATCGCCGATCTGGCGCTCCAGCTCGCCGCCGCGCGGCGGCGGATTGGCCACCAGCCAGTCGACGGTGCGGGCCTGGGCCTCGGCCGCGTCGACGGGATCGTCGAAGCCGAGCTCGGCGCGGATCAGCGTGCTCTGGGCGAGCCGGTGCTCACGGTCGTGGCGGTACAGCGGATGGCACGGCCAGGCCAGGTCGAAGGGCATGTCGATCAGCTCCACCTCGGTATCGAGGTGCGCGGCGATCGAGGCGATCCGCTGGCGCATGGTGAACGCGTAGCGGTCGCAGACCGAGTAGCGCCTGCCGGCCGAGATCTCCGGCCGGTCGACGACGAGCAGCACCGCGGCGGCGGCGTTCTCGGTGAACACCCGGCTCTCGACCTTGAGCCCGCCGTCGGCGATCACGAGCCGGCGGCGGCCGTCGAGGATCCGCCGGATGACCGTCCAGTCGTACGGGCCGGGCGTGCGCGGGCCGTAGTTGACCGGATAGCCGACGTACGTTGCGCTCGGATGGTGATCGAACAGCGCCTCCATCGCCTGGACCATCCGCCGGCCGAGCTTGTCACGGCCGTCCGGTCCCTCGTCGGCGACGTAGATCGTGCTCGTGTCGGGAAACAGGGGCGGCTTGCCGGTCGCGCCCCAGCGTGGGTCGCCGTCGGGCGCGAAGATGCCGGTGGCGCCGCCGATCGCCACGAGGCGCTCGGTGCGCCCGGCGAGGACGTCGGCGATCACCCGCAGCCGCCCGTACTGCGCGACGACGAGCTCCCACGTGCTGTCGGCGAGCCCGCGCGCCAGCGTCGGCGCGAAGTGGGGGTCTTCGTGGATGTGGCGGATCCCGGGCACCGCGAACTCGTACTCGTGCTGTCCGCCGTGGAGGATCGTGACGTCGAACCCGCGGGCGGCGAGCCCCTCCACGACGAACGGGCCGGTCGGGCCGGTGCCGCCGATCACCAGCGCGCGCGGCCGGCCGGCCATGACATTCCCCTCTCTCCGAACATCATGTAATCATTATGGTGGATGTGCGCGGTGAAGACCACCCCAGACGGGCCGGCGGGCAGCCCCGGCAGCCTCCCCGAGGCCGCGCAGTTCGCGGCTCCCACGCGGATCGTGGCCGCGTTCGGTTGCGTTGCAGACCATCTCGCCGACGAGGTGCGCGCGCTCGGCTCCGAGCGCGTCGCGGTGATCGCCGACCGCGGGCTGGACGCGGCCGGGCTGCTCGATCCGATCCTCGGCCGGATCGACGGCGTGGCGCTGTCGGTGTGCGCGTTGATCGGCGAGGACCCGGACGTCGACGAGGCCGAGGCGGCCGCCCGGAGCGCCATCGGCACCGGCGCTGCAGCCGTGCTGGCGATCGGCGGCGGCAGCGCCCTCTGCGCCGCCAAGGCCGCGGCGATCCGCCTCACCAACCCACCCCCGCTCGATGCCTATGCCGGCAGCGGACGGCTCGCCCACCTGCCGGCGCCGGTCATCGCCGTGCCGACCACCGCCGGGTCGGGCAGCGAGGTCTCCAACGTCGTGGTGCTCCACGATCCGCGCCACACCCGCCATCTCGTCATCCGCGGCCGCGGCTACGAGCCGCGGGTCGCGCTGCTCGACGGCGAGCTGCTGCGCACGCTGCCGCGCCGCCCGCTCGTCGCCGCGGCGCTCGACGCCCTCAGCCACGCGCTGGAGGCGCTCTGGGTCACCGGTGCCACGCGCTTCACCGACGCGATGGCGCTCCCCGCCGCGATGGCGATCGTCGATGCGCTACCGCGCGCGCTCGACGGCGACGACGGAGCGATGCAGGCGCTGATGGAGGCCAGCGCGATGGCCAACCTGGCGTGCGGGAACTCCGGTCTCGGCCTCGTGCACGCGCTCACGTCGGCGCCCGGTGTCCACCTCGCCCACGGGTATCAGAACGGTGTCCTGCTCCCCGCGGTCGCCCGCTTCAACCGCCCGGCGGTGCGCCCGGACGCCGAGCGGCGGATCGAGGCCCTCGCCCCGCTCTACGAACGGATCGGCTTCGCGGCGAGCTTCGGCCCCGGGGAGCTGAGCGACGCCGACGTCGAGGCGATGGTGGCCGCCGCGATGGCCAATCCGTTCCGGGTCAACAACTGCCGCGTCGCCTCCGAGGACGAGCTGCGCGCGATCCTCGCCGCCGCGCGCCCGTCGACGCCGTCGCGCTCCGCCTGACGTCAGGATCGCGCGGTGGAGGTGACCGACAGCTCGCCCCGGGCGATCCACTCCGCGCGCTCGACCGCGTACTCGGCGCGCATCTTCTCGCCGTGCCCGGCCAGCGTCATGCCGAGCAGCTCGAAGCGGGCCAGATGGCTGAGCAGGAACGGATTGGCGCCGCGGCGGGCGAGCCGGCCGACCTCGCCGGCGAGCAGCAGCGCGCTCTCCTCCTCAGACAGCGGCGGCCGGGCGGCGCGCACGGCGGCCGCCGGGTCAGACCGCAGCTGCGCGCGCAGCTCCGGCTCGCCGACGACCCGCCGGCACAGCTTGTCGACCCCGTAGACGCTCACCGCGCCAGGCTCCAGGCCGCGAAGGCGTGGCCCTGATCGGGCTGGCAGTCGATGAAGTCCGGCCGGGTCGGCGTGAAGGCGCCGAGCGCGACGATCCAGTTGAGGATCTCGCCGGAGGCGTTGCCCGCGCGCGTCAGCTGATCCGGGGTGATCTCGGCGACGAGCTCGTCGACGCGGCCCGCGCCGAGCCGGTCGACGACCCGCGCCAGCCAGCCGGGATCCGGGACGCCGATGTGACTGGTCTCGTTGACGCGCGGGCCGCCGACCTCGAACGAGAACGCGCCGCTGGCCAGCACCGCCACCCGCCGCGGCAGGCCGCTGGCCCGCACGGCGGCGCCGATCGCCGCCCCGAGCGCACGGCAGCGCGTGGCCGAGGGGATCGGCCGCATCGACGTGCTGACGAAGAACGGCACCAACGGGATGTCGATCTCCGGGATCATCAGGCTGAGCGGCGCGGTGACCGTGTGATCGAGCGCCAGCTCCGGGCTGGCCCCGACGTCGAAGTCGGCGGCGACGAGGTCGCGCTGGAGCGCGCGGGCGAGCTCACGGTCGAGCGCCAGCTCATACTGGCGCAGGTTGGGGTAGTCGCACGGGCCGACGCTCGACTCGCCGGTGGCGATGCTGAAGATCGGCACGCTGATCTCGAAGAAGGCGTTGTAGTGATCGGTGGTGAACACGATGATCGCGTCCGGGCGCGCGGCGACCAGCCGCTCGCCGACCGCGCCGTACAGGCGCCTGATCTCCACGGCGGCGGGGCCCCCGGCATCGACCACCGGCGGGAAGAACGGGTTGTGCGGCACTCCGCCGGCGAACACGATCTCGGCCATCTCAGCTCACGTCGCCCGCAGCAGCTCTGCGCATTCGCGATGGGCGCGCAGCGCGTCGTGCAGCTCGGACGGCGACACGCGGCCGTAGCCGCACACCGATCCGATCCCGAAGCCGCCGGCGTATCGGCGGGCCAGGGCGAGACGCTGCGCGAAGGCGTCGGTGCCGTCGGTGTGATGCACGAGCCCCAGATACAGACGGGTCCCGCCGATATCGAGGTCGGCGAGCGGCGCGAAGAACTCCGGCTCCGGCGTGCGGACGACCGGCATGTGGACGTAGTCCACGCGCCGTCGGGACCGCGCGACGGCGGCATTGGAGAGGGCGACGCACAGCGACAGATCCTCCATCGCCGTCATCGGCCAGCCTCCGCGCGTCCCGTAGCACCAGTGATAGCCGTAGAGCACGTCGTCCGGGATGCCCTTCCACAGCTCGTCGAGCTGGCGGGAATGGCGCTCGAGCTTGGCGGCGGGATCCTCGCGCGGCCAGAAGTCATAGAAGGAGTTGTCGCCGGAGGCGATGTCGACGACCTCCCAGGCCAGATCCCACTGGATCAGCAGGTCGCCGGCCGGAATCACCTCGAGCATCGTGGCGATCTCGCCGCGGATCCCCGCCTCGTAGGCGCGGTGGGCCTGCTCCCACTGGCCGACATCGGCGAAGAACGGGTTGATCGCGCTGCCCGGCGCGGGGAAGGCGACCTGCAGACGCACGTGCTCGCCGACCACGCCGGCGTCGCGCAACCGGCGCAGGATCGCATAGGACTCGATCGCATACCGTCCGTAGTGCAGGTCGTCGAAGCGCAGGCGCTCGGCGGGGCGGATGCGGAACGTCCACGGCGCCGGCTTGGCCGGGGTGCGGTGGGTGTCGCCGCTGCGCAGGATCGACTCGGCGTCGAGCCGTGAGATCTCCTCCAGCTGGGGGTGCTCGGAATAGACGCGCAGCGGCAGATAGCGCACCCAGTTGCGCCGGTCCCCGACCTCGCCGTCGGGGAGGGCGGTGACGAGGTCGCCGATCATCCGCGCGGACTCGCGCAGCACCTCCTCGACGGTGTCGAACGGCATGCTGCCGACGAGGTGGACGTCGCCGGTCATTCGCGTCTGTGCACTCGCGCTCATCGTCTCTCCTCCGATGCCATGGGCCCCGAGATGACACAGAATAGCTATATTCAATAGTGGTGACTGGTTCGTGTTGATCAGCCGACGCGACGGCGGCCTCTGGTTGGTCACCCAGCCCGATCACGCCGCCCTGGCCGGCGAGCTCGCCGCGCACTGGGGCAACGAGCGCTTCGCCCTCGGTGAGGCCCGAGCGTCGCTCGAATTAGCCGCGCGCCGTCACGACGACGGCTGGGCGGCGATCGACGGCGTCCCGGCGGTGTCCGCGACGGAGGGGCGCCCGGCGCACTTCCTGGAGGTCGACCTCTCCGACACGGTCGCCCCCTACGGGCAGGGCGTCGACCGGATCTACGACGACGATCGCCGTGCCGGCGTGCTGTCCTCACGGCACTGGGCGGGCCTGTACTCGTCGCGCTGGGGCGTACAGGACAGTCCGGCCGTCGGCCATCCCGCCGCCGTGGCGGTGGTCGCCGAGCAGGAGGCGCGGGCCGCGGTCATCGCCCGGGAGCTGTGGGGAGGGAAGGGCCTGCGCAGCGCCTTCGAGCGCGAGCTGTGGCGTGACTACGAGGTGCTGCAGGCCGTCGACCTCCTCTCGCTCGCGCTGTGCCTGATCGACACCGGCGTCGCCACCGACCCGCAGGCCGGCTCCTGGCCGGTGCCTGACACGCTGCGCGGGCTCGATCAGCCGGCCGGAGCGCGCCGCGTGCCCAACGTCCCCACGGCGGCGGACGAGCACACCACGATCGGTCTGCGGGTGACGAGGCCGGGTGTCGTCGAGCTCGACCCGTTCCCGCTGGCTCGATCCGGAGCGCAGTTCACCGTCCGCGCGCGGCGCCTCGCCGACGTGCGCCATCCGTCGGTGCAGGCCGCGGCCGACGCGTTCGCGCAGGCGCCGATCACGACGGTGCGCTTCGCCGTCGTCGCAGCCGGCACGGGGTGAGGGGCATGCAGCAGGAGCTCTACGCCTATTCGCCGATCACCGAGCGCCCGCCGCTGATCTGGCCGGGCGACCGCCGGGTGGCGTTCTATGTCGGTCTCAACGTCGAGCACTACGTGGTCGATCGTCCGTCGACGAGCAGCTCGGGGGCGACCGCGGGCCTCACCCCGGACCCGATGAACTACGGCTGGCGCGACTACGGGGTGCGCACCGGTATCTGGCGGATGATCGAGCTGCTGGACAGACTCGAGATGCCGGCGAGCGTGCTGCTCAACTCCGACGTCTGCCGCTTCTATCCCCAGATCGTCGACGCGGTCAGCCGGCGCGGCTGGCCGTGCGTGAGCCACGGTCAGTGCAACTCGGTCCTGCAGACGGCGATGGACGAGGACTCCGAGCGCGCGTACCTGACCGAGATGATGCTGGAGACCGAGCGCGCCACCGGGCGCCGGCCGCGGGGATGGCTCGGGCCGGCGCTGACCGAGACGTTCAACACGCCTCGGCTGCTGGCCGAGCTGGGGGCGACCTACGTGCTGGACTGGTGCAACGACGACCAGCCGTATCCGCTCCGGGTCGACGGGATGATCTCGGTGCCCTACTCGGTCGAGTGCAACGACATCTCGCTGTTCGTGACCCACGGCTGGACCGGCGCCGACTATGTCCGGCTCGTCGTCGACACCCTGGATCAGCTGCTCGCCGACAGTGCTGACGGCGGCCGCGTGATGGCGCTGCCCGTCCATCCGTTCGTCCTCGGGCAGCCGGCCCGCCACCGGTATCTCGCCGAGGTGCTGGCCGAGGCCAGGTCTCGCAGGGACGTCTGGATCACGACGAGCGACGCGATCGCCGAGCACTACGTCACGACCGAGCACGCCCGCTCGCTGCGCGGCCGATGACCGACCACGTCGACGACGTCGCCGCGCTCGCCACGCGCGCCTACGAGGATCTGGCGGTGACGATGCGCGAGCGGGGCTTCGCCAAGCGGGTGGGGTTCGGCGAGCGTCCGGCGGTTCTCGTCGTCGACCTGATCAGGGCCTTCACCGACCCCCGCTTCCCGACCGCCGTCGACGATCCGGCGATGATCGCCGCCACCCGCGCACTGCTCGACGCCGCCCGGACGGCCGGGGTCCCGACCGTGCTCGTCGGCTCGGCCTACGAGCCGGCCAAGCGCGACGCCGGCGTGTGGGAACGCAAGCTCTCCCACGACGGGATGGAGGACGGCACCGAGGGCGTCCAGTTCGACGAGCGCCTCGGCGCGACCGCGGTGGACATGGTGGTGTGGAAGAAGTATCCGTCGTGCTTCTTCGCCACCGACCTCTGCAGCCGCCTGGTGGCCCAGCGCGTCGACACCGTCCTGATCGCCGGCGCCAGCACGAGCGGCTGCATCCGCGCCAGCGCCGTCGATGCCTGCTCGTCGGGCTTTCGCACGATCGTCGTCCGCGAGGCGGTCGCCGATCGCTCGCCGCTGCCCCACATCGCCAACCTGTTCGACATCGAGTTCAAGTACGGCGACGTGGTCGCGCTGTCCGAGGCGGTCGCCTATCTCGGCGCGCGTTCGCGGCTGCGCCACTAGCCACGCCCCTGCCGGACGGGCGATCGCGCCCCCGCCGGACGGGCGATCGCGCCCCCGCCGGACGGGCGATCGCGCGTCCGGCGGCGGGTCCGGCGGCGGGCGAGTCAGGCGATCGGGGCGGCCACCTCGGCGTGCAGCTCCAGCAGCGCCGGCACCGTCTCGGGAGGCCGGCGGCCGAAGCCGCACTCGGTGGCCACACCGAAGTCGTGGCGGACGGTGCGCGCGGCGGCGATGCGCCGTGCCGCGCCCGGCACGCCGTCGTCGAAGTGGATCAGCCCGAGGTAGAGCTCCGTCTCGCCGCCCAGCGACAGGCGCGACAGCGGCGCATAGTACGCCGCGTCGTCGCGGTCGATCGGGACCGGCACGTGGATCCAGTCGATCCGGCGCGCCACCGAGGCCGAGAGGCGGTTGGAGATGTCGGTCACGACGCCGAGATCGGTCGGGTTCATGAAGTGCCGGTGCTTGAAGTCGCCGTAGCAGAGGTGAAAGCCGACCTCGACGCCGGGCGGGATCTTCTCGGCGCAGGCGGTGAGGCGGTCGATCACGCCCTGCTCGCGGTCGTCGAAGTAGGCGTCGTAGAACCCCTCCCAGATGCCGACGTCCTGGCAGACGTCCCACTGGATGGCGAGCTCGTCGTGCGGGATCGCCGCGAGGATCTCGTCGATCTCCGAGTGGAGCTGGCGCAGGTGGGCGGGCTCGACGGCGGCACGCGAGCCCTCCTCGATCAGCACCGTCATCGGGGCGATCGGCGACGGCAGGCAGACCTGGAAGCGGACCCCGGGGGCGATCACCCCGTCCCGCTTGAGCGCCGCGAAGACCCGGTAGGAGTCCAATGCCGCGTCGGCGAAGCCGAGCCGCTGAAGCACGAGGTCGTCGGGATCGATCACCAGCCGGGCCTGCTGCCACGGGGTGTAGCTGCCCGGCGGCGGGTCGACCATGTCCAGGCCGGCGGTGCGCTCGTAGCTGGGCGCGGTCCAGCTGTTCCACCGGCTGCGCTTGCCGGTCTCGCCGTCGGGGATGCGGTGGACGCGGTCGCCGACGGCGCCCGCCACCGCCCGGAACACCGCTTCGTTGTCGCTCAGTGGCACGCTGCCGACGAGGTGCACGCCGGCCGGCTGTTCCCGCGCGGTGAGCGGTGCTGCATCGGATCCGGCTGGAGTGGCGGTGGGCTCGGGCACTGATCGGACCTCGCTTGATGTTTGACGACTCGGCGACCAAACCATAATAATGATTCGGCCCCAACCCGGGCCAGTTCGGGTGTCGTCACATCACGTAAAATGGATATATTGATTGTGGCTGCCGCCGAGAGGGCAGCGCCGTCGTAGAGGAGAGGGCCCTGCACGATCGAGCAACAGCACGATTCCCATTCCGTGGCTCCGGCCGGACGGCTCGGTCAGCGGTCCGCGCGCGCCGACCGGAGGTGTCACGATGACGACCGGCGCCGGAACCGCGACCCCGACGCCCGTCCGCGAGGCGAGCCTCGGCGTCGACGTGGTCGGGATCCACAAGCACTACCGGGGCGCTCGCGCGCTCGACGACGTCTCGGTGACGATCGCGCCGGGGGAGATCCACGCGCTCGTCGGCGAGAACGGGGCCGGCAAGTCGACGCTGGGCAAGATCATCGCCGGCGCGGTCCTCCCGGATGCCGGCGAGATCGTCATCAACGGCCGCCCGGTCCGACATCGCAATCCGCGTGACGCGATCCAGATGGGGATTGCCCTGATCGATCAGGAACTGGCCACCGTGCCCGGGATGTCGGTGCTCGACAACGTCTTCCTCGGTTCCGAGCGAGTGCGCCGCGGCCTGCTGGACACCGGTGCCCAGCGTGCGCGCCTGCGAGAGCTGGCCGGGCGGATCGGCTTCGACGCCGATGCGCGGACCAAGGCGGGGACCCTGAGGGTCGCCGACCAGCAGAAGATCGAGATCCTGCGCGCCCTCGTGCGTGAAGCACGGCTGATCATCATGGACGAGCCGACCGCGGCGCTCAACCGCGTGGAGGCCGATCGCCTGCTGCAGATCGCCAGGGACCTGCGCGCCGACGGCGTCACCGTCGTCTTCGTCTCGCACACCCTGGAGGACGTGCTCGCGCTGAGCGACTCGATCACCGTCCTCAAGGACGGCCGTCACGTCAAGTCGGCGCCGGCGGCCGGCGAGACGGTGGAGAGCCTCGTCACGTCGATGCTCGGTCGCAGCCTGGATCTCGTCTTTCCCGATCCGGTTCCGGTCGCCGCGGACGCTCCGGTTCGGCTGCGGGTGACCGGGCTGTCGCGCCCGCCCGCGGTCAACGACGTCTCGTTCGAGATCCGCGCGGGGGAGATCGTCGGATTGGCCGGTCTGATGGGCAGCGGGCGCAGCGAGATCGCGCGCGCCGTGTTCGGCGCCGATGCCGCGTCGGGCGACGTCGAGCTCGACGGCCGGCCGCTCGGCTCGCGCACGCCACAGAAGGCGATCGCCAGCGGCATCGCGATGCTGCCGGAGAGTCGCAAGGAGCAGGGTCTGGCGATGCACCGGTCGGTCGCCGAGAACGTGACGATGGTCCACCTCGACGAGATCTGCCGCTCCGGTGTGCTGCGCCGGGGCGAGGAGCGGACGCTGGTCGCCGAGATGCTGCGCAAGGTCGATGCGCGGGCGGCGAGCACCACCCTCTCGGTCTCGGCGCTGTCCGGGGGCAACCAGCAGAAGGTGGCGATCGCCAAATGGCTGGTGCGCCCGCCGAAGCTCCTGATCGCCGACGAGCCGACCCGGGGGGTCGACGTCGGCGCCAAGCTGGCCATCTACGACCTGATCCGCGCGCTGGCCGCCGATGGCGTCGCCGTGCTGCTGATCTCGAGCGAGATGGAGGAGGTGCTGGGACTCGCGCACCGGGTCCTGGTGGTTCGCAACGGTCGCCTGGTCGCCGAGCACGTCGGCGACGAGGCCAACGAGGAGGCAATCATGAGGTCCGCATTCGGAGGTCGTCCGCTCGTTGGGCCCGGAGCGGCTTCGCCGGCCACCCGCGGCGACGGCGAGCAGGCGCGATGATCGCCGACCAGCAGCAGCCGCCGAGCGCCGAGTCCGCGCAGGCTCCCCAGACGGCGCCGCGCGCGGCGCCGGCGACGCGCGTCATCGAGTTCATGCGCGAGTACATGATCTTCGTCGTCACGGTCGTCCTGTTCATCGTGCTGGCGATCGTCTCCGGCCCCTTCCTGACGAGCGCCAACATCCAGAACCTGTTCGACCAGGCGGCGCCCGACGGGCTGCTCGCGCTGGCCCTCACCTTCGTCACGATCAGCGGGGAGTTCGACCTGTCGGTGGGCGCCACCATGATCCTCGCCGGCGTCATCGCCGCGAAGGTCGAGCCATCGCTGGGGGTCTGGCCGTGCCTGCTGGTCGGCGTCGCGGCCAGCGTGCTCGTCGGCTTCGGCAACGGGCTGCTCGTCACCTACGCGCGGATCAACTCGTTCGTCTGCACGCTCGCCACCGGGCTGATGATCGCGGGGGCGGGACTGGTGATCACCGGCGGGTTCCTGCTCCCGGTCAGCGCCCCGGCGTTCGCCGACCTGGCCTTCAACAAATTCCTGGGCATCAAACTGACGATCTGGATGTTCGCCGTGTTCGCTTTGATCTGCGGCTTCGTCCTGTCGCGGACGCGGTTCGGCCGCCGGTTGTTCGCCGTCGGCGGAAACGTCGAGGCGGCGAGGCTATCGGGCATCAACACGCGCGCGATCAAGACGAGCGCGTTCGCCATCGCCGGTCTGGCCGGCGGACTGGCGGGCGCGATCCTCGTCTCCCGCAACGGCGAGGGACAGGCCGGGGACGGGATCTCCGACGTGCTCTACGCGTTCGCCGCGGTCGTCGTGGGCGGCACGAGCGTCGCCGGCGGGCGCGGGGCGATCTGGCGCACCGTGCTCGGCGTGACCTTCCTGGGGATGATCAGCAACGGCTTCGATCTGCTCCAGATCAACCCGGACTACCAGCAGATCGTCGAGGGCGGGATCATCCTCGCCGCCGTCGCCATCGACGCCCTCTCCCGCCGCCGGGCGACCTAGTGCACGCATCCGGCCACATGTACCAGTGAGGCGCCACTCGGCTCAGCCGGCGACCGTGCGCTCGCCGGCGAAGCGGCGGGTGGCTTCCTCGATCGCCGCCGCCTGAGCCCCCGAGAGGTCGGCGAAGCGCGCGCTGGACGCCGCCCGGGATCGGCGCAGGCTCCGCAGCGACCCCTGGAACTCCGGCATCACGTGGCGGGCGAACAGATCGAAGGAGTGCTCGGTGGCCGAGGGATCGGCCCAGTCATGAGTGAGGATGAGATACGCGCCGAAACCGCCGGACTGCTCGACGAGGCGCTGCACCTGCGCGATCGCATCGTCGGGCGTGCCGATCACGCCGAGGCCGCTGTCGTTGATCTCGTCGATCAACGCCCGCGTCGTCTTGCCCTCCGGCCGCACCGACGGGACGGCGCCGACCTGCTGGAAGTAGGTCGCCCAGTCGACGATGCCGTACTCCACGTCGCGATAGGCCTGCTCACGCGTGTCGGAGAGATGCATCGGCCCCGCCAGCCGCCAGCCGTCGCGGCTGACCGTCTGGCCGTGGCGGTCGGCCACCTCGTTGGCGATCGACCAGTGGCTCATCAGGACCTCGAACCCGGCCTCGGAGGTCGCCGCCACCTCGAGCATCCCGCAGCCGAACCGCCCGGCCAGCTTCGGGCCCGTCGGCGACACCGCGGCCGCGACCGCGATCTCCAGGTCCTGGCGGTACGGCCGGATCTGGAGCTGGGCCTCGTGCAACTCGAACCAGTCGGTCGCCATCGTCACCGGCTCATCGCCGCGCAGCAGCGCGACGATCGCCTCCAGGCCCTCCTCCAGGCGGGGCCGCGTCTGGGGCTGCTCGATGCCGAGCATCGCGGCATCCATCGGCAGCGCGCCCGGGCCGACGCCGAGCATCGCCCGGCCCCACGACAGCTGGTCGAGCAGGACGATCCGCTGGGCGACCATGAACGGGTGGTGATACGGGACCGAGACGACGCCGGTGCCGAGCCTGATCCGGTGCGTGCGCATCGCCGCGGCGGTCAGGAACTGCTCCGGCGAGCAGATGACCTCGGTGCCACCCGAATGGTGCTCGCCGAGCCACACCTCGTCGAACCCGAGCCGATCCCAGAGTTCGATCAGTCCCAGCGAGCGGTGCAGCGAATGCGTCGGGTTCAAGCCGAACCTGTGGTACGGCGGGAAGAAGATCCCAAAGCGCAGATCGCCGCTCATCGCAACCGCCTCTCTCCTGGTGGACGTCAGGTGCGCGGCTTCGAACCGCCTCCGTCGACGCGGCCCTAACACACCGCAAAGCCTGGACCGCAATATTACTCTTGACCTGAATGATTAGGTTGATTAGGTTTTGATCTCGGACACAACGAAGGAGGAGAGGGTCGTGAGGTTCACCAGCCAACTTGCCCGCGCGGGCACAGGCCTGCTCGGGATCGCGCTCGTCAGCGCGGTGCTCGCCGCGTGCGGCAGCAGCAGCAGCTCCAGCAGCAGCTCGAGCAGTTCATCCGCCGCGCCGAGCTCGAGCACCAGCTCGAGCAGTGCATCGAACGCCGGCGCGTCCGGCACCACCAAGAAGGCCAAGATCGCCGCATTCATCGTCGACTCCGCCAACCCGTACGACACGGCGCTGTCTGACTCCGAGAAGGCCGAGGCCGCCAAGCTCGGCGCGTCGATCACCGTGTTCGGCGCCAACAACAGTCCGAGCACCCAGGTCGGGCAATGCCAGGACGCGCTGACCGCGCAGCAGTACAACGTCTTCCTGCTCAAGGCCGTGGCCGGTCCGCCGCTGGAGTCGTGCGCGCGCCAGGCCCTCGCCGCGGGCATCAAGGTGATCGCGGTCGACGATCCGCTCGGCCCCAATTACACGCTGGCCCCGCAGGTGCCCGGCATCTCGGCGTCGATCCTGTCGCTGCCGAACACCAACGGCACGGCGCTGGCCAACATGACGGTGGCGGCCTGCGGCAGCCACAACCCCTGCCAGGTGGCGTACTTCTTCGGCCCGGCGGCGTTCGTGTTCGCGGCCGAGTCACGAGTGGCGTTCAACGCCGCGATCGCCAAGCACCCTGACATCAAGATCGTCGACGAGGCGTCGTCGGAGTTCACCTCGTCGCTCGGCACCTCGCTGACCCAGTCGCTGCTGACCACCCACCCCGGCGTCAACGTGATCACCAGCGATTCCGATCAGAGCGCGCTCGGCTCCTACAAGGCGCTGCAGTCGGCCGGCAAGACCGGCAGCATCAAGGTGGTCGGCGGCGGCGGCAGCTGCCCCGGCGCCGCGGCGATCAAGGCCGGCCAGCTGTACGGCACGTCGGCGCTGTACCCCGCCACGCTCGGTAAGGATGCGGTGCAGGACGGCGTCGACGCGCTCGACGGGAAGACCATCGCTCAGCCCGAGCTCAACGTCGCGTTCCTGAACCCGATCGGCAACCAGATCACGAAGGCCAACGTGGCGAAGTTCACCTGCGAGTGGGGGACGGCGACCGCCGCCGGCTCCTGACCGACCGCCCCCGGCCGTCCCCGCGGAGGGGAACCCGCCCGCCCCGGCCGCCGGCCGGGGCCCCCGCCGGGCCCGGCGCGGACTCCCCTCCGCGCCGGACCGCCCGGCGGCGCAGTCGACGTCAGAGGAGAGACGCATGGGACGTGTGCAGGACAAGGTCGCGCTGATCAGCGGCGCGGCCCGCGGAATGGGTGCGGCCGAGGCCCGGCTGTTCGCGGCCGAGGGGGCGGCCGTCGCGGTGTGCGACATCCGCGACGACGACGCCGCCGCGGTCGTCGCGGAGATCGTCGCGTCGGGAGGACGGGCGCGCGCCTACCATCTCGACGTGCGCCTCGAGGACGCGTGGCGGTCGGTCACGGCGCGGGTCGTCGCCGACTTCGGCGGTGTCGACATCCTCGTCAACAACGCCGGGATCGGCGCCGCCCCCCAGGATGTCGCGTCGACCGCGCTCGCCGACTGGGAGAACGTCATCGCCGTCAACCAGACCGGCAGCTTCCTGGGCTTCAAGCATGTCGTGCCGCTGCTGCGGGCACGCGGCGGCGGGGCGATCGTGCAGATCTCGTCGACGTTCGCCGTGCGCGGCGTCCCGATGCTCGCCAGCTACAGCGCGAGCAAGGCGGCGGTGGCGGCGCTCGCCCGGCACGCCAGCGTGGCCTACGCGCACGACGGCATCCGCGTCAACGCCGTCCATCCGGGCCTGATCGACACCCCGCTGATCGACATGGACGACCCGAGCGCGGACGAGATCATCGCCGCGACACCGCTGGGACGGGCCGGGCGTCCCGAGGAGATCGCCCGCGTCGTCCTGTTCCTGGCCAGCGACGAAGCGTCGTATGTGACCGGCGCGTCGGTGTTCGCCGACGGCGGCTACACCGTCAAGGGCCAGAACGTCTGAGCGGATTCAGTTCACGCGCGCGCGAGGCCGCCATCGACGGGCAGCGTCTGCCCGGTGATGAACGCCGCGTCGTCGGAGGCGAAGAACGACACCGCGCCGACGAGATCGGACGGCTCCTGCACGCGCTTGATCGCCTGCATCTCTCGCGTGACCTCGAACCAGTTCTCCGCGGCCTGCGGCCCGGCGAGCGTTCCCTTGGTCCGCACGAGGCTGGGGGCGATCGCGTTGATCGTCACGCCGGCGTCGCCGACCTCGGTCGCGACCGCGCGCACGAAGCCGATCACCGCCGCCTTGCTCGTCGTGTAGGCGGCGAACCGCGGCGTGCCCATGTGGAAGGTGGTGGAGCTGACGGCGACGACGCGGCCCCAGCCACGCTCCACCATCCCGGGCAGAAAGGCCTTCCCGAGATGAAAGAGCGAGTCGACGTTGATCGACATCACCCGCCGCCAGTCCTCCCACTCGGTCTCGGCGAGGTCCATGACCGGGTAGACGCCGGCGTTGGCGACCAGGATGTCGACGTCGCCCAGCTCGTCGCCGACGGTCCGCGCGAAGCCGGCCACGCTCTCGGCCGAGGCGATGTCGCATTCGACGGTCAGGCATCGACGGCCGGTGGCGGTCACCATCTCGGCCGTCTCGGTCGCCGGCTGCAGGTCGGCGATCGCGATGTCGTGGCCGTCCCGGGCCAGCCGGAGCGCGATCGCCTGGCCGATGCTCTGGGCGCCGCCGGTGACCACGGCGATCCGTCCGGTGCTGTGAGTGCTCATCTCATCCTCGCCTCATGCTCGCCCCGTCGGACGACGGGAGATATATCAAGCAGAATCATTGCAGGTAATGCGCCCGATGATCACGTGAAGCACGATCGCTGAGGAGAGGTCATGGCCACCGAAACCGACGTTCACACGCTGCCGATCCTGATCGACGGTGAGTTTCGATCCGCGCGCAGCGGCGAGCTGATCGACGCCATCGATCCCGCCACCGGCGAGGTGATCGCCCGCTTCCCGCGTTGCGCGGCGGCGGACGTCGACGACGCGGTGCAGGCCGCCAAGCGGGCGTTCCCGGCCTGGCGGCGGACCTCGCCGCTGGAGCGGGCGCGCTGCGCGCTCGCGCTCGCCGACCTGATCAGCGAGCACGCCGAGGAGCTCGCGCTGCTCGACGTCACCGAGAACGGCAGCCCGATCCGGGAGATGCGCAACGACGCCAATATCGCGATCGGCACGCTGCGCTACTTCGCCGGCATCGCGCTCGAGCTCAAGGGCGACACCATGCCCGGCGACGCCGGGCGGATCAACTACACGCTGATGGAGCCGTTCGGCGTGGTCGGACGGATCGTCCCCTTCAACCATCCGATGATGTTCGCGGCCGGCAAGACGGTGGCTCCGCTGATCGCGGGCAACACCGTGGTGATCAAGCCCTCCGAGCACACGTCGACGTCGACGCTGCGCCTGGCCGAGATGATGAACGAGGTCTACCCGCCCGGGGTGGTCAACGTCGTCACCGGGTATGGCGATGAGGCGGGGGACGCGCTCGTCGTGCACCCCGACGTGCGGCGGCTGGCGTTCACCGGTGCGGCCGAGATCGGGATGCGCATCCAGCAGCGGGCCGCCACCAAGGTGGTCAAGACGGTCTCCCTGGAGCTGGGCGGCAAGAACCCGATCGTCGTCTTCGCCGACGCCGACGTCGAGGCCGCCGTCGACGGCGCCCTGCGCGGGATGGCGTTCACCTGGCAGGGGCAGTCGTGCGGCTCGACGTCGCGCCTGCTCGTCCACGAGTCGCTGCACGGCGAGTTCGTGCGCCGCCTCGGCGAGCGTATGGGCGCGCTGCGCTCGGGACCGCCGACCGACGAGGCGACCGAGACCGGGGCGATCGTCCACCGCCGCCAGTTCGAGAAGGTCATGAGCTATCTCGAGCTCGGCCGCGACGAGGGGTTCGATCTCGTCGTCGGGGGAGGGGCGGCCGACGTCCCCGGCATGCCGGACGGCATGTTCGTGCGCCCGACGCTGTTCGACAACGTGCCGCCGGACTCCCGTCTGGTCAAGGAGGAGATCTTCGGTCCGGTGCTGGCGGCGATGCCGTTTCGCACCTACGAGGATGCGCTGGCGATCGCCAACGACATCTCGCTCGGGCTGACGGCGAGCGTGTACACCTCCGACCTCTCGACGGCGCATCGCTTCTCCCGTGACATCGAGGCCGGTTACGTCTGGGTCAACGACGCCCAGCGCCACTTTCCCGGGGCCCCGTACGGCGGTTTCAAGGACTCGGGCGTCGGTCGCGAGGAGTGCGTCGACGAGCTGTTCTCCTACGCCCAGACCAAGAACGTCAACATCAACTTCTTCGGCTGAACGCCGCTATCCGGTCGCTGCCGGCACCGGGCCGGCGAGCGGCGCGCGCACCCCGGCGGCGACGAGGCGCGGGAGGATCTGCTCCCGCATGCGATCCAGTCCCTCGAAGTAGTCCACGAACGACAGCGCGATCCCGTCGGCGCCGGCCTCGTGCAGCGCCAGCATCTGCTCGACCACCTGTTCCGGGGTCCCGACCATCGGGATGCCCCAGAAGCCCGCGATCATCCCCTCCAGGATCTTGCGCTCCTCGATCGTCCAGTCGGTGCTCTGGGAGTGCTGCTTGCTGATGCCGGTCACGTTGGCGGCGCCCGCGTAGTCGGCGACCTGCCGATGGACGTAGTCGTAGTACTCGCGGGCTTCCTGCTCGGTGTCACGGCAGACGATGTGCCCCCGTCCGAACACCTTGATCTCGCGCCCGTGCTGCTCGCGCGCCAGCTGCTTGATCTCACGGATCTGCTGGGGAGCGGTTTCGGCGTTGGTCAGTCCGGCGAAGATGACGTCGCTGTGCTTGGCGGCGAAGTCCCGGCCGGCCGGGCTCGTCCCGGCGTTCATGATCGCCGGATACGGCTTCTGGATCGGCTTGGGCTCGAGCACGCCGCGCTCGATGTCGAAGAAGCGGCCCTTGAAGTCACTCTCGCCGGCGGTCGTCCACAGCTGCTTGACCGCCGTCGTCCACTCGTCGGCGACCTCGTAGCGCTCGTCGTGCTCGCGCTGGGTCAGACCGAACATCGACAGCTCGGCCGTGTACCAGCCGGCGACGACGTTGAGACCGAAGCGACCGCCGGAGACGTGATCGGCGGTGGCGGCCATCTTGGCGGCCAGCACCGGATGGGCGAGCGGCACGTGAAAGGTGGCGAACACCTGGATGCGCTCGGTGACGGCCAGCAGTCCGGCCGCCCAGGTGAAGGTCTCGAAGGAGCGGTCGCCGAGGTTCGCCGCGCCGCCGTAGCCGCGCCAGCGGGCGATCGGCACGAGCGCGTCGAATCCGAGCCGGTCGGCGTATTGGGCCAGCCGCCGGTTCTCATCCCACGTGGCCTCGATCTTGCCCTCGACGTCGGACAGCGTCGCGCCGCCGCGCAGATTGATCGCGAACAGGGCCAGCTTGAGCGCGTTCTCGTCGCTGAGAACGGGCTGCTGGAACTTGTCGACCGGCGTGTCGATCGAGTTGCTCATCTGCCTCTCTCCTTCGGATCGGTCCCCGCAAACAATAGTAATGAATATGCGCGGCCTCAGGTCGTGGCGGGGCGGGGCTGCGCGGCGCCGGTCGCGTACCCGGCCGGGCGCACATGGACATCGAGCACCACCGCGGACCCGGCGCGGGCGTCTTCAATCGCCCGCTGCAGCGCACCGTGCAGCAGCGCCGGATCGGTCACGGGCCCGTGGCCGGCGAGCCCCAGCGAGCGCGCGAGCGCGCCGAGATCAGGCGCCGGATCGTCGATCCGCTGACCGACCGCCCGGTTCTCCACCGGCCGCCCCCGGCGCAGCGCGACGCGCTCCTGATGGATCTCGTCGTTGAAATACGAGCGGTTGTTGGCGACCACGACGAGCATCGCCAGGCCCAGTCGGGCGGCCGTCCACAGGGCGGTGGCCCCCATCAGGAAGTCGCCGTCGCCGAGGACCGAGACGGCGAGCCGCTCTCCGCCGCGCAGGGCGAGCGCGGCGCCGACGGTCATGCCCGGGCCCGAGCCCAGCCCGGCGCCGCCATCCTGGCCGAGGTAGTCAAGCGGGTCGGTCACCACGAGGTCGCCGCCTGACCATCCGAGCGGCAGGCGGACGAGGCAGTCGACGCCGGGCGACAGCACGCGATTGACCTCCGCGGCGAGCTCGGCCAACCCGATGGCGCCGTCGCTGTCGTCGCCGGCGCCGTGGTCGATGCCGGCCGCGGGCGGGGATCCAGGTGCCGCGGGGGGCCAATCCGGCTTGACGCGGTCCGCCGCCGGGGGCTGACCGGCGGTGATCGCGCCGACGAGCAGATCGGGATGACTCTGGATCGTCAGGTCGACCGTCGGCGAGGCGAAGTGATCCTTGCTCCAGCCGTTGTGCAGCACGTGATCAAGCGTGCAGGAGATGACGGTCGCGGTCACCTCGTCGTCGCCGTGGGCCTGGCGCAGCGTGCCGCCGAGGTCGATCCAGTCGAGGCTGAGGATGACGTCGGCCGTCCGTACGAGCTCGATGCCCGCCGGCGTCAGGAACGTTCCCGGCGCTGCGGGATTCAGGCGGTGGCCGGTGGGGAACCCGGCACCGACCTTGAGATCGGTGAGGACGGCGGCGCCGTAGGCCTCGGCCAGGCGCACGCGCGCCCGCCAGTCGTCGCGGTCACGACCGACCCGGCCGATGAGCACGAGCGGCCGCTGCGCCGCGGCGAGCAGCGAGCAGGTCGTCGCGACGTCGGCGGCGCTCGGCGCGGGCGGAGCGGGTGCGCGGTGGCGGGCGAGCGCCGGGATCGCCACCGGGGTGGGGAGGGGGCCCTCCTGGATGCCGGCGTCCAGGCACACGTACACCGGCGCGCACGGGTAGGTGCGGGTGATCTGATCGGCGCGCGCCACCGCATCGACCGCGGCCGCGGCGGACCCGGGCTGATCGTCCCACTTGACGTAGGAGCGGATCAGCGCCCCCTGGTCGGCCGCGGTGTGAATCCAGTCGATCCATGGTCGCCGGCTGGCGGCGTCCAGCGGGCCGGTGGCGCCGAGCACGAGCATCGGGACGCGATCGCAGAACGCGTTGAACAGCGCCATCGTGGCGTGCATGAGGCCGACGTTGGAGTGCAGCGCGACGGCCAGCGGGCGTTCCGTCACCTTGGCATAGCCATGAGCGAGCGCCACCGCGTGCTCCTCGTGCAGACACACCACGATCGCCGGGGTCTCGTTGCCGAGGTAGTTGACGAGGCTGTCGTGCAGCCCGCGGTAGCTCGCACCGGGATTGAGCGCGATGTACGGGAGCCCGAGCGCCCGCAGCGTCTCGGCCACGGCATCGCTCCCCCACGCCATCTCGGGGCGGTGACCAGCGCTCTTGGGAGGCTCGGCATCGATCATGGGGTCGCCTAAATGGTTATTATCATTGTATGCTGCTCGCCGGCACGCGGAGAGCCCTTCGCATCATCGCGTCAACGAATACGACATGAGCGCGCGCAAGAACCTGCAACTGACCCTCGCGATCAACGACTACGACCACGTCCGGGATCTGATCAGCGGCGCCGTCCCGGTCGAGGGCGTCGATCTGATCTGCCTGCAGTATCCGATCGAGGAGATCTTCTTCCGCTTCACGCGTCTGCGTGAATGGGACATCTCCGAGCTGTCGCTGGCGAAGTACTGCTCGTTGCGCGCCCACGGCGACGATTCGATCGTCGCCGTCCCGGTCTTCCCGTCACGCTGCTTCCGTCACTCGGCGATCTTCGTGCGCTCCGACGGTCCGGTCGACCGGCCCGCTGAGCTCGCGGGCGGCCGCATCGGGATACCGGAGTGGACCCAGACGGCGACGGTGTACGCCCGCGCGGTCCTCGCCGAGGACTACGGGGTGGCGCTGGACAGCGTGGAATGGGTGCAGGCCGGCACCAACCAGCCGGGGAGGGTGGAGCCGGTCGCGATCAGCCTGCCCGACGGCGTCAGGCTGACCCGGGTCGCCGATCGCAGCCTCAACGAGATGCTGCTCTCCGGCGATATCGACGCGGTCATCGCCGCGCATCCCCCGGCCGATTTCCTCAACGGCAGCGGACGCGTCGTGCGGCTGTTCTCCGACTACCGGACCGTCGAAGAGGAGTACTTCCGCTGCACCGGAGTCTTTCCGATCATGCACGTCATCGTGCTGAAGGCCGAGGTCCACGATGCTCATCCCTGGGTGGCGATGAACCTCCTGACCGCCTTCGAGACGGCCAAGCGGCGCAGCCTGGAGCGCGCCATCGATGCCAACACCCCGCGCTTCCCGGTCCCGTGGAGCTTCGCCAATGCCGAAGCGGCGGTCAAGACGTTCGGAGCGGACTTCTGGCCGTACGGCATCGAGGAGAATCTCACGACGCTGACCCAGTTCCTGATCCATGCCCACGAACAGGGCGTCTGCGAGCGGCGCCTGGAGCCCGAGGAGCTGTTCGCCGCGCAGGTCCAGCACGTCTACCGGGTCTGACCTCAGTCCACGGCGTCGGCCTCGGCGAACACCCGCCGCGCGATCCGGAAGGCCTCGACCCCGGCCGGAACGCCGGCGTACACGGCGATCTGCACCAGCGTCTCGCGGATCTCGTCCCGCGTGCAGCCGTTGCGCAGGGCGCCCCGCAGATGGATCTCGAACTCGGTCTGGCGGTTGAGCGCGGCGAGCAGACACAGGTTGTGCAGGCTGCGCTGGCGATCGGAGAGCGCCGAGCCGCCCCACACCTCCCCCCAGCAGTACTCCGTCAGGATCCGCTGCCAGTCGCGGTCGAGGTCGGTCACCGCCTCCAGGGCGCGGTCGACGTACTCGTCGCCGACCACCGCTCGCCGCTTGGCCAGGCCCCGCTGGAACAGCTCGCTCTCACTCATGTCGCGCGCCGTCTGGAACCGGGGCTCCGGGCTTGAACTCCGGCCCCTTCCAGTCCAGCCAGGCGTCGATGTCAAGCGTCTCCAGGTCGATCGGCGTCACCTCGGGCCAGGGACGCGACACGCCGTCCCAGCCGACCTGGTCCAGGCCCCAGTAGAGCTCCACGAGATTGTCGTCAGGATCCCAGACGTAGAGCCGCAGCTGGCAGCCGGGGCCGCCGGTGCGCGTCCCCTGAACCGGGAGGTCGAGCTCCCGCGCCATCCGAACCGACCGCAACAGGTCATCGAAGCTCGCCAGCTCGAAGGCGATGTGGTGCAGCCGCCCGGTGAGCGAGCGCGCCGGGGCGGGCGCCGGCGCCGGGTCACGCAGGCCGAACAGCGTGATCACGTGATGGTCGGAGTTGCAGCGCATCCACACCGCCTCGTGAAACGGCGAGTCATCCGGATACGGCATCCGGTCGGAGACGATCAGGCCGAGCACGTCGGCGTAGAACGACACCAGCCTCTCCAGATCCGGGGTGGTGATCCCGACGTGGCCGAGCCGGCGTGGTCTGACCGTCGTCATGACACGGGCTCGTCGATCACCGGGCTGCGCTGAACGCCGACGCGCTCGATCTCGATCGTCACCGCGTCCCCGGCCGTGAGGTAGACCGCGGGGTCCCGGAAGTGGCCGACGCCCGATGGCGTGCCGGTGGCGATCACGTCGCCCGGCTCCAGCGTCGAGTACGTCGAGATGAACTCGATCAGCTGGTCGACCGCGAAGATCATCGACGCCGTCGTCGAGCGCTGCATCACCTCGTCGTTGACCCGCAGCTCGATCGCCAGCGACTGCGGATCGGGGATCTCGTCGGCGGTCACGAGGTCCGGGCCGAACGGTCCCGAGGCGTCGAAGTTCTTCCCGGCCCCGAACTGGATGGGTGGCTTGCGCAGCTGCCAGTCGCGCATGCTGACGTCGTTGAAGATCGCGTAGCCGGCGACGTGCGAGAGCGCCTGCTCGCGAGCGATGTGCTTTCCCCCGGTCCCGATGATCACGGCCAGCTCCGCTTCCCAATCGACCTGGCGGGAGGCCCGTGGAACCTCGATCGGCTCGCCGTCGGCGAGCAGCGAGCGCGCGTAGCGGATGAAGATGTTCGGCTCGCCGAGGACCGCGAGGTTGGCCTCGGCGGCATGCTCGGCGTAGTTGCGCGCCACGCAGAGGATCTTCGGCGGCCGGGGGACGACCGGCAGCAGCGCGACGCTGGACGGAGCATGGAGCTCTGGGCGCTGCGCCCCGTGGTCGAGCGCCGCGCGAGCGGCGCTCATCGCCCGCTCCCCGCCGGCCAGCAGCTCCAGGATCGTCTCCGGCACGTCGCCGGCGGCGGCGTGAAGGTCGACGATGGCGTCACCGGCGCGCGCGCCCACCCGCTCCCGGCCGTCATGCAGATATGAGATCAGTCGCATCGCTGCGCTCCGGTTCACTCGGCGAGCAGGACGACGCGCACCGGCGAGCCGGTCCCGCCCGCGATCTTCAGCGGCAACGCGAGGAAGAGGCCCGTCGGCGGGACGCCGGCCAGGCCCTGGAGTCCCTCGACGATGAGGATGCCCCGCGGCAGGAAGGCGTTGGTGTGTCCGTGGGCTCCGAGCAGCTCTCGGTCGCGCGCGGCGACGTCGCACGCCGGAGTGTCACACGCCACGCAGGCCACGCCGGCGTCGGCCAGGTACTCGCACGCCTCGGGCGACAGCCCCGGCTCGTTGGCTCCCCACCAGCCCGGCTCGCGCGCATCGGCGCCGCCGGGCCGATAGCGATCCCAGCCGATCTCGAGGATCGCCACGTCGCCGGGCGACAGCGTGAAGCCCGCCGCGGCCTCGGCGGCCTTCAGGTGGGCGAGCTCGATCATCTCGCCGGGCTGGTGGTCGTTGGCGGTGAGGTCGTACTTGCGATACGGACGCAGCAGCAGCGCGTCGACGGGCACTCGATCGACGGTCGCGCCGTCGGCGTCGAAGTGGAAGGGAGCGTCGACGTGGGTGCCGGTGTGCTCGGCGAGCGCGACGCGGTTGGCGGCCGCCCCGGCCTCGGCATGCTGGAACAGCGGCGCGATCTCGGGCTGGGGATACATGAACCACATCGGCATGTCGTCGGTGATCGTGGGGGAGAGATCGTGCACCGTCAGCCCGCCCATCGCGGCGAGTACGCCTGCCACCGGACCGCCGGCGGTCGTGGTGGAGCCTGCTGCTGAGTTATCCATCCGCTCATCATCGCGGGGGGCCCCCGAGCCGCCAATGGGCCCGTTCCCCTGATCGGAATTGTGGTTCGCACGCCTGTACTAGACTGGCCGCGATGCGTTCGCATGGAGGAGAGCGCGCTCCGTCGGTGGCCGATCGTGTGTTCCTCGTGCTCGAATCGTGCGGCGCGACCGACCGTCCGCTGACGCTCGCCGAGCTCGTGGGGCTGACCGGCCTGCCCAAGACGACGCTGCACCGCGTGTGCTGGAAGCTCGTGGAGCTCGGGATGCTCGAGCGCGCGGGAGGCGGCTTTCGCCCGGGAACGCGGCTGTTCGAGCTCGGTGGCATGAACGCGCGCCTGCGCGCCCTGCGCTCGACCGCGATGCCGTTGCTGCACAGCCTGGCGAGCCGGACGAGCTCGGTCGTCAACCTGGCGGTGCGATCTGGGCCGCGCGCCCTGATCGTCGACGAGGTGTTCGGCGGCCAGACGCCCGCGCTGACCCGCATGGTCGGATCGCCGATGCCGCTGCACGCCACCGCGATCGGCAAGGCGCTGCTCAGCGGATGCTCGCCCGAGGAGCTCGACGGGCTGCTCGGATCGGAGATCCTGCGTCCCTACACGCGGTGCACGATCGTGCGCCCCGACGTGCTGCGCGAGCATCTGGAGATCGTGCGCCGCTGCGGGATCGCGTTCTCCCGTGAGGAGTACCGGCTGGGGACCGCCGGCGTGGCGGCGCCGGTGATGGTCGACGACGAGGTCGTCGCCGCGCTCGCCGTCGTCGCCAAGCCCGACGAGCCGCTGCTGCGCGAGGCCGCGACGCTGGTCAGGGCGGCCGCCTGGCGTCTGTCTGAGACGCTGGCCGTCACGGGCGCGGCGGCCGAGCTCTCGCCCGCCTCGGTGGCCTGACCCGCGGACGGCGCCCCTCGCCGTCGGGTGCCGTCACACCACGGCCGCGGTCATCAGCGGCATCACCTTCTGCTCGATGTCGAGCACGATCTCGCGCGTGAGGTGCGGCGGGGCCCAGAACGACACGTTGCGCAGCCCCGCGTCCTGAAGCCGGGTCAGCGTGGTCGCGATCTCCTGCGCGGTGCCGGTCAGCGTCGTCATGCGCACGATCTCGTCGGTGAGGACGGCGGCCTCGCCCTCCAGGATGTGGGAGAGATGACCGCGGTGGGTCTCCTGGTGGCGGCGCTCAGCGGCGACGGGGAATCGGCTCAGCACCTCGCGCTCGTAGATCTCCAGGCGGTCACGCAGCGGCGGCGGGAGGTACTCGCCGATCGCCGGGTTGTCGGCGTAGGCGTGGAAGGGCATCATCGCCGCCATCCCCACCTGCTCCAGCGCGCGGGGCGACACGGCCGACTCTCCGGGCTCGAGCACGCAGACGCACGCCGAGTACATCGTGTAGGCGTCGTCGATCGAGCGCCCGGCGCCGGCCGCCGCGGCCTTGACCGCCGCCCACGAGCCGGCGAACACGTCGGCCGCGTTCTCCATCACGTTCGCGTACTGGAGCGTGACCACCCAGCCGTCCCCGGCCTGGCCGGCGACGGCGAGCGCCTTGGGGCCGTCGGCGGCGATCAGCACGGGGACGCGATTCTCGAGGTCGACGTAGCGCCCCTCGGTCTGGCGCAGGCGGATCGGCGTCCGGCGATCGCCCTCGGTGTGGATGACCTCCTCGCCGTCGAGCAGGCCGCGGCATTGGCGGGCGTACGCGCGCAGACGGGCGGCGGAGATCCGCGGGAGCCCGAAGACGGCGCGGCCGGTGAACCCCGTGCCCATCGCCAGGAAGGTCCGCCCCGGGGCGAGGCGGTTGACGGTGGCGATCGCCGCCGAGGTCGTCGCCGCGTCACGCAGGCTGGGAATCGCCAGGAACGTGCCGATCCGCATCTCCCGCGTCGCGCCGGCGGCGAGCGCCAGGCACACGAACGGGTCACCGCCGAGCAGGGGCGAGTCGACGAATCCGGCGCTGACGAAGCCGTGCTGCTCGGCGAACGCCGCGTCGTCCCAGCAACCGTGGTACCCCATCAGCCCAAGTCCGAAGTCCATCGCCTCTCCTTGCTCGCGTCGCCGGTTGCGGCCTCGCTGTCGCGGTCACGCTATCGGCGCACGGGGCGCGCGCGCCGCTGCCGGGTTCCGCTCGCCGGAACGCCGGTCAGAGGCTCTCGCCCGCTCCGGCCCCCTCCGGCTCGCCCCGACATGCTCCGGCCCGCTTCCGGCCCGGTCGCGCCGCCGTCACCGCGACGGCGTCAGCTCCACAGCTGCCCGGCGACGAGCCCCACGAGCTCGAGCTTGGCCCGCTGGATCTCCGGCGTGATCCGGTTGCCGCCCGCCGTCGAGGCGAAGCCGCACTGGCAGGAGAGGGCCAGGCGCTCCAGCGGCACGTGCCGCGAGGCCTCGGCGATGCGGCCCCGGAGCTCGGCGCTCGTCTCCACGCGCGCGGCCTTGCTGCTGACCAGGCCGAGCACCACCGTCTGGTGGGCGGGGACGTGGCGCAGCGGCGCGAAGTCGCCCGAGCGCTCGTCGTCGTACTCCAGCAGCAGGATGTCGTAGCCGCTCAAGCCGG
Source organism: uncultured Solirubrobacteraceae bacterium (assembly GCA_963849085.1). Taxonomy (GTDB): domain Bacteria; phylum Actinomycetota; class Thermoleophilia; order Solirubrobacterales; family Solirubrobacteraceae; genus Palsa-465. Next base: position 11,414 of record CAWKFP010000011.1, on the reverse strand, counting down.
CGAACGCCTGCTCGGCGATCGGCTCATAGCCGCCCGCGGCGATGTAGCGCCCCTCGCTGTTGCCCTTGCACAGGTGGATGGCGTAGGTGATCCCGCCGGCGGCCCGGGTCAGCCCGTCGAGCAGCGCGATGCCCTCGGTCAGCATGCGCTGCGCTCCGATGCCGAGCCCGTCGTATTGCGCGCGCACGGCGGGGTCGGCGAGCGTCGCGATGTCGGTGGCGTCGATCTGGACGTACTCGCAGCCCAGGCGGGCCAGCTCCCGGATCTCCTCGGCCAGGATCTCGGCCGCGTCGGCAAAGGCGTCGAAGGGGTCGGCGTAGGCCTGCGTCGAGCTCTCGGGGTTCCACCACTTGCCGAGCATCAGCGGACTCGGGAGCGTCGCCTTGGCCGGCCGGTCGGTCCGCGCGCGCAGGAAGGTGAACTCCTCGGTGGCCACCGACCGCACGCGCCGCAGTCGCGCGCTGACCGAGTGCCGCGCGACCGTCCGGGTGAGATCCTCGGTTCCGTACGCCGCGTCGCCGTGCCAGGTCGTCGGCGGGGGCGGGGGACCCTCGATCCCGCTGACCGCGTCGATCAGCCCGGCGGTGAACACGAGACGGCGGGCCTCGCCGTCGGTGATCACGTCCAGTCCCGCCTCCTGCTGGAGCGCGATGGCGTCGTCGACGGCCCGATCCTCGGCCAGCTTGTACTCGCGGATGCTCAGCGCGCCCTCATCGAGCCGGGCGCGAGCCTCGGTGAGGTAGGCGGGACGCAGCAGGGAGCCGACCGTCTCGGCGCGATACCTCGTGCTCATCCCGCGGACACTAGGCCGGGACGGCCGCCGCCGTGCAGCGCACGGTTCCGCGGATCGGAATGGCCGGGTTGGAGCGCGTCGGACCGCTCGCCACACTGCGGTCCAGCAGTCGTCGCCCGACCGGTCAAGTGAAAGGCAGTGCCGTGCTCAACGAGGATCGCATCCGCACCACTCATGTCGGCAGCCTGCCCCGCCCGGAGGAGCTGCTCGTGTACGTGCGCGCTCAGGAGAACGGCGAGAGCTACGACGAGGCGGCCTTCGCCCGCTGCCTGAGTGATGCGGTCGCCGACGTCGTTCGCCGTCAGGCCGGCGTCGGACTTGACTTCGTCTCAGACGGCGAGTTCGGCAAGACCTTCACCTGGGCGTGGTACATCCGCGACCGCCTGAGCGGCTTCGAGGAGCGCCCGTTCGCCGCCGTCTCCGCCGACGGTCCGAAGGACCCGTCGCGGATGGGCCGTGACCGGCGTGACTTCGCCGAGTTCTATGCCGACTATTACCTGCGCAACCCGGTCGCGGCCGGCGTCCGCGAGCGCGGCGAGGCGGTCTGTGTCGGTCCGATCGAGTACGCGGGCCGGGCGGCGATCGAGCGCGATGTCGCCAACCTGCGCCACGCGCTCGACGCCGTGTCGGTCACCGGGGGGTTTCTCCCGGTCGTCGCGCCGTCGAGTGCGGTTCCGATCCGGGTCGACGAGTACTACGACTCCGACGAGGCGTTCATCTTCGCCCTCGCGGACGCGATCAACGTCGAGTACCGGGCGATCGTCGACGCCGGCCTCTATGTGCAGGTCGACGACGCCTTCCTGGCGACGATGTACGACACCATGGTCCCGCCGGCCACCGCCCGGGAGTATCGCGAATGGGCGGAGCTGCGGATCGAGGCGCTCAACCGCGCGCTGACCGGGATTCCGCCCCAGCGCGCCCGCTACCACGTCTGCTGGGGCAGCTGGAACGGCCCTCACAGCAGCGACGTACCGCTCCGCGACATCGTCGATCTCATCCTCCGCGTTCCGGTCGGCGGCTACGCGCTCGAGCAGGCCAATCCGCGCCACGAGCACGAGTGGGCGGTGTGGAAGGACGTGAAGCTGCCCGAGGGCCGCGTGCTCCTCCCGGGCCTGATCAGCCACGCCACCAATGTCGTCGAGCACCCGGAGCTGGTCGCCCAGCGGATCGTCCGCCTGGCCGAGGTCGTCGGGCGCGAGCGGGTGATCGCCAGCACCGACTGCGGCTTCGCCCAGACCCCGTACATCGCGCGGGTCCATCCGACGATCGTCTGGGCCAAGCTGGCGGCGCTCGTGGAGGGGGCGCGGATCGCCTCCGAGCGGCTCTGGGCGCGAGGCTGACCCGACGTGTCTACTCGCGCACGACGACGATCGCCCGGCCGAACAGGTCCCGTCCGAGCGCTGCCTCGTGGGCGGCGGCGACGTCGCGCAGGGAGAAGCGATGGCTGACCGGCGGCGGCGGCAGGATGCGGTCGGCGACCGCCTGGAAGACCTCGCGGGTCTGCGCCAGCGTCGCGCCGGTATCCCCGGCGACGGTCAGATGGGAGCGGTACAGCGTGCGCATCTGCAGTGCCACGGCGTCGCCGCCGTGCGAGCCGCAGGTGACGAGTCGGCCGTAGGGCCGCAGGGAGCCGAGCGAGTCGTCGAACATGTCGGGCGCGGAGATGTTCTCGAAGACGACGTGGACGCCGAGGCCGTCGGGGGTCAGCTCCCGCACACGGCGCGACCAGCCCGGATCGGCGTAGCGGACCGTCGCGTCGGCGCCGAGCTCGTCCCGGCAGCGCTCGAGCTTTGCCTCGCTGCCGGCGGCCGCGATGCAGTGGGCGCCGAGCGCCCTGGCGATCAGCACGCCGGCGATCCCGAGCCCGCCGCCCGCCCCCATCACCAGCGCCCACTCGCCGGCCCGCAGCGCTCCGCGATGGCGCAGCAGATTCCAGGCGACCGGATACGCGACCCCCATCGCCGCCGCCTGTTCGAAGGTCACGTGGTTGGGGACCCGCACGATCGTCGACTCCGGAACCGCGCAGTACTCGGCATAGCCGCCGTCGATGTGCACGCCGACGACGCGGTGGTGCAGGCAGGCGTTGGTCAGTCCGGCCCGGCACATCACGCACTCGCCGCAGAACAGGGTGCTCGTGCAGACCACGCGGTCACCGATGCTCACGCTCGTCACCTCGGCGCCGATCCCCGCCACGACGCCCGCCGGGTCCGATCCCAGGATCCTCGGCAGACCGGCGTGGAAATCGCCGCCGCGGCGGCGCACCTCGACATCGAGAACGCGGCCGATCGACACCGCGTGGACCGCGATGAGCACGTCTCGCGGCCCGACCTCGGGCTCGGGCCAGTCGAGGTACTCGAGGACCTCGGGGCCGCCGTAGGCGCGGATGACGACCGCCTTCATGGTCGGGAACCCTAATGCTTCGGCAACCGCGGCGGGGCGCCTGTCGAACGACCGTGCGGTTGACGCACAGCCGTCCCGACGGATAGGTTTCGTCCATGGCTCGATACGCGCTGGCAACAGCGGTCGATGGCGAAGGGGAGTTCACGGCGGCGATCGTGGACGGCGGCGTGCATCCGCTGCCCGGACGGCCGGCGATGGGCGATGTCCTGCGCGACTGGGATCGATGGCTGGAACGGATCGACGGGCTCGTCGACGCCGGCGAGCTGACACGGATCGGCGCCGCCGACGAGGTCGCGCTGCGCGCGCCGCTCCCCCGGCCGGCGAACCTCTACATGGCGGGCGCCAATTACGCCGATCACGCCCGTGAGATGCGTGATCTGCCGCCCGACGCCGAGGTTCCCAAGCCGGCTCGCGGGCCGTTCATGTTCCTCAAGCCCACCACCTCGGTGATCGCCGGAGGAGATGAGGTGCGCATCGGCGTCGGCGCCGAGCGCGTCGATTGGGAGGTGGAGCTGGCGGTCGTGATCGGTCGGCCCGGCTCTCGCGTCGCCGAGGCCGACGCGCTGTCGGTGATCGCCGGCTACACCGTCGCCAACGACATCTCGGTGCGTGGGCGCTTCGTGCGGGACGACATTCCCGAGGCGCCGATGAAGTTCGACTGGTTCTCGCAGAAGGGGTGGGCGACGTCCTGCCCGATGGGCCCGTGGCTCGTGCCGGCCGACCAGCTCCCCGCCGCGCAGGACACCGTCATGAAGCTGACCGTCAACGGCGAGGTGCACCAGGAGGCGAGTACGCGTCACATGATCTTCTCCATCGCCGAGCAGATCGCGTTCGTCAGCGCGATCGTGGAGCTCGTGCCCGGCGACGTCATCTGCACGGGCACGTGCGCGGGCGTCGGGGCCGGCAAGGGCCGCTTCCTGTCCCCCGGCGACCTGATGGTGGCCGAGATCGAGGGGATCGGCGCGATCGCCAATCCCGTCGTGGCGGGATGACCGTCGTGCCGGACTACATCCGCCGCGTCGGCCACGTCGCGCTGCGGGTCCCCGATCTCGACGCGTCGGTGCGATGGGCGACCACCGTGATGGGCCTGCGTGAGACCGAGCGCGTCGACGGGTGCGCCTATCTGACACACGCCGACTGCCACCACTCGCTCCAGTACATCGCCGCTCCGGCCGCGGCTCTCGACCACGTCGCGCTCGAGGCTCACGACGACGAGGCGCTCGATGCGCTGGTCGCGGCTCTCCGTCAGCGCGACGTCACGATCCTCGCCACCGAGCCGCGCGAGCGCGGGATCGCCCGCGCCGTCCGCTTCCCGACCCCGGCCGGTCACGTCATCGAGGTCTTCACCGGGATGCAGCCGGCGGTGAGCGCCGGAGCCGGCGGCGGCGCCGGGATCCGACCGCGGCGCTTCGGCCATCCGATGCTGACCTGCGAGGACACCGGACCGACCGTCGCCTTCTTCCTCGACGTCCTCGGCTTTCGGCTCTCCGACGACGTCGGCGACGGCACGCTCGTGTTCATGCGCTGCAACGTCGAGCATCACGGCGTCGGGGTGGGACGGGCGCCGCGCTCGGGACTCAACCACTATGCCTGGGGCGTCGAGAACCTCGCCATGCTCGGCGCGCTCGGGGATGTGCTCGCCGCCGAGGGCGCGTCGTTCCTGTGGGGGCCGGGCCGGCACGGCGCCGGCGAGAACCTGTTCACCTACCACTTCGATCCCGCGGGATTCATCGTCGAGTACTACGCAGACATGTACCAGGTGTGGGACGAGCGCTCCTACGTTCCGGGCCGCTGGCGGATCGAGGATCCGCGCGCCCACAACCTGTGGGGAGCCGCCACGCCGCAGGTGATGGCGCAGACCGCCGTGCCGATCGCCGTCGACTGATCCGCGTGCGCTTGGAACGCCGACCGTCTACGATCAACGACGGACCGTGCTAGGCGGGGTGCTAGCGGTGCCCTGTACCCGCAATCCGCTCTAGCGGGGCTGAATTCCCTCTCGAGGGGTGACGGCCCGAGGTCAGCGCCTCGTGTGGAGGTGGTGATGGGTTGGTCCCGTTGCGATGAAGGCCCGTGAACCAGGTCAGGTCCGGAAGGAAGCAGCCTTAAGCGGTCACCTCCAGGCGCGACGGGAGTGCTGAGCCGGAGTCTCCATATGGCGGTCGCTCCTCGGGAACGGCTTCGAAAGAGGGTGCACGGTCCACTTCTCCCCCGCCGCCGGCCGGCCGGTGGCGGCGGGGGCGAGGGCCGGCTCGCCGGCCGGCGAGCCCACCGGGCGCGACACTAGACTCGAAGGCCGTGTCGACCGGTCCCTCGCTCTATCGCCGCCACCGCCCCCGGACCTTCGCCGACGTCGTCGGCCAGGAGCAGGTGGTGCGCACGCTGTCCAACGCCGTCACCCGCGGCAAGGTCCATCACGCCTATCTGTTCGTCGGCTCCCGCGGCACCGGGAAGACGAGCACGGCGAAGATCCTCGCCGCCTGCCTGAACTGCGAGCACGGCCCGACGATCGAGCCGTGCGGGGTCTGTGACTCGTGCGTCTCGATCGCCAACGCCACCTCGCTTGACGTGATCGAGATGGACGCCGCGTCCAACAACTCGGTCGACGACATCCGCGGTCTGCGGGAGAGCGTCGCCTATGCGCCCGTCTCCGGCCGCCACAAGGTCTACATCCTCGACGAGGCGCACATGCTCTCGCCGCAGGCCTGGAACGCGTTCCTCAAGACGCTGGAGGAGCCGCCGCCGAAGACGATCTTCGTGCTCGCCACGACCGAGGCGCAGAAGGTCCTGCCGACGGTCGTCGATCGCTGCCACCGCTTCGACTTCGGCCGTCCGACGGTCGAGCAGGTCGCCGCCGTCGTCGGCCGGGTCGCCGCCACCGAGCGGATCGACATCGACCAGGCCGCGGTGGCGCTCATCGCCCGCCACGCCACCGGCAGCTTCCGGGACGCGCTCGGCACGCTCGAGCAGCTCGTGACCTACTCCGGCGACGAGCGCATCGAGCCGGCGGCGGTGCTCGCCGTGCTCGGCGTCGCCGACGCCGAGCAGCTGTTCGAGGCGCTCGACGCCGTCCTCGCGCGGGATCCGGCCGCCGCGCTGCGCAGCGCCGCCCGATTGACCGGCTCCGGCCGTGATCCCGGGCAGATCCTGCGCGATCTGGAGGTTCACGGCCGCGAGCTGCTCGCCGTTCAGATCCTCGGCGAGGTCCCCGACGAGGTCCGCGTCACGCCCGAGCGTGATCAGCGCCTGCTGGCGCAGTCCCAGGCGCTGGCGTCGACCGACACGGTCCGGCTGCTGGAGCTCGTCTCGCACGCGCTGGAGGCGACCGCCAACGGCGCCCAGGCCCGGATCCAGCTCGAGCTCGTGCTGATCAAGGCCGCCGCGCCCGACGTCGACCCGTCGACCGCGGCGCTGCTGGCCCGCATCGAGCGGCTCGAGGCCGCGCTGCGCTCCGGGGCCACCCCGACCCCGACCGCGCCCGCGCCGGCCGCCGCTCCCGAGCAGGCCGCCGCCCCGGCCGCCGCCGCCCGGCAGGCCGCCGCCCCGGCTCCGTCGGCCGCCGCGGCTTCGGCGCACGCCGCCCCCCGGCCCGGGGCCGCCAACGGCGGCGCGGCGCCCGCGGATCACCCGCCCCCGGAGGTCGCCCCGCCGCCCGCGTCCCCACAGCCCGTGCCCCCGCGATCGGCGGACGACCCGCTCGCGCTGGAGACGGTGACCGCGTGCTGGCCGGCGGTCATCGACATCGTCCGCCAGGACAATCAGATGCTCGCCGCCCTCCTGCACGACGCGCGTCCCGTGGAGCTGGAGGGCAGCGCGGTGACGATCGCCTTCCCGGCAGGCAAGGCCTTCCTCAAGCGCAAGGCCGAGCAGGACGACTATCGCCGCGCCACGGTCGACGCGCTGCGCTCGCTGCTCGGGGCCACGCTCGTGCTGCGCTACGAGCTGCGCGACGACACGCCGCCGGCCGGAGACCAGGCCAGTGGCCTCTCCCAGGAGGAGCTGGTGAAACGATTGGTGGAGGAGTTCGACGCTCAGGAAGTGCTCGAGGATCCCGACCCGGAAGGAAGCTGATGCCCCAGCCGAACATGCAGAACCTCCTCAAGCAGGCCCAGAAGATGCAGGAGGAGATGATGGCCGCGCAGGAGACGCTCAAGGACGAGGTCGTCGATGCCTCGGCCGGCGGGGGGATGGTGACCGTCCATGTCACCGGCGACCTCGTCGTCAAGGCGATCACGATCGATCCGCAGGCCGTCGACCCCGACGACGTCGAGCTGCTCCAGGACATGGTCCTGGCGGCGGTCAACGAGGGACTGCGGGCCGCGCAGGAGCTCGCCGCCAACAAGATGGGCGGGATCGCCGGCGGACTGGGCAACCTCGGGCTCCCCGGCTTCTAAGCGGCTCGGACCACAACGACCACCGGCGCGTGTACGCACCACCTGTCCAGCGGCTGATCGCCGAGTTTTCCAAGCTGCCCGGCGTCGGTGGGCGCACCGCTCAGCGGCTCGCCTTCCACGTCCTGAGGGCCAGCGACGAGGAGGCGATGGCGCTCGCCGAGGCGATCCGCGAGGTCAAGCTGCGGATCGGGCTGTGCGAGGTGTGCTTCAACCTCGCCGACGGCCCGCGCTGCCGGATCTGCGAGGACCAGCGTCGTGATCCCGAGCTCATCTGCGTCGTCGAGGAGCCGTCGGACGTGATCTCGATCGAGCGCACGCATGAGTTCGCCGGGCGCTATCACGTGCTCGGCGGCGCGCTGTCGCCGATCGACGGCGTCGACCCGGAAGACCTGCGGATCGCCGAGCTCTACGATCGCGCCAGGGACGGCGGCCTGCGGGAGGTGGTGATCGCGACGAACCCGACGACGACGGGAGAGGCGACCGCGCTGCACATCGCGGCCGGCCTGCGCGAGCTGCACCCGCAGCTCGCCGTCACCCGGCTGGCGAGCGGCCTGCCGGTCGGCTCTGACCTGGAGTACGCCGACGAGCTGACGCTCGGGCGGGCGTTCTCCGGGCGCCGCACGGTGTGAGGGCTCCGGGCCGTTTACCCTCTGAGTCGTGATGACCGTGCTCGCGCCCGAGACCGTGGTGATGAAGTTCGGTGGGACCTCGGTCGCCGACGCCGAGCGGATCAGGGCCGCCGCCCGCCGGATCGTCGCCCAGCACGCCTCCGGCAAGCGCGTCGTCGCGGTCCTGTCGGCGCGTGGGCAGACGACCGACGAGCTGATCGCGATGGCCGAGGAGGTCTCGCCCGATCCCGACCGCCGCGAGATGGACATGCTGCTGTCGACCGGGGAGCGGATCTCGTGCGCGCTGTGCGCGATGGCGATCAATGACCTGGGCCACCGCGCCATCTCATTGACCGGATCACAGGCGGGGATCGTCACCGACACCTCGCACACGAAGGCCCGCATCCTCGACGTGCGCGCCGACCGGATTCGCGAGGCGCTGATCGAGGACCTGATCGTGCTCGTCGCCGGCTTCCAGGGGGTTTCGACGAGCCGCGATGTGACGACGCTCGGCCGCGGCGGCTCGGACACCACCGCTGTCGCGATCGCCGCGGCGATCGACGCCGAGGTGTGCGAGATCTACACCGACGTCGCCGGCGTGTTCTCCGCCGACCCGCGGATCGTGCCCGACGCGCGCAAGCTCCCGCAGGTCAGCTTCGAGGAGATGCTGGAGATGGCGGCCTCGGGCGCCAAGGTCCTGCAACTGCGCTCGGTCGAGTATGCCCGGACACACGGCGTGCGGATCCACTGCCGGTCGAGCTTCGATCCCGCTCCCGGTACCTTTGTCCTTGGAGAAGACGAGACCATGGAACACCCCCTCATCACCGCCGTCACCCACTCCACCGACGAGGCGCGGATCACGTTGCTCGGCGTCCCTGACCGCCCGGGCGCGGCGGCGGCGATCTTCAACGCGCTCGCCGCGGCCAACTGCAACGTCGACACGATCATCCAGAACGAGCCGCTGACCGAGGGCCGCGCGGCCGAGGTGTCGTTCACGATCGGCACCGAGGACGTGCGCGCGGCCGAGCATGCCCTGGCGCCGCTCATCGCCGATCTCGGGCTGACCCATGTCGACATCGACCGGGAGATCGGCAAGGTCTCGATCGTCGGCGCCGGCATGCGCTCGCACCCCGGCGTGGCCGCCAAGGTGTTCCAGACGCTCGCCGAGGAGGAGATCAACATCGAGATGATCTCCACCTCGCCGATCAAGATCTCCTGCGTCATCCGCGCCGAAGCTGTGCCCCAGGCCGTCCGCGCGCTCCACGGCGCGTTCGACCTCGGCGCGGGCGCGATCGAGGTCGAGACGGGCCCCCGATGACCAGGGTCGCGGTCGTCGGCGCCACCGGAGCGGTCGGGCGGGTGATGCTGGACTGCCTGCGCGAGCGCGCATTCCCCGCTGACGAGATCGTTCTCTTCGCCTCGGCCCGGTCGGCCGGGATGGAGGTCGACGGGCGTCCGGTCGTCGTCCTGGACGGCAGCGCGGACCTGTCGGGCTTCGACATCGCGCTGTTCTCGGCCGGCGGCGTCACCTCACGGGAGTGGGCGCCGAAGTTCGTCGAGCACGGGGCGGTCGTGATCGACAACTCGTCGGCCTTCCGGCGCGAATCCGATGTGCCGCTCGTCGTCTCCGAGGTCAATCCCCACGCGCTCGCCCGTCACCGCGGCCTGATCGCCAATCCCAACTGCTCGACGATGCAGCTGATGGTGGCGGTCGCGCCGATCCATCGCGCGGTCGGCATCGAGCGGCTCGTCGTCTCGACCTATCAGTCGGTCTCGGGGACCGGCAAGAAGGCGCTCGACGAGCTCGACGCCCAGGCCCATGCCTCGCTGCAGGGGCAGGAGATGCCCGAGCCCGCGATCTATCCCGAGCACATCGCGTTCAACGTCATCGGGGCGGCCGGCACCTTCGCCGACGGCGACGATCACACCGACGAGGAGCGCAAGATGATGTTCGAGACGCGCAAGATCCTCGAGGACGACGCGATCGGCGTCGCCGTCACCTGCGTGCGCGTCCCGGTTCGGATCTCGCACTCCGAAGCGGTCAACCTGGAGACGCGGGAGCCGCTGTCGGCGCAGCGCGCCCATGAGCTGCTGGCGTCGGCGCCCGGGGTCATCCTGGAGAACGTGCCGACGCCGCTGCGGGCCGCCGGGCGCGACGAGGTGTTCGTCGGGCGCCTCCGCCGGGACGAGTCCCATCCGCGCGGGCTGTCGATGTTCGTCGTCTCCGACAACCTGCGCAAGGGCGCCGCCACGAACGCCGTCCAGATCGCCGAGCTGCTCGTCGCCGACCCGGCGCTGCTGGCCGGCGAGCGCGCCGCCACGTCGCGGTGAGCGACGCGCTCTACGAGCTGATGCGCTGCGTCCCGTCGACGCGTTACTTCACCGACGAGCGGGTCGACCGTGACGTCCTGGAGCGGGTGCTCGACAACGCCCGCTTCGCGCCGAGCGGCGGCAACCGCCAGGGCTGGCGCATCGTCGTCGTCACCGCGCCGGAGGCCCGGCGCCGTCTGCGCGAGCTCTATGTCCCGCCGTGGGAGCGCTACATGGTCTCGACCGGCGGGCGCGCGGCGCTCGACGCCGGCGAGGACAGCGGACTGTCAGCGGGACGCCTGCGCATGCTGCGCGGCGCCGACGAGTTCGCCCATCACATCGACGACGTCCCGATGCACCTCGTCGTCTGCGTCCAGCTCTCCGCCCTCGCCATCACCGACGCCGAGCTGGACCGTCCGAGCATCGTCGGCGGCGCCTCGATCTACCCGTTCGTCCACAACATCCTGCTCGGCCTGCGCCACGAGGGGCTCGGCGCGGCGTTCACGACGCTGCTCGTCCCCGCCGAGGCCGAGGTCCGTCAGCTGCTGGCGATCCCCGCGGAGTTTGCGATGGCCGGCCTGATCTCGGTCGGCCACCGCGCCGACCCGTGGCCGGCGAGGCTGACCCGCAAGCCGGTCTCTGACTTCACCTTCTCAGAGCGCTTCGGCGAGCCCTGGTGACGTGACGCCCCGCCCCTCGGGGTAGGGGTGTGGTCGTTTTTAACCCACATAGCGTTAAAAACGCCCTCAACCCCCCCGGCGGCGACGGCGCCCCCGATTGACCGCCCCCGATTTGACCGCCCACGATGACCGAAAACGACGGCCATCACCGCCGGGGGCTTGGTTGTGCGCACTCAAAGCCGGCTGGGACGAGGAGAGACCCGTGACCGCACCCGTGACCGTCTGTGGGGAT
>CAWKFP010000010.1:0-335198 GCA_963849085.1 uncultured Solirubrobacteraceae bacterium | reverse complement strand
GTGCAGCCACGGTATCGGGGACCGGCGAGATCGCTGATGCGCTGCTGGCGTTCGCGCTGCGGCGCGAGAGCCGCTACTGGACGAGCACGGCGCGATCACGACAGCTCGAGCTGGCCCAGCCGGTGCTGGAGGCGGCGGTCGCGGTCGCGACGATGACGAGCGCCTCGAGCCAGGAGGAGGCCGCGTCGCTGCTGCGCGCGCTGCCGGACCTCGCCGACGCGCCCGAGCAGACGGTCCGTCGCGCCGCGCGCTGGCTGCGCGAGCTCTACCCGCCGCCGTCCACGGCCACGACCGCACCGGTCGCCGATCCCGGGCGGTCAGCGAGCGGGGGATGGTTTCGCCCGCTCGGCCCGGCGCTGCTCGGCGAGACGCTGATCGCGAAGGTGCTGGGGAGCGAGCACACGCCTGAGCTGGCCGAGCGGCTCCTGTCCCGTGTGCGCTCGCCGGTCGCGGTGTACCGCGCGCTGAGCGCGCTGAACCAGACCGCGCGCGAGCACCCCAGCGCGCGCGAGGCGCTCGGACACGCGCTGGCGGCGAAGCTCCCGTCGATCTGGGAGCAGGCGGTGACGGTCGCGATCGAGACCGGCGATCCGATCGGGCAGCTGCTGGCGCGCGCGCTCGAGGCCGCGGACGACGCCGAGCTCGCGGTCGAGATGTCAACCGTGCTTCCGCTTGACAGCGTCGCGCTGCGCGAGGTCTCGCTCGTTGCGGCGCGGCGGCGTCTGGAGGCAAGCCGGGCCGGACCGCCCTCGGCCGACCGGGACATGCGGGTGGCCGCCGCGGCCAACGACCTCGCCAACCGGCTTGGCCATGTCGGCGCTCATCAGGAGGCGCTCGCCACGATCGACGAAGCCGTGGCGATCAACCGGCGCCTGGCGTCCGCGGTGCAGGGGGGAGTGCATCCGCTGGCGCAGCTCGCGGCGTCGCTCAGCACCGAGTCGGTCTGCCTGCGCGCGGTCGGACGCCGCCGGGAGGCGCTTGCCCCGGTCGCGGAATCGGTCGCGATCTACCGGGAGCTCCGTGAACGCGCACCGGGAGCATTCGGCTTCGAGCTGGGTGCCGCGCTCGCGAACGAATCCAATTCGCTGAGCGATGCGGGGCGCGAGCGCGACTCGCTCGCCTCCGTGGACGAGGCGATCAGGATATTCGGCGATCTGATCGACGATCATCCGATGATCGCTGCGCAGCGCCTCGCGGGGCTGGCCCACAACCGCTCCGCGAGCCTCAGCGCGCTGGGACTCGACCAGGAGGCGCTGACCGCCAGCAGGGCGGCGGTCGCAGGATTCCGCGGCCTCACTGAGCTGAACCCCGACGCGTTCCTGCCGAGCCTCGCCGACACGCTCAACAACCACTCGAGCAGGCTGTGGACGGTGCGGCGGACCGACGAGGCGTTGACGGCGCTCGCGGAGGCGATCCGGATCAACCGCGATCTGGCGGCCGCCCTCCCGGAGGCGTTCGCCCGTTCCCTCGCCGGTAATCTGCGCAACCTGTCAAAGCGGCTGCTCGCCGTCGGCCGCGCGCAGGAGGCGGCGACCGCGGTGCGGGAATCGGTCGCGATCTACCGCGCGGCGGCCGCCCGCGAGCGAGGCGTGGTCGCGGCCGAGCTCGCCGCGGCACTGGCGGACCAATCGGGGCAGCTCGCACGCTCCGGGCGCCGTGAAGCCGCGCTCGAGGCGATTGAGGAGGCCGTCGGGATCGCGCGTGCGCTGGCCGACGGCGAGCCTGACGAGTTCAGTCCCGACCTTGCCGATGCGCTGTCGAATGTCGGCGGCCGGCTGGCCGAGCTCGGGCGCACGGAGCAGGCGCTCGCGAGCATCACCGAGGCGGTCGCGATCGACCGTCGCCTGGCGACGGCGAGCCCGGGCACGTCCGAGCCGCGGCTCGCCCAGGCGCTCCGCAACCAGGCGGCGGCGTTGGAGATGCTCGGGCGCAATGAGGAGGCGCTCGAGGCGATCGGCGAGGCCGCCGAGATCTTCCGGCGTCATTCGGGTGGGGACGGCAAGGACGTATCGGCGGAGCTCGCCGAGGTGGCCCGAACCCGGGCGCAGCTGCTTCACGCGCTCGCACGAACGGGCGAGGCGGTCCAAGCGATCGAGCAGGCGGTGGAGCTGTTTCGTGCGTGCACGCAGGGTCATGGCGAGCCCTCCGCCGACGGCCTCGCCCGCTCGCTGAGTCAACACGCTCTCTACCTGTCGGAGCTTGGCGAGGACGAGCGCGCCGCAGCCGAGGGCGCCGACGCGATCGGGATCCTCCGACGGCTGGTCAAGGGCTCGCCCGATCCGGGGCTGCGATTCGAGCTCGCCGGGGCGCTGGTGAACCGGTCCGCGGCCCTGAGCCGAGTCGGGCGCGAGCCCGCGTCGCTGAAGGCGATCAACGAGGCGGTCGCGCTGCTGCGCGAGCTCGGGGACTCGCATTCCTATGACCTCGCGATGGCGCTCATGAACCGGTACAGCTCCCTGCGCACCCTCGGACGCGATCAACAGGCGCTGAGCTCGGTCGCCGAGGCGACCGTCCTCCTCGGACAGCGCAGCCTCGCCGGCGACGGCCGCGCCGGCGCCGAGTTCGCCCACTCGAGTCACGAGCTGGCGTCGGTGTACCTGGCCGTGCGCGAGCACACCCGCGGATCGCCGGCGGGCGGGCGGGAGCGGACGCGCGAGGAGATGGCGATCACAGCGGCCGCCAACAGCGTGGACATCTACCGGCAGCTGGTCGATGCGGGCGCGCCCGCCTTTCTGCCCGCACTGTCCGAGGCACTCAGCACGCAGCTCCGGCTGCTGGGCGAGCTCGACCGCCCCGAGCAGGCTCTGACCGCCGCCGAGCAGGCGGTCTCGGCGCTGCGGGCGCTGGCCGCGAACGGGGATGACGCGCTGCGAATGTGCCTGGCGGGGGCGCTCAATCGCCACGCGCAGTGCCTGGCGGCGGCCGGCGACCGCGAGCGCGCGGCCGGGGCCGTGGCCGAGGCGGTGGAGCTGGACCGCGCGCGCGGGAGGCGCGCTCTCGCGTCCCCGGCGGCGGATGCGGCCGCGGCCGATCTCGCGTTCTCGCTGCACCACTCGGCGCAGATCCTCGGCGATCTCGGGCGCCGCGACGAAGCGCTGGCGGCGGCGACCGAGGCGGTCGGCATCCGCCGGCGGCTGGCCGACCCCGGTGTGCAGGCGTCGGCCATCCCGCTCGCGCTCTCGCTGCGACTGCGATCGGAGCTGCTGAGCGCCCTGGGCGAGATGCAGGACGCGCTGTCGGCGGCGCAGGAGGCGGTCGCGACCCTCCGGGGATCGCAGCTCGCCGACGATGACACGATCGCCACATCCATCGCCGGGGCTCTCGGCCGCGAGGCGACCTGCCTCGGCGCGCTGGGTCAGCACGAGCGCGCGGTGGAGATCGCCGGAGAGGCCGTCGACCTCGATCGCCGGCGGCTGGCGCGGGCGGCGGGCGCCGGGAAGGACACGGCCCGAACGGACCTGGCCATCTCGCTGCGCACGAGCGCCGAGCTGCTGTCCGAGCTCGGCCGTCCTCGGGCGGCGCTGGCCGCGGTCGACGAGGCGCTCGCGGTCATCCGGCCGCTGGCGAAGGGGGGCGTGCGAACGGCCATCGGACTCAGCGCGGCGCTGCGGCACGAGGCCGAGCGGCTGGGCGAGCTCGCGGCCGCTCAGGCCGCGCGCGCCGGATCGTAGGCCCCGGGAGAGAGAGCGGTCTGGACGCGAGCCGTCGCGCGGCGGATCCTCTGGATCAGGTTCGCGCGGGAGGCAGGGCGCGCAGCGCCTTGCGGTCGATCTTGCCGACCGGGGTCAGCGGGATCGCCGGCAGGATGTGCAGCTCCCGCGGATATCTGTAGCCGCCGATGTGCTCGCGGCTCCAGTCGATCAGCTCGGCCTCGGTCACGCCGGCGTCGTCGCGCAGCGCGACGTAGGCGACGACCTCCTCGCCGAGAGTGGTGTCCGGGCGTCCGATGACCGCGGCCATCTGCACCGCCGGGTGGGCGACGAGGGCGTCCTCGACGTCGCGGGGATAGACGTTGAAGCCTCCGCGGATGATGAGGTCCTTCTTGCGGTCGACGATGAAGAGGTAGCCGTCGGCGTCCTGATAACCGACGTCGCCGGTGTGCAGCCAGCCGTCGCGCAGCGCCTCGGCGGTCGCCTCCGGAGCGCGCCAGTAGCCGCTCATCACGCCGGGGGAGCGGCAGCAGATCTCGCCGATCTCGCCGGCCGCCAGCGGCTCCCCGAGCGCGTCGACGACGCGGATCTCGGTCCCGGGCACGGGCAGGCCGACCGAGCCCGGATGCTCGTCGCCCGCCGGATTGGTGGAGATGAGAGCCGCGGTCTCGGTCATCCCGTAGCCCTGGCGGATCGCCACCCCCGGCATCCGCCGCCGCCACTGGACCTCCACCTCGCCGGGCAGAGGGGCTCCGCCGCAGCTGAGGTGGCGCAGCGAGGAGAGGTCGAAGTCGTCCAGCGGCTCGGCCAGCAGCAGCTGGAGCATCGTCGGCACGACGGCGCTGAGCTGGAGGCGGTGCTCGGCGATCAGGGCCAGGAAGCGCTCGGGCACGAACCAGCGCTCCAGGACGGCCACCACCGCCTCCGGCGAGTGCAGCGCCGCGAGCGTGACGAGCAGGCCATAGGCGTGCGAGAGCGGCAGCACGGTCAGGGCGCGGTTGACGCCGGGAACGTGGGCGGCGGCATGCGCCGCGCGCCCGGTGAAGTGCAGGTTGGCGTGGGTCAGCATCACGCCCTTGGAGCGCCCGGTCGTGCCCCCGGTGTACAGCAGCGCCGCGAGGTCGTCGTCGGCGCGGGGGACGAGCTCGCTCGGGGCGACGCGCTCGATGTCGGCGAGCGCCAGAAAGCCCGCCGGCGCGGTCTCGCCGGCGCAGATGAGCCGCCGGTCGCCGGGCAGCTCGGCGGCCGCGGCGCGCACCTTGTCGGCGAACTCCGGCGTCGTGATGACCGCGCACGCCTCGGAGTCGGCGATCACGTGGGCCAGGTCTGGCACGGGCAGCAGGAACATCGCCGGGGTGACGACCGCGCCCGCCCGCCACAGGGCGTGGTAGGCGACCTGGACCTCCGGGCAGTTGGCCATCGAGACGACGACCCGGTCGCCGGGGGCGACGCCGAGCTCGCGCAGACCGCCGGCGAGCCGTCGCGAGCGCTCGAAGAGCTCGCCCGAGCGATGCCACGTCCCCTCGTAGAG
Organism: uncultured Solirubrobacteraceae bacterium; assembly: GCA_963849085.1. Taxonomy (GTDB): domain Bacteria; phylum Actinomycetota; class Thermoleophilia; order Solirubrobacterales; family Solirubrobacteraceae; genus Palsa-465. The sequence goes on along the minus strand of CAWKFP010000010.1, from coordinate 330,017 downwards.
CAGCGACCGATAGTCGCCGCGGCGCTCGTGGGACTGCTCCACGAGCCGTCCGAGATGGTGTTGCCCGACGGTGGCGTCCGCGGCGGTCACCGGGACACCCTACCCGGCGCGGCCGGGCGGGTCGCCCGGTCACCCGGTCAGACCGAGAACCTCGCCACGAGCTCCTGCAGGTCGGCGGCGGTGCGGGCGAGCTGCTCGGCGGCCTGCTCGGTCTCGCTGGCGCCGCCCGAGGTGGCCTGCGCCGACTGTGCGACGCCGGTGATCGTCTCGGTGATGCCGACGGTTCCGTCGGCGGCGCCGGCGACCGTCCGGGCGATCTCGTCGGTGGTCGTGCTCTGCTCGTTGACGGCGCTGGCGATCGCCTCCTGGAGCTCGTCGATGGAGCGGATGATCTCGCTGATCCGGCTGATGGCCTGCCCCGCGCTCTTGGTGTCGTGCTGGATGAGGGCGATCTTCTCGTTGATGCCGACGGTGGCGGCGGCGGTCTCCTCGGCCAGCGTCTTGACCTCCTCGGCGACGACCGCGAAGCCCTGGCCGGCCTCGCCGGAGCGGGCCGCCTCGATCGAGGCGTTGAGCGCCAGCAGGTTGGTCTGGCGGGCGATCGCGCTGATGACCTTCGTGACCTCGCCGATCTCCGCCGAGGAGATGGCGAGCTTGCTGACCGTCTCGTTGGCCTCGTGGGCGACGGTGACCGCCTCGGAGGCGATCTGCGTGGCCTGCGACGCGCTGCTGGAGATCTCCCGGATGCTGGCGGTCAGCTCCTCGGCGGCGGCCGCGGCGGAGTGCACGTGGCCGGAGACCTCGTGCGAGCTGCTCGTCACCGCGGTGGCCTGCTCGGAGGTGTCGTTGGCGTTGCCGGTCATCCGCTCGGCGGTGGCGCTGAGATGGGCCGAGGCGCCGGCGAGCTGCTGGGCGTTCTGCCCGATCGTCGCGATCCGCTCCCGCAGATCGCCGATGAAGCTCCCCAGGCTGGCGCTCATCTGGCCGATCGCGTCGTCGCCGGCGTGGGGCACGTCGACGGTCAGATCGCCGCGCGCCGCGGAGTTGACGACGTCCAGGAGCGCGTCGATCTTGTCGCGCAGGTCGCCGGCGGAGAGCCGCTCGCGGTTGACCGTCATCTCCTCGCTGGCGATCGCCGAGTTGAGCATCTGTCCGACCTTGCCGAACTCGTCGCCGGTGCGGACGTTGCAGCGGGCGGTCAGGTCGCCCTGGCCGACGAGCTCCAGCGCCTCGGTGATCCGGTCCAGCGGCTTGGTGATCGTCAGGATGATCCGCCGCACGACGAAGACGCAGAGCGCGCCGGAGAGCAGCGTGACGATCCCCAGCAGGATGAAGGAGAGCGTGTTCGTCTGGTCGAGCTGGGGCTTGATGGCGTGGACCTGAGCGGTGATCTCGCTCTCCAGCGTGTTGAAGTCGGCCTGGGTCTGATTGGAGACGTTGGCATTCGTGATCGAGACGGCGGTCACCGCGGCGCGATACCGGCCGCCGCGGATGTCGCTGATGACCGTCTGCGTGAAACGGTTGTAGCCGGCGAGGTCGGCGATCAGCTTGACCGCGATGGCGCGCTCGGCGGACGTCGTCGCGCTGTGGGCGAGGAGCTGGAGATGCGTCAGCGCCTGCTGGTGGCCCTGGATGATCTGGGCGATCGTCGCGTTGAGCAACGCCTGCTCGTGGGGCTCGCGCAGCGAGGCCAGCGCGGCGGACATGTTCGACTGGTCGTCGTCGGTCAGCCAGCCCTCGTAGGCGACCTGCTCGGTGGCGTAGGCGTTGAATCCCGTGTTCGCCGAGGCCGCGCTCGTGCGCCCGTTGAACAGGCCGTAGCTCGCGACCGCCAGGGTGACGACCCAGCCGAGGGCGAAGACCAGCGTCAGCACGACGAGCCGCTCACGAACGCTGCGGCGATTGAGGAACTCGCCGAAGTAGGAGCGGCGGGCCGGCTTGCGCGTGCGGGGACTGGCGGCTGCCGGGGTCTGCGTGGCTGACATTGGGCGTAAGTTCCTGTTCGACGAGGGCGCGGACGTTCTGCCTCCCGGTAGATCGGCCACCGCCGATCGGACTTAACGGTCAATTTCCCCATCGCCCGGTGGGCCGCCCCGCACCGTGGCAGGATCAGGTCGGTGGATCCCGAGTTCGAACGCGGCGCGCTGAACCGGCTGCGAGCGCTGACCGGCGACGAGCGGGCGGCGTTCCGGCCGGCGCAGCTGGAGGCGATCGCCGACCTCGTGACCGACCGGGCCCGGGTGCTGTGCGTGCAGCGCACCGGCTGGGGCAAGTCAGCGGTCTACTTCCTCGCCACGGCGCTGTTGCGCGAGCGCGGAGCGGGCCCGACGCTGATCATCAGCCCGCTGCTGGCGCTGATGCGCAATCAGATCGCGGCCGCCCAGCGGCTCGGGCTGCGGGCCCACACCGTCAACAGCACGAACCGGGAGGAGTGGCGGACCGTGCGGGGCCTGCTCGCCGATGACACCGTCGACCTGCTCCTGATCAGCCCCGAGCGCCTGAACAACCCGAGCTTTCGCGATGAGATGCTGCCGCTGTTCGCCTCGTCGGTCGGCCTGCTGGTGATCGACGAGGCGCACTGCATCTCGGACTGGGGACACGACTTCCGCCCTGATTACCGGCGCGTCAGAGACATGCTGGACCGCCTTGCGGCCGGTGTGGCGGTCCTCGGCACCACCGCGACGGCCAATGACCGCGTCGTCGCCGACGTCGTCGAGCAGCTCGCGCACCGCTCCGCGGGCGCGGCGGGCCCCACGGGTGCGGCGGGTGCGGCGGGTGCGGCGGGTGCGGCGGGTGCGGCGGGTGCGGCGGGTGCGGCGGGTGCGGCGGGTGCGGCGGGTGCGGCGGGTGCGGCGGGTGCGGCGGGTGCCGCTCACGGCGGCGCGGCACCGCAGGGCGGGGAGCCGCTGCGCACCTATCGCGGGCCGCTGGCGCGGACGAGCCTGCGCCTGGAGGTCGTCGAGCTGCCGGCGCCGGCGCAGCGGCTGGCCTGGCTGGTGGAGCACCTCGGCGGCAACGACCCGCTGCCGGGCTCGGGGATCGTCTACACCCTGACCAAGCGCGACGCCGACCAGGTGGCGTCCTTCCTCACCGACAACGGGATCCCGGCGGCCCCCTACAGCGGCGAGCAGGAGACCGAGCTGCGGATCGCGACCGAGGACCGGCTGCTCGCCAACGAGCTCAAGGCGGTCGTCGCGACGAGCGCGCTCGGGATGGGCTATGACAAGTCCGATCTGTCGTTCGTCGTCCACTATCAGGCGCCGGGCTCGGTCGTCTCCTATTACCAGCAGGTGGGGCGCGCCGGGCGCGGCGTGCCCCACGCCGACGTCATCCTCCTGCGCGGGGCCGAGGACCGCCGGATCCAGGATTTCTTCATCGAGCAGTCGTTCCCGTCCCGGGAGCGGGTCGACGCGGTGCTCGCCGACCTGGCGACGGCCGCCGAGACCGGCGCCGGCGGTCGCACCACCCGAGAGCTGATGGCGGTCGTCAACCTCGGCATGGGGCGCCTGGAGGCGATGCTGAAGATCCTCGACGTCGAGGGCGCGGTCGCCCGCGACGGGTCGCGCTGGCGCCTGGCGGCCGGGGCCGTCGGCGGGGGCGGATGGGCGTACGACGGCGAGCGCTACGCCGCCGTCACCGCGCTGCGCCGCGCCGAGCAGGCCGCGATGGCGCGCTACGGCGCCGACGGCCGCTGCCTGATGCGCGCGCTGCAGGAGGAGCTCGACGATCCGGCCCCGGGCGACTGCGGGCGCTGCTCGGTCTGCACCGCGCCGCGCTTCGCCGCCCCGCCTGATCCCGCGCTCGTCGAGCGCGCCGCGCGCCATCTGCGCTCGCGCCCGGTCGAGCTCGAGGTCAAGAAGATGGCGCCCGATGCCGGCGGTCAGATGCGCAAGATCGCCGACGGGGTCAGGATCGACCCGGGCTGGGCACTCGCCCGGACCGGCGACGGCGGCTGGTGGCCGGCCGTCGAGCGCGGGCTGGCCGGCGGCGAGCTCGACGACGAGGTGATCGCCGCTCTGGCCGCGATCGTGGCACCGGTGAATCCGCGCTGGATCTGCCCGGTCCCCTCGGTGCGGTGGGGCGGGGTGCTGGACCGGATCGCGGCGCAGCTCGCCGGAGCGCTCGGCGTGCCCGCGCTCGCCCTGCTGGAGCGCGTGCAGACGCGGCCGGCGCAGCGCGAGATGGCGAATGCGGTCCAGCAGGCGGCGAACGTGCGGGGCGCGTTCCGGGTCAGCTCGGCACCGCCGCCCGGTCTCGGGGTGCTGCTCGACGATCGCCGCTCGTCGGGGTGGACGCTGGCCATGGCCGGCGGCCAGCTGCGTCTCGCCGGCGCCGAGCGGGTCGTACCGCTCGTGCTGTCCAGCGTGATGTGACGGGACGCGGCGGCGGGTCCTCAGGCCACGCGAGCGCGGGCGGCGCGGCCGCCGCGCAGCAGCGCGGTGCGATAGCCCGCGGCGAGCTGGGCCATCGAGGACTCCCACGTGCGGTCCCGGACGACGGCGAGCGCGGTCTTGCGCAGCCGCTGGGCGAGCAGCGGCGTGCGCACGATCGACACCAGCGCATCGGCGAGCTGTGCGGGATCGGCCGGCGTCAGCAGCCCGGTCTCCCCGTCGGCGATCAACGACGCCGGTCCGCCCTCGTCGACGGCGACGACCGGCAGGCCGCTCGCCTGCGCCTCGAGGACGACCTGGCCGAAGGTGTCGGTGCGGCTGGCGAACAGGAAGACGTCGGCGCTGGCGTAGGCCCGGGCCAGGTCCTGGCCGGCCAGCCAGCCGAGGAAGGTGGCGTCATCGCCCAGCCGGGCGCGGAGCGCGTCCTCCTCAGGTCCGCCGCCGGCGAGCACGAGATGCAGCCGCGGATCCTGGGCGCGGGCCGCGGCGAACGCGTCGGCGAGCAGGTCGATGCCCTTCTCGGTCGTCAGGCGCCCGGCGTACAGCACGTGGACGCGGTCGGCGGGGGCGGGGCCGAACAGCCCCGGCGTCCGGAGGGCCGGATCGAAGCGCCGCAGGTCGACCCCGCGGTCCCAGCGTTCGATCCGGCGGCCGTCGATTCCGAGCTCGGCCAGGCGGCGGTCGGTCGCCGAGCTCGGGGAAAGAACGATGTCGCAGGCGCCGTAGAAGGCCGCGAGCGCGGCGCCGGCGGCGAGCTCGAGGCCGGGCTGGCCCGAGCGCAGGCCGGCGTACGCGGCCAGCTCGGTGTGATAGCTGCCGATCACCGGCACCTCCAGCACGCGGGCCAGCAGCCAGGCGCCGATCCCGGCCGGCCCGGGCGAGCAGAGGTGGATCAGGTCATAGCGGCCCTCGGCCAGGGCCTCGACGATCGCCGGCAGGCTCGGCACGCCGATCTGCAGCCCGGGATAGAACGGGACGTCGACCTCGGCGACCGCGCTCAGGCGACGGTCGACGTCGGCATCGGTCCCGATCACCTCCACCTCGTAGCCCGGCACGCCCCGCTCGCGGATCTGCGAGACGGTGTGGCTGACGCCGTGGGTGCCCTTCAGGCCGTCGGCGACGAGCGCGATCCGCGGCCGGTCCCCGTCGCTGCGGGTCAGCTTGGACTTCTCGCGGCCGAGGAAGGCCGCCGAGGCGGCGTAGGGGATCGCCGGCAGGCACGCGCCGAACAGCTCGGCGCCGACCGCGCCGAGGTCGAGCTCGGGCTGCTGCGCGGCGGCGACGAGCCGGCCCACCACCGTGGCCAGGCGGCGCTCGTGGATCCGGCGCGCCCGCCGCTCGAGATCCGGATGGCTGAGCTCGCCGCGCTGGAGCATCGCGATCAGGTTCGTCTCGTCGATCTCGAGATCCATCGACGCCAGCCATGAGCGCAGCAGGGCCCGGGCATCCTGCGGCCCGAGGTCGGAGCCGGCCTCGCCGTGGCGGGCGTCGCCCTCGCGCATGACGCGCTCGACGATCCGCAGGACCGCGGCCGGGCTCGGCGGACGCGCGTCGTCGCCGGTCGGGCCGAGGCTGCGGATGGCGAGCGCCATCGCGGCGTGCGTCCACTTGGCGGCGCTGCCCTGGGCCCCGTGAGCCTCGGCGTGGCCCGCGCGGACGTGAGCGAGGAACTCCCGCGGGGTGCGGGCGCGGGGCGTCTCGGTGAACGTCGCGCCGATATCGATTCCGGCGTGGTCGTCGGACCCCCCGATCGCGGTGCCCCCGTGGGTCTCGATGTACACGAACGCCGGCAGGTTCAGCTCCTTGGCGCGTGAGCCGTTGCGGGTCTCCCAGATCGGGAACAGCTCGGCGAGGCGCCGGCGGTGGCGCGCGGTCAGCGGCGCCTGGACCGCGTAGAACGGATGCGCGAGCGCGGCGGTGATCTCGTGCTCGTGGAGATAGGAGGCGCACGCCTCGACGTCGTCGCGATGGCTCTGCAGCCAGTCGTGGTCGTCGGGGCTGATCCCGTAGCAGAGGACGTGCACCGCCTGGGGCTCTCCCTTGAACGCCGCGGTCAGCTCCTCGGAGAGGAACGTGTCGGGGAGGTGGCTGAGCGTCTGGGCGCCGGCGATCGTGTCGTGATCGGTGATCGTCACGAAGTCCATCCCGCGCTGCTTGGCCAGCGAGTAGACCTCCTCGGGCGTGGTCGCGCACTCGGGCAGGCTCAGCGAGCGTTGAATTCCCAGCTTCGACAGCTCCGAGGCCGTCGAGTGAACATGCATGTCTGCGCGGCTGCGTGCGTTCATGACACTATAATCGTCGCCGTACGCAGGGGTTTCGTGAAGAAGGCGTACCTTTCCTGTGACCTTCCGGTGAACGGGTGCATGGCCGGCGGCGCCGATCGTGAAGGATGACGCCGATGCCCCTCTCCATCTCGGCGCGCGTCGACGCCGTCGTGCTCGAAACCGACGCGGGCCTGCGCGTCGAGATCGCGATGCGCCCGTTCTCGCTGACGATCCGCCGCGGCGGGCGCTCGCTGCTGCGCGGCGCCGGCGTGTGGGTGGCCGAGGGGACCGCCGACGACCTGTTCCTCGGGTTCACCGAGGGCGTGCTGGACCGCGAGGAGCTCGCGCCGCCCCAGCGGGCCCGCCACGGGGTGCTCGTCGATCAATGGCGGCGCGGAGTGTCGCTGGCGCTGGCGCTGGACGGCGGCGGCGCGGCCGGCCTGCGCGTGGAGCTGCCCGACGACGAGCGCGTCGCGCTGTCGCTGACCGCCACCGGGGAGCCGCTGCGACTGGCGATCGACTGGGACCGGCGCACCGACGAGCGTCTCGTCGGGCTCGGCCTGCGCCATCGCGCCCGGCTCGATCAGGCCGGCCGCCGGATCCAGCTCGGCGCTGACCGGCGCTACACCGGTCCGGACTGCCCGCCGGAGATGGTGGCCGAGGGCGGCATCCCGCAGGGTGACTGCGCGCCGCTGCCATGGCTGCTGTCCAGCCGCGGCTACGGCGTCTGGTGCCGGACCGACGCCAACGGCACGCGCTTCGATCTGGAGGACCGGATCTCGGTCTCGACCCGCGCCTCGGCCGGCCCGCTGTCGCTGGAGATCCTCTGCCGGCCCACCCCCGCCGCCCGGCTGCGCGCCCTGTGCCGGCTGACCGGCTTTCCGGCGCTGCTGCCCGAATGGGGCTATGGCTTCTGGAAGAGCCGTGACGTCCACGAGCACCAGGACGCGGTGCTCGACGACTTCGACGGATTCCGCCGTCACCGGATCGCGCTCGACGCGATCGTCATCGATTCGCCGTGGGCGACGCAGTACAACACCTGGGAGTTCAACCCCCATCAGTTTCCCGACGCCCCCGGGATGATCGCGACGCTGCGCGCGGCCGGCGTGCGGACCGTCGTCTGGGTGACCCCGTGGGTCAACCTCGACTCCCGGGACGGCCAGATTCCGCCCCAGCCGGAGTCAGAGCGCCTGCACGCTCAGCCCGCCCCCAACTACGCCCCCGCGGCGGCCGCCCGGCATTTCGTCACCGAGCCCGACGGCGAGCCGTTGGTGACCCGTTGGTGGATGGGCTCGGGCTCGCCGATCGACTTCACGAGCCCGGCCGCCGAGGCGTGGTGGCGTGAATCGGCCAAGCGGGTGCTCGAGCTCGGCGTGCAGGGGATCAAGGCCGACGACGGCGACGGCTTCTACATTCCCGATCACGTCCGCCTGGCCGACGGTCGCAGCGGCGCGCAGGCCGCGTGGGCGCTCGGCGGGCTGCACCGCCTGTGCCTGCAGCGCGCGCTCGACGAGGTCCATCCCGGGGAGGGGGTGCTGTTCGGCCGCAGCGGATGGACCGGTCAGCATGCCTGTGGCTTGACCTGGGGCGGCGATCAGGTGTCGGACTTCTGGTCGCTGCGGGCGCTGGTCACCGCGGCGCTGAGCGCGGCGTGCGGCGGCGTGTCGAACTTCTCGCACGACGTCGGCGGCTATCTCGGCTACCGCCTCGCCGAGCGCTGCCCGCCGGAGCTGCTCGTCCGCTGGCTGCAGTTCGGCTGCTTCACGCCCCTCATGCACGCCCACGGCCGGATGCCCCAGGAGCCCTGGCACTACAGCGGGGAGGTGCTCGACCTCTACCGGGCGTATGTGCTGCTGCACGAGCGGCTCGTCCCCTACGTCCGCGCGGCGGCCTGGACCGCGTCGCGGACCGGCCTGCCGATCATCCGCCCGCTGCTGCTGACCGACCCCGACGATCCGCGCGGTTGGACGATCTCCGACGCCTACGGCTACGGGCCGTCGCTGTGGGTGGCGCCGGTGCTCGACGCCGGCGCGCGGGAGCGCGAGGTCCCGCTCCCCCGCGGCGAGTGGATCGAGACGTGGTCAGGCCGCACGGTGCGCGGCGGCGGAGAGGTGGTGGCGCCGGCACCGCTCGGGCATATCCCGGTGTGGGTGCGCTCCGGCTCGATCGTCGTCACCTATCCGCCGGAGCACGTGGCCGCCGGGCTCGGCGACGTCCCCGAGGCGCAGCGGCCGCTGACCGCGACCCTGTGGGGGGCGCCGGCCGGCGGGTCGACGGCGGCCCGGCTGGCCGACGGAGGGCGGATCGGCTGGCGGCGGGGGAAGTGGGAGCTGCCGCCCGGGCGCTCGGTGACGGTCGAGATGCGCTGAGCGCGGGGGGGCGGTCCCGAGGCGGCGGCCGGCTCAGTGGCTCCCGGAGCCCGCGTGCGGCGCCACCGCGCAGGTCCTCATCGCGGTGGCGATCGTCGTGCGCAGGGCGGCGCCGAGCGCGGCCGCGTTCCTGGAGGTGAAGGCGGTGCGCAGCTCGGCGACGGCGTCCAGGAAGGCGGCCTCGCTGTCGAACACCGGCGAGGCGGAGATCGCGTCGACGATGCAGCCGCAGACGCTCGCCGTCTCGCCGTCCGACACGCAGCCCGCGGTCAGCGACTGGCGCTCCGCGGCGGTCACGTGCAGGCGCAGCGCGGGGGCATGGCCGGAGCTCGCCGTCGCAGCCGCGGCGGCGCCGGCCGCGCCCGCGGGGCCGGCGGCGGGGGCGGCCGTCGTCGTGGAGACCGCGGGAGTCGTCGTGGAGACCGCGGGAGTCGTCGCGGCGACCGGGTGGCTCGCCGGGGCCCTGCTCGATGATCCGGAGGCGGGGTGGCCGTCCCGGGACCCCGTCTTCGTCGCGCTGTCGTCACCGGCGCTGCCCTGCCCCTGGCCGGTCGAGGCGAGGGGCGCGCCGGCCGCTCCGGCCTGGTAGCGGACCGTCGTCTGCAGGCTCGCCGGCCGGTAGCCGCGCGCGCTGGCCACGATCTGGATCCGGGTCCGGGCGCTCGTCAGCCGCAGCGGCGCCAGGAAGGCGCCGCCTCTGACCGTCGCCGTGTGCCCGGCGACGACGACGCGTGCGCCGGCCGGCGCCACCGTGCCGCTGACGTCGATGGCGCGGACGCCGACCGTGGCGCCGCTGATCGGCGCGGTGACCGCGACGGCGACCGCCGGCGGGGTGGAGGACAGCCCGGCGCCGCAGCCCGCGCAGAGCAGGCCGAGGCTCCCGGTGAGGGCGAACGAGAGCAGGCCGCGCCGGCGATCGGTCATGACCGAGATGGGACCACACCGCGGCCGTCGCGGGAACGCGCGAAGGTACGGGCGCGACTGGACCTTCGTCTCTATCGCGGCGGCGCCCGCTGACGAGGGATATCCTCGCCGCCGTGCACTTCGCCGAGCTGACCGACGTCGAACAGCGCGTCCTCGGTTGCCTGATCGAGAAGCGCTGGACGACGCCCGATCAATATCCACTCTCGCTCAACGCGCTGCGGCTGGCCTGCAATCAGGCCACGAACCGGGATCCGGTCACCGAGTACGACGAGAACGCCGTCCGTGACGCCGCCCAGCGCCTCTCGCGGTACGGGCTCGCCCGGCTGGCCAGCGGCGCCGGATCCCGGGCGACGAAGTACCGCCATCTCGCCGAGGAGGGCCTCGGCCTCGACCGCTCGCAGCTCGGCGTGCTCTGCGTGCTGCTGCTGCGGGGAGCCCAGACGCCGGGCGAGCTCAAATCGCGCTCCGAGCGCCTCGCCCACCTCGCGTCGCTGGCCGACGTCGAGCGCACCCTGGACGAGCTGATCGCCCGCGGCTACGTCGTCCGCATCGAGCGCCGGCCTGGCCAGAAGGAGGACCGCTTCGCCCAGCTGCTGGGGGGGACGGGGTCCGCGCCGGGATCTCAGAGCGCCGCGGGCTCCGGGGTCGTGCACCCCCGCGCCGCGCCAGACCCCTTCCGCCCCGTCACCCCGGCGGCGGTCTCGTTCGGCGTCCCGGATCCGCCGCCGGTCTCAGCCTCGCCCGCCGGCTCAGCCGCCGCCGGTCCGGCCGCCGGTCCGGCCGCCGGCCCGCCCGCCGGCCCAGCCCCCGCCGCCCCGGCCGCCGGCCCAGCCCCCGCCCAGCCCACCGCCCCCGCCCCGGCCGCCGGCCCAGCCCCTGCCCGGCCCACCGCCCCCGCCCCGGCCGCCGGCCCAGCCCCCGCCCAGCCCACCGCCGCCGCCCCGGCCGCCGACCCCGGCGAGCTCGACGCCCTCCGCGCCAGGGTCACGGCCCTGGAGGCCGACGTCGCCGAGCTCCGCACCGCCCTCGCCGACCTCCTGGAGTAGGGGCTGTGGTCGTTTTTAACCATATATGCGTTAAAAACGACCACAGCCTCCGCCCTGGGTTCCGGCGGCCGGGTCGGTCAGGTCAGATCAGGTCAGGTCAGGTCAGGTCGGCAGCGCGAGGCCGACGAGGAACGTGGCGCCGCCGACGATCACGCCGGCCAGCGTCATCTCCAGCCCGGCCGACCACCACGTCCGCAGCGTGACGAGCGACTTGGCGGCCCCGACGAGGAAGTGGGCCAGCAGCGAGACGATGGCGGCGAGCACGAACGCCAGCGTCCCGGTGAAGAAGAAGAACGGGATCACCGGGACGATCGCGCCGAGGCCGGTCGAGATCCCGGCTGCCAGCGCGGCCTGCGCGGGATCGGATCCGGTGGTCGAGGAGATGCCGAACTCCTCGGCGGCCAGCGCCGAGAGCATCGCGTCGGGATTGCGGGACATCTGCTCGGCGATCAGGTCGGAGGTCGCCTCGTCGATCCCCTTGAGCTGGTAGAAGAGCGACAGCTCCTCCTTCTCCTCCTCGGGGTGGGCCTCGATCTCCTGGCGCTCGCGCTCGATGTTCGCCGCGGCCACCTCGGCCTCGGAGCGCTCGGCGAGATAGGCGCCGGTCGCCATCGACAGCGCGGAGGCGACCGCGGCGGCCAGCCCGGCGGTCAGCACGGCGCTCGACCCGCCGGTCGCGCCCGAGACGCCCGCGACGATCCCGAACACCGCCGCCAGCCCGTCGTTGGCGCCGTAGATCGCGCCCGAGATCCAGCTGCCCCCGGTGCGATGCCACTTCTCCCGCCCGAGGATCTTGTCCAGCCGCGCCCGGGCGCCGGGAACGGCGATCGGCGGCCCGTCGCCGAGATCGGGACGCGGGCGCGCCACCGGCGGGCTCGGACGGTTCTCATCGCCAGCGCCAGCGCCAGCGCCAGCGCCATCGCCAGCGCCATCGCCATCGCCAGCGCCATCGCCAGCGCCAGCGCCAGCGCCAGCGCCAGCGCCTCGCCATCGCCGCGCGGGCCGCGGACGCCCCCGCCGTCCACGCCGCTCCCGCCGCCGCCGATGCCGGCCCGGGCCGCCGCGGCGTCGAGCGCGACCGCGCCGTCGCCGCCGGACCGCATCTCGGCGACCGCGCGTGAATGGGAGCGCTCCTCACGGCGGATGTCTCGCAACAGCTGGTCGGTCTCGGCATCGCCTGTCGAGCGCTTGTAGAGGTCGTCGACCTCCTCGTCCTCGGCGGCCTCGCGGGCGGCGAGCAGCCGGTCGATCGGCGCCACGCGCGACTGCAGCCGCAGCGTCAGCGGGACCTTGACCGTCGCCGGATCGGGCACCGGGATGCCGAGCTCGCTCATCCGCTCCTCCAGACGGCCGCGATGACCGCCCTCGGCCTCGGCCATGCGGCGCAGGATGTCGGCCTCGCGCGCCGGCAGACGGCGCGCGATCAGCGAATACACGGCTCCCGCCAGGATCTCGCCCCGCCACGCCGTGAGCAGGCGCTCGCGGGCTTCGGCGGGCGGGTCGCTCATGCCCGACGCAGTCTAGACGGGCACCGTGGCCGTGCGATGTGCTGCGGCGCGGTCAGGGGTTTCGACGCCGTGACCGCCTGACGCGGTGCGCTACAGGATCCCGATCTCGGAGTTGTCGCCGACGAGGAAGCGATACGCGCGCGGCTGATGGTCGTCGCGGCCGATCCGGACGTTGCGCCCCAGCAGTGAGGATTCCATCCGCCCGTTGAGATGGTGGACGACCGAGCCGCTGAGCAGGATCGAGTGCTCCACCTCGGCGCGCTCGATCGAGCAGCCGTCGCCGATCGCGGTGTACGGGCCGACGTAGCAGTCGATCAACGTCGTGCCCGCGCCGATGATCGCCGGGCCGCGCACCGCGCAGCGCTCCAGACGGGCGCCGGCCTCGATGATCACCCGGCCGTCGACCTGGGACTCGATCAGCTCCCCCTCGATCCGGGTCTCGATCGTGTCGAGCACGAGGCGGTTGGCGGCGAGCATGTCCTCGAGCCGGCCGGTGTCCTTCCACCATCCCTTGACGATGTGCGGCTCGACGCGGCGGCCGTCGTCGACCAGCCACTGGATGGCGTCGGTGATCTCCAGCTCGCCGCGGGCCGACGGCGAGATCGCCCGCGCCGCCGCATGGATCCCGGCGGTGAACATGTAGACCCCGACGAGCGCGAGGTCGGTCTGCGGCTCCCGCGGCTTCTCGACGAGCGCCACGACCGCGCCGTCACGCAGCTCGGCGACCCCGTAGTGCTCGGGGTCAGGGACCGGGGTCAGCAGGATCAGCGCGTCGGGGTGGTGGTCGTTGAACGCGCGCACGAGATCGTCGATCCCGCCCTGCAGGAGGTTGTCGCCGAGGTACATGACGAACGACGACGCCCCGAGGAACGGCTCCGCGGTCAGCACGGCGTGGGCGAGGCCGGCGGGCTCGTCCTGGACGATGTAGGTGATCCGCACCCCGAAGCGCTCGCCGTCGCCCGCGGCGGCGCGGATCTCGTCGCCGGTCTCGGGAGCGATGATGATCCCTATCTCCTCGATGCCGGCGTCGGCCATCGCCTGGATGCCGTAGAACAGGACCGGGCGGTTGGCCACCGGCACGAGCTGCTTGGCGCTGGTGTGCGTGATCGGGCGCAGGCGAGTGCCCTTGCCGCCGGACAGGATCAGGCCCTTGAGTGGTTGCATGGCGGCCGAGACTAATAGATGCCGGCGAGCTTGCGGTGATCCCAGCTCGCCGTGCGGCGCGTCACGAATCGCAGGGCGACGCGCTTGGCGGCCTGGGCGAGGATCGCTTCGTTGACCTCCGGCGGCGCCGAGGAGCCGGCGTAGCGCGCCAGCAGCTCGGCGCCGAGCGTCGCCACCACGTCGGTCTCCCGGAGGATCTCGGTTTCGACCTCCAACATCACGCCCCGCAGCTCGCCGTACTCCTCGCCGGCCTCGATCTGGAGCGTCGCCCGCGGATCGCGCTCCAGATTGCGCACCTTCTGGGACTTGCCGTACGTCCACGCCCACAGGTCGCCGTCGCGGACCACGTACCACAACGGCATCAGATGCGGCCAGCCGTCACGGCCGTTGGTCGCGCAGACGACGGTGCGCTGCTCCTCCAGGAACGCCGACAGCTCGTCCGCGGACATCGTGATCTGGTCGCGACGGCTCATCGAGGGGGGCGCGACGGCCGTCCGCTAGCGGGAGACGAGCTCGGCACCGGCGCCGATCGCCGCGGCGGCGTGACGGACGGCTTCGCGCGCGTCGGCCGGCGTCAGGACGACGGCGTCGCCGGCCTCCTTCAGCGTCTCACGCACGAGCCAGTCGATCCCGGCGAATCCGAGCTCGACGATCACCGAGCCGTCGGCCAGCTCGGCCACGACATTGCGCTCCTCGCGCGCCCAGCGAGCCCGCTCGGGCGAGATCCAGACCTGCGCCCGGCGGGAGGCCTCCACCTCGCCGGTCCGCGGCCAGCCGCCGACATCGGCCGCGGGGTCGACGTCGGGACGGGCCTCGAAGCGCTCGTCGGTGACGGTCGCCGACTTGATCCGATCCAGACGGAAATGGCGGACGTTGTCCCGGGAGGGATCGAAGCTGGCCAGATACCAGCCCTCGCGGCCGTTGATCAGCGCGTAGGGCTCGACGAGACGGGTCGAGAACTCGTCCTCGTTCTCCTTGTAGTACTCGAACGACAGCCTCCGGCGGCGGGCGATCGCGCGCGAGACGACCGCGGAGATCTCGACGTCATCGCCGCGCGGCGTGGAGAACTGCAGGCCTTCGTGGACAGGGTCCTCGCCGAGCGCCGCCACGACCTTGCGGCGCACCGATGCCAGCGACCCCTCCGGAATGTGCTCGCCGATCAGGTCGATGGCGGCGACGAGCGCCTTGGCCTCGACCGGGAGCAGGCGGGCGGGGCGGGCGAACGAGTCGCCGTAGGGCTCGGGGTCGACCTCGATCGTGCCGTCCTCCATGATCTCGGCGTACAGCACGTACGTCCCGGCGCCGAAGTTGACGACGTTGAGGACCGAGATGTCCTCGCGCAGCTCCAGATCGGAGATGTTCAACGCCGCGCACAGCTCGGTGGCGTTGAGCACCCGCCCGGCCCGCCCGGCCTCGATCAGGATGCTGGCCAGCGTCACCAGCCGAGCGAAGCGCTCGGGCCGGATGGCGGCGTCGGGGCGGCTGCCGTTCAGCTCGTCGGCATCGGCCGCGGGCGGTTCGCCGGCGTCGGCCGGCTCGGCGGCGTGCTCGCCGGCGGTGAGCGTCTCGGCGACCTGCGGCTCGCCGCGATGGCGCTCGATCAGCAGTGTGACCCGCTCGCGCAGCTCCTCCAGCAGCTCCGGCGGGCCGTTGACGCGGGCGTTCTCGCCGAGGCCGAGCACCCAGGAGATGATCTGGCGCGAGTTGGCATAGGGGGTGCGCAGCATCCGGTCGCCGGGATCGTCGTGCTCTGAGGCGGGGCCGATCTCGCCGTAGCGGCCGAAGTGGCGCTCGATCTGCCAGGCGATCCGCTGGCCGATCCACACCTCGGCCTCGCCGACGGGATCGCCGAACTGCCAGTCGATCCGATTGGCATAGGCCCGGGGGTCGAACTCCGCGGGCCGCTGGAAGTCGTGCTCGGCCTTGGTGGCGTAGCCGACCTTGCCGAGGATCCGGCTGAGCCGGAACACCCGGATCGCCTCGCGCTCGTGCGATCGGCCGACGACGTAGAACTGCCCGCCCTGGTAGAGCAGCTGATAGGGGTCCACACGCCGGGCGCCGATGGCGTCGCGCTCCATCGTGTGGTAATCGAAGACGATCGTCTTGCGGCGGAAGATGGCGGTCTCGATCTTGGCCAGACGCAGGGAGACCTCATGTCCACCGGCCGAGCCGGTGAGCCCGAGCGCGACGGTGTTCTGCTCGGGCGCGTTGAGCGGGCTCGGCCGCCCCCACGAGATCTGCTGGAGCGCGAGCCGCAGCGGCTCGGCGTAGGCGAACTCGCCGTCGAGCAGGTGCAGGGCGGTGCGCAGCGCCGCCAGCTCCTCGTCGGAGAAGGCGATCGGCGGCAGATGGAAGTTCTCCGGCGGGAGCGAGTAGTTCTCCTGCTCGACGAGCCCGTCGACCGGCTTCTCGACGGTCAGCACGATGCCGAGCGCCTCGAGCTCGGAGCGGTCGGCGTAGAAGCGCCGCGCGAACGCGTCCTCGTTCATCACGCTGTAGCCCTCGACGTCACGCCTGATCTCCGGCGCCGTCACCGGCCTGCGCTCCGCCATGAGATAGGAGATCAGCGAGAGCTGGCGGATCAGTTTCTCGGTGTCCTTGGCCATCCCCGGAGCAACTCTAGTCGGGGACCGCCGCACCTGATCCGGCGCGTGACGGAGCCGGCGCAATTTGCGCAGATTTGACCCGTGCGCGGACCTGAGGGCCCACTCACGTCATCGGGAAGAGCCCTGCCCTACTAGGCGGCTCGGCGCTGCGCTGCGCCCGTGGGCGCGAAGTACGCTCCGCCGCCGATCGCCTTGTCATAGCTCGACCACTGCTCGCCGGCGGGCAGGCCCTTCTGCACGCGGTCGAAGCTGCCGAGCCGGCCGCCGAGGTTGTCGATCATGTGCACGAGCGTCGCCTCCCGCGTGCAGGGGATGACCGGGCTGCCGTGCTCGAGCGAGCCGTGATGACTGAGGATGATGTGCAGGACGGCCTGGGCGGTATCGACCGGGAAGCCGCCGAGCCGCTCGATCGCGGCGCGGACGCGGCCGAAGCCGAGCGCGATCTCGCCGTACAGGCGCCCCTGATCGGTCATCGTGATCACCTCGTCGCGCTGCTCGTAGGCGTCGAGCTTGCCGATGTCGTGCAGCAGGGCGCCGGTGACGGCGACGTCGCGATCGATGCCGGGGAAGGTGGCCGAGATCGCGCTCACCGCCTGCGCCACCGTCAGCGAGTGCTCAAGCAGGCCGTGGCGATAGGCCTGGTGATAGTGCTTGGCCGCCGGCGCGTCGCGGAACGCCGGCCAGACCGCCGAGTCCTCGTCGAACACCGTCGCCAGCAGGCGCTGCAGATCTTGGTCCTGCACCGTGGCGAGCAGGCCCCGGAGGTCGGCCTCCATCTGCTCCACCGCGCGCGCCGGGCCGTCGATCAGCTCCTCACGCGCGTACTCGGCCGGCGCGGCGGCCCGGATCGCCGAGACGCGCAGATGTCCCGGGCGCCGGGACTCGACGGCAAAGCGCCCGGCGACGTGGACGATGTCCCCGGGCTGCCAGGCGTCGGCGCCGGCGGGCACGTGCTCGGAGATCCGCGCCGCGACGCTCCCGGTGCGATCGCCGAGGGTCAGCTCGAGATACTCGCCACCGTCGCGGTCACGCCGGCGCTCGGCGCCACGGACGAGCAGGACGGCGGCCACCTCGCAGCCGTCGTGAAGGTGCGCGACTCGCATAGCCCCGACGAAGATAAAGCGGCGTTCGGACGGGAGCGATCCCGGCTGCGCCGGTCGCGGCGAGCGCGGGACCGCTCCTACAGCCCGGGCGGATGGCGGACGGCGAAGCTCGAGAGGTCCGGCTCGTCGGCCGGGTGGTCAGACCAGCGGCTTCCGGTCTCGGCGAGCGCGACGGTGTCGAAGCGCAGCCCGGCGACGTACATGAAGGTGTGTCCGGCGTTGGCGAAGATCGTGATCCACTTGCCCGGACCCGGATCTCCCCAGCTCGCCAGCTGACCGGAGACGAGCGGATGGTCCAGCAGATGGGCGGCGGCGAACACGTAGCTGATCGACCCCGAGCAGTCATAGCCCGTGTCCTCGTAGGTGAGGTGACCGCCGCCCCAGATGTAGGGCAGCCGCGCGATCTCGTTGCCGGCGTTGATCACCGCCTGGACGACCGCGGGTGCGTCGAGCGGAGCGATCGCCAGCCCGCCGGGGGTGAGGGTCGCCTGGTTGGGGGCGGCGGTCATCCCGCTCTCGGCCAGCGCCTCGCGGATCTGGGCGGTCGACTGCGGCTGGGCGAGCGAGGCGGACGTGCCGGCCGAGCTGACGCTGACCCCTGCGCTCGCCGCCGGGGAGCCGACCGACACCGTCGCGGCCGCGCCCGCCACCGGTTCGACGACCTGCGGATGGGGGTGCGGAGCCGCCGCGGCGGCGGCTCCGGCCACGGTGGCCGCGCCGCCGGTGGTCGTGGCGGACTGCTGGGCGCATCCGGCGCAGGCGATCGCCGCCAGCGCGGCGAGCAGGCTCAGGCGACAGGTCACGACACATAGTTTTACCGATGCCCGCGCTTCGTCCGCGCCGGGCCCGACCCGCCATCGACGCGGTCACGTTCGACGAGGCCGCGTCCGGTGCGACGCCCCTCGGGGAGTGGCCACCGGACTGATGGTCCACGCCGGCGAACGCCGGTTCCGGGGTTTCAGGAGCCGATCAGCCGCCGCTGCCGGCGCAGCCAGGCCGCTCGGTCCCGGTCGGACTCGGGGACGACGTGGAAGACCGGATGGCGCGCGGCGACGGCATGGAACTCGGCCAGCGGTGCGCAGCGGTCCACGGCGATGTGCGGCCGCCCGCCCGGGACCGTCATCAGATAACGCTTGAGGATCGGCGCGCGCAACCCGATCGGCACCTCGACGAGGCGGCACGGCATGCGGCGGCGCCGATGGATGACCGCGCGGCCGTCGGCCGCGCGGACGTTGCGCACCCAGTTGCAGCCCTCGCCGAGCATCGCGACCACGTACCACTCGCCGTCGACGTCGGCCATCCCGAGCGGGAACCGGCGGGTCCGGCCCGAGCGCCGTCCGGCGACCTCGAGCGCCACCCACCGCCGCGGGAGCAGGCCGGCGGCCAGGACGACCGACCATAACCGCGAGAGCCGGCGGGCCAGCGGGTCGGCCCGGCCGCCCGGATACATCCGGCGAAGCTGCTCGCTGTGCCACGCTCCCCACGCACGGGGGTCGGCACGCGGGCGTCGCCGGTCGGGCGACGCCGTGTTCCGGCATCTGGGCACAGCGCTAGGATATACGAAACGTGAAACTTCATGTCTCATAACGAGCCGGCGAGACCGGGCGGCGGTGCTGCGCCCCCGGCCGGCCTCGCCCGCCGAGCCCCTCGTCTCAGCGAGCAGGAGAGCGAACAGCGGATGCTGACCACGGCGGCCGGCCTGATCGCGCAGTCCGGTCTCACCGTCAGCCTGGAGCACATCAGCTTCGAGCAGGTCATCCGGGCGGCGGGGGTGTCGCGCAGCGCGGCCTACCGCCGCTGGCCGCACAAGGACCTGTTCTTCAGCGATCTGATCATCCGGCTCGCGCGTGACGCGACGCCCGCCCTGATCGCGGACGAGGTCGCCCTGATCCGCCGGCTGCTGATCGAGCACGGGAGCGGGCTGCGGTCGGCGCGGTCACGCCAGCGGCTCGTCGAAGAGCTCGTCCGGCAGCTGACCGCGCTCGACCTCGAGACGCTGCTCGCCTCGCCGGCGTGGCGCACGTACGTCGCCCTGCAGGCCACCTGTGCGAGCATCGCCGATCCCGGACTGCGCGAGCGCGTCCGTTCCGCCCTCGCCGAATCAGAGCGCGCCCATACCGAGGAGGTCGCCGCGGCGTGGGAGCGGCTCGCCGAGCTCCTCGGCTATCGCCTGCGTGCCGGTCTCGGCGCGGCGGGCTTCCGGACGCTCGCCATGCTCCTCACCGCCACCCTCCGGGGCGTGCTCATCACCGCCGGCGCCGCCGGACCGGAGCTCGTCCGGCCCGTCGACGCCGCGCCGTTCATCAGCGGCGATCATGCCCGGTGGAGCCCGCCCGCGGTGGCCCTGGGCGCGATCGCGGCCACGTTCCTCGAGCCCGATCCGGCGGTGACGTGGGACGACCAGCGCACCACGGCGATCCACGAGGCGCTGGCGACCTGGCCGCCGGCCGCCAGCGGCGGACCGGACACGACGCCCGCCCCGTGAGCCGGGCGCGCCGCCGTCAGTTGCCCGACGGCGTCGGCGGGATCGGATGGCCGAACGCGACCAGCCTGACGGGCTCGGCGTCGGCCGGGCGCAGCTCCCGGGTGAGTCCGCGCTCCCGATAGCGACCGAACAGCTCGGCGATCTCGTCGCCCAGTGCGGACATCTCCGCGGCGGTCAGATAGCCGAGCGAATCCGAGGTGAAGGCGGCGTCCTGCCATGCCTTGGGATACGAGCCGCGCCTGCTCCACCATTCGCGCCGATGCGCGTAGGCCCTCTCGGCGAAGACCGCTTCCAGGGCATCGCCGGCGGACGCGGACTGTGGATCCTCGCCGGCCGTCTGGAAGCGGTTGGATTCCGCGGTGATCCGCCACGGACGGCTGCGGCCCTTGCCACCCCCGGCCTCCTCGACATAGCCGTACTTGGCGAGCGTCTGCAGATGCCATGACATGTTGCCCGGGCTCTCGTCGAGCAGCTCGGCGGCGCGGGTGGCGGTCAGCTCGCCCTCTCGCAGGAGCGCCTCGAGCAGGGCGAGGCGGACCGGATGGGCCAGGGCGCGCATCGTCCGGGGGTCGGTGATGACCCTCCGTTTCAGGGGGCCGCCGGCCTGCTCCGTCTCGCCCGAGGCCTCGTCGCTGACCGGCGGAGCGCCCGACCCGGAGCGACGGGCTTTCCCGGCGGTCATCGCGCCGACCCCGCGCGCGACGGTGGGACCGCGAGACGCAGACCGACGCTGATCAGGAACCAGCCGATCGTCCGCTGCGGATTGCCACGCGGCCGCGCCGTCCGGACCGCGGTCGTCTCGGCGGCCCGGGCGACCGATCGTCTGCCGGCCGCTCGGCGCAGCTCGGCGATGTGGTCGCGCGCTGCCATCTCGGCCAATGCGGGGTTCGTCATGTTCTTCTCCTTCCTCACAAGTGATCTTGTCACAAGAATAGTCGTCACAAGAACCCTTGTCAAGACGGGCGACGTGCGGCCGAGGTCCGGCGTGGAGCCGTCTGGATCAGGGCCGGACGTTCTCCAGGTCCTCGAGCAGGCCGGGGTGGGTCGGCTTCCAGCCGAGGACATCGCGGGTGTGGGCGCTGGACGACGGCTGGTCCATGGCGAAGATCGCGCCGAACGGGCCGAAGCTCTCCTCCGGCACCGTCTCGACCGGCAGGCCCAGTCGCCGGCCGATGACGGTGGCGATGTCCCGCACCGCGTCGCCCTCGTCGGCGACGGCGTGCCAGGACGTCCCCGGCGGTGCCGACTCCAGGGCCAGCCGGAACAGGACCGCCGCGTCGAGGGCGTGCACGGCCGGCCAGCGCTGGCTGCCGTCGCCGGGATAACCGGCCACTCCGCTGCGCCGGGCCTGATCGGTCAAGAGGCCCGCGAATCCGCCCTGGCCCTCGTTGTGGACGGTGCGCGGCATGCGGACGGCGATGGCGCGCACGCCGCGCGCGGCCAGGGCGAGCAGCGCATTGAACGAACGGCCGCGACCGCCCACCGGTCCGTCGGTGGGGAGCGGATCGGCCTCGGTGGAGGGCCGGCCCGGTATCGGCGGCGTGCCCGCGACCGTGACGATCGGGCGCTCGCTGCCGATCAGCGCCTCGCCCAGCGCGGCGAGGGCGGCGCTCTCCTGCGCGACGGACCGCGCGAGCGCATCCAGGCCGCTGAAGTCGTGGTCGAAGGCCAGGCTGATCACGCCGTCGGACCGCGCGGCGCCGGCCCGCAGGACGTCGAGGTCCGCGATCGACCCCCTCAGCGGTTCGGCGCCGGCGTCCGCGAGGGTTCGCGCGCTGGTGTCCGAGCGGGCGAGGGCGAGGACGGTGTGGTCGTTGGCCAGCAGCTCGGCGACGACGGCGGAGCCGATCGTGCCGGTGCCGCCGGTGACGAAGACGTGCATGAGATCCTCCTGAGTGTGACGGGACTTGTGTCCCATCACTGTACCAACTCGACGGGACTTCTATCCCATCACTACGATGGTGTCATGGCTCGATGGCAGCCAGGGGCGAAGCAGCGACTCGTCGTCGCGGCGGTCGACCTCTTCACCGACCAGGGATACGACGCCACGACCGTGGCGCAGATCGCCGAGCGCGCCGGGGTCACGAAGAGCACCTTCTTCCGGCATTTCTCCGACAAGCGAGAGCTTCTGGTCGCCGGTCAGGAGACCCTGAGCAGGTTGCTCGCCGAGGGGATCACCGAGGCGCCGGTGGGCGCGAGCCCCCTGGAGGCGGTGGCCGCCGGTCTGCGGCGCGCATCGGGCGAGATGGGACCGGCGAACCGCGAGCTCGGGCCCCGCCTCAAGGCCGCCGTGGCGGCGAGCACCGAACTGCAGGAGCGCGATGCCCTCAAGAGCATCGGCCTGGCCGCCTCCATGACGGCCGCGCTCGTCGCCCGCGGCGTCCCCGGCCCGACCGCGCAGCTCGCGGCCGAGCTCGGGGTCCTGGCGTTCAAGCAGGGCTACGCCCAGTGGTCCGAGGGCGACCGTGATGACGATTCCGGGCTTGCGCCGCATGCCCTCGCCGCCCTGGAGGACCTGCGCGCGGCGACCGCGACGCTGGGCTGACATCGCCGGCCGCGGCGGAGCGGTCAGGAGCGGGCGATCGAGGCCGGGTCGGCGCGCTCGAGCCGGGTCATCGTGACGCGGGCATCGAGCTTGGCGCTCGCCGCCCCGCGGTAGACACCCTTGGTCGGCGGCACATCGGAGTAATGGCGGCCGTGGCCGATCTTGACGTGGGTCTCGCCCGCCAGGCTGCGGTTGGTGGGATCCGCGCCGACCCAGACCGGCTCGCCGCCGTCCGGGCCGGGGAGGAGCGCCTCGAGCCAGGCGTGGGTGTCGACCTCGACCGACTCCCGGGTCTCGTCGGACCCGGACGCGAACAGGTAGCCGGAGACGTAGCGGGCGGCGATGCCGTTGTGGCGCAGCAGGCAGAGGCCGAGATGAACGAAGTCCTGACAGACGCCGGCACCGGCGTCGAGCAGGTCGGCGATCGTCGAGTCGACGTAGGTGGCGCCGCGACGATACTCGAAGCGGTCGGGGATCAGCTCGGAGGTCAGCATCACGGTGGCCAGGGGCGTCGCGCCCCGGGTGTCGGCGATCAGCTCCCGCAGCACGCTGTGGCCGAGGGCGTCCTCGGTCTGCAGGAGGAACTCGCCGCCGGCCTCCCGGTAGCCCGCTTCGCCCAGCGCCTCCCAGGTCGCCTGGGGCGGGGGCGCCGGGGCCTTGATGCTGACCCGCGCTCGGACATCGATCGTCAGATGGCGATGCGGCCGCGAGATCTCGAACTCCACCACCTCGGTGCCGAAGTAGTCGGTGTGGCGGTGCAGCCGGACCTCCGGGGTCAGGCGCACGCTGAACTCGTCGCAGCGCTGGCGGCCGCCGCCCTGGGGCTTGACGCGGAGCGCGTTGAGGTTGTCGACCACCTCACCGTCGTACTCGTATTGGGTGAGATAGCGGATCGCGAAGTTCATCTCGGGATTGATCGGCATCGGGCGGCGTCTGATCAGAGGTGAACGGCCGCCAGCGCCGCAATCGCAAAATACCGCTCGTCGATGTCGCGATCGACCAGCGACAGCTCGTCCATGACGTGCTCGATGATCTGGTCGAGATCGCCGCCGGCGTCCGGCGCGCGGCGCTGGAGCTCGAGATCGGCCACCAGCCGGCCCAGCCGCAGCACCGGCGGCGACGAGCGAGGCTGGGCATCGGCCGCCGTCAGCGCCGCGCCGAGCGCCTCCACGGAGGAGGCCACCGAGCCCGGATACGCGGCGTCGAACAGCAGGAAGCGCACGACCGGTCTGACCGTCGGCGCGTGGCGGACCGCCCGCCGATAGGCCTGGAAGCCGCCGACGGCCTGCAGGAGGGCGAGCGCCTCGGTCTCGTGACCCTCCTCGAGCGAGCCCGAGGGGATCGTCACCCGGAGCATCCGCAGGACCATGTCGGCCTCCTCGATGCGCCCGCCCGCCTCGACGAATGCCCGGCCCTCGTCGCGCAGCAGCGTGCGGTCCAGTACTCCCCAGAACAGCGCGCAGCGCTCCTTGACCTCCTGATAGAAGGAGTAGGGCCCGGTCTGCAGCGCCGCTTGGAGGTCATAGCGCCCGAGCAGGAGATAGAACGAGTTCAGCGCCTCCCACATCTCGGTGGAGATGACGTCACGCATCGTCCGGCCGCGCTCACGGGCCCGGGCGACGCAGGAGACGACCGAGGCCGGGCTGTCGGTGTCCAGCGTCAGCAGCCGGGCCACCTCGTTGCGCCCCATGGACGTCGTGCCGAGCACCGCGGTCTCCTCCTCGCCGGGGGCCAGCGGCTTGGCGCCGATCGTCGCCAGCACGCCCTCCCAGCTGAGCGCGATGCTGCGCTGGCCGGAGCCGCCCGCGACGTCGGCGTGAAACGCGCCGTCGAGGATGCGGGCGGTCTGCTCGGCGCGAGACAGATCCCGGCCCAGCCAGTACAGCTCCTGCGCGATCCGGGCGAGCATCAGCGCGCGCCGCCGGCCGGGGTCATCAGCCGGCCTGCTGTTGCTGCTGCTGGGCCTGGTTGTGCCACGCGCCGTAGCGCACGTCGGGCAGCCGGGGCGGCCGGTGGGTGGGCAGCGTGCCGGGGACGAGGTCGTCGTTGCCCCCCTCGTCGAGCACCCACGTGTCCTTCGAGCCGCCGCCCTGGGACGAGTTGACGATCATCGACCCCTCGCGCAAGGCGACGCGGGTCAGCCCCCCGGGCACGATCCGGATCTCCTCGCCGAACACCGCGAACGGGCGCAGGTCGACGTGGCGCGGAACGAGCCGGCCATCGGACGTCGCGGTCGGCGCGGTCGAGAGGTTGACGAGCTCCTGGGCGATGTACAGGCTCGGCTGATCCTCGATCATGCGCGCCTGGAGCTCGCGCTCGGCGGCCGTGGCGTGAGGGCCGATGAACACGCCCTTGCCGCCGGACTCCGAGGTCGGCTTGACGACGAGCTCGTGCAGGCGCGAGAGGACGTGCTGGCGCGAGGCGTCGTCGCTCAGCAGATACGTCGGCACGTTCTCGAGGATCGGCTCCTCGCCGAGGTAGAAGCGGATCATCTCGGGGACGTAGAAGTAGATCGCCTTGTCGTCGGCCACGCCGGTGCCGATCGCGTTGGCGATCGCCACCGTGCCGGCGCGATAGGCGCGAACCAGGCCGGGCACGCCGAGCAGCGAATCGGGCCGGAACTCGAGCGGATCGATGAAGTCGTCGTCGAGCCGGCGATAGATGGTGTGGACGCGTTGCAGCCCTGAGGTGGTGCGCATGTAACAGACGGCATCGCGAACGACGAGGTCGCCGGGCTCGACGAGCTCGACGCCCATCTGCCGGGCGAGGAAGGCGTGCTCGAAGTAGGCCGAGTTCATCGCGCCCGGCGTCCACAGGACGACCGTCGGATGGTTCTCGCTGGCCGGCGCGACCGCGCGCAGCGCGTCGAGCAGCAGCGACGGATAGTGGGCGACGGCCCGCACCCGGTGCCCGGCGAACAGCTCGGGCATCAGCCGGGTCATCGCGACGCGGTTCTCCAGCACGTAGGAGATCCCCGACGGGGTGCGCACGTTGTCCTCGAGCACGCGCCAGCGACCCTGGCCGTCGCGGACGAGGTCGCAGCCGCAGACGTGGCAGTAGACGCCGCCCGGGGCGCGCACGCCGTGCACGGGCCGGGCGAAGCTCGGCCGGCTGACGATCAGCGACCACGGCACGATCCCCGCGCGGACGATCTCGTGAGCGTGGTAGACGTCGTCGACGAAGGCGTTGAGGGCCCGGATGCGCTGCGCCAGCCCGCGCTTGATCGTCGTCCATTCGGTGGCGGTCAGCACCCTCGGGACGAGATCGAGCGGCCAGGCGCGGTCACGGCGCTCGCCGTCGCTGCCGGCCACCTCGAAGGTGATCCCCTGCTGCATGAAGATCGTGTCCCGTCGTTCGCCGGCGGCTCGCAGCGCCTCCGGGCCGAGCCGCGTCAGCGCCGCCATCAGCGGGGCGGCGTGGGGCAGCGGCGTGCCGTCGTGGTCGAGCAGCTCGTCGCAGCTCCCGGCCGGGATGTCGTAGGCGCCGCCGATCGGCGGGGTCTCGGTCTGGATGTCGGTCACGGTCTCAGGAGCTCACACGAACGGGGCCACGAGGTTTACAGCGTGTCGCGGCTCCGCGCCACACCCACGAGGACAATCGCCTTTATCCATGTGGCCCAACCGCCGGGCGCCGGGTCGACCGCCCGGCCACCTCGGGAACCTCCCCTGACCGGGGCCGCTGCTCTACGCTCCCCCGATGCGCGCCGACTTCCCGCCGGTCATCAACCGGGCGCACGTCGAGGAGCGGACGGTCAGCGAGGGTGACATCGCCTTCGGCCGCCGCCGGCTCGCGGCCGCCGCCGGCGCGGCGCGGATCGGCGCGAGCCTGTACGCCGTGCCGGCCGGCGCGCGGCAGATGCCGGTCCACGTGCACGGCGACGAGGAGGAGATCTTCTTCGTGCTCAGCGGGCACGGGTGCAGCTGGCAGGGCGGCGAGGCGTGCGCGGTGCGCGCCGGCGACGCGATCGTCCACCGGCCCAACGGCAAGCCCCACACCTTTCTGGCCGGCGAGGGCGGGATCGAGCTGCTGGCCTTCGCCAGCGGGAGCACGACGAGCATCACCTATCTCCCGCGGGCGCGGGTGATGTGGTGCGGGCCGCGCTGGGTTCCGCTCGAATCCCCGCACCCGTTCCGCGCCGAGGGCCTGGCCGGCGCGCTCGAGCCTCCGGAGCCCGGCGATCGCCCCGCCAACGTGGTCGCGCTCGCCGACGTCGAGCCCTGGCCGATCCCGGGCGCCGAGCTGCGCCGCCTCGGTCATGCCGCCGGGGCCGTCCTGTCCGGGCTCAACCACGTGACCCTGGGTCCGGGCGCCGCCGGCTCCCGTCTGCACTGCCATTCCCTCGAGGAGGAGCTCTTCTACGTGCTCGCCGGCGCGGGCACGGTGACCCTCGGTGGCGAGGAGCACGCGCTCGCGCCCGGCGACGTCGTGGCGCGCCCGGCGTCCAGCGGCGTCGCCCACCGGCTGCGCGGCGGCGAGCGCGGGCTGACCTATCTCGCCTACGGGACGCGCGAGCCCGGCGACTCTGTCTACTACCCCGAGGCGGGCGAGGTGCTGGTGCCGGGGCTCGGGGTACGCCTGAGCGCGCTGCCGGGGCCCGGCCCCGATGGCGCGACGGCGGCCGTCAGGCCGCGTGGCTGAACAGCGACTCCTCGGACTCGAGCTGGCGGCGCAGCTTGCGCAGGATCTGGCTGTGGATCTGGCAGACGCGGCTCTCGGTGACCCCGAGGATCTCGCCGATCTCACGCAGCGTCAGGTTGTAGACGTAGAGCAGCACGGCGACCTTGCGCTCGCGCTCGGGGAGCTTGTCGAACGCGACCCGCAGCCGCGCCTTGGCCGCTTCGCGGACGGCGTTGGTCTCCGGATCGGAGTCCCGATCGTGGCTGGGGAGCGTGTCGATCTTCTCGATCGTGGTGTCATCCTCGGTCAGCACGACGGTGTTGAGCGAGCCGATCTGGGCCTGGGAGATCTGGTCGATGCGCGTCGCCATGTCGCTGACGGAGATGCCGAGCGTGTCGGCCAGCTCCTCACGCGTGGGGCGCCGGTTGTGCATCCGGACGAACTCGTCACGGGCCTTGTTGAGGTCACGGTCCCAGCGGCGCAGCGAGCGCGGGACCCAATCGTTGCGACGCAATTCGTCGAGCACAGCGCCGTGGATCCGCGTCCAGGCGTACCGCTCGAGGGTCGCGCCCTTCTCGGGGTCGTAGCGGTCGATGGAGCGGATCAGCGCCTCCAGCCCGCAGGAGATGAAATCGTCGACCTCGCAGCGCGCCGGGATCTCGCGCACCTTGCGATAGACGATGTACTTGACCATCGGCGCGAACGTCAGGACGAGGCGATCACGCAGCTTGGGATCCCCCGTGCGCTTGTACTCCAGCCACAGATTCAGGCTTTCGTCCGCTGACAGCCGCTGGCGTTGATTCGTGGCAGACATGAGAGAGTGCTCCTCGTCGGTGGGATCTGCGCCCCAGGGCGAGATCCTCTGGTCCAGGCTTCGGCGCAATCCGCCCGGCGCTCATCCCTGATCTGCGGTAGTTGCCGCCTGATTCCCCTGCAACGGCGCCTGCGGGGGCGGCGATCGCGTCCTGGGAGGCGATTTGTGCGACGACCGCGGCGTTCCGTCGCACGTCCCGCGCATCCGCGAGCCGCCCGGAGTGGGCGGGGTGTTGTTCCCGTACGTAGGTCGCATCGGCCCGATGTACGATGCGCACATGTTTACTAATGGGCCGCTGCTGCTCATCCCGCCGGCCCGGGGCGAAGGCGAGGCGTGATGGCCGACGCCGAGCTCGAGGTGATCGTCGTCGATGACCATCTCACGATGCGCAGGGGGATCGAATTGCTGCTCCGCGACGCCGGCTTTCGCATTGCGGGCGTCGCCAGCCAGCTGCAGGAGGCCCGCGCGCTGCTCTCCCGGCGCCGGTTCGATGTCGCTCTGCTCGACGTGCGCCTCGGGCAGGAGAGCTCGGTGGAGCTCGTCGAGGAGCTGCTCCGGGTCGACCCCGACGCCCCGCTCGTCCTCTACACCGGCTACACCCAGGCCGATTCCGACCTGCAATCCGCGGTCCGGGCGGGCGCCCGCGGCTTCGTGCTGAAGTCGTCACCGGCCCCGGTCCTGATCGAGGCGCTGCGGATCGTCGCCAACGGCGGCAGCTTCGTGGACCCGCAGCTGGCCGGCGTCCTTGCCGATGACGGCGAGGTGTCCCGGCTGTCGGTGCTGAGCGCTCGTGAGCTGGAGGTTCTGGAGATGCTCGCCGACGGCCTCAACGGCCAGATGATCGCCGAGCGGCTGTTTCTCTCGCCGGAGACCGTTCGCACCCACATCCGCAACGCGACCGGCAAGCTCGGTGCCCGGACCCGGGTCCAGGCGGTGGCGCTCGTCGTCCGCGGTCGCGGACGACGGTGGTGAAGCTCCGCGGCTGCGCGGCGCCGCGCCGCCGCCGTCGCGCGGTCAGTCGCTGAACGACTGCCGGACGGCGTCGATCTGATCGAACGCCCCGCGGAGCGCATCGAGCGCGGACGGCTCGAAATGGCGGTCGCGCTCGGACTCCATCATCTCCAGGGCCAGCCCGACCGGGAAGGCCGGCCGGTAGACGCGGTCGCTGGTCAGCGCGTCGAACACGTCGGCGACCGCGGCGATGCGTCCCTCGACCGGGATCTCCACGCCGCTCAGCCGGCGCGGATAGCCGGTGCCGTCCCAGCGCTCGTGATGGGTGAGCGCCGTCGTCGCCGCGGTCCGCAGCAGCTCGGAGTCGGAGTCCGACAGCAGGTGATGGCCGATCTCGGCGTGGGTCTGCATCACCCGGTGCTCGGTCTCGGTCAGCCGTCCGGGCTTGAGCAGGATCCGGTCGGGGATCGCCACCTTGCCGACGTCATGGAGCTCTGAGGCGAGCCGCAGCTGCGCGCACCAGGCGGTGTCGAGCCCCAGCTCCAGCCCGATCAGCTCGCAATAGCGGCTCATCCGGATGAGGTGGCGCCCGGTCTCCTCGTCACGGAACTCGGCGAGCCGGACGAGCCGGTGCACGGTGTCTGACTCCAGCAGCGTGACGACGTCCGCTCCCCCTCCGTTGGCCGTGGCGAGGATCTCCTTCAGGTCGCGCTGGGCCTCTTCGCGGCTCGTCTCCAGGCGATCGATGCGTCGCAGCATGTCGCGTTCCCAGCGCCGGCGATGCAGCGCGCTCGTCACGCCGATCAGCAGCTCGCCCGCGCTGACCGGCTTGAGGAGATAGCCGTAGGCGCCGAGCTCGATCGCCGTCGTCGCCAGGGAGATG
The DNA here is from genome assembly GCA_963849085.1 of uncultured Solirubrobacteraceae bacterium. Lineage (GTDB taxonomy): Bacteria > Actinomycetota > Thermoleophilia > Solirubrobacterales > Solirubrobacteraceae > Palsa-465. The sequence goes on along the minus strand of CAWKFP010000010.1, from coordinate 300,347 downwards.
TCGTCCTCGCCGGTCAGCATCACCACCGCGGTGGTCGACCGCTCGGCGCGGATCTCGGCGAGCAGCTCGATGCCCGACTCGCCCGGGAGATTGACATCGAGCAGGGCGAGATCGAAGTGCGCCGAGGACAGCGCCGCCCGGGCGGCGGGGACGTCGGGCACCGGAGTGCAGCTGTAGCGCTGAGAGCCGAGCACGCGGCACTCCCAGCGCCGCATCGCATCCTCGTCGTCGACGACCAGGATCTCGGTCATGTCGTCGTTCGTTCGTCGCATGCGGCGTGGACCCGGGCCAGGAGCGCCGCGGCTGTGAACGGCTTCTCGAGCAGCGCGACCGGCGCCGGCGCGGTGGTCTGCCCCAGCATCCACTCCGAGAAGCCCGACATGTAGAGCGAGCGCAGGCCGGGCCGGGCCGCGCGCAGGCGCTCGGCCAGCTCCTGGCCGAGCATCCCCGGCATGATGACGTCGGTCAGCAGCAGATCGATCGTCCCCGCATGCGCGTGCGCCAGCTCCAGCGCGGCCGGTCCGCCGGCGGCGGCGAGCACGGTGTAGCCGGCCCCGGCGAGGATCCGCGTGATCAGCTCGCGCACCGGGGCCTCGTCCTCGACGACGAGGATCGTCTGGTCGCCGCCGGGCTCGGACGGTGGCGAGAGCTCAGGTGGCGCCGCGGCCGGCGTGCCGAGGCTGGCCGGCAGCAGGGCGACGAACGTCGTCCCCACGCCGGGCTCGGAGTGGATGGCGGCGTGTCCCCCGGCGCGGTCGACGATCCCGTAGACGCTCGAGAGGCCCAGGCCGGTGCCGTAGCCGACGCCCTTGGTCGTGAAGAACGGATCGAACGCGCGCTCGCGCACGTCGGCGTCCATGCCCGCGCCGGTATCCGACATCCGCAGCCGGACATATGACCCAGCTCGCACCCCGGCCGCGAAGGCCGCGCCGGCGTCGCTGCCGCGCTCGAGCGTCACGTTCGCCGTGTCGATCGTCAACGTGCCGCCGGTGGGCATCGCATCCCGGGCATTGGCGGTCAGATTGACGAGCGCCTGCTGGATCTCGCCGGGATCGGCGAGCACCGGGTGCACCCACCCGGCCAGCCGCAGCTGCACGTCGATGTGCTCCCCGGCCGTGCGGGCCAGGAGCTCTCGCGCGTCGCGGATCTCGTCGTTGAGGTCGAGCGTCGCGGGGAGCCGGCGGCCCTGGCGCGAGAAGGCGAGCAGTTCCTGGTTGAGTACGCCCGCGCGCTGCGCGGCGGCTTGGACCTCGTCGAGGTCGGCGCGCATCGCGGCGCGCTGTGCCTCGGCCGGCGCGGGGCGCAGGCGCTCCAGCTCGGCGCTGACGAACGCGGAGTAGTTGATGATGATCGCGAGCGCGTTGTTGAAGTCGTGGGCGATCCCCGCGGCGATCTGCCCGACGCTCTCCAGGCGCTCGGCCCGGGCCATCGAGTCGGCGACGCTCTCGGCCTCGGTGCCGGCGGTGCGCCGTTCACGGCCGCCGCGACGGTCTGCGCGGCGCGGGCGCTCGATCGCGAACCAGCCGACGAGCTTGCCGGCGTCGTCGTAGCGCGCGGTCCAGCGGCTCTCGACCTCGTGCCGGCGGCCGTCCTTGGCGCGGTGGATGATCGTGCCCTCCCACTGGCCGAGATCGGTCATCTGCGCCTGGATCTCCGCCGCCGGCGCCGGCGTGCGCGACCGCAGCAGACCGAGCATCGGGCGGCCGATCGCCTCCCCGGGCGCGAAGCCGTAGATGTCGCGGGCGGCGCGGCTCCAGTGGACGATGACGCCCTGCGCGTCGGTCCCGATCACGGGATCCGGCAGCGACTCGAGCAGCTCGGCGACGAGCGGTCTGCCCCACGGTTCGCTGTGCGCGCCAGCTGTCTGCCCCGGCGGTGCCGGGGATGCGTCCGCCAGATCCACGTCAGTTGCCCACCCGGGTCGGATTCGGGTGCCTACCATGTCAGCAGCGCCCGACCTCGCGGCGAAATGCTCCGCTTCTCGTCACGTTCTGCGGGGTAACTGACGGGTAATTTGCTCCGAGGTGATGCTCCTTACCGCATTTTAACCCATTTCCGGTGCGTCGGGGCGGTCACACGGTCGGCCAGAGTGTGCGACAGACCGTCGTCACCGTGTCGTGAGACGGCCACTACTACGGATGCTCACATTGGTCAAGGGAGTTAGACCACTCAGCGTATTGACCACCGTTCGACAACGCATTAGGTTTGGTCGACGATGACCGGCGACGCGCTGCCCGAAGGGGAGCTGTCCGCTCTCTTGGATGCGGCGCCCGACGGGATCGTCATGGTCGCGGCCGACGGCCGCATCGGATATCTCAACCGGGCGGCGCTCGAGCTGTTCGGCTATCGGCGCGAGGAGCTGATCGGGGTCCCCGTCGAGCGCCTCGTCCCCGGCCGGCTGCGCGAGCGTCACATCGGGGAGCGCGCCCGCTATGGCGCGCAGCCGCGTCCGCGCCCGATGGGGCTGGGGCTCGATCTGCGGGGCCTGCGCCGCGACGGCTCCGAGGTCGCGGTCAAGATCAGCCTCGCGCCGACGACCGCGGGCAGCGAGTCATTCGTGGCGGTCGTGCGCGATGCGACCGAGCAGCGCCGGCTCGAGGACGAGCGCCTGCACTATGCGCAGGCCCGCGCCGTCGAGGAGATCGTCGGCGCGCTCGACGTGATCGTCTGGGAGTGCCGGACGCCCGACCGTGAGTCGCTGAGCTACCTGGGGGGTCGCGAGGAGATGCTCCTCGGTTATCCCCGCACGATGTGGCTGGAGCCGGGGTTCTGGATGTCGCTCGTGCATCCCGACGACCGGCTGGCGGCGCTGACGTTCGCCGAGACCGCCCTGGAGAAGGATTCGTTCGAGCTCCTGTACCGGGTGGTGGCGGCCGACGGCGCGGTGCGCGAGGTCCGCGACATCGTCACCGTGGCCCGGCGGCCCGACGGCGAGATCGAGAGCCTGCGCGGGTGTCATCACCGACGTCACTGAGCGGCGCGAGATCGCCGATCGCCTCAATCAGGCCCAGAAGATGGAGGCGGTCGGACAGCTTGCCGGGGGGATCGCCCACGACTTCAACAATCTGCTGACGATCGTCTCCGGCTACGCGCGCCGGCTGAGGGCGCGCCCGGATCTGGCGTCGTCGCACGCCGACCTCGATCAGATCCTGACGGCGTCGGACCGGGCCGCCCAGCTGACACGCCAGCTGCTCGCCTTCGCCCGGCGCGGCCAGAGCATCGCCACGCGGCTGGACGCGAGCGCGCTCGTGCGCGAGCTGGAGCCGATGCTGCGCCGTCTCCTGGCGGCCGACATCGTGTTCGACTTCCAGCTCGCGCGCGACCTGCCGCCGGTGGTCATCGACCGGACCGCGTTCGAGCAGATCCTGATGAACCTGATGCTCAACGCCAGCGACGCGATGCCGAGCGGCGGCACGCTGACCGTGATCAGCGAAGCTCTGCACGTCGACGCGGCCCGGGCCGCGGAGCACGACGTCGAGCCCGGAACGTTACGTGCGGCTGTCGGTGACCGACACCGGCGCCGGCATCCCGCCCGCGGTCCGCGAGCGGATCTTCGAGCCGTTCTTCAGCACCAAGGGCGACCGCGGCACCGGGATGGGCCTGGCCACCGTGTACGGGACGATCGAGCAGGCCCGCGGCTGGATCGACGTCGGCAGCGAGGACGGTGCCGGGACGACTTTCTCGGTCATGCTCCCGGCCGCCGACGAGCCCGCCGCGCCGGTTCGCCGAGACCGCCGGCGACCGCCCCACGCTGCTGCTCGTCGAGGACGAGCCGGCGCTGCGCGCGCTCGTCGCGACGATGCTCGAGGAGCAGGGCTACGCGGTCCTGGAGGCCGGCAACGGGCTCGACGCGATCGACGTCGCCGAGCGCCACGGCGGGATGATCGACCTGCTGCTGACCGATGTGGTGATGCCGCGCCTGTCCGGGCCGGAGCTCGCCCAGCAGCTGCAGGCCCTACGCCCCGGGCTCGAGGTGCTGTTCATGTCGGGCTACAACGACAGCCGGCTCGTCAACCGGGGTGTGCCGCGGACGAGCGTCAACCTGCTCGTCAAGCCGTTCACGCCTGATCAGCTCGTCCGGCGGGTCGCCCAGCTGACCGGCCGGGAGCCCCGCTGATCGCCGCGCGTGGGCCCGGCCGCCCGGGTTGCCGGGTCAGCGGTAGACGAGCGTGTAGCCGAGCAACTGGGTGAGGGTCTCGAAGCGATAGCCCCTGGCCCGCAGCCGGGCGATCACCACCGGCAGGGCGGCGAGCGTCTGCGACCGGTCCCCGCCGCCGTCGTGCTCCTCGATGATCGCGCCGTTGCGGGCGGTGTCCAGGATCGTGGTCTCGATCGCGCCGACCCCGGGCAGGGCCCAGTCACGCGGGTCGACGTCCCACTGCATGGTCGCGAAGCCGAGCCGGCGGGCCAGGCTGAGCAGAGCCGGATCGACGTCGCCGTATGGCGCGCGCCACAGGCACGGGGTGAATCCGGTCGCCGACCGGATCGCCGCGGCCGTGCGCTCGAGCTCGGTCTCCTGCTCGGCGGGCGCGAGCGTCGAGCATGTCGGGATGCGTCCAGGTGTGGTCGCCGATCATGTCGCCGTCGGCGAGCATCTCGCGCTCGAGCGCGCCGTGCTCCCCGTACGGCGAGATCCACTCCCCGATCTGGAAGAAGGTCGCCGGGACGTGCTCGCGCGCCAGCAGCGCGACGAACCGGGGAGTCAAGCAGCCACGGGCCGTCGTCGAAGGTGAGCGCCACCGCGTGGATGTCGGACGGCCCGCCGAACACCCAGTCGCGGCCCGACGGGACGCAGCCGGCGAGCCGCGGGGTGTGCAGGCGGGCATGCGCCGCGGTCTGCGGCGACGCGAGCGTCATCGTGCCCCGCGCCGCTGAGCACCTGCCAGCGAAAGCGGTGTAGCCCTCGCCGATCGCCGACGGAAGGAAGACGGCGCTCAGCGACTCCGGGCGACGGGCGCGAGATGGCCGCGGCGATCGTGACGACGGCATCGCCGCGCACGAGGCGCAGCGCCGTCCCGTGGCGCCCCGGCGCGACGCACAGGCTGGCGCCTGGCGCCCGTCGCGGCTCGATGTCCAGGCACAGCGATCGGTGCGAACGTCGCAGGCTGACCGCCGAGAACGGATGGCCGAGGACGACCCGCCAGGTCAGGTCCTGTCCGGTCTGGGTGACCGACGTGCTGAGCACGGCGAACGGGGCGCCGCGGCCGCCGAGCGCGTCGGCCGGCAGCGCCGAGGCCAGCGCGGCCAGGAGAGCGACCAGGAGGACGAGCCGTCGGCGCATCAGCGCGGCAACCATATCGCCAATGGCGGCGCGCGGCGGTCGCCGTCGGCCGCGCCGTATCAGCGGTCTCCCGTGGTCATGCTCCCCCCAGACCGCTGACCGATCCGTGAATACCACCGTCTCGTGTGCGGGTTTGGGGGGTTGGAGGCCGGGCCTGCCTCGACGACGCTGTCCCCATCAGCTCATCATGAAGCGAGGTGTCGAGATGTTCACCAACGTCGTCTGGGCCACTGACGGCTCCGGGCACGCTGACCGCGCGCTCGAATATGCAGCCCGCATCGCGCAGAGCAACGGCGCGACGCTGCACGTCGTGCACGTGGTGGAGAAGATGGTCGGGGTCCGGGTCGCCGGCCAGAACGCCAACTACGACGAGTCCGAGGTCGACGCGAAGATCGACCGCCAGGTACGCGAGATCTCCGAGGAGTACGAGATTCCCGTCAAGCTCCACATGACCACCGGCCGCACCGGTGACGTGGCGCAGCGGATCGTCGAGCTGACCCGCCAGGCCGGCGGCGATCTGATCGTCACCGGTAGCCGCGGATACTCGGCCGTGGTGGGAGCGATGATCGGCAGCGTCACCCAGCGGCTGCTGCACGTCGCTCACTGCCCCGTTCTGGCCGTGCCGCCGCTGGAAGTGGCGCGTGAGCGGTCGATGCCGGCGCAGGCCCTGACGACGGCGTGAGAGCCCGGGCGACCGGGCGCATCCGATGTCAGACATCACCGACGATCACCGACGATCAGGAGGAAGACCATGACCAGCCCACCGAGCATCGTATCCGTCGATGAGCGTCGCGCCCTCGATCTCGACGCGGTCACCGTCGCCGAGGTGATGCATCCGGGGGTCGTCTCGTGCGGCCAGGGCGCCAGCCCGACCGACATCGCCCACGTGATGAGCAGCTGCCGGGTCCACTGCGTGGCGGTGGTCGGATCATCGGACGACGCCGGGCCGCAGCCGCGCATCTGGGGCATCGTCTCCGATCTCGATCTGCTGCGGGCGGCGACCGAGCCCGACGGCGCCACGACCGCGGCCGATCTCGCCCATCAGCCGGTGATCAGCGTCCGGCCGACGATGCCCCTGCGTGAAGCCGCCGAGGCGATGGTCCGTTACGGTGCTCATCACGTCGTCGTCACCGATCCCGATCTTCACGCCCCGGTCGGGATCCTCTCCACGCTCGACGTGATCGAGGTGCTGGAGCGCGTCCGGTCGCAGCCGCGCACCTGACCGCCGCCTCAGGGGATCTACCCTCGAGGGAGATCTGCGATCAAGGAGGCGTGCATGTACGCGAATGTGGTGGTGGGAGTCGACGGTCGCGCCGGCGGGCGAGACGCGGCCGCGCTCGCGCCGATGCTCGCCGTGCCGCGCGCCGCCGTGACTCTCGTCTACGTCGACAGTACGGCCGCGGTCGGCGGCCGGCCCAGGCACGGCGACCACGAGCTCGCCGGCGACGACTCGCTCGAGGCGCTGCTCGTCGAGGAGCGGGAGCTGTGCGGCTCCGAGGCGCAGCTGCGCCGCGTGACCGCGGACTCGGTCGGGGCGGGCCTCGAGGGCGTCGGCGCCGAGCTCGGCGCCGACCTGATCATCGTCGGCGCGGCTCACCGTCACGGGCTGGCCCGGGTGATCGGCGGTGACGACACCGAGTCGGTCGTGCACCGGACGCCGCGGGCGGTCGCGGTCGCACCCGCCGGCTATGCCGGCCACCTCCGGGTGCCGGTGCGGATCGGGGTCGCCGTCGACGGCACCCCCCAGAGCGAGGTGGCGGTCGCCCATGCGGGCCTGCTGGCCGCCCAGCGCAACAGCCTGCTCACCCTCCGTCATGTCGTGGAGCCGCACTATTACTCAGCCGGCTGGGCGGGCAGCGTCGTGCCGGTCGACGATCCCGAGATCGAGCTGGCGGCCGCGCGCGAGGTCCTGCCCGACGTCGACGGCCTCCCGGTGGAGCACGTCTTCGGCCCGGTCGGTGAGACCCTGGCGGCCTTCGGGGGCGAGGTCGATCTGCTCGTCTCCGGGTCCCGTCGCAACGGCGCGACGAAGCGCATCGTCCTCGGGAGCACGAGCGAATATCTGGCGCGTCACGTGACGGCGCCGCTGCTCATCGCCCCGCCGGTCGATCCGGCGACCGTCGAGCGCTGGCGTGCGCGTCCCTTGACGGCCGCCGTGTGACACGATCAGGCGCAGGAGAGTCAACCATGACCGATGTCGACAGACAATTGATGGAGTTGAGCCGCTCGGAATGTCTCGAGCTGCTCGCGTCGACGGCCTTCGGCCGCGTCGTGGTGACGATCTCGAGCTCCGGGCAGCCGATGATCAGGCCGGTCAACTACGCCTTCGACCAGGCCTCTCAATCGGTCGTCTTCCGGACCGCTCGGGACTCGAAGTTCCACACGCTCGTGCACAGCACACAGGCGTGCTTCGAGATCGACGGCTTCGACGCCGAGACGCTGCTGGGATGGAGCGTGATCATCGTCGGGCGCACCGAGGAGATCACGCACGCCGCCGAGGTCCGCCGGCTCGAAGCGCTCGGACTGAGCAACTCCGCCGCGGGCCCCAAGCCCCACTGGATCCGGATCCGCGCGCGTACGGTCTCCGGGCGGCGCGCGGCCTACGGCGACCCGACGGGGGCCGCCGGCGAGTGACGAACGAACTAGTCCAGCAGGCCGTGATCACGCGCGTAGGCGACGAGCTCGGCGCGCGTCGTCAGGCGGATCTTCTGCTGGATGTGCGCGCGGTGGGATTCGACCGTGCGCACGCTCAGGAACAGGGAGGCCGCGATCTCGCCGTTGGTGTGGCCGAGCGCGATCAGCTTCAGCACCTCGATCTCCCGCGGCGACAGGTTGTCCGGCCGGCTGTCGGACTCCGGCGGCTCGGAGGCGAGCTTGGCGCCGAGCTCGGGATTGAGGTACGTGCGGCCCTCGGCGGCGAGCGCCACCGCGTTCATCAGCTCACTGTCGGCGGCGTCCTTGAGGACGTAGCCGAGCGCGCCGGCGCGCAGGGCGGCGCGGGCGAAGGCGGGGTTCTCCTGCATCGTCAGCACGACGATCTGGGTGTCCGGAGCGTCGCTGCGCAGCTGCGGGATCGTGTCGAGGCTCGACTCGCCGCCCATGTTGAGGTCAAGGACCAGCACCCGTGGATGGCGGGCGAGGACGGTCTGGACGGTCCCGGAGACGTCGCCGGTCTCGTCGAGAACCTCGAAGCGGCCGTCGGACTCGAGCAGGAGTCGCAGCCCTGAGCGGACGACCTTGTGATCGTCGGCCAGAACGACGGTGATCGGGGCTGTAGGGGCTTGCGTTTGTCCGTCCATGTGGTCCTCACTGGTGCTTAGGATCGCCGCAGAGCTTTTCACAACGGTCGGGTACACGTGGGTCACTCTAGGTTGACCTCCGGCGGGAGGCATCAGTCCCCCGTACGCTCGCCGCTCAGTACGGCATACGGAGCGCTCCCGGCGGCTCGACGAGGGGTCGTCTCGGGCGCGTCTACGCGGTTTCACGCCGGGCGGCCGCCGCCGGCGCCAAGCGCGACGAATGCGCGTGATCGGTCGGCAGCGAGACCCAGACGGTCGTGCCCTCGCCCGGGGCGGAGCGCACCTCGGCGCGGCCGTGCAGCAGCTCGGCGCGCTCGGAGATCCCGATCAGCCCGAAGCCGCTGCTCGACGCGGTGGTGTCGAATCCCACCCCGTCGTCGCGGATCTTGATCGCGATCTGACCGGCGTCCTCGATCACCTCGACGCTCGCCCGGGTGGCATGACCGTGCTTGACCGCATTGGTCAGGGACTCCTGCACGATCCGATAGCAGGCGGTCTCCGTCTCGGAGTCCAGCCGGCCGTCGATGCGCCCGCGCTCGTAGGAGAGATCGACGTTGGCATCGATGTCGAGCCCGCCGCTGCTGACCCGCTCGACGAGCGCCAGGAGCGCCGCCTCGAGCCCGAGCTGGTCCAGTGTCGCCGGGCGCAGCTCGGTGATCAGGGCGCGCAGTCCGGCGATGTCGTACTCCAGCTGGTCGAGAGCGCTGCCGATCGCCGTTTCCATCGCGCCCGGATTGCCGGTGCGCCGGGCTCCGGAGAGCATCAGGCGCAGGTTGCCGAGCGCCTGCAAGGTGTCGTCGTGCAGCTCACGGGCCCAACGCGAGCGCTCGGCCTCGGCCGCGGCCAGGGCCTGGCGCCGCCGATCCTCGGCCGCCGACCGGGCGGTGGCGACCGCGATCGCGGCGCTGGCGGCGAACGCCTCCAGCAGCCGCTGATGCTCGGCGGTGAACTCACCGCTCTCCAGATGGTCGACGGCGACGATGACGCCGTAGGGCTGGTCACGGAAGATGAGCGGCACGATCAGCCCGTCGCGCGCGCTGATCCCGAGGTGGCCGAGGCCGTATTGATCAAAGCGGGCGCGATTGAGCTGATCCCGCAGATGCTGGGAGCGCCGGGAGCGCAGCGCGGCGCTCGCGACCGTGTTGGCGAGCGGTACGCGCATCCCCAGCAGGTTGACCGGCAGCTCGCCGGCGCCGGCGGCGAGCTCGAGCTCCTCCCCGGAGGCGAGCTCGATCACGAGCGCCCGAGCCGAGATCAGCGCCCGTCCGCGCTTGGCGACGAGCTCGAGGATCGCCTGCAGGTCGGTCTGCCCACCGAGCGCTCGCGCGATCTGGATCGTGGCGTCCAGTGCGGCCACCGTGCGCTCCAGATCCTGACGCTGAGCCTCCGAGCCCGCGTAGCGGCGGGCGTGGTCGATGGCCAGGCCGGCGAAGTCCGCCAGCATCACGGCGGCCTGCTCGTCCTCGGCGGTGAACGGCTCGCCGCCCTGCTTCTCGGTCAGGTAGAGGTTGCCGAACGGCAGGCCGTCGATTCGGATCGGGACGCCGAGGAAGGTGTGCATCGGCGGGTGCCCGACCGGAAAGCCGTAGGAGTAGGGATGGCTGCCGACGTCGTCGAGGCGCAGCGGCTGCGGCGTCGTGATCAGCTCCCCCAGGACCCCCCGCCCGGTGGGGACCGGACCGATCGTGCGGCGCGTCGCCTCATCGATCCCGAGCGCCAGGAACCGGCTCAGCGAGGTGCGGGACTCGTCGAGCACGCCGAGCGCGGCGTACTCGGCGCCGGTCAGATCACGGGCGGCCTCCAGGACACGCTCCAGGACGGTCTCGAGATCGAGTTGCTCGAGAACGCCACGGGCCACCGTCAGGACACCGTGCGTAGCTAGATCCATGTGAGCGGGGAGGGTCGGGCGCTGTCGCCACGCCGAAACATACCGCCTCAAACCGGATCGTGGAGTATTTCGTCTGCGCATGCTCGGGAAGGGTGGTTGGGGGCCGTCCGGAGCTGGCGCTCGGCTCTCAGTGAGCGGGCGCCGGGATGCCGGGATGATGCCGGCGCAGGCGCTCGGCGCGCCGGTCGGAGACCTGCGCGCACGGCACCACGACGACCGGCCGGTCGGCGTGCTGCAGGACGGCGTGCGACACGCTGCCGAGGAGCATCGACTTGACGCCGGTCAGGCCGCGGCTGCCGAGCACGATCGCCTCGGACTCGGTCGTGGCGGCTTGGTCGAGCACGGTCTCCCAGACCGCTCCCAGGCTCTCGACGACGAGCGGACGCGCGTCGAGCCCGGCGGCGTTGGCGCGCTGCACGCCCTCCTGCGCCTGCTCGGTGGCCCGTCGCCGGTTGGATGCGTCGATCTCCTCGAAGTCGAGCGGCGCCGCGGCCAAGCCGGCTCCGGCGCGCGTCAGGACCTCGGTGAATCCCTCCCAGATCGTCAGGATGATCGCCGCCCGGCCTGGGAACAGGGTGCCGGCGGTGTCGATCGCTCGCTGGGAGTCCGACGAACCGTCATAACAGAGAAGAATGCTCATGGTGGATTCAGCCTAGATGCGCCCTACGGCCTGCGGCATCCGTATCCGCCCGCGCGAGGGTGGGAAAACCTGCTGAAAGCGAAGTGGCTCAGACCGGTTGCGCGTGCCCCTCGGCCCGGCGGCCCGCCGCGGTCGGGCTCGCACGGGTCAGGCTTCGTGCGCGGTCTCCAGCAACCCGTGCTCGCGCGCATAGGCGACGAGCTCGGACCGCGTCGTGCGGCCGACCTTCTGCTGGATGTGCGCGCGATGGGACTCGACCGTCCGCACGCTCAGGAAGAGCTGATCGGAGATCTCGGCGTTGGTGTGCCCGAGCGCGACGAGCCGCAGCACCTCCACCTCGCGGTCAGACAGGCCATCAGGCGGGCCGGAGGGAACCTCGGGCGCCGCGGCGATCAGCCCGCCGAGTTGGGGGTTGAGATAGCGCTGCCCGCTCTGGGCCGCGCGGACCGCCGCCACGAGCTCGGTGTCGGCTGCGTCCTTGAGCACGAACCCGAGCGCTCCGGCGCGCAGCGCCTCCCGCGCGAACCGGGGCTCGTCCTCCATCGTCAGGACGACGATCGCGGTATGCGGTGAGGAGCTGAGCATCCTCGGGATGGCGCCGAGGCTCGAGCCGCCGGGCATGCTGAGGTCGAGCACGAGCACGTCGGGCTTGTAGGCGAGCACCTTGCGGGTCGCCTCCTCGGCGTCGCCGGCCTCGGCGACGACGTGGATGCCCTCCTCGGCTTCGAGCAGCATCCGCAGGCCGTGGCGCACGATCGTGTGATCGTCGGCGAGCACGATGGTGAGGGACCCGGATTCCTGATCGGCGCGGTCGATGCCTCAAAACCTAGCGAACCGCGCCCTGGCGCGTGGGCGTTCTTCGGGACGGGAGGAAGCGCGCATCCGTTGGTATCGCCCTCTCGGATCGGTAATCGCCACGACTGCCGGGGCGCCGGATCGCACGTACGTTCCTTTCCGTGTTCGAAATTCGAATCCACGGCCGCGGCGGCCAAGGGGTCGTGACCGCCGCCGAGCTGCTCGCGGTCGCCGCCTTCGACGACGGCTTCCACGCTCAGGCCTTCCCCAGCTTCGGCTCCGAGCGGACGGGCGCGCCGGTGGCGGCGTTCTGCCGCATCGACGAGCGCCAGATCCGCTCGCGTGAGCCGGTATCCGAGCCCGACGCGCTGATCGTCGTCGACCCCACGCTCCTGCATCAGGTCGACATCTTCGGTGGCGCCAAGCCCGACGCCTACGTGATCATCAACACCTCGCACAGCCTGGCCGAGCTCGGCCTCGCCGAGCTCGGCGACCGCCTGCGTCTGGAGCGGATCAAGACCGTGCCGGCGACCGATCTCGCTCGCCTGCACCTCGGTCGGCCACTGCCCAACGCCGCGCTGCTCGGCGGCTTCGCGGCGCTGACCGGGGCCGTGTCGATGCCCGCGGTGTCCCGGGCGATCCGCGAGCGCTTCAGCGGCAAGGTCGGCGACGGCAACGTCGCCGCGGCCGAGGCGTCCTACGCCGCGGTCGGCGAAAGCCTGCTCTCGGCGTCGTCGCAGGCGCCACTTCAACTGACCTCGGGGGCCGGCGATGCTTGAGGGACTGCAACAGGTCGAGGGCTCGCGCGCGGTCGCCGAGACCGTCGCGGGCTGCCGGCCCGAGGTCATCTGCGCGTACCCGATCTCGCCCCAGACCCACATCGTCGAAGGCCTGTCGGCGCTGGTCAAGACCGGGGAGCTGACGCACTGCGAGTACGTCAACGTCGAGTCCGAGTTCGCCGCGATGTCCGTCGGGATCGGCGCCAGCGCGGCCGGCGCGCGGGTCTACACCGCGACCGCCAGCCAGGGCCTGCTGTACATGACCGAGGCGCTCTACAACGCCTCCGGCCTCGGCCTGCCGATCGTGATGACGGTCGCCAACCGCGCGCTCGGCGCCCCGATCAACATCTGGAACGACCACAGCGACTCGATGTCCCAGCGCGACTCGGGCTGGATCCAGCTCTATGTCGAGACCAACCAGGAGGCGGTCGACGTCCACATCCAGGCGTTCAAGCTCGCCGAGCGGATCTCGCTGCCGGTGATGGTCTGCATGGACGGCTTCATCCTGACCCACGCCGTCGAGCGGGTGGAGCTGCCGACCCAGGCCCAGATCGACGCCTTCCTGCCGCCCTATGAGCCGCGCCAGCTGCTCGATCCGGCGCACCCGGTGACGATCGGCGCGATGGTCGGCCCCGAGGCGTTCACGGAGGTCAAGTACCTCGGCCATTACAAGCAGATGCAGGCGCTCGACCTCATCCCCGAGATCGCCGCCGACTTCCAGGCGACCTTCGGGCGCGCCTCAGGCGGACTGCTGCACCACTATCGGACCAACGACGCCGACACGATCGTCGTCGCGCTCGGCTCGGTGCTCGGCACGATCCAGGACGTCGTCGACGAGATGCGTGATGAGGGCATCAGGATCGGCTGCCTCGGGATCAAGGCCTTCCGGCCATGGCCCGGCGAGGAGGTTGCCGCCGCGCTGGCCGGCGCCAAGCGGATCGTCGTGCTCGAGAAGGCGCTGTCGGCCGGCATCGGGGGCATCGTCTCGGCGAACGTCGCCGGGGCGGTGCGGGACACCGGCGCCGCCGTGCACACCGCGATCGCCGGTCTCGGCGGGCGCCCGATCACCAAGGAGTCGCTGCGCGGGCTGTTCGCCGACGCGCTCGCCGACCGCCTGGAGGGACTGACCTTCGTCGACCTCGACCACAGCCTCGTCGAGCGCGAGCTCGCTCGGATGATCGAGGGCCGGCGCTCGGGACCACACGCCGAGAACATGCTGCGCGACCTTGGCAGCGTCGCTGCCGGACCGGTGTAAAGACATGCGTGAAGACCAGGTCAAGTACTACCAGACGGGCAGCTTCGCGGTCGGCAATCGCCTGCTCGACCCCGAGCAGCGCTCCGGGCAGGCGACCACCGCCCGGGCCAATGCCATCACCTGCGGCCACCGCGCCTGCCAGGGCTGCGGGGAGGCGCTCGGCGCGCGCTATGCGCTCGACGCCGCGCTGGAGGCCGCCGGCGGCGATCTGATCGCCGCCAACGCAACCGGCTGCCTGGAGGTCTTCTCCACGCCGTATCCCGAGACCTCGTGGCAGATGCCGTGGGTGCACTCGCTGTTCGGCAACGCGCCGGCGGTGGCGACCGGGATCGCGGCGGCGCTGAAGGCCAAGGGCAACGATCACACGCGCGTCGTCGGCCAGGGCGGCGACGGCGGCACGGTCGACATCGGCTTCGCCTGCCTGTCGGGGATGTTCGAGCGCAACGACGACGTGCTCTACATCTGCTACGACAACGAGGGCTACATGAACACCGGCGTGCAGCGCTCGGCGGCCACCCCGGCGGCGGCGCGCACCGCCACCACCCAGGCCGTCGGGCCTGAGCCCGGCGCCCCGTGGGGGCAGGGCAAGAGCGCGCCGCTGATCGCGATGGCGCATGAGATCCCGTACGTCGCGACCGCGACGATCGCCGACCTGCGCGACCTGGAGGCCAAGGTCCGCAAGGCGATGGAGATCCGCGGCGCCCGCTACATCCACATCCTCGTCACCTGCCCGCTGGGCTGGGGGACCGCGTCCAAGGACTCGATCCGGATCGCGCGGCTGGCCGCCGAGTCGGGGATCTTCCCCGTCTTCGAGGGCGAGTACGGCGACGTCACGGCGGTCAGCAAGATCCGGCGCCGCGTGTCGGTCGAGGACTATCTGAAGCCCCAGCGCCGCTTCGCGCATCTGTTCAAGCCGAAGCGCAACGACGAAGTCATCGCCCGCGTGCAGGCCAAGGCGGACCGCAACATCAAACGATTCGGATTGCTATGAGCGAGAAGCCCTTTGCCATCACGCTCGACGTCGGCACGAGCCGCGCCAACCACACCGGCTCGTGGCGCACCGAGCGTCCCGTCTACGTCCATCGTCAGGCGCCGTGCGGCCACGCCTGCCCGGCCGGCGAAGATCCCCAGGCGTGGCTGTACAACGCCGAAGAGGGCGGATATGAGGCGGCCTGGCGCACGATCATGGAGGACAACCCGTTCCCGGCGGTGATGGGGCGGGTGTGTTACCACCCCTGTGAGACGGCGTGCAATCGCGCCGAGCTCGACGACGCGGTCGGGATCAACTCGGTGGAGCGGTTCCTCGGCGACGAGGCGATCCGCGAGGGCTGGTCGGTCACGGTCGCCGCCGAGCCGACGGGCAAGCGCGTGCTGGTCGTCGGCGCCGGTCCGTCCGGCCTGTCGGCGGCGTATCACCTGGCTCGCCTCGGTCACGCCGTGACGATTCGCGACGCCGGGCCGGTGGCCGGTGGCATGATGCGCTTCGGGATCCCCAAGTACCGCCTGCCGCGCGACGTGCTCGACGCCGAGATCGCGCGCATCGTCGCGATGGGCGTGACGCTCGAGTGCGACGCCCACGTGCCCGATGTCGGCGAGGCGATGCGCGAGGGAGGCTTCGATGCCGTCTTCCTGGCGGTCGGCGCTCAGATCGGCAAGCGGGCGTACATCCCCGCGGGCACCGCCGCCCACATGCTCGACGCCGTCTCGCTGCTGCGCAGCATGGAGGGCGAGGAGCCGCCGCTGCTCGGACGCCGCGTCGTCGTCTACGGGGGCGGCAACACCGCGCTCGATGCCGCGCGGACCGCCAAGCGCCTGGGCGCCGAGGAGGCGGTGATCGTCTATCGCCGGACCCGGGAGCGGATGCCCGCCCACGAGTCAGAGCTCGAAGAGGCGCTCGCCGAGGGCGTGCTGATCAAATGGCTGACGACGATCAAGCGCGCCGACGAGGGCACGCTGATGGTCGAGCGCATGGAGCTCGACGAGACGGGCTTTCCGCAGCCCACCGGTGAGCTGGAGGAGCTGGCGGCCGACTCGGTCGTGCTCGCGCTCGGCCAGGACACCGACCTGTCGCTGCTGGACGGCGTCGACGGGATCGAGATCGATGACGGCGTGGTCAGCGTCGGGCCCAACATGATGACCGGCGCTCCCGGCGTGTTCGCCGGCGGGGACATGGTCCCGGCCGAGCGCACGGTGACGGTGGCGATCGGCCACGGCAAGCTCGCCGCGCGCCACATCGACGGCTGGTTGCGCGGAGCCGCCTACACGGCGCCCGAGGAGCTGGCGCTCGCCGAGTTCTCGCTGCTCAATCCTTGGTATTACGCCGACGCCGACAAGACGGTCCGCCCGCAGCTCGACGCGATCCGCCGCCAGTCGTCATTCGACGAGGTGGTCGGCGGGCTCGACGCGTCCAACGCGCTGTTCGAGGCGCGGCGCTGCATGTCGTGCGGCAGCTGCCTGGCGTGCGACAACTGCTACGGGGTCTGCCCCGACAACGCGGTGATCAAGCTCGAGCCCGGCGGCTCCTACGACTACGACATCGATCTCGACTTCTGCAAGGGCTGCGGTGTGTGCGCGCAGGAATGCCCGTGCGGCGCGATCGAGATGCGGCTCGAGCAGATCTAGAGCCCGGCCGGCGGTGCGGGCGGGCGGGCCGGCGGTGCGGGCGGGCCGGCCGGCGGGGCGGGCGGACCGTGGTCAGCCGGCGGGCCGGGCGGATCGTGGTCAGCCGGCGGTCCCGGCGATCAGATCGAGCTCGTGCAGGCACGGGGCGAGCCAGCGGGCCTCGGTCTTGACGATGGGTTGCGACGCCGAGAGCTCGGTGGCCTCGGAGCGCAGGACCTCGCTGTTGTAGTGGTCCAGGCGGGCGGTCAGCGCCAGCGGGCGCTCGCCGCCGAGCAGGACCCCCCTCAGCACCGGCTCCAGATCCGACGGCTCGGCGCCGAGTCCGGCGCGCGCCGCGATCTCGGCCGCCGCGGTATCGGCCTGCTGGGCCGAGATGCTGCCGTGCTTGACCGCGAAATCGGTGGCGTCGCCGGCGGCGTAGACATCCTCGACGCCGAGCACCTGGCAGCGCCGGTCGATCGGGATCAGGCCCAGCCATCCGTTGTCGGGCACGCCGGGTATCTGGCGTGCCGCCAGCGCGGGCAGCGCGACGACGCTGTCGACGTCGAGCTCGCGGTCTCCCGGCGAGATGATGACGCGCCCGGGCTCGGGCACGTCGCAACCCGCCGAGGTGACGACGTCGACACCGTGGCGCTCCAGCAGCTGGGCGACGGCGGCGCTCGCCGTCGCGCCGAACACCGCCAGCGGAGCCCGCTCGCAGGTGACGATCGTCACCGACAGCTCGGCGCTGGCGTCATGCCCGGCGCGCTTGGTCATCAGCGCCAGCTCGTAGAGCGGCAGCGGCCAGGCGATCGGCGCGGTGGCCAGGAACGCGATGCGGTTGACATAGCCGTCCTCCACATCCTGGATGAGACCGCGGAGACGCTCGTCCAGGCGGCGATCGTCGATCGTGCGCACGTGCTTGAAGCGCTCGCGCAGGACGGCGCCGTAGGCGAGCACGAGGACGTCGTAGTGCAGCGCGTCACCCGCCTCGGTGTGCGCGATGTGGGCGTGGGCGTCGACGCGGGCCAGCCGGTCGGCGCACAGCCGCGCGTCGGCGGCGCCGGCGATCGTCGTCATCCGAT
This sequence comes from uncultured Solirubrobacteraceae bacterium, assembly GCA_963849085.1. GTDB lineage: Bacteria > Actinomycetota > Thermoleophilia > Solirubrobacterales > Solirubrobacteraceae > Palsa-465. The sequence continues at coordinate 282,724 of CAWKFP010000010.1, read as the reverse complement.
AGCTCCGGTGCGGGCCGCCGTGTGAGAACGGCTCGAGGACGCTGAGCGGGCGGTGGACGAAGGTGGGCTCGGGCGTCAGCAGGGTCGTGTCGACGCGGTCTCCGGCGAGCTCGCGCAGGGCCAGCGCGGCCTCGAGCGCCGCCACTCCGCCGCCGGCGATGAGGACGCGCAGAGGCCGGGGGAACCTCGCGCGGATCAGGAAGTCAACGGAGGCGTTCATGCGTTGAGCCTACGCATACCGGGGGCCCGTGTACACCCGCAAGTGACCGAAGGCACGATGCGCCGAACTACCCCCGTCGGGAGGTGGGATCGGCTCAAAGACGCGAGCCGGGTCTCGGGTTCTCACGGATGCCGGACCCCGGGTTGAGTGCGAGTCTGGATCCATGTCCATTCTCATCTGCTTCGACGGATCCGAGAGCGCCAAGCGGGCGCTCGCCGTCGCCCATCACACGCTGGGCAGCGAACACAAGGTGCTGCTGCACGTCTGGAACGCGCCCGACGCGGTGCTGGCCGACGCGTTCAGCACGCGCAGCGCCGCGGTCGGCGCCGGCCCGGCCCAGGCCACGCTCGAGCATCTCGCCCATGAGCGCTCCGACGACGTCGTCGCCGCGGGCGCGCAGCTCGCCGCCGAGCTCGGCATGACCGTGCAGACCCGTGACGCCTGCAGCCGGACGAGCGTCTGGCAGACGATCCTCCAGGTCGCCGACGAGGTCGACGCCGAGTTGATCGTCGCCGGGACCCACGGCGTCACCGCCGTGGAGGAGGATGCCCTCGGCAGCGTCTCCGGCGGCCTCGTGCACCACTCGCGCCGGCCCGTCCTGATCGTTCCGGCCGGACCCCGCGGCTGACCCACCGCCGACCGTAGTCAACCGCACATGAGCTCAGGAGTTTGCTCGCTCGCCGGCGCTCCTGAGCGTGCCGACACAGCAGCTAGGGATGTTGACCTTGTTCACACCGAAGCGCATCAGGCGCCAGCGCGGCGAGCGGCCGGTCACCCGGCCGGCGCATCCGCACCCGGCCCACGATCTCCACAACCGCATCCGCTATCTCACCGACGGCGTCGAGCTCTATCGCATGCTCGGCAAGGTGGCGCGCGGAGCCTGCGAGATGATCGGCATGGAGAACTGCCGGTCGCTCGAGATCGTGCTCGTGCCGATCAGCGACCTGACCCGCGGACGGCTGCGCGCCGTCGGCGCTCCGTCGGTCACGCCGGCCTTCGCGATCTGATCCCGGGTCACGATCGCCTTCGGAGGCGAGCGTGGCGCTGAGCCCCGGTCCGCGGATCGCCGAGACGACGTCGGTCTGCCTCGTCGTGATGGACGGCTGGGGAATCGCGCCGCCCGGTCCCGGCAACGCGATCGCGCAGGCGAGCACCCCGGTCTTCGACGAGCTGATGGCGAGCTGCGCGCACGCCGCCCTGGAGGCCAGCGGGCGCGCGGTCGGGCTGCCCGAGGGGCAGATGGGCAACTCCGAGGTCGGGCATCTCACCCTCGGGGCCGGCGCGGCCGTTCCCCAGACGCTGACCCTGATCAACGACGCGGTCGCGGCCGGCCTGCGCGCCAACGCCGTCATCCGGGCCGCCCTGACCGGAGCGCGGCGGGTGCACGTCGTCGGCATGGTCTCCGACGGCGGCGTCCATTCGGCCCTGACCCATCTGCGCGCCATCGTCGCGCTGGCCGGCGAGCTCGGGGTCTCTGAGCTCGTGCTGCACTGCTTCACCGACGGGCGGGACACGACGCCGACCTCGGGCGAGGGGTTCCTCGCCTCGCTCCAGGAGGCCTGCCGCGCGGCCGGGACCGGCCGGATCGCGAGCGTCGTCGGCCGCTTCTACGGCATGGATCGCGACCGGCGCTGGGATCGCACCCAGGCGGCCTACGACATGCTCGTCCACGGCCGCGCGCCGCACCACGCCGACGACGGTCCGGCCGCGGCGCGCGCTGCCTACGCCCGCGGTGAGACCGACGAGTTCATCACCCCGACGCTCGTCGGCGAGGAGGGCCGGATCCGAGCTCCGGACAGCGTTCTGTGCTTCAACTTCCGGCCCGACCGGATGCGCGAGATCGTGCGCGCGCTCGCCGAGCCGGGCTTCGGCGCCGGCGACGAGGACCTGCCGGGCTGGCGCGGCCGCGACGGCGCCGAGCCGGTCGCCCGGCTGGCGACGATGACCGAGTATCAGCACGGCTGGCCCTATCCGGTGGCCTTCGCCGCCGCCCATCCGTCGATCACCCTCGGCGCCGTGCTGGAGTCGGCGGGCGCCGTCGCACTCCACGTCGCCGAAACCGAGAAGTACGCCCACGTCACCTATTTCTTCGACGGCGGCCGTGAGCAGCCCTACGACGGCGAGCACCGCAGGCTCGTCCCCTCCCGGCGGGACATCCCGACCTACGACCTCGCCCCGACGATGCGCGCGCAGGAGATCGCCGATGCGGTGCTGGCCGGACTGCAGGCCGACCGGCCGCGCTTCTGCATCGTCAACTTCGCCAACGCCGACATGGTCGGGCACACCGGCGTCCTGCCCGCGACGGTCACCGCCGTCGAGACGATCGACCGCAACCTGGGCCGCGTCGTCGACGCCGTTCACGCCCGCGGCGGAGCGTGCGTCATCACCGCCGACCACGGCAACGCCGAGCAGATGCTCGAGCCCGATGGCGGGCCCTGCACGACGCACTCGCTCAATCCCGTGCCGGTGGTCGTCACCGCGCGCGACGCGCGCCTGGCGCCGGCCGGCACGCTCGCCGACGTGGCGCCGACCGTCCTGGAGCTGCTCGCCCTCGACGTCCCGAGCGCCATGACCGGCCACTCGCTGCTGCGCCCGGCCTGACCGGCGTTCTGTGGAGCCGGGCCGGCGGCCCTCGGCCCGGGCCGGCGCCCCCGGTCCCTCGGCTCCGGCCGGCGGCCTCGGCCCCTCGGCTCCGTCCGGCGGCCTCGGCCCCGGCCGGCGGCCCCGGCCCCGGCCGGCGGCCGTTGCCGGTGGCCCGGGGCCGGCCCTTGCCGGTGGCCCGGGCCCCGGCCCTTGCCGGTGGCCCGGCGCCGGCTCCGGCCCCGGCTCCGTCCGGCGGCCCCGGCTCCGGCCGGCGGCCCCGGCTCCGGCGGGCGGCCCCGGCTCCGGCGGGCGGCCCCGGCTCCGGCCGGCGGCCCGGGGCCGGCCCTTGCCGGCGGCTCGGGCCCCGGCCCTTGCCGGTGGCCCGGCAGCGGCTCCGGCCCCGGGGAGGATGTCTGAAAAAGTTCCGCTATGCGGGCTTTTTTCAGACATCCTCCCCGCGACCGCCGACCGCCCGACCGCCGACCGCCGACCCCGACCGCCGACCGCCGACCGCCGACCGCCGACCGCCGACCGCCGACCGCCGACCGCCGACCGCCGACCGCCGACCGCCGACCGCCGACCGCCGACCGCCGACCGCCGACCGCCGACCGCCGACCGCCGACCGCCGACCGCCGACCGCCGACCGCCGACCGCCGACCGCCGACCGCCGACCGCCGACCGCCGACCGCCGACCGCCGACCGCCGACCGCCGACCGCCGACCGCCGACCGCCGGCAGCCGACAGATGGCTACATCGGCTGCAGGACGATCAGCCGGTCGCCCTCGGCGAGCACCGGATCGTCGCCGACCCCGAGGTCGACCTGATCGCCCCGGGAGATGCCGAGCACGAGCATCCCCACGTCCTGACGCGCCCGGGACAGAGGCTGGGCGACGAGCGACGGATCGATCGGCGTCTCGGTCAGGCGATAGCTGGTGCCGTCGACGAGCTGGCGCAGCAGATCGCCGGCCTGCGGGGTCTCCAGGCTCTTGGCGAGCGTGTGGCCGACGAGCTCGTCGCTGGCGAGGGTGTGGGTGACGCCGAGCTCGTGCAACGCGCGCGCCACCTTCGGCGTCTGGGTCAGCGCGTAGATCTCGAGCTTCGGGGCGAGGCTGTGCAGGGCGACCGCCACGACGAGCGTGTCGGAATCGTCGGTGCAGGCGATCAGCGCGCGGACGGCACGCGCCGGTTCGCTGCGGCGGACGAGCTCGTCGTCGGTCGGATCGCCGGCGAGCAGCGTCACGTCCTCGTCGTGGCCGAGCGGCGAGCTGGGGGCGACGAGCACGACGGGCTCGTCGGCCCGGGTCAGCTCGTCGAGCACGCGGGGGAGAACGGGGTGGGTTCCGAACACGAGCACGTACGGTTCGGTGGGGAGACGGGAGTCCAAGCCGAGCAACCTCCTGACGGTCGCGAGCACCGAGGCGCCCGCGACGAGGGCAAAGACCGCGCCCACGATCGGGATCGTCGTGAGCATCACGCCGCTGGCGATGATCCGCCCGAGCGTGGTGTGGGGGGTGATGTCGCCGTAGCCGACCGTCGTCGCGGTCGTCACCGCCCAGTACAGCGCCGCTCCGTAGCTGATGTGCTCGGCGAGCGAGAACAGGCCCGCGCCGACGAGCACGATCAGGAACGCCAGGCCGACGAGGGCCTGGATCCGATAGCGCCCGGCCCGCTTGAACAGACGTGAGGCGATGAGGAAGAGGGGCATGGGCGCGCACAGCGTGACCCGCCCGCCGGACGGACGGTCGATCGCCTCGCCCCGGCGGCGCACGCGATCATGGCGACGATGGCCCGCTATGACCGTGAGATCCTGACGCTCGCCGTGCCCGCGCTCGGCGCGCTCGCCGCGGGCCCGGTCTACACGCTCGTCGACACCGCGATCGTCGGCCATCTCGGTCCGCGTCCGCTGGCGGCGCTCGCGCTCGCCGGCACGGTCGTCAACGGCGCGGTGTCGCTCGCCGACTTCCTCTCCTACGGCACGACGGCCCAGATCGCGCGGCTGACGGCGGGCGGCGAGCGCGACCGCGCGCACGGCGTCGCCGCCCAGGCGCTGTGGCTCTCGCTGGCCACGGGGATCGTCTGCGCGGTCGCGCTGGCCGCCGTCGCGGGTCCGGTGCTGTCGCTCGTCGGCCATGGCGCCGGCGTGCACCACCAGGCGCGGCTGTATCTGCTGATCGTCGCGCCGGCGATCCCGGCGCAGCTGATCGCCCTCGCCGGCGAGGGCTGCCTGCGGGGCCTCGGCGACCTGCGCAGCCCGTTGCGGATCCTGATCGTCGCCAACGCCGTCAACGTCGCGCTCGAGGTGTGGTTCGTCTACGGCCTGCATCTCGGCCTGACCGGCTCGGCGCTCGGCACGCTGATCGCCCAGTTCGGGATGGGGGCCGCCTTCGCCCGGCGGATGCTCGTCATCTCCGGCGCGCAACGGCGGCCGGATCTCGCCCGGATGCGCCCGCTGCTGCGCACCGGCGGCCATCTGACGGTGCGCACGGCGGCGCTGCTGGGCGCCTTCACGCTCGCCTCGGCGCTGGCCGCGCGCTTCGGGACGGCCTCGCTCGGCGCCCATCAGGTCGGCTTCGAGCTGTTCATCTTCCTGGCGCTCGTGCTCGACGCGATCGCCATCGCCGGCCAGATCCTCGTCGCGCGCCTGCTCGGCGCCGGGGACGCGGCGGCGGCGCGCGCGGCGAGCGTCCGGATGATCCTCTGGTCGGTGGTGATCGGCGCGGTCTTCGGCCTCGTCCTGCTCGCCGCCTCCGGCGTCGGCCCGCATCTCTTCGGCGGCGGTCCGCGGGTCGTCGCCCTCGGGCACGGCGTCTGGCGGCTGCTCGCGCTCATGCAGCCGATCGCCGCCGCGGTGTTCGCGCTCGACGGGATCCTGATCGGCGCCGGGGATACGCGCTATCTCGCCTGGGCGATGGTCGTCGCCTTCGCCGTCTTCCTTCCGGTCGCGCTCGTCGCCGGCAACGTCTCGGACCTGTGGTGGGCGCTGAACGGCCTGCTGCTGGCGCGCCTGCTGACGCTCGTGCCGCGCTTCCGGCAGGGCCGGTGGCTCGTCATCGGCGCCGGCCACGGCACGCGTTGACGCCGTCCCTCCCGGCTGGTCGTCTCCGGCCGCGCCTACGCGCTGCCGCTGAACGAGTCCGGCCTGTCGTTGCGGCGCACCGCCGCCCTGATCCGCCGGGCCTCGTTGCGGCACATCACCGGCAGCATCGCGACGAGCCCCCGGACGCCGCCCTCGGAGTGGACGGCTCTCGCCGTCAGAAACCGTCGTTGGATCGGCGGCGCGGGCAGCCCGCCGCCGGTGCGGGCCAGCATGTCGGTGACCCGTGTCGAGTCCAGCACGAACCGCCGGCCGTGCTCGCAGACGGCGGTCACGGTGACGATGTCGTCCGGGCGCAGGCGGCGCCTCGCCGTCCCGCGCACCGCCCATCCGGCGGCCTGCAGCCGCGGGTCGTCCGCCCGTCCCAGATAGGCGGCGATCTCCGGCCGATGCAGCCCCAGGTCGGCCTCGACGATCGTCTCGTCGCCGACGCGCACCTGCACCCGGGCGATGGCGTGGCTCGGGGCGTCGACGGCCGCGAACCCGGTGTCCGCGGCCCACCCGCTCAGAGTGAAGCCGCGCCCGTCGACCTCGAGACCGTCAAGGGCGCCGTTGGGCCCGTTCTCGTAGACGAGCGGCGCGGCGCTGCGCTCGCCGCGCGTGACCACCCACAGATCCTGCATGAAGCACAGCCCCCGCGGCAGGCGGACCGCGTCGGCGGCGTCCTCGCCGATGGCGCGCGCCAGCTGCTCCCGCACGAACGCCTCGGTGGTGAAGTTGGTGCCGTACTGCTCGGTGTCCAGCGCCGAGACCTCGCTGGCCGCGATGAAGGCGAAGCCGTCCTCCCATTGCGCGCCGAGCGTGTCCAGCACCTGATCGTGCACGCTGAAGACGAGCACGCCGCCGGGCGCGACCATCTCCCACAGCTTCTCCAGCCAGGGGCCGAACGTGGCGCGCGGCAGGTGGGTGAACAGTGAGGCGACGAACACGAAGTCGAACCGCCGTGTCGTCCGCAGCGCGGCCGGGTCGCTCGTCGAGTGCAGGGTCGACACGCCGAAGGACCGCGCTTGGAAGTCAAGCGCGTCTGCCTGGATCTCGGCGACGGTGACGGTCTCAGGCGGCAGGTACTTCACGAGAAACCGAGTGCTGCGCCCGTAGCCGGCGGCGAAATCGAGAAACGACCCGACCTCGCTCAGGCCGCCGAAACGCCAGTCGGCGACGGCCTCGATCACGTCGATCATCGACGCGCCCGCCCTGAAGTAGGCCATCGCCGCCAGCGTCTCCGAGCCGATCGTGTTGACGCCGAACGCGAACATGTCGTCCTCGGGATGAACGCTCAACGACGCATCGCGCGCCCGCGGCCAGGCGAGCTCGAGCATCCGTCTGACCGCGGGCGCGGACGGCGCCGAGTTCTCGAACGGATAGCGGATCATCGTGCGCCCGAGGCTATCCCAGAGCCGAGTGCCGCGCCCGTGGCGCGGCGCGTGGGCCCGCGGGCCGCAGACCCGCGCCGTGTGCCCGTCGCCGATGCGTTCACATCACGGCGCCAAGATCCGGATCGCCCCGGCGCTACGCTGCAGGCGTGTCAGCCGACGATCAACTCCAGCGCCTCGACGCCTATTGGCGAGCCGCCAACTACCTCTCGGTCGGGCAGATCTACCTGCTCGACAATCCGCTGCTGCGCGAGCCCCTGCGCTTGGAGCACGTCAAGCCACGGCTGCTCGGCCACTGGGGAACGACACCCGGTCTCAACTTCATCTACGCGCATCTCAACCGCCTGATCGCGGCGCGTGACCTGAACGCCATCTACGTCACCGGCCCGGGTCACGGCGGGCCCGGACTCGTCGCCAACGCGTATCTGGAGGGCACGTACACCGAGGTCTATCCGCACATCGGTCACGACACCGAGGGGCTGCGCCGGCTGTTTCGGCAGTTCTCGTTCCCGGGCGGGATTCCGAGCCACGTCGCTCCGGAGACCCCGGGCTCGATCAACGAGGGCGGCGAGCTGGGCTACAGCCTCGTGCACGCCTACGGCGCCGCGTTCGACAATCCGGATCTGCTCGTGGCCTGCGTCGTCGGCGACGGCGAGGCCGAGACCGGTCCGCTCGCCACCAGCTGGCACTCCAACAAGTTCCTCAATCCCGCGCGCGACGGCGCGGTGCTGCCGATCCTCCATCTCAACGGCTACAAGATCGCCAATCCCACGGTGCTGGCGCGCATCCCGCGCGACGAGCTGCGGGCGCTGATGGAGGGCTACGGCCACGATCCGATCTTCGTGCAGGGCGACGATCCCGCCGTCACGCACGGGCTGATGGCCGAGGCGATGGATCGCTGCGCCGACCGGATCGCCGAGATCCAGCGCGACGCCCGGAGCTCGAGCAGCGCCGGCGATCGCCCCCGCTGGCCGATGATCGTGATGGTCACCCCGAAGGGCTGGACGGGACCAAAGGAGGTCGACGGGCTGGCCACCGAGGGCACCTGGCGCTCGCACCAGGTGCCGCTGGCGACGGTCCGCGAGAACCCCGCGCATCTCGCCCTGCTCGAGGAGTGGCTGCGCTCCTACCGGCCCCACGAGCTGTTCGACGACGAGGGCGCGCTCGTGTCCGAGCTGGCGTCGCTGCCGCCCGGCGGCGACCGGCGGATGAGCGCCAATCCGCATGCCAACGGCGGCCTGCTGCTGCGCCCGCTGGAGCTGCCGGACTTCCGTGACTACGCCGTCGACGTGCCCGCGCCGGCCGCCACGACGAGCGAGGCGACCCGCGTCCTCGGCGGCTTCCTGCGCGACGTCATCAGCGCCAATCCGGACAACTTCCGGATCGTCGGGCCCGACGAGACGGCGTCGAACCGGCTGGCCTCGGTGTTCGAGGTCACCAATCGGGCGTGGGATGCCGAGCACCGCGACGGCGACGACCACCTCGCGCCCGACGGGCGGGTCATGGAGGTGCTGTCCGAGCACCTCTGCCAGGGCTGGATGGAGGGCTATCTGCTGACCGGCCGCCACGGCCTGTTCAACTGCTACGAGGCGTTCATCCACATCATCGACGCGATGTTCAACCAGCACGCCAAGTGGCTGAAGGTGACGCGTGACATCCCGTGGCGCCAGCCGATCGCCTCGCTGAACTATCTGCTGTCGTCGCACGTCTGGCGCCAGGACCACAACGGCTTCTCCCATCAGGATCCGGGCTTCATCGACCACGTCGTCAACAAGAAGGCCGAGATCGTCCGCGTCTACCTGCCGCCGGACGCGAACTGCCTGCTGTCGGTCGCCGACCACTGCCTGCGCTCGCGCAACTACGTCAACGTCGTCGTCGCCGGCAAGCAGCCGGCGCTCGATTACCTGACGATGGAGGAGGCGATCGCGCACTGCACCCGCGGCATCGGGATCTGGCCGTGGGCCTCCACCTCGGGCAACGAGGAGCCCGACGTCGTGCTGGCCTGCGCCGGCGACATCCCGACGCTCGAGACGATCGCCGCGGTCGCGCTGCTGCGCGAGCATCTGCCCGAGCTGCGCGTCCGGGTCATCAACGTCGTGGACCTGATGCGCCTGCAGCCCGACACCGAGCATCCCCACGGCCTGTCGGACCGCGAGTTCGATGCGCTGTTCACCGCCCGGCAGCCGGTCATCTTCGCCTACCACGGCTATCCGTGGCTGATCCACCGGCTCACCTATCGCCGCACCAACCATCACAACATCCATGTCCGCGGCTACAAGGAGGAGGGCACGACGACGACGCCGTTCGACATGGTGATGCTCAACGATCTCGATCGCTTCCACCTCGTCATCGACGTCATCGACCGCGTTCCCGGGCTCGGCGAGCGCGCGGCCGGCCTGCGCCAGGAGATGGCCGACGCGCGCCTGCGCGCCCGGGCCTACACGCGCGAGGTCGGCGATGACGAGCCGGCGGTCCGTGACTGGACGTGGCCCGGGGCGCCTCCGGCGAGCACCGGGGCGGCGTCGGAGGTCAACTGACCGTGGCCGCACCGCCCGCGCGTCGGTGAAGGTCCTCACCGTCAACGCCGGCTCCAGCAGCCTCAAGCTCGGACTCGTCGGCGACGGCGATCAGCTGCTGGCCTCGCGCGAGCTCAGCGCGCCGCGGGCGCAGCTGGACCGCGACGCGCTGCGCGACGCGCTCGACGCGCACTTCTCAGGCGCCGAGGCCGTCGCCCACCGGATCGTTCACGGGGGCGAGCGCTTCCGCGGCGCGGTCCGGATCGATCCGGAGGTCGTGACCGAGCTGCGGGCGCTGACCGAGCTGGCGCCGCTGCACCAGCCCAAGTCGCTGGCCGCGCTCGATGCGGTCGGCGAGCTGGCGCCCGGCCTGCCGGCGGTCGCGTGCTTTGACACCGCCTTTCACCAGACGATCGCGCCGGCGGCCTTCACCTATGCGCTGCCCTCGGAATGGCGCCGGCGCTGGGGTCTGCGGCGCTACGGCTTCCACGGCCTGTCGCACGGCTGGATCGCCCGGCGCGCCCCGGAGCTCTTGGCCATGGGCGAGTCCACGGACGGTGGGGGGCGCATCGTCTCCTGCCATCTCGGCGCCGGGGCGTCGTTATGCGCCATCCGCCGGGGCGAGTCGATCGACACGACGATGGGCTTCACCCCGCTCGAGGGCCTCGTCATGGCGACCCGGAGCGGCAGCGTCGATCCCGGCCTGCTGCTCTGGCTGCTGGAGCACGAATCGGTCTCCGAGCACGAGATGGCGAGCGCGCTCGAGCACGATTCCGGCCTGCTCGGGCTGGCCGGCAGCGCCGACATGGCGCTGGTGATCGAGCGCGCGGCGGGCGGCGAGGAGCAGGCGGCGCTGGCGATCGACGTCTACGTCCATCGCCTCTGCGCGGGGATCGCCGCGATGGCGGCGGCGCTGGGCGGCCTTGACACGCTCGTCTTCACCGGCGGCATCGGCGAGCACGCTCCGGTGATCCGATCCCGGGCGGCGCAGGGGATGGGCTTCCTCGGCGTCGCGCTCGACGCCGCGCGCAATGGCGATCCGGCGCTGGACGCCGAGGTCGGCGCGGCCGGCGCGTCGGTCAGAACGCTGGTCATCCGTGCGCGTGAGGACCTCGAGATGGCCCGCCAGGCCCGGCGGACGCTGGTGTCGTGACGCCGGGCGCTCGCGTCCGTCCCGGAAAGCTACGGACGCCCGCCGCGCAGATATCCGTGGTCGGCCCCCCCGGCAGTGCAGGTGAGTGTGCTGATGCGGCGATCCGCCGGCGGGGCGACACTTGTGGGTGCTGTGAGCCCGCCGAGCCAACATGCGCCTGCCGGGCCGCGACCGCGCTGCGGTCACTGCGGCGATGTCATCGGCGTGTATGAACCCCTGATCCTCATGTCCGCCGACGGTGGCCGCGAGACGTCGCTGGCCGCCGAGCCGCACCTGCTCGGCGAGGATCGCGACTGGTTCCACGAGGCGTGCTTTCGGTCTCGCGGGATGGCCGGCGGCGGCGAGTAGCGCGGCGGACGTCAACCGGCTGATCGCCACGGTCGACCTACACTGTCACATCCTCCCCGGAATCGACGACGGCGCCCGTAACCTCGCCGACGCCGTCGCGATGGCCCGCCAGGCGGAGGCCGACGGGATCGACGCGGTCTGCGCCACGCCGCACATCCGCGACGATCACGACGTCGACATCCACGATCTGCGCCGACGGCGGGCGCAGCTGCGCGAGGCGCTGCGCGAGGCCCGATGCACGACCCAGATCCTGGCCGGTGGCGAGGTCGCGACCCCCGCGGTCGCGCGCCTCGGAGACCTCGATCTCGCTGCCGTCGCGCTCGGCGGCAGCGGCTGGATCCTCCTGGAACCGTCGCCGGGCCCGCTCGGCGACGACCTCGACGTCGCCGTGGACGCGCTCGCGGCCCGAGGCTACCGGGCGCTGATCGCGCATCCCGAGCGGCACCTGACCGAGGATCTCGTGGCCCGGCTCGCGCGGCTGACCGAGCGCGGGGCGCTCGTCCAGGCAACCGCCGCCTATCTGCTGTACCCGGGGACCCGCGAGGGCATGCTGACGCTCGCCGCCGCCGGGGTCGTCCACGTCCTGGCCACCGATGCCCACTCCTCGCGGGTCGGGCGGCCGGTGGCCCTCGCCGCGGCGCTCGCCGAGCTGGCGGCCGTGCCGCGGGTCGCTCCGCATCTGGAGTGGATCGGCGTGACCGCGCCCGAGGCGCTCGTCAACGGAGCTCCGCTACATCCGCCGTTCGCGGCGACGGCGCGCTGACGGCCGTCGACGGCGGGCGGACCGAGACGATCGCCCGCAGCTCCTCGACCACCGCGCGGCTGCCGGTCCCGAGACCGTGGCGCAGGAAGTTGCCGGTGCCCGCGGCGGCGCCGAGGACGAGCGCGTCGCGCACGTCCATGCCGCAGGCCAGGCCGGCGCCGATCGCGCCGGTCATCGCATCGCCGCAGCCTTCGCTGAAGCCCTTGGTGAAGCGCGGCGGCACGATCTCATAGGACTCGCCGTCGTCGCCGAGCACGAGGATCGGCTCCTGCGCGCGCGTCATGACGACCGTGCCCGCCCCGGCGCGCTGGAGCTCGCGCATCGCCTCGAGCGCGAGCGGCCCCTCGATCGGCCCCCGGGCGTATTCGGCCAGCTCCCAGTCGTTGAGCTTGACGACCACCGGGCGCGCGGCGAGCGTGTGCTCCAACCGCGGGCTGGAGAGATCGACGACGACCGGGATGCCGTTGTCGGACGCGTTGGCGGCGACCGACTCGAACGCCTCGGCGGGGATGTCCTCAGGCGGGAACGGGTTGCAGATGATGAGCACGTCGCTCCACAGGGCCGACGCGCACGTCGCGGCGACGAGATCGTCGACCTCGTGGCGCTGAGGCGCGGGCCGCTTGACCATCGCCACCAGGCGACGCTCGCCGTCGCGGCGGTCGATCACGTAGCTGCCGCTCGACCCCGTCGTGGCGATCGCGCGGCGCTTGCCGGGGAAGCCGTCGAGCAGCGCCCGGACCGTCGCGCCGGTCTCGCCGCCGATCAGGCAGCACAGCACCGGATGAGCGCCGAGCTCGGCGACCATCCGCGACGCCCACACTCCCTGGCCGGCGGCGTGGATGTGGACGTCGTCCTCGTCGCCGCGGTGCTCGATCGTGATGCTGAGCAGCGGGTCCGGTCCGAAGACTGTCACCCGGGGCGGTTGCAGAGCGTTCGCGCCCATGAGCCAATGCTCCCGAACTTCCCGGCAGCCGCCATCGGTACAGGACACCGACCCGCCCCTCGGTGGCGCCCCGTATTCCGGCGCGCCAACGGCTAACGCACGAGTCCGCGGACCTCGTCGTGCACCGCCGCGCGCACCGGTTCCAGCGCGGCGATGACGGCGTCGCTCATCGGCTGGCCGCTGCCGAAGCGCGCGCCCTCGATGCCGTAGACGACGACCGTCTCAGGAAGCCGGCCCAGCACCCGGGCGAGCTCGATCGCCTCGGCCATCCCGATGGCGTGCGTCGAGCCGTGGGACATCGGAGCCGGCAGCGGCGTCTCCGAGGCGTCGAAGCGGTGGATCGTGCCGGCCGGCGCACCGGAGCGCACGGCGTCGACGAGCACGACCGCGCGCACATCGCGCCAGCATTCCAGCAGCCCTGCGCCGTCGCCGTCATAGCAGCGCACCGCGGTCGTGCCCGCCCCGCGGCCCGGGTCCGCTTCGAGCGCCAGACGGCGGACGGTCTCCAGTCCGGCCCCGTCATCGCCGCGCAGATCGTTGCCGACGCCGATGATCAGGACATCGGGCGGCGGGGCGCCGGTCAGGTCCGCTTGACGGTCAGGTCCAGAAAATGCGTCGCGCACGAGATGCACGGATCGTGGTTGCGGATGGCCTGCTCGCAGCGCAGGCGCAGCTCCTCGTCGGGCAGGTCCTTGTAGCGGTTGACGACGCGGCGCAGGTCGTCCTCGATCGCCAGCTGGTTCTGCGACGTGGGGGGCACGATCCGGGCGTCGAGAATCGTCCCCTCGTCGTCGATCGCATAGCGGTGATAGAGCATCCCCCGAGGTGCCTCGGTCGCGCCGTGGCCGACCGCGAAGCGGGGCGAGACCTCGACCGCCGGCGCGTCCGGCGGCTCGTAGGCGTCGATGATCCGCAGCGCCTCGTCGACGGCGTACAGGACCTCGACCGCGCGGACGATGATGCTCTGGAACGGATTGCGGCAGCCGTCGCCGATCCCGGCGTCCCGGGCGGCCTCCTGGGCGATCGGGGAGAGCTTGTCAAACGATGTGTTCAAGCGCGCCAGCGGCCCGGTCAGGTACGTCCCGCGCTCGATCAGCCGCGCGTGCAGCGCGTTGGAGTGCTCGACGTGCTCCTCGACGACGTGCGCGGCGAACTGCGCCGGCGGGATGTCGAGCCCGGCGTCGGAGATGATCCGTCCCAGGTCGATCGGATACCGGTCGGGCTCGCTGAGCGTCACGAACTCGGGCTCCCAGTCGACCTCGGGGAACGAGAACCCGGCGGTCCAGCGGACGGTGGCCAGCGCCAGCTCCCGCGCGCGCTCCAGCTGCTCGCCGAGCGCGGCGCGCAGCTCGGACCGGCTCGGGGTGCGATAGAAGCCGCCGACCCGGAGGTTGACCGGGTGGATCTCGCGCCCGCCGACGACGGTCACGATCGAGTTGCCCGCCTTCTTCAACGTCAGGCCCTGCTCGGCGAGCTGCGGATGATCACGCGCCATCTCGACGAAGCCGGTGTAGCCCATGAAGTCCGGCGCGTGCAGGAGATAGATGTGCAGGCCGAGGCTCTCGATCCACTCCCCGCAGTAGATGAGGCGGCGCAGGTCCCGGATCGGCCCGTCATCGATCGTGACCCCGCAGGCGTCCTCCATCGCCCGCAGCGCGCTCATCTGATAGGCGATGGGGCAGATCCCGCAGATCCGTGAGGTGATGTCCGCCGCCTCGGTGTAGGACCGGCCGCGCAGCAGCGCCTCGAAGAAGCGCGGCGGCTCGTAGATGCGCAGCTTGACGTCGCGCACCTCGTCGCCGTGCAACTCGACGTACATCGCCCCCTCGCCCTCGACGCGGGCGAGATAGTCGGTGCGGATCGTCCGGGTCTGCCTAACCGAGCTCATGGCGCTCACTCGTCTCGCGGAAGGGTTCGGTGGTGGCGGTGTAGGTCCGGTAGATCCGGACGAGGTCGCGGTCCTCGAGCCCGGTCCAGGCGTTCAGTGACTCGGCGTTCGGCGTCTGCATCGGGCCGAAGCATCCATAGCAGCCGCGGTTGTAGGACGGGCAGATCGCCCCGCAGCCGGCGTGGGTGACGGGTCCCAGGCACGGCGTGCCGTGGGCCACCATGACGCAGACGGTGCCGCGCCGCTTGCACTCCACGCAGACGCTGTGGGCGCGGATCCGGGGTCGGCGGCGGCTGAGGTGGGCGCTGATGACCTCCAGCAGCTGCTGCTTGTTGATCGGGCAGCCCTGGAGCTCGTAGTCGACGGTGACGTTGTCGCTGATCGCCGTCGAGGTGGCGAGCGTCGAGATGTACTCCGGCGTGGCGTAGACGATCCGCGTGTAGTCCTCGACGTCGGCGAAGTTGCGCAGCGCCTGGATGCCGCCGGTCGTCGCACACGCGCCGATCGTGATCAGCGCCCTGGAGTTGGCGCGCACCTCCTGGATGCGCTCCTGCTCGTGCGGGGTCGTGATCGAGCCCTCGACGATCGAGACGTCGTAGGGCCCGTCGACGGTCGCGCTCGTCGCCTCCAGGAAATAACGGATCTCGAGCTGCTCGGCGACGGCCAGCAACTCGTCCTCGCAGTCCAGCAGGCTGAGCTGGCAGCCGTCGCACGACGAGAACTTCCATACCGCGAGCGTCGGCTTCATCACATCTCCCTGACGGTCAGCCATGGCGCGATCTGCGACCACTGACACACCGGCCCGTCGCGGCACAGCAGCAGCGGCCCGAGCTGGCAGTGGCCGCAGTGGCCGATTCCGCATTGCATGTTGCGCTCCATCGAGACGAACAGCCGCTCCGGGCGGGCGCCGCGATCCAGCAGCGCGGCGACGACGAAGCGCATCATCACCTCGGGGCCGCACGACATCGCCACCAGAGCTCCGGGCTCGAGCCTGGCGGGGCGGATCAGGCGGGTGACGACGCCGACGTGCCCGACCCACTCGGGTCCGGCGCTGTCGACGGTGACCTGGACCTCGAGCCCCTGCTCGGACCATCGCTCGAACTCGTCGGTGAACAGGAGCTGATCGGGCGCGCGGCCGCCGTAGAGGAGCACGAGGCGCCCGTAGTGCTCGCGCCGCGCCAACATCCGCAGGATCGCCGGGCGCAGCGGCGGCAGGCCGATGCCCCCCGCGGCGATCAGCACGTCCGCGCCCTCGGCGGCCCGCACCGGCCAGGGAGCGCCGAACGGCCCGCGGACGCTCAGCACGTCGCCGGGCTCGGCCGCGCAGATCGCCGCCGTGGCCAGCCCGACGGCGCGCACGGTATGCACGAGCCGCTCGGGATGGTCGGCGTCGCCGCTGATCGAGATCGGAACCTCGCCGCAGCCCCGCGCCGCCAGCATCGTGAACTGTCCCGGCTCGAATCGCAGCGCTTCGCCGGAGATCGGCTCCAGCTCGAGCGTCCAGACGTCGAACGTATCCTGGCGCTTGGCGGCGACCGCGAAGGGCACCGGGACCATCGGCCCCGGCGCCACGCTCACGCGCTCAGGCGGTGGCTGGAGTCTGTCCATAGACGTCGACCAGCTGCAGGCGCGTCTCCTGCAGCCGGTCGATCAGGTTGGAGGCGAAGCGCTTCATCAGCTGATAGCCGAGCTCGTGGTCGTCCTCGCACTTGCCGCGCAGGCAGGCGCCGTCGAAGGCGACGACGCTGCAGTCCGAGACCGCGCGCCCGTCCATCGACCAGCGATGGGGGGCGAACAGCCACGACCAGCCGACGACCTCGCCCTCCTCCAGGGTCTGGATCTGCAGCGGCCCGCGCCCCGGGGCGTCGACCTCGAGCGCCACGACGCCGTGGCGGATGAGATAGAAGCGATCGGCCGGCTCGGACTCGCGCAGCAGCACCGTCCCCGCGGTTATGTGCTCGTTGCGCGCACACCCGGCGATCAGTTGCAGATGCTCGGGTGCCATTCCCTCGAAGGTCTCCGACTCGGTGATCAGTTGATCGATGGTCCGCATGGTCAGTCCTCGCTCTCTCGTATCGCACGTGCTTCCTCGGTGAGGTCGATGCCCACCGGGCACCACGTGATGCAGCGCCCGCATCCCACGCAGCCCGAGCTGTCGAACTGGTCCCACCAGGTCGCGAGCTTGTGGGTCATCCACTGCCGATAGCGCGAGCGCGTCGAGCTGCGCACGGCGCCGCCGTGGATGTGGGAGTAGTCGACGGTGAAGCACGAGTCCCAGCGCTGACGGCGCTCGACGTGCTCGTCCTGCAGGTCGGTGACGTCCTCGACGGTCGTGCAGAAGCACGTCGGGCAGACCATCGTGCAGTTGCCGCACGACAGGCAGCGTTCGGCGACCTCGTCCCAGCGGGGATGCTGGAGATTGCGGTAGAGCAGCTCCTTGATGCCGGAGGTGTCGAGCTCGCGACCCATGCCCGCGGCCGTCTGCTCGTGGACGAGGGTGGCGGCATGGCTCTCGCCGTCGGTGGCGTCCTCGTGCGGGACGTCGGCCATCACATCGGCGCCGCGCTCTGAGCCGACCTCGACCACGAAATAGTGGCGGACCCCGTCGAGGATCTCGGTCAGCGCGAGGTCAAAGCCCTGCCTGGCGACCGGGCCGGCGTTCATCGACACGCAGAAGCAGGTGCCGCCCGCCTGCGCGCACTGCACCGCGATCACGAACGCGTCGGCGGTGCGGGCGCCGTCGGCGGGATCCGGCCGGGGTCCCCGCAGCAGCACGCGGTCCAGGATCCCCATGGCCTGCAGCTCGCACGAGCGCGCGCCGAGGAAGGCGTAGCGCGGCGACTCGCGCGGGGCCTCCTCGAACTCGCTCAGCTCGCCGTCACCCGACATCGTGCTCCGCCACACCGTGACCTCGGCGGGCAGCTGGAAGCGCTTGAAGGAGTGGGCGCCGACGTTGTAGCCGAACAGCGCCGCGTCGTCGCGGCGGTGCAGGCGATAGTGCCCGCCGTCCTGAGCGTCGGTCCAGCCGACCGGCAGATCCGAGGCGGTCGAGACCTCGTCGTAGACGATCGTCTGCTCGCGGATCGTCGGGCCGATGATCGTGTAGCCCCGGACGGTCAGCGCGTTGAGCAGGGCGTCGAAGTCACCGCGTTCCAGGACCCGGGTGTCAGCCATCCTCACATCATCCCGCGCCGAGTGCGTTCGCGGCGAACAGAAGCGAGCCGTGGTAGTCGCTCCACGCCTGCTCGGCTGCCGCCATCGCCCGGTAATGGCGGTCGGCGACGCCGCTGACGCACACGCCGCGGCTGCTGTCGAGCGGATCACGCCCGAACAGGTTGACCCGCATCAGCGTCAGATCGCCCGCCTGCATGACGTGGACCTCGTCATTGGTCGGCATGTTGCGGGCGACGGCCGCCTTGACGGTCGAGGCCATGTAGGGCAGCTCGTAGGCCACCCCGACGGTCGCCGTTCGTTGCGACGGAACGCCCGGGACGCGATGGCCGACGTTGAGCTTGGCCGACTCGCCGTCTCCGAGCATGCCTGAGAACAGGACCGAGGCGTGGAAGTCGAACCACGCTCGGGTGGCGGCGACGCCGGCGTTCGCCTCGGTGTCGCCGATCCCGATCGCGCTGATCCTCCGCGACGGGTCATCGGGATCGACGCCGGTGAAGTTCGCGCGCACGAGCTCGCGATCGCCGACGCGGACGACGTGGAAATCCCGGCCGGCCGGCGGATTGCGGGCCACGAGGGCGTCGACCAGCGGCGTCGTGTACTGCAGGTTGTAGGCGAGCGCGGCGATGTCGGCCGGCGGACCGGGCACCAATTGCTCCACGTTTGCGGTGTAGAAGATGGGCTTGGTGGCGGACATGTCTCCTGACAGCGTGCCGTCGTTCCCGCGTGGGTGCATCCGGCGGGCGCCCCGGCCGGCGTCCGTAGTTTCACCCCACCGGACCGCGCAGTCCTGACCGGCGCCCCGCGCGAGGCTCCGGATGGCGGCGGGGCGGTCTGCGCATTAGCGTCGCGTCATGAGCACACGCATGTCCAGCGCGGATACGGCCTGGCTGCACATGGACCGCCCGACGAACATGATGGTCATCAACTCGGTTCTCCTGTTCGACGAGCCGATCGACATCGAGCGGATCGTCGCCATCCATCGCGAGCGGCTCGTCGAGCGCTATCCGCGCTTCCGCCAGCGCGTCGTCGAGAGCCGGCTGCCGATGCGCCCGGCGGGGTGGGAGGACGATCCGGACTTCGACCTCGCCCACCACATCCACCACATCGCGCTGCCCGCGCCCGGCGACCGCGCGGCGCTGCAGGAGCTCGTCGGCGATCTGATGACGATGCCACTGGACCGCAATCGCCCGCTCTGGCACGTCTACGTCGTCGACGGCTTCGAGGGCGGGGCGGCGATCGTCAGCCGGATCCACCATTGCATCGCCGACGGCGTCGCGCTGGCCCGTCTCATGATGTCGCTGACCGACACCGCGCCTGACGGACCGGCGCTCATCGCATCCGGGGGTGAGCGTGGCGACGTGGCGCCCCGTGCGAGCGGCTCGCTCGGTCTCGGCGCGGTCGCCGGCCCGGCGGCGCGGCTCGCCCTCGGCACGGCGCGCGTCGCCTTCGGCGCGGCGCGGCAGGGGGCTGCGGTCGTCACCTCGCCGGCCCACGCCGCGAGCCTGGCGGGCGCGATCGGCCGTGACGCCGCGACGGCCGCCCGCCTGCTGCTGACCTCCGCCGACGCCGCGACCGCGTTCAAGGGCGACCCCGGGATCAGCCGGCGGGTCGCCTGGAGCCATCCGCTGTCGCTGACCGAGATCAAGCACGTCGCCCACAGCCAGGACGCGACGGTCAACGACGTCCTGCTGGCGGCGGTGAGCGGCGCCCTGCGCCACTATCTCCAGGATCACGACAGCCCGCTCGGGGAGATCCAGGCGATGGTGCCGTTCAACCTGCGCGACCTGGATCAGCCGGTCCCGCGTGAGCTCGGCAACAAGTTCGGGCTCGTCTTCCTGCCCCTGCCGGTCGGCACGAGCGGCAGCTATCGCCGGCTCGTCGCCGTTCACCGCCAGATGTCGGCGATCAAGAACGGGCGTGACGGCCCGGTCTCCTACGGCCTGCTGAGCCTCTCCGGGCTGGCGCCCGAGCGCATCGAGCGGCGGATCGTCGATCTCTTCACCGCCAAGAGCACGGCGGTCATGACCAACGTGCCGGGCCCGGCCGAGCCCGTCTACTTCGGTGGTGTGCCGATCCGGACGGTGCTCGTCTGGGCGCCGACCTCAGGCCACATCGGGATGAGCCTCAGCATCTACAGCTATCGCGGTGAGGTGACCATCGGGCTGATGACCGACGCCGCGCTCGTGCCCGATCCGGGCGAGATCGTGGCGCGCCTGGAGGAGGAGGTGGAGACGATCTCCGCGCTGCCGGCGCACACCCGCCGGCCGGGGACGGCCCGGGCCGGAACGCGGGCTCGCGCCGGCACGCGCGGTCGCGCCGCGACGCCGGGCACCGCGACGGCGCGGCGGCGCCGCCCCAGGGCGCCCGCGGGCGGCTGACCGAGCCATCGCCGTGGGCGCCGCGCCCCCCGGTTCCGAGCCCGGACCCCGGGCCCGGGGCCCGGCGCCCGGGACGGGTCACCCGGCCGGCCGCGTGACCGATGCGCTACGCGCGGGACGGCGCCGGCGCCTGCGCCGGCGTGGGCTCGAACGCCGGCCCCGTCGCATCGGCCAGGCGCCGGGCGCGGCGCGTCGGCATCCAGGCGATCAGACCGCCGACGCCCGGGACCCAGATCGAGATCGCGTGATAGACGAGCACGGCGCTGACCGAGGCCGCCGGCGACATCCCGTAGAGCACGAGTGAGGCGGCGAGGCCCGAGTCCAGGACGCCGAGCCCGGCCGGCATCGGCAGCAGCGTCGCCAGATAGCCGATGCAGTAGGCGACGATGACGGCCAGCATGCCCAGCCGGTGGCCGGTGGCCGCGCAGGCGGCCCACAGCGCGCCCATGTCGAGGCACAGGAAGCCGACGGCGCCGAGCAGGCGCCAGTGGGGCGTGCCGACCTCGCGCCAGGCGCCCTCCAGCCCGGCGGCGCAGGCGCGCAGCACGCGCGGCGCGGCGTTGCCGAGCCGCCGCGCCGCGACAACGACGCCGGCGGCGAACGACAGCACGACGACCGAGACGGCGATCGGCCCGAGCGTGTGGGCGAGGCCGTGCGGCCCGTCGGGGATGCCGACGAGCAGCAGCAGGGCGGCGGTGCCGTTGACGACGAACCCGAACAGCGTCAGCAGGCACAGCAATGCGGCGCACCGCTCGATCAGATGCCGGGTGCCGACGCCGTGGCGGCGCAGGAGCCAGCCGGTCGCCGCCGCCGAGGAGATGTTGCCGCCCGGCAGGATCGCGCCCGCGCCCATCGCGATCCAGGCCACCCGGCGGCTGACCGCCCGCGGGGGCTCGGGGAAGAAGCGGCGGAAGAGGACGACGTAGCTCAGACAGGACGCCAGCTCCAGCCCGACGGCGCCGAGCACCCACGGGAGGCTGAGGTCGCCGATCTGCGCCACCACCTTGCCCGGCGGCGCCACCCAGACGAGCGCGGCACACGACGCCGCCCCGAGCACGGCGGTGGCGACAGCGCGCCGGCTCACGCGTCGCGCGGCGGCGGTGTGGTCGTCGTCGGCCGGCACGCGACTGTCATCGACGGCCATCGGGACATGCTCGCGCATCCGGCGCAAACCTGCGTCATGCGCCGAGTGCGGCGCGCCGAGGCACCGGAGCCCTCCACCCCGGTGGCTCGGCGCGACCGCTCTGCGCGGCCCTCCTCTAAGCGGTGGCGTGCGCGACGGGAACGAGGACGCGCTGCGCGAGCTCGACGAGGCGGCTCGAGTAGCCCCACTCATTGTCATACCAGGAGAGGACCTTGACCTGGGTCCCGTCGATCACGGTCGTCAGCCCGGAGTCGAAGATCGACGAGTACGACGACCCGACGATGTCGGTGGAGACGAGCGGATCCTCGTTGTACTCGAGGATGCCCTCCAGCGCGCCCCGGTCGGCGACCCGGGCGAACGCCGCGTTGATCTCCTCGACGCTCGTCGCCCGCTCGGCCTCGATCACGAGGTCGACGAGCGAGCCGGTCGGGGTCGGGACGCGGACGGCGAAGCCGTTGAGGCGGCCCGCCAGCTCCGGGATGACGAGGCCGAGCGCCTTGGCGGCGCCGGTCGACGTCGGGACGATGTTGATCGCCGCCGAGCGCGCCCGGCGGGCGTCCTTGTGCGGCGCGTCGAGCAGGTGCTGATCGCCGGTGTAGGCGTGGACGGTCGTCATCAGGCCGTGACGGATCCCGACGGTCTCGTGCAGCACCTTGGCCACCGGGGCCAGGCAGTTCGTCGTGCATGACGCGTTGGAGATGACGTGGTGCTTCTCGGGGTCGTAGGCCTCGTCGAAGTTGACGCCGAGGACGACCGTCGCGTCCGGGGGCTCGTTGCCCTTGCCGGGCGCCGAGATGATGACCTTGCGCGCGCCGGCCTCCAGATGCTGGGCGGCGCCGGCCCGCGAAACGAAGTGCCCGGTCGACTCGATCACGACATCGACGCCGAGGTCGCTCCACGGCAGGGCCGTGGGATCGGTCTCGGCAAAGGTGGGAATCGACGTGCCGTCGATGACGATCGCCTTGTCCTCGGTCTGGACCTGGCCGGGGAAGCGGCCGAACACCGAGTCGAAGCGCAGCAGCTGGCCGAGCGACTCCGCCGAGAACAGATCGTTGATCGCCACCACCTCCAGGTCCGCGTTCTGCTCGTGGGCGGCGCGGATGAAGCAGCGGCCGATCCGGCCGAATCCGTTGATCGCTACGCGTGTGGACATGTTCACAGCTCCTTTGCGGTGGTTGATGTGGCGTGGACGGGAACGCCGGCGCAGGTCAGGAGATCGCTGTCGGTCATGGGAGCGACGCTACGCGCCGACTCCGCGCCTGTAATCAGCGGCAACGCGCAGCCTGGTCCGTAGTGCCCCCGCCCGGGATCGGGTGCGGCGTGATCCGGGCAAACCCGCGGGGCCGGCGCCGGCGCCGGCGCCGCCCGGCGCGAGCGGGGAAGCGTCTCTAGGTGCGCAGCGAGAACAGCGGCCGCGGCGGGTCAGAGGCCGCCACGCGGATCCGCGCGTCGACGATCGTCACGCCGCCCGGGCCGGCGATCACCGGGTTGCAGTCGAGCTCGGCGATCTCGGGATGGGCCTGGACCATCGCGCTGATGCGCCTCAGGAGGTCTTCGATCGCCCCCTGGTCGCAGGGGACCGCCCCGCGATAGCCGTCGAGCAGCGGGAAGGTCTTGAGCGAGCGCAGCATCTCGCGGGCGTCGAGGTCGGTGACCGGCGTGATCCGCACCGCCACGTCCTTGATCAGCTCGGCGGTCGTGCCGCCGGCGCCGCACGCCAGCACCGGCCCGAAGCTCTGGTCGTGGACGACGCCGACGATCAGCTCGACGCCGGCCGGCGCCATCGGCTGCACGAGCAGTCCCTCCAGCTCGTGACCGGATCGCGCGATCTCGGCCTGCATGGCCAGCCCGGCCGCGCGCACCGCTTCGGGGCCCTCGAGGCCGAGCGCCACGCCGCCGGCATCGCTCTTGTGCACGAGCCCGGCGGCGACCGCCTTGAGCGCCACCGGCACCCCGAGCTCGGCGGCGGCGGCGACCGCGCCGCTGACATCGGAGACCTGGCGCGAGGTGATGAGCGGCAGCCCATAGCAGCGCAGGAGCGCCGAGACGCGTGACGGCTCCAGCCAGCTCGAGCCGCCGGCCAGCTCCTCGGAGATGATCGCGGCGGCCTCGTCGCCGCGCAGCCCGCCGGGCTCGAGGATGTGCCCCTCGGGTCGGGCTCGCCAGACGCCGTGGCGCGCGGCGAGCGCGACGGAGCGGGCGGCGTCCTCGGGGAAGCGGAATGCCGGGACCTCGACGGCGGCCGAGCCGAGCTCGTGCGGCGTGCCCTCCTCGGTCATGAACACCGCGGCGATCGCGCAGCCTCCGGCGGTCTGCGCCACGTCGCGGATCGCCAGCGCGACGTCGACCGCGTGGGTGACGAGCGGCGGCACGAAGATCGCCACGATCGCGTCGCAGGCGTCGGTCTCGACGAGCGTCCGCATCGCGTTGGCGTAGTCCTGGGCCGAGGCCGAGGCGATCAGGTCGACGGGATTCGCCAGTGAGGCCGCCGCGGGCAGGAGCGCCGCCAGCCGCTCGCGCACCGCGGGCGCGAGCTCGGGGACCTGCACCCCGTTGGCCTGGCAGGCGTCGGCGCAGATGATCCCCGGCCCGCCCCCGTTGGTGACGATCGCGATCCGGTCGCCCTTCGGGATCGGCTGCCTGGCGACCAGCGATGCCACGTCGAAGAGCTCGTGGAGGGTGTCGGTGCGGATCACGCCGGCCTGGTGAAAGAGCGCGTCGACGGTCACGTCGGAGGCCGACAGCAGCGCGCCGGTGTGCGAGGAGGTGGCGCGGGCGCCGGCGGCCGAGCGCCCGCTCTTGACCGCCAGGATCGGCTTCTTGTGGGCGAAGCGGCGCGCGACGCGGGCGAACTTGCGCGGATTGCCGAACGACTCCAGATACAGGAGCGCGACGTCGGTGTTCGGATCCTGCTCCCAGTACTGGAGCAGATCGTTGCCCGACAGGTCGGCCTTGTTGCCGACCGACACGAACGACGAGAGACCGACACCGAGACGGCTGGCGGCCTCGATGATCGCGATCCCGACACCGCCGCTCTGGGAGAGGAAGCCGACCCGGCCGGGCGCGGTCTGGCGAGGCGCGAAGGTGGCGTTGAGGCGCACGTCGGGCGCGGTGTTGAGCACGCCCATGCAGTTGGGGCCGACGAGCCGCATGCCCGCGCCGCGGCACACCGCCACCAGCTCCTGCTGACGCCGGGCGCCTTCCTCGCCGGTCTCGGCGAAGCCCGCCGAGATGACGACGAGCGCGCGGACGCCGGCGGCGGCGCATTGCCGGGCGACCTCGACGACGTCGGCCGCGGGCACCGCGACCACCGCCAGGTCGATCTCGGCCGGCACGTCGCCGATGCGGCGATAGGCCGGCATCGACTGGACGACATCGGCATCGGAGTTGACCGGATAGACGGCGCCGTTGAAGCCGCCGCTGATCAGGTTGTGCAGGACCTCGCCGCCGATCGTGCCCCGGTGGCGCGAGGCGCCGATGACGGCGACCGTCGTCGGCGACAGAAAGCGGCTGACGGCGGCCACCGCGGCGAGCCGCTCGCGCTCCTCGAACTGCGCCAGCGCCTCGGGCGAGACCGAGGTCGGGAACTCGATCTCGATCGCGTCGCGGGTGGACCGGGTGTCGATCGGAAAGCCGCTCTGGCGAAAGACGTCGATCATCCGATGGTTGGCCGGCAGCACCTCGGCGTTGAACATGCTGATCCCGTTCGAATCGGCGATCGCCGCGAGCTGGGCGAGCATGATCGACGAGATCCCGCGTCCCTGCCAGGCGTCGGAGACGAGGAAGGCGACCTCGGCACGGTCACGGCCGCCCCGGATGTAGGACGCGTGGGAGATGATCTCGCCGGGCTCGCCGGTCTCGGCGACGAGCGCGACGCGGTCGGCATAGTCGACGTCCAGCGACCAGTTCGTGACCCATTCCAGGTCCGGAGCGCCAAAGAAGCGATAGCCGATCGAATCGCGCGAGAGGCCGTGCAGGAAGGCTCGGATCGCGTGCTCGTCCTCGGCGCGGACGGGGCGGACGTGGACGGTGGAGCCATCCTTGAGGGCGACGTCGGCCGCCTGATGGGCCGGATACGGCGCGCCAAGGGGCGTCGGGTCGGTCATGGCATCCGAGTATTCGACGGACGGCGGCGGGCGTACATCGGGGAGAACTACGCACGGTGGGCGGCCGAGGTCCGCAACGGTTTAAGCTCGCGGCGTGGGCACGGGCGACCCTCCAGATCTGACGGCGACCGCGGCCGGGGCGCGCCGTGACGTCGGCGCGCTGATCATCCGGCCGATCAGCGGCGAGGACAAGATCGCGTTCGCCGAGGCCTTCTCACGGCTCGGCGAGCGCTCGCGCTACACACGCTTCCTGACGCCGCACGGTCCGCTGACCGAAGCCGAGCTGCGCTACTTCACCGAGCTCGACCATCACGACCACGAGGCGCTCGTGGCGATCGATCCGGCAGACGGCAGCGGGGTGGGAGTCGCGCGCTTCGTGCGCTCCAGGACCGACCCCGAGGTCGCCGAGCTGGCGGTGGCGGTCGTGGACGACTGGCAGCGCCAGGGGGTCGGCACGCGGCTCGTCACGGCGCTCGCCGAGCGGGCGCGCGACGAGGGGGTGACGCACTTCAGCGCGCTGATGCTCGCCGAGAACGAGCTGATGCTCAAGCTGATCGAGGAGCTCGGCACGGTCCATGACAAGCGGACCGAGTCGGGCACGATCGAGCTCGTCGTCGACCTCCCGGAGCGCGGCGTCGGCCGCGTCGGGCGCCTGGTGCGGGCGGTTGCCCGCGGGGACCTGCGGATCCATCCGCGGATCCTCCCGCCCGCCGCCCTGCGCCCCCGGTCGCACCGCGACGGCGATCACGCCGACGGCCACCGGGCCGGCGGCGATCACGGGTCGTGAGCGACGGCGGCACCCGCGCCGACCGCTTCGCCCGGCGCGTCGTGCCGAGCCTCGTGCTCGCCGCCGCCCGGGTGACGTGGCCGGCCCGGACGGCCGCCGCGTTGCGACGGCGCCTGCGGCGGCGCGGCCGCGTCGAGCTGTTCTTCGCCTTCGATGACCCGTGCAGCGCGGTGGCGGTGATCGATCTCGCCCGCCGCCTGGCCGGACGCGACATCCGGCTGCTCATGCTGCCCGTCGTCGCGCGCGGGATCCGGGACGATCCGGCCGTCGAGCTCAAGCGCCGCTATGCGATCACCGACGCGCGCCGGCTCGCGCGCCGTGGCGGGCTGACCCTGTCGCGCGCCGAGCCGCTGCCCGCCCGGGACGTCGCGTTCCTCGCCGAGTGGGTCGCGGCCGGTCCCCAGGGCCCGTCGCTGGTCGACTTCTGCGTGGCCGCCGTGGAGCGGTTGTGGTTCGATTCCGGCGGGCCGGTCGTCCGCGCCGAGTACGACGCGCTGTGGCGGGCCCGCCTCGGGGGCGCGCCCGTGGCAAGCGCGGCCGCGGTCACCCGCGACGAGCGGCGGATGGGCCGCCGCGGGCCCTACGACACCCCGGCGGCCTGCGTCCACGGGCAGTGGTTCTTCGCCCACGACCGCCCGGCGCAGATCCTGCGGTGGCTGGACGACCTCGGCTGGACGGCGGTCCGATGACGGCGGTCCTGGACTGGTTCTTCTCGTTCCGCAGCCCGTACAGCTATCTCTCGGGCCCGCGCGCATGCGCCCTGCCCGAGCGCTACGACGTCGCGCTGCGGGTCCGCGGCGTCATCCCGATGGCGATGCGCGGCCAGTCCGTGCCCCGCGCCAAGCGCCTGCACACGCTGCGCGACGTCGCCCGTGAGGCCCGCGTGCTGGGGATGCCGTTCGGTCCGCTGCACGATCCGCTCGGGGCGGGCGCGATGCGCTGCCTGCTCGTCGGCGAGCACGCGATCGACTCCGGTCGCTCCGAGGCGTTCGTGCTGACCGCGAGCCGGGCGATCTGGGCGCAGGCCGTCGACGTCTCGACCGACGTCGGGCTGCGTGCGGTCTGCGAGCGCGCCGGCCTGGAATGGGAGGGCTGCGCCGCCGCGCTCGCCGATCCCGCGCTGCGCGCCCGGGTCGACGCCAACACCGCCGAACTGGAGGCGCTCGGGCACTGGGGCGTACCCGTGTTCGCCATCGACGGCGAGCTGTTCTGGGGGCAGGACCGGATCGCCGAGCTTGAGCTCGCGCTCACCGACGCCGGCCTGCGCCGCGCGGACGCCGGAGCGTAGCGGCGCGGACGACCCGGGCGACCCGGTCGACTCAGACGACCCAGTCGACTCAGACGACGGTCGCGGCCGTCGCGGGCCGCGGGACGATCAGCAGAGAGCAGCGTGAGTTGTGCACGAGCGCCTCGCCGGTGCCGCCGAGCAGCAGGCGGGCGACCGGACCCCAGCGCCGGGACCCGATGACCAGCAGGTCGACGTCGTCGGTCAGCGCGCAGAGGGATCTGGCGGGCTTGCCGCGCGTCACCTCGATGGTCGCCTCGGCGTGCAGCGGCGCGAGCGCGGCCTCGATCTGGGCGCGCAGGAGATCCTCCTCCTCCTGCATCATCTCCTGCCAGGAGTCGAGGATCGCCCCCATCCAGACGTTCGGCCAGCCGAGCGCCGGCACGCGGTCGTCGATCGTCCCGCGGACGACCAATTCGGCGCCCGCGCCCTGGGCGAGCGTCACCGCCGCGGCGAGCGCGGCCCCGGACTCGGGTCCGCCGTCGAAGCCGACGCCGATCCGCCGCAGCTCCAGGCCGGCGTCGTCCTCGCGTCCGTCGCTGATGCCACGGGCGGCGATCGCCAGGGAGCAGTGCAGGTCGGCCAGCAGCTGGCGCGTCAGGCGCCCGATGGCCACGTGGCCGTCCGGCGTGTGGCGATGGGAGCCGACGACGAGCAGGTCACGGTGGTGCGCGCGGACCATGCGCTCCAGGCCGCGGGGGATCGACATGTCGGTGTCGACCTTGCAGCGCGCCTGGGGAGCGAGCAGCTCGCTCGTCTGGCGCAGCAGGTGCTCGGTCTCCTCGCGGACCCGCTTGCGTTGCAGGCCGGGGATGATCAGCGGCAGATCCGGTTCGATCGCGATCAGCATCAGCTCCGCCCCGGTCGCGCGAGCGATGCCCGCCGCGAGCACGGTCGCGTCGCGACCCTCGGGATAGTTGTCGACGGCGGCGCCGACGTGGGCGATCTTCGCCGGGGTCAGCGCCGGCTCGGGATGCTCGTGCGGATCGGGGTGATGCGTGGTCACGACCCAATGCAATCGCTGATTGAACCCCACGGCATCCGTACCGATCCGCACAGGGCGGAGTGCCAAGGACCGATTCTCGGCGGGTTGATGCCACATTAGGTTCCCACGTCACCGATGCTCTACATCCACCACCCGTCCTCCGAGGTCCACGATCCGACCGTCCTGTCGCCGGATCACCCCGACAGCCCCGAGCGGATCCGGGCGATCGAGGCGGCGGTGGAGCGCGCGCGGCTCGCCCCGCTGCGCCGGCGCAGCGCGCCGGCGGCGACCACCGACGAGCTGCGGCTCGTCCACAGCGACGCGCATATCGAGCGGCTGCGGACCCTGTGCGAGAGCGGCGGCGGGCAGATCGACGCCGACACGTTCGTCGGCGAGGCCTCCTACGAGGCCGCGCTGCGGGCGGTCGGAGGGGCGGCGGCGATGGTCCGCGAGCTCGTCGCCGGCTCGGCCACGGGCGGCTTCTGCGCCCTGCGCCCGGCCGGCCACCACGCCGACAGCGACCGCGCGATGGGCTTCTGCCTGTTCAACAACGTCGCCGTCGCCGCCGAGCTGGCGGTGCGGGAGCTCGGCATCGAGAAGGTGCTGATCATTGACTGGGACGTTCACCATGGCAACGGGACGGTGGAGATCTTCCGACGCCGGGCCGACGTGCTGGTCGCCAACATCCACCAGTCCGGGCTGTTCCCGGGCACCGGGGCGTTGACCGACACCGGCTCGGGCGAGGGACGCGGGTTCACCGTCAACGTGCCCGTGCCCCGGGGCTCGGACGAGGAGGTGTGGCTGTCGGTGCTCGAGCACGTGATCGTCCCGATCGGCCTGGACTTCCGGCCGGGCCTCGTCCTCATCTCGGCCGGCTATGACGCCCATCGCGCCGATCCGCTCGGCGGCTGCGAGCTCGAGACCGGCTCCTTCGCCCACATGACGTGCCACGTCCGCGACCTCGCCGCCCAGGTCGGCGCGCCGCTCGGCGCGATCCTGGAGGGCGGCTATGACACCGCCTCGCTCGCCGACGGCGTCGTGGCGACGATCGCCGCTCTGCAGGGGGAGGGCGAGGTCGACTGGATCGCCCCAGACCCGCTCGTCACGCCCCATGTGGCCTCGCACTTCGGCCACTTCTGGACGCTGTAGCCGCCCGTGCCCGCCCGCGCCCGTGCCCGCCCGTGCCCGTGCCCGTGCCCGCCCGCGCTCACGACCACGCGGCCCGGCCGAACCGACCAACCGGCGCCCGGTCCCGGGTCAGTCCTTCAGATGCGGACCGAGAAAGCGGGCGACGATCTTGCTCGGCTGCTGGCCGCGCTCCAGCTCGGTCATCCGCGACCCCTCGCCCTCGCCGGCGCCCGGGCGTCCCCGCAGCAGGCGCGGCTTGCCGCCGGTCATCAGCACGCCCTCCAGCTCGGGTTCGAAGGGCTCGGGTGAGACGTCGGCACCGGCCAGCTGGGCGATCGCGGTCGCGGCGGTGTCGGCGAGCTGCGCCGCCACCCCGCCGAACTTGACCGGATAGTCGGTGGCGTCGCCGGCCGCCCAGACGCCCTCCACGCCGCGGACCCGGCCGAACTCGTCGATCGGGATGAAGCCGTTGCCATCCTGGGGCAGCCCGGCGAGGGCCGGCCCGCGCAGCGACGGCAGCGCGATGATCCGGTCGGCGTGCAGCGTGTGGCCGCCGGGGTGCACGACGATCGTCCGGGCCTCGGGGATCTCGCAATACGCGGACCCGACGACGTCGATCCGGCGCTCCGCCAGCAGCGCCGCCACGCCCTCGCTGGCGTGGGTGCCGAAGGCCGACAGCGGCGTCGCCTCGGGGGTCAGGACGGTGATCGTCATCTCCGCGCCCATGTCGAACGCGCGCTCGGAGGCCAGCAGAGCGAGCTCGTAGGCCGGAAACGGCCACGGCATCGGCGCCGGAACGACGATCGCCAGATGCTTGACGTAGCCGCCCTCGATGTCCTGGACGAGTCCGTGCAGCAGCTCGTCGCTGTGGGCGTCGTTGAACGGGGTGACGTGCTCGTATGGCGCCACGATCTCCGCGCCCGGGCAGATGAGCAGCGCGCCGTAGCCGAGCTCTGAGCCGGCGTCGGTGCGCACCCGTCGGGCCTCCGGGTCGACCTCGACCACGCGCTCGCGGATGTGGGCCGCGCCGGCGGTGAAGGCGAGCTCGCCGAGCGGATAGTGCTTGGCCCAGCTGGCGGTGAACGGCTCCCCGACGGCCAGCGGCCGGTAGACGAAGTCGTCGGTCGGCGCCAGCACGGCGACGGCCACGCGGTCGCCCGCCAGCTCGCGCAGCGCGAACGCCGCCTCCAGGCCGGCGACCCCGCCGCCGGCGATCAGCACCTCCATCCGGTTGCTCTGCGCGCTGCTGGCTGACATCTGGACTCCCTTTTAGCAGTTGCGTTCCCGCGTTCTGAGAATTCGCGGCTGTCGGCCACCCAACGGTGACAGGTCGGACACCGGCGTGAGCGCGCCCGGCCCGCCCGGGGCCGCGCGCGCTAGTCTCAAAAGCGACGGCGCTCGGAGAGCGCCCGGGGGTGAGGAGTGCTGCAGGCCATGGTGCTGTGGGGTGCCGTTGAGCATGTGCGCAACGGTACGTAGCCGCCGCATCCCTGCATCCGCGCGGCGTACGGGGCACCCCTCGCCCAGGGCCGGTCGGTTCTCCGTAGTTGACGGCTGGACCGCGAGGCAAGTTCCGGATGGCGACCCCTCGGGTTGACGTCGATCCTAAGAAGATGCTTCATTCCAGCTCCCCAGATCTCGAGCGGATCCGC
Organism: uncultured Solirubrobacteraceae bacterium; assembly: GCA_963849085.1. Classification (GTDB taxonomy): domain Bacteria; phylum Actinomycetota; class Thermoleophilia; order Solirubrobacterales; family Solirubrobacteraceae; genus Palsa-465. Next base: position 251,204 of record CAWKFP010000010.1, on the reverse strand, counting down.
GTCGGCGACTGCATGCATTCCGGCATCGTCGCGTGCGATCCCCAGGCCCCCCTCGCGGAGGTGGCGGCACTCATGGCGAGGCACCGGGTCCATGCGGTTGCCCTGTCGGGGGATCGCTCCCGGCCCCAGGCGATCGTCTCGGCGCTCGACGTGATCGCGGCCACCGACGCCGCCGGCGCCGGCACGGCCCGGGAGATCGCCGGCACCGAGGCGCTGTCGATCTCGTCGGACCGCTCCCTGCGCGACGCGGCCCGGATGATGACCGAGCACGCCGTCGCCCATCTGATCGTCGTCGACCGGTCCAGTGGGCACCCGGTCGGCGTTCTGTCCAGCACCGACATCATCGCCGCATACGCCCGTGCGTCCAACATGGAGGTGACCGCATGAGCGTCCTTGACCTCGCGCGCAGTCAGTTCGCGATCACGACGCTGTTCCACTTCATCTTCGTCCCGATGACGATCGGGATGTCGTTCATCGTCGCCGTCTGCCAGACGATGCACTACCGGACCGGCAACGAGGTGTACCTGCGGATGGTGCGCTTCTGGGCCAAGTTCATGCTGATCTCGATGGCGATCGGCGTCGTCACCGGGATCGTGCAGGAGTTCCAGTTCGGCATGAACTGGTCGGTGTACGCCAAATACGTCGGCGACATCTTCGGCGCGCCGCTGGCGATGGAGGGGCTGATGGCCTTCTTCCTGGAGTCGACCTTCCTCGGCCTGTGGCTGTTCGGCTGGGGTCGCCTGTCGCCCAGGCTGCACCTCGCCACCGCGTGGCTGACGAGCTTCGGGACGATCCTGTCGGCGTACTTCATCCTCGCCGCCAACTCGTGGATGCAGCATCCGGTCGGCTATGTGCTCAACCAGCACACCCACCGGGCCGAGCTGACCAACATCTTCTCGGTGCTGTTCCAGTCCACCGTGCTGCTCGCCTTCCCGCACACCATCCTCGCCGCGCTGGCGACCGGCGGGATGCTGGTCATCGCCGTCTCCGGCATCCTGCTGCTGCGCAATCGCCGCAACGAGGTGATCACGCGCTCGCTGCGCCTCGCGCTGCCCTTCACCCTCGTGATGGTGCTGGTGACGATGATCTTCGGCGACAGCCAGGCCCGCCTCATGTATCAGCAGCAGCCGATGAAGATGGCGGCCGCCGAGGCGATCTACAACACCCAGAAGAGCGCCGGCTTCTCGATCTTCGCCACCGGCAGCTTCACCCGCCATCCGAAGGCGCTGTCGAAGGACATCACGATCCCCGACGGCCTGTCGCTGCTGGCGACCTTCAATCCTGACGGCGTCGTCAAGGGCATCAATCAGATCAACGCCGCCGAGCAGAAGAAGTACGGCCCCGGCGACTACGTGCCGATCGTCGGCGTCGAGTACTGGACGTTCCGCCTGATGATCGGCGCCGGCATCCTGATGCTGCTCATCTCCGCCGGCGGGATCTTCCTGCTGCGCAAGCGCAGGATCGAGACCTCCCGGTTCTTCCTGCGGGCGTGCTCGCTCGGCCTCGTCCTGCCGATCCTCGGCAACTGGACCGGCTGGATGTTCACCGAGCTGGGCCGCCAGCCGTGGGTCGTGTTCGGCCTGCTGAAGACCTCGCAGGCCCGTTCTCCCAACGTCGGCTCCGCCGACCTGGTGATCACGCTCGCCGGCTACATCATCATCTACGGCGTCCTGATCGCGATCGGCGCCTGGCTGATGAAGCGCGAGCTCGACCACGGTCCCGAGCCCGACCCGTCCGACGACGACTCGACCGAGCCCGGGATGGGCGGGCCGGGTGGCTCGGAGTCCGGCCGCGCCTCCCGTCCCGACCTCGTCCTCGCCTACTAGGGGAATCCGACCATGCACAATCCCGACTTCCTCCAGGCTCTCTGGTTCATCCTCATCGGCGTCCTGTGGGCCGGCTACTTCGTGCTCGAGGGCTTTGACTTCGGCGTCGGCATGCTCGTCAAGATCATCGGCCGCGACGAGATCGACAAGCGGATGATCATCCACTCGATCGGGCCGGTCTGGGATGGCAACGAGGTCTGGCTGCTGACCGCGGGCGGCGCCACCTTCGCCGCCTTCCCCGGCTGGTATGCGACGACGTTCTCCGGCTTCTATCTCGCGCTGTTCCTCGTGCTGGCCGCGCTCATCATCCGCGGCGTGTCGTTCGAGTTCTGGGGCAAGGTCCCGTCGGCGAAGTGGCGCAACACGTGGGAATGGGCGCTGGGGATCGCCAGCGGCGCCGCCGCGCTGCTGTTCGGCGTCGCCTGGGCCGACTTCGTCAAGGGCGTGCCGATGGGCTCGGATCACATCGTCCACGCGTCGCTGATCGACCTGCTGCATCCCTATGCGCTGCTCGGTGGGCTGATGACGCTCAGCGTGTTCCTCACCCACGGCGCGCTGTTCCTCTCCCTGCGCACCAGCGGCGATCTCCACGACCGCGCCGCCGGCGTCGTCAAGCGCGTCTTCCCGGTCGCCGCCGTGATCACCGTCGCGTTCCTCGTCTGGACGCTCGCCGACCAGTCGTTCGACATCGGCGTCCTGCTCCCGGTGCTGGCCGCGATCGTCTGCTTCGCGTCGGTGCCGCTCGGCGCCAGGCGCTCGGGCGGGCTGGCCTTCGGGCTCTCGGCCGGGGCGATCGTATTCGTCGTCGTCTCGCTGGCCGCCGCGCTGTATCCCAACGCGCTGCCGTCCGCGACGAGCCACGCCTTCGACCTGTCGCTCGTGGCGGCGTCCTCGACGCACTACACGCTCGTCGTGATGACGGTGGTGGCGGTCATCTTCGTGCCGATCGTGCTCGCGTATCAGTCCTGGACGTACTGGATCTTCCGCCACCGGCTCGGCCGCGACGACTACGAGGGCCCGCTGAACCCCCTGGCGGTGCTCGACCATCACCGCGGCGGCCCGGAGACGGGTCCTCCGGCGGTCGATCCGGGGGTCGCCGGCGCCCCACCCCAGGGCGTCTAGTGCCCCGCACGACAGCGGCGAGGGACGACTGATGGCCGGTCCGATCGACCGCCGCCTGGCGAGCGAGAGCGCCGCCGCCCGGCGCCATCTCGCCGCCGCGGGCGCGCTCGGCGTGATCGACGCGGTGCTGATCGTCGCGCAGGCGGCGCTGCTGGCGACGATCATCGCCCGCTCGGCGCTGCACGGCGTCTCGCTCGCCGCGGTCAAGGGCGAGCTGATCGCGCTCGGCGCGGTGCTCGTCGCCCGCGCCGGGGTGCGGGCCGGATTCGAGCTGTCCGGTCGCGTCGGCGCGACGCGCGTGATGTCGGAGCTGCGGGGCCGCCTGATCGACCGGCTGCTCGTCGTCGCCCCCGGCCATCGCCCGCCCGACGCGCGGACGGGCGACCTGGCGGCCAGCGCCGTGTCCGGCGTCGACGCGCTCCAGGCCTATTTCGCCGGCTATCTGCCCCAGCTCATGCTGGCCTGCGTCGTGCCCCCGGTCGTGCTCGTCTGGGTGGCGTTCCTGGACCCGATCACCGCCGGGATCCTCGCGGTGTCGATCCCGCTGCTGATCGGCTTCATGATCCTGATCGGCAAGGGCACGGCGGCCCAGACGCGCAAGCGCAACTCCGCCCTCTCGCTGCTCAGCGCCCACTTCCTCGACGTCGTCGGCGGCCTGGAGACGCTGCGCAGCTACCGGCGCGAGGCCGCCCAGGAGCAGACCCTGGCCGATGTCGGCGACACCTACCGGCGCGAGACGATGGCGACCCTGCGGATCGCCTTCATCTCGGCGCTGGCGCTCGAGCTGTGCGCGATGATCGGGACCGCCTTCGTCGCCGCGACGATCGGCATCGAGCTGTGCGCCGGCTCGCTCAGCCTGCAGGCCGGACTGACCGTCCTGCTGCTGGCGCCCGAGCTGTACGCCCCGCTGCGCGAGGTCGGTGCCCAGTTCCACGCCGCCGCCGACGGCACGGCGGCCTCCGAGCGCATCTTCGAGACGCTGGACAGCGCCCCGCAGGCCCGCGCCGCCGGCGCGCCGGCGCGGCGCCCGGCCGCGGTGACGAACCCGCGCCGGGATCCGATCCGCTTCGAGAACGTCGACTTCAGCTACGACGGCGGCCGCGGGCCGGTTCTGCACGCGGTCAGCTTCGAGCTGACACCGGGAACGACCACCGTCCTGCGCGGCGAGAGCGGATCGGGCAAGAGCACGATCGCCCGCCTGCTGCTCGGCTTTGACGACCCGGGCGCCGGGCGCGTGCTGTGCGGGCGCCAGGATCTGCGTGAGGCCGACCTCGACGAGTGGCGCTCGCAGATCGCCTGGCTGCCGCAGAATCCCACTCTGTTCAGCGCGACCGTCGCCGAGAACGTGACCCTCGGCCGCGCCGACACCGGCCGGGACTCGGTCTGGGCAGCGCTCGAGGCCGCCGGCGCGGCGGCCTTCGTGTCGGCGCTGACGGACGGGCTGGACACCGTGATCGGCGACGGCGGGCGCCGGGTCTCGGCCGGCCAGCGCCAGCGCATCGCGCTCGCCCGGGCCCTGGTGCGCGACCCCGCGCTGCTGCTCCTCGACGAGCCGACGGCCCACGTCGACCCCGGCACCGCGGCCGACATCCACGCCGCGATCGAGCGCTGGGCACGGGGCCGGACGGTCCTCCTGATCGCCCACGACCGCTCGCTGCAGGCGCTCGCCGACCAGACGATCTGGCTCGACGCCGGGCGCGTGCTCGGCGAGGCGCCGGCCCAGGGCGCGCTCGCCGGAGCCGGGACCGCGCGGGTGGCGGCATGAGGGCCCTGTTGAGCATCGGCCGGTTGCGGGCAGGCGAGGGGCGCCGCCTGGCGCTGACGATCGCGCTGGCCGCCGGCGCCACCGCCGCCGCGGTCGCCCTGCTCTCGACCTCGGGCTATCTCATCTCGCGCGCCGCCCAGCGGCCGATGATCATCGCCCTCGCGGTGACGATCACCGCCGTGCGGAGCTTCGGCATCGCCCGCGCCGTCCTGCGCTATTGCGAACGGCTGGCCTCCCACGAGCTGACCCTGCGCCAGCTCGCCCGGCTGCGTTCCACCTTCTTTCACCGGCTGGCGCCGCTCGTCCCCGGCCGCCTGGCCCGGCAGGGTCGCGGCGAGCTGCTGGCCCGGTTCGTCGGCGACGTCGACGCGATGTCCGACCTGTATCTGCGCTCGCTCATCCCGGTGCTCGTCGCCGCCGTGGTGATCGCGGGCTCGGCGCTCGCCGGGTGGATCATGCTCGACGGGATCGGCATCGCGCTCGCCGTCGCGCTGGTCGCCGACGCCGTCCTCTCCTCATGGATCGCCGACCGGGCCGGCGCGGTCAGCGGCCGTCGTCAGGCGCCGGTGCGCGCCCAGCTGACCGGACGCCTCGTCGAGGCGATCGACGGCTCCGGCGAGCTGGCGCTCGCCGGCCACACCCGCGAGACCGTCTCGCAGCTGCGGGCGATCGATCTGCGCCTCGCCGGTCTCGCCCGGCGTGAGGCGGTCGCCTCGGCGCTCGCCGGCGGCCTGCACGCCCTGCTCAACGCCGCCGGCCTCGTCGCCGTCCTCGTCGTCGCGATCGCCGGGGTCCACGATCATCTCCTGTCGGGTCTGCTCGTCGCGGCCGCCGTCTTCCTCTTCCTCGGCGCGCGCGAGGCGACGGCGCCGTTGCCGCTCGCGGCCCAGCGCACCCGCGCGTGCGCCACCTCAGCCGAGCGCCTGGACGAGATCTGCGGGCAGGCTCCGCTCGTCTGCGATCCCGCCGAGCCCGTCCGCCTGCCCGGCTCAGGCCCGCTGACCGTCGAGGGCGTGACGCTGCGTTACGGCCCGGCGGAGCCGGCGGTCCTCGACGGCGTGTCGCTGACCCTCGCGCACGGCGAGCGCGTCGCCCTGCTCGGGGAGAGCGGCGCCGGGAAGACGACGCTCGCCGAGCTGCTCGTCCGCTTCCGTGATCCCGACCGAGGCCGCGTCGCGCTCGGCGGCGTCGACATCCGTCAGCTCGCCCAGGACGACCTGCGCTCGGCCGTGCTGCTGTGCGGCCAGGACGCCCATCTCTTCAACACGACGCTGCGCGAGAACCTCCTGATCGGCAACCGCCGCGCCGGGATCGACGACCTCTGGGGCGTCCTCGAGGTCGTCGAGCTCGCCGACTGGGCGCGGTCGCTGCCCGATGGTCTCGACACCCGCGTCGGTCAGCAGGGCGAGCTCGTCTCCGGCGGTCAGCGACGCCGGCTGGCGCTCGCCCGGGCGCTCCTCTCGCCGGCCCGCTTCCTGCTCCTCGACGAGCCGGTCGCGCATCTCGATCCGCCGCTCGCCGAGCGCATCATGACCCGCCTGCTGGAGCGCGACGATGCCCGCGCGCTCCTCATCATCACCCATGACGTCGGCACGCTCGAGGCGTGCGACCGGGTGCTCGTGATGGCGAACGGGCGATGCACCGAGGTCGAGCAGCTCTCCGCGCTGACCGCCTGATCGTCTGAGCGGCACGCCGCGGCGCAGGGCCCGGGCGGCTTCACGACATCCCTTCACGCAATCTTCACGCGCGCGGGGAAATCCGCACGCGCGCTTGATGCGGGGCGGCGTAGGGTAACCCTGTCGCTGTCGAGCAAGAGGGTGACCGTGAAGCCGATGGGACCACACCGTAGGGCCAGCCGATGACGATCCGGCCGATCGCGCTGCGCGCGGTCTGGCGCCGGCCCGAAAGACCGGTGCCCGCCCACGCCGCCCACGCCGTCCACCCTGACCGGCCCGCCCGGTCCGCACCCGCCGTTGCGACGGAGCCGGAGCCGGCGTCCGCGTCGCGCGCCGTCAGACTGAGCGTGCGCTGGCATCGCCGTCGCCTCGACGGTGAGCTCGCGTCGGGCGCGACGCCCGAGACCTCGCCGGCCCATGCGCTGCGCGCGCATCAGCTGACGACGAGGCCGCAACGCCGGGCCGTGTCACGCGCGCTGCGCCGGGTCGTGGAGCGCGCCGAGGATCCGCGAGTGGCGGTGTGCGCCGCCGCTCCGGTGTGCCGCGGGCCGGTCATGCAATGGCGTGAGGGCCTGCTCGGACTCGCCGATCGCATCGCGGCCCCGGTGGCGGTCAATCCGTGTGGCGTCGCCCGGGCGCTCGTCCTGCTCGGCGACGGCTGCGGGCCGCTGTATCACCCCGGCGCCGAGCGCTCGCTCTCAGAGACGCTGTGGTGGATCGCCGACGGGCTGGCGCCGTGCCCGCCTCACGCCTGGGACTGCCCGGTGATCATGAAACGCGACGCCGAGCACGTGGCCTGGACGTGCAGCCGCTGCGGCGCCATCACCGTGACCGACGATCCCGGCGTGCGGCCGGCCTGACCGGCCGGCCCGACCGGGCGGCGAGGACCGACTCAGCTCGAGGCGCGGGCGGCGGCGAGATAGCCGAGGGCGAGCGAGAGCCAGCGTGGCGCTTGCGCGTGCCACAGCGTCTCGGAGTGACCGCCGGGATAGACGCTGAACGTGTGGGCGATGCCGCTCGCGGTCAGCTCGGCGTCGAACTGCCGGTTCATCGCCAGAAAGCGGGAGTCCTGATCGCCGACGTAGAAGGCGATCAGCGTGGGGGAGGCCGTCAGCGCGGCACGGAGCGCGGCGCCCCGCAGGACGGTCGCCGCCGCCTGGGCCGTCGGTGAGGGGAGCGTCAGGACGTGCAGTCCGCTCGGATCGGTCGCGACGAAATATCCGCTCCAGGACTCGACCGCCCCGAAGACGGCGAGGTTGCGCAGACCGATGTTGAAAGCGCCGAACCCGCCGGCCGACAGGCCGGCCAGCAGGCGGCCGTCGCGGTCGGCGATCGTGCGAAAGCGATGGTCGATGCATGCCGTCAGGTCGGTGGCGATGGCGGCCGGCCAGTTCTCGGTCGGGCCCCAGTCGAGATATTCACGGTCGCTGCCGGCCGACCGGGCTCCCTGCGGCGCGACGACGATCGCCCGCTCGTGGGCGCCGGCCAGCGCGCCGGCGACGAAGCCATCCTCGGTGTAGGTGCCCGGATTCGCCGGCAGACCGTGCAGGAAGTAGACGACCGGATAGCGCTGCGTGCCGGTGGCGTAGCCGGCAGGCAGGTAGACGATCGCCGGCAGCGTCCCGCCGAGCGAGGGCGAGGCGCAGCTGATCGAAACGCTGCTGACCGGCGACGGCGTCGTCGTGGTCACCCCGGCCGCGGGCGCGATCGCCGGCGCCGGGCTCAGGGTCGAGGCCGGCCGCACCGCCGCGGTCGAACGCGGGCGCGTGCGCGTCGCGGCCGACGCGGGGGGCAGGTCCGAGGAGCTGAGCGCGACGCCTGCCCCGGCGGCGAAGGAGAGCATCGACAGCGCGCACGCGGTCAGCTTCGCCGCCCGCCGGCGGCGAGAGATGACGATGCGGCGCTGTGCACGGGTCATCCGCTGACGGCGATCGGGGCGCGGCATCCGCCGGGATTATGCCCGCGGCGCCAGCGGCGCAACGAACGCCCGCTTGCAGGCCGTAGGCGATCCTCGCGGGCCTTATGCAATTCATCACCGGCGGTCCTAATCTCAACGACGTGACGGTCCTGACCTCACCGAGGAGAAGGGGGCGATGAGCGCGGTATCCGGCCTGCACGGACGCCGGCCGCGCCTGCCGGTGACGAGCGCCGCCGGCGCCTTCGCCGCGACGGTGATCGTGATCGCGGGGCTGCTGGCCGGGATGGGCTGGGTGTACGTCCTGCGCGGCCTGCATCTCCTGCACGCCGGCCCGCAGATCGGCGACTCGCTGCCGCTGCTCCAACTCGCCGGATACGACAGCCAGCCGTTGCTGCGGATCATCGTCGCCTGGCTGCTGGCGGGCGCCATCGTCGGCGTCGCGCTCGTCGGCTGGCCGCCGGCCCGCCGCTTCGCCCTGGCCGGCCTGCTCGGCATCGTCGTGCTGTTGCTCGACTCCCAGATCTCCTATGCGCTGACTCGCAATCTGCGCGTCACCGACGTGCTCTTCACGCGCGCACCCGGCCTCGGCCCGCTGATCGAGGCGCTCGTCTTCGCGCTCGGCAGCTGCCTACCCGGAGCGCTGGCCGGCCGCCAGCGCGGGGGCGGCGGGCATCGGCGCTCGCTCGTCACGCTGTGGACGCGGTTCGACGATCTCGGTCTGGGCGGCGGCGAGCACCGGGAGGGCGCAGAGCACGGCGGCGATCGCCAGCCCGTGGCCAAGGGCCGCCCCCGCGCCTCCGCCTAGGGACTCGCCGAAGGCGGCGAGCCCGCAGGCGAGCGCGACCAGCGCGGCGAGCGCGTTCATCGCCGAGATCGCCGCCACCGGTCCGTCCCCGGTCAGCGCGGCCTGGAAGGACAGGAAGCCGGCGAACGTGCCGGCGGCGGCGACGAGCGTCCAGCCCGACAGCAGCGCCCCCGCGCCGCCGGTGTGCCAGTTGACCGACACCGCCTTGATCGCGGCGTCGGCGACGCCGTAGAAGAGGCCGGCGGCGAGTGCCCGTGATCCGGCCCATCCGAGCCGGCCGGCGACGGCGCCGAGCGTCCCCAGCCCCGCGACGAGGGCAATCAGCGCGCTCGTCGAGAGCCGGTCCTCGGCGGTCGAGAAGCCGATCGGCAGCGCCGCGAGACCGACGGCGATGAGCACGACCGCCATGCGCTGCGCGCGGTCGATCCGCTGCCCGCAGAAGTGGACCGCGGGCGGGATCGAGAGCGCCAGCCCGCCCGCCGCAAAGGCCTGGACGAGCGCCAGCGGCGCCAGCGCCACGGCGGCGATCTGCGCGCCGAACCCGACCCAGCCGAGCGCCTGGCCGGCCAGCCACGTCCGGTCGCGCAGCGCCGCGGCGATCGCCCCCGGTCCGCGGCTCCGCAGTCCACGCAGGCCGCGATGCTGGAGCAGGAAGCCGATATTGATCAGCATTGCCGAGACGAGCGACAGCAGCAGCCCGCCGAGCAACGTCGCCGGCGCGATCCGACCGCGGCCGGGTGTCCGTCCCCGGGCCGCCCGCCGCCCGCCGACCAGCCCGTGGGCGCCGCCGCCCGGTCGCCGATGGTGGATGACGAACCGCGTCAGGACGAGGTTGACGGCCGCCGGCCCGTGCCGGCGCCGGCCTCGCCGCCCGCGGCGGGGACGGCGCGCGGGGCGGTCGTGCCGCGCCCGCGCGTCACGCGCGGCGACGCGGCGGCGACGACCGTGACGGTGACGGCGTCCCGCGCCGTTGGGGATCGGGACGACCCCGGGAGTCAGCGTCCGGGCCGTCCCGGTCGAGGGCCCCACCGGACGCACGGTGTCACGCCACGCCATCTCGAGCATCTGATCGAGATGGGCGTGCCACAGCTCCCAGTCGTGGCCCCCGTGATACAGCGCATAGCTGACGACTCCGCCGGCCGCCGCCAGCGCCGTCGCCATCGGCTCGGTCTGCGGGCTGAGGTCGTCGTCTCGGCCGATGAACAGGAAGGCGCGCAGCGGATCGACGCGCAGCTGCGCGCGCAGGAAGCCGACGTAGCGCAGGGGGCTGTTGGCGTCGAGGGTCGCGCGGCTGGCGTTGGCGAACACCCCGCTGCGGGTTTCGATGTAGTAGCCCGACCACGATTGCAGCCCGGCGAACAGCGCCAGATTGTGCAGGGCGATGTTCGTGGCGCCGTACGCGCCCATCGAGAAGCCGGCGATGACCCGATCCTGGCGGTTGTCGATGGCCCGGAAGCGGGTGTCGACGTCGGAGACGACGTTCAGGACATAGCCGGCGTAGTCGCCCGATGGCGTGTCGGCCCACTCCGAGTCAGACATCGTGCTGCCGCCGATGCGCCCGTCGGGGAAGACGAGGATCATCGGCTTCATCCGATGCTCGGCGACGAGGTCGTCCATGCGCACCGGCATGTTCGCGATCCCGAGGAAGACCTCGGGCCGCCCCGGGCTGCCGTGCAGGAGATAGTAGACCGGGAAGCGCCGGCTGCCGTGCAGATACTCGGCCGGGAGGTAGACGATGTAATCGGCCTCGCGGCGCAGCGCCGGCGAGTAGAAGTGCACCGTCAGCAGGCGCCCGCGATGGGCGTTGGGGAGATACGCGACCGGCGTGAACCCGCGGTGCTGATAGTAGGACTCCCAATAGCGGTACATCCCCCACAGCCCGACCACGAGCAGGCCGATCGACAGCAGCGCGGCGGTCGGGCGGCGCGGGCTGAGCATCGCCCTCACCGCGGGTCGCTGACCGGCGTTCCCGGGCGCAGCCGCGCCGGGAGGACTCGCGGCAGAGCCCGCCGCGCGCCCGTCAGCGGAAGCCGCCCGCGCTCGGGCAGGTAGCCCTCGGCCTGGAGCACGCGGACGACCGCGAGCGTCAGCGCGCCGCGGGACTCGCAGACGAGATAGCGCGGGCGCCATTCGGGTGAGAACTTCTCGTTGAAGCGCACGAGCCGGTCCATCTGGAAGCGCCGGTGCAGCGGACCCCTTGCCAGCCGCGTGACCGCGCGGGCGAGGCGATCCTGGCTCGGCTCGCCGCGGACGAGGTGCCCGAGACCGGCGTAGTTGAGGCTCACCTCGGGCACGCCGGCCGCCCGGGCGGCCTCCAGCGCGCGCGCCACGAGGGCCTCGTTGAGCCCGTTCGGCGTCTCGCCGACCCGGCGCATCGTGTCCAGCGAGAGCCGGCCGCAGTGCGCCGCGAAGCGCATCACCCCGCGCAGCTCCCCGGCCGGCGTCCGAGCCAGGACGTACAGGTCGTCGGGCGCCATCCGCGCCGGGAAGGCGGCCATGCCCATCGCGAAGCCGAGCAGGCGTCCCCGGCCCCGGCGCCAGGCATCCTCGACGGCGTCGATCTCGGCCTCGAGCGCGGCGTCGATCGCCCGGCCCTCGTGAACCGAGATCGACCAGCCCCGGCGCTGCACGCGGTGCACCGACTGACGCAGCTTGCGCACCTTGCGCCCCTCCAGGCTGAAGCGCTGCGGATCGACGAACGCCTCCTCGCCGGCGCACACCGCGTGCAGGCCCAGATCGCGATACGCCTCCAGATGGCGCTCGGAGACGCCCCACAGCACGACCTCCCACCCGCGCCGGTGCGCCTGGGCGAGGAAGCTCTCGACGACCCGGCCGGCACTCGCGTCCGGGGCGACGGGGTCGGCCGACACCACGGCGGTCCCGCCGATCAGGCGATAGGAGAGCACGCCTCCGGCGGCGAAGGCGAGCGCCTTGTCGGGGCGCACGAGGAACGGCGACAGCGAATCCTCGCCGTAACGGGCGACGAGGGCCTGCGCGGCGGCCTGCTCGTGCTCGGCGTGACCATTGACGGCCGAGGCCGGACGTAGCAGCGAGCGCACGGCGAACACCGAGATGAGCACCGCGCAGCCGAGCAGCCACTCGATCGCGGTCGTCCAGTCGCTGAGCCGGTCGCCGATCGCCGCGGCGCGGAGCGCGTGGGCGACGGTGTGGGGCGGCGTGGCGTGCACGAGCGGGGCGAGGCGCACCGCGCACCACGCCAGGCCCCAGGACCCGAGCGCGGCGCAGACGATCGCCAGGCGCGGCCGGTTGGCGCAGCCGAGCGGGAACGCGCCACGGCCGAGCGCCAGCAGGAGCGCCAGACAGGCCTCGACCGCCGACTCGCCGTCGTGGCCCTTGAGCAGGTTGAGCAGCGCGAGGACGAGCAGACCGGTGACGCTCAGAGACACCGCGGTCCGGGTCCCGCGCCACAGCCGCGGCGTCAGGGCGAGCAGCGCCAGGCCGACGAGCACGGTGAGCGCCCGGAGCTCGAGCGCGGCTCCGGGCACGACGAGCCGGCCGAGATGCACGCGGACCCGGGGATCACGACGATCAAGCCCGGAGACGGCCGCCGCCAGGGCGAGCGCCGCCACCGACAGCGTGGCCGACTGTCGAACGGTCAGAAGGCTGCGCATGCGCATTCCGGCACTCATTCTGCTGCTCACGATCGCCCTCCCGCCCCCGAACTGGACCGATCCAACCCGGCCGTAACGGTCAGATCACCTTATGGAAACATTACACGCGCGCCGGTCGTCGGCGACCGCGCGGCGACCGCGCGGCGGGCTCGCGGCGGGCTCGCGGGGGGCCTCGCGCGGCGAGTATGGGAGGGGTCGGTACGCTCTGGCCGATGCGGATCCTCATCACCGGCGCCAGCGGCATGCTCGGCCACGACCTCGCGGTGCACGCGGCGGCGGCCGGGCATGAGACGATCGCGGTGCCGCGCGCCGAGCTTGACCTCACCGACCATGCGGCGGTGCAGGATGCGATCGCCGCCGCCGCGCCCGAGGTCGTCGTCAACTGCGCCGCCTGGACCGACGTCGACGGCGCGGAGTCCTGGTACGAGGCCGCGCTCGCAGTCAACGGCCCGGGAGCGGGCTCGGTCGCCGCCGCGGCCGCCGCGCACGGCGCGTGGACACTGCACCTCTCCAGCGACTACGTATTCGACGGCACCAAGGCGGGACCGTACGTCGAATCCGACGCCGTCGGCCCGATCTCCGCCTACGGGCGATCCAAGCTCGAGGGCGAGCGGGCGGTCGCCCACGCCGCGCCGGACCATCACACGATCGTGCGCACGTCGTGGCTGTTCGGCGCCCACGGGCGCTGCTTCCCGCGGACGATCCTGCGCCTCGCCGCCGAGCGCGAGACGCTCGACGTCGTCTGTGACCAGATCGGCTGCCCGACGTTCACCGGTCATCTCGCCGCCGCGCTGATCGAGCTCGCCGCGGCGCCGCCGTCCGGCGTGCTCCACGTGGCCGCGGCCGACCACTGCTCGTGGTTTCAATTCGCGTCGGCGATCGTCGCCGCCGCCGGCCTGCGCTGCGACGTGCGCGAGATCTCGGCCGCCGACTATCCGACTCCGGCCTCCCGGCCCGCCAACAGCGTGCTCGGATCCGAGCGCGCGGCGCCGGTCCTGCCCAGCTGGGAACGCGGACTGCAGGAGTTCATGTCCCGGCTGGAGGTGGTGCCGGCGTGAAGCTGCTGGTGTGCGGCGCCGCGGGCTTCATCGGCTCGACCTTCGTCGAGCTGCGGGTCCGTGAGCACGGCGACGAGGTGACGGTCCTCGACGCCCTGACCTATGCCGGGCGCCGGGAGAACCTGAAGGCGGTGGAGTCCGAGATCCGCTTCGTGCAGGGCGCGATCGAAGACCCGGCGGCGGTGGCCGGCGCGGTGGCCGGCGCCGAGGCGATCGTCAACTTCGCCGCCGAGACCCACGTCGACCGCTCGATCGCCGACCCGTTCGCCTTCAGCGTCACCAACGGCCAGGGCACCCACGTGCTGCTCGAGGCCGCGCGGCGCGGCGGGCTGCGTTATCTGCAGGTCTCCACCGACGAGGTCTACGGCTCGATCGAGTCCGGCTCGTTCACCGAGACCTCCCCGCTGGCGCCGTCGAGCCCCTACAGCGCGACCAAGACCGGTGCCGACCTGCTCGTGCTCAGCTATTTCCACACCTACGGCCTGCCGGCCGTCGTCTGCCGCGGCTCCAACAACTACGGCCCGCGCCAGTATCCGGAGAAGCTCATCCCCCTGATGATCCTCAACGCGCTCGCCGGCGATCGCCTGCCGGTCTACGGCGACGGGCGCAACGTGCGCAATTGGCTGTACGTCGAGGACTTCGGGCGCGGTATCGGCCACGCGCTGGCGCACGGCGTCCCCGGGGAGGTCTACAACTGCGGCGGGCCCGACGAGTGCGAGAACCTCGAGGTCGTGCGTCGCATCCTGGAGCTGACCGGGGCCGACGAGTCGCTGATCGAGTACGTCACCGACCGGCCGGGGCACGACCGGCGCTACTCGCTGTCCTCCGACAAGCTCGCCGCGCTCGGCTGGCGCGCGCGGACGCGCTTCGCCGACGGGCTGGAGGCGACCGTCGACTGGTATCGCGAGAACGCGTGGTGGTGGGAGCCGATCCGCTCGGGCGCCTATCGCGAGTATTACGAGCGCCATTACGGGCGCTCGCTCAAAGCGTAGGTCTTGAGCGCCGCGCTGCCCGAGCTCGAGCGCCGGATCACGGGCTGCCGCCTCTGTCCTCGGCTCGTGGCCTGGCGTGAGGAGGTCGCCCGGGTCAAGCGGGCGGCGTTCGCTGTCGAGGAGTACTGGGGGCGGCCGGTGCCCGGCTTCGGCGATCCCGCCGCGCGGGTCGTCGTGCTCGGTCTCGCCCCCGCCGCCCACGGCGGCAACCGGACCGGGCGCGTGTTCACCGGCGACCGTTCGGGCGACTGGCTGTTCGCGGCTCTGCACCGCGCCGGCTTCGCCAACCAGCCGGTGTCGCGCGCGCGGGGGGACGGCCTGCGCCTGACGGGCTGCTGGGTGGCGGCGGCCGTCCGCTGCGCTCCGCCCGCCAACAAGCCGACCCCGGCCGAGCGCGACACCTGCCTGCCCTACGCGGTGCGCGAGCTGGCGCTGTTGACGTCGGCTCAGACGATCGTCTGCCTCGGCGCCTTCGCCTGGGACGCGGCGCTGCGGATCCTGGCGGCGGCCGGCGGGACGGCGCTTCCCCGGCCGCGTCCGCGCTTCGGCCACGGCGCCGAGGCGCTCATCGGCGGCTACACCCTGCTCGGCTGCTTTCACCCCAGCCAGCAGAACACGTTCACCGGCAAGCTGACCGAGCCGATGATCGACGCCGTGCTGACCCGCGCACGTGAGTTGGCCGGTGGCTGAGGAAGATACGCTGGCGCGGGTGACCGGCCGCCGGGTGACCATCGTGCTCGTCGGGCTGGCGCTGTTCGCGGAGTTCGTCGCGCTGAGCGGCCACGCCGTCTTCGGCTGGGGGGACACGCACTACGCCCTGGCTCCGCCGCCGCTCCAGTTCCAGGCCCCGCAGGCGCCGAGCGCCGCGCAGACGCTCGACGCGCTCGCCTTTGCCGCGGCGGCGGCGCCGGCCCCGGCGGCCGGCGCCCGCCTTCCGTTCGCCTACGTCGAGGTCCGGCGATGGCCGTGGCGCCCGACCGGCGCGCATGATCTGACCCCGGCCACGACGCAGTCGTGGCGGCGGCGGTCCGACGGCGCCGGGCGCGAGGTCGATGTCGCGTGGAACGTGCCGAGGACGCTGGATGCGACGCGGCTCACCTCCACCTCGGCGATCCGGGCCGGATCGCCGCTGCCGAAGCTGAGCGCCGACCCGGCGCTGCTGCGCCGCCGGCTGGGCTTCGGCCTCGTCGACGGCCAGCCGTCGGCGGAGCCGTTCGTCGCGTTCGCCGCGCTCAGCGCGCAGGAGCCGATCGCGCCGCGGGTGCAGGCGGCGATCCTCGCGCTGCTCGCCTCCATCCCCGGCGTCCAGAACGACGGCACCGGCGTCGATCGCGACGGCCGCACGGGCGACGCGGTCAGCCTCGACTCGTCGTTCTCCGGTCGGCAGATCCGCTACACGCTCGTCCTCGCGCCGGGGACCGGCCGCCTGCTCGAGGCCGACCAGACGTTCGTCGGCGAGTCCTCCGGCGACATCGCCGAGGGGTCGACGATCGCCTACACCACGTACCTGGCCGACGGCTGGGCAGCGAATACGATGAGCCGCCCGTGACCCGTACGAGCCCCTGACGAGGAGAGCGACGATGAAGGCAGCCCAGTTCAGCGAGTACGGCGACCCCGAGGTGCTGGAGATCGTCGAGCTCCCCGATCCTGAACCCGGTCCCGGGCAGATCCGGATCGCCGTGCGCGCCGCCGGCATCAACCCGGTCGACTGGAAGGTGCGCCGCGGGCTGATGGGCGGCGACCTCCCCCGGCGCACCGGGCAGGAGGCGTCCGGGGTGGTCGACGCGATCGGCGCGGAGGTCGCCGGCGTCGCCGTCGGCGACGCGGTCTTCGGGCCGGCGGCCGGGGGCGGCGGCGTCGCGACGCTCGCGCTGCTCGAGCACTGGGCGCCGATCACGCCGCCGCTGGACTTCATCACCGCCGCCGGCCTGCCGGTGGCGATCGAGACCGCGACCCGCTGCCTGGACCTGCTCGGCGTCGCCGAGGGCCTGACGCTGCTCGTCAACGGCGCGGCCGGCGCCGTCGGGATCTCCGCGGTCCAGCTCGCCCGGGCGCGGGGAGCGCGGGTGATCGGGACCGCGAGCCCCGGCAACCACGACTATCTGCGGTCGTTCGGGGCGCAGCCCACCACGTACGGCGACGGGCTGGTGGAGCGGGTCCGTGAGCTGGCGCCGGGCGGCGTGGACCGGGCGTTCGACGCGGCGGGCGGCGGTGCCCTGCCCGCGCTCGTGGAGCTGGCGGGCGGTCCCGACCACGTCGTGACGATCGCCGACTACGCCGGCGCCGAGGCGACCGGCGTCGTGTTCTCCGGCGGCACCGCGGGGGTTCGCGCGTGGCACGCCCTGCGTGACGT
The DNA here is from genome assembly GCA_963849085.1 of uncultured Solirubrobacteraceae bacterium. Taxonomy (GTDB): domain Bacteria; phylum Actinomycetota; class Thermoleophilia; order Solirubrobacterales; family Solirubrobacteraceae; genus Palsa-465. The sequence goes on along the minus strand of CAWKFP010000010.1, from coordinate 234,057 downwards.
TCCGCCGCTGATCGCCGCCGGGCGCTTCTCGCTGGCGGTCGCGCGGACCTTCCCGCTGGCCGAGATCGCCGAGGCGCAGCGCCTCAGCGAGACGGGCCACGTCCGCGGCAAGATCATCGTCACCGTGAGCTGACGGCGAGTCGGTGCCCCGGCCTGAGCTGGCGGCGCTCCACGTCGCCGATCCCCCGGAGCGCTGGCGCGCGCTCGGCTTCGCCGTCGACGATGGCCGGCTCGTGCTCGGAGCGGTGGAGCTCGTGCTCGGCGAAGCGCTCTCCGCCCGGGCGGGCGCAGCGGGGATCGCCGCCTGGACGCTGCGCCACGTCGCGCCGGACACGACGCTGATCGACGGCCTCGCGACCGCGGTCACCGCGCGACCGCCGCCGCCCGCCCAGGCCCACCCCAACGGCGCCGTCGGGGTCGACCACGTGGTGATCGCCACCCCGGACTTCGATCGCACCGCCGCGGCGCTGGGGCGCGCCGGCATGGGCCTGCGCCGGATCCGGGACGCCGGCGGCGTCCGTCAGGGGTTCCGGCGGCTGGGCCCGGCGGTGATGGAGATCGTCGAGAGCCCGAGGGCGCCCGCGGGTCCCGCGGCCTTCTGGGGGCTGGTGGTGATCGTCGAGGACCTCGAGGGACTGCGCGAGCGGCTCCATCCCCATCTCGGCGCGATCCGCTCCGCAGTCCAGCCGGGGCGCCACATCGCTACGCTGAGCGGCGCTGCCGGGGTCGGACCCCGGATGGCGTTCATGGATCGAGAATGACCGCGCCCCGCACCCCGTCTCCGCGTCCCTCCCTCGCCCGGCGATGCCGCCGTCACGGCGGTGTCCATCCGCTCGCGCTGGCGGTGCTGGTCACGCTGCTCGCCGCGGTTCCCGGCGGCGCGCGCGGGCTGCCGGTGACGGCGTATTCGACGGTGACCCCCGCCCAGGCGATGACGCTCGGCGAGCAGGCCTACATCTATGGCTATCCGTTGATGGAGTTCGAGCGAGACCGGGCGATCGCCACCAGCGTGGCCTGCCCGAACACCCAGGGCGACGCCCCGATCAACGCCGCCAGCAGCTTCAACCGGTTCGCCACCCCCGCCGAGCGCGTCGTCGTCGCCCCCAACGTCGACACCTTCTACACCGAGGCCGAGCTCGACCTCGGCAACGGTCCGGTCGTGCTCTCTCACCCGAACATGGGCAAGCGCTACTTCGTCTTCCAGCTCGTCGATCCCTACACCGACACGATCGCCTACATCGGCTCGCGCACGACGGGCGAGCAGGCCGGCCGCTTCGCGATCACCTGGAGCGGGAACGGAGCCCCACCCGCCCCCACGGTGCCCGGAGCGCGCGTCATCCGCTCGCCCTATCGCCAGGTATGGCTGATCGGCCGCACGCTGGCCGGCGATCCGGCCGACCAGGCCAAGGCGCTGGCGCTGATGCGCCACTACACGCTGTCGCCGCCCGGCGGCCCGCTGAGCTTCCCCGCGAGCTGCGTGCCGGGTCCAACGCGGGCGACGCCGCTCGCCCGTGGGCTGGCGTTCCTCGACGGGCTCAGCGCGGCGCTGGCCGACAACCCGCCGCCGGCCGCCGACGACTCGGTCCTCGCGCTGCTGGCCGCGGTCGGCGTCGGGCCCGGGCTGACGCCGCAGACCGCGCACCTGCGGCTGGCGTCGCTGCTCGCGCTGGCCGCCGGCGTCCGCGAGGAGGCGGCGCAGCTCCCGGTTCAGGCCAGGGACGGGGTGATCGCCGACGCGCTGCACGATCACGGCTGGTCGATCCCGCTACCCCTGATCGGCGACTACGGCACCGACTATCTCTACCGGGCCGAGGTCGCCGTGCTCGGCTTCGGCGCCAACACGCCCGCCGAGGCGATCTACCCGACGGCGCTGACCGACTCCGCCGGCCAGCCGCTCAACGGCGCCGACGGCAGCAGCTATCAGATCGTCCTGCGACATCCGCCCCCGGTGCGCGGATTCTGGTCGCTGACGCTGTACAGCACCGCCGGCTTCCTCGTCGGCAATCCGCTGGACCGCTACGCGGTCGGCTCCAGCCATCCGCCGCTCGTCAAGCGGCGCAACGGCAGCATCGTGATCATCATCTCCCACGACCGGCCGTCGGCGGCGAACGTCAACTGGCTGCCCGCGCCCGACGGGCCGTTCCGCCTCAGCCTGCGGCTCTACTGGCCCCGCAGGCAGGTGTTGAGCGGCGGGTGGCAGCCTCCGCCGGTCACCCCGCTGGGCTGAGCTCCGGCTCGGCCGCGGTCGCGTCGCCGGAGTGCAGCTGCGGCCTCACCCGGAGATAGCCGAGCGCGCCGCCGAGCGCCGGGAGCCAGAACGCGATCGCGTGGTAGACGAGGACCGCGGCCGCGGCGTGGGCGAGCGGGACGCCGTACAGGGCGAGCGCCCCGACGAGCCCGGCGTCGAGCACGCCGACGCCCCCCGGGACCGGGATCGCGTTGGCGAGATAGCCGACGATGTAGGCGATGACGAGCGGTGCGGCGGCGGGCGCCGAGCCGGTGGCGGCGAACGCCGTCCACAGCACGGCGATGTCGAACAGCAGATAGCCGATCGCGCCGGCCAGCCGCCAGCTCGGCCGCAGCAGATCACGGCGTGCCGCCGGCACCCCGGCGCCGAGGTCGTTCAGCCACGCCCGGCGCGGCGTGTCGGCCAGGCCCCGCGTCAGGCGCGGCAGCGCCAGCACGATCGCGACGGCGAGCGCCGAGCCGAGGATCGGCGGCGCCACGTGCAGCAGATCGTGCGGCCCGTCGGCGATGCCGAGCGCCAGGAGCAGGCTGGCGACCGCGAGCACGAGCACGTTGATCGCGCTCGTCAGGAAGAACAGCGCGCTGGAGCGCTGCACGATCTGCCGCGTCGGCATGCCCACCAGGTGCAGCAGCCATCCCCCGACCGCCAGCGCCCCGACGCCGCCGCCGGGCAGCAGCGCGCCTGATCCCATCTGCGACCAGGCGAGGGCGCGCGCCGGCCTCGCCGGGACCGACGGGAAGAAGTGGCGGAAGATGACGACGAAGCTCAGGCACGAGGCGAGCTCGAGGCCGATCGCCCCGAGCACGAGCGCGACGTTCATCCCTGCGATCTCCCGCACGGCCGGATGCAGGCCGGGCACCGCGAGCACGATCCCGGCGACGCACCCGGCCAGCACCGCCAGCGTGACCAGCCGCCGGCGCGCGAGGCGCGGGCGGGGCGGTGCCGCGGAGCGCTCCGCGGCATCGGGGCGCGCGGCGACGGCGGCCGGCGCCGCCGTCGTGCCGGGTGCGATCGTGGTGGCGCTCATCGCGGTCGTGACCGGCGTCAGGCGCCTTCGGCGATGACCGCCATCTCGGCGTCGGCGACGCGGGCCCGGGACGCGCGGCCGGAGGGCAGCACGAACGTCGCGACGAGCAGCCCGATCGCGAACAGCGCGGCGCCCCACTCGAACGCGACGGTGTAGCCGTGGATCGTCGCCGCGGCGGCGAGCCCGCTCGTCCGGGCGTGGCTCGACGCGTAGCCGGCGACGGCGCTGGCGAAGATCGTGCTCAGCAGCGCGGTGCCGACCGAGCCGCCGACCTGCTGGGAGGTGTTGACCATCGCCGAGGCGATCCCGGCCTCGGTGCGCGGAACACCGAGCGTCGCGGTCGAGAAGGCCGGCGCGAAGATGCAGCCCATCCCGAGGCCGACGACCATCAGCGCGGGCAGGACCTGTCCGGCGTAGCTGCCGTGCACGCTGAGCCGGGTCAGCAGCAGCATCGCGACGAGACCGAGCGTCATCCCGGCCATGACGACCGGCCGGGCGCCGGTGCGGGGCAGCACGCGCGTCTGCACGGTCGTCGAGGTGACGACGATCAGGGCGCTCATCGGCAGGAAGGCGATGCCGGTGCTCAGCGGCGAGAACCCGAGCGTCTCCTGGAGATAGAAGGTCAGGAAGAGGAAGACGGCGAAGACCGCCGAGCCGGCGAGCACGATCGAGGCGTAGGCGCCGCCGCGTGCCCGGTCCCAGACGATGTGCAGCGGCAGCAGCGGATGCGCCACCCGGCGCTCGAGCGTGACGAAGCCGGCGATGAGCACGACGCTCGCCGCCAGCGCGACGATCGTCAGTGGATCAGACCACGAGCTCGTCTCGGCGTTGGAGAAGCCGAAGACGAGGGCGAACAGCCCCGAGGACGCCAGCAGCACGCCGGGGACGTCGATCCGGGGCCGCTGCTCCAGCCGCGCGTTGGAGACGAGCCGCAGCGCCGCGACCGTCGCCGGGACCGCGATCGCCAGGTTGACGTACAGGCACCAGCGCCACGACAGCGCCTGGGTGAGCGCGCCGCCGAGCAGCAGTCCCACCGAGGCGCCGCCGCCGGCGATCGCGCCGAAGATCCCGAACGCCTTGGCCCGGTCCGGCGAGCCGGCGAAGGTGACGGTCAGCAGCCCGAGCGCCGAGGGGGCGAGCAGCGCCCCGAACATCCCCTGCAGCGCCCGCGCCGCGACGAGCATGGCGAACGACTGGGCGAGTCCGCCGAGCGCGGAGGCGAGCGCGAAGCCGGTCAGCCCGGCCACGAACGTCCACTTGCGCCCGAACAGGTCCCCGAGCTTGCCGCCGAGCAGCAGCAGGCTGCCGAAGGCCAGCGCGTAGGCGGTGACGATCCACTGCCGGCTGTCGGTGGAGAAGTGCAGCGCCTTCTGCGCCGACGGGAGCGCGATGTTGACGATCGTCATGTCGAGCACGACCATCAGCTGGGCGACGCCGAGCAGGGCGAGGACCGCCCAGCGATTGGGCTCATGCGATGTGGGGGTGGGTGCGCTCGTGCTGCTCATCGGACTCCTCGAGGTCGGCGGGTTTCAGTACCATACCACGAATCATCCATGTAGCAAGTACGAACAACATTAGAGGCATGATGGCCGTTGGAGGCATGGTGTCCGATTTGGTGATAGACTAAACCGGGTCATGGCTGCCCAAGATTCCGCATACGCGACCGGCTCCATGGTCCTGCTGCCGCGGCTGGCCAAGCAGATCCTCCGGCGCAGCAGCGCCGAGCTGCTCGGGATGGAGCCGCGCCTGCTGATGGCGCTCAGCTATCTCGGCGACCACGACGGCTCGCCCCAGCAGGAGCTCGTCGACGTGCTCTGCATGGACGCCAAGAACGTCGTCCTGCTGCTCAACGACCTCGAGGACAGCGGCCATCTCGTGCGCCGGCGTGACCCCGAGGACCGCCGCCGCCATCGCGTGCACATCACCGCGGCCGGCCGCGACGCGCTGGCCGTCGCCGCCCGCGGTCAGGCGGTGATCGAGGACGACGTCCTGCAGGCCCTGGATGCCGACGAGCGCGCGACGCTGCGAGAGCTGCTCGCCCGCGCGGTTCAGGCCGCCGAGCGCCACGGCTGCGAATTCGCCGACCCGGCCTGAGGCTCGCCCCGTCCGGCTCCGGGCGTCCGCCGGACCGAGGCTCGCCGCGGTGACGAGTCCCTAACCTCAACGGGGCCGTGTCGCTTTCGCACTTCAGCCCTCGCACCCGGGAGTGGTTCACCGGAGCGTTCGCCGCCCCGACCGCCGCGCAGACCCAGGCCTGGCCGGCGATCGCCTCCGGCGAGCACGTCCTCATCTCGGCCCCGACCGGGTCGGGGAAGACGCTGGCCGCGTTCCTCTACGCGATCGATCAGCTCGCCCAGGCGTCCGTGCCCGACGATCCGCGGGAGCGCCGGATCGGCCTCGTCTACATCTCGCCGCTGAAGGCCCTCTCCTACGACATCGATCGCAATCTCCGCACGCCGCTGCGCGGGATCGGCGCCGATCTCCAGGTGGCGGTGCGGACCGGCGACACCCCGCAGCGCGAGCGCCAGCAGATGCTCCGCCAGGCGCCGGACATCCTGATCACGACGCCCGAGTCGCTCTACCTGATGCTGACCGGCCGCGCCCAGGAGCTGTTCGCGGGCACCCGCTGGTGCATCATTGACGAGATCCACGCCGTCGCTTCGACCAAGCGCGGCGCCCATCTCGCGCTGACCCTCGAGCGCCTGACCCGGGCCGCCGGGGCCGACGTCCAGCGGATCGGGCTGTCGGCCACCCAGAATCCACTCGAGGAGGTCGGCCGCTTCATGGTCGGCCCGCGCCGGCGCTGCCGCGTCGTCGACACCGGGATGCGCAAGGAGCTCGATCTGGAGATCCGCGTCCCGGTCGAGTCGATGACCGAGCTCGACGGGGTGGAGCGGGCCCCGGACCGGCCGGGTCCGGGGCCGGGTCCGGGGCCGGGTCCGGGGCCGGGGCCGATGGGGGCGGATCGGGTTTCGATCCCCTTGATCCGCTGGCCGGCGGCGAGGCGACCCGGCGCTCGATCTGGCCGGCGATCTACCCTGAGCTGCTCGAGCTGATCAGGGGGCACAAGTCGACGATCATGTTCGTCAACAACCGCCGCACCGCGGAGCGCATCGCCCTGCGGCTCAACGAGATGGCGGGCGAGGAGCTCGCCCGCTCCCATCACGGCTCGCTCGCCCGCGAGGAGCGGACGATCGTCGAGGAGCTGCTCAAGGCCGGTGAGCTGCCGTGCCTGGTCGCGACCTCGAGCCTCGAGCTCGGGATCGACATGGGCGCGGTCGACCTCGTCATCCAGGTCGAGTCCCCGAAGTCGGTGGCCCGCGGGCTGCAGCGCATCGGCCGCGCCGGCCACTCGGTCGGCGACGTCTCCAGCGGGCGGATCTTCCCGAAGTTCCGCGCCGACCTGCTCGAGTGCGCCGTCGTCGCCCGCCGCATGCGCGAGGGGCTGATCGAGACGACGGTCGTGCCCCGCAACGCGCTTGACGTGCTCGCCCAGCAGGTCGTCGCGATCGCCGCCGCCGCCCCCGACGATCGGCCGGTCGACGTCGACGACCTGTTCGCGCTCGTCACCCGCACGCATTCCTACTCAGAGCTCGCCCGCTCGTCGTTCGAGAACGTGCTTGACATGCTCGACGGCCGCTATCCGTCCAGCGATTTCGCCGACCTGCGCCCGCGGATCGTCTGGGACCGGATCGCCGGCACGATCCGGGCCCGCCCCGGTGCGCGCCAGCTGGCGGTGACCAACGCCGGCACGATCCCCGATCGCGGCCTGTACGCCGTGACGCTGCCCGACGGCCGCCGGGTCGGCGAGCTCGACGAGGAGATGGTCTACGAGGCCCGCCCCGGCCAGACGTTCCTGCTCGGGGCGACGACGTGGCGGATCGAGGAGATCGGCCGTGACCGCGTGATCGTCACCCCCGCCCCCGGTCTGCCGGGCGCGATCCCGTTCTGGAAGGGCGACGGGCTCGGGCGACCGCGTGAGCTCGGCGAGGCGATCGGCGCCTTCTCGCGCTGGGCGGTCGACCAGCCGGCGGCGACCCTGCAGCGCGACTATGACCTCGACGAGCGCGCCGCCGGGAATCTGCTCGCCTTCCTCGCCGAGCAGCAGCAGGCCACGCGCGTCATCCCGTCGGATCGCACGATCGTCGTCGAGCGCTTCCGCGACGAGATCGGCGACTGGCGGCTGTGCGTGCTCAGCCCGTACGGCGGCCGCGTGCACGCCGCGTGGTCGCTCGCGCTCAGCGCCCGGATCCGCGACCGCTTCGAGCTCGAGTCCGACGCCATCTACTCCGACGACGGGATCATCGTCCACCTGCCCGACGCCGAGGAGCCGCCGGGGGCCGAGCTGATCATGCTGGAGCCCGACGAGATCGAGGACCTCGTCGTCGCCGAGCTCGGCTCCTCGGCGCTGTTCGGCGCGCGCTTCCGGGAGAACGCCGCGCGGGCGCTGCTCATCCCGCGCGCCCGGCCCGGGAAGCGCACGCCGCTGTGGCAGCAGCGGCTGAAGTCGCAGTCGCTGCTCGAGGTGGCGCGCAAGTACGGCGAGTTCCCGATCGTGCTCGAGACCTATCGCGAGTGCCTGCGGGACGTGCTGGACGTGCCCGGGCTCGTCGAGCTGCTGACCAAGCTGCACCGCAGGGACCTGACGCTCGTCGAGGTCGAGACCGCGACCGCGTCGCCGTTCGCGTCGTCGCTGCTGTTCGACTACGTCGCCACCTACATGTACGAGGGCGACACCCCCAACGCCGAGCGCCGGGCCGCGGCGCTCTCGCTGGACCGTGATCTGCTGCGGGAGCTGCTGGGGCAGGAGGGGCTGCGGGATCTGATCGACCCCGGTGCGCTGGAGCGGGTGGAGCTCGATCTGCAGTGCCTGTCGGAGCCCACCCGCGCCGTCGGGCGCGACACGCTGCTCGACGTCCTGCGGCGGGTCGGCGACCTGACGCCGGCCGAGGCGCAGGCCCGGGTGGTGCCCGGGCTCGACGCCGTCGCGATGCTCGACGGGCTGCGCTCGGAGCGGCGGGCGGTGGCGATCCGCGTCAACGGCGAGGCGCGCTGGATCGACGCCGCCGACGCCGGCCTGTATCGCGACGCGCTCGGCGCCGCGCCCCCGGGCGGGCTGCCGGCGGCCTTCCTGGAGGACGTGCCGGATGCGCTGACCCGGCTGCTGCGCCGCTACGCCGCCACCCATGGCCCGTTCACCACCGCCGACGTCCGGGCGCGCTTCGGGATCGATGGCTCGGCCGCCCTGCGTGAGCATGAGCGCGCCGGCGCGCTCATGCGCGGAGAGCTGCGGCCGGGCGGCAGCGAGCGCGAGTGGTGTGACCCGGAGGTCCTGCGGCGCCTGCGCCGCGCCTCCCTGGCCGTGCTGCGCAAGGAGATAGAGCCCGCCGAGCAGCGTGAGCTGGCGCGCTTCCTGCCCGCCTGGCAGGGGGTCGACCGCCATCCGGCGTCGGGCGCCGGAATCGACCGCCTGCGTGAGATCCTCGTGCCCCTGCAGGCACTGGCGCTGCCCGCCGAGGTCTGGGAGCGCGATGTCCTGCCGCGCCGGGTCGGTGCGTATTCGCCGTCATGGATGGATCAGCTGTGCGCCTCCGGCGAGGTGGTCTGGGTCGGCGCGGGGGCACTCGGGCGCTCCTCGGGACGCGTCGCCCTGTACTTCCGGGAGGACCTGGCGCTGCTCGGCCCGCCGCCGGCACGGCGTGACTCCGCGGCCTCGTCGCCGGAGACCGCGTCTGACGCGCACGCGTCGGTCCGGGCGCGGCTGGCGGCCGGCGCGTGCTTCTTCACCGATCTGCTCGTCGACGTCGCCCTGTCGCCCGAGGAGATCCAGGAGGCGCTGTGGGACCTCGCCTGGGCGGGGGTGGCCACCAACGACGCGTTCGCGCCGCTGCGCGCTCCGCGCCTGACCCTCGCCCGCGCCCAGCGCGACGCCGCCCGGCGGCGCGGTGGCGCCGCGCGGTCCGGGCGCTTCGGCGCCGCGCGCCGGCGCAACGGCGGAGCCGCCCAGGTCCAGGGGCGCTGGTCGCTGGTCGAGCCGCTGCTCGGCGCCGGCGGCCCGGGCGCGTCGGGCGTGTCAGGCGTGTCGGGCGTGTCGGGCGTATCGGGCGTGTCCGGGGGGGTCGATCCGGTCGCCCGGCGGCGCGCGCTCGGCGAGTTGCTGCTCGAGCGCTACGGCATCGTCACCCGCGAGCAGGTCCTCGCCGAGGGCATTCCCGGCGGCTTCTCGGCGATCTATCCGGAGCTCTCGCAGTTGGAGACGATCGGCGTGGCCCGCCGCGGCTACTTCCTGGAGGGGCTGGGCGGCGCGCAGTTCGCGCTGCCCGGGGCGGTCGAGCGCCTGCGCGCGCGCCCCCCCGGCGGCGAGGACGCCGAGCACGCTCTCGTCCTGGCCGCGGTCGATCCCGCGCAGCCCTACGGCGCGGCGCTGCCCTGGCCCAAGCGCTCCGGCGGCGACGGCGCCGACGGCGCGGGTCGCCGGCCGACGCGGGTCCCCGGGGCGTACGTGACGCTCGTCGACGGAGAGCCGGTGCTCTATCTCGAGCGCGGCGGCCGCGCGCTGCAGACCCTCGTCGGCGCCGGCGACGCGCGGCTGGCGACGGCGCTGTCGGCGCTGATCGCCGCCGTCCGGGCGGGACGCGTCACGCGGCTGGCGCTGGAGAAGGTCGACGGCGGGCCGGCCGGCGGGTCGGCGCTCGGGCCGCTGCTCTTGGAGCTCGGCTTCCAGGAGGGTCCGCGGCGGCTCACCCTGACGGCGTGACCGCGCGGGGATTGCCGGCGAGGGGCGACTGATGCCGGAAGGGGACACGATCGCCTACGCCGCGCGGCGGATGCGTCCGGTGCTCGAGGGCCATGTGCCCGACGCGATCGCCACGCCACATCCCCGCCACGCGCTCGATCGCTGGCCCCAGCGCCTCGCTGGGCGCGCGGTGACCGAGATCCGGACCCACGGCAAGAACCTCTTCCTGGCGTTCGAGGGCGAGTTGACGCTGCACTCCCATCTGCGGATGACCGGCTCCTGGGGGGTGTACGCGCCGGGCCGGCGCTGGCGGCGTTCGCCGCGGCGGGCGTGGCTCGTGCTGGAACGTGCCGGCCACCAGGTCGTGCAGTTCGACGGACCGGTGCTGGAGTTGCTGACCGAGAGCCGGACGCGCTTTGATCAGCGCCTGGCGGCGCTCGGGCCCGATGTGCTCGCCGAGACGTTCGATGCCGATCGCTTCCTGGCGCGATTGCGCGGCGACGACCACACCCGCGGGATCGGCGACGCCCTGCTGGATCAGCGCAACGTCGCCGGGATCGGCAACATCTGGAAGGCCGAGGGCTGCTGGGAGGCGGCGATCGACCCCTGGCGGCCGGTGTCGTCGGTCTCCGACGCCGAGGCGCTGGCGATCGTCGAGGCGGTCCGGCCGCGGATGCTCGCCTCGGCGCAGACCGGCCGCATGGCCGACGAGCCACGGGTCTTTCGCCGCAACGGGCGCCCGTGCCCGCGCTGCGGCGCGCGGATCCTCGCCCGCGGCCAGGGCGACGACAATCGCACGACGTTCTGGTGCCCGGGTTGCCAGCGGTGAGCCGCTGAGGTGGCGCGGGGGTGGGGATGGTGATGCAATCCACCGTTGTTATTCAACGGTGGATTGCGCCACCACGATCGTCAGGGGAGGAACAGCATCCCCTGGGGCGCGACCGGCGGGCCGGCGACCGCGACCCGGGTGATGTGGCCGGTGTCCGGATCGAGCTCGCCGAGGAAGTTGGCCGGGAAGCCGGGACCGGGGCACGTGGCCGGGGCGCCGTTGGCGTCGCACGGCGTGTCGGCGACGAACACCTCGCCGCGCGCGAACGGGCCGGTGATGCGGTTGATCGTGCCCCGCCCGTTGTCGGTGGTGTAGATGGCGCCGGTGCTGTCCGACGGCCATGCGGTGTCATCGACGGAATCAGACAGCCTGAGCACCGACAGCGTCTGATCGGCGCCGCCGACGTGGCTGACGAAGATCTGCTCCTTGTCGCCCTGACTGGTCAGCATGAAGTCGCCGGCGAACCGCCTGGCGTACGCCGGCACGACCTCGTTGGAGTCCGGATCGGTGAGCCCCAGGCGCACCGTCGTCCCGTGCTGCGCGCTGTTGGTATTGGCGAGGGTGGCCGTCGCCTCGTCGAAGAACAGCGGCCGGATCGTCGCGACGCGGGTGCTCGCGTCGAACGTCGCCCGGTAGACCGCCGGATAGGAGGCCTGCGGCGCGGCGGCGCCGGTCGTCCCCGGAGCCGAGGCGCTGATCAGGACGAGCCCGTGATCGATCTCGATCGCGTCGGTGCCGCCGTGGGAGGGGAGCGGCTCGCTGTAGCGATAGTGGACGGCGGCGCCGCCGGCGACCGGATCGATCAGATAGATGCTCGAGTGGGCGTCCTCGTTGATGGTGGCGATCACGCGGCCGGTCAGCGGATCTGCGGTCAGCCCGTCGCATTTGCCGACGAGATCCCACTGGTCGACGGCCTGGCCGGCGAGGTCGAACTCGACGACCGTGCTGTCGTCGTTGCCGGTCGCGCTCGGCTGCCCCTGGGGACCGACGCCGTTCTGGAAGGCGACGAAGATGTGGCCGGCGAGCCACGTGATGTCGTCGGGCTGGGTCAGCGCCGCATCGCCCTTGGCGGTGTGATGGCGCAGCTTCGCTCGCGAGGCGAACACGTGATTGGTGAACCCGGCGCCGGCCGCCCGGCCGGCGGTCTGCGCGCTCGCCGCGGTTCCGACCGCCAGCAGCGTGATCGCGCCCGCGGCGATCGGCGCCAGCGCCTTCCTGCACCAGCCTGCAAGTTCCCGCACCGTGATTCCCCTCGTCGTTGGACGCTCCGGCGGCCGAGGCTATCGGCGACTCGTTGCCCGAATGTGACGGACGTGTGAAGGTCGCCGGGCGGTGGTTCTCAGCCGATCGTGCACTGCGCCGCGCTGTAGTGCGCCGGGCTTCCGAAGTCGGCATCGGGGTGGCCGGCGGTCGCCGCGCGCACGGTCTGGCCGAGCACCGCGCCGGCCCGCTTCCAGGCGAAGGTGATCGTGGCGCTCAGGCGCCCGGTCTTCGGTGGGAACTGGAACTGCAGGCCATCCTGCTGCAATCCGGAGGTGAAGCCGCCCACGACCAGGGTGCGGCTGGCGGTCGGGCCGGCGATCGGCTCGAAGCGCTGCTTCGCCGACGACCAGTACGTGACGCGGACGGTCATCACCAGCTTCGCGCTGAAGCCGAGCGCGGGCATCTGGCCGCGGACGCCGAGGGTGTCAGGATCGGCCTTGGAGTTGCAGATGTTGATCGTCGCCCACAGCGAGGAGGAGCTCTCGGCCTGCCGGATCGCCTGGGCGATCGCCGACGCGCTCGGACCGGTCGCCCGCCCGGCGCTCCTCGCCCCGCCGGCCCCGGCCGAGCTCGTCGCCGACGCCGCGCCCGGCAGGGCGATGGCGCACAGCGCCAGTACGGTTGTGACGAGCGCGAGGCGCATGAGAACGACCATACCGAGCCTGTGATGGATGGTACGCCCGAGCGTAGTGAGGGTGTGATCGAGACCGAAGAGCGCGCCGGCGAGGCCGCGTCCCCGGGCTCCTGGGAGCGCTTCGAGGCGCTCTACCGCTCCAGCCGGGACGACGTCTACGCCTACGCCGCCACGCTGCTGCGTGATCGCGCCGCGGCCGAGGACGTCACCGCGCTCGCCTTCGAGCGCGCCTATCGCCGCCGGCTGACCTTCGATCGCCGGCGCGGCGAGGAGCGCGCCTGGCTGTTCGGGATCGCCCGCAACGCCGCACTCGACGAGCTGCGGCGACGCAAGCGGCTGGCGGCGCTCGTCAGCGATCCGCGGGACGTCACCGACACGGGGACCGACGAGGGCGCCGAGGTGGCGCTGCGGCGCACCGCCGTGCGCCAGGCGCTCGACGGCCTGACCGGCCGCGAGCGCGAGATCGTCGCGCTCAAGTTCCATGCCGGGCTGACCAACGGCGAGCTGGCTCGCGTGCTGGGGATCAGCGAGACCGCCGCCGGGACGCAGCTCTACCGGACGATGCAGAAGCTGAGAGAGGCCTGTGATGCGCCCGTTTGACGACACCCCGGCCGGGTCCGAAGCCGACGCGGCGCTGCTGGCGATCGACGCCACGCTCGACGGCCGGCCGGTCGACCCCGAGTTCGCGGAGCTCGCCGAGCTGGCCCTGCTCCTGCGCCAGGAGGCGCCCCGGCCCGATCAGCCGTTCGCCGGCGCGCTCGACGCGCGGGTCGCGCGCCGGTTCGCGGCGCCGCCCGGGCGGCGGCCGGCCACGCGCGGTCGCCGACTTCGCTGGCTGGCGCCGGGGGCGGCCGTCGTCGCCGCGCTCGCCGTCGCGATCGTGATCGTCGCCGGAGCCGGCTCCGGCGGTCCGTCGCCGCTGCGCGCCGGCGCTGCTGCCCCTCGGTCGGCGACGTCGGCGTCGAGCCATGGTGCCATCACCACGGCCGGTCCGAGCGGGCCGTCGTCCGCCGCCACGTCGTCCGCCGCGACGTCGCCCTCGGCGTCGTCGACCGCGACCACCCCGCTCGCCCCGGCGGCGAAGTCGCCCTCTCCACCCGTCTCCGGCAACGCCGCGGGCATCGCCCAGAGCAGCGCGACGTTCGGAGCGGCGAGCTCGGCGCCCTCGACGGCCGCCCCCGCCCCGGTCGACACCGGCCACCGTGACATCGTCCAGTCCGCCCAGATCCAGCTGCAGGCGAGCCCGAAGCGAATCGACGCCGTCGCCCAGCTCGTCTTCGACGTGGTCGGCTCGCAGGACGGTGTGGTGGAGAGCTCCTCGGTCACCGCGACCGGCACCGCCGCCGGCTCCGCGACCTTCCAGCTCAGCGTGCCGAGCGCCAACCTCCAGGCGACGATGACCGCGCTCTCCGAGCTCGACGGCGCGCGGGTGCTGTCACGGACCGACGCGACCACCGACATCACCGGGGAGACCGGTGGCGCCGGCATGAAGCTCGCCCAGGCGCGAGCGCTGCGCCAGTCGCTGCTCAAGCAGCTCGCCGCCGCGACGACGACGGCCCAGCTCGACAGCCTCAAGCTCCAGCTCGACGGCGCCGACGCGTCGGTGTCGAGCGACCTGGCCACCCTGCGCAAGCTCCAGCATCAGGTCGCCGACAGCCAGATCCAGGTCAGCATCCAGGCCGGCGCGCTCATCCTGGCGCCGGCGGCGGGCGGCGGCTTCACGATCGGCCGGGCCGCCCACGACGCCGGGCGCGTGCTCGTCGTCGTCGCCGGGGTGGCGCTGATCGCCCTCGCGGTGCTGCTCCCGGCGGGGCTGGTGATCGCCCTGCTGGCCTGGCTCGGGCTGGCGCTGCGCCGTCATCGCCGCCAGCAGGCGCTTGATCTCCTGTAGGCGGACGGCGATAGAAGACCGGCTCGGTGTGGTATCCCTGATGTCCGATGGCGTCGACCAGCGACGAGACGATCACGCTCCTGCGCGGCGTTCCGATGTTCTCGAGCCTGGCCGAGGAGGACCTCGCCGCGGTCGTCGACGTCACCGTGCCGCGCTCCTACGGCGCCGGTGAGATCGTGTTCCGAGAGGGCGACGAGAGCGACACCTGTTACGTGGTGCGCTCCGGCCGCGCCCGCGCCAGCCGGGAGCACACCGACGGGCGCGTCATCACCCTCGCCACCTTCGGCGCGGGCGACGTGTTCGGCGAGCTGGCGATGCTCGAGGACGAGCGGCGCTCGGCGACGATCGAGGCGATGGAGGACACCGAGACGGTCGCCATCCTGGGCGGCGACATGCGCCGGCTGCTGCGCGCCCATCCCGACATCGCGGTCAAGCTCCTCGCCGGGCTCAGCCGACGGCTGCGGGAGACCAACGAGCGCCTGACCCGCCAGTCCTTTCAGACCGTGCAGAGCCGGGTGGCGTCGGCGCTGGCCCAGCTCGTCGCCGCCGCGCGGGTGGAGGGCGCGGAGGACACCGACGTGCTGATCACCGCCACGCAGGCTCAGCTCGCCCAGCTCGCGGGCTCCTCACGGGAGTCGGCGAGCCGCTTCCTGGCCGGGCTGGAGCGGGCGGGGATCATCACCCAGGGGCGGGGAAAGCTGATCGTCCACGATCCCGGCCGGCTGGAGGGGTACGTCTATTAGCCCCGCCACGCTTCCGCCCGGCGCCGACGAGTTCTCCGCGGGCGGCGTCGTCGTCCGCGACGGCGAGGCGATCGTCATCGTTCCGATCAAGCGCGCGGCCGATGGCCGACGCGTCCTCGGGCTGCCCAAGGGCCATCTCGACGGCGACGAGACACCCGAGGAGGCGGCCCGGCGCGAGATCGCCGAGGAGACCGGGGTGCAGGCCGAGCTGATCGAGCCGCTCGGCGACGTCAGCTACAGCTACGAGCGCCGTCGCGGACCGGTGGCCAAGGTCGTGCGCTACTACCTCTTCCGTTACCTCTCGGGGAGCGTCGACGACCACGATCACGAGATCGAGGAGGCCCGCTGGCTCCCCCTCGAGCAGGCCATTCGCGACCTCACCTACGACGGCGAGCGAGAAATGGTGCGACGCGCCCTGTCGCAAATCGCGGCAGATCGGTAGGCTGCCAAGCCGTGCGCGTTCTCAACTTCTATTCCTCGGTGTTCGCCGACCAGCTTCGGCGCGGTCGCAAGACCGCCACGATCCGCCTTGGCGACAAGTCGCACAAGTACCACAAGAACGAGTGCGTGCTGGTGACGATCGGCTATCAACACTCTCCGCGGGAGAAGATCTTCCAGGCGGTCATCGACCAGGTCGAGGTCAAGCGGGTCAAGGATCTGTCCCCGCGCGAGATCGAGCACGACAACCCGGAGTTCCGCCGGGTCGACGAGATGGTCCACTTCCTCGAGCAGATCTACGGGCGCAAGGTGACGATGGATGACACCGTCACCGTCGTGCGCTTTTCGCAGATCATCGAGAATCCGCCCGAGCAGCTCCGCGATCGTATCCACGGTCTCGGCGGCGCCCGCAACTGACAGCCGCGGGCGCGGCGAGCCGAGCCGTCACGCGCGGGGACCGCCTCCGGGCGGGTAGCCTTGCACGCGATGATCTCGACCAACCAGCTCAAGAACGGCAATCACATCGAAGTCGACGGCACCGTCTTCAAGGTGCTCGAGTTCCAGCATGTCAATCCCGGCAAGGGCGCCGCGTTCGTGCGCACCAAGCTGCGGCGCGCCTCCGACGGCGCGGTGATCGACCGCACCTTCCGGGCCGGAGAGAAGTTCCGCTCGATCCGGACCGAGGTCCGGCGGATGCAGTTCCTGTACTCCGACGGCCAGGACGCGCACTTCATGGACTCCGACTCCTACGAGCAGATCACCGTCCCGCAGTCCCAGCTCGAGGAGGAGCTGCGCTGGTGCAAGCCCAACGATGAGGTTGAGCTGCTGCTGATCGACTCGCAGCCGGGCGGGCTGCAACTGCCCAGCGCGGTCGATCTGGAGGTCACCGAGACCGAGCCGGGGCTGCGCGGCGACACCGCCTCGGGCGGCGGCACCAAGCCGGCCACCCTCGAGACCGGCGCGACGATCCAGGTGCCGCTGTTCGTCAGCGTCGGCGAGCGCGTGCGGGTCGACACGCGCAGCGGAAAGTACCTCTCGCGGGCGTGAGCTCGTCGCCCTCACGCGGGCGATAGGCTTGGCGGCAATGGCGGAAGGGGTGGTGACGTCGGTCGCCCCGGCTGATCTGCTCGGCCGGATTCTCGACGCCGCGCCGGAGGGGATCCTGGCCCTCGGCCGGGACGCCCAGGACATCCTGTTCGCCAACGCGCGCGCCGAGCGCGTGTTCGGCTGCGCCCCCGGGACGCTCGCCGGCCGTCGATTGGCCGAGATCGTCACCGAGAGCTGCCGTGAGCCGCTGCGCGCCTATTGCCTGGCCCCGGCGCGTCCGGCGCGTCCGGCGCGTCCTGAGGCTCCGGCGTTGCAGGACGCCGGGGTGATCGCGCTGCGGGGGCGGCGAGATGATCGCGGTGAGTTCCCGGTGATCATCGGGCGCTGGGAACCCGGCCGGCCCGACGATCCGTTGATCGTGCTGACGGTGGCCGAGTCTGCGGGACGCGACGATCGGGAATCGGTCGCGGTGGCCGTCGGGCTCGGCTCGGTCACCGATCTGGGCGTGATCCTCGACCACGTCCCGATCGGGCTCAGCGTGCGTGATCTCGGCGGCCGCTATCTGTATGTCAACTCCCATTTCGCCTGCATGCTGCGCGGCGCCTGGACCGCCGATCAGCTCATCGGCACGACGCTCTCCGAGGTCTTCCCCGAGGAGATCCAGCAGCTCATCGCATCGCAGGATGCGGAGTTGCTGGCGGGAGGTGAACCGCTCTCCTACGAGATCGCGATGGCCCCCAACGGCACGCGGGTCGACTACGCCAGCCTCCGCTTCCTGATCAGGGACGCAGACAACCGGGTGATCGCGATCGGCGCGTGGGTGACGGAGACCAGCGAGCGCCGGCGCGCCGAGCGGCGCGCGCGTGAGGTCGAGGGCGAGACCGCGCAGCTGGCGGCGATCATCGCGTCGACCGACGACGCCGTGATGAGCGGGACGATCGACGGCCGGGTTCGCACCTGGAATCCCGGTGCCGAGCGGCTGTTCGGCTATACAGCCGAGGAGGCGATCGGCCGCGGGATCGCGTTCGTGATGGCGCCCCGGCACGCGGGCCGCACGATGGACTGGCACGCCCGGGTCGTCGCCGGTCATCAGCTCACCGACGTCGACACCGTCGCCCGGCGCAAGGACGGCAGCGAGATCGTCGTCTCGGTGACCCTGTCCCCGGTCAGGGACGCCGCCGGCACGATCATCGCCACCTCGGCGATCGCGCGTGACGTCAGCGAGCAGCGGGCCGCGCAGCGTGAGCTGCTCGCCTCCGAGGAGCGCTTCCGGGCGACGTTCGAGAACGCGCCGATCGGCATGGGGCTCGTCTCGCTCGACGGGCGCTGGCTGCGCGTCAACCGCCCGCTGGTCGAGATGACCGGCTACTCCGAGGCGCAGCTGCTGGGCATGAACACGCGGGACATGACCCACCCCGAGGATCTCGACGCCTCCGACGCGGACCGCACGGCGCTGATCGCCGGCACGCGGCGGACGGTCGAGTCCGACAAGCGCTACGTCCGCCCCGACGGCTCGGTCCTCTGGGTGCACCGCTCGGTGTCGCTGGCCCGCGATCCGGCGGGTGTGCCGACCCATGCCGTCGTCCAGGCTCAGGACATCACCGAGCGCAGGGCCGAGGAGGCGCGGGCCGCCGCGCTCCAGGACGAGCTGCAGCGCACGCGCCGGCTGCAGGGCCTCGGACAGCTCGCGGGCGGCGTCGCCCATGACTTCAACAACCTGCTCGGCATCATCACGATCTACGGCCATCTCGCCCGCAGCCACAGCGCGCCGCCGGTCAGCGAGCACGTCGACGAGATCCTCGCCGCGGCAGAGCGCGGAGCGGCGCTCACCCGGCAGTTGCTGACCTTCGGGCGCCACGTCGCCGGCCCTCCGCAGATCGTCGACCTCGACGCCGCCATCGACGACCTGCGCAGTCTCCTGCAGGCGACGCTCGACGCCGGCGTCACGCTCGGCTTCGATCGCGAGCCGGCGGCGAAGCACGTCGCGCTTGATCGTGACCTGATCGATCAGGTGCTCGTCAACCTGGCGGTCAACGCACGGGACGCGATGGACGGCCGCGGCCGGCTGACGATCCGCACCGCGCGGATCGACGCCGGCCCCGATCGTTCGGTCGCCGGGGGGGCGGCGGGCGAGGCGCCGCCCGGCACCGACTCCGTCCTGCTGGAGGTGACCGACACCGGGTGCGGGATGTCGGCGGAGACGGTGGAGCGCGCCTTCGAGCCGTTCTTCACGACCAAGCCGGTCAGCGAGGCGGCGGGACTCGGGCTCGCCACGGTGTACGCCATCGTCACCAAGGCCCACGGCACGATCAGCCTGGATTCACGGCCGGGGGCGGGCACGACCGTCCGGATCCTGCTGCCCGCGCGCGACGTGCCGGCCGGGGCGCCGGCGCGGGCGGGTTCGGCGGGTTCGGCGGGCTCGGCGGCGACGGCCGAGGCGCCGATGCCGGACGGATCGGCGGCGCCGGAGGCGCGGCCGCAGCGGGCCGGGGCGCCCGCGGCCTCACGCGGCGGCGAGACGGTCCTCGTCGTCGACGACGAGCGGCGCATGGCCGACGCCCTGGCGCGGGTGCTGGCGGAGGCGGGCTACGAGGTGGTGGTCGCCACGAGCGGTCCGGATGCGCTCGACGTCATCCGCGACCGCCGCGTCGATCTCCTGCTCACCGATGTCGTCATGCCCGGGATGCGCGGACCCGCGCTCGCGCTCGCCGCGCGCGAGCGGTCGCCCGGGCTGCGGGTCATCTTCATGTCGGGCTACAGCGACGCGTCGATCACCGCCACCGACGGTCTGACCGGCGTGATGGCCAAGCCGTTCCAGGCCGACGCGGTGCGGATCGCGGTGCGCGAGGCGCTGGACGCCGACGCCGACGCCGATGCCGACGGCGACGTCGGCGCGCCGTGACCGCGATCGGCGCGGTCAGCGGGTGCGGAACACCTCGGCGAGCGCGACCGCGGTGGCGACGCCGGCGTTGAGGCTCTCCAGCCCCCGCTGCCCGCCCGGGATCCGGACGAGCGCGTCGCAGAACTGCTTCGTGCGCTGCCGCAGACCCTCCCCCTCGGCGCCGACGACGAGCACCGTCTTGGCGTCGAACTCGGTCTGCGCAAGTGTCCGCTCGCCGCGCTCGTCGAGCCCGTAGACCCAGAAGCCGAGCTGCTTGAGGATCTCCAGGCTGCGCGCGAGATTGGTCACGCGATACGTGGTGACGAGCTCCGCGCCCCCCACCGCCACGCGCGCCACCAGCGGCGTGACCTCGGCGGCGCGATTCTTGAGCAACAGCGCGGCGTCGACGCCGAAGAAGGCCGCGCTGCGCAGGATCGTGCCGAGGTTCTGCGGATCGGAGATCTGATCGAGCGCGAGCACGACCGAGGCGCCGGCGAGCTCGGAGAGGTCGGCCTCGGTGCGCAGCGGGCGCGGGCGGGTCAGGGCGACGATGCCCTGATGCTTGTCGTCGTCGCCGACCCCGCCGATCCGGCGGAAGTCAGGCCAGGCCAGCAGCTCGGGCTCGATCCCCGCTCGGCGGGCGAGCGTGATCAGGTCCTGGTGATAGGACTCCTTGCCGCCGAGGATCAGCCGCTGCACCGACTCCGGCCGCGCGATCAGCACCGCGCGCACCGAATGCTTGCCGAACACCTTGTCCACGGCGACGACCGTACTCACTCCGGCGCGACGCCATGCGCCAGGAAGGCATCCGCCCGGCCGGCGACGGTCTCGATCACCGACCGGCCACGGCCGCAGAACCGCATCCGCCTCCGCGGAACGTCACGGTCGACGCGCACGACGCGTCCGTCGCCCCCCAGCCAGATGAGATCAAGGGCGAAGCGCATCCCGAAGGTGTGGACCGATGGGGTTCCCGGGATGTGGAGCGCGTGCTCGGGCGCCAGCACGTCGAGCCGGGCGAGCCCACGGCGGCGGGAGCGATGGGTCCTCGCCTCGATCACGACGAGACCGTCCCCGAGCTCGCGGCGGGGGAGGCCCTCGAAGCGGTCGCGGTCAGAGCTCACCGCCGAGGAAGGCTACGCCGTCATGCGCTCATGGCACGGGCGCCGAGTGCCGATGACTCCCGGAGAGCGATCGATGTCGATGACCGCAGCCAAGTCCAGCGCATCGACCCGGATGCGATCGTTACCGGTGATCGCCGTGACCGCCGTCCTGACAGCGGCGGTGGCGGCGACCCAGAGCTCGCCGGACCTCGCGGTCCTGCGAGCGATGCTCGTACCCGCGCTGGTCGCCTGCTCGCTGATCGACCTCGAGCGGCGGATCATCCCCAATCGCATCACCGGGCCGGCGGCGCTGATCGCGCTCGTGGCCGGGCTCGCGCTCGACCCCGGTGGCGAACCCGGCCGCCTGGTGTGGGCGGCGCTCGCCGGAGGCTTCCTGCTCGCCGCCGCGCTGGCGTCGCCGTCGGGCATGGGCATGGGCGATGTCAAGCTGCTGGCCGTGATGGGCCTGTTCCTCGGCCGCCCGGTCGTCGTCGCGCTGTTCGTCGCGCTGCTCGGCAGCATCGCCGCGGCCGGCTATCTCGCCCGCCGGCACGGCGTGGCGGTCGCTCGTAAGAGCGCGATCCCGTTCGGGCCGTATCTGGCGGCCGGCGGCATCCTGGCGGCCCTCGCCGGCGCGCCGCTCATGCACGCGTATCTCAGCATCCACATCTGAGCTCCTGTCCCGGGATGGGCCCTGAGGGCCTGGTCGGCCTGTTTTCGGGCCTGGTGGGCCTGGTCGAGCCTGTCTGCGGGCCTGGTCGAGCCGGCGCGGCCGGTTCCGATCCGCCTGACCGCGGCCGCCACTCGTTGGCACTCTTCACACGAGAGTGCCAAGTCGGCCTTGATTACCGGTCCGATCCAGCTATAGTCGTGGCACGTTGGCACTCTGGGCATGCGAGTGCCAATGTCTGCTGCAACGCTCACTTCAACCGGAGGTCGGATCACATGAAGCTCAAGCCCCTCGGCGATCGCCTGATCGTACGGGCCATCGAGGAGGAAGAGACCACCGCGAGTGGGATCGTCCTGCCCGATACCGCCAAGGAGAAGCCCCAGAAGGGCAAGGTCCTCGCCGTCGGCGACGGCAAGGTCAACGAGGACACCGGCAAGCGCACCCCGCTGGACGTCGCCGAGGGCGACGAGGTCCTCTACAGCAAGTACGGCGGCACCGAGATCAAGGTCGACGGCGAGGAACTGCTCGTTCTCCGTGAGTCCGACGTGCTCGCCAAGGTCCAGTCGTAAAACCCCTTTCAGGAGAACCAGGAAACACATGGCTCACAAGGAACTGAAGTACGAGGCCGAGGCCCGCAAGGCGCTGGAACAGGGCGTCGACGCGGTCGCCAACGCCGTCAAGGTGACGCTCGGCCCGCGCGGCCGTTACGTCGTGCTCGACAAGAAGTTCGGCGCCCCCACGATCACCAACGACGGCGTCACCATCGCCCGTGAGATCGAGGTCGAGGACGTCTTCCAGAATCAGGGCGCGCAGCTCGTGCGTGAGGTCGCCACCGCGACCAACGACGTCGCCGGTGACGGCACCACGACCGCGACCGTCCTCGCTCAGGCGATCGTCCGCCAGGGCCTGAAGAACGTCGCCGCCGGGGCCAACCCGCTGGCGCTCAAGCGCGGCATCGAGCGTGCCGTCGATCAGGTCGTCAAGAACATCGAGCTCCAGTCCAAGGAGATCTCCGGCAAGGATCAGATCGCCCGGGTGGCGACGATCTCGGCCGGTGATGATGAGATCGGCGACGTCATCGCCGATGCGATCGACAAGGTCGGCAAGGACGGCGTGGTCAACGTCGAGGAGGGCCAGACGTTCGGCATGGATCTCGAGTTCACCGAGGGCATGCAGTTCGACAAGGGCTACATCTCGCCGTACATGGTCACCGACCAGGAGCGTATGGAGGCCGTCCTGGAGGACCCCTTCATCCTGATCGCCAATCAGAAGATCGGCTCCGTCCGCGACGTGCTCCCCGTGCTCGAGCAGGTCATCCAGTCGGGCAAGCCGCTGCTGATCATCGCCGAGGACGTGGAGGGCGAGTCCCTGGCCACGCTGGTCGTCAACAAGCTGCGGGGCACGTTCACCGGCGTGGCCGTCAAGGCGCCGGGCTTCGGGGATCGCCGCAAGCGGATGCTCGAGGACATCGCGATCCTGACCGGCGGCGAGGTCATCACCGAGGAGATGGGTCTCAAGCTGGAGAACACGCAGGTCTCCCAGCTGGGTCGCGCCCGCCGGGTGGTCATCGCCAAGGACACCACGACGATCGTCGATGGTGCCGGGGAGAGCGATGCGATCAAGGGGCGGATCAATCAGATCAAGGCCGAGATCGAGACGACCGATTCCGATTTCGATCGTGAGAAGCTGCAGGAGCGTCTGGCCAAGCTGTCGGGCGGGGTTGCCGTGGTCAAGGTCGGCGCGGCCACCGAGACCGAGATGAAGGAGAAGAAGCACCGCGTCGAGGACGCGCTGCAGGCCACGCGCGCCGCGCTGGAAGAGGGCATCGTCCCCGGCGGCGGCGTCGCGCTGCTCGTCGCCCAGAAGGCGCTCAACATCGACGAGATCGAGCTGGCCGACGAGCGGACGGGCGCGAGGATCGTGCACCGCGCGCTCGAGGAGCCGCTGCGTCAGATCTCCGAGAACGCCGGCCTGGAGGGCTCGGTCGTCGTCAACGATGTCCGCAAGGCAAAGAAGGGCTTCGGGCTCAACGCGGCCACCGGCGAGATCGTCGACCTCATCGCCGACGGCATCATCGACCCGGCGATGGTCACGCGCTCGGCGCTGCAGAACGCCGCGTCGATCGCCAAGAACATCCTCACCACCGAGGCGATCGTCGCCGAGGTCCAGGACAAGGAGTCCAACGGTGGCGGTGGCGGTGGCATGCCTGACATGTCGGGGATGATGTAGGTCTCATCGCCACTCGCAGTGTGTGCGAGGGCCCGGAGCGCAGCCGCGCTCCGGGCCCTCTGCCGTTGGCCGCCGATCAGCGGCCGGCGATGACCCGGAGCTCGTCGTCGCCGACGCGGACGAGATCGCCGGGATGCAGCTGGCGGCCGCGGCGCTGCTCGGGCTCGCCGTTGACGGCCACGCCACCGCCGGCGAGCAGCGTCTTGACCTCCGCGCCGCTGTCGATCGTCCCGGCGAGCTTCAGCAGCTGACCGAGGCGGATCATCTCGCCGCGGATCGGGATCTCCCGCGTCACGATCAGGCGCCGGCGACGGGACGCCGTCGCCCGGCCGGGCGCCGCGCGGTCAGAACGAACTGTAGTGACCGTTGCCGATCACGAAGCCGTGGTTGGCGCCGTTGAAGCACAGGACCGTGGACTGGCCGATGTGACAGGTCACCCCGAGTTGGTTCCAGATCCGTCCGAGGCCGAGCTTGACGGTCGTGCCGGCGACGAACGAGTCCTGGCTCAGACGCAGGCGATGGGGCTGACCGAGGACGCCGATCGCCACGAAGCCCGGATCGCCCGTCCCCTTCCCCGCCGGAGCGGGGATGCCGCGCGCCGCGCACAGCACCTCGCTCGCCGGGGTGGAGGGCGCGTGGATCTCGATCCCGCACGTGACGTTTCCCTTGTCGGTGGTGAACTGCGTCGCCTTGGAGAGCGGCGCCGCGCTCGCCGCGGGGGCGGCCACCGCTCCCAGGGCGAGCGTGCTGAGGGCAAGGGCAGGGACTCGGCGCATGCTGGCTCCTCCTACTCGATTGGCCGCCGTCACGGGCGGGCGACTCGGATAGCACTATCCGGGTCCGCCGCCGAGTAACACTTTCCGCGCTTACTTCAGCATGCCGCGAGTGGCCGACGTCCAGGCCTTGGTGAAGTCACGGATGAAGTTCGCCTGCGAGGTCGCCAGATGCGAGATCCAGTCGATGTCGCT
This sequence comes from uncultured Solirubrobacteraceae bacterium, assembly GCA_963849085.1. Lineage (GTDB taxonomy): Bacteria > Actinomycetota > Thermoleophilia > Solirubrobacterales > Solirubrobacteraceae > Palsa-465. The sequence continues at coordinate 209,353 of CAWKFP010000010.1, read as the reverse complement.
GCTGCCGGGGCCGCGCTCGACCGCGCTGGCGATCGCCTTCAGCGCCTTCTCATAGCTGGTCAGGGTCGACTCGCCGGTCTGCTTGCCGGCGTCGATGATGCGCTCGTTGAGCTTGCGCACGCGCTCGGCGAGCGCCTCCACGCGGGCGTCGGATGTCGCGGCGGCGCTCTTGGCCGACGAGGACGTCCTGGCGCGGGCGCCCGCGGACGCCGTCCCGGCCTTCGCCGCCCCGCCTGACGTCGAGCGAGAGCGCGTGGCGCCGGCGGCGGCCGCCCGACCTGACGCGCGCGCGCTCGAGCTGCGCGCCGCTCCGGCGCTCGCCGCGGGCTTCGCCGTGGCGGGCTTGGCCGTCGTCGCCTTCGGCTTGGCTGCGGTTGACTTCGAACTCGTTGCTGCACGCTTGGCTGGCGGCACGTTTGCTCCCTTGGATGGCGAAATCGGTGTGTGCACCCTACCGGTCGCGCGTGATGATCGACGGCCCGCCGCCCCTCGGCGACAGCTTTTGCCACTGATTGACGGGTTGACGAACGCCCCTACGGCCGGACGGGTTGCTCGGAGCTGATCAATTCGGTGTAGACGGCCTGCGTCTGGCGCGACACCTCGCCCCAGTCGAAACGCAGCACGTGCTCGCGCGCCTCGGCGACGAGCTGGGCGCGTTCGGCGTCATCGGTCAGCACGCGCTCGAGGATCTCCTGCAGGGCATCGGAGTCCCGGGACGGAAATCGCAGGCCGACGGTGCCGTCGCCGGGTACGACCTCCCGGAGCCCACCGGTGTCGGCGACGACGCACAGGCACCCGGAGGCCATCGCCTCCAGAGCGACGATCCCGAACGGCTCATAGATCGAGGGCACGATGCAGAGATCGGCGATCCGATACAGCGAGTGCAGCATGTCGTCGCCGACCCAGCCGAGGAACGCGCCGTGGCGCTGCAGCCCGAGCCGGCGCGCCTGACGGCGCAGCTCGGCCTCGGCGCTTCCGGTGCCGGCGACGACGAAGCGCACGTCGCCGAGCGAGGCGATCACCGGCGCCAGCGCATCGAGCGCGAGATGGAAGCCCTTCTCGTAGACGAGCCGGCCGACGAGCAGGACGAGCCGCTCGTCGGGCGCGGCGAAGCGCGCCCGCAGCGCGTCGAGGTCTCCGGCGACCGGCTCCAGGTCGCACGGGTCGATCCCGTTCTGCAGCGCGGTGATGCGTGCCGCCCGGACGCCGAAGACCCGCGCGACGTGGCTGCGCATGTAGCGCGAGCAGGTGATGACGTGATCGGCCTCGCGGACCATGTCGCGTTCGGCGGCGTGGATGTAGGACTGGGGATAGGTCTGCACCCACCCCTGGTGGCGACCGTATTCGGTGGCGTGCACCGTCGTCAGCCACGGCCGGCCGATGGCCCGCGCGATCGGTCGCGCGGCGCCGGCCACCAGCCAGTCGTGCGAATGCACGACATCGAACCGGAACTCCTCGCACAGCTCGGAGCCGAGCTCGCGCAGGTCGGCGTTCATCGCCTCCACCCAGCGCACGAAGGCGGTGACGTCCTTGGGGAACGGGGGCTCCCGCACGCGATGGACGTGGACGCCGTGTCGTTCCTCGCGCGCCGCCAGGCGGCCGCCGCCGCGGGTCAGCACGTGGACCTCCACGCCCTGGAGCGCGAGATTCTCCGAGAGCTTGCGCACATGGCGCCCGAGTCCGCCCTCGATGACCGGCGGGTACTCCCACGAGATGGTGAGGATGCGCATCAGCGGTGCCGTGGACCCTACCGTGTCTCGGGCCGGGCACCGCCCCCGGACCGGCGAGGGCGTTCGGGTCGGCCGACTGACCGGGCGTCTACGATGCGCAGCCGTCATGCGCCGCCTCACCACCGCCGTCCCCGCCGTCCCAGCTCGCGCCGCCGGTCCCGCTCGCGCCGCCGGTTCCGCTCGCGCCGCCGGTCCCTCTCGCGCCGCCGCTCTCCCCGTTCCCGCCGTCCCCGCCGTTCCCCCCGGTCCCGCCGTCCCCGCCCGCGCCGCCGTTCCCCCCGGTCCCGCTCGCGCCGCCGGTCCCGCTCGCGCCGCCGGTCCCGTCCGCGCGGCCCTGTTCGCCGCGCTCGCGTTCCCCGGCGCCGTCGTGCTCTCCGTGCTCGCCGCGCTCACGCTGCTCGCCGTCATCGCCGCGCCGGCGGCCGCGGCCGGCCAGGCGACGCTCGACGGCGCCGCGGACTCGATCGGGCCAATCGTCGTCGACCAGAGCGGCAACGGCTACGTGGCCTGGCTGCACAAGCCGGCGGTGGGCGGGCCTGACCAGGTGCTGTTCTGCAAGCTGGCGGCCGGCACCACCGCATGCCCGCATCCGCTGACGCTCCCGGTGACGCTGGATCCGGCCGCGGCCTCGCCGGGGACGCCCTTCCCGGTGCTCGGCGCGGGCGCCGTCGTCTACGTGGTGGCGCCGAGCTTCGATGCGGTGCAGCTCGTGATCTGGAAGTCGACCAACGGGGGCTCGAGCTTCGCTCCGGCCGTCGTCGCCCCGACCACGGCCCAGGCCGGCGACGGCCTCTACGACGACACGTGCTCGTTCGGGGCCGACGTCGACGACGTCCTCGCCGTCAACGCCTTCGGCGGTCAATATGACCCCAGCCAGGGGACCGCGACGCTGTCCGCGACCGGCCCGCGGTTCGCGGTCGCCTCCGACGATCCGTACGCGCTGTGGAGCACCGGCTTCGACGGGGATTCGTGCGTCGCCCCCGCGACCGCGACCGCCGCCGCGAGTACCGCGGCCGCTCAGTGGTTCGCCTTCGGCGCCGGCGCCGGCGCCGGCGCGGGCGCGGGCGTGGGGGCGGGGGCGGGCGGGGGTGCCGGCGGAGGCACCGGCGGAGGCACCGGCGGAGGCACCGCGATCACGAGCGATCAGGCGACGCTCGGCTGGGCCGGCGGCGGCGCCACGGCGTGCCCGTTCGTGGCGCCCGGCGATCAGATCGAGGCCTACACCGATGACGCCCAGCCGATCGGCCAGGTCATGTACTCGCGCTGGAGCGCGCCGAGCGGGGCGTGCGCGCGAGCCGGCGTCGATCTCGGGCCGTCGGTGGCGAGCGACTGGGCGCCCGCGGAAACGATCGGGCCGGGGATCTCACCGCGCCTCGCCGGCGGCCCCGCCGGCCTCTTCCTGCTGACCGGCGACGAGGCGCGCCCGGGCGTCGCCCAGCCCACCGCGATCGATGTGCGGCGCTACGACCTCGCCACCCACACGTTCGGCGCTCCGCAGCGCCTCGGCGTGATCGCGAGCGAGGCGCTCACCGGGGGCGGACCCGGCGGCGGGCTCGGGGAGAGCGATCAGACCGGCGAGCTGGCGGCGGCCTGGCCGAGCACCGCCGGCGGCGGCCCCGGCGCGATGGAGCTGTACCTGTCGACCGACGGCGGCCTGCACTTCTCCGCCGCTCAGGCGATCGGGGCGGTCGCGCCCGGGTATCTGCCGCTGGACAACGCGCGCGTCGCGGTCGCCGCCGGCGGCGCCGGGTATGTCACCTGGGTTGACTCGGGCGGCCTGGAGATCGCCAACCTCCAGCCGGCGGCGGCGTCCTATCAGCAGCCGGTCTCCCGTGCCGGCGTGATCACGCTGCCGGCGACGTGCGAGGCCCCCGCCGGGACCTGCGCGGCGAGCGCGACGATCACGGCAGGGCCGACGACGCTCGCGTCGGTCACCGCGCCGGTCGCCTCCGGGACGACCGCGACGCTCCATCTGGGGCTGTCGGCGACCGGCCGGTCGCTGCTCGCCGCCGGCCACGGCAGGCTCGCCGTCTCGGTCGCGCTCATCCTGACCCACGCCGGCCTCTCCGCCGAGCGGATCGCGACGACCGCGACGCTCACCGGCTCGTAGTACAGCGCTCCGCGAGGAGGATGTCTGAATAATGCCCGCATACCGGGCAAAATGTCGACACCTTCCCCGCCGGCGACCGGTCGGCCGCGCGGGCCGGGCCGGGGCGCGGCCGGCGACGCCCTCCCCGGCCGGCGACCGCTCCGCCGCGCGGGACCGGGCGAGGTCCCGCCCTCACGCCCTCACGCCCTCACGCCCTCACGCGTCAGACACGTTCGAGCACGGCGATCCCGTACTCGCCGAGCAGCTGCGACAGCGCGATCCCCGACCCCAGCTCGCGCTCGTCCCCGCTCAGCACGTCGCGCCACGTGCCGGGGACCGGGGCGAGCGAGCCGTCGGGCGCCCCGGTCCGCACGTCGACGACGACGAGGACCTCGTCACCGCGGAGGTAGGCGATCGTGCGGTCACCGGCCGCCACGGCGTCGTAGCCGCCGTCGAAGGCCCGCGCGCGGCGGATCCGCAATCCGAGCAGGCGCGTCGTCAGCCACAGCTTGCGGGTCTCGGGCTCAGGGCCGGCGCCGCCGGCGAGCCGGCCGAGCATCGCCCGGTTCCATTCCCAGTCGACCGGACGGCGGTTGTCGGGATCGACGAGCGCCAGCAGCTCGAGCTCGTCGCCCTGGTAGATGTCGGGCACGCCCGGGGCGGTCAGCTTCAGGGCCAGCATGCCGAGCGCGACGCGCTGGCCGGAGAAGGCGAGCTCGTCGACGAACGGCTCGAACTCATCGAGGAAGGGGCGATGCGTGTAGAGCGCCGCGATGAAGTCGGCGACGGCCCGCTCCCAGCGCTCGTCGCCATCCACCCAGGCGGTGTTGCGCTTGGCCTCGCGCAGCGCCTTCTCCATGTACTGCGACACCCGCTCGGGCTCGATCGGCCACGTGCCGGCCAGGGTCTGAAAGAGGAAGTAGCGCTCGACGTCGTCGGGCGCGCCGCCGCTGCGCAGCTCGTCGGTGACCGCAAGCCAGTGTCGGACGTGGCGCTCCCACTCCGCGGGCATCCAGGTCAGCGCGGCGATCCGGGCGCGCGTATCCGACGAGCGCTTCGTGTCGTGGGTCATCGTCGTCAACATCGAGCACGGGAAGCGGGCGTGGCGCTCGGCGTTCGCGCGGTGCCAGGCGTCGACCGGCAGGCCGAAGCGTCCGGGGTCGCCGCCGACCTCGCACAGCGCGAGCATCCGGGCATAGCGGTAGAAGGCGGTGTCCTCGACGCCCTTGGCGATGACCGGGGGCGTCGTCTGCTGAAAGCGGGTCACGAACTCGGCCGGCGCGGGGCGCTCCAGCAGCAGCATCTCGGCCATCGCGGCCGGCATCGACGCGGCCGCCACCGCCCGGCGGTCGGCATCGTCGACGACGCCCGTGGCCGGCTCGACATACGTGCGGTAGATCGGAAACGACGCGACCGCGCGGGTCAGGGCCCCGATGCCGCCCTCCCCGACCGTCGCCAGGCGCCGGATGTCGGGCGTGAACGGCCCCGTCGCCTGCTCGAACTTGGCCTCGAGCGCGATCTCGCCGAACTCCCGCGGGTCGCCGGACAGGGCGCGCCACAGCGCGGTCAACGGCGCCTGCGCCGACGGGTCGATGAACACCGCGCAGGTGTCGTTGAGGAACTCGTAGCCGACCGTGCCGGCCACCGGCCAGTCGCGCAGGGGTTCGGATGCCTCGAGGATCTTCTCGATCCACACCGTCGAGACGCCCGCGTCGCGCAGCCGCTGGAAGTACTGCGCGGGATCGGCGAGCCCGTCGGGATGGTCGATGCGCAGCGCGTCGACCGATCCGTCGGCGACGAGCGCCAGGGCGAGCGCGTGGGTCTGCGCGAAGACCTCCGGATCCTCCTGACGGACCCCGGCGAGATCGTCGACGTCGAAGAAGCGCCGATGGCGTCCGGTGACGGGGTCGATGTCGAAGAAGCGCTCGCGCCGCCCCGGATCGGACCAGTACGGGTTGGCGTCGTCGATCGCCATGTGATTGGGGACGAGGTCGAGCACGACGCCCAGGCCGGCGGCGTGGGCGGCGTCGGCCAGCGCTCGGAACGCGGCTTCGCCGCCGCGCTCGGTCGAGATGACGGCGGGGTCGATGACGTCGTAGCCGTGCGTCGAGCCCGACCGGGCCTGCATCGACGGCGACAGATACAGGTGCGAGATGCCGAGGTCACGCAGATACGGGATCTGCTCCCGGGCGGCGTCGAAACCGAAGCCCGCGGTGAGCTGGAGGCGATACGTCGCCCGGAACGGCGTCGCGCTCACCGCACGCGCTTCAGGATCGTGATCGAGTGCGCCATCACCGTGAAGACCGAGCCCTGCTCGTACTCCTCGGCGCCGGGCTCCACGGTCGGATCGGCGGTCGTCAGCTCCATCGTCCAGCGCAGGCCGTGCCGGCGCCGGGGCAGCTTGAACTGCCGATCCTCGGCGTGGGAGTTGAACAGCAGCACGAACGAGTCGTCGGTGACCTCCTCGCCGCGCGGACCGGGATCGAGGATCGCGTCGCCGTTGAGGAACATCCCGAGCACCGCTTCGCCGTGCTCCCAGTCGCGCCCGGTCATGCGGCGACCGTCGGGGCGAAACCACCAGACATCGGGCAGCCGTGAGCCGTTGACCGAGGCGCCGCGCAGGAAGCTCTCGCGCCGGAACGTGCAGTGCTCGCGACGCAGGCGGATCAGGCGCCGCGTGAACTCCCGCATCTGCTCGGCATCGTCGTCGCGCTCCCACTCATACCAGCTGACCTCCGAGTCCTGGCACCAGCCGTTGTTGTTGCCGCCCTGGGTGCGGTTGAGCTCGTCGCCCCCGAGCAGCATCGGCGTCCCCTGGGAGACGAACAGCGTCGTCAGGAAGTTGCGCTGCTGACGCAGGCGCAGGGCGCGGATCTCCGGGTCGTCGGTCTCGCCCTCGGCGCCGCAGTTCCAGGAGCGATTGTCATCGGTGCCGTCCTGGTTGTCCTCCAGATTGGCCTCGTTGTGCTTGCTGTTGTAGCTGACGAGATCGCGCAGGGTGAAGCCGTCGTGGGCGGTGATGAAGTTGATCGAGGCGAACGGGTCACGGCCGTCGGACTCATAGAGATCGGCCGAGCCCGAGAGCCGTGACGCGAACTCCCCGACGCTCGCCGACGCGCGCCAGAAATCGCGCATGGCGTCGCGGTAGACGCCGTTCCACTCCGACCACAGGATCGGGAAGTTGCCGACCTGATAGCCGCCGGGCCCGACGTCCCACGGCTCGGCGATCAGCTTGACCTGGGAGAGGACCGGGTCCTGGTGGATCGTGTCGAAGAACGCCGACAGGCGGTCGACGTCGTAGAACTCGCGGGCGAGCGCCGAGGCGAGGTCGAAGCGGAAGCCGTCGACGTGACACTCGATCACGAAGTAGCGCAGCGAGTCCATGATCAGGCGCAGCACGCTCGGGTGCACCGGGTTCAGCGAGTTGCCGGTTCCGGTGAAGTCCATGTAGTGCCGGCGGTCGTCGGGCATCAGCCGGTAGTAGGCGGAGTTGTCGACTCCCTTGAAGGACAGCATCGGCCCCAGGTGATTGCCCTCCGCGGTGTGGTTGTAAACGACGTCGAGAATGACCTCGATCCCCGCCTGGTGCAGCGCCTTGACCATGCCCTTGAACTCGCGCACCTGCTCGCCGCGACGGCCGGTGGCGGCGTACTCGGAGTACGGCGCCAGATATCCGATCGTGCTGTAGCCCCAGTAGTTGCGCAGACCGCGCTCGTGCAGGAACGACTCGTCGCAGATGTGATGGACCGGCAGCAGCTCGACCGCCGTCACCCCGAGGTCCCGCAGATAGTCCAGCGCCGGCTCGGAGGCGAGCCCGGCGTACGTTCCGCGCAGGTCCTCGCGCACGTCGGGGTGGGTCATCGTGAAGCCCTTGACGTGGGTCTCGTAGATGATCGTGTCGGCGAACGCGACCCGCGGGGGAACATCCCCCTGCCAGTCGAACGAGTCGTCGATGACGACCGACTTCGGGATCGCGGCCGCGTCGTCGTCGTCGTCGAGCTCCAGATCGGATTCCTCGGCGTTGTCGTCGTTGGGGACGTAGGGCAGGACGCTCGCGTCCGTCGACCAGTCGACGGTCCCCTCGATCGCCTTGGCATACGGGTCGATCAGCAGCTTGTGGGGGTTGAAGCGATGACCGTCGTTCGGGGAGTACGCCCCGTAGACGCGATAGCCGTAGCGCTGGCCGGGCCCGATCCCCGGCAGATAGCAGTGCCAGTTGAGCGCGCGGTTGCCCCTGATCTCGATCCGCGTCTCGACGTCCTCCTCGTCGAACAGGCACAGCTCGACCGCCTCGGCGTGCTCGGAGAAGATCGAGAAGTTGGTGCCGTGACCGTCCCAGGTCGCGCCGAGCGGGAACGGCTGCCCGGGCCAGACCTCGCTCATCTGATCAGCACTCCGGACATCGCCGGGAGTGTGAGGCATCCGTCGGCCAGACGCCCCTCCTCGGCGGCCCACAGCTGCGGCGAGCCCTCCTCCCAGGGGATCGTCAGCTCGCGGCTGCCGAAGTTGGCGCACAGCGTGTACGGCCCGCGCCGCACGATCAGCCAGCGCGCGGCCTCGTCGTAGCGCACGGCGGCCGCGTCGCCGGAGGACAGCCGGCGCCGGGCGGCGATCAGCTCGCGATACAGCCGTGCCAGCCGGGCGTCGACGCTGCGCGTCAGCTTCGAGCGCTGGAAGGTGGCCGGATCCTCGGGATCCGGGATCTCGCCGCCGAACTCGGCGAACGACTCGAACTCCCGCCGGCGCCCGTCGCGCGTCGCGACGGCGATCTCCTCGTCGATGTGATCGGTGAAGAACTGAAACGGCGCCGGCTCCCCGTACTCCTCGCCCATGAAGAGCTGGGGCACGAACGGCGACAGCAACACGCAGAAGGCGGCCAGGGGACGGGCCGCGGCCGGCATCCGGTCGCCGTACGCCCGGTTGCCGACCTGATCGTGATTCTGGGAGAAGACGACGAACCGCTCGGGGGACACGTCGTCGGCCGGAGCGCCGAAGCGCCGTCGGCGAAACGGCGAGTAGTCACCGTCGTCGACGTGGGGGCGATGAAACGCCTTGGCGAGCTGGGCCACCGTGCCGAAGTCCGCGTAGTAGCCGGACCGCTCGTCGGTGACCAGGGTGCGCAGCGCGTGGTGGAAGTCATCGGCCCACGCCGCATCGCAGTTCCAGCCGCCGCGCTCACGCGGGCGCACGACGACCGGATCGTTCATCCCGGACTCGGCGATCACGTACGCCTGCGGATCGGCGGCGTGCACGCGGCGGGCGATGGCGGCGACGATGTGCTCCGGGCCGGCGTCGAAGATGGCGTGCAGGGCGTCGAGCCGCAGGCCGTCGATGCCGAAGTCGGTGATCCAGCCCACGGCGCTCTGGCAGGCCCATTCGCGGACCGGATCGCACTCGGCGTCGTCGTAGTTGATCGCCTTGCCCCACGGCGTCTCGTACTTCGGGGTGAAGTACGGGCCGAACGCCTCCATCGCTGTCACCCCCGAGGCGCCGAGGTGGTTGTAGACGACGTCGAGGATGACCGCCAGGCCGCGGGCGTGGGCGGCGGCGACGAGCGCCGCGAGCTCCTCGGGCCCGCCGTAGGACGACTGCGCGGCCGAGATGTAGACGCCGTCATAGCCCCAACCGCGCTCGCCGGGGAACTCGGCCACCGGCATGATCTCGATCGCGGTGATCCCAAGCTCGGCGAGCTCTGAGAGATGGTCGATCGCCCCGGTGAACGTCCCCGCCGCGCTGAACGTCCCGACGTGCAGCTCGTAGATGATGAGGTCCCGCGCCGCGGGCGCCGTGAAGCCGTCGTCGGCCGCCGGCAGCGCTCGGGCGTCGAGCACGCGCGACGGGCCGCGCAGGCCCTCGGGCTGCCAGCGCGAGCACGGGTCGGGCAGCGCGTCACCGTCATCGAGGACGAAGCGATAGTCGGCGCCCGCGGCCAGCGCCAGCGTCAGCTCGTGCACCCCGTAGCCGGCGTCGCGCATCCGATGACGCTCGCCGCCGGCGCTGACATGCACGGTCTGCGCGCGCGGTGCCCAGACGCGGAGCTCGGTCCGGCCGTCGTCGAGCACCCGGGCGCCGAGCGGGCGCTCCCACGGATAACCGCTCCCCGCCCGGGCGTCACTCATCCGGGACGAGCCACACGGCGGCCAGCGGCGGCAGCGTCACCTCGGCCGAGAACGCCTGGTTGTGCCACGGGATCGGCTCGGGGATCACGCCACCGAGGTTGCCCACATCGCTGCCGCCGTAATACGCCGAGTCGGTGTTGAGCGCCTCGCGCCAGCGCGTCGAGCGCGGCAGGCCGAGGCGGTACGCGGTGCGTGGCACCGGCGAGAGATTGGCCACGAACACGAGCACCCGCTCGCTGTCGCGCGATCGCCGCGCGAACGCCATCACGTTGTTATCGGCGTCGTTGGGCTCCAGCCACCAGAAGCCCGCCGGATCGGAGTCGAGCTCGTACAGCGCCGGCTCGGCGCGGTACAGGCGATTGAGATCGCGGATCAGCGACTGGACACCGGCGTGCGCGGGCTGCTCGAGCAGATGCCAGTCCAGCGAGCGCTCGTGGCTCCACTCGGCCAGCTGTGCCAGCTCGCCACCCATGAACAGCAGCTTCTTGCCGGGGTGCGCCCACATGTAGGCGTACAGCGTGCGGAGGTTGGCGAGCTTCTGCCAGAGGTCGGAGCCGGCCATCTTGGAGACGAGCGAGCCCTTGCCGTGCACGACCTCATCGTGGGAGAGCGGCAGCACGAAGTTCTCGCTGAAGGCGTAGATGAGGCTGAAGGTCAGCTCGTGATGGTGATAGCGGCGGTAGACCGGATCCTGCTCGAAGTACGCGAGCGTGTCGTGCATCCAACCCATGTTCCATTTGAATCCGAAGCCCAAACCGCCGAGGTATGTCGGTCGCGACACCCCCGGCCAGGCCGTCGACTCCTCGGCCGCGGAGATGATCCCCGGCTCGTTGGCGTAGATGACCTCGTTGAGCTCCTTGAGGAAGGCGACCGCCTCGAGGTCCTCGCGGCCGCCGAACTGGTTGGGGATCCACTCGCCGGCGCGGCGCGAGTAGTCGAGGTACAGCATCGAGGCGACGGCGTCGACGCGGATCCCGTCGACGTGATACTCGCGCAGCCAGAACATGGCGTTGGCGATCAGGAAGTTGCGCACCTCGTAGCGGCCGAAGTTGAAGACGAGCGTGCCCCAGTCCGGGTGCGATCCGCGCCGCGGGTCGGCATGCTCATACAGCGCGGTGCCGTCGAACCGCGCCAGGCCGAAGTCGTCACGCGGGAAGTGCGCCGGCACCCAGTCGAGGATCACGCCGACGCCGCGGGAGTGCATGCGGTCGATGAACGCGCGCAGGTCGTCGGGCGAGCCGTACCGTGGGGTGGGGGCGTAGTAGCCGGTGACCTGATAGCCCCACGAGCCGGAGAACGGATGGGCCATCACCGGCAGCAGCTCGATGTGGGTGAAGCCCATGTCGAGCGCGTACGTCGACAGCTCGTCGGCGAGCTCGGCGTAGGTCAGCTCCCGATTGTCCTCGAGCGAGTTCAGGCGCCAGGATCCGAGATGCACCTCGTAGATCGACACCGGTTCGGCGAGCGGCTGATGCTCGGCGCGGGCGGCCAGATAGCCGGCGTCGCCCGGGCTCCACTCGTGGCCCGGGGTGTAGATGACCGATGCGGTCTTGGGCGGGACCTCGGTCTCCTGGGCGTACGGATCGGCCTTGAGCAGGAGGTCGTGGTCCTGGGTGAGGATCTCGTACTTGTAACGCTCGCCGGCGCCGACGCCGGGCAGGAAGATCTCCCAGATCCCGCCGCTGCCCAGCGTGCGCATGGCGTGCAGGCGCCCATCCCACGAGTTGAAGTCGCCGACCACGCTGACCGCCCGGGCCGCCGGCGCCCAGACGGCGAACGCCGTGCCGGTCACGGGCGGGCGGGACCCGATCCGCATGTCCATGACGTGGGCCCCGAGGCGGTTGTAGAGCTCCTCGTGGCGCCCCTCGCCGATCAGGTGCAGATCGAGCTCGCCGAGCGTCGGCAGAAAGGCGTAGGGGTCCTCGAGCTCGAACTTGCCGCCCGGACCGTAGTCGACGCGCAGCGTGTAGTGCAGCGGCAGCTCCGCGCCCGGCAACTCGCCCTCGAAGATGCCGGCCGGATGGATCTGCTTCATCCCGACCGCGCGGCCCTTCGGCGGCTTGACCGACACCTTCTCGGCGCCGGGGCGAAACGCGCGCACGACGACGCCGCCCTTGGCCGGATGGGCGCCAAGGATCGCGTGGGGCTGGGAGTGCTCGCGCCGGGCGAGCCGGTCCAGCTCGGCTTTGGACGCCATCAGTCGCTCTCCAGGAGGCGGACGATTCCCGCCACCGGGATCGGCAGCCAGTCGGGACGGTTGTCGAGCTCGTACTGGAGCTCGTAGATCGCCTTCTCGAGCTCGAAGATCGACAGCAGGCTGGTGATCGCGGCCTCGCCGCCCGGCAGCAGCGCCGGGTCGACGGCCGCGAAGTAGTGCTCCAGGAAGGCCTCACGCGCGCGCTGCTCGAATTGCGCCGGCACCGGAAGCTCGGATTGCAGTGCCGCCGCCGACGCCGCGTAGGCGAACGAGCGCAGCATTGAGGCGACGTCGCGCAGCGGCGAGCGCTTCTGGCGGCGCTCGAACAGGGGCCGCGCCGGCTCACCCTCGAAGTCGATGATCACCCACTGGCCGGCCCCCGCCCGGTGCAGTGTCTGTCCGAGGTGATAGTCGCCGTGGGTGCGGATCGCGCGGCCTCCGATCCCGAACGAGGCGCGCATCGCGATGCGCTCACGCACATCCTGGCCGCGCCCGGCGATCGGGGCGACGCGCTCGTCGTCGGGCAGGCGGGTGAAGATCCGCTCGATGTCCTCGTCGATCGTCGCGGTCAGCAGCGACATCGACTCGGCGCTCGGCTCCTCGGGGCTGAACGCCGGGTCCGCGGGGTCGGAGGCGAGCACGTTGTGCAGCTCGGCGGTCACCGTCCCGAGCCGTCCGAGATCGACGATGAACGCCGCCGGATCACGGCCGATCTGGCGCAGCGCCAGCTCCCAGCCGCCGACGGCGTCGGCGAAGAAGCGCTGGGCGACGCCGAGCGTCGCGGCGAACGCCCGTCCGTCGTACTCGTACCAGCCCTGCAGCGGAGCGATGTGGGGAAATTCCCGCCGGGTCAGGAAGCGCAGCAGCTCGAGCTCGGGGTTGATCCCGGGCTCCAGCCGACGAAAGACCTTCAGCACGGTGTCCTCGCCGAATACGATCGACGAGTTGGACTGCTCGACCCCCATCGCCCGGATCGGCGCGTCGAACGCCAGCTGCGCGCCGGGCTCGGCGCGCTGGAAGCGAAAGCAGCCGTCGTCGGTCTCCAGCACGAGCTCGGCGTCGATCTGGCGCAGCACGTCGCGCGCCAGCTCGGGGTCGGCGACGGCGTCGACGGCCACCCACTCGCCGTCGCGGGCCACCACGGCGCGATCGCCGGCCTGCCCGGGCGCCAGCAGGGTCAGCGGCAGCTGGTACAGCTCGTGGTTGCCGGAGGCGAAGCGCGCCTGGACGAGGGCGATCAGCAGCGGCGGGACATCGGCGAGCGCGATCGCCTCCTCGATCTCCAGCGCCGTGATGTGGCGCGACTTGGAGGCATACCAGCGCCGGCCCTCCAGCCATTGCGCCATCGCGCTCAGATCGAGCTCGTCAAGCCGGCCGGCGGCGGGGCTGTGGACGTGATCGCTCATCCGATCGCATCCTCCCCTTCGGCGACGAGCTGAAACCAGTAGAACCCGCGCGGCGCGAGCGTCAGCAGATACGAGAGGTCTCCGATCCGCGGGAAGCGGCTGCGCCCGAACAGCTCGACCGGATAGCGCCCCTCGTACTCGCTGAGGTCGAGCTCGACCGCCTGGGCGGAGCGCCCGAGGTTGTGAACGCACAGCACGAGGTCGTCCTCGAAGCGCCGGATGACCGCGAAGATGCGGGAGTTCGTCGTCTCGATCGGCTCATAGGTGCCGAAGCCGAACACCGGGTGCTCCTTGCGCAGCGCGATGAAGCGGTGCATCCAGCGCAGCAACGAGGTCGGCGTGCGCAGCTGCGCCTCGACGTTGACCGCCTGGAAGCCGAACACCGGGTCCATCAGCGGCGGCGCGTAGAGCTGGGCGAAGTCGGCCCGGGAGAAGCCGCCGTTGCGATCGACCGTCCACTGCATCGGCGTGCGCACGCCGTCGCGGTCGCCGAGGAAGATGTTGTCGCCCATCGCGATCTCGTCGCCGTAGTAGAGAACCGGGGAGCCGGGCAGCGAGAACAGGATCGCGGTCATCAGCTGGATCTCGTCGCGGCCGTTGTCGAGCAACGGGGCGAGGCGGCGGCGGATCCCGAGGTTGAGCTTCATCCGCGGGTCCTTGGCGTATTCGGCGTACATGTAGTCCCGTTCCTCGTCGGTGACCATCTCGAGCGTCAGCTCGTCGTGGTTGCGCAGGAACAGGCCCCACTGGCAGCTCTCGGGGATCGACGGGGTGCGCTCGAGGATCTCATAGATCGGCGCCGCCTCCTCGCGCCGGACGGCCATGAACATCCGCGGCATGACCGGGAAGTGAAAGCACATCTGGCACTCGTCGCCGTCGCCGAAATACTCCACGACGTCAGCCGGCCATTGATTGGCCTCGGCCAGCAGTACGCGGTCGGGATAGTTCTCGTCGATCTCCCTGCGCACCCGCTTGAGATAGGCGTGGGTCTCGGACAGGTTCTCGCAGTTGGTGCCCTCGCGCTCGTAGAGATACGGCACCGCGTCGAGCCGGAAGCCGTCGAGCCCCTTGTCCAGCCAGAAGCGCAGGACGCCGAGCATCGTGTCGCGGACCTCGGGGTTGTCGTAGTTGAGGTCGGGCTGATGGGAGAAGAAGCGGTGCCAGTAGTAGGCGCCGGCGACCGGGTCATACGTCCAGTTCGAGGTCTCGGTGTCGGTGAAGATGATCCGGGCGTCGCGATAGCCCTCGTCGGTCTCCGACCACACGTACCAGTCGCGCTTGGGGCCGTCCGGGCCGCCCGCGCGGGACTCCTGGAACCACGGGTGATCCGACGAGGTGTGGTTCATCACGAGGTCGGCGATCACCCGGATGCGCCGGGCGTGCGCGGCGTCGATCAGGTCCTGGACGTCATCGACCGTTCCGTAGTCGGGATGCACCCGGGTGAAGTCGGAGATGTCGTAGCCGCCGTCGCGCAGCGGCGACTCGTAGAACGGCAGCAGCCAGATGCAGTCGATCCCGAGCCACTGCAGATAGTCGAGCTTCTCGATCAGCCCGCGGAAGTCACCGGAGCCGTCGCCGTTGCCGTCGTAGAAGCCGCGAATGTGGATCTCGTAGAAGACGGCGCGCTTGAACCAGAGCGGCTCCGCCTCGAACCACTGACGGGTCTGGGCGTGCGCCGCGGCCTCGGCGCCGCTCGCCGCCGCTGCCCCGGGCGCGCCGGCGGGACCCAACCCAACCGGGCGCTCTCGGGCGAGCAGATGGGTGAGCGTCGGAGGCCCGACGCTCACCGCTGCACCTTCAGGACGTGGGCCTGGCGCCAGCCAGGCGCGAAGCCGACGTAGTTGTGGCCGATCCGCCACGAGTAGTGGTCATCGGTCAGGAGATCGTGGACGGCGAAGCTCGGCGGCAGTCCGAGGCTCGCCGGGATCAGCAGCCAGCCCGACTGCCCCTGATGGGGATCGATGCTGACGACGCCGATGATCGTCTCGCCACCGGTCTGCTTGGCATAGGCGATGATCGCGTCGTTGCCGGCGTCCAGAAAGGTGATGTTCGACAGCTCCTGAAGCGGGGGCTCGGCATGGCGGATCGCGTTCAGGCGGCCGATCAGCGGCAGCATCGCGCCGTCGAGCGCGCGCTCCTTGATCTCGTACTTCTCGGAGTGCAGATACTCCTCCGAGCCCTCGAACGCGGGCTCGTTCTCATAGCTCTCAAAGCCCGAGTAGATGCCGTAGCTGGGGCTGAGCGTCGCCGCCAGCACGAGCCGCGCCTCGAACGCCGCCGGCCCGCCCTGCTGGAGATAGGCGTGCAGGATGTCCGGGGTGTTGGCGAAGAAGTTGGGCCGGAAGTACTCCTGCTCGCCGCTGGAGGCGAGCTCGGAGACGTACTCGGCCAGCTCCCAGCGGGCGTTCTTCCAGGTGAAGTACGTGTAGGACTGGGTGAAGCCGATCTTGCCGAGGTGGCGCATGACGGCGCGCTTGGTGAACGCCTCGGCGAGGAAGATGACGTCGCGGTCCCGGGCGTGGACCTGCTCGATCAGCCATGCCCAGAAGGCGAACGGCTTGGTGTGCGGGTTGTCGACGCGGTAGACCTTGATCCCGGCGTCGACCCAGACGAGGATGACCTCGAGGATCGCGTCCCACAGCGCTTGGCGGGCCGGGGATTCCCAGTCGAAATTGTAGATGTCCTGATAGCGCTTGGGCGGGTTCTCGGCGTACTTCAGCGTGCCGTCGGGGCGGCGCTGAAACCACTCCGGATGCGCGCTCAGCCAGGGATGGTCGCCCGAGGCGTTGAGCGCGAAGTCCAGCGCGATGTCGATCCCCAGCTCGGCGGCGGCGCCGGTCAGCGAGCGCAGATCGTCGAACGTCCCGAGCGCTGAATGGATCGCGTCGTGGCCGCCGCCGGCGTCGCCGATCGCGTACGGCGAGCCGGGATCGCCGGGGCCGGCGACCAGCGTGTTGTCCCGGCCCTTGCGGTGGGTGAGGCCGATCGGATGGATCGGCGGCAGATAGACGACGTCGAAGCCGAGCTCGGCGAGCCGGGGCAGCTGGGTCTGCACGCCGGCCAGGCCGCCCCAGGACCGCGGGAACAGCTCATACCAGGAGCTGAAGCGCGCGCGCAGGCGGTCGACCTCGATCCCCATCGGATGCTCGAGCTCGACCTCGCCGTGGCGCTCGGACTCGCGCTCGATCGCCTCGGCCAGCTCGGCGCCGAGGGCGATGTCGTGCTTGGCCGACTCCGGCACCGCCGGGTCGGCGAGCTGCTCGCAGGCGTGCTCGATCATCGCGCTGTCGGCTGCGCTCGAGCCGCGCGCCGCCGCGGCGCGCATCAGCAGCAGGCCCTCCGACAGCTCGCCGGCGAGATGATCCTGCCCGGCGGCCACCTTGCGCGCGAGCTCGTCACGCCAGGTGGCGAACACGTCGGTCCACGCCCGCACGGTGTACTCCCACCGCCCGATGCGGTCGACCGGAAACGAGGCGGCCCAGCGCACGCCGCCGAGATGAGCGTCGATCCGCTCCAATTCCTCCTCGTGCCAGTGCTCGTCGTCCGGTCCGCGATAGGCGAGGACGGCCCGGATCAGATCGTGCCCGTCGCGGAAGACGTCGGCCGAGACCTGTACGCGATCGCCGACGCAGCGCTTGACGGGATAGCGCCCGTCGTCGACCGCCGGGGCCGGGTACTGGATCACGATCCGCCGTGGGACGGCGACGCTCGGGTCGATGACCGGAGGGGATGGGGCCGGGCGCGGAGCCGGCGTGGTGGGGGTGGCGCGGCTGCTCACTTGCATCGGAAGGTATCCGGCTTGCCGCTTAGGGTAAACACCAAGCCCGTGCCGGAGCCTTCTCGTAGCAGCGGCGTCCAGCTGCACATCACGTCCCTGCCCGACGGGCGCCTGGGTTCCAGCGCGTATCGATTCGTCGACTGGCTGGCCGCGGCCGGACAGTCGTGGTGGCAGGTGCTGCCGCTCGTCCCGCCCGACCGCCATCACTCGCCGTACAAGTCGAGCTCGGCGTTCGCGAGCTGGCGCGGTCTGCTCGCCGATCCGCGCGCGCCGGTCTCGTCCGGCGAGATCCTGGAGTTCCGGGAGCGCCAGCGCTTCTGGATCGACGATTGGGAGCGCTTCGCGGGGCGTGGCGCGGTCGCCGATCAGGTCCGCTTCGACCGCGAATGGCGGGCGCTGCGCGCGTACGCCGCGCAGCGCGGCGTGCGGATCATCGGCGATGTCGCCATCTACGTCTCGCCCGGCAGCGCCGACCATCGCGCCCATCCGGGGATCTTCACCGACGATTTCGTCGCGGGCGCGCCGCCCGACGCCTACGCCGAGCAGGGGCAGCTGTGGGGCAATCCGCTGTATCGCTGGCCCGCGCTCCAGCGCACGCACTATCGCTGGTGGGTGGAGCGCGTGCGGCGCACGCTGCAGCTGTTCGATCTGGCCCGGATCGACCACTTCCGCGGCTTCGTCGCCTACTGGGCGGTCCCCGCCGGCGCGCGCACCGCTGCCGGCGGAACGTGGCGTCGCGGTCCCGGCCGGGCGCTGTTCACCGCCCTGGAGCGCGAGCTCGGTATCGACCTCCCCCTGATCGCCGAGGATCTCGGGGTCATCACCCCCGCCGTCGAGCGACTGCGCGACGCGCTCGGGCTGCCCGGCATGCTCGTGATCCAGTTCGGCATGGATCCCGACGTGCCCGGCAGCGTCCACCGGCCCGCCAACCACGCCGTCAACCGGGTCGTCTACACGAGCACGCATGACCAGGACACGATCCGCGGCTGGCTGGAGTCGCTGCCGCCGGCCCAGCGCGCGTTCGTGGACTCCGAGGTCAAGCGGGCCGGCTTCGCCGAGCCGCGCCGCCCATGGTGGGGGCTGATCCGGCTCGCCTTCTCCTCGCCCGCCCGGATCGCGATGATCCAGGCCCAGGATCCGCTCGGCCTCGGCAGCGAGGCGCGGATGAACGTCCCCGGGAGCACGGGCGCCAGCTGGCGCTGGCAGCTGGCGCGCGGCGCGCTGACGCCGGCGCTCGCCCGCCGCCTGCGCGAGGTGACGGCCGAGGCCGGCCGGCTCCCATCGCCCTGACGCGTGCGGTGCCAGGACGCGGTGGCGGGACGCGCGACGGGCGAGGCTCCCGCCGTGCGGACCGTCAGGAGCTGCCGCTGTGCCAGGCGTCCCCGCCGTAGCTCGCGCCGATATCGGCCGCGGGGTCGTCGCTGTCGGCGGGCAGCGTGTACGTCACCGCGCAGCTCGCCACTCCGTCGTCGGCGGGGACGAGCGTGCAGGGATTGCCGTCGAAGGAGCCCCCGATGTCATCGCTGAAGGTGACCGTCCCGGTCGGGGTGACCGCGGTGCCGGCGTCGGTGTCGGTGACGGTTGCGGTGCAGGTCGTGGAGGCGCCGGCCGCGACGACGTCGGGGCTGCAGTCGATCCCCAGCTCCGTCGCGCGCGGCGTGATGTCCACCGCGGCCGTGTCATCGCTGACGTCGTGGATGCCGTCGCCGTCGTAGCCCGCGGTGATGTCGGCCTCGTCGGATCCGATCGCCGTCGGCGTATACGTGACCGCGCACGCGCCGCCGTCCAGCTCGCAGCTCGACGCCGAGAACGTGCCACCGGCGTCGTCGGAGAAGTCGACCTCGCCGGTCGGGGTGCTCGGCGTGCCGGCACCCTCGATGTCGGTCACGGTGACGGTGCAGGTATCCGGGGCGTTCAGCGCCACTGCCTGGGGCTCACAGTCCAGTGAGGTGTCGGTCGCCCGCGGGTCGACCGCCACCGTGGCGGTGTCGCCGCTGGCGTGGAACTCCCCGGCGCCCTGATACCCGGCCGTCAGGTCGTGCTCGCCGGATCCGACCGCCGACGGCGTGTACGTCACCTCGCACACGCCGTCGCTCAGCTCGCAGCTCGGCGCTGAGAACGTGCCGTCGTCGTCGCTGGAGAAGTCGACCTCGCCGCCCGGGGTGCCGGCGTCCAGCGGGTCGAGGCCGTCGACCTCGACGTCGCAGGTCGTGGTGTCGCCGGCGACGAGCTCTGCGGGCCGGCAGATGAGCGTCGTCGCCGTCTCGCCCATCGAGGTCGCGCCGGGGTCGGGCTCCGGCGGGGCGGCGGTCGTCTCGACGGGATCGAACGCGTCGCCGGCGTCCGGGGCGCTCGGCTCGTCGCCGAGCGCCGCCGCCGCCGTCGTGGTGTCGCCGACCGTGTCGGTGACCGGCATCGCGTCGCCCGCCGCCCAGCCGCCGTAGTCGAAGTTGACCGTCATGCCGGAGGGCACCGCAACGGCGTTGTGCGTGAACACGCTGACGCCGTTGCGGACGAGATCCATCGTCATGTCATAGCTCCCGGCGCCGTGCAGGCTCAGCCGGTGCCCGGCGACATCGAGTGCCGCCGCGACCGGCTCGCCGGCCCGCGCCGAGCCGTCGACCGCCGTCCATTGATAGTCGTTGCTGCCCGGCACGGCATCACCGACGACGAGCTCGGGGGCCTGGCGGCCGAGGCCGGGGGCGACGAACGCGATCGCGTGCCCGCCGGCCGGCACGGTCAGCCGCGCGGAGCGGCCCGGTCCGATCCGGATCTGGCGCACCGCGGCGATGAAGCCGGGCTCCAGCACGGTCACCGCCGCGCGCCAGCGCAACCGTCCCCGGCGCCTGGGCCCTGCGGTCCGGACCACGATCCGGTACGCCGGCCCGGCCGGCACCTGGTACTCGGGCTCGGCGTGGTCGCGCCACGTCTGCGGGCCGCCGACGAGCTGGCTGAGGATGCGCGCGCCCGGAATCCGGTTGACGAGCCGCCCATCGACGAACCCGACCGAGCGGCCGTGCGGGTCGGTGATCAGCAGATGGCCGACGCCGCCGGCGATCTGGAGGCGGATCGAGTCGTATGCCGCCGGGCGGCGCGCCCGCGCGGCCGTCGTGGGGTCTGTGGTCGTGGAGGTCGTCGGGGTCGTGGTCGTGGGGGTCGTGGTCGATCCGCCCGCCGGCGCGGGTGCCGTGGCGGCGCAGAACGGGCAGGGCTGCATGCCGAGCCCGGGACGGGTCGGCAGCAGGAACAGCGAACGGGTCGTGGCGCCGCCGGTGTACAGGCTGCCCGTCGCGCTCGGATTCGGCGCGGCCTCGTAGCTCCACGTGTCGCTGCTCGTGTCGATGATGACCTGGCGCGTCTGGCCCGGGTAGTTGTTGTCGTAGACGAGGATCCCGTAGCGATCGGGGCTCAGGCGCTGCACGGCGAACGGCGTCACGGCGTGACCGCCGCTCCCGTCCGGCTGGGTGATCCCCAGCGTGTAGAGCTCGGTGTCGCCGTGCAGCTCGGACTCCAGGGCGGAGAGCACCTGGTCAGGGGTGCCGAACACCTCGGCGGCGCGCACCGACGCCAGGTCCTGGAAGACGAAGCCGTAGGCGATCTCGCGCGCCAGCAGCTGATTGCCGGTCACCTTCAGGCCCGGCACGATCGACGAGCCGAACAGCTTCGGGGTGCTGAGATGGGCGAAGAAGAACTGGGCGGTGACCGAGAAGCCCTCGCAATGGCCGTCGGCCATCTCCTCGTTCTCCTGCGTCATCCAGGCCAGGGCCGGCGGCGACAGCACGCACGCCCCGCCGCTGTAACCCGCGCACACCCCGGAGCCGAACAGCTGCACCATCTCGTCGGGGCCGAGGTCGGGGACGCCCGCCTTGGCCCCATAGTTCGGGAACGAGTAGCCGTCACGCGCGGGAGTGAACCCGTCGTCGACGATCATCGTCGGCCTGGCGGCCGCGGCGGGCGCCGCGGCGAGCGGGCGCTGCCCCGGACCGCGGGGACGGGCGGCCGCCGGCGCGCTCAGCCCGCCGGCGGCGACCAGCCCGGCCGCGAGCCAGGCGAGGATTGCCCCGGCTCGGCGCCCGACGCTCATTCCCACGCCCACCACGCCGGCAGCCTAGCCCCTGCGGTGAGACCGCGCCACGGTGAACGGCTGTGTGACCGCGGCGCCGTGGCGTCCGCTCGGGCTGGTCGCCGCGATGCTCAGCTCGTAGTCACCGGGCTTGAGCGGGGCTCCGTCGTTGCGTCCGGTGAAGCGGAAGCGGTTGGCGCCCTTGGCGTCGAGGTGCGTGAATGACCCGACCGCCGTGCAGCGAGCCGTCGCCGTGCGCTTCGCGCCGTGGGTCCTGACGACGCAGCGCTCGATGGTGATCGTCGCGGTGGCGACGATCGAGTCGGTGTAGGCGACGATCGCGCCGACGTTCGCGTCGGTGGCCGTGTCCAGCACCACCGCCGGCCGCTTGTGGCCCTGCAGCGCCGTCAGCGTCGACCGGCTGATCGTCAGGTGGCTGAGCCTGGGCGCGGGGCCGTGGGGCTTGGCTGCGCCGAGGGTCGGCGCCGCCAGGAACGGCTGCTCGGACGTCCACGAGAAGACGATGTTCGCCGCCGGCGTGGGGTTCGGGTTGTTGACGATCAGCGCCGCGTAATCGACGGCGCCGTTGTTGTCGGTGCCGACGCCGGCATCCATCTCGGTCGGGTTGCCGATCGACGATGCCGGATCGGTCAGCAGCCCGTCGCGGTGGCCGAAGCAGCCCGGGGCGGTCGCTGTCGTGCAGTCGAGGTTGGCGCCGCCGGGACCGTCGTTGTCCAGCCAGCCGTAGATCGCCGAGAGCGGTGTCGCGAAGGCGCCGGCCCAGATCGAGTCCCAGTTGTTGGTCAAGGTGGTCGCTGGATCGGCGTCGTTCTGGAGTCCCGTCTGCACGTCGGCGTCGTACGTGTTGACGAGGTTCGGGATCGGCGCCTCCCCGAGCGCGATGCGCTCGAGATTGGTGCCGACGAAGATCTGCTCGGATCCGGTCAGCGTGGCCCAGTTGCTCGGTAGCGTCATCGGCCCGACGCCGTCCTGCAGCGCGTTGTCCCCGTTGAGGTCGGCAAGGCATTGCGCGTCTGTGGAGCAGAAACCGAACAGGCCGTCGGTGGCCGGATTCTGCGGCGGGATGATCGGTGTCCCCGGGCCGGTCGGGTTGGCGGTCGTCGTGAACGATGCCGTGGTCGGATCGGTCGTCGTGTTGCCGTTGTCGGCCTCGATGATCTGCGCCTGGAACGTGTACGCCGTTCCCGGCGTCAGCTGGGTGATCGGGACCGTCTCGGTCACCGGCGCGGTCCCGGCGCCGGCGTCGGCGAGTCCGGACATCGAGCTCAGCGGACCGCCGGTCGGACCGTAGAGGACCTGATAGAGCGTGTCGGTCCCGTCGGGGTTGACGGTGACGGTGACGAGCGCGCCGGTTGTCGTGACCGTGGTCGCGCTGCCGGTGTTGACGGTCGGCGTCTGGGCCAGGGCGGGGGCGGCGAGCGCGCCGGCGGCGGTCACCGTGGCGAGGATCAGGCCGGCGGCCGGCCATCGGAGGCGGGGGAGGCGATCTGCCATGTGATGCTCCTTGGAGTTGTGAAGACGGCGGACGACGGGGGGTGGTCAGCGCGCGACGGTGAACGCCCGCGTGACGGCGGCGCCGCGGCGTCCGCTCGGGCTGACCGCCGCGATGCTCAGCCTGTAGGCGCCCGCGGCCAACGGCTTGCCGCTGTAGCGGCCGGTGAAGCGGAAGCGGTTGGCACCCTTGGCGTCGACGTGGGTGAACGAACCGACCGTCGTGCAGCGAGTCCTCCTCGTGCGCTTCGCGCCGTGGGTCGTCGTGACGCAGCGTTCGATCGTGATCGTCGCGGTGGCGACGAGCGAGTCGGTGTAGGAGACGACCGCGCCGGCGCCGCTGTCCTTGGCGGTGTCGAGAACCGTCGTCGGCTCCTTGCGGCCCCGCAGGGGCTTGAGCGTGCGCGGGCTGAGCGTCAGCCGGGCGAGCGTCGGCGCCGGACCGTGGGGCTTGGCGCCACCGAGGGCCGGAGGCGCGAGGGACGGCTGCTCGGCTGCCCAGGTGAAGACGACGTTCGCGGCCGGGGTCGGATTGGGATCGAGCACGAAGGCCGCCGCGTAGGACGGCGAGCCCATCGTGTCGGTGCCGACGACGGCGTCCATCTCGTTGGCGGTGATGGTGCCGGCCGGGCCGTCGAGGATCGCGTTGCGATGGCCCCAGCAGCCGGGATCGGTCGGCGCGTTGCAGTCGAGGTTCCCGACGCCGACCCCGTCGGCGTACAGCCAGCCGTTCATCGCCCCGAGGACCGTGTCGTTGCCGCCCGCCCAGATCGACTCCGAGCCGTTGACGTTCTCGTTGATGACCGGGTCAGCGTCGGTCTGCATCCCGGTCGTGACCTCGGCGTCGTAGGTGTTGACGAGATCGGGGATCGCCGGCAGCCCGCGGCTGACCCGCTCCATGTTCGTCGACACGAACATCTGCTCCGCCGGGGTCAGCGTCGTCCAGTTGCTCGGCAGGACGAGCGGCGGCAGCCCCTCCTGGAGCGCCCGGACCGCGTTCATGTCCGACAGGCATTGCGGATCGGTCGAGCAGTTCTGACCGAGGAAGGTGTTGGCCGGCGGATCCTGCGGCGCGACGATCGGCGTGCCGGGCCCGGTCGGATTGGCGGTCGTCGTGAAGCTCGCCGTCGTCGGGTCGGTCGTCGAGATCCCGTTGTCGGCCTCGGTGACCTGGGCCTGGAAGGTGTACGACGTGCCGGGGGTCAGCTGGTCGATCGGGACCGTCTCGACGACGGGCGCGGTGCCGGAGCCCGCGTCCTGGAGCCCGGACATCGAGGTCAGCCCACCGCCGGTCGGGCCGTACAGGACCTGATACAGGGCGTCGGTCCCATTCGGATTGACGGTCACCGTCACCGCGGCGCCGGTCGTCGACACGATGGTCGCCGTGCCGGTGCTGATCGTCGGCGTCTGGGCCAGCGCGGGGGCGGCGGACACGCCGGTGGCCACGGCGGTGGCGACGAGGACGCCGAGGGCCAGGCGTGATGGACGGCGAGACGGCGAGGGCATGGCGATTTCCTCCTGTGCGCCCGGGCAGGTGCACGCCCGGCGGTGCCCCTCGACGTTCACCCCGAGTCGAAGGCGCGATGACTATCTCACATCGGGTGCAACCTCAGCGCAATTTTTGAGCGGGCCCACCGGCTGGCCGCGGGCGCGCGCGCTGCGCCAGGGCGTGCGCCCATTGCTTGGCGGACCGATAGGCGTACGTCGCGTCGCCGCGCAGGCGCCCTGAGCGCGACGTCTGAAAGGCGATCAGCGACGACGGTGCGACCCGAGCGGGAAGGCCGTCGGCGGCGAGCACGGCCAGGGCCCGTTCGGCGATCGCGATCTGCCCGAACGCCGTCGGATGCACGCGGTCGGCCATCACCTGATTGCGCGCGCCGAAGTCCGACAGGTCGACGACGAGCGCGCCGGCTCGGGCGGCGCCGGCGCGGACGATCGCGTTCAGCGTCATGACCCGGTCGGGCGACGGCGGCACACCGAGTCCGAGCGGCGCCGTGCAGGTCAGCACGCGGTCACAGCGCGCGGCCAGGAAACCGAGCGCGTGCTCGAAATCGGCCGCGAACGCCTCCGGGCCCCAATCGGCCGAGCGCACGTCGTTGACGCCGATGTACAGGCAGCCGACATCATGGCGCGCGCCGGGATGGGCGCCGCGGGTCCGAAAGGCCGGGATCTGCTCGCCGACGACGTCACGGGCCCGCGCGCCGTCGACGGCGTAGCCGGTATAGGGCAATCCGAGGCTCCGGGCCATCCACAGCGCCCAGGACTGCAGAGCCACGCCCCATTGGATCTCCCCGCCCCCGTTGGTGATCGAATCGCCGAAGGCGAGGACTCCGAGCCGGAGATCGGGGGCGCTGTCGGTGTCGGTGGCCAACGGCCGCGAGCGTACCGTTTGCGGGCGCCTGGCGGCGGGAAGCGGGACACGGAGGGGGGGCGCATCGGTCCGTCGTCAGCCGATGTCGGATAATCGGCAGCGATGACCGACGCCGCGACTGCACCCACCGACGGCCGAGCCGATACCCGACGCGCCGCGCAGGACCTGGCGCAGCGTCTCCCGGACGCGCTCGCCCCCCTGGCCCGATTGGCCTTCAACTATCGCTGGTCCTGGCTGCGCGGCGGCCCGGAGCTGTTCTCCTCGATCGATCCCGAGCGCTTCGCGCTGTGCGGACAGAATCCGGTCCGCCTCCTTCAGGAGCTGCCCGCGCGCACGACGCGGATCGCCGCCGAGGACCGCGGACTGATCGACCGCGCCCTGGCGCTCGAGGCCGAGGTCGAGGCCGATCTGGCCCGACCGTCGGGTGGCGCGCCGCTGCATCCCGATCGGCCGGTCGCCTTCCTGTGCGCCGAATACGGCGTCCATGTCTCGCTGCCGGTGTACTCCGGCGGCCTCGGCGCGCTCGCCGGCGACCTGCTGAAGGAGGCGTCTGACCAGGCCGTCCCGCTCGTCGCCGTCGGGCTCATGTATCGCAAGGGCTATTTCCGCCAGCGGATCGACGCCACCGGCTGGCAGCACGAGTACTGGATCGATACCGATCCCGAGCGGCTGCCCGCGGCGCTGGTCACCGGCGACGACGGCGCGCCGCTGATCGTCACGGTGCCGATCGCCGACTCGGACGTCAGGGCGCGTATCTGGCGCGTCGAGGTCGGGCGGATCCCGCTCTTCCTGCTGGACACCGGCTTCGCCGACAACGACCCGATCGATCGCTGGATCACCGGTCGACTCTACGACGGCGACCCGCAGACCCGGCTGGCGCAGTACGCGCTGCTCGGCGTTGGCGGCATCCGCGCCCTGCGAGCGATGGGCATCGATCCCGGCGTCATCCATCTCAACGAGGGCCACGCCGCGCTCGCGCCGCTCGAGCTCGCCCGTGAGGCCGCCGGCGGCGACGGCGCGCTGCGGGCGGCGGTCGTGCGCGCCCGCGCCCGCACCGTGTTCACCACGCACACGCCGGTGCCGGCGGGCAACGACACGTACCCGCCCGAGCAGATAGATGCGGCGGTCGGGCGCCTGGCGAGCGAGTGGGGCTATTCGGTGGCCCAGCTCACCGCGCTCGGCCATGACCCCGGAGCCGGGCCGGGGGCGCCGTTCGGCGTCACCCAGGCGGCGCTGCGCCTGAGCCGTCACGCCAACGCCGTCAGCCGGCGCCACGGCGAGGTGGCGCGCGAGATGTGGAATCCGCTGTGGCCCGGTATCGAGCTCAGCGCGGTCCCGATCGGCTACGTCACCAACGGCGTCCACGTGCCGACGTGGATCGGTGTGCCGATGCGTGATCTCCTGGACCGCCATCTGCCCGAGGGTTGGGATCGCCGGGCTGCCGAGCCCGAGGTGTGGGCCGCGATCGACGCCATTCCCGCCACCGAGCTGTGGGAGGCGCGCTGCCGCCAGCGCGCCGATCTCGTCGGCTTCGTCCGCGGCCGCAGCGTCGATGATCGGCTCGTGCGCGGCGACCTGCGGGACTACGTCGCCGCCGCGGCGCGCGCCTTCGATCCCGAGGTGCTGACGATCGGCTTCGCCCGGCGGGTCGCGACCTACAAGCGGTTGGAGCTGCTGACGCGGGATCCGGAATGGACGCGGTCGCTGCTGGGCGGCGACCGTCCGGTGCAGGTCGTGCTCGCCGGCAAGGCCCATCCGCGTGACGAGGACGCCAAGCACTCGCTCAAGAGCGTCTTCGGTCTCAAGGGCTCGAAGATCATCGGCGAGCGCGTCGTCTTCCTCGACGACTACGACCTCGCCTCCGGCGCGGCGCTCACGCGGGGCTGCGACGTCTGGCTCAACCTGCCGCGGCCGCCGCTGGAGGCGAGCGGGACGAGCGGGATGAAGTCGGTGTTCAACGGCGGGCTGCAGCTGAGCGTGCTCGACGGCTGGTGGGCCGAGGCCTATGACGGCGCCAACGGCTGGGCGATCTCCGGCGAGATCGACCTTGACCACCACGCCCAGGACGACCGTCACAGCCATGCCCTGCACGACGTCCTGACCGGCGACGTGCTCCCGGCCTACTACGAGCGCGACGCCGACGGGGTCCCCGCCCGCTGGATCGAGCTCATGCGGGCATCGCTGCGCACGCTCGGCCCGATGTTCTGCGCCACGCGGATGCTGGCGCAGTACGTCGACGGCCCGTATCGCGGCTGACCTGCGCTGTACGCGCTGAGGCTCGGGCGCCGGTCAGCGCACCGCCGACAACGGGCGGGCGCCTGGGCCGACGTACTTCGCCGTCGGCCGGATCAGCTTGCCCTCGCGCTTCTGCTCCATGATGTGCGCCGACCAGCCGGCGGTGCGCGCGCAGGTGAACATCGGCGTGAACAGCGACGGCGGGACCTCGGCGAAGTCGAGCACGACGGCCGACCAGAACTCGACGTTGGTGGCGAGCACGCGGTCGGGCTTGCGGGCCTGCAGCTCGGCCAGCGCGGCCTGCTCGAGCGCCTCGGCGACCTCGACGCGCGGTGCGCCGAGCTCGTGCGCGGTCCGCCGCAGGACGCGGGCCCGCGGATCCTCGGCGCGGTAGACGCGGTGTCCGAACCCCATCAGACGATCGCCGCGGTCCAGCAGATCCTTGACGTAGCGGTCGGCGTCGCCCAGGGCGGCGACATCATCGAGCATCTTCAGGACGCGGGACGGCGCCCCGCCGTGCAGCGGGCCCGACAGCGCACCGACCGCGGCCGACAGGGCGGCGGCCACGTCGGCGCCCGTCGAGGCCACGACGCGCGCGGTGAAGGTGGAGGCGTTCATGCCGTGCTCGGCGGCCGAGTTCCAGTAGGCGTCGATCGCCGCCACGTGCCGGGGGTCGGCCTCGCCGCGCCAGCGGATCAGAAAGCGCTCGGGGATCGAGGAGGCGGTGTCGACCTCACGCTGGGAGACCGGCGGGCGGCCGATGCCGCGGGCGGACTGGGCGACGAACGACAGCGCCATCACCGAGGCCCGGGCGAGATCGTCACGGGCCTGCTGATCGGAGATGTCGATCAGCTCGCCGAAGCCCCACTGCGGCCCGAGCATGGCGAGCGCGGCCTGCACGTCGACGCGGTGATCGCCTGAGCGGATGATCAGCGGATGCGGCTCGGCGGGCGGCAGCCCCGGGGTCAGCGAGCCGTCGACGAGCAGCCCCCACACCTGTTCGAAGGGCACCGCGCCGACGAGCTCCTCGATGTCGACCCCCCGATAGCGCAGCGCGCCGCCCTCGCGGTCGGGCTCGGCGATCTCGGTTGCGAAGGCGACGACGCCCTCGAGGCCGGATTGGACTTCGGTCGGTGCGGTTGCGCTCATGCGATCGGCTCCTTGACGGATGCGGAGGTCGCCGGGAATCTAATCGCTGACGAGCGTGGGACGCGCTTTCAGTAGGGTCTACGCAGTGTCAGAGCTGCTCCGGCGATCGGCGGTCGAGCTGGCGGCGATGATCCGCTCGGGCGAGCTGTCGGCGCGTGAGCTCGTGCAGGCCTCGCTGGACCGCATCGCGGCGCTGGAGCCCGCGATCAACGCCTTCACGCACGTCGCGCCCGAGTCCGCACTGGCCGCGGCGGATGCCGTCGACACCGCCGCCGGCGAGGATCCGCGCCCGTTCGCCGGGGTGCCGATCGCGATCAAGGACAACCGAGCGGTGGCCGGGATGCCGCTGAGCATGGGCAGCGATCTGTTCGCGGATGTCGTGGCGCCGGTCGACGCGTTCTGCGTTCGCCGGCTGCGCGACGCCGGCTTCGTGATCGTCGGCAAGACCTCGATGCCGGAGATGGGGATCCTCCCGACGACCGAGCCGCGCCGCTTCGGCCCGACCGCGAACCCGTGGGCGCCCGACCGGACGCCGGGCGGCTCCAGCGGCGGCTCGGCGGCCGCCGTCGCGGCCGGGATGGTCCCGATCGCCCACGGCAACGACGGCGGCGGCTCGATCCGCATCCCGGCGGCGTGCTGCGGGCTGGTCGGACTCAAGCCGGCCCGCGGGCGCGTGTCGGTCGGACCCGACGCCGGCCAGAGCTTCCTTGTCAGCGACGGGGTGCTGACCCGCAGCGTCGCCGACACCGCGGCGGTGCTCGACGTGCTCGCCGGCTACGAGCCCGGCGACGCGACCTGGGCGCCGCCGCTCTCACGCCGCTACGCCGAGCTGGCCGAGCGCGATCCGGGCCCGCTGCGGATCGGCCTGGCGCTCAACCCGCCGCTCGACGGCGCCACGCTTGATCCGGTCAACGGGGCGGCGGCGCGCTCGGCCGCCGGCCTGCTGACCTCGCTCGGGCACCACGTCGAGGAGGTCGCGCCGCCGTGGTCGGGGCTCGATCTGCTGCCGGACTTCACCCGCGCCTTCGGGCCGCTCATCTCGATGACCACCTGGGTTGGCGGCCGGCTGGCCGGCCGCGATCCGGTCGCCGCCGACGTCGAGCCCCTGACCTGGGAGATGTGGGAGCGCACCCGGGCCCAGAGCGCGCTCTCCCTGCTGACCGCGCAGAACCGCCTGGAGACCGTCGCCCGCTCGGTCGTCGCCTTCTGCGCGGGCTACGACGCGCTGCTGACCCCCGCGCTCGGCCGCCGGCCGGCGGCGACCGGCGAGATCCACGGACGCGGACCGGACCCGATGGGGCACTATCGCCGCTCCGGGGCGTTCACGCCGTACACCGCGATCGTCAACGTCACCGGCCAGCCCGCCATCTCGCTGCCGCTCTATCACGGCGACGACGGCCTGCCGACCGCAGTCCAGCTGATCGGGCCACCCGCCCGTGAGGATCTGCTGCTGGCGCTCGCCCGCCAGCTGGAGCTCGCCGCGCCATGGTCGGCACGGCGCCCGGCGCTGACCGGCCCGTAGAATGACCAGTCCGCCGCGCGCTCAGCCGGCGGCTGGAACTTCGAAACGAACAGAGGAATCCGACAGACATGGCCTACGTCATCGCAGAGCCCTGCATTGGCACGAAGGACAATTCGTGCGTGGAGGTCTGCCCGGTCGACTGCATCCATCCCACCCCCGACGAGCCCGACTACGACAAGGTCGAGATGCTCTACATCGACCCGGAGGAGTGCATCGACTGCGACGCGTGCGTGGAGGCCTGTCCGGTGGACGCCTGCTTCGCCGAGGATCAGCTGCCCGACGAGTGGCAGAAGTACATCGGCCTCAACGCGGAGTACTACAAGGACCGGTAGGCGCACCACGGCGTCGGACCCGCCGCCGGGGGGCGGGTCGGCGGCCACCCCGGGGGCGTGAGCCGGTACATGCGGACGCGTGTACTAGGCCATCGGCAGCGACATGCCGGCGGGCTTCGGCGCGGCGGCCGGAGCGGGGGCCTGCATGACGGGCAGCTCGATCGGCGACAGGGCGATCAGCCCGCGCGCGCCCTGGCGCACGGCCTGGGATGCCGGGTCGTCGGGATCGGAGAAGACGATCGGCAGGCCCGAGTCCGATGACTCGCGCAGCGGCATCGTCAGCGGGACCTTGGCCAGCAGCGGGACGTCGAGCTGGGTGGCGAGATGCTCGCCGCCGCCCTCGCCGAAGATCGGATAGCGCTCGCCGCCGGGCGTCACGAAACCGGACATGTTCTCGATCACGCCGCAGATCTCGAGCTTCAGCTTGGCCGCCATCTCGGCCGAGCGCGCCGCCACCTTCTGGGCGACGGCCTGCGGCGTGGTGACGATCAGGAACTTGGCCTGGGGCAGCAACTGGGCGAGCGTCATCGAGACGTCGCCGGTGCCCGGGGGCAGGTCGATCAGCAGATAGTCGAGCTCGCCCCATTCGACGTCCTCCAGGAACTGCTGGAGCGCCTTGTGGAGCATCGGGCCGCGCCACACGACGGCGGCGTCCTGTTCGACGAAGAAGCCGATCGACATGACGCGGATGCCCTCGGCCGCGGTGATCGGGACGAGCTTGCGATCGTCGTTGACCCGGGGGCGCTCGGCGCCGACGCCGAGCATGCGCGGCTGCGAATAGCCCCACACGTCCGCGTCGAGCACGCCGACCGACTTGCCGTCGGCGACCAGCGCCGCGGCGAGGTTGGCGGTCAGGCTCGACTTGCCGACGCCGCCCTTCCCGGAGCCGACGCAGATGACGTTGCGGACCTGGGCGAGCGCGCCCTCGGGCAGCGAGCCGCGGCCGAGCTTGCGCCCGAGCGAGGCCTTCTCGTTGTCGGACAGCACGTCGAAGCTGACGTTGACGGCGGTGACGCCGTCCAGCCCGCGGATCGCCTCGGCGACCCCGGTCTGGAAGTGGCTGCGGATCGGACATCCCGGCGTGGTCAGCGACACCATCACGTCGATGACGCCGTTGGCGTGGATGTCAATCGATCGGACCATCTCGAGCTCGACGATGTCCCGCCGCAGCTCGGGGTCGATCACGGAACGCAGTGCGTCGGTCACCTGGTCTTTGGTCGGCATGACATTCATTCAAGCAGACCGCCTGCGCTGCCCGGCGGGGCTCTCGGCACGGCTCGTGCCGTGGCCCGCGCGGCGCGGGATACTGCTTTCGGAATGCGACGACGGGCATACGCGGTGGTGGTGCTCGCGCTCGCCGCCGCGATCGCGACGACGATGGTCACGATCGCCGGCGCGGGCCCGACGCGCGCGCCGGCCCGCGCCGCCGGGCGCGTGACGGTGCGCTCCGCCGGTCGCGCGACGGTGCGCTCCGCCGGGCGCGCGACGGTGGGCTCCGCCGGTCGCGTGACGGTGCGCTCCGCCGGGCGCGCGACGGTGGGCTCCGCCGCGAGGCGCCCGGCGCTCGCCGGCGATCGCCGGGCGCTGCGGGTGCTCGTACGCCGGATGTCGACGGCGCTGGGTGACGAGCGCCCGGCGCTGCGCGCCGGTCACGCCAGGGCCCGGTCGCTCACGCTGGTGACGCCGCAGGGCGCCACCTGCGGCGTCGGCCTCGGGCGGTGCTCGCTGCACCCGTGCGTCGAGCTCGTCGGGTCCGCGACGGCGCCCGCGACGGCGTCTGCGCTGACGGCGTCGCCGGCGGTGGCGACGGCCGCGGTGGTCACGGCGCGCCCGGGCGACGCCGCCCCGGCGCCGGCGACCGCGGTGAGGCCAGCTCGCTCCGGACACGCGCCGACCGACATCGCGGTCCCCGCCGTCCGCCCGTCACCGTGCGTCCGGGCGCCGAGCGCGCAGAGCATGGCGGTCAGCGTCGTGACCGCCACCGCCACCGCCGTCGCCGCCCGCGGTTAGCGGCGGTCCGCCGGCCGGATCCCCGGCCGTGAGCGGCGATCCCCCGGCCGGCGGTCGCCGGGGCGGTCCCGCCGCCGGCCCACGCTGGGGAGGATGTATGGAAAAAGCCCGCATGGCGGAGTAAATGTCGATGCCCTCCTCGTCGCGGCGCCCGGCGGCCACGCCACGGCCCCGACCGGCGCGCGGCCCCGACCGGCGCGCGGCCCCGCCCCGACCGGCGCGCGGCCCCGCCCCGACCGGCGCGCGGCCGCGACCGGCGCGCGGCCGCGACCGGCGCGCGGCTCCGACCGGCGCGCGGCCCCGACCGGCGCGCGGCTCCGACCGGCGCGCGGCCCCGCCCGGAGCCTCCGCCCGGCGCCGGGGACCGGGGCGCGACCCCGCCCGCTACGCGACCAGCGGCGCCAGCCGCTCGCCGATCAGCGCGACCGCCTCGAGGTCGTCGTGCAGCAGGTGCTGGCACATCACCCGATGGACGCCCGCGTCACGGAGCGCGGCGAGCTGCTCGGCGGCGGGTTCGATGGTGCCGACGACCCAGCCGGCCGGCGGCTGGCGGCGCAGCGTGTCGCCATCGCTGCCGATGCGCTCGCCGAGGCGCGCCAGGCGCCCGGTGAGCTGCGCCTCGTCCTCGCCGACGACGACGCCGGTCATGATCGAGAACGGCAGCGGCCCGCGCCCGGCCTGCTCGCACGCGCGCTCCACGGCGGCGCGGCGCTCGTGCACCTGGGCGACCGTCGGGAACGGCGTGTTGTACTCATCGCCGTAGGCGGCGGCGAGCCGCGCGCTGCGCGCGCCGCCGCTCCCGCCGATGATCACCGGCGGGTGCGGTTGCTGCACCGGCTTGGGCCGGGCGTCGAGATCCTCGAGCCGATAGTGCTCGCCGCTGAAGGAGAACGGACCGTTCGAGGACCAGTTGCCGAGCACGACCTGCAACTGCTCCTCCAGCACGTCCATCCGGATCCTGGTCGGCGCGAAGGGGAATCCGTGGGCCGCATGCTCGCGCTCATGCCAGCCCGCGCCCAGCCCGAGGTCGATCCGGCCGCCGGAGATCCGGTCGGCCGAGGCGACGAGCTTGGCGAGCTCGGAGGGATGGCGGAAGGTGGCCGGGGAGACCATCGTGCCGAGCCGGAGCGTGGTCGTGACGGCGGCCAGCGCGTTGATCGTCGCCCAGGCGTCGAGCGAGCCGCGCTCGGGATGCCGCCCGTCGAGGTTGAGATAGTGGTCGGAGCGAAACAGCGCCGGGATCCCGTGGTGCTCGCAGGCCTGTGCCAGCGCCCGCCACTGCTCCCAGCTGACGCCCTCCTGCCCTTCGATCATCAGACACAGCTCCATGGCCCGCTCCTTCGTGGTCGGTGACGCGGTCGGGTCCAGATGATGCTGCACGCGCGGCCGCGGCAGAGGGCCTTGGGCGTCGCTGAGCTCGAAGCGGGCGACGAGCTCCTCCGGGGAGCTGGTCGTCGCGGCCAGGTCCTGCGACGAGGCCGCGATCTCCTGAGCCGAGTCGGCGATCTCGGCCAGCCGCTGCCGATCGGTGCGACGAGGCCCGCCCCGGTCAGGGCTCTGCCTGATGGCGCATTCACAACCGACGTTGGTCGCCGCGCGGAGGAGTTGAGGGCGGGCGTGCGGGCTCGCGTCGGAGCCGCTCAACGACCGACGGGGCGCCACGTTCGGTGGCGCCCCGGCGGTTGAGGGAGGAGAGGTGCTACGTCCGCCGGCGAGATATGAGGCCGGCGAACCTGTCCCGTCGCGGTGCTCTCCAGGGCACCGGACGGGGGAAGCTGTCAGGAGAGCGCGCCGATGCGCTCCTGCGCGTCGGAGACGATCTTCTCGACGCGCGATGTGATGGTGTCGCCCTGCTTCCCCAAATCGCGGGCGACTGAACGTACGTCGCGCTCGACGCGCGTGCGTCGCTGACGGAGCTCACGCTCGAACGTCGTCCGCGTGCGGCGAACCTGGCGCTCGAAGCGGTTACGAGCCGTCGCGCCGCGGCGCTCGTAGCGCTTGAGCTCGCGCTCGACCGACTTCCGCGTGCCGTACTTGGTCGCGATGCTCTTGACCGTCGAGACGAGATTCTCACGCGCCAGCAGGCTGGCGCCGACGGGCACGAGCACGGCGCGCTCGGCGAGCACCTGGGCCTGCTCGGACCGGGTCCGGGCTGCGGTCGGGGTCGTCGTCCGCCTGCCGGCCGTCGCGCGGGCGCCTGTGCGCACGCTCGCGGTGGGCCCGCCGGCGCGGGCACTCGTGGAGGCGGTCCGGGGCTGGGGAGCCCTCCTCCGCGCCGCGGGCTTCGCGGTGGCCCGGGGACCTGGCCCCGTGGTGGGAGGAGTCTTTGACTGGGCTGAGTTGCTGGTGGTCGCCATCTCGTGCCTCCGCTTTGATGAGTCTGATCCAGAGTCTAGCTCACATCGAACACACGTTTGGGCAATGCCCAAATCGCACGAACACATGTTTGTAAACCGCGCGGTGGCCGCGGTTACACCTGAGCGCGAGCGCCGTCGGGCGGAGGATCAGCCGACCGCGGAGCCCGGCGCCAGCGCCGGTCCCAGGCCGTGGCGCCGGAGCCAGCCGGGGGGATCAGACAGCTCGGCCAGCGTCGGCAGCGCCTCGGGGCTGGAGAACAGCCGTGTCAGCGCGTCGGTCCCGCGCGCGCTGACGATCGCGTCGCAGAAGAACTTGCCCTGCTCGTACTGGCGCATCTTCAGATCCATCCCGAGCAGCTTGGCGATCACCCGGGAGACCCCGGACTGCGACGAGCGGCGGCGATCGAGCGCGGCGCGCAGCGTCGGCAGCGACGGCAGCAGATCCGGGGCGACGGCGTCCATCACGTGCTCGGCGTGCCCCTCGATGACCGCCATCATGGCCTGCACCTGATCGAGCGTCTGGCGCTCGCCGGGCGTGGTGAAGATCGCGATCAGGTCGCCCCGGCGCAGCGCCGCCAGGACTCGCTTGATCTCGGCGCCGGACGGCAGATGCAGCCTGCGCGGTGCGTCGATGCGCAACTCCGCGTTGCGCAGCACCTCGCGCACGAGGCCGGAGAAGTGCTCGTGCAGCCAGGGGACGCCGGAGAACTGCACGGCATGGGTCACCTCATGCAGCGCCACCCAGGTCACGAACTCCTCCTCCTGGGCCTCGAAGCTGAGCACGGTCTGGCCGAGGTTGGGGAGCACGAACAGCAGGCGGGGCGGGCTCGCGTCGCCGCCCTCGTCGAGCAGGACGAGCTCGTACTGGCCGAGGACCCGCTGGGCGAGATAGCCGAGCACGACGCCGACCTCGGTCGTCACGACGACGCTCAGCCACAGCCTGGCGGCGGGCTTCAGCGGCCCGAGGCCGTCGCCGGCGCGCTCCAGCACCGGGTCGATGAGCGTGCGCATCGCCTTGATGTTCGTCCGCACCCACTCCCGCCGGCCGATGCCCTCGGCCGGCGGCAGCGGCTCGGCCGGCGTCAGGCCGGTGTAGCCGGTGACCCGGCGCTCGGACTCGCTGGCCAGCGCGCGCAGATCCGAGCGCGGATCAGGGGCGTCGCCGGCGCCGGCGACATAGCCCGCGATCTTCTCGGCGAGGATCCAGTCGATCATGCCGGGATGCCCTCCAGCGTCCGCAGCGTCGCGGGGCTGCGCGCCGCGGCGAGGTGCGAGCCGACGGCGGCGTCGAGGGCGGCGCCGAGCGGGTCGTCGCAGTCCCGGAAGCTGACCAGTCCGCCCGCCTCACGGACGATGAGCTGGCCGGCGGCGGCGTCGACGCCGCGGCAGCGGCGCAGCGTGACCATGCCGTCGAAGCGGGCGGCCGCCACCTGGCAGAGGCTGCCGGCGATCGTCCCGATCGCGCGGAGGCGATGGGCGCAGGCCACGAGCGGCTCGATCGAGGCCTGGACCCAGCGCGGATCCGACGACTCGACGGCGAGCAGTTCGAGCTTGCCGTCCCGCGTGCGCCGTTCGGGCAGGGTCGGGTCCAGCCGTTCGCCGTTGAGCCAGGCGCCCTCGCCGCGGGCCGCCCACCACTGCTCGCCGCAGCCGAAGTCGTGCACGAAGCCGAAGACGACGTCGGCCATCGTCTCGCCCTCGGCCACCGCCACCGAGAGCGCGTAGTGGCAGGCGCCGCGCTTGGCGTTCAGCGAGCCGTCGATCGGGTCGACGATGACCCGCAGCGGCCCGCCGCCGAAGTCGATCTCGCCGCGCTCCTCGGACAGGACGGTGAAGGCATGCCCGGCGTCATGCAGCGTCTGCAGCTCGGTCAGCACGACCGACTCGGCGGCGCTGTCGATGACGAGCGTGCGATCGCCGCCGCTGCCGAAGGTGCCGGTCTCCAGCGCGCGCTCCGCGGTGCTCGGCGTGTCCGCGAGCACCGACTGCAGACCGCCGACCGCCCGGCGGCAGGCGCGCAGCCAATCGGCCTGCGAGGGGGCGCTGATCTGAGGCATCGTCTACCTATGCTGTCAGACGGTGAGTGACGCGCACGATCGCAGCATTCCAGCGGCGGTTTCCGGGCTCTCCTGCGCCGTCGCGCCCGCCGAGTGGTCAGGCGACGGGCTGACGCCCGCGCAGGCTGACGCGGTCACCCACGCCGACCGGCGCCTGATCGTCGCCGGGCCGGCCGGCTCGGGCAAGACTCGGGTGATCGAGGAGCGCTTCGCGTGGCTCGTCCGCGGGGGATGCGAGCCCGGGCGGATCGGCGTGCTCGTCCCGACCGCCAACCGCGCCGCGGCGCTGCGCGCTGCGCTCGAGATCCGGCTGGAGCGCGGCTACGAGCAGCTGTTCGTCCTCACCCCGACCGGGCTGGCGGCGCTCGTCCTGCGCGGCTCGGGACCGGGCGGGGATCCGCTGGACACCGTCCTGAGCCCCGGCGACCGGCTGGCCATGCTGATCGAGCGGATCGACGAGCTGTCGTTGCATCACCACGACTTCGGCGGTCGCCCGACGCACCTGCTCGGCGGCTTCGTGCGCCGGATCGACCGGCTCAAGGCCGAACTGGTGGCGGCGGACGCCTACGCGGCCTGGGCCGCCGCGCTGGCCGACGATGCCCCGGAGGCCGCGCTCGAGCGCGAGTTCGCCGAGATCTACTGCGCCCACGAGCGGATGCTGGCCGAGACCGGGGCGCGGGACGGCGGCGGTCTGATCGCCGACGCGCTGTCGCTTGCCCGCCGCCGGCCCCGCCTCGCCCATCGCTTCGACCAGCTTCTGCTCGACGACGCCCAGGAGCTCGATCTGGCGCCGGCCGCGCTCGCCGCGGAGGTCGGCGCCGGGGGTCTGACCGTGGCCGGCGATCCGAGCGCCGCGCTGCGCCGCTATCGGGCGGCCGGCGCCGCCCGGCTGACCGGCTTCGCCGGCCCCGGCGTGCGGGTGCTGGCGCTCGGCGACACCCGGCGCTGCCCGGCCCGCGTCTGGCGGGCGGCCTGCGCGGCCGCAGCGTATACCGGCGGCGCGCCGGCCCTGTCGCCGCCGCCGGCGTGCGCGGCCGCAGCGTATACCGGCGGCGCGCCGGCCCTGCCGCCGCCGCCGGCGTGCGCGGCCGCAGCGGATGCCGGCGGCGCGCCGGCCGTGCCGTCGGCGATCGCGGAGCCCGCGGGCGCCGTCGAGCTGTGGCGGTGCGCCAACGAGCGCTCGCAGGCGCAGGCGGTGGCGGTCGACATCGAGCGGCTGCTCGCCCGGGAGGCGACGGCCGCCGGGCGGATCGTCGTGCTCGTGGCCCAGATCGCCGGTGAGGGCCAGGCGGTCAGCGTCGCGCTCGAGGAGCGCGCGATCGCCCACCGGCTCGTCGGGGAGGCGGCGCTCTTCCAGCGCGCCGAGATCCGCGACCTGCTCGCCTGGCTGCGCCTGCTCGCCGACCCCACCGACGCCGGCGCGGTCGTGCGCGCCCTCGCCCGCCCGCCGATCGAGCTGCGCTCGGTCGACATCGCGCGCTGCACGCAGATCGCGCGGCGGCGCAAGCTCGACATGGTCTCGGCGCTGGCGGCGGCCACCGAGTCGCCCCAGGTCCCGCCCGAGGCGCGGGAGCGGATCCGCGTGTTCCTCAAGCTGTACAGGGCGAGCTCGGCGGCGATCGACACGAGCCGGCCGGACCTCTACGTCCACCGCCTGATCGAGCGCCTCGGCCTGCGCCGCCAGCAGCTGTTCGCGGCCCAGTCCGACGTCGTCGAGCGATTGCGCGCGCTGGCCGCGTTCGGCGAGCTCGCCGCGACCTACGTCGGGCGCTCGCCGCAGGCCACGCCGCGGGAGTTCGCGCGCTCGGTGGCCGCGGTCGCCGAGATCGGCCTGCGCGACCAGGAGGAGCCCCACCTCGGCGCCGGGGCCCCCGACGTCGTCCAGGTCCTGTCGATGGGCGCGGCCGGCGGCCTGGAGGCCGAGCACGTCTACGTCGTCGGCCTGCACGCCGGGATCGCCGCCCGCGCCGGCTCGTTCTCTGAGGCGATCGCCCCTGAGCTGCTGCGTGAGGAGCTGCCGGCCGACGGCGAAGCCAATCGCCGCGCGGCGCTCGCCCAGGAGCTGTACGTGGCCTGCAGCCGGGCGTCGCGGCGGCTCGTGCTCGCCTATCCGCAGGCCGACGACCGCGGCGCGGCCCTGTCGGCGCTGCCCACGCTGGAGGCGATCCGCGAAGCGGTCGGGGGCGCCTGGCAGGACAAGCAGGAGGAGCTGTTCGGACCCGCCGAGGCCCTGCACTCGACCTATCGCCTGCTGCGCGACGAGCTGCTGGAGGGGACGATGCGGGCCGGCGGCCGCCTCGGCGAGCTGCGCTTCGACACCGATCTCGACGTCTCGCACGCCGTCGTGCGCTATCTGGAGCTGCTCAAGCTGGCGGCGTTGATCGCCCGGCCGGACGGCCAGGGCGTCGCCGAGGCGCTGCGCGACGTCAACTCCCGGATCCTGCAGGCGGTCACCGCCGAGCAGCGGGAGATCTTCACCTCCTCGGCGCTCGACGACTATCTGCTGGACACCGACCGGGACGCGAGCCGCCGCGCGCAGGCGATCGCGGCGCGCGACGAGCCATCGCTGGAGCCCTTCCTGCCGCGCCGCGGCGACGGGGTCATCCTGTCGGCCTCCGACATCGACACGTACCGCACGTGCCCGCTGAAGTACAAGTTCGCGCGCGTCTTCCGGATCCCGCAGGAGCCGACCCTGCACCAGCGCTTCGGGATCCTCGTCCATCAGGTGCTCGAGCGCTTCCATGCCCGCGATGACGCCCCCGCGACCCTGCCGGAGCTGCTCGGCCTGCTGGAGGCGGGCTGGCGCAAGGGCGGCTTCGGCGACTCCGAGGAGGAGCGCCAGCTGCGGGGCAAGGCGACCTCGGCGCTGACCCGCTATCACGAGCGCTTCCGCTCCGAGGAGGCCAAGCCGATGTGGTTCGAGCGCCAGTTCACGTTCAAGATGGGTCCCCATCTGCTGCGCGGGCGGGTCGACCGCGTCGACCTGCTGCCCGGCGGGGAATACGAGCTGATCGACTACAAGACCGGCCGGCCCAAGAGCGCGGCGGCGCTCGCCGACGACGTACAGCTGTCGCTGTATGCGGTCGGCGCGCGCGAGGCCTGGCAGCTGGAGGCCTCGCGCCAGGCCTACTACTACCTGCTCGACGATCAGAAGGTGGAGGTGCCGTCCGACACCGGCGACCGGTCCGAGTGGATCCGGGAGATCACCTTCGAGGTCGCCGAGGGGATCCTCACCCAGGGCTTTGAGCCGACGCCGACGTTCGCGGGCTGCTCCATCTGCGACTACCGGCTCGTCTGCCCGGCGGCCGAGCGCTGAGCCGTTTCACCTCGATCGCCGCTCAGGAGCCCGATGCGGGGCCGTCGCTGCCGCGCTGGCGCAGGAACTGCTGGAGGTCGGAGGCGATCGAGTCGCCCGAGGGCAGACCACCGGGCTGGTCGAGCTCCGGCGAGCCCGCGGCCTGCTCGAGGCGCTCGACGAAGGCCTGC
Source organism: uncultured Solirubrobacteraceae bacterium (assembly GCA_963849085.1). Lineage (GTDB taxonomy): Bacteria > Actinomycetota > Thermoleophilia > Solirubrobacterales > Solirubrobacteraceae > Palsa-465. Next base: position 168,940 of record CAWKFP010000010.1, on the reverse strand, counting down.
ACGTCGGGGTCGCTCTGCACGGCGAGGTTGACCTGGCGCTCGTAGTCGGCGGCCGAGACCTCGAGTTCCGATCCGTCGACGACGACGCCGACGAGACCCTCGAGTTTGCGCACGAGCGCGAGCGCCGCCTTCGGATTGGGCGTCGCCGAGATGTAGTGCGGGACGGCGGCCCACAGGCTCGCGGACGGCAGACCGGACTGCTGGCAGGCGGCATGGAGGATCCCGACGATCCCGGTCGGCCCCTCATAGGAGGAGGGCGCCAGCCCGAGGCGGGCGACGAGCGCCGGGTCCGAGCTCAGGCCGGTGACCGAGATCGGACGTGTGTGGGGGACGTCGGCGAGCAGCGCGCCGAGCGTGACGACGAGCTGCGTGCCGAGCGCCTCGGCGAGCTCGATGACCAGGTCACAGAACGTCCGCCAGCGGAACGACGGCTCGCTGCCGGTCATCAGGATGAGGTCGCGGTTGGCGCGGGGGACGCGCGCGGCGAACAGCTCGACCGCCGGCCAGACGATCTCCCGCGTCTGCCCCTCCACCATCTTGACCCGGGGCCGCGTCGCCTGGAAGTCGTAGAACTCCTCGGGGTCGATCGTCGCGAAGCGCTCGGCGCCGAGGGCCTCTCCGACGTAGTCGATCGCGCTCGACGCGGCGTCGCCGGCGTCGTTCCAGCCCTTGAATGCGCAGACCAGCGCCGGGGCCCGCAGACCATCAGGACGATGCTCCCATTGCAGAGGCTGCATCCGACTCACCGTACATCATGGGGATGTGGGCTCCGGAGAACCGACCATCGTCGAGGTGAGCGCCCTGCGGCCCGGCCAGGCGGTCGACGGGCTGTTCGCCTGCGCGCGCAAGGACCGCCTGACGACCCGCACCGGCTCGCCGTATCTCGCCCTGGAGCTGCGCGATCGCAGCGGCAGCGTCGCGGCTCGCGCGTTCCAGAATGCCGACGCGCTCGCCGGGGGCTTCGAGCGCGGCGACATCGTGCGGGTGCGCGGTCACGTCGAGCGCTTCCGGGACGAGATCGTCGTCGAGGTCACCACGATCGCCCGCGCGCAGGAGGCCGACGGCGCCGACCCGGCGCGCTTCCTGCCGTCCGCCTATCGCGATCTCGACGAGCTCGACGGCTTCCTCGAGCATCTCGCCGGCGAGGTGTACGACCGCGGGTTCCGGGGCCTGCTGGAGCGGCTGCTCGGCGACGCGCCGCTGCGCGCCGCCTGGCGCCGGGCGCCGTGCTCGCGCAACGGTCACCACGCCTACCTCGGCGGCCTGCTCGAGCACACCGTCGCGGTGGCCACGCTCGCCCACGAGGTCTGCCAGCTGCACCCCAAGCTCAACTCCGATCTGCTGCTGTGCGCGGCGCTCACCCACGACCTCGGCCGCACGCGCGAGTTCACCTACGGCGCCGAGCTCGGCGTGACCGACGAGGGCCGCCTGCTCGGCCACCTGGTGATCGGCCACCGGATGCTCGACGAACGGGCCGCCGGCGTGCTCGACGACGAGCGCCGCCTCGCGCTCGCGCACTGCGTGCTCGCCCATCACGGTCCGGGCTCGGCGCCGGGTGGTCGCTTCGCCTCGGCGGAGGCGCTGGCGCTGTATCGCGTCAACGCGCTCGACGCCGGCGTCAAGGGCGCGCTGGAGCACGGTCTGGGGAGCGAGAGGACGGAGTAAACTGGTTGCTCAGTCAACCAAGGAGGCACCGTGGACGTCGAGATCTGGTCGGATATCGCCTGCCCCTGGTGCTATGTCGGCAAGCGCCGGCTGGAGGCCGCGCTCGCCGAGTTCGAGCACCGCGAGGACGTCCGCGTGCTGTGGCGCAGCTTCGAGCTCGATCCCGACGCGCCCGCCGAGCGCGCGGGCAGGCTCGCCGAGAACCTGGCGAGCAAGTACGGGATGACGCTCGCGCAGGCACAGGACGCGCAGCGCAATCTGACCGAGGTGGCGGCGGGCGACGGTCTGGACTTCCGCTTCGACATCGCGCGCAGCGGCAACACCTTCGACGGGCACCGGCTCGTGCACCTCGCCCGCGAGCACGGCCTCGCGCCGGAGATGAAGGAGCGCCTGCTGCGGGCCTACCTGACCGAGGGCGAGCTGGTCTCCGACCACGCGACGCTCGCCCGGCTCGCCGCCGAGGTGGGCCTGCCCGCCGACGCGGTCCGGGCGGCGCTGAGCGGCGATGACGGCGCCGACGGCGTGCGCGAGGACGAGCGAACCGCCGCAGCGCTCGGGATCTCGGCCGTGCCGACGTTCGTCATCGACCGGGCGATCGGCGTCTCCGGCGCCCAGCCGCCGGCGACGCTGCTCGCCTTCCTGCGCGAAGGCTGGTCACGCCGCCAGGCTCCGATCGCGGTCGCGACCGGAGCGGCGGGTCCCGACGGCGAGGCGTGCGGGCCCGACGGCTGCTGACCCCGGGTCCCGGGGCTCAGTCGCGGCGGCGCAGCTTGCGCCGATGCCCGGTCAGCTGCCACGGGCCGGGCGTGAAATCGAGCACGACGTTGACGATCCATACGATCAGGGTCGCCTTGACCAGGGTCCAGAAGCCGTGGATGACGAAGCCCGAGACGATCCCCTTCGTGATCACGAGCATCAGCAGCGAGACGAAGAACCAGGCCACCCCGAAGGAGAGCAGCGCCAACGGGAACGTCACGAGCCGCAGCAGCGGCTTGAGCAACGTGTTCAGGACGCCGAAGACGGCGGCGGCGAGCAGGACCGTGCCGGCGTCCTTGACGTGCACCCCGGTCAGGACGGCGGCGACGATCGCCAGCACGAGCGCGTTGGTCAGCCATGAGATCCCGAGCCGGACCGGCAGCGAGGCGGAACCGCGGCGGTGGTCGATGTCGGCCATGTCTCGTGACGCTACCCGTTTGGCCCGCGGGTCAGCCGGCGCCCGGGCCCGAGCCGGCGCCCGGGCCCGAGCCGGCGCCCCGGCGCTCGCGGACGGCGATGGTGACGGTCGAGACGGCGCACAGCCGCCGCCGGTCGTCGTAGGCGCGCACGTCCCACATCCACCGGCGATGACCGCGATGCACGGCGGTGGCCGTGGCGGTCAGATGCCCGTCGCGCAGCGGCCTCAGAAAGCTCGTGTCGTTCGACATGCCCATGACGATCATGCCCTCGTCGCGGACGCCCAGCCAGGTCCCGCGCGAGGCGAGCGCCTCGGCGACCGTCGAGACGACGCCGCCGTGCAGCCAGCCCGAGCCCTGGCGCAGCTCGTCGCGGATCCTCACCCGCCCGCGCGCGACGCCGTCGGAGATCCCGTCGCCGGTGATCTGCAGGCCGTAGACGGCGTCGAACGTCGCCTCAAACGGGATGACCGCCCCGAATCCCGCGGCGTGCGGATCGGCCGGCGCATCCCGCGGCGCGAAGGGGTCGTGGACGCGGCCATCTTCCATGGCCGCAAGTATGATCGCCCGCCGGGGCCGGAGTGCCGGCCTCCCGCGCCCATGGCTCGCCCGCACACCACGCCAGATCGCCCCCGGGCCGCGACCGCGGAGACGGCACGATGAAGCGGGCGGCGATCGTCGGCGCCGGACCATCGGGGTTCTACGCCGCCGATCAGCTGCTGAGGGCCGGCTTCGAGGTCGACCTCTACGACGCCCTGCCGACGCCGTTCGGCCTCGTCCGCGCCGGCGTCGCCCCGGACCATCCGAAGATCAAGTCGGTCACCCGGGTGTATGAGAAGACGGCCGGACATGAGGCGTTTCGCTTCTTCGGCGGCGTCGCGCTGGGCACCGAGGTCAGCCGCGAGGACCTGCTGGCCCGCTATCACGCGGTCGTCTACGCGATCGGAACCTCGACCGACAATCGCCTCGGGATCCCGGGCGAGGACCGGCCGGGCTCGCATCCCGCGACGGACTTCGTCGCCTGGTACAACGGCCACCCGTACTTCGCCGATCACATGTTCGACCTCGATGGCGGGCGCGCGGTCGTCGTCGGCAACGGCAACGTGGCGATCGACGTCGCGCGCATGCTCGTCCTGGACCCCGGCGAGCTCGCCCCGACCGACACCGCCGATCACGCCATCGACGCCTTCCACGGCGCCGGGGTGACCGAGGTCGTCCTGCTCGGCCGTCGCGGGCCCGCCGAGGCCGCGTTCACCAATCCGGAGCTGCGTGAGCTCGGCGAGCTCGAGCGCGCCGACGTCATCGTCGACCCGCGCCAGCTGGAGGGCGTCGCCGAGCCGCAGGACGCCACCCGCCGGCGCAACGTCGAGATCCTGCGCGAGTACGCCCAGCGGGCGCCGCGGGGCAAGTCCCATCGCCTGGAGCTGCGCTTCCTGCGTTCGCCGCTGGAGATCCTCGGCGAGGGGGAGACCGGTCCCGTCACCGGGGTGCGCGTCGCGATCAACCGCCTCGTCACCGACCCCGACGGTCGCGTCCGCGCCGAGCCGACCGGCGAGGAGGAGGTGATCCGGTGCGGGCTCGTGCTGCGCTCGATCGGCTATCGCGGACTGCCCCTGGCCGGGATCCCGTTCGACGAGCGCCGCGGGCTCATCCGCAATCAGGACGGACGCGTGATCGGCGACGGCGGCGTTTGCCCCGGCGAGTACGTCGTCGGGTGGATCAAGCGCGGCCCGTCAGGGGTGATCGGCACCAACAAGAAGGACGCGGCCGACACGGTGGCGCGCATCGCGCAGGACGAGCAGGCGGACGCTCTCGGCCGGCCTGACCCGGCGCTCGCCGACGCCGACGCGATCGAGCGCTGGCTGACCGAGCGCGCTCCCGAGCACGTCAGCTGGGACGGGTGGCGGGCGATCGACGCGCACGAGTCGGCGCTCGGCGCCCCGGCGGGACGACCGCGGATCAAGCTCGTCCGGCTCGCCGAGCTGGTCCAGGCGAGCCGCTCCAAACGCGCGTGAGGACACGAGCCGGCGCGGATGCCACGGTCGATCAGATCGGCGCCGGTCCGAGTCCGATCCCCATCGGTTATCGTTGAAGGGCGGTCATCCGCCGCGACGGTTGACGATGCGTCCATGGAGGGACATTCACATGAGCGGGGTGATTCAGCGCGTTCGACGGCGCCGGCTCGGTGCAGTCAGGTTCGGCTCGGCCGCGATGGCCGTGGCGTTGGCCGCGATCGCCGGAGTGACCAGCGCTCGGGCGGCTGTTCAGGGCGTCGCCGGCTTTCGCTCCGTGGTCGCGACCAGCACCGTGACCGGCCCATGCGCGTGGCAGATCAAGCAAGGTGGCGGCACCGCCCCGACGGGAACGATCGGCGATCTGGACTCCGACGCGACGTACTGGGAGACGTTCTGGCAGCCCGAGCCCCGGGAGCGAGGCGACCTTCTACGGCACCTTTCCGCAGGCGCGGTACATGAGCTTCTCGGTCTACACCGACTCGTATCAACTCGTCGGCCATCTCTACGATGCGCAGTTGACGACGGCGTCCGGCGCGAACCCCTTCCAATCGGGGCAGACCGGGACGGGAACCTACGCGCTCTCCGTCGTCGCGGCCGCAGCTCCGGCTGATCCGGCGCCGAACACCATCTACGTCGGCCCGATCGCAGGGGTGCCGCTGGTCGTGGTGTACCGGATCTACGACTCCAACGCCGCCACGGACACCGGCGGCGTCGGTCTTCCGAGCGAGACGATCACGCAGGGCGGGATCGACGTGCCCTTCAGCGGATGCTACGACGGGATCGACACCGACGCCGAGCACCGTCCGCCCGCGGTTCGTGCACGCCCCGCCCGTCCCGGACCCCAGATCGGCTGCGCGTGCAGCCGCGCGCGCGCCGCTCAGCGACCTGGACACCGGCAGCCGCTCGGACGTGATCCCGGGGGAGCCCGGCTTTCCGCTGTGGGTGGCGTCCAACAACGTCTTCGACAACGTGAACAACTTCACCAACCCCGATAACGCCTACCTCAGCGCCGACCTCTATCCGGCGGCCGACGAGCTGGCGGTGATCAGGATCAGGGTTCCGTCGTTTCCCGACACCGACGCCGGCCAATCCGTCTCGACGACGGGCAGGCAGGTCCGCTACTGGTCGATCTGCGAGTACTACTCGACGAACGTCCTCTCCGCCTGCATCCACGACGCCGACGCCGTGACGGTCAACGGCGACGCCACCTTCGTCATCTCCAGCACGCAGCCCGCCGGCGCCACTGCGGCCGCCGGGATCAACTGGCTGCCGCTGGGCAGCGGCCCCGGCAACGGCCTCCCGGCGCTCGACGACGTCGTCTACCGTCAGATGCTGGCCAGCCCGAGCTTCACGCAGTCGATCGCCGCCGTGCGGTCCCCGCTGGCGATTCTCACGATGCTGTCGTATTACCCGGCCGCCGCGTACTGCACGGTGGCGGTGTTCCAGCAGGAGGGCGCGACCGGCTGCCTGCGCTAGCGGCCCGTCCCGGAGCCGTTGATGGCGGACCGGAGAAACGGCGGTTTCTACACCGCTCGGCGACCAGCGGTTAGGTTGTGCGTGCCATGGCGGAGATCGAGATCACGCCGGTGCCGGGAGGCGGCGCCTATCTGCGGCTCGGCGACGCCGAGGTCCGTGACTCGGTGGCGATGGGCGAGCACGACGAGGCCGACCGGATCCCCGCGCTGGACTCGCTCATCCTGCACTTCGACTTCTATGGCCGTCTGACGGCGATCGAGGTCTCCGGCGACGCCACCGCGGTGCTGCCCCCGGCGCTGCTCGACGACTGAGCGCTACGAGTCGCCGTGCGGCGCAGCGAGCCGCAGGACGGCCACCGGCTCGCCGAACCGCCCGGTCGTGCGCTCGGCGGGGATCAGCCCGATCGCCGCGGCGACGGCCAGCGACGCCGCGTTGTCCGGTTGGATGCGGGCGAGGATGCTCGGGGCGCCGATCCGGGTGAAGGCCTCGTCGCGGACCGCCGCCGCGCCTTCGCGGGCCAGGCCCTGGCCCCAATGGGCCGGCGCCAGCCACCAGCCGATCTCATGGGCGAGCGGATCGACGCCCGCGCCCTCGCCGGCGAAGCTGAGCGCGATGAAGCCGATCGGATCGGCGTCCGGCTCCCGATGGGCGATCCGCCAGCCGAAGCCGTGCCGTCGCCAGTGCTCGACGTTGGCGGCGGCCACCAGGCGGGCGCGCTCGGCGGTCCATGGGGAGCCGTCGCCGATGTGGCGCACGACCGCCGGCGTCGCGGCGAGGTCGACGAGCAACTCGGCGTGCCGATCCTCCCACGGCGCCAGGGCGAGGCGATCGGTGTGCAGCGTCGTGGTCACCCGCGCCCACGATATCCCTAAGATCCGCCCATGGAGAGGGTGTGGCGGTGGATCGCCGTCCTGGCCGCCGTCGTGGCGCCGGGGATCGTGGCCGCCCCCGCCCGGGCCGCGCGCCGGCCCGCGCTTGATCCCGGGGACTCGATCTCGCTGACGGGGCCCGTCGGGGCGACGCCCCGACGGGCCCCGTCAGGGCGACGCCCCGGCTGTACACCGGCCACACCTTCACGTTCAGCGGCGCCGGGACCGTCGACGGCGATCCCGACGGCTATGCGATCGACGTGCTGTTCACGCCGTACGCCCGCTCGACGCCGCCGCTCGTCTGCCCGGCGGACTACTGGACGACGTTCCGGCTGATCGAGTACGGCGACGGCGGACCGGCCAACGTCCTGGAGTTCGAGACGACGGGAGCCGGCGACCTGACGACCGCCGCCGGCCCCTACACCTACACCGCGACGGTGAATCCGAACGGCGCGGCGAACGTCATCGCCACCGGCGGCTTCGTCGCCTGCGCCTATCTGATCGACGCCAAGGACCCGCTGACGACGCTGGCGGTCTCCCCGCCGGTCACCTTCACGCTCGTCAGGCCGCCGGGACCGGCCCGGCCGAGCTTCGGCGGTGCTCCGGGCCGGACCGCCCGTGCACCGGATCAGACGCTGACGGTCAGCCCCGTGCATCCACCGATCCTGGCCCCCGGCGTCAACCAGATCGCGGTCGCCGGCCGGCTCGAGGCCGCCGGCGGCCCCGCGGCGCTCGTGCTGACGATCAAGCCGAGCGCCCGGTTCAACGGCTGCGCCGCCACCGCGCAGCAGGACCTCGGGGTCACGCGGAGCGTCGGAGGCAACGTGCTCAGTTTCGGGGAGCCGGTGGCCGCCGGGCGGGCCGGGCGGTTTCGCGCGTCCTGGCCCCTGCGGTTCAAGCAGACGCGCCAGGTCGCCTACGTCATCTGCGCGTATCTCGTGCAGGGCGCCGTCGCCGTCGCGGTCGGCGACGATCGCTTCGTCCCGGCCGCCCCGGCGCTCAGGACGAAGTGACCCGCCCGGCCGTCGCCTAGGCTGGCTGGCGTGAGACGCATGGGCCCCGCGCTCGAGGTGCGGGATTTTCGGCTGTGGTGGCTGGCGACCCTCGGGACGGGCATCAGCGCTCAGATGCTCGAGGTGGCGATCGGCTGGGAGGTCTACGCCCAGCATCGCAGCGCGCTCGACCTCGGCTGGATCGGCCTGGCCGAGTTCGTCCCGATGTTCGTGCTCGCGCTCCCTGCCGGTCATCTCGCCGACCGCTTCCCGCGCCGGCTCATCTTCGCCGGCTCGGCGGTGCTCAGCTCGCTGGTCGGGATCGGACTGGCCTTCGTCAGCGGATCGCACGTGACGAACGTGCTCGACTACCTCGCGCTCGCGCTGCTGGCCGGGACCGCGGTGGCGATCGGGACGCCGGCGACCCGGGCGATGGCGCCGACGCTCGTCCCCGCGGAGCTGCTGGCCAGCGCGATGACGCTGCGCTCGATCGCCACCCAGGGCGCCTCGGTCCTCGGGCCGGCGCTCGGCGGGCTGCTGTACGGCACCTCGGCGTCGCTCGTCTATCTGCTCGCCGCCGGCGCCTGCCTCGTGTCCTGCGCGAGCCTGCTGGCGATGAGCCCGATGCCCGCGGCCCATATCGCCGTCCCGGGCCAGTCCGCCGATCTGGAGAGCGTGCTGGAGGGGCTGCGCTTCGTGCGCCGGACGCAGATCCTGCTCGGCGCCATCCTGCTCGATCTGCTCGCCGTGCTGTTCGGCGGCGCGGTCGCGCTGCTGCCGATCTTCGCGCGGTCGATCCTCCATGTCGGCGCCACCGGGCTCGGGGTCCTGCGGGCCGCCCCGGCCATCGGCGCGCTGCTCGCCGCGGTCCTGCTCACGCGACGCCCGATCGCCGGGCGGGCCGGGCGGGTGCTGCTGACCGTCGTGCTCCTGTACGGCGCCAGCATCGTCGTTTTCGGCCTGTCGCGCTTCTATCCGCTGTCGCTGGCGGCGCTCGCCGTCAGCGGCTTCGTCGATCTCTACAGCATGAACATCCGCGCCACCACGGTGGCGCTCGCCACGCCGGATCCGCTGCGCGGCCGGGTCAACGCCGTCGAGATGGTGTTCATCAGCGCGTCGAACCAGCTCGGGGCGTTCGAGTCGGGGTTCGCCGCGTTTCTCGTCGGCACGATCCCGGCGGTCGTCGGCGGCGGCGTGATCACGATGCTGATCGCGCTCAGCTGGGGCCGGATCTTCCCCGCGCTGGCCGACGTCGATCGCCTGGAGACGATCCGCCCGGCGCCCGAGGCGGCCACCGAGAGCGTCGTCTGAGGGTCCGTCGCAAGCGAGATGGACCCTGACCCCGGCCGCGGCGGTGATCCGCTTCAATCGCTGAGATGACGAGCGCCGAAACGCCGCAGGCGGTGACGCTGCGCTCCCCGGACGGGGGGCTGGAGGCCGAGTTCGTCCCCTCGCTCAACATGCTGTGCCGCTCGCTGCGCCATCGCGGGGAGGAGCTGCTGTATGCCGGACACGGCCTGCGGGCCTATGCCGAGCACGGCAAGACGATGGGGATCCCGCTGCTGCACCCGTGGGCCAACCGGCTCGCCGGGCCGGGCTACGCCGCGGCCGGCAAGCGCGTGTCGCTGGACACCGGCGACGGTCGCCTCCCGCTCGATCCCAACGGCCTGCCGATCCACGGCGCGGTCCCCGGGCTGCTGCGCTGGCAGCTGGAGAGCGCGGTCACCGGCCCGATCGAGCACGGCGTCCGGGCCCGCCTGGACTGGAGCAGCCCCGCGCTGCTCGAGCTCTTCCCCTACGTCCACGAGCTGACCTACGAGGCGACGCTGACCGATGAGCGGCTGACGATCGCCACGACCCTGCGGGCGACCGGCTCAGACCGGGTGCCGGTGTCGTTCGGCTTTCACCCCTATCTCGTCCTCCCCGACGCGCCGCGCCGGACGTGGGACGTGGCGCTCGCCGCCTCGCACCGGCTCGTCCTCGACGAGCGGCTGATCCCCACCGGTGAGCGCGTGGCGCTCGTCGAGCGGGCCTTCACGCTCGGGGAGCAGAGCTGGGACGACGGCCTGGACGGCGTGGCGCAGCCCGCGACCTTCTCGGTCGCCGATCGCCGGCGGACGCTCGGGGTGACCTTCGAGCAGGGCTTTCCCTTCGCCCAGGTCTACGCCCCGCCCGGCCAGGACCTGATCTGCTTTGAGCCGATGACCGCGCCGGCCAACGCGCTGGTCAGCGGCGACGGGCTGAGCGTGGTCGCCCCCGGCGACGCGTGTACGGCGGTGTTCAGCATCGCGGTCCGCGACAATCAACCCTGACGAACACCCGCCCGCCGGACGCGCCCCGCGCCGTCCGCCCCCTGAGGAGAGTCGATGGATCTGACCTTCAGCGAACCTGAGCTGGCCTTCCGAGACGATGTCCGCGGATGGTTCGCGGCCCACGATCCCGGTCCCGAGCCCGAGGGCGACGAGCACGCGCACTACGCCTGGCGGCGCGACTTCCAGCGGGAGCTGGCCCGGGACGGCTGGGCCGCCGTGCACTGGCCCGAGCAGTACGGCGGGCGCGGCGCGACGCTGACCGAGTCGGCGATCTTCTTCGAGGAGCTCGGCCGTGCCGGCGCGCCGCTGATGGCCAACGTGCTCGGCGTGCTCCTGGCCGGGCCGACGATCATGAGCTGGGGCACCGACGCGCAGAAGGAGCGGTATCTGACGCCGATCCTGACCGCCGAGGAGATCTGGTGCCAGGGCTTCTCCGAGCCCGACGCCGGCTCCGATCTCGCCAGCCTCAAGACCCGAGCGGTCCGGGACGGGGACGACTGGGTCATCACCGGCCAGAAGGTCTGGACGAGCGGCGCCCAGTACTCGAAGTGGTGCATGCTCGTCGCACGGACCGACGGCGAGGTCGCCAAGCACAAGGGGCTGACCTACTTCCTGATGGACATGGAGCAGGACGGGGTGCAGGTCAGGCCGCTGCGCCAGATCACCGGCGAGAGCGAGTTCAACGAGCTGTTCATCGACGGCGCGCGGATCCCCGACGACAATGTGCTCGGCGGGGTCGGCAACGGCTGGAAGGTCGCGCTGACGACGCTGATGAACGAGCGCGCCGGGCTCGGCTTCTTCCTCCAGGTCCGGCTGCGCCGGCTGCTCGATCAGCTCATCGGCGAGGCCGCCGACCGCGGCCTGCTCGACGACCCGATCGTCGCCGACCGGCTCGGCGAGCTGCATCTCAAGGCCGAGGTCCTGCGGCTGACCGCCTATCGCGGGCTGACCGCGATCGAGAAGTACGGACAGCCCGGACCCGAGGGCTCGCTGACCAAGTGGATGTGGTCGGAGACCAATCAGCAGCTGACCCAGTTCGCCGCCGATCTCCTCGGCCCGGCCGCGCTCGTCAGCGGCGGGCGCTGGGCGTATGAGCTCCTGCGGGCCCGCGGGAACTCGATCGAGGGCGGCACCACCGAGGTGCTCAAGAACATCGTCGCCGAGCGCGTGCTCGGCCTGCCCAAGGCTCGCTGAGGAGAGGACGCGATGGATTTCGATCTGACCGAGGACCAGCGTGAGATCAAGGGCGTCGCCCGGGAGCTGCTGAGCGCCCGCTCGCCGTTCTCCAAGGTGCGCGCGGCGGCCGAAGCCGGCGCCTATGACGCCATTCTCTGGCATGAGATCGTCCAGCTCGGCTGGCCGGGCATCGCCGTCGCCGAGGAGCACGGCGGCCAGGGGCTCGGGGCCGTCGAGCTGGCCGTGCTGCTCGAGGAGCTCGGGTACGCCTGCGCCTCGTCGCCGCTGCCGTCGACCGCGGTCGCCGCCGCCGCGATCCAGGCGGGCGGCAGCGACGCGCAGCGCGCCCGCTGGCTGCCCGGCCTCGTCTCCGGCGAGCACAGCGCCGGCGTCGGAGCCGTCGACCTCGTCGTCGACGGCTACGGCGCCGACGTCGTCGTGCTGCTCGACGGCGACGGCGCCTGGCTGCTGGAGGAGCCTGACGCCGAGCCGCTGCGGACGATCGATCCGACGCGCCGCTATGCGACCGTCGCCGGGCGCGGCGAGCCGCTCGCCGCCGGCACCGCCGCGCGCGTGCACGCGGCGATCGCCGCCGAGGTCGTCGGCGTCTGCCAGCGCGCGCTCGACATGACGCTCGAATACGTCAAGGACCGCCGCCAGTTCGGCGTCGCCGTCGGCTCCTTCCAGGCCGTCTCGCATCGTTGTGCGCAGATGCTGCTGCACACCGAGAGCGCCCGCTCGGCGGCGTACTACGCGGCCTGGGCGGCCGATGCCGAGCCCGCCCAGCTGACCGAGGCGGCGGCGCTCGCGGCCGCGGCGGCGGCGACCGGGGGGCGCGAGGTCGCCGCGAGCGCGATCCAGGCGCACGGCGGGATCGGCTTCACCTGGGAGGCCGACGTGCACTGGCTGTACAAGCGCGCCGAGATCGATCGCGCGCTGCTCGGCGGCGCCACGCGCCATCATGCCGCGCTGGCGCGGGCCGCGGCGGCGCGGGTGGCGGCCGCGCCGGGCGCGATGGCTGCGCGCTAGCGACCGGCCGCTGGTCCGGCGGTCAGGCGTTCCGGTCGCGCGCCGCCGAGCGCCCGGCGGCGAGCAATACGGTCGCGGCGGCGGCGTGCAGCGGGCGGCCGAGGTGGTAGCCCTGTCCGAGATCGCAGCCCAGGGCGATGAGCAGTTCGCGCTGCTCCGGGCGCTCGATGCCTTCGGCGACGGTGGCCAGGCCGAGGTGTCGTCCCAGGGCGATCGTCCCGGCGAGCAGCCCTCGATGCTTGCCGGCAGGGTGGTCGTCCCCGTCGACGGCATCGAGGAACGGCTTGGCGACCTTGAGCAGGTCGACCGGCAGCTGTGACAGGTTGATCAGCGTGCAGTAGCCGGTGCCGAAATCATCGAGCGCGATCCGCACGCCGAGCGCCTTGACCGCATGGAGCGTCGCCAGCAGGCCGGGTACGTCCTCCACGGGTTGCCGCTCGGTGACTTCGAGGATCAGCGCCGAGGGCGGGAACGCGTCAGCGATGGCGTCGCCGACGATCTGCGCGTAGTCGGGCTGCTGGAGCTCGCGGGTGGAGACATTGATGCTGAGCGCGACCGGCGCCTGGCGCCGCCAGACGGCGAGCTGGCGCGCGCCGTGCTCCAGCACCCAGCGGCCGATCTCGACGATCATGCCGGTCTGCTCGGCGACCGGGATGAACTCCAGCGGCGCGACGAGCCCGCGCTCGGGGTGTCGCCAGCGGACGAGCGCCTCGAACGCCGCGATCTGACCGGAGCGCAGATCGAACAACGGCTGGTAGTGCAGCTCGAACTCCTCGCGATCGATCGCGCGACGCAGCTCGCTCCCCAGCGCCAGACGCGAGACGAGTGCGGCGTGCATGCTCGGCGCGTAGTGCGCGTAGCGGCCCGCACCCGAGCGCTTGGCGTGATACATCGCCACGTCGGCATTGCGCAGCAGCGTCGCGGCCTCGTCATCGCCGCTGGCGATCCCGACACTGACGTTGACCGTCACCTCCCTCTCGGCGATCGCAAACGGCGCCTTGACGACCTCGATGATCCGCTGCGCGACCTCCGTCGGATCGATCCCACCGGTCAGGAGCACGGCGAACTCGTCGCCCCCGAGCCGGGCGCACACGTCGCTGTCTCGGACCGCTCCTCGCAGCCGTTGGGCGACCGCCGCCAGCAGCCGATCACCGGCGGCGTGCCCGAGCGAGTCGTTGACCAGCTTGAAGCCGTCGAGGTCCATGAAGAGCACCGTCGCCGGCGCGCCGCCGCGATCAGAGCGGACGAGCTCATGCTGAAGACGATCCAGCAGCAGCCAGCGGTTGGCCAGGCCGGTCAGCGGATCGGTCAGAGCTTCGCGCATCGCATGGTTGGCCCGCGCAACCGCGACGGCGACCCCGACATGGTCCGCATATGCGCACAGCAGGTCGCGCTCGACCTCGCTCCAGCGCCGATCGGCGGTGGTCGAGGAGACCACCAGGCTGCCGATCGCGCGGCTCTGCTCGAGAATCGGAACGCCGATGATCGCCCGCGTGCCCTCCGGCGCCAGCTGCGAGCCCGTGTGCGAGGCCCGCTCGTCCTCGAGCACCGAGATCTCACCGGTGGCGATCACCCGCCCGCTGACCCCCTCGGTGATCGGCGCGCGATGGCGCCACCGTTCTCCGTTCCCAGCCGACCCATGCCACGCGACCGCCACCATCCAGTCGGGGTCGCCCACATCACGAAACCGCAGCGACCCGCCGTCGCCGTCCAGCAACCGCAGCGCTCCGTCGACGACCGCCTGGTAGATGTCGGTCGGCGACGCGCATCGCGACACCAGATTCTGGATGTGCGACACCGCCGCCACCAGCGTCCGGTCAGACACGGACGCCGGGCCGCTCGCGCCGTCGGGTTCCTCGCGCAGGGTCATCGCCGGGGTGTATCGACACCAACTCGTGACTTCTTATGCGAGCACCCCCATTCCTCGGCACGAGTTCTGGTGGTCGGGAACCCGCATCAGAGCGGCGCGGCGGGGCAGCGGCGCCGGGCGACCGCTTGCAGTGACGAGGGAACGGGGCGAACCCGGCGAAAGGCCCGTTGTTCGCCAGCCAAGGAGTCACCGCATGAGCTACCTGCACCGCACGGACCTCGATCCCGACGATTCGGAGCTGACCGAGCGCGGTCCCGAGGACGCGACCGACGACGGGCGCGACGACGCGCCGCGACGTGTCTCCCCGCGGCTGGCCGAGTTCGCCGGACGGGTTGGCGACTGGTTCTCGGGCGTCGAGCATCACAACGAGCGCGGATTCGCCGACGACGGCGGTCGCGAGCCGGTCTTCCGCTACGCCCCGGGCGATCACCGCACGGCGCCCGCCGACGGCGAGAATGCCCCCGTGCGCGGGGTCCGCACGTACCCGTTCGAGCCCGAGGCCGAGGAGCCCGACGTCGCCCCGCAGTTTCCGCTGGCGCCGTTCGGCTACAACCGCGCCGCGGTCGACGCCCGCCTGCAGGAGCTCGAGCACGAGCTCGAGACGCTGCGCGCGCGCCGCAGCGAGCCGGTCTCCATCTCGCATGAGATCGAGCGGATCGGCGAGCAGGCGGCGTCGATCCTCGTCGTCGCCCACGATCAGGCCCAGCACACGACTCGCCAGGCTCAGGAGCAGGCCGAGCGCTGCATCGCCGATGCGGCGGCCAACGCCGTCGCCATCACCTCGGAGGCCCGGCAGCGCCTCGGCCGGCTTGACGCCGAGACCGAGGCGGTGTGGCGCGAGCGCGAACGCCTGCTCGATGACTGCCGCGTCGTGTCGACGGCGCTGGCATCGCTCGCCGATGAGGCGTCGGCGCGCTTCCCCGCCGCCGAGCCGCGCGACGTCCAAGCTGGTCAGCAGCTCCCGGCTGTCGGCGACGACGCGCCGACGACGACGACGCCGCCGGCCTGACGAGCCCTGCGGAGCGAGCCGGCCCGCCGATCCGATCCGTGCCGGCCGACGTCACCCGCCCGTCGTCTGCCGGGTGAGCTCCCGCGTGACGGCGTCGATCCCGGCGACCTCGTAGACCGAGCGTTGGCGCCCGGCGCCGCCACCGTCACGGACGAGCTCACGCAGGGTGCTCAGCTCCGCGGCGCATCCGAGCTCCGCGGCATGCTCGCCGAGCTCGGAGATCGTCCCGTCCAGCAGGTCGCCGACCGGCCGGCGCTCACCGTCCTCGCCGGCGAGCTCGGCCCGCGCTCCGAAGCGGGCGGCGCGGAAGCTCTCCTCCGCCAGCAGCTCGGGCGCCAGGCCCCGATGCCGGTCGCCGCCGGCCCGCGCCCTGGCGAGACAATGGACGAGGGCAGCCAGGCCGGCGACGTCGGTGATCGACGTCTGCGCGTCGAGCGCACGGATCTCGACCGTGCCGAGGCGCGGATGCGGGCGCACCTTCCACCAGAACCATGTGTAGTCCGGGACGTCCGCCGCCCGGGCCAGCTGGTCGCTCATCTCCCGGAAGTCCCGGAAGTCGCGCAGCGCCCGCGGCACGCCCGAGCGCGGCCAGCCGCGCATCGTCATATCCCGCGCCGACGCCAGGCCGGTGTCGCGTCCGTGGCGAAACGGGGAGTTGGCGCCGAGCGCCTGGAGCAGCGGAAGGTGCTCACGCAGCCCGTTGAACACCCGGATCGCCGTCTCGGGATCCGGCATCCCGATGTGGATGTGGAGGCCGGCGACCGGCGTCACGACGGCGTCCCCGAGCAGATAGTGGATCTGCTCGTAGCGCTCCTTGTCGGTGATCTCGGCCTCGCCCTCCTGGCCTGTGGGGTGCGTCCCCGCGCCGAGGACCCCGGCGCCGGTCTCGGCGACCGCCGCGCGGAGATCGCCGAGCGCACGCGCGGCATCGCCGGCGGTGGCGTGGACGCCGGTGATCAGCTCCACCTGGCAGGCGTGCAACTCGCGCTCGACGGTACCGTCGACCTCTCCGGCGCGCTCGAGCACCGCCGCGGAGCTGTTGGTCTGTCGGCCGGTGACCGGATCGACGAGGAACAGCTCCTCCTCCAGTCCGATCGTGAACGGCGGCCCGGTTCCGAACTGGTGATCGGCGGCGGTCATGCGACCAGCGTATCCAGGGCGCAGCCGCGGCCCGACGTGAGGCCTGGACCCTTGCGATCATCGCAGCGATGGAGCTGACGGTCACCCGCGATCCGCGCGCGTTCGCGCTGCGCACCGAGGCGTTCCTGGCGCAGCGCGCCGAGCACAATCTCCTGGCCACCGTGCTGAACGGGGCGCTCGACGGGCATTACGCCGCCGAGCAGCCGCTGTTCGCCTACGCGTCGGATCCCGATGGAGCGGTGAGGTTCGCCGCGCTGCGCACACCTCCGTGGCCGCTGCTGAGCAGCGCGCTGGGCCCGGTCGGCGCCGATGAGCTGCTCGATCGGTGGCTGGCCGACGATCCTCGGCTCCCGGCCGTCAACGCGCCCGCGCAGACCGCTCGGGCGCTCGCCCGGGCCTGGGAGCGTCGCACCGGCAACGGCGCCCGCTGCAGCGTGCGCACGCGCCTGCACGCGCTGGCCACGGTCGTCGATCCGCCCCGCCCCGCGCCCGGCGCGCTGCGATCGCCACGGGACGGCGAGCTCGGGCTGCTGATCGCGTGGTGGGAGGCGTTCACGCGGGAGACCCACGTCGTCGACCGGCCGGTGCGGGCCGAGGCGATCGTGACCGCCCGCTCCGCCGAGGGCATGATCTTCGTCTGGGAGGACGGCGGGACGGCGGTGTCGCTGGTCGGGGTCAACCAGCCGGTCAACCGCGGCGTGCGCATCGGCCCGGTCTACACCCCGCCCGAGCATCGCCGCCGGGGTTATGCCGGCTCCGCCGTGGCCGCCGTCAGCCGGCGCATGCTGGCCCGCGGAGCGCGGCGCTGTCTGCTGTTCACCGACCTCGCCAATCCGACCTCCAACAAGATCTACGCCGAGGTCGGCTATCGCCCGATCGGCGACTGGGAGGAGCACGCGCTGACGCCGGCCGCCACGAAGTGACGAATCTCGCGGTCGCCGCTCAAGCTTTGCCCGCTCGTGCCGATAGGGACCCCGTGTCCCGGATGCACCGAGATCCAGGCCCGGCACCGACCGATCCCGGGCTCGAGACGCCCGACGAGCTTCTGCGCTCGGCGTTTCACCACGCCCCGACCGGCATCGCGCTGATCGGGCTCGACGGGCGCTGGCTGACGCTCAATCCCGCGGCCTGCCGGATCATCGGCCGCCCTGAGCACGATCTGGTGGGGCACGCCGTGGCCGACGTCACCCACCCCGTGGACCGGTTCGCCGATGCCGCCCAGCGCGAGCTCCTGCTCGCCGGCAAGATCCCCGTCTACCACGTGCGCAAGCGCTATCTCGGCGCGACCGGCGCCGAGGTCCTGGCGTCGGTCTCGGTCGCGCTCGTGCGCGACGAGTCCGGGCGCCCCCGCCACTTCGTCTCCCAGCTCGAGCCCGCCTCGCGCCCCGAGCGCACGGTCCGGGGCCTGCCGAGCGCGGCGGCGGCGCCGGCCGCCGACGACTTCGCCGGAACGATCATCAGCTCGATGCACGACGGTTATCTGCTCGTCATCGACGGCGAGATCAAGGCCGTCAACGACGCGGTGTGCGCGTTGACGGGCTTCGACGCCGATCAGCTCGTCGGCTCGCGCCAGCCCTATCCGTTCTGGCCGGCCGCCGGGGTCGACGCCGGCGAGGTGCTGCGCCGAGAGCTCGTCGACGCCGACGGGGCCAGCGTCGAGTGCACGATCGTCCGCGCCGACGGGATCCGCTTCGAGGCGGCGCTGACCAGCGCTCTCGTTCGCGACGCCGGCGGCGACGCGATCGGCTTCGTCACCACGATGCGTGACGTCAGCGCTCAGAATCGCTATCAGCGCGAGTTGGAGCACCGAGCGCAGACCGACAGCCTGACCGGCCTCGGCAATCGCCACGTGCTCGCCGACGCGCTGACGCTCGCCGCGGGGCGGCGCTCCGGCGACGACGGACCGGTGGCGCTCGTGCTGCTCGACGTCGATCGCTTCAAGCGGATCAACGACGAATTCGGTCATCCGACCGGCGACGCCGTCCTCGTCGAGGTGGCACGCCGGCTGGAGGGCACGGTGCGCGCGGGCGAGGTCCTGGCCCGGATCGGCGGCGAGGAGTTCGCCTGGCTGCTGCCGGCGTCGGACCCCGCCGACGCGGTCGCGGCCGCCGAGCGGGCACGCGCCGCGATCGCCGCGCGCCCGTTCCCGACGGCCGGTCGACTGGCGATGTCGGC
This sequence comes from uncultured Solirubrobacteraceae bacterium, assembly GCA_963849085.1. Taxonomy (GTDB): domain Bacteria; phylum Actinomycetota; class Thermoleophilia; order Solirubrobacterales; family Solirubrobacteraceae; genus Palsa-465. The sequence goes on along the minus strand of CAWKFP010000010.1, from coordinate 150,040 downwards.
CGGCGTCGGCGTGATGACGGCGCCCGCCGACGGCGACGAGCTGTACCGGCTCGCCGACCGCGCGCTCTATCAGGCCAAGCAGCAGGGGCGCGACCGCACCTGCTGTCAATCGGCCGCGCCCGGCGCCGCTGATGAGCCGGCCGTGAGCCAGGTCTGAGCCGCGCCCATGGCACCCGCCGCCGGAGGGCTGGTCCATCCGGCCGCAGACGTCCTCGCCGCCGGCGTCGACGGTTGCCGTGCGGGCTGGGTGGCGGCGATCGCCCGGGCGGTCGGGGGGCGCCCGCCGGTCACCGAGCTGCGCCTGTTCGCGGCGATCGAGGATGTCATCGCCTGGCGCGCCGAGCACGGCGCGCCCGCTGACGAGCGGCCACCGGTGGCGATCGACGTCCCGATCGGTCTGCCCGCGCTGGCCGGCCCGCGCGCGTGCGACCTCGAGGCGCGGGCGCTGCTGGGTCCGCGCTGGATGTGCGTGTTCGCGCCGCCCGATCGCGAGCTGCTCGGGCTCGACTTCGAGCAGGCCCGGGAGGTCGTGCGCCGGCGGCGGGCCGCCGCGCCCGACCGGGAGTTCCAGATCGCCAATCGGCAGACGATGAACATCACGGCCAAGATCGCCGAGGTCGATCGCGTCCTGCGCGACGATCCGGCCCGTCAGGCGTGGCTGCTGGAAGCCCATCCCGAGGTGTCCTTCCGCATCTGGGCCGGCGAGGATCTCGAACGCAAGCGAACCCCGGCGGGGCGGTCCCGGCGCCTGGACCTCGTCGCTCGCCGCTTCCCCGACGCCCAGCGCCGGCTGCTGGCGGCGTCCTGGCCGCGCACCCGGGTCGCGGTCGACGATCTCCTCGACGCCTACGCGGCATTGTGGACGGCGCTGCGCGTAGCGGCCGGAACCGGCGAGTATCGCGTGCTCGGCGACGCGACTCCCGACGCCTTCGGCCTGCGCCGGCGGATCGTCGCCTGATCGGGGTCAGGCGGTCGTCGTCGCCGGGCGGGCGCCCGCGGCCGCCCGCACGCGGCCGTGCACGTAGCGCAGCTTCTCGATCACCGGCGCGGTCAGCGCGAACGGATACAGATCCTCGTGCCCCATGCTGCGATTGACGGCGTTGAGCGCATAGGTGAGCGGCAGCCAGTTGTCGAGCACCTCGTCGAAGCCGCGGTCTCCGGATTCGGGATGGGGAGCGGCGGTCAGCGAGAGGTCAGGCAGGACCGCGCGCGGCCCGCGCACCCTGACCCCGTATTCGGCCGCGGTCTGCAGGGTGTCGCGGATGTGGAGATAGTGCGCGAACGTCTCGGCCCAGTCCTCCCAGGGATGCATCGTGGCGTAGGCGCTGACGTAGCGCCGGTGCCAGCCGTCGGGCGGACCCTCGGCGTAGTGGCGCTCCAGCGCCTCGCCGTAGTCCTCGCGATCGTCGCCGAACAGGGCCCGGCAGCGCTCCCACTCGCCCTCGCCGCTGACGATCAGGGGCTGGAAGTAGTGCCCGAGCTCGTGGCGCAGATGCCCGAGGACGGTGCGGTAGGGCTCCCCGAGCTCGGTCCGGCGCTGCACGCGCCGGGCGTCGTTGGACTCGGCGAGGTCGATCGTGATGACCCCGTCGGCGTGCCCGGTGGCCACCGGCTCGTGCTCGGATGACAGCAGGTCGAAGGCCAGCCGTCCCGGCTGCACGCCCGGCAGGCCGAGATCGAGCAGCTGCATGATGACCCGCCGCTTCGCGCCCTCCGCGGTGGCGAACGCGGCGAGGCCGGCCAGATCGTCGTCCGCCGGTCGCGTGCGGGTCAGCTCGCACGAGCGGCACAGCTCCCCGGCGGCGGCGACCATCCAATTGCACGCCGCGAGCTCACGATTGGCGCAGCGGTACAGCCGCTCTGACTCCGCGCCCTCGAGGGCGACGAGCTCCAGGCGATCGGAGACGAACCCGAGCGGCGTGGAGCAGTTCAGGCAGACCGTGTTCTCGAAGAAGACGAGCTGGCCGCAGTGGCCGCAGGCGAAGGAAAGCACGCGCCTGACGATAGACGGGCGCTCGAGCGATGGTGTGAACGGCCGTCGCGCGCCGACCCGCTCAGGTACGCTCGGGCCGCGTGTCCCCGAGTGCCGGACCTGCGCGCCCACGGTCGCCGTCGATCTGGGTGAGCGCCGCGCTCGGCACGACCGGCTCGGTGCTCGTGGCCTACGGCGCGCCGCGCGCGCTGTCCGATCACGTCGTCGGCTGGTGGTACGAGCCGTCGGTGCCGGCCGGCCGGACCGCCGCCACCGTGCTCGTCTACGCCGGCATGGCCATGGTCTGCGCCGCGTGGCTGTCACTGGGGCGCCGGCCGCCGCCGGCGCGCGCGCTGGTCATGATCGCCGCGGCGTGGATGCTGCCGCTGGCCCTGGCGCCGCCGCTGTTCAGCCGCGATGTCTACAGCTATCTCGCTCAGGGCACGATCCTGCACCTCGGCCTCAACCCGTATCACACGGCCCCGCACGCGCTGGCCGCGCTGCACCATCGCCACGTGCTCGATGCCGTCTCGACGTTCTGGCGCCGGACGACCGCGCCCTACGGACCGCTGTTCCTGGAGCTGATCAGCCTGATCGTCGGGATCACCGGATCGCATCTGATCGCCGGCGTCCTGTTGACGCGGGTCATCGACATCATCGGCCTCGCGCTGCTGGCGGAGTTCCTCCCGCGGCTGGCGCGCGCGCACGGCACCGACGCGCCCCGCGCGCTCTGGCTCGTGCTGCTCAACCCGCTGACCGCGTTCGAGCTGATCCTGGCCGGACACAACGACGTGCTGATGATCGGGATGCTGGCCGCCGGGGTCGCACTGGCGCTCGAGGGCCGGCCGCTGCTCGGGATCGCCGTCTGCGCGCTCGCGGCGACGGTCAAGCTGCCCGCGCTGGCCGGCGCGCTGTTCATCGCCGTGGCCTGGGCCAGGGCCGAACGCCGTCCGGCCGCCCGCCTGCGATTCGCGGCCGGCGGCGCGGCGGTCGCCGCCGGGACGCTCCTGGTCGTCACGCTGGCCAGCGGCGTCGGCGCCGCCTGGATCTCGACGTCGCTGTTCTCGACCCCGGCCAAGGTCCACCTGGCGATCACGCCCGCCACCGCGCTCGGCTACACCGTGGCCTGGCTGCTGCGCGGCCTCGGTGTGGCCAGCCGGGGGCGGGGGCTGGAGAACGCCTTCGGGGTGATCGCCTTCGCCCTGACCGCCGCGGCGGGCGCGGCCGCGCTGGCTCGCGTCCGGATCGTCCGGCTGACGTGGCTGCTCGGGGGCTTCCTGCTGATCGCGGCCGCGGGCGGACCGGCCGCCTGGCCGTGGTATTTCAGCTGGGGGCTGGTCCTCGTCGCCGCGCTGCGCGCGCCGCAATCCTCGGTCGCGCTGGCCGCGGCCTGCGTGCTGTCGGTGTTCCTCGTCAAGCCCGACGGGATTCTCGCCCTGCCGCTCCAGACCGCGCCGGCGGTGATCGTCGTCTACGCGGCGATCGCGGCGATCACGGTGGCCGCCTGGCGGCGCCGTCGCGGCCGGGAGCCGGCGGAGCTCGCCCGCCCCGCCCGCGCCGCCGTCACGACCGAGCCGGACCTGAGCCGGTCATGACCGGGCTCTCCTCACGGGCCGACGCGCCTCGCTCGGCGTCCGCGCCGGGGCCGGCGCGGCCGGGGCCGCCGGCGAGCGCGGCGCTCGTGCGCGCCGCGTCGGCGCTGGCCGCGCCGGCCCTGGCTGCGGCCCTGTGCCTGATCGGGATCACCGGTCGCAGCCTCGGTTTCGACGAGGGCGCGACGTACGCCATCGCCGCGCAGCACGGCTCCGCGCTGGCGACGGCGATCGCCCACGACGGCGGCAACATGTCCGGCTACTACCTGCTGCTCCACGTGCTGATGGGCCTGTTCGGCCACGGCCTGCTCGTGCTGCGCCTGCCCTCGGCGGTGGCGACGGTGGCGACGGTGGCGTTCGTGCAGGCGATCGCGGCGCGGTTGTTCGATCGCCGGGCGGCGGTGCTCGCCGGCGTGCTGTCGGCGGTCAGCCTCCCGCTCGTCTACTGGGCGCAGACCGCGCGCGGGTACGCGCCGATGGTGGCATTCGTCTGCGCCGGCTTCCTCGCCTTCCTCTCGCTGGCCGATGACGACGCCCCCGCGCCCCGGCGCGCCTGGATCGCGTACGTCGGGGCGATGACGCTGGCGATGTACGCGAGCTTCGTCGCGGTGCTCGTCGTGCCGGTGCAGCTGCTCGTGCTCATCCGCCGGCGCGCGGCGCTGCGCCGCTACGTCGCGGCGCTCGGAGCGCTCGCCACCTGCAGCATCCCGATCGTCATCCTCGCCGTGCGCCGCGGGTCCGGCCAGCTCTTCTGGGTTCCGCGCCCGAATCGCATGGTCGAGACCCAGGTGCTGGACTCGCTGACCTCGGCCGGGCTGCAGCCGAGCTTTCATCACACCGCGACGACCTATCTGCTGCTGTGGGGGACGGTCGCGGCGGTCGCGGCGCTCGTCGCCGACGCGGTGCGCCGCGGGCGTCGGGGCGACGCCGTCTGGACGCGCGCGCTCGTGCTCTCGTGGTGCGTGCTGCCCGCGGCGCTGACCTTTCTGTACTCGTTCCTCGCGCAGCCGATCTTCGTGCCGCGCAATCTCCTCCTGTCGACCCCCGCGGTCGCCCTGGCCCTCGCGCCGCCGCTCGCCGACCGCCGTCTGCCCCGCTGGCTGGCCGCGGCGATGGTGGTCGTGATCGTCGGCCTGCGCGCCGAGCAGGTGGTGGCCGGCTACGGCGTCTCACCCGAGCCGTGGCGGGCGGTCAGCGCCGACGTGCTCGCGCGGGCACGCCCCGGCGACTGCATCGCCTTCTATCCCTCTGACGGGCGCATGGCCTTCCAGTACTACCTCGGCTCAGGCGCGGCCGCCGACGCCCGCGCCCCCCGCCCGATCCTGCCGGTCGCCCCGTGGGGCGAGGTTCGCCCGTACGTCGAGGACTACGCCACGCTGTCGGCGGCGCAGCTGACGCGGGCGGCGGCGGGCTGCCGGCGGTTGTGGTTCGTCTCCAGCCACGAGGGGCAGCGCACCGGGCCGGCGCAATCTCAGATCAACCGCGCCCGCTATCTCCGGCTGGACGCCGAGCTCGAGCGCGTGTTCGGCACCGCGCCGATCGTCAACTACGGCTACGCCAGCACGATCCACGTCCAGTTGCTGGGCGCCTCCGGCCGCTGAGCCGGCGGCGCCCGCGAGGGGTGGGGTGAGAAAGGGTTGAATATCGACCGGTGATCGACACACCCCGCGCTCGGCTACGGCCGCAGGGTCAGTCCGACGAAGGTCAGCAGCGCGTGACCGATGAGCAGCACGCCGCACAACCACGCGATGACCGCGAACCACCGCCCCTGGGCGAAGCGGGCGATCGTGATCAGCGCCGGGAAGGCGGTCAGCAGCATCCGCGGGTTCGGGGGCACGTTGGACGAGGTCAGCGCCAGGACGCTGATCCCGAGGCTCCAGACGATCGCCTCGATCGAGACCTGGCGGCGAGACCGCCACAGCAGCGCGAGCATGATGAGGAGCACGACCGCGCCGATCAGCCCGAGCGGCAGGTTGAGGTTGATCGTCGGCTGGTTGAAGTGGGCGAACGAGATCTGGCCGGCGAGCTTGGTCGCCAGATGCACGAGCGAGAGCGGGCTCGACTTCTCGCTCCAGCCGTGGTGCTGGGCGATGTAGTTGGCGAACGGATTCCCGGTCCACAGCCACAGGAAGACCATGAAGCCCGCGGCTCCGGTGACCGACAGCAGCGGCGCGACGAGGCTGCGCCACGCCGCCCGGGTCCGCCAGCCCCGACGGTGGACCTCGAGCGCCGCCGAGATCAGACAGACCGGGGCGAGCACGAGACCGACCGGCTGCACGGCGGTTCCCAGACCCGCCAGCAGCCCGGCGAGCAGCCAGCGCCGTCGCTGCAGCGCATAGATGCAGCCGGCGGCCAGCGGAAGCAGGAGGCCCTCGGAGTAGACCATCGAGAAGACGATCGCCCCGGGAAAGAGGACGAACAGGATCGTGGCGCGGCGCGCGGTCGCGCGGTCCCACCAGCCCTCGGCCAGCCGGTGCACGAGGATCGTCGCCACGAGCCCGCCGACCGCCGAGATGAGCGCTCCGGCGATCGTCGCCGACCACCAGAGCGGAGCGCCCGGGATGAACACGGCGATGACGTGCTCGACGGGCCAGATCGTCAGCGGGAAGAGCGGGAAGAAGCCGAGCGTCGTCTGCGCGTAGGAGACGTATGGCGGATAGCCCTGGTTGGTCACCTGGCGATACCACTTGCCGTCCCAGTTGGCGAGCTCGTTGAGGAACACGTGATGGCCGAGGTTGGCCATCAGATAGGCGGTCAGCAGTAGCGCGAGCCGCACCGCCGTGTAGATGACGACGATCCACAGCAGCTCACGCCGGAGGTCGAGCGACAGGCGCGGCCGCCGGCGCCGGATCCGCGGCGCGCGCCGCGAGACGACCGGCGGCGGGCGCAGCGCGATCGCCGGCTCGCTGCGCGGCTCGTCGAGCTCGATCGAGGTTGCCATCGCCTCGGGATCGGGTATGGAGTCCGCAGCAGCTTCCACGGTCCGGCAGTCTAGGTCGAGAAAGGTATGTACGACGTATGCGTTTGCGCTCTGAACGGCTAACGGAATGGTGACCATGACCTCCGACGTCCCGATGCTCGCCCCGGAGCTCGAGGTCCCTGACACCTCTGAACCGGCGACCCCGGCGGTGCCCGACGCGCCCTCCACACCGGCCGATCCCGATCCCGGGACGCCCGCGGCGCCGCAGGAGCCGGCCGATGTCCCGGCCCCTGACGAGCCGGCGACCCCGCTCGTGCCCGACGAGGAGAACTACTGACTCACGAGCCGCCCGGCGTGCGGGGATACATGGCGCTCATCCCCGCCTCGATCGCCGGCAGGCTGAGCTGGTCTGAGAGGATCGGGAACGCCCGATAGGTGAAGTACGGGGCGGCGAAGGCCAGCTGGAAGACGAGCTGGTTGGCGGCGTTGATCTCATCGACGTCCTGGCTGCCGCCCCAGGCCACGACCCAGTCTCCTCCGGGCAGCAACCGCGCGCTGCCGCAGCACGGCGACGAGGTGACCGCGGGGTCGGTGATCGTCTGGACGAGCTGCGCGATGCGCAGCGTGGGGTAGATGCGGAAGCGCAGCACCCGTGGGGGGCGATTGCGGCTGGTGCCGTCGTCCTGGACCGAGATCGTGCCGTCGGGCCAGACGCGGGCGTCGTGCTGACCGCCGAAGTCGGTCGCCGCGTCGGGGTCGCCGACGATCCTCAGGCTCTGCGGCGTCGTCGTCCCGCCGAGCTTCCAGACGACGTCGCCGGTGCTGGCGCGGATGTAGAAGATCGCGTTGGTGTTGCGCATCGACACCAGGAATCCCTGCTCGTAGGGCGCGACGGAGTTGATGTGCTGCCAATCCCAGACGAGCCCCGGGGCGCCGGGATAGGCGTAGAGCGCGTCGGTCCAGCCGAGGCTCTCGGCCGGGGTCAGCTTGCCGTACGAGTTCCAGGAATAGGCGACGGTGCCGTCGGGCTCCACCTCCTGGAAGGACGCCTGCAGCACCTCGGTCGGCCAGGGCACCCCGATCGACAGCAGCGACACCGTCTGTGGGACGTAGCTCGTCATCAGGAAGTCGCCGTTGGACAGCTCGGTCGCCTCGTGGAAGTCGGTCGGAGATCCCGACGTGGTGAGCGTGTTGACGAGCGTCCCGTCGAGGCTGTGCTCCTCCAGATGGACGATCCCGGGCTCGCCGAATGGATTCTGGGCGGTCTGGACGTCCCACGCGAGGTCGCCGTTGGACATCAGCGACGCGTTGATCGGCGTTCCGTCGGACTGGTCGTACCACCAGACCGGGACGCCGTGGTTGTCGAACAGGATGACGTAGGACTCCGGCGCCGCGGCGGACAGGGCGAGGTCCGGGGCGACGAGGTAGTAGCCCGCCTGCGGCGTGCCGGGCCGCTGCACGGTGTAGGTGGGGAAGTTCTCCGGTAGGCAGCGGACGTTGTAGGTCTGGGCGTCCGCGCCGCTGCCGACGACGATCGTGAACAGCTGCCCGGCACTCAGCGACAGCGTCTGATCGAAGGCGCCGGTCTGGGCCGGCTGCGCGTCGACCGAGACGGCCTCGCCGTTGCCGTTGCCCGAGACCTCGACGCTCTCGCTCGGCTCGCAGCTCGTGACGTAGTTGGGGACGCTCGGATCGAACGCCGGCTGCAGCGCCGGCGTCGCGGTGATCGTCGGGGTCTGGGCGAGCGCGCGGCCGGGATGCAGGCCGATCGTCGCGATCGCGATCGCGAGCAGGAGGAGCATTCGTCCGCCGTGCCGGATGTTCGCGCTCGCCATCGATCGCATCTGTCCCCCTCGGGAGTGGTCGGCTGCACACAAGTCCTACACGAGCGGTCCGGGCCGCGCAAGTCCGGGGCGCCGCGCGCCCAGGGGCGCGGGTCTGTCTAGCCGAGCGGTTGCACGGTGACCGTGCCGTGCCAGCTCAGGGTGTCGATGCATGCCGCCGTGTCCTCCTGGCAGGGACTGGAGGCGAACCCCTGGGCGGTCGTCGCCGCCCCCGCCGGCCACGCGACGGCGACCGGCGCATAGGGGCGAGCCGGCAGCGCCCCGCCGAGCAGATCGAGCCCGGGAATGAGGGCGGTCGTCGCGCCGAGGTCGAACAGCGACGGGCCGAGCGTGTAGCCGGCGGGATTGCAGTTCCCGCTGGACCGCGGTCGCATCGGGATCCCGATCTCCAGGCCGGCCGTCGCAGAGAACGAGACCGCCGGGGGGCCGGCGAGCCCGAACGTCTCGGTGCAGCGCGACGTCGACGCACTGGCGTTGCAGCCCGCGTCGACGGTCGTCTGGCTGATCCGCTCGGTCGCGTTCAGCGACGAGCCGCCGGCGTCGAGTGAGATCGTCGGAACGACCGTCGCGCTGCTCCCGTCGCCGGCGACGGCCTTCAGGTCATCGAGGTCGACGACGTAGCGCACGCTCCAGGTCATCGGGCTGACCGCGTCGCTCTCGCTGACCGTGTAGCCGCCGGCGCCCGCGCAGTTGCTGCGATAGACCTGCTGATAGGCGATCGACTCGCTGCCGGAGCCCGCGTAGACGACCGCGACCTCGAACGGACGGGCGAGGTCGATCAGGACGGCCGGGGGCGGCGTGCCGGAGCGCTCACGCCCCCCGGAGCGGTGGTAGTAGGCGGTATGGATGGCGAGCGCGGTCGCGCTTGAGGCGCGGGGTCCGGCGGCCCGCGTCGAGACCGCCTCGACGATCGACCACGACGGGGCGACCGTCGAGGCGCGGATCGAGACGATGGCCAGGTGCGCGTGCGAGGAGGCGCCGCGGAAGGCGCGGGCGATCGCGGCCTGCTCTCGCCCGCCGACCAGTTGGGCGGCGCCGGCGGCCGGCGCGGCGAGCGCCGACAGCGTCAAGGTCGCCGCCGCGAGCAGGGCGACGGCTCCCGCGTGAGCTCGCCGGGGCGCGAGCGCTGACCGATGCCTCATCGCCCGTCCAGGGTAGAGCCTGACTGCGCGGCGAGCGCCACGAGGATCGCCTCGGCGACGAGCTCGGGATGGCGCTGGGGCAGCAGGTGACCGGCTCCGTGACACACGGTCAGGCGCGCCCCGGCGATCTGATCGGCGAGCGTCAGCGCGGCGCGCATCGGCACGATCCGGTCCTCGGCGCCGATCAGGATCGTCGTCGGCGCGGTGATCGCGGCCAGTTGATCCTCGAGCGCCGGCAGATCCCGGACGAGCGCGCGCTGCTCGTCGGCGTAGGCGCGCCACGACGACGGGGTGAGCAGGGTGCGCCGCGCGGTCTCCAGGTAGGAGGGGCGCAGGCCGGAGGCGACGGCGATCCGCCGCCGCAGCGCACCGAGCGACAGCGCCAGCCCGATCCCGGCCAGCGAGGCGACGGCCGCCACCTCACCGGCGACCGACCCGGCCAGCCAGTAGTCGACCGGGTACAGCGAGGCGAGGTTGGCGGCCGGCGCGACGAGCACGAGCGCCCGCACCCGATCGGGATAGAGCGCCGCGATCCAGGCGGCGATCGCCGCGCCGAGGCTGTGGCCGACGATCGTCGCGCTCTGGACGCCACGCGCATCGAGCGCGGCGAGGGCGGCCAGGGCGTTTCCGCCGAGGTCTCGAGCCGGGCCGCGCCCGTCCCAGCCGGGCCGGTCGATCGCGAGCGGGTCGGCCTCCGAGCGCAGCCGCGCGATGACGCCGTCCCAGTCGGCGCCGCCCCCCGGCTGCCCGTGCAGCATCAGGACCGTGGGCCGGCGCTCGGGGCGCTCCGTGATCACGCCTCCCATCGGTGGCGTGAATGGTATCCGTCACGCGCCGCGCGGGCGGTGGGCCGCTGAGCTCAAGCGGGCATACTGTGGTCATCTCCGGCCCCCTCCAACCGTGACGTCGGCCCTCCTGCCCGAGGCGCTCGCGCCGCTCCGCGCGGATCCAGGACGCGTGGCCATCCTGCTCGACATCGACGGGACGCTGGCGCCGATCGTCGACCACGCGGCCGACGCGAACGTGCCCGAGGGCACCCGCCAGCTGCTGATCGCGGTGTCGCGCCGCTACGGCCTCGTCGGCTGTGTCAGCGGCCGGCGGGCCTCGGAGGCGCGGGCGATGGTCTCGATCGGGACGATCACCTACCTCGGCTCCCACGGCGCCGAGCTGCTGCGCACCGGCTGGACGGAGGCGCGGCTGGACCCCGAGATCGCCGAGTGGGCTCGCCGGATCCAGGAGTTCGGGCGCGAGGCCGACTCCGCCGAGGCACGGCGCTGTCGCGTCCGCCTCGAGGACAAGGGCCCGATCGTCGCCTTCCACTGGCGCGGCGCGCCCGACGAGAGCGCCGCGCGAGACATCGTCCAGCAGATCGCCGACAGCGCGGAGAGCGCGGGCCTGCACACCCATTGGGGCCGCAAGGTGCTCGAGGTCCGCCCGCCGATCCGGATCGACAAGGGCGCCGGCATCACCCGACTGCTGGAGGAGGCCTCTCCGACGATCGACGCGGCCCTCTACGTCGGCGATGACACCACCGATCTCGATGCCTTCCACGCCCTGAGCGCGCTCGTGCAGGGCGGCCGTCTCACCCGTGCGCTCCGGGTCGGGGTCAGCTCCGACGAGGGGCCGTCGGCGATCGTCGGGGAGGCCGACCTCGTCGTCGACGGGCCCGCCGGCGTGCGGGAGCTGCTGACGTTGCTCGCCGCCGAGTGAACCGCGGTGCGATTCGCCGATTTCCTGCGCGCGACCGTTCTCATCAGCGCGGCGGCGGCGAGCGCGCTGGCCGCGGTGACGCTGGCCCGGGCGGCCGGCCTCGGTGACGATCTCATCGTCCCGGTCTCGGCCGGCTGGTGGGTGGCGTCGGGCCTGATCGGCCTCTGGCTCGGGCGCCGCGCCGAGACCTCGCCGCCGATCGCGTCGCTGCTGGCTGCGGCCCGCACCCAGGCGTCCCTGCCCGAGCTCGATCCCGCTCGCACGCTGCTCAACCGCCTCTGGCCGCTGCTGCTCTCGACGCTCGGCGCCGGCGCCCTCGGCCTCCTGCTGCCCCAGGTCTCGGCGATCGCCACCGGCTTCGGGATCATCTGGTCGCTGGCCTGGCGGCGCCAGTCGGCGGCCGTGACCGCGATCGAGGAGCGCGACGGTGCGCGCTTCTACATCGAGCGGACCTCGGCGCTGACCCCGATCCGGCTCGTGCGGACCCCCGGTTTTCGCTCCAATCTGCGCGAGCTCAACGGCTCGACCGTGTCCGGACCGGTCCGCCCCCGCGCCTAGTGGCCACGAGCCGGATGGCCATCGACGTCCTGATCGTCACCGCCGGGGGCACGGCCGGCTGGCGCGCGTCGGCGCGGGAGCTGGAGGCGGCCTGCACGGCGGCCGGCGTCAGCGCGGTGACGGCGAGCGCCGGCCCGGCGCGCGAGGTGCGCACGTTCATGCTGACCGACCTCGTCCAGGCCTGGGGGGCGCGCCGCGCGGCGCAGCGCGCTCTGCGCCGCCACGAGCCCGCGGCGATCGTCTACTGCTCGATCACCGCCGCGCTGCTGTGGCCGCGTCCCGGCGCCATCTGGCTCGATTCCCTGGCCGCCGAGAACCGCCCGGGGCGCCACGGGGTATGGCAGCGGGTCGTCGAGCGGCGGCGGCTGGCCGCGGCGCCGCTGGTGATGACGATGGCGCCCGGCCGCGGTGACGCCGTCGTCGTGCCGACCGCGGTCGACCCCTCCGGCCCGCTCGACGGGGTTCGCGACATCGACGTCGTCGCCTACGCCGCCGATCCGGTCAAGCGACGGCTCGCCGACATCCTGGAGGCGTGGGGGCGGGCGCGGCGCGGCGACGAGACGCTCGTCGTGACCGGAATCGAGCGCGGGGACGAGCTCCCCGGCGTGCGCTTCGCCGGCCGGATGTCGCCGGCCGAGCATCGCTCGCTTTTGCGCCGAGCGCGGGTGTTCGTCGCCGCGCCGCGGCGTGAGGACTTCGGGATCACCGCGCTGGAGGCGCTCGCCGACGGCTGCCTGCTCGTCACGACGCCCGCTCCCGGACCGTATCCGGCGCTCGGCCTGGCCCGCGAGCTCGACCCCCGCCTCGTGTCCGAGGACCTGGCCGGGGCGTTGCGCGTCGCGCTCGACGATCCCCGTGCCGGCTACGCTCTCCGGGCGGCCGCGCTGCTGACGCCGTTTCACCGGGCGGTCGTGACCGCGACGATCACCGAACGCGTGCTCCCCCGTTTGCTGCCAGGATTGACCGCGTGATCGCGCCCGCCTTCATCCCCAGCCCGCCCCACAACGGCTTCTACATCGGGCCGCTGTTCTTTCACGCCTACGGCATCGCCTACGTCTTCGCCGTCGCCGCCGCGATCCTGATCACCCGCCGCCGCTGGGCGCGGACCGGCGGCGATCCCGACCTCTGCTACGAGACGGCGATGTGGGGCTTCCCGGCGGGCCTGATCGGCGGGCGGATCTACTTCGACATCACGACCCCGAGCCAGATCACCCCGCACAACTTCCTCGGCCTGTTCGCGATCTGGAACGGCGGCCTCGGGATCTGGGGCGGGATCGCCGGGGGCGCGGCCGCCGGCCTGCTGCTCCTGCGCCGCCGGCTCTCCCGTGACGACGTGCTGCGGTTCATGGACGCCGCCGCTCCCGGGCTGCTCGTCGCGCAGGCGATCGGCCGGATCGGCAACTACTTCAACCAGGAGCTGTTCGGCAAGCCGTCGACGCTGCCGTGGGCGCTGAAGATCTCGCTCGCGCACCGGCCGCCGGGGTACACGCAGTACGCGACCTTCCAGCCGACGTTCCTCTACGAGATCATCTGGAACCTGGCGCTCGCCGGCTTCCTCGTGTGGCTCGGCGAGCGGCGCCGGATCCGCGCGCCGGGGCTGTTCGCGCTCTACGTCGCCGGCTACTCGGGCTTCCGGATGTTCGAGGAGACGCTGCGCATCGACTACTCCAACCATGTCCTCGGGCTGCGGCTCAACTTCTTCGTCGCGCTCGTGCTGTGCCTGATCGGGCTGGCGTGGTTCGCCGCCATCCAGCGCGGGTGGCGGGGCTGGGGGGCGGGCCCGGCCGAGGTCGTGCCGCCCGGCGAGCGCGTCGTCAAGCCGCCGCCGGGCCCGGGAGACCGCTCGGGATCGCGCCGGTCGTCGTCCGGAGGCTCGGGCTCCGCGCAGCGCCACGCGCCCGCCAAGCGCTCGGCGAAGGCCCGCCGCGGCCGCTGAGCCGACCGGGGGTCAGCCGGACCGCGCCCGGGGGTCAGCCGGACCGCGCCCGGGATCGCAGCGCCGCCACCTCGTCCCACGGCCGCGTGTTGAGGACCGCGTCGGGGCCCAGCCAGGCCCGGCGGGCGGTCGCCACCCCGTAACGCGCGACCTGGAAGCCCCCGACCCGGTGCGCGTCGCAGTTGATCAGGATCGGGACGCCGGCGCGCGCGGCGGCCCGCGCATGGACGTCGTCGAGATCACGCCGATCGGGACTGGAGTTGATCTCGAGCATCGTCCCGGTCGCCAGCGCCGCCTCGACGATCGCCGTGAAGTCGAAGGCATACGGCGGGCGCGCCTCGATCTTGCGGCCCGAGAGATGGCCGATGACGTCGACCATCGGATTGGAGATGGCCCGCACGATGCGGGCGGTCATGGCCGCGGACTCCATCTGAAACGACGAGTGCACCGACGCCACCACCCAGTCGAGCAGCGCCAGCGTCTCATCGTCATAGTCCAGCGATCCGTCGGGCAGGATGTTGACCTCGGAGCCGGCCAGCAGCGTCAGGCCGCCGGCCTCCGGAGTTCCCGACAGCTCCCGGATCCGGGCGATCTGCTCGCGCAGGCGGTCCGGTGAGACCTCGTTGCCGAAGCCGAACGACGCCGAGTGATCGGTGATCGCCAGATACTCGTAGCCGGCGTCGCGCGCCGCGGTCGCCATCTCCTGAATCGACGCCGTCCCGTCCGATGCGGTCGTGTGGCAGTGCAGATCGCCGCGCAGATCGCCGGTGGTGATCAGCTCGGGCAGCGTGCCCGCGGCGGCGGCCTCGAGCTCGCCGCGGTTCTCGCGCAGCTCCGGCTCGATGTACTGCAGCCCGAGCAGGGCGTAGACCTCCTCCTCGCGCGCGCAGCGGTGCGTCTCGCCGGCGGCATCGTCGAGCACCCCGTACTCCGAGACGTGCAGGCCGCGGCGCACCGCCGCCTCGCGCAGCGCCATGTTGTGCTCCTTGGAGCCGGTGAAGTGCTGCATCAGATTGCCGAACTGATCGGGGGCGACGATCCGCAGGTCGACCTTGACGCCGGTGTGGGTCCGCAGTCGCACGCCCGATGCGCTCGGGCTCTGGGCCGCCTCCACGAGCTCGAGCTCGGCGGCCGCCCGCGCGAGGGCGAGCGGATCGGCCGCGGTGGCGATCACGTCGAGATCCTTGACGCTGTCGGTCATCCGCCGTGCGGACCCGGCGAGCTCGACCCGCTCGGCGGCCGGATGGGCCCGCAGCGCGGCGATCAGGGGCTCGGCGACGGCGAGGGCGCGGTGCAGCACGACCCGCGAGCCGGGACCGCCGGGGGGGCCGACGCCGTTCTCACCGGCCTGCGCCGCGCGGGCCCGGGCGAGCGCGGCGGCGGCGAGCAGGCGCTCCTCGGCCTTGGGCCCGAAGCCCTTGAGCTCACGGATGCGCTGCGCGGCGGCCGCCTGCTCGAGCGCCTCCAGCGAGTCGATCGACAGCTCGTCGAACAGCCGCCGCGCTCGTTTGGGCCCCAGACCGGGGAGCCGCGTCATCTCCAGCAGGCCGGCCGGGAACTTGGCCCGGAGCTTGACGGCGGCGGGAATCGCCCCGCCGTCGGCGAGCGCCAGCACCTTCTCCTGGATCGTCGCTCCGATCCCCGGCAGCTCCGTCGCGCGGCCCTCCCGCGCCAGCGACGTGACCGACACGGTGGCGTCGCGCACCGCCTTGGCGGCGTTGCGATAGGCCACGATCCGATGCACGATCGCCCCGTCGAGCTCGTACAGATCGCCGAGCTCGTCGAGCGCGGTGGCGATCTCGGAGTTCGTCGGATCCGCCATGCCTCTAGCTTATGACGAGGCCTGGACGGCCCGCGCTATACTTTCTGAAGTAACGACGAGCGAAGGAGAACCCCGTGTCAGGCGCTGTCTCAGACGTAACCGATACCAACTTCCAGGCCGAGGTCATCGAGTCCGATGTCCCGGTGCTCGTCGACTTCTGGGCGCCCTGGTGCGGCCCCTGCCGGCGCGTCTCCCCGGTCGTCGAGGAGATCGCCACCGAGCGGGGCGAGGCGCTGAAGGTCGTCAAGCTGAACATCGATGATAACCAGCAGACGGCGGTCAAGTTCAACGTCATGTCGATCCCGACGCTGATGCTCTTCAGGCACGGCGAGGTCAAGAAGACCGTCGTCGGCGCGTATCCGAAGCGCAAGATCGAGGAAGAGCTGGAGCCGGCGCTGGCTTAGCCTATCCCAGCGCGACGCCGATCTTCAGGGCGAGCCCGTCGATCATGACGGGCTCGATGCCGTTCAGGTACTCGTAGCCGACCGAGGTCGCCAGCGTCTCCCGAGCGATGTAGTCCTGGTGCACCCGGGCGGCGTCCAGCAGCGGGGCGGCGCCGTCCAGCGTCAGCGCGATCCGATCGGACACCTCCAGGCCGGCAGCCTGCCGGGCGTTCTGGACGGCCCGGACGATGTCGCGCGCCCAGCCGTCGTCGCGCAGCGACTCGTCGATCTCCAGCTCCAGCGCGACGGCGTGCGAGCCCTCGCGCTCCACCTGATAGCCCTCCAGGGGGCGCATCGTGATCAGCAGGTCGTCACCGTCGAGCTGATGATCGGCGCCGGCGACCGAGATCGCGATCGACTGACCGTCGCGCAGCGCGGCGGTCACCCGGGCGGGGTCCAGGCCGGCGATCGCGCTGGCCACGAGCGGCATCTGCTTGCCGAACCGCGGGCCGAGGCTGCGGTAGTTGGGCTTGATCTCCACCTGTCCGAGCTCGTCGGCCTCGGAGACGAAGCGCAGCGAGCGGACGTTGAGCTCGTCGCGCACGAGGTCGGACAGTCGCTCGATCGCCTCGCGCTCGCGGCCGGTGGCGACGATGACCGCCGCCCGCAGCGGCTGACGGATCTTGATCTTGGCCTGGGCGCGGGCCGAGAGGCCGAGGCGGACGGTCTGTCGAGCGACCTCCATCGCCTGCTCCAGCCCCACCTCGCGCCGCCCCGGCGCCGGGAAGTCGCACAGGTGCACGCTTGGCTCGGTGCCGTCGAGGTTGTCGTAGATCTCGTCGGCGATGAACGGGCAGAACGGCGCGAGCAGCTGGGCGACGGTGACCAGGCAGGTGTGCAGCGTCGCGAAGGCCGCCCGGTCGCCATCCCAGAAGCGCCGGCGTGAACGGCGCACGTACCAGTTCGACAGCTCGTCGACGAACGACTGGATGGCGCGGCCCGAGGTCGTCGCGTCGAAGTCGTCGAGCCGCTCGCGGACGATCTCCACCGTCTCCTGGCAGCGCGACAGCGCCCAGCGGTCGAGATCGGTCAGCTCGATGACGGCGTCGTCGCCGGCTGGGGTGATCCCGTTGGCGTTGGCGTACAGCACATAGAAGCCGTAGGTGTTCCAGAGCTGGAGCAGGAACTGGCGAACGGCCTCGCCGATCGTCTCCAGCGAGAAGCGATACCCGTCCCACGGCAGCTTGGAGGTGAAGAAGTACCACCGCATCGCGTCGGCGCCGTAGCGGTTGATGACCTCCCAGGGCTCGACGGCGTTGCCGCGGGACTTCGCCATCTTGCGACCCTGCTCGTCCTGGATGAGCCCGAGGCAGGCGACGTTGCGATATGAGGACTGGTCGAACAGCAGCGTCGAGATCGCGAGCAGCGAGTAGAACCAGCCGCGGGTCTGGTCCAGCGCCTCGCAGATGTAGTCGGCCGGGAAGCGCTGCTCGAAGTGGTCGAGGTTCTCGTGCGGAGCGTGGAATTGGGCGAACGGCATCGATCCCGAGTCAAACCACACATCGATGACCTCGGGCACGCGGCGCATCTCGCCGCCGCAGTCGGCGCACGCGAACGTCACGGCGTCGACGTACGGACGGTGCGGGTCCTCCAGCATCACCCCCGAGAGCTCGTGCAGCTCGGCGTATGACCCGATCACCCGCGCGTGGTCGTGCTCGCATCGCCAGACCGGCAGCGGCGTTCCCCAGTAGCGCTCGCGCGACAGCGCCCAGTCGACGTTGCCTTCCAGCCACTGCCCGAAGCGCCCGTGCTTGATGCCCGGCGGATACCAGTTGACCGACTCGTTGGCGGCCAGCAGCCGATCCTTGATCTCGCTGGTGGCGATGTACCAGGACGGCTTGGCGTAGTACAGCAGCGCGGTGCCGCAGCGCCAGCAGTGAGGATAGGAGTGCTCGTAGGCCTCGGCCCGCAACAGCTTGCCGGACGCCCGCAGATCCTCGATCAGGTCCGGATTGCACTCCATCACCCGGCGCCCGGCGTAGCGCCCGATGCGCTCGTCGTAGGTGCCGTCGGCGGCCACCGGGTTGACGACCGCCAGTCCCTCCTGCTCGCCGAGGCGGAAGTCGTCCTCGCCGAAGGCGATGGCGGTGTGGACGAGGCCGGTGCCGTCCTGCGCGGTGACGAACTCCGCGGGCAGCACGGTGTGGCCCTTGGGTCCGTACGCCTCGCCGGCGATGAACGCGAACGGCGGCTGGTAGCGCGTCCCGACGAGCTCGCGCCCGGGGAACGTCTCCAGCACCCGGGCGTCCTCGCCCAGGACGCGCTCCACGAGCGGCGCGGCGACGATCGCGACGCGGTCGCCGGCGGTCCGGGCGCGGACGTAGTCCAGCTCCGGGTTGACGGCGACGGCGGCATTGGAGACGAGCGTCCACGGCGTCGTCGTCCACACCAGCAGCTCATCGCCGGCCCGGGCGCGCCCCCGGGGATCGGTGACGGCGAAGCGGACGTACACCGACGGATCGACGACGTCCTGATAGGCGCCGGGTTGGCCGAGCTCGTGGCTGGAGAGCGTCGTCTGGTCACGCGGGCAGTACGGGACGACCTTGAGCTTCTCGTAGAGCAGTCCGCGGTCGTGGATGGTCTTCAGCGCCCACCACACCGACTCGATGTAGTCGGCGTCGAGGGTGCGATAGGCGTCGTCGAGATCGACCCAGAAGCCGATCCGCTCGGTCAGCCGGTTCCACTCGGCGACATGGCTGAGCACCTTCTCCCGGCAGCGCGCGTTGAACTCGGCGATCCCGTAGCGCTCGATGTCGTTCTTGGACTCCATGCCGAGCTCGGCCTCGAGGGCGAGCTCGACCGGCAGTCCATGGCAGTCCCAGCCGGCCTTGCGCTCGACGTAGTGGCCGGTCATCGTCCGATAGCGGGGGAAGATGTCCTTGAACACCCGGCTCAGGATGTGGTGCAGCCCCGGATCTCCGTTGGCCGTGGGGGGACCCTCGTAGAAGCCCCAGTGCGGCGCGGCGGCGCGGCGGCGCAGCGACTCGGCGAACACGTCGCGCTCGCGCCAGCGCGCGAGCACGAGCTCCTCGAGCTCGGGAAAGGAGGCGCGCGCGTCGACTGGACGGTGGGGGCTGGACATGGGCAGGGGATTCTAGGAGTCCCCCGGGCGAGGCCCGGGCCGGCTCGGGGCTCGCGACGTCGTCGGGGGCCTTACATGCTGGCGGTGCGGCGCGCGGGCAGCACGCGCCCCGGACCGGCGATCGCCACCGCCGACTCGTTCTGGATGATCTCCAGAAGACGGCGCTGAGCGGCGCGGGGCGCCGCCGGCAGATTGCGGGTCCCGGTGGCCCGCATCCGGACGCGTTCGCTGCCGCGGCGAAAGACCGCCACCGGCATCGGCCCGGCGGCCAGCCGGATCGCGTACGCCCAGCGGGCGACGGTGTCGTCGTCGAGATGCGAGCCGGCGACGATGACGAGATTCGGCCGGTGGATCGCCACCGCGTCGCCGATCCCGTTCACGCCGCGCGCCGACAGGCTGAGGACGTTGACCCCGGCCCGGGCGGCGAACAGCTCGAGCGCGCGCAGATACGGCGTGTCCGGGTCGAGCTCGTCGCGGCAGGCGTCGCCGACGACGATCGAGATCGGCCGCACCGGCGGCGGAGACAGGCGCTGAGCGCGACGCAGCCAATCGGCGGCCCAATGGGCGGCGAACGCCCACGCGGCCGACTCCGGTCCGTGGCGGCGCACGATCTCCTCGAGCGTCGGCAGCAGAACCTCCTCGACCGAGCGCTCGACCGAGCGCAGCGCCAGCGCCGCCTCGATGGCGGCGTCGGCCCGTTCGCGCTCGTAGGAGACGAGCGCGCCGACCAGCGAGTTGGCGTCCGCGGCGAGTCCCTCACGTGCGCGGGAGACCGCCGAGGAGATCGACAGACCCTCCTGGAGGGCGTCGCGCAGCGCAGCGATCTCGCCGTGCGTGAACAGCCGGTGCTTTCCGGGAGAGCGCTGCGGCTTGGGGAATCCGAATCGCCGCTCCCAGGCACGTAGCGTGTTCGGACTCACATTCAGCAATGCTGCAGCTTCGCTGGTTTTCAGATACCGCATTTGTTCACAAAGGTGAAGTCTGGCATTGCGAATGCGCCATGCGAGGCATAAAATTGCACGAAATAACGACCAAGAATCTGTGCAAAGCGTAGTCCTCTGATGCTCCCCGGTGGGCGAACGTGGACAAACGTTTTAGCGCAGTTTGCGACCCGAAGGAACGCCGACGGGAGAGTATCCCGCGACGCAATGGATTTCCCGTCACGGTCGACAGCCACCAGCCTCCCACCGAGCCAGGTACAGGGACACCCGGAGGGAGGGAGAGGATGGGTCCCACCAGCAGATCGCAGGTCTCCGCCGCACCGCGCTGGTCATGACCCACGGATGCCTTGGAAGGGGGGTGTTCGCATGGTTTTCCGTATCAACTGAAAACACAGCCCGTGGCTTTCGCCACGCCTCGTCAACCCGAAATCAGGAGCTTTTCCGCATGGTCTTCCGCATCAACTGAAGAAACCTCCATTCACCCCCACTTCAACTGACAGGAGGAGAGGTCGCACATGGTTTTCCGCATCAACTGACGCTCCCCGGCATCGCTCTCATCACGGCGGTGTGCAGCCGTCGGTCATCCCCACATCTCAGGCAAGAAAAGGTTGGTCTCATGGTCTTTCGCATCAACTGACGGAGGGCTCGCCCGGCGGCCCGAAGGCCCGAAGGGCCTCGCCGGCGGCACGTTCTCCCAGGATCCCGGCGCACGGGGTTCCATCCGATCTGATACCTCAGGCGCGTCTGGTCTCGACGCGCGATTGGCGCTACCGTCTTGCGGATGCTCCGCGGTGGTGCGGATGACGGTGCCGTGGTGAAGTGGCGAGAGGCCATGGTGTCCGGCGCTGCGGTGACGAGCCTGGTCGTCTGCGGCGCCGCGATCGCGCTTAGCGCGCACGACCGTGTCGATTCGCTGACCGCGATCCTCGCCATCGCCGCGCTCGCGGCCGGCCTGCTCGTATCCGGCGAGCGCGGCGGGCTCGGGGTCTCGGGCTCGTTCATCGTCATCGTGCTGGCCGCCGCCTTCCTCGGCCCGGCGTCGGCCGCCGGCGTCGCGGTGATCGCCGAGCTGGGCGCGACGGTGGTCATGAAGACGAGCTGGCGGACGGTGCTGTTCACCAATCTCCCGCCGGCGGTCGTGCCGGCCGTTGCCGCGGCGCTGCTCATCCGCAGCCTGCAGCCGACGCCGGCCAACGACGTCGCCTTCTATCTCGTGGTGGCCCTCGCCGGGGTCGTCGTGCTCGTGCTGAGCTTCGCGATGATCTCGTTGCGGATGCTGTCCACCGGAGGCGAGGACGAGTTCGGGATGGGGGCGCTGCTCGAGTTCCTGCCGAGCGGCGCTCTCAGCATCCTCGTCGCGGTCGCCGGGGTCGGCGTCCGCGAATCGGTCGGAAATGCCGGGATCGCCTTCGCGCTCGTCGGCGTGTTCGCGTTCTCCTACATGGCGCATCTCCTGGACCAGTCCAACCAGCGCGCCCAGCAGTACGTGTCGCTGTCGTGGGGTGTGCTGGCCGGGCTGATGCGCTCGCTGGACATCCGTGACGGGCGCACCGCCCGTCACTCGGCCGCGGTCGCACGCTTCGCGCGGGACATCGCTCAGGCGGTCGGCATGAGCGAGGCCGAGTGCGAGCTCGCCCATACCGCCGGCCTGCTGCACGACATCGGCCGTTTCGCGCTGTCGGACCGGGTGGCGGAGCGTGGCCGCGTCCTGACCGACGAGGACTGGATCGCGATCCAGCGCCATCCGGAGCTCGGAGCCGACATGCTGCGGGACCTCGGCGTCTACGGACCGGTGTCGGAGATCGTGCTCGCCCATCATGAGCGTATCGACGGCCGTGGCTATCCGCGTGAGCTCAGCGCCGATCAGATTCCGGAGATCGCCAAGATCATCGCCGTCGCGGAGGTGTACGACACCCTGACGGCCAGCGACACCTATCGCACGGGGATGAGCTCATTCGAGGCGCTCACGGAGCTGCGCCGCGTGGCCGGCAGCCAGGTCGACTCGCACTACGTCGAGATCCTGGCCGGCCTGCTGAGCGGCGAGGGCGTCGACTATCGCCACGCCGACCGCGCGGACTTCGACACCGAGCTCGACATGGAGCGTCGGATCAGGCAGGCCGGGGCAGGCGGCTGACCGGCGGCAGGACGGACCCCCGCGGCCGATTCCGCGGTTGGGTCCGCGCCGACGCGGGGTCAGACGGCCTGACGGTCCAGGAGCGGGTCTGCGGCCTGCTGCTCCAGGGAGCCGACGAACTTGTCGATCTGCTCCTGGCTGAAGCGACGCTGACCACCCGGAGTGCGGTAGGACTCGAGGTGACCCATATCGGACCACCGCCGGATCGTTCCCAGCGAGACTCCAAGTGCCCGGGCGGCCTGCGAAGTCGACAGACCAAGAGGACTCGCCGTGGTGTTTCTCATGGCTGCATTCAGGCGCCTTTCCCGTGGATGATCAGATACGTGCAGTAATTGCACAACATTCCACAACGCTCCTGACACCTTGCCCACGTGTTCGCCCGGATCCCGGTCAGATGCGGGCGTGCCGTGTCGTGCGACGATCTGCCGGTGCGTCTGCGGCTCTACCACCATCCCGATGGCGCGCGGATCGCCTATCGGGAGACCGGCACCGGTCCGGCGCTCGTCCTGCTGCACTCGCTCGGCCTGTCACATCGCGAATGGGAGCCGGTCGTCGGACCGCTCTCCGGGCGGTTCCGCGTCGTGCTCCCGGACCTGCCGCTGCACGGGGATTCCGAGGACCGCCCGCGCCATCCGTATGCGCCGGAGTGGCTCGCCGAGGTGATCGCGGGCTTCTGCGCCGAGGTCGGCGGACCTCGGGTGATGGTCGCCGGCCACGACATCGGCGCTGAGCTGGCGCTGCGGGCGATCGCCGACGGCCGGCTGGCGCCGACCCGCGTCGTGCTGATGCCCAGCCGTCTGCATCGGCGCGACGAGTTCGCCGCGCAGCGAGCGGCCTGGCGCGCCGCCTGCCGGATGGCCGCGCTGCCCGGCCTGGATCGCGTGCTCTCGCACGGGGCGAAGCTCGTCTTCCGCCCATCGGTCGGGGCGCGTTTGACGCTCCAGGACGACCAGGCCGCGCGTGACCTGATCCGTCACGCCTTCGCCGACGTCGGCGGCAACGGCAATCGCGCCCGGTCGTGGGCGAAGTTCGCCCGTCGCTGGCCGGTCGAGGCCCAGCGTCAGCTGCTCGACGCCTATCCGCAGATGTCGATGCCGGTGCTCCTGCTGTGGGCCGACCAGGATCCGGCGCATCCGCTGCAGGCCGCCACCGAGGCGCTCGATCTGCTCCCGAGCGCCCAGCTGCGCACGCTGCACGGCACCGGCTTCCTGATCGCCTACGACGATCCGGTCGCCGTGGCCCGCGAGCTGATCGCCTTCTGCGGCTGAGCGCTAGCGTTGTCATGCACGCCACTGAACCCGCGAAAGGACGCCATGAGCCTGCAGGAGAAGGACCAGCTTTGGGGCGGCGAGACGACCAAGGCCGTCGGCAATTTCCCGGTCTCCGGCGAGACCGTTCCGATTCCCGTGATCCGCTGGCTGGGACAGATCAAGGGCGCCGCCGCGCGCGTCAACGCCGACCTGGATCTGCTGGACGCCGAGCTGGGTGAGCGCATCGCCGCCGCCGCCGACCGGGTCGCGGCCGGCGAGTTCGACGACCAGTTCCCGATCGACGTCTTCCAGACCGGATCGGGCACCTCGACGAACATGAACGCCAACGAGGTCATCGCCGCGCTCGCCAACCAGGGCGAGCCCGCGACGGCGGCGCACCCCAATGACCACGTCAACATGGGCCAGTCCTCCAACGATGTCTTCCCGTCGGCGGTCCACCTCGCCGCGCTGGACCGCGCGACGCACGATCTGCTCCCCGCCCTCGAGCAGCTGGAGGCGTCCTTCCAGAGCAAGGCGAGCGAGTTCCACGACATCGTCAAGTCCGGGCGCACCCACCTCATGGACGCCGTTCCGGTGACGCTCGGCCAGGAGTTCGCCGGCTACGCGGCGCAGGTCAGGCTCGCCGCTCGCCGGATCCGCAACGCCCTGCCCCAGGTCGCCCAGATCCCGCTCGGCGGGACGGCCACCGGCACCGGCCTGAACACCCACAGGGAGTTCGCGATCCGCGTGCGCGCGCGGCTGACCGAGACCACGGGTCTGGAGATCAACGCTCCCGAGGATCCGTTCGAGGCCCAGGGCAACCGCGACGCGCTCGTCGAGCTGTCCGGCGCGCTGAAGGTGACCGCGGTGTCGCTGACCAAGATCGCCAACGACCTGGCGATGATGGGCTCGGGGCCGCGGGCGGGCATCGGGGAGCTGTTCCTCCCCGAGCTCCAGAAGGGTTCGTCGATCATGCCGGGCAAGGTCAACCCGGTCATCCCCGAGGTCGTCCTCCAGGTCTCCGCACAGGTCATCGGCAACGACGCCGCCATCACCATCGGCGGCCTGCAGGGAAACTTCGAGCTCAACGTCCGCGTCCCGCTGATCGCCCGCAACCTGCTGGAGTCGATCACCCTGCTGGCCTCGACGTCGCGGATCTTCGCCGAGAAGTGCGTCGATGGGATCCAGGCCAACGTCGACGGCTGCCACCGCTCCGCCGAGTCGACCCTGGCCGCGGCGACCGCGCTCAACCCCTACATCGGCTACGACAAGGCGGCGGAGATCGTCAAGGAGGCCTCGTCCTCGGGCCGCATGCTGCGCGAGGTCGCCTACGAGAAGGGCGTCGACGAGGAGACCTACGACAAGGCGATGGACCTGCGGGCGATGGCCCGCGGCAACACCTGAGCCCCCGAGCGCCGCGGCGATCGTCAGCGGATCGCCGTGGCGCCCGGTGGGGGCCTTGCCTGCCTCCCCGGCGGCGTGATTGAATCCCGCGCCCAATCAATCCCCAGGGAGGATGCCGCTGTGCGGATCAGAGGACTCTTGGCGATCGTCGGTGCCGTGATCGCGTCGGCGTGCGCGGCCGGCGCCGCGGTCGCGGCGCCGTTGCACGTCGCCTTCGACGCCCACTTCACCCAGCCGCCGACGACGGCGCAGTGCGAGGCGCAGATCGGGATCGCCTGCTACGGCCCGATCCAGTACGAGCAGGCCTACGACATGAACCCGCTGTACCAGGCCGGCCTCAACGGAGCCGGTAAGACGATCGTGATCGTCGACTCGTTCGGCTCGCCGACGATCCAGAGCGACCTGCAGACCTTCGACCAGGCCTACGGTCTGCCCGCCCCGCCGTCGTTCAAGATCATCCAGCCCGACGGGCCGGTGCCGCCGTTCGATCCGACCAACCCCAACGACCCCAACTGGGGGATCGAGACCTCGCTCGACGTCGAGTACTCGCATTCGATGGCGCCCGGGGCCAACATCCTGCTCGTCGAGACGCCGGTGGCCGAGACCGAGGGCACCGTCGGCTTCCCGCAGATCGTCGAGGCCGAGAACTACGTCATCGACCACCACCTCGGGGATGTGATCAGCCAGAGCTTCGGCGCGACCGAGCAGACGTTCCCGGACGCGCGGTCGATCAAGCGGCTGCGCGGCGCATACCTCAACGCCTATCTGCACCGCATCACCGTGCTCGCCGGCTCCGGCGACGCCGGCCCGACGAACGAGACGGCGGCCCCGGACGCCGCCGACTTCTACCCCTACCGTGTCAACAGCTGGCCGTCGAGTGATCCGCTCGTCACCTCGGTCGGCGGCACCCAGCTGTTCCTCGACGCCGACGGCAACCGGCTGTCGCCGGACAGCGTCTGGAACGACACCGCCCTGTTCGGCAGTCCGGCCGCCGGCGGCGGCGGCCTGTCGGTCGTCTTCCCGCGGCCGTGGTATCAGGACGACGTCGCCTCGACGGTGGGTCTGCAGCGCGGCACGCCGGACGTCAGCATGACGGCGGCGGTCAACGGCGGCGCGAACGTGTACTGGAGCTTCGACGCCTCGGCGCTCGGGTTCCCGTCGACGCCGGTGTGGGGCATCGTCGGCGGGACGAGCGAGGCGACGCCGATGTTCGCCGGCCTCGTCGCGGTCGCCGATCAGGCCGCCGGACACGACCTGGGGCTGCTCAACCCGCGGCTGTACGCCATCGGTGACGGCTCGAACTCGGGACTGGACGACGTGACGCTCGGCAACACCGACGTCTCCTGGACCAACCCGGCGACCGACCCGTTCCCCGGTCCGCAGAGCGTGACCGGCTACGCCGCCGTTCCAGGGTATGACCTGGCGACCGGCCTGGGCACGCCCGACGGGGTCGGCTTCGTCAACGAGTTCGCCGGAGGAAGCGGGCTCGTCGCCCGCCGCTGAGCGGCCGGCGCAGATGAGGCTCGGGCTCATTCGGCCGCCGCCGGCGGCCGGGTGAGCCCCGGCCTCCGGCCCGGGCTCAGGTGGCGACGGTCTCGGCGCCGAGCTCCCGGGAGATCGCGACGTCGATCGAGTAGTCGATCGGCACGACGATCACCGACGGGAGATCGAGCGTCAGCGCCGTGGCGAGATGGCGTGAGAGATCGTCCGCGGTCTGGCAGCGCCACGCGGGCGCTCCGAAGGACTGCGCGAGCTTGACGAAGTCCGGATTGCCGAAGTCGACGTCGAAGTGGCGGCCGAACCGCTTGTCCTGCTTCCAGGCGATCGAGCCGAACTGGCCGTTCTCCCAGATGATGTTGACGACCGGGGTCCGCAGCCGGACCGCCGTCTCGAGCTCCTGGCAGTTCATCAGGAAGCCGCCGTCGCCGCTGACGGTGACGACGTGACGGCGGGGATGGACGAGCTGGCCGGCGATCGCCGTCGGCAGCGCGAAGCCCATCCCGGCGAGGCCGTTGGCGATCAGCACGGTCCCCGGCTCGTGGGCCGGGAACATCCGACCGATCCACAGCTTGTGCAGCCCCACGTCGGAGACGAGCAGGTCGTCGCGGCGCAGCGCGCGGCGGAGATCGGCCAGCACCCGCGGTGGGCGCATCGGGAAGTGGCCGTCGGTCTCCGCGTCGGCGAGCGCGCCGGAGACGAGCGTGCGCAGGCGATCTGAGTCGACCCGCGGGGTCGGACGGCGGCTTGCCCCGGCGGCCAGGCGAGCGAGGACGTGGGCGATGTCGCCGATCAGCTCCACCTCCGGGACGAAGAACTCGTCGATCTCGGCGGCGACGGTGTCGATCACGACGATCTGCTTGTCGCGGCGGGGATTCCAGTGCTCGGGGGCGTGCTCGACGAGGTCGTAGCCGACCGCGATCACGACGTCGGCCTCGTCGAAGCCGGCCAGGGAGTAGTCCCGGGCCTGCAGCCCGACCGTCCCGAGCGCGTGAGGATCCTCGTAGTCGATCAGCCCCTTGGCCATGAACGTCTCGGCGACCGGGATCCCCGTGGTGTGCACGAAGGCGCGCAGGGCGCGGGAGGCATGGGTGCGGATCGCGCCGTTGCCGGCGAGGATGACGGGGTTCTCGGCGGCGATGATGATCTCGGCGGCGCGCTGGAGCTCCCTCATCCCCGGCTCGGGCTGGACGGGCGCGTGGGCCGGCAGCGGCGAGGCGTGCAGCGGCTGGGCCATCACGTCCTCGGGGAGCTCCAGATGGGTGGAGCCGGGCTTCTCTGACTCCGCCACCTTGAACGCCTTGCGCACCACCTCGGGAACGATCTGAGCGCTCGACACGCGGGCGTTCCACTTGACCACCGGGCGCATGATCCCCAGCAGGTCGATGTACTGATGGGACTCCTTGTGCATCCGCTCGAGGTCGGACTGCCCGGTCAGCGCGACGAGGGGCGAGCGGTCCAGGAAGGCGTCGGCGACCGCCGTCACGAGGTTCGTCGCGCCCGGGCCCAGCGTGCCGAGGCAGACGCCGGCCCGGCCGGTCAGCCGGCCGTAGGCGTCGGCCATGTAGGCGCCGCCCTGCTCGTGGCGCACGGGCACGAACTGGATCGTCGATTCGGCCAGCGATTCGTTGAGATCCAGCGTCTCCTCGCCCGGGATGCCGAAGACGTAGCGGACGCCCTCCGCCTCCAGGCACTCGACAAAGACCGCTGACGCCTTGCGCTCCGACATCTCGCCCCCGTATCTAGCCCACTTCGCCGATCTCTACACCCGCCGTCCCGGCGCACTGCGGCGCGGACTCGGGCTGTTGGCGCTGGCGGCGCTGGGCGCCGTCATGTCGCTCGGCGGGCCGGCATCGGGCGCCCGGGCGGCCACCGTGTTCGACATCCAGGGCGCCGGCAACGGGCACGGCATCGGGATGAGCCAGTTCGGCGCCTACGGCTATGCCCAGCAGGGCTTCGGCTATCGCTTCATCCTGGCCCACTACTACCAGGGCACCGCGATCGGATCGACGAACCCCGACCAGCTCGTCCGGGTGCTGCTCAGCACCGGCGTGGCCTCGTTCAGTGGCGCCACCTCGGCGGTGCCGGCCGGTTCGGCGCCGGTCACCCTGGCCGCCGGGACCACCTATGACGTGACCGCGCTCAGCGACGGCGACCTGCAGGTCGCAAGCGCCGCCGGCGCCACGGTCGGGACGTTCGCCCCGCCGCTCAGCGTCAGCGGTCCTGGACCGGTCGACGTGCCGGGCAAGGGCGAGTATCGCGGCGCGCTCGAGTTTCGCCCCGACGGCGCCGGCGGCGTGCAGACCGTCAACGCGGTCGGGCTCGACGACTACGTCCGCGGGGTCGTCTCGATCGAGATGTCGGCCTCGGGCTGGCCCGCGGCGGCGCTCGAGGCACAGGCCGTCGCGGCGCGGACGTATGCGATCACGACCACGGTCCACGGCAACGGCTACACCCTGTACTCCGACACGCGATCGCAGGGCTACGGCGGCGTCGCCGCCGAGACCCCGTCGACCGACGCCGCGGTCGCCGCGACCACCGGCCAGGTCGTCACCTACGACGGCAAGCCGGTCGTGACGTATTACTTCTCGAGCTCGGGCGGCTACACCGAGAGCATCCAGAACGTCTGGCCGGGGGCGACGCCGGAGCCGTGGCTCGTCGGGGTGTCCGATCCCTTCGACGCCGCCGACGGCGATCCGTATCACAGCTGGGATCTGCAGCTCAGCCTGACGGCCGCCGGCGCCGATCTCGGCTCGCTCGTCGACGGGACCCTCGAGGGCATCGTCGTCACCAGGCACGGGGTGTCACCGCGGATCATCACCGCCGAGGTGGTCGGCACCGGCGGGGACACGAGCGTCACCGGATCGCAGCTGCAGAGCGCCTTGGACCTGCGCAGCACGTGGGCGTCGTTCACGACGATCTCCTCCACCGCCGACGGGGACGCGCTGAGCGCAAGCCTCTTCCCGGTGCCGCCGGCGGGCTCGACCGTCGCGCTGCAGAGCCTCGGGGCGTCGGGCGCGTGGCAGACGCTCGGTCAGGAGAGCGTTTCGGCGTCCGGAGCGGTCTCCGTCGCCCTGAGCGGGCCGGGAAGCTATCGGATCCTCGACGGGTCGATGGCCGGTCCGGCGGTCGTGGTCGGCGTGACGCCGGCCGCCCGAGGGCGCCGGGCGCACCCGGGCGTGACGCCGGCCGCCCGTGGGCGCCGGGCGCACCCGGGCTGATCTCACCCGGCCGCGCTGGGGCGGTCGCCGCGCCACCGGTAGATTGCCGGGGGTGCCCGGACCGCTGCTGGCGATCGACGGACCGTTCGTCCTCTACCGGTCGTTCTTCGCGCTGCCCGAGTCGATCACCGACGCCGACGGCCATCCGGTCAACGCGCTGCTCGGGGCGACGAACCTCATCCTGCGGATCGCCGCCGACCGGCGCCCGCGGGCGATCGTCGTCTGCTGGGGAGCCGAGGCGGCCACCTATCGCGTCGAGCTGTACTCCGGCTACCACGCCCAGCGCCCGCCCGTGCCCGCGGCCCTCGCCTGGCAGTTCGCGCAGGCGCCGGATCTGTTCGCGGCCTTCGGCTGGTCGTCGCGGTCCTCCGACGACCTCGAGGCCGACGATCTGATCGGGGCGCTGGCGCGCGCCGAGGCCGCCGCCGGCGGCCGCGGGCTGATCATGACCGGCGACCGCGACCTCTACCAGTGCGCGGCCGAGCGGGTCAGCGTCGTCTATCTCAAGCAGGGCGCGGCCGGCTTCGAGGAGGTCGACCCGCCCGAGGTGCGCCGGCGCTACGGGATCGACCCTGAGCTCGTGCCGGATTTCATCGCCCTGCGCGGCGATCCCTCCGACGGCCTGCCCGGGGCGCCGGGGATCGGCGCCAAGACCGCCGCCGCGCTGCTGGCGCGCCACGGCTCGCTCGACGCGGCGATCGCCGCCGCCGACCAGGAGCGCCCCCGGGTCGCCGCCGCCCTGCGTGACCACGCCGATCAGCTGCGCGCCTATCGGGAGATAGCGTGCCTGCGCGACGTCGAGGTCGTCCTGCCGCCCGACGCCGAGACCGATCTCGCCGCCGGCGCGGTCGCGGCCGCCGCGCACGGCATGGGCCGCCTCGCCCAGCGCCTGGCCGACGCCGGGTCGCTCGCCGACCTCTGAAGCCCACCCCGCGCCCGCGCCCGCGTCGTCGCTCGCGCCCGCGTTTACGCCCGCGCCCGCGTCGTCGCCCGCGCCTGCGTCGTCGCCCGCGCGGGTCCTGCGCCTGGCTCGCCGCCTCGCGCGCCCCCGCCTCGGGCAGGGGTCGATATTTTGCCCGGTATCCGGGCAATTTTCAGACATGCTCGCTCGGCGCTCGGCGCTCGGCGCTCGGCGCTCGGCGCTCGGCGCTCGGCGCTCGGCGCTCGGCGCTCGGCGCTCGGGCCGGCCGCGGCGGCGGGCGTCGGCGGCTACGGCGTGAAGCGGACCGTGATCACGTCGCCGTCGGCGACGACGTAGTCGCGCCCCTCCAGGCGCAGGGTGCCGCGTTCCCGGGCGCCGCTGTAGCCACCGGCGTCGCGCAGGGCATCCCAGCTGACGACCTCGGCGCGGACGAAGCCGCGCTGGATGTCGGAGTGGATCAGGCCGGCGGCGTGCCAGACCGAGAGCCCGCGGCGCAGATGCCAGGACTGGGCGGGCTTGTCCTCGCCGGCGGTGAAGAAGGCGACGAGCGCCAGCAGTGCGAAGGCGCCGCGCACGACGGTCTGCAGGCTGGACTCGGCGAGCCCCAGGTCCTCGCGCATGGCGGCGGCGTCGTCGTCGTCGAGCTCGCCGAGCTCGGACTCCAGGCGGGCGGAGACGGCGACGGCCTGCGCGCCCTGGGCGGCGGCGTGCGCCGCGATCGCCTCAGGCACGGTGGCGCTGCCCTCATCGACGTTGGCCACGAACAGCACCGGCTTGGCGGTCAGCGGCGAGAGCAGCGTGACCGCGTCGGCGGCCTCGGCGGGCGGTGGCACGGTGCGCGCCGGACGGCCGGCCGACAGCGCCTCGATGACCTCGCGCAGCCACTGCGCCTCGGCGATGGCGTGGCGGTCGCCGCTCTTGGCGGTCTTGGCGACCCGGTCGAGCCGGCGCTCGGCCTGCTCGAGGTCGGCGAAGATGAGCTCGGTCTCGATCGTCTCGATGTCGGCGATCGGGTCGACCCGCCCCTCGGGGTGGATGACGCTCTCGTCGGCGTGGGCGCGGACGACGTGGACGATCGCGTCGGTCTCACGGATGTTGGCCAGGAACTGGTTGCCCAGCCCCTCGCCCTTGTGCGCCCCGGCGACGAGCCCGGCGATGTCGTGGAAGGCGATCGTGTCGTGGACGATGTTCGAGGCGCGGACGGTCGCGGCGACCTCCTCCAGGCGCTCGTCGGCGACCGGGACGATCGCCAGGTTCGGCTCGATCGTCGTGAACGGATAGTTGGCCGCCTCGGCCGCGACGCCGGTCAGCGCCGTGAACAGCGACGACTTGCCGGCGTTCGGCATCCCGACGATGCCGACCTTCATCGGCATGGCGTCAGCTCCTCGCCGGTCTCCCGGCGGATTCCGGCCAGCACCGTCCCGAGCGCGGCTCCGGCCACCACATCGCTGGGATAGTGGACTCCGAGATACGGCCGGCTGGCCGCGAACGCCCCAGCCGCGCCGTACAGGACCGGCGCCGGCACGAGGCCGCCATAGGCCCGCGCGGCCGCGAACGAGGTCGTGGCGTGCGCGCTGGGGAACGACAGCGTCGAGACGACCGGCGACAGCGCGGGGAGCCCGTCGAGCTCAGGGCGGCGGCGGCGCACGATCAGCTTGACCGCGTAGTTGGCGCCGTAGGAGGCCGCGACGACGGCGACGCCGCGCAGCCAGCGGCCTCTGCGCGGGCCGTCGATCACGGCGCCGGCGGCGCCGAGCGCCAGCCAGCAGGCGGCGTGCTCGCCGGTCCGGGAATAGCCGGCGACGAGCCGGTCGCGCCGCGGGCCG
This sequence comes from uncultured Solirubrobacteraceae bacterium, assembly GCA_963849085.1. Lineage (GTDB taxonomy): Bacteria > Actinomycetota > Thermoleophilia > Solirubrobacterales > Solirubrobacteraceae > Palsa-465. Next base: position 117,824 of record CAWKFP010000010.1, on the reverse strand, counting down.
TGCCAGCGGGTGCGGGCCGTCAGCAGCAGCTGCCGGTCAAGCGCGGTCAGGGAGGACACGGGTCCGCACTCTACGCACGTCTGCTTGAATCCGGCGCCGAATGGCGAGCTTCGACCTCTCGGGCAGGGTGGCGATCATCACCGGCGCCGCGCGCGGCATCGGCTTGGGGACGGCGACCGCGCTCGCCGCCCGGGGGGCGCGGATCGTGATCGTCGACCTCGATCAGGCCGCCGCCCAGGCGGCCGCCGACGCGTTGGCGGGCGAGGCCTTCGGGGTCCGTGCCGACGTCACCGACCGCGGCGCGATGCAGCGGGTGGTCGCCGAGGTGACCGAACGCTGGGGCGGTGTCGACGTCGTCGTGGCCAACGCCGGGATCGCGACCCGCGGCGCGACCGTGCGGGCGATGAACGGCGAGGCCTTCGATCGCGTGCTGGCGGTCAACCTCGGCGGGGTCTACAACACGGTGATCGCGGCGCTGCCCCAGATCGCGCAGCGCCGCGGCCACATCGTCGTCACCTCGTCGGTCTACGCCTTCGTCAACGGGCTCGGTGCCGCTCCCTATGCGATGGCCAAGGCGGGCGTCGAGCAGCTGGGCCGGGCGCTGCGGGTGGAGCTCGCCCCGCACGGCGCCGGCGCGAGCGTCGCCTACTTCGGCTTCATCGACACCGAGATGGTGCACATGACGATCGACGCCGATCCGATGGCCGACGGCATGCGGGACGCGCTGCCCCGCCCGCTGCGCAAGCGCCTGACCCCCGCGCAGGCCGGCGAGGCGGTGGCGCGCGGGATCGAGAGGCGCGCCCCCCGGATCATCGCGCCCCGCCGCTGGGCGGCGTTCAGCGTTCTGCGCGGGGTGCTCAACCCGCTCGTCGACGACCTGATGGTCAAGGACGCGCGGATTCAGAAGATCGTCCGCGAGCTCGACGCGCGCGGCGACCAGGAGCAGCCGCTCACCGCCTGAGTCTCCGGTCCTTGGTCTTAGCCGAGCTCGTCGAGGAGGTCGGCGATCGAGTCGACGATCCGCGAGGCGCGATACGGATGGCGCTCGACGTCGTCGCGCGCCGTCAGCCCGGTGAGGACGAGGATCGTCTCCATTCCGGCCTCGAGCCCGGAGACGACATCGGTGTCCATCCGGTCGCCGATCATCGCCGCCGTCTCGGAATGGGCGTCGATGGCGTTCAGGGCGGAGCGCATCATCAATGGGTTGGGCTTGCCGACGAAATACGGCTCGACGCCCGTCGCCCGGCTGATCAGCGCCGCCACCGAGCCGGTCGCCGGCAGCGGCCCGTCGAGCGTCGGTCCGGTGGCGTCGGGATTGGTGGCGATGAACCGGGCGCCGGAGGCGATCAGGCGGATGGCCTGCGTGATGCGCTCGAAGCTGTAGGTGCGGGTCTCGCCGAGCACGACGTAGTCGGGATCGCGGTCGGTGAGCGTGTAGCCCGCGTTGTGCAGCGCGGTCGTCAGCCCGGCCTCGCCGATCACGTACGCCGAGCCGTCGGGCCGCTGATCGCGCAGGAAGACCGCCGCGGCCAGCGCCGAGGTCCAGATCCGCTCCTCGGGGACGGTGATCCCGCTCGTGCGCAGCCGGGCGGCGAGATCGCGCTGGGTGTACATCGAGTTGTTGGTCAGCACGAGGAACGGCGTTCCGCGCTCGGTCAGCCGTGAGATGAAGTCGTCCGCGCCGGGAATCGCGTGCTCCTCGTGGATGAGGACGCCGTCCATGTCCATCAGCCAGGAGCGGATCTCACGCGGGGGCGACACCCGCCGTATGGTGACGGATCAGCGCGCGGCCAGCAGCGCGAACCAGCGCTCGCCTCGGCTCCATTGCTCGGTCACGCGGAAATCGGCGGCCCCGGCGACCGCCCCGATGTCGGCGGCCGAGACCTCGGCCCACGGGAACCAGTCGCTCGTCGCGCACGGCGTCTCCAAGCGGATCGCCGTCTCGATCGTGGCGGCGTGTGGCGGCTCGAGTTCGACGAGGACATGACCGTCGCCGGCCAGCAGGCGGCCGATCCGTCGCAGCAGCCGTGACGGGCAGCCGCCGATCCCGATGTTGCCGTCGAGCAGCAGCGCGCTCTGCCAGGTCTGCGTTCCGGGGAGGTCGTCGAAGATCGAGCCGACGATCGCCGTCGCGCCCGCGCCGCGGGCCAGGCCGACCGCGACCGGGGAGAGGTCGACGCCGAGGCCGAACACCCCGCGCCGGGCGAGCGCGTGGAGATGGCGGCCCGGGCCGCAGCCGACGTCGAGCACCGGCCCGCGCAGCAGCCCGAGGGCATGCTCGTCGACCGCGTCGGCCGGTTCGCACCAGCGCTGCACGGCCAGCGGACGCGAGCGGCCGTCGCGGAAGCGCGCGACCGTGGCCGTCGCCGACCCGTCCGCGTGGCCGCGGAGGGTCTCGGCGTAGAGCGACAGCGCGGTGCTCACGCCGGTGGCGCCAGTCGGGCCAGGGCGGCGGCGAACCGCGAGTGCGGTGCCTGCGCGGCGACGGCCCGCGCGTCGGCGATCGTGTCGACGTCGCGCAGCGGTGGCTGCTCGTAGACGGCGAGGCCGAGCCGGCGCAGCCGCCGGCGCTGATGGCGCAGGGTGTCGCCGGCGCTCATCGGCACTCCGCGGAAGACGTCTCGATCGGCGCGGCGCAGTCCGACGCTCCAGTAGCCCCCGTCGAGCGCCGGTCCGAGCACGGCGTCGAAGCGCAGCAGCGCCGCCAGCCCGTCGTCCAGGAGCGCGGGCGTCAGCTGCGGGGTGTCCATGCCGACGAGCAGCGCCGGCCCGTCGACGTCCTCGAAGGCGTGGCCGAGGCGCTCTGAGAACAGCGCGCCGCGCTGGCGGATGATCTCCAGGCCGCTGCGCCGCCAGCGTCCCGGGTCGCCGTCGAGCACGAGGATGCGGCGTGCCGCCGCGGTGCGGTGGACGGCGTCGAGCGTGTCGCTCAACGCCGCGGCGGCGAGTGCGGCGGCCTGCTCGGGCCGGCACGGCGGGCACAGCCGGGTCTTCGCGCGGCCGGGGACCGGGTCCTTGGCGATCACCATCACGGCCGCGTCGCTCATGGCTTCGACGCTAGAGGCAATGAGGCCTCCGACTGATTAACAAACCGGAAATCCGGGGCGTGTCAGGTGCGCAGCGGCGCCGCGCTGAACTCCGCCATCCCGTCGGCGAAGTCCTCCTGGGCGGTGAAGCCGAGCTCGTCCCGCGCCTTCTGCGCGGAGGCGAAGACGTGGCGCACGTCGCCGAGCCGGAACTCTCCGGTGACGACCGGACGCGGCGCGCCGGCCGCGCGTCCCGACGCCCCTCGCGCGCGGTGGGCGTCGGCCAGCGCCGCGGCCATCTCCAGGATCGAGCGCGGCCGGCCCGAGCAGATGTTGAAGATGCCCGGCAGCGGCCGCTCGCTCGTCAGCGCGCGGACGTTGGCCCGCGCGACGTCGCGGACGTGGACGAAGTCGCGCAGCTGTCCGCCGTCCTCGAACACCCTCGGGGAGTCGCCGCGGGCGAGCGCGCTGGCGAAGATCGACGCCACCCCCGCATACGGGGTGTCGCTCGGCATCCGCGGCCCATAGACGTTGTGATAGCGCAGCGCGGTGACGGTCGCCCCGGTCTCCCGCGCCAGGCAGGCGCACAGATGCTCCTGATGGAGCTTGGTGGCGGCGTAGAGGCTGCGCGGCGCCGGCGCCGCGGTCTCGGTGACCGCGTGCGGCGACAGCGGCTCGCCGCACGCCGGGCAGGGCGGGTCAAAGCGCCCGGCGCGCAGATCGGTGACCGTCCGGGGGCCGGGCGCGACCGGTCCGTGGTGCGCGCACGTGTAGCCGCCCTCGCCGTAGACGACCATGCTGCCGGCCAGCACGAGGCGGCCGTCGAAGCCGCGCGCGGCCAGCGCGCTCAGCAGCACGGCGGTCGCCACGTCGTTGTGGCGGGCGTAGGCGGGAGCGTCCCGGAGATCGGTGCCGAGCCCGACCATCGAGGCCTGATGGCTGACCGCGTCCACGTCACGGACCGCCCGCGCGGCGGCGGCGGGATCGCCGAGGTCGGCGAGCACGAGCTCGGCCTCGGGGTTGAGATAGTCGGGCCGCTCGCGATGGGCGAGCGCCAGCAGGCAGTCCAGGACGCGGACGTCGTGACCGCCGGCGACGAGCAGGTCGACGACGTGTGAGCCGATGAAGCCGGCGCCGCCGGTGACGAGGATCTTCACGCCGGGTCACGCTAGCGTCGACGCTGCGGTCGCCCGTGACGAGGCGGTCAGAGTTTCTCGGCGTGTAAGACCCTCGGCTTACGCTCAGCAGGGTGATCGAGGTCATCCTGCCCGTGCTCGACGAGGCCGAGGCCATCCCGCTCGTGCTGGCCGCGATGCCGCCCGGCTACGAGCCGCTGGTCGTCGACAACGGGTCCGTCGACGGGTCGGCCGCGGTGGCCTCGCGGCTCGGTGCGCGCGTCGTGCACGAGCCGCGGCGCGGATTCGGCGCGGCCTGCTATGCCGGGCTGGCGGTGGCGCGGTCCGAGCTCGTCTGCTTCATGGACTGCGACGGGTCGCTGGATCCGCGGGAGCTCCCGCGGGTCACCGACCCGGTGCGCGCCGGCGAGCTCGGACTCTGCCTCGGCGCCCGGCACGCCGCGCGCTCGGCATGGCCGGCCCACGCCCGCCTGGCCAACCGGGCGCTCGGGCTGGAGCTGTGGCGGCGGTCGGGCCTCCTGCTGCGGGACATCGGCCCGATGCGCTGCGCGCCGCGCGAGCGCCTGCTCGCCCTCGGCCTTGTCGACCGCGGCTTCGGCTGGCCCCTGGAGATGGTGCTGCGGGCGAGCGCCGCCGGCTGGGCCGTCGGCGAGCGGCCGGTCGCCTATCGGCCCCGCGCGGCCGGGCGCTCGAAGGTCACCGGCACCGTGCGCGGGACCGCCCGCGCCGTCCGCGACATGCGCGCGGTGCTGCGGGAGCCGGTGTGAGCGTCGTCCGCCGCCTCAGGGACTCGCCGCCGCCCGGGCCGTTTGCCCCCGGCTTCTGGCGCAGCCCCCTGCGCGGGTCGTGGCTGACCTCGTTCCTGGGCTCGATCCTGCTCGTGCTGATCGCGCTCGTCGCGGTCACCGGGCTCATCTCGCACGCCGCCTATCAACCCGACATCGGCCACAACGCGACCGTGCCGGTGAGCGGAGACATCGGCCCGCTCATCACCCTGCCGGCGAACAGCCCGTCGTGGATCTACGCGCTGACCCAGGGGATCCACATCACGGTCGGGTTGGTCGCGATCCCGGTGCTGCTGGCCAAGCTGTGGTCGGTCATCCCCAAGCTGTTCGGGTGGCCACCGGTGGCGAGCGTCGCGCAGGGGATCGAGCGCCTGTCGCTGCTGCTGCTCGTCGGCGGCGGACTGTTCGAGTTCGCCACCGGGGTGATGAACATCCAGCTCTTCTATCCCTGGCATTTCGGCTTCGTCCGCGCTCACTACTACGGCGCCTGGGTCTTCATCGCCGCGCTGACGCTGCACGTGCTCGTCAAGCTGCCGACGGTCCGGCGGGCCTATCGCCAGAACGGCGTGCTGAAGCCGCTGCGGGCGAGCCTCGCCGAGACGACGGCCCAGCCCTATGAAGTCGATGGGCTGGCGCCGCTGCGTCCGGCGGCGCCGACGCTCAGCCGGCGGGGGCTGCTCGGCCTCGTCGGCGGCGCGTCGCTGGCGCTGCTGCTGTCCAATCTCGGCGAGTCGATCGGCGGGCCGTTTCGCCGTCTGGCGCTGCTCGCGCCCCGTGGACGGGTGTACGGCAGCGGCCCCAACGCCTTTCCCGTCAACAAGACCGCGGCGTTCGTCGGGGTGATCGAGCCGGCCTCGGACCCGGGCTGGCGGCTCGCGGTTCACGGCGCGCGGACGCTGTCGTTCAGCCGCGCACAGCTCCAGGCGCTGCCCCAGACCACCCATGACCTGGAGATCGCGTGCGTGGAGGGATGGTCGACGCGCCAGCGCTGGGGCGGCGTACGGCTGTCTGACCTCGCCGCGGCGGCCGGCGCCGCGCCGGACATGGTGCTGCACGTCGAGTCGCTGCAGACCGTCGGCCCGTTTCGCCAGGCGACATACACGAGCGCCCAGGTGGCCGACGACCGGTCGCTGCTCGCCCTGACGGTCAACGGCGTCGACATCTCGCTGGATCACGGGTATCCCGCCCGGGTGATCGTCGCCACCGCCCCGGGGGTGCACTGCACGAAATGGATCGCCAGCATGACCTTCGAGGCGGCATGATCACCCGCTTTCGCCGCCGCTACGGCTCACACCCGGCGCATCTCGTCGCGCATCTGATCGCCTTCGCGGTGGCGGCCTGGGCGATCGATCAGATCCTCGGCGGCGGCGACGTGATCAACTACGCCGCGTGGTTCATCGGTGCGGCGCTGCTCCACGATCTCGTCCTGCTGCCCCTGTACTCGGCGCTCGATCGCATCGTCCACGCCGTCGCCCGGCGGATGCCCCACGCCGGCTCCGCGGCCACCCCGGCCGGCGCTCAGCGCCCCGCGCTCGTCAACTATCTCCGCACTCCGCTGCTCATCTCCGGCGTCCTGCTGCTCGTCTACTTCCCGCTCATCCTCGGGCTGTCGGCCGACAACTATCTGCACGACACCGGCCATCGGCTGGCCGGCTACACCCGCAACTGGCTGCTGATCACCGCCGGCCTGTTCGCGGTGTCGGCGGTCGTGTACGCGCTCCGCGGCCGGCCCGCCCCCCGCCCGGCCACGCCGGCCCGAGCGGCTCCGCCGGCACCCTCGGCGTCGCCGCAGCCCACGCCCGCGCCGCCGCCGCCCGCGCCCGCGCCGCCGCCGCCCGCGCCCGCGCCGCCGTCGCCCGCGCCCGCGCCGCCGTCGCCCACGCCCGCGCCGCCGTCGCCGCCGTCGCCGCCGGCGTCGTCTCCGCCCCCGGCCTCGCCGAGCCCGCCCGCGCCCCCGCCTCCCTCCGCGTGAGCGTCCTGAGCCCGGCCCGGACTCGCCACCGGGAGCCATGGCTGCCGGCAGGCGTCGCGCTCGCCGCCGGGCTGACCGTCGCCGCCGGGCTGATCGTCCAGGCCCGGGCGGGTTATTCGCTGCTCGGCCCGGTTCACTCCGGCGCCGGGCTCGGGACCCCGCTGCCGCCCTTCCTGATGAACTGGGCGCCGGCGCTCAGTCCGTGGGCGGCGCTCTCGGCGCTGACGGTCGCCGTCGGCGTGCTCGCCGCGCCACGTCTGATCGCGATCCGGCGGACGCGGGCGAGGTACGCGGCCGGCGTGTACGTGCTCGCCGCCGGTCTCGGGCTGGCGATCAACCTCGCCCGGCTCGGACCGGCGGACTGGACGCGGGTGTTCGACACCAGCCCCCACGGCGGCGTCGAGGCGAGCCGCGAGTATCTGCCGTCCCTCGTCCTGCTGGCGCGCGGAGTGCCGTGGTACGTCAGTCATTTCGCGGCGCTGCTGCCATACCTGACGACCCATGTGAAGGGCAATCCGCCCGGCCCGCTCGTCGTCCTGCATCTGCTGGGGATCACCTCGGCGGGAACGCTCGCCGCCGCCTGCATCGCCGTCGGCGCGCTGACCGCGCCGCTCGCCTACGGGCTCGGCGCGGCGCTCGGCGGCGAGGCCCGCGGGCGCCGCGCCGCCCTGCTGGCGGCGTTCTCGCCCGCGCTCATCCTGTTCGGGGTCACCTCGGTCGACTTCGTCTTTGCCGCGCTGGCCACCGCGATCGCCTGGCTGCTGGTCTGCACCCGGACGCCGGCGCTCGTCGCCGGCTGCGCGCTCGCCGCGCTCGGCTCGTTCTGCTCATGGCTGCTGCTGGCGATCCCGGTGTGGGCGGTGCTCGTCACGCTCGGCCGGGACGGCCCGCGGCGCGCGCTGATCGTCGCGCTGGCGGCCGGGGGGGCGATCCTGGCCTTCACGCTCGTGCTCGTCGTGACCCTGGGCTATGACCCGGTCGGCGTCCTGCGTGCGCTGGGTCCGATCTACGACCGCGGCATCGCCGCTCACCGCCCGTACGCCTTCTGGGTGTTCGGCTCGCCGGTGGCATGGCTGGTGATGCTCGGTCCGCCGATCGCCTGGCCGGCCTGCCGCGCGCTGGCGAGCGGGGACCCGGCCGCCCGTGCCCTGGCCGCGCTGATCGTCGTCAGCGCGGTCGCCGGCTTCACCAAGGCCGAGACCGAGCGCATCTGGCTGCCGTTCGTGCCCCTGGCCTGCGTCGCCGCGGCCGCTGTTCCGATCCGGCGCCTGACCCCCGTGCTCCTCGCGCTCGGCGCTCAGGCGCTCGTCGTCGAGGTGCTGTTCAACACCGTGTGGTGAGGCGCTACCAGAGCTCGGCCGAGGCGAGCCGTGCGCCCTCGGCCATCGCCTGCAGCTTGGCCCAGGTGATCCCGGGGTCGATCGCCAGGAAGCTCGCGAAGGTCGCGAAGCCGCAGTCGCTGCCGGCGATGACGTTCTCGCGCCCGACGAGCTCGGCATAGCGTACGAGGCGTTGCGCGACGAGCTCCGGATGCTCGACGTAATTGGTGGTCGAGTCGAGCACCCCGGGGATGAGCACCTTGCCCTCGGGCAGCGTGACGTCCTCGAACACTCTCCACTCGTGCTCGTGTCGTGGATTGGCCGCCTCGAATGAGATCGCCGCCGGGCGTGCCTTCAGCACGATGTCGATGATGTCGCGCAGCGGGATGTCGTGGTGATGGGGCCCCTCGTAGTTGCCCCAGCAGAGGTGCATGCGCATGTCCTGCTCGGGGATGTCCCGCGTCGCGTGGTTGAGCGCCTCGACGTGCAACTCCGCGCGGCGGCGAAACTCGTCGAGGCTCTCGTCGCGGCGCATCTGGCGGGTCATCGCCAGGTCAGGGCAGTCGAGTTGCAGGACGATCCCGGCGCCATGGATCTCGTCGTACTCGGCCTTCATGACGTCGGCCAGCGCGGCGATGTACGCCTCGTGGGTCCGATAGTGCTGGTTCTGGAGGAAGACCGAGATCACGCCCGGCGAGGCCGCGGTCATGAACGCGTCCTCGACGTCGGCGCCGGCCACCGCAGCCTTCAGATTGGCGATGTCGGCTCGCACGGCGTCGAGATCTCGATAGGAGACATCGCCGATGCAGGCCGGCATGGCGAAGTCCAGCCCGCCCATGACGCGCTGCATGTAGTCGGGAAACTCGGCGAGGTCGCTCGGTAGCCCGGCGAGCCCGCCCTCTCCGCCGAAGCCATCCAGGCGCTCCTTGACGTACGTCGAGTAGCCGATCTTGCTCGCCTCGCCGTCGTTGACCACGGACACCCCGGCCCGGGCCTGGTGAGCGACGACCTCGACGACAGCCTCGCGTACCTGCTCGGCGAGCGCGGTTCCATTGGCGCCGCCGCGGTCACGTTCCTGCAGGGCCTCGGTCAGGGCGCCTGGACGGGGCAGGCTGCCGGTGTGCGTGCAGAGGATGTGCTCGGTCGAACGCTTCATCTCTCTCCTCTCAGCGACTGAGTGCCCTCGTATTCAACGCTCCTGCGACGCGGAGCGCAAGCGCGCTTTCAGGCGGCCGGGCCGACGCTCTCGCCGCCCCACTCTGGCGGGGCGTCGAGGATCGACCGGTTCGGCTGCACGACGACATCATGATGCCGGACGCCCGGCGGCGATGATCGTTCAGCCGCCGGCGGTGACCGGAGATCGGTGCGGCGTGCCATCAGACCACGACAGCGCGTAGCGCCCGTCGTCGAGCGCCCGGCAGCGGTCGGTCAGTCGCAGCGGCCGGAAGGTGTCGCACATGACCGCGAGCTCGGCGGTGAAGCGCTGCCCGATCGACTTCTCGGCCAGGCCGGGCTGGGGTCCGTGGGGCAGCCCCGACGGATGCAGCGTGATCGAGCCGACGTCGACGCCGCGCCGCGAGCCGAACTCGCCGGAGACGTAGTAGATCATCTCCTCGGACTGGAGGTTGGAGTGGTTGTAGGGGATCGGGATCGCGTCGGGCTGCCAGTCGAGCATTCGCGGGCAGAACGAGCAGATGACGAAGTTCGGGCCCTGGAAGGTCTGATGGACGGGCGGCGGCTGATGGACCCGGCCGGCGATCGGCTCGAAGTCGTCGATGTTGAAGGTGTAGGGATAGACGTAGCCGTCCCAGCCGACGACGTCCAGCGGGTGATAGTCCAGGCCGTAGCGCTGATAGCCGCCGCGGACGCGGACGATGAGCTCGTGCGGCCCACGGTCGCGATGGCAGACGAGCTCCTGCGGCGGGTGGAAGTCCCGGTGCGAGTACGGCGCGCCCTCCAGCAGCTGTCCGTAGCGATTGCGATAGCGGTTCGGGGTCTCGATCTCGCCCGGGGTGTGGAAGGTCAGCCACAGCTGCTCGCCGTCGGGAACGACTCGATATGTCGTTCCGCGCGGGATCACGATGTAGTCGTGCTCGCGATAGGGGAGGGTGCCGAACGTCGTCTCCAGGTGACCGCGTCCCTCGTGCACGAACAGCACCTCGTCGCCCTCGCCGTCGCGGAAGAAGTAGGCCTGATCGTCGCGCGGGCGGCAGATGCCGATCTCGACGTCGTCGTTGACCATCAGCACCTGCCGTCCCATGATCGGGTCACCCGCGCGCTCCAGGGCGCGGGTGTCGAACAGCCGGTGGGCGTGGGCCGGCGGGACCCACTCGCGGTGCTCGATGGCGGTGAAGCTCCCCAGCTCGGTGATCCGGCACGGGGACTGGAGGTGATAGAGGATCGACTCGTTGCCCGAGAAGCCCTCGAATCCCATCACCTCCTCGGTCAGCAGCGTGCCGTCCTCGTAGCAGGCGACGTGGCGTTTGGCGGGCACGCGCCCGCGGTGCTCGTAGCGCATCGCGACCGCCCCTAGAGATTCCCGCGCCGATCCTGCTCGCGCTCCAGCGCTTCGAACAGCGCCTTGAAGTTCCCCTCGCCGAAGCCGCGCGCGCCGTGACGCTCGATCAGCTCGAAGAAGACCGTCGGCCGGTCGCCGACGGCATGGGTGAAGATCTGCAGCAGATACCCCTCCTCGTCGCGGTCGACGAGGATCCCGAGCCGCCGCAGATCGGCGACGTCCTGCGTGATCTCGCCGATCCGCTCCGGGACGTCGGCGTAGTAGGACTCGGGGATCGGCAGGAAGCGCACGCCGCGCGCGCTCAACTCGGTCACGGTGGCGACGATGTCGGTCGTCGAGACCGCGATGTGCTGCACGCCGGCGCCGCGATAGAAGTCGAGGTACTCCTCGATCTGGGACTTGCGCTTGCCCTGGGCGGGCTCGTTGATCGGGAACTTGATCTTGCCCGAGCCGTCGGTGACGACCTTCGACATCAGGGCCGAGTATTCGGTCGAGATCGCCTCGTCGGAGAAGTGGATGAGCTCGGTCATTCCGAACACCCGCTCGTAGTAGTGGACCCATTCCTCCATGTGCCCCAGCTCGACGTTGCCGACGACGTGGTCGATCCCGACGAGCAGCCCGTCGGCCCCGGTCGGCGCCGTCGCGCGCTCCTCGTATCCGGGCAGGAACACGCCGTGGTAGCCGCCGCGGGCCACGAACACGTGCCGGGTGTCGCCGTAGGTGGCCACCGAGGACAGGACGACCGTCCCGTGCTCGTCGGAGAGCTCGTGCGGGGTCTGGATCCCGCGCGCCCCGTGCGCGACGGCATGCTCGTAGGCCGCGGTGGCGTCGGGCACGCTCAGCGCGATGCTGCGCACCCCGTCGCCGTGGCGCTTGTGATGGTCGGCGATCTCGTCGTCGCCGGTCAGCGTGCCGGTCAGCACGAGCCGGATCCGGCCCTGCTGCAGGACGTGGGAGACGCGGTCCCGGCTGCCGGTCTCCAGGCCCCGGAAGGCCGTCTCGGTGAATCCGAAGGCGCGGGTGTAGTAGTAGGCGGCCTGGGCGGCGTTGCCGACGTAGAGCTCGAGATGGTCGATCCCGTGAACCGGCATCGTGTCGGCGACGGGGGCAGAGGTGGGAAGCGGGGCAGTAGTTGTCACGGTATGCAATGATCGGTTGGTCAGACGCCCTTCACAAGCCCGATACGTTGTGTTCTAAAGGCTCATCAGGCCCACATGGACGATACAGACCAGGCAATCGTTGCGTTGATGCGTGAGAACGCCCGCCGATCGTTCCAGGACATCGGCCGCCATGTGCACCTGTCGGCTCCGGCGGTCAAGCGGCGCGTCGATCGCCTCGAGGACAGCGGGGTGCTGCTCGGCTACACCGCGATCGTCGATCCGATCGCCTTCGGATGGAACGCCGAGGCGTTCGTCGACCTCTACTGCGAGGGCAGCGTGTCCGGCGCGGCGATCAAGCGGGCGGTGGAGCGCGAGCCCGGCGTCGTCTCCGCCCACACCGTGGCCGGCGAGGCGAGCGCGCTCGTCCATGTCAGGGCGCGGGACACGAAGGACCTCGAGCAGGCCCTGGAGCGCATCCGGGCCGTGCCGGGCGTCACCCGGACGGTGACCGAGGTCGTGCTGTCGACGCTCTTCTCGCGATGAGGCGCCGGTATCCCGACGGACGGCCGCCCTCGATCCGGGACTTCATGGCGTTCGAGGAGCACGTTGCCAACGCGCGCGCCCTGCGGGGCCAGGCGGTGCCGGACGCCTGGTACGCCATCCCGGTCTTCTACTTCAGCAATCCCGGGGCGGTGTACGGCGACGGCGACGCGATCCCGGCGCCCGCCGACACGACCCGGCTGGACTACGAGCTCGAGTTGGCCTGCGTGATCGGCGCCGACGGCCGGCCCGAGGGTTTCACGATCATGAACGATTTCTCGGCGCGTGATCTCCAGAGCCTGGAGATGTCGGTCGGGCTCGGGCCGGCGAAGGGCAAGGACTTCGCCACCGCGTTCGGCCCGGTCCTCGTGTCGCCCGACGAGCTGCCCGCCGACCTCGATCTACGGGTGACCGCGCGGGTCAACGGGGAGCTGCGCACCGACACCCGCACCGGGGCGATGCACTGGTCCTGGGACGATCTGCTCGCCGCCGCGGCCCGCAACACCCCGGGGCTGATCGCCGGGGAGGTCATCGGTTCGGGCACCGTCGGGCGCGGGTGCATCCTCGAGCACGGCGACGGCCGCTGGCTGACTCCCGGCGACGAGATCGAGCTCGAGATCGAGGGGATCGGCGTCCTGCGCAATCGGATCGTCTGATCTGGCGGTCGTGACGCGGGCCGGCCCCGCGCCACGACGCAGATCAATCCGGCACAGCTGGTCAGCCGGAGGCGGTGCTCGCCGGCGGCATGTGCTCGACGGCAACCGTGGCCTGGGGCACGGGCGGCCCCAGCGACTCGTAGTGCTGGCGCCAGATGAGCTTGTAGATCGGGATCCGGCGTGGCAGGTCGCGGATCCCGGGCAGCAGGGGGATCAGCACGAACAGCGTGCTCAGCAGGCCCATGACCGCCATCACGAGGATGTCCCCGTTGTTCGAGGTCGAGAACGGCTTGATCTGATACCAGAAGGTGTACAGCCACAGCCACACCTGTCCGGGATAGCTGCCGGTCTCGTTCATCATGCCCCACTGCCCGCCGAGCAGGTGCTCGGCCTGGGCGCGATCGGTCAGCACGCCGCCGTCGGCCATGAACAGCAGGGCCTTGGTGTAGTCGGTGGCGTAGAACTGCTTGTTGGTCAGCAGCGCGCCGTCGAGTCCGCCGCTCTGGGCGAACGACAGCAGCGAGCTCATCATCATCGGCACCGGGCCGTCGGCGGCGGCCGGCAGCGACACCGAATCGGTGCCCACGACCTTCGCCTTGGCGAGCGCGTTGGTATAGGCCGTCGTCCACGCCGTCTGCTGCTTGGTCGACGCGGTCTGATACGCGGTGATCGCCGTCTGCAGGGCCGGCTGGCCGTAGATCGAGCGCAACGGCGCGAGCACGAAGTCCTGCGCGGCGTTGATCGCGATGTTGACCCCGAACCACTTCTGCAGGTGGACGAACGCGATGTGCTGGCCGGAGCTGTTGTGGTTGTACGGAGGGCCGTAGGTCGCCGTCCCGCTCGTGCCGTCGAGCTCGCTCGTCGCGGTGGTGACGAAGTCGATCGGGTCGGTGCGCGCCCACTGCTTGATCGTGCTCGGATGCTCGTCGGGTGAGGAGAACAGGATCGTCAGCACGAGCGCGAGGCCGATGACGACGCCGATCGCGATCGTCGCCTCCTTGACCAGGTCGTAGGGTCGGTAGCCGCCCTTCCAGACCCGGGCGTTCTCGTCGTCGCGCTTGCGGCGCTCGGAGGCGGCGCTCACGACGACACCTCGCTCGTCTCGCCGCGGCGGGCGGCCTTGAGCTTGTCCTCGAGCTCGAACGGCGGGACGACGCCGTGCTTGCGCACGAGCAGGACGTGGGCGACGACGAGCGCGACCACCGCCAGCGGCAGCAGGAGGATGTGGTACGAGTACATCTGGCCGAAGTTCATGAGGTTGAAGAACGAGCCGATGCCGACCGAGTTCATCGCGTCCTTGGCCTGGGTCGAGATCCACTGCGAGTCGAAGTTCTGCTGCGAGACGTAGCCGGTCAGCGCGCACGGGACCGCGACCAGGAAGGTCACGGCGCCGGTGATCCACACCCGGATCCGGCCACCCCGCCAGGCGGCCATCCAGTACTTGCCCCACAGGTGGACGACCATGAAGAAGAAGAACAGCTCGACCGACCACATGTGCATGCTGTTGAAGAAGTGGCCGATGCTCGAGACATGCCACCAGGTCGGGCCCTTCAGCGCCAGGATCGTGCCGGTCATGATCAGCGAGACCAGCGCGCTGAGTGACAGCACGCCGAACACGTAGATCCAGGAGGCGACGTAGGTCGGCTGACCGTCGGGCAGCAGCTTCTCAGGAGGGAGGGCGCCGACCGCGATGTGGCGCAGGCGGACGGTCCAGGACTTCTCCGCAGACGTGCTCACGACGTCCCCCGGCTCTTGTCATGACCCGGGAACGGCGCCAGGATCGCGGCGAAGAACACGATGAGCATGAGAACGATCACGATCACGTTCGGCGCCGAGAGCTGGATGAAGTGCCAGGAGAGGAAGCCGGCGTGATGGTTGAGGTTGAAGATCGCAGCCATTCGCGCCACGGTACGGACGCGGGTGACGGCGAACATCGGCCCAGCCCACCCAGGCCGAGCGGGGGAACTACCGAGCGCCGATCAGCGCTCGGCGGGGATCCGGCGGGCGATCAGACGCCGAAGCCGACGCGGTGGCCCTCGGTGTCGACGAGCACGTAGACGACCTTCTCGAGGTCGAGCGCGACCGTTCCGTCCTCGCAGTTGAGGTCGTGCCAGCCGGTGCGACCGAGGGCATCACGCAGGGTGGCCAGCTCGCTCGGGGCGACGCGCGCGCTGAGCACGGGGCCGCCGAGGAAGCCGATGTTGATCTTCTGGGGCTTGTCGTTGTCCATGTCTAGTGCTCCTCCGCTGGCTGCACGATCTCGGTCAGCACGCCGCCGGTGGAGGCGGGGTGCAGGAAGGCCACCCGCGAGCCGCGGATGCCGGTACGGGGATGCTCGTCGATCAGGCGCAGCCCGGCGGCGGCGCACGCATCGAGGGTCGCCTGCACGGACTCGACGCGATAGGCGACGTGGTGCAGCCCGGAGCCCCGGCGGGCCAGGAACCGGCCGACGGCGGTCTCGGGGTGCAGCGGCGCCACCAGCTCGATGTGGCTGTCTCCGACATCGAGCAGCGCGGCATTGACCCCCTGGTCGGTGACCGTCTCCCGGTGGACGAGCGCCATCCCCAGCTGGTCGCGATACAGCGCGAGCGCGTCGTCGATGTTCTCGACGGCGATCCCGACGTGGTCGATCGCGGACAGCATGGAGCGCCGGAGGATACCGACGCGCCGGAAACTAACGCGGGCTGTCGGGTCGCAGCGGCAGCGGCTTGACCGCGGTGGCGGCGGCGATCCCGAGCTCCGCGGACGGCCGGCGCTCGGGGCGGGCCTTGGGGACGTCGGCCATGATCCGGTCGATGTCCGCTCGCTCCAGGACCTCCTTGCCCAGCAGCTCCGCCGCCAGCTCGTCGAGCAGCGGGCGATGGCCGTCGAGCAGATCGATGGCGGCCCGGAAGGCCTCGTCGGCCAGCTCACGGACCTCCTCGTCACGCATCCGGCGGGTCGCTTCGGAGAGCTGATCGTCCTGGACGCGCAGCGAGGTGAAGCCCGTGCCCATCGCGAACTCGTGGACCATCGAGACGGCGATGTCGGCCACCCGCTTGAGATCGTCGGCGGCGCCGGTGGTGATCGAGCCGAACACCAGCTCCTCGGCGGCGCGCCCGCCGAGGAGCATGGTCATCAGGTCGATGAGCTCCTCACGGGTCTTGAGATAGTGGTCCTCGGAGGGGAGGTTCATCGTGTAGCCCAGCGCGCGGCCGCGGGGGACGATGGAGATCCGGTGGACGCGGTCGATCGACGACAGAAGCTCCGCGCACAGCGCATGGCCCCCCTCGTGATAGGCGACGACCCGCCGCTCGTGCTCGGTCAGGGTCCGGCGTGACTGCATGCCGCCGAGCACTCGCTCCAGCGACTCGTCGAAGTCGATCATGCCGATCGCCGTCTCGCCGCGGCGGACGGCGCTGATCGCCGCCTCGTTGCAGATGTTGGCCAGATCGGCGCCGGTCAGGCCGGCGGTCTGGCGGGCGAGCAGGGTGTAGTCGACGCTCTCGTCGACCGGCTTGCCGCGCGAATGGACCCTGAGGATCCGCTCGCGCCCCAGGACGTCAGGCGGCGAGACGAAGATCTGGCGGTCGAAGCGCCCGGGGCGCAGCAGCGCCGGATCGAGTTTCTCCAGCAGATTGGAGGCGGCGAGCACGACGACGTCTCCGGCGCTGGAGAAGCCGTCCATCTCGACGAGCAGCTGGTTGAGGGTCTGGTCGTACTCCTGGTTGTCGCGCCCGCGCCGGCCGCCGACGGCGTCGATCTCGTCGATGAAGATGATCGCCGGCGCCTGGTTGCGCGCGGCGCTGAACAGCCGCCGGATCCGGGCCGATCCCAGCCCCGCGAACATCTCGACGAACGAGGCCGCCGACTGCGAGAAGAAGACCGCGCCGGACTCGTGGGCGACCGCCTTGGCGAGCAGCGTCTTGCCGGTTCCGGGGGGTCCGTAGAGCAGGATCCCGGTCGGAACCTTGGCGCCGACCCGGCGGAAGCGCTTGGGGTCTCGCAGATAGTCGACGACCTCGCGCAACTCCTCCTTGGCCTCCTCGACGCCGGCGATGTCGTCCCAGGCGATCGGCGGGGCGGACTCGGGGCGGATCTCGGCCGGTTTGGTCCGGGGCAGCGACTTCAGCGTCCGCCAGACCGTCCACAGCAGCAGCGCCATCAGGATCAGCGGGACCCAGTCGTGGATCCATGCGATCAGATTGGTATCACCGAGAAAGGCAGCGTCGATCATCGGGCTCAGACCAGCATCGGCCGCCGCGGCCGATAGCTGAACCCCGGGCGGGCGGGCGGCCTCTCGCTACACGACGCGCTCGAGGCGCGGGTTGGGCGCGTAGCCCCGTCCGACCTTCGCGCACGGCTGCCCGTCGAGCAGCACGATGTCGGCGGTGAAGTCGTTCTGCCCGCGGATCAGCGAGGAGCCGACGCCATAGGCATCGACGGCGACGCCGAGCTTCTCGAACTCCCGGATCCGGTCGGCGGTGAAGCCTCCGCTGACGACGATCTTGACCTGGGAGAAGCCGGCGCCGTCGAGCGCGCCGCGGACCTTCTCGACGAGCCGGGGATTGACGCCGGTCGGATCGAAGCCCCCCATCTCGTCCTGCAGCGAGCGGTCGACGAGCTGCTCGGAGGTGTCGAGCCGCACCCCCCACAGCCGCGATCCGAGGGCGTGGGCGACCTCGAGCGCTGTCTTGACCGAGTCGTTCTCGAAGTCGACGAGCACCGTGATGTTCGTGTCCCGATGGAAATGGTCGGCGAACGCGACGGCCGCCCGGACGGTGTCCCCGCCGTAGGCCGCGATCAGGCCATGGGGCACGGTGCCCATCCCGCGGCCGCCCCACCACGACGCCTGGGCGTCGGTGGACACGCCGATCGCGCCGGCGACGTGGGCGCTCCAGCCATCGCCGGTCTGCACTAGCCAGTGGTCGTGGCGAGCCGGGAAGTAGAAGATCTGCTTGCCGCGCGCCGCCTCCACGACCTCGGAGACGTTGCGGGCGATCAGCGAGCGGCGGGCGAGCGAGCCGAGGTAGACGGTCTCCAGATGGGCGAACAGCGAATAGTCGCCCTCGATCGTCATCACCGTCTCGCGCGGCGCGATCCGATCGCCCTCGTGCAGCGCGTAGACCTTGAGCTGATCCCAGCCCGACACCCAGCCGGCCGGCTCCGAGCGCCCGGAGCACGTCTTGAGGATCGCGACCGCCTCGTCGATTCCCCCGAGCACGGACTCCTGCTTCTGAAAGACCTGCATCGTGACGTGGGGGTGATCGTGCTCGGCCTCCAGCAGCGACTTGGTCAGCACGAAGTAGGCGTCGGAGTAGTAACCCTCGCGGATGCGATCGACCGGCAGGCGGAAGATCTCCGGTTCGAGCCGACTCGAGACCTGCGTCGCCATCCGGTCAGTCTATTGCGCGGGGCAGGCGGGCCCCCGGGTGTCGTCTCAGCCGAGGATCTCGCCGATGACGTCGGCGTAGAACCGGGTGGCGAAGCCGAGGTCGCGCACGTCGATGCGCTCGTCGGCGTTGTGCACGAGCGGCGCGGCCTCCAGCAGTGACTGATGGCGATGGGGGAAGAAGCCGTAGGCCACGCACTCCGGGAAGGCGTCGCGGAACCAGCGGGAGTCCGAGAAGCCCGGGAGGATGGTCGGCACCGCCTCCGCGCCCGGGTCGTTGGCCGCCACCCACGCCGCGATCGCGTCCATCAGCGGGCTGTGGACCGGCGAGGCGTTGCCGGTCACCTGCTCGGTGAACTCGATCCGCAGCTGCTCGGACTCCGCGCCGATGACCTGGGCGATCCGCCGCCGGGCGGCCTCCTCACCGAGCCCGGGCGGCACCCGGCAGTCGATCCGGATCCGGGCGCGGGACGGGATCACGTTGATCTTCTCCGAGGCGCTCGCCATCGTCGGGGTCAGCGTGACCCCGAACATCGGCTCGATCAGCGTCCGCAGGCGCGGATCGACCGCCTCGATGCGCGCCATCGCGGCGCCCGGATCGGACGGGTCCTCGCCGAGGCCGCGCAGCAGCGCGGTCGGGGCCTCGGTCAGCTCGAAGGACTCCGGGGCCGCCGCCAGCGCGGCGAGCACCGGCGCCAGCTTCAGCAGCGCGTTGTCGCCGGTGCGCGGCAGCGAGGCGTGGCCCGCCGCGCCGATCGCGGTGACGTTGAAGCGGAAGATGCCCTTCTCGGCGCAGCACACGCCGTAGCGGCGCCGGCCGCCGTACTCGAACACCCCGCCGCCGCCCTCGTTGAGCAGCATGTCGCAGCGGACCTCGGCGGGATGGGTGGCGGTCAGCCAGTGGGCGCCGAGGTCGCCGCCGGTCTCCTCGTCGGAGACGAACACGAGCTTCAGCGCGCCGCGCGCCGGGCGCCGGCCCGCGCGGGCGCGGCTGGCGCCGGCGACCGCCGAGGCCGCGACCTGGGACTTCATGTCGAGCGAGCCCCGGCCCCACAGGAAGCCGTCGGCGACGTCTCCGGACCATGGGTCGTGGTGCCATTCGCTCGCGTCGGCGAGCACCGTGTCGACGTGGCCGAGCAGGCACAGGACGGGCCCGTCGTCCTCGCCGGCGAGCGTCGCCACGAGATTGGGGCGGTCCGGCTCGGCGGCGAGGATGCGCGTGGCGAACCCCGCCGCGCTGAGATAGCGCTCCAGGTGCTCGATCGCGGGGCGCTCGTTGCCCGGAGGATTGACGGTGTTGAACCGGACGAGCTCGCGCAGCAGCTCGGTCGTCTCGGCCTGGAGATCGTCGGTCGGCATGACCGCTGAGACTATCGGCGCGACGGCCCCCGGTGACCCGCGGCGAGCGCGTACCATGCCCCCCGAGATGCCCGTGACCCCGGCCGCCACCGACGACCTCGCGCTCGCGCTGGAGCTCGCCGACCTCGCCGACGCGATCACCCTGGGGCGGTTTCGGGCCGCCGACCTCGTCGTCGACACCAAGCCGGACATGACGCCGGTCTCCGAGGCCGACCGCGACGCCGAGCGAGCGCTGCGCGACCGGCTGGCGGCGGCGCGCCCCCGGGACATCGTGTTCGGCGAGGAGTACGGGGGAGCGGATCTCGCCGGGGCCCGCCGCTGGATCCTGGATCCGATCGACGGGACGAAGAGCTACGTGCGCGGCATCCCCGCCTGGGCGACCCTGATCGCGCTCGAGCAGGAGGGCGAGATGGTCCTGGGCGTCGCCTCGGCCCCCGCGCTCGGGCGCCGGTGGTGGGCGCGGCGCGGGCACGGCGCGTGGGGAACCGACCCGCTCGGCGGCACGGCCCGCCCGCTGCGCGTCTCGGCGATCGGCGAGCTCGCCGACGCCCAGGTCTGTTACGGCGGTCTGGCCGAGTTCCACGCCAGCGGCACGCTCGGCGGGCTGTATGAACTCGGCGGGCGCTGCTGGCGCACCCGCGGCTACGGCGACTTCTGGACCTACATGCTCGTCGCCGAGGGGGCGATGGAGATCGGCCTCGATCCGGAGGTCTCGCTGTGGGACCTGGCGGCGCCGATGGTGATCGTCGAGGAGGCCGGCGGGCGGTTCACCGACTTCGCCGGCGTCGCGACCGCGGCCGGGGGCAGCGCGATCGCCTCCAACGGCCTCCTGCACGAGACCGCGCGCTCGATCCTCAGCCGCTGAGCGTTCGCCGTGGCCGTGGCCGTGGCCGTGGCCGTGGCCGTGGCCGTGGCCGTGGCCGCGGCCGCGGGCCCGGAGGCAGGCCCGGGACCCGGGCGCTGCCGCGCCGCCTCGCGCTCGGGTCGTGCCGGGCGGAGGGCATCGACATCTTGCCCGCTATGCGGGCACTTTTCAGACATCCTCCCCGCTGACCACCCGGTTCCGCGCCTCAGGGGCCGGGGCAGACTCGCGTCACGGCGGTGATCCGCCGCTCGATCGGCGCCAGGACCGCGGCGTGGGCGGGAAGGAACTGGTCCGGCTGCCCGTCCGGGAGGGCGCGGTGGGCGACCATCGCCACCAGCGGCGAGCCGCCGTAGGCCTCGCCGGCCGGGCACGCCCGGGCCGCGGCCACCGCCCGGCGCAGCTGGGTCCGGTCGAGCACGACCGTCCACGCCGGGGCCGAGAAGGGCCGCAGGAAGGGCACCGGATGATGCGGGGCGGCGATCAGTGACGCGCTCTGGGCGAGCGTGAAGGCCAGCGCGAGGGCGCACACGACGGCGGTCGCCGCCGGCCCCGGTCGGCGAGCGCCGCTGGCGCCGACGACCGCGGCCGACCCCCGCGCGGCGCGGCGGGCGAACGCCATCCCGCACATCGCCAGCGGGACGAGCGAGGCCTCGACGGGCACGGTGACGTTCAGCCCGGTCCCGACCTTGACGTTGGTCACGAAGGTCACCAGATTGGCGGCGGCGACGGCGGCGGTCATCGTCAGCAGCCGCCGATCGCGCCCGCTTCCGCGGGCGGCGAGCGCGGCCCCGGCGCAGACGAGCAGGCCGGCGAGATTCCAGCCGGCCTGCGCCCAGAAGCCGGCCAGCGCGTGCAGCGACTCCGTTCCGGTCTGCAGCTGCGCGGTCACCGCATCGCGCCAGAAGCCGCCGCCATCGGCCAGCGTCGCGGCGGCCAGGCCGGCGGCGACGACCCCGGCCGCGGCGGCGAGAGCGCGCCGGCGGTCGGCGGCGAGAGCGACGATGACGATCGCCGGGACGACGAGCGGGAGCTTGACGAGCACCATCACGCCGCACAGCGCGCCGGCCGCCGCGCCGCGCCGGGCGTCGGCGCCGAGCAGCACGGCGCCGAGCATGGCAGGCAGCGCCACGACCTCCGGGATCAGCGCTCCGTGCTCGTGGACCGCCCACGGGGTGAGCAGCATCAGGGCCGGGGTCAGCACGGTGGCCGGCCGGTCGCCGGTGATCCGATACACGATCCGGGCGGCGATCAGCCCCGCGCCCAGCTGGAGCGCGCCGACGGCGAGGCGCAGCCACTCGAGGCTGTCGTGGATCGCCAGCAGCGCCGCCCCGACGAGGAAGACCCCGGGCGGCTGGGCGCCGACGATCCGCCCGTACAGATCGCCGCCGTGCACGATCTGCTGGGCGGTCAGCGCGTAGACGCCCTCGCTGTAGTCCCAGTCGGTGCCGCGCAGCGCGAGGTGGACGGCGACCAGTGCCGCCGCCCCGGCGAGGACCGCGGCGACCGTGACCTGACGCTCACGCATGCCGCCACGTTGCCACAGCGGGCCCGGCACGACCGCCGAGCGCCGAGCGCCGACCGCCGAGCGCCGAGCGCCGAGCGCCGAGCGCCGAGCGCCGAGCATCGCGCGCGGGCTAGCGGTCCTGGCCGTTGCCGGACGGCGTGTAGATGGCCGTCCCCTTCAGCTCCGGCGGCAGGAACTCGATCTCGTCGCCGCCCGGCCGCGAGGCATGGACGTAGCCCTCGCCGACCCCGAGCTGTCGGTCCAGCGCGGTGGTGGCGTTGCGCAGATGGGCGGGGACCGGATAGTGCGGGTGCTCGGCGACGAGCCGCCGGGCCGCGCCGAGCCCCTGATACGCCGCCCAGCTCTTCGGGGCGCGGGCGAGATAGGCGGTGACGTGGGCGAGATGCAGCCAGCACTCGGGCGGCCCGATCATCTTGACGGCCTGCATCCCGGAGACCGCGACGGTCAGCGCGCCCGAGGCGGCGACGCCGACCTCCTCGGAGGCCGAGATGACCAGCCGGCGGGCGATGAACTCCGGCGATTCGCCCCCGGCCTCCATCCTGGCCAGCCAGTACAGCGCCGCGTCGGGATCGGAGCCGCGGATCGACTTGATGAAGGCGGAGACGATCGCGTAGTGCTCGTCGGCGCCCTTGTCGTAGGAGACCGCGCGCTGTCCGACCGCCCGCTCGATCGTCTCCAGCTCGATCACCCCGCCGTCGGGGATGAGCTGGACGGCGCGCTCGATCGTCCCCAGCAGCCGGCGCGCGTCGCCGTTGGCGGTCAGCAGCAGATGCTCACGCGCGGCCGGCGCGAGCTCGTACGGCGGCCGCGGATCGCCGGCGGGGACCCCGACCCCGCGGACCGGGTCGCTCAGCGCGCGGCGGGCCAGTTCGTCCAGATCCTCGTCGCGCAGCGGACGCACGACGTGGACCTGGAGGCGGGAGACGAGCGCCCGGTTGAGCTCGAAGCCCGGGTTCTCGGTCGTGCTGCCGACGAGCACGACGGTCCCGTTCTCGACATAGGGCAGCAGCGCGTCCTGCTGGGCCTTGTTCCAGCGGGCGATCTCGTCGATGAACAGCAGCGTCCGGGCGCCGACGGCGCGCCGCTGCTGCGCCCGCGTGATGACTGCGCGCAGCTCCTTGATCCCGTCGGTCACCGCGTTGAGCTGCTCCACCTCGGCGTCGACCTCGGTGGCGACGCACAGGGCGATCGTCGTCTTGCCGGTGCCCGGCGGCCCCCACAGGACCATCGAGTGCGGCGCCCCGGTCGCCAGCGACACCCGCAGCGGCGCGCCGGGGGCGGTCAGCTGCGGCTGGCCGACGACCTCGTCGAGCGTCCGGGGCCGCATCCGCTCGGCCAGCGGCTGATGGCGGAGGCTCGCCGCGGAGCCGAGCGTCAACTGGTCATCCACGCATCGAGACGTTATCCGGGGCAGGGGCGCACGCGCCTCACGCCCCGCGCTCCGAGCGAGGCGTAGGCTCCCGGGTGCGATGACCGCGACCGCCGCCGCACCCGCGACGCTCGAGTCCTTCAATCCCGCCACCGGGGAGCGTCTCGGCGCCGTGGCGGTGACGCCCCCCGGCGACGTCGCCGCGATCGTCGACGGGGTCGCCCAGGTGCAGCCGCAGTGGGCGGCGCTGACGCTGGCCCAGCGCGCCCGCCATCTGGAGAGCGCCGCGCAGGTGCTGCTCGACGAGGCCGACGAGATCCGCGACCTGATCGTCCGGGAGCAGGGCAAGCCCCGCAACGAGGCGTTCTCGATGGAGCTGCTGCCGACGATCGACGCGCTGACCTGGATCGCCCGCGAGGGGCAGCGGATCCTCGCCGACGAGAAGGTCCCGATGCCGCAGTGGTTCCTGAAGACCAAGAGCACCACGTTCGCCTATGAGCCGCTCGGCGTGATCGCGGTGATCGCGCCGTGGAACTATCCGTGGAGCATCCCCTTCGGCGAGGTCGCGCTCGCGCTGATGGGCGGCAACGGGGTCGTGCTCAAGCCGGCCTCGCTGACCCCGCTGATCGGCGAGCGGATCGCCGCGGTGTTCGAGCGCGCGGGCGTGCCCGCCGGCCTGATCCGGGTCGTGCACGGCCCCGGCACGGGTTCGGCGCTCGTGCGCTCCCGGGTCGGCAAGGTGTTCTTCACCGGTTCGGTGGAGACCGGCCGGGGCGTCGGGGTGGAGTGCGCCCGACAGCTCAAGGGCTCGGTGCTCGAGCTCGGCGGCAAGGACCCGATGATCGTGCTCGGCGACGCCGGCCTGGAGCACGCCATCGCCGGCGCGCTGTGGGGCGGCTTCGCCAACGCCGGCCAGACGTGCGCCGGGATCGAGCGCGTCTACGTCATGCGCGACATCGCCGAGCCGTTCATCGAGGGCGTCGTGGCCGGCGCCCGGCGCCTGACCGTCGGCGACCCGCTCGGCTGGGAGACCGAGATCGGGCCGATGGTCTCCCGCGACCAGTTCGAGCTCGTCTCCGAACTCGTCGACGACGCCGTCGCCGCCGGCGCCACGCTGCGCTGCGGCGGCCCGCGCGATGCGCCGCCCGCCGGGCTTCACGGCGATTTCTACGCTCCCGCCGTGCTGACCGGCGTCACCCATGAGATGCGGATCATGCGGGAGGAGATCTTCGGCCCGGTGCTGCCGATCATCGTCGTGGACTCGGTCGACGAGGCGGTGGCGATGGCCAACGACAGCGACTTCGGCCTCGGCGCGTCGGTGTGGACGAGCGACCGCGCTCTCGGCGAGCGGATCGCCGGGCGGCTGCAGGCCGGGATGGTGTGGATCAACGACCACATGTTCAGCCACGGCGCCTGTCAGTGCGCGTGGGGCGGGGTCAAGGACTCCGGGCTCGGTCGCACGCACTCCAAGTTCGGCCTCTACGAGTGCGTCAACGTCAAACTCCGCGTCTGGGAGCCGTCGGCGCTGCGCGACCCGTGGTGGCACCCGTACGACGAGACGCTCGGCCGGGCGCTGCGCCAGACCGCGATCCTGCTGTACGGCCGACCGTCGGAGCGCGCCGCCGCGCTGCGCGACGGGGCCGCGCCGCTGCTGTCGCTCGGCGCCCGCCTCGGGCGCGACGTGCTGCGCGCCCGGCGCTGACCGGCCGTAGACCGGCCGTTGAGCCGCCGTTGACCGGCCGTTGACCGGCCGTTGACCGGCCGTTGACCGGCCGTTGAGCGGCGCCGCCGGCGCGATCGGCAAGACCGGATCGACGGGTCGATACGCTTAGGACATGCCCGCCCAGGCCTACGCCGGTAAGGAATGCGTCTGCCAGTTCCATAAGGGGATCTGCGACCAGTCGTGCGTCAAGGGCATGCTGGAGACGCCGTTCTACATCGCCTGCCTGCGTCTCAAGGGCCGCCGCTGCCTCGTCGTCGGCGGAGGCGACATCGGCCTGGAGAAGGTGGAGGGGCTGCTCGCCTGCGACGCCGATGTCACGCTCGTCGCGCCCGAGGCCCATCCGGCGCTCGCCGAGCTGGCGGCCGAGGGGTCGATCCGCTGGGAGCGGCGCGGCTACCGGGCCGCCGACCTGGAGGGCTGCCTGATCGCTATCGCGGCGACCGACGACTCGGAGGTCAACATCCGCGTGTTCGAGGACTCCGAGCGCCGCGCGATGCTCGTCAACGTCGTCGACGTGCCGCCGCTGTGCAACTTCATCCTGCCGGCGATCGTCCGCACCGGGCCGCTGGCGGTGGCGATCTCCACCGCGGGCGCGTCACCGGCCCTCGCCAAGCGGATGAAGCGCGAGATCTCCGAGATGTTCGGCGAGCCCTACGCCACGCTCGCCGTGCTGCTCAACGACGTCCGGGGCTGGGCGAAGGGGACGTTGCCGACCTATCAGGACCGCAAGGAGTTCTTCGAGGAGATCGTCAACGGCGACCCGGACCCGATCGCGCTGCTGCGGGCCGGTCGCGGCGACGATGTCCGCGCGCTGATCGCGGCCGCGCAGGCCGCCCACACACCGGTCGCGCGCTGACCCGGTGTCCCGCCCGCCCCGCGCGCCGCGCCGATGAGCGAGCTCACCCACCTCGATGACTCCGGCCGCGCGCGGATGGTCGACGTCGGCGACAAGCCGTCGACCGAGCGCCGGGCGGTGGCGCGTGCGCTCGTGCGGGTCACGCCGGAGACCGCGGCCCGGGTCACGGCCGGAGACGCGCCGAAGGGCGACGTCCTCGGAGTGGCGCGGATCGCGGGGATCCAGGCCGCCAAGCGGACCTCCGAGCTGATCCCGCTCTGCCACCCGCTCGCGCTGTCGTTCGTCGGAGTCGAGGGCTCGGTCGACGTCGAGGCGGGCGAGATCGAGCTGATCGCCGAGGCGCGCACGACGGGGCCGACCGGCGTCGAGATGGAGGCGCTGACCGCCGCCTCGGTGGCCGCGCTGACCGTCTACGACATGGTCAAGGGCGTGCAGCGCGGAGCGGAGATCGCCTCCGTGGCCCTGCTGGCCAAGTCCGGCGGGCGCTCCGGCGACTGGCGGCGCTGACGCCGGCCGGCCCGCCCGGGATGCATCCCGGCGGCGTCCCGATCGCGCTGGAGCCTATCCTGAGGGCGCGATGCGCACCGCGATCCTGACCGTCTCCACCTCGGTGGCCGCCGGCACGACCGAGGACCGCTCCGGCGAGGAGCTGGAGCGGCGCGCCCGTGCCGCGGGGGCCGAGGTCGTGGCTCGCGATGTGCTGCCCGACGATCAGGGCGCGATCGAGGCGTGGCTGCGCCGGCAGGCCGCCGACGGGGCCTCCCTCATCTTCACCACCGGTGGCACCGGACTGACCGACGACGACGTGACCCCCGAGGCGACACAGGCCGTGATCGAGCGCCACGCCCCGGGGTTCGCCGAGGCGCTGCGCGCCGAGGCGGTCCGCCACACCCCGATGGGGATCCTGACCCGGGGCGTGTCCGGGATCGTCGGCCGGTCGCTGATCATCAACTTCCCCGGGAATCCGAAGGCCATCGGCGAGCTGTTCGGAGTGGTCGCCCCGACGCTTGAGCACGTCGTCGCGACGCTGCAGCGCGAAGGTGGTAGACGAACCCCCGGCCATTGAGCTGCGCGGGCTGTCGCGCTATTTCGGCGAGCGGACCGCGCTGCGAGATGTCTCGCTGACGCTCCCGGCCGGAGCGACGCTCGCCGTGCTCGGGCGCAACGGCGCCGGCAAGTCGACCCTGCTGCGGATCCTCGCCGCGCTGTTGCGTCCGCACGCCGGCGAGGTGCTCGTGTTCGGCGAAGCGCTGCCCCGGCGGGCGTTCGCGGTCCGCGGCCGGCTCGGCCTGCTCGCCCACGAGCCGCTGCTCTACCGCGACCTGACCGGGCGGGAGAATCTCCGCTATCACGCCCAGCTGCATCGCGTCCCGCCGGAGCGCGTCGACGTGGTGCTGGGGCTGGCCCAGATGGAGCGCCGCGCCGATGAGCCGGTGCGGCTGCTCTCTCGCGGGATGGTGCAGCGCCTCGCGATCTGCCGCGCGATCCTGCACGAGCCGCGCCTGCTGCTGCTCGACGAGCCGCGCGCGAACCTCGACCCGGCGGTCGCCGAGCTCGTCGAGCCGTTGATCGGCCGGACGAGTGGAGCGACGCGGGTGCTGACCAGCCACGACCCGCAGGCCGCGCTGGCCGAATGCGATCTCGTGCTCGCGCTCAAGGACGGGCGCTCGACGTTCGTCGGCGAGCCGGCCGCGCTCGATGCGCAAGCGCTCAAGGAGCTGTACGCGTGAGGACCGCGCTCGTCGTGCTGCGTAAGGACCTGCGCCTGGAGTTGCGCACGCTGGAGACGGTCCCCGCGATGATCATGTTCACGCTCGTCACCTTCATCATCTTCCACTTCGCTCTCAACCAGCAGACGATCGCCGGGCAGCTCGCCGCCGGAATCCTGACCGCCACGCTGCTGTTCGCCGCGATGCTCGGGATCAACCGCCTGTTCGTCGCCGAGCGCGAGCAGGGCGGCTTCGACGCCTTCCTGATGGCGCCGGTCGACCGCACCGCGATGCTGCTCGCCAAGGCGGCGACCCTGTTCCTGTTCCTGGCGGCGCTCGAGGTGATCGCGCTGCCGGCCTTCAAGCTGTTCCTGCTCGGCCCGTCGCTCGGTCACGCCCTGCCCGGGCTCGTCCTCATCCTGGCGCTCGCCGATCTCGCCCTGGCGGTGATCGGGACGCTCGTCTCGGCGATCGCCATCCACACCCGGGCGCGCGATCTGATCGGCCCGGTCATCGGCCTGCCCCTGCTGCTCCCGGCGCTGATCGCCACCGCGCGCGCGGCCGGCCCGCTGCTCGTCGCGTCCCACGCTCCATCCTCGCCGCCACTGCGGTGGCTGGAGATCCTCGCTCTTTATGATGTGGTCTTCGGGCTGCTTTCCTACGCAGTGTTCGACTTTCTTCTAGAGGATTAGTTCTCGTGCGCCCCACGACCTACGGAAACGGCCTTCGCTGGCTCTCGCTGGCCACGGTGGTCACGATCGCGCTGGCGCTGGCCATGGTCTTCTTCTATGCCCCGCTCGACGCGAGCCAGGGCTTCGTCCAGAAGATCTTCTACATCCACGTGCCGCTGGCGATCATCTCGCTGTGCGGGTTCATGTTCGGCGGGGTGCTGGCGATCGGCTATCTGCGCACCGGCGACCGGCGCTGGGACATGCGCTCCTACGTCGCCATCCACATGGCGCTCATCTTCGGGGTCGGCGGGCTGATCACCGGCTCGATCTGGGCCAAGGCGTCGTGGGGCCACTACTGGGTGTGGAACGAGCCGACGCTCGTCTCGTTCCTGATCATCCTGCTGCTGTTCGCCACCTATCAGCCGCTGCGCTTCTCGATCGAGGATCCCGAGCGCCAGGCGCGCTACGCGAGCGTGTTCGCGATCGTCTGCGGCGCGTTCGTGCCGATGAACTACATCGCCGTGCAGCTCGCCACCGCCTACGTGCACCCTGAGGTGCTGACCCTGGGCGGCGGCGCGCAGCTCCCGTTCTCGATGGGGATCACCTTCCTCGTGGCGCTGATCGGGCTCACCCTGCTCTACCTCACGCTCTGGAAGTTCGAGATGGCCTCCAAGAACGCCCGCTCGCAGGTGCGCCGGCTGCGGCGCACGCTGCTCGGGGACGACATCGCCCGGCCGGTCGGACGCAGCGCGGCGCCGTCGTGAGCCTCCTGTACGCCATCGCGCCGGCGCTGCCGCTCGGCAAGTCCGGGAAGTTCGTGGCCGCCGCCTACATCGTGTTCGTCGTGCTGATCGTCTCCTACGTCGCGATCATGGCGATCCGCGCGCAGCGGCTCGAGCGCGAGCTGGAGGAGCTGCGCCGTGACGTCGAGGCGGCGCGCGGCGGCGACGAGTCCGAGCGCGAGACCCAGGCCGTGCTGTGAGCGAGCTGCTGGCGATCGGGGTCTCGCACAAGACGGCGGCCGTCGAGGTGCGTGAGCGGCTCGCGCTCCCCGAGCCCCGCCGGGGCGCCTTCCTGGGCGAGCTGCGCGGGGCGGCCGAGGTCCATGAGGCCGTGGCGGTCTCCACGTGCAATCGGACCGAGCTGTATCTCGTCGTCGGCGATCCGGTCGAGGCCGAGAGCACGGTGCTGGCGATGCTCGCCCGCCAGGCCGGGATCCGGCCGACCGAGCTGGCCACGGCGATCTACTCGCATCGCAACTGCGACGCCGCCCGTCATCTGTTCCGCGTCGTCTCCGGGCTCGACTCGATGCTGATCGGCGAGGCCGAGATCCAGGGCCAGGTCAAGCGCTCCTATGACGCCGCGCTGGAGGCCGCGACCGTCGGGCCGCTGACCAATCGGATGTTCAAGGCGGCGCTGGCCACCGGCAAGCGGGTGCGCAGCGAGACCGGCGTCGCCACCGGCCAGATCAGCCTCGCCGCCGCCGCGGTGGCGATGGCCGGCGAGCGGCTCGGAGATCTGGGCGGGCGACACGTCGTCCTGATCGGGACCGGCGAGACCGGCGAGCTGACCGCGCGGGCGCTCGCGGGCAGAGGTGTCCACCCGGTGTTCGTCGCCAATCGCCGGCGTGACCGGGCGATCGCGCTCGCCGACCGCTACAACGGCACGAGCGTCCCGTTCGACGAGCTGCCCGATGCGCTGATGAGCGCCGACATCGTCGTCGCCGCCACCGCCTCGCCGCATCTGCTGCTGGAGGTCTCCGAGATCGGCGAGGTGATGCGCGAGCGCGGCGGGCGGCCGCTGCTGCTCATCGACCTGGCGGTCCCGCGCGACATCGACGCCGCCTGCGCCGGCCTGCCCGACGTGTCGCTCGTCGACATCGACGATCTGATGGCGGTCTCGGACCGCAATCGCCAGGCTCGCCAGGGGGAGGCCCGCAAGGCCGAAGGGATCATCGAGGAGGAGATCCGGCATTTCGCGGCGTGGCTGGGCTCGCTCGAGGTGCTGCCGACGCTGACCGAGCTGCGCCGGCACGCCAGCGCGATCGCCGACGCGGTGCTGCGCGAGAACGACGGCAGATGGGAGACGGCGTCGCCGCGCGACCTGGAGCGCATCGAGGCCGCGGCCAACGCGATCGTGAACCGGCTGCTGCACGAGCCGACGGTGCGGATGAAGCAGATGCACGACAGCCGCGTCCACGCCCGGATGGCGCTCGTGCGGGATCTGTTCGGCCTGGCGGTCGACGACGATGCGCTGTCGAGCGGCGAGGAGCGTGCCGAGCCCGTGGCGGACGCCAAGCCCGCACCCGTCCCCGCGGCGGCTCCGGCCCCGGGCTCGCCCCCGGTTTCCAACCCGCCCCCGGTGGCGGTCCCGCCCCCGATTTCGGTCGCGCCCCCCGAGCATCGTCTCGCCGAGGTCCCCCCGCGCGGCGGCGCCGGCCGACGGGCGCACGCCCGCCGCCCCGGCTGATGCGGATCGGCACGCGGGGCAGCGCCCTCGCGCTCGTCCAGGCCAGGTGGGTGGCCGAACGGATCACGCGCGGGGGAGTCGACGTGGAGATCGTCGAGATCACGACGCTCGGCGATCGCGGAGCGTCCGTGGAGGACAAGTCACGCTGGGTCTCTGAGCTGGAGCGCGCGCTGCTCGACGGGCGGATCGATCTCGCCGTGCACTCCGCCAAGGACGTCCCGACCGAGCTGACGGAGGGCCTGGAGCTCGTGGCGATCCCGCCGCGGGCCGATGCACGGGACGCCCTGTGCGGCGCGGCGTCGCCGCAGGCGCTGGCCGGCGGCGCGCGGGTCGGCACCAGCAGCCTGCGGCGCGCCGCCCAGCTGCGCGCGCTGCGCGACGACATCGAGGTGGTGGAGCTGCGCGGCAACGTCGACACGCGCCTGCGCAAGCTCGCCGACGGCCAGGTCGACGCGATGGTGATCGCGCTGGCCGGACTGCAGCGCCTCGGCCGGGCCGGCGAGGCCGACGGCGTCATCGACGCGTTCGTCCCGGCGGCCGGTCAGGGCGCGCTCGCCCTGGAGGCGCGCGCCGGTGCTCTGCCCCCGGATGCGTTGGCGGCCGTCAGCGACCCCGAGGCGACGGCCTGCGTGACCGTCGAGCGCGAGCTCGTCCACGCGCTCGGCGCCTCCTGCCACACGCCCGTCGGCGCCCACGCCCGTGTGCTGAGCGGCGGGCGCCTGACCCTCGCCGGCTGGGTCGGCCTTCCCGACGGCTCGGCCTGGATCGGCGACGAGCTCGCCGGCGACGCGGCGGGGCTCGGCTTGGCGTGCGCGGAGCGGATGATCGCCGCCGGCGCCCGGGAGCTCCTGGTGCGCGCCGAGCGCGAGGCGGCGCTGTGACCGTCTATCTCGTCGGCGCCGGCCCCGGCGACCCGGGGCTGATGACCGCGCGCTCGCTGGCGCTGATCGCCGCCGCTGACGTGATCGTCTATGACCGCCTGATCCCGGCCAGCGCGTTGGACGGGGCCCGCGCCGACGCCCAGCTCCTGTACGCCGGCAAGGAGGGCGGCGGGCCGTCGGTCTCCCAGCGTGACATCGAGACGTGGCTGGTGGAGCACGGCCGCGCCGGGCGCCACGTCGTCCGGCTGAAAGGCGGCGATCCGTTCGTCTTCGGCCGCGGCGGCGAGGAGGCCGAGACCCTGCGCGCCGCGGGGATCCCGTTCGAGGTCGTGCCCGGGATCACCTCGGGGGTCGCCGGCCCGGCCTACGCCGGAATTCCCGTCACCCATCGTGACGCCGCCAGCGCGGTCGCCTTCGTGACCGGCCACGAGGACCCGGGCAAGCCCGAGTCGGCGCTGGACTGGGAGGGGCTCGCCCGCTTCCCGGGGACGCTCGTCGTCTACATGGGCGTGGGCCGTCTGGCGGCGATCGCGCAGCGGCTGATCGCGGGCGGGCGCTCGCCCGCTGAGCCGGCCGCGGTCGTCGAGCGCGGAACGCTGCCCGAGCAGCGGGTCGTGTCCGGCACGCTGGCCACGATCGCCGACGTCGCGCTCGCCGCGCGGATCCGGGCCCCCGCTCTGTCGCTGTTCGGTCCGGTGGCCGCGCTGCGCGAGGAGCTGGCGTGGTTCGAGGACCGCCCGCTGGCCGGCGTGACGATCGCCGTCACCCGCGCCCGCGCCCAGGCCAGCGCGTTGGCCGGCCGTCTGCGGGGACTGGGCGCGCAGGCGATCGAGGCGCCGGCGATCCGGATCGCCGCGCTCGACGGCCCCGCGCCCGATCCCGGCGCCTACGACCTCGTCTGCCTGACGAGTCCCAACGGCGTCGAGCTGCTGTTCGAGCGCCTGACGCGGGTCGGCCGCGACGCGCGGGCGTTCGCCGGCGCGCGCGTGGCGGCGATCGGCCCCGGCACGGCGGCGGCACTGGCCCGCCACGGCCTGATCGCCGACGTCGTCCCCGAGCTCTTCGTCGCCGAGGGGCTCGTCGAGGCGCTGGCCGGACTGCCGGTGGCGCGCGCGCTGATCGCCCGCGCGGCGCAGGCGCGGGACGTCCTGCCGGAGGCGCTGCGCGACCGGGGCGCCGACGTCGACGTCGTCGCGCTCTACGAGACGGTCGCCGAGCCGGTCAGCGACGGGCAGCGCGCCGCCGTCGCCCGGGCGGGCTACGTCACCTTCACCTCGTCCTCGACCGTTCGCTTCTTCTTCGAGGCGATGGCCGGGGAGCTGCCCGCGGGGGCGCGGCTGGCCAGCATCGGGCCGGTCACGAGCGACGCCCTGCGTGAGCGCGGGCGTGAGCCCGACGTCGAGGCCACGCGTCATGACATCGACGGGCTCGTCGAGGCGCTGGTGGCCGACGTGGCGGGGCGTCGTGGCGCGCGGTGAGACGTGAGCCCCACGGCGGCGCTGGGGCCGTTCATCACCTTCCTGACCGACTACGGACTGCGAGACGACTTCGTCGGGATCTGCCACGGGGTGATGGCGCGCGTCTGCCCGGCGGCCCGGATCATCGACATCACCCACGAGATTCCGCGCCACGACGTCCGGGCCGGGGCGATCGCACTCGCCGAGGCGCTGCCCTACATGCCGGACGGAGTCGCCCTCGCGGTCGTCGATCCCGGCGTCGGCTCGCGGCGCCGCGCGGTCGCGCTGGAGCTCGCCGACGGGCAGCGGCTCGTCGGTCCCGACAACGGCCTGCTGTGGCCGGCCGCCCGGCTGGGCGGCGGAGTCGCCCGCGCGGTCGACATCGGTGAGTCGCCGTTCGCCCTGGAGCCGGTGTCGGCCACCTTCCACGGGCGTGACATCTTCGCCCCGGTCGCCGCCCATCTGGCGCTCGGCGCGCGGCTGACCGACGCCGGCCGGCCGGTGCACCCCGACGACCTCGTCGTCCTGGAGCTCCCCGCGGCCCGCGTCGAGGAGGGGTCGCTGGTCGCCCATGTGCGCCAGATCGACCGCTTCGGCAATCTCCAGCTTGATGCCCGGGCCGCCGAGCTGACCGGCGCGGGATTGGCGCCCGGCGATCGGCCCCGGCTCACGCTCGCCGGCGGGCCGGTGCTCGACGTCACCTACGCCCGGACGTTCGCCGACGTCTCCCGGGGCGAGCTCCTGCTCTACGAGGATGCGCAGCGACGGCTCGCGCTCGCCGTCAGCGACGGCGACGCGGCCGCCCGGCTCGGCCTCGTCGTCGACGACGAGCTGCGGATCGGCCCGGCGTGAGCGCCGCCGGGGATCGGGCCGGGCCGATCGGCGCCCCGGATCCGCCCGGGGTGGGCGCAGCCCGAGCCGCGCCGATCGGCGCCCTGAATCCGCCCGGGGTGGGCGCGGCCCGCACCGCGCCGGGCGTGGGCGGCGCGCTCGGATGGCCGCGCCTGCACCTGCGGGTCACCGACTCGACGAACACCCGGGCGCACGAGCTGGCGCGCGCCGGCGCCCCGCACGGCACGCTCGTCACCGCGGCCCGGCAGACCGGCGGCCGCGGACGCCAGGGGCGGACGTGGACGGCTCCGGCCGGCCGGGCGCTGCTGTGCTCGGTGATCGTCCGGCGGCCGCCGCGACTGCTGTCGCTGGCGGCGGGGCTCGCCGTCGCCGAGGTCGCCGGGCCCGCGGCGCTGCTGAAGTGGCCCAACGACGTGCTCCTGGCGGGCCGCAAGGTGGCCGGGATCCTCGTCGAGGGCCGGCCCCAGGAGGACTGGGCGGTGCTCGGGCTCGGAGTCAACGTCGCGATGCGCCCTGACGACCTCCCGCCGGAGCTCCGTGACCGGGCCGGCACGCTCGGTCGCGACCCGGAGGCGATCGAGCCGACCCTCGCCGCGCTGCTGCGGGCGCTGGAGCGGTGGCTGGCGTCACCGGACGCCGCGGTCGTCGACGGCGTGCGCCGCCGCGACGCGCTGCGCGATCAGGCGGTCGGCTGGGCCGACGGCGAGGGACGGGCGGTCGGGATCGACGACGACGGCCGCCTGCTCGTGCAGACGGGCAGCGGGCCCGTGGCGCTCGGCGCCGGCGAGGTCCATCTCCGTGCCCCGGCCGTCCCGCCGTCGTAGCCGCCAACGGCCGCGCCCGCCTACGCTGCGCTTATGCGGCTCCTACGGGGCGCCGACGCGGCGGGTCGATAGTCCAGGGCAGAGCCAGTTCTGGAAGGAGCCTGTGATGAACCCTGGGACCGCCATCGCCGCCCGCACCGCAGCGCTTGGGGTGGCCATACTCGCCGCGGGCTGCGGAACGCAAGCCGCGGCCACGCATTCGACGACCCGCCGGGCCGCGCTCGCCGCCTCGGCGCGCCCGGCCAGGCCCGCCGGGTCTGCGCCCGGAGGGTCTCCGCCCGGCGGCACGCGCCATTCGCCGCGCTCGGGCTCCGCATCGCCGCCGGCCAAGCCGACCGGATCGGGCGGCGGCGCATCGGCGGGGACGCCGGTCAGCGCAACCGGCGCGCTGACCTGGAGGAGCGGCACGGCCACGAGGTCCGGCCGCTATTCGGCCGCCACCAGGAATGAGTCCGGCGTGCTCGTCAGGGGAGGATCGCTGACCCTGGACGACGCCGCCATCTCCACCCGCGGCGACACCAGCTCGCAGGACGACTCCAGCTTCTTCGGCCTCAACGCCGGTGTGCTCGCCTTCGAGTCCGGGCACGTCACGGTGCGCGGCGGCTCGATCACCACGTCGGGCACGGGGGCCAACGGGCTCTACGCCTACGGCTCGGGCCGGGCCGCGATGACCGGGGCGACGATCGTCGCCTCCGGCGACGGCGGTCACGGCGCGATGGCGGCCGGCGGCGGCACGGTGGCGATCACCGACGTGATCATCCGCACGTCGGGACAGAGTGGCGCGGCCGTCGCCACCGACCGCGGCGGAGGAACGGTCACCGTCGACGGCGGGACGCTGACCACCAGCGGATACCGGTCGCCGGGGATCTACTCGACCGGGGACATCACGGTGACCGGCGCGCACGTCCTGGCCACCGGCGCCGAGGCGGCGGTCGTGGAGGGCTCGAACTCCGTCACCGTGGTCGACAGCTCGCTGACCGGGACGCTCAACCGCGGCGTGATGCTCTACAACAGCATGTCCGGCGACGCCGCGGCGGGGACCGGCTCATTCACCATGACGGGAGGGTCGCTGATCGCCAGAGCGGGCCCGGCGTTCTTCATCACCAACACGACGGCTCGCATCAGATTGAGCGACCACGCCCGGGTGAGCGCGCGCTCCGGGGTCCTGGTCGACGCCAGCGCCGTGGGAACCGGCTCGGGCAACGACCATCCGGCCACCGTCTCGTTCGCCGCCGATGACGAGACACTCCGCGGCGACCTGGTCGCCGACCGCACGAGCGCGCTCGCCGTGACGCTGTCCGGCGCCACGACGCTGACCGGCGTCATCACCCACGCCACGCTCGCGCTGGACGGCTCCAGCGTCTGGACGGTCAGCGGTGATTCGTCCCTGACCTTGGTCTCGGGCGCGGCCATCTCCGGCACCCGGATCACGAACATCGTCGGCGACGGCCACACCGTCACCTACGATGCCGCCGCTGACAGCGCGCTGGGCGGCAGGACGTACACCCTCACGGACGGCGGCCGGCTGTCTCCGGCCTGACCCCCGCCCGGGAGCGGGCGCGGTGCTGTCAACCACCGCGCCCGCCCGGCGGGCAGGTTGAGACGAGCCCCTACGACATCCGCGGGTCGACGTACACGTCGTCGATCTGCGAGGTGCCGGTCAGCTCGGTGAAGCGCAACGCGACGCCCGTCGTGCCGTCGGCCAGGGCGGCGGTCACCGCCGAGGCGGTCAGCATCGGCGCCGAGGGCGCCCAGGCCGAGCTCAGGGCGTCGACGCCGACCGGCACCGCCACCTGTCCGAGCAGCGGCTCGTCGTAGACCACCGAGACGAGCACGGCGGAGGCCGGCCCGGCGGTGCGCCCGAAGAAGCGGAACGTCGGATAGGCGGCGTCGACGCAGGTGAACGGCGACTGCGCCGATGCTCCGGAGGTGAGCCTCAGCGACGCCGGGGCGGCCGAGTGGCTGACATTCCACGGCTCCCCGCCGGCGACGATGCTCGCGCCGCCGCCGAGCGTCCACCCGGCCTGGCCGGCCTGGAAGAACCCGCCCGGCGCCGGCTTGTAGAGCTCGGAGTCCCCCCATGCTTGAAACGGCTGCGTCAGCGCCGCGTTGTCGCACGCATCGGTGGAGATCACCGCCGCGTGGGCGGGCGCCCCGGGGAGCGCGATCAAACCGAGGCCGGCGGCGACGACGCCGAGCGCTCGGGTGCTGCGGCTGATTAGTCCCTTCATCGTGTGTACTCACCTTCCGTGGTGTGTCGTTGATGGATGGTCCGGGGATCGACCGGATACTCACTCCGTATAAATCACCGATCACCGACGTGGACGGATGGCGGATGGTGAGATGGGGATTAATGCTGCTCGTGGTCGGGGTCGATTACTGCGTCCACGATGAGACTGGAGCCCAATCTCGAAGATCAGGAGCTGCTGGCGGACACACGCCGGCGCGCGGGGTCGCACATGGACGCGCGCGAGCTGCTCGCCGAGCTCATCGTCGGCTGCGGCTTCGTCGCCGCCGCGGCCGGCGTGTGGCTCGTCGGACCCGCGGGCCGGATCTCGGTCCTGCCCGTGATCCTCTGCGGCGCGGTGATGGTCGTCGCGACGCGGGTGCGGTTCGACACCCCGTTCGGCTTCACGGTCGCCACGCAGCTGGCGTTCGTCCCGCTCGTGTTCGCGCTGCCGCCGGCGGTCGTCCCGATCGCGGTCGTCGTGACGGTCGCCGTCGCCTGCGTTCCCGACATCCTCGCGGGCCGGATGCGGCCGGGCAAGCTCCTGCGGTCGCCCGCCAACTCATGGTTCGCGATCGGTCCGGCGCTCGTCTTCGCGCTCGCCGGCGTCACGGCGCAGCGGGCGGGTCTGCTCCTGCTGCTCGTCGCCCTCGCGGCCCAGTTCGCCGGCGACATCGCGGCGTCGACCGTGCGGGTCGGGATCGCCCGCGGGGCGAGCATCCGCTCGCAGCTGCGCGAGAACTGGGTCTACGCGATCGACGCCGCCCTGTCGGGCGTCGCCGTGGCGGTCGCCCGCGAGGCTGACAGCGCGCCCTATGCCGTCTTGGTGGTGGTGCCGTTGCTCGGCCTGCTGGCGATGTTCGCCAACGAGCGCCAGGGGCGGCTGGGCAGCCTGCTCGAGCTCAAGGACACCTACAAGGGCACCGCGCTGCTGCTCGGCGACGTGATCTCCGCCGACGACGGCTACACGGGGGAGCACTCCGAAGGCGTCGTCGGGCTGGCCAAGGCCGTCGCCGACCGGCTCGGCCTCGACGCCGAGCGCCGCCGCAATCTCGAGTTCGGAGCGCTCCTGCACGACGTCGGCAAGATCGCGATCCCCAAGGAGATCATCAACAAGCCGGGCAAGCTCGATCCCGGCGAATGGGAGCTGATCAAGACCCACACCGTCGAGGGGGAGCGGATGCTGCGCACGGTCGGCGGCTTCATGCGCGAGGTCGGGCTGATCGTCCGCTCGCATCACGAGCGCTGGGACGGCGGGGGCTATCCCGACGGCCTGGTCGGTGAGGCGATCCCGCTGGAGGCGCGGATCATCACCTGCTGTGACTCGTGGAGCGCGATGCGGACGAACCGCTCGTATCGCGCCGCGCTCCCGTTCGAGACGGCGCTCGCCGAGATGCGCGACAACGCCGGCTCCCAGTTCGATCCGGCGGTCGTCGCCGCTCTCGTATGGTGCGTGCAGGCGGAGCGCGCGCACGCCGGGGCACTCCCCGCGCAGGCTCCGATCACCGAACAGGCCGCCGAGCCCGTGGCCGCCGAAGCCTCCGCCGTCGAGCCCGTGTCCGCCGAACCGCTGGCCGCCTAGCCGAGCTCCGGTCCTGGCTCAGGCGGCCTCTTCGGCGTCGCGCTCGTCGCCGGCCGGTCGTTCGCGGTCGACCGCGAGGTCGGCGACCTTGCCGTCGCCGTCGAGCTCGGGCGCGCGATCGTCGCGTCCCCCGGTCGATATCGTCTGGGGAGCGACGGCCCCGCCGTCCTGGCCCGCTCCGGACTCGCCGGCGCCGGTGCCTGTCTTGCGCCGCCGGCGCTTGGTCCCGCGGCGACCCTTCGGGAAGTTGCGCAGGAGCTCTCGGGCGAGCGCCGCCGGCTTGCGCGCCATCCGGGTGCGTGCTCCGCGCAGCGCCTCCTCGGCCTCCGGCGTGTGGGCGAGCGCGGCGGCGAGCAGCGCGGCCGACAGGCGCCGGTCCTCCTTGCGGGAGGCGTGCACGAGCCGACGCGCGTTGCGGGCATGGGCGGAGCCGCTGGAGTTGACGAGCAGACCGAGCAGCCGCTTGGTCTCGGGCCAGCGCTGCACGGCGTACTCCTCGTGGACCTCGCGGGTGTACTCGGCCATCCGCCAGATCCAGGCGTTGGCCTGGTCACGGCGGCCGATCCGGCGCTCGGCGAGGGCCTGGAGCATGATCTTGACGCCCTCACGGCGCTCGTCGCGAGCCCAGCCGGCCATGATGTCGATCGCCTGGTCAAACGCCTCGGCGTCGCGGCTGGCGGCGATCTCCTGCAGCGCCCGCAGACGCAGCTGCGAATTGCGATTGCGCTGCACGGCGGTCAGCAGGAAGCGTCGCTTCAGCTCCCCGCCGCGGTCGAAGTGGAGCATGGCCTTCGCGCGCCGCCATCCGTTGGGCGCCACGCGCGCTCCGGCCAGCGCGGCCCAGACGTGCTGCTCGCCGTAGTCGAGGTGCTCGACGGCGATCCGCCACAGCTCGCGCTCGAAGACCTCGGCGCGCCGCTCGGGATCCGGGGTGACCGGCAGCACGCGGCGTTCGACCCGCACCCGGCGCCCACGGCCGCGACGGACGGGTCCGACGACGATCGCGCCTCCGCGGTAGACGTCGCGGTCCAGCAGCGAATGCAGCGTGACGACGGGATCGTCGTGCTTGGTCGCCGGATGGACGAAGTCGATCACGATCCCCGCCTCCTTGCCGGGGTGGCGGCGGGTGACGCGGCCGACGCGCTGCTGATAGATGCGCTTGGAGGCGGTCGGAGCCAGGTGCATGCAGATCGTCGCCCGGGGGCTGTTCCAGCCCTCGGCGAGCAGCTGGGCGTTGACCAGGACGTCGACCTTGCCCGACTCGTAGTCGGCCAGGACGCGGGCCAGCTCACGCTTGGGCGTCTCGCCGGAGACCGCCTGGGCCTTGATCCCGATGTCTCGGAAGGCCTGCGCGACGTTGTAGGCGTGCTTGACGCCGGCGGCGTAGACGACGCCCGGCACCCCGTTGAAGCGCGTCTTGTAGAGGTCGGCGATCGCCAGGTTGAACGGCGTCTGGTCCAGGATCTGGGCCAGCATCTCCTGGTCGAACTCGGTGTCCACCTCGCCGCGGCGCAGCGGCACCTTGGCGATCGTACGCACCCCGGGGCCGGGCGGGATGCGGATGCAGCGCAGCGGCGAGATGACGCCGCGCCGGGCGGCCTGGGCGAGATCGAAGCGGCTCGTCTGGGTGGGGAAGAGGTCGGTGACGTGGCGCGCGATCAGCGCGCCCGTGGCGGTCATGCCGACGAAGATCGGTCCCGCCCAGCGGCGGATCGCGGCCGAGGTCTTCTCGCCGAGCGCGGTGTGGGCCTCGTCGCAGATGACGATCGTGTAGGCGTCGGAGATCCGCCCGGCGTTGCGCACGAACCATTGATAGGTCTCGACGGTCACCGGCCCGTTGGCCGAGTCCTGGCCGTCGAGCAGCGGGCCGCAGATCCGATCGCGATAGCCGCGATCACGCAGCTCGCCGTGGAACTGGTCGACGAGGTTGCGGCGGTGGGTGAGGATCAGGACGCCGCCGGTGCGCGACGCCTCGACGAAGCCGAGCGCCGCGACCGTCTTGCCCGCGCCGGTGGCGTGCTCGAACCAGAATCGCTTGGCGGCGTTGGGATCCTCGGGCTGCTCCTCGAGCTGATCGGCGTCGCCGGGGTCCTCGTCCTCGTCGTGCCAGTCCTGGGGTTCGTCGTCGTCGGCCTCGTCCTCGGGCTCGTCGTCCTCGATGTCGTCGTCGGCCTCGTCCTCGGGCTCGTCGTCCTCGTCCCCGTCCTCATCCTCTTCGTCGTCGTCGTCGTCGTCGTCGTCGTCGTCATCCGCGTGGTCGTCGTCGTCGTCCTCGTCGTCGTCGTCCTCTTCGGGATCGTCGAACTCGAGCTCGACGTCCTCGTCGTCGACATCGTCGCCGGGTCCGTCGGCGGCGGGCAGATCGCCGTCGTCCTCCTCCTCGAGTACGGCGACGGCGGCGGTACGTTTGCCGGTGGAGATCGAGGCGCCGGCCGCCCGGCGGGGCGGCTCGCCGTTCCCGTTGGCCGCGCCGTTGCCGTTGCCGTTGGCCGCGGCGGCGGCGGGCTGGGCCTCGGCGAGCAGCGCCGTCAGGGTCCCGGACAGCGCATCGACCTGATGAGCCGAGAGGACCGTCCCGTCGACGAGCTTGGGCTCCTCCTCGGACAGCAGGCGCTCGAGCCCGAGCAGCAGCGAGAACTGCCGGCGCCATTCGATCGACGGCACCTTGAGGCCGAGCTTGACCTCGGCGATCGCAGCGTCGAGCGCGCGCCGGCGTGGAGAGCCGGCCGCGAGCGCCTCCTCGAGCGTCTCGCCGTCATAGACGAAGCGCTCACGGGTCAGCAACTCGGCACGCGCGATGGCGTCGGGACTTGGAAAGGGGGTGGTCACACCCATCAGTGTTGGAAGGTTGCGCAGGATGAGCGAGCCGCGGCGTCGTATCGTGGCGGCTCAGGCCGTCTCGGCAATGGCACCGAGCACAGCGAAGGTTCCTCAGAAGCATCCTCTCGGCAATTACGCCGCAGAGGATGAGCATTATTTAAGCAGATGGCGCGGGGGAGCACGAAAAGCGGACCCGGCGAGACGGTTTTCCTCTGTGGCAAGCTGTCGCCTGTGCGCCCTCGCGAACGGAAGATCCTGCTGATCGTGTTCGTCATCGGGGTGCTGGCGCTGCCCCTGATCGATGACCTGCGCCGGGGGTCGGGCGCCGGCAGCGCGGCTCCCGCGCCCAAGGCCCAGGCCGCCGCGTTTCGCGGCTCGCCGCCGCCGCTCGCGGCGCTCCACGCCCAGGCCGACGCGCTGCTGACCGGCGGAGCGCGAGCGTTCACGGCGCGGCTGAGGGCGTTGCGCGGCTATCCGATCGTCGTCAACAAGTGGGCCTCGTGGTGCGGGCCGTGCGAGAGCGAGTTCCCGATCTACCAGCGCGTGTCGGTCGCCTTCGGCCGTCAGGTCGCGTTCGTCGGGATCGACGCCAAGGACGCCGACGGCTCCGCCGCGGCATTCCTGCAACGCTATCCCGTCAGCTACCCCAGCTACGTCGACCCCACCGAAGCCATCGCCCGCACGCTCACAGCCGGCATCTACTTCCCCCAGACGGTCTTCATCGACCGCCGCGGGCGGATCGTCTATGACCATGTCGGGCCCTACGAGACGGTGGCGGCGCTCGCGAGCGCCGTCCGGCGGTACGCGCTGGGATGACCGACGTGCTCGCCTACGAGGTCCGTCGCGTGCGCGGGCAGGCCGAGATGTCCGCGGTCCTGACGCTACGCCACGACGTCTTCTGCGTCGAGCAGGGGGTGCCCGAGCGCGAGGAGCTCGACGGCCGGGACGGCGACGCCGTCCACCTCGTCGCGGTGTCCGGCCCTGACCTGCTCGCCACCTGTCGGCTGCTGTTCGTCGGCCCAACGGTGCAGTTCAGCCGGCTGGCCGTGCGCCAGAGCGCGCGGCGCCACGGGATCGCCACCGCGCTGCTGACGCTCGCCGACGAGGAGACGCGGGCCGCCGGCGCCCGGCGCCTCGTCCTTCACGCCCAGACGTATGCGCGGGCGCTGTATGAGGCGGCGGGCTACGAGCCGCGCGGACGCATCTTCATGGAGGCCGGCATCGAGCATGTGGCGATGGAGAAGCTTCTGAAGTGAGCCGGCTCCGCGCCGCGCTCCGCTAGGTTCACCGGGAATGCCGGAGATTCGCATCGATCCGCTGACCGGACAGCGGGCGATCGTCGCGCAGGCGCGGGTCCTGCGGCCGGGCGGGGAGCTGAGCGCCGCGACGCCCGCGGCGCCTGATCACGACGACGATCCGTTCGCCCCGGGCCACGAGCATCTGACCCCTCCCGAGCTCTATGCCGTGCGCGCGGACGGCGGCGAGCCTGACACTCCAGGCTGGCGCGTGCGCGTCGTCCCCAATCTGTACCCGGCGCTCGACGGCGACAGCGAGCCGCCGGATCCGAGCGCGAACCCCGATCTGTTCTGGGCCGGGCCGGCACTCGGCGCTCACGAGGTGATCGTCAACGCTCCCGAGCCCGTGTCCTCGCTCGCCGAGCTCGATGACGAGCAGCTCGCGCTCGCGGTCGACGTCTGGCGAGAGCGGATGCGCGCCCACGCCGATGCGGCGTGCGTGCACCTGATCGTCAACGAGGGGCACGAGGCCGGCGCGACGGTCGCCCACACCCATGCCCAGCTGTTCGCGCTGGAGTTCGTGCCGGCGGCGATCGCCCGCGAGCGTGAGCGCTTCGGTGCCTACGCCACCCGCACCATGGGCGGCAACCTGCTCGCCGACCTCGTCCAGCAGGAGGTGCGCCGTCGCGATCGCGTCGTCGCCATCGACCGCGAGGCGGTCCTCATGGCCCCGTACGGCGCGCGCGTCCCCTATCAGCTGATGATCGCGCCGCGCACCCCGCGGATGCGCTTCGAGGACGACGGGCCGACCGGCGCGGCGATGCTCGGGGACGCCCTGCGCCGCCTGAGCGCCCGGCTCGGCGCTCATCTGCCGCTCAACCTGTGGGTCCGCACCGCGCCGCGCGGGGCCGAGCACTTCTGCTGGCGGATCGACATCCTGCCGCGCCTGACCAACCTGGCCGGCCTCGAGCTCGGCGCGGGGGTGAGCCTGAACACCCTCGCGCCGGAGCAGGCCGCGGCCGACCTGCGTGATCAGTAGCAGCGTGCGAGCGCTCGTCCAGCGCGTGACCCGCGCCTCGGTCGACGTCGACGGCCGGCGAGTGGCCGAGATCGGCCCCGGGCTGCTCGTCCTGCTCGGCGTCGCCCGCGACGACACCGCCGCCCAGGCCGACTGGCTCGCCGACAAGGTTCGCGCCCTGCGGGTCTTCACCGACGCCGGCGGGAAGCTCAACGATGCGCTCGGCGATCGTGAGCTGCTGTGCGTCAGCCAGTTCACGCTCTACGGCGATGTGCGGCGCGGCAACCGCCCCAGCTACGTCGCCGCGGCGGCGCCCGAGGTCGCCGAGCCCCTGTACGAGCGCTTCTGCGAGCGGGCCGGGGTGTCTCAGCGCGGCGTGTTCGGCGCCGACATGGCGGTGGCGCTCGTCAACGACGGCCCGGTGACCCTGCTGCTGGAGAGCCCCTGAGCGCCCGGCGCGGCCTCGACCCGCATCGGCTGCAGAAAGCGAACCCATGCTTCGCCTTCCTCCAGGAGGTCGGCGCACGGCCTCCGGAGCGCTAACCCGTGGCAGGAGCGGCGAGCCCCGCGCGGGCAAACAGCTCGCGCTCGTTGGTGATCACGCCGGTGACGCCGAGCCGGTCCAGCGCCACGAGCCGCCGGGGGTCATCGACGGTCCACACGTACAGGTCCCCG
The DNA here is from genome assembly GCA_963849085.1 of uncultured Solirubrobacteraceae bacterium. GTDB lineage: Bacteria > Actinomycetota > Thermoleophilia > Solirubrobacterales > Solirubrobacteraceae > Palsa-465. The sequence goes on along the minus strand of CAWKFP010000010.1, from coordinate 73,284 downwards.
CCGCCGCCGCTGACCGCGGCCACGAGCGCGGGCGTGACCACCCCCCAGTGCGCCATGATCGCGTCGGCGAGGCCGGAATCCAGCGCGGCGGCCACCTGCCGGGGCAGCACGCGGCGCAGATAGGCGAGCATCCCGTAGGCGGCGGGACGAGTGAGCGGATGGGCGAGATAGTTGCGCCGGGCCTTGGGCACCGACAGGCCGAGGCGGAGCGCCGGCTCGGCCGACCGCAGGCGCCGCAGGCTGTCGGCCTCCATCGTCGAGACGAGCGTTCGCGCCACCAGGCCCAGCGAGCGCAGCACGTCGACGACGGCGGCCTCATAGCCCAGGCCCTTGACGTCGATGTTGAGCTCGACGGTCGGCGGCAGCAGCGCCGTGAGTGCGGTCAGCGCGTCGGCGAAGCCGACCGGGGTGCGATGGGCGAGATCGGACCGGTCGTGGGCGACGACGAGCTCGCCGTCGTGGGCGAGCACGTCGAGCTCGACCATGTCCCAGCCGGCCTCGGCCAGGCCCGGCGCCAGCGCGTCGAGGCGCGCGCCGGCCGTGACGATGCTGTGGCCCACCCGCCGGCAGGGCGCGGTGCGCGCCGGGGGCTGGTCGTGACGCGCCATCACCGTGAACGTAAGCAGACCGTGACGCGCGTGATCAAGTCTGTGCCGATCGGTGCGAGGCGGGCCGCGCGCGGCGCACCCCGGCCTACGGTCGCCGCATGTCCCAGCCCGCCCTCAACTACCGCCGGGCGATGCGCCTGCTCAGCCATCACGGCTATGAGCTGAAATCGCAGGCCAACCATGGCGCCAAGATGGTCAAGGAGGGCATGCCGCCGATCATCCTCCCCCGGCACGCTCGCCAGTACGGCACGGGGCTGACGCAGGCGATTCTCAAGCGTGCCGGTCTGCAATCGACGAAGGAGAAGGGATGGAGCTCACGGTCGTCGTCTCGCAGGACCGAACGGGATTCTGGTCGGAGGTCGCCGAACTCCCGGGATGCTTCGCCTCAGGCCGAACGCTAGGCGAGCTGCGCGAAGCGCTCGCCGAGGCCGTCGGGCTCTATCTCTGGGATCTGCCCGCGGTGGCGGCCGGGGAGTCCGAGCTGGCGCTCGGGGAGTGCACGCTGCGGGTCGTCCCGCCGCCGCCCGCCGCGGCCTGATCGCCGCCCGCCCCGGTCGTCGTCGGCGGCCCGACCGCCTCCCGGGCCACGGTCGCTACGTTCCCCGGCGTGCGCGACTACTACGAAGAGCTCTGGGAGCGCCTGCCGGCCGACCGCGCCGCGCCGGATCTGGCCGTGCGCCGGGACTTCGCGCTGGCCAACGTCCGGCCCGGCGAGCGCGTGCTCGATCTCGGCTGCGGCGCCGGCGAGATCGCCGCGGCGCTCGCCGCCGCCGGCGCCCGGGTGACGGGCGTCGAGGTCGCGCAGGCGGCGGTCGACCGCGCCCGGCGCGAGCATCCCGAGCTCGACGTCCGACTGGCGGAGATCGACGGGCCGCTGCCGTTCGACGACTGCTCGTTTGACGTCGTCTGGTCCAGCGAGGTGATCGAGCACGTCGCCGACACCGCCCGCTGGCTGTCGGAGGCCCGCCGCGTGCTCGTCCCGGCCGGCCGGCTGCTGTTGACCACCCCCAACCATTCGCGGCTGCGGCTCGCCGTCGGGGGCATCGAGCGCTTCAGCGAGCCGCTCGGCGATCATCTCCATCTGTACACCGCGCGCTCGCTGCGCGGGCTGCTGGACGACTTCGACTTCGACGCCGTCGAGATCCGCGCCACCGGCGGCCCGCCGTTGGGGCGCCGGCTGCTCACCGCCTGTGGCGTGCGCGCGTGAGCCCGGACTGGGCCGCGGCCAGGATCGCGCGCGGGAAGAAGGCGGGCACGTCGGGTCCGGCGTCGAGGGCCAGCACACGGGTCATGTCGGCGACGGCCGCCCGCTTGTCGCCGGCGGCGAAGTCATACGTTCCGAGCTGATACCAGGTATACGGATTGCTCGGCTGCGCCCGCGTCGCGGCGACGAGCTGGGCACGCGCCGCGGCACGGTCGCCGAGATGCTGCTGGAGTGCGGAGAGTACGAAATGCGGCTGATAGGCGAGCGGGTCGCTGCTGGCGGCGGCACGGGCATCGGCGAAGGCCTGCGCATTGCTGTTGGCGTTCTCGGCTGCGCTGAGCGCCTGGGCGGAGCGCAGGGGCTGCCACATCACCCACCCGGCGGCGAGGGCGAGCGTCACCAGGCCGGTGACGATCGCCCCGGCGCCCGGACGAGCGCTGATCGGCGGGCGCCGGCGCCGTACGCCGACCGGGGCCGTCAGCGGGCCGCGGCCGGCCAGCCAGCCGGCGCACAGCAGCGCCGGGATCGCGACCCCGGGGAAGTACCAGGTCCAGTCCAGCGCCGACTGAACTCCGAACGCCAACACGATCGCGGCGGCCGCCGCCAAGCCCCGGCGCTCGGCCGCCGCGGCGCCGGAGAGCGCTTCCCAGGGGGTGCGTGGCGTCAGCGGGCGCGCCGCTGCGATGCCCCAGGCCACCAGCAGCGCGAGCGTCAGGGCCAGGCCGATCAGCCCGAGGTCGGCGAAGGTCTGCATCAGATAGCTGTGGGCCTGGTCGGCCTTCGCGCCGCTCGTGCTGTAACGCAACCGCGCGATCCCGTAGCCGAGCTCGCCGGCTCCCTTCAGCAGGGCGTGCTCGGCGACCGACAGCGCCTCGTGCCAGTAGATGGGGCGGGCCGAGCCCAGCTGGGTCACCCGGCTGGACTGATCTGAGACGTCCGCGTTGGGGTTGATGAGCGCTGACCAGCCGTGCGAGATCTCCCCGGTCAGCCCGCGGCTCGACAACGCCAGCGCCGCCACTCCGGCCACGGGAACCGCCGCCACGAGCCCGATCAGCACGATCGCGATCCGCCGGCGCGTGGCGGGCGCCGGCGCGCGGTGCTCGATGGCGTGCGCGGCCGCGAACCCGACGGCGGCGATGACGATGAGCGCGGCCAGGACGACGAGCCCGAACCGGTGGCCGGCGGCGTCCTGCGCCCGCGGGTCGACGTAATCCCGGCTCAGCGCGGCGTGGCTCAGCATCCAGGCGACGATCGGCGCGGCGCCCAGCGCACCGACGGCGAGCATCAGCGTCGCGCGCAGCCGCAGCGGCACGAACGCGATCCAGACGCCGGTGCCGAGCACCGCCACGAGCAGCGCCGAGCGCGAGTAGGACAGCACGACGACGCTGATCATCAGCGTCAGCGCGGGCGCCGACAGTGCGCGCAGCGCCCGGCCGCCGTCCGGCCGGGTGGCGGCCCACAGGGCGGCCGGCACCCCCATGGCGGCGATCGCCCCGAGCGCGTTCCAGTATCCGAAGGGCTCCAGCAGCCGCCCGTAGGTGTTGTACGGGTTCAGCGACGCGGGAAGGACCTTGGCCAGCAGCGCCCAGGCCGACAGTGCGGCGGCCGCGACCGCGACCCCGCCGACCATGGCCGGCCAGCGCGCCGGGGCCAAGCGGGCGAGTGCCATCGCCCCGGCGAACGCGGCGACGTAGAAGACGAGTTGGTCGGCGCCGAACCACGACCAGTCGGGCTGGACCGACCACATGATCGACAGCGCCGCGAAGACGGTCAGCGCGGCGAACAGGCCGAGCGTCGCCGCCCCCCACGCCCGCCCCGGAGCTCCCGCCACGATCACGGCCGCGCACGCCGCGGCCCCGAGCAAGGTGACGGCGATCTCCGTCCAGGTGTTCGCCGCCGTCACCTGCTGATCGGCACTGCCGCTCGTCAGAAACGCCACCGCCACGAGCGCCGCCCCCAGGAGGAGACCCAGCCGGACGCCGCTCAGGCCGGGGGCGTCCAGCCGCCGCAGGACGGCCGGGACTCCTCGCCGGTCCCGGACCGGCGCCGCGGCGGCAGAGGAGGCGGATGGCTGGGCCGGCACCGGTCTGTGTCCTAACGCGGCCGGCGCCCGATCAACATGAGGGTGTGGCCGAGCGGCGCGCACCGCGGGCGCGAGCCGAGGCGGTCGATCGCCGTGACGGCCCGCGCCAGCGACGGCGGCAGGCGGCGCCAGGCGTAGGTCACCGCGTGCAGCTCGGGCTGCAGGCCGGCCGCGCGCGCCTGCGAGATCAGACCGCGCGGCGAGAGCGGAATGTCGTCCGGCGTGCCGTGCAGCGCGGTGGCCAGCCCGCTCCGGTTGGCGAGCGCGAGGGCGGCCCCGACCGGATGCCACAGGCCGGGCTCGATCGCGACGAGGGCGCCACCGGGACGCAGCAGCCGGGCGGCCTCCGAGAAGCACGGCGCCAGCGGCCCCTGATAGGCGAGGTGATGCAGGACGAGGCGGTACAGCACGACGTCGAAGGCGGCCGGCGGCAGGTCCAACCGGCCCGCGTTACCGACGTACGCCTCGTCGGCCCGCGCGCTCGCCAGGACGCCCGCCACCCGCACAGGGTCGGCGTCGACGCCGACCAGCCGGAACGCCGGCGCCGGGAAGAGGTGGCGCCCCGGATGCCATCCGCAGCCGATCGACAGCACGGTGCCGCCGGCGAGGTCCAGCCGGGCGGCCAGCAGCGCGCGCTCCCGGGCCTCGGCATGGCGATAGCTGGCCTCGAGCGTCGCGCGCGGGGTCAGCCGGTCCAGCACGTTGTCGGGGTCGTAGGGCTCAGACGCGGCCGGCCCGGTCCCGGCATCGGAACGAGGCTCAGCGGCCATCGAGCACCTCCGCGTAGACGGTCACCGTCTCGGCTCCGCATTGCCGCCAGGTGAACTCGCGCAGGATGGTCTCCCGGGCGGCGGCGCCGAGCGCCGCCCGCCGGCCGGGATCGCTGAGCAGCGCATCGATCACGGCGGCCAGCGCCGGGGGGTCGTCGCGCGGGACGAGCTCGATGCCGTCCCCGGCGGCGGCGATCTCCTCCGGGCCGTCCTCCCCGCGGCAGCCGATCGCCGGCACGCCGGCCGCCATCGCCTCCACGTAGCTGACGCCGAAGGCCTCGGCGACGCTCGGCATGACGAACAGCGACGCCTCGCGTCCGGCGGCGACGGCGTCGGCGTGGGGCAGGCGTCCGCGCAGCGAGACGCGATCGGCGACACCGCGCGCGCCGGCGAGCGCCCGCAGCCGCTCCCGGTCCGGGCCGTCGCCCGCGATCACGTAGCGCAGGCCGGGATGGCGGTCGCGCAGCAGCGCCAGGGCCTCGATGACGTCCGCCTGGCGCTTGCGGGCGACGAGATTGCCGACGGTGACGAGCACCGGGGATGACGGTGGCGTGGCCGGCCGGTCCGGCGGGTCGGTGCCGAGGTGCACGACGCGGGTGTCCCGGGCGCCCCGTGACGCGCAGCGCCGCGCCGTCCCGGCAGTGTTGGCGAGCACGATCGTGGCATGGGCGAGCGTGGCGCGGACGCTGGCGGCGCCGGCATGGGGGCCGTGCACGTCGCCGCCGTGGACCGAGACGACGAGCGGCACGTCGGGGGACGCGCGCCGCAGGGCATCGCCGGCCGGCACGGCGTAGTGCGCGTGGACGAGCTCGTAGGCGAACTCCGCGCGGATGCGCCGCAGCGCGCGGCGCAGGGGCGGCGTCGCCCACGCCCCCCATTGGGCGTAGCTCCATGGTCGTGGCGGCGACAGATAGCGCAGATAGTCGACTCGGACCCCGTCGAGCGTCGCCGTCGCCGGCTGGCCGGCGGCGCTGCGCAGCGCGCCGACCCGCAGCCCGCGCACGTCGGCCAGCGTCGGCAGCGGACGGTGCAGGACGAGCACTCGCACCTCGGCGCCGGCGTCACGCGCGGCGAGCGCCTGCCGGTGAGCCCACACGCCGGAGACCGGGTCGCTGCGGCGCGGATAGTACTCGGCGAGGATGAGAACGCGCACGGGTGCAGATCCTCACCAGCTGCGATAGGTGACGAACGTCCGCTGCAGGTCGGACGCCGGCAGATAGGGCCGATCGGCGAGATATCGCCGGCCCTCCGCGATCGCCTCGCCGCGATCGTAGGCGGCGGCGATCCGGCGCAGGCCGTGCCGGATCGCGGTGGCGTCGACGATCCCCACCGGCCAGCTGCGCTGCCGGGCCAGCGCTGCCCAGTGCGCGTCCAGGCCCCAGCCGGCACGGAGCTCCGGGAACGGCAGCAGCACGTCGAAGGTGGTGGCGTGAAAGGCGACGAGCGGCCCGATCTCGACGTACGCCGTCTGGCGGACGAGGCTCCCCGGCCGCCGGCGGGTGACCTGCCAGGCGGCGTGGGAGCGGGCGCGGTGGGCGGGCTGGGCGAGCCGCAGCCCGACGCGCTCGGCGAGGAACAGGAACGCGTCGAGGAAGCCGGGGGGGAGCGCGACATCGTCGTCGAGGACGATCAGCCAGTCGTGTCCGAGCGCCGGCCGGCGGTCCAGCAGCCGGTTGAGGTTCTCGAACTTGCCGCGTCCGCCGATCTCGGTGACCATCACCTCGACGTCGTGCCGGGAGCGCGTGAGCTCGGCGGCCGCCGCCGCCAGGAGATTCGGCTCGCCGACCCGCTCGATGCCGAGCACGAGCACGCTGCGCCGCGGCGCTCGGTGGGCGGCGCGGCGCAGGCGCCACGGCTGTCCGAACAGCGCGAGCCGCAGATCGGCGCGGGCATCGGCCACCACCGCCCGGCTCGTGGCCCGGACGCCGACGACCATGCCGCTCTCGCCGGACAGGAAATCCTCCGCGGGCTGGGGCCCCGCCGGCCCGGCCGGCGGCGGAGATCCGGCCCGCCCGGCCGGCGTGAGCATCTCCCGCAGGCTCCCCGCGCAGCGCGCGCCCATCACGATCCCGAACGCGCAACGGCGCGCGACGGTGTGCCACGCGCATCCCGCCAGCGCGCGCAGCTCGACCCGGGCGGGCCGCGGCGTGCCGGCGCTGACGTCGGCGCGGCGGGATTCCCGTCCGATCGTGTAGGCGACCCGGGTCAGCGCCCACAGGCGTGAGTCCCGCGGGTCCCGGCGGTGGACGAGGCCGGCGCCCGCCAGATAGCGGATCCGCCCGCCGCCGGCTCGCCAGCGCAGCTCCCATTCGTCTTCGTTGCCGCGACCGTGCAGGCCCTCGTCGAACAGCCCGATGCGATCGAACGCGCTGCGACGCATCGCCATGTTGGCCCCCCACGCCCACGGGACGTCACGATCCTCGGGCCCCGCGTCGAGATGGGTGATCGGCGGCGGCTCGCGCCCGCAGCTGCGCGGTCCATGCTCGAGCGTGGCGTCGATCGGACCGGCGAACACCTCCAGCTCGGGATAGCGCGAGACGCCCGCCACCCATGCGTCAAGCCACCCCTCGGGGGCGCGCACGTCCTGGTCGATGAAGACGAGCAGATCGCCGCGGGCGGCCGCGATCCCGGCGTTGCGTCCGCGGTTGAGGCCGCCTTGGCGCTCGAAACCGAGCAGCCGGGCGCCGTGGCGCGCGGTGACCGCGTCGACGGCCGGATCCGGTCCGTCGCGGATGACAATCACCTCCGCGCCCGCGGCGACGGCCTGCGGCATGATCGAGGCCAGCGTCACGTCGAGGTAGCCGGCACCCCGATAGGTCGGGATGAGGATCGAGGCGATCGGCGTGTCGGGCGCGCTGGGCAAGTCAGGGAGCGTCGATGCAGGAAAGCGCCGCGCCGGAGCGGCGAGGCCGTCCGACGGTAGCCCACCCGGATCCTATGAAGTGGTCGCGGCCCCGCGCCGATGGCGGGCGAGCTGACGCGCGAAGGCCAGCACGAAGCGCGGGTTGTAACGCGTGTAGCGCCGCCACAGGCGGCGCGGCTCGTGGGCGAGGCGATAGGCCCACTCCAGCCCGGCCGATTGGATCCAGCCCGGCGCCTGGGGGACGAGCCCGGCGTGGAAGTCGAACGCCGCGCCGACGCCGACGAGCACCGGCGAGGTGAGCGCCGCGCGCATGTCGGCCATCCACTTCTCCTGCTTGGGCACGCCGATCCCCACCCAGACGACGTCGGCGCGCGAGGCGTTGATCTCGGTGATGACCGCCGCGCGCTCGGCCTCGGTCAGCGGGCGATGGGGCGGCGAATAGCCGCCGACGATCCGGATCCCGGGAAAGCGCTGGCGCAGGTTGAGGGTCAGCTGCACGAGCGCGCCCTGATTGCGCCCCCCGTAGAGATACAGGCGCTGTCCGCGGTCGATGCAGCGCGCGCAGGCCTGCGCCATCAGATCGGGCCCGTAGACGCGGTCGCTGAGCGGATGCCCGAGGAGATTGACGGCCCACACGAGCGGCTGGCCATCGGGGACATTGAGCGATGATCCGAGCAATGCCGCGCGCAGCTCCGGATCCTCCGCCGAGGCCATCAGGGAATGGACGTTGGTCACGCACACATATCCGCGCTGACGGGCGGCGACCATCGCATCGATCCAATCGAGCGTGCGCTGGTAATCGGTCAGCGCGAGCGGGACGCCGAGCACGTCGACCGTCTCCGGACCTCTGACCGGCGCCACCGCCGTCTCGACCGACCCGTCGAGACGCATCGACGAGTCCGTTTCTCCTCGAGGGGGTGGAGGCTGGATGGGCATGATCTGAGAAACCCCAACGGGATTCCGGCCCGGAAGTTACTCAGTTGGTATCGACGAGGGGGATTGGAGCACGGAAAGTTGCAATCGCCACGATTCGTCTCAGGCGGACGCGTCGTCGGCGTCCGCCGCGCTCGCGACGGCCAGCGCGGCGACGCCGAGCGACGCCACGATCGCGACCGCCAGCAGCCAGAACGTCCAGCTTCCGACCCAGCTCGGCCGCCACAGCGACGCCCGGGAGAAGGCCGTGCCCAGCGCGCCGAGCAGCGATCGGGGGGCGGTGAGCAGGACGAGCGAGAACTCCTGGCCGGCCGCCACCTTGCCGGTCGTGACCATCCCCGGGTGGATCGCCTGCGCCCCGGCGAGCGAGAACGCGCCCGCGGTGTCGGTCAGGCAGATCCGCAGCGGCCGCCCGGCCGGGAGCGGGCGCCCCAGCCCGACTGCGTACTCGTTCTCCACGCCGGGGATCGCTCGCCGGCCTGACGCCAGGGCCGTGCCGGTGCCGGCGTCCTGGACGTCGACGGTCAGCCTCGCCGTTCCCCCCGTGGAGGCGCCCCAGATGCCGACGCTCGACGCCGCCGACGGGCTGATCACGGGGCCCTCGCAGACCCGTTGCGACGGGTTGATGACGGCCACCGGCACCTGATTGGGGACATCGAGCGCGAACGTGCGCACGGCGATCTGCTGGGAGGCGGCGATCAGCAGACCGATCAGCACGATCACGCTCAATCCGAGCCCGGGGAGCCAGTGACGCCGCGCGATCGTCACAGGTAGTAGGCCTGAGCGACGGTCGCGAGCGACACGGCCTGGAAGGCGAGCAGGCCGAGAATGGTCAGCGCGCATGCCGCCGACCGACCGGGCGCCGGGACGCGGCTGACGACCAGACCGACGGCCAGCCCGAGGAGGCCGACGACCGGCAGCAGATAACGGCCCTGGAGGAATTCGCCGCCGCCGGAGATGAGCGCGCGGTACTCGGTGATGTGCAGGAGCCCGAGCAGTGCGACCAGGGTCAGGGCGAAGAAGCCGAGCAGCGCCAGGGCACGCCGGTCACGCAGCCGGCTGAGGATCACGACCGCCGTGATCGCCAGCGCCCCGGCCAGGCACGCCGCGGCCGGGTACATCCACGACGGCAGATAGACGTCGAGCCAGCCGAAGACGCCGGTCACCTGGTGCACCCAGATGTCGTAGACCGGAAGCTGGGGCGTCGTGCGAAAGGGCGTCAGCCAGGGCAGGCGCGGCAGGTAGAACTGCCACAGATAGCTGAGGAACTGGCCGATGTTGAACGGATGGGCGGCCGATGTGGCGATCGTGTTGACGGCCGCGCGACCGAGCGCGCGGGTCAGCGCGAGCCATCCGAGCACGGGCACCACGAGCGCCAGCCCGGCGGCCGCGAGGCGCCGCGCCGCCGGTCCCCGTTCGGCCGCGGGGCGCCGGCGCCAGCCGATCGCCAGCGCCATCACCACCGGCACGACGAGGGCGTAGGAGGTCGCCTTGGTCAGGATCGCGGCGGCGGTCACGGCGCACAGCGCGACCGCGTCGCGCGCCGGGGCGCGGCGGTTGATCACGCGGGCGCCGAGCCACAGGGCCCACGTCCAGGTCGTCATCAACAGCGCGTCCGGGTTGACGGCGGTCGACATGAAGGTGGCCATCGGCCACAGGCCGACGACCGCGGCGCAGGCCAGCTGGGGCAGTCGCCGGCGTCCGAACGTCTCACCGGCCAGCAGCCACGCGCCGAGCGTCGTCAGCGCGAGCAGGAGCACGCCGGCGATGCGGACGGCGTACAGCCGCCCGAACGCCGTCCCGCCGTCGTCGATCAGATAGGCGGCGGCGCCGTACAGGTAGTAGAGCGGCGGATTCTGGGAGGCGCTGCTCGGACCCGAGCCGTTGCTGCGCGACGGCGGATGGGGGCCGCGCTCGACGGCGAGGTAGGCGGCCTCGTCCGCGCGACTCCAGTCCGGCGGCGCCGGCGCCGGCCAGAACGCTCCCCGGCTGGCGCCGACCGAGGCGTCGGCGAGATCCTGGTCACTCGATGCTCCGGGGCGCCCGGCGCTCCCGGGCAGCGTGAAGCTCTCGGCGAGGCTCTGCACGTAGGCGAAATGGGCCAGCTCGTCAGGCGATTGCCACGGCGAGACGGTGAGTGCCCAGGCCAGGCCGACGCACACGACGATGGCGAGCAGCGCCGTCAGGCTTCTCGGTGGCGCGAGGCGCCGGAGGCCGACTCGCCCCGGCCCCGCCTGGGCGGAGCGCTCCATCGCTGGGCAGGGTAGTGCAGTGCGCCGGCGCGCGCGCCCGGTGTGTGGTGGGTTAGATTCGCGCGGTGAACGGCGTCGTGACCGTGGCGATCCCGACCCGCGACGCCGGACCGGATCTCCGCCGGACGCTGGCCGCGGTCCGCGCCCAGCGCGTCGACTCAGAGCTCGAGCTCCTGGTCTGCGACTCGGGGTCGAGCGACGAGACGCCGGAGCTCGCCCGCTCGTACGGCGCGACGGTGATCGAGATCCCGCCGCAGAGCTTCTCGCACGGCGGCACCCGCAATCTGCTGATGGAGCGAGCGCGGGGCGAACACGTCGCCTTTCTCACCCAGGACGCCGTGCCGGCCGCCGACGACTGGCTGGCCTCGCTGCTGACGGCGTTCGGTCTCGCCCCGGCGGTCGGGCTGGCGTTCGGGCCGTATCGACCGCGCCCGGACGCGAGCGTCAGCGTCGCGCGGGAGCTGACGGCCTGGTTCGATTCGCTCTCGTCCGGTGGGCCGGTGATCGACGCCCTGGAGGATGAGTGGCGCGCCGCGCCGCCGCGCCACTTCCTGGGCCGGCTCGGCTTCTTCACCGACGCCAACGGCTGCATCGCGCGCGCGGCGTGGACGCAGGTGCCGTTCCGCCACGTCGCCTATGCCGAGGATCAGCTGCTCGCCCAGGACATGCTGCGGGCGGGGTTCGCCAAGGTCTACGTGCCGGCCGCGGCGGTGATCCATTCCCACGACTACTCAGCGTGGGGCTGGGTGAGGCGCAGCTTCGACGAGGCGCGCGCGCTGCAGGAGATCTACGGATGGTCGGTGAATCCGCGGACGGCGGCGCGCAATCTGCGCGGGAACGTCGCCGCCGATCGCCGCTGGGCGCGCGCGGCGGACGGCGAGGCGCGCCGGCGACCGCGGCGCGGCGACGCCGCTCTTCTGACGGCGTCGCTGGGGCATCACGGCGCGGTCGCGATCGGTGAGCTGCTCGGCGGGCGCGCGCAGCGGCTGCCGGAATCCGTGGTCAGGCGGCTGTCGCTCGAGGGCCGCGGGTGAGCGCACGGCGCCGATGGCCGCAGCGTGCCGGGCGGTCCGGCGTCAGCTACCCTCGTGCCATGCCAACTTCAGCCGTCGGCAGTGAGCGGCTGCCGGTGGTGGTGGCGCGATCGGTCAGCAAGTCGTTCACCGTTCCCGAGGAGCGGGTCCACACGCTCAAGGAGCGCGTCCTCCATCCGCGGCGTCACATCCGCCAGCAGACCTTCTCGGCGCTCACCGACATCTCCTTCGCCGTGCAGCCCGGCGAGTTCTTCGGGATCGCCGGTCGCAACGGCAGCGGCAAGAGCACGCTGCTGAAGTGCCTGGCGGGCATCTACCAGGCCGAGGGCGACATCTGGCGCCGCGGCCGGCTGTCGACGCTGATCGAGCTCGGCGTCGGGTTCAACCCCGACCTGGCCGCGCGGGACAACATCGTCATGAACGGGATCATGCTCGGCCTCTCCCCGCGTGAGGCGCGCAAGCGAGTGGCCAGCGTGCTGGAGTTCGCCGAGCTGGAGGAGTTCAAGGACCTCAAGCTCAAGAACTACTCCTCGGGGATGCACGTCCGCCTCGCCTTCTCGGTGGCGATCCAGGTCGATGCCGACATCCTGATGATCGACGAGGTGCTCGCGGTCGGCGACGCGGCGTTTCAGCAGAAGTGCTTCGACGTCTTCAACGACCTGCGTGACCGGGGCAAGACGATCATCTTCGTCACCCACGACATGTACTCGATGAAGCGCTTCTGTCATCGCGCGCTGCTGCTCGAGCGCGGGGTCCCGCTGTATCTCGGCGAGCCCTCCGAGGTGGCCGACCGCTATCTGGAGCTGAACTTCGGCCGCGACTTCGACGACGGCAACACCCATACCGCGGGCCTCACCGGCGACGGCGAGGCGCGCGTCGCGGAGGTGTGGGTCGAGAACGACGCGGGCGAACGCCTGGCGTCGGTCCCCCAGCAGCAGCGGGTGACGCTCAACGCCCGCGTGCTGTTCATGGTCGACGTCGACGATCCCGCCACCAGCGTCATCGTCTACAACGACGAGCACAAGGCGATCCTGATCGCCACGACCGAGATCGAGAACGAGCGCAGCGGCCACTTCGCCGCCGGCGAGGAGGTCGTGTTCTCGTTCAGCTTCGAGAACGTGCTGGCCCCCGGCCGCTACTCCCCGGTGTTCCAGCTCGCGCACCGCGGCTCCGGTCTCGACGTGATCGACCGCTTCGAGGGCGGCTTCTCGTTCGTGGTCACGAGCACCGCAGCGCTGGGTGGGCTGATCGACCTGCCGATCAGCTCATCGGTCCGCCGCTCCGGCGACCCCGTCGACATCCGAACGCGGGCATGAGCGTCCAGGCGGCGGTTCCCTACGAGTCGCTCGGACGGCCGATCACCGGGCCCGGCGCGCTCACCGGCGACTGGCGGCGCTTCTGGCATCTCACCTTCAACATCGCGGTCATCCAGTGGAAGCTCCGCTTCTACGGCTCGGCGCTCGGCGTGCTGTGGCAGGTCGTCAGACCGCTGCTGCTGTTCCTCGTCCTGTACGTCTTCTTCACCCAGATCGCGCATGTCGGCAGCAACGAGGGCGCGGCGGGCCGTTACTACGGCGCGCAACTGCTCGGCTCGATCGTGCTCTTCACCTTCTTCGGCGAAGCGACGTCGGGGGCGGTGCGCGGCGTCGTCGACAACGAGGCGCTCGTGCGCAAGATCCAGTTCCCGCGGATGGCGATCCCGCTCTCGATCGTGCTGCTGTCGATGTTCAATCTCGGCCTGAACCTGATCGTCGTGACGATCTTCACGCTGATCGCCGGCGTCCATCCGATGCTCTCCTGGCTCGAGGTGCCGCTCATCCTGGGCCTGCTGATCGTGCTCAGCACCGGGATCGCGATGCTCCTGGCGGCGCTGTTCGTCTATTTCCGCGACGTCTCGCCGATCTGGGAGGTCGTCAGCCAGATCCTGTTCTACGCCTCGCCGATCATCATCCCCATCACCTCGGTCACCAAGCACCTGCACGGCACCCTCCTGCGCCTGTACATGTGCAATCCGCTGGCGGTCATCTTCCAGCAGTTCAAGCACGCCTTCGTCAACCACGCCACGCCGAGCGTCGCGACGCTGATCGGCGGGCAGGCGATTGCGATCGTCGAGCCGACGGTCATCGTCCTGGCGGTCTTCGCGCTCGGGTTCTGGGTGTTCAACCGGATCGCGCCCCGGGTCGCCGAGGATCTGTAGCTCCAGCCGCGCCGGCTCAGCGGCGCGGGCCGGGCACGGTGTCGGTCGACGGCTGGATCCTCCGCGGCTGCGCGATCGCGTGGAGGAACCGCTCCAGCGCCGTGATCCGGTGATCCCAGTCATAGCCGGCGGCGGTCGCCCGCCCGGCTTCGCCCAGGCGCGAGCGCAGGCCCGGATCGGCGAGCAGGCGGCTGATCGCGGCGGCGACCGCGGCGGGCGTGGCCTTCGGCATCAGGCAGTTGCGACCGTCCAGGCAGAAGTCGCGGTTGCCGTGGGCGTCGGTGCAGACGACGGCGGCGCCGGCGGCCATCGCCTCCAGGATCGGCAGGCAGAAGCCCTCGTGCGACGAGGTGGCGACGAACACGGTGGCGGCGTTGAGCAGCTCGTTGACCTGCTCGTCGGATGGCGAGCGGATGTAGCGGATGCCGGGTTCGCCCGCCAGCTCGGGTTGGCGGCCGAACAGGCACAGCTCGGGCCGGGGATCGAGCCGGCGCCACGCCCTGAGCGTCAGCGGCAGGTTCTTGAGCGGGTCTGAGCGTCCGAGCGCGAGCAGCATGTCGTCCCGCCGCGCAATCTCCGCTGCCGGGGCGAAGGTGTCCAGATCCACTCCTGGCGGGACCAGCTCGGCGTCGAGGCCGAGCTCCCGGAGCCGGTCGCGGTTCCATCCGGAGATCGTCAGGAAGCGAAACTCCGGGCGATAGGAGCTCAGGACCTCGTGACGGCGCCCGGGGTCGTCGGGGTAGTAGCTCGTCTCGATGTCCTGGACGAAGTAGACGGGGATGCCGTGCGAGACGCTGGCGCGCCAGACCGGGGTCGCCGTGCGCCACCACGTCGCCACCTTGATCGCCTCGATCGGGGCCAGCGCCGCCTCCAGCTCGTCATAGCCGGCGAACGTGCGCACCGGACACCGGAGATCGAACCAGGTCGGCGCGGCGCCGAGGCTCCACAGCGCCACGTCGTGGCCGCGGCGGTGCAGGCCGTTGAGATGCTCGAAGACGTCCCGGTGCCCGCCGCCGACGATCGTGTCCTCGGTGACGTAGATGACGCGGAGCCGGCCGTCGTCGGTCATCACCCGTCGCTCGTCGAAGAAGCCCGCCCAGCGCCGCCAGAACGCCCGCTGCGAGGCCCGCTCGCGCTCGCCGACCTCTGTTCCGCGGGTCAGGGACTCGTGGTGGTAGAGGCGGGCCGTCGGCTCGTAGATGACCTGATAGCCCGCCTGCCAGGCGCGCAGGCCGTAGTCGACGTCCTCATAGGCCATCGGCAGGTCCTCGTCGAGCAGCCCGACCGTGTTCAGGAGCTCCCGCCGGATGTACATGCAGGCGCCGGTGGCCGCCAGCGTCGGACCGGCGACGTTGGCCGGTCCCCAGTCGCCCGGCTTGCCGCGATAGCGGTGATCGAACCACTCCGGCGCCTGGGCGTTGCGGATCGTCCCCCCGTACTGGATCCGCCGGTCGGGATACAGGAGCTTGGCGCCGACGATCCCGGCGCGCGGAGCGTGCGCCGCCGCGTACTGCAGGCAGGCCAGCCAGTCGCGGAGCGGAACGACGTCGGAGTTCAGCAGGACGACGTCGTGGCGGGGATCGGCCGCTCGCAGCCCGCGGTTGACGTTGACCGAGAAGCCGCCGTTGCGCTCCGAGCAGATGAGCGTGATCCCCGTGATCGCCCGCAGCCCGGCGACGTCGTCCGGTCCGCTGGCGTCGTCGGTCACGATGATCGTCACGCGGTCCGGCGGCGTCGTGGCGCGGATCGCGGTGACGAGCGCCACCACGGGCCCGGGGTCGCCGAAGGTGGGGATGACGATCGTCACCGGCCGTCCGTGGCGGCGATACCAGCGCCGCGCGTCCGCCGAGCCGCCCCCGGTCCGGGGGCCGAAGGGCAGGATCCGCTCCAGGGGCGTCAGGCGCAGCGGGAAGACGAGCGCCCGCGCGAGGACCGAGCGCAGTCCGTGATAGCGATAGGTCAGATAGATCCGGCGGGGCAGGTTCGAGAGCCGTCCCGGCGGCTTCCCGTCCAGCGCGGAGCCCGGCACTAGCGGTGCAGGCGCCGCCGGGCGTCGCGCAGCGGCTTGATCAGCGGCCGGACGTAACGGAGCATCCGGCGTCCGTACATGAGCATCTGATCGAGCTGCTGCGCCTCCAGGCGGGCAGCGTCGGCGGCGGCCTGCGTGCCGGCGAGCTCGAATTCGAGGTCGGCGATCCGCAGCTCCAGCTCCGGGATCGCCGCCAGCCGCTGCTCGGCGACGGCGAGCAGGCGCGCGAGCTCGTCGCGTTCGGCCAGCCGGCCCTCGAGCTCGTCGATGTAGCTGTCCTTGTCGCCGATCGCGGCGGTCTGGGTCGCGAACACGGACATCCAGTCCGCGAGCTCGAGCGCTCCGGTCATCGCCGCCACCCCGCCCAGCGCCGGCAGGTCGGAGTCGCTCGCCATGGCGATTGTGTAGACCTCGTCCCCGGGGGCGCCGGCGGTCAGCTTGTGCAGCGCGACGTCGGTGATCGCGGTGCCGTCGCCGGACGCGTCGGCGGCCTCGGCGAGCACGGCCGAGACGATGTAGTCGCGCTGGCGCAGCAGCGCGACACTGGCCAGCCGGGCGCTGAGCTCGGCTTCGAGCTCGGCGGGCGAGTACTCGTGGAGATGATGCGGGTTGCCGGCCGGGTAGACGCCGCGGTTGGGCGAGGAGATGAGCAGCAGCCCGCCGGGCGCCAGAACGCGGACGAGCTCGTCGAGCACCGCCGCCGGATCAGCGACGTGCTCGATGACCTCGAAGCAGACGACGAGATCGAACGACCCGTCCTGGAGATCGAGCGCGCGCACGTCGCCCGGCGCCAAGCGCACCGACTCGGGCATGGTCGGCGCCACCGCCTCCAGCACCGCCTGCGCGATGTCGACGCCGAGGACCTCGCGCGCCCCGCCCTCGGCGAGCAGCCGCGCGCCGTAGGCCGTGCCGCAGCCGGCGTCGAGCACCCGCCGCCCCGCCGCCGCGGCAGCGGCCCACCGATAGCGCGAGACGTGCTCGGCCTCGATCAGCCGGCCTCGGTCCTGCTCAGGAGCAAAGCGCTCGGAGATCCCGTTCTTCGTTCCGGCGAGGTCGCTGTCCACCTGCGACAGGCTATCCGCCGGCGCGGGGTCGCGAACCTCGGCCGATACGATCGGCCCGTGTCTGAAGTGGCGTTCGTCATGTCCCCCGGACAGCCCTACCCGCTGCGCGAGCTGGCGGCGACGCTCGAGCACGAGCTCGCCCTCCAGGCGATCCCATCCGCGCTGCACGTCGGCGGCTTCCCGCCGTATCGGCCCGATCGCGTCTATGTGCTGCTCGATCCGACTGGCTATACCGCGATCGAGGGCGACGACGCGCTGCCGGGCGACGCGATCCTTCGCCGGACGATCTTCCTGTGCGCCGAACCTCCTCCGCGAGACGGCGACGACGCTCACCTGGAGCTGCTGCGGCGGGCCGGAGCGGTGTTCGTGCTCGACCAGCGCCACGTGCTCGCGCTCCACCGCCGCGGAATCCCCGCGCGGCTGATCAGGCCCGGCTATTCGACGGCGCTGGACCGCTTCGACCCCCGCGCCGAGCGCCCGATCGACGTCATGTTCCTCGGTGCCACCAGCCCGCGCCGGACGCTCTATCTGAGCCGCGCCGCCCGGGTGCTGGCCCGCCACAACTGCCTGCTGCGGCTCTCCGACGTGATCCCGGCGTCGCCCGACACGAGCTCGTTCACCGGCGCCGGACGCCGGTCGCTGCTGGCCGCGACGAAGGTCCTGATCGACGTCCATCGCGGTGACGAGACCCGCTTTGCCTGGCAGCGGGCGCTCGACGCGATCCACGCCGGCGCCGTCGTCGTCACCGAGCATGCGAGCGGGATCTCGCCGCTCGTTCCCGGCGAGCACCTGCTGGTGGCCGGCGCCGATGCCCTGCCGTTCGTGGTCGACGAGCTGCTGCGCGACGAGGAGCGTCTGGCCGGCGTGCGTGAGGCGGCCTACGAGCGACTGAGCACGTGGATCCCGTACGCGCTACCGGTTTCGGTGCTGCGCGCGGCGATCGTCGAGCTCGTCGGCGAGCCGGCGCCGGAGGGAGCGTCGCTCGGCGCTCGGGGATCGCCGTCCGAGCTCGACGGCGCCGCCACGCCCGACGCCGCTGCGTCCGGCGGCGACATGCACGGATCCGCTCGGCCCGGCGCCGCTCGGCCCGGTGCCGCTCGGCCCGGCGACGGTGGGCCGTATGGCCGGACCGAGCTCGGCGACGCTGTGCGCGCGCGGATCACGGCCGCCGACCGCACCGCCGCCTGGGAGGCCCGCCGGGCACCCCGGCTCACCGTCCTCACCGTGACCGGCGACGACGACGGCGAGGCGCTGATCGGCACGCTGGATTCGCTGGTGCGCAGCCGAATGCGCGACTTCGAGCTGATCATCGTCGACCGGGAGCCGGGCGCCGGCGCGGGTGCCCGAGATTGGCTGGGCGCGCACCCTCGGCTGGCCGCCGCGCGGGTGACGGTGGGCGAGACCGGGCTCGGCGCGGCGCGCAATGCCGGGCTGGATCTCGCCCGCGCGCCGCTGTGCCTCGTCCTCGACCCCGGCCAGGAGCTGTACCCGCGCTGTCTCGACGTCCTGACGGGCACGCTCGAGGGCATGCCCGAGATGGCCTTCGTGTATCCGATCCAGCAGGTCATCGGCTCACCTGACGCCTTCGCGCACGCCGGCGGTGATCATCTGATGAGCTTCCTCGGCTGGGAGCCGGGACGGCTGCGCCGCGGCGCCGACATCCACCCGCCGGCCCTGATCCGCAGCGAGAGCGTACGCCGGCTCGGCGGCTGGGCCTCGGACCCGCGGCTCGACGGGATGGAGGACTACGACCTCTGGTGCCGTCTGGCCGAGCGGGGTGAGCGCGGACAGCTCGTCCCCCAGGTGCTTGCCCGCCGCCGCGAGTCAGGATCCTCGGCGGTGCTGCGGGCGATCCACCCGACCGCCGGCCCGGCGACGGTCGCGCTCGCGCAACGCGCGCCGAGGCTGATGGCCGGCGCGTTCGCCGCGCCGTGACCTGTCAGGCGCTCAGGACGAAGTCGCCGCGATCGGTGCGGTAGCCCCGGTTGTAGAAGCGGTCGCCCACCGCACCCCGGGCGGCCCGGAGTCGCCGCATCGCGGGGAGGTCGTTGATGGTGTGATCAGGGCCGGTGGTGCGCAGCCGGGCGTCGGGCACGAGGACGACGCGCTGCCCGCGGTCGCCGGCGCGCAGGCAGTAGTCGATCAGCGCGAGGTCGCCGAAGCGGTCGTCGAGGCCGCCGAGCGCCTGATGGGTGTCCCGGCGGGTGGCCAGCACTCCGCTGACCGCGCTGAGGTTGTAGACCACCGGCGGCGCGGACCCCGACGGGGAGCCGTAGTGCAGGTGGAGGGGGATGCCGTCGGGGAGGGCGATGCCGGCGTGTTGGATGCGGCCGTCGGGGGCGAGCAGGACGGGGCCGGCGGCGGCGATCTCGGGTTGGTGGCTGTAGCCGATGAGGCGGGTGAGCCAGTCGTGGGTGAGGCCGATGGCGGGGGTTGCCATGAGCAGGAGGTGCTGTGCGGTGGCGGTGTGGGCGGCGGCGGCGAGCGCGGTGGTGAGGGAGTGGCCGGGCTGGGTGGTGAGGGTGGTGAGGCGGTGTTCGGGGATGCCGGCGGTGGCCAGGGCGGTGGTGACGGCGTCGTGGGCGTGGGCGGGGGTGGTGATGATGATCTGCCAGCTGGGGTGGGGTTGGGTGAGCCAGGAGGCGGCGGCTTCGGTGAGGCCGTCGGCGCTGTCGACGGCGAGGATGAGGTGGACGGTCATCGCCGGATCGACCCGGTGCACGACGCGGTGGAGGCCGGGAAACTGGCTGAACTGGATCTCGGCGTCGATTCCGCGGCGCTGCAGATGCTCGGAGATCGCTCCCGGCTGGACGAGGTAGGCGTAGGGCTTGGCGTCGCCGCCGGCGGTGGAGCTGGCGTGGGCGCGCCAGTGATAGAGGATCCGGGGGATGTGGGCGATCCGGTCGGTCCGCTCCACCAGCCGCAGGACGAAGTCGTAGTCCTGGCAGCCGTCGAACCGCGATTGGAAGCCGCCGACCTCGACGGCCAGCGACCGCCGGTACACGCCGAGATGGCAGGTGTACATGAGCGCCGACATGTGCTCGGGGGACCAGCCCGGCTTCGGGTGTCTGGCGATCTGGCGCGTGTCGTCGACGATGTCCTCGTCGCTGTAGAGCATGTCGAGGTCGGGCTGGGTGGTGATCTGCTCGGCGACGTGGTGGAGGGCGTCGGGGGTGAGGGTGTCGTCGTGGTCCAGGAGGGCGATGTAGTCGCCGGTGGCGGTGGCCAGGGCGGTGTTGGTGGCGGTGGAGATGCCGCCGGCGTGGTCGCGGCGGGTGAGGTGGATGCGGGGGTCGGAGGCGGCGTGGCGGTGCAGGGCGGTGATGATCTCGGGGTTGGTGGAGCCGTCGTCGACGAGGCAGAGTTCCCAGTGGGGGTAGGTTTGGGCGCGGACGGAGGCGATGGCCTCGTCGAGCATGTGCGGGGGTGGGTCATGGACGGGGGTCAGGACCGAGATCACCGGCCCACCTGCCGGCCATGCCGGAGCCGGTGCCGTCGCCGGCTGTGGCGCCGGCGCGCGGCCAGGCGTCAGGCGGGTCATGGCGGGGTCGATGAGGGCGGGCTCGACCCACAGCGCCCGGCCCACCGAGCGCTCGCGCAACGTTCCGGGGACCGTGATCGTCAGCGCCAGCGCGACGCTGGCGGCCGGGATCACGCAGCGCACCCGCCGTCCCCGGGGCCGCCCGAGGTCCGACGCCCGCAGCAACCCCGACCACAGCTCGGTTCGTCGGCCCGCGGCGTCGGTGACCGCGACCGACGCGCGCAGCGCATCCCGGCCGTCGCGCCAGTCGTGGGGGAGGAGCATCGCGCGGGCGCAGAAGCTCACGTCGCCGGAGAGCGCGAGTCGATACGTCACCGTCGTGCCGGCGGTCATGAGCAGGGCTCGCCCGAGCACCCCGTCGGGATGCAGCAGCCAGTCGGACCGGGTCCACGCCTCGTCCAGCACGGGCCGCAGCGCCGCCAGCGGCAGCCGCGCACCGTCGGGCTCGCCGGACCGCCCCGGCCCGGACAGGTGGGCGCCGACGGCGCGCAGGGCGGAGAGCGTCGAACCGCTCATGCCGGCAACCGCTCGAAGTCGCCACGGTCGGTGCGGTAGCTGGGGTTGTAATAGGGGTCCCCGGCCTGGGACCAGGTGCCGCGCAGGCGGCGCAGGGCGGGGAGGTCGTTGATCGTATGGTCGGGCCCGGTGGAGCGCAGGCGGGCGTCGGGCACGATCACGATCCGGCCCCCGGCCAGGCGCGCGCGCAGGCAGTAGTCGATCAGCGCGAGGTCGCCGAAGCGGTCATCGAGGCCGCCGAGCGCCTGATGGGTGTCCCGGCGGGTGGCCAGCATCCCGCTGATCGCGCTGACGTTGTAGACCGAGGTCCCGTAGCCGAAGAAGTTGTCCATCGAGGATCGCGTCCCGTGCAGGAGGTGGAGGGGGATGCCGTCGGGGAGGGCGATGCCGGCGTGTTGGATGCGGCCGTCGGGGGCGAGCAGGACGGGGCCGGCGGCGGCGATCTCGGGTTGGTGGCTGTAGCCGATGAGGCGGGTGAGCCAGTCGTGGGTGAGGCCGATGGCGGGGGTTGCCATGAGCAGGAGGTGCTGTGCGGTGGCGGTGTGGGCGGCGGCGGCGAGCGCGGTGGTGAGGGAGTGGCCGGGCTGGGTGGTGAGGGTGGTGAGGCGGTGTTCGGGGATGCCGGCGGTGGCCAGGGCGGTGGTGACGGCGGTGTGGGCGTGGGCGGGGGTGGTGATGATGATCTGCCAGCTGGGGTGGGGTTGGGTGAGCCAGGAGGCGGCGGCTTCGGTGAGGCCGTCGGCGCTGTCGACGGCGAGGATGAGGTCGACGGTCATCGCCGGATCGACCCGGTGGGCGACCCGGTAGAGCCCTGGCGGTCCATAGCCGACCTCGGCCTCCAGTCCGGCGCGGCGCAGATGGTCGGCGATCGCATTGCGTGCCGCCACGTAGGCGTAGGGCTTGGCGTCGCCGCCGGCGGTGGAGCTGGCGTGGGCGCGCCAGTGATAGAGGATCCGGGGGATGTGGGCGATCCGGTCGGTCCGCTCCACCAGCCGCAGGATCATGTCGACGTCCTGGGAGCCGTTGAACTCCGACCTGAAGCCGCCGATCTCGTCGACCAGCGACCGCCGGTAGACCCCCAGATGGCAGGTGTAGCCGTTCGTGCGCAGCGTGTCCGGCGACCACGCGGGCTTCAGATGCACCCAGATCTGGCGGCCGTCGAGCACGATGTCCTCGTCGCTGTAGAGCATGTCGAGGTCGGGCTGGGTGGTGATCTGCTCGGCGACGTGGTGGAGGGCGTCGGGGGTGAGGGTGTCGTCGTGGTCCAGGAGGGCGATGTAGTCGCCGGTGGCGGTGGCCAGGGCGGTGTTGGTGGCGGTGGAGATGCCGCCGGCGTGGTCGCGGCGGGTGAGGTGGATGCGGGGGTCGGAGGCGGCGTGGCGGTGCAGGGCGGTGATGATCTCGGGGTTGGTGGAGCCGTCGTCGACGAGGCAGAGTTCCCAGTGGGGGTAGGTTTGGGCGCGGACGGAGGCGATGGCCTCGTCGAGCATGTGCGGGGGTGGGTCATGGACGGGGGTCAGGACCGAGATCAGCGGCCCGCTCGGGGAGGGCGCCGCCATCGGAGCCGTGTGGGCCGGGGCGGCGGCCACGACCGGGGCCGCGGGGGCCGCGCCGAGGTCGACGATGGCCGGCTCGACCCAGATCGCCCGGGCGACGGCGCGATACTGCTGGACCCCGGGATGGATGGTGAGCGCCACAGCGGTGCTGGACGCCGGCAGCCGGCAGTCGACGGCCAGTCCCCGCGGCCGTCCCCGGGCCCCCGCGCGCAGCTCGCCCGACCACTGCTCACGCCGGCGCCCGGCGGCGTCGGTGACGAACACCGCCGCCCGGACCGTGCCGCGCCCGTCGCGCCAGTCGTGCGGGAGCAGCATCACCCGCGCCGTGAACGCCACATCGTCCGACAGCGCCAGCGGGAAGGTCACGGTCGCCCCCGCCGGCATCAGCAGCGCCCGGCCGATCACCCCGTCGGGGTTCATCGACCAGCTCGTCGCGGCTGAAGCCTCGTCCAGGCGGGCGCGCAGGGCCGCGAGCGGCAGTGTCGCGCGCACGCGCTCCCGGGCCGTCGCCGGCTCAGGCGACGCGCGCCGGCGCGCCGAGCGGTCAAGGGTCACGTGCATGCGAAAAGTGGGTCCAGGGAGGAGGATTCAGGATAGGGCAGCCTCCCCGCCCCCCAACCCGACCCGCGCGAGGGACGGGCGGCGGCACGACGGTCGTTTGCTAGCTTGCCGCCGATGCACGCCTGCACGATCATCGCCAAGAATTACCTTGCGCAGGCGCGAGTCCTCGCCGATTCGTTTCTTGAGAACAACCTGGGGAGCGAATTCGCTGTCCTGGTGATCGACGACTTCGAGGGTTACCTGGACCCCGCCGGCGAGCGGTTCACCGTCCTTTCACCTCGGGACATCGGCTGCGAGCCGTTCGAGCGGATGGCGGCGCGCTATGACGTCCTGGAGCTCTCCACCGCGGTGAAGCCGTGGCTGCTGCGCCGCCAGCTGAGGGCGGGCGCGGAGTCGATCACCTACCTCGATCCCGACATCCAGGTGTTCGGATCGCTTGATCACCTGCATGACGAGGCGATCCGTCACGGTCTGGTGCTGACCCCGCACAACACGCGGCCGATCCCTGAGGACGGTAAGCGCCCCACCCAGATCGACATCATGATCGCCGGTGTTTACAACCTCGGTTATGTGTCACTCGCTCAGCGTGAGGAGATCGATCATCTGATCGACTGGTGGTGTGACCGTCTGACCCGCGATTGTCGGGTCGATCCCGAGTATGGGTATTTCGTCGATCAACGATGGTTCGATCTGGCTCCCGGGTTCGTCACTGACTATGCGATTGTGCGCGAGCCCGAGTACAACGTTGCGTATTGGAACGCTCACAGCCGCGAGCTCTCCTACGAGGACGGCCGCTACGCCGTCGACGGGCGGCCACTGGCGTTCTTTCACTTCAGTGGCTTTGACCCGACACGCCCCGAGGTCCTGAGCCGTCACCAGGACCGGCTTGATCTCGGCGAGCAGCCGATGCTCAAGCGGATCTGCGGAGAGTACGCCGAAGCCGTCCTGGCTCATGGCTACGACGAGACGCATGCGTGGCCGTACACCTATGCCACGCTCGCCAACGGCGTCGCCATGACGCGACCGCTGCGCGATCTGTACGCGCTCGGCGAGGACGCGGGCATCCTGACCGAGTCGCCGTTCCGCGAGCATGGCTGTCGCTCGCTGCTCAACTGGGCCGCCCAGCCAGAGCCCGGAGCGCCGCCGGGCATCAATCGCGCGCTCGCGCTTGCCTACAGCCGCCGTCCCGACTTGCAGGCCACCTTTCCGTACCTGTCAGGTGATTCGTTGGAGCCTTTCCTGCAGTGGGCTCGTGAGCGCGCGGCGATCGAGTTCGGATTGCCGGAGTCCCTGCTGCCGGCCCCAGCGGTCCACGAGCCGGCGCCGCCGGTCAAGCGGCCCGTGTTGCCGGGCCCGCCGTCCGAGGGGCAGGCGACGGTGCCGGTGGAGGAGCACGGTGTCAATGTCGTCGGCTATTTCCGCTCAGAACTCGGCGTCGCCGAAGCCGCGCGCCAGGTCGTGAGCGCTCTCGATGCGGTCGATGTGCCGTTGCTGCCGGTGCACGGGGCGACGATCCCGCTCAGCCGGCGCCGGCACGCCTTCCACTACGTGGAGCCCGCCGACGCCCGGTATCCGGTCAACCTGATCTGCATGAACGCCGATGCGCTTCCGGATTTCGCGCAGCACACACCGTCGTCGTTCTTCGCCGACCGGTATTCGATCGGGCTGTGGTTCTGGGAGGTGTCCGCCGCGCCACCAGGCGGCTGGACCGACGCGTTCGCGTTGCTCGATGAGGTCTGGGCGCCGACGCGCCACGTCGCGGACGTCATCCAGACGGTGTCGCCGATCCCCGTCATCCAGATCCGGCTGCCGATCGAGATGCCGCGTTCCGCGCAGCTCTCGCGGCACGCCCTTGGACTGCGGGACGGTTTCATGTTCCTGTTCTCGTTCGACTATCTCAGCGTGTTCAAGCGCAAGAATCCGCTCGCGGTGATCGAGGCCTACACCCAGGCCTTCGGTCCAGACGACGGCGCGATACTCGTGCTCAAGTGCATCAACCAGGAATACGATGCCGCCAACCACGACCGGCTCTTGCGGGCGGCGCGGGCGCGCCCGGACATCCAGGTCATCGACCGGTACGTGGATCCCCACATCAAGAACGCCCTGACGGCGGCGTGCGACTGCTACGTCTCGCTGCATCGGTCGGAAGGCTTCGGACTGACGATGGCCGAGGCGATGTATCAGGGCAAGCCGGTGATCGCCACGGGCTACTCGGGGAACATGGACTTCATGACCGCATCGAACTCGTATCTGGTCGACTACGAGCTTGTCCCGATCGGTGACGACGCGGCGCCGTATCCGGCCGACGGGGCGTGGGCGCAACCCGACGTCGCAGCCGCTGCGCGGGCGATGCGCGAGGTGTTCGATGATCAGGAAGGCGCTCGGGCCCGCGGGGCGCGGGCGGCTGCCTCGATCCGCGAGACGCACTCCGCGGCGGCCGCCGGCGAGCAACTCAAGCAGCGACTGGACTGGATCTACACCTACACCGCCATCGCCCCGCCGGCCAGTCTCGTCGAGCCGTGGCTGAGCGAGACCGTCGAACGCGGCCCGATCGCTCCGGCGCACTCCGCCGCGGGGCCCCTCGGACCCAAGCTCCGTGAAGCGGTCCTGCGGCTGGTCAAGCCCCTGAGCGCCTATCAGCACACCGTCAATCAGCAGATCCTCAAATCGGTCGAGGCGATCGATCGCGACATGACGCTCGTCCGAGATGCTCAGCGACGCGCCGACGCCAGCGAGCTGGCGCACGACAGAGCGGCGCTGCGAGAGATCTCGGACCTGCGCGAGGATCTCTCGGGCGGGGTGGCCGGGCTGCGCCGGGACATCGACAAGTATGCGGCGCTGCATGATGCGGTCGTCGAACGGCTCAACGCGTTGCAGAGCGACCACCAACGGGTTGAGGCCGAGCGACGCGCAGTGCCCTACATGGCGCAGGACACGTTCGCCCTGCGCACCGAGCCCGAGGTCGGGACGGTCCAGGGCTACCGGAGCTCAGAGCACGTCGACGACGTGTACCGATCCTTCGAGGATCTGTTCCGGGGGTCAGAGGATTTCATTCGAGACCGGCAGCGGCGCTTTCTGCCGTTGCTGACCGGGCACGAGCCGGTGCTCGACTTCGGCTGCGGCCGCGGAGAGATGCTGGATCTCCTGCGCGAGCGCGGCATCGCGTATGCGGGTGTCGACTCCGATCCGGGAATGGTGGCGCGCTGCCGAGCCAAGGGCCACGACGAGGTGGAGCTCGGCGACGGCATCGCCTATCTCGAACGGCAGGAGCCGGGCACCCTTGGCGCGATCTTCGCCGCCCAGGTCATCGAGCATCTTCCCTACGAGCTCCTGCTCACCTTCTTCGAGCTGTCGCGGCGGGCGCTGCGGCCCGGCGGGGTGCTGATCGCCGAGACCGTCAACCCGCACTCGGCGCCGGCGCTCAAGACCTTCTGGGTCGATCTCACCCATCAACATCCGATCTTCCCCGAGGTCGCGCTCGCGCTCAGCCGCTCGGCCAACTTCGAGGATGCGTTCGTCTTCCATCCCAACGGTAGCGGTGACATCGAAGTGGACCGCTACGCGACGGGTGAGTACGCGCTGGTCGCCACGAAGGTCTCCGGCGAAGCCGATACCGAGCCTCTGGGCCCGACGGCGGCGGAGGGCTGACCATGTGGAGCCCGAGGCGCAAGACGGTGGTGCCCGCCGCCGAGCTCCCCATCCCTCCGCTGGAGATGCGTGAGCTCGTGGGCCCGACCGACCCGGCGATGTTCGATAATCCGACCGGTGCGCTGGTCTACGGCGGGCTGCCTCCCGAGCAGTTCCGCAGCGTTCTTGACTTCGGATGTGGATGCGGGCGGATCGCGCGGCAGTTCATTCAGCAGTCCCCGCGGCCCGAGCGCTACGAGGGACTGGACCTTCATGCCGGGATGATCCGCTGGGCGAGCGAGAACCTCGCACCCCGCGCTCCCGGATTCCGCTTCACCCACCACGACGTCTACTACCCCGGGTTCAACCCCGGTGACGGCAAGCCCATGCACGACCGCTTTCCGTTCGGTGACGCCGAGTTCTCCTTCATCGTCGCGATCTCGGTGTTCACGCACCTCACGCAGGATCAGGCGGAGGCCTATCTCGCCGAGATGTCCCGGGTGCTGGAGCCGGGCGGCGTCATCCTCTGCACCTGGTTCCTGTTCGAGAAGACCGACTTCCCGATGATGCAGGAGAACCAGAACACGCTCTTCATCAACGAGTACGACGTCCGCAACGCGGTCATCTACGACCGTGAATGGGTTCGCGCTGCCGCTGCTGCCGTCGGCTTGACGCTGCGCGAGATCGGTCCGCCGACCGTCCGCGGCTTTCAGTGGGAGCTGCGCTTCAGCCCGGCCGCATCCGATGTCGTGCCGGCCCCGTGGCCGCTTGACGAGGCGCCGATCGGTCGCCGGGCGCCGCCCCTGATGCCGGTGGACGCTCACCGCATCGGCCGGGACTGATGCCTAACCGCGGTCGATGCGGGCGATGAGCGGCTCCTCGTAGGAGATCTGGCGCCATTCCGGCGCGCCGGGCGTCGGACGCGCCGAGACCATGGCCCGGGTCGGCGCCCCCTCCGGCCACGACGTGGCGTGAAACGGCTCCAGTCCGCAGGATGCGCACCAGTCGCCCAGCGCCGCGGAGGTCGGCGCGAACCAGTTGGTCGGATCGCCGGCGAGCTCGCCGCGCCGGTAGAACCGCGCCGCCGACTCGCCCGTGATCTGCGGGAGCTCGGCGTCGCAGATGGCTGATTCGACGTAGGCGAATCCGCGGGTCAGTCGGCGGACGTTGTCGAGTGCCAGCAGCGGGTGACGGAGGTGGTAGATCACCCCCATGAACAGGACGTGGTCGAACTGCTCCTCGAGGATCTCGGGCAGCTCGTACACGCTCGCCTGCAGATGCTCGGCTCGTGACCCGAGAAGCTCCTTGATGGCGTTGAAGCCGAACACGTCGGCGTCGAGGATGTCGACGGCCAGCACCCGTCCCGCCCCACGGCGCTCGAGCTCGAAGGCCACACCGCCATTGGTCGTCCCGATGTCGAGCACCGTTTCGCCGGCGAGTCGTTCCGGTAGGCGGGCCGCCTCCGCGAGAAACCCGACGTCGTTGGTGCCCGGAGCAAAGACGCCCGGGGCGAGCTCGAAGCGCTGATGCCAGACGATGTCGGTGCGGCCGGCGAGCTGCCGCGCCTCGTCGACGGAGGGGGTGCGGAGGCTCATGGTGGCGCAGTGTAGGTCGTCCGAGGGGTGCCGTGTCGATCGCCCCGAGCTCGGCATTCCGGTTTCGACGCAACGCGTGGCATGCTCTCCGGCGATGACCAAGGTGCTCGTGCTCGGTGCTCAGGGGATGCTCGGCAGCATGGTGACGCGGGTGCTTGCCCAGCAACCCGGGCTGGAGGTGACGGCCACGACACGCGCGCCGTCACCGGGGACGACGGCCGTGCGCTGGCGGCGGTTCGACGCTCGGTCTGACTCGCTGGACGCGCTCCTTCGCGGCGGCGGATACGGGTGGCTCATCAACGCGATCGCGGTCATCGCCCCCCGGATCGAACCGGCCGCATCGCCGTCGGTGCGTCAGGCAATCGAGATCAATTCGCTTTTCCCCCGTCTGCTCGCCGAGCGCGCTCGTGATCATGGCCAGCGGGTCATCCAGATCGCCACCGACGGGGTGTACTCGGGCGCGGCCGGCCCCTATGACGAGCGTGCGCCGCACGACGCGAGTGACATCTATGGACAGACGAAGTCGCTGGGCGAGGTGACGGCGGACAATGTCGTGAGCCTGCGCTGCTCGATTGTGGGGCCCGAGCTTGCCGAGCCGCGGTCGTTGCTCGGGCGGATCCTGGCCTCCGAGACCGGAGCGACGGTGCCCGGCTTCACCGGGCAGCTGTGGAACGGGGTGACCAGCCTGCACCTCGCGCGGATCTGCACGGCCATCGTTGAGGGCGTCGAAGTGCGCGAGCCCCAACATCTCGTGCCAGCCGACGCCGTCACCAAAGCCGGCCTGCTGCAGATGGCCGTTCGCGCATTCGCGCGCTCAGACCTCAGGGTGATGCCCGAGTACGGACCGGGCCCGTCGGATCGACGGCTCACGACGGTGCGCCCCGAGGTCAATCGCCGCCTGTGGGCGGCGGCCGGTTATCGACAGCCGCCGACGATTTCCTCGATGCTCGACGAGCTCGCCGCTGCCGGACCCTGGTAGGGGGCGGACTCCGATGCGGCGCGCTCGCTATCTTCCGGCAGCCATGCGCCACATCATGCTCATCCTCGGGATCCGCCCCGATCTCATTCGCGCCAGTCGCGTACTGCAGATGCTCAAAGCCCAACAGGACGTCCAATTCACGTTCGTGTGGTCCGGGCAGCACTACAACGACAACCTCAAGGACGTCTTCATCAGGGACCTTGAGCTCCCGGTCCCCGACATCGAGCTCGGCGCGACCGGCGACACCGACGCCGCAGTGGTGGCGTCGGTCGTCGAGCGCCTGTCGGGCCTCCTCAAGGAGCAGCGCCCTGACGTTGCCGTGTTCCTCGGAGACACCAACACCGTGATGGGCTGCATCTCCGCAGCTCAGCTGAACATCCCGGTCGTCCACATCGAGGGTTGCATGCGCTCCTACGACTGGCGCATGCCCGAGGAGAAGTACCGGACGATCATCGACCACACCGCCGACGTCATTTACACCTACTTCCCGGAGTACAAGGAACAGGGAGTTCGCGAGGGGCTCAACCCGGCGAACATCGTGGTCATCCAGAATCTGATCGTCGACGTCCTGGAGCATTACTACTTCATGCGCCGTGACGAGTACGATGCGTATGCCTCCGATCAGTTCTTCTCCGAGCGCGGGCTCGAACGAGGCTCGTTCTACCTGATGACCTGCCACCGGCGCGAGAGCGTCGAGGCGCCTGAGCCGCTGCGTGCGATCCTCGACGTCATCGCGCAGAGCCCGTGGCCGGTCTACTTCCCTGCGAGTTATCGAACTCAGAAGCGCCTGAAGGAGTTCGGATTCGAGGTCCCGTCGAACACGACGATGGTCGATCCCATCGGCTACCGCGAGCTGCTCGCGCTGCTCGGTCAGTCGCGCGGGGCGATCACCGATTCCGGCACGGTGGTCGAGGAGACCGCGGTGATCGGCGTCCCGTCGCTGCAGATCCGCAAGGCGACCGAACGTCCCCAGGTCTACGACTGCCACTCGAGCGTCAAATTCGATCCAGCCAGGCCCGAGGACTACCCGGCCGATCAGCTGTTCGGCAAGCTTGAGCGTCTCCATGGCGCGACGTGGCAGCACGGTCTCGGCGACGGGCACGCATCCGAGCGGTTGGTCGAGGATCTGCTGCGTCGGGTCCAGACCGACACGATCCGCGGACATCGGGCAGAGAACTCGCACATCGACGTGTCGCGCTCCTACCGCGAGGACGGGCTTCCGGCGGTGTGAGCACTGCGGCGCAGGTCGGCGCCGGCGACTGGCCCTCCCTCGGGGTCGTCGTGCCGGTCTACAACGAGGCGGCCGGGATCGAACGCAGCTGCCGTGAGCTCGTCACGGCGGTGCGCAGGATTCCGGGCCGCTGCGTGCTCATCGCGGTCGACGACGGCAGCGCCGATGCCAGCGCCGAGATCGTGGCCCGCCTGACCTGCGAGCTGCCCGAGCTCGAGCTCGTCCGTCACCCCAGCAACGCCGGGTACGGCCAGGCGTTGCGCACGGGCGCCGCCCACGCGCAGTCGCTCGGACTGCATTACGTCGCGTTCATCGATTCCGACCTCACCAATCCACCGTCCGACCTTGAGACGATCGCCGCCCTCGCACGCGAGGGCCATCCCTACATCAAGGCGTCGCGCTTCGTGCGCGGCGGTAGCATGGCGACCGTGCCGCCGGCTCGACGGTCGGTGTCACGTTTGGGCAACCTTGTCGCCCAGGCTCTGTTCGGGACCTCGGTCCGCGACGTCACCAACGGCTTTCGCGCGGGCCGGACCGATCTCATCTGCTCGTGGCCGACCCGTGAGCGGGCGTTCTCGGTGATCGTCGAGGAGTTCTCGTGGGCGCTCGAAGCGGGTGTGCCGATCGTCGAGTTCCCAACCGTGCTCGGTGCGCGCTCGGGCACGCAGCGCGGCTCCGCCTTCTCCTACAGTCCCGAGCTCGTGCTGTCCTACCTTCGTTACCCGCTCCGGGCCCGTTTGCGCCGCTGGCGCCTGATCCGATGATCCGAGGAGGCTCCCATGCCTGATGTATGCCGGGGCTGCACCCAGCCCGAGGTCCGCCCGGTCTTCGACCTCGGCGAGCTGCCGCTCGCCGGCGGTTTCCTGCGCGGACCAGACGAGATTCCCGCCGAGAAGTGCTATCCCCTGCTGATCAGCGTCTGCGATGCGTGCGGTCTCGTCCAGATCGTCGACCCGGTCGACCCCGAGATCCTGTTCGGAGACTATGCGTTCGCCACCGGCACTGTCGCCGGGCTGGTCCGCCACTTCGACGACTATGCCGCGTGGATCAAGGCTCGCTATGAGCCGGCGGCGGTGATCGAGTTCGGCGCGAACGATGGGACGCTGGTGGCCGCGCTTCAGGAGCATGGTATCCGCGCCGTCGGGATCGACCTGGCGCCCAACGTCACCGCGATGGCGCGCGAGGGCGGCCGGGAGGTGCTCACCGGCGCGTTCGGGCCGGACACCGTCGACGCGCTGCTGGAGAGCCTGGGTGGACGGGCCGACCTGGTGACCGGGAGTAACGTGTTCGCCCACAACGCCGCCCCGGGTGACATCCTTCGCGCCGCGGACGGCGTGCTGACCCCCGACGGCGTGCTGTGCCTGGAGGTGATGTACGCCGGCGACCTGCTCGAGCAGTTGCAATGGGACACGCTGTATCACGAGCACCTCACCTTCTACTCGCTCGGGACGCTACGTCCGCTGCTCGCGCGGTTCGGCTTCGAGCCACTCGATGCCGAGCGGATCCCAATGCACGGCGGCTCTCTGCGCATCAGCGCTGCCCGTAGCGGCAGCCGGGCGGCGGGCGCGGGTCTGGCCGCGCTCGAGGCCTATGAGGCGCAGGTCGGCCTCAACGACGCCTCCACGTGGGATGCGTTCGCCGATGACTGCCGTCGGCGGATCGACGCGTTCGGGGACACGATGCGGCGGCTGTCGACGAATGCCGAGATCTGGGCCTACGGCGCCGCCGGCAAGGCGACGATGTGGGTCAACGCGTGCGACATGACGTACCTGACGGCGGTGGTCGACGCCTCGCCGCTGCGGGCGGGGCGGCTGATGCCGGGGATCCACACGCCAATCGTCAGCCCGGAGCGGTTCAAGGACGCGAGTCCGGACTATGTGTTCGCCTCGGCGTGGAACTATCTGGAGGCGATCCGCGCAAACGAGCCGCAATACCGCGGCTACTGGATCGTCCCGCTGCCCGAGATGCGGGTGTATTGATCTGAACCAATCGCACCGTCGTCACGGAAAATCCTCTCTTACGTGCCTGGCGACACCGGCAGCTCGTCCGAGTGGTACGGCTGGGGCGCGACTGCGCCCGTGGTCGTCCCGGACACACGCGTGCGGTGGGCGAGCCGCACGAACGGCTGCTCGATGAAGTGGTGTGACAGCCCCGAGAGGGCGAGCGTCACGCTGTAGGCCAGGGCGAGCTTGACCGGAACGCTCCAACCTGCCGCGAGCGCGAGCACCGCGCTGATCACGAGGTAGTGCCACAGGTAGAGTGAGTAGGAGATCCGCCCCAGATAGCGCAGGGGCGTCGCCGAAAAGACCCGGGTGAGAGGACGCCGCGGCTCCAGGCAGGCGAGGATGAGGACGCCAGCGGCGATGGCCAGCGCCGCCTTGCCCCACAGGTAGACCCAGCCATCGGTCACGGCCGAGAAGAACAGCATCCACGCGAAGAAGGCGAGCGCGACGAGCGCGGCCGGCGTGATCCACCGCCCGAAGCGGGCGCCGCGGTGCAGCGTCCAAGCGAGATAGGCGCCGGCCATCAGCCCGACCAGCCCGGCGGTCGTCGGGTAGTAGACGTCGTCACGGTTCTGGGTGACCAGCCAAATGATCGCACCCTCGGCAAACGACAGGACGGCGATCGCCAGCGTCACCGCACCAACCCACGCCGGCCGCCGGCGGAGCAGGACGACCAGCAACAGGGGCCAAACGAGATAGAACTGCTCCTCGATGCCGAGCGACCACACCTGGGCGATTCCCCACGCTCCGAGCGTCGGCGTGACGACGAATCGCCAGTTGTAGACGTAGCCGACAGTCTCGCCGATCCCGTCGAGCTCTCCGCCCAGCGGATAGCTGACCGACACGGAGTGGATCAGGCGAGAAGCGACGAACGCGACGGCGAGCATCACGTACAGCGCGGGGAAGAGCCGCAGCGCCCTCCGCGCATAGAAGGCGCGCAGGGAGACGGCGCCGGTGCGATCGTGCTCCTCGATCAGCAGCGACGTGATCAGAAACCCCGACAGCACGAAGAACACGTCGACGCCCTCGAACCCGCCATTGAAGAGGTTGCTCGGCCATAGGTACCAGGAATGCGTGGCAAGTACGAGCACGATGGCCAGGGCGCGCACACCGTCGAGCGCCGGCCGGTGTCCGAGCCGCCATTCCTCCTGCGCTGCACGGGCGCCACGATCCGGGCTGGGTGGCGGCGACGCCCCGGCCACAGGACCTAAAACCAGCTGAGGCCGAGCTGATGCAGTCGGGCGCGCAGCAGCGTCAGTGCGTAACCGCCCAGTTCGTTGCCGAGGCGGAACTTCGACTGGTCGCGCAGCATCGGGCCTGACTGGGCTCCCGCGACGCGATGCGTCTCACCGCCGGCGAGCAGGACCTTGAAGGTGATCTCCGAGCAGACCGACATCCCCCGCCCCGACAATCCGAGCGCCTGCACGAACGTGCGATTGAACGCGCGAAAGCCGTAGGTGCTATCCGGGATGTCGACGCTCAGCAGCGACCGTATGGCATGGCGGTAGATCCGCTGGTACAGGCGAAAGTGCCAGGGCACGTTCGATAGGCCGGCCTCGTCGTCGTAGCGTGAGCAGAGCGCCAGGTGCGCCCCGCCACGCAGTTCCGCGATCATCTTGGGGATCAGGTCCAGCGGGTCCCGTGCATCGGGCATGACGATGACGCAGAAGCGCCCACGGGAATAGGCGACGCCCAGCCGGACCAGCCACCCGAACCCGCCGCGAGCCCGGTCCTGGACGAGGACGCGGATATGCAGGAGCGGAAACCGGTCCGCGAGCCGCGCCGCCTCGTCAAGCGTGCCGTCGCGGCTCCCGGCGTCGACGATCAGCACCTCCGACGCCGTTCCCATCCCGGCGATGGTGCGGTTGAGCCGTTCGACGGTGGCGGCCAGCGTCGCCGCGTCGTCGAGGGTGGGGATGACGATCGAGGTTTCCAGGCTCATCGCTCAGTGACGGTCCACGGGTCCCAGTAACGCGCGGGATAGCGGATGTCGTCCTGTAGCGACTGCTCGAGCAACGCATCGGAGAAGTACAGCAGCCTGGTCTGCGGGAGCAGGGACATGGCGCCGTTGGCGTACCCGGCGGGGATGGCCAGCACCCGGGGCAACTGCGCGTCAAGCGTGAAACGATGCACGGTCGCGTCCTTGGAGGGTGTCTCCCAGTCGTCGATCGCGACGCAGCACGCCAGGGCCGCGCCGGAGATCGCCATCACCCACTTGCGCTCCTGACGGTGGGCGTGCCAGGCGCGCACCGTTCCCGTGGCGAAGTTCTCGACGATGTACATCCTGTGACACGTCGAGGGATCGAAGTCGTTCGTGAAGTGCACCCGCCCGCGGTCGTCGGACGAGGCGCCGCCGGTGATCAGGTGCGGCTCGTCGTCGTTCATGTCGACACCGGGATGCGCTGCGGCGTCGCGTGACGCGCCAGGAGGTGCGCGTTGCGCACCTCGCGTCCCATCGGGATGACCTCGGGCTGGAGATAGGGACGCAACGCCTCGAGGTTGGAGAACTGGGACATGCTGAGGTCCTTGACGCGCCCAGCGTCGATCAGCTCCGCGATCTCGTCGATGGCGGAGTCGATCGAGCGCTCCGGAACGAAATCGAGCTCGGACCGAGCCCGTGCGGTCGAAACCTTGTAGTTGCGGGTGTCCTGGAACGGGACGTCGACGACGACGATCTCCGCCCGGCCCACGCGATCGACGACCCTCTGTGCAAGCTGCCTGATGGTGAGATTCTCTGTCCCCAGGTTGAAGATCCCGGTGGCGTCGGAGTCGAGGTGCGGAACGACGGCGGTGGCGACGTCACGGACATGAAGCAGCGGCCGGTACTGCTCGCCACCGAACACCTGCAACTCACCGACGAGCCGCGCCCGCACGACGAGGAGGTTGAGCACAAGGTCGAGCCGGATCCGCGAGTAGGTGTCGCCCAGCCCCGCCAGCGTGGCCAACCGGAGGATCAGCGAGTCCGGACGGCGGTCGCAGAGGATGCGCTCGGCCTCGAGTTTCGTCTCCGCGTACAGAGACAGCGGATTCGTCGGGCTGCGCTCGTCGAGCTCGTCGTCTTGTGCGCCGTAGACCGAGCACGTCGACGGGAACACAATCCGTCCATCGAACTCGTCGCACAGCCAACGGACGCTCTGGACATTGATCTTGTCGGTGAGGGTGGGATCCAGTGCGCATGCCGGATCGCCGACCAGACCCGCCAGCCAGACGACGGTGTCCGCCCACTGCAGGTGCGGCGCGAGCCGCTCGTAGTCGAGCACGTCACCGGCAATGAACGGTACTTCCTTGAGGTAACGGTCCTCATACAGCAGGAGATCGTAGACACGGACGTCGTGACCGGCTTCGATCGCTCGATCGGTGAGCCAGCCTCCCACGTAGCCCGCGCCGCCGGTGATCAATACCCGCGCCATTCGCTCACCTCCCGGGGTTTGGCAATCATCATCTCGTGTCGATTGTTGACCATCAATACAAGTTCCCGCCGGTGCGAAACCCGATCAGGCGAGTCGTGAAGCCTGCCGTGGTCGAGGTCACAGTGGGATCCGGGCCCACCAGCGGCGCGAACCATAGACGGTCGAGCCGGATCGGGTAGTCCGCAACCCCGGCTCGGTCTCGGAACTCGACCTCGAAGGCGCGGCCGTCGCCTCGGATGTCCAGCACAACGAGGCTCGTGGGCGCGGCGCGTCCGTCGGCCATCACGTAGCGCGCGCAGCCCGGCCCGGCTGAGCATGTGGGCGATTGCGCAGCGGTCGACAACGACGGCACGTACTCGAGATCCTCCAATGCCCCCATGCGCGCGGTCCAGAAGGCCGCGGCAATTGGCTCTCCTGGCGCGCGGCGACGCAGGATATCGGCGATCGGATAGGACTTCACCGGCACGTAATTGCGAATCATCCATGCGAACACAAGCGGGTCCCGAATGTCGTAGGGGAAGCCGTCCTGAGCGAAATCGAAGCGGTAGACCATGTAGGCGGGCCGGCTACGCTCCAGATCTGAGAGCATGGTGCGCTGCTCCGAGATGCGGCCGGCATCGTACATGTCGGTCTGGTACGGAGGGCGTTGATGAAGCAGGACGTATGTCATCGGCGAATCCCCGAAGATGGCGAAGGAAGGCGTCGTGCCGTGCGGCGCCGCGGCCAGCAGCCAATCCGCGATTGCCAGATCCGGCCAGCCCGTGAATCGTGCGGCGCTGAACTCGGCGGTGGCCGCCCGGATCCGTTCGGGACGGTTCAGCGCCACTTCGATCGAGCTGACAGCGTGCGCCGGGGACTTCACGGCACTATCGAGATATTGTGTCGCGACGCCGCCCTCGTCGAAAAGGCACGCCGTCGCCCCGACGCAGGCCGCCCAGGCCGAGAGCCTGAGCAGCGACGTCGTCGGCCACAGCAGCAGGATCGACCAGCTGAGTGCCAGGAGGATCGGGAGCAACTCGAGATCTCCGATCGGTCGGACGAAGTTCTTGAGCAGCAGAGACAGCCCGACGCCACTTCCGCCGAGCAGCAGGGCACGCACCGACGCGCGCTCGTGTGGGGACCACCAGGCCCACCAGAGCGCAGCGACGGCCAAGAGCGCAGGGGCCACGGCGGCGATCGTGTACTGGTCGGGATAGAGCTTCATCAGACCAAGGGGGCCGTACACCGTCTCGAGGGTCGCCGACTGCGCCGAAACGGCGGAGAACTCGCTGAAGAAGTGCAGGTTGTCGGAGGTCGTGCCCTGAAGGACCCAGATCACGAGCAGGATCGCCACGGCGATCGCGATCGGGATCGCGTCGGCGATCCCGTCCACGAGCAGACGTCCGCGCCGCCACGACAACTCACCCGCCACCAGCTGTCCCGCGACGATGAGCGCCACCCCGATCAGTCCGGTGGCCACCATGTCGGGCTCGATCAGAGCAGCCAGGACACAGGCCAGGGTGAACACAAGCCGATCGGTCCATGATCGGGGCGCGCCCGGTGGGCCGAGCGCAGCGTAGGTGAAGGCGATCAACATCGCCGGGAAGTAGCGCCACAGCTCCGCGTTCCACGCGCCCATCACGATCAGCACCAGCAGGCAGGCCAGCACGCGCCACGGCCGCCTGCCGCTGAGCTGCCAGAGCGATCGCGTCGCGATCGCGATCATCGCCACCTGTGCGAACCACTGGGCCATCGGCCCGAAGTTGCGCAACGTGAACAGCCACTGGAAGCCGTAGGGGTAGAAGAAGTCCTTCATCGGGGTCAGCCCCTCGGCGACAAAGCCCTGCCAGGCGATCAGATTGGCGGTGTCCCAGCCGTAGGGAAGCGGCGTGCTCTCCTGCCGGAGATACGCCGCCAGATCGGGCACGAGCGTGAAGGCGAGGACAGCGGCGCCGAGCCACATCGGCCAGGCGCGCCCGGCCCTCGCGATCCGATCCGTGGCCGGAGTGGGGGATGTCGTATCGCGGAGCGTTCCGTCCCGCCGATGAGAGAGCCAGGACAGGGCGACCGCGGCGAGCGAGACCAGGACGGGGATCGCCACCGAAGCGACCGCCCCGTACTGCCCGCCTTGGTACGGCGTGTCGTAGAACGCGGCGCCGCCGACGGCCTGACCGACGGGCGGTGTCTGGCCGACGGCCGAGACGAGGTACGACACCGCGCCGGCCGCCACCAGCCAACCGGCGGCGATGACCGCCAGACCCTGGATCCAGCGGCGCGGCATCGCCCACAGGACGATCACCGCTGTCGGGAGCAGCACCGCCGTCACGCGGCGGACACCCGGGTTGGTGTGATCCAGGACGACGTACACCACCACCGCGATGAGCGCCGCCACCAGCCACGGAATCAGCTGATCGCGATCCAGCCGGCGCATCCCGAACGACGGCCGGACGACGTCCTCTCTCGGGGGCGCGGGCGGCGATGCTACGGGCAGGTCGGGCATCGGATCGACCGCGGGCGAGCCCGCGGTGTCAGTTCAGGAACCGGCTGGACTGATCCCGCCGGCGCAGGCCGAGGATCGAGAGCAGGAACGACGAGAAGAAGATCTGGATCCCGACGATGATCAGCGTGGCGGCCAGCACCGCCAGGTTCTCCTCCGACAGGACGCCGAAGCCGTGGTTGATCCAGTCGATCACGATGACCGCCCCGACGATCACGCCGGCGAGGATGATCGCGCCGCCGAGCGCGAGGCCGTGCTCGAGCTTGAAGCGCGCGCGCATGCGATCGAACCAGCGGTCGCGTTCGCCCATGAAATACGTGCCGTAGGCGTGGGCGCAGATCCCCAGGGCGACGACCTGGGTGCCGACGATCGCCAGCAGGGCTCCGCCGATCAGCGCGTGGACGTCCCATTCGCGCCCGAAGACGGCGATGTGGGTCAGGACGATGAGCTCGATGATCGCGCCGATCGCCGCCATCACCGCTCCGGGGAAGATGAACAGGTGGTTGGGCGAGTGGACGAGCAGGAAGCGCAGATGGCGCCAGCCGTCGCGGAAGCTCGACAGCTTGGACTCGCCGCCGCGGGGGTGGTACTCGATGTCGAACTGGGCGAGGACGAGGCGCTCCTTGGCGGCGCGGATGACCATCTCGGAGGCGAACTCCATCCCGGTCGTGCGCAGCGCGAGCCGGGGCAGCACCGAGCGCCGCACGGCCCGCATGCCGCAGTGGGCGTCGTCGATCCCGGTGCGGAACAGCAGGTTGAGGAAGCCCGACAGCAGCGGGTTGCCGATGTAGCGGTGATGCCAGGGCATCGCCCCCGGCAGGATGTTGTTCATCCGGTTGCCGATCACCATGTCCGCGCCCTTCTCCAGCTCCGCGAGGAAGTGCGGGATCTCCTCGAAGTCGTAGGTCAGGTCGGCGTCGGCCATCAGGATGTAGCGGCCCCGGGCGGCGGCGAACCCGGCGAGATAGGCGCTGCCGTAGCCACGCTCGGGCTCGTGGACGACGATCGCGCCGGCGGCCGCGGCGAGCCGGGGGCTGTCGTCCTCGGAGTCGTTGTCGGCGACGATCACCTCACCGGCGATGTCGTTGAGGCGCATCACCTCGAGCGCGCTGGTCACGCATCGCTCTATCGACTCGGCCTCGTTGAGGCAGGGGATGACGACCGACACCATCAGGGTGTCGTCGTGAGCCGAAAGGCCGGCCGGCGAGGTCTGTTGCTCGATCGTGCTCATGCGCGTGCGGGCATCCGTGGAAACGGTCGCCGGGCGCAAAGGTTGCGCTCGAGCGGCTGTTCCCCTGCCATCAGCATATGCGAACCTCCGGCGCGGCATGCGCATCTGCGTCGTCTATGACTGCCTGTTCCCGCACACCGTCGGCGGCGCCGAGCGCTGGTATCGCTCGCTCGCGCAGCGCCTGGCGGCCGACGGACACGACGTCACCTATCTGACGTTGCGCCAGTGGGACCGCGGCCAGGATCCCGGGGTGCCGGGCGTCGACGTCCGCATCGTCGGGCCCCGGATGGCGCTCTACAGCGGTCCCGGCCAGCGCCGCGTGCTGCCGCCGCTCGTCTTCGGCGCCGGCGTGCTCTGGCACCTGCTCCGCCACGGACGCTGCTACGACGTCGTCCACACCTGCTCGTTTCCGTACTTCTCCCTGCTGAGCGCGGCGCTCGTCCGGCCGTGGCGCCGCTATCGCCTCGGCGTGGACTGGTTCGAGGTGTGGAGCCGGGGCTACTGGACCGAGTATCTGGGGCGGGCCGGGGGCGCCGTCGGCTGGCTCGTGCAGCGTCTGTGCGCGCGCGTACCCCAGCGCGCCTTCTGCTTCTCAGAGCTCTACGCGCGGCGCTTGCGGGCCGAGGGTCTGACCGGCGAGATCACGATGCTCGCCGGCGCCTACGACGGTCCGCTGGAGCCCAGCCCGGTGGCGGAGACCGACCCGCTCGTCGTGTTCGCCGGCCGCCACATCCCGGAGAAGGGCGTCCCGGCGATCGTCCCGGCGATCGCGCTGCTGCGCCGCCGGCTGCCGTCGGTGCGCGCGGTCATCTTCGGCGACGGGCCCGAGCGCGACGAGGTCGTGCGCCGGGTCTCGGAGCTGGGCCTGCAGGATGTCGTGCAGGTCCCGGGCTTCGTCGCCACCGAGGAGGTCGACGACGCGATCGGGCGCGCGATGTGCCTGCTGCTCCCCTCCCGTCGCGAGGGCTACGGCTTGGTCGTGGTGGAGGCCGCCGCCCACGGCACGCCGAGCGTCGTCGTGGCCGGCGAGGACAACGCCGCGGTGGAGCGGATCAGCGAGGGCGAGAACGGCTTCGTCTCGCCGACGTCGTCGCCCGAGGATCTCGCCGACGCGATCTGGGCGGTGCACGAGGCCGGCGCCGGGCTGCGCCGCTCGACGACCCGATGGTTCACCGAGAACGCCGAGCGCGTATCGCTCGGTCGCTCGCTGGACATCGCGCTCGGCGTCTACGACGGCCGGCCCGCCCCGACCGCGCGGTCATAGCAGGCCAGCGTGCCGTCGGCCGTCGCCTCCCAGCTGAAGCGCTCGGCCTGGGCGCGTCCGAGCGCCGCCAGCCGCCGGGCCTCGTCGCGGTCGTCGACCAGCCGTTGTACGGCCTGCCGGATCCCGGCCTCCGAGCGCGGATCGAACAGCAGCGCGGCGTCGCCGGCGACCTCGGCGAGCGCGCCCTGACCCGAGCAGGCGACCGGCACGCCGCGGCTCATCGCCTCCAGGATCGGCAGGCCGAAGCCCTCGGCCAGCGACGGGAAGACGAAGCACGCGGCCGCGGCGTACAGCCCCTCCAGCTGCTCGGCGGAGACCCAGCCCAGGAAGCGGACGTCGTCCGCGACGCCGAGCTCACGAGCCCGCGCTCGCAGCTCGTCCTCATGCGGGGTCCGATAACCCGGCAGGACGAGCAGTGGCCGGTCGCCGGCGGCCATCTGGGCCAGGGCGGCGATCAGGCGCAGCAGGTTCTTGTGGGCCAGCTTGGCCGACACGCTCAGGACGATCGGCCGCTCGCCGGCGTCCAGCCAGCGGCGGACGTCGTGCTCGGGCAGCGGTTGGGTGCGCCGCGGGTGCCCGATCCCGAGCGCCACGACGTCGATCTTCGCCACGGGCACGTTCAGCAGGGTCCGCAGGTCATCCGCCGTGGCCTGCGTGTCGGCGATGACCCGGGCCGATCGCCGGGCGGCGAGCGGGACGAGCGCCCTCATCCCGAGCGAGCGCAGGCCGGGATGGGCCTCGGGGACGAGCTTGTAGATGAGGTCGTGGATCGTGACCACGCGCGTGAACCCGCCCCAGGCCGGTGCGGTGCTGGCCAGGCTGTGCAGCAGGTCGACCCCGGCGGCGCGGGCCAGCGGCGGCAGCAGTTGCTGCTCGCCGCGCACCCACTGGGCCCGACTGCGCGCCGAGACCGGCACGGTGACCGCGTCGATGAGCCCTGACCACGGCCCGGGCTGTCCGGCGGCCTCGCGGTTGACGAACGCCGTGAATCGATGCTCGGGAGCGCGGGCGACGAGCTCGGGGATCAACTCGCGGGCGTACACCTCCATGCCTCCGGTCTCGCCGGGCACGAGGAAGACGAGGTTGAGCCCGACGTGCAAACCGAGGTCGGAGACTATCCGAGGTGCGCTAGCGTGCCGCGGCGTGAGCTACTTCCAGTGGCATCAGGAGCCCGGTTACTGGCGTGACGTCACGCGCCATTTCGATCCCGGCGCGTCGCTGCTGGACATCGGCTGCGGCACGGCCTGGCTGGCCGGCCACTTCGAGCGCTACACCGGGATCGACGGCGCGCCCGAGGCCGTGGCCGCCGCCGTCGCCCGCGGGCTGTCGGTGGTGGAGGGGGACGTCAACGCGGCGCTGCCGTACGCCGACGCGCAGTTCGACGCCGTCGTGATGAAGGACCTCCTGGAGCATCTCGCCGATCCGGTGGGCGCCGTGCGGGAGGCTCGGCGGGTGCTGAGGCCGGGCGGCCGGATCTTCGCCTCCTCGCCCGACGCCCAGCGCTGGGTGTGGGACGACTACACCCACCGGCGCCCGTTCACCCGGGTCGGCTTCCGGCGGCTGTTCGCCGATCAGGGGCTGGAGGTCGTGCGCTGCGGATATGAGTCGGTGATGCCGGGGAGCTCGATCATCTCCGCCCGGACCCGTGACAATCGCCGCCCCGCCGTCCTGCGCGCCGGGGCATGGCTGCCGCTCATGCGCCGCAACGTCTGGATCCTCGCCCGCCGGCCGGACGGCTCCGCCGCGGGCTGAACGCGCTGCCCGCCGGCCGGACGGCTCCGCCGCGGGCTGAACGCGCCGCCCGCCGGCCGGCACCGCCGCGCGCTGAACCGCGGTCCGCCGCCGGCGCCGAGGGCTCACGCCGGCCCTGACCCGCCGATCCCGACCCGCCGCAGGAGCGGCAGGGCGGCGGCGAGGCGGTCCGCGATCTCCGGGGGCAGCGCTCCGAGCGCCACGGCGAGCAGCGCGAACAGCCCCGTCGCCAGCACGCAGTTGACGACCGCGGGCAGCGGGCTGAGCACCGCGAGGGCCAGGCCGGGCAGTCCGCACAGGCCGATGCGGGCGAACGGCCCGACCGTCATGCCGCGGGCGGCGCCCGCCCGGCGCACGCAGACGTAGACCGCGCCGGTGAACACGACGTCGGCCGCCACCGCGGCGATCGCGGCGCCCCTGGCGCCCATCGGCAGGATCAGCGCGGTCCCGATGACCAGCACCGCGGTCACGCCGACGGCGGTCGCGATCGCGAGCGAGCGCGTCCGTCCCATGCTGATCAGCGTCGTCGTCCAGGCGCCGGTGACGAACATGCTGATCAGCGCCAGGCACTGGATCTGCAGGACCGAGGCGGCGCCGAGGTACTGGGACCCGCCCATCACGAGCAGGATCGGGCGCGCCCCGGTGGCCAGGAAGACGGCCAGTAGCGCCCCGAGCAGGCACATCGTCTCGGTCATCCGCCGCGTCACGTACTGCAGGCGCCCGGTGTCGTCGCGGGCGGACACGGTGAGCACGGGCAGGACGACGGCGACGAGCATGATCGGCAGGTTGAGCAGCACCTCGATGATGCGCGC
Organism: uncultured Solirubrobacteraceae bacterium; assembly: GCA_963849085.1. Classification (GTDB taxonomy): domain Bacteria; phylum Actinomycetota; class Thermoleophilia; order Solirubrobacterales; family Solirubrobacteraceae; genus Palsa-465. The sequence goes on along the minus strand of CAWKFP010000010.1, from coordinate 29,693 downwards.
CGACGTCACGTAGTAGCCGACCTGCGTCGCGCTGTGATCCAGCAGCGACATGAGCAGCACGAGGACGCGGAAATAGAGGACGCTCAAGACCGTGGAGGCGGCGAGCGGGAGGGCGGTCACGCCGAGCGCGCGCATCTGCGGAACCGACCAGCGGGGGCGCACGAGCGCGCTGCGGCGGACGAGCAGCGGCGTCAGCAGCAGCACGGCGACAGCGGCCACGAGCTGCACGCCGAAGAACGGCAGCAGCGACGCGCCGGCGATGACGAGCGCGATGAACCCGCCGACGAGGACGACCTGGCGCAGGACGTCGTTGATGGCCAGCCGGGAGTTGTCGAGGCCGACCACGAGCGGCAGCAGGAAGGCGCTCTGCACGCTGAGGATGAAGATGCCCCCGCCGGCCAGCGCGGTGCCCTCGACCATCGCCCGGGAGTAGCCCGCCACGAGGGCGAAGGCGACCGCGACGACGATGCCGGTGGCGGTGAGGACGATGCGCAGGCCGACGAGGTGACCGAGGAGCTCACGCCGTTCCTCGTCGCTGGAGCGCATCGCCAGCTCACGGGAGCCGGTCATCGACAGCCCGGCGTCGCTCACCCCCTGGACGATGGTCAGCAGCGCCATGACCGTCCCGTAGCGGCCGAAGTTGGCGACGCCCAGGTAGCGCAGCAGCAGGATCGCGGTCAGCGCGGTGATCACGTTGACGGCCGCGAATCCGCCCGCGCGCTGGGCGGCGCCCAGGACGACGCGCTGCGAGACGTCGCGTCCCGACAGGATGTCGCCGCCGGCGGGCTCGGTGCCGATGCTGGCCATCGGCTGAGAGTACGCGCGATGCGGGCGGTGTCAGAGCGCGCCGCGCCGGGCGAGCTCGTCGGCGATGATCGCGCTCGGCCCGGCGCCGGCCGGCGCCGGCGCGGTCCGCCATCGCTGCGGTGCCGCCAGGAAGTCACCCACGACGCGCAGATCCAGGCGCGAGAGGACGACCGACCCGTCGAGCCCGGTGTCGTGCTCGGAGGCCGCGCGGTGGATCAGGCACGGGAGCCCGAGGAAGGCGCACTCCTCCTGGCTGCCGCCGGAGTCGCTGATCAGGAAGTCCGCGCGGCGCAACAGGGCGATGAACTGGAGATAGGGCTGGCGGGGGACCCGCCGGAAGCGATCGTCGAACAGCGACCGCAGGCTCTTCGAGCGGTCGATCACCGCGGCGGTCGTGGAGTGATCGACGAACAGCAGCGGCTGCGCGCGGGAATGGGCGTGCAGCATCTCCAGCAGCACGCGGAAGTCCGCCTCGCGCTCGATCAGCTCGAAGCGGTGCAGCGATACGACCCCGAACGGCTCGCTCGGCAACGCGATCGCCGGGGCCGGCGCACCGCCGGCCAGCGCGAGCGCGTCACGGCTCGTGTTCTGCCGGGTGTCGACGATCTCCCCGCGGACGCGCTCGCGCCGCAGATTGCCGACCGGGCGCTCCCCGGGGGCGAAGTGCACGTCGGCCAGTCGCGCGACGATCCGGCGGTTGATCTCCTCGGGGAACGGATTGCGCCAGTCGCCGGAGCGCATCCCGGCCTCGACGTGGGCGACCGGGATTCCCAGCGCCCGCGCGATCAGGGCGCCCAGGACGGTGGTGAAGGTGTCGCCGTGGACGATCACGAACGGCGCGCGGCCGTCGGCGGCGAGCAGCGCGCGCAGCTCACGGCGGGAGCGCAACGCCGTCACGCAGACCCGCATGGCCCACGCCCGGATCTCGCGCTTGCGGCGCAGATCACGGTCTCGGAAGCCGCGCCCGAGCCACAGATTGACGTCCGGCAGCCCGAGCTCACGGGCAAAGCCGGGGATCTGCTGCACCTGCTGGCCCGTGCACAGCATCAGCGGGCGATGGCCCCGCCGCTCGAGCTCGAGGACGACCGGCGCGAGCTTGATCAATTCGCCCGTCGTGCCGTAGACGATCGCGATCATCGCACGGATCTCGCCTTCGCGGCCAGCCACGCACCGCGCCAGATCCCCGCCGCGAAGGCGATCGCGAACGGCACGACGAGCGCGCCGAAGGACAGCGCCTCCGCCGCCGGCCGGCCGCGGCGCAGCGCGAAGCCGGCCCCGGCGACACCGGCGCCCGCGCCCGCGCCGAGCGCCGCCCGGGGCCGTCGCATGGTCAGCCCGACGCCGGCGATCGACAGCGGAAACGCCGCCACCACCGCCGGGAAGAAGCGGGTCCCCGGCCGGGAGAAGCCGTCGAAGAAGGTCGTGCCCCGGTGGACCGCGTGTCGCAGGAACGGCGCCGGCGCCTCGCGATTGCGATACACCGACCGGAAGTGCGGCGAGATGTGGATCCGGTCGCGCGCCGCGATCGCCCGCAGCAGATGGGTGTCATCCGAGCTGAACCGTGAATCCTCGTACTGGGACTGGAAGCGGTCGATCGCGTCCAGCAGCCACTCCCGGGGGGCGAGGAAATGCCCCGTCCCCTTCGGATAGCGGTCGTAGTCCTCGGCGGTGAACGAGGTCGTGCGCGGGTTCTCGAGATAGTCGGCGAACGCCGCGTAGGTCAGCACGTTCCAGAAGCGCGCGTACGGCGAGTGCGGATTCGCCATCAGGCAATGCCCGTTCCACGCCGGCTCGCCGGCGGCGACCCGCTGCGCCACCCATTCCAGCCCGCCGGGCTCGAGCGTCACCCGGGCGTCGAGCAGCAGGACGGAGTCGCCGTGGGCCGCCCGCACCCCGGCCCGCCGGGCCTCGAAGCGGCCGCGGTTGGGCTGGCGGATCACCCTGATCGGGATCCCGCGGCGCTCGCGGACCGCGACCGGCGGCTCGGAGCCGTCGTCGACGATCACCACCTCGGGGTCGCGCCAGCCGGAGCCGGGCAGCCCGGCGCAGACGGCGGCCAGGGTGGCCTGCAGATCCTCCGCGCGCTCGTTGTGGACCGGGAGCACGACCGACAGCGAGGGTGTCACCGCGTCGTCACCAGGCGCTCGGTCGGGATCACGCTGACGTGCTCGCGGCCGGATCGCTGGATCGCCAGCGCGATCGACAGGGCGGCGACGCCGTCGTGGCCGTCGGCGGCCGGCGGTCCGTCCCCGCCAAGGGCGGCCAGGAACCGGTCCCACTGGACGACCAGCGGCTCACGCCGGGCGATCCCGTAGCGCACCATGTCGCCCTCGCCCGTCCCCCGCATCATCCGCAGGATGTCCCACTCGATGTCGCTGCGAGGGCGCTGATGGAAGGTCAGATCCTGTGTCAGATAGTCGACGATGAACATGCCGGTCTCGCCGGTCACCGACAGCTGGCGGACCTTGGTCGGGGTCAGCCAGTTGACCTCGACGATCCCGGTCGTCCCCGACGCGAGGCGCAGCGTCGCCGAGACGAGGTCCTCACGCCCGTCGTCGCCGACGCCGTCGGTCTCGGCATACACCCGGACGACGTCGCTGCCGGTGATGAAGCGGAACACGTCGAGGTCGTGGGTGGCCATGTCGAGGGCGACGCCGACCGGTGATTCGCGACCCGGATACGGACTGAGGCGGCGCGCATGAACCTGGTGGATCCGGCCCGCCGCGCCGTCGGCGAGCATCAGCGCCAGCGCCTTCACCGCGGGGTTGCAGCGCTCGACGAGTCCCACCGCCAGCAGCAGGCCGCGGGATTCGGCGTCGGCGATCAGACGGTGGGCGCTCTCCTCGTCGACGGCCATCGGCTTCTCGACGAGCACCGCGAGGCCCGCGGCCAGCGCCTGGTGCGCGGCGTCGGCGAGCGCGCAGACCGGCGTGGCGATGCAGGCGAAGTCGGCGTCGACCGTCGCCAGGGCCTGCGCGAGGGTCGCGAACGCCGGGACGTCGGAGGGCGCGCCGGCCCGCCGGGCGGGGTCGGGATCGACGATCGCCGCGAGCTCGACCCCGGGGTGGGCCCGCAGCACGCGCAGGTGATAGCCGCCCATCCGGCCGAGGCCGACGAGGATCCCGCGGCGGCGGGCGCTCATGCCGCCGTCCTCAGCCGGCGCCGGTCGGCCGGCCCGCGCCGGCGCTCCACGGCGGCGACCCGCTGGCGGGCCAGGCTCGCGAAGCGCCGGGCGTAGTAGTGGCGGAGGTGGAGCCGATAGCCGATCGCCAGCGTGTCGATCAGCATGTTGCGCACGGCGTGCCAGTCGATGCTCGTGCCCGAGAAGCGATAGGCGAGGCGGACCGGGACCTCGACGACGCGGTCGAAGCCGAAGTCGGCCGCCACCGCCAGCACCTCCAGATCGAACGCGTGACGCTTGACCAGCAGCAGCGGGGTGACCGTCGTCAGCATCTCGCGCCGGAAGACCTTGGCCCCCACCTGCGTGTCGCGGACGTCGAGGCGGAAGAGGAGCCTGACCAGCAGCTGGAAGCCCCAGCTGTAGCAGCGCCGGACGAGGGGGTACTCGACGCTCGACTCCGCGTGGCGCTTGGAGCCGATCGCCGCGTCGATCTCGCTCTCGTCGAAGCGCCGCGCGGCGCGCACGATCACCTCGGGCTCGATGTCGAGGTCGGCGTCGAGCCAGCCGATCAGCCGGCCCCGGGCCTGGGCGACGCCGAACGAGACGGCGAACCCCTTGCCCTGATTCTGCGGATAGTGAAAGACCCGCACGCGGTCGTCGGCCGCCGCGGATCGCCGGGCGTCGTGGGACACGAGGTCGTCGTCTCCGTCGCACACCACGATCAGCTCGAACGGCTTGCCGAGCTCTCCGAGGCATTCCAGGACGACCCGCAGATTGTCCTCGATCCACTCCGCCCCCCGGCAGACCGGGAGGATCAGCGACAGGTGGATCTCGCCGTCAACCACGGTCGCGCCATCGCAGGAGGGAGTGGAACTTCGCCTCGTTGCAGCACAGGACGACGCCGATGACGGCGGCCTGATCCCGGGCGACGTCGGTCACCGTGCCGTGAAAGGCGGCGATCAGCCCGGTCTGCAGGATGACGCCGAGGACGAGCAGCCAGGTCCAGCGCGAGTCCCTGATCGTCACCGTGAACGTGACGAGCAGGTAGAGCAGCGCCAGGCCGCCGCCGGCGCAGACGATCGGCAGCACGCCGGGGGCGCTGAGCGCGTAGCGCGCGCCGAACATCGTGGTGACGACGAAGGTCGGGTCCAGCGCGGCCGGCACCATCACCACCAGCGACGCGCCGGCGACCATCAGCGCCGCCAGCTTCAGTACGCGGGAGCGCTGGCGGGCCGACTGCGCCACCCGCGCCGCGTTGGGCACGACGATGACGGCGATCGCCGACGGCAGGAAGACGACGATCTTGCCGATCGTGGCGAGCGCCGCATACTCGCCGGCCTGACGGGGTGAGAGGAAGATCTTGGCCAGGATCACGTCGCAGTTGGCGAGCACCGCGTACAGGACGAACGACGCGCCGGCGGCCAGGCCGGACAGGTCAGGTCGCGCCGGGCGCGGCCACGCGCGGATCCCGGCGCCGCCGGCGGGGCCGAGATCGCGCCGCAGCATCCAGATGAGGCCGGCCAGGCAGAGCGCCGTGCCGATCGCCTGGCCGGCGATCGCGCCCCCGGCGCCGCCCCCGGCCAGCGCCCAGGGGACGCCGAAGGCCAGGCGGGCCAGGGCGAGGCCGAGGCCGATGACGCCGAACGCCGCCCAGCGTTCGAGCCCCTGCAGCACGCCCTGGAGCGCCGGGAAGAGCAGGCTGATCGCCATCAGGCCGGCCAGCGCGAGGGCCGGTCCCGCGGCTCGGAGGTGGAGCAGGGCGATGACCAGCGGGATCGCCGCGCAGTAGACGAGCGTGAGGGCGAGGCCGAGGACGCCGAGCCGCGCGGCGGCGGTCCGGGCGAGCGCGCGCACCCGGTCCGGGCGTCGGGCCGCCACCTCGGCGGCGACGCGGCCGGCCACCCGGGTCTGAGCGGCGGTGAACGGCACCGCGACGACCATCGACACGGCCAGCAGCGACGTCAGGTCGCCGTAGGCGGCCGGAGTCAGGATCCGGGCGAAGGTGAGGTTCGAGCCGTAGTTGACGACGCTGGCCGCGATCGACAGCGGCGCGAGCAGCATCACCCCCCGGCCCAGCGCGGCCCGGGGAGCGCGGCGATGGCGGGCGAGGCCTCCGAGCGGCTCGACCGGCGCGGCGAGCGTATGTGCGGGAGGGGCCACTAGGACAAATGTCGGCCGCCGCGCGATGCGGCTTGAGACCGGCCCGACCGGATCCGATTGCCCGCGGGCGATTCAAGGGTCGTGTCGCAACCGCCGACCTAGGTCGATGGGTGACGCGGATCTCACAGCCGTCCGTGCTGACCGGCGCCGTGCGGCGTCCGGCGGTTCTCGCTGCGCTCGCCTATGCGCTGTACGCCGTCTTTCTGACCTGGCCTCTGGCCACCGATCCGGGTGGCCTGCTCGCCGGGCCGACGATCGGCGCCGACCTCGGCGGCGCGACCGCACAGGTCGGCTACGTCGTCGCCCATCACATCTTCCCCTTCGCCCCGGCCACCCTGCACGCCCTCAACGCGCCCACCGGCATCTCGCTGCCGTGGGTCGAGAACTGGGCGAGCTTCCCCGCGACGGCGCTGCTGTACGCCCTGGGGTACCTGTTCGGCGCCGTCGCCGGCGCCAACATCTATCTGTGGCTGAGCTTCGTGCTGAGCGGGCTGTCGATGTTCCTGCTCACCCGGCGGCTGTTCGCCAGCACGCCGGCCGCGTTCCTGGCCGGGTTCGTGTTCGCCTTCTCGCCGTTCGCGGTCGCCCAGATCGCGGGTCACGACGTCTACATGGACGGCTTCGTGCTCGTGCTGGCGGTCTGGCGGATGCTCGAGCTCGCCCACCGCCCGGGCCGTCGCACCGCGCTGCTGGCGGGCTGCGCGGCGGCGCTGTCGATGTGGTGGACGCCGTACTTCATCCTCATCGGCGGGGTCGGGTTCGCCGTCATGGCGGCGGTCGTGGTCATCACCGGCGCCGCTCGCGGCCGCGCCGGAGCGGCGTGCCGGGCCGCCGCGCTGGCCGGCGTGCCCGTGCTCATGCTGATCGTCGCGCTCGGCGCCCTGGCCACCCTGGCGGGCTCGGCGGCGACGGGCACCGTTCAGGCCCAGGGCGTCGCCCAGCTCTACACCTACAGCGTGCACGGGCTGCAGTGGCTGGTGCCCGACCGCCACAACCTCCTGCTCGGCGGTCTCACCGACCACTACCTCGTGACCCACCTGGACGGGTCCAACTTCGCCGAGAGCTCGGTGTACCTGGGCATCAGCGTGCTCGCGCTCGCCGCGGCGGGCACGGTCGCGGCGGCGCGCACGCTGCGCCGGCGCCGTGGTGAGGCGGCCCGTGATCCCCGGCTGGTGGCGGCCCTGTCCGGAGGGGCGCTCGCCGTCGCGGCAGCGCTGTTCTCGGCCCCGCCGACGCTGACGCTGCTCGGGCACTCGGTGCTGATGCCCTCGGGCCTCGTCTACGCGCTGACGAGCACCTGGCGGGATTACATCCGCTTCGCCGAGCTGCTGGAGCTCGGGCTCTGCCTCCCGCTGGCCTTCGCCGTCTCACGGCTCCTGGCCGGCCGCCGGCGCCGGCCCGCCGGGGTCATCGTCGCGGCGCTGGCCGTGATCCTGATCGTCGATCTGTGGGCCCGGCCGCCGGTGCGGGCGACATCGGTCACGCCGCCCCCGGAGTACGTCTGGCTGCGCGACCATCCGGGCGGCACGGTTGCCGACTATCCGATCGAGCCCGCGGCCGATCCGCGGTACGGCCCGCTGTTCTGGCAGGTCTTCGACGGCCATCCTCTCCTGCAGGGCTACGCCGAGAATTCCGAGAGCGAGTCGATGAGGCTCGATCTCGCCGACCTGCGCCAGCGGCGGACGGCCCCGGACCTGGCGGCGCTCGGCGTCCGCTATGTGGTCGTCCATCCCGGCGTCGTCGGGGCCGGGGCGGCCAACCTGCTCGGCCAGGGGTACATCCTGCGCTTCGCGTCGCCGACCGGCAGCGTCTGGCAGGTCGGGGCGGCTCCGGCCCCGACCCGCGTTGATGCGCTCGACGGATTCTCGCTCGTTCTCGGGCGCCCGAACGCGGAATATCGCTGGACGCCTGGTCCGGGAGTGCTCGGGGTGTACGCCCGTGACTGCGTGCGGTGCAGCGGCGCGGTGACCTTCACCAGCACGAGCAACGGGGTGGCGCGCACGATGACGGTCTCCGACGAGCGCACCGGCCGGATCCTGGCGCGGGTCGCGATTCCGGCATCTCGCACGATCACCGTCAACGTTCCCGACGTCACGCTCGTCGACGGCACGGCCCGGCTGCTGCTGGGCACGAATCTGCCCGCGACTCCGCGCGTGTTCGGCCGGTTCCGGCCGCTGTGGGCGGTGACGGTCGGAGAGCCGAGCCTGATCCTCGGTTAGATTTCGCGGATCGCCACCGATCTCTCAGCCTTTGCCGCGCTCACCGTCGGCGCCGGTGTCAACGTCATGCCCGGCCAGATCGTCGTGCTCGACGCCAAGCTCGGCCAGGAGCGCGCCGCGCGCGCCATCGCCGCCGAGTGCTACCGCCGCGGCGCCCACCACGTCGAGGTTCGCTACGCCGACCCGCAGGTCAATCACGATCGCCTCCAGTTCGCGCCCGACGAGGCCCTCGGCGAGGTCATCCCGTGGGTCCGCCGCCGGCTCGTCGAGATGGCCGAGTTCCGGTGCGCGTGGATCGGGCTGAGCGGCCCGGCCGCGCCCGGGCTGCTCGACGACGTCGACCCGGCGCGCATCGGGCGTGACAGCGTCGCGCTGGTCGAGTGGAACCGGGTGATCGACGAGCGGACGGTCGCCTGGACGATCGTCCCCGGGCCGAGCGCGCCGTGGGCGACCCTCCTCTTCCCTGATCTCCCCGCCGAGACGGCGCTGGAGCGTCTGTGGGAGGTGCTGGGACCGATCCTGCGCCTCGACGAGCCCGACCCGGTGGCCGCGTGGCGGGAGCGCTCGGCGCAGCTCACCCGGGCGGCGGAGCGCCTCAGCGCCGCGCCACTCGATGCGCTGCACTTCACCGGGCCCGGCACCGACCTGACCGTCGGGTTGATCCCGGGGGTGAGCTGGAGCGGCGGCGGCCTGTCGACGGCCTGGGGCCGCGAGCACGTGCCCAACCTTCCCACCGAAGAGGTCTTCACGAGCCCCGATCCCGAGCGCACCGAGGGGACGGTCACCGCCACCAAGCCGCTGCTCGTCTCCGGGCGGGCGATCGAGGGGCTGCGGGTCCGGTTCGAGCGCGGCCGCGCGGTCGAGATCGAGGCCGACGTGGGCGGCTCGCTGCTGCGTGAGCTCATGCGCCGCGACGAGGACGCCAACCGCCTCGGCGAGGTGGCGCTCGTCGACGGCAGCGGACGCGTCGGGCCGAGCGGGATCGTCTTCCACGATACGCTGCTCGACGAGAACGCGGCCAGCCATATCGCTCTCGGAGCGGGCTTCGGTCATCTCGCCGACGGCGAGGACGCCGCGGCTCAGATCAACTCCAGCGCCGTCCACACCGACTTCATGCTCGGTGGACCCGGGGTCAGCGTCACCGGCACGACGCGTGACGGGGCGCAGGTGCCGGTCCTGACCGACGGAGCCTGGCAGCTCCCCGAGGCCTAGAGGGAGGCAATCACGCAGCGGCGCCGCCGACGGGCCGCGCTCGCTATCGTCGGCGCAGATCAATCGAGCGATGCAGAGGCTTTCGACCAACCTGGAGGGGCCGGCGCTGCTGGTCCCCGTCGTGCACGGCGATGAACGCGGCTTCTTCGTGGAGTCCTTTCGCCGCAGCGTGCTCGAGGAGCTCGGGGTGACCGACGAGTTCGTCCAGGACAACCACTCCCGGTCGGGTCGCGGCGTCGTGCGCGGGATGCACTTCCAGCCGGGTCAGTCCAAGCTCGTGCGCTGCGCGCGCGGCGCGATCTTCGACGTCGTCGTCGACATCCGGCCGGGATCGCCGCAGTTCGGGCGCTGGGAGGGCTTCCGCCTCGACGACGTCCAGCATCACCAGCTGTATTGCCCGGACGGCTTCGCGCACGGGTTCTGCGTGCTCTCGGAGATCGCCGACGTCACCTACAGGATCAGCTCGTACTACGATCCGGGCCGCGAAGGGGGCTTCGCCTTCGACGATCCCGAGGTGGCTATCGCCTGGCCCGACCCCGAGCGGCTGTTGGCCTCCGAGCGTGATCGAACCGCGCCGCCGCTCTCGGCGCTCACCGCCGACCTCGTGCTGTCCTTCCAGCCATAGGGCCGGCGGCTGTGGCAAACGTTCAGGCACCTCGCACCCTGGGCCGCGTTCGGGACCGGCTCGCGGTCACGCCCGCGCAATATCGCAAGCTGGCCTGCTGGGTCCTGTTCCTGCTCAGCCTGATCGTCGCCACCGGCGCCGCCGTCCGGCTGACGAGCTCGGGTCTCGGCTGCCCGACCTGGCCCAGGTGCTACGGCAAGGTCTATCCGCCGTTGCAGCTCCACGCCCTGATCGAGTTCGGCAACCGCGTCGTCTCGGGGCTGGTCGGCGTCGCGACGGCGATCGCCGTCGTGTTCGCCTACACCCGCCGCCCGTTCCGGCGTGATCTGGCCTGGCTGGCCTGGATGCTGCCGCTCGGGGTCGTCGCCCAGGCCGTGCTCGGCGGGTTCACCGTCCGGGAGCACCTCGCCCCCGGGTTCGTCATGGCCCATTTCAGCCTCTCGATGATCCTCCTCATCCCGGCGGTGGCGCTCGCCTGGCGGGCGTCCCATGAGCCCGGCGAGAGGCCTCGGAGCGCCGACCGCACCATCGTCTGGACGGTCCGCGCGCTCGGCCCGCTCGCCGCCGCCACGCTGTTCGCCGGGACCGCGGCGACCGCTGCCGGACCGCATTCCGGCGGGACCGTCGGCCAGCACGTCAAGCGGCTGACGTTCAAGGGCGCCGACACGCTGGAATGGGTCGTCCACCAGCACGCGGCGATCGCCGTCCTGTTCGGCGTCGTCACGATCGCCGCCTGGGTGCTCAAGCGTCAGCGGGGGTATGCGATGGACGCGTTCGAGCCGCTGATGGTGATCGGGCTGCTGCTGGCCGCCCAGGGGCTCGTCGGCAGCGTCCAGTACGAGCTCAAGCTGCCGACCGACATCGTCTGGGTGCACGTCGTCCTGGCCACCACGACCTGGGTCTGCGTGCTGTGGGCGATCGCCGCCGAGGGGCGGCTCGTGCCGCGCCGCGCCGCCGTCCCCGCCCCCGGGGCGACCGCGGGCCAGTCCGCTCAATCGCTGCAGAGCGTCTGACCCGGGCTCCGGGAGCGGATGCCCGAACGCGGCCCGGATGACCGCTACGATCACGATGCGACGATGAGCGGTGATCCCGCAACCTCCAATGCGCCCGCCGGCCGAGGCACGGATGCCTCGCTGAGCATCCTGGTCGTCGACGACGAGTCCGATCTGCGCGAGATGCTGACGCGCTCGTTCTCACGGGAGGGACACCGCGTGCTGGCGGTGCCCGACGGGCGGGCGGCGATCGACCGCGCCAGCACCGACGGCTTCGACATCGTCCTGCTCGACGTCGCCCTCGGACCCGGTCCCGACGGCTATGAGGTCTGCCGGACGCTGCGCAGCCGTCGCAACGTCGTGCCGATCATCATGCTGACCGCGCTGGACTCCGAGGCCGACGCCGTGCTCGGTCTGGAGGCCGGAGCCGACGATTACGTCACCAAGCCGTTCGGGCTCGCCGAGCTGCGCAGCCGGATCCGCGCGGTGCTGCGGCGCTCGGGGACGCGGTCGATGGGCGCCGAGGTCCTGACGGTCGGACCGATCTCGCTGGACCGCGCGCAGCGCGAGGTGACGATGGCCGGTGAGCCCGTCAAGCTGACCTTCTCGGAGTTCGAGCTGCTCGATGCCCTGATCGCCGATCCGGGGCGCCTGCTCAATCGCCAGGAGCTGCTGCGCGCGATCTGGGGGGACTCCGCCTATCGGGATCCGCGGGCGATCGACGTCCACATCCGCCATCTGCGCGAGAAGCTCGAGCCCGAGCCCGACAAGCCGCGCTACATCCTGACCGTCCGCGGCGCGGGATATCGACTGCGGGGCCCGTAGTGGGCGGGGAGGGACTCGTGGCCGCTCAAGTCAGGGGCCGCTGATGCGTACCGCACTGCCCGCACGGGGCGCCTTCGGCCTGCGCGGCCGGATCGTCGGCGCGCTCTTCGTCACCGCGTTCGCGACGCTCGCCGTCGCCGCGGTCGCGCTGCTCGGCCCGCTCGAGCACAGTCTGCAGGACGCCGTCAAGGCGACGATCGTGCACGAGTTCGACAAGACGCCGTCGCCGCTGAAGGCGTTCCAGAAGCTCCCGCTCGGATATCTCTCCGAGCACTCGGCGCGGACGAAGAGCTCGCGTTCGCACTCCGTCCCGCCGTCGCCGGTGCAGCAGGTTCAGCGCGCCGAAACCCGCCTTCAGACGGAGCTGGGCGGCGACGCGATCGTCACCGTGCTCGGCTATCCGGGCCTGAGCGGCATCGGCAGCCATCAGCTCGTGCCGCCCCGCGAGGACAGTGACGAGGACGACACGTTCGACGACGCGCCGGCGGCGTTTCGCACCGGGAGGCGCAACTACAGCTTCGGGACGATCGACGGCACGGAGTATGCCCGCGCGGCGATCCCCTTCACCAATGCCGACAACGCCACCCACGCGAAGCTCACCTACGTGCTCGCGGTCCGCAAGTCGGTGGCCGAGATCCCCGACGTCGTGCACCACGTCCGCGACGCCTTCCTGTATGCCGCGCTCGCCGGGCTGGTGATCGCGCTGCTCCTCGGGATCCCGCTGTCGGCGCGCCTCGTGCGGCGGCTGCGGCGGCTGCGGGAGGCCGCCCTGGAGCTCGCCGGCGGCGCCCAGACGGTGGCCGTCCCGGTCGACCGCGCCCGCGACGAGGTCGGCGACCTGGGGCGCACGCTCGTGACGATGCAGCAGCTCCTCGGCCGCCAGGAGGAGGCGCGACGGGCCTTCGTGGCCACGGCCTCGCACGAGCTGCGCACGCCCCTGACCTCGCTCGACGGGATGCTCGAGCTGCTCGATGACGACCTGCACTACGCGCAGCCCGACCTCGAGGACGCGCGGGCGCTGCTTGCCCGCGCCCGCGCGCAGTCGCGCCGGCTCGGCCGGCTGGCCGCGGACCTGCTGGATCTCTCCCGGATCGACGCCCAGGTGGAGCTGCGCTCGGAGCCGGTCGAGCTCGGAGAGCTGAGCCGCGCCGTCCTGGCGGAGTTCGAGCTCGGCACCCAGGAGCGCGAGATCGCCACCGCGCTCAGCGGCTACGGCCCCCCGGTGTGGGCGCGCGGCGATCCGGGCAGCATCGCTCGCATCCTGCGCATCCTGCTCGACAACGCCGTCCGGGCCAGCCCGGCCGGATCGCTGATCACGGTCTCGCTGCTGCGCGGCGAGCTCGCCGGGATCAGCGTCAGCGACCAGGGCTCGGGGGTCGATCCCTCCGAACGCGACGCGATCTTCCGCCGCTTTCACCGCGGTCGCAATACGGCCGGGGAGGCCGGCTTCGGCCTCGGGCTGGCGATCGGCCGCGAGCTGGCCGAGCGCATGGGCGGCCGGCTGCTGCTCGACGACGGCCCGGCCCCCGGTGCCACCTTCCGGCTCCAGCTGCCCGCCACGACGGGCTCGCCGGATGATCTCGCCGCGGCCGACTGGCCCCCGCCGGCGGCGCGCGCCGCCAGCTGACAGCATCTCGCCGCATGGACGAGAACCTGATGCAGGCAACCCTGGCCGTCGACGAGCATCACTGGTGGTACCGGGGGCGCCGCCAGATCATCCGCTCAGAGCTCGATCGGCTGCCGCTGCCGGCCGATCCCCAGATCCTCGATGCCGGCTGCGGCTCGGGACGCACGCTCCAGGAGCTCGTGCGCTACGGCGAGGTGCGCGGGATCGAGCTCAACGAGCAGGCGGCCGATCTGGCCCGTGCCCGCGATCTCGGCGAGGTGCGGGTGGGCCGCCTGGAGGAGCTGCCCTACGCCGACGGCAGCTTCGACCTGATCACCTGCCTTGACGTCATCGAGCACACGCCCGACGACCACCCGGCGCTCATCGAGCTGCGGCGGGTCTGCCGTCCCGGGGGCTGGCTGCTGGTGACCGTTCCCGCCTATCCGGCGCTGTGGTCGCTCCATGACGAGGCCAATCATCACTATCGCCGCTATTCACGGGCGACGCTGCGCGCCGCCGCGGAGAAGGCGGGCTGGATCGTGGCGCGGACGAGCGCGTTCAACAGCCTGCTGCTGGCGCCGGCGGCCGCGGTGCGCCTGACCCAGCGGCGCCTCGGCACGCACGACGGCTACACCAATGATCTCGCGCTCGGGCCGGCGTGGCTCAACGATGTGCTGGAGCAGCCGCTCGCGCTCGAGGCCGGCTGGCTGCGCCGCGGGCACACGCTGCCGTTCGGGCTGTCGCTGCTGACGGTGTTGCGGCGGTCGCCCGGCGAGCCGTGAGTCCCGCCGCGGGTGATCGCGGGATCCGGCCCTGATGCTCGCCCTGGGCGCGATCATCAGCGTCTCCAGCGGGCTGGGCTATCTGCTGCCGGCGATCATCGGCCTGGAGTCGATGGGGCTGCCCTCCCCGGGTGAGACCGCGCTCGTGCTGGCCGCGGTCCTCGCCAGCCAGGGCAAGCTCCAGATCTGGCTCGTGCTGGTGATCGGGATCAGCTCGGCGATCATCGGCGACAACCTCGGCTTCGTGCTCGGCCGGCGCTTCGGTCGTGACGTGCTGGAGGCTCCGGGACCGTTCCAGCGCCGTCGCCGGATGGTGATCGGAGCCGGCGACCGCTTCTTTCACCGCCATGGTCCCAAGGCCGTCTTCTTCGCCCGCTGGATTGCGCTCGTGCGCTTCGCCGCCGCCTGGCTGGCCGGGATCAACGGCATGCCCTTTCCGCAGTTCTTCTTCTACAACGCGCTCGGCGCGATCAGCTGGGGCCTGACCTATGGCCTCGTCGGCTACTTCGCGGGCAGCGCCGCCGCCGACGCGATCTCGAAGTTCGGCATCTATGCCTTCGTTGCCCTCGCGCTGCTGTTCGTCGTCTACGTCTACGTCCACCTGCGCCGCGGCCGCGGCGCCGATCCGGGCGACGAGGACAGCCGGTAGACGGCTGAGCGCGGGGGTGCTAACCCTCCGGGCTGGGCTCGAGCGCGAGCGCGCACGAGTTGATGCAGAAGCGCTGCCCGGTCGGCTGCGGGCCATCGTCGAAGACGTGGCCGAGATGGCCGCCGCAGCGCTTGCAGACGACCTCGGTGCGCCGCATCCCGTGGCTGTTGTCGTCCCGCAGCTCGACGTTCTCGGCGACCGCGGGCTCATAGAAGCTCGGCCACCCGCTCCCGGACTCGAACTTCGTGTCCGACGTGAACAGCTCGGCGCCGCAGCCGGCGCAGTGATAGGTGCCGTCGGCCTTGACGTCGACGTATTCGCCGGTGAAGGGCTGCTCGGTCGCCTGCTGGCGCAGGACCGCGTACTGCTCGGGCGTCAGGCGCGCCCGCCATTGCTCGTCGGTGAGGCCCATCTCTCGCTCGGTGTCCATGCTGGTGAAACTAGTACATGCGCGGTGCGAGCATCTCCATCACCAGGCTGGACCACCCGAAGTCGGTCGCGCCCATCCCGGCCCCGGTGCGCGGGTCGTAGTACTCGCGCAGTCCGTCGCTGTGCGCCGCGCCGGTCAGGCCGCGCGCCATCTGATCGGCGGCCTCGCCGTAGCCGAGCCGCCGCAGCCCCCGCCAGCACAGCCACGCGGTGTTGACCCACGTCGGGCCGCGCCAGTATCGGCGCTGGTGCAGCCGGCCGGTGTCGCGCAGCGAGAAGCCGGGGTCCTGCATCGACACCGACGGGGGTGCCACCGCGGACAGGAAGCGGCGCGGGTCGAGCAGATGCTCCTCCACGAGCCGGCGGCCGATCGCCTCCGGGAGGTCAGGGAGCGCGAGCGGGGTCAGCGCGGCGATCGTCGTCGCCGGCGTGCGTCGCGGCCGCGGCCGCGCCACCGGCCCGAACAGCCCCCGGCGCTCGTCGTAGCAGCGCTCGATCAGCGCCGGGGTCAGCGAGGGCAGTCCGAGCGCGAGGCGCGAGAGGTTGTAGAGGACGTTGGTCGCCACCTCGCAGCACACCGGTCCGCCCGCGCGGGCGATCCGCCGCAGGTCATAGCCCAGCCGCCGATTGCGGCGCACGAGCATGACGAAGCCCGGCAGGCCGTGGGCCTGGCGGCCCCAGATGGCGTCGAACTGCGGCGAGGCGTCCATCCCGCTCTCGTCGGGTTGCACGATCCAGAGCAGCCCGTCGCCCTCCAGGTCCCGGTGATCGGCCAGCCATCGCATGTGCCGGCCGATCCCCGGCACCAGCGCCGGATCGCCGATCGCCAGGCTCCACGCCCAGGCCAGCAGCGGAGGCTGGATGCTGGCGGTCATCGGCGCATCGGGGGAGAGGACGTTGTAGGTGAGGCGGCGGCTGCCGGTCAGCGGCTCGTTCCAGAAGATCGTGTGGCCGATGAAGCCCTCGTCGTCGGCGGCGCGCAGCAGCGACTCCAGCTCCCGACGCGCGCGGTCGGCATCGACGTTGCGCCACGCGATGGCGTGAAAGCAGGAGTCCCAGTACCACTGCCATGGATATCGTGAGGGACTGGGGCAGGTGTAGGCGTACGGCATCGCATCGCCGGCGCGCCGGCCCTCCCGCCAGTTCTGGCGCAGCACTCGCGCGCATTGGGCCCACACCAGGTCACGTTGTGACTCCGTCAATATCACCCAGCCATCCTGCCACCCCCTGCGGTCCGGCAAACCAGCAGTGACCACGACCGCCGCCCGCCCGCCCGCGAGCGCACGCCGATTCGCCGTCGCGGGCCACGAGCGTCTGTGCGGCGTGCTCGGGGCGGTCACGATCGCCTTCTCGAGCATTCTCGTTCGCCTCAGCCACGCCTCGCCGTCGACCGCGGCGATCTTCCGCTGCGCGTACGCGCTGCCCGTGCTGGCGCTGCTGGCCTGGCGCGAGGACCGGCGCCTGGGCCCGCGCCGCCGGCGTGAGCGGTGGCCCGGGCTCGCCGCCGGGGCGTTCTTCGCGGCCGACCTGATGTTGTGGCATCACTCGATCGCCGACGTCGGGGCCGGCCTGGCGACGGTGCTGGCCAACATCCAGGTCGTGCTCGTTCCACTCGTGGCGTGGGCGCTGCTCGCCGAGCGCCCCGCTCGGCGGTTGCTCGCCTCGCTGCCGATCGCGCTGCTCGGGGTGCTGCTCATCTCCGGGGCGCTCCAGCACGCCGCCTACGGCCGTGATCCGGAGCGCGGGGCGCTGTTCGGCCTCGGGGCCGGCGTCGCCTACGTCGGGTTCCTGCTGCTGCTGCGCCGCGGCGGCGTCGACCTGCGGCGACCCGCCGGCCCGCTGTGCGACGCCACCGCGGTGGCGGCCGTCCTGTGCGTCCTGGCCGGGCTCGTGATCGGCGACGCCCGGCTCGTGCCGGTGTGGCCGGGAGCCGGCTGGCTGCTCACGCTCGCGCTCAGCTCACAGGTGCTCGGCTGGCTGCTGATCACGACGACGCTGCCTCGGCTCCCCGCTTCGATCACCTCGCTGCTGCTGACCGTGCAGCCGATCGGGTCGGTGGCACTGGCGGCGCTCATCTTCGGCGAGTCGCCGACCGGCCTGCAGCTGCTCGGCGTGGCGATGGTCCTGGCGGCGCTGCTGGCGGCGGCGCGCTCGCGCTCGCGCGCCACGTCGACGCTCCCCTCAGGCTCTTGATCGTCGTCGCGCTGGCCGTGGTGGCCGCCACGAGCATCGGAATCATCTCCGAGCACCGCTTTGCCGGGGCGCCGACGCTGGCCCGCCGCATCCTGCGGCTGATGCTCTACGTGCTCGTCCCGTTCGTGTCGTTCGTCAACATCGCCCATCTGCGGGTCACGGTGGCCGGGGGCGTCGGCCTCGGCTTCGCCTATCTGATGGTGGCGGTCGAGGGGCTCCTGGCCTGGGCGATCGGGCGCTTCTGGCTGCGCGTGGAGCCCGCTCGGCTCGGCGCGATGATCTGCGCGGTGGTCGTCGTCAACACCGGCTATCTCGGGCTGCCGATGGCCGTGGCGCTCCTGCACTCCGGGCAGCTGGCGTCCGCGGTCGCCTACGACCAGCTGGTCAGCGGCCCGTCGCTGTTCATCATCGGCTTCGGGGTCGGCGCGGCCTTCGGCAACGTGGCGACGAGCGGCCGCGAGCGGGTGATGGCGTTCCTGACCCGCAATCCGCCGCTGATCGCGGTTGTCGCCGGCCTGATCGCCCCGTCCTCACTGGCCCCCGCTCCGCTGCCGGCGATCTCGCACGAGGTGGTGGACGGTCTGCTGGTGCTCGGCTTCTTCGCGGTCGGGATCTATCTGTCGTCCGAGCGCCGGGAGGACGGAGCACCGTTGCTGGAGCGTCCCGACGGGCCCGTGCTGGCGGCTGTGGGCGTGCGGATGATGATCGCTCCCCTCTTCCTCATCGGGCTGTCGACGCTGATCGTCCGCGTCCCGCCGGCCTATCTGCTTCAGGCGGCGATGCCGACCGGCATCAGCTCGCTGATCGTCGGCAGCGCCTACGGGCTCGATCAGCGGCTGATCGCCACGATCATCGTCTGGGCGACGTCGGCGGCGCTGGTCGTGGGCCTGGCGCTGAGCCTGCTCTGACCCGGCCGGGCGGCGGGGCGGTGCACGCGCGGCGCGCCGGTCTCACCGACGGGCGCGCCGCGCGGCTGCCCGGTTCGGCGCGGGTATGCCGACCGGGCGCTCCGGCGGGTACCCCTACCCGATCTGCAATGCCACGGTCACCGTGCCGAGCACCGTGCCGGCGGACGCGATCTGCGCTCCGGCCAACCTGTCGATCTGCTTGGCGGAGAACGGCGTCAGCGCCGCCGTCGCGGTCGCCGTGTCGCCACTGAAGCTGACGTCAGAGAGCGTCGCGACGCGCCGGAGGTCACTTCCGGTCAGGGTCTCGCAGATCCGGAGGCGCGCGTGGGGATGGACGACGACGCGGCAGCCGTGGCCGTGGGCGGCGGCGAGCAGCGCGGCGCCGTTCTTGCCGGCGACGAGCGTCAGCTGACGCAGGCGCAGCGTCGCGCTGCCGTTGGTGAGCACGAGGCCGCCGGCATGGCGCAGCTTCCCGTGCATCGTCGTCGTGTTGAACTTGCCGCCGCTGATCGGGAAGGTGAACGTCGACCCCGAGGCGGTGGCCGGGGCGAGCGGTGTCACTGTCAGGTGATTGGCGGACAGCGCGCTGGTCACCGCGCCGGTGAGAGTGACCTGCGTGGTCCCGGAGGTCACGATCGTCGGGTCAGCGGACGCGCTCCCGGCGACGGCGAAGGCGAGGGCGGCGACGGCGGACAGGATGGCAATGCTGCGATGACGTGGCACCGAGGCTCCTTGTCGGCTGCGGATGGACGTGGTGTGCGCGGGGCTCCGCGGGCAGCGAAGCCCATCGCTGAGAACACGCGGCCGCCATCGAAAGTTGCGGGCCCGCCCCGCCTCGGCCCCGGCCCGCCTCGCCCCGCCTCGCCCCGCCTCGCCCCGCCTCGCCTCGTCCCGCCTCGTCCCGCCTCGTCTCGTCCCGGCCGCCCCGGCGAACCCGGCCGGCCGCGGTCAGCGACGCTCGATGGCGTGGGCGTAGATCTCGGCCAGGCGGGGCGCGACGATGTCCGGCCCGGTCAGCGTGCGGGCCTGGTGCAATGCGGTCAGGCGGGCCGCGGGATCATCACGCAGCCGCAGGATCGTCTCGGCCAGCGCGCGGACGTCGCCGGGAGTCGACAGCCAGTCGGCGGGAAGGAGTTCGGCCAGGGCGCCGGTCCGGAAGCCGACGACCGGCAGCCCGGCCGCCATCGCCTCGGCCGCCGCCAGCCCGAAGCTCTCGCCCATCAGCGACGGCACGAGCGCCACCGAGGCCGTCGCGCGCAGGCGCGCCAGCTCGGCGCCCGTCACGTGGCCGGCGAACGTGACGCCGGGACGTCCCTCGAGCCGCTGACGCTCCGGCCCGGCGCCGGCGACGACGAGCGGAACGCCGGCGATGGCGCACGCCTGCGCTGCGACCTCGATTCCCTTCTCCGGCACGAGCCTGGCGGCGAGCAGCGCGGGGCCACCGACGACGGTGGATGGTGCCCCGGCGATCCTCGGGGTCACATTCGGGAGCACGAACGCGTCGCCGAGGGCCACGCCCTGCTCGTCCAGCCGCCTCCGGGCGAAGGCGCTGGGGACGACGACGGCGTCGGCCTGCGCGAGCAGCCGCCGCTGCCACAGAGCGATGCCGGTGGCGTAGGCGGCGGCCTGCGGCCACGAGCCCCGGCAGTTGTGGATCAGACCTGGCAGCGTGTTGCGTCCGTGGCACTGCATGCACACGGCGCCGTCGCGGAAATCGATCCCGATCGCGCACACGGTGCGGAACTGGTGAAGATGCAGGACGACGCGCGCGCCTGCGGCCCGGGCCGCGGCCAGGGCGCGCCAGCCGAAGGTCGGATGAAGATTGTGGGCGTGCACGATCCGGGCGCCGGTGCGGGTGACCGCCGCTCCGACCTCTCCGGGAGAGAGCCCGCCGCCGGCCACGCCCGCCGCCGCGGCGACGCGGCCGACGGTCTCCGAGCGGCGCTCCAGGAGCTCGGCGTCCTCTCCGAGTGCGGAGCGCACGAGCCACAGCAGATCCTCGATTGCGCGTTCCTCACCACCGGACTGTCGATAGCGATGGTGAATGAAGAGGATCACGGTGGTGTGGACAATTTCGATCTGTTTACCGAACGGGTAGATTCAATGTGGACAATCGTTGTACAGTTCGCGACCGCTCACCTACCTGGGCATGGACGACCTCAATCGTGAAGCAGATCACCGAGATTGACGATGCACGCCTGGTCAGGGGACTGGCCCATCCGCTGCGCATTCACATCCTGCGGATCCTGGAGACCCGCGTCGCCAGCCCGAGCGAGATCGCCGAGGAGGTCGGAGCGCCGCTCGGCAACGTCAGCTATCACGTTCGCTTCCTGGCCCGCGTCGGGCTGATCGAGCTGGCGGGCACCGAGCCTCGGCGCGGCGCGGTGGAGCACTACTATCGCGCGGCCGGCCGTGTCCAGGTCTCCGACGCGGCGTGGGCGCAGGTTCCCCGGATCGTCAAGGACAGCCTCGTGAGGTCCACGCTTGACCAGATCGGCCGCCGGGTCGTCGACGCGGCGCCGCGCGGCGGGTTCGATCACGACGATTCGCACCTCAGCCGCCGGGCGATGACGCTGGACCCCCAGGGTTTCGCCGAGCTGGCGGCCGAGATCGCCCGCTTTCTGGAACGTGCCAACGAGATCGAGCGAGTCAGCGCCGTCCGGCTCGGCTCCGATGGCCTCGCGCCGGTGACCGCCGAGCTCGTGGCGATGCTGTTCGTGCGCTCGGTCGAGGACGGAGCGAAGCCGGCCGAATCTGCGCCGCCCAAGCGGCACCGGACGCGCTCCGCCACCTCCACCGGTACGACCAGCGCGAGCAGCGCCAAACGGCCGCGGCGTCGGGTCACGAAGTCCTGACGCCGAGACCGCTGGCGCCGGATCCTGCCCGCGCGTGCGGGCAGGACCCTCCGCGGCGTGGGGCGCCGATCAACCGCAGCCGGTGTTGAAGCCGCAGCTGCCGCAGGTGTAGCAGCTGCCGGTGCGCTGCATCATGCCTCCGCACTGCTGGCAGGCGGGCCCGAGATCGAGTCCGCGGCGAACCACCGGAAGGACCGGCGGGTCGTCGGTCAGCGCCGTGCCGGCGGCCACCGAGTTGCCGCCCGACGGACGAGCGGCGTGCGTAGCGGCCGGACCGGCGGTGTCGCCGAGCTGCGAGCTGGCCGCGTCCTGGGCGGCCTTGCGCGCCCGCACCTCCTTCGTGAGGATCCCCAGCTCCTCCTGGAGATCGACGTCAAGGAACCGGGAGGCCAGCCAGCGCATGATGTAGTCGGGCATCGACTTCGAGAACGGGATCTCCGGATTGGAGGTCATGCCCTCGGGCTCGAAGCGCATGTAACTGAACTTGCGCACGAGCGTTTCCAGCGGCACGCCGTACTGGAGCGAGAGCGAGATCGCGGTGGCGAACGCGTTCATCATGCCGCGCAGCGTCGACCCCTCCTTGCCGATGTCGGTGAGGAAGATCTCGCCGACCGTTCCGTCCTCGTACATGCCGGCGGTGATGTAGCCCTCGTGACCGCCGATCGAGAACTTGTGGGTGATCGACTGGCGCTCACGCGGCATCCGCCGTCGCTTCGGCCCGACCTTCGCCAGCGCCTCGGTGACCGCCTTGTCGATCTGCGCCTGGACGTCGATCGCCGCCGGCTTCTCGGTCTGAGCGTCGGTGCGCAGCGCCTGGGCTGTCTTGGAGCCGTCACGGTAGATCGCCAGCGCCTTGATCCCCAGGCGCCAGGCCTGGATGTAGGCGTCGGCGATGTCCTCCACCCGCGCCGTCTGGGGCATGTTGACGGTCTTGGAGATCGCGCCGCTGATGAACGGCTGGACCGCGCCCATCATCTTGATGTGGCCCATGTGGGAGATCGCCCGCTCGCCGACGGCGACGTCGAAGATCGGCAGGTCCTCGGCGTCGAGGCCCGGAGCGCCGACGATCGTGCCGTGCTCGTTGACGTAGGCGACGATCTGCTCGATGTGCTCGTCGGAGTAGCCGAGCGTCTGCAGGGCCAGCGGCACCGTGCGGTTGACGATCGTCATCTGGCCGCCGCCGACCAGCTCCTTGAACTTGACGAGCGAGAAGTCGGGCTCCACGCCCGTCGTATCGCAGTCCATCAGGAAGCTGATCGTGCCCGTCGGCGCCAGCACCGTCGCCTGCGCGTTGCGGTAGCCGTGGCGATCGCCGGCCTCCACGGCCTCGTCCCAGGCCGTGCGCGCGGCCGTCAGCAGCGCCGTGTCGCTGCAGTCCTCGACCGGGATCGCATAGGAGGCGTCGCGGTGCTTGCGGATGACCTCGTTGTGGGCGTCGCGGTTCTCGGGATAGCGATCGTACGGGCCGATCGCCGCCGCGATCCGGGCCGAGCCGAGATAGGCCCGCCCCGTCATCAGCGCGGTCATCGCGGCTGCGGTGCCCCGTCCGGCGTCGGAGTCATACGCGACCCCGTCGGCCATCAGATAGGCCCCGAGATTGGCATAGCCGAGCCCGAGCTGGCGGAACGCGCGGGCGTTGGCGCCGATCTCCTCGGTCGGATAGCTCGACGGCGAAACGATGATCTCCTGGGCAAGGAAGATGATGTCGACCGCGTGCTCGAAGGACTCGACGTCCAGCGTCCCGTCGCCGCGGCGGAACTTCATCAGGTTCAGCGACGCGAGATTGCAGGCCGAGTCGTCGACGTGCATGTATTCCGAGCACGGATTGGAGGCGTTGATCCGTCCCGACGCCGGGCACGTGTGCCAGTCGTTGATCGTCGTGTCGTACTGGACGCCCGGATCGGCGCAGCGCCAGGCGGCTTCCGCGATCTCCTTCATCAGCTGCCGGGCGGGGATCGGATCGCCGATCGGCTCGCCGGTCACGCGGGCGATGAGACGCCAGTCCTCGTCGTTCTCCACGGCGTGCATGAACTCGTCGCTGACGCGCACCGAGTTGTTCGCGTTCTGATACTGGATCGAGTAGAAGCCGTCGCCGTCGATCGACATGTCGAATCCGGCGTCACGCAGCGCGGCGGCCTTGTCCTCCTCCTTGGCCTTGCACCAGATGAAGTCACGGATGTCGGGATGGTCGATGTCGAGGACGATCATCTTCGCCGCCCGGCGGGTCTTGCCGCCTGACTTGATCGTCCCGGCCCACGCGTCGGCGCCGCGCATGAAGCTGACCGGCCCCGACGCCGTGCCGCCCTTGGACAGCGGCTCCATCGAGCCGCGGATCTTGGAGAGGTTGATGCCCGATCCCGACCCGCCGCGGAAGATCTTGCCTTCCTTCGTGTTCCAACCGAGGATCGACTCCATCTCGTCCTGGACGGAAAGGATGAAGCACGCCGAGCACTGCGGATGCTCCTCGAAGCCGACGTTGAACCAGACCGGCGAGTTGAACGCCGCCAGCTGGTGCAGCAGGATGTGGGTGAGCTCGTCCTGGAAGCTGTCGGCGTCCTCGTCGGTGGCGAAGTAGCCGCCGTCCCGGCCCCAGCCGGTGATCGTCGCGGCGACCCGTCCGATCATCTGCTTGACCGAATGCTCCCTGGCCGGCGAGCCGAGCTGACCGCGGAAGTACTTCTGGGCGACGATGTTGGTCGCGTTCTGCGACCAGCTCACGGGGAACTCGACACCCTGCTGCTCGAACGACACCTTGTCGCCATGGCCGATCCGCGCGTCGCGCAGCTCCCACTCGACGGCGTCGAACGGATGGACTCCGCGGGTGGTGAAATACCTCCGAACCGAGAGTCCGTCGCCCGCCGTGGCGTGAGAGCTGAGTTGCGGTTGCGGTGCGTTGGACATACGTACTGCTCCTCTCGGTGTTCCGCTGCTTCTGATGCCCGATCTCGACTGCGGTTCGGCCGAGCGGAGTCGGAATGCTTGCGAACGGCTCGGACGGAACGAGAGGTTGCACGAAGCCGATCGGAAATCCTCACGGGGCGGGTTTTCGATCCGCGCTCGTACCCTTCATTTTATCGCGCCCGGGATGCTCTCCCCGGTGCGGCGAGGTCGCGCGCGCCGGGTTTCAGCGCCTGGAGCCGCGGCGCTCGGCGACCGCCGCGGCGAGCTCGCGCGTGGCCTGGGCTCGTGCCTCGGCCTCGGCGTCGCGGCTGAGGGCGTCCAGCTCCGCGGGGTCCACCTCGACGCGCGTCGCGGTCTCGGCCGGAGCAGCGGCGCGCGAGCTCAGGCGGACATCGGGCTCATCGCTCACCGGCGTCGAGGGCTGCGTGGGCTCGATCGGCTCGATCTGCTCCTCGGGCGTCTCGGTCCGGCTCTCGGCGTGTCCGCGCAGACGCTCTATCTCGGCTGCCATGCGGTCGATCTCGGCCCGCAGATCCTCGGTCTCCGCCCGCTCGGCCTCGAGCGCATCGACGCGCCGGGTGAGGCTCGCGACCTCGGCTTGGGAGAGCTCGAGGCCGGCCTCGGATTCCGCGAGCGCGCCGCGCATGTGCCGAACCTCGGCTTCGTCCTGCGCCTGAGCGCTCCGGGCGATCTCGAGCTCCGAGGTGGTGGCCGCCAGCCGCCGCTCGAGCTCGGAGCGCCACGTCTCCAGCTCTGACAGGCTCGCCTGGGACTCGGAGCTGGCCGCTTCGGCCTGCGAGGCTCGCTGACGGGCCTTGGTGGCCACGGCGTCGAAGGCGGCGGCCTGCCGGGCCAGCTCGTCGCGCTCGAGGGTCATGGCGCGAACGGCGTCCTGAGCCTGCGCCAGCTCACGCTGGATGCGGTCGCGCGCCGCGGTCACGGTCTCGAGATCGCTCTGCGCGGCGGCGCGGGCGTCATTCGCCTCACGCAGCTGGGTCTCCAGCGCGGTGATCCGCTGCTGACGCTCGGTCAGGGCGGCTTCCAGCGCCGTGTTGCGCTCCTGCACCGATTGGGCGTGGTGCTGTGCCGCGGCGACCTGCTGGTTTGCCTCCTCGGCCTCCTGGCGAGCGTCGGCGATGGTCTGCTCGAGCTCGGCACGGACCTCGACGATCCGCGCCTCGGCCTCGTCGCGGGCGAGGGCGATCGACTCTCGCGCCTGACGTTCGGCCTCGGCGATCCCGTCATCGGCACGCTGCTGTGCGGCGGCGACGTCGGCCTGGGCCTTCTCCTCGGCGGCGGCGACCTCGGCTCGGGCCTTCTCCTCGGCGGCGGCGACCTCGGCTCGGGCCTGCTCCTCGGCGGCGGTGACCTCGGCTCGGGCCTGCTGCTGGGCGGCGGTGACCTCGGCCTGAGCGGCGGCGACGTCGGCCTGGGCCTTCTCCTCGGCGGCGGTGACCTCGGCTCGGGCCTGCTCCTCGGCGGCGGTGACCTCGGCTCGGGCCTGCTGCTGGGCGGCGGTGACCTCGGCCTGAGCGGCGGCGACGTCGGCCTGGGCCTGCTCCTCGGCGGCGGCGACCTCGGCCCGGGCCTGCTGCTGGGCGGCGGTGACCTCGGCCCGGGCCTGCTCCTGGGTCTCGGCGATCACGCGCTCCGAGTGGCGCTGCGCTTCGGCCACCGCGTCGTCGGACTCGCGCTGGGCCGCGGCGGCAGCCTCGGCGCGCTGCTCGGCGGCGGCGATCTCGCCCTGCGAGTGCTCCTGGACCGCGGCGACCTCGGCCTGCGCCTGCTCGCGGCCGGCGGTGATCTCCGCCGCGGACTGCTCCTGAGCCGCGGCGATCTCGCCGTGCGCGTGCTCACGGATGGCGGTGATCTGGGCTTGCGCGTGCTCCTGGGCGGCGGCGATCTCGGCGCGCTCCCGCTCCTGGGCCGCCTCCACCTCGCCGCGGGCGCGCTGCTCGGCGTCCGCGGCCGCCTCCTGGGCACGTCGCTCGGCGTCGGAGATGGCGGCTTGGGCGCGCTGCTCGGCGTCCGCCGTCGCCTCCTGGGCACGTCGCTCGGCGTCGGAGATGGCGGCTTGGGCGCGCTGCTCGGCGACGGCGATCGCGGCCCGGGCGTCCTCGGCGGCGGCGGTCGCGGCCTTGATCTGCTCCTGCGCGGCGGCGAGCTCGGATTGAGCTCGGGCCTCGGTCTGCGCGGCCCGGGCCTCGGCCTGTGACTCGGCCTCCCGCGCGCGGCGATTCTCGCTCTCCAGCTCCTGGATCTGGCGCTCCAGCGCGCCGAGATCGTCGGGCGTGACGGACGGGGCCGTGGCGTGGAGCTCGGGCTCCCGCCGGGCCGGACCATCGGGCGCCGCTGATGGCGCCGGGGACGCGAGGTCGGCGAGACGGGGCGGTGCAGGCTCGGGCTCGAAGACCGCGTCAAGCGGCTCGGAGTCGGCGTCGGCGGCCTCGTCGGCCTCTCGCCCCGGCTCCGACGGCTCGGCGTGCTCCGGGGGCTCGGCACGCTCCGGCGACGGGGTGGCGGCGCGCGCCGGCGGCGTGCCGATCGTGATTGTCGTCGGCGCCGGCAGCCGCAGCTCGGAGCCGTCGCTGAGCAGCAACGAGAAGAGCGTGTCAGGCGTGACCAGCTCGGCGCTGACCGTGTAGGCGGCGCGCAGCACGCCCCGCGGGTCCGGCGGCGACGGCAACGCCTCGAAGCGGTGAACGCCCCGTCCGTCGTCGGCCAGCAGCGCGGGGCGCGGGCCCGGCGCCGTGGCGCCCGCGGCGAGCAGACGACGCCCCGGCCGGCCGCTGATCCGCAGCAAGGCCATCGACGGCCCTGCGGCAACGTGCTCGAACTGCCGGACCTTCATCGAATTCCACGCATCGCTCACGACGCGGCGGATTGTATGTCCCGGGTATCGACGATGCGAATCCGCGTCGCCGGGCCCGGGGCTCAGAGCAGGTCGGCGATCTCCGTCAGGGCGTCGGCGAGTACCCGCTCGGGGCTCTGCGTGGCGTCGATCACGCGGATCCGCGCGGTGTCGGCGCGGGCCAGCGCGTCATACGCGCCGGCGACGCGGTGAAAGAACGCGTCCCCGGAGCGCTCCAGCCGATCAGGGACGGACGTGCGCGCTCGGGAACGCCGGCTGCCGAGGTCGGGATCGAGGCGCAGATACAGGGTTCGGTCGGGGCTCAGAGCGCCGGTCGCGAACGTGTTGATGGCGGCGATCTGCGCCACGCCGAGCTCCCGGCCGGCTCCCTGGTAGGCAAGCGAGGAGTCGACGAAACGGTCGAGCAGGATGAGCGCTCCGCCGTCGAGCAGCGGGCGCAGCGCCTCCTCCACCAGCTGGGCGCGGGCGGCGGCGTAGAGCAGGGCCTCGGCGCGCGCGCCGATCCTGGCCTCCGGGTCCTTGACGAGCTCGCGGATCCGCTCGGCGTCGCGGACCCCGCCGGGTTCCCGCAGGAGGACCGCTTCGCTGCCCCGCGCGCTCAGGGCGTCGCGCATCCCCTGCGCCAGCGTCGTCTTTCCGGCGCCGTCGATGCCCTCGATGGTGATCAGCGTTCCCGGTGCCATGGCGATCGTCGACGCGACCGTAGCGGACCGGCGCGGGCCGCCGGAGGACGAGCGAATCCGCGGGCGCGCCGCACTAGGATCGAGGCTCGTGCTCGCCGAGTTCGA
The DNA here is from genome assembly GCA_963849085.1 of uncultured Solirubrobacteraceae bacterium. Taxonomy (GTDB): domain Bacteria; phylum Actinomycetota; class Thermoleophilia; order Solirubrobacterales; family Solirubrobacteraceae; genus Palsa-465. Next base: position 1,749 of record CAWKFP010000010.1, on the reverse strand, counting down.
ACACCATCCCCACGCTCGCGCTGTTCTCGGTCCGGCGCTCGAAGCGGGCGGGCGGCCGTCGCACGCGTATCTGTTCCACGGCCCGGGCGGCGCCGGCAAGCGCGCGGCGGCGCGAGCGCTGGCCGCCGAGCTGCTGGCCGCCGGAGAAGCCGACCCGGACGGCGCCCGGGCCCGCGCGCTCTCCGGCGCCCATCCCGATCTCACCTGGGTCGTCCCGAGCGGAGCGCACGAGATCCTCGTCTCCGACATCGACGGGCCGGTGATCGCCGCGGCGAGCAGGACGCCGTTTGAGTCCAGCCGCCGGGTGTTCGTGATCGAGCGCGCCGACGAGCTCGGAGAGGAGGCGGCCAATCGGATGCTCAAGACGCTCGAGGAGCCCGCGCCGTTCGTCCATCTCATCCTGCTCACCGACCGGCCCGGCGAGATCCTGCCCACGATCCGCTCGCGATGCCTGCCGGTGCGTTTCGAGGCGCCGACCGAGGACGAGTCGGTCGACGAGGTGGAGCGACTCGGGGTGACGCGGGACACCGCGGTCGCCTGTGTGCGGCTGGCTCTGTCCGACGCCGATCGGGCCCGTGAGCTGGCCGGGCCCGACGGGCATGCCCTGCGGACGGCGGCCGAGCACTACGCCCGGTCGGCGATCGCCGGATCGATGAGCGCCGAGCGGCCGTGGGTCGCGCTGCTCGCCGCGGTCCGCGTCCGTGGCGATGCCGTCGCCGCCGAGCTGCAGGCCCACGCCGCGGCCGAGCTCGAGATGGTGCCGCGCAAGGAGCGCAAGCGCCTGGAGACCGAGTGGTCGGAGCGGACCCGGCGGACCTGCCGGCGGGTGCAGACCGGGGCGCTGGATCTCGGCCTGCAGATCGTCTCGCTCTGGTTCGGCGATCTGGCCTGTCTGGCCTGGGGAGCGCCTGAGCTCGTCCGCAACCGCGATCGCGGCGAGGAGCTGGCACACGACGCCGGGATCGAGCCGGGCCGTCTGCGCCGGGCGATCGAGCTCGTGGAGGAGACCCGCGAGCGCTTTCTGCTCAACGTCTCCGAGGACCTCGCCTGCGAGGCCCTCGCCTATCGCCTCGAACGGCTTCTGCTCGCCTGATGCCCGGCGCGCGTGTCTACCTGCGCGCTCCGGTGCGATCGGACCGCGCGGAGTTCACGTCGCTGATGCGCATCAGCCGTGACTTCCACAGCCCCTGGGCGACGGCTCCGACCGACGACGAGCGCTTCGCCGCCTACATCGCGGACGGCCGCCGAGCCGACTTCGAGGCGCTGCTGCTCTGCCGTCTGGACGATGACGCGATTCTCGGCTTCTTCAATCTCTCCCAGATCGTCCGCCGCCGGCTGCAGAGCGCCTATCTCGGCTATGCGGTGGGCGAGCCGTTCGCCGGCCAGGGCTACATGCGCGAGGGCCTGGAGATCGTCCTGCGCCATGCCTTCACCGAATTGCGCCTGCATCGGATCGAGGCCAACATCCAGCCGGGGAACGCCAGCTCGCTCGCCCTGGCGAGCGGCGCCGGCTTCCAGCGCGAGGGCTTCTCACCGCGCTATCTGAAGATCGGCGGCCGCTGGCGCGACCACGAACGCTGGGCGATCCTCGCCGAGGAGTGGCGCTCGCGCAACGGCCTTCCCGACCAACCCGACGGCCCCTTCTGACCCGCCGTTCATCGCTAGACTGGCCCCGCGCCGCCGACGTAGCTCAGCTGGTAGAGCACTTCACTCGTAATGAAGGGGTCCCCGGTTCGAGTCCGGGCGTCG
>CAWKFP010000009.1:0-1939716 GCA_963849085.1 uncultured Solirubrobacteraceae bacterium | reverse complement strand
CCTCGCCCGGGCCGGTGTGCCGTCACGGGATCTCGGCCGCGTCCTCAGCCTCGCCCACGACGCCGTCGTCGCCCGGCTGATCGACTTCTCGATGGCGCGCCACGGGCCGGCGCCGCTGGCCTGGGCGTGGCTGGACCTCGGCAGCGCGGCGCGCCGCGAGTTCACCCTGTCCTCCGACCAGGACAACGCGCTCGCCTACGGCACGCCGTCGCCCGCCGACGCCGAGGCGGTCGACGCCTATTTCGAGCGTCTCGGCGGCGACGTCAACGACGGGCTCGCCCGCTGCGGGATCGGCGTCGACAACAACGGCGTGCTCGCCCGCAACCGGCTCTGGCGGATGTCGAAGGCGGCCTGGCTGAGCACGTTCGACGCCTGCCTGACCGAGCCCAGCGAGTCCCATCTCGTGCGCGCCACGGTGTCGTTCGATTTCCGCGCCGCCTCCGGCGGGCTCGTCATCGCCCCCGAGCTCGCCGCGCGGATCCGCACGGCGCGCGAGCACGGGCCGTTCATGCGGCTGCTCGCCCGCGCGGCCGCCGGCTTCCCGGTCGCGCTCGGCTTCCGCGGCCAGCTGGCGACCGAGCGCGACGGCGAACACGCCGGCCGGCTGGACATCAAGCGCGGGGCGATCATCCCGCTCGTCAACCTCGTGCGCTATCACGCCCTGGCGGCGAGCGTGACGACCTCGCCGACGCTGGACCGGATCGAGGCGGCCGCGGAGGCGGGCGGACTGGACCGCGGCGAGGCCGATGCCCTGCGCGAGGCCTTCGAGGTGATCTGCCGAGCGCGCTTCGCCCACCACGCCGAGCTCGTCGCCGCCGGTCGGCCGCCGGACAATTTCATCGAACCGGGCGCGCTGGCGCCGATCGCCCGCAGCGACCTGCGCGAGGCGCTGGGCGCCGTCCGCCGGACCCAGAAGAAGCTCCCGGTCTGAGCCGCCCGCCCGGGCCGCCGGGACCGCGGTCAGTCTCGGGCGTCGAGCTCGATCCTGAAGCTGCCGACCAGCGTGCTGAGCGTCTCCGCGCTCCCCGCCATGTCATCGGCGCTGGCCGAGATCTCCTGGCTGGAGACGGTCGTCTCCTCGGTCGAGGCCGACACCTGCTCGGTGGCGGCTGACGACTGCTCGGCGACGGTCGCCACCTCGAGCATGTCGGCCTGCATCTCAGCGGCCGCGGCGCGGATCTGCTCGGCGGTCGCGGCGATCGCCTCGACGCGTCCGGTCATCCCCTGCACGGAGGCGTCGATCGCGCCGAAGGCGTCGCTTGTCTCGGCGACCACGGTCACCCCGGCCTCGATGCGGTCGGCGCCGTCGGCGATCGCCCGCGCCATCGACGCGGTGCCGGACTGGATCGCCGCCACCAGCGTGCTGATGTCATGGGTCGCCCGCTTGGACTCGGTGGCGAGCTTGCCGACCTCGTCGGCGACGACCGCGAAGCCGCGGCCGTGCTCTCCGGCTCGTGCGGCCTCGATCGCGGCGTTGAGCGCCAGCAGGTTCGTCTGCTCGGCGATCGCGGCGATCGTCGCGACGATCGCGCCGATCTGCTCGGACTTCGCCGACAGCTCGCCGATCTCGCCGCCGATCACCTCGTTGGACTCGCGCACCGCGCGCATCGCCCCGTCGGCCTGCTCCACGGCGGCGGCGCCGCGCTCGGCGGCCGCACGGGCATCGGCGGCCGCGCCGGCAGCCTCGCGGGCCTGCTCCGCACTCTGGTCGACGGCGAGGGCGACGTCGGCGGCGGCCCGCGACGCCGCGCTGATCATGTGCACCTGGCGCTCGGCGCCCTGGGCCACGCCCTCCATCGCCTTGGCGATCTCCGTGGTGGCGAGCTCGGCCTCCCGGGAGCTGGAGGCGACCTGCGACGAGTTCTGGCCAACGGCCGCCGCCGCGGTCGTGACCTCGCCGATCAGCAGCTGAAGCTTCTCCATCGACTCGTTGTAGACCGCGTAGACCTCCAGCAGCGCCGCGCGGAGGTTCTCGGTGTTGTCCATCACCGCCCCGATCTCGTCGGCTCGATGATTGGCGTCCGACGCGGTCTGCGCCGACAGGCGGTTGGTCAGATCGCCGCCGGCGACCGCGGCCAGCGCCGGCTGCAGATAGTCACGCACCGTGACCGCCATCTGCCCGAGGCGCTCGTTGGCGATCCGCACGCCGCGCCGCAGATCCCGCATCAGCAGGACGCCGGCCGCCACGGCGAGGACGAGCCCGAACGCGCTGACCTCGATGACGAGCCGGCCCAGCAGGGCGTCGGCGGTCGCCAGCCGGTGGGCGTCGGCCGCCGTCATCACGCTCTGGGCGGCGAAGTGCGGCATCTCGGCGATGACGATGCTCGCCATCGCGACGAGGCACAGGGCGACCACCCCGAGGACGAGCGTCAGCTTGCGGCCGATCGTCAGTTTGAACGTTGTCATGCGGGAGCCTCCATGCCGGCGGGGATAACCAGCAGATCGGCCGTGGCCGGCGCTCGTGATCAGTAGTTCCCCGCAGACCGCGGACCGCGGACCGCGGACCGCGGACGTCGAACGTCGAACGTGGCATCGGCCCGCGCCGGCGCGGGTCACCGCTGCCCGGCGGCACGGACGCCCGACCGCTCAGCCGTGGCGAGCGGCGAGCCACGCTGCGTGCGCGGCGCCGAGCTCACCGACCGGCTCGCCGTCCTCCAGCAGCTCGCGCAGGAGCAGTCCCCACGGGGCGCTCGCTCGCATGACCGCCGCGGTCTGGAAGAGCAGCCCCTCCATCCGGCGCAGCAGCAGCGCCTCGGGCGGCAGCGTCATCCGCCGCAGCTGATCGGTGCGGGCTCGCGCCGAGGAGTCACGCAGGATCTCCGACACCCGCCACAGGTCCTCGGGCCCGAGCCGGAGCGGCTCCTCGGAGTACAGCCACCACGACACCTCGCGCATGTAGTCGAGCAGCAGCTCCGAGTCCCAGGCGCTCGGCTCGCCGGGGAGATAGCCGAGCTCGCGCATCCCGGCCAGCACGGCCGCCTCGTCGTTCTCCCGCACCCCGCGGGCGATCACGGCCTCGCGGCGCAGATAGTCGGGCGGCAGGCGGCGCATCATGCCGAAGTCGAAGAATCCGACGCGGCCGTCGTCGCACAGCAGATAGTTGCCCGGATGCGGGTCGCCGAGCGCGACCCCGAGGCCGAGCGCGGTGCCGTAGAAGAAGCGGTACACGATCGCCGCGTAGCGATCGCGGTCGGCGTCGGGGCGGCGGGTCACCTCGTCGAAGCCGATCCCGTCGACCCAGTCGGAGACGAGCACCCGCCGGCGGCTGAGGTCGGTGTCGACCCCGGGCACGAGCACGAACGGATGGTCTCGCCAGTAGCGCGCCACGCGCCGGTGATTGGCCGCCTCCAGCTCGTAGTCGCACTCCTCGACGATTCGCTCGCGCAGCTCGCTCAGCACGTCCTTGACCTCGAGTCCGGGCAGCAGCTGGCGCAGGAGCGGCGACAGCAGCCGCAGATTGCGCATGTCGGACTCGACCGATTCGGCGATCCCCGGATACTGGACCTTGATCGCCACCTCGCGGCCGTCGTGGGTGCGTCCGCGGTAGACCTGGCCGATGCTCGCGGCGGCGGCCGACTCGTGCTCGATGTTCGCCATCACCTTCTCCGGCGATTGCCCCCAGTCGTCGACGAGCACCTGGCGCATCTGCTTCCAGTCGACCGCGGGGACGTTGTCGCGCAGCGAGGCCAGCCGAGCCTGGAGATGCGCCGACTGGTCGTCGTCGAGGCCGGGGAACTCGATCGTCGACAGCACCTGCCCGGCCTTCATCGCGGCCCCGCGCATCACCGCCAGCTGGTCGACGAGGGCGTCGATCGTCGCCACGATCCGCTCGCCGCGCCGGCGCTGGCGCTCCTCCGCGGTCCCGCGGCCGTCGAGCCGGTCGCCGGCCCACCGCACTGCCCCGCCCGCCGCCACCCTCCCGAGCCGGGCGGTCCGGCCGCTGCGGCTGGAGCTGGGCGCGTCGCGCTTGGGATCGGGCATCTCCGGAGTGTGACATTTCGGATTCGCCGGCTCGCGGGGTCGCCCACGGTCGTGTGGCCGCGAACACCACATTCGGGGGTGAAAGTGTGCGCTCGTACACCATTGGAGCGGGGGAGGGCACGCTTTACGCTGACCACATCATGTGTGGAATAGCCGGCCTGTATACCAAGACCGACGCGTTGCGGCCCCAGCTCGGCGCGCATCTGGCGCTGATGCTCGAACAGCTCTCGTTCCGGGGGCCCGACAGCGCCGGGGCGGCGTTCTATCGCCATCCCGCGCCTGAGGGCTCGTGCAAGATATCGCTGCACTCGGCGGCGCCTGACCCCGACTGGCACGAGCTCGACGCCGAACTCGCCCGGGCGTTCGGGGAGTCGACGCTGAGCGAGGTGCGCGCCAGCCACGCCATCTTCATCGTGGCCGCCGACGCGCTCGCGATCCAGGAGTGGATCCGCTCCGCCCATCCGGAGCTGACGACGATGAGCGCCGGCGCGACGATCGAGATCTTCAAGGAGGCGGGGCTGCCGACCGAGTTCGTCCGGCGCTTCGATCTCGGCGGGATCGACGGCACGCACGCCCTCGGCCATACGCGGATGGCGACCGAGAGCCGGGTGACCACCGAGCATTCGCACCCCTTCTCGACCGGCCTCGACCTGTGCCTCGTCCACAACGGCTCGCTCAGCAACCACAATCGCCTGCGCCGCTCGCTCCAGCGCGAGGGGATCCGCTTCACGACCGACAACGACACCGAGGTGGCGGCCGGCTATCTGACGTGGCGCCTGCGCGAGGGCGCGACGCTCGAGCAGGCGCTCGAGTCCTGCCTGGACACGCTTGACGGCTTCTACACGTTCTGCGTCGGCACCGCCGACGGCTTCGCGGTGCTGCGGGATCCGATCGCCTGCAAGCCGGCGGTGATGGCCGAGACCGAGGAGTGGGTGGCGATCGCCTCCGAGTACCGGGCGATCGCCGGGCTGCCCGGCGCCGAGGAAGCGGTCCTGTGGGAGCCCGAGCCCGGGCGCGTGTACAGCTGGGGAACGGCGCTGGTGGCGTGATGGCGACGATCGACGAGGCGACGCTCGTCTTCGATCTCGCCACCGACACGGTGCGCGAGCTCAATCGCCATCTCCACGAGGAGCCGCCGGCCGACCGGGTCAGGGTCCTGCACCCCGGGGGCCGCCACGCGATCGCCGTCGGTGTCGACGCCGACACCGAGGTCGAGATCGAGGGCCACGTCGGCTACTACTGCGCCGGGATGAACAAGCGCGCGACGATTCGCGTGCGCGGCAATTGCGGCGTCGGCGTCGCCGAGAACATGATGTCGGGCGCGGTGATCGTCGAGGGCAGCGTCAGCCAGGCGGCGGGAGCGACCGCCCGCGGCGGCCTGCTCGTCGTCCATGGCGACGCTTCGGCGCGCTGCGGCATCTCGCTCAAGGGAGCCGACATCGTCGTTCGCGGCTCGGTCGGGCACATGAGCGCGTTCATGGCCCAGACCGGCTGCCTCGTCGTCTGCGGCGACGCCGGCGACGCGCTCGGCGACTCGCTCTACGAGGCCCGGCTGTACGTGCGCGGGGAGGTGGCGGGTCTCGGCGCCGATTGCATCGAGAAGGAGATGCGCGCCGAGCACGTCGAGCAGGTCCGGGCGTTGCTGGAGCGCGCCGACGTCGACGTCGACCCGGCGAGCTTCCGCCGCTACGGCTCCGCACGCCGTTTGTACAACTTCACCATCGACAACGCCGGGAGCTATTAGCCGATGCCCGCAGCCCGCAACGGAAACGGCGGCGCCCAGGCCCAGGCCGTCTGGGGCCCCGCGCTGCGCGAGTCCGCGACCTTCGGCCACGCCGAGATCGCCGAGATCCAGCGCGCCGCGCGCGAGGGGATCTACGACATCCGCGGCTTCGGCGCCAAGCGCAAGGTCCCGAACTTCGACGACCTCCTGTTCCTCGGGGCGAGCGTCTCCCGCTATCCCCTGGAGGGCTATCGCGAGCGCTGCGCGACGAACGTCACGATCGGCACCCGCTTCGCCCGGGAGCCGATCGAGCTCGACATTCCGATCACGATCGCCGGGATGAGCTTCGGCGCCCTGTCGGGCAACGCCAAGGAGGCGCTCGGCCGCGGCGCCAGCGAGGTGGGGACCTCGACGACGACCGGCGACGGCGGCATGACCGCCGAGGAGCGCGAGCACTCGACGAAGCTCGTCTACCAGCTGCTGCCCTCGCGCTACGGCATGAACCCCGACGACCTGCGCCGCGCGGACGCGATCGAGGTCGTCGTCGGCCAGGGCGCCAAGCCGGGCGGCGGCGGGATGCTGCTCGGCCAGAAGATCTCCGACCGCGTCGCCGAGATGCGTGACCTGCCGAAGGGCATCGACCAGCGCAGCGCCTGCCGGCACCCCGACTGGACCGGTCCCGACGATCTGGAGATCAAGATCGAGGAGCTGCGCGAGATCACCGACTGGCGCGTGCCGATCTACATCAAGATCGGCGCCAGCCGGACGTACTACGACGTCGCCCTCGCGGTCAAGGCGGGCGCCGACGCGATCGTCCTCGACGGCATGCAGGGCGGCACCGCGGCCACCCAGGAGGTGTTCATCGAGCACGTCGGGATTCCGATCCTTGCGGCGATCCCCCAGGCCGTCGAGTCGCTCGTCGACCTCGGCATGCACCGCGAGGTCCAGCTGATCGTCTCCGGCGGGATCCGGACCGGCGCCGACGTCGCCAAGGCGCTCGCGCTCGGGGCCGACGCGGTCTCGATCGGCGTCGCGGCGCTGATCGCCCTCGGCGACAACGCGCCCGAGCACGCCGACGAGTACGCGGCGATCGGCACCGCCCCGGGCTTCTACGACGACTGGCACGCGGGCGCGGACCCGGCCGGGATCTCGACCCAGGATCCCGAGCTCGCCGCGCGCCTGGACCCGGTCATGGGCGGCCGGCGGCTGGCCAACTATCTGCGGACGCTGACGCTGGAGACCCAGACGCTGGCCCGGGCGTGCGGCAAGTCCCACGTCCACAATCTCGAGCCCGAGGACCTCGTCGCGCTGACGATCGAGGCCTCGGCGATGGCCCGCGTCCCGCTCGCCGGGACGAGCTGGATCCCCGGCCAGTCCCCCTTCTAGACCACCGCTGCGCGACCCAGGAGAGGCCGTTTCCATGTGGTGTGTCGACTAACGGTTGAATATCAACCCTTAGATGACACACCACCCCAGGGGGCAGCCTGAACCCGCCGACCGCGCACGCGGGGCCGGTCGCGCAGAACGCATCCGCACGATCCGGGTCACGACAGGATGGGCGTGTGCGTCACGATGATCTGCAACTCCTCATGATTCGAGGTGTACGTCGCCAGATCAAGCTGCTTGGCGGTGCTCGCGCCGATGTAGATGACACCGGCGATCCCCTGCCGGGGCGACGGTGGCGCGGCCAGTGACACTTTCAGGGCGTGGCCGCCGGGTCCGGTCGCGGCTTCCAGCGTCCTGCGCAGCGCCGGTCCGGTCTGCCAGTGGGCCAGGTCCTTACCCTTGGCCAGACCGTCGAAGATGAACGCCTGCTCGGCGGCCGAGCCGTCGTTGAGCGTGGCCACGGCCGCCTGGTCGCTGACGTGACCGATCGATGACGTCGCCGCGCCGGCGCAGGTCGCTCCGAAGAGCGCCAGGAGCGTGACGATCGCAAGGCACCCACGAGCGAGATGGCCGGTCAGACGCATCGAGGCGTGATCGTAGCCCGCGGTGGCGGAGCACCGCACCCCGCCTGGTCCCCCGGGGCCGGGACCCGAATCAGAAGCGGGAGAGGAACGCATCCTCCGCGCCATAGTCGAACGCCGCATCGAACCGGCCGTCGTCGAAGACCGGTGCAAGGACGGCCTGGCCGGCCGTCTGTTCGACCGAGGCGATCGAGGCCAGCCAGTCGAGCTCGTCGGGAATCGTCGCGGCGAAGTCCCCGGCGGGCCGATAGCCGACGGCCAGCGCGGCGTTCATGTCGAGCACGACGGGCGGCCGCCGGTCCCACGGATGCCAGCCGAGCGGCGCGGGCGCCCCGTCGTCGAGCGGCACGAGCCGCCAGGCGTGGCCGAAGTGCTCGCCGACGATCCGGGCGATGTCCGCGCCGCAGGGTGCATCGGGATCGGCGATGTTGAGGATCCGGGCGCCGGGGCGCTTGGCGACCGTCTCGACCAGACGGGCGACGTTGGCCGCGGCGCTCGGGTGATCGACGCCGAGCCCGTCGCCGGCGAGCAGGACGACGGGCCGGCGATCGAGCACCCGCTTGACGAACACCCACGATCGGGCGGGGACCGCGCCGCGACCGTGAACCTTGGAGGGCCTGAGCACCGAGATCGGAAGCCCGCTGTCGAGCAGGATCCGCTCGGCCGCGACCTTGTTCGCCCCGTAGCCCTCGGGGCTCCGGTGATCCATGTCCCCCGGAGCCACCGTCGGCTGGGACTCGGTCACCGGGCCCTCGAACCGAGGTGCATGGAGCGAGTTGGCGTGGCGCCCGGCGGCGTCGGCGTACACCGCCTTGCTGGAGATCATCACCGTTGAGCTCGCGTCCGCTGCGAGCGCCAGCAGGCCCGACGCATCCGCCGCGGTGTAGCACGCGCAATCGACCAGCAGATCGGCGCCGGCGCCGAACGCCGCCCGCATCGCCGGCGCATCCGATCGATCCGCGGCCGTCAGCCGCGTCCGGCCGGCCAGATCGTCGGCGACGGGAGTCGTTCCCCGGGCCAGGACGTCGACATCCCATCCGATCGTCAGCAGCCGCCGAGCGATCGCCGAGCCGATCAGTCCTGTGCCGCCGATCAGAAAGGCTCGCACGGTCCGCTCGGCGGCGCGGTCGCTGTTGCTCGCCGGATCACGGAAGGTTGTTCTGGGCTGCGATGTTGATCACGAGCTCGGCGAGCCACTCCAGTCCGAGTCGATACCACCGCTTCCGGCGAAGCGTGCGCGACGTCCTGCCGAGGCTGAGCCTGCGCCTGCGCCTGCGCATTTCAGGTTGAGGTTACAAGCCGATCGCTCGGACGGTGACCGTCGTGTGTGGTCGGTCACGCGGCTGCGCCGACCCGCGGACGCCGTGACTCAGCGAACCTGAGGAACCCCGGCCGGCGCGGCGAGCAGCGCGCGGCGCCGCTGCCGGGCGCGGCTGCGCATCCGGCCGGTCAGCCAGCCGTCGAACGACAGCTGGCGGCGCCGCTCGCGGGCGGCGGGATCGGGGGAGGGGGCGGCGGGGCCGGGGCGCTCAGGGGTGGCGGCGTGCGAGGAAGTTGTCATGAACGTCATCTCAGCAGGAGCGCCCAACCCCTCCCTGAGCGCCGGCGAAGAACTGGCGAAGCGCCCCGGCTCAGGCCTGCACCTCACGCCCGTCCTCGCCCCACAGAGTGTGGAAGGTGCCCGGGCGGTCGACGCGCTGATAGGTGTGGGCGCCGAACAGGTCCCGCAGGCCCTGGATCAGCCCGGCCGGCCCGCGCGCCCGGCGATAGCCGTCGTAGTAGGCCAGCGACGAGGAGAACGCCGGGGTCGGGATCCCGAGCTCGGCGGCCCGCGCGACGACCCGCCGCCACGGATCCTGGGCCTCGGCCAGGGCGGTGGAGAAGAAGTCGGCGAGCATCAGATTGGCGAGCCCGGGCTCGTCGTCGTAGGCCTCGCGGATCCGGTCCAGGAAGCGCGCGCGGATGATGCAGCCGCCGCGCCAGATCGTCGCCATCGACCCGAGGTCGATCCTCCATCCCTCGGCGTCGGCGGCCGCCGCCATCTGCGCGAAGCCCTGGGCGTAGGAGACGATCTTCGACGCGTACAGCGCATGCTCGAGGTCGTGGGCGAGCGACTCGTCGCCCGATCCCACCCGCTCGGCCCGCGGGCCGGCGAGCACCCCCGCGGCGTGCTCGCGCTCGGCCGTCAGCGAGCTGAGCGCGCGGGCGAACACCGCCTCGGTGATCCCGGTCAACGGCACCCCGAGCTCGAGCGCGTTCTGCGCCGTCCAGCGGCCGGTGCCCTTCTGCCCGGCGGAGTCCAGGATGACGTCGACGAGCGGTTTGCCGGTCGCCTCGTCGGTCGCCGACAGCACCCGGGCCGAGATCTCGATCAGGAACGACTCCAGCTCGGACTCGTTCCACGCCTGGAAGCGCTCGGCGATCGCCTCGACCTCCATGCCCGCCCCGTAGCGCAGGAGGTCATAGCTCTCGGCGATCAGCTGCATGTCGGCGTACTCGATGCCGTTGTGGACCATCTTCACGTAGTGCCCGGCCCCGTCGGCGCCGACGTACGTGCAGCACGGCGTCCCGTCGACCTGCGCGGCGATCGCCTCGAAGATCGGCTTGACCGACGCGTCGTAGGGCTCACGATCGCCGCCGGGCATGATGCTCGGCCCGTTCAGGGCGCCCTCCTCTCCGCCGGAGACCCCGACGCCGAGGAAGTGGATCCCGCGCTGCGCGAGCGCAGCGTGACGGCGCTGGGTGTCCCTGTAGTTGGCGTTGCCGCCGTCGATCAGCACGTCGCCGCGCTCCAGGAAGGGCGTGATCTCGTCGATCACCGCGTCGGTCGCCGGTCCGGCCTGGACCATGCTCATCAGCACGCGCGGGGTGGCGAGCGCGCCGACCCAGTCCTTGACCGATTCATAGCCGCTGATCGGCCCCTCTGACCCGTGCTCGTCGACGAACCGCTGCATCCGGCTCGTCGTGCGGTTGTGCACGGCCACGGGGACGTCATGGTGGGCGACGTTGCGGGCCAGGTTGGCCCCCATCACGGCCAGGCCGGTGAGGCCGAAGTGACGATCGGCGGAGGTGGTGTCGGTCATCAGGGCAACTTAGCGCCGCGCGGACGGCGGGCGAAGGCGCCGGCCGCGACCGACCCGGCGAGCAGCATGACGACGCCGTAGATGCCGGGCACGACGCCGGCGGCGCGGCCGAAGGCCTGGGCGGCGAGCGCGGCCGCGACCGCGAAGTCCCGCATCGCGATCGTCAGCGCGCCGGGGATCGCGAGCCGCGGCGTGCAGACCTGCCGCCACGCCGCCGCCAGCGCGCCGGACACGGCGAGGAACAGCAGGCTGGCCACCAGCGCCCCGCCGATGCCGTGCGCGCCGCTCGTCCCGCTCAGCGCGGCGTAGACGAGCACCGCCACGGTCAGCGCGGCGACGCCGTCGCGCTCGGCGTCCCAGCGCCGCAGCCACCCGGTCGCCGGCGGTCGGCTGCGCAGCGCCACCCCGACGATCAACGGCGCGATCACGACGAGGGCGAAGCGGAGGAGGAGGTGGCTGGCGCCACCTTTTCCGGGATCACCGGCCAATAGGCCGATCAGGACCGGCCCGAGCAGCGCCGAGACGACGAGCGAGCCCGTCACGACCCCCAGGGCGATCGTCGCGTCGGCGCCGGCGAGCGCGACGAGCCCCACCGACGCCACCTCCGAGCTCGCCAGGCCGACGGCGAGCAGGCCGTCCCGCGTGTCGGCGTGAAACGCCCGCCCGATCAGCCAGGCGGCGGCGCCGAGCACGACGAGCGGAGCGACCGACAGCAGCGCGATCACCCGGGCGTGCCGGCGCAGCGCCACCAGCTCGGAGGCCGAGATGCCGAGCGCGGTGGCGAGCACGAGCACCGCGAGCAGATCGTCGGAGTGGCCGGCGAGGGTGGCCGAGGGCACGATCAGCGCCAGCACGGCGGCGAGCAGCGCGAGCGGGGTCAGCGCGCGGGGGACGGCGGCGAGCGGATTCACCGGCGCGGGTTCGGCGTCGGGGTGCCGCGGGGTAGCGTGGACGTCATGAACTACCGCACGCTTGGCCACACGGGAACGAAGGTCAGTCCGCTCTGCCTCGGGGCGATGATGTTCGGCGCATGGGGCAACACGGACCACGAGGACGCTATCCGGATCATCCATCGCGCGCTCGACGCCGGGATCAACTTCATCGACACCGCCGACGTCTATGCCCGCGGCGAGTCCGAGGAGATCGTCGGCAAGGCGCTGGCCGGCGGCCGGCGGGACAACGTCGTGCTCGCCACGAAGGTCCACGGGACGATGGGCGACGATCCCAACGAGTTCGGCAACGGGCGACGCTGGATCATCCGGGAGGTCGAGAACTCGCTGCGCCGCCTGAGAACCGACTGGATCGACCTGTATCAGATCCACCGGCCGGAGGACGACACCGACATCGACGAGACGCTCGGCGCGCTGACCGATCTCGTCCGGGCCGGCAAGGTCCGCTACATCGGGTCCTCCACCTTTCCGGCCAGCCAGATCGTCGAGGCCCAGTGGGTGGCCGAGAAGCGGGGCCGCGAGCGCTTCGTCTGCGAGCAGCCGCCGTATTCGCTGCTCGTGCGCGGGATCGAGTCAGACGTGCTGCCGACCGCCCAGCGCTACGGGATGGGCGTCATCCCGTGGAGCCCCCTGGCCGGCGGCTGGCTGTCGGGGCGCTATCGCAGGGACGCCGAGCTGCCCGAATCCCGCCGTGCCCAGATGCTGCCGAGCCGCTATGACCTGTCGCTGCCCGCCAACCAGCGCAAGCTCGACGCCGCCGACGCGCTCGGCCGGCTCGCCGACGAGCATGGGATGACGCTGATCGAGATGGCGCTGGCCTTCGTCATCCGCCATCCGGCGGTGACCGCCGCGATCATCGGCCCGCGCACGATGGAGCACCTCGAGGGTCAGCTCCCGGCCGCCGACGTCGAGCTGTCCGCCGAGGTCCTCGACGCGATCGACGAGATCGTCGCACCCGGCCACAACTTCAGCCCGGCCGACAACGGCTATGAGAACCCGGCGCTGGCGTCCGCGGCCCGCCGCAGATAGCAACGTTCTTCACAAACTCCTACACGTCTCCGACGTTCGTCGGCGATCGTTGTCGTCATGAGGCCACCACCCCCATCAGAAGGGACCACATGAACCACCGCATCAAGCCGATCCTGACCACCCTCGCCGTCACCGCGACGGTCGCGGGCGGCGGTGCCGCGATCGCGAGCGCCGCCACGACCGGCAGCAGTTCGACCGCCTCGCACTCGGCCGCCCCGGGAGCCCGCCCCGCCCTGCGCAACGCGATCCGCGGCGCGCACGCCGCGGGCACCTGCCCGGGCATGTCGGGCAGCGGCTCCAGCGGCTCGTCGAGCAGCAGCGGGTCGGCCACGACCGGCTGACCCCAACGGGCGCCGGGGGGCGTGACCGCACCCCGGCGGCCCGTCAGTCGAAGGTGATGACGCTGCGGATGCCGTCCTGGCGCTCCATCAGCTCGAAGCCGTGGTTGACCTCGTCCAGCGTGATCCGATGGGAGATGAACGGGTCGACGTCGATCCGGCCCTCGAGATAGAGCGACACGAGCTCGGGCACCTGGTCGCGTCCCTTGACCCCGCCGAACGACGAGCCGCAGATCCGCCGGCCGGTGATCAGCAGGCGCGGGATGACGTCGAGTGTCTCGCCGCGGCCCGCGACACCCGCGATCGTGCACAGGCCCCAGCCCATCCGCGCGGCCTCCACCGCCTGGCGCATGACCGCCACCAGCCCGGTCGCCTCGAACGTGTAATCGGCGCCGAAGCCGCCGGTCTCCTCGAGCACGCGCGCCACCGTGTCCGGGCCGCCGGCCCACGTCTCGGTCGCGCCCTGGCCGCGGGCGAGCGTCAGCCGGTCCTCGGACAGGTCGACGCAGATGATCCGCTCGGCGCCCTGCAGGCGGCAGCCCGCGACCGCGCCGAGGCCGACCATCCCGGCTCCGAACACGACGCACGTCGAACCGGGCTTCACCTTGGCGGTGTTCATCGCCGCGCCGAGTCCGGTCGACAGCCCGCAGGCGAACAGGCAGGCGTGGTCGGGCTCGGCCTCCGGTGAGACGCGGGCGAGCGCGATCTCCGGCATCACGGTGTACTGCGCGAACGTGCTCGTCCCCATGAAATGGCGGATCGGCTCGCCGTCCCGGGAGAGACGGGTCGTGCCGTCGGGCAGATAGCCGAGGTTCTGCTGCTCACGGATGGCGAGGCAGAGATTCGTGTCCGGGCTCTGGCAGTGGACGCACTCCCGGCACTGGGGCGAGAACAGGGTGACGACGAGATCGCCGGGCGCGACGCTCGTGACGCCGGCGCCGACCCGCTCGACGTAGCCCGCCCCCTCATGGCCGAGCACCGTCGGCGCGTAGCCGGACGGATCGACCCCGGAGGCGGTGTAGAGGTCGGTGTGGCAGACCCCGCACGCCGCCAGGCGGACGAGCACCTCGCCCGCGCTCGGCTCGGCGAGCTCCACCTCGGTCACGCGCAGGGGCGCGGCGAACTCCTCCAGCACGGCGGCGCGGATCTTCACGGCGGCACTCCTTCCCGGTCAAATGCGTGGTGGGGCGCGCGAACCTTATCCGGCGCGACCGTCACGCCGCCCGTCGAGCGCGTCGATCATCAGCGCCAGCATCCGCGGCCAGAGCTCGGGCTCGATCCGCCGGGCCGCGCGGGTGGCGGCGAACAGGAGCTTGATGTCGACCGTCGAGGCGTCGGGCCGCAGCCGGCCCTCGGCGCGGGCCGCCGCCAGCAGCGCGTCGAGCGCGCGGGTGGCGCGATCGGAGGCGGCGATCACATCGGGCTGGTCGGCGACGACCACCCGGATCTCGCCGAGGAAGTCCTCGCCGGCCTGGCGCGCGACGATCGTCGTCAGCATCTCGGTCAGCGCCGACCACCGGTCGCCGTCGCGCTCGCCGGCCTCGGTCGCCATCGCGGCGATCTCGTCCAGTCGCCGGCTGACGAGCGCGGCCAGCAGCTCGTGCTTGGACGGGAAGCAGCGGTAGACGCTCGCCACCCCCGAGCCGGCGGCCTCGGCGACGGTGCTCATCGGCGCGTCGAGGCCGTCCCGGGCGAACACCTCGAACGCGGCGCTCAGCAGCCGCTCGCGCTTGCCCGGCGCGTCGAGGTCGCTCCATCGGCAGGCCACCGGCTCCGGGGCCGGGACCGCCTGAGCCTCCAAGTGCGGAATGACCATTCCGCTAGAGTAGCTCCGCGTGCCCGCCGAGCCTCACCGAGACCACGGGGTCCATCCCAGCCTGATCCTGGCGGTCACCGCGCTCGCCGGGCTCGCCTACGCGGTGCTCAGCTCGGCGGTCATCCCCGCGCTCAGCTCGCTCGAGGTCAGCCTGCACACCAATGAGACCGGCGTGACGTGGCTGCTGACCGGCTATCTGCTGTCGGCGTCGGTCGGGACCTCGATCCTCGGCCGGCTCGGCGACATGTACGGCAAGGAGCGGCTGCTGCTGGTCACGCTCGTCATCCTCGCCGTCGGGACGCTCGTCGCCGCGCTCGCCACGTCACTCGACGTGATGATCGTCGGCCGCGTCATCCAGGGCGCCGGCGGCGGGATCTTCCCGCTCGCCTTCGGCATCGTCCGCGACGAGTTCCCGCGCGAGCGGGTGGCCGGGAGCATCGGCCTGCTGTCCTCGATCCTCGGCGTCGGCGGCGGCGCCGGGATCATCCTCGGCGGCCTGATCGTCGAGCACCTGAACTATCACTGGCTGTACTGGATGCCGCTCGCCGTCGAGGTGGCCGCCATCTACGCCACGTGGCGCTACATCCCCGAGTCGCCGGTCCGGGTGCCGGGGCGGGTCAACTGGCTCGCCGCGACGCTCATGTCCGCCGGCTTCATCTGCGTCCTGATCGCGATCTCGGAGACGATCACCTGGGGCTGGGGCTCGCCCAAGACGCTCGGCCTGCTCGCCGCCGGGCTCGTCGGCTGCGCGCTGTGGGTGCTCGTGGAGGTGCGCAGCGACCAGCCGCTGATCGACATGGCGATGATGCGGATCCGCGGCGTCTGGACGACGAACCTCGTCGCCTTCCTGCTCGGCGCCGGGATGTACGCCTCGTTCCTCATCTTCCCCCAGTTCGCGCAGCTGCCCAGGAGCACCGGCTTCGGCTTCGGCGCCTCGATCGTCACCGCCGGCCTGTACCTGCTGCCGGCCGCGCTGCTGATGACCGTGCTCGGCACCGTCGCCGGGCGGATCGCGCGGCGCTTCGGGTCACGCGCCGCGGTCATCGCCGGCAGCGGCGTGACCGCGGTCGCCTTCGCCTTCCTGGCGCTCGCCCACGCCCATCCCTACGACATGCTGATCAGCGCGGCGCTGATGGGGATCGGCGTCGGCCTCGCCTTCTCGGCGCTCGGCAATCTGATCGTGCAGGCCGTGTCGCCGCAGCAGACCGGGGTGGCGACCGGCATGAACACCGTCATGCGGACCCTCGGCGGGGCGCTCGGCGGCCAGATCGTCGCCACCTTCCTCGCCGACAACGTCAGCCATGGCCTGCCGACGGTCACCGGCTTCACCGCATCGTTCTGGCTGCAGTCCGGCTTCCTGGTGATCGCGGTCTTCGCCGGCCTGCTCGTGCCCGCCACGCACCGGGCGGCGGCCGCGGCGGCGCTCGAGCCCGAGCTCGTCTCCGAAGCCGCAGCGTAGTGCCGCGCCGATCGCACCGGACGGAACGCTGACAGTGGCGGATCGCCGTCACAGCGAACCCAACGGCTCCGCGGCCGCGCGCGCGGCCAACGGCGCCGGCCGGCGGCGGCTGCACCGCCCCGAGCGCGGCGCGGGTGACCCGCGCGGCGAGAACTACAAGTGGATCGCGCTGTCGAACTGCACGCTCGGCGTGCTGCTCGCCACGCTGGACGCCTCGATCACGCTGATCGCGATGCCCGACATCTTCCGCGGCATCAGCCTCGATCCGCTCGTCCCGGCCAACAGCTTCTACCTGCTGTGGATGATCCTCGGCTTCCTCGTCGTCTCCAGCGTGCTGATCGTCAGCCTCGGACGCCTCGGCGACATGTACGGGCGGGTCAAGATCTACAACCTCGGCTTCGTCATCTACACGGCGGCATCGCTGCTGCTGACCGTCGATTGGCTGACCGGGCGCGATGGCGCCCTCTTCCTGATCGTCTTCCGCGTCGTGCAGGGCATCGGCGCGGCCTGCCTGCTCGCCAACTCGGCGGCGATCATCACCGACGCGTTCCCCGCCAATCAGCGCGGGATGGCGCTCGGGATCAACAACATCGTCGGCGTCAGCGGCATGTTCGTCGGCCTCGTCCTCGGCGGCCTGCTGGCGCCGATCAGCTGGCGGCTCGTGTTCCTGATCTCGGTGCCGGTCGGCCTGTTCGGCACGGTCTGGGCCTATCTCAAGCTCGAGGAGCTGTCGCGGCCGAGCCGGGCGCGGATCGACTGGGCCGGCAACGTCTCGTTCGCGCTCGGGCTGATCCTGATCATGGTGGCGGTGACCTACGGGATCCGCCCGTACGGGTCCAGCGCGACCGGCTGGGGGAGCCCGAAGGTCATCATCCTGATCGCCTGCGGGCTGGCCTCGCTCGCCGTGTTCGCCCTCGTCGAGCGCCGCGTCCATGACCCGATGTTCCGCCTGCCGCTGTTCAAGATCCGGGCCTTCACCTTCGGGACGCTGTCGACGTTCCTGTCCGCGGTCGCCCGCGGCGGCCTGATGTTCATCCTGATCATCTGGCTGCAGGGGATCTGGCTGCCCCAGCACGGCTATGACTTCACCGACACGCCGCTGTACGCCGGGATCTACATCCTGCCGCTGACGATCGGGATGCTGTTCGCCGGGCCGACCTCGGGCTATCTGTCGGACCGCTTCGGCGCGCGGCCGTTCGCCACCGGCGGCATGCTCGGCGCGGCGGTCAGCTTCCTGCTGCTCGCGCTGCTGCCGACTGACTTCCCGTATCCGCTGTTCGCGGCCGTCCTGTTCCTCAACGGCGTCTCGATGGGGCTGTTCGCCTCGCCGAACCGCGCCGGGGTGATGAACAGCCTGCCGCCCGGCGATCGCGGCGCCGGCGGCGGCATGAACCAGACCTTCCAGAACTCCGCCCAGGTGCTGTCGATCGGCATCTTCTTCACGCTGATGATCATCGGGCTGTCGGCCTCGCTGCCGCACACGATGGCCTCCGGCCTCGAGGCCCACGGCGTGCCGGCGGTCAACGCACTGAAGGCCGCACACCTGCCCCCGGTCTCGATCCTGTTCGCCGCCTTCCTCGGCTACAACCCGATCCAGCATCTCGTCGGCAACGCCGTGCTCTCGCACCTGCCCGCCCAGCAGCATGCGCTGCTCATCGGCCGTTCGTTCTTCCCGCATCTCATCTCCGCCCCGTTCCGCACCGGACTGCACGAGGCGTTCGCCTTCGCGATCGTCGCCTGCCTGATCGCCGCGGTGGCGTCGTGGTCACGCGGCGGAATGCCGGCGCCCGCGCCGGCCCCCGGCCCCGAGCCCGCGCCGGCCGACCGGTCCCCGGCGCGCGACGGCGCGGTGGCGGTGCGCTCGGCCGCCCGCTCAGACCGGGCCTGACCGCGGCGCCCGGCGGGCGACGATCACCATCCGGGCGCCGTCGTTGCCGAACGGCTCGTCCCAGCGGTGCTCGCGGGTGACGACGAGCTCCGCCAGGGCGCTGCGCACCCGCTCCGCGGTCAACGTGTGGGGCTCGCCCGGGGAGGGGACGCTGCCCTCGTCGAACAGCACGATCAGCGTTCCGTCCGGGGCGAGGATCCGGACCACCTCGGCGAGCACCCGCTCGGGGTCGTCGACGTAATCCAGGCTGTTGCGAGCCACGACGACGTCGACGCTGTGGGTCAGCAGCGGAATCTGCTCTGCGCCGGTGGTGAGGTACACCGCCGGCGAGCCGGGCAGCAGCAGGCCATGCCGCGCGTAGCGTTCGGCGAGCGGGTCGACGCCGATGCTGACGCGCGCCGGGCAGGCATCGGGGAAGCCGAGCGGGCCGGGGCCGATGTCGACCACGACCTTGCCGTCGAAGAACCCCGGGTCCTCGATCGCCGCCTCACGCAACACCCGGACGACCTCGGCTCTGGCCTGCTGGCGACGGCGGCCGAGGTACGTCGGCGCGGCGTGCTCGCCGATCAGCTCCAGCGCGTCGCCGGGATTGAGCCCGCCGTCGCGGATGACCGGGTCCCACTGCTCCAGCCACCACCGCAGCTGGGCGTCGTTCTTGACCCCGGCGGGGTCCCGGAAGCGACGGCCGAGCGCCAGCCTGGCTCGCACCCGCGCGATGGTCGCCGCCGCCATGGCGACCAAGATACGATGTCCGCCGGTCCATCACCCGTCAGGAGGAGCAGGTGACATCAACCGGTAACGACCTCGCCGAGGTGCTCGTCACCGAGCGGGAGCTGTGGGCCGACGGCCCGCCGCACGCCCTGTTCGAGCGCCTGCGCCGCGAGTGCCCCGTCCACTGGACGTCGCACGCCACCGAGTATCCCGACGAGGCCGGCTACTGGTCGGTGACGCGGGCCGACGACGTGCACACCGTCAGCCGCGACTGGCGCACGTACTCGTCCGAGCTCGGCGGGATCACCGCGATCACCGACGTCTTCCCGCTCGATCTGATGCGGGCGATGTTCATCGGCATGGACCCGCCCAAGCACGACCGCCTGAAGATGCTCTTCCAGCGCGGCTTCACTCCGAAGCGGATCGCCGATCACGAGGGCGCGATCCGGCGGATCGTCGGCGACGTGCTCGATCGCCTGCAGGGCCGGGAGACGTGCGATCTCGTCGCCGACGTCGCCCAGCCGGTGGTCTCCCGGGTGATCGGGAGCTTCATGGGGATCCCCGAGTCAGACGACGCCGTCTGGGCCAAGCTGATGAACACCGCGCTCGCCGCCGGGGACCCGGAGATCAATCCCGACGGGATGCAGAGCATTCTGACCAACGAGATCCCCGAGATCTTCCGGCGCTGCTCGGAGATGATCGCGCAGCGCCGCGCGCATCCGACCGACGATCTGACCAGCGTGCTCGTGCACGCCGAGATCGACGGCGAGCATCTGGAGGAGCACGAGATCGTGATGGGCTTCTTCCTGCTCGTCGCGGCCGGCAACGACAGCACGAAGGCGACGTACTGCTCGGGCATGCGGGCGCTGATGGAGCATCCGGCGCAGCGCGCCGCGCTGCTCGCCGACCCGGCGCTCGTCCCGTCGGCGGTCGAGGAGTCGCTGCGGATGTTCCCGGCCTTCGCCCACTTCCGCCGGACCGCCACGCGGGACACCGAGCTCGCCGGCCAGCCGATCCGGGCCGGGGAGAAGGTCGTCATGTGGTACGTGTCCTCCAATCGCGACGAGAGCCGCTATGAGGATCCGCATCGCTTCGACGTCCGCCGTGATCCCGAGCATCAGGCCTTCGGCGCGGGCGGACGGCACTTCTGCCTCGGCGCCGCGCTCGCCCGGCTCGAGCTCCAGATCATGTTCGAGGAGACGCTGGCCCGGTATCCGGCGATGGAGCGCGCCGGCGAGCCGACGGTCGTCGTCTCGGGCTTCGTCAACCAGCTGCGCACCCTCCCGGTCGCCCTCGGCCCGCGCGCGTGACCGCCGGCCGCCGCTAGCGCCAGTGTGACCAGGGGGAGCGCGACTCGGCGGTCGTCTCGTCGGCGCGGATCACGTGCATGACCGCGTTGATCAGCGCGAGGTGCGTGAAGGCCTGGGGGAAGTTGCCGAGATGGCGGCCGGTGACCGGGTCGATCTCCTCGGCGTACAGCCCGAGCGGGCTGGCGAAGCCGAGCAGGCGCTCGCACAGCGCGCGGGCCTGGTCGAGCTCGCCGATCTCGCATAGCGCGGACACGAGCCAGAAGGAGCAGATGAGGAACGTGCCCTCCTCGCCGGAGAGGCCGTCGTCGGTCTCATCGGTGCGATAGCGCAGGACGAGTCCGCCCTCGGTCAGCTCGTCGGCGATCGCGAACACCGTCGCGCGGATCCGCTCGTCGTCGGGGGGCAGGAAGCGCATCAGCGGCAGCAGCAGCAGCGCGGCGTCGAGCGCCGTCGTGTCGTAGTGCTGGACGAACACGCCGCGCTCATCGACCCCGTGCTCGAGCACGTCGGCCTTGATCTCGTCGGCGGCGGCGCGCCAGCGCTCGGCGCGCGGGAAGTCCTCGCGCAGCTCGGCGAGCCGGGAGCCGCGATCACAGGCCACCCAGCAGAAGACCTTCGACGAGGTGAAGTGCTTGGGCTCGCCCCGGACCTCCCAGATGCCGCGGTCCGGCTCGCGCCAGTGTTCGATCGCCTGCTCGACCTGGCGTGACAGGATCTTCCACACCCGGTCGTCGAGCGAATCCCGTGAGCGGGTGTGCAGGTAGACGGAGTCCAGCAGCGCGCCCCACACGTCGTGCTGCTCCTGCTCATAGGCGGCGTTGCCGATCCGCACCGGGCGGGCGCGCTCGTAGCCCTCCAGATGCTCGAGCAGATGCTCGTCGAGCTGGCGCTCGCCGTCGAGGCCGTACATGACCTGGAGCTTCTCCTCGCCGGCGGCGACGTCGGCGATGAAGTAGAAGAAGTCGTTGGCCTCCCATTCGAAGCCGAGCGACAGCAACGCCCACAGCATGAAGGTCGAATCCCTGATCCAGCTGTAGCGGTAGTCCCAGTTGCGCTCGCCCTGCGGCGTCTCGGGCAGCGACGTCGTGGCCGCGGCCAGCAGCGCGCCCGACGGCGCGTAGGTCAGGCCCTTGAGGGTCAGCGCGCTGCGCTGCAGGAACGTCCGCCACGGATGATCGGGGAACGTGCCGCGGTCGAGCCAGTGCTGCCAATGATGCGCGGTCCACACCAGCCGGTCATAGGCCTCGTCGACGTTCGCCGGCGGCGCGTGCTCGCTCCACGACAGGGCGCAGTAGACGACCTCGCCCTCCTTCATGAGATGGCGCGCCACCGCGCGTGAGCCCTCGAAGCCGAGCCGCAGATCGGTGCTCAGCTTCAGCTCGACCCCGTCCTTGCTCGTGGCCACGCCCTCCCCGTAGCCGTCCCCGGAGTAGCGCCACAGCGCCGGCTCGCGGCCGTAGTCGAACTTCGGCTCGCAGTCGAGCAGGAGCTGGACCGAGCCGTTGACGCAGCGCACGATCCGCAGCAGCACGTGGTCGGCGTCGTAGTCGGTCGGCGCGCGGCGATGGGTGTGCGAGCGGTCATGTTCGTGATGCCAGTTGCCGATCAGCAGGACGTCGCGGACGATGATCCAGCCCGAGCCGGTGCCCCAGCTCGTCTCCAGGACCATCGTGCCGGGCAGATAGCGCCGCGCCGCCGGCACCGAGACGCCGTCGGGGCCGAGGCGGAAGTGGCCGGCGTCGCGGTCCAGCAGCGCCCCGAACACGCTCGGCGAGTCGACCCGCGGCAGGCACATCCACTCCACGGCGCCGTTGGGCGCCAGCAGGGCGACGGTCTCGCAGTCCGACAGGAACGCGTACTCGGCGATCGGCGGAAACGAGCTCGCGCCGAGCGGGTTGGGCTCGCGCGCGCGGTCGTGCCCGGCCGCCGGTCCGGGAAAGGACAGGCCGTACGGTTCCTCGCTGGAGACGTCCTCGCGCATCGCATGAGTATCGGCGTTTGCGCGCAAAACACCAACCCCCGTTGCGGGAGCCGGCTGCGGCGGTCAGCCGCCGAGGCCGCCGAGGACGGCGAACGGGCTGCGATAGACGTCGTCGTAGAGGGCCCGCTGGCTGGGCTCGACGACGATCGTGCTGCCGGTCGGCGCCTCGGCCTTCAGGCGCGCGGCGAGCGCCGCGGCGCTGTCCTCGTCGGTCGCGCCGACCAGGACGTAGTTGTAGCGGCGCACGTTGGGAATGCCCTCGGTCTCGAGCTGGCCGGCGAGCTGACCGGCCTCGGTCCGCCCGGCGCACTCGATCCGCACCTCGTACTCCGGATAGCCCCGGCGCTCGGACTCGGCGCGCTCCTGGGCGATCCGCTCCTGGCGGCGGGCCGCGCTCTCGGCGTCGTCGGACAGCGGCGTGTTGGGGTTCTCCCAGCGCTCGGCGGCGGCGTGCCACTGCGTCAGCTCGACCTCGAGCGACCAGCCGTGCTCGCGGGCCAGCGTCTGCACGACGGCCTCGGTGGCCTGCGCCTGCTCGCGCGTGTCGGCGTAGCAGAAGACCTGCGGGCCGTCGACCGAGACGACGACGCTGTCTCGGAAGGAGCGCTGCAGGTCGTGCTCCAGACGCTCGGCGCTCAGCGCCTCGCTCAGCCGGGCGGCGTGCCCGTCGTCGTGGAGATCGATTCGCAGTCGCCAGTCGTCGCTCATGACCGCTCAGACTACGTGACGCCGACGTCGCGCGGCGCCCGGGGGTTCGGCGGCGCCGCTCGGGCTCAAGCTCGGGGCGGCATTGGCCGTAGTGCATCATGAGTGCAGAGATGAGCTCCGGTAACCGAGGATTCGCGGCCTCCCATGGCGCCGGCGCGCCGGGGGGGATGCGCGCGCTGCGCGGCGGCAGCGGCAAGAAGCCGCCGCCGCTGATGGATCCCACGCGCCAGCGTGACGGGCGCCGGATCCTCGCGCTGTTCGCCCCCTACAAGGTCCGCCTGACGATCGTGCTCGTCATGATCGTGATCGGTGCCGGGCTGTCGATGCTGTCGCCGTTCCTGATCAAGTACACGCTCGACGACGGGATCTTCAAGCACGAGCACACGCTGCTGGCCGAGCTCGTCGCCGGGATGATCGCGATCGCCGTCCTCAACGCGGCGCTCAGCGTCTGGCAGACCTACATCTCCAACCAGGTCGGCCAGCGGGTCATGCACGACCTGCGGGCGGCGGTCTACAACCACCTGCAGCGGATGTCGCTCGCGTTCTTCACGCGCACCCGCACCGGCGAGGTCCAGTCGCGGATCGCCAACGACATCGGCGGGCTGGACAGCGTCGTCACGACGACCGCGACGACGATCGCCCAGAACGCGACGACGGTCATCGCCTCGCTGATCGCGATGTGCATCCTCAACTGGAAGCTGGCCGCGATCTCGCTCGTGTTCGTGCCGCTGTTCGTCTGGCTGACCCGGCGCGTCGGCAAGCTGCGGCGCAAGATCACGACCGAGCAGCAGCGCCGTCTCGCCGACCTGTCGGCGCTCGTCGCCGAGTCGCTGTCGGTGTCAGGGATCATGCTCGGCAAGACGATGGGCCGCGGCGGCGACCTCGCGGAGCGCTTCACCGGCGAATCGCACGAGATCGCCGAGCTCGAGGTGCGCTCGCGGATGGCGGGGCGCTGGGTCATGTCGACGATCCAGATGACGTTCGCGATCCAGCCGGCGATCATCTACTTCCTCGCCGGCCAGAGCTTCGTCGGTAAGACGATCTCGATCGGCACCGTCGTCGCCTTCACGACGTTGCAGACGCGGCTGCTGTTCCCGATCCAGTCGCTGCTCGGGGTCGGGGCCGACGTCGAGGCGTCGCTGGCGCTGTTCGATCGCATCTTCGAGTACATGGACCTGCCGGTCGACATCGTCGAGGCCGACCACCCGGTGACCCTGCGGCCCGGCGAGATGCTCGGCGAGGTGCGGCTGGAGAACGTCTCCTTCCGCTATGGCTCGCCGGGCAGCGGCGACGGCTCGGCCTGGACGCTGCGCCACGTCGATCTCGTCGTGCCGGCGGGAACCCGCACGGCGATCGTGGGGGAGACGGGCTCGGGCAAGACGACGATGGGCTATCTCGTCGCGCGCCTGTACGAGCCCCAGGAGGGGCGGGTGACGGTCGACGGCGTCGACATCCGCCGGGTGTCGCTGGATTCGCTGGCGGCGACGGTCGGCGTCGTCTCCCAGGAGACGTATCTCTTTCACGCCAGCGTGCGGGAGAACCTGCGCTTCGCGCGGCCCGACGCCACCGACGCCGAGATCGAGGACGCGGCCAGGACCGCCCACATCCACGAGCTCCTGGCCTCGCTGCCCCAGGGCTACGACACGGTCGTCGGCGAGCGCGGCTATCGCTTCTCCGGCGGTGAGAAGCAGCGCATGGCGATCGCCCGCACGATCCTGCGCAATCCTCCGGTGCTCGTGCTCGACGAGGCGACGAGCGCGCTGGACACCCAGACCGAGTTCGCCGTCCAGGCCGAGCTCGAGCGCCTCTCCGAGGGCCGCACGACGATCACCATCGCCCATCGCCTGTCGACGATCCGCGACGCCGAGCAGATCGTCGTCCTCGACAAGGGCGAGATCGTCGAGCGCGGGACGCACGAGGAGCTGCTGGAGCGCGGCGGCGCTTACGCCGCACTCGTCGCCCGTGACGTCGCCAAGGCGCGCGTCGAGGGCTGATCTGCGCCGTTTGCCTTCTCGGGGGACGTGGATTAAGATCGCGCCGTGCGGTTCCGCGATTTTGCGTGGGTGCAGGCGGAGCCCTCGGGGTGGAGCACGGATGCTTTCCGGCCGTGGGGGCTCGCGCTCGACGGCGGCCGCTAGCGGCGCCGATGGCGGTCACCGGCTCAGGCGAGGTCGTCACCCCCTCCGGCGAGGCGGTCGACCCGCAGACGATCAAGGACCTGGCCGGCGCCATCTCGGCCGGTAAGTGCATTCTCTTCCTCGGCGCCGGCGTGCACCACGCGCCGCCCGACGGGTCCGCGTTCCAGTATCCCGAGCAGGAGCGTCCGCCGCTCGGCGGGGAGCTGGCGCAGCAGATGGCCGCCGAGTGCGACTTCGCCGCGGTGTGCCGCGGTGAGAGCCCGACCAATCTGCAGCGGGTCGCGCTCTGCTACGAGCGCAACAAGAGCCGCCAGGATCTCGTCAACCGGATCAGGACCGCCGTCGACGATCACACCGAGCCGTCCCCGGCGCTGCGAGCGCTCGCCGAGCTGCCCTTCCCGATCGTCATGACGACGAACTACGACCAGCTGTTCGAGCGGGCGCTCGCCCTCTCGCCGGAGCGCAAGCGCCCCTACGTCGGCATCTACAGCCGCGAGCGCGTCGTCACGCCCGACTATCCGGGGCCCGATGACCCGAGCGGCGACAAGCCGTTCGTGTTCAAGATGCACGGCGACATCAACGTGCCGGAGTCGATCGTCGTCACCGATGAGGATTACATCCATTTCGTCCTGCGGATGAACGACGTCGAGCAGATGAAGCCCGTTCCCGACACGATCCAGTACCAGCTCCGGCGCTGGCCGACGCTGTTCATCGGCTACGGGCTGCTCGACTTCAATCTGCGGCTGCTCTTCCGCACGCTGCGCTGGGGCCTGGACCAGGCGCGCTGGCCCAACAGCTATTCGGTCGACATCAGTCCGGACCCCCTCAACAAGGACACCTGGATGCGCGAGGGGCTGCGCTTCATCGTCGAGGACGTGTGGGAGTTCGTGCCCGAGCTCTACCGCCTCGTGATGGGCCGCGAGATGCCGGCGACGTGAGCGTCGCGACCGAGAGCCCGGCGCAGGCGCTGCGGCGGCTCGCGGCCGCGGCGCCCGGCCCGCCCGCCGAGCCGTATCGCAATCTCGAGCCGTTCCGCTTCGCCGACGCCGGGATCCTGGCGGCGCGCGACCGGGAGGTCGAGCGTCTCGTCCGCCTGATCACGATGTACCGCGGCGTGCTCCTGTACGGCGCCTCGGGGGTGGGCAAGACCTCGGTCGTCAACGCCGGCCTGCTGCCCCGGATGCTCGCCGAGGGACTGTGGCCCCATCGGGTGCGCGTCGCGCCCCGGCGCGGGCAGGAGCTCGTGCTGGAGGCGATCGGCGCCGCCGACGACGGGCGCGACGCGTTCCTGCCCTCGGCCTTCAGCGGGGCCGACGAGCACGGCCGGCTCGTCGTGTCGGCCGGGCAGTTCCCGCGGGCGGTGTCGGCGGCGACCGAGCAGGGCGCGATCCTGCTCGTGTTCGACCAGTTCGAGGAGCTCGTCACGCTCTTCCCCCACACCGCCGAGCTGCGTCAGGCGCAGGACGACATCGTGCAGGCGATCGTCACCCTGCTGCGCGGCGGTGCCGTCGAGCCCGGCCATGACCCGCGTGAGCCGCGGGCCATGCTGCCGGTCAAGCTCCTGTTCTCCTTCCGGGAGGACTACCTCGCCGGCCTCCGGCTCCTGCTTGACGCCCAGCCCGAGCTCGTGCACCAGAGCCTGCGCCTCCTGCCGCCCCCGCGCAGCGCGACCACCGAGATCATCCGCGCGCCGTTCGTCGCCTTCCCCGGCCACTATCCGCGAGAGCTGTCGGACGCTGTCGCCACGCAGATCGCCGTCGCGCTCGCCGACGAGAGCGACGGCGACGACCTGCCGCTGTCGGAGCTGCAGATCGTCTGCGGCCGGCTGTGGCACGACCCCGATCCGTCCGCGCTGCTGGCCCGGCGCCATGTCAGCGGCCTCGTCGAAGACCATCTGCAGGACGCGGTGTCTAAGTTCGAGGGCGAGGACCGTGACGCCGCCATCGCCGTCCTCAGCCAGCTCGTCACGTCGAGCAATACGCGCAACATCGTCGCCCGCGCGGACCTCGTCCAGCGCGCGCACGAGATGAGCACCGGTCTGGACCCGGCGCGGATCGACGCCGTGATCGGGCGGCTGGACGGCGAGTCGGGCCTGATCGAGAGCGAGCGCCGCTACGACCTCGACCTGTACCAGATCACGAGCGAGTTCCTGATCCCCTGGATCAGCCGGCAGCGCGCCGAGCTCGCCGCCGTCCGCGAGCGCCGCGTGCAGGAGGCGCGGCTGCGCCGCCAGCAGCGGCTGACCGCGGGGGTCCTCGGGATCCTCGTCGTCATCGCCGTCTGCGCGGT
Source organism: uncultured Solirubrobacteraceae bacterium (assembly GCA_963849085.1). GTDB lineage: Bacteria > Actinomycetota > Thermoleophilia > Solirubrobacterales > Solirubrobacteraceae > Palsa-465. Next base: position 1,912,345 of record CAWKFP010000009.1, on the reverse strand, counting down.
GCTGGCGGTCATCGAGGCCGTCCACGCCCATCACGAGCAGAGCGTCGCCCGGACGGCCCAGAGGCAGGCCGTCGCCCAGGGCCGCCTGGCCGTCGCGCAGGGGCGCCGCGCGACCGACCTCGGTCTGGCCACGACAGCGCAGACCCTGCTCGGCGCCCGCCCCGACGCGTCGCTCATCCTCGCGCTGGACGCGTTCGGCAACGATCCCGGCTCCGACGTCGCCCAGACGAGCATCATCGCCGCTCTCACCCAGGCGCAGCGCTCGGGGGTGACGGGGATCCTCCACGGCTTCGGCAACACCGTCACCAGCGTCGCCTTCGATCCGGCCACGGGCGTGCTCGGCTCGGGCAGCGCCGACGGCACCATCCGTCTCTGGAACGCTCGCACCAACACCCAGGTGGGCGCGTTCGCCGTGCCCGGCGACGACGGCGGCATCTACAGCCTGGCCTTCAGCCCCGACGGCCGCTGGCTGGCGGCCGGCGGTCAGTCGGGCACCGTCTGGCTGTGGAGAGTGGCCGCGCCCGGGGCGCCCGTCTGGCGGCAGAACTTCGGCCAGGGGCAGGTCAACAGCATCGCGTTCAGCCCGGACGGCCGCTGGCTCGCCGCCGCGGGCCTTGACCGCGGGATCGAGATGGTGCGCCTGTCCGGCGGAACGCCGGTCGGGCCGCTGCTCGGGTTTGACGGCGCGAGCTCGGTGCGGAGCATCGCCTTCAGCCCCGATTCGCAGTCGCTCGTGTCGGCCGGCAACGATCACCTGTTCGCGCGCTGGAGGGTCGCCACGCGCCGGCTCGACGCTGCGCTCCTCGAGCCCGCGGCGCTGTACACGGTCGCCTTCCGCCCGCACACCGATGAGGCGTTCGCCGGCAGCCTCGACGGACAGATCTATGCGTGGAATCCCGCCGATGGGGCTCAGGCGACACTCGCCGACGGCGCCGGTCCGGCCATCAACAGCATCGCCTTCAGCCCGAACGGCCAGACGCTCGCCGCCGGCAACGCCGGCGATGTCGTGCGCTTGTGGAACGTCGCCGGCCGCCGCGTGATCGGCCCCGCGCTGACCGGGCCGGAGGGGATCGTCACGAGCGTCGCCTTCAGCCCGAGCGGCGCGACGCTGGCCGCGGGGAGCACCGATCAGACGGTCCAGCTGTGGCCGATTCCGGTCGGCAACGCCTTCGGAAGCGCGCTGACCACCGGGCTCGGGCGCGTCGACAGCGTCGCCTTCGGGCCCGGGGGCCGGTTCGCCGCCGGGGGCCGTCTGATCCGGCTGTGGTCGCGATCGGCGGGCGGGCTGCCGTCGGGCGCGACCGTCGATCGGACCCCACCGACCGAGAGATCGATCAGGACGCTGGCCTTCGACCCGGTGACCGGCGCGCTCGCCTCCGGCCATGGCGGAACCGTCCAGCTGTGGAGCCCGAGCGGACGGCGGGTTGGGGCGGCGATCCCGGACGGTCGCGCCCTCGTCTTCAGCGTCGCCTTCAGCCCCGACGGCCGATGGCTCGCCGCCGGCGGCCAGGGGCCGATCCGGGTGTGGAGACTCGTCGACGGCCGGCCCGCCGGTCGGCCCGCGCAGCTCGGCGCCGGCCACGACTACAGCGTGACCTTCAGCCCCGACAGCGGGCTGCTCGCCGCCGCCGGCGAGGACCGGACGATCCGGGTGTGGAGCATCCCGTCCGAGCGGCTCGTCGACACGCTGAGCGGCGACAGCGACGCGGTCTTCAGCCTGGCCTTCAACGACCAGGGCACGCTGCTGGCGTCGGGCAGCGCCGACGACACCGTTCGCCTCTGGAACGTCCACACCGGCGCCGAGCAGGGCCAGGCGCTGATCGGCAGCCACGGCTACGTGCGCAGCGTCGCCTTCAATCCGCAGGGGACGATCCTCGCCTCGGGCAGCGACGACGGCACGATCCGGCTGTGGAACGTCCGCTCCGGGTCCGCGATCGGGGAGCCGCTGTCGGTCAACAGCTCGTCGATCGAGAGCGTCGCCTTCACGCCGAGCGGGTCAGACGTCGTCTCCGGCGGCGTCGACGGCGCCGTCCGGACATGGCCGGTGCCGCAGCTGCGGCTCGGCCCGCTGCGCTCGACGGTCTGCCGGCTGCTCGGCACCGGCCTGAGCCGGGCCGAATGGCTTCAGGCCGCCACCGCGCTTCCGTACGAGGACCCCTGCGGCCGCTGACCGGCCCGTCGCGCCCCGCGCCCGGCTCCGTCGCGCTGCCCCCGGCGCGGTGTCCCCGCGGCCGCCTCCGTCCCCGCGGCCGTCTCCGTCCCTGCGGCCGTCTCCGTCCCTGCGGCCGTCTCCGTCCCTGCGGCCGTCTCCGTCCCGGCGGCCGTCTCCGTCCCGGCGGCCGTCTCCGTCCCGGCGGCCGCTTCCGTCCCTGCGGCCGCTTCCGTCCCTGCGGCCGTCTGCGTCCCCGGGGCCGTCTGCGTCCCTGCGGCCGTCTGCGTCCCTGCGGCCGTCTGCGTCCCTGCGGCCGTCTGCGTCCCTGCGGCCGTCTCCGTCCCGGCGGCCGCCTCCGTCCCCGCGGCCTGCCCCGGGGAGGGCATCGACATTTTGCCCGCATAGCGGAGCTTTTTCAGACATCCTCTTCGCCGGTCGCCGGTCGCCGGTCGCCGGTCGCCGGTCGCCGGTCGCCGGTCGCCGGTCGCCGGTCGCCGGTCGCCGGTCGCCGGTCGCCGGTCGCCGGCCCCGGCCCGCCGGCCCGCGGTCCCGGCCGCGTCCCAGGTGCCCCGGCCTACGGTCCCGGCCCCCGGCCCCGGCCCCAGGCCTCGGCCCGCGCCCCAGGCCCCGGCCCCGGCCCCAGGCCTCGGCCCGCGCCCCAGGCCCCGGCCCCGGCCCCGGCCCCGGCCCGCGGTCCAGGCCCCGAGGCACCGGCCAGCGGTCCCAGGCCCCAGGCCCCGGCCCCAGGCCCCGGCCCGAGGCCCGGCCCCGCGCCGGCGCCCGCCATCGCCTAGCGCCAGCGGAACGTGACCGTCGCCCCGGCGGGCAGGGTGTCGGCGAACGATCGCCCCCGCCAGTCGACGGCGAAGGCGATCGCGTGGGCGGCGCTGTTGTGCGCCAGCAGGACGTCCGTGCCGTCCGGGTTGGCGAAGGCAACGTCGTCGAGCCCGGGCGTCGTGTAGCTGACGCCGGTGCGGGCATCGGCGTACGTGTCGGTGACGAAGTCGTTGGAGGCGATCCGGACCGCGCCGGGCGCCACGAACTCGCCGAGCTGCCCGAGCTCGTAGTAGTCGGCGGTGTCGGTGACGGTGTGCGTGCGCTCGTCGACGGTGACGATCCCGGTGCAGTGCGGGCAGCCGTGGTTGGGCGGCTGGACCGGTCCGCCGCTCGGATCCAGGGCGAGGTTCCAGAGCACGACGGCGCTCGCCCAGCTGCGCATCGCGGCGATGACGAGCTCGGCCGCCGGGCCGGGCGCGATTCCGGTCGCGCATTCGCTGACGATCTCGGCGAGGCGCGGAGCGAGGCGGTGCGCGAGGCTCATCACCGACGGATTGCCGGAGTAGCAGTGCCAGGCGAGGCCGGCGAGGTGACCGGCGACCGCGGGGTCGGCGAGGATGACCTGTGCGCGGGACCGGCGGCGCCAGGACGCGTCGAGCCCGTAGAGCTGGGGATGCAGGCCGGCGGCGGCCAGGGCGGGCACGAGCTGGTGCGCGATGAAGGCGTCCTCCTCGCCGACGGTCAGATCGAGGCCGGGATAGCGGCTCTCCTCGGCGGGCTCGTTCTGGGCGGTGATCGCGGCGATCGGGATCCCGCGTGCGGCGTAGGCCCGCAGGAAGGCGACGAGATAGCGCGCCCACGGGCCGTAGTCGGCGAGCCGCAGGCCGCCGCTGTCCTGGACGTTGTCCAGCGAGTCGTTCGTCTTCATCCACGCCGGCGGCGTCCACGGCGACGCGAGGATCTCCAGGCCGGGGTCGGCGCGCAGCGCCTCACGCACCATCGGGACGATGTAGGCGTCGTCGTGGGCGACCGAGAAGTGGGCCAGCGCCGGATCGACCTGCCCCGCCGGCAGGTCGTCGTAGGAGTAGGGCGTCCGGTCGTGGGTGAAGTCGGTGGCGCCGATCGGCAGCCGCAGGATGCGCAGCTGGATCCCGCCCGGGCCGAACAGGTCGCCGATCACGGCGGCGCGGGTCGCGGCGGGGAGCTCGTCGTCGAGCAGCCAGGCCGAGGTGTCGGTCATCGCCGCCCCGACGCCGGTGATGCGCTGATAGCGGACGGCGTCGTCGACGTGGATGACGAACGCGCCGCGGCCCGGGCCCGGCGTGAAGCGCAGATCGGTCAGCGCGGTCAGGCGGTCCGACAGGTCGGCGGTCGTCTGCACGACCTCCACCGCCCAGGGGACCGGGGGGACCGGGGCGACCGGGGCGCCGGGGGCGCCCGGAGCGCCCGGAGCGCCCGGGGCGGGGCCGCCGGCCACGCTCGGCCCGCCGGTGGAGGACCGGGTCGCGCTCGGCCGGGACCGCGGCGACGAGCTCGAGCCTGACCCGCACGCCGCCGCTCCGAGCGCGACCGCCACGGCAAGCATCGCGAGCGCGACCGTGCGCGCCCGCGCCGGGCGGTCGTGGACCCGGTTCGCGGCTGCGCTCTGGGCCGGCATCTGGACGAGGCTCATCCTCGCACGGCGCGACCTCTCAGCGCATGCCGGCGCCGACCCGTTCGCGCTCGGGGCGGCGCGGGGGCAGCGGCGGCTCGGCGGGCGCGGGATGGGCGCCGGACGGCCCGAGCCGCGCCCGCAGCACCGGCCACAGCGTCAGCAGCATGATGACGCCGAGCCCGGTCAGCGGCACCGCGTCGCTCGTCGCCTGCGACAGGCTCGCGGCGACGGGCGATCCGATCGTCTCGCCGGTCGCCCACGCGAGGTTGAGCACCATCGTCGCCAGGGCGACCGCCACCCCGGCCTGCTCGGCGGCCTCGGTGATCAGCGAGATCGCCGGGACGGTGTACGCGGTCAGCGGCCCGCCGATGGCGATGACGCTGACCACGACGAGCCCGGGCGCCGAGCTCGGCACGGGGACGAGCACGAGCAGCGCGGCGGCCAGGATCAGTCCCCACAGCAGCGGTGCGCGCGAGCCGCGCCGGTCGACGACCCGCCCGATCCGCGGCGAGACCGTCATGCTGACCAGCGAGGCGAGCACGAACGTGGCGCCGATGACGAGGCTGGAGGCTCCGAAGCGCGCCAGGCGCAATGGGATCAGCGTCCCGGTGGCGCCGACCGCGCACGCCTCCAGCAGGATCAACCACGCGCCGAGCAGCGCCCGAGGGCGGCGGAGCAGGATCCAGGGGGAGGCGCCGACCTCGCGCTCGCGCGACGGCGGCTCGCGATGGTGCGCCGTCCATGCGGCGAGCGCGAGCGACACCGCGCCGACGACGGCGAACACCGGGCCGGTGCCGGCGGTGACGGCGAGCGTCCCGGTGACCGGCCCGACCAGGGTGCCGAAGATCGCCGCCGCCATGACCGAGCCGAGGATCCCGCCACGCCGCTCGCGCGCCGCGACGGCGATCACCCAGGTCAGCCCGCCGCCCCAGATGAGTCCGCACGCCAGTCCCTGGACGGCGCGCAGCGCGTCGAGGGCGACGATGTCGCCGCTGATGCCGAAGCCGCCGATCGCCGCCGCGAACACGAGCAGGCCGATCAGAGTCGTCCGCCGGACGCCGGCGCGGGTGGCGATCCAGGCGCCGATCAGCGAGCCGGGCAGGATCCCGGCCGGATAGGAGGCGGCGAGCAGCCCGATCGCCGGCTTGGAGGCGTGCAGGGCGTGGGAGTAATGGGGCAGCACCGGCGCCAGCGCCGAGTACATCGACGATTCGAAGCCGAGCAGGACGCGGACGAGGCCGATCACGCGTCGCTCCTCGCTGCGCGGCCGGGCTGACCCGGGACGTCGCCGCGCGCTCATGGCGCCGATACCATCGCCGCGGCCAGCCGCCGCAGGAGCGGGTGCAGATCCTCGGCCACCCCGGTGGCGAGCTGCTCGATCAGCAATCCGTCGGCGGCACCGAGCAGGAGCTGGGCGTCCTCACGCGGGCGCCGGGAGCCGGCCCGCTCCAGCTGCGTCGCCAGCGTCGCCAGATAGGCCTCGGTCCAGCGCGCGGCGACGGCGCGCAGCGCGGGGCGGCGCGCGGCTTCCAGGAGCAGTGCGTAGGTGGCGGTCAGCGACCGGCGGCTCGCCGAGGAGCCCGTGTGCAGCGGCTCCCAGATCGACGCCACGGCGGCATCGAGGGGATCGTGGTCGCGCTCGGCCAGCCGCGCCGTGTAGGCCGCCAGCCGCGCGGTGTCGCGCTCGGCGGCGAGCTCGAGCGCCGCGGTGAGCAGATGCTCCTTGGAGTCGAACCAGTACGTCGTCGAGGCGAGCGGCAGCCCGGCGACCTCGGCGACCCGGCGATGGGTGACGGCGTCGGCGCCGACCTCGGCGACGATGCGCAGCACGGCTTCCAGCAGCGCCTCACGGCGTGCGGCACCGCGCGGGCGGTTCTCCCGCGGACGCGGGACGGGCGTGGCGATCGGCGACGGCATCGGTACGAACGTACCACTTCGCCTGGTACATCCGTACCGATGGGCGGTTGTCGCCGATGCCGCCAAGCCGGCGCCCGCGACCGCCCGGGGCGGTCAACCCGCCCCCTCCGGGCGGTCAGTCCCCGCCGCCGGGGCGGTCAGGCCGCCGCCGGCCTGATCAGAGGCCCGCGGGGCCGGGGAGCGCGCTGTCGGGCATGACCGGGCCGCGGTCGCGGTCGCGCTTGCGGTCGCGCTCGCGGCCGTGCGCCGCCGCGGCGCCCTCGACGTTGAGGCGCGGCAGGAGGCGGTCCAGACCGCGCGGCATCGCCCAGTTGGTGGGACCGATCAGCATCATCACCGCGGGGACGAGCATCGAGCGCACGATCACGGCGTCCAGCAGGACGGCTCCGGCCAGCCCGACGCCGAACAGCTCGATGATCCGCTGGCCGCCGAGGATGAAGGATCCGAAGACGAGCACCATGATCGCCGCGGCCGCGGTGATCGTGCGGCCGGTCCCGGCCAGCCCGTGCTCGACGGCGGCGGTGTTGTCACCGCGGCGATGCCACTCCTCGAAGATGCGGCTGATCAGGAACACCTCGTAGTCCATCGAGAGCCCGAACAGGATCGGGAACATGAGCACGGGGAGGAAGGCCTCGATCGGCCCGGTGCGGTCGATGCCGAGCAGCGAGGCCCCCCAGCCGTTCTGGAACACCGCGGTGACGACCCCGAACGCCGCCCCCGCCGACAGCAGGTTCATGATGGCAGCGGTCAGCGGGATGACGAGGCTGCGGAAGACGGCCATCAGGAGCAGGAAGCTGAGCGCGACGACGATCCCGATGAACAGCGGCAGCTTGCGCGACAGCACCTGGCTGAAGTCCGCGAAGACCGCGGTCTCCCCGCCGACGTGCACCTGCAGGCCGGTGCCGCGGGTCGCCGCCGGCAGGATCTGCCCGCGGACCCGCGCGAGCAGGTCGGAGGTCGAGGCGGCATCGGGGGATCCCGACGGATAGATGCTGGCGATCGCCACCGTCGGGCGCCCGGCGCCGCCGCCGGTGACCTGGACGGCGGTCGAGCCGACGACGCCCGGCGCGCGGTCGACGGCGCGCACGGCGCGCGTGAACTGCGCCACCTGCACCGTCCCGTCGACCTGGGCGACGAGCTCGAGCGGGCCGTTGTAGCCCGGCCCGAAGCCCCTGGCCAGCAGGTCGTACGCGACCCGGGTCGTCGAGCCGGCCGCGTCGGTGCCGGCGTCGGCCGAGCCGAGGCGCATGTGGACGAAGGGGATGGCGAGCGCGATCATCGCCGCTCCGGCGACGGCCGCGAACAGCCACGGGCGGGCGTGGATCGCCTGCGCCCAGCGGGCCCACGCGGCCGACTCGTGCTCCTCGCTGAACTCCGCGGCGCGGATCGCCCGGCGCTCGCGGCGCCGGGGGACGAGCCCGCCCAGGAAGCCGAGCAGGGCGGGCAGCAGGGTCAGGGCGGCGAGCACGGTGAAGGCGACGGTGACCGCGGCCGCGATCGCGACGCCGTACAGGAAGGTGACGCCGAGCGCGAACATGCCGAGCATCGCGATCCCGACGATCAGCCCGGCGAACAGCACGGCCCGGCCGGAGGTGTCCAGCGCCTCGACGGTCGCCTCCTCACGCGTGGCGCCGCGGCGGACCGCCTGCCGATAGCGGGTGACGATGAACAGCGCGTAGTCGACCCCGACTCCGAGGCCGATCAGCAGCGCGAGCTCGCCGGAGAAGCTGGCGATGTCGATGCCGTGCGAGAGCAGGCCGATGACCGCGATCGCCGAGCCGAGCGATATCCCGGCGGCGATCAGCGGCAGGGCCATCGCGGTCGCCGATCCGAACACGAGGAAGAGGACGACCCCGGCGGCCAGGAAGCCGATCATCAGGCTGCTCGACTGGTTCGACGGGTTCCCCGACTCGGCGAAGTCGCCCTCGACGGCGAACCGGACGCCGGCCCCGGAGGCGGAGTCGATCAGCTTGTCGAATCGCGCCGGATCCTTCGCCCCGTGGCCGAAGACGACGTCGGCGAAGGCGACGCGGCCCGACGGGGCGATCTGGCGGCTGGCGCCGGCGGCGTAGGGGGAGACGACCTGCGCGATGCCATGCAGCCCCGCGACCGCGGCGAACAGCGCCTGCGCCCGAGCGCGGACGGCCGGATCGGTGACGGTGCCGCGGTCGACGCCGATCACGAGCTGGTCGGTCTCGCCGCCGCCCGTGCGCGGGGTGGCGCGCTGGAGCAGGGCCAGCGCCTGCGAGCTGCCGGTGCGCGGCAGATTGAAGTTGTCGGTATAGGCGCTGCCGACCGCCGAGTGGATGACGGTCAGTCCGATGAGGGCGGCGATCCAGGCGATCACCGTCAGGAGCCGGTGCCGGAAGCACCACGCGGCTAGGGTTCTCATCGACTCTGTGTTCTCACAATCTCAGTGCATGCGGCCCGTGGCAGGACTGACCACCCGGGTGATACGCGGTCCGGCCATGCGCGCACGGTCCCCGGGAGTGCGCGCAGATCGCCTCACCCGGGACGATGTCACACCTGGCTCTGATTTACAGTTTCGACCGCGTTAGCTTCGACCTTGACCCCTGCCGCCCGCTCAGCTCGCACCAGCGCCGGAATCCTCCTCTACCGGGGCGCGGACCAGGACGCGCTCGAAGTGCTCCTCGTCCACCCCGGCGGCCCGGTGTGGGCCCGTCGCGATGACGGGGTGTGGTCGATTCCCAAGGGCGAATACGAGCCCGGCGAGGAGCCGCTGGCCGCCGCCCGGCGGGAATTCGAGGAAGAGGTGGGATCCCCGCCCCCCGGCGGGGAGGCGGTCGATCTCGGCGAGATCCGCCAGAAGTCAGGCAAGCGCGTGCGCGCCTGGGCGCTCGCCGGCGATCTCGACGCCGCGTCGATCCACTCCAACGACTTCGAGATGGAGTGGCCGCCGCGCTCGGGCCGCCGGCAGCGTTTCCCCGAGGTCGACCGCGCGCAGTGGTTTGACCTGGAGTCGGCGCGCGCCAAGCTGCTCACCGCCCAGGTGGAGCTCGTCGACCGTCTGCGGGAGGCGCTGGGGCGATGAGCGCATCTGACGCGATCAGCCCCACCGCGCTGTACACCGGGCACGTCTGGTTTCGCAATGGCCTCTCGCATCCGGCGCTCGCGACCATCCAGGGGCGGCTGCTGTTCGAGTCGCTCCAGCCCGCGATGCGGATCGGCGCCGCGCTCGGCGCCCCGTCCCTGGAGTCCTATCTGCTCGTCCGCCACCGGGCGATCGACGCCCTGCTGGAGCACGCGATCGACCACGATGGCGTCACCCAGGTGCTGGAGGTGGCGGCCGGCATGTCGCCGCGCGGCTGGCGCTTCGCCGGGCGCTATCGCGACCGGATCACCTATCTGGAGGCCGACCTGCCGGCGATGGCGGCGCGCAAGCGCGCCGCGCTGGCCCGCATCGGGCCGCTGAGCGAACGCCATCGCGTGCTCGACCTCGACGCTCTCGCCGATCACGGAGCGACGAGCCTTGACGCGGTGGCCGGCGGATTGGCCGTCGGCCGGGGCCTGGCGATCGTCACCGAGGGCCTGCTCGGCTATCTCGCGCCCGCCGACCTGACCGCCCTGTGGCGTCGCTTCACGCGTACGCTGACGCCGTTTCCGAGCGGCCGTTACATCTCCGACCTGCACCTCGGCAGCGTCCAGACGACGGCCGTCCGGGCGTTCCGGATCGGACTGTCGGCGTTCGTGCGCGGCCGCGTCCATCTCCATTTCGACGACGCCGCCCAGGCCGAGGCGCAGCTGCGGGCCTGCGGCTTTGACCGGGCGCGGGTCATGCCCGCCTGGCAGGTGCCGGGCGCGGACCCCGGCGCCCGCTCCGATTCCGGCGCCCGCCCCGACCCCGGCGCCCGCTCCGATCCGGGCGCCCGCTCCGATTCCGGCGCCCGCCCCGATCCCGGCGCCCACTCCGATCCCGGCGCCCACTCCGACTCCGGCGCCCGCTCCGATTCCGGCGGCCGGCTCGTCCACGTCCTGGAGGCGAGCACGGCGTGATCGGGCACCTGACCTTCAACCGCGCGGGCAACCGGCCGGTGTGGATCGTCGCGGCGATCCTGCTCGCCGCCGTCGTCGCGATCCTCGCCGGCGCCTCCGACGGCCTGCAGACGATTCGCTCGCCCGCGTCCGGTCCGCGGAGCGTCGACTCCGCCGCGCGCGGGACGCCGCCGCCGGTGCGGGCCCGGCTGAGCTTCGCCGGGCTGCATGTCACGTCCGCGCCGGCGGCCGTCCCCGGCGGGCTGACCCCGGTCGCCGCCGACCCGGCCGACCCGTCGACCGTCGCCTGGTGCGCCGGGGAGGGGATCGGGGTCTCGAACGACGGGGTGATGGCGACGCTCTTGACGGCAGGGGTCGACGCGGCGCTGCGAGCCCTCGGTTTCGTCGCCTCGCCGCGCTCGCTCGCCCCCTGCACCGCCGTGGCGCCGCTCGCCGCGGCGCCGGGCGGACCGGTCGCGCTCGCCGCCGCCTTCTCCACCTCGCTGCCGGCGGGCGGGGCGTTCTACGACATCGCGCTGTACACCCTCGACGGAGGCCAGACCTGGCATCCCGTGCCCGTGCCCGCCGGGGCGAGCGCCGGCGGCTTCGGCGGCTTCCGCTATCGCGCCGGCGATGTCGAGGCCGTCTTCGCCGCCACCGTTGCGCAGGCCAGGACGCCGCGGGCGAGCGCGGCCGGAGTGCCGACGGAGCTGGTGCTCGATCCGGATGCGCCGCTCGCCGAGCTCAGCGACCGGGCCGGCCTGCACTGGCACGCGACGGGCCTCGGCTGCCCGTCACGGGGCCCGTGCGTCACCCTCGGGCCGTACCTGCCGGGCAACTGCGCGGTCAGCGCGGTGACCCAGCCCGTCCTGCGATCGGCCGACGGCGGGCTGCGCTGGACCCGGGCGGCGGCGCCCGGCATCGTCGGGACCTGTGCGGAGGCCGAGCTCGTGGGCATCTCGGCGCAGACCGCGCTGCTCGTCGACTCGGTCTCGCCCCATCCGCTCGCCGCCCTGCGCGACGGCGGCGCCTCGTGGACCGATGTCGCCCTGCCCCGGCCCGCCGGGGAGCGCGGCGCGGCGCTGCGCGCCGGCGCGGGCGGAATCGTCACGCTGCCCGGGGGCTCGCTGCTGCTCAGCGGCGGGCAGGGCTACACCGGCGGCTGGGAGCTGCTGGAGCCCGGCGGGCACGCGTGGTGCCGGGTCAGCGCCCCGGCCGCCGTGCTCCAGCGCAGCGCCCAGGCCTCGCCGTTGACGGTGATCGGCGGCGACCTGTGGTGGCTGACGAGCTCGGCGTCGAGCTCGCAGGTCATCAACGAGCTGCCGCTGTCGACGCTCGCCTGCTGACCGGGCGCGCTCGGACATCCGTCCACGCGGCGGCGCTGCGCCCTTCAGTTTCGCCCGCGGTGCGCCGCTATCGACTGTGAGCTGTAACTGCCCGCTATGGATGGCGCGGCACGGCTTCGACCAAGGACGGCTATATGGCTGATGCGCGCGTGGCGGCAGGCAACGGGAGCGGGCGCCGATGGTCGCGATTGGCCGCCGGGATGGCGGCCTGCGCGGTATCGGCGTGTTGCCTGCCCGGGATCGCATCAGCCGACTCCTCTTCACCTGATCTCTCCGGAGCGCTGGGTGGCGCACCGTACGCCACCGGCCTGGTTCCGACGCCGTCGCCGGCGGCGAGCCCGGGCGCGATCGCCGGCCTGCAGGCGCAGGCCTCCTCGCTGCCGGCGAGCGTCAGCCTCACCGGCGACGCGATGCCGGTCGGCAACCAGGGCGACGTCGGCTCATGCGCGGCATGGTCGACCGACTACACCGCGCTCGGCTACTGGGAGAACAAGGAGGGCATCGCCGGCGGCGGCCTGGAGCCGATGTACACCTACTCGCAGGTCGACGGCGGCGTCGACGACGGATCGAGCATCGAGGCCAATCTCCAGATCGACGAGCAGCAGGGCATCGACACCCGCGCGGACTACTTCCAGGGGGACTTCGACTACACCGATCAGCCGACGGCCGCCGAGAAGGCCAACGCCGTCAACTGGAAGCTCAGCACCTTCAGCGATCTGGCGATCAACCCGAGCGCCGGCTCGACCGTCACCCAGCAGTCGATCGAGGTCGCGCTCGCGGCCGGCGATCCCGTCACGATCGGGATCCCGGTCTACGACAACTTCTTCTACGTCACGAGCGCCAACAGCGGCTACTACGCGTCGCCGTCGGGTGGTCTCGCCGGTTACCACGCGATCACCGCGCTGGGCTACAACGCCCAGGGCCTCGTGATCGAGAACTCGTGGGGCACGGGCTGGGGCAACGCGGGCTACGCCACGCTCTCCTGGGCGTTCGTCAACCAATACGTGTTCGACGCCGTCGAGGTCGGCCCACTCGTCACCGGCCAGCCGGTCAGCACGACCGTCCCGGCGGTGACCGGCACCGCGCGTCAGGGCCAGACCCTGACCGCGTCGACCGGGAACTGGAGCCCGGCCGCGACGTCGTATGCCTATCAGTGGCAGCGCGAGGCAAGCACCAGCAGCACATGGACGGCGATCAGCGGCGCCACGTCGTCGAAGTACGTCCCGGTGGCCGCCGACCTCGGCGACAGCCTCCGGGTGGTCGTCACGGCGACCGACGCCAAGGGGTCGGGATCGGCCGCGGCGGCCAAGGTCGGCCCGGTGCTGACCGGGGCCCCCGTCGCCGCGAGCGCCCCGGCGGTGACCGGGACCGATCGCGTCGGCCAGACGCTGACCGCAACGGCCGGCACCTGGAGCCCCGCCGCGACGTCGTATGCCTATCAATGGCAGCGCTCGGCCAACGGCGGGAGCTCGTGGACGAGCATCAGCGGCGCCACCGCCTCGACCCATGTCACGGTGGCCGCCGACGCCGAGGACGACGTGCGCGTGCTCGTCACGGCGTCCAACGCCTACGGTGCCGGCGCAGCGATGCCGTCCGCGCTCGTCGGGCCGATCTCCGGTCAGCCCTACAACACCGCCGCTCCGGGCCTGTCCGGAACGCCGGTCGAGGGTGACACGCTGACCGCCACGGTCGGCACGTGGAATCCGGCGGGAACGACCTACGCCTATCAGTGGCAGCGGGAGATCACCGGGGGCCAGTGGGTGTCGGTCTCGAGCATGACCAACCCGACATACGTGCTCGAGCCCTCCGATGTCGGCACCTCGGTCCGCGTCCAGGTGGCGGCGACCAACAGCGACGGGACGACGTACGCCTGGACGACGCTCGGCCCGATCAAGTCCGGCGTGCCCGCCCTGAGCGCGGCCCCGGTCATCGCCGGAACCGCGGCGCGCGGCACCGCGCTGACGGTCAGCGCCGGGTCATGGAGCCCGGCGGCGACGTCGTACGCCTATCAGTGGCAGCACTCGGCCAACGGCTCGACGTGGACGAGCATCACCGGCGCGACCGGCACGAGCTACACCCCGGCCGTCTCGGACGAGAAGACCGAGCTGCGGGTGCAGGTCACGGCCGGCAACGCCTTCGGGTCGGCGACGGCCACGAGCGCGGCGACCGCCGCCGTCAAGGCGACGCCGCCGGCGGACAGCACGGCTCCGACGGTCAGCGGCACGGCGAAGGTCGGCGACAAGCTGACCGCCGCCGTCGGCACCTGGACGGGTGAGGCCAACACCGTCACCTATCAGTGGCAGCACTCGGCCAACGGCTCGACGTGGACGAGCATCACCGGCGCGACGGGCTCGACGTACGCGCCCGCCGCCTCGGACTCGGGCGATCAGCTCCGGGTCGTCGTCACCGTCACCAACGTCGACGGCGCGGTCAGCGCGTCGAGCGCGGCCACCGCCAAGGTGACGAGCACCGCCGCGGTCGCCGCCACCGCGAAGGCGAAGCCCGCCTCGCGGAGCCTGGCCGTCCGTTAGCGACCGCCGGGCCGTCACTTGCGCGGGGGTGCGCACCAGGGCAGCACATGCGGGGCCGGCGAGACGCCGGCCCCGCGCTGCGTCGTGCGGTGGCTCGGGTTCAGCGGGCGAGACCGCCGCGCGGGAGGCGGCCTACCAGAGCGGGGAGAACAGCCGCGGGTCGGCGGTCGTGATGCCGTGAACCCCGAGACCCCGCAGCGAGCGGATGGCGTCGCGCTCGTTGACCGTCCAGGCGAACAGCAGGCCCTCGCGCGAGGCGACCTCGTCGACGAGCGCGTTGGTGATCAGGCGATGCTGGGCCATGAGCGCATCCCAGCGGCGGGTGGCGAGACCGTCAAGGACCTGTGAGCGCCAATCGCTCCAGCGCTGGCTGACGCGGGCAAGCGGCCCGCCGATCGAGATCCCGGTGCGGACCCGCGGATCGAGATCGCGAAAGCGGTCGAGCACGGCGGGGACCTGCGAGGAGATGAGCGTGCGCTCGATCATCGACGCGTGGGACAGCTCGGCCAGGATCGCCGGCTCGCAGCCGCCGTGCTTGACGTCGACGTTGAGGTCGACGCGGCGGAAGCGCTCGGCCGACAGATGGCGCAGCGCCTCGTGCAGGCGCAGGCAGCGCCGGCGGCGGGCATCGAAGATGGTGTGGGCGAGCACGAGCTCGCCGCGGAACAGGCGGACGTCGAACTCGACCATGTCGATCCCGACATCGAGCGCGGCGTCAAACGACGCCAGCGTGTTGCCCGGGGCGAGCGCGCTCGCTCCGCCGTGCCCGATCCGTTGACAGTGATGTGGGCTCATGGCTCGAGAGGGAGGCCGCCCGTCGAGGCGGGCCTCTTCGCAGAGTATCGCCCGCCGCAGGTCCGAACTTGAGGGGGCCGTGCGGCCGGCGTCAGGAGAAGAAAGACCCTGTCAGGGCGGCGCTCTGCGGGCCGCTGACCACTCGCCGCTTGACCCCGAGCCGCCTCAGCGTCAGCGACACGGTCCCGGCCAGCCGCCCGGTGTAGCCGTCGTCGACGATCGCGGCGCTCCTGGGCATCAGCGGGATCCGCGCGGTCGCCGGTGACAGCGTCGAGACCGGGACCGTCGTGGCGAGAGAGCTGCCGAGAGCGCCGTCGGGGCTTTCGAACGGGCCCGGGCAGCGGGTGGTGAGCCCGTTCGCGGATTCGCTCGGCGCGTACAGCGCCAGCAGCCGTCCCCCATTCCCCGCCAGCTCGGCGAAGCCGCCGGCGATCCGGGACGTGTCCTGGCAGGTCGTGGCGCCCTGGGTCAGGTCGGAGGTGATCGTCCCGGGTGTCGTCCAGGCGATGCCGATCGAGGCGGTGACCCCGTGGGTGTCGCCGTGGGCGACCAGGCCGGCGGCGGCGAGCAGATCCCGCCACGGGGTCGTGGCCTTGGCGGAGACGACCAGCGTCGCCGGGAGGTCGGCCCGCGCTCCGGGGGACACGGTCACCGTCCCGGCCAGGCCGCACGAGCCGAGCGGCGCGCACAGGAGGGGATTGGCGTCGCCGGCGATCGTCTCGGTCATCGCTCCGGCGAGGGTGGCGCGGTAGCCGATCAGCAGCTGCCGATAGCGCCCGCCGGCGCTCTCCGTGAGCGGGACCGGCCGCTGCGGGCGCCCGATCGCCAGCGCGAGCCGCCCGGTGACCGTGCCGGCCAGGCCGGCGGACGCGAACTGCTCCGTGGCGCCCAGTGAGACCCTGGCGTGCCCGGCGAGCAGCCCGCGCAGCGTCAGCGACGGTATCGGCAGGCGGCCGAACGCGTCGGACGCGAACGGCCCGGCGCAGCGGGTGCGCAGCACGTCGGGCTCGCCGGTGGCGAAGTCGAAGCGGACCCGGCCGGCGCTGATCGGAAGGGTGAGGCTGGGGGTGTTGGGGACCGCGTCGACGCAGCGATTGAGCACCGCGGTGCCTGGGCCGCCGTTCTCGGTCACGGCCGCCGACGTGACCCCGCTGGACCCGCCGTCCGGGCCCTCCCCGAAGCCGATCAGGTCCAGCGAGTACTGCAGCCGCCGTCCGACGCGATAGGTCGCGACCTCGATCGTCTCCGCGGTCCCCGGCGTCCACACCACCGTGCCGTTGTAGCCGCACAGACCGCGGGCCGCGCAGCCGGTCGCCGCGTCGCCGTGGAAGCTGACGCTGAGATCGCCGTGGACCGTGACCGGGATGCTGGTCGACGAGACCGGCACGCCGCCGACGGCGCCGTAGGAGACGAACGAGAACGACGAGGAGCTCGACCCCGAGACGGCCTGCGCCGAGGCGCCCGCCGGCGTGACGATCACGCCCCACAGGGCCAGCGCCGACGCGATCACGATCGCCGCGCGCCTCATGACCGGCGACCGTCCTTGACGATGCTCTCGATCGTTCCCCGGGCGGTGCCGCCGCTCTCGTGCGTCCGGCTGAGCGTCAGCGTCACCGACCCCGAGCGCGACCCGTCGTAGGCCGAGCCGGTGAAGGCTCCGGTCTGTCGGAGGGTCAGCGTCAGGCGCGGCGCACCGATCCGGCCGCCGGCGATCACCGCCGTGGCCAACGACTCGCGGGATCCGAGCACGTCAACCGACGAGGGGCCGGGGCACCGCGTTCGGAAGGGATCGAAGACGCCGGGGGAGAACCCCTCGCCGAGACCGGCGTCGGCCACGACCTCGACGCCGCGGCGATGGCTGAGCGTCGAGGCGGTCAGCTGCACCGTCCCCCCGCTCCGGTCGAGACAGCTGACTTGCTGCGGCGAGGACCAGGTCTCGCCGATCGCGATCGGGATCGTCCCGCCGCCATTCGCGGTCAGGCGGCCGGCGCTGAGATCGGCGAGCGCAGTGGACCGGCCGACCCGCGCCGAGACCTGCCGCTGGCCCGAGAAGCTGAGCGAACCGCCGGCGGCGAACGTCTGCCGCACGCTGCCGCTCGCGCCGCAGGCGCCGAGCGGCGCGCACAGCGGCGCGGCCAACCCGGTGAATGTCGTGCGCAATGCCCCGCTCGTGCCGACCACCCGATACCGCACGCTGGCGTCCTCCTGCAGGACGTGGCGGATGTGGACGACGGGAGCGGTCGTGGTCGTGGGCTCGCCGGGGAATCCGCCGCCGACCGTGATCCGGGCGCGCAGCGTCGAGACGACCGTGATCAGGAACGGTCCAGCGCCGTACGAGGTCGTGCCCGACAGGACGTAGCCGTAGGCGCCGAGATGGGTCGCCGGGAGCTGGAGCCCGGTCAGGTCGGCCGCCGTCGGGCCGGCGCAGCGGCCGGCGGACGCGGTCCCAAACGTCTGGCTCGGGTCGTCGACCGCGCGCAATCCCGCCGAGGTCCGGCGCACGAGGAGCGAGAGGTCGACGGACACAGGGTCGGCGCACGACGGTCCGGCCGCGCCATCGGGCTCGGTGCTCAGCACGCGCGCGACGGCGGTGCCCTGGACCTGGATCGGCACCGTCGCCGGCGTGATCCCGGTGCCCCCTTCGCCGGTGGAGCCACTCGGCGTGATCTGCATCGCGCCGCCGACTCCGCACAGCCCCGCGGCGGCGCAGCCCCGGGCCGGTTCTCCGGTCCAGGCGATGGCCAGCGAGCCCGACACGGTCTGGTTGACCACGGTCTGCCTGATCGTCTTCGCCGAGGCGGTCGCCACCGGCTGGGCGGCCGCCACCCCGGGCAGCAACGAGGCGGCAAGCACCATGGCGCGGCCCCCGCGCCGCGTCAAGCGGTATCTCACCGGCTCGATCCTCGCCGACCGCGCAAATGCTGTCAACCGTATTTCCCCAGCGTCAGCGCCAGCGATCGCAGTCCGTAGATGCCCGAGGGCGTGCCGAACTCCGGCTCGCCGGCGAGGGCGATCCGCTCGAAGCGCCGGGCGAGCGCGACCAGGCCCTCGCGCAGCTCGGCGCGGGCCAGATTGGCCCCGGCGCAGTAGTGGATCCCGGCGCCGAAGGTCAGCAGCCGCGCCGGGCCGCGGTCGGCGGTGATGTCGAAGGCGTCGGCCGCGACGCCGTCGCGATTGGCGTGCCAGGCCGAGACGAGGATGACCGTGCCGGCGGGGAACGTGACCCCCCGGTGCTCGATCGCGCTCGTCGTGATCCTGGCCGTGAACGGCGTGATCGGCTCGTAGCGCAGCGCCTCGTCGACCGCAGCCAGGGCGAGGCCGTCGGGGTCGGCGCGCAGCGCCTCCCACTGCTCCGGTGAGCCGGCCAGCAGGCGGACGGCGTGGGCGAGCTGGCTCTGGCTCGTGTCGACGCCGCCGACGAGGATGTTGAGGATGAGATTGCGCAGCTCGTCGTGGTCGAGGCGCTGCCCGCCGTCCTGCGCGGCGATCAGATCGGAGATCAGGTCCGCGCCCGGCGACGTCCGGCGGGCGGCGATCAGGCCGTCGACCCAGTCATAGAACTCGGTGACCGCCGCCTCGATCTCCGCGCGCTGCTCGGTCAGGCTCGCCGGGTCGAACTGGCGCTGGATGACGTCGGACCAGCGGTGCAGGTCCGGCGCGGTGGCCCGCGGCGCGCCCATCACCTCGGCGATCACGAGCGACGGATACGGCTTGGCGATCTCGGCGATGAACTCGCAGCGGCCACCGTCGCCGACGGCGTCGAGCAGCTCGGCGAGGAAGCGGCGCATCGCCGGCCGGTAGCGGTCGACGGCCCGCGGCGCGAGCGCCGGGTTGACGAGGTTGCGCAGGCGTCGATGGTCGTCGCCGTTGCGGTTGATGATGTTGTGGACGATCTCCTCGTGCAGCGGCCCGTCGGTGATCCCGAACAGATCGGCGATCGTCAGGCCGGGGAAGACCGCCTCGCGGCTGCGCAGCACGAACTCGCTCGCCGCCCGGTCGAGCACGATGAAGCCGTACGGGCACGCCGCCAGCCAGCCGTCGTGGCCGTGCAGCCCCGCCATCGCCTCGCGATAACGGGCGCCGCGCAGCGTCGGGTCGGTGTGATCGAAGTGCGGGAGATCGAGCTCGGCGGCGGCGGGCATCGCGGGGGCGAGGCTGCTGGTCGCCGCTAGATGGTTGATTCCGCGCTGTTAGGCGCAGTAGTTGACGAGTTCACGGCTGGGGCGTCCGAGTTGGTGGTTGAGGGTGATCGCGGCAGTGAGGCAGCAAAACCGGGCGATGATTCGTTCGCGCAGGCCGGTCAGGGTGCGCGCGCCGTGGCGTTCGAGCGCGAGGATGTCCTTCGCGGTCCAGATGATCGATTCGACGCGTTGGCGGATCGGCGCGAGGTGCGGCGGCTGGGGTGGGGTGGCGTGACGGTGCGCGCGGGCGTTGGGCGTGATCTCGCGTGCGGGCCGCAGCGCCGGGGTGGTGACCCCGGCCGGCCGGGTGATCGTCTCATCGCGGCGGACGGGACGGATGAGCGTGACGTTGCGGTCTTTGACCGCGGCAGCGAACTCGCGGCCGGCGTATCCCTTATCGCCGATCAGCGTCTCACCGCCCCGCAGCCGGCAGCGGTCCAGGAGCAGCAGCCCGATCTCGCGCTCGCCGGTCTTGGGCGAGCAGAGCTCCAGCGCGCGTGGGGTGCCGTCCAGACTGCAGATGATGTGCAGGCGCATCCCCCAGAAGTATCGGGAGTGCGAGGCGCAGTAGCCGTAGTCGCAGGCGTTCCCGAGCGCGTCATCCAGGCGGTTGGTGCCGGAACGCTTGACCGTTTCGCGCGAGCGGGCGCATTCCACCGGCGTGGAGTCGATCAGCAACAGATCGTCCTCAAACCCCGGGCTCTGGCTGGCAAAGATCCCCATCAGCCACTCCAGTGCGTCGGCCAGCTTACGGCGGCGTTTGAAGT
This sequence comes from uncultured Solirubrobacteraceae bacterium, assembly GCA_963849085.1. Taxonomy (GTDB): domain Bacteria; phylum Actinomycetota; class Thermoleophilia; order Solirubrobacterales; family Solirubrobacteraceae; genus Palsa-465. The sequence continues at coordinate 1,892,232 of CAWKFP010000009.1, read as the reverse complement.
ACCCCGACTGCTGGGGGAGATCAGGAAACAGATGGGCGAGGCGCTTGGCGGCCGCCGCCAGGAACCGCCGATCCGACGGAATCCCCATGATCGCCTGCGCGACGCACAGCGTGACGACCTCCGCGTCTGTGACCCTACGCGCAACGTTCTTCGCTCGTTCGGGCAGGAGATCGTCGGCCGTGACGAACACGGTCGTGAGCAGCAGGTCGAGGTCGGCGTCCATCGAGGCCCCCTAGGGTCGGCGATGCGGGATAGCACCGCCGACTTCGACCCTGCTGCCACATCCTCCTTGCAAACCACTCGATTCACGACCACTGTCGTGGAATCAACCATCTAGGGCGCTGCCGGGGTGCGGCCGATCCAGGGATTGCCGGCCAGCTCGCGGGCGACCGCCTCGGTCACGGTCAGCGCCTGGCGCACCGTCCGGTAGTCGATGTTCTCCGGGGTGTCGCTCATCAGGTGATAGTTCGACAGCGCCTTGTAGCGATCCATCGAGGCGAGTGTCGCGGTCGGGAAGCCGGCCCGGCTCGGCAGCACCGCGTCGGTCGAGTTGCGGGCGCGCATCCCGCGCCGCAGCGGCACGCCCGCGCTCGCGGCGGCCCGCGCGATCAGATCCCGGTAGCTGCGGTCGTGATAGTCCTCCATCACGACCGGGCCCTCGCCCTCGAGCAGGATGAGCCGTGGCGAGCCGAGCGTCTCGAGGTTGAGAAACCAGGTGCGCTCGCGGTCCAGCGCCGGGAAATGACGGCGCGCGAAGCCGTAGATCCCGCCCTGGACGACCTCCTCGGCGCCGCACGAGGCGAGCATCACCCGCAGGCCCGGGATCGGCTCGGCGCGCAGGCGCTCGGCGAAGGCGACGAGCGCGGCGACCGCGCTGAGGTTGTCGTTGGCGCCGGGGACGACCGGGCTGCGCGCTATCTCCTCGAAGACGACCGTCGCCACCGCGGAGGCCACGACCCCGGCGGCCAGCGTCCCGCGGCGCCCGCGCAGCGCCCCGACCGAGACGAGCGAGGGCGCCGCCAGCAGCGTCCACCACAGCGGCAGCGAGGTGTCAAGCCGTTCCAGGATGCCGGGGAAGCGCTCGCCGAGCCAGCGCTGGGCGCGGTCGTCGAAGATGGCGCCGGTGCGGGCGGCGTCGTGATGGGCGAGGACGACGAGCGTGCGCGGGGCGTCGAGGTCGCCGCACAGGCCGACGACGTTGCCGGTCGTCTTGCTCGGCACCGCGGTGCGGCGGAACAGGCGGACACCGTTGGAGATGTCGTCAGCGATCGCCGCGGTGATCGCGACGGCCACCGCTCCGGCCACCCGGCGCAGCCGCGGCCGGGCGAGCGCCGCCACCCCGGCGAGCGTGCTGACGGCGGCCAGCGGACTCATCACCCGCGCGTAGCCGTCGTGGAAGGTCTCGGCCTCCACCGTGGCCGGGCATCCGGCCTCGGTCAGCCGGGCGGCGATCCAGTCGCCGGCCCGGCGCTCGCCGTCTGACCCCGCCAGGCGCTCGATCGGCGCCAGCGCCTCGATGACCTCCCGGAGGGTCGCCTCGGCTGAGGCGTCCGCGCTCACGCCGCCTGGGTGTTCTCGAAGATCGCGGCCAGCCCCTGACCGCCGCCGATGCACATCGTCTCCAGCCCGTAGCGGCCGCCGCGGCGGCGCAGCTCACGCAGCAGCGTGGCGAGGATCCGCCCGCCGGTCGCCCCGATCGGATGCCCGAGCGAGATCCCGGAGCCGTTGACGTTGACGCGCTCGAGGCCGTCGGGCAGCTCCCACTCGCGCAGCACCGCCAGGGCCTGGGCGGCGAACGCCTCGTTGAGCTCGATCAGATCCATCTGCTCCATCGTCAGCCCGGCGCGCGACAGCGCCCTGGCGGTCGACGGCACCGGGCCGATCCCCATCGTCCTGGGCGGCACGCCGGCCGCCGCCCAGCCGACGAGCCGGGCGATCGGTGTCAGGCCGAGCTCCCGCGCCTTGTCGGCGTGGGTGACGAAGCACATCGCGGCGCCGTCGTTCTGACCGCTGGCGTTGCCCGCCGTCACCGTCGCCTCCGGGTCCTTGCGCATCACCGGGCGCAGCGCGGCGAGCGTCTCGAGCGTCGCGTCGGCGCGCGGATGCTCGTCGCGGTCGATCGTGCGGGTGCCGGTCTTGCGCTCGGTGACCGCCACCGGGACGATCTCCTCGTCGAAGGTGCCGTTCTCCTGGGCGGCGACGGCCCGCTGATGGGAGCGGACGGCGAGCGCGTCCTGCTCCTCCCGCGGGATCGAGTACTCGCGGCGGAGGTTCTCGGCGGTCTCGATCATCCCGCCGGGCACCGGATAGTTGACGCCGCCGGCGGTGATCCGCCCGCGCACGAGGCGATCCTCGAGCATCGCGCCGCCCGAGCGCGCGCCCCAGCGCAGCCCGACGGAGTACAGCTCGGCCTGGCTCATGCTCTCGGCGCCCCCGGCGATGATCAGGTCGGCGGCGCCGGTCTGGACCATCATGCAGGCGTCGAGGATCGCCTGCAGCCCCGATCCGCAGCGGCGGTCGACCTGCAGGCCGGGAACCTCGACCGGCAGGCCGGCGTCGAGCGCGGCGACCCGGCCGAGCGCCGGCGCCTCGCCGTTGGCATAGCCCTGCCCGAGCAGGACGTCGTCGACCTGCTCGCCGGGAACCCCGGTGCGCTCCAGCAGCGCGCGGATGACCGTCGTGGCCAGGTCGGTGACGGTCACGTCGCGGAACATGCCGCCGAAGCGCCCGACCGGTGTCCGCAGGGGTTCGCAGATGAGAGCGTCTCGCATGCGCCGGAGCTTAGGACCTTCGCCCGGGCGGTGCCGGGCCCGGCGAGCGTCAGGCGTCGATCGTCACGTGCCCGGGCTGCGCGGCGACTCGGGCCAGCCACGCCTGCACCCCCGCGTGCGGGGCGAGCGAGAAGCCGCCCTCGGGTGCGACGTGCGTGTAGCCGTAGAGCGCGATGTCGGCGATCGAGTAGCGCTCGCCGACGAGGAACTCACGGTCGGCGAGATGGCGGTCCAGGGCGGCCAGGGCGCGCTCGCCGGCGGCGCGCTTGGCCTCCACCTCGGCCGCCGGGGCGACGATGTCGGCGAGCGCCCAGAAGCGCAGGACGGCGATGTTCGGCTCGCAGTCGTACTGCTCGAAGAACATCCACTGCAGCACCTGCGCGCGCTCGAAGGGGTCGGCCGGCAGATACTCGGTCCCCTGCGCGAAATACGACATGATCGCGCCGGACTCGGCGAGCGCGCGGCCGTCGTCGAGGACGAGCGTCGGCACCCGCAGCGCCGGGTTGAGCCCGCCGAGGACCTCGGCGCGGTCGGAACGGTCGACGACGCTCAGCTCCCGGCGCGCGTAGTCGATCCCGAGGTGCGCGAACAGCAATCGCACCTTGTAGCAGTTGCCGGACACCGCGGATTCGTAGAGCAGCATGACGTCGGTCACCCCCTGGGCAGCGTGGAGAGCGTGGTATACGGCATCGCCCGGATCGCCCGGGTGCTCGCCCCCGGGATGCCCCTCAGCTCCCAGGCCGCGGCGGCCGGGGTGAGATGACGCGCACGCCGCTCTTGGGGGCCAGCGTGATCGTCCGCAGCTGCGCCGGCGTCGTCCGCGGATCGGCGGCCGCCAGGTCCGTGCGCTCCAGGATCCGCGCGAGCACGACCCGCATCTCCATCAGCGCGAAGCTCGCGCCGAGACAGCGGCGGGTGCCGCCGCCGAACGGGATCCAGGTGTAGGTGTCCGGCGGATCGGGACCGAGGAAGCGCTCGGGCACGAACCGCCCCGGGCTCGGATACAGGTCGGCGCGCCGGTGCAGCGTGCGGATCGACGGATTGATCTCGATGCCGGGCGGCACCTCGTAGCCGTTGAGCGCGAACGGCCGCTCGCGCACGACGCGCCCCACGCCCGGGATGACCGGCCGGATCCGCAGCGATTCCTTGATGACGGCGTCGAGATACCGGTCCTCGCGCTCGCGCGCGCGCTCGAGCACCCGGGGGTCGTGGAGCACGAGATCAAGCGTCCACGCCAGCCCGGTGGCGGTCGTCTCGTGCCCGGCGAGCAGCAGCGTCAGCAGCTCGTCGCGGATCTCGGCGTCGGTCAGCGCGCGTCCGTCCTCGTCACGGGCGTGCAGCAGCGCCGAGAAGATGTCCTGGCGGGTCTCCAGCTCCGGATCCTGGCGCCGGCGGCCGATCTCGGCGTACAGGATCTCGTCGACCTCGCGACGGCGGGCCTGGAACTCCCGCGCGCCGCGGCGCCGGTCGCGACCGCGGGCGACCGCGGCGATGGCCAGCAGCCCGCGGGCCTGCGACAGCGGCGCCACCATCGCCCGCAGGCGCCGGCGCAGCTCGTCCTCCGCCGCCCCGGGGGCGTAGCCGAACACCCCGCGCAGGATGACCCTCAGGGTCAGTGACTGCATCGTGGCCAGCGCCGAAAAGGGCTCGCCGACCGGCCAGGCGTCGATCTCGGCGTCGGCGCTGGCGCGCATCGTCGCCGCGTGGGCGAGCAGCTGCGCTCCGTGGAAGGACGGCAGCATCAACCGGCGCTGGCGCAGATGCTCGGCGCCGTCGAGCAGCAGGACCGAGCGCTCGCCGAGGATCGGGCCGAGCAGGGCGTTGGCCTCGCCGGCCCGCAGCTGGTCGCCGGGCCCGGTGAAGACCTGCTTGACGAGCTCCGGATCGAAGATCATCACGAAGCGCTCGTCGAACAGCGTGCCGAAGGTGACGGCGTCGCCGTAGCGCCGCCGGCAGGCCTCCAGGAAGCGGGCGCCGCCGAGCATGAAGCCGGCGGTCTGCAGCACGCGCGGGAGCGGCGGGCCGGGCGGAAGCGTCGCGCTCATCCCTTGAGCTTAGGAAAGGTGTGACCGGCGATCGGGTCTCTGCCCTACCCTGCCGGGTGCGCATATGAGGGATGAGTTCCTGATCTTCGGACGTCCGGCGATCGGCGAGGAGGAGATCGCCGAGGTCGTCGCCTCACTGCGCTCGGGCTGGATCGGCACCGGGCCCAAGGTCCAGCGCTTCGAGCAGATGCTCTCGGACTACATCTCGGCGCCCCACGTCCGCTGCGTCGCCTCGTGCACCGCGGCTCTGATGCTCTCGCTGGAGGTGCTCGGGGTCGGCCGCGGAGACGAGGTGATCGTTCCCGCGATGACCTTCGTGGCGTCGGCCAACGCGGTCGAGCACGTCGGCGCCACCCCGGTGCTCGTCGACTGCGAGCCGCTGACCGGCCTGATCGACCTCGACGCCGTGCAGGCGGCCATCACCCCCCGTACCAAGGCGATCATGCCGGTCCACCTTGCCGGCCGGCCGGTCGACATGGACCGGCTCGGCCACCTGCGTGACAAGCACGGCCTGCTCGTCGTCGAGGACGCGGCGCACGCGATCGGGGCCGAATGGCGCGGCCGGAGGATCGGCGCGTTCGGCAACATCACCGCCCTGTCGTTCTACGTCACCAAGAACATCACGACGATCGAGGGCGGCGCGGTCGTCACCGACTCGCCGGCGATCGCCGAGGAGGTGGAGCGGCTCGCCCTGCACGGCCTGAGCCTCGGCGCGTGGGCGCGCTTCTCCGATGCCGGCTTTCGCCACTATGAGGTCGTCAAGCCGGGCTACAAGTTCAACATGACCGACGTCCAGGCCGCGCTCGGCCTGCATCAGCTGGCGCGCCTCGATCCCTGGATCGAGCGCCGCGAGCAGCTGTGGGAGCGCTATGACCGCCTGCTGGAGCACCTGCCGCTGCAGACGCCGGCCCCGGCGGAGCCCCACACCCGCCACGCCCGCCATCTCTACCAGGTGCTGATCGATCCGCAGGCGCCGCTGCGCCGCGACGAGCTGCTCGACGCGCTGAGCGAGCAGCGGATCGGCACCGGCGTGCACTATCGCGGAGTGCACCTGCATCCCTACTATCGCGATCGCTACGGCCTCGCTCCGTCGGACTTCCCGGTGGCCACCGACATCTCGGAGCGGACGCTCAGCCTGCCGCTCGGGCCGACGGTCACCGACGAGGATCAGGACGATGTCGTCGAGGCGCTGACGTCGGTGCTCGCGCTCGTCTGACCGGCGCCGGCCGCGCCGGGGGCGCCGGGAGAGCCGGGCCCGCCCGACGGCGTCTGCGAGCTGCGGGCGCGCGGATCGAGGTCGGCGAGCGTCAGCAGATGAGCCGGCGGATCGGGCAGGAGCGCCCGCCGGGTGACCGCCAGGGAGCTGTCGACATGGAGCAGCTCGCCTGCGTCCAGCGAGCGCCAGCCCGCGTCCTCGTCCATGCGCTCGCTGGCGACGACCACCGCCGGGCGCCGGGCGAGCTCGCCGGAGCGCACGCGGATGCTGCCCCGCGCGCTGGCGTGCTCCAGATGACGGCGCCCGCTCGGGCCTCCGGCGGCGCGCTCCAGCACCCACAGCTCGTGGGTGTCGGGATAGCGCAGCGCCCACAGGTCAGAGGCCGTGATCAGCACGAAGTTGAGCGACAGCACCGGCAGCGTGTCCGCCACCCAGGCGGCGGCGCGCTCGATGCCGGTCGCCACGTCGCCGGCTCGCTCCACCTCGCGCGTGATCAGCGCGAAGAAGCGCTCGGAGTCGGTGTCGCCGCCGACCGTCGCCATCGCGGCGCCGAGCTCCGCTTCGAGCGCGGGCAGGTGCTCGATCACGCCGTTGTGGGCGAACAGGCGCCCGGCCTGCTCGAAGGGATGCGTGTTGCGCGGGATCAGCGAGCCGGTCGAGGCGTAGCGGACGTGGGCGACGAACGTCCGTGAGCTGACCTCCTTGGCCTCGCGCGCGAAGGCGTGGTCCTCGTAGGCCGCGAGCGGCTGCTTGGAGATCTCGGGATGACCGTCGCGGTCATAGGTCCCGAGGCCGGTGCCGTCGGGCTCGCGGCGGCTCTGCTGAGCGAGCGAGTCAGGCGCCTCGAGCAGCCAGAAGGTCGCCCGGACGGGCTCCGGTCCTCCGCTCATCCCGAACAGCCGGCACATGCGCCGCCCGACGTTAGCGACCCCGCCGGCCCGCCGTCGCGGGCGGCGGCGTCTGTCAAAGTAATTTCAAGCTCGTCTGCGATCGTGAGGCAGATCCCAGGAAAGGCGGACCCGTCATGAAGTTCATTCGCACAGCCTCCACTCGGCGCCTGCTCGGCGCGCTCGCCGGCATGATCGCCGTCATCGTCGCGGGCGCCGCGATCGCCGTCGCCGCCACCGGCTCTGGGCCGGTGCCGCCCGCCACGTCGCTGGCCCAGGCGCTGCACACCGGCCTCGCCGCGCCGAAGGTGTCCGGCCTGAGCGCCGACATCACCTTCACCAACAATCTGATCGGGTCGACCGACTTCACCGGGGACGCCAGCGATCCGATCCTGCAGGGGGCGACCGGCCGCCTGTGGGTCTCAGACGACGGCCGCATGCGCCTCGAGCTGCAATCCTCCAACGGCGACGCGCAGATCGTCGTCGACCGCACCAGCTTCTGGGTGTCGGATCCGACCTCCCAGACCGTCTACGAGGGCACGCTGGCGGGCGATTCCCACTCGTCGTCCTCCTCCTCGACGGACTCGGTCCCGACGGTGGCCACGATCCAGTCCGATCTCAACCGGCTGATGCAGAGCGTCGACGTGTCGGGCGCCACCCCGACCGATGTCGCCGGGCAGGCCGCCTATTCGGTGACGGTGTCGCCCAAGCACGACGGCGGTCTGCTGGGCTCCGCCGAGCTCGCCTGGGACGCCGTCCGCGGGATCCCGCTCGACGTGGCGGTGTACGCCCGTGGCAACACGACGCCGGTGCTCCAGCTGCAGGCCAACGACATCTCCTACGGCGCGGTGTCGCCGTCGGTCTTCGCCGTCAGCCCCCCGGCGGGTGACACCGTCGACCGGATCTCGACGCCGTCGAGCAATCCGACCGCGTCGGTGACCGCCGGCGCCCGCGCCCGCGGTCGTCGCCCCGCGGTGACCGGCGTCGCCGCGGTCGCCTCCAAGCTGACGTTCGCCTTCGCCCCCCCGGCCACGCTCGTCGGGCTGCCGCGCCACGAGGTGCGCCTGCTCGACATGGGCGGCAAGGCGGCCGCGCTCGTCACCTACGGCGAGAACCTCGGGGCGATCGTCGTCATCGAGCAGAGCGCCCCGGCGATGGCCACGCCGTCGACCGCCTCCGGCGGCCAGGGGCACAGCGACCTGTCCCTGCCGACGGTCTCGATCAACGGTGCCACCGGCCAGGAGCTGGACACCGCGCTCGGCACGGTCGTCACCTTCCACAGCGGCGGCGTCGCCTACACCGTCCTGGGCTCGGTGCCCGCGTTCGCCGCCGACCAGGCGGCGAGAGCGCTGACCCGGTGACCGCCGGCGTCGATCCGGATCCGGCGGGGCGCGAGGACGCCCCGCCGATCGAGGTCCGGGGCCTCGTCAAGCGCTACGGCGAGCTGACCGCCGTGGCCGGGGTCGACGTCACCGTGCGCAGCGGCGACGTCTACGGCTATCTCGGGCCCAACGGCGCGGGCAAGACGACGTCGCTGCGGATGATGCTCGGACTGATCCGCCCCACCGAGGGCAGCGTCCGCCTGTTCGGCCGTGACCCGCAGGTCAGCGTGCGCGCGCTGGAGGGCGTGGCCGGCTTCGTCGAGGCGCCGACCTTCTATCCGTATCTCAGCGCCCGCCGCAATCTCCAGATGCTCGCCGCGTACGACGGCGGCGACGCCCCGCAGCGGATCGGCGAGGCGCTGGACACCGTCGAGCTCACCTCGCGTGAGAACGACCGCGTCGGCGGCTTCTCGCACGGCATGCGCCAGCGCCTCGGGATCGCCGCCGCCCTGCTGCGCGATCCGAAGCTGCTGCTGCTCGACGAGCCCGCGACCGGCCTCGATCCCGCCGGCATGCGGGACATGCGCTTGCTGATCAAGCGCCTGGCGAGCCAGGGGATGACCGTGCTGCTCTCCAGCCATCTGCTCAACGAGGTGGAGGACGTCTGCAATCGGGTGGCGATCGTGCGCTCGGGCCGGATCGTCTACGAGGGGGAGATCGCGGCGCTCAAGCGCGGCGCCGGCAGCCTGTACCGCGTGCAGACGACCGACGACGCCCGCGCGCTGGCGGTCTGCCGCGCCCAGCCCGGGCTGACCGACGTCCGCACCGACGACCACGGCAAGATCACCTTCGCCGCCGGCGCGCCGGCCGTCGGCCTGCTCTCGCAGGCGCTCGTCGAGTCCGGCGCTCTGATCACCGAGCTGGCGCCCCAGTCGGTCACGCTCGAGGATCTCTTCTTCTCCTTCACCGAGGGCGACGGGACGGCGGGCGGGGCGGGCGGGTCCGATGGGGCGGCCGACGGCGCGCCGCACGCCCCTGGGGCGCCCGCCGCGGAGACCGCGCGCTGATGCCCGGCGTCGGGACCGTCTATCGCTGGGAGCTGTTCAAGCTGCGCCATCAGAAGCGCACGTACCTCGGGCTCGGCGGCGCGACGATCGTGCCGATCCTGTTCGTGATCGCGATCCAGCTCCAGCATCGCCATCACGGCGGCGGCGGCTTCGCGTTCTCGGACTATCTGACCAAGAGCGGGCTCGCCGTGCCGCTCGTCATCCTCCTGTTCGGCGCCGTCTGGATGTTCCCGCTGATCACCGCCCTCGTGGCCGGCGACATCTTCGCCTCCGAGGATCACAACGGGACGCTGAAGACGATCTTCACCCGCTCGCTCGAGCGCTGGCAGCTGTTCGCCGGCAAGGCGCTGGCCGCCAGCACCTACGCGGTCGTCGCGATCATGCTCTGCGGCACCGTCGGCGTCATCGCCGGAAGCCTGGAGTCGGGCTTCAACCCTCTGCAGAGCCTGTCGGGCACCGTCGTCTCGGCGCCGAAGGCTCTGGAGCTCGTCTACGTCAGCTTCGTCATCTATCTGATCCCGATCGCCGCCATCGTCTGCATCGGCCTGCTCCTGTCGTCGGTCACCCGCAACAGCGCCGCCGCGGTCGTCGGCACGCTGATGATCTCGCTGCTCATCCAGCTGATCGGGATCCTGCCCGGCCTCGGATCGCTGCAGCCCTATCTGCTGAGCACGCAGTTCAACGCCTGGCAGGGGCTGCTGCGCACGCCGATCGACTGGTCGCCGATCGTCCGGGCGATCTGGGTGTGCGCGCTGTACGGCGTGCCGGCGATCGTCGCGTCATTCCTCGTCTTCATGCGGCGCGACGTCGCCGGTGGTTGACGAGGCGCCGCCCCGCGAGCGCGAGCGGGTGCTCGTCGTCGATGACGATCCGGCGCTGCGGCGGATGCTGACCCGCTCGCTGGCGGCCGACGGCTTCGAGGTCACGGTCGCCTCCGACGGCGGCGGCGCGCTGCTCGCCGCCGAGCGCGCCGCGCCCGACGTGATCGTGCTCGATGTCGCGATGCCGGTCATCGACGGCCTGTCGGTCTGCCGGCGTCTGCGCACCAAGGGTCTGCAGACGCCGATCCTGATGCTGACCGCGCGCGATGCCGTCACCGACCGGGTCGCCGGGCTGGAGGCCGGGGCCGACGACTATCTCGTCAAGCCGTTCGCGGTCTCCGAGCTCGTCGCCCGCCTGCACGCGCTGACCCGGCGCGGGCGCACCGGCGAGCCGCTGCTCTCCTACGCCGACCTGACGCTCGATGTCACGACGCGGGCCGCCACCCGCGGCGGTCGCGCGCTGGAGCTGACCGGCCGCGAAGCCGCGCTCCTGGAGCTGCTGCTGCGTGAGACCGGCAACGTCGTCACCCGCGAGCGGGCGCTCGACGAGATCTGGGCCGGCGCCGCCGAGCCCAACGTCGTCGATCGCTATATCACGCGCCTGCGGCGCAAGCTCGGCTCGCCGCCGCTGATCCGCACGCTGCGCGGCACCGGCTTTGTCCTGCGCGCCTGACGCCGGTCGATCAGGCCGCGCTCGAGGCACCGCCGGACCGGCCGGACTGCCGGCGCTCGCGCCGCTCGTCGAGCTCGACGTGCGAGTCGCTCGTCGTCTTGGCCCGGTACATGGCGGCGTCGGCGGCACGGATGACGTCGTCCAGACCGACGGAGGGATCGGCGACGAGCGTCACCCCGATGCTGACCGCGATCGGTCGCCCGACGTCGCCGATGGCCAGCGGAACGGCGGCGGCGGTGCTGATCCGCTCGGCGATCAGGGCGGCCTGGCGCTCCCCGGCCAGGCCCTCGAACAGGAACGTGAACTCGTCGCCTCCGTAGCGCGCGACGGTGTCCATCGGTCGCAGCAGCCCCCGGAAGCGCTCGGCCAGCGCGGTCAGCAGGCGGTCGCCGCCGGCGTGACCGAGCGAGTCGTTGACCTGCTTGAAGCCGTCGACGTCGAGGAACATGACCGCCACCGGCGCGCCCGTCCGGCGCGAGCGGTCAAGCGCGACCCGCAGGCGGTCCAGGAACAGCGTCCGGTTCGGCAGCCCGGTCAGCGGATCGTGCAGCGCCTGGTGGGCGAGGGCGGACTCGGCGCGCTTGCGCTCGATCGCGAAGCGCATCGCGCGCCCGAGCCGGACGGCATCGAGCTCGCCGCGCGCCAGACAATCCTGCGCTCCGGCGGTGACCGCCGCCAGCGCGAACTCCTCGTCCCACTGCTCGCACAGCGCGATGATCGGGGTGTGAAGCGACGCCGTCCGCAGCTCGTCGATTGCCACAAGCGGCTGCGAGTCACGCCCGAGGTCGACGAGCACGCAGGTGACGGAGTGCTCCAGCAGATCATCGGCGGCGTCGCTCATCCGGTCGGTCTGGCTGATGACGAGCCCCTCGGGCCAGACCGTTCGCAGCATGTCCCCGGTCGCCAGTGCGACGGCCGGATCATCGGCCACCAACATCACTCGGACTGGCTTACTCGGCCCCGATTGCTCCTGCACGACCTGCCAACCTCCATGTCGCTTCCCGCGCACCCTAGACGATCGGCGTGAATGTGCGAGTGCCACGGACCCTGCGGGCCCGGATCGCGGCCGCCGCCGCGGTGTCGATCCTGGCCGCGGTCGTCCTGTTCGGCGTGATCACCGTCGTGCTCGTCGATCACGATCTGCGCAGCTCGCTGGACTCCGCGCTGCGCGAGCGCGCCGAGGACGTGGCGCAGCTGGCGGTGTCGGCGCCCGCCGTGCTCGACGATCCCGGAGCGCTGGAGAGCCCCGTCTCCGGTCGCCAGATCGACGTCGAGGTGCTCGACGCCCACGGCCGGATCGTCGCCCGCTCGCTGTCGCTCGGCGATCGGCTGCTGCCGCAGGATGCGCTGACCCGTTCCGCGCTGACCCGGGGCGCGACCGGCGCGCAGGACATCGAGGTCGACGGGCGCCCGCTGCGGCTCTACGTCGCGCCGATCGCCGACGCCGGCGGCCCGGCTCAGGGCGGGGCGGTGCTCGTCGCCTCCGACACGAGCGACATCGCCCACACCGTCTCCAGCCTCGAGGCGGGGGTCGTGCTCAGCGGCGTGATCATCGTCCTGCTCGCGGCGCTCGCCGCCGCGATGTTCACCCGCCGGGGTCTGCGGCCGCTGCGCGCCCTGGCCGACGCGGCGGGGGAGATCGAGCGGACGGCCGACCCCTCGCACCGCCTCCCGGCGGTCGATACGCGCGACGAGATCGGGCAGCTGACCGGGGTGCTGAACCGGATGCTCTCGTCGCTGGAGCAGGCGCGGGCGGGCGAGCGGCGATTCCTCGCCGACGCCTCGCACGAGCTGCGCACGCCGGTCACGGCGCTGCTCGGCAACGTCGACTACGCCAGCCGCCACGGCGTCGACGCCGAGGTGCTCGCCGATCTGCGCCACGACGCCGATCGCCTCGCCCGGCTCGTCGACTCGCTGCTGGCGCTCGAGCGCGCGGCGGCGGTGTCGGGCGGGTCGGGGTCGATCTCCGCCGCGGTCGCGCTCGATGCCGTCGTGCGCGAGGCGGTGACCGCGGCGGCCGGCGGCGACCGGATCATCGTCGGGGAGATCGCTCCGGGGCTGAGCGTCCGCGGCGACGAGGACGCGTTGCGCCGGGCGGTGGCCAATCTGATCGAGAACGGGCTCGTCCACGGGCCGGAGGCCGGACTCGTGACGGTCGGCGTCGCGGTGGTCCCGGGGGTCGTCGACAACGGCGGCCGCCGGGTCGCGATCACGGTCTCCGACGCGGGTCCCGGGCCTGACCCGGCGAGCGTCGACCGGCTGTTTCAGCGCTTCTGGCGCGGGCCCGACGCCGCCGGACGTCCCGGCGCGGGGCTCGGCCTGTCGATCGTGGCGGCGATCGCCGAGGGCCACGGCGGCCGGGTGCTCGTCGACGGCTCGGCGTTCACCCTGGAGCTCCCGCTTGACGCGTGAGGCCCGGGTCAGCCCAGCCGCAACGGCGGTCCGGGCTCGTCGGGCGCCACGCCGTCGTCGGTCGGCGGGCGCAGCGGCCTCTCCCACCAGCCGACCGAGCGCCAGCGCCCGTGCTTGTAGGCGACGTTCCGGTAGACGCCGACCGGGGTGAAGCCGAGCGCCTCGTGCAGGCCGACGCTGGCCGGGTTGGGGAGGGTGATCCCGGCGCAGGCGGTGTAGAGCCCCTGGCGCGTCAGCAGCGCGAACAGCGGCTCGTACAGCGCGCGGCCGATCCCCCGGCGGTGATACGCCGCCGCGATGTAGACGGTCACGTCGACCGACCACCGATACGAGGCGCGGGCGTGATGGCGTGACCCGTAGGCGTAGCCGGCGACCACGCCGTCGATCTCGGCGACGAGCCACGGATAGTCCGCGGAGACCGTCGCGATCCGCTCGGCGAACTCGCTCGCGTCGGGGGCGCGCTCCTCGAGCGACGCCACCCCGTCGATGACCGACGGGGCGTAGACGTCGGCGCACGCGGCGGCGTCGCTGTCACGGTCGGCATGGCGGATGAGCATCGGCTCGATGATTGTGCCGGTTTCACGACCAGTCGCCGGCCGCCAGCGCGGCACGGATGCGCTCGATCGCCGGATCGGCTCCGGGCGGCGGGCCGAGCGACGCGGGAACGGCGAGCGCGATCGACGAGGTCAGAAAGATGCCTGACTCCGCGGTCAGCGCCGCGAGCGCGATCGCCTCCTCGGCGGCCTCATAGCCGAGCGTCGCGGCGAGCGCCAGCAGGCGCGCCCGGGTGACGCCGGGCAGCAGGCGCCCGTCGGCCGGCGGGGTGACGAGACGCTCGCCGTCCAGCCGCCAGACGTTCGCCCACGCCGCCTCCAGCACGCGGCCGTCGCCGTCGACGAGCAGGGCCACCTCCGCCGGGTCGCCGGCCCGCAGCCCGTCGACGAATCCCCGGTCCCGCCACTTGTGCGGGCCGAGCCCGCCGGGCGCCTCGACGATGACCGGCACGCACCGGAACGCGCGCGGCCGGTTGGCGGCGACCGGCGCGGTGCGCAGCCGCACGGCGAGCGGCGGGGCGCGGCCGGGCTCGCGGCGGGGCACGGCGTCGACCCGCAGCCGGTGCTCGCCGCGGCAGTCGGCGACGTGTGCGCGGATCTCGGTGGCGAGCGAGTCCGGCAACTCTGCGCCGTACAGGCCGGCGACCGCATCGGCGAGGCGCCGGAGATGGCCGGTCAGCGCGTGGACGCGGCCGTCGCGCACGAGCAGGGTCTCGAAGACCCCCTGCGCGCGGTCAGGCGGCGCGAACGCCATTGCGCCCCCCGCTCCGGGCTCCGTCGCCCCCGCCCCCGCCGCCGCGGCTGCCGCCCCGCGCGCCGCGGACGACGACCGAGCTGCCGACCGCCCGGGCGATCGGACGGGCCTTGGCCAGCGCCTCGGCGAGCTCGTGGCGGGGATCGGAGTCGGCGACGATCCCGCCCCCGGCGCCCAGCCACAGCCGTCCGTCGCTGCTGCACTCCAGCGTCCGGATGGCGACGCTCAGCTCGAGCCCGGCGAGCGGGCCGGCGAAGCCGATCGCGCCCGTGTAGACCTCGCGCCCAAACCGCTCCAGGCCCGCGATGACCTGCATCGCCTGCACCTTCGGCGCCCCGGTGACCGAGCCGGGCGGGAAGGCGGCGCGGACCACGTCGGCGTTGCCGACGCCCGGGCGCAGCTGCCCCTGCACGCGGGAGACGAGATGCCAGAGGCCGGGATGGGGCTCGGCCGTGGGCTCGCGCGCCGCGGTGACCGTGCCGTAGGCGCAGACCCGGCCGATGTCGTTGCGCATCAGGTCGACGATCATCACGTGCTCGGCGGCGTCCTTGGCCGACGCGCGCAGGCCCGCCAGCGCGGCCGCGGCCGCGGCCGGATCGGCGCTGCGGGCGATCGTGCCCTTGATCGGCGCGGTCGTCACGGTGTCGCCGCGCCGGCGCAGGAACAGCTCGGGTGAGAGGCTCGCGATCCGGCCCCGCGGGGTGTCGAACGCCGCCGCGTACGGCGGGTCGACGACCGCCAGCGCCCGGCCGAGCAGCTGCGCCGCGCTGCCCGCCCAGGCCGACTCCAGTCGCAGGCAGATGTTGGCCTGGAAGATCTCGCCGGCGGCGATCCGCCGCACGCAGTCGGCGACGGCATCGAGATGGTGCTCGGCGGCATCGGCCGGGAGTCGGAGGGGAGCGGGCGAGCCCGCGCCGGGCGTCGCGCGCCCCGCCGGCGCCGCGGCCAGCCGTCCGCGGAGGGCGGCGAGCCGCGCGGCGATCGCCTCCTCCCGGCCGGCGCCGACGAGCGCCTCGAACCACCAGCGCCCGTCGGCGTCCAGGCGCAGGACGTTGTCGTAGTAGGCGAGGTGGAAGTCAGGCAGGGGCGCCGGCCGGGGCGGGCCGGCCGGCAGCCGCTCCAGGCGCGCGCCGAGCCGGTAGCCGAGCCAGCCGAACCAGCCACCGCCGACCGCGCCGTTCTCGACCGCTCCGCCGTTCTCGACCGCTCCGCCGTTCTCGGTCGCCACGCCGGGCACGCCCGCGCCCCCGCCGCTCACGCCCCCGCCCCCGCCCCCGATCCCACCAGCGCCACCGGGCAGAACCTCGGGCAGGTCGTCGAGCACCGCGAACGGATCGGCGTCGTCGGGGGCCACCGCCAGCGGCGCGGAGCCGACGATCGCGCGGGATCCCGCCCACCGGCCGCAGAGCGCGAAGGGCAGCGGCTCGCCGGCGAGCGCGGACAGGACGGCGGCGGGCGGCAGCGTGCAGGACAGCGGCGCGCGCAGGAACGCGGCGACCGGCGGGACCGGGGTCGGCTTGACCACCATCCTCACGATGATGTACGAATTCGTCCTATGAGCGCAACCCTCATCGACGGCAAGTCGATCTCCCAGCAGGTCCGAACCGAAGTGCGTGAGCAGATCGAGGCCTGGCTGGCGGAGGGCGGGCAGCGACCTGGGCTCGCCACCGTGCTGGTCGGCGAGGACCCGGCGTCGGCGGTCTACGTCGCCAACAAGCAGAAGGCCTGCATCGAGGCGGGGATCGAGGGCTTCGCCCACAATCTCCCGGCCGGTGTCGGCCAGGACGAGGTCGTCGCGCTCCTCCACGACCTCAACGCCGACGAGCGGGTGTCCGGGATCCTGCTCCAGCTCCCGACCCCGAAGCACATCGACGGCTCGCATCTGACGACGCTGATCGACCCCGGCAAGGACGTCGACGGCCTGACCCCGGTGTCGGCCGGCCTGCTCGCCAAGGGGCTGCCGGGCCTGCGCCCGTGCACGCCCGCCGGCGTGATCGAGCTGCTCAAGCGCCACGACGTGACGCTCGAGGGAGCCGAGGCGGTCGTCGTCGGGCGCTCGGACCTCGTCGGCAAGCCGGTCGCCGCGCTGCTGCTCGCCGAGAACGCGACCGTCACCACCTGCCACTCCCGGACCCGGGACCTCGGCGCCGTCTGCCGGCGCGCCGACGTCCTGATCGCCGCCGTCGGCCGGCCGGAGATGGTCACCGGCGATTGGGTCAAGCCGGGCGCGGTCGTGATCGACGTCGGCATCAACCGCACCGATCACGGCCTCGTCGGCGACTGCGAGTTCGCGTCCTGCGCCGAGGTCGCCTCGCTCATCACCCCGGTTCCCGGCGGCGTCGGCCCGATGACGATCGCGATGCTGATCGCCAACACCCTCCAGGCCGCTCGCTCGTCGGGGCAGCGCGCGGCTCTGCCGGCCGGCTGACCGCGGGGTCGCCCGGCCGGCGCGGGGCGTCAGCCCGCTATGCCGACCGGCTGACCGCGGGCTCGTCGGCCAGGACGGCGTCGAGCGCCGTCAGCACGCGCTCGGCGACCGAGCGGCGGGCGTTGAAGCCCATCAGGCCGATCCGCCACATCGGCGGCGCCCCGGCCAGGCCGCCGCCGACCTCGATCCCGTGCTCGGCGAGCAGGCGCGTCTGGACCCGCTTGCCGTCGACCCCCTCGGGGACCCGGACCGCGCTCAGCTGCGGCAGCTGATGCTCGGGCTCGGCGAGCAGCTCCAGGCCGCGGGCGTGCAACTCGTCCTGGAGGAAGCGGCCGGCGTCGCGATGGCGCTCCCAACGCGCCGCCTTGCCCTCCTGCAGGACCTCGCGCAGCGACTCGTGCAGGGCATAGACGGCGAGGATCGGGGTCGTGTGGTGATAGGCCGGCGGGCGGCCGATCCAGTAGCGCTCGAGCAACCGCAGATCGAACGAGAACGGCACCGGCCGGGCGCGCGCCGCGATCCGGTCCATCGCCCGCTCGGAGGCGGCGACCGGCGACAGGCCGGGCGGAGAGCCGATGCACTTCTGGGTGCACGAGTAGGCGTAGTCGACGCCCCAGCCGTCGATGTCGACCTCGATCCCGCCGAGCGAGGTGACGCAGTCGGCCATCAACAGCACGCCACGGTCGCGCAGCGCCGCGCCGAGCTCGGCCAGCGGATGCTCGACGCCCGTCGACGTCTCGGCGTGCACGACGGCCATCAGCCGGGCATCGGGATGGGCGCGCAGCGCCTCCAGCAGACGCTCGTTGGGGACGTGCTCGCCCCAGTCGGCCGCCACCTCGATGACGGTGGCGCCGAGCCGGCCGGCCATGTCGACGATCCGTCGCCCGAAGAAGCCGTTGACGCCGACGATCACCTTCTCGCCGGGCTCGAGCAGATGGCTCAGGCCGGTCTCCATGCCGGATGTGCCGGTCGCCTGGAGCGGGAGCACGACGCCGCCGGAGGCGTTGTACAGGCTGCGCAGCATCGCGACGACGTCGGTCATCACATCGGCGAACACCGGATCGGTATGGCCGAGCAGCGGCTGCGTCATCGCGGTCAGGACGGCCTCGGAGATATTGGCCGGGCCCGGGCCGCACAGCAGGCGCTCGGGTGGGGAGAGAGGGGCGGGAACGGTGGTCATGCCACGAGGCTAGTGGCCACAGGACGACGACTGCCGGCCACTACGCGCGCCGGGCGGCGTCGGCGACGAACGCGGTGACGAGCGCCGACTGGTCCTCGGCGCGCGTGACCGCCACCAGCTCGGTGTCCGGCGCGCCGCTGATCGGCCGGTAGGTGACGCCGTCGATCGCCAGGTGGGCGACCGACGCGGGCACCGGCGACACGCCGAATCCCGCGGCGACGAGCCCGATGATCGTCAGCATCTCCGGCGCGTACTGGGCGATCCGGGGCGAGACGCCGGTCGCGGCCAGGCGCCCGATCAGCAGGTCGTGGTAGCCGGGGGCCTGGGGTCGGGGAAACAGCACGAGCGGCTGGGCGGCGAGCCGGCGCAACGGGATCCGCTTCAGCGCGGCCAGCGGCGAGCCCTCCGGGATGGCGGCGATCGTGCGCTCGCGCATGACGGTCTCGGTTCGCAGCCAGGACTCGGGGTCGATCGGCGGGCGCACGAGGCCGACGTCGATCAGCCCGGACTCGAGCGCGCGCAGCTGCTCGACGGTCGAGCGCTCGTGCAGCTCGATCTCCACCTCGGGCCGGCTGCGGCGGAAGCGCTGCACGGTCGCCGGGACGATCGACAGCAGCGCCGAGCCGACGAAGTTGACCCGCAGGACGCCAGCCTGCCCGGCGTCGATCGCCTGGGCGCGCGCGGTCGCGAGCTCCAGCTCGGCCAGCGTGGTCCGCGCGTCACGCAGGAAGGCCTCGCCGGCCGGGGTCAGCTCCACGCGGCGGCGGGTGCGGGCGAGCAGGGTCAGCCCGAGCTCACGCTCCAGCGCCGAGATCTGCTGGCTGAGCGGGGGCTGGGAGATGTGCAGGCGGGCCGCCGCGCGCCGGAAGTGCAGCTCCTCGGCGACGGCCACGAAATAGCGCAGCTGGCGAAGTTCCACGGTTGTCCCTCTGATTCCTGAACAAAATCAATAAATCGTAATTCGATATTGGACAGGATCAACCCTCGCCCCGTACGGTCCCCCCTCATGTCCTTCCTGCTGACGTGCCCGAACTGCGGCGTGCGCGAGGTGACCGACTTCGGCTTCGGCGGGGAGCTCTCGGCCCGGCCCACGTCACGGCCCACCTTCCGCGAGCTGAACACCTACAACTACTTCCGGCGCAACGTCGCCGGCGTCCAGCGCGAATGGTGGATTCACCGCTCGGGTTGCCGCGAGTGGTTCATCGCCGAGCGCGACACGCGCACCAACGAGGTGCTCTTCACCGCGCTGCCCGCCGACGTCCCGGCCGCCGCCGCGGCGGTCGCGGCCGCGGCCGGCCCGGCGACGACAGGAGAGGCCGCATGAGCCGCCTCGTGCCGCAGGCGGGCGAGCGCATCGCCCGCGATCGCCGGATCAGCTTCACCTTCGACGGCAAGCGGATCGAGGCCTACGAGGGCGACACGATCGGCTCGGCGCTGTACGCCGCCGGTCAGCGGACGTTCTCCCGCAGCTTCAAGTACCACCGCCGCCGCGGCCTGATGTGCGTCGCCGGCCAGTGCCCGAACTGCATCTGCGCCGTCGACGGCGCGCCCGGCGCCCGGGCGTGCACCGAGCCGGTCACCGACGGGATCACGGTCACCCACGTCAACGCGCTGCCCTCGCTGGAGTTCGACGTGATGCGCGCCACCGACCTCGTCGGCGGCCCGTTCACCCCGCCCGGCTTCTACTACAAGACGTTCATGCGCCCGCGCAAGCTGTGGCCGCTGTACGAGAAGATCCTGCGCAACGCCGCCGGCCTGGGCAAGCTGCGCGAGTCCCAGCCCGAGCGCGAGTGGCGCACCGAGTACCGCCGCCGCCACGCCGACGTGCTCGTCACCGGCGGCGGCCTGGCCGGTCTGCACGCCGCGATCACCGCTGCGCGCCTCGGTGCCGATGTCGTGCTCGCCGACGAGGGCCCGGAGCCCGGTGGCCAGCAGCTGCACCTGGCCGGCGGCGACATCGCGGCGCTCGCCGAGCAGGCGCGCGAGGCGGGGGTCGAGATCCTCTCCCGGGCATCGTCGATCGGTGCCTTCGACGGCCTGATCGCCGTCTGGCAGCAGGACACGCTGCACCAGGTGCGGGCCGCGCGCCACATCGTGGCCACCGGCGCGATCGAGCAGCCGCTCGTGTTCGCCGGCAACGACCTCCCCGGCGTGATGCTGTGCGGCGGCGCCCGCCGGCTCGCCGCGCTGTACGCGGTCAGCCCGGGTCGCCGCGCGATCGTCGCCACGACTTCGGACCGCGGGCTGGAGGCGGCGCTCGCGCTGCGTGACGCCGGCACCGAGATCGCGGCGATCGCCGACCTGCGCCCCGACGCCGACGCCGCCGCGACCGAGTTGCGCCGCGCCGGGATCCCGGTGTTCGCCGGTCACACCGTCGTCGAGGCCCGCGGGCGCAAGGGCGTGGAGGAGGTCGTCATCGCGCCGGTCGGCGGCGGCGACGAGCACACCTTCACCTGCGATCTCGTGCTCGTCTCCGGCGGCACGATCCCCGCGACGTCGCTGCTGCTCCAGGCCGGCGCCCAGACCGCCTATGACGAGCAGCGCGGCCACTTCGCGCTCGCCGGGCTTCCCGACGGCGTCTACGCCGCCGGTGAGGTGGCCGGCGCCGACGCCGACGACGCGGTCGCCGCCTCCGGCGAGCTGGCCGGCCTGCAGGCGGCGGTCTCGCTCGGCCTCGGGGCCAGGGACTCCGCGGCCACCGAGCAGCGGCTGCGCGACCGGATCGCCGGCGCTGACACCGCGAACGTCGCCCTCGCCCCGCCGGTCAGCGGCGCGGGTCGCGGCAAGTGCTTCGCCTGCTTCTGCGAGGACGTGACGAGCAAGGACATCAAGGCGAGCATCGACGAGGGCTATGACTCGATCGAGCTCTCCAAGCGCTACACGACGGTGACGATGGGGCCGTGCCAGGGCCGCATGTGCCAGCTCCCGGCGGTCCGCCTGATGGCCCAGGAGACCGGCCAGAGCCTCGGTGACGTCGGCATCACGACGGCTCGCCCGCCATGGGTCTCGATCCCGATGGGCATCCTCGGCGGCCGGCCGGTGGAGCCGGCCAAGCGGTCGGCGATCCACAACCGCCATCGTGCGCTCGGCGCCAACGTCAAGTGGGCCGGCGATTGGCGGCGCCCCTATGACTACGGCGATCCCGAGGGCGAGGCGCTGGCCGTCAACCGCTCCGCCGGACTGATCGACGTCTCGACGCTCGGCAAGCTGATCGTCCGCGGCGCGGGCGCCGGCGAGTTCCTGGATCGCCTGTATCCCAATCGCTTCTCCAATCTGAAGCCGGGGCGGATCCGCTACGGCGTGATCAGCTCCGACGCCGGACGGATCGTCGACGACGGCACGATCTGCCGGATCGACGAGGACACCTTCTACGTCACGACGACCTCGAGCGGCGCCGGCGCGGTCGAGGAATGGTTCTCGTGGTGGCTGGCCGACTGGGGCGGTGACGTCGCCCTGACCGACGTCACCCAGGCGCTGAGCGCGGTCAACCTCGCCGGGCCGAGGGCCCGGGAGATCCTCGCCGCCGTCACCGACCTGGACACCTCCAACGAGGCGTTCCCGTATCTCGACGCCCAGCAGGGCACGATCGCCGGGGTGACCTGCCTGATCCTGCGGATCGGCTTCGTCGGGGAGGTCGGCTACGAGATCCACTTCCCCGCGGCCTACGGCGAGCACGTCTGGGACGCCCTGACCGAGGCCGGGACGCCGCACGGACTGCGGCCGTTCGGTCTCGAGCCCCAGCGGATCCTGCGCCTGCAGAAGATGCACATCATCGTCGGCCAGGACACCGATTCGGAGTCGACGCCGTTCGCCGCGGCGATGGAGTGGATCGTCAAGCTCGACAAGGAGCAGGACTACATCGGCAAGTGGGCGCTGGAGCACTATTCGACGATCACGCCGTCCTCGGCGCTCGTCGGCTTCACGCTCCCCACCGGCGCGGTGCCGACCGAGGGCGCGGTCGTCCTCGACGAGCGCGGCCAGCCCGCCGGCCAGGTGACGAGCTCACGCCGCTCGCCGGTGCTGGGGCGCACGATCGGGATGGCCTGGGTGCCGGAGGCCCTGGCTCACGACGGCGCCCGGATCACGATCTCCGACGAGGGCCGGCACCTCAGCGCCGAGATCCAGACCAAACCGTTCTACGACCCCGAGGGGGAGGTGCTGCGCTCATGAATCTCGACTTCCTCACGCCCGTCTCGGGTGTCGCGGTCGCCCGTTCGCCGATGGAGGCCGCCGCCCGGGCCGCGGGCGCGCGCGTGGAGGCGCGTGATGGCTGGAACGTCGCCGTCAGCTTCGGCTCGACGCCCGAGCAGGAGGCGACCGCGGCCGGCGAGACCGCCGGCTGGGCCGACGTCTCCGCGCTCGCCAAGCTCGAGATCCAGGCGCGGAGCGCCGAGGGTCTGACCGCGATCCTGACCGCCTGCGGTGCCGGCGGGGAGCTGACCACGGCGACCCGCGCGCACGACGCCTGGTGGTGCCGGCTGGCCGGCACCCGGCTGATCGTGATCGGCGGCGACGCGGCGCTGCGCGAGCGCATCGACGCGGCGGTCGCCGAGACAGAGGGCGTGAGCGTGGTCGACATCACGACGAAGTACGCGGCGATGACGCTCGTCGGGCCGCTCGCCCGCGAGGTGTTCGCGCGGTTCTGCGCCCTGGACCTCCGGCCCGCCAAGGCCCCGGTCCATGCGCTGCGCCCCGGCTCGATCGGCCGCCAGCCGGGAGTGCTCGTCGTCGAGGCCGAGGACCGGTACCTGTTCCTGTTCGGCTGGGCGACCGGCGAGTACATGTGGTCGATCGTCTCCGACGCCGGCCGCCATCTCGGCGGGCGGCCGATCGGGGTCGACGCGCTGGCCGCGCTGCCCACCGACGCAACGGAGATCACCCAGCATGCTTGACATCTTCCGCAAACGCCGGATGTGGCGCCGCCAGCCGGAGCTCAAGAGCTCCTACGACGTCGTCATCGTCGGCGGCGGCTCGCACGGCCTGGCCACCGCGCACTATCTGCGCGACCACGGGATCAAGGACATCGCGATCCTGGAGAAGCGCTACATCGGCTCCGGCGCCTCCGGGCGCAACACGACGATCCTGCGCTCCAACTACAAGACCCCGGAGGGCGCGCGCTTCTACGACGCCAGCGTCAAGCTCTACGAGGGTCTGTCGCAGGACCTGAACTTCAACCTGCTGTTCAGCCAGTGCGGCCACCTGACCCTCGCCCACGCCGACCGCGCGATGTTCGTGATGGCCAACCGGGCCGAGGTCAACCGGATCAACGGGATCGACAGCCGGCTCATCTACCCCGACGAGATCAAGCAGCTCGCCCCGGCGATGCAGGTCGACAATCCCAACGCGACGTATCCGATCCTCGGCGCGCTCTACCACCCGCCGGGCGGCATCATCCGCCACGACGCGGTCGTCTGGGGCCTGGCCCGCAGCGCCGACCAGGGCGGCGCCGAGATCCATCAGAACACCGAGGTGCTCGGCATGGAGCGCGTCGGCAATCGGATCACGAAGGTCAGGACCAACCGCGGGACGATCAACGCCGGCCAGGTGCTCAACTGCACCGCCGGCTGGAGCACGCTCATCTCCGATATGGCCGGCGTGCCGCTGCCGATCACCACCCACATCCTGCAGGCGTGCGTGACCGAGGCGATGAAGCCGCTGCTCGATGTCGTCATCGTCTCCTCGCAGATGCATGTCTACGTCAGCCAGACCGACCGTGGCGAGTTCCTGATGGGGGCCGAGATCGAGCCCTGGACGACATATCGGATGCAGGGCACGCTCAACTTCCTGCAGGACGTCTGCCGCCACGCGCTCGAGCTGTTCCCGCAGCTGGAGCGCGCGCGGATCCTGCGCAGCTGGGCGGGCCTGTGCGACCTCAGCCCCGACTACAGCCCGATCCTCGGCCAGACCGACGTCGAGAACTACCACGTCAGCGCCGGCTGGGGGACGTACGGCTTCAAGGCCGCCCCGATCGTCGGCAAGACGCTCGCCGAGCTCGTCGCCACCGGCCGCCAGCCGGACCTGATCGCGCCGTTCGCGCTCGAGCGCTTCTACGAGGACAAGCTCGTCTCCGAGCTCGCCGCGGCCGCCGTCAGCCATTAGAGGGTTCACCAGCACCAGCCGTATCAGCCGTTCCACACCGGAGAGGGAGAGATGAAGAGCAGCCTGGAGATCGCGCAGGAAGCCGTTCTGGAGCCGATCGAGGCGATCGCCGCCGCGTCCGGGCTGGAGCCCGACGAGATCGAGCCCTACGGGCGCTACAAGGCCAAGATCGCGCTGTCGGTGATCGAGCGGCTCAAGGACCGGCCGGACGGCAAGCTCGTGTGCGTCACCGGCATGACGCCGACCAAGGCCGGGGAGGGCAAGACGACGACGCTCGTCGGCCTCACCCAGGGTCTCGGGAAGATCGGCTGCAACCCGGTGGCCTGCCTGCGTGAGGCCTCGCTCGGCCCGGTCTTCGGGATCAAGGGCGGCGCGGCCGGCGGCGGGCTCACCCAGGTCGTGCCGATGGAGGACCTCAACCTCCATTTCACCGGCGACATCCATGCCATCGGCGCCGCCAACAACCTGCTGGCGGCGATGATCGACGCCTCGATCCTGCACGGCAACCCGCACAAGATCGACGCGCTGCGGATCGGCTGGCGCCGCGCGGTCGACATGAACGACCGGGCGCTGCGCCAGATCGCCGTCGGGCTCGGCGGCCGCCCCAACGGCTATCCGCGCGAGACCGGCTTCGACATCACCGCCGCCTCGGAGGTGATGGCGATCATGGCCGTCTCCCGTGACCTGCAGGACCTGCGCCAGCGGATCGGCCGGATCACCGCCGCCTACTCGTTCGACGGCGCCAAGCCGATCACCGCCGAGGACCTCGGCGCGGCCGGCGCGATGACCGTCCTGCTCAAGGACGCGCTCAAGCCGAACCTCGTGCAGACGCTCGAGGGCCAGCCGGTGCTGATGCACTGCGGGCCGTTCGCCAACATCGCCCACGGCAACAACTCACTGATCGCCGACCTGATCGGGATGAAGCTCGGCGACTACGTCGTCACCGAATCGGGCTTCGGCTCCGACATGGGGATGGAGAAGTTCTTCGACATCGTCTGCCGGTTCGGCAAGCTGACGCCGTCGGCCGCCGTGCTCGTCACGACCGTGCGGGCGATCAAGCACCACGCCGGCATGGAGGGCGACGAGGACGTCGATCGCTCGACGAGCATGCACGCGATCGAGACCGGCTTCGCCAACGTCCGCCGCCATCTGCGGACGATCGCCGCCTTCGGGGTGCCCGCCGTGGTCGCCGTCAACCGGCGGCCCGGCGACACCAACGAGGAGGTCGAGCTCGTCAAGCGCCTCGCCAAGGAGGCCGGGGCGTTCGGCGCCGAGGCCAACGAGGGCTTCACGCGCGGCGGCGACGGGGTCACCGACCTCGCCCGGGCCGTCGTCGAGGCCTGCGAGCAGCCGAACAGCTTCAACCAGCTGTACACCGACGACCAGCCGATCCAGGACAAGATCGAGGCGGTGGCCACCAAGGTCTACGGCGCCAAGGACATCTACCTGTATCCCGAGGCCGAGGCGAAGATCACCCAGTACACCAAGGAGGGGCTCGGCCACTTCCCGATCTGCATGGCCAAGACCCATCTGTCGCTGTCGGCCGACCCGACGC
The DNA here is from genome assembly GCA_963849085.1 of uncultured Solirubrobacteraceae bacterium. Lineage (GTDB taxonomy): Bacteria > Actinomycetota > Thermoleophilia > Solirubrobacterales > Solirubrobacteraceae > Palsa-465. The sequence continues at coordinate 1,866,448 of CAWKFP010000009.1, read as the reverse complement.
TGCTCAACGCGCCGGAGAACTTCACCCTCCCGGTGCGAGACATCCGCGCCTACACCGGCGCCGGTTGGCTCGTGCCGCTGTGCGGCGACGTGCAGCAGATGCCGGGTCTCGGCAAGACCCCGGCCGCGCTGAACATCGACATCGACGCCGACGGAAAGACGGTCGGGCTGTTCTAGCCTGATCCGCCGGGTGGATCCCTCGGTGGATCCCGACGTCCTGGCCGACCTCCCGGTCGGCGAGTTCTTGGGCCGAGTCGCGGCACGGACGCCTGCACCGGCCGGCGGGAGCGCGGCGGCGACGGCCGCCGCGCTCGCCGCGGCGCTGCTGGAGCTCGCGGTCGCCTTCGAGTCGCCGGCCGGGCAGCCCGGGCCGGGGGTGGAGGCGGCGCGCGGGCTGCGGGCGCGCGCGCTGGAGCTCGCTCAGGAGGACCTGAGCTCCTATGCGCCCGTGCTGGAGGCCCAGCGCCTGGCGCTCGAGGACCCGTCCCGGCCGCGGGCGCTGCGCGCGGCGCTGTCCGCGGCGGCTGCCGTTCCGCTGCAGATCGCCGCGGTGGCGGCCGAGATCGCCGAGCAGGCGGCGGCGGCGACGGCGCGCGCCGGGCGCCACCTGCTCGGCGACGCGGTCACCGCGACCGTCATCGCGGAGGCCGCCTGCCGCACGGCCGTTCGCCTGGCGGAGCTTAACGTCGGCGAGATGCGCCATGATGCAGAGCGTGATCTGGCCGGGCAGCTCGCGGAGCGAGCGGCGGCGGCCCGCAATCGAGCGCTCGCTCAAGGTCTGGAGGCATGATGTCGATGGGTCAGCAACCACTGCGAAACGGAGGTCCGATGCGCCGTTTGTCATCGCTCATCTCGCGCCGGTCGTCAGGTCGACCGGTCGTTGCCAACCGCCGCTCCACCGGCGGGGCCACCCAGTCTCCGGCACCGCCGGTCAAGCGCTGTCTCAACGAGGGCGGCCACAAGCTGTATCGCTAGCGCGGGCGCCCGCGCTTTGGAACGTCGCGTCGGGACCGGCGGATCCCCCGCGGCGCGGTGACATACGATTCGCGCTCCAGAACCGCGACGGTTGAGGAGTGCGCGCATGACGCTCGGAGCGTCACCCGAGAGCGATGGCTCGGCGGCGATCGCCGGCGAGCCGGATCAGATGGGCATGACCCGGCCGTCGCTCGTCGACGGCGCCGAGCTCGCCCTGCGCAACTGGCTGGCCGCGGGTCGCTATCGCCAGGACGACCGCCTGCCCCCCGAGCATGAGGTGGCGGCGATGCTCGGCGTCTCCCGCGGCACCCTGCGCAGCGCGCTCCGGCGCCTGGAGGAGAGCGGCGAGATCATGCGCCGCCAGGGCAGCGGGACGTTCGTCGGGCGCACCGCCGTCCCGCCGCCGTTCGGCGAGCGGCTGGAGCGCCTGGAGCCGTACTCGTCGGTGGCGGCCCGCCGTGGGCTGACCCTGGCGGCGATCGACGTCAAGCTCGAGCCGCGGGCGGTCGGCGGTGAGGCGGGCGATGCGCTCGGGCTCGCCCCCGATGCGCCGGCGATGACCGTCTCACGGACGCTGCTCGCCGACGGCCAGCCGGTGGCGGTGATGTTCGACGTCGTGCATCCGGCGATCGAGCTCCCCGACGCGGCGCAGCTGATCGCCGCGCTGACCGGCGGCCTGATGGTGCTCGACGTGCTGATCGAGATCGGCGTGTCGGTCACCTACGCCCGCACCCGGGTGATGCCGGTGCTGCTGACCGCGCGGGAGCGGGCCGGCAAGGCGCTGGGCATCCGCCGCATGACCGCGGGCCTCGAGCTCGAAGAGCTCATCTTCGCGGGCCGCGACGATCGCGTCGCCTACTCCCGGGACCTGTTCGCCCCAGGCGGGACCGAGGTCATGGTCATGCGCTCGCTCGGCTCGCCGCGGCCGGTCAGGATCGCCGGGCGCCGGGCCGGCGATGCCCGGGCCGGCGATGCCCGGGCCGGCGATGCCCGGGCCGGCGATGCCCGGGCCGGCGATGCCCGGGCCGGCGATGCCCGGGCCGGCGATGCCCGCCCGGGCGATGCGCGCTCCGGCGACGCGCGCGCCCGCGAGGCCCGCGTCAACGGCGGCCCGGCCCGGCGCGCTCCGCGGCCCGCCGACCGCTGATCGGCGATGGCGCAGGCGCTCAGCGGCCCACCTCCGCGCCGGCCGGTGGGCTCGGTCGCCCGCGCCGTATCGCTGCTCGACGCGCTCGCCGCCAGCGACGCCGGGCTCGGCGTCAACGAGCTCGCGCGCCGGATCGGCGTCAACGCCAGCACCGCCTCCCGTCTGCTCGCCACCCTGCAGGACGCCGGCCTGGTCGCCCGTGACCCGGGCGGGCCCTATCGGCTCGGGCTGCGGCTGCTGACCCTCTCCGATCGCGTGCTCGCGCAGCTCGACGTTCGCCAGCTCGCCCGGCCGCTCCTCGTCCGGCTCGTGGCGCAGACCGGCGAGACGGCGACGCTGTCGGTCCCGGGCGACGCCGAGGCGATCACCGTCGACTTCGTGCCCTCGCCGTCCAGCGTCATCAGCATGGCCCGGGTCGGACGCCCGAGCGTTCCGCACGCCACCGCGGCCGGCAAGGTGGTGCTCGCCTGGACGGGCGCCGCGGCGCGCCTGTCGGCGCCGCTGATCGCGTTCACCGAGCGCACGATCGTCGACCGCGCGGCGCTCGAGGCCGAGCTCGAGCTTGTGCGTGACCGGGGCTGGGCGGAGGCCGTCGGCGAGCGCGAGGCCGACCTCGCCGCGCTCGCCGTCCCGGTGTTCGGGCGCGGCGGCGAGCTCGCGGCGATCCTCGGCGTCCAGGGACCCGTCTCCCGCCTGACGCCGGCCGCGCGCCGCGCGCAGCGCGAGCCGCTGCTGGCCGCCGCGGCCGAGCTCGGCCGTGCGCTCGGCGCGCCCGCCGGCTGAGGGCTCACGTCAGCCATCCGACGTGAGCCCTCGGTCCGCCCGTCAGCAGTCCGGCAGATAGTCCGTCGACACCCTCACGCGCCGGCGAGGATGGCGGCGATCGTCGGGTCAGACCCGTGCGGGCCGCAGTGCGACCACTCTCCGTCGGTGATCGCGCTCATGGCGTCGGCGCAGAGCTCGAGGTTGCCGGCGCTGTTGGGATGGAACGAGCCCTTCGGGTGGGTGAGCGAAATGCCGTTCGCCCAGGGGACCGAAGCGCAGATGGTGTGCTGCGACCAGCCGCCGTCGGCGTTCGGGTCGACGTAGAGGATCGTTCGGTTCGGGACATCGCCCTGGAGGAGCTGTGCCGCCGTCGCCAGCTTGGCGTCGAGCAGTTGCGTGGAGGCGCTGAACGCGGCGACGACGTCGGCACGCATCCCGTTGTTCGACGCACAGGACGGATCCGTCGTCGACCAGATGTCCGGATAGCCCATGATCAGCAGCACGGCACTGGGCGCCGCCGCCAGCGCGGCCCTCCACGCGGTCTGCGCGGCGAGCGCCGCCGCGGTGGCGGCCGCATTGCTGAGCGTGGCCTGCGGGCACACCCCGGTCGGTGAGAGCACCGTCGCGGAGGCGCACGCCTCCAACGCCGGTCCGTAGGCGGCATCGTTGCCTCCGGCCGTGATCGACACGACGTTCGTGCTCGAGTTGAGGGTGAGCATCTGACCGCTCTGGATGGTCGCCGAGGTCGCCCCGGTGCAGGCGGCCAGATCGAAGTCGAGCGCCTGCGTGATCCCGAGCGCCACGCTGAGCCTGGCCGGCCAGGCGTTCAACGAGCGGTCGCACGTCGTATCGTAATAGTCGCCGCTGCCCTCGCCGGAGCTGAACGAATCGCCCAGCGCGGTGTAGATGAGGTCCGAGGAGCCGGAATCGCTGTTCGCCGGGGCGCCCACGAAGGGATCGCCGCCGGCGGGGTCCCCGCCGGTCGGGTCGTCGCCCTCGTCGGGCGAGACGGCGCTCGCCCGCTCACGGGTGGCGGATGAGGCGCCGCCCGGCGGGCTGTGGCGCGCCGGTCGCGCGGCGGCGAGCGCCGGACCGACGGTGAACACAATCGCGGCGGTGCTCGCCGCCAGAGCAAATATGCGCGCGCGTATGCGCACGAACGAGTTCAGCCGTGTACATCCCCGGGACACGATCGCGACCTCCCGCATGAGGTTTTCGTGGCCTGCCGTAGCCGCGCGCCACAGTAGTGCGCGTCGGGCGCGGATTCAATCCGTACTTCTCAACCGCGCCCGGCGGCGACCGGGTCAGCTCCAGGGATACGGGCTGTGCGAGACCGGGTGCAGATCCCCGGTGGCGAAGCGCTCGTAGCGGAACGGGTGCAGCAGCGAGGAGTGCTCACCGCGCAGGACGCGGGCGATCTCGCGCCCGACCGCGATCATCTTGTAGCCGTGGTTGGAGTCGGCGGCGACGAACACGTTCGGGCGCATGTGGTCGAACACCGGGAAGTTGTCGACGGTGAACGCTCCCACGCCCCCGGAGCGCACGTGGCGGAAGTACTGGCGCGCGCCCTCGAAGCGCCTGAGGCAGTGCGACAGCGAGGCCGGCCACATCTCGACGAAACGGGGCTCGACGGTTCCGGTGGGATACGGGTCGACCTCGTATTCGGGGCCGACGGTCAGGGGCTCCGCGCCGCCCTGGATCGACGTGCGGTCGGGCTTGAAGTAGACGCCCCACGGCTCGTCGGTGATCAGCTGCCCGTCGTCGGCGTGCAGCGGCTGGTCGGAGTCGACGTGCAGCACGGGCGACATCGCGCCGCTGGAGGTCACGAAGCCGGCCGGGTCGATCTCGACCTCGCCCTCCTGGAGATACCAGTAGGTCCACATCGGCAGGTTCTTGTCGACGGTGCCGTCGGGGCGGCGGACGTCGAGCCGGGCGGGCAGCCCCAGCATCGACCACAGCGAGGCGATCCACGGCCCGACGGCGACCACGACCTGCTCGACGGCGATCGTCCCGCGGTCGGTGACGACGCGGTCGACGGCGCCGGACTGGTCGAACTGAAAGCCCGTCACCTCCACCCCGGGCATGATCGTCGCGCCCGCCGCGCGGGCCTTGTCGGCGAGGCCGAACATCGACTCACGATTGAAGGCATAGCCACCGGCGTGCTCGTGCAGGCAGACGGTCAGCCCGGGAGCGCGCCAGTCGTCGTACAGCGAGCGCATGTGGCGCTCCACCTCGCGCTCGCCGACGTGCAGCTCGGACGGATAGCCGATCCGCTGCTGGCGTTCGAAGACCTCGATCAGGTCGCTCTCCTGGGCGCGCGGGCCGAGCGCGATATAGCCCGTCCCGTGATAGTGCAGGGCCTGCGGGTCGGACTCCCAGACCTCGACGCACGCGGCCATCAGCTCCTGCATGGCCGGCTGGAAGTAGTTGTTGCGCACGACGCCGCAGGCGATGCCCGAGGCTCCGGCGCCGACCCCGATCTTGTCGACGACAAGGACCTGCTCGCCCTGCTGGGCCAGGTGCCAGGCCGTCGACAGGCCGTGCACGCCGGCGCCGATGACGAGCGTCGGGACGGAGGTGGGAAGCGGATCGGACACGAGCGGAGCTCCTCGGATGTTGCCTATTGCGCAATGGGCTTGTCAGTCGTGCAACAGTATACCGAGGGCGCCGGCATCCGGCAAGCGCGGCGCTTGCCTCGGTGCGGGCCAGTTGGTATAAACGCGGCGTGTACCAATTTGTCCAGTCCGCTCGCGGGTTCTCCGCCCTGCGCCGGCGGGTGAACGAGAGGGCGTCGGGACGATCCATGGTGACGCCGCAGCGGCTGCGCCGCACGCGGGCCGGGGAGCGATAAGAACCCATCCGCTGCTCGCGGCGCGCGGCAGCACGAGAGGAGTGGAGATGGCGACAGCAGCGCAAGAGCGGGTACTGGGCGGCACCGTCGAGACGGTCCTGTCCAGCCCTCGGATCCAGCCGGCTGCCGCCACGCTGCAGGAGGCGCGCAACGCCCCCGGCCGTGCGCAGCGGATCGAGGAGCTGACCCGCCTGATCGAGGCCGAGGGGATCAAGTACGTCTTCTTCCAGCAGGTTTCGATCACCGGCCGGGTGATGGGCAAGGGCGTCGTCTCCTCGTTCTTCCCGCAGGTCGCCGAGAAGGGCTATCAGCTCGTCTACGGCGCCACCGCCAACCTGTTCACCGACCGCTATGGCGACTACATCGGCTTCGGCCCGGAGGAGTCCGAGCTGGCGGCGATCGCCGATCTGGACACGTTCGCGGTGCTGCCGTGGGACAACCGCGTCGCCCGCGTGTACTGCGACTGCTATGACACCGAGACCGGCGCGCTGTTCGACGCCGATCCGCGCCAGAACCTCAAGCAGATCGCCCACGAGTTCGAGCAGGAGCTCGGCTATCAGTTCCTGATCGGGATCGAGCCCGAGATGATGTGGCTCAAGCGCCCGCTGGACGGCGAGATCCCGCAGGGGGTCACCAAGCCGTACTGCTATCACATCCATCAGTTCGAGGAGCTGCGTCCGGTATTGCTGGACGTCGTCGAGTACGGGCAGGCGCTCGGCCTCGACATGAGCTACGGCGACCATGAGGACGCCCCCGGCCAGCTCGAGCTCAACTTCCGCTTCGACCGGCCGCTGCGCACCGCCGACAACATCACGACCTATCGCCAGGTCTGCGCCGCCGTCGGGCGCAAGCATGGTCTGCTGCCGACGTTCATGCCCAAGCCGTTCACCGGCGTGTCGGCCAACGGCCATCACCATCACTTCACGCTGATCGACGACCAGGGCAACAACGTCTTCCACGATCCCGACGGGCCGGCGCAGCTGTCGCAGTTCGCGCGCCACTTCCTCGGCGGGATGCTCGAGCACTTCCCGGCGCTGATGTGCGTCGGCAATCCGACGGTCAACTCGTACTGCCGCATGTGGGACACCGGCTTCTGGGCGCCGATCTACAAGAACTGGGGCTGGCAGAACCGCACCACGACGGTCCGCGTCGCCTCCGGCGGGCGCTTCGAGTATCGCGGCGTCGACTCGTCGTGCAATCCGTATCTGACGGTCGCCACGCTGCTGCGGGCCGGCCTGGACGGCGTCCGCCGCGAACTGGACCCGGGCCCGCCCCAGCAGGGCAACACCTACGAGCTGCTCGAGGCGGGCGCGCAGATCGAGAAGGTCCCCGACAGCCTCGGCGCGGCCCTGGAGGCGCTGTCGGCCGACGAGGTCATCAAGAGCGCGATGCCGGGTCGCCTCTACAAGGTGTTCAACCATTACAAGCGCGACGAATGGGAGCGCTATCTCGCGGCGGTCACCGACTGGGAGCGCGACGAGTATCTGGAGGTGTTGCCGTAACCATGTGCGGAATCGCGGGGATCATCTACAAGAACGGGAACGGCGCGCATCGCATCGGCCGTGACATGACCTCCATGTTGCAGTCGATGAAGCATCGCGGACCTGACTCGACCGGCTATGCGCTGTATCACGCGCCGACCCAGGAGCTGACGGTGCGCATCAACCTCGCCGAGTCGACGGCCGTTCGCGATCGTGACTTCGCCGACGCGGTCCGCCGCCGGCGTCTCGAGGTCGAGCTGCGCCTGCGCGCGGCGGGCGCGGCGATCAAGAGCACCGAGGACATCAACGAGTACACCTTCTCGGCGACGGTCGCCTTCCACGGCGAGCTCAAGGCGCTGGCCGACGCGATCGAGGCGGTGCCCCACACCGAGGTGCTGTCCCTCGGTCACTCGCTGGACATCGTCAAGGACCTCGGCGACGCCCGGACGGTGTCGGTCCAGTACGACCTCGATGACTACTTCGGCAGTCACGGCATCGGCCACGTGCGGATGGCGACCGAGTCCGACGTCGACATCGCCAACGCCCATCCCTACTGGGCGTATCCGTTCTCCGACGTCGCGGTCGTCCACAACGGGCAGCTGACCAACTATCACCAGTGGCGCCGGCGGCTGGAGGGCCGCGGCCATCGCTTCGCCTCGGCGTGTGACTCGGAGATCATCGCGGTCTACCTCGCCGACCGGATGGCCGGCGGTGAGTCGCTGGAGGATGCGATGCGTCACAGCCTGGAGGAGCTCGACGGCGTCTTCACCTACATCTGCGTCTCCGAGGACGCGCTCGGGGTCGCCAAGGACGAGCTCGCCGCCAAGCCGCTCGTCCTCTACGAAGGCGACGATATGGTGGCGCTGGCCTCCGAGGAGATGGCGATCCGGGCGGTGATCGACCACGAGATCGAGACGTACGACCCCTACGAGAGCACGGTGATGGTATGGACACGGTGACGACGGGACGTCAGCAGGACGAACCCCGGTTCGACCCCCGCGGACTCGTCGAGCTCGACGCCCGCGTCCCCAAGGTCTCCGAGATCGACGGCGACCGCGCGCAGTTCGACGCGCGCGAGCTGACGACGCGGCGGATCAACATGGAGCTGCGCTGGCTGCTCTACGAGGAGGGCGTGCGCGAGGTGACGATCCTCAACCCGGGCGCCCGCCACTCGCTCGGCGCCGGGATCCTGACGCGCTGCAAGCTGAACTTCGAGGGCAGCCTCGGCTACTTCGCGCTCGGCATGATCGACGGGCCGGAGGTGCACATCGCCGGCCGGGTCGGCTGGTCGTCGTGCGAGAACATGATGTCCGGGGTGGTGGTGATCGAGTCCAACGCCGGCTCGCTGACCGGCGCCGCCATCCGCGGCGGCGATCTCGTCATCAAGGGCCAGGTCGGCGCCCGCACCGGCATCGACCAGAAGGGGGGGACGATCATCGTGATGGGCAACGCCGGGTCGATGACCGGCTTCATGATGCAGCGCGGCCGCCAGATCCTCTGCGGCGACGTCGGACCGGGCCTCGGTGACTCGATGTACGACGGCGACATCTACGTCGCCGGCAAGGTCAAGTCGCTCGGGATCGACTGCGTGCCGGGCGAGTGGACCGACGCCGACACCGAGCTGATCAACCGCAAGTTCCGGATCTACGGGCTCGGCTCGCCGCCTGAGTTCCAGAAGTTCGTGTGCGGCAGGAAGCTCTACAACTACGACAATCTCGAGCCCTCCGAGCGCAAGCTCGTCCTCTAGGAGGCGCAACCCATGGCTGACGAAAACGCTCCCTCGGCTCGTAACCGGCTCGGTCAGAGCCGGATCTTCACCCCCGAGGTCATCGACGACATCCACGTCAAGTCCGAGCTCGGCCGCTATCGCATGCGCGGCTTCTCGATGTTCAAGCGGATCCCCCACTGGGACGAGCTGATGTTCATGCCGGGGACGCTGACCCGTTTCGTGATCGAGGGCTATCGCGAGAAGTGCACGACCAAGACCGTGCTCGGCGCGCGCTTCGCCGCCAATCCGATCGTGCTCGACATCCCGATCTACATCACCGGCATGTCGTTCGGCGCGCTGTCGCTCGAGGCCAAGATGGCGCTCGCCAAGGGCGCCTCGATGGCCGGCACGGCGACCTGCTCGGGCGAGGGCGGGATGATCCCGCCCGAGCGCGACCTGTCGACGAAGTGGTACTACCAGGTCATCCAGAGCCGCTACGGCTTCAACCCCCATCACATGATGCTCGCCGACGGGATCGAGTTCTTCATCGGCCAGGGCTGCAAGGTCGGGCTCGGCGGCCATCTGATGGGGCAGAAGGTGACCGAGCAGGTCGCCGAGATGCGCTCGCTGCCCGCCGGCATCGACCAGCGCTCGCCGGCCCGCCATCCGGACTGGCTCGGCCCCGACGACCTGTCGCTGAAGATCCAGGAGGTCCGCGAGGCGACCAACTACCAGGTCCCGATCCAGCTCAAGCTCGGCGCCGCGCGCGTGTATGACGACGTCCGGATGGCCGCCAAGTGCGGCCCGGACATCATCTACCTCGACGGGGCCGAGGGTGGCACCGGGGCGGGCCCCCACACCGCGACCGAGGAGACCGGCATCCCGCTGATGGCGGCGATCCCCGAGGCCCGGCGGGCGCTGCGCGACGTCGGCCTGGCCGACGAGATCGACCTCGTCGTGGCCGGCGGGATCCGCAACGGCGGCGATGTCGCCAAGGCGCTGGCGCTGGGGGCCGACGCGATCGCGATCGGGCACTCGGCGCTGATGGCGCTCAACTGCAACAAGGAGCTTCCGGGCGTCACCGACTACGAGGGCACGATCGGCGTTCCCGCCGGTCAGTGCTATCACTGCCACACCGGCCGCTGCCCGGTCGGGATCGCGACCCAGGATCCCGAGCTGCGCAAGCGGCTCAACGTCGACCAGGCCGCCCACCGCGTGTACAACTTCCTGCACACCCTGACCCTCGAGTGTCAGATGCTCGCCCGGGCGTGCGGCAAGACCGACGTGCACAGCCTCGAGCCCGAGGACCTGTGCGCGCTGACCGTCGAGGCCTCCGCGATGGCGCGCGTCCCGCTGGCCGGCACCGAGTACATCCCGGGCGTGTCCGAGGAGAAGACGCTGGCCAGGATCGAGGCGCTGCTCGAGCGTCACATCGCCAATCCGATCGACTACCTCGCCGCCGAGCAGGAGGGCGTGGGACAGGGGGTCGGCCATGAGTAGCACCGCCAACGTGCACCGGCTTCCCGACGAACCGGAGAAGGTCGTATCGATCGATGCCGAGTATCTGTCGGGTCACCGGTTCCCGTATCAGGAGGACATCGAGCTCGTCGAGGGGGTCGACCTGCTGGCGGCAACCCCCGGGGAGGACATCAACTGGCTGGAGGACGTCACCCTGCTGGCGGAGGAGGGCACGCCGGCGGTGTTCGACCGTTACTCCAACTCGTTCCTGAAGATCTACTTCGAGATCCCGGCCGGGCGCGAGGACGAGATCGCGCGCAAGGTGCTGATGACGCATCTGCAGTCGGGTAACTCGTACGGGATCACCCTCAAGGAGCGCCACTGCAAGTTCCCTCAGCCCGAGCTCGGGCCGTGGGTGCAGGGGTCCCGGACGGTCGGCGCCGACTACGTCCCGCCGGTGCTCGAGGGCTGGGAGCCTCCCGAGCATTGACGGCCCGGCCTGAACCGGCGGCGAACTGATGGCGCGCACGGCGCAGGAGGTGCCACGCTCGGTGCGGCGGGGCCCGCCGATCACCGTGACCTGCGAGTGCGGCGAGCGCCGCCATCTGCGCTACGGCGAGCGCTGGCGCTGCGAGAAGTGCGGCAAGACGTGGAACACCAATCGGATCCCCGTCGAGCAGTACGCCGCCATCCGGGCCACGCAGCTGCGCTTCCGCCGCATCCCCCTGGCGATCAGCATCGTCGCGCTGATCGCCGCGGTGGCCTCGATCATCGCCGGCCAGGCGATCGGCGGCCTGCTGCTGGTGGCGGTCGTGGCGACGACGTGGAGCATGTTCTTCCGGCCGCTGCATCGCCGCAAGTACCGCGCGGCGCTCGCCGAGCTGCCGACCTGGAAGATCAAACCGGAGTAGCTGCCGCGGCCTTCGCCAGACCGCGGATCAGGCGCGCGGCGCCCGTGTCACGATGAGGACATCGACATGAGTGACCATCTGCGTCACATCTGTCGACACCCTTCTCCGGCCGGCGACAGAGACGGGGATCGGCACGGCCGTGCGGGGCGCCGAGCCCCGTCGACTCCCGCGCGCGATCGGGAGGGAACGGGTCGCGTCCGCGTCAGTGGACGATCAGCACGTCGCAGTGCGCGCCGTGTGAGACCGCGTCGGAGACGCTCTGGCCGAGCAGCCGCTGCACGAGCGAGAGATGGCGTGAGCCGAGCACGATCAGCCCGGCGCCGCGCTCGCGGGCGGCCTCCAGGATCGAGTCGGCGGGGTGACCGAGCGCCTCGACGTACTCGGCGTGCACGCCCTGGCCCTCGAGATACGTGCGGGCACCGGCCAGCTCGGCGAGGTGATCGGCGCCGGTCTCCACCGGATCGGCGCCGATCGAGCGTCCGCCGGCCGGGGTGCTGACCGGCGCGACGCTCGTCACGACGAGCTTTGAGCCGAACGCGCCGGCCAGCGCCGCGGCCCGGCGCAGCGCCCGCTGCGCCGGCTCGCTGTCGTCATAGGCCAGCAGGATGGCGTCGTCGCTCATACCACCACCGCGGCCCGGGTCTCGGGCGCCGTCAGGCCGAGCGCGGCCATCTCGGCGGCGTCTGGCACCTGCGGCACGTCCTCGCGCCAGTGGATGCTCTCGCCGTCCTGCACGATCCGCCGGAAGGCGAACAGCACGAGCGAGCCGAGCAGGACGCCGATCCCGATCCAGAAGTCGGTCCACGTGCCGTAGCCGTTGAGCTTGGGCGCCAGCGCCCCGACGATGAGGAACAGGACGTTGAGCGTGCAGGTGACGGCGGCCACGCCGACCCAGACCGACGACAGGCGGATCGGCCGCGGCCAGTTCGGCCGGTCCTTGCGCAACAGCAGGAACCCGCTGAGCGCGAAGATATGGGCCAGCACGTAGCCGATGTTGCTCATGTAGAGGATCGCCAGGTTCGACTTGATGACGAGCACGAGCGCGACGTTGACGAACAGGTCCATCGACATCGCGCGGGCCGGCACGTGGAAGCGGTTGAGCACGCCGAACTGCTTGATCGTCATGCCCGCCTTCGAGATCCCGTACAGCGCGCGGCCCGCGTCCGACGTCGACGAGGTCATCGACAGGATCAGGCTGGCGATGATGCAGATGGTGAAGAAGCTCGCCGCGCCGTGGCCGACGATCGTGGTCATCGCCTGGGTGTAGAACTCACCCTCGGCGGTGGCCAGTGGGACGGTGCCCGTCACCCCGCCGAGCCCGAGCGGCAGCAGCAGGCAGATGAGGAGCATGAAGATCGCCGCGCTGCGCAGCGCCCGGTTGGTGTCGCTGCGCTCCTTGTACTCCGGGGCGAAGGTCGCGCACGTCTCCGACGCGTACGTCGACCAGCAGAGGATGAACATGTAGACGATGATCAGCTTGGCGCCGCCCCACGAGCCGCCCGCGAAGGTGAAGTGCACGTTGGCGCTGTGCCAGTCACCGCTGAAATACGGGACGATGATGAACAGCGCGAGCGGGACCATCAGCAGCGCCGCGCAGACGTAGGTGAACCACACCGCCGGGCGCAGCCCGAAGACGTTGAAGCCCCAGACGAAGATGATGCACCCGATCGCGATGAACGAGGACAGCGTCAGGGTGTTGCTGAGGAAGCCGATCGTCCAGGTGGAGTGGGGCCACCACTGCGCGACGGCGAGGTCGCCGATCACCTTGCCGAAGATCGACAGCACGACCGACCAGCCGATCCAGTAGCCGAAGGCCGACAGCGGGCCGACGAGCGTCGTGTAGCGCCGCCAGCCCTCGTGGGCGTACAGGGGCAGGCCGCCGCTGCGATGGCCGAACATGGTCGCCGGCTCGGAGTAGACGAACGCCTGCAGCGCGCCGAGCGCGGCCGAGGCCGCCCACAGGAGCATCGTGGCTCCGACGCTGAAGGCGTTGAGCGTGAAGCCGAGGCTGCCGAGGAGGAAGCCGGGGTTGCAGAGCGCGATGATGAAGCCGTCCCACCAGCGCAACGTCTTGAGGAGTTGAACCTCCTCGACGGTGGCAGTTGCCAAGCCTCTTCCCTCCTCGTTTGGGCTGAGCGCCGGTCCTCACCATCAGCAGCATCCGGCGACTGGTCGCGCCTTTATACCAGTTTGTACAAAGTGGGTCAACGCGCGCCGGGCATGTTTGTCCGCAGGGAGCGGGGCGTTCATCCACAGGGAGCATGCGATGATCCGAGGACGGCGATGTCACCGCTGACGCTACGAGATCCGACGGTTCCGATCGCTCCGCCCGCCACGCCGGAGCCGCGCCCGATCGTGCTGGCGACGCTGTCGGTCCGCGTCGATCCGAGCGCCGAGCGGATGGCGATCGAGACCGCGGTCCAGACCCGCGCGCGGTTGATCATCGCCAACATGCTGTGGCTGCCGCCGTACCCGACAACGCTCATGCTCGCCCCCGAGCACGCCACGCTCCCGCACGAGGAGGACCTCGACGCGGTGCGCGCCACCGCCCAGCGCGCCGCCGAGCGGGGCGTGCAGACCGAACTGCTGCGGATCTCCAGCCGCCGGCCGCTCGCCGCGCTGATCGAGGTCATCCGCGAGCGCGGGGCGGGCCTCGTCGTGCTCGGGCCGGATCTGGAGCGCACGCCGCGCTGGTGGCTGGCGCTGGCCGCGCGCCGGGTGCGCCGTCAGGCCCCGTGCCTGGTCTGGGTCGCCCCCGGAGGCTGATCCGCCGCCGCGCTCGGTCCGCGCCGGCCCGCGGTCCGTCCCGTCAGCCCGCGCTCAGCCGCCGCTCTGGGCTCGGTCTGAGACCTCGCTCAGCGTCCCGAAGCGCCCGGTGTAGAAGAGCAGCGGCTCGCCGTCGCGGTGCCCGAGATGCTCCACCTCGCCGATCCACAGGACGTGGTCGCCGGCGGCGTGGACGTCGACCACCCGGCAGCCGACGTGGGCCAGCGCGCCGCTCAGCAGCGGCAGGTCGTTGTGCCAGACGAACTCCGGCGGGGTGGGGGAGACGCCCTGCCCGGCGAAGTGGGCGGCGAGATGCTCCTGGTCGGAGGCGAGCACGCTGACGCCATAGCGGCCCGTCCGGGGGAGCATCTCGCTCATCCGGCAGCGGCCGAGCGACACGAGCACGAGCGGCGGGCGCAGCGAGACCGACAGGAACGCGTTGGCGGTCATCCCGTGGATCGTGTCCCGATGGGTCGTGGTGACGACCGTCACCCCGGTGGCGAAGCGCCCCATGACCGCGCGCAGCTCCCGCGCGGCGGCCTCGGCGGCGGCCGAGCGCGGCGTCAGCTTGGCGACCCCGGCCGGCGCGCCGAAGGTGGCCGCCGGCGGCGGTTCGGGCCGGGCGCCCGGCCGGCCGGGCGTGCGCGCGCCGGGCCCGGGTCCGGCCGGCGAGGGGGTCCGCCGCGGCGGGGGCATCAGCCCCGTGCTCTGCACGGGGTCGGCCAGCTTGGCGACCCGCGTCAGCCGGGCGACGCCCTCGCGCTCGGTCATCGCGACCGCTCGCCGCGGTGCGTCATCTCCGGCTCCGCCGGCGTGCCGCGGTCAGGACCGCGGCCGCTTCTTCTCCGGGTCATAGAACGGGAATCGTACGACGCGGGCCGGGATCCGCTTCTGCAGGCCGTCGAGCTTGCCCACCTCGACCGCGGTTCCCGTCTCGGCATACTGCACGGCCATCCGGCAGAGCGCGATGGAGCGCGTCAGCGTCGGGCTGCGCGTTGCGCTCGTCACGACCCCGACGCGGCGGCGATCGACGTAGACCTCGTCGCCGTGGCCGGCGACCTCGTTGCCCTCCAGCTCCAGGCCGACCAGCCGCCGCTGCGGATGCTCCCGGCGCTCCAGCAGCGCGTCGCGGCCGATGAAGTCCTCGTCGTCGAGTGCGACCGCGAAGCCGATCCCGGCCTCGAACGGGTCGACCTGGTCGTCGAACTCGTAGCCGGCGAAGATCAACCCGGACTCGATCCGCAGCATGTCGAGCGCCTCGAGCCCGAGCGGCGACAGGCCGCGCGGCTCGCCGGCCGCCCAGACCGCGTCCCACACCGCCCCGGCGTCCGCGGGATGGCAGAACACCTCATAGCCGAGCTCGCCGGTGTACCCGGTGCGCGAGACGATGATCGGCGTTCCGTCATGGCCGCCGATCCGCCCGACGAGGAAGCGGAACCACTTCAGCTCGCTCAGCGACGGCTGGGTCGGCGGCGTCCAGACGAACTCGGCCAGCGCCTCGCGGCTGAGCGGCCCCTGGACGGCGATGTTGTGCAGCTGGTCGGTGGAGGGCTTGATCCACACCTTCAGCCCGAGCTGATCGGCGACCGTGCGCAGCCAGACGCCGTCGTACTCGTCGCCGCCGACGAAGCGGAAGTTGTCGTTGCCGAGGCGAAAGACGGTGGCGTCGTCGATCATCCCGCCGGTCTCGTTGCAGATGGCGGTGTAGACGACCTGGCCGACCGCCAGCTTGCGCGCGTTGCGGGTGATCGTGCGCTGGATGAGCGTCTCGGCGTCGGGTCCGAGCACCTCCCACTTGCGCAGCGGCGAGAGGTCCATCACCGCCAAGCGCTCGCGGCACGCCCAGTATTCGGCGATCGCCCCCTCGTTGTCGAAGCAGTGGGGCAGCCAGTAGCCGCGGTACTCCACGAACGACTTGGTCAGCTCGGCGGTGCGGGAGTGAAAGGCGGTCTCCCTGGTCAGCACCGCCTCGGCGTCGGCGGTCACGCGCCGCGCGATGGCCGTCGAGAACCGGTTCTGCGGCGAGTACACGCGCACGTGGACATCCGTCACCTCCCAGCCGTTGGATGGATCGACGTCGTCGGGACAGGCCGACGACGCGCACACCAGGTCGCTCATCGCGCGCAGCAGCACGTAGTCGCCGGGCCGTGACCACGGCTCGTCGTTGACGAGCTGCAGATTGCGATCGAACACGGTGTTGTAGAAGAGGTTGAGCGCCGGCCATCCCTTGCGCGCGCCGATCGGATAGTCGCGGAGCGCGGCGTTGAAGTTGTCGGTGCAGTTGACGTGGCCGGGATAGCCGAGATCCTCGTAGTACTTGGCCTGGCAGGCGAGCGCGAACGTGTCGTGGCGCCCGACGGTGTCACGGACGACCTCGACGAGCGGGTTGAGGTCCTGGTCATAGAACTTGGCGTACAGGCCGGGCTGCGGATAGGCGTTGCCCATCAGGGTGCGGGTGACGGTGGCGTCGAGCCCGCGCTCGAGCCCGGCCTGGAGCCGGGCGGCGTCGAAGGCGAGGAAGTCCGAGCACTGGCGGCCCTGGACGTCGATGATCTGGATGTACTCGCCGGCGCGGACCTCGTAGTGGCGCGCGGTGGCGGCGTCGATGCGCAGATCGAGCCGTGGCTCGGCGAGCGGCGCCGGCAGCTCTGACTCGGCCCGCGGGCGCGGGATCGCCCGCCGCACCTCGACGAGCAGCTCGCTGGCCGGCGTCTCGCCGTCGATGACCCGCCCGCCGGGGGCCGCCACGATCATCGTCGTGGCGTCGGCGGCGGTCAGCGTCGCCTCGCTCCCGGGCTCCGAGCCCGGCCCGAAGAGACGCAGGCAGCGCGCCTCGTGGAGGTCCAGCCCGCGACCGGCGAGCGCGGCGGCCACGCCGGCCGAGCCGTTGCCCGGGCCGTCCCCGCCGGACGCGGCGAGCGCGCGCAGCACCGACGCCGGGGCCTCGGACGCCGGCTGCGCGGAGCCGAAGCCGGCTCCGATCGCCGTCACCTCGGCCACCTGGCCGCCGTGGCGGTCGACGATCCGCACCCGGTCCTCGCCGGCCAGCTCGATCGCGGTCGCTCCGCCGGGGCGGACCGGATAGGTCTCGAGCGTGCGGTCGGGGGCGAGCAGCCCGCCGATCAGCAGCGGCGACGGGCCGGTCAACGTCGTCATCGCACTAGGCCGGGGCCGACGCGGACTCGACCTCGGCCAGGAGCTGCTCGGCGAGCGCTCGCTTGCCGTCGGCGTCGAGCTTCTTGATCTCGTTCTCGACCGCGCGGCGGTTGTAGGTCTGGTTCCAGTAGTCGAGGCTGTCGAAGCCGAGCAGCACCGCCTTGCCGACGAACTGGCGCAGGACCTCGTTCGTCGGCCCCATCACCCAGCCGGCCTTCGCGTCGCGCACGTAGCGCTCGAGCTCCATGTCGCGCTTGTAGCCGGTCCCTCCGCAGGCGTGCAGCATCTTGTCGACGACGTGTGCGGTGTTCTTGGCGGCGACGAACTTGATCTGCCAGGCCCAGTGCAGGAAATTGGCCCGCGCGAACTCGCCCGGCGCCATCCGCCGCGTGTTGTGATCGGTGACGCTGTCCATCGCCTGGGCCACCGAGTAGCCGAACAGTCGGCAGGCGTTGGTGTCCATCACCGCCTCGCCGACGTAGTCCTGGATCGTCGGATAGTCGGCGACCCGCAGACCGACGTCGACGTGGCGCTTGCGCGTCGTCTGGCGCTTGGCGATGTCGATCGCGCCGAGCGCGATCCCGTTCCAGACCGAGGAGGAGCCGATCAGGAACCACGGATCGACCGACTCGTCGTTGGAGGCGGCGCCGTCGCCGACCGGGCCGACGATCTGGGTGGCGGGGACGTACACGTCCTCCACCTCGATCGGGCCGGACTGATTGCCGCGCAGGCCGAGCGCGTCCCATGAGGAGGGGTGCGACTTGACGTCGTCGCCGTCGATGACGAACACCGACAGGTCGTCATAGCCGCTGAAGTCCGGGCTCGTCGTCTGGATGACGTAGAAGTCGGCGAACCCGCCCGAGGTCGTCCACGAGGCCTTCTTGCGCACCTTGAAGCCCCCGTTGGAGCGCTCCGCGCCCGAGGAGATCGGATACCAGAAGTGCGACCCGGTCTCGGGGTCGGAGTACGACAGGGTGCCGATCTTGCCGCTGTTGAGCGGCCGGATGTACTTCTCGATCAGCTCGTCGGTGGCGCGCAGCATGAGCGTGTTGACCGCGCCGATGTGCATGACGTAGCACATCGCGGTCGACGCGCAGCCGTACCGGGCGATCGTCTCGCAGGTCATCGAGAAGGCGACGTGGTCCTCGCCGAGGCCGCCGTACTCGGTCGGGACGGTCAGGCCGAGGAACCCGTGCTCGCCGAGCAGCTCGAGATTGCGGCGCGGATACTCGAGGTTGTCGTCGGAGATCTTGGCGTTGCCGCGCATCTCGGACTCGCACAGCTCGATCAGGAGATCACGCAGCTCACGCTGGCGGTCGGTGAGCACCCACTCCGGATCCCATTCGTACCCGAGTCCCCAGAACGGCTCTCCACTCCACAGCTTCTCGGACATGTCTTCCTCCGGCTCGGGTCGCTCTTACACCAATATGTTCAAGGCGCTTTTTACCTGACCCCGGCGCCGGTGTCCATCCGCCGAGACCGCCGGTCACCGCGGCGCGCCGCGCGCCGGCGCCCGCTCCGGACGGTCGGTGATCACCGCTTCGACGCGGGCGTCGCCGGTCAGCCGGGCCAGCAGCCGGCGATCGTTGATCGTCCACGGCCAGCAGCCCAGGCCCCGACCCTGCGCCCAGTGCAGGAGCGACTCGCGCGCAAGGCTGAGATGGGGAGCCAGGAAGCCGGCGCCGGTGTCACGCACGCGGCGCTCCAGCTCTCGGCGCTGCAGCCGCGGCCCGAGCAGCAGTCCGGTCCTGGCCTCAGGCGCGCTGTGGCGTACGGCGGGCAGGATCGCGTCGTCAAACGAGGTGACGACGTACTGGTCGGCCGTCAGGCGCCGGGTCACGATCGCCATCACCTCGGACTCGTAGCCGCCCTGCTTGAGCTCGACGTCGACGATGAGCCGACCGGCGGCGAGCTCCAGCACCTCCTCCAGCAGCGGGGCCTGGCCGTCCCTGACCCGCGCGCGCAGCTGCGCCAGGGTCAGCGCGGTCACGAGCCGCCCGCGCACCCGCGCGTCATGCAGGACGACGAGGCGGCCGTCCGCCGTGCGCCGCACGTCGATCTCGATCCCGTCGCAGCCCAGCCCGATCGCCCGCTGAAACGCCTCCAGCGAGTTCTGGGGCGCATCGCCCCAGGCGCCGCGGTGCGCGACGATCAGCGCCCGGGAGTCCTCTGGGGTCAGGATGTCATCCCGCCCCACCAACCGCCGGTGACGTTCAGCACCTGGCCGGTGATGAAGTTGGCCCACGGCGTGCACAGCAGAAAGACCCCGCCGGCGGCCTCGGCCGGCGAGCCCGGGCGTCCCAGCGGGATCAGACTGGGGATGGCCGCGCGCAGCTGGGAGGGGATCCCGAGCTGCACGGTCCGGCCGTCGATCTCCATCGTGTTGGCGTCGTCCTTGTCGGCGGTCAGCCGCGTCTCGATCCAGCCGAACGCCACCGCGTTGACGTTGATCTTGAACTGCCCCCATTCCTTGGCCAGCGTCTTGGTCAGCCCGACGACGGCGGACTTGCCCGCCGCGTAGTTGGCCTGGCCGGCGTTGCCCATCGTGCCGGAGACCGAGGAGACGTTGACGATCTTGCGGAACACCTCGACGCCCTGCTCGCGCTCGCGCTTGGCGGGCTCACGCATGTGGGGCGCGACCGCGCGGCACATCCGGAAGGGGACGACGGTGTGGATGTCGAGCATCCGCTGGAAGGCGTCGTCGCTCGTCTTGTGGATCGGCGCGTCGATCGTGTAGCCGGCGTTGTTGACGAGGATGTCGACCGTGCCCCACTCGGCCACGACCCGGTCGACGAGCGCGTCGCAGACGCCGGGCTTGGTCAGATCGCCGGAGACGACGAGCGTCTCCCCGTCGATCTCCCGCGCGGTCTGCTCGGCGACGTCGCCGTCAAGATCGTTGATGAGCACCTTGGCGCCCTGCGCGCACAGCAGCTCCGCCGTCGCACGGCCGATCCCGCGCGCCGACCCGGTCACGATCGCCACCTTGCCTGCGAGGATGCTCATGCTCTGCCTTTCGTCGTCGTGTGGCCTGTGCGGCGCAGGAATGTTGCCAGTACTCTGCCGCTGTGGCCGCCGCCGCCGATCCGCCCGCCGTCCCGCTCGCCGCCGCCGCGCCGCGATGACCAGCCGGGAATGGATCACCGCGTTCGCCGACCGGCTCGGTGTCCCCGTGCCGACCGACGAGGAGTTCGACGCCGCGCTCGCCCTGGCCGGCGTCGCCGCCCACGCCTCGGAGCGGACCGCCGCCCCGCTCGCCTGCTGGCTCGCCGCCCGCGCCGGGATGGACCTGACGCAGGCGTGCGCGCTGGCCGAGGAGGTGAACGGCGACGGCTGAGCGCCCGTACGACGTCGTGCTGTTCGGCGCCACCGGGTTCACCGGCGAGCTGACCGCGGAGTACCTCGTACGCGCGGGCGGGCCGACGCGCTGGGCCCTGGCCGGGCGCAACGCCGCCAAGCTCGAGGGCGTCCGCTCGCGCCTGGCCGCGATCGACCCGGCGGCCGCCGAGCTGGCGATCCTGCTCGCCGACGTCGGCGACGCCGACGCGATCCGCCGGGTGGCGGAGAGCACCCGGGTGCTGATCACGACGGTCGGCCCCTACATCCACTACGGCGAGCCGCTGGTGGCGGCGTGCGCGGCGGCCGGCACCGACTACGTCGACCTCACCGGCGAGCCGGAGTTCGTCGATCTCATGTGGCTGCGCCATCACGAGCAGGCGCAGCGGTCCGGAGCGCGGATCGTCCATTCCTGTGGCTTTGACTCGATTCCCTACGACCTCGGCGTGCTCTACACCGTCACGCAGATGCCCGAGGGGGTGCCGCTCGCGCTGGAGGGGTTCGTCCGGGCGGGCGGGACGTTCTCGGGCGGGACGTATCACTCCGCCCTGCACATCATGGGCCGGCTGCGCCAGGGGGCGCGGGTCGCCAGGCGGCGCCGCTCGCTCGAGCCCGAGCCGGAGGGCCGGCGCGTGCGCGGCGTCGTCGGGCGCCCGCGCCACGACGCGACCGCCGGCGGCTGGATCCTGCCGATCCCGACGATCGACCCCGTCACCGTCCTGCGCTCGGCGCGCGCCCTGCCCCGCTACGGACCGGACTTCAGCTACGGCCACTATCTCGTCAACCGGCGGCTGCCGGTGCTCGCCGGGCTCGCCGCCGGCGCGGGCACCCTCGTCGCCCTGGCCCAGCTGCCGCCCGCGCGTGACCTGCTGCTCAAGCTGAAGGACCCCGGCGACGGGCCGAGCGCGCAGGAGCGCCGCACGGCGTGGTTCCGCGTCCGGATCGTCGGGCGCAGCGACGGCATGCGGATCGTGACCGAGGTGGCGGGGGGCGACCCCGGCTACGGGGAGACCTCGAAGATGCTCGCCGAGTCCGCGCTCTGCCTCGCCCACGACGACCTGCCGCGGCGCTCGGGGCAGCTGACCCCCGCGGTCGCGATGGGCCGGCCCCTGATCGACCGTCTCCAGCGGGCCGGGATCGACTTTCGCACGCTCAGCCGGGACGGCGGCTGATGGCCGGGGGATGGACCGCCGCCGACATCCCCGACCAGACCGGGCGCCTCGCCGTCGTCACCGGCGCCAACAGCGGGCTCGGGCTCGTCACCGCCCGGGCGCTGGCCCGCGCCGGGGCGACCGTCGTGCTGGCGTGCCGCGATCCCGACAAGGGGGCGACGGCGCTGCGTGACGTCGGCGCCGCCGCGACCGGCGAGGCCCCGCGCCTGGAGCCCCTCGATCTCGCCGATCTCGCGTCGGTGCGCGGCTTCGCGCAGCGCCTCGCAGAGCAGGCCCCGCGGCTGGATCTGCTGATCAACAATGCCGGCGTGATGGCGCCCCCGCGCCGGCAGACCGCGGACGGGTTCGAGAGCCAGTTCGGGACCAATCACCTCGGCCACTTCGCGCTGACCGGCCTGCTGTTGGGGCGCCTGAGCGCCGCGCCCGCACCGCGGGTGGTGACGCTGTCGAGCGGCATGCACCGGATCGGGCGGCTGAGCTTCGACGACCTCCAGCGCGAGCGTGGCTACAACAACTGGCTCGCCTACGGCCAGTCCAAGCTCGCCAATCTGATGTTCGCGATCGAGCTGGCGCGCCGCGCCGTGACCCACGACAGCGCGCTGCTCAGCCTCGCCGCCCATCCGGGCTACGCGGCGACGAACCTCCAGTTCGCCGGGCCGTCGCGGCGCCACGAGCGCTGGGCGATGGTCATCGGCAACCGACTGTTCGCCCAGAGCGCCGAGATGGGCGCGCTGCCCACGCTGTACGCGGCGACCGCCCCGGGCGTGCCCGGCGGGGCGTTCGTCGGCCCCGACGGATTCATGGAGGGGCGCGGGCACCCGCGGATCGTCACCGGCGCCGGCCGCGCCTACGACGAGGAGGCCGACCGGCGGCTGTGGGAGGAGTCAGAGCGGCTGACCGGGGTGCGCTACGAGTGGTCGGCGACCGAGGTCTCGGCGTGACCGGAGTTCGCTCGGAGTCGGCCGGGGCGGACTCGAAGGCGGCCGGGGCTCGCTCGGAGGCCGGGGCGGACTCGAAGGCGGCCGGGGCGGACTCGGAGGCGGCCCAGATCCCCGGCGGGCGTCCGGTCATCGACCTGCGGGCCGACGGCCGCGCGGCGATCGACTGGGCCGCGGACTATCTCGAGCGCGTCGGCGAGCTGCCGGTCCTCGCCCCGGTCGCGCCCGGGGAGATCCGTGCCCGCCTGCCCGCGCACGCCCCCGAGTGCGGCGAGCCGTTCTCCGCCGTCCTGCGGGATCTCGACGAGATCCTGCTGCCGGGCGTCACCCACTGGCAGCATCCGCGCTATTTCGCCTACTTCCCGAGCATCGCCTCCGAGCCCGGGATCCTCGCCGAGATGCTCGCCGCGACGCTGAACTCGGTGTCGTTCCTGTGGCGCACGGCGCCGGCCGCCACCGAGCTGGAGGGGGTCGTGCTCGACTGGACCGCGGAGCTCCTCGGGCTTCCCGCCGGCTGGCATGGCCACATCGAGGACAGCGCGTCGACCTCGACGCTGACCGCGATGATCGCCGCCCGGGCGGCGACCGGACGCCACGAGGCCGTCTGCTCCGAGCACACGCACTCCGCCGCCGAGAAGGGCGCGCGCATGCTCGGCATGCGCCTGCGCAAGGTCGCGACCGACGACGCCTTCCGGATGCGGGTCGACGAGCTCGGCGACCTGTCGGACACCGCGATCGTGATCGCCACCGTCGGCACGACGGCGTGCGCGGCGGTCGATCCGGTGCCGGCCGTCGCCGATGCGTGCGCCGCCGCCGGCACCTGGCTGCACATCGACGCCGCCTACGCCGGCTCGGCGATGGTCTGCCCGGAGTTCCGCTGGGCGTTCGATGGCGTCGCGCGGGCCGACTCGGTCTCGGTCAACGCCCACAAATGGCTGCTGACGCCGATGGACTGCTCGCTGCTGTGGTCACGCCGGCGCGAGGAACTGCGAGCGGCGTTCAGCCTCGTGCCGGAGTTCCTGCGCACCCCCGACGCCGAGGACGCGCTGTCGCTCAGCGAGTACGGCCCGGCGCTTGGCCGCCGCTTCCGCGCGCTGAAGCTGTGGGCGGTGCTGCGCTGCTACGGGCGCAGCGGCCTGCAGGCGCACATCCGTCGCGGTGTCGCCCTCGCGCAGCGCTTCGAGTCCTGGGTGCAGGAGACCCCCGGCTGGGAGGTCTGCGCGCCGCGCCACTTCTCGCTCGTCTGCTTTCGCCTGGACGGCGGCGACGACCTCAACCGCGAGCTCCTGAGCCGCGTCAACGAGGGCGGCGAGATCTTCATCTCGCACGCCGCGCTCGCCGGCCGGACCGTCCTGCGGATGGCGATCGGCCATCCAAGCACCGGCGAGGCCGACGTGCGCCGGGCGTGGGACGTGCTGCGGCGCGAAGCCGCCGCGCTCACTTGAGCTCGGACGAGCTGCGGTGCAGCAGCAGCCGGGCGACGATCAGCAGCTGGATCTGCTGGGTGCCCTCGAACAGATCGAGGATCTTGGCGTCCCGCGCCCATTTCTCCAGCAGCTCGCCCTCGCCGTAGCCGGTCGCGCCGCACAGCGCGACGCAGCGCAGCGCCACGTCGGTGCCGACCCGCCCCGCCTTGGCCTTGGCCATCGAGGCCTGGAGGGAGTTGGGCTGCTGGTTGTCGGCCATCCAGGCCGCCTGATAGGCGAGCAGCCGAGCGGCTTCCCAGTCGGCCTCCATCGCGATGAACTCGGCCGCCGCCGCGGTCTGGAGATGGTGGGGCCGGTCGTAGTCGATCTCGATGCCCGCCTCGGCGAGGTGCGCGCGGGTCTCCTCCAGGCACGCTCGCGCGACGCCCACCGCCATCCCGGCGACGAGCGGGCGGGTGTTGTCGAACGTCTGCATCACCCCGGCGAACCCGGTGTCGGTCTCGATCTCCGGGCTGCCGAGCAGGTTCCCCGCGGGCACCCGGCAGTCGGTGAGGATGAAGTTCGCGGTGTCGGAGGCGCGGATGCCGAGCTTGTGCTCGAGGCGGTCGAGCGTGAGACCGGGGTTGTCGCGCTCGACGACGAACGATTTGATCGCCGCCCGCCCCTGGGAGCGGTCGAGCGTCGCCCAGACGACGATCAGCTCGGCCCGATCGCCGGAGGTGACGTAGATCTTCTCGCCGTTGAGGACGTACTCGTCACCGTCGAGCCGAGCGGTCGTGCGGATCGCCGCCGAGTCCGAGCCCGCCTCGGGCTCGGTGATCGCCATCGCGGCCCACTTGCCGCCGAAGCGCTCCAGCTGCTCCGGGGTGGCGACCGCGGCGATCGCCGCCTGGCCGAGCCCCTGGCGGGGCATCGACAGCAGCAGCCCGACGTCGCCCCAGCACAGCTCGATCAGCCCGAGGAGGCTGGCCAGGTTGCTGGCGTTGCGATTGCCGTCCTCCCGGTGCGCCGCGGACCCGTTCGAGGTGCCGACCGTCCCGGCGCCGGCGCCACCGAGGGCGCCGCTCTCGTTCATGCCGTCGATCACCGCCGCCAGCATGTCGAGCTCCTTGGGATAGGTGTGCTCGTTGGTGTCGTACCGGCGGGAGTGCGACCGGAAGACCTCGCTGGCCACCTGGTGGGCCTGGGCGACGAGGAAGTTGAACTTGCGTGGGGTCTCGAGATTGATCATGGTCGTGTGCGCATCGCCGCCTAGACGAGCAGCGCGCCCTCCATCAGGCCGGCCGCGCGCAGATCGCGGTACCAGCGTTCGACGGGATGCTCCTTGACGAAGCCGTGGCCGCCGAGCATCTGGACGCCGTCGGAGCCGATCGCCATCCCGCGGTCGGCGCACAGGCGCCGGGCGAGCGCGACCTCGCGGGCGAAGCTGAGCCCCCGGTCGACGCGTGCGGCGGCGCGATACGTGGTCAGGCGCAGGCCGTCGAGCTCGATCGCCATGTTCGCGACCGTGAACGCGACCCCCTGGCGATTGGCGATCGGCTCGCCGAACGCCGTCCGCTGGACGACGTACTCCCGCACGTAGTCGAGCACCGCCTGGCCGGTCCCGACGGCCAGCGCGCACCACGCGAGCCGGGCGAGCGCGACGCACTCGGCGAACACCTCGGGCGCCCCGTCGGCCAGCAGCGCCGAACCGGGCACGCGGACGTCGTCGAGGATCAGCCGGCGGGTCGCGGCGGCGCGGATGCCCATCGCCGGATCGGCCTCGATCGCGATGCCCCCGGCGCCGGGCTCGACGATGAACAGGGCCGGACCCTCGCCCGCGCGGTCGGCGGCGATCACGAACAGCTCGGCGTCGCCGGCGCGGGGGACGAGCGCCTTGACGCCGTTGAGGATGAAACCGCCGCCGGCGGCGCGGCGGGCCGTCGTGCGCAGCTCGGACGGGTCGAACAGCGGCTGGGGCTCCATCAGCGCCAGCGCCGCGCTCGGGACGTCCTCGCCGACGAACGCGGGCAGATACGTCGCCTGCTGCTCGGCGTCGCCCCACAGGCTGATCGCCGTCGAGACGGCGGCCGGTGCCAGGCACGCCGCGGCGATGCCCATGTCACCGTGGGCGAGCGCCTCGCTCATCAGCACGGTCGTCGTGGCCGAGCGCTCCTCCACGGCTCCGCCGAGCTCCTCGGGGACGCCGACGATCGTCAGCCCGAGCTCGTCGGCCTGGGCGAGCAGCTCCGGGGGCGTGGCGCACGCGGCGTCGGCCTCCGACGCCGCGGCCCGCAGTTTCGCGGCCGCGAACTCGCGCACCGCGTCGCGCAGCATCTGCTGCTCGTCGGTGGGGGTCAGGTCGAACAGATCGCCCTGGCGCGCACGGGGCTGGCGGGCGGGATGCGAGAGGCGCTGGGCGGCGGCGAACGTGCGCCCCGCGCGGGCCGCGCTGCGCGCGGTCGTGCGGCTGGCGCCGTGCAGGAGGCGGACGGCCGGATCGCGGAGCCCGAGCCGGTCGATCGCCTCTGACGAGGCGACGCGGTTGAGCGCCCGCAGCCCGGCCGCCATGCCGCGCTCAGCGATGGTCGTCGGCGGTGGGGAAGCCATGTCCCGACCTTACCATGATTTGTTGTGACGTCAAACCATGTCATGATGAGTGGGCGCTGACGCGTCTGCGACACTTGTGTCGCGATGACGTCCCGCTCAGCCCGCCGATGCGCGTCCTGATCGCCGAAGACGAGGTCCGGCTCGCCGACG
The DNA here is from genome assembly GCA_963849085.1 of uncultured Solirubrobacteraceae bacterium. Lineage (GTDB taxonomy): Bacteria > Actinomycetota > Thermoleophilia > Solirubrobacterales > Solirubrobacteraceae > Palsa-465. Next base: position 1,839,622 of record CAWKFP010000009.1, on the reverse strand, counting down.
CCATCGCCCGCGGGCTCCGGCGCCAGGGGATGGCCGTCGACCTGGCCCCCGACGGCGAGCAGGCGCTCGTCAAGTCACGTGTCGTCCGCTACGACGTCGTCATCCTGGACCGGGATCTGCCGGGGATCCACGGCGACGAGGTCTGCCGAACCGTCCGCGGCGAGCGTCCGGAGATCGGGATCCTGATGCTGACCGCCGCCGGAGCGCTCGAGGACGTGATCGACGGCCTGTCGCTCGGTGCCGACGACTACCTCGCCAAGCCGTTTCGCTTCGCCGAGCTCGTCGCCCGGATCCATGCCCTGGCGCGACGGGCGACCCCGAGCCGCCCACCGGTGCTGCGCCACGCCGATCTCGAGCTGGACCCGGCGAGGCGCCGGCTGACCCGCGACGGGCGCGAGCTCGAGCTCGCCCGCAAGGAGTTCGCGGTGCTCGAGGCGCTGATGGCCGCCGAGGGCGCGACGGTCTCGGCCGAGCAGCTGCTGGAGCGGGTCTGGGACGAGCACACCGACCCGTTCACGAACGTCGTGCGGATGACGATCATGACCCTGCGGCGCAAGCTCGGCGATCCTCCGGTCGTCGAGACGGTGATCGGAGTCGGTTACCGGATGGCGGGATCGGGGTGAGCAGGCCCGGGGCGACCGAGGCCGGGGCGACCGAGCCCAGGGCGCCCAGGGTCACCGAGCCCGGGGTCACCGAGCCCGGGGTCACCGAGCCCGGGGTCACCGAGCCCGGGGTCACCGAGCCCGCCCGCTCGCGCCGGCGCCCGCGCCCGAAGCTGCGTGCGCCGGCGCCGACCGTGCGCCTGCGCCTCACCGCGCTGTACGGGACGGTCTTCCTGATCACCGGGGCGGCGCTGCTGACGGTCGGCTATCTCGTCGTGCGGGACAACCTCCGCACCCATCACAGCCTGCGCGTCGAGCTGCGCCGCCTCGGGATCAACCCCGTGCGCGGCGAGTTCGGCTTCCCCGACGGCTCGCCCGAGGCGAAGATCATCCACACCGTCGAGGATCAGATCCTCGGCGGCGCGCTCCATCGCCTGCTGTTCGAGTACAGCGCCGCGCTCGTCGTCATGACCGCCATCTCGGTGATCATCGGATGGCTGCTCGCCGGGCGCGCCCTCGCCCCGCTGCGCCGGATCACCGCCACCGCGCGGCGCGTCTCCGGCGAGAACCTCGGCGAGCGGATCGCGCTCGGCGGCCCGGCCGACGAGCTGCGCGAGCTCGCCGACACCTTCGACGGGATGCTCGGCCGGCTCGACGGCGCATTCGCCAGTCAGCGTCACTTCGTGGCCAGCGCGTCGCACGAGCTGCGCACCCCGCTGGCGATCATGCGGACCGAGGTCGACGTCGCGCTCGGGGATCCGAGCGCGAGCCCGTCGGAGCTGCGCCAGATGGCCGAGACCGTCCGGGAGATGGTCGACCGCAGCGAGCAGCTGATCGCCAGCCTGCTCGTCCTGGCGCGCAGCGAGGCGGCGATGCTCCACGAGGAGCGCGTCGACGTCGCCGTCCTGGCCGGCGACTGCATCACCGATCTGCGGGCACGCGCGGCCGAGGCCCGGGTCCAGATCCAGGACGACCTCCAGCCCGCCTGGGCGATGGGCGACCCGAGCCTGCTGGAGCGCCTGATCGCCAACCTGCTGGACAACGGGATCCACCACAACGAGCGCGGTGGCTATCTGCGGGTCCGGACGCGCACCCGTGACGGTCACGTCATCCTGACCGTCGTCAACGGGGGGCGGCGGATCGAGCCCGCGATCGTGGAGGAGCTCGCCGAGCCGTTCCGCCGGCTCGACCGCTCGCTGACCGGCTTCGGGCTCGGGCTGTCGATCGTGCGCTCGGTCGCCGAGGCCCATCACGGCACGACGTCGCTGCGGGCGCCGGCCGGCGGCGGGCTCGAGGTCCGCGTCGAGCTGCCCGCCGCGCCGGCCCGCGCGCACTCAGCGGATCCTCAGGCGGCTCTTACGCGAAGCTGACGATCGACGGCCTACGCTGCGCGCATGTCGCGCCGGCGCCATACACCACGAGGCGGCGGATGGTCCGGTCACGGGACCCCCGTGCCGTGCCGTGACCAGCGCCGGCTCCAAGTCCCGGCCGATTGCGACGAACGTGCGCCTCGTCGCATGCGGGTGAGAATTCTCCCCGCAACCTGGGGTTCCGGCGGCGGCTCGGGTGAACGCAGCCCGGGCATGCCCGCCGGTCCTCGGGACCGCTGCGGCGCCCGCCGTCACTGACGGCGCCTACCAGGCGTCGAGGTTCGGGCGGCGCTTGGCCGCCCGGGTCCGCCAGGCCGGCTCACCGGCGCCACCGTCGCCGTCGAACAGCGTCGCGACCCAGCGGCGGGTGTCGGCGGGATCGATGACGTCGTCGATCTCGAAGTAGGACGCCATGCTGATCCCGCGGCCCCGCTCGTAGGCGGCGGCGACCGCCGCGTCGTGGGCGGCCTGGCGCTGCGCGGGATCGGCGATCGCCTCCAGCTCACGGCGCAGCCCGAGCGTCACCGCGCCTTCGAGCCCCATCGCGCCGAACTCCGATGTCGGCCAGCCGATCGTGAACAGCGGCGCCTTGAAGCCGCCGGCGGCCATCGCCTGGGCGCCGAGGCCGTAGCCCTTGCGCAGCACGACCGTCCCGGTCGCCACCGAGAGGTTGGCGCCGGTCAGGAACATCCGCGCGAAGTGGCGCACGGTGGCGGTCCGCTCGGCCTCGGGCCCGACCATGAACCCCGGGGTATCGGCCAGGAACAGGAGCGGCAGGCCGAACGCGTCGCATGACGCCATGAAGCGGGCGGCCTTATCGGCTCCGGCCGCGTCGATCGCGCCGCCGAGATGCATCGGATCGTTCGCGACGATCCCGAGCGCGCGCCCGTCGATCCGGGCGAGCGCGGTGACGATTCCCGGCCCGAACCCCGCCCGCAGCTCGAGCGCCTCGTCACACAGCGTCTCGATCACCGCGCGGACGTCGTAGGCCCGCTTGCGATTGGCCGGGACGATATCGCGCAGGAGGGTCTGGTCGGGCACGGCGCGCGGGGCGCCGGAGGTCGGCCGGCCGTCGCCCGTGAAGAAGCCGAGATAGCGCCTGGCGGCTGCGACCGCCGCGGCATCGTCGGCGACCCGCAGATCGACGACGCCGTTCGCGTATTGGACGTCGATCGGCCCGATGTCCTGCGGCGGGTGGCGCCCGAGCCCGCCGCCCTCGATCATCGCCGGCCCGCCCATGCCGATGCTCGCGTCCTCGGTGGCGATGACGACGTCACAGCAGCCCAGCAGCGCCGCGTTGCCGGCGAAGCAGTAGCCCGAGGCGATCCCGATCAGCGGCACGAGGCCGCTCAGCTGGGCGAAGAGCCCGAAGGCCCGGCAGTCCAGGCCCGCGATGATCGGCATGTCGACGTCTCCGGGGCGCCCGCCGCCGCCCTCGGCGAAGAGCACGATCGGCAGGCGCCGCCGCCGGGCGACCTCGAACAACCGGTCCTTCTTGAGGTGGTTGCGCATCCCCTGGGTGCCGGCGAGGACCGTGTAGTCGTACGACATCGCCGCGCAGGCCTGGCCGTCGATCGCCCCGACGCCGCCGACGAGCCCGTCGGCCGGCGTGCGCTCGATCAGCTCCTGCTTGGGGCGGCGGGCCTCCTGGGCGGCGTGCACGAGCGGGCCGTACTCGACGAAGCTGCCGGGGTCCAGGAGGTCGGTCAGGTTCTCCCGGGCGGTTCGCCGCCTGGTGGCATGGCGACGGTCGACCGCCTCCTGGCGGCGGTGATCGAGCCCGAGGTCGTGGCGCTCACGGACATCGGCGAGGTCCTGGCGCTCGGCCGGCTCCTGCCCGGCCGCGGCCGCGTCGCCGCCCGGCACGCGATCGCCGGGGCCGTCGTCCCCGGGCGCGTGGTCGCCGGGGGCGTGGTCGCCGGGGGCGTGGTCGGGCGGATCCTGGGTGGCGACGGCGATCTCGGCCAGCGTCTGCGCTTCGCTGACCGCGTCGCCGACGGCCACCGTCAGGCGGGCGACGATGCCGTCGCGCTCGGCGACGATCTCGTGCTCCATCTTCATCGCCTCGATGACGACGACGGCCGCTCCCGCCGTCACCAAGTCGCCGTTCTGGCGGGGGATCGAGACGACGGTGCCGGCGAACGGCGCCACCAGCGTCTGCCCGGGAGCCGGCGGCGGATGCGGGCGCACGACCTCGAGTCTAATCGTGGTGGATACTGCAGGCGATGAGCGACGCCCCGAAACTGCTCTGGCGGCCGACCGAGGAGCGCGCGCGCCGCGCGACGCTGACCCGGTATATCGAGTGGCTCTCCGAGACGCGTGGATTGAGCTTCTCGTCCTACGCGGAGCTGTGGCAGTGGTCGGTCGACGACATCGAGGCGTTCTGGGCCTCGCTCGTGTCGTTCCTCGACGTTCGCTTCAGCGCCGGCGGGGAGACCGTCCTGGGCGATGCGTCGATGCCGGGCGCGCAGTGGTTCCCGGGCGCGCGCTGCAACTACGCCGAGCACATCTTCCGCGGCAAGCGCGACGAGGAGGCGGCGATCCGCCACAGCTCCGAGGCCCGTCCCGAGCTCGGAACCTGGACGTGGGGCGAGCTGCGGTCCCAGACCGCCGCGATCGCCGCCGGCCTGCGGGCGCTCGGGGTGGGGGAGGGCGATCGTGTCGTCGCCTACATGCCGAACATCCCCGAGACCGTCGCCGCCTTCCTCGCCTGCTCGTCGCTCGGCGCCGTCTGGTCCTCGGCGGCGCCCGAGTTCGGGGCCCGCAGCGTGATCGACCGCTTCGCCCAGGTGGAGCCGAAGGTGCTGCTGACCGTCGACGGCTATCGCTACGGGGGCAAGGACTTCGACCGCGGGGCGATCGTCGAGCGGGTCACGGCCGAGATGCCCGGCCTGAAGCGCGTCGTGCGCTTCGGCTATCTCGACGGCACCGGCTGGGAGGACGGCTTCCTCGGCGACGACTCCGAGCTGAGCTTCGCCCCCCTGGCCTTCGACCATCCGCTCTGGGTCCTGTACAGCTCGGGCACGACCGGGCTGCCCAAGCCGATCGTCCACGGGCAGGGCGGGATCCTTCTGGAGCAGCTGAAGATGTCCGCCCTCCATCTCGACGCCCAGGCCGGCGACCGGCTGTTCTGGTTCTCGACGACCGGCTGGATGATGTGGAACTTCCTCGTCGGGGTGCTGCTGACCGACGCCTCGATCGTCCTCTTCGACGGCAATCCGGGACATCCGGACCTCGGCGTGCTGTGGGATCTGGCCGCCGACGCCGGGATCACCACCTTCGGCACGAGCGCCGCCTACATCGCGGCGTGCATGAAGGCCGAGCTGTCGCCGGCCGGCGGGCGCGATCTGAGCGCGCTGACCGCCGTCGGCTCGACGGGCTCGCCGCTGTCGCCGGAGGGCTTTCAATGGGTCTATGACGAGCTCGGCGCGCAGACCTGGCTGTTCTCCACCTCGGGCGGCACCGATGTGTGCACGGCGTTCGTCGGCGGCGTGCCGCTGCTCCCGGTCTACCTCGGCGAGATCCAGGCCCGGTGCCTGGGCGCCGACGTGCAGGCGTGGGACCCGGACGGCACGCCGCTGACCGGTGCCGTCGGCGAACTGGTCATCACCCAGCCGATGCCGTCGATGCCGATCTTCCTCTGGGGCGACGAGGACGGCGAGCGCCTGCGGGAGTCGTATTTCTCCATGTACCCCGGGATCTGGCGCCACGGCGACTGGATCGAGGTCACCGATCGCGGCACGGTCATCATCTACGGGCGCTCGGACTCGACGATCAACCGCGGCGGGGTGCGGATGGGCACGGCCGAGATCTATCGCGCGGTGCTCGCCGTCGACGAGGTCGTCGACGCGCTCGTCATCGACCTCCCGCGTGAGGGGACCGACGGCTGGATGCCGCTCTTCGTCGTGCTGCGCGAGGGCGTCACGCTCGACGACGCCCTGACCAAGCAGATCCGCACGCGCGTGCGCGAGGACTGCTCGCCGCGCCACATTCCCAACGAGGTCCGCCAGATCGCCGCGGTGCCGCGGACGCTCTCGGGCAAGGTCCTGGAGGTCCCGGTCAAGCGGATCCTGATGGGCACGCCGCCCGAGCAGGCCGCCAGCCGCGAGTCGCTCGCCAACCCGGAGGCCCTGGACTACTTCGTCACGCTCGCATCCAGCTGACCGGGGGTGGAAACGCTCCGCCCAGCGCCTACCTCTAGGCGTGGGCGAAATTAAGCGATATGCGGTCAAAAACGACGACGGTCCCGAGATCGCCCGGCTCGCCGCCAAGCAGTATGGACACGTCACCCGGGCTCAGCTGCTGGCGATCGGTCTGGCGAAGTCGACCATTCAGAATCGCATCAGATCCGGCCGGCTGATCCCGGTCCACGCCGGCGTCTACGCCGTCGGCCACGCCCCGATCTATCCGCTCGCTCGCGCGAGCGCTGTTGTGCTCGCCTGCGGCCCGGGCGCGCTGCTCAGCCATCGCAGCGCGGCCAGCCTGTGGGGCTTCTACCGAGACTGGGAGACACCGCTCGAGGTCACGATCCCGGTCCGCCGGCGCCGCCCGCGGATCCGCACTCACCAATCCAAGTCACTCGCGCCCGCCGACCGCACGCGGACGCTCGGGCTCCCGGTCACCAGCCCGGCCCGCACGCTGCTCGATCTCGCCCCGCGCCTGACCGACGACCAGCTCAGGCGGATGATCGACGACGCGCGCCACGAGCGCCGGGCGACGGCCGCACGGCTCCAAGAGCTGCTCGACCGCTGTCCGACGCATCCGGGCGCCCCGCGCTGCCGGGCGATCGTCGAGGATCCGGCCGGGCCGACGCGATCGGAGCTCGAGGCCCGCTTCCTCGCCCTGACCCGGGCGCACGGCCTGCCGACCCCGCGGGTCAACGCGCGGATCGACGGCCGTGAGGTCGACGCCCTGTTCGCGGACGAGCGGCTGATCGTCGAGCTCGACGGCTGGGAGTTCCATCGCGACCGAGGGGCGTTCGAGGCCGACCGCGAGCGTGACGCCCGCCATCTGAAGGCCGGCTACGCGACCCTGCGCATCACCTGGACGCGGCTCTGCGATCATCCGGGCCAGGAGGCCGCTCGCCTGGACGCCGTCCTGCGCGCGCGCCGGAAGCCGTCGGCGCGGGACCCGGCTGGCTAGCCTCCTATTAAGAACTTCTTCCTCAACTCTGACGGGACTCTCATTCGCGGGTGGTGTCCTCGGGAGCTGGGTAAGTAACGTCCTAGGAGAGATGAGACCGCAGCCATGAAAAGTTTGAGCCGATGGATACCGGTGATCGCGGGGGCGGTGGCCGGCGGCGTGATCGCTCTGATCATCGCCGGCGGCAGCACGACCACCCACTACGTGACGACGACCGTCGATCAACGCACGCCGACCACGTCGTCGGAGCCGACATCGTTCAGCAGCAGCAGCACGAGCGGGGCGTCGATCAACGGGATCTACCGAGAGGACAGCCCGGGCGTCGTCGACATCGTCGTGACCTCGCAGACGCCGAGCTCGAACGGCCTGTTCGGCGGCGGCGGCACCGAGGAGAGCAAGGGCGAGGGCGCCGGCGTCGTGTACAACATGAAGGGCGACATCCTCACCGACGAGCACGTCGTCGCCGGGGAGACCTCGATCCAGGTCAACTTCCAGAACGGCAAGAGCTATCCCGGGACGCTCGTCGGCGACGACGCTTCGACCGACGTCGGCGTCGTGCACGTCGACGCTCCGGCCTCCGAGCTGCACCCGATCGCGCTCGCCAACTCCAACAGCGCCCAGGTCGGCGATCCCGTCGTCGCCATCGGCAGCCCGTTCAGCCTGCCTGAGACGGTCACGGCCGGCATCGTCAGCCAGACCGGGCGCAGCATCCAGGCGCCCAACGGCTACACGATCCCAGGCGCGATCCAGACCGATGCGGCGATCAACCCCGGCAACTCCGGCGGACCGCTGCTGAACGCCAACGGCCAGGTCATCGGCCTCAACGACCAGATCGAGACCAACAACACGACCGCGACCGGCGAGGGCTCGAGCTCGGGCGTCGGCTTCGCGATCCCGTCCAACAGCGTCGCCCAGGTCGCGAATCAGCTCATCTCCGGCAAGAAGATCGAGCATGCCTATGTCGGCGTGTCGCTGACCGGCAACACCTCGGGCGGAGCCGTGATCGGGACCGTCCAGTCCGGAACGCCGGCCACGACCGCCGGGCTGAAGGCCGGCGACGTCATCACCGCCGTGGACGGCAAGACGATCACGTCGACCGACGACTTCATCGCCGCCATCGATACCTATCAGCCCGGCCAGACCATCACGCTGAGCGTTCGGCGCAGCGGGCAGAAGCTGAGCATCAAGGTCAAGCTCGGCGTCCGTCCGGCCACCGAGCCGACGAACGGCTGACAGATCGTCCCCCTCCTGGGACGTCCAGGGCCGGTCCACCGCCGCAGGTTCAGGCGGTGGGCCGGCTCGGCTTGCGGGTGGTCGGGTGAGAGGCGACCGGGGTCGGCCGCCGGCGGCGGGTCACGAGCGCCATCGTGCCGGCTCCGCCGACGATCACGAGGATCAGCACCGGTCCGAGCGCGCCCCCGCCGAAGATCGCCGCGACTCCGTACACCGCGGCACCCATCAGACCCGCCGCGGGCAGCGTCAGCACCCAGGCGGTTCCGATCGCGCCCGCCACCCCCCAGCGCACCGCCGACAGCCGGGTCGCCGTACCCGCCCCGACGACGCCGCCGGAGATGACCTGCGTCGAGGACAGCGGATAGCCGAGATGCGACGAGACGAGGATGACCACCGCGCCCGCGGACTGGGCGGCGAAGCCCTGGGCGGTGTCCATCTTGATGATCCGGCTGCCGACGGTCCGGATGATGCGCCAGCCGCCGGCGTAGGTCCCGGCGGCCATCACCGACGCCGCCGCGATGACCACCCATGACGGCACCTGGGTGTGCTGGAGGCTGAGGTTGCCGTTGGCGACGAGCGCCAGAGTGATCACGCCCATCGTCTTCTGGGCGTCGTTCGTGCCGTGGGCGAGGGCGAGGGCCGAGTTGGAGACGAGCTGCCCGAGGCGGAAGGCCCGGGTCACCGGGCCCGGCCGGCTGCGCCCGAGCAGCCCGTAGACGGCGACGATCACGAGACCGGCCAGCGCGAACGCGGCGAGCGGGGCGACGAGCGCGGGGATGACGAACTTCGTCAGGATCCCGAGCAGCCGGATGCCCGCGGTCCCGACCGCGGCGAGCGTCGCTCCGACCACACCGCCGATGAGCGCGTGCGACGAGCTCGACGGCAGGCCGTAGGACCAGGTGATGAGGTTCCAGACGATCGCGCCGATCAGGCCGGCGAAGGCGATCGTGTCGGTCACCCGGCCGGCGTGGACGATCCCGGTGGCGACGGTGGCGGCGACCTTGAGCGAGATGAAGGCGCCGGCGAAGTTGAGCACGGCGGCGAGCGCGATCGCCGTCCGCGGGGAGAGCGCCCGGGTCGAGATCGCCGACGCGACGACGTTGGCGGTGTCGTGAAAGCCGTTGGTGAAGTCGAACGCGAGCGCCGCCGCGACGACGATCACGAGCAGGAGATCGCTGTGCACGGAGCCGGGTGTCAGCCGGCCACGACGGGAGGGGCCACTAGCTGGCGGCGCCGGCGGCTCGCGCCAGCGTGCGTTCCATCAGTTCGTTGTGCACGCTGCGGGTGCGGCCCTGCCGGCGCGTCCAGGCGCCGTCGGCGCTCAAGGTCCAGGAGTAGGTGTCGTCGGCGAAGCAGCGCTCGAGCGTGTCCTCGATCTCGGCCTTGAGCTCCGGCTGCTCGACGGGGGTCAGCAGCTCGACGCGGGTGTCGAGGTTGCGAGGCATCAGATCGGCGGAGCCGATGTAGTAGTTGTGCACGTCGTCGCGATGGAACGAGTAGATCCGCGAGTGCTCGAGGAACCGGCCGACGACCGAGACGACCTCGATCGTGTCGCTGATCCCGGGGATCCCGGGCAGCAGGCAGCAGATCCCGCGGACGTTGAGGGCAATGGGGACGCCGGCGTGCGAGGCGCGGTATAGGGCCTCGATGATCTGCGGGTCGACGAGCGCGTTCATCTTCAGCACGATCCGCGCGTCCTGGCCGGCCTGATGGGCTTCGATCGTCCGGTCGATCTCGGCGATCAGCGGCCTGCGCATCCAGGTCGGCGCCACGAGCGTCTTGCGCTGGGGCTCGGGATGGCCGTAGCCGGTCAGCGTGTTGAAGAGGTTGGCGACCTCCTCGCCGATCTGGTGGTCGGTGGTGAACAGGCCGAAGTCCTCGTACAGGCGGGCGTTCTTGGCGTGGAAGTTGCCGGTGCCGATCATCACGTAGTGGCGGACGCCGCCGCGTTCGCGGCGCACGATCAGGATCGCCTTGGCGTGCGTCTTGAGGCCGGGGATCCCGTGCACGACGTGCGCGCCGACCTCTTCCAGCGCGCGTGACCAGTGGATGTTCTGGCGCTCGTCGAAGCGCGCCTTGAGCTCGACGAGGCAGACCGCCTGCTTGCCCTTCTCCGCGGCCTCGATCAGCGACGGCACGAGCGCCGAGTCATCCGATGTCCGGTAGACGGTCATCTTGATCGCCAGGACGTTCGGGTCGTCGACCGCCTGCTGGACGAAGCGCTCGACGCTCGACGTGAACGACTCGTACGGATAGTGGACGAGCAGGTCGGAGACGCGCATCATCGCGAACAGGTCCGGCTGCTCCTCGCCGTCGCCATGCGGGGTGACCAGCCCGGGAGAGGTCACCGGAGTCCAGCCGGGCCAGCGGATCTCCGGCGGCTCCTTGATCCCGGCGATCTGCCACAGGTCGCCGAGATCGAGCAGGCCGTCGACGTCGTAGACCTGGACCTCGTCGACGTTGAGCCATTCGATCAGCCGCACGCGCAGCGCCGGGTCCATGTTGGCACCGACCTCGAGCCGGACGACCTCACCGAAGCGGCGGCGTCGCAGCTCGTCCTCGACGGCCTGGAGCAGGTCGTCGGCCTCGTCGGAGACCTCGAAGTCGGCGTCGCGGGTGACGCGGAAGAGGTCGTGGCTGATGATCTCCATGCCGGGGAACAGCGCGTCGAGATGCTCGGCGATGATGTCCTCGAGCGGGATGAACGTGTGCGGCTCGATCTCGACGAAGCGCGGCAGCGCCTCCTTGGGGACCTTGACCCGGGCGAACGCCTCGCGGTCGTTCTCCGGATCCCTCAGGCGGACGATCAGGCTGAGCGAGAGATTGGAGATGTAGGGAAAGGGGCGGCCGGCCCCGACGGCGAGCGGTGTCAGCACGGGGAAGATCTGGTCACGGAAGTGACGCTCGATCGCCTCGGCCGGGGCGCCCGATTCCCGGCAGCTGACCACCCGGATCCCGTGCTCGGCCAGCTCCGGCAGCACGACCTGGGAGAACTGCTCGGCATGGCGGCGGTCCTGAGCGCGCACGCGCTCGGCGATCGCCTTCAGGACCTCGGTCGGCGGCAGCCCGTCCGGGCCGCGGGCGTCGATCCGGGCGTCGACCTGGTCGTGGACGCCGGCGACGCGGATCATGAAGAACTCGTCGAGGTTGGTGACGAAGATCGCCAGGAACTTCAGCCGCTCGATGACCGGCAGCGTCTCGTCCTCGGCGAGCTGGAGGACGCGGTCGTTGAAGTCCAGCCACGAGAGCTCGCGGTTGACGTAGAGCGAGCGCTGCTTGAGATCCGGCGGACCGGCGGAGTCCTCGCCCGTCAGGACGGTCTCCGCCCCCTCGCCGGGCGGTGCGGCCGCCTCGCTCACGCCACCCTCTCGGCGGCGGCGATCGCGCTCAGCTCGGCGGGGCGCAGGAGGACGACGAGCTCGCCCTTGGCGACGGCCGCGATCCCGCCCTTGCGCATCCGCGCCTGGACGCCGGTCAGATCATGCAGGGTCAGCGAGAACGACGGGTCGTGGCCGACGAGCAGGACGTTGCCGCGCCCGGCCGCGAGGTCGTCGGCGTCGAACGGCTCGCCCGCCAGTCGGCGCTCGGCGGTCACCTCGACTCCGAGCGGGGCGCAGGCCAGCTGAGCGGTCTGCATCGCCCGCAGCTTCGGGCTCGAGAGGCAGGTGTCGATGTTGGCGCCGAGCTGCCCGAGCGCGCGGCCGGCGGCCTGCGCCTGCTCGATCCCGCGCTCGGTCAAGGGGCGCTCCTCATCGGGGAAGCCGTCAGCGGCCTCGGCGTGGCGGAGCAGCCAGAGCATGGCCCACACTCTAACCCGCGCGTCGTGGCCGGGCAAAGCCGCAGGCCGGACGGCATGTCCTCAGGCCGGGAGCGGCGCGCCGGCGAGCGCGAGCACGATGCCGACCAGGCCGGCGCCGAGCAGCGTCGCGACGACGCCGCGGCGCAGGACGAGCAGGGCCACGGCCGCCGCCGCCAGGACCGCGAACTGCCAGGCCTCCGAGAGGCTGACCGCGAGCGTGATCCCCGCGCCGGCGATCGCGCCGATCGCCGCGGGGCCCGCGCCGTCGAGAAACGCGCGCGGACCGGGGCGGTCGCGCAGCGCCCCGAACCGCCGTCCACCGACGAGCACGAACAGGAACGACGGGGTGAACGCGACGAGCGCGGCGAGCACCGCTCCGGCCACGCCGTGCGCCGCATAGCCGACGGCGGCGACGGTGGCGACGACCGGGCCGGGGGTGATCTGACCGAGCGCGACGGCATTGAGGAACTGGGAGTTGGTCATCCAGTGGTGGACGTGGACGGCGTCCCCCTGCATCAGCGGGACGATCACGAAGCCGCCGCCGAACGACAGCGCTCCGACCTTCAGCGCGGTCCAGGCGAGCGCGCCGAAGCCTCCGCCGGCCACGGCGCCCGTGACGAGTATCCGAAGCCCGGGCAGCCCGGGCAGCCCGGGCAGCCCGGCGACGCCGGCCGAGCCGGCCCCCTCCCCGGCGTCGGGGCGCCGCCGCCGCGCGTATTCGAGCCCACCGCAGCCGAGCAGGACGAGCACGAGATACGGGCCGATGAGCGCCGCGCCGAGCAGCCCGGCCAGCACGTAGGCCGGCCACGTGCTGATGCCGGGTCGCGAGCGGGCGCGGGCCAGGCTCGGCCCGAGCAGGCCTCGGGCCGCCTGCAGGGCGACCGCGCCGACCGCCGCGCCGGCCCCGGCCCCCGCGCCGCGGATCCAGGTCGGCGGGGCGTGCCCGAGGACGACGACCGACAGCGCGATGATCATGACGACGGCGGGCACGACGAAGCCCAGACCGCCGATCACCGCCCCGGCCGGGCCGCCGACGCGATAGGCGCAGAGGATCGCCAGCTGAGTCGAGGCCGGTCCGGGGAGCAGCCCGCAGGCCGCGTTGGCATCCTCGAAGTCCCGTTCGGCGATCCATTCGCGACGGGTCACGACGAGCTGGCGCAGCAGCGCGATGTGGGCCGGCGGCCCGCCGAAGCCGGTCACCCCGATCCGCGTCCACTGCGCCGCGATCTCGGCGAGCCGGGCCGGCCGCTCCTCCCTGTCGGTGCCGACGGCCGTCACCGAGCGTCGTCCGCGTCAGCCGATGAGCAGCCGGCGGTGGAAGACGCGCTTGAAGGCGTCGCCGTCGCCGTAACGGTCGACGCTCCAGCGCGGCAGCGTCAGATCGCCGCCGGCCTCCAGATGGAGGTCGACCCCATCGCCGTTGGTGTGCAGACGCGCCTGGGAGACCGATTGGTCACGACCGCGCTCCAGATGCTCGGCGAGCCGCAGGATGACCGCGCAGCGGTCGAGCAGGTCGGCGTCGCCGCGGCGGGTCAGGCCCTCGATGTCGCCGAGCCGCGGCAATCCCTTGCGGTGATAGCGCGTGATCTGCGCGATCAGCGCCCGCTCCCGCGGATCGAAGCCGGGCAGCTCGGCGCTCTCGATCAGATAGCGCGAGTGCTTGTGATGGTCGTCGTAGGAGATCGTCATCCCGACGTCGTGGAGCATCGACGCCGCCCACAGCAGCTCACGCTCGCCCTCCAGCGGCTGAAACAGCCCGCCGGCGACGAGCGAGTCGAACATCTGCAGCGACAGCAGCGCGACGTGCTCGACGTGCGCGAGGTCGGACTCGTACTGGACAGCGAGATTCGACACGGCGGCGGAGCGCACGTCCTCGATCAGCGGCTCAGGCCGGCCGGCCAGCAGCGTGCGGGCGAGGAAGACCCCCTCGCGCAGGCCCGCCTCGGTCGCCTCGATGCCGTCAAAGCCGCCGGCCGAGACGACCGTCTCCAGCACGACGGCCGCGGCGAGCACGATGTCCCCCCGGCCGGGCTTGATCCCCGGGACGCCGCCGCGCTCGTCGCTCGGCAGGGCGGCGAGCCGGGTGACGAGATCGGAGAGCGCGTCAGGCGTGATGACGAAGCCCTGGACCCCGAGGTCGACGGCGCCGTCGACGTGCTGGGCGGCCGCGGCGAGGTTGCGCACGGCGCCCCCGATCCCCACCAGTCGCCGCCCGGACGAGCCGAGCCAGGGCAGCGTCGCGAGCTGTCGCTCGACGTGCTCGCGCAGCCGGGCGAGCTCCTTGCGCTTGACCGGGCCGCTGCCCGGCAGCCATTGCTCGGTGACCCGCACGGCCCCGAGCGGGAACGAGGTCATCACCCCGGCGTGGCGATCGGCGACGGCGGTCAGCTGGAGGCTGCCGCCGCCGATGTCGAGCACGACGCCGTCGCGCAGCGTGCTCGTGTTGACCGCGGCGACATATCCGAAATAGGCCTCCTCCTGGGCGGACAGGATCTCGATCTCCAATCCGGCCTGCTCCTGGGCGTCGGCGAGGAAGCGGGCGCCGTTGGCCGCGTCCCGGATCGCCGAGGTGGCGACGACGTGCACATCGTCGGGCGGGATGTGATTGGCGCGGCTGAAGCGCGCGAAGACCGCGAGCGTCTCCAGGCCACGAGCGATCGCCTCGTCGCTGAGCCGGCCGCTGGCGGCGAGCCCGGCGCCGATTCGGACCGTTTCGTAGATCTCGTCGGTGCGCTTCCACCAGGCGCCGGGTTGATAGGCGAAGACGACGAGCCGCCACGAGTTGGACCCGAGGTCGGCGACGGCGACCTGGTGGTAGCCGGGTGAGCCCTGGGCGGCGGCGCGAGTCGATCTCCAGCTCACGGCTGCATGATGCGCCGCGGGGCGGACGAGACGTCGGCGATGAACCCGCAACGTGCGAGGAGATCGATGAGCAGGGTGGCAAAGCCGAAATCCCGAGCGCCGAGGCCCCGGCCGGTATGGGGGTGGTAGTACTCGCGATAGCCGGCGCGGTCGACGGCCAGCTCGAGCGATCGCACGATTGTCTCGGCCTGGCGGCGAAAGCCGATTTCGCGCATCGCCGGCACGAGCAGCCAGGCGGTGTTCATCCACGACGGACCGCGCCAGCAGCGCCACATCGCGAAGCCCGGCGTGAACGACGGCTCGTGCATCGCCACCGAGGGGATCCCGAACTCCGCCCCGTAGCGGCGCGGATCGAGTACGTGCTCCTCCACGAGTCGGCGCCGGACCGCCGCCGGGATGCCCGGCAGGGCCAGCGGTGCGAGCGAGGACCAGGTCGAGATCCGCACGGGCTGCTCGGAGCGGCCGGCGAGGTCGAAGAACAGGCCGCTGCGCTCGTCGTAGCAGCGCTCCATCAGCGCGTTCTCGGTCCGGGCGGCACGCCGCGCCCACTCCGCACCGCGCTCGGCGTCGAGGCGAGACAGGGCGTGCAGCGCGAGCGCGTAGCAGACGTTGACGAGCACGTCCTCGAGGTGCTCGTCGTACTGGAGCGTGATCCGGCGCGCGTCGTAGCCGAGCCGCCGATAGCGCTCCACGAGCCACCAGTATCCGGCGCTGTCATGACGCAGGCGGCCGAAGACGCCGTCGTGCTTGGGCGAGTCGTCGAGGCCGGACTCGTCGGGGTGGATGGTGGTGATCAGCCCGTCGCCGTCGACGTCACGCTCGCGCTCCAGCCAGTCGTAGTGCCGGCGCAGCTCGTCGATCCCCTCGGCGACGAACGCGGCCCCGTCGGTGCAGGCGCCGGCGACGCGCTCCCAGGCCACGGCGAGCAGCGGCGTCTGGATCGTCGCCGTCGCGGTCGCGCCGAACATCGTGTGGGTGCCGTAGAACGGTGCGCGGCGCCAGTAGGCCGGCCGGTCCCAGAACGCGGTGTGGGGGATGAAGCCGTCGAGCCGGCCGGCGCGCAGGAGCGTGCGCAGCTCGTCACGAGCGCGCCCGCGGTCGAAATAGGTCCACGCGATGGCGTGAAAGCACGAGTCCCAGTACCACTGGTGTCGATACCGGGGGGTCGCCGGACAGGTGAAGGCGTAGGGCACCCCATCCCGCGAGCGCTGACCCTCGCGCCAGTTCGCGCGCAGAACCCGCTCGGCCTCCGCGCGCAGCCGCGCACGACGCGCGGGCTCGTCGGCGACCTCAGTCACCGAAGGCGTCGTAGGTGATGACGTGCCGATCGCCGGCGGCGCGCAGCAGCGCCTCGAGCGTCGCGATGTGGCCCGCGTGGTCGAAGTCGGCGGGATGGACGTCGATGCGCATGATGCGACCGCTCGCGCGCGCCGCCGCCCGGACGACCGTCGGCGAGACCGCCCGCTTGAGCGAAGTCGAGCTGCCGAGGCAGAGCGCCGTGCCGGCGACGCGTCCATGGGAGCGCGTGACGACGCCGCGCAGGTCGGCGAACCAGCGAAAGCGGTCCGGCAACGTCTGGCGCAGCGCCCGGGTGTACGCGTAGCCGGGGGCGACGAAGCCGAGCGGGTCGAGCTCCACCTCGCGCAGGAGCCGGAGCCCGACGTCGACGCGCTGGCGGGTCTCGGCGGCGTCGAGGCCGGGGAACTCGGCAGCGCGCCCGCCCTGCCATCCGGCGATCACCGAACGGGGCCACGTCGCCCGCGTCGAGGCCCGGTGCGACAGCCCGTGTTGACCGATGCTGTCGCCGCCCGCCACCCGTCCCCGCAGCCAGGAGATGAGCCCGGGCGAGCGAGGCCCGATGGGGTGAAGCTCGGCCGCCGGGATGACGAGCAGCGTCAGCCGGCTGACTCCTCGCGCCTGAAGCCACGCGCGGATCTCGCGGCAGCGATGAAACGAGCGCGGCTCGACGTCGTGCAGCGCCACCGCCAGCGCGCCCTTCACGCGCGCCCCAGCAGCCGCTGCAGGTCGGCGAGCTCGGCGATGAAGGCCCGCTCCCAGCTGTGGCGCTCGGCGAGCGCACGTGCCGCCGCCGGATCGGCCGCCGGCCGCGCCCGCGCGCGCCCGATCGCCGCTCCGAGGCTCGCCACGTCACCGGCCTGAAACGTCTCGACGCCCGGCAGCAGACGGGCTGACGGGGTGACGCTCGCGGTCACGACCGGCGTGCCACAGGCGGCGGCCTCCAGCGCGGCGAGCCCGAACGTCTCGTGCGCTCCGGGCAGCACGGCGCAGCGCGCGCCGGTATAACGGCGGG
Organism: uncultured Solirubrobacteraceae bacterium; assembly: GCA_963849085.1. Classification (GTDB taxonomy): domain Bacteria; phylum Actinomycetota; class Thermoleophilia; order Solirubrobacterales; family Solirubrobacteraceae; genus Palsa-465. Next base: position 1,822,303 of record CAWKFP010000009.1, on the reverse strand, counting down.
CGAGCTCCGTGCGGTCGCCGACGTACGCGTCGAAGCGAACGCGCGCCTGCATCCCCAGCTGGCGCACCCGCTCGCGCAGGGCATCCCCGAGCGGGCCGGTGCCGACGAGGACGAGCGGCCAGGGGTCCGTCGATGCCGCGGCGGCGTCGACCAGCTCGCGCACGCCCTTCTCCCGGGCCAGGCGCCCGACGTAGAGCACGTGATCGCCGCGCGCGGTGCCGGGCCGGGGGCGGAAGGCCGGGTCGAGCCCGAGTCGCAACGGCAGGGTGGCGTCGCGCCGGGTGTCGAGCGCCGGGTCGACGACCGACATCACGGCGTCGACGTCGACGTAGGCGCGCCGGTACCAGCGGCGCAGAGCGCCCGCGTAGACGGCGTCGGGGCCGGGAAGGCCGGCGGCTTGAAGCGACGCCGAGGAGTGATGAACGGCGATCAGGGTCGCGCCGAGCTGGTGCGCGACCCGGCTGACCAGGCGCGGCGTCCAGAACGGGTCGTGGATGAGGACGACGTCGGGCGCCAGCTGCAGGAGCGTCGTCTGCACCCCGCCGCCCCCGAGTGGGATCCGATAGCCGTTGGAGGCCGCCAGGCGCAGCGAGCGCTGGTGATGACGGCCGCATCCATCGCTGGCCGTCGTCGTGCCCGGGACGACGAGATGGTGCTCGAAGCGCCCGGTGCGAGCGGCGTACCGCGCCTTGGCCTCCAGATAGGTCCTGATGCCCCCGCTGCGCTCGCCGTAGAACATCGCGACGTCGACGACGCGCAGCGGCCGTTCCGGTGCGGTCACACCGAACCCGCCGGAGCGCGTCGGGGCCGGCTCGGCGCGGGCCTGGAACGTCATCACGTCAGAGAATCACCCGCAAACGGGAGAATTCGGTGACCAGCCGGTCAACCTCGTGTGATCAAGATGTGACGACGGCGCGCGGGCGCTCGGCCGATGACCCCGACGGGGTGACGACGAACCGGATCGCCGCACAGATGAGCAGGATCGTCAGAAAGACGGCGCTCGTCGCGCATTCCTCGCAGACGGCGTGGATCGAGAACAGCTCCCGATAGGTCAGATAGCCGCTGAAGAGGAAGCCGATCAGCGTCAGGCCGAGGGTCGCGAGGCGGATCTCGTCGCGGTCGGGGGCGAGCAGCGTGGCCAGGATCGCGATGTAGCCGATCAGGCCCATCAACGCGACCGGGACGCCGTCGACCTTCGACCACTGCGACGTCTGGACCTTGACGCAGGACTGGCCGGCGGTACAGGCCGGGGCGATCCCCGAGTAGTGCACATAGGTCAGATACGCCGCGAGGATCGTCCCGAGCACGGTCAGGACGAGCATCCCGCGGCGGAGCTTCAGGCTCATTCCACGGACTGGATCGCCGACTGGAGCTGCGAGAAGCTCGACGGGTCACCGACGATCGGCTGTGCCTGGGCCTTCGGGCCCTTGATGACGATCGTCGGCGTGCTGTCATAGCCGGCGGACTGGGCCTCGGTCTCGTCCGGTCTGCACCTCGGAGGTGTAGGTCGGATTGAAGCGCTGGCTGTTCCAGGTGGCGAAGTTGAGCCCCGAGATCTGCTTGGCGAGCCCTTCCAGATAGGCCGGCGTCACGTACGCCGTGTCCTCGGTGCCCTGCTCGTGGTAGAAGAGCTCGATGTAGTTCCAGCCCAGGTTCTGGGCGCCGGCGGCATACGCGGCGGCCTGCTGGGTCGGGAACACGTTCGGGTCGGGCCCGTTCTCGGTGGCCGTCGGCAGCGACTTGTAGATCAGCTGGACCTTGCCGGTGCGGACGTCGTCGGTGATCAGCTGATTCTCGGAGCTGAGCGCGAAGTCCTTGCAGACGGGGCACTCGAGGTCGCCGAACTCGGTCACCGTGACCGGCGCGCTCGCCGATCCGAGCCGGTTGCCGCTCTGGGGGATCCCGGCGAGGAGCTTCGCGACGGTCGCCGCCTCGCCGACCGCCTGCTTGCTGGTCGGCTTGATGACCTTGGGAGTGCTGCCGCCGCTGGAGATGGCGATCAGCACCGCGACGATCGCCACCGCGAGGATGACGACGCCGCCGAGCAGGCGCATCCGCCGCTCGCGCTGGGCGCGTTCGGCGCGCACGCGCTCCGCGTCCAGGCGCTGCTGGCGGGCGGCTTCTTTTTGCTCTTTTCGTGAGGCCATCTGGGGTGGTGATCGTGATCGGAAAACGGCTCGGGGTGTGCGCCCCAGACGATCCTGCCGGAGCATACCGGGAGGCGGCTTAGGCGAGCTTTAAGGCCGAGGATGGGTTTGTGAAGCCGGCGGCCCTCACGAGCGGAGCGCTGCTTGCAGGGCCTGCGTCAGCTCGGTCGTGCCGAACGCGCCCTCCAGCCGGGCGACGATGATCCCCTTGCGGTTGATCGCGAACAGCCACGGCTCGGTGCGCAGGTGGAAGGCCTTCAGCTGCGGGCGCAGCCCCTTGCTCGGCTCGTTGTCGACGTAGACCTCCTCGTGGATGAACGTGATCTGGCGCCCGAAGCGATGCTGGAGCTCGACGGCGACGTCGGTGACCGGCCCACAGACCCGGGAGGTGCAGAGCTGGGGGGTGGAGAACAGGAGCGCGATCGGGCGCTTGCCGAGAACCTGGTCCAGCGACACGGAGGCCATCTGCTCAGGCGGAAGGCGGGTGGTCAGCAGCGCCGCGTCGCCGTGGACGCTGGCCAGGGTGTCGGTGGCGATGTCCGGCGGGCGCTGGCCGACGTCGGGGATCGGCGACGAGGCGGCGGCGGCGATCTCGCCGGTGGCGCCGTCCAGGCCGCCGGCGACGCGGGTCAGCGACAGCACGTCGACGGTGCCGGCGCGCCTGATCGGGACCTGCGCGGCGTAGATCGCCTGGATGTCGCCGGGGCCCTCGTTCTGCTTGCTGCGGTACTGCGGGGCGACCCCCATCGGGTCGGCCGGAGCCAGGAACGGTCCCTGGGCCGGGGCGTTCGGAGTGGGGGCGATGTAGATGGCGGTCGGCGCGTAGACATAGCGCCCGGAGGCGGCGGTCAGCGCGAAGGCATAGCGCCGGGTGCCGGGCGTGAAGGTGCCGGTCGCCGCTCCGAGGGTGAGCGTCGAATTCGACAGCTTGGCGAGCGCGCTCAGGCTCCGGCCGCCGGCGGCCGGAAACAGCGCCACGCCGGGGTTTTCGGCCGCTCCGAGGTCGTCCACGGCGGGCGTCAGGCCGGCGCCGGCGCTCGCTGCCGTCGTCTGGACCGGGGCCGCCGCGTGCGAGCTCGAGGACGACCCGGAGCCGCCGCACGCCGTCAGCCCGGCGGCGATGGCGAGCGCGGTCAGGCCCCGACCCAGCCGACTGGCGCCCGCGCTCATCGTCCGCATGGCGCCCAGGCTAGCGACGCTGCGATCGCCGCGGCGGTCGGGCCGGAAGCCCCGCTGTTTGCAAGTAAAGATCCTGTGACCGCGGGTTTTTCCGGATCCAGGACGACGGAGGTGTGCATTAGAGTGCCGAGCATGTCGACTGAGCGCAGTGAGACCCTGGCAGGGGCCGCGGGTTCTGGGCAGCGTGGACAGAACAGGCTGCGGCTGGCCGTCCTCGATCGAGATCCCGGCTTCATGCAGGTCCTCGCCAAGCGCCTCGACGCGCTCGGCTGCGAATATCGCCCCCTCGGAGGCCCGATGGCGATCGAGACGCTCGTCTCGCTGCGCCTCAACGCTCTCGTCATGGATCTGGCGATCCTCGGGCCCAACAGCTGGAGCTACCTGGAGCAGGTCTGCGCCCGCCTTCCCGGGCTGGCCGTGATCGTCTGCACGGGGCCGTCGTCGGTCGCCCAGCGGGTCCGCGGCCTGCGCCTCGGCGCCGACGCCTGGATCACCAAGCCGTGCCACGCCGAGGAGTTGATCTGCGTGATCGAGGCGACCGTCCGCCGTCATCGGCGCACGGAGATGCCCGCCCTGGAGGCCGCGACGAGCGTCGGCGAGATCCTCATCCGCCCCGACCTCTATCAGGGCTACGTCAACGAGGTCAGCCTCGAGCTGACCGCGCGGGAGTTCGAGATCCTGCACCTGCTCTCGGGCTCGGATCGCGTCCTGCGCCGTGAGGAGATCTACGAGCGGGTATGGGGATACGCGATGGCCCACGGCGATCGCTCGGTCGACGTGTTCGTCCGCAAGCTGCGCCAGAAGCTGCGCTCGGCCTCCCCGGAGTGGAGCTACATCCACACCCACTTCGGCGTCGGCTATCGCTTCGCTCCCGAGCGCGAGGACGGAACGCAGGACGGCGTCGACGGCGGCCTGCCCCGGCTCGACGAGCTGGCGCTGGTGCCGGACGCAGAGGTCCACGCGTTCGACTCCTCGTTCGCTCGCTGACCCCCGCCGGCTGATCCCTGCGCAAAGCTGTCGGAAGCTGTCGCGCCGGCGCCGGGTTCACAGCTCGGCCACATCCTGATCACACGCGGGTAACCCGAGGACCGGCCGCTGGGGTTCAGGATCCCGAGTCACATGCTGCGGGCCATGCAGTCGCGTCAGGAGGTGCTCGAGATCGGCCCTCTGATGATCATTCCGGACGAGCACCTCGCCCGGGCCGACGGCCGGGCGCTGATGCTCACCGTCCGCGAGCTGCGCGTGCTGACCGAGCTGGCGAGACGCGACGATCGGATCGTCCCCCGCGACGAGCTGTTCCGGCTCGTATGGGGCCGGGAGATGCGCTCCCGGGACCGGTCGGTCGACGTCTACGTCCGCAAGCTCCGCGTGAAGCTCGAGGCGGCGCTCCCGGGGTGGCGCTTCATCCATACGCACTTCGGCCTGGGCTATCGGCTGGCCGCCGAGCCGCCACCGGTTTTAAACGGGCTGTTCACAACTCGATAACACCGCCGGCGCCCCCAGCACCCACACTTGCCGGCGGAACAACCAAGGAGATGCAATGAGAATCCGTCGCCTGTGCGCGCTGCTGGTCACGATGGCCACCGCGCTCTTGATCGCTGCCTGCGGGTCGAGCTCCAGCTCCAGCTCGAGCGCGGCCGCCACGTCCTCTGGCTCGGACTCGAGCGCGGCCGGCGGCTCGGCGCCCAGCGTCAGCGCCACCATCGACGGCGCCGGCTCGACGCTTGCCGCCCCGATCTATCGAGCAGTGGGCCAGCACCCTGAAGTCCAAGGGCCTGACCGTCAACTTCAACGCGGTCGGCTCGGGCGCCGGCCAGACCGACCTCGAGTCCGCGACCGTCGCCTTCGCCGGCAGCGACCCGGCGCTCAAGCCGGCCGACGTCAAGGCGATGAAGGGGCCGGTCCTGCAGTTCCCCGTCGCCGCGGGCGCGATCACCGTGTCCTACAACCTGCCCGGCGTCAAGTCCGGCCTCAAGCTCGACGGCCCGACGATCGCCGAGATCTTCAGCGGCAAAATCACGAAGTGGAACGACCCCGCCATCAAGGCGCTCAACGCCGGTGTCAGCCTGCCCAGCACCGCGATCACCGTGATCCATCGCTCGGACTCGTCGGGCACGACGAACGGCTTCACCACGTATCTGTCCGACGTCAGCCCCACATGGGCGAAGTCGATCGGCGCAGGCAAGGACGTCAAGTGGCCGGTCGGCACCGGCGCGGCCAAGAACTCCGGCGTCGCCGCCGCGGTCAAGCAGACGGCCGGCGCCGTCGGCTACATCGAGCAGGCCTACGCGCTGGAGAACGGCTTCACCTACGCGTCGGTCAAGAACTCGGCCGGGACCTACATCGCGCCGACGATCGCCAACACCTCGGCCGCCTTCCTCGGCGTCAAGGTGCCGGCCGACCTCGGTATCTCGACGATCGACTCGCCGAACGCCGCCGCGTATCCGATCGTCTCCCAGACGTTCCTCGACGCCTACACCGACCCGTGCAAGGACGGCGGGCTCAACTCGACGACGGCCAAGGGCCTGTACGAGTTCCTGTCCTATGCCTTCGGCGCCGGGCAGAGCACGCTCGGCGCGGGCGCCAGCCAGCTGCCCTACGCGCCGGTGCCGGCCTCGCTGCAGGCCAAGGACGAGGCGCAGCTCAAGACGATGACCTGCAACGGAGCCGCCCTCTCCTAGGGGGCATACCCGTGGAGGCCAGCGCCACTTCGGTCAGCGGTGGCCGCTCGATTCTCGAGCGGTCGCCGCTGCATCGTCTTCCCGATCGAGGGCTCAGATGGGGGTTGACCGGCCTCGCCGTGCTCATCCTCGCCCTGATCGTCTACTTCTTCATCCGGCTGATCGGCGAGTCAGGGTCGACGTTCAGCACCTTTGGGCTGTCGTTCATCTTCGGCAACGACTGGGACGTCAGCCGCAACGTCTTCCACGGCGGGCCGCTCGTCCTCGGCACGCTGGTCACCTCGGGGGTCGCGCTCGTCATCGGCGTCCCGGTGGCCGTCGCCACCGCGCTGTATCTCACCGAGCTCTGCCCGCGCCGGGCCCGCGCGCCGTTGGCGGCGCTCGTCGATCTGCTGGCCGCGGTGCCCTCGGTCGTCTACGGCCTGTGGGGCGTCTTCTTCCTCGCTCCCAAGCTGCTCGGAGCCGAGAAGTGGTTCGCCAACACCTTCTCGTTCATCCCGTGGATCGGTGGCGGGGCGAGCGCCGCCACCCCGACCAACTACTTCATCGCCAGCCTCGTCCTGGCGATCATGATCCTGCCGATCGTCTCCGCGATCTCCCGGGAGGTCCTGGCGACCGTGCCCGCCGAGCTCAAGGAGGCGGCGCTCGCGCTCGGCGCCACGCGCTGGGAGATGATCCGGATGTCGATCCTGCCGTACGCGCGCTCGGGCATCGTCGGCGGCGCGATGCTCGGGCTCGGACGGGCGCTCGGCGAGACGATCGCGGTCGTGCTCCTGATCGGCGACGCGCCGGTCATCGGCCATCACCTGTTCAGCCAGGGCTACAGCCTTGCCGCGGTGATCGCCAACGAGTTCGGCGAGGCGACGGGAGTCCATCGCTCGGCGCTGTTCGCCGCCGGCCTCGTGCTGTTCGTGCTGACGCTGCTCGTCAATGTCGCCGCTCGCGCCTACATCGCACGGGGGGCCCGGGGGATGCGGGTCGGCGCCAAGGTCGTCGACGCGGCGATCGCCGCGGATCCTCTGACATGAGCTCGCTCTCGCTTCCCGAGGTCAGCGCCCGGCGTCGCCGCACCGACCGCTTCATGCGCCTGACAATGCTCGCCGCCACGATCGTGGCGCTCATCCCGCTCGTACTGGTCATCTACTACCTCCTGCTGAAGGGCCTGGGTTCGATCAGCGGCACCTTCTTCACACAGGACCCGAGCGGGAGCTTCTTCGGGAACATCGGCGGCGTGCGCAGCGCGATCCTCGGCTCGCTGGAGATGGTGGCGCTGGCGACGCTCATCTCGGTCCCGATCGGGATCGCTGTCGCCCTGTTCCTCACCGAGTACGGCGGGGCGACGCGCTTCGCGTACGTCGTGCGCTATTTCGTCGACGTCATGACCGGCGTGCCGTCGATCGTCTTCGGCCTGTTCATCTACATCACGCTCGTGATCGCCCACGTCGGCGGGAACTTCACCGCCTGGAAGGGATCGGTCGCGCTGGCGCTGCTGATGCTGCCGATCGTCATCCGCTCGGCCGAGGTCGTGCTCCTGCTCGTCCCGGCGAGCCTGCGCGAGGCGGCGCTGGCGCTCGGGGCTCCGCGCTGGCGCGTGGTCTCCCGCGTTGTACTGCCGACGGCCGCGCCCGGCCTGGTGACCGGTTCCCTGCTGGCGATCGCCCGCGGGATGGGCGAGACCGCCCCGCTGCTGTTCACCGTCGCCGGAGCGAGCGGGCTGACCTTCAGCCTTAGCCAGCAGATGAACGCGATGCCGCTTCAGATCTACAACGACATCCTGTCGCCGCGCGCGGCCGTCGTGTCGCAGGCCTGGGGCCTCGGCCTGACGCTGGTGGCGATCGTACTCATCTTCAATCTGCTGGCGAGGCTCATCTCGCGCCGGAGCCGCGTGGCATGATCCCTCCTGAAACCGAGAGCAAGGAAGAGCGAATCCAGATGTCATCCCCCGGCCGGTCAACCGAGGAAGTGGAGACAAACCCTGATCTCGCGGCCCTGGGCGAGAGCCGCGGAGGTCATGCGGTCGCGGTCAAGGGCCTGCGCGCCTTCTACGGCGCAGCAGGAAGCGGTCAAGGGAATCGACATCGATTTCCCGGCCAACGAGGTGACGGCGATCATCGGCCCGTCGGGCTGCGGCAAGTCGACGATGGTGCGCTGCATCAATCGCATGCACGAGGAGATCCCCGGCGCCCGCGCCGAGGGCAGCGTCACCCTCGACGACCTCGACGTCTACGCTCCCGAGGTCGACGTGACCGCGGTGCGGCGGATGATCGGCATGGTCTTCCAGAAGCCCAACCCGTTCCCGACGATGTCGATCTTCGACAACGTCGCCGCCGGCCTGCGCCTGAGCGGCACCAAGAGTGACAACCTGCGCGAGCGCGTCCACCGTTCGCTGCGGGCGGTCGGGCTGTGGGGCGAGGTCAAGAACCGGCTCAATGAGCCGGGCATCGGTCTCTCCGGCGGCCAGCAGCAGCGCCTGTGCATCGCCCGCACGGTCGCCGTCGAGCCCGAGGTCATCCTGATGGACGAGCCCTGTTCGGCGCTCGATCCGATCGCCACGCTCAAGGTGGAGGAGTTGATCGACGAGCTGAAGTCTCGCTACACGATCGTCATCGTCACCCACAACATGCAGCAGGCGGCGCGAGTGGCCGACTCGACGGTGTTCATGCTCGACGGCGAGGTGGTGGAGCACGCGAAGACCAACGACGTCTTCACGAACCCCAGGGACGAGCGGACCGAGCGCTACGTGACCGGGAAGTTCGGCTGATGCAGGAGACCCGCCATCAATTCCGTGAGGACCTCAAGGGCCTCGAGGAGCAGGTGCTCGGCGGCCTGGACCTCGTCATCGGGCAGCTCGACCGCGCGCTGGAGGCGGTGAGCTATCAGGACGTCGAGCTCGCCGCTATGGTCGTCGCCGACGACGACCGGATCGACGGCCGCTATCTCGAGGTCCATCAGGGCATCCTCTCGCTGCTCGCCCGCCAGGCGCCGGTGGCCGGCGATCTGCGGACGGTCGCCGCGCTGCTGCACTGCATCCGCTGCATCGAGCGGATGGGCGACCAGTGCGTCAACATCGCCAAGCTCGTGCCGCTGTCGGGCCACGAGTCGCCCAAGGACAAGGACATCCTGGACTCGATCGAGCGGATGGGCCGACTCGCCCGCGCTCAGCTGATCCAGTCCAAGGAGGCGCTCGCCGGGCGCAACGTCGATCTCGCCGCGGACCTCGTCAATCAGGACCGGGAGATCAACCGGCTCAACCGGGAGATCTTCAAGCGCGCCGTCGAGGTCGGCGACGATCTCGACATGCGGGAATGGGGAATGTTCATGATCCTCGTCGCCCGCTGCCTGGAGCGCGTCGGGGACAACGCCGTCGAGATCGCCGAGCAGGTCGTCTTCGTGGTCACCGGGCTGTTCCGGGAGATGGCCGACGTCTCGTCCCCGGCCGAGCCGTCGGCGCCGCGCCAGTAACGGACCTCGGTCGCGCTCGCCCTCTCGCTGGACGGTTCCGGGGGTCGAGCTTTGGCCACGCGGCCAATGACGTCCGCGGGGCCGGATCCGTACTTTGTGCCCATGAGCACCCGGCCCCCGCAGATCGTCGCCTTCGGGGGCGGCGGCTTCTCGATGGAGTGGGGCAATCCGCTGCTCGACGACCACGTGCTGTCGCTGACCGGCGTACCGTGCCCGAAGGTCTGCTTCCTGCCGACGGCCAGCGGGGACGCCGACCACTACGTCGTGCGCTTTTACCGCGCGTTCCCGGCGTCGCGCTGCGAGCCCTCGCACATCTCGCTCTTCCGGCGCGAGACCGGCGTCGGCGATCCGCTCGCCCACCTGCTCGACCAGGACCTCATCTACGTCGGGGGCGGCAGCCTCGTGTCGCTGATGGGGACGTGGCGCGCGCATGGGATCGATCTCGCCCTGCGGGAGGCATGGCGGGCCGGCGTCGTGCTGTGCGGCGGCTCGGCCGGCTCGCTGTGCTGGTTCTCCGACGCGCTGTCGAGCTTTCACGAGGGGCCGGCCCGGCGTCTGGAGGGACTCGGCTTGCTGCCGTGGTCCAACGCCGTGCACTACTCCGACGAGCCTGGACGGCGCTCGGCCTTTCTGCGCGCCGTCGCCGCCGGCATGCCTCCCGGCTATGGCGTCGGCGACGCCGCCGCGCTGCACTTCGTCGGCACCGACCTCGCCGAGGTCGTCTCCTCACGGGAGGGCGCGAGCGCGTACTACGTCCATGCCGACGCCACCGGTACGGCCTCCGAGCGCGAGCTCCCGGTGCGGTTCCTCGGCGCCGATGCCCCGGCGCCCTCCGTGCTGGCCGACGTGCTGGACAGCCGGGCCCTGGCGGCGTGAGCGCGGCGCAGCGCGACGGCGATCCCCGCCGGATCCTCGCCATGGGCGGCGGCGGCTTCACGATGGCGGACCGCAGCCCGGCGCTGGACCGGCTCGTGCTCGAGCTGACCGGCAAGCCGGTGCCCAAGCTGTGCTTCCTGCCGACCGCCAGCGGCGACGGGCGTGAGCAGACGACCCGCTTCTACGAGCGCTTCTCGGGCTGGCCGTGCGCGCTGAGCGTGCTCTCGCTGTTTCGTCTCGGGCAGGATCGGCTTGACCCCTGCGCCCATCTGCTCGCCCAGGACGCGATCTACGTCGGCGGCGGGTCGATGCGCAACCTGCTCGCGGTGTGGCGCGAGCATGGCGTCCACGACGCGATGCGCTCGGCGTGGGAGCGCGGGATCGTCCTCGCCGGCCTCAGTGCGGGCGCGATGTGCTGGTTCGAGGGCGGGATCACGATGAGCGGGGGCGCGCCGCGCCCTGCGCCCGGTCTCGGGCTGCTGGAGGGCAGCCTGTCGGTCCATCGTGACGGCGAGCCCGGGCGGATGCCGATCTACCGGGAGGCGATCGCGACCGGGGCGCTCGCCCCCGGCTACGCGGCCGACGACTGCGCCGCGCTCCTGTTCGCCGGGACCGAGCTGAGGGAATGCGTCAGCTCCCGGATCGGGGCGACGGTCAGCCGGGTGCTGGCCGACGGTGCCGGCGGCGTGGTGGAGACGCCACTGCCGGTCCGGCCGCTCGCCGAGGCGACGGCGCAGCGCCCGGCCGGCATTGAGCGCGGGCCGCGGTCAGAGGACGACTCCTACGGGATCTCGGAGCTGCGTGCGCTGCGGGGCGGGCGGCGTCGCTGGGACTGACGCTCCCTACTTCCGCCGGCGCGGCCCGATCCGCGGTCCGGACTTCGTCGCCGCGGCCGGCTTGGCCGGCCGTGTCGCCCGGCGCCCTCCGGTGGGCCGCGGGCGCGAGCGCAGCGCCAGCAGCCCGCCGGCGAGCGCCAGCGCGCCGAGCACCATGATGACGAGCAGGCCGAGATCGGGCCCGCCGTCGCCGCTGACCGCCGGGACGATCGGGAGGCGCTCGCCGGCGATCGGATGCCCGGTCGCGGCGGCGAGCCGGGCGACCGCGGTCGTCGCCGCGAGCGCCAGGTCGTCGCTCGTGCGTCCGGCCGGCAGTCGCAGCGATGGGATCGCGCGCGCCGCGGCCTCGGTCGCGCCCTGCAGCCCGTAGCCGTCGGACATGACGACGAGCACCGGCTGGGTGTGCTCGAAGCTGATCTCGACGTCGAGATAGTTGGCGTACTCCTGGGGCTTGCCGAACAGCTCGGGGATCGTGCCGAGGTCGATCGGGCTGGCGATCAGCGCCACCTTGAGCGGGAAACCGGCCTTGGCGGCGGCGGCCGTGACGGCGTCGAGGCCCTCGGCGATCTTCTCGGACACCGCCGGCTCATAGGGATAGAAGACGTTCTCGCCGAGCAGCACGTCGCTGGCGGGATCGCCGTCGGCCAGCGCGCCCGCCGGGGCAAGCGCCCCCGCGGCGATCAACGCGACGGCGATGGCGATGACGATGGCGAGGGCGCCTGGAGTCCTCGCTGCGCGGCGCGCCATCGGCGACATTATCCTCAAGCCCCCGTGGCCTCCCGCAGCTCCAGGAAATCCCGCAAGCGCCGCAGCCCGTCCACGGCGCCGCGCGCGGTCGCGTCGAACCGCCGGACGCGTGTGCGGCTCGAGGTCGACGCCGAGCGCGCCCAGCGCCGCGCCCGCCGGCAGCCCGGCCGCGAGGGCGAGCGCCCTGAGAGCCCGTTCGGCGGCCTGCCGGTGTCCGAGATCGCGATCCTGCTCGGCTTCATCGCGCTCGTCGTCGGCTTCATCGACGGCGGCGGGTTGGCGGTCATCGTCGGAATCATCGTCTGCACGCTCGGTGTCGTCGAGATCACCGCGCGTGAGCACTTCTCGGGCTATCGCTCCCATGCCGCGCTGCTCGCCGCGATTCCGGCGATCGCGCTCGAGGCGGGGGTCGTCGCCGCCTTCGGCGAACCCAGGCAGCGGGTGCTCCTGCTGGCGGTCGCGGTGCCGGTCTTCGCGGTCGTCTTCTGGCTGTTGCGGCGGCGGTTCCTGGTGGCGCGTCAGGCCCGGATGGCCCGCGGCCCGTCGCCGAGGGTCCCGGTCAGCTGATCGCCGCTCCCGTCCGCCGGGGGCGACGGGTCGGCGTCGGGAGCCACGCCGGGAAGCGAGAGCGTGAACACCGCGCCGCCGTCGGGGGCGTTGGTGACCGCGACCGTTCCGCCGTGCTGCTCGGTCACCTGGCGCACGATCGCCAGGCCGAGGCCGCTGCCGGTGCGCCCGCGGGCGTTGGTCCCGCGGAAGAAGCGGTCGAAGACGTACGGCTGGTCCTCCTCGGGTACGCCGGGACCGTGGTCGCGGACGCGCACGCCCTCGGGCCAGACGTGGACGTCGACGACCCCGCCGGGCTCGGAATGCCGCGCGGCGTTGTCGAGCAGGTTGTTGATCGCGCGGCTGAGGCGCTCGGGCACGCCGTCGATCTGCGCCGGCTCGAGCGTCGCCTCGAAGATGATGCTCGGCGCGTTGCGCCGGGCGCGGGCCACCGCCTCGGCGGCGATCCCGTCGAGCCGCACGTCGTCGGTCTCCGGTCCGGGCTGGTCGCCGCGCGCGAGCTCGATCAGGTCGTTGACGAGCGCGGTCAGCTCCTCGCTCTGCTCGACGACGTCGGCGAGCAGCCGCTGACGGTCGTCGGCTTCGAGCTCGGCGCCGTCGAGCAGCACCTCGATGTTCGTCCGCAGGCTCGTGACCGGCGTGCGCAGCTCGTGCGAGGCGTCGGCGACGAGCTGGCGCTGGGCGCGGATCGACTCGTCGAGCGCCGCACGGGAGCCCTCCAGGCGGTCGAGCATCGTGTTGAAGCGGGTGGCGAGCCGCCCGACCTCGTCGTCGGCCTGGACCGCGAGGCGCTCGGTCAGGTCGTCGGTCTCGCCGATGTGCTGGGCGACGCGCGCCACCTCGGCGAGCGGCTTCAGGACGCGGCGGGACGCCATGCGCCCCAGCACCGCCGCCAGGGCGATGCCTCCGAGCAGGAGCAGCAGCAGGATCAGCCGCAGATGCGTGAGGATGTTGTCCTGGGACTGGAGCGGACGGGCGAGCTGGACGGCGACCGGCGTCCCGTTCGTCGCCTCGTCGTGGAAGATGATCATCCGCAGGTGCACGCGGCCGACCCAGACGTCCTCGAACGCCTGGCCCGGATGTCCCGCGACGACGGCGCTGGTGGTGGCGTCGTCAGGCAGCGTCAGGCCGCCGCACGTGCTCTGGGTCTGGCCGTTGGCGGTGACGATCTGGGCGTACGGCGCGCGCCCGCCGGCGACGGCCGACAGGCCGGGGAAGCCGCCGCAGTAGACGGCGTCGGAGTCGCCGCGGATCAGGCTCTCCTGGCTGGCCAGGGCGTTGTCGATCTGACCCTGCAGCTGGCTGCGCACGACCGCATAGCTGACGCCGACGGCCAGCAGGACCGCCACCCCGACGGAGGCTGCGGCGATCAGGGTGAGGCGCTTGCGCAGGGTCACGGGTCAGGCGGTCAGTCGCGGAGCACGTAGCCGACGCCGCGCACGGTATGCAGCAGGCGGGATTCGCCCCCGGCCTCGGTCTTGCGGCGCAGATAGCCCATGTACACGCCGAGCGCGTTCGAGGTCGGCCCGAAGTCATAGCCCCACACGTTCTCGAAGATCGTCGTCCGGGTCAGGACCTGCCGGGGATGGCGCAGGAACAGCTCCAGCAGCAGGAACTCGGTGCGCGAGAGCTCGATCAGCCGGTCCCCGCGGTGGACCTCGTGGGCGAGCGGGTCGAGCACGAGATCGCCGTAGCGCAGGACCTCGCCGGGCGTGCCGTCACTCGAGCGGCGCAGCAGCGCCCGCAGGCGGGCCTGGAGCTCGCGCAGCGCGAACGGCTTGACGAGATAGTCGTCGGCGCCGACGTCGAGGCCCTCCACGCGGTCGTCGATCGCGTCCCGGGCGGTCAGCATCAGCACCGGGGTGCGGTCCCCGGCCTTGCGCAGCCGCCGGCAGACCTCGAGCCCGTCGAGCTTGGGCATCATCACGTCGAGGATGACGGCATCGGCGGGCTCGGTGACGAGGGCGTCGAGTGCCTCCTCGCCGTCGGCGGCCAGGGTGACCTCGTGGTTCTCCAGGCGCAGCGCGCGCTCGAGCGCACGCCGCACCGCGGGTTCGTCATCGACGACCAGTACGCGCGCCATGACGACAATGATCCCGCGTACGCGTAACAAATGCTGAAGAACGCCGTCCGGGCGCCGTTCCCGGGGAGGTCATCGACATCTGTGACGCCATCAGTCACGTATTCCTCGTGACCGGCGGTCGTGCGCCGCCGCCCTCTACTCGGCCGGGTCGGCCAGCTCGGCTACGAGCGGCGCGTGGTCGGACGGCTTGGCCCCCTTGCGATAGTCGCGCTCGATCCCGCAGCTGCGCAGGCGCTCGGCGAGCGCCGGGCTGAGCAGGATGAGGTCGATGCGCAGCCCGAGCCCCTTGTGGAAGTGACCGGCGCGATAGTCCCACCACGTGTGCTGCACGGTGTCCGGATGCAGCTCGCGATAGGCATCGACGAGCCCGCGCGCCAGGATCTCCCGCAGCCGGCCGCGCTCGTCGGCGGTGACGTGGGTGGAGCCGGCGAAGGCCGCGGGGTCATAGACGTCGAGGTCGGCGGGCGCGATGTTCATGTCACCGGCCACGAGGATCCCGCCCGCGGCCGCGCCGCCGGCGCCGGCGCCGGCGCCGGCGCCGGCCAGGACGCCGACCCGGTCGGCGACGGCGTCCAGGAAGGAGAGCTTGCGCGGGAACTCCGGGCTGTCCAGCGTCCGGCCGTTGGGCACGTAGACGCTCGCGCAGCGCACGCCGCCGATCGTCGCCTCACACCAGCGCGCCTCGTCGGGCACGGGATCGCCGGGCAGGCCGAGCAGCGGATCGGCGAGCTCCAGCCCGTGGCGGGCGAGCAGCGCGACGCCGGCCCAGCGCCCGCCCGAATGGTGCACCGCGCCGTACCCGGCCGCGTCCAGCTCATCGAGCGGGAAGCCGTCAGGGGCGCACTTGGTCTCCTGCAGGCAGACGGCGTCCGGCCGGTGCTCGGCGAGGAACTGCAGGACGCGGGGGAGCCGCGCGCGCAGCGAGTTGACGTTCCAGGTGACGATCCGCATGGTCGGCCATCGTACGGCTCGCGTCAGAGTCCTAACCTTGCCGGCGGCCCCGCCGATGACCCCATCTGACCGGCTCCAGCGCTATCGCGCCAAGCGTCACTTCGACTCCACGACCGAGCCGTCCGGCGACGGCGCCTCCGACGAGGGAGGTCCCGCGGGCCGGTTCGTCGTCCAGGAGCATCACGCCACCCGCCTGCACTGGGATCTGCGGCTCGAGCACGACGGCGTGCTGGCTTCGTGGGCGATCCCGAACGGCATCCCGCCGGATCCGGCCGACAACCGGCTCGCCGTCCACACCGAGGACCATCCGCTGGAGTATCTGGACTTCCAGGGCGAGATCCCCGCGGGCGAGTACGGCGCGGGCACGATGTCGATCTGGGACCGCGGCACGTTCGATACCCATCTCTGGGACGAGCGCAAGGTGGAGGTCACCTTCCACGGCGAGCGGCTGACGGGCCGCTACGGGCTCTTCCCGATCGGGCGCGGACCGGACGACGCCGAGGACTGGATGATCCACCGGATGGACCCACCCGCCGATCCCGGGCGCGAGCCGATGCCCGAGCGGCTGCTGCCGATGCTCGCGGGCGCCGGCGAGCTCCCGGCCGACGAGGCGGCGTGGAGCTTCGAGGTCAAGTGGGACGGCGTGCGGGCGATCGCCTACGCCCAGCCGGGCCGGCTGCGCCTGGAGAGCCGCAATCTGAACGAGATCACCGACGCCTATCCCGAGGTGCGCGGGCTCCTCCGTGACCTCGGGATGCGTGACGCCGTGTTCGACGGCGAGGTCGTCGCGTTCGACGAGCGCGGTCGGCCGAGCTTCGAGCGCCTGCAGCGACGGATGCACGTCACCTCCCCGAGCGCGGTGCGGCGCCTGATGAGCAGCACGCCGGTCGTCTACGCGATCTTCGACCTGCTTCATCTCGACGGCCACAGCCTGATGGCCGAGCCCTACGAGCGGCGGCGGGCCGCGCTCGAGGAGCTCGCCCTGTCCGGGCCGGCGTGGCGCGTTCCGGCGGCCCATCCCGGTCGTGGCCAGGGCCTGCTGGACGCGACCGCCGCCCAGGGGCTGGAGGGGATCGTCGCCAAGCGGCTGGACTCGCGGTATGAGCCGGGGAGGCGCACCGGCGCCTGGATCAAGGTCAAGCACCTCCATCGCCAGGAGCTGGTGATCGGCGGCTGGCTGCCCGGCGAGGGCCGGCGGACCGACCGGATCGGCGCGCTGCTGATGGGCCACTGGGTTGCCGCCGAGGATGACGGCCCGCCGGCGCTGCGCTTCGCCGGGCGCGTCGGGACGGGCTTCACCGATCGCACGCTGACGCTGCTCGCGCGGCGCCTGGCACCGCTGCGGATCGAGCGATCGCCGTTCGATCCGGCGCCCAAGCTGCCCCGCGGCGCGGTCTACACGCGCCCCGAGGTGGTGGCCGAGATCGAGTTCCGGGAGTGGACGGCCGAGGGCGTCCTGCGCGCGCCGTCGTTCAAGGGCCTGCGCGACGACAAGGATGCCGCCGAGGTCGTGCGCGAGGCGGACCCGCGGCCCGCCCGCCCGGCGGCGCCGGCTCGTCCGGCGGCGTCGGCTCGTCCGGCGGCGTCGGCTCGTCCGGCGGCGTCGGCTCGTCCGGCGGCGTCGGCCCCGGCCACCGCGGCCACCCCGGCCACCCCGGCCACCCCCGAGGATCTGTTCGACGCGTGCGAGCGCCTGCCCGACGGCGGGCTCGCCGTCGTCGCCGACGGCCGCCGGCTGAAGCTCTCCAACTGGGACAAGGTCCTGTTCCCGGAGACCGGCTTCACGAAGGGCGACCTGATCGCCTACTACGCGCGGATCGCGCCGGCCGTCGTCCCGCACCTGCGTGACCGGCCGCTGACGCTCAAGCGCTATCCCAACGGCGTCGACGCGCCGTACTTCTATGAGAAGCAGTCGCCGTCCCACCGCCCCGAATGGGTGGCGACCGCGCGGATCAACGGCGTCGACTACACCCTCGCCCAGGACCGCCCGACGCTCATCTGGCTGGCCAACCTCGCCGATGTCGAGCTGCACACCTCGCTCGCCCTCGCGGCGCATCCGGGTCGTCCGACGATGCTCGTCTTCGACCTCGATCCGGGGCCGCCGGCCGGCATCGTGCAGTGCGCCGAGGTGGCGCTCGTCCTGCGTGGACTGTTCCGCGCGCTCGGGTTGGAGAGCGTCGTCAAGACCTCGGGGTCCAAGGGGATGCAGGTCTACGTGCCGCTCAACGGCGGCGCGCGCGGCCGGGGCGCGGCCGGCGGGGCCCCGATCGTCAGCTACGACGACACCAAGCCCTTCGCCCGCCGGATCGCCGAGCTGCTGGAGCAGCGCCTGCCCGAGCTCGTCGTCTCCCGGATGACCAAGCGCCTGCGGCCCGGCAAGGTGCTCGTCGACTGGAGCCAGAACGACGCCCACAAGACGACGGTCACCGTCTATTCGGTCCGGGCGCGCGAGCAGCCGACCGTCTCGACCCCGGTCGCCTGGGCGGAGGTGCAGCGCTGCCTGGATGACGGCGATGCGGACGCGCTGCGCTTCGACACCGGCGACGTCCTGGCGCGCGTCGCCCGGGACGGCGATCCGTTCGCGACGCTGCTCAGCACCCGCCAGGACCTGCCCCGTCAGGCGTGATGGCGCCCTCTGTGTCGATGATCATCGCCGCCGACCAGGCATCCGTTTAGGATGATCACCGCCATGGATCAGATCCAACTGCGCAATCGGCTCCTCGTCGCCACCGGGATGTGGAAGGAAGCGACCGGCGAACCGCTGCCCCGCCTGGAGCCGGGGGACCCCGGCGAGCAGATCGAGGCCTTCGAGCTCAAGCTCGTCGATCGGCTGTGGGAGAGCGCGACGCCGGCCAACGCCCGGGAGATCGCCGACCGCACCTGGGATCTCGTCCACGACCGGCTCGACAGCGATCCGGTCAAGGCCCGCGTCGTGCAGTGCCATGAGGCGCTGGCGCGGATGACGCGGCTCACCGACTGACCGCGCTCACTGCACGATCGGCGGAACCTCTTCGGGGACGGCCAGCGGATTGGGGGCCAGGTCGGCGGCGGCGTAGGCGTCGGCCTGATCGAGCGTCTCGTGCTCCAGCAGCTCGGCGACGAGCGCGTCGAGGTTGGCGCGGTGCGTGGTCAGCGTCTCGATCGTCTGGTCGTGGGCGGTCTCGACGATCCGCCGCACCTCCTCGTCGACGAGCACCTGGGTCTTCTGCGACGTCTCGCTGACCCCGGGCAGCAGCATGCTCTGGCCGTCGGAGGGCAGGACGGCGATCGGGCCGATCGCCCGGCTCATCCCCCAGCGCCCGACCATGTGGCGCGCGATCCGGGTCAGCTGCTGGATGTCGGACTCCGCGCCGGTCGTCAGGTCGCCGAACACGACCTCCTCGGCGACGCGGCCGCCGAGCGCGACCTTGATCTGGGCGAGCAGATGGCGCTCGTCGAAGTTGAAGCGGTCGGCGTCGGGCGCGGAGAACGTCACCCCGAGGGCCATCCCGCGCGGGATGATCGAGACCTTGCGGACCGGATCCGCCCCTGGCGTCAGCATGCCCATGATCGCGTGGCCGGCCTCGTGATAGGCCGTCCGGCGGCGGTCGTCGTCGGAGATGAGCACCTTGCGCGCGGCGCCGAGCACGATCCGCTCCAGCGCGTCGGTGATGTCCAGGCGCTGCACCCGCTGATGGCCGCGTTTGGCGGCCAGCAGCGCCGCCTCGTTGGCGACGTTGGCCAGGTCGGCTCCGACCATCCCCGGCGTCGACGCGGCGATCGAGCCGAGATCGACGTCGGCAGCCAGCGGCACCGAGCGGGTGTGGACCCGGAGGATCGCCTCGCGACCGGCCCGGTCAGGCGGCACGACGACGACGCGGCGATCGAAGCGCCCGGGCCGCAGCAGCGCCTGGTCGAGGACCTCGGGGCGGTTCGTCGCCCCGAGCACGATCACGCTCGTGCGCGGATCGAAGCCGTCCATCTCGGTCAGGATCTGGTTGAGCGTCTGCTCGCGCTCGTCATGGCCGCCGGACAGGTTCGGTCCGCCGCCCGATCGTGAGCGCCCGATCGCGTCGAGTTCGTCGATGAAGATGATCGCCGGCGCCGCCGCCTTGGCCTGGGCGAATAGATCACGCACGCGCGAGGCGCCCACGCCGACGATCATCTCGACGAACTCCGAGGCCGACATCTGAAAGAACGGGACCCCGGCCTCGCCGGCCACCGCCCGGGCCAGCAGTGTCTTGCCGGTCCCCGGCGGCCCGCTGAGCAGGACCCCGCGGGGAATGCGCGCGCCGAGCGCGAGATACTTGTCCGGCATCTTGAGGAAGTCGACGATCTCGGTCAGCTCCTCCTTGGCCTCGTCGATCCCGGCGACGTCCTCGAACGTGATGCGCTGGTCGGAGGCCTCGACCCGCCGGGCGCGGGAGCGTCCGAACGACATCAACCCGCCGGCGCCTCCACCGCCGCCCGCGGCGCGGCGGAACATGAACACGAACAGCAGCACGATCAGGATCGTCGGGCCGAAGCCGAAGATGAGGCTCTCCAGGATCGACGTGCCGCTCGTCGGCGACTGGGCGCTGATCGTGACGCTCTTGTCCTCGAGCGTCTGGAGGAGATTCGAGCCGTTGACGAACGACGGCAGCTGGGTGGCAAAGCTCGTCGACGGCGCCACCGACGTGCTGTTCGCCGGATACGTGATCGCCGTCTTCAGGGTTCCGGTGACCGCGTCGCCCTTGGAGTAGATCTCGCTGACGTTGCCGATCCCGACCTCGTGGACGAACGTCGGGTAGTAGGGGATCCGGATCGGTGCGGGGGTCTTGAGCGCCTGCGAGGAGATCCACACGTTGAGCGCGAGCAGCCCGACGACGACCGCCCCGATCCACCAGCGGGTGCGCGACGAGCGCGGGGGCGGTGTGGGCTGGCGCCCGCCGCGGCCGTCCGGGGCCGGGGTGACCCGCCAGCCATGCTGGCCCGGGGCCGGCGGCTGGGCGCGGCCGCCGTTGCGGATCGGGCGTCGGGTGGGCTGCTGGTCGGCCATCAACCACTGATTGTGGCAAGGCCCGCCGCCGGTGCGCATTCGTGGCCATTCCGTGACCTCGCGCACAGATCGGAGAGCGTCAGCCCTCCTCGAGCAGCGAGCGGAACATCTCCGATCCGTGCACCCCGACCCCGGCCGCCGAGGCCTGATCGGCGAGCCACCGATCGGAGGTGACGACGCGGACGAGCGCCGGCTGGGCCTCGAGCCGCACCCGGCGGATGATCTCGTCATCGGCGGCATCCCGCTTGGGCCGTGGCGCGTGGGCGACCTCGATCACCGTCGAGCGGATCGGCGGCCGGGGCGGTCGCTCGAAGACGACGACGACATCCTCGTTCTCGGCCGCCGCCCAGCGCTCGAGCAGGTCGACGAGGTGGAGCATCGCCGCGTCGCGGTCATGCCACCAGCCGTCGGCCCGCGTGCCGATGACGTTCATCCCGTCGACGTACCAGCGCATGGGCGGACGCGCTACTCCTCTCCGGACGGGCGGCGGCGATCGCGCTTGCGCTCGGCCTGGCGGCGCTTGCTCTCCCGGCCGCGCGTCACCGACCCGGCGCTCGGCCGCGTCGGCCGCCGCGGGCGGCTGACCGCCAGCGCCCCGGACAGCCGGCGGGCGAGGCGCTGGAGGGCGAGCTCTCGATTGCGGGCCTGACTGCGCTCGTCCTGGGCGATCGCGACCACTCGCGGCCCCAGCCGCGCGGTGATGCGGCGCTTCTGCGCGTCGCTGAGCGCGGTCGAGGCCGCGACGTCGAACGACGCCTCGATCCGGGTTGCGGAGGTGTTGGCGTGCTGGCCTCCGGGCCCCGAGGACCGCGATGCGCGGATGCTGATCTCGCGCAGGGGAATGGCCGTCGAGCCGCGCACGGGCATGGGATCGTCCATCGCCGCCAGATGATGACCTGTGTCCAGGCCGTAAAGCGGATTCGCCACACATTGCAGTCGGCGCGATGCGTGCTACCTTCCCGCGCGACAGGCCGAGCGCACCATGCGAATCGGCGAAGAACGCAGGTGCAGGCCTCGGGGAAGCAACCTCCGCGGTAGCGCACTTTCAAGCTACGGAGGGGAGACTCCCATGGCAACTGGAACGGTCAAGTGGTTCAGCGACGAGAAGGGCTTCGGCTTCATCACGCCCGACGAGGGCAGCCGAGATCTCTTCGTGCACCACTCGAGCATTCAGGCCGACGGTTACCGCTCACTCGCCGAGGGCGCCAAGGTGTCCTACGAAGAGGAAGCCGGACCGAAGGGCCCGAAGGCGATCAACGTCCAGAAGATCTAGTTCTCGTCGTCGACAGCCCTCGTCGGGCCTGAGGGCCCGCGCTCACGCAGCCCGGTCGGCGATGCTTGACTGGGTGACGATCTCGTCGCTGGCGACCGCCGGCGGCACGCTCGTGCTCGCCGTCGCCACGTTCAGCTCGGTGCGCTCGGCCAACCGCTCCGCGCGGGTGGCCGAGCGCTCGCTGCTCGTCGGCCTGCGGCCGGTGCTGATCCCCTCCCGGGACGACGATCCGCTCGAGCGGGTGGCGTTCGGCGACCGCTACGTGCTGATCGTGCACGGCGGCGGCGGCGCGGTCGAGGTCAGCGACGGGATCATCTATCTCGGTCTCGCGCTGCGCAACGGCGGCTCGGGGCTCGCCGTGCTGCACTCCTGGCGCGCCCGGCGGCGCCCGGACCCCGGCTCGGTGACGGGCGCCGCGCAGACCCAGGCGCCGGATCCCGACGACTTCCGCCGTCAGCAGATCGATCTGTACATCCCCGCGGGCGACTCCGGCCACTGGCTGGGGGCGCTGCGTGATCCGCGGGAGCCGGGCTACGCCGAGGTGCTGGCCTGCATCGAGGCCGACGAGGCCGTGCAGATCGACCTCCTCTACGGCGATCACGAGGGCGGCCAGCGCACGATCGTTCGGATCGCGCTGACCGCGTGGCCGGAGATCGACGGCCGGCCGAGCGAGAATCCCGGCCGGCGTGCCGCCGTGCTCCGCTACTGGAACCTCGATCGCGACGATCCCCGCTAGTCCGGTGGGCCACCGGTCACCGCACGCCGCCGGCCGCGGCACCCCGGGCACCGGTGCCAGTTGAGCGCCGTGCCCGGGCCCCGGGGTCACGCTGGTTACTATGTCGGTCAGGGGACGGTCGATCGGAGGGTGTGCTGATGGGCGCAGAGGAGCGAGGTACGGGGACCAAAGAGGTCGAGGAGCTCGACCACGTCATCATCCGCTTCGCGGGCGACTCGGGCGACGGCATGCAGCTGACCGGCAGCCGCTTCACCGACGCCACCGCGGTCGTCGGCAACGATCTCGCGACCCTGCCCAACTTCCCGGCCGAGATCCGCGCCCCGGCCGGCACGCTGGCCGGCGTGTCGGCGTTCCAGATCCACTTCGCCTCGCGGGACATCCTGACCCCCGGAGACCATCCGGACGTGCTGGTCGCGATGAACCCGGCGGCGCTGAAGGCGAACATCGCCGAGCTGCCGCGGGGTGCGACGATCATCGTCAACGAGGACGCCTTCACCAAGCGCAATCTCGAGAAGGCGGGCTACGCCGCCGACCCGCTCCAGGACGGCTCGCTGCACGCCCATCGGGTTCATCGGATCCCGATGAGCACGCTGACCGCCCGCGCCGTCGAGGCGATCGAGGGCGTCTCGACGCGCGAGGCCAGCCGGGCCAAGAACCTGTTCGCGCTCGGCGTGGTGTCCTGGCTGTACGGCCGGCCGACCGACGTCACCGCGCGCTGGATCGAGCAGCGGTTCGCGCGGGATCCATCGACTGCGCAGGCCAACCTGGCGGCCTTCAACGCCGGCTGGTCGTTCGGCGAGACGACCGAGCTGCTCGACGTCCAGTATCGCGTCGCGGCCGCCACCGACGTGCCGGCGGGCACGTATCGCAACGTCAATGGCACGACCGCGCTGACGCTCGGGCTGATCGCCGCCAGCGTCCGCAGCGGACTGCCGCTCGTGCTGGCCAGCTATCCGATCACCCCGGCCTCGGAGATCCTGCACGAGCTGTCCAAGCACGCCGGAATCGGCGTGTCGACGATCCAGGCCGAGGACGAGATCGCCGCCGCCGGGATGGCGCTCGGCGCGGCGTTCGGCGGCCGGCTGGGCGTGACCGCGACGAGCGGGCCGGGCATGGACCTCAAGGCCGAGACGATCGGCCTGGCCGTGATGCTGGAGCTGCCGATGATCGTCATCGACGTCCAGCGCGCCGGGCCGTCGACCGGCATGCCGACCAAGACCGAGCAGTCTGACCTGCTGATGGCGCTGTACGGGCGCCACGGCGAGTCGCCGCTGCCGATCATCGCTCCCAGCACGGCCGGCGGCTGCTTCGAGGCGGCGTTCGAGGCGGCGCGGATCGCGATTCGCTATCGGACGCCCGTCATCCTGCTGTCGGACTCCTTCCTGGCGTCCTCGTCGGAGCCATGGCTCGTCCCGGACGTGTCCTCGCTCCCCCCGATCGACCCGAGCTTCGCCACCGCGCCCCGAGACGGCGAGGAGTTCGCGCCCTACGGCCGCGACGAGCGGCTCGCCCGGCCCTGGGCGATCCCGGGAACGCCCGGCCTGCAGCATCGGATCGGCGGCATCGAGAAGGCCGACGGCACCGGCAACATCTCCTATGACGGGGCCAACCACGAGCGGATGACCGAGCTGCGGGCGGCCAAGGTGGCGGGGATCGCCGACGAGCTGCCGCCGCTCGTCGTCGACTCCGAGCCCAGCGCGAACCTGCTGGTGCTCGGCTGGGGCTCGACCGAGGGGGCGATCCGGGCCGGGGTGCGCCGGGCGCGCGCCGAGGGGCACAAGGTGGCCTGCGCACAGCTGCGCCACCTCAATCCGCTGCCGAGGAACACCGGCGACGTGCTGCGCTCGTTCGAGCGGGTGCTGGTGCCCGAGCTGAACTCCGGGCAGCTGGCGATGCTGCTGCGATCACGCTTCCTCGTCGACGTCGAGTCCTATTGCAAGGTCCAGGGACAGCCACTGTTCGCGGGCGAGATCAACGAGCAGATCGCGCGGCGCCAATGAGCGACGAGCCGATCACGGAGCAGCCGTCATGAGCGCCACCCTCACCAAGTCCGATTTCCAGTCCGACCAGGAGACCCGCTGGTGCCCGGGATGCGGCGACTACGCCGTGCTGTCGGCTGTCCAGCAGTTCATGCCGGAGCTCGGGATCCCACCGGAGCGGATCGTCTTCATCACCGGGATCGGCTGCGCCGGGCGCTTCGCGTACTACATGAACACGTACGGGATGCACTCGATCCATGGCCGGGCGCCGGCGCTCGCCACCGGCCTGGCGGCGGCGCGACCGGACCTCTCGATCTGGGTGGTGACCGGCGACGGGGACTCGCTGTCGATCGGCGGCAACCATCTCATCCACGCCCTGCGCCGCAACGTGCCGGTCAAGATCCTGCTCTTCAACAACCAGATCTACGGGCTGACCAAGGGTCAGGCGTCGCCGACCTCCGAGCTCGGCAAGATCACGAAGTCGACCCCGTTCGGCGTCGCCGACCACCCCTTCAACCCGATCGCGCTCGCCCTCGGCGCCGAGGCGACCTTCGTCGCGCGCACGATCGACCGTGACCGCCATCACCTGACCGAGGTCCTGCGCGCGGCCGCGCAGCACGAGGGTGCGGCGCTCGTCGAGATCTACCAGAACTGCCCGGTGTTCAACGACGGCGCCTTCTCGGCGCTGACCGACAAGGACGTCAAGGACGTCAATCAGATCCGCCTGGAGCCCGGGCAGCCGATCCGCTTCGGCGCCGACCGTGAGCGCGGTGTCATGCGCGACGCCGACGGCAACCTGGCGATCGTCGACGTCGCCGACGTCGGGGAGCGGGCGTTGCTCGTCCACGAGCCGTCACGGGCGGACCCGGGCGTCGCCTTCTCGCTCGCCAAGCTCGCCCAGACGCCGACCGCGCCGACGCCGATCGGCATCTTCCGCGACGTCGCCCGCCCGGCCCACCGCGCCAGCGGCACCGATCAGGCGGCGACCGACGCCCAGCTCGCCGAGCTCCTGCTCGCCGGCGACAGCTGGACCGTCGCGTAGCCGCCGTCCGGCCGTTGCCGCCGTCCGGGCGTTGCCGCCGTCGGGTGTCCCCGCCGTCGGGTGTTGCCGCCGTCGGGTGTTGCCGCCGTCCGGCGTCGCCGCCGTCCGGGCGTTGCCGCCGTCGGCGGGCGCGGGCACGTCAGGGCTCGGCGACGATCCCGTCCGCGGGCTCCATCGGCAGCCCCGCGGCGTGCCATTCCAGCATCCCGCCGGTCATGTTGTGGGCGTCGAACCCGGCCTGCGCCAGGGCCTCGGTCGCCATCGCCGAGCGTCCGCCGCTCCGGCAGTACAGAACGACCGGTCGGGCACGATCGATCGTCGGGGCCTGCGCGGCGAGATCGCCGAGCTCGATCAGCCGGGTCCCGGCGATCCGGCCCGCCGCGTGCTCGTGAGGCTGACGGACGTCGATCAGCTGGATCTCGCCGGCCGCAAGCATCGCTGCAACCTCCTGCGGGGTGTAATCGTTCGCCATTGCGCCCAGGGTAGTACGCGTGCGCGTCGAAGCCTATACGGATGGTCGGCTCAAGTTCGTCGCAGCGCGTGCCGATACTCCTGCCAGGCAGCGCGTCGAGGCGTCGGGATGACAGACGTCTTGCATTTCATGTAGGCTGCCGACTCGATAATCACCCAGCCGAATCGTCGAGGCGAACAGTCAGCCAAGACGATCGGGGAACCCAATGGGACCTGCTCACAGTCCCAGGGGGCGAATCGCCGGTTTTCCGGCGTAGCGCGACTCTTTCAGCGCGAGCCCGTCAGCTAACCCCGAAGGCACCGGAAAGAGAAGGGTCTGTTCTGTGTCGCGACTTCGTCGTTGTGTCGTACCCGGGCTGCTCGGAGCGCTAACGCTCGTCGCCGGGCTGGTCTTCGCCTCCGCCGCGTTCGCGGCCACGCCCCGGCTCGGCAGCCGCGTGCTGCGTGAGGGCATGTCCGGCCCCGACGTCCGTGCCCTCCAGCACGATCTGACCAACGCCGGGTTCGCGACGCCGGCTGTCGGGGTGTTCGGCCCGGTCACCGAGCGCAACGTGACACGCTTCGAGAAGCGCTACAACCTGCCGGTCACCGGCGCCGTGACCGCTGCGTTCGTCGGCGCCCTGCGCCGGATCCTGGCCGCCGATCTCAGCCAGAAGGACGTCGTCAGCGGCAGCGGCGGCGCCGGCGCCACGACCGGGACGAGCAGCCCGACGACGGTCTCCTCCCCCCGCAGCAGCGGGGCGGGCGTCGACCCGACGAGCATCACCGATCCGATCACCGCCCCCGTCGTGCAGGACGGCGGCTCCCAGCACCTCGGCGAGCGCGTCCTGTCGGAGGGCATGACCGGCCACGATGTCCGCGTCCTGCAGGGCTTTCTGACGATCGCCGGCTATCCGACCAACGTTGACGGCTCCTTCGGCGCGACGACGGAGGCGAGCGTCGTCGCCTTCCAGACGGCGAACAACGTCACCGCCAACGGCGTCGTCACGTACGCCGACAGCGTCCTCCTGCGCCAGCTCGTCGCGCAGGCTCTCGCCGGCGGCGCGGTGACTCCGGCGACGATCAACCCCGACGGGACCGCCAATGTCCCCACCGGCGCCCCGCCGATCGTCGCCGAGGTCATCGAGGCCGCGAACTCGATCATCGACAAGCCGTACATCTACGGCGGCGGCCACGCCACGTGGAACGACATCGGCTACGACTGCTCGGGCTCGGTCAGCTTCGCGCTTCACGGCGGCAATCTGATCACCGCCCCTGAGGACTCGACCGGGCTCGAGTCCTATGGCAGCCCCGGCCCCGGCAAGTGGATCACGATCTACGCCGACGCCGGCCACGCCTTCATGGACGTCGCCGGAATCGCCTTCGACACCGCCGACTACGGCGGTCCCAACATCCCCGCCGGGACCGGCCCGCGCTGGCGGACCAACCCGACGGGCAATCTGGCCGACGGTGGCGACTACGTCGTCCGTCACCCCTCCGGTCTCTGATCCACCCGCCCGCGGCAGCGGGCGAGCAGATCTCGCGTTCGGACGCGACACCGGACGGCGCCGGTGACGTAGGATCCAGAGTGCATGTCCGCGCTCTCCGATCTGTACACCGTTCCGCAGGAGCATCTCGACTTCCGGGACACGATCCGGGAGATCGCGCAGCAGCGGATCGCGCCGCGCGCGGCGGAGATCGACGAGAACGCCGCCTATCCCCAGGACCTCCGCCAGCTGCTCGCCGAGCAGGACATCCTCGGGCTGCCGTTCGAGACCGAGCACGGCGGCACCGGCACCGGCACCCTGATGCTCAACATGGCGGTCGAGGAGATCGCCAAGGCCTGCGCGTCGACCGCGCTCATCCTGATGATCCAGGAGCTCGGCAGCCTGCCGATCAAGCTATTCGGCTCCGAGGAGCTCAAGAACCGGTTCCTGCCCCGCTGCGCGACCGGGGAGTGGTCGCCGGCCTTCGCGCTGACCGAGGTCGAGGCCGGGTCCGATCCGGGCGGCATGAAGACGCACGCCGTCCGCGACGGCGACGACTGGGTCATCGACGGCACGAAGAACTGGATCACCAACCTCGGCGTCGCCGACTTCTACGTCGTCTTCGCCGTCACCGATCGCGAGGTGAGCCACTCACGGGGGGTCACGGCGTTCGTCGTCGAGGCCGACCGCCCCGGGTTCAGCGTCGGCAAGCTCGAGCACAAGCTCGGGATCCGTGGCTCGCCGACCGGCCAGCCGGTGTTCGACGCCGTCCGCGTTCCCCACGAGAACATCGTCGGCGAGGTCGGTCACGGCTTCAAGGTGGCGATGACGACGCTCGACCGCTCCCGTCTCGGCGTGGCGGCCCAGGCGCTCGGCATCGCCCAGGGCGCGACCGACTACGCCGCCGCCTACGCCCGTGAGCGCAAGCAGTTCGGACAGCCGATCAACTCCTTCCAGGCGATCCAGTTCAAGCTCGCCGACATGGAGACCCAGTGCGCCGCCGGGCGTGAGCTGCTCTATCAGGCCTGCTCGAAGGTCGACCGGGGCGACCCCGATCTCGGCAAGTACTCGGCGATGGCCAAGCTGTTCTGCTCCGACATGGCGATGCGGGCGACGGTCGAGGCCGTCCAGATCCTCGGCGGCTACGGCTACGTCAAGGAGTATCCAGTGGAGCGGATGATGCGCGACGCCAAGATCACCCAGATCTACGAGGGCACGAACGAGATCCAGCGGCTCGTCATCGCCCGCACGCTCAGGTAGCCCGATGACCGGCCGCCCGCCCACTCTCCAGCGCATTCTGCTCTCGGCCGGAGCGGCCCTGACCGTCGGGCTCGGCGCGGTCAGCCTTGCCACCGGCTTCAGCGCCTCGGGCCCGGTGCGCGTCCTGCAGGCGATCGCGGTGTTCGGAGCCGGGGTGGTCGTGCTCGGCGGAGCGGTCGTCCTCGCGCTCGTCCATCTCGCCGGCTGGCGCGATCCCGAGTCCGAGCAGGACTTCGAGGCGCTCGTCAAGCGCGCCGAGCGTCTCGCCGCCGACGGGCACTGGGGCGGCAGCGACGGCGCTGCGGCGCCGGGCGCCGCCGAGGAGTACGAGGTGACCGAGGACGAGGAGTTCAAGGCGCTCGTGCGCTCGGCGATCGATGAGCTGCCGCTCGAGTTCCATCGCGCGCTCGAGCACGTGGCGATCGTCGTCTCCGACGGCGGCCGTGACCAGCACGCCTACGGGCTCTACCAGGGCGACACCGTCGCCCGTGACTTCTTCCACGATCGCATCGTCATCTTCCGGGACACGCTCGTGCGGGACTTCGGCCACGATCCGGAGCTGCTCAAGGCACAGGTCCGGAGGGTCGTGCGCCATGAGCTCGCCCACCATCTCGGCTGGGGCGAGAAGGGCGTGCGCGGACTCGGCCTGTAGCTCGCCCGGGGCGCGGCCTGTAGCTCGCCCGGGGAGCGGCCTGCAGCTCGCCCGGGGAGCGGCCGTCCGCCCGGTCGTCGGCGCCACGATCACGGATACGAGGGACCGCTCGCAGGGGTCACGTCGGCGGGGTCCAGGCGATGGCGGCCGCGCGATGACGCCTGGCCGAGGCCGACGCCGATGCCGGCCGCCGGCAGGGCGATCAGCGGCGCGCCGATGAGCGCGATGTCGACCGGGAGGGAGGCCTGCGTGACGCTGAGACCGACCCAGTACTCGTGCCGGAGGCCGGGTGGGATCACGCGGCTGTTGGGGTCGCACGTCTCGCACCCTCCGTTCCGGGGTGGCGGCGGGGTCTGGAGCGGCACTCGCGACGGGGACAGCGCGATCGTGGCGGTGGTCAGCGTCGCCAGCAGCAGAACCGCGATGGCGGTGGCGCTGACGGCGGCCGCGGCTCCCTGCGCGCCGGGGTTCATGTCCGTGGCGGTCGCCCGGCGGGGGCCGGTGAGCTTCGCCGCGACGCCCGGCGCCAGGATGAGCGCCGGCAGGATCACAGCGATCGGCACGAGGATGAACATGGTCTGGAGCGGCAGCACGAGCACCAGCGCCGTCGCGAGGACACCGCCGGCGATCAAGCCCGCCGGCCCGGCCCGGGAGGCCGGCGTCGCGGGCGCCGTCCGGGCCGCGAGCCTCGTGACCGCCCAGCCGGTGACCATCGGGAGCCCGAGAGCGGCCAAGGCCCACCAGGCCCGCGGCGGGCTCGCGAGGTCGATGCCGTAGCCGGCGTACAGCGCGGCGCCGGTCAGCAGCCCGGCGGCGGTCGCGATCCTCAGCGCCGAGGCGGTCAGCCGCACGCGCGCCGAGGTCATCGCCAGGATTCCGGCGGCGTAGCCGGCCAGCACGAGGATCATCACGCCGGTGACGATGCCGCCGTCGTGGAAGTAGACGCCGAGCGTCTCGCCCTCCCGCGCCTGCACGGCGATGGCGGCGGTCAGCGTGAGCACCAGCAGATAGCCGCCGGCCCTCCCCGCCCGCGTCAGCAGGTCCGGGCGGACCGGACCACAGAACCGCCGCGCGAGCGGCGCCAGCAGCCCGAGCACGATCAACGCCGCCGGAACCTCGATCCGGTTGACGGCGACGGCGGAGTCAGACGCCCGACCGGGCCAGGCCAGCCACAGCACGACCCCCGCCGCCACGACGTATCCGAGCGCCCAGTCGGCGCCGCGCCGCTTTGCCCGCTCGGCCACGACGCAACAGTATCGAGCGCGGTCCGACAGGGTGGTGTGTCGTCTAAGGGTTGCTATTCAACCTTTAGATGACACACCACCGGCCGCTCGGCGTCGGGGACTAGGATGACCGGCGATCCCGCCCGCCACACCCGCCCCGCTCGCCCGCCCCGTCCACCTCGCCCGCCCGCCCACCCCGCCCGCTGAAAGCCACGAGGAGAACGCATGCCGCACGCCGTGATCGTCGACGCCATCCGCACGCCGATCGGGCGGGCGGGCAAGGGCTCGCTGCGGGCGGTCCGCGCCGACGAGCTGGCGGCGCTGCCGATCCGGACGCTCGTCGAGCGTAATCCGCGGGTCGACTTCGCGCAGACGACCGACGTCCTGATGGGCGCCGCCTCCGGCGTCGGGGAGCAGGGGTACAACGTCGGGCGCAACGCGGCGCTGCTGGCCGGCCTGGACCACCACGTCCCGGCCTGCACCGTCAACCGCTTCTGCGCCTCATCGCTGACGACGATCCGGATGGCGGCCCACGCGATCCGGGCCGGCGAGGGCGAGCAGTACATCGCCGCCGGCGTGGAGGCGGTGTCGCGCGCCGGTCTCGGCGCGGGGATGATGGAGGAGGCCAGGAACGCCAAGCTCGACGGCTCGCCGGGATCGCTGTACGACGTCTACATCCCGATGGGCTTGACCGCGGAGAACGTCGCCGAGCGCTGCGGCATCACGCGTGAGCAGCAGGACGAGTGGGCCGTCATCTCCCAGTCCCGGGCCGTCGCGGCGCGCGACTCCGGGCACTTCGACGCCGAGATCGTGCCGGTCACCGTGCCCGCCCACGACGAGACCGATGCCGAGGGCAACGCCGGGGCGATCGCCGAGACGGTCGTGACCGCCGACGACGGGCCGCGGGCCGGGACGACGATGGACGTCCTGGCGCGGCTGAAGCCGGTCTTCCGGCCCGACGGCACCGTGACCGCCGGCAACGCCTGCCCGCTCAACGACGGCGCGGCCGCGGTGCTCGTCATGTCCGACGAGCGCGCGGAGCGGCTCGGTATCGAGCCGCTCGCCCGGATCGTGGCCTCGACGGTCGCCGCGATCCGCCCGGAGATCATGGGCCTCGGCCCGATCCCGGCGATCCGCATGCTGCTCGAGCGGACCGGGATGACGATCGATCAGATCGACATCGTCGAGATCAACGAGGCGTTCGCCGCCCAGATCGTGCCTTGCCGCGAGGAGCTCGGGATCCCCGCCGAGAAGCTCAACCCGTTCGGCGGCGCGATCGCGCTCGGCCATCCGTTCGGGATGACCGGCGCGCGGATCATGACGACGCTGCTCAACGGCCTGCGCGTCACCGGCGGTCGATATGGCATCGAGTCGATGTGCGTCGCCGGCGGGATGGGGATGGCGATGCTGATCGAGCGTCTGTAGCCGCGGCGTCAGCGAGCCGCGAGCCGGCTGACCGAGACCGCGAACAGGCCGTCGTCGTCGGTCAGCCACTGCTCGAGCTCGAGCCCGGCGGCGCGGAGGTCGGCTTCGACGCGCGCGCGGGTGAACTTGGCGCTGATCTCGGTGCGCAGCTCCTCGCCGGCGGCGAACTCCACCCGCAGATCGAGGTCGCCGATCAGCACCGAGCAGGGCCGGGTGGCGCGCAATCGCATCTCGACCCACTGATGGCGGGCGTCGAAGAAGGCGACGTGCTCGAATGCCTGCGGCACGAAGTCGGCGTCGAGCTCGCGATTGACCACGTGCAGGAGATTGCGGTTGAACTCCGCGGTGACGCCCTCGGAATCGTTGTAGGCGGCCTCGATCACGCGCGGGTCCTTGACGAGATCGGTGCCGAGCACGAGCCGGTCGCCGGGCCCGAGCAGCGTCGCCAGCTTGCGCAGCACCCCGCGCCGCGTGCCGGGTGCGAAGTTGCCGATCGTGCCGCCGAGCAGGGCGACGAGCCGGGGGACCTCGCCGCTGGGCGGGACGCGGTCCAGATGGCGCTCGAAGTCGCCGACCACCCCGTGGACGGCGAGGCCCGGATAGTCCGCGGTCAGGGTGCGGGCGGCGTCCTGCACGACGCTCTCGGAGACGTCGAGCGGGATGTAGCGCCGCAGCGTCCCGGCGGCCCGCATGGCGTCGAGCAGCAGCCGGGCCTTGTCCGAGGCGCCGGCGCCGAGTTCGACGAGCTCGCCGGCGCCCGTCGCGCCGACGATCTCCGCGGCGCTGCGGCGCAGGATCGCCAGCTCGGTCCGGGTCGGGTAGTACTCCGCCAGCCCGCAGATGCGCTCGAACAGCTCCGAGCCGCGGGCGTCGTAGAAGTG
This sequence comes from uncultured Solirubrobacteraceae bacterium, assembly GCA_963849085.1. Taxonomy (GTDB): domain Bacteria; phylum Actinomycetota; class Thermoleophilia; order Solirubrobacterales; family Solirubrobacteraceae; genus Palsa-465. The sequence continues at coordinate 1,789,349 of CAWKFP010000009.1, read as the reverse complement.
CTTGGGCGAGAGCTCCTTGAACGGCTTGGTCAGCCCGTCGAGCACGTCGTCGGCGAGCGTGCTCTCGCCGTCGCGGGCCAGCCACCGATCGACGTGACGCAGGGCGGTCGCGCTCACGAGCGTCACAGATCCCTGGCGATCCGCACGCCGGCGAAGATCTGGCGCCGCTGGGGGAGATCCCAGTTGCGGAAGGTCGACGTCGCCACCGCCGGGCGGGTGGCCCACGAGCCGCCGCGCAGGACCTTGTAGTCGGGGCCGAAGAAGACCTCGGAGTACTCGCGATACGGATACGCGCTGAACCCCGGATAGCCGGCGAAGTCGCTCGCCGTCCACTCCCAGACATCGCCGATCATCCCCAGGCAGCCCGACGGCGCGGCGCCGGCCGGATACGCGCCGGCGATCGCGGTTCCGCCCCCGAGCTGGTCGAGGTTGCCGTGCACGCCGGGGACCGCCGGCTCCTCGCCCCAGGGATTGGCTCGGGCGCGGCCGAGCCCGGGATCCCAGGTCGCCGCCTTCTCCCATTCGGCCTCGGTCGGCAGGCGCGCCCCGTGGGCGCGGGCGAAGGCGTCGGCCTCGAACCAGGACAGGTGGATGACCGGCCGGTCGCGGTACAGCGGCTCGGCTCCGGACAGGCGCCACTCGTCGGCCAGATCGGCCGTCCATCCCTGGGGGCGGCTGATCTCGTATTCCGTCCGCCACGCCCAGCCCGCGGCCGACCACCATTCGGGGCGCTCGTAGCCGCCGGCCTCGATGAAGCTCCGAAAGGCGCCGTTGGTGACCGGGGTGATGCCGATCTGAAAGCCGGGCACGCCGGCCCGGTGGCGGGGGCGCTCGTTGTCGTAGGCGAACCCCTCGTCGGGGGCGCCGAGGGTGCACTCGCCGCCCGGCACCGCGACGAGCTCCAGGCCGGTGTAGGCCACGGCGGGCGGCGATCCGGCCGCGGGGCGCTCGCCATCGCCGAGCGTCACGCCGTCCAGGCGTGCGAGCCCGAGCGTCTGCAGCATCGTCTCGTTGTGCTGCTGCTCATGTCGGACGACGAGATCGCAGACCGCCTCGTGGCCGCCCCCGCGAGCGGCGATCGCCTGCAGCGCCCGCGCGCGCGTCTCCCGGAGATAGACGCGGGCCTCGGGCGGTCGCAGGAAGGGCAGGTCGCCGCGGCCGGCGCGCGGGGTCTCGAACGCGTCGTAGATGTCGGCGAGGCCCTCCCGCAGCAACGACAGGCCGCCGTAGCGATGCGAGATCCACAGATCCTCGAAGGCCGCGATGTGGCCGAGGTCCCAGGCGAGCGGGCTCATCAGCTTGGAGTAGACCCGCTCGAGGTCGGAATCGGAGATCGACGCCACAAGGGCGAGAGTGCGCGTCCGGGCCTCGGTCAGCGCCGCGACGGCGGCGTCCTGCGCAGGCACCACCGCGGCAGCGTTCGGGCCGTCCATGACCATATTCTCACCCATTGAGGATGTCCGAAACCTTAACTCCGGCGCTCGTAGCGTAAGAAGAGCGAGTCCGTGGCCTCCAGCGCCCACGCCAGCCGCAGCTCGGTCACCTCGGCCAGGGCGGGGCCGGCGGTGATCCCGGTGCCGGTGCCGGCGGCCAGCTTCGGGGCGAGCGTCAGATACAGCTCGTCGGCGAGCCCTTCGCGCAGCAGCGCCGCGAACAGGCTCGGCCCGCCCTCGCACAGCAGCAGCCGCACCCCGTGGTCGCGGCGCAGCGCGGCCAGCACCGGGGCCATCGCCGACCCGTCGCCGGCCAGCGGGACGACCTCGACGTGAGCCCCCCCGCCCGCTCGCGCGCCGGCGGGCGGCGTCCACGCGGCGGCGCTGAACACGACCACCCGCGCCTCGGGCTCGGCGAACAGCGGGATGTCGGTGGGCACGCTGCCGCTGCGGGTGACCGTGACCGCGAGCGGCTCGGCGGCCAGGCCGCGCAGCTCGCGGCCGCGGCGGCGCTCCGGATCCTTGATCAGCCGGCCGTAGCGCTCGGCACGCAGCGTCCCGGTCCCGACGAGGATCGCGTCGGCGACCGCTCGCAGCGCCCGGAAGATCTGGCGATCGCCCTCGTCGCCGAGCCCGCCGGAGCGTCCGTCGAGTGTCGCCCGGCCGTCGGCCGACGAGGCGAAGTTGACGATCGTGTACGGCCGGTCGGCGGGGGCGCGGTCGGCGAGGGCCAGCCCGCCGACCAGCGCGTCGACATCGATCTCGTCGCCCTCGGGGCTCAGGCGGCGCATCGCCGGCGCGGTGCGGGGATCACCCGGCGAACCTACCAGAGCACTCTGCCGGGACGCCAAAACGGTTAGGCTGCAGCGCGATGAACGTCAAGGCGCTTGACCGCGGCGAGTTCGTGGCGATCGTCGGAGGGATCCTGTTGGGACTGTCCTTGCTGATGAGCTGGTTCTCGCTCGATAACCGCAACGCCGTGCTGCGCGGGTGCCGCGGTCCGAGCTCGAGCTGCAGCGGCTGGGCGTCGCTGAACGCGATCCGCTTCCTGTTCCTGCTCGCCGCCGTCGCGCCGCTGATCCTCGCCTACATCGTCGCGCGCGGCCACGCGCTGTCGTGGCCTCGGGGCGAGCTGACGGCGGTGACGGCGCTCGCGGCGCTGACGCTGACGGTGTTCGAAGGCTTCCTGGACCGGCCCGGTACGCCGTCAGGGGAGATCGGCGTGTCAACCGGATGGTGGGTGGCCCTGGCCGCCGGCCTCATGATCCTCTTCGGGGCGGTCTGGCGCTCGCGTGAGTACGGGGTGGCCCGCAAGCCGCCAGGAGTCCTATGACCACTTCTCCTCCTCCGGGTAAGCCGGATCGCAATCTCGCCCTCGAGCTCGTACGCGTCACCGAGGCGGCGGCGCTCGCCGCCGCGCGCATGGTCGGGCGCGGCGACAAGGAGGGTGCCGACCAGGCCGCGGTCGACGGCATGCGCGCCGTCCTGGACTCGGTCTCGATGGATGGCCTCGTCGTCATCGGCGAGGGCGAGAAGGACGAGGCGCCGATGCTCTACAACGGCGAGCAGGTCGGCGATGGCAGCCCGCCGCACGTCGACGTCGCGGTCGATCCTCTGGAGGGCACGCGGCTGTGCGCGCTCGGGATGCCGAGCGCGATCGCCGTCATCGCGCTGTCGGAGCGCGGCTCGATGTTCGACCCCGGGCCGTGCGTCTACATGGAGAAGATCGCCGGCGGGCCCGAGATCGCCGACCTGCTCGACCTCGACCGGCCGCTGGCCGACACGCTCGCGCTCGTCGCCGAGCGCAAGCAGACCGACATTCGCGACGTGATGGTCGTGATGCTCGACCGCGAGCGCCATCACGACGCCATGCGCCAGGTCCGCGAGGCCGGCGCGCGCGTGCGCCTGATCACCGACGGCGACGTCTCGGCGTCGCTGCTGGCCTGCAGCGAGAACTCCCCGGTCGACCTCCTGTGGGGGATCGGCGGCACGCCCGAGGGCGTCATCTCGGCCGCCGCGATCAAGTGCATCGGCGGCCAGCTCCTCGGCCGGCTGTGGCCCCGCTCCGACGAGGAGCGCTCCGCGGCCGTCGCGGCGGGTTACAGCCTCGACAAGATCCTCACCTGCGACGACCTCGTGGCCGGCGACGACGCCTTCTTCTCGGCGACCGGCGTGACCGACGGCGACGTCCTGCAGGGGGTGCGCTATCAGGGCGACCGCGGCGCGAGCACCGAGTCGCTCGTCATGCGCTCGCGTTCGGGCACCGTGCGACGGGTGTTCGCGCGCCACGACCGCGCGAAGATGCGGTCGCTCGGGATCACCAGCTACGGCTGATCGACGAGCAGGCCGACCTCCGACCGCGCGAGGTCCAGCTTGGACAGCGAGCGCAGGAAGGCGTGCGTGACGAGGACGTGGATCGCCGACTGGGTCATCTCGTAGACGGGGATGCTGAAGCCGACGGCGATCGACGGGTAGAAGTTGGCGACCTCGACCTCGATGCGCGCCTGCGCCCGGCCGTCGGAGAGCAGGGGCTCGCGCGTGACGTTGAGCTCGAGGAAGCCTGAGCGCCGGCCCGCTCGGGCGACGAGCAGGCCGTCGAGGATCGGCCAGCGCACGACCCCGCGATCGTCCTCGACCGTGTACTGCGGCGTCTCGAAGCGCAGGAGCGTCAGCGGGCGCCCGATCAGCACCACCGACCGATGGTTGTCGTCGTAGACGACCCGGATCAGGCCGAGCGTCACGCGCGTCAGGAAGCGCCAGTAGGTGCGGGCGAGGTTGGCCAGGTTCGGCGCCTCCCAGAGCCGCTCGAGGTCCTCGGCTTCCATCGTCAGCACCGCGGACTGGACGGAGCGCACGGCGCCGTCGCGGGAGATGACCGTCGAGCGCCGCGGCGAGACGATGACGGCGTGGGCCGGTCGCCGGCGCCGCCGGCGGCGGACGACCGCGGCAGCGGAGAGGATCATGGCGATGATCGTCAGCGGGTACACGACGCCGATTGTGCCTGGCGGGCGGGGGCGCCGGGCTAGCCGGCGAGCGCCGCGAGCCTGACCCGCGCCCCGGTGGCCAGCCGGCCGTCGCCGGCCGGGATCATGGCCAGCGCATCGGCGCCGATCAGGGAGCTGAGGATGTGCGAGCCCTGGGCGCGGTTGACGTGGGCGACGGCGGCGCCGTCGACGTGCTCCAGACGGACGCGGACGGCCTGATCGCGCCGCGGATTGCGCTCGATGTCCTCGCCGAGCGTCGCGTCGTCGAACGGTGGGCGCGGCTCGGGCGTTCCCTGCAGCGCGGCGAGCGCGGGGGCGACGAACAGCGAGAAGGTGACGACCGCCGAGACCGGGTTGCCCGGCAGGCCGAAGACGAGCGGCCCGCCGGGCGATCGCCCGAACCAGGTCGGCTTGCCCGGCTGCAGCGCGACACTCCAGAAGCGCTCCTGCACGCCGAGCTCCGACAGGGCCGGCTTGACGTGGTCATGGGGGCCGACCGAGACGCCGCCGGAGATGATCACGACGTCGGAGGACCGAAGCGCCCGTCCGATCCCCTCCACGGTGGCGCGCAGGTCGTCGGGGAGCCGGGCCGCCGGCGCGGAGGCCGCTCCCGCTCCGGTGGCGAGCGCGGTCAGCATCGGCGCGTTGGAGTTGTGGATCTCGCCCGGGCCGAGCGGCTCGCCGGGCGCCCGCAGCTCATCGCCGGTGCACAGCACGGTGACCCGCGGCCGGCAGACCGCCGTCACCACGCCGGCTCCGGCCGCCGCGATCGCGCCGAGCTCGACCGCGCGCAATCGCCGGCCGGCGGTCAGGACGACCTCGCCCCTGCGCATGTCCTCGCCCGCCCCGCGGATGTGCTGGCCCGCGCGGACCGGGGCCAGGGTCCTGATCCGCTCGTCGCCGTCGCGCCGCACCTCCTCCTGGGGGATGATCGCCGTCGCGCCGGCCGGCACCGCGGCCCCGGTCGAGACCCGGATCGCCTCCCCGTCGCCGACCGCCGCGCCCGCCGGCGTCCCGGCGCGAGACTCGCCGACGAGGGTCAGATCGCGTCCCGACGGGCCGGCCAGCACCGCGTAGCCGTCCATCGCCGAGCAGGCGAACGGCGGTACGTCAGCGACCGCGGTGACGTCGCCGGCGAGCACCCGGTGCAGCGCGTCGTCGAGCGCGACGACCTCCGTCGGGAGAGGGGCGGCTTCGGCGAGCACGCGCTCACGGGCATCGGCGATGGAGGTCAGCGGAGGCGGCATCGGACGGGACGGCTCAGGATATTGCGCATTAGGTCGCCCGGGGCCCCGCGTGATAGAAGAGCGCTCATGGCGCCAGCAATCCCTCGTCGCCGGCGTCCCCGCCCGGTGGCCGATGCTCCGATCGATGCGCTGCTCGGCCGCTGCGACGATCTGGCCAAGGGCTGGCTGCTGGCCCTCATCGAGCAGGCGCCGCTGACGCGGGCCGGAGCGATCCTCGCGCAGGACATCGCTCGTGACGGCCCGCGGTTGTGCGACGCCGTGCTGCGGGCGATCGCCGACGAGACCGATCTGCATCGCCTGGAGCCCGACGGGGCGCTGACCGCGCTCGCCGCGCGCGCCGGGTCGATGGCCGGAGCCGGCACCCCGGTGGAGGTCTCGAGCGCGGTCGACGCGCTGCACGGGGTCGTCTGGGCGGCGCTGCGCGACGAGCTGCGCGGCCCGGAGCCCGAGATCGTCTACGGGCTGGCGGAGCGACTGTCGCTCGTCGTCGAGCGCGTGCGCAGCGCCGCCCTCGGGGACCCATGCTCGGGTGGGCCGGGCGTCCTGCGGCCCCTGGCCGCGGTCCCGGAGCAGGACGCCGAGCGGGGCGGCTCGCCCCGCCCGGCGCAGGACGCCGAGCGGGGCGGCTCGCCCCGCCCGGCGCAGGACGCCGAGCGGGGCGGCTCGCCCCGCCCGGCGCAGGACGCCGAGCGGACCGGGCCGTCCGGCGCCCTCTGGATGGACGCCCTCCAGGACGAGATCGATCGCGCGGTGGCGACGGGCGCGCCGCTGTCGCTGCTGCTCGCCGAGGTGGTCGGCGAGCCCGCCGGCGAGCGCGAGAGCGACATCGTCGACGCGCAGGACGTCATCGACCCCGACGACCTCTACGGGCGCTTCGGCCGCGCGCTGCGGGCCGCCGTGCGCCGCCAGGAGATCCTCGCCTGCGAGAGCGACAGCCGAGCCTGGATCATCGCGCCGGGCACGTCGCGCTCGGGAGCCGACGCGCTCGGCTCACGGATCGGCGACGCGCTGACCCATGCCGAGACGTGGGGCGGGGCGCCGTTGACCGCGGCCGTCGGCGTCGCGGTGCTGCGTGAGGACGGGCGGACGAGCGCCGAGCTCATGCGCGCCGCGCAGGAGGCGCGCAGCGCCGCGTTCGACAGCGAGGATGGTTAGCCCTGAGCGCTCGGCGCTCGGCGCTCGGCGCTCGGCGCTCGGCGCTCGGCGCTCGGCGCTCCGCGACGAGCGCTCAGCGCGAGGGGAGCGGGACGGCGCCGATCTCGGCCGTCCCGGTGATGCCGAGCGCGCGAGCGGTGGCCATCGTCAGGTCCCAGCTCGCGTGGTTGGCGTACGGGCCGCGGTCGATGACCGGGACGGTCAGCGTGCGCCCCTCGTAGTAGATCGCGACCGCGCTGCCGCACGGCAGGGTGCGACTGGCGACGCCGATCATCCCCGTGGTGAGCTTCTGCCCGCACGCCGTGTCCCGCCCGTAGAAGCCCGGTCCGTACAGGGTCGCGCGTGACTGCCCGTACACGGTGACGGTCAGCGCCGAGGTCGCGGTCGCGGGCTGGGCGACGGTCGCCGGCGTCGAGGTCGACGTCCCCGCGATCGCACGGATCTGGAAGCGGCCGGTCTGATCGGTCGTCCAGATGACGCCGAACAGGCCGCTCGGACTGACCACCGAGCTGGCGGTCGGGATCCACTGGCCGTCGGTCGCCGGACCGGAGCGCTCGATCTCGATCGGCTGGCCGACGGCGCTCGGTGCGGCGGCGCCGATGAAGGCCAGGCCGGCGCTGAGCGGCGCCGAGGCGACGGTGTCAAGCGTGATCCCGTCTCCGCTCGAGCTGACGCTCGTCGTCCCGCTCTGCGCCGTGATCGGCGCCGGGCCGCCGGAGGCCGGCAGACCCGTGGTCCCGGCCGTCAGCCCGGTTCCGCCGGAGCTCGCCCAGCCGGCGCCCGGCAGCGTCAGCAGCCCGCACAGGGCGACGGCTCCGGCATAGGAAATGCGTCGAACGATCCCGATCACGTGCATCCATCCTGTGTGGTGTGCCTGCGGGGTGAGCTGACGGGCTCGCGCTCTGAGTAAGCGCTACGGCCCTCGATCGGACCGATTCGCCCCCGCGGGTCGGGTTCGACTCGCAAGTGGTTCCCCCGTCGGTCGCACCCTGGGGTGCGACCGTTCGGCTGGCGGCGCGAAGAGTATCGGAAACCGCCGACCGAGGCCTCCCCGACACGGTCGGCCGCGGCGCCGCGCCCCGATCAAGCGGTCAGGGCCGGGGCAATCGCTCGAGCGCGCCGCGCAGCGCCCGCGCGCCGGCGTGGAGCCCGATCTCGGCCAGCTCGCCGGCGGCCTGGACCGCGGTCTGCAGGACGCCCGGATACGGCTCGGCGGCGGGGATCGGTGACCGCACGGGCGCGGGCCGGCGCTCCGGCGCGTCGGTGGTGCGCGGCGCCGTCGGGGCCGCGGCGGGCTCGGGGCTGCGCGTTGCCGCGGGGCTGCGCGTTGCCGCCGGGGCCCGCTTCGCCCGCGCCCGGGCCGCCGCGGCAGCCTTTGCCGGGGCCGCCGCGGCAGCCTTTGCCGGGGCCGCCGCGGCAGCCTTTGCCGGGGCCACCGCGGCGGGCTTTGCCGGGGCCACCGCGGCGGGCTTCGGCTTCCCCGATGCGGCCGCCTTCGGCTTCACCGCCGGAGCGCGCTTGCGCGTCGGCTCGGGCTGCGACGCCGTGGCCGGTCTCGGCGTGCCCGGCGCCGCCCGTCTGGGCGTGGCGGCCGGGGCCGGCGTGCGCCTCGGCGTCACCGCAGCGGCCTGCCCCGTCACCGTCACCGCGGGCGTCGCGTCGGCCGCGACCGGGCTCGGCGCCACCGCCGCGGCGCGCTTGTCACTGCGCCGGTGCGGACGCGTCCGGGGCAGGGATCCCAGGACGCCGGGCTGCGGCTTGTCGGTCATCTGCCCTCAGATGATGTCGCACCGGGCCGACGAGCGATCACGGGTGGCCGGATCGGCGTGCGACGCCCCCGCGCACGGGACAGGATGGCCTGCTCGCGCCGCCTTTCCGGGGTCAAGTGCACATTTTTGACTCGCGCCTGGAAACCAGCGAGGCTCTCGAGCGTAGATAGGAAAAACCGAGCCCGCCCCGGGCGGCTGCCCGTCCTCGCGATGGACGCGGCACTCGATTCGGAGGCGCTTCCCTCCGATTGACTTCAAAAAATATAGTGACTATAGTCACGGGCTGTGTGTTTGGATCGCGGGCGTGCGCGCTCGACGGGCGCTCATAGGACTGTTTGCATTCAGGGACGGCACTGCCCAGGTGTCGTCACCAACGACGGAAACGGAAACCGATGTCTGTAGCGGAACTGCAAGAACTCGAAGAGATCAAGGGTCTCGTCAACCGCGGTCAGCAACTTGGCGTCCTGACGTACTCAGAGATCGCCGGAGCCGTTTCGGAGCTCGATCTCGACGAGGCTGACGTCGAGGAGCTGCACGGATTCCTGGAGAAGGCGGAGATCGAGCTGGTCGAGGAAGTCGACCCGGCGCTCGCCGCTGCCGAGGTGGAGCGCGCGCCCGACAAGCGGGGCCGCCGCAAGTCCAAGACGGCGCTTGACCTCAAGCCCGACATGACGACGGACTCGCTCCAGCTGTTCCTCAAGGACATCGGCAAGGTCCGCCTGCTCACCGCCCAGGAGGAGGTCGATCTCGCCAAGCGCATCGAGCGCGGCGACCTCGACGCCAAGCAGAAGATGGTCGAGTCCAACCTCCGTCTCGTCGTCTCGATCGCCAAGAACTATCGCAACCAGGGCCTGCCGTTCCTCGATCTCATCCAGGAGGGCACGCTGGGCCTCGTGCGCGCGGCCGAGAAGTTCGACTATCGCAAGGGCTTCAAGTTCTCCACCTACGCCACGTGGTGGATCCGCCAGGCGATCGCGCGGGCGCTCGCCGACAAGGCCCGCACGATCCGGATCCCCGTGCACGTCGTCGAGAAGCTCAACAAGATCGGCCGCGCCGAGCGCAAGCTCGTGACCGAGCTCGGGCGTGAGCCGACGGCCGAGGAGATCGCCGAGGTGACCGGGATCGAGCCCGAGGAGGTGGAGTCGATCAAGCGCTCCGCCCAGGCACCCGTCTCGCTCGAGAAGCCGGTCGGCGACGAGGAGGAGTCCGAGTTCGGCCAGTTCATCGCCGACGAACGGGCCGAGTCCCCCTACGAGCGCGCGGCCGAGATCCTCACCAAGGAGGCGCTGCGCGAGGCGCTGGAGAACCTGAGCTATCGCGAGCGCCGGGTGCTCGAGCTGCGCTACGGCCTCGGCGGCGAGCATCCCCGGACGCTCGACGAGGTCGGCCGGACGTTCAACGTCACCCGCGAGCGGATCCGCCAGATCGAGAACCAGTCGCTGAAGAAGCTGCAGTCGCTCGCCGAGGCGCAGAAGCTCCGCGACGTCGCCTGATCCGCGCCCGGCACCGCGCCGACGCCTGGCTGGGCATCTAACGTGCGCTGGACGCGCGTTAGGTGCCCAGGTCCGTTGCGCAGGCGCCAAAGGCTCGCTTCACTTCCTGAAGCATTGCGCTAGAATCGGGTCCACGATGTCTGATCGCGACAGCTGTCCGGTATGCAGAACGGCCGAGATCGTCTGCGGCAAGTGGACGCTGCTGGTCATCCGGGACCTCGCCGACGGACGCTCGCGGTTCTGCGAGCTCGAGCGGTCGCTCGCCGGCATCAGCCCTCGCACCCTCTCGCTGCGACTGCGCGGACTCGAGGAGGAGGGGATCGTCGAGCGCCAGACGTTCCCCGAGGTGCCGCCGCGCGTCGAGTACGTGCTGACCGCGAAGGGCCGCGCGCTCGTCCCGCTGATCGAGGACATGCGCGCGTACGGCCGTGAGTGGCTCGGCGCCGACGAGTTCTCCGTCGACGGCGAGCCCGTCGGCGCCGCCGCCTAGCGACTCGCCGGTCCGACGTTGCGGATCGCCGTCTGCGCCGATGAGCTGACCGACGTTGCGGATCGCCCTCTCCGCCGATGAGCTGACCGGGGTCGCGGCCTCGCTGCCCGGGCAGTTGCGCGCCCGCGGGCACGAGCCGATCCTGCACGGCGCCTACGCCGAGGGGGAGACCGCCGACTGGGCGTGGTGCAGCGAGCGCGCCGCCCGGGACGTCGCCGACGGCTCGGCCGACCAGGCGATCGTCGCGTGCTGGACGGGTACCGGCGCCTCGATTGCCGCCAACAAGGTGCCCGGCGTCCGCGCCGCGCTGTGCGCCGACGCTCCGACCGCGGCCGGCGCGCGGCGCTGGAACGACGCCAACGTCCTCGCGCTGAGCCTGCGCGTCACCTCGGAGGCCCAGCTCGCCGAGATCCTCGACGCCTGGCTGACGACCGCGCCGAGCGACGACGCCGGCGACCTCGCGAACGTCGCCCACCTGCGGGCGCTCGACGCCGCCGCCGCGCGCCGCTGAACCGCTCGGCCGCCCGGCGACCGAGCGGAAACCGCCCGCCCGGCGCTGCAACCCGCGCTGCGCGCGCAGGATCCGGCCCCGCCGCGGAGAAACGGCGGCCGTGCGCAATCCCACCCTGCATCGCCTCCTGGAGAACTTCACCGTCGACGCCGCGGGCCGGCTGGCGGCCGAGGCCGCCGACGGCGCCGAGGTGCCGTTCGAGCTGGCCGAGGAGCGGGTGGGCGGTCGTCCGCCGCTGTACTGCTATCGGCCGCTGACCGGCGAGTTCATCCGCTCCCGGATCGCGGTGCTCGCGGCCCTGACGAGCTTCGAGCCCGCCGCCCGGGCGCTCGCCGACTGTGCATCGCTCGACGTCTTTCTGACCGAGCACGGCGAGGTCAGGCTCCCCGACGACGAGCTCGTCCGCGGCCGCGCGGCCGCGGCCCTGTTCCTGGAGAGCGTTTTCATCGACCGCTCCGGCTTCGGCTTCGAGCCCGCGCACTTCGAGTCGGCCTACAGCGAGCTCGAGCGCGCCCTCTACGACGGCCACTGCACCGCGACGGTGATCGCCCCGCTCCTCGGGGTGGCGCTCGACGCCGGCGTCGCCGAGATCACGCTCGGCGACGGCCTGTCGCTGATCCGCGGCGACGCGCTGGCCGACGCTCCCGCCGAGGCGGTCTGGGGCGACGGCGACGACCCGAGCGTGCTGGCGATGCTGTCGGTCGACGAGCTGCGCGCCGGCCGGCCCCCGGTGGCGATCGCCCGCGGCCGCTTCCGCCGGATCCTGACCGCGCTGCGGCTGTTCGAGCGGGGTGGCTACGCGCTCGGCCCGGTCGCCTGGGCCCGCGCCGAGGGGGGGAGATGGCGGACCGTGACGATCGGGGTCAGCGGACGTCCTCGCGTGCTGACGATCGTCCACGGCGCCCAGGAGGAGGAGCTGCGCGCCTTCTGCCGGCTCGTCGAGCGCCGGCCCCCGGCGCCGGAGCTCGGCTGGGCGCTGTCGCGCTTTGAGATGGGCTGTGAGCGAGTCGCGCCGTATGAGGCGCTGACCGACTATCTGCTCGCCCTGCGGGCGCTGCTGGAGCCGGAGGGCCCGGCGAGCGGCCGTCTCGCCCAGCGCCTGGCGGTCATCTGCGCCCGTCCCGAGGATCAGGCCGCGCTCTCGGAGCGCACCGCTCGAGCGATCGCGCTCGAGCGCTCGGTCATCACCGGCCTGGCCGCGTCCACCACCGCCGTCGACGGGCTCGTCGACGAGCTCTCCGAGCATCTGCGCGCGATCCTGCGCGATGCGCTCTGCGGCCACCTCGATCCCGACCTCTGCACCGTGGCCGACGACCTGATCGCCGAGGCGGCCGGGTTCTCCTCCGCCGGACGCTAGCCAGCCCTGGGCAGGCGCCTCCGAGACGGGCGGTCGTCTAAGCTGAACGGCGACCGCTCCCTACTCGGTCTCCCTCGGGAAGCCGGGAGTGTTTTGCCCACCAGGCACAACACGTAAGTCCTGGGGCTCGTTAGCAGTCAGGGGGAGCGCGATCGCAGTTCGAGCGGGTGAACAGCCCGCTCGGTCTGTTTAACGACCCGGGTGCGCCGGGCGCTATCGCGCCGATCGCCACGCCCGTCGCGAGCGGTTCACGGCGCGGTGCGGGGTCAGCTCGAGGGCGTCGTGGCCGAGACCGTGCGAGGCCGGGATGAGCTCGCTAGTCACCAGGCCATGCTCGGCGGTGGCGTCGTCGATCAGCGGCCACCAGCTGCGCATCGCCGCCGCGGAGTCGATGACGATCACCGAGACCGGCACGTTGCGCCGCAGCGACCACAGCCTGTCGTGGAACGGCTCGCGGTCGGCGTAGAAGCCGCGCACGCCGCGCAGGACGGTCGCGCCGGCCGCCCCCGCCTCCCGCAGGCGCACGACGAGCTCGGAGTGCACCGGCCGGCCGGCGTGGGTGGCCTGCTCCTCGACGTGGATCGTCAGCTTCTGCCAGTTCGGCAGGCCGCTGTCGTCGTGCTCGGGCAGCCCGGTCGGCTCGCTGAGATGGCGCCCGGCGGACTTGCAGATCTGGACGCGCTCGACCGTCATCACCGGTTCCTGGAGCAGCGTCAGCACCTCCGGCAGCGCCGCGCCGAGGCTGGCGGCCGAGCCGAGCGTCAGCAGCATCAGCGGCACGTCGGCGTTGCGGGCGAAGAAGCGCGCACGGCGGCGCTCGCCGTGCAGCGAGCCGTCGACCGCCAGCAGCACCGAGGCGCCGAGCGCTCCGGCCTCGGCCAGGACGTGCAGGGCGCGGACGTAGCCGGACTGGTTGCCGGCGCGGATCCCGCGGCCGCCGTACAGCGTCAGCTTGACCGGCTGCTGCGGATCGTCGGCCAGGATGGATGGGGTGAGGCCCCGCAGCGCGTCGCTGGTCACCAGCCGGGCGCGCTCGAGGCTCAGCAGGCCGTCGCCGGCGAGCTCCAGGATCTCCGGGACGGCGCGCTCGATGCACGCTCGGGCGTCGATCGCGATCGAGACCGCCGGCAGGTTCTCCGACAGCGTCAGCAGCCGGTCGGTGTGGAGGTGATGGCCGGCGCCGAACCCGTCGACCCCGCGCAGCACGACGCTCGTGTGGATCCGATGACGCTCGTAGACCTCCTGGAGCGCGTCGGCGAGGAAGGCGTCGCCCGCGCGCTGACGCTCGCCGAAGTACGTCGTCAGCTTGATGCCGGCCTCGTTCACAGGGCCAGCCCCACGGCGCGCCCGAGTGCGACCGCCGCCAATCCGAGCACGAACGTCACTCCGAGGTTGCGCCAGGCGAGCCCGGGCTCGCCGTCCTCGGCGGGCCGATGGGTCTCGAGCATCCAGGTCGAGAACGTCGTGTACGAGCCGAGGGTGGCCGTGCCGAGCAGGAGCGTCACGTGATGCGACGCGTGGGCGCCGTACAACAGTCCGAGCGCGAAGCATCCCCCGAGGTTGACGATCAGTGTTCCGAGCGGGAACTCCGAGCGCCGGCGAGACTGGATGACGGCGTCGGCGACGAACCGCGCGCAGGCGCCGAGGCCGCCGCAGACGACGACGAGGACGGCGTCGATCACCAGGTCAGCCTCGCGCGGCGGACGAGCGCGGTTCCGAGCATCATGCCGGCGAAGCCCGCGGCGACGCTGCCCGCGGCATAGGCGACGGCCAGCCCGAGATCACCGGCGTCGATCAGCTTGAGCAGATCGAGCTCGAAGGTGGAGAACGTCGTCAGCGCCCCGCAGAGGCCGGTGCCGAGGAACGGGCGGCGATAGGCGGTCACCGGCAGGCGCTCCTGCAGGCGGGTGACGAAGTAGCCGAGCAGGAGGCAGCCGACGGCGTTGACCGAGAAGGTGACCCACGGCCAGTGTCCGGCCGCCGTCGGATACAGCTGCGAGAGCGAGGTGCGCAGCGCGGCTCCGATCGCCCCGCCGACGAAGATCGCGGCGAAGGCGCGGCGGTCGGTGGGCAGCGCGGCCCGGCGGCGCGCCCCTGGCGCCCCCGGCGCCCCTGGCGCCCCTGGCGCGCCTGGCGCCCCCGGCGCGGCCCGGTCGGTCTCTGAGCGGGCGCTCACCCGCGATGCCGGCTGTTCGTCGTCCACGTCACCCACCTCTGAGCATCGGATCCAGAGGCCATCGGCGGCCGACCGGTACCGCGGTTTCGTCCAGCGACGCCCACCGCTCGGGGGTGAAGGATATCGCCGGACATGACAAGCTCGGAACGGTCATGTATCACGTCGAGCTGCGCCAGTTTCCCCACACCGCCCGCGTCTTCAATCTCGAGCTCGAGGAGGTTCACCGGCGCTTCGTCGGGCCGTGGGTGGCGGGCGAGATGATCGAGTACGACGACCGCCGCTGGCCGCCGGAGCGCAGCCGGCTGACGATCCTGGAGGGGCCGGCGCTCGGCTCCGACGAGATCGGCCTCGGCCGCGGATGGGCGAACGTCAGCCGCCGATGTCGGGACGTGACCGATCCGATCATCGCCGACGCCAAGCGCGGCGCGCGCGCCCGTCCGGAGCTGGAGGCGCTCAAGGACGCGATCTCCGAGGTCGCGCCGACGCAGATCCGCTTCACCGACGTGATGGCGCTGGCGGCCGCGGCGCAGCCGCTGTGGCGCGCCAGCGAGCAGTTGGCGCTCGCCGAGGAGGCGGTCTGGGAGATGCTGCACCACGAGCGCCTGGCCATGGTCCGTGACGGCCGCCGGGTGGCGCGCGACGACTGGCAGACGGTCGTCCTCAGCTGGGAGACGTGGGCCGGCACCGGGCCCGACAACGTCGGCTTGCGCGCCGCGCGCCCGGATCGACCCGACGCCCCCGGCGTCTGATCAGGCGACGACGTCGGCGATCAGCCGCGCGCGCTCGTCGTCGCCGGCGAACAGATAGCGATGCACCCGCAGCAGCCCGGCGATGTCGTGGACGTCGTCGTCGAGCCGGGGGACGAGCAGCAGCGGCTGATCGCCGAGCTCCCTGGTCAGCGCGGCGATGTTGCGCAGGTCACGCCGGGCCAGCCGGTGATAGTCGGCGAAGTTGGCGGCGATGCGGACGGCGAGGTCGCCGTCGAGCTCGGACTCCAGCGAGGCCACGACGTCCCCGAGGTCGGCGTCGCCGAGCACGTCGTGGTGGACGCGGTTGACGATCACTCCGGAGAACGGCAGGCCGCCGTCGCTCAGCGTGCGGCGAAACCAGATCGCCTCCTCGATCGCTGATTGCTGGGCGGAGGTGACGAGCACGAAGGCGGTGCTCGGCGCCCGCAGCATCCGCTCCACCTCGGAGGCCCGGCGGCTGAAGTCCTCGGTCATGTCGCCGAGCAGCCCGAAGAAGGTCGACAGGTCGGAGACGAGATCGACCCCGGTCACCCGGCGCAGGCCCGACAGCAGGGGCGCCGCGCCGCGGCCGAGCACCCGCATCCCCAGCCCGGTCGGTCGGATGAACGCCTTCAGCGCCCGGCCCTCCAGGAACGAGGTCAGGCGCCCGGGGGCGTCGAGGAAGTCCAGCGCGTTGCGCGACGGCGGGGTGTCGAGCACGAGCAGGTCGTAGTCGCCGTCGCGCTCCAGCTCATACAGCTTGGCCACCGCGGTGAACTCCTGCGAGCCGGAGACGGCCGTCGACAGCTCCCGGTAGACCCGGTTGTCCTTGATCTCCTGCGCCCGCGCGGGGTCGGCGGCGACGCGGTCGATCAGCTCGTCGAACGTCCGCTTGGGGTCGAGCATCATCGCCCACAGCTCGCCCGTCAGCTCAAGGCCCGCCCCCGCCAGCCGCTCGGGCTCGACCCGGCGCGGGTCGTTGTCGAGCTCGCGCAGCCCGAGCGCGTTGGCCAGCCGCTTGGCCGGGTCGATCGTCACGACCGCCACCTTCGCGCCGCGCGCCGCCATCCCGAGCGCGATCACCGCCGAGGTCGTCGTCTTGCCGACGCCGCCTGAGCCGCCGCAGACGCAGACCCGCTTGCCCTGCAGCAGCTCGGCGACGTTCACGTCACGCGAGTCTAGAGACGGGTGGTTCGGGTCCTCCTAGGAGACCGGGACCGCCGGCCCGGGCCCGGGGGCGGTCTCGGCCGCGGGCGCCGGCTCGCCGCCGAGCACCCGGAGCGCCGCCGCCGGCACGTGGACGGCGACCGGCGTGCCCTGGCGCAGATCGCCGCTCTCGCCGGTGTTCGTGACCGACGCCTGGATGGCGCGGCCGGTCGCCAGGCGGACCATGACCTGGAGGGTGGCGCCGACGTAGACGGTGCGCTCGACCATCCCCGGCAGGCAGTTGTCGCGCTGCGCGCCGTGGGGGAGCAGCTCGACGCGCTCGGGGCGGGCGACGATCTTGACCGGACCCGACGCCGACAGGTCGCCGCATTCGGCCCGCAGCGTGAAATCGCCGACCGCGACGACGCAGTGCCCGTCGCCCGACGCCACGTGCTCGGCGTCCATCAGATTGGAGACCCCGAGGAAGTCGGCGACGAACACGGTGGCCGGGCTCTCATAGACCTCGGCGGGCGTCCCGATCTGCTCGATCCGTCCCGCGTTCATCACCGCCACCCGGTCGCTCATGCTCAGCGCCTCCTCCTGGTCGTGGGTCACGAACACGAAGGTGATCCCGACCTCCTCCTGCAACGCCTTGAGCTCGAGCCGCAGCTGCTTGCGGATCTTGGCGTCCAGGGCGCCGAGCGGCTCGTCGAGGAGGAGCAGCGCGGGGCGCAGGACGAGCGCCCGCGCCAGCGCGACCCGCTGCTGCTGGCCGCCGGAGAGCTGCTGCGGGCGGCGCTTGCCCAGCCCGACGAGCTCGACGAGCTCGATCGCCTCGGTGACCCGCCGCTTGATCTCGTCCTTGGCGACCTTCTGCCGGCGCAGGCCGAAGGCGACGTTGTCGAACACGTCGAGATGCGGGAAGAGCGCGTAGTTCTGGAACACCGTGTGGACGTTGCGCTTGTGCGGCGGGACCTGGGCGACGTCCACTCCGTCCAGCAGGATCTCGCCCGACGTCGGGCGCTCGAAGCCCGCGATCATCCGCAGCGTCGTCGTCTTGCCGCAGCCCGACGGGCCGAGCAGCGAGAAGAACTCGCCGGCGCCGATCGTGGCGTCGATCGAGTCGACGGCCACCGAGGTGTCGAAGTGCTTGGCGAGCTTGCGCAGCTCCACGTCACCGGCCATCAGCCAGCCTCCATTCCGGTCAGGTCACGCAGGGCGGACATGCCGTCGCCGGCCTGGCCGCCGCGGCGACCGAGCACGGTGTAGGCGAGGAAGGCGATCGTGATCCCGGCCAGCGTGGTGAAGACCAGGATCGTCGCCAGGGCATTGAGCGCCGGGGTGCTCGTGCCCCCGCGCGCGTTGGAGTAGAGGTACATCGGGATCGTCGTCGTCGACGAGTTCGACGACATGTACTGGGTGACGACGAAGTCGTCGATCGACAGCGCGAACACGATCAGCATGCTGGCAAGGATCGCCGGCATCAGCAGCGGGACGAGGACGAGGCGCAACGCGGCGGCCGGCGTGGCCCCGAGGTCACGAGCGGCCTCCTCGTACTGGCGGCCGATCGAGGACAGCCGGCTGCGGATGATCACGACGACGTAGGAGAGCGAGAACGTCACCTGTCCGATGACCTGCGCGGGCGTCCCGAGCTTGACGAGCCCGAAGGGCACGATCGAGAGCTGGGTGAAGACGACGAGCAGCGACACCGCCATCACGATCTCCGGGGTGATCAGCGGGATCAGCATCAGCGAGTTGGCCACGCCCGAGCCGCGCCCGCGCCAGCGCGTGAGGCCGAGCGCGAGCAGCACGCCGAGCGGCGTGGCGATGGCCATGTCCAGCCCCGCCAGCAGCAGGCTGTGGGCGAGCGCCTGGGTGTACTGCGGATCGTGGAAGATCGACTGGGTCGGGTCGCCCCACCACCAGCGGATCGAGAAGCCCTGCCAGACGCTGCGCGAGCGTCCGGCGTTGAACGAGAAGAGGATCGCGATCGCCACCGGCACGAGCGCCCAGGCCATGTAGACCCAGGTCGTGAGCACGAGGAAGCGGGGCTCGCCCCAGGGATTGCGCAGCTTGCCGGGCAGCAGGCCGCGCCGGCGCGCACGCGGCCGGGTGTCCGCGGCGGCGTGGTCCGGCGCCGGCGCGTCGAGCGTGGCGCTCACGCCATCCGCCTCGCATCGCGGGCGGTCTGGTACAGGTAGTAGCCCATCCCGACGGTCAGGATCGCCATCAGCACGATCACCAGCGACGCGCCGAGGTTCTTCTCCGATCCGCCCTGGACGAACAGGTTGATCTCGTTGCCGAGCATGCTCGTCCGCGGAGAGCCCGAGATGAGATCGTTGGTGTAGTAGTCGCCGAACATCGGCAGCACGACGAGCGCCGAGCCGGCGAGGATGCTCGGGCGGCTGAGCGGGAGTGTCACGTGCAGGAACGCCCGCCACGGCGTGGCCCCGAGGTCGCGCGCGGCCTCGATCTGACTGCGGTCGATCCGGTCCAGGCCGGCGAACACCGGCAGGATGAAATACGGGATGTAGCCGTAGACGAGCGCGAGGATGACCGAATAGGCGTTCCCGTTGAGCCAGTTCGGTGGGCTCGTGATGCCGAGCGCCGACAGGATCTGGTTGACGTACCCGCCGGGAGAGAGCAGGCCGATCCAGGCGAGCATGCGCAGCAGATAGCTGACCCAGAACGGGATCACGAGCAGCACGATCAGCAGGCCCTTCGTCCGCTTGGCGTGCCGCGCGACGTAGTAGGCGACCGGATAGCCGATCGCGAAGCACAGGACGAGCGAGACCGAGACGAACACCAGCGTGTTGCGGATCGACGGCCAGTACTCCCCGCCCGGCAGCGAGCCCGAGAAGGCCTCGGAGAGATAGCCGGGGTTCCAGGTCAGGGGATTCCAGTACGGCACCGGCTGGAAGAGGAAGTTGACCCGCCCCATCGCGATCGCGAGGATCGCGTAGGCGGGAACGACGACGAACAGGACGAGCCAGCCGACCCCCGGCAGCGCGAAGGCGCGCCAGTAGCGATCCGAGCGATTGTCGATCGCGCCGGCGCTCACGACGACTGGACCGCCGCCCAGGCGTTCTCCCACAGGGTCTCGCCGGCCGTGCTGAGCGGCCCCTGGACATAGCCGTTGGTGAACTGCTGCGGATAGATGAGCGTGTTCTGGAGATTGGGCGCGACCAGGCGGCGCTCGACGACGGCCTCCGGCGTCATCGCCTTCAACGGCTGCTGATAGAAGATGTAGCTGAAGTTGCTGAACGCCTGCTCGACGTCGAGTACGTGATTGAGGAACAGGTGGGCGAGCACGGGGTGCGCCGCCCCGCGCAGGATCGACATCGCGTCGTTGTCGATCGGCCCCTTCCCGTCCTGCGGCCACCAATAGGCGAACGCGGTCGGCTTGACACCCTGGGGCGCGTAGGACGGCGTTGCGGCCATGTCCCCGGACCAGGCCTGATGGAGCCACGATGAGCCATCGGCGAGATGTTGGTACTCGTTGGTGTCAAACTTGCAGTTGGCCGTCGAGACGAGTTGCTGCAGGGACTTGGCGGCCGCGTTGACATATGACGCGACGTCGGTATTGACGTCGGTCACTCCGTCGTGGAGCAACGCGAGCGCCAGCCCCTCGTGCTGGTCGTCGAGCACCCCCAACCGGCCGGAGATCTTCGGTCCCTCGATCCACGGCGCGCTCCATGGATTGGCGTAGTTGGTGGGGTGAAACTCCGGCAGCTTGTCGGTCCGCCAGCCGAGCCCTGTCGTGTACACGGTGTAGGGCACCGTGTAGTGACTGCCGAAGTCATACCACGGGTTGACGAGCGTGGGCCAGACGTTGTCATAGAGATTGGGGATGTAGTCCAAGTTGAGCGGTTGCAGCACCTTGCCGACCGCGAGTCGTTCCAGATAGACGAGCTCCGGGAAGAAGACGTCGAACTGGACCTCCCCGCTGGCGATCTTGGCGACCGCCTCGTCGATCGTCGTGAACGTGCTGACCTGGACCGAGACGTTGTACTTCTTCTCAAACGCGTTGATGACGTCCTGGTTGATGTACTCGATCCAGTTGTACACCTGAAGCGGCCCCCGCTCGGGCTTCAGTCCCGAGGCGATCGCCGGATTGTCGGCGTAGATGGGGAGGGCGACCGGCACGTCGGGGCGGGCGAGAGCAAGGCCGCCGGGGCCGTCGCCGCCGCCCGAGCTCGCGTCGGCGCCGCCGCCTCCCGGCGGGGGCAGCGGCGCGGTCGTGCCGCACGCCGCGAGGAGTCCGGGCACGCTCAGCCCGGCCGCGGCGGCGCCCGTGCGCCGCAGGAACGACCGCCGCGTCGCGCGGGCGGCGCTCATGGGCGCGCTCGCTTGTGCACGGCCACGGCGTCGGTCGTGTCGGAGGGCCGGCTGGGCGACAGCTCACAGCGCAGCCGGCTGGAGGCGAGCGCCAGACAGCACTGGACCATGCGCTCGGGAGTGGCATCCGGCTGGCCGAGGGTGACCTGCACCCCGAGGCCGTCGAGCAGCCCGCTCAGCACGAGCGCGAAATCCTCGGGATCGGTGTCGATCGAGAACTCTCCCCGCCGCTGCCCCTCGCGCACGATCTCGGCGATCAGCTCCCGCTGGCGGCGATCCAGCCGGAAGTACGCGTTGCGGACCTGGGCGTCACGCCGCGCCCGGACCCATATCTCCATCCACAGCGTGTAATCGTTGAGCCCGCCCGGCCCGAGGCTCGTCTCCTCGATCAGGTGCACGAGCTTGTCGCTCGGGCTCGACAGCCGATCCTGGCCCTCGGACAGGCGCTCGTAGAAGTGGCGGTCGGCGTATTCCACCGCCTCCTCCAGCAGCCGATCCTTGGACTCGAAGTAGTAGAGGATCGTCGGCGAGCTCGTCCCGGCCCGCTCGGCGATGTCGCCGATCCGGGTCTCGAACAGGCCGCGTTCATAGAGCACGGCGGCGGCCGCCGCGACGATCTGCGGTCGCCGCAGATGCTCGACTTTGGGGCGGGGACTCATCTCCTCCAGCGGCCTCCACGTTGGTCCAAAACGTATACTGAACGCCAGTTCAGGAAACTACGGAGAGAGCGCGCCGCTGTCAAGCGCCCACGGCCGAAAGGAGCCGTCGTGATCGATGTCGTCGTCCTCGGTGCCGGGCTGGCGGGGCTCTCGGCGGCGCGGGATCTCGCCGCCGCCGGGGCCGACGTCGTCGTCCTGGAGGCCCGTGACCGGGTCGGCGGGCGCGTCGAGGCGGCGATGCTGGGCGACGGCCGCCGCGTCCAGATGGGAGGCGAGGTCGTCGGTCGTGGTCATCACGCGTATCTCGGGCTCGTCGCCGAGCTCGGACTGACGATCGAGCCGAGCTACGTGGCCGACCCCGGCGTGATGACGTGGGGCCTGGACGATGGAGTGTTCATCGGCGACGCCCCGGTGTGGATGGACGAGGCCGAGCGCGCCGACGAGCAGCGCATCGAGCGGGAGTTCACGGCGCTCGCCGCCGGCATCGAGTCCGAGGACCCATGGAGCCATCCCGACTGGCGCGCGCTGGACGCGCTCAGCCTGGGCGCCTGGCTGCGCGCGCGGGGCGCCCTGCCCGCGGTCCGCCGCCGCCACGCGCTCGCGTCGCTGTCGCTGTCCTGCGACGGCCCGGAGCGCATCTCGCTGCTGTCGGCGCTGCGCAAGCACGCGGCGCTCGGCGGCGACGGCTTCTACGACCTGGCGGAGTGGGAGGGGCTGCGCTGCGCGGAGGGCTCGGCCGAGGTCGCCCTGCGGATGGGCCGGGAGCTCGGGCCCCGTGTTCGCCTGGGCTCGGTCGTGACCGGCGTGACGGTCGCGGGGCCGCGGGGCGTGACCGTGGCGCTCGCCGACGGTGACCGGCTGGCCGCCGAGGCGGTCATCTGCGCGCTGCCCGCCGGCCCGCTGCGCGCCGTCTCGATCACCGGCCTGCGCCCCGAGCGGCTGGAGTCGCTGCACGCCCAGCGCCACGCGCTCGCCGCCAAGCTCGTCGTCGCCTACGACGAGCCGTTCTGGCGGGTCTCCGGGCAGAACGGACTGGCCGAGACCGAGTGGCTGTTCGGCTCCACCTGGCCGCAGGCACCGGGCGTGCTGTCGCTGCTCGTCCCGCCCGAGCGCCTGTCGGCGTTCCTGGCCGCCCCTCCGGCGGCGCGGCGCGCGACGATCCTGGACGGCCTCGTCCGCCTGTACGGCGAGCGCGCCGGCGAGCCGCTGGCGATGCTGGAGCGGGCCTGGGGCACCGATCCGTTCACGCTCGGCTACATCGCGGGCTGGGCGCCCGGCGACCTCGCCCGCGTCGGCCCCCTTCACGGCGCGCACGAGCCGCCCTTCTACGTCGCCGGCTCCGATCACTGGGTGGCGGGCTACATGGAGGGCGCGGTGCTCACCGGTCGCGCCGCCGCCCGCGCCGCGCTCGGCGCCGGCTCCCCAGTCTGATCAGCGACTCCCCGGCCTGATCACCGACTCCCCGGCCTGATCACCGGCTGCCCGGCCTGATCGCCGGGCCGACGACCCGCCGGACCCTCAGGCGACGGCGGTCGTCGCCGGGCGGGCGGGCGGTGCGTCAACCGCGACGAGCCGCTCGCCGAGCCCGAGATCGCCGGCGATCGCTCCGGCGATCTCCGTCCGCGCTCGCTCCAGCGAAACGGCACGATCGCCGATCAGCGCGCGCACGCCGAAGCCGTCGATCAGCGCGAGCAGGCGGTCGGCGATCGCCTGCGGATCGCAGCGGTCGAACTCGCCGTCGCTGACGCCGGCCGTGATCTCGGCGACGAACCAGGCGTGCAGGCGCGCGTACAGCTCCTCGGCGACAGGCCGCAGCTCGGGATGGCGGATCGTCCGCAGCCACAGCTCCACCCACAGCACCCAGTCCTCGGTCAGCGCCGGAGTGACGGGCAGGCACTGGTCGATCATCGACTGCAGCCGCTGCGCGTGCGAGCCGCCCTCGGGCGTCGGCGGATCGATGCGATGCGCGCCGGCGCGCGCGTAGGAGTAGTCGAGCGCCTCGGCGAGGAGCGCCTCGCGGCTGTCGAAGTGATAGTGGACGAGCGAGGTCGAGACGCCGGCGTCCATCGCGATCCGGGCGATGCGCATGCCGTCGACGCCCTCCAGGGCGATCCGGGTCACCGCCGCCCGCAGGATGCGCTCGCGGGCGCTGCCGCGCCCCGCGCGCCGCGCGCCGGCGGTCACGCCGCTCGCTCGATCCCGGAGGCGAGGTCGGCCCGGATGCGGTCCGCGAACCAGGCGACGCCGGCCTCTCGCGGGCCGAGCGGTCCGCACCGGTAGCCGCGTGTCGCCATGCCCTGCTGCACGTTATCGACGAGGTCGACGTCCTCGTCGAGGACGAGGTTGTTGAGCCGGTGATTGGCCCACTGCACGAGCCGCGTGCGCGGGGTGATGCCGGCCGGCCGGTAGCTGACCGACACGTCGGTCGTCGCGGCGACGCCGTCGGGCAGCAGCTGCCAGGTGCCGACCTGATCGGGATACAGGTCGATCGTCGTGTTCGGGTACAGATACACGTAGCGCCACGCCGAGCGCTCGCGCTCGCCGAGCCCGGGCATCGGCGTCACGAGGTTGGCGTACAGGCGCTCCAGCCGGTTGCTGGAGGGCTTGTCGCGCAGCGGGGCGTCGAACCACACGTAGTGGTCGTGGACCTCCACGTCGTAGTGCTTGTAGTCGAGCATCCGCATCAGACCGGGATGGGCGATCGGGATGTGGTAGCCCTCCAGGTAGTTGTCGGCGATCACCTTCCAGTTCGCGGGCTGCGTGCCGCCGGCCGCAGCGAAGGACTGCAGCGCCTCTATCCGATAGGGAGCCAGCCGCCGCGGCAGATCGCCGACGAGCTCGGCGAGCGCCGGCGCGTCCTCGTCGAGGTTGACGAAGACGAGCCCGCACATCTCCTCGACGCGTGCCGGAAACAGACCGAGCGACGGCTTGTCCAGCCGGTCCCCGAAGCCCAGGCCCTCGGGCACGCCGATCAGCGTCCCGTCGAGCCGGTAGGTCCAGCCGTGATAGCGGCAGCGGATCGCCGCCTTGCACTGGCCCGAGCCACTGAGCAGCCGGGACGCCCGGTGCCGGCAGACATTGCGATAGGCGCGCAGTCCGCCGTGCTCGTCACGGACGACGAGCACGGGTTGCGATCCGGCGCGGCAGGTGATGTAGCTGCCGGCGCGCGGCAGCGAGCCGACATGTCCGGCCAGCTGCCAGGTGCGCTCGAAGATGTGCTCCTGCTCGACGTCCAGCAGTCCCGGATCGGTGTAGAGATGGGGCTCCAGCGCGGCGCCGGTCGCCCCCGAAGTGACGATGGTCGTGTCCATGGGGCTCATTCCTGACTTTGTGATCAGTATATATTTGCGCGATGGTCAAGCGCGGCGCATGGCTGTCGATCACCCCCGAGCCCGAGCGCGAGCTTCCCGCCGCCGTCGCCGTCCTGCGGGCCGGTGGTCCGGCCGGCATGGACTCCGAGGCGCTGGAGCGCGCGCGTGTCGAACAGATCGTCCTGTCCGGGAGTCAGCGGCGCTGGCTGGCCTATCTCCACGAGGTCGTCGGCCTGATCGAGGCCCACGCCCGTGGCGCCGACGGTGACTCGGCGCTGGCCCGGGCGCGCCGCCACGCGATCGCCGTGATCGCCAACCACCACAACCTGCTGCTCGCGTTGCCGGGACCCGGCGCGCGGCGCACCGCGGCCGATCGGGCCGCACTGACGCGCGTGGCCTCACCGGCCCCGTACCCCGACGACACCCGAGAACTCCGAGGAGCCCGATGACCGCCATGAGCACCGAGTCCGACGCCGCCGGCCTGACAGACGACGACCGCGAGCTTCAGGCCCGCGCCCGTGACTTCGTGGAGCGCGTGCTGGTGCCGCTGGAGGTGGAGGCCGAGCTGGCCGGAGGGCGCCTGCCCGAGGAGACGCTGGCGGGGATCAGGCGCGAGGCGATCGCCGCCCGGCTGCACGGCGGCCGCGTCCCGGTCGCGCGCGGCGGTCAGGGCTGGACGATGCTGCAGTGGTTCCTGGTCAACGAGCAGTTCGGACGGGTGACGGGCGGCCTGCACTGGCACGTCCCGAACGTCTACAACGTGTGGAGCGAGGCCACCGACGAACAGGCGCGACGCTATCTGCAGCCGGCCCTGCGCGGCGAGGGCGGCGACGCCTACGCTGTCACCGAGGAGGGGGCGGGCTCCGACCCCGGCGCGATCACGACGACCGCGATCGCGACCGCCCGCGGCTGGCGGATCACCGGCGAGAAGTGGTTCGTGACCTCGGGCGACGTCGCTCGCGTGCTCGTCGTGATGGCGCACGTCATCGACGACGGCGAGCGGCTGCCGACGCTGTTCCTCGTCGAGCCTGACGCCCCGGGCGTGGAGTACGTCGACGATCCCGCCTACACCCACAATTATCCGCACGGCCACCCGACGATCCGCTTCACCGACGTCGAGGTGGCGCGCGACGCCGTCATCGGCGGGGTGGGGGAGGGCGACGAGCTGCAGCGGCGGTGGTTCACCGAGGAGCGGCTGGGGATCGCCACCCACGGCCTCGGCGCGATGTGGAGGCTGCTCGACGAGACGACCGCGTGGGCGCTGACGCGCGTCCAGGGCGGGCGGCGGATCATGGACTATCAGGGGATCTCGTTCCCGCTCGCCGACAGCGCCACCGACGCGACGGTCGGCCGCCTGCTCGCGTTGCAGGTGTGCGAGATGGTCGACGCCGGCGCCGACCCCAAGCTCGTCCACGCCAAGGCGTCGATGGTCAAGCTGTTCGTCTCCGAGGCCGCCGGGCGCTGCGCGGATCGTGCCGTGCAGACCTTCGGGGGGCGGGGTTATCTGCGCTCCAACGTCGCCGAGCGCTTCCTGCGTGAGCTGCGGGTCGACCGCATCTGGGAGGGCACGAGCGAGATCCAGCGGCTGATCATCGCCCGCGCGCTGGAGCGCAGGGGCGTCGAGGCGACGATCCATTGACCGCCGGGCCGTCGCCTCAGGGCGTCGCGACCGAGCGCCCGCCGGATCTCGGGCGGCTGCTCGCGCCGGCGTCGGTGGCCGTCGTCGGCGCCACCGACCGTTCCGGGAGCTACGCCGCCGAGGCGCTGCTCAACCTGGAGAAGATCGGCTTCAGCGGCCCGGTGTGGGGCGTCAATCCCCGCCGGACCGAGGTGCTCGGGCGTCCGTGCGTGCCGACGCTCGCCGACCTGCCGTCGCCGGTCGACGCGGTGATCGTGGCGATCCCCGCCGCCGGGGTCCCGGACGTGGTGGCGCAGGCGGGCGAGCGGGGCTGCGGCGGGGCGGTCGTGTTCAGCGCCGGCTTCGCCGAGGTGGCGTCGGGCGTCACGCTGCAGGCCGAGGTCGTCGCCGCGGCCCGCCGCCACGGGCTGGCGGTGGCCGGCCCCAACTGCAACGGCGTCGTCTCCCCGCATCATCGCTTCGCGCTGTGGGGCGACGCGCTGGAGCCGCGTGAGGCGGGCGCGGTGGCGCTCGTCTCCCAGAGCGGCAACGTCGCGGTCAACGCGCTCGCCACCCGGCGCGGGCTGCGCCTGCACACGGTGATCGCCAGCGGCAACCAGGCGGTCCTGTCCGCGGCCGACTTCCTCGAGCACCTGGCGGCCTGCGACGGGGTGCGGTCGGTGGCGCTGTATCTGGAGGACGACGGCGGCGCGAGCCTGTGCGACGGCCTCGCCGCCTGCGCCGACGCCGGCCTCCCGGTCGTCGTGCTGAAGGTCGGGCGATCGCCGGCCGGGACGCGGGCGGCCGCGGCCCACAGCGCCGCGCTGACCGGCGACCAGCGGGTGTTCCGGAGCCTGATCGACGACGCCGGGGCCGTCTGGGCCGACGATCTCCACGATCTGCTGGAGCTCGCCAAGACGCTCGCCGTCAGGCGGCGCCCGGCGTGCGCCGGTCGCGCCGGCGCCCTGGATCACGCGGCGGCGCGCGACCGGTCCGGGACGGGTGACGGCTTCGGTGCCGGTGACGGGTCCGGCGCGGGTCACGGGTCGGCTCCGGGCGGGCTGGCGATCATGACCTGCTCGGGCGGGGACTCGGCGCAGGGCGCCGACGAGGCCGCCGCGCTCGGGCTCCGGCTGCCGGCGCTGGCGCCGGCGACGAGCGCCCGGCTCGCCGCCCTGCTCCCGTCGGCGGCGACCGTGGCCAACCCGCTCGACTACACGGCGATGATCTGGGGTGACCGCGGTGCGCTCGCGCAGCTCATCCGCATCGTCGGCGAGGATCCGTCGGTCGATCAGGTGCTCGTCTTCTACGACCAGCCACACGGGCTGACCGGCGCGCCCGAGGAGTCCTGGCGGGCGGTCCGTGAGGGGATCGCCGACGGCGCCGCGCGCAGCCCGGTGGCGACGCTCGTCTCCTCGACGCTGCCGGATCTGCTCGACGACGCCGCCGCCTGGGAGCTGGGCCTGGCCGGGGTGCCGGCGGTGGCGGGACTGCGGACCGGCCTGCGCTGCGCCGCCGCCATGCTCGGCGCCGGCGCCGGTCCGGGCGTCGCCGGTCCGGGCGTCGCGGGCGCGGGCGTCGCCGGTCCGGGTGTCGCCGGCGCGGGTGTCGCCGGCGCGGGCGTTGCCGGCGCGGGCGTCGCGGGCGCGGGTGTCGCGGGTGCGGCGGGGCGCGGGGAGCGCCTGCGGGAGATCGCGGCCGGTGCCCGGTCGCACGGCGATGTCGGCGACGGCCGGCCGGCGTGGCTGGCCGAGCACGAGGCGAAGGCGCTCCTGCGCGCCGCCGGGATCGCGGTTCCCGCCGGGCGGATCGTGGCCGGCCCCGACGACGCGGTGGCGGCCTGGCGCGAGCTCGGCGGAGATCCGGTCGCGGTCAAGCTGAGCGCGGCGTCGGTGCAGCACAAGTCCGAGCTCGGCGGCGTCGCCCTGCGGCTCGCCGGCGAGGCCGCGATCCGCGAGGCCTACGCGCGCCTGGCCGCGCTCGCCGCCGGCCGCGAGGGGTCCGTGCTCGTCGAGCGGATGGCCGCGCCCGGCGTCGAGCTGATCATCGCTGCGGTGACGGCGGGGGTCGTCCCGGCGCTCGTCGTCGGCCTGGGGGGGATCTGGACCGAGCTGCTCGGCGACGTGGCGGTGGTGCCGCTCCCCGCGTCCCCGTCGCGCGTCGAGCACGCGCTGCGCAGCCTCCGTGGCGCCGGCGTCCTGCTCGGCGGCCGGGGCGGCGGGGCGGTCGACGTCGGGGCTGCCGCCCGGCTCGGGGCGACGCTCGGCGAACTGCTCGTCGCCCGCTCGCTGCGGACCGTGGAGTGCAATCCGGTGATCGTCGGAGCCGACGGCGCGATCGCGGTCGACGCCGCGATCATGATCGGCGTCTGAGGTGTACGACGTGATCGTCGTCGGCGGGGGCTTCGCCGGGGTCACGGCGGCCCGCGAGTGCGCTCTGCGCGGGCGTTCGGTGCTGCTGCTGGAGGCGCGCGACCGGCTCGGCGGGCGCACCTGGAGCGCGGACTGGGACGGCGAGCCGGTCGAGTACGGCGGCGCCTGGGTCCACTGGCATCAGCCCCACGCCTTCTCCGAACTGACCCGGGCCGGGCTGACCGTGTCGGTCTCCGACGATGGCGAGCGGGCGCTGTGGCACGTCGGCCGCGATCGCCGGACCGGCACGCTCGCGCGGCGCGACGAGATCGCCCGGCGCGGCTGGGACCGGTTCGTCGACGGCGTCAGGGAGGCGCTGCCCCAGCCCCACGCGCCCCTGCGCGCGCTGCCGGCGCTCGCCCGCTTCGACCGGCTGACGATCGCCGAGCGGCTGGCCGAGCTGGAGCCCGGGCTCGACGAGGAGGAGCACGCCGTGCTGTCCGCCGAGCTGGAGTCGCTGGCCAGCGCTCCACTGCACGACGCCGGCGCGGTGTCGGTGCTGCGCTGGCACGCGCTGTCCGGGTACAGCCTGGAGCTCACCCAGGCGACCGGATCACGGGCGACGATCGATGGCGGCACGGGCGCGCTGCTGGCGGCGATCGCCGGCGGGGCGCCGTTCCAGACCCGCCTGAGCGCACCCGTGGCGGCGGTCGACGGTGGCGACGGCGGGCGCGGGGGCGGCTCGGTCTCGGTTCAGACCCGCGACGGGGGCGGCGCCCGGGCGCGCGCGGTGATCGTCGCGGTCGCGCTGAACACCCTCGGGGCGATCGCGTTCACGCCCCCGCTGACCGAGGCGGCGCAGCGTGGGATCGCGCACGGCCAGGCGTCGCGCGGGGTCAAGCTCATGATCCGGGTGCGCGGCGAGGCGGTGCGGGTCAGCGCGATCCGGGCCGGGCATCCGTTCGGCTATCTGGCCAGCGAGCGGGCACTGGACCGACAGGGCGCGACGCAGCTGATGATCGGCTTCGGGCCGGATGCCGCCGCGTGCCCGCTGGGCGACCTGCCCGCGCTCCAGCGAGAGCTCGACGCGCTCCTGCCCGGCTACGAGCTGCTCGACGCCACCGCTCACGATTGGCTGGCCGACGAGTTCTCCCGCGGCACCTGGGCGATCCACCGCCCCGGCTGGTACGAGCACCATCACGCCGCGATGCGGACGCCTCAGGGCCGGGTCCTGCTCGCCGGCTCCGATCTCGCCGACGGCTGGGCCGGATTCATCGACGGCGCGATCGAGTCCGGACTGCGCGCCGGCGCGTGGGCCGCGGCCCGCAGCGGCTGACCCGGGCCGGGCGGGTCAGCCCGGGACTGGGACCGGGCTGACCCGGGCGGGCGGGTCAGCCCGGGACCGGAACCGACTCCACCCGGGCCAGTCCGGCCTCGAGCGCGTCGGCGAGCTGCGCGAGCTCGGTCGGCCCGATCTGCTCGGTGAACAGATACGGCAGCTCGACGACGTCGGTGCCCAGTCCCTCGCGCAGGCGCTCGAGCTGCTCGCGCTGGATCGCCGTCCGGGCCTGCTCGGAGAGCGCGGCGCCGAGAGCGGCGCCGGCCAGCGGTGAGGCCGCCCGCTTGCGCGCGCGCTCCATCGTCCGGCGCTCCGGGGCCGCGAAGCGCTCCGGATAGCGCGAGTTGACGATCACCGCGTGCAGCGGCAGGTCATCGTCGGCGAGCGCGTCGCGCAGCCACAGGGTCTCGTTGACCGGCATCTCCTCGGCGGTGGCGACGGCGACCACGGCGGTGAAGGCGGGGTCGGCGATCGTCGCCGCGATCGTCCGCGCCTGATGGGCGATCGGCCCCACGCGGGCGATCTCGGCGAACGTGCGCGGCGTGCGCAGGATGCCGATTCCGTGCCCGGCGGCCGGCGAGTCGACGATCACGAGGTCATAGACGTCGGCGCCGTGGGTGCGGCGCTCGGGCTGCGCGAGCTCCCACAGCTTGCCGACGCTCAGCAGCTCCCGCATGCCCGGGGTGGCCATCGCGAACGCGCCGAACAGGCGGCTGTGCCCGAGCGCCTGGCCGACGGCGCCGGTCTTGACCCGCAGATACTCCTCCATCGCGTGCTGGGGATCGACCGAGATCGTGTAGAGGTCGTCGGCCAGTCGCACCTCCTCGAACGTCTCGCCATGGCGGTCGAAGGCCTCCCGGACCCGGTCCTGGCTGGCGAGCTCGGCGACGATCGTCCGCAGTCCGTGGCGGGCGGCGAGAACGCCGAGCGTGGTGGCGACCGTCGACTTCCCGACGCCGCCCTTGCCGGTCACGAAGATGAGGCGCCGATCGAGAAGTCCGGTCACGACAGCTGAAAATACCTGCCGCGATCGGCGGCGGCGGCCGGTCACGCGGAGGATTTCGTCCGCCGTGTGCGAATTAGAGGCGCGTATGAGTCCCCCACGCATCGGAGCGCTGAGCTGAATGGCCACCTGCAAGGTGATCGCCCTGGCCAACCAGAAGGGCGGTGTGGCCAAGACCACGACAACGCTGAACCTCGCCGTCGCGTTCGCCGAGGAGGGGCACCGCGTTCTCTGCGTGGACATGGACCCGCAGGGCAATCTGACGATGTCGCAGGGCATCGACCCCGACTCGCTGGAGAAGTCGATGTACGACGTGCTCGTCCATCACATCTCGATCCGCGAGGTGATCCGCAAGCGCGAGATCGACGTCGCCTGCGCATCGATCGACCTCGCCGGCGCCGAGATCGCGATGTCGGTGATGATCGGTCGTGAGCGCTCGCTGCAGAAGGCGCTGAAGGAGGTCGCCGAGGACTACGACTTCGTGTTCATCGACACGCCGCCGAGCCTCGGACTGCTGACGATCAACGCGCTGACGGCCTCCCATAAGGTGATCGTCCCCGTCCAGTGCGAATATCTGTCGATGCGCGGTCTGATCCAGTTGCAGAACACGCTGGCCATGATCCAGGAGAACCTGAACCCCGACGTCGAGATCGAAGGCATCCTGCCGACGCTCGTCGATCTCCGCACCCTGCACGCCAAGGAGGCGATCGAGCTGCTGGAGGAGAACTTCGGAGACCGGGTCTTCGCCTCTCGCATCCGCCGGACGGTGCGCTTCGCCGAAGCGCCCGTGAAGGGCATGTCGGTACTCAAATACGATCCTGACGGCTCGGCCGCCCATAGCTACAGGCAGCTCGCCAAGGAGGTCCTCGCACATGGCAACCGGTAAGCGCGCGAGCATGCGCGAGGGTCCGCTGGCCGATCTGTTCCGCCGGACGACCGAGGACGCGCCCGACGCTGCCGGCGCCCCGGTCGCCCCGGCCACGCCGCCGGCCTCCGCCGCGTCCGCGCCGCCCGCCTCCGCCGCGTCGGCACCGCCGGCCTCCGCCGCGTCCGCGCCGCCGGCCTCCGCCGCGTCGGCGCCGCCCGCCGCGCAGGCCCAGCCTCAGTCGCCCGCGCAGCCGGCGCATTCGGAGGCCGCCGCCTCGGCCCGCCCTCAATCGCACTGGGGCGCCACGCCTCCTGAGCCGGTGTCCGCCGCCGAGCCGCCCGCCATGCCCCCGCCGATCGCGCGGGAGCGCCCCGTCCCGGACCGGCCGGTCGTCCCGGAGCCCGCCGCCGCGCCTGAGCCGGCGCGCCGCGCGACGCCCCACCCGTCGCTGGAGTCAGACGTTCTCATCCCCGAGCCCGACGACGGGCGTGACCACCGCGTCCCGACGCCTCAGGAGCGTCTGCGCCAGGCCTTCTCGGAGGACATCCCGATGAGCATTCTCGAGCCGGCCCCCGTCGCCCCCGCGGCCCCGGTCGCCCCGGCGGCCCCCGTCGCCCCGGCGGCCCCGGTCGCCTCGCCGGCCCCGGCCTACGAGGTCGACGTCTACGCCCGCAGCGGACGCGATCTCGACGCCGCCCCGCCCGCCAGCGCGATCGGCCGTCCCGTGATCAAGGTCGTCGGCGTCGGTGGCGCCGGCGTCAACGCCGTCAACCGCATGGTCGAGGCCGACATCGCCGGGGTCGAGTTCCTGGCGATCAACACCGATCTGCAATCGCTCCAGCTGTCGGCCGCCGACGAGACCCTGCACATCGGCGATGCGGTCACTCGCGGCCTCGGCTCCGGCTCTGACCCGGATCTCGGCCGCCGCGCCGCGCGCGAGGAGTACGACCGGATCAAGGCGATGCTGCGCGGCTCCGACATGGTCTTCATCGCCGCCGGCGCGGGCGGAGGAACCGGCACCGGTGCGGCGCCCGTCGTCGCCCAGATCGCCCGGGAGATCGGCGCGCTGACCGTCGGGATCGTCACCCGCCCCTTCCAGTTCGAGGGCTCGCGGCGCCGTGATCAGGCCGAGGTGGGGATCGCCGCCCTCAGCGAGGAGGTCGACACCCTGATCGTCGTGCCCAACAACCGGCTGCTGTCGGTGCTCGACCGGGGCGTCTCGATGGTCGAGGCCTTCCGCGTCGCCGACGACGTGCTGCGCCAGGGCGTGCAGGGTATCTCCGATCTCGTCACCCTGCCCGGGCTGATCAACCTGGACTTCGCCGACGTGCGGACGATCATGGCCGACGCCGGCAACGCGCTGCTGGGGATCGGCATGGGCGCCGGCGAGCGCCGCGCGATCGACGCCGCCGAGAAGGCCGTCTCCTCACCCCTGCTGGAGACGAGCATGGAGGGCGCGCGCTCGATCCTGCTGTCGATCACCGGTGGGCGTGACATCTCGCTGTGGGAGGTCAACGAGGCCGCCAAGACGGTCGCCGAAGCCGCCCATCCCGACGCCAACATCATCTTCGGCGCGATGGTCGACGAGAGCCTCGAGGAGCAGGTGTGGGTGACGGTCGTCGCCACCGGATTCCAGGATCCGCCCCGGCGGCGCATCACCCAGGAGCCCGATCGCTCCGCGCAGCGCCCGCGCGCGATGGAGCCGCCGGCTCCCCGCCGTGCCCTGCGCGAGCCGGTCGGCGAGCCGCGGGTCAGCCGGCGCTCGGGCTCGATGGATCTCGACGTGCCCGAGTTCATGCCCCGCCGCTGATCGGACGTCCGGGTGCCGGCGCATGCCGGCTGACGGCCGGTTCTCCATAATCGAGATGTGAGCCCCGATCGTCAGCTCGGCGTCGTCGCCGCCGGTCATCCGCAGAGCGCGCGGGCCGGCGCTGATGTCCTGCGCGCGGGCGGGAACGCGGTCGACGCCGCGCTCGGGGCGATGCTCGCCTCGTTCGTCTGCGAGCCGCTGCTGACCGGCCTCGGGGCCGGCGGCTACATGCTCGTCGTCGCCCCTGACCGGCCGCCGGTGCTGCTGGACTTCTTCGTCGAGGCGCCCGGCCGGGAGGCCGGCGACGGCGATCACGCGAAGCTCATCCCGGTGCCGATCTCGTTCGGGGGCGAGGCCCTCCAGGAGTTCCACATCGGGGTGGCGTCGGTCGGCACCTACGGCGTGCCCTCCGGGATCTGCGAGGCGGCGCGCCGGTTCGGCAGCGTCCCGCTCGCCGATCTCGTCGCGCCGGCGGTCGCGCTCGCCCGCCACGGCGTCGTGATCAGCGAGGAGCAGGCGTACATCATCGGCCTCCTGGCCCCGATCGTCACCTCGACGCCGGAGGCGGCGGCCCTGTTCGCCCCGCGCGACCGGCTGCTGCGCGCCGGCGACCGGATGCTCCAGCCCGAGCTCGCCGACGCGCTTGCCCGCCTCGGCGACGAGGGCGCGCGGCCGTTCTACACCGGCGATCTCGGCGACGCCGTCGCGGACTGGATCGGCGAGCGGGGCGGGCTCGTCTCCCGGGCCGACCTGGCCTGCTATCTGACCGTCGACCGCGAGCCCGTGCAGGCCCGGTATCGCGGGCGCCGGGTGCTGACCAATCCCCCGCCGTCGGCCGGCGGGATCCTGATCGCCCACGCGCTGGCGATGCTCGACGCGCAGCCCGGGCCGCCGTCGGTCCCGGCGCTCGTCGCGGCGATGGAGCGCTCCCAGCGCGAGCGCACGCCCGCGTTCCTGGACGGCCTCGAGGACCCGGAGTTCGGCGCGCGCTTCCTCGCCCGCTCCGGAGGACCGCTCGGATCGACGACCCACATCGCCGCGATGGATCGCGACGGCTGGGCCTGCTCGGTGACGTGCTCTGACGGCTCGGCGTCCGGGGTGATCGTCCCCGGGACCGGACTGCATCTCAACAACATGCTCGGCGAGCAGGACCTCAACCCGGTCGGCTTCCACCAGCACTCCCCCGGGCGGCGGATGCCGAGCATGATGGCCCCGACGATCGTGCTCGCCGGCGGCCGTCCGGCGCTCGCGGTCGGCAGCGCGGGCTCCAATCGGATCCGCTCGGCGATCATGCAGACGATCATCCGCTCGATCGACCACGGCCTCGACGCCCAGGCCGCGGTCGACGCGCCGCGGGTCCACTTCGAGGACGACGTCGTCCACGTGGAGCCGGGGATCGACACCGCCGAGCTGCGCGCCGCCGGACGGACGGTGTCGGCCTTCCGGGGGCGCAACCTCTTCTTCGGCGGCGCGCAGGCGGCCGCGCGCGGAGCCGACGGCGCGTTCTCCGGCGGCGGCGATCCGCGACGCGGAGGAGCGGCGGTCGTGGTGTCGGAGTGACCGGCGCGCGAGCGCGGAGCCACCTGCGCCGCGCGGCCGCCGTCGTGACGGTCGCCCTGTCGGTCACCGCCTGCGGGTTTGACGTCAACCTCGGTGACGTGTTCGCGCTGACCCGGACGGGGGCGGGCGGGACGCTGACGATCGTCGTCAACCAGAGCGGCTTCATCAGCTGCAACGGCCACAAGCAGAAGATGATCTCCAGCGCGATGCTGATCACCGCTCGTGATCTCCAGGTCAACCTCACCAACGACGCCACCAAGAACCTGAAGATCCCGTCGACGGCCGGGACCGTCCACTACTTCCGGGTCACCGATCAGCAGGGGACGGTGGCGTTTCCCGACCGTGCCGCCGCGACCCATCCGACGCTCGCCCAGCTCGAGCTGTTCGCGACGCAGGTCGCGACGCAGGTCTGCGGCCTCAGCGGCTGACCGGCTGTCCCCGGTGAGTTCCTAAGCGGATTCTCATCCTCGGAGATGTAGCCTCTCGCCTCGTGCTGACCCTGGCCGCCACCTCCCACAACCTGATCTCGACCTTCCAGGCGATCGTCCTCGGCGTGCTGCAGGGGGCGACCGAGCTGTTCCCGATCTCCAGCCTCGGCCACACCGTCCTGTTCCCGACGCTCTTTCGCTGGCACGACATCGTCGCCTGGCAGTCACAGTCGAATTCGCCATGGCTGGCCTTCGTCGTCATGCTCCACGTCGGCAGCGCGGTCGGCCTGCTGATCTACTTCTGGCGAGACTGGATCGACATCATCCGCGCGTTCTTCCAGACGCTCGCCAAGCGCCGGATCGAGACGCCGAACGAGCGCCTGGCGTGGCTGATCATCGCCGCCACGATTCCGGTCGGGATTCTCGGGCTCGTGCTCCAGAAGGCGATCGCGGTGGCGCTCTCCAAACCGCTGGCGGCGGCGATCTTCCTGGTCGTCAACGGCTTCATGCTGATCGGCGCCGAGCGCTATCGCCGCCGGGCCGAGGTCCGGGCGCTGGCGCATCGCGAGGGTCTGAACGCCGAGGGGGCACGACGGCTGGACTCGATGGAATACCGTGAGGCCGCGATCATCGGGGTCGCCGAGAGCACCGCGCTGATCGCCGGGATCAGTCGTGACGGCGTCGTCATGACCGCCGGGCTCGCGCGCGGGCTCGACAATGCCGACGCCGCGCGCTTCGGCTTCCTGCTCGCCACCCCACCGATCCTGCTCGCCGGGCTGCTGAAGTTCTCAGAGCTCGATGGGCCCGAGGGCGCCCATGGCGTGCGCGGCGCGGCGTATCTGGCGGCGCTCTTCTCGGCGATCACCGCGATCGCCACCGTTCACTTCCTGACGCGCTACTTCCAGCGCGGGAACCTGCGGCCGTTCGGGGTCTACTGCATCGCCTTCGGGCTGTTCATGGTCGCCTTCACGCTCATCGCCGGCGCGCCGTGACGCGCCGCCGCCGGGCGGGCCGGGCTCACCCCCCGGCCGCCGGCGGCACGGTCAGCCGAAGCGGACCTTGCCGTTGGATCGCGCCCGGGCCTGCGCGCGGTCCACGAAGTCCAGGCGCTTGCTGGCGGCGCGGAAGAGCCGGGTGACGAGCCGCAGCCGCGCGTTCTCGGAGCGCAGGTCCAGCAGGCCCTGCTTCGCGTCGAGCCCGAAGTCGACGGTCGCCGCCATGTCATAGGCGCCCATCGCGTCGAGCTCGGGGGCCTCGGGCTCGCGATCGGTCGCCCTCCGGACGAGATCGGCGTACGCCGCGCGGGCGCCGCCGGCGAGGTCGGGATCGAGCTCGTCGACGCGGTCCTCGACGAACTCGATCACCCCGGCCGGATAGGGGAGATGGCCCTGGCGCTCCAGCACGCGGAACGGCCGCGTGCCCCGGGCCAGGAGGTTCATCCGTCCGTCCTCGAGCTGCTCGAGCACGCGGTCGATCTCACATGCGCAGCCGATGTCCCGCAGGCCGTCGTCGGAGAGCCAGATGATGCCGAACTCGGTGCCGGTCTCCAGGCACTCTCGCATCATCGTCTTGTAGCGCTCCTCGAAGATGTGGAGCGGGATCAGCTCGCCGGGCAGGGCCACCAGCTCCAGGGGGAAGAGCGGGAACTCACGCGAGACCTCGTCGGGCATAGCGCGATTCTAGGCAGAGCGCCTGCCGGGCTCGACCGGTCTATCCGCGCCGGGCGGTCAGTAAGAGGTTGTAGAAGATCGCCGGCGGCAGCGCGGGCTCGAGCAGCTTCTCGTCGAGCCGCTGCAGCAGCAGATAGCCGTGGAAGGCGTACTGGCGCCAGAGCATCGGCACGTCGTCGGGGTTCGCGGTCGCCTCCAGGCCGCGGTTGAACCATCCGAACCAGTTGGCCACGAGCTCCTCGCCCCGGACGGCGGTGTCCATGAAGCCGGCGCGGCGCGCATGGCGCTCCAGGTCGGCGGGCGCGAACGCGTGGATGTCGACGAAGCGCTCCAGGTCGTGATCGTGCTGGGCCGTCGTGTCGCCGGCCCCGGCCGCGGGCGGCGCCGGGCGGGCGCGGATCAGCCGCCGCCAGGTCGGCGCGACGGCGACCGCTCCGCGCTTGGGAAACGCGGCGATCCGATCGCCGACGCGGGACGGCTCGCCGGCGAAGACGATCCGCCCTCCGGGCCGCAGCACGCGATGGAACTCGGCGAACGCGCGGCGGAGGTTGGGCAGATGGTGCAGGACGGCGTGGCCGAGGACGAGATCGAAGCTGGCGTCGGCGAACGGCAGCGACTCCGCATCGGCGCGCGCGGTCTTGACGGTGAGCCCGAGGCGGCGCGCATTGGCGCTGAGGGTCTGGACCATGCCCGGCGAGATGTCGGTGCAGGTCGCCTCGGCGACGAGCCCGGCTCCGAGCAGGTTGAGACTGAAGTAGCCGGTTCCGGCGCCGATCTCCAGCGAGCGGTCATAGCCGTCGTCGAGCTCGGCGCCGAGGAGCTTGCGGAGCTTGCCGAGCACCTGCCGGCGTCCGACCGCGCCGAAGTCGATTCCCCACTTGGCGTCGTAGCTCTCGGCGGCGACGTCGTGATACCGGGTGTTGACGTCGCGGATCTCGTCCGCGCTGCGCAATGCCTCCATGCCGTCGCGCAGATTACTCTGTCCCCGGTGACGGCGAACGCCCACGTGCAGCGCGATCAGCCTCCGGGCGTCCCGCCCCTCTCGCTGACCGGCGAGCGCACGCTGCCCGATGTCCCGGCCGAGAACTACTGGTATCGGCGCCATCTGGCGGTCTATGAGTGGATCGGCGCCCGCGTCATCGGCGCGCGGGTGATCGACATGGCCTGCGGGGAGGGCTACGGCTCCGAGGTCCTCTCCCGCGGGGCGGCGAGCGTGCTCGGCGTCGACGCCAATCCCGAGGCCCACGAGCACTCCCGGCTGCGCTATCAGCGCCAGAACCTCAGCTTCGAGCGGGGGATGGTCGAGAACCACGGGCAGCCCGGCACGTTCGATGCCGTCGTCTTCCTGCAGACGATCGAGCACGTCTTCGACCCCGCGGCCGTGCTGACCCATTTCCGTGGCCTGCTCGCGCCCGGCGGGGTCGCCTACGTCTCGACGCCCAACGTGCTGACCCTGGCCCCGCCCGGTGCGGTCAAGTCCGGCAATCCCTGGCATCTGAAGGAGTACCGCGCCGGCGAGTTCCGGCAACTGTGCGCGGGCGTGTTCGGCGACGTCGAGCTGCTCGGCGTCTTTCACGCCCGCAAGCTGCGCGCGCACCAGCTCGCGCTGGCCTGCGGCTGGGATCGCGTCCACGCCGCCCTGCGCGTGACCGCGCCGTTCTATGACCGCTTCACCCCGGCGATCAGCGCTCGGGACTTCGCCCTGCGCGCCGGCAACCTCGACCGCGCGCTGGACTTCCTCGCCGTCTGCCGGTGACGCGGGGACGAGGGGACGCGGTGAGGCCATGACCGCCCGCCGGCCCGGCGAGCTGGCGATCGTCCTGCACACCCACATGCCCTACGTCGAGGGGTTCGGCACCTGGCCGTTCGGCGAGGAGTGGCTGTGGGAGGCGATCGCCACGAGCTATCTGCCGCTGCTGCGGGCGCTCGGCGCGCCCGGGCGGGTGCCGCTGACGCTGTCGCTGACCCCGGTGCTGTGCGACCAGCTCGCCCAGCCCGGTGCGCTGCAGCGCTGCCTGAGCTTCCTGGAGGAGATCCGGCCCGAGTCCCATCGCCGCGACCACGCCGAGCTGGCCGCCGCCGGGATGCCGGAGCTGGCGGCCGAGATGGAGCGCTCGGCCGCCGACTATGCGCAGGCAGCGCGGGAGCTGCGCGCGCTCGGCACCGGATTGCTGGCCGCGCTCGGGGCTCACGCCGCCTGGACGTCGTCGGCCACCCACGCCGTCCTCCCGCTGCTGAGCACCGATCAGGGCGTGACCCTCCAGGTCCAGACCGGGATCGCCGCCCATCGCCGGCGCTTCGGGGCCTGGAACGGCGGTTTCTGGCTGCCGGAGTGCGGCTATGCGCCCTGGCTCGACGTCCTGCTCGAGCGCTCGGGCGTGCGCGCCACCTGCGTCGAGCTGACCGCGATGCGTCCCGCCGGCGATCGCCTGCATCTCCAGCCGCTGATCGCCTCCGGCGACGGTCCGGTGCTGTGGCCGATCG
Organism: uncultured Solirubrobacteraceae bacterium; assembly: GCA_963849085.1. Lineage (GTDB taxonomy): Bacteria > Actinomycetota > Thermoleophilia > Solirubrobacterales > Solirubrobacteraceae > Palsa-465. The sequence continues at coordinate 1,749,421 of CAWKFP010000009.1, read as the reverse complement.
ACCGCGCGATCGTCGACCTCGTGTGGGGGAGGGCCGGCTATCCGAGCGCGGGCGCGTATCGCGACCACCATCGCTTCACGACCCATCGCCACCGCGTCTGGCGCAACGACGGCGCGCCGTATGACCGAGCCGCGGCCCGCGCGCAGGTCGCCGCCGATGCTCGTGACTTCGTCGCCCGGGTCGGCCGTCGGGTGACGGACGGCGGCGTCTGCGTGTGCGCGCTCGACACCGAGCTGCTCGGCCATCACTGGCACGAGGGGGTCGACTGGCTGCGTGCGGTGCTACGGGAATCGGCGCGCCAGGGCCTGGCCCTGACGACGCTCGACGATGCGCTCACCCGCCACCGGCCGGCGCCGGCGCCGGCGCAGCTGTCACGCGGCCGCTGGTCGGAGGGGCTCAGCTGGGGCGAGGGGGGAGACCTGCGGACATGGAGCGGTCCCGCCGCCGCCGCGCTCGCGTGGCGGACGCGGACGGCGGAGCTGTCGCTGGCGGCGAGCACCCGGGCGCCGAGCGAGCGGGCGCTGCGCGAGCTGCTCGCTCTGCAGTCCAGCGACTGGGCGTTCCTGGAATCCGGGCGCCAGGCCGGCGACTATCCGCGCGAGCGCGCCGACCTCCATCACGCCGCCCTGCAGCAGGCGCTGGCCGCTGACGGCGCCCTGGAGCCGGCGCTGCGCGGGCTCGCCCCGGAGCTGCACGGCTGGACCCAGCACTGATTCTCAGGACTGCCAGCGAAACGACTTCGGCGCGGCGCGCATCCGGATGAGCTTCGCCGGGATGCCGCCGACGACCGCGTTGGCCGGGACGTCGGCGGTCACGACCGCGCTTGTGCCGATGACGGCGTTGTCGCCGACGGTGACGCCGCGCAGGATGCAGGCGCCGTAGCCGATCCAGACGTTGTGGCCGATGTCGACATCACGCTTGTAGATGCCCTGCGCGCGGATCGGCCGCTCCACCTCGACCATCCCGTGATCGAAGTCGATCATCATCACCCGGTCGGCGATGATGCACTCGCGCCCGATCGAGACGTGCTGATAGGCCGAGATCGTGCACTCCTGGCCGAGCACCGACTTGGCGCCGATGAACAGCTCGCCCTCGTGCACGCGGACCTTCGTGTCGTTGCCGATCCATGACCAGCGCCCGAGGTGGACGCGGGCGTCGCGCCCGATCTCGAACGTCACCCCGGGCAGGACGAAGCACAGACCGTCGGTGACGAGCCGGCCGCGCCAGCGCAGCTTCAGCCACAGCCAGCGGAGCATCAGCGCCGCGTAGCCGCGAGAGGTCATGTGGTTGGCCCGCGCGAACCGGATGAAGGCGAGCGGCCCGCCGCGCAGCGGCTTGGGAGGCCGGCGGACATGCACCGGCGCGGGCGCGACGGCCTCGAGCGGGCGCTTCGGGTGCTTTTGGGTGCCGGCGACGCGCACGGCGAGATCGTAGGACCTCCACGCCCCCCGATGTCGCCGCGAGGCGCCGACCGCTCCGCGGAGGGCGCGATCGGGCTCGGCGCGATCGTCGCGGGCGACACCCTGGCAAGATGGCTGACCGCCGATGAGCTCCGCCGCCCCGTCCCTCGCCCGCCGCCTGCTCGACGGCGACCGCCGCGCGCTCGCCCGGGCGATCACGCTCGTCGAGAACGACGATCCGGCCGGGTGGGAGCTCGTCCGCGAGGTCTATCCGCAGACCGGCCGGGCCGAGATCATCGGCTTCACCGGGCCGCCCGGGGTCGGCAAGTCGACCCTGCTCAGCGCGCTGACCACGTTCGAGCGTCAGCGTGATCGCACGATCGCGGTGCTCTCGATCGACCCGTCCTCGCCGTTCACCCGGGGGGCGCTGCTCGGCGACCGCATCCGGCTCACCGATCACTTCCTCGATCCCGGCGTCTACATCCGCTCGATGGCCAATCGCGGGGCGCTCGGCGGGCTGAGCGAGGCGGCGCTGCAGGCGGCGCTGCTGATGGACGCCTCGGGCCGCGACCTCGTGCTCCTGGAGACGGTCGGCGTCGGCCAGGCCGAGGTCGACATCATCGACCACGCCGACACCGTCGTGCTCGTGCTGATGCCCGGCTCCGGCGACTCGATCCAGGCGCTGAAGGCCGGGGTCATGGAGATCCCCGACGTGATCGTCGTCAACAAGGCCGACCACCCCCTCGCCGACACGATGATCCGCGAGATCAAGGGCGTGCTCGCGCTCGGCCCCACGCTCGACTGGCCGGTGCCGATCGTCCGCACCGAGGCGGTCCGCAACGAGGGCGTCGCCGAGCTCGCCGGCAAGCTCGCCGAGCACCGCGCATACATCGAGACGCAGGGCACGCTGTCACAGCGCCGCCGCCACAACCTCCACAACGAGGTGCTGGCGATCGCCACCTATCGGATGCGGCGCGAGCTGGAGGAGGCGATCCGCCAGGACGCCGGCGCCCAGGAGCTGCTCGACCGCGTCATGGCCCGAGAGCTGGATCCGGCCAGCGCCGCGGCGACGATCCTGCAGCGCAACCGCCGGTCCGACGGGGCCGGGTCCGGACACTAGGAGAAGACCTGGGCACCTAACGCGCGCAGAGCGCAGGTTAGATGCCCAGCTATCGACTCTGACCGCCCGGCGACCCGGCCAGAGCCAGAGCCCGAGCCAGAGCCCGAGCCAGAGCCAGAGCCAGAGCCAGAGCCCGAGCTAGAGCGAGAAGCTGAGCGCGAGCTCGGTCAGCAGGCGCACGCCGAATCCGGTGCCGCCCTTGTCGAGATACGGCGTGCGGCCGTTGTCGGAGACACCGGCGATGTCGAGATGCGCCCACGGGATCTCGCCGGCGAAGTGGTGCAGGAACTCGGCGGCGGTGACCGCCGCGGCCTCCCGGCGCTCGGTGCGATTGGTCAACTGCGCGTAGCGCCCCTTGACCATCTCGGCGTATGTCTCGTGCAGCGGCAGCCGCCAGACGAGCTCGCCGGTCCGGTGCGCGGCGGCGTCGACGAGCCCGGCGAGGCGGTCGTCGTTGGCGAACAGTCCGGCGTACGTCGCGCCGAGCGCCGTCACGACACCGCCGGTCAGAGTCGCGACGTCGACGATCGCGTCGCAGCCCTCGCGCCGCGCGTAGGTGATGCAGTCGGCGAGCACGAGCCGGCCCTCGGCGTCGGTGTTGTTGACCTCGATCGTCGTCCCGTCGAGCGCGGTGACGATGTCGCCGGGCTTGACGGCGCGCCCGCTGATCATGTTCTCGGTCGCGCCGACGACCCCGAGCACGCGGACCGGCGCGCGCAGCGCGGCGAGCGCGGCGATCGCCTCGATCACCGCGGCGCCACCGCACATGTCGAACTTCATCTCGATCTGCGACGCCGGCGGCTTCAGCCACAGCCCGCCGCTGTCGAACGTGACCGCCTTGCCGACGAGCGCCAGACGGCGATCGTCATCGCCCCCGCCGTCGTAGCGCAGCGTGATCAGCCGCGCCTCCTGCTCGGAGCCCTGCGAGACGGCGGCGAACGCTCCCATCCCGAGCTCGCGGATCCCGTCGTCGCCGATCTGGGTGACGGTCACCGTCTCGTGCTCGGAGGCGAGCGCGGCGGCGTAGTCCCCGAGCGCGGCGGGCGTCAGGTCGTTGGCGGGGCGATTGCCGAGGTCCCGGGCCCGGTTCTGCGCATCGGCCAGCACGCCGGCGCGCACGGCCGCGGCGGCGAGCTCGGACGAGCCGGCGCTGATCGTCAGGACGGCGAGCGCGGGCGCGGCCGCCCCCGGCGCGTCGGGCTTGAAGCGGTCGAAGCGATAGTCGCCGAGCACGGTGCCCTGGACGAGGCCGGCGACGACGTCCTCCCCTGATCCCTCGGGAGCCTGCCAGCACAGCGCCCGGGCGCCGCACTCCCGCGCCCGGCGGCCGGCCAGCGCGGCGACGACCCGCGCGCGCTCACCGTCGAGCTCGGCGTGCGGGCCGAGCCCGGCGACGATCACGCGCCGGCCGTCGGCGTGGGCCAGCGCGATCTGGCGATGGGCCGGCTTGGCCTCGCCGGAGTCCAGCAGCGCTCGCGCCGCCGCCGGCAGATCGGCCGGCGCCGGACGATCGGTGAAGACTCCGACGGCGACCGTGTCGGCGTCGGCGGCCGGTGCGCTGTCGGACGTCGCGACGATCCGCATGGGAAACGGACGTTACTAGGATGGAGGGCCCCGCCCAGCGATCTGTGAGGAGAAGATCGATGCCCAAGACCGTTATTCTCGCGGCTGCCCGCACGCCGATCGGCAAGATGGGCGGCGCGCTGGCCTCCGTCGACGCCACCGAGCTCGGCGGCACCGCGATCAAGGCCGCGCTGGAGCGCGCCGACGTGGCGCCCCAGGAGGTCCAGCACGTCGTCATGGGCCAGGTCATCCAGGCCGGCCAGGGTCAGATCCCGTCGCGCCAGGCCCAGATCAAGGGCGGCATCCCGAAGGAGGTCTCGAGCGAGACGATCAACAAGGTGTGCGCCTCTGGCATCCGCGCCGCCGGGATCATCGACGCCGCCATCCGCGCCGGCGACCTCGAGCTCGCGGTCGGGGGCGGGATGGAGTCGATGTCCAACGCGCCCTATCTGCTCCCGCAGGCACGCTTCGGCTATCGCATGGGCGACGGCACGGCGATCGACGCGATGGTCAAGGACGGGCTGACGAATCCGTTCTCCGGCAAGCACATGGCCCAGGAGGCGAGCGAGGTCGCCGCCGAGCTCGAGTTGACGCGCGCCGACATGGATCGCTGGGCCCTGCGCTCGCATCAGCTCGCGCTCGCCGCCACCGACGAGGGCCGCCTCGCCGACGAGATCGTCCCGGTGACGATCACGGGACGCAAGGGCGACACCGTCGTCGAGATCGACGAGGCCCCGCGGCGGGACACGAGCCTCGAGGGGTTGTCGAAGCTGCCCGCGATCTTCATCAAGGACGGCTCGCACACCGCCGGCAACTCGCCCGGCGTCAACGACGGCGGCGGGGCTCTCGTCCTGGCCTCGGACGAGTGGGCGAAGGCCAACGGCAAGACCGTGCTGGCCACGATCCTCGCCCAGGCGCAGATCGCCGACGACTACCCGTATCTCGCTCGCACGCCCGCCAAGGCCGCGCAGAAGGCGCTGGCCAAGGTCGGGCTGAGCGCCCAGGACATCGATCTGTGGGAGATCAACGAGGCGTTCGCCTCGGTGACGATCAACTCGATGCGGATGCTCGAGCTCGACGAGGACAAGGTCAACGTCAACGGCGGCGCCGTCGCGCTCGGTCATCCGATCGGCGCCTCGGGCGCACGCATCCTCGGCGCGCTCGTCCACGAGCTGCGCCGGCGGGGGGGCGGCCTCGGCTGCGCCGCGATCTGCTCGGGCGGCGGCCAGGGCGACGCGGTCATCATCGAGGTCAATGGCGGCTGAGTCGACCACGAAGGGCTCCCATCCCTGACGCCGCCGATCCGGCGCGGCGGGGCGCCGCCTTCTTCGACCTGGACAAGACGCTCATGCAGGGCTCGTCGGCCTTTCAGTTCGGGCGGGCGGCCTATCGAGCCGGACTGCTCGGCCGCCGGCAGCTGCTCGCCGACGCGATCGCCAACCTCCAGTTCCGGTTGCGCGGCGCGAGCGACGCCGACACCCTGGCGTTGCGCGATCGGATCGCGGGCTCGCTGGAGGGGGCCCGCGTCGTCGACCTCGAGCGCCTCGGGCCCGACGTGCTGGCCGGTATCCTGCCGCGCATCTATCCCCAGATGCTCGCGCTCGCCCACGAGCATCAGGACGCCGGGCGCCCGGCCTACATCGTCACCGCGGCATCCCGGGAGCTGGCCCAGATCCTCGCTCACGTGATGTCGCTCGACGGTGGCATCGGCTCGGAGATCTCGTCGGCGGTCGACGGGGTCTACACCGGCCGGCCGACCGGCGTGTTCGTCTACGGCACCGGCAAGGCCCGCGCGATCCGCGAACTGGCGGCGCGCGAGCACATCGACCTGGCGGCCTCGTTCGCTTATTCGGACTCGGTCTCGGACCTGCCGATGCTCGAGGCGGTCGGCCATCCCGTCGCCGTCAACCCCGACGACGCGCTGGCGCGGGTGGCGCGGGAGCGCGACTGGGACGTGCTCCGCCTCGATCGACTCGGCAGCCGGATCAAGACCGTGGCCGCGTTCGGCGCGGCCGCGGGCGCGGGCGGGGCGGCGAGCGTCGTGGTGACCCGGCGCGTCCGCCGGCCGCCACCGGCACAGCGGCTGTCCCGCGGAGCGAAGCAGGCGTCGCGGCGCCTGCGCGGATAATCTGCGGGCATGCGCCGCTCGCTGACCACTCGCCGCCGGATCGCCCTGCTGCTCTCGCTCGTCGTCCTCGTCACCGCCGGCTCGGCCGTCGCGGCGGTCGCGGCGTCCTCGTCCCCGGTCAAGGTCGGCGACGACTACTTCAGCGTCAAGCACCTGACCGTCCAGGCGGGCGCGAAGGTCAGCTGGAAGTGGGTCGGGGTCCTCGATCACAACGTGACCGTCAAGTCAGGGCCGATGAAGTTCGCCTCCAGGACCCAGGCGACGGGAACCTTCAGCCACGTCTTCACCAAGCCCGGCACGTACACCCTGTACTGCACGATTCATCCGACGACAATGCGGATGGTGGTCGTCGTCAGGTAGCGTTGGGCCATGACCGCCACTGAGAAGAAGATCCGCGTCGTCGTCGCCAAGCCGGGTCTCGACGGTCACGATCGCGGCGCCAAGATCATCGCCCGGGCGCTGCGCGACGCGGGGATGGAGGTGATCTACACCGGTCTGCACCAGACGCCGGAGCAGATCGTCGAGACCGTCATCCAGGAGGACGCGGACGCCGTCGGCCTGTCGATCCTGTCCGGGGCGCACATGACGCTCGTCCCGCGGATCATGGAGCTCCTCACCGAGCAGGGCGTCGACGACGTCGTCGTCATCGCCGGGGGCACGATCCCGGCCGACGACATCGTCGAGCTCAAGGCGCTCGGCGTGGCCGAGGTCTTCACCCCGGGCGCGCCGACCCAGCAGGCGATCGACTTCATCAGGGGCGCCGTCCGGGCCTGACGCCGCCCCCGGCCCTCGCCCCGGCCCTCGCGCCGCCTCGGTGCATCCGTTCGGAGGCACCTCGCCCCCGGCCCTCGCGCCCGATCGGCGATGCCGCCAGCGCGGGCTCCCGGGCCGCCGCGTACCTGCGCTCGCCGGCGCCGGCCGGCCCGCCACCGCGGCTGTCCACCGTAGCTCCCCGGGCCCGAGTCGCGGTCACCGACCGATTGACTCGTCAGTCAACACGGTAATATCCCGGGCCACCTGTGCCGCGAGCATCTCAATGAGCATGCGGGGTCGCACGCCCCGTCAGGACAGTCGATAGGAGGCCACACTTGAAGATTTGCGTCCTGGTCAAAGAGGTTCCGGACGCCGCTGTCGAGAAACGCATCGATCTCTCGACGGGGCGCATGGATCGATCCGGTGAGCGGAACCTCAATCCGTACGACACCCATGCGATCGAGGCCGCGATGCAGCTGCGAGAGGGCGGCGCGATCGAGGTCGACGAGATCGTGGCCGTGACGATGGGTCCCGCCAGCGCGACTCGGGCGCTCCAGAAGGCCGTCTCGCTCGGCGCGGACCGCTCGATGCACCTGACCGACGAGGGGCTGGCCGGCTCCGACGTGGCCGCCACGGGCTATGCGCTGGCCAAGGCGCTGGCCAAGGAGTCCCCGGATCTCGTCCTGCTCGGGCAGCAGTCCGACGACGGCGAGTGCTACACGATCGGCGCGGTCGTCGCCGATCACCTGCGGATGCCGTCGCTGACACAGGTCATCAAGATGGACGTCAGCGGCAACGCCCTGACCTGCGAGCGTCAGGCCGAGTACGGCTATGACACCGTCGAGGTCAGCCTGCCGGCCGTCATCTCGGTCGGGGACGCCATCAACGAGCCGCGGTACCCGTCGCTGAAGGCGATCATGGGTGCCAAGAAGAAGCCGCTGGAGACCGTCGGCGCGTCGGATGTCGGGATCGACATGGCGCTGGTCGGCGCCGAGGGCTCTCGCGTGGCGTGCGGGGAGTTCCACGATCCGCCGGCCAAGGCCTCGGGCGAGATCATCGAGGATGAGGACACCGACGAGACGGTCGGCAAGATCGTCGCCTGGCTCGACGAAAGGAAGCTGATCTGATGGCCGACGTCCTGGTCTACGTGCTCCACTACGAGGGCGCGTTTAACAAGAACTCGCTCGGCGCCGTCTCCGAGGGCGCGGCCCGGGCGGCCGAGGTCGGCGGCCAGTGCCATGCGGTCGTCGTCGGCGGCAGCGATCTGACCGATGAGCTGTGTCAGACGCTCGGGCGCTACGGCGCCACGAAGGTGTTCCGCGCCGAGGGGACCGAGGGTCTCGCGCAGCCGGTGATCGACGTGATGGCGAAGGTCATCGACGACAACGGCCATGGCTATGCGCTGTTCGGCGGCGGTCTGCTCGGCTTCGAGATCGGCGCCGGCCTGGCCGCCCGCAAGCAGGCCGGGGTGACGATGGAGGTCACGGCGGTCAAGGCGGTCGACGGCAAGCTCGTCGCCGAGCGCCCGATCCTCGGGGACTCCAAGATCTCGGTTTCGCACTATCGCGGCGACCTCGGGATCATCATCGGCCGCATCAACGCGTTCGAGCTGCGAGAGGGCGAGGGCAGCGCCGAGGTCGTCGATGTGGCGATCGAGTACTCGCCATGGTCCAATCAGGCGCGGATGGTCAAGCGCGGCGAGCAACGCGGCGCCGACGTCGACATCGAGGGTGCCGACATCCTCGTGGCCGGCGGCCGGGGGCTCGGCAAAGCCGAGGGCTTCGAGCTCGCCGAGTCGCTGGCCAGTGCGTTCGGCGGCAACGCGGCCGTCGCCGCGACCCGCGCGGTCGTCGACGCCGGCTGGTATCCGTACGCCGCACAGATCGGCCAGACCGGCAAGACGGTGTCCCCGAAGCTGTACCTGGCGGCGGGCATCTCCGGCGCGATCCAGCACAAGGTCGGGATGCAGTCCTCGGAGAACATCATCGCGATCAACAAGGACGCCAACGCGCCGATCTTCGAGTTCTCCGATCTCGGGATCGTCGGCGATCTGAACAAGATCATGCCGAAGCTCGCCGACGCGATCAAAGCCAAGAAGGCGGGCTGAAGCCATGGCGGCCAGCAACGGCCGGGGCCCGTACGCCCCGAGTCAGTTCCCGCCGCCGGTCGACCCGGTCGGCGAGTTCATCAAGCGCGGCCTCGACGCCGAGGACGAGCTGATCGACGTCGGCGTGGCGATCGTCGGCGGCGGCACCGCCGGTCTGGCCTGCGCCAACCGGCTGCTGCAACTGCTCGCCGCCGACGAGGCGCTGATGGAGAGCCTCGGCGAGGTTCCGGTGGCGGTGATCGAGAAGGCCAAGACGTGCGGCGGCCACAACCTCTCGGGGGCGGTCATGCGCCCCGAGCCGCTGCTGGAGCTGTTCCCCGAGCTGTCCCGGGAGGACTGGCGACAGGAGCGCTTCGCGTTCGGCGAGGTCACCAAGGAGTCGGTCTACATGCTCCCGACCGCCAAGGTCAAGCTGAAGATCCCGCCGCCGCCGCCGTTCCGCAACCACGGCAACGAGGTCGTGTCGGTCGCGGCGCTCGCCCGCTATCAGGCCCGCATGGCCGAGGAGGGCGGCGCCTACATCCTCACCGAGACCGCGGCCTCGCAGCTGATCGTCGCCGACGGCCGCGTCGTCGGCGTGCGCTCCGGGGACAAGGGACGCGGCAAGGACGGCGAGCCGCTGGGCAACTTCGAGCCCGGCACCGACATCAAGGCCAAGGTCACCGTGCTGGCCGAGGGCTGCTGGGGCCATCTCACCGGCGCCGCGATCAGGGAGTTCGATCTCGGCGACGGCCGCGAGCCCCAGGTCTGGGAGCTCGGGGTCAAGGAGGTCTGGAAGGTCCCCAAGCCGCTGGACCGGATCATCCACACCATCGGTCCGTGGCCGCTGAAGCTGTCGGCCAAGTACGGTCAGATCGGCGGCACCTGGCTGTATCCGATGCGCGATGAGAAGACCGGCGACGATCTCGTCTCGATCGGATTCGTCGTCGATCTCGAGTACGCCGACGCCACCACCTCAGCCCACGACCTGCTCCAGCAGTTCAAGCTGCACCCGCTCGTCAAGGGGATCCTGGAGGGCGGCGAGCGCGTCGCCTGGGGCGCCAAGGCGCTGCCCGGCGGTGGCTACTGGTCGATGCCCAAGCTGACGATGCCGGGTGCGCTGCTGGTCGGCGACGCCGGCGGGATGGTCGACACCGTCGCCCTGAAGGGCGTCCACCACTGCATCAAGTCCGGCAAGCTGGCGGCCGAGGCGATCTACGCGTCGCTGAAGAACGGCCGGCCGCTCGAGGAGTACGAGCAGACGATCGAGGACTCCTCGGTCGGCCAGGAGCTCTACCAGGTCCGCAACACCCGCCAGCCGTTCCAGAAGGGCTTCATCAAGGGCGGCCCGCTCGTCAACCTGGCGATCGCCTCCAAGGGCAGGCTCCCGCGCGGGCGGCTGGCCTGGCATCGCAACGACCATCAGCCGCTGTTCGTCGGCGACACCCGGGACGGCTATCCCAAGCCCGACGGCAAGTACACCTTCGACAAGCTCTCCTCGGTGTACATCAGCGGCAACGCCACCCGCGACGACGCGCCCAACCACATCCGGGTGCACAGGCACGTCCCCCGGGAGATCGCCGAGGGCTGGCGCTACATGTGCCCGGCCGGCGTCTACGAGATCCCTGACGACGCCCCCGAGAGCGGGCCGGTCGACGTGATCGTCAACTACACCAACTGCGTCCAGTGCGGGGCGATCACCGCCAAGGGCGGCCGGCTGACGCCCCCCGAGGGCGGCGACGGCCCGCTGTACACGATCACCTGAGTCAGCGGCGCCGGCGGCTTTCACCGCCGGCGCTGAAACTTCTGGCCCCGGTGGCGGTTAACGCTGTAGATGACACGTTCGCGCACCCTCCTCGTCACGCTCGCGCTCGGCCTGACCGGCCTGGCGGGCGTGTTCGGCGTCGCCGGAGTCCCGATCGCCTCGGCGCGCTCCGTCGCGACGCCGGCGGCGACGACCCCGGCGGCGACGACCCCGGCGGCGACGACCCCGGCGGTGACCGCCGCCACCGCGGCGGCGCCCCGCGCGGAGCTGACCGGCTTCAGCTGCACGCAGGCGTTGAACCCCGACAACCGCGTCGTCTCGGTCGCGTCGGTGATGCGGCCGGTGAGCGGCACTCGCGATCTGGCGGTCAAGTTCGATCTGCTGGAGCGCATCCCGGGCGCGACCGGGCCGGCCACCGTCGTGCAGGGCTCCGGTCTCGGCGTCTGGGTGACGCCCGCCAAGCCGGCGCTCGTCGATCTCCCGGGCGACTCGTGGCAGATCACCAAGCCGGTCTACGACCTCCCGGCCCCGGCGGCCTACATCTTCCGCGTGCTCTTCCGCTGGACCGGCGCGACCGGACAGGTCATCCGGACCGCCACGAAGGAGAGCCCGGTCTGCAAGCAGCCCGAGCTGCGCCCTGATCTCGTCGTGCAGGCGATCACGGTCACCGCGCTGCCCCAGCAACCCGACAAGGAGCAGTACGCGGCGGTCATCGCCAACACCGGCCGGACCGCCGCCGGCCCGTTCGAGGTGCTGTTCACGCCGGGCGACAACTCCGCGCCGGCGACGCACACGATCACGCTCCTCAAGCCCGGGCAGAGCCGCACCGTGACCTTCGCCGGCCCGGTCTGTGACCCCGGGAGTCCTCCCACGGTCACCGCCGACGCCACCGACGAGGTCGACGTGGTGACCCGCGCCGGTGCGACGCTGACCGCCACCTGCCCGGCGACGACCACGACGACGACGACCTCAGCGACGTCCACGACGACCGCGACGTCCGCCGGCTCCGGGCAGCCCGGGACCGCACACCGCCGTCGCTATCCTTAGACAGACGATGAAGACCGAGATCCATCCCAACTACATCGATGCCCACGTGCGCTGCACGTGCGGCAACGAGTTCATGACGCGGTCCACGAAGCCCGAGATCCACGTCGAGATCTGCTCGGCGTGCCATCCGTTCTACACCGGACGCCAGAAGCTGGTCGACACCGGTGGACGCGTGGAGCGCTTCCAGCGTCGCGTCGCCAAGGGGCGCCGCGCCGCCCGGACCACCTCCGCGGGCTGACCCGATCGCCGATGTGAGCGCCGGCGGGGGCGAGGTCAGGCCGGCGCTGACCGCGACGAAGGACGCCCCGCTCGGCGGTCAGGCCGTGCTGGAGGGCGTGATGATGCGCGGCGTCAGCGTCTGGGCGGTGGCGGTCCGCACGCCCCCGCGCGACGCCCTCGGCTCCATGCCGGACGCCCCCGGGGCGACGCCCGACGCCCTCGGCTCCATGCCGGACGCCCCTGAGGCGACCCCCGACGCTCTCGGCGAGATCGCCGTCAGCACGTTCCCGGTCACCTCGTCGTCGCGGCGCCGGCGGCTGTACCGCCTGCCGGTGCTGCGTGGCGTCATGGCGCTCGGCGAGTCGCTCGGGATCGGGCTGCGGGCGCTGAGCATCTCCGCCAACGCGCAGCTCGGCGACGGGGACATGGAGATCTCCAACGGCGCGTGGTTCGGGACGGTGCTCGTCTCGGTCGTGTTCGCCGTCGGGCTGTTCTTCGTCGTGCCGGTCAGCGTCACGAGCCTCGTCAAGCACCAGCTCGGCTCCTCGGTCCTGTTCTGGCTCGTCGAGGGCGTGCTGCGGACAGCCATCTTCCTCGGCTACATGGTGCTGCTGTCCCGCGTCCGGGATCTGCGCCGCGTGTTCGAATACCACGGGGCCGAGCACAAGGTCATCTCGTGCTTCGAGGCCGGCGACGAGCTGACCCCGGCCCGCGCCGCGCTCTATTCGCGGCTGCACCCGCGCTGCGGAACGAGCTTCCTGCTCGTCGTGATGATCGTCGCGATCTTCGTCTTCGCGCCGATCGGGCTGCCGGCATGGTGGATCCTCGTCGTCACGCGGATCGCCGGCGTGCCGCTGATCGCCGGGCTGTCGTTCGAGATCATCAAGTGGGCGGGTCGTAATCGCCGCCGTCGCTGGGTGCAGATGATCATGTATCCCGGTCTTGCGCTCCAGAAGCTGACCACCCGCGAGCCCGACCTCGATCAGCTGGCGGTGTCGATCGCCGCCCTGCGCGCGGTGCTCGCCGTCGAGACGCCGGGCGCGGGGCCGGCCGACCTGGTCGGCCTCGAGGTCGTCGCCTGACCGCTGCCGGCGTCAGTTGCGCACCGCGTAGTCGACCAGCAGGTAGCCCGTTCGAGAGGCCGCGCTGCGGATCAGCGAGAGCCGCCCGGTAGCGGCGTGGTCGAAGAGCCGTCGCCCCTGCGCGGACACGGCCGGGGCGACCACGAGCCGGAGCTCGTCGACCAGACCCGCCTTCAGGAGCGACTGCGCCAGCGAGATGCTGCCGTGGACTCCGATGTCGCCACCGGGCTGCTGCTTGAGCTCGGCGACGAACCGAGCGAGGCTGTCGGCGACGACCGAGCTGTTCGCCCACGGCCGCTTGAGCGGCGTCGAGGTCACGACGAACTTCTGGACGCCGTTGATGAAGCCCGCGAATGGCTCGATCTCACTTCCGGGCCAGAAGCCGGCCCAGTCGTCGTAGGTGCGGCGTCCGAGGAGCACGGCGTCCTGGGAGCCGATGACGCGGGCGAGGTTCTCCTCCATCATCTCGTCGAAGTCCGTGATGAACGCGTCCGGTTGCTCGGCTGTGCCGTCGAGCGACAGCAGTTCATAGACGACCATCTTGCGCATCGCGGAATCTCCCGTGTCGTTGCGGTGATTGTCCGGGATGGACCGGGCGGCTGACGGGAGCTCATCGTGCGAACGATCCTGAGTCGTCGCCTGACGCTGCGTGGTCGCCCCTGGAACGGGGTAGCCCAACGCTACGACATTTCGACCAAGGAGCAGGCGATGAGCGGTGGAACATTCGACAAGGCCAAGGGCAACGTCAAGGAAGCGGCCGGCGATCTCAGCGGCAATCAGAACCTCAAGGACGAGGGCAAGGTCGACAAGGCAGCCGGTTCGATCAAGAACGCGGTCAACGACGCCGCGAGCAAGGTCAAGGACGCGGTCAACCCCGACCGCTGATCGGCGCCGCGCGCCGCGCGCCGCGCGGGCGATGGCCGGCGGGTGAGGACGGGCTCCTAGACTCGCGGGCATGATCGATGAACTCGTCGCCCAGGTGCGCAGCCGCTTCGCCGAGCTGGAACGCGAGCTCTCCGATCCCGCGGTGATCGGAGACCGCGCCGGTTTCGAAGCCGCCAGCCGGGCCTATCGCGAGCTGGAGCCCGCCGCCCGGCTGGCCGAAGAGTACGCCCGCGCCGCCGACGATCTCGCCGGCGCGCGCGAGCTGCTCGCCGAGGACGGCGACGATGCCGAGCTGCGCACGCTGCTGGACGCCTCCCGCGAGCGAATGCTCGAGATCGAGGAGGAGATGCGGCTGGCGATGGTCGAGCGTGACCCCAACGACGACAAGAACGTCATCGTCGAGATCCGCCCCGGGGCCGGCGGCGACGAAGCGGGCCTGTGGGCCGGGGACGTGTATCGGATGCTGACCCGCTACGCCGAGCGCCGCGGCTTCAAGGTCGAGCCGCTCGCCATCGGCGACGGCGACTTCACGTTCGCCGTCAAGGGCGACGGGGCGTACTCGGTGTTCAAGTTCGAGGGCGGGACGCATCGCGTTCAGCGCGTCCCGGAGACCGAGTCCCAGGGCCGGATCCACACCTCGACGGCGACCGTCGCCGTGCTCCCCGAGGCCGAGGACGTCGACGTCCAGATCGACGACAACGATCTGCAGATCGACGTCTATCGCAGCTCCGGGCCCGGCGGGCAGTCGGTCAACACGACCGATTCGGCGGTCCGCATCACCCACAAGCCGACCGGCGTCGTCGTCTCGATGCAGGACGAGAAGTCCCAGCTGCAGAACCGTGAGCGCGCCATGCGCGTGCTCCGCGCCCGCCTCTACGAGCGCGCCCTCGCCGAGCAGCGCGCCTCGATCGACGCCAGCCGCTCCGCCCAGGTGGGGACCGGCGAGCGAGCCGAGAAGATCCGCACGTACAACTACGGCGAGCGGCGCGTCAAGGACCATCGCATCAACCTGCTCGTCCACAATCTCGACGAGATCCTGCTCGGTGACCTCGGCGAGCTCACCGACGCGCTGCAGGACGACGAGAAGCGTCGCCGGCTGCAAGAGCGTGCCGGCGACTGACCTGAGGGCGGCGCGGTCGATCGGCGACGCGATCGCTCATGGGCGCCGCGTGCTGACCGACGCCGGGTGCGAGAGTCCCCGGCTCGATGCCGAGCTGCTGCTCGCCGACGTGCTGGGGGTGGGGCGCGAGCGCCTCGTCCTCGACCGGGCGAGCCCGCTCCCTGCGCCGGTCGCGGCTCGCTACGACGCGCTGCTGGACCGTCGCCGCGAGCGCGAGCCGGTGGCCTACATCCTCGGGCGCCGCGGCTTTCGCCACATCACCCTCGGGGTCGACCGCCGGGTGCTCATCCCCCGGCCGGAGACCGAGCTGCTCGTCGAGGTGGCGCTCGGGCTGCCGGCCGGGGCGCGCGTGCTCGACGTCGGCACCGGCAGCGGCGCGGTGGCGCTCGCGCTCAAGCACGAGCGCCCGGATCTCGAGGTCCGCGGCACCGACGTCAGCGACGCCGCGCTGGCCGTGGCCCGCGCGAACGCGCGGGCGCTCGGGCTCGACGTGTCGTTCGGGCGCGCCGATCTGCTCGCCGGGACGGGCGGGATCGGAGGGGCCGGCAGGCTCGGCTCCGGGGAGGTCGACGCGGTGCTCGCCAACCTGCCCTACGTGCCGTCCGGCGCGGCGCTGGCGCCTGAGATCATGCGCTACGAGCCCGCGGGCGCGCTGTTCGCGGGGGCCGACGGGCTCGATCTCGTCCGGCGGCTCGTGGCCGAGATCGCCGTGGCCGGCCGTGGGGCGGACGGCTCGACGGGCGGCGGGGCGGGCGGCTCGACGGGCGGCGGGGCGGACGGCGGGGCGGACGGCGGAATATCGCTCCTGGCGCTCGAGATCGGTCCCGAGCAGGCCGCCGAGGTGGCCGGGCTCGTTCACGGCGCCGGCTTTCGCGCCGTGCGGATCGAGCGTGACCTCGCCGGGCGCGAGCGCGTGGTGGTCGGCGCGCGATGAGCGGCGCGGCGCCCGCACCCGGCCGCGGCGAGCCCGAGCCGCTCCAGCCCGGCGCCGGGGCGTGGGCGGAGACCTTCGAGCGGTGCATGAGCGTCGGCGGCGTCGCCGTGTTCCCGGCCGACACCGTCTACGGGCTGGCCTGCGACGCCTCGGACCGGCTGGCGGTCGAGCGCCTGTATCGCCTCAAGCGCCGGCGGCTCGACAAGCCGTCGGCGGTCATGTTCTTCGACCTCGCGCTCGCGCTCGCCGCGCTGCCCTCGCTCGGACCGCGAACGCGGTCGGCGCTGGCGCGGCTGCTCCCCGGCGCGGTCACGCTGCTGCTGCCCAATCCCGAGCAGCGGTTCGCGCTCGCCTGCGGCGCCGACCCGCTGACCCTCGGCCTGCGCGTCCCGGTCGTGCCCGGCCTGCGCGGCGTCCGCTGGCCGGTGCTTCAGTCCAGCGCCAACCGGGCGGGCGGACCCGACGCCCGGCGCCTGCAGGACGTGCCCGAGCCGATCCGGCGCGCCGCCGATCTCGTCATCGACGGGGGGAGCTGCCCGGGACGCCGTCGACGGTCGTCGATCTGCGCCGCTACGAGGTGCAGGACGAGTGGGCGATCATCCGCCACGGCGGCCTGCCCGAGGCCGACGTCGTCGCCGCGCTGCGGTGACCGTCGGGCTGACGGCGCGGGTGACCTGGAAGCGCGCCGATCGTGCGGTGATCGTGGCCGATGCGCCGGGCCCGCCGCTACTATCGGACGTCCCGTGAGCGTCGATCTCCCCACCGACTACTTCAACCTGCCGCTCGCCGAGGTCGATCCCGAGATCGCCGAGGTCGTCTCCCGAGAGCTGGAGCGCCAGCAGCGCACGCTCGAGATGATCGCGTCGGAGAACTTCGCCCCGGCCGCGGTCCTGGAGTGCCAGGGGTCGGTGCTGACCAACAAGTACGCCGAGGGGTATCCCGGCAAGCGCTACTACGGCGGCTGCGAGTACGTCGACGTCGCCGAGCGGCTCGCCATCGAGCGCGCCACGTCCCTGTTCGGGGCCGACCACGCCAACGTCCAGCCCCACGCCGGGGCGCAGGCCAACACCGCCGTCTTTCATGCCCTGCTGGATCCCGGCGACACGCTGATGGGCCTCGAGCTCTCTCACGGCGGCCATCTGTCGCACGGCATGAAGATCAACGTCTCGGGCCGGCTGTACGAGATCGCCGCCTATCAGGTCGATCGCGAGACGAGCCTGATCGACATGGACGAGGTGGAGCGCCTCGCCCGCGAGCGCCGGCCGAAGATGATCATCGCCGGCTGGTCGGCGTACCCGCGCCAGCTTGACTTCCCGCGCTTCCGCGCGATCGCCGACGCGGTCGGCGCCTATCTGCTCGTCGACATGGCCCACTTCGCCGGCCTCGTCGCCGCCGGGCTGCACCCCTCGCCGGTGCCGTATGCCGACGTCGTCACGACGACGATCCACAAGACGATCGGCGGCGGCCGCGGTGGGATGATCCTCTGCCGCGAGGAGTACGCCAGGAAGATCGACTCGGCGGTCTTCCCCGGGCAGCAGGGCGGCCCGCTGGAGCACATCATCGCCGGCAAGGCGGTCGCGCTGCGGATCGCCGCGTCCGCCGCCTTCCGCGAGCGCCAGGAGCGGACCCTCGCCGGGTCGCGCGCCGTGGCCGCCGAGCTGTTGCGCGCGGGCGGCGGGGTCAGCGTCCTGACCGGCGGCACCGACGTGCACCTCTCGCTCGTCGACCTGCGGGAGTCCGACCTCGACGGCAAGCAGGCCGAGGACCGCCTGCACTCGATCGGCATCACCGTCAACCGCAACGCCGTCCCGTTCGACCCTCGGCCGCCGGCCGTCTCGTCGGGTCTGCGGATCGGCACTCCGGCGCTCGCCACCCGCGGGCTCCAGCACGACGACTTCATCGAGGTCGGCCGGATCATCGCCGCGGCGCTGAACCCCGGCCTGCCGTTCGAGGATCGCCGGACCGAGCTGGCCGAGCGCGTCGACGCGATCGCCGACCGGTATCCGCTGTACGCCGGCCTCGCCGGCGCAGTCGCCTGACCCCCGCGGTCGCGCCCTCGCCGGGCGTCTGACCGCTCCGCGCCGGGCGCATGACCGGCGCATGACCACCCCGCGGGGCGAGAGGTCGGGCCCGGCTGCCATGCTTGTGCGGCATGCAGTATCGGGATGCCGTGCTTTCGTTCGTCGTCGCGGCAGCCATCGCGGCTGCGGTGACGCCGCTGGCCGCCCTGCTCGCCCGGCGCATCGGCGCCGTCGACCGCCCGCGCGAACGCGGCCTCGCCGTGCGCGAGACGCCGCTGCTCGGCGGGCTGGCGATCCTCGTCGCGGTGCTCGTCACCGCCGCGATCTGGCTGCCGACCAAGATCGTCCTGCACCCGACCGCCGGCCGGGCGGGCTCGCCGGGGACGGTCCACACCTGGGCGCTGCTCGTCGGCGCGGTGCTGATCGCGCTCGTCGGCGCGATCGACGACGTCAAGGACCTGCCGCCCGGGGTCAAGCTCGCCGGCCAGGTGATCGCGGCGGTCGTCGCCGTCGAGGGCGGGGCGGTCGTCACCGACGTCACGCTGCCGTTCGTCCACACCCTTCAGTTCCCCAACGAGGGTGGGCTGCTGACCGTCTTCTGGCTCGTCGCGCTGATGAACGTCGTCAACTTCTCCGACGGCGTCGACGGGCTCGCGGCCGGGGTGTGCACGATCGACGGCATCGCGTTCGCGATCATCGCGTTCGACCTCGGCGTCAACGGCGCGGCGATCCTCGCCGCGCTGACCGCCGGAGCGGCGCTCGGCTTCCTCTTTCACAACTTCTATCCGGCCTCGGTCTTCATGGGCGACGCCGGCGCCAACCTGCTCGGCTATCTGCTCGGCGTCGCCGCCGTCGTCGGCTCGCTGAAGACGAACGCGGTCGTCGCCCTGATCGTGCCGCTCGTCATCCTCGTGATCCCGTTCCTCGACACCGGGTTCGTGATCGCCAAGCGGCTGAAGTACGGGCGAAAACCGTGGTCGGCGGACGCCAACCACTTCCACCATCGGATGGCGCGGATCGGGTTCTCGCAGCGCAAGACGGTCGCCTATCTGTACGCCTGGACGATGCTGATGGCCGGACTGGCGGTCGCGCTGCGCCTCATCTCCCATCACCACCGCCATCAGACCGGCTGGATCGCGTTCCTCGTCGCCTACGCGGTCCTCTGTCTGGCGGCGAGTGTGTACCTCGTCTACGTGCTGGAGATCTTCAAGTTCCGGGGCCTGCGCGCCACCGAGCTGCGCCGTCACGATCCGGACACGAGCGAGCACGAGATCGACGCCAAGGTCGCCAAGGACATCGAGACCGGCGAGTTCGAAAGGGTGCGATAGTCAGCCGATGGAGAAGGCCAATCTCGACGAGCTGAGGTCGTTCGTCACCGCCGACGGGTCGTCCATCCGAGAGCTGGCCGGGCCCGCCTGGTCGCCGGTCCGCCATCAGAGCCTCGCCGAGGCGTCGCTGGACGTCGGTGGGCAGACCGCCGAGCACTTTCATCCGGTGGCCGAGGAGATCTACTACTTCCTGGCGGGCGAGGGCCGGATGCGGCTCGGCGAGGACGAGGCGGCGATCGCCGCCGGGGACTGCGTCGTCATCCCGCCGGGAACGGCGCACAAGCTGTGGAACACGGGTCCGAGCCGTCTCGTGCTCCTGTGCTGCTGCGCGCCGGCCTACTCCGATGGCGACACCGTGATGACCGGCCGGTAGGACGCTCTCCGCTGACCGGACTGACACGGATCGAGCGGGCGGGGCTCGGAGTGGTCGCCGTCCTGACGGTGCTGGCCGGGATCGCCCGTTATGTGAGCGGCGTTCCGCACGTCGCCGCGTTCGTCATCGCCGGATTGGCGCTCGCCGGCGGCGCGTGGATCGTCTCCTTCTCCACGGAGCAGGTCGGCCATCGCTTCGGCACCGCGACGACCGGGCTTCTGCAGTCGACGCTCGGCAACCTGCCCGAGTTCTTCGTCGTCATCTTCGCTCTGAACGCCGGCGACCGGGTCGTCGCCCAGACGACGATCCTCGGTTCGATCCTCGTCAACGCGCTGTTCGTGCTCGGCCTGGTGATCGTCGTCGGGTCGCTGCGCGAGGACGACCGGGTCATGCGCTTCAGCCCGCGCCTGCCCAACGACACGGCGACGCTGCTGCTCATCTCCAGCTTCATCATCCTGCTCGTCGACCTCGCCGACTCCGCGCACGACGAGGCGAGCCACCACATCACCGCGATCTCGGTCGTCGGGGCGGTCGCGATCCTCGTCACCTACGGCTTCTGGGTCCGCCAGTATCTCGCCGGTGAGGGGGGAGCCGGTGAGGGGGGAGCCGGCGAACGGGGAGCCGGCGAACGGGGAGCCGGCGAACGGGGAGCCGGCGAGGCCGGCGGCGGCGAGGCCGGAGGCGGCGAGGCTGACGGCCCGCGCCTGTCGACCGCCACGAGCCTGACTCTGCTCGTCGCCGCCGGCCTGGCGGCGGCGTTCGTCTCGGACTGGTTCGTCAACGCGCTGCAGCCGACGATCCACTCGCTCGGCATCTCCCAGGCCTTCGCCGGTCTCGTCATCGTCGCCACCGCCGGCAACGCCGTCGAGCACGCCGTCGGCGTCGTGCTCGCCTACAAGGGCCGCTCGGAGCTGGCGATCTCGGTCGTGAAGAACTCGATCGCCCAGGTCGCGGCCTTCCTCTTCCCGCTGCTCGTGCTCGTGTCGCTGCTGACCTCGACGACGCTCACCTTCGCGCTCGCGCCGGTCTTCACCGGGGCGCTGATCGGCACGGCGATCATCATCTGGCAGATCACCGGCGACGGCGAGGCGACGCCGTTCGAGGGGGTGGCGCTGATCGCGGCGTTCGTCATCCTGGCGACGGTCGCGGCCTTCGACTGACGAGCGCTCCGGGAGAGACCCGGATCGCGGCGGGCGCGCGCGCTATCCTGACGTTTACGTAAGAATCAGTTTGCAACCGAGAGCAGGTGCTGCCCGTGTCGTCATCGTCGATCCCCGCCTCATCTCCGCCCGGAGCACCGTCCCGCCGGCGCATCGGGGTCAACTCCGACCACGACGCCTACAAGTGGTGGGCGCTGTCGTGCACGAGCCTCGGGATGCTGCTGGCGACGATCAACTCCGGCACGCTGATCATCGCGCTGCCCGATCTCGAGCGCAGCCTGCACACGAGCCTGCTGGAGCTCGTCTGGGTGATCCTCGTCTACATGATCGCCTCGACCGTGCTCGTGCTCAGCGCCGGACGCCTCTCGGACCAGTTCGGCCGCAAGAAGGCGTACGTCGGCGGCTTCCTGCTGTTCGCCTTCGCCTCGCTCGGCGCCGGCTTCGCCGGCAACGGCACCGAGCTCATCCTCTGGCGGATCCTGCAGGGCATCGGCGGCTCGTTCCTGTTCGCCAACGCCGCCGCGATCGTCACCGACGCCTTCCCGCGCGAGCAGCTCGGGCTCGCGATGGGCACGAACACGATGGTCGCCGCCGTCGGGCTTGTCATCGGGCCGGTGCTCGGCGGCGCGCTGGTCGCGATCTCATGGCACTGGGTGTTCTGGTTCAACGTCCCGTTCGGCCTCGTCGGCAGCATCTGGGGCGGGCTGATCCTGCATGAGGTGACCGGCCGCTCGGAGGACCGGACGTTCGACTATCTGGGGACGATCACCTTCCTGATCGGCCTGACCGGGCTCGTCTACGGAATCTCGAAGGGCGGGATCATGGGCTGGAGCTCGTCGCTCGTCATCCCGGCGCTGATCGCCGCGGTCGTGTTCCTGCCGCTGTTCGTGCTGATCGAGAGCCGGTCGCAGGCCCCGATGCTCGATCTGTCGATCTTCCGCCAGCGGCTGTTCTCGACGGCGGCGGCGGCGGCGTTCGCCAACGGACTCGCCCGCTTCGCCCTGATGTTCGTGTTCGTCTTCTACTTCCAGGGCGTCCAGGGCAACTCGCCGATCCTCGCCGGCATCAAGCTCGCACCGCTCGCGCTCGGCATGCTCGTCTCCTCGCCCGCGGCCGGGATCTGGGCCGACCGGCGCGGCTCGCGGACGCTCGCGGTGCTCGGGATGCTCGTCACCGCGGCCGGGCTCGCGCTGATGACGACGCTCGGCCGCGACACCAGCTACGTCTTTCCCGGCGTGTACATGTTCGTCGTCGGGCTCGGCTCGGGCATGTTCAACTCGCCGAACACCGCGGCGATGATGGGGGCCGTCGCTCCGCACCGACGCGGCATCGCCGCCGGCGCGCGGGTCCTCGTCCAGAACACGGGCGCGGTCATCTCGATCGCCTTCGTGCTCGCCGTCGTCACCTCCGCGGTGCCCAAGAACGTCCTGTTCAGCGTCTTCTCCGGTCTCGCCAACCACATCTCGACCGCGCAGCTGACGCCGTTCATCTCCAACATGCACACCGCGCTGTGGTGCCTGGCGGCCGTGTCACTCGTCGGCGCCGGGATCTCCGCCGCCCGCCCCAAGGAGGTCGGCACCGCGACGAAGGCCGCCGCCGAGACCGTCGCCGGATCGCCGGCCGGCTCCTCCGACGACGGCAAGCCGAACGAGCCGCAGCCGGCGCTGTCATGAGCGCGACCGCCGGCCCGTCCGCCGCGGACCGCGCTCCCGCCGGCGCGTCCGCCGCGGACCGCGCCCCCGCCGGCGCGTCCGCCGCGGACCGCGCCCCCGCCGGCCCGTCCGCCGCGGACCGCGCTCCCGCCGGCCGGGCGGCCGGGGAGCGGACGCTGCGGATCGGCGAGGTGGCCGAGCTGACCGGCACGACCCCGCGCACGATCCGTTATTACGAGGAGATCGGCCTGCTCGGAGCCGACGGCTCCGGGGAGCGCGCGCAGGGCAAGCACCGCTGCTACACCGACTCCGACGTCGACCGGATCCGCGAGATCGTCCGCCTCCGGGACCTGCTCGGCCTGTCGCTGGAGCAGCTCTCCTCGCTCCTGGAGGCCGAGAGCGCGCGCGCCCATCTGCGCCGTGAGCTGAGCCAGACCGAGTCGCCGGCCGATCGCCGGCGCATCCTGCACGAGCTCGGCGGCCACATCGCCACCCAGCTCGAGCTCGTTCGCGGACGGATCGGCGAGCTCCAGCAGCTCGCCGCCGAGCTCGAGGCCAAGCAGGTCCTCGTCGGAGAGCGGATCGCCGAGAGCGAGGGTTAGCGCTCACGTCGAGCACAATCGTGGGATGAGCGCAGCTGGCGCCGCCGCGGGCGGCAGGGTCGATCGCCGGGCGATGGGGGCGCTGTCGGCCGGTCACATGCTGACCGACCTCGGCCAGGGGTCGATCCCGGCCCTGCTGCCGTTCCTGATCACCCGTGACCATCTCAGCTACGCCGGCGCCTCGGCGCTGATCCTCGCCGCGACGATCTCCAGCTCGATCATCCAGCCGCTGTTCGGCCACTTCTCCGACCGCCGCTCGCTGCCATGGCTGATCGCCGTCGGCCCGGCGTTGAGCGGGCTCGGGGTCGGGCTGGCCGGGATCGCGCCGAGCTATGGATGGACGTTCGCCGCCGTCGTGCTGAGCGGCGTCGGTGTCGCCGCCTTCCATCCCGAGGGGTCGCGCTTCGCCAACTACGTATCCGGATTCCGGCGCTCGAGCGGGATGAGCCTGTTCAGCGTCGGCGGCAACGTCGGGTTCGCCCTCGGGCCCGCGCTCGTCACGCCGCTCGTGCTCGCCCTGGGACTGGCGGGAACCCTCGTCGTGATCGTCCCGACCTCGCTGATGGCGCTCGTCCTCGCCCACGAGCTGCCGCGGCTGACGACGTTCCGCCCCGACCCCGGCCGCGTGCGGGCGGCGCGCGAGCAGTCCGATGACGCCTGGGGGCCGTTCGCCCTGCTCGGGCTCGTGATCGCGCTGCGCTCGTTCGTCTACTTCGGCTTCGTCACCTTCATCCCGCTGTACTTCATCCATGATCTGCACACCGGCCGGGGCACCGGCGGCGCCGCGCTGACGATCATGCTCGCCGGCGGCGCCGTCGGGACGCTGCTCGGAGGCCGGCTCGCCGACCGCATCGGCCGCCGGTCGGTGCTGATCGGCTCGATGATCGTGCTCCCGCCGCTGATCGTCGGCTTCGTGCTCTCCCCGCCGGTGCCGGCGATGGTCTTCGGAGCGCTCGCCGGCGCGGCGACGATCGCCACCTTCGCGGTCACGATCGTCATGGGCCAGGAGTTCCTGCCCGGGCGCATCGGGGTCGCCTCGGGGGTGACGATCGGCCTCTCGATCGGCCTCGGCGGCGTCGGCGCCCCGCTGCTCGGCCTGATCGCCGACGCCCACGGCCTGCGGGCGGTGTTCGAGCTGCTCGTCGTCTTCCCGCTGCTCGCCCTGGGCTGCTCGCTCGCGCTGCCGATCCGCCGTGACGGCGATGCCCAGCCGGCGCGCCGCGGCCCGCTCGCCCCCGCCCTGGAACGTGCGTCCAGTCAGTGAGACATACGGTCGCGCGATCGCGCACCGGCTGCCGATCATGACCTGTGGTGAGCAGGAAAGCGGCGAGCGACGGCGTAACCAACATCGCAGAACGCGGTAGTGTCAAGCGTGTTCCGGGTGCGCCGCGTCCCGCGCGCGTGACCGCCCCGCAGCCGCCGCCGGCTCTCATCCGCCGTCGCGCCTCGCCGATGATCCCTCTTCGCCACCGCATCTCACGCTGCACGCCTGGCCTGGCTGCGCTCGCCGCGGCGATCGTCGGATTCGTCAACGTCGCCTCGGCGCTGACGCCGAACATCCGCTGGCGCGGTCATCTGCTGCTGTCGCTGGAGCCGGTGCAGGCGATGCGGCTCTTCCACGCCGCGGCGCTGCCGGCGGGCACGGCCCTCCTGCTCGTGGCCCCCTATCTGCTCAAGCGCCGCCGGCGGGCCTGGCAGGCGGCGACGCTCCTGATGCTCATCCTCGGGATCCTCGACCTGCTCAAGGGCCTGGACTTCGAGGAGACGATCATCACCTGGGTGACGGGGGCGATGCTCCTGCGCCAGCGCGAGGCCTTCCTCGTCGACCACGATCGGATCACGCTGCGCAGCGCCGTGTGGCGCGTCCCGGCGCTCGGCGCGGTCGGCGTCGGCATCGCCGCGCTCGCCGCCTGGGCCTCGCAGGGGCGCCCGTCGTGGGCCTCGGTGGTCAAGGAGACCGGCGATCTCCTGCTCGGGCAAGCCGGGCCGTTGCACTTCCGCCATCACCATCATCTGTTCGCCTGGCTGCCGCTCGGCGTCCATATGGTCGAGGTCGGGACGCTGCTGGGGATGGCCTACGTCGTCTTCCGACCGCTCGCCGGCCCGGTGTCGCTGCCCGGCCCGGCCACGCGTGGCGCCGCCGCCGAGCTCGTGCGGGCCCACGGCTCCGACACGCTCTCCTTCTTCAAGCTGCGGGCCGACAAGTACTACTTCTTCAGCGCCGAGCGGACCGCCTTCGTCGGCTATCGGACCGAGAACGGGGTGCTGCTGCTCTCCGGCGATCCGGTCGGCCCCGACGACGACCTGCCCGGCCTGCTCGCCGATCTCCAGCAGTTCGCCCACGCCCGCGGGTTGAAGATCGGCGCCGTCGGCGCGTCCCAGCGCCTGCGCCCGCTGTATGAGGAGCTCGGCCTGCGCACGATGTACATGGGCGACGAGGCGATCATCGAGCTGGCGACGTTCTCGCTGGAGGGCCGCCCGATCCGCAAGGTCCGCCAGTCGGTCACCCGGCTGCAGAAGGCCGGATATCGCGCCGAGCTGTACGAGACCTCGGCGCTGGACGCCGACACCGCCCGCCAGGTGGAGGACGTGCTGGAGCGTGGCCGCGAGGGCGCGCCCGAGCGGGGCTTCTCGATGGCCATGGACTCGATCCGCGGCGTCAACGACGAGGACACGCTCGTCCTGCTCGCTCGCGACGAGGACAACCTGATCCGTGGCGTCCTGCACTTCGTTCCCTGTTACGGGCGCTCGGCGATGTCGCTGTCGTTCATGCGCCGGGATCCGAACACGCCCAACGGGCTGACCGAGTTCATGGTCGTCAAGGCCACCGAGCTGCTCACGGCGCGGAGCATCGACGAGATGTCGCTGAACTTCGCCGCCTTCGCGAAGTGGATCCATGACCCGCGCGGGCCCCTGGAGAGGATCCTCGGGAAGCTGATCGCGCTCGGCAATCCGTACTTCCAGATCGAGAGCCTGTATCGCTTCAACGCCAAGTTCTTCCCGCGCTGGGAGCCACGCTATCTCGTCTACGAGGGCGCGCTCGGACTGCCGCGCTGCAGCGTCGCCGCGATGTGGGCCGAGGGGCAGCTGTGGAAGCCGCAATCGCCCCGGGCGCTGACTCACGCCTCCCGCCCGGCCCGCCTGCACGCGGCGCCCGGCGCGCGCTGAGCGATCCGCGCGCCTTTCCGGGCCCGGGCGCGCTAAAGTTCTGTTAACCCGTTCGGCTCTCCACTCCCTCTTGGTAGTGGCGCGCCGTTCTCTTGGCGCGGAATCTCAGGCTTCGCCTGCATCGCTGCGCCGATAGCCTACGCGGCCCCTACCCAGTAATCAGCTTGAGAAGAAGCGTCAGTCGCCACCATGACGAACAGCAGCCGTCCGTCCGTATCGGGGAGGGATGTGGCCGGGGCCGGAGCCTTGATGCTCTCGGCCAACCTCCTCTGCGCCGGGATCGGAGCCGTGATCGGTATTCCGTTCGGGGCGGTGCTGGCGCTCGCCATCGTCGGCTTCCTGGTCGGCTTCTTCGTGGGGATCAAAGTTGTCATTGACCGCTTCCGCAACCTCTGAGCCGCCGGTGACGATGCTCAGCTATTTCGACGTCGTGCTGCTCGTCGTCGCCGCGCCGATCATGTTGCTGATCGGCGTTCCCGCCACCGGCTACGTCGTCGGGGCGGGCGCGTGGATCGTCCTGCGCCTGCTCGGGGTCGCGGTCGAGCGCTACGCCTCGGCCACCCCGGAGTTCAACCGCGCCGTCAGCCTCCGCCTGGGCTACATGCTCGGGCGCCTGTTCACCCTCGCCATCGCCGTCATCCTCGTCACCAACGCCGACGGGAAGGACAGCGGCCTCACCTGCCTCGCCGTGATCGTGTTCGCCTTCAGCGCCTATCTCGCCACATCGGCGCTGACCAGGATCACGAGCCCGCGAGCCTCCAGCCGCGAAAGGACCTAGCTGCGCCGATGACCACCCGCAAGCTCCTCTGGAGCATCTTCGGCTTCTACGCCCTGGGCATCGTCGCCCTCGTCGTCATCTTCGGCTTCGGCCATCAGAACCACACGTTCCAGATCCAGAACGAGTTCAAGCTCATCAACTGGGTCCATCTCGGCGTGTTCAGCATCAACCGCGCGGTCGTCTACCTGTTCATCGCGACGATCCTGACGATCGGGACGATGCTGTGGATCTCCAAGCGGATGCACGCGCGGCCCAACCGGATCCAGACCGCGGTCGAGGTGCTCTACGGGCTGATGCGCGACAACATCACGCGCGGCAACATGGACGAGTCGCTGGCCCTGAAGTGGTTCCCGTTCATCGGCTCGCTGTTCCTCTTCATCTGGTTCTGCAATCTGATCGGCTATCTGCCGCTGCCGACCAACAGCGAGGAGACGTTCAACGTCTTCGGCGCCCACATCCCGGACTTCGCGCTGTACGCGGCGACGGCCAACATCTCGGTCCCGCTCGTGCTGGCGATCGTCGTGTTCGTCATCTTCAACTGGGAGGGCATCCGCGCCCAGGGCCCGGTCGGCTATCTGAAGTCGCTGATCCCCTCCGGCGTCCAGGGCCCGATCCTCTTCCTGATCTTCCCGCTGGAGATCATCTCGACCTTCATGCGGCTGCTGTCGCTGACGATCCGGTTGTTCGCCAACATCCTCGCCGGCCACATGATCATCCTGTTCATGGCCGGCGGGCTCGCCGTGCTGCTCGGGCTGAGCTTCCTCGGCTGGTTCACACTGCCGTTTGCCGTCATCCTGTACATGTTCGAGCTCGGCCTCGTGGCCACCCTCCAGGCCTTCATCTTCGCCACCCTTGCCGCGATCTACATCAGCGGCGCGGTCTCTCACCACTAACACGACAAGGAGCTGACTCCACAGTGCCTCTGCTGCTGTTCAACCACATCATCTCGTTCGCCGCGATCAGCGCCGGACTCGGAATCGGGATCGGCGGCGGGCTGGGCGCCGTCGGCGCCGGTGTCGGCATCGGGATCATCTTCGGCAAGGTCATCGAGGCGGTGACCCGCCAGCCCGAGATGCGTGACGAGATCACGAGCATCCAGTGGCTCGGCTTCGCGCTGACCGAGGCATGCTTCTTCTACGGGCTCGTGGCCGGCCTGCTCTCCTGGGTGCTCAAGTAGATGAGCCAGGTGCTCGTACCGGCCGCCTCGAGCGGCTCCTTCCTGATCACGCCCAACGTCGGGCTGATGATCTGGACGCTGCTCCTCTTCGGCATCTCGATGTACGTGCTCTGGAAGCTCGCCTTCCCGCGCATCACCGAGGCCCTCGACCGTCGCCAGAAGGCGATCGAGGACTCGATCGACGCCGCTGAGCAGACGCGCACCGAGGCCAAGCAGCTGCTCGACGAGTATCGCGAGCGCCTCCACGAGGCCCGCGGCCAGGCCGACGAGATCGTCGCCCGGGCGCGCCGGGCGGCCGAGACCCATGAACGGGACTCGTCGGAGGCCGCGACCGCGCGGCGTGAGCAGATGATGGAGCAGGCGCGGCGCGACATCGAGGCCGAGACCCGCCGCGCGATCCAGGAGATCCGCCGCGAGGTCGCCGATCTGACGGTGATGGCGACCGAGAAGGTCACGCGCAAGACGCTGACCGAGGACGATCAGCGCCGGCTCGTCGACGAGGCGCTGTCCGAGCTGGACTTCAGCGCCCTGGCCTCCGACGCCGCGGCCCAGCGGAACTAGGAACCGCCGCCATGGAAGAGATCGCCCAGGTCTACGCTCGCGCGCTGTTCGAGGTCGCCTCCGAGCGCGACGTGCTCGACGCCGCGCATGAGCAGCTCGGCCAGTTCGCCGACGCCATGGAAGCCAACCACGACCTGGCGGTCTTCTTCTTCTCGCCGTATTTCTCGGTCGACGAGAAGAAGGACGGCCTCGGCAGGCTGGTCGACGGTGCCGATCCGGCGCTGCTGAACTTCCTCCAGGCGCTGATCGAACGTCACCGGATGCCCGCCATCTTCCGGATCCGGACCGAGTTCGACGGGCTGTGGGACGAGGAGCGCCGGCTGCTGCCGGTCCAGATCACCAGCGCCGTCGGCCTCGATGACGCGACGGTCGAGAACCTCGGGCGGCGGATCGGCGAGCAGATCGATCGCCGGGTCCAGATCTCGTCGCACGTCGACCCCGACATCTTGGGTGGCATCGTGCTCCGCGTGGGCAATGTGATCCTCGACGCCTCGATCAAGAACCGTTTGGAACAACTTCGAAAGCAAGTCGCGCAGGCGTAGCCACGCGCCTGTGAAGGGAGCAAGCCAGAGATGCAGATCAAGCCCGACGAGATCACCTCGATCCTGAAGAGCAGGATCGAGGGACTTGACACCTCCAACGCCGAGTTGACCGAGGTCGGCACGGTGCTGTCGGTCGCCGACGGCATCTGCCGGGTCCACGGGCTCGAGAACTGCATGTCGTTCGAGATGCTCGAGCTTCCGCACGACGTCACCGGGCTCGCGCTCAACCTCGAGTCCGACAACGTCGGCGTCGTGCTGTTCGGCGAGTGGGAGAACATCTCCGAGGGCGACACCGTCAAGCGCACCGGCCGGCTGCTCGAGATCCCCGTCGGCGACGCCTTGCTCGGCCGGATCGTCGATCCGCTCGGCAATCCGCTCGACGGCAAGGGCGAGATCGCCACCACCGAGACTCGCCCGGCCGAGCACAAGGCGCCGGGCGTCGTCCAGCGCCAGCCGGTCAAGGAGCCGATGCTCACCGGCCTGAAGGCGATCGACTCGATGATCCCGATCGGCCGCGGCCAGCGCGAGCTGATCATCGGCGACCGCCAGACCGGCAAGACCTCGATCGCGATCGACACGATCATCAACAACAAGGATCGTGACCTCGTCTGCGTCTACGTCGCGATCGGCCAGCGCAAGGCGACCGTCGTCCAGCTGGCCAGCGTGCTCGAGGAGGCCGGCGCGCTCGAGAACACGATCATCGTCATGGCGGCCGCCGACGAGTCGGCGCCGATCAAGTTCCTCGCGCCCTATGCCGGCTGCGCGATGGGCGAGTACTTCCTCTACAACGGCAAGGCCGCGCTGACCGTCTACGACGACCTCACCAAGCACGCCAAGGCCTATCGCCAGATGTCGCTGCTGCTGCGCCGCCCGCCGGGCCGCGAGGCCTACCCCGGCGACGTCTTCTACCTGCACTCGCGCCTGCTGGAGCGCGCGGTCAAGCTCAACGCCGACCTCGGCGGCGGGTCGCTGACCTCGCTGCCTGTGATCGAGACCCAGGCCGGCGACGTGTCGGCCTACATCCCGACGAACGTCATCTCGATCACCGATGGGCAGATCTTCCTGGAGCCCAAGCTCTTCTACTCCGGGGTGCGCCCGGCGATCAACGTCGGCATCTCGGTCTCCCGCGTCGGCGGCGCCGCCCAGATCACCCCGATGCGCAAGGTCGCTGGCACGCTGAAGCTCGAGCTCTCGCAGTACCGAGACCTCGAGGCCTTCTCGCAGTTCGGCTCCGAGCTCGACCCCGACACCAAGCGCACGCTGGCCCGCGGCGAGCGACTCGTCAAGACGCTCAACCAGACCGAGCGCGATCCGATGGCGGTCGAGATCCAGGTCGCCCAGCTCTACGCCGCCACCAACGGCTTCATCGACCGGATCACCGTCGACCGGGTGGAGAAGTTCCACGAGGGCCTCGCCGAGTCGCTGCGCGGCAACGAGCCCGAGCTGATGAAGACGATCGCCGGCGGGGACTGGAGCGAGGAGACCCAGTCCAAGCTCGACGGCGCCGTCTCGACCTACGCCGAGGACTTCGGCTACGACCTCGACGAGGAGGGCATGCCGCTCGACGACGATGCCGCGCCGCCGCTGTCGTCCCCGCGGGGCGGCTCCAGCGACACGAGCAGCGCTGAGAACGGGAGCGAGGGCGAGACCGGCGCCGACACGCGGTCCGAGGACGAGACCGAGGACGCGGCCGTCCCGGCCTGACCGGCGGATCGTTCCAGCTTCACATGGCCACTTCCCAGCGCGACGTTCGAAACCGGATCAGTTCGGTCAAGAACATCCAGAAGATCACCCGGGCGATGGAGATGGTCGCCGCCGCGCGCCTGCGCCGCGCCGAGCAGCGCATCGAGGCGCTGCGCCCGTACGCCGACGCGATCCGGCGGATGACGCGCCAGGCCGCGGAGGCCGCCGGTGACGTGCCACGCCTGCCGATCCTCTCCGAGCACCCGCAGACGAACACCGTCGGCCTGCTGCTCGTGGCCGGGGACCGCGGGCTCGCCGGGGCGTTCAACTCCAACATCGTCCGCGCCGGCGTGGCCGTCGGGCGGGAGCATGCCGCCGACGGGCGCCATGCGCTCTATTTCGCCTCCGGCCGGCGTCCCGCCTCGTCGCTCGTCTTCCGCGGCCTCGAGGTCGCCGACAGCTTCACCGGCTTCACCGACCGCCCGTCGTACGCCGACGCCCGGCGGATCGCCGAGCGCCTGATGGCCGCCTACGTCGACGGCGAGGTCGACCAGGTGGAGATCTTCTTCAACGGCTACGTCTCTCCCCTGACGCAGGTCGTGCGGCGCGAGACGCTGCTGCCGCTGCAGAAGGCGACGCTGCTCGACGGCGGCGACGGCGACGACGAGCCCGCGGCCGACGCCGAGCGCGACGACCAGGGCGGGGGCCGGCCGCACGCGCTCGTCGAATACGAGCCCGAGCCGGAGGAGATCCTCAAGCGGCTCGTGCCCGACTACGTGGAGATCTCGGTCTACCGCGCCCTACTGGAATCGACGGCGTCCGAGCACGGCGCCCGCATGACCGCGATGCGCAACGCGTCGGAGAACGCCAGCACGCTGATCGACGATTACACCTTGGAGATGAACCGAGCCCGCCAGGCCGAGATCACGCAGGAGATCATGGAAGTCGTGGCCGGCGCCGAAGGCCTCGGATAAGGAGAAAGAGCCGCCAATGTCTGCAATTCACGAAACCGAAACCACAACCCCGACCGCCGGCGAGCAGCGCAACGTCGGCCGGATCGAGGAGATCCAGGGCGTGGTCATCGAGGCGGTCTTCCCCGACCGGCTCCCGGCCATCAACCACGCCATCACCGTCAAGCGCCCTGAGGCGGCCGCCGCCGAGGAGGACGAGGACATCGCCTCGCGGGCGACCGACTTCCTCGTCTGCGAGGTCCAGCAGCATCTGGGCGACGACCGCGTCCGCGCGGTGGCGATGGACACCACCGACGGCCTCGCCCGCGGCGCCGAGGTGCTCGACACCGGCGCTCCGATCACGGTGCCGGTCGGCCGCGCGACCCTCGGGCGGATCTTCAACCTGCTCGGCGAGCCGATCGACCTCGGTGACGACATCCCGCAGGACACCGAGCGCTGGCCGATCCATCGCCTGGCGCCGACCGTCGAGCAGCTGACCCCGACGACCGAGATGTTCGAGACCGGGATCAAGGTCATCGACCTGCTCGCGCCCTACGCCAAGGGCGGCAAGGTCGGCCTGTTCGGCGGCGCCGGCGTCGGCAAGACGGTCATCATCCAGGAGCTGATCCACAACCTCGCACAGGAGCACGGCGGCCTGTCGGCCTTCTGCGGCGTCGGCGAGCGCTCCCGTGAGGGCAACGACCTGTGGCTGGAGATGAAGGAATCCGGCGTGCTCGACAAGACGATGCTCGTCTTCGGCCAGATGAACGAGCCGCCCGGTGCCCGCATGCGCGTCGCGCTCTCGGGGCTGACGATGGCCGAGTACTTCCGTGACCAGGAGGGCCAGGACGTGCTCCTGTTCATCGACAACATCTTCCGCTTCGTCCAGGCCGGCTCCGAGGTCTCGGCGCTGCTCGGGCGGATGCCCTCCCAGGTGGGCTATCAGCCGACCCTGGAGTCCGAGATGGGGCAGCTGCAGGAGCGCATCACCTCGACGCGCAAGGGCTCGGTGACGAGCATCCAGGCGATCTACGTCCCGGCCGACGACCTGACCGACCCGGCGCCGGCCTCGGCCTTCGCCCACCTCAACGCGACGACGACGCTGTCTCGGTCGATCTCGGAGAAGGGGATCTATCCGGCGGTCGACCCGCTGGACTCGACGAGCACGATCCTCAAGCCGGAGATCCTCGGCGAGGAGCACTTCACCGTCGCCAACCGTGTCAAGGAGGTCCTCCAGCGCTATCGCGAGCTCCAGGACATCATCGCGATCCTCGGGATCGACGAGCTCTCCGACGAGGACAAGGTGACGGTGCAGCGGGCCCGCAAGCTCGAGCGCTTCCTCTCCCAGCCGTTCCACGTCGCCGAGCAGTTCACCGGCACGCCGGGCCAGTACGTGCCGGTGGCCGAGTCGATCCGCGGCTTCAAGGAGATCCTCGAGGGCCAGCACGACGAGGTTCCCGAGCGCGCCTTCTTCATGAAGGGCTCGATCGACCAGGTCGTCGCCGAGGCCGGCGGCGGCCGCAAGCAGGGCGAGTAGGGGGCCGGTCGATGGCTGAGCACGCCAGGTTCCAGGTCGAGGTCCTGACGCCCGAGGGTGAGGTCTTCAACGACGAGGTCCAGATGGTCTCGACGAAGACGACCGTCGGCTCGATCGGCGTGCTGGCCAACCACGCGCCGCTGCTGGCGATGCTCGATCCGACGGAGCTGCGGCTGTATCGCAGCGATTCCGAGATCGTCCGCTTCGCCCAGTCCGAGGGCTACCTGCAGGTCGCCGACAACCGGGCGCTGCTGCTCGTCGAGGAGGCCCACGAGCCCGGCGCGCTGGACGCCGCCGAGCTCCGGGACCGCCTCCAGCAGGCCGAGCGCGAGCTGGAGGGCTCGGGCGACGACTCCGAGCGCCGCCGGGTCATCGAGCGTGACCGCCGGCGCCTGCAGGCCTTCCTGAGAATCGCCGAGGGAAACTGACCCGGTGGCCGAGCGCGCCGGCGCAGTGCGCCGCCCGTCATCCGCCGTCCGTAGGCTGTAGGGCTCGATGGTCGACGAGCGTACCCTTGCCGAGCGCCTGATCGCCTACGAGACCTCCCGTCCCGACGTCCTCGTCGCGGCGGCAGGATTCGTCAAGGGGTGGCTCGAATCCCGTGACATCGAGGTGCGTGATCACGATCACAACGGGCTTCCCGTGCTGGTGGCCGAGGTCGGGCCGAGGGCTCCGCATGCCCCGTGCATCGTCTGGCACGGGCATCTCGACGTCGTCCCCGGGCGCCCCGAGCAGTTCACGCCCCGGACGGAGGGCGACCGCCTGATCGGCCGCGGCGCCTACGACATGAAGGGCGGGCTGGCCGCGATGATGTGCGCGCTCAAGGACTGCGACCGCCAGAAGGCGGTCCGGGTGCGGCTCGTGTGCGTGCCGGACGAGGAATCCGAGGAGATCGACGAGCGCTCGACCGACGGAGTCGTGGCCCGCGGCCTCGGCGGCGACTTCGCGATCACCGGCGAGCCGACCGACATGCACATCGGCGTCCAGGCCAAGGGGGTGCTCGTCATGCGGATCGTCGTCCACGGCCGCGCGGCCCACAGCTCGACGCCATGGCTCGGCGACAACGCGGTGCTCAAGGCGGTCGACGTGTTCCGGGCGATCCAGTCGCTGCCCTTCTCACGCGAGTCCTCGGAGATGTTCGACCGGCCGTCGATCAACCTCGGCCGGATCGAGGGCGGCGACGCTCTCAACAAGGTCCCAGACCGCTGTGAGATGGCGGTCGACGTCCGCTACCTACCCGGCCAGGATCCCGGCGAGATCCTCGCCCAGGTGCGGGCGATCCCCGAGATCGACGTCACCCGCACCTTCATCCATCCGGCGGTTGGCGTGGCGCGCGGGAATCTGTACGTGCGCGCCCTGCGCGAGGCGGTCGGCCGCGCGGTCAGCGGCGAGGTGATGAGCGTCGGGCGAGACGGCGCCTCCGACGCCGCGTCGTTCATCGAGGCCGGGATCCCGGCCGTCGAGTTCGGGCCCGCGGGCGGCGGACATCACGGTCCCGACGAGTGGGTCTCGCTGGCCTCGCTGTCGCGCTATCGGACGGCGCTCGGTGACTTCGTCCACGCGCTTCCCGGCCGGCTCGCCGCGGCGGACACCGACGGCGGCCTGACGGCGATCGACGGAGGCCTGGCGTGAGCCTCATCCCCCACACCCGGCGCGGGATGGTGTGGCGCTTCCTCGTCGCCGCGGTGCTCGTCATCGGCGCCAGCGCGGCGACGACGGCGGTCGCCGGGCTGCTCCAGTTCAAGCAGATCGCGGCCTACATCTCGGCGACCCCGGCGCTGCCGCACGCTCAGGTGACGCTGCCCCCGGCGGGTGCTCCGCAGACGCTGCTGGTGATCGGCTCCGACCACCGCGCCGGGACGTCGTTCAGCTCCGCCAACACCGACACGATGCTGCTCGTGCGGATCGACGACAGCTCGTCGACGATCAACGTCCTGTCGATCCCGCGTGACCTCGAGGTCCAGATCCCCGGCTTCGGCACCGCCAAGCTCAACAGCGCGTACGCCGACGGCGGCCCGAACCTCCTGATCACGACGATCCGTGACAACGTCTTCCCGAACTTCCACGTCAGCCACATCCTCGACGTCAACTTCGGCGGCTTCTCCGATCTCGTCAACGCCATCGGCTGCGTCTACGCCGCCGTCGATCAGCGCTACTACAACATCAGCTCCGGCTTCGGCGGGCCCAACGACTTCTCGAGCATCGACATCCCGCCCGGCTATCAGAAGCTGTGCGGCAACAGCCAGGTCACCGGCGCGCTCGCCTTCGTGCGCTTCCGCCACACCGACACCGACCTCGTGCGCAACGCCCGCCAGCAGGACTTCATCCGCTGGGCCAAGGATCAGTACAGCGCCGGCCAGCTGCTCGCCAATCGCGACAAGCTGCTGAAGATCTTCGGCGAGCACGTCCAGACCGATCACAGCCTGCACACCGTCGACGGCCTGATCAACCTGTTCGACCTCGTCATCAACGCCGACGGGCACACGATCAAGTCGATCCCGTTCCCGGCGCAGCTGCAGAACTGCGTCGCCACGGCGCCGTGCTACGTGACCGCGACCTCGCCGGAGGCTGAGCAGCAGGCGTACGCCGCGTTCCTGAAGCCGACGACCGCGGTCGCCGCCTCGACCAAGACCCATCCGAACGTCAAGGTTCATCACGCCGCCACCGTGGCCGGCCTGATCGCCGACGTCGCCGGCGGCCACAGCCAGGCGGCGGCGCTCAGCCGGGCCGGGATGCCGGTCTACTTCCCCAGGCTGATCACCGCGGGCTCGCAGTACTGCCTGTCGATCACCGCCAACTGCGACTCGGGCCTCGAGCCCGAGACCGCGTACACCGGGGACTATCCGCGGGCGTACACGATTCACGACCGGCAGGGCAAGCCGTACGCCGCCTATTACATGACGCTCGTCGTCAATCCGGTCCTCGGCCAGTTCTACGGCGTGCAGGGCACGACCTGGCTCAATCCGCCGCTGCTCGCCAAGCCGTCGGAGACGAAGGTCGTCG
Source organism: uncultured Solirubrobacteraceae bacterium (assembly GCA_963849085.1). Classification (GTDB taxonomy): domain Bacteria; phylum Actinomycetota; class Thermoleophilia; order Solirubrobacterales; family Solirubrobacteraceae; genus Palsa-465. Next base: position 1,712,784 of record CAWKFP010000009.1, on the reverse strand, counting down.
ACGGCAAGAAGCTGGAGCTGTTCGCCGCCGGCGGCAAGCTGATGACGGTCGCGTGGCGGACGCCGGGCGCGGTCTACTGGATCGAGAACACGCTGACCGGCAGCATCCCGAACGCCCAGATGGTCGCCATGGCGGCGTCGCTGACGCCGGCCGGCAAGAGCTGACGGAACATCCGCGCGGGCGTTCTCGCTAGCCTCACGCGATCTATGGCATCGGATCGTCATCCCGTCGCGGTCATCGGAACCGGCTACGTCGGCCTCGTCTCCGCCGCCGGCTTCGCCGAGCTCGGCAGCGAGGTGTGGTGCGTCGACATCGACGCCGACAAGATCGCGCGCCTGGAGCGCGGCGAGATCCCCATCTATGAGCCGGGCCTGGCCGAGTCGCTGGCGCGCAATCGCGAACGGCTGCACTTCTCCACCGACCTCGCCCCGGCGCTCGAGCATGCGCGGCTGCTGTTCGTCGCCGTCGGCACGCCGCCGACCTACTCCGGCGATGCCGACCTGTCCGCCGTGCACGCCGTCGTCGCCGCGATGCCGGCCTCCGACCGCCATGCGCTCGTCATGAAGTCGACCGTTCCGGTCGGCACCGGCCAGTCGATCAAGCGGATCTTCGCCGAGCACGGCAAGGGCGGCTTCGCCTACGTCTCGTGTCCGGAGTTCCTCAAGGAGGGCTCGGCGCTGGCCGACTTCCTCAAGCCCGACCGGGTCGTCGTCGGCGACGACGGCAACTGGGCCGGCGACGCCGTCGTCGAGCTCTACGAGCCGCTCAACACGCCCGTCGTGCGTACCGACATCGCGTCCGCCGAGATGGTCAAGCTCGCCGCCAACGCTTTCCTGGCGACGAAGATCTCGTTCATCAACGAGATCGCCAACGTCTGCGAGGAGACCGGCGCCGACGTCACCGAGGTCGCGAAGGGGATGGGGCTCGATCAGCGGATCGGCGCCCACTTCCTGCGGCCCGGGATCGGCTATGGCGGCAGCTGCTTCCCCAAGGACGTCTCGGCGCTCAAGCAGCTGGCCGGCAACTCGGGCTATCACTTCCAGCTGCTGACGGCGGTCATCGAGGTCAACGAGCTGCAGAAGCGCCGCGTCATCGGCAAGCTGCAGAAGCATCTCGGCTCGCTCGTCGGGACGCACATCGCGCTGCTCGGGCTCGCCTTCAAGGCCAACACCGACGACATGCGCGAGGCGTCGTCGCTCGTCCTCGCCGGCCGGCTGCAGGCCGACGGGGCGACGGTCACCGCCTATGACCCGATCGCCGAGCAGGAGGCGCGCAAGCTGATGCCGGGCGTCGAGTTCGCCGGTTCGGCGCTCGACGCCGTGCGGGACGCCGATGCGTGCATCCTGGTCACCGAATGGCCGGAGTTCGCCGAGCTCGACTGGGCCGAGGTCCGCGCCCGGATGACCGGCAACCTGCTCGTCGACGGACGCAACTTCGCCGATCGGGACGCGGCCCAACGCGCCGGCTTCGTCTACGAGGGCATCGGTCGGTGAGACGAGCACGCCCCGGACGGCGCGGCGCCAGCGGGCCGTCGGCGTGCAGGCGCTGATCCTCGCCGGGGGAGAGGGCACCCGGCTGCGGCCGCTGACGTCGACCGTGCCCAAGCCGGTCGTCGAGCTCGTCGACCGCCCGTTCATCGCGTTCATGATCGAATGGCTTCGCGGCCACGGGGTCACCGACGTCATCCTCGCCTGCGGCTTCATGGCCGACGGGGTGGAGGCGGTGCTCGGCGACGGCTCCGCGCTCGGCGTGCGCCTGCGCTATGTCCAGGAGCCGAGCCCGCTCGGCACCGGCGGAGCGCTGAAGTACGCCGAGGACCTGCTCGACGAGCGCTTCCTGATGCTCAACGGCGACGTGCTGACCGACATCGACCTCAGCGCCCAGCTGCGCCAGCACGAGCGCACCGGCGCCCGGGTGACGATCGCGCTGATGGGCGTCGAGGACCCGTCGGCCTACGGGCTCGTGCGCCGCCGCGAGGACCACTCGGTCAGCGAGTTCCTGGAGAAGCCGAGCCCGGACGAGATCGACTCCAGTCTCGTCAACGCCGGCGCCTACGTCATCGAGCGCGAGGTGCTCGCCGAGATGGCGCCCGCGGGCACGCGGATCTCGATCGAGCGTGACCTCTTCCCGGCGCTCGTCGGCCGCGGCCTGTTCGGCTACGAGGCCGCGGGCTACTGGATGGACATCGGGACGCCCCAGCGCTATCTCCAGGCGACCTACGAGATACTCGAGGGCGAGGTCGGAACCCAGGTGGGACACAGCATCGCGCGGGCCGGCGGCGTGCTCTACCAGGGGGATGGCCACGAGCTGGGCGGCACCGTGCACGGCCCCACGATCATCGGCGCCGGCTGCCGGCTGGCCGCCGGATCGGTGATCGGCTCACGGACGGTGCTCGGGCCCGGCGTGACCGTCGGCCCGGGAGCCCACGTCGAGGGCTCGGTCGTCCTGGCGGGGACGATCATCGGCGCCCACACGCGCGTCAGCGACTCGATCATCGGCCCGCAGGTGCGGATCGGCGACGGCTGCCGGATCGAGGGCGGCGTCGTGCTCGGTGAGAGCGTCACCGTGGGAGCGGGCAACACCCTGGCCGCCGGCATGCGTATCTTCCCTGGCGTGCAGCTACCGGATGGAGCGATCGCGTTTTGACGGCCACCGTCACGCTCGACGCCGACGCCGTCGCGACGCTCGACCACAGCGGCCAGTTCGCCGACGCCCTCGGTCTGCCCGAGCATCTGCGGGACGCCCTGTGGCGCGTCGAGTCGGCCAACCTCGTCCCGCGCGACTCCTCCGACGGGCTCGTCGTGGCCGGCATGGGCGGCTCGGCGATCGGCGGCTCGCTGGCGCTGGCCGCACTCGGCGACCGCGCCTCGCGGCCGATCGCGATCGCGCGTGACTACGGCCTGCCGCCGTGGACGACGCCGGAGACGACCGTGCTGTGCTCCAGCTACTCCGGCGACACCGAGGAGACGCTCGCCGCCTTCGAGGCGGCCGGCGCGGTCGGCGCCCGCCGGATCGTCTGCACGACCGGCGGCCGGCTCGCGTCCGAAGCGCGCGCCGGAGGCGTGCCGGTGATCCCGCTCCCCGGCGGATTCCAGCCCCGGGCGGCGATCGGCTACGGGCTCGTCGTCTGCCTCGAGGTGGCGTGGCTGGCCGGGGTCGGGCAGCGCCTGCACACCGAGATCGACGTCGCCGCCGCGCACGCCGAGCAGCTCGTCACGGCCTGGGGCCCCGACGCGCCGGAGGACTCGCCCGCCAAGAACCTGGCGCGCGCTCTGAGCGGCACGGTGTGCCAGATCGCCGGGGCCGGGCTGACCGTCCCGATCGCCTATCGCTGGAAGACCCAGATCAACGAGAACTCCAAGCTGCCGGCGTTCGCCTCCGAGCTGCCCGAGCTCGACCACAACGAGATCGTCGGCTGGGAGCACGTCGGCGACATGGGCCGCTTCAGCGCGGTGTTCCTCGACGACTCCGACCTGCATCCCCGCGTGCGCGACCGGATCGAGCTGACGATGGGGCTGATCGAGTCCCAGGCGGCGGTCACCGAGCGGGTGCAGACCATCGGCGAGTCCCGGGTCGAGCGGATGGTCTCGCTCGTCCTGCTCGGCGACCTCGTCTCGCTGTACCTGGCGATCCTCGGCGGCCGCGATCCGGCGCACATCGCCTCGATCGATCGGCTCAAGGAGCAGCTGGCCGAGCGCGACGGCTAGGTCTCCGCCGCCGGGTGGCGGCCGGAGGCCGGCCGGGTGGCGGCCCGCGATGTGGCGGCTTGGCGGCCGGCGATGTGGCGGCTTGGCGGCCGGCGATGTGGCGGCTTGGCGGCCGGCCGGCGGGCCGGGCCGGCGGGCGGCATCCCGCGGGGAGGATGTCTGAAAAGTGCCCGCATACCGGGCTAAATATCGATGACTCCCTCCTGGACCTCGTCCCGGCCCGCCTGTGCCCGCGCGCGGCGCCAGTGCCCGCCCGCGGCGCCAGTGCCCGCCCGCGGCGCCTGTGCCCGCCCGCGGCGCCTGTGCCCGCCCGGGTCCACACCCTCCCAAACCTTGACACGGGCGTGGTAATGTTTAGGCGGATGAGTGCCCTGACGATCAACGAGGCCGCGACCACGACCGGCTGGTCGCCCCGGATGCTGCGCTATGTCGAGCAAGCCGGACTCGTCACGCCGGCGCGTTCGGCGTCGGGCTATCGCCTGTACGGCGCCGCCCAGCTGCAGCGGCTGCGCACGCTCAAGGAGCTGCTGGCGCGGTTCGACATCGCGCTCTCCGACGTTGCGTTCGCGGCCAGGATGTCAAGCGACACCGAGCTGCGCGACAGCGTCCAGGCCTGGCTGAAGTCCGAGGCCAGCAGGCCGGAGAACGTGCAGGCCGAGGACTGGCTGCGCTTCGAGCAGGACAAGCACGAGCGGCTGCTCGCCGCCGCCTGAGGTGACCCGGCCGCCGGGAGGCGCCGGCGTATTCAATCGACTAACCGCTGGAGAGAACATGAGCACGACCGCCGCAACGACCGACTTCAAGGTCGCCGATCTGTCGTTGGCCGCCTTCGGGCGCAAGGAGATCCAGCTGGCCGAGCACGAGATGCCGGGCCTGATGGCCACGCGCCGGGAGTTCGCCGACAGCCAGCCGCTGAAGGGCGCTCGGATCACGGGCTCGCTGCACATGACGATCCAGACCGCGGTCCTGATCGAGACCCTGACGGCGCTCGGCGCCGATGTGCGCTGGGCGAGCTGCAACATCTTCTCCACCCAGGATCACGCCGCCGCCGCGGTCGCCGTCGGCCCCGACGGCACGCCCGAGGACCCGCGCGGCATCCCCGTCTTCGCCTGGAAGGGCGAGACGCTCGACGAGTACTGGTGGTGCACCGAGCAGGCGCTGAGCTGGCCCGGCGGCGATGACGTCCACGGCCCGAACATGATCCTCGACGACGGCGGCGATGCCACCCTGCTCGTCCACCTCGGGGTCGAGTACGAGGCGGCCGGACACGCGCCGGACCCCGCCACCGCCGACAACGACGAGCACCGGGTCATCCTGACGCTGCTCAACCGCTCGCTGGCCGACGATCCGCAGCGCTTCACGCGGATGGCCGCCGGGATCATCGGCGTCACCGAGGAGACGACGACCGGCGTGCACCGCCTGTACCAGTTCGCCAAGGAGGGCAAGCTGCTCTTCCCGGCGATCAACGTCAACGACTCGGTCACCAAGTCGAAGTTCGACAACAAGTACGGCTGCCGCCACTCGCTCGTCGACGGCATCAACCGCGCCACCGACGTGCTGATCGGCGGCAAGGTGTGCGTCGTCTGCGGCTACGGCGACGTCGGCAAGGGCTGTGCGGACTCGCTGCGCGGCCAGGGCGGCCGGGTCATCGTCACCGAGATCGACCCGATCTGCGCCCTGCAGGCGGCGATGGACGGCTATCAGGTGGCGCGTCTGGAGGACGTGCTCGACACCGCCGACATCATCATCACCGCCACCGGCAACAAGGACGTCATCACCGCGGCGCACATGGAGCAGTGCAAGCACCAGGCGATCATCGGGAACATCGGCCACTTCGACAACGAGATCGACATGGCCGGGCTGGCGGAGATCAAGGGCGTGGAGCGCATCAACATCAAGCCCCAGGTCGACGAGTGGCGTTTCGCCGACGGCCGCACGGTGATCATCCTGTCCGAGGGCCGGCTGCTGAACCTCGGCAACGCCACCGGCCACCCGAGCTTCGTGATGTCGAACTCCTTCACCAACCAGGTGATGGCCCAGATCGAGCTGTTCACGAACACCGACAGCTACGGCAAGGACGTGTTCGTCCTCTCCAAGCAGCTCGACGAGAAGGTGGCGCGCCTGCATCTCGACGCGCTCGGCGTCAAGCTGACCGAGCTGACCCCGAGCCAGGCGGAGTATCTCGGCGTCTCGCCCGACGGCCCCTACAAGTCCGACCAGTACCGCTACTAGACAGCCCACCCGCCGCGGGCGAGCCAGGGACGGCCGGCAGTTGAGATGGCGCGAGCGATCGCCGGTCACGACGTCGCCGACCTCGCTCTCGCCCCGGAGGGAGAGGCCCGGATCACCTGGGCGGCCGGGCAGATGCCCGTGCTCGCCCGGATCCGGGCGCGGTTCGCCGCCGAGCGGCCCCTGGAGGGCATCCGGGTCGCGGCCTGCCTGCACGTGACCGCGGAGACCGCCAACCTGATGCGCACGCTCCAGGCCGCCGGGGCGACCCCGGCGCTGTGTGCGGCCAATCCGCTGTCGACTCAGGATGATGTCGCCGCCGCACTCGTGCTCGGCGACGGCATCGAGGTCAGGGCGATCCACGGCGAGGACCTCGACACGTACGTCGAGCACGTCCTGGCGCTCCTGCGCACCGGGGACGCGGCCCCCGGCGGGGGCGGGGGCGGGGTCGTCTCCAGCGGCGGCCCGAACGTCACCCTCGACGACGGCGCCGACCTGCTCGTCACCGCCCACGCCCGCGGCGGGCCGCTGCTCGACGGCCTGATCGGCGGCACCGAGGAGACGACGACGGGCCTCGTGCGCCTGCGACGCCTGCAGGACGACGGCACGCTGCGCTGTCCGGTGCTCGCCGTCAACGAGGCGCGCACCGAGCGCGCGCTCAACGACCGCCACGGCACCGGCCAGTCCGCGCTCGACGGGATCGTCCGCGCGAGCAACATCCTGCTCGCCGGCAACACCGTCGTCGTCGTCGGCTACGGCTGGGCCGGGCTCGGGGTTGCCGAGCGCGCGCGGGGAGCGGGCGCGATGGTGATCGTCTGCGAGGTCGACCCGATGCGCGCGCTGGAGGCGCGGATGGCCGGCTACGAGGTCATGCCGGCGCTCGCCGCCGCCGAGCGCGGCAACATCTTCATCACCGTCACCGGATCGCGCCGGGTGCTGCGCGGCGCCCACTTCGAGCGCATGAAGGACGGGGCCCTGCTCGCCAACGCCGGCCACTTCGACGTCGAGCTCGATCTCGAGGAACTCGACGCGCTCGGCGTCGGAGGGCACCGGGCGGTGCGCCCGCTCGTCGAGGAGTACGTGCTCGCCGACGGGCGGCGGCTCAACCTCCTCGCCCACGGGCGCGTCGTCAACCTGGCCGCCGCCGAGGGCCATCCCGCCGCCGTCATGGACGTCTCGTTCGCGCTGCAGGCGCTGAGCGTGGAGGAGCTCGTCCGCAGCCGCGGGCGCCTCGGGCCGGGCGTGCACGCCGTGACCGCGGCGATCGACCGTGAGGTCGGGCGGCTGAAGCTCGCCGCGCTCGGCGTCGAGATCGACGAGCCGACCGCCGAGCAGGAGCACTACCGGGAATCCTGGGGGTGACCGCCGGGCGCCCGGAGCCCGAGCCGGAGCCCGAGCCGGAGCTCCGGCCGGAGCCTCGCCCCCGCGCCTGAGATAGCCTGACCGCGTGACCAACGACGACGGCAGCGCTCAGCACCAGCTCCGAGGCGGGATCGACCTCGGCGGGACGAAGATCGAGGCGATCATCGTCGACTCCAGCCACGAGGTCGCCGGACAGGCGCGCCGGCCGACGCCGACGGCGGGCGGCCCGTCCGCCGTCACGACGCAGATGATCGAGGCGCTGCGCGACGCCGCCAAGGCCGCACGGGTCGAGACCTCGGCGCTGATCGGGATCGGCGTCGGGTCGCCCGGCGACGTCGACGAGGCGGCCGGGACCGTCGCCAACGCCCGCAACCTGCCCGAGTGGGTCGACCCGTTCGACGTCGCCGGGACGCTGAGCGCGGCGCTCGGCCCGAAGGTCTTCGTCGGCAACGATGTCCAGGTCGCCACCCAGGCCGAGTTCGAGCTCGGCGCCGGCAAGCCGTACGAGTCCCTGCTCGGCGTCTTCTGGGGCACCGGCGTCGGCGGCGGCCTGATCTTCAATGGCGAGCCGTGGCTCGGCCGGGGCGGCGCCGGCGAGATCGGCCATATGGTCGTCCGCCGCGGCGGCGCGCACTGCCCGTGCGGCCGGCGCGGCTGCATGGAGGCCTATGCCGGCCGTGGGGCGATGGAGCTGCGGGCCCGCAGCGAGGTCGACAAGGGCGCCAAGACCGACCTGTTCAAGATCGCCAAGGAGCGCGGGCGCGAGCGGCTGACGAGCTCGGTCTGGGCCCATGCGGTGGCGCACGAGGATCCCTTGGCGATCGAGCTGATCGACCGCGCGGTCGCCGCGCTCGGCGCCGGGATCGCGTCGGCGGTCAACCTGCTCGACATCGAGGCGGTCGTCATCGGCGGCGGTCTCGGCGTGCGCTTCGGCCAGCCGTTCGCCGAGCGGATCGCCACCGAGATGCACCCCCATCTGTTCAATGATTCCCGACCCCCGGCGGTGCGCGTGGCGGGTCTCGGCGACCTCGGCGGCGCGATCGGCGCGGCGCTGCTCGCCCGCCCGGCCGGCTGAGCGCGGTACCGACCCCGGAGCGATCGCCGTCAGCGCCGCGCGACCGGGACGGTTGGCGCTCGCTACTGGCCGGTAACTCTGGCAGGATGCCCCTGCACCGTCGGAGATGTCGCGGGGAAGGAAGGGAGGAGGAGCCACATCAGCCCGCAAGGAAGCACGACTGAGAGGTCTGGCCGGCGACCCGCCGCGCAGCGCTCCGCGTCCGCGGACGGCGGTTCCGGACGGGCCAGGACCGGCGCGCGGATCGCGGCCTGGGGCGCGCTGGCCGTCGCGGTCGTCGTCGTCGCGGTCGTCGTGCTCGGGGGCGGTGGCAGCTACTCCCTGACCGCCGACTTCCAGGACGCCAGCGGGCTCGTCAACGGCGACGAGGTCCTGATCGGCCCGACCCAGGCCGGGACGATCAGCTCCATCGGCCTGACCCGCGCCGGCGCGGCGGCGGTGACGATGTCGCTCGACAATGGCGTCTCGCCGCTGCACCAGGGCACGGTGGCCCGCATCTACGAGGATTCGCTGTCGGGGATCGCCGATCACTATGTCGAGCTGGAACCGGGGTCCACGAGCGATCCGGCCCTGCCCGACGGGGGGACGATCCCCGAGGGCGAGACGTATTCCGAGGTCGGGATCGACGAGCTGTTCGACACCTTCGACCCGCTGACCCGGGCCGGGCTGAGCAACTTCATCCGGGGCGAGGCCGCGTCGCTGAAGGGCCGCGGCGCGGAGGCCAATCGGGCGCTGGAGTATCTCGCCCCGGGCCTGGCCAGCACGAGCGCGGTCGCCGCCGAGCTGACCCGCGACGAGCCGGCCTTCGACGGCCTCGTCGTCAAGGGATCGCAGGCCCTCCAGGCGCTCGCCGCGCGCAGCGAGCAGCTCTCGCAGCTGATCGCCAACACGAGCACCGCCACCGGGGCGATCGCCGGCGAGAGCGCGGCGCTCCAGCAGGCGCTGGCGCTGCTGCCCGGGACCCTGAGCCGCTCGGCCACCACCTTCGGCGGCCTGAACACGACGCTCGACGCCCTGGATCCGCTCGTCACCGCCGCCAAGCCGGCCGTTCGCCGGCTCCCGCTGTTCCTGACGCGGCTGGAGCCGCTGCTGACCGAGGCCGTCCCGACGGTCGGCGCGCTCGCCGATCTCGTCCGTGACCCGACCGGCTCGGGCGATCTGACCGAGCTCGCGCTGCGCACCCCGGCGCTCTCCCGGATCGCCGGGGCGGCCTTCCCGCAGCTGATCAAGCAGTTCACCGAGTCCAAGGCCCAGATCGCCTATCTGCGCGAGTACACGCCCGACCTCGTCGCGGCGCTGACCAACCTCGGGCAGGCCGGCGCCTATTACGACGCCAACGGGCACTATGTGCGCACCCAGCCGGCGCTGTTCGCGTTCGCGCTCAACGGCTCCAATCAGCTGACGACGCAGTTCCCCTCCCAGCGTTACGACGGCCTGACCGTCGCGCGCAACCGCTGCCCGGGCAGCGCCGTCCAGGCCTCGCCCGACGGCTCCTCGCCCGAGCCGGTCGACGGGTGCACGACGACCGACGTGCCGCCGGGGCCATGAGGCGTCCCGCGGTCATCGGCGCGCTGGCGGTCGTGGCGCTCGTCGTGGTGATCGTCATCGCCGCGGCGTCGGGCTCGGGCGGCGGCTTCCCGCTCGTCGGTCGCGGGGGCGGGGGGGACCCCTACACGGTCCGCGCGATCTTCGACGACGCCTCGTTCGCGGTGTCCGGCGAGGACGTGCGGATCGCCGGGGCGACCGTCGGCTCGATCCAGTCGCTCGGCGTGACCGCCTCCAACCAGGCAGCGGTGACGTTCGCGATCACCAACAAGAGCTTCGCGCCCTTCTACGCCAACGCCAGCTGCGCGATCCGGCCGCAGTCGCTGATCGGCGAGGAGTACGTCGACTGCACGCCCGGGACGTCGAGCGCCGCGCCGCTGCGGCGGATCGGCTCCGGGCCGGGGGCCGGCGACTATCTGCTGCCGGTCACCCAGACGAGCTCCCCGATCGACTTCGACATCGTCCAGGACATCTCCAACGAGCCCGTCCGCCAGGCGCTGTCGGTCGTCATCGACGAGTTCGGCACCGGCCTGGCCGCGCGCGGCTCCGATCTCAACCAGGTCATCGAGCGCGCGGACCCGGCGCTCGGCCAGACCGACCGGGTGCTGAAGATCCTCGCCTCCCAGAATCGGACGCTCGCCGCCCTGGCAGTCAACTCCGACGCCGTCCTGCGACCGCTCGCCCGCGAGCGCCGCCAGATCTCCGATTTCGTCGTCCAGGCCAACCGGACGTCGACGGCGAGCGCCGCCCGCGCGGCCGAGATCTCTCAGACCTTCCGGCTGTTCCCCTCCTTCCTGCGCCAGCTGCGACCGCTGATGGCCGACCTCGGGCAGCTCGCCGGCCAGGGCACGCCGCTGCTGACCTCGCTCGGCCAGAGCGCCTCCTCGCTGGACACCGAGTTCGCCGACCTGGCGCCGTTCGCCGCGAAGGCGCGGACCTCGCTGATCGAGCTCGGCAACGCCGCGCAGCGGTCCCAGGCCGACCTCGTCGCCACCGAGCCCCTCGCGCAGCGGCTGAAGGCCCTGGGCACCGAGGGCGAGCCGGCGTCGGCCAATCTCGACAAGCTGCTGACGAGCTTCGACACGACCGGCGGCATCGAGCAGCTGATGGGCCTGCTGTTCAACGGCACCGCGGCCGCCAACGGCTACAACAGCCTCGGCCACTACGTTCGCGACGAGCCGCTCGTCTCCACCTGTACCAACTACGCCACCAGCCCGGTGTCAGGCTGCTCGGCGGACTTCGCGTCGGACGCGCAGTCGGCGGGCGTCCGCCGGCCGCAGACCGCCACCGACCGGATCGTCGCCGCGGCGGTCAAGTCGACCGAGAGCAGCGCGCCGGCCGGCGCCGCTCTCGGCGGCCTGCTCAGCTTCCTGATCGGCGGCTCGCAATGAGACTGCCGGGTCGCCGGGCGCGCCCCGGGCGGATCGAGCCGAGCGTGCTGACCAATCCGGTGCTCGTCGGCGCGCTGACGGTGCTCGTGACGATCGTCGCGGTCACCCTCGCCTACAACGCCACCAACGGGCTGCCGTTCGTGCCGAGCTACTCGCTCGCCGTCCGGGTGGCCGACGCCTCCGAGCTGACCCACGGTGACGACGTGACGATGGGCGGATCGCGCGTCGGCGTCGTCTCGAGCGTCGTCCCGGCCCGCACCGCGTCGGGCCGGGTGATCGCGGTCATGAACCTGAAGCTGTACAAGAGCGTCGAGCCGCTGCCGGTCAACTCGACCTTCACGATCCGCCTGAAGGGGGCGATCGGGCTCAAGTACCTGGCGATCTCGCTCGGCGATGCCAGGCGCGGATGGGCCGACGGGGCGACGGTGCCGCTCAGCCAGTCGAGCACCGACGTCGACTTCGACCAGGTCCTGTCGATGTTCACGCCGCCGACGCGCACGGGGGTCAACGAGTCGACGGTCGGCTTCGGCAACGCGCTGGCCGGCCGCGGCGGCGACATCAACGACGCCATCGGCGCGCTCGTCCCGCTGCTGACCGACCTCGCGCCGGTGGCGAGCAACCTCGCCTCCTCCCACACCGACCTCGCCGGTTTCTTCCGCGGCCTGGGGAGCTATTCGGCGGCGCTCGCTCCGGTGGCGGCGACCCAGGCGAGCCTGTTCGCCAACCTGGACACGACGTTCAAGGCGCTGGCCGGTGTCGCCGTGCCCGCGCTGCAGCAGACGATCGCCCTGACCCCGCCGGCGTTCTCGGCGACGATCGCCGGGGGCCCGGTGATCGAGCCCTTCCTCACCGACACCGCGCGCCTGTTCGCCGACCTGCGGCCGGGGGCGGCCACCCTGACGCGCAGCGCGCCGGAGCTGGCCGCCGCGTTCGCCGCCGGCACACGCAATCTGCCGGGCACCGCGAGCCTGGACCGCGAGACCGTCGCGCTGTCCAGGACCCTGGCCGGCTACAGCGCCAATCCGTCGGTCGCGCAGGGTCTGGACCGGGTCACGCTGACCCTCGGCAGCCTCGGCCCGCCGCTCGCCTTCCTGACCCCGGTGCAGTCCTCGTGCAACTACGTGACGCTGTTCCTGCGCAACACGGCCAGCCTGCTCTCCGAGCACGTCAGCCAGGGCACGTTCCTACGCTTCGTCCAGATCGCGATCACCGATACTCCCGGCTATGAGTCCGAGCCGTCCAGCTCGGTCTCGACCGCCGCGGCGGGCGACGCCTCCGGCCCGCTGCACGTCAACCCGTATCCCTACACCGACTCGCCGGGCCAGCCCAAGGCGTGCGCCGCCGGCAACGAGTCCTACGACGCCTCGCGCGCCGAGCTCGGCAACCCGTCCGGCAAGCTCGCGCTCGCCACTCAGAAGACCTCGCGGAGCGGCACCGGATGAGGCGCCATCGCTCCCGCGTCTCCGATCTCGCCGCCGGGATCATCGGCGCCGTCCTGATCCTCGTCGTCTGCTATCTCGTGTTCGGCGGCAGCGTGCCGTTCGGCGGCTCGCCGTTCGTGCTGAAGGCGACCTTCACCGTCGAGACCGACCTGCATCTCGGCAGCCCGGTGCGGATCGCCGGGGTCAACGTCGGCGCGGTCACCTCGGTGAAGCGCGTATCGGGATCGCCGACCGCGGCGGTCGCCTCGATGACGATCGATTCGGCGGGCCTGCCGATCCACGCCAACGCGACCGCCAACATCCGCCCGCGGCTGTTCCTGGAGGGCAACTACTACGTCGATCTCAGCCCGGGGACGCCGGCCGCGCCGGCGCTCTCCTCGGGTGCCGTGCTGCCGGCCGCCAACACGTCGGGTCCGGTCCAGCTCGACCGCGTGCTGTCGGCGCTCAACGGCAACGCTCGCACCGACCTGCAGACGCTCGTCCAGGGGCTCGGATCGGCGTTCAACGGCCGCCCGACGGCCGCCCAGGACGCCTCGGCCGATCCGACCCAGCGCGGTCTGACCGCCGGCCAGTCGCTGAACGAATCGCTGCAGTACGCCTCCAAGGCATTCGAGGCGTCGGCGATCGTCAACCAGGCGCTGCTCGGGATCAAGCCCGACGACCTCTCCGGAGCGGTGTCGGGCAGCTCGCGCCTGTTCGCCGGCCTCGCCGCATCCCAGAGCCGGCTGTCGGACCTGATCAGCGTCCTGAACACGACGATGGGCGCGCTCGCCTCTCGCCAACAGGATCTCAGCCAGACGATCGGCCTGCTGCCGTCGACGCTGCGCGCCACCGACGCCGCGCTCGGCCCGCTCCAGGCCTCCTACGGCCCCACCCGTGCCTTTGCGACCGACCTGACCCCGAGCATCAGGCAGCTGCCGGCCACGATCGCCGCCGGCCTGCCGTGGATCAGCCAGTCGGTGGCGCTCCTCTCGCGCCAGGACCTCGGTGGCCTGCTCGCCTCGCTGACCCCGGCGGTCCGCGACACCGCCGCCAGCCTGCCCTCGACCGAGAGCCTGCTGTCGGGCTCCGACGAGCTGGCGCGCTGCTTCACCCACGTCCTGATCCCGGACGGCAACGAGCGGATCACCGATCCGCCGCTGACCACCGGCCTGCAGGCCTATCAGGAGCTCCTGCAGTCGGCGGTCGGGCTGGCCGGTGCGGCACAGAACGTGGACGGCAACGGCCGCTACGTCCGCAGCTCGGTGGGCGGCGGCTCCGATCGCGTCCAGACCGGCTCGCTGCCCGGCGAAGGGCCGCTGTACGGCAACGCCGTGCTGCCGTCGCTCGGCACGCGCCCCGCCTATCCGGGCAAGGCGCCACCGCTGGATCGGAGCGTCGCCTGCCTGCGCAACGCCCCGCCCGATCTGAACGCCGCGCAGACCGGGGCCGGGCCGTGAAGCGCGCCATCCTCACCCATCGCACGGACTTCGCCGCGATCGCGGCGCTCGTCGTCGCCGCCTTCGGGGTGACGAGCTACATCCTCAAGCACCAGCCCTCGTTCGTGTTCGGCAAGAGCTACTACACGATCCGCGCCCAGTTCTCGACCGCGGCAGCGGTGACCGCGGGGCAGGGCCAGGCGGTGACGATCGCCGGTGTCCAGATCGGCCAGGTGGGGGGCGTGGCGCTGCACGACGGCCGCGCCGTCGTGACGATGAACATCTACAAGCAGTACGCGCCGGTGTATCGCAACGCGACCGTGCTGCTGCGCCCGCGCACGCCGCTGAAGGACATGTACCTGTCGCTTGACCCCGGGTCCAGGAGCGCCGGCGCGATCCCCGCCGGGGGGATGATCTCCGCGGCCAACACCGACCCCGACGTCGACGTCTCGCAGATCCTGTCCTCGCTGGATGCCGACACCCGCAACTATCTGCTGCTCCTGCTGTCCGGCGGCGCCCAGGCCTTCCAGAGCCCGGGGTCCACGAGCGAGACGCCGAGTCCGGCCGCGGTCTCCGGCCTGCGCGGGACGCTGAAGCGGTTCGAGCCGCTGGACCGTGACACCGTGACGTTCGCCAGCCTGCTCGCCCAGCGCCAGGCCAATCTGCGCCGCGCCATCCACAACTTCAACATCGTCGCCGGGGCGCTCGGCGGCGTCGAGGACCAGCTGGCGTCGCTGATCCGCACCTCGGACACGAACTTCGCGGCGATCGCCGCCAACGACTCCGAGCTGCGCGACACGCTCTCGCTGTTCCCGAGCGCTCTGGAGCAGACGACCCAGGCGTTCGACAAGGTCCGTTCGTTCGGCAGCGCCGGCGCCGTCACGCTGCATCAGCTGGAGCCGTTCGCCCGGGATCTCGGGCCCGCGCTCGCCGCGGCGCGGCCCCTGTTCAAGGACACGACCCCGGTGATCGCCCACCAGCTGCGGCCGTTCTCGGTGGCGGTCACGCCGCTGGCGCGGACCCTCGCCCCGGCCTCGGCGAAGCTCGTACGCACCGCCCCAGCCCTGTCGCATTCGGTCGAGGTGCTCAACGCGCTGTTCAACACGCTCGCCTACCAGCCGTCCGGCGGGCAGCAGAGCTATCTCTTCTGGGGCTCGTGGCTCGGCCACATCGCCGACAGCCTGGCCGACGCCCAGGACGCGAACGGGCCGGTGCTGCAGGGCCTGTTCATGGGAACCTGCGCCGAGCTGAACTTCTTCGAGGGCGAGCTGCAGCCGAACAACACCCCGATCGGCGTCATCCTCGATCTGCTCAACGCTCCGCCGCTCGCCCAGCTGCCCGGGGTCACGGCGATCCCGGGCACGACCCAGTACTCCTGCGCGACCGCCAAATGAACAAACAGCGCCCCAGCAACCTCGCCATGATCTCGATGGTCGCCTTCACGGTCTCGTGCGTCGGGCTGCTCATCTTCCTGTGGGTCTCGTTCGGTGGCTCACTGCCGCTGGCCAGCCAGGGCTATCGCTTCAACGTCGAGTTCGACCAGGCGGTCGAGCTCGCCTCGCAGTCCAGCGTCGACATCTCCGGGGTCACCGTCGGCCACGTCGTCAGCGTCGGACTGGACCGTCGCACCGGCCTGACCCGGGCGGTGATCGAGATCGATCCCCAGTTCGCGCCACGGCCGGCCGACACCCGCGCCATCCTGAGAGCCAAGACGCTGCTCGGTGAGACCTATGTCGAGCTCTCGCCCGGCTCGCCGACGGCCCGCAAGCTGCCCGACGGCGGCACCCTTCCGGCCGGCCAGGTGGCGCCGACCGTCCAGCTCGATCAGATCTTCAACAGCTTTGACCCGACGACCCGCCAGGCCTTCGAGACGTGGATGCAGCAGGGGGGAATCGCGTTGACCGGGCGCGGCGAGCAGTTCAACGTCGCGCTCGCCGATCTGTATCCGTTCGCCACCAATGTCAACGCGGTGCTGGCGGTCCTCAATCGCCAGAGCGCGGCGACGAGCGCGCTCCTGCGTGACGGGGGCGCGGTGTTCTCGGCGCTGTCCCGGTCGCCGGCGGCCCTGCGCGGCTTCGTGCGCAACTCCAATTCGGTGTTCGCGGCGACCGCGGCGCGCAACGCCGATCTCGCCGCGTCGATCCGGGCCTTTCCGGCGTTCCTCGCCCAGACCCGGTCGACGATCGACCGGCTGGCGACGTTCGCGCAGGCCACGAAGCCGCTCGTCGACGAGCTGCGCCCGTCCGCGGAGGCGCTCAACCCCGTCCTGGAGACGTCGGTGACGCTCGCTCCGGAGCTCCGCCGCCTGCTGGTCGACGTCGGGCCGCTGACCGCCGCCGCGCGCGGCGGCTTCCCGGCGCTGCAGCGCTTCCTGACCGAGAGCATCCCCTTCCTGGTGGCGGTCAAGCCGTATCTCGGCAATCTCGTGCCGGTGATCGACTACATCGACGACTATCGGCGCGAGATCGCCGCCTTCTTCGCCAACAGCACCGCGACGACCGAGGGGATCGCGGCCCAGGCCTACGGGGGCAACAGCCACTACGTGCGGATCTCCAATCCGATCAACCCCGAGGCGCTGGCCGCCTACCCGACGCGGCCGTCGACGAACCGCAGCAATCCCTATCTGGAGCCCGGCGGCTACAGCTCGCTGCGCACGGGCCTGCCGGTGTTCGGCAGCTACCTCTGCACGAGCAATCCGCTGCCGAGCCTGTCGCCGTCGCTGTCGGCGAGCACAACTTCCGTGGCCGGCACCGTGTTAACCCTCGCGCAACTTGTTCAGCAGTATTACTACACCTCGACCCCCGGCGGGCCGGCCTGCCGGGCTCAGCAGTCGCTCGGCGCGCAGACGACCGGAAAAGATCAGAGCTTTCCCCAGTTGCAGCCGCTGCCGTGAAACCGCGGCGGCGCACCCCGCTGCCCGCCTGACGGCGGCAGAATGCCCCACAACCACACCACAACAGGAGGAGTCCCTTGCGACGAATACTGGTCATCGTCACGGCCCTGGTCGTGTTCGGTACCGCCGCGGCGGCTTATGCCGCGAGCAATTCGATCAACACCTACACGGCGAGCTTGGCGTTCAACACCAAGACCGCCGGCACGGCGAGCAAGCCGGTCGCGCTCAGCTTCAAGCAGACGATCGGCGCCACCGGCACCGCCGGCAACCGCACCGCGGTGCTCGACAAGATCGTGACGAAGGTCTACGGCCTGAAGGTCGACGGCAAGGACTTTCCGACCTGCTCGCTGAGCACGATCGCCGCCGCCCAGAGCGACGCCGCCTGCCCGAAGGGCGCCGAGGTCGCGACCGGCTCGATCACGGCCGTGCTCGGCAAGTCGACCGACTTCACCGTCGCCGGCACGGCCTGTGACCCCGATCTCGACGTCTGGAACGGCGGTCAGGGCAAGCTGAGCTTCTTCTTCGTCGACCAGGGCTCACACACGTGCCTCGGCGGAGCGATCCACACCGGTCAGGTCGGCCCGTATCCGGCCACCTACACCACCCAGGGCAAGTACCTCGTCCTCGACGTGCCGATCCCCAACTCCGTCGACTATCCGCTCGGCCTCGCCGGCGGCCTCGCCGGCTCGCTCTCGGGCGAGATCCTCAACTGGAAGTCGAGCACCGCGACGGTCAAGGGCAAGAAGGTCATCTCGATCGCCTCGGTCGCCTGCCAGGGCAAGAAGCGGCCGTACTCGAATACGTTCACGGCGACGCTGCCGACGACGAACGTCACCCAGACCAAGACGGTCTCGGGCACCGCGCCGTGCTCGTGAGGGACCGCTAGTCCGCGCGTCCCGCTAGCGGCTGGCGCCGCGCGGAGGGAAGCGGCCCTCCGCGCGCGCCGCGGCCGCCGCCGGCACCGGGGCCGCGGCCGCTGCCGGCACCGGGGCCGGGGCCGCGGCCGCCGGGGTCAGACGACCTCGTAGCGCTCGGCGCGCTGGGCCTCGCGCTCTGACTCGGTCAGCATCCGCACGAACAGCCAGGTGAGGGCGATCCCCATCACGATCGACTGCTCGAGCGCCATCACGAGCCCGGCCATCGACTGATCCTCGGACGGCGACAGGCCCCAGTAGTGGGGGTGGTGCTCGTAGAAGGGATAGAACGAGGCGGGGGCGAACGCCAGCACGATCCCGAGCGCGCCGACGAGCAGCTTGGTCACCGTCATGTACATGACGGGCCCCATGCCGTCCAGGCGCATCCGGCCGCGGATCGGCGACAGCAGGTGCCACCAGTACAGCGACCCGGCGCTGAAGAAGCAGGCGTGCTCGAAGGCGTGGATCCCCGTGTTGCGCAGTGCGGCGTCGTACAGCGCCGGGACGTGCCAGGCCCACATGAAGCCGACGTAGAGCGCCACCGCGACCGCCGGATGGCCGAGCGCGCCCGCCTTGCGCTCGATCACCGTCAGGCGCCGGGTGACCGGCCGCAGCAGCACCTTGTTGAGCCCCAGGATCAACAGGATCGGCGCAATATCGAGCAGCAGGACGTGCTGGACCATGTGCATCACGATCAGCTGATCGCTGAGCACGTCGATCGGCGACACGAGCGCGACGAGGATGGCGAACAGCCCTCCCATGAACAGAGCGAGCCGGCCGTAGCCGGGCCGGTGCGGGGTGTTGCCGGCACGCCCCCGGCGCCAGCCCAGTACGTAGATCACCGCGAGCGCGGTGACGCCGACGAGCACCGACGGCTCGGGGGTCCACTGAATGGTGGGTGCGACGTACGACGGCATATTCGACATTCTGACCGCTCGACAAACGCCGCTGCGGTCAATAATCTGGACTGACAATCATTTCACTTCCAACAGGAGGTGGGGCAAGATGCGGATCGAGGTCAAGGGCCGCAACATCCCGGTCTCAGACGAAGTCCGAGAGCACGTCGAACGACGCTTCGCGAAGGTCGCTCGTCAGGTTTCGGAGCTGGCCGAGCTGGAGGTGGAGCTGTTCGAGGAGCGAAATCCGGCGATCTCCGACTGCAAGGTGGCCGAGGCGACGCTGCATCTGAAGGGGGTCACGCTGCGCGCGCAGGACGCCTCCGGGGATCTTCTGCACTCCATCAACCTGTGCGCCGAGGAGCTGGCCGTCCAGGTCAAGCGCCACCGCGACAAGCGGCGCAAGCGGCGTGAGGCTCGTGAGATCCGCGAAGTGCCGGTTGCGCGCGTCACCGGGGACGTCTCGCCGGCGGCCTGATCGCCGCCTGATCGCGCGGGCGGCTGGGTGGGCGACGGTGGCGGCGATCGCCGTCGCCGGGGCCGCGATCGTGTCCGGGCCCGGCCGGGGCCTCGCCGCGGGTGGCGCCGCCCCCGCCCCCGCCCCGTCCTCCGCCGCCGCCCCGCTCTCCGCCGCCGCCCCGCTCTCCGCCGCCGCCCCAGCCTCCCGCGCCGCCCCCGCCATCGGATCGCCCGTCACCGGCCTGCGCGTCCGCGGTGCCGAGTTCGTCGCCGGCCCCGGCTCGGGCCACGTCGTGCAGCTGCGCGGGGTCGATCGCTCCGGCTCGGAATACGCCTGCATCCAGGGCTGGGGCTTCTTTCAGAGCCCGCATCCCGACCGGATCGACGACCCTTCGA
Source organism: uncultured Solirubrobacteraceae bacterium (assembly GCA_963849085.1). GTDB lineage: Bacteria > Actinomycetota > Thermoleophilia > Solirubrobacterales > Solirubrobacteraceae > Palsa-465. Next base: position 1,693,057 of record CAWKFP010000009.1, on the reverse strand, counting down.
TGATCGCCGCGATGACGAGCTGGAGGATCAACGCGGTCCGCATCCCGCTCAACGAGGACTGCTGGCTCGGGCTCCACACCAAGCGGGCGCTCGGCGGCCCCCGCTATCAGGCGGCCATCGTCGCCGAGGTGCGGGCGCTCAACGCGGCCGGCCTGTACGTCATCCTCGATCTGCACTGGGCCGCTCCCGGGGCGCAGACCGCCGATCGCCAGCTCCCGATGGCCGACGCCGATCATGCGCCGGGCTTCTGGCGCTCGGTCGCCGAGACGTTCCGCGCCGACCACGACCTCGTCTTCGACCTCTACAACGAGCCGTTCGGGATCGATTGGGCGTGCTGGCGCGACGGCTGCGAGATCCCGGCCGCCGCCGGGACGCCGGCCTACCGGGCGGCCGGCATGCAACAGCTCGTCGACGCCGTCCGCGGCGCCGGCGCCACTCAGCCGATCACGCTCGGCGGGCTGGACTACGCCTCTGACCTGGCGGGCTGGAGCGGGCACCTGCCTGACGATCCGCGCCATCAGCTCGTCGCCGACGAGCACAACTACGGCACGCTCAGCCCATGCGATCAGGCCTGCCTGGCCGCGGTGCTCGCCGTCGGCCGCCGGCATCCGGTGCTGTTCGACGAGCTCGGCGAAACCGACTGCGCCGACGACTATGTCGACCGGATGATGAGCTTCGCCGACCGCCACGGGATCGGCTATCTGGCCTGGGCGTGGGATCCGACCGACGAGGGCTGGAGCTGCGCCCAGGGACCGGCGCTGATCAGCTCGTTCGACGGCGCGCCGACGGCGTACGGGATCGGGGTGCGAGACCACCTCAGGAGCCTCCCGCCGCCCCGCCTGGCACGTCCGCGCGCGCTACGCTAGAGCCATGTCGATCCTGGACCGCGCGCTCCGCATGGGCGAGGCCAAGAAGTTCAAGACCTACGAGCAGCGAGTGGGTCGAATCAACGATTTCGAGGCCGAGCTCGAGCATGACACCGATGCCGAGCTGCGCGAGCGCGCGGACGAGCTGCGCACCCGCGCGCGCAACGGCGAATCGCTGGAGGATCTGCTCTACGAGACGTTCGCCGTCGTCCGCGAGGCCGGCCGGCGGACGATGGGGATGCGCCATTTCGACGTTCAGCTGATCGGCGGGATGGTGCTCCACGACGGCGCCATCGCCGAGATGAAGACCGGCGAGGGCAAGACCCTGACCGCGACGCTGGCGGTCGTCCTGAACTCGCTGCCGGGCCGCGGCGTCCACGTCGTCACCGTCAACGACTATCTCGCCCATCGCGACGCGATGTGGATGAAGCCGATCTACGACATGCTCGGCGTCTCGGTCGGCGTGCTGCAGAACATGCAGCCCTACGAGGAGAAGCACGCGGCCTACGCGTCCGACGTCACCTACGGGACGAACTCCGAGTTCGGCTTCGATTATCTGCGTGACAACATGGCCAAGACCCTGGACGAGAAGTTCCAGCACGGCGGCCGGGAGCGCGCCGAGGACGGCAAGACGCGCTACCACAACTTCGCGGTCGTCGACGAGGTCGACAACATCCTGATCGACGAGGCCCGCACGCCGCTGATCATCTCCGGCGCCCCTGAGCAGGCGGCCGAGCTGTACGGGCGCTTCGCCCAGCTCGCCCCGAAGCTGACGGCGGGCAAGACGCCCGAGGGGATGGACCCGCGCTCCAAGAAGGAGTACGTCGCCGACTTCGACTACGAGTTCGACGAGAAGCACAAGACGATCTCGATCACCGAGCAGGGCGTCGCCAAGGCCGAGCGCTTCCTCTCGATCGACCATCTCTACCGCGCCGAGAACGGCCATCTCGTCAACCATCTCATCCAGTCGCTGAAGGCCGAGTCGCTGTACAAGCGCGGCTACGACTACGAGGTGATCGACGGCGAGGTCAAGATCATCGACGAGTTCACCGGCCGGATCCTCGAGGGGCGGCGCTGGTCAGAGGGCCTGCACCAGGCGGTCGAGGCCAAGGAAGGGGTGCGCGTCCAGGAGGAGAACCAGACCCTGGCGACGATCACCCTGCAGAACTACTTCCGAATGTACGAGAAGCTCGCGGGCATGACCGGCACGGCGCTGACCGAGGCGACCGAGTTCATGAAGATCTACGAGCTGCCGGTCGTCCAGGTCCCGACGAACCGCCCGATGACCCGCCTGGATCGCAACGATCAGGTCTACAAGACCAAGGACGGGAAGTGGAGCGCGGTCGCCCGGGAGATCGAGACCCGGCACAAGAGCGGTCAGCCGGTGCTCGTCGGCACGATCGCCGTCGAGGTCTCCGAGCTGCTCTCCCAGCAGCTGACCAAGCGCGGCATCCCCCATCACGTCCTCAACGCCAAGCCCGAGCACGCCGCCCGCGAGGGCGAGATCGTCGCCGAGGCCGGCGCCCCCGGCGCGGTGACGATCGCCACCAACATGGCGGGCCGCGGCGTCGACATCAAGCTCGGCGGCAACGCCGAGCACCTGACCGGCCTCGAGATGGCCAAGCTCGGCCTGCGGCCCGGAATGCCCGACTACGACGAGCACTTCGCCCGCGTCCTGCCCGAGATCGAGGCGCGGGTCGAGGCCCAGCGCGAGCAGGTCCTGGCGGCCGGGGGCATGTTCATCCTCGGCACCGAGCGCCACGAGTCCCGCCGGATCGACAACCAGCTGCGCGGCCGCTCCGGCCGTCAGGGGGATCCCGGCGAGTCCCGCTTCTTCCTCTCCGCCCAGGACGACCTCGTGCGACTGTTCGCCGGCGAGCGGATCTACAAGATCCTCGACAAGCTCGGCACGCTCGACGAGGAGGGCAACGAGGAGCCGATCGAGGCCGGGATGCTCTCCAAGCAGATCGAGAAGGCGCAGCGCAAGGTCGAGGAGCAGCACTTCCTGATGCGCAAGCACACGCTCGAATACGACGATGTGCTCAACCAGCAGCGCGAGGTGGTCTACACCTATCGCGACGAGGTGCTGGAGGGCCGCGACATGAGCGCCGCCGCGCGCGAGGAGATCGTCAGCCTGATCGACCGTCTCGTCAGCGAGTACACCGCCGGGGACTTCGTCGAGGACTGGGACATCGAGGGCCTGATGCGCCGGATCGAGGAGATCTTCACCCCGAGCGACGACTTCGAGCTGCTCGACGCCCACCGCCTGGACCGCGACGAGCTCGCCCTGCGCCTCCAGGAGGAGGCGCTGGCGCAGTACGACCGGCGCGAGCGCGAGCTCGGCGAGGACCTGATGCGCAACGTCGAGCGCTTCCTGCTGCTGGAGATCATCGACCAGCGCTGGCAGGAGCACCTGTACGACATGGATTACCTGCGCGAGGGGATCCATCTGCGCGGCTTCGCCCAGATCGAGCCACTCGTCGCCTACAAGAACGAGGCATTCGAGCTGTTCGGCGAGCTGATGAACAGCGTCTGGGCCGACTTCGCCCGGCTCATCTTCCACGTCGAGGTGACCGTCCAGGACGAGAACGGCCTTCAGCAGCAGCCGCCACCCCAGCGCCGGCGGCCGAGCCCGGCCGCGAGCTCGGCGACCGGCGGCGGTCGCGTCAGCTACTCAGGCGGCGGCCCGTCCCAGCCGAGCGCGATCGCCATGGCGGCGGCCGCGGGCGGAGCGGGAGCGCAGGAGATGGCCGCGGCCGGCGCCGAGATGCCCACGGTCGAGCCCGTCCAGCAGCGACGGGTCGACGACGCCGATCAGATCGGGCGCAACGACCCGTGCTGGTGCGGATCGGGCAAGAAGTACAAGAAGTGCCACGGCAGCTGAGCTGACCGCGGTCCCCGTCCCGGCCCGGTGCAGAAAGCGAACCAGGAGTTCGCTTCCTGCAGGCGGTCGGGCCGCGGCGCGACCGGCCTAGCCCTGCTTCTGATAGCGGACCCGCTCGGGCGTGATCACGTACTTCATCCGGACCTCGCCCGGCGCCCGGAAAGGGTATTCGTCCTGGCCGATGTAGGCCTTTGCGCAGCGGTCGATGTGGGCGTCGGCGTCGTCCCGGCTGCCGCTCGCGGTGCCGCGGATCTCGACGTACTCGTACGGGTTGTCCGGGGGATAGACGACGGCGGTCACCCGCGGATCACGGTCGAGGTTGGTCGGCCAGCGGCGTCCCCGGGCGCTGTTGACGGCGAGCACGCCGTCCTCGAGCGTGATCCAGGCGACGGCGCTCAGGATCGAGCCGTCGTCGTTGTGTGTGGAGATGACGGCGCAGTACGGCGCCTGCAGCAGCGCGCGGACGGCGTCGTCGTTGAGAGAGGCCATATCCGCACGATACCCTGATGGCGGTGACTGCTGGGATCGAGCTGCGCGCGCCGGCCGAGCCGGGTTTCGACGAGGTCCTGACCCCGGAGGCGCTGGCCTTCGTCGCCACCCTGCAGCGCGAGTTCGGACCCCGCCGCGGGCAGCTCCTGGCGGCCCGCGAGGAGCGCCGGGCCAGGCTGGCCGCGGGCGAGATGCTGGATTTCCTGCCCGAGACGGCCGCGGTCAGGGATGCGGACTGGACGGTCGCTCCCGCCCCGCAGCCGCTGCGCCGGCGCTGGGTGGAGATCACCGGCCCGACCGACCGCAAGCTCGTCATCAACGCGCTGAACTCGGGCGCCGACGGGTTCATGGCCGACTTCGAGGACGCCAGCGCGCCGACCTGGCGCAACATGATCGAGGGGCAGCGCAATCTCCGGGACGCGATCGATCGCACGATCACCTACGACGGCTCCGACGGGCGCCACTATGCGCTCGTCGACGAGCCGGCGACGCTGCTCGTGCGCCCGCGGGGCTGGCATCTCCCCGAGCGCCATCTGCTCGTCGACGGCGAGCCGATCTCAGGCTCGCTGCTCGACTTCGGCCTGCACCTCTTCCACTGCGCGCCGCGGCTGCTGGAGCGCGGCGTCGGGCCGTATTTCTATCTCCCCAAGCTCGAATCCCATCACGAGGCCGTGCTGTGGAACGACGTCTTCTGCCTCGCCCAGGACCGGCTCGGGATCCCGCGCGGCACGATCCGGGCGACGGTGCTGATCGAGACGCTGCCCGCGGCGTTCGAGATGGACGAGATCCTGTACGCGCTGCGCGACCATTCGGCCGGTCTCAACGCCGGGCGCTGGGACTACATCTTCTCCGCCATCAAGTGCTTTCCCGACCGTCCCGAGATGATCCTGCCCGATCGCCAGGCGGTCACGATGACGGTCCCGTTCATGCGCGCCTACTCCGATCTGCTGGCCGCCACCTGCCATCGCCGCGGCGCCCACGCGATCGGTGGGATGGCGGCGCTGATCCCCTCGCGCGCCGACGAGGAGGCCAACGCGCGCGCCCTCGACGGGGTCCGTGCCGACAAGCAGCGCGAGGTGGGGCAGGGCTATGACGGCACCTGGGTCGCCCACCCTGATCTCGTGCCGGTCGCGCGGGAGGTCTTCGAGCGGGGGCTCGGGGGCGCCGATCACCAGCTGGCGCACCGGCGCGACGACGTCACGGTCGGCGCGGCCGACCTCCTGAACCTCGCGGCCACGCCCGGGGCGGTCACCGAGCGCGGACTGCGCACGAACGTCAGCGTCGGCTTCCAGTACGTCTCGTTCTGGCTCGGCGGCCGAGGCGCGGCGGCGATCAACTCGCTGATGGAGGACGCCGCCACCGCCGAGATCTCGCGCTCGCAGATCTGGCAGTGGGTCCACCACGGCGTCGCGCTCGACGACGGGCGGACGGTCACCGCGGAGCTCGTGCGCCAGGTGATCGACGAGGAGACGGCGCTCATCCGCGCCGCCGTCGGCGAGGAGACGTGGCGCGCCGGGCGCCCCGAGCAGACGCGGGAGATCTTCGAGGGCGTCGCGCTGACCGAGCCGCTGGCCCAATTCCTCACCCTGCCGGCCTACGAGTACCTGCCCTGACCGGCGGCGGGCCGACGGGGCCGCGATCAGGACGGTTGCTAGGGTAGGCGTCCATGGCTACCGCCCCCTCAGAGCCGCTACCCCAGCGTCTCGCTGCCATCCGCGAGCAGCTCAAGCTGCTAGCGGACTATCTTTGACCCCGCTCAACTAGCTGAGCGCGCCGACGCGCTCGAACAGGAGATGGGGTCCGCCGGCTTCTGGGACGACCAGGAGCGCGCGGCCAAGATCAGCGCCGAGCACGCCCGCGCCAGTCGCAAGCTGGCCGTCTTCCGTGCGCTGCAATCCGACGTCGACGACCTCGAGCCGCTCGCCGAGATGGCCGACGAGGATGCCGAGATGGCGGCCGAGCTCGAGGAGCAGCTCGTGTCGGTGCAACAGCGGCTCGACGCCCTCGAGGAGGAGCGCCTGTTCTCCGGACGCTACGACGACGGCGACGCGCTCGTCACCGTCAACGCCGGCGCCGGCGGCACCGATGCCCAGGACTGGGCCGAGATGGTGCTGCGGATGGAGATGCGCTGGGCGGAGAAGCGGGGCTTCGCGGTCGAGCTGCTGGAGGTCTCGCCGGGGGAGGAGGCGGGGATCAAGTCGGCCACCTTCCGCGTGCGCGGTGAGAACGCGTACGGTCTGTACGGCAGCGAGAAGGGCGTCCACCGGCTCGTCCGCCTGTCGCCGTTCGACTCCGCCAATCGCCGGCAGACGAGCTTCGCCGGCGTCGAGGTCTCGCCCGTCGTCGAGGAGACGGCCGCGGTCGAGATCGACGACGACGACCTGCAGATCGACACCTATCGGGCGAGCGGGGCCGGCGGCCAGCACGTCAACAAGACCGACTCGGCCGTCCGCATTACCCACAAGCCCTCGGGGATCGTCGTCCAGTGCCAGAACGAGCGCTCCCAGTCCTCCAACAAGGCCGAGGCGATGGCGATGCTGCGCTCCAAGCTCGTCGAGATGGAGGAGCGCAAGCGCCGGGAGGAGATCGCCCGGGAGAAGGGGGAGGCCCAGGACGTCAACTTCGGCTCGCAGATCCGCTCCTACGTCCTGCACCCCTACACGATGGTCAAGGACCATCGGACGGGGTTTGAGATGGGCGACGCCAATCGCGCGCTCGACGGCGACCTCGACGGCTTCGTCCGCGCCTATCTGCTCCAAGCCGCCAAGTGAGCGAGAGCCGCCATCCGCGGGAGCTGCCGACCGCGCCGTATCTGGACGCGATCGTCTCCTACGGGTTTCGCGGCTCGGTCCGCTTCCACACGCCGGGGCACAAGGGCGGTCCGGGGGCGGACCCCGGCCTGCGCGCGGCGATGGGCGAGGACGCGCTCGCGCTCGACATCTGCCCGGACATCGAGGGGATCGACGCCGGCCCGTCGCCGACCCCGTACGAGCGCGCGGAGCTGCTCGCCGCGGCGGCCTACGGCGCCGGTCAGACCTGGTTTCTCACCAACGGGGCCTCACAGGGCAATCACGCGCTCTGCATGGCGCTGGCCAAGCCGGGCCAGCACGTCCTCGTCCAGCGCAACTCCCACGCCAGCATCGTCGACGGCCTCGTGCTCAGCGGCGGCCTGGCGAGCTTCGTCGCGCCCGAGTACGACCCTGAGCTCGGGATGGCCCATGGCGTCACGCCCGACGCCCTCGACGGCGCGCTGCGCCGTGATCCCGGAATCGGCGCCGCCTTCATCGTCTCCCCGACGTACTACGGGATGGCGGCCGACATCCGCGCCTGCGCCGAGGTGGCGGCCGCCCACGACGTCGCGCTGATCGTCGACTCGGCCTGGGGCTCGCACTTCGGCTTTCATCCGCGCCTGCCCGAGTCGCCGCTCGTCCAGGGCGCCGACGCCGTCGTCAGCTCGACGCACAAGATCGTCGGCAGCCTCAGCCAGTCGGCGCTGCTGCACGTCGCCGGCGACGGGCGGGTCGATCCCGCCGAGATCAGCCGCTGCGTTCGCATCCTGCGCTCAACGAGCCCGAACTCGCTGCTGCTCGCCTCGCTGGACAGCGCCCGCCGCCAGCTGGCCGTGCACGGCGAGGCGCTCCTGGACACGACGATCGCCGCCGCCGCCCGGACGCGCGAGGAGATCGCCGAGATCCCCGGCTGCTCGGTGCTCGACCAGCGCATGATCGGCCGTCCCGGGATCGCCGGCTGGGATCCGCTGCGGATCGTCATCGATGTCCGCGGCACCGGCGCGACGGGCTACGCGCTCGCCGCCGAACTGCGCGCCGGCTATGACATCCACGTCGAGCTCGCCACCCATGCGACGCTCGTGCTCGTGCTCGGCCTCGACCAGCCCGTCGAGCCGCTGCGGCGCTTCGCCCACGACTTCGCCGACGCCGTCCGCCGGCTCTCGCGGCCCGGCGAGACGACGGTCATCGCCCAGGTCCCGGCCGCGCTCGAGCATCAGACGGTCGTACCGGTCCGCGAGGCGTTCCTCGCTCCCGGCGAGGCGGTGCCCGTCGAGGAGGCGATCGGCCGGATCTCGTGCGAGTCGATCGCCGGCTATCCGCCGGGTGTCCCGACGCTGCTGCCCGGCGAGCGGGTCACGCACGAGGTCGTCGACTATCTGCGGGCGCTGACCGCGGCCGGCGCGCGCCTGCACGGCGCCGCGGACCCGACGTTCGCCACCGTGCGCGTGATGGTCGACGCGACGCGGCCCGGGGTGCCGGCCGCGGCCGCGGGAACCGCTGACGCGTCCGCCGACCACAGCGGCCCGGTGGTCAGGACCTGAGCCTCGGGGAGCGCGCCGTCGTATGCTCGGCCCATGCCCGACGCCGAGTTGACCGCCATCGTGGCCCGCGCGCTCGCCGAGGATCTCGGCGACGGCGACGTCACGACGATCGCCACGGTCGCCGCAGGGATCCGGGCCCGCGCGGTCATCACCCAGAAGGCCCCGGGCGTCGTCTTCGGGCTCGACGCCGCCGAGCAGGCGTTCCGCGCGCTGGATCCCGGCGTCGCTTTCGAGCGCCGGGTCGCCGAGGGCGTGTGGCGTGACCGGGGAGAGGTGCTGACGATCGAGGGCCGAGCGCGCGCGCTGCTGTCGGGCGAGCGCACCGCGCTGAACTTCCTCGGCCGGCTATCGGGGGTGGCGACCGCCGCGGCGCGCTATGCGCGGGAGGTGGCGGGCACCGGGACCCGGATCCTCGACACGCGCAAGACGACGCCCGGCCTGCGCGCGCTGGAGAAGGCGGCGGTGGCCGCCGGCGGCGCCACCATCTATCGCGCCGGCCTGTATGACGCCATCCTCATCAAGGAGAACCACGCCGCGCTGGCCGGCGGGGTCGGCGCGGCGGTGCGCCGCGCGCGGGAGGCGGCGCCGGGGCTGGCGCTGGAGGTCGAGTGCCGCAACCTGGCCGAGGTCGACGAGGCGCTCGCCGCCGGCGCGCCCCGCATCCTGCTGGACAACATGACCGTCGCGCAGCTGCGGGCGGCGGTCGAGCACGTCGCCGGTGCCGCCGAGCTGGAGGCGAGCGGTGGCGTCGACCTGGAGACGGTCAAAGCGGTGGCGGGCACCGGCGTAGACTTCGTGTCGGTGGGTGCCCTGACCCACAGCGCCCCGGCGCTCGACCTGTCGCTGATCCTCACACCTCTGCCATGAACCTGCCGATGCTCAGCGCTGACGCGCCCCTGCTGCTGGAGAACATCCCCGCCCTGCAGTCCGAGGTGCGCGAGCTCGCCGCTCGGCGCGGCGCGGTCATCCTGGCCCACAACTATCAGCTCCCCGAGATCCAGGACATCGCCGATTACGTCGGCGATTCGCTCGGCCTCTCCCAGCAGGCGGCGGCCGCCCAGGCCGGCACGATCGCCTTCTGCGGGGTGCACTTCATGGCCGAGACGGCGTCGATCCTGTGCCCCGAGAAGCAGGTCCTGATCCCGGATCCCGACGCCGGTTGCTCGCTGGCCGACGCGATCACCGCCGACCAGCTGCGCGCGTGGAAGGCCGCCCATCCCGAAGCGGTGGTCGTGATGTACGTCAACACGACCGCCGCGGTCAAGGCGGAGACCGACTACTGCTGCACGTCGGCCAACGCGGTCGATGTCGTCGCCCACATCCTCGCCACCCACGGGGAGGAGACCGAGATCCTGTTCGGGCCGGACATGTTCCTCGGCGCCTACGTCGAGAAGACGCTCGGACGGTCGCTGCATGTCTGGGACGGGGAGTGCCACGTCCACGCCGGGATCAAGCCGCAGGACATCGTGGCCGTCCGCGACGCGCACCCGAACGCCGACTTCCTCATCCACCCGGAGTGCGGCTGCTCGACGAGCGTCATGGAGTACGTCGCCGCCGGCGACGTGCCGGCGGCCGGCGTGCGGATGCTCTCGACCGGCGGGATGATGAGCTACGCCCAGTCGCTCGCCTCGGCGGACCGGGCCGGCGCGCAGGCCATCGTCGCCACCGAGACCGGCATGCTGCATCCGCTGCGCGCCGCGGCGCCCGATGTCGAGTTCATCGCCGCCAACGAGGCGGCGTCCTGCCGCTACATGAAGATGATCACGCTCTCCAAGCTCCGTGACGCGCTGCGCGACGGCGTTCACGAGGTCCGGGTCCCGCCGGAGATCGCCGACCGGGCGCGGCTGGCGATCGAGCGCATGGTCGCAATCGGCTCGTAGCGCTCAGATGCCGAGCCCGTAGGCCCCACCCGGGGCCTCCGGCGCGGGACGGACCGGCCCGCGATCCTCGAACAGCAGCAGCCCGCGCTCGATGACCGCCGTGAGCGCCGGGGTGCTCTCACGCTTGCGGTTGAACTCCTTGACCGTGTAGCAGTGCACGACGGCGGGGTCGCCCATCTCCATCCCGTCCCACAGCGAGGTCGCCTGGTAGACGCGCTCCAGCCACGGCATCCCCTCGAAGGCGCGGGAGACGAGGACGATGACGAACTCCGGTCCGCGCTCGCGCTGGGGCAGCGCGCCCCGCAGGTCGTCGACCCGGGCGCCACCGAGCATCACCATCTGCAGTGGCCAGCGATCGCCGATCCGGCTGAGATAGCGCTGCAGCTCCCCGAGGTTGAGCGCGGTGGCGAGCTCCACCCCACGATTGTCTCGGGTCGTGGCGACGATCGTCAATAGCGGGCGATCGCCGCGATCATCCGGCCCTCGAGGACGAGCGCCGTCCAGTTCGGCGGTCCGTCGATGAACAGCGCGAACGCGAGCTGCTGGCCGTGGTGGCCGGCGCAGTAGCCGGCGAGGTTGGTGACGTTGTTGAGCGTGCCGGTCTTGGCGACGCAGTGGCCCTGCGCGGCCGTCTTGACTGCGATCCCCTGCACCGTGCCGTTGACCCCGACGGTCGGCAGCGAGTCGACGAGCTCTCGCCCGACCGGGGTGCCCCACAGCTCGCGCAGGAGATCGACGATCTCCAGCGGCGACGAGCCGTCGTCGCGGGACAGCCCCGAGCCGTCGAGGATCGTCGGATGCAGGTCATACGTGGCGGCGATCGTCGCGCCGATCACCTTCGCGCCGTCGGCGATCGTCCCGCCGCGACCGAACAGCGCGCCGAGCTGCTTGGTGAACAGCTCGGCGAACAGGTCGTCGGAGGGCACGTCCATGAGCCGCGTCATCACCCCCATCGGAGGCGAGCTGACGATCGCCAGCAGCCGCGCCCGGGCCGGGGTGACGGCCGAGTGCGGCGAGGCGCGGACGGCGATCTGCTCGTCGCGCATGACGAGCGCCAGCTCGTGGGCGGCGAACGTCGCCGGGGTGTAGTGGGGGAGGGTCGTGCCGTGGTCATAGGTCAGCGCGCTGAGCTGGCCGCCGAAGTCGGGGATGTCAGGGCGGTAGTCGGTCAGCAGACCGCCGCGCCGGCGATCGAACAGCGATTCGTCGGCGAACACCTGCCCGGTCACCCGGTGGATGCCGCGGCGCACGAGCTGGGCGACGAGCTCTGATCCGGTCGATCCGTAGCCGTCCTCCCAGACGCGGTTGAACGTCGGGTCGCCGAACGTCGGGTCACCGCCGCCGCGCAGATAGAGGTTTCCGTGCCAGACGCCGTCACGCAGGAAGCCGGTGCCGAGCAGGCTCGTCCGCAGGCGCGCGTCGGGCCCGAGCTTGAGCATCAGCGCCGTCGTCGTCCACAGCTTCTCGACCGAGGCCGGCGGTCGCTTGACCGTGGCGTCGGCGGCATACAGCGCCTGATCGGTCGTCAGGTCATAGACGAGCGCCCCGCTGGCCGGCCCCGCCGTCCGCAAGGCCGCGTGCAGGGTCGTCGTCAGCTGCGTCTCGCTCGCCGAGACCGGAGCCGGGCCGCCGAGGATGATCCGCTTGGTGTCGCCGGTGACGGTCGCGGTCTGCCCCACCGTCGTCTGCCCGCCGGCCGCGGCGCCCCCGGAGCCGCCGTCCGGCGCGGTCGCCGAGGCGGTGCCCGCCGCGTGACGGAGTCCGCGCACGCCCGGCGTCTGACCCGACCGCGGTCCGTCGCGGTCGGCTCCATGGCCGGTGGCCCCGCCGCCCGGGAAGCCGAGCAACACGAGCGCGGCGGCGACGACCGCCACGGCCAGCCCGCAGCCGGCGGCGACGCTCCGTCTCAGGCGGCTTCCAGCTCCTCGACGGTATGCGGGCCGACACAGGCGACCGACAGCTCGTCGGCCACGTCGGCGGCAACCGTCCGGACGTCGTCATAGCTGACCTGGTCGAGCAGCGCGATCGTCGTATCGGGATCGGCGTCCTCGCCGTAGACGATCGTCTGCTGGGCGGCGTAGCGGGCGACCGCGCCGGAGTTCTCGAAGGCGATCGTCCGCGCGCCGGCGGCGTAGGCCTGGGCGCGGGCGACCTCGTCACGCGTCGGCCCGTCGTCACGCAGCTCGGTGACGATGTCCCGCATCCGGCGATAGGCCTCCAGGCACTTGCTGGAATCCAGGCCGGCCGACAGCTGGACGATCGGGACGTCGGCGTAGGCGTGGGGGGCGGCGTGGACGGAGTAGGCCAGACCGCGCTGCTCGCGGATCTCGTCGAACAGCCGGGAGCCCATCGAACCGCCGAGCAGCGTGGCGTAGATGACGAGCGCCGCGCGCTCGCGCGGGGAGGCCACGTCGATTCCCGGTCGATACGACATCCGCAGATGCGACTGGCTGGAGTCGCGCTCGCGGACCATCACCCGCGGATGGGCGGACGGCGCGGACGCGAACGGCTCCGGCTCGGGCCCGGCGGTGAACCGGCCGAACAGCTCGGCGAGCTCGCCGTCGTCACCGAGCGCCTCCAGATTGCCGACCGCGAAGGCGGCGCCGCGGGCCGGAGACCACCGGCGCGAGCGGAAGGCGACGATCGCGTCGCGCGTGAAGGTGTCCCGGATGTGCTCGACGGTGCCGAGCACCGGCCGGCCGAGCGGGTGGTCGCCGAACACCGCCTCGTCGATCAGATGCTCGGCCTGCATCGACGGCTGGTCGTCGGCCCGCGCGATCTCCTGCACGACGACGCCCCGCTCACGGTCGAGCTCGCCGGCGTCGATGCGCGGCCGGGCGACGAAATCGGTCAGCAGGTCGGCGGCCTCGAGCCCGCGCTGGGCCCGCGCGGTGATGTGGAAGGCGACGAGATCGTGGCTCGTGTACGCGTTGAGCACGGCCCCGATGCTCTCCGCCGCCTCGTTGACGTCTCGATAGGTCGGGTACTTCTCCCCGCCCTTGAACACGAGATGCTCCAGGAAATGGGCCATCCCGTTCTCCTCCGGGCGCTCGGTGCGCGCGCCGGCGTCGAAGGCGGCGAGGATCGTCACGGCGCGCGTGCCCTGCACCGCGATCCGGTGCAGTCGCAGGCCGTTGGGGAGGGTGGAGACCGTGATATTCGACATGCTGCACGACAACGGTAGCGCGCTCGCCGGTCGCGGCGGCGTGCTCCGGACCGCTCCCCGAGGCTTATCCGGGCTTTACCGAACGGGCCTCTGCAAACCGCGTTGCAAGCCCCCCGCCGAGCACGACAAGACGGGTGCTCCCCGCTACGCTGGCGCCACTTCATGGCTCCATCATCGAAACTGACCCCGCGTGCCCGTCGCCGTGCCGTCGCGCCCTCCGCGAAGCCCGCGCGCACGCCCACCTCTCTTCCCGGCGGCCGTCACGTCATCGAATTCCGTGGGGTGTCAAAGCTCTACGCCGGCGACGTCGGCCTCGATCAGGCGACCTTCGCGATCGACGGCGGCGAGTTCGTCTTCCTCGTCGGCTCGACCGGATCCGGCAAGTCGACCGTGATGCGGCTCCTGATCAAGGAGTTGGAGCCGACCTCCGGCACGATCCGGGTGGCCGGCCATCATCTCGATGAGATCTCGCGCAAGCGGGTGCCGTACTTCCGGCGCAACATCGGGGTCGTCTTCCAGGACTTCAAGCTCCTGCCCAATCGCACGGTCTACGACAACGTCGCCTACGCCCTGCAGGTGACCGGCGGCTCGCGCAGGGAGATCCGGGCCAAGGTCCCGGACATCCTGCGCCTGACCGGACTTTCGACCAAGCTGCACAACCTCCCGCATCAGCTCTCCGGCGGCGAGCAGCAGCGCGTGTCGATCGCCCGGGCGTTCGTCAATCATCCGCCGCTGCTGCTGGCCGACGAGCCGACCGGCAACCTCGATCCCGAGACGAGCATCGACATCATGCGCCTGCTCTACCGGATCAATCGCACCGGGACGACCGTGCTCGTCGCCACCCATGACCAGGCGATGGTCGACAAGATGCGCCGCCGGGTGCTCGAGCTCTCCGCCGGCCGCGTCGTGCGCGACGAGGCCGCGGGGCTGTACACCCGTGACGAGACGACCCGAGATCTCGCCAAGCGGCTGCGCGCCCCGTCGACCCGCCCTCCCGGGCTGTAGGTCGGCGATGAGGATCGGCTTCTTCCTGCGTGAGGCGCTGCGCGCCATCCGCCGCAGCGCGGCCCCGAGCTTCGCCGCGCTGGCCACCGTGCTCGTCACGCTCGTCGTGCTCGGCGTGTTCATCCCGATCGTGCAGGCGACCAACGGTGCCGCCGACACCGTCCGCGGCCGCGTCGAGGTCGATGTCTTCCTGCGCACCGACGCCACCACGGCCGACGTCGCGCGGGTGCGGCGTGAGCTGCTCGGGCTCCCGAACGTCAAGACGCTGCAGTACGTCTCCAAGCAGCAGGCGTTCGCCCAGCAGTCCAAGCTCGATCCCCAGGCCTATCAGCTGCTCGGCTCCAACCCGCTGCCCGACACCTTCCACGTCATCCCGAACAACCCGTCCAACGTCCTGTCGGTGCTCAGCTCGCTGACCCCGCGTGGCTCGGGCGGCGCGACGACGATGATCGATCCGGCGATCCAGAGCGTCTCCAACAAGCGCGCCGACACGAAGAAGATCCTTGAGGTGACCAACCTCGTGACGATCACCGCGGCCGCGCTGACGATCCTCCTCATCCTCGCCTCGGTCCTGCTGATCGCCAACACGATCCGGCTGTCGCTGTACTCGCGCCGCCGTGACGTCGAGGTGATGAAGCTCGTCGGCGCCACCGATTGGTTCATCCGCTGGCCGTTCGTCATCGAGGGGGTCGTCGTCGGCGCGCTCGGCGCGCTGCTGGCGATCGCCGTGCTCGGCCTCGCCAAGCTCGTGCTGCTCGATCCGCTCCTGTCGAACTGGGGACTGATCGCGTCGCCGCACACGATCGACTTCCCGGCGCTCGTCGCCGTCCTGATCGCAGCGGGCGTGCTCGTCTCGGCGATGGGCTCGGGGCTCTCGCTCCGCCGCTTCCTGCGCGTCTGACGCCGGCCGGGCGCGTCTGACTCCGGGCGGCGGCGCCGGCTGACGGCGGCCGGGCGCGCCTGCTGATGGCGGCCGGGCGCGCCGGCTGACGGCGGGCCGCCGCGGGCGGCGCCCGCGCTCGCGCCGCGGCTGCAGGCGCCGCCGGCGAGCGGGGTCGCCCGCCGGGTCGCCCGGCTACCCTGAGTGGGCTTCATGCACCCGCGCCGACACCGTTCTCCCTGGCCCCTCGCCGCCCTCGCGGCGGTCGTCGTGCTGTTCGTCGGGGTGTGGTTCGGCGGCCACCCCAGCTGGCTGCCCGGCCCGGTCCGCAGCGCGTTCGTCTCCCAGTCTGACAACGACAAGCTCATCAACCAGGTGCTGGGGCTGATCCAGCGCGACTACTACCGCAAGGTCAGCCGCACCGCGCTCGTCAACGCCGGTCTGGCCGGAACGGTGGCGAGCCTCGACGACCCCTACAGCCACTACTACGACCCCACCGACTATCAGAGCTTCCAGAACGCGGACACCACCCATCTCAGCGGGATCGGGGTCGACATCAACCCGTCGCCACGGGGGCTCGTCGTCGTCGACGTCTTCCAGGGGTCGCCGGCCGCCCGGGGAGGTCTGGCCGCCGGGGACGTGATCACCGCGGTCGGCTCCACCTCGCTCGCCGGCCGATCTTCGACCGCATCCGCGAAGCTCATCACCGGCCGGGCGGGCACGCCGGTCACGCTGACCGTCGTGACCGGCCGGCACACGCGCCGGGTCACGCTGACCCGGGCCAACCTCGTCATCCCGGTCGCGAGCGGGCTGATCCTCCGCTACAAGGGCATCAAGCTCGGCTACGTGCAGCTGACGACGTTCAGCCAGGGCTCGGGCGCCGAGCTGCGCTATCAGGTGCAGAGCGTGCTGCACCAGGGCGCGCGCGGGCTCATCCTTGACCTCCGGGAGAACGGCGGCGGTCTGATCGAGGAGGCGGTCAACGTCGCCAGCATCTTCATCTCCAACGGGACGATCGTCTCGACCTACGGGCGCAGCCAGCCGCGCCAGGTCTACCTGGCGCACGGCGACGCGATCGCCCCGACGATCCCGCTGGTCGTGCTCGTCGACGAGAACACCGCGTCCTCGGCCGAGATCGTCACCGCCGCGCTGCAGCAGCGCGGCCGGGCCAAGGTCGTCGGAACGCATACCTACGGCAAGGGCGTCTTCCAGGAGATCGATCCGCTGCCCAACGGGGGAGCGCTCGATTTCACCGTCGGCGAGTTCTTCACTCCGGACGGGGAGAACCTCGGGGCCGGCGGGGTGGTCCGCGGCCGTGGCGTCATCCCGAACGTCTATGCCTTCACAAAGCCCGGCTCGCGCACCGACACGGCGCTGACCGCCGCCGAGCGGACGGTCGCCGCCGAAGTAACGTCCTGAGCGTGAGCGCTCGGGAGCCGCGCCCGGCGGCGCGCGTCGCCGTCCTCGTCAGGCAGGGGAAGTACCTCGTCGCCGAGCCGTTCTTCTCGCCGGGGCCGAAGATGGTCGTCAGCCGTGATCGCCGCGCCGGCGCCGGCGACCTCGTCGAGGTGGCGCCGGGGCGCGGCGGTGGCCGGGGAGCGGGGCGGCGGATGACGATCGCCCGCCGGCTCGGGCGACCTGACGTGGCCCGCGACGTGCTGACCGCGTTGATGCTCGACCGCGGCCTGCGTCGCAGCTTCGATCCGGCCGTCGAGCACGATGCCCGGGGGGCCGCGGCCTCGGCGGCGACGCTCGACGGCGCCGGGCGTCGGGACCTGCGGGATCTGACGACCTTCACGATCGACCCGGCGAGCGCGCGTGATTTCGACGACGCCATCTCCGCCGAGGCGCGGGGTGACGGCGGATGGCGGGTGTGGGTGCACATCGCCGATGTGGCCGCGTATGTGACGCCGCGGTCCTCGATCGATCGCGAGGCCTATCGCCGCGCGACGAGCGTGTACGTGCCGGGGGCGGTCGAGCCGATGCTCCCCAGGGCGCTGTCCAACGACGCCTGCTCGCTCGTGCCGGGTGACGCGCGGGCGACCGTCACCGTCGAGATGACGATCGGCGCCCGGGGCGTCAGCGGCGCCTCGCTGTACCGGTCGCTGATCCGCTCCGACGAGCGCCTGGACTACGACCGCGTCGACCGGATCTTCGACGGCGCCGAGGCGGCGCGGGACCCCTGGGGTGGACCGCTGGCGGCGGCGCGGTCCGCGGCGGCGGCGCTGGGGGCGTTGCGCGACGGCCGCGCGGGCGGCCGAGCGGCGGTCGTCGTCGACTCGTCGGAACCGGAGTTCGCCTTCGACCGCGCCGGCGACGTCGTCGGGGTGACGCTCTCGGCGCAGACCGAGTCCCATCGCCTGATCGAGATGCTGATGATCGCCGCCAACGAGCAGGTGGCGGCGTTCCTGGAGGAGCGCAGGATCCCGACCCTGTATCGCGTCCACGAACCGCCCGAGGCCGCCTCGGTGCAGCGGCTCGTCGATCAGCTGGCGTCGCTCGGGGTGCCGACGCCGCCGGTGCCCACGGGCCATCTCAGCGCCGAGCAGGCGGCCGACATCGTCGGGGAGGCCTCGGGCCTCGTCGACGCGTGGGTGACGCGGACCGGGCACGGCCGCCGGGCGCTGACCAGCCTCGTGCTGCGCTCGCTCAAGCAGGCCTATTACGACCATCGCAACCTCGGCCATGCCGGGCTGGCGTCGCCCCGCTACTGCCATTTCACCTCCCCGATCCGCCGCTACCCCGATCTCATCTGCCATCGCGGGCTGCTCTCGGCGATCGCCGGCGAGCCGGTGCCCGACTCCTCGTGGGTGGCGAGCGCGGGGCCGTGGACGTCGGCGCGCGAGCGAGAGGCGATGATGATCGAGCGCGACGCCGACGACGTCGCGCGCTGCTTCCTGCTCGAGCGTGAGCTGCGCGGCGCCGACCGTGACGCCGGATTCTCCGGCGAGATCGTCGGGCTGATCGGGGCCGGGGCGTTCGTCGCCTTCGGCGAGGGACTGCGGTATGAGGGGATGCTCCCGGTGCGCCGGATGCGCGGTGACTGGTGGGAGCTCAACGAGGAGGCGACGATGCTCGTCGGCACCCGGGGAGGCGGCGCGCTGTCGCTCGGGGACCGGATCGACGTCCGCGTCGGGCGGATCGACGCGCCGCGGGGTAGGGTGGATCTTGTCCCCGCCGATTCCGGCGACGAGTGAGACCCCCTGATGGCAGCCAAGAAACGCAAGGTATCCCCCGGTGACGTGGCGAGCAATCGCCAGGCGTCGTTTCGCTACAACTTGCTCGAGCGCTTCGAGTGCGGGATGGTGCTGACCGGCACCGAGGTCAAATCCCTGCGCGAGGGCAAAGCCCAGCTCAAGGACTCCTATGCCTCGGTGCGCGACGGCGAGGTGTGGCTGTACGGCGTCTACATCCCACCCTATGGCGCCGCCTCACGGGACAACCACGATCCCGAGCGCCCCCGGAAGCTGCTGCTGCACCGCTCGGAGATCGAGCGTCTCATCGGGCGCACGCACGAGCGCGGGCTGACCCTGATCCCGACCCGGATCTACTTCTCGGGCCCGCGCTCGCGGGCCAAGGTCGAGATCGCCCTGGCCAAGGGCAAGGACCTCTACGACAAGCGCCAGTCGATCCGCACCCGCGACATGGCGCGCGACGTCCAGCGCGAGCTGCGCGAAGTCGGCCGCTGACCGGTGCCGGAGCCGGCCGCTGACCGGTGCCGGAGCTGACCGGTGCCGGAGCCGGCCGCTGACCGGTGCCGGAGCCGGCCGCTGATCCGGCGCGTCCTGCGGGCGCATCCCGGGTAGGACTGATGCCATGACCATCGGCACATCCATCGTGTTGATCGCCGCCGGCGCGATTCTGCGCTGGGCGGTCACCGCCCATGTCTCCTGGATCAACCTCCAGACCGCCGGTACCGTCCTGTTCGTGCTGGGGATCGTCGGCCTCGTGCTGTCGGTCGCCTACACGTTCGTGTGGTCCGGGCGGCGCTCCGCCGCCACGTACCCGGCCGACGAGCAGACTCGCCCGTACTAGCCAGGCCCAGCGGGCGCGCCCCGGGGGCTGTGGTCGTTATTAACGCATATGGCGTTAATATCGACCACGGCCTCCCCGCCCACGGGCTGGCAGCATCACCCGGGTCAGGGGCCGGGGCCCGGTGCCGCAGGGCCGGGGCTGCGGCCGCGAGCTACAGCGTGCGCGGCAGGTTGGCGGCGTTCATGCCGATCACGAGCAAGGCGATCAGGCCGAGGTAGACGACCGCCACGATCGCCCGGTTGCGCGGCGAGACGCGATAGTACGCGGCCTGGACGAGACCGCCCGCCCGGCGCTGCTTGAAGCGGCGATAGGTCTCCATCGCGGCGAACAGGACGATGATCCAGATGATCGGATTGGAGGCGACGAAGGCGAGCACGACGAGCCCGGCGAAGCCCGCGATCCACAGCCACGGCGACATCGCGGCCATCGCCCGGCCGCCGTCGAGCGGCACGACCGGCAGCAGGTTGAAGAGGTTGAGGAAGAAGCCGGTGTAGGCGAGCGCCGCCCAGAAGGTGTGCCCGGTGAGGTGATAGACGAGCAGGCAGACCGCGGCCCCGAAGCTGCCGAGGATCGGCCCGGCGAGGCCGACGCGCGCCTCGGCGAGGGCGTTGTCGCCGAGCGAGCGGGCGCTGATCACGGCGCCGAGGAAGGGGATGAACATCGGCGCGCTCGCCTTGATCCCCTCACGTCGCAGCGCGATCACGTGGCCGGTCTCGTGGACGAGCAGCAGCAGCACGAACGCGAACGCGAACGGGACGCCCCAGATCGTCGCGTAGGCGGCGATCGAGACCGCCATCGTGCCCGCCGTGGCGAGGAGCTTGACGTTGCCGGCCAGCAGCAGCAGGGACTTGAGCTTGACCAGGAAGGCGAGGATCGCCGCGCCGATCGGCGCGATCCGCCGGCGGTAGAACGACTGCTCGGACTGAGGGGGTGCGGGCGCCGATCCGTCACCGAGCGCGCGAGCCGGCGGCAGGACCGTCTGCTCATAGCCCGGGCTGATCGGCGGCTCCGGCAGAAGCGGGGTGGGGGCGGAGGATTCCATTCTCAGCCGTTCATTGTCGCAGCCGTCGGAGCGCATTCCGGGAAGGTCTTATCGACCCCTTCGAATCGCTCCTTGAGAAGACCCGCCGATTCCGGCGGCGGCTCCTATACTGAGAGCCAGACATACCCCCGGGGACGACAGGCTTCGACGTGGTCGGCTTCGTGGGTCTGGTTGCGAGTCGAGGTCCTGGGAGGCCTCGTTAAACACCCAGGAAAAAACCAAACGCGAACAATGTGGATACTCACTCGTTCGCGCTCGCCGCTTAGTCTGTAAGGACTAGGCCGTGAGCGTCCCGGCCTCCGTTCGCCTGCGGCGGAATCGCCGGGATCACATAGCAGGCTCACCCGGTGAGGTTCGCTCCAGCCGATCCGGGGACATCTCATGGAGCTGGTCCCCCGCAACCCCGCCGGCGCGGCGAACGGGAGATGAGATCAGAACGCCGGATACGCTCGTAGACGCCATTCTCACGCGATTGCGGACGCGGGTTCAATTCCCGCCGTCTCCACCTCCACACAGCATTCGAACCGCCCTCCGCACCGTTCAGGTCGGAGGGCGTTTTCGATGAGGGGGCGCATCGATCACCGTGATCAGGGTCGAGCCAGGCCGAGATGCTCGCGCAGCGTGGCGCCCGCGTACTCGTGACGGAACAGACCCCTGTCCTGGAGGATCGGGACGACCTGATCCACGAACAGCTCGAGGTCCTCGGGCAGGGTCGCCGGCTGCAGCGTGAAGCCGTCGCAGGCCCCGTGACCGATCCAGTCGCCGACGAGGTCGGCGAACTGCTCCGGGCCGCCGGTGAACTCCAGGCCGCCCGGCAATCCCGTGACCGTCGCCGCGAGCTCTCCGAACGGCAGCTTCGTCTCCAGCGCCCGGGTGACGATGTTCCGGGCGAAGCTCGTGTCGGCGGCGGTCGCGGCGAGCTCCGGTGAGAGCGGCCGGGCGGGGTCGATCTCGTCGATCGCCAGCCCGGCGGTCGTGGCGAGCATCTGCCATCTGAACGTCGGGTCGACGCTCTCCTCGAGCACGCGACGACGCTGGGTGGCCTCGGCCTCGGTGCTGCCGAGCACGAACCCGAGCCCGGGCAGGATGCGCACGTCCCCGGCCCGGCGGCCGTTGCGCGTGGCGGCGGCGTCGATCGTCTCGCGGAAGGCCAGGCCCGCCCGCACCGAGGTCTGCGGCGTGAACACGAGGTTGGCGGTCCGCCCGGCGAGCTCGATCCCCGCCGGCGACGAGCCGGCCTGCGCGATCACCGGGTGAGCCTGGGGCGAGCGGGGCACCGACAGCGCGCCCGCGACGTCGTAGTACCGGCCGTGGAAGTCCGCCGCGTGGATACGGGCGGGATCCGCCCAGACGCCCGCGGACGGGTCGCGGACGAGGGCGCCGTCCTCCCAGGAATCCCACAGACGCCGGCAGACCTCGACGAACTCCGACGCCCGGGCATAGCGGTCGTCATGCTCGGGCAGCGTCATCCCGAAGTTCTCGGCCGCGTTCGGATCGTAGGTCGTGACCACGTTCCAGCCGATCCGGCCGCCGCTGATGTGATCGGCGGTGGCGAAGCGACGGGCGAGATCCCACGGCGTGCTGAAGGTCGTCGACGCGGTCGCGATCAACCCGATCCGACGGCTGGTCATCGCCAGCCCGACGAGCATCTGAACCGGATCGAAATGGACCTGTGGGAACGCCCGGGCGCGGAACGGCGTCAGCGCCAGCCGGTCGGCGAAGAACACCGCGTCAAGCAGTCCCCGCTCCGCCAGCGCCGTGGAGCGGATCAGGCTCTGCAGGCCGATCGCATCCCGTGCATCGAACTCGTGCCCGCGCCAGCCCGCCTCGTGATACCCGTCGGGGGTCATGAACACGATGAAGTGGGCGTGACGCGGCGATCTCATCCCTGGCTCCTCAGGTTGCGCGAACGGCTGCTGCGCACGGCGATCGCAGCTCGCACACATTCTCCACCAGGGCGGCCGTCCCGTTCACCGGCGACGATCGGCGGCCGGCGGCAGGTCGGCCGGGCGGCAGGGCGGCCGGGCGGCGGGGCGGCGGGGCAAATCTCAGTTCCCGCGCTCGGCACTGATCGCGGCGGATGCGAACTGCTCGGAGTCCTGCGCCGACGCAAGGTGCGTCGGGGGTGACCGCGGCGAGCGCCCGCTCCCGGCGCGGGCGGACGGCGAACGAGACGATCAACGCGAGCGCGAGCATGAACGCGCCGAGCGTCAGCGCGGCCGAGATATGTTGGTCTCCATGGACGCCGCCAACGACATCGCCGAGTTCCCTGACCAGCCGCGCGCTGGTGCCCCGGAACAGGCCGGCCTGCCGACCTGGCGACCGCGGCGGGTCACGGGGCTGCGCCGTCCGGATCTGGTGGGCGGCCCACAAGGGTCCGCTGTCACCAACCGGCACCAAGCGTCCGCGCCACCCGGTCGTCGGCGAGCTCGAGCTCGCCCACGAGGTCATGGACGTCTCCGCCGACACCGGTCTGACGATCGGCGTCCACAGCGCCGATCCGCGCAGCCGCTCGGCGGAGGCGCTCGACCTGCTCGGCAGCTGGGCCGCCACCCCTGAGCACGCCGGCTCCCCCGCCAACGAATAGGACATCCCATGCAGATCACCCGCAGCTCGATCGACACCGCGAAGGGCCCGGCCGACTGGTTCACCGGAGACGTCTACATCGACGCCGTCGCCGCGCCCGCCGGCACCTCGACATTCGCCGCCGCCGCCGTGCACTTCACCCCCGGCGCGCGCACCGCCTGGCACACCCATCCGCACGGGCAGACGGTGTTCGTCACCGAGGGCGTCGGGCGCTGCCAGCGCGAGGGCGGTCCGGTCGAGACCCTCCGCCCCGGCGACCGCGTGTTCTTCGAGCCCGGTGAGAACCACTGGCATGGCGCCGCGCCGAATCGCTTCATGGTCCACATCGCGATGCAGCAGAACGACGAGTCCGGCAGTCCGGTCACCTGGGGCCGGCACGTCAGCGACGAGGAATACGCCGCGGCGCCGCCGGCCACCGCCTGAATCGCGCGCCGGCCGCGGCCGGAGACGACGACCACCACACGGAGCACATGCCGAAGGGCGATGACCCCGACCGGCGCGGCAACTCGCGCCGCCGGATCGTCACCGAGGTCGAGAACGCGCTGCGGCGGCTGCAGACCGACTGGATCGATCTCGATCAAATCCACCGCCCCGATCCCGACACCGACATCGACGAGACGCTCGGCGTGCTGACCGATCCCGTCCGCCAGGGCGAGATCCGCTCGCTCGGCCACTCGACCGTCCCGGTGTCGGAGATCGTCGAGGCGCGATGGACCGCCGAGCGCCACGCCGACAGCGGCTGGACCCAGACTGCATGGCAACCGGCCGCCCGCCGGCGCTGACGAACCGAGGATCAGCGCGCGGTCCCTGCCTCTGCACGCAATGTGATCGGATCGGGGTAGCGCCCTCGGTGGTGAGTCACGAGCCCATCGGAATCGTCCTCAGCCTGCTGGCGAGCGCCTCATACGAGAGCGGCTATCTGCTGATGACCCAGCAGTCTCGGCGCGCCGGCCGGGTGGCCCGTCCGGGCAGGACGTTTCTCGCCATGCTGCTGCATCGGCCGCTCTGGCTGCTGGCGATCGCGCTCGACGGCGCCGGAATCGTCTTCGAGCTGTTCGCCCTGCGCTACGCCTCGCTGATCGTCGTCGCGCCGCTGATGAGCCTCGGGCTGATCGCGCTCGTTGTCGCGGCGCGCGTGTTCCTCGGGGAGCGCATCGACGCCGAGACGATCGCCGCCGCGGTCGTGCTGGTGGCCGGTGTCGTCTGCGTGGTCCTCGCCGCGCCGTCAGACGCGGGCGCGGTCCGGCTCGCTCACCCCGTGGCCTGCGGCGTCGTGCTCGGCGCCCTGGGTCTCGTCGTCGTGTCCGCGTTCGTCGGCCGGGTGGACGGTTCGGCCTGGCGGCTCGCCGCGGCGGCCGCCGCCGGCGACGTGCTCGTCGCCATCGCCGGCAACGAGATCGCCCGTGAGTGGATCGAGCATCCGCTCCTGGCGATCGCCTGGACGGCCGCGGTCGCGGTCAGCGGCTTCGCGTCGGTCACCGCCGAGTCGGCCGCGCTGCAGCGGTTGCCCGCCTCACGCGTCGGCCCGATCGTCTCCTCGGTCGGCGCCGTGGCGCCGGTCGTGCTGCTCGCTCTGCTCTCGCCCGCCCGGTTATCGCTCAGCGCCGGCGCGGCGGCGATCCTCGCCGTCGGTCTGCTGCTCGTCGCGGTCGGCGCCTTCCGTCTCGCCTCGACGGCGCAGCGCAGCCCGCTGGCGGCCGAGCAGCGCCCATCCGGGTAAGGGTTGCGGACCCGCCGGCCGCGGCGATACCGTCGATGGCGTGCTGATTGACCGCCACGTCTCCGTGCCGGCCACGACGGCGGGCTCACCCGGCGTGGAGGCGTAGCGACAGCACGCTCATCCGCCCGGGCCAACGGCTCCGGGCGCGCATCGTGTCCTCCCGCACTGGGCGCATCATCGCGACGACATGTTCCGCCCGGCCGACCGGGTCGCCGACGAGATCTCCGACATCCTCTCGATGGTCCACGAGGCGTATCGGGCGCTCGCGATTCCCGCCCCGCGGCTGCGGCTCTCGCGCGCGAGGCGATCGACGGCCATGCGCCCTGAGGCGGCCGCGCGCGGTCCGGGGCGGCGTCAGCGCTTCAGATACCAGTACTGGGGATAGAAGACGTCCTGGGTCATCGCCAGGAACGAGTCTGCGGTGCCGCCGACCTTCGTGCTGACCGCATCGAGCACGTCGGCGCAGGGCAGGAAGAGCATCGGGACGCTCCTCTCGAGATAGGACGCCACCGCCGTGGCGGCCGACGGCGCGTCGTCGTACAGCGCCCGGTTGATGAGCGCGTCGGCGGTCGGGTCGCTGTATCCGCCGAAGTTGCTGGACCCGGCTGTGTTGAAGATCGTCTCCTCGGTCGGATAGGGCGTCGTCCCGTACTCGCCCCAGTTCGCCGCGCCCCAGTCGTTGCGGAAGTGATCGTCCCCGGGATCGCTGTCGTTGAAGTTCGAGATCTGATAGTTGAACGACCGCACCCCGAGCGTGATCTCGATCCCGACCTGCTTGGCCGCCGAGGAGAACGCCTCTGACTCGAGCGGGATCGACTCGCTGCTGGATGGCGGCGTGTCGTACAGGGTGAAGCGGAACGGTCTGCCGGCCGGGATCCCGGCGCCGCACTCCCCGGATCCGGTGCCTGGCTTCGCGCACGTCGTCTGGCCGTAGGGCACGACCTTCCAGCCGTGGGCCTTCAGAAGCGCCGCCGCCGCCGAGGCGCTGTACGGATACGGGTCCACTCCGGCGGCCGCCGGGGTGAACGGCGTCTTCGGCACGGTCGGAAGGGGGCCATACGCCGTCGAGGCGGCCCCCTTGAAGACGGCCGCGATGTAGCCGGGCTGATCGACGAGATGGGCGAGCGCCTGCCGGGCGTAGAGCTGGCCGATCACCCTGTCGAAGTGATCGGTGCCGTCCCTGAAGTTGAGGATCACCCCGAACGATCCGATATTGGGATAGCCGTAGACGCTGAAGCCGTCGGAGCGCAGCCCGGGAACCTCGTTGAGCTGGGAGAAGTCGATCGCGGCAACCTCGAGCGTGCCGGCACGGAGCGCGTTGAGCTGCGAGAAGGTGCCCGCGAACGTCTCGACGTTGAGCGTCGAGAAGCGGACCTTGCCGGTGAGGGCGTAGCGGGGATTGGCCTGGAGGGTGAACGAGCTGTTCGTCGGGCTGAACGAAGTGAGCCGGAACGGCCCGTCGACCGTGTGCCAGAGCGGGTCGCTGGCGAGCGTGGCGATCGACGCGCCCTGCTTGCTGAGGTAGTCATAGATCTTCTTGGCCACCGCGGGGCTCTGCCAATCGGTCAGATGCGGTCCGTTGGCGGCGTCGACGTTCCACACGCTGCTCGGCAGCGGGGTCAGCGTCCCGGCCAGCTGGTCACCGAGCAGATAGTTCGGGTTGTAGGTCTTGGTGAAGGTGAGGACGAGCGCGCGGGGATTCGGCGCGGTGGCGCCGGCGATGTTGTCGGGGAGCAATCCCGGGGTGTACAGCTCCCAGTTGTCGGCGCTTTCCTTGACCGCCGCCCTGAGCAGGGCGATGTAGAAGAGGACATCGGTCGAGGTCACAGGTTGCCCGTCTGACCAGGTGAGACCCGGTCGCAGCCTGATCGTCACCCGCCGGTCGCCGTCGGAGAACGTCGGCTTCTCGGCCGCGCTCGTCGCGTAGTTGACGGTCAGCGTGCCACCGACCTGGACGTTGTAGAGCGGGACGTAGAGCTGGTCGATCAGGAACGCGGTCCCGTCGGTGGCCTGGGACCCGGGGACGATCGGGAAGATGTAGGTCGGCGTGTCGCCGGTGAGCTGGCCCATCGTGATCGTGCCGGTGCCGACCGGCGTCCCGGCGGTCGGCAGCGAGCCGTACAGATCCTGGACGGCGTGGCCGTTCACCGTCCCGTGGGCGTTCGCGGCCGGCTCGCTGGAGCCGCCGCACGCGCTGAGCACGAGAATCACGCCGAGGGCCATCACCGTCACGAGCGCACGCTCGCGGCCGCGGGGTCGTCGTCGAAGCATCGCCTGAACGATTGCCAGGCGCGCGTCGGCCTAAACCAACTAAATAAATTGATTTAGAATATTTGTGTGTTCACCGGGTCGGCCGATCCGGGGGGGTCACCGTACCTTGTCACTCGATCACGTCGAGCAGCCCCGTCGAGAGCTCGACGCGCAGGCCGCCCGCACCGGCGATCTCAGCCACCTCTTCAGGCCGCTCGGCGCCCCCGGCCAGCAGGACGAGGCGTGCGACCTCGCCGCGGACGCGCTTGGCCATATGGGCGATGACAGTCCGCCGGCCGTCGGGCCCCTCCGTGAACCCGCGCACGGCGAGATGGGTCGCGCGCCGCGGTTGCCATGCCGCGGCGTAGGCGCCGGAGCGCAGATCGAGCACGAGGCCGCGATCGGGCAACGCCGCGCGCAGCGGCTGGCGCCAGTACGCCGCCAGCCCGCCGATGCCCGACGGCCTGGCCCTCATGTCGAGCCGGTAGGCCGGGATCCGGTCGCCGGGCCGGACGACTCCCCACAGCGCGCTCGCGATCAGCACGTCGTCCCACGGCAGGTCCGCGAGGCCGAGGGCGGCGAACAGCACGCCCGTGTAGAGCTCCGCCGCCGGGATCGCGGGGGCGGTGCGCAGACCGGGGTCGACCGCGTCGATCAGCCGCTCTCGGGGCTCGCGCAGCCGGGCGTAGACGAGCGTCGACAGGCCGGCGCGACGACCGCGACCGGGCGACGCCTTGCCCTGGGACGGTGGCAGCAGGACCAGCACGGAGCGAGAGGCTAGTCGCGGTCGCGTGATCGCTCCCAGCCCGTGCGCCAGGCCGAGACGTGAGCGGTGCCTCAGCTCGATCCCGCACACCTCGATGCCCCGCGCCGCGAGCGCCGGCGCGATCCGTCCCGTGCCGATCGCTCGCCGCTCGCTCGTCCGCGAACATACCGCGGATGACGACGACGGCCGTGGTGCTGACGGGCCCGCCCGGCGCCGGCAAATCGTCGGTGCTCGACGCGCTGACCACCCTGCTCGAGATCGACGGGACGGCCTTCGGCGCCCTCGAGGCCGAGCAGCTCGGCTGGGGCTCGCCGTGGTTGTCCGGGGAGCCATGGCTCGCGCAGCTGCGCGCCGTGCTGCAACTGCAACGCCAGGCCGGGCGCAGGCTGTTCCTGATCGCCGTCACGGCCGAGTGCAGCGAAGAGCTGGCCGCCGTCATCGACGCGATCGCCGTCGACCAGGTCGCCGCGGTGCTTCTGTCGGCCCCGGCGGACGTGGTCAGCGCGCGGATCGCGGCGCGCGAGCCCGACGCCTGGCCCGGCAGGGCCGCACTCATCGAGCACGCCCGGCAGCTGGCCGACTCGATGCCGGCGCTGGCCGGCGTCGACATCCGTGTCGACACCGACGGCCGACGGCCCACCGACGTCGCGCTTGCCGTCCGTGATGCTCTACGCGCCCGGGGCATCCCCGTGTAGACCGTCCGCGAGGGTGCCGCGCCGGTCCATGACCGCCCGGGGTACGGTGCTGGACCGGGGCGAGACAGCGAACCACCGGCACGCTTTCTCGTCCAGGTCCGATCAGGCGCGGTATGCCGGGGTGCCGAGCGCTCGGCGGCCGGCGCCGGCGGCGAGGACCAGGGCGGCGGCCATCACGGCGAGACCGAGATCGTCGATCACGCCGACGCGGAACAGCCCGCGCGGCGCTGGGCCGCCGGAGATGACCCAGCTGCCCGCGCCGGCCAGGAAGGCGGCCATCGCGCCCGACGCGGCGATCCCGAGCCCGAGCTCGTAGCGCAACATGCGGGGGGAGAGGGGGAGGCGCCGGAGCATTCGCGCTGTGCCGATGGCGGTCGCCAAAAGCGCGGCCGGGCTCGCCGCCATCCAGGCGACCTCGGCGGCGGGGAACGACGCGAGTGCGCCTGGATGCGCCCAGTAGGAGCTGATCCACAGCGTCGCCGCCCAGGCGAAGCGGGCGACGCCGCCGGGCACGAGATCACGCTCGCGCCAGGGATGGCCGCCGGTCCCGGGCCAGCCGTGGCCGAAATGAATGCTGCCCCAGACGAGCACGAGGAGGCCGACCGCGACGAGGGCCAGCGGCGCCACGAGCCCGGCCCGGCCGCCGGCGCACCGCAGCGAGCGCCCGCCGACCCAGATCAGCGGGAGCGCCGCCAGCAGCGCGAGCGCCGGGAAGGCGACGGCGACGCCCGACATCACGAGCATCCCCGCCCGGGTGGCGGGGGCGGCGGGCGCCGACCATTGCCAGCCGACGGTCAGCTGGGACCAGAGCGCGACGCCGGCGATGAGGAAGACCGTCAGCGCCCCGGCGATGATCGCCAGGCTCGCGCGCAGCCGCCGGGCCGGCTCGAGCGCATTCCCGGTCAGCCCGGCGTCGGCGAGGCGGGCCCGCAGGCCGGCGCGGATCACGTCGGTCGTGCGCGCCGGCGACGCCGGCCGTTCGGCGATGTCGGCGATCAGCAGCAGCGTGAACTCCTCGCCGTAGCGGCGGCGCCACGCCGGCGGATACCAGCGCAGCAGCCGCTGCGCTCGCCGCGCGGCGTCGGCCTCATCGCCCCTCCTGCGATCGCCGGATTTCATCAGATGCTGGGGTGGGTGGCGAGGCGCCGCAGGCCGACGTCGGCGACGCGGCGCTGGGCATCGAGGTGCGCTCGGAGGGCGAGCGCGCCGGACGCGGTCAGGCGATACGGCCGGCGCCGATCGTGGCTCTCGACGGGCTCGATCATGCCCTGGCGCTCCAGCCGGGCGAGCGCCTCGTACAGGGTGCCGGGCGCGATTCGGATCTCGGCGAACTGCTCTATGTCCTTGGTCAGCGCGTAGCCGTGCTTCGTGCCCTCGGCCAGGCTGGAGAGGATCAGGGTCGCCGGGCCGGCGTAGCGCCCGAAGGTCGACAGCGCCTCCGGCCGCGGCTCGGCGGGCCGGCCATCGTCGCGGGGATCGGAGCGAGCCACGGCCGGAAGCTTATATCGGTCCCCGATCTATCGTCAACCGGCTCTCCGGCCGTGATCGCCCGGAGCCGGCACCGGCCTCGGGCGATCACGGACGGGTGCGTGGGTCACCGGCGGCGCCGGGACGACCGCCGCCGCGACTGATGCCGGCGATGGTGGACGCGGGCGCCGGCGCCGACCGTCGGGGACGAGCCGGCGGCCGGACCGAAGGCGGTCGACGCCGGGTCGGCGGCCGCGGTCAGCTTGTTGGGCCAGAAGGCGACGAAGTTGCCTCCGCCCAGAGCGGACGGCAGCGCGTTCGCGGCCGTGTTCAGCGCGCTCGGCGTCGACACGGTCCCCCACGTCCCGGTGGCGACCCGGCTGGCCAGTGCCTGCACGCCGGCCACGAGGTCGGCCGAGGTGAAGTTGCAGTGGCCCTGTGCTTCGACGAACGCCTGGCGCAGCAGGTCGCTGTCGCCGGCCCGGTTGACGAGCGCGGCGTAGTAGGCCTCCTGCTGGACGGGGATCAGCGGATCCGAGATCGTGTGGAGGTCGAGCTCGGGGACCTGGAGGCGCCCGGTCGGGACCGAGGTCTGCTCCAGCCAGCGATAGGCGGCCCGGTCGGGCGAGAGGTTCGCGTTCGCCGTCAGCGTCTGCAGGTCGGCGGTCAGACTCAGACCGGCGGCGTCATACAGCGCCTTGACCTCGGGATAGTACGAGGACTGGTACAGAAGCTGGGCGAAGTTCTGGCCGATCGTACCGGCGCTCTCGCCGCCCGCCGCTTCCTCGATCTGCTCCCGGCCGGTGACGATGAACTGGATCGGGGTCTCCGGACCGCCGAACAGGCCGTTGGAGTAGTCGTCGTACTGGCCCTGCTCCTGCGCGGGGAAGTCATAGATCCCGGGCTGGGTGGCG
Organism: uncultured Solirubrobacteraceae bacterium; assembly: GCA_963849085.1. GTDB lineage: Bacteria > Actinomycetota > Thermoleophilia > Solirubrobacterales > Solirubrobacteraceae > Palsa-465. The sequence goes on along the minus strand of CAWKFP010000009.1, from coordinate 1,662,082 downwards.
TCGCCCCACGGTGACACGTTCAGGAACGCGTAGGCCAGCGCCAGCCGGGCCTGACCCTGAGGCGTGGCCTGCGCGGCGGTCGTCGCCGCCTGCAGGAGGTTGGCACTGGCGGTGCTATCGGTGAACGACGGCGGGCCGTCGGTGAAGTTCGTCAGCTGGATGTTCTCGGTCGGGGCGAGCAACTCGCTGATCGCGTACTCGCCATCGAGCTGATACTGGTTGAGGTTGATGCCGCCCCCGACCAGACCGCAGGTCGTCAGCGCGCCGTCCAGTCGGCCGTAGGAGTTCTGATCCTCCAGCGCGCTGATCAGGCCGCCCATCGAGGTGCCGACCGCGTACACGTCGGTCGGCGCCGAGGTCAGCACGGTGTGCTCGACCACCGACAGGGTCTGGAACTGATCTCGCAGCGCGCTGCCGAGCGCCCACCACGACTGATGCGGATCGTAGGAGGAGCCGGCCATCGCATAGCCCATGCCGAGCAGCGCGGCCTGCGTCGTCGGGTCCGGCGCGTCGGCGGCGACCGTCGGGCCGTAGCCGTGGCTGTAGAGCAACAGCGTGCCGTTCCAGTTGGCGGGCACGTCGGCGATCCAGGTCGCCCCGTCGGGAAGCGTTCCGGTGTAGTGCGTGGACCCGGTCGCCGCTGCCGACGCCGTGGCCGCGGCTGCCGCCGAGAACGACCAGACCGCGAGCGACGCCACCGCCGCCGCCAGCGCGCACATCCGGCCGATGCGACGTGTGTTCATACCCAGCATGGAGCCTCCCTCAGGCCGTGCGGTCTCGGCGAGCGTGACCGGCGCCACGCGGGCCCTCTCTCGACGCGCAACCTAAGCGACCGTAATTTGCTTGTCAAGCCGCCGCGCTCGCCATGACACCGCACGGACCGGTTGCGTCGTGCGCGGGTGCGGGGTGCGGTCAGCCGACCGTCGCACCCCGAGCGCGTCGCCTCGAGCCCGGCGTCACGTCCAGTCGATCTGCTCCCAGCGACGGCGCAGCGTGGCCCCGCGCGCGGGGTTGACCGCCGTGACCCAGGCGACCCGGCCGCGGAGGTGCGCCTGGAAATCGGGGAGCCGGTCTCGGTTCTGGCTCTGCGGGCCGTGGCGCGCGGCGTTGTGGAGGATCGCCCGCAGCTCGTCGTACTCGGCGCGGACGACGTTGGGGCGGACGTTGACGACGATCCCGCACACCGACTGGCGCCCGGCGGCCGTCTGCAGCGCGGACTTGTCGGCGTTGACCGAGAAGCCCTCCTCGCGGGCGATCCGGGTCACGAGCTCGGTCAGCCGATCACGCCGGCGGCGCAACCGGACCGGCCCGGAGAAGATGAGGTCATCGGCGTAGCGCGAATAGCGGACGCCGGTCGACGCCGCCAGGCCGGACAGGCGGCGGTCGAGCCGGAAGGCGGCGAGATTGGCCAGCGCCGGCGAGGTCGGGGCGCCCTGGGGCAGATGGGGCGTCGCGAGCTGTCGCCCGAGCCAGAACCGCGGCCCGACCAGGCGCGGATCGTCCGCCCTGCGCCCGGCGATCGCCACCCAGACCCGGAGCGGCACGGTGTTCGTGCACAGCCCGGCCAGGACATGGGCCACGCTCCGGGGATAGCCGAGGGTCCGGAAGATCCCGAACACGCGCCGGGCGGCGATCGACGCGAAGAAGTCCTTGAGATCCAGGCGGAGGACCGAGGCCTGGCCGATGTGCTCCCGGGCGTGGGTGAGGACGGAGCGGCCGCGGGTGAAGCCGTGCGCCGCCTCGTGCACCGCCGCATGATCGAGGATCTCCCGCAGTACCCAGCGCTGGATCTCCTTCAGGCGCGCCTTCGGCGACTCGATCACGCGCGGCAGCCCGCTGCGGCGCGGCACCGCGCGATAGCGATAGTTGCGCAGCTGCTCGGCGCCGACCGTCCGCTCGAGGCTGCGGACGTCGGCCAGCCACGCCAGCTGTCCGCCGCTCAGCTCCAAACGCTGGGCGAGCGCGCCCACCGAGTCGATTTCGGCGATCGGCCAGTCATGGGCCAGCGCGGGCGACGGGCGGCGCGTCAGGCGCGAGACGATCAGCGGCGGCCCGGCGGGAGCCTCCCACCCGGGGCCCTCCGCGCGGTCCGCGTCCGGCGGCGGCTCGGGATCGTCCGGGCGCCGCTCCAGGAAGCTCACGATCAGCGCGACGAGGTGATGGCGGCCGTCCAGCGGCGGCGTCCGGAAGGCCCCGACGACCGCGAAGGCCAGCGCGTTCATCCAGCTCGGCCACCGGTCCAGGCGGCCGGCGCCGTTCTCGGCGACGATCTCGGGCCGCCACGCCCCCGCCAGCAGGAACGCGTCGGCGAGCTCGTCGGCGAGGAGGTGGCGTTGTTCGTCGTCGTACATGGGACGATGGGCGCGGCGTCGTGCTCCGACTGCTCCTTGTCGTGCGATGCCCGAAGGTGCCTCCGAACGGATGCACGACACGGGCTCGCGATGCACTGGCCCAGATGATGGTTGATCCCCGGGGTGACCCCGGAGAGGGAGCGAGCCCGAAGGCCCGCCGCCCGCCTCGGTGCGACGACGCCGCCGGGGAGACGCTATCGGACCCGGAGCGCGGCGCGCCCCGGCGACGCCGGGTCCCGGCGGAACCGGTGGATCCCCCGCGTAAACTCATCGTCGCAGGACGGCAATCACCTTTGGGGGAACGCTTGGTGGCGCGGACGTGGTTCGTGGTGGTGAGCTCCGTGATCTCCGTGATCTCCGTGATCGCGGCGCTGGCGGCGCCGGCGGACGCCGGCGCGGTCGGCGTGCGGCTGCCGGACGGCCAGCTGCTCGGATCGATGCTGCAGCGCGGCATCGACCCGGCCGCCGTCCCGGGCTCGCTGGACCGGTCGCTGCCGTCGGCGTCGCGGATGTCGACCGCCGGACAGTCCAAGCCGGCGCCGAACGCCGGCGGAGACGTGGCCTACAACGGAGGTCCCGTGCTGCACACCAGCAGCCCGTACCTCATCTTCTGGGACCCGTCGGGGCTCGGGATCACGGCAACGAGCCGGCAGCTGCTGGAGCGGTATCTGACCGATGTCGCGGCCGCGAGCGGGGAGACGACCGACACGTATGGCGTCGCGCGCCAGTACTATGACGCCGCCGGCTACGCCGACGCCGGCCAGACGTTCTCGGCGCCGAGCCAGGCGATCGCCGACGTCGACTCGTATCCGTCACCGGACAATGACTGCGTCCCGGCCGGAACGCCGTTCACGGCGTGCGTGACCGACGCCCAGGTGCAGACCGAGCTCCACCACCTGATCGGCGCCGACAGGCTGCCGACCGACGGCCCGGCGGGCGCCGCGGAATTCCCGCCGGCCGCGCCCGTCTATCTGGTCGTCCTCCCGGCCACCGTCAACGTCTGCCAGCAGCAGAGCGCGTGCGTCTCGCCGAGCACCGGCGCCTTCTGCGCCTACCACTCCGCGTTCCTCGACGGCTCCGTCCGCGTGCTGTACGCGGTGCTGCCGTTCGGGATGTTCGCCTCCGGCCAGACGGCGAAGAACTGCCAGCCGGACGGCACCGGCGCGCTCCAGGAGCCCAACGGCGACGAGGCCGACATCGTCGCCGGCGACCTGAGCCACGAGCTCAACGAGACGATCACCGACCCGCTCCTGACCGCCTGGATCAACAGCGCCCCCGGCGGCGACGGCCAAGAGCTCGCCGACAACTGCGAGATGTACGCCCCCGCCCCCGATCCCGCGGACGGATTCAGCCCGGACGCGTACGCGCCGGTGCTCGGTGGCGACCCCGGCGGGACGCTGTATGACCAGCTGATCGACGGCGACGAGTACTACACCCAGAGCCTCTGGAGCAACGGCCAGGGGGCGTGCGAGCTCCAGCCGGCGGCGGCGGCGCTGACGTCGGCATTCGCCGCGCCGTCGAGTGCCGCACCCGGCGCGAACGTCAGCTTCAACCCGGCCGCCAGCGCCGCCGCCGCCGGCTTCAGCAGCGCCACCTGGAGCTTCGGCGACGGCAGCGGGCAGTTCACGATCGGCGCGCCGGCGACCGTCAGCCACGCCTTCAGCGCTCCCGGTCGCTACACCGTCCTGCTGACCGTCGTCGACGCCGACGGCAACGTCGCCTCGGCGAGCCAGACGATCACCGTCGGCACGCCGCCGATGGCCATCTTCACGGCGTCGGCGCAGGAGCTGGCCGAGGGCGCGCCGCTGTCACTCGACGCCGGCCTGTCGACCGACCCCAATGGCGTCGGCATCACGTCCTACGCCTGGAGCTTCGGCGACGGACAGACCGGGAGCGGGGCGACGGCATCGCACACCTTCAGCGCGCCCGGCGTCTACCCCGTCAGCCTGGTCGTCACCGATGCGCTCGGACTGCACTCGACGCCGGCGACGACGTCGATCCGGGTGACGGCGCCGCTCGCGGTCTCCTTCACCGCCCGGCCGTCCCCGGCGCTGCGGTCGACGAGGGTGCTGTTCGACGCCTCCCGATCGTCGGATCCCAACAGCGGCGCGCGGCTGACCGTCTACCGGTGGAGCTTCGGCGACGGGTCGACCGGCTCGGGCGTGACGACGAGCCACGCCTACGCCAGGCCGGGCCGGTACACCGCCCGGCTCGCCGTGACCGACTCGCTCGGCGTCATCACGACCGTGACGGCGTCGGTCGTCGTCGTCGCGTCCGAGCGGATCACGCGCATCGCCGGCCACGGCCGGTCACTGATCGTGTCGGTCAACGCGGGAGGCCGGATCACGGTGGGGCGAGTGTCGCGGACGCTCGCCACCGCCGGGAGGAGGACGTTCACCATCTCGCTCACCCGGGCGCAGCTCCGACTGCGGCGGCGCCATCGCCGCGTGACGCTGACCCTGACCGTCATCTACACGCCGCGCGCCGGCCCGACGATCAAACGCACGGTCCGCGTGACGCTGCGCGGGTGAGCGGCGAGCCGGGTTCCTACGGACGACAGGACCGGGTTTACTACGCGATGCAGCGCCTCGCCGTCGGCCTATCATCGGCGGCGCAGGAGGTCGGTTTCCGTCCATCGCTCGAAAGGGGGAGCCATGGCGCTCGATGGCGTCGGTCACACACCACCCGCGCTGGCGGAGACATCGTTTGACGACCCGGAGCTGCTGGACATCCTGGAGGCGAGCGCGCTCCACGATCTCGACGAGCTGACGTTCGGCCTGATCGTCATGAGTCGCGACGGGATCGTGATCGCCTACAACGCCAACGAGAGCCGGCGCGCGGGCCTCGCCCGTCATCGCGTGCTCGAGCACCACTTCTTCCACGACGTGGGGCCGTGCATGAACAACTATCTCGTCGCCGAGCGCTATCACGAGGGCGGCGATCTCGATGAGCAGCTCGACTACGTGCTGACCTTCCGGATGGCGCCGACGCCGGTTCGCCTGCGGCTCCTGGCCCGCGCGGACTCGCCCCGAACCTATCTCGCGATCCGACCACGGTGAGCGCCGACACCGAGCTCCAGGAGCTCCTCCAGCTCTTCTATCAGTGCCCGGTCGGGTTGATCGAGGTCGACGATGGCGGCGTCGTGCGCAAGATCAACCCGGCGGCGGTGCGGATGCTCGCTCCGGCGATCGGCTCTGATTCGCTGACCGAGCTCTTCCCGCTGCTGCGCCGGATCGTGCCGGACCTGGTGGAGCTGATCGAGCGGGCGCCGGCGCAGCTCGGACGCCTCGGCGCCGGGCGGAGCATGTTCGTCAGCACCGGTCAGCGCCACGACGATTGCGTCGAGCTGACCGCGGTCCGCGTCCACTTCGATCGCGTGATGATCGTGATGGTGGACGTCACGGCCGAGCACCGGCTGGCCGAGCGCGAGCACGAGACCGCGTTGCGCCTGCAGGAGTCGCTGCTCGGCTGGATCGACGAGGTCTCCTCGCTCGAGGTCAGCGTCGCGTATCGGCCGGTGCGCCTCGGCCATGAGGCCGGCGGCGACTGGTACGACGTGATCGCCCTGCCGGCGGACCGGGTCGGGCTGATCGTCGGAGATGTCGTCGGGCATGATGTGGCGGCGACCGCCGCGATGGGTCAGCTGCGCAGCGCCGTCCGGGCGGTCGCCCCGCTGCGCCCGGATCCCGCCGAGCTCATCGCCCAGGCCGACCGGCTCGCTCATCAGCTCCAGGGAGCGCGAAGCTCGACGATGGCGTACGTCGAGATCGACGTGGCGACCGGCAGCGCCGGCTACGTCTGCGCCGGTCATCCGCCGCCCCTGCTGATCGGCGCGGACGGGCAGATCGAGTTGCTGACCGGTGGCCGCACGGGTCCGCTCGGGGGCCCGTGGCCCGGGCTCCCGGTCACCGCACAGGCCCGCATCGCGCCCGGGGACACCCTGGTGCTGTACACCGACGGCCTGTATGAGCGGCGCCGGGATCCCGGCGAGCCCCTGCAGCGGCTGACGAGCGTCGCCCGCTCGCTCGGCGACCGCCCGGCCGCGAGCCTCGCCGGCGAACTGGTGACCGCGATGCTCGGCGGCGAGGTGGCCGCCGACGACATCTGCGTGCTCGTCGCCCGCCGGCCGTCCGAGCCCGCGCGGGCGTCCGGCCAGGTGCCGGTCACGCATGCCGGTGCAGGAACCGCTCCAGCTGCTCGGTGAAGATCTCGCGATAACGGCGCTCGTCGTGGATGAGATGGCCGCAGCCGTCCAGCGCCACCACCTCGATGTCGGGATGTGTCAGGGCGAGCCGATCCCGGTGCGCGACCCTGAACACGCCGCCCACGCGCTCGTCGGCGGCCAGGACGAACACCGGCGGCGAGACCGGGGACTCGAGATCGACGCCGGTCAGGGTCGAGCCGTCGATCGCGCCCTCGACGACCGCGACATCCATGCTGTGCTGCGCGGACGCTCGCGATTGGATGGCGTCGTCGCACAGCAGCTCCGCCATCGTCGGCGCATCGGGGCCGGGACCGGCCGGCACGGCGCCGAGGGCGGCGGCGATGTCCTGCACCGACGCGCCGGCGGCGCGCGCGGCGAGGACCCCGTCGCGGGTCGCCTGAAAGACCGCGCGCAGGGCGGCGTTCTCCGGCGCGTCCATGTCAGGCGCGTACAGCGGCGGATCCTCGAGGAAGGCGGCCGCCACCAGCTCCGGATGGGCCTGGGTGACCGCCCAGGCCACGACGCCGCCGAGCGAGTGACCGACGAGCACCGCGCGCCCCGGTGCGCACAGCTCCGTCAGCACCGCGACGACGTCGCCGGCATAGTCCGGGACGGTGTAGGCGCCGGGCGCGGGCTCGGACCGCCCGTGCCCGCGCATGTCGATGCGGATGATCCGCCGGCCGTCGGTGATCCGCGGCGGCAGGGATCGCCACGTCTCGCCGCTTCCGGTCACGCCGTGCAGGAAGACGACGGGCGGCGCGTCCGGGGCGCCGTCGACCTCGATGTGCAGCCCGATGCCGTCGTGGGCGATCCTCAGCGTCTGTGTCATCGTGCTCCTCGTGGTTGGGCCATCGCTCGCGCCACCCTATCCCGTCGGCGTCGCTTGGCCGCCCGGCGCGCCCCGGATCGTCATGACCGAGCCGCTGCGCCATCCTGACCCGCCGCTCGCCGACGCCGTCGTCGCGCTGCGCGCGTGGCGCGCCGACGACGTGCCCGAGCGGCTGATGGGGTTCGCCGAGCCGAGCGTGCAGCGCTTCTCGTGGCCACATACGCGGGCCTACACCGAGGCCGACGCCCAGGAGTTCTTCGTGCATCAGGATCGGACCCGGGTCCGCGGCGAGGAGCTGAGCTTCGCCTTCACCGCGCCGGGCGATCCGATGACCGTGCTCGGCGGCGGATCGGTGTTCGGCATCGATCCGGTCCACGCCCGCGCCGCGGTCGGCTACTGGCTCACGCCCGAAGCGCGCGGACGCGGTGTCGCCACCCACGCCACCCGCCTGATGGCCCGCTGGGCGTTCGAGGTCCTCGGGGTGGCGCGGCTGGAGCTGACCTGCGGGCCGGACAACCCGGCGTCTCAGCGGGTGGCGCTGCGCTGCGGATTCCAGCGCGAGGGCGTGCTGCGCTCGCACCTGGCCTTCAAGGGCGGGCGCCGGGACACGATCGTGTTCAGCCGCCTGCCGGGCGACTCCGACGGGGGATGAGACGCGGTCAGCTCAGCGTGTCGCCGGCGCGCAGCATCTCGAGCGCCTTGGCGACCCGGCTCTGCCGCGTCGCGTCGCGCTTGGCCTCGGCGATCCAGCGCGCGTATTCCTTACGATGGGTGAAGGCGAGCGCATCGTACGCGGCCGCCGCGGCGCTGTCGCCGGCGAGCGCCGTGGCCAGGGCCTCGGGCACGTCGACCTCCCGCGGGGCGCTGTCGAGCGCGACCTCGACGACGATCTCGTCGCCGGCCTGCACCCCGGCGCCCTCGCGCACCTCGCGGTTGAAGCCGAGCATGAACTCGCCGCGCATCCGTGTGACCGTCGTGCGCCAGGTGTAGCCGTTGACCGTCGCCGTCACCGGAAACCGCTTGGCCCCCTCACCGACCGCCGCCACCTGCTCGTCGTCGAGAATGATCGCCGCGGCCGGGCCGCGGGCGACGAGCGGGGCGGTGATGCGGATCGATCCCATGGGCGCGAGAGTGTGCCAGAGGGCCCGGTCGCACGCCGCTATCAGCCGGCGAACAGCGGCGCGACGGCGTCGATGTCGGCCGGGCGATCGGGATCGGCGGCGACGGCCAGCACGGCCCGTCCCGGTTCGCAGCTGACCGTCCAGGTGACGAACCCGCAGCACCGCCGCTCGGCGGCGGCGAGCGCCTCGAGCTCGTCGGTGACTCCGGGCGCGGCGAGGTAGGTGACCGTCAGCCGGTGGCCGTCACGGAGCAGCGCCGCGTGGCCGGCGCGCGCCAGCGCCTTCCAGCGACGCATCCGCTCGGCGCCGTCGCCGGGGTTCAGCCTGCAGGCGACGGGCAGCGCCGCGGGCGACCGGTCAGGCGGGAGGTCCATCCGCGGATCGTCGCAGACGGGGCGAGTGACTCGGGCGCCGCGCTAACGCGCGGTCAGCGCCGCGACGGCTTCGGCGAACAGCTCGGTGTGCCGGTCGACATCGGCCTCGGTCGTCGCCGGACAGATCAGCGCCATGTTGTGAAACGGGGTGATCAGCACGCCACGGTTGGCCATGTGGACGTGCAGGAAGTCCTCGAGCTCGGTGTCGCCGGCGTCCTGCGAGGCGGTGCCGGTGCGCGGGGCCGGCGCGACGAAGCGGTACTCGGCGCGAGCCCCGAGCCGGCTGATCGACCAGGGGACCCCGGTGGCGTCAATCGTCGCCTGGACGCCGGCGGTGAACCTCTGCGCGAGGGCGGACATGCCGGTGAACGCCTCGGCGGTCAGCACGTGCTCGAGCGTCGCCCGCGCGGCATCGACCGAGAGCGGATTGCCGGCGAGTGTCCCGCCGACGCCGCCGGTGTCGATCAGGTCGATGTCGGTCAGGGCCTCTATCCGCTCAGCGAGCGCCGCATCGAGCCCGTAGGCGCCCATCGGGATCCCGCCGGCGATCGACTTGCCGATCGTCACGATGTCGGGCTCGAGTCCCCACGCCGCGGTCGCGCCGCCCGGCCCGGCGGAGAAGGTGTGCGTCTCGTCGTTGATCAGCAGCGTGCCGTGCTCCCGGGTCAGCCGCCGAACGGCGTCGAGATAGCCCGGCTCGGGGAGCACGATCCCGATGTTCGTCATGGCCGGCTCCATCAGCACCGCGGCGACGTCGCCATGGGCGAGCGCGCCGGCCAGCGCATCGACGGCGTTGAATTCGACGACCCGGGTCGTCTGCGCGAGGGCCACCGGCGCGCCGATGTTGCCCGGACGCGCGATCGCGTCCCCGCCGGGGCCCGGCAGCGCGAACGTCTCGTCGACGCTGCCGTGGTAGCACCACGCGAAGACGAGGATCTTCGGGCGTCCGGTGACGTGCCGCGCCAGGCGGATCGCCCAGCGATTGGCGTCAGTCGCGGTCAGGGTGAACGACCAGCGCGCCGGACCGAAGCGGCGCCCGAGCTCCGCGGCCACCCAGGCCGCGTTCTCGGTCGGCATCATCGTCGTCAGCCCGCCCTGCTCCTCGATCCGCCGGCGAACGGCGGCGACGACGGGCCCCGCGGAATGGCCGGCCATCGCCCCGGTGTCCCCGAGCGCGAAGTCGACGTACTCGCGGCCGTCGACATCGGTGACGCGGGCTCCGCGAGCTCCGGCGAGATACAGCGGGAAATGACCGGCGGCCTTGTTCATCCACGTCATCGGCACGCCGCCGAAGAGGGCGGCCTGGCCGTCGGCGTGGGCGGCGGCGGACCGGGGATGGCGCTCGGCGAAGCGCGCGCGTTCGGCGGCGAGGAGCTCTCGCAGGCGCCCGCGGCCGATGTCGGTCATCGACGGCTCACGGTTCTGAGGTGGGTGCCGTCCAGTCGCGCGGCGAACGGCCCATGTGCCCCGGCGCGGGTCTCGACGACCCAGCTCGCCGAGCGCCCGGGTGGCGCGAACAGGACGATCGACTCGATCGTCCGGGCCGCGGCCGGGAAGTGCCGGCGCAGGCCGTTGAGGATCCGGGAGATCGCGCGGGACCTGATCTGGCCCAGCGGGATGCGCTGCCCGCCGGTCGGCGCGCCGGTTAGGACGTCGCTGCTCCTCAACCCGATCGCCATCGCCTTGATGCGCCCGGTGCCGAGCCTGACGACGGCGAACATCGACCCGCGCAGGATGGTGAGCGTCGTGACCTGAACGCCGGGGCCGAGTCGCCTGATGTCGGCCAGCCCGGCCCGGACCCCCGCGCCGGACAGATATGACCTCGGCCCGCGCGTTCGCCGCCCCGTCGCCCGCTGGCCCGTCGCGGTCCGTGGCGCGGTGTTGGCGACCGTGGGCGAGGCGTCGGTGACCGAGGGGGTGGTCGCGGTCACCGCCGGTGTGGTGCTCGACACCGCCGGCAGGGCGGTGACCGGCATGAGCGTCGGCCGGGGCGACGACGATGACGTCGATGAGGACACGCCCACCACCGCGGCCACGAGGATCAACACGCCGGCGATCGCCGGCAGCGCGAGCCCGAGCGGTCGGCGCCCGGTGCCGGCGGGGGGTCGTCCCGAGCGCCGAGAGGCCGCGGAGCGCACCGGCGACACCGCGCCGCGACCGGTGACCGGAGTCGCCGGCTCGGTCGCCGCACGCTCGTTGACATCCCTGGTCCCGAGTCCGTCGATCGCGGTCGTCGGCGTGCTCTCGTAGCTGGCGTCGCGGCTCAGGGCCGCGAACGGATCGTCTTGTGCTCGGCGCCGCCAGAACATCCGGCTCTGTTCCTCCCACGATTGGCCATAACCCCGTCGCACCCTGACCACCCGTCGACCGGGCGCATCCCTGCGGTGGACTCGACCAAGTGTACGTCCGGCCGTCGGCACGGGCACCGTCCTGGGCACTCGGCCGCCGCCCTGGGGCGCACGGCCCGTCGCCGCGGCTACGGGACGAAGACGATGCGACGGCCTGGTGCGAGGGGCGCGTTCCAGGCGGCCCGGACCTCGCGCAGCGGCGTCGGGACGGCGTCGACGGTGTAGGTCCCGGTCGAGATCTCGGCGGCCAGCGCCGGGAGCTCGCCGACGATCTCCCGGCCGCTGACCGACCCCTGGCCGCTGCCGACGATCTGCAGACGGGCGGCGCGCAGCCATGCGGACGGGAGCGTCAGCTGCAGGCCGGACATCGAACCGATCTCGATCCAGGTGAGCGGGCCGCTCTTGTCGGCGCGGTGGGTGAGAACGGCGGGCATCGCGCGCTCGGTCGCCGGGCCCCACAGATAGTCCAGGACGATGTCGACGTCGGCGGCAACCCGTCCGAGCGCCCGGTCGGCGCCGTCGGGGTCGCCGGCCAGGGAGACGGTCGTGTCCGCGCCGAGGCCGGTGGTGATGGCGAGTCGCTCGGGGTCGCGGCCGGCGGCGATGACCTGGCCGGCGCCGAGACGCTTCGCGATCTGGACGGCCATCTGCCCGGCGTTGCCGGTCGCGCCGAGCACGAGGACGCTCTGCCCGGGCTGGAGGTCGATGCGTTTGCGCAGCGCGATCCACGAGGACATCGCGGGGTTCATCGCGGCGGCGACCGTCGCCGCGTCGGTGTCGGCGGGGAGCGCCACGCTGCGGCGACGGTCGATGACGACCTGCTCGGCCATGCTGCCGAACGGCGTGTCGTCGAGCACGAAGTAGCGCATTCGGCCATCGGCATCTCGGCCGATCCCGTCGAGGCCGGGGATCATCGGCAAGGTGCCGGTGCTCGTGTAGTGCGACCCGTCGGCGCTCGATCTGGTCCGGGGGTGCAGCCCAGCCGCGAGGACGTCGACGCGCATCTCATCCGGACCGGCCGGCGCGGGGATGTCGAATGGCTCGTAGGCCGGGGGATCTCCGAACGATCGGACGACGGCTGCGTTCATGGGAGGGCGCTCTCGTTCATTTGGTTCTTGACACGAACAATCTAGTTCTTGATACGAACGAAGTCAAGTAGACTCGCTGCTCATGGCCGCCTCACGATCCCCGCGCCGGCCGGCTAGCGACCCCGCGCTGCTCGACGCGGTGGTGCAGCTCTCGTTCGCGGTCCACGACGTCCTGGCTCAGGTCGCCGCGCGCCACGACGTCTCGGTCACGCAGATGCGGCTGTTCGGGACCCTGCGTGACCGCGAGCCGACGATGGGCGAGCTCACGGCCCATCTGGCGCTCGAGAAGTCCAGCGTCAGCGGTCTGGTCGACCGCGCCGAGCGGCGCGGCCTGGTCATCCGGACGACCGGGCACGCCGACGGACGCGCCGTGCGCGTGCGGCTGACCGGCGCCGGAGCCGAACTGGCGAACCGGTTCGCCGACCACGTCTACACCGCGCTGCGCACGCTCCTGGAGCCGCTATCGGACGGGGATCAGCTCCGGCTGGCCGAGTCCGCCGGCATGATCCTCGCCGCGCAGGCGGCGCCGTTCTCCGCGGACCGCCCCCCGGCCGTCAGATGAAGTCGTTGCCGGTCAGCACGTAGACGAACGGGACGAACGGGACGATCGCGACGATCGCCCAGGTGAGCTTGGCGATCAGGCCGATGTCGCTGCGGCCGAGCAGATCGATCCAGATCAGGATGACAGCGATCGGATGCAGGATGCACAGCACGAGCTCGAAGATCTTCTTGACCATGACCACTCCTCTCCGCGGCGTGCGCCGCATCGGACCGTCTCGTCTCGGCCACGATTGATGGCCGCCTCCAGGCGGTGTCTCGTCAGTCCTACCCCCAGTGCGCCCATCCGACGCCGCCGGCCAATCGAAGCTTCTGATCACGGCGCCACCGGGATGATCGGCAGCCTGCCGACCGAGGCGCGGCTCGGGCGCCGCCGCGCCCGTCAGGCCGCCAGTTCGGTGGGCTCCACGTGCTCGTAGCCGGCGACGACGTTGCCCGCGATGAGGTGCATCGCCGCTTCGGTGAGCGTGCCGGAGCGATCCCGATAGCGGATCACCGGGAACTCCGGCTCCTCGGGGTCGACGCCCACGACCGCACCCGCTCGCCCGTCGGGGAGCGTGACCGAGTGGCCGACGGGATACGGCATCGCCACCCGCTTGAAGTGCTCGATGACCTGCGGGTCGAATTGCGTGCCCGAGCCCTCGACGACGAGGCTGACGCCGACGTGGGGGGGCCGTCCGGTCTTGTAGGGGCGGTCGGCGGTGATCGCGTCGAAGACGTCGGCGACGGCGGCGATCCGCGCGAACGGATGGATCTCCTCGCCCTTGCGCCCGCGTGAGTAGCCGAGGCCGTCCCAGTGCTCGTGATGGTCACGCACGACGGCGATCGTCGCTCGTGACACGCGGTCCGGGGACAGCATCGACGCGCCGGCCTGCGGATGGGTCTTGACGAGCTCCCACTCCTCCGGGCTCAGCTTGCCCGGCTTGTTCAGCACCGCCTCGGGGATCGAGATCTTGCCGATGTCGTGGACGAGCAGCCCCATGCCGAGCTGGGTCATGCGCTCGGCCTTGCGCTCATAGCGCCGCTCGCCCTGCCAGTCCAGCCAGCCGTCGACGCGGTCCATGCGCTGTCCGACGAGCATCCCGAGCGTGGCCACCCGCACCGAGTGGCTGTAGGTATAGGAGTCGGCGCTCGACAGATCGTCGAGCGCGAGCGCGGCCTCGGGACATTCGGCCAGCGCATCCATGATCGCCGTCGCGGCGGCCTCCAACGGTCCGAGCGCGGACGGGGGGAGACTGGTCAGGCCGGACGCGACCGCCTTGGCCTGATCCAGGCACTTCGAGACCGCGACGGCGGTCGAGCGCCGGACGCTCTCGGGCAGGGGCTCGATCGGCTGGATCCCGTCGCCGAGATCGTCGTGGACCCAGACGGCGCGGACGTCGAGCGTCGCCAGGCGCGCCCCGAGGTTCGAGGTCAGGTGCACGCCGCGGCGCAGCAGCGGCTGGGCGCCGAGCACGGGTGAGGGCACGTCTCGCGCCAGCTCCATCTCGTCGCGGACCGAGTCGACGCGGACGAGCCTCATCGCGCCGCCCTCGTCGCGCCACGCACGCGCGCCGCGCACCGGTCGCCAAGCATGTCGGAGTTCAACTGGCTCTCCATGAAAGGAGCTATCGGCAGCGATCCCCGGTCCTTCAAGGAAATTCGCCGAATTGCGCGCCAAGTCGTACAGCCCTCTCACCGGTTTGCGGTAGAAGGCGGGACGCGGGCACGGTCTGCTACAGATCCGGGGATGACCAAGATCGCTGTCACCGGAGGGAGTGGCAAGGCGGGGCGAGTGATCATCCGCGACCTTGCCGAGCACGGCCACGAGGTCCTCAGCATCGACGTCGCGCCGTCCCCCGAGTCCAACCATCCCGAGGACAAGATCCCCTTCCTGCGCGCCGACGTGACCGACTTCGGTCAGGCGCTGGAGGCACTGGACGGCGGCAGCACGCTGCCGGGGATCGAGGCCGTCGTCCACCTCGCGGCGATCCCCTCGCCCGCTCACGCTCCGGCCGACGTCGTCTTCCGCACGAACGTGACGAGCACCCATGCGGTGTTCGCCGCCGCCCAGCGCATCGGCCTGTCCCGGATCGTCTGGGCGTCGAGCGAGACGACGCTCGGCCTCCCGTTCACGACGCCGCCGCGTTACGCGCCGGTCGACGAGGCCCATATCACTCCCGAGACCAGCTACGCCCTGTCAAAGGTCGTCGGCGAGGAGCTGGCGCGGGTGTTCAGTCGCTGGAGCGCCATCCCGATCGTCGGCCTGCGCTTCTCCAACATCATGATCCGTGACGACTACGAGCGATTCGCCGGATGGCAGGCCGATCCTCGCCTGCGCGCGTGGAACCTTTGGGGCTACGTCGATGAGAGCCATGTGGCGCAGAGCGTCCGCTGCGCGCTGGAGGCCGACATCACCGGCGCCGACAGCTTCATCATCGCCGCGGCGGACACTGTCATGCGCACCCCGAGCCGGGAGCTGATGGCCGCGGTCTATCCCGGCGTGCCGGTCGCCGATCACGTCACCGGCAACGACACGCTGCTCGACATCTCGCGCGCCCGCCGGCTGCTCGGCTACGCCCCTCGGTTCAGCTGGCGTGAGCTCAGCGCTTGAGCGGGACGGCCGCCTCCGGGGTCGCGACCTGGAAGCTGAACGTCTGCTCGAGATAGAGGCTGACGACCTCCCGGTCGTGATCGGTGTAGCCGATCGACAGATCGGCGCCTGATTCGAACCGGAAGTCTCCGCCGCGGGTGCTGAGCAGCACCGCGCCCTCCACCCCCGGCGCCCAGACGATCTCGCCGCCGACGATCTCACGCAGGTGCTGGAGCAGGGGATAGCCGCCCTGCTCGGCGGTCTCGGTCACGAGCTTGTACTCCTCGCCACCGAGCGCGAGCGCGTACGGCCCCCCGATCCCGTTGCTCAGCAGCAACTCGACACCCGCCGCGGTCGGCCGCAGGTACCCGTCGGAGACGCTGCCGAGCTGCAGCCCCTGGTGCGGCGAGGCCTCGGCGATGCCGACGATCGACGCCTCCGGCCAGCCGTGGAACACCGCGCGGTTCTCGGCGACCGCCATCCGATGGGCCGCCCTGTCCAGCGGCTCCAGGTCGGCGTCGGCGGCGCCGCGATCGTCGTCGCGCAGCTCAGACCGTGAGATACCGAACTCCGCGCGGACCTCGACGAGCGCCAGCACGCGCCGGCGCATCGCGGTGACGCCGTCGCAGGGCGTGGCGGCGAGGCGCTCCACCCGCCCGAGATTGAGGGCCGAGTGCTCCCAGCCGTGCGGGCCTGAGAAATCGACGAGCCGCCGCGCGGCGAGCGCCACGCTCAGCCGCTCCCGGGCCTCGTCGTCGAGCAGCTTCCAGTTGGAGTCGGTGATCGGGGCGTGATCGCGCAGCAGATGGTTGCTCATCGCGAGGCCCCCCGCAGGCTGCCGATCCCGAGCGAGCCGGAGCCGTCGCTCTCATAGGGCCCGGAGCTGTCGTCGCCGTCCGCGGCCTCCTCCGCGGCCTCGCCGTGGGCGACGATGTCGCCGTCGCGGAAGAGCACGCCCCGGGCGATCTGGCGCCATTGCGGCGAGCGGCGCAGCAGGAACTCGAGATCCATGCTGAAGTGCTTGAACTCCTCGCCGACGGCGTCGCGCATCACGCTCGCCGCCTCGGGATCGGTCTCCACGGCGAGCCGCTGCTCATACCAGCCGATCGCCTCGGCCTCCTCGGTCAGCGACGCGCACAGGCGGGCGAACGTGCGAGTGGCGGCCGGAAGCTCGTCCGGCGGCTCGTGGTACTGGTCAAAGCCCATCTCGGTCTCCTCTCGCGGTCGTCGGTCGCAACGCTACCCGACGGGCGGCGCGCGCAAGCGGGTGTGGGATCATCGTCGCATGGCCTCCAATCGCGCCGGCGCCGGCGCGCTCGATGACCTGTCGGCGCGCGCGCTGCGGATGCCGACCGCGCCCCTCGCCGCGCTCGGATTGGTGGCGGGCTTCGGGGTCGCCGTGACGAGCGGCTCCCGGCCGCTGGGCGGGGTCGTGCTGGCGATCTTCGGCCTCAGCTGCATCGCCATCTGGCTGCGCCGCGACGGCCGCCGGACGGCCGTCCGGCTGACCACGGCCGGCCTGTTCGCCTTCGCCGTCTCCCATGTCCTCGGTCTCGTGATCGGCGCCTGGCCGTCGGTGTTCGTCGTCGCCGCCGCCACCGCCGCGGTGTGCTGGCGGGTGTCGGACTCCCGCCGCTGACCGCGCGACGGCTGCGCGCCGGCTGCGCGACGGCTGCGCGCCGGCTGCGCGACGGCTGCGCGACGGCTGCGCGCCGGCCGCGCGCCGGCCGCCGCTGACGGCTGGGTCCGCGGCCCCGACCGGTCGTCCGGCCGGTCTTAATCGCCGCCAAATGAAGAATTTGCCGTATTTGCCCGCGGGGCGAACTAGTCTGAGCGCTATGGCCTATACCACCGCTGAAGGCAGGGAGAAGGTGCTCGACGATCTCGCCGCCGCGACCGAGCAGATCGCCGACGCGCTCGCGCGCCTGGGAGAGGCCTACGAGCAGCTCGACGACGATCACGCCGACGCGCTCGAGTCCCAGCTCTTCCGGCCGGTTCAGCTCGCCTACGGGCGGGCACAGCGCACCCATTCCGAGTTCGCCGGGCGCTCGAACCTGCGCTCGCGCTCGTTCGAGGCACACTCGCCCGGGCTCCAGTCGCAGTCGGTGCACGATCTCATCGACCGAGCCGCCGACTCCGTCGAGGACGCCGATCAGTCGATCGCCGACCTGCAGGATTCGATGCTGCCGGTCGAGGTCGGTGACACCGAGCTGCGGGCCGGTCTCTCCCACGTGCGTGAGATTCTCGCCCCGGTGCCCACCCGCGCCCGGGTCCTGCTGCGCACCGTCGGTCGCTAGACCGGCGCGCGCTGCGCACCGTCGGTCGCCGGGCCAGCGCGCGCACCGCCCGACGCCGGCCGCCGCGCGCAAGCGGCACGCTCCGTCATCCCGAAGGTGTACGTTTTCCCCATGAGGGAGGGAAGGATGCGCACCCGCTGCGCGCTGCTGATCGCATCGCTCACCGTGACGCTGGCGCTCGCCGCCGGCGTCGCCTCGGGTGCCGAGGCCGCGACGTCCGTCGGCTTCGCCGCCCACGGCAGCGTCGAGCAGGTCTACGCCGTCGGCCTGAGGCCCGGCGCGACGGTCACGCTGACCGACCGCGCCGGTCAGACCGTCACCCGGCAGCGGGCGGACTCGCTCGGCGGCGTCGTCTTCCGGCTGATCGCTCCCGGCGCGGGCTATCACGTACGGGGCGCCACCGCGCACGGCATCAAGCGCTCCGGAGCCCTGACCGTCCTGCCGGATCGCTCCGCTCCGCCCTCGACGCGGATCTATGACCAGAAGCTCCCCGCGGGGGGCTACGGCTATCTGCGCACGCGGGACGGCACGCTGCTGGCGATCGACGTGCACCTGCCCGGCCCGGCCGCCGACGGGCCGTATCCGACGCTCGTCGAATACGCCGGCTACGGCTATGCCGATCCCGCCGGCCCCGACAGCGGGATCGCGCCGGTCGCCAATCTGCTCGGGTTCGCCGTCGTCGACGTCAACATGCGGGGCACCGGCTGCTCCGGGGGGTCGTATGACTACTTCGAGCCGCTGCAGTCGCTCGACGGCTATGACGTGATCGAGACCGTCGCCCGTCAGTCATGGGTCCTCGGCCATCGCGTCGGGATGATGGGCATCTCCTACGGCGGCATCAGCCAGCTGTTCGTCGCCGCCACCGACCCGCCCCACCTGGCCGCGATCGCCCCGCTGTCGGTGATCGACAACACCGCGACGACGCTCTATCCCGGCGGCATCCTCAATACCGGCTTCGCGCTCTCGTGGGGCGAGCAGCGGGTCCACGACGCGCTGCCGGCATCGCCGACCGGCGGCCAGCCGTGGGCGCTGAAGCGCATCCGCGACGGCGACCGGACCTGCGCGGCCGATCAGATCCTGCACGGTGAGGCGCCGAACCTGATCGCCAAGGTGCGCGCCAACCAGTACTACGTGCCGTCGGTCGCCAATCCGCTGGCCCCGATCACCTTCGTGAACAAGATCACGGTGCCGGTGTATCTCGCCTGTCAGTGGACCGACGAGCAGACCGGCGCGCACTGCGCCGATCTCGCCGAGCACTTCACCGGCACGGCGCGCAAGTGGTTCACGTTCACCAACGGAGCCCACATCGACTCGCTGGACCCGGACACCTTCGATCGCTGGTACGACTTCCTCGAGCTCTACGTCGCCCATCGTGCGCCTCATCTGTCGGCGAGCGTGCGGGACGAGGTGCCGCTCGTCTACTCCTCCGCGATGGGCATCGGCAATGTCACGCTTCCCGCCGACCCGATCCAGTCCGAGCCGAGCTACGGCGCCGCGCTCGCCGCCTTCCAGCGGCTGAAGCCGATCCGGATCCTGTTCGACAACGGCGCCGGCAGCTCGGTTCCCGGCGCGCCCTATCCGGCCTTCGAGGACTCGTTCTCCCGCTTCCCGATCCCCGGCACGGTCGCGCGGTCGTGGTACCTGAACTCGGGCGGGGCGTTGACCTCGGGCCCGGCGGCGCGCGGCGGCGCCGACCAGTTCACCTGGGATCCCGGCGCTCGGCCGGCGACGAGCTTCGGCGGCTCAGACGACGGGAGCGCCGGCGGACTGTGGACGCTGACCCCGACGTATCACTGGGATCAGAATCCGGCCGGCACGGCCGCCGCGTACGTGACCGCGCCGCTGCGCGCCGACACGGTCGTGATCGGAGCGGGCGCGGTCCAGCTGTGGCTGAAGGCGTCGGTGCCGAGCGTCGATCTCCAGGTCACGGTCTCCGAGGTCCGCCCTGATGGCAAGGAGACGTTCGTCCAGGACGGCTGGGTCCGGGCCGAGGACCGCGTGCTCGATACGAGCGAGAGCACGCTGCTGGCGCCCGTGCTCAGCCTGCGGCGGGCCGACGTGACGCCCCTGCCCCGCGGCCGCTACACCGAAGTCACGGTGCCGCTCTACTACGAGGGCCACGCGTATCGCCGCGGCTCGCGCATCCGGATCTCGATCGAGGCGCCGGGCGGCGATCAGCCGGTGTGGTCGTTCGCCGAGCTCATCCCCCGGCATACGGCGACGGTCGACATCGCGCACTCACGGGCGTTCCCGTCGCGGGTCATCCTGCCGGTCGTCCCCGGCGTCAGCGTCCCGACCGGGCTCCCGCCCTGCCCGGGCCTGCGGGGAGAGCCGTGCCGGGCCTATCACCCGTACGCCAACCACGCCGTCGCGCTGACCGCCGGCTGACCGCGCGACGCCGGGTGGGGCCGGCCGCACCCGGCGCTGGGTGCGGCTGAGGCGCGGCCGGGCGCCCGCGCCGCCGCGGGGTGGGGATGTGGCGCGGGGTGGGCGTGGCGGCGGTCCGGGGGGCGCGGCGCGGGGTGGGGTGGGCGTGGCGGCGGCCCGGGGGGCGCGGCTCGGCGCGGGGTGGGCGTGGCGGCGGCCCGGGGGGCGCGGCGCGGCGCGGGGTGGGCGTGGCGGCGGCCCGGGGGGCGCGGCGCGGCGCGGGGTGGGCATGGCGGCGGCCCAGGGGGCGCGGCGGGTTGGCGGCGTGGCGCAGGGCTGCGGCGCGGCGGGTTAGCGGCGTGACGCAGGGTGGGCACGGCCGCGGCCCAGGGGGCGCGGCGCGGCGGGGCCGCGGCGGCGCGGCGCGGCGCGACGCAGCGGCGCGGCCGGGCGCCGCGCGCCTGCGCACCGCGACCTGGGCATCAAACGTCCCATATAGGCCCGTTTCTCGCTCCGGTCCTGGCGCGCCCGCGCTCCGGTCCCTGGCGCGCCCGCGCTCCGGTCCCTGGCGCGCCCGCGCTCCGGTCCCTGGCTCGCCCGCGCTCCGGTCCCTGGCTCGCCCACGCTCCGGTCCCTGGCTCGCCCACGCGCCGGGTCCCGGGTCGCCCACGCTCCGGTCCTGGCTCGCCCGCGCCCCGGTCGTGGCTCGCCCCGCCCGCCCGGTCGTGGCTCGCCCCGCCCGCCCGGTCGTGGTCCGCCCCGCCCGCCCGGTCCCGGCCACACTCAGGCCACGCGCCGGTCCAGCAGCCCGTATCGCGCCCCGACCCCGCCCCGGACTTTTCCCGGGTTTGCGCGTCGGCGTCGCCGGCAGCCAGTACGATCCCTCGCGCCCATGGGACCAACCAGCCCCAGCGTGCCGGTCACGGCCGAGACGCTCGGCCTTGCCGCACAGGCGGCATCCGCCGCTCCGAGCGCGGTCGTCGACCCGGTCGACCCGACGGCGACCAAGGACGCCGTCCGCGCGGTCAAGATGCCGCTGGTCGACCGGCTGGCGAGCGGCGTCGTCACCGGTGCTCCGCCGCTGCTCGTGCTGATCGGGATGTGGCTGGGCTGGACGCACGGCCTGCTCGTCTGGCAGGACCTGCTCATCCTCGGCGTCTTCTACTGCGCGGTCGGATCCGGGGTCACCGTCGGCTTCCACCGGCTGCTGACCCATCGCAGCTTCAAGTGCAAGCGCTGGGTCAGGGTCGGGTTCGCCATCCTCGGCTCGGCCGCCGCGGAGGGCCCGGTCATCGACTGGGTCGCCACCCATCGCAAGCACCACCAGTTCTCCGATCAGGAGGGTGACCCGCACAGCCCCCATCTCGATCATCGCCACGGCTGGCGCGGCGAGTTCTGGGGCTTCTTCCATGCGCACGTCGGTTGGGTGTTCTCCGACATGGAGGTCGCCGACGAGACCCGGTACGCCAAGGACCTGCTCGCCGATCCGTGGATCAAGTTCGTCGACCGCACCTTCGTGCTGTGGGTGGTGGCCGGGCTGGCGGCGGCGTTCGGGGCCGGGGTCGCGCTGACCGGGACCGTCGACGGCGGGCTGGCGGCGCTGCTGTGGGGCGGGGCGGCGCGGATCTTCTTCGTCCACCACGCCACCTTCAGCATCAACTCGGTCTGCCACTACTTCGGCAAGCACGACTACGACACCGGCGACGAGAGCCGCAATGTCTTCTGGCTGGCCATCCCCACGTGGGGCGAGGCCTGGCACAACAATCATCACGCGTTCCCCACCTCCTTCCGCCATGGCCTGCGCCGCTGGCAACTCGATCCGTCGGCGGCGATGATCCGGGTGCTGGAGATGACGGGTCTGGCGTGGGACGTCGTGCGGATCGATCCCGAACGCCAGACGCGCCGGCTGATCGAACCCGAGCGCTGAGCCCCGGCCGCTAACGTCCAGTGGCCATGGCCCGCACGGAAGCGCTGCGCCGCGAGATCGAAGCCGCCCTGCCGCGGCGCCCGTTCGCGATCGCCTTTTGGGACGGCAGCCGCGTCGAGCCGACCGAGCCCGACGGGCCGGTCTTTCAGGTCCTCTCGCCCCAGGCGCTCGCCCATGCGCTCCGAGCGCCCGGCGAGCTCGGTCTGGGCCGGGCGTACGTGCTCGGCCTGCTCGACGTCGATGACATCGACAAGGCGCTGCGGATCGTCGACACGTTCGAGCCACCGGACCTCAGGCCGGCCCAGGTCGCCCGGCTGGGACTGGCCGCGCTGCGCGCCTGCGGTCTCGTCCGCCCGCCCCGGGCTCCGGCCTCCGAGCTGCGGCTGACCGGGGAGCGCCACACGCCGGGGCGCGACCGGCGGGCGGTCAGCTATCACTACGACGCCGGCAACGCCTTCTTCGCGCTGTTCCTGGATCCGTCGATGACCTACAGCTGCGCCTACTTCAAGGGCGGGGCGACGACGCTGGCCGAAGCGCAGCAGGCCAAGCTCGGGCTGGTGTGCACCAAGCTCGGCCTCACGGAGGGCGAGCGGGTCCTCGACGTCGGCTGTGGCTGGGGCAGCTTCGCCATCCACGCCGCCGGTCACTACGGAGTCAAGGTGCTCGGCGTCACCCTCTCCGAGGAGCAGGTCAAGCTCGGGCGCCAGCGCGTGGCGGAGGCCGGCCTGGCCGACCGGATCGAACTCCGGCTCGCCGACTATCGCGAGCTGTCGGCCGAGCAGCCGTTCGACGCGATCTCGAGCATCGGGATGGTCGAGCACGTGGGGGAGGAGCGGATCGATCTCTACATGCGGACGCTCTCCGACCTCCTTGCTCCCGGCGGCCGGCTGCTCAATCACGGGATCGCCAAGCTGACGGACTTCGACACACCTGACGAGGGCGCGTTCTCCGAGCGCTTCGTGTTCCCCGACGGCGTGCCGCTGCCGCTCTCCCGGATCGCCCAGGCGATGGAGCGCACAAGCCTGGTCGTCCGTCACGTCGAGGGGCTGCCCGAGGACTATGCCGAGACCCTGCGCCACTGGATCGCCAGCTACGAGGAGCGCTACGACGAGGCGGTCCGGGTGGCCGGGATCGAGCGCGCGCGCGTCTGGCGCCTGTATCTCCGAGCGGCCCGTCAGGGCTTCACGACCGGCTGGGCCTCGATCTACCAGGTCCTCGCCGACAAGCCCGCGTAGAGCGACTCCGCACGCGTCCTCGCCCCGCGCCGCCCCGCCCCGCCCCGGCGGCCGGCGGCCGGCGGGGCGCCTCTGACCTCAAGCCGCGGCCAGTCTCCGCAGTCCCGACGCCACCGCGGCGTCGACGCGCGCCCGGTCGCCCGTGGCGAGCAGGTCGAGCATCGCTCCGCGCAGGATCGACAGGGCAAGCGTCCGCTGGGCACGGCCGGCGGCGCGGCGGCGCTGCGCCGCGGGCTGTGCCTGCGCCAGCAGCCCGAGCCAGTCCTCGACCGTCGCGGCGGCGAACCCCGCCCACGGTCCGTCCGGCTCGACGAGCGACCGACCGTAGCTTTCGACCCACAGTCGGAGCAGACCGCGACGGCCAGGGTCAGCCAGCCATCGCCAGATGGCGGCGGCCAGCTCGGCCAGGTCGATCGTCCCGTCGCTCCCGACGTGCTCGATCAGCGCGAGCTCGTCGGCTCGGGCCCGGGCGAGAAGCGCGCGCACGAGGTCCTCCTTGCTGCCGAACAGGAACAGCAGGACGCGCGGGCTCGACCCCACCGCGGCCGCGAGCGGACGCAGCGAGAGCGCCGCCAGGCCATGCGCCAGGACGTGGTCGTAGGCGCGCTCCAGCAGGTCGTCGCGACGCGGAGACGACGGGGGCGGGGCGGAGCGCGGCGACGGCGTGACGGGGGCTGAGGGCACGGTGATAGGCTATCGAACTGAAACGACTGTTTCAGTCACTTCGTGCTGATGGCTTCCGTCCCACGCTCGCCCCGACTCGCCGCCGCGGACCTCATCCGGCCGCTCGGACGCCCCGGCGACCTCGGCTGGGTGATCAAGGCCCACGGCGAGATGTACGCCGAGGAGTTCGGCTGGGACGCGTCGTTCGAGGCGCTCGTCTGCCGGATCGCCGCCGACTACACCGTCCATGCCGAGCGAGCCGCTGGGAATGGCGGGCGGGCGGGGGGCACCGAGAGGGGCGAGAAGGCAGGGCAGCCGCGGCAGGCCGCATGGATCGCCGAGCGAGACGGTCAGCGCGTCGGCTGCGTGTTCTGCGTCGCCGCCGATGACCCCGGCGCCGCGGCGCTCCGGCTCGTGCTCGTCGATCCCCGGGCGCGCGGCGGCGGGCTCGGCGGCCGGCTGGTCGACACCGTCATCGCCTTCGCGCGCAGCGCCGGCTACGGGCGCATCGTTCTGTGGACGAACGACCCCCTCGCCGCCGCGCGCCATCTCTATCTGCAGCGTGGCTTTCGCCTGGTCGACCGGGCCTCGCACCACAGCTTCGGGGTCGACCTCGTCGGCGAGCACTACGAGCTCGCCCTGTGAGCGACCGCTGGTGCCGCCAACGGGGCGCGCCGCAACTAGGGCATCGACATTTTGTCCGCAGGGCGGTCTTTATTCAGCCTCAATCCACCGATGGGCAGCGGGCTGAGCTCGATCTCGTCGAATTCGGCGGGTGGCGGCGTGCTGGGCCGGTTGTGGCGCTCGTCTGGGTGGTGATGTGGCGCGGCCGCGTCCCCGCGGGGACGTTTGGGCTCGATCGCGGGCAGCGGTGATCGTGCCGGAGCTCGGCGAGTTTTGAGCTTGTCGTCATGGGGCGCCGCGGATCGTCAGGTCAGGGCCGGCAGCTCGCGGATCGCGTTCAGGACGGTGGTGAACTCGGTTTGCCAGGGCCAGCGGGACGGCATCCGCAGCGTCCATTGCCGGGCGGAGCGTGTCAGTCGTGCGGGGATCTGCAGGAGGTGGCGGCGGCGCGATCGGGCGGTCTGCACCGAGCGGTCGGGCAGGCCGATCTGGGTGGCCCAGCGTCCGAGGTTGTGCGACAGCGCCGCGATCACCGTCCACGCGCTGTTGGCGTGAAAGCGGCCGGACGGGAAGTGCGCCAGCGCCTGGTCTTTGAGGTCGCGGATCGCCAGTTCGATGCTGGCGTGGTCGCGATGATCAACATCGGCCACGAGCATCGGGACGGTCCGGTTGGTCGCAAAGCAGTGGTAGCGCCAGTCAGGGAACAGGTCGGCCTGAGCGCCCACGAGGCGGGTGCGGCGCACGACCAGCCGCCACGCGTCGAGTCTGGTCTCTGAGATCTGCGCCTCGCCGGTGTCGGGGTAGTCCGCGACAGCGACCCAGTCGGCTTCCGGGATCTCGGCGATCAGCGCGCGGACGGTCTTTGACTGCTTGACGGCGACCGAGAACTCAACGCCCTGGCGGTCCAGGGCGCGCATCAGCTTGTGGTTCTCAAATCCCGAGTCGGCGCGGATCACGACCCGGCCGGCATGGCCGGCGCGGCGCACGCGCGCGAGCAGCTCGTCGACGAACCGCTGGGCGCCGCGCTGGGTGTTGGCCTTGCCTTTGCGGTTGCGGATGTGCAGCACCTCGCCGGTGTCTGAGCGGATCGCGACGAGTGGGTGATACCCCAGCTGACGTGTGTAGCCGTAGGACGCGCCCTGCTTGTGATCGCCATACACCTCCCCGATGAAGCTGTCGATGTCGATCACCAACGGCAGCTCGCCGGGACCTGCCCCGGCGCCCCACGCTCTAGCGAGCGCGACATCCAGGACGCGGTCGAGCTGGCGGACATGCCCGAACGTGAACGCCCGCAAGAAGGTTCCCAGCGTCGAGGGGGCCATCACCCGATGCCCCAGGATCAGGCCGGTGGACCCGGCGCGCAGCACGTTCATGTCATCGATGCTGTCCGCGCCGGCGAGCATCCCGTGCACCAGACTCATCACCTTGCGGCCCGGCAGCGCCGCTCCGGGGACCCGGTACCCCAGCCAGACCGACTCGTTGACCAGATCCTCCAGGCCGAGGCGGTCAGCGAGCGTGGCTGTGACCAGCAGGCCGGCGTCGCTGATCAGACGCGGGTCGTCGAACAGCACGCTGACCGCGTCGAGGCTCGCCGGACCCGCCGGAACGTCCGCTGCGTCGTGCACCATATAGGTGACCTCCTGGCAGGGCCCCGGCTGCCGCGAACAGCCTGATAAAAGCCCTGGTCAGGAGGGCATTTAAACCTCAGCCTCGGACAGACCCAAGCGCGTCATGCGGTGGATCCAGGTTCAGACATCCTCGGCCGCCACCCGCTTCGGCACGGGGACGCCAGACCTAGGACGGCGAGACCGGCGAGACCGGCGAGACCGGCGAGACCGGCGAGACTGGCGAGACTGGCGAGACCGGAGAGACCGGCGTGAGCGGATTGCCCGGCGGGACCTGCGCGCAGTCCTGGGGCGCGGGGTCGCCGGCGAACCGGGCGGTCATCCACTGCAGCGTCTCGCCGATCCAGGGCACGGCGGTGGCGACGTGGCCCGCGCTGACCTCGCTGTACTGCACCGGCACTCCCCGGCTGCAGTATTCGCGGGCGAGGGTGCGGACGTCGCCGGTGACCATCACGCCATCGCCGGCGCCCTCGGGTCCGTCGTCAGAGGTTCCCTCCAGCGTCCCGTTGTCACCCTGGACGATCAGCAGCGGCACGGTCGGGGTGTGGTTGCTGCCCATGATCAGCTGGTTGACCGCGTCGACATAGGCCGGGATCGAGTCGGGGTCGGCGTACTGCGGCAGGGCGAGCTGCGACCAGGTCAGCCCGGGATAGGCGCCGAGGACCTGGGTGATCGCCGCCGCTTGGAGCTTGGAGTAGAGCTGCGCTCCGTAGTCCGAGAGGTACGGCGTCAGATCGATGTCGTAGGCCCGGGCGATCCCGATGACCGCCATCGGCATCACGCCCGCCCAGATCGTGCTGCCGTTGACGTAGGTGAGGTTGTGCGCCGGGTCGACGAGCACGCCGCCGATCGATGTGCCGACCAGCAGCCGGTTGATGTCCGGCGCGTAGCTCGGCGCCAGCTCGGTCGCCCACTCGGCTCCGATCGCCCCGCCGGAGTAGCCGACGATGCCGATCTGCCGGGTTCCGGCGAGCCCGGCCGCGGGCGACCGCAGCGCCGCGCGCAGCGAGTCCAGCGTCGCCATCCCGTAGACCGGGCCGGCCGCGAAGTCGGCGCCCTCACCCTCGGTGTCGGCGACGACGACGGTGTCGCCGGCCAGCAG
Organism: uncultured Solirubrobacteraceae bacterium; assembly: GCA_963849085.1. Taxonomy (GTDB): domain Bacteria; phylum Actinomycetota; class Thermoleophilia; order Solirubrobacterales; family Solirubrobacteraceae; genus Palsa-465. Next base: position 1,634,797 of record CAWKFP010000009.1, on the reverse strand, counting down.
GTCCGGGACGATCAGGCCCGACTCGACGTTCGGGATCGCGACGCCGAGGGCGAAGCCGCCGGAGATCGCGTAGGACGGGTCGTCGCTCGTGCTCAGCGAGTCATAGAAGGACTCGTAGGCGATCACGCGGGGGATCGCCGGTGCGCTCGGCGGCTCGAGCACCGAGGTCACGTTGACCGTCGGCTGGCCCAGCGCCCCGGTCGTCCGGTACAGCAGCTGAACGACCGAGATCGGCGTCGAGATCGTGAAGACGTGGTACTGGAGGGTGCGGACCTTCAGGACCGTCCCCGGGGCGATGGCGGCGAGTGGCGTGGTGCCGGTGTAGGTGTAGAACGGGTCCTGCGCCGGGGTCGGCACCGACGCGCGGGCACCCGACGCCGCCACCAGCGCCGAGACGGCGACCACGACGAGCGCGAGCGCAGCGGCGATGGCCGGCCACGCTCGCCGGCGAGCGCGGAGCCCCGGCACCGCGCCGCGGCGGCCGGCGCGCGGCCCTGTGATCGACATCACGTGTGACGGCGACATGGCGTGACCCTCCGTGGACGACGAGTATCGGTGGCCCCTCCGCACATACGGTCGGATTCGAGGGGCCGCCGGCGGCGGGCCGGACCCGCGGCCCGCTCGGCATCCCGGCTGGCCGGAACGGCCCGCGTCCGAGTCATCCGGCCTGTCCTGCGATCCACGTGTGGCTGGGCCACACGTCGGATCCTGTGTCCTTGCCGGCATCCCCCAGCGACCCTCCCGGTGCGACCGTATCGACGGGAACAACCACTCGCGAGCCTCGGCCGCGTGCGCGCGGAATAATGCCAGCGGACGCGGGACGCCGCAACCGGGATCGCGCTCCGTCGCGACCCCGGTCAGGCTTCGGACGATGGCCGGCCCGCTACGCGGCGGGCTCCGAGGACGATGCGTCCCCGGCGGACGCCGGAGCATCCTTGGCGGGAGCGGCCGGCGCCGAAGCGTCCGTCGCGGCCGTGGCCGGGCCGTTGGCGCTCTGCGCGGGAGCGGCCGGCGTGCCGGCGGCGGCCGGCGCCGATGCGTCGGGGCCCGGAGCCGCCGCGGACGGCGCGTCGGCGGCCCCAGGCGCGTCGGTGGCCGCAGGCGGGTCGGCGGCCGCGGGCGGGTCCGTGGCCGCGGCCGCCTCGGGCTCGGGCGCCGGGGCGGCTTCGGCGACGAGATGCGCACCGGCCGCGCCGAGCGCGCCGAGCGTCAGCGCCAGCAGCGCCCACTTCGTGCCGTTGGCCTCGCTGCCGCGGGCCGAGTCGATCGACGGGCTGCCAGGCCCGGTCTCGGCGAGGGCGAGCGCAGCGGCGATCAGCACGAGGTTGTACTCATAGCCCTGGTTGGTGACCCACGGGCCGTTCTTGAGGTGCACGCGGTGGATCGCGGTCAGCATCGTGGCGATCAGCACCGACGACGCGAGCGGAGTGGCCGCGCCTGCGACGAGCAGCGCACCGCCGCCCGCTTCGGCGGCGCCGGCCGCGATGGCGTGACGCTTGCCGGGCCGCAGCCCGAGTTGCTCGAAGAAGCCGGCGGTCCCGTCGAGGCCATAGCCGCCGAACCATCCGAACAGCTTCTGTGTGCCGTGGCCGAAGAAGTAGCCACCGACGATGATGCGGAGGAGGAGTCGTCCGAGTTTCATCTCGCCACCCTAGCAAAATGTTGCGCACGCAACGACCACATCATTTGGTCAGCTGGTCTGCATAGGTGGTGCATGGGCGGGGAACCGGCCCTAAAAAGTCCCGCATAGGCAGTTGTTCGGACTGCTCTCGCAGCGGCTCGCCACCGGGTCACGGGGAGTATCGTGCCCGACCAACTTGGACCCCGAAGCCAGGAGGAGAGGGATGAGCAGCACCGTCAATGTGCACCTCAAAGTCAACGGCGTCGAGCATGAGCTCGAGGTCGAGCCGCGACTGCTGCTGGTGCACGCGCTGCGTGAGAACCTTCATCTCACCGGAACCCACGTCGGCTGCGACACCTCCAACTGCGGGGCCTGCACCGTCCATCTCGACGGCCAGTCGGTCAAGTCGTGCACGGTCCTCGCGGTCCAGGCCGACGGATCCGAGGTCACGACGATCGAGGGGCTGGGGAGCGAGGGCGACCTGCATCCGATGCAGGAGGCGTTCTGGAACAACCACGGACTGCAGTGCGGCTTCTGCACCCCCGGAATGATCATGGCCGCCACCTCGCTGCTGAGCGAGAGGGCGGGCGGGGAGCCGATCACCGAAGCCGAGGTCCGGCACGGGCTCGAGGGCAATCTCTGTCGCTGCACGGGGTATCACAACATCGTCAAATCGGTGCTCGACGCCGCCGAGAAGATGTCGGAGGTCTCGGCATGAGCGTCGTGGACCGCAGCCCGCACGTCGGTCGCGCGATGCGGCGCAAGGAGGATCCGCGGTTGATCACCGGCCGCGGGCGCTATGTCGAGGACATCGCGCTGCCCGGCATGCTGTGGGCGGCGTTCGTTCGCGCACCGGTCGCCCACGCGAAGGTCACCGCGATCGACACCTCGGCCGCCACCGCCCGGCCGGGCATCGAAGCCGTCTTCACCGGCGAGGACATGTCCGATCTCGGCGGCCCGCTGCCGATGGCCTGGGCCCCACCCGGCGTCGAGGTCAAGAATCCCGAGCACTGGCCGCTGGCGCGCGGCGAGGTCAACCACGTCGGGGATCCGGTCGCGGTCGTCATCGGGCACGACCGCTATGCGGTGGTCGACGCCGCGGCCGATGTGATCGTCGACTACGACGAGCTGCCGGTCGTCGCCGATCCCGAGGCGGCGCTGGCCGGCGGCCCGCTCGTCCACGAGTCGCTCGGCACCAACAAGGTCCATGAGTGGACGCTGGCCGGCGGCGACGTCGAGGCCGGCTTCGCCGAGGCCGACGTGATCGTCGAGCGGCGCGTCATCAACCATCGCATCGCCGGGGCGCCGATCGAGTGCCGCGGCGTGCTGGCCGACTACCGCGGCGGCTCGATGACCCTGTACTCGGCGACCCAGGTTCCGCACTTCGTGCGCCTGTTCATGGCGCTGCTGCTCGGGCTCGGCGAGGACCACGTGCGGGTCGTCGCCCCCGACGTCGGCGGCGGCTTCGGCCAGAAGCTCCAGGTCTACGGCGAGGAGCTGACCGCCTGCTGGGCGTCGCGCAAGCTCGGGCGCCCGGTCAAGTGGGTCGAGACCCGCAGCGAGAACATGTCGGTCGCCCATCAGGGCCGTGACCAGGTCTCGCACGTCAAGATGGGAGCCAAGCGCGACGGGACGATCACCGCGTGGCACGTCAAGATCATCGCCGACTTCGGCGCCTACAACATGATCCTGACGCCGCTGATCCCATCGCTCGGCGCCTTCGTGATGGGCGGCTGTTACAAGATCCCCAACGTCCAGACCGACATCACCGGGGTGTTCACCAACAAGTGCCCCACCGATGCCATCCGGGGGGCGGGGCGGCCCGAGGCGACCCAGATGATCGAGGTGACCCTTGACCAGGTCGCCCACGAGCTCGGGATGGATCCGCTCGAGATCCGCCGCAAGAACTTCATCCCCAAGGAGGACTTCCCGGCCGCCGTGGCCACCGGCGTCATCTATGACTCCGGCGACTATCACAAGAGCCTGGACAAGCTGCTGGAGCACGTCGACGTCGCCGCGTTCCGCGCCGAGCAGGAGGAGCTGAGGGCCAAGGGCGTCTATCGCGGACTCGGCTTCTGCACCTGGACGGAGATCTGCGGGCTCGCTCCGTCGCGGGTCACCGGCCCCGCCGGCGTCGGCGTCCAGGCCGGATTGTGGGAGTCGGCGATGGTCCGCGTCCACAACACCGGCGCGGTCACCGTCTACAGCGGCACCTCCCCCCACGGCCAGGGGCTGGACACCGCGTTCGCCCAGATCGTCGCCGATCGGCTCGGCGTCGACCCGTCGGTCGTCGAGGTCATCCACGGCGACACCGCCACCGGACCGGAGGGACGCAACACCTACGGCTCGCGGTCGCTGGCCACCGGCGGCGAGGCGATCGTCCGGGCCACCGACAAGGTGGTGGCCAAGGCCAAGGCGATCGTCGCCGCCGAGCTGGAGGCGGCGGCCGAGGACATCGAGGTCGTCGACGGCCGGTTCTCGGTCCGCGGCTCCCCGGACAAGGGCATGGCCCTCGCCGACGTCGCCGGGATCGCCTACGTCGGTGCCGTGCCCGAGGGGATGGAGCCGGGCCTGGAGGAGACGACGTTCTACGACCCCGAGAACTTCGTCTTCCCGTTCGGGGCCCACGCCTGCATCGTCGACATCGATGCCGAGACCGGCAAGGTGTCGGTCCTGCGCTACGTCGCGGTCGACGACTGTGGCAACCCGGTCAACCCGCTGCTGATCGACGGCCAGGTCCACGGCGGCGTCGTCCACGGCATCGGCCAGGCTCTGTACGAGCAGGTGCACTACAACGACGATGGGCAGCTCATCACCGGCACGTTCGTCAACTACGCGCTGCCGACCGCGGCCGAGCTGCCGAGCTTCGAGACCGACCGGACGGTCACGCCGTCGCCGGTCAACTCGATGGGAGTCAAGGGCGTCGGCGAAGCGGGGACGATCGCCGCCAGCGCCGTCGTGACCAACGCCGTCATCGACGCGCTGCGACCGCTCGGCGTCGACTACATCAACATGCCCCTGACCCCTCGCCGGGTCTGGGAGGCCATCCAGGGCGCACGCCCGGAGGGAGGGCAGGGCCGATGATTCCCGCCGAGTTCGAATACACCGCGCCTGAGTCGCTGCAGGACGCCATCGCCGCGCTCGTCGATGGCGGAGAGGACGCCAAGCTGCTGGCCGGCGGCCACTCGCTGATCCCGTTCATGAAGCTGCGGATCGCCGCTCCGTCGCTGCTCGTCGACCTGCGCAAGGTGCCGGGGCTGCACGGCGTGCAGCGCCAGAACGGCAACTGGCGGATCGGCGCCCTGACTCCGCACGCCGTGCTGGAGCACTCGCCCGAGCTCGGCATCGTGTCCGAGGTGGCGGCGACGATCGCCGACCCGCAGGTTCGCCATCGCGGGACGATCGGCGGCTCGCTGTCGCACGGCGACGCGTCGGCCGATCTGCCCGCGGTGATGCTCATCACCGAGGCGGTGATCACCCTGCAGGGACCGAACGGCCAGCGGACGGTCCCCGCCGCGGACATGTTCCAGGGCTATATGACGACCGCGGTGGCCCCCGACGAGGTGCTGACCGAGATCCACGTCCCGGCGCTCGACGGCTGGGGACACGGCTATCAGAAGTTCAACCGCCGCTCCGAGGACTGGGCGATGGTGGCGGTCAGCGCCGTCGTCAAGGCCAATGACGGCGTCTGCGAGGACGTCCGGATCGGGCTGACGAGCATGGGGGCGGTCCCGCTGCGGGCGACCGCGGCCGAGGAGGCGCTCCGCGGCCGGGAGCTGAGCGCGGAGAACATCGCCGCGGCGGCCGAGCATGCGGCCGACGGGACGACCCCGCCGTCCGATCTCAACGCGTCGGTCGAGTACAAGCATCACCTGGCCCGCGTGCTGTGCCGGCGCGCGCTCCAGGATGCGGCGGCGACGAGCTAGCTCGCGCGCGCCGAGGGACGGCGAGCGCTCAGACGTGGTGCGGTCATCGTGGGTACTAACATCGGACCCACGGTGACGCCCGCGGACGTGCAGTCGGTTCAATCCGCGAGCGATGCGCTCGCGTCGCAGGGTTACCTGGCCGACCGGCCGCTGGCGCTGGCCATCCATCTGGCGATCGCGCTCGAACAGCCGCTGTTGCTCGAGGGCGAGGCGGGGGTCGGCAAGACCGAGGTGGCCCGCGCCCTGTCGACGGCGCTCGGCGCGCGCCTCATCCGTCTGCAGTGCCACGAGGGCATCGACCTGCACCACGCCGTCTACGACTGGGACTACTCACGCCAGCTGCTGGCGCTGCGCGCCGCCGAGGGCGGCGTCGACGAGGGCGAGCTGTTCGACCGGCGCTTCCTCCTGCGCCGGCCGCTGCTGGAGGCGCTGGAGGCCGATCTCGCCGAGCCGGTCGTGCTGCTGATCGACGAGGTCGACCGCGCCGACGACGAGTTCGAGGCCTTCCTGCTGGAGTTCCTGTCGGACTTCGCCGTCACGATCCCCGAGCTCGGGACGATCACCGCGCGCCGGCGCCCGACCGTCATCCTCACCTCCAATCGCACGCGCGAGCTGCACGACGCGCTCAAGCGCCGCTGCCTCTATCACTGGATCGACTATCCGACCGCGGAGCGCGAGCGCGCGATCGTCGCCGCGCGGCTGCCCGACGTGCCGGCACGGATCGCCACCCGGGTCGTCAACGCCGTCGCCCGGCTGCGCTCCCAGGGCGACCTGTACAAGCTGCCCGGCGTCGGCGAGACGATCGTGTGGGCCCGCGCGCTGCTCGCCCTCGACGATGACATCCCGCTCGAGGAGACGCTCGGCGTCGCGCTCAAGGTGCACGAGGACGTGCTTCGGGTGCTGGAGCGAGGGGTCCTGGAGGGTGTCTGAGCCCGCCGACGGGGTGGTCGGGCGCCTCGGCGCGCTCGCGGAGGCGCTGCGGGCCGAGGGCGTGCGCACCGGCGTCGGCGAGCTGCTGACCGCGGTCAGCTGCGTCGACGCGCTTGACGTGACCTCCCGTCAGGACGTGCGGCTCGGGCTGCGCACCGTCCTGTGTTCGCAGCGCGGCGATCTGGAGCGCTTCGATCGCGCGTTCACGGCGGTGTTCGGCGACGGGACGCTGCCCGGCGGTGACACGCCCCTGTCAGAGCTCGGGGCGATCGAGCGCGAGGCGCTGCCGTCGGTCGGCGTGCCCGATCCCGGCGGCGCACTCGCCGAGGCGGGCACCGATCCGGTGCCGGCGGCCTGGAGCGAGATCGAGCTGCTCCACGAGAAGGACTTCGCGCGGTACACCGATGCCGAGATGGCCCTCGCCCGCGAGCTGATCGCCCGGCTGGCGCGCCGGCACCCGACCCGGGTCTCCCGGCGCACGCGCCCCTCGCGTCGCCGCGGCCGCGTGCCTGATCTGCGCCGCACGGTGCACGCGTCGCTGCGAACGGGCGGCGAGCCGATGCATCGGCGCTGGCGGGCGCCGACCCGCCGCCCGCGCCAGCTCGTGCTCGTCTGCGACGTGTCGGGCTCGATGGCCCCCTACGCGCGGATGCTGCTCCAGTATCTCCACGCCTGCGTCGCCGCGCGCCGCCGGGTCGAGGCCTTCGCCTTCGGGACGCGGCTGACCCGGATCACCCATGAGCTCGGCGGGCGCGACCACGATCGTGCGCTCGAGCGCGCCGCCGCGGTGGTCACCGACTTCTCCGGCGGGACGCGGATCGGCGCGGCGATCGCCGAGCTCAATCGCGTGCACGGACGCCGGCTCGGACGCGGATCGGTCGTCGTCGTCCTGTCCGACGGCTGGGACCGTGGCGATCCCGAGCAGCTCTCCACCGAGATGGCCCGCCTGCGCCGCGCGGCGTTCCGGCTCGTGTGGCTGAACCCGCTGGCCGCCCACCCCGACTACGAGCCGCTGGCCCGGGGCATGAAGGCCGCCGTCCCGCACACCGACGAGCTGCTGGCCGGCAACTCGCTCGCGTCGCTCGAGCATCTGGCGATGCTGCTGGAGGCGATGTGAGCGCCGCGGCGGAGCGGGAGTGGGTCGAGAGCTCGGAGTTGCGCGGCCCGTCGTTTCAGCCCGTTCCCGAGCCCGCGCCGGCACTCGTCGCGATCGGTGCGGTGGCCCTGGCGGCGGTGCTGTGCCCGCTCGCCCGGGCGATCGGCTGGCGTCCGTACGTCGTCGACCCGCGGCCGCGCTTCGCCACGCCGGAGCGCTTCCCCGGCGCCGAGAAGGTGATCGTCGCCTGGCCGCAGGAGGCGTTCGCCGCGCTCGGCGGGATCGACGCCGACACCTCGATCGCCGTCCTCACCCACGACCCGACGCTCGACGATCCCGCGCTGATGATCGCCCTGCGCTCGCCGGCCGCGTACGTCGGGGCGATGGGATCGCGGCGCACCCAGCAGGCGCGCCGTGAGCGGCTCGCCGCTGCCGGGCTGACCGCCGAGGAGCTGGCGCGGCTCGCCGGCCCGGCGGGCCTGGAGCTCGGAGCGCTCAGCGCGCAGGAGACGGCGCTCTCGATCCTCGCCGAGATGGTCGCGGTCCGCCACGACCGAGAGGGCGGCCGCCTGACCGTCTCCCCGAGGCCGATCCACGAGCCCGCCCCCTGAGCGCGGCCGGCCGGTGTGCGGGCTGGTGCTCGCCGCCGGCGGCGGGAGCCGCTTCGGCGCGGCGCCCAAGCAGCTTGCCGATGTCGGCGGCCGGCCGCTGCTGCAGTGGGCGGTCGACGCCCAGTGCGCGGCGACCGCGCTGGAGCGGATCGTCGTCGTGCTCGGAGCGCGGTCTGAGGCGATCCGCGCGCGGATCGACTTCGGGCGCGCCGAGGTCGTCGACTGCGATGACTGGAGCGCCGGTCAGTCGGCCTCCCTGCGCCGCGGGCTGGTCGCGCTCGGTGACGCGGGCCTCGTCATCGTCACCCTCGGCGACGCCCCGCTCGTCACGACCGAGGTGATCGAACTGTTCACGGGACAGGCTCCCGGGACGCGTGCGGTCTACGGCGGGCGCCCCGGCCATCCCGTCGTCCTCGGCGCCGCCCACATCGCCGCGCTGACCGCCGCTCGGGGCGACGAGGGCGCGCGCGGGCTGCTGCGCGGCGGACCGGTGCTCGAGGTCGGCGGGCTGTGCCGCGGCGACGACGTCGACACGCCGGAGGACCTGGCGGCGGTGCGCGCGCTCGCCGCCTCCGCAACGACCTGAGACCTGAACCGCTCCTCAGCCCCGCCCGGCGGGCTCGTCGAAGTCCTCCAGCGGCATCAGGGCGACGAGCCCGGATGGATTGATCATCGGATGGGTGCCGTAGTAGTGGGCGCGGATCTCGTCGAAGGAGACCGTCTCGGCGATCCCCGGCCATTGATAGAGGTCACGGACGTACGGCCACAGGTGCTCGTATTCGGCGACCTTGCGCAGCGAGCACTTGAAGTGGATCTGGTACACGGCGTCAAACCGGACGAGCGTGGTGAACAGTCGCCAGTCGGTCTCCAGCGGCTGGTCGCCGAACAGGAAGCGGCGGCCGGCCAGCCGGGCGTCGAGCTCATCGAGGGTGGCGAACAGCGTCCGCACCTCGCGCTCGTAGACAGCCTGGGCACGCGCGAAGCCCGCCTTGTAGACGGCGTTGTTGACGGTGTCGTAGATGTGGGCGTTGAGGGCATCGATCTCGTCGCGCAGCGCCTCGGGATACAGCACCACCGGATGGGCGGCCAGCGGCGCGAACACCGTCGAGAGCATCCGCAGGATGTCCTCGGACTCGTTGCAGACGACCGTCCGGCGCTCGCGATCCCAGAGCACCGGCACGCTGACGCGGGCCTCGTAGCCCGGGTCGGCGATCGCGTAGGCCTCGCTGAGGAAGCGGAAGCCGTTGATCGGATCGGTGTATTCGCCGCCGGAGAACTCCCAGCCGCGTTCATCGCGCAACGGGCTGACGAAGGACACGCCGATGGCGTCCTGCAGCCCCATCAACGCGCGCCCGATGAGCGTCCGGTGTGCCCACGGGCAGGCCCGCGCCACATACAGGTGATACCGGCCGGCGACCGGAGCGAAGTCGGATGTGCCGTCGACGGAGGCGGCGAAACGGAACTGGCTCTCCTGGCGCCGGAACGAGCCGTCGTCACCGCCCTCGCGTCCGAGGGAGAATGCGCGGGCTTGAGTGCTCATTCGATCAGCGTACGCCACCGATCCCGGCAGCCGGCGGTCTCGGTCGCCATCCACGGCGCCGGAGAGCCGCTCGTGCTCCTGCACGGCCTGGGGACGACGCGGCAGATCTGGAACCTCGTCGTCCCGGCGCTGGCGGCCGGCCGGCGCGTCATCACGCTTGACCTGCCCGGGTTCGGTGCCTCCGCGCCCGCCGGCGACGGCTTCGACCTCGAGCAGGTGGGGCTCCGGGTGGCGCGCGCGCTCGCCGCGCGCGGGGTGCGTGCGCCGTTCGATCTCGTCGGCCACTCGCTCGGCGGCGCGATCGCGCTCACCCTGGCGGCCCGGCGCCCGCGGCTCGTCCGCCGGTTGGTGCTCGTGGCGCCCGCGGGGCTGACCGCTGCCCTGCCGCTCCCCGCGGGACTGCGCGAGCCCGTCGGCGAGCTGATCGGTGCCGGCGCGGCGTTGAGCTTTGCCGTCCGGCGGGGACTGGCGCCGCTCACCGGCCGACCATGGGGACGCTGGGCGCTGCTCGCCCTGACCGCCGACGAGCCGGCGCGGCTGTCGCCCGTCCAGGCGCGGCTGATGGTGCGCGCGTCGGCGGGCGCGCAGCGGATCGCCCCGGCGATGGCGGCGATCGCCGGCGCCGATCTGCGGCCACTGCTGACCGCCGCGCCGGCGCCGCTCGGGCTGCTGTGGGGCGAGCGTGACCGGGCGGTGCCCGTGTCGGTCTGCGATCAGATCCGCGCGCGGCGGCCCGATGCCGCGCTCGAGTTGCTCGCCCGCGCCGGCCACGTGCCGATGGTGGAGCGTCCCGAGGCGTTCGTCGCCGCGCTGGAGCGGCTGCTCGATGGGCTTTCCATGAATGCAACAACTTGACGCGTTCCGCCGCGTAGGCTCCGCCGAGCAGGGCTCCGCTGACGCCATGGACGACAGGCCGACAGGACGAGTCGGGTCGCTGCGCCTCCTCGACGGGCGCCGACTCGGCTATGTCGAAACCGGTCCGGCCGACGGCGTCCCGGTCATCTACTGCCACGGCGCGATCGGGACGCCGCTGTGCGACACCATCGATCTCGCCGCGCTGACCGCCCGCCTCGGGGCCCGCCATCTCGCCGTCCACCGGCCGGGGATCGGCGGCTCGGATCCCGCTCCGGGCCGTGGCGTGCTCGGCTTCGCCGGTGATCTGGCCGAGCTCGCGGACCGGCTCGCGCTCGAGCGCTTCGCCATCGTCGGCGTGTCGGCGGGCGGACCGTACGCGCTCGCCACCGCCCGCATGCTCGGCGACCGGGTCAGCCGCGTGGCGGTCTGCAGCTCGCTGTCGCCGCTGTGTGCGCCGCATCGGACGGCGGGCCTGGCGCCGCGGACCCGGCTCGCCCTGTCGGTGCTCGCCGGCGCGCCCCGGGCGTGCCGGGTGGCCGGCGACGCGCTGCTGCCGCTCGCGCGCCGCCATCCGGGGCTCGTCACCCGCGTCGTCGCCGCCCACGCCGCCCCCGGCGAGCGGCGCAGGCTCGACGAGCCGGACGAGCGCCGCGCGGTCGCCGCCAGCTTCCTGTCGGCAACCGCGTACGGTGTCGGGGGGATGATCGAGGACTACCGCACCTGCTCTCGCGACTGGGGATTCGATCCCCGTGACGTCGCGCCGGAGGTGCACGTCTGGCACGGGGGCGCCGATCCGCTCGTGCCCGTCGAGCACGCGCTCCAGCTCGCCGCGACCCTGCCTCGCTGTCGCGTGTTCCTCGATCCCGACGAGGGTCACCATTTCTTCCGGCGGCGGCTGCCCGAGATCCTCGACGCGCTGCTGAGATCCGGGCGATCGGTGGCCGAGACGCCGGCGTCGACCGTGCATGAGCTGGCGCGCCGGAGGGCGATGCGGTGACCGGCTCGGGAGCCCAGGCGGCGCGCGCCGACCGCTTCCGGGCGCTCCATCGTCCCGGCGAGCCCCTGCTGCTGCCCAATCCGTGGGATGCCGGCTCCGCCAAGCTCCTGGCGTCGCTCGGGTTCGCGGCGCTGGCCACGACGAGCAGCGGCTTCGCGGCCACCCTCGGCCGCGCGGACGGCGCCGTCTCCCGTGAGGAGGCGCTCGGGCACGCCGCGGCGATCGTCGCGTGCTGCGAGCTGCCGGTCTCCGCGGATCTGGAGAACGGCTTCGCCGACAGCCCGGAGGGCGTCGCCGAGACCGCCGCCGGGGCGGTGGCGGCGGGGCTGGCCGGCTTCTCGATCGAGGACTTCACCGGACACGACGAGGATCCCGTCTACGACATCGGTCGCGCGGCGGAGCGCGTCCGGGCCGCCGTCGAGGTCGCGCACGGCGGCGAGGCGCGGCTCGTGCTGACCGCCCGCGCGGAGAACTTCATCCACGGCCGTCTGGACCTGGCTGACACGATCGCCCGGCTGCAGGCCTATCAGGAGGCGGGCGCCGATGTTCTCTATGCCCCCGGACCGACCCGTGCCCAGGACATCCGCGCGATCGTCGCCGCCGTCGATCGCCCGGTCAACGTGCTGGCGCGCGGCGGCGCGCCGTCGGTCGCCGAGCTGGCCGCGCTCGGGGTCAGCCGGATCTCGGTCGGCGGGGCGTTCGCGTTCGCGGCGATCGAGGCGGTGGTCGCCTCCGCGCGTGAGCTCCAGGAGCTCGGCACCTATGAGTTCACCGCCCGCGCGGCCGCCGGCGCGCGTGCCGCCCGGACGGCCTTCGCGCCCCCGCTCCCGCCGACGGCGACGTAGCGCGCGGTGTGGGTCAGGCCGCGGCGCGCAGCTTCGCGAGCGGCGGGCGCTCCACCGGCTCGGGCCCGAGCGTGACGAGGTCCTCACCGCCGGGGCTGATGAACGCCGTCGGCAGCGGCCCGTGCAACCGGCCCTCGCGCTCCAGGCGCACGGCGAGCGCCCGCAGCACGGCGAACGCCATCGGTCCGAGGTCGCGCAGCGGCTGATGGGCGTTCTGGCGGACGTCGAGGTCGACCTGGGCGAGGCCGTCGAGCCCGACCGCGTCATAGGCGTCGAGCAGGAGCGCGATGTCGACGCCGTAGCCGGTGACGAACGGCATCTGCTCCAGCAGCTCGCGGCGGGCGGCCACCTCGCCGGCCAGCGGCTGGGCGATCCCCGCCAGCTCGGGGTAGAAGAGGTTGATGAGCGGACGCGCGGTCAGCTCGGTGACCCGCCCGCCGCCGTCGGGCAGCGTCATGTCGCCGAAGCGGAACGGCCGGCGGTAGAGCCCCTTGACGAACGAGATGCCGCCGCCGCACAGCAGCGGCCCGAGCAGGCCGCAGGCGAAATGGGCGCCGAACTCCTCGGAGTCGGCATCGAGGAAGCAGACCACGTCGCCGGTCAGCACGTGCAGGGCGCGCCACATGGCGTCGCCCTTGCCGAGCACCGGTCCCATCCCCGGGATGAGCTGGCGCTGATCATGAACCTCGACGCCGAGCTCGGCGGCGATCCGGGCCGTGGCGTCCGACGAATGATCGACGACGACGAGCTGGTCGATCGCCCCGCACTCCCGCAGCGGGACGAGCGCCTCCAGGATCGGGCCGATCGTCCGTTCCTCGTCGCGCGCCGGGAGGCAGACCGAGACGGTGGCCTCGCGCTGCGCCGCCAGCCGCGCCGCGGGAAACTCGGCGTGATGGAACGTATTGCTGCGATGCCAGGATCGGGCGCGGGCCGACATGCGCTCTAGAGCATGACAGGGCCGACAGCTGTGCAAGTTCGCTCGCTGTTGGTCGCCCGCTCGCCGGTCGATTAGGATGGGATGGAGGTTGACCGTCGCGGGAAGGGAAAACCTGAGCACGTGCGTCTGGGCGTCGTGCCAAACAGACGCATGCGTGGTCAGAACGTGAACCCCGGGGTTGCTCGGTGAAACAGGCGCTGAGTCTGCCCCTGTTCCGGAGGCTGCTCGCGGCCTTCGCGCTCAACGAGCTGGCGTGGTCGGTGGGGACGCTCGCCCTGGCCGTGCTCGTCTACCGGCGGACCGGCAGCGCGCTCGGTTCGACGGGGTTCTTCCTGTGCTCGCAGGTCCTTCCGGCGCTCCTGTCACCGGCGCTCGTGGCGCGTCTGGACCGCTTCAGCCCCGCGCGCACGCTCCCCGTGCTGTACGCGCTGGAGGCGATCCTGTTCGGGACGCTGGCCTGGATGACGAGCCGCTTCGCGCTGGCGCCGGTCCTCGTCCTCGCCCTGCTGGACGGCGCGATCGCGATCACCGCCCGCTCGCTGTCCTGGGCGGCGCGCGCCGAGATCCTGAAGCCCCTGGATCTCCTGCACGAGGGCAACGCCGTTACCAACAGCGCGTTCTCGGTGTGCTACATGGCCGGGCCGCTGATCGCCGGCGTCGTCGTCGCCGCCGGGGGGACGATCGCCGCCCTGCTCGTCAACTGCGGATTCTTCGGAGTGATGGCCGTCGTCCTGTCGACCGCCGGCCTGCCGCGCACCGTCTCGGAATCCGGCCCGGCGTCCGGCCGGCTGCGGGGCGCGATCGGCCACATCCGTGAGGACCGCTGGCTGGCGCTGCTGATGCTCCTGCAGACGGTCGGGCTGGTCTGCTTCACGATCTCGGTTCCGGTCGAGGTCGTGTTCGCCGCGCACACCCTGCACGCCGGCGCGGGCGGCTACGGCGCGCTGATGTCGTGCTGGGGAGCCGGGGCGGTCGCCGGCAGCGCCGCCTACGCCCGCTGGCGGCGGCGCCCGGCCGCGCTGCTCATCGCCGGGAGCGCGGTCGCGCTCGGCCTCGGCTTCGCCGTGCTCGCCGTCGCGCCGGCGCTCTGGATGGCGTTGATCGGCGCCGGGCTCGGCGGGGCGGGCAACGCCGTCGAATACGTCGCCGCGCGGACCGCCGTCCAGGAGCGCACGCCCGAGAACTGGATGACGCTCGTCATGAGCTTCAGCGATTCGGTGTCCCAACTCGCCCCCGGGATCGGCATCGTCATCGGCGGCGTCGTCACGACGCTGGCCGGACCACGCGTCGCGTTCACCGCCGCGGCGGCCGGCTCGATCCTGTTCGCCGTCACGATCGTCGGCCTGCTGCGCCCGGCGCCGGGCGGGGCGCGAGCCTCCGATCGCGCCCCCTCGCCGCCGCCCGGCCAGGACGTGGCGACCGGATCCGCGCGAAACTAGGGCCGATGCGGCTCGCCTGCATCGACATCGGCTCCAACACCACCCGGCTGCTCGTCGCCGACCGCATCGGCCGGACGCTGCGAGAGATCCATCAGGAGCGCGCCTTCACCCGGATCGGCCGCGGCCTGTCGCCCTCGGGCGCGATCCCGGAGGCGAAGATCGACGAGGTGGTCGCCGTCGTCGTCGCGATGCTCGCGATCGCCGACGACCATGACGCGCCGTGCGTGCGCGTCGTCGCCACGGCGGCGATCCGCACCGCGCCCAACGGCGCGCGGCTCGCACAGGCCGTCGGCGAGGCCACGGGCCTGACCGTCGACGTGCTGTCCTGCGAGGAGGAGTCCCGCCTTGCCTTTCTCGGTGCCGCCGCGATGCTCGAGCGCTCCCCCGAGGGCGAGCTCGGCGTCATCGACGTCGGCGGGGGATCGACCGAGATCGTCGTCGGCACGCCGCCTGACCAGGTTCACTGGTGGGCCTCGATGCCGATCGGCTCCGGGTCGCTGGCCGAGCGCCATCTGCGCGCGGACCCCCCCGGCCCCGGGGACGTCGCCGCCGCCCGCGCGGAGATCGCCGCAGCGCTCGCCGGACTCGACGCCCCGCGGCCGGCGCTGGCGGTGGCCGTCGGCGGCAGCGCCACCTCGCTGGCGCGGCTCGCCGGCCCCGCGCTTGACTCCGACGCGCTCGCGCGCTCGCTGGCGCTGCTCGCCCGGCTGGACTCCGGCGCGATCGCCCGGGCATTTGACGTCGACCCCGAGCGCGCCCGCCTGCTGCCCGCCGGACTGCTCATCCTGGAGGCGATCGCGTCGCTGCTGGAGACGCCGCTGTCGGTCGGTCGCGGTGGCATTCGCGAGGGCGTGTTGCTACAAGCTGTCCGAGGATGAACGTCGAGCCGCCGATTCCCCCGCGTGAGGCGCTCGCCGAGGTCCGCCTGCGCGCCCCCACCCGCGGCAATCGCCGCCTGGAGAAGCTCCTGGAGGCGGTCAACCAGGATGATCAGACCAAGGCGTGGTGGCACGTCTCGTCGGTCAACGCGACCCGCCGGCTGGGAATGTCGGACCACTCCTGGGTCCACATCCAGATCGTGCTCAACATCGGCCTGCGCCTGTCACGGCTGCTGTTCCGCCGCGGGGTGACGCCGAGCGTCGTCGCCGACTACGCGCTGACCGAGCGCGACGCCGAGGTCGTGATCGCGGCGGCGTGCCTCCTGCACTGCGTCGGCATGTCGATCCACCGTGACGATCACGAGCGCTACAGCCTCTTCCTGACCGCCGACAAACTCGGGTCGCTGCTGGCGACCGCCTACGACGAGCCCGAGCGATCGATCATCGTCGCCGAGACGATGCACGCGATCATCGGCCACCGCCGCGACGGGCATCCGTTGACCGTCGAGGCCGGCATCGTCCGGGTCGCCGACGCGCTGGACATGGCGCGGGGACGGTCGCGCGTCCCGTTCGAGGCCGGGCATCAGAACATCCACTCCCTGTCGGCGTACTCGATCGAGGACGTCAAGATCAACCCGGGACGGGACCGGGCCGTGCGGATCGAGATCGCGATGTCCAACAGCGCCGGCATCTTCCAGGTCGACGAGCTGCTCGCCGAGAAGCTCCGGGGCTCCGGGCTGGAGGAGCACATCGAGGTGATCGCCCGCATCGAGGCCGAGCACGAGCAGCGCCTCCTGCAGGTCTTCAGGATCTAGTGGTCCAGGTGGCCGCGCCCGCGTCGCCGCCGGGACTCCCGGCATGACCGTCGCGGTCACCCCGACCCGGGCGGCGCGGGCGGCCGTGCTGCGCTGGCGCATGGTCGTCAACCGCGGCGACGCCGTCGTCTGCCCGCTGTGCGGACACCACTTCGCACGGTTTCGTGATGATTGGAACCGCCCGAACGCGCTGTGCTGGCGCTGCGGCTCCCACGAGCGCCATCGGGCTCAGTGGCTGTATCTGCGGCGACTGCGCCCCGAGCTGCTGGCCGGCGCGGCGTCACTCCTGCATTTCGCTCCCGAGTGGTGCCTGGAGGGGCGCCTGCGCGCCGCCGCCGGACCGGGCTACGTGACCGCCGATCTCCGTCCCGGCCTGGCCGAGCGGACACTCGACATCACCCGCCTCGCGCTCGCCGACGGCGTCTTTGACGCGATCATCTGCAGCCACGTGCTGGAGCACGTGCAGGACGACGCCGCCGCGATGCGCGAGCTGCGCCGGGTGCTGTCGCCGGACGGCTGGGCGCTGATCATGGTGCCGATCGATCTCACCCGGGAGCACACCTACGAGGACCCGGCCATCGTCTCGCCCGAGGAGCGCCGGCGGGCCTACTGGCAGTCCGACCATGTCCGGCTGTATGCGCCGGACATCGAGCGGCGCCTGAGCGCCGCGGGCTTCACGGTGACCGTCGAGAACGTCGCCCGCGAGCTCGGCCCCGAGCGCAGCGCCCGCTACGGCCTGCTGACCGCCGACCTCATCTTCCTCTGCCGTCCCACCCCCGCCTGACCGTCCCTCCGCCGCGTCACCCCTCGGCGTGACGGACCCGCTCTCGCCGAGCGATCTCATGGGCCACGGCATCGAGAGCCGGGCTGAGCACGGTCGGGACGGCGACCGGCAGCAGCAGCTTCAGCTCGTCAGGCGCGCTCGGAGGGCGGTGCGCCGGGTCTCGCCGAGCCTCGGCGGCGGCGGCGCGTGAGGCGGCGTTCGGTGGCCAGGCACCAGTCGATGGCCCACTGATTCCACCCGGCGCCGAACTCGATCGTCATCCGGTGAAACGGGTCGTCAAATCCGTCGGCGGTCAGCTGGGCCGCGAGGTCGGCCGCCCGTCGCTCGTGCGCGGCCCGCATCCGCCTCACGACCGCGATCTGCTCGTCGGGGGGGAGCACGCCGGCGAAGCGCAGGCGCAGGAGCGCCTCGTCACGAAGCTCGAGCACCGGCTCGGCGGAGTCGTTGAGCCACTGCCGCAGCGCCCGGCGCCCCGCCGTCGTGAGCTGATAGCGATGGCGGACGGCACCCCCGCGCGGGTCATCGGAGACCGTGACCAGCCCGGCTGCGCACAACCGTCGCAGCTCCGGATAGATACCTCCGATGCTCGCCCCCCAATACAGCCGGGTCGAGCGCTCGATCTCGGCTTTGATCGCGTACCCGGTGACATGGCCCTCGGCGATCATCGCCAGCAGGATGCGCCCGGTCTGGGTGAGCGCGCCTTCGGCGGCGTCGTCGTGGTCGGCGGAGGACGGGGACATGTGTGGGCTCAGTATGCGCTCTGACAGAACACCCCGTCAAGGCGAGATGATGCATCAGTGAGATAGATCAGGGTGATACGTTTAGGGATATGAGCGACGCAATCGAGACTCGACTCCCGGAGGCGTCGCGTCACGCCGCTCAGCGCCGCGGCGACCCGGCCGCGGTCGACCCAACGGAGGTATTCATGAACTCTCGCTTTCTCACCAACACCGCCCTCGCCCTCGCGGGTGGATTCCTGATCGTCGCCTCGCAGGCGTGGAGCGTCTCGGTCTTCATGTGGCTGATGCTCGGCGGCGGCGCCCTCGGCGTGCTGCTGGCGGGCAGCCTCGCGCTCCCCGGCCGCGGGGTCGCCCAGCGTGGCCTTGACGCGATCATCGCGCTGCTCGGGGCCTGGACCGTCGTCGCCAGCCTCGTCTTCTCCGGCGCCGCGATCACCTGGCTCGGGTTCGCGTCGGGCGCGGCGTTCGTCGTCCTGGCCGTGGCCGGCCTTGCCCTGCACGAACTCAAGACCGAGCGGGTGGTGCACTCCTTCGAGGTTTCGCGGTCAGACGAGCGCGAGCTCGCCGGCGCGCGGTAGGCGCGCCGCGCACAGACCGGCGGCGTGCGCGATGCACCCGCCGCCGGTCGCCTCCGGGTCACGGCCCCGCCGGAGCGGCTCGCCGCCGCCCCGCGGGGCCGCTCGGCGGCGGGGACTTGACTCGTCCCCTGGGGCAACGACGAGAATCCGGGAATGACCGGCGACGGAGCGCAGCAGCGTCTCTCGATCGGCGCGTTCGCGCGCCGCACCCGCCTGACGCCCAAGGCGCTGCGCGTCTATCACCGCGTCGGGCTGCTGTGCCCGGCGAGCATCGATGAGACCAGCGGCTATCGGTGGTACGACCCTGAGCAGGTCCGGACCGGCCAGCTCATCGCCCTGCTGCCGCAGGCTCCTCATCCGCCACATCCAAGCCGTCCTGCACGAAGGAGAAGACCCGATGTTCTCTGTCGCGACCCGCCACGTTCCCGCCCGCCGCGTGATGGCGATCCAACGCCGGCTGCACGGCCACGAGACTGACGACTTCGTGGCCGAGGCCAAGGCGGCGTTCGCGGCGCGCCTGGACCGGGCCGAGCCGACCGGGCCGTTCACGCTCATCTTCCACGGACCGGTCAACGCCGATGACGACGGTCCGATCGAGGCCGTCCTGGGCTGCCCGGACGACGTCACGCCGACCGCGACGATCGGGATTCGCACCGAGCCCGCTCACGACGAGGCGTACACCACCACCACCAGGGCACAGTGGGCCTACCCCGCCATCCTCGCCGCCTACGACGCCGTCGCCTGCTCGCCCGAGGTGGCGGCCCGTCCCGGCGCCAGGCTGTCCTGCCGCGAGGTGTATCTCGCCGAGCCCCACGCCATCGATGAGCACGATCCCGTCTGCGACATCGCCTTCCCGCTCGCCGACCTCGATTAGGGCAAGGACCACTGGTGGCCCCTCCCGCCGGCGACGCTGCGGGGGCTTACCAGCCCCCGCGCCAGTCGGCGTTCGTCTCGCGCGCGGCCACGGCGTCGTCGCGCTCGTGCTTGCGCTTGTCCAGGCGCGACTGGATGATCGTCAGGACGGTGATCAGGACCGGGAAGAAGATGATCACGCCGAACATCACGGCGGTGATCTGCGAGTCGCTCGTCTGACCCCACCAGCCCTCACCGCCGTTGTCGGTGTAGGCGAACGCGGCCGGCGCGAACACCATCAGGCTTGCGAACGACGTCAGCAGGGCGAGAATGATCCGGACGCGGCGCATCGTGCCCGACAGCGTATCTGATCGCGCCCCGGTCGGCGACGCCTCACCGCCTAGCGGCTGCTCGCCTCGGCGGGGCTGCTCGCCTCGGCGGGGCTGCTCGCCTGGACGGCGGCGCGGGCGCCGGCCGGGGCGCCGAGCTGGGCGAGCGCGGCCAGCAGCGCCGGGTTGTACGCCGCCGTGCGCTCGCTGACCTCCAGATGGTCGATCGCCGCCTCGAACACCGCCGCGCCGAGCGCCTGGGCCAGCTCACGCTGCTTGCGGGGCGCGACGGCCGTGTCCCGGGTGGTCAGGACGACCGCCGCGGGGACGCTGACCGCGTGCAGCCACGGGCGCGAGTCAAAGCGGCCGAGCTCTCGCCCGGCCTCGGCGAGATCGCGCGCGGAATGGCGCAGCAGCTCCGACAGCCACCACGCCGTCTGCGCGGTCAGTTCGATCCCGGCGCGCCGGAAGCCGGTCTGATAGAGCCGGCGCGGCGCGACGCCGAGCGCGACGCCGACGGCGCCCATCCACTTCCACAGCTTGCGCGTCTCGGGGTCCTGGAAGTGCTGGCAGGTGCCGCTCAGCACGAGGCCGCCGACGACGTCGGGATGATCCCGGGCGATGAGCTGAGCGATGGCGCCACCCATCGAGTAGCCGACGACGAGCGCCGGTCCGGTGTCCAGCGTGCGCAGCACGCCGGCGGCGTCGGCCGCGCAGTCGGCGAGCCGGAAGGGCTCGAGCGCGCGCAGGCCGCGGCCGTGGCCGCGATGGTCGATCGCCACGACGCGATAGCCGGCGTCCGCGAGATCGCCGTACGCGCCGTGCCAGTTGAGATCGGCGCTCACCATCCAGCCGTGGAGCAGCATCACCGCGGGCCCGTCGCCGCCCGTGTCACGCAGGAAGAACTCGCCGCGGCCGGGCACGATCACCGTCCGGGCGGGGGGCAGCGCGCGCGGGGGAATCGGGGGGAAGGACGGCGTCCTCGGCATGCGGGCCATGCTACCCCGGTCCGGTCGCGGCCTCCCATCGCCGATGCCGGCGCCGCGCCTCCTACCATCACTGACCGTGGCCGTCGTCATCGCCTCCGATCTGGGGAAGGACATCTCGGGCGAGCCCCTGCTCCGGGGAGTCTCGTTCAAGCTCGAGCGCCGTGACCGGATGACGCTGTCCGGCCGCAACGGCGCCGGCAAGACGACGCTGCTGCGGATGCTCGCCGGCGAGGCGTCGACCGACTTCGGCGAGCTCGTCTTCAGCAAGGGCGCGAAGGTCTCCCTGCACGACCAGCGCCCGCCGCGCGAGCGCGGGATCTCGCTGCGCGACTACATCCTCGCCGGCGCCCCCGAGCTGGTGGCGATCGAGCACGAGCTCGCCGAGCTCGAGCAGGCGATGGCCGACGGGGCCCACGACGAGGCGACGCTCGACCGCTACGCGCGCGCTCAGGCCCGCCTGGAGCACGCCGGCGGCTACGGCTGGCGCGACCGGGCGCTGGCCACGCTGGGCGGTCTCGGCTTCCGCGGCGACGCCGAGCTCGATCGCCCGCTCTCCAGCTTCTCCGGCGGCGAGCTGACCCGCGCCTCGCTCGGCCGGGCCCTCGCCGGCGACCCTGATCTGCTGCTGCTCGACGAGCCGACCAACCATCTCGACATCGCCTCGCTGGAGTGGCTCGAGGCCCATCTGGTCAGCCTGGACGCCGCGATCGTGCTCGTCGCCCACGATCGCTGGTTCCTGGAGTCGGTCGGCACCTCGGTCCTCGAGCTGGAGGCCGGCCGGAGCAAGTTCTTCGCCGGGACCTGGCATCAGTGGCGCCGGGAGAAGGCCGCGCGCGAGCTCGCCCTCGGCCGCGCGATCGAGCGCCAGCAGGCCGAGATCGAGCGCCTGGAGCAGTTCGTCAATCGCTTCCGCGCCGGCACGCGGGCCCGCCAGGCCCAGGCCAGGGTCAAGAAGCTCAACAAGATCGAGCGGCTGTCGAGCGACGCGACGGACGGCGCGGGGCTCGCCTTCGCCTTCAAGCCGCCGGAGCGCAGCGGTCGCGTCATCTTCGAGCTCGAGCACGCCGAGCTGTCGGCGGGCGGCAAGCAACTGCTCCACGACGCCGAGCTGTGGCTGGAGCGCGGCGAGCACGTGTCGCTCGTCGGCGCCAACGGGGCCGGCAAGACGACGTTGATCGAGACTCTGGCCGGCCGCCGCGAGCTGGAGGCCGGCAAGCTGCTCACCGGCCACAACGTCAAGATCGGCTACCTCTCCCAGCACGCCGACGAGCTGTCGACGGGCACCGCGCGGACCGTCCTCGAGGCCGCCGGCCACGCCACGAAGCTGACGCCGGGCAAGGCGCGCGCCCTGCTGGGGCAGTTCCTGTTCTCCGGCGAGGACGCCGAGAAGCCGCTCGACGGGCTCTCCGGCGGCGAGCGCCGGCGTCTGTCGCTGGCGATCCTCGTCCACTCCGGCGCCAACGTGCTGATCCTCGACGAGCCGACCAACCATCTCGACCTGGAGAGCCGCGAGGCGCTCGAGGAGGCCCTGAAGTCGTTCCCGGGCTCGCTGCTGCTCGTCTCCCACGACCGCGCGCTGCTCGACGCGATCGGGACCCGGACGGTCGCGCTCGAGGACCGGGAGCTGCACAGCTACGTCGGGGGCTGGCCCGAGTACCTGCGCGTCCGCGAGGCGCGGGCCAAAGCGCCGGCGCCCGCCCCTGTGCCGGCCCGGGTGCCCGCCGCCAGCGGCTCGGCGAAGCGGGCGGGGACCGGTCCGGTTCCGGTCGCCGGCAACGGCGCCACGCGCCGGGAACGGGACGCGAAGAGATCCAAGAGCGCGAAGCGCACGCCGCCGGCCCGCACGGCCGACGCCAAGGGAGCCGGCAAGCTCGAGACCCAGATCGAGGCGGCCGAGGCCGCGCTGCGGGCGATCGAGGACGAGCTGTCGGATCCGTCGGCCTGGGCGACGCCGGAGGCGACCGCCCGCTCCACCCAGCGCCACGAGGAGGCCAAGCAGGCCGTGGCCGAGCTCTACGAGCGCTGGGAGGCCGTCGCCGGCTGAGGCGATCGTCCCGGACCGCCCGGCGACGCCGGCGACGCCGCTTCCCCCACCCCGTAACCTTCCTGGGGACGGCATGAACAACACAGTCGCCCGCAACGTCATCATCGTCCTCGTGCTCGCCGCGCTCGTGGCGCTGCTCCCGGGGGGCGGGACCGCCGCCGGCGTCATCGTCGCGGCGTTGTCGCTCGGCTTCCTGGCGGCGCTCGGCTGGGTGGCGTCGATCATGTACCGCCAGCACCACGGCGCGCTGTTCCTGCTCGGCGACCGGCGCCGGGCGGCGCTCTACGCCGCCGCCGCCGCGATCGCGGTCGTGCTGACCGGGACATCGAAGATGTGGGGCTCGTCGATCGGCTCGATCCTCTGGCTGGTCATCATGGCGGGCGCCATCTACGTCATCTTCTCGGTCGTCTGGTCCGCCCGTAAGTACTGACCGGGGGCGGGGTCCGACACGACCCCCAGCGCTCCGGCGCCCTCGGGACGACCGAGGACGGCCGAGGACGACCGAGACCGCCCGCCGTGTCAGGCGGGAGCGAGCGTCACCGGGATGCCGTTGAGGACCGCGTTGCCCGACAGCGTGTCGATGAACAGCTCGTCGGCGAGCACGTTGCTGTTCGTGCCGGCGTGGGCGGCGGCGACCGACTGCCGGGTGCGCTCGCCGGCGTGACCCCAGCCGTGGGGCAGGCTGACCACCCCGGGCATGACCTCGTCGGTGACCTCGACCTCGGCGTGCGCCGTGCCGGTGCGCGAGGCGAGCCGAGCCTGGCCGCCGTCGATCAGGCCGTAGCGGGCCGCGTCGTCGGGATGGACGTGCAGCGTGCAGCGCGAGCGCCCGCGGACGAGCATCGGCAGGTTGTGCATCCACGAGTTGTTGGAGCGCAGATGGCGGCGGCCGATCAGCACCGGCCCGTCGCCGGCGGGCGCCGCCAGCGACGCCCGCAGCCGCGGCACGTCGGCGACGATCGCCTCCGGCGCCAGCTCGATCCGGCCGCTGGGGGTGCGCAGCACGTCGGGCAGGCGGGGCTTCAGCGGCCCCAGGTCGATCCCGTGGGGGGCCGCCTCGAGCGCCGCCAGGCTGAGCGTGCCGGTTGCGGCCCCCGAGCCGAAACCGTCCCCGTACGGCCCGGCCCGCAGCAGCAGATCGAGCAGGCGCTCGGGGCCGACCCGCGGCTCCAGCGCGGCCAGCACCTGCTCGATCGGGCGGCCGTGCAGCGGCGAGAACGCGTCGCCGACCTCGCGCCCGGCGAGCGCCCGCGCCACCGTCTCGTCGAGCGCGGCGACATCGGCCCGCGGTCCGAGACCGGCGGCGATGCCGGTCAGCCGCAGGAGCGTGACCCACTCGTCGGGCAGGTCGGGCTCGGGCTCGAGCGCCGGCGGCGAGTAATTGGCCACGTTGCGCACCGCGAACTGGTACAGGATGAGGTCGTAATGGCTGCGGCGCAGGGGTGACGGCGCGGGGAGGATGACGTCGGCGTGGCGGGTCGTCTCGTTGACGTAGACGTCGAGGCTGACCAGGAAGTCCAGGCCCTCCAGGGCGGCGTCGAGACGGTCGCTGTTCGGCGTGCTGAGGACGGGATTGCCGGCGAGCGTGACGAGCGCCCGGACCCGGCCCTCGCCCGGGGTCTCGATCTCCTCGGCCAGGCAGACGACCGGCAGCTCGCCGAAGCGCTCGCCGAGCCCGCGGACGCGGCTGGCGAAGCGGTCAAAGCGCGCTCCGCGGCCCCTCCCGGGCGCGCCGCTGGCGTTCGAGTGCCCGGCGGCGGCGAGCGGGAACATCGCGCCGCCCTCCTGATCGAGGTTGCCGGTCAGCACGTTGAGGACGTCGACGAGCCAGCTGGCGAGCGTGCCGAACTCCTGTGTGCAGGTGCCGATCCGGCCGTAGACGGCGGCCGTCGGGGCCACAGCGAGCTCCCGCGCGAGCCGGCGGATCTCGCCGGCGGCGATCCCGCACACCCCGGCCACCGCCTCCGGGGTGAACGGCGCGGCGAGCGCGGGCAGCTCGGGCAGGCCGTCGCACAGGGCGGCGACCCGCGGCGCCGGCCGGGCCAGACCCTCGTCGAGCAGCACGTGGACGATCGCGAACAGCAGCTGGGCATCGGTCCCCGGGCGAATGAAGTGATGCTCGTCGGCGAGCTCGGCGGTGCGGGTGCGGCGGGGATCGATGACGACGAGCTTGCCGCCGCGGTCACGGAGCGCCCGCAGGCGCCCGCGCATGTCCGGCGCGGTCATCAGGCTGCCGTTGGAGGCGAGCGGATTGGCGCCGAGGATGACGAGATGGTCCGTGCGGTCGACGTCGGGCACGGCGAGCGTCGTCCCGGTGCCGAACATCAGGGCGCTCGCCATCTGCTTGGGGAGCTGGTCGACGCTGCTCGCCGAGAAGACGTTACGGGTCGACAGCGCCCGCAGCAGCACGCGCCCGTACAACATGCTGGCCAGATTGTGGGCGCCGGGATTGCCGAGGTAGACCGCCACCGCGTTGCGGTCGGCCTGAAGGATCGGGGTCAGGCGCTCGTCGATCAGCCTGAACGCCTCGTCCCAGGACGCCGCGCGGAAGCCGTCGCCGTCGCGGATCAGCGGCGTCCGCACGCGGTCGGGATCATCGTGGAGCTGGGTGAGCGCCGCGCCCTTCGGGCACAGGAAGCCGTGGCTGAAGACGTCGTCGGCGTCGCCGCGGACGGCGACCGGCCGGTCCCCGTCGAAGGTCAGCGCCAAGCCGCACGTCGCCTCGCACAGCGGGCAGGTCCGAAAGGCGGTGCGCGGGCCGTCGATCGCCATCGTCGCCATACCCTATCCGGCCGCCGCCGGCCCGCCGGCGCGTAGACTGCCGCCGCCGTGAGCAAGGTCCGACGAGAGATGGCCGCCGACTGGCTGCTGCTGGCCGCGGCGCCGATCCTGGCCGGCTCGCTGTTCCTGACCTGGAGCCATCAGCTGTCGCCCGCGCTGCGCGCCCAGTACGGCGCCACCGCGCTGCTGCGCGGCGTGCCCGCCGACCCCGACGCCTGGCAGGTCTACTCGATCGCCGACGTGCTGCTGCTCCTGCTCGCGCTCAGCCTGCTGGCCGTCGCCCTGCGGGGGGGCCGCTCGGCGCGCCGCGCGCTCGCGCTCGCGCTGCTCGTGGCGCTCTCCTTCACGATCCACGCCCTCGGCGTCCCGCCGACCAACGGCGCGCTCGTCTTCGACGCGACCACCGGCGGCTACGTCGCCAATCCGGTCGGCGCGGGGGCGGGGGAGGTGGTCGCGCTGATCGCGCTCGTCTTCGGCCTCGTCGCCGTCGCGCTGTCGTTCGACACCGACTGACGGCTGCCAGGGCGGGCGGCGCGCTCTCTATCCTCGAAGCCGATGTCGATCTTCGCCGCCGACCGGCGCCGGGACCTGCCCGACGAGCCCGGCGTCTACCTGTTCCGCGACCAGCGCGGCAAGGTCATCTACGTCGGCAAGGCGAAGTCGATCAAGAAGCGCGTCGCCTCGCACTTCTCCAATCCGAGCACCCGCGCGGGACGCGATCTCGTGCCGATGATCGATCAGATCGAGACGCTCGTCGTCCAGACGGAGTCCGAAGCGCTGCTCGTGGAGCAGAACTTCATCAAGCAGTACAAGCCGCGCTTCAACATCCGCCTGCGCGACGACAAGTCCTATCCGTACATCGCGATCTCGCTCGACGAGGACTTCCCGCGGGTCTACTTCACCCGCGAGCGCCATCGCCGGGACCGGGCGTACTTCGGCCCGTACAGCAACGCCAAGCGCGTCCGCTCGACGCTCGAGGTGCTCGGCAAGGTGTTCATGTTCCGCTCCTGCGACGGCCCCGAGCCCGGCCGGCGCAGCGGCTCGCCCTGCCTGGACTACTACATCAAGCGCTGCGAGGCGCCGTGCGTCGGCTACGTCGACCGCGAGGGCTATCGCAAGGCGATCGACGGCGTCATCGCCTTTCTGTCAGGGCGCTACAAGGAGATCGAGCGCAGCCTCGAGGACGAGATGAAGCTCGCCGCGGCCGAGCAGCGCTTCGAGGACGCGGCCCGGGAGCGCAACCGCCTTCGGGCCGTCCGCTCGCTGCTCGAGCGCCAGCGGGTGGCCCACGACGGCGACGGGTCGATGGACGCGATCGCGGTGGCGATCGCCGAGAACGAGGCCAACGCGCAGGTCTTCCAGATCCGCGACGGGGTGCTGTCGGACCGCCAGAGCTTCTATCTCGACAACGCCGCCGGGCAATCGGTGGCCGTCGTGGCCGAGGCGTTCATCCTCCAGTACTACGCCAGCGCGATGTCGGTGCCGCCGCTCGTCGTCGTGCAGCGCGAGCTCGGCGAATCGCCGTCGCTGACCGCGCTCGCCGACGCGCTCTCGGCCCGGCGCGGGGTCGCGGTCGAGATCCGCGCCGCCGAGCGCGGCGACAAGCGGCGGATCCTCGAGCTCGCCGAGCGCAACGCGATGCTCGCCATCGACCAGGAGAAGCTGCGCTCCGAGCGCCGCCGCCAGCAGCGCGTCGAGGCGCTCGACGGCCTCCAGCAAGCGCTCGGCCTCGACACGATCCCGCTGCGGATCGAGTGCTTCGACATCTCGACCCTGATGGGGACGAACACCGTCGCCTCGATGGTCGTCTTCGAGGGGGGCGCGCCGAAGAAGTCCGACTATCGCCGCTTCCGGGTGTTCACGGTCGGCGACGGTGCGGACGGGGCGCATGACGGCGAGGACGGGGCCGACTTCGGCCCGGACGACTTCGCCTCGATGGAGGAGGTCCTCGGACGGCGAGTCAATCGCTGGGAGCGCCAGCGCGACGTCTCGCCGCATGACAAGGACTATGACCCGAGCTTCGCCGCGCTCCCCAATCTGATCGTGATCGACGGCGGCAAGGGCCAGCTCGCCGCCGGGCTGCGCGTGCTCCAGGGTTTTCGCGACCGCGGCGTGGTCATCATCTCGTTGGCCAAGCGGATCGAGGAGGTGTTCATCCCCGGCCGCGCCGCGCCGCTCGTGCTCGCGCACGACACGCCCGAGCTCCAGTTGCTCCAGCGCGTGCGCGACGAGGCCCACCGCTTCGCCATCACCCACCATCGGATCCGCCGTGACCGCGCGATGACCGCCTCGGTGCTCGACGACCTCCCCGGCGTCGGTCCGGCCCGCAAGCGCGCGCTGCTCGCGCACTTCGGGTCCCCCGACGCGATCCTCGCCGCCTCGCGCGAGGAGCTGGAATCGGTGCCCGGGGTTCCCGGCAAGCTCGCCCGCGAGATGTATCGCGAGCTGCACAAGACGGGGGTCTGAGGCCCTATTGCGGGGCGATCGTCAGCAGCTCGGCGGTCGCCGGCGGCACGTCAAGCGCGAAGGCTCCGGCGGTCGCGGTCTCCGGCGTCGTCACTGCCGGAGCCGGAAGCGTGCCGGTCGTCGTCTCGGCGCCGAAGCTCTGCCCGCCGAGCGACACGCCCGAGGTGGCGTCGATCGAGGGGGCCTGCAGGGTCTCCAGCGTCCCGCTCTGGGTCGTCGCGGGGAGCTGGAGGTCGACGGTGTGGTCCGAGACCGTGTCCTCGTTGATCAGCACGACACGGATCGTGCCGCCGGCGTCCTGTGTGGCCCAGATCTTGACCGGGCCGCCCGGGGCGGTAACGGTCAGCAGATGCGCGCCCGCAGGGAAGGCCTGGGCGAACATCAGCAGGCCGTAGTACTCGGGATGCACGAACGCCTGCCACGCGCCGGTGCTCGTCTGCGACGGCGTGAAGAGCTCGTAATGGGACCCCGGCAGCATGTGGAAGTTGACGCCGTCGACACCCTGGGCGGCGAAGTTGAACAGCGTGTTCAGCGCCCACAGCGCCGAGGCGAAGGTGTCGCTGACCCCGGCGGCCCCCTCGCACGAGGCGGAGTTCATCTCGGCAACGCGGAACGGCAGCCCGTGGGCGTGGGCGACCGCGGTGTAGGCGGCGAGCGGGGTGGCGAGACCGATCGACGAGCTGTCGGCGAGCAGGTTGGGGATCGAGGCGAAGGTCGGAGCGCTCGGATCAGAGACGCAGGCCGACAGCGGATAGCGGTGGTAGGTGATCAGACCGAGCCGCGGCTCGGCGGCGATGAAGCTCGCCAGCCCGCTCATCCACGGCGGTCCGGCGGCGGCCGGGCCGGCGAGCGGCACCGAGGGCAGCGCCGCCGCCCACTGCGTGAACTGCCTGGTGTAGGCGCTGAGCCCGTAGCCGGGGCCGCGGGACCGGTAGACGTGCCCGCGGCGGTCCCGATACCACGGCAGCGCGGAATAGAGGTCGGGCTCGTTGCCGATCTCCAGCGCGTCGATGTACCTGCGTCCGATGCCGGCCACGAGCGCACGGCCCTCGGCGGCGGCGATCGCCGGCCGGCCGGCGGCGAGGTTGATCCCGAGGATGAGCTTGGCGTTGAGGTCGGCGGCGAGCGCCTGTGTCGTGCGCAGCCAGCCCGGCGTGATCGGATAGTAGATCCCGCCCGGTGCGATCATCCCGGGGATCGGCCACCAGCTGCCGTCGGTGCTGTCGCCGCCGATGCGGATGACCGGGGACTGCCCGGGGGCCAGCCCGGAGAGCAGGCCGAGCAGGACCGGGTCGACCGCGTCGGGATCCCGGCCCGTGTAGATGTGCAGGGCGCGATACTCGAACGAGACGCCGACGAAGCCCGCGGGCATCGCCTGGCCGACCGGGATCGCCGTCACGCTCGCGCTCAGCACGTCGGCGCGCGCCGCGGCCGCCGGCTGGAAGCCCAGACCGAGCGCGCTCGCGAGCAGCGCTCCGAGCGTCAACGCGAAGGCGAGGGGCACGCGCCGGCGGAGCACGAGGGCCATGGTGGCACACGCGCCCCGGGGCGGTCCGCACCGCCCCTGCGGGCACTGTGCGATGGTGGTGCCATCCCCGTCCGCTCTTCCCGTCAAGCTATAACGCACTGATGGACGCCTCAGCGCTCTCGGATCTGGTCATCATCACCGGCTTCTCGGGCGCCGGCAAATCGACCGCGATGGCCGCCTTCGAGGATGAGGGCTACTTCTGCGTCGACAACCTGCCCTCGGAGATGATCCGGTCGCTCGTCGACCTGTTCATGCACGCCGGGTCCAAGGTGATGCGCGCCGCCGTCGTCTCCGATGTCCGCGGCGGCACGTACTTCGAGGGCCTGGCCGCGATGCTGGACGACCTGCGCGCCAGCGGCGTGCGCCCGCGGGTCCTCTTCCTGGAGGCCGCGGAGGAGACGTTGCTGACGCGCTACAAGGAGACGCGGCGCCGCCATCCGCTCGCCCCGAGCGGCAGCGTCGCCGAGGGGATCGGCCGCGAGCGCGCGCTGCTCGGTCCGCTGCGCGAGCGCGCCGACGTCGTCATCGACACGACCGGGCTGACCGCCGCGATGCTCCGCCGGCTGTTGACCGACGAGCTGCTGCCCTCGCGCACCTCCGGGCGGCTGGCCATCACCTTCCAGAGCTTCGGCTTCAAGTACGGGCCCAGCCGCGACGCGGACGTGCTGTTCGACGTGCGCTTCCTCCCCAATCCGCACTACGAGCCCGATCTGCGGCCGCACACCGGCGCCGATCCCGAGGTCGTCGCCTACATCAACCGCCACGGCGCACTCGACGCCTTCTACGAGCGCCTCCTTCCGCTGATCGACTACATCCTGCCCCAGTACCTCAACGAGGGGAAGTCGCACCTCGTGGTGGCAATCGGCTGCACCGGCGGGCGCCATCGCTCGGTGGCCATCGCCGAGCATCTCGCCGAGCGCTACGCGAGCCAGAGCGACTATCTCGTCGAGGTCACCCACCGCGACATCGCCGAGCCGGCGTGATCGACCACGTCGGCTTCGAGGTCTCCGACCTCGATCGCTGCGCCCGCTTCTACGACCCGGTCTTCCATGCGCTCGGTGCCCGGCGGATGATCCAGTCCGAGCACGCGCTGGCCTACGGGATCAACGGGCCGGCGATCTGGTTCGTCGTCCGGGGCCGGCCGCCGGCCCCGGGCTACGGCCATCTGGCGCTCGCGGCCAGCGGGAAGGCGGCGGTCGACGCGGCGTACGCCGCCGGGCTGGCCAACGGCGGCGCCGGAGACGGCGCGCCCGGTCCGCGGCCGCAATACGGCCGGCGCTACTACGCCGCCTACATGACCGATCCCGACGGGCTGCGCGTCGAGGTCGTCTCGCATAAGTAGGAACTACGGACGAGATCGTCGGCGATTCTCCAGCGACGAGTGGGGCCGGGCCACCCACGGGTGGCGCAGAAGCTTGAGGTAGCCTGTCGCGGAGTCGGGGTCAGGCCCGGCGTCCCCGAGATTCCCTGCTTTGAGCGGGAGCGGAAACGAAAGGCACGCGGATGTCTGTACGGGTTGGAATCAACGGCTTTGGACGAATCGGCCGCAACGTGTTTCGGGCCGCCTACGAGCGTGGTTCGGACATCGAATGGCTGGCCGTCAACGATCTCGTCGACCCCAAGACGATCGCGCACCTGCTCAAGTACGACTCGACATACGGCCCCTTCCCGGGCGAGGTGCACGCCACCGACGCCGGCCTGGTCGTCGACGGCAAGGAGATCCGGGTCCTCGCCGAGCGCGACCCGTCGGCGCTGCCGTGGGGCGAGATCGGCGCCGACGTCGTGATCGAGTCGACCGGCTTCTTCACCGACCGTGAGAACGCCGCCAAGCATCTCGACGCGGGGGCCAAGAAGGTCATCATCTCGGCGCCGGCGACCGGCCCCGACGCCACCGTCGTGCTCGGTGTCAACTTCGACGAGGTCTATGACCGTGAGACGCATCAGGTCATCTCCAACGCCTCGTGCACGACCAACTGCCTCGCCCCGGTCGCAAAGGTCCTGAACGACACCGTCGGGATCAAGCACGGGCTGATGACGACGATCCACGCCTACACCGCCGATCAGCGCCTCCAGGACATGCCCCATCGCGACCTGCGCCGGGCGCGGGCCGCGGCGGTCAACCTGATCCCGGCGTCGACCGGCGCGGCAAAGGCGATCGGCCTCGTCATCCCGGCGCTGCAGGGCAAGCTGCACGGCTTCGCGGTGCGCGCCCCCGTCCCGACCGGGAGCGTCGTCGACCTGACGATCGAGGCCGACCGCGCGACGAGCGTCGAGGAGATCAACGGCGCGCTGGCCGCCGCGGCGGCCGATGGGCCGCTCAAGGGCCTGATGATCTACAACGAGGATCCGATCGTCTCCTCCGACATCGTCAAGAACCCGGCCTCGTCGATCGTCGACGCGCCCCTGACCGCCGTCATGGACGGCACGATGGTCAAGGTCGTCGCCTGGTACGACAACGAGTGGGGCTATTCCAATCGGCTCGCCGATCTCGTGGCCCTGGTGTGAGAACGCTCGCCGATCTCGGAGAGCTGCGCGGTCAGCGCGTGCTCGTCCGGGTGGATTTCAATGTCCCGCTCGATCACGGGACGGTCGCCGACGACACCCGCATCCGGGCGGCGCTGCCGACGATCCGGGAGCTGCGCGAGCGCGGCGCCGCGCTCGTGCTCGTCTCCCATCTCGGCCGGCCGAAGAACCGGGAGCCCGAACTGTCGTTGGCCCCGGTGGCCGAGCGTCTGCACGAGCTGCTCGGCGTGCCGGTCACGCTCGCCCCGGCGGTGCGCGGTGACGAGGTGACCGCGCTCGCCGCCGGCCTGAAGGCCGGGGACGTGATGCTGCTGGAGAACGTCCGCTACGAGCCGGGGGAGACGAAGAACGATCCCGAGCTCGCCGCCGATCTCGCCAGGCTCGCCGACGTCTACGTCAACGACGCCTTCGGCGCCGCCCACCGCGCGCACTCCTCGACCGAGGGCGTCGCCCATCTCGTACCCGAACGTGCCGCCGGGCTGCTCCTGGCGCGTGAGGTCAGCGTTCTCACCAGCCTGCTCGGCGAGCCGGCCCGCCCGCTCGTGGCGGTGCTCGGCGGGGCGAAGGTGAGCGACAAGATCGGGGTCATCGAAGCCTTCCAGAGCACGGCCGACACGATCCTCATCGGCGGCGCGATGTGCTTTCCCTTCTTCAAGGCCCAGGGGCACTCGGTCGGGGCGTCGCTGTGCGCCGACGCCGATGTCGAGCTCGCCGCCAAGGCGCTGGACCACGCCGGTACGGCGCGTGCCAAGCTCGAGCTTCCGATCGATCTCGTGCTGGCGCCGACGCTGTCGGCCGATGCGCCGACCGAGGCGCTCGACGGAGTCGACGTGCCCGATGGACAGATGGGACTCGACGTCGGCCCGGCGACCGCCAGGCGCTATGCGGAGGTGATCCACGAGGCCGGCACGGTCTTCTGGAACGGTCCGATGGGCGCCTTCGAGTACGAGCCGTTCGCCGCCGGGACGCTGACGGTGGCCCGCGCGGTCGCCGATGCGCCGGGTGTGACGGTCGTCGGCGGCGGCGATTCGGCCGCCGCGCTGCAGCGCTTCGGCCTCGCTGAGTCGGTCACCCATCTGTCGACCGGGGGCGGGGCGTCGCTGGAGCTGATCGAAGGCCGCAAACTGCCGGGCGTGGAGGTATTGGCATGACTCCTGCGGGAGAGACGGGCGTTCGCACCCCGCTGATCGCGGGCAACTGGAAGATGTACAAGACCATCGCGGAGGCCGAGGAGTTCATCCAGGGCCTGCTGCCGCGCGTCTCCTCAGCCGACGGCGTCGACGTCGCCATCTGCCCGCCGTATCTGGCACTGCAGGCGATGATCGACTCCACCCGCGGCTCGCGGGTGACCGTCGTCGCCCAGAACATGCACTTCGCCGAGCACGGCGCGTTCACCGGCGAGGTGTCGGCGGCGATGCTGAACGAGATCGACGTCCACGGCGTTCTGCTCGGCCACTCCGAACGCCGCGAGCTGTTCGGCGAGACCGACAGAGCGCTCGCTCAGAAGATTCCGGTGGCGCTGGCCGCCGGCCTGCTGCCGATCCTGTGCGTCGGCGAGACCGAGGAGGAGCGCGAGCGCGGCGACACCGAGCGCAAGCTCCGCCATCAGGTCCAGGAGGACCTGGCGCGCGTCGACACCGAGCGCCTCGGCGAGATCGTCATCGCCTACGAGCCGATCTGGGCGATCGGAACCGGCCAGGTGGCGACGCCCGCGCAGGCCCAGGAGGCGATCGCCTTCGTCCGCGCGCTCGTCGCCGACCGCTCGCCCGAGCAGGCCAGGCGCACCCGGATCCTGTACGGCGGCAGCGTCAAGCCTGACAACGCCGCCGAGCTGCTCGCGCTCCCCGACATCGACGGCGCGCTCGTCGGCGGCGCCAGCCTCGACCCGGAGTCGTTCGCGGCGATCGTCGCCGCGGCCGGGCACTAGCGTCGGGTTCTGTGTCCGGTTCTGGCTCCGCCGCCGGCCCCGATTCCGCACCCGGGGCTGCCCGCGTCCCCGGGCCGCCGGCCCTGCCGGCCGCGCGCTCGGCGCTGATCATCCTCGACGGCTGGGGGCTGGAGGCCCCCGGGCCCGGCAACGCCGTCGAGCTGGCGAGCACGCCGGTGTTCGACGCGCTGTGGGCGGCGTACCCGACGACGACCCTGACCGCCTGCGGGCTCGCGGTCGGCCTGCCCGAGGGCCAGATGGGCAACTCGGAGGTCGGTCATCTCAACCTCGGCGCGGGCAGCGTCGTGCGCCAGGACCTGACGCGGATCGACGCCGCGTCGGCCGACGGCTCGCTCGACGCCAACGACGTGCTGCGCGCGGCGTTCACCGGCACGCCGCGCGTCCACATCATCGGCCTCGTCTCCGACGGCGGCGTGCACTCGAGCCTGGAGCATCTCCGCGCGCTGATCGCGCTCGCCGCCCAGCTCCAGGTCCCGGACCTCGTCGTCCACGCCTTCACCGACGGGCGGGACACGCTGCCCCGCTCCGGCGCGGGCTATCTCGAGCAGGTCGAGGGCTGGATGCGGGAGAGCCGGGCCGGCCGGATCGGCTCGGTCATCGGGCGCTACTACGCGATGGACCGAGACAAGCGCTGGGACCGCGTCAAGCTCGCCTATGACCTGCTCGTCCACGGCCGCGCGCCGCATCACGCCGCCGATGGCCCGGCGGCGGCGCGCGCCGCCTACGAGCGCGACGAGACCGACGAGTTCATCACGCCGGTGCTCGTGGGGGAGGAGGCGCGGATCCGGCCCGGGGACGCCGTCCTCGGGCTCAACTTCCGCCCCGACCGGATGCGGGAGATCACCCGCGCGCTCGCCGAGCCCGGCTTCGCCGACTTCGACCGCGAGGGCGCCGAGCCGGTGGACCGCTACACGATGATGACCCAGTACGAGGAGGGGTGGCCGTATCCGATCGCCTTCCCGCCCGCACACCCGGAGATCACGATCGGGGCCGTCATCGCCGAGCGCGGCGAGCGCCAGCTCCACGTCGCCGAGACCGAGAAGTATCCGCACGTGACCTACTTCTTCAACGGCGGCGAGGAGACCCCGTACGCCGGCGAGCAGCGCGAGCTCGTCCCCTCGCCCCGTGACGTCCCGACGTACGACTTCAAGCCGGAGATGAGCGCCCCGCAGGCCGCGGCCGCGTTCATCGACGCCTGGCGGTCCGATCCGCCGCGCTTCGGGATCATCAACTTCGCCAACGCCGACATGGTCGGCCACACCGGCGTCATCCCGGCCGCCGTCAAGGCGATCGAGACCGTCGACCGCTGCCTCGGCGAGGTCGTCGACGCCGTCCACGCCACCGGCGGAGCCTGCTTCATCACCGCCGACCACGGCAACGCCGACCACATGCTCGAGCCCGACGGCAGCCCGAACACCGCCCACTCCCTCAACCCCGTTCCGGTGATCGTCACCGTCCCGGGGCTGACCCTGCGCTCCGGCGGCGTGCTCGCCGACGTCGCGCCGACGCTGCTGGAGCTGATGGCCGTCGACCAGCCGGCGAAGATGACCGGCCGGTCGCTGATCGAGCACGCGTAGGGCCGTCGCGCCCGGGGGGTCTGCGGCGCCCGGGGGTTCCGCGGGCGCCCGGGGGGTTCGGCGGGCGCCCGGGGGGTTCGGCGGGCGCCCGGGGGGTTCGGCGGGCGCCCGGCCGGTGGTGGTGGGGCGTCTGATGGTTGAATATCAACCGTTAGACGCCCCACCACCGTTGAGCCGGTGATCCTGCGTCCTCGCCCGGCCCGCCCGGCTCGCCCGGCTCGCCCGGCTCGCCCGGCTCGCCCGGTCCGCCCGGTCCGCCCGGCTCGCCCGGCCCGACCCGCCCCGCCCGAGCCTGCGCGCCCACACCGGCCGCACTCCCGCGCCCACTCGGGCCGCCTCGGGCTGCGCGTCCGCGTCGCGCCCGCGCGGCTGACCCGCCCCCCGGCCACGTCGCCGCACCGCACCGCGCCGCGCGGCCCGGCCCTGGCCGGCCCCGCCGCCGCTCTGCCGGAATAATTCATTGCAGAAAACTTGACAGTGGTAGACTGAGATTTCATAATGGCTGAAGCAACAGTTTCCACCACCACTCACCAACTGCGAGGTATGACATGGCACTGATCCGATGGGAGCCGGCACGCGAGCTGGGCACGCTCCAGACCGAGATGAACCGACTCTTCTCCACCTTCTTCGACACTCCCGGAAACGGTCACGCCGCCGGCGGCGGCACCGCGCGGACGTGGATTCCGGCCATGGACCTGGTCGAGACCGACGCCGACTTCGTTCTGCGGGCTGACCTGCCGGGCATGTCGGAGTCCGATGTCCACATCGAGCTCGAGGACTCCGTCCTGACGATCTCCGGCGAGCGCAAGGCCGAGCATGAGGAGCGCAAGGAGGGCTATTACCGCGTCGAGCGCAGCTCCGGCAGCTTCCGCCGCACGCTGACGCTGCCCGAGGGCGTCGATCCCGAGTCGATCAAGGCGACCTTCGACCGCGGCGTGCTCGAGGTCCACATCCCCAAGCCCGAGCAGCGCAAGCCGCTCAAGGTCGCGATCTCGGTCGGCGGCGAGGCCAAGACGATCGAGGGCTCGGAGACCGCGGCGGCCACCGCCACGGAGACCTCCGCCAAGGAGCCGGCCGGGGCCACCGCGTAACCGCACACGCAGGAGCTGAGGGGCCCGGGCCGCGGGACATCCGCCGGCCGGGGCCCCTCGCCGTTGTCGGCCGGGGCTCCACGGGCCCGCCGCCGGCTGAGAGCCCGCTACCGTCGCGGGCGTGTTCACGATCCACGCCCGCTGCTCGGACAGCCGCGCCCGCAGCGGCACGCTGCACCTCGCCCACGGCGAGGTCCGCACGCCGGCGTTCGTCCCGCTGGCCACCCGCGGCGCGGTCAAGACGCTGGAGCCGCGTGATGTCGCCGCGCTCGGCTACGAGATGGTGCTCGGCAACACGTTCCATCTCTTCCTGGCGCCCGGGCCCGAGCTCGTGGCCGAGTTCGGGGGGCTGAACGAGTTCATGCGCTGGAGCGGGCCGATCATCACCGACTCCGGCGGCTTTCAGGTCTTCTCGATGGGTCACGGCGGCGTCGCCGACGAGATCAAGGGCCGCCGTGGGTCCGCCGCCGCCACCGGCTCGACCGGCTCGCCCGGCTCGCCCGGCTCGACCGGCTCGAGCGCCGGCCCGGGCGCCCGCGCGTCCAACGGCTCGATCCTCGCCATCGAGGAGGAGGGCGTGCGCTTCCGCTCCTACGTCGACGGCTCCGAGCGGTTCCTCGGCCCCGAGACGTCGATGGCGGTGCAGGCGGCGCTGCACTCCGACATCGCCCTCGTGCTCGACGAATGCACGCCGTTCCACGTCTCCCGGGAGTACACCGCGCGGTCGATGGAACGCACCCATCGCTGGCTGGATCGCTGCCTGGCCTGGCACGAGCGCGAGGGCCCGCCGGATCAGATGGTCTACGGGATCGTCCAGGGCGGGGTCGACCGGGAGCTGCGCCTGGAGTCGACCGCCGCGATCGCTGCCCGGGCCTGCGACGGCATCGCCATCGGCGGTTCGCTCGGCCAGGACAAGGATCAGATGTACGAGGTCGTCGACTGGTCGACGGCCGCGCTGGATCGCCTCGCTCCCGAGCGCCCCCGCCATCTGCTCGGCATCGGCGAGATCGACGACCTCATCGCCGGCGTCCAGCGCGGGATCGACACCTTCGACTGCGCGATGCCGACCCGCCTCGGCCGCCATGGCGTGGCGCTCATCCCGGATCCCGCCGGCCGCTGGCGCGTCGATCTCGTCAAGTCCCGCTGGCGCCACAGCACGGAGCCGATCCTCGAGGGGTGCCCGTGCCCGGCCTGCTCGGCGGGCTTCTCACGCGGCTATCTCCACTATCTGCTGCGGGCGCGGGAGCTGACCGGTCTGCGCCTCGTGACGCTGCACAACCTCAGCTTCATCGCGCGGCTGATGGCCGATCTGCGGGCCGCGATCGAGTCCGACCGGCTGCCGGCGGTCGCCGCCGAGCTGCGCGCCGGCACCGCCCCGGGCGCTACTTCGTGTACTTCGAGATGAGCTGCTGGAGCTGACTGATCGCGGTCTGCACGTCGGTGGAGAAGCTGTGCTCCGCCTGCACGACGGTCGGCGAGGTGCTGTCGGAGATGAGCACGGCGGCGATCACGATCAGCGCCAGCACCCCGACGAGCACGAGCAGGGTGATGATGCGCCGGAAGGCGCGCCCGCCGGAGCGCTGCGGTGCGGAGGCGCGCGGCGCGACGGCCCCGGCGCTCCCGGAGCCACGGCGACGGCGCCCGCCGTCGACGGCGGCGGGCTCGGGGCTCACCGGCCGACGGGCCGGGACCTGACGCGGGGTCCGTGACGGAGCGGCGCGGGCGGCCGTTCGGGGCGCGACGCGGGTGGCGGCCGTCTCGTCGGCGGCATCCAGCCGGGTGATCGGGCTCGTCGCGAACTCCCCGGCCAGCGCCGCGCTGGGAGCGATGCCCCGGGTTCCGTCGCGCAGCGCGTCGGCGAGCTCGATCGCGTTCTCCGGGCGGGCGTGCTGATCGATGGCGAGCGCCCACGCGACGGCCTGGGCGAGCGCGCGCGGCACCCGGGGATTGAGCTCGTCCAGCGGGATCGGGGATTCGCGCTGCTGCTTGAGGGCCAGCTCCGACAGCGAGCCGGCCTCGTAGGGCAGGCGGCCGGACATCAGCTGATAGGAGACGACTCCGAGCGAGTAGAGATCCGCGCGCGGGCCCGCCTCATCGCCGCGTGCCTGCTCGGGCGACAGATAGGCGGCGGTGCCGAGCACCGAGCCGACCTGGGTGATGCTGGACTGGTCGGCGGCGCGGGCGATCCCGAAGTCGGCGAGCTTGACGACGTCGGAGTCGGAGACGAGCAGATTGCCGGGCTTGACGTCGCGGTGCACGACCCCGTTGCGGTGAGCGTAGTCCAGCCCGCGGCAGGCCTGGGTGACGATGTCGACCGACTCGTCGACCTCGAGGTGCCCGCGATCACGCAGCAGCTCGGCGCACGAGCTGCCCGAGACGTGCTCCATGACGATGAAATGCTGGTGGTGGCCGGCGTCGAAGCCGAAGTCGAACACCTGGACGATGTTGGGGTGCACGAGGCGCGCGGCGGCGAGGGCCTCGCGGCGGAAGCGTGAGACGAACGTCGGGTCGTCGGCGAGATGCTCGGCCAGCAGCTTGAGCGCGACGTAGCGCTCCAGCCGGTTGTCGAAGGCGAGATGGACGGTCGACATCCCGCCGACCCCGAGGCGGCCCTCGATCCGGTATCTGCCGGCGATCGTCGTCGTGCCTGTCATTGTCCGTTTCCCGCGGCCGCCGTCGTCGCGCCGCCGCCGAGGCCGGCGCCGCCGTTGGCCGTCGATGTAGTACCCGCCGGAGCGGTGTTCGTTGCGGCGCCCGTCCCAGTTCCGGTCCCGGTCGCCGACGCGGTCGACGTCGAGCTCGTCGTCGGCGTCGTCGAGCTGGACGACGTACTCGAGGTGGAGCTCGTCGTCGAGCTCGTGGAATGCGTCGTGCTCGTCGTCGTCGTGCAGTTGCTGACGAGCTGGCTGACCGTCGCCGCCCCGTCGCCGAGGTCTCGGAGCAGCGTCGGGTTGACCGAGGAGCCCAGGCGGGAGACCGCGGCGGTGAAGGCGCTGGCCGCGCTCGATGCCGACGCGCAGTCGTGGGTCGACAGGGCAGCCGAGATCGAGCTCAGCTGTCCGCTCAGCGTGCTGGCGTCGTTCGCGGACAGCAGGCCGTTCCCGCTCCCGCAGGCGACGGCGAAGGCGGCCGCAAAACCCAGCCCTCCGGCCAAAAATGCTCGGGAGCCAAAGCCCATCCGCGCCTGACTTTAGACACTGCTCCGGTTGGCCGCAGGTTAGGCGATCCCGCCGGCGGGTCCGCGGGGCTCACTGCCCGTAGAGCAGCCGCTCGGCGAGCGAATCCGGCAGCCGGGCGGCGCGGATCGCCGCCGCCGCACCCCCGATGTCGTACTCGGTCCGTCGATAGACCGCCGTCCAGGAGTCGAGGTCGAGCTCCAGCCACGCCGCCCGCGGATCGCCGTCCCGCGGCTGGCCGACGCTGCCCGGATTGATCAGCCACGCGCCCTCGGCGAGGTCGAGCTCCTCGTCGGGCTCCCGGGTCTCGCCGGTGGCCGGCGAGCCGGGGAAACGGGCGAACGACAGGGCGACATGCGAATGTCCGATCAACGAGACGCGCTGCACCTGCACGTCGAGGCACAGCTCGGCCTGCAGGGGGGAGAGCACGTATTCCCACACCGGATCCCGCGGGCTGGCGTGATACAGCCCGACCGCCTCGTCGAGCTTCTGCGGCTCCAGCGTGTCGAGATAGGCCCGGGTCTCAGGCCGGATCTGCTCCTGCGTCCAGGTCGCCGCGAGCGCGGCGCCCCGGGAGAACTGCTCGAGCGGGATCGTTCCACGGACGCCGAGATCGTGGTTGCCGGCCAGGCAGACGGCGGCGTGCTCCCGCGCGAGCGCGACGCATTCGTCGGGGTCGGCGCCGTAGCCGACGAGATCGCCGAGGCACCACAGCTCCTGGCAGTCGCTCTCGCCGACCGCGTCGAGGACCGCCTCGAAGGCGTGGCGATTGCCGTGGATATCGGAGACGATGGCAACGCGCATCACTACAGTCTCGCGGGTGGACGGCCCTGCGCGCATCCGGAGGCTCATCCCGGCGCTCGCGCCCGCGCTCGGAGCGCTGGCCGCGGCGGAGGCCGGACGCCGCCTCCTCAGTCCGCGCCCGCCGGCCGTCGAGCCCGTCGCGGTCGACCTCAGCCACTACTTCAGCGCCGAGGAGCTGGCGCGCGGCCGGCGCTACGCGCGCCCCCAGATGGCGCTCGGATTGATCGGCGGCGCGCTCGAGCTCGGCGCGCTGATCCGGCTCAACGGCCGGCCCCCGCGGATCCTGCGCCTCGTCCCCGATCGGCCGTCCAGCGCCGCCGCGGCCGGCGCCGCGGCTCTCAGCGCCGGACTGACGATCGCGCTGCTGCCGCTGCGCGCGGTGTCACGCCGCCGGGCGATGGCCGTCGGGCTCGACACCCAGTCGTGGAGCGACTGGGGCGCCGACCTCGTCAAGGCGGGCGCGATCCAGACGGCGTTCACGGCGCTCGCCGGCGCGGCGGTGGTGGCGGCGGCGCGCCGCAACCCGCGGGACTGGTGGCTGACGACGGCCGTTGCGGCGGTCGGCTTCGGCGGCGCGCTGGCCGCGCTCGCCCCGGTCATTCTCGACCCGATCTTCAACGACTTCGAGCCGCTGGCCGAGGGCGAGACGCGCGGCGACGTGCTCGAGCTGGCCCGGGCCGCCGGGGTCAAGGTGGGGGAGGTCTACTCGGTCGACGCCAGCCGGCGCACGAGCGCCGCCAACGCCTATGTCAGCGGCCTCGGGCCGACGAAGCGGGTCGTGCTCTACGACACGCTGCTCGACCGGTATTCACGCGACGAGATCCGCCTCGTCGTCGCCCACGAGCTCGGGCACGTCCGCCACCGGGACGTGCCGCGCAACGTGCTGTTCGCGGCGATCGTCGCGCCGGCGACGACGTTCGCCATCCAGCGCTGCAGCTGGGCGCTGTCGCAGGAACGGGGGACGGCGGCCGCGCTGCCGGCGCTCGCGCTCGCCGCGACGCTCGTCAGCGCCCCGGTCGGCATCG
Source organism: uncultured Solirubrobacteraceae bacterium (assembly GCA_963849085.1). Taxonomy (GTDB): domain Bacteria; phylum Actinomycetota; class Thermoleophilia; order Solirubrobacterales; family Solirubrobacteraceae; genus Palsa-465. The sequence continues at coordinate 1,593,072 of CAWKFP010000009.1, read as the reverse complement.
TCGCCAACCGCCTCTCCCGGGCCGTCGAGCGCCGAGCCGACCACTTCTCGCTGCAGCTCGCCGGAGCCCCGGACGCGTTCGTCTCGTTCGAGCGGGCGATCGCCCTGCAGAACGTCGCCGACATCGATCCGCCACGCTGGGTGGCGCGGCTGCTGGCCAGCCATCCGCCGACCGCCGAGCGGATCGGAGCGGCGGTCGCGTTCGCCCAGGTCGTCCCGGACTCGGCCCCCGCAGACGCGCGCTGAGCCGTCCGAGTTGCACGCGTGCGGCGACTGAGACGACGGCACGCTCGGGCGACCGCGGCCGCGGGCCCCCGACCGACGAGCCCTACAGGCCGTGCTCGAGCAGGTCATAGGCGCGCTCGGCCTGCGTCAGGAGCGCGGCGATCACGCCGTGCGGCTCCTCACCGGCGGTCAGGCGCTCCAGGCCGTGCACGAGGATGGCGGCGTTGACTCCGCAGAGGGCGCGGGCGATCGCGTGACAGACGACGTCGTCGGAGGGCAGATCCTGTTGTTCGGCGAGCGCCACCGCGACGCTCCGGGCGTGCCGGGCGAACATCGCCTCGGCGTAGTCGCGCAGCGCCGGACGGCCGCGGACGATCTCCCAGAAGCCGGGCGGGAGCTCGCCCTCGCCGAGGATGACGTCGAGTTGCTTCCAGAACCGCCTGGTGTGCGCGCGGAAGACGCTGACGGGCGAGACGCCGGGCGGGCGATCGAGGACGGCGGCGACGAGGGCGGCCTCCACCTCGGCGTCGCGGTCGAACAGCATCTGCTCCTTGGTCGGGAAGTAGTTGAAGACGGTCTGGCGTGACACCTCGGCCGCGCGCGCCACATCGTCGACGGTGACCGCGTCGAACCCGTGGCGGACGAACAGGTCGGCCGCCGCCTGCGCGATCAGCGCGCGGGTCTGGCGTTTCTTGCGCTCCCGGAGGCCCGGCATCTGATCAATTATAGACTGAGTCGATTCTTCGATTGAGTCTGGTATTCTCCGCGGACGATGGACGGCGGTATCCAGCTCGCGGGACTGGCCAAGTCGTATCCCAGCTCTCAGGGGCCGGTGCGGGCCGTCCGCGGGATCGACGCGACGATCGCCGGCGGCGAGACCGTCGCGCTGCTCGGTCCCAACGGAGCGGGCAAGTCGACGACGATCGACATGCTGCTCGGGCTGACCACCCCTGACGCGGGCACCGTGTCGGTGTTCGGCAACACGCCGCGCGCCGCCGTCGATGCCGGGCTGGTGGGGGCGATGCTCCAGACCGGGGCCCTGATCCGGGACCTGTCGGTGCGGGAGATCGTGGCGATGATGGCCTCGGTCTATCCCGACCCGCTGGCGATCGACGAGACGCTCGGCCTGACCGGGCTGGAGGCGGTCGCCGGGCAGCGGACCCAGAAGCTCTCCGGCGGCCAGGCCCAGCGGGTGCGGTTCGCCCTCGCCCTCGTCAGCAATCCCAAGCTGCTCGTGCTCGACGAGCCGACGGTCGCGATGGACGTCGAGGGACGGCGTGAGTTCTGGCAGATCATGCGTCAGTTCGCCGCCCGCGGCCGGACGGTGCTGTTCGCGACGCACTACATCGAGGAGGCCGACGCCAACGCCGACCGCGCCATCCTGATGAGCCACGGCCGGATCGTCGCCGACGGCCCCACCACCGAGATCAAGGCGCGCGTCGGAACCCGCACGATCCGCGCGACGCTGACCGCCGGCGCCGACCCGGACGCACTCGCCGCGTTGCCGGGCGCCTCGTCGGCCGAACGCCACGGCGACACGGTGATCGTGCGCTGCGCCGACTCCGACCGCACGATCCGCGCGCTGCTGGAGCGCTATCCGCAGATCCGTGACATCGAGATCGCCGGCGGCACGCTGGAGGAGGCGTTCCTCGAGCTGACCGGCGAGCCTGACATGCCGGAGACAGTCGGGGCGGCGACGCGATGAGCACGCTCGGCTACACCCGCTACGAGCTGCTGCGCACGGTGCGCAACCGGCGCTTCTTCCTGTTCGCGCTCGGCGTTCCGCTCGTCTTCTACTGGCTGCTGGCCGCGCCGCAGCGCAACGACCACAACTTCAGCCACACCGGCCTCTCGGTGCCCCTCTACTACATGGTCGGCCTCGCCGCATTCGGGACGATGGTCTCGATGATGTCCTCCGGCGGGCGGATCGCCGGCGAGCGCCAGGTCGGCTGGACGCGGCAGCTGCGGATCAGCCCGCTGCCGGTGAGCGCCTACTTCCGGGCCAAGGTGCTGACCGCCTACGCGATGGCGCTGATCAGCCTCGCCCTGCTCTATCTCTCCGGGCTCGCGCTCGGGGTCAGCCTGCCCGCGCAGCGCTGGCTGGAGATGACCGGGCTCCTGATCGTCGGATTGCTGCCGTTCGCCGCGCTCGGGATCATCATCGGCCATCTGCTGACGACCGACTCGGTCGGCCCCGCGCTCGGCGGCGGCGTCTCGATCCTCGCCTTCCTCGGCGGCACGTGGTTTCCGATCACCAGCGGCTTCCTGCACACCCTCGGGCCGTTCCTGCCGTCGTGGTGGCTCGTGCAGGCCAGCCACGCCGCGCTGACCGGCAGCGCCTGGAGCCTCCGCGGCTGGATCACGGTCGCGGTCTGGACCGCGCTGCTCTCCACCGCCGCCGCCTGGGCCTATCGGCGCGACACCCAGCGGGTCTGACCGCGAGCCCGGCCGGACCCGCGGCCGCCCCGGTGCGGGAGGGCCACTAGGCCTCGGCGGGCGCCGTCAGGACGACGACGCAGTTCTGGCCGCCGAAGCCGAAGGCGTTGGCGGCCGCCGCCCGGACGACCGCCCGCCGGGCGCGCAGCGGCACGTAGTCCAGATCGCATTCGGGATCAGGAGTGTGGAGATTGGTCGTCGGCGGGAGGATCCCGTCCCGGATGGCGAGCAGGCAGACCATCGCCGACAGCGCGCCGGCGGCGCCGATCAGATGCCCGGTCATCGACTTCGGCGAGCTGGCCGGGATCCGGTCGGCGTCGTCGGGCAGCGCGATCCGGATCGCCCGCGTCTCGGCGGCGTCGTTGGCTCGGGTGCCGGTGCCGTGGGCGCAGATGTAATCGAGCTCGCCGGGGTCGACGGCGGCGGCGCGCAGCGCCAGCTCGATCGCGCGCGCGGCGTGGACGCCGGAAGGCTCCGGCGCGCTCATGTGGAAGGCGTCGGCGGTCAGCGCCCCTCCGGCCACCATCCCGTACGCCGTCGCTCCGCGCGCGCGGGCGTGCTCGGCGGACTCGACCACGAGCACGACCGCGCCCTCTCCGAAGACGAACCCGTCACGCTCGCCGTCGAACGGCCGGCTCGCCTCCTGCGGGGCCTCGTTGCGCTCCGACAACGGGCCCATCAGCGCCAGCCCGGCGAACATCGCCCGCCCGATGCCGGCGTCCGCGCCGCCGGCGATGACGACGTCGGCCTCGCCGCTGAGGATCAATCGCCGGGCCTCGAGCACCGCCGCGGTCCCGCTCGCGCAGGCCAGCGCGCTGGCGTTGACCGGGCCGTGGACGCCGAGGTCGATCGCCACCTCGCAGGCCGCCATGTTGAGGATCGTCGACGGCACGTAGAACGGGCTGACGTCACGCGGGCCGCCGGTCACGAGCGCCCGCACGTTGCGCTCGGTCTCCGGGGTGCCGGCCACCGCCGCATTGAGGATCACCGCCGTGCGCTCGGGCGCCGCCGCCGTGTCCCAGCGGGCGTCGCTGACCGCCTCGCGGGCCGCCGCGACCGCGAGCTGGGAGAAGCGCGCGGTTCGCCGGGACCGCTTGGGCCCGAGCAGCGCCTCGGGATCGAAGCCGCGGATCTCGCCGGCGATGCGCACCGGGAGGTCCGACGCGTCGAAGCTCTCGATCAGGCTGATCCCGGACCGGCCCTCGACGAGGCCGCGCCAGGTCTCGGGCGCGCTGTGGCCGAGCGGTGTGATCGCCCCGATCCCGGTCACGACCGGATCCGGCCGGCGCGGACCGGCGCTCACGGTTTCACGAGGACGCCGTCGCCGGCGTCACGCACGGCCTGCTCACGCAGCTGATAGTGGACCTTCTTGCCGGTCGCGGTCATCGGCAGCGCATCGACGAAGCGATACGCCCGCGGGCGCTTGTAGCCGGCGAGCATCGGATGGCCGTGGCAGTGCGCCTCCAGCGCGTCGGCGTCGAGCGCCGGGTCGGCGGCGACGATGTAGGCGACGACGAGCTCGCCCCAGCGCTCGTCGGGGACGCCGACGACCGCGGCGTCGGCCACCCCGGGATGCTCGGCGAGGATCGCCTCCACCTGCGTCGGGTGGATGTTCTCGCCGCCGGAGATGATCATGTCGTCCTTGCGCCCGACGATCGTCACGTACTCGTCCTCGTCCCAGGTCGCGAGGTCGCCGATGTACAGCCAGCCGTCCCGGAAGCGGGTGGCCTGCTCGCCGGGTTGGTTGACGTAGGCGTAGCCGGCCTTGACCGAGCGAACGATGACCTCGCCGATCTCGGTTCCGTCCTTGGCGGCGTGATCGTCGGGCTCGGCATGGCGATCCTCGTAGATCCGCACGACCGCGACGTCGTCGTCGGTGCACGCCCGGCCCGCCGAGCCGGCCTGAGCGGGAAGGTCGGAGGGCCGCAGGAAGGTGTTCCAGAAGGCCTCGGTCGTCCCGTAGCCGTTGAAGATCCGCGGGGTCAGGATCTGCTGGTAACGCAGGCAGGCCTCGCGGTCCAGCGGCGCGCCCATCGTCACGATCCCCCGCAGGCTTGCGAGGTCTCGGGGCCGCGCGGACTGCTCGGCGGTCAGCATCGCCAGGTTCGTCGGCGCGCCGATCAGGAAGGTCAGCCCGCGCTCCTGCACCCAGTCCAGGACGGTGGCCGGATCGAACGCCCGCAGCGCCACCGCCTCGGCGCCGCAATACAGAACGGGGTTGGGGCCGCCGGAGTACAGGCCGCCGCGGTGAAACCACGGCGTCATGTTCAGCGTGCGGTCCTCGGGCGAGAGCGGGAAGTGCATGATCACGTCATGGGCGGAGAGGACGTCGACGAGCCCGCTCAGCGACACCCCCTTCGGCATCCCCGTCGTCCCCGAGGTGTACAGGCGCGTCGTCTCGTCGTAGATCGTCGTCTCGGCCGGCGGCTCGGGATGCGGCGCGTCGCCGCCGGACGCGAGCAGCGCCTCGAACCGGACCCGGCTCGCGCCCGCTCCGTCAGCACCGGCTCCGTCCGCGCCGGGCTCGCCGACGACGGCGACGAGCGCCGGGCGGTGCGCGGCGCGGGCCAGCGCGTCGTCGATCGTCGAGGTCAGCGCGCCGTCATGGACGAGCGCTCGCGGGAGGCTGTCGTCGAGCACGTGGGCCACCTCGCCGGACGAGAGTCGGAAGTTGATCGGCGCGGCGACCGCGCCGAGCCGCTGGGCGGCCAGCCACAGCAGGACGAACTCGCCGCAGTTGTACAGCGAGAAGACGACGGCGTCGCCCGGACCGACGCCCGCGGCGGCCAGGCCGGCGGCGAGACGTCCGCTGTCCTCCCACAGCTCCGCGTACGTCCACCGGCGCCCGGCGGCGGGATCGTGGAGCGCTGGTCGGCTCGCGTAGCGATGGCTGTTGCGCCGCACGCCGGCCAGGTAGGTGAACTGGCGCTCGAAGACCGCACGGAATGCGGAGGGGTCATAGCGATAGGGGGTCATCTCGGGGCCTCGTTCACGGGGGTCATCACGCGCGGCGCACGGCCCGCGCCGGCCGCGCCGCTCGCGCCGGCCGCGCCGCTCGCGCCGGCCGCGCCGCTCGCGCCGGCCGCGGCCGGGCGACCGTCGAGCGCGGAGGCCAGCCGGGCGCGCACCTCGGCGAGCCGGTCATATTGTCCGAGCGGCTCGCTGCCGAGCACCATCAGGGCGAATTCCCCGACCCCGGCGGCGGCGAACGCCGCCAGCCGCTCGGCCACGCCGTCGACGCTGTCGAGCAGCGTCCAGCGCTCGATCGCCTCCAGGTCCATGGCGTACTGCCCCCGGACGTGGGCCTCGGCCTCGCGCCGGGCCCGGGCGCGGTCGTCGTCGACGCGCACGCCGACGAGCAGCGCGGTGCCCGGAGTGGGCCGGCCCTGCTCCCGGGCCAGCTCGGCCAGACGGGCCGAGCGCTCGGCCACCCGTTCCGGCGTCAGCCACATCGGCAGCCAGACGTCGCCGAAGCGGGCGGCGCGCCGCAGCGCGGCGTCGCCGCGGCCCCCGACGTAGATCGGCGGCGGGGCGACCATCGCCGGCTCCAGCCCCGGCGCCTGGAGGGTGAGCGTCGGGCCGTCGTGGGTCACCGCCCGGCCGGTCAGCAGGTCGCCGAGCACGGTCAGGCTCTCGTCGAGCCGCGCGCCGCGCCGCTTGACCGACATGCCGGCGGCGGTGAACTCGGCCGGGAACTCGCCGCCGACGCCGACGCCGAGCAGCAGCCGCCCGCCCGACAGGGCATCGATGGTGATCAGCTGCTTGGCCGCCCAGGCCGGCTGGCGCAGCCCGAGCAGCATGACGCTGAAGCCGAGCCCGATGCGCTCGGTCACCGCCGCGGCGGCGGCCAGGCAGCTCGGGGCGTCGAGCCCGGGCGCCGGGCAGGCGAGATGGTCTCCGACCCAGACGGCGTCGAAGCCGAGCTCCTCGGCGCGGCGCGCGGCCGCGACGACGGGCGGCGCAGCGCCGGTGCGCAGGGCGTCGAAGCTGGGCAGCAGGACGCCACAGCGCGGGGATCCCGGCGCCGTCATCTGGAGTGCGGACGCCCGGCCGTCCGCTTGGAGTCGTTCCGGAAGCTCAGCTCTCAGGGTCGTCGACGTCGTCGTAGGCGCGCTGGTTCGGGCTCCCGGTCTCCGGAAGGTTTCTGATCCCTTCGCGCTGCTGCCACTTGGCGTAGTTGTCGCTCATCGCGTCGATCAGCTCACGCATGAACTTCGGCGCGAGGTTGACCCGGGAGACGACGACGCCGGGGATCTCCTCGTCCTCGACCTCATGATCGACCCGCGCGAAGGTGATCGTGAACTCGTAATCGGAGTGGCTGACGTTGGCGAAGTTGGAATAGACGCCCGCCATGATCTCTGGCGAGAAGTGGATGTTGATGTGGCGTTCGGGCATATTGGGGTCGGCCATATGGCCGTAGTATCCCATCGTGCGGATCGTCGTCGTCGCCGTGGGAAGGTTGCGCCCTCCGTTTGCCGATGATGTGCAGCACTATCAGAAGCTGCTCGCCGGTCATACCCGGCTGGAGCTCATCGAGGTGCGCGAGCAGGAGCGCGTCGCCCGGCGGCTGCCGGAGGGCGCGTTCATCTCCCTCCTGCACAGCGAGGGCGAGCAGCTGGACTCGATCGCCTTCTCCGGATTCCTGGAGGAGCGCCGCCGCAGCGGCAGGGATCTCTGCTTCGTGATCGGCGGCCCGTTCGGTCTCGATCTGGAGCAGGTCGACCACCGCCTGTCGCTCGGGGCGATCACGCTGCCCCATCAGCTCGCGCGGGTCGTCCTGCTCGAGCAGCTGTACCGCGGCCACAAGATCCTCGCCCGCGAGCCCTACCACTATTAGAACTCGGACCGCACCGTGCCCGGAAGCGATCACCTCGCCCGCCCTGATCCGCGGGACCACCGCCATCGCTCGCCGCGCGAGCTCGACATGTTCGCGCGCCGGCTGGGGATCCTGTTCGGCGCGCTCGTCCTCCTGATCGCGCTCGGGACGCTCGCCTTCTCGCTCGCCGAGGGATCGTCGCCCGCCTACGCCTTCGCCTGGACCCTGGATACGGTCACGACGCTCGGCGCGATCGCCAGTCCGCGGGACACCGCCGGGCGGGTGATCGTCGTCGCGCTCGAGCTGTTCGGCATAGGTACGCTCTTCTACGGGCTGGCGACGGTGGCGGAGTTCTTCGTCTCGGGCCAGCTCAGTGGCCTGCTCGAGCAGCGCCGCGCCCAGCGCATGATCGACTCCTACACCGACCACTTCATCATCTGCGGCTTCGGCCGCGTCGGCCGCCAGGCGGCGCGTGACCTGGCGATGGCCGGCGCGCGCCTGCTGACGATCGACAGCAATCCCAACCATCGCGAGGTCGCCAAGGCGATGGGGGTCAGCTACATCGAGAACTACGCCGCCGAGGACGAGGTCCTGCTGGAGGCGGGGATCGAACGGGCGCGGGCGGTGATCGCCTGCGTCGACTCCGACGCCGACAACATCTTCATCGTCCTGACCGCCCGCGGCCTGCGCCCGGACATCCTGATCGTCGCGCGCGCCTCGGCCGAGGACTCCGAGAAGAAGCTGCTGCGCGCGGGCGCCGATCGCGTCATCTCGCCGTACAAGACCTCAGGCACCGAGATGGCCCGCTTCGCGCTGCACCCCCAGGTCGGCGGCGCGGTCGACGTGGCCGACTATCGCCTGGAGGAGATCGACGTGGCGCCGTCGTGCGACGGCGCCGGCAAGACGGTCGAGCAGGTCCGCGGTGAGACGGTGATCGTCGCCGTGCGACGCACCGACGGGCGCCTGGAGCCCCAGCCCGCGCCGGATGCGGTGATCGAGAGCGGCGACATGATCGTCGCCATCGGCCGCCCGGCGGCGCTCGAGCGCCTCGAGGCCCAGTTCGAAGCCGTTCCGGTGACGAGCCGGTGAGCGCGCCGCTCGCCCAGCTGCTGGCCGTCGTCCAGGACGCCGCCGCGGAGATCCTCGACGGGCGGGCCAACGGCTCGGCACCCACCCCGCGCGTCGAGCGCGCGCGCCGCCAGGGGCACGGCGACTACTCCACGAACGTGGCGATGCTGCTGGCGCCGCTCGTCAAGCGCGCTCCGCGGGAGATCGCCGAGCAGGCCGGATCGCTGATCGCCCAGCGGCTCGGCGATCGCCTCGTCGGCTTCGAGGTCGCCGGTCCGGGGTTCGTCAACCTGACGCTGTCGGACGGCTGGCATCGCCAGACGCTGGCCGGGGTGCTCGCCGACGCCGACGGCTACGGTTCCGGCGGCGCCGATCCCGCCCAGCGGATCCTGATCGAGTTCGTCTCGGCCAATCCGACCGGTCCGCTGGTCGCCGCCAGCGGTCGCCACGCCGCCTACGGCGACGCCCTGGCCCGGATCCTCGCCCATCACGGCCACGCCGTCACGCGCGAGTACTACTTCAACGACGCCGGCACCCAGATCAGCCTGCTCGGCCAGTCCGTCCAGGCCCGGGCACGCGGCGAGGCGGTTCCCGAGGGCGGCTACCAGGGCGACTACATTGCCGAGCTGGCGACCGCCATCCCGGGAGCCGCCGAGCTCTCGGAGGCGGCCGTCTCGGCCGCGGCCGTCGAGCTGCTGCTCGCCCAGATCAAGGGCTCGCTCGAGCGCTACGGCGTCCACTTCGACCAGTTCTTCAGCGAGCGCACCCTGCACGAGGGCTCGCCGAGCTATCTGGAGCGGGCGCTCGAGCTCGTCGCCGCGTCCGGGCACAGCTATCGGTCCGACGGCGCGCTGTGGCTGCGCACGACGAGCTTCGGTGACGACAAGGACCGTGTGCTCGAGCGCTCCGGCGGTGCGCCGACGTACTTCGCCGCCGACCTCGCCTATCTGCTGCAGAAGCGCGAGCGGGGCATCGAGCTCCAGATCCTCCCGCTCGGCGCCGACCATCACGGCTACATGGCGAGGATGAAGGCCGCCTTCTCAGCCCTCGGGGGCGAGCCCGATGCGCTGGAGATGCCGATCCTCCAGTTCGTGCACCTGATCGAGGGCGACGAGCGGGCTGCGATGTCCAAGCGCCGCGGCGACTTCATCACACTCGACGATCTCGTCGACGAGATCGGCGTCGACGCCACCCGCTTCTTCATGCTCCAGCGCTCGCACGATCGCACCGTCGATCTCGATCTCGATCTCGCCCGGCGCGAGTCGGCGGAGAACCCCGTCTACTACGTCCAGTACGCCCACGCCCGGATCGTCACGATGCTCGGCAAGCTCGACGCCGGCCGGGTCACCTCGTCGCTGGGCGGGGGCTGGGGCGAGATGCCGCTGGAGAGCGCCGAACGGGCGCTGATCCAGGCGATCGCCGCCTTTCCGGAGGAGATCGCCGAGGCCGCCGAGCGCCGGGCGCCGCATCGGATCGCCGCCTACGTGCTCGAGCTCGGGCAGGAGTTCACCGCCTTCTACCGCGACTGTCACGTCATCGGTGCCGAGCCCGAGAGCGTCGAGTCGTTCCGGATCGCGCTCTCCCAGGCCGCCCGCCAGACGATCAAGCTCGGGCTGTTCCTGCTCGGGGTCGGAGCGCCGGACGCGATGTGAGGGGCCCGGGAGCCTGCGTGACCGGGGCCGCGGGTCTGTCGGGTCCGCCGGGTCCGGCGCCTACAGATTCCGGGCGAGCTCGGCGTCGAGGCGCTGGGCGTCGGCGGGATCGAGCGGGGGCGGCCGGTCGGCGGTCCGCGCCTGGCGCCCGCGGCGGCGCCAGCGCGGGACGAAGTAGGCGAGCGTCGCGAGGCCGGCGAGGACGACGAGCGCGGGGATGATGTAGACGAGCAGGTTGAAGCCGTGGGCGGGGGGGACCGCCAGCACCGCCGACGAGTACGCGGCGACCATCGCGCTCATGATCTGAGGGGCGGTCTTGCCCTCGGCGATCAGCGTCCGCACGTATGCCCGCTCGGAGAAGGACTCCGGTGACTGGGCGACCGACAGCAGCTCGTGACAGGCCACGCACATGAGCTGGTTCTCGAGCTGGGTGAGCGACACCGAGGACCGCGCGGCCGCCGCACCGGCCCCGGGGCCGAGCGCGAGCACGAGGCTGAGGACGGCGGCGACGGTCCGCAGGCGCGTGCGGATCACGACGGCTCGGCGAGGATCGGGGCCAGCGTCTGGTTGAGCCACTGGGTGGTGACCGGATAGCGTCGCAGCGCCTGGACCTTGCCCTGGCGGTTGATGATGAACGTCTCGGGCACGCCGTCGGTGCCGTAGTCGCGTACGAAGCCGCCCCCGGGGTCCTGCAGCACCGGATACGTCACGCCGTAGCGGCGGGCGAACTGCTCGGCGGAGACCGGGTTGTCGAGATAGGTGACGCCGAGCAGCGTCGCATCGTGCTTGACCAGCAGCTTCTGCTCATTGACCAGCGTCGGCGCCTCGGCGGCGCAGGGCTCACACCACGACGCGAAGAAGTTGAGCACGACGACCTTGCCGCGGAAGTCGGCGAGCGTCCGCGTGGCGCCGGCGGTCAGCTCGGGCAGCGCGATCTCGGCCCCGGGGGCCGTCGGATACCTGCCGCTGGCCACGAGCGCGTCGATCGAGGAGGTGTCGGACTGATGCGAGACGCCATAGACGAGCAGCGCGAGCAGGCCGACGGCCACAGCGGCGATGACCCCGGGGGTGACGAACCTGCGCATACCGACACCGATGGTAATGCCCGCCGTTTCCGGCAGGGCCAGCCGACGTCGTCGCCCGGCCGACCCGGGCCCGCGGGCGGGCGCGGCGGGGCGCGGTCAGTCCGCGCCCGGAGCGGCGCTGAACTCCGGCGTGCGCGCGCGTGACGCGCTGCGCAGCGCCTCGGTCACCCCGGCGGCGTCGAGGTCGGTGCCGTAGACGGGGGTCGCGGGCTGCTGGCGCCAGGAGTCGTCGAGCCCGCCGGCGTCGACCGGGTCGAAGCCGAGCTGATCGACGAGCCTGAGGACGACGTCCTTGGCGGCCGCGTCGTCGCCGGCGACCGGCAGCGCGATCCGCCCGCGCTCGCCCTTGGGAACGCCCTTGGTCAGGAGATGCTCGGCGTAGATGTTGTTGAAGGCCTTGATCACCGGATGGCCGAGCTGCTCCTGCACCCACCGGCTCTCGGTCATCCCGTCCTCGATCGCGGCGATCAGGCCGTCGCGCTGGCGCGGATAGTAGTTGCCGGTGTCGACCACGACGACCCGTGCCGGGAGGTCGTGCAGCAGCCCGGACGGCAGGGCGGGGATGTTCTTCTCAGGGATCGTCACGACGACCAGCTCCGCGTCCCGCACGGCGTCGTGTGCCGTGACCGCCGTCGCGCCCGTCTCCTCGGCGAGATCGGCGAGCGTCTCGGGCCCGCGGGAGTTGGCCACCGACACCTCGTGGTCGAGCTCGGTCAGGCGCCGGGTCAGCGCTCCGCCGATGTTCCCCGCTCCGATGATCCCGATCTTCATCTGCGTTCCTTTCCGTGATCAGGCGGTCTCGCCAGACGGTCTGCTCGTTGCCCCGCCGGCCCAAACGCGCGCCCATCCGCGCCGCTCAATCGCAGCATGAAAAGATATAGGATCTAGACCGATGACTGCATCCGCGGAGTCGGCCCCCATCCCGACGCTCCTCCCAGACGGCCTGACGGCCTCGAAGGTGATCGCCGTCCATCTCAACTACCGCAGCCGGGCCGCGCAGCGCGGGCGGACGCCGAGCGAGCCCTCGTACTTCTTCAAGGCGCCCTCGAGCCTGACCGGCGACGGCACCGTCGTCCGGCTGCGTGGCGCCGAGCTGCTCGCCTTCGAGGGCGAGATCGCCGTCATCCTCGGAGCGACCGTGCGCGGCGTCGACGAGACCGCGGCGCGAGCCGCGATCGGCTGGGTGGCGCCGGCCAACGACTTCGGTCTGCACGACCTGCGGTGGGCCGACCGGGGATCCAACGTCCTGGCCAAGAGTCAGGACGGCTTCACGCCGATCGGCCCCGCCGCCCGCGCCGCCGACGTCGACCTCGACGCCCTGCGCCTGCGCACGATCCTCAACGGCGTCGTCGTCCAGGACGACGACAGCTCGCAGCTCATCTTCGGCTTCGCCCGCCTGATCGCCGATCTCAGCCGCTTCATGACGCTGCTGCCCGGCGACGTCATCCTCACCGGCACGCCGGCCGGCGCGACGACCGTCGAGCCCGGGGACGTCGTCGAGGTTGAGCTCTCGGGCGTCGGCCGCGTCCGCAGCGTCGTCGCGCAATCCGAGCACGAGCTGGCGCCGCTCGGCGCGATGCCGCGCCCGTCGGCGGCCGACCGGGCGTTCGCCACCGGCGTCAACACCCCGCGGCCGGTCGTGCTGTCGGCGCCGGCCGCGGCGGCGCTGCGCGAGGTCTCGACCGCCACCCTGACCACCCAGCTGCTCAAGCGCGGCGTGCGCACGAGCTTCATGGCCGGGCTGCGACCCGCCCGTCCGGACCTGCGGATGCTCGGCTACGCCCACACGCTGCGCTACGGCGCCGCCCGGGAGGACGTCCGCGCGGCGGCGACCGGGGAGGACGCGCAGAAGCGCGCCGTCGAGGCGGTCTCGCCCGACGACGTGCTCGTCATCGAGGCTCGCGGCGAGGTCGCCGCCGGCACGATCGGCGACATCCTCGCCGCCCGCGTCCTGGCCCGCGGCGGGACAGGGATCGTCACCGACGGCGCCGTCCGCGATGCGCCGGGGATCGCCGCGCTGGAGATCCCGACCTATCTGCGGGCCGCCAACGCCGCCTCGCTGTGGATGTGCCATCAGCCGCTGGACATCGACGTCCCGGTGACCTGTGCGGGCGTGCTCGTGATGCCCGGCGACGTCATCGTCGGCGACGCCGAGGGCGTCGTCGTCATTCCCGCGGCGATGGCCGAGGAGATCGCCGCCGACGCGCTGGAGCAGGAGCGCCGTGAAGCCTTCGCGCTGGCCCGGGTGACCGCCGGCGAGTCCTTCCGCGGCCTGTATCCGCTGTCCGATCAGCGGCGCCCCGACTATGAGGCCTGGAGATCCGAGCAGACCGAGGAGCCGCGATGAGCGACGGGACCCGTGCCTTCTCCGTCGACGACGTCCGGGGGGCGATCACCCCGCTGATCACGCCGTTTCACGACGGCGGCGAGCTTGACCTGGCGTCGGTCGGCGCGCTCGTCGACTGGCAGCTGGCGCACGGCAGCCACGGGATCTCGGTCGGGGGCTCCACCGGCGAGCCGACGTCGCAGACGGTCGCCGAGCGCATCGCGGTCATGCGCGCCGCGGTCACGGCGATCGACGGGCGGGTTCCGTTCCTGCCCGGCACCGGCTCGGCGCTGATGTCCGAGACGCTCGAGCTGACCGCGGAGGCCCAGGCGCTCGGCGCGGCGGCCGCCCTCGTCGTGACGCCGTACTACAGCCGCGCGCAGCAGGAGGGGCTGTTCCAGTGGTACTCCCGGGTGGCGTCGGAGTTCCCGTCGATGCCGCTGATCGTCTACAACGTGCCGATCCGGGCCGCCGTCGACCTCGCGCCCGAGACCGTGGCACGGCTCCGGCGCGCGCACGACAACATCGTCGGCATCAAGGAGACGACGCGTGACTTCGAGCACGTCTCCTATGTCCTGCACGCCTGCGGCGCCGACTTCATCGCCCTGTCGGGGATCGAGTTGCTGTGCTGGCCGATGCTGACCCTCGGCGGCCGCGGCCATCTCAGCTGCGTCGGCAACTTCGCGCCCGAGCCGGTCGCGCAGCTCTACGAGGCGCACGTCGCCGGCGATCACGCCCGGGCGCGCGCGCTGCACTACGACCTGCACCCGCTCGTCGACGCCGCGTTCGCCGAGACCAATCCGGTGCCCGCCAAGTGGATCATGCACGAGCTCGGGATCCTCTCCAGCGCCCACGCCCGGATCCCGCTCGCCCCGCTGAGCGCCGCCAGCCAGGACAAGGTGCGCGCGCTGCTGGCGGCGAGCCCGCACGTCGCCGTGCCGGCCGCGGTGGGCGGCTGAGAGCGCGGATCCGCGTGCGCCCGGAGTCGGCCGTCATCATCATCGTCTCCTTCGCCGTCTGGCTGGCGAGCACCGCATTGCTGTGGCGGTGGAGCGTGCACGGGCGCGCTGCATGGCTGCCTGTCCAGCCGTCCGAGCACTGGCGGGCGATCGCCGCCGGCCATCCGCCGGACGCGTTCGCGCGGCGAATGACGCGCTCGCTCGCGCGCATGATCCTGGCCTGCGCCGGAGGGGGCGTTCTGCTCGGCGTCACGCTGGACCTGCCGTCGGTGCGCAGCGCATCGTCTGCCGGGCAATGGGGCACCTGGGCGGCGGTGCTCGGCGGCTGGTGCCTGCTCGTGACGACGCTGGGTGTCGTCTCGGACACGCGGCGGCGTCGTCGGGTGCAACGCCGATTCGGCCGTCCGGCGAGGGCGAACGGGACGCCTGACCGTTCGGTGGCGCTGACGGCCGCGCGTGTCGTGTCGGCGTGCTCGGCGACGGCGACGGTGTCAGCCGTCGTCTTCGCCGTCCTCGTGGTCTCCTGACCTGAGCGCCCGGCGCCGGACCGTCAGGCCATGATCGGATTGCGCTCGGTCCGCTCGTCGACGTCGGCGCCGTGGGTGGCGACCGGGGCGCCGTCACGGCCGAGCAGCAGCGATGACTCCTCATACCAGCTGTCCGGCGCCCGCGTCCCCCAGAACGAGCGCGCGCGGGCGTCGGTGACCGACCAGCGCAGCGGCGCGTGGTCGGGATCGCCGGTGTAGTAGTCGCACGAGTACAGCTCGATGCGATGCCCATCGGGGTCACGCAGGTAGACGAAGAAGGCGTTGGAGACGCCGTGGCGGCCGGGCCCGCGCTCGATCGCGTCGACGAAGCCGGCCGCGGCGAGCTGATCGCACGCGCGCAGCACGCCGCCCGGCTCCCCGACCCACATGCCGATGTGATGCAGGCGCGGGCCGGTGCCCATCGTCAGCGCGATGTCGTGGACCATCGGCTTGCGCCGCAGCCACGCGCCGGTGATCCGCTCGGTCTGGGGGTCGTCGGTCGAGATGTACTCGGTCAGGACGAAGCCGAGCCGCTGCCAAAAGACGACCGATTCCTCCACCCGCGGCTCGTGCAGGTTGATGTGATCCAGGCGCAGGATCGGCGCCCCGCGGTGCAGGTCGAAGCGCTGATGCCGGGTCTCGAACAGGGTCATCTCCGAGTAGAACTCGAGCGGATAGCCGAACGGCGCCCACGCGCGCAGCACGTCCCCGCTCAGCGCCTCGCCGCCGGCGGCGCGCTCGACGGTCGCGCCGAGATCGGACAGCTCACGCTCGAGCGCGTCGAGGTCGGAGGCGAAGCGGACCCGCAGGGCGATCCGGGCGACGGCCGGGGTTCCGGCCCGGCGCAGCACGATCGAGTGATGCTGGCGCTCCTCCCAGCCGCGCAGATAGAGCGCGTCGTCGGTGCGCCGGCTGACGATCATCCCGAGCAGATCGCAGTAGAAGCGCTCGGACGCCGCCAGGTCGGTGACGTGGAGCTCGGCGTAGCCGGCGCGCACGATCTCGAACGGCGTCCGGCGCTCGCCCGCGTTGACGAGGTCGGCGATGGCGCTCATGGTGTCTCCTCCCGGTTGCCGCTGCTCATCCGGCGTCGTCGCCGAGCCCGAGCCGCGGGATGTGATGGCTGCCGAGCGCGACCTGGACAGCCTCGATGTCACAGTAGAACTCGAACGCGTAGTCGCCGCCCTCGCGGCCGATCCCCGAGCGCTTGACGCCGCCGAACGGCGTCCGCAGGTCACGGACGTTCTGCGCGTTGATCCAGCACATCCCGGTGTCGATGGCGTGCGCCACGCGGTGGGCGCGCTGGATGTCCGAGGTCCAGACGTACGCCGCGAGCCCGTATTCGGTCGCGTTGGCGAGCGCGATCGCCTCCTGTTCGTCGTCGAACGGCATCGCGACGAGCACCGGGCCGAAGATCTCCTCCCGGAAGACCGTCATCTCGGCTGTGACGTCGGCGATGACCGTCGCCGACAGGAAATTGCCCGTGGGCCGGTCGGCGGGAGGGGCGCCTCCGGCGAGGATCCGAGCGCCCTGCTCGCGGGCCGAGGCGATGTAGGCCAGGACGCGCGCGTGATGCTCGGGATGGATGAGGGGGCCGAGCTCGGTCCTGGGGTCGAAGGGATCGCCGACGCGGATCCGGGCCGCGCGCGCGGCGACGGCCTCGATCACCCGGTCATACAGCGGGCGCTCGACGAGCAGCCGTGACCCGGCCGTGCAGCGCTGCCCGTTCATCGTGAAGATCTGCGCGAGGGCGGCGTCGACGACGAGCTCGGGATCGGCGTCGGCGAACACGACGACCGGGGACTTGCCGCCGAGCTCGATCGAGCAGCGCTTGATCGTCGGGGCACCGGCCGCCAGGACGAGCGAGCCGGTCGTCGTCTCGCCGGTGAAGCAGATGAGGGCGACGTCGGGATGGGCCGACAGCGGCGCGCCGGCGGTCTCCCCGAAGCCGTGCACGACGTTGAACACGCCGTCGGGCAGGCCGGCGTCCTGCAGCGCGCGGGCCAGCAGGCCGGCGGTCAGCGGCGACCACTCGGCGGGCTTGAGCACGACCGTGTTGCCGGCGGCGAGCGCCGGCGCTATCCGCCAGCTGGAGAGCATCAGCGGCGCGTTCCACGGCATGATCAGGCCGGCGACCCCGACCGGCTTGGTGATCGTGTAGTTGATGAACTCGTCGCCGACCTGGAAGGAGCGGCCGTGCAGCTCGGTGACGACGCCGGCGTAGTAGTCGAAGTTCTGCGCCGCCCGGGCCGCCAGCCCGCGCATCTGGGCGATCGGCATGCCGATGTCGGCGACCTCGGCCTCGATGAACTCGTCGGCCCGCGCCCGGATCGTGTCGGCGATCGCCCGCAGCGTGCTCGCCCGCTGCGCCGCCGTGAGCCGCGGCCACGGTCCGTCGTCGAAGGCCCGCCGGGCCGCCGTGACGGCCGCGTCGATGTCGGCCGCCTCGCCGGCGCAGACGTCGGTCAGCCGCTCGTTGGTCGTCGGGTTGAGCGCGTCGAAGGTGCCGCCGCCGAGGCTCTCGACGAACCGTCCGTCGATGAAGTGGCGCTGGCGGCCGAGCGCCTCGGGCCTCAGATGGCCCCGATCGTCGGCGGGAGCGTGCGTGGAGCTCATGAGCGACCGATGCGAGAGGATGCCCGGCGTGTGGACCGTATCGCGATCCTCGGTGGTCCGGGGGTGCCGTACGTGATCATATAGGATCTCAGTATGTCATTTGACGAGCCTCGACGCCGGCGCGGCTCGGCGGGGCACGGGCCGGTGGCGTCGTGACCGCGCCGATCAGGGCCGGGGCGAAGGGTGGCGCCGCGCCGACCAAGCAGGAGCAGGTCTACCGCCAGATCCGCGAGCGCATCCTCAGCGGCGTCTATGGCCCGGGCTTCCGCGTCGTCATCGACGCGCTCGCCGAGGAGTTCGCGGTCTCGGCGCTGCCGGTGCGCGAGGCGATCCGGCGCCTGGAAGCCGAGGGGCTCGTCGTCTTCCGGCCGAACGCCGGCGCCCAGGTGACCCCGGCCGATCCGGGCGCCTTCGACGAGGAGATGACGGTCCTCGCCGTCCTCGAGGGCTTCGCCACCGGGCTCGCCGCGCCGAGCCTCGGCCGGACCGAGATCCGGCGCCTGACCGAGATCAACCGCAGGATGATCACCGCGATGGAGAGCATGGACCCGCTGACCTTCGGCGCGCTCAACCAGGAGTTCCATGCGATCATCCTCGAGCGCTGCCCGAACCCGACCCTCGTCGGCATGGTGCGCGACGTCGGCCGGCGGCTCGACGCGATCCGGCGCACGGTGTTCGTCCAGATTCCCTATCGGGGCAGCGCATCGGTGGCCGAGCACGCCGAGATCGTCGAGCTGATCACGGCGCGCGCTCCGGCGGTGGAGATCGAGGCGGCGGCCCGCGCGCACAAGCTGCACACGGTTGACAGCTTCCGCGCCTGGCAGGCCGAGCACCCGGCATGAGCGGCTGCCGCTGGGCCGCTTGTACGATGGCCAGGTGACCGAGCGCGGGGTGCCGAGATGAGGGGACTGCGGCGCTCCGCGCGCACGCCGGCGGCGGACGCCGAGCCGGGGCCGCCCGTCGTCCCGGACGAGATCCGGCGGGTGCTGATCGTCGGGTCAGGGACGATGGGGCAGCAGATCGGCTTTCAATGCGCCGGTCACGGCGTCGACGTCATGCTGTTCGACACCGACCCGGCGGTGCTGGAGTCTGCCCGGGAGCGCCTCGGCGGATACGGCGACTATCTCGTCGGCGAGGGCGCGCTCAGCGCCGAGCGGCGAGACGAGGCATTGGCCCGGTTGACGACGTCGTCGGATCTCGCCGCGGTGGCCGCCGAAGCCGACCTCGTCAGCGAGGCCGTCCCTGAGGACCCGAAGCTCAAGGGGCGGGTGTTCGCCGAGCTGCACGGACTATGCCCGCCGCGCACGATCTTCGCCACCAACACCTCGACCCTGCTCCCCTCCCAGTTCGCCGACCTCACCGGCCGGCCCGATCATCTGATCGCGCTGCACTTCCATCTGCCGGTCTGGGTCAACAACCTGGCCGACGTGATGCCGCACGCCGGCACGGCGCCGGAGGTGACGGCGTGCGTGCTGCGCTTCGCGCGCCGGATCGGCCAGGTCCCGATCGAGCTCAAGCGCGAGCACAACGGCTACGTCTTCAACGCCATGTACTCGGCGGCCAACCGGGAGGCGATCGCGATGGCCGAGCAGGGGGTGGCCTCGATCGAGGACATCGACCGGGCCTGGATGCACGTTACCCGCTCGCGGCAGGGTCCGTTCGGCGCGCTGGACGCGATCGGGATCGACACCGCCTGGAAGATCGCCGACTACTGGGCCGGCGAGCTCCCCGACGAGGTCCAGCTGCGCCGCAACGCCGACTTCCTCAAGGCGTACGTCGACCGCGGTGACGTCGGGCTCAAGGCCGGCCGGGGCTTCTACAGCTATCCCGATCCGGCGTTCGCCCGTCCCGGGTTCACCGAGGGCGCGTGACGGGCACGGTCGGTCCGCGCTGATGCGCCTCCGCGCCCCTGTGCCCGACGACGCAGCGGCCGTGGCGGCGCTGCTCGCCGCGCGTGACGTCGCCGACCTCGGCCGATCGGACCACAACCTCCGTGGCGTCCGCGGAGACTGGGCGGCCGCCGGCTTCGATCTCGCCGCCGACGCGATCGTCGCCGAGCGCGACGACGGGCGGATCGTCGGCTACGTCGCGCTCCGCGACGACTGGACGCTCGCCGCGGTCGCGCCGGAGTGCGAGCGCCAGGGGATCGGCGCCCGGCTCCTGCGCTGGGCCGAGCTGCGCGAGCGCGAGCGCACGCGCGGACGCACCCATCACCGACAGACGATCGCCGCCGCCAACCAACGCGGCGCCGGCCTCCTGACGGCGAACGGATACGAATACGAGCGCAGCTATTTCCGCATGGTCCGCACGCTTCCGGCGCCGGCGCCGTCGGCGCCGCCGCCGGGGGTGACGCTGCGGGCGCTGGATCCGGCGCGCGACGCCGAGGCGCTGCATGCCGTCGACGCGGCCGGTTTCGCCGGCGTCCCCGACTATCGCGCCGAGACCCTGGCCGCGTTCCGCGCCGAGCATCTCGACATCGAGAATCTCGACCTCGAGGTCAGCGCGGTGGCCGCCGAGGGAGAGTCGGTCGCCGGCTTTCTCGTCGCCCGTCGCTGGTCGCATGAGCCGGCGGTCTACGTCGAGCTCCTCGCCGTCGACCCTGCTCGCCAGCGACGCGGGATCGGCCGGGCGCTCGTGACGAACGCGTTCGCCCGGGCCGCGGACGCCGGCCTGGCCGAGGTGTCGCTCGGCGTCGCCTCCGACAATCCCCCGGCGCTCGCGCTCTACGAGCGGCTCGGGATGGTGTCGCGGTTCACCGCCGACTCCTATGCGCGTCCGATCGGGTCTCGCCCGGCCGCGCGCTGAGGCGTGCCGGGGACCGCACGCCGAGTGCCGCGCGCCGCGGGCGGATCAGGGGGCTCCGCCGATCACGGGACGCGGACGTCCTGATACTCGCGCGCCTCGGTCTGCTCGGCCTCGGTCAGCGTGGACTGCCGGACCGGGGTGACCAGTGACCAGTGGCGGCCGACCGGGCACCACTGGATCCGCCACCAGCCGAGACGCAGCGACTTGACCGATGCGGCCGGCAGCCAGATCGAGCGGTAGACGTGGCCGTCACGGCAGCGGACGATGACGTTGCCGCCGACCCCGTATCCGCGGCGCCAGACCGCCGACGCATCGGCGGCGATGGCGAGTGCCGAGAAGATGAGCGCGCGCCGGCGGCGCCGTCGCCGGGCGCTCGGATCGGGGCCGGCACCGTTGCCGGTGGCCAGAACGGAATCGGTCACTGCCATGGGTCATCGCCTCCCGTCGAGAAAGCGGCCGAGCTCGGTCAGCGAGGTGATCCGATCGGCCTCGTCGTGCGGTCCATTGTCCTCGCGGTCGAGATGCACCGCCGCCAGCCCGGCCGCCCGGGCGCCGACGACGTCGAGGTCGTAACGATCACCGACGTGCAGCACCCGCTCCTGAGGCATGCCGATCTGCCGGCAGACGTGCTGATAGGACCGCGGATCGGGCTTGGCGAAGCCGATCACGTCACAGCAGAACACGGGACCGACGCGTCCCGCCAACCCGACCGCGGCCAGCTTCTCATGCTGGACGTGATCGGCGCCGTTGGTCAGGACGGCGACCGGCACGCCGGCCGCGGCGATCAGCCCGAGCGCGGCGTCGACGTCATCGAAGCGCCGCCACGCCGCCTCGTAGTGGGCGACGTAGGCGGCGAACATCGCATCCAGGGCATCGTCGTCGCCCGGTTCGCGCCCGATCAGCGGCAGGATCTCCCGCAGGCGCTGGCGCCGCTGCTCGCCGAACCCGAGCTCCCCGCGGTGCCACGCCGTCACGCCGCGCTCCTCGGCCGCGAACCACACCTGCTCCAGCTCGGGGCTGGCCGCCACCCCGAGATCCGCCAGCCAGCCCCGGACGCCGGCGATCGCCGCCCCCCGGTGGTCGAACAGCGTCTCGTCGAGATCGAAGATGATCGCTGACCACGAGCTCACCGTCCAGAGGCTACGACGGTCGGCGGCCGACCGGCCTCGGGCGCGCTTGCATAGAATCGGCGCCAGCGCGGATGTAGCTCAGTTGGTAGAGCGTCGGCTTCCCAAGCCGAAGGTCGCGGGTTCGAGCCCCGTCGTCCGCTTCACGGCGAACCCGCGGCCTCCGGCACACGCCCGCGAAGCCCTCGAAAGGACCGGCATGAGCAATTCCCGGAGGATCCTGCTGGGCTGGACCGCGGTCGTGTTGAGCGCGACGGCCGTGTTGAGCGCGACGGCCGTGCCGGCGCGGGCCAAGACGCTTCCGTACCCCGTCAACGTGACGCCGCCGGTGGTGTCCGGCGTCGGCGACGACGGGCAGACGCTGACGCTCGTCAATCCCGGCACATGGACCGACTCGGTGTCGGGCGTCACGTACACCTATCAGGACGAGTGGGGCGAATGTTGGCTGGCGGGTCCGCTGACCGGCAAGTGCAACGAGCCGTGGGGCTACGGCACGACGACGTTCACGCTGACGCATGCCGAGATCGGCCAATCGATCACCGACAACGTGACGGCCATCGCCTGGCTCGGCTCCGAGCATTCCCCGATCAACGACAACGACGTGGCCGAGGTCTCATCGAACGCCTTCATCATCGGCAAGCCCGCTCCGCCTCGGAACACGACGGCGCCGTCGATCACCGGCACGCTCACCGTCGGCCAGACGTTGACCGTCGATCCCGGTGCATGGGTGAGCCCCGACACTCTGCGCTACACGTACGCGTGGCAGCGATGCAATCCCCTCGGCAGCCCGTGCGTGGCCGCTGAGGGCGCAGCGACCCGCAAGCTGGTGGCGGCCGACGTCGGCGACACGTTGCGGGTCACGGTCACGGCGACCGATCTCGAGGACCAGCAGACGGCCGTTCGGTCGCCACCGACGGCTGTCGTGGGATAGGGCCGGCCACGACCGCGCTCCCGCGGTCAGAGGTGCAGGCGCGGCTCGAGCGCGAGCGTGCCGTAGGCCGCCCGCAGGTTGTGGAACGCGAGGCTGTGGACGCCGATCACGCCCCTGCCGAACATGGCGATGCCGGCGGTTCGCTGCGAAGCCCTGGTCGACGCGGTCTTTGTGGCGGGCGCGGCGGCGGTCGTATCAAGGCTCCGTCGAGGGTCGGTGGGCCCGGTCAGGATCCGGGGCCGCGATCGGGAGGCGTGCCCCGGTCAGCAGCGCTCGGGCGCGCTCGGCGATCCCGGACGCGTCGAGGCCGTAGTACCGGTACAGGTCCGTGGGCGGGCCGATCAGGCTGTAGACGTCCGGTACGCCGTGGCGGAGCAGGGGCACGCCGGCGCCGGCGTCGGCCAGCACCTCGGCGACCGCGCCGCCCAGACCGCCGATCGTGCTGTGCTCCTCGATCGTCATCAGCCGCCGTGTGCGACCGGCGGCGGTCAGGACCGCGCCGGCATCCAGCGGCTTGATCGTGTGCATGTCGACCGCGCCGACCGACCACCCGTCCGCCCGCAGCGCCGCGGCGGCGTCGAGCGTCGGGGCGACCATCGAGCCGGTGGCGATCAGCGTGAGGTCATCCCCGGTGTCATGGATGACCGCGCGTCCGAGCTCGAAGGTGAACCGCTGGGCGTCGTACACGTCGGGCTCGCGACCCCGCCCGATCCGGAAATACAGCGGGCGATCGAGCGTGCATGTGGCGCGCAGCGCGGCGGCCAGCGCGGTGGCATCGGCGGGCGCGACGACGGTCAGGTCGGCGATGCTGCGCATGATCGCCAGATCCTCGGTGGCATGATGAGACGTGCCGTAGAAGCCGAGCGTGATGCCGGCGTGGTGACCGATCAGGCGCACCGGCAGCCCCGGGTAGGCCACGTCGGTCCGGATCTGCTCGCAGCACAGCAGCGCCAGGAACGAGGCGAACGTCGCCACGTACGGATGCAGGCCGGTGGTGGCGATCCCGGCGGCAGCCGACACCATGTTCTGCTCCGAGATGCCGAACTGGATGAAGCGATCCGGATGGCGCTGCTGGAAGCGGACGAGACCGTTCGAGTACTTCAGGTCGGCGGTGCCGGCGACGATCGGCAGACCCTCGTCGACCAGGTCCGCGAGGGTGTCTCCGAGCACCTTGAGCCCTGGAGAGCCGTCCAGCAGCGACATCAGCCGCCATGAATCCCGATGGAGTGCGGTCGCCGTCATCGTGCGTGGCGCAGTTCGGCGAGCGCCGCGCGCTCGTCGTCGGGGTGCAGCCAACCCAGATGCCATCCCGGGTCCGCTTCCATATACGAGATCCCCTTGCCCTTCACGGTGTTGGCGACGACGAGGGCCGGCCGAGTCCGCGCGGCGTCACGGAGCGGACGCAGGACGTCGAGCAGCCCGCCGGGGTCGTGTCCGTCGACCTCGAACGTCTCCCATCCGAACGCCTCCCACTTCTCGCGAAGCGGCTCGATCCCGATCACGTCGTCGACCTCGCCGTCCAGCGAAAAGCGATTGCGATCGACGATCGCGACCAGACCGCCCAGTCGATGATGGGCGGCTGACAGTGCGGCCTCCCACACCTGGCCCTCGTGCAACTCGCCGTCACCGAGCAGCACGAACACGCGGTGGTCACGGCCGAGGATGCGCGCCGCCAGGCACATACCGAGGCCCGCCGACAGAGCGTGGCCGAGCGACCCCGAGCTGAAGTCGACTCCCGGGACGCGCCGCATGTCCGGGTGATCTCCGAGCGGGTTGCCGAGCCGCGTGTACTCGTCGAGGACCGCTGGATCGAGGAAGCCGAGATCGGCCAGAACGGGATACAGGGCCACCGCGGCATGCCCCTTGCCGAGCAGGAATCGATCGCGGCCGGGCCACGAGGGCTCCCCGGGGCGCAGCCTGAGAACCCCGTAGTAGAGGGTCGCGATGATCTCGGCCGCTGAGAAGGCCGACGCGTAGTGGCCCGTCTTGGCGATCGAGATGAGCCGGATCGTCTCCTGGCGCACGAAGCGTGCTCGCTCGCGGATCACCTCCGGATCAACCTCCGATGCAGTCGCGCCCATGGGATCTCCTCAGTTATCGCGAAGCGGACCCGCGGTCCGCATCATGCAATTAAATGCCGCTTGAGTCAATAACATTCCGATAATATGGATTATGTGTCCACATCACGAGATGCTAACGGTGCTGGATCCGCCGACCCTGGTGGCGTTCACCCCGCCCACGCCGACCACCGCGGACACCCTGACCCCGGGCTGCGCACGATCCGCAGGGAGGGGTTCGCGGTCTCTGGTGGCCGTGAGAGCGCCCGGAATCGAGGGGCACAGGCCGCTGATCGAAGGAGGAATTGATGCGAGTCGGTCTCGTCGGCTACGGGAACGGTGGGCGCATCTTTCATGCCCCGTACATCGTCGCGGCTGCCGGGTGCGAGCTCGCCGGGATCGTGACCCGCTCGCCGGTCCGGGTCGCGCAGGCGTCCGACGACCTGCCGGGCGTGCCCGTGTTCGCGTCGCTCGGCGACCTGCTGGACGCGGGCGTGGATGCCGTCGCCATCTCGACGCCTCCCGACACGCGCCGCGAGCTGGTGCTGGAGGCGGTGGCCCGCGGGGTGCATGTCATAGCGGACAAGCCGTTTGCGCCGACTGCCGCCGCCGGCCGGGAGCTTGTCGACGCCGCGGCCGCCGTCGGTGCGATGCTGAGCGTGTACCACAATCGGCGCTGGGACACCGACTTCGCCACGTTGCGCACCGTTGTGGACGATGGGCTCGTGGGAACGGTGTGGAGATTGGACTCACGGTTGGATCTGGACGAGCCGGAGGGTCTCGAAGCGGGCCCGGCGGGAGGCCTGCTGCGCGACCTCGGCAGTCACCTGGTCGATCAGGCGCTCTGCCTGTTGGGCCCGGCACGATCGGTCTCGGCCGTCCTGGACTGGTTGGATCTTCCCGCTGGTCGCACCGACGCCGGATTCGTGATCGCACTGACGCATGACGGGGGCGCCCACTCGCATCTGTCGGGGAGCAAGTGCAACCGCCTGACGTCGCGAGAGCTGCGGTTACTCGGGACGCATGGCAGCTACGTCTCGGCGCAGTCCGACGTCCAGACCGAGGCGATCCTCGCCGGCCGGCGACCGGCGAGCGATCCGCCGGCGTGGGGCTATGAGGCTCCGGAGCGGTGGGGTGTGCTCTCCACGCGTGACGGGGTCACTCGCGTGCCCTCGGCGCAAGGGGCCTACCACGAGTTCTACCGTCGCTTTGCCGAGGCGGCGTGCGGGCTCGGGCCACAGCCGGTGCCCGGGCCGCAGGCGCTGGATACGCTGCGCGTCCTGGATGCCGCGCGGGCCAGCGCGCAGCAGGGCCTCACCATCACGGTGTGACCGGACGGCGGTCAGCCGAGGTCCCGGTCAGCCGCGGTGCCCGAGGGCGCGCGAGATGTCACGGGCGGCCACCCGGACCTGCTCGACGGCGCGCGAGCCCTCGCCGAGGATCGGCTCACGCAATCCGCCGACCGAGATCGAGGCCCGGACGCGTCCCGTGTAGTCGTAGATCGGCGCGCCGACCGACGCCACCCCGCGGGTGACGTCCTCGTCGGAGATGGAGTAGCCCCGGTCGCGCGTGGCGCGCAACTCCGCGAGGATCTCCTGTGGACCGTGCGGCGAGGTCTCGGTCGGCTCGGTCAGCTCGGCGCGCCGCAGATAGTCAGACCAGGTCGGCTCGGGCTCGAAGGCGAGCAGGGCGCGTGGCGCGGACCCGAGATGGAGCGGCAGCGCGCTGCCCAGGCGCATGGCGAGCAGCGCAACCTGTCCGCCGTCGATCCGCTCGATGCAGACCGCCTCCAGCCCGCGGCGGACGCAGAGGAAGATCGTCTCTCCGGTCTCGATCCGCAGGCGCTCCATGACCGGCCGTCCGGCCTCCCGCTCATCGAAGCGGGCGACGACGCTGCTGCCGAGCGTGAACAGCTTCAGACCGAGCCGGTAGGTGCCTCGCCTGGAGCCCGGCTCGACGTAATCGAGATCCTGAAGCGTCGCGAGCAACCGGTAGGTCGTGCTGCGGGGCTGTTCGAGCGTTTCCGCGAGGGCGGCCGGCGTCGTCTCCCCCTCCGCGGCGAGGCGGTCGAGGATCTCCATCGCCTTGACGATGACGGCCACCGACCCGGACCGGCCGGGGATTGCGTTCGCGGCGCCATCTCGATCGTTGGTTGGGTGAGAGGCGGGCATGGTCTGTGGACGGCTTCCGAGCGAGCCGGCGCCTGGTTGGCCGGGCCGCAAGTGTACGTTGATCAACGAGTCATAAGTTACTACGATGTAGGCAGCATGTCCAATTCGTGGGAAGCCGGCGACGATGGTGACGCGCTCCTCGCCGCTCCCGTGATCACCGGGCGTCCGGAGCGCCCGCTCGAGATCTCGAGCGCCTGGCGACTGGCGCTCTCGATGGTCGCGCTGCTGGCGGTCGCCTTCAACATGCGCCCGACGATCACCGGGACCCCTCCGCTGCTGTCTGAGATCCAACGGAGCCTGCAGATCGACAGTGCGGTCGGTGGGCTGCTCACGTCACTGCCCGTTCTCTGCATGGCGCTCTTCGCACCCGCGGCGCACCGGATGGCACATCGGTTCGGGCGCGAGGGGACCGTTCTGGCCGCGGTCGGCCTGATCGCGGCCGGAGACGCGCTGCGCTTCGGCGGAAACCTCGGGACGCTGTTCGCCGGCACGGCGCTGGCCGGGACCGGTATCGCCGTCTGCGGGGTGACCCTGCCGGGGGTGATCAGCGATCTCTTCCCCGACCGGTCAGACCGCGCGACGTCCGCGTACCTCGTGGCGCTGATGCTGGGCGCCACGGTCGGCCCGATCATGTCGGCTCCGTTGCGGTCGCTGCTCGGGTCGTGGCCGGCCGCGCTCGCGGTCTGGTCGCTGCCGTCGCTGGGGGCGGTATTGCTCTGGGTTCCGGTCGTGCGCACGGCGAACGTCCGGGCGCCCGGAAACCCGAGCACCGCGCGGCGCCGGCTGCCATGGCGCTCGCGCGGCGCCTGGCTGCTCGCGCTCTTCATGAGCGCCCAGCAGGTCCTGGCCTACGCCTACACGGCGTGGCTGCCCCCGTCCTACGAGGCGCGTGGCTGGAGCATCCAGCAGACCGGGGCGCTGCTCGGGCTCCTGCACATCGCCCAGCTCGCCAGCACGATGATCGTGCCGCTGATCGCCATCCGCCGCCCCGACCGACGCCCGTTGCTGGTCGGCACGCTCGCGCTCAGTGTCATCGGCGCGGTCTGGCTGGCGGTCCTGCCGGCGACCATGACCTGGGCGGCCACGAGCGTGCTCGGCCTGGGCATCGGCGCCGGGTTCTCGCTCGGATTGATCGTCCTCGCCGACTACGCCGCCGACGCGCCGGCGGCCACCGGTTTGACCGCGATGGTGTTCCTCGTCTCCTACGGCGCGGCCGCCCTGTCACCGGTCACCGTCGGGACGCTGCGCGACGCGACGGGCAGTTTCACCCTCCCGTTCAGCCTGTTGATCGTGGTCGCGGTGATCGAGCTCGGTCTGGGGTCACGGCTCGACCCCAGGCACCGCGGCGAGATCCACTGATGGCGCCGGAAACGCACGGCGAGCGATCCTGCGCTCGGTGGTCGGTCTCGTCAGTGCGCGGCGTTTGGCGGCGCCTGCTCGGTCCTGCGGCCCGTTCGGCATCCTGCCTCGCCGGAATGGGCCGCGCCCGAGCCATCCGGATGCCTGGCGGGCGGCGGCGAAACCGCCGGACGGCAGGTACGGCGTGGTTCGCCGCCGGTGGGTGGGTCCGCATCCACGCCCAGCCACTCGCCAACCGTCCACGTACGTGAGAGATCGACCACTACGGGGACAGATCGGGAGGTCGTCGATGCGTGGACACGACGCGGTCGGCGACGGCCCGTTATTCTCATCAAATGGACATCTCGTCCATATTTTGACAAAAGGGGTTGACGCTCGTTTTTCGCTCTTGTATTGTGGACAGCAGTTCCACGACATGAGATTTAGTCAGTAGAAGTTACTGCTAAACGAACTGAAATCTCGTGATGCGGACGAAGAGTGGAGATGAGGAACATCGTGCCGGTCATTCGGTACGAGACAACGAGGGAGTTCGCAACTGATGGACGCTCAGACGGCTTCAATTCCGGCTCGCGGATCTGATTCGAGCTCGGGCGATTCGGTCCGGATCGGCCTGATCGGCACCGGCGCCATGGGTCTCGATCATGCCGTGCGCATCGCCGAGCGCGTCGGCGGCGCCCAGCTGGTTGCCGTCTGCGACGTCAATCCCGACTCGGCTCGCGCCGCGGCCGAGCGCATCGGCGACGGGTGCCGGGTCGAGAGTGACCCCGGCGCGGTGATCGCCGCCGGCGACGTGCACGGCGTGGTGATCGTCACACCGGGCCCGACGCACGAGGAGCTCCTGCTGGAGTGCCTTCAGCGTGATGTCCCGGTGCTGTGCGAAAAGCCGCTGACGCCGGATGCCGCCTCGTCGCTGCGGGTCGTCGAGGCCGAGCTCGCCCTCGGCCACCGCCGCGTCCAGGTCGGCTTCATGCGCCGCTACGACGCTCAGTACGTGGCGCTCAAGGAGGCGATCGACGGCGGTGCGATCGGCGCTCCGGTGATGCTGCACTGC
Organism: uncultured Solirubrobacteraceae bacterium; assembly: GCA_963849085.1. GTDB lineage: Bacteria > Actinomycetota > Thermoleophilia > Solirubrobacterales > Solirubrobacteraceae > Palsa-465. Next base: position 1,563,862 of record CAWKFP010000009.1, on the reverse strand, counting down.
GTCCACCGCGCGCCGTCGGTTCCGGACTGGTTCTCGGAGCCGATGTTGATCAACGATGCGGTCGTCCACGAGTTCGACGTCAACCGCTGGCTGCTCGGCCAGGACATCGAGGCCGTCACGGTGCTCCGCGGCCCGGGCGCGCATCCGCAGGCGCCCCAGTTCGTGATCTTCGAGATGTCCGGCGGCGTCCTCGTCGACGTCGAGATCTTTGTCACCTGTGGTTTCGGCTACCAGGTTCGCTGTGAGGCGGTCTGCCAGTCGGGGACCATGACCATCGGTGACAACGCGGGACCGGTGATCCAGCACGGAACCCGCTGGGGCGGGCATGTGACCCAGGATTTCCGGGAGCGCTTTGCCCTGGCCTACGACCGTGAGGTCCTGGCCTGGGTGGAATCGGTGCGCGCGGGCTCGTGCGTCGGTCCGAGCGTGTGGGACGGCTACGCGGCGGCCGCGGCCGCCGACGCCGGGATGGAGGCGCAGCGCACCGGCCGGCGTGTAGCGGTCGGGCTCGCCGAGCGCCCAGATCTGTACAGCTGACCGACCGGATTCACCCGGTCCGTCAGTGCCGTTGTTGTCAATTGCACCCAACAGAACAACACATCACAGAGGAGAGAGGGTCTCAACATGAGTGACATCGCTAACCCCGTCCCGACGCGGGGCGCCCGGCGCCGACGCCTGGCGCACACCGCCATGGCGGTTGCCGGAAGCGCCGCCCTGGCCGCCGGGCTGGCCGCCTGCGGCGGATCGAGCAGCACGTCGAGCGCCGCCAAATCGACGAGCGCGAGCGCCAGCAACAGCGCGGGCTCGGCGTCCTCGAGCTCGACCGTGAACATCGCCAACGCCGCGTCCGGCTCGCTGGCCGGTGGGACGAACATCGCCGGCAAGACCGTGCTCTGGGACTGGCAGAGCGTTCCCAGCAACACGTTCGGAGTGCCGCTGCTGAAGGGCGCTCAGGCCGCCGCCGCGATCACCGGGCTGCATCTCGACATCGAGTACGGCAACAACGAGGACACCACCCAGGCGTCGCAGATCAAGACCGCCGTCGCCAAGGGTGAGGCCGGCTATGCGATCGGCGCCGCCGACTCCGGGCTCAACAGCGCACTGTGCGCTGCCGCGAAGGCCGGGCCGGTGGTGACGTTCAACATCGACGGGGCCAGCGGCCCGGCGACGAGCTGCGTGCAGTCCTTCGTCGGCCAGAGCTTCGTCGCCGCCGGCAATCTCATCGGGACCTACATGGTCCAGCACGGCTACATCAAGAAGGGCGGATCGGTGTTCTGCCCGGTCGAGTCGCCCGGCCAGGTGTATGCCAACGAGCGCCAGGAGGGCGTCGACCAGATCATCAGCAAGCTCGGCCTGAAGTGCAACGTGGTCGGGACCGGCGATGACGAGGCGCCGGCCGAGTCGACGATGGTCCAGTACCTGCTCGGCCACCGCGACACGACCGCGATCGTGGGTCTCGGCGGGACGCCGATGGGTGTCGCCGAAGCGGCGGTCAAGAAGGTCGGCCTGCACATCCCGATCGGTGGGTTTGACCTGTCATTCCCGTCGATCGTCTCGGGAATCCAGGACGGCTCGATCGTCGCGTCGGTCAACCAGGAGCCGTACGCCCAGGGCTTCTACGCGATCATGGAGCTCGCGCTCGATCTCAAGTACGGGATCCCCCCGATGAACATCGACACCAGCGACAACGCACTGATCACCAAGACCAACGTCAACGAGTTCGCCTCGTTGGTCCCCAACTACCAGTAGACGAGGACAAAAGACCCGAGCCAGCGGGTGCGACGGCCGACCGCCGTCGCACCCGCGCCGGGTGCGAGGAGGAGATTTTCGATGAGCACCGTTTCCCAGCCACCACCGCCCGCCGTCGCCGCGACGGAGGACGCCACCCGGCGCCGCATCGACCGGCGTTACCGTCTCCAGCAGTCAGGGATCGACGTCGGCATCCTGGCCGCCGTCTGCCTGGCCGGCAGCATCGGATGGGCCCTGATCAAGGGCTCGAACGGCTTCGCGTTCCTGGTGTCGGCCAACATCACCACCGCCCTGCAGTCGATTCCCTTCCTGGGGATTCCGGCGCTCGGCGTCGGCATCCTGATGGTGTGCGGCGAGTTCGACCTGTCGATCGGCGCCAACTACGTCTTCAGCAGCATCATCATGGCCCAGTTGCACGACGCGTCCGGCATGAACGTGTGGCTGGCGGCGGTGATCGCGCTGGCGATCGGGACGAGCATCGGGCTGATCAACGGCGTCATCACCCTGCGTCTGAAGATCCCGTCGTTCATCACCACGCTCGGGACGAGCGGAGTGTGGGAGGCGGCGGTGCTCTACGTGCACGGCGAATCCTCGCAATCCTTCACGCCGCCGAAGTTCTTTCTCGACATCACCGTCAACAACATCCTCGGGATCCCCGCGGCCTTCCTGTGGTTCGTCGTGCTGGCGATCCTCGCCTGGATGCTGTTGGTGCGACACCGGCTGGGCAACCACATCTTCGCCGCCGGGGGCAATCGGATGGCGGCGATCGCCACCGGCGTCAAGGTCGACCGGGCGAAGCTGATCGCCTTCGGGCTGGCCGGCTTCTGCGCGGCGTTCGGCGGCATCCTCGCCGGCGCGTCGGTCGGCGACATCTCGCCCACCGATGGCGCCACCCTGCCCCTGCAGGCCATCGCCGCCTGCGTGATCGGGGGTTGCCTGCTCACCGGCGGCCGCGGGACGATCCTCGGGATCTTCATGGGCGGCTGCCTCATCTACTGGATCCAGGACGTGCTGCTGCTGGCGGGCGCACCCGGCTTCTATCTGACCGCGTTCGTCGGCGGATTGGTGATCGCCGCGGCGGTCTTCTACCAGACGCTCCAAGCGCGTCGCGTCTAAGGGAGTTGATCACGATGGCCAAGACAGTGACCAAGACCGACGGCGACGCGCCGCGGGAGCCGACCGCGATCACCGCGACCGCGACCGCCGGCGTGACGATGCCTCACCCCGGCGACGGCGTTCCCCTGCTGGAGCTGCGGGGCGTCGTCAAGCGCTACGGCAACAACGAGGCGCTCAAGGGCGTCGACATGACCGTTGCCAAGGGCGAGATCCACGGACTGCTGGGAGACAACGGCGCCGGGAAATCGACGCTGGTGAAGATCATCTCCGGCGTCGTGCAGGCGACCGAGGGAACGATCCTGTGGGACGGCAAGCCGGTCGTGCTCAAGGACCGGACGGTCACCACCGAGCTGGGCATCGAGACGATCTATCAGGACTCGGCGCTCGTGGACTCGATGACGATCGCGCGCAACATCTTCATGGGTCGCGAGCCGCACAAGTACGGGTTCATGCAGCAGCGCGAGATGCGCAAGATCGCCGCCCACGTGCTGCAGTCGATCGTCGCGATCGAGGGGATCGACAGCCCCGACAAGCTGGTCGGGTCACTCTCGGGTGGTCAGAAGCAGGCGGTGGCGATCGCCCGGGCGGTGCACTTCAAGCGCACCATGCTCGTGCTCGACGAGCCGACCAGCGCCCTGGCGGTGCGCGCCACCGAAGCGCTGTTCGAGTATCTGCGATCACTGCGTGATCAGGGGCTGTCCAGCGTCCTGGTGACTCACAACCTGTATGACGCCTACCGGCTGTGCGACCGGTTCACGGTCATCGCGCACGGCCAGGTTGTGCTCGACGCCCGCCGCGAGGACACCTCGGTGGAGGAGCTCACCGAGGCCGTCAAGTAGCGCCGCCGCAGGTCCGCAGACCCCCTTCAACAGGCGGCCGCCAGCCGCCTCTCAGCACCGAAAAGAGAACGCCATGAAGATCGCGTTGGACCCCTACATGCTCCGACACGTGCCGCTGCTGGAGCTGCCGCAGACGGTGGCCGACCTCGGCTATCGATACATCGAGCTGTCACCCCGAGCGGACTTCATCCCGTTCTTCCTGCATCCTCGGGTCGACACGGAGACGATCGCGGCGTTCCGGCGGGCCCTGGACCGGGCCGGCGTCGAGGTGGCGACGATCCTGCCGCTGTTCCGGTGGTCCGGACCCGACGAGGACGAGCGCCAGGCCGCCGTGCGCTATTGGAAGCGCGCCATTCAGGTCGCGGTGGAGCTCGGAGTCGAGGTGATGAACAGCGAGTTCAACGGCCGACCCGAGGCCCCGGGAGCCAGCGAGTCGCAGTTCTGGCGCTCGATGGAGGAGCTGCTGCCGGTGTTCGAGCGCGAGTCGATCCAGCTGCGGCTGGAGCCGCATCCCGACGACTTCATCGAGGACGGCTGCGCGGCGATCGACATGATCCGCGGGATCAACTCCCCCAATGTCTCATTCCTGTACTGCGCGCCGCACACCTTTCACATGGGTGGCGACATGGCGGGGATCATGGAGTACGCCGGCGATCTGCTCACCCACCTGCACGTGGCCGATTCCTTCGATCACCGGGCGTCCTCGGGTCTGCGCTACATCGTCAATCCACCCGGCTCGACGGCTCGGGTGCACCAGCACCTCGACATCGGTCAGGGCGAGGTCGACTGGCAGCTGTTCTTCGACACGCTGCGGCGGCTGGAGTTCGACGGCATCATGACCGCGTGCGTGTTCGCCTGGGAGGAGCGCGCTCAGGAGTCCTCGCGGTTCATGCTGGCCGAGATGGAGCGCTACACCTCCGGCTGGGCGCACCTTCGAACGGCGCTGCCCGAGCCGGTCGCCGCGGTCGATTGACCGGCCGAGTCGGCCGATTTCAGATAACCACTCAGACAAGGAGATGTCAGTGAAGCTCGGGGTGTACACGGCCTGTCTACACGACAAGTCAATCGATGAGATGCTCCAGATCCTGCGCGAGCTCGGCCTCGACGGCGCGGAGATCAACTCGGGTGGGTTCGTGCCGTCGCCGCACCTGCCGATCGCCGAGATCCGCGCCAGCCAGGACGCGCGTGACGAGTACCTGGGCCGCTTTGCGGACGCGGGGATCACGTTGACAGCGCTCAACTGCAACGGCAATCCGCTGCACCCGGACCGTGCGGTCCGTGACAAGCACGCCGCCGACGTGCGGGATTCGATTTCGCTGGCGGCGCTGCTCGGCGTCAAGCGCGTCGTCACGATGTCCGGGCTGCCGGGGACGAATGACGCCGGCACGCTCCCAGCGTGGTCGGTGCTCCCCTGGGACAGCGCGTATCTCGACTCCCGTGACTATCAGTGGAACGATGTCGCGATCCCCTACTGGAAGGACATCCAGGCGCGGGCCGCCGACGCCGACGTGAAGGTCTGCCTGGAGATGCATCCGCACAACATCGTCTACAACCCGGCGACGATGCATCGCCTGGCGGAGTCGGTCAATGCGACGCACATCGGAGCCGAGATGGACCCCAGCCATCTCTTCTGGCAGGGGATCGACCCCGTGGCCGCGATCGAGGACCTCGGCGAGCTCGTCTACAACGCCGCCGCCAAGGACACGCGCATCAACCCCGCGGCGGCGGTCAACGGCGTGCTCGACGATCGCTTCGGCCGCGTCGCCCCCGACGACCCGGGCGTCGTCTCGCTCGGCGGCCGCTACACGTTGAGCCGCTGGCCGGAGAACGCCTCGTGGGACTTCGTCGCGGTCGGGCGCGGCCACGACGTCGACTACTGGCGGCGATTCCTGGAGGCGCTCGCGCGCGTCGACCCCGAGATGGCCGTCAACATCGAGCACGAGGACCAGGAGCTCGACCAGATGGAGGGCCTGCGGCACGCCGCGCGCACCCTCCTGAGCGCGTCCGGACGGCAGGTGGCGGTGGGCTGAGCACCGCGTCGGCGCGCCGGCGCCGGCACGGCCCTCGTCGCAACGGTCGCGAACCCTCCTCCTCGCGACCGTTGCGGCGAGGGCCGGGCTCGGCCGTGTGATCGGTGAACCGTCAGCCGGTTGAGGCCGCTGGGCCCGGGAGCGTGTGGCCGGTGAGCTCGCGCACCCGGTCCATCGCGCCGAGTGTCGCGATCGTGTCGGCCATCGGGTGGACCGCGGTCTCGAGCCGGCCGTCGGCGATGCAGCGCGCGATCTCGGCTGCCTCGTAGAACAGCGCGTCGTGTCCCACGCGCGCCTCGGTGAAGCTCCCGATCTCCGTCCCGGCCTTGTCCCACAGGATCACCTCGCCGGGGAAGAACCAGCCGCGCGGCATCACGACCGTCGCGTCAGAGCCGGCGATCGTCGCCGAGCACGCGGTGACGGCCCCGAGGGTGGAGTGCAGCAGCGACTGGGCGCCGGCGGCGTGCGACAGCGCGATCGAGACCTGATTGTCGACTCCGCTGACGCCCGCCTGCGCGGCGGCCCGGACCTCCGCCGGCGCGCCGAGCATCCGCACTGCGAGTGCGACCACGTACACGCCCAGGTCGAACAGCGGCCCGCCCGCGAGCTCGGGGCGCATGATCCGGTGGGAGGCCGGAAACCATTCGCCGTGGTCGGCGAGCACCGTCTGGAGCTGACCGAGTGCGCCCGCATCGAGCAACTGGGCGACGATGTCGAACTTCGGCAGGAAGAACGACCACAGCGCCTCGGCGCAGAACACGCCCGCCGACGCGGCCGCGGCCGACACCTCCCGCGCCTGCGCGGCGCTGACCGCGAACGGCTTCTCCACCAGCACGTGCTTGCCGCCGGCGATGACGGTCAGGGCATCGGCGTGGTGGTGGTGCTGGAGGGTGCCGACGTAGACGATGTCGACCCCGGGGTCGCCGGCCAGCTGGGCATAGCTGCCGTAGGACCGGGCGATGCCGTGGCGCTCGGCGAACGCCTGCGCTCGCTCGGCGCTCTGGGAGCCGACCGCGACGACCCGCTGCCTGGTGCGGGCGTGCATCGCCGCGACGAAGCGCTCGGTGATCCAACCGGGCCCGATGACGCCCCAGCGCAGTGGCGGGGCGGTCATCGGATCGGGGATCCGGGCGGCCGGGAGCGCGCTGCTCGCTGTCATGCCGCGGCCGGGGCCGGCACGACCTCGCGCAGGAGCGCGACCGACTCACGAACGCCGTCCAGCGGATCCTGGCGCGCGTCCTCATGCTCGATGCTCAGCACGCCGTCATATCTGTTGTCGGCCAGGGTCCGGCAGAACGTGCGCCAGAACGCGGCGTCGTGACCGTGGCCGAGGGTGACGTAGTTCCACGCCCGGAGCTCGGACGCGGTGCTCGGCAGCGTCTCCAACCGGCTCCTCAGCGCAGCGGCCGCCTCGATCTTCGTGTCCTTGGCATGCACGTGGTAGATGGCATCGCCGAGCGCCGGAATGGCGGCGATCGGATCGGCGCCCATCCACATCAGGTGGCTGGGATCGTAGTTGGCGCCCACCACCGGGCCGACCGCGTCCCGGAGCCTGAGCAGCGAGGGGACGTTGTAGACCACCTGATGGGCGTGGGCCTCGATGCACAGCTGGGTCACGCCGTGAGCGCCGGCGTGCGCCACGAGCGTGTCCCAGTAGGCGATGACCTGCTCCCACTGATGCTCCAGGATCATCGCGCTCTCGGGCGGCCAGGCGACCGTGACCCAGTTGGGATACTGATCGCCCGGCGCGGCGGGCAGACCGGACATGAGGACAACGCGCGGGATCCCGAGCAGGCCGGCCAGCTCGATCGTCTCGCGGCTGTCGGCGTCGTGCGCGGCACCGCCGGGACCCGGCTTGAGGGGGTTGCCCGAGACGTTGAGGGCGCTGATCTCGAGCCCGTGCGCAGCGACCTCGCTCAGCAGCGCGGCGCGGGCTCCCGGATCGTTCAACAGCGCGCGACGGTCAACGTGCGGTGCCTGCGACCACGCGCCGCAGCCGAGCTCGATCGCCTGGAGTCCGAGCTCGGAGGCCGTCTCCAGCAGCTGGTCGAACTCCATATGTCCCAGGCCGTCGGTCACGAGGCCGATCTTCATCTGACATCACTCTCCCGCGTGGGCGCAGGACCCCTGACGGCGCCGCGGCGGCCCGATGTAAACGATTGCTAGTGCGAAGCGAGCTTAGGTCGCTCGAAAACGTTTGTCAAGGGGTCTAGAGTGGCCCGGATATGGCATCCGGCAACGCCTCGCCCCGCCGTCCGACCCTGGTCGATGTGGCCGCGGTCGCCGGAGTCTCGGTCGCCACCGCCTCGCGCGCGCTCGCCGGCAACCCGGTCGTCTCGACGGGAACGCGGGCGCGCGTGTGGGCCGCCGTCGAGCAGCTGGATTTTCGCCCCAACCGGCTCGCGAGCTCGCTGCGCAAGGGTGCGTCGCTGTCGATCGGGATGGTGGTGCCCGACGTGTCCACGACCTTCTACGCCGCCGCGCTGCGCGGCGCGCAGCTCGTCGCGATCGACGCCGGCTATCAGGTCCTCGTCTCCAACAGCGGCCGCTCGGCCGAGGGGGAGCGCCAATCCCTGCAACGGTTGCGCTCCAACCAGGTCGACGGCCTGATCGTGGCCACGTCCGGCGGATTCGAACCGCTCGGCGTGCCCGTCGTGTTCTTCGACAACGCGCCCGAGGACTGCGCCGACCCCACGGTGATGCTCGACAACACGGGTGGCATCCGGGCGCTCGTCGAGCACCTCGCGATTGCCCACCACCACCGCTCGATCGCGTATCTGGGGCCGCCCGACACCGTCGGCAGCGGGTCGGACGCCCGCCTGTTCGGGGTCGGCCGGGCTCGCCTGGAGGCCTTTCGTGCGCAGCTCGGCCGGCTCGGGCTCGCGCTCGCTCCGGAGCACGTGCTGACCAGCGATCCCGACTGCTCAGAGAGCGTCGCCCAGCGTCTCACCGCCGAGCTGCTGGCCACCTCCTCGCCACCGACGGCCCTCGTCGCGGGCACCGACTCGCTGGCGGTCGGCGCGCTGCGGGCCGCGCGGGCCGCCGGCGTGGCCGTACCCAACGACCTGGCGCTGGTGTCGTTCGACGAACCGGTGTACGCGGATCTCATCGACCCTCCGATCACCTCGCTGGACCGTCACGATCGCGAGCTGGGGGCGAGCGCGGCGCGCCTGCTCATTCCCCTGCTCAGCCCCCGGACGGACCCGGCAGACGCCGGCGGCGACGATGGTCCCGACTCGGGCGCAGCGTCCGCGCAGACGCTCACGGTCCTGCTGACGCTCCAGATCAGGCGCTCCTGCGGCTGCCGCTGATGAAGGGTTGCGAACATTGTGCAGCAAACCTTTACATCGAATGAAAACGATTGTATGATGCGGGCCGCACGGCCGACCTGCGGCCGGATCAGAGAGTGGAGGCACCCGTGCAGGAGGAGATCGGAGTCGGCGTCATCGGGATGGGCTGGATGGGCCGCATCCACGCGGGCGCCTATCGGCGCATCGCCGAGCACTATCCGGACGCTCCCCTGCGTCCGCGTCTGGTGGCGGCCTCGGACATCAGCCCCGAGCGCTGCGCACACGCCGAGCGCCTCGGGTTCGCGTCGACGACGCCGGACTGGAGGGCGGTGGTCGACGACCCCGCGGTCGACGTGATCAGCGTGACCTCGCCCAATGCCCTGCATCGCGAGATGGCCACAGCGGTCTGCGAGGCCGGCAAGCATCTCTGGGTCGAGAAGCCCGTCGGGCGCTCCAGCTCCGACACCGCGGCCGTGCTGGCCGCCGCCGAGACGAGCGGCGTGCTCACCAACGTCGGTTTCTGCTACCGCTTCGCCCCCGCGGTGGCCCATGCCCGCGAGCTGATCGCCGCCGGGGCCATCGGCGAGATCACCCACTTTCGCGGCGTCTTCCTGACCGATTACGCCAATCGTCCCACCACCGCCGCCACGTGGCGTTTCTCGCGGGCTCAGGCCGGCTCCGGCGCCCTCGGTGACCTGATGGCCCACGTCGTCGACACGGCGCAGTTCCTGGTCGGACCGATCGAGCGGCTCTCCGGGCGCACCGCGATCATGATCCCCCGGCGCCCGCGCGTGCCGGCCGGCCCCGGCGCTCCGGCCGCCGATGCCGGCGACGGGGACCTCGCGGTCGTCGACAACGAGGACTGGGCCGCCGCCCTGTTCCAGTTCGCCGGTGGCTCGTACGGCACGCTGGAGGCCAGCCGCGTCGCCGTCGGCCCGCGGGTCGACAATCGCTTCGAGATCCAGGGCACCACGGGGTCGGTCGGCTGGGTGCTCGAGCGGATGAACGAGCTCCGGTACGCACAGCTGTCGCTCGACGGCTGCGATGATGGCTACAAGACGGTGTACGCCGGCCCCGAGCACCCCCAATTCGCTCACTTCCAGCCCGGAGCGGGAATCCCCATGGGGTATGACGATCTGCGCACGGTTGAAGCTCATCACTTCCTGCAGTCGATCGCGGACGGCGAGCAGCGCGAGCCCGGCGTCTCGGAGATGGTCACGGTCGCCCGGGTGCTCGAGGCGATCGAGCGGTCGCACGAGTCCGGGCAGTGGGAGACGCCGGCATGAGCGTCACGGGCGCGGCGGCCGGGCCATGGGATCTGATCGCGATGGGCCGGATCGGTGTCGATCTGTATCCGGAGCAGACCGGAGTGTCGCTGGCGCGGGTGTCGACGTTCGCCAAGTCGCTCGGCGGCAGTCCGGCGAATGTCGCCGTCGGCGCGGCCCGGCTGGGGGTGCGCTGCGCGTTGATCACGAAGGTCGGTGATGACCCGTTCGGCGAGTACCTGCGCGACGCGCTGCGCGAGTTCGGGGTCGATGGTCGGTTCGTGGGGGTCAGCCGCGGATTGCGGACGCCGGTGACCTTCTGCGAGATTCACCCGCCTGACCACTTTCCGCTGTTGTTCTACCGCGAGCCGGTCGCGCCTGACCTGACGATCGACGAGGCCGATCTGGATCTGGACGCGATTCGTGCCGCCCGGGTGTTGTGGACGACGGGGACGGGTCTGTCGGGCGAGCCCAGCCGGTCGGCGACGCTCGCGGCGCTGGCCGCCCGCGAGACCTCGCCGCCCGGCTCGATCACGATTCACGACCTCGACCATCGCCCGATGTTCTGGGATGACGAGGCGCGGGCGGGACGGTGGGCGCGCGAGGCCCTGGCCCGAGCGACGGTGGCGGTCGGCAACCCGGACGAGGTCGAGGTCGCGACCGGCACGCGTGACCCGATGGACGCCGCCGGCCGGCTGCTGGAGATGGGGGTGGAGCTGGCGATCGTCAAGCAGGGGCCCCGCGGCGTGCTGGCGCGCACCCGTGAGCAGGTGTGGGAGATTCCCGCCGTGCCGGTGGAGGTCGTGTGCGGTCTGGGCGCGGGGGATGCGTTCGGCGCGGCGCTCGTGTACGGCCTGCTCGCGGGTTGGCCGGCCGGCCGAGCGGTGACGCTGGCCAACCATGCGGGCGCGATCGTGGCGGGACGTCTGGCATGCGCCGACGCGATGCCGACCCTCGAAGAGCTGACAGCGGCATGACGACGGAGGTGACGCGATGACGAGTACGGTGAGGCTGACCGTGGCGCAGGCGCTGGTGCGGTTCCTGGCCGAGCAGCGGGTGGAGCGCGACGGAGTGCAGAGGCGGTTCTTCGGGGGCTGCTTCGGGATCCTCGGGCACGGCAACGTGGCCGGCGTGGGCCAGGCGTTCGCCCAGCATCGAGGCCTGCTCGAGTTTCATCAGGGTCGCAACGAGCAGGCGATGGTGCACATCGCCTCCGGGTATGCGCGTCAGCGCAACCGGCTCGGTGCGCTCATCTGCACGACGTCGATCGGTCCGGGGGCGACGAACATGATCACCGGCGCGGCGCTGGCGACGATCAACCGTTTGCCGGTGCTGCTGTTGCCGTCGGACACGTTCGCCGGCCGGGTGCCGCATCCGGTGTTGCAGCAGTTGGAGGTGTTCAGCGATCAGACCATGACCGTCAACGACTGTTTCCGCCCGGTGTCGCGGTTCTTCGATCGGGTGCAGCGTCCGGAGCAGTTGTACTCGGCGGCGTTGGAGGCGATGCGGGTTCTGACCGACCCGGCCGAGACCGGCGCGGCGACGATCGCGCTGCCCGAGGATGTGCAGACCGAGGCCTTCGATTGGCAGGAGGAGTTCTTCGCGTCCCGGGTGTGGGTGATCGAGCGCCGGCCGCCGGCGCCTGAGACGCTGGCCCGCGCGGTCGACCTGATCGCCGGCGCGCAGCGGCCGTTGATCGTCGCCGGTGGCGGGGTCATCTACGCCGAGGCGACGGCGGCGCTGCGGGCGCTCGTCGAGGCGACCGGCGTGCCGGTGTGCGAAACCCAGGCCGGACGCGGCGCGCTGCTGTCCGATCATCCGCTGTCGTTGGGCGCGGTCGGCGCGACGGGGTCGGCGGCCGGGAACCGTCTGGCTCGTGACGCCGATGTGGTGATCGGGATCGGGACGCGGTGGAGTGATTTCACCACCGCGTCGAAGTCGGCGTTCCAGGACCCGGGCGTCCGGTTCGTGAACGTGAACGTGACCTCGTTTGACGCGGCCAAGCACAGCGGGCTGGCGCTGCTCGGGGATGCGCGGGTGGTGCTGGAGTCGCTGGCCGGTGCGCTCGGCGAACGGGGCTGGCGGGCGCCGGCGGCGTGGTCTGAGCGCGCGCGGTCGGAGTCGTCGGCGTGGACGGCGACGGTGGCGGAGTTGGTGGCGGCGACCGATGATCTGCCCTTGCGCCAGGCGCAGGTGATCGGCGCGGTCAACGACGCGGCGGGGGAGACGGGGGTGGTGGTCAACGCGGCGGGCGCGATGCCCGGGGATCTGCACAAGCTGTGGCGCGCCCGGGACCCGCAGGGCAAGGGCTATCACGTCGAATACGGCTACTCGTGCATGGGCTATGAGATCCCCGGCTCGATCGGGATCAAGCTCGCGGCGCCGGACCGGCGGGTGTTCTGCCTGATCGGCGACGGCACCTGGCTGATGCTCTCCAGCGAGCTCGCGACCGCGGTGGCGGAGCGGATCGCGCTGACCGTGGTGCTGGTCGACAACCAGGGGTACATGTCGATCGGGGCGCTGTCGCGGTCGGTGGGATCGGCGGGCTTCGCCACCCACTACAAGCGGTCGCTCAACGGCGGACCGGTGCTCGACGCGGCCGATGGTGGCGCGCTGGCGGCGCCCGCGGAGCGGCTGCCGGTCGACTTCGCCGCCAACGCCGCGAGCCTGGGTGCGCAGGTGATCCGCGCGGAGACGATCGCCGAGCTGCGTACGGCGCTGGCCGACAGCGCGTCGTCGGACGGTCCCGTGGTGATCTGCGTCGAGGTCGATCGCTACGCGGGGGTCCCGGACTACGAGGGATGGTGGGAGGTTCCGGTGGCCGAGGTGTCGCACGACGCCTCGGTGCAGGCTGCTCGGCAGGGCTACGAGGCCGCGCGGGCGGCGCAACGGATCTATCTGGAGACGCCATGACTGCTTCACTGATCGTCACCCCCGCGACCGAGCCGGCAGCGGACGGGACGGTGATCGCGATCACTCCTGACTCGGCGGGATGGAGCTACGTCGGCCTGGAGGTCCTGCGCTTGGCCGATGGCGTACGCGCCGAGCGTCAGACCGAGCAGCGAGAGGTGTGCGTCGTCGTGGTGTCCGGCACGGTGGACATCGGCTCCGAGCATGGGGAGTGGCGCGGTGTGGGCGCTCGCCGGTCGCCGTTCGACGGGCTGCCCGAGGCGGCGTACCTTCCGCCCCACACGAGCTTTTCGCTCACCGGGGCCGGCGCCGACGGCCCCGCGGAGGTGGCGCTGTGCTTCGCGCCCGCGACGACGGGCGCCGGGGCGGGCGCGCGGCTGCTGCCGGGCTCTGCGATCGCGCCCGAGACGCGCGGGAGCGGGGCGTCAGAGCGGGTGGTGCATCCGATCCTGATGACCGCGGGGACAGATGAGGCGGAATCCCTGCTGGTGACCGAGGTGCTGACGCCGGCGGGCAACTGGTCCAGCTACCCGCCGCACAAGCATGATCAGGACGCGCTGCCGGACGAGTCCTATCTGGAGGAGACCTACTATCACCGGATCGACCCGCCGCAGGGGTTCGTGCTCCAGCGCGTCTACACCGATGACCGCTCTCTGGACGAGACGCTGGCGGTGTCAGATGGGCAGGTGGTGCTCGTTCCGCGCGGCTATCACCCGGTGGGCGCCCCCGCGGGCTACCGCTCCTATTACCTCAACGTGATGGCCGGACCGCACCGCACGTGGGTGTTTCACAACGATCCGGCCCATGAATGGCTGCTGACCGCGTCCTAGCGCCCCGTCCGCCAGGGGCGCCTCGACTGCCGGCGAACGTATCGGACGCGACACGAGACCGTGTCGGCGCTGACCAACCACAGGAGATCCACACCGATCATGACTGCGACTGCCACCAAGACGCTTGACAACTACATCGGCGGCGAGTGGGTGCCCGCCGAGGCCGACCGTGAGACGCTGGAGGTCACCAATCCGGCCAGCGGGGAGGTGCTCGCCCGGGTGCCGCTGAGCGGCGCGTCCGAGCTCGATGCCGCGGTCACCGCGGCGCGGGCGGCGCTGCCGGCCTGGCGAGCGGTCAGCGTGATCGGTCGCGCCCAGAAGCTGTTCGAGTTGCGGGCCGGGTTGACCGCTCGCAGGGAGGATCTGGCGCGGTCGGTGACGACCGAGATGGGCAAGACGATCGACGACGCCCGCGCGGAGGTGTCGCGGATGATCGAGATGGTCGAATGCGCGTGTGCTGTCCCGACGACGATGCAGGGCCGGATCCTGGAGGACGTCGCCCGCGGGGTGGATTGCGAGACGATCCGCCAGCCGGTGGGAGTGTGCGCGGCGATCGTGCCGTTCAACTTCCCGGCGATGGTGCCGTTCTGGTTTCTGCCGTTCGCGCTCGGGTGCGGGAACGCCTTCATCCTCAAGCCGTCCGAGCAGGTGCCGCTGACGCAGCAGATCGCGTTCGAGGTGCTGGACTCGATCGGTCTGCCGCCGGGCGTGGTCGGCCTCGTCAACGGCGGGCGGGAGATCGTCGAGGGGATCCTTGAGCATCCGGGGATCGACGCCGTGTCGTTCGTCGGCTCGGCGCCGGTCGCGCGTCTCGTCTATGAGGGCGCGGCGCGCGCGGGCAAGCGCGTTCAGGCGCTCGGCGGCGCCAAGAACCACATGGTGGTGATGCCCGACGCGGTGATCGATAAGACGGTCGGCGGGATCATCGGCTCGGCGTTCGGTGCCGCCGGCCAGCGGTGCATGGCCGGCTCGGTGGTCGTCACCGTCGGCGAGGCTCACGATCGGCTGCTCGCGCCGCTCGTCGAGGCGACGCGGGCGCTGCGGGTCGGCGATGGCCTGCAGGAGTCCAGCGATCTCGGCCCGGTGGTGTCGTGCGCGGCGCGTGACCGGATCTCGGGCTGGATCGAGCGTGGGATCGAAGAGGGGGCGCAGGCGGTCCTCGACGGCCGGCAGGTGCCCGGCTCCGGCCTCAATCCCGAGGGCGCGTATCTCGGGCCGACGATCCTGGACAAGGTGACGCCGGAGATGGCGATCGCCCAGGAGGAGGTGTTCGGCCCGGTCCTGTGCGTCGTCAACGCCGGCACGCTGGAGGAGGCGATCGCGATCGTCAACGCCAGCCGCTTCGGCAACGGCACGTCGATCTTCACCGAGGATGCGGCGGCGGTGCGGCGGTATCGCCACGACGTCGAGGCCGGGATGATCGGCGTCAACATCGGGGTCGCGGCCCCGGTCGCGTTCTTCCCGTTCAGCGGCTGGAAGGACAGCTTCCTCGGCGACCTGCACGCTCACGGGCCCGACGCGGTGGAGTTCTTCACCCGCAAGAAGACCATCACCTCCCGCTTCTATTCCGACGGCCAGGGCCACGGGGCCTACTTCGTGGAGAAGTAGGCCGTTCCGGCCGTCATGCACATCGTCAAGTGAAAGGGCTCAGCTCATGACCACGTTCACCCAGGAACCGCGCGTCGACGCTCCCGGGCGGGGACCGCTGTGGGAGACCGCGCACACGGTCACCGATTACTGGAATGACTCATGCTCGATCGAGGAGTTGACCTACGCGATCGAGCGGGGCGCGGTCGGCGCGACCAGCAACCCGACGATCGTCGGCGACGTGCTCAAGAAGGAGATGCACCTGTGGCGCGACCGGATCGCGCAGATCATCTCAGAGCAGCACACCGCGACCGAGGACGAGGTCGCCTGGCAGCTGATCGAGGAGATGGCGGTCAAGGCGTCAGCGCTGCTGCTCCCGGTCTTCGAGCGCGAGGGCGAGCTCAAGGGCCGCCTCTCGATCCAGACCAACCCGAAGTTCTACCGCGACCCGCACCGGCTGGCCGAGCAGGGCCTGCGCTTCGCCGGCCTGGCGCCCAACATGCAGATCAAGATCCCGGCGACCCGCGCGGGAATCGCCGCGATCGAAGAGGTGACCGCCGCCGGAGCGTCGATCAACGCGACGGTGTGCTTCACCGTTCCCCAGGCGCTGGCCGTGGCGGAGGCCGTCGCGCGCGGGCTCGCGCGCCGCGAGGCCGATGGCGAGGACACGTCACGGATGTCGCCGGTGTGCACGATCATGGTCGGGCGTCTCGATGACTGGATCGGCGCGGTGATGAAGCGCGACACGATCGTCATCGACCCCGGCGCGGTGCACTGGGCGGGGGTGGCGGCGTTCAAGCACGCCTACGGGATCTATCAACAGCGCGGTTACCGCTGCCGGCTGCTGGCGGCCGCCTACCGCCATCACCTCCATTGGTCGGAGCTGATCGGCGGCGACGTCGTGCTGACCATCCCCTACGGCTATCAGAAGCAGTTCAACAGCTCCGCGATCGAGGTCGCCGAGCGGATCGACGACCCCGTGCCCGACGGCATCGTCGACCAGCTCTGCCGTATCCCCGATTTCCGCGCCGCCTACGACGCCGACGGGCTGACCGAGGAGGAGTTCGACGGCTACGGCGCCACCGTGCGCACCCTGCGGGGCTTCATCGCCTCCTATCAGGACCTCGTCGCCGTCATCCGCGAGGCCATGCTCCCCAACCCCGACATCAGCCGGTAGCCCGCACCACGGGCCGCCGCGGCCGCGCGGCGCGACCGAGACATCCGAAGGGACGGACGATGGTCAACGTCGGAGTCATCGGCGCGGGCATCATGGGCGCCGACCATGTCAACACGCTTCATCGTCAGATCAGTGGCGCCACGGTGACCATGGTGGCCGATGTCGACATCGCCAGGGCCAGCGCGGCCGCCGCTGACGCCGGCGCGCGGGTCACCGGCGATCCGCTCGCGCTGATCGCCGACCCGCAGGTGGAGGCCGTCGTGATCGTGTCTCCGGACCCGACCCATCCTGATCTGGCGATCGCCGCCATCGCCGCCGGCAAGCCCGTCATGTGCGAGAAGCCCCTGGCGCCCACCGTCGCCGACTGCCGGCGCATCGCCGCGGCCGAACGCGCGGCGGTGACGGACGGGGCGCCGCTCATCTCGGTCGGCTTCATGCGCCGGTTCGATCCCGCCTATCTCGAGCTCAAGGCCGGCCTGCGGTCCGGCGCCTGCGGCGCCCCGCTGCTCATGCACTGCGTCAGCCGTGGCGTCAGCTCCGGACCGGGCGCCACCAACGAGTCGAGCATCACCAACTCGGCGATTCACGAATTCGACGCGGTCCCGTGGCTTCTGGACGCGCCGATCGTCGAGGTCAGCTGGCAGGCCGGGAGGAGCTCTCCGGCGGTTCCGGGCCTGCATGACCCGCAGCTCATCCTGCTCCGCACCGCGGACGCGACGCTGACGACCGTCGAGCTGTTCCTGAACGCCCGCTACGGATACGACATCCGCTGCGAGGTCGTCGGCGAGCACGGCGTCATCGCGCTCGCGCCCTCCGGGCATGTCGTCAGCGACGTCGACCGAGCGCGCTCCACCCGTCACGACGCCGACTGGCGACCACGATTCGCCGACGCGTATCGCCTGGAGCTCCAGGCGTGGGTCGATGCGGTCGCCGCCGGATCCCCGTCCCCGCTCCCGACCGCGCACGACAGCGTCGTCGTCGCCGGCGTTGCCGGCGCCGTGATCACCTCCATGCACGAGGGCGGGCGCTGGGTGCGGGTCGACGCGCCGGCGACCGAGCCTGCGCAGCGCTGATCCGGGGCGCCGTCACCGGCAAGGCCCCGGCAGGTCACTCGCGGCCGGCGAGGCGGCGCGCCACCGCGTCGGCGAGCCGGGTCGCCGCGGCGATCGTCGCGTAATCGAGCCTGTCCGGGGTGTCGCTCATCAGGTGGTAGTTCGACATCGCGTGCCACTCGTTCAGCGAGCACAGGCAGGCGCTGGGATAGCCGGCACGGCTGGCGATCACGCTGTCGGTCGAGGCGCGGGCGCGGAACCCCCGTTCGAGCGCGATCCCCTGCTCGGCGGCACAGCGCGTGATCAGGTCACGGAAGGACGGGTCAGGGTAGTCGCGCATCCAGAACGGCCCCTCGCCCTCGATCATGATCAGGCGCGGCGAGCCGATCGTGTCGAAGTTGAGCATCCAGGTGCGATCCGGGTCAAGCTCGTGCCGGTGACGAGCCATGAATCCGCGGATCCCGTCCTGAAGCGTCTCCTCGGCCCCGGTGGACAGGAGCACGACCCGCAGGCCGGGGATCGGCCGGTCGCGCAGCAGTTCGGCCAGCGCGACGATCAGGGCGACCGCCGAGAGGTTGTCGTTGGCGCCGGGGACGGTCGGACTGCGCATCACGTCGGCCACCAGGCACGTGCCCAGCCCGGTGACCGCACACCCCGCGGCCGCCGCCGCGCGGCGGCCGCTGGCGGCGCCGAGCAGGGCGCCGACCTGCCCCGCCACCCCGATCCACCACTGGGGAGGCTGGGTCTTGAACCGTCGCAGGAACCCGGGATACCGCTCGTTCAACCTCCGCTGCAGCGTCTGGTCAAACAGCCGCCCGGTCTGCGCGGCGTCGTGGTGGGCGAGCACGACCAGCGTCCGGTCGGCGCCCGCAGGGGTGACCCGCGCGACCACGTTGACGGTGGACCGGCGGCGGCGCAGGACGCGCCGCGTGATCCGCGGTCCGTTCTCGGCCTCGTCGAGCACGCCGGCGATCGAGGCCGCCGCCAGCAGCGCCCCCGACACGCGCCGGTTGGCCAGCACGAGCGCGGCGCCCGCGATCCCCAGCGCTCCCATCGCGACCAGGGTGGGCGGAGACCCGCCCCAGCTCGGCTCCTCCTCCAGCGCGACGTCGGTGACGCCCGCCGTGCGCAACCGCGCCGCGATCCATTCGGCCGCTTCGCGTTCACCCGGCGAGCACGGCGTCCTGTCGATCGGCGCGAGGTGCTCGCACACCTCGCGGAGCGTCGGCACGATCATGTCGCCAGATCGCCGAGCCGGATCTCGTCGCGGGCGGCCACCAGGGCGCTCAGGTGCTCGACCGGCCAGCAGGTCACGCCGCCGTGCATGCGCGCCGAGGTGACGCGGCCGCGGTCGTCGAGGGTGAACCGGGCGCGCTCTCCGTAGGAGCCGTAGCCCGGCGCGCGCACGATCCGGAAGGTGTCGTCGCCGTCGGGCTCCAGCGCGGTGATCGCCGCCGCCGGGTCATCGCCGCTGGGGTCGATGACGAGCAGCCGGCGCCCCAGCCGGACGATGTCGACGACGCCGAACAGCGTCGCGTAGCGACCGCAGTAGCGGTCGACCTCGGGGCCGAGCGGCGCGCCGTCGGGCTCGGCCGCGGCGAGCACGGCGAGCGCGACGAGGCCGTCGGCGAGCGACTCGGCCGGCCCGTCGATGGCGTTGGTGCAGACCGCGACCGAGATCCGCTCGTCGGGGATCACGGTCAGGCGGGTCGCGTGGCCGGGATAGCCCCCGCCGTGGCCGAAGCTGCGTCGACCGTGGACGGTGCGCAGGTCGAAGCCCAGTCCGTAGCGCCCGGCCGCGCGATTGTGCTCGTCGACGTCGAAACCGGGCCGGCGGGTCCGGCGCTGCCAGGTGGCGCTGAGCAGCCGCTCGTCGCCGGGCAGGTGGGCTGAGCCCCAGCGGGCCAGGTCGGCCGCCGTGCTCGTGAACCCGGTGGCGGCGTCCAGCGCGCCGGTGTCGACGAGCTCGATGGCGATCCGGCGCTCGCCGTAGCCGCGGGCGGTGTAGCCGCGCGCATAGTCGGCGAGCCGCTCCGCGACGAGGTCGGGAGCCGTGTCGGTCAGACCGAGCGGCGCCACGATCGCCTCGGCGACGTGGTCACGGTAGGACCGTCCGGTCACCGCGGCGATGACCGCCCCGAGCAGCCCGAAGCCGACATTCGAGTACTTGAAGCGCTCGTCGGCGCCGCACACCGCGCCGTCCGTGGCCAGGGCGCGCAGGCCGTCCGCGTCGGGGAAGGGGCGCATCAGCTGCCAGTGGTCGGCATCCCGGCCGTCGCGGATCACTCCGCCGCTGTGGCCCAGCAGGTCCGCGAGGGTTCGGTCGCCGATGCCGGCCTGCGCGGTCCACGGCAGGTGCCGATCCAGGCGGTCATCGAGCGCCAGCCGTCCCGCGGCGGCGAGCGCGACGATGGCCGTCGCGGTGAACGTCTTGGAGTGCGACGCGATCCGGAACAGGTGCGCCGGCGTGAGCGCGACGTCGGCGTCCAGGTCGGCGCGGCCGTGAGCGGTGGAGAGGACGAGCTCGCCGTCGACCCAGACCGCCGCCTGCACGCCCGGCAGGCGCAGCCATTGGCAGCGGAAGGCCAGCCACCGATTCGCGTATCCGGCCATCTCCCTGGCGCCGTCGGCAAGCGTGGTCATCGCACGATCAGATCGGGGTCAGCCGGCGTCGGTGAAGCTGACCCGTGCCAACGGGCTGCCCGCGACCCAATCCTCCAAGACGGCTTCCGGCCACGGGCTGTCAGGACCGTGGCGCCGGTTGAACTCGTCGACGAAGGCGCTGAGGACGCGCCGGCGCTCGGCCGGATCGGTGATCACCGTGGCCGTCGCGGCCAGGTCGGCGACGACGCGGTGCTTGAGGTGAACGACGAAATGCGGCTCGGCGGTGAGGTTGCGCAGCCATCCCCGCGGCCGCGGCGCGGGAATCCCGCTCAGGTAGACGGCATCCTCGAAGCGGTAGAAGGCGATCTCGATCCGGCGGGGCGCGCCCGAGCGCCGACCGATCGTCGTGATGTCGATCGTGCGCTCCTCGAGGGTGGAGGACGGACCGATCTCGAGCGCTGCGGAGATGTCGTCACGCACGACGTGCCCAGACTACCGCCCCGGACCGCGGGCGACGACGCTACGACACGTTGACGGCGGTGCCGTCGATGCAGAAGTCGGTCGTTGCAGCCGGTCCTCGGCCGAGACGACGCGATCCGGTTATCGTGCCCGCCATGACCATCTCACTCCCGAGGCGAGCGGCGGTCGGAGCGGTCGCGGCGCTCGCCTGCGCCACCGTTCCCGCCCTCGCGCTCGGCGATTCAGGCCCCAGGGCGGGCGCCGAGTACACCGGGTCGATCGGCCCGGGCTATCCGATCCACTTCAGGGTCTCATCGGGCGGGAAGACGATCGACGATCTGTCGGTCCACTTCGAGGCGACCTGCCTGCCGGGAGCCGGCGACGTCGCGCCGGCGTTCCCGTTCAAGACGCTGGCGATCAAGGACGGCAAGTTCGCCGGCGACTCGAGCCTGAACTCGGCTGGCAGCTCGATGTCGATCCGCCTGGAGGGACGGTTCGACGGGGAGACGGCGACCGGCAAGGTGATCGGCCACGAGAGCATCAAGAGCCTGGGCAGCTGCACGCAGTCCGAGCCGTTCACCGTCCATGTGAAGTGAGCGGTCGCGGCGGGCCTCAGCGCACGGGCGCGGCCTGATCGCCGGCGATCGCCCGGCGGACGACGAGCTCGAGCACCTCGGAGCCGATCAGCCGCTCGAAGACCCGCACGGCGATCCACAGCGAGCGCAGCGCCAGCCGGGCGCCGCGGTCGACGGGCTGCACCCGCGCCTCGCTGACGATCTGCGCGCCGTTCTCGCCGTCCTCCTGCACCCAGTGCGCGAACAGGACGCGCACGGTGCCCGGACGATGCCATGCGCGAAACGACTCCGGGCCGTCGAGCTGGGGGTAGTCACGCCGCAGCGTCCAGATGCGCCCGACCATTCCCGACAGCGAGTAGCGCTCCCCCTCCTCCAGGACGGAGAAGGGGTCGGTCGCGAGCAGCGCGCGAAACGTCTGCCGGGGCTCGGTACCGGGCAGGCGCCACTGCACGAGCCGGCCGATCGTCATCGTCTCGTCGAGGCGCACCTCGCCGGCGGCGTCCCACAACCGGTCGGCGTCGACCGGGGCGCTGCGCGCGTGGCGGGTCCGGATGGCTGGATCGGGCAGCCAGTGGTCGAGCTCGTCGCTGATCATGCCCGTCCTGAATCGATGCGTGGCTGGGGTCTCACCGCAGTGGCTCTCTTCCCGCTTTGACGACCAGCGTCACACGTTCCGGCGCTGTTCGTCAAGCTTGAGGCGATGCTGCGCCAGTTTCGAGCCACCGGCGCCGACCCGCCGTTCGCCGATCTGCGCCGGGCTCACGGCGTCGCGATGGAGGGCTACTTCTGGCGGCTGAGCGACGCGCGCTCGGGCGTCGTGGTCGTGGCGCTGTGCGGTCTGTGCCGCGCCGCCGACGGGCCGTGGGCGACCGTCGCGCTCGCCGCGCACCCGGGCGGCTTCCTGCGTTGGGCCGACGTCCCCGTCGCCTCCGGGGACCCCGACCGGTTCGCCGTCCGTGCCGGGAAGGGCGTGCTCGTCGCCGGGCCCGACGAGCTGGCGGTGGACCTCGGCGCCGACGCGCGGCTGCACGTGCGCTTCGGCGACCGGCGGGACTGGCCGCGCCGGCGCGCGCTCGGCGGGTGCGGTCCCGCCCACCTCGTTCCCGGGCTCGGCCAGTACTGGCATCCGCACCTGCTCGGAGCGACGGTGTCCGGACAGGCCGTGATCGGCCCGCGGGCGCTGACCCTGGACGGCGCGCAGGCGTATGCGGAGAAGAACTGGGGCGCGGGCGGCTTCCCGCCCCGCTGGTGGTGGGGTCAGGCCCAGGCGTTCGACCGGCCCGATGTGTGCGTGGCCTTCGCCGGCGGCGACCTGCGCGCCGGTCCGGCGACGGTCCAGGCCACCGGCCTCGTCGTCGCCGTCGGCGATGATGTCGTTCGTCTCGGCAACCCCGTGCTCGCCCCGGCCCGGGTGACCGCCGCCGACGGGCGCTGGGCGGTCCGGGCCCGGGGCCCGCGCTTCAGCGTCGAGCTCGACGGCAGCGCCGTCCGGGGCGACGCTCACCTGCTGCCCGTCCCGCTGCCGGCCGCCCGCCGCAGCGTGCCGACCGCTCACGAGCACCTCGCCGGCCGGCTCGCGCTCGTCCTGCGCCGCCGCGGCCGCATCGTCTACGCCGGAGAGTCGATGCTCGCCGGACTGGAGGTCGGCGCCGCCGCGGGGTGAAGCGGTCGTTCGCGGCTCTCGGCGCGCGCCGCCGGCGGGTCAGCCGGTGGTCAGCGGTCCCTTGTCACTGCCGACCGCGAACACGTGCAGGGACCCCTGGTCGGTCGTCGCCGGCAACGTGATGCTGGCCACCGTCTTGCCGGCGGTCAGCGGAATCGCGGCCGAGAACACGTACGTGCCGACCGATTGCGACGAGCCGCCGGTGCTGTTGCGATAGCTCATCTGAGCCACCTGCACGTTGCCGGAGGAGAGCCCCGAGCTGCCGGCGTTCAGCGTCCAGTCGCCGAACACGAGCGACGCCGTCTGGGTCGAGCCATCGGTATAGGTGATCGTCAGCTGACCGGTCGACGGGCCGTTCGTGGCCGAGCCGAGCAGCCCCAGCTCCGTCTCCCCGGGGACCTGGAGGAGCTGGATCGTCTGGCCCCCCGCGGTCACGTTGTCAGGCTCGCCGGGGGCGGCCGACGGCCAGTTGTACTGGATGCCGTCCGACGAGGTCACCGTGGAGCCGGCGGTCAGCCCGGCGGCGGCCAGCGCCTGTTCGGAGTAGCTGAACCCGTCGCCGTCGAAGTTCGCGGTCCCCTGATCGGTGTCGCTGGAGATTCCGGCGTCGTTGAAGAACGGCGTCAGGTCGCCGGCACTGGCCACGGCGATGTCCTCGACCACCGGCGGCAGCGTCGTCCCGGTCGCCGAGCTGAGGTCGAACGTCACCTGATAGTCCCCGTCCGCGGTGCCGGGGGGGACCGAGACCTGGATCTGCTGGCTGGTCGTGCCCTCCGGGCCGACGATCAGCGACCCGCTCGAGGTTGCGAGCTGCAGGCCCGAGCCCGCCGACGGTGACGCCGTCCAGCCGATCGTCTGGCTCGAGTCGGTCATCCCCTGCACGCCGAGTGTCATGGTCGTGTTCGTTCCGGGGGTGACGACCAGCGCGTTGCCGGTGCCCTGCGCGTCGCTGACATAGCCGAGCGCCGGCAGCAGCCCCGAGGTGTCCGAGGGCGGCGCGTCGATCGGATCGCTGGCCCAGGTCGTCGACGGAGTGCTGCCGAGCGTCCAGTTCACCGTGCCGCCGGTCCTGAAGACGCCGGCCGGCAGATAGGACCGGTTCCAGGGGATGGCGTTCAGCGTCACCGAGTCGACGTACGGCGCGTCGTCGGCCGCCTCAGGCGCGCTCTCGGTGATCGTCCGTCCGTTGCCGAGGTGGATCGCGATGTTCGTGAACAGCGGGCTGCCGAGCGCGACGTCGGCGCTGCCCGGGGTCTCGGGGTAGGCGCCGAGCGCCGACCACACATACCACGAGCTCATCGCGCCGAGGTCGTCGTTGCCGGCGAGTCCGCCCGGAGTGTCGAGGTACAGCTGGTCCTGGATCTCGCGGACGACCTGCTGGGTCATGGACGGATCGCCGGCGTAGTCGTACTCCCACGGGATGTCGAAGCTCGGCTCGTTGCCCATCTGGATCTGCGTCGACCCCATTCCGGTCACACTCGAGGTCAGGCCGTTGAGGTACTTGACCCAATTGGCGTCACCTCCGTCGGCGCGGACGAGCCCGGCCAGGTCGAACGGCAGCTCGGCCGTGTAGACGTAGGCGTCGGCCTCGACGAAGCCGTTGCCCGAGGTCGGATCGAAGCCCGACTGGAACGATCCGTCCATCAGCTTGGGCTGCAGGAAGTCGCTCCCGGGATTGAACACGTTCTGCCAGTTGTTGGCCCGTGTCGCGTATGTCGTGGCCACCGTGCTGTCGCCCAGCGATCGCGCCAGCTCCGATATCGACGAGTCGGCGGCGTCGTATTCCTCCTGGGTCGACACCGGCCCGTAATAGTTGCAACAGCCATACGTGCCGTCGATCGGCAGGTAGCCGTCATTCAGGTAATAGTTCAGCCCGGGCCGGATGTTGTTGGCGACGCTCGCCTCGGTCTCCATGTCCGAGAGCGCCTGACCGGCGTCGAACCCCCGCGCCCCGAAGGCGTAGGCGTCGGCGATGATCGCGTCCGAGGGGTCGCCGACCATCACGTAGGACTCGCCGTTGTCCTCGCTCCACTTCGGCAGCATGCCGGTCTGGTTGTAGTCGTCGAGCATCGAGTTGACGGTGTCCGACATCGTCTGCGGGAACAGCATCGCCTCGAGTTGGCTCTGGCTGCGATAGATGTCCCACCCGGAGTAGTTGGCGTACTCGGCGTGGCCCGCCGTCACCGAATGGATCTGACCGTCGAAGCCGCTGTACTGGCCGTTGACGTCGGAGGCGATGTTCGGGTGCAGCAGCGAGTGGTACAGGGCGGTGTAGAAGAGCGTCTGCTGGGTCGGCGTGCCCCCGGCGATCTGGATCTTCGACAGCGCCTGGTTCCAGGCCTGATTCGCGTCGGACTCGACCGCGGCCAGATTCCAGCCCGGGATCTCGACCAGCCGGTTCAGCGTCGCGTTCTGGTTGCTGACGTACGAGAGGCCGACCTTCGCCTCGACGACGGGGTTCGCGCCGGTCGCGAACGTCAGATAGGCCCCGTCAGCACCGGTCACGGGGGGCTGCGCGGTGACGGCCGCCGTCCGGTCGGCCGCGCGCTGGCGGCCGGCGCGTGACGCGCTCGAGCCCGGCAGGTCCTCTGAGGAGAGTGCCGTCAATCCGGCGAGCTTGGCCTGCTGGCGAGCCTGCGCCTGCTGGGCGGCGGACAGGCGGGTGGTCAGTGACGCGCTCCCCGCGTCCGGGCCGGAGCCGTTCGTCCACGTCCCGTAGGCGGTGAACGGCCGATTGAAGACGACGTCGAAGTGCAGCGTGTACTGGTTCGAGGCGCCGCAGAAGTCGCCGGTCGTGACCCAACCCGAGATCTCGGTGTCGCTGACGACCTGGAAGTGAGTCGCGGCGTCGGGGTTGGCGCTCTGGGAGAGCTGGAACAGCAGGTTCCCGCTCGTCGAGCTGGTGGGGAAGGTGAACGAGCCGATGCCCGAGCGCAGCGCGGTGGCCAGCTGCGTGTTGACGCCGCCGGCAGTGAGCTGGTAATAGCCGGGGGAGGCCGTCTCCTGGGTGTGGTCGAGCGGGGCGGTGGCGTCGGACGGGTCGGTGCCGATCGCGCCCGCCGTGGGCAGGATCGGCACGTCGTCCTCGGCCGCGCAGCCGGGACCGGAGAGGTGGTCGAGGCTGTAGCCGATGATCGACGAGGCGTCGTAGTCATAGCCGCCGCCGGACGGGCGGTCCGGCGTGTCCGGGCTCCATTGGATCATTCCGAACGGCTCATCGGCTCCCGGGAAGGTGTCACCGCCGTTGGCCGTCCCGATGAACGGGTTGACCAGCGACGCCGGGTCCGACACGTAGGCGGGGGAGGCTGGAGCCGCGGCGCTCGCAGTGACGGGAAGTAACGCCAGCCCGGTGATGGTCGCCGCCGCAGCGGTCAGCCGGACGAGAACACGGCAACGCGACATATGCATGGATCTCCCTCGCTCTGTTACGCCCGTCACCCATGCTCCGGGAGACGGCCCTGCTAACCGTCTCGCATCGGTCGGCGCCGAGTGACACTGTTGTCACCCGTCGCCGACGATCGTAACGCCGCCCCCGCGTACGGTCAAGGACGCTGTGTGATCATAAATCCTTGTGTTTGACGCCCGTGAGACCGGGTAACACGATGGCCCGCGCGTTCGGTTCACCCGAGCTCAGGTGTCAGACCGCGGTCGCGCAGCCGGAGATCAGTCCTGTACATGGATAGTCCGGATACAGTACGATTATCGGATGGTTACCGCTATCCCGGCCGGCGAGCTGACGATTCCGGCCCTGCTGCGCGGGGCCCGGCGGACGTACGGCGTCGCCATCCGCGCGGCGCTCGACGGTGCCGGATACGACGACGTTCCGGCCAACGGGATCTTCGTCCTGAGCGCGATCGCCCGCACCGGCGCGCCGCTGGCGGAGATCATCGCGGCGCTCCATCTCTCCAAGCAGGCCGGCGGCGCGCTCGTGGACACCCTCGTCGTGCGTGGGTATCTCGACCGGGCCGTCGATCCCGGCGACCGGCGGCGGCTGATCGTCAGCCTGACGGACCGGGGCGGGGACGCGGCGGACGTGATCCGCGAGGCGGTGCGGACGATCGACGCGCGGCTGCTCGATCGCGTGCCGCGCGACCAGATCGCCGGCGCCCGCCAGACCCTGGCGGCGCTCATCGCACTGGGGCAGTCCGATGCGTGACGGCGCTCCGTCGCTGACCGCCCAGCGGGTCGCCGCCGCCCGCGCGAGCTTTGACCGAGCGCCGGCCGACCACGGCGACCCGCGGGCCGACGAGGCCCTGGCCACGGACGTGGCCCGGGAGGCCGGCGAGCCGCTCAGTCCGCGGATGAGCGGCTATCTGCAGGCCCGCACGCGGTTCTTCGATCGCTGCACGGTCAACGCGATCGCCCGCGGTGACCGCCAGGTGGTGATCATCGGCGCCGGCTACGACGGCCGCGCGCTGCGCTACGCCCGTCCGGGGGTGACCTTCTGGGAGGTCGATCATCCCGGCACCCAGGCCGACAAGCTGGCGCGCATGGATCGTCTCGGGCTCGAGCGCGAGGCGATCGTGTTCATCGGCTTCGAGCTCGAGCAGCCGTGGCTGGCCGCCGCGCTGACCGCCACCGGATTCGAGCCCGATGCGCCGGCGCTCATTCTGTGCGAGGGACTGCTCGTCTATCTGGAGCTGCCCGTGGTCACGCGCCTGCTCGACGAGCTGCGCTCGCTTGCCGCGCCCGGGATCCGCCTCGCGCTCAGCTGCGCGGCGCGCGGTCGCACCGCCGCGCCGGAGCACGAGCGCTTCCGCGAACGGGTGGCGGCGCTCGGCGAGCCGGCGCGCAACGCGCTGGAGGTCGACGCGCTCCGCGCGCTGTTGCCCGACCATCGCTGGCGAGCCGCCGAGCTCTCAGAACGGGCGACCGCGGCCGGATTCGTGGTCGCGACGCCGATCTGGAAGCCCGCTCGCCGGGGCGCCGCCCCGACCGCCGGCCGGATCGGCCGCTATCTCGACGCGGCGACACCGACGGTCGGCGAGGATGGGCTGGCCGCGCATCTCGCCGCCGCCCACGGGATCGGCGGCTGCACGCTGAGGCAGCGTGACCTCGGCGTCTTCGAGGTCACCGGCGCCGGGGGCCGCCGTCTGATCGCCCGCGTGTTCCCCGCCGCCCGCGCTCAGGACGCCGTCGAGCGCGACGCCCGGCTGCTGTCGGAGCTGCGTGAGATCGGGTTCCCCGCCGAGCGTCCCGCCGAACCGATCGCCGTCAGCCGCCACGACGGCCAGGCCGTGCTGGTCACCGAGTTCGTGGCGGGCGCCCGACGGACCGGCGCCCCGCGCGCCTTTCTCGTGCTCGGGGAGCTGCTCGGGCGTCTGCACGCCCAGGTCACGGCCCCCACCATGGCGCCCGGAGGGGCGTGGCATCACCTCGTGCCCGAGGGCGGCACGCCGGGCCGCGAGCTCGACGCCGCTCGTGAGCTGCTGAGCGCGGCGCGCGTGCGCGTCCGCGGTCAGGACGCGGCGGCCTATGACGCGCTGACCGAGCTGCTGGCCGGCGCCGACGACGCCGCCGGAATGACCGAGGCGCTCACCCACCCGGACTTCGTCCCCGCCAACGCGATCGGCGCCGAACCGACGATCGTCGACTGGGCGGGCGCCGGCCGCGCGCCGCGCCTGTGGTCGCTGGCCTTCCTGCTGTGGGCCGCAGACCATGCCGCCGGCGCATGCGTCGAGCAGGCGATGACCGGCTACGGCCGCCACATCGCCCTCCAAGCGCGGGAGCGCGACCGGCTCGCCGCCACGATCACGGCCCGTCCGGCCGTCCTGCAGGCCTGGACGTTCGCCACCGGTCGCCGGCCGCTCGCCGATCTCGCGGCTGACGTCGACGAGGTGCGCCCGCGGGCGCGACGCATCGCCGCCCGAGCGCTCGCCGCGAGCTGAGCGCTGACGGCCGCGGGCGCCGGGCGGGAGGGCTCACAGACGCGGCATGAGCCGGAGGCCGGCTCAATCCACCTCGGCGACGAACGCGGTCTGCCGGTCACGCGCCCTCACGGCGCGCTGGCGCTGCGCAACACGGTGGCGGCCGGCGCCATGAACGCGACGAGCCCGGCGACCACGCAGAACGACAGCTTCAGGCTCGACGCCGCCGCGATGCCGCCGATCACCGCCGGCGTCATGAGCCCGCTGGCGTATGAGATGCCCGCGACCCCGGCGATGCTGCGCGCCGGGTGCGGACCGATCCGGCCGGCGGCCGC
The DNA here is from genome assembly GCA_963849085.1 of uncultured Solirubrobacteraceae bacterium. Taxonomy (GTDB): domain Bacteria; phylum Actinomycetota; class Thermoleophilia; order Solirubrobacterales; family Solirubrobacteraceae; genus Palsa-465. The sequence continues at coordinate 1,534,514 of CAWKFP010000009.1, read as the reverse complement.
GAACACGAGCGGGACGACGGCCGCGACACCGACGCCGAGCAGCGCGAAGCCGGCGAGCCCGACGCCGAGATCAGGCGCCAGGACGACGACCACGGCCCCGGTCGCGGCACACGCGCTGGAGAGCTGGACCGTGCGGACCGGCCCCAGCCGGCGGATCGCGCGGTCGCCGATCAGCCGGGTGGTCGCCATCGTCAGCGCGAAGGCCGAGACGGCGAGTGCCGCGACGCTCGGCGACCCGGCGAGCACGCGGCGGATGTACAGCGCCGACCAGTCGGTGCCCGCCTGCTCGCCGAACACCGCGCACAGGCCGACGAGCCCGAGCAGCAGGATGGTCCGGGTCGGCAGCGCGAACCGGGGCGGCGCGGCGTCAATGCCGGCGACCGCGTCGTTGAGCAGGGCCCGCGCGGCCCACGCGCCGATCGTCGCCAGCACGATCGCCACGAGCATGAACTGCGGGCCCGCGGCGAGGCCGGCATCCGCCGCGAGCGCCGAGGCCGCGGAGCCGGCGAGCACGCCGGCACTCCAGCAGCCGTGCAGGCTCGACATCACCGACCGCCCGATCGCCTTCTCGACGAGCACGCCCTGGGCGTTCATCGCCATGTCGGCCAGGCCCGCGGCCGCGCCGTAGACGAGCAGCACCGCGCACAGCGCCCCGAGCGAGGTGGGCAGCGCGGGCAGGACGAGGCTGGCGCACCACGCCACGATCGTCGCCGTCACGAGCGGGCGGAAGCGATGGTTGTGGGCCAGGCGTCCGGAGAACGGCATCGCCAGCATCGCGCCGATCCCCGGCATCAGCAGCGCGACGCCGAGCTGGCCGACGCCGACTCCGACGTGCGAGGCGATCCACGGCAGGCGCGCCGCGAAGCTCCCGGTCACGCACCCGTGGATGGCGAAGACGACCGCCGTCGCCCGCCGCGCCCGCGCGACGTCGGGAGCGGGCGCCGGCCGAGCTCGAAGCGGCGTGGGCGATGGGGCCACCGCTCGAGACTAGAGGCGCCACTCGAGCCGGCGGCTAGTTGATCGACATCCGCTCGTCGCCGAGATACACCCGCGCCGCCCAGGATTCCGGATCGGCCGCAAAGTGTCGTTGCAGCGCGCCGTCGTCGAGCGCGTCGTCGATCCCGGCCATGATCATCGACTGGTCGAGCACGAGGCGGCGCTGTCCGATCGAGCCCGTCACCGGGTTCACGGCATCGTAGAAGCCGCCGTCGGCGGTGAAGATGCCGGGGTAGTCGGCGCGCAGCGTCTGGAGGTTCGCGTACGCCGCCTGGGGCGCAACCGGGAGTGCGATCGCCGAGGCGTGCGGCGTCACCGTCGTCTCGGTGGCGCAGGTCGTGCACCAGGCCAGCGGATCGCCGGACCCGAAGGCGAGGCCCTCGACGCCGAAGCCGCCGTAATCGCCGGTGTCGTCAGCGGTGCTCGACGGCGACATCCCCCATACGGGATAGTGGAGCTCCCGGGTGGCGTACTCGATCTGGACCTGGGCCCAGCGCAGGTCGTCGAGACCGAGGCTGTGCGGACCCCATTCGGTCTCGGGCACGACCAGGTTGGCCATCAGCCCTTCGAACATCCCGCCGGCGAAGGTCGGCACGAACGTCAGCGCGGTCCCCGGATAGGTGTAGTGACCCTCCCAGACCTCGAACGGCTTCCCGGACTCAGGGTCGGCGTAGGTCTGCCAGTAGCCGGCCCCGGGACTGCCCGAGGGAGCCGGGTCGGTGGCGCAGAGCGGCGGCGGCGGGGTCCGCCAGGACCGCCACCAGACATCGCCGGGCATCTGATGGCGACCCATACCGATGTACATCGCGATCCGGGGATCGCTGTACAGCGCGCTGTTGTGATAGCCGGCCGGACCCTGGTCGACGTAGTAACCACCGTACATCTGGCCGGTCGGCGGGTCACCGGGCAGCGCGGCGTTCGTGTCGCAATCGGTCTGGGGCCGGTTGTCGTAGAAGATCGAGAAATCCATCGGAGTCAGCAGCGAGGCGGCCAGGCGGCGCTCCGCCGTCAGCGCCTGGCGCACCTCGATCAGTCCGGAGGCCAGCCATCCGTTGTCGACGGCGGACACGAACCAGCAGTTGTCCTGCGCGGGGGTGGTCTCGGCGCAGTCGCCCTGCCCGGGGTTGGACAGCACATCGCCGTTGCTCGTGTCATACCACTGATACAGGAATCCGTCGTAGCGCTTCAGCGACGCCACCTCCTGCAACGTCGCGCCGGCCAGTTGATCGGCGCGGCGCGTCGAGATGAGCCCGAGGTCGTCGGCGGAGACGATCGCCCACAGGTACACCCCGATGTCGGCGGCCGAGGTGTAGGCGCCGCGGACCGTGCCCGGGCCGAGGTTGTCCAGCGGCAGGTGGGTGGTCGGATCGATGTCGGCGGCGTAGAAGCGCCACGTCGCCGACGCCATCTGGCGAAGTCCCGCGCGCTGCTGGGAGGTCAGGCTCGCGGCGCCGGCGGGCGCCGCGACGAGGAGAACCGCCACCGCCGCCGCGGTCACTGTCGCGGCCGTGATCAACCCGCGCACTTTCACCGCAGATCGAAGGTCGTGTGCAGGCCGCCGACCGAGCTGTCACCCACCCACAGGTCGAACGGACCGGGCGCGACGGTGAACTGTCCCTGCTCGTTGTAGAAGCCGAGGTTCTGGGGCCCGAGGGTGAACGTCACGGTGGTGCTCTGCCCCGGGGCCAGTTGCACTCGCTGGAAGCCCTCGAGCTTGCGCACCGGTTGCAGGATGCTCGTATCGCTCTCGTGCAGATACAGCTGCACGACGTCGGCGCCCGCCATCGAGCCGGTGTTCGTGACCTGGGCGCTGACCTGGAACGGGCGGTTGCCGGTCGCGCTGCTCGGCGCCTGCAGGTTCGAGATCGAGAACGTCGTATAGGAGAGGCCGTAGCCGAACGGATACTGCGGCGTGTTGGGAGCGTCGAGATACTTCGAGGTGTACTTGTTGGTCGCCGAGTACGGCCGCCCGGTGGGGAGCTCGTTGTAGGAGATCGGGATCTGCCCGACGTCGACGGGGAACGACATGGTCAGCTTGCCGCTCGGATCGACGTTGCCGAACAGGATGTCGGCGACGGCGTTCCCGCCCTCGGTGCCGGGATACCACGCCTCGAGCAGCGCCGGGGCGTTGTCGGCCAACCACGGAATCGTCAGCGGCCGGCCGTTCATCAGCACGACCACATACGGCTTGCCGGTGGCCGCGATCTGCTGGACGAGCGCGAGCTGCTGTCCCGGGAGGCCGAGCATCGTGCGCGAGGAGGCCTCACCGGTGTCCGAGGCCGGCTCGCCGACGACCACGACGGTCACATCGGCGGCCTGGGCGGCGGCGACCGCCGCGGGGAACCCGGCCGTCGAGGTGCAGCCGTCGCTGAAGCTGCAGCCCTGGGCATAGGTCACGGTGGCGCTCGGCGCCGCGGCCTTGATCCCGTCCAGCACGGAGACGATGCCGTCGGTCGTCTTCAGATCGGCCGGATTGGTGTCATAGCCGATCGGCACGTCGGGTCCGAGCTGGTCCAGCGGGTCGTCGGCGAGCGGACCGACGACCGCGATGCTCGACGTGCTCGCGCTGAGCGGCAGCGCGTGATCGTCGTTGTTGAGCAGCACCATCGACTCGTCGGCCATCGTCCGGGCCGCCGCCAGGTGCGCCGGGGTCAGCTCGGAGCTCGCCACGCGAGCGTCGCTGCCCGGATACGGATCGGAGAACATCCCGGCCAGATACTTCAGGGTGAGCACGTGGCGGACCGCGGTGTTCAGTTGCGCCATCGTGATCTTGCCCTCGGCGAGCAGCTGTGGACCGTACGTGTCGAAGGTGTCGTAGATCGGATTGCCGGATGTCGGTCCGAGTGTCACCGCCATCTCGATGTCCAGGCCCGCGGTCAGCGCTTCCTGGGCAGCCTGGGCGCCATCGGCGGCGTAGCCGAAGTCCTCGAGCTCCTGGACGGCCTGATAATCGCTCACCACGGTCCCGCCGAAGCCCCACTCGTCACGCAGGATCGTGGTCAGCGTGTACGGGTTGGCGGTGTTGGGAACGCCGTCCAGCGAATTGAAGGAGCTCATCACGGTCGCCGCGCCGGCGTCGATCGCCGCCTTGTACGGTGGCAGATAGTCGTTGAACAGCTGCTGGGTCGACATGTCGACCGTGTTGTATTCGCGGCCGGCGACCGGGGCGCCATAGGCGGCGAAGTGCTTGACGGTCGCGGCCATCTTGTCCGGCGCGGAGTAGTCATCGCCCTGATAGCCGCGGACCTTCGCAGCGGCCACCGCCGCGCCGAGATACGGGTCCTCGCCGGCCCCCTCCACGACCCGCCCCCAGCGCGGATCCCGGGTGATGTCGACCATCGGGTTGAAGGTCCACTTGATGCCATCGGCGGTCGCCTCGTCAGCCGACACCGCTTCGTCGTTCTCGATCGCCGGCATGTCCCAGCTCGACGCTTCGGCCAGCGGAACCGGGAACATCGTGCGATAGCCGTGGATGACGTCGAGGCCGAAGATGAGCGGGATGTGCAGGCGCGACTGCAACGCCGCCTGCTGCACCTGGTTGATCTGGTCGACCCCGGTCAGGTCAAGGACCGAGCCGATCTGCCCGCTCCCGGCCTGGGAGATGAGATCGCCCGGTGTCCCGTTGGGCCCGTCGGGACCGGCCATCGTCAGCTGCCCGAACTTCTCGGCGACGGTCATCTCGCCGAGCAGCCGGGTGACCTTCGCGTTGATCTGCTCCTCGTTGAGAAGTCCGCCGTTGACCGCCTGATGTGACCGGCGCTTGGCCGCGGCCGCGCCGGTGGCGCCCGACAGCACGCCGAACAGCGTCACGGCCGCCACCAGCACGGCGACGAGACCCGTTCCCAGGACAGTCCGACGTGGCCTGGCCGATGCGGCCGCGGCAATCCGCTCTGACACTTCCGCCTCCCTCTTCCCGATTGGCGATCTCCTGCTACCCGCCGATCCGGACGCAAAACGTAAAGCTGCGGGCCGGGGAGCGCACGGCCGGGACGTCGTCGAGTGACGTCGGCTACGAGGCCGTCGCCCCGGGCACCGCGGGGCGGTGCGGCCCCGCCGCCGCCGCGCCGGCTTCGCTCGTGCCGAGCGGATCATCGGTCGGCAGGTCGTCGCGCTCGATGCGCATCAGGTCGTCTCGGGTCCAGGCGCGCTCGGGATCGGAGAGCAGGCGGTTGGCGTGGCGCAGGCGGGCCTGGTCAAGCGCGTTGCGCACGCTCCGCGCGTTGGCGAAGTTCGGATCCCGGCGTCGGCGAGAGAGGTAATCGCGGAGCTCGTGTCGGGCACGATCGGTCAGGTAGTAGCCGCTCGAGCTGAGCATCAGCTTGCCGATCGCCTCGAGCTCGTCGATGTGGTACTCGGGGAAGTCGAGGTGATGAGCGACCCGGGATCGCATGCCCGGGTTGGACTGGAAGAACTCGTCCATCCTGTCCTTGTAGCCGGCGAGAATGACGACGATCTCGTCACGATCGTTCTCCATCACCTGGAGCAGGATCTCGATCGCCTCCGGACCGTAGTCCTTGCCGCTCTCCGGGCGGTACAGGTTGTAGGCCTCGTCGATGAACAGCACGCCGCCCATCGCGTTGTTGAGCACGCGTCTCGTCTGGTGCGCGGTCTGACCGACGTAGGGGCCGATCAGGTCATCCCGCATCGCGTGCACGAGCGTGCCGTTCTCCAGATAGCCGAGTCGGTGCAGCAACTCCGCCATGCGCAGGCCGACGGTCGTCTTGCCCGTGCCGGGCGGGCCGGTGAAGCACATGTGCAGGCTCGGACGAGGCGCGTTGAGGCCGAACCTGATGCGGACGCTGTCGACCAGGAGGTGCGCGGCGATCTCCTGGATGCGCTCCTTGACCGGCGCCAGCCCCACGAGGTCATGATCGAGCGCCGCCATGACGTCGTCGACCCCGGCCGCCTTGCGCTCGGAGGCGAACACCACGGTGGCGTCGGGAGCCAGCCTGCTGACCGGGCGGGGCCTCTTGCCGGAGGGCCCGCGCCGCTCGGACTTCTTCTCAAAGCCCAGCCACGTGCGAGGCGGGTCAGCCATCGCCGTGTGGGTCTCCGTCCACGGCTGCCGATCTTATCGGCGGATCCCGGCGCGGACGCGGGCGCCCGGGCGCACGACGAGATCGGGCGCCGCGCATGGAATAGATCGCCCGCACCGAGCGTCTGTAGTGGTCAGGGAGCCGGGCGCTCGGCCACATCCAGCAAAGGAGCCATGCCATGCGAGCTGCGAGATCTCTGTTGCCAGCCCGAGTCCGGGGCGTGACGATCGTCGCCGGTGCCGCCATGGCCGGGGTGCTGCTTGCGATGACGATGGCCGGGGCCGCCACCGCCTCGACCGACGTGACGGTCAGCCCGCGCGACAACTGCGGCGGCTTCAACGGTCACGTCGTCTGGTCGCAGGCGTCGATCCAGCTGTATGGCGAGGTCTGGGACACCCAATGCCCGGATGCGACGTCGGTCTGGCTGTCGTGGGACGGTCCGGGATATGAGAACGTCGAGGCTCAGAGCGCCGGGGCGTCGCTGACCGAGGGGGTCAACTTCCAGACGGCGACATCAGCGACGCCGACGGACATCGAGGTCAGCGTCTGCAGCACGTCGGGAGGATGGCATTGCGGCACGCCCGTGGACTTGTCGAGCGCTCCGTCGCCGACCACGACGAGCCCGAATCCGTCGCCCCCGTCGACCGTGACGACCGCTCCGGCTCCGGTCGTGCCGACGGTGACCGTGACCACACCGGCCCCGGTGGTGACGGTTCCGGTGACGGTTCCCGTCCCGCGGCCGGCCGCCCGCCCTCGCGCGCTGCGAATCAAGCTGGCGATCAGCTGGACCTGGGATCGGACGACGACCCGGTTGACCAGGGTCATGATCGGCAGCCTCCCGGCCTCGGCGGGCCTGCGGCTGCGCTGCCACGGCCCGGGCTGTCCGGTCCGGGCGCCGGCGGCCAGCGGGCGCCCGGGCGTGCGCCGGATGCTGCGCGACCTCGAGGGCCGGACCTTCCGGGCGGGCGATCGACTGATCCTGGCGCTGCGCGCCGCCGGCTGGCGGCCGGAGCGGGCCGAGATCCGGATCCGATCCGGCCAGGTGCCGACGGTCAGCCTGCTGGCGGGGTGAAGCGCCCGCTACGAGCGGCCGACGATGCTGGCGTCGGCGATCGCGTCGCGCGCGAGGCGAGCGCGGATCTGCGCCCGGTCCTTCTCGGCCCGCAGCTTGCGCGCCTTCTGGGAGGCCGCCTCGTTGCGCTGCGCGATCTGCTGGCAGAGATCCTTGAACGCGTCACCCGAGGTCGACCGTCCGGGACCCGGGTCTTGGGGCTGCTTCTGCATAGCTTCACTCCTCATTGCTCACTTGAACACCGGGCCACAGGAAGAATGCGAGAGCGGGCACCCGAGCGGTGGTTGTCCCCGCAACTCTAGTCGGTCTGACCCTCTCTCGCGCGCGCGGCAGCCGCCCGCGTGTCCCGGCCGTCATCGCTCAGGTCCGGATGGACCCCCGGCTCCAGGCCGAGGGCACGGGCGATCCGCGCCAGCAGAACGGCCAGCGTGTCACGCTCGTCGGGGCGCAGCTCCGCGACGAGCATGGCCTCCAGCGCGGGGAGCTGCTCGCCGACCCGGGCGACGACGGCACGACCCTCCGGGGTGAGGCGCAGCGCGAAGGCGCGCCGGTCAGTCGGGCTGCGCCGCCGGCGCACCCAGCGCTTGGCCTCCAGATCATCGATCAGACCGACCATGTTGTTGCGGTGCATCCCGAGCGCGTCGGCGAGCTGCTGCTGGCTCTGACCGTCGGCGCCGGCCAGCGCACTGAGGACGCCGTAGGCCCGGGGGGTGACTCCGATCGGCTCCAGCTGCTCGGCGAACAGCTGAGCCGAGCGCGCTCCGACCTGCGAGAGCAGGAAGGCGAGCGTCTCGGAGTGGGAAGGGACGGGCGGGGCGGGCATGGTTTGAGGTTATGCCACAGCGGTGATTGTCACTGGTAGTGACAATCACCAATGAGGCATGTCTGGAGGTCGAACATGAGGATCGCCGTCATCGGAGCGTCGGGCCGGACGGGCGGGCACGTCGTCGACCAAGCCCTGGCGCGTGGCCATCAGGTCATCGCGGTCGCCAGGACTCCCGGAGCAGTGGCGCGGCGCGACGGCAAGTTCGTCGTCCGCCGCGCCGATGTCCTGAGCGCCGAGACCCTTCCGGGTGGTCTGACCGGCGCCGAGGCGGTCGTCTCGGCGCTCGGAGTGGGGACGACCCGCGCCGCCACCGACGTCTACTCGCGCGGCGTCGCCAACGTCCTGGCGGCGATGGCCGCGGCCGGCATCGAGCGGGTGGCCGTCGTCTCGGCGGCGCCGGCCGGGCCCCGCCGCGAGCAGCCCGCGCTGATGCGCCGTGTCGTGATGCCCGTGCTCGACCGCCTGTTCGGGGCGACCTACGACGATATGCGACGGATGGAGGCCGTCCTGCGGGCCAGCTCGGCGGAGTGGGTCGTGCTGCGCCCGCCGCGGCTCGTCGCCGCCCCCGCGACCGGGGCCTATCGGGTCGATGCCCATCCTCTGGCCCGGATGCGACGCCTCACCTCTGCCGATCTGGCGACGGCGCTGTTGGACGCGCTGACCCGTGACGACCTCGTTCGGCGGGCGGTGTATGTGGCCAACTGACGGCCGGTCGCCGGGAGGCTGACTATGCTCAGCTCAGCACGTGGTTGTGCCTAGGGTTCCGTCGCTCGTCATGAGCGGGTCTGGACCGAGCGGCACCAGGGCTCCGCAGACATCGGGGCTCCACACCTGACCGGAGAAAAGCCGTGAGGGCTCTGTCGCCGATGCCCCAATGGGGCCGGAAGGAGCCCGCATGCCGCTCACCGCCTTCGCCCTCGTCCTCTCGGCCGCGATCGTCCACGCCACGTGGAACGTGCTGCTCGCGGATGCGCGGGACACCCATGCGGCCGCGGCGGTCACCGTGGCGGTCGGCGTCCTCGTCTTCGCGCCGATCGCCGCCCTGACCTGGCGGGTGGGTGGGGCGGCGGTGCCCTACATCGTCGCCTCCAGCGTGCTGGAGCTGCTGTACATCGTCGCGTTGGCGACGGGCTACGCGCGGGCTGACATGAGCTTCGTCTATCCGATCGCCCGCTGCTCCGCGCCGGTGTTCGTGCTCGTCGTCGGGGTGGCCGCGCTCGGCGTCCACCTGTCGATCCTGACCGGCGGCGGCGTGCTGCTCGTCGTGACCGGCGTCATGCTCGTGCGCGGGCTGCGCGCGGCGGGCAGCCTGCGCGATCTCGGCCTCGCGCTGGCGATCGGGGCGTGCATCGCCGGGTACACGCTCGTCGACAAGCGCGGCGTCGCTCACGCCGCGCCGATCGCCTATCTCGATATCGTCCTCGCTCCGGTGGCGCTCTGCTACGCCGCCGGTGTCTGGCGGGCGCGGGGCGGCGCGGCCCTGGCCGGCGCGATCAACCGCAGGACGCTCGCCGCGGGGATCGGCCTCTTCGGCTCCTACGCGCTCGTCGTCGCCGCGCTGTCGATCGCCCCGGCGGCACCGGTGGCCGCCGTGCGAGAGACGGGTGTCGTGTTCGCCGTCGGCTACGTCGCGCTGCGCGGCCGTGAGCGCGTCGGGATCGCCCGGCTCGCCGGCTCGGTGACGGTCGTGGCCGGAATCCTCTGCATCGCGCTGGCGTGACCGGCCCGGGCGGCCATGGCGTACGCTTGCTCCATGCCCGACGCCCCCACCGCTCCCGTCGCCGCCGGATCGCTCGTCGCCGGCTACCTGGTGGCGCGTGAGACCGGCGTGCGGCCGCTCGGCGGCATCGTGCTCGCGACCGCCGGCGCATGGTGCACGCGGATGTGGCTGCGCAGGGCCGGCCCGGGGGTCGCGGCCGGGCTGCTCGGGGTGTACCTCGGCGGCTTCGGGGCGTCGCATCCGCTCGCCAAGAGGATCGGCGCGTGGCCGTCGGTGCTGAGCGTCGCGGCGATCAGCGGCGTCGCCTCGTGGCTGCTCGGCGATCGCCGAGCAGCCGGTTAGCTCAGCGGCGGGCTCAGACCGCGGCCGGAGCCTGCGCGCGCTCCGTGCTCTGCACGTGGGTGACGGGGAGGCCGAGCCCGCGCGCCTTGCTGACGAGGTCGAGCTTCAGCCAGCGTGAGACGCGCGCCGGCAGGGTGGAGATGATGATCTCGTCATAGCTGCCGAGGTTGACGGCGTCGTGGATCGCCGACAGCGGCTCGGGGTCGCCGATGCTGCCGGTGACCGGATGCCCGGCCGCCTCCCCGAGCAGCGGCAGCGCGTGATCGAGCACGCGCTGGGCCTCGTCGACATCGGCGTCCTGGGGATCGACCATCCGGTGCAGGCCGTGGGCCTGGCGGGGCACGACGAGATGGAAGAGCACCGGGCCGCGGGCGGCGCGCTCGCGAACGACCGTGATCAGCCCGTCGGTCGCCGCGGTCTGATGGGCGACGACGAGGACGTGGGCCGGCTCAGACATGTCTCACCTCCGGCAGATGCTGCGGATGACGCGGAGCCGGGAGTATCCCACCCTCCGGCGCTCCTTGCAACTATTGTCACGAGGCGCGCGATGGGCGCCGCGACCAGCCGCAGGCGTAGGATCGGGGAGATGAACCTCGCGCCGAACGCCCGCCCTCGCGCATGAGCCCACTCTTCGGTCGCCGCAGCAGCGAGGAGAAGGCCGCCGATCGCGAGCGCAACGAGATCGCGCAGCAGCGCGCCGAGGAATCGCGCCAGCGGATCATGGACGGCGGCCTGCCGCTCGCCGCCGAGGAGCGGCTGCGGGAACTGGCCGCCGGCGGCGGCGCCGGCCCCTTCAGCAGCGATCTCTCGGTGCAGGAGTTCTCGGCGCTCGCCGGCTTCGGGATCCGCCCGATCACCCAGGTCATGGGCTCATCGATCTACAACGTCGGCTGGCAGCCGGTGTACTACAACGTCCCGACCGAGGTGACCGTCCTCTCGGGAGCATTCAACCAGTGCCGGAGCCTGGCGCTCGGGCGCCTGCTGCAGGAGGCCCGGCTGGCCGCGGCCGACGCGGTCGTCGGCGTGCGGATCGAGGAGGGCCGGCACGACTGGGTCGCCGGGGCGATCGAGTTCATCGCCGTCGGCACGGCCGTGCGTCTGCCGGCGCCGATGCGCCATCCCGACGGCGACGCCGTGCTCACCGACCTCACCGGCCAGCAGTTCGTCCAGCTGTGCCGGGCCGGGGTGCGGCCGATGGGGATCGCCGCGCACACCAGCGTCCACTACGTGCCCGCCACCTGGCAGACCGTGCAGGCCATGCGCGCCGGATGGGGCGGCTCGGGCTGGACCAACCAGGAGCTCGTCGACTTCACCCAGGGCGTCTACGCGGCGCGCGAGAAGGCGGTCCGCGCCGCCGGCCAGCAGGCGCGGCGGCTCGGCGCCGACGGGCTCGTCGGCGTGCAGATCGACCAGCACTCCCGGATGCACACCGTCAACCGCGGCATGTACGAAGCTGAGGACCTCGAGGTGACCTTCCACGTCATGGGCACGGCCGTCCGCGAGGATCCGGCGCTCGCCGCCCATCGCCCGGCGGCGGGCGCGCCGCTCAGCATCATCTCCCTGCGATGACCCGCCGGCGCGCGGTCCTCGCAGTCCCATCGTCGAAAGGAATCCTCCGTGGCCTATGACCCCAGCAGCACCGAGGGCGTGCCGGAATCCGGTCGCGAGCGCCTCGCGCTCAACAAGGGCGGGCTGTACACGAGCGACCTGTCGGTCAACGAGTTCCTGCTCGTCCGCCACGCCGGCTTTCAGCCGCTGGGGCTCGTCATGGGCTCGAGCATCTACCACATCGGCTTTCAGCAGGCCCAGTGGCGCCAGAGCCAGGAGATGCAGGTGCTCTCCCAGGCGATGTACGAGGCCCGAGAGCTGGCGATGACGCGGATGGAGGAGGAGGCCGACCAGCTCGGCGCCGACGGCATCGTCGGGGTCCGGCTCGAGGTCGGGCGCTATGACTGGGGACAGAACATGGCCGAGTTCCTCGCGGTCGGCACCGCCGTGAAGCATCGCGAGGGCGAGCTGCACCGCGCGCCGTCGGGCCGGCCGTTCACGAGCGATCTCTCGGGTCAGGAGTTCTGGGCGCTGCTGCAGACCGGCCATCGCCCGGTCGGGATGGTCATGGGGTCATGCGTGTTCCATGTCGCGCACCAGAGCTGGCGCCAGTCGCTCGGCAACGCCGGGCGCAACGTCGAGCTGCCCAACTTCACCCAGGCGCTGTACGACGCCCGGGAGCTGGCGATGGAGCGCATGCAGCTGGAGGCCGTCGAGGCCGGCGCCGAGGGCATCGTCGGGGTCGACATGCACGAGCGCAGCCACGGCTGGGGGAGCCATGTGATCGAGTTCTTCGCGGTCGGCACCGCGATCATTCCCGACGAGGGCAAGACCGACCACGTGATCCCCGATCCGACGACCGTGCTGGACCTGGCATGAGCATCGTCAAGATCAACGCCATCACCGTCCCGGCCGATCGGCTCAGGGAGTTCGAGCAGCGGTTCGCGTCACGCGCGGGCCGGGTCGAGGGGGCGACCGGCTTTGAGAGCTTCGAGCTGCTGGCGCCCAACGACGGTCGTGACACCTGCCTCGTCGTCACCCGGTGGCGCTCGGAGGAGGACTTCCAGGCCTGGGTGGCGAGCGCCGACTTCGCCGCCGGTCACTCCCAGAATCGCGAGCGCGGCCCGGTCGGCACGGCGAGCGAGGTGTGGTCGTTCGACGTCCTGGAGCGCACCGCGCCGGCCGTCTGACCGGGCGTCGGTCAGCGCATCGCCCGATAGCGGCGGATCAGGGCGTTCGTCGAGCTGTCGTGGCGCAGATCGGGCTCGGTCGTGCTCTCCAGCTCCGGAATGATCGCGCTCGCCAGCTGCTTGCCGAGCTCGACCCCCCACTGATCGAAGGAGTCGATCCCCCACACGACGCCCTGGGTGAAGACGCTGTGCTCGTAGAGGGCGACCAGAGCGCCGAGCACGTGCGGTGTCAGCACCTCGGCGAGCAGGACGTTGGTCGGCCGGTTGCCCTCCATCACCCGATGGGGGACGATCGCCTCCGGCGTCCCCTCGCCCCGGACCTCCTCCGCGGTCTTGCCGAAGCCGAGTGCCTCGGCCTGCGCGAAGACGTTGGACATCAGGAGATCGTGATGGTCGCCGAGCGGGTTCAGCGACTTCGCGAAGCCGATCAGGTCGACCGGGATGAGCTTCGTGCCCTGGTGGATGAGCTGGTAGAAGCTGTGCTGCCCGTTCGTGCCCGGCTCGCCCCAGTAGATCGCTCCGGTCTCGTAGTCGACATGGCGACCGTCGAGCGTCACGTGCTTGCCGTTGGACTCCATCGTCAGCTGCTGGAGGTAGGCCGGGAAACGCTTCAGATACTGGCTGTAGGGCAGCACGGCGGCCGTCTGGGCGCCGAAGAAGTCCCCGTACCAGACGCCGAGCAGGCCCATCAGCGCCGGCAGGTTGCGCTCCAGCGGAGTGGTGCGGAAGTGCTCGTCCATGGCGTGGAAGCCGGCGAGCATCTCGTGGAAGCTCTCCGGTCCGACGGCCAGCATGGTCGAGAGCCCGATCGCCGAGTCCATCGAATAGCGGCCGCCGACCCAGTCCCAGAAGCCGAACATGTTGTCGGTGTCGATCCCGAACTCCGACACCTTCTCGGCGTTCGTCGAGACCGCCACGAAGTGCTTGGCGATCGCGGACTCGTCGCCGAGCGCACCGAGCGCCCACTCGCGGGCCGACCGGGCGTTGGTCATCGTCTCAAGCGTCGTGAACGTCTTGGAGGAGATGATGAACAGCGTCTCGGCGGGGTCGAGATCGCGGGTGGCCTCGACGAAGTCGGTCGCGTCGACGTTGGAGACGAAGCGGAACGTCAGCTCCCGCCGGGTGTAGTGGCGCAGCGCCTCGTAGGCCATCACCGGGCCGAGGTCAGAGCCGCCGATCCCGATGTTGACGACGTTGCGGATCGGCTTGCCGGTGTGCCCCTGCCAGGCGCCCGAGCGCACCCGCTCGACAAACGCCGCCATCCGCTGCAGGACCGCGTGGACCTCGGCGACGACGTCGACCCCGTCGACGATCAGCGAACTGCCCGCGGGCATCCGCAGCGCGACGTGCAGGACCGAGCGGTTCTCCGAGACGTTGATCCGCTCGCCGCTGAACATCGCCTCGGTGCGCGCGGCCAGCCCCGACTGCTGCGCGAGCTCGACGAGCAATGGAATCGTCTCGTCGGTGATCCGGTTCTTGGAGTAGTCGAGCACGAGACCGGCACCCTCGGCCACCATCCGCTCGCCTCGCCCGGCGTCGGCCGCGAACAGCTCGCGCAGATGCAGGCGGCGGATGTCCTCGTAGTGGCCGGCGAGGGCGCTCCACGCCGGGCGATCCCGCAGCATCGGCGTGGAATCGGTCGCGCTCGTGGTCATCAAGGCCTCCAGAATCGGTGCGGTTGACGGATCTGCTGCCGCCGCGAGGCGTGCTCGCCACACAGGATCGCACTGTCGTCATACCCGCGGTACCACGCCCGCTCTCGCCCTCCGCCGTCTCTACCGGGAGCCGGACCCGGATTTTGTACTGATCAGCGGACCGCCGGCCGGCCGACTACCCGCCTATGAGCTGTCTTGCGTGGCCGCCACGGACCGGTCCCCGCTGGGCGAGCACGGCGCTGGCGATGGGGGCGCTGCTTGTCGTCTATGCCGCCTGGCAGGTCCTCCGCTGGCCCGATTGGGATCGCACGATCGTCGGCGACGCCTTCTTCTATCCGTCGGGACTCGTCTCGGTGTGGGCGGCGGCGGCGGCGTCGCGGCGCTGCCGCTCTGACCGGCGGCTGCGCATGACCTGGCGGCTGCTGGCGATCGGCTTCGCGCTGTACCTCGCCGGCGACATCGCGCAGACGGTCTACGAGGCACTCGGCCAGGTGCCCTATCCCTCGATCGCCGACGTCCTCTACCTCCTCTTCTATCCGATCATGCTGTGCGGGCTGCTGTGCGTGCCCGGAGCGACGGGCTCCGGGCGGGAGCGCATCCGGCTCGGGCTCGATCTCGCCGTGGTGACGCTCGGGGGGATCGCGCTCGTCATCTACGTCGTGCTCGGGCCGACCGTCGTGCAATCGGGGCCCGACGGGCTGCAGACCGCGATCTCGATCGCCTATCCGGTCGGCGACATGGTGCTGCTCGTCGGCCTGGCCTATGTGCTGCTGCGCCGGACCGCCGCCTCCGGCCGGCTCGCCTTCCAGTTGATGGCCGCCGGGGTCGTGTTCTTCATCGCCGCCGACCTCGTCTACGGCTGGATCACGCTGCACTCGGTCTATCACGGCGGCGACCCCGTGGACACGCTGTGGATGATCGCCATCGCCCTGTTCGCGATCGCCGGGTCGGCGCAGGCCGCGCCGCCCGTCGACGCCGAGTCCGCGCCCCAGGCGGTGACGAGCAGCGCCAGCTGGCTGCCCTACGTCGCCCTGCTGCTCGGCTACGGGCTGCTGCTGTTCACGCAGCGCCACGACCCCCTGCTGCCCGGTGGCGCGATCGTGCTCATCTCGCTCGCCCTGACCGCGCTTGTCTCCGTGCGCCAGTTCATCGCCCAGCGTGACCTCGTCGACACCCAGGGCCAGCTCTCCCATCAGTCGCTGCACGATCCCCTGACGGGCCTCCCCAACCGGGTGCTGGTCATCGATCGCGCCGAGCGGATGCTGCTCCGCGCCCGCCGGCTCGGCGCCCCGGTGGCCGCCCTGTACATCGACATCGACGGCTTCAAGCGCGTCAATGACAGCCTCGGCCACCGCGCCGGCGACGAGGTGCTGCGCGTCGTGGCCGCGCGCCTGCGATCGGTCGTGCGGGATTCCGACACCGTCGGTCGGCTCGGCGGCGACGAGTTCGTGCTGCTCCTGGACGGCCCGGCCGCGGCGACGACCCCGGAGTCCGTCGCCCAGCGGGTCTGTGAGATCCTCCGCGCGCCGCTCGAGGTCGAGCCGGGCAGCGGGCGGGCGCTGACGGTCAGCGCGAGCGTGGGGATCGCCCGGCGCGGCGCCGGCACGGCGGACGATCTCCTGCGCGAGGCCGATCTGGCGCTGTACGCCGCCAAGCGAGCGGGTCGGAACCGCTGGTTGTCGTTCGAGTCCGGGATGGAGTCCCAGGCCTCGGCGCGGCTGGCGCTCGAGCTCGATCTGAGGCAGGCGCTCGCCCGTGACGAGCTGTTCCTGCTCTGCCAGCCGCTCGTCGACCTGCGGACCGAGGCGCTGAGCGGAGTCGAGGCTCTGATCCGCTGGCAGCATCCGCAGCTCGGGCTGGTGGCGCCCGGCGCGTTCATCGACGTTGCCGAGGAGACCGGGCTGATCGCCGAGATCGGCCGCTGGGTGCTCCAGACGGCGTGTCGCCACGGCGCTCGATGGCAGGACAGCGGGCGACCCCTGGCGATCGCCGTCAACGTCTCCGCCGTCCAGCTGCGCGACGGCCGGCTCGTCGACGACGTGGCCCACGTGCTGGCCACCACCGGGCTCGATCCTCGTCTGCTGACGCTGGAGATCACCGAGACGACGCTGATGCACGACGCCCAGGCGGCGGCGCGATGGCTGCACGCGCTCAAGGCGCTCGGCGTTCGGATCGCGATCGACGACTTCGGGACCGGCTACAGCTCGCTCGCCTATCTCGGCCAGTTCCCGGTCGACGCTCTGAAGATCGACCGCTCGTTCGTGTCGGGCATCACGGAATCAAACGAGGCCCGCGTCCTCATCCATGCCCTCATCCAGCTCAGCAAGGCGCTCGGTCTGGAGACCGTCGGTGAGGGCATCGAGGAGCGCGGGCAGCTTGACTTCCTGCGCGACGAGGGCTGCGAGTCCGGTCAGGGCTTCATGTTCTCCCGCCCGGTGACGCCCGAGGCGATCGGCGAGCTGCTGTCCGGCGGCGTTGAGGTCCCGCTCGTCGCGCCCGAGGGAGGGCAGCCCACCCGCCCCACCCCGCCCACGCCTCCTAGCGGCGAGCCTGAGCGCCGGCCAGCCACAGCGAGATCGACAGCAGCGCCGCCACCACCACCGGCGCGATCCACCACGCGCTGATCCCCGCGCCGGCCGCGATCGCCGTCGCGCCGAGGGCGACGATCACCCCGACCGCCAGCCGCCAGTCATCGCCGACGACGAAGTCCCAGACGAAGGCGAGAACGGCGCGCACGCGGGTCATGCCCGTGCTTCCTCGCCGCTGAGCTCGGCGACGCCGGGCGCCGGGGCGACCGCGGAGCGTCGCAGCAGCGTCACGAACCCGAGCGCCAGCGCGAGGGTGGCCGGGATCAGGACGAGCAGCGCGCCATCCCCGCCCGGCCAGTGGGCGCCGGCACCCTCACCGCCCCAGAAGGTGCCGAACGAGGTCAGCATCACGCCGACGCAGAACTTCATCGTGTTCTCGGGCACGCGGGCGAGCGGGGCGTGGATGGCCGCGCCGGCGAGCGTGACGACGAGCACGGCGGCGAACGCGGCGGCCGCGGCGAGCCCGATGTCATGCTGATTGGCGCCGAAGGTCAGCACGATGAAGATGACCTCCAGGCCCTCGAGCACGACGCCCTTGAAGGCGACCGTGAACGCGTACGGATCGAGCCCCGGGCCGACCGCGCCGGCATCGCGCGCGGCGGCCATCCCCTCGCCGAACAGCGCCTCCTCGTCGTGCAGCGCCTTGAGGCCGCTGGCGCGGAGGATCGCCTTGCGCAGCCACTGCAGCCCGAAGACGAGCAGCAGCCCGCCGACGGCGACGCGCAGCGCGTTCAGGGGCAGCGCCGTCAGCGCCGGTCCGAGCGCGGCGGTGGCGACGGCCAGCACGACGACGCCCGCGCCGACGCCGGTCAGCGCCGAGCGCCAGCTCCGGGTCACGCCGACGGCGAGCACGATCGTCAGCGCCTCCACCGCCTCGACGGCGCAGGCCAGGAAGACCGACAGGGCAAGACCGGCTTCGGTGGCGCTCACGGCGTCCTCGGCGCGGCCCCGGTCGTCCCGCGGACGATCAGCTCGGGCTCGAGCCGGAGCTGGAGCGGGCGCTGCGCGGTGGCGTCGCGCCGCTCGATCCGATCGAGCAGCCGCGCCACGCCGCGCTCGGCGAGCTCGGCGATCGGCTGGCGCAGCGTGGTCAGCGACACCCGGCCCAGTGCGGCCACCGGGATGTCGTCGAAGCCGATCACCGATGCATCGGCGGGGACGCGCAGGCCGCGAGCCTCGAGGCGGTCGATGAGCTCGAGCGCGGTGACGTCGTTGCCGGCGAGAAAGGCGGTCGGCCGGTCAGGGCCGTCCAGCGCGTCGTCGAGCGCCTGCTCGTCGGGCCCGAGCGGCCGATCCAGCGCGACGCAGCGCCCGATCGTCACCCCGGCGCCGGCCAGGGCGTCGCGCAGCCCGGACCGGCGCGCAGCGTTCGTCGCCGGCTCGGTCTTGCGGCTGTGGACATAGGCGACCCGCCGGTGGCCGAGCGCGGTCAGATGCTCGGCGGCGAGCCGGCCGCCGACCGCGTCGTCGCAGAGGACAGAGTCGACACGGCCGTCGCACACGCTGATGCCGACGATCGGGACGCCCGCTCGCCCGGCGGCGGTGATCGTCTGACCGTCACCGACGAGATAGGTCATGAACACGCCGGACACGCGCTGGCCGAGCAGCAGGTCCATTCGCGTCCGCTCGGCGGTGGCGTTGCCGTCGACGTCGCAGATGATCGTCGCGTAGCCCGCGCCGGTCGTGCGCTGCTCGATCCGCTTGGTCAGCTCGGCGTAGAACGGATTGGCCAGATCGCCGACGATCACCCCGACCGTGGCGGTCCGCATCCGCTTGAGGTCCCGGGCCACCCCGTTGGGCCGGTAGTCAAGCCGTTCGATCGCCTCCAGCACGCGCAGCCTGGTCTGCTCGGCCACGAGCTCGGGATTGCAGATGACGTTGGAGACCGTCGACTTCGAGACCCCGCTGAGCCGCGCGACATCGACGATCGTCGCTCCCCGGCCGCCGCGCCGGGGACCGTTCAACGACACGACCGAACGACCCACCGTCATTGCACCGCCCCGCTTGAGTGATACGACCGGATCGAGTGTAGCCGCGCGGCTGGTGCGCCCGGGCCCGGGCGCGCCCTGCTATCAGTGGTGGCACCGGCGATACGCGACCAGGAGAGCATCGATGGACTATGTCAATCTCGGCCACACGGGCCTGCGTGTCTCGCGCCTGTGTCTCGGGATGATGAGCTACGGCACCCACGAGAGCCGCCCGTGGACGCTGGACGAGGCCGCGGCGGAGCCGATCCTCCGGCGCGCCGTCGAGGGTGGGATCACCTTCTATGACACGGCCGACGTGTACAACGGCGGCGAGAGCGAGGTGCTGACCGGACGGCTGCTCAAGAGGCTGTTCGGAATGCGCGAGGAGTACGTCGTCGCCACCAAGGTCCATGGGCGCACGATGCCCGGCGTCAACGGCGAAGGGCTGTCACGCAAACACATCATGGCGTCGATTGACGCCTCGCTCGCCCGTCTGGAGCTCGACTACGTCGACCTCTACCAGATCCATCGCTTCGATCCGCGCACCCCGATCGAGGAGACGATGGACGCCCTCCACGACGTCGTGCGATCCGGCAAGGCGCGCTACATCGGAGCGAGCAGCATGTTCGCCTGGCAGTTCGCCAAGGCCCAGTCGGTGGCGATCACGGGCTTTGTCTCGATGCAGAACCACTACAACCTCATCTATCGCGAGGAGGAGCGGGAGATGATCCCGCAGTGCATCGATCGAGGGGTCGCCGTGATTCCCTGGAGCCCGCTCGCGCGCGGCCTGCTGACCGGCAACCGGACCCGTTCGGGCGAGCGGCTGACCAGGCGCGCGCAGACCGACGCGTTCGCTGACTCGCTCTATACGCCGGAGGTCGACTTCGACGTCATCGAGCGCGCCGACGAGGTGGCCGCCGAGCGCGGCGTGGCGACCGCTCAGGTGGCGCTCGCGTGGCTGCTGCACCAGCCCGGCGTGACGGCTCCGATCATCGGCGCGACGAAGATCGAGCATCTCGAGGACGCCCTCACCGCCGAGCAGCTCGCCCTCTCCGGCGATGAGCTGACGTTCCTGCAGGAGCTCTACCGGCCCCACGCCATCGCAGGTCACGTCTAGGCCCTCAGCGAGTCGAGGCGGACGCGCGGGCCCGGCGGTGACCGCGTGCACTCCGCACGCCGAGTGCTCCCCGGGGCACGCGGACGCTGAGCAGCGCGGCGCTGAGCGCCGGGACGTCGACGCGGTAGCCCCGCGGTCCCGGAGCGACGGTGGCGAGCACCCGGCGCCCCTGCCAGCGGGCGTCGGCGCCGATCGACTGGCCGGCGAGCGTGACCCCGGATCGTGCCGTGACCGTGGGCGCGCGCAGGCGGGCGAGCGTCGCCGGGCCGGTCCCCGGGATGTGCAGCGACGCGATGACCGGCCGGCGCCCCTCGTTGTCGACGAGGACGTGCAGCAGGTCGTCACCGGCGCGGACCGCCCAGGCCCGGAAGCTCGGCGCCGCCGGGGCCGTCAGGTGCAGCGCGACCATCCGCGCTCCCGGCCCGAGCGCGCGGGTGAAGAGGGCGAGACCGTAGAGCAGCGGTCTGGCGCTCAGCCCGGCGGCGCCGATCGCGAAGGCCTCGTTGACGGTGTCGTCGCGGACGTGGATGTTCGCCCCGTCGACCCCGGCCCGTACGAGCTCGAACAGCGCAGCGGGGGCCCACAGGGCGGTGGCGAACGTGTCGCTGACTCCGGGACGCCCTCCGCATGTCACCGAGTTGAGCTCGGTCAGGCGGATCGGCAGTCCCGCCGAGTGGGCGAGCGCCACCGCGGGCCCCAGCGATCGCCCGAGGCCGACCACCGCCCGCGCGCTCAGCACGCGGGCGATCGTCGGATAGGCCGGGGAGCCCGGCCGGGCACACGCCGAGTACGGATAGCGGTGGATCGTGATCAGGCTGACCGCATCGTTGTCGCCGGCCAGCAGCGTGCGGATCCAGCCCACGTGCGTCGCCGGGTTGGCGAGCGCCGGGCCGGCCAGCGCCACCGCCGGCGCGACGCGTCTCAGCGCCCGGGCATAGGCCAGGAAATCCGACCGGTACGTCGCCGCGCCGAGCACCGCGGGCAGGGCGCGTCCTTCGAACAGGTGGCCGTCGGTCATCAACGCCCAGTGCGAGCGGCTGTAGATGTCGGGCTCGTTGCCGATCTCGAAGTCGTCGATCGAGCCGCGCGGGAGGCCGTCCACCGCGGCCTGCGCCCAGCGGGCGGCGGTGTCCGGCGAGTCGGTGACGAGGTTGAGGTCGATGATCAGACGGACACCGAGGCGGCGGACGAGCGCGCGCACCTCATCGAGCCAGTGGGGGGTGACCGAGTACGCCCAGCTCGGAAAGCCGCTGTCGGGATCGATGCTCCAGAACGAGCGGTCGGCCGAATCACCGCCGATCCGCAGGATGAGCGGACCGCCCCCCGGGACGTGGAGCATCGCCAGCACCCGCTCCAGCAGGGGCAGGCGCTCGGCGTACACCGGCAGCGACGAGTACTCGGTCGACACCCCGAGGAACGAGCGGGGGACCGGGGTCATCGGCGCGTCGCGCGCGACGGCGATCACGGCGCCGGCGCGGGACGGGCGCACGGACCGGCCCGACCCGGCCCCCTGGCCCGGACGAGCGGCGCCCGGCGCCGGGGCGCTGACCGACCCGCACGCGGCGGCGGCCCACGCCACCGCCACCGCCACCATCCCGAGCGCCGCGACGACGAGGAGCCTGCGGAGTCCTCGCTGCGGCCGGAGCCTCGCGCCGTTCATCCTGGGAGGAGTATCGGCCGCCCGCAGCCGCCGCGCAGCCGCCGAAGACCGGTCTAACCTCGCGGACAATCCGCGCTCACACCCGGCTAACGAAGCGCTGAGAGAGTCCGGGAGCGGGTAGGAACCTCGCGTGTCCGCTGAACCCCATCAACGCCCCGGCAACCGCGTGCTCGTCCTGTTCGGGGCCACCGGCGACCTGGCCAAGCGCAAGCTCTTCCCCGGCTTCTTCCACCTGTTCCGCGCCGGCTTCATGCCCGAGGACTTCCGGATCATCGGCTCCGGGCGTCACTCGCCCGGCAGCGACGACGAGTTTCGCGCCGCGGTCCGCTCCGCCCTGGAGCAGCACGGACGCGGCGAGCTCGACGCCGGCTGGGAGGCGTTCGCGGCCAAGCTGAGCTTCGTCGTCTCCAGCGCCGACGACGGCGAGGATCTGGCGCGGGCGGTCGCGGGCGCCGAGGACGAGATCGGCGCGGAGGGCGAGCGCCTCGTCTATCTGTCGGTGCCGCCGGGCGCGATGCTCGACATGGTGGAGATGCTCGGCGCGACGGGGATCGCCGAGCACTGCTCGCTCGTCGTCGAGAAGCCGTTCGGCCATGACCTCGCCAGCGCGCGCGAGCTCAACGCCGCCCTGCACGAGGTGCTGGCGGAGGAGTCGATCTACCGGATCGACCATTTCCTCGGCAAGGAGGCGGCGCAGAACATCCTCGCGCTGCGCTTCGCCAACGGCATGTTCGAGCCGGTCTGGAATCGTGATCACATCGCCTACGTGCAGATCGACGTGCCCGAGGCGCTCGATATCCAGGGGCGCGCCGCCTTCTACGAGGAGACCGGCGCGTTCCGCGACATGGTCGTCACCCATCTGCTCCAGATCCTCGGGATCGTCGCGCTCGAGCCTCCGTCCCGCGTCGACGCCGAGTCGCTGCACCTGGAGCGCACGAAGCTCTTCCAGGCGATCCGCCCGCTGGACCCCGACTGCGTCGTGTTCGGCCAGTACGACGGCTATCGCGACGAGGACGACGTCGCCGGCGATTCGCGCACGGAGACGTTCGCGGCGATCAAGGTCTACATCGACGCCTGGCGCTGGAGCGGTGTGCCGTTCTATCTGCGCACCGGCAAGGCGATGGCCGAGGGGCGGCGCACGGTGACGATCGGCTTCACCGAGGCGCCGCTGCGGATCTTCCCCAACCAGGATCCCGAGCGGACGGTCCGCCCGAGCGAGCTCGTGTTCGAGCTGTCCGACGATCCCGAGGTCCGGATCGAAGTCCAGGCGAAGATCCCGGGGCCCGACATCGAGCTCGGCCGCGCGGCGCTGACGCTCGACGTCGGGCAGGCGTTCGGGGGCAGCGACGGCCTCGAGGCCTACGAGCGCCTGCTGCACGACGTCATGCTCCGCGAGCGGCTGCTGTTCACCCGCAGCGAGCAGATCGAGCGGCTCTGGGAGGTGTGCGCTCCCGTGATCGAGGCCCCGCCGGCGCCCGATCCCTATCCGCGCGGCTCCTGGGGTCCCGACCGTGCGCTCACGCTGCCCGGTCCGATCGGCTGGCGGCTGCCCGACGACGAGCGCTAGAGACGGCGCTGCGATCACGGAGCTTGCGCCCGGAATCCGTCCAGTCCCCTTCCCCGGGTTCCGGGCGGTCAGGCGCCCCAGGCGGCCGGTCCAGCCGGTCGCCCGGTGCGCCCCGGGCGGCCGTCAGCCGGTCGCACGGTGCGCCCCAGGCGGCCGGTCCAGCCGGTCGCCCGGTGCGCCCCGGGCGGCCGTCACCCGGTCGCACGGTGCGTCCGAGGCGGCCGTCACCCGGTCGCCCGCTGGTCCCTGTCGTCAGGCCGAGGTGCGGCCGGCCGCGGGGCGTCCGCGACGGCGACGCGGGCGGCCGGCCGCCGCCGGGCGCTGATCGGTCTCCGGGCGCCCGGTGCTGCGCCCGCGTCCGGGACGGTTGTCGTCCGGGCGGGTGCCGCGGCCGCGCTGCGGACGCTGGCGCGCGCCGGCGGATCCACCGTCGGCGGGGCGGCCGGGAGCGCCCGGGCCGGAGCCGGCCGGCGTGCCGAGCCCGTGCTCGATGCCGAGCCGGTCGGCGAGCGAGCCGACGTCACGGCGCTCGTGATGATCGACGAGCGTGATGCCGACGCCGGTCCGCCCGGCGCGGCCGGTGCGCCCGACGCGGTGCACGTAGCTGTCGTGGTCGTCCGGCGGATCGAAGTTGATGACGTGCGTGATGCCGGTCACGTCCAGGCCGCGGGCGGCGACGTCGGTGGCGACGAGCGTGTCGACCTCGCCGGACTCGAAGCGGGCGAGCGCGACCTCGCGCTGGCGCTGGGACTTGTTCCCGTGCATCGCGACGGAGTGGACACCGTGCTCGCCGAGGCGCTTGACGAGCTTGTCGGCGCCGCGCTTGGTGCGCACGAAGACGAGCGTCAGCTCGCGCTCGGCGGCCAGTTCGGCGACGAGCGCGTCGATCCGTCCGGCGGTCGTGACCGGCACGAAGCGGTGCTCCACGTCGGCGGCCGCGCGGCGCGCGGTCGGCCCGTGCTCGTGACGGATCGGGTCCTTCGTGTAGCGCTGAGCGGTCGCGCCGGCCTCGCCGTCGAGGGTGGCGGAGAAGAAGAGGGTCTGGCGATCCTGCGGGCAGGCCCGGACGATCCGGTCGACGGCGGGCCGGAAGCCCATGTCGAGCATCCGGTCGGCCTCGTCGAGGACGAGCATCGAGATCTTGTCGAGCTTGAAGGCGCCGCGGGCGAGGAGATCCTCCAGGCGTCCCGGGGTGGCGACGATGATGTGCGAGCGCGCGGCGAGCTTGGCCTGCTTGACGAGGCCGACGCCGCCGTAGACCGGCGTCACCGACAGGGCGCGGGCGTGCGCGATGGCGCGCAGGTCGGCGCAGATCTGTGTCGCCAGCTCACGGGTGGGGGCGAGGATGAGCGCCGACGGCCGGGGCCCGTTGGCCTGGATGCGGTCGACGAGCGGGATCCCGAAGGCGAGCGTCTTGCCCGAGCCCGTCGGTGAGCGGGCGAGCACGTCGCGCCCGGACAGGATGTCGGCGATGACGAGCTGCTGGACGGCGAACGGCTCGGTGACGCCGTCACGCGCGAGGGTTTGAACCACGACGTTTGACACGCCGAGTTCGGCAAAGGACTGCATGAAGAAAATCACTCCTTGGGCGGCACAGGGCCACGAACGATTCGGGAGGCTATGGCTGACCCGAACCGCTGTCTGCGGGACCCAAGCGAGCTGCCTCGCGGCCGGGAATTCGACCGCTGGCGCAGCACGCTAGCAGACGCGGTCGCACGCGCCGTGAAATCGCCTGCAATCAGAGATGTTCGGCGACCGCTTGGATGGTGTCTCCGACGCCGATCTCGCCGTCGGCGAGGATGTCGGCGCGCAGTCCGCCGCGATGCACGAGCGCGCGCAGGACGGGCCGGCCGGCGTAGCGCTGGACGACCGTGCACGGCTCGCACAGGCGCATGCCGCGGCAGCGCAGCGCCCCGACCGTGAACTCGTGGCCGACGAGCTCGTTGAGCGCGACGCCGCGCGTGACGACGTTGCGGCGATGCTCGTCGGCGTGCAGCGGTGGGTGAAAGGACTCGCACACTTCGGCCTCGATGAGCGTCAGCGCGCTGCCCGGCAGGCCGGAGGGGAACGTGCCCTCTCCGGTGACGTGGCGGTCGCCGCCCAGGCCGCGGGCGGCGAGCGCCTGGACGCGATCGACCGCGCGGGCCGGCTCCCCGGCCCGGGGCGAGACCCAGATCCGCTCCACGACCCCGATCCCGGCGGCGGCGGTGGCCGCCGGCGGGCGCGCGAGGGCGATGTCGCCGGCCGCGATCAGATAGCCCTCGGTGATCCATCCGTTCTCGACGCGGCCGTCGCCGGCCGGGTCACAGACGAGCCCCGACGGAACCCCGAACATGACGACGAAGCGGTCAGCGCCCGCGCCGGGGGCGGCGACGCGCGCGATCCACGGGCCCGCCCATTGGAAGGTCGCGGGATCGGCGAGCCGCGCGGCACCCATCCCGAGACCGGCGAGCCACCGGGTCAGCGTCCCGGAGACCGGCGGCTCGCCGGGGGCGATCTCCGGCAGGCTCTCCGCATCGAGCTCGAGCACGGTGCACAGACAGGCGGCGAACGACGCCTGCGTGACGCCGAGACCGGGCGGCGAGAACGTCGTCGGCTTCATATCCGCGCAGGCTAGTGAAAGGACGCGCGCGGGCGTCTATCGTCACCGCCGCCGCATGACGATCGACGATCGACCAGCCGACGATGTGATCCTGACCGGCGACCTCGCGCCCGAGCAGGTGGAGGCGATCGGCGCGGGCGCGCGGATCGCGCTCGCTCCCGCGGCGCTGGAGCGGGTCGCCGAGAATCGCCGCACGCTCGAGCGGATCCTCAGCACCGGAACCCCCGTCTACGGGATCAGCACCGGTTTCGGAGCGCTCGTCTCCAATACGGTCGCCCCTGAGCTGCAGCGCCATCTGCAGGTCAATCTGCTGCGCAGCCACGCCGCCGGCACCGGGCCGGCGCTGGCGCCGGAGATCGTCCGCGGCGCGATGGCGGTCCGTCTGAACGGCCTGCTGCTCGGCCATTCCGGGATCCGGCCGCTCGTCGTCGAGCGCGTCGCCGAGCTGCTCAACGGCGGCTACGTCCCGCATGTCCCCCGCACCGGCTCGCTCGGCGCCAGCGGCGATCTCGCCCCGAGCGCGCACGCCTTCCTGCCGCTGCTCGGCGAGGGGCACGTGTACGCGCCCTCCGGGGAGCTCGTCACCGGCGCCGAGGCGCTGCGGGCGCTCGGCATGGCGCCGCTGGCGCTGGAGAGCAAGGAGGGGCTGGCCCTGATCAACGGCACCCACTTCATGAGCGCGATCGGCGCCCTGCTCGTCGTCCGGGTGCGGCGTCTGCTCGACGCCGTCGACGTCGTCGCGGCGGCGACGATCGACGCCCTGCGCGGGGCGCTGCCGGCGTTCGAGGCGCGGGTGCACAGCCTGCGCCCGCTCGCGGGGCAGAGCGCGAGCGCCGCGCACATCCGCGCGGCGCTGCACGGCTCGACGCGGACCGCGGGACCGGGCTCGGCGCGGCTGCAGGACGCCTATTCGCTGCGCTGCTCGGCCCCCGTCCACGGCGCCGCGCGCGAGGGCTTTCGCTTCTTCTCCGAGCTCGTGACCGCCGATCTCAACGCGGTCACCGACAACCCGCTCGTGTTCGAGGACCCCGACGAGGTCATCTCGGCCGGCAACTTCCACGGTCAGAGCCTGGCGCTCGCCTTCGACACCCTGCGCCTGACGCTCGCCGACATCGGCTCGATCTCCGAGCGGCGCACGTTCCGGCTTCTGTCACCGAGCCTGAACGGGCGCCTGCCGGCGTTCCTGACCCGTGACGCGGGCGCCTCGAGCGGCTACATGGTCGTTCAGTACACCGCCGCCGCGCTCGTCGCCGAACTGCGCGCGCTCGCCCAGCCGGTCAGCATCGACAGCATCTCCACCTCCGACAATCAGGAGGACCACGTCTCGATGGGCATGACCGCGGCGGTCATGACCCTCGACGCGGCCGAGCGCCTCGAGAAGGTGGTGGCGATCGAGCTGCTGTGCGCGTGCCAGGCGCTCGACTGCGACCCGGGTGCGCCGGGGACGATCGTCGCGTCGCTGCACGCCGTGGTCCGCGAGCGGGTCACCGAGCTGATCCACGATCGCCCGCCCGCCGACGATCTCGACGCGATCCTGCCGGTGATCGCCGACGGCACCGCGGCCGCGATCCTCGGCGGCCGGCTGGACTAGCTCGGCCGGGG
This sequence comes from uncultured Solirubrobacteraceae bacterium, assembly GCA_963849085.1. Lineage (GTDB taxonomy): Bacteria > Actinomycetota > Thermoleophilia > Solirubrobacterales > Solirubrobacteraceae > Palsa-465. Next base: position 1,507,026 of record CAWKFP010000009.1, on the reverse strand, counting down.
CGCGCGCGGGATACTGCGGGGGATGGTGTTCGCCCCGACCGCGCGCCACCTGCTGCGGGCCAAGGATCTCGCCGATGCGCGTTACTTCGACCCGCTCGACGTCGACGTCCTCGCCGCGGCGGCCGGCCTGTCCCGCGCGCACTTCAGCCGTGAGTTCCGCCGCGCGTTCGGCGTCTCCCCGCACGAGTACCTGCTGACGCGGCGCCTGGAGCGCGCCGCTGCGCTGCTGCGTGACACCGATCGCCCGATCGCCGAGATCTGCCTCTCGGTCGGCCTCCAGAGCCTGGGCTCGTTCACGTCGAGCTTCACCCGCACCTACGGGCGGTCGCCGGCGGCCTATCGCGGCGCGTTTGCGCCCGCCGCCGAGCGGGCGCCGATCCCGAGCTGCGTGGTCCGCGCCTACGGCCGCCCGCAACACAGCACACGCGGAGAAGACAGCGGCGATCGCTCCGTTTAGCGTGGCGCCATCGCTCATACCACTCCGAGGAGGTCGGATGATGTTCAAGATCGCCAGCACGCAGCTATGGGTCGAGGATCAGGACGAGGCGCTCGCCTTCTACACCGAGAAGGTGGGCATGGAGGTGCAGATCGACGCCTCGCTTCCGGAGCTGGGAGGCTTTCGCTGGCTGGCCGTCGCACCGCCCGGTCAGCCCGACGTGTCGATCGTCCTGATGGCGATTCCCGGCCACCCGATGGTCGACGAGGAGACACGCGCTCAGATCCGGGCGCTGACCGCGAAGGGGATGTCGGCCACCGTGTTCCTGACGACCGAGGACTGCCGGGCGAGCTTTGAGGAGCTCAAGGCGCGGGGCGTCGAGTTCGTCGAAGAGCCCGAGGATCGCCCGTACGGGATCGACGCCGGCTTCCGCGACCCCTCGGGCAACCACATCCGCCTCACCCAGCTCAAGCAGCTCGCCGGGGTGTGAGGCCCGCGCACTGGGACGGTGAGCCGCGGCTGGCGGGCCGCCGGGAGCCACGTCAATCCGAGCGTCTGCGCGGGAGAGGCCGCTAGCGCTCGCCGTCCCAGTAGTCGACGTTGCCGTCCTCGCGCCGGAGCATCAGATCGTCGGCATCGTTCGGCGGCCAGACCCCGATCTTGCCGCTGTCGGGATAGACGGCGACCGCCGGCTCACGCGCGCTGGAGAACATCATGGCCCGCGCGGGGGCGCTGCCGCGATTGGTGACCTTGTGGGCCCCGTCTGGGCCGGGAGGGAAGCAGACGAGGTCGCCGGCGATCAGCGGCTCTTCGCCGGTCGGACGCCGGACCGTCAGCTCACCGGCCAGCACGAGCAACCACTCCTCCTCGTACTCGTAGTGATACGGGCACATGCTCTGCCCGGGCCTGACCTCGTAGATCCGGACGGTGAGGGCACCGGCACCGGGGGTCGGCGCCACGGGCGCCTCGCCCGCGTGATATCCCTCCGGCGTGCTGTCCTCGTATTCATAGTCGGCGCTGAAGACGTTGGCGTTTGGCATGGCGTCGATCCTCCCACAGCGCCGGCGGCGGCGAGCCCGCACGGTGCTCCTGCGAACATTGAGGGCGTGGAACGCGTCTGGGACTATCCGCGGCCGCCGGCCGTCGTGCCGTGCGAGCGGCGGGTGCGGGTCGAACTGGCCGGCCGCACGCTTGCCGACTCCGTCCGCGCCCTGCGGGTGCTCGAGACGAGCCATCCGCCGACGATCTACGTCCCGCCCGAGGACATCGACGGCGGCCTGCTGGCCCGCAGCGACGCGCGCTCGACATGGTGCGAGTTCAAGGGCAGCGCCCTGTATCTCGACGCCGTCGTCGGCGATCGCCGCGTGGCGGCGGTGGGGTGGACGTATCCCGAGCCCTCGCTGGGCTACGAGCAGCTGCTCGACCACGTCGCCTTCTATCCCGGCCGCGTCGACGCCGCCTGGCTCGACGACGAGCGCATCCAGGCCCAGGACGGCGACTTCTACGGCGGCTGGATCACCGCGGACCTGATCGGGCCCTTCAAGGGCCCGCCCGGCACCCGCGGCTGGTGATCGCAGGCCGGCCCGCGCCGCCGCGCGCGCACCGCTAGGGTGGCGGGATGGCCCGACCGATGAGCCCGGAGGAGATCCGGGCGTTCCTGCTCTCCGGCACCCGCACCGCGAAGCTGGCGACGACGCGCGCGGACGGGCGCCCCCACGTCATGCCGGTGTGGTTCGTGCTCGACGGCGACGACATCATCTTCAACACCGCCGCCGACACCGTCAAGGGACGCAATCTGCGCCGGGACCCCCGCGTGGCGCTCGTCGTCGACGACGAGGCGCCGCCGTTCGCCTTCGTTCAGATCACCGGCCGCGCAACGCTCAGCGAGGATCCCGAGGAGCTGCTGCGCTCTGCCACGCTGATCGGCGGCCGCTATATGGGAGCCGACCGCGCCGAGGAGTTCGGCCGCCGCAACGGCGTTCCCGGCGAGCTCGTCGTCCGGGTCACCCCTGACAGGACGATCGCCCTGCTCGGCCTCGCCGACTGACCGCGGCCCGGGCACACGAGCCGGCGGCGGCCGCGCCCGCGTCGCGGTGCTGCGTCCCGATGGTCGCGAGCCGAGGGATCGCGCCCCGGAGGCGCGCAGCGGCGACTCAGGCGGAGGATGTCTGAAAAATGCCCGCATAGCGGGCAAAATGTCGACACCCTCCGTGCCGGGACGCGCGCCGGAGCGCCATGGTGCGGGGAAGGGTCGCGCCGCCCGCGGCCGGGGTCGCTCTGCCCGCGGGGTCGCTCTGCCCGCGGCCGGGATCGCGCCGCCCGCGGCCGGGATCGCGCCGCCCGCGGCCGGGATCGCGCCGCCCGTGGCCGGGGTCGCGCCGCCCGCGGCCGGGATCGCGCCCCACGCGGCCGAGGCATCGTGCCGGCGCGGGAGGGTCATCCCCCTGGCGCCCGCATCACCGCCGCCGCGACGGCGGCCTGACCGTAGGAGATCCCGCCGTCGTTGGGGGGCAGGCGCTCGGGGACGAGCACGCGCAGCCCGGCCGCCGCGCAGCCCGCCGCCACGCTCTCCAGCAGCAGGCGGTTCTGGAACACGCCGCCGCTGAGCACGACGCTGCCGAGCCCGCGCTCGCCCGCCACCGCGGTCACCGCGTCGACCGTCACGCGGGCCAGGCCGGCATGGAAGCGCGCCGCCACGAGGTCGGCGTCGGCTGCGCCCTCCAGATCCTCGGCGATCGCTCGCACGGCGCGGCGGGGATCGATGATCAGCCCATCGTCGCCGGGCCGCAGCTCGATCTCATAGCGGTCGTCGCCGCGGCCGCCGGCCCGCCACGCCGCCGCCTCGAGCTCGACGGCCGCCTGCCCCTCGTATGAGGCCTCGGCGACGAGTCCGCACAGCGCCCCGACGGCGTCGAACAGGCGGCCCATGCTCGACGTGACGGGGGAGAACTCGGCGCTCGCGCCGATCCGCCCCATCGCCGCCCAGCCCGCGGGATCCACCGCGCCGGCCAGGCGTCGGGGGAGCGGAGGGGTCTCGCCGGCCTCGCCACGGGGCTCGTCATACGCGGCGTCCAGCCAGGCGCGGGCCATCCGCCAGGGCTGGCGGACGGCCGCCGCGCCGCCCGGCATCCGCACCGTCCACAGCCGTCCGGCCCGCTGGACGTCGCCGACCCCGCCGGCGAGCAGCTCGCCGCCCCACACCGTCCCGTCGCTCCCGTAGCCGGTCCCGTCGAAGATCGCCCCCACCGCGGGCTCGGCGGCGACCCCGTGCTCGGCGAGGCAGGCCGCCAGGTGCGCATGGTGATGCTGGACGCCGATGAGCCGTAGGCCGTCGCGCTCGAGCGCGTAGCGGGTGGAGAGATAGTCGGGGTGCAGATCGTGGGCGACGACCGCGGGCGTGACCGCGAACAGCGCCTGGAAATGGGCGATCCCGTCGGTGAACGCCCGCAGCGTGGCCTCGTGCTCGAGGTCGCCGATGTGATGGCTGACCCAGGCCCGCCCGCCCTTGGCGACGCAGAAGGTGCTCTTCTGCTCGGCGCCGCAGGCCAGCAGCGGGGGTGCGCCGGCCCCGCCGGGCAGCGGCAGATGTCCGGGAACGTAGCCGCGAGACCGCCGGATCATCAGCGGCCGGAGGCGTCCGGCGACCGACGCGATCCGCGCGACGGAGTCGTCGGTCCGCGTCGCGATCCGCCGGTCGTGGACGAGGAAGAGATCGGCGATCCCGCGCAGCCGCGCCAGCGCGTCGTCGTCCTCGTAGGCGATCGGCTCGTCGGAGATGTTGCCGCTCGTCATCACGAGGGCCGCGTCGCCGCCCCCTCCGACGGCGCCGAAATCCGCGAGCAGGAGATGGTGCAGCGGCGTGTAGGGGAGCATCACCCCGAGCTCGGGCGCGCCCGGCGCCACCGCGGCGGCGACCCGGGCGCCCGGCCGTCGGCGGCCGAGGACGATCGGGCGCTGGCCCGAGCAGAGCAGACGCTCCTGCTCCGGACCGAGTTCGATGAGCGCGCGGGCCGCCTGCACCCCGGAGGCCATCAGCGCGAACGGCTTGTCCTCGCGATGCTTGCGGGCCCGCAGCGCCGCCACCGCATCCTCATGCGCCGCGTCGCAGACGAGGTGATAGCCCCCGAGGCCCTTGACGGCGGCGATCGCGCCCGCCGCCAGACGCTCGGCCAGGTCGCCGATCGGGTCGCCGGCCCCGGCGGAATCCCGGCCGGCCCCGGCGGAATCCCGGCCGGCCTCGGCGGAATCCCGGCCGGCCCTGACGAGACCCCCGCCGGTCCGGCCGGCCCCGGCACCGGCTCCGCTCCCGCCCTCGATCAGCCGAACGCTCGGGCCGCACTCCGGGCAGGCGTTCGGCTGGGCGTGAAAGCGGCGGTCGGCGGGATCGTCGTACTCCCGCCGGCAGGCGGCGCACATGCTGAACGGCGCCATCGTCGTCAGCTCCCGGTCGTACGGGACGCCGCGGACGATCGTGAACCGGGGCCCGCAGTTCGTGCAGTTGATGAACGGATAGCGATGGCGGCGATCCCCGGGATCGGTCAGCTCGGCCAGGCAGTCCGGGCAGGTCGCCCAGTCCGCCGTGACCGGCGCGTCGCTCGTCCCGCCGGTGCGGGCGCTCTCCAGGATCCGGAACTCGCGCTCGTGGCGGGGCGCCAGCGCGTCGCTGGAGACGGCGTCGATCGACGCCAGCGGAGGCGCGTCGGAGCGCAGACGTGTCAGGAAGCGCCGGACCGCGTCGGGGTCGCCCTCGACCTCGAGCAGGACCCCGTGCTCGTCGTTGAGCACGTAGCCCCCCAGCTGCTCCTCCCGGGCCAGGCGGTAGACGAACGGGCGAAAGCCGACGCCCTGCACGGTCCCCTGCACCCGCGCGCGGGTCCGCACCCGCCGCTCGTCGCCCGCGCCACCGACCAGGGTCCGGGCCGCGCCCACCGGCTACAGCTCCACGAGCTCACGCAGCAGGTGATAGGCGGTGGCCTGCGCCTCCTGGATCCGGGGGATGTGCTGGGACGGGGTGACGAGGATGTGGTCGGCGAGCCCCTCGGCGGCGACCCGGCCGCCGTCATAGCCGACGAGCGCGATCGTCACCAGCCCGTCCCGGCGGGCTTGGGCGAGCGCGTCGAGCACGCTGAGCGAGCCGCCGCTCGTCGAGAAGGCCAGCAGCACGTCGCCGGGCCGGCCGTAGGCGATGATCTGGCGGGAGAAGATCGACTCGGTCCCGATGTCGTTGGCGATGGCGGTGAGGATCGCGGTGTCGGCGCACAGATCAAGCGCGCGGCGCGGGGGCCAGGCGAGCCGTGACGGGGCCTGCACGAAGTCGGCGACGACGTCCATCGCGTCGGTCGCTGAGCCGCCGTTGCCGAGCGCGAGCAGTGTGCCGCCGGCGTCCAGGCCGGCCCGCAGCGCGCCCGCCGCCGCCTCCAGCACGACCGCGCCGCCGGTGACCGTGGCCGCGCGCAGCGCGGCGGCCTCCTCACCCTTCATCACCGCCGAGCGGGCGACGTCGGCGCAGACGGCGTCGAGGTCGTCCTCGCGCTCGGCGAGGAACGGATACAGGAAGCTGGAGGCGCCGGCGTCATGGGAGCGGCGCTCGCTGCGGCCCTCCAGCAGCCCGCGGTGCTCGAAGAACACGTGGACGAGCTCCCACAGGACGTGGTACGCGGTCTCGACGAGCTCCTGGGCGATGAACGGATCGGCGGTCGGCGGGGTCAGCTCCCACTCGGCTCCGAGCGGGGCGAAGGCGATCGTCAGGCAGCCGCGCCCTCGCGTGAGGGCGAGCGCGTCGACGAGCTCGGGCCCGTCCTGCGCTTCCCCGAAGGCGATCACGATGTCGTCGGCGGACGCGGCGAGATCGAGCTCGCGCACGGCGCGCCCGGACTCGCCGGTCAGGCCGAGCGCCGGGAGGGCGCGCTTGCCGACGATCACCGGGTGGACGAATTCGACCGCGACGTGGCGGACGTCGGACCGGGCCGCCGCCGAGACGCCGACCGCGATCAATCGCCCGCCGCGGGCGAAGCGCTCGGCCATGCAGTGACAGAGCCGGGCGATCCGCGGCGCCTCGGGCTCGAAGAAGCGCCGCGCGCAATCGTGGCGCTGCTCCAGGCGCAGCTCCAGCAGCTGGCGGACCGTCTCGGCGGTGGGGACCGGCGCCGTCACCCCGCGGGCGCGGCGGCCACGCGTCGCTGCGCGAGCTCGGCCAGCCAGCCGCGGAGCTCGTCGACGCCCTCGCCGGTGCGCGCGCTGGTGACGATCGTCCGCACGCCGGGGTTGACCGCGTCGATGTGATGCAGGAGCTTGGGCAGGTCGAACTCGAGATGGGGGAGGAGGTCGACCTTGTTGATGACGACGAGCTCGCAGGCCCGGAACATGAGCGGGTATTTCAGCGGCTTGTCCTCGCCCTCGGTGATCGAGCAGACCATCGCCCGCGCGTCCTCGCCGACGCGGAACTCGGCCGGGCAGACGAGGTTGCCGACGTTCTCGATCACGAGCAGGTCGATGTCGTGGAGCGGCAGGGCGTCGATCGCGGAGCGGACCATGTTGGCGTCGAGGTGGCATTCGCCGCCGAAGCCGCTGCCGGTGTTGATCTGGGTGACGGGGATGTGGAGGCTGGCCAGCCGGTCGGCGTCATACGAGCCCTGGACGTCGCCCTCCAGGACCCCGACGCGGATCGCGTCCGCCTCTGCGCCGGGCAGGGGCGCAGCCAGCGCGCGCTCCAGCAGCGTCGTCTTGCCGGCTCCGGGGGCGCTCATCAGGTTGAGCACGCTGACGTCGTGATCGTCGAAGTCAGAACGGTTGGCGCGGGCGATCGTGTTGTTCGCGTCCAGCGCGTCCTCGACGATCCTCACCTTGGTGCGGTGCATGCGGCCTCCTTGTCTTCGACCTCAATGTAATCGACCTCGAGCTCCTCGCCGCTGCAGATCTCGACGTCGGCCGAGTCGCACGCCGGGCAGCGGAACACCGGGAGCTCCGGCGACCAGCCATGCTCGCAGCCCCGGCAGCGCAGCGCCATCTCCACCTCGCTGCACCTCAGCTCGGCCCCCTGGCACGGAGTGTCACGGGCGACGATCTCGAAGTAGAAGGCGAGTGAGTCCGGCACGACCTGGCGCAGCCGCCCGATGCGGACGCTGACGACCGTCACCGCCCGGTCGTCGGCGTGCTTGAGCGCGGTGTTCAGGACCGCCGTGGCGATCGACAGCTCATGCACGGGCGGGCGGCTCGGCGTCGAGCCGGCCGGATTGCAGCTCGGCGACGGTCTCCAGCACGACGTCGGCGGCGCGGGCGAGCGCCGCGCTGACGGGGTCGCTGAGGCCGAAGCCGACGTCCTCCACGACCTCGGGCTCGCAGGCGACGACGAACACCCGTCCGGGCCAGCCGCCGACGTACTTGACGAAGCGCAGCACGGTCTGCGGATCCATGCCGTGCGGATCGAGCATCTGCCCGTCCTCGATCTGGCCGTCGATGTCGTCGGGCTCGGCCTCCATCACGTACAGGGTCCCGGGCGTCCCGCCCTGGCGGCTGACGTCGATCAGGATCAGGGCGTCATAGCCGCGCATGACCTCATAGGCGAGATCGAGCCCGCCGGTGCCGAAGTCGACGACGCTGACGCCGGCGGGCAGCTCACGGTCGCCGAGCAGCTTGGCGACCTCGCCGCCGAAGCCGTCGTCACGCAGCCAGGCGTTGCCGATCCCGGCCACGAGGATCTGCTTGGTCCGTTGGGCGGATGCGGTCATGCGGGCGACACCTCGTTGGCGAAGAAGAACAGATACCGGCCGGTCTCGCGCATCAGCTCCTGGCCGGGGTCGTCGTCGACGGTCACCGCCAGGTAGACGCGGTCGTCGTAGTCGACGTAGATCCGCTCGAGCGTCGCCCGGCGTCCGTCGAGCATCTTGTCATAGGGGTCGCGATCGACCCCGGGGGCGAGCACGAGCGTCTGGCCGCGGGTGAAGGTCACGCCGTCGACCGTGGCGCGCTCCTCGCCGGGGACGTCGACGCCGCCCGCCAGACCACCGGGCGCCCCGCCCCGGACGCCGCCGATCGGCACACCGCCGGTCAGCCCGGCGTCGCCGCTCCAGCTCGGCACCGCTCCGGGCCGCGGGCCGGCGGCCACTAGCGGCTCTCCTTCAGCCCCGAGTGCAGGCCGATGATCTGCTCCGGGGTCACGGCGAGCGTGCGCTCGATCATCGCCCGCACGACCGGGTCCTGCTCGCCGGCCGCCGTGCGCTCGGCGTCGGTCAGGGCGTGGACGTGGAGCACGAGCGCCTCCTCTATCTCGGTGTTGTCGAACAGGTTGCCGTGGCTCCCGGGCGCGATCGCCGGATGGTCGGGCAGCGCGATCGCCGCGCCGAGCACGACGTCGTCGCGGTCGGTGGCGAGCACCGGCCAGATGTTGACCGATTGACGTCCCGCCTCCAAGGGCGAGATGAAGCGTCCGGCGGAGATCGAGACGACGACGTGGACCGAGAGCAGCGACCGGCCCAGCGCCGGCCCGCGCTCGAGCCCCGGCGCCACCGGGCGCGTGTTGTGCACGCACGAGCGCACGAGCACGCCGCCGCCCTCGGCGTCGGCGTCGGCTGGGGCCGCTCCGGGCAGCGGCGGGGCCGCCCCGGGCAGCGGCTCGGATCGCAGCGTGAAGCGACCGCCGTCGAACTCGACGCTGACCCGCTCGCCGACCGCGGCCGGCCCGAGCTCCACCCGCCGCGCCGACGCCTCGTGGCGCTCGCCGCTGGGCTCCAGATAGCGCAGCGACGCCGACAGGGTCGCGCCCGGCCCGGGGAGCGCGACGCATTCCAGCCGGGCGTGGTCGTGCGCCCCCGCGCACTCGGCGGCGTAGGCCGGGGGATAGATGATCCCGAAGGGGGTCGGCGTCGCGTTCTTCGTCGCTCCGGGGGTGTAGGGGTACAGCGCGTAGCCCTCGTACAGCAGCGAGTCGACGAGCTCCTCGAGCGTCGCGTTCATCGCTCTCCTCCAGCGAGCAGCTCGGCCACGCAGGCGTCGAAGTCGGCCAGCCCGCGCCCGGCGCGGCGCTCGTTGAGCGCGGCCAGCGTCTCGTGGCTGATCCTGATCCAGCCGCCGCCCGGATAGTGGTCGGCGATCATCGCGCGCCAGGCGCCGACCGGCATCGTGAACTGCGAGGACGTGCTCCAGGCGATCGGCGCCACCTGGATCGGTCCCGGAGGCGCGCTCGGCTCGGGCGCCGGGCCGCGGTAGAAGACGTTGCCGGTGAAGTGGAAGCTGAGCGGCACGCCGTCCTCCCGCACGGCCTGAAAGTACTTCGCCGCGGCGACCTCGAGGTCGTACGTGCACGGCACCTCGAGGCCGAACACGGTGGCGCCGGCGAAGCCGGGCACCGCGGTGGCCACGCGGGCCCAGGCCAGGCCCGAGGTGGACGGGGCCCACGATGCCGGCGGGCCGAAGAGCTCGGCCAGGCGCTCACGCGTCCCGGGGTCATAGCCCCGCCGCGCCGGGTCGATCATCACCTGGGCGCTGAGCGCGATCGACTGGATCGTCAGTCCGCTGGAGTCGGTCGCCCGGATCGAGAAGAGCATCGTCGGCGTCGCCGCGAACGCGACGTGGGCGCAGTCGGTGATCTCGAACTCGGGTGCCGGGACGGTCCGGCGCCCATCCTCGGGCTCGACGTGGACGCTCACCGCAGCGCCTCGGAGGCACTGACCGCGCGGGTCCGGAGCCCGGCGAAGAACTCGGGCACCGCCTGCTCGATCGCGCCGCCGCCGGAGATCCCCTCCCAGCGTGACTTGATCAGCCCGACGAGCCCGTAGCACTGGTCGATCGGGATGATCGCGTACTGCGGGGGGTCCGACAGGCGGTTGACGACGAGCGCCTCGGCGTCGGTGTCCAGCTGCTCGAGCACGGGATTGCGCTCCACGAGTGCCGCCCATGCCTCGAGGGTCAGCTCGGATTCGGTCGCCCCCGCGGGGCTCGGATAGAAGGCGACGACCGTCCCGGTGACCGTGCTGCGCATGAAGAAGGCGAGCCCGATCGGCACCCGGAACGCCGCCCAGGTCTCGTCGTCGCAATGAAAGTCGTCGAGCCACAGGGTCCGCATCCCGGTGGGGCGGTATTCGGGGTTGCCGGAGTACAGCGCCCAGCACGCCTCGCACGTGCAGACGATCGCGCGGTCGACGAGGTGCAGCATGTGGCGATGGTCGTCGGGCACCGTCGTGTGGCAGATGTCGCAGCGCTCCACCGGCTTGGCGCGGGCGCCCGGCCCCGAGCCGCCGGCGCCGCCGCGGCCGCGCGCCGCTGCCCCCCCGGCCGGTCCGGATTGAGCCAGGCCGCGCATGCGGGCGACCGCCTCGGCCCGGCGGCGAGACGCTGCCGCGGCGTCGAGACGGCTCACACCGCCACCCGCAGCCCGCCGGCCTCGAGCAGCGGGACGGGGCGCAGCTGGAGCGGCTCGCCGCCGGCGGCGCGTCCGGCGCGCGGCAGGTCGAACTCGACGAGGCAGCTCGGGCAGCGCAGCATGCCGCCGTCCAGGACGCCGCCGCCGAGCGGCTCGCCACACGCCGCGCAGCGGTTCTCATAGGCGAGCAGCGAGTCGCCGACATCGGCGAACAGCACGGCACTGCCGTCGATCTGGAGCTCGCGCAGGCCGCCCGGGGCCGGCCGGACCGATTCCTCGAGCGAGATCCAGCGCGCCGCCGCCGGGCGGCCGGACGCGGAGAGATCGGCCCCACCCGCCCCGGCGTGCACGACCGGGAGCTCGAATCCGCCGGTCGTCACCGGAGGGGCGAGACCGGCCCCCCCGGCGCCGGCCGGCACGCCGGACGCGCCGGCCATCGGCAGCGCCACCGCCCCCGGCGCGAGCGCGGGCTCGTCCTCGGTCACCCCGTGCACCTCGAGCCCGGCGAGGTCCGGGGCGTGCTCCTCCAGCGCCTGCTTGATCGCCAGCTCCAGCGTCGCCCGCGACGCCGAGCAGCCGTTGCAGCTGCCCTGCAGGACGAGCGTCGCCACCCCGTCGGTCAGCGAGACGAGCTCGACGTTGCCGCCGTGGGACTCCATGTAGGGCCGGACGGTGTCCAGCGCCTCGGTCACCCGCTCCCGCAGCGAGATCGGGAACAGGTCGTGGATGAGCAGCAGGCTGGCCACCGCTCCGTCCTGGGTCAGCTCGTCGATGATCGTCGCCCCGGCGTCCCGCGCGCCGGCGATCGTCTCCATGATCCGCGCCAGCCCGTCGCCGTACATGGCGATCACCGTCGAGACGAGATCCTGGGCGAGCGTCCGCGCGCGCACGTCCTGGAGCGCGTCGACCTGCTCGGTCAGCGCCTGGATGCGGTCGAGCAGCTCGTCGGGATGGATTCCGCTGACCTCTGTCATCCGCGCCCTCCGCCGCTCCCGTTGGCCGGGCCCACCCCGCCCGCCGGCCTAGGAGAGGCCGGTCGGCGTGTGGACGACCTTGCGCACGCGCCCGCCGCCGGTGTACATGTGGACCCCGCACGGCAGGCACGGATCGAAGCTGCGCACCGCGCGCATGATGTCGACGCCCTTGAAGTTGTCCGGGCCGTTCTCCTCGAAGATCGGCGTGTTCTGGACGGCGTCCTCGTAGGGCCCGGGCGTCCCGAAGGTGTCCCGAGGGCTCGCGTTCCACGGGGTGGGCGGATATGGCTGATAGTTGGCGATCTTGCCCTCGCGGATCACCATGTGGTGTGAGAGCACGCCGCGCGCCGCCTCGTGGAAGCCGCAGCTGACCGCCTCCTCGGGCACGGTGAATTCCTTCCAGCTCTTCGTGCGTCCCGCCCGGACCTCCTTGAGCGCGCGCTCCAGGCAGTGCAGGGCGACGAGCGCCGAGTACGCCTGGTGATAGGAGCGGGCGCGGTCACGTTCGACGGCGTTGGACTTCTCGGGGACGTGCCACTCCAGCTCCATCTCGGGCATCGAGGCCGACTTCGGCAGCACCATCTGGATCGAGTGGCCGGTCGCCTTCAGATAGCCGAAGTCGACGATGCCGGCCTTCGCCGTGCACCACTGGCGCGCGAACGGCCCGCCGCCGGTGTCACAGCAGACGTGGGTGTCGGTGCGCTTGTCGTAGATGCGCGGCGACACGACCCAGCTGTACTTGTCGGCGAAGTCACGCTTCTGGGGCTTGGGCAGGGTCTGCTTGTTCCAGGGATGGTTCTTGTCGACCGCGTTGCCGAGCGGGTCATGGGTGACGAACGTCGGCTCGTTCTCCCAGCCGTCGAAGTACGAGCTGCCGAGCAGAATGCGGATCATCAGGTTGATCTCGACGAGGTCGGTCGAGATCAGCTCGCCGTTGATCGCCACGCCGGGGGTGATGTAGCGCTTGCGCCCCCAGTCGGTCATCGTGCGGTAGTTGTAGTCGACGTAGTCGGGATCGTCGAAGCAGCCCCAGTTGACGAGGTTGGTCTCCCGATAGCCGACCATGTCGTATCCCGGCAGCTCGGTCAGGAAGAAGTCGTAGAGGTCGTCGTGCATCGGCACGGTGCGCTTGACGTAGTCCATGTAGCGCATCAGGCGCACGTAGTAATCGGTCAGCGTCTGATGGGTGATGTCGGCGCTGCAGCCGCCCGGCATGATCGTCGAGGGGTGGGTGTGGCGCCCGCCGAACAGGCAGTACATCTCCCGCGTGTAGCGCGCCACCTGGAGCGTCTCGAGATAGAAGCTGCCGGTGAACGGGTTCAGCGCCCGCATGATGTCGGCGATCGTCTTGTAGCCGTGCACGTCGGAGTGGGGTGCCGAGGTCGTCTCGGCCTTGGCCAGCAGGGTCGGATTGGTGTCCTTGACCATCTGCTCGCAGAAGTCGACGTTCGCCATGCAGTCGTTGAAGATGGCGTGGTCGAACATGTAGTCGGCGGACTCGGCGAGATTGAAGGCCAGGTCGCCGAGCGGCGGCGGCTTGACCGAATAGGCCATGTTCTGGTTCAGGCAGGAGCAGGTCGCGTGGTTGTCACCGCAGATCCCGCAGATGCGGCTCGTGATGAAGTGGGCGTCGCGCGGGTCGATCCCCTTCATGAAGATGTCGAATCCGCGGAACACCATCGACGTGCTGTAGCACTTGTTCACCCGTTGATTGGTGAAGTCGATCTCGGTGTGGATGCCGAGGCTGCCGACGATCCGGGTGATCGGATCCCACGACATCTCCTTGACGATGACCTTCTGCTCGGTGGTGGTGGCCATGCTCTCTCGCTCCTTGATTCTGTGAAAGGTCGCTGACTCGGGGACCGGTCGCTCTCGCTACCAGCGCTTCTGATAGCCGCTGGTCAGCACCGGTCCGGGCCGACGCCACTCGGGCTCGATGTCGAACTTCGTCTCCAGATTGCGCTTGCGGAAGTAACGGAACACCGGCCCGTAGGTGAAGCGCTGGAAGTTGGCGGCCACGCCGCCCCACTTGTCCTCGTCCATGAACGGCATGTACTTGTCCGGGAAGCCGGGCATCGTGCAGCCCATGCAGATGCCGCCGACGTTCGGGCATCCGCCGATGCCGTTGACCCAGCCGCGGATCGGCACGTTGCACTTCGTCACCGGACCCTTGCAGCCGAGCTTGACCAGGCACCGGTGATCGGAGCCGTATTCGGTCGCGAAGTTGCCCTGCTCGGTGAACCCCGCGCGATTGCAGCCCTCGCGCACGGTGCGGCCGAACAGCCACTTGGGACGCAGCTGCTCGTCGAGCTCGGGCGCCGGCGCCATCCCCGCCAGATGGAAGACGAGGTACATGAGGACCTCGGTCATGTTGTCGGGCTGGGCCGGGCAGCCGGGGATGCAGATGACCGGCAGATTGGCCTTCGAGCGCCACTTCCAGCCGAGGTAGTCCGGCACGCCCATCGCCCCCGTCGGATTGTTCTTCATCGCCGGGATCCCGCCGTAGGTGGCGCAGGTCCCGACCGCGACGACCGCCGCCGCCTTGGGCGCGAGCCGGTCGATCCACTCGTTGATGGTGATCGGCTGCCCGTTGGCCGCATTGACGCCGAACCCGGTCCAGTGACCCTCGCCGCTCAGCTGCTCGTTGCCGAGTGACCCCTCGATCACGAGCACGAACGGGTCGAGCTTGCCCTGCTCGGCGTCGAACCACGCCTGGATGTACTCCTGGCCGACCTCGAAGGCGATCACCTGATTGTGGATGACGACGCGCGGCATGCCGGGGATGACGCCCTGGATGATGTCCTCGAGGCTCGGATTGGTCGCCGAGGTCATGGCGACCGAATCGCCCTCGCACGACTGGCCGACGGTCACCCACAGCACGTGGGCCGTCACCGCCTCCGTCGCCGCCTGATTGGGTACGAATTCGGTTGCCGTTGCCATCTGCTCGTTCTCCTCGAGTCCGATTTGTCAACAGATCCGCGGCAGCGGATCTCCGACCAGCTGATCCATCACCCGTCTACCGCCGAACGCCGTCTGCACCATCACCATCCCGGGTGGCTGCTCCCGAACCTCGCCGATCGCCGCCGCCTCCGCGCACCCGCTCACCGCGCGCAGCGCGGCGAGCGCCCGGTCCGCCGCGTCCGGCGCGACGAAGGCCACGAGCCGTCCCTCGTTGGCCACGTACATGGGATCGATCCCCAGCAGCTCGGCGGCCGCCGCCACGATCGGCGAGACCGGCACGTCGGCCTCGCGCACGACCACGGAGACCGTCGAGGCCCGGGCCAGCTCGTTGAGCACCGAGGCGACCCCGCCGCGGGTCGCGTCGCGCAGGCAGTGCAGGTCGGCGCCGACGGCGGTCAGCAGCGCGTCGACCGCGGGCCACAGCGAGCAGGTGTCCGATTCCAGCTCGGCGTCGAGGTCGAACTGGTTGCGGGCCAGCATGATCGCCGTCCCGTGCTCGCCGATCGGCCCGGAGACGAGGATCTGATCGCCCGGGCGGATGCCGTCGGTGGCCAGGCGCGCGCGGTCGTCGACCATCCCGACCCCGGTCGTGCAGAGATACATGCCGTCGGCGGCGCCGCGCTCGACGACCTTCGTGTCACCGCCGACGATCTCGACCCCGGCCGCCGCCGCGGCGTCGGCGATCGCCGACACCTCGGCGCGCAGCACGTCGGCCTCGAGCCCCTCCTCCAGGATCATCGACACGGTGAGCGCCAGCGCCCGCGCGCCCGCCATCGCGAGATCGTTGACCGTCCCGTTGACCGCCAGCTCGCCGATCGAGCCGCCCGGGAAGCGCAGCGGCTTGACGACGAAGCTGTCGGAGGTCATGGCGAGCGAGCCGCCGGGAAGCGAGACGAGGCCCGCGTCGCCGAGCGCCGCCAACGACCCGGTCGCACCCGCGCGCGCCGCCCCGTCCTCGCCGGAGCCCGCGCCGGCGTCCGACGGGCCCTGGCCGGCCGTGAACGCCGGGACGAGCAGGCCCTGGCCGGCCGTGAACGCCGGGACGAGCAGGCCCTCGATCAGCGTCTGGGTCGCCTTGCCCCCGGCGCCGTGGGCGAGGGTGATGCGCTCGTCGCGGAAGCGGGCCCGCTTGGCCCGCGCCGTCTCGATGATCTCCAGCACCCGCTGCTCGCGGCCGGCGGGCCGCGCCGGGGCCGGTCCGGGCGGCGCGGAGTCGCTCACACCGCCTCCCGCTCGCGGGCGTAGCGGCCGAAGTTGTAGTACGCCGCGCACGCCCCCTCGGGCGACACCATGCACGTGCCGATCGCGTGCTCAGGCGTGCAGGCCGTGCCGAACACCTTGCACTCCCACGGCTTGATGACGCCCTTGAGCACCTCGCCGCACTGGCAGGCCTTCGGATCGGCGACCCGCACGTTGGGCACCTCGAAGCGCTCCTCGGCGTCGAACTCCCGATAGGCGTCCGACAGGCGCAGCGCGCTCTGGGAGATGAAGCCGAGCCCCCGCCACTCGAAGTGGGGGCGCAACGCGAAGACCTCGGACATGACCTCCAGCGCGCGGAGGTTGCCCTCCTGCGGGACGACGCGCTTGTACTGGTTCTCGACCTCGCAGCGGCCGGTGCGCAGCTGGCGGAGGATCATTTGGATCGACTGCAGGATGTCCAGCGGCTCAAAGCCGGAGATGACGACCGGGCGCCCGTAGTCGGCGGGGATGAACTGAAAGGGCCGCGCGCCGACGACCGTGCAGACATGACCGGGGCCGATGAATCCGTCCAGGCGCAGGTCCGGGGACTCGAGCAGCGCGCGCAGCGGCGGGACGATCGTCACGTGATTGCACACGCACGAGAAGTTGCGCACGCCCTCGGCCTTCGCGCGCTTCAGCGTCAGCGCCGTCGAGGGCGCGGTCGTCTCGAAGCCGATGGCGAAGAAGACGACCTCGCGGTCGGGGTTCTCCCGGGCGATCCGCAACGCGTCGAGCGGGGAGTAGACCATGCGGATGTCGGCGCCCTGGGCCTTGGCGTCGAGCAGCGTGTGCTCGGATCCGGGAACGCGGAGCATGTCGCCGAAGCAGGTGAAGATGACCCCGGGCTGGTGGGCGACGGCGATCCCGTCATCGACCCGGCCCATCGGGATCACGCACACCGGGCAGCCCGGGCCGTGGACGAGCTCGACGTTGGCGGGCAGCAGGTCGTCGATCCCGTACTTGTAGATGGAGTGCGTGTGGCCGCCGCACACCTCCATCAGCTTGTAGTGCCGGCCGGCCTGCGCCTCGGAGGCGATCTGCGTCGCCAGCGCCTGGCCGAGCTGGGCGTCGCGGTATTCGTCGACGTACTTCACCGCTCGCGCTCCAGCAGCGCGATCGCCACGCCGGCGTGGACGAGCAGCGGGTCGCCGACGGTCGCCGGGACGAGATCGATCATCACCTCGTGACGGCCGCCGTCGGCGTCAGCGCAGACCGCGATGCCGTCGTCGATCGCCAGCACGCGCATCGGGATCCCCTCGTCCGAGCAGGTGATGCAGTGCGCGTCGCCGCACGCCGAGGCCGCCGCCGGTGCGCCCGCCGCGGGTGCGCCCGGCCCCGCGCTCACTCGATCACGCTCGCCTTCAGGTCCTCGAGCTCCTGCTCGAAGTTCTCGCCCATCCGCTGCAGCAGCGCCAGCGTGGCGTGGGCCTCCTCCTCGTCGACCTTGGAGAGCGCGAAGCCGACGTGGATTAGGACCCAGTCGCCCGGCCGCGCGCCGTCGCCGTCGCCGTCGCCGGCCAGCAAGCTGACGTTGACGTTGCGGCGCACCCCGACCACGTCCACCTTGGCGATCTGGTTGACCTCGTCAACGATCTCGATGACCTGTCCCGGTATCGCCAGACACATCTGTGCGGTTGTTCTCCTCTCGGGCGGGTGGACGAGCCGTCGTCGGCCGCGAGACCCAGCCGCCAGACGGGTTCTACCACCAGCCGGTCGCGGGGGTGAAACCTGCGTAATGCTCGTGACGGTAATCACGATTACCACACCGTGATCGGCACCGTACCGGATGGTGATCCGAACGGGGGCGCTCGGCGTATGCTCCCCCGAGGCCGAGGGTCTGGCCGCGCGAGCGAAAGGCGTCCCGACGGATGAAGCCCACCGGAAACGAGGACCGTGGCGCCACTGACGGCTCGACCGTGCACCCGCGCTGGGCCACGATCGCGCCCCGGCCGGTTCGCTCCACCGCCTATCGCTATCTGCTCGATCTCGACGTCGAGCTCTCCGAGGCGCTCGACGTCCGCATGCGGATGGTCGCGCGGCCGGCGGTGACCGCCGTGACGTTCGACGCCGAGGTCGGCGAGCTCGATCTCCGGCCGCGGCTGGCGGCGGCGACGCCCGGTCCGGGCGTCCTCGTGCTGGAGGGCGTGCTCGCGGTCAGCGTGCGCGTCGGCGACCGGACGGCCGCCGAGCTGCTCGGCGCCGGTGACCTCGTCGAGCCGATCGTCTCGCCCGACGACGAGCTGCTGGAGTGCGTCACCGAATGGCGCGGGCTGACCGCGACGCGCTTCGCCGTGCTCGACGGGCCGTTCACCGAGCGGGTCCGCCCGTGGCCGCAGCTGACCCACGCGCTGCTGCGCCGCATGGAGCGCCGGGCCCACAATCTCAACGTGCAGCGGGCGATCGCATCGCAGCCGCGGCTCGAGGCCCGGCTGACCCTGCTGCTCTGGCATCTGGCCTCGCGCTGGGGACGGGTCGAGCCCGGCGGGATCCGGCTGCCACTGCCGCTCACCCATCAGCTGCTCGGACGGCTCGTCGGCGCCGAGCGGCCGTCGGTCTCCCATGCGCTCGCCCGGCTCGCCCGGGCCGGCCTCGTCACCGGGCACGGCGACGAATGGCATCTGCACGGCAAGCCCGAGGATCACCTCGTCACGATGCGCGAGGGGGCGCCGGGACATGTCGAGCAGCTCGCCGGGGTGGTGTCAGCGCGCGGTCAGCGCTGATGCGCGAGGTGGAGTTCGGGCCCGGATACGGGCGCAGCGAAGGGACGGTCGTCCACGTCGTGTGGCTGACCTCGGGCCTGGGCTGTGACGGCGACACCGTCGCGATGACGAGCGCCACGAGCCCGAGCCTGGAGGATCTGTGGCGCGGCGTGATGCCGGGGATGCCACGGCTGGCGATCTACAACTCGATGCTCGCCTACGAGAGCGGCGACGAGTTCATGGCGGCCTTCCGGGCGGCCGCGGTGGGCCGGCTGGACCCGTTCATCCTCGTGCTGGAGGGCTCGGTGCCCAACGAGCACCTGAGCGGCGAGGGATCGTGGGCGGCGTTCGGCGTCGACCCCGTCAGCGGCGACCCGATCCCGACCTGCACCTGGATCGACCGGCTCGCCCCACGGGCCGAGGTCGTGCTCGCCCTCGGGACCTGCGCGGCCTACGGCGGCATCCCGGCGATGCGCGGCAACCCGACCGGGGCGATGGGGCTGCGGGACTATCTCGGGGCGCGCTGGACCGCGCGGACCGGGCTGCCGGTCGTCAACCTGCCGGGCTGTCCGGTCGGTCCCGACAGCATCACCGAGACGCTCCTGCATCTGGCGCTGCACGTCGTCGGGGTCGAGGCGGCGATCGATCTCGACGAGCAGGGCCGGCCGCGCTGGCTGTTCGATCGCACCGTCCAGGAGGGCTGCACGCGCGCCGGCTACGCCGAGCAGGGCGAGTTCGCCGGCTCGCTTGACGATTCGACCGGATGCCTCGTGCGGCTCGGCTGCAAGGGCCCGGTCGCCAAGTGCAACGTCCCGCTGCGGGGGTGGGCCGGCGGGGTCGGCGGCTGCCCGAACGTCGGCGGGATCTGCATCGCCTGCACGATGCCCGGCTTCCCCGACCGGTTCCAGCCGTTCATGGACGCGACGCTGCCCGGCCGGATCCAGGCCCGCACCCGGCAGTTCACCTACGGCCCGATCCTCGGCGCGATGCGCCGCCGCGCCATCCGGCGGGACTACGACCGCGTGCCGGCCTGGCGGGCGCCGGGCGGCGAACCGGCGGCCGGGCGTCAGCGCCGGTGATAGAACGAGGCGATGCCGGTCCGGATCATCTTCCGCTGCGAGTTCTGCGACGCCCGGCCGGATCCGCTGACCCAGCTCTCGCTCGAGCGCCAGCTGCGCGAGCTCGGTTTCGGCCTGTATCTGGACGCCCCCCCGGGGCGCTGGCTGGTGTGGATGGGCGGCGGTCCGCTCGGCCCGCGGCGCTACGCCTGCGCCGATCATCGCGGCGAGCTGACCGCCGATCTGCGCGAGCACTACGGGACGATCGCTCCGAATCCGTGGAGGCGGCCGCCGTATCCGACGACCGTGCGCTCGGCCGACACCGACCGTGCGATCGCCACGGCGGACTGGCGCCCCGCGCCAACATGGGCTTCGGATGACTGCGGGCCTCAGATGACCGGCGCCCCGATTGACCCGCTCACGGTGCCCGTCTACGCCGCGGGCGCCTACAAGCCGTTCGGCGAGTTCACGCTGGCGGAGGTCCGCGCCCGCGCCGAGGAGCTGTCGGCGGCCGTCGGCTGGGGCCCGACCGCCCGCGTGGCGAGCGTCGCCCGCGGCTGGTCGGAGCTGGCCAGACGGATGCAGGGGGAGGCGGCCGTCCGTGTCGCCGACCTCGGCGCCGAGGCCGGCGGCGAGTTCGCTCGCAAGCTGTGGGTCGTGCCGCCGGGCGGCAGCCTGCTCTAGTGGCCGTTCCCGCAAATACGCTCGGATTCGAGTGGCCCCTGGCGGCGTCGGGCGGCGTCCTCGGATCCTCGTGTGGCAGGGCCACACGTCGGATCCTGCGTCCTTGCCCGCCTTCCCCCAGTGACCCCTCTCGGTCCGACCGTACGTACGGGAACGACCACTGGCGCGCCGGCGGCCAAGCTGCGAAGCTGCTCGGGATGAGCCTGAAGACCGGACGGTGGAAGGCGAGCGTCGACGGGGAGATCGTCGTGTTCCTGATCGGGATGCGCGTCAACCGGCCGTGGAAGATCCGGCAGTGGTCGTGGGTGTTTGCCGCGATGCCCACGATGCTCATCTGGCTCTCCAGGCATCCGCAGGAGGGGCTGCTCCACTACGAGTTCTCCGTGCGTGATCCGCTGAGCCCGGTCGTGACGCAGTACTGGCGCTCGTTCGAGGACCTGGAGCGCTTCGCGCGGTCGCCGGACGCGCCCCATCTCGGGCCCTGGAAGCGGTTCAACGCCGAGGTGCGCGACAGCGGCGACGTCGGGATCTGGCACGAGACCTATCGGGTCGCCGCGGGGGCGGGCGAGGCGATCTACGTCAACATGCCGCGGCGCGGCGTCGGCCGGGCCGGCGACCTGACCCCGGTCGGCACGACGGCGACGACCGCCGCCCAGAGGATCGGCGCCCGCGCCGACGACGAGCCGCCGGTGGCGCCGTACTGAGCGCCGCGCTTACGCGCCCGCGTCGTCCTGGAAACCGATCAGCCAGTGAAGTCCGTAGCGGTCGATGACCTGTCCGTCCGACGCACCCCAGGGCCGATGCGCCAGCGGATCGACGATCTCGCCGCCCTCGGCCAGACGTGTGAACCACTGGCGCAGCGTCGCCGGCTCGGCGGTGCCGAGCAGCGACAGCATCACCCCCTGAGCGCGGAATGCCGGCTCCCCCTCACCGACGTCGGCAACGTACAGCGTGACCGGCCCGTCAGCCAGGTGACCGTGCGCGATGGCCTCGGCCGGCCCATCGGTGCGGTCGAACTCGCCGAACGTGTGCGACTGCGCCGTGCCGCCGAACACGCCGGCATAGAACGACAGCGCCTCGCTCGCGGTGCCGGGGAGGTGGATGTACGGCGTCAGGCCGGCCATGCGGGTGATCGTAGAGCGCCGGACCGTCTGATCAGCGCAGCTCCTGCAGGAATGCCACGATCGCCCGGCGGCTCCCGGCCGGAACGCCCTGATAGGCGCACGCCGAGGCCGGCAGCGCGCGCAGGAACACGACGGCGCCGGGCACCGGCCGCGTCGTCGCGCGATAGGATAGGGCCCGCGCCGGCCGGTCGGCGGTGCCGCGGGCGGTGGTGGCCTCGATCGTGATCGGGGGCCGGTAGGGCGGGGCGGCGAGTCCGTAGACGATCCCGTGCGGGCCGGCGTCGACCAGCTCGATGTCCAGCGTCGTCTGGCAGAACCCGTAGGCGCGCCCGCCGATCACCAGCCGTCCGGCCTGCGCGCTCCCCACGCCCCGCCGGCCGCTGTCGAGCTCGAACATCCAGCGCCGGCCGGCGATCATGCCGCGCGCGGCCACCACCAGGCGGCCCTTGCGGCGCAGGATGTCGTGCCGCGCGCAGTCGTACTGCAGCGCGGGCAGCGCGGCCTCAGGCGTGCGCTCGGTGGGCGACCCGCCGGTCGGCGCGGTCAGCCGATGATCCGGAACACGCCCCGCATCCAGGGATGGATGCGGCAGTAGAACGTGTAGGTGCCCGGCGGCAGGCTCTTCGGCGTGCTCCAGCTCAGCTTGTTGGTCGCCGGAATGCCGTTGCCGAGCTCGCCGGAATCGAACAGGCCGGCGCCGTTGGCGAGCGGATAGGAGATTCCGGTGTTCAGGCCGCACGGGTTCTGGCACGACGTCACGGTGTGGAAGATCGAGCCCATGTAGGCGGCGCTCGGATCGAGCGGGTTGCCGGGGGAGAGAGGGCTGGCGTCGTAGTTGGTGAAGGTCAGCGACTGGCCCTCGTGAATCGTCGGGATGCAGCGCTCGGCGCCGGTGGCGGAGAAGTCACCGGGGTCGTACTGGAAGTTGGCGATCGAGACGGTGTGGGTGAAGCACTCGGGGAAGGTCATCGGATTGATGCCCAGCGGATATGTCCCGCCGAGGTATTCGTTCTCCCGCAGCCGGCCGTGGGTGACCGCCCCGGTCTCGTCCACCTGATGCCTGAACGGATCGACCCCGCGGGTGTCGTCCCAGGCCTCCCACACGACCATGATCCCCATCACCTCGTACCACGACGCTCGGGTCGTGTTGTACGTCGCGCTGATCCGCAGGACATCGCCGGCCTTGACCTGCGGTCGCCAGTCCGGCGACGTCGCGGTCATCGACATGTCCCACGAGATCGGGCCGCGCTTGTCCCAGTAATGCGCGTAGGAGCGAAACAGCCGGACCGAGTGGGGCTCCGCGCCGCGGAGGATCCCCGCGGCCGGGGTGGCGCCGGGACGGATGAGATCCAGCGTGTCGTACAGCCCGCCGGGATGCAGATGCCCGGCGGTACCGACGAGCACGCCGGGATGGTCGATCGTGAACTCGTTGAGCGTCGGCTCGCCCGCGTACGGCTTGCGGGCCATGTCCGGGAAGGTGAACTTGCCGTGGACGCCGCTGTGCTCGCGCACGTTGAAGACCGGATACAGATGATGGTCCTCGACGTCCATCCAGATCGGATGCACGGGCGTGATCGAGAGGGCCACGGGGTCGGTCAGCGGCACGAAGTTGATCGCGTAGTTGATGTAGACCTGCGCGGGCCGCGCCGTCAGGTTGTGGATCATGTAGTTGAGGACCCACAGGTCGCCGGCGCCGACCGGGTATCCGTAGCCGCGCGGGAACTGGTAGACGGTCTTCTCCTCGCCCGAGGCCATGAACGGATAGAAGGCGTCGCCGTAGGCGTTGCCCTCGCCCTCGCCCGCGGCGCCGTTGGAGAGCCAGACCCCGTGGTGCAGGTGGATGATGTCGACCGGCGGGACCTTGCCGCAGCATTTGCCGTCGGGCAGCGCGTAGCGGAGGTTGGGCGCCATCCGGACCATGTAGCCGTCCTGGTCGGGCTTGGGCACGTGGTTGTAGGCGAGCAGGATGAGGTTGGCGCCCGGCGTCACCCGGTACGGGCCGGCGTTGAAGTGCAGGTGCTCCATCCCCGGATAGCTGACCGAGTAGCCGTCGTCGGTCGCGGCGAGCGCGGTGCCGGCGCCGGTCAGCGCGACGGCGAACGCCATGAGCAGCCCGATCAGTACACGCTTCACGACGGTCGATCCTCCAGCCTCGGCATCCCTGCTACGCCGGGCATTCAATCACAGTGGCCACGTCATTCCGACGCGGGCCCTCACCCGGCGGCGGCGCGGCTACCAGGCCTGCGCGTCCCCGCAATGGGGACAGCCGACCGAGGTCGAGACGGGCGCCTCGAACACGTATCCGCAGGAGCACGTGTACATCGCCTGGTCCTCGGACGCGGGCTCGAGCCGGCGCCGCTCGGGGGCCGGTTCCGCGACGATCACCGTCGGGGCCGGCACGGCCACGACCGCGTCCACGGACGCAGGCCGCTGGTCGAGAACCGTGATGCGCCCCTGCCGTCGCTGCTGGTGACGCCGCTCCCGCGTCACCCCGAATGTCCGTCTCACATGCACTGTCTTGTCAAATAACGGCATCGGCACTGATTCGTTTCGCCTCGTCCCCGAGGTTTCCTGGCTCCTAACACAACGTAAACACTTGGGACGGACGTCGCCGGCCGCGACGTCGCGGGCCCGCCGCACGGTCAGAGCCGGTCCGCCGGCCGGGCGCGACGGCCGCCTCGCCCGGTGCCGGCGTCCCCGTCCGGGCGTGTGGAACAATCCGAAGCGGAATGGACCCGAGCCGCAAGCGAGCGATCCGCCTCACGGTCGCCCTCACCGCCGCCATGCTCCTGGCGTCGGCCCTCGTCTACACGAGCTTCTCCGCCGGACGCGACGAGCTGACGGCGTCGCAGCTGTTGAAGATGGCCAAGCCGGGGCAGTCCTACATCCTCGCCGGCACCGTCCTCGACGGCTCCGTCTCGCGCGACGGCCCGGTGCTCTATTTCCGGGTCCGCGATCCCAAGCTCCACGTCTCGGTCCCGGTGCGCTACACCGGCATCGTCCCTGACCCCTTCCAGGCCGGGCGCGGCGTGCTCGTCGATGTCCAGGAGGGGCGGTCCTCGACGTTCATCGGCCAGGCGAACTCCCTGACCACGAAATGCCCCTCCAAGTACCAGGCGGCCGCGGGCTCCTACTGATGGCCGGTCGTCGCTGATGGCCGACGCCGGCCGCCTCCTGCTCATCTTCGGCCTGCTCAGCGCGGTGTACGGGCTGGGGGCGTCGCTGTACGGCGCCCGGCACGACCGGGTGTGGGTCGACTCCGGCCGCCACGCGATGTATGCGCTGGCCGGCATCTCGGCGGTCGCGTTCGTCATCCTCGACGTCGCCTTCATCTCCTCGGACTTCTCGTACAACATCGTCGCGGGCGGCTCGAGCACGACGACCCCGGCGTTCTACCGCGCCGCGGCGATCTGGGCCACCCAGCAGGGCTCGATGCTGTTGTGGGTGCTGCTGCTGTCGTGCTGGTCGAGCCTGGCGCTGTTCCTGACCCGGCACAAGGTGCGCGAGGTGGTGCCGTACGCCCAGGCCACCCTGCTCGGCTTCTGCGTCTTCTTCGACGGGCTGCTCGTCTTCTTCGCCAACCCGTTCGCCACCAGCGCCAACCCGCCCACCGAGGGCGCCGGCCTCGATCCGCTGCTGCGCCACACGACGATGATGGTCCACCCGCCGATGCTGTACTCGGGCTACACGCTGCTGCTCGTGCCCTTCTCCTTCGCCGTCGGTGCGCTGGCCAGCGGCCGGGTCGGTCCCGAGTGGATCCAGGTCACGCGCCGGTTTGCGCTCGCCGCCTGGCTGTGCCTGGGGATCGGGATCATGCTCGGAGCCCGCTGGTCCTACACCGAGCTGGGCTGGGGCGGCTACTGGGCGTGGGATCCGGTCGAGAACGCCGCGCTGATGCCGTGGCTGTGCGCGACGGCGTACATCCACTCGATCATGATCCAGGAGAAGCGGGGGATGCTGAAGGTGTGGAACGCCTCGCTGATCCTCGCCACCGGCACGCTGGCGATCGTCGGGACGTTCCTCGTGCGCTCGGGGATCCTCAGCTCGATCCACGCCTTCGTCAGCGACCCGACGCTCAACATCTCGTTCGTCGCGCTGATCACGATCATGGTGCTCGGCTCCGTCGGGCTCGTCGTCTGGCGGCGTGAGAGCCTGCAGACCGAGGCCCGACTCGATTCGCTGCTCTCCCGCGAAGCGGTCTTCCTCTTCCAGAACCTCATCCTCGTCGCGCTGACCGCGGTCATCTTCTGGGTGACGTTCTTCCCGCTCATCTCCGAGGCGATCACCGGCACCGAGGTGTCGGTCGGCGCCCCCGCCTTCCGGCCGTTCGTCGATCCGCTGGCGCTGATCATCGTCCTGCTCTCCGGAGTCGGCCCGATCATCGCCTGGCGGCGCGTGACCCTCGCCAAGCTCCGGCGCAACTTCGTCTTCCCGGTCGCGGCGGCGCTCGTGGCCCTCGTCGCGCTGCTGTTCGTCTCCGGTGTCGACGAGCACGGCTTCGCGTTCGCGATGTTCGTCTGCGGTGCGTTCGCGGTCGCCACCGTGGCGCAGGAGTTCTACCGCGGGACCCGCGCCCGCCGCGCGATGACCGGCGACTCGCCGCCGGCCGCGCTGCTCGGCCTGGTCGCCCGCAACCGGCGGCGCTATGGCGGCTATCTCGTGCACGCCGGCGTCGCCATCGCGCTGGTCGGCGTCGCAGCCTCGACGTCGTTCCAGCACTCACGCACCGCGGTCCTCACGCCGGGCCAGAGCGCGAGGATCGATGGCAAGACGATCACCTACGAGCGCGCCACGGCGACCGCCGGCGCGCAGAAGATCTCGTTCGGCGCGATCCTGGCCGTCAGCAGCGGCGGCCATCGCATCGCGACCTTGACCACGTCGTACGGGCTCTACCCGTCGCTGGACTCCACCGCTCCGGTCGGCCGCTTCTTCGAAACCGCCGACGGCGCCTCGGACGAGAGCCGCGTCGGCCTGGACTCCGGCCTGACCCGGGACATCTGGACCGACATCAGCCCGAACATCGGTCCGCTCCAGGGACTCATCAACGAGGGCGACGCGCTGCTCTCCAAGGCACTGATCCACGCCGAGAGCCTGCCCGCCGCGCAGCAGGCCAAGGCGCTCGGGACCCTGTTCTCGCTGCGTGACCTGATCATCCGTGAGCTGACCCAGCGCTACGTGACGCACCCATGGGCGGCCACCTTCCTGTTCATCGTCTCCCCGCTCGTGGCGTGGCTGTGGCTGGGCGCGATCCTCGCCGTGCTCGGCGGGCTGATCGCCCTGTTCCCGCCGCCGAGCCGGCTGCGCCCCGGGCGCGGCCCCGGGACACGCCGGACGCCGGCGCCGGTCACGACGCCCTCCCCGGACCGCGAGCACGAGCGCGCGCGCGAGCTCGTCTGACTCAGACGCTGAGCCGTGCAGTATCTCCTCGCCCTCGTCGTCCTCGCCGCCGCCATCTACACCATCTCCAAGCCGCTGCTCGCCGCCCGCCGCGACGAGAGCGGCGACGGCGCCCCCGGGGTCGCCGATCTGGAGGCCGCGCGTGACGCCAAGTACCGCGAGATCCACGATGCCGAGCTCGACGTGCGGACCGGCAAGCTGTCAGACGAGGACTACGCCGACCTCGACCGGACGCTGCGCGGAGAGGCGATCGACATCCTGCACCGGCTCGACGAGACGCGCCCCCCCGAGCGACCGGCGCAGTCCACGGACGCCCGGCCGCGCGGGAGCGAAGAAGCTACCATCGAGCCATGACGGCGATTCTCGACGTCGTGCAGATCCTTCTGTGCGTCGCTCTCATCTTCCTCATCCTGATGCACTCGGGCAAGGACTCCGGCCTGTCCGGCGCGTTCGGGGTCGGGACCGGCGCCGGGCCGCTCGGTGGCGGCTCGCTCGTGGAGCGCAATCTCAACCGCTGGACGATCCTTTTCGCGGTGCTCTTCACGATCAACACGATCGTCCTGATCAAGATCAGCTGATATGAGGCGCCGGATCTCGGCCGTCGGCGTGCTGCTGACGCTCGCCGCCGTCGTCGCCTGCGGCTCCTCGGGTGCCCGCACGATCTCGATCGCCTCGTCACTTCCGGGCACCACGAGGACCGGGAGCACCACGAGCACCGCGGTCGCCGCCCCGGCCACGAAGACGGCTGCCCCGGCCACGGCGACGGGCGACTGGACCCAGTTCGACTTCGACGCCCAGCGCAGCGGCGTCGGGCCGGCCGACACCGGGATCACGACCGCCAACCTGTCGCGCCTCAGGCTGCGGACGGTCACGATCGACGGCATCGCCGACTCGTCGGCGGTCGAGCTCCACGACGTCACGATCGACGGCGCCGCGCGAGACGCGATCTTCATCACGACGAGCTACGGCAAGACGATCGCCATCGATCCCGGCTCGGGCCGCATCCTCTGGCAGTTCGATCCGAGCGGCGTCGACAGCACCCCGGGCAATCCCCAGGTGACGACCGCCACCCCGATCATCGATCCCGACCGGCGCTACCTCTACAGCGCCAGCCCCAACGGCTACGTTCACAAGCTCGCCGTCGCCTCCGGCCGTCAGGTCTGGGAGACGCGCGTCACGCTGGACCCGGTGCACGAGAAGCTCCCCTCCTCGCTGAACATCAGCGGCCCCTATCTCGTCGTCACGACCGGCGGCTACATCGGCGACATCCCGCCCTATGACGGGCACGTGCTGACGATCGAGCGCTCGAGCGGGGCGATCGCCCACGTCTGGAACACCGAGTGCTCCAATCGCCACGCCCTCATCCTCGCCAGCTCCTGCGCGTACACGAACACCCACGGCGACAACGCGATCTGGGGACGGGCCGGGGCGGTCATCGAGCCGGGCACCGGCCGGATCCTCGTCTCGACCGGCAACGGGCCGTTCAACGGCTCCACGAACTGGGGTGACAGCGTCCTCGAGCTCTCCCCGGACGCCGCCACCCTCCTGCACAACTGGACCCCGACCAACCAGGCGTACCTCGACGCCAACGACCTTGATCTCGGCAGCGCCTCGCCCGCCCTGCTCCCGTCCTTCCACGGCGATCGCCTCGCGGTCCAAGCCGGCAAGGCGGGCGTGCTCGATCTCCTCGATCTCAACGCCCTGGACGGCACGACCGGGGGCGCCGGTCCGCGCCTCGGGGGCCAGCTCGCCCAGATCGCCTCCCCCGGCGCCAGCGTCGTGCTGACCGCGCCGGCGGTGTGGAGCCACGACGGGAACGTCTACGTGTTCGTCGGCGACGACAGCGGCACGACGGCCTACGAGGTCGTCGACGCCGCCCATCCCCGGCTCGCCGTCGTCTGGCAGTCGGGCACCGGCGCCACGAGCCCGGTGATCGCCGGCGGTCTGCTCTACACCTACAACACCGGCGGCCAGATCGACATCCGCTCGCCGCTGAGCGCGCGCATCCTCGCCGCCCTGCCGACGGCCGGCGGCCACTGGAACAGCCCGATCGTCGTCGGCGGGCGGATCATCGAGCCAACCGGCGCCTACGGCACGAGCGCGAGCTCGAGCACGATCGCCATCTACCACCTCCCCGGCCGCTGACCGGCCACCCGCCGTGTCTCGCACCTGGGCACATAACGTGCTCCAGGCGCGCGTTATGTGCCCAGCTCCGCCCGGCGGGCCCCCGACCGCGTCTCGCGCGCTCCGGCCGTCCTGCTCAGAGCTCGGCGCCGACCTCGCCGGCCGCGCGCTCACCGGAGCGCACCGCGCCGTCCATGTAGCCGGTGAAGACCTCGGCGGTCTCGGTCCCCGCCCAGTGCACGCGGCCCACCGGGGCGCGGAGCGCGGGCCCGTAGTCGGTCCAGACGCCGGGCGGCAGATAGCCCTCGTAGCAGCCGCGGGTCCAGACCTCGTCTGACCAGTTGTGCTCGATCAGCGTGCGCGGCCGGCCCGCGGCGGAGCCGAACAGCCGCACGAAGCAGGCCAGCACCGCCCGGCGCCGCGCCGCGGCGCTGAGCGTGCCGAGCCGGCGCGCCTCCGAGCCGCAGACGAAGCCGAGCAGTACGCCCGGCCTGGCGCCGGGGGGCGAGTTGTCATAGGTGAGCTTGACCGGCGCCCGATCGCTGTTGGCATAGCCGCTCAGGCCGGCGGCGCGCCAGAACGGCGTCGGATAGACGGCTTCGAACTTGATCACCGACCCCTGGGGCACGCGCTGGGTGAGCTGATCACGCAGCGCCGGGAGCCCCGGCTCGTAGGCGATCCGCCCGGCCAGGGTCGGGGCCAGCGCGACGATCGCCCGCCGGCCGCGCCAGGTGCCGCGCTCGCTGTCGACCACGACCCCGCCGCGTGACTGGCTGATCCGCCGGACCGGGGCGTCGAGCACGACCGCGGTGCCGAGCCGCTGGGCGAGCCGGAGCGAGACGAGCTGTGAGCCGCCGACGAAGCGCGAGTCCTGCGCGCCGCCGGCCGTGCTCGTCAGGTTGATGATCCCGCCGCCGGAGCGCAGGTAGAAGAGCGCGTGCAGCGCCGACAGGTCACGGGGCTCGGCCGCGAAGACCGACTCGACGGCGAGATCGAGCAGGAACCGGGCGCCGGCCGTGCTCGAGTGGGCGAGCTTGAACGTCTCGAAGGTCTGGGCGTCGAGCGCCGCGGCGCCGGGCGCGGTCCACGGCGTGTCGAGCGGGACTGTGGCCTGGAGCTCGACGATCGTCGCCAGCAGGCTCTCGAAGTCGCCGGCATCGGGCTCGGGCAGCGGCGGGATGAGACCGCTGAAGTGCGTCTGGTGTCCGGCATAGTCGAAGATCTGGGCGCCCTTCGTGTACGTCTTGAACGTCGAGACGCCGACCGAGCGCGCGCGGGCGAGGATCCGATCCTGCCCCGGGCCGACCCATTGCCCGCCGACCTCGACGACCTCGCCGCCGCCGAGCGGATGGTTGAGCGTCCGGCCGCCGACACGGTCGCGCGCCTCCAGCACGACGACCGAATGGCCGGCGGCGACGAGATCGCTGGCCGCCGCCAGGCCGGCCAGCCCGGCGCCGACGACGATGACATCGACCCGGCGAGCGGGAACGGAGGCCGCGCGGGAGCGGGCGGCGGCCGCGGCGGCCGGGTCGGCGAGCACCGCGGCGCCGGCTCCGGCGGCGGCGCCGGCGATCGCCTGACGGCGGGAGATGCCGGCCTCCGGCGCCATGGCCACCGGCGTGGCTGACCGGCGGGCGCTCATCGCCCCGCCTTCACGCAATCCGGGCGGCGGCGGTCGACCGGGAACGTCAGGTCGGCGATCAGCGCGGTCTGCACATAGCGGTCGCTCCCGGCGCCCCGCAGCGCCGCGAGGCTCGCGCCGGTCCGCCGCAGCCGGGCCCGCGGCCCGTCCGGGACGACCCACGGCGCCAGCGCGAGGAACTGCGGCTTGGCGCCCGCATAGCGCCGGTCGGCGCCGGCGTCCTGGCCGGGGACGAAGCTGCCGTTGCCGACGTAATGACATCCCGCGCCGCGCAGCCCCCGTTCCAGGATCGCGCTCTGTCCGTCGAACGGCGTGTCTGCGAGGTTGCCGACCATGAACGCGTTGACAGCGTAGGCGAAATGGACGCTCGGATCGCTGACCGCGCGATACGCCGATCCCATCCAGGACAGCGGCTGCCACTGCTCAGGCGGATCGGTGCCGGTCCATTCGCCGTCGTTGGCGTCGGCCTGGATGACGACGTTGGCGCCGAGCTCGTCCAGGCAGCGCATGTAGGTGACGGCGACGTCGTCGCAGGCCTGACCCGGCCGCGCGTGCCCGTACCGGAAGGCCGGCAGGCTCGTCGCGATCCCGAGCCGCGCGCCGGTCCCCGGGATGGCGATCGGGCGCAGGTTGCGCCGCGCCGCCGCTCCGCCCGCGGGTCCGGTCCCGAACCCCAGCTCGCGCTCGAACGCCGTCAGCGGAACCTTGACGTTGTCGGCGAGGAGATTGGCGAGCGGCGCGGGGGCGTGACGATGGAGGTCACGCGGGCTCCAGACGAACGTCTGGTCATAGGCGACTCCGCGGGTCGGCGCATAGACCGCCGTCTCGCCGGGGGTGCCGAGGGCCGCCACCGCGGCCGGATCTCGCGTCAGCGCGAACGGCGCCTGGGTGTTGGAGGCGATGACGTAGACGCCGTAGCGCCGTGCGGCGTCGGCCATCGTGGCCATGAACACGCGCGCGAAGGTGTCGGTGGCGGCGACGAACCCGCGCCCCAGTCGCGTCCTGAGCGCGGGGAAGCGCCGGTCGAGGTAATCCAACGCGCGGGCGTAGCCGCCGTCGACGGCGGTCAGCGTGGCGAGCGTCGGGCACAGCGCGACGCCGTGACAGCCGTCGTCGCCGCGGCGGAGCGCGGCGCGCGCACCAGCACCCCGGGGGCCGACGGCGATCGTCTCCAGCCCGATGTCCTCGTCGAACACGACGAGGTTGGGACGCCCATGGGCGAGATGGGGGACGACCTCGGTGCGCAGAGCGCAGTCGATCGCGCGGGCGTAATCGGCGGCGGTCGCCATCTGCGCCGGTCGCTGCTCGAACTGGATCGCGAACACGCGCAGCGCGTGCGGGGCGGGGTCGGCGGCGATCGCCGGCCGCCCCCATCCCGGACAGCCCGCGCCCGCGCGCGCGACGGAGCCGCCATCGCGAGCGCCGCGCCGAGCCACGCCCGCGACGGCGTCGCCATAGGACACTGAGGCCGATCGTTCTCCTGCACGGCACCGCGGCAGCCTATTGCGTCCGCGGGGGACCGCCGACCGAACGCGCTGTTCGCAGAGTGAACAGACTGTGCGCTCTGCGTTCAGCGGATTTTCGGTTATCGTTGCGCCAGGGTGATCTCCGAGCGAACCCAAGTGGCGATCGTGGGCGCCGGACCGGCGGGGCTGCTGCTCGGCCAGCTTCTGCATCGCGAGGGCGTCGACGCGGTCATCCTGGAGGCCCGTGATCAGGACTATGTCCAGGCGAGGATCCGCGCCGGCGTGCTGGAGCAGGGCACGGTCGACGTGCTGCGCGAGGCCGGCGTCGGGGAGCGCATGGACCGTGAGGGGCAGCGCCACGAGGGGATCTACCTGTGCTTCGACGGCCGCCGGCATCGCATCCCGATGAGCGAGCTGACCGGTGGCCGCAGCGTCATGGTCTACGGCCAGACCGAGGTCGTGCGTGACCTGATCACGGCCCGCCAGGCGCTCGGCGCGCCGTTGCACTTCGATTGCGACGACGTCGAGATCGACGGCCTGGCGCACGACGAGCCGGTCGTCCGCTATCGCCGTCACGGCGAGCGGCACGAGCTGCGCTGCGACTTCGTCGCCGGCTGCGACGGCTTCCACGGGATCTGCCGCCCGACGATCCCGCGGGATGCGATCAGCTTCTGGACGCGGGAGTATCCGTTCGGCTGGCTCGGGATCCTCGCCGAGGTGGCGCCGTCGACCGACGAGCTCATCTACGCCTATCACGACCGCGGCTTCGCGCTGCACAGCATGCGGTCGGCGACGATCAGCCGCCTGTACATCCAGGTGACGCCCGACGACGACATCGCCAACTGGTCAGACCGCGCGATCTGGGACGAGCTCCACGTGCGCCTGGCCAGCGACGGCTGGTCGCTGGCCGAGGGCGAGATCATCGACAAGGCGATCACGCCGATGCGCAGCTTCGTCGCCGCGCCGATGCGCTATCGCTCGCTGCTGCTCGCCGGCGACTCCGCCCACATCGTGCCGCCCGACGG
Organism: uncultured Solirubrobacteraceae bacterium; assembly: GCA_963849085.1. Taxonomy (GTDB): domain Bacteria; phylum Actinomycetota; class Thermoleophilia; order Solirubrobacterales; family Solirubrobacteraceae; genus Palsa-465. The sequence continues at coordinate 1,473,840 of CAWKFP010000009.1, read as the reverse complement.
GGGCCAAGGGACTGAACCTCGCGGCCTCCGACGTGACCGTGCTCGCCGACGCGCTCGCCACGCGTTTGCACGGCGGCTCCGACGCGGGCCTGGACGAGTACTCCGACCGCTGCCTGGCGCGCATCTGGCGCGCCCAGCACTTCTCGTGGTGGATGACCTCGATGCTGCACATCGATCCCGACGACGACGCCTACGGTCGTCAGCTGCAGCTCTCGCAGCTGCGCTACACCGTGTCCTCGACGCCGGCCGCCACGTCGCTGGCCGAGAACTACGTCGGCCTCCCCGCCGAGCGGACCGCCGCGCTCGCGCCATGGCTGAGCTGACGACGCTCCACGACGCGGTCGCCGAGCTCGTCCACGACGGCGACGCGGTCGCGATCGAGGGGTTCACGCATCTGATCCCGTTCGCGGCCGGGCACGAGATCCTGCGTCAGGGCCGGCGCGAGCTGGAGCTGATCCGGATGACGCCGGACATCCTGTATGACCAGATGATCGGCGTCGGCGCCGCCCGGCGGCTCGTGTTCTCCTACGGCGGCAATCCGGGCGTCGGCTCGCTGCATCGCTTTCGTGACGCGGTCGAGAACGAGTGGCCGCGCGCGATCGAGCTGGAGGAGCACAGCCACGCCGGGATGGCCAACCGCTACGCGGCCGGCGCGTCACGGATGCCGTTCGCCGTCATGCGCGGTTACGTCGGGACCGACCTGGCGGCGTTGACGCAGGTCAAGCCGATCACCTGCCCGTTCACCGGCGAGGAGCTGGTGGCGGTCCCCGCGCTGCGACCCGGACGTGGCGATCATCCACGCCCAGGAGGCCGACGAGGCCGGCAACGTCCAGCTGTGGGGGATCCCCGGCGTGCAGAAGGAGGCGGTGCTCGAGCGCCGACCGGGCGCTGGTCACGGTCGAGCGGATCGTCGTCCGCGCTGGAGCCCCGCCCGGGCGGGATCGTCCTTCCCGGTTGGGTGATCGACGCCGTCGCGCTCGCCCCCGGCGGCTCGCAGCCCTCCTACAGCCTCGGGATCACGAGCCGTGACAACGACTTCTACCGGGCGTGGGACAAGCTCAGCCGCGACCGCGAGGAATTTTCGGCGTGGATGCGAGAGCATGTGCTCGACGAAGCGAGGGCGCGGTGACCGAGACGGCGATCAGCGAGGCGACGGCGAGCGAGGTGCAGACGGTCGTGGCGGCGCGCCTGCTCGAGCACGCCCGGTCGGTGTTCATCGGCGTCGGGCGCCCGAGCACCGCGGCGATCCTCGCCCGGATGGTCCACAACCCCAAGCTCGTGCTCGTCTACGAGTCGGGGACGATCGGCGCCAAGCCGTTTCACATCCCGCTGTCGATCGGCGATGGGGAGCTGGCGGAGACCGCCGATGCCGTCGTCTCGGTCCCCGAGATGTTCAACTACTGGATCGGCACCGGACGGATCGAGGTCGCGTTTCTCGGCGCGGCCCAGGTCGACCGCTTCGCCAATCTCAACTCGACGGTGATCGGGGGCTACGAGCATCCGCGCACGCGCCTGCCGGGCGCCGGCGGCGCGCCGGAGATAGCGGCGTCCTGCCAGGAGGTCGTCGTCATCGCTCCCCATTCGACGCGCACCTTCGTGCCGCGACTGGACTTCCGCACCACCGTCGGCTTCGGCGACGGGCCAGCCGACCGCGGCGCGCTCGGCTTCCGGGGCCGTGGGCCGACCGCCGTCGTCACCGATCTCGGAGTGCTGACGCCGGATCGGCAGACCCGGGAGCTGACCCTGACGCAGATCCACCCCGGAGTGGAGGTGGAGCAGGTCCGTGCCGCGACCGGCTGGGAGCTGGCCGTCGATGAGTCCCTGCGGCGCACGCCGCCCCCCAACGAGGCCGAGCTGTCGGCCCTACGGGAGCTACTGAGCAGATGACCGTCCCGAGGTGGGAGAGTGAAGCGATGAAGACCGAAGAGAACGCCGGCCCGGCGACCGAGCCCGAGCGCGATGACGCGGTGAGCGGGGAGGAGAAGCCGATCTCCATCTATGACCCGATCGTCGACACCCCGAGCTCGTATCTGCGCGAGGGGCCGGACGCTCACCCCGCGCTCGACTACCCGAACTACAAGTCGACGGCGCTGCGTCACCCGCGCAGGCCGCTCGTCTACCTGCCGCACACGCTGACCGAGATCACCGGCCCGGCGCTCGGCGACGCGCGCATCGTCTCGCCGGAGGAGGCCAACCTGCTGACCCAGCACGCCGGCGAGCCGATCGGCGAGCGGATCACGGTCTCCGGTCGGGTCTTCGACACCGAGGGCAAGCCGCTGCGCGACACCCTCGTCGAGATCTGGCAGGCCAACGCCGCAGGGCGCTATCGCCATCGCTGGGACAACTGGCCGGCTCCGCTGGATCCCAATTTCAGCGGCGCCGGGCGCTGCGTGACCGATCACGAGGGTCGCTATCACTTCACGACGATCAAGCCCGGCCCGTATCCGTGGGGCAACCACTACAACGCCTGGCGCCCGGCGCATATCCACTTCTCGCTGCTCGGTCGGGCTTTCGCCCAGCGGCTCGTCACCCAGATGTACTTCCCGGGCGACCCGTTCTTCCCCTATGACCCGATCTTCAACTCGGTCACCGACGCCGAGGCGCGTCAGCGCATGGTCTCCAGCTTCTCGATCCACGGCACGGTGCCCAACTGGGCCGCGGCCTACGAGTGGGACATCTATCTGCGTGGGCCCGGAGTGACGATCTTCGAGGAGGCGCTGTGATCTTCGGCACCACCCCATCTCAGACCGTCGGCCCGTACTTCGCCATCGGGCTGCCGTGGCCCGACGGGCCCAACGCCGTCCCCGAGTCGACTCCGGGCGTGATCCGGATCACCGGCACGGTCTATGACGGGGAGGGCAACCCGATCCGGGATCACCTGCTCGAGACCTGGCAGGCCGATCCGGAGGGGCACTTCGCCGATCTCCACGGCTTCGGCGAGCAGTCCACGCTGCCCGGCTTCCGCGGCTTTGCCCGCTCCGGCCAGGAGGACGGCGACGGGACCTTCGAGATCGTCACCGTCAAGCCCGGTCGGGTGGCCGGCCCGGGGGGAACGCTGCAGGCGCCGCACATCGACGTGAGCCTGCTCGCCCGCGGGATGCTGCACCGCGTCGTGACCCGCATCTACTTCGCCGACGAGGAGCGGGCCAACGCCAACGACCCGGTGCTCGCCCGCGTCCCCAAGCCGCGGCGCGAGACGCTGCTGGCCAAGCCGCACTACGGCGGCTACATCTTCGACATTCATCTGCAGGGCGACGGGGAGACGGTCTTCTTCGCCATCTGAGCGGGGGCGCGCCGGCGACGACGACGACGGCCGGCGTGACGGCGTCGTCGTCGCGTCAGCCGGTGGCGGCGATCCGCGTGGTGCGGGTGGCCGCCCCGCTGCGCCTGACCGCCCACAGCGGCTTGCCGAGCAGGAGCTGGACGTCGCAGATCCGCCGTTCGGCGAAGCCGCCCTCGCAATAGGCGAGATACAGCGTCCAGATGCGCTGGAAGCGCTCGTCGTAGCCCATCCCCGCCAGCTCCTCGGCATGGTCTGAGAAGTTCTGGCGCCAGCGCCGCAGCGTCTCGACGTAGCTGGCGGTGATGTCGAGCAGGCCGATGGCCTGCATGTCGGTGCGCCGCGCGACGTGACGCATCATCACCTCCATCGACGGCAGACAGCCGCCCGGGAAGATGTACTCCTTGATGAACGACTTCGAGGCCTTCTCCACCTCGTAGGCGCGGTCGTCGATCGTGATCGCCTGCAGCAGCATCGCGCCGTGGGGGGTCAGCAGCTCCGAGCACTTGGCGAAGAAGCGGCCGATCTCCTGCCAGCCGACGGCCTCGATCATCTCGATCGAGACGAGCTTGTCGAAGCTGCCGTCGAGGTCACGGTAGTCGCGCATGAGGACCGTGACCCGGTCGCTCAGGCCCGCCCGGGCGATGCGGGCGACCGCGTAGTCATGCTGCTCCCGGGAGATCGTCGTCGTCGTGACCCGGCAGCCGTGGGTCTGCGCGGCGTACAGCGCGAACCCGCCCCAGCCGGTGCCGATCTCCAGGACATGGTCCTCGGGACCGAGATCGAGCTGGTCGCAGACCCGCTCCAGCTTGGCCAGCGATCCCTCCTCGAGAGTCATCCCCGGCCGTTCGAACAGGGCGCTGGAGTACATCATCGTCGGATCGAGCATCCGCGTGAACAGGTCGTTGCCGATGTCGTAGTGCGCGGAGATGTCGCGCTGGCTGCGCAACCGGCTGGGCCGGTCGACGAGCGCGCGGATCCGCTGGCGCGGGACCCAGAGCGCAGCGGTGTGGGAGCGGACCCGGTCGATCAGCACCGCGTTGCGCGCGGCCAGGCGGATGACCGCGACGAGGTCCGGCGAATCCCACTGGCCCTGGGCATAGGACTCGGCCAGCCCGCGGCTGCCGCGCATCAGCAGGCGCCAGAACAGCGGGTCATGGACATGGATCGTCGCGGCCGGGGCCCCGTATCCGAACGTCCGCCGCCGGCCGCCCTCGACGACGACGAGGCTGCCGACGCGGATCTGGCGCAGCAGCGCTGAGGCGACCAGCCGCCAGGAGCGGATCTCGGACGAGCTCATCGGGCGCTCGCCGCCGCCGGATGGGGATGCACGCGCGCGCCGGCCAGCTTGAGGCCGACGGCGTGACCGTAGATGAGCGCGACGGTGCGCGCCGTGGCGAGCGGGAAGCGCGCCAGCGTGCGCGTGACGGCGGCGGGCGTGAGCTCACGGCGGCGCATGGCCAGGGTCGCGTCGAACACCGGCTCTCCGTCGCGCCGGCTCTCGATGTGGACCGACAGCGTGGCCCCGGGGGCGCTGGCGCGCGCGGCGTAGACGTGATCCATGCCCATGAACGGCGAGACGTGCAGCTGCTTGGCGAAGCTCCCGCCGACGACGGCCGTGCCGCCCGCCGCGGACCGGTCGGACAGCAGATAGGAGTGGCGCTCGCCCCACGGGGTGTTCGTGACCTCGGCGAGCACTCCGGTCAGCTGCTCGCCGTCGGCTGACAGGCAGTAGTAGAAGCTGACCGGGTTGAAGCTCATCCCGAACGACCGCAGCTGGGTCAGCAGCCGGACCGGCCCGTCCGGTCTCGCGCCCGAGAGCTCGGCCACGCGGTCACGCACGGCGACGTCCAGCGGCGTGCGCGGGTCGCCGAGGTAGTCGCGGCGGCGGAAGCGCAACGGGCCCGGCCGGCTCGCCACAAGGCGGCCGTCGAGCAGGCGTGGCAGCTCGTCGAGGTCGACGTAGGTGAGAGCGAGACGATGCCGGAAGTCGGTCGCCGGCTCCGCGCGGCGATGGCGGATCGTCCCCTCATACAGGCAGCTGGCGGTCACGGCCGCGCTCCGAAGCGGTCGGCGACCCGCAGGGCACTGACGACGCCGTCCTCGTGAAAGCCCCATCCCCAGTAGGCGCCGCAGAAGTGGGTGCGATCACGCCCACTGATCTCGGCGACCCGTCGCTGGGCGGCCATCCCCGCCTGGGTGAAGACGGGGTGAGCGTAGGCGATCGTGCGGATGATCCGGCGCGGATCGATCGCCCCGGTGCGATTGAGCGTGACGCAGTACTGCTCCTCGGTCCGCAGCGACTGCAGGCGGTTCATGTGATAGGTCACCGTCGTCTGCGCGGTCGGCGAGTCAGGGAGGTGATAGTTCCAGCTCGCCCAGGCCCGGCGCCGGCGCGGCAGCATCCGCGGGTCGGTGTGCAGCACCGCCTCGTTGGGTTGATAGGGGATCGCTCCGAGCACCTCGTGCTCGCGGTCGCTGGCGTCGGCGAGCATGGCCAGCGCCTGGTCGGAGTGCGCCGCCAGCACGACATGGTCGAAGCGCTCGGGCTCGCCGCCGCGCGGGGCGACGAGGACGTGATCGTCGGCCCGGTGGACCGACTGGACGGGGGTCGCCAGGCGCACCCGCCCGGTGAACTGGCCCAGCAGCGCCTCGACATAGCGCGCCGAGCCACCCTGGACCGTTCGCCACTGGGGCCGGTGGCGCAGCGAGAGCATTCCGTGGTTGTCGAAGAACTCGGCCAGAAAGCGCGCCGGGAAGCTCCACATCTGATGCGGGTCGGCCGACCACACCGCCGAGGCCTGAGGAACGATCAGCCGGTCGATGAACGGGCGGGAGAAGCGCTGCTGCTCCAGCCAGTCGCCGAGCGACGGCCCGTCGTCGGCGCTGCTCAGCAGCTCCTGCGCGGCGCGATTGAAGCGGGCGAGGTCGGCGATCATGCGATGAAACCACGGGGTGACGAGATGTGCGCGCTTGGCGAACAGCCCGTTCGGCGATGAGCCGTTGTACTCGAAGTCGCCCCGCCCGTCGCTGACGCTGAAGGTCATCGACGACGGCTGGGCCGCGACACCCAGCCGTTGTAGGAGCCGCTCGAAGTTCGGATAGTTGCGGTCGTTGAAGACGATGAAACCGGTGTCGACGTGATGGGTCTCGTGCGTGGTGTCGATCCGGACCGTGTTCGTGTGGCCGCCGGCGTAGTCGTTGGCCTCGAAGATCGTCACCTCGTGATCGCGGGCCAGCAGATGGGCGGTGACGAGGCCGGAGACGCCGGCTCCGACGACCGCTATGCGCATGCTCGCCTGGCCTCTCGGCGCTCGGAGAACGTCGCGAGCAGGACGCTGAGCTCGAACAGGAGATAGAGCGGCAGCGTCTCCAGCAGCATGGTGATCGCGTCTCCGGGAAGGATCGCCGCCACGGCGCAGCAGCCCAGCACCGCCCAGCGGCGATTGCGGCGCAGCTGGCGAGGCGTCACGATTCCGGCGCGGGTGATGGCGATGATCGCCACCGGGATCTGGAAGAGCAGGCCCATGGCCAACAGGATGGTGGCGGCGAACTTGTAATAGGTCCCGGCCTGGACGAGCACGTTGAACTGACTGCTGTTGAAGTTCTGGAAGAAGTGCAGAGCGGCCGGCAGGACGACGAGATAGCCGAACGTGACGCCGATCGCAAACAGGAAGGGTACGGCGGCCATGACCGGAATCAGGCGCCGCTGCTCCCGGGGCTCGAGCGCCGGCATGAAGAAGCCGTAGATCTGCAGCAGGATGACCGGCAGCGCCAGGATGAGCGCGAAGATGAGGGTGACGGTCAGCGTCGCCGTGAACGGCTCGCCGATTCCGAGCGTCACCGGCTTGTTGCCCTGAGGCGGCGCCGAGAGCCGGGTGATGTCCTTGTGCAGGCTCGTCTGAACAGCGGCGAGCGACGCTGCGGTCGCCGCCGAATGCGGCTCGGCGGCGAGGATCGCGACGACCGCCCGCAGCTGGGTGGCGACGTCTCGGGCGCCGAGCTGGACCGAATAGGTGGCGCCGAGCGGCCCCTGGCCGTTCGCGACCTGCTGCTGGGTGTTGGCCGACAGCGGCTCGTTGACGAGTCGCAGCAGCGCGTGGTTCTGCCAGAAGCAGAGTCCGAACGCGACCGCGATCGCCAGCAGCGAGACGATCAGCCTCGATCGCAGCTCGTCGAGGTGGTCCACGACGCTCAGCTGAGCGTCGTGGCTGACGGGCCGAAGCCCGGCGGTGGCGATCGCGCCTGGAATCTGCATGGCCAGCTTTCCGGTCCCGATGTGGCAGAGGGTGGGCTAGGCGACCGGCGCGGCGGTCGTGCGCTCGGCGGGCTGACCCTGGGAGGTCCACTGCGGCGCGTCGGGCGCGGGCATCGGCGGAGCGACGGGCAGCTCGGGGCTGTGGACGGGCGCCTGGGGCTGAGCGCTCATCGGGCTGACCGGGCTGGTCGTCTCGCCGGTGATCGCGTCCTTGAAGCCGCGCATGCCCTCGCCCATCGACTTGCCCATCTCGGGGAGACGCTTGGCGCCGAACACGAGCAGCAGGATGACGAGCAGGAAGAGGATGTGAATTGGATTGTCGAGTCCCAACATGGTGTGCTCCGATCGATTGGGTTGCGCTGGTTGCCTATACGTACGGCCCGGGCGCTCGCTTGGATCACCGGATGTTCCCCCGCTTCGCTGATCCCCGGTCTCGGCCGCGGGCAAACGCCGGCGCGGGCGGGCGGGCGTCTCTCCCGGGCGCCGGCGCCGTCCGTGACGGCCGGGCCGCCCGCAACGGCGCCCGTCGGCTCAGGACGGCGGCGCTCAGCTCAGGAGGGCGGTGATGACGGGCGCGTGCGTCGGCGTGCTGGAGCCGCCGTCGGGCTCGGGCGTCACCATGACCGCCGAGACGCCGTGCAGGTTCCCGGGGACGTCGACGACGTCGTCGCCCTGGGCATCGACGCTGAACAGCGACTTCGTCGGCTGCAGGACCGTCTTGTGGCCGCGGCGACGCTGGAGCCAGACCTCGTAGATCTGGCCGGCGGGTGGCGCCTGGAAATGTGCGACGACGAGCTCGGCGCCGGCGCCGCTCACCCGCAGCTGCGCGGTCCCCTGGCCGACGACCTGGGCGGCGATCACCCGGGTCGGCACGGGCGACGACGAGGAGGAGAGCTCGACCCCGGCGACGGCGATGATCGCGACCGCGAGCGCGGCGCCGACGGCCAGCGCGGGGCGGGGCAGCATCGACCAGCCACTGCGTCTCCCCAGCCCGCGCGCGCCGGAGCGCTCCTGCGCGGCGCGTCCGCGGGCCGGCTCGCGGTCGATCGCGCGCAGGGTCCGGCGCCGCAGCGCCGCCGAGGCGGTTTGGGGCGGGACGCCGGAGGGCAGGATGTCGACCACCTGCCGGAAGGCGGCGAGCTCGTCACGGCAGATGGAGCACGTCTCGAGATGACGGCGGAACTGCTCGACCTCGGCGGCGTCGAGCGCGCCGAGGGCGTAGGCGGCGACATCGTCGCCACAGGCCCGGTTCTGACCGTCAGGCAGAGAGTCGCTCATGGGCTCCTCCTGTTCATATCATCGCTCCGGTCACGTCGCCGAGCGAGATGCGGAGCTTGGTGAGCCCGAGGCGCATCCGGCCCTTGACGGTGCCGGCCGGGAGGTGGAGGATCTCGGCGATCTGGCTGTGGCTGAAGCCGCCGAAGTACGCCAGCTCGATGACCTGGCGCTGGTCGTTGGGCAGCTCGTCGAGCGCGGTGCGGACATGGTGGGCGTCCTGGCGGCGCTCGACCTCGCTCGCGGTGTCGAGCGGTGAGGCGATCCGCTCGGCGATGCCCTCGTCGCTGACGTCCTTGCCGGCGTGCACGGTGTCCCGCCGGAACATGTCGATCGCCCGGTTGTGGACGACCCCCAGCACCCACGTCCGCACGCTGCCCCGGCTGCTGTCGTAGCGCTCGCTGCTGCGCCACAGCGACAGGAATGCCTCCTGGACGATGTCCTCCGCGGTCCCGCGCCGGCCGCACATCCGATAGGCGAGCGAGAACGCCGCGTCGGCATGGCGGTCGAAGATGAGCTCGAATGCGCGCTTGTCGTCTTCCTGGACGAGCGCCATCAGCTCCTCATCGGCGAGCGAGTGCAACTCGGTGCGTGATGAGCGGAAGCTGAGAGTGGGTCGGAGCATGCGTTGAGAGGGGGTCACCGTGGAACGGGGCCTACCCAGTTTGCCGCTGGCGTGCGCGCGGCCCGCGCTGGAGGGGAAGGGAGCGGGGCCGCGCGGTGCACGCCGGACGGCGAGGGCTACTTGATCAGCGGCCCCGCCTTGGCCAGGACCTGGGTCTTGGTCAGCGGCTTGTCGAAGGCGCCGTTGGGCGTGATCGACATGCCGGTCAGGATGGCGATCGACGCTGCGTGGCGCGCCTCGACCTGAACGATCGATCCGGCGGCGGCCAGCAGGCTCTTGTCGGTCAACGACGGGCCGGCACCGTTGTACGCCCCCACTCCGGTGTTTTCGAGCACGTAGGCGAGCTTCAGGAAGCTGGCCTGATCGCTGCCCGGGAACGCGAACGTCGGCTTCGCGATCGGCTTGGCGCCGAGCGCCTTGATCGCCGAGGTCAGCGCACCGACGTGCGCGGCCTCCTCCTCGCCGAACAGAGTGGCGAGCGACTTGGCCTCGCCGCTGAGGTGCACCGACTTGCCCTTGGACTGGTAGAAGTCGGTTTCCAGATATTCGAGCGTCAGCGCGAAGTTGAGGATGTCGACATCGGTGCTGGCGGCGAGCGCGGAGCCGACGAACGGGGACACGGCGCCGATGCCGTACACGGCGCCGGCGGCCAGCGCGCCGCGCATGAGGAACGTCGCGCGGCTGAGGCCGTGGACCTCGACGGCGGCCAGCTCGGGGTTGGTCAACTGAGGACTACTCATGTTCGTGATACCTCTTTCGCAAAGTTCTCGGTTTTGGATCAGGCGATGAACGGCTTGACGACGGCGAGGACCTCAGCCATCGACATCGGCCGGGCGAACGCGCCGTCCGGAGTCGGCGACTTCTTCAGCAGCAGGTTGAGCGTCGCCGCGTGGCGCGCCTCGATGGTGTGGATGGAGAGGGCGGCGGCGAGGATCTCCGCGCTCTTGATGTTCGGGGCCTGGCCGAGATAGGCTGAGGCTCCGAGGTTCTCGACGCTGGCGGCCAGCGCCGTGACCTGCGCGGCGCTCTTGATCGGGAACGTCCCGGTCGGCTCCTCGGCGGGGGTGCCGAGGCTGGTCGCCACCTTCTTGAGCGCCGCCACGTGGTCGGATTCCTCGGCGCCGAACGTCTTGAGCACCGACAGGTCCTTGCCGCTGAACAATCCGCTGGCGATGACCTTGGCGTAGAACTGCGACTCCAGGTACTCGAGCGTCAGCGCATAGTTGACGATCGCCAGGTCGCTGGACGCCGCCGTCGTCGATGCGGCTGTCGTGGAGGCGGCGGTCGTCGAGGTGGCGGCCACCGAGCCGGTCCCCGACGACGAGCTCGACGAGCTGCCGCACGCCGCGATGAAGGCGGCGAGGCCGGTGGCGGCCGCGCCTGCGCCGATGCGCTTGCCGGCGAGCTTCAAAAAGCGCTTGCGCTCGACGTCGTCGCTGGCCAGCTGCTCGACGATGCCGGCCTGCGTCCGTGGCTCGTCGGTGGTCGAAATCTCAGTCATCTCAGGCTCCTTGAAGAGGATGGAAGTGCGCGCTGTGTCCTGGAGCTACGGGCTCATCCACGCTTCGGATCACTGATCCGGCCCCCGCTCCGGGACGTACGCGCGCGGGTGCGCGCAGCAGCGGTCGTGCGTCGATCCGAGCCAGAGGTCGTTCCTCGATCTCAGCCAGAGCGCACCGCGCGGTTCGTCCAGAATCATCAAGCTCTCGCGCGAGGGGCCGATAGGTTGCCTCGTGACGACGCGCTCGCGCCGTCTGACCACCTCCATGGCCCCGCTGCCCAGCTCACCGATCGCCACCTACACCGGACGGTTCACGGTCGCGCAGGCCACGCGGCTGCTGTGGCGCGCCGGGTTCGGCCCGCGGCCCGGGGAGGCGGCTCGGCTCGCCGCGCTCGGCCTCGAGGGGGCCGTCGCCTCGCTGACGCGGCCCTCGGGCGCGGCCCGGCTGATCGGCCGCGCGCCCCATGCCGGCGGGGGCAGGCGACTGGAGCCGTTGACCGTGTGGGGCGACGCCCACTGCTGGTGGCTGGACCGGATGGTGCGCTCCGATCAGCCGCTGATCGAGCGGATGACACTCGTCTGGCACAGCTGGTTCGCGACCTCGATCGAGGCCTCCAACGCCCGGTTGATGCTCGGCCAGAACGAGATGATGCGAGCGCGCGCGCTCGGCAACTTCCACGATCTCCTCGTCGAGGTCACGCGGGACCCGGCGATGCTGCTGTGGCTGTCGGGCAGCTCGAACAACAGGTACAGCCCGAACGAGAACTACGGCCGCGAGGTGATGGAGCTGTTCACGCTCGGCGCCGACCGCGGCTACACCCAGCATGACGTCCACGAGCAGGCCCGCGCCCTGACCGGTTTCACCAACGACTGGAACGACACGACCGGGCCGGTCAACTTCCGCTACGAGCCCGATCTCCACGACGACGGCGTCAAGGTCATCTTCGGCCATCGCGGGCGCTTTGACTACCTCGACAGCTGCCGCCTGCTCGTCGAGCATCCGCTGCACCCCTCGTTCATGGTCGCCAAGCTCTGGGGCTACTTCGTCGGCGCCCCGATCCCCGCGGACGCGCAGCGCGCGCTGGAGCGCACGTACGTCGACAGCGGCTTCGAGATCCGGCCGCTGATGGAGGCGATCCTGCGCCATCCGCTCTTCTACGAGGGCCCGCGCATGGTTCTGCCCGCGGCGGTGTTCTGCGCCGGGCTGATGCGGGCGCTCGGGCAGAGCGTGCAGAGCGACAGCTGGGGTTGGATCGGCACGATCACCGGCCAGTTCCTGTTCGACCCGCCGAACGTCGCGGGCTGGGATTACGCCGACTGGCTGGACACCTCGCGCTGGGCGGGCCGGCTGACCGCCGTCAACACCGCGCTGCAGACCGAGGTGCTCGACACCAACGCCAGGAACTACCCGATCGGCGAAACCCCTGAGCAGGCTCTCACCAAGGCGCTTCAGCACTGGGGCCAGCCACCGCTGACCCCGGCGACGCTGACCGACCTGCGCTCCTTCAGCCGCGACGCCGCTGCGTGACGCCCGGGCGCAATGGGAGCAGATTCCGTATCGGATCATGCGCCAGAACGCCCTGCGCGCGCTGATCCCGATGACGCCGGATTGGCAGACGTGCTGATGGCCGGCGTCCGTGACACGTGCTGCCAGGGCGTGCGGGAATGGGATCAGCGGATGCCCGTGCCGGCGGGAGCCGGGACTCGACCGCCGCCGGTTCCTGCTCGGCGCGGCCGGCGGGCTGGTGTCGGTCTACGGCGCCGGGCGCCTGGGCCTGGGCGACGGCACCCTCGCCGCCGGCGTCGCGCAGGCCGCGACGCTGCAGAGCGCGTCCTCGCCGGTGCTCGTCTCGATCTTCCTCGCCGGCGGGATCGACGCGCTGTCGGTCCTGGCGCCGCCCGCCGACCCGCTCTATCAGAAGCTGCGCCCGACGCTGGCGATCCCGGCGTCGGCCGGGCATCCCGTTCACCGAGGATCCGAGCCTGAGCTGGGGGCCGTCGGCCGCGGCGTTCGCCGCGCTGCACGACGCCGGCAAGGTGACGGTGTTCCCGGGCATCGGCTACGCCGACCCCGACCTCTCGCACTTCACCTCGCGCCACTACTGGGAGGTCGGCGCCACCGACGCGAAGCTGACGACCGGCTGGCTCGGGCGCTATCTCGACGTCGCCGGCAGCGCCGACAACCCGCTGCAGGGACTGTCGATGGACGGCGCCATGAACCCGACACTCGCCACCGCGGTCAACCCGGTGGCCGCGATCGATCGTCCTGACGACTTCTCGCTCTGGGTCAACGGGACGTGGGGCCCGGTCTTCACCCAGACGCTCGACGCCGCGGCGGCGCTCGGCGACCGCCGGCGCCACTCCGCCGACCCGGCGATCGCCCAGGTCGCCGGGGCGGCCTCGGAGGTCGGGATCGTCCGCCGGGCGCTCGCGCCGTTCACCACGGCGAGCGGCGGTCCGGCCTACACGAGCCCGGTCACCTATCCGACCGCCGCCCAGAGCGACTTCCCGCAGCGGCTGGCCGGCCTGGCCGCGATGCTCGCCGCCGGATTGCCGCTGCGCTGCGTCGCGCTGACCCCCGAGATCCAGTTCGACACCCACGCCTCGCAGGCCCAGACCTTCGACGCCGGGCTGTCGATGGTCGCCGAGTCGGTTGCCGCCTTCCAGGCCGATCTGGAGGCGCGCGGGCTCGCCGACCGGGTGCTCGTCCACGTCTGGTCGGAGTTCGGGCGCCGCGCGCTGGAGAACGGCTCGCTCGGGACCGACCACGGCGCGGCCGGCACGTCGCTGCTGATCGGCACCCGGGCCGCCGGGCAGATGGTGGGAGAGTGGCCATCGCTCGCCGCAGCTCGATCCCAACGGCAACCAGCGGGAGAACGTCGACTTCCGCGGCGTCTACTGCTCGCTGCTGGAGCAGTGGTTCGATCAGGACGCCGCAGCGGTCATCCCCGGCGCCTCCCGCTTCCCGCGCGCCCAGCTCGTTCAGTAGCCCACCCCGACGGCCGGATCACGGCGCGGACGTAGAATCGCGTGGTCAACGACGGGCGAGGAGATGGGAGACGATGGCCGAGTCCTACGCTCGCGGCGAGCAGTCGACGCCGCTGCTGCAGGAGACGATCGGGGCCAACCTCGAGCGCACGGTGGCGCGGTGCGGCGACCGCGAAGCGCTCGTCAGCGTCCATCAGGATCTGCGCTACACGTACGCCGAGTTCGGCGAGGCGGTCGACCGCGTCGCCCGGGGGCTGCTCGCCGCCGGGCTGGAGAAGGGCGACCGCGTCGGGATCTGGAGCCCGAACTGCGCCGAATGGACGCTCGTCCAGTACGCCACCGCGAAGATCGGCGTGATCCTCGTCAACGTCAATCCGGCGTATCGCACCTCCGAGCTGCAGTACGCGGTCGCGCAGTCAGGCTGCCGGATGCTGATCTCGGCGCAGGCCTTCAAGTCCTCGGACTATCGCGCGATGCTCGCCGAGGTCGGTCCGAGCCTCGGCGGCCTGGATCGGGTCGTGTTCCTCGGCGGCGAGGACTGGGATGAGCTGCTGGCCGGGGCCGACGCCGTCGATCCTGAGCAGGTGCGGGCGATCGCCGACGGCCTGTCACCCGGCGAGGCGATCAACATCCAGTACACGAGCGGGACGACCGGCTTTCCCAAGGGGGCGACGCTCACCCACGCCAACATCCTCAACAACGGCTTCTTCGTCGGCGAGTACTGCCGCTACACCGAGCGGACCGGGTCTGCATCCCGGTGCCGTTCTATCACTGCTTCGGGATGGTCATGGGCAACCTCGGGGCCACGACGCACGGCGCGGCGATGATCATCCCGGCGCCCGCCTTCGATCCCGAGGCGACGCTGGCCGCCTGCGCGCAGGAGCGCTGCACGTCGCTGTACGGGGTGCCGACGATGTTCATCGCCGAGCTCGGCCATCCGCGCTTCTCCGAGTACGACCTGACCTCGCTGCGCACCGGGATCATGGCCGGCTCGCCGTGCCCGGTCGAGGTCATGAAGCGCGTCATCGAGCAGATGCACATGACCGAGGTCGGGATCTGCTACGGGATGACCGAGACCTCGCCGGTCTCCACCCAGACGACGTTCGACGATCCGGTGGCCAAGCGCGTCGGCTCGGTCGGCCGCGTGCACCCCCACGTCGAGGTCAAGATCGTCGACTCCGCCGACGGCGCCACCGTGCAGCGCGGCGACAGCGGTGAGCTCTGCACCCGCGGCTACAGCGTCATGGCCGGATACTGGGACGAGCCCGAGCGCACCGCCGAGGCGATCGACGTCGAGGGCTGGATGCACACCGGCGACCTGGCGACGATGGACGAGGACGGCTATCTCAACATCGTCGGGCGGATCAAGGACCTCGTCATCCGCGGTGGCGAGAACGTCTATCCGCGGGAGGTGGAGGAGTTCCTGTACGGCCATCCCGACATCGCCGACGTGCAGGTGATCGGCGTTCCCGACGCGCGCTTCGGCGAGGAGCTGATGGCGTGGATCGTGCCGATCGCCGGCGCGGACATCGACACCGAGGCCGTGCGCGCGTTCTGCCAGGGCCGGATCGCCCACTACAAGATCCCGCGCTACGTGAAGCTCGTCGAGGGCTTTCCGATGACCGTCACCGGCAAGGTCCAGAAGTTCAAGATGCGCGAGCAGGCGATCGAGGAGCTCGACCTCGCCGACTCGGCGACGGTGAGGACCGCCTGAGCCGCGCGGCCGGCGCGGCACAGGCACCCCGCGCACGCCCGGCCGCCGAGCCGAGCCTCCGGCGTTCGCCAGACTCCGGACGATGAAGCTCGACGCGATCGTCATCGGCTCCGGCCCCAACGGATTGGCGGCGGCGATCACCCTTGCCCGCGCGGGGTGGTCGGTGGCCGTCCTGGAGGCGGCGCCGCGGCCCGGCGGAGCGGTCGTCACCGAGGAGCTGACCCTGCCGGGCTTCTCCCATGACACGTTCTCGGCGGTCTATCCGGCGGCCGCGGCCTCGCCGGTGTTCGCTCGCTTCCCGCTGCACGAACACGGCCTGCGCTGGGTGCATCCCGAGGCGTGCTTTGCCCATCCGCTGTCGGACGGGACGGGCGTCGCGCTGTATCGCGACCTCGATCGCACCGCCGCCAGCCTCGACGCGCTGGCGCCCGGCCAGGGCGACGGCTGGCGGGACTTCGTCGACCCCGCTGCTCGACGAGTTCGACGCCCTGCGCCAGACGATGATGTCGGCCTTCCCGCCGCTCGCCGGACCGGCCAAGCTGAGCCGCCGCGCTCGGTGCCGCGGCGGATGCTCGAGCTCGGCCGCCTGCTGCTGATGCCCGCCCAGGCGCTCGGTGAGGAGCTGTTCAGCGCGCCGGGCGCCCGCGCCTGGCTGTACGGGTCGGCGATGCACGGTGACGTGCCGCCCTCGGGCGCCGGCAGCGCGATCGCCGCCGTCTATCTCAATCTGCTCGGCCATGGCGCCGGCTGGCCGAGCCCCGAGGGCGGCGCCGGCCGGCTGGCGTCAGCGCTCGTCTCCTATCTGACGAGCCTCGGTGGCTCGATCCGCACCGATGCCGAGGTCGTGGGGTGATGACCCAGCACGGTCGGGTCGCCGGCGTGCGCCTCGCCGGCGGCGGCGGCCTGGCGGCCGGCACGGTGATCGCCGACGTCATGCCGGCGGCGCTCGCTGCGGCTGGCCGGCGACGCCCTTCCCGAGCGCTATCGGCGAGCGCTGGCCCGCTATCGGCCGGGCCCGGCGAGCGTCAAGATCGACTGGGCGCTGGACGGCCCGATCCCGTGGAGCTATCCCGAGGCGCGGCTCGCCGGCACCGTCCACGTCGGCGGCGAGGAGCGGGAGCTGCTGGAGACCTCGATGTCGGCGTTCTCGCTCCCCGAGCGCCCGTTCATGCTGCTCGGCCAGCAGTCGATCGCCGACCCCAGCCGCGCGCCCGCCGGGCACCACACCGCCTGGGCCTACACCCACGGACCGCGCAGCGTCGATTGGCCGGCGCAGACCGCGCGCCACGTGGAGCGCATGGAGGCGCGGATCGAGCACTTCGCGCCCGGATTCCGCGATCGCATCCTCGCCCGCCACGTGCTCGGCCCGGCCGACCTCGAACGTCGTAACGCGAATCTCGCCGGCGGCGACGTCGGCGGTGGCAGCACCTCCCTGGATCAGCTCATCTTCCGCCCGGTGCCTTCGCTGACCCCGTATCGCACCCCGCTGCCCGGCCTGTTCCTCGCCAGCGCCGCGACCTTCCCGGGCGCCGCGGTGCACGGCGTCTGCGGCTACGGCGCCGCCCGGAGCGCGCTCGCCATGCGGCGCCTGGGGCGGCTGCGGAGCCTGGCCCCGACGGCGTGGATCAGGCCTTCTGCAGCACGAAGCGCCGATAGGTGAGCTCGTGACCGTCGAACGCGCGATACATCGCGCTGCCCTCGATCCCGGCGAACTCCAGCGCGTAGCGGCGGACCGGCTTCGGGACCCCGCTCTCGATCCGGGCGCGGAGCTCAGGGGTGCACTGGCGCAGCGCGTCGACGACGTTGGCGGTGATGTCCTGCTCCTCGACGATCCGCAGGCCCGCGTCGGCGATCTGGCGGTGCAGCGTGTCGATGTCGTCGTAGGGCCCCTCCGCGGCGGCCGCGTGCCCGTTGCGCGCGGCCCCGGGCAGCGTCCGGCGGAAATCGGCGAACAGCATCTGGCCGCCGGGCGCCAGCACGCGCGCCACCTCGTGCAGGAATCGGTCGACATTCGGATAGCAGTGCGAGGACTCGACGCTCAGGACCGCGTCGAAGGTGCCGTCGGCGAACGGCAGCGCCTCGGCGTCGCCGGCGACGAACGTCAATCCGGCCCGTCCGTAGCGCGCGCGGCAGCGCTGGACGGCCGACGTGGCGAGATCAAGCCCGGTCAGCGAGCGCGGCGCGAAGCGCTCGAAGACGATCGCCGTGCCCCCGCCCCGCCCGCAGCCGACGTCGAGCACGGTCTTGCCGGCGAGGTCGCCGGCGCCGGCGACCACGGCATACAGACGCCGGCCGAAGCGATCCTCGCCGCTGCTCGGGTCCGCGTCGGGCCCCTCCAGCGGCGCGTAGCCGTAGTTCATCATCGTCGCCCCGACGTCACGTCGCCGGAGGCTGGCCAGCTCGTAGAAGCCGCGCCACAGGGCCTTCTCCAGCCGCGGCCGCAGGCCCGGCGCGGCCCGCGTCAGCGCGCTCAGGCCGGCCCTGACCGGGCCCGTCGACCGGCGACCGGACACGCCGCTGGACTGCTGGTCCGGCTGTGCCTCTTCCATGGCGTACGCTCCCGCTGTCGTCTCCACTGCGCCCGCCCGGCGCACCGCCGGCACACCGCCGGCACGTCAACCGAGACGAGCTTAGCCCAATGTCCCAGTACTAGCCTTCGCTGTTCGATGATCACACCGACGAGCGACCCGGCCGGCTCGGCCACGGCCGGCGATCCGGTGGCGGTCGCGCTCTCGGAGCTGACGACGCTGCGCCTCGGCGGCCCGGCGCGCCGGATCGTCGCGGCCGGCGATGACGCGGAGATCATCACCGCGATCGCCGCGGCCGACGCCGGCGGTGAGCCGGTGCTCGTGCTCGGCGGCGGCTCCAACCTCGTCGTCGCCGACGCCGGCTTCGACGGGACGGTGATCAGGATCGTCAGCCGCGGCACCGCGGTCGCCGCGGCCGCCGGTGACCGGGTGGCGCTGACGGTGGCCGCTGGAGAGCCGTGGGACGGCGTCGTGTCCGCCGCCGTCGCCGACGGGCTGTCGGGCATCGAGTGCCTGTCGGGCATCCCGGGAGCGACCGGCGCCACGCCGATCCAGAACGTCGGCGCGTACGGGCAGCAGGTCTCTGACACGATCGCGTCGGTCCGGGTGTATGACCGCGCGGCCGGCGAGGTCCGGGAGTTGAGCGCCGCCGACTGCCGGTTCGGCTATCGCCAGAGCCGCCTGCGGGGCGACGATCGTCACGTCGTGCTCGCCGTGACGTTCACGCTGGCGCGCCGCGGGCACGCCGCGCCGATCCGCTATCCCGAGCTGGCGCGGACGCTCGGCGTGGCGGCCGGTGCCGCACCGCCGCCGGCCGAGGTGCGTGACGCCGTGCTCGCGCTGCGCGCCGGAAAGGGGATGGTGGTCGACGGAGCCGACCCTGACTCGGTCAGCGCCGGGTCGTTCTTCGTCAACCCGATCCTCGACCCGGACCGGTTCGCCGAACTGGCCGAGCGCGCGGCCGGGCATCCCGGCGCGGACGCCCCGCCACCGGCCTGGCCCGAGCCCGACGGGCGCGTCAAGACCTCGGCGGCGTGGCTGATCGAGCGCGCCGGCTTTCATCGCGGCTACGGCCAGGGGCGCGTCGGGATCTCGAGCAAGCACACGCTCGCGCTCGTCAACCGCGGCGGCGCGACGACCGCCGAGCTGCTCGTCCTCGCCCGTGAGATCCGGGATGGCGTGCGGGCGGCGTTCGGCGTCACCCTCGCGCCTGAGCCGGTGTTCGTCGGCGTCTCGCTCTGACATCCATGGTCAGCGCGACCGCGACCGGTGACGCCCGGGCGCTGCGGACGTCTCGGGCGGGCTGACCGGACTGACCGGACTAACCGGACTGACCGGACTGACCGGACCGACCGGCGAGGTCATCACCCGCAACCTCCGGAGAACGACCCACCGGGACGTCGAGACGGCTCAAGTTTGGGCGGCCACTCACCGATCAAGGGGACACAATGGTCATCTGTCAGAACTGTCATGGGGGCCGCTGGGTCATCGACGACGGGCGCAATGTGTGCGCCACCTGCGGCCACCCGTACGAGCCGGCCGCGGTCGCCGCCCCGAGCCCGGCGCAGGATCTCGCGCTCGCCGAGATCGGCACGAGCCCCCTGGGCCTCACCGTCCCGACCGCGCCGCGCCGCCCCGTCTATCGCTCCGCGCGCGCCTGGGTGGTCAGCGGCTGCACGGCGGCGGTGGCCTTCACGGCGGTCGTCGCGCTGCACAGCGGGACGAGCCACGCCACGACGATCGTCCGGCATCCGTCGCACGCTCGGGTCAGGCGCGCGCCCGCAGCTGCGGCCGCGGTCCGCGGCCACTCGTCATCCGCCGCCCGTCGCTGATCCGCCCGTCGCCGATCCGCCCGCCGGCGGTCAGCTGGACCGAAGTTCGGGCTGGACGAGGCGGCGATACAGCGCCGAGACCTGGGCGGCGATCGCCGGCCAGGCGAAGTGCTCGATCACGCGCGCGCGGCCCGCGCGCCCCAGCGCGGCCGCTGACGCCGGATCGGCGAGCAGCGTGTTGACCGCCGCGGCGAAGTCGGCTGCGAAGCGCGCGGGATCCCGCGGGGCGCCGGTGCCGTCGTCGCCGGTCTCGATCTCGACGAGCAGCCCGGTCTCGCCGTCACGGACGACCTCGACGATCCCGCCGGTGGCGGTCGCCACGACCGCGGTCTCGCAGGCCATCGCCTCCAGGTTGACGATCCCGAGCGGCTCGTAGATCGACGGGCAGGCGAACACCGTGGCGTGGCTGAGCAGCTGGATGACCTCGGGCTTGGGCAGCATCTCCTGCAGCCAGATGACGCCGTCGCGCTGGACCTGCAGCTCGTCGATCAGGCCCCGGACCTCCGCGCCGAGCTCGGGCGTGTCGGCCGAGCCCGCGCACAGGATGAGCTGGGCGGCGGGATCGAAGTCGCGCGCCGCGCGCAGGAGATGCTCGACCCCCTTCTGGCGGGTGATCCGGCCGACGAACATGACCGACGGGCGCCCCGGATCGACGCCATAGCGCTCCAGGACGTCGGTCCCGGCGTCGGGCGCGTACTCGCCGGTGTCGACCCCGTTGTAGATGACGTGCACCCGCTCGGGGTCGATCCGGGGATAGACGGCGAGGATGTCGGCACGGGTGCCCTGCGAGACTGCGATCACCGCGTCGGCGGCTTCGAGCGCGGTCTGCTCGGCCCATCCGGAGATCGCGTAGCCGCCGCCGAGCTGCTCGGCCTTCCACGGTCGCAGCGGCTCCAGGCTGTGGACCGTGGCGACGTGGGGGATGGCGTACAGGAGCTTGGCGAGATGGCCGCCGAGGTCGGCGTACCAGGTGTGGCTGTGGACGACCTGCGCCCCGGCGCACCGGGCGGCCATCGTCAGATCGATCGACAGCGCGCGCAGCGCGGCGAGCTCAGGGGCGTCGCCGGCCAGCGCGCTCCACGCCTCGTGGGGGACGTCGCCGGTGCCCCAGGCGTGGACCGTCACCTCATCCAGGCGTGAGAGCTCGCGCGCCAGGTACTCGACGTGGACGCCCGCGCCGCCGTAGACCGCCGGCGGGTACTCGCGGGTCAGGAGCGCGACCCTCAGGTGACGACCTTGCCCTTCGGGATCACGACGACGCCCCCGGCCGAGACCGCGAAGCGCTCGCGGTCGGCGACGGGATCGACGCCGATCTCGACGCCCGGGCCGATCCGCACGTCCTTGTCGACGATCGCGCGCCGGACGACGGCCCCGCGGCCGATGTCGACCCCGTGCATGAGGATCGAGTCCTCCACCTCGGCGAAGGAGTGCAGGTGCGTGCCGGGCGAGAGGATCGAGCGCCGCGCGACCGCGCCGGAGATGACGACCCCCGCGCAGACCATCGAGTCGACGGCGTAGCCGCGCCGGTCCTCCTCGTCGAAGACGAACTTGGCGGGCGGCAGCGGCTCGCCCCAGGTGTAGATCGGCCAGCGCTGGTTGTAGAGGTTGAAGATCGGGTGGACCGAGATCAGGTCCATATGGGCGTCGAAGTAGGCGTCGAGCGTTCCCACGTCGCGCCAGTAGCCGCGATCGCGGTCGGTGGCCCCGGGCACCTCATTGGCGGCGAAGTCATAGACGCGCGCGTCGCCCGAGGAGACGAGCATCGGGATCAGGTTGCCGCCGATGTCGTGCTTGGAGGACTCGTCGAGCGCGTCGGCGGCGACCGCGTCGATCAGCGCCTCGGTCGAGAAGACGTAGTTGCCCATCGAGGCGTAGACCTGGTGCGGGGAATCGGGCAGCGGCTGGGCGTCGGTCGGCTTCTCCCGGAACGCGACGATGTGCTGCCCGTCGCCGGCGGTCTCGATGACGCCGAACTGGTCGGCCTGCTCGATCGGGGCCCGGATCGCGGCCACGGTGACCCCGGCACCGCTCGCGATGTGCTGCTCGACCATCTGGCGCGGATCCATCCGATAGATGTGGTCGGCGCCGAAGACGATGATGTGATCGGGCCGCTCGTCGTTGATGATGTTGAAGTTCTGATAGAGGGCGTCGGCCGATCCGACGAACCAGCGAGGCCCGCGGCGCATCTGGGCGGGCACCGGGGCGACGTAGTTGCCCAGCAGCGGCGACAGCCGCCAGGTCAGCGACACGTGGCGGTCGAGCGAGTGGCTCTTGTACTGGGTCAGGACGATGATCCGCCGGTACTCGGCGTTGACCAGGTTGGAGAGCGCGAAGTCGATCAGCCGGTAGACGCCGCCGAACGGCACCGCCGGCTTGGCCCGGTCTGCGGTCAGCGGGGACAGGCGCTTGCCCTCGCCTCCGGCGAGCACGATCGAGAACACGGAGGACCGAGAGCCCGGCGCCATCGGGGGCGGATCATTGCAGGCTTGATCGCTCCCGTCGATCCCTGGGCGATTTCCTCCGCTCCGGCCGCCTCCGGCCGCCTCCGGCCGCCTTCGGGCGCGGCCTGCGCGCCGCCGATCGCCCGTCGCGCGCCGCCCGCCGCGCGGTCGGGCAAGATCGGTGTCGTGACCCCATCCCATCGCGCGCGGCCGACGCGGCGCCTGACCCGCGAGGACGCCCAGCCGGCGCTGGCCGGCGTCGTCGCCGCGCTCGTCGGCTTCGCCGGCTCGTTCACGGTCGTGCTCGCCGGCCTGCGCGCGGTCGGCGCCGACCGCGCGCAGGCGTCGTCGGGCCTGCTCGTCCTGAGCGTGACGATGGGCGTGCTCGGCGCCGTTCTGTGCTGGCGCAGCCGGATGCCGCTCAGCATCGCGTGGTCGACGCCCGGGGCGGCGGTGCTGATCGGTGCCGGACACGTCCCCGGCGGCTATCGCGCCGCGCTTGGCGCGTTCCTGTTCGCGGCGGTGCTGACCGTCCTCGCGGGCTGTTCGGATCGGTTCGAGCGGGTGATCGCGTCGATCCCCGCTCCGCTGGCCAGCGCGCTGCTGGCCGGCGTCCTGCTGCCCGTCTGCCTGGCCCCGGCCCGCGCCGCGGTCTCGCTGCCCGGGCTGGCCGTCCCGGTCATCGTCACCTGGCTCGTGCTCCTGCGCGTCGCCCGGCGGCTGGCCGTCCCCGGGGCGCTGCTCGCGGCCGCCGTCGCGCTCGCCGTCGACGGCCGCTTCGGCGGTGGCGCCTTCACCCACGCCCAGCCGTCGCTGACGGCGACGCTCCCGAGCATCGACCTGCAGACGATGATCAGCCTCGGGGTGCCGCTCTTCCTGGTGACGATGGTGTCGCAGAACCTGGCGGGGCTGAGCGTGCTCGCGCTGCACGGCTACCGGCCGAGACTGCGCCCGGTGCTGACCTCCACCGGGGCCGTCTCGGCGGCGATCGCGCCGCTCGGGGGCCACGCCGTCAACCTCGCGGCGATCACCGCCGGATTGATGTCGGGGCCGGACGCCGGCCCGCGCCCCGAGCGCCGCTGGATCGCCGGCGTGTCGGCGGCTGCGACGTATCTCGTGCTCGGGCCGGCGGCGGGGGTGGCCACCGCGGTCATCGCCACCTCGCCGGCGCTGCTCGTCGAAGCGGTCGCCGGGCTCGCGCTGCTGACCTCGCTCGGCGCGGCGCTGGCCGCCGCCACGCGCGACGGCGCGTATCGTGACGCCGCGCTCGTCACGCTCGTCGTGACCGCGTCGCAGATCACCGCCGCGGGGCTGAGCGCGCCGTTCTGGGGGCTGATCGCCGGCCTGGGCTTTCTCGGGCTCCAGCGGGTGCGCCCGCGCCACGGCGCGGAGAGCGAGCGGCCCGATGCACCACAATGAGCTGCATGGACCGGGACGCCCCCGCCGCCGCCGATCAGCCGACGAGCATCGAGCCGCACGTCAAGCGGATCGCGTTCGTCGTGATCGTCGGGCTGATCATGTCGGTGCTGGACACGACGATCGTCAACGTCGCCTTGCACGATCTCTCGATCGACCTGCACGGCTCGCTGGGGACGATCCAATGGGTGATCACCGGCTATCTGCTGTCGCTCGCCGCGGTCATCCCCGTCACCGGCTGGGCGGTGCGGCGTTACAGCGCGCGGCGGCTGTACCTCGTCGCGCTCGTCGTCTTCACCGGCGGATCGGCGCTGTGCGCGCTGGCCGCGAGCAGCAGCGAGCTGATCGCGTTCCGGGTCATCCAGGGCGTCGGCGGCGGCATGCTCACCCCGGTCGGGCAGATGATCCTCGTCAAGGCCGCCGGCCCGCGCAATCTGCCGAAGGTCATGAGCTTCATCGGCGTGCCGGTCGTGCTCGCGCCGGTGTTCGGGCCGACGCTCGGCGGCCTGCTCCTGCAGAGCGTCGGCTGGCAGTGGATCTTCCTGGTCAACGTGCCGGTCGGCGCGGTCGGCCTCGTCCTCGCGCTGCGCCTGCTGCCCCACGACGAGGCGAGCGCCGCCCATGCGGGCCGGCTGGACATCGTCGGGCTCGTCCTCGCCGCCGCCGGCGTGGTCGGGCTGACCTTCGGCCTGTCGCAGAGCGAGACCGCCGGTAGCCTGACCTCGCCGTCGGTGCTCGTGCCGGTGCTGGCGGGGCTCGCGCTGGTCGGCCTGTTCGTCGTTCACGCGCGGCGCGTCACGCAGCCGCTGCTCGATCTGCGGCTGTTCGGCAACTCGGCGTTCCGCGCCGCGTCGCTCGTCACCTTCTGCCTCGGGGCGGCGCTGTTCGGCGCGATGATCCTGATGCCGCTGTACTTCCAGACCGTGCGCGGCGAGGACGCGATCACCACCGGCCTGCTGCTCATCCCGCAGGGCTGCGGCGGCGGCCTCGGAATGTTTCTCTCCGGCCGGGCCACCGAGCGCTTCGGCGCCGGCCGGACGGCGTTTCTCGGCGCGATCATCCTCGCGGTGGCGACGATCCCGTTCGTGATGATCACCGCGACGACGCCGTTCGCGGTGACCGGCGCCGCGATGATCGTGCGCGGGGTGGGGATCGGGCTGGCGATGATGCCGGCGATGACCGCGGCCTTCTCCGTCCTGCGCCCGGAGCAGATCAACGACGCCAGTCCGCAGCTCACGGTCATGCAGCGAGTGGGCGGCTCGCTCGGCACCGCGATCATCGCGGTCGTCCTCGAGCACAACCTCCGTCATGCCGGCACGCCCGCCGCGCTCGGCGCCGCCTTCGGTCACACCTACTGGGTCGTGATGGGGGTGACGCTCGCCGCGCTGGCGCCGACCGCGGTGCTCGTGCGCGTCGAGCGCCGCAGCCGGGCCACGCCCGCTTCGGCGGCCGCCGGGCTCGACGACGGCCCCCTGCCTGAGCCGGCCTGAGCCCATCGAGCCGGCCTGAGCCCACCGGGCCGGGCGGGCCTGGCCGGGCGGCCCGGCCGGGCCGGGCGGCCTGGCCGGGCGGCACCACTACGTCGCGCGCAGGGCCTCGGTCGGGCTGAGGCGGGCGGCCTTGGCGGCCGGGTAGATCCCGGAGACCATGCCGATGACCAGCCCCGCGGCCGGCGCCGCGACGAGGGCATAGTGGGGGACGACCATCGGCTCGTTCTGGGCGAGCGAATAGACGAGCGTCGCCACGGCGCCGAGCGCCAGCCCGGCGATGCCGCCGAGCAGCGCGAGCAGGGCGGACTCGGTGAGGAACTGCAGCGTGATGTGGCGCCGGGTGGCGCCGAGCGCGCGGCGCAGGCCGATCTCGCCGCGGCGCTCGAGCACCGAGATGACCATGATGTTGGCGATCCCGATCGCGCCGACGAGCAGCGCGACGGCGCCGAGTCCGAGCAGCAGGGTGGTGAACTGGCCCTTGGCGGCGGCGCGCGCCTTGAGCGCGTCGACCGGGACGCCGACCGACACGCCGCTCGGCGACTGGGGATCGGCGGTCGCCGGCAGCAGCGCCGCCGTCCTCGAGACGGCGTTCTGGTCGGCCTTGACGTAGATCTCCGAGGCGTTGGGCGCGAGCTGGAACAGCCGCTCGGCGACCGGCAGTCCGATGAACGCGGTGCTGTCGAGCGTCGAGTCAAGGACGACGGGATTGAGGATCCCGATCACGGTGAACCACGTTCCGCCGAGGAAGACCTGGATGTGGCCGCCGGCGCTGAAGATCTGGAGCGTCGCCGCCGCGTCGGCGCCGAGCACGACCGTCGGGAAGTTCTCGGTGGCGGCGTCGAGGAAGTGGCCTGAGGCGAGCGTCGCCGAGACGGTGGCCGGCAGCTGGGGGTCGGCGGCGTCGACGCCGATGCCGCCGGTCTCGGTCGACGGCACGTACGGAGTCCGCAGGACGGTCGCCTGCGAGATCCCGTAGACGGCCGCCGCGCTCTCGACGGTCCCCATATGCAAGATCGAGCCGGTGGCGGTGTCAGGCAGGACGGCGTTGCCGCCGAGCAGCGTCTGGCCCGGCGAGACGGTCAGCAGGTTCGTGCCGAGCCGGTCGATCAGCGCCAGCAGATTGGCCTGACTCGAGGCCGAGACGCCGACCACCGCCACCATCGCCCCGATCCCGATCGCGATCCCCAGCGCCGACAGGAGGGCGCGCAGCCGGCGCGTCCGCATCCCCTGCAGCGCCACCGACAGCAGCTCGTGGGGCGGCAGCCTCGCCGGGTCGGTGACACCGACGGTGGCGCTCACCGGCGCTCGTCTCCGATGATCTCGCCGTCGCTCATCACGATGCGCCGCGCGAAGGTGTCGGCGATCGCATGGTCGTGGGTGATGAGGACGAGCGTCGATTCGTCGCCGGAGAGCTCGTGCAGGAGGTCGATGACCTCGTGGCCCGAGCTCGAGTCGAGATTGCCGGTCGGCTCGTCGGCGAGCACGATCAGCGGCCGCTTGGCGATCGCCCGGGCGATCGCCACCCGCTGGCGCTCGCCGCCCGAGAGCTGGACGGGCCGGTGGCCGAGGCGATGGCCGAGGCCGACCCGCTCCAGTGCCTCGGCGGCGGCGGCGCGGCGGTCCGAGGCCGGGGCGCCGGTGTAGAGCATGCCGTTGGCGACGTTGTCCAGCGCGCTCAGCGCGTCCTGGAGATGGAAGCCCTGGAAGACGAAGCCGATCCGGTGCGCGCGCAGACCCGCCAGCTCGGCGTCGGAGGCGGCGAGGACATCACGCCCGGCCACCTCGACGCGGCCGCTCGTCGGCAGCTCCAGCGTCCCGAGCACGGTCAGCATCGTCGTCTTGCCCGAGCCCGACGGGCCGACGACCGCGACCTGCTCGCCGGCGTCGATCGCCAGGCTGACAGCCCGCAGCGCTGTGACGCCGCCCGGATACTCCTTCGAAACGCGCTCGAGCAGCAGCGCTCGTGGCGGGTGCGGGTCCTGCGGCTGCAAGGCGAGCGGCTGAATCCCCTGATCGGCCGGCGCGCTCATCCCTGGGAGTCGGTGACCTGCAGACCCGGGTAGATGCCGGCGCCCGAGATCTGGACGTAGCCGGCGGCGAACAGTCCCGGGGTGATCGGGATGAGCCCGTGCGGAGCCGCCGCCTCCTGGACGTCGTAGCCGCCCCCGGCGGTGGCCAGCAGCGCCGTGACCGGGACCGAGAGCACATGGCGGGCCTGCTGCGCGACGAAGTTGACGCTGACCGCCGCGGCGTCGAGGCCGACCAGCGACGGATGGTGGCCGGTGAGGGTGACGGTCACCGGGATCGTCGCGCTCGTCGATCCCGAGCCTCCCCCCGCAGCGTTCCCCGACCCCGACCCCGACCCCGACGAGCTCGACTGGGCGACCGGGCTGACCTGCGTGACCCGTCCGTCGACGGTGCGGCCGCTCGGGAGCTCGACGGTCACCGGCTCGCCGACGATCGCCTCACTCTGATTGCTGGCGGGGAGCTGCACGCTGACGACGATCTTCGTGGATGCGGTCTGGAGGATCGCCTCGGCGGGCGCGGCGCCGCCGCCGGCGCTCGAGCCGCCGGCGCCGGACGTCGAGCCCTTGGCGCTCGACGACGAGGACTTCGCCGTCGCCTGCTTGAGCGCCCTCGTCTCGGCTGAGAGCAGCGCCTGCAGGGCGGAGAGCGTCGCCGCGGTCTGCCCGGCGCTCGCCGCGGCGGCCTTGGCGGCCGCCACCGCCGCGCTGGTGGCCGGCGACGGGGCGAGCGTCGAGGTCGTCTGCGTCGAGGTCGTCGACGTCGTCGTCAGCCCGACGAACTCGCTGTGGGCCATGACGTTCGTCAGCGCGGACGCGTCGGAGGCGCCCGAGCTCTGCCCGGTCGAGCCGAGGACCGTGTCGACGGCGGTGACGCGCTGGGCGCCGGGCAGGAAGACGATCTGCCCGAGCGTGATCGTGCCGGTCTCGGTCAGACCCTCGGAGCCCTGCCAGCGCACGACGGCGTCGGTCGTCGCCTGTTGCCAGACGTCGTCGAGCGCGATCAGGCGCTCGGGGTCAAAGCCGAGCCGCACGAGGTTGCGGTTGAGCTCGAGGATGTCCGGGCCATCGGTGTCGTCGGGTCCGAGCGCACGATAGGCCGGCGTGGTGCCGTCGAACAGCACGACCGGCTGTTCGTCGACGGTGTACAGGGTCTGACCCGGGGTGACGACCGCGCCGACGTTCGGCAGCGAGGTGATCGTGCCGGTCAGGCGGTTGTAGACCGTCTGCGACGCGGCGTAGCCGAGGGTGCCCGACTCGGTGTCGGTGGCGACGAGGTCCCGGCGGGTCACGGTCGCCGCCCCCTGGCTCACCGCCCCGGCGCCGCTGTGCGTGCTTGAGCCCATCGCCGAGCCCGGGCCGCCGCCGCTGACCAGGACGACCACGACCAGCCCGATCACGACGCCGATCACGACGATCGCGAGCCCCGCCCGCCGCGGGCGCATCAGCGGCGTGCGGCCTGTGCCCGAGGCCATCAGGAGCTCGTTCCCGAGCAGGCCCTGGCGGCCTTCTGGAAGGCGGGCGACTGGGGGTTCAGGCCCGGGCCACCCTGGATCTCGATTCCGCCGCCGGCCGGGAAGGTCGGATCAGGGAAGTCCGGCACGCCGTGGGTGCGCATGCACTGGGCATTGGCGATCGCCGCCTGGCGCTGGGCCTCGGTCAGCGGATGCGGTCCCCCGCCGGGGAGGAGCTTCCGGCACGTCGCCATGGCGGCACGGAACGCCGGTGACTTCGGGTTCAGGCCCGAGCCCAGGTTGATGTGGAGGCCGCCTCCGACGGTCGGGTCAGGGAAGTCCGGCACGCCGTGCGCGCGCATGCAGACCGAGAACCTCAGCAGGGCGGACTCGGCGGCGGCCGAGGGCGTGGCGGACGTCCCCGTCCCCCCGCTCGCCGCTCCCGAGGATCCGCAGCCGGCGATCGCGGCGACGCAGCAGACCGGGAGGATGAGGCGGCTGATGGCGAGGCTGGGCACGGGGCGCATGGGGTCGACGATCAGGTCACCGAGTTCTAGTTCATCGCCGGTGACAGCGCGGTGACAGCGGAGTGTGACCGTACTGTCACCAGCGTTGAGGCATGGTTATGCCGTCCACCGAAGAATGCCTGCATGTGAGCTTTACTACGGGGAGATGGCGAGTCACGGCGCCGGCGCGCCGGGCGGTGAGCGGACGATGAGAGTCCTGGTTGTCGAAGATCACAGGCGGCTGGCCACCCTGCTGGCCGACGGCCTGCGCCACGAGGGGATCGCCGTCGATCTCGCCCACGACGGCGACGACGCGCTGCATCACGCCGCGCTGTACCGCTACGACGTCGTCGTCCTCGATCGTGACCTGCCGGGCACCCACGGCGACGAGGTCTGCCGGCGCCTCGTCGCCGACGGCGGGGCGGTTCGCGTGCTGATGCTGACCGCGGCGAGCACGATCGCCGACCGGGTCGAGGGCCTCGGGCTCGGAGCCGACGACTATCTGCCCAAGCCGTTCGACTTCGACGAGCTCGTCGCGCGGGTCCGGGCGCTGGCGCGCCGCACGCCGCCGGCGGTCGCACCGACGCTCGCTCACGGCGACCTGCAGGTCGACTGCGGCCGCCGGGTGGCCCAGCGGGCCGATCAGACCCTCGCGCTCACCCCCAAGGAGCTGGCGGTGCTCGAGTACCTGCTGCGCGCCGATGGGCGCGTCGTCTCCGCCGAGGAGCTGCTGGAGCGGGTGTGGGATGAGGCCGCCAATCCGTTCACGACGACCGTCAAGACGACGATCGGCCGGCTGCGCGCCAAGCTCGGCGAGCCGCCGCTGATCGAGACCGTCCGTGAGGGCGGCTACCGGATCTAGGATGCGTTCCGGTCTGCCGACGGTCTCGCTCATCCCCCCGGCTTGGCGGCGCCTGCCGCGCCGCACGGCCCGTCTGCGGCTGACGGTCCTCTACGCGGGTCTGTTCCTGGTCTCCAGCGCGGTCGCGTTGGCGATCGTGTATCTCGGCTCCGCCCGCAGCCCGGCGCTGCGGTTCAGCGTCGCGGTCCCGTCCGACGCGCTCCGGCCGGTCATCGCCCACGGGGCGATCAGATCGGTGCGGGGGCCCGCTGCCCTGGCGCGCGTGCGCGCCGTCGCGGCGTCCCTGCAGCGCAGCGCCGATCTCGACCATCTCCTCGAGGTGTCGGCGATCGTGCTCGGCGCCTCGGCGATCGTGTCCACGATGCTCGGCTGGCTGGCGGCCGGCCGCGTCCTGCGCCCCCTGCGGGCGATCACCGACACCGCGCAGACGATCTCGGCCGGCAGCCTCCATCAGCGGCTCGCCCTCGCCGGGCCCGACGACGAGTTCACCGCTCTCGGTCGCACGCTGGACGACCTCCTCGCCCGTCTGGAGGCGTCCTTCGAGGCGCAGCGTCGGTTCGTCGCCAACGCCTCGCACGAGTTGCGCACCCCGCTCACCCTCGAGCGCGTGCTGCTCCAGGTGACGCTCGCCGATCCCGACGCCTCGGCTCAGACGCTGCGCGCAGCCTGCGAGGAGCTGCTGGCCTCCGGCGCCGAGCAGGAGCGGCTGCTCGAGGCGCTGCTGACGCTCGCCGCGAGCGAGCGCGGGCTCGAGCGGCGTCAGCCCGTCGATCTGGCGCCGCTCGCCGAGCAGGCTGTGCGCGCGGCGCGGGCGCGGATCGAGCGGTCGTCGCTCGTCGTGCGCCGCCGGCTGGCACCGGCGCCCGCCGCCGGCGATCCCGCCCTGATCCAGCGTCTGATCGTCAACCTCGTCGACAACGCCGTAGCGCACAACGTCCCGGAGGGCGAGGTGACGATCGCCACCGCGAGCGATGGCGCCGACGCGCTGGTCACCGTCGCCAACACCGGGCCGTTGATCGCGGACGATCAGATCGGACGGCTGTTCGAGCCCTTCCAGCGTCTCGGCGGCGAGCGCGCGAGCGGCGGCGACGGGCACGCCGGGCTCGGGCTGTCGATCGTGCGGGCGATTGCCACCGCCCACGGTGCGACGGTCGCCGCCCGGGCCCGTCCGGGGGGCGGCCTGAGCCTGACCGTGCGCTTTCCCGCGCGGGCCCCCACGCCACCGCCCGCCGTGCCGCCGGGGCCGGAGGCCGAGATCGCGTCCGTGCCGGCGGCCACGCCCGTTCTCA
Organism: uncultured Solirubrobacteraceae bacterium; assembly: GCA_963849085.1. Taxonomy (GTDB): domain Bacteria; phylum Actinomycetota; class Thermoleophilia; order Solirubrobacterales; family Solirubrobacteraceae; genus Palsa-465. The sequence continues at coordinate 1,442,357 of CAWKFP010000009.1, read as the reverse complement.
GGGCCGCGCCCGCCGACCGCTGACCGGATCCCGCGCCGGGCCCGACTCAGCGCGGCGTCGTGCCCGACAGATCCGCGGCGCCGGGCTCGCCGTCGGCCGAGACCCGGCCGGGCCCGGCGATCCGACCGGCCGCCGCCAGGACCTCGTCATACTGACGGCGCACGTCGGCTCGGTCCGAGGCCTCGGGGACCGACTCGTCGCACGAGCGCAGAATCATCGCCGCCTGGGTCAGCAGCAGGTCACGCCGGCGCTCGTCATCGGTCTGCTCGACGATCTTGCCGAGCGCGTCGAGCTGGCGGATCATGATCGCCGGCATGCCGCGACCGGCCTGCCGGATCTTCTCGAAGGCCCGCTCGATCAGGCTCGCGTAGCTGACGTGCGCGGTGATCAGGCGGACGTAGCCGTGGCCGTCGCGATGCACGCGGATCGGCGTCCACTGGGCGGTCACCTTGCACAGGCTGGCTCCGAGCCAGTCGATGCACGTCAGCGCGGTGAAGGTGTCGTTGACCGCGGGCGAGAGGGCGCGGATGGCGATCTCGACGATCTGATCGACGGCGAACGAGAGGTCCTGGGCGAGCGTCCGGTTGGAGCCGGTGATGTGGGCGCGCCGGAGCGCCTGGCTGACCGACGCGCCCGCGTCCGGGGGCCACACCGTCGCCATCGCGTGACCCTCGACGAGGAACTGGCCCGGGCGGTGCAGCAGCCTGATGACCGCCCCCTTCTCGGCCGCGAGGCCGCTCAGCGTCTCGTGACGGATGAACTGCAGATAGCCGCTGGCCGGAGCGGGGACCGTGCTGCCGCTCTCGTCCATGCGCCGCAGCAGCTCGGCGACCGATGGCCCGGATTCGAGCCGCGGTCCGCCGTCGCCGGACTCGGCGTCGATCGCCCGGGAGAGATCGCCGGCGATGCTGGCGATCACCGACGGCAGCTGGATCGAGGCCGCGATGTGGTGGATGAAGTAGATGAGCACCGCCATCGAGACCGTGACGAGCGCGACTGACAGCGTGATCGAGAGGTGCGGGATGAACTCCCGGGATCCGCTCTGCGGGCCGATCGAGATGAGGACGAGCGTGGCGTAGACGAACGTCGCGACGAACGTGCCGAGCGTGACCTGCGTCCCTCGGTCGCGGATGAAGTTGCGCAGCATCCGCGGGCCGAACTGCGTCGAGGCGAGGGTCAGGGTGACGATCGTGATCGAGAAGACGACGCCGACGACCGTGATGACGGCGGCGGCGAGCGAGGTGAGGATCTCGCGCGCGGCGTCGGCGCTTCCGAACTTCATCCACCCCGGTAGCGCGAGATGGCCGTGGAAGGCGGCCAGGTCAAGCGCGTGCGTGACGGCGAACAGCACGACCGCGGCGAGCACCTCGATCGTCGGAACGACCCAGAGGTTCGTCCGCAGCGCCTCGCGGCGCCACTCGGAGCCGAGCGGGAGCATCAGGCGGAGGGGAGGGAGGGGGCGGGCATCGGATCCGGGCGTACAGCGACCGTGCCGACCAGTCTTCCCGGCTCACCGCGGCTGATGCTAACGGCTGGTGCGCCGATCGCGATAGCCGTCGGCGACGGCGTACAGGCGCGCGGGGGCCGGCTCGCCGGGAGCCTTGCGCTTGTTCGGCATCAGGTCAGGCGGGCGCATCGCGCCCGGGATCGGCTCCCCGTGGCGCCGGCCGGCGATCGCGAGCCGGCGGGCGGGGACGGCGGGCACCCCGAGCGCACCGGCGGCCTCGACGAGCCGGCGGCGCTTGCCGGCGCGGGAGAAGGGCAGGGCGAGCGCGACGACGCACGCATGCTCGGCGCGCATCCCGTGGGCGTGCAGCTCGATCTGCCCCCACAGGGCCACCGCACCGGCGACGAGGTCGCGGGTCGCCATCGACGCGCCGCGCGGGGGCGGGTCATAGAGCGCGTAGATCCCGCACGTGCAGCCCTTCGCCGGCGCGGGCTCGTCGTGGAGACGGCGGTCGCAGTGCGCGGTGTGCACTCCGGAGCCCCACTGCTCTCCGGCGCGCAGCGACCACAGCTCGGAGCCGTGCAGCCGCCACTGCCGAAAGCCGATGACGGCGGTGATGAGATCCGGGGCGGTGTCCGGCATCGCGGGAATCGTCACCGCGACGGGTCGCGCGGATGCCGGGCCCCGGCCTCTCGCGCCGGCTCGGGCTCCGGAGTCGGCGCCGGATCGGGCGCTGGAGCGGGATCGACGCGCGGCGCCGGAGCCTGGGCGGGCGTCCGCAGCGGTTCGACCCGGATCGTTCGCGACGGCCCGTCCAGCGAGCCGCGCAGCCTGTCAGCCGACCGCGGGCCTGGCGGTGTTCGATCCGAGCGCGTCACGACGTCACCGTGCTCTGATCGTAGCGCCCGTCGCGGGCTCGATCTCACCCTGACATCGAGTTGACGCGCCCGCCGTTACCGTCGGACGTCTTCGTTGGCGACGACTCGAGGCATACGACGCACGCCCCCGCCGCCGGGAGCGGTCATGTCCGCGCACGGCGGACGCCGGCGAGGCCGCATCGCCGGGGCGGCGCTCGGCGTCCCGGCGGTCATCGTCGTGGCCGTCGTCGTGGCCGCGGTGGCCATCGTCGTCGCCACCGACATGCGCCCTGAATACGACGCGTTCGGTTGGCTTGTGTGGGGCCGCCAGGCGCTGGAGTGGAATCTGAGCACGAACAGCGCTCCCTCCTGGAAGCCGCTGACCTTCCTGTTCACGCTGCCGTTCGCGCTCGCCGGCCACGGCCAGATGTGGCTGTGGATGGTGGCCGCCGTCGCCGCCGCGCTCGCCGGGGCGCTGATCGCCGGCCATCTCGCCGTTCGCCTCACCGGTCCGTGCCCGAGCCGGCCATGGGCGCCGTGGGTGGCGGCGGCGTTCGCCGGTCTCGGCGTGCTGGGCATCAGTCGCTACTGGCACTTCATCCTGATCGCCAACTCCGATCCGATGATCGTCGCGCTCTGTCTGGCGGCGATCGACCGTCACCTCGCCCGGCGCCACCGCGCGGCGTTCGCCGTGCTCGTCCTGGCGGCGCTCGGTCGCCCGGAGGTGTGGGCGTTCGTCGTGCTCTATGCGATCTGGGCGTGGCGCGCGGTGCCGTCGCTGCAAACGCTGCTCGTGCTCGGCGTGGCCGCCGTCGGGCTGCTGTGGTTCGGCGTCTCGGCGCTGACCTCGGCGAGTGCGCTGAGCCCCGGCCAGTTCGCCGAGGGCTCCGTCAACGTGCTCCACGGCGCCAAGATCGCCGGCGTCCTGGGACGGCTGCTCGGCCTCTATCCATGGCCGATGTGGCTGGCGGTGGGAGCGGGGCTGGCGATCGCCGTCGCCGCGCGCGATCGGGCGCTGCTGACCATGGCGGGGGCCGCGGCCGTGTGGGTGGCGATCGAGATCGCGTTCGCCTTCCACGGGTGGTCGGCGGTCCCGCGATATCTGTTCGAGCCCGCCGCGGTGCTGATCGTCATCGCCGCCGCCGGCATCGGCCGGCTGCTGGCCGGCGGCCGGCTGCTGGCCGGCGGCGGGGTGCCGACCGCCGGCCGGCTGCGCTGGGCGGGACCGGCGCTCGTGGCGCTGATCATCCTCGCGCTCGTGCCGGCGGTGCGTGAGCGGGCCCGCTTCATCCACGGCGAGATCAGCTACGGGCGCACCTTCACCCGCCAGATCGATCGCCTGCAGGCCGTCATCGCCCGCGACGGGGGTGGCGAGCGGATCACCGGCTGCGGCCAGCCGGTCTCGGCGCTCGAGTTCCAGAGCGCGGTCGCCTGGGAGCTCGGCACCAACGTCGGCGCAGTCGGTTGGCAGCCGGCGGCGCTCGTGCGCTCCGGCCGGCCGATCGTCCTGCTCACGCCCCGCGGGCTGGGTTGGGTCGTGCGGCCCGTCCACCCGCGCGCCGCCGATCGCGCGGCGTGTGAGCGCCTGACGGCCCGCACCGCGACGAGCTGACCCACGCGCCGTCGCGGCGCAGCGGGCCGCATCTGCCGGCTCGCTGTCGGGCCGGCTTCAGGGCAGGCGCCCGACCGCACGCCCCGGGAGCCGGCCGGCGGCCGGGCGGGGCGTGCGCCGGTATCGTGTCGGGCGCAATGAGCATGAGGGAAGGTCGTGTCCGGCTGCGTGGCCTGGCGCCGATGGCGCTGATGCCGGCCGCGGCCTTCGCCGTTCATCAGCTGCGCTATGACCTCGCGTACGGCTCGGCCGCCGGTGCGGTGCTCGCGCGCACCGGTCATTCCTATCTGCACTCGCTCGTTCCGTGGATCGTCCTGCTGGCGGCGCTCGCGATCGGGGGCTTCCTCGGGGCGCTCGGCCGGGCGGTGGCCGGTCAGCGCTCGCGCCCGCGCTTCACGCTCTCGCTCGTCGGCCTGTGGCTGACCTGCTCGGCGTGCCTCGTCGTCATCTTCGCCGCCCAGGAATGCCTGGAGGGCCTGTTCGCCACCGGGCATCCGGCGGGGCTCGCCGGGATCTTCGGCTTCGGCGGCTGGTGGGCGGTCCCGGCCTCGCTGTGCGTCGGGCTCGTGCTGGCCGCGCTCTTGCATGGCGCCCGGTGGGCGCTGAACGAGATCGCGGAGCGCCATGGCCCCCCGCGGCGAGCGCTCCGGGTGCCCTCGCCGCCGCGCCCGCGCGGCCGGGCGCCGGTCATCCCGCGGCCGGCGCCGCTGGCCGCCGGACGGTCGGTGCGCGGCCCGCCCCTCCCGGCGCCGAGCTAGCGAATCCGGCCCGGACCGCGCCGCGCTGCGCTGCGCCTCCGGCCAGTGACCACAAGGAGTTCATCTATGAGCAGTGTCGCCGGGACCAGGCCCATCCCGAGCGCGATCGGCGGACAATCGCTGACCGCGCGCGGCCGGGCGTATTTCTTCTCTGACAGCCGCCGCAGCATCCAGACCGTGCTCGCCATGATCTGGCTGCTCGTCGGCGGCCTGCAGTTCCAGTCGTTCATGTACGGGAAGGGCTTCATCCAGATGCTGCAGGGGATGACCGCCGGCCAGCCGGGGTGGGTCCATGACAGCGTCAACTGGGGCGCGACGACGATGCAGTCCGATCAGGCGCTCCTCAACACCCTCGCCGCGCTCATCCAGGTGGCGATCGGCTTCGGGATCCTCTACAAGCGCACGACGAAGCCGGCGATCGTCGTCTCGTTCTTCTGGGCGCTCGCCGTCTGGTGGTTCGGCGAGGCGTTCGGGATGCTGTTCATGAACATGGCGATGCCGTTGACCGGCGCCCCCGGAGCGGTGCTGCTGTACGCGCTGATCGGCGCGATCGTCTGGCCCGGCGAGCGCCCGGGCGGACTGCTGGGGGTGCGGGGCGCGCGGACCGCGTGGGCGGCGCTGTGGCTGGTGATGGCCTGGCTGTGGCTGCTGGCCCCGAGCAGCAGCGCGAACGCGATCCACAACGCGATCAACGCCGCCCCGTCGGGGATGAGCTGGCTGAGCAGCCTGCAGGACGGCTTCGCCAGCATCACGAAGGGCAACGGGCTCATCTTCGCGATCGTCCTGTCGGCGGCGTCGATCGTCATCGCGGTCGGCGTCGCGCGCAACTGGCGAGCGCGGGAGTTGCTGGCCCTGGCGGCCGTGCTCAACCTCATCTACTGGCTCGTCGGCCAGGGCCTCGGAGGGATCTTCGCGGGAGGCGCGACCGATCCCAACGCCGGGCTGTTGTTCATCGTGCTGGCCTGGGCGATGTGGACGCTCGTGCCCTATGACCAGCCGGTCGGACCCGTCCGGCTGCGGGGCGCCGGCCGAGGAGACGCGGTGGCCGCGGCGAGGTAGCCGTCACCCGGAGCTGCCGCGCGTCGCCACCGACGTCGACGCGCGGCCACTCCTGATCGAGGTTTGTGCCGGTTATGCCCCTGATCATTCGGATCGGGGAGCTTTGCATGGCTTTCGTCAGCCCGTTATGGTTGGCGCCGGTGCTCGGGGTGCGTGCAAACTCTGCTGGCAGGCGGCCGTTGACGCGCGGCGTGCTCTGGCCGGCTCTGCTCGTCACCCTCCTCGGTGTGCTGACGATGCCCGCCGCCGCACGCGCGGCGGCGCGGGCGTGGTCGGGTCCGGTGGTCGTCGACACCGACGCCGGCCCGGCGACGATGACCGCGATTGCCTGCCCGGCGGCGAGCCAGTGCACCGCGGTCGACGCGCTCGGCCGCGAGGTGACGTTCAACCCGTCGAATCCCGGCGCCCCGACGCCGGCGGTGGTCGATCCCGGCGCCGCGCTCTCCGCGCTGGCCTGCCCCTCGACGAGCCAGTGCACGGCGGTGGACGGCGGCGGGCACGAGGTGACCTTCGACCCGGCGACGCCCGGCACGCCCACCCCCATCGCGCTCACCGTCAGCGGCTCGGGCGCCGCCCCGCTGTCAGGGGTGGCCTGCCCGTCGGCGAGCGAGTGCGCCGCTGTCGGCGCCCACGGCACCGAGATCACCTTCGATCCGAGCAATCCGTCGTCCGCGACGTCGGCCGACGTGGACGGCAGCGTCGCCCTCGGCGGGATCGCCTGCCTCCCGGCGGGCGCCTGCGTCGCTGACGACGCAAACGGGGCGGAGCTGAGCTTCGACCCCGCCGCCCCCGGTACGCCGACCGTGACGACGGTCGACGCCGGCGCCGATCTCGGGCCGATCGCCTGTCCGACGGCGGCCCTCTGCACGGCCGTGGGGTACGGCGGCGCCGACAACATCGTCTCCTTCGACCCGGCGGCACCGGCCGATCCCAAGCCGGCCGAGGTGCTGAGCGGCTACGGCCTCGTCGACGTCGGCTGCGCGTCGACCACGCAGTGCGTCGCCTCCGACGCCCGCCAGGTGATCGGCACCCAGTTCGCCCACGACGTCTACATCTACGCCGCCGCGACGCCTCAGAGCGGCTCGCAGGCCTTCAGCCTCTCGGGCGGCCCGGTGTCCTGCCCGTCGGCGACGCAGTGCACGATCGCGGGCCAGGGCGGCGTGACCACGTTTGACCCGACGAAGACGCCCGCCGCCGGCACGACGACGGCGATCGACGCGTACGGCGATCTTCTCGGGGTGGCGTGCCCGACGGCGGTCCAGTGCACCGCCATCGACCAGACCGGAGCGGCCGGCCTCAACACGGTGGCCAGCGCCCAGGTCACGTTCGACCCGGCCGTCACGCAGACCGCCACCCCGACGCCGATCGGCGTGCCGGGTCTCGACGCCACCACGGTCGCGTGTCCGCCGAACGGCCCGTGCGTGGCGGGCGACAGCCTCTATGCATCGGTGGCGACGTTCCAGCCGGGCTCCGGATCCGCGGGGGGCATGATCTACCTCGGCCTGCCGTCTCCCTCCGCGGTGGCGTGCGCCTCGGCCAGCGAGTGCGTCGCCGTCTCGGGCACCGAGGCGGTCGCCTTCGATCCGCAGACCTCCGTCAGCCAGACGCCCGTGCCGGTCCTCGCCGGCGGCCAGCTGACCGCGGTCGCCTGCCCGTCGGCCGAGCAGTGCACGGCCGTCGACTCCGGCGGCGCCGCGGTGACCTTCGATCCGAGCCCGAGCGCGACGGTGACGACGGCCGTCAGCTCGATCGACACCAGCGCTCTGACGGCGATTGCCTGCCCGTCGACCGGTCAGTGCACGGCGATCGACGCCACCGGCGCGGTGACCTTCGATCCGGCCGGTCCGAGCGGTGCGACCCGAGTGACGGTCGACCCCGGCCGGACGGCGAGGGCGATCGCCTGCCCGTCGGTCAGCGACTGTGCGATCGCCGATGGCAGCGGCCACGTCGTCGAGGGCGATCCGCAGACCGCGGCGGGCTGGACGGCTCAGGCCGTCCCCGGCGCCGACGATCTGACCGGCATCGCCTGCAGCTCGTCCGCGCAGTGTGTCGCGGTCGACGACAGCGGTCAGGCGTTCGCCGGCGCGGGTCAGGCCCCCGTCGTCGCCACCGGCGCCGCGTCCGCCGTGACCGGGACCTCGGCCTCGCTGGCCGGCTCGGTCGACCCGAGCGGCCTGGCGGTCACCGCGTGCGAGCTGCAATGGGGGACCGCCACGACGTACGGCTCGGCCGCCGTCCCGTGCGACCAGGCTCCCGGCTCCGGGCCGGCCGCGGTGACGGTGACCGCTGAGCTGACCGGCCTGACGCCCGGCGTGACCTATCACTATCGCTTCACCGCCGCCAACGCGATCGGAGCCGTCGACGGGCAGGACGGGACGTTCACGACGACCGCCGCACCGACCGGCTCCGGCGGCGGCACGGGCACGACGGGGGTTCCGGGCGTCACCACGACCACGACCACGACCACCACCACGACGCCGACGCCCACGACGCCGGTCCCGATCCCGAAGCCGAAGCCGAAAGCGAAGCCCAAGCCCAAGCCCAAGCCCAAGCCGGAGCCGAAGCTCAAGCCGGCCGGCGCGTTCATCGGCCGCGCGCGGCTCAGCGACTTCGACATGACGGTGCCGGTCCGCTGTCTGGGCACGACCGGCGCGCGATGCGAGGTCCGGTTCACGCTCACCGTGATCGGCGTGCACGCGGGACGGCCGGTGGGCCGCGGGGTGGTCGTCGCGCGACAGTCGATCACGCTGCACGCCGGCCAGCGCGAGACCGTCACCCTTGCCGGCGGCCCGGCGGCCCAGCAGCTGCTCGAACGCTACGGGCGACTGACCCTCGCCCTGCGCTTCTCCGCCTCGTATCGCCCGCGGCGCGTCACCACGACGCGCACGAAGTCCCGCCTGGCGCTCCGCGTCGCCGCCTGACGGGCGACCGTCAGGTCGGTCGCCGCAGCGCGTAGTTGGCGAGCACGTCGCCGGGGCTCGTCGCCCGCAGCGCCCCGGTGCGCGCACACTCGAGCACGATCTGGGAGGCCGTCCGCTTGACGACCTCGTACAGGCTCGCCTCACGGCTCACGTACGCGCCCGGCTGCAGACGCGGATCGAGCTGCCAGCGGCGCAGCTCGCGCCACCGGGCACCGTACGTGTTCCAGGCGATCCGAACCTGGCGGTCGACCATCGTGACCCGCGGAGCCGCGTCGGGATGGCGCGCCAGATAGCGGGCGGTCACCCTGGCGACCAGCAGCTCGAGGACCGGACGCGGCAGGCGCGGGAGGCGCAGGACGGCCGTCTCGTCGTCGCAGCGCAGCGGGCGCAGGGGCCAGATCGCCGGCACGGCGAGGGCGTCCTCGTGGGCGGCGGCCGCCCGCCGGCTCGCCCGCCGGGCACGCTGGTCGCGCAGCGTGCTCAGCATCAGGTCGACGACGATCGGCGCGCTGAGCGCGGCGAGCAGCAGGCCGGCGCTCACGTGCATCGGTTGCGCGCCGCCGAGCGCCAGGACGAGCGCCGGGATGACGGCGAACCATGCCTGGCCGGACGCCCGGACCATCCGGCGCCCGAGCACGATCGGAGTCCTGAGATCACGCAGGTCGGCGAGCCCGAGGCTGATCAAGGCGGCGACCGGGACGATCGCCGCCGGGACGACGAACAGCAGGGCCGCGCAGGCCAGCCCGTCGGGGGCCACGAGTCGTGGCCGTGATCGCGGCCGGGCGCGGATCGCCACCGCCAGCGCCACGACGCAGATGACCGAGGGGAGCAGGGCGAGCCCGCGCGGCGGCGCGATCAGCCACAGGCCGGCGACGGCGGCGGCCAGGACGACGGCGCCCGTCCACTCCGGGCCGGGCGGGTCGGCGATCAGCCGCGGGAGAGCACGGGCCGGCTCGGCCGGCTGTCCCGGATGCTCGTGCCCGTCGACCGTCTGCGCAAGCCGCATAGACCGTATATCGACCATCCGTCCAGGCACCTTAAGGTCGGGACGGGGCCCGGCCTCGCCGCCGGACGTTGGGCATACTGCGCGGCACTCATCATCGGCGACATCGGGGAGCGTGGCATGGATCTCGAGGATCGGGCGGTAATCGTCACCGGAGCGGGCTCCGGAATCGGGCGGGCGACGGCGGAGCGCTTCGGCCGCGAGGGCGCGCGCGTCCTGTGCGTCGATCTCGACGGCGACAGCGTCGCGGCCACCGCTGAGTCGATCACGAGCGCCGGCGGGACCGCCCATGCCCACCGCGCCGACGTCGGCGTCCGGACCGAGGTCGACGGCTTCGTCGACGAATGCGCGCGACGGTTCGGCGCGGTCGACGTGCTCGTCAACAACGCCGGGGTCAACCTCCCGGGTGTGTTCCACGAGGTCTCCGACGAGACGATCGACCGCACGCTCGCCGTCAACCTCAAGGGCCCGATGTACGCCTGCCGGGCGGCGATCAAGCACATGCTCGCCCAGGGGAAGGGATCGATCGTCAACGTCTCCTCGGTCAACGGCGTCGTCGCCGAGCCCTTCCTCTCGATCTATGCCGCCTCCAAGGGCGGCATCCTGATGCTCACCCGGGGGATCGCGCTCGACTACGCCAAGCAGGGCATCCGGGCCAACGTCGTCTGCCCCGGATGGGTCGACACGCCGATCAACTACGCGCACGCCGAGATGCTCGGCGGGCTCCAGCACGTCTACGACACGATCGACTCCTTCCAGCCGATCGGCCGCCCCGGCGAGCCGAGCGAGATCGCCAATCTGATCGCCTTCCTGGCCAGCGACGAGGCGAGCTTCATCACCGGCTCGGTCATGCTCGCCGACGGCGGCATGACGGCGCAGTAGGCTGCGGCGATGGGCTATTCGGTCGTCAACGTCACCGAGATCGAGGGCACCGGCCCCGGCGGGGTGGTGCGCTTCGTGCGCCGCGTCCTCGGGGTCGAGGCCTTCGGGGTCAACTGGTTCGAGATCCCACCCGGCACCGAGGGCTTCGAGCACGACGAGCGGGGCTCTGAGCAGGAGGAGGTGGTCGTCGTCATCAAGGGCGACGGTCACTGGCGCGTCGACGACGAGGAGGTGCCGGTGCGCACCGGCAGCTTCATCCGCATCGATCCCGAGTCGACCCGCTGTCCGGTCGCCGGTCCCGACGGCCTGACGTTCATCGCGATCGGAGCCCGGGTCGGCGCCTACGAGCCGCGCGGGCCCTTCTAGAGACCACGGTGGCGCCCGACGGCCTCGCCCGCGGCGACGACGGCGTCCCGCGCTGTCGCTGGGGGGACTCGACCCCCGAATACCGGGCCTACCACGACACCGAATGGGGATTCCCGGTCGCCGATGACGTGCGGCTGTTCGAGAAGCTGAGCCTCGAGGGCTTCCAGGCCGGGCTGTCGTGGCTGACGATCCTGCGCAAGCGCGAGAGCTTCCGCGCCGCCTTCGCCGGCTTCGACGCCGAACGGGTCGCCCGTTTCGACGACGACGATGTCGCCCGGCTGCTCGCCGACGCCTCGATCGTGCGCCATCGGGGCAAGATCGAGGCCGTCATCAACAACGCCCGCCGCGCGACCGAGCTCGTCGCCGAGGAGGGCTCGCTCGCCGCCTACGTGTGGCGCTTCCAGGCGCCGGCGCGGGCGGTGCGGCTCGACGGGTCCGGACCGGCCCTCCCGGGCGAGAGCGACGAGTCACGCGCGCTGGCGCGCGATCTCAAGCGGCGCGGATGGCGCTTCGTCGGGCCGACCACGGCCTACGCCTTCATGCAGGCGATGGGCCTCGTCAACGACCATCTGGCGGGCTGCCGGGCGGGCGACGAGGCCGAGCGGGCGCGAGCGGCGTTCACCGTCCCGCAGTCGCCCAGTGGAGCTCCGCCTGGTCGAGCGCGAGCGGGGTGATCAGCCCGCCCGCCGCCAGGCCGGCGGGCAGCTCGTCGCCGCTGACGATCGCCAGCGCGCGCGTCGAGCGGGTCAGCGCGGTGTAGAGCGCGCCGGGGCCGCCCTCGGGGCGCTGGGCGAGGATCGCCGCCGGGTCGACCGTGATCACCGCGTCGAACTCCAGTCCCTTGACGACGTGAAGGTCGAGCAGGTTGATGCCGGCCGACAGCGGGCCTGCGGTGGCGTCGGCGAAGGTCATCGGCGCCAGCGCCGAGCGCAGCGCGCCCAGCCTGTGCTCGGAGGCGACGATCGCGACGCTGCCGACGTCGCGCGCCAGGGCGACGGCCAGCCGGATGGCGGCCTCGGCGATGCGCGGCGCCGGGGTCGTGACGGCGACCGCCGGCCAGGGCGCGTCCCTGACCCCCTCGGGGACATCGGCGGTGATTCCGGCCAGGGCGGCGGCGAGGCGCAGGAACGCGCCGGGGACGCGATAGCTGACGCGCAGGTCCCGGGAGGCGAAGGCATCGACGCCGGCATCGGCGAGCACCGTCTTCCAGCTCGCCAGGCCGGCCTCCGTCGTGCGCTGGGCGATGTCGCCGAGGATCGTCAGCGACTGGCGGCGGGCGCGGCGCACGACCATCCGCAGCTCCATCGCGGTCAGATTCTGAGCCTCGTCGACGACGACGTGGCCGAACGTCCGCATGTCGGGTTCGATCAGCCAGCGCGCCTCGTCGAGCAGGGCGACGTCGGTCGCGCTCATGGCGCCGGGGCCGGCGGGGGCCGAGAGCGAGCGCAGCAACGCCAGCTCGTCGTCGTCGAGCAGCCCGGCGGCGGCGTCGCGCAGCGCCCGCGCGTTGCCGTACAGGCCGGCGACCAGCCGCTCGGGCGCCACCCGCGGCCAGATCTTGTTGCTCAGCTTCTGATAGTCGCTCGTCTGGCGCACGGCGGTGGCGATCTCCTGCGCCGAGGCGAGCACGGGATCACGCGCCCGGTCGGCGAGCCGCGCCCCGATCCGCTCGGCCAGCCGAGCGCGGAAGCGCATCCGCGCGGCTTGATAGCTGCGGTCGGTCGCGCGCGCGGACGCGACCAGCGCCACCAGGTCGTCGCGCGTGATCGTCACCTGTGCGCGCGCCACGGTCACCACGACGCCGTCGTCGGCGACCGGCACCCGGACCCGCGCCCACAGCATCCGGTGCAGGAGCCGCGCCATGCGACCGCTTCCCTTCAGGGTGGTGACGAGCGGGGGCTCGTGGACGGGGTGGCGACGCTCGGTGATCAGCGAGTTGACGTCGCGCTGTTCGATCGTCCGCTCGCCAAGGGCCGGGAGCACCTGATCGATGTAGGCGATGAACGTCCGGTTGGGGCCGACGACGAGCACCCCGGCGGTCCGCAGTGCCGGATGCGCGTACAGCAGCCAGGCGGCGCGGTGGAGCCCGACCGCGGTCTTGCCGGTCCCGGGCCCGCCCTGGATGAGCAGCGCCGGCGTCGGCTCGACGGTGATGACGTCGTACTGCTCGGGGGTGATCGTCGCGATGATCTGGCGCATCTCACCGACGCGCCGGCGCATGATGTCCCGCACGATCGCCTCGGTCAGATGATCCTCGCCGGGGGCGGCGAAGCGCTCGTCGACGAAGCCGAGGACCTGCCGGTCCTCGATATCCAGGCGCCGGCGCAGCGTGATCCCCCGCGGATCCCGGGGCGTGGCGGCATAGAACGGCTCCGCCGCGGGGGCGCGCCAGTTGATCGCCAGCAGCTCGTTGCGTGGATCGACGACGAGATGGCGTCCGATGTAGGTCGGGCCGGCCGGGATCCGATCGATCCGCCCGAAGTACAGCGGGCCGCTCGCCTCGGTGTACACCCGGATGCGTTCCTGACGCAGCCGCTCCAGCGCCTCGTCGGCGAACTCGTCGGCGCCGCCCCCTGACCGCCGGGATCTCAGCTCGGCGAGCGCCTGCTCGAAGGCGTGCACCGTCTCATCGAGATGCTGCTGCTCCTCGCGCAGCGCCCGCGTCACGTCGTCCACTGGGAGGACGACTGTAGTGCACCGTTCCGGCGCTCAAGTCCCGGGCTCAGCTGCCGATACAACGTCGACGCGCCGGCGGATCTCGAATCGTCCGCTGTTGCCACCCCGGGGCGGGTGCGCGCGTTCGCTCGATGCTCACGACTCAAAGGACCTGGCCGAGTATGGGGATGACGACGTGGAAGGTGTGGCGCTCGCCGGTGCTGGTGTGCTGCTGGCGGGACCCGGCGGCCGGCCCGGAGACCGCCGCCCTGCACCGCGCCCGCCAGCATCAGGCGGTGCTCTCCCAGCTCGCCCTGGGGAGCATCGCGAGCTCGATCGTCTGCACCGCGGCGGCGGTCGCGTGCTGGGGCCGGGGACACCATCTCTTCCTGGTGGCGGTCGTGGGGATCCTCGACGAGATGCACGCCGCCAACGTCTGGTACGTCTGGGCCAACAAGCGCGGCGCCCCGGATCCCGTCTCACGCCGGGCGCGGAGCGCGATGGCCGCCTACACCGCGCTGTCGGCGTTGCTGCACGGCGCCCTGGCGACGTATGTGTTCGGCGTCACCGCGGGGCTGGACCGGATGTACCTCGTCGGGACGGTCGCGGTGTTCATCGCCGTCGGCAGCTGGCAGTACGCCTGCCTCCCGCCGGTCGCCGTGGCGTGGACGACCGTCTTCTGCGCGGCGAGCGCGGTCGGCCTGATCGTCGACGCCGGATCGACGTATCTCCCCCTGGTCGGCCTGCTCGCGTTCTTCGGTGTCGTGCTCCTGGGGGCGGTCCTCGTGACCTCCCGCATGTTCCTGTCCGGCGTCATCTCCTCGACGGAGATCGAGCGACAGCGGAGCGTGCTCGGGCTGTTGCTCAACGACTTCGAGGAGAACGCCAGCGACTGGCTGTGGGAGACCGACGCCGACCGCCGCCTGCGCCATGTCTCGGCCCGCTTGGCGGAGGCGGCGGGGGCCGACGCGGACGCGCTGCTCGGGCGTGATCTGGCCGAGGTCATCGGCGGCCTCGTGCCCGAGCCCAGCGACGAGGAACGCCCGATGCTCGACGCGTTCTCGGCGTGCCTGGCGCGGCGCGAGCCGTTCCGTGACCTCGTCGTCCCGGCGCTCGTCGCCGGCCGCCGGCGCTGGTACTCGCTGACCGCCAAGCCGCTGCTCGACGCCGCCGGGCAGTTCACCGGCTGGCGCGGCGTCGGCTCGGACATCACCGCGGTCCGGGAGCGGGAGGTCGAGATGGTGCGCCTGGCCACCGTCGACGCGCTGACCGGCCTGGCCAATCGCCACCACTTCACGACCCGGCTGGAGCGGTTCTTCCCCGATCCGGGTCCGCCGGGCCCGTGCACGCTGATCCTGTTCGACCTCGACAACTTCAAGGCCGTCAACGACTCACTCGGCCACTCCGCCGGCGATACCCTGCTGGCGCGGGCGGCGCGCCGGCTGAGCGCCGTCTGCGAGCCCGGTCAGCTGCTGGCGCGCCTCGGCGGCGACGAGTTCGCGCTGATCATCCCCGGCGCGGCGGCGCGCGAGCACGTCGAGCATCTGACCGCGCAGATCGGCGCGCTCGTCGCCGAGCCGGTGATGATCGACGGGCATCGGATCGAGGTGCACGCCAGCGCCGGGGTGGCCTCCGCGCCGGCCGACGCCACGACCGCCGGCGGACTCTTGCGGGCCGCCGACATGGCCCTGTATGCCGCCAAGGGGGCGGGTCGCAGCCGCATGGCGTTCTTCGAGCCCCGGATGGCGACCGGGGCACGCCAGCGCCTGGCGCTGCTCAGCGACATGCGCGAGGCGCTCGCCCGCGGCGAGTTCGTCGTCCACTATCAGCCTCAGATCGACCTGGCGACGAATCGCCTGACGGGGTTCGAGGCGCTGGCGCGCTGGGCGCACCCGGTCCGCGGCCTGATCGCCCCGATGGACTTCATCCCGCTCGCCGAGGACAGCGGCCTGATCGTGGAACTGGGGGCGTGGATCATGGAGCGCGCGTGCGCCGATGCCGCCCGCTGGCCGGGCGACCTGACGGTCGCCGTCAACGTCAGCCCCCGCCAGTTCGCCAACTCCGCGCTGCCCGGGATGATCGCCGACAACCTGCGGCGCAGCGGCCTGCCGGGCGAGCGCCTCCAGGTCGAGATCACCGAGTCGATCCTGCTCCACGACAGCGACGCGGTGATGACGACGCTTGGGCTGCTCCGGCGCCTCGGCGTATCGATCGCTCTCGACGATTTCGGTACCGGCTACTCGTCGCTCGCCTATCTGCAGGCGTTCCCGATCGACAAGCTCAAGATCGACCGCTCGTTCGTGCGGACACTGGACTCGAGCACGAACGGCCGGGAGAGCCAGGCGATCGCGGCGGCGATCGTCGCGCTCGCTCACGGGCTGAGCATCGAGACGATCGCCGAGGGGGTCGAGACCGAGCGCCAGCGTGACCTCCTGCGGTCGATCGACTGCTCGTCGGCTCAGGGCTTTCTCTACGCCCGGCCGCTGAACGACGAGCAGACCGATGATTACCTCGCCGCCCGCTTCGGCTCCCGGCGGGTGTCGTCGTCGGTCGCGGTGTAACGCTCAGCCGACGGGCCGGGATCGCTCGCCGGACCCGACCGGCGCCCGCCCGTTTGCGATAACGATCGTCGCCGAAACCGGCGCAGATCTTGTGGCCAAGATTGACAACAATCTTTTCACAAGATACGTTCCCCGATTCACCGACGTCGGACGAGGAGGGGAAGGCATGGATTCGTTTCGACCGCGCACGCGGTCATTGAGCGGTGCCCGGGCGCGCGTCGCCGGGCTCGTGGCGGGACTGGCGGTTCTCGGGGGCGGCGCGGTGCTCGCCGTACCGGCGCTCGGTCATCAGACCGCGCACGGCACGCGCAGCGCCCACGCCACGGCGAGCACGACTTCGGGGCTGGCCGATCTGCCGGTCAAGAAGGCGACGATGACCTGTGCGGCGCTGGCCGCCGGCACCCACACGGTGGCCGGGCTCAGCGTCTCGATCGCGCAGGACACGACGGGCGCCGCCGCGTCAGGGGACCCGGAGTACTGCGCGTTGACCGGCCACATCGCCAAGTACATCGGATTCGAGGTCGTGATGCCGATGACGACGTGGCGAGAGCGTTATCTCCAGGTCGGCTGCGGCGGCCTGTGCGGCAGCATCGGGCTCAATGCCCCGCAGTCGACGGGCTTCAAGGCGCTGGCCAACGGCTACTTCATCGTCGCCTCCCAGGACGAGGGTCACTTCGGCCAGAGCAACGACTGGTCGACCAACTCGACCCAACGCGTCGACTTCGCGTATCTCTCCGACCACGACCTGGCGCTCGTCGTCAACGGTCTGGCGGCAAAGCTGTACGGGGTCAAGCCGAAGTACTCCTACTTCGACGGCTGCTCCCAGGGCGGCCATCAGGCCCTGACCGAGGCCGAGCGCTATCCCAAGGACTTCAACGGGATCCTCGCCGGCGCGCCGGCGACGATCATGACCGAGCTGAACTCCGTGCTGCACGAGTACGAGTTCGACGTCGTCCAGAGCAAGTCCGGGAAATCGCTCCTCGACGAGACCGAAGCCCAGACGGTGCTCAACGCCGCGATGAAGAAGTGCTATCCGCGCGTCGGGCTGATGCTCGACTATCGCGCCTGCCAGGCGAAGTTCGACCTCAACTCAGTGGCCTGCTCCACGACGAGGAAGAGCGGCTGCCTGACCAACAGCGAGCTCGCGGTCGTCAGCAAGATCCTCGACGGCCCGGTCGATCCCCAGGGTCAGCATCTCTATCCCGGCGGCTATTCGCTCGCGAGCGCCTGGAACTGGGACAACGGGACGGGCCCGAACATCCCCGCCACCGCGACCTCGACGGTCACCCCGGCGACCTTCATCACCGCCTGGCTCCAGTTCTTCGCCTTCGAGAAGAACATCGGGACGACCGGCGTCGCCGACGAGCCGTTCACCAAGGCCTACTTCGCCAAGATCGAGAAGCTGGCGCCGTTCTGGGACGACACCGACCCGGACCTCGGCCCGTTCCAGAAGGCCGGCGGCAAGCTCATCCTGTGGCAGGGCGGGGGAGACTGGTCGATCCCGACCATCTCCTCGACGGCCTTCTACCAGGCCGTCGTCAAGGCGATGGGCAGCCTCGCCGCCGCGCAGCAGTTCACGCGCTACTACGTGCTGCCGAGCGTCGGACACTGCGGTGGCGGAGCGCCCGACACCTACCCCGGCCTCCAGGATCTCGTCAGCTGGACCGAGACCGGCAAGGCGCCGCAGGGGGTCCAGGCCAACGAGTACAAGTCGAGCCTGCCGAGCTCCGGCGGCACGGGCGGCCCTCCAGGCGGCGCCGCCCCCACCACCGACCTGACCGACGCGGTTCCGGTCCTCGGCGCTCCCGCCGTCGGCCCGGTGCTGCGGTCGATCGAGCTGTTCCCGTATCCCGAGGTGGCCTCATACACGGGCCACGGCAGCGTGGACAAGGCGTCCAGCTTCGTCGGCAAGGTGAGCACGGCGATGCAGGCCCCGACCCCATGGCTCGGGTCGTTCGACAACACCATGATCTGGTGCAACTCAAGTGGGGTGGCCTGCAAGACGGTCAAGATGCCCACGTCGTGACCCGTAGCGCCGCCCGCGCCAGCTCGGCGCGGGCGGCCACCGGCTGATGGGGGACGCGGACCCCGCTCGAGGCTTTCGGCGGGTCCGTGTCGTGACAGGATCAGGCGATGACGCGTCTGATCGTGCTGGCCGCGGTGACCGCGGCGACGGCAGGGCTGGCGCTCGGGGGTCTCCTCGGCGGCGCCGCGCCGTCCGCCGATGCCGCGCGCCGGCCGTGCTCCTCGTATCCGGCGCCGGGCACGACCGCTCCCGCGTCGGCGACGGTTCCCCGCGCGGTCAGCGCCCGCTACGCGATTCTGCGCCGGCGGCGGCGGGCCGCCGACCGGCTGGCCCCGGGGCTGATCAGCCGGTCGCTGACCGCCTCAGGCGTGATCACGTCGGCGATCCGCCTGCTGGGCGAGACGGCGTCGGGCGGCCGCGTCTATCTCATTCCCGCCCTGCACGTGCTCGCCTTCCCGATCGCTCCGGCGCGCTGCCTGTCGGCCGCCGAGCGCCCGCTCGAGCGCGAGCTGCTGCCCGAGCTGCGGCGTCAGTACGCCCTGCCGGCGCTCTGCGTCGAGCTCGTCCGGGCCGGCGTCGGCAGCCCGAGCTGCGGGCCGGCGGCCGCCACCACCGAGGCGCTGCTGTACACGAGCGGCACCCCGGGCTTCGGCCTCGTGCCCGACGGGGTACGGGCGGTCACCGTCTCCTATGTGACCGCGCCCCCGCGGACGATCGCCGTGCACGAGAACTTCTTCAGCATCATCGCCCCCCGCCAGCCGGTCGCGCCCTGCGGCTTGCAGTGGCTGGACGGCACCGGCAGCGTGATCGCCAGCATCGGCGGCTGCTCGTTCATCGCGCTGGAGCGCCGGCCCCTGGCCGAGTACCGCGCCTACGTCGCCGGCAAGCTGGCCGCGCTCCAGAGCCAGGTATCGGCGCTGATCGCGGCGATCTCCGGCGGCGACGTCGCCCAGGCGCGGGCGGCGTGGCTGAGCGCGCACCTGACCTGGCTGGAGATCGGGCAGGACGACGGCGCCTATGGCGCGTTCGGCGAGCTCGGCCGTGCGATCGACGGCACCGCCGCCGGGCTTCCCGGCGCCACCGACAGCCCGGACTTCACCGGCTTTCACAAGGTCGAGCTCGATCTGTGGATGACCGGGGATCTCGCCGCCGCCGCGGCTGACGCGGCGACGCTGCAGTCGCGCCTGGCCGCGCTCACCGCGGGTGCGGTGGACGCCGACCTGCCGGCAACCAAGACCGGCATCGCGAACTGGGTGCTGCGCCCCCACGAGATCCTCGAGGACGCCGAGCGCGACACGCTGACCGCGCAGGACGACTACGGCAGCGGCACCGACCTCGCCTCGCTGACCGCGGACATCGCCGCCACCCGTGAGCTGCTGAACCTGCTCGCGCCGGTCATCGCTCCCGTCGCGCCGCGCCTCGTCGGCCGCGCCGAGAACGAGCTGACCGCCCTGAGCGCCGCGGTCCAGGCCACCCGCGCCGGCGGCGTCTGGGTGCCCGTCCAGAGCCTCCCGCCCGACCAGCGCGAGCAGATCGATGCCGATCTCGGCGCCGCCCTGGAGACGCTGGCCCCGATCCCCGACCTGATCACGAGCACGGGCAACCATGCGGCGAGCTGAGAACGGCCGCCGTTGGGCGTGATTGTTACGGAGCTCGGATGCGGACTTCTCCCCTGGCGCGGTCGCGCCGGGAGGTCGATCATGCTCGCGGGCGTCTCCGGCCCGTTCCCGAAACCGTGCCGACTGCCGTGACCGAGACCCCCCTGCCCGCCGCTGGCCTGCGGATCCTGATCGTCGACGACAGCCCCGACGACGCCGAGCTGATCGTCGCCGCGCTCGAGCTCGACGGGATCGCCGTCGTCTGGCGACGCGTCGACGGGGAGGAGGCGATGTCGGCGGCGCTGCGTGAGCAGCCGTGGGACATCGTCCTCTGCGATCACACCATGCCCCGGTTCGGATCGTCCCAGGCGCTCCGCGTCCTGGCACGCCAGGGCCGGTCGCTGCCGACGATCGTCGTTTCCGGGTCGATCGGAGAGGAGGCGACGGTCGCCGCGGTCAAGGCGGGAGCGGTCGACTTCGTCTCCAAGGATCATCTCGTGCGCCTCGGAACCGCGGTCCGGCGGGCGCTGGACGAGTCGGCCCAGGCCGCCCGCCGACACCGATTGGAGCAGGAGCTGGCCGACGCCCGGCGGATGGAGGCCGTCGGCCAGGTGGCGGGCGGGGTCGCCCACGAGCTCAACAACAAGCTGGCGGTCATCCTCGGATACACCGATCGGCTGGCCCGCGGGCTCGGCGCCGCGCATCCGCTCCAGGCCACGCTGGCCGAGGTGTCCACGGCGGCGCAGGCGTCGGCGACGCTCGTCAGAAACCTCCTGGCCTTCGCGCGCCGGCAGGCCATCGCCCCGGAGCCGACGGTCATCGGCGAGCTCGTGCTGGAGCTGCGCCGGCTGCTGGCCCCCGCGCTGGGCCCGTCGATCGAGATCCTCGTCCGCGATGACTCGGGCGGAGCGCGGAGCGTGGTTGACGGGGCCCGGCTGACCCAGGCGCTCGTCAGCCTCGCCCTCAATGCGCGTGACGCGATGCCCGGCGGCGGCCGGCTGACCATCGCCGTCTCGGCCCTCGGCGCCGGCGGCGCTGCCGGAACGGTCCGGATCTCGGTCGCCGACACCGGCTCCGGGATGCCGGACGCGATCCGGGGGCGCGTCTTCGAGCCCTTCTTCACCACCAAGGAACCCGGCGAGGGGACCGGGCTCGGCCTGGCCGCCGTGCAGGGGACGATCGCCCAGATCGGCGGCACGATCAGCGTCAGCTCCCAGCTCGGCGCCGGCACGACGTTCGTCATCGATCTCCCGGCGCTGGTCGATCCCGCTCAGCCGAGCGGGGGTGGGCCGGGCGCGGCCGGCGGGGCGCTGTCCGTGCTCGTCGTCGAGGACGACGAGTCCGTCCGGGAGCTCGTCGAGGTCCTGCTCAGGGACTTCGGGCATCGCGTGCTGACCGCGCCCGACGCGAGCCGCGGACTGGCGATCCTGAGCACGACCGGGACCCATCTCGATGTGCTGGTGACCGACGGCGTGCTGCCCGACGGGCGCGGCTCAGAGCTCGCGGCGCGGGCCGCCGCGCTGCACGCGCGGCTCGGCGTGGTGTGCGTGACGGGCTACGGACCCGACGTGTGGCCGGCGGAGGACCCGCCGCCGCACGTCGTCGTGCGCAAGCCGTTCACGCCGGCCGAGCTCGAGACGGCCGTGCGCGCGGTCGCCGGCGCGCGCTGACCGTCCCGTGCGCTCAGCCGGCGACGGGCTCGGTCGCGCGACCGGTATCCGGCGGCGGCTCGTTGATGAGGACCCAGAAGAGGCCGAGCGTCTTGATCGCCTCGGCGAAGGCGCCGAACTCGACCGGCTTGCAGACGTAGGCATTGGCCCCGCCCTCATAGCCGCGGAGCCGGTCGCGCTCCTCGTTGGAGCTGGTCAGGATGACGATCGGCAGCAGCCGCGTGCGCTCCTGCGCCCGCGCGGACGCCAGCACGTCAAGCCCGGAGATCCGCGGGAGCTTGAGATCGAGCAGCATCACCGCCGGCAGCGGGCGCTCGGGATCAGACAGACGGTCAAGCGCCTCCTGGCCGTCGCGGGCGAGCTCGATCGGATTGGCGATGGCGCTGTCGCGCAGCGCCATCATGCACAGCTCGCGGTCATCCGGGTCGTCCTCGACGAGCAGGATCGTGTGGTCTGGGTTCACGGGTCCTCCGGATCGGGTGACAGGCTGAAGTAGAACGCGGCCCCCTCGCCGACCCGGCCCTCGCCGCGCAGCTCGCCGCCGTGGCGGCGGACGATCCGTTCGGCGGTGGCCAGCCCGACGCCGGTTCCCGGGAACTCGTCGGCGCGGTGCAGGCGCCCGAACGGCCGGAAGAGCTGGTCGGCGTGGGCCATGTCGAAGCCCGCGCCGTTGTCGGAGACGACGAGGGTCCGGGCATCGTGGCGGCCGACCTCGATCCGCGCCGGCGACCGGTCCCGCGAGTACTTCCACGCGTTCTCGAGCAGGATCCCGATCAGCGCCCGGCAGAGCTGCGGATCACCGCGCGCCCGCAGTCCGTCGGCGATCACGAACGTCGCCGCGCGGCCGGGGTCGCCGGCCGCGAGCTCGGCGGCGACCTCGCGCGCGATCGCGCTGACATCGACCGGCGCGACGGTCACCGTCCGGCGTGAGAGCTGAGCGAGCGCCAGCAGCGCCTCGATCAGCTCGCCCATCCGCCCGCTGGCCGCGGTCACGCGGGCCAGCAGCGCCCGGCCGCGGTCGTCGTCGGGCGCGAGGTGGTCGCCGCGGGCGAGGAGATCGGTGAACCCGCTGATCGCGCGCAGCGGCGCGCGCAGATCGTGAGCGACCGAGTAGGCGAAGGCCTCCAGCTCGCGGTTGGCGGCGTCGAGCTCGGCCGCCTGGCGGCGCAGATGGCGATTGAGCTCGGCGACCCGCTCGGCGGCGGCGCGCGACGCGGTCACGTCGGAGTTGAGCTCGATGACCGCTCGGGGGCGGCCCTCGCCGTCGCGCAGCAGCGCCTGGCGGCTGGTGACGACGATCACCCGCCCGTCCTTGCAGGTGTGGCGCAGGTCGCCGGTCCAGTGGCCGTCGCGTTCGAGGGCCGCATCGGCCGCGGCCACCGAGACCGGGAAGACGGTCGCCAGCAGCTCGTGGGTGACCTGGCCGCCGGCCTCTGCGGCGCTGTAGCCGTAGATCAGCTCGGCCTCGCGATTCCAGAATCGGACCCGGCTGTCCACCGGGTCACGGACGATGACCGCGTCGTGGGCGAGCTCCAGGAGCTCGGCGCGCAGCGTCAGCTCCTCCTCGGCGCGCCGGCGCTCGGTGACGTCCCGCGCGGTGATCAGCAGCTCCCCGCCCATCGCCACCGCGGCGACGTCGAGCACCCGGCCGACGACCGCCGTCTCGCCCCACGCGTCGACGTCGGACATCTCCTCGGTCAGCGCCGGGCGGCCGGTCAGCGCCACCTCGCGGTACAGCGCGAACCGGGAGCTGCCGGGAAAGTGGGGGAACAGCTCGCCGAGCGGCCGTCCCTCCAGCGCGTGCCGGTCGATGCCCACCATCCGGGCGTACGGCTGATTGGCGAACTCGAGCCGGAAGTCGACGATCTCGGTTCGGTCAGCGCCGGCGAGGATCGGGGAGAGGATGACGACCCCGACGAAGCTGGCGTTCAGCGCCGCGCGGAAGCGCTCCTCGCGCACCGCCAGCGCCTCGGTCAGCCGGTGACGGTCGGTGACCTCGCGGGCGGTGATCAGCACGCCGTCGCCCAGGCGCGCCACGGTCATCTCCATCACCCGCTGGACCGCCTGGCCGGTCGCCCCCTCCGGGCGGACGAGCTCGATGCGCTGCGCCACCCCCGACGCGGCGACCTCGGAGTACGTCGCGAACCGCTCCGGCGGCAGGTCGGGGTAGACCTCGGAGGCCAACCGCCCCTCGATCTCGTCGCGGGTGCGGCCCTGCAGCGCGCAATAGGCGTCGTTGGCGACCTCGACGCGGAAGTCGACGGGCTCGCCGGCGTCATCGAGGACGAGCGACAGGATCCCCGCCGGGTCGCGCATCGCCTCGATCGCCGCCGCGACCGGTAGATCGGCCATCCGGCCGGGCTCGGCGCCGGCGCCGGTCAGCGCGGAACGGGGCTCACACATCGTGACACGCGCGATGGCCGTGGCCGCATGGCGTCACCGTGCCAGCGAACGCCGGGCGGTCCATCCCGGAAAGGGGCGGGCCCAGATCGGTGGGGACTACTGACCGCGGATCGGTTCCGCGGTCGTCTCGCCCTCCGTCGCCGCGCGGAGGCGGTCGTGGATCGCCTGGACGCTGCCGGGGATCTTCAGGCGCTCGGCCTGCTCGGGGTACATGGCGGAGAGTTTTCTCAGCTCGTCGAGCAGGAACCCGAGCCCGGAGTCGAGCTCGGTCTCGCCGGCGTCGACGCGGCGCGCGACCCCCATCGCCCGGTTGACCCGGGCCTGAGCCTTGGGCCAGGTGTAGGCGGGATCGATCGAGCGTCGCAGCTCCGCCCAGCGCCGCGCCAGCCGGTCGACGGCGTGGCGCTTGGCGTCGATCCGGCGATGGGTCGGGACTGCCGCCGGCATCGGCGCCCGGTCCCCCTCCGGCGGCTGCGCCCCGGGCACCGCGCCGAGCCGCTCGCGGCGCACGAACTCCAGGACCGAGCCCAGCGAACGCTCGGACTGGCCGAGTCGGCGCAGCAGTCGCCGCCCGGCATCGACCTCCTCGGGGCGGTAGTGGACCCCGGCGATGATCATGCCGCCCCCCTGAACGTCGGCGTCGAGCGCCTCGAAGTCGATGCGATGCCCCGTGCCGGGGGGCGGCTCGATATCGAAGGCCGGCCCGACGTCGTCACTGACCTGCTGGCGCAGCTCGACCTCGATCCGCTCGGCGAGCGCGGTCAGCGTCGGATCAGCCGGGATGAACACCGTCGCCAGCGCGTCCTCGGGGTCATCGCGGCGGCGGCGGACGATGCGGCCGGCCGCCTGGCGGAAGAAGAGGTCGGTTCGCTTGACCGTCGCGTAGACCGCGATCAGCAGGCGCGGCACGTCAACGCCCTCGCTGACCATGTTGACGGCGACGAGCCAGCGCGCGTCCTGGGGTCCACCCCGGGTGAAGCGCTCGATCCGGGCGTGCGCCGCGGCCTCGTCGCTGAGCACGACGACCGCCTTCTCGCCCGAGATCGTCCGCAGCAGCGACGCCACGGCCCGCGCGTGGACGCGGCTGTCGCACAGCACGAGCCCGGCTGCGTCCGGGATGACGACCCGGGCCTTGCGCAGCAGCCCGTCGGCGTCGCGCAGCATCTGGGCGAGCAGCGGCGTCCCGGGGTCGATCGCCGTCCGCAGGCGCCGGGCGTCGTTCTGTGGATCGAGCTCGTCGGCGAAGGCGGCGATCGTCTGCTGCTCGTCGACTCGCCAGCGCAGGGTCGCGTCGAGCAGCCGGAAGGCGAGCGGCCGGCAGACGCCGTCGGCGACGGCCGCGCCGTAGCCGTAGACATGGTCCGGCGCGCACCGGCGCTCGCCGTCGTAGCGCACGAACGGGATCGCCTGCGCGTCTGAGCGAAACGGCGTGCCCGACAGGGCCAGGCGGCGGACGGCGGCGTCGAACGCCGTGCGAAGGGCCAGGCCCCAGCCCGCCTGCTCGCCGGCATGATGAATCTCGTCGAGGATCACGAAGGTGGCGCGCTTGAGGTGATGGGCGAACAGATCCGGAGCCGAGGCGACCTGCTGATAGGTCACGACCACCCCGTCGGCTCCACGTTGCCAGCCTCCGTCGGCGTTGCGCCAGCGCGGATCGAGATGCAATCCGACGCTGTCGGCGGCGTCGGCCCACTGGGCGCGGAGCACGACCGTCGGGGTCACGACGATCGTCTGCTGCGCTCCGACGGCACGCGCGGCGTGGCACGCCGCCAGCGTCTTGCCCGCGCCGGGGGTGGCGACGAGCAGATAGTCGGGCCTCGCTCGCGCCGGGTCCGCGCCGAAGTCGGCGAGGAACGCTCGCTGCCAGGGCCGCAATCCGGCGGGCGCGACGCTATCGGCGGGGCTCACGCCCGCCCTTGCGCAGATTGCAGCCCGGGCACAGCGCCTGGCCGTTGGCGGGGCGCGTCTCGCCCGCGGCCCTGACCGGGACGACGTGATCGGCGTGCCAGCCGGGCTCCAGCCGGGCGCCGCACTCCGCGCAGCGGCCCTCGGCGGCAAGGAACAGCGCCACCCGCTGTGCTCGGCCGAACCGGCGTGCAGACATGGCGCACAGTGTCCCAAGCCGCGCGGGCGGTGGGGGTGGGTCTCGGGTCGGCGCGCTCGCCGGTCGGCCCATCCGTCCGGGCGGCGGCGAGATAATGCCGGGGTGCGGGACGGACACCGGTGAGCGCAGCGATTGCCGTCCGCCGCTCGGCGGCCGCCGTGATCGCGCTCACCCTGATCGCGCTGGTCATCTGCGACCTGACCGTCAGCGGCCTGCGCGCCTGGTCTGACCGCCACTCGCTGACCGCCTCGGTCATCTCGAACCTGATGGTCCTCGGCGTGACCGTGCTGATCGTCGACGAGGTCGTCGCCCGGCGCCAGCGCCGGGATCGTGCCAGCACCGTCGCCGTTCAGGCGATCATCGTCTACGGCCAGGCGACGCGCGCCTACAACACCGTCCTGGCCCGGGTCGACGGCCCCGGCTCGGCCGCGGGCTCGGGCTCGGGCTCGGGCTTGGGCTCGGGCTCGGGCTCGGGCTCGGACGAGGCGCTCGACGAACTGCGCACGCTCGCCGGCATGCTCCTGACGGTGTCATCGAGTCTGTTCGACGATCCCCAGGCCCGGCTGTTCCTCGAGCAACTCCAACGGCTCGTCGGCGCCATGTTCGCCACGGTTCTCCCGACGCTCGCCGGCGTCACGGGACGACCGAGCCGTGATTCCCTCGTCGCCGGCATGGCCGCGCTGCGGGCCGAGATCACGCCGCTGAGCGCCCGCCTGTCGCCCCAGGATCGGACCGCGATCAGCGAGCCGTCGCCGTCGCCGCCGCCGCCGTCGGCGGATGACCGGCGAGGCCCGGACCGCGGCCGGGAGGATGTCTGAATAGGTGGCTCATCTGGTCACAGATGTCGACATCCTCCCGCCGGGGCGCCCCTCGAGCGCCCGGGCGATCGTCCTCGTCGCCGGGGCCGCCGGCCGCCCGGCCGGCTCACCCGTGGTGGGCGATCTGGGTCAGCGCCCGGGCGAAGGAGCCGGTGCTCAGGCCCCACGACGGGTCGCCCCAGGCGAACGGCACGATCTCGAGGAGCCGCAGCTTGGCCAGGCCGACCAGCGCCTGATAGGCGTAGCTCTTGACGTGCTTGGGGCTCGTCGAGCCCCAGGTGCCCTGGAGCGACGTCCAGCCGTACTCGTTCACCGACAGCGGCGTCCCACCGCGACCGTAGGCGCGCAGGTCGGCGATCGCGTCGGTGGCGAGCTTGATCGTCTGGCTCGGGGTCGCGGCGTAGGGGTGGACGGCGATCGCATCGACCGGCTTGCCGCGAAGCGCCTTGAGCAGCCGCGGCAGCGATGACTCGATCCACGCCAGCCCCCCGGTCATCACCCGGGCGCCGGGATCGACACGATGGACGGCGGTCCGGACCGCTTCGTACATGCGCACGTAGTCAGAGAGGTTGACGTCGGCGCCCCAGTCGTGGCTGTTATCGGGCTCGTTCCACACCTCGACGGTCGTCACGGGCACGGAGCGGAGCGTCGGGTGGGCGGTCCAGAAGGCGCCGTGCGGCCCGTAGCGCTTCATGAACGCGGTCGCGTAGGCGGCGAAGGTGGCGTTGCTGGCCGGCGGGAGATAGGCGATCACCCGCCCGGACGCCAGATGCAGGACGTCGGAGCGGTGCGCCTCGGCCCAGCGCGGCGCATAGGCGAGCGTCGGCTCCCAGCGCAGGCCGGCGGAGGCCATCTCGGAGACGATCAGATCGTCATAGCTCCAGTTGTAGGTGTGGTGGCCACGGACCGGAGCCTTGGGCTCGGTGACCGCCCAATCCGAGTCCGCCCGTCCCACCCGGCCGCCGGCCCGATACAGCGCGCGCAGGCTGCTGAGCGCGGTGGTCGATGACCACTCGCCGCGCACCTGGTTGGTGAAGTCGATGCCGACCTCGGCACCGAACGTGGTCGCGCCGGCGGCCGCGGGGACGGCGACAGCCAGCAGGGACAGCAGGGACAGCAGGGACAGGAGAAGGGGCAGACGGCGCTTCATGAGCCTCCCATGGCGGGTCGGGAACGGGACGATCTGACCGGAGCGCGGACGGCAGCGCCGGTCCATGTCGGGTAGGAACACGCTCGGGAGCCCAATTGTTGTGGTCGGCGCTCGCGTTCGTGCCCGGCGTCGGCACGAGGCCGGCGACCACTCAGTAGGATCGCGGCCGTGCGGGTGAGCGTGTCTCAGGGGGTGCTGCGGGGGTCGTCGGCCGACGGGGTGGCGTCGTTCAAGGGGTGCCGTTCGCCCCGGCGCCGTTCGGTGAGCGGCGCTTCGCCGCTCCCGGTCCACCGCCGTCCTGGGACGGCGAGCGTGACGCCACGCGCTACGGGCCGACCGCGCCCAAGCCGCCGTATCCGGTGCCGATCGACGCGATCCTGCCGGAGCCGGTCATCCCCGGCGAGGACTGCCTCAACCTGAACGTGTGGGCCCCGGATCCGCTCGGCGACGCCGGGCCGGTCCTCGTCTGGATCCACGGCGGCGCGTTCGTCAACGGCAGTGGCGCGGTGCCCGCGTACGACGGCACCGCCTTCGCCCGTGACGGCGTCGTCTGCGTCACGATCAACTATCGGCTCGGGGTCGACGGGTTCGCGCTCATCGACGGTACCGTCGCCAACCGCGGGCTGCTCGACCAGATCGCGGCCCTGGAGTGGGTGCGCGACAACATCGCGGCGTTCGGCGGCGACCCGGGCAACGTGACGATCGCCGGCGAGTCGGCCGGGGCGATGAGCGTCGGCGCCCTGATCGCGATGCCCCGGGCGCGGGGACTGTTTCGACGGGCGATCCTGCAGAGCGGCGCGGGCAACCACGCCCTGACCCCCGAGACCGCGGGCAGGGTCACCGCTGCCCTGGCGCAGCGCCTGGGCGTGGCGCCGACCGCCGCGGCGTTCGCCGCGGTCCCGATCGATCGCCTGACCGCCGAGCAGGCCGCGCTCACCGTGCAGATCGGCGCCGAGCCGCTGGCGGACAAGTGGGGGGAGATCGTCACCAATCTGATGCCGTTCGAGCCGGTGATCGATGGCGACGTGCTGCCGAGCCTCCCGCTCGACGCGATCCGCGCCGGCGCGGGCGCCGAGCTCGACGTCCTGATCGGCACCAACCTCGAGGAGCACGCGCTGTTCCTCGTCCCCAGCGGCCTCGTCGATCTGATCAACGATGACGCCCTGGCCTACACGCTCGGGCTGATCGGGACAGAGCCGGGGCGGATCCGCCCCGTCTACGGTCCCGACGGCGCGCCCGGGGAGGTGCTGCTGGCGGCGCTCACCGACTGGTTCTTCCGCATCCCGGCGGTTCGGGTGGCGGAGGCGCGGGCCGAGCGGGGCGCGCCGACCCACGTCTATGAGTTCGGCTGGCGCTCGCCCTTGTTCGCGGGCCGGCTCGGGGCCTGCCACGCCCTGGAGATCCCGTTCGTCTTCGACGTGCTCGACGCCCCGGAGACGTCGTTGATCGCCGGACCCGATCGCCCCCCTCAGCAGCTCGCCGACGAGATGCACGCCGCCTGGACGGCCTTCGTGCGCGGCGGCCGGCCGGGGTGGGACCCGTACCTGCCTGACCGCCGCGTCCGCCGGTTCGCGCTGCCGGGCGAGGTCGTCGACGACCCTCGCGCCGAGCAGCGGCGGGTGTGGGACGCCATCCGCTGACGCGCCCGCATCATCGCCCGTCCGCCCGTCCGCCCGTCCGCCCGTCCGCTCGTCCGCGCGTCCGCGGCGGTCAGGCGAGGAGTTCGGCCAGACGGCCGGCGCCGGTCCTGGGGTCCGTGGACGGGGGCGGGGACGGCCCGACCCCCGCGGCGATGGCGAGGAGCTGCTCGAGGGCGATCGGGACGGCGTCGTCGGGGTCGGCCGCGCTCGCCGTGACGTGCGCGCCGTCCTGATCGACGCGCACGCTGAGCAGCGTCCCCTCGACGTCGAGCGTCAGCTGTCGCGGTGGGTCGGCGCGCCGGTCGTGCAGCAGCGCCGGAAGGGAGACGGTGAGCCACTCCGGGTGAAAGCTGTCGGCGCCCCGTCCGGCGGCCATCAGTGGGGTGCTCCACCGGATGAGGGCGTCGATCGGTTCGCGCAGCGCTTCTCCCCACGGGGTGAGGCGGTAGCGCACGCCGTCCTGCGGGTCGCCGAGCCGGCGCTCGATCACCCCGGCGGACTCCATCGCCCGCAGCCGGTCGGTCAGGAGATTGGACGCGACGCCGGGAAGGCGGCGGTGCAGCTCGGCGTAGCGGCGGGGTTCGACGAGCAGCTCGCGGACGATCAGCAGGCTCCAGCGATCGCCGATGGTGTCGAGCGCGCGCGCCAGGCCGCAGAACTGCGTATATGAACGCGCTGACACCGCTTTATAATATCAAGTATAGTCTAAGAACTAAATCTCAGAGGAGGTGGCGCGATGGGCCGGGTGCCGGGGTGGCTGGACACCGAGTTGTTTCCCTTTCGCAGCCGGTTCGCGCAGGTCGACGGGCATGACGTCCACTACGTCGACGAGGGGAGCGGCCCGGTGCTGCTCATGTTGCACGGCAACCCGACCTGGTCGTTCGTCTATCGCGAGGTGATCATGGCGCTGCGCGACCGGTTTCGCTGCGTGGCGCCGGACTACCCGGGCTTCGGGCTGTCGACCGCCGCGCCGGGATACGGTCACCGGCCCGCCGATCATGCGGCGGTGATCGCCGGGCTCGTGGACCACCTCGAGCTCGACGAGATCACGCTGGTCGTCCAGGATTGGGGAGGGCCGATCGGACTCTGGGTCGCCGAGCAGCGACCCGCGGCATTCGCCGGCCTGGTCATCGCCAACACGTGGGCGTGGCCCGTCAACGGCGACCCGCACTTCGAGATCTTCTCGTGGGTGATGGGCGGGCCCGTCGGGCGACGGCTGATCGGGCGGTTCAACCTGTTCGTCAACGCGATGATCCCCGCCGGCCACCGCCGCCGCAGGCTCTCGGCGGCGGAGATGGCTCAGTACCGCAAGCCGCTCGCGACGCCGGCGCGCCGCCACGCCACCGCCGTGTTCCCGCGTGAGATCATCGCCGGCCGCGGCTTTCTCGCCACGGTCCAGGCCGGGCTTCCCGCGCTCAGCGGCCTGCCGTCACTGATCGTCTGGGCCGATCGTGACGTGGCGTTTCGCGACCGGGAGCGCCGGCGGTGGGAAGCGCTGCTGCCCGACCACACGACGGTCGTCCTCACCGGCGCCGGCCACTATCTCCAGTCCGACGCGCCCGCCGAGTTCGCGGCCGCGATCGACGACTGGGTCCGCTCCCGGCCCGCCGTCGCCGACCTGACTGATCGCGCCTGACGCCGGCGATGGGCTGAGCGATCACGAAGCGAACGGCCGAACCGGCAGTCCCGCGGCGTTCAGGCGTGCACCATCGCGGGCAGCGGTCCGCCGCCCGCCGCGCCGGTCCGATGACCATGTTTCCGGGGCAACTGCCCCGGAGCGGTGTGAGATCGAGTGTCGAGGCAGGCCGGGGCTGGGGTCAGCGATCGCAGCCGGGGTCTGTCGTTGGGAAGCGGAACGCGCAAGCGGTTGCCTGGCAAGCGCCCACGTCGGTCCGGTGAGCTCGATAGCGGCTTTCCGGATGGGGGTGGCCAGGTCCATGAGTGGATATCTTCAAAGTCTCCAGGACGCGAGCGGGTGGCTGGCCGCGGTCGTGGAGTCGACCGCGGACGCGGTCATCGGCCTGCTTCGTGACGGCACGATCGCCAGCTGGAACCCGGCCGCCGAGACGCTGTTCGGTTTCACGCCTCCGGAGGTGCTCGGCCGCTCTGAGGAGATCCTCGCCCCGGCCGACTGCCGGCTTCAGCAGCAACGGATCCGAGCGCGCGCTCTGGACGGCGCGACGACCAGCCAGTTCGAGACCGAGCGCGTGCGCAGCGACGCCACGACCTTTCCCGTCTCGGTCAGCACATCGCCGATCCGGGACGCCGGCGGCGCGGTGAGGGGGATCGCGACGATCACGCGTGACATCACCGCCCGGCGCGCGATCGAGCGTGAGCTGCAGTTCCTCGCCGACCACGACCCGCTGACCGGCCTCTTCAACCGCCGGCGCCTCGTCGACGAGCTGGAACGCCACGCGGCCCATGACCTGCGTTATCCCCATCGCGGCGGCGCGCTGCTGATCGGCGATCTCGACAACTTCAAGCAGATCAACGACACGCTCGGCCATCGGGCCGGCGATGAGCTGATCACGGCCCTGGCCGGCGTGTTACGCGGGCGGCTGCGTGACACCGACGTTCTGGCGCGACTCGGCGGCGACGA
This sequence comes from uncultured Solirubrobacteraceae bacterium, assembly GCA_963849085.1. GTDB lineage: Bacteria > Actinomycetota > Thermoleophilia > Solirubrobacterales > Solirubrobacteraceae > Palsa-465. Next base: position 1,410,228 of record CAWKFP010000009.1, on the reverse strand, counting down.
GTTCGCGGTGCTGCTGCCGCACGCCACGCTCGAGCAGGCCGCCGACGTCGCTGAGTCGTTGCGCGCGGCGATCCACGACTTCGAGATGACCGTCGACGGCCGGCGGCTGCGGACGACGACCTGCATCGGCGTCGCGCCGCTCGATCCCGAGCTCTCGGCGACCGACGCGCTCGCCGGCGCCGACGTCGCGATGTACGACGCCAAACGGCAGGGGCGCGACCGGGTCAGCCTGGCCGGAGGCGGCGCCGGCGGCGAGCGCCGGCCGGCGTGGTCACAGCGGCTGCGCGATGCGCTCGCCGACGACCGCCTGGAGATCTACGCCCAGCCGATCGTCGGGATCGCCCGTCCCGGTGATCGCCGCTGCGAGCTGCTCTCGCGCCTGCGTGAAGGCGACGAGTTGATCCCCCGTCCGCGTTCATCTACGCCGCCGAGCGCTCTCACCTCATCGGGGAGATCGATCGGCGCGTGATCGCGGCCGCGGTGTCGCTGATCAAGGCCGACCCGACGTCCGATCTCACGTATCACGTCAACCTGTCCGGCCTCTCGATCGTCGAGCCGGGCACCCTCGCCTTTCTGGACCGACAGTTGTCCGGAAGCGCATCCCGGTGCAGTTCCTGAAGATCGACGACAGCTTCATCACCGGTCTGACCCGGAGTGAGAGCGATCGCGTCGTCGTCAAGGCCATCGTCGACGTCGCTCACGGCCTCGGCTCCGAGGTCATCGCCGAGCACGTTCGCGATCAGCCCACGCAGGACATGCTCGGCACGCTCGGCGTCGACTACGGTCAGGGATTCCATTTCGGCCGGCCGGGGCCGGCGCCGGCTCCGGGCTCGGCGTCCTGACGCCGGTCGCCGCGCCCACCGGCCCCCTCAGAACAGGATCTGGGCGAGGCCGACCGCACGCGTGCGGTCACGGGTGGGGGCGGCCTCGCGCAGCGCGGTCAGCTGCCGCCGGATGACTCGTTGGGCATTGGCCAGCAGCGGCCGGGTGTCAGCCGTCCGCCAGGCCATCGCGATCTGCACGCTGTGGGTGGCGCCAAGCAGCGGGCGGTACACCGCTCCGCCGACCGTCATCAGCTGCGCGGAGGCGGGGACGAGGGCGACGCCCGCGTCGGCGGCCACGAAGCTCACCAGCGTCGAGGTCTCGCCGATCTCCATCGCCACCGTCGGCTGAAAGCCGTTCTCAGCGCAGGTCGCGGCCACGGCGTCGTGCACGACCGAGCGGAAATGCGACGGGTAGGTGAGGAACGGCTCGTTCTCGAGGCTCGCCACCGGGATCCGATCCAGCCGGGCGAGCGGGTGCGACGCGGGCAGGACCGCGACGAGCGGCTCGGCTCCGACCGGCTCGACCGTCAGCCCGGCCTGCTCGACGGGCGGCCGCAGAAAGGCGATGTCCAGCCGGCCGGCGACGAGTCCCTCGACCTGGTCGGGAGTCAGCATCTCGCCGTGCAGCCCGAGCTGCAGACGGGGCAGCTCGGCGCGCAGCGCCTTGGCGAGCATCGGCAGCAGCGCGTAGGTCATGGAGCCGGTGAACCCCACCGCCAGCGGCCCCAGCACGCCGGCGGCGGCGGCACGGGCGTCCTCGATCGCGGCCGTCGCCGCGGCCAGGGCCTCGCGGGCCCGTGGCAGCAGCGCTTCCCCGGCCGGCAGCAGGGTGACCCGCCGGGTCGTTCGCTCCAGCAGGCGCACGCCGAGCTCGGCTTCGAGCGCCTGGATCGCCTGTGAAAGCGGCGATTGGGAGATCTGGAGACGCGCCGCCGCGCGCCCGAAGTGCAGCTCCTCGGCGACGGCGACGAACGCGCGGAGATGGCGCAATTCCATCGATGACAAGACTATCCCTGATGGCAACTCAATTGAGTCGAAATCGATCCCACTGAGTCGCGTGAGCGGACTAATGTGCGCTCACGGTCTGAACAACCACGAGGAGAGATGGATATGGCCACTGAAGCCGCGCCGGCGCCGACGAGCGCGACGGTGCGCCCGTTCACGGGCGACGAGTACCTGGAGTCGATTCGCGACGGCCGTGAGATCTGGGCCTATGGCGAGCGGGTCAAGGATGTCACGACCCACCCGGCGTTCCGCAACGCCGCGCGGATGGTCGCCCGCATGTACGACAAGCTCCACGACCCCGCGTATCGCGACGTCCTGACCACGCCGACCGACACCGGTACGGGCAGCTTCACCCATCCGTTCTTCCGCACGCCGCACACGGTGGAGCAGTGCGTCGCCGATCGCGACGCGATCGCTGAGTGGGCGCGCACGAGCTATGGCTGGATGGGCCGCTCGCCCGATTACAAGGCGGCGTTCCTCGGGACGCTGGGCGCCAACGCCGATTTCTATGACCCCTATCAGGACAACGCGCGGCGCTGGTATCGGGACGCGCAGGAGCGTTGCCTGTACTTCAATCACGCCATCGTCAACCCGCCGATCGATCGCGACAAGGGCGTCGATCAGGTGCGCGACGTGTACATCCACGTCGAGCGAGAGACCGACGAGGGCCTCGTCGTGTCCGGCGCCAAGGTCGTCGCCACCGGGTCGGCGCTGACGAACTTCAACTTCATCGCCCATTACGGTGCGGCGCCGATCAAGACCAAGGACTTCGCCGTCATCTTCGCCGTTCCGATGGATGCCCCCGGCGTCAAGCTCATCTGCCGTCCGTCCTACGCGTACACCGCCGAGGTGATGGGCAGCCCCTTCGACTACCCGCTCTCCAGTCGCCTGGACGAGAACGACTCGATCCTCATCTTCGACGAGGTCCTCGTGCCGTGGGAGAACGTGTTCGTCTACGGCGACGTCGACAAGATCAACGCGTTCTTCCCCGCCTCGGGCTTCATCCCGCGGTTCACCTTCCACGGCTGCGTCCGCTTCGCGGTCAAGCTCGACTTCATCGCCGGCCTGATGCTCAAGGGCATCGATGCGACGGGATCCAAGGACTTCCGCGGCGTCCAGAGCCGGGTCGGCGAGCTGCTCGCCTATCGCAACATGTTCTGGGCGTTCACCGACTCGATGGCGCGCAACCCCGATCCGTGGATCGGCGACACGCTGCTGCCCAACCTCGAGACCGGCCTCGCCTATCGGGTGTTCGCCACGACCGCCTATCCGCGGGTCAAGGAGATCATCGAGCAGGATCTCGGCAGCGCGCTGATCTACCTCAATTCGCACGCGGTCGACTTCAAGTCCGAGATCCGCCCGGTGCTCGACAAGTACGTGCGCGGCTCCAACGGCTATGACGCCGTCGAACGGGTCAAGTTGATGAAGCTGCTGTGGGACGCGGTCGGTTCGGAGTTCGGCGGCCGCCACGAGCTCTACGAGCGCAACTACGCCGGCAACCACGAGAACATCCGGCTCGAGGTCCTGCTGAGCGCGACCGCCAGCGGCGCCGTCGACCAGTACAAGGGGTTCGCCGACGAGTGCCTGGCCGAGTACGACCTCGACGGCTGGACCGCGCCGGACCTGATCAACCCGGTCGACGTCAACCGGTTCATGAACGCCGAGACCGGAATGGGCCGCGGCCAGGGTCGATGATGGACCCCACCGATTCCCGCGCGCTGCGCGATACGCTCGGCCGCTTCGCCACCGGCGTGACGATCGTCTCGACCGCGTCCGACGACGGCGTGCACGCGATGACCGCCAACGCGTTCACCTCCGTGTCGATGGACCCGCCGCTCGTCCTCGTGTCGGTCGCCAATCGCGCCCGGATGCACCAGATGCTGCCCGACACCCGGCGCTACGGCGTATCGGTGCTGGCCTCCGATCAGGAGCGCCTGGCGATGCACTTCGCCGGGCGCCCCGCCGCCGACCACGCCGACCCGTTCGTCTGGTCTGACGATGTGCCGGTGATCGCCGATGCGATCGCGCACTTCGTCTGTGACTGCTACGCCGAGCACGAGGCCGGGGACCACACGCTGTATCTCGGCGAGGTGCGGTCCTTCGCCGCGCGGCCCGGCGCGCCACTGCTCTTTCACTCCGGTCAGTTCGGACGGATCGCCAACGAGCCGGCGATCACGAGCTGGGGGTGGTGACGCGGTGAGCCTGCAGGAGCCGGAGCTGCTCGGGACGGCCCCGGCGAGCGGAGTCCGGGTGACCGCGATCGAGGCGATCCCGGTGGCGCTGCCCCTGCGCCGCGAGCTGGGCTTCGCGTCGGGAACGATCGCGTCCGCCGACAACGTGCTCATCCGCGTGCACAGCGATGCCGGAGTCTGCGGCTGCGCGGAGGCGCAACCGCGGCCCTACACCTACGCCGAGACCCAGGCGTCGATCGTCGCCGCGGTGACGAGCCGCTTCGCCCCGCCGCTGATCGGCGCCGACCCGGTGCGGTTCGCCCGCAACCGGGCGATGATCGAGGCGCCGGCCACCGACCGCTGCGCACGGGCGGCGGTCCTTGTCGCGCTGGCCGATCTGGCCGGGCGGCTGCTCGGCGTCTCGTGCGCCGATCTGCTCGGTGGCGCCGCGCAGGCGCTGCCGGTGGCGGCGATGATCAGCTTCGGCAGCCCCGAGCAGATGGCGCTCGACGCGGTCGCCCTGCACGACGACCACGGCATCACGGTGTTCAAGGTCAAGGTCGGCCGAGACCCGGAGCTCGACACCGCGGCGGTCCGCGCGGTGCGTGACGCGCTCCCCGCCGCGACGCTGTACGTCGACGCCAACCGGGGCTGGTCGCTGGCGCAGGCGCAGCGCGCCGCGCCCGCACTGATCGAGCTCGGGGTGCAGGCGATCGAGGAGCCGCTTGATCTCGCGCACGCCGACGGTCGCAGGCAACTCGCCGCGGCCTGGCCGGTGCCGCTCGGCGGCGACGAGAGCTGCCGTGATCTCGCCGAGGTGGCGGAGCAGATCGCCGGGCCGGTCGGCCAGGTGAGCATCAAGGTCGCGCGCACCGGCTTTGACGAGAGCGCCGAGATCGCCGCGCACTGCCGCGCGTCGGGGGTCCGCGCGGTCGTCGGCAGCCAGTACGAGGGCGCGCTCGGCGTGTGGGCGTCGATCGCCTTCGCGGCCGGCTCGCCTGATCTGTCGCGCCGGCCGGTGGAGATCGCCAACTTCCTCGATCTCGCCGACGACCTCGTCGACGGCCCGCTCATCGCCGGCGGTCAGGTGGCGGTGCCGACGGCGCCCGGACTCGGCGTCACCATCGATCCCGACGCGCTGCGTCGCCATCGCCTCGATCGCTGATGCTCTTCATGGCCCAGATGGAGGTCCGCCTGCCACCCGACATGGATCCCGCCCATGCCGAGCGCCTCAAGACGGCCGAGGCCGCCTATTCGCAGGCCGCTCAGCGCGACGGGCGCTGGCTGCATCTGTGGCGGGTCGCCGGCCGCTACGCGAACGTCAGCATCCTCGATGTCGGCTCCGTCGACGAGCTGCACGAGCTGCTGTCGGGCCTGCCGCTGTTCCCCTATCTCGACATCCACGTCACGCCGCTGGCGCGACACCCCAACGCGATCTGACCATCAATGAGAGGAGAGACATGTCCGAGCGTGCCAACCTGCTGATCTCCGAGGTCCTGCAGAAGCTGCGCGAGGTGATCGTCGAGCACGACGTCACCTATGACGAGTATCAGACGACCAAGCAGTGGCTGATCGACGTCGGGGAGGCGGGCGAGTGGCCGCTGTTCGGCGACGTCTACGTCGAGCACTGGGTCGAGGAGCAGGCGTTCGGTCATCGCACCGGCTCGCAGGGCACGATCCTCGGCCCGTTCCACCTGCCCGACGCCCCGCATCTTGACGCGCCGTTCGAGCTGCCTCACCGCCCTGACGAGAAGGGCGACCCGGCGCTGCTCACCGGCCGGGTGATCGACGCCGACGGCAACCCGCTGGCGGGAGCCAACCTCGACGTCTGGCAGGCGGACGCCGACGGCTGCTATTCGAGCTTCATGCCGGGGCCCCCGGACGGCAATCTCCGCGGCCAGGTGACGACCGACGAGAACGGGCGCTATGAGATCCGCACCGTGATCCCGGGTCCGTACACGATCCCGCTCGACGGCCCGACGGGCAGGATGACCGCGGCGGCCGGTTGGAGCCCGTGGCGCCCGGCCCATGTCCACCTGATCGTCTCCGCGGACGGGTTCGAGCCGCTGGTCACGCAGCTGTTCATCGACAGCAGCGACTATCTGGACTCCGACGTCGCCAGCGCGGTCAAGGACGAGCTGATCGTCCATCCTCGTCAGGTCGACGGCGGGCTGCAGATCGACTACGACTTCGCGCTCGCACCCGTCAAGGCGAGCATCGCCGCCTGAGCGCCGCCTGAGCGCCGGTCGGTGGCCGGGAGGAGTGGCCCCGTCGAGGGGCCACTCCCGGGTGCCTCATCGGCTTCAGTGGACGGGCAGGAGCCGGGTATCGGCGGGCGGCGCGCCGGCGTGATCGAGGGCCGGCGCTCGCCGCTCGCCGGTCAGGCGCTGATGGAGGGAGCGCAGAGGGGGCGGCGACCACCAGTTGCGGTCGCCGAGCAGGGCCATCAGGGCCGGTACGAGCAGGGCGCGGACGATGAAGGCGTCGATCAGGACGGCGGCGGCCGTGCCGAGCCCCAGTTCCTTGAGGAAGATGACGTGGCTGACGCCGAGCGCGCCGAGGGCGACCGCGACCATGATCGCCCCGGCGGTGACCAGACGTCCGGTGTGCTGCAGGCCGGTGGCGACGGCGTCTCGATTGGTGCGGCCCTGATCGTGGGCTTCCTTGATCCGGGTGAGCAGGAAGACCCCGTAGTCGGTGGACAGCCCGAAGACGATCGCGGCGAGGACGAGGAAGTCGGTCGCTTCGATTCCGCCCTGGCTGGTGTAGGCGAGCGGTCCGGTCAGACGCCCGTGCTGGAAGACGAGAACGAGGAGCCCGAGGCTGGCGCCGACGGTGAGCGCGTTCATGGCCAGGGCCTTGATCGGCAGGATGATCGAGCCGGTCATGAGCCACAGGATCAGGATGGTGGAGAGGGCGAGGATGGCGAGCCCGAGCGGGAGCGAGCCGGCGATCGAGGCCTGCTGGTCATGGAATTCGGCGGCCTGGCCACCGACCGCCACCGGGTAGGGAGCGGGCAGAGCTCGGATGTCGTCAAGGGCGGTCTGCGCCGGTTGGGAGATCGGTGCTCCGATGGTGGCGAGGGTGATCTGCCAGGTGGTCGCCGACAGCCGGCGGGGTGCGGACACCGAGGTCACGCCGGCCAGCCGCGTCAGCCGGCCGGCGTAGGCGGTCAGTCGCCCTCGCGCGCCGGCCGGAGCGGTGATGGCGATGAACGAGGGGGCGGTGTTGCCGGCGGGGTAGTCGTCGCCGATCGTGTCGGAGACGACGCGGGCACTCCGGCTGGTCGGGAGCACGGAGGCGTCGACGCCGGTCCATCTGGTGCTCAGGGTGGGAGCGGCGAGGAGGATGAGCCCGGTGATGGTGGCGATGGCGATGATCCCGCGGTGACGCATCACGCCGTGAGCGAGCCGCGCCCACATCCCCTGCCGCGGCCGTGCCGGTTGTGCCCGGTCCAGACGAGACCCGAGCAGGACGAAGACCGCGGGGAGCAGCAGCAGTGAGGTCGCGGCGGCGATCAGGGCAACCACCGCGCCCCCGATGCCGATCGACTGCAGGAAACGCAGCGGGAACACGATCAGCGAGGCCATCGCCACCGCCACGGTCAGCGCGCTGAAGATGACCGTGCGCCCGGCGGTCTGGAACGTCGTCGCGATCGCGTCGGCGGTTGCGGCCCCGCGACCGAGCTCCTCGCGGAAGCGGAAGACGAGGATCAGGCTGTAATCGATCGACAGCCCCAGGCCGAGGCCGACCACGACGTTCAGCGCAAACGAGGAGAGCGGGAGCCCGGCGTTGATCAGGCGCAGCACCATCAGCGAGCCGAGAACGCTCGTGATGCCGACCCCGAGCGCGAGCAGCGCGCCGGCGCCGCGGAAGATGAGCAGCGCCAGCAGCGCCAGCAGCGGAAAGGCGAGCAGCTCGGCGAATCCGAGATCTGTGGCGGCCTGCAGATTGGTCTGGGCGAAGGCGACGTCGGCGCCGCCGAGCCGCACGTCGCGACGGCGGGCGAAGGCCGCGGTCAGCCGGGCCACGACGGCATCGGGGGCCGCGCGCGAGTACAGCGAAGCCGCCAGCAGCGTCGAGCGCCCGTCGGTGGCGACCAGTGCGCGATCATGAGTGGTGGCGTAGCTGGAGACGTGCGCCACTCCGGGATCGCTGCGGAGCGTCCGAGCCGCGGACGCCGCCGCCGCGCCGAAGGGCCCGCCGCGGACGAGCGCGATCACGCCCGCCGTCGGCTCCGCGCCGGTGGCGCGCTCGATCTCCTGGCGAGCATGAGCGACCTGGGAGCCGGGGTCCTCGAAGGCGTTCTGGGCGTTGAGCCTGCTCGCCGCCGGGCCCCCGACGACGGCGGCGATCAGCACGAAGAGAACGGCCAACAGCACGCTGCGGCGCGGGTGGTGCAGTCCGGACTGGGTGATGCGGGCGAGCATGGGTCTCCGATCAGAGGAACTTGACGAGCGTGAATGTACGCATGTACATGTACTGATGTCAAGCGATTGAGCTATATTTCCCGCCATGCCCGCCCCACCGCGACGAGCGCGCAACCCGCGAGGTCAGGGCGACCAGCTGCGGGCCACGTTGATGGACGCCGCCCGGGACCTGCTGCTCGAGCTCGGCGACCAGGCCAAGCTCTCCGTCCGGGCGGTCACGGCCCGCGCGGGTGTCAGTCCGAACGCGCTGTACATCCACTTCGCCACCAAGGACGATCTGCTCAGCGCGGTGATGAACGCCAGCTACACGGAATGGCGGGCGGTCCTCAACGCGGGCATCCCGGCCGACGCCGAACCCGTCGAGCAGTTGCGCGCCTACTGCCACGGCTACTTCCGGTTCGCCCGTGAGCGATCCGGGATCTTCCACGTCGTCTTCATGACGAGGATCCGCGAGGGCGTTCCCGTCCCGGTGCGCGGCGGTCCCGTCGGGGAGGACGAGGGCGTCGACTCGTTCAACGACTTCCTGGCGATCGTCACCCGCTGTCTCCCCGCCGGCGCCGACGCCTTCTCACAGGCCGCCTACCTCTGGGCCGGGCTCCACGGCCGCGTCGCGCTCGCCGACGCCATCCCCACCTTTCCCTGGCCGGCCGAGGACGAGTACATCGAGCGGATGATCGAGCTCCACATCACCGCGTACGCGCTGGGGAGCATGAGCTGACGGGATCGCCGGGGCCGGACCTGCGGTGTGACGCGGCCGCGCCACCGCCGTGATGTTTAGCGGCCGGCGAACGGGTGCAGCGTTCAGTCGGCGGACGAATCGACGCCGTCAGACGAAAGGAGCCGCCATCAGCACCGTATCTCGCACCTTCAGCGTCGACGCTCCACCGGAGATCGTCGTTCCCTACCTGGCGGACTTCACCCACGCCGAGCAGTGGGATCCCGGGACCGAGCGCTGCGTGCGCACCGACGACGGTCCGGTGACGGTCGGCTCCTCGTGGCACAACACCTCGAAGATCGCCGGCATCGGCACCGAGTTGACATACACGCTGGAGCAGCTCACCGGGGAGCGGATCGTGCTCGTCGGGCGCAACGACACCGCCACCTCGACCGAGACCATCGACGTCGCCCGCAGCGGAACCGGCTCGCGCATCACCTACAGCAACGAGGTGGAGTTCAACGGCGCCGCCAAGCTCGCGGCCCCGCTGGGCAAGGTCGTCTTCGAGAAGCTCGCCAACGACACCGAGCGGCAACTCGTCGAGACACTGAATGCGTTGCGGGCCTGAGCGCCCGCACCCACGTCGCCACGGTCGCGATCACGGCGATCTCGACGTCGCCAACCTCGGTCAGGTCGCCGCCTGCGCGGCGCTGACCGTCACCGCGGCGCAGGCGGCGACCGCGGTCGTGGCCGTGCGCCGCGGCCGACGCGATTACGCCGACGCCGTGTGGGGCCTCGGTCTGGCGGCCACGGCGCTCGTGGGTGCCGTGGTGGGCCGCGGCAATGCCCGCCGGCGCTGGGGCCTGGCTGCGGTGGCGGTGGCGTGGGCGGTGCGCCTCGCGCGCCACATGCTCGGCCGGATCCACGGCTCCGAGCAGGAGGACCCGCGCTACACCGAGTTCCTTGACGGCGACGGCACCGCAAGGGTCGTGCTGAAGGTGTTCGTCACCCAGGGTCTGGCTCAGCTCGTCGTCTCCGCGCCGGTCCAGGTCGCCGCGGCCAGCCGGCTGCCCCGCGGCGCCCGACGCCGGCTCGCCCCGGCGGGCTTGGCGCTGATGGTCACCGGGGCCGTGATCGAGGCGTGCGCCGACCACCAGAAGTCGCGCTACGGCGAGCTCGGCGACGACGAGAGGCCGGACGTTCTCGACACCGGCCTGTGGGGCTGGTCACGACACCCGAACTACGTCGGCGACTCGCTCGTCTGGGACGGCGCCTGGCTGACCGCCGCGGCCTCCGCTCCCGGCGCGCTGACGCTCCCCGCTCCGATCATCATGAGCTATCTGCTGATCGTCGCCACCGGCGCCAAGCGGACCGAGCGCCGCATGCAGGACAGGCCCGGGTATCGCGACTATCAGCGGCGGGTGGCGTTCTTCCTTCCCCGTCCCCAGGTTCACCAGGCCGGTGACTCCGGGCGCCGAAGGCATGTGCGGGCGAGGTACCGTGTCGGAGATGAGCGATGAGCACGCGTCCCCCGCGTCCCGGCCGGTCCCGATCCTCGCCTCCGACGCCGAGCGCGAGCGCAGCATCGCCCTGCTGCGCGACGCGGTGGGCGAGGGCCGGCTGACGCTGGAGGAGTTCACCGACCGCGTCGGGCTCGCGCACGGGGCGCGCACCGACCTGGAGCTGGCCGACCTGACTCGCGACCTGCCCGCCGGCCGGGCGCCCGCGGACCCGCCGGCCACTGCCGCCGAGGAGCACCGGGCACTCTGCTCGCACCTGGTCCGCGGCGGACCGTGGTCGCCGGCGCCCCGCTCGCTGTGGCGCGCGATCTTCGGCACGATCGACCTTGATCTGCGCCAGGCCCGGCTCGCCGGTCCTGAGACCACGCTCGAGATCTACAACCTGTTCAGCACGGTGACGGTGATCGTCCCGGAGGGCGTCGAGGTGGTCGTGCGCGGCGGCGGGGCCTTCGCCAGCCAGAAGATCGACCCTCCGGAGCGACCGCCGATCGTCGGCGCGCCCCGGCTGACGATCGAGACCCGGGGCCCCGGCGGGACCCTCTACGTGCGCAGCCGCTCGACGTCGAAGCGGTCGCTCAGGCGCGCGCTCACGGGCTAGCCGCCGGCGCGGCGGATCGCCAGCGCCGGGATCGTGACGTGCGTGATCGGGCCGATGGCCAGCGCGTAGAGCACGGTGCCGATGCCGAACGTGCCGCCGAGCAGGATGCCGGTGACGAGCACGGTTGCCTCGATCGCGGTGCGAACCACGCGCATCGAGTGACCGCGGGCGGAGATCCCGACGCTCAAGCCGTCACGCGGGCCGGGACCGAGCCCGGCGCCGATGTACAGGCCGGTGGCGATCCCGTTGCCGGCCACGCCGCCGGCGAGGAGGGCGACCCGCGCCCACAGCTCGTGGGGGGCGTGGGCGAGCGACAGGACGAGGTCGATCACCGCTCCGACGAGGATCGCGTTCGCCAGCGTCCCGACGCCGGGACGCTGGCGCAGCGGCCACCAGGCCATCAGCACGACGCAGCTGACGAGGATCACCCAGGTCCCGATCCCGAGCCCGAGGGTGCGCGAGAGCCCCTGGTGCAGAACGTCCCACGGATCGAGCCCGAGCCCGGCGAGGACGAGCATGGCGGCGGTGACTCCATAGAGGATTAGGCCTGTCAGCAACTGGGCGCCGCGGCGCAGGCGACGGTCTGCCGGGATCGGAGCGAGAGGATGGCGCACTTCGATCAGCCTTCCACACTTGGCACCTCCGCCTCCGCGCTTGCCGTCTCGTCCGCGCGCTCCTCTCGCGCGTGCATGGGCATCCGGAACACAAGGAGGAACGCGACCGCCAGCGGGGCCAGGCAGGCCCACGCGGTGATCTGGAGCGCGTCGGGCGGGAGGTGATGGCCGAAGGCGGAGAAGAAGATCGTGCCCAGGACGGCGACGCCGAGCGCGGTCGAGAGTTGCTGGACGGCTTCGAAGACGCCCGAGGCGGATCCGACCTCATCCATGTCGACGCTGGTCAGAATGAACTGGAAGAGCTGACCGATGGTGCCGCCGACACCGACGCCGACGAAGAAGAGCCCCGGGACGAGGTCCCAGCTCGAGGCGGTGCGCGCACCGATGAGGATCAGGGCGACCGCGGCCGTGCCGACCGCGATCAGCGCGATTCCGATGTGAAGCAGGTGACGCCCGAGGCGGCTGACGGCCGCGTTGGAGCCGATCATCCCGAGGATCATCCCGAGGACCATGGGGGTCAGGGTCAGACCGGCATGGATCGGCGACCACCCCTCGCCGAGCTGGCCGTAGAGCGAGATGCAGAGCAGCAGCCCGCCGAAGGCGCCGAACAGGGCCAGGGTGACCGCGAGGCCGCTGAGGTAGGTGCGGTTGGTCAGCAGCGTGAGCTCGATCAGCCGTCTGTCGTCAGCGCGGCCGCGCTCGTAGCGCAGGAAGGCGACGAGCAGGGCCGCCCCGGCGGCGAGCATGGCGAATGACCAGACGGGCCAGCCGGCGGTCCGGCCCTGGATGAGCGGGTAGATGATCGCGACGAGCGCCAGGCCGACGAGCCCGACGCCGCCGATGTCCAGCGTGACGTCGGGATGCGTCGCACCGGGGGGCAGCGAACGGATCGCCAGCGCCAGCGCCGGCACGCCGATCGGGACGTTGATGAGGAACACCAGACGCCATCCGATGCCCCAGAGGTTGGCGTCGATGAGCGCGCCGGCGACGATCGGCGCGGCGAGCATCGCCACGCCGGTGGCCGGGCCGAACAGGCCCAACGCCCTGTCCATCTCGGTCTGGTCGTCGAACACCTGCTTCATCAGGCCGAAGCCCTGGGGGATCATGAGCGCTCCGAATCCTCCCTGCAGGACGCGGAAGGCGATCAGCACGCCGATCGTCGGGGCGGCGGCCGACGCGGCGGAGAACAGCGTGAACCCCGCCGAGCCGATGAGAAACAGCGGGCGGCGGCCGACGATGTCGCCGAGGCGGGCGCCGGCGATCAGCAACACGGAGAAGGCCAGGGTGTAGGCGGCGCTCAGCCACTGCAGGGTGCTGGCGCCGCCGCCGAGGTCGCGATGGATCGACGGCCCGGCGACAGTGACGATCGTGGCATCGAGCAGATCCATCGTGGCGGCGGCCAGCACGACGGCCGCCACGACCCAGCGCAGCCGCTGGGGCTGTGGGCGCGGCGGCGCGATGGCGGTGCTGATGGCGGTGTCCATGGGGCTCTCCTCGGTGTCCGTGGGTTCCTCCTCGGAGTCCGTGGGTTCCTCCTCGGTGTCCGTGGGTTCCTCCTCGGCGTGCGTGGGTTCCTCCTCGGCGTGCGTGGGTTCCTCCTCGGCGTCCGTGGGCTCCTCCCGGATGGAGGCCGCGTCGGCCGGACGGCGGTCGTACACTGTTCGTTACGAACACTGTACGTAACGGACAGCGTTCCTGTCAAGTACAGTTCGCCCCGTCATGTCTCTCGCCGACAGCCCGCCGCCGATCGGCCGCCCGGTCCGCCATCGTTCGACTCGTGACCGTCCCGCCAAGGCGCCGCTCAGCGAGGACGCGATCGTCGACGCGGCGCTGGCGATCCTGACGTCCGCGGGCCTCGAGGCGGTGACGATGCGCCGGGTGGCACACGCCCTGGACACGGGGGCCGCCTCGCTCTACGTCTACGTGTCCAACCGCGAGGGCCTGCTCCGGGCGATGCTCGACCGCGTCACCGCCACGATCGAGCTCGAGCCCGCTGATCCGTCGCGGTGGCGCGCGCAGCTGCATTCGCTGCTGCTGCGCATGCACGACGCGCTGATCGCACATCCCGGGATCGCCGCGATGACCCTGGTCGATCCGCCGACGACCGAAGCGGTTCTGTGCCTGAACGAGAACATGCTCGGCATCCTGCTCGCCGGGGGCCTTGACCCCCAGGATGCCGCCTGGGCCTGCGACATCTTCGTGCTGCTGGTGACCGGCGCCGCGCGCGAACACGACGTGCGCCGCGCATACGACCGCGACGGGGACGGGGACGGGGACGGGGACGGCGACGGCGACGGCGGCGCAGGCCACATCGACGAGCTCTACACGACCTTCGCCGCCCTACCGCCGGACCGCTTCCCGCTGCTGGCCGCCCACGCCGCGCAGATGGTCGCCGGCGATGGCGACGAGCGGTTTCGCTTCGCCGTCGACGTCGTTCTCGACGGCGTCGTCGCTCGAGCAGCGCGGCGGCGGGGTCCGGCGGGTGGGCGGGGTCGCGCCGAGGAGGATGTCTGAAGATTGCCCGCTATGCGGGCTAAATGTCGATGCCCTCCTCCGGGATCGGCTCCGGCAGCGCCGGAGCCGGCAGCACCGGAGCCGGCAGCGCCGAGCTGGCCGACACGGCCGACCGTGCCGTTCAGCCGCCGTCCTCGACTCGCCGCTTGAGCTCGGCGGGGCGTCCGTTGACGAAGATCGCCTGCGTCGCGGCTTGAACCGGCCCGCGGATCACCATTCCCAGCACCCGGCCGGGATCGGCGTCCAGCGTGTAGCTCGCCCGGGTGCGCCCGCCGCCGAGATCCTCGAGGTTCCAGGCGCCCTCCACCGATTTCATGTCGCCCTGCTCCTGCGTCCAGGCCAGCACGGTCGGTCCGGCATAGCGGAAGCGGACCCGCGCCTTGACCCGCCTGACCTTGAGGTCATTCTCGGTCTCGACCAGCGTCGGGCGCCCGTCGGCGTCGTGCTCGAGCGCGGTCATCGTGTCCAGACCGCCCTGCCAGTCCGGCGCCGTCAGCACATCCTGCACGACCTCCCACACGTCCTCGATCGGCGCGTCGATCTCGGCGCTGGCGGTGCCACCCACATGTCCCATCGAGATCCCCTTCGAGCTGGATTCAGAGAAGCTGCCCAGACATTAACCGGTGTCTGCGATCCGCGTTCGCTTCGACCGGGCACGCGACGGTGATCCCGCGCCCGCGGATCGTCAGCCGCTGAGCGTCGGGCGGTATGGGCGAAAGAACGCGCGCAGTTCTTCCGCATAGACCTCGGGCTCCTCGAACGGCGCAAAGTGCCCGCCGTGCGCGGGCTCGGTCACGCGCACGACGTTCGCGGTGCGCTCCAACCAGGCCCGCGGCGGGCGGACGACGTCGCCGGCAAAGAGCGAGAAGCCCGATGGCACCTCGACCCGGCGGGCGTGCTGGGCGGGGGCGATCGCGGCGTTGGCGTGGTACATGCGCATCGATGAGCCGATCGTCTCGGTGAGCCAGTAGATCGTGACGTTGGTGAGGATCTCGTCCCTGGTGAAGCGTCGTTCGATGTCGCCGTCGCAATCGCTCCACGCGCGTATCTTCTCGACGATCCACGCCGCCAGCCCGGCCGGCGAGTCGGTCAGACCGACCGCGGCGGTCTGTGGCTTGGTGCGGTGCATGGCGGCGTAGGCGCCCTCGGTCGCCCCCCATGCCGCCGCGCTGCGCAGCCACGCTCGCTCCTCGGCAGAGAGCTCCTCCGGGTCGCCCGTGAAGATCGGCAGGCCCGCGTCGGTTCGGTGCACGGCCAGCACCCGGTCGGGATGATCGAGCGCGAGATACCGGCTGACATGGCTGCCGATGTCCCCGCCCGCGGCGCCGAACCGCTCATAGCCCAGGACGCCCATCAGTTCGGCCCACAGGCCGGCGACCGCGATCGAGTCAAGCGCGCGGCCGGCTGGGCGATCGGAGTATCCGTAACCCGGAATGTCCGGCACGACCACGTCAAACGCGTCGGCGGGGTCGGCGCCGTGGGCCCCGGGATCGGTGAGGAGCCCGATGACCTTGGTGTAGCGCCAGAAGCAGTCCGGCCAGCCGTGGCTCAGGACCAGCGGCAGAACGGGTCCGGCCGGGGCGACCGCCCGGACGTGCACGCAGTGGATGCCCAGGCCGCCGACCGCGACGCGCACGCGCGGCTGCCGAGCGAGCATCGCCTCCTGCGCCGGCCAGTCGAACTCGTCCGCCCAATAGGCGACCAGCTCGCGCAGGTAGGCGAGATCGGTCCCGAGCGACCACCCGGCCTCGGCGGGCGTGTCCGGCCACCGCGTCGCGCGCAGCCGGACGCGGAGATCCTCGAGGCCCGCGGGATCGGTCCGCGTGGTGAACGGCTCGATGTGAGGCGAGACCTCAGGCATCTGAGGCATCCTACGGACCTCGTCGCGGGCCCGGTCACCGCTCGCGTCCATCGCGATCGCTTGCGCACGAAGCCGTCGGGGTAGAGCACCGTTCGGGGAGCGCACATTGATCACCGCCGGTCGTGCGCCGGCTTCACGCAAGGGAATTCATGACCGAGATCGTCGCGCGGCCCGGCCGGCCGTTTCCGCAGGGCAGCACATGGGAGGACGGCGGCACCAATTTCTCGCTGTTCTCGGAGAACGCCGAGCGTGTGGAGCTCTGCCTGTTCGACGACGACGGGTCCGAGCACCGCATCGACGTGCGAGATCGGACGGCGTTTCAGTGGCACGTCCATCTGACGGGCATCGGGCCGGGCCAGCGCTACGGCTATCGCGTCCACGGTCCCTATGCGCCGGCCGAGGGCAAGCGCTTCAACCCGGCCAAGCTCCTCATCGACCCGTACGCGAAGGCGATCGACGGCCTCGTCGACTGGACGGCCGCCAACGCCCTGCCCTATGCGCCCGGCGGCGATGACGACGCCGACCTGACGATCGACGACAGCGACGACGCGGCGGCGATCCCGGCGAGCGTCGTCATCGATCCGAGCTTCGACTGGGGCGATGACCGTCCGCTCGGGCGGCGGTGGAGCAACCTCGTCATCTATGAGACCCACGTCAAGGGTTTCACCATGCGCCATCCCGACGTGCCCGAGGAGGTGCGCGGCACCTACGCCGGGCTCGCCTCGGAGCCGGCGATCGCCTACCTGTCAGAGCTCGGAGTGACCGCCGTCGAGCTCATGCCGGTGCACCACATCGCCGACGAGAGCTTTCTGATCGACAAGGGGCTCTCCAACTACTGGGGCTACAGCTCGATCGGCTACTTCGCGCCGCACGCGGCCTACAGCGCGTCGGGGACTCGCGGCGAGCAGCTGCGCGAGTTCAAGGCGATGGTCAAGGCGCTCCACGCCGCCGGGATCGAGGTGATCATGGACGTCGTCTACAACCACACCGCCGAGGGCAATCATCTCGGCCCGATGCTCTCCTTCAAAGGCGTCGACAACGCCGGCTACTACCGCCTCAGCCCGGAGGACCCGCGGTATTACATGGACTTCACCGGCACCGGCAACACGCTCAATGTCGTCAATCCGAGCGTGCTGAGATTGATCATGGACTCACTGCGCTATTTCGTGCTGGAGTGTCACATCGACGGCTTTCGCTTCGACCTCGCCTCGACGCTGGCCCGCGAGCTCTACGACGTCGATCGGCTCTCCTCGTTCTTCGACACGATCCACCAGGACCCGATCCTCTCGCAGGTGAAGCTGATCGCCGAGCCCTGGGACGTCGGGCCGGGCGGCTATCAGGTGGGTAACTTCCCGATCCTGTGGTCGGAGTGGAACGGCGCCTATCGCGACTCGATCCGGGACTTCTGGCGCGGCGAGGCGCCCGTGTCGGAACTCGCGCAGCGGTTCGCGGGCTCGGCCGACCTCTACGCCGGCGACGGCCGCCGCCCGAGCGCCTCGGTCAACTTCGTCACCGCCCACGACGGGTTCACTCTCGCCGATCTCGTCTCCTACAACGACAAGCACAACGAGGCCAACCTCGAGGACAATCAGGACGGCGCCGACGACAACCGCTCCTGGAACTGCGGCGCGGAGGGGGCGACCGACGACCCGGAGGTCATCGCGCTGCGCCGGCGCCAGCAACGCAACCTCCTCGTGACCGTCCTGCTCTCCCAGGGCACGCCGATGCTCCTGGGCGGCGACGAGATCGGTCGCAGCCAGGGCGGCAACAACAACGCCTGGTGTCAGGACAATGAGATCTCCTGGTTTGACTGGAGCGCGGCCGACGCCGACCTCCGGGAGTTCGTCCGCCGGGTCATCGCTCTGCGCCGGAGCGAGCCGGTCTTCCGCCGCCGGGACTTCCTCGCGGGCGACGAGGTCCACGGCTCAGGTCTGCCCGACGTGCTCTGGCACCGGCCCGACGGGGAGGCGATGACCGACGAGGATTGGCAGCAGGACGGCGCCCGCGCGGTCGCCGTGTTTCTCAACGGGGAGGAGATCCCCACCCATGATCGCGACGGCAACCCGATCGAGGGCGCCTCGTTCCTGATCGTCTTCAACGCTCATCACGAGCCGATCGATTTCGTCCTCACCGAAGCCCTCGGCGAGCGCTGGACGATCGAGGTGACGACCGCCGCCGACGTGCCGTCCGGCGATCTCGCCGCCGGCGCCGCGATCACCGCCGAGAGCCGATCGGTGACCGTGCTGCGGCGCGTCTGACTCTCCCGAGACGAGCCTCGACCGAAAAGCGTCGGGAGGAGGATCGATTGCCGTTGGCGGCGCGGCGCGGCCTGCTATTGGTCCTCGTCATGAGCACGAGCACGGTGTGCGCCACGGCCGCGGGCGGCAGCGCGCGGCACCGGGAGGATGGCGAATGACGAACGGACGCGAACACCCGGATTCCGAGAGGCCGGCGGCGGCCATGTTCGAGCCTGCGGCCTGGGACGAGCGCTACTCCGGCGAGGACCAGGTCTGGAGCGGCCACCCGAACGCGCAACTCGTCGCCGAGGTCTCCGGACTGGCCGCCGGGACCGCGCTGGACGTGGGGTGCGGAGAGGGCGGCGACGTGATCTGGTTGGCCCGCCAGGGTTGGCGGGTCACCGGCGCGGACTTCTCGGCCAACGGCCTGGCCCGTGCCGCCCGCCACGCGCAGGAGGCGGGGGTCGCTGATCGGATCGATTGGTGGCGGGTGGACGCGCGGGCCTTCACGGCGACGGGCCGGTCCTATGACCTGGTCACCACCCACTTCCTGCACCCCCCCGACGGTGGGATGGTCGAGGTCACGCGCCGGCTGTGCGAGGCGGTGGCCGCCGGTGGGCACCTCCTGGTCGTGGGCCACGCGCCGACCGGAGGGTCGACCCACCTCGGTTCGAGCCACCGCAGGGCGATGTTCGTTCCCGAGGACCTGCTGCCGGCTCTCCCGGACGACTTCGACGTGCTCGTATCCGAGCAGCGGCCGCGGACGGTGACCCGCGACGGCAGGACGCGTGACATCCTCGACGCGACGCTGCTCGCGCGCCGGTCCGGTGCGCGAGCCGGAGGTGACGCCGGCGGATGAGCCGGGGCCGCCGTCATCGAGCGGATGCGGTTGCGGATCGCGCGCGCGGTGCCGGCGGATTCGCGCGTCATCCTGTTCGGCTCCCGGGCGCGAAGACCGCCGATCTCCTCTCTCGAAAGGCGGCCGCTCGAACGTCCCTCGTATGGTGCGCCCGGGAGGACGTCAACGTCCACGGACCATTCAGTCACCGAGGCGCCCGATCCGGATCGCCGCCGGGTTCACGACGTCACCATGTCACCGTTGACCCGGTGTGCTGGACACGGTGACCGCGGCGACTGCGCGCGGGACATACCAGGCGGCCAAGAAGCTCACGGCAGCGCACGGCAGCAGCACCCATGCCCATCCCTCCGCTCTGTGATAGCCCAGGAGAATCGCGGTGAGGATCAGGAACCACATGCCGGCGAGTGTCCGCACGACGGCGATCTGCCGCGGGTACTTGTAGTCCCAGGCAGGGAGGAGCCGCTGCAGCCAATTCGCCCGTTCATCGCTCCAGTGCGGATAGAGAGTGTGTCCAAGCCGTGTCATCTCGATTCCTCCGTGGATAGCGCCCGTCTGGAATATGATCCCAAAATGATATCACATTCTCGGGAATGAAGCCTGAGCCGCGAGCGCAAGGCGGCGCTCCACAGCCGGCGCGGGACATCTGAAGGGCGGGGATCGGGATGATGGCTTGACTTAGACAGTTCAACTGCATATGCTGCCCAGCATGGCGAGGCGGGCAATGCAAGAGGCGACATTCCTGATCCTGACGGCCCTGGCCGCGGGCAGCCAGCATGGCTACGGGATCATCACCGACGTCCGGGCGATCTCGGCCGGCCGCGTTGAGCTGAAGGCCGGAACCTTGTATGCGGCGCTCGAGCGCCTGCGCGCGGACAAGCTGATCGAGGTCGACCGGGAGGAGATCGTGGACAGTCGACTGCGGCGTTACTACCGGCTGACGGCCGCAGGCGGGGAAGTGCTCGCCGCCGAGGCCGCTCGGTTGCAGGCCAACGCTCACGTCGCGATGTCTCGCCTGAAGCCGGCGGCGGGAGCGGTCACATGAGCGACTCCCCGGACCTGGAGCGACGCTACCGCCGGCTGTTGGCCGGCTATCCGCGTGCCTTCCGGGACGAGAACGAGCAGGAGATCCTGGCGGTGCTGATGTCCGGCGCCGGCGAGGATCAGCAACGGCCCCGGCCGGGAGAGGCCGCCAATCTGATTCGACACGCGCTCTGGATGCGTCTGGGGCTGTCCCGAGGAGGGATCATGATCAACGAGACGACGTTCCCGATCAGCGTCGACCGACCCAGCCGCACCCTCATCACGGCCTTCGGCGCCGGTCTCAACGGCCCGCGCGTGACGACGAGCTTGTCAACGGTCGACGTTCGCATGGGGTGGGCATTTCACGCCACGATCCCGCGCGAGGCGGTGGCATCGGCCAGACCCCTGAACCGAGACGAGCTGCGGGGTCCGTTCCGAATGAGCGTCCTGCGCGGAGTCAACTACTGGCCACGCACCGCTCTCGTCAACGGCGCCGGCACCGGCCTGGTCGAGATCACGTTGAATCGACCGAAGTGGGTGTGGCTGGGTCCGCTCCGGGCCCCGATGCGTCGGCTGATCGTCAGTGTCGAAGACCAATCCGGGCTCGTGGCGGCACTCACCCCGAGCAGCCAACGCTCGCCGGCCCCCGGTGATGCGAGCCCGTAGTCTGAAGGCTCGGTCGATTCGGCAGACACTGCCCCAGACGGGAGGGCCGGAGCGAGTGCCGCCACCGCTCGCAGCCGTGGCGATGGACGGCAAGGCGAGCGTTGCGATCACCGTCGCCGGCCGATCCTGGCGCGTCCGAGATCGACCCGCCCCGGCACTTGATGCGACTCCTCTCGTCATTTGACCGCAGGCACCCCCGCACCAGCGCCGGCGTGCACATCGCCGTTGGCGTCTGGCTGCTCATCGGTGCCGGATTCGCAAGCCACGACGGCTACTGGTCGGGTCTGGTGATACTGCTGCCGGCGGCGCTGAACTTCCATCTCGCATACCGCATCGTGAGGGCCGAGCAACGTCGTCCCGGACAGCCGGCTCACGCGCATCGTCGAGCGAGCGGCCGCCGAAGGCCGACATGAGCCGTGCGCGGCCCTCGATCGCTTGACCACTCCATGTGCCGCGCTCGCGGTGGGGGCGACGCCGGACCGTCGTTCCGCCGTCGCCGGTTCGGCCCACAAGCAGGCGCGCGACAGGCATCCGGCAGACGAGAACCCGAGCCGCGGCGTCGATGTTTCAGGGCGGTGCCGAGCCCCGCACGGTGTCCGCGAAGCTCCTGAGCAGCTCGGGATGGGTCTGGTTGGCGCGGGTCAGCGTCTCGTCCAGCGCGTGTGCGATCGTGACGTTCGCCAACGCGGCATCAGCGGCTCGCTCGGCTGCCTCGTACACCTCGGCGAGCATGGGCGTGATGCTGTAGCCGATGGGGCAGTTCGGCGACGGCGGGGAGCTGTGCAGGGCGAAGGCCGGTCCGACGTCGAGAGCGTTCTTCACGTCCAGGAGCGTTATCTGTGCCGCTGGTCGGGCGAGGCTCCAGCCTGCTGGGGTGCCTCGATGCGAGACCACGAGTCGACCCCTTCTCGCAGCTGTCCGAGCAGTCTGCGGACCACCACGGGGTTGGTCCGCACGCTCGCCGCGATGCTGTCGGATGTCGCCGGTCCGCCATCGAGGCGGGAGTGAAGCTCGACCCACTGACCGCATATTGGGGGTGGGTGAGCATCTATCAACAGATCCGCGACGAGCCGAGGATGGCTGCGTACGCTGCCCTCGCCGGGTGGGCCCTGACAGCTGCCGGCGGCCGCTTTAATCGCGCGCGGCCTGCCCGAGAAGGTGAACGATGGTGGTCTCAATCAGCGTGTCGTGATCAGCCAGTTCGGCTCAGTCGAGGCCACTACCGCCGCCCACGACAGCCCTGACTATCAGGAGGCGCTTGCGGCTGTGGGAGATGGCGTCCGCCGCGAGATCCGGATCGTCCGGGGACCTAACCCACCCCACAGCGCGCAACGGCGACTCGATCAAGATTGTCTTCGGCAGGTCCGAGCACCGTCAGGCCACCTGACGTCCTTGACTCGCGGAACCCGAGGGTTGGACCGCGCGTCCAGTCGCCTGCAGTGCGCGGAAGGCGTGCACGACGCGAATGGCGGCCAACCGCTCTGAGTCGCCAGACCCTGACTGGATGGCGACGAACCGGGTCTGAGAGAGGGTGTGACCGGCCACGCCCGCACTACAGCACGCCGACCAAACTCGTCACGCACCAGCCATGACTGTTAAACCATCGGCGGCTGGGCGGCGACGCTCGTGACTGACTGCTCTGCTGGCCGCGCGGCCACGGATCTCGTGATCGCTGTCTGCGAGAAGCTTCCGCCGGCGCTGGCCCACGTCGCGCCGCTGCTATGCCACGGAAGGAGCAGCCGGCGCTTGCTCCTCGCCAGCGAACGCCCGCCGCTCCGCCGCACCAAACGAGAAGCGCGAGGCGTGCGCTCGATCGTGACTGCTCCCACGAAGAGGCGGACACGTAGGAGGAGGTGTTCGAGCCCGGCGAGGTCGCTGCAGTCCGCCGGAAGCAGCGACGTAGGAGACGCGTAACCGCGTCGCTGCATCGCCGCTAACTGGGCTACCTGGGAGGGGCCGCGAGGCGACTGCTCGTCGCCGAATGCGGCCAGGCTGCGCTGGCTGGCTGAGGATCGCCGGACGCCGGCGGATCTGAAGGTCAGCGGGCGGTCTCGACGGCCAGGCCGGGAGTCCCGGCACAGATCTGGTCGTTGGAGACGAGTGGAACGCCGAGTCTGAGGGCCGTGGCGGCGATCCAGCGGTCGGCGTTGTGCTCGCGCTGGGCCAGGCCGTGCGCGGTGTCCGCGCAGTCGGCGCACAGGCGTGCGTAGATCTGAACGAGCTCGGGGCCGCTGTGGACGACCTCCACGCGTTGGAGCTTCGCTTCGAGCTTTAGCATGCGCGCCGCGCCCCATCCGCGGCGCAGGGCGCCGTAGCGGACCTCTGCTGCGGTCTGGAATGAGATGAAGGCTGGCCGACCCACGAGGATCGGCGCGTATCGCTCTGTGAGTGCTGAGCCGGGGACGAGGTCGGCGCTGAAGACGTCGGTGTCGATGACGATGGGCGAGCGGCGCCCAGGGGCACTCACGCGGCGACGGCGGCCAGGAAGGCCGCGCCCTCCTCGTCGGTGAGGTCGTCGATCACCATCTCCTCGTGCGGCGGCAGCGGCCGCGCCCGGGCGAGCAGCTCCTCGACCGGGAGCTCGTGGTGGCGCTCTTCGCCAGGATCTGCGGGCTGCGTCGACATGCCCACCAGTCTAGAAGCGGACGCTCATCGCGGCCACAGGGCCGCTGCGTACCCACAGGCTGTTCACGGAGTGGGTACGGATGTGGGTATTTGTCACGTGACAGCGGTACCCACAGCCCCGGATGCACCGTCGAGGCTCCGTCTGGCGACAAAAAAGCCCCGCTTGAGCGGGGCTTTTCCCAGTGCGCCCGAGAGGACTCGAACCTCCACGGACCATTCAGTCCACAAGGCCCTCAACCTTGCGCGTCTACCAATTCCGCCACAGGCGCGTGGGCGGCCAGTATAGCCTCGGCGCGCTGATCGGCCGGTCCCGCGTCGTTTGAGTCCGTCCGCGAGGAGCGCTAAGTTTACGAACACATGTTCGACGCCGGCTTCGCGGCCTGAACCGATCAAGGGAGTGGACCGCATGGACCTGACCAAGGACTTGACCAAGCGACAGCAGGAGATCTTCGAGTACATCAAGCGGTACTCGGCGAAGTACGGCTATCCGCCCACGGTTCGGGACATCGGCAAGGCGGTCGGGCTGGCGTCGTCGTCGACCGTGCATGCGCATCTCGCCAATCTCGAGAAGGTCGGGCTGCTGCGCCGGGATCCGACGAAGCCGCGGGCGATCGAGCTGCTCGATCGGGCGGCCGCCGGGGTGCGAGGGTTCGTCAACCCCGGTCTGCCGCTCGTCGGGCAGGTGGCGGCGGGCGCGCCGATGTTCGCCGAGGAGAACATCGAGGAGTTCATCCAGACCCCGTCGTTCGCCGGCGGCGCGGACGGCGAGTATCTGCTCCGCGTGCGCGGCGAGTCGATGAAGGACATCGGCATCCTCGAGGACGATCTCGTCGTCGTGCGCCCGCAGGAGACCGCGAACGACGGCGACATCGTCGTCGCGCTCGTCGGCGAGGAGGCGACCGTGAAGCGCTTCTTCCAGGAGAAGGATCACGTCCGGCTGCAGCCGGAGAACGCGACGATGGAGCCGATCCGCAGCCGGGACGTGCGCGTGCTCGGAAGGGTCGTGGGGCTGATGAGGAACATCTCATGAGCACGGTCGCGCGCCGGCGGCCGATGCCTCGAGGGCGTGGTCGGGAGCGGCCGTGTCCGTCTCCGACCCTGTTCGACGGCGTGGGCGGCGAGCCCACCCTGGACGCGGTCCTGTCCAGGGCGTGGGAGGGTCTCGCCGCCCACACGTCGATCGCCTGTCCGCTCTGCGGCGGCGCGATGACGCCGGAGTACGGTGTCCACGCGCTGCCGATCGGCGGGCGCTGCGGGAGCTGCGACACCGTCCTGAGCTGACGGACGTCGACCGCGGACCTCGATCGCTCGGCGCTATCCTGGCAACCGCAGGCTGAGCAGTCGCGGAGGTGTACGCCTTCGAGGAAAGTCCGGACATCAGAGGGTAGGGTGGTCGGTAACGCCGACCCGGGGAAACCCGCGGGAAAGTGCCACAGAAAAGACACCGCCTAAGCCTGGGGCAGCTGCAGAGCTCCAGGCCGGTAAGGGTGAAATGGTGCGGTAAGAGCGCACCGGCGTCGCGGCGACGCGGCGGCCAGGTAAACCCCACCCGATGCTAGGCCAAGCAGGACCGTTCGTAGGTGACCCGCCAAGGTCCGGGTAGGCCGCTCAGATGGATGATTGCTCACGACAGGATCCGGCTTACAGGCCTGCTACGGAGAAGCCCCGCCTCGGTGGGGCTTCTCTATGTCCGGGGTCGGCCGGCGGGCCGACGCGCGGCGCGCGCATCGACGCGAGGCCATAACATCTCGCCACGGGGCCAGGCTGAGCCCGTCGCATCGAGGAGAGAGGACATGAGGATGAATCGTGGGATGAGCCGCCGCCTGGCGGCGCTGGCCGGTGGCTGTGCGGCGGTGCTGGTCCTGATCGTGGCGCTCGCCGCGGGCGACGCGCTCGGCGCCGGTCGCCACGCCGCCGCGAAGGTGTCGGCGCTGGCCGGCGAGGTCACGATCACCCGTGACAGCGCGGGCATCCCGCACATCGTCGCTCAGAACTTCACCGCGCTGGGCTACGGCGAGGGCTACGCCTTCGCGCAGGACAACCTGTGCACGTTCGCCAACGACGTGGTCACCCTGGAAGGGAACCGGTCCAGGTACTTCGGCGCCAAGGCCAACGCCGTCAACTACTCGGCGGGCACGGTCGCCACGAACCTCCAATCCGACCTCTTCTGGCGCTATGTCACGGCGACCGGGATCGTCAAGCAGGAGCTGACGGCCGCGCCGCCCAACGGCCTGCTCCCGCAGGTGCGCGAGCTCTACACCGGCTGGATCGCCGGCTACAACCGATATCTGAAGTCCGGCCGGCTCCGTGACCCGGCCTGCAAGGGCAAGCCGTGGGTCCACCCGCTGACCCTGACCGACATGCTGCTGCGCGGCGTTCAGATCGTCACCGAGGCGTCCTCGCAGCAGTTCGTCTCCGATCTCGCCACGACCGCGCCCCCGAGGATCGTGAGGGCCGCCACGGCCAGGCCGAGCGCGATCACGCGGGACGCCGTCCATGCCGCGCTCCGGACGGCGACCGGCTCCACCGCGGCCGGGTTCGCCGCGCTGACGGCGCAGTTCGATGTCGCCGCCAAGTCGGTGGGCTCCAACGGCGTCGGCCTCGGAGCGCTGGACACCCGGGCGCACACCGGGATGCTGCTCGCCAACCCGCACTTCCCCTGGCAGGGCACCGAGCGCTTCTGGATGGCCCAGCTCGACGTGCCCGGCAGCTACGACGTCGAGGGCGGGACGCTGATGGGCTTCCCGTTCGTGGGGATCGGCTTCAACCGCAACATCGCATGGACCCACACCGTGTCGACGTCGGACCGGTTCGTGCTGTATCAGCTCAAGCTCGTCCCGGGCGACCCGACCAGCTACTACCTGAACGGCAAGGCGGTCCCGATGGGCCACATCACCGTCAGCGTCACCGCCGGCGGTCACACGATCCGGCACACCTTCTACACCAGCCACTGGGGGACGATCGTCAGCGTCTCCGCGGTCCCCGGCAACGCCTACGTCTGGAATCCCACCAACGCCATCGCGCTCGACGACGTGACGATGCGGGATGGCCCGCGGGCCGCCGACCAGTATCTGCGCATGGGCCAGGCGACGTCGGTCAGGAAGCTGTTCGATGTCGAGGCGAAGTGGCTGGCGATCCCGACGTTCAACACGATCGCCGCCGACGATCACGGCAACGCCTACTACGGCGACGTCGGCGCGACGCCGGCGGTCAGCGCCGCGGAGATCAAGGCCTGCCTGCCGGCCGGCACCCCGTCGCTCGTCTTCTCGGCGGCCCGGATCGTCACGCTCGACGGCTCCACCACGTCCTGCGCGCCGGCCACGATCAAGGGCGTGCCGGAGAAGGGGATCTTCTCCGCGCGCTCGCTTCCGCACACGTTCCGGCCTGACTACGTCGAGAACTCCAACGACTCGTTCTGGCTGGCCAACCCGGCGCATCCGCTGACCGGCTTCTCGCCGATCATCGGCCTGACCGGCAATCAGCAGTCCAATCGGATGCGGCTCGCCAATCAGATGATCGCCGCCCGGGTCGCGGGCACCGACGGTCTCGGCAAGCCGAAGTTCACGATCGCCACGCTGCAGGAGATGTGGGAGAGCGATCGCTCCGAGCTGGCCGAGCTCGTGCTCCCGGAGTTGACCGCCGACTGCTTCGCCCATCCGACGCAGGTCGCCTCCGACGGGCAGACCGTCGACCTGACGAGCGCCTGCCAGGCCCTCGCCGGCTATCACGGGACGGCGACGCTGGGCGACAAGGGCGCCTGGCTGTTCGTCGTCTGGGCGGCGCTCGACACCGACAGCGACTTCTGGGCGACGGCCTTCGATCCGTCTCAGCCGCTGACGACCCCCTCGGGTCTGAACACGACCGGGACCGCCACGCCGCTGAAGTGGCTCGCCGACGCCGTCCAGAACCTCCAGGCGCACGGCGTTGCTCTGGACGCGAGCATGAGCCAGGTCCAGCACGCCCCGCAGTCGGAGTCGATCCCGATCGCCGGCTGCCCCGGCGAGCCGGCCTCCGGTCAGCAGCCGGGCTGCTTCAACGCCATCTACTCGCCCGACGACACCCCGGCGACCACCGGGCCGGTCAACGGCGGACCGTACGGTCAGGTCAACGACGGCTCATCGCTCGTCATGACGACGCAGCTGAACCCGAGCGGGCCGGTCGGGGAGGGGATCCTGACCTACTCCCAGGCCAGCGACCCGACCTCGCGGTGGTACGACAACATGACCAAGCTCTTCTCCCAGCGACGCTGGGTGAAGCTGCCCTACACGGCGAGCGAGCTGGCCGCCGACCATCCGCTCGCGCCGCTCGTCCTGCAGGCGCCGTAGGACCGCGGTCAGCCCGGTCCCGAGTCCGGTCCCGAGCCCGGTCGCGAGCCCGAGCTCGGGACCGGCCGACCTCCGGCCATCCGCTCCAGACCGCGGGCGTCCAGGCGGTGCAGCTCCCAGGCCGACAGGCGCTCAGCCCCGATCCGCACGTAGAAGTCCAGCGCCGGCGTATTCCAGTCCAGCGCGTTCCACTCCAGCCGTGAGCAGCCGCGCTCGAGCGTGAGCTGCGCCAGGCGCGTCAGCAGGGCCTGCCCGATCCCCGCGCGGCGATGGCGCTCGGGCACGTAGAGATCCTCCAGCCAGATTCCGGGCAGGCATTCCCACGTCGAGAACGTGCCGTGAAAGAGAGCGAAGCCGGCCGGCTCACCGTCGAGCTCGGCGATCAGCGCCTCGGCGCTCGGCGCCGGCCCGAACAGCGCGTCGGCGAGCATCGCCGGGGTCCCGGTCACGCCGTCGGGCTCGCGCTCGTAGACCGCGAGCTCGACGATGAACCCGTAGACGACGTCGATGTCCCCGCGCGTCGCGGCGCGGACCGTCACCCCGGCCACCGCGGTCAGGCCGCGGTGGGGGGCTCGATCTCCCGCTTGAGGATCTTGCCGGTCGGGCCCTTGGGCAGCTCGTCGACAAGCCACACGACACGGGGATACTTGTACGCCGCCACCTGCTCCTTGACATACGCGCGCAGTTCGTCGGCGGTGGCGGTGGCGCCCTCGGCGAGCGTCACCGCGGCGCCGACCTCCTCGCCCCACTCGTCGTCGGGGATGCCGACGACCGCCGCCTCGCGGACCGCCGGATGCTCGTAGAGCACCTCCTCGACCTCGCGCGGATACACGTTGTATCCGCCGCGGATGATGAGCTCCTTCTTGCGGTCGACGATGAAGAAGTAGCCGTCCTCGTCGACCCGGCCCATGTCCCCGGTGTGCAGCCAGCCGTCGCGGACCGTGTCGGCGGTCTCGTCGGGGAGATTCCAGTAGCCCTTCATGACGTTGTGGCCGCGGATGAGGATCTCGCCGACCTCGCCCTGGGCGACCTCGTGGTCGTCGTCGTCGACGACCTTCATCTCGACGCCGTCGACCGGCGTGCCGATCGAACCGGGCTTGCGCTCGCGGTCGGGATGGTTGAACGAGGCCACCGGCGAGCTCTCCGACAGCCCGTAGCCCTCCAGGACCTTGCAGTGAAACGCCTCCTCGAAGCGGCGCATGAGCTCGACCGGCATCGCCGAGCCGCCGGACGCGCACACCGCGAGCGTGCTGAGATCGAAGCGCTCGCGCTCAGGGAAGTGGAGCATCGCGTTGTACATCGTCGGCACGCCCTCGAAGACATTCACCCCGTCACGCGCGATGATCTCCAGCGCCTTGCCGGGCTCGAAGCGCGGGATGAGGGTCAGCGTCCCCCCGGAGCCGATCGTCGCGTTCAGCCCGCACGTCTGCCCGAAGGAGTGAAACAGCGGCAGGGCTCCGAGCACGACGCCGCGGTCGCCGAGGCCGAACAGCGACGCCGAGATCTCGGCGTTGCGCCTCAGATTGGCGTGGGTCAGCTCCGCCCCCTTGGGCACGCCGGTCGTGCCCGAGGTGTAGAGGATGACCGCGGTCTCGTCGTCCGCCACGTCGACGACGTCGGCGACCGCCTCGCTGCGGCCGAGCTCGGCCTCGAACTCCCCCGGCGTGACGATCACGCAGTCCGCTCCGGCCTGCTCGGCTCCGGCCCGCGCATCCTCGGCGAAGCCCTGCCAGGCGATCAGCAGCTTGGCCCCGGAGTCCTTGAGGTAGTACGCCACCTCACGGGACTTCAGCAGCACGTTCATCGGCACGACGACGCCGCCGGACCGCAGCACGCCGTAATAGGCGATCGGGAAGTACGGGACGTTGGGGAGCATGATCCCGACGCGGTCCCCGGCCGTGAAGCCATGCGCCCGCAACAGCCCGGCGAGGTGGGTGGTCGCGCCGTCGAGCTGGGCGTAGGTCAGCTCGACGTCGTCGAGCTTGATCGCCACGTTCTGGGCCTTGCTCTGCGCGGTGTCGGTCAGGATGCGCGCAAGGTTCATGATGTCGGTCCTCTATTCGCCGGTGAAAACGGGCGGGCGCTTCTGCAGGAAGGCGAGGACGCCCTCCTGGAAATCCTTGGAGCTCGCCCGCTCCTGCTGAAGCGTGGCCTCGAGCTCGAGCAGCGCGGCGAAGCCGGCGTAGGCGCGCTCGTTGATCGTCCGCTTGATCGTCGCGTAGGACCCGGGCGGTCCCGCGGCGAGCCGTGCCGCCAGCGCGGCGACCGTCGCCTCCAGCTCGTCGTCATCGACGACCCGGTTGACGAGGTTCCAGCGCTCGGCCTGCTCGGCGCCGACGCGCTCGCCGAGATACGCCATCTCGAAGGCGCGCGCGTGTCCGACCCGCTCGACGAGACTCTGCGACGACCCGCCGTCGAGGCCGAGCCCGATGTTGACGAACGCGAGCAGGAAGTAGGCCGAGCGCGCGGCCACAATCAGGTCTGCAGCGAGCGCGAGCGAGCAGCCGATCCCGACCGCGGGCCCGTTGACGGCGGCGATGACCGGCTTGGCGATCGTCCGCACGCGCAGGATGAGCGGGTTGTAGACCTCGCGCAGCGGAGACTGCACGTCGATCCCGCCGTCGGGCGACGGCGCGTGCCCGCCGCGCAGATCGGCCCCGGACGAGAACGCCCGGCCGGCGCCGGTGATGACGATCACCCGGACCGCGGGGTCGGCGGCGACCTCCTCGAGTGTCTCGCCGAGCTCCTCGCCGAGCTGCCGGGTCCACGCGTTGAGCGCGTCGGGCCGGTTCAGGATGATCCGCGCCACGCCGTCCTCGCGACGGCAGTCGATCGTCTGATAGTCGAGCGTGCTCACCGTAGGGCTGACAATAGCGCCGGCGAGCCCGCCCGCGACGCTCGCCCACGACCCTCGCGCACGACGCTCGCCCGCGACCCTCGCCCACGACCCTCGCCCGCGACGCTCACCCGCCCATCGAGGCGACGCCCGCGGCCCGCGCTGGTCACGCGGCCGCCGAGGCGATCGGCGAAGATGTGTGCCGGCGGCCATGGACCTGCTTCCCAAGACCATCACGCGACCGGTGAGCCGCCTCGGAGCGGCGGCGCAGAACGCGCTCGAGGTCGCCCGCTTCGGCGGCTTGGAATCCAGCGAGGAGCCCTCACCGTACGACGTCACCGACGAGCGGCGCGTCTATCGCCTGCGCCACTACCACCCGGCCGCTGAATCCGAGCCCGGCTCGGCCGGCCCGGCGATCGTGCTCGTGCCGCCGCTGATGCTCTCCGCCGACGTCTATGACGTCTCGCCGTCGACGAGCGCGGTGACGATGCTGCGCGCGCACGGCATCGACCCGTGGGTCGTCGACTTCGGCGCGCCCGAACTGCAGCCCGGCGGGCTCGAGCGCGATCTTGCCGACCACGTCCTCGCCATCTCCGACGCCGTCGACCGCGTGCGCGAGCGGACGGGGCGCGACGTCCATCTCGCCGGCTACTCGCAGGGCGGGATGTTCTGTTACGAGGTCGCGGCCTATCGCCACGACGCCGGGATCGCCTCGGTCATCACCTTCGGCAGTCCGGTCGACACCCGTCTCGGGATGCCGTTCGGGATCCCCGAGCGACTGGCGAGCGGCGCGGCCGGCGTGCTCGCCGACCGCGTCTTCCGGGCCTCGGCGCTGCCCGCGTGGGCGAGCCGCACCGGCTTTCGCCTGATCGACCCGGTGAAGTCGGCGCGCAGCCGGATCGACTTCCTCATGCAGTTGCACGACCGCGAGGCGCTGCTCCCGCGCGAGCGCCAGCGCCGGTTCCTGGAGGATGACGGCTGGGTGGCCTGGCCGGGCCCGGCGATGGCCGACTTCCTGCAGGAGTTCATCGCCCACAATCGGATGCTCGAGGGTGGGTTCGTCATCGACGGCCATCTGCTGACGCTCGCCGACATCCACGGCCCGATCCTGTCGGTCGTCGGAACGGTCGACGAGATCGCGCCCGCCGCCGGGGTGCGCGCCATCCGCCGGGCCGCGCCCGGCGCCGAGGTCCATGAGCTGGCGCTGACCGCCGGGCACTTCGGGCTCGTCGTCGGCACGCTGTCCAACGAGGTGACATGGCCGACGGTCGCCGCCTGGGTGCACTGGCGCGAGCACGGTGGCGAGCCGCCCGCCGGCGTCGCCCCGGTGCCCGACGTGCCGTCCGGGGATCGCCATCCGCCGGTGCGCAGCCGCGTCGGCTACAGCGCCGAGCTCGCCGGCGGGGTCGGGACCGGCATCGCCCGCTCGATGGTCGGCACGGCGCGGCGGACGGCGAGCGGCATGCGTGAGCTCGGCCGCGAGGCCGCCGGCGCGCTGCCCCGCCTGGCCCGCCTCGATCAGATCCAGCCGAGCACCCGGATCTCGCTCGGGCTGCTCGTCGCCGAGCGCCGCGGCCGTGATCCCGACGCGACGCTGTTCCTGTTCGAGGACCGCGCCTACAGCGCGGGGGAGGTCAACGAGCGGATCGACAACGTCGTCCGCGGGCTGATCTCGATCGGAGTGCGCCAGGGCGAGCACGTCGGCGTCCTGATGGGCTCGCGGCCGAGCGCGCTCGCGCTCGTCGTCGCGCTCAGCCGGCTCGGCGCGGTCTCGGTCCTGTTGCGCCCCGACGGCAACACCGAGCGCGAGGCGGCGCTCGGCCAGGTGCGGCGGATCGTCGCCGATCCCGAGCGCGCCGCTCAGGCCGCGGCGTTGGAGGGCATGCAGACCTTCGTGCTCGGCGGCGGCGGCGCCCCGCGGGATCTCGGCCTGGCCAACGCGACCGACATGGAGCAGATCAACCCGCACATCGTCTCGCTGCCGCGCTGGTATCGCCCGGATCCGGGCCGGGCGAGCGACCTCGGCTTCATCCTCTTCACCGGCCACGGCGACGACGTTCGCATGAGCCGCGTCACCAACCGGCGCTGGGCGACATCGGCGTTCGGGACCGCCTCCTCGGCGGCGCTCTCACGGGCCGACACGCTCTACAGCGTCACCCCGCTCTATCACCCCTCGGGGTTGATGATGAGCGTCGGCGGCGCGATCGCCGGCGGCGCCCGGCTGGCCATGGCCTCGCGCTTTGAGCCGGCGACGTTCTGGGAGGAGGTCCGGCGCTACGGGGTCACCGTCGCGTCCTACACCTGGACGCTGCTGCACGATCTCGTCGAGGCGCCGCCCCAGCACGGGGAGCGCCATCATCCCGTCCGCCTGTTCATCGGCTCGGGCATGCCGCGCGGCCTGTGGCTGCGGGTGCGCCGGCGCTTCGCGCCCGCCCACGTGCTCGAGTTCTACTCGTCGACCGAGACCGGCGCCGTGCTCGTCAACCTCCGTGACGCCAAGCCCGGGGCGATGGGCCGGCCGCTGCCGGGCAGCGCCGAGGTGCGCCTGGCCGCCTATGACGCCGACGCCGAGGCCCTGATCCTCGGCGACGGCGGCTTCGTGCGCCGCTGCCGGACCGACGAGGTCGGCATCCTCGTCGCCCGCGCCCGTCCCAACGAGGTCATCGACGCGACGATGCGCGGCGTCTTCGCCCGCGACGACGCCTGGCTGTCGACCGGCGATCTCTTCCGCCGTGACGCCGACGGCGACTACCGGCGCCTCGACAACGTCCGCGACGTCATCCACACCGTCGACGGGCCGGTGTTCAGCGCTCCCATCCGCGACGCGCTCGACGCCCTCCCGGCCGTCGATCTCGTCGCCTGCTACGGGCTGCGGACCGGCAGCGACCGGATCGCGATCGCGGTCGCCGCGGTCACGCTGCGACGGGGCGAGACGCTCAGCGCGCCGGACCTGATCCGCGCGCTCGGCGTCCTGGAGCCGGGCAGCCGCCCGGCCGTCGTGCAGGTCGTCGACGCCATTCCGGTCACGACCTGGTTCCGGCCGCTGACCGCGCCCCTGCGGGCCGCCGGCCTGACCGACCCGGGCGCCCCGGACAGCCGGCCCGCGTGGTATCTCGACAGCGGCGGCAGCCGCTATCGCCCGCTGACCGTGACCGCCCGACGGCGCCTGCTGGCCGCCCGCCGGTCGTAGGGCTCACGCTCCCCGGGACGGTCAGCATCGGCTGACCGGACCACGCCCGGGGGTATGGGCGATTTTAACGCTATGTGGGTCAAAATAGTCCACGGCCCCCCGAGGACGAGCCCGTTCTCGATCAGATTGACCGGCGCCCGGGCCGCCGGTCAGACCCGCCCGGGCCGCCGGGTCAGACCCGCCCGGGTCCGCCCGGGCCGCAGCCGACGGCGTGCGCGCCACGCGGCGCTCAGGCCGCCGGCAGCGTCTCGCCGGAGTACAGCTTGGTGACGAGCACGGCGCCGGCCGGCGAGGCGTTGATGCACAGCTCGCACAGCACGCACTCGTCGAGATTGGACTCGATGATCTCCACGCCGGCCGAGCCGGCTCGGAAGATGTCGACCGGGCACACCTCGGCGAGCCTGCGCGCCAGCTCGGGGTCCTGCGCGGCCGCGCCGCGCACCTGCACGTCGATGAAGGTTCCCGCCATCTCTACACCCTCTCTGCCACGAGTCCGGGGATGTCCTCGATGCGCTCGGCGACGGTGATCCCCGCCGTGGCCAGCCGCGCGATCTTCTCGGTCGCGGTGTCCTCCTTGCCCTCGACGATCGTGCCGGCGTGGCCGAAGCTCATCCCCGGCATCTCGTCCATGAAGCGCCCGGCCATGAAGGCGACGATCGGCAGCCGCGAGTGGTGCTCGGTCACCCAGGCGGCGAGCTCGGCCTCCATCCGCCCGCCGGGCTCGGTGTAGATGACGATCGCCTTGGTCTGCGCGTCGGCTTCGAACAGCGGCATCAGCTCGGCGTAGCTGGTGCCGATGATCGCGTCGCCGCCGATCGAGACCGCCGTCGACTGGCCGAGGCCGGCGGCGCTCAGCGTCGAGGACATCTCGGTCGTCATGCCGCCCGAGCGCGAGATGACGCCGATCGGGCCGGGGGTGTAGGCCTGCGCCGCGTTCTTGGCGGGCCCGCCGATGCCGCCCATCTTGATGACGTCGGGGACCATGATCCCCAGGCAGTTGGGCCCGATGATCCGCGCGCCGCGCTCGTTGGCCAGCTCGACCATCTCGGCGACGTCGCGGCGGGGGATCCGCTCGGTGACGATCACCACGAGCTTGACCCCGTTCTCCAGCGCCTCGAACACCGCGTCCTTCGTAAAGGCGGGGGGGACGGTGACGACCGAGCCGTCGATCGGCGCGCCGTGATGCTCGACCGCCTGGGCGACGGTGTCGAACACCGGCACGCCGTGGACGTCTCGGCCCAGCCGGCCGGGCGTGACCCCGCCGACGATCTTGGCGTGCCGGCCGTACTCCAGGCATTCACGGGTGAGGTTGACGGCCTCGCGCCCGGTGATGCCCTGGACGACGAAGGTGGTGTGCTCATCGACGAGGATCGACATCAGACCTCCACCGTCCCCTGGATGCGCTGCACGGCGCGTCGCGCGGCTTCGTTGAGCGACACGGAACGGTCGGCGTAGGGGACGTTGTAATGCTCGAGCAGCTTGAAACCCTCCTCCTCCCAGGCCCCGGGGATCCGGAAGATGGCGATCTTCTCGGCCGGGTCGAAGCCGAGCTCCAGGCACGCCTTGATGACCCCCCGGGCGACGATGTCGACGCGGGTGTTGGAGACGATCGACATCATCACCGCGATCTTGTCGACGCCCGGCTTGGAGAGCACGAGCTTGGCGAGCCCGCACGCCTTGGCGACCGACGGGTTGCCGCCGATCTCGCAGTAGTTGGCGGGCTGGCCGCCGTGCGCCCGGACCGCGTCGAACAGCGTCAGCGAGCCGCCACCGGCTCCGATCACGAGGCCGAGGTTGCCGTCGAACTCGGTGACATTGCCGGCGACGCCGCGGTGATCCTGGGCGTCGACCTGCTCGCCGGCGAGCTCGAACGGCGTCGCCTCGCGGGCCTGGCGCGTCTCCTCGTCGCCGACCCCGAGCTCGTGCAGCAGCGCCTTCTGGCGCGGCCGGGCCTCGTTCTCCATGTCCATGTGGGCATCGAGCGCGACGAACGACCCGTCCTGGAGCTCGCCGAGCGGGTTGATCTCGGCGAGCGTCATGTCATAGGTCAAAAACAGCCGGGCGAGCCGGGCGAGGATCGGGGTCAGCCGGTTGAGCGCCGAGCCGGTGATTCCCAGCGACGCGATCACCTGCTTGGCCTGCCAGTCCGAGAACCCGATGCGCGTCGAGAAGTGGCCGCGGGCGACGTGATCAGGGTGCTCTTCGGCGACCTGCTCGATGTCGATCCCGCCCATGTCGGAGAACAGCATCACCGGGCGCTTGCGCGTCCCGTCCCAGACGACGCCGGCGTAGTACTCGTGCTTGACCGCGGCGCGCGAGTCGACGAGCACGCCGCGCGGCATGTGGCCGTTGATCTCGAGGTCCAGCACGTGCTCGGCGTGGGCCGCGGCCTCGTCGGGCGTGTCGGCGAACTGGACGCCGCCGGCCTTCATCCGCCCGCCGGTCAGGACCTGCGACTTGATGACGACCGGCCCGGCGATCTGCTCGGCGATCGTGCGGGCCTCCTCGGCGGTCGTGGCGAACCCGTGTTTGGTCACGGGGATCCCGGCCTTGGCGACGACGGCCCGCGACTCGTATTCGAAGAAGCGCATGGCCGCGGAGCCTATCGGCCCGACCCGCGCCCCGGCATCGCGGCGCGGGCGCAGCGCGGCCCCGTAGGACCTACCTACGTGGCCGATGTGGCGATGACGCGGCGTCCGGCGGCGTCTGGACGCGGCGGGCGGGGGGCGGCGAACCCGCCGGACCGCCGGTACGACCTGGTTCGCCGCCCCCGGCCATCGGCGCCCGGCCACCCGCCGGCCACCCGCCGGCCATCCACGTCCTTGCGAAACCGACCAGCAAGCGCGGATCAGCGGGTGACCCAGGCCCCCGGGTCCTCGGTCAGCTTGTCGATGTCCTCGGGGATCTCGCCGCTGGCGATGTCGGCGATCGTGATGTGCTCGACGACGCGGCGCAGATTGACGCGGACCGCGATCCAGACGCGGGGCAGCGCGCTCGCCGCCCCGACGTACTCCGATTCCTCCGGCGGCCCGCCGCGCACGCTGGCCAGCGGCCCTTCGACCGCCCGGATGACGTCGGCGACGGTCAGCTCGGCGGCGGACTTGGCGAGCCGGAAGCCTCCCTCCGCGCCGCGATGGCTGCGCACGATCCCGGCGTGGCGCAACTCGCCGAGGATGTTCTCCAGGAAGTTGAGCGGGATCATCTGCGCGGTGGCGATCCGCTCGGCCTTGACCGGTTTCTCGGTGTCGGCCGCCGCCAGCTCGACGACGGCCCGTACCGCGTAATCCACTTTTGCCGATATCCGCATGGGCTACTGAGATTACGCGGTGGCCCGGCGCAAGCCGTACGCCTCGGCGAGCGCGGGGTCCTTCTCGGCGAGCATCTCGGCCAGTTCGACCATCACCTTGCACTGCTTCCAGGTGGCGTCGTCCTGCATCTTGCCGTCGATCATGTGGACCCCGCGACCGTCGGGGATCGCCTCCAGGACCTTCTTGGCGAACAGCACCTCGTCGGGATCGGGGCTGAACACCTTCTTGGCGATCTCGATCTGCACCGGGTGCAGCGACCATGCGCCGACGCAGCCGAGCAGGAACGCCGCCCGAAACTGCGTCTCGCAGCCCTCGACGTCGCGGATGTCGCCGTACGGCCCGTAGAACGGCAGGATCCCCGCCGAGGTACAGGCGTCGACCATGCGGGCGATCGAGTAGTGCCACGGATCCTGCTGGGCGGTCGGCCGCGGCGCCTGCGGATGCTCGGGGTGGGGATCGCTGATGACGCGGTAGCCGGGATGGCCGCCGCCGACCCGCGTCGTCTTCATCCGCCGGCTGGCCGCCAGGTCGGCGGGCCCGAAGCTCATGCCCTGCATCCGCGGGCTGGCGGTGGCGATCTCCTCGAGGTTGACGACGCCGAGGCCGGTTTCGAGGATCGCGTGGATGAGGATCGGGCGATCGAGGCCGGCCTTGGCCTCGAGCTGGGCGAGGAGGCGGTCGACGTAGTGGATGTCCCACGGCCCCTCGACCTTGGGAACCATGACGACGTCGAGCTTGTCGCCGATCTCGGTCACGAGCGTCGTCAGGTCGTCGAGCACCCATGGCGACTCGAGGCTGTTGACCCGTGTCCACAGCGACGTCTGGCCAAGGTCGATCTCCTTGCCGATCGTGACGAGCCCGGCACGCGCCGGCAGCTTGCGGTCGACCGGAACGGCGTCCTCGAGATTGCCGAGCAGGATGTCCGATTGGGCGGCCAGATCGGGCAGCTTGGCGGCCATCTTCTCGTTCGACGGATCGAAGAAGTGGATCATCCGGCTGGGCGTGAACGGGATCTCCCGGATCGGCTCCGGAGCCCCGATGGCGAGCGGTTTGCCGAAATCACGTGGGTTTCTCATCGCTGCGTCTCCTCTATGCGGTGGCACTGCGCAACGCTATCGATGATCAACCCCGATGCGCCGAACGCCATCCGAGTGTCATCCTCCCCAGCCCTGAGAACACCACCGAGGAGTCTGACCATGCCCGACGAAGTGCTCACCGACCAGGCGGCGCGCGAAGCCAGCGGAGCGCATCCCTACGGCCGCTATCTGGAGGAGTTCGAGGTCGGCGCCACCTACAAGCACTGGCCGGCCAAGACCGTGACCGAGGCCGACGACCATCTCTTCTGCCTCATCACGATGAACCATCACCCGCTCCACATCAACGACGTCTACGCCCAGGCCTCGCAGCAGGGGCGCAATGTCGTCGTCGGACCGCTCGTCTACTCGCTGGCGCTCGGGATGAGCGTCTCGGACGTCAGCGGCAAGGCGATCGCCAACCTCGCCACCGAGGAGCTCAGTCACCCGGCCCCGGTCTTTCACGGCGACACGCTGTTCTGCGAGTCCGAGGTCCTGGAGGTCAAGGAGTCCCGGTCCAAGCTCGACCGCGGCACGGTGCGCGTCCATACCCGCGTGCTCAACCAGGACGGCGTCCTCGTCGCCGAGTTCAAGCGCCTCGTGCTCGTTCCGCGCCGCACGCCCGGCGAGCCCGGCTGACGGGAGGGCCGGCCTCCGGCGGACGGATTTCGGACCGACGGTGCAAAAACCGGCACTTCCAGCAGCGTTAATCCGCGCATCCAACGGAGGCACGATCCGCTCGGGTCCTGGAGAATGAGGCCAGGACTTGACTTTGTGAGTACA
Source organism: uncultured Solirubrobacteraceae bacterium (assembly GCA_963849085.1). Lineage (GTDB taxonomy): Bacteria > Actinomycetota > Thermoleophilia > Solirubrobacterales > Solirubrobacteraceae > Palsa-465. The sequence goes on along the minus strand of CAWKFP010000009.1, from coordinate 1,371,114 downwards.
TTGTGCGCCGCAAAGGTAGTCTCCCGAGGCCACCATCGATAACGAGGAGCGCAGGACTGCCATGGCTCATACTGCCCCGACGAACCAAGCAACCACCGAGCACGCCGGCCTGCAGGCATGGGTAGAGGGAGTCGCCGCGCTGACACAGCCCGACGCCATCCACTGGTGCGACGGGTCCGATGAGGAGTACGACCTCCTGGCCGAGACGCTGATCGAGGCCGGCACCTTCGAGCGGCTGTCGGAGTCCAAGCGCCCGGGCTCCTATCGGGCGCTGTCTGACCCGGCCGACGTCGCGCGCGTCGAGGACCGGACGTTCATCTGCTCCGAGCGCGAGACCGATGCCGGGCCGACCAACAACTGGCGTGAGCCGGCCGAGATGCGCTCGATGCTCAAGGGCCTGTTCACGGGCTGCATGCGCGGGCGCACGATGTACGTCGTGCCGTTCTCGATGGGTCCGCTCGGCTCGCCGATCGCCTACATCGGCGTGCAGCTGACCGATTCGGCGTACGTCGCCGCGTCGATGCGGATCATGACCCGGATGGGGCAGCCCGCGCTCGACGTGCTCGGCGCCACCGGCGACTACGTCCCCTGTATCCACTCGGTCGGAGCGCCGCTGGAGAACGGCGCCGAGGACGTCCCGTGGCCGTGCAACGGCGACAACAAGTACATCGTCCATTTCCCCGAGACGCGGGAGATCTGGTCCTACGGCTCGGGCTACGGCGGCAATGCGCTGCTCGGCAAGAAGTGCTTCGCGCTGCGGATCGCATCGGTCATGGCCCGCGACGAGGGCTGGATGGCCGAGCACATGCTCATCCTCAAGCTGACCTCGCCCAAGGGCGAGGTGAAGTACATCGCCGGAGCCTTCCCGAGCGCCTGCGGCAAGACGAACCTGTCGATGATGATCCCGACGCTCGAGGGCTGGAAGGTCGAGACGATCGGCGACGACATCGCCTGGATGAAGTTCGGCTCAGACGGCCAGCTGTACGCGGTCAACCCCGAGGCGGGCTTCTTCGGCGTGGCGCCGGGGACGGGCGCGCTGACCAACCCCAACGCGATCGACATGATCGGCCATGGCACGGTGTTCACCAACGTCGCCAAGACCGACGACGGCGACATCTGGTGGGAGGGGCTGACCGGCGAGCCGCCGGCCCACGCGATCGACTGGCGCGGCAACGAGTGGACGCCGGCGTCGGATACCCCCGCGGCGCACCCCAACGCCCGCTTCACGGTCCCGGCCGCGCAGTGTCCGTGCATCGCTCCCGAGTGGGAGGACCCGAAGGGCGTGCCGATCTCCGCGATCATGTTCGGCGGCCGCCGCGCCAGCGTCGTGCCGCTCGTCCATGAGGCGACCGATTGGGAGCACGGCACCTTCATGGGCTCGATCATGTCCTCGGAGACGACCGCCGCCCAGGCCGGCCAGATCGGCAAGCTCCGCTTCGATCCGATGGCGATGCTGCCGTTCTGCGGCTATCACATGGGCGACTACTTCGCCCACTGGCTCAAGGTGGCCAAGCGCGACGGCGCCAAGATGCCGGCCGTGTTCTACGTCAACTGGTTCCGCAAGGACGAGGCCGGCAAGTTCATGTGGCCGGGCTTCGGCGAGAACTCACGCGTGCTGGCGTGGATCTTCGGGCGCCTGACCGGCGAATCCAAGGCGGTGCAGACGCCGATCGGGCTCGTCCCGACGGTCGGCGAGGGCGGGATCCAGACCGACGGCCTCGACGTCTCCCCGGAGACGATGGCCAAGCTCCTGGCGGTCGACACCGCCGGCTGGCGCCAGCAGCTGCCGCAGATGCGCGAGCACTACGCCGCGTTCGGCGACAAGCTCCCCGCCGGCCTGCACGCCCAGCTCGACGCGCTCGAGCAGCGCCTGTCGGCCTGAGCCGCGGCATCTGACGCGCTGTCTCTCCAGGGTGCGCGGCCCGCGTACCCTGGAGACATGGCGCTGGCCTTCATCCCGTCGGACGCCGCGATCCTCGCCCTCCAGGCGGGCGTCGTCGCCGCTCCGCGGCGTCCGCTGACGTTCCCGTTCATCAAGCGCCTGAGCGGCCCGGCGTGGGCGCTCATCCCGATCGCCTCGATCGTCGGCGTCATCTTCGCCATCCGCTATCTCTCGAGCACGGCGACCGCGCTGACCTGGCTGGCGCTGATCGCGGTCCCGATCCTCGCCGCGGCCGCGCTCGGCTGGGCGATGCGCGGCGGGCGGCCGTGGATGGCGGTGCTCGCCGTGCCGCTGTTCGCGCTCGCCTGGTGGACGCGGACCTCGCTCGTCGGCGAGGGCGCCGCGGCGCTGCTGTCGGCGCTCAGCTGCGTGACCCTCGGGGTGCTGCTGGCCAGCGTCACGCCGCCGACCTGGATGAAGCTCGGGATCGTGGCGATGTCCGTCGCCGATGTCTGGCTCGTCCTCTCAGACCTTCTGCAGACGCCCAACAACACGCTGATCGCCGCCACGCCCCTGCCCGGCAGCGGCCTGCCGCAGCTGCAGTCAGAGCTGTTCGGCAGCATCTCGCTCGGCTACGGCGACCTGTTCGTGGCCGGCCTGCTCGGCGCGGTCCTGATCGCCCAGGGCCGGCGCCAGGGCCCGATGGCGCTGCTGACCTTCGTCCTGGCCGGGCTGTTCGACCTGCTCTTCTTCGTCCTCAACGAGCTGCCGGCGACCGTGCCCGTCGCCCTCGCGCTGATCGTCGGCGAGGCCTGGTACTGGCGCCGCGCGCGCCGGGCCCGCCGGGCGGGGGTCGAGAAGAGTGCATATGGCACGAAGAACGACCTCAGCCCCGCGGCGGGGACGGCTCGCCCCGCCCCGGAGGCGGCCGGCGGCGGCTGACCGCGGGCCGCGCGTCAGTGCTGGTCGTCGCCGGTGGCGGCCGGCGGGCGTGACTCCTCGGCGAGCGAGGTGATGGCGAGCGTGCCGCGCGCGGCCTCCTCGAGCACGTCGGTCGCCTCCTCGGCCGAGCGCGAGTACAGCTCGACGAGCAGGTGGACGACGATCCGGTCCTCGTCGTGCTTGTGGAAGCGCACGTGGGTGAAGAACTCCCGCGTCCCGTGGTCGCCGAAGGCGGCGTAGGAGAGCGCGTCGCCGGCCTCGGGGCCCGAGCACGTCTCGACGTCGTCGGCGTCGACGGTGACCGTGCACGACGCCACCCACGGCGTCCCGGCGATCATCCGCTCCCAGCGATCCTCGATCGGCTCGACGCGGCCGTTGTGGAAGCCGAGATGGGGCTGGTCGTGCATGCACTCCAGGCACTGCACGACCGCTTCCTGCATCTCGTCGACGACCTCGCCGCGCTCGCCCGTCTCAGGGTCGATCCGGTGGATGCCCTCGTAATGGACCTGGACCTCGAGATTCTGAGACCAGCATCGGTAGCAGCGCAACCAGCTGCGGACCTCGGTTGAGCCCTCCATCGCCCTGATTCTATGACGGCGCCCCGCGGTATCGGAACGGTCGGCGGGCGGATACCGGCTCGGCGCGGGCTCAGACGTGCAAAAGCCAGCGATATGGAGGAAAAAGGAGTTTTCGGCTGACTCGGGCGCCGGCCCCGCGGCCAGCGGATGGAGGCGCCCTGCGCCGATCAGCCGAACGTGAAGTCGTAGGCGTGGACGCCGGGCGGGAGCTGCACGGTCAGCACGGCCTGGGCGTCGCCGGGCAGCGAGACGAGCGAGTAGAGCCGCTGCTGCTGGACGGTCACGAGGCCGTTGTGGACGTCGGCGCCGGCGTAGCGCGCCGGGATCGGCTGGCCGTTGAGCAGGATGTGCGCGGTTCGCGGCACGTTGCCGTCGGAGGTCAGGACGAGGTAGACGTGCTGGGCCTGGAAGCCGCCGGTGATCGTCGCCGCCGCGCCGACCGGGGTGATCGACTGCGCCGTCACGTCCCAGGTCCCGCCGAGCGACCACTCGTTGACCTCGGGGTTCGCGACCCCCTGATAGCTGTGGATGCCGAGCCGCAGCGGATGGGCGAAGCCCTGGGCGCGCTGGGGATTGAGATAGGTCTCGGGCGTGCCGAGGCTCGCCGAGGCCATGATCGCGTGCGCGGTCATCGGCGGCGGCAGGTCCCGGGCGCCGGCCTCGTAGAGCAGCTCGCGCACGGCCGCCTCGTCCTGCTTGTAATCGCCCTCCCCGAACTGGGTGTGGCGGACGCGGCCTTGGGCGTCGATCAGGTACTCGGCCGGCCAGTACTCGTTCTGATAGGCGTCCCAGGTGCCGTAGCGATTGTCCTGGACGACGGGATACGTGATCCCGTCGGAGGTGATCGCCTGCGCGACGTTGGACGCCTCCTGCTCGAACGTGAACTCCGGCGTCTCGACCCCGACGACGTCGAGCCCGTAACGGTGATAGTGGGCGTACAGCCCCTTGACGAAGGGCAGCGTGCGGATGCAGTTGATGCACGTGTACGTCCAGAAGTCGACGAGCACGACATGGCCGCGCATCCCGGCGAGGGTCAGCGGCCGGTCGCCGGGGGTGTTGAACCACTGCTGGGTGTCGGTGAACGGCGGCGCGGTGCCGAGCACGGGCAGGGCCGGGGTGCTCACGCCCGGGATCGCCACCCCGACGCGGTCGGCGACCGGCGTGACCGACGCCTCGGCCTTCTGGCGGGCGGCGAACTGCGAGGCGGGGCGCAGCGCCGCGAGCCGGTTCTGCACGGCGTTGGAGGTCTCCAGGGCGCGCGTCGGGTCGACGAGGAAGGCCGGCAGGCTCGTGTCCTTGGCCAGCGCCTCCTCGAAGCGCACGTCGAGGTTGGTCGCCATCACGATCCCGGTGACGAGCAGGACGGCGCCGAGCGTGCGCTCGACGACGTGACCGCGGGCATGGCGGCGCACCCGGTCGAGGATCGCCCGGCCGCCGAGGCCGTACAGCAGCATGACCGCGCTGAGCCCGACCGCGTAGGCCAGCGCGATCGCCACCACCTGGGCCGACGCGCCGCTCGCCGACGCGCTGACCGACGTGACCGCGGCGAGGATCGGCCCCGCGCACGGCGCGCAGACGAACCCGAGCGCCCCGCCGACCGCCAGCCCGGAGGCAAAGCCGGTGCCCCGCGTCTTGGGCCCGAAGCGCGCCAGGCGCGACAGCGGCGCCTGGACCCGCTCGGCGATCGCGGGCACGAGCAGGACGATCCCGAAGGCGATCAGCACGACGATGGCCAGTGTCCGGGCGGCGCCGCTGGCCAGGCCGACGCCCTTGACGAGCTGTGCGAGCGCGACGATCGCGATCGTGAAGGTGACGGCGAGGCCGAGCACGATCCCGAGCGGGCGGCGCCGTCCCCCGGCGGCACTCGCCGACAGCAGCGCCGGCAGAACCGGCAGCACGCACGGCGTGATCGCCGTACCGGCGCCGGCGATCACCGCGAACAGCATCAGCAGGAGCATCGTGGCCTCAGATGATCGGCCACAGAGCTTGCGATCCCGTTAACGGCCGATTGCGCCGGCGCGCCGGCGCGGGGCTAGCCGCCGATGGCGGACATGCTGCGGGCGGGCTGGATGAAGCCCGGCTCGCCGACGTGGTGCTTGAGCTCCTTGCGCCACACCGCGGCGCGGATGATCTCGGCGACCTCGTCGTCGTCGGCGCCCGCGCGCAGCGGGCCGCGCAGATCGGTCTCGTTGAGCGAGAACAGGCAGGTCCGCAGGCGGCCGTCGGCGGTCAGGCGCACGCGATTGCAGTCGGCGCAGAACGGCTCGGAGACCGGGTTGATGAAGCCGATCTTGCCGTGGCCGTCGGCGAACCGGTAGACCCGGGCGGTGGCGCTCGGCTCGCGGGGCTCGGGCTCGAGCGGGTACACGGCGGCGATCGCCTCCCGGATCTCGGCTCCGGTCAGCACCTGTGACGGCGTCCAGGCGCGGTCGGCGTCGAGCGGCATGTACTCGATGAAGCGGATCTCGTACGGGGTGCGCCGCGCCATCTCGGCGAACGGCAGCACCTCCTGCTCGGTGAAGCCGCGGATCGCCACGGCGTTGACCTTGATCGGATGCGCCTCGGGGAAGGCCGACAGAACCTCGAGGCCGCGCAGGACGGCGTCGAGCGCGTCGCGGCGGGTCAGCTCGTAGAAGCGATCGCGCTGCAGCGAGTCGATCGAGACGTTGAAGCGATCGATCCCGGCGCGCACGAGCGCCTCGGCGTGGCGCTCGAGCAGGAAGCCGTTCGTCGTCACCGACACCTCCCGCACGTCCGCGATCCCGGCGAGCATCCCGGCGAGCACGGGGAAGTCCCGGCGCACGAGCGGCTCACCGCCGGTCAGGCGGACGTCGCCGACGCCCATCGCGGCGAAGATCGCCACCAGCCGGGCGATCTCCTCGAAGGTCAGGATCTCGGTTCGCTCCAGCCAGGGAAGGCCCTCGGCGGGCATGCAGTACTGGCAGCGGAAGTTGCAGCGGTCGGTCACCGACACGCGCAGATCGCCGATCAAACGGCCGTGTCCATCCTGGAGAGGCTCGGTGTTCATACCCCTAGAGGCTACCCTTGCCGCGATGCGCTCACCCCGCGCGATTGTGCTCCTAGGCGTTGCCTATGCACTGTCTGGATGCGGCGCGACGGCGGATCAGGAGGTGCAGGCCAAGCTCCAGCAGTTCGTCCACGCGATCGCCGCGCGCGACGCCTCCGAGCTCTGCCAGCAGGTCCTGGCACCGAGCCTCGTCAAGCGCCTGGACTCCGCCGGGCTGACCTGCCGGCAGGCGATGACGACGTTCGTCGACGGCGTGCAGGACCCGTCGTTGTCGGTCTCACGGGTGAGCGTCACCGGCAACCGCGCCACGGCGGTCGTGCTGACCGGGGCACGTGGCCAGAGCGCGGCGCTCGAGTCCGTCGGGCTCGTGCAGACCGGCGGCGGCTGGCGGCTGGAGTCGCTCGCCACCCCGCACTGAGCGCGGCCGCGGTCCAGGGGTCGTGGCCGGCGGGAGGGGTCACCGGCCCAGTGGCTCCCCGGCGAGCAGTCCGAACATGACCATGTCCTGGCGCTCGCCGGTCGCGCGCAGGTACGAGCGCAGCACCGCCTCACGGGTGAAGCCGGTGCGCTGCGCGACGCGCTGGGAGGCCGGATTGCCGGTCGCGGCGAGCAGATCGATGCGCTCCAGCGCGAGCGTCGCCATGCCCCAGACGCAGATCAGCCGGACCGCCCGGGTGGCGTGACCCTGCCCGCGGGCCGGGGCGGCGAGCCAGTAGCCGACCTCGCCGCGGGCGTGCTCCCAGGCGATCCGCAGCAGCGAGATCGAGCCGAGCAGCTCGCCGTCGGGGGCGCGGACGATCGCGAACGGCGCGGTCAGCCCCGCGAACGCGGCGTCGTAGCGCTGGCGCAGATAGGCCCGCGCGTCGGCCGCGCCGTACGGATGCGGCACCCGCGTCCAGCGCGCGATCTCCGGATCCCGGCAGGCGATCACGAGCGGCTCCAGATCGGCGTCGCGCCATGGCCGCAGCGCGGTCTCGCCGTCGATCAGCGGCTCGCCCGGCAGCACGATCCGGCTGGCCGGCCTCACCGCGGCGACGCCGCCCGCTCGGCCAGCTCCGCCGTCAACGCGGCGACATCGAGCGACTCCGGGCGGCCGTCGAGCCAGCGCTCGGCCTGCCGGCGCCCGCCGAGCGCCCGCAGGCCGCGCTCGCCATGCTCGGCGACGAAATCGGCGAGCGCGTGACGGCGACGGCTCCGGGTCCGCCGCGCGGCGAGGTCGAGCGCCGCCAGCCGCTCGTCGAGCGCCTGCGCCAGCTCGGGGATCCCGGCGGTGGGCGCCAGCGAGGAGACGGCGACCACGCTCGTCCGCGCGCCGCTCAGCGCTCGCAGCGCGGCCCGCAGGTCGCCGACCGCCCGGACCGCGACCGGCCCGAGGTCGGCCTTGGTGACGACGAGCACGTCGGGGATCTCCATGATCCCGGACTTCAGGAACTGGAGCACGTCGCCGGACCCGGGCTGCACGACGACCGCCACCGCGTCGGCCACGTCGGCGACCTCGGTCTCGGACTGCCCGACCCCGACGGTCTCGATCACGACGACGTCGAAGGCGACGGCGAGCGCCGTGGCCGCCGCGCGCGTGGCCGGGGCCAGCCCGCCGAGCCGCTCCCCGGCGGCGGTCGAGCGGATGAACACCGCCGCGTCGCTCGGATCGGATTCGATCCGCGCCCGGTCGCCGAGCAGCGAGCCGCCTGAGCGCCGCGAGCTGGGGTCGACGGCGAGGACCGCCACCGAGCGGCCCTGCCCGCGCCAGATCGCCACCAGCCGCGACAGCAGCGAGGACTTGCCGACGCCGGGCGGCCCGGTCACCCCGATGATCTGACCCGCCGCCTCGCCGCCGAGCACGGCGGGGGAGAGGGCGGACAGCAGCTCGCCGGTCTGCTCACGATCCTCGAGCGTCCGGCTCTCGACGAGGTTCAGGACGGCCGGCGCGGCCTCCAGATCGCCGCCGCGCAGGCGCGCGGCCAGCACGCGCCCCGCGCCCCGGTCGGCCGCGGACGCCGTCAAGCCGGTGCGGCGCTGTCGACCCCGAAGCGCTCGCCGACGAGCGCGATGATGTCCCGCATCATCTGGTTGAGGTCCCAGTCCTTGGGGGTGTAGACGGCGGCCACCCCGATCCGGCGCAGCTCGGCGGCGTCACCGTCGGGGATGATGCCGCCGACGACAACCGGCACGTCATCGACCCCGGCGTCCCGCAGCGCCGCGAGCACCGCGGGGATCAGCTCGGCATGGGAGCCCGAGAGGATCGACAGCCCGATGACGTGGACGCCCTCCTGGGCGGCCGAGCGCGCGATCTGGGACGGGGTCAGGCGGATGCCCTCGTAGACGACGTCCATCCCAGCGTCCCGGGCGCGGACGGCGATCTGCTCGGCCCCGTTGGAGTGCCCGTCGAGGCCCGGCTTGCCGACGAGGAACTTCAGCCGCCGGCCGAGCGCGTCGCTGACGCGCTCGACCTCGTCGCGCAGCTCGGTCAGGTCGGCTCCGGAGATCGCCATCGCCTCGCCGACGCCGGTCGGCGCACGGTACTCGCCGAACGCCTCGCGCAGGGTCTGCGACCACTCGCCGGTCGTCGCCCCCGCGCGGGCGGCCGCGATCGTCGCCGGCATGATGTTCTCGGACTCCGCGCGCGCCACCCGGGCGAGCTCGGCCAGTGCGGCCGCCACCGCGGACTCGTCGCGCTGCGCGCGCCAGGCATCGAGCGCGGCGCGCTGCTGGGCCTCGACCGCCGGGTCGACGACGAGGATGCCGCCGTCGGCGTCGGCGGTCAGCGGCGAGGGCTCGGTGCTCTGGAAGCGGTTCATGCCGACGATCGTCAGCTCGCCGGTCTCGATCCGGCGCCAGCGCTCGCGATGGGACTCCACGAGCGCGGACTTCATGTAGTCGACGGCCTGCACCGCCCCGCCGAGCTCGGCGACGCGGGCCATCTCCTCCCGGGCGCCGGCGACGAGCTCGGCGACGAGCCCCTCCATCACCTTCGAGCCCTCGAAGATGTCCGGATACTCCAGCAGGTCGGTTTCGTAGGCGAGGACCTGCTGCAGGCGCAGCGACCACTGCTGGTCCCATGGGCGCGGCAGGCCGAGGGCCTCGTTCCAGGCCGGGAGCTGGAGCGCTCGCGCCCGCGTGTCCCGGCCGAGCGTCACCGCCAGCGCCTCGAGCGCGATCCGGTAGACGTTGTTCTCGGGTTGGGCCTCGGTCAGGCCGAGCGAGTTGACCTGCACGCCGTAGCGAAAGCGGCGATGGCGCTCGTCCCGCACGCCGTAACGGCTGCGGCCGAGCTCGTCCCAGAGCTGCGCCATCGCCCGCAGCTTGGCGTGCTCCTCGACGAAGCGCACGCCGGCGTTGACGAAGAACGAGATCCGCCCGAACACCGAGTCCATCAGCGCCTCGTCGGCGCCGGTGCGCTCGCGCACCGCGTCGAGCACCGCGATCGCGTTGCTCATCGCGTAGGCGATCTCCTGGATCGGGGTCGCGCCCGCCTCCTGGAGGTGATACGAGCAGATGTTGATCGGATTCCACTTCGGCACGTGGCGCACGGTGTAGGCGATCGTGTCGGCGATCAGGCGCATGCTCGGCGCGGGCGGGAAGGCGTAGGTCCCGCGGCTGAGGTACTCCTTGAGGATGTCGTTCTGGGTCGTGCCCTGCAGGGCGGATTGCGGGATCGGCGGGTCCTGCTCCTCGGCGGCGACGATGTAGAGCGCCAGCAGCCAGGCCGCCGTCGCGTTGATCGTCATCGAGGTGTTCATCTGATCGAGCGGGATCCCGCCCATCAGGGTCCGCATGTCGCCGACGTGGGCGATCGAGACCCCGACCTTGCCGACCTCGCCGCGGGCGAGCTCGTGATCGGGGTCGTAGCCGGTCTGCGTCGGGAGGTCGAAGGCGACCGACAGCCCGGTCTGGCCCTTCTCGAGGTTGTTGCGATACAGCTCGTTGGAGCGCGCCGCGTCGGAGTGCCCGGCGTAGGTCCGCATCAGCCAGGGGCGATCCCGTTCCGGGAGCCGGGGGGACGGCTCGGTCAACCGCGGCGGCGTGGTCTGCGCCATGGCGCCATTGTAAGAGAGGCCGGCCGGCGATCTGGTGCGGCTTGTCCGCTGCACCTGCGACAATCTGCCGCAGATCTATGCCTGACCAGAGCTCCGCCGCCACCGAGCACGCGATCCTCTCGGAGATCACCCAGCCGCTCAGCGACCTGCACGAGGATCCGCTGGCGATGGTCGACGCCGACTTTCCCCACGCGATGCGCGGCTATGACCGTGACGCGGTCGACCACTACGTGCGCCAGACGCGTCAGCTCGTCGCCGAGCTCCAGGCGACCCGGTCGCCCGAGGCGGCGGTGCGGCGCGCGCTGGAACGCGTCGGCGAGCAGATCTCGGGCATCCTCCAGCGCGCCCACGAGACCGCCGAGCAGATCACCGCCCAGTCGCGCAGCGAGGCCGAGGACCGGCTCGAGGTCGCCCGCGCCGAGGCCGCCCAGATCACGCAGGCCGCCGAGCAGCGGGTGCGCGAGCTTGACGCCGACACCGATCGCATCTGGCTCGAGCGCCAGCGGATCGTCGCCGACGCCGAGGATCTCGCCGGTCAGCTGACCGCGCTGGCCAAGGTCGCCGCGGAGCGCTTCCCGGCCGACGACGAGGTCGCCGCGGTGCGCGAGCTCACCTCCGCCTCCGAGCACGGCCTCGGCGCCGGGGAGCCGGTCGCGGCCGGCGAGGAGTCCCCGACGCGCCCCTTCGACGTCACCGCGGACCACTCCGCCGGCGACCACTCCGCCGGCGACCACGCCGCCGGCGACCACGCCGCCGGCGAGCCGCGCTTCTCGGTTGCGCAACGCGGCCCGTCGGCCGCGGCCGGCGAGCCGCCGGTCGCCGAGCCCGAGCCGCCGGTCGCCGATGACGGGTCCGCCGCCGGCCAGGCGAGCAACGAGGATGCGCCCGCCGGCGAGCAGCCTGATCCATGGGCTGACGCCGCCGCCGAGCGACCTGATCCGTGGGCTGACGCCGCTGCCGAGCAGCCTGATCCGTGGGCCGCCGACGCGCCGCTCGCCGAGCAGCCGGATCCGTGGGCGGACGGCGCGTCCGCCGCCGGGGCCGAGGACGAGAGCCCGGCCGGTGACGCCGCGCAGGCCATCGGCGAGCACACCTTTGACCAGGCCGAGACCGAGCCGCCGATCGCCGAGCCCGAGAACCGGGAGCAGCCCCAGCCGACGGTCGCGTTCGACGTGATGGCCGACGGCGATGAGCCCTCCGGCTCGGGCGAGACCGCGGGCCAGAGCGGCCCGGGCGAAACCGCGGGCCAGAGCGGCCCGGGCGGGACCGGCCCGGGCGAGACCGTGGGCCCGAGCGGCCCGAGCGAGCCCGACGGCCCGCCGCGTCGCCCGCCGTTCCCCGGCGCGCCGCCGGCGAGCGCGATCCCGCCGGCGTCTCAGGCGGCGCACCGGCGCTTCTGGCCCTCCCGATAACCCCGCATCGCGCTGTGGCCCGGCTGATCGACCTGATGCATCTCGGTCGTGCGCGCGTGATCGCCTGCTGGCAGGTCGGCGACGTGCTCGTCGACCCCGGACCGACGTCGTGCCTGCCGGAGCTGCTGCGCGCGCTCGGCGACGAGCGCCCGACGGCCATCCTGCTGACCCACATCCATCTCGATCACGCCGGAGCCACCGGCACGCTCGTGCAGCGCTGGCCCGACGTGCGCGTCTATGTCCACGAGCGCGGCGCCCGCCACCTCGTCGATCCCTCTCGGCTGTATGACAGCGCCGAGCGGCTCTACGGCGAGGACATGGATCGCCTGTGGGGCGCGATGGAGCCGGTGCCCGAGGCCTCGCTCGAGATCCTGTCGGGCGGCGAGCGCATCCACGGCGACGCGTTCGAGGTCGCCTACACCCCCGGCCACGCCTCCCATCACGTGTCCTATCTCCATGACGGGACCGCCTACGTCGGCGACGTCGGCGGCGTCCGGATCCGGCCCGAGACGATGGCGATCCCGCCGACGCCGCCGCCCGATATCGACGTCGAGGCGTGGCACGAGTCGATCGCGCTGATCCGCGCCTGGCGCCCTGAGCGGCTGGCGATGACCCATTTCGGCGGCGCCGACGACGTCGAGCATCAACTCGACGAGGTCGGGGCGCGCCTCGACGAGTGGTCGGTCTACGCCCGTGACCACGGGCGCGAGGCGTTCATCGCGATGGTCCGTGAGCAGGTGTCACGCGGCGGCACGCCGGAGCAGGCGGCGACCTATCAGCAGGCGGCGCCCGCCGAGCAGCTGTACGCCGGCTACGAGCGCTATTGGAGCAAGCGCGCCGGGGCCTGAGCTCGCGGGGTTTCCCCAAAGGGCAATGCGGTGAACGCCGCTTGTCGAGGCGAGCGCGGCGTCGGTATGCTGGCCAGCGATGTCCCTGACGGTCGAGTTGCCTCGCACGCGGGGTCCGGGAAGTGACCTCAGCGGCCTGTGGCGCGTCGTGGTCCTCAACGACTCCTACAACACCTTCGACCACGTGGCCGAGACGCTGGCGCGCGTCATCCCCGGCCTGACGTTGGCCGACGGTTATCGCATGGCCGACCGGATCCATCACACCGGCTGCGCGATCGTGTGGAGCGGCGCGCGCGACGACGCCGAGCGCTACTGGGAGGAGCTCGACGGGGCCGGGCTGACGATGGCTCCGCTCGAAGAGGGTTGACGGCCCGAGCGCGTCGAGCCGGGCCCCCGGCCGCGGTCGGCGTCCGGCTGGGACGGATCGGGGTGGGCCGTCGGCCACGAATTGGACACCACGCGGTAGATGTCTCAATTTCTCGGCGCCGGCTGATGATCTCGGTGCCGGAACTTGTAGATTGCGCACGAAATATGTCCGATCAGCCTTGGCATGAACTGCCACCGGTCATCTCCGAGGTCCTGCGGCCCGTCCTCGACGAGGTGGCGCTGGAGATCATCGACGCGGTCGCCGGCATCCCCGCCTACGCGCGGCCGCTGGAGGGACCGTTCGGCGAGGGCGTGCGGGCCGGCGTGCAGGAGGCGCTGCGCCACTTCCTGGCCGAGATCGAGATCGGTGGACCGGTGCAGCGCCTCGATGTCTACATCGCGCTCGGCCGGGGGGAGATGCGGGCCGGGCGCAGCCTCGAGTCGCTGCTCGGCGCCTATCGGATCGGGGCGCGCGTCGCGTGGCGGCGGTTCGCCGCCGCCGGCGTCGCCGCCGGGCTGGAGCCGGACACCCTGTATCTGCTCGCCGAGTCGATTTTCGCCTACATCGACGGCCTGTCGGCGGAATCGGCCGACGGCTACGCCCGGGCTCAGTCGAGGGCGGCGGGCGAGGCGCAGAACCGGCGGCGGCGGCTCGTGCGGATGCTCGTCCGGGACTCGCCGGCCGATCCCGATGCCGTCCAGTCCGCGGCCGCGGACGCCGGCTGGCCGCTGCCCCGCACCCTGGCCGCGGTGGCGATCAGCGCGGCGCGGCCCGAGACGGTCGTCTCCCGCCTGCCGACCGGGACGATCAGCGAGGTGATCGGCGAGGTGACGTGCGCGCTCGTCGTCGATCCCGACGGGCCGGGCCGGCGCACCGTCATCGAGCGGGCGGTGCTCGGTGCCGACGCCCGGGCGGGCCTCGGCACGACCGTCGACTGGAGTCAGGCCGGGATCAGCTTCGGCCGGGCGCGGGCCGCGCTGGCGCTCGCCGGCCCCGACCCGATCCTGATCGGCGCCCGCGAGCACGCCGGTGAGCTGCTGCTGCACGGCGATCCGGGGCTGGTCGCCGAGCTCGCCGCCGACCGGCTGGCGCCGCTCGCCGAGCTCTCACCGGGCGCCCGGCGGCGCCTGCGCGAGACCTTGCGGGCCTGGCTGGCCGAGCAGGGCCGCCTTGGGCAGGTCGCGGCGCGGCTCGACGTCCATCCCCAGACCGCCCGCTATCGCCTCGGACGCCTGCGCGAGCTGTTCGGCGACCAGCTCGACGATCCCGACGAGCGCTTCTGGCTGGAGCTCGCCCTGCGCGCCGACGAGCGAGAGGAGTCGTAGACCGGACAACCCCCCCGGCGGAGGCCGGCCGGGTCTAGACGGTGGCCCGCGGCGCGGCGGGAGCCGGCTCCGGCGAGTGGTTCTCGGACTGCGGGACCTCGGGACCGAGCGTCCCGGAGGCGATCTCGTCGGCCCACGCGTAGGTGATCGGGACCTGGAAGCGGCCCGAGTTGCGGGCCCGGAACTCGATCATCTCCGGCCCGTCCCAGTAGCGATACCAGTCGGCCTTGGAGTGAAACCACGACATCTGCGTGATCCGATAGCGGTCGTCGTTGTTGACGTGCACCTGGTACTGCGTGGCGCCATAGCGCATCACGACCGGGGCGACGCGCGCCACCTCGGCGGCGAACGAGTCCTGGCGCAGGACGGTCGCGTACCACGAGACCCAGACGAGATCAGCCATGCCAGGAACCCTACTAAGCCCCGACCTCGGCGCGGATCGCGCCGGGTCCCTCCGCGGTCTTGCCCTGCCCCTCGGCGGTGGCACCGACGAGGATCGCGATCTTGCCGAGATGCTGATTGTCCCGCAGGAGCTGGTGGGCCTGCGCGACGCCGTCGAAGCCCATCGTCCGCCACAGCACCGGTCGGATCTTCGACTCCTGGATCAGCTCGTTGGCCTTCGTGGCCTCCCAGGCATTGGCGAAGTGCGAGCCGATGATCTCCTTCTGGCGCATCCACAGATAGCGTACGTCGAAGTCCAGCTGGTAGCCCGACGTGGCCCCGCAGATGACGACTTTGCCGAACGGCTTGGCCGCCAGGACCGAGGTCGGGAAGGTCGCTCGTCCGACATGCTCGAAGACGATGTCCGGCGGTCCGCCGAGCAGCTCCTCGACGGCGTTGCAGAAGCGGCGTGACTCCTTGAAGCGGACGCGCTCCTCATCCGCGGTCTCGCCGCCGCGGCGCATCATGCCGGCGTACTCGTTGCGGTTGACGAAGGCGGTAGCGCCGAGCTGCGTAATGAGCGCGCCCTTCTCGTCGCTGGAGACGACCCCGACGGCGTCGGCGCCGGCCAGCGCGCAGAGCTGGGTGGCGAACACGCCGAGCCCGCCGGCGGCGCCCCAGATGAGCACGCGGTGGCCGGACTGCAGCTTGCAGCGGTCCATCAGCATGCGATACGCGGTGAAGTAGGTCAGCCCGTAGGAGGCCGCCTCCTCCCAGGAGAGATGCTTGGGCTTGTGCAGGAGCTGCTGGGCCTGGACCTTGCAGAACTGCGCGAACGAGCCCCAGCTCGTCTCATAGCCCCAGATCTGCTGGCTGGGGGCGGCGAGCGGGTCGAAGCCGTGGACCTCGGGGTCCTCGTAGGAGGCCTGGTTGCAGTGGATGACGACCTCGTCGCCGGGCGCCCAGCGGGTGACGCCCTTGCCGACCTTCCAGACGATCCCCGAGGCGTCGGAGCCGCCGATGTGGTGGTCCTCCTCGGGGTGATAGCGGAACACCGAGATCGGCTCGCCGAGCGCCGCCCAGACGTTGTTGAAGTTGACGCCGGCCGCCATCACCCGGACGATCACCTCGAAGGCCCCGGGCTCGGGGACCTCGATCTCCTCCAGCTGGAACGCGTCGACCGGCTCGCCGAGGCGCTCCGCTCGGATGACCCATGCGGCCATCGTGGGCGGAAGCTCGCCCGGCTCGGTCTCCACGTTCGCGACTTGGCTCAGATCGACGGCCACGCGCTGACATCCTCCTGATCGACGTCGACGTTAGCCGTGATCGTAGCCGGTACACCGCCGTTCCCGACTCCCGGCGAGACGCTGCAGCCGGTCGGGAACGACTACGGATCAGACGGTCGTCGGCCGCGGGCGTCAGGGCGACAGCAGGGCGCCGCCCCCGGTGTTCCGGGACGGGCCGATGTGCAGCGCGGCGGGGGGGATCGGCGGCAGCGCCGAGAGCGCGGCCTGGCTCGTGCCGTGGGGCATCGAGGAGATGGAGTACTCGCCGGGCGCGAAGTCGACCTGGACCTCGGTCGTGCCCTGCGGGTTGATCGGGGCGGTGCTGGCGAGCGGTTGCGAGCGCCCCGCGGCGGTGATGGCGAGCGACTCGGAGTGGCTCGCCTGGTTGGTGACCACGAAGATGACCGGCCCGGCCCCGAGCGACGCCGGGGAGACGGAGATCCGCGAGTCGCTGACGAAGACGCTGAGATTGACCGGCGTCGGCGCCCGCGCGACGTCCGCGGACTGGCCCGCCGAGCCGCCACACCCCGAGGCGGCGAGGGCGGTCGCCGCCACGAACGAGGTCGTCCGGATCCGGGCCGGCGTCAGGCGGGCGGGAAATCGGTGGGCCGCGCCATTCAAACCCGGTGGGGGGTCAGCTCCTGTCGGCGGTGCTCCAGGCGTCGCAGCTCGTCCTGCAACTCGGTCCACGATTCGGACTCGACGCGCTCGTACTCGGCGCCGGTCAGGTCGCGGACCCGATCGCTGTACGTGCTCCATGCCTGGCGGGTGTCTTCATCCAGCTCGCGCAGTCTCTCGATATCGGGGGCGACGGCTGTCATGTCAAACGACTCCTTCCCTAGAGGACACTTGCGATGCTACCCCGCTGTTCGGTCGGGGATTCAACGCCGATCACCAGAACAACGCGTCGGCACCCCCCGTAATCCCGTGCACGATCGCTTGCGCTCCGTCCGGAGCGCGCCGTATCACGGTCCGATGCAACTGCTGACCGCGCCCGTCGCGACCGCGGAGTTCATCGCCGTCGACACGGAGACCAACGGCCTCGGTGGCGACGCCTGCGAGCTGACCGAGGTCGGCCTCGTGCTCGTCGGCGGCGGCGAGCTGCACGATCGCTGGAGCTCCCTGTGCCGCGCCGGCGCGCCGCTGCGGCGCGGGGTCCAGCGCCTGACCGGGATCACCCAGGCGATGGTCGACACCGCGCCGTCGCTGGAGGCGGTTCTGCCGGAGGTGGCGCAGCGCCTGCAGGGGCGCGTCATGGTCGCCCACAACGCGCCGTTTGACCGCCGGGTCCTGCGCCAGGCCTTCGCGCGCATCGGCCTGGAGTGGCCGGACCCGCCGGTGCTCTGCACGGCGGCGCTCGCCCGCACGCTGCTCCCGCTCCAGCGCCGCCGCGGACTGTCGGTGCTCGCCGATGCGCTCGGCATCGAGGTGGAGGTCGCCCATCGCGCGCTCGCCGATGCCGAGACGTGCGGGCGCGTGCTGTGCGCCCTGTTCCCGCGGCTGTGCGCGCACGCCGGGACGGTCGCCGAGGCGCTGGCGCTGCTGGCCCCGCGGCGGCGCCCGCGCCCGCAGGGCCGGCGCCCCGGCGGCGAGCTCGGCGTCGGCACGCGACCCGCCGCCCGCCCGGCCCTCAGCGACCCCGCGCCCGGCCGCGCCGGCCATCCTGGGCTCGACTTCGGCCAACTGCCGACCGAGCCCGGGGTCTACCTGTTCCGCGACCGGACCGGCGCCGTCCTGTACGTCGGCAAGTCGGTGTCGATCCGCAGCCGCGCCCGCGCGCACTTCGCGCCCTCCTCGCCGCCGGCGGCGTGGACCGAGCACGCCGTGATCGTCGACTACCGCTCGACCGGATCCGAGCTCGGGGCGCTCGTGCTCGAGAACCGGCTGATCAAGGAGCTGCGACCGCCCGGCAACACGCGCCTGACCGGCCGCGACGACCGGCTCGTCTACATCCGCTGCCGGCTGGACATCCCGTATCCGATCCTCGAGGTCTCACGCGATCCCGCCCCCGGCCACGCGGTGACGGTGGGTCCGGTCCGCGGCCGCGCCCTCGCGCTCGAGCTCGTCGAGCAGCTCGATTCGCTGTTCGGTCTGCGCCACTGCGGCCGCCGGCTCCCGCGCCGTGACCATCCGTCGGCCTACGGCCAGATGGGGCGCTGCCTGTCGCCGTGCCTGGGCGACCTCGATCCCAATCTCTATCGCCGGCGCCTGGACGAGGTGCTGCGGATCTTCGTCGGCGGCTCCGGAGAGCGCGCGCTGCTCGAGCACGTGTGGGCGCAGATGCGGACCGCGGCCGCCCACGAGCGCTTCGAGCGCGCCGAGGCGCTGCGCCGGCGCGCCCGGCGCCTGCAGATGATCCTCAGCCGGCTCGGCGGCGTGCTGGAGGCGACCCACGCCCGGCCGCGCCTGATCCTCGCCCGGCATCCCGCGCGTGACGCGGCGGCCGAGGCGTTCTGGCTCGCCGGCGGCCGGCTCGTCGACCATGGTCCGGTGACCGCCGGCGACGATCCGGACGAGCTGCACCGCCGGACACGCGCTGCCCTGTCACGCGGAGGCCGGGCGGGCGAGCTCGGCACGCATGTGCCGCCCGGGGAGATCGACGAGGTGCGGATCATCGACACCTGGTTGGCCTCGCATCCGCGCGCCCCGCGCCTGGCGCTCACTCCCGCGCCCGACGCCGGGGCGCTGCGGGCGTTCGTCGCGCAGGCGCTGGGACCCTCAGGGGGCGAACGGCAGCTCGACGACGACCGCTTTGATCTCGCTGGCGCCGACCGCGACGTGAGAGCCCGGCGGAGCCTCGCGGCGGACGAGGGCCAGCGCGATCGAGCCGAGCGCCGGGGAGTCCGCGACGCTGCCGATCTGCCCGACGACGCGGTCGCCGAACGTGATCTGGGTGCCGGTCGGCGCCGGCTGTGACAGCCGCAGCCCGCGCAGCTGTCGATTGGGCTTGCCGCGATAGAAGAGCCGCGCGACGGTCTCCTGGCCGACGTAGCAGCCCTTGGTGAACGACACCGCGCGGGCGTTGAGATCGGCCTCCTGGGGGATGACCGAGTCGTCGAGGTCGATCCCGTAGCGCGGGCGTCCGTGCTCGATCCGCAGGCAGTCGGCGGCGGCCTCGGAGACCGGCCGCGCGCCCCGGGCGGCGAGCGCCTCGATCAGCGCCGGCGTGTGCTCGGAGTCGCACAGCAGGTCGATGCCGACGTCGGTGCGGATCGCGCGGACGGCGATCCCGTCAAGAGCGGTGATGACGTGGGCGTGCTCGGCCGGGCCGAGCTCGGCGACGTCCACCGCCTCGCCGGCCCGCGGGCCGAGCAGCGAGACGAGACCGGACTGCAGCGTGCGCTTGTGGAGGTCGACGTCATAGCCGACGCTGAAGCGCCGGATCATGTTGAACAGCTCCTGGAGGGCGACGCGCTCGGTGTCGAGCAGGATCTCGTCTCCGGTGTCCAGGATCCGGACGTCGCCGAGCATCTTGCCCTTCGGGGTCAGGAACGCGGCGTAGCAGCCGCCGCCCGGCCCCAGCACCTCGACGTCGTTGGTGACCTGGCCCTGGAGAAAGGCCTTGGCGTCAGCGCCGGTCAGCGCCAGCTTGCCGCGCTGCGAGCGATCGAGCAACCCGCACGCCTCGGTGACCGCGACGTAGTCCTCGCCGCTGACGACATCGGTGGAGAGCACCTCCCACAGGATAGGGGCCTCGGCCGGGAGGGTCCGAGCGGCGCCCGGGCTCCGGTCGACCGGAGAACATTTAATAAATCATTGCCGTAAGCCGAAGTTAGCCGTACCATAATTTGAAATGTCGTCGCTCCAAGAACATCTGCCCCTGCGCTCGACCGCCGTCGAGGATTACGCCAAGACGATCTACTCGCTCGAGGGTCGCGCCAGCCGGGCGGTCACGACGACGGCGCTCGCCGAGCGCATGGGGGTGACCCCGGCCTCGGCCTCGGGGATGGTCAAGCGGCTCGGCGAGCTCGGGCTCGTCACCCATCGCCCGTACCACGGCGTCCTGCTGACCGACGCCGGGCGCCGCGTCGCGCTCGAGGTCATCCGCCATCACCGCCTGCTCGAGCTGTATCTCGTCAAGGACCTCGGGGTTCCATGGGATCGCGTCCACGCCGAGGCCGAGGTGCTGGAGCACGTGCTCTCCGAGGAGCTGGAGGAGATGATCGCCGCCAAGCTCGGCGACCCCACCCTCGATCCCCACGGTGACCCGATCCCCTCGCGGGAGCTGACGATCGTCGAGGCCGAGACCGAGAGCCTGGAGACGCTGCCGGCCGGCGCGTGCGGGACGTTCACCCGGGTGTCGGACTCCGATCCGGAGATGCTGCGCTATCTGGCCCAGCGCGGGATCGCCCCGGGCGACGGCTTCGAGGTCGTCGAGCGCCAGCCGTTCGGCGGGCCGCTGTTCGTGCGCTTCGGCGACGAGGTCCATCCGCTCGGCGGCGAGCTCGCCCGGGCGATGCGCGTGCAGGTGACGGCGTGAGCCCCAAGACCGCGCTCGATCCCGCGCTCGCCGACGGCCCGGCGGTCGGGTCCCTCGACGAGCCGTCGCCGTTCGAGCGCCTGATGGCCCGCGGCCGGCTGCGGGTGACGCTGTCGATGCTCGGCCCGGCGTTCGTCGCCTCGGTCGCCTACGTCGACCCGGGCAACTTCGCCACCAACTTCCAGGGCGGGGCTCAGTTCGGCTATGAGCTGCTGTGGGTCGTGCTGATGGCGAATCTGATGGCCATGCTCGTCCAGTACCTGTCGGCCAAGCTGGGGATCGCCACCGGGCGCAACCTGCCAGAGCTGTGCCGCGAGCGCTTCCCGACCGGCGTCAGCTGGGCGCTGTGGGCGCAGGCCGAGATCATGGCGATGGCCACCGACGTCGCCGAGTTCCTCGGTGCCGCGATCGGCCTCAACCTCCTGTTCGGGGTGCCGCTGTTCATCGCCGGGCTGCTGACCGGGGTGATCGCGTTCGCGATCCTCGCGCTCCAGCGCCGGGGCTTTCGCCGCTTCGAGCTGGCGATCACCGCCCTGCTCGGCGTCGTCTTCCTCGGCTTCCTGTACGAGACGCTGAAGATCGGGCCGTCGGCGCGGGAATCGCTACACGGCCTGATCCCGCATCTCGGCTCCAGCACCGCCATCTACCTCGGCGTCGGGATCGTCGGGGCGACGGTCATGCCCCACGTCATCTATCTGCACTCGGCGCTCACCCAGGGCCGGATCCCGGTCCGCAACGACGCGGAGCGCAAGCGCGTGCTCGGCTTCGAGCGCGTCGACGTGATCATCGCGCTGACCCTCGCCGGGCTGATCAACCTGGCGATGCTCGCGGTCGCCGCCAAGCTCTTCCACACCCCGGCGCTGTCGGGGCTGTCGACGATCCAGGGCGTGCACGCTCAGCTCGGCCGGCTCGTCGGGGGCGGCGCAGCGCTCGCCTTCGCGGTCGCGCTGCTCGCCTCCGGGGCGTCGTCGTCGAGCGTCGGCACGTTCGCCGGCCAGGTCGTGATGTCGGGCTTCATCGGCCGCCAGATCCCGGTCTTCGCCCGGCGGGCGATCACGATGGTGCCCGCGCTCGTCATCCTCGCGCTCGGGCTGAGCGCGACGGGGGCGCTCGTGCTCAGCCAGGTGGTGCTGTCGTTCGGGATCCCGTGCGCGCTCGTGCCGCTCGTCGTCTTCACCGCCCGGCGCGACGTGATGGGCGCCCAGGTCAACAGCCGCCTGACGAGCTCGGCCGCCTACATCGTGGCGGGCGCGATCGTGGCGATGAACGTGTTCCTGCTCTATCAGCAGTTCTTCGGCTGACCGCAGTAGGCTTGAGCGCGATGTCCCTCGCCCAGACCTTCGACGCGATCGTCGCCGAGCTGTCCGACGACTGGACCGATCTCGAGTTCGACCTGCGGATCTTCGACGAGTCGCGCTATGTCGATGCCGCGATCGTGCTCGTCACCTGCAATGCCCAGCCGTACTCCAGGCACGACTGGCACTGGCGGATCCTCGTCGCCCATCGCTTCGGCCACGGCGCCTCGGTGCCGGCGGTCAGGCTCGCGCTGTCGCTGCTCGACGACAGCGACCTGGCGGGCGAGCTCGTCCTGCGCGAGGTCCGCACCGGCCGCGTCGAGGTCGTGCAGATGTGGGGCCGGACGGAGTCGGTCCGCCAGGAGTTCAAGAAGCTCCACGCGCAGTAGCCACGAAGCTCGGATCGAACATCGTCGTCACGTCGGGCGTCCGGGCGACGATCCCGAAGCGCTGCTCCCAGCGCGCCCACGCTCGCAGCCGCGCCAGCGACAGGGTGCCGAAGCGGCCGTCGGGTCCGCGGAAGGCGGGCAGCAGCGCGGTCAGATCGGCGCTGACGAGCTGGGGGGAGAGGCCCTGGACCTCGGACTCGAGCGCCCGGGCGCCGGCGGCGGGGTCGGCGAGCGCGGCGTCATATCCGCGGACGAGGGCGTCGACGACCGCCTGGGCGAGCGCGGGGTGGGCGGCCAGCTCGGCATGGGTGGCGCAGACGACGAGCTCGGGATAGGCCGGGGCGCCGTAGCTCTCGACGCGGAAGACGTGAAAGCCGGGGTCGCGTCGGCGCAGCGCGACGCCCTCGTCGTTCCAGAACGAGGTGGCGGCGGCGACCCGTCCGGCGAGCAGGTCGGGCACGGCGTCGTAGCCGATGACGATCGTCTTCAGCGTTGACGGCCGGCCGCCGGCGCCGGCGACGATCGAGTCCAGGACGGCGGTGTCGCTCGGGTCGCCGGTGATCCCGACCGTCTGACCGTCCAGCTGACGGGGGCTCGTGACCCGGGGGGCGGCGATGACCGCGGCGAGCGGGTGCTCGACGATCGGCAGGATCCCGACGATGTCCTGCCCGCGCGCCCGGGCGATCGCCAGATCATGGATGTCCAGGATGGCGAAGTTGACCCGGCCGGTCTCCAGCAGGCGGATGGCGTCGGTCGAGGCGCCCGGGACGACGACGTGGAGGTGGACGCCGGCGGCGACGTCGTAGCGGCGGGCGAGCGCGGTGTAGATGCCGACGTGGACGGCGTTCGGGGTGAAGTCCAGGACGAGCGAGGCGCTCGGGAGCGACGTCGGCGCGCGGGAGGCGGGCGCCGCCGGGGTGGCCCGCGCGGCGGGCGCGCCGGGGGCGGCGCGCCTGGCCGCCGAGGAGCCGCCGCAGGCGGCCAGCGCCAGGGCCGCGGCGAGCACGGCGCCGAGCGCCGGAAGGTGGGGAGGGCGGCGGCGCATCGCGTCGGCCAGCATAGGAGGCGAGGTCGCGCGATGAGGCAGGTGGCCAGGCAGCGGGCCGTCATACAATGCCCCCAGAGCATGCGCCGCCGCGTCACGTTCAGCCGAAACCTCACGCTGTCGCTGTCACGTACGTGCCAGTGCTACTGCAAATACTGCTCGTTCGCGACCCACCGGGCGCACCTGCACGAGCCCGACGAGGTGATCGAGATCCTCGACCGCGCGGCCGGCCGCCATCGGGTCAAGGAGCTGCTCGTGCTGACCGGCGAGCGCCCCGAGGTCAACGCCGGGGTGCGGGCGCGGCTCGATGCGCTCGGCTTCGCCGACTTCACGGCCTACGTCGTCTGGGTCTGCGAGCAGGCGCTGGAGCGGGGGATGCTGCCCCACACCAACCTCGGCGTCCTGGACGCGAAGGATCTCGGCCGACTGCGCGAGGTGACCGCGTCGCAGGGTCTGATGCTGGAGTCGATCGCCGAGCGGCTGATGGAGACCGTGCACGCCGGCTCGCCGACCAAGCATCCGGCCGCGCGGATGGCGACGATCGCCGCCGCCGGCGAGCTGAAGATCCCCTTCACGAGCGGGATCCTCGTCGGGATCGGGGAGACCGAGGAGGAGCGGATGGCGTCGCTGGCCGCGCTGGCCGGCGTGCACGAGCGCTTCGGTCATCTCCAGGAGGTCATCCTCCAGAACTTCGTCCCCCATCAGCGCTACTACGGGCGCGAGCCGGCGGAGATCGCCGGCGCCGCCGCCGCCGAGTACTGGCGCACCGGCGTCGGGACCGGGCCGTCGCTCGATGCCCCGGCGTGGGCGTCGGCGGTGACGATCGAGGACATGAGGCGGCTGATCGCCGAAGCCCGCCGGTTGATGCCCGAGGTCGGCATCCAGATCCCGCCCAACCTCGCCGACTGGTGGCCCGAGCTCGTGCGCGCCGGGGCGACCGATCTCGGCGGGCTGAGCGCCAACGGTGACCACATCTCGCCTGAGCACCCGTTCCCGTCGCCCTCCCAGGTCCGCCGCCGGCTCGCCCAGGACGGCTTCGCGCTGTCGGAGCGGCTGTGCGTCTACCCGGAGTTCATCTCGCCCGAATGGGTCTCGCCGCCGGTGCTCGACGTGATCACGAGCCGCTTCTGGTCGTTCATCCCGCGGCGCGGGAGCGGGCGCTCGCTCGGGGCGTCGATCGCGGTCGGCGATCACGTCGCCCCGCGGGCGGTGGAGCGCGCGCGGGACGGACGCGCCCTGAGCGCGCAGGACCTGACCGCGCTGTTCGCCGAGCAGCGCCCGGCGGTCGTCGAGGACATGCGCTGTGCCGCCGACGAGCTGCGCCGGCGGCTGGCCGGGGATACCGTCACCTTCGTCGTCAACCGCAACATCAACGTCTCCAACGTCTGCATCGTCGGCTGCGCGTTCTGCGGCTTCGGGCAGTCCAAGCGCTCGCCCGACGCCTACGAGCACTCCCGGGAGGACTTCGCCGGCCGGGTCGCCGAGGCGGTGGCGGCCGGCGCGACCGAGCTCTGCATCCAGTCGGGCATCCATCCCGACTGGGGGCTCGAGGATTATCTCGGCTGGCTGCGCTTCGCCAAGGAGCTCGCCCCGCAGCTGCATCTGCACGCCTACTCGCCGATGGAGGTCGCGCACATGTGCGACGTCAGCGGCCTGGCCCCGCGGGAGGTCTTCCGGCGCCTGCGTGACGCCGGGCTGGGCTCGACCCCGGGCACCGCCGCCGAGGTCCTGCACGACGGCGTGCGCGAGCGGATCTCCCCCAACAAGCTGCCGGTGGCGCGCTGGGTGGAGATCATCGAGGCCTCGCATGCCGAGGGCATCCGCTCGACGGTGACCGTCATGTTCGGCCACGTGGAGGAGCCCTCCGAGCTCGCCGAGCACATGCGCGTCGTGCGTGAGCTGCAGGAGCGCACCGGCGGCTTCACCGAGTTCGTGCCCCTGTCCTTCATCCCCTTCCAGACTCTGCTCGGCCGCGTTCATGGCGTGGAGGAGATCTCCCGTGAGGAGAACCTCAAGCACACCGCCGTCTTCCGCCTCGCGCTCGGCGAGACGGTCCGCAACGTCCAGGCCAGCTGGGTCAAGATGGGGCTCGACGCCGCCACCGAGGCGCTGCGCTGGGGGGTCAACGACCTCGGCGGCACGCTGATGGAGGAGTCGATCAGCCGGATGGCCGGCAGCTATCACGGGACCCGCCTGGAGCCCGAGGAGCTCGTTGCCGCCGCCCACCGCGCCGGCCGGGCGGCGGCCGAGCGCACAACGCTCTACGAGATCCGGCGACGCTACGCGCTGCCGATCGCGGCCTGAGCCTGGTGCTGCGGAGCGCGTCGCGGGCCGGCGTGGGGGTGGACGGATGAGCGTCGAGCGGCCGCCGTCGCTGTTCGCCGGCGTCGAGCCGCTCGAGGTGTTCGTCGAACTGCTCGCCGAGCTCGACACCGACACGACCTCGATCGAGTTCTATGACCGGATCTGCGAGGCGATCTGCCGCCTGACGACGATGCGCCGCGCGGCGATCTTCATGGCCGACGCCGGCCGGCGCCGCGTGCGGGTCGTCGGCTCGCACGGCACGTCGTTTCGTCGCCTGTCGACGCTGAGCCCGACGCCGACGCTGATCTCGACGCCGATCGCCCAGCGGGCGCTGCGCGAGGACGCGGTGATCGTCGTCTCCGACGGGATCGAGAACCAGGTCCCGCCCGACTATGCGGCGCTGCTCGGCATCACGACGCTCGTCTGCACCCCGCTGAGCGCGGCCGGCCGGGCCTACGGCGTCATCTGCGCCGACCGCGGCGGGGGTCGCTTCGAACTCTCCGACGGCGAGCGCCATCTCCTGTGGACGCTCGGCAAGACCGCCGCCCTCGTCGCGACGGCCCGCAACGCCACCCGCCAGGAGGAGCGCTCCCGCAGCCTCGGCGAGCGGCTCGAGCTCGCCCGCGAGATCCACGAGCGGGTCATGCAGCGGCTGTTCGGGGTGTCGCTCGCCCTCAGCGCCGAGCAGCCGCTCGAGCGCGAGCAGCGTGAGCGCTGCCGGGTGGAGATGCAGGAGGCGCTGTCGGATCTGCGCAGCGCCCTGGAGCGCCCGCTCGCCCCGCTCTCGCAGGACACCGGCACGACCCTGGCGGCCGAGCTGGCCCGGCTCGTGCAGTCGCCGGGGCCAAATCTCCGGGTCGTCTGGCCCTCGGAGGTGCTCGTGCCCGCGGAGTTCGAGCCGCTGTCGCAGTCAGTGCTCGCCGAGGCCCTGCGCAACGTCGCCAAGCACTCCAGTCCGACGCTCGTGCAGGTGACGGTCGCCGCCGACGAGGACACCTTCAGCCTGGAGGTCCTCAACGACGGCGTCGCCACCGGAGCGCGGGGCGCCGGGATGGGCCTGCGGCTGGCGGCGTTCGAGGCCCTCCAGCACGGCGGCGTCGTCGACTTCGGCTCGCCGGCGGCCGGCCATTGGCGCGTCCGGCTCGTCATGCCGCGCGGGGGGCGGGCGTGAGCGCGGGCGCCGGCCCGGCCGCGGCCGGCGAGGGGCGTCGCCTGCGGGTGCTCGTCGTCGACGACCACGACGTCGTGCACTGGGGCTTCCGCGTGCTGCTCGGCGAGCAGCCCTGGGTCGAGCGCTGCCTCGCCGCCAAGACCGGCGCCGAGGCGCTGGAGCTGCTGCCCTCGCTGCGCCCCGACGTCGCGCTCGTCGACCTCTTCCTGGCCGGCGAGTCCGGGGCCGACGTCTGTGACTCGATCCGCACGGCGTCGCCGAGCACCCGGGTGCTGCTCATCTCCGGCGCCGGGCGGATGTCGCCGGCGGCCGCGCGCGCCGCCGGGGCGTCGGGCTTCGTCTCCAAGGACTGGGAGGCGCGGGAGGTGGCCCGCGCCGTGCGCCAGGTCGGGCTCGGGATGACGGTCTTCGCCCCGACCGCCGAGCAGCCGGCGCCGCCGCTGTCCGAGCGTGAGCGGGAGGTCCTGGACCTGATCGCCGCCGGCTCGACGAACCGCGAGATCGCCGAGACCCTGTTCCTCTCGCCGCACACCGTCAAGGAGCACACGAGCGCCCTGTATCGCAAGCTCGGGGCCCGCAACCGGGCCGAGGCGGTGCAGCGCGCGCAGCGGGTCGGGCTGCTGGCCTGACCGGGGCCTCGCCGCGGCCGGGAGCCGGGGTCAGCGGGGGCGCATCGCCCACTCGATGGCGGGCAGCTTGACGGCGTGGGGCAGATACTGCGAGGCGAGCACCGCGGCGCGGACCGGCAGGCCGGGGACGACGACGCGCCGCCCGTCCTCGAGCCCCTTGACGCCCGCCCGCGCGGCCTGCTCGGCGGTCACCCACGCCGGGCGCGGGACCGCGCTCTCAAACGACTGCCCGCCGCCGACCTCCCAGCCGGCGACGTTCCAGAACTCGGTCTGCACCGGGCCGGGGGCCAGGGCGGTGACCGTCACTCCCGCCCCCCGCACCTCGTGGTGCAGCGCCTCGGAGAAGGCGAGGCTGTAGGCCTTGGCCGCCGAGTAGCCGGCCGAGTAGGGCATCGGCTGCATGCCGGCGGTGGAGGCGACGTTGAGGATCGCTCCGGACCCGCGCAGGACCATCCCCGGCAGGAACTCCGAGGTCAGCGACACGACCGCCTCGACGAGGATCCGCACCTGCTCGAGCTCGCGCGCGGGATCGGACTCGTGAAACGGGCCGCCGGTGGCGAAGCCGGCGTTGTTGACGAGCACGCTGACGTCGAGCCCGAGCGCCGCGACGCGCGCCGGCAGGCGCTGGCGCGAGGCGGGCTTGGAGAGATCGCAGCCCACCGCCTCGGCGCGAACGCCGTATTCGGTCGACAGCTCGGTGGCGAGCTCCTGCAGCTTCGGGCGCCGCCGGGCGACGAGGACGAGCCCGTGCCCGCGGGCGGCGAGCTCACGGGCGATCGCGGCGCCGATGCCGGAGGAGGCGCCGGTGACGAGGGCGGCGGTGTCGGGAGAGGGGTCGGGCAGGCTCACGGCGCGGTCACCGGGCAGCCTACTTCGTCGGCCGATCCGGCGGTGACGCCCCCCGAATGGGGGGAACGAGGCCCGTACGGCCCCCCGAACGGGGGGAACGACGCCCGCCGCCGGTATCCGCGGACCGGCTCCGGCGTACGTTGAGGGCGATGAGCAGCGCGACCGCGATCCTCTTCCCCGGCCAGGGGAGCCAGACCCCTGAGATGGCCGCGCTCGTCGCCCGGGTCCGGCCTGACCTGCACGCGCTCGCCGTCGAGATCGTCGGCGAGGACCCGTTCTCGCGCGCCGACGAGGGGACGAACTTCGCCCAGCCGGCGATCTTCTGCGCCTCGCTCGCCGGCTGGGAGGCGATCGGGCGTCCCGCCGGGGACCTGATGGCCGGTCATTCCCTCGGCGAGCTCGGGGCGCTCGTCGCCGCCGGCGCCCTGGACGAGCGCGAGGGCCTGGCGCTCGTCGCGCTGCGCGGCCGGCTCATGCACGAGTCCGGCCTTGCCGCGGGCGACGGCGGCATGCTCGCGCTCGTCGGCAGCGGAGCGTCGGAGCGGGCGCCGGAGATCGCCGACGCCGCCGGTCTGACCGTGGCCAACGACAACTCGCCCCAGCAGGTCGTCCTCTCCGGCCTGCGGTCCCGGATCCCGGAGGCCGCCGAGCACGCCAAGCGGCTCGGCCTCCGGGCGCTGGAGCTCGATGTCACCGGGGCGTTTCACTCGCCGCTGATGGCCGCGGCGGTGCCCGAGTTCACCGCGGCGCTGGCCGCCACCCGCTTCGACCCCCCGCGCACGACGGTCATCTCGGCGGTCACCGCGCAACCCTTCACCGATCCGCGGCTCGAGCTCGCCCAGGCGCTGACCATGCCGGTGCGCTGGCGTGAGACGATGCTCGCCCTGCACGGCGCGGGCGCCCAGCGGTTCATCGACGTCGGTCCCGGCCGGGTGCTGACCGGACTCGCCAAGCGCACGTTGCGCGATGTGGAGCTCGTCAATGCGTGAGCTCGAGACGACGCTGCTGACCGCCACCGCGCCGCCGCCGCCGACCGGCCTCGCCACCCCGACCGCGACGGCGGCCGCGCCGGCGGCGGTGACCCCGGCCGGCCGCCCGGGCCGGATGGGATCCCCGGACGCGCCCATGCTGCGCCCGGCGGCGATCCTCTCGGTCTCCACCGAGCTGCCGGCGGGCCGCCTGACCAACGCCGATCTCGCCGCCGGCCTCGACGTTACCGAGGACTGGATCCTCAGCCGCACGGGCATCCGCGAGCGCCGCCGCGCCGAGCCCGGCGAGCGGCTCAGCGACTACGCCACCCGCGCCGGCGCCTCGGCGCTGGCCGCCGCGGGCATCGACGCCGGCGAGCTCGACCTCGTCATCGTCGCCACCCTCAGCCAGGACGAGCTGACCCCCAACAGCGCCCCGATCGTCGCCCACAACCTCGGCGCGCACCGCGCCGGGGCGTTCGACGTCGGCGCGGCCTGCACCGCGTTCCTGTCGGCGCTCGCCCAGGGCACTGCCCAGATCGAGGCCCGCCGGGCGGAGTACGTGCTCGTCATCGGCGCCGACTTCGTCACCCGGATCGTCGACTACGAGGACAAGCGCTCAGCGCCGCTGTTCGCCGACGCCGCCGGGGCGGTCGTGCTCGGCGCCGGCGACGAGCAGCGCGGCGCGATCGGCCCGATCGTCCTGCGCGCCGACGGCGCCCAAGCCCGGACGCTGTACGCGACGATCGCCGAGCGCAAGGTGCGGATGGACGGTCCCGAGGTCTTCCGCCACGCGGTCACGCGGATGGGCGAGGTCACCCGGGAGGCCGTGCGGCAGGCCGGTCTGACCCTCGACGACATCGACCTGTTCGTCTATCACCAGGCGAATGCGCGGATCACGCGGGCGCTCGGCGAGCGCCTCGATCTCGCGCCCGAGCGGGTCGTGGACTGCATCGAGTCGATCGGCAACGCCTCGGCGGCGATGCTCCCCGTCGGGCTGGCCACCGCGATGGCCGACGGCCGGCTCGTCCCGGGATCCCGCGTCGTGCTGAGCGCCTTCGGCGCCGGCTTCGTGTGGGGCGGCGCCGTGGTCGAGTGGGGAGCCGCCCGCTGTGGCTGACCCGCGCGAGGACGGCTGCGCGCTCGTCACCGGCGCGTCCCGTGGGATCGGGGCGGCGATCGCCCGGGCGATCGCCCGTGACGGCTGGGGCGTCGGCGTCAACTATCGCTCTGACCGGGCGGGCGCCGAGGCCGTCGTCGCCGCGATCGAGGCCGACGGCGGGCGCGCGCTCGCGCTCGGCGGCG
Organism: uncultured Solirubrobacteraceae bacterium; assembly: GCA_963849085.1. GTDB lineage: Bacteria > Actinomycetota > Thermoleophilia > Solirubrobacterales > Solirubrobacteraceae > Palsa-465. The sequence continues at coordinate 1,340,593 of CAWKFP010000009.1, read as the reverse complement.
ATGTCGCCGACCCGGCGACGCCGGACAGGCTGTTCGAAGCGCTCGAGGCCCAGTTCGGCTGCCCGGTGCTCGTGCTCGTCAACAACGCCGGGATCGCCGCCGACGATCTCTCGCCGTCGCTGAGCGATGAGGCGTGGAGCTCGGTGATCGAGACCGATCTGACCGCCGCCTTCCGCCTGACCCGCCGTGCGCTGCGGCCGATGATGCGCGCCCGCGCCGGGCGGATCGTCAACGTCTCGTCGGTCGTCGCGCTGCGGGCCAACCCGGGCCAGTCCAACTACGCCGCCGCCAAGGCCGGGCTGATCGCGTTCTCCAAGACGGCCGCCGTCGAGGTCGCCCGGCGCGGGATCACGATCAACGTCGTCGCCCCGGGCTGGATCGAGACCGACATGACGGCCGGCGTCGCCACCGACCTGTTGTCGGCGGTGCCGGCGCGGCGGGCCGGGACGACCGAGGAGGTGGCGGCGTGCGTGCGCTTCCTGACGTCCGACGCGGCGAGTTATGTAACCGGTGCGGTGCTATCAGTTGACGGCGGCCTCGCGGCGTGATCCGCGACCGAACCATCGAAAGGAGCAGTCCATGTCTGTGACAACCGAGCAGGTGGAGACCCGCGTCGTGGAGACGCTGGCCAGCTTCGGGCCCGACGTGAGCCAGATCACGCGTGAGGCGACGTTCGAGGAGCTCGACATCGACTCGCTGGATCTCGTCGAGCTCGCCCAGGTCGTCGAGGACGAGTACGGCGTCGTGCTCAAGGGCGAGGACATGAAGGAGCTCAAGACGGTCGGCGACGCGGTCGACCTGATCGTGGAGCGGGCCGGGAAGTGACCCCCGCCCCGGAGAGACGCAGGGTCGCGGTGACCGGGATGGGCGCGGTCACGCCGCTCGGCCTCGGCGCCTCCACGTTGCACGACCGCTGGGCGGCCGGCGACGTCGGGATCGCCGACGGGGCCGGAGTCTGCCGAGAGTTCACGCCCTCCGACCGGCTGTCGGTCAAGGAGGTCCGCCGCCTGGATCGCTTCTCCCAGTTCGCGATCGTGGCGGCCGGCGAGGCCATCGACCAGGCCGGCTGGGACGGCGATCAGCCCTATGACCCGCTGCGGATCGGCTGCATCATCGCCACCGGCATCGGCGGCATCGACACCGTCGAGACCCAGCACAGCGTCATGCGCGACCGCGGGACGCGGATGGTCTCCCCGCTCGGCGTCCCGGCCTACATGCCCAACGCGGCGGCGGCCGCGGTGACGATGAAGCACGGCCTGCGCGGCCAGAGCTACGGGATCGTGTCGGCGTGCGCCAGCGGCGGCCACGCGATCGGCTCGGCGCTGCGGATGATCCAGTACGGCGATGCCGACGCGGTCGTCTGCGGCGGCGCCGAGGCGACGCTGACCGAGTTCGGGTTCGCGTGCTTTAACTCGATGCAGGCGCTGTCGCCGACCGGGATGTCCCGGCCGTTCGACGCCCGCCGGGACGGATTCGTGATGGGCGAGGGCGCGGGCGTGCTCGTGCTCGAGGATCTGGAGGCCGCGGTCGCCCGCGGCGCGACGATCCTCGCCGAGGTCGCCGGCTACGGCTCGACGACCGACGCTCATCATCTGACCGCGCCGGAGCCGACGGGCGGGCCGGCGTCGCGGGCGATCGAGCTGGCGATCAGCGACGCTGGCGCGGAGCCGGCCGAGATCGACTACATCAACGCGCACGGCACGTCGACGCAGCTCAACGACGCCGCCGAGACGGCGGCGCTCAAGCGCGCGCTCGGCGATCAGGCGCGGCGCATCCCGATCTCGTCCACGAAATCGTCGATCGGGCATCTGCTCGGCGCCGCCGGCGCGGTCGAGGCGGTGGCGACGATCCGGACGCTGATCACCGGGATCATCGCCCCGACGCTCGGCTACGAGGTTCCCGATCCCGACTGCGACCTGGACTACGTGCCCGGGGAGGCGCGGCCGCTGATCACCGGCAACGGCCATCCGCCGCTGGCGATCTCCAACTCGTTCGCCTTCGGCGGGCACAACGTGTCGCTCGCTCTGCGGGGTGCGCCCCGGTGAGCGTCGGAGCGCGCCGGGCGGCGCAGTCGCCGGCCGCCGTGTCGCCGTCCGTCGAGGCGACCGAGGCGACCGAGGCGACCGAGGCGGCGGACGCCGGCCAGCGGCTGACGCCGCTGGAGCGGCTGGAGGCGCTGTGCGATCCGGGCACGGTGCGGGTCCTGCGCTCGCACGCCCGCTCGCATCGCCTCGGGGACCGCGCGGTCGCCGGCGACGGCGTCGTCGGCGCGACGGGCGACGTGGCCGGGCGGCCGATCGCCTGTTACGCCCAGGACAGCGCCTTCCTCGGCGGCTCGCTCGGCGAGCGCCACGCCGACACGATCGTCCGCGTGCTGTCGCTCGCCGGCCGCGCCCGGATGCCGGTCGTCGGCTTCGTCGAGTCCGGCGGCGCGCGGATGCAGGAGGGGACCGCGGCGCTCGCCGGCTACGGGCGGATCTTCCGTGAGACGGTGGCCCTGACCGGCGTCGTGCCGCAGATCTCGGTCGTCTCCGGGGCCTCGGCGGGCGGCGGGGCGTACTCGCCCGCGCTGACCGATCTGATCGTGATGACGCGGGACGCGTCGATGTTCCTGACCGGTCCCGGCGTCGTGCGCGAGGCCCTCGGCGAGGAGATCGATGCCGCCGGCCTCGGCGGCCCGGCGATCCACGAGCGCAACGGGGTCTGCCATCTCGTCGAGGACGACGAGGCCAGCGCGGCCCGCCGCGTGCGTGAGCTGCTCTCCTACCTGCCCTCCAGCGCGGGCGAGGCGCCGCCGCGCGCGGTGTCGCTGGAGCCGAGCTCGCCGGACCCCGGCGCGCATGTCCCGACCGCGTCGCGCAGCACCTATGACGTGCGCGATGCGCTGAGCGCGATCATCGACCGCGGCTCCCTGCAGGAGCTGTGCCCGCGCTGGGCGCGCAACGTCGTCACCGCGCTCGCGCGCCTGGACGGGCGCCCGGTCGGGATCATCGCCAACCAGCCGCGCTATCTCGCCGGCGTGCTCGACGCCGCCGGCTCGGAGAAGGCGGCCCGCTTCATCGGCTTCTGCAACGCCTTCGGCCTGCCGCTGCTGGCGATCGTTGACACGCCGGGCTTCATGCCGGGCTCCAAGCAGGAGCAGGCGGGCGTCATCCGCCACGGCGCCTCGCTCGTGCGGGCGTTCGCATCGGCGCGCGTCCCGAAGTTCACCGTCGTGCTGCGCAAGTCCTACGGCGGCGCCTACATCACGATGAACTCCCGTGATCTCGGCGCCGATCTCGTCCTCGCCTGGCCCGACGCCGAGCTCGGGATCATGAGCGCCCGGGCCGCGGTCGGGATCGTCCATCGCCGTGAGCTGGCCGGCGCCGACGATCCGGATGCCGCCCGGGGCCGGCTCGCCGACGCCTACGCCCGGGAGCATCTGCGCGCCCACACCGCCGCCGAGGAGGGCTTCGTCGACGAGATCGTCGAGCCCGCCCAGACCCGGGACCGGCTGGCGGCGGCGCTGCACGCCTTCGCTCCGTCGGCCGAGGCGAGGTGGCGGGCGTGATCCTGGAGGGCAAGCGGCTGCTGATCACCGGGGTCGTCACCAAGGACTCGATCGCCTTCCACGCCGCGGAGCAGGCCCAGAAGGAGGGCGCGACGGTGCTCCTGACGAGCTTCGGGCGGATCCGGCGGATGACCGAGCGGACGGTCTCGCGGCTCCCCGAGCCGGTCGACGTGCTCGAGCTCGACGTCAACCGGACCGAGGACCTGGAGGCGCTGACCGCCACGCTGCGCGAGCGCTGGGGCACGGTCGACGGCGCCCTGCACGCCATCGCCTTCGCCCCGCAGGACGCTCTCGGGGGCAAGTTCATGACCGCGCCGGCCGAGAGCGCCAAGCAGGCCTTCGAGACGAGCGCGTTCTCGCTGAAGGCGCTCGCCGCCGCGCTCGCGCCGCTGATGCCCTCCGGCGGCTCGATCGTCGGCCTGGACTTCGACGCCACGGTGGCCTGGCCGATCTATGACTGGATGGGCGTCGCCAAGGCCGCGCTGGAGTCGGTGTCCCGGTATCTGGCCCGCGACCTCGGGCCCGCCGGGATCCGCTGCAACCTCATCTCGGCCGGCCCGCTCGGGACCGTCGCCGCCCAGGGCATCCCCGGCTTCGATCAGCTCGCCGACCTCTGGCGCCGCCAGGCGCCGCTCGGCTGGGACACCGACGATCCGGAGCCGGTCGCCCAGGCGATCTGCTGGCTGCTGTCGGACTACGCGCGCGCGATCAGCGGCGAGATCGTCCACGTCGACGGCGGCTTTCACGCCGTCGGCGCCCCGTCGTCGGTCTGAGGCGCCCGCGGCCACCCTGGGTCTGGGCATCTAACGTGCGCTCTGCGCGTGTTAGATGCCCCGGCCCTAACGGAACAGGTCCTCGGCGTCGGCGCGGAGGAGAACCCCGGCGCCCGGGCCGTCGTCGGCCGTCACGTGGCGGCCGGCGCCGCTGACGAGAACCGCGGGTTGGCCGGCGTCCTTGGCGCGGGCCAGATCGGCGGCGGCGGCGAGCTCGTCGGCGACCGCGATCCAGGTCGCCTTCAGCTCATGGCCCCGCGCGTCGGTGAGACCGCGCCAGTCCTGCAGCGGGGCGAGCCCGGCGCAGCCGATCGCCATGTCGCACTGCCCGTGACGCCAGGCGCGGCCGAACGAGTCGGTGATCAGCACGGCCGGCGCGATCCCGAGCCGGGCGCGCAGGCCGGCGCGCAGGCGCCGCGCCGAGGCGTCGGGATCAACGGGGAGGAGGATGACCGTGTCGTCGTCGGGCGCGTTGGAGGCGTCGACCCCCGCGTTGGCGCAGACGAACCCGTGGTGGGTGACGCTGATCAGCACGCCGTGCGCGGCGCGACGCACCTCGCGCGTCTCGTCGAGCACGACCTGGACGTGGCGCGCGTCCTTGCCCAGCGTCGCCGCCAGCTCACGCGCCGGCTCGCCGGGGGTGACCTCCGACAGCCGCCGGGTCCGCCCCTCGGCCTTGGAGATGAATTTATGGGCGACGACGAGGACGTCGTCGCTCTGCACACCGGTCGGCTCCAGCGCGTCGGCGATCAGCTGCGCCGGATCGTCGCCCGCCCGGGCCTCGGGCAGCCCCTCCACGGCGACCGCCCGGATCATCAGCTCTGACTGCGCAACAGCTGGCGGAGCATGCCGCGGGTGTGCGCGGCGCCGCCATGGGTCTCCTCGAGCAGGGCCTGGATCGCCACGAGATCCTCCGGCGTGTCGATGTCCAGCGCCAGCGACGGGACCTCCACCGTCAGGGCCTCGATGCCGTTGGCCTCGGCGCGATCGTGATGGCGGTCGTGGCTGCCCGGGCCGAAGGCGGGCTCGAACGCGCCGGGCGGCGTGATCAGCAGCGCGTTGGTCCCGGTGCCATGGCGGTCGGGGACGATCAGCACCGAGGGGGTGCCCACCGGCCGCGCGATCAGCCCGTCGAGCTGCGCGGGATCGAGCATCGGGCAGTCGCCCGGGATGAGCAGCGCGCGATCGGCGCCGAGCTCGAGCGCGCGCTCGATGCCGCGGACGGCGGCGTAGCTGTGGCCGTGGTCGTCCTCCTCCAGCACCATCGCCCCGTAGCCGCCGGCGATCCGCTGCGCGCCGTGATCGGAGGAGACGACGAGAACCTGATCGACGAGCTTGGCGCGGCGCAGCGCGACGAGCACGTCGGAGAACATCGCCTCGGCCAGCGCCCGGCGCGGGGTCGGGTCGAGATGGTCACGGAGACGCTGCTTGGCCTCGTCCAGCGCCTTGATCGGAAGGATGGCGATCGTCGTCATCGCGGACACACGCTAGTGGTTCCGCCCGACGGGCGAGGGCGGGCGGCGCGCGCTCTCATCCCAGCCCGAGCGCGAAGCGCAGCGTCTCCTCGGCCAGGCGCCGGCGCGCCGGCGCGGTGTCGAGGAGCACGTCGGTGACGAGCATCGGCAGGTCCGGGCCGCGCTCGTCGGCGACGAGACCGTCGATCAGGCCGTCGTAGCAGGCGGCGATCCCGGCGCTGTCGGGCGAGCGTCCGGCCCAGCGCAGGCACTCGGCGGTCGGCCCCTTGATGACCGCGCCGTGGACGAGCGGGCTGACCGCCACGACCGGAGCGCGACTCGCTGTCATGGCCTCGCGCAGGCCGGGAAGGGCGAGGATCGGGCCGATCGAGATGACCGGGTTCGACGGGCCGATGATGATCGCCCGGGCGCCGGCGACCGCCTCCAGCACCTCGGGCGTGGGGCGGGCGGCGCGCGCATGGCGGAAGTCGACGTCGTCGATCGGCCCGCGGCCGCGGCGACGGATCATGAACTCCTGCAGCGGCCACCAGCGCCCCTCGACGAGGATCAGCGTGCGCACCGGCCGGTCGCTCATCGGCAGCACGCGGGCCCTGACCCCGAGCGCGCGGGCGATGGCGGCGTGCGCGTCGGTCAGGCGGATCTCCTCGCGCAGCGCGCGGGCGCGCTGGAGCCCGATCGCCAGATCCTGGTCGCCGAGGTGAAACCAGATGTCCTCGCCGAGCTCGCGCAGGGCGTCCATGACCGCGAACGTGTCGCCCTCCAGCCCCCAGCCGCGGGCGTCGATGCGGTCGGCCAGCCAGAAGGTGATGAGGTCCGGGTCGGGCGAGACGTAGGCGCCGTAGATCTCGACGTCGTCGCCGGTGTTGGCGATCACGACGAGCTCGCCGGGCCCGGCGACATCCAGCATGCCGCGCGCCAGCTTGGCGCCGCCGGTGCCGCCGGCGAGCACGACAACCGGACCGGTGGGGCTCACCCGTCGGTCAGGCCGGTGATCCGGATCCCCGCCCGCACCTTGTTGCGGACGTTGATCGAGATCAGCAGCGGCGTGAACTGCTCGACGATCCGCGCCATCTCCAGCGGTCCGCAGTCGACGCCGCGCAGGCCGCCGATCCGGTTGACGAGCTCGATCACCCGCTGCTTGTCGGCCCTGCGGTCCCCGCAGACGAGGACGTCCTCGTCGAGCGCGTGCTCGAGGTCGGTCAGCAGCGCCGCGCTGACGGTGTGAAACGCCGACACGACGCGGACGCCGTCGGGGACCATCTCCTGCGCCTGCTGGGCCGCCGAGCCCTGCCAGACGCCGAGCGTCCGGGTCGCCTTGCCGCTGACCGCGGCGGCGAGCGGGACGGTCGCGTCGATCACGAGCTGGCTCTCGTGCAGCGCGCCCTTGAGGTTGGTCAGCGTCTCTGACTGCGAGCGAAAGGGCACGCTGAGGATGACGATCTCGGCGCCGGTGACCGCCTCGGCGTTGCCGGCGCCGCTGAACGTGGCGTCCGGTACGGCCGCCGCGGCGCGCTGCGCGGCCTCGTGGGCGCGACCGTCGTCACGGGAGCCGATCACCACCGGCACGCCGGCGCGGCCGAACCGGAGAGCGAGGCCGAAGCCGAGCGCCCCGGTGCCGCCGACGATGCAGACAGGGCTCGACACGAGGGGTCGCAGTTTATTGACGCTCGCGGGTCCAGCGCAGCGGGATCCCCTCGGAGTCCAGTCCGGTCAGCTCGCCGGAGCTGACCGCGGTGAAGGTCAGATACTGCTGATACAGCCCGGTCTGCACGAACGGCGGCAGGCCGGTCTGCTGGGTGCCGCGCAGCGCGAGGTGATCGCCGACGACCACCTCCCACTCGCCGGCGGCCATCCAGCCGGGTGGTCCGACGATGCCCTGGGCGGCAAAGCGCGGGGCGATCCCGACGGCCGGCGAGCCGCCGGTCAGCTGGATCCGCAGCGCCAGCGCGCCGTATTGCGGATGCCGGATCTCGACCGCCCACGCGCCCTCGATGACCGTCGCCAACGGGACCGGAGCCGGCGGGGGTGGCGCGGCGGCCGGCTGGGCGGTGGTGGGCGTGGCCTGGGGCGCGCCGGTGGAGGTGGCCTGCGGGGCGGCGGTGGGAGTGGCGAAGGGGGACGCGGCGGAGGGCGGGGCCGACACCGGCATCGGGTCGGCCTCCGGCGCGGGCGGCAGCGTGACGATCGCGCCGAGCGGCGCCGGCACGTACCGCTGCTGGGCGGTCAGCCGTCGATAGAGATCCTCGAAGCCTCCCGGCTCCCACAGCCGGTACACGGTGTAGCCCTGCAGGAAGAACGGGACATGGGCGGCGTCGCCCTGTTCGAAGATCGCGGGGATGAACTTGCTCTGGCCGCCGTTGGCGTCGTAGATCTCGTTGGCGACGATCGCGCCCTCCCAGGTCGCTCCCCGTCCAACCCCCGGCGCGTCCTGGCGCGTGGCCCGGCGGGCGTACGTCTCGGTGCAGATGACGACGACGTAGTCGGCCTTCTCGATCTGGTCGTGGCACCACTGGGGCCACGTCGCGGGCGGGGACTGCTCCCACTTGTCCAGCCAGGCCTCGACGCCCTCGCGCCGCAGGCTGTTGGCCAGCTGCAGGACCCGCTGCGACTGCAGGTCGGAGTCCCAGCTGTAGGAGATGAAGACATACGGCGCGGCTGCCACGACTCCCCCTGTGCCGACGGCGGAGGAGTCTACCTCCCGTCGACGAAGCGCCCGTCGATCGCCGGCCAGGCATCCTCAGACCGCACGCAGCCGCGGTTCCACAGGCGTTCGGATGACGGGTCGTACCGAAGCCCGGGCGGCGATGCCGTCGTGACGGCGAAGCGCGGCTGCATCGCGGTGGCGGCGAGCGAGCGGCGCGCGACGGCCCCGGATCGCCGAGGCCGGAGGCGACGAACACCTCGATACGGGGCGCGGGATACACCACCGCGCGATGGACGCGGACCGCCGAGGGCCGCAGGCAGGCGACGAGGAATGTCTCCGCCGCGATCTCGCCGGCCGCCTCGGGCCCGAACCGGGTGGCCGCCCGACCGCCGCGGTCGAGCCCGCGGGCCACCGGGCGCGATGCGCTACAACCGACGGCGATGACCGATCTCCTCGACGAACTGCTCGATGTCGCGCATGAGGCGGCCCGCGCCGCCGCCGACGAGCTGCGTCCGCGCTTCGGCCATCACCAGGCCGACATCCGCGCCAAGAGCAGCCCCACCGATCTCGTCTCCGCGGCCGACCTGGCCGGCGAGGCGGCGATCCGCGCCGTGCTCGCCACCCGGCGCCCGCAGGATGCGATCCTCGGCGAGGAGGGGGGCGAGACCGGCGACGGTGAGCTGCGATGGGTCATCGATCCGCTTGACGGGACGACGAACTTCCTCTTCGGGGTGCCCCAGTTCGCGGTCAGCGTGGCCTGCGAGGATCACGACGGTGGGCTCGTCGGCGTCGTGCTCGATCCGATGCGCGAGGAGTGCTTCGCCGCCACCCGCTCGGTTGCGGCGACGCTCGACGGTGTGACGATCACCGGCTCGCGGCGCGACGACCTCGCCACCGCGCTCGTCGCGACCGGATTCGGCTACGAGGCCGGCGTCCGCGCGCGTCAGGGGGCGGTCCTGCAGCGGGTGCTGCCGCGGGTGCGCGACGTCCGCCGCACCGGCTCGGCCGCGCTCGATCTCGCTTGGACCGCCGCCGGCCGCTACGACGCCTACTACGAGCGCGGCATCAAGCACTGGGATCACGCCGCCGGCGATCTGATCGCGCAGCGCGCCGGGCTGACCGTGCGGACGCTCGAGGCCGACGGGCCTGATCCGGCCGGCGTGATCGCCGCGCCGCCATCGTTGATCGACGAGCTGCTCGGGCTCGTCCTCGGCGCCTGAGCGCCGTGAACACCCGGGGGCCGGCCGGGCGGGCCGTAGACTTGCCCCGAATCGCGGCGGTGGTGGAATGGTAGACACGGTGGCCTCAAAAGCCACTGTCCCTCGGGACGTGTGGGTTCGAATCCCACCCGCCGTACTACTCGACCAGTTCCCGGGTTTCGCGGGCGGCCGCGCAGCCGCTCGTGTGGTCAGCGCTCGTTGCGCAGGACCCACTCCGAGAGGAAGGGCTCGGCGATCCGGTATTCGCCGCGGGCCATCCGCCGTACGAGCTCGTCGCGCATCAGCGCCTCCAGCGCGGTCTGGACGGTGGGCGTGCCGGGCAGTGAATGGCGGCGCTGGTAGCCGGCCCCCAGGGGGCGTCCGGGCTGCTCGCCGGCGAGGGCCTGGAGCAGGAGGCGCTGGGCGGCGGACGCCCGCTCCCAGACGAGGCTGAAGTGGGCGTGCTCGGAGCGCAGCAGGCTGGCCAGCGCGCGGTCGAACTCGGCGCGCCCCGCGGTCGCCCCGGGCGCGACGGCGTCCCAGAGGAAGTAGAGCGCCTCCTGGGTCGCGTTGGGATGCCCGCCGGTCGCGCGCATGACGGCCTCGCACGCCGCCGAGCTGAGCCTCTTGCCGGTCGCGGTGAACCGCTCGTGCGCGAACCCGGTGAACAGGTCGATCGGGATCATCCCGAGCGCGAGCTGCTTGGCGCTGCGCCAGAACGGCTCGTTCCCGTCGCTGAAGATGCGGTGCATCATGTCCCGGCGGCTGCCGAGGTAGATATGCGCCACCTCCGGCTGCTCCTGGAAGACCGAGCGCATCAGCTTGATCAGGTCAGGCGCGATCTCGGCGATCTCCTGGAACTCGTCGAGCACGAGCGCCACCCGCCGGCCCCGCTCGGCGCCGATCCGGCCCGGGAGCGCCAGCAGCGCCTCGAGCGTGGCGTCGAGATCCTCGGGATCGGCGCGAGCGTCGAAGCTGAAGGCGAACGACCCGTCCTGCGGATCGACGCTGACCTTCGGGCGCAGGCGCAGCGCGGCGAAGATCCGCAGCCGGTCCTTGACCTGGTCCAGCGGCGAGGCGAGCTCTTCGTGGATCGTCTGAGCGAGCTTGGCCGCCAGACGCTCCTTGGTCGGGGTGCGCATCAGGTCGACCTGGGCGACGAGCACGCCGTCGGCGATCAGCTCCTGCGCGACCCGCCAGATGAGCGAGGTCTTGCCGACCCGCCGTGGCGCGAAGACGACGACGTCCTGCCCGTTGCGGACATCGGTCCGCAGCTCGGCGATCTCACGAGCGCGGTCGGTGAACGACTCGTCGAGCGCGAGCGCGCCGAAGCGAAACGGGTTCGTGGGTGGCGCCGTGAGTCTCTTCGGCATTCAGACATTATGTTCCTCAGCATAATGTCGTGCAAGATATCGGTGAGACCGGCTCATTGACGGGTGTCTGGCGCGGGAGCGTTCGCCGGGCCGCCGCCGGTGACGACTACGACGCGGGCGCCGTGCGGGGGCCGCGGGCGATCGACTTGCTGCCGCGCCGGCGGGCCTCCTCGTCAGGCACCTCGAGCTCGACGTTCCAGCCCTGGGCGAAGCCGACGATCGCGAACACGACGAGGGCGATCTCCACCGGGATGAGCAGCACGGTGAAGAAGCCGAGCAGATCCGGCGTCAGGCCCGAGCCGCCGAGCAGCGACCGTGGCGCGGCGAAGCCGGCGCTGTTGCGGGCGAACCAGCTCGTTCCGTCGGCGCCGAGCACGGCGATCGCGGCGATCACGAGCAGCAGCACCGCGAGCCCGGCGGCGATCGGCAGCAGCCCGCGCGCCCACCGCGCGATGTAGACGGCGAGCACGAGATCGATCGCGCACCAGGCGAAGTTGACCGGCTTCATCCCCTGCAGCTTGCTCCAGCCCCCGATCGTCAGCACGAGGATGAGGGCCACCGAGACGAGCAGGATCGCCACGACGATGAGCTTGGTCAGCTGGCACGCCGCTCGGTCCCGATTGGGATGGATGACCGTGTAGCCCGGTCGGACGTTGCGAACCTGCGCCACGCCTGCGGACCTTACCTTCTGGGACGGCACGACGGGCGCGCTTCCCCCGGCCGATCGGGTGCCTCACAATGAGGATCGCGCCGCGGGCGTGGTGAAACGGTAGACACGCCGGCTTTAGGTGCCGGTGGGCGCAAGCCCGTGGGGGTTCGACTCCCTCCGCCCGCATGACGCCCGAGCCGGGCCGCGGTTTGCGTCAGGCCGTCGCCGCCGCGGACCGCCGAGGACCGGATCGCCGGTCGCAGACGGGTACCATCGCCGAGGGCCGGCTCCAGCGCTCCACAGGGGAGTGAGTTAATGGCTATGCGCGCGGTCTCCAAAACCGTGAATCCGGGTTCGAATCCCGGCTCCCCTGCTCACCGTCGCCCCCGAGAGGACCATCCGTGATCTCCCATACCGTCTACCGGACCTTCAACACCGGCCGCCGGCGCGAGTTCATCCGGATCACCGAGGACGTCGCCGAGGCCGTCCGTGACGCCGGGATCGCCGAGGGCATGGCGCTCGTCTGCGCGATGCACATCACCGCCGGAGTCTGGATCAACGACGACGAGCCCGGCCTCCAGGCCGACGTCCTGGAGTGGCTGGACAAGCTCGCCCCGCCGAGCTGGCGGGAGCCCAACGGGGAGGTCGCCCGCGCGCTCGCGCCCGATCCCGGCGACTATCGCCATCACGCCGGCGGCGAGGACAACGGCGATGCCCATCTCAAGAACCTGCTCGTCCATCATCAGGTGATCGTCCCGGTGACCGACGGCCGTCTCGACCTCGGCCCCTGGCAGCAGGTCTTCTACTGCGAGTTCGACGGCGGACGGTCCAAACGTCTCGTCATCAAGGTCCTGGGGGAGTAGTGGACGCCTCCCGGATCTTCGCCCCGGACGCCCTGCGCGGCCGGGTGGCGTTGGTCACCGGCGGCGGCACGAACCTCGGGCGGGCGGCCGCCGCCGAGCTCGTGCGCTGCGGCGCGTCGGTGGCCATCGCCGGCCGGCGCGAGGACGTGCTGGCGACCACCGCGGCGGAGCTCGGCGAGCTCTGCACCCCGGTCGCCGGCGACATCCGCGAGCCTGCGGGGGCACGGGCGATCGTCGCCGCGACGATCGAGCGCCACGGCCGGCTCGATCTCCTGCTCAACAACGCCGGCGGGCAGTACTTCATCCCCGCCGAGGGCATCACCGCCAAGGGCTGGAATGCCGTGCAGCGCCTCAACGTCGGCGGCACCCTGGCCATGTGCGAGGCCGCGCACGAGCTCGCGATGGCGCCGGCGGGCGAGGGAACGATCGTCAACGTCACCGTCTCGCCCCACCACGGGATGCCGGCGATGGCCCACACCGGCGTCGCCCGAGCCGCCGTCGAGGCGCTCACCCGTGAACTGGCCGGCGCGTGGGCGGCGGACGGCGTCTCGGTGCTCGCCGTCGCCCTCGGTCGCCTGGCCACCGAGTCGCTGCGCAAGTATCCGGGGGAGCTCTGGCGGCGCGCCGCCGAGACCGTGCCCCTCCAGCGGCTCGGCGAGATGGAGGAGTACGGCTGGCTCGTCGCGCTGCTCGCCACCCCGCTCGCCGCGGCCCTCTCCGGATCGGTCGTCACGCTCGACGGCGCGCTCGACAACTGGACCGGCCCGTGGCCCCCCGCGGATCTCACCAGTGGCGACGGCACGGTGCCGACCGAGCAGCGCCGGCCGGCGAACGCGCCGCCGGCCTGACCATCGCCGCTCCGCCGCGACCCGCCCAGCCGCCCGCGTTACCATGGTCGCTACCCGCGGGCGAAGTGTTGTGGTTGCACAAAAGCCTTCCAAGCTTTTAGGGCGGGTTCGATTCCCGTCGCCCGCTTCCCCCGTCCCACCCCGGCCGGCCGGGGCGCCTCGCGGACCGGCCGTCGCCGACCGGCCGCGGACCCGCCGGGGCAGATCGCGCCCAGACGGTTATCATCGGCTCAGGCCACGGGGAGTGGCGCAGTCTGGTAGCGCACCCGGCTGGGGGCCGGGCGGTCGCAGGTTCAAATCCTGTCTCCCCGATTCAGAAGTCGCTGGAAATCGGCAATTTCGGCCCGCGTTGTCGTTGCCGCGAACCTCGCCAAGGGGGCCAAAAGGGGGCTGAGCTCTCGGAGCCGGCTCGTCGAGAGCGGTCGCCTGGGGGGTGTCCGTCGGTCCGGGCCTGGCCGGGTGCTGGCGGGCGTGATGGTGCCGGCGCATGGGCAACGCGTTCGAACCCGAGTGGCAGGGGGAGCGAGGCGGCAACCGCGTTGCCAGGCTGGCCGCGGGCTCGCAGCGCCTCGGCGCGAGCATCGTCGAGGTCGCGTCAGGCATGCTCAGCAGTCCCTACCACTTTCATCACGCCAACGAGGAGCTGCTGATTGTGCCCAGCGGCACGCCGGAGCTGCGTACGCCCGACGGGCGTCGCGAGTTGCAGCCAGGCGAGGTCGTCTTGTTTCCGTGCGGCAGCGAGGGGCCGTTGACCGACCTCATTGCCGCAGCCTTCGATGCTGACCCGGGCAGCGCCTCGTGATGGAATCGGCTTCCGGATGCGCGGAGCAGGGATCGCGCTGATGGCGGCGCGGTCGCCGTCGTTGAACAGCCACGCCCACAACTGAACCGCAAGATCACGCTCCCGGCCCGAGGCTCGTCGGGCCATCTCACGCATCACCTCCGGCACCACGTCGAAGACCAGCACAGAGCCGGGCAGCCGTTGCGCGATTGCCGCGATCAGCCCGTGGACCTGATAGCGCTGGAAGTACGGGAACAGGCCTTGCGCCGTGACGAGGATCGGGTCAGCCGGACTGAGCCCGTCAACCCATCCGAGATCGAGCGCCGATCCGCTATGGCTCGACTGCCGCGGGCCATCCGGCAGTAGCCGGCGGCGAAGCTCCATCGTCTCCGGCAAGTCGACGGTCAGCCACCGCACCCGACCGTTGTCAAGGCGCCAGAACTGGGTCTCCAGCCCTTCGCCGAGCGCCACCACCATTCCGGCCGGATGCGGGCCCAAAAAGCGGCGGACGGCCGCATCGAACGTCGACACCCGGACCGTATGCAACCGCACGCCGCCGGAGGAGTCCGCAAAGTCATCGTCGAGTCGGTCCACGATCTCAACGGCCACCGGATCCCTCAGAGCACCACCACGTGCCGCGGCGGCGCGGCGGCCGAGGTTCCCCAGCAGCGTCTCCGGTGGGCGGTGCTGCTCGGCACCGATTTGTCTGCTGGTCGGAGCTGATCACGGTGTCTCGACATCGGGGCCGGCGCACGGGTCGTGACGGACCGTGGGCCCGGTATCAGGACGGGATGTCGAGAATGGGCGGTGTGCTCCGACTGCTCAGGAGCCGCTCGATTGGCGAGCGCACCCTTCAAGGAGGTTTCAGATGAAGTACATGGCGATCATCTATGGCAACAAGGCGTTGTGGGAGTCGTTCTCCGGGGAGCAAGCGGTCGAGGCCATCGCCGCACAGGACGCATTCAACAAGCGCTACGCGCAGTCCGGGGAGCTGCTGGCGGCCTACGGACTCGGGGATGAGCTGACGGCCAGGACGGTGCGGGTGCGGGAGGGCGCTTTGGCGGTGACCGACGGCCCGTACGTGGAGGCGAAGGAGTTCGTCTCAAGCTTCTGCCTGCTGGATTGCGAGAGCGAGGAGCGCGCGCTGCAGCTCGCGTCAGAGATGCCGTTTGCGTCCCACAACGCGGTCGAGGTGTGGCCGGTGTTGCACGAGGCCGGGCTGGAGATGTGAGTCGTCCGGAGCAGACCGAGGGCCTGCTGCGCCGGCTGGCGCCGCAGGTCCTCGCAGCCCTGTTGCGCCGTCACCGTAGCCTCGATATCTGCGAGGACGCCGTCCAAGAGGCGCTACTCGCGGCAGCAACGACCTGGGCGGCGAGCGGCCTGCCGGAGAACCCGCGCGGATGGCTGGTGACAGTGGCGACGCGGCGGCTGATCGATGACGTGCGCAGCGAGCGCTCGCGGCGGGCGCGCGAGGACCAGATCGCGATGGGGGCTCCGCCGTCCGAGCTGTTGACGCTCGGCCCCGAGAGCGAGCCGGACGTTGATCGCGATCGTGACGACACGCTGGCGCTGTTGGTCATGTGCTGCCATCCGTCGTTGAGCGCCCCGTCGCAGATCGCACTGACGTTGCGGGCCGTCGGGGGGCTGAGTACCGCTGAGATCGCCGCCTGCTTCTTCGTCTCAGAGGCAACGATGGCGCAGCGGATCAGCCGGGCGAAGCAGACGATCCGCGACGCCGGCGCACGCTTTGAGATGCCTTCGGAGCCGGAGCTCACGGCCCGCCTGGCCGCCGTCATGCACGTCCTGTATCTGATCTTCAACGAGGGCTACACCACCAGCTCAGGCATGCGGGTGAGCCGGGTGGAGCTGAGCAGCGAAGCGATCCGGTTGGCCAGAGAGCTTTACCGGCTGCGTCCCGATGACAGCGAGGCGGCGGGGCTGCTGGCGCTGATGCTGCTCACCGACGCACGCCGCGCGGCGCGCACCACCGACGGTGGTGAGCTGGTCGACCTCGCCGACCAGGACCGCCGCTGCTGGGACCGCGAACGGATCGAGCAGGGCGTGGCGTTGATCACCGACGCCTTGGCTCGCGGTCGGCTCGGCGCCTATCAGCTGCAGGCCGCGATCGCCGCGGTGCATGACGAGGCGCCGCGCGCCGAGGACACTGACTGGCCGCAGATCCTCGCCCTATATCAGCTGCTCGACCGGGTGGCGCCCAATCCGATGGCGACGCTCGGACGGGCTGTCGCTACGGCGATGACGATCGGCCCGGCGGCGGGACTGGACATCCTGAACGGCCTCACGGAGGACCGGCGGATCGCCGGCCATCACCGCTACCACGCCGTCCGCGGCCAGCTGCTCGAGATGGCAGGCGAGCATCAAGCCGCTCGCGACGCGTTCGGGCACGCCGCCCGCCTGACCGCCAGCCTGCCCGAGAAGCGCTACCTCATAGCCCGGGCCGCCGGTCAGCGCAGCACCTGACGAGCACGCGCACAGGCCAGGTACAGCTCCCGGCGAGGGCGAGGGCGAGGGCGAGGGCGAGGGCGAGGGCGAAGGGCGAAAGCGAGGGCGATGTCGAGGACCGTGGCCTGGCTCCGACTCTCAGGTGAAAGCTCGGACCCCGACGGGTCAGACCTCACGAGAAAGAGCGACCACTGTGCACATTCGTACTCATGTCGGAGTCAGCGTCGATGGGTTCGTGGCGACCCCGGACGGGCGGCCCGCGTTGCTGTCGATCCCAGACTTCGTCCCCGGTGTTTCTCACGGACACCCGGAGTTCATCGCCGATTGCCGTGCCGTACTGATGGGCCGCACCACGTTCGACCCCGCGCTCAACGCGCCGAGCTGGCCGTGGGCGGGCCTACCTGTATACGTGCTCACCACGCGCCCACTGCCCTCCGGGCTGCCAGGCAAGATCTCCTCAGCCCCAACGGCGTCAGAGCTGCTTGAGCGCATCCATCGCGACGGCATCAGCGGCGATGTCCACCTGGTCGGCGGCCCGCGAACGATTCAGGCATTCCGCGAGATCGGCGCGCTGGACCGGCTTGAAGTCGTCGTACTGCCGATCCTGCTCGGAGACGGCGTTCCCCTCTCGCCACCGGGGTCGACGCCGACCCGGCTCGCGCCCCCGTCCAACCGCACCCTTCCCGGCGGCTCGGTCGAGCTCGCCTACGCGCTCGCCGGATGACCAGCCCCAACCCCGTCGAACAGCAAAGGAGCAACACCTATGAACACCAGTGCAACCCATCCATCGCAGACTCTCACCGTCACCTCAGCCGACGGCACGGTGATCACCGTGGATCGCAGCGGCCAAGGTCATCCCGTCGTATGCGTCGACGGCGCCATGTCCACCCGCGCGCTCGGACCGGGGAAAATGCTCGCCCCGCACCTCGCCGACGCGTTCACCGTCTACACCTACGACCGTCGCGGACGCGGCGACAGCGGCGACGCGACGCCCTACGAGATCCAGCGGGAGATCGAGGACCTCGCCGCCGTGATCGTCGCCGCCGGCGACGATGCGATGGTGTTCGGGCACTCCTCCGGTTGCGTACTCGCGCTCGAGGCCGCCCACGCCGGACTGCCAATCACGCACCTGGGGTTGTATGAGCCCCCGTTCGTGATCGACCGCACCCGTCCAGCGGTCGGTGAGGCGTGGAGACAGGAGCTGCACGGCCTGCTTGCCGAGGGTCGCCGCGGGCGCGCCATCCGCCGGTTCATGATCGAGGTTGCGCGCACACCGAGGCTCGTGCCGCTGCTGATGTCGGTCACCCCGATGTTCAAGCAGATCAAGGCCGTCGCACACACCCTCGCCTACGACACGGCCCTCCTGTCGCCCTACCAGACCGGCGAGCCCTCGCCCCTGAACCGGTTCGGCGCCATCCGCGTCCCAACCCGGGTACTGCTCGGCGGCAAGAGCCCCGAATGGCTCGCCAACGCCGCCCATGGCCTGGAGCGCGTACTGCCCGCCGGCGAACTCACCGTCCTCGACGGCCAAACGCACATGCTCAAGCCCACGATAACCGCGCCGGTCGTCCGCCAGTTCCTCGCTGCCGGCGCGAACGCGACCAGCGACGCCGACGCCGCGCCGGCGCGGGTACGGTGATCGGCTCCGCGCAGGCGCACGCCCTGACCGGGAAGCTGGGCTCGAACCCGGGCCTCCTGACAGGCGTGTGCCGGCGCGGCACCGCGGCGCTGCTGATCACGCTACCGACCTCCCCGTGAAGCGGCCACACCACCTGCTCGGTGCCGTACGGGGACTCTTCGCGCTCTGTCACCCCACGGGATCGAACGCCTCAGCACCCCAGCCGACCCGACCGCGCTGCGCTGGCGCAACCGATGGCAGGCACCTCCGGTCCGGTCTGGCCGTTTCAGTCCGGCGTGCCGTCGAGTCGCTGCGCGAGTTCGACGATCAGGCCTTCGGGTCCGTGGACGTAGCAGAGGAGATAGATGTCCTTGTAGTTGACGATCTCCCCGACCGCGTCCCAGCCGCCGTGTCGGACGCGGTCGACAAGCTCACGCACGTCGGCGACGGTGAAGGCGATATGCCGAAGCCCGGGCCGGTTCGCGGCCGGTGCCGACTCTGGCGAGCTCGCCGGAGGCGAGTGAAAGCGCACGACCTCGAAGACGTCACTGCCGTCTGGAACGCGGGCCATGACGACCTCGACGGTCGCGTCGTCGAGACCGATGACCCGATCGATCCACTCACCGCTGAACGTCGAGGGTTCGTCGCAGTCGAAGCCGAGAAGTGTGAGGAATCGGACGGTCTCGTCGAGGTCCTCGACGACCAGACCGACGTGGACGAAGCTGGTGACACCGGACGCCTTGCTCATGACCGACCTCTTCTCTGGCGTTCCTTTACGAGACTTCGAAACGGTACCACATGGCGTTCCTTGAGGGAACCCCGCCTGGTATCCTGGTGTCATGCAGCGGACCGACTTCGGAGCAATGACGTGCTCGATCGCGCGAACGCTGGAGGTCATCGGCGAGCCCTGGTCGCCCCTGATCCTGCGTGACGTCTGGGTCGGACTGACCCGGTTCGAGCAGATCCAGGCCGATCTCGGCATCTCCCGCAAGGTCCTCACCGAGCGACTCAACCACCTCGTCGACCACGGGGTGATCGAACGCCGCCCGTACGACCGCCGGCCCCGGTACGAGTACGTCCTGACCGCTAAAGGCACAGAGCTGGTCGACATGCTGATGGTGATGGTCGGCTGGGCTGACAGATGGCTGGCTGGGGACGCCGGCCCACCGGTCCTCTACCGCCACCACGCATGCGGAGAGATCAGCCACGTCGATCTGCGCTGCGCGCACTGCGGCGAGCCGATGCACGCCGCGGACATCGAGATCCTCGCTGGCCCCGGCGCACGGCCTGATCCGAGCGCCGTCGGGTAGGCAGGGCCGGCGCATGTCACCCGACGGCAGGGCCTGTCCGCGGTAGACCATGCCCGTCACAGGGCCGAGCTCATCGGGCCGGTGCGATCAGTGGGGG
The DNA here is from genome assembly GCA_963849085.1 of uncultured Solirubrobacteraceae bacterium. Taxonomy (GTDB): domain Bacteria; phylum Actinomycetota; class Thermoleophilia; order Solirubrobacterales; family Solirubrobacteraceae; genus Palsa-465. The sequence continues at coordinate 1,320,950 of CAWKFP010000009.1, read as the reverse complement.
AGGCCGGATCGCAGTGGATGGCCACGGTCCGGGCGGCCCTGCGGATCGGCGATCACGGTGTCGTCCTGCCCTGCGACGTCGATCACTTCAGGGAGGTCGACGACACACACGGTCACGACCGGTGATCTCGTACTCCGCGAAATCGCCCGGATGCTCGCGCACCGCGGCGTGCGCATGATGCCGGTGGGCTTGACGATCTCGTCTCGACCCTTGACATGAAACCATCTGGTTTCCTATTATTGAAGTGTGGAAACGGTCTTCAAAGCGCTCTCTGACGCGACGCGGCGTGAACTGCTCGATGAGCTCCTCGGGCACGACGGGCAGACGCTGGGCGCTCTGGCGAGCCGCTTCACGATGACGCGAGTAGCGGTCGCCAAGCACTTGCGCGTGCTCGAAGAGGCCGGGCTCGTGGTGTCTCGGCGCCGCGGCCGGGAGAAGCTGCATTACCTCAATCCGGTGCCGATCCGGCTCGTCTATGAGCGGTGGGTCAACAAGTACACCGGTGCCTGGGCGGCCGGCCTGGCCGATCTCAAACGCGACCTGGAGGAACACGTGGAGAAGGTATTCGAGATCTACATCAAGACCTCGCCCCAGCGGTTGTGGGAGGCGATCACCGATCCGGAGCTTCGAGCGCGCTACCAGTTCGGTGCGCGCGTCGAATCCGACTGGGGACCCGGCTCCCGGTACACGGTCCTACACGCCGGGGCGCCGCGCGCGCTGATCGAGGGCGAGAACCTCGAGATCGATGCACCGCGCCGGCTGGTGCAGTCCTTCCGTGCGGTATGGGACGACGATATCGCCGCCGAGGGCACCAGCCGCGTCACCTGGGAGATCGAGCCGGTCGGCGATTCCTGCAGGCTCACCGTCATCCACGACCGGCTGCACGATGGGGCCGACGAGCACCTCTACGGCGGTTGGCCGATGATCCTGTCCGGGCTCAAGACATGGCTCGAGACCGGCCATGAGCTCACCACCCCTGGCTCGCTCATGTACGGAGCCGCGCGATGACGGCGCTCGACAAGACCTTCTCAGCCGTCCTGCAGCGCGGCCCGAACAGGGTGGCTGGGACCTATGTCGTAATGCCCGGATCCGCAGAGTACTTCGGCACACGCGGACTGGTTCGCATTCGAGGCAGCGTCGTCGGCCACCCGTTCCACGGCTCGTTCATGGCGCTCGGTGACGGCACCGACAAGCTCGCCCTGCCAGCCGAAGTGCGTGCCCAGATCGGCAAGGACGCCGCCGACGAGATCACCGTCCCCCTCGACGAACGCATCGCACCCACCCCACGCACGAGGAGCAGCCCGTGACCGCGAACAAGAGCCACATCACCGGGGTGCGGACCGTCAGCATCCCGGTCGCCGACCAGGACGCCGCCCTGGGCTTCTACGTCGACACACTCGGCTTCGAAAAGCTCCGTGACAGCCCGACCCCAAGTGGCGGACGCTGGATCGAACTCGCGCCCGGCACCGATGCCACCATCGTCACCCTCGAACCGGCCGCACCCGACCAGAGCCGCGGCTCGATCAGTATCCGCTTCACGACCGAGGACGCCGAAGCCGCCCACGCCGAGTTGCAAGCCGCCGGCGTAGACACCGACGAGATCCTGCGCTGGCCCGGCGTCCCGGCGATGTTCGCGTTCCGCGACCCCGATGGCAACGCCTTCTCCATCACCGAAACCGCCTGATCGGCCAGGACGCGTCCCCCGCGCACCAGAGATCTGTTTCCGCTCGAGGCCACTACAGGTTGCCCTATCAGCAATCGTGCCGGGAGGCGGGGGAAGCGGAACCAGGCGGGAACTCCATGCAGGGCAAGCGGCGCAGCCGCCGTGGCACCGGCCACCTCTACCAGAAGCACGACCGCTGGTACGGCCAGTGGTACGTGCGCGGCAATCGCGTCAAGCGCTCGCTCGGACCGGTTCGGCAGCCTGGGACCACTGACGGGCTGACGCAGCGCCAGCCCCAGGCCCGGATGCTGGAGGCCATGGCGGCGACAGACTCAGCACCGCGCCCGTAACGGAGCGGCTCACGGTCGAGGAGGCCGGCAAGCGACGGATCCGAGAGCTGGCGCGAAGGGGCCGCAAGCAGGACACGACGCTCGCTAACGACGAGTCGGAGATCCGCTGCCACTCGCCCCGCACTTCGCCGAGAGGCCGATCACCGAGATCAGTCCCGACATCGCTGCCGTGAGATACATCGCCAGGGTGAGCTGCTGGCACTCCGCCGGCGCGATGCCGACTGGTCTGCGCGGAAGATCCGGGTCAGCGGCGGGATGAGGAACACAAGCGGCGTACCCCGAAGTCGGCGACCTCAGCGCGGGCCGTTCCGATGGCGGACCTGATCCCTTCTGGGGGCCGGGCGGTCGCAGGTTCAAATCCTGTCTCCCCGACTGGTTCGTACGTCTCGCCAGACCCCGCCGCGTCTGGCCAGTCCCTGCAGGGGCAGAGGGTCCGGCTACGCCGGACCCGGCTGGCGCCCGTCGCTTCCCGCCCGCTCGCCAGGGCCGCGAACGAGGCAGAAACGGAGAACGGGTCCCGCCTTGCTCCGGAGCAGCCCCATCACGGCGTCCATGCCGTGCGCGGCCGGCGGGCGCCGCCCGGGGACGACGACGGCCGCCCACCGTCCTACGACAGTCGGCCAGGTCTGCGCGATGTGTCGCCAGCGAGTGCGGTCAGGAGCGTGCGCGCCTTCATCCGGGAGACATGACATCGCATTCCACGCCCCCGCCGGTCAAGACCTGGCGATCCAAGAAGGCCCTCGCCGGCCACTACGACGTCTCGCCGGGCACGGTCGACCGCCGGCTGCGGGTCGGCTGCCCGTCCATGCTGCGCGGCGGTGTGCGCCGCTTTCGGCTCTCCGGTCGGCCGGTGGCTCTTTGCCTGTGGCATCACCAAGGCGGCGGCCTGATGGCGCGCATCTCTCCACATGCCATGACCCGCGCCCCGCTCGGGCCGCTGGCCACCAGCCGCCTGCCCGACGCCCCCACGTAGGGCCTGCGGGTGGGCCATGGCGCCACAGGCGTGGCACTCGTCGTACCCAGGAGGCGACATTTGTCCATCATGAGCAGTGCATCCGGCGTTCGTCGCCCGCTCGGCGACCGCATGCTCAGGCGCGTGAGCCGCAGCGAAGCGCGCGACTGGGCCAACGACGCCACCAAGAACCAGGTGACGTCGGCCATCGCCCTGTACGACAACGCGTTCTCCGATGACGAGACGGTCCCCAACCGACTGCGCAATCCGCATCGGCCAAGCAGTCAACGGGCGGCAGCGTCGGGCCGCCGAAGTACAACGACGCGGTCGGTCATTCTCACCCCTGCGGTCCCGGAGCTCAGCCAGCAGATCCCGGCGCGCCCAGCAAGCGGGCTGTGATAGCGAGCGCGGAGGTCACGCTCTCGAAGTGGCCGCGGGCTGCGCGACCCGGTCGCTTTCAAAGCAGATTGCACGCGTCCGGGCGCCTTGACGGCCTACGGACCTCCCGATAGATTGGCGTCAACAGACCAAGAGAGGGCAAGATGAGCGTAACGCTCGCGGGGCGCAGGTGGGTGTTGAAGTTTGCGATGGTCGCTGTGCTCGTGCTGCTGGCTGCGCCGGCGGCCGCTGAGGCCAACGGGCCATGCGGACAGGACGCGACGGGTAACACGGCGTGCCGGCTCGCGCTGCCGTCGACCTCGTCCGGCTTGTTGGTGACCTCCAACGAGAGCGACTATTACGTGTTCAGCGCGCAGGCTGGCCAGGAAATCTTCATGACTGTGACCGACACCGAGGCTCCGTCCTGCGCTTATGACTGCGGGGACGTGCAAGCGCAACTCTATGACGCGAACGGCAACTCGGTGGGCGATGCGGACACCGGCGACTCCCAGCCCAGAAACGGCATCACCATCGCGCGGTCGGTCGCCTGGACGGTCGGGCTGTCAGGCACCTACTATGTCATCGTGCAAGGCGGGCTCGGCACCAACGCCAGCAACAATCCGACTCAGGTGCCCTACACGCTGCAGGTCAGCGCGCAATCGAGCCCGTGCGGATACTCCTTCCAGACTGCGACGTGCGCCGTGAACTCGCCCGCGAGCCCGACCGGCACGCTGCAAACCGACAATCAGGCCGACTACTACGCGATGTACGTGCAGCCGGCCACTGAATTGTCCGTGACCGTGACCGATACCGAGGCGCCGTCCTGCGGTTACAGCTGCGGGGACGTCCAAGCGCAGCTGTATGACGCGAACGGCAACTCGGTGGGCGCCTACACAGGCGATTCCCAGCCCAATAACGGCATCACCGTGCCGCAGACCTTCAGCTACACGGTTCAGGCCGGCGGCATCTACTACCTCGAAGTCCAGGGCGGCCTCGGCACCGATACAAACGACAATCCGACACCGGTGCCGTACACGTTGCAGGTCTCCGCCAGCCCGAATGTCAGCTGGCCGCCGCCCACCACCACCACCACCACCACTCCGACGACGACGACGACCACCACCACGCCCCAAACCCCCAAGCTGCTGCTCGGCGCGGTGCACCACTCCGGCCACACCGTCCGCCTGAGCGTCAAGCTCGCCGCCGGGGTGGGAAAGATGACCGCGACCGCCACCTCCGGCCGACGGCACGAGGCGGTGCATATCAGCCGGGACGGCTCCTCCTACAACCTGAGCGCACATCTGGCAAGTGGCTCCTGGACAATCACCGTGCGGTTCGCCGGCGCGACCGGATGGCTGACCGGCACGCTGCACGTCCGCGTTCGTGTCCGCTAAGCGGCGCCCGTGAGAGGCTCAACCACGTCGTACCTCGGTGCCCACCGCGCGGCGGAGATGGTTAGCGTTACGCGCCACCTTCCGTTCGATGGTCAGAAGCGTCGCATTCCAGGAGCACCGCGTCGGGGATGAGCCGGGAGTCGGGGTTGCTCACATAGCCGCATCGGCCGTCATCGAGCGCCCGGACTCGGTCAGCACCGGAGCCATCGAAAGGCTCAGGCGCGAAATGCCGGGCAGTCGGCGAAACGGGCGGCCACCTCGCCGGTGAACGCCGGATAGGACTGGTGTCGGCGGGCCTCCGCCTCGCGCATGCTGTTCTCAGAGACCATGAGCGCGAAGTGCGCGCGTTCGGCGACGATGATTCAACGGCGGCCTGTCCGGCCAGACGACCAACAGCCTCATCGGCGGCTTGTGGTCAGGCAAAGGCAAGCATCACGGCAGCCCCAGCGACGCCCAGTTTTGGTCGACGCTGACCGACTGACACGGTCGGCCGCGCGACCGAACGCGTCTGGTAAATCCTCAGCGAGACGGTGCGCTCCGTGCTCCGTATGTTGTGCTCACCCCGGCCGCTTCTTTCGTTGCGCGTGGCCGCGAACTATCGTAGACTGGCGCGGCGAGCGAACCGACGCCGCCGGGTTCGCGCGCAACGCCAGCGGAGTAAGACGTGGCAAGGGGCTCCGAGGTGCCATCAGGGCGGCTCCTCTATAGGGGGTTTATACGTATGGCTACCACCGACGGCCGGTCAAGCGCCGGCGTCGACCAGGTCCGCTACTGCGCCGAGTGCGGAACACAGGTCGATGGCAAGTTCTGCTCTGGATGCGGGACGATGGTGGCAACAACCGCCACCATGCCCGTCGTCCGCGACGACCGCACAGCCCCGGCACAGAACCCGCCGCCACCTGCTCAGAGCTCACCACCCAACCAGAGCGGGGGGAATGGCCGTCGCGTGGCGTTCATCGTGGCGGCGGCGGCCCTCGGCCTGGCAGCCATCGCGGTCGCGGTCATCGTCCTGACGACCGGCAAGACGTCGAAGTCTCCGGCGAGAACTCCGGCAGCGGCGAGCGGGTACACCGAGAAGTTGGGAGCGGCGCTCGCGCCGGTCGTGGCCGCCAATCAGTCCCTGTCGTCCGCACTGACCGCCATCGACGGTTCCCAGCCGACGCTGGCCGCCGCGAGAAACGCCGCCAACAACGCCGAGCAGGCGTTGACCGCCGCCCGCGGGGCCATCTCCGAGCTGACCGCGCCGGCCTCCGACAGCAGCCTGTCGCAGGCGGCCGCTCAGGCGCTCACCCAGGACTCCGGCTATCTGCAGGCGGTCTCGAACACTCTGTCGGACCCGACTGGGCAGGAGTCCGGGCAGTTGCAGACCCTGTCGACGAACACGCAGGCGGCGTTCGTGGCGCTCAACGGCGTTGCGTCCGGCGCATCGCAGAGCATCAGCGGTACCGGCAATCTGGTGTCCTGGGACGACAGCGCTCGCGGCATCGCGAACTCGCTTTCCTCCCAGACCCATACGACGACGGTCACTCAGACCACGTCGGCGCCGTCCGGCGGCGGTGGCGGCGCCGTGCCGACCTCGGGCACGACCGCGTGCGGCGACGGGCTCATCGCCGGCCCCAACACGTCGTGCCCGTTCGCGGTCAACGTGCAGCAGGCATGGGACGCCGCGCCCGGCCAGACAGCGACCGTCCAGGCCTACAGCCCGGTCACCAACCAGACGTACACGATGAGCTGCGCACCCGACAGTTCCGGCGGCATCGCCTGCTACGGCGCCAATAACGCGTCCGTGTACTGGTGAACGAAAGGCGGCGCCGGCAGCATCGCCGGCGCCGCCGGCTCATCACCGCAGTCGTCCTCCTCGACGTCACCGGCGGCGGCACACTCGCTGACGCGCTCACCGCCACGAGACGTTCGCCGCCCGTCGGAGCCCACGAGCATCACGGGCCGGCCGCCACCGTGACGCCGGATGTCGACACCATCACCGCTCCCGGCGGGCGACCCTGAAGGACGTCGTCCAGCCGCCCGGTCTCGGCAACCGCCCGGATTCATCGCGGTGGGTCGCCCATCGACCGGGGAAACGAGCTCGAGGCCAAGCTCGCAGTCGCCGTGAGGCTCGCGGTGACCGCCGCCGCCTCGGCGTCGGATTAGCCCGGACCAGCACCGTAGCGGTCGAGATGCGAGCCCGAGACGGCGGGGCCTGCTGAGACGCCGTTCAGCAGGCCCCGGAGGGTCGTGGCGTAGATCTCGAGGGCGTGGCGCCCGCCGTTGGTCAGCGAGACCGAGGTGCGGGAGGTGGGTCCGCTGCCGGTTTTGCTGGTCTCGAGGTAGCCGGCCTCTTCGAGCTTGCGCAGATGCGTGATCAGGTTGCCCGGCGTCAGCTCGATCATGTCCTGGAGGCGTTTGAACGACAGCTGGTCGCCGTCGGGCAACGTGGCCAGCGCCGCCATGATCTGGAGTCGTGCCGGGACGTGAATCAGCGGGTCAAGCGCCTCGGGGGTCATGCGCCCGTCCGCACCATGGGTGTCCGAGTGGCGCGCCGCTGCCACGTGCCGATCGCCGCGTTCGCCAGCAGCAGCACGCCGAGCCCCAGACCGTCGACGAGCCACATGCCACGAGGGCCGGCAATTGCGGCGAGGGCAGCGATCAGAGCGACCGCAACGGTGATCGCGACGTCGTGCCAGCGCTTGTGGATCGCGCAGCGGCCGGCCCAGACGGCGGCGAGCGCGATCAGGGTTCCGTTCAGGAACAGCGACCAGTAGAAGCCGGCACGGTGGTGTGAGCCGCTGTTCGCGATCCCGATCAGCGCCAGATAGCAGACAAGCAGGACCCCGCTCATCGCGATGGCCTCGTCGCGCTGGACCTCCACGGAGTGGCCGCTGATGCCGGTCCGCGCTCGCGCGTAGGAGTAGATGACGGTGGCGATCCGGAGGGCGATCAGCCCGTAGAAGACCACCAGCGACGCGGCGCTGGGGCCGGTGAAGGGGTGCTGATCGCGGACGTTCAGCCACACGATCCCGAAACCGGCCAGCGCCACCACCGCCGCCACCAGCGACACCCACGGCGCCCGGAAATCCAGCGCGCGCCGAGTGTCCGCCTGCGTCTGTGCCAGCAGGCGCGCCGCCTCACGGGGTTCCATCCTGCACTCCTCGGGGTTTCCGGATGACGGTCCGATGTGTATGGCCATGGCCTCTCTCCCAAATAGAGTTTGTGACGCAAACTTTAGCTGACTTTGTGGGGCAAAGTCAAGGGTTGATCTGAGTGCGGCGCCCGCGTTTCGAGCAGGGCGGTGCCGAGCAGAGCAGAGCAGCTGACGATCGGGGCGCAGCCGGGGCGGCCGGCTCGACATTTCGCCGCGGGAGCGGAAGACTGTGAGCGTGCCCGGGGCCTGGACATCACGCAGCCGGATCGCCCAGGCGCTGAACGGCGCCTATGCCTCGGGTCTGCTCAGTGAGGACACGTTCGCGCGGCGGACCGACCAGCTCCTGGGCGGCGGCGTGATCCACCCGAGCCGGCTGATCGGCGACCTCAGCGAGCGTTCCAGGCCGGCGTGGCTCTCGCGCGTCACGACCGGCGCAGCGCGATTGATCGAGCGCTTCGCGACGGCGCCGGAGCCCGAGACCGCGGACGAGATCCCGCTCCTCGCGCTGGACTGGACCGGCGGTGACGGCGCGCTGGTGATCGGCCGGCACCCCGGCTGCGACGTCGTGCTCGCCGACCTCACCGTCTCCCGGCGGCACGCTCAACTGCTGTTCAGAGATGGTCGATGGATCGCGCGGGATCTCGACTCGACCAACGGAATCGAGGTCAACGGCTGCCGGGTCGGGCGCTGCGAGCTGCGCCCAGGCGATCTCGTGACGTTCGGGACGCAGCGCTTCCTCGTCGACTGACAGCGCGTGCGTCGCCGCGGTTCAGGCCGATCGCGCTGCGTGTCAGGAGGCGGCCGCGGCGGCGCGGTGGGGAGTAGCGTGTGCGACGGGTTCGGTGGTGCGTCGTCCGGGGATCACCGGCGAGCCAGCGTCGCGTGACGCCGACCGATGGAGGCTGGGATGCGTGAGAGGACGAGCGGGCCGCGGCCGGTGAAACGGCGACCCCGCCGGTGGGCGGTTCTGCGGGCGATGCTGGTCACCGCCCTGGTGTGTCTCGCCGGCTGGCCGGTCGCGGCCGCCGCCGCGGCGCCCCCGGCGCTCGTCTTTCATCCGAGCTTTCAACGGCTGGGCTTCACCGGGTTCGACGTCGACGGGCGCTACACGCTGCTGTCGACGAGCGTGCAGGGGGAGGTCGGGGTGGTCTTCGACGAGCTGACCGGCGCACGGAGCGTGGTATCGCTGCCGACGGACTGCCCGGTTCCGGACAACGGGCCGCTGCTCGGCGGCGGCTGGCTGCTGGAGGACTGCACGACATCGCGGGTCGATCTGTACTCGCTGGCGGCGCAGACGTGGCGGCAGGTGACGGTCGCGTCCGGTTGCAGCCGGTTCAACGCCGGGACGGGATCGAGTTGCGTGCCGGACGCGATCGGCAGCGACTGGATCGAGTACGACGAGTCATCGGAGCATTTCGGCGACCGCTTCGTCTTTCAGCCGATCGACGGCGGCCCGCCGAGACGGGATCCGGCGAACGCGCGGACGATCGTCGATCTCAGCTCCCCGCGGCTGGCGCGGCGTCTGTGCACCCCGCTGAGCGTTCCGAAGGACGGCGAGGTCACGCTCGATGGCGCGTTCGGGGTCGTCGGCGGCCCCGCCGGCACGTTCCTGGAGCGGTGTGGCCGCCGGCTTCACCTCGCGCTCGGCCCCGCGGTGACGGTGCAGAGCGCGCGCGGACTGATCGCCTGGTCGCCGGCCGGTCACTCGCTGGAGGGCGTCCTGCTCCCGAGCCTGCGGCGCTTCCGGGTGATCCTGCCGTGGCGCCGACGCGCCCTGATCCTCGACGCCCAGATCAGCGACCGGCGCATCTACCTCGAGGTCGTCCCGGTCAGCGCCGATCAGGGGCAGGTGTGGTCGGCGCCACTGCCCGCAGCGCTGCAGACCGGGACGATGGCGGACGTGCGGCGGCGCGGCCCGCGGGCCGCCGATGACGCCGATGACGCCAATGACGCCGTGCCGGACGTCAACCTCGTCCGCGCCCGCGCGGACGCCGCGCGGATCATGGAAACGCTCCCGCTCGCGCCGGGCGCGGCGAGCGTCACGATCGACCCGCATACCGGCCGGCCGTTCACGCCGCCGTACGGACCCGGCGCCTGGCAGGTCCTGGCGTCCGGCCACTGGCTCGTGCCGGAGCCGGTCACGGTCGTCATGAGCTACATCGAGTCGCATCGTCCCGTCGGCTCGACGCAGGCCGGAACGGGGTCAGGCAGCGACGGCTCGTGGAGCGAGTGGCTGAGCTTCCCGACCGTTCCCGGCGCGATCACCTCGGCCACCGTCGAGATCGACCTCGCCCCGTACGGCGCGTCGCAGACCGAGCTCGGCGCGGTCACGCGCGTGCTGTGGCGCCCGAGTTGGGAGCGGATTCCGGCGGGGACGCGCGCGCTGGCGGTCAGCGTCGACGGTGGCGCAACGCTCACGGTCGCCGGCGTGAACACGATCGCGGCGCTCCGGCGTCTGTACGCCCGGCTGTCGGTGGTCGGACCCGGCGTCTACAGCTGCCCGCTGGCGCTTGAGAGCCAGACCGCCCGGGTCGATCTGCTCGGCCGTTCAGGGCAGTTGCTCGGGAGCCTGAACGTTCAGGACACCGGCTGTGACTGGATCTACTCCCGGCTCGCAGGCCGCCGCGCCGCGCCTCTGTGGGACGACGACATCCTTGACCTCCTGTGGCGCGATGGCGCGGTGCTCGCGTGCAGATCGGCGCAGCTGGCCACGACCGTCGCGCCGGTATCACGCAGCGGCGCAACGGCCTCGATGACGATCGCGATCCGCAACACCGGCCGCAGCGAATGCAGCCTCGACGGCGTGCCGAGCATCGAGCTGCGGACCTCGCGGGGCGACCGGCTGGCGATATCCGTCCACCGTGCGCGGGGACAGTCCGCCGTGCTGGCGACGCTCGGGGCCGGTGACAGCGCCGCCTTCACCCTCAGCTGGCCGCGCACGGGCGGCCGCACATGCCCGGCGGCTCCGGTCGGCGCGATCGCGGTCCACCTTCCGCGCGTCGCCGGGACGATCACCGGGTCCGTGCCCACGGCGGTCGAGATCTGCCGCGGGCCGATCACCGTCACCCCTGTCTTCGTCGGCCTTCCCGCCACCATCCTGAATCGAGCGGATGACGGCCGGCGCGACAGATCCAGGCTCACGTCGCGCCGGGCTCCGCACACCGGGCGGCCGGCGGTCCTCGCTCCACGACGGTGAATGTCAGCGTCCTGGTGGCCGACGTGCCGCTCGACGCGTGGGCGGTGATCGAGACCGCGTACGTGCCGGGCGCAGGCGCCGTGCCGGAGGAGAGGCGTCCGCCGAGGCGGATCGTGGCCTGCTCGTTCGGCGACACCGAGAACGTCGTTCCGATCGGCGTGCCGGCCGGCTTCCTGCTCCCGCGCTCGCGCCCACTGCGCCCGACCTCTTCGCCCAGCCCCAGTGGGCGACACAGCTCATCTCGCCGTCAGGCTCGATCTCGTCGGGCTCGGCGCCGGCGGTGTACCACTCGTTGCCATCCGGTTCGGCCGGGCGATGAGCCCAGCCTCAGCCGGTGATCAGCTGGGGCTCGGCGCTCGCCGTGATCGCCGAGCTTGCGTCGAGCGTCGACGTGTCGCCGAACAGGTCGCTGAGTGACTGCGGGTCAAACCCGCTCGGCGGCGACCAGACGGTGTCGGCGGTGGGGTTCCAGATGATGTAGGCCGGGGCTCCGGCGGCGGTCGTCAATGTCACCTGCCAGGTGCCGTCGGCCAGTGTCTGCACGTCCTGCATGGTGGCGTGGGCGATCCACGACTCCAGGTAGCCGAGCGCTGCTCCGGCCGGCGTCGGGGTGATGAAGTCACCGCCGGTGGTGGCCAGGCAGAACGAGGTGGCCGGACCCCAGGCGTACCAGTCGAACAGCTGGGCGCCGTAGAGAAGCTCGACCAGGTACTTGCGGGCCAGCAGGCCGGCCGCCAGGTCCGGGTCGGTCGTCGTGGTGTCGCCGACGGCGCCCTCGGTGATCCACAGGGGCTTGGCGGCGATGTGGTTGTCGGCCATCACGGTGCGCAGATCGGCGAGGATCGTGACGTCGCTCTCGGGAGCCGCCTCGTAGTCATAGATGTGATAGCCGACGGCGTCGACCCAGCGGGCGGCGCCCGCGGCGAGATACTGATCGAGCCATCCGACGTTGTAGGGCGCCGCGCTGATCAGCTGGTCGCTGGGATCGACTGACCTCAGCGCCTCGGAGGCGAGCCGGGTGAGCGTGACGAGCTCGGCGATCGAGCCGGTGTAGTACTGCGAGTCGTTCGGCTCGTTCCACAGTTCGTAGTCGAAGATCTCGCCCCTGTAGCGCGTCGCGACGGTGCGGATGTAGGTGACCCAGGCAGCGAGGCTGGTCGGCGGGGCGGAGGCGCCCTGCCCGTAGTCGGAGAACAGGGTCGGGTTCGACGAGGCCCAGGTGGGCGTCTGGCCGAGGGTGAGCAGGATCCGGGTCTGATGGGCCTGGGCGGCGGCGACGGCGTCGTCGAGCTGGGCGAAGTTCCACACGCCACGGTCGGGCTCGATCGCCGCCCAGGTGGTGCCGGCCTGATCCCACAGCCGCCAGGTCCCGAACGGCGTCGCCGGCCATGGCAGGCCCGATGGCGCCTGTCCGCCGGCATCGACGAGCGTCGCGTCGTCGAAGTCGAGCGTTCCCGGGGTGTAGGCGAAGACCATGAGCAGCGTCTGGCCGGAGCCGGTCACCGTCCCGCTGACCGTGATCTGCTGCCACTGGGCGTTCCCGGTCACGTTGTCCTGGGCGTAGCTGGTGTACGGGCTCGGGCTCTGGCGCAGGCCGAAGCCGACCTGCATGCCGGCCGTCGCGCGCAGCCACACCGAGGCGGTGTAGGACTCTCCTTCGGTCAGGTCCGCGGGCTGGACCACCTGGACGTCTCCGCTCGCAATGCGCGAGACGACGATCCGCTGAGCGACGTGCCCGCCGTGTGGCGACACCCGGTCGGGCTCGTAGTCGGCGGTGACGTCGGCCCAGTCGGAGTTGTCTGACCACCACTGGCCGATCGTGCCGGTGATCGTCGCCTCGGTCGAGTCGACGGGGACGAACGGCCCGGCGAGGCTGAGGTTGAACGGGCCCCTGGAGGCGAGGTAGTTGCCGATGTGCATCCCGAACGCGTCGAGGCCGGGATGGGTGTCGATCTCCGGGGTGATCGGGCCCGGGCTCGCCCCGATCGAGGCGTCGTCCACGTAGAACGTCGTCGGCGCCGAGGCCTGCACGATGAAGTCCACCGGCTCTGTCACGGTCACGTGCACGGGCAGCGTGACGAACCGCCACGCGTCGGTCAGGTCGACGGGGTCGTCGGCCAGGATCGCGTAATCCGGCGCGGGCCCCTGCAGGACGAGATCGACGACGGTGCCGGGCGTGCCCCGGAACCACATTCCGGGCCGGTACAGCATTCCGGCGGTCGCATCGAAGCTCTGCAGCATCTGAAAACTCCCGCTCTGCACCGCCGTGACCGTCACCTTCTGATCCGAGGAGCCGGAGCGGGGGTCGCTCGTGTCCTGCGCGTAACTCGCGGTCACATCGGCCCAGGCCGAGTTGTCGCTCCACCCGGCCGCGATCTGGCCGGTGATCGTCGACGAGGACGAGTCCACCGCCGCGTACGGCGCCTCGAACCCAGGATTGGTCAGGGCGACGGTCGCCGCCGCCCGATGCCTGCGCCCGGGCGCTCGGTGGACGGCGGTCCCGCGGTGCCGCCGCTGCCCCGGATGCGAGCCCCTGGCCTGGGCCAGGCCGGCGGGCACCGCGAGGCCGAGGATCGCCAGCAGCACCAGCGCGCCCGAGGCGACCCGCCGGCCGGCATGACGCTGCGCTGACGTCCCGTTGATCGTCTGCATCTCGACCCGGTGTCTGGAGACGTGGACAGTGCTCGGGACGCCGCCGCCCCGCCTGCGGCGACCGTACCACCTCCGCCGACGGCGGCGCGACGCCCTGAGGACTCGCCGGCGCGGCGCGGTCTCGGCTGAGCGCTCCGGTGCCGTCTCAGGCGCGGCCGAGGGCGGCCGCGACCTTCTCCTCGAGCTGCTCGGCGGTGAACGGCTTGGAGAGGAGGGGAGGGTCGAGCTCGTCGGTCGTGCCGAGCAGCGGCGGCGCGAGTCCCGACATCAGCAGGACCTTCAGCTCCGGATGCGTGGCCCGCAGCTCGTCGGCGAGCTGGCGTCCCGACATCTCGGGCATCATCACGTCGGTCAGCAGCAGGTCGATCGGCTCGTGGCGCGTGCGGGCGATCTCGAGCGCCTCGCGGCCGCTGACCGCCACGAGCGGAGCGTAGCCCGCGCGGGTCAGCAGTCTCGCCGCCAGCTCGCTCACCGCCGGCTGATCGTCGGCGACGAGCACGGTGAGGGTTCGCGGCGTTGCGCTCGCCGACGGGCCGGCGGGCACGGTGGGCACCGCGGGTGCCGGCTCGTGCTCGGCGCTCAGCGGCAGCAGCACCGTCACGGTCGTGCCGCGCCCCGGGGCTGACTCCAATTCGACGTGTCCGTTGGCCTGCTGGACGATCCCGTAGACGATCGACAGGCCGAGACCGGCGCCGGCTCCCTCTGACTTGGTCGTGAAGAACGGATCGAACGCGGACTCGACCACCGCGGGCGCCATGCCCGCGCCGCTGTCGGTGACGCGGAGCCGCACGCACGCTCCGCGGGGCAGGCGTCCGGCGTCGCGCGCCCCGTCGGTGGTCTGGGCGCGAACGAGCGTCTCGATGGTCACCCGGCCGCCGCCGGGCATCGCCTCGCGGGCGTTGATCGCGAGGTTGAGCAGGATCTCCTCCAGGTCCGGAGCGTCAAGTCGTGTCCGGGCATCGCCGGCGCGCAGCGAGGACTGGAGCGTGATCATCGGGCCGAGCGTGTCGCGCAGGGACTCCAGCCGCCCCTCGATCGCCGCGTCGAGCACGACGGGCTCGGCCCGGGTGGGCTCGTGGTGGGCGAAGGCCAGCAGTCGGCCGGCCAGCCGGGCGCCGCGCTCGCTCGCCTCGGCGATCTGCCCGACGTCGTTCTCCAGCGAGCGGAAGCGGCGCTCCCCGATGAGCGCCCGCGCGCGGCGAATGTCCTCGGTGGCCACGGTCGCGTAGCCGCCGATGATCGACAGCAGATTGTTGAAGTCGTGCGCGATTCCGCCCGCCAGCTGCCCGAGGCTCTCCAGACGCTCGGCGCGCATGGCCTGGGTCTGATCGGTGAGGACGGCCATGACGCGATTGCCGCCGACCCGGACGAGCGTCAGCGACACCGTCGACACGCCGTGCAACCGCGAGGGCACGCTGATGATCCGTTCGGCCAGCCGTCCGCGGCGCAGGGGCTCGCCGGTCACGAGCGGGATCAGGTCGGGCGCGACCTCCTGCAGCAACCCGGACAGGTCGACGAGCTCGTCGGCGCCGAACGTCTCGGCGATGACACCGGCGGCGTGCGGATTGATCCGCTGCACCGCGCCGGTGTTGTCGATCTCGATGATGCCGACCGGACAGACGTGCAGGAACTCGAGCAGCTCCTCGAGCTCGGGCGAGGTGGTCGTCATCGGATCTCCTTCAAGTGTCCGTCAGGCACGCGGCATCCTCGCGCACGACTTCCGGCCCCACCCAGACTGTACCCCGGCGGGCCTTCGATGGACAGGCCTGGATGCGGCTGCCGTCGCCGTCTGGCCTCAGGCGTCAGGCCGCGGCGGGTCAGTCGTCGCGCGGCGGCGGCTGAAAGACGATCCGCTTGAGCTCGGCCAGCGCGTTGCCGCCGAGCCGTAGCGCGGTCTGGAATCCCTCCAGGCCGAGCTCGTTGGCGTCGAACGCCCGGCGCAGCTCGTCGATCAGCGGACGTTCGTCGTCGCCGACCTGATCGCGCGGGGCCTCGAGCATGATCAGATGCCGTGGCCGCCGCAGGCCGTGGGCGAGTCGCACGAAGCGCTCGCGCTCATCGCGATCAAAGCCCTCCAGCGGGACGACGACGGTCTGGCCGGCCTGCAGCCGCTTGGTGACCGCAGCGGTCAGCAGCTCGTCGGCCCGGGCTTCGATCTCGTCATCGGGCACCTTGCCGGCGAGCAGCGCACGGACCCTGGCCGGTGCGAGGGCGGCTCCGCGCTCCTCGACGACGCTCTCGACGAAGCGCAGCGGCTCGGTCGCCTCCGCTCCGACGACGATCAGCAGGCTGCCCGGGGAATAGCGCAGGCGATGGGACGGAGCGAGGACGCGGCAGCGGCCGGAGACGTCGACCGGGCGCGGCGGTGCGCCGCCGGCGCGGGGGCGCTCCGAGGACCAGCCGGTGCGCTCATCGGGAGCGATCTTGACGCTGCGGGCGGGGGGATTCTCAGGCATGACCACCCATGATCCTCGACCGCGCCGTTCGGCGCGTTGCGGTCCGGCGACGGACGCCGGCGCCGAGCGCCGGCGACGGTCGGCCCCGGTACGCCGCCGTCAGCCCCCGGGGGCCCGCAGCATGAGCACGTGCTCGGGGTTGAGGCCGATCCGTTCCCCGGTCTCGCACTCGGTCATCCAGGCCAGCTCCATGAGAGACCCGCGCGCGGCGGCGAGGATGAGCGCCTCGATCCGCTGGGACTCGCCCTCAACCCGCAGGCGCTGACCGCCGACGAGCGTGATCTCGGTCACCGGCGTCATGCCGAGGGCGGCGGATCGGTCCGACCGTCGGTGGCCGGCGGCCGGCGCGCGAACGCCAACCGGTCCTGCGCGCGCACCAGACCGCGCTCCAGCTCCTGGAGCCGCTGACTCGAGCCCATGCCGCGCCGGTAGAGCCGGGCGCGCAGCAACGCCACCCGGTCACGCTCGTAGTTGACCTCGGCCTGCAGGGCTTCGATCTCGGCGAGCGAGCTGTTGGCACGCGGGGCCACTAGTCGAACTCCAGCACCGAATACGCGCTGTTGCCGAGCACGTCGAAGTCGTCATGCGGGGTCCCGTCGCCCTGCTGGCGCCAGACGACGAACGGCTGGTGTGAGCCCATGTCGAAGATTGCGATCACCGTCTCGCCGCAGATCGGATCGGGGGTCCCGACCCGCGTGACACAGTCGACGCGGCCGCGTCGCGTCCACAGCTCGAGGATCCGGCAGGCGCGCGGGGGATGCCCCAGCTTCGCCTCGATGCGCGTGCGCATGTCGGCATACGTGCGCTCGATGGCGTTGACCTGGCCGGTGGCTCCGGGCAGGAAGAAGCTCGTCATCGGGTCGCGCCGGGCATCGGCGCTAGAGCCCGCGTTCGCGGGCGTCACGGCTCAGTGCGGCGGCGATCGCCGCCGGCTCCATCTTCGCCTCGAGCTCGGAGATCCGCTTCTCCTGGCGCGTCGCCTCACGGTGGATCGAGTCCTGGAGCCCCTGGACGAGGTCTTCGAGCGCCGCCACGCGCGCGGCCAGCGCTGCGGCCGGCCCGGGCTCGATGCCCGTGAACTCATCGCCACCGGTCTGTGTCGGCATGGCCGGGGGTCGTCGCATCTGACGGATGCGGGCGACGAGCCCGTCCTGCTCACGCATGCTCACCGGCCGAACGAACGTTTCGGTCGCCGGGGGGAGTCCTCGGGGCGCGGCGGATAGCGCTCGCGCTCCTCGTCGGTCATCTGCCTGATGACGAGCGAGCCGTTCTCAACCTGCTCCTGCACCTGCTCGAGCTTGGCCTGCCGCTTCTCCTCGGCTCTTTCCCAACCAGTCTTCAAGGCGTCACCTCCGCACGTGCGGTCCGAGGCGGGAAACTGCTGGACATCCGACTCCTTCGCGTTGCCGTCGCGGTCACAACTGGTCTGAGGGGAAGCTCGGTGCGTCGGCGTGCAGAGCTTCACGGACGACGGACACCCGTAACTTTCAGGGTATCACTCGTGGCAGCGGTCTCCCGTGGCGTTGACGCCCGCGACCCCCATCGCGCGCCGCCGCGCCGGGCACGTGTGCGATCGCGCGCTATGATTGCCAAACGGCCCGGGCGCTCGCCCGGCATCAAAGCAGTGCCCCGCGTCACCGCAGTCGTTGCCACGCAGCGTCCTCCGTGTTTCGCAGTGCACATATTCGGAGGTAAGCCAGCATGGCTACAGGTACCGTGAAGTGGTTCAGCGACGACAAGGGTTTCGGGTTCATCACACCCGACGATCCCGGCAAGGACCTCTTCGTTCATCACACCGCGATCCAGGGCGACGGCTATAAGTCGCTGACCGAGGGCGCGAAGGTGAGCTACGACGCGGAGCAGGGCGCCAAGGGCCCCGCCGCCGCGAACGTATCGCCCATCTGATCGTCGGATCTGACAGCGGCGCAGGGTCCTCCCTGCGCCGCTCATATTCGGGCAGCCGGCCGGCCGGCATGCCCGGCTCCCGTGCGCGCCCGTCCAACCCCACGACGAAGGACGGATGAATGGCGTCACGCGGAAAGAAGAAGACGACGATGGCGAAGCTGACTCGGGAGAGCAGGCTGCGCGAACGGCGGCTGGAGAAGAAGGTGCGCAAGGACGTGCGCAAGCAGGCGGCCCTCAACGGCGAGACGTTCGGCGAGACGGGCATGGAGCCGGTCGACGGCGCGTTCGCACCGGTCGACGGCGAGTTCGCCCCGGCTGACGACGCGCCCCAGTCGGCAGACTCCGAGCTGGCGCCGGTCCAGGGCGACCTCTCCCCCTGACACGACGGGACAGGCGCCGGTATCGGGGCGACCTCGGTCCCTGACACCACGGGACGCGAGCCCACGACCCGCCGTCACGGCGGGCTCGGGCTCGTCCGGGACGCCGCACCCGATGAAGGGCCGCGTTTTCAGTGAGAACCCGCAGGTTCGGACCGCGATATCGACGCGGCCACGGCGGGGAGCGCCGTAGTAGGTTCAGGCCATGAGCGAAATCACTGCGGTCCACGCAAGGCAGATCTTCGACAGCCGTGGCAATCCGACCATCGAGGTCGACGTCACGCTGTCCTCCGGCGCACAGGGACGGGCAGGCGTGCCGTCGGGCGCGTCCACCGGCGAGCACGAGGCCGTGGAGCTGCGCGACGGCGGCGACGCATACGGCGGCAAGGGCGTCCGCAACGCCGTCGACCATGTCAACGGCGAGATCGCCCGGGCGGTCAGCGGTCGCGACGCCGCCGACCAGGCGGGGCTCGACCAGACCCTGATCGCGCTCGACGGCACCGACACCAAGGCGCGACTCGGCGCCAACGCGATCCTCGGCGTGTCGCTGGCCGCCGCGCGGGCCCAGGCCGCCGACCTCGGCATCCCGCTGTGGCGCCATCTCGCCGGCGACGGCCAGCCCCTCCTGCCGATGCCGATGCTCAACGTGCTCAACGGCGGCGCCCACGCCGACAACCCGGTCGACTTCCAGGAATACATGATCGTCCCGATCGGCGCCGAGTCGTTCACCGACGCCATGCGGATCGCCACCGAGACCTATCAGGAGCTCAAGCGCACGCTGCACACCCGGGGCCTCGGCACCGCGGTCGGCGACGAGGGCGGCTTCGCCCCGGCGCTGGAGAGCAACGAGGCGCCGCTCGAGCTGCTGCTGTCGGCCGCCAAGTCAGCGGGTTACGAGCCCGGAACCGACGTCGCGATCGCGCTCGATCCGGCCAGCAGCGAGTTCTACTCCGCCGGCGCCTATCACCTGGCCGGCGAGGACCGCACGCTCTCCTCGGCGGAGATGGTCGACTACTACGCGGCGCTGATCGACAAGTATCCGATCGTCTCGCTCGAGGACGGCATGGCCGAGGACGACTGGGACGGTTGGCGGATGCTGACCGAGCGGATCGGCGACAAGGTGCAGCTCGTCGGCGACGACATCTTCGTCACCAATCCGGCGATCCTGCAACGCGGGATCGATGCCAAGATCGCGAACTCGATCCTGATCAAGCTCAATCAGATCGGCACGCTGACCGAGACGCTGGCCACGATCGCCCTCGCGCATGGCGCGAACTACACCGCGGTCGTGTCGCACCGCTCAGGCGAGACCGAGGACGCGCTGATCGCCGACTTCGTTGTCGGGACCGCCGTCGGGCAGATCAAAACCGGCGCGCCCGCGCGCTCGGAGCGGGTCGCCAAGTACAACCAGCTGCTGCGGATCGAGGAGCAGCTCGGCAGCGACGCGAAGTTCGCGGGGCGCGCGACGCTCGCCCGCTGACATCCTCACGCTGCCTGAGCCGCTGATCGAGCTCGTCGCCGAGCGCTTCCGGGTGCTCGGCGAGCCGATGCGGATCAAGCTGCTCGACCGGCTGCGGGCGGGGGAGGCGACGGTCGGCGAGCTGCAGGAGGTGCGGAAGCGTCCGCCGCCTGGTGGCGGCGCTTCACGAGATCCTGCCGACGGGGTGACCGACCCGGCCACCGATGTCCCGCATCCGCTGTTCGCCCGGGTGTACGCGCTGCTCAGCGCGCGGGCCGACGCCGCCGGCGCCGCGGAGCATCGCCGCCGGCTCCTGGAGGGACTGTCGGGACGGGTGCTCGATCTCGGCGCCGGCAACGGTCTGAACTTCGCCCACTATCCGGCCGCGGTGACCGAGGTCGTCGCGCTCGAGCCTGAGCCGCATCTCCGGCGTCTGGCGATCGCCGCGGCGGCCGCCGCGCCCGTTCCCGTGACGGTCTGGTCCGGGACGGGCGAGGCCATCCCCGCCGCCGACGGCGCCTTCGATCACGCCGTCGCCGCGCTCGTGCTGTGCTCGGTCGGCGATCCGCCGCGGGTGCTGTCCGAGCTGCGTCGCGTGGTAGCGCCGGGCGGAAGCCTGCGCTATTACGAGCACGTCGGCGCGCCGGGCGGCCGCACGCTCGCCCTCCAGCGCACGCTCGACGCGACGCTGTGGCCGCGGCTGGCCGGCGGCTGCCATCTGACTCGCAACACCGGGGCCGCCATCCGCGCGGCGGGCTTCACCGTCGTCTCGGAAGTGCAGGTGCGGGCGCCGGCCGGCGTGCTGGCCCGCGTCACCACGCATCTGCTCGGCGTCGCCATCCGCGACTGACCCGCGCGTTCGGAGGCGGACCGCCGGGCGGGCGGTCTCTGCGGGTCTACGCCGGCGGGGCGATCTCGCCTGAGCCCCGCGGGATCAGCGTCGTCGGGATGATCCGCTCGCCGACGGGCTCGGTGCTCCCCTCCATCCGCGCGAACAGCAGCTCACACGCCGCCCGGCCGATCGCCGCCGGATCCTGGGCGACGACGGTGACCGCGGGCTGGAGCAGGTCGGCGAGCAGGAAGTCGTCGAATCCGACGAGGGCGATCGTGCGCTCGAGGCCGAGCGCCCGCAGCGCCCGCACCGCGCCGATCGTGATCAGGTTCTGGGTGGTGAAGACCGCGGTCGGGGCGGGGCCGTCGATCAGCGCACGGATCTCGGTGGCCGCGGTGTCGTTGCCATGGATGTCGAGCCGGACGAGCTCTGGGTCGACGGCGACCCCGGCGGCGGCGAGCGCCGCCGTGTAGCCGCTCAGACGGGCGCCCACGGTGGCGATCCCGGCGAGGTCGCCGAGGAAGGCGATCCGCCGGTGGCCTCCGGCGAGGAGATGCTCGACCGCGGCCCGGGCGCCCCCGGCGTTGTCGCACAGCACGGCGTCGGCTCGCAGCAGCTGCGGCGGGCGGTCGACGAACACGAGGCTGAGGCCCGCCCGCTGGTCGCTGGCGAGGTAGCTCTGGTCGTCGCCGGACGGGACGATGATCAGCCCGTCGACCCGGCGGGCGATGAGGGCCGTCGCCAGCTCGCGCTCGCGGCTGGGGTTCTCGTCGATCGACCCCGCGAACACCGCCACCCCGCGATCGCGCGCCATGTCCTCGACGGCCCGGTGGACCGCGGACGAGAACGGGTTGGCGACGTTCTCGAGCAGGACGCCGATCGTTCGCGTCCGGCGGTCGCTGCTGCGGAGATTGCGCGCCGCGAGATCCGGCCGGTAGTCGAGCGCGGCCGCGGCCCGGTGGACACGGTCGGCGAGCTCGGCGGCCACCGTCGTCTCGCCGTTGATCACGCGGGAGACCGTCTTGAGGCTGACCCCGGCCAGCGCGGCGACATCGCGCATCGTCGGGCGCCCCCGGGGGGCGTCACTCGTCGATGCGCCGACCAGCGTGTGCTCAGACAACGTTTTCTCCAGATCCCGCTTCAGGGTTTACTACGGATTATCCCGCTAATGCTCCGGCGCAGCTTGACGTCTGGGAGGACAGAGTATACCGTCCGGACAACGTTGTCTCGAGGAGAGACATTCATTGACCGTCCGGATCTCGGACCAGGAGGAGGAAGCGTCTATGAGTAGGAAGCCAAACGGCCGGCGTGCTCGCACCACGTACGGGCGCGGTCGGCGCGTCGCATCGCTGGCCTGCGCGGGGGTGGCGGCGGTCGCCATCGCGGCGTGTGGATCGAGCAGCTCCAGCAGTGCCAGCAGTGCCAGCAGTTCCAGCTCGGCCGCCCCGGCGGCGGCCACGACGAGCTCGAGCGCGAGCTCGTCGGCGGCGGCGGGCAAGACGGTGAAGGTCGCGCTCATCCTGAAGACGTTCTCGAATCCCTACTTCGTCTCGATGGAGCAGAGCGCGAAGACGGACGCCGCCGCCAAGGGCGTGTCGCTGACCGTCTCGGCCGGCACCACCGACGGTGACACCGCGACCCAGATCACCTCGATCGACAACGCGATCGCGGCCGGAGACCAGGGCATCATCATCACCCCCAACGGCAACGCCGTCAACTCGGCGCTCGTCAAGGCCAAGGCGGCCGGTCTGTACACGATCGCGCTGGACACGGCGCCGATCCCGCCGAGCACCGTCGACCTGACGTTCGCCACCGACAACACCGCCGCCGGCAAGCTCGACGGCGAGTGGGCGGCCGCCAAGCTGGACGGAAAGCCGGCCGACATCGCGCTGCTCGACCTGTTCAACAACCAGGTCGTGTCGGTCGACGTCGATCGTGACCACGGCTTCCTGGAGGGGATGGGGATCCCGGTCGGCAGCCCGAACATCAACGGCAAGGAGCCGACCAGCGGCCATTACACCGGCGGCAAGGGCGGCAGCTACAAGATCTCCTGCCAGCTGCCGACCCAGGGCGCGATCCCGACCGGCAAGTCCGCGATGCAGACCTGCCTGCAGAAGGATCCGAACATCAACCTCGTCTACGCGATCAACGAGCCGGCCGCGGAGGGCGCCACCGAGGCGATCAAGGCCGCCGGCAGCAAGGCGATGGTCGTGGCGATCGACGGTGGTTGCTCGAACCTCCCGTTCGTCCAGAGCGGGGCGATCTCGGCGACCGCCGGCCAGTATCCCGGCAAGATGGCCGCTGACGGCGTCGACGCGATCTACAACCTCGTGACCAAGAAGATCAAGCCGTCGGCCACCCCCGGCCTCGGCTTCTACGACACGGGCACCGAGCTGTACACGAACGACCCGCAGACCGGCGTGCCGAGCATCACCGTCGCCGCCGCCAAGAAGATCTGCTGGGGCTGATCGCCCCGGCGCTCGCACCCTGACCGCCCCGCCCGCCGCCGCATCGTGCTGCGGCGGCGGGCGGGCGGCTCGGGCCGCGGTCGCCAGATCGCGACCTCGCCCCGAGAACCCCTGCCCCCAGGGAGAGGACACTTCATCCGATGACTGACATCGCCGCACCGCTGACGCCCGAGGAAGAGCTCGAGCGCCTCACCCCGAAGACGACGCCGCTGGACCGCGTTCAGCGCCAGCTGCACGCCCATCCGGCGCTCGGGCCGTTCATCGTGCTCGTCGTCTCCTGCCTCGTCTTCGCCGCCCTGAGCTCACGCTTCCTGACGGCGCTGAACATCAGCCTGATGCTCCAGCAGGTGGCCGTCGTCGCCGCGCTCGGCGTCGCCCAGACCCTCATCATCCTGACCGCCGGGATCGATCTCTCGATCGGCGCGGCGATGATCCTGGCCCAGCTCTACACCGCGCAGATGGCGGCCAACAATCACGTCGCCGGGCTGATCGCGCTGCTCATCGGCCTCGTCGTCGGATTGGCCACGGGCGCGCTGAACGGCGCCATCATCACCCGCTTGCGCATCCCGCCGTTCATCGCGACGCTCGGCACGCTCAGCATCTTCACCTCGATCGGATTGCTGTACTCCAACGGCCAGACGACCCAGGCCTCGCAGCTGCCGGCGATCCTCAACTGGGCGGGCAACACGCTCAAGCTCGGCCCGTTCACGCTGATCAACGGCGTCGTCGTCGTGCTGTTGATGTACATCGTCGTCAACTACATCCTGACCCGCACGACATGGGGTCGCCATGTGTTCGCGGTCGGCGACGATGTCGAGGCCGCGCGCCTGGCCGGCATCCGGACCAACTGGGTCCTGTTCGGGGTCTACGCGTTCGCGGGGGTCCTGATCGGTCTCGCGGCCTGGGTGTCGATCGGCTACACCGGCGCGGCCAGCCCGAACAACGCGGTCGACGCCAATCTGCAGAGCATCACCGCGGTCGTGATCGGGGGCACGAGCCTGTTCGGCGGCCGCGGTGGGGTGATCGGCACGCTGTTCGGCGCGTTGATCGTCGTCGTCTTCACCTCGGGGCTGACCCTAGCCAACGTCAACGACCTCTATCAGCCGATCGCCGAGGGGATCCTCGTGATCGCCGCGGTGGCCGTCGACCAATGGATTCGGAGGGGCGCATGAGTGCCACCGAGATACCGTCCGGGGGAGACCCGGGCTCCGCGCCGGGCGACGGC
The DNA here is from genome assembly GCA_963849085.1 of uncultured Solirubrobacteraceae bacterium. Classification (GTDB taxonomy): domain Bacteria; phylum Actinomycetota; class Thermoleophilia; order Solirubrobacterales; family Solirubrobacteraceae; genus Palsa-465. The sequence goes on along the minus strand of CAWKFP010000009.1, from coordinate 1,296,504 downwards.
ACGCAGCGTCAGCCCGGCGACGGCCGCGACGCCGCCGGCCGGTCGCAGAACCCGACGCACGTGCTGGAGGCCACCGGTCTGGTCAAGACGTTCGGGCACGTCATCGGCCTCGCCGACGTGTCGCTGTACGTCGATGCCGGCGAGGTGCTCGGGATCATCGGCGACAACGGCGCCGGCAAGTCGACCCTGATCAAGTGCCTGACCGGCGCGCTCGTGCCCGATCGCGGACAGATCCTGCTGGAGGGCAAGCCGGTGTCGTTCAAGAGCCCGATCGAGAGCCGGTCGGCGGGGATCGAGACCGTCTATCAGACGCTCGCGGTGGCGCCGGCGCTCGACATCGCCTCCAACATGTTCCTGGGGCGCGAGATCCGCCGCAAGGGGCCGCTCGGCATGGTCTTCCGCACCCTGGACACCAAGGGGATGCGCAGGCAGGCGCGCGAGCAGCTGACCAAGCTCGGGATCACGACCGTGCAGGACATCACCCAGCGCCTGGAGACCCTGTCCGGCGGTCAGCGCCAGGCGGTGGCCGTCGCCCGCGCCGCGGCGTTCGGGACGAAGGTCATCGTGCTCGACGAGCCGACGGCCGCGCTCGGCGTCAAGGAGGGCAACATGGTGCTCTCGCTGATCAAGGAGCTGCGCAACCAGGGGATCCCGGTCATCCTCATCTCGCACAACATGCCGCACGTCTGGGAGGTCGCCGACCGCGTCCACATCCAGCGGCTCGGCCAGTGCGCGGGCGTCATCAAGACCGACGAGGTCGGGATGGAGGAGGCGGTCGCCGTCATGACCGGGGCCAAGACGCTCAACGCCGCGGCCGCATGATCACGGTCGCCGGGGAGGCTCTGATCGATGTGCTCGTCGATCAGAGCGGGTCGGTCGCCGCGTTCGTCGGCGGCGCTCCGTTCAACGTCGCCCGGACCGTGGCGCGCCTCGGAGGGCGCGTCCAGTTCCTCGGCCGGCTCAGCGACGACGCGTTCGGTCGCCGGCTGGACGCTGCGCTGCGCGAGCGTGGCGTCGAGCTGCCCGTCCGGTCGACGACATCGGCGCCGACGACGCTGGCGCTCGCCGAGCTCGATCCCGCGGGGGTCGCCGACTATCGCTTCTACCTCGACGGCACCTCGGCGCCGCAACTGCGCAGCGAGGACATGGCGCCGGGCGTGCTGCGCGGCTCGGAGGCGATCGCCGTCGGCGGCCTCGGGCTCGTGCTGGAGCCGATGGCCTCCACCCTGAGCGCGCTGCTGGCCACCGCCGCGCCGCAGGCCACCGTCCTGCTCGACGCCAACTGCCGTGAACGGGCGATCGGCGATCTCGCCGCCTATCGCGCGACGTTCGACGGGTTCCTGGGCCGCACCGACATCGTCAAGGTCAGCACCGACGATTTGCGCATCCTCGCCCCGGGCGTCGAGCTCCGCGCCGCGGCGCGGGCGCTGCTCGACGGCCATCCCTCGGCGGTCATCGTCACCGATGGCGGGGCGCCGGTCGTCGTCCACACCGCCGCGGACGAGCTGTCGATCCCGGTGCCCGCGGTCACCGTCGTCGACACGGTCGGCGCCGGCGACGCGTTCGTGGCCGGGCTGCTGACCTGGTGGACGAACCACGAGCTCGCGCGCGACCGAGTGGCCGATGTCGAGACCCTGCTCGCCGGCACGAGCGCGGCCGTCGAGGTGGCCGGCGCGGCCTGCACGGTCGCGGGCGCCAATCTTCCCGAGACGTTCCTGTGGGAGCGGGCCGGTCAGGTCCCTGACCTGGCCGGATAGGACCCGGGAGGCGGGAGCCGGCGCTCTCCGGGCCAGGAGAGCGCCGGCCACCCCGATCCGCTCAGGGCTCGGGGTCCGGCGGCCCCGGATGGTCAGTGCGCCGGGTGGACCGCCGCGCTAGCGGCGGCGCCGGCGGGCGTGCGCGCGGGCGTTCGCGTGCCGGGCCGTGCGGTGGCGGTGGCGGCGCGGTGGGGTGGTGGCGCGGCTCGCGGTGGCGAGGCCGGTCTGCAGCAGCGACTCGCTCGGGCCGGTCACCTTGTCGACCCAGTTGCGGGCGAGCATCACCGCGTAGGCGGGCCAGTACTCGCCGGTCGGCGGCGCGCCGGGGACGCAGGGGCCGCCGCTGCCGCCGGGATTGGAGAACCACAGCAGCCCGTCGGCGTCGGTGTAGCCGGTCTGCTGGGCGACGCCGCCCGTCACCGACAGCGGGCCGAGGCCACGCCCGGGCGGGTTGCACAGGACCTCGTTGCCGTCCTTGACGAGGTTGGCGGGGCGCAACGGCCCGCGGCCGTTCTCGCCGGTGTTGACGATGAAGTGCGCGCCGCCGAGCATCCGGGCGATCTCCTGGCCGTAGTGCAGCTCGGTCGTCGTCCAGTCGAAGTGCGTGGAGTTCAGGAAGAAGCCCTGGGCCTGCGCGACGCCGGCGCCGCGCAGATAGGCGGCCTGGCGGCTGGCCGAGGCGGCATCGGCGGCGCCGCCGTCGAGATAGACGAGCGTGTGCGGATCGGCCTCCAGCGCCGACACCGCATAGCGCAGCTCGGCGTCGCGGATCGCCAGCTGCTGGTGCGACAGGCATGGGGCGGTGATCAGCGAATCGAGCTCGAGGAAGAAGATGACGTGGAAGTTTCCGATCCCGGCGGCCACCTGCGAGATGAAGTTGTCGTACTCGGACTCCATCGCCGGGGTCGCGGTATAGCCGCAGTAACTGTGCACGAGCGAGTAGGTCGACAGCATCACCGTCGTGCCCGGCTCCTGGACCTGAGTGCCCTCGAGATAGTGCGAGACCTGGCCTGCGACGTTGGCGCCCATGTTCCACATGTAGAAACGGTGCGCGCCGGGCTCGCCGGCGATGTCGCCGAGCAGGCTGGCCCACTGGGGGTTGGAGTGCTCATAGCTCTGCTGCGCCTGCGCGGGGGCGCTGTCGGGGTCGACGTAGAGCTTGGCGCCGGCGACGAGGTTGCCGTTGACCGGGCCGACGCCGAGCGGATCGGCGGCGTCGCGCGGGGCGAGCGGATCGTCGTGGAGGATCGTGATGACCGAGTTGCTGTTGTCGCCGAGCGCGTCGGGCCATGAGCCGTACACATAGGCGAGAGCGTGGACCGGCGGGGCGTTCATCCCCTGGTCGATGATCGTCACCTGGAAGCTGTACGTGCTCTGGCCGGGGGCCATCGTGATGTACGTGCTCGGGATCGCGTCGAAGTCGATCCCGTCCTGGCCGTCCTGCTGCTTGACCCCGTAGCCGACGTGCTCGGCCTGGCTGAGGTCGCCGCTGCGCTCGATCGTGATCGTCAGCTCACCCTGGTCCTCATGGGCGGTATAGGCGGACTGATCGAGCTGCACCGTGCCCGGGCTGCCGCCGTCGGCATGGGGCCTGACGTCGGCGTGCGCCCGCGCCGTGAGCACGATCGCGGCGCAGATGCCGGCGAGGAGGATGAAGAGTGTGGACCGGCGCGACGACAGCAACGTCGAGAGCTCCCGCGGATGAGATCGATGACCTTGGGATCAATCGACCCGCCGCGGGTTTCGCTTGAGCGGCCACCAGCGCACTCGACGAAGGTCGAAGGCGGCGCGCGATGCTGTCTAGAAGACGACGGTGGCGTTGCCGTGGACGATGACTCGGTCCTCGCAGTGCCAGCGCACCGCACGGGCCAGGACGGAGCGCTCGACGTCGGCGCCGAGGCGGATGAGCTCCTCCTCGCTCTCGTTGTGGGTCACGCGGACGACGTCCTGCTCGATGATCGGACCTTCGTCGAGGTCGGGGGTGGCGTAGTGCGCCGTCGCGCCGATCAGCTTCACCCCGCGCGCCTTGGCCCGGGCGTACGGCCCCGCGCCGGCGAAGGCCGGCAGGAAGGAGTGGTGGATGTTGATCACCGGGCAGCCCGCCCGCTCCAGGAAGTCCGGCGAGAGGACCTGCATATAGCGCGCCAGCACGATCAGGTCGAACTGACCACCGCCGATCAACTCCAGCTGCCGGGCCTCGGCGGCCGGCTTGGTGTCCTTCGACACCGGGATGTGGTGGTAGGGGACGCCGAAGCGGGCCACCTCGGGCTCGAGATCGGTCCAGTTGGAGACGACCGCGCCGACGTCGATCGCCAGCTCGCGGCGCCGCCAGCGCCACAGCAGATCGAGCAGGCAGTGGTCATAGCGGGAGACCATCACCGCCACCCGCTTGGGGACCGAGGCGTCGGTGAGCGTGAACCGCATCGCCATCGCGTCGGCGACAGCGGCCGAGAACTCCTCGCGCAGCGCCGGCACGCGCGCGCTCGCCCCGGGGACGTGGAGCACCATGCGCAGATAGAAGCTGCCGCCCTCGTGGTCGGTCGAGTACTGGTCTGACTGGATGATGTTGACGTCGCGCTCGCGCAGGAAGGCGCTGACCGCGGCGATGATGCCGGGCCGGTCAGGCCGGCAGCTGATCAGCAGCCGAGCGGTGTCGTTGGCGTCGGTCGGCAGGACGGCCATCCTTCGGGTCGTGAGTCGTCGGTGTCAGTGTCGTGGGGGGTGTCAGTGCCGCGCGCGCCACTGCGCCATCGCCCCGAACAGCTCAGGCACGCTGCGCGCGGGCAGGCGGGGATCGAGCTCGTGGTAGGCCGCGACGACGTTGGCGGCGATCCGCTCGGGGTCGGTCCAGTCGGCGAAGTCCGAGATGTCGATGTCGTGCGCGGCGGCGTCGGCGTCCATGCCGGCCTCGTAGCGCTCCCGAGCGGCGTCCTGGACGAAGCGCAGATAGCGCTGGACGTCGCGCACGCCGGAGGCGTCGGTCACCGGTCCGTGGCCGGGCACGAGGACCGTCGCACCGAGCTCGAGGATCCGGTCGCAGGCCGCGATCCAGTTGGCCAGGCCGGCCCACACGACCGGCGTGCCGTCGATGAACAGCAGATCGCCGGTGAACACCGTCGACGCGTCGGGCACGTGGATGATCGTGTCCCCGGCGGTGTGGGCCGGGCCGAGCTCGATGAACGACACCGCCCGGTCGCCGACGCGCAGGTCCAGCCGGCCGCTGAACGTGTCCGAGGGCGGGCGAAACGTGATCCCCTCGAACTGGAACGGCCCGAACGCCACGTCGATGAACTCGGACAGCTCCGGCGGCAGCCCGGGCGCGCTCTTCAGCGACTGCAGCAGGTCGGGGGAGATCTCGCTCATCTCGTCGGCGCTCGCCTGAGAGGCGTAGATCCGGGCGTCGGCCGGCAGCAGTTCGTTGCCGAAGCAGTGATCGGGATTGGCGTGGGTGTTGACGGCCGCGTCGATCGGGCTCCTCGCCAGCACCGGGGCCATCGCGGCCAGCATCTCGCCCGTCAGCCGCAGGTCATAGAGCGTGTCGACGAGCAGCGAGGTGCCGCCCGCGGTGATCAGCCCCGCGTTGCTCCAGCCCCAGCCGCCGTCGGGCTGCAGATAGGCGAACAGGCCGTCCCCGAGCTCGTGCAGGCCCTTCTCGTACGCCACGTTCACGGTCGACCCCGCATCGCGCGCAGTATGCCGGACTCCGGCCCCCGGGCGATGGACCGCGTCGGTTTAGGCGGGCACGCGTCCGGAAAGGCGTAGGGCAGTGAGCGTCGGTGAGGCCAGGGCCACGGTGCCCGAGAACTACAAGTGGATCGTCCTGTCGAACACGACGATCGGGATGCTGCTGGCGACGATCAACGCGTCGATCCTGCTGATCGGCCTGCCCGACATCTTCCGCGGGATCCACATCAATCCGCTGGCGCCGGGCAACACGAACTATCTGCTGTGGATGATCCTCAGCTTCCTCGTCGTCACCGCCGTGCTCGTCGTCTCACTCGGGCGGCTCGGCGACATCTTCGGGCGGGTGCGGACGTACAACCTCGGCTTCGCGGTCTTCACCCTCTTCTCGATCCTCCTGTTCGTCACCCCGCTGAGCGGACCGGCCGGCGCGCTGTGGCTGATCGGCATGCGGGTCGGCCAGGGTGTCGGCGGAGCGATGCTGTTCGCCAACTCCAGCGCGATCATCACCGACGCCTTCCCCGAGAATCAGCGCGGCCTCGCGCTCGGGATCAACGGCGTGGCGGCGATCGCCGGCTCGTTCCTCGGCCTGATCATCGGCGGCCTGCTCGCCCCGGTCGACTGGCGGCTCGTCTTCCTCGTCTCGGTCCCGTTCGGCGTCTTCGGCACGATCTGGGCCTATCTGAAGCTGCACGACCTCAGCGAGCGCCGGCACGCCAAGATCGACTGGCTCGGCAATGTCACCTTCGCGGTTGGGCTGATCGCGGTGATGGTCGGCATCACCTACGGCATCCAGCCCTACGGCCATCACACGATGGCCTGGACGAGCCCGAAGGTGCTGATCGAGATCATCGGCGGGATCGCCGTCCTGATCGTCTTCGGGATCATCGAGACGCGCGTCGAGCAGCCGATGTTCCACCTGGACCTGTTCAAGATCCGGGCGTTCGCGGCGGGCAACCTGGCGACGCTGCTGTCGGCGATCGGTCGAGGCGGCCTGCAGTTCGTGCTGATCATCTGGCTGCAGGGCATCTGGTTGCCCGAGCACGGCTACAGCTTCGCCCAGACGCCGCTCTACGCCGGTATCTACATGCTCCCGTTGATCGCGGGCTTCCTGATCGCCGGCCCGCTGTCGGGCATCCTGTCCGATCGCTACGGCGCGCGGCCGTTCGCCACCGGTGGGATGCTGCTGGCGGCCCTGTCCTTCATCCTCCTGCAGGCGCTGCCGGTCGACTTCTCCTATGTCCCGTTCGCCGCGGTCCTGCTGCTCAACGGCATCGGGATGGGGCTGTTCGCCTCGCCCAATCGCGCCGGGGTCATGAACAGCCTGCCGCCGCGCCAGCGCGGGGCGGGAGCCGGGATGAACGCCACCTTCCAGAACTCGGCGATGGTGCTGTCGATCGGGATCTTCTTCTCGCTGCTGATCGTCGGCCTGGCCGGCGGCCTGCCGGGCGCCCTGCGTCATGGGCTCGTCGCCCACGGCGTGCCGGCCGCCGATGCCACCCGGATCGCCGCGCTGCCGCCGGTGACGAGCCTGTTCGCCGCCTTCCTGGGCTACAACCCGGTTCAGGAGCTGCTCGGCCCGACCCTGCTGCACCACCTCACCGCCACCCAGGCCGCGGCGCTGACCGGGCGCTCGTTCTTCCCGCGGCTGATGACCGCCCCGTTTGACAGCGCGCTCGGCGCGGCGTTCACCTTCGCCTTCATCGCCTGCCTGGTGGCCGCGGGCGCATCGTGGCTGCGCGGCGGCAAATATCACTATCGCGAGGAGCCCGCCGAGCCGTCCTCGCCGGCGGCGGAGACGGGCGACGCCGTCGGCGCGCGGGCCACACCGGCGCCGCAACCGGCACCGGTCTCCTCCGGCGAGCCCGCGCCGATCGCCAGAGCGGCGCCCCGGCGATGACGCTCGTCGCCCTGTCGGCGGCCTACGGGGCCGCGGGAAGCGTGATCGGCCCGGCGGTCGCACGGCGGCTCGACGTCCCGTTCGTCGACCGGGCGATCTCGCTGGAGGTGGCCGAGCGCCTCGAGGTTCCGCTCGACGACGCGCTCGCGCTCGAGCAGCCGACCGGCGGCTCGCTGCTCGGCCGCCTGCTGATGGGCTTCCTCGGCGCCGACGTCGGCGCGCCCGCCCCGCTGCCCGCCGACATCGCCACCCCCGAGGACTTCCATCACGCCTCCGAGGAGGCGATCCGCGCCCGGGCCGCGAGTGGCGAGGGAGTGCTGCTCGGCCGCGGAGCGGTCGCCGTGCTGCGCGACGATCCCCGCGCGCTGCGCGTCCGGCTGAGCGGTCCGCGGGACCGGCGCGTGCGCCAGGCGCTCGACCTCGGGGCGCCGGACAAGGCCGCGGCGACCCGGGCGATGCGCCAGCTCGACCGCACGCACGCCGAGTACTGGCGCCAGTTCTACGACCTCGACATCGACGATCCGGCGCTCTACCACCTCGTGATCGACGCCACCGCGCTTGACACCGAGGCGTGCGTCGACCTGATCGAGCGTGCGGCGCGGGCGATCGCCCGGCCGCAGCTGGTGTAGCGGGCGCCGGCCCGGCGCCCCGCCGCTGACATGTCCCGACAATGAGGAGACGACCCCATGAGTGACGCGGAAGTAGTTGTGGTGACCGGAGCATCGGGAGGAGTGGGCCGCGCCATCGCTCACGCCTTCGCCAAACGCGGGGCTCACGTCGCGCTGCTCGCCCGCGGCGAGCGGGGTCTGAACGAGGCTGCGCACGAGGTGGAGCAACTCGGCGGTCGTGCCATGGTCGTCCCGACCGACGTTGCCGACCACGAGCAGGTCGAGGCCGCCGCCGCCGCGGTGGAGGCGGCGTTCGGGCCGATCGACATCTGGGTCAACGACGCCATGTCGACGGTCTTCGCCCGGGTCCTCGACGTCTCCCCGCAGGAGTTCAAGCGCGCCACCGAGGTCACGTATCTCGGGGCGGTGTACGGGACGATGGTCGCGCTGAAGCGGATGACCGCGCGTGACCGCGGGACGATCGTCCAGGTCGGCTCGGCCCTTTCCTATCGGGCGATCCCGCTCCAGTCGGCGTACTGCGGCGCGAAGTTCGGCCTGCGCGGCTTCACCGATTCGCTGCGCACCGAGCTGCGCCACGACAAGAGCCGGGTGCGGATCACGATGGTCCAGCTCCCCGGCGTCAACACGACGCAGTTCAACTGGTGTCGCTCCAAGCTGCCCAATCATCCCAAGCCCGTGCCGCCGATCTATCAGCCCGAGGTCCCGGCCGAGGCCGTCTACTGGGCCGCCCACCATCGCCGCCGTGAGCTCCGCGTCGGTTACAGCGCGGTCGAGGCGATCCTCGGCAACAAGCTCGCGCCCGGGATCGCCGATCGCTATCTGGCGCGGACGGCGTTCAGCGGCCAGCAGGTCAGCGACCTGCCGGTGGCACCCGATCGGCCGGACAACCTGTTCGCGCCCGTCCCGGATAAGGCGGCGACGCACGGAATCTTCGACGCCGAGGCCAAGCGCCGCAGCCCGCAGCTGTGGGCCGCGACCCACCGCTCGCTGCTGGCCGGGGGCGCCGTGCTCGCCGGAGGCGCGGCGGCCGCGGCGGCGGCGGCCGCCCGATGACCCCTGCGGCCGCCGACGTCCCGCCCCACGTCCTGCGTGAATACGCGCTGCTCGCCGACGGTGAGCGCGGCGCGGTCGTCGGCCCGCGCGGCGACTTCGCGTGGATGTGCTTTCCCCGCTGGGACTCCGACGCCTGCTTCTCGTCATTGATCGGCGGTCCCGGGGTGTACTCCGTCACCCCGGAAGGCCGGTATGTCTGGGGCGGCAGCTATGACCACGGGCTCATCTGGCGCAGCCGGTGGATCACCGATGACGGGATCGTCGAGTGCCGGGAGGCGCTCGCGCTCCCGTCCGCCGACGGGCGCGCGGTCATCCTGCGACAGGTGATCGCGGTCCGCGGCGAGCCGCGGGTGCGGGTCGTGCTCAACCTCCGGACCGGCTTCGGCGAGCGGGCGATGACCCGGCTGCGGTGCTCCGACGACGGAGTCTGGACGGGGGCCAGCGGCGAGGTGCGGATTCAGTGGGCGGGCGCCGGCGACGCACGGCCGCGGGCCGACGGCCACGGCGGCAAGCGCCTGGAGCTCGATCTGAGGCTCGCCGAGGGCGACACCCACGATCTCGTCCTGGCGCTCGACGCCGCATCCGATCCGTCGCCGCCGCCGGATCCGGAGCTCGCCTGGAGCGGGACCGAGGCGGCGTGGAGCGAGCGTCTGCCGGCGCTGGACTGCGCCGTCGCCGCACGCGACGCCCGGCACTCCTACGCCGTGCTGAGCGGATTGACGAGCGCCGGCGGGGGGATGGTGGCGGCGGCGACCATGGCGCTTCCCGAGCGCGCGCGCGAGGGCCGCAACTACGACTATCGCTACGTCTGGATCCGGGACCAGTGCATCACCGGACAGGCCGTCGCCGCGGCCGGGCCGCTGCCGCTGCTCGACGACAGCGTGCGCTTCGTCACCGAGCGGCTGCTGGCCGACGGCGCGTCGATGGTCCCCGCCTACACGGTCAGCGGCGGTCCGGTGCCCGACGAGCGCGGGCTCGATCTCCCCGGCTATCCCGGCGGCAGTGACGTCGTCGGCAACTGGGTCAACCATCAGTTCCAGCTTGATGCCTTCGGCGAGTCGCTGCTGCTGTTCGCGGCCGCCGCCGGCCATGACCGTCTCGACGCCGACGGCTGGCGGGCGGTCGAGACGGCGGTCGACGCGATCGAGCGGCGCTGGCGGGAGCCCGACGCCGGGATCTGGGAGCTGGAGCCCGACGCCTGGACGCACAGCCGGCTGATCTGCGTGGCCGGGCTGCGGCGGATCGCCGCCGCGCAGGGCAGCGAGCGCGCCGCGCACTGGCTCGCCCTCGGCGACGCGATCCTCGCCGACACCTCGGCCCACGCGCTGCATCCCCGCGGACACTGGCAGCGCTCGCCGACCGACGAGCGTCTCGACGCGGCGCTTCTGCTGCCGGCGATCCGAGGCGGGATCCCGGCGGACGACCCGCGCACGATCGCCACCTGGCAGGCCGTCGCGCACGAGCTCGTCCAGGACGGGTACTGCTATCGCTATCGCCCGGACGAGCGCCCGCTCGGCGAGTCCGAGGGCGCGTTCCTGATGTGCGGCTTCCTGATGGCCCTGGCCTGCGCGCAGCAGGGTGACGCGGTCGGCGCTGCGCGGTGGTTCGAGCGCACCCGGGCCTCCTGCGGGACCGCCGGCCTCGTTTCGGAGGAGTTCGACGTGCAGCAGCGCCAGCTGCGCGGCAATCTTCCGCAGGCGTTCGTGCACGCGCTGCTGCTGCAGTGCGCCGTCACCGGGACATGACCGCCCCGCTCGGCGCGCTGGCCTGGGCGCGGGCGGTGTACGGCGCCGCCCTGCTCGGCGCCCGCCTCGACGCGCGGGCGGCGATGGTGGCCCGCGTGCTCGGCGTTCGGGAGCTCGTCCAGGCCGGGCTGACCGGGACGCACCCCGGGCGACGCCGGCTGCTGGCGGGGGTGGGCGTCGACGCGCTCCACGGCGCGACGATGATCGGGCTCGGATCCGCGGCGATCGGTGGCGACCGGCTGCGCGTCACACCCGCGCACCGGCGCCTCGCTCGTGGCAACGCGCGGACGGCGGCGCTGTGGGCGGGCCTGGGGCTGCTGGCCGCGCGGCGCGCGTCCGGGGAGGGCTGACCCGTCGTCCCGGCTCAGGCCGCCGGGGAGAGCCCGATCAACCCAGTTCGGTCAGCAGCTCGTCGAGGTCGAGATCGGGGCCGAACTGGCCGACGAGATGGCCGTCGGCGTCTCGCGGCCACCGATCCACGGGCCGGTCCCACATCAGCTCGACGTCGTTGCCGTCGGGGTCGGTGATGTAGATCGCCTCATGGGTCCCGTGGTCGGCGGTCTGGCGGATCGGCCAGTCGACGGCCTTCAGGCGGCGATAGGCGTCGGCCAGACCGGCGCGGGTCGGATAGGCGAGCGCGATGTGGTGCAGGCCGGCGACGCCGTCGGGCTGGGGCGGACCGCCCCGGGACTTCCACGTGTTGAAGCCGAGATGGTGGTGATAGCCGCCGGCCGACAGAAACAGGATGTCGCCGGTCGTTCCCCAGCCGGGCACGTCGCGGTCCTCGGCGACGACGTCGAAGCCGAGCACGTCGACGTAGAAGCCGCGGATCCGGTCGATGTCGGCGGTGCGCAGATGCGCGTGCCCGATCCGGACGCCCGGGTCGATCGGATCGGGGGCGCGCCTGACGGGGGTGATCGAGCCCTGCAGGGGGTGGTCGGCCATCGCGGATGATTCTCGCACGAGCCGCTCTCGCGCCTCGCCCTCCCGTGCCGACGCCGGCGGGTGCGATCAGGTCCGCGCGTCCGGAGGCCCGGCGTCCGCAGTCCTGGCGTCCGCGGGGCTGGCGTCCGCGGGGCTGGCGTCCGCGGGGCTGGCGTCCGGAGGCCTGTCGTCGCGGCGCGTGCCGGCCGCGAACCAATCGAGCGGCAACTGCCGCAGCTGTCCTGTCCGCAGTCCCTGGCGGACCGCCTCCTCGAACGTGCCCTCTCGCCACCGATGCGCCCCGCACCGCTGCACCAGACGATGCCGGGGCATGGGACCCCAGGCGAGCAGCTGGCGCTCCAGCCGGCGCGTCTCCGCGGCCACCACCGCCACGCTGTGGGGCGCGATGTCCGGGGTCGTCGTGGCGTGGGCGCCATCGGTCGCCGTGGGCAGGGGGGGCGAAGATCTCATAGCTCAACGTTGCCCACCGGCGCGTCCGTTCTCCACCCGGCGGTCATACGTCGTACCGATCACCGTCACGGCCGCGACCGGCCGCGCTCGCGCTCGCGCTCGTCACGTCATCGATGGTCTGCGGGTGGCAGCGCCACACCTCCTGAGCCGCCGCGCCGCCGAACATACATCGTGTGTCAGCACGCGTGTTACAGCTGCTCGCGCACTCCGGCCTCTCGGTCCATACCGGCCGCGAAGCCCCGGCGGATGTGCTTCTCGGGGTCGGCGTCGCCCAGCAGCTCCTGCCCCTCGCTGAACCGGCCACGGTGATCACGCCGCGGGGACCCCGGGTCGCGCTGCATCCCCTCGCCGAAGCTTCCGAGACGCAGCATCTGCTCATAGGTCTCGGCCCGGGCCTGGCCGAGCGCAAATCGGGACCGCGGAATTTCCGGGATCCGCCGACGACCCGCCGGCTGCGGAGAACGATCGTCACGCATGGAATCTCCTTCAGTTTGCGTGCACGGCCCCGCTGTTGTGCTACCACTCCCGTCACTCGCAGCGCGCGAACCTGTTCGACGGATGACCGAACGGCGGCCGGTGCGCCGCCGGCGGGTACACATCTGTGTCATGAGCGTCAGGACGAGTCACCCGGGCCCGGACCCGGAACTCGAACGTGAGGCCCATCGGCTGGGCCGCCCGGGGGTCCGCTTTCTGGGGGATCTTCGCGGTCTGTGTCGTGCCGGGCATCGTTCTGTGGGTCCTCGGCAGCGGCGTCGCGACGACGATCGGGATCGTGCTCGTGGCGTTGTCATTGCCGTTTCTGGTGATCGCCGCGGGCTTGCTGGGCTCAGGGGTGGTCGCGCACTGGGCCGCCCGCCGCCGTCCGTTCGCCTGACCACCGCGCCACCGTCCCGGGATCATGGCGCTCTGGCCGGGGTCGTCACCATCCCGCGTCGCGCTTCGTCAGTTCGCGCGAGGGGTACACATGACCCGTGCCCACTCACGTGCGCGACGGTACGACGCGCCCTCGCCGGGTGCGACTACTCGACGAGGACCCCGAACTGGGCGCCCACCTGTCGCCGGAGGATTTCGCGAGCGCCCGCCGCTATGCGGTCGCCGAGCTCGCCGAGCTCGAGCGCGGGCTGCACGTCCCCTGGGGCGTCGGCGCCGCCGACCTGCTGGGCCTGCTCGTGCTCGACGGCCTGCTGGTCCGCTCAGTCCAGGTGGCCGAGCGCCGATGCGGCGAACTGGTCGGGCCGGAACGATCCTGCGGCCATGGGATCACTTCGGGCGCTACGCCCCGCTGCCCTTCGAGGTCAGCTGGCGGGTGATCGAGCCGGTCCGGCTCGGGCTTCTCGACCAGCGCCTGGTCACCGTCGGTGCGCGCTGGCCGTCGCTCATCCACGCGATCATCGAGCGCGCCGTCGGACGCTCGCATGCGCTGGCCCTCGACGTCGCCATTCACAGCCTTCAGCACATCGAGCTCCGGCTGATGGTGCTCTTCTGGCACCTGGCGGACCGGTCCGGTCGCGTGACCCCGGAGGGGACGATCGTCCCGCTGCGGCTGACCCACGGTGACGTCGCGGAGCTGATCGGCAGCCAGCGCCCCTCGGTGTCGGCACACCTCTCCGCTCTGGCCAAACGCGATCAGCTCGTGCGCCGCCCGGATCGGACGTGGCTGCTGCGCGGAGAGCCTCCCGCCGAGTTGCGTGACATGCGGGCGCGCGCCCAGGCACTGCGCGGCGAGCCGACCCCGGCGCCCGACGCCCCCGTAGCCGCCGTCGACGACCGGCTCGCTCTGTCCCCGGGGGCCGATCTCGGGAGTGCCCTCAGGTATCGGCCGGGCGGCTGAAGCTGCGCGGACGAGCCGGCCATCCAGTGGATCTCAAGCGCCGGATCTCGGCCTCGAGAGCTGCCTCGTGCCGGCGGCGTGAACGCCGATCGCGTCGCCGGCTCCGAGTCCTTCCCGTGAGATCGATGGCCATGTCGTCGTCGTCAGAACGGTCGGTGAAATCATTGTCAGTCATACGAGCATGATCGTCGATATCGGTCACCCCCGCCGGATGTCAGTGCGACGGATGACGCCCCCCCGGGCGGTCGTGACCGGCAATGGTGAGAAACTGTCGAGCAATGAGCAGACCACCGCGGCGGGTCAACGTGGCCGACGCGCTCCCGGAGATCGTCGAGCACCTCGGCCCTGAGCAGCGCCGCCTGGCTCGCCGGCGGTTGGTCGCTGAGCTGATCGTCGTCCGGCGGGGACGCTGGGCGCCGACCCGGACGATCGGCGAGGACCCCGGTCACCTCGGGCTGCTCGTCCTCGACGGGCTGTTGACGCGGGATGTCATCCTTGAGAAGCCGCTGGCCACCGAGCTGATCGGCCGCGGCGATCTCGTGCGTCCGGTCGACGACGCCGGCGAGGACGCCCCGATTCCGTTCGAGATCGCCTGGCACGTCCTGACGCCGGCGCGGTTCGCGGTGCTCGATCCCGAGTTCACCCACGAGCTGGCCCCGTGGCCGTCGGCGACCGCGACGATCCTGCGCGGGGCGGTCGGGCGCGCCCACTCGCTCGCCGTCACCCTCGCCGTCTCACACCTGCGCCGGGTCGACACCCGGCTGCTGGTCATCATGTGGCACCTCGCCGACCGCTGGGGCCGGGTGAGGCCCGAGGGCGTCTACCTTCCCCTCAAGCTCACCCACGAGATACTCGCGCGGCTCGTCGGAGCCCAGCGTCCATCGGTCAGCACCGCGCTGCGTCAGCTGGCCGACGAGGACCGCCTGCTGCGCACGGCCGATCGCGCCTGGCTGCTGCGGGGCAGGCCGCCGAGCCATCTCGGCAGGGCCGAGACGGCGATGGACGTCGGCGATGACGTCGGCGATCGGTGACCACGGATGGCCGCGCCGGCCGGGATGGCTGATCCGACGCGCGGCCGATCGGCGAGGCCGATCAACGGGTTCGCTCAGCGGGTGATCGGATCGCCGGCCACCGCCATCTGGGCGGGAACGCGCTGCGGCGGCGGCTGAGACCGGCTTCCCGTCCCGGCCGTCCGCGCCAGGGCGACGCCGATGACGAGCATCAGGACAACGGCCAGGGTCCACATGATCTGGGTGAAGCGCCGGTTGAGACGGCCCCAGTCGGCGAACAGAAGAGGGTTCATGACGTTCGTCTAGGTACCCCGGCCGCCGACGCCACAATCCCGGGATCTCCAGACCGCTGTGACGGCGGGGCCGGAAGCCGTCTGACACGTCACGCCGCTCATGGTTGACGATCGGCGCCGACGGGGTATGACTGGAACATGCCGTTGCGTTTCAGCGCTGCGGTGTGAGTACAGCCTGACGGCAGGTGATCGCGCAGCGGTCCACTGACGGGGCTCGGTTGCCTCGAAAGGAGACCCATGCAGACCCTGCTTGACGTCAAGCACGCGGATACGAACGCGCTCGCCGCACGCTGGCGGACTCACGGCGAACGACAGGCCCGTGACGAACTGTTCATCCGCTTCCTTCCGCTGGCCCGCAAGCTCGCCAGCCGGTACACGAACCCGCACGAGCCGGTCGAGGACCTCGTCCAGGTCGCGTCCGTCGGGCTGCTGGGCGCGATCGACCGGTTCGACCCCGAGCGCGGCATACGCTTCTCGGCGTTCGCGATCCCGACGATCCTCGGCGAGCTGAAACGCTACTTCCGCAACACCGGCTGGTCGGCGCACGTCCCGCGCGGCGCCCAGGAGATGGCGCTCCGAGTCGACCGGGCGTCGCGCCAGATCGCCGCTCAGACCGGGCGCTCTCCGCGCGTGGACGAGCTGGCGCAATACCTCGAGATCTCCAACGAGGCGGTGATCGCCGGGCTCGACGCCGGGACGGCGCACTACTCGGTGTCGCTTGATGCTCCGGTGTCGGGAACCGACGTCGATGAGCCCGAGGCGCTGGTCGACAGCCTGGGGGAGACCGACGAGCGCTACGGGCTCGTCGAGGCCACCGCCTCGCTCAGCGCGGCGCTCGCCCGGCTGCCCCATCTGGAGCGCCGCGCGCTGACGCTGCGCCTGGAGCGCGATCTCAAGCAGGCCGAGATCGCCCAGGAGCTCGGCTGCTCGCAAATGCAGGTCTCACGGCTGCTGCGGCGCGCCGGCGCCAAGGTGCGTGACCTCACCGATCCGGTCCTCGACGGGGTATGAGCCCGCAGCTCAGCGCGTGGAGTGCTGGTCGGTGTCGCCGACGCGGCGTGAACTCGCGTGACCGGGGTAGGTGAACGGAATGTGGCTCGCCTTCCCCCTCATCCTGCTTGTCGTCTTGTTTCTCGCCGGCGGCCTCGTCGCCGGCGGCGTGTACGCCATCGTCCTCGTTCCGATCGCCGTGATCATCATGGTCGCCGCCGTCATCTTCACGGTGTGGGGCCGCTCGACCAATCCCAGCAACATCCCGGGAGAGGGGGAGGGCGTCGCGCCGCTGCCTCACACCACCCACGCCAATACGGTGCCGTCCCCGACCACCCCTGACCAGCTCGTCGACGCACAACGCCACGCGCAGTAGCGAGACTGAGCGCGGCGCCCAAGAGGCGCCCGCGCTCAGCGCGGTGGCGCGACGAGCGCGGGCGGGACGGGCGTCTGACCGCCGCGCCGCGGACCGCGAGCGGTTCGCAGCCAGGCGGTCATCTCCGGGGCCGCCAGCGGCCGGGCGATGGCGTGCCCCTGTCCCGCGTCGCAGCCGAGCTGCTCCAGCTCCTGGAGCATGCGGGGGTGCTCGACACCTTCGGCGACGGCGCGCATCCCGAGATGGTGCGCGAGGTCGATCGTCGAGCTGACGATGATCGACTCCCGCGAGTTCTTGCCCATCCGGCGCACGAACGACCGGTCGATCTTGACCTCGGTCACGGGCAGGTCGGCGAGATAGGCGAGCGAGGAGTAGCCGGTGCCGAAATCGTCGATCGAGATCTCGATCCCGCGGGCGTCGAGCTGGCGCAGGGCGTCGCGGGCGACCTCGGGCTCGGCCATCAGCGCTCCCTCGGTGACCTCGAGCTTGAGCCGCGCCGCCGGTATCCCGGTCTGCTCCAGCAGGTTGACGACGCGCGTCGCGAACTCGGGGTCGACGAGCACCGGCGGCGAGACGTTGACCGCCATCGAGACCGCGATCCCCTCCCGGCGCCAGGCGGCGAGCTGTCGCAGCGCGATCTCGGTGACCTGGTCGGTCAGCGGCTTGATCAGGTTCGACTGCTCGGCCATCGTGATGAAGTCGTCGGGGCCGAGCAGGCCGAGGCGCGGATGCTCCCAGCGGACAAGCGCCTCGACGGCGAGCACCCGCCCGCTGGTGAACTCGATCTCGGGCTGATACCAGACGACGATCTGGTCGCTGCCGACCGCGGTGCGCAGGTCGGCGGCGAGCATCAGCTTGTCCGCCGAATGATGGTCGTGGCGCTCCTCGTAGAGCGAGACCCCGCTGCGGGTCGCCTTGGCGCGGTACATCGCCACGTCGGCGCGCTGCAGCAGCGTCTCGACGGCGCGGCCGTGGTGGGGGAAGAGCGAGACCCCGACGCTCGCCTGGACGTCGACGAACACGTGCTCGAGCTGCATCGGCTGGCGGAGGCTGTCGGCGATCCGGTTCGCGAGCTCCATCGCCTGGCGGCGCTCGCCGCCGGCGCCGATGATCGCGAACTCGTCGCCGCCGAGACGGGCGAGCTGGTCGCGCTCGCCGAGCTGCTGCTGGAAGCGCTCTGAGACCTGTTGCAACAGCAGGTCGCCGTAGGCGTGGCCGAGCGTGTCATTGACCTCCTTGAAGCGGTCGAGGTCGACGAGCAGCAGGAACGCCGGTTCCCTCTCGTCCCGGATCGCCGTGCCGATCGCCTCGTGAAACGCGGTCCGATTGGGCAGTCCGGTCAGCCCGTCGTGGCGTGCGGCGTGCTCGCTGCGAGCGCCCTCCCAGACCGAGCTGTAGATCGCCACCACCGGCGCCATGCAGAGCGGCACGAGCACGATCGAGTAGTCGGCGGCCGCCATGACGATCGGCGCGACGAGCAGCATGACCCCACCGGTCACGAAGACGAAGCCGATGTTGGTGGCGAAGTAGCCGCGGATCGGCACCCGCTGATACAGCGCGACGGCGGTCCCCACGAGCCCGGTGTTGACGAGGAAGAACACCCACAGGGCGGCGATCACCGCCGGCATCTGCGGCGTACCGAAGGGGTGCGGGCCGAGGTCGGCGGAGGTCAGCGCGCGCATCACGACCGCCGCGGCCGCCATCGACAGCGCGTACTGGCCGAGGTTGAAGGCGATCCTCCACGGTGGCTTGCGGGAGTTGACGTCCTGCGCGACGGACGCGACCGCTTGGGCGATCAACGCCGGGCCGAGCCCGCCGACGAGCAGGATGGCCATCGCGAACGATGCCGACAGGGCGATCTCCTCGTCGTCGCCCCGGCGCGGGATCTTCAACGGCATCAGCTCGCCGAGCACCACGCCGAGCGCCATGATCCCGAAGCTGACCGGCGTCGCCGAGATGAAGCCGAGGTGCTCCATCGGGCGCAGGAGCGCCACCACGAGGCACCCGGCGACGAAGACGGCGCCGCAGTAGATCCTCACTGGGGATGGCTTGTGCATGAAATGAAGGGGCGACGGCAACGGGTGCGCACCGGATCCGCTCGGTCGCGCACGATCGCCTCCGGATGGACGGGATGTCCTCCCGATCCGTGGGGAGACCCCCGTCGTCACGCTAATCGGCGGCGCGACGGAGAACTTGAAGACCCGGCGCGCCGGCCGGACGCCCGACCGGGAGCGTCAGGCTCCGGCCTGGAGCGAGACCGGCCGCTCGGGCACGGCGACCGGCGCGCAGGCGAGCGTCAGCACGAGGAACATGCCCGCGAAGATCGCGCAGTCGCCGACGCTGAGGACGTTGCGGAGCGGACCGGGGACCGGAATGATGTCACCGAGCCACTGCAGCGCCGGATGGGCGAGATGGAACGAGTTGTGAAAGCCCGCGCCGAGCGACATCCCGGCCATCCGCTGGGCGGAGGCGGCGGCCGGCATGATGCCGTGGTTGAGGACGATCGCGAGCCCGTTGGCGAGCACGCCGAGAGCGACCAGCCAGAGGCCGGGCAGCCGGCGATTGGCGATCAGGAACACGCCGAGCAGGCCGTAGGTGGCGATGTGGACCTCGGCGTGCAGCGCGTGATCGCCGTTGGGGACCACGACGGTGATCACGACCTGGATCGCGAGGGCGACGAGGCCGAGCCAGACGGCGTGGAGCTCGATCTCGGCCAGCCGCCTCAGCTGTCCTCCCCGAGCCGGGACACCGAGCAGGCATAGTCCGGCGAGGGCGAAGAGGATCATGCGACCTGCCTGACCTCGGGACCGAAGGTCGCGGTCTTCTGGCCGATCCCGGGACCGAAGGTCGGGGTCCTCTGGCGCTCGCGGGCCAGCCAGCTCGTGGTGTCGTGCGGGGTCATCGGCCGGGAGATGGAGTACCCCTGGGCGGCGTCGCAGCCGAGGCGCTCGAGCTCGAGCAGCATGCGCGGATCCTCGACGCCCTCGGCGACGGCGCGCATCCCGAGATGATGGGCGAGATCGATCGTGGAGTTGACGATGATCGATTCCCGCGAACCGGCTGTCATCCGCCGGACGAACGAGCGGTCGATCTTGACCTCGCTGACCGGCAGGTCGGCGAGGTAGGCCAGCGAGGAGTAGCCGGTGCCGAAGTCGTCGATCGAGATCTCGATCCCGCGCCGATCGAGCTCGAGCAGGGTGGCGCGCGCCACTTCGGGGTCGGCCATCAGCGCACTCTCGGTGACCTCCAGCTTGAGCCGGCCGGCCGGCACCGCGGCGCGCTCCAGCGCGGCCTGCAGGCGCGCGGTGAAGCCGGGATCGACGAGGACCTGCGGCGAGATGTTGACGGCGACCGTGGTGTCGATTCCGGCGGCGCTCCACTCGGAGATCTGGCGCAGCGACAGGGCGATGACCCGTTCGGTCATCGCATTGACCAGGCCGGTCTGCTCGGCCATCGTGATGAAGGTGCTCGGCGCGAGCAGGCCGAGCCGGGGATGCTGCCAGCGCACGAGAGCCTCGACGGCGAGGACGCGGCCGGTCGCGAGCTCGATCTCGGGCTGATACCAGGCGATGATCTCCTCGCCGGTCAGCGCCGTCCGCAGCTCGGCGGTCAGCGCGAGCTTGGCCGGGCTGTGATCGTCGTAGCGCTCGTCGTAGAGCGCGACCCCGGACCGGTTCTCCTTGGCGTGGTACATGGCGACGTCGGCTCTCTGCAGAAGCGCCTCCACGTCGGTTCCGTGCTCCGGGAAGAGGGCGATCCCGATGCTCGCCTGGACGTCGACGACGAAGTGCTCCAGCTCCATCCGCCCGCGCAGCGACGCGACGATCCGCCGGGCGAGCTCGACCCCCTCGCTCTGGCCGCCGCCGCGGCCGACGATCGCGAACTCGTCGCCGCCGAGCCGGGCGAGCTGGTCGTGCTTGCCGAGCTGCGCCGTAAAGCGCGCCGCGACCTCGCGCAGGAGGACGTCGCCGTAGCGATGACCGAGCGTGTCGTTGACCTCCTTGAAGCGGTCGAGGTCCATGAGCAGGACGAACGCCGGCTCGCGCTCGGCGGTGATCGCCTCCGCGATCGCCTCATGGAACGAGGTCCGGTTGGGCAGGCCGGTCAGGGCGTCGTGGCGCGCCGCGTGCTCGCTGCGGGCGCCCTGCCAGACCGAGCTGTAGACGGCGATGACCGGCGCCAGGCAGAGCGGGACGAGGAGCACGGAGTAGGCGGCCGCGGCCAGGACGATCGGCGCGACGAGCAGCATCACCCCGGCGGTGATGAAGACGAACGAGATGTTGTTGCGGAAATAGCGGCGGATCGGCACCTCCTGATAGAAGGAGACGGCGGCTCCGACGAGCCCGCTGTTGACGACGAAGAACGCGCCGGCGGCGGCGAGCATGACCGGCAGCTGGCCGCTGGAGAAGGGGTGCGGGCCGGCGTGGGTATCGCCGAACAGGCGGACGACGAGCTCGGCCGCCACCATCGACAGCGTGTACTGGCCGACGTTGAAGCGGATCCGCCACCACGGCTTGCCCGAGGTCCGGTCCTGCACGATCGAGGCCGCCGCTTGGGCGATCAGGGCCGGTCCGAGGCCGCCGACGAGCAGCAGGGCCATCGCGAAGGACGCCGACAGCGTGATCTCCTCGTCGTTGCCACGCCGGGGGATCTTGATCGGCATCATCTCGCCGAGCAGGACGCCGATGGCCAGGACCGAGAAGGTCACCGGCGACGCCGCCACGTAGCCGAAGTGCTCGGATCGCGCGGTCAGCGCGACGACAAGGCAGCCCGCGAGAAAGACGGTGCCACAGTAGGTCCGGACGGTCGATCGCGTGCGCATGGCCGAGGAGACGGTGCGACGGGCGCGTGCCATGACGATCACGGCACGCGCCCGTCAGCGTCTCAGGTAAAGAACTTGTTTCCGGCTCCTGAGGCAACAGCAACCGCGGTGATCGCAGCGGCCGCGGAAACGGCGCGGTACACCCAGAACTTCTTCATGATCAACCTCCGTGTAGTGACTGCTCCCTGAATCCGTTTAGGGAGCCTGTTCGGTCGTCTAGTCGGCGGTCTGGTGGAGATCTTGAGGCGATTGGACAACTGGCCGGGCTGCCCGGCCGACCCTGACCGGGACGGCTCGAGCGATGCCGGGGGGTTTGGGCCCCGCCGGGCCGGGCAGCACCGTCGGTAGCCTTCAGGCAAGGCCTGTTCGTCTGATCCGTGGAGGGCTGTCTTCTCGATGGACCGCAAGTGGTGGACTCTCATCGCTGTCTGTGTCGGCACGTTCATGCTGTTGCTGGACGTGACGATCGTCAATGTCGCGCTGCCGGCGATCCAGTCGTCGCTGAAGGCGAGCTTCAGCGATCTGCAATGGGTCGTGGACGCCTACGCGCTCAGCCTTGCCGCGCTCCTGCTGACGACGGGATCGCTGGCCGACCTGTTCGGACGCCGGCGGATGTTCGTCGCGGGCCTCGTCCTGTTCAGCGCCAGCTCGCTGGCCTGCGGCCTGGCGACGACGCCGCTGTGGCTCAACCTGGCGCGCGGCGTGCAGGGCATCGGCGGCGCGGCGATGTTCTCCACCTCGCTCGCGCTGTTGGGCAGCGCCTTCCAGGGCCGTGAGCGGGGGACGGCGTTCGGCGCCTGGGGAGCGATCACCGGGCTCGCCGTGGCGATCGGGCCGGTGGTCGGCGGCGCGCTGACGACCGGTCTGTCCTGGCGCTGGATCTTCCTCGTCAACGTCCCGATCGGCGTGATCGCGGTCATCCTGACCATCGCCCGGGTGGATGAGTCCCGCCAGCCGGGAGCGCGCCGTCCGGACCCGATCGGGGTGGTCACCTTCAGCGGCGCGCTCGCCGCGTTCATCTACGCGCTGATCAAGGTCAACACGAAGGGCTGGGGATCCTCGCTCATCATCGCCTGCCTGGCCGGCGCCGCCGTTCTGCTGATCCTGTTCCTGATCGCCGAGGTTCTCCAGCGCGACGGGGCGATGTTCGATCTCGGCCTGTTCCGCAAGCCGACCTTCACCGGCGGGTCGATCGCCGCGTTCGCGCTCTCGGCCGGCCTGTTCTCGCTGTTCCTGTATCTGACGCTCTACCTCCAGGACGTCCTGCGCTACTCCGCGTTCGATACCGGCCTGCGCTTCCTCACGCTCTCCGGCGGGATCCTCCTGACCTCGACCCTGGCCGGACGGCTGACCGCCAATGTCCCGATCCGCTTCCTGATCGCGCCCGGCCTGGCGATGGTCGGCGTCGGCCTGATGCTGATGCGCGGCCTGTCGGCCGACTCGGGCTGGACCCATCTCATCCCCGGGTTCATCATCGCCGGCGCCGGGACCGGCTTCGTCAATCCGCCGCTCGCCTCGACGGCGATCGGGGTCGTCACCCCGGAGCGCGCCGGGATGGCCTCCGGCATCAACTCCACCTTCCGCCAGGTGGGGATCGCGACCGGCATCGCCGGCCTCGGCTCGCTCTTCTCGCACACGGTCCGCACGCACATCGTCTCGCTGCTGGCCGGCGCTCCTCACGTGTCGGGCGCCGCGTCACGCTCCCTGGCCGAGGCCGTCGCCCAGGGCAACGGCGCCGACTCGGCCCTCGCCGCCGTCCCGGTGTCGGCGCGCGCGGCCGCCGCGCACGCCGTGCGGGCCGGGTTCGTCGACGGGCTCAACGACGTCTTCCTCGTCGGCGCGATCGTCGTGTTCGCGGCCGCGCTGCTGACGCTCGTGCTCATCCGCAGCAAGGACTTCGAGGTCGGCGCCGCCCGTTCGGCGCCGTCGGGGCCGGACGCGGGAGCCGGCGAATCCGCCGCTGCGGGGGCCGGGGAGCCCGCCGGCACCGGGGAGCCGGCTACGCCGCTCGGGGAGCCCGCTGCGCCGCTCGGGGAGCCCGCTGCGCCGCCCGGGGAGCCGGCCCACGCCGCTGCCGCGTCCGCGGAGCCGCCCGCCGCGTCCGCGGAGCCGCCCGCTGCGTCCGCGGAGCCGCCCGCTGCGTCCGCGGTGCCGCCCGCTGCGTCCGCGGTGCCGCCCGCCACGTCCGCGGCGCCGCCCGCCGCGCCCGCCGCGTCCGCGGTGCCGCCCGCCGCGTCCGCGGCGCCGTCCGCTCGCGCGCCGTCCGCCCCGGCGGTCAACGGCGGCGGAGAGCTCGGGCGCCTCGCCGAGCGCAGCCAGTCCCGCGCACAGTTCCTGGAGGGCGCTCGGGCGGTCATCCGGACCGCCGAGCAGGCGGCCGCCGACTACGAGCGGGACATCGAGGAGCGGATCGCCCGCCACCGCGCCGAGCAGATCTCGGCCGCCACCACCGGCGCGGAGGATCTGATGGCCGCCGCGCTGGCCCGCAACGACCGCTACGCCGCCGGGCTGCGCCGCCGCCTGGCCGAGCTGCTCGCCGAGCGCGACCGGCTCGTCGCCGAGCTCCGCGTCGAGGTCGAGGCCGCCGCCGAGCACGTGCACGAGGCCGAGCTGACCCGCGCGGACCTGGAGCGCGTGATCGCCGCGCTCAGCGCGCTCAACGCCCCCGAGGGCGAGGACGACGACCTCCGCGGCGCGTCCACGAACGGTGGCTCCGCGCACGACGGCGCCGGCCAAGCCGACGGAGCGCCATCACCGCAGGCCTCCGAGTGGCGCTGACCCGTCGCGGTCGCGGGCGGCGCGGGTCCCGATCCGCACGCGCCGCGGGAGGATGTCTGAATAGTGCCCGCTATGCGGGCTTTTTTCAGACATCCTCGCCTCGCGGCGCTCCGCGCGCAGCCCAACCCGCCGCAGCCCGGCTCGGCCCAGCCCAAACCCGGCTCGGCCCAGCCCGCTCGGCCCAGCCCGCTCGGCCCAGCCCGGCTCGGCCCAGCCCAAACCGGCCCAGCCCAAACCCGGCCCAGCCCGCTCGGCCCAGCCCGGCCCAGCCCGGCTCGGCCCGGACAAGCGACCGGGCCAGCCGCGGCGGACCGATCATCACGCGTCGGGGTGTGACTCCTCCCAGCGCAGGGCGGCCGCGGCGGCGGCGGCCGACGGGCGGGTGCCCGCCCAGTCCCAGCTGAACTCCGGCGACGCGTTGCGCTCCAGATGGACGTCGTCAGGCAGATCCATCTCAATGCGATCGGCCTCGATCGGTCCGAGCACCTCCTCGACGTAGTGCCGGCGCACGGGGTTGCCGAGGAAGGAGCGCAGCCCGCCCTCGTCGGCGAGGCGGACGATGATCGCGTGCGAGAAGCCGTGATCCTGCCCGCCGCGGTTGCGTCCGAAGGTGATCCGGTCGACCGCCGGAATGCCCTCGACGAGCTCTCGCAGCTGCCCGAACGCGCCGTCGACCTGCTGATCGGACGTGCCCGGCTTCCATTTCAACAAGACGATGTGCTGGATCACCTGCGGACGGCCTCCTGGGAATCGCTGATCCCGCACATGGTAATGAGCGCGGGCTCGCTCACATCCGGAAGACGCCGTAACGGACGTCGGCGAGCGGCGCGTTGGCGGCCGCGGAGAGTCCGAGGCCGAGGATGTCCCGGGTGTCCCGCGGATCGATCACGCCGTCATCCCACAGCCGCGCCGTCGCGTAGTACGGATGGCCCTGGAGCTCGTATTGCTCACGGAGCTGCGCGCCGGTCTCGGGCTGGCCGACCTCGGTCATGACGCTCGCGGCCTGCTCGCCGCCCATCACCGAGATCCGCGCCCCGGGCCACATCCACAGCAGGCGGGGGGAGTACGCCCGGCCGCACATGCCGTAGTTGCCGGCGCCGAACGAGCCGCCGACGATCACGGTCAGCTTCGGGACGCGGGCGGTGGCGACCGCGGTGACGAGCTTGGCGCCGTGCTTGGCGATCCCGCCGGCCTCGTAGTCACGTCCGACCATGAAGCCGGTGATGTTCTGCAGGAAGACGAGCGGGATCCGCCGCTGGTCGCAGAGCTCGATGAAGTGCGCGCCCTTCAGTGCGCTCTCGGAGAAGAGGATCCCGTTGTTGGCGAGGATCCCGACCGGATGGCCGTGGATGTGGGAAAAGCCGGTGACGAGCGTCGCCCCGTACAGCTCCTTGAACTCGTGCAGGCGGGAGCCGTCGACGATCCGGGCGATGATCTCCCGCGCGTCGTAGGGCTTGCGGACGTCGGCGGAGACGACGCCGAGCAGGCCCGCCGGATCGACAGCCGGAGGCTCCGCGGCTCGCCGCTCCCACGGCGGCGGGGCCTTCGGGGCGAGCGTGGCGACGATCTCCCGGACGATCTGCAGGGCGTGGGCGTCGTTGTCGGCGAGGTGATCGGTGACGCCCGAGGTGCGTGAGTGCAGATCGCCGCCGCCGAGCTCCTCGGCCGTCACCTCCTCGCCGGTCGCCGCCTTGACGAGCGGCGGGCCGCCGAGGAAGATCGTCCCCTGCCCGTGGACGATGACCGTCTCGTCGCTCATCGCCGGAACGTAGGCGCCGCCGGCGGTGCACGAGCCCATCACCGCGGCGATCTGCGGGATGGCCTGCGCCGACATCGTCGCCTGGTTGAAGAAGATCCGCCCGAAGTGGTCTCGGTCGGGGAAGACCTCGTCCTGGCGGGGGAGGAAGGCGCCCCCGGAGTCGACGAGATAGATGCAGGGCAGCCGGTTCGCCAGCGCGATCTCCTGCGCGCGCAGATGCTTCTTGACCGTCATCGGATAGTAGGTGCCGCCCTTGACGGTCGCGTCGTTGGCGACGATCGCGCACTCGCGCCCGGCGACCCGCCCGATCCCGGTGATGATGCCGGCCCCCGGCGCCTCGCCGTCGTAGAGCCCGTGGGCGGCCATCGGCGAGAGCTCCAGGAACGGCGCGCCGGGATCGAGCAGGCGGTCGACACGCTCACGCGGGAGCAGCTTGCCGCGCTCCACATGGCGCGCGCGCGCCCGCTCGCCGCCCCCGAGCGCGGCGCGCGCGATCTCGGCGCTCAGCTCGGCCACGAGCCCCTCGTTGGCGGCGAGGTTGGCCTGGAACTCCGCCGAGCCGGGGCTCGCCCGCGAGCGCAGCACGGTCACGCCGCCGGCTCCCGCTGATCACGGGGTTGCACCTGGGCCAGCGCCTGGTCGACGACCACCCGGTCTCCGACGGCGACGCTCACGGTCACGAGTTCGCCGTCGACCGGCGCGGCGATCGTCAGCTCCATCTTCATCGATTCCAGCACGATCACCGGATCGCCGGCCGACACGGGGTCGCCGACCGCGCCGTGGACGAGCAGCACCTGCCCGGGCATCGGGGCGCGCAGATCGCCGTCGGCGAGCGCCTCGTGCGCGTCGGCCGCCGAGCTGCGGCGCACCGGCCAGGCGCGGCCCTCGCAGCCGACCCAGATGACGTCGCCGTCGATCGCGAAGCTCCACTCGCGCCGTTCCCCGCCGGCCGCGATCGCATAGCCGGCCGGCCCCGTCCGCCGCAGCTCATGGTCGCTCAGCGGCGGCAGGCGGATCTCGACCGGCGCGGCGGAGCCGACGGCGAGGCGCCACCACGAGTCGGCTCGCCGCCCGCCGAGCCGCCAGCCGTCGACGGCGGTGAACGGATCGTCCGCGGACCCCCGCTGCCCGTCGAGCTCGGCCAGCGAGATGAGCGCGGCGGCGTGCGCGACCTCCTCGGTGGAGAAGGGGCCCGCGAACGGGCCGAGACGTTCGATCAACCCGGTGTCCAGGCGGCCCTCGCGGACCTCGCCGGTGCCGAGCAGCGCGCGCAGGAAGCCGGTCGTCGTCGTCACGCCGAGGATCGCCGTGCGCGCGAGCGCGTGGTCGAGCGCGGCGAGCGCGCCCGGCCGGTCGGCGGCGTGAGCGACGACCTTGGCGATCATCGAGTCATACGTCGTGTTCACCTCGCTGCCGGGCTCGATCGCGTCGTCGACCCGGACGCCGCCGGATCCGGTGTCCGGGCGCCGGTAGGCCAGCACCCGGCCGGCCGCCGGCAGGAAGTCACGGTCGGCGTCCTCGGCCGTGACCCGGGCCTCGATCGCGTGCCCGGTCAGCGTGATGTCGTCCTGGGCGAGCCCGAGCGGCTCGCCGGCCGCGACCCGGAGCTGCAGCTCCACGAGATCGTGCCCGGTGACGAGCTCGGTGACGGGGTGCTCGACCTGGAGCCGGGCGTTGCACTCCAGGAAATAATGCTCGGCGGGATCGACGGCGGCGGCGATGAACTCGACGGTGCCGGCGTTGACGTATCCGGCGGCGCGCATCAGCGCGACCGCCTCGGCGCCGAGGCGCTCGCGCAGCGCGGCCGAGACGACCGGAGACGGCGACTCCTCCACGACCTTCTGATGGCGGCGCTGCAACGAGCATTCACGCTCGCCGAGGTGCAGGACGGAGCCGTGGGCGTCGGCGATGATCTGGACCTCCAGATGCCGGGCCCGCGGCAGGAAACGCTCGATGAACACCCGGTCATCGCCGAAGCCGGCCAGCGCCTCGCGGCGGGCCGCCGCCAGCGCGGTGGTCAGCTCGCCCGGCGCGGCCACGACGCGCATCCCGCGCCCGCCGCCGCCGGCGGCCGCCTTGACGAGCAGCGGATAGTCGCCGGCGCCCGCCGCCGCGGCCTCGGCCTCGCTGAAGGTCGGCACGACCGGCAGTCCCGCCGCCTGCGCGGCGCGCTTGGCGGCGAGCTTGTCGCCCATCAGCTCCGCGGCCGCCGGGGGCGGCCCGATGAACGTCACGCCGCCCGCGACGCAAGCCCGCGAGAGGGCCGGGTTCTCCGAATGGAAGCCGTAGCCCGGGTGCAGCGCCTGCGCGCCCGCCCGCCGGCAGGCCGCGACGAGCGCGTCGATGTCGAGATAGGAGGCGACGGCCACCGCCTCGTCGGCCTCGCGGACGTGGGGGGCGTCGCGGTCGTCCGGCGCGTAGACCGCCACCGAGCGCACGCCGAGACGATCGAGCGTCCGGATCACGCGCCGCGCGATCTCGCCCCGGTTCGCGATCAGCACGCTCTCGAACATCACCGCACGGCCACGCTGGTGAGGGCCACTAGATGGTTGATTCCACGACAGTGGTCGTGAATCGAGTGGTTTGCAAGGAGGATGTGGCAGCAGGGTCGAAGTCGGCGGTGCTATCCCGCATCGCCGACCCTAGGGGGCCTCGATGGACGCCGACCTCGACCTGCTGCTCACGACCGTGTTCGTCACGGCCGACGATCTCCTGCCCGAACGAGCGAGGAACGTTGCGCGTAGGGTCACAGACGCGGAGGTCGTCACGCTGTGCGTCGCGCAGGCGATCATGGGGATTCCGTCGGATCGGCGGTTCCTGGCGGCGGCCGCCAAGCGCCTCGCCCATCTGTTTCCTGATCTCCCCCAGCAGTCGGGGTACTTCAAACGCCGCCGTAAGCTGGCCGACGCACTGGAGTGGCTGATGGGGATCTTTGCCAGCCAGAGCCCGGGGTTTGAGGACGATCTGTTGCTGATCGACTCCACGCCGGTGGAATGCGCCCGCTCGCGCGAAACGGTCAAGCGTTCCGGCACCAACCGCCTGGATGACGCGCTCGGGAACGCCTGCGACTACGGCTACTGCGCCTCGCACTCCCGATACTTCTGGGGGATGCGCCTGCACATCATCTGCAGTCTGGACGGCACCCCACGCGCGCTGGAGCTCTGCTCGCCCAAGACCGGCGAGCGCGAGATCGGGCTGCTGCTCCTGGACCGCTGCCGGCTGCGGGGCGGTGAGACGCTGATCGGCGATAAGGGATACGCCGGCCGCGAGTTCGCTGCCGCGGTCAAAGACCGCAACGTCACGCTCATCCGTCCCGTCCGCCGCGATGAGACGATCACCCGGCCGGCCGGGGTCACCACCCCGGCGCTGCGGCCCGCACGCGAGATCACGCCCAACGCCCGCGCGCACCGTCACGCCACCCCACCCCAGCCGCCGCACCTCGCGCCGATCCGCCAACGCGTCGAATCGATCATCTGGACCGCGAAGGACATCCTCGCGCTCGAACGCCACGGCGCGCGCACCCTGACCGGCCTGCGCGAACGAATCATCGCCCGGTTTTGCTGCCTCACTGCCGCGATCACCCTCAACCACCAACTCGGACGCCCCAGCCGTGAACTCGTCAACTACTGCGCCTGACAGCGCGGAATCAACCATCTAGATGAGCGGATGCCAGTCGACCGGGCCGGCGGTCAGCACGTGGCTGCCGAGCGGGCGACCGAGGGCGTATTGCGCCGCGCGGGAGCAGCCGATCAGGGCCGGCAGGTCGACGCCGGTGGCGATCCCCATCTCCTCGAGCATCGAGACGAGGTCCTCAGTGGCGATGTTGCCGGTCGCGCCCGCCGGCACCGGGCAGCCGCCGAGCTCCCCGAAGCTCGACTCGAACGAGTCGACGCCGGCCTCGAGCGCCGCGAGCACGTTGGCCAGGCCCTGCCCGCGAGTGTTGTGGAAATGGGCGGTCAGCTCGACGCCGGGCAGCTGCGCCCGGGCGAGCCCGAAGAACGACCGCACCTGGACTGGGTTGGCCATCCCGGTCGTGTCGCCGAAGCCGATCTCCTGAGCGCCCGCGCGCACGAGCCGCCCGGCGATGTCGAGGACCCGCTGGGGCTCGATCCGCCCCTCGTACGGACAGCCGAACGAGGTCGACAGAACCGCTTCGCAGCGCAGCCCCTCCGTCCGCGCGAGCGGGATGACCGCCTCCAACGCGGCGAGTGACTCCTCGACGCTGCGGTTGACGTTGCGGCGATTGTGGGTCTCCGACGCCGACAGGAAGACGTTGATCTCGTCGAAGTGTGCGCGCAGGGGCAGCGCGTTCTCCAGCCCGCGCTCGTTGGGCACGAGCACCGATCGGCTGACCTCGCGGGGAATGTCGATCGCCTCCAGGACCTCGCGCGCGTCGGCGAGCTGGGGGATGACGTCGGGCCGCACGAAGCTCGTGATCTCCAGCCGCGTCAGTCCGGTGCGGGCGAGTGCGTCGATCAGCTTGACCTTCGTCGCGGTCGGGATCACCTCGGGCTCGTTCTGAAAGCCATCCCGCGGACCGACCTCGCGAATCCGCGCGGTCTCGATCCCCGCCACGCCGGCGGCGGGGGTCATGCCCCGAGCGCGCGCGCGATGACCATCTGCTGGACCTCGTCGGTGCCCTCGCCGATCGTCAGGATCTTCGCGTCGCGATAGAAGCGGCAGACCGGATACTCCTCCATGTAGCCGTAGCCGCCGTGGATCTGGACCGCCTCGTCGGCGGCCCTGACGGCCAGCCGGCCGGTCTTCAGCTTGGCCTGGGCGGCGGTCAGCGAGAACGGCCGGCCCGCGTCCTTGAGCCACGCGGCGTGATAGGTCAGCAGGCGCGCGGCGGCGATCTCGGTCGCCAGATCGGCGAGCTTGGCCTGGATCGCCTGGAACTTGGAGATCGGCCGCCCGAACGCCTGACGTTGCTTGGCGTACGCGAGGGCCTCGTCGAGCGCGCCCTGGGCGAGCCCGACGCCCATCGCCGCCACGCCGATGCGGCCGATGTCCAGCACGGTCAGGAACTGGCGAAAGCCCTCGCCGCGGGGTCCGAGCAGGCTCTCCTCGGGCACGCGGCAGTCGGTGAAGGTCAGTGGCCGGGTGTCGGACGCGTTCCAGCCCATCTTGCGATAGGGCGCCCCCGGCTCGTAGCCCGGGGTGCCGTTGGGGACGATCAGATTGGAGACCTCGTCCTCGCCGGTCCGGGCGGTGATGCAGACGACGCCGGAGATCTCGGTCCCGGCGTTGGTGATGAACTGCTTGGCGCCGTCGATCACCCAGCCGCCGTCGTCCCGGACCGCACGGGTGCGCGTATTGCCGGCATCGGACCCGGCCTCGGGCTCGGTCAGCCCGAAGGCGCCCAGGATCTCCCCGGCGCACAGCCGGGGCATCCACTCCGCGCGCTGGGCCGCGGAGCCGAAGAGATGGATCGGCTGGGTGCCGAGCGAGGTGTGCGCGCACAGCGTGATTGCCACGCTGGAGTCGACCCGGGTCAGCTCCTCGACCGCGATCGCGTACTGCAGGCTGGTGCCTCCGGCGCCGCCGGCCTCCTCGGGGAACGGGATGCCCATCCAGCCCAGTGCGGCCATCTTGGCGACGATCTCATACGGGAACGACTTCGTGCGGTCGAGCTCTGCGGCGGCCGGAGCCACCTCGCCGAGCGCGAACTCCCGCACAGTCGATTGAAGGAGGCGGGTCTGGTCGTCGAGGTCGAAGTCCATGGCCGCGGAGTGTAGCGAATCACGGTTCGAAGTCCGAATTGTCGTTCGGACTTCTCAGCTTCGGCGAGGGTACACTGGCGGTGTGGCCACCCGACCGATCCGCCCGGTGCTGCGCGAGCGCTATGACCGCCGCCGCCAGGAGGTCGTCTACCGCGCGGCCAAGGTGTTCGCCAAGCAGGGGTATGACCAGACGACGATGCAGGAGCTGGCGGCGACGATGGGAGTGGCCACCGGCGCGCTCTATCACTATGTGGCCTCCAAGGAGCAGCTGCTGAAGGCGATCTGCGATCAGCTCATGGAGCCGCTGCTGGAGAGCGCGAGCGCGCTCCTCGACGACGCGCGGCCTGCCGAGGAGCAGCTGCGGGCGATCGTCGAGCTGTGGGTGACGCACGTCGTGGCTCACCGCGACCACATGCTCGTCTTCCAGCAGGAGCGCCACGTGATCGAGTCCGGGGATCAGTGGCGCTCGGTGCGCGCCGGTCGCAAGGCGTTCGAGCGGATGATCGCCGGTGTCCTGGAGCGCGCCGAGCCGCGGGGTGACTCCCGGCTCGCGCTGCTCGCGCTGCTCGGGATGGTCAACCACACCGCCCAGTGGTACCGACCGCGAGGCGCCCTGACGCCCGCCGAGATCGCCGCCGGCTACGTGGCGCTCGTGCTCGACCGCGCCTGACCTTCGCCACGATCCGGCGCCGGTCCGCCGGTGTAAAAGCGGTGTCAGCGATGGGCGGTGGCATCCCGCGCCGCCACCCTGAGGGGCTTATCGGCCGGGGCCGCCGGGTAGTGACGCCGTATGCGAATCCACCTTCCCAGCGTGTGGTTCCTGCTCGCGCTGTTCGCCGTCGGGATCGTGCTCGCCGTCCACCTGCTGAGCCCCAAGCCGGCTCCGTCGCTGACCGTCATCGGGCATGCCGTCAGGCCGGCGATGTCCCCCGATGGCGCCCGGCGCGCCCACGCCGGGGTCAGAGCGCGGCGCTGACCGTCTTGCCGGGGTTGAAGATCCCGTCGGGGTCGAGCGCCCGCTTGATCGCCTGCATCATCTCGACCGCGGGGCGGCCATGCTCGGCGACGAGGAACGGCGCCTTGCCGTAGCCGATGCCGTGCTCGCCGGTGCACGTTCCGTCGACCGCGAGCGCGCGCTGCACGAGCCGGGCGTGGAATGCCTCGGCGCCGGCGACCTCGCCGGGATCGGTGGGGTCCAGCACCACGCAGACGTGGAAGTTGCCGTCGCCGACGTGACCGACGATCCCGGCCAGGAGCCCGTGCTCGGTCAGGTCGGCCTGGGTGGCGACGATGCAGTCGGCGAGGGTGGAGATCGGCACGCACACGTCGGTGGTCAGGACGCCGCTGCCCGGCCGCAGCGCCCGCGTCGCCTCCAGTGCGGTGTGGCGCGCGTGCCACAGACGCCGGCGCTCGCGCTCGTCGACCGCCCAGGCGAAGTCGCCGCCGCCGTGCTCGGCGGCGAGCTCGGCGGTCTCCCGCGCCTGGGCTTCGACGTCGGCGTCGGAGCCGCCGTGGAACTCGATGAAGAGCGTCGGGGCGACCGTGTACGAGGTGTCGTGGTGGCGGTTGATGGCGTCGACCTGGCGGTCGTCGGCGAGCTCGATTCGCGCCACGGGGATCCCGTACTGCTCGACGGCGACGACGCACTGCACGGCGTCGGCCAGCGACGGGAAGGCACACGACGCGGCGGCCGTCGCTCCCGGGATCGGGCGCAGGCGCAGCGTCGCGTCGCAGATCAGCCCGAGCGTGCCCTCGGAGCCGATCATCAGCCGCGTCAGGTCATAGCCCGCCGACGACTTGCGCGCCCGGGAATGGGTGCGGACGATCTCCCCGCGGGCGTCGATCACGGTCAGGCCGAGGACGTTCTCGCGCATCGCCCCGTAGCGGACGGTCGTCGTGCCGGAGGCGCCGGTGGCGACCATCCCGCCGATCGTCGCATCCGCGCCGGGGTCGACGGGGAAGAAGACGCCCTCGGGTCGCAGCCGCGCGTCGAGCGCGCGCCGCGTGACGCCGGCCTGCACGACGACGTCGAGGTCGTCGATCGACGGGCGGCCGATCGCGTTCATCTCCCGCATGTCGACGCTGATCCCGCCGGCGAGCGCGGCGACATGCCCCTCGAGCGACGTCCCCGCGCCGAACGGGATCAGCGGCAGCCGGTGCGCGGCCGCGACGCGCACGATCGCCGCGGCCTCGTCGGTGGAGCGAGGCCAGACGACCATGTCGGGCCGCGCCTCCGGATGAAAGGACTCGTCGTGGCCGTGCTGGGAGAGGATGTCGGCGCCGCTGAGGACACGGTCGGGACCGAGTGTCCGCTCCAGGGCCAGCCGGCCGTCGGCCAGGCTGTCCGCCGGCGGCCTCTCCACCCTCGGCAGGTCGTGCACCGCCATGCCCATAGAGTGACAGATCGGGCCCCCGGGGTCAGGCCCGCGAGAGCGCGCGGTCAGCCCGTGACCTCGTCGGCGCGCCGGCGGTCAGGTCTTGAGCGCGGCGAGCGCCGGATACAGCGCCCGATAGCGATCTCGCTGCTCGGCGTAGCGCGCCACCCACTCGGGGTCGGGCTCGATCTCGGCGGTGACCCTGACCCCGAGTTGGGCGGCGGCGCGCGCATCGGGGAAGACGCCCGCGCTGACGCCGCCGAGCAGCGCAGCGCCGTACGCCGCGCCGGCTTCTGACTCGGTCCGTTGCAGCGGCAGCTCCAGCATCGAGGCGATGATCGTCAGCCACAGATCCGAGCGCGCGCCGCCGCCGGAGACGCGCGCCGCCGGGGGGAGCGGGCCGAGCTCGCCGATCAGGTCCAGCCCATCCCGGAGGGCGTGTCCGACGCCCTCCAGCACCGCACGCACGAGCGCGCCGCGGTCATGGCGCACGTCGAGCCCGACGAACGCCCCGCGGACGTCGCCGTCGGCGTGGGGGGTGCGCTCGCCCGATAGATAGGGCGCGAACACGAGCCCCTCGGTCCCCGGCGCCCACGCGGCCGCCTCCTCCAACAGGGTGGGGATTCCCGCCTGCTCCCCGACGGCGTCGGCGAGCCAGCTGAGCGCTCCGGCGGCCGCGAGGATGACGCCCATCACGTGCCAGCGGTCGGGCAGCGCGTGGCAGAAGGCGTGCAGGCGCCCCTGGGGATCCTCGGCGTACGTGTCACGCGCAGCGAAGATGACCCCGGAGGTGCCGAGCGCGAGCGAGGCCGGCCCGCCGGCATCGGTGACCCCGACCCCGAGCGCGCCCGCGGCCTGGTCGCCGGCGCCGGCGGCGACCGGAACCCCGGCGGCGGTGTGCCCGCTGGTCATCGGCGACTCCAGCGCGGCCGGCAGCCACGCCGGGTCGACGGCGAACGCCGCGGCGAGCTCGGGGCTCCAGGCCCGGCGGCTGACGTCGAGCAGCAGCGTGCCCGACGCGTCCGACACGTCGGTGGCCAGTTCACCGGTCAGGCGCAGGCGGACGTAGTCCTTGGGCAGCAGCACATGGCGGATGGCGGCGAAGTGCGCGGGCTCCTCCTCGGCCATCCAGGCGAGCTTCGGCGCGGTGAAGCCGGCGAGCGCGCGATTGCCGCTCAGCGCGACGAGCCGTTCGATCCCCAGCTCGCGTTCGATCCGCGTCGCCTGGGGCTGGCTGCGGCCGTCGTTCCACAGGATCGCCGGCCGCAGCGGCCGGCGATCGGCGCCGAGCGCGACGAGGCCGTGCATCTGGCCGCTGAGCCCGATCCCGTCGATGTGGCCGCCGCGGCCGGCGGCGAGCTCGCTCAGCACGTCCTCGGCGGCCGTCACCCAGTCGTCGGGGTCCTGCTCTGACCATCCGGGATGGGGCATCGACACCGGATAGGCGCGGGTCGTCTCGGCGAGGATCGCCCCGGTCTCGTCGATCGCGATGCCCTTCAACGACGAGGTCCCGACGTCGAGGCCGACGATCAGCGCGTCGCTCACGCCTGCCGCCCGCCCGGATCGGGTGTGCGTGGGAGCATTGGGGGCATGGTAGTCAAGCGAACGAGGAGAACCACGTGATGACGACGTCCTCAGAGCACAGCGCGGGCCGCCACGCGGCTCGCTTCACGTTCGGTCTGTGGACCGTCGGCAATCCCGGCCGTGACCCGTTCGGCGAGCCGACCCGCCCGCTCCGTGACCCGGTCGACTCGGTCCACAAGCTCGCCGACGCGGGCGCCTGGGGCGTCAGCCTTCACGACAACGACCTCATCCCGTGGGGAACGCCGGCGTCAGAGCGCGACGCGATCGTCGCCCGCTTCAAGGCGGCGCTGAGCGAGCGCGGTCTCGGCGTCGGGATGGCGACGACGAACCTGTTCGGCCATCCGGCGTTCAAGGACGGCGCGTTCACCTCCAACGACCGCGGGGTGCGCCGCGCCGCGATCGGCAAGGCGATGCGCTCGATCGACCTCGGGGCCGAGCTCGGCGCCGAGGTGTACGTCTTCTGGGGCGGACGTGAGGGCACCGAGGTCGGCGTCGCCAAGGATCCGCGGGACGCGCTGGAGCGCTATCTGGAGGCCATCAACGTGCTCGCCGACTATTCGGTCGGGCAGGGCTATGACCTGCGCTTCGCGATCGAGCCCAAGCCCAACGAGCCGCGCGGGGACATCTTCCTGCCGACCGTCGGGCATGCCCTGCACTTCATCACGCGCCTGGACCGTCCCGAGATGGTCGGCGTCAATCCCGAGGTCGCCCATGAGACGATGGCCGGCCTGTCGTTCATGCACGGCGTCGGGCAGGCGCTGTGGGCGGGCAAGCTGTTCCACATCGACCTCAACGGGCAGCGCATCGGCCGCTATGACCAGGACTACCGCTTCGGCGCCGAGGACCTCAAGGAGGCGTTCCATCTCGTGCGGCTGCTCGAGCGGTCCGGTTACGACGGACCGCGTCACTTCGACGCCCATCCGTATCGCAACGAGAACGAGGACGGCGTCTGGGCCTTCGCCCGGGGCTGCATCCGCACCTACGAGGCGCTCGCCGAGAAGGCTCGCCACTTCGACTCGCTTCCCGAGGTCCAGGCGGCGATGGCCGACGCCTCGGTGGCCGAGCTCGGCGTCGCGTCGTGCGACGGCGTGGGGGAGAGCGACGCGCTGAAGTCAGAGGCCGACGACCTCGACCGCCTGGCGCAGCGCGGCTATCACAACGAGGCGCTTGATCAGATCGTCGTCGAGGTGCTGCTCGGGGTGCGCTGAACGGCCCGGGCGATCGCCTCGGCGACGACGCGCGCGCCGGTCGCGCCGAGCGCGATCGTGTAGTGGTTGACGCCCGCCACCGGCAGGGCGTGGCGCCGCTCGGGGTCCTGCGCCGCCCAGGACTCCACCAGGGCCTGGGGCTGCATCGGATTGGGGTCGTCGACCATGCCCCGCTCGGCGCACAGGAGCGTCGCCGGGCAGTCGATCGCGCGCGCGTCGGTGATCCGGAAGAGGTCGGCGCCGTCCTCGCGGATCGCGTCAGGGTTGACCGAGGGCCGCAGCGCGGGCGGCTCGCCGACGAGGTCGTGCTCGGCGTACTCGAGCAGGTCGCCCGCCGCGACGTCGCCGGCGGCGATCGCGGGATGCGCCAGCCACCAGTCGCGATAGGCCCACACGTCGGGGAAGGTCATCGTCAGCCGGGCCAGCGTGGCGGCCAGGAAGGACTCGAGGAAGGCCTGGGGATCGGCCCCGGGCTCCAGCGGGATCGTCAGGCCGCCGTCGACGAGCACGAGGCTGCGGATGCGCTCGGGATGGCGGACGGCGAGCCGGGCGGCGATGTAGGCGCCGAGCGAGTGGCCGACGACGACCGCGCGCTCGAGGTCGAAGCGGTCGAGCACGGCGAGCATGTCGTCGACGTGGGCGTCGATCCCGAACGGGCCGGGGAGCTCGTTGCTCGCCGCGCGCCCGCGCAGGTCGACGGCGATCAGCCGACCTCGCGTCCCGAGCTCACGCCCGACGGCCAGCCAGGTACGGCTGCTCGAGGTGATCCCGTGGATCGCCAGCACCGGCTCGGCGTCGCGCGATGCCGGGCCGGGGCCATCGCCCTGGATCGCATACGTCGCCAGGGCGCCCCCGGCGACGGCGACGTCGATCCCGTCGCTCACCGCACCCCGCTGACGTCGAGCTCCCGCACGCCGTCCTCGTCGCCTGGCGCGACCGACGCCGCCCGGCGCTCGGCCGACCGGTCCGCGCCGGCGGTCGCCGAGTACTCCCACGGCCGCACGATCCAGAGCCAGGCGACGGCGCCGACGACCAGCGTCGCGACGAGGATCCAGCCGAGCGGATCGGTCTTGACGCCGACGTACTTCAGTCCCGAGGCGAAGATGACGAAGCCGATGACCGGACGGACGTACTTGTCCGGTACGCGAGACGAGACGAGCGAGCCGATGATGACCGCCGGCACGCTGCCGATGACGATCGACACGGTGACCGCGAACTCGACGTGGCCGAAGGCCAGCGCGCCGACAGCGGCGGCAAGGGTCAGCGGCACGGCCTGGGTCAGGTCGGTTCCGACGAGCTGGTTGGCGCCGAGGCGGGGATACAGGAACATCAGCGCGACGATCATCAGCGATCCCGCACCGACCGAGGTCATGCCGACGATGATCCCGCCGACGACGCCGACGGCCAGCGTCTGCCAGGGCTTGAGCGTCACCTGGCTGATGTAGCCGTCGCGCTGTCCGCCTTCCCGGCGGTCGATCACGAAGCGCAGCAGCATCGCGCCGGCGCCGATCAGCAGCGCGGCGCCGAGATAGGTCTCGATCTGGGTCTGCGACGATTTGCCGCCGCCCATCAGATGCAGGAGATAGGCGCCGAGGATCGCGGCCGGCACCGAGCCCATCGCCATCCAGCGCACGAGCTTGAAGTTGACGGTTCTGGCCCGCATATGGACCGCGGCGCCGAACGGGCGCATGACGACGGCGGCGACGAGATCGGAGGAGATCGCGGTCGACGGCTTGACCGAGAAGAGCAGGATCAGCATCGGCGTCATCAGCGCGCCCCCGCCGGCGCCGGTCATGCCGACGAGCAGGCCGACGACGGCGCTGCCCAGGACGATGTACGGGTCGATGTGCACGAGTGGTGGCTCCTTGTCGGCCCGGTCCCCAGGGCGTCGTGATCGTGGCTCGGGCGATGCGTTGAGCGCGGCCTCCGACCACCATACCGTATCGGGATAGTGAACCGTATCGGGATAGTGAACTTACCCGGGTTCCGTTACCCGGCCCAGGAGCGCGTAAGCGAGCCGAGGGCGGCCGCGACCTCGACCGGGCGCTCGAGCGGCGACATGTGCCCGGTCCTGGGCAGCTCGATGAGCTCGGTCAAGTGCGGGAGCTCACGGGCGATCCGGCGGGCGTGGGCGGGCGGCGTGAGGCGGTCGTTCTCACCGGCCAGGACGAGCGTGGGGACCGTCAGGCGGCTGACCGCGTGCCACAGATCCATGTCCGAGAGCGCGACGCCGGTGGCCGCGCGGACGTCGGCGGGGCAGTCGAGCAGCATCCGCTCATAGAAGGCGACCTCGCCGGCCGAGGCGTCCGGGCCGAACGCGATGTAGCGGATCGTCGCCTGCGACAGCGGCGTGGAGAGGGGCGGGATCGGCCCGCGCGAGCCCATCAGCGCGCGGCCGAGCCGCGGATGGTTCAGCCATTTGGCCGCCTCGCCGAACAGCAGATGACCGGAGAGGAGGTCACCGAGGCCGGTGTTGACGAGCGCCGCCGCTCCCGCCCGCGCCCGTACGTCGTGACTCTCGGCCCACGCGGCGACCGACATCGCGCCGAGCGAGTGGCCGGCGACGGTGGCGCGCCGTCCGCCGGCGAGCGTGGCGGCGAGCACCGCCTCCAGGTCCTCGCCGAAGCGGCGCAGCGAGTAGTCACCGTCGGCCGCCGGCGCGCTGCGCCCGTGGCCGCGCAGGTCGTAGGCGACGAGGCGCATCCCCTGCAGGGCGAGGCGGGCGATGACGTCGCCCCAGAAGCTCAGCTGCTCGGTCCAGCCGTGTGCGAGGACGATCGTCGGCCCGTCGTCGGGCCCGATCGTCTCGACGTGCAGCGCGGTCCCGTCGGCCGCCGAGACGGCCAGGGCGCGGCCGCCGAGCGGCGCGCTGAGCCGGATGAAGTCCGGATCGCGGGCGATCGCCCGCAGATGATGGCGCTGGCCGAGCAGCGCCGCGGCCGTCGCGGTACCGAGCGCGCCGGCGGCGAGCGCGCGCGGGCCGATGCGTAGTCGGGGCGGAGGGGACATCGGGGCGAAACGCTACATCGAGCGGCGAGATCGCACAGGCCCCGTTGTTTTGCGTACGATGCGCACCGTGCGGCTAGGCGTCCTCACCGGTGGCGGCGATTGCCCCGGGCTCAACGCGGTCATCCGATCGGTCGTCCGCAAGGGCGTCGACGAGTACGGCGACGAGATCGTCGGCTTCCGGGACGGTTGGCGCGGCGTCCTGGAGAACATCGTCGAACCGCTGACGATCGAGTCCGTGCGCGGCATCCTGCCGCGGGGCGGAACGATCCTCGGCAGCTCACGGACCAACGTGTTCAAGCGCGAGGACGGGGTCGACGTCGTCCGCGCGACGTTCGAGCGCAACCGGCTGGACGGCCTGATCGCGATCGGCGGCGAGGACACGCTCGGCGCCGCCCACCGGCTCAACGAGCACGGCCTGCACGTCATCGGAGTGCCCAAGACGATCGACAACGACCTCGGGGCCACCGACGTCACGTTCGGGTTCGACACCGCCCTGCACGTCGCCACCGAGGCGATCGACCGCCTGCACACGACCGCCGAGAGCCATCACCGCAACCTCGTCGTCGAGGTGATGGGACGCAACGCCGGCTGGATCGCCCTGCACTCCGGGCTCGCCGGCGGGGCCGACGTCATCCTCATTCCCGAGATCCCGTTCGACATCGCCGAGGTCTGCCGGCTGATCGGCCGCCGCCACGAGCGCGGGCGCTACTTCGCGATCATCGTCGTCGCCGAGGGGGCGACGCCCTTGGAGGGGACGATGAGCGTCGCCACCGGCCAGCTCGACGAGTTCGGCCATCCCCGGCTGGGGGGCATCGGCCAGGCCGTCGAGCGCGAGATCGAGCAGCGCACCGGCTTCGAGACCCGGACGACCGTCCTCGGCCACGTCCAGCGCGGCGGCACGCCGACCGCGTTCGATCGGGTGCTCGCCACCCGCCTCGGCCTGGCGGCGATCGACGCCGCCCACG
This sequence comes from uncultured Solirubrobacteraceae bacterium, assembly GCA_963849085.1. Lineage (GTDB taxonomy): Bacteria > Actinomycetota > Thermoleophilia > Solirubrobacterales > Solirubrobacteraceae > Palsa-465. The sequence continues at coordinate 1,255,621 of CAWKFP010000009.1, read as the reverse complement.
GCGGCGAGTGGGGGATGATGACCTCGCTGCGGGGCGCCGAGATCACGCTCGTCCGCCTCGCCGACGCCGTCGCCGAGGTCCGCACCGTGCCGATCGCCGAATACGAGCGCTACGGCGTTCTCTTCGGCTGATCCGCCCGCGCCGCACCCCCCGCGCGGGCGTTCTTCACGAAATCGTCGTTTGGCCTCTGGACCTCCGGACTATGCTGGAAACAGTGGCCAATCCGGCCACCATGGCGCGTGGATGGCGCTGGCCTGTGTTCCCCAAGCCAATGGAGTCTCGCGACGATGAGCACGACGACCGCAGCGACGAATGTCAATCCGAACCTCCTGGCCCTCGCGGAGGCCGGCACGAGTCCCTGGCTCGATCTGCTGCGCCGCTCGATGGTCGAAGGTGGTGAGCTGGCGCGGCTGGTCGCCGAGGACTCGCTGAAGGGCGTCACCGCCAACCCGTCGATCTTCGAGAAGGCGATCCTCGACTCCGACGACTACGACGAGCAGCTCGCCGAGCTCGCCCGTGACGGCAAAGATGCGCAGGAGATCTACGAGGCGCTGGCGATCCACGACGTCCAGCGCGCGTGCGACGTCCTGCGTGAGGTCTATGACTTCAGTAACGGCCAGGACGGCTTCGTCTCGCTGGAGGTGGCACCTGACATCGCCCACGACGAGCAGAAGTCGCTCGACGCGGCCCGTGATTTCTGGAAGCGCGTCCGCCGGCCCAACGTGATGATCAAGATCCCCGGCACGCCCGAAGGCGTCGGCGCGATCGAGCAGGCCATCTACGAGGGCATCAACGTCAACGTCACGCTCCTGTTCGCCGTCGAGGCCTACGAGAAGATCGCCGACGCCTACATCACCGGGCTGGAACGCCGCTTGGCCGAGGAGAAGCCGCTGAGGGTCGGCTCGGTGGCGAGCTTCTTCGTCTCCCGTGTCGACACCGCGGTCGACAAGCGGCTGGAGGGCGGCGCGCACGAGGATCTGTTCGGCAAGGCGGCGATCGCCAATGCCCGGCTCGCCTATCAGAAGTTCGAGGAGCTCTTCTCAGGCCCGCGCTGGGAGCCGCTGCACCACGCCGGCGCGCACGTCCAGCGGCCGCTGTGGGCGTCGACCGGAGTCAAGAACCTCGAGCGCTATCCGGACACGATGTATGTCGACGAGCTCGTCGCGGCGCACACCGTCAACACGATGCCGCTCGACACGCTGAAGGCCGTCGCCGACCACGGCAGGGTCTCGGGGCCGACCGCCAAGCACAATCCGGCCGATGATCTCGCCGCGCTGCACAGCGCCGGGATCGATCTCGCCGAGGTCACCGACGAGCTGCTCGTCGACGGGGTCAAGCTGTTCGAGGACGCGATGAACCGGCTGCTGGCCGGGATCGAGGAGCGCCGTCAGGCCATCGTCAAGAGCGCCTGAAGCCCGTATCCTGGTTGGCCGAGCGCGCCAACCACCCTCCCAGAGGAACAACTCCATGGCATCGACGGTCAGCGTCATCACCGACGTCGAGAACCCTCTGATCGAGGGTCTCGAGCGGCTGCCGGTTCATCCGACCTCGCTCGTCATCTTCGGCGCGACGGGCGATCTCGCTCACCGCAAGCTGCTGCCGGCGCTGTACAACCTCGCCCACGAGGGCCAGTTGCCCGAGCGCTTCGAGATGGTCGGGGTCGGGCGGCGTGATCAGGAGCACGAGGATTTCCGGGACGCCGCCCTGGACTCGATCGAGCGCTTCTCGCGCCGCAAGCCCGATCAGAGCGTGCTGACCGCGCTGCTCGACGACATGCGCTACGTCCAGGGGTCGTTCGACGACGACGACGTCTATGCCGAGCTCGACCGGACCCTGCGGGAGTTCGACCAGCTCGCCGGCCGGCCGCTGGACCGCGTCTTCTATCTCTCGACGGCGCCCGAGTACTTCCCGCTGATCGCCTCCAAGCTCGGGGCGGCCGGGCTCAACCATGTCGAGAACGCCAAGACCCGGATCGTGATCGAGAAGCCGTTCGGCTATGACCTGAGCTCGGCGCGGTTGCTCAACGCCCAGGTGCTCGAGGTCTTCGAGGAGCCGCAGATCTTCCGGATCGACCACTATCTCGGCAAGGAGACGGTCCAGAACATGCTGGCGATGCGCTTCGCCAACGCGCTGTTCGAGCCTGTCTGGAATCGCAACTACATCGACCACGTCCAGATCACCGCCGCCGAGGACATCGGCATCGGCGGCCGCGCCGGCTACTACGAGCGCTCGGGCGCGCTGCGCGATCTCGTCCAGAACCACATGCTCCAGCTGCTCGCGCTGCTGGCGATGGAGCCGCCGACGGCGTTCGACGCCAACCGGCTGCGCGACGAGAAGCTCAAGGTGCTGGAGGCGATCGTCCCGCCGCGGATCGACGAGGTGGCGAGCATGGCGCTGCGCGCCCAGTACGGCCCTGGCGTCGTCGGTGGCGACCGTGTGCCCGGCTATCTGGAGGAGGAGGGGGTGGCGCCGGACTCGCGCACCCCGACCTACGCCGCGCTCTGCCTGCACGTCTCCAACTGGCGCTGGGCCGGGGTGCCGTTCTATCTGCGCACCGGCAAGCGACTGGCCCGCAAGCTGACCGAGATCGCGGTGATCCTCAAGCCGGTGCCCCACATCGCGTTCCAGAGCTCGGGCTCGGTCGGCATCCAGGCCAATCAGATCGTCTTCACCCTGCAGCCCGACGAGGGCGTGTCGGTGTCGATCGGCGCCAAGATCCCCGGCTCACGGATGCGGATCCGGCCGGTCAACATGGAGTTCCGCTACGGCACCTCGTTCCTGTCGGAGTCCCCCGAGGCCTACGAGCGACTGATCCTCGACGCGATGCGCGGCGACGCGACGCTGTTCACCCGCAACGACGAGATCGAGGCCCTGTGGGGGATCATCGATCCGATCCTCGACGCGTGGGCGCAGGACACGACGACGCCGATCCCGCAGTACGCGTCGGGCTCCTCGGGCCCGATCGAGGCCGACGTGCTCGCCGAGCACCGGGTCTGGCGGCGGTTGTGAGCGAGGATATCTGGGCCGAGCAGGACACCCATCCGGACGCGATCGAGGCGGCCCTGCGGGAGATGCTGCGCACCCGCCACGCCGCCAACGAGGGGCTCGCGCCGGCGCGGGTGCTCAACCTCGTGGTGATCCTCGACCGGGAGTGGAAGGGGGAGATCGCCAACCGGCTGGAGCGCGCCGGGCGCTATCACGCCTCCCGCACGGTGCTGTGCGCCGTCGAGCCCGGTCGCACGCACCTCGATGCGGTGGCGACCGTCAGCTACCAGGAGCCCAAGGCCGGCACGCTCGGCGTCATGCACGAGCAGGTGGAGATCGATCTCGGCCCCGAGCATCTGCTCGCCCTGCAGACGATCGTCGACCCGGTGCTCGTCTCCGAGATCCCGACCGTCGGCTGGTCGCCGCACGGCCACGAGGAGGCGGTCGCGGAACTGCTGTCGCTGATCGATGTGATGCTGCTCGACTCCGACGACGCAAGCGATCCCGCCGACGGCTTCGACCGCGCGTACGCGGTCCGCGAGCACGCCTACGTCGTCGATCTCGCCTGGCTGCGCACGACGCCGTGGCGCGAGCGGCTGGCGGCGAGCTTCGACCTTCCCCAGCGGCTGCGCGCCCTGCGGGCGATCTCGGAGCTGGAGGTCCGCCACCGGGAGAGCTCGTCCGCGAGCGCGCTGCTGCTCGCCGGCTGGCTCGCCTCGCGTCTCGGCTGGGAGCGCAGTCCGCTGCTCGACCAGACCGCCGGCAGCCTGCACGGCTACGTCCGGCGTGACGACGAGGATGTCAAGGTGGCGCTGCGCGCGTTCGAGCAGGAGGCGCCCGGTCTGGCCGGCGTGACCGTCTCGTGCGACAGCGGCACCTCGCTCTCGCTCCAGCGGGCGCAGGGTGGGCTCGACGCCCACGAGCGCATGGTCGACGGCGCGGAGCGCGACTGGAAGATCCTCGGCGCCTCCCGCGGCGAGGGCGGCATCCTCGGCGAGGGTGTGCGCCAGGCGCTGCTGCGTGACCCCACCTATCTGCCCGCGCTCGACGCCGCCCGGGAGCTGTGCCCGGCGTGACGGTGACGGTGGAGGTGGTGGCGGACCCGGCGCGTGCCTGCGCGGCGCTGATGCTCGCCGCCGCCGTGGGGGGCGGCGACATCGTGCTGACCGGCGGCTCGACCCCGAAGGCGGCGTACGCCCAGTTCGCCGCCGAGGTCCGCGCCATCGGTCTCTCGCTGGAGCGCACGACGTTCTGGCTCGGCGACGAGCGCTGCGTGGCGCCCGACGACGACCGCGCGAACTACCGGATGATCAAGGAATCGCTGCTCGACCCGCTGGACGGCGTGACCCCGGTGCGCCTGCACCGGATGCGCGGTGAGCTCGGTCCCGAGGACGGGGCGATCGACTACGAGCGGACGCTGCGCTACGCCGGACCGCCGGTCTTCGATCTCCTGCTGCTCGGCATCGGTCCCGACGGGCACACCGCCTCGCTGTTCCCCGGCCAGGAGGAGCAGCTCGCCGAGCGCACGCGGCTCGTCGTGGGTGTGCCGATGTCAGGCCTGGAGCCGTTCGTCGCGCGGGTGTCGATGACCTTCGCCGCGCTCGGGGCGAGCCGGCGGATCGTCGTCCTCGCCGAGGGAGAGGGCAAGGCCGACGCGCTGGCGCGGGCCTACGGCCCCGCGGCCCGTCCGGATCCGGCCGTTCCGTCGTCCCTGCTCCCCGCGGCGGCGGGCTCGGTCACGCTGCTCGTCGACCGCGCGGCGGCCGCCGGGCTCGGAGTCGAGCCCCGCAATCAGGCGCGGACCGTCACGGTGGACGGGGACGAGGAATGAGCGATGTCGTCGGCGTCGACCTGGGGGGGACGAAGCTCGCCGTCGCCCGCCTGAGCGGGCGCGATCTCGCCGAGCCGGCGATCGAGCCGACCGTGCTGACCGGACGCGACGCGCTGATCGAGCAGATCGTCCGCATGGTCGGCGGGTGCCGGAGCAGACGCCTGGACGGTGTCGGGCTCGGCGTGCCGTCGGTCGTCGACTTCGAGACCGGCCGGGTCGTGTCCTCGGCGAACATCCCGCTCGCCGACGTCCCGCTGCGCGAGGTGCTCGGCGCGCGCCTCGGCGTCCCGGTGTTCGTCGACAACGATGCGACGGTCGCGGCGCTCGCCGAGGCCCACGACGATCAGCTGAACATGGTCGCGCGGGATCTCGTGATGATCACGATCGGCACCGGCGTCGGCGGCGGGCTCGTGCTCGGCGGGCGGATCTACCGCGGCGCCACCGGCGGGGCGGGTGAGCTCGGGCACACACTCGTCGGGGTCGACCTGCACGCCGAGGTGCCGCCCGCCGGAAAGTTCCCCCAGCCGGCGTCGCTGGAGGCCGCCGCCGCCGGGCGCGCGCTGGACGTGCTCGCGACCGAGGCGGTCGACGAGCACCCTGACTCCGCGCTCGGGGCGCTCGGCACCGAGGGCCACCCGGTGACGGGCATCGACGCCGTCCGGGCCGCGCTCGATGGCGACCCGGTCGCGGTGCGGCTGTGTGAGCTGTGGGGGGAGCGGGTAGGGATCGGCATCGCCAACGCGATCAACACCTTCGATCCCGACGAGGTCGTCATCGGCGGCGGCGCGGCCCGCGCCGGCGACCTGATGATGGCGCCCGCGCGGCGGACCGCCGCGGCCTACGTGCTGCCCGGCCTGGGTCGCCGGACGACGATTCGCGTCGCCCGCCACGGCGTGCGCGCGGGCGTGCTCGGCGCGGCGCTGCTCGCCGTCCACGAGCTCGGCCAGGCCTCGCCCCCGGCGCCCGGGCCGGCGACCACGGCGACCGCAGCTCCGGGCCGGCCGGCCTCGGGTGCCGGTACGAGCTCGGATGCCCGGGCGTCCGAGGCCGGGCGGGGCGTGTCTTCTGCTCCCAATCCGAGTGAGGTGGCGTCGTGATCGTCGCGTGCGGCTTTGACCATGCGGGATACGTGCTGCGGGACCGGCTGCTCGGCGTGATCAAGGCCGCCGGGCACGAGGTGCTCGACTTCGGCACCGACCGCCCTGACCCGATCGACTATCCCGACAAAGCGCTCGAGGTCGGCCACGCCGTCGCCTCGGGCCGCGCGCAGCGCGGGATCATCGTCTGCGGCTCCGGGGCCGGCGTGTCGGTCGCGGCCTGCAAGATCCGCGGCGTGCGCGCCGCCACCATCCACGACACCTACACCGCGCATCAGGGCGTCGAGCACGACGCGGTCAACGTGCTGTGTCTCGGCGGGCGGGTCATCGGGGTGGAGGTGGCCGCCGAGATCGTCCTCACCTTCCTGACCGCCGTCGTGTCCGACGAGGAGCGCCACGTCCGCCGGCGGGCCAAGGTGGACGAGATCGAACGGACGCTCGGCGACGTGAGCTTCGAATGAGCCGGAGCGCGCGGTCCCGTGGCTGAGCGCATCTTCATCGTCCGCCATGGTCAGACGGAGTGGAGCCGGGCGGGGAAGCACACCAGTCTCACCGACCTGTCGCTGACCGACGAGGGGCGCGAGCAGGCGGAAGGTCTGCCGGCCAAGCTGTCGGGCTGTACGTTCGCCCTCGTTCTCTGCAGCCCGCTCAAGCGCGCCCGGGAGACCTGCGCGCTGGCCGGTTACGAGGCAGTGGCGGAGCGTTGCGACGATCTGGTCGAGTGGAACTACGGCGACTACGAGGGCCTGACGACCCCGGAGATTCGTCAGACGGCCCCGAGCTGGTGGCTGTGGCGCGACGGCTGCCCGGGCGGCGAGCAACCGGCCGAGATCGGCGCCCGGGTCGACGGCGTGCTTGCCCGGCTGGGCGCGGTCGACGGCGACGTCCTGCTGTTCGCCCACGGCCATGTCCTGCGCGTCCTGACCGCCCGCTGGCTGGAGATGGACGTGTCCGCCGGGGCGCGGTTCCTGCTGGAGGCGGGCGCGCTCAGCGCGCTCAGCTACGAGCGCGACACCCAGGTCATCGAGCGCTGGAACGTCTGAGCCCGGCTCGGTCCCGAGCCTTCAGTGCGGGGAAGCGGCGGGCCTCATGCCCGGTCGCTTCGGCCTGACCCACATGCGGCTGAGAGGATTCGAACCTCCACGGGATCTCTCCCACACGGACCTGAACCGTGCGTGTATACCAGTTTCACCACAGCCGCGGGACGGTGGAAGTTAGCAAGTGTGCGGCCGGATTGAGCCTGACCCTGTTCGCCCGGCCGGCTCCGACGCCGCCGGGCGCCGCTCCCCTCCCGTCTTCCGGAGGCCCGCTAAGCTGATGGCGCGCCGGTCGCTCCCGCAGCACCCGGCGTGCACGGCCAGAGCATCCCCCGCCGCTATCGTCTAGGGGACTAGGACGCCGCCCTCTCACGGCGGAAACCCGGGTTCGAATCCCGGTAGCGGTACTTCAGAACCCCCGTGTTGACGGGGGTTTCTGCGTTTTCGGGGTGGTGCGCCACAGTCGGGCTTGGCTTGGGAGGGTTGAGGTACGCGTCCAGACGCTCCGGGGCCTGGTCCTAAGGGCCGCGACGGACCCAGAGCGGGATGAGATTCGCAGCAGCGGGAATGTGAGCGGTTGGCTTGAGCGAACCGAATTCTGATGCGCGAGGACGCACCGAAGGGTGGCTGCACTGGCAGATGCGTCGTGCTAGTTCGATCTCGCGACGTGGACACGGCGGCGGGCTTCGTGAGGGGCCGAACTCCGACGGTGAAGGCGGTGCTGGTGTTCGCGAACCACGTCGGCCGAGGCCAGGCGGTGACGCGGAAGCGGCCAAGGTCGAGAACGACGACGATTAGCCGGCCTGCCGACGGCTTTCGCCGTCTGAACCGGTTCAGCCGAGTCGCTCGATCAGGTGCCGAGGGGTGAGGACCTCGACGGCGATCTGGTCGGGCTCGACCGCGAGGAGGTCGTCGTCGCCCGTCACGAGCACGTCTGCGCTGGCGATGGCGGCGAGAGCAACGAGGTAGTCATCGTCCGGATCGCGGCAGACGCCCGGCGGATCGTCGGGGTCCGCGAACACGAGCGCCTGCGCGGCGACGTCGCCGAGGAACCGCTGAGCGTCCTCGGCGGATATCCGCATTCGGATCCGGGGCCGAGATAGCACGTCGACCATCTCCGCCAGCAGAGCCGGCGACATCACGAGCTCGATCCTGCCGTCGAGGGCGGCTTGGACAATTCGAACTGGCGGCGAATCCGGCGAGCGGCCCAACGCCGCCGACACGAGCACGTTCGCGTCGGCGACGACTCGCATCAACCGGCGGCGCGGCGGGCCGTGCGAGCGGCCTTCAGCTCCTCGCGGGCAAGCGCCATCGCATCATCGTCGTCGAGGTCGCTTTGCGCCTGGAGCCGGACGAGAAGCGCTCGCAGGTCGTAGGCCCGCAGCGCTCGGTCGAGGATCTCGCCCTCGCTGACGTGGGCCTCGGCTGCGTGCGTACGGAGGATCGCAGCGACCTCGGCATCGAGGTCAACACTCACTTTTTCGCGCATGGCCATGACCAGGAGGGTACCTGGCACCCGCAACGAGCCTCGGGGTGCGCAGAATCGGCGGCAGGGGCCTCGGGAAGAGCGCTCGCGCGGTTGAGCGCCGCCAAGCCGCGTAGCTCGAAGTCGCGCGCCACAGTTGCGCCACAGTTCAGCCCAACCGAGGGCGGTTATTGGCCCCTCAGCAGCGGTTCACCGCGAGCCAAGAACCATCAGATTTACAGGGAAATCAAGCCAATCTCACTCCTCGGAGGCTGGCTTCGAATCCCGGTAGCGGTACTTCAGAAGAGACCTGCAAGATGGGCTATTTATCTTGAGCCTTCGCACCGTCTGAGCCCGCCGCCCGCCGCCCGCCGTTTGCCCCACTCCTGCCCCACAGGCCGTGCGCGGCCGGTTCATCGCCCGGCCTGCCCCACGGCGCGCCGGCGTGCCGGCGCCCGGCGGCGATCTCGCCGTCGGCGTCGATGCCCGCAGCGTCCTCGTACTCGTCGGTGAGGTGCGCGGAGGTGGAGACCAGGACCGCGACCGAGTGCCCGAGCGCCCGGGCGACGTAGAGCAGCTGAGCAGCAGCGCCTCGTCGGGGCGGTTGGCCGGCCGCGAGGCGATGTTCGCGCAGCTCGCCCGGGCGCAGGCGGGCGTAGGCCAGCAGCGAGACGATCAGCGCGTCGCGGCGCCTGGTCTGCGCGGTGCCGGGCGCGGGCAGCTCACAGCGGCGGCGATCTCGCTGGCCGCTCCGCGGGGTGGGCACCGCGCGCGCTGGGGGCGTCACGAGCGATCGCGCGGATCGCCTCGCTCCTCGATCCACTGATCAAGCGTCGGGCCGTGCCGGCCGTCAGCTGCTGGACGCCGAGCGGGCCGATCCGCCGGCGGCGTTTGAGCTCGCGGTTGGACGTGTCCGTTTTCAAATTTCTTCGGGTTTGGGGTTGACGATCGGGCTGGGGGGCCTATTGAGGTGATCAGAGAGGTTTGACATAAGAGAAGCGGCTCATGAGACGGATGGAGGCCGGGGCCGATTGCTTGAGGCAGCCTGGCATTCTGGGCGCCTACCGCCTTCGGGAAAGGCCATGTAGCTCCGGCCTCCACCACCTTTCTGACTGGCTCTCGCCGTGATTCGTTCGGATAAGGAGGTGAAGCGTTCGTATGTCTGTTCGTCGTCGTTGGCGGATCGGCTGGCTCCGGCGGGATGCACGCTCGCCGTCGTGTTGCGCGATCGTCCTGCCCCCGGTCCGTCCCGCGTGATGCCGATCGCCGTGGCGCGCGACCGGGAGTCGTGAGTGGATGACCGGCTCGCGCGCCGGCCCGCGGAGTGTTGCTGGTGGCGGTGAACGGCAACCTCGTGGGGTCTAGGATCGCGTTTGAGGAGATGGTCAGCGAGCCCGATCGCATCACTCAGGAGGAGAGCGATCGGCTGCAGACAGAGTCGCGTGACGCCCGCGCGCTTGATCAGCAGCTCGCCGGGGAGATGCGCCATCACCGGCTCGGGGGGGAGAGTAGCTCGGCCGGGTACCTGCGCGAGCTGGGCGACCGGCCCCGACTGCCTGGCTCGCTGGAGCGACGGCTGGTGGAGGCGGCGCAGGCGGGCGATCGCCGGGCGCGGGAGGAGCTGGTGGAGGCGTTCCTGCCGTTGATCGCCGGTGTCGCGCGGGTGTATCGCGGATCGTCGGCGATCACTCGGGTGGAGTTGATGCAGGAGGGCGTCGTCGGGCTGTTGCGCGCGCTGGAGCGTTTTGACCCCTCGTTGGGTGTGCCGTTGTGGGGGTATGCGGCGTGGTGGGTCAGGCAGGCGATGCAGCAGCTGATCGCGGAGCTGACCCGTCCGATGGTGCTGTCTGATCGCGCGCTCAGACAGCTCTCTCAGCTCAAGCGTGCGCACGGCGAGTATCTGTCTGAGCATGGTCGGGAGCCGAGCGGGAATGAGCTGGCTGACCGCAGCGGCCTGTCGCACGCGCAGGTCGGGGAGATGCTGGCGCTAGAGCGCGTGCCGCAGTCGATGGACGAGCCGGTCCACGGCGCCGAGGGGGAGCTGGGTGCGTTCGGGGAGCTGCTCGCCGATCCGCTCGCCGGCGACGCGTATGAGCAGCTGCTCGATCACTCGGAGATCGAGCAGATCCGCGCGCTGCTGGGCAGCCTGAACGACCGGGAGCGGATGATCCTGCGCGCCCGCTACGGGCTGAGCGGTCCAGAGGAATCGCTGCGTGACATCGGCGAGCGGATCGGCCTGTCCGGCGAGCGGGTCCGGCAGATCGAGCACCGCGCGTTGGGCAAGCTGCGCGCCGCCGCCACCCAGGGCGAGCGCGACTGACCTCCTGGTTGCGCGCCCCCGGGGGTTGACGACCGGGGGTCTGGGCCTATTGGCAATGGTGAAGGCATCCGAGAACTGGAGGTGATCCCCGTGCACGTAGTTCCTCGTCCCCATCTCCCCCACGCCGCGGCGATCACCGCGGCGTGCGCGGTACTGGCGCTCGCCCTCGCGCTGCTTCTGGCCGGCACGCTCAACGACCTCGGGTCCGTTTCGGCGTCCGGCACACCGGCCGCGACCCCGGTGACCGCCGGCTCGACGTCGACCGCGTCGGGATGGAACCCCAGTCCGTTGACCAGCCTGTTGCGCTCGCCCATCCGGGTCAGTTGGCCGGTGGGCTCCTAGGCAGGTCCGGCGATGGAGACAGCGATCGCCGGCGACGACTGGCGGCGACCAAGTCGACTGTCACGCCGCGCTGAGTGTCCCGCGCGATGCGTCCCCGCCGGACGCACGGCGGACGGACCGTCGTGCGGCTCGCCGGCGTCACCCGGATCTCGACCCCGACCCGCGCGGGCCAGACCGGCTCGCCACGGCTGCCCGCGCCGCCGAGGTCCTCGATGATCGGGCCGCTGGAGCGTGCCGAGACGAGTGATTGCCGGCGTCCGGTTGCGATCCGCGGATCGCCGGGCCCAACCCCAGCCGGGGCGGGCGTAGACGCTTGAGCCGGCCGCCCTCGACGCCGCCCGTCTGGCCGCCAACGCCGCTCGGACCCACGCCCGCGGCCGGCGAGCGCCTTGAGTTATCAGCGGCTCAACCGGCGCGCGTGCTCCCGGCAGTCGTGCTGCCAGAGTTGCCCGAGTTGCCCGAGCCCGCGGTATCAGAGCTGCCCGGGTAGGAGCCCGAGTAGGTGCGAGGCCCGACGACGCAGACCACAGCGCCGGTGGTGCCGGTGTTGTCAGCGTTGTCGGTGTTGACCACGACCCTGATGGGCGGATTTGGCACGCCGGCACCCGGACCCGGGGTACAGTCCTCCGACGCGGTGCTCGCCGTCGGGGTGGGGCTGGAGTAGAGCGTGATCTGCTCGTTGATCCCCATGGCGGTGAGCTTCTGGTTGGCCTGAGCGATGTCCTCCTCGCGGTTGAGCTGCACCAACACCGAGCCGTCGTCGTGCCTGGTGATGGCGAACGCGGGTGCCGTTGCGGTGGTGCCGCTCAGCCCGACCAGGACGGCCGCGCCGATACCCGCCAGTCCAAGCGAGCTGCCCGCCATCAACCGCGGGCGTCTGCGCCGCGCCCACGCCGTGGCCCCGATGGTGCGCTGCTCAGAACGCACATCGGCGGCGGCGTATCGCTCCAGGCGATCACCGAGTTCTGCGAGTTCCCTATCGATGTTCATGATTGTTCTCCAGTCATCAGTGAGTGGTCGCGGCGCAGTGTGCGCAGAGCCCGATGGACCCTCGTTCGCGCGTTCTCCGGCGTGATCGAGAGCCGCGAGGCGACGCCCTCGTAGGGGAGGTCCTCCAGGACGCGCAGCTCCAGAGCGCTGCGCTGATCGGCCGGCAGATCGTCGAGCAGCTCATCGATGCCGGTCAACCAGCTCGGTTCGGGCGCGACGGCCGAACGGTCACCGCGTTCGAGCATGCCGAGCCGTTGACGGGCGCCCTCCTCCAGGCGCTCGCGGCGGACCGACTGCAGCAACACGTTGCGGGCGATCCCGTACAGCCATGGGCCCGCGCTCCCGGACGCCTGGTCTCGAAAGGCCCGCCGCGCGCACCATGACTGAGCGAACGTCTCGGCCGTGAGGTCGAGCGCGGTCTGCTCGTCACGGCAACGGCGCAGAAGGTAGCGCATGATCCGCTCCGCATAGCGGTCATAGAGGGCGCGAAACGCCGCGGCGTCCTGGTCGGAAGCCACGAGGAGCTCCGCGTCGCTCGTTTTCTCGAGGTTCATAACCATTAGATGTACCGGGCGAGCGAAAACGTGACAGCCCGCCTCCCGCGCGGCGCCCCGGGCGAGCTGATCCAGAAGCGCGTCGCGTCTGTCTGCCATCGATTCGGCGCGTGCCGCGGATCAGGCTTTGACCACGGCGGCGGCGGCGGCGCGGAGCAGATGTCTCCAACCCGATCGCCGGCCCGGCGACGCTGGGTGCGTGGCGGTCGCACCCGGGCGTCGGCGAACCAGCTCACGGGATCACGACGATGAGTCTCGGGTCGGCGCCCGCGGCATGGGTGACAGCCAGGTCGGTCGGTGCGATGCGGGGGCGCTGTGTCTTCAGGAGTCCGGCGAGACGCCGCGCCTGGCTTGCGTCGCCGGGCGTATAGAGGACTTCGTACTCGGTTGGCGCGTCGGCGGTCAGGTCGCCGATCCCGACGACGTGAACGCGCTGGCGCGAGAGGTCGAGAGCGAGGCGACGGGCGGCTTGTGGTTCGCTGCCGGCGTTCAGGACCGCTACCGGTGCCGTGGGAGGCGCCAGGATCTGCGGCGTGCGCTTCGGCTCGGAGGCGCTTGAGTCGAGCGCCAGGTAGGCGGCGGCAGCGACGACGACGAGCACGAGTCCGAGCACGGGACGGGTCGACGTTCGGCGTGATCGGTAGCGTCTGAACACGACGGCCGGCGCGCTGACCAACGCTGCGTCGCTTGGTTGAGACGTGGTATCCGGCGGGGCTCTCAGGGCGACCGTCTGGTTTTCGCCGGCGGAGTCGCCATCCGCGTCTCCAACATCGCCGTCCGGGTCACCGTGGCGAGCAGTTGGGCGCGCAGGCTCCGGATCCGTCCGGCGCTGATCAACACCGTCAGCAGGCTCAGCGGCAGCAGCAGCACCATCGTCACCACACCACCGATGCGGCCGATGGACTGCAGAAGCGGTGTGGCGACCGCCGGGGCGCTGGGCGCCGGGACCGAGAAGGATCTGAGAACCACCGCGCTGGGCCGCGTCCGGGTGGCGGCGACGGGCGCGGTCTGTTCGGCGATGGCCAGCAGCTCGCCGTTGCCGACCGCGTCGGTGAGCGTGTTGCTGACCCAGTAGACGGCGCCATAGTCGTGCCAGGCGATCACTTTGAGCGTCGCGCCGCTGTAATACAGGTCGTACGTCCGCGCTCCGACGCGGATCGTCTGAGCGGGGTTCGCGAACAGTGGCGCATCGGTCCACGTCGTGCCCTGCACGTCGTAGTACTGACCGAGATCCCCGTTGGAGAACACCTCCACGTAGATCGGGTACGCATGGCCGTTTGGCGAGCGGATCAGGTAGTTGCGGATGCAGGCCTGCACGACCGCCGTGCACCGCGCGGCGACCGGGATCACGCTCCCGGACAGATCCTGGACCTTTGGGAACTCCGCGGTGAACCTCAGCTTCGCCGCCGCCGCCTTCTCGGCGGCGACGTTCGAGGCCAGCGTCGGTGTCAGCGGCAGGCGGGCGAGCCCGCCGTGGCCGTGGATCCGGTGGCTGATGGCCGCGACCTGCCGGGTCGGCGTGGCTGGTGCGCCGAACAGGAAGTCGTGGACGGTGCCCTCGATCTGCTGCGGTGTGGCGGTGAGATCCCCGGCTGGGCACGTGGTGGTGCACGGGACGGTCTGGAACGGGACCTGGCGCACGCGCAGGCCCTCCGCGCTGATGAACAGGTTGGCGAGATTGAGGATCTCGGTCGAGCTGCGCAGCCCCGCGTCAGTCTGCACCGTCTCGCCGAAGACCTTCTCGGCCCTGTGGTCCGGCTGGCGGTGGGGCCGTCGCGGTATGGCGTTGGCGGTAGCTTCAACGATGCCGTGAACTCTGGTGGGGTGATCGGGCAATCAGCGACATGCCACTCATCGACACCTCAACCGACGCGGCGCTGATCTTGGCGTCCGCGAGCGATTCGTCGGCGTTCACGGGGATCTTCGACCGCTACTGGGTCGCGATCTATCGATACTGCGTCGGCCGAGCCGGACCGCCAGGCGAGGATCTGGCCGCGGAGACCTTCCGCGTGGCCTTTGACCAGCGTCGTGGCTACGACGGCCGAGATGACGCCGGACCCTGGTTGTACGGGATCGCCACGAACCTCGTCCGCCGCTGGTTTCGTTCGGTCACGCGCGGGGCCCGGGCGTCCCAGCGGATCGGTGGCGAGACCGCGCCCAACGAGCCGGACGAGACGCTCGACCGGTTAGAGGCCGCGCACCTCGGTCCGAGGCTCGCGGCGTGTCTCGGCGAGCTCGCCGCCGTCGATCGCGACGCCCTGTTGCTGCACGCGCTGGCCGAGCTCACCTACGAGCAGATCGCCCGGGCCACCGGCGTGCCCGTCGGCACGGTCCGCTCCCGCATTCATCGCGCTCGCGGCCGTGTGCGCGCCCACCTTGAAGCCCTGGAGGCATGTCGATGAACGACCTGGACTGGATCACTGCCGAACTACCCGACGTGGGCGACCCGGACGGACTCGCCACCGAACGCGCGCGCGGCGCGCTGATCGATCACACCGCGGCGGCGACCACGCCGACGCGGCGTGCTCCGGTCCGGAGGCGCCGCAGCCGGACCGCCCGCCTGCGCGTGGTGATGGCCGGATCGGCAGCAGTCGCAGTCGCCGGCGCGATCCTCATCTCGGCGGGCGCTCACCACCCCCTGGCACAGACACCGTCCAGTGCAGCGTCACACCGCAGCGGGCACGGTGCTGTGCGGATCGCGACTGTCTCGCCCAGCCTGCTGAAGCTCGCGGGTGACATCGTCACCGCCCCGCCACCACCTGGCGACGCGACGCTGGTCCTGCGTGACCAGACATATCCGAACCAGCCGTCGATCAGCTGGTATGACCTGTATGAGGACAACGGCGACTACTACTCAGGGGAGACGCTCGCCGACCTGTCATCCGCGCTCAGCGACCCCTCGAGCGCAGACCCGCAGACGGGGGCGGTGGTGACCGCCGCGGCGGCGGCCGCGAACCTCTCGCCCGCCCAGGCCGCCGCCAAGATCTACGCCGCATCCCCGTTGCCGTCGGGCAATGCACCCTCGGCCGACTCGCCGGCGATGAAGGCGGCCCTACGCCGGGCCAAGCGCGCTGATACGGCGCTCGCGCCGACGGTCTCCCACCAGGCGCAGGTGGACAACTACGTCTGGATGAACTGCATGCACGCCCTGAGTGGCGGTGCGGGCCGGGCCGATGTTCGTGCCGGCGCGATGAACGCCCTGGCGTCCCTGCCCGATGTCACGGTAACGCCGACGACGTACAACGGGAAGCCCGTGCTGAAGGTGACCAACCGCGAGTTCGACGACAACTACGCCGAGACACTGCTGCTGGATGCCCAGACCGGCGAGCTGGTGGACATGCAGGGCGGAACGATCGGCCAGACACCCTCGGTCGACGTCATCTACGACGTGACCCGCGTCAACGCGCCGAGCCTCACCCCGGCCCACTGAGTACGCATCCATTCCCCGCAACATCTGCGCCTGGAACACGGTCGCGCGCTCAGGCGCGCGGCCCGGGCCAGACGACGGCCTACGCCACTTGCCGCGGATAACCCTTGAGAGACGAAACGGCCGCGGAGAGGATCTCGCCGCGGCGTTCGTCGTTATGGGCTCGCTCTTGCTGAAAGGAGCGGTTGGAGTGTTTCACCGCTTCCGGACGGCGGGGATGTCGCCCGGAGCTTGGCCCTCGCGCCACGACCGCGTGCTGTGCTGCGCGCGAGCGGCACGGTCGGCGCCTGCCGTCCTCGAGCTCCTCTCGAGTCCGTCGGATGCGCGGCGCACGGGTGCTGGCCGGCTTGGGATCCTCTGACCCGGGAGATGAGCTCGTTGCGGGCAGAGGCGTGATGTCCTTCCGGGCGTCGAGCGCCGTCGCGTTGGCCATGAGCGCCTGACGCAGGTCTGACGGCCGCTCATGAAACCACTCCACCGGGCACTCTCGTTGCGGGCACGAGCCGATGATGAGGGCGCCGGTTGACGCGAGCCATGCCTCGCGTCGCTGGGCGGGCGCCGGCGGACCGGCGGCGCCGAGGGCAGCGAGCCTGCTCGGCGCATACGGCGGGTCTGGGTCTACGCCGGCTCCCGCGCGGCGAGCTCGGCCGGCGTGACGATCTCGATCCGCGCGGCCAGCATCCACTGGTTGCCGAACGGGTCGCCGAGTCGGCCGCCGCGCTCGCCATAGAACTGGTCGGCGAGGGGGTGGATGATCTCGGCGCCGGCGCGCACGGCACGATCCCACGCGGCGTCGACATCGGGCCAGTAGGTGCACAGTAGCGCGGTGAACGCGTCGTCCTGGGCGTCCTTGACCATGACCACCGAGTCGCCGATCAGCAGCTCGGCGTGGACGAGCGTTCCGTCGGGCATGTGGTAGCGCTCGCCGAGCTCCTGGGCATCGAACGCGGCCTTGTAGAACTCGATCCCGGCCGCGGCGTCGCTCAGCGCGAGCCGCGGCGTGACGGTATGCAGGTGCTCGGGCACCGGGCTGACCGTCTGTTCGCGTGCAGCCAATCCGGGCTGCTGATAGATGCCGATCACGTTGCCGGCCGGGTCGCGCACGTGTCCCACGCGCTCGCCCGGCGCCGCGTCGTCGTCCAGCACCTCGCCGCCGGCGGCGCGGACGGCTGCGAGCGCTGCCTGGAGGTCGGCGACCATGATGTGGATCATGATCCCGGGCTCAGCCGATGGCGGCCGGCCGGTGACCCATGTGCCGCTCACCTCCTTGACGGCATCGTCGAATGTGATCGCGCCGTCGCCGCGGTACCGCAGCTCCCAGCCAAACGCGTCGTGGTAGAAGCGCGACGAGCGCTCGACGTCGGCTGCGGGGATCTCGAGGTAGCAGATCTTGCCGGTTGCGAGGGTGGGGGTTCCGTGTGCCATCGCATTAATATACACGTACATCAAATGGGACGGTCCTCGAAAAAGCGCTCGCCGGACCGCTCGCCAAGCGGTGGGCCCGCCGAGCGCGGCCACGGTCGAGCTCCGACCGCCGATCGCGAATCGGCGTCAGAGGCGCCGACCCATCGTCCCCGGGGCCGCCCACCGACGATCGATCGCGACGCCGTGCTCGACGCGGCGATCCGCCTGCTCGACGCCGAGGGCGTCGAGGCGCTGACGATGCGCCGGCTCGCCGGCGAACTCGGCGTGTCCACGATGGCTTCCTACCGGCATGTGGGCAGCAAGGACGAGCTGCTGATGGTGCTGATCGACCGCCTCGCCGCCCGGCTCGTGTACCCGTCGCGCCCGCGGGACCCCAGGGGCGCGATGCTGGTGCTGTGGTCGACGATCTACGACAGCCTGGCCGAGCACTCCTGGGTCCCTGAGGTGCTGGCGCGCCGCCGGATGATGGCGCCGTCGGTGCTCGACGCGATCGAGGAGATCCACACCGCACTGCACGACGCGGGTCTGTCAATCACGGCGGCGGTGCGCGCATACCGTCTGATCTGGAACTTCACGCTCGGCTCGCTGCTCGTCCGCGCCGGCGCGAGCTCTGAGGGGCCAAGCCAGCAGCGCGAGCTCCGCGGCGCCCCCGATCCCGAGCGCTATCCGATGCTGGCAGCGGCCGCCGCGGCGTGGACGGCGACCCACGACCGCGACACCTACCACGACGATCTCGGAGCGCTCATCGACGCGGTGCTGGCGGATGCGTGCCACCGCTGAGCCTCAGCCCGAGACGCGCCGCGGCGCAATGACAGGGGCGGTCACGGCCGTGGCGCCGGTCAGACGACCGCTCACCGTGGACGAGCGACAGCGGCGTTGGTTGCCCACACTCCGGGCCCGGCCGCGCCCAGCGCTCTATACCCGGACCTGCATCCATGCTCGGTTGTCCATGCAGATCCTGGGAGGAGCGGCAGCCTCCGGCATGGGTGCCGGTCCGGCGACCAGTGCGTCCGCAGCGGCAGTCCAGATCGCTGAGGCCCGTGTCATCGTGACCCGCAACGGTAAGCCGGCGGCGGTGCTGATCAGCGCCGATGATCTGGGGAGCCTCGAGGGAACACCTGCGGTGATGTCCGATCGCTCTGTCGCCGCTCCGATTCACGAGAGCCAGAAGGCGATCGCTGCGTCAGACGTGTGTCCGGGCCGGTCGACAGCCGGGCTCGGACTGACACCGGCGGCGGCCGCGGCGGCCGCCGCGCCGGCGGCCGCCGCAGCGCGCCGTGCGGCTCACAAGCAGGCAGGCTCGTTGAGCACGTTGCTGGTGGCGTAGTCGATGGTGAGCACACCGTCGACCCATTCCAGGGCGATGGCGCGATAGTCGTGGCCGCACTGCAGCGGATCGACGGCCTCGGGCTCCTCTCCGATGCCCGGCACGTACTTGTCGATCACGGCGCCCGCGGTGGAGAACGCTCCGCCCGAGCCCCAGACGCAGCGTCCCGTGCCCGTGCAGCTCAGCCCCGCTGGGCTGGTGGTCAGGCCGGTCTGCGTTTCACCGATCGCCTGCACCGTCCCCGCGGCGTTGACCTCCAGCAGTTCGACCGTGATGGTCGCCAATGGAGCAAAGCCGGTCCCGCTGAGCGCCCAACGCTGGCCGAGGAAGCTGCCGCTGCCGTTGGTCAGGGTCAGAGCCGGGCTGGGGTGCGGCGGCGTGTCGGCCCGGGCCGGGACGGCTGAGCCGAGGGAAACGACCAGCGGTGCGATGACGGCAGCGGCCGCCGCCCGGCTCCGTGCACCGCGCGCAGCATTCAGCAGGTTCGTCGTCGCGGTGTGGTGGCGTCGTGTCATGTCGATCTCTCTTTCCTCGGGATGGTGAATGGCCGCGGCTGTGCCGGGCGGTGGCGAAAGCTCGTGCTGGCGGCGAACGTGCGGGCGGGCGTCGTTGACTCACCGCGCCCGGGTCGACGGACGGCGGCGCGTTCGTGGCACCCGATGAGTGCAGCGTCGATCGTGGTCATGTCAGTCGGTGATCAGCGTGTGAACGGTGAGGGTGTCCGGCGGCGCGCCGTCGCGCGTCAGCCTCAGTGCGAGCGTGGCCGCCAGGCGCCGGTGGGCGGCGAGACGCGCTTGCCCGGTGGCGGTGAGCTCCAGGCGCAGGGTCGATGTCCGGCCCGCCGCCACCCGGCGGCGCCCGCCGGCGATCATGACCGCGCCAACTCTGACGCTCGCCGTGGCCGTGCAGGTGTGGTCCGGGGCCTGACAGGTGACCGGAAGCTCCAGCGCCCAAGGATGGACGACGGTCAGCCGCGCGTACTGCACGCCGATCGGCTCCAGACTGGCCACCTGCAGGCCGTCGGCATCCTCGAACGTGACGAACCCGGTCCCGTTGTCGGCGATCGCTACGCGCGCATTGTCGAACGCGGCGTAGCCCGGGCCGAGGGTGGCGATGTCCTGCGCCGCCGAGAACCGCGCCCCGCCGTCACTGGACAGCCACAGGCGCATCACCGACGCGCCGCCGGCGCTGTCGTCCGGCCACACGGCGGCCAGCTGTCCGGTGCTCCCGTTCTCGGACAGGCCGCCGCCAACGAACAGGTTCGCGGCTCCCGCGCCGTCGGACGCGAGCGTGTGGGGGGGACCGAACGTGTGCGACGCCGTGCTGTACGCGCGGATCTGGACCAGGCTCGGCCGGTCGGACGGGTCGACGGAGTCCTCGGCGAGCATGAACAGGCCCGCGGCACCGTCGGCCATCCGTGGCAGGTACCCCGTGTCGACGGTGACCGGGCCATCCCACGCCACCTGTGGGGAGATCGGAGAGGAACCGGGGCGCGGAGGGAAGTAATAGTACGCGAGCCGCGGCGGGGTGCTGTCGAGCCAGTAGGCCTCGACCACCTCTCCGATCGCCGTCGTCCCCAGCGCCGACCCCCCCACGCCGCCGGAACCGGTGTTGTCGAAGGCGAACTCGCTCACGCCCGCCGCCCCGGCCTCCAGCCACCCACTGCCGTCGACGTCGAAGCCGAGGCCCGGGTTGTTGGAGCTCTCCACCCAGCTCACCGAGGGCGGACTGGATTCGACCTGCCGACCGTACGTCTGGTAGTCGAGCGTGACCGGCAGCACGTCGTCGATGTCGGTCATCCCCGGAAAGCTGACCGACAGGTCGGGCAGGAGACAGGTGATGCCACACGCCGGGTAGTACGGAATGACGTGTGGGGCCCCGAAGGTCTGCCCGTCGTCGGTCGAGGTCCAGACGACGGTGTCGTCGGCCACGTAGCGTGACGTCACGACCCACAGCGTGGACCCCGGCCCGAGGATCGGGAACACCTGATCGGCGTTCAGCTCGTCGCCTGACAACGGACCCCCGGCATTCAGATCTCCCGCTCCGGGCAGCGTCAGCGCGATCGGATCGGAACAGCGCGTGGCCCCCGGCGCCAAGCGGCAGAACATCGGCGTGTCGGCCGCGCCCGCGGTGCCCCGGTGCTCCCAGGTCACGTAGCCGTACCCGGCCGCATCGGTGACCACCGCCCCAAAGGAGTCGGCGTCACGGTCGATGGTGAACTCGCCGGCCGCGTACGCCGGGCTGACCATCCCGGCCCAGACCAGCGCCCCGATTACGCACATCAGTCCCATCGGTCGCATCGCGCCCCTCCCGTTGTCCGAGTCCGGTGATTCGGTCGGCTTGACGTGTTCACAGCCGGAACGATCGCTGGCCCGCTGCGGCTTCGCCTCGGGAGTCGCACCTGATCTTTTGCCGGCGGCATCCCCCGTGGCCGATCGTCGCGTGATCTGCGGTGCGGTGGCCGAGCGCAACCGCGCCCTGCGCCCGCGACCTATGCTTCGTCACATGGATCGGCCGGTGTTGGTCGAGCGCGACCGGGAGCTCGCGCAGGTGGAGCGCCTGCTGGACCGGGCGGGCAGCGGGATGGGCACGGTGGCGATCGTGCATGGACCCGCCGGGATCGGCAAGAGCGAGCTGTTGGCCGCCGCCCGGGCTCGCGCTCACGCCCGCGGAATCGAGGTGCTGCGCGCGCGAGGCTCGGAGTTCGAAGCCGAGATGGCGTTCGGCGTCGCCCGGCAGCTGCTGGAGCCGATGGTGCGCGCGTCGTCGGCCTCCAGGCGACGGCGGCTCCTGGACGGCGTGGCGCAGGTGGGCGCGCGGGCCCTGGATCTCGCATCCGGCGAGCCGCCGGCCGACGGCCTGGCGGCCATTCACGGGCTCTACTGGCTGTGTGCCAACCGTGCCGAGCTCGGTCCGGTGGCGGTGGTCGTCGATGACGTCCAGTGGATCGACGACCCATCGCTGGCCTGGCTTGGCTATCTGGCGCGGCGCGCGGAGGATCTCGCGCTGCTGATGGTGCTGGGACTGCGATCCGGCGATCCCGGCGGTGACCGGGTGGAGTTGAGTCGGCTGTCGTCCGACGAGCACGTGCAGCGGATCCGGCCGGCGCCGCTCAGTGCCGCCGGCGTGGGAGCGATCGTCCGCGCCCGGCTGGATCAGGATGCCGAGGATGACTTCTGCGGCGCGTGCCGTGAGCTCACCGGCGGGAACCCGCTGTTTGTCCGGGAGCTGCTCGCCGCGGCGGAGAGTGAGCGGCTGCCGGCGCGCGCGGCCAGCGCGGTGGCGCTCGCATCGATCGCTCCGGGTGCGATCGGAACGTCGGTACTCACCCGCCTGGCTCGCCTCGGCGCCGATGCAGTCGCGCTGGCCCGGGCGACAGCCGTACTCGGCCCCGGTGCCGAGGTCGCGGTCGCCGCCGAGTTGGCCGAGCTGGCTCCGGCTGCCAGCGAACTGATCGCCGATCGGCTGGCCGCGGCGCAGATTCTCGCGCCGGCGCGGCCGCTCGAGTTCTTCCATCCGCTGGTCGGCGCGGCGGTCAGACAGGAGATGGCGCCAGGGGCCCTGCGACTGGCGCATCGCCGCGCCGCGGCCATCGTGGCCCGCGACGACGCCGTGGCCCGGGTGGCGGCCCACCTGCTGGCCAGCGCCCCGGCCGCCGACCCCTGGGTCGTGGAGCGGTTGGGTGAGGCGGCGACCGATGCGCTCGAGCGGGGCGCGCCCGAGGCCGCCGCCACCTATCTGCGACGCGCGGTGGCCGAGCCGCCCGCGCCCGCGGACCGCGCGCGAACACTGCTGTCGCTGGCCACCGCCGAATGGCGCGCCGGGCAGCGGGAGGCCATCGGGCACGCCGAGCAGGCGGTGGCCGTCGCCGGCGAGGATCGCGGCACGTTTCTGTCGGCAAGCCTCCTGCTGGCGCTGGCGAGCCTCGTCAGCGACCGGGGGATCGAGCGTTCGCTGACCGCGCTCGCCGGCGCGCTCCGGACGTTGGGAGACGGCGACGCCGAGCTGGCCCTGTCGCTCGAGGCCGCGATGGGGCTCGTGGGGATCATGACCGACCGCACCGCGCCCGAGGCGCTCGCGCGCGCCGAGACACTCCACACGCGGCTGGGCACGGTGACCGATCCGCCGGTGTACATGCTCGTCCTGCTGGTCAACCTCGCGGCTCGGTCGGGCCGCGCCGACGAGGCTCGGGAGCTTGCGCGGGACGCGATGGCCTGCGAGCCCTATCCGCCGCCGTTGGATGCGGCGATGTCGTTGCTCGCGCCGCTTGCGCTGATCGAGGCCTACGACCTGCTCGACCGGTTGTGCAGGGATATGTTCGTGACCGCTCGACGCCGAGGCGCCCTGCGGGAGATGATCGGGATCTCATTGCTGCGGGCCTCCGCCTCGGCGAATCGCGGCGCGCTGGCCGACGCCGAGGCCGACGCTCGCTGGGCGCTGGAGCAAGCCGAGGGGATCCACCGGATGCACGCGATCAGCGAGGTCGTGCGGGCGCTGGTGGAGCGCGACGCGCTGGACGAGGCCGAACGCGAGCTCGAGCAGCTGGAGGCCCCGGAGCGGTCACGCTCGGTGGAGGCGGCCCGGCTGCTGATGGCGCGCGGCCGGCTGCGCATGGCTCAGGGCAGGCTCCCGGAGGCGCTCGGCGATCTGCTGGAATGCGGACATCGCTGCCGGCGCCTGCGACTGATGACCCTCGGCGGCGGGCCGTGGCGCAGCGAGGCCGCACTCGTCCACGCGGCACTCGGGGACCTGACTGAGGCCCGCCGGCTGGCGGATGAGCAGCTCGAGTTGGCCCGAGCGCTCGGGCGCCCGCGGACGCTGGGTGCGTCGCTGCGCGCCGATGGACTGGTGATCGGCGGCGAGGCCGGCCTGGCGCTGCTCAAGGAGGCCGTCCGGACGCTGGAGCACGCCGAGGCCCCGGTCGAGCTCGCCCGCGCGCTGACCGACTACGGCGCCGCCCTGCGCCGCTCGGGCCAGCGCGTTCGGGCCCGAGCCCAGCTCGAGCGGGGTCTGGACATCGCCCACCACCACGGCGCGCGGCGGATCGCCGCCCTGGCCCGAGACGAGCTGACCGCGACCGGGGCCAAGCCGAGACGCGACGCGATCACCGGGCGGGATGCTCTCACCCCGGGCGAACTGCGTGTTGCCCGGCTGGCCATCGAGGGGCTCACCAATCGCGAGATCGCGCAGGCGCTGTTCGTCACCGCCAAGACGGTCGACACCCACCTCGGCCACGCATACGCCAAGCTCGCCATATCCTCACGCCGCGACCTCGCCACCGCGATCGACGCCGCGACCGAGACGGCACCGGCGCTCGGCATCTGAGAAGCCCGTTGCGCGCAGAGGCGATGGGACGCGTCCGCGCCCGTCCCACCTCTGCAGGTCCGTTGCCCGAGTCCAAGCGGGCATCCGGCGACGAGAAAAGATCAGGTGCCGTTCCTGACGACACGTGGCCGCCGGTCGGTCACAGTCGCCGTCAACGAAGCTCGATCAAACAGCTCGACCCCTTGAGGAGCGCATATGAGGCAGAACGGATACCGGTCGCACGCTGCCGCGGCGATAGCGACCGCAGTGGCGGCGATCGCGGGCGTGGCGTGGCTGGCCGCGCCGGCCGCGCGCGGCGCGGTTGATGGCCTGACGATGACGGGGTGCATCGGCGACCTCTCCGGCTGCACCGGCACCACGCCGGCCGGCGCGCTGGACGGCGCGGACGCCGTGACGGTGAGCCCCGACGGCACGAGCGTCTATGTTGCCGCCAACGGGGCGATCGACTGGTTTGCGCGCAATCGCTCCGGGGGAACGTTGGCGTTCGAGGGCTGTATCGGCGATCCGAGCAAGGCTCCTGGCTGCACGGCGACGAATCCCGCGGCCGCCGTCGACGCGCCGGACTCGGTTGCGATGAGTCCCGATGGGACCAGCGTCTACGCCGCCGCGTACGGATCGGCCGTGATCGACTGGTTCGCACGTGACACGTCGAGCGGCGCGCTGACGTTCAAAGGCTGCTTCGGCGACGACACGGTGCTCACGGGCACTCCCGGGTGCACCGCGACGAGCCCGGTGACGGCGGTCGATCTGCCGGTGGCGGTGACGGTCAGCAGAGACGGCGACGATGTGTATGCGGCAGCCGGCAACGTGATCGACCAGTTCTCACGGAGTGCATCGACCGGCGCCCTGACGTTCAAGGGCTGCGTCGGGGACGGCCCGTCCGGGTGCACGCCCACGGTGCCCACCGGTGCGCTGGCCCCCGTCAGCTCGGTGACGGTCAGTCCGGACGATGACGAGGTCTATGCGACCGCGGGGGTCGCGTCGGGCCTGGTCGACGTGCTCTCGCGCAACACGACCACCGGGGTGCTGACGTTCGTGGGCTGCAGCGGCGGCTCTGCCCCCTGCGACCCCAGCCCCGGCGCGTCGCTGAGCTTCCCGTCCGCGGTCCAGGTCAGCCCCGACGGCAGCAGCGTCTACGCCGTGGGCAGCGACATCGGGCAGGTTGCCGAGTTCACGCGTGACGGGGCGACCGGCGCCCTGACGTTCAACGGGTGCATCGGGGCCGGGTTCGTCTCCGTCGGGCCGCCGCTCCTGAACTGCACGGCGACCGCGCCGGACGACGCGCTGGTCAACGCCGTTTCGGACGCGGTGGCTCCCGACGGAGCCGACGTGTATGTGGCCGGAGGTGGCGGCGGCAGCATCGGCGACGTCAGCTCGCTGTCGCGGGCGGCCAACGGCACGCTCGCGCTCACCGGCTGCATCGGGGTCGACCCCAGCGACATGGCGTGTACGCCGGCGTCGCCCGCCGGCGCGCTGGATTACGCCAACGCCGTTGCGGTCAGCCCCGACGGGAACAACGTCTACGTGACGGCTGGTCCCGGTGGTGGTGGCGGTCAGATCGACGAGTTCACCGTCAGTGCCACACCGGGGCCATTGCCGACACCGACGACGCCGACCCCCGTGCCCGCGCCGACGACCGCGCCGCCGTCTGCGCCGCCGGCAGCGACGACCACGACGACCTTCGCGACGATTCGCGATCGGAGCCTGACCCTGACGACCCCCGCTCCGAACGTCTGCACGATGCCGGCGGCGAGGCTGAAAGTGACGCTGGGCTCGACGACGATCGGCCGCACCAGCGGGGTCTCGCTCAGGTTTCACGACGCGGCCTTCTACCTCGACCGAGGGGTGCGTCACACCCGCGCGTTCCGTCGTGGCAAGCACACGGTCACGTCCGTCAGCTTCGATGCCAACGCGACCGTTCGCCGGCTGCCGGTCACCGTCGAGCTGTCGGTCGCCGGTCTGAGGCCGGGCGTTCACACGCTGACCGTGAAGGTCAGCTATCGCGAGCGGCGGCGACGACACGATCGTGAGGTTGAGGCGACGCTCGTCAAGACGCTCACCTCCCAGGTGACGGTGTGCTGACCCCGACGACAGGCGCCGGGAAGTTGGCGCTCCGTGCCGGCGCGCCGATCGTCCCCAGCGCGACGGCCGACGCGTCGCCGGCCGTGCCAGCGGCCGGGCGGCTCACACCGGACCCCGCCGTCGACTCGCCGGGGACGGTCGCGATCAACAGATCCGGGAAGGCCGACGTGTCCTGGTTGCAGAACGGCGACCCCAGCGAGACCGGGACGTTGCGCGAGCTCCGGTCCGGAGCGCGGCGATGCCCGAATCCGATCGCGCCGACGGCAGCGCTGGACTTCCCCCGCCAGGGCCTGAACGCGCCGGGCACGGCCGGTGGGTTGAGGGTTCTCCCGTGAGGACTGCCGCCCGGGCGCAACTGCTGACGGTCTGCGCGTGCCTCGCGGGCGTCGCGGCCATCGCGGGGGTCGCGCTTGCGGTCGTGATCGCGGATGCGGGCGCGTCGCCGCTGACGATCACGCTCGGGAGCGTCACGGGCACGCCGACTGAGAACATCTGCGCCGCCAGCTGCACCTACGTCCCGTTCACCGACGGCACGACGCCAACCCTCGAGGTGCCATTCGATGGCACCATCACCAGCTTCTCGGTCAACTCGGGAAGCGCCGGGAATGTCGTCGAGCTGCGTGTCCTGCAGCCGGCTGCGGGCGGACAGTTCACCGCAGTCAGTTCGAGTCCGGCCGAGACGTTGAGCGGCGGTGTGAGCACGTTCACGGGACTATCGATTCCCGTTGCGGCGGGAGAGGTCATCGGCCTTAACAATGCCTCGAGCGCGATCATCTTCGACACGACGGACCCGACCCAGCACGCGGCGTACTACTCGCCGGCGCTCGCCGGCGGCGCCACCGCCGCCCCGAGCGGCACCCAGCCCGGCTACCGGCTGCTGATGAGCGCGACGATGCAGGAGGCCGCGACGACCTCGGTGAGTACGCCCGCGACGGTCACGACCATCACGGCCCCCGCCACCACGGTCACGGAGACGACCACGAGCGCGGCAGCAGAGCCGCCGGCTCTCTCGACCGTCGGCGAGTCGAGCGCCGTCTGGCGTGAGAGGGGCAAGGCGGGGAAGAGCAAGCTCGCGATCGGCACCACCTTCTCCTTCGAAATGAACGAGCCGGCGCGCGTGCTTCTGTCGTTCTTCGAGCAGATGAACGGCCGCGGCCTCAGGGGCAGATGCGCCGCTCCGACGCGCGATAACCGTCACGGCCCCGGCTGTACGCGCGCGGTGGCCAGCGGCTTGCTTTCGCTCGCAGAGCGTGCGGGCGCCGACAAGGTCTTCTTCAGCGGCCGCACGGCCGGCGGGCACGCGCTGAAGCCCGGAGACTACGTGGTTCTGATCAGCGCGACCAACGGCGACGGCGAACACTCGAACGCCGTGCTGCTCGGCTTTACGGTCTCAGCCACGTAGAGAGCGCAACGTACAGACGAACCGGCGGTCGCTCACTCCGCTCACGCTGGCACGCGCCGTCGCTGGCAGCCGACATCCGCGACGGGGTCGGCATCATGATGATGGTTGTCCGCCACTCGTGCCGAGCTCCAGACCGGCTCGTCTCGGCGGACGAGGCCACCGCGTGGGGGGTGGCGGTGGGACATCCGGGGCCAGGATCGGCGATGATTGAGCGTTCAACCATGTACCCGGATGGAGGGACGCTCTCAGATGCCTGACCCTGTGAACCTGACCGGCGAGATCAGCGCCGCGATCGATGGCGCTGCCCTGCGCGGTCACACGCTGGCCCTTGCCTACGTGCGAGATGACGGGAGCCCCGCCCTCTCCTTCCGCGGCAGCGTGCTCGTGCACAGCTCGACCCAGCTCGCGCTCTGGGCGCGCAAGCGCGACAGCGGCCTGGCGGCGGCGATCGCCGAGCGTCCTCGCGTCTCGCTGGTGTTCTTCGAGATGGAGGGGCCCGGAGCGCGGTACCTCGCGATCGAAGGCCACGCCCGCGTTGCTGCCGAGCTCGACCAGGAGGTCTACGAGGCGATCATCGAGCCCGAGCAGCAGCAGGATCCCGAGCGCCAGGGCGTCGCGGTCGTCATCGATGTCGACAGCGTCGTGGGCGCCGGCGGGGACGGCTTCTTCCAGCAGGCCCGGAGCTGAGTCGACGCCGCCATCACCGACCCGGGGCGGCAGGATCGCCGCCCGGGTCGGGGTCGACCACCGCGCCACCGGGCGTACCATCGGCGGCGTGTGTCGACGCGAGGCTCGTGGGACGCGGATACACGGCCCGGCGTCCGGCGGGCCGAGGGGTCGACGGCTCGCCGTGGGCCGAGGCGCCCGGCGCGCACGACAGCTGATCACGGCAGCGGCCGCGATCGGCGCCGGCGCATCGGGGCTGGCCGGATGCGGTGGTTCGCACGCCGCCCTGAGACCACCCCCCGCGACGCGCGCGGCGGTGCGCCACGCGACCCGGGATGCGGCGACGATCACGCCGTGCCAGGCCACTGCACGGGGAGCGATCGCGCGCGACGTCGCGATCGCGCCGGCCTCGATCACCGCGCGCGAGTCCGAGGGGAGCAACGGGATGCCGCAGTGCGCGTTCGATCTCAGGCTCCGCGGCGGCAGGCACATCACCGCGATCGCGAACCTTGACACGGCGCCCCAAGCCTACTTTCGCCTGGAGCGAACGATCGTCGAGCGCTCGCAGATCTTCCCCAGCCGGCTGGCTCCCGCGCCCGAGTCGGTTCCCGGGCTGGGGCTGGAGGCCTCCTGGTTTCCGGGCTCCCCGCCGCAGCTGATGACGACCGACGGCACCCGTCTGATCACGATCTCCGTCACGTGGCCGGGGTCCACCGCCCGCCGTCAGCGACACCTCGCCGAGAATCTCGCGCGGACCTACCTCAGGACTCCCCACGGCAAGGCGGCCGCCGCGGTCATCAACGGATACCCGTCCTCGAGCTGACAGCGTGCGCGGGCGGGGAGACGATCATCGCCTGTGCGCCTGAGCTGCGCCAATGTCATCCGGACCGTCACTCCCAACGGCCTCCGGGGCCGTCGATGGCGGCGGTGCCGCCCGGATCGAGGAGCGCGAGTTGCTGCTCGAGCGCGCGGACGCGGTGAAGCCGGTCGACGAGCTCGTCGACCCGGCTCGCGATCGACGCGACCTGGACGCCGTCGCGGGGGCGCGGCTCGAGCAGGGCCGACACGGCGCGCCGGAGCTGCGCGGTGGCGAGCGCCAGCTGGTGATCGAAGGCGTCGCGCGAAGCGGCGCCGATTGTGAGGTTGAGCGGTGAGTCCATGTCACCGAGTGTTGCCAGACCGGGCCGCCGTCGCATCGGCCATGGGGGTCTGATCTTTGGCCTGACCGCCGTCTCGATCGTCGACCGCCCGGCTCGTCGCCTATGTCACGTCACGGCGCACGGTCAGCGCGAGCCCGGCGGCGGCCAGGAGCGCCGCCCACGCGAGCAGGGCGATCACCGCGAATCGCGCCGATCGACGCGGGCGTCCGTCACGCGCTCGTGGCGATCACCCATCCCGACCGCCGGCCGGCGCGCATCGGCATCGTGAACGTCAGCAGACCGCCGCGGAGGGCGGCGCTCACGGCGCGCCCGTTGACGTCGACCTGCCAGCGGCGGCCGGCGGGCGGCGCGACCGCCATCCTGATCGGCGCGGTGCTCGCGGTGACGACGTAGCCGCGGGCGATGGCGCCGGCGTAGGCCACGCCGACGTCGGGCAGCGCCAGCGAGAAGGTGTGGAAGGGAAGCTCCGGGACGATCTGCATGCCGGACTCGGTCGGGGTGATGCCGGCCAGGCGGATCGCGTCGAACAGGCTCCACGCCGGCTGATGCATGACCTGACCCTCGTAGGCGGTGGTCAGGCCCGCGCCGCACATGGCCGGGGTGGGTGAGTAGAACGCGTGGCAGACGTCGTCGACCGAGAGGATGCCGTCCCAGTGCGCGGGGTAGGCGACGGCATGTGCGGTCAGGGTGTTGCGCTGAAACTCCGAGAACGCGTCCCGGCGTGCCCCCGCGACGGTGCCGCCGAGGCTGCCCAGCGCCCAGGTCAGCCAGCCGTTGACCGCGTACCAGCTGCCGCCGGGAAAGACCGCGGCGTTGACCCCGATACCCGGGGTCGTCGGGGAGCTGTGCTCGGTGACCGCCGGGTCATCGGCGGCCGGCGACTGCGCCGAGCCGATCCGCGACGGGCCATGGATCGCCGCCGGGGCGCCGATGCCCGTGAGATAGCGCCGGATGCTGGCCACGAGCCGGCGGGCCTGGACGGCGGCCGGCGCGCCGGCGAGGATCGCCCACGGCTGCTCCTCGCCGAAGATCGCTCCGGCGCCGAGAACCTGGTCACCGGCGTAGCCGCGGGCATACCAGCCGCGCGCCGTCCACTGGGCACGGGTGACCCGCAGGTCGCTCGCGGCGGCCCGGCGCAACTGGGCGGCGAACCCGCGGTCGTGGAGGGCGTCGGCGAGCAGCGCCAGGCGTGGATAGATGTAGGCGGCCTCGGCGTCGACGAGCGTCGACTCGGTCATCTGCAGATAGGTGGTCGACAGATCCGACCAGTCGCCGGTGTCCAGGGCGGCGTAGCCGCCGTCGGCGCGCAGCAGGGACTGCTGATGGTGGAAGGCGAGCTCGAGGTGCTGCCACAGCGTTGCCCGGCCGCCGCCGGCGAACGTCACCGGCAGGTGAAACAGCGCCAGGTCCCGGGTGGCCAGACCGTACTCCGAGGCGGCGAGCAGCAGCCAGACATCGAGGTCGTCGGCGTTGCCGAACTTGAACGGCCGGCACAGTTCGGACATCGCATAGGGGATCTGGCCGCCGCTGGGCTGCTCCTCGGCGGAGTAGACGAGCACGTCGCGCGCCAGCGCCGGATCGGCATAGATCATCGGGAGCATGATCTGCAGCGGATCCCGGAAGGCGCCCTGGAAGCCGTATTGATATTGGTAGTAGCCGCCCTGGGAGATGATGTGGCGTCCGCGGCAGTCCTCGTAGGTGGCGCCGGAGCGAACCGTGTAGGCGTCCCACTGCAGCTCACGCGAGAGCCAGGCACGGCCGCTGCCGAAGGTGATCTGCGGCAGCCACACGCGCCACCGGCGCTCGCTGGTCTGCAGCGGCGCTGCGGCCTGCCGGTATCTGTGCACGAGGCCGGCGATCGTCGCGGCATGGGCGGCACCGTAGGCGTAGCGCAGCGTCACCGACGCGTGCGGCGCGAGCACGAGCGGCGTGCTGAAGGCGAACATCGCGCGTCCGATCGTCCCCTGCGCCGCGGCGGGGGCGAGCGTGCCGTCGCGCCGGCCGGCGGCGACGGCGGCGGGCAGCGCTCGCGAGCCGGCGCCGAAGAACGACCCGGTGTCACCGAACCGGCCGCCGGCCGGGCCGCGCAGCACCGCCGCGAAGATCGTCAGCGGATGGCGGTCCAGCGCGGTCGGCTGCTGGGTTGTGGCCAGCACGCGCTCGGCGGCCAGCCAGCGCACCGGACCGGTGCCGATCTGGGTCTTGGTCGCCTGGTCGAAGGGGTTGACGTCCCAGTACTCGTACCAGCTGACACGCCGCCGCTGCGATGTCTCGTTGGTGATCGTCACGTCGTGAAGCAGCAGCGGATCGTTGCCGAAGGGGGCGTACACGTACTCGTCGATCAGCGTTCCATCGGCGCGAGTGGCGCGATGGAAATACCCGATCCCGAAATCGCGCAGCGTGCGTGAGCCCGCCGGGCGATCGTCGTAGAGCGTGCTCACGACACGGCGCCCGATGCGCAGATAGCCGAAGCCGCCGGCGAAGTGCCGGTCGGCGGCGTCATAGCGGTTGGTCCACTCATAGCGACGGTCCTGGCTCCACAGCTGCACATAGCCGTGGTTGAAGGCGTCGGCGACGATATGGTCATTGCCGACCTGCGAGGACGCGCCGGTGCCTCCGGCGAGCTCGGGCTGGCGCGCGCGGGGATCGGTCAGCTCGTTGACCGTGTAGCGGTAGCTCGGCAGCCCGAACGGGTCGGTGCGCCATGTGCCGAAATCCCCGCTGCCGACCGACGACGCGATGTCCGCGGGCGCCCAGGGCGCGGCCACGGCCGCCGTTCGGCGTGGCGCCGGTGCGACGCTCGCCCGCGGGCAGCCGTGACGGCGGTCGAAGGCCGCCCGGGTGGTGTACGTCCCCTGCGGATAGTACGGCCCGAGCACGGCCCGCTCGTCGCCGGGAACCGTCGTGTCCTGGATGGCGTGGTGGAAGCCGGGGGAGGGCAGCATGTTGCGCACGATCAGCAGGCCGTCGTCGAGATGGCCGTCGCCGTCGCCCCTCACCGGCCACGGGATCCACGCCACGCCGCACGCCGCCGTCGCGTCAGCCGGACGGTCGCTCGGCAGGCTGGTGACGATCGTGTACCGGCGGTGGCTGTCGATCGGGACCTCGGAGTCATACACGCAGCCGGCACCGCGCGTCGTGTACAGCGACTCGTTCTGGCACATCGACCAGTAGCGCATCTGTCCGGCGGGCATCCGTGTCACGTCCGGACCGGTCTGCGGTGTGACCGGCAGTTCCCCGTGCAGGACGAGGACCGGGCCGGCGCGGAACCCGCGGTTGACGAACGCGGACATGTAGTCGCTGTCGATGTTGCTGTACTGCCCTCCGCTTCGCACCGGTCGACCGCCGCACTTTCCCTCATAGCCGCAGGCGACGAGAAAGCTGGTGTTGTAGTACGCCCGGAAGATCGGCGTCGGCGCCGCCGGGAACGTCGCCGCCGCGCCCGGCGGCGAGCGCAGCGGTCCGTACAGGGCGGCCGGCAGCGTGGTCAGCTCGAACCGTCCGCTCCGGCGCGAGCGCAACGTCGCGCACGCCGCCTGCCCGGTCTCCACCTGACCGCCGGCGAGCCGCAGCGTCACCGAGGGGAGGTCGACCCCGCCGGTCAGCCCCGCGCGCGTGAACGTGTCCGGCACATAGACGCGGTACAGGATCTCCTGCACGCTCTGCCCGGCCACGCCGACGTACAGCGTGTTGGCTGCCCGGCGGGGCGGCACCGGCGTGTCGACGAACGCGATCGTGTAGGACCGGCGGGTGGCGGCGCGGTTCGCCCCGACGATGAACGGGTTGATCGAGCCGCGGTCGGGGTGGGTGTGAACGTCATCGAGGGCATCGATGGGCGCGTTGGTCGTCGCGTTGTAGCTGTTGAACGATTGATAGCGCGCGTGAGCGAACCGACCGTGCAGGATCAGTCGGGAGCCCGCGGGCATCGTGAACTTCGCCGCCCAGTACACCGCCCCGGAATCCGGGAATGCGTTGTTGGGCCCGATCCCGAACTTCGAGGCGCTCTCGGCGATCCAGAAGCATGTCGTCTGTCGCGGCGCGTGCGCCGCCGTGTCCGATGCCGCCGCTGTGGCCACGACGCCGAGCAGCACCGCGGTGGCGATCAACGCCGTCACCCTGCCGATGCGTGAAGTCACCATCCGCCCTCCTCCTCCTGGTCGATCCTGCGTGGAGTGTCGTCGCCGCGGGGCTGCCCCGCATCGGCCACCGGGGTCTGAAGTTGTGGCCGGGAGCCGGTCGTCGCTCATACCACGACGCGCTCACGCCCGAGCGCGTCGGCGAGGGCATCACGGCGGGCGATGTCGAGCTTGCGGTACACGCTCGTCAGGTGGGTCTTGACGGTGCGTCGGGTGACGAACAGCGCTTGGGCGATCTCGGGATTGCTCATCCCGTCCGCGGCCATGCGGGCGACCCTGACCTCGCTGGCGGTGAGCGCGTCCGCGCCGGAGATCCGCTCGCGGCGGGGCCGGGCGCCGACGGCGAGAAGATCCTCACGGGCGCGCTTGGCGAGCGCGATCGCGCCGCAGCCGGAGGCGAGATCGAGCCCGCGGCGCAGCGGATCAAGCGCATCACGACGGTGTCCGGCGCGCCGCAGGGCGCCGCCCTGTTCGATCAGGGTGCGCGCGAGCTGCAGGGTGCTCCCGGACCCGTCGAGCACGGTCGCCGACTGCGCCAGCCAGTCCAGCCCGCCGGCTCCACCCTCGATCACGCCGGCGGCTCGCAGGGCGATCCCGAGCGCATGGGGCGCGCCGAACGCGCGGGCGCGGTCGATCGTGTCGGCGAGCAGCTCCCACCCCCGGTCCTGATCGCCGAGGCGGGCCGCCAGCTGCGCGGCCTCGGAGCGCCAGGCGATGTTCGCGGCGGGGTTGGCGGCGTTGGTGGCGCGGACCCACGGCTCGCAGTCCAGCACGGCATTCAGCGCCTGCTCCAGCCGTCCGTGGGCGGCTTCGAGACGCCCGAGCGCGTACTGATAGTTGGCCGAGCGCGGCTGGGCGGGCTCGGGCTCCAGCCGGTCGCGATCGGTCACGAGGAGCGCTTCCGCGGCTCCGCCGAGATCGTCACGTTCGATCAGGCAGAGCGCGAGAAACGCGCGGGTGTCGGGCAGGGCGTGCCCGTAGCCGTCGAGGTACGCGCTCATCGACGCCTCGAGGTCGCCGATGGCGTCGACGAGATGCCCGCATTGGTACTGGGTGATGCCGTGCAGATGCGAGAACCAGCCGAACGCCACCCGCGACCCATGCCGCTGGCTGAGCTCGATCGCGCGATCGAGCTCGTCCAGCGCGGCGCCCGGGGAGCCGGCGGCCGCCAAGGCGTGGCACACCGCGCTGTACGGGCCGATGTCGCTTCCGCTGTCGGTCAGCAGCGCTCCGTCGGCGAGGGCGCGGCGAGCCAGTCGGGCGACGCTGTCGGCGGTCCGCTCACCAGATCGGGCTGCGCGGTAGGCCATATGCGCGAGCAGCAGTCGCTCGGCGCGCGTGCGCCCCGGCGCGCTTCCGTCCAGCAGGGTCTGCAGCCGCTGCTGCGCCGCCTCGCTCAGGTCCGGGTCATGCCGGCTGTCGGCCGTGTACCAGGCTCGCAACTCCAGGAACAGGTCGTCCTCGGTGTCGGTGACCTCGGCCATGCCCTGCGCAAAGGACTCCTGGGCCTCCTCCACCTTCCCGGTGGAGAACAGCGCCCGGCCGAGCATCAGCGCGACCTCGGCCCGTTGCCGCGCGTCGCTGCGCAGCGCGAGAGCTTCGCGCATGCTGTCCGTCGCGCCGTCGATCCCGGCGTGCAGCCGCGCCTCTCCGAGCTCCAGGAGCAGGTCCCCGCGCAGCTCGCGGGACGGCGTCTCGCGCAGCGCTCGCTCCAGATAGCGAGCCGCCGACCCGGGCGCGCCGCTGGCGGTCGCCTCGCGCGCCGCGGACCGCAGCACACCGATCGCCCAGGCGTCGCCGTCAGGTCCGGCCGCCAGGAGGTGAGAGGCGACGACGCCGACGGCCGCGCCGCGGGCGTCGGCCAGGCGCGCGGCGCGCGCGTGCCAATCGGCCCGGCGGGCGGCGGGCAGTCCGTCGTGGACAGTGGCCCGCACGAGCGGCTGCACGAACTCATACGGCTGCTCAGCGGTGAGGATGCCGGCGGCGATGAGCGTGTCGGCCGCGTCGGCCGCGTCGGCGGCGTCCAGCCCGGCGAGCAGGGATGCGTCAGCGAGCGAGGCGCCCGCGCCGAGCACTCCGTAGGCGGCGGCCACCAGCTGCGGGTGCTCGCCCAGGCCGACCAGGCGGCTCGACACCCAGCGCGTGATGCCCTGCGGAGCGATGCCCGCGACGCGTCCGGCATCCGCTGCGCTTCCGCGCACGCCATCGTCCCGCAGGCGACTGATGAGCTCGCCGAGCAGGAACGGATTGCCCCCCGTCGCGTGCTGACAGGCCGCCACGAACTCGCCGTCGGCCTCGGGCACCCCCCGGTGCGCGATCAGCTCTGCGGTCTCGGACGCACTGAGCGGGGCGGGGTGCAGGGACGTGATCCCGGGGAGCGCCCCGAGCTGCGACAGCAACTGCTCCTCGTCGTGATCGGCGGCCGGACCGGCCGCGAGGAGGATCAGCACCGGAAGGTCGTCGAGCCGGCGCGCCAGGTACAGCACGAACCGCAGCGACATCACGTCAGCCCAGTGCGCGTCGTCGATCGCGAGCAGCACCGGGCCACGTTCGGCGATCCGGGCGGTCAGCCAGTACAGGCCGTGCATCGCGGCGGAGGCCCGATCGCCCCATTCAGTGCCCGCCTCGGCCGTCGCGGCGCCGAGCCCGAGCGGGACCGCGGCCAGTCCCGCGGCTCCCTCCAGGAGATCACCATGCCCGCGGCCCGGGGCCACGACGCCCGAGAAGACGTCGCGCACAACGCCAAACGCGTATTCGCGCTCGAGTTGCGCTCCCCCGGCGCGTAACACCAGGAAGTCACGGTCACGGGCGCGTCGCGTGGCCTCGGCCAGCAGCGCCGTCTTGCCGAGACCGGCCCCACCCTCGAGCAACGCGACCGCGCCGTCCCCGGCGGGAACGGCGGCGAGCAGCGCCTCGAGCTGTTTCAGCTCGCCATCCCGTCCCAACAGCACTCGAGCCTCATTCCGTCCCCCTGGTCAGATGACCGGCACGGGAAATCAAACCACACCGCGCAGCAAAACGACACCGGGCATTGCCGGCCGGCGTGGCCAAGTCTCGTACCCGGGTGCGAAACACCGGACCCCCGCGGCCGATGCGATACACGCGAGCGCGATCGAGACTGGCTGCGATGACGATCGGCGCCGCGCATCGGTCGCCGCTCATCACACCAGACCTGTGACCGCCCGGTCGAGCTCGGCTCACGCGTCGTCCTTCTCGGCGATGGCGCGCGCCGCGCTGACCGGTGCTCCAACCGGGAGGAATCATGCCGCTCACACCACCGCTTCACCCCTTTTCTCGGTCGATCGATGTTGTGCCATCCCGCGCCCCCGCGCCGGGATCCTCGGCGGCGTCGCGAGGCGCCGGGCGCCGGCCGATCAGCCGGCGCAAACTGGTCGTCGTCGTGCTGTCGCTGGTCGCGTGGGCCGCATGCCTGCCCGTGGCCGCGCGGGCCGCGACGATCGCCCAGAGCTCCTGCTTCTGGAACAGCCCGGTCGACACCGCGTTTGACATGAGCAACCCGGCGACCAACATCGCGTTCCCCGACACCGCCGCGGTCTACTGGGCCGCGCAGATCACGATGCCCGCCGGATCCCACATCGTGTTCACCGGCCAGTTCGCGCACGCTCGCTATCAGTCGCTGACGACCTACTCGCCCGCCACCGCTGCGCCGATCGACTCGCTCAACGACGTCAGCACCGTGCCCGACGCCGGCTCCACCAACCCATACCAGGCCGGCGCCGATCGCACCGCCACCCAGCGCAACTACACGATCACCATGTACGACGCCCCGCTGCCGGCCGCCAAGGGCGCCAACACGCTGTATGCCGGAGCGAGCGGGCAGACCGGCCAGCAGATCATCTATCGCGTCTACCTGCCCGACTCGTTCACGTCGGCCGACGTGACCGGCGGCGTCGGACTCCCGACCCCGACCCTGGTGCTGGCCAACGGCAGCACGGAGACGGGCGCCGCCGAGTGCCAGACCCTGGACGCGGTCACCGGGACCCTGCCCGTTCCCGCCGCCCACCCGGTCCTCTATGCCCTGTGGCGGGATTCCGGCACCCCGGAGGCCACGTTCCCCGCCGCCCCGACCCCGCAGTTCACCACCGCCGCCACCGGATGGTTCTCGGTCGACTGCATCCTCACCGGCGAATGTGGCTACTACGCCAATCCCGACAACCGCTACATGTACGCCTACGTCAGCCGCGGCTTCGCCGCCGGACCGGTCCTCGTCCTGCATGGCCAGCTGCCGACGACCCCCACCACCGGATCCGGGGTCACGACGATGGGCACCGGTGACATGCGCTACTGGTCGATCTGCCAGAACTCGCTCTACAGCACCGCCGGCGCCGGCTGCCTCAACGACAGCGACATCCCGGTCAACGCCAACGGCGACTACACGATCGTCAGCAGCCTTCCCGGCGACCGCCCGGCCAACGCCACCACCGCCTGCGGTGTGGGGTTCATCCCCTGGCCCTCCCAGGGCGACGGCGACGGCAACCTCAACGACGGGCTGCTGATCGTGCGCAACATGCTGCCGTCCCCGACGTTCCAGCAGTCCATCCAGGATGCAACGGCCGCCGACCTGCAGACCCAGCTCGGCCCCTACTACCCGCAGGGCAGTTACACGACGACCGCCGGTTTCCAGGCACTCGGCTGCCCGGCGTGACACAGCGCGTTGCATGTGTCCCCGCTGTGCGCGAGGGCACGTAACTCACCGGCCCGGCGACGGCGGCCGATCCGCGGTCGCCGGGCCGGTGACATCGGGCCACGAGCTCACCTCGGCGCTGACCCGCTCGCCGGTGCCCGGCGAGCGGGCCGACGTCGTCGTGCGGGGAGTCGCCATGGCTTCTTCGAGGGTAGAACGGCCCGGCGCTGAGATGGGCCGCGCCCGGGAGCGGCGTCGGCGAGAATGGACCGCGCGATGGGGGACGCCAAGCGCCTACTGCTGCTGCGCCATGCCAAGTCCAGCTGGGATGACCCCGGGCTCGATGACCACGACCGTCCGCTCGCGCCCCGCGGGCGCAGGGCCGCCAAGCGGATCGGCGCCCATCTGCGTTCGCACCGGACCGAGATCACGCTCGTGCTGTGCTCGTCGGCGCAGCAGGCCCGCCAGACGCTTGACCGGCTGGGGCTGGCGCCCGGCGAGGTGCTCATCGACGACGAGCTCTACGGCGCCTCCGCGCAGGAGCTGCTCGAGCGCATCCGCCGCGTCGCCGACGGCGTCGAGGCGGTGATGGTGATCGGGCATGACCCGGCGATTCATGATCTCGCCGTGCGCCTGGTGGCCGGCGCCGATCAGGACGCGGTCGCCGTGTTTCCCACCGCCGCGCTGGCGACCCTCGGCTACGCCGGGCCGTGGTCCTCGCTCGGTCCGGCGCGCTGCGAGCTCGTGGAGTTCGTCAGACCGCGAGACCTGGCCTGACCGCTCAGGGACGAAAACACGGCCGCCCCGCGTGAATCGGGACGGCCGTGAACGACCATGCCCGCACGTGACTTGGCGAGTTGACGTGCGGGCACGACTCCTCGCAGGCTAGTACGTCAGAACAGGACGGCGCCGAGCACGACCGCGGCGGCGGTGGCCGCCAGCGCCACGACGACGCCGCGCAGCAGCGAGCGACGCAGACGGACGGCGACCGGTGAGACCAGCGGCTGCAGCCAGCGGTCCGGGAGCCAGGTCAGCAGCGGCCAGCGCCGCCGGGCCCTGGCGGCGATGACGTCCGTGAGGCGGCGGTCGACCACGCCGGCGAGTGAACCGAGCATCGCGACAGGGTAGGTCGGCGCGCGGCGATCGCGAAAGGGCTGCACGCAATCGCCCGCGCGGCGGTGGCACCGAACGGCCCGGCGGCCTGCGCCGCGGCCTCGCGCCCGGCCTGCACGGGGTCGCTCTCGGCGGCGCCCGTCACGGCATCCGGGCGTGCCGCGACGGTCAGTGCGGCGGCCCGGGCTGCGCTGAGCGGCGCTCGGTTCCCTGCTGATCGATCCAGTCGTCGAGCCGCTTCCACCAGTCATACAGCCACGCGGCCTGCGCGTCGGGCTCGAGCGGGTGCTCGCCGACGGGCGACAGCCACATGTGCGTGCTGAATGTCCGGCGCAGCGGCGTCGCGTTCCAGATCTCACGCGGGAATGCGGCGAGGCCGAGACCCGAGTGGGCGCCGAAGACGACGTCGGCCCGGGGG
Source organism: uncultured Solirubrobacteraceae bacterium (assembly GCA_963849085.1). GTDB lineage: Bacteria > Actinomycetota > Thermoleophilia > Solirubrobacterales > Solirubrobacteraceae > Palsa-465. The sequence continues at coordinate 1,215,874 of CAWKFP010000009.1, read as the reverse complement.
TTGCCGCGCAGCGCGGCCAGTGCCCCGGTGGGCCGGGGCTGCAGCACGTGCTCCATCGTCTCGGCCTGGGCGGCCTCCCGCCATCGGCCCGTGCGCCACAGCTTGCGCAGCGCCCGATGACGACGCTCGGCGGTGAAGTTGCCTCCCTCCGGGAACAGCAGCAGCACGCCGTTGCTGCGCAGCTCAGCGGCCACCGTCTCGATCTGACGTTCGCACTCGTCCGGATCGGCGGTGTCGAGGACCGCGTGGGGGAGACGATGCCCGATCAGATCGATGCACGGATCGATGGTGATGCTCTGCTTGAACACGACGCTCGGGAAACGATCGAACTGCGTGAGGAGTGCATCGATCAGCAGGATGGTGTCCCCCGGTCCGGCGTGCCGGCTGAAGAACAACAGCGGACGGTCGGACTCCAGCGCGCGGGTTGCCTCGGTCGGATCCTGCTCGGGGACGTGGATCTGAAGCAACGCCGACCAACGGACGGCAAAGCCATGGACGAACCAGCGCAGCAGCCGGTAATGCATGCGCTGGAACGGCCTCGTGGCGATCAGCAGGCCTCCGCAGCTCGCCAGCCACAGCGCCCCGCAGGCGATCAGCGTCGCGAGCTCGAGCGCGAAGTAGGTCACCATCAGGCGCGTGAAGATGAGCGGCTGCGGACGCCCGGTCACGGTCGACGCAAGGGCCGCGAGCGCGAGCAGGACGGGCGAGAGCGTCAGGCAGACGATCGACATCACCAGCCACGCCGTGACCGTGATCGGGCGTCTGACGGCGGCGGGCGGCATCACGGCTGCTCCTGCAGATAGCGCAGCGACGCCTCATACGAGGAGGCGATCTGCTGTGGAACCCCGCGGGCGACGCGTCGCAGGTGCAACTGTGCCGAGAGGTCGTTGTAGGCCGGTGCGGCCGAGCCCCCCGTCGGAAGGACGTGGAGCCGGACTCCGTCGGGCAGCGAGACGAGATCGCCGGCAAACCGGTGCCGCCGCGCGACCTCGAACGCCACCAGCCCGACCTCCCAGGGCCACCGGGGCGGTCGCAGCGGCCGCTCCAGCCGACCGACCTGCAGGACGTAGATCGTCCGCGCGCCGAGGACCACGGCCCGCGCGACCGGGATCGAGTTGACGATTCCGCCATCGATGAAGTGCTCGTCCCCGATCGGCACGGGCGGGAGGATGCCCGGCACCGCGCACGAGGCCAGAACGACATCGACCAGCACCCCCTCGGTGAACCAATGCTCGGCGGCCCGCTCGATCGAGGCGGCGACGCACTGGAACGGGACCGTCAGCTCCTCCAGCCGGTCCACGGAAAACGCCTCGGCCAGGCGCAGACGGGCCTCCTCCAGCGACTGCAGATGGGTGCCGCTGCGCGCGAGCGTGCCGGCTCGGCGCAGCAGCGACCCGGCGGACATCCCCGCGATGTTCGCGTCGGCCCACAGCCGGCCGATCCGCCGAGCGCCCTCGACGGTCGGGTCGGCGGCGAACATCGCGCCGTTGACGGCGCCGATCGAGGTGCCGAGGATGACGTCGGGCTCGATCGAGCTCTCGGCCAGCGCCCGCAGCATGCCCACCTCATGCGCTCCGAGGATGCCGCCCCCCCCGAGCACGAACGCGACCTCGTAGGGGCCTTGACCGGACGTCACCCCAGGCTCCTACCCGAAGCGGCGGAGAATGAGCGATCAGCGCAGGAGCGGCGTCAGGCGGGCCGCGAACTCGGCCGGGCACCGCGACGGTGTGCTCGGACACGGTCGGGGAGGCTGGGTCGAGGCCGTCGCTCATCGCGCGGCGGCGCTGCCGCGGCCGGCGACGAGACGCGGGTGGCGCTTGCCGACGAACCGGATCGCCGCCAGCGCGACCGAGCTGCCGCCGCCGAGGATCAGGACGGTCGTCGAGGCGCCGCAGGCGATGCCGATCGCCAGGGTGAGGATGCCGGTGACGAAGCCGAGGAGGTTGGCGATGCGCGGATAACGATGGCGGATGACGAGCAACATGGCGGGCCTTTCGGACGGCGGTGTAAGGGACAGCGCGTATCTAAGCGCGTTCGATGATAAGATGCAAGGTGTCTCCTAAATCTTTATGTCCGCCTCTCGACACCGCTCCTCCGCCAACCCACCGGTCGCCACCCGTCGCCGCGGCGCGCCGCTCGAGAACGCTCTGCTCGAAGCCGCCTGGACAGAGCTCCAGAGCGTCGGCTACGCCAAGCTGACGATGGAGCGCGTTGCCGACCGCGCCCAGACCAGCCGCGCGGTCATCTACCGCCGATGGCCCAACCGGCACGCGCTCGTGATCGCGGCGCTGCGCCATCGGCAGCCCGCCGCCGGCCGGATCCCGGACACCGGCAGCCTGCGTGAGGACGTGCTGACGATCATGCGCGCCGCCGCACGCCGGATCACCGAGATCGGCCCGGCGACCGTCGCCGGGCTCCTCAACGACCTGACCGCCGACGACACCTCCGACATGATCGTCGACCAGCTGGCCCGCGGCGGCAGCGCGGTGATGAAGCAGGCGCTCGCCCACGCCGCCGCCCGTGGCGAGGCCCGGGACGACGTGCCCGACCGCGTCGCCCGCCTCCCGCTGGACCTCATCCGCCACGAGCTGATCCTCACGCACCGACCTCCGTCGGGCGCTGCGCTGGAGGAGATCGTCGACGTGATCTTCCTGCCGCTCGTCACGCCCGCCGGCTGAGGACCGGCAGCCGGCCGAGGACCGGGACCCGCCCGCGGATCAGAGCTCGCCCGAGGGCCGGAGCTCGCCCGAGGACCGGAGCTCGCCCGAGGGCCGGAGCTCGCCCGAGGATCAGAGCTCGCCCGAGGACCGGAGCTCGCCCGCGGACCGGTGTCCTAGCCCTCCAGACTGAGGTTGGCCCGTTCGAGCAGCGCGCCCAGCTGCGCGTAGGTGTCCTCGCCGAGCCGCTCGCGCAGGCGCAGCTCAAGCTGCTCCTCGCGCCGGTTGCCGTCGGCCTGGGCGGCAGCGCCGGCGGCGGTGAGATACAGGCCCACGCCCCGGCCCGGCCCGACGCGCCGTTCGACGTAGCCGAGCTTCTCGAGCCGCGCCACGAGCTGGCTGATCGCCTGCTGGGTCTTGGGACCGCGGCGCGAGAGCTCGGCCGCGGTCGAGCCCGGCCAGGTGCTGACCATGTCGAGCGTGCCGGCGAGCGCCAGGGTCAGCTCCCCGTCGGCGAACAGCTCGTCGGCGAGCGGGACCATCCGGGCATAGCACTCCCACAGGAGGTGGTGGACGTGGTGGAAGTGGGGGGAATCGGGTTCGGTCACGAGGTCGGGAATGTATCGGGGAGCACAACGGCTTGCTGAGTAAAGGACTTGTAATAGCAAGCGCTTGTGGTAGTCTGCGATCCGTGACCACTACGAACACCGCCTCCTCATCCCCACACAAGAACTGGACGCTGCTGGCGATCTGCCTCGGCACGTTCATGCTGCTGATCGACATCACGATCGTCGTCGTCGCGCTGCCGGACATCCGGTCCTCGCTGCACACGAGCTTCTCCGACGTGCAGTGGACCGTCGACGCCTATTCGCTGTCGCTCGCCGCGCTGTTGCTGCCGACCGGATCGCTCGCCGACATCCTCGGGCGCCGCCGCGTGTTCGCGCTCGGCCTGGGCATCTTCACCCTCGGCTCGCTGCTGTGCGGACTGGCGACCTCCGGCACCGAGCTGATCATCTGGCGCGCCGTGCAGGGGATCGGCGGCGCGACCGTGTTCGCGACCTCGCTCGCGCTCCTGGCCCAGACCTTCCACGGCCGTGAGCGCGGCTTCGCGTTCGGGGTCTGGGGGGCGGTGGCGGGCGTCTCGACCGCGCTCGGCCCGCTGCTCGGCGGTCTGCTGACGACCGGCCTGAGCTGGCACTGGATCTTCTACGTGAACCTGCCGATCGGCATCTTCGCGATCGCCATCACCCTGACCCGGGTCCAGGAGTTCCGCCCGCCGCACCACCGCCGGCTCGATCTCGTCGGCTTCGTGCTGTTCACGCTCGGCCTGACCGCCCTGGTCTACGGCCTGATCGAATCCGGGTTCAAGGGCTGGGGCAGCACCGAGGTGATCGCCTCGCTGATCGTCGCGGGGGGATCGCTGGCCGCTTTCCCGATCGCCGAGCACTTCATCGCCCAGCCGATGTTCGACCTCGCGCTGTTCAGGAAGCCGACCTTCGTCGGCGGCTCGATCGCGGCGTTCGGGATGAACGGCTCCCTGTACGCGATGTTCCTCTACATCGTCCTGTACTTCCAGAACGACCAGCACTTCTCCGCGCTGGGGTGCGGCTGGCGGCTGGCGATCATCACCGCGGGCGCGCTCGTCACCGCGATTCCCGCCGGCCGGCTGTCGGCCCACATACCGGTCCGCTTCCTGATCGGCCCGGGGCTTCTCCTCGTCGGCATCGGGCTGCTGCTGATGCGCGGGCTGTCCGCGGGAACGAGCTGGACCCATCTCATACCCGGCTTCATCATCGCCGGGATCGGCAGCGGCATGGTCAACGCGCCGCTGGCCTCGACCGCGGTCGGGGTCGTCGCCCCCGAGGATGCCGGCATGGCGAGCGGGATCAACACGACCTTCCGTCAGATCGGTGTCGCGACCGCGGTCGCGGCGCTCGGCTCGATCTTCGCGACGAAGCTCAGCGGGGCCACCCACGCCACGCTCGGCGCCCATTACGCGAGCGCGCTCAACGAGCTGGCGCTGATCACCGGACTGCTCGCGCTCGCCTCCGCGGTCTGCGCTGTCGTGCTGATCAGGCCCCGGGACTTCATCGTCCATGCGCCCGCGCCGGCGCCGGCGCCCGCCGCCCAGGGCGCACCGCTCCCGGCGACGAACTGACGTGCCCTACGGCAGCCAGCCGTCGTGATAGGCGGTCGGCCGACGCCTCGTCAGGCCGGCGTAGGCGACGTCGGTGTCAGCCGTCTCGTGCTCGACGCTCGCCCCGTGGCGCGCTGCGACAGGGTCGAACGGATAGGCGCCCCAGTCAGCGCGCGAGGCATGCTCGCGCGCCCCGACGGCCAGGACGATGCTCTGACCGCGGCCGGCGCCGACGATGACGTGCGGCGTGCCCGGCGGGCAGTGGACGAGGTCCCACGGCCGCAGCCCGCGCTCCTCGCCGTCGATGACGAGCACCGGCTCGCCGGCGAGCACGAGGAAGTCCTCCTGATCCTTCTCCCAGTGATAGCGGGACATCGCCGCGCCGGGCTCGAGCACGCTGAGATTGATGCCGAGCTGAGCAAACCCCGGCTCGCCCTCGAAGTCGACATAGGCCGAACGTCCCTCGGCGTGATGCCACCGGGCGTCCCGGGCGTTGACGACGAACCATCCGTCAGCGGCCGGGACGAGTCCGTCGGGAGTCGGCTGGAGCGGGGCGGGCGGCGCCACACGACGATCTAACCAGTCGCCCCGGCGGAGCCGGCGACGCCCGGGTCATGCGGCCGGACGGCGGCGGCGGCCGCTGCCGGCCCCGGACCTCAGACCGGCCAGCCCGGCGACCACGCCGACCACGAGGCCGACGCCGCCGACGCCGGCCGCCAGGGCGCCGAGCGAGCCGGTGACGGTGGTGAGCGCCGCGGCGATGATGCGCCGCAGCGCCGGGTCGGCGCTGATCACGTCGGCCGCCGGTGCGGCCAGCAGCGCCCGGGCGCCGAGCACGAGCGCGCCGGCGATGGCGGCGGTGAGGCCGATCCAGGCCAGCGTGCGGCGGCGCCGGCCGCGGGCCAGCGCCAGCGCCGCCAGCCACAGCACGGGCACGACGATGACGAGCCACCGCGCGAGGTCGCGCACGGTGCGGCCCGCGGTCTGCACGGTCTGCACCCGGTCTGATCGGATGATGGTGAGCGTGCCCGCGTCGGCCGGGAGCGCCGCGGTCACCGCCGCCGGCAGATGGGCATCGGCGACCGCGGCCCGCAGGATCGGTCCCAGCCGGATCGTGACGGCGCCGCCGGCCACGCTGACCGGCCCGCGCCGGCCGTCGACGATGGTCAGCACGGCGGTGGCGGCGGCGCGGTTGGCCGTGGCCCACAGCGTCCGCACCGGCGAGAGGCCGAGTGCGGCGTCGACAGCGTGGACGATGACCGCGCGCACCTCGGCCGCGCTTGACCCGTTGCGCAGGCCGAGCACGGAGTCCAGATCGGAGCCGAGCTGGGACAGATCCAGGCGCGCGTCGACCTGGTCGGCGAGGTAGCCGGCGGCACTCGTGCGAATGGTCGGGTTGGCGAGCAGCCGGGTACTGGTCGTGTCCCAGTGGCTCGGGCTGAGCAGCAGGTCATCGGCCCACACCGCCACCATGCCGGCGACGAGCAGCACCGCCGCCAGTCCGACCAGCGCGGCGGTCGCGGCACGGCCCACCGCTGAGGGGCGACTGACGATGCCCGGACCCTTGGATCAGGGCTGACGCCGGTGTGCGGGCGGGGGCGCCGGCGAGCCCGCCAGGAGCTGGTCGGCGTAGCCGTGGGAGATCAGCCGTGCGTCGGTGATGTCGAAGGCGGCGCGCAGCTCGCGGATCAGGGCATGCTCGTGCGTCAGATCGGATGTCCTCGGCGCCACGGCTTCGAGCTCTCCTCTCGCAGCTTCAGACCCCCGTCGGCGACCGTGAAATACGTGTCGCGCTGTCGGATCTCGCCGTGGTCCTCGGCGCCCAGGCTCCGGCAGACCGCCAACGACCGCGCGGGATCCTCGTCGCGTGCCTTGAGCTCGACGTTGCGGCCGGGGGGCGACGATGTCGGGCGGCGTGGCAGGAGACACGGACTCGGTGATGACGAGCGTAGCGTCATGCGGCGCGCACCTGAGATCACACAGATTTGTGCGATCTCAGGTATTTGTGTAGGCTCCGCCGCGTGCCGTCCGACGCCGAGCTCACGTTCGCCGACCACATGGGGCGGTTCTACGCCCGCCGCTATGGATTCCCGCCGATGATCGGTCGGCTGATCGGCTATCTGTCGGTCTGCGATCCGCCGGACCAGAGCATCAACGAGCTCGCCGATGCGCTGTTGGCGAGCCGGAGCGCGATCGCCGGCGCGGTCAAGGCGGTGGAGGTCCTGCACGTGCTGGAACGGACGCGCGCCGCCGGAGAGCGCATGGATCGGGTCCGGATCGACCTGAGCTCGCCGCAGGCGCTCGGGATGGACGTGTCGGAGTACGAGGAGATGCGCGACATGGCTCGTGAGGGTCTCGAGGTGCTGGCCGACGCGCCGGTGCAGCGACGCGCGGTCCTCCTCGAGGTGGCGGCGTTCTCGGAGTTCCTGCTGGAGCAGATGCCGCTGATGCAGCGGGAGTGGGAGGCGCGCCGCGCGGCGCTGGTGGCCGCCGGGGAGCTTCCGCACCGCACCGGCCATCGGGGCCGGCGATGACCAGCGGGCGGGAGCCGGCGATCGTCGCGTCGGGCCTGTGCAAGTCCTTCGGCCAGACCGCGGTGCTGGAGGGCGTCGACCTCGCGGTCGCGGAGGGAACCGTGTTCGCCCTGCTCGGTCCCAACGGCGCGGGCAAGACGACGATCGTGCGCATCCTGTCCACGCTGATCCCGGCGGACGCCGGCGACGCGCGCGTCGCCGGTCACGACGTCCATGCCGACCCCGACGGGGTGCGTGCGGCGATCGGCGTCACGGGCCAGTTCTCGGCGGTCGACGAGCTGATGACCGGGGAGGAGAACCTGCGCCTGATGGCCGATCTGCACCACCTCGGTCGTGCCGCGGGCACGGCGCGGGTCACCGAGCTGCTCGAGCGCTTCGAGCTCGTCGACGCCGCCCGACGGCCGGTGTCGACGTACTCCGGCGGGATGCGCCGGCGGCTGGACCTGGGGATGACGCTCGTCGGCTCGCCGCGGGTGATCTTCCTCGACGAGCCGACCACCGGGCTGGATCCCCGCAGTCGCCACGCCATGTGGGACAGCATCCGCGCTCTCGTCGCCGGCGGCGTGACGATCCTGCTGACGACGCAGTATCTGGACGAGGCCGACCAGCTCGCCGATCGGATCGCGGTGCTGGACCGAGGCCGGATCGTCGCCGAGGGGAGCGCCGAGGAGCTCAAGCGACGCATGCCGGGTGGCCATATCCGATTGGAGTTCGCCACGCCCCAGGCGCTGAGCGCGGCGGCGGCGGTGCTCGGCACCGGTCCACATGACGATGACACGCTCGTCCTCCAGGTGCCCGGCGACGGCGGGGTCAGCTCCCTGCGGCGGCTGCTCGACCAGCTCGACGACGCCCATGTCGAGGTGGCGCAGCTGTCGATCCACACCCCGGATCTCGACGATGTCTTCTTCGCCGTCACCGGCCATCCGACCGCCGACAGGGCCGGTGTGGGATGAGCAGCCTGGCCTACACCGTCAGTGACTCGAGGACGCTGCTGCGGCGCAATCTGCGGCGCCTGCGGCGCTATCCGTCGATGACGCTGATGCTGATCGGGATGCCGATCGTGTTCCTGCTGCTGTTCGTCTACGCCTTCGGCGGTCAGCTCGGCCATGGTCTGAGCAGCGCGCTCGCCGGCGGGCACGCCGGCCGCGACGGCTATCTGAACTATGTCGCGCCCGGCATCCTGCTGATGACGGTCGCCGCGACCGTTCAGGGCACCGCGATCGTCGTCGCCATGGACATGACGGGCGGCATCATCGACCGGTTCCGCACGATGGCGATCGCGCGGGCCGCGGTGCTCACCGGCCACGTGCTGGCCAGTCTCATCCAGACGCTGGCCAGCATCGTCGTCGTCCTGGCGGTCGCCGTCGCGCTCGGCTTCCGGCCGACCGCCGATCCACTGCGCTGGCTGGCGGCGATCGGCCTGATCGCGCTGTTCGCCTTCGCGCTCATCTGGCTGGCCACCGCGCTCGGGCTGGCCGCCAAGAGCGTCGAGACGGCCAGCAACACGCCGATCTTCCTGACGCTGCTGCCGTTCCTGGGAAGCGGCTTCGTTCCGACCGCCACGATGCCGGGCGGCCTGCGGCAGTTCGCCACCTACCAGCCGTTCACGCCCGTCACCGAAACCCTGCGTGGCCTGCTGACCGGCACCCCGATCGGCAGCCACGCGATCGTCGCGATCGTGTGGAGCGTCGGCATCGCCGCGGCCTCCCATCTGTGGGCCGTCCGGCTCTACAAGCGCCGGCTGCCGCGGTGATGGGTCGGCTCAGGCGTGTTCGGCGACCGCCGTGGACAGCTCGCCCTGCTCGTGCAGCCCGCTGAGCAGGGCGACCGCCGCCGGGCAGAACTGGGAGCCGGTGTGGCGACGGAGCTCGTCGAGGGCCTCGGCGTCGGCCCGGAGCGCTCCGTAGGGCTGGGCGGTCGTCATCGAGTCCCAGGCGTCGGCGACCGCCAGCAGCCGCGCGCCGTCGGGGATGTCGCGGCCGGCGAGCCCGTCGGGGTAGCCGGCCCCGTCCCAGCGCTCGTGGTGATGGCGGATCCATCCGACCTGCTCGGCGTCGAGGAGACCGTGGACCATCCGCGCGCCGATCGCGGCGTGGGACTTGACCTGGTGGTATTCCGCCGGCGTCAGGCTGGAGGGCTTGAGCAGCAGATGCTCGGGGATCGCGATCTTGCCGACGTCGTGCACGAGCGCTGCCTCGCACAGCAGCGCGACGCGGTCCTGGGGCCAGCCGGCCGCCCGGGCCAGATGGGCGGCGAGGTCGGCCACCCGGTCGCAGTGATGTGGGGTCAGGGGGTTCCTGCCGTCGACCGCGGTGGCGAGGGCGCGGACCGCGGCGAGCGTCTTGGCGCGCTCCAGCCGGGTTGCGTGCTCCTCGTCGGCGACCATCGGGCCGGCATCGGGCGTGTAGCGGAACGTCGTGTTGCGGCCGTTTGTCTTGGCCCGGTAGAGCGCGAGGTCGGCGTGGCGGACGAGCTCCTGGGCATCGCGGGCGTCGGACAGCTCGCAGACGCCCACCGAGGTCGTGAGGTGTCCCACCCCCGGGAACGGGGTCTCGGCGATGGCGTGGCGGACGCGTTCGGCGGCCTGCAGGGCGCCGTGACCGTCGGTCTCCGGCAGGATCCAGGCGAACTCCTCGCCGCCGACCCGGGCCGGCATCTCGCCGCCGCGGCGCAGCCCGACGAGCCGGCCGGCGAACTCGGCGAGGACCCGATCGCCGGCCTCGTGGCCGTGGGTGTCGTTGACGAGCTTGAAATGGTCGAGGTCGAACATGACGACGCTGAGCGGCCGGTCGTGGCGGCGGGCGCGGCGGACCTCCTCGTGCAGGCGCGCCGTGAACGCCCGGCGGTTCTCCAGGCCGGTGAGATGATCGGTGCTGGCTTGACGCGCAAGCTTCTCGCGTGACTCGGCGCCGACGACGGCGAGGCTGACGAGGTCGGCGACCCGTGCGATCCGCTGGCCGGCGTGCGGGTCGGCGACGGCTTCGTGCGCCCAGCCGACGCTGACCGCGCCCCACAGCCGGCCGTCGACCTCGATCGGCGCCGCCAGGCCGGAGCGCACCGGAATCCACGGCCTGTCCAGCGGTGGCTCATAGCGGTCGATGTTCGCCGCCAGACCGGTGCGCAGGGTGGCGGCCACGGCCGTCGGCGCGTCGAGGTCGACGATCGCGCAGGGCGCGACCTGCGGGAATCCGGGGGCCGACCAGCTCCCGACCAGCCGTGCGGTTCCGCACGCGTCCAGCTGGGCGACGGCCCCGAAGTCGGCGCCGAGAACCTCGGCCGCCCGCGACGCGGCCGCAGTGAGGACGACCGCCGGCTCGGCTTGGCCGGCGACGAGGGTGGCGAGCGCTCGCAGGGCCTCCTGTTCCCGGGCGTGGGTCTGAAGGCGGGCCTCGTCGTCATGGCGCTGGGTGATGTCCTCGATCTGCACGACCCGGTGCAGCGGCCGGCCGGCATCGTCGCGGACCAGGGCGATCGACGTGTGGGTGTGCAGCACGCCGCCGTCGGCCCGCATGAGGCGATTCTCGATGTCGAGCCGGTCGAGCTCTCCGGCCCGCAGACGCTCCAATCGCTCCAGGTCGGCGGCGAGGTCATCGGGGTGGGTGATGTCCCGTAGGGTGACGGCGAGCAGGCCCGGCTCGCTGTAGCCGGTCATCGAGCACAGCGCCCGGTTGACGCTGATCATCTCGCCGTCGGCGTTGACGATGGCGATGCCGATCGGGGCGCAGTCGACGGTCGTGCGATACAGCTGCTCGGAGGCGCGCAATCGCCGGGCCATCGCCAGCTGGGCGCTGATGTCCCGGGCGATCGTCGACGCCCCGACGATCCGGCCGTGGCGGTCCCGGATCGGGGAGATGGTCAGCGAGACGTGGAGATCGTGACCGTCGCGGTGGCGGCGAACGGCTTCGAGCTGCTCGATGTGCTCGCCGGCGGAGACCCGGGCGAGGATCTTGCGGATCTCATCGTGCTGGTCGGGGGCCAGCAACGCGGCGATGTGCTGACCGATGGCCTCAGCGGCGGTGTAGCCGTAGATGCGCTCGGCTGCCGGATTCCAGTCCAGGATCTCCCCGTCCAGCGTCTTGGCGATCACCGCGTCGTTCGTGCTGGCGATGACCGCCGCCAGCCGCGCGGCCGTCGTATCGGCGGCGTTGCGCTCGCCGCCGTCCGCCGTCGCCTCGCCCTCCGGCCCGGCGCGGCCGGCGCCGGTCGGCGAGTCGCCGGGCAGATCGGGCCGCCACATCATCATTGCATCGGCATCTCGCTTCGCGCGCCCAAGGCCCGAAATGAGGTATCGCGGTTCCGTCGGGGGCCGGACCCGCCGACCGCCGCCCACCGGCGGGGTTGTCCGCCTGAATCGCCCGGATCGGGTCCGGGTCACCCACCCGCCCGCCCGCCCGCCGCCGGACCGGGCCCGGCGGCGGCGTCCGGAAGCGAGGGTCAGGAGGCGATGGCCTCCTGCTCGGCGATCTCCCGCTCGACGGTCTCGATCTCCGCCTGGCCCTCGGGGTCGGTGTAGTAGTACTTGCCGCCGCGCAGCCAGGAGGCCACGGCGGCGATGAGGCAGCACGCGACGGCGAACCAGAACGCCTCATGGATGCCGGTGGCGAACGGACCCGAGACGAGCTTGGGGAAGAAGGTGTGCCCGGTCAGATAGACCGCGCGAGCGTGCGGCAGGGTATGCAGGATCGGGGCGAGGGTGGTCGCCATCGGGTTGTAGCCCAAAAACGCGGCGAACAGGCTGCCGACCGGCGGCAGATGCGAGACCTTGACGGCGAAGGCGTGCGGCACTCCGTTGACCTGCAGCCCGTGGAAGAGGGCCGGCCCCAGCGTCGAGGAGAGCCCGATGATGATCAGGCTGAAGAAGATGCCGATCGACAGCACCATCGCCGAGTTCATGAACGTGCCGGCCATGCCGGCGCCCGCGCCTCGCTGGTCGGGCGGCAGGCTGTTCATGATCCCGGTCTGGTTCGGCGCCGCGAACAGGCCCATCGCCAGCCCGTTGAGGAAGATGAGCAGGGCGAAGGCGACATAGGAGAAGTTGACCGGCAGCAGGATGAGGCCGACGAAGCTGGCGGCGGCGAGCACCATGCCGCCGGTGGCAAAGGGACGCGCGCCGAAGTGATCGGCGAGCCGGCCGGCGACCGGTCCGGCGATCAGGAAGCCGATCGAGAGCGGCAGCATCGCGATGCCGGCCATCAGCGGCGTGTCGGAGAAGCTGACCCCGCGCTGGGGCAGCCAGATGCCCTGCAGCCAGATGATCAGCATGAACATCAACCCGCCGCGGGAGAGCGCGGACAGCAGCGAGGCGAGGTTGCCGGCGGTGAAGGCCCGGATCTTGAACAGCGGCAGGCGGAACATCGGCTGGGCCACGCGCCGCTCGATCGCCACGAACCCGCAGAGGATGGCGATCCCGCCGATGATCGCGCCGAGCACCCACGGGTCGGTCCAGCCCATGTCGTGGCCGCCGTAGGGCAGGATCCCGTACGTGATCCCGACGAGCACGGCGATCAGCCCGACCGCGAAGGTCAGGTTGCCGAACCAGTCGATCTTCGCCGCGACGCGGACGCCCCGGTCCTGGAGCGCGACGTAGGCCCAGATCGTCCCGAACAGGCCGACCGGAACCGAGACGAGGAACACGAGCCGCCAGTCCAGGGGAGCCAGGACGCCGCCGAGGACGAGACCGATGAACGAGCCGGCGATCGCGGCGACCATATTGATGCCGAGCGCGAGGCCCCGCTCCTCGGCCGGGAAGGCATCGGTGAGGATCGCCGAGGAGTTGGCGAACAGGAAGGCCGCTCCGACGCCCTGCACGATCCGGCAGACGATCATCCAGATCGCGCCGTCGCTGCCGTGCAGCCAGGTGACCGACAGCAGGATCGAGCCCACGGTGAACACCGCGAAGCCGAGGTTGTACATCCGCACGCGGCCGAACATGTCGCCGACGCGGCCGAGGCTGACCACGAGCACCGCCGCGACGACCATGAAGCCGAGCAGCATCCACAGCAGATAGCTGGTGTTGCTCGGCACGAGCGGGTCGAGCTTGATCCCGCGGAAGATGTCGGGCAGCGCGATGATCACGATCGACTGGTTGATCGTCGCCATCAGGATGCCGAGCGTCGTGTTCGACAGCGCGATCCACTTGTAGCGCTCGGGATGGGACTGGTGATGCGCCAAGCGGGCCTTGACCGCACCGGTGACTGGACTCACGGAAGAGCTCCGATCTCGATCGGGGTTTCGGTGTCGTGTGGTGTGACGGCGACGGCGCGAATGCCGAGCCGCCGGAGGTCCCTGGTCAGCTTCGGGCAGTGCGCGAGCAGCGCCGCGGTGGCGACGAGCGCGTCGTAGCGGCCGTCGCGGACGAGCTTCTGGAGCGCGCGCTGGGTATTCTCGGTCAGCAGCAGCGTCGTCAGCGGGATGTCCCGGGGGACGAACTCGGCCGCTCGGGCCAGGAGATGCCCGCAGGCGGTCTGCGGGTCGACGCTGCTGGGCACATAGAGCGAGCCGACCACGAACGGCGACAGCCAGCGCACGATCCGCCCCGGGTCGGTCGTCTTGACGAGGGTCAGCCGCGCTCGCTCGGACTCGGCGAGCGCGACGGCGCGCTCGAAGGCGCTGGACAGGCAGCGCTCGCGGTCCTCGAGCACGCCGAGCACGTGGTGGACGCTCACGGCTCCCGCCTGCGCAGTCGCTCGACGAGCTCGTCGAGGACCTCGACCGCCCGCGCCAGCGTCGCCACGTCGTCGTCGCCGAGCGTCGCCATCTCCTCGTGCAGGAGGGCGCGGTATTCGGCCCGCACGCCCTCGTAGGCGTCGGCGCCGGCCGCCGTGGCGGCGACGAGCACCACCCGGCGGTCGGTCGGATCCGATTCCCTCCTGACCCAGCCGCGCTCCTCCAGGCGGGTGACGAGCAGCGAGATCGCCGGCTGCGTGACGCCCTCGGCGGCGGCCAGGTCTCCGATCCGCTGGGGCGCGCGCTGTACCGCGCGCAGCACCCCGAGCTCGGTCCGCGAGACGCCGAACCCGGCGCGTTCCAGGAACAGCCGACCAAGATCCGCCGCGCGCTGGGGGAGCGCCTCGGCGATGTCGTCGACCTGCCGGATCCGAACCGTCGCGCCGGAAGATTCCATCAGCCGCTTATATTAGCGTCTGACAGGTATCGCGCGGCGTCACGGCGCGTCGGAGATTTTTCGGCGGGGATGGAATAGACCGGGGCGGGGCCGCGTCTAACAGGGCATCGGACGGACCGGGTCACCTCGGCGACAGACCGGACACACGGTCTCCACCCGCCCGACACGCCAGTCAATCACTGATCCTCGAAGGAGATTTCCATGCAGCTCTCACCGGTCGCCGCGCGCGACGACGCCGCCATGCCCGCTCACGCCATCGCTCCCCGCCGTCGCGGCCGCCTGGCCCGGATGGCGGTCACGGCCGCCGCCACGGCGCTGACGGCGGCGAGTGTCGCCTCGCCCGCCCTGGCCGCCTCGCACGCCCATAAGGTTCATCACGCTCAGCCCCACGCCGCGGTCAGCTACGCGTTCTCCACGCTTGACAACCCCGGCGATCCGACGTTCAACCAGCTGCTCGGGATCAACAACTCCGGCAAGATCGCCGGCTACTTCGGATCCGGAATGGCCGGTCACCCCAACCAGGGCTATCTCACCTCGTCCGCGCCGTCCAGCGGCTTCACCGCCGACAACTTCCCGGCCTCCGTGCAGACGCAGGTGACCGGTATCAACGACGAGGGTGTCACCGTCGGCTTCTGGTCGGGCACGAACCTCGGCACGGGAGCGAACGGCGCGCCGATGGACGCCAACTACGGCTTCTACTCGATCGGCGGTCGCACCGAGAGTGTCAACTATCCGACGAGCAACTACGGCACGCCGGCGATCGATCAGCTGCTCGGCGTCAACGACGAGGACGTCGCGGCGGGCTTCTACACCGACGCCACCGGCAACAATCACGGTTACACCTACAACATCCTCACCGGCCGCTTCCATGACGTCACGATCCCGGGCGCGACGAGCGTCACGGCGACGGCGATCAACAGCCGCGGCGATGTCGCCGGCACCGAGGTCGACCAGAGCGGGAACACCGACGGCTTCCTGCTGACCCGCCGCGGCCGTGTCATCACGCTCGACGTTCCCGGTGCCTCGTCGACGACGGCGCTCGGCGTCAACGATCACCGCGAGGTCGTCGGCAGCTATCAGGTCGGGACCGGCTCAAGCGTCCTGACCCACGGCTTCACCTGGACGCCGCAGGCCGGCTTCCAGACGGTCGATGATCCGAACGGCGTCGCGATCGCCGGGGGCACCGTCATCAACGGCCTCAACGATGCGGGCCAGCTCGTCGGCTTCTACACCGACCCCGCCGGCAACGTCCACGGGATGATCGCGACCCCCGGGTCGCAGTCCTGATCGCGGCATCGCGCTGACGCCGGGCGCGCCGGCGCCCGGGTCACGCGACCGCGACGACAACGACAACGGCAAGAACACCGACCGGCGGATGCCCCTCACGGCATCCGCCGATCGGCGTTGCGGACCCGGCTCCGCATCCGCCGATCGGCGTTGCGGACCCGGCTCGCCGGTGGAGCGAACCTCGCTACAGTTTCCCCCGGAAGGGGCCCCGAGCGCGGCGCTGACGTCTGACCGCCACGACGGCCGATGACGAGGACGAGACGGCTCGGACGTCCGGGATGGCGACGAAGCGGCGTGAACGTGAAGTCATGGGGCATGAGAGCTGTGGTGATGCTCACCGTGATGGCGGGGCTGGCCCTCGGGCCGGCTCCGGCCCGGGGCAGCGCGGCGACGAGCGCCGCGCCGGGCGTCACGGGATGCGCCTGGGCCGTTCAGATCGGCGACGGGGGGGTCGACGGCTACGACGCGGATCTCGACGCCGGCTACTGGTTGACGTCGTTTCTGGCGACGCCAGGCGCCGGGCTGACGATCGACGGCCTCTTCCCGCAGGCGCGCTATATGAGCATCACCGCCTACAACGCGTCCGATCCGACGCTCAGCGCTCACCTCTATGACGCCGAGATCGAACCCGACGGCGGGCTCAACCCCTTCCAGGCCGGGGTCGATCCGAGCGCGAGCGGAACCTACGAGCTCCGGATCCTGGCCGAGCCGGCTCCTGCGGATCCCGCCCCCAACACGCTGTACGTGGGGAACGACAACGCGCTCGTCTCGGTGCTCTACCGGGTGTACGCCGCCGGCGATCCGTCGGATCCGACCGGAGGGGCCGGTCTGCCACAGGTCTCGACGACGTTCGGCGGGGTGGTGACCGGCACGCGCGGGGGGTGCGTCGCGTCGGACCCCGGTGGCGCGCCGCCGGCGTCCGGCGCCCAGACGGCGGCGCGCGCGCGGTCGCTGTCGGATCCCACGTGGACGGCGCCGACCGTCACGCGGCTGCCCAATCCCGACGCCGGCTATCTCGAGGCCTCGATCGACCAGCTCGCCGGCGAGGTCGTCGTCATCCGCGCCGAGATGCCGACCTTCCCTGACACCAATGCCGGCGCTCCGGCCTGGAGCCCCGCGCAGGTCAGGTACTGGTCGCTGTGCGACTACGCCCAGGACGCGCTGGTGGCGTCGGGCTGCCTGCCGGATTACGCCGCCGTCCAGTCCGGCGGCATCGCGACGTTCGTCCTCTCCGCGCCGGCCGACCGACCGGCCAACGCCACGACCGAGAGCGGCGTCAACTGGATTCCGTGGGGCGGCGCGGCGCTCGGGCTGATCGTCTATCGCCAGCTCCTGGCGGCTCCGTCGTTCGGCCAGTCGATCGCCGCGGCCGCGGCCGGCGGGTCACTGGTTGCCGGGATGGGGACGTACTTCCCGCAGATCGCGTACTGCTCGGTCGCCGTGTTCGAGTCCGTCGGAGCGGATGGCTGCCTCGGCGCCGGCAGCGTGACCGGCTCCCCGTCGAACGCCGGCTCGGGCTCGGGCTCGGGCTCCGGCGTGGCGGCCCGCGCCGCGACGCCCGCCCGGCGCGCCGGGACGACGCTCTCGCGCGCGGCGGTCGCCGCGCGGCTCAGGGCGCAGATCGCGCCCAGTGGCCCGGCCTCTCGGATCCCGGCTCTGCTGCGGGCGCGCGGATACACCTTCACGCGCTATCGGCTGCCGGGCGCGGGCGCGATCGATCTGCGCTGGTGGTACCGCGATCACGCCCGCCGCCGGCGCGTGCTCGTCGCCACGGCCGCGCTCGCCCGCCGCACCGGCTCCTCCGCCGTGCTCGCCGGACCGGTGCACATGCGCCTCACCGCCGCGGGCGTGGCGCTGCTCGGCCACGGCACGCGCCTTGCGCTGACCGGGGTCGCCCGCTACGCCGCGGCGGGTCACGGGACGGTGACCGTCAGCCGGGAGTTCACGCTCGCGCGCTGAGGCCGCGTCCTGTCCACCGGACGTGCGCCGCCGGCGCGCACCGCCGCCGACCGGCGTGGCGTTGCCGTCGTGTTAGTCGGTCACGACGGCTTGACGGCGCCCGGGGCGGGAGGATAAGGTCGCCTGACATCAGCCCCGGCGCCCGCCCGGGATGGCCGGTCCGCCGGGCGGCGTGCTCGGTACACGAGGAGGAGGACGAGATGACGGTGGTTCCGTTCGGGCCGCGCCTGCGGCCCGGTTTCACGCTGGCGATGATCGCGACGCTCGCCGTCGTCATCGCCGGATGCGGCAGTAGCTCCAGCAGCAGCTCGGCGAGCTCGAGCGCCGCAGGCGGCGCGAGCTCCAGCTCGACCTCGGCCGCGGCGACATCGAGTGCCGGCAGCTCGAGTGCCACGGCCAGCACCGGTACGTCGTCGTGCGGTTCCAAGCCGGGCGTGGCGGCCACCGGAACGCCGATCGATGTCGGGACGATCGACACCCATCAGCCCGGCACCGACTTCACCGACGGGCCGAACATGATCAATGCGTACTTCCAGTGCGTGAACGCCAACGGCGGTGTCAACGGTCATCCGCTCAAGCTGTTCATCGAGCTCGACCAGAGCTCACCCTCGCAGATCGAGGGGGAGGCCAAGCAGCTCATCCAGACCGATCACGTGGTGGCGATCGACGGCGTCTTCGACCTGCTCGAGTGCACACTCGACGCGGGCTACTGGAAGTCGCTCGGGATCTATGAGATGGATGCCGGGAT
The DNA here is from genome assembly GCA_963849085.1 of uncultured Solirubrobacteraceae bacterium. Classification (GTDB taxonomy): domain Bacteria; phylum Actinomycetota; class Thermoleophilia; order Solirubrobacterales; family Solirubrobacteraceae; genus Palsa-465. The sequence goes on along the minus strand of CAWKFP010000009.1, from coordinate 1,197,429 downwards.
CGCGCCCGAGTGCTGGGCCGGTCCGAACAGCGCCGCGGTCAACATGGGCCCGCGCTACAGCTCCGACGGCGCCGTGCAGTATGCGCTGACCGAGGAGCACGCCAAGAAGATCGTGTTCGTGCAGTCCAACGTGCCCGGCACCGGGTACATCGCCGGCGGCCCCGCGGCCATCGCCAAGGCGGCGGGTGTGCCGATCACGCAGCTGACCGAGAACGTGCCGATCACCGACGCCAGCTCGGTCGCGCTGAACCTCGTCGACGATGCCGGGCCCAACGGGTCGGTGATCCTCAACTTCACCCCGCCCGAGGCGCTCGTCATCCTCCAGGCCGCGCAGAAGCTCGGGCTGGCCAACCGGGTCAAGTCGTGGGGCTGCTCGACCCCCTGCAACACCGACTTCCTCGCCAAGGCGCTCGGCCCGCAGTGGAATCACAAGCTGTTCGTCAACGCCGAGCTGACCGATCCCGACGACCACAACGGGCCTGAGATGCAGCTCTATAAGGCGATCCTGGCCAAGTACGGCTCGAACGTCGCGGGCGGCATCGGCTCCTTCAGCGAGATGGGGTTTGTGCTCGCCAAGTTCCTCGTCCAGGCCCTGGATACGATCAAGGGCCCGTACACGATGGCCAACGTCAACAAGGCGATCGTCGCGATCAAGAACTACAAGTCCGAGCTGCTCTGCCAGCCGTGGACGTACGGCAAGCTGCCGCTCCACATCCCCAACAACGCCGACTACATGACGACCCCCGACAACGGCAAGATGATCACCGTCCAGGGGTGCTTCAACATCTCGTCGGCCGATCCGCAGATCGCCGCCTATCGCAAGGCGGCCGCGGCGGCCGGCATCACACCGTAGGAGACGCGACGGACGGCGGTCACGCCGTCGGCCACTCGAGGTAACCGCGGGCCCTCCGGACAGCCGGGGGGCCCGCTCGTCGTCGACGGGGGCATTTCATGCGGCGAGACTTTCTTGCCCGGCGTCTCCTTAGTGTGGTAGGTTCGCCCGTGAGGTCAGGGAAGGCACTGAGGGCGACGTGGGCCTCCCGCAGAACACAACCGCCACGAGGGGACTGGATATGGGTGAAGACCGGTTGGACGCGCTGGGCATTCCGCGGCGCGGATTCCTGAGGAAGACCGCGGCGACGGCGTTCGTCGCGCCGCTCGTCGTGTCGTTCGGCTTGGACGGCGTGGCCGAGGCGAGCCCGACCTCGTCGGTCGGAAATCAGCCCCAGCCGATTCAGTGCTTCGGCAACCAGCCGGCCCAGTCGCTGGCCAACCAGTTCGACCAGAACGACGAGGTGCTTCTCAACCTGCTCCGCGAGATCCTCGCGGCGCTCAGCACCGCGACGGCGTTCGGAAATCCCAAGAGCGGCATCAGCGTCGAGCTGGCGACCGCGCTGTCGGGGACGTTGCTGCTGGCGATGCTCGAAGGGGCCACCGGCTCGAACGCCATCTGCGGGACGCTCGCCGCGTTCCAGAACGAAGTGACGGCCGCGGCGTCGCAGATGCCGTCTTCGCTGGCTGCCGCGTTGACCAACGGCGCGCAGAGCATGGCGGACACGCTGGGCTGCGTCTGCACTTGATCGACCGCGCCGGTCCGACGGCTCGGGGCGAGAGCCGGTGCTGCTGAGTGCGGCGCTGATCGTTCGCGACGAGGCCAGGGTGCTGGAGGGCTGCCTGGCCTCGATCCGCCCGGTGGTCGACGAGATCATCATCGTCGACACCGGATCGACCGACAGCTCGCCGGAGATCGCCGCGCGTCATGGCGCGCAGGTGATCGATCACCCCTGGCGTGACGACTTCGCCCAGGCCCGCAACGTGTCGCTGGATGCCGCGCAGGGCGAGTGGATCCTGTACATCGATGCCGACGAGCGGCTCCGTCACGCCAACCGTGAGACGGTCGAGCGCCTGCTGACCGGTGCCCCCGAAGTTGCCTTCCGCGTGCTTCTGCAGCCCGACCGTCGCTCGACGCCGTATCGGGAATACCGGCTGTGGCGTCACGATCCGCGGATTCGCTTCGTCGGGCAGATCCACGAGAAGGTGACCTCGGCGATCGCGGCCGTGTCCCGCACCGACCGCCGGCCGATCGGCAACTGCGACCTGCTGCTCGAGCATCTCGGCTACGAGGGCGACCAGGCCCACAAGCACCGGCGCAACCTGCCGCTGCTGCGGGCCGAGATTCCGCTCGACCCTGACAACCTGTTCAAGCGCCATCACCTGGCGCGCGTGCTCTCCGGGCTCGGGGACGATGCGGAGGCCGGGGTGGTGCTCACGCAGGCCGTGGAGGTGGCGCGACGCCGGCCGCAGGACCCGGTCGGCGTCCTGGTCTTCACCGACCTGGTCCGGATGCGTCGCGCCCGCGGGGAGGATGCCGGACCGCTGCTTGCCGAGGCGCGCCGCCGGTACCCGACCAACAAGCTCCTGTGGTGGATCGAGTCGGCCGTGCGGATCTCGGAGCAGCGGTATGACGAAGCGCTGGAGTTGCTCGACCGGTTGATCGCCGTCGACCTGGCCTCGCTGCCCGACGAGGGCCCGGCCTATGACGCCCGGATCTTCGACGAGTTCGCCCACGAAGCGCGTGGCGTCTGCCTGTTTCGCCTGGGCCGCTACGCCGACGCGGCGGACGCCTACGGGAGGGCCGTGGCCCGCGACCCCGCCAACCTCGGATACAGCGCCAAGCGCGCGGTCGCGTTGGGCCGGGTGCGAACGGCGAACGGCGGCGGATGCCCCGCGAGCGGCTGATCCTGCTGGCGCCGATCACCCCCGCCCCGGGCGGCAACGGGCTCGCGATGCGCTGCGAGCTGTTCCGCCGCGCCGCCGGCACCCGGTTCGAGGCCGCCACGGTGGTCGTGCCGGTCGCCGGCGCCGCGCCCGAGCCGACCGATGCCGCGGCCGTCGTCGTCGAGCCGGACCCCGATCGGGCACGCGCCGCTGTCGCGGGGCTGATCGCATCCGCCGTCTGGCGCCGACGGCTGTCGGTCGCCGGCGACCTGCCGAGGCCGGCCCGCGCCGCCTCGCCCGGACTGGCGCCGGGGGTGGCGAAGGCGATCGCCGAGCGCCTGCCCGGGGCGGAGATCACGGCGGTGCACGTGATGCGCTCGTATCTCGCCCCGCTGGGGGTGGCGGTCGCCGAGCGACTCGGCGTCACGCGGCTCACCCTGGACCTCGACGAAGACGACGCCGCCTTTGCGGCGAGCGTCGGGGACGCCGGGGGCGCTCGGGCCTACACGCGACTGCTGGACGCCTTCGGTGACCGGTTCGACGCCATCTCGGCCTCGGCGGCGCGCGAGGCCGGCGCCGTGGCGGCGCGGCACGGCCTGCGTGTCAGTCAGATCCCGAACGCGGTCGAGCTCCCGGACCGCCCGAGTCGCCGCCGCCCGCCTCGACAGCGGGCCGAGATCTCGCTCCTGTTCGTCGGGAACCTGAGCTACTGGCCGAACGTCGACGCCGCCCGGCGGCTGGTGAGCGACGTGCTACCCGCCGTGCGCCGGCGGCTGCGCCGGACCGTCCGGTTGCGGCTGGTCGGGCCTTGCGACGCGCAGATCGCCGGTCTCGCCGGACCCGACGTGGAGGTCACCGGCTTCGTCTCGAACCTGGGACCGGTATACGCCGCGGCGGATGTCGTCGTCGTCCCGCTGCGGTTCGGCGCCGGGACGCGGATCAAGCTGCTGGAGGCCTTCGCCCACGGCGTACCCGTCGCGGCGTCACCGCTCGCCGCAGCCGGACTCGACGTCGGTCACGGGCGCCACCTCCTACTCGCCGAGGATGCCGAGCAGCTTGCGGCGGCGGTGACCGAGATCGTCGAGCACCCGGGACTCGCCGAGCGCTTGGCCGCGCAGGGCGGGGCGCTCGTCCGCGAGCGATACTCCACGGGCGCCGTCATCCCGATCATCATCGACTTCCTGGCGCCGCGCGGATCGAGCGCGGGCACCGCGCCTCAGCCGGCGGTCCCGCTGTGAGCGTCCCAGCGGATCAGTTTGCGCTCGGCGAGCTCGGCGAGCCCGTGTTCGGCCGCGTCCGCCGGGGGGGAGTCGAGCCCGAACGCCTCGGCGAGGATGCTCGTGATCGCCGGGAGGTCCCGCGTGCCGTCGCACAGGTCGAAGATCAGCGCGGCCGACGGGTTCAGATGGTGCACGGTCTCGCTGGCGGGATCGAAGACGACCAGGCCGTCGTCGGCCTCGTTGATCTCGAGCGGGTCCGTTCGGATCGGATAACGGTCGTGCGTCGCCACGGCGAGCGCCAGCCTACCAGCGTGCCGCGGCGATGATCCCCCGCCTGGCGCACTTCGTGTTCGGGCTCAAGGACGAGCCCGAGCCGTTTCACTTCGCGCACTACGTGTCAATCGAGTCCTGCCGGCGGGTGCTCGAGCCCGAGCGCATCCTCTTTCACCATCACCACCTGCCCGACGGTCCATGGTGGGAGCTGATCCGGCCCCATCTGCAACTGGTGCGGGTCGATCCGGTCGATGAGGTCGCCGGTGCCGACTATTCGCGCGGCGACGTCCCGAACGCGTACCGCTACGCGCATCACGCCGATTTCATACGGCTCGATGCGCTGCTGCGCGACGGCGGGGTCTACGCGGACATCGACACGATCTTCGTCCGCCGGTTTCCGGACGAGCTGTTCGCGGCGCCGTTCGTGATCGGGCGCGAGCCGCCGGTGTGGGACGCGGGCAACGCGCGATTGCACCCCTCGCTGTGCAACGCCCTGCTGATGTCCGAGCCGGGGTCGCGCTTCGCGCGGGCATGGCGTGAGCGGATGGCGACGGCGCTCGACGGGAGCTGGAGCAACCACAGCGGCTGTCTCTCACAGCAGCTCAGCGAGCTGATGCCCGATGCCGTGCGGGTCGAGCCCGAGCCGAGCTTCTTCTCCTACCCGGCGACCCCCGCCGGACTCTCCCGTCTGCTGGCGGAGCGTGACCGGCTTCCCGATGGCGCGCTGAGCATCCATCTATGGGCGCACCTGTGGTGGGATCGCGAGCGACGGGATTTCAGTGACGCCCACGCGGGCTGGTGCACCCCGCGGTTCATCCGCCACGCCAGGACCACCTTCGCCGAGCTGGCCCGGCCGTATCTGCCGCGCCGCGGCCGGCGGCGGGGCATGGCGGCGCAGGGCGCATGGATCTACCTCTCGCTGGACGAGAGCTCGGGTTACGGTGTCGCCGCCGATCGCTGCATGTCGGCGCTCGAGCAGTCGGGACTCGAGATCGAGTGGCAGCCGCTCGTCGCCGGGTCCGGCTGGGGCCTCGGTTACCAGCCGGCGCCGGTGCTCGGTCAGGCGTCCTGCCCCGTGGCGATCGCGCACCTCGTGCCCGAGTACCTGCCGCGGGTTCGCGAGCGCTTTCCCGAGGCGTTCCTCGTCTCGCAGACTGTGTGGGAGACGGATCGCATCCCCCGGCACTGGGTGCCGAGCCTGGATCTCGCGGATCTGATCATCGTCCCGTCACGGCTGAGCGCCGACGCGATCGCCGCCTCGGCGGTGCAGACGCCGGTCGCCGTCGTGCCCTACGTCGCGTCCGCGGTGACCGGCCGCCCGACGCCTCCGTGGACGGAGTTTGACGACGATGTCGTCGTCTTCTACACGATCGCCGAGTGGACCGAGCGCAAGGCGGTGTTCAAGACCGTCGAGGCATATCTGCGCGCGTTCCGCAGACGGGATCGTGTCCTGCTCATCGTCAAGACGAGCCGCGAAGACCGGACGCTCGCCGACCGGAGCGTGGGACGCCGTGCCGGGAAGGGAACGACGGCGTGGTCCCTGGCTCGCCTGATCGCGGCCCATCCCGATCCTCCGGCGATCAGGCTGATCACGCACCCCCTCGCTCCGGCCGAGATCGCGGGGCTGCACGACCGGGGTGACTGCTACGTGTCGCTGTGCCGCGGTGAGGGCTGGGGCATGGGGGCCTTCGACGCGGCCGCGTCCGGTAACCCGGTCGTGACCACGGGATTCGGCGGCCACCGTGATTTTCTGGCCGGGTCGCCGTATCTGGTCGACTTCGAGCTCGTGCCGGTCGACGATCCCGGCGGCCGTCCGGCCTACGCCCCTGACCAGCGATGGGCCGACGCCGACACCGAGCACGGGGCACGGCTGCTGCGCGAGATCGCCGCGGCTCCGGTTCAAGCCAGGGCGGTCGTCGCCGGGCTCGCTGCAGACATCCGCGAGCGCTACCGCCCGGCCACGATCGCCTCGCAGTTGCGATCGGCGGTCGCGCAGCATCGGCGTGACCGCGACGATCGACGAGCCGTCTCCCCGGTGGGCTGAGGTGATCTTCCGGGCGCAGGCCGACCTGTCGTTCGGACCGACGATGGAGCCGGTCGTCGATCTCCCGACCGTCGCGGGGCGGCTACTGCTCCCCGCCGCCGACCAGGTCATCACCCCGTCCCTGTCGCGCTGGCGACTGTGGGAGGCCGCCGAGACGCGCTTGCTGCAAGCGACCCTGGCACCCGGGCAGACCTTCGTCGATGTGGGTGCCCACGTCGGCTATTTCAGTGTCCTGGCCTCCCAGCGGGTGGGCCCGACGGGGCGAGTGATCGCCGTCGAGCCCGAGCGGCGCAATCTCGATCTCCTGTATCGCAACCTCGCTCGCAACGGCTGCGCGAACGCCACCGTGATCCCGTCCGCCGCCGGTTCGGCGCCGGGGCGCGTGTCGCTCGCGGTCGACGAGGAGAACCGCGGCGGGCACCGCCGCGTGGAGGCGAGCGAGGACGGCGACGTGCTCGTACCGTGCGTTCGTCTCGACGATGTGCTCCCGATGCACGTCGATGTGATCAAGATCGACGTCCAGGGGTACGACCACGACGTGATCGCCGGGCTGGGGCGGACGGTCGCCGCCAACCCGAAGCTGCTCGTGATCGTCGAGTTCTCCCGTGAGGAGCTCGCCCGCCGCGGGGTCGACCGAGCAGCGGTTCTGGCCGGCTACGAGCGCCTTGACTTCATGTTCGCGATGTTCGACTCCGGCGGCACGCTCCGCGGCGTCACCGCCGGCGAGGTCCTGGCCGCCTCGGCGGAGCCTGACTCCCGGACCGAGTTCTCGCTGGTGCTGGCACGACCGCCGGCGCCCCCCTTCACCGCGACGTCGCGCCCGGCGCGCGTGGTCGGCCTCGACGTGCAGGAGACCGCGGACGGTCTGCGCATCGTGCATCGCGCGCGCGGGCAGATCCACACGCTGAACGTGACGTCCGCGGTCATCTTCGATCTGTGCAACGGCGAGCGTTCGGTCGGCGCGCTCACGGCAGCGGTCCAACGGCTCTACGCGCTGCCTCAGCCGCCCACCGCCGAGGTGAACAGCTGTCTCGATTATCTGCGGCGTGCGGCCGTGCTGAGGTAATCGAGCATTTCGGCTTGACGGCCGACCGGTTCATGGGTACATTAGTCAAGTAATGAACCAAGGAACCGGTACGAGACTCGGATCAGGGACCGCGGCCCGTGCTCGATGACGGCGCCCCGATCTTCTCCCAGATCGCGGAGCGGCTGGCGGCCGAGATCGCCGAGGGCGAGCTCGCCGAAGGCGACCGCGTCCCGTCGACCAACGAGCTGGCGGCCTACTACCGGATCAACCCGGCCACCGCGGCGAAGGGGATCAACGTGCTGGCCGATGACGGCCTGCTGGAGAAGCGCCGCGGGATCGGCATGTTCGTGGCCGCCGGCGCCCGTGACCGTCTGCTCGAGGATCGTCGCCGGGGGTTCGCCGAGCGCTACGTCGACCCGATGGTCGCCGAGGCCGGACGGCTGGAGATCGATCTCGACGCGCTGATCGGGCTCGTCAGAGAGTCCTCTCGCGCCCATGGAGGTGTCAACGCATGATCCCGGCAATCTCGCTGAGCGGCGTCACCCGCCGCTATCACGATCAGGCCGCGCTGACGGCGGTCTCGCTGACGATCGACGGACCGTCGATCACCGGGCTGCTGGGGCGCAACGGCGCCGGCAAGACGACGCTGATGCGGATCCTCGCCGGGCAGGAGCTTCCCTCGGCCGGCCGCGTCGCGGTGCTCGGCGCCGACCCGCTGGAGAACGACGCCGTGCTGCGCCGGATGGCGTTCGTCCGCGAGGATCAGGTCTATCCCGACATCACGGTCAGGGACGCGCTCGGCGTGGCGTCGTGGTTTCACCCTCGCTGGGACGCCGGCCTCGCCGAGGCCCTGCGGGCCGACTTCGAGCTTCCGTCACGCCGGCGGATTCGGGGGCTCTCCCGGGGGATGCGCTCGTCGCTGGGGATCGTCATCGGCCTGGCCGCCCGCGCCGAGGTGACGCTCCTCGACGAGCCCTACGCCGGCCTGGACGCCGTCGCCCGTCGGGTCTTCTACGACCGGCTGCTGACCGACTACGCCGATCATCCCCGGACCGTGCTCCTCTCCACCCATCTGATCGACGAGGTCGCCGATTTGCTCGACCGCGTCGTGATCATCGATCACGGACAGATCGTCCTCGATGCCGCCACCGACGACGTGCGCGGCAGCGCGACGACGGTCAGTGGCCCGGCCGCGGCGGTGGAGGAGTTCCTCGCTGGCCGCCCGACCTGGGAGCGGCGCCGGATCGCCTCCCACGAGACCGTCGTCGTCGCCGGAGCGTTGCGCGACGACGACCGCGCTCTCGCCCGCCGGCTCCATCTCAGCCTGGAGCCGCTGTCGCTGCAGCAAGTCGTCGTTCATGCCGCCGGCCAGACCACCGCATCCGAGCACGAGGGGACGCGCCCATGAGCACCTCCATCACCATCGCCCGCTATCACCTCGTCCAGCGCCTGCTGTACGTCTGGGCGCCGTGGGGCGTGATGTCGCTCGCCTTCGTCGTCAACCTCCTCATCCACGCCTCGACGGCGAACGAGCCCGACCCCAACTACACCGGCGCGGTCGCGATCATCTTCATCGCGACGTTCTTCGGCGGGGTGATCAGCGCCGCCCGGTCGCTGCCCTTCGGTCTCAGCCTCGGAGTCAGCCGCCGGACCTACTACGCCGGAACGGCGCTGTTCGCCGCCGGCCTCGCCGTCGCCGACGGGTTCCTGCTCGCCATGCTCCAGGTGATCGAGCGCGCCAGCGGCGGCTGGGGCATCCACATGGCCTTCTTCCGGACCCGGCACATCCTGCCCGGGCCATGGTCGCTGACGTGGCTGACGTCGTTCGTGCTGCTCGTCGCGCTGTTCGCCTACGGCATGGCGTACGGCCTGCTGGCGCTGCGCTGGCCCCGGTTCGGCGTCGGCGTGTTCATCGTCGCCCAGGTCATCGTGATCGCGCCCGCGCTGCTGATCATCAACTCCATCAGCGGGTCCCATGATCCCGCACACGCCCTCGAGAGGCTGAGCGCCGCCGGCCTCACCGGGGTGTTCGCCGCCGCCGCGGCGGTGCTGCTCGCCGGCGGGTTCGCCGTGATCCGCGGGCTGACGGTATGACCGTCTGACCGTCTGCCATCTGACGTCTGAGAGGAAGCCCATGTTCGCCCACACCGTGGCCGGTGCCGTCCGGTCCTCCGCGTCGCCGGCCGCCCACGCCGTCGCGCTGTCCAAGACCTATGGCACCGGCGACCTCGCCGTGACAGCGCTGAGCGCGGTCGACGTCGCGTTTGACCGCGGCCGGTTCACCGCGGTGATGGGACCGTCGGGGTCCGGGAAGTCGACGCTCATGCACTGCCTGGCGGGGCTTGACACGCCCACCTCCGGTCAGGCCTGGATCGGCGACGCGGAGGTCGGCCGGCTCAACGACAACGGACTGACCGCGCTGCGCCGTGACCGGATCGGCTTCGTATTCCAGTCGTTCAACCTCATCCCGATCCTGACCGCGCGCGAGAACATCGCCCTGCCCGCAGAGCTGGCCGGGGCGCCGATCGACCGTCGGTGGTTCGATCAGCTCGTCACGCAGCTGGGGATCGCCGACCGTCTCGAGCACCGGCCCAGCGAGCTGTCCGGAGGCCAGCAGCAGCGGGTGGCGTGCGCCCGGGCCCTCATCCGCCGGCCCGAGCTCGTCTTCGCCGACGAGCCGACCGGCAATCTCGACTCAGCCGCGTCGACGGAGGTCCTCGCCTTCCTGCGCCGCGCGGTCGACGAGCACGGTCAGTCGATCGTCATGGTCACCCATGATCCACGCGCGGCCGCGGTGTCCGATCGGGTGGTCTTCCTCGCCGACGGGCGGTTGGTCGGAGAGCTCGATGCGCCGACCGCCGACTCGGTGCTCGAGCGCATGAAGCAGCTGGGGGCGTGAGATGCGCAGAGTCACCATCGCCGGCCTGCTCGCCCGCAAGCTCCGGCTGGCGCTGACCGCGCTGGCGATCATCCTCGGCGTCACCTTCGTCACCGGAACGCTCGTGCTCGGTGACACGCTCAACCGGAGCTTCGACAGCCTCGTCGGCACCGCGTTCTCCCACATCAGCTTCGAGATCCGCGGCCAGGCGACGCTGAGCGGCGTCGCCGCCGGTGGCGTCGACGGCACGACCGACCGGCGCCCGATCCCCGCGTCGGTCCTGACGCGGGTGCGACGCGTGCCCGGCGTGGCGTTCGCCGACGGCTCGGTGAGCGGCTACGCCCAGTTCGTGGCCCCCGACGGCGACGCGATCGGCGGCGGCGGGAGCTCCGCGCTCGGCTTCTCATTCGATCCCGATGCAGCGCTGTCCTCGATCCGGCTGGTCGCCGGCACCGCTCCGACGAGCGCGCACGACGTCGTCATGGACCGGGCGACGGCGACGAAGTACGGCTTCGCGATCGGCGACCGCGTGCGCGTGCTCCTGCCCGGGCCGCCACAGACGTTCACGGTCACCGGCGTGGTCACCTTCGGCACGGACGGCAGTCTCGCCGGGGCCACGCTCGCCGGCTTCGCCCTGCCGGCCGCGCAGGCGCTGTTTCGCTCCCGCGGCGTGTACGACACGATCGATGTCCTCGCCGCCCCCGGGTCAGACGATGTCACGCTGCAACGGGCGATCGCGCGGGTCCTGCCGGCGGGGGTGGAGGTGGTCAGCGGCCGCACCGTGGCCGGCGAGCTGTATCGGACGATCAGCAACGATCTCTCGTTCCTGTCGACCGCGCTGCTCATCTTCGCCTTCATCTCGCTGTTCGTCGGTGCCTTCACGATCGTCAACACGTTCTCGATCACCATCGGGCAGCGAACCCGGGAGCTCGCCCTGCTGCGGGTGGTCGGCGCGAGCCGCCGGCAGGTCTTCCGGTCGGTGCTCGGCGAAGCCGCACTGACCGGACTGGCCGCCTCGCTGGTCGGCCTCGGTCTCGGCGTCGGCGCCGCGGCCGGCCTCGAGGCGGTTCTGCGGGCGTTCGGCATCGCGCTGCCCGCGGCGCCGCTCGTGTTCAGCGTCCGGACGCCGGTCACGGCGCTCGCCGTCGGGGTCGGCGTGACGGTCGGGTCGGCGATCGCGCCGGCACGGCGGGCGGTCCGGATCGCGCCGGTGGCCGCGCTCGTCGACCGCGCGGACGACCCCCCGCGGTCGATGCGGCGCCGCCTGATCGCCGGGGCGGTGATCGCGCTCGCCGGGCTGGCGATCGTCATCGCCGGCCTGATCGAGCCGGCGGTCGCGCTCGTCGGCGCCGGCGCCGTGGCCGTGTTCACCGCCGCCGCGCTGCTGCATCCGCTCGTCGCGCGGCCGCTGGCCGGCGCCCTCGGCCGGCCGCTGGCCGCGATGCTCGGCTCCCCGGGACGGCTCGGGCGCGCGAACGCGATGCGCGACCCCCGTCGCACCGCGCAGACCGCCGCCGCGCTGATGATCGGTCTGGCCCTCGTCTCGGCGATCGCCGTCCTCGGCGCGTCGCTGAGCTCGTCGGCCCGCCACAGCGTCGACGCCGCGATCGACGCCGACTACATCATCTCCGGCCAGGGCGGGTTCAGCACAGCGATCGCCCCCGCCGTGTCACGACTGACGGGCGCCGGGGTGACGACGACCGTCTACCAGGGCCAGTTCGACGTCCGTGGCGCGCCGGCGACCCTCGTCGCCGCGACGCCCGCCGAGCTGTCCCGGACGGTCACCCTGCACGTGACCGCCGGCCGCGCCGGTCCCGCCATGGCCGCCGGAGAGCTGCTCGTCGACACCACGACGGCGAGCGAGGACGGCCTGCACGTCGGCTCGACGATCGCGGTCACGTTCGCGCAGACGGGAGCAACGAGGATGCGGATCGGCGGCATCTTCGCGCCCAATCCGCTCGTCGGCAGCTTCGTGGTCGGCGCCGGGTTCTTCGTCTCGCATTTCGACGATCCGCTGCCGACCAGCGTGCTGGTCAGCGCCGCGCCGGGGGCCGGCGGCCACGGCCTGGAGCGGGCGATCAACGCTCTGCTCGAGCCCTACGCCAACGTCGGGGTCCAGACCCGGGCGCAGTTCGAGCACGCCCAGCAATCCAAGGTCGACCAGGAGCTCGGGCTCGTCTACGTGCTGCTCGCGCTCGCCGTCGTCATCGCGCTGATCGGGATCGTCAACACCCTGATGCTGTCGGTGTTCGAGCGCACGCACGAGCTCGGTCTGCTGCGCGCGCTCGGCGCGCGGCGCCGGCAGATCCGCACCATGATCCGCGCGGAATCGGTGATCATCGCGCTGTTCGGCGCGGTCGTCGGCGTCGTGATCGGCGCGGCCCTGGGGATCGCCCTCGCCGTCGCGCTGCGCCACGGCGGGGTGACCGCGCTCGCCGTGCCGGTCGCCGGCCTGGCCGGTCTGCTCGTGCTCGCCGGCCTGCTCGGCATCGCCGCCGCCGGCTGGCCGGCCCGCCGCGCGGCTCGGCTGGACGTCCTGGCGGCGATCGCCGCTCAATGACGTCTGGGGCCACGGTCCCAGTCGCCGGTCCGGTCGCCGGTCGCCGGTCCGGTCGTGGTCGCCGGTCGCGGTCGCGGTCGCGGTCGCGGTCGTGGTTGCGGTCGTGGTTGCGGTCGCCGGTCAGGGTCGCGGGTCGCGGTCGCGGGTCGCGGTCGTTGGTCGCCGTCGCCGGCGTCGTCGGTCAGGGACGGTCGAAGCGGCCGTCGGCGCGCGTGTCGTGGACGCGGGGAGCGGCGTCGGCCAGCCAGCCGACCCGCTCGGCGGCGAACACGTCGAACGCGGGCACGTACGGCTTGATGTCGAGCACGGGCGTCCCGTCGAGCAGATCGACGCCGCTGACCTCGAGCGTCGCCCCGCGGACCGCCAGCAGGCGCAGCACCGAGAGGCCGATCGGATTGGGATGACGCGGCGAGCGCGTCGCGAAGATCCCGCGGGGCGTGGCGTCGAGGAACGGGACGACCCGGAGCCCGCCGGGACGGCCGCGATGGAGATGACTGACGACGAACACGTGCGAGAAGCCGTCGAGATCGTCCAGGCCCTCCGCGAACGCCGCGTCGATCTCGATCTGGCCCCGCACCTCCGCGGCGGCCACCGACTGCAGCGGCATCCCCTCGAGCGTGGTGTGCGGTGAGCGCACCACGCCGATCGGCCGATAGCGGACCTCGGCCGGCTCGTTCTCCTCGCCCACGACCGTGAGCGCTAGTCCGCGTACAGGGCGCCGTCGACGACGAAGCGGTCGCCGATCGGCTCCGGGAGCACGACCCGCACCGGGGTCTCGGGATTGGGGAGACGCGTCTGGAAGCCCTGCTGCGGGGTCACGTACATCCGCAGGACGAGCTCCTCGGCGCCGATGTGGAGATCAGGGGCCTGCAGCCGCCCGTCGGCGCGCGTGCCGCCCGACCATGTCTGCTCGGTCACGAGCAGTCGCAGGACGGTCTCCTCGGTGGAGAGGTCCTGCTCCTGAGTCGGGTCCAGGCGCCAGGCGGAGGCGCGGACCCCGTCGCGAGCGACCCGGAGATGGCGCCCGGCGCTGGAGCCGACCGGACCCCAGCCCTTGCGGCGTGATTCCCGCTTGGCCGCCACGGTCACCATGCGCGGCGGACGTCCGCGCGCGAACAGCGCCTCGTCGTCGGTGCGCGCCAGCACCCGCCACTGCTCCAGACCCGCCGTCGAGGGCGCGGAACCGGCGCCCCCGGAGCCGCGCCGCCAGGGCAGCGAGGCGGTCCGCGGGGCCTTCTGGCGGGCGATGTAGGTCAGGAGGGCCACGACGGCCGGGTCCTCGGGGTCCAGCCCGCCGGCCGGCGCGGTCAGCCCAGCGGGAGGGAAGGGCAGTCCGCCGCCGTCGCTGACCGACTCGGGCTCCAGCGGCGTCAGCCGCGGCTCCAACAGCGTCGAGCGCTCCCAGGCTCGCTCGCTCAGCGTGCCCGCCGGGCGCACGTTGGAACGGCCAAGACGGCCACGGGGGTTCTCCGACACAGTGAGAGCGAGGCTAGTACACGCCAGGGGCCACTCGAACCTGAACGTCGCTGCGGGTTAGACCAGCTAGTGGCTGCTGCGAGCCCCGAAGGCGTCGCGCAGCGCCCGCTCGGTCGACCAGAAGGCGAGCTCGTCCCACGGAAGCTCCCTCCGATCAAAGCCCCGGACCTCGGTCGCCTCCGATGTCGTGTGCGGCTGCCCGAGCGCCCGGGCGAGGAACACGACGAGCACGACCCGCTCGTCGGCGCGCGAGTAGACGCCGACGAGGCGCCGCAGCTCGATCGTGATGCCGAGCTCCTCCTCGGTCTCGCGGTGCGCGGCGTCCTCCACCGTCTCGCCGAGCTCGACGAAGCCGCCCGGGAACGTCCAGCGGCCCTGACCGGGATCGAAGCCGCGGCGCAGCAGGACGATCTTGTCCTCGGCATCGACCGGGATGGCGGCGGCGACCGGCTTCGGGTTGTAGTAGGCGATGAAGCCGCAGTGCGGACAGGTGATGCAGCGCGGGAAGGTGATCTCGGCCGGCTGCCCGCAGCGCGGGCAGAAGCGGGTCTCGGCGAGCGCGGGGTTGAGCGAGGCGTCCATCGCGACGATGCTACGGACCCTGTCCGCTCACCCCGCGGGCGGTGGCGGGTCGGCGCGCGGCGGGCCGCCGGCGGCTGCGGTGGCGGGATGGGGAGTCGGTCCGCGGGGAGGATGTCCGAATATGTGACTCATCCGGTCGCAGATGTCGATGCCCTTCTCGTCGGACCTGGCCCGCCGCTAGCCCGCGGCGGCGAGATGCCCGGCGAGGAAGGCCAGCGACGCGTGCTGATGGGCGGCGAAGAACGCCCCGTCGTGACAGCCGGAGGCGATCTGCACCGTCGCCGAGGGCGGCAGCGCAGCGGCGAGGGCGACGACTCCGGGATGAAACGGGTCGTCGGCTCCGGACGTGATCCGGACGGGCATCCCGCGCAGCGCCGCGGCGTGGCTGATGACGTCGTCGTCGGCGAAGTCGGCCGCCGAGGCGAACGCGCCGGGGTTCGCGCCGCGCGCCTGGGCATACGTCGACCAGACCGCCGGGCTGATGGCGGCGACCGCGGTGATCAGCCGGGGATGGGTCTCGGCCAGCAGCAGCGCGCCGTAGCCGCCCATCGAGATCCCGATCACCCCGAGCCGCTCGGACGGCCCGCCGAGTCCGAGCCGGCGACACCGCGGCACGAGCTCGTCGACGATCATCGCCAGCGGATCGTCGCCCGGATGGGGATTCCAGTACAGACCGCCGCCGTCGACGGCCACGAGCGCGATCGGCGCCAGCGCCACGTCGTGCGCCCGCGCGGCGAGCGCCCGCGCCAGGCTGAGCCCGCCGAGGCCGCTGGCGTGGTTGCCACCGAAGCCGTGCAGCGAGATCCCGAGCGGCAGGACGCTGCCCGGTCCGTGGCCGGGCGGATAGGCGATCGTGTAGCCGACGGTCTGACCGCGGGCCGCGGAGAAGAAGCGGCCGGACAGCGACGGGCCGGGGGAGACGAAGCTGAGCGGGCCGGCGGTGACCGAGCACGCGCCGTCGAGGTCATCCAGGATGCGCCGGCCGGGCAGGACCCCGCGGGAGACGAGCTCGGCGCCTCCCGCGGCGGCCACGACGAGCCCGCCGAACCCGGCGGTGAGCAGATGGCGGCGGCTGACGCGCGGCACGGTCGAGCCCGCGTGCGCGGGCCGTCGAGATCCGGTCATGCCGGCATCTTATATCGGCAGACGATATACCGTCAACCGGTACTGATCAGGCGCTCGCCGCAAATCTCCCGGCCGGCGATGTTGACGACCTGTGAACCCCGGTGCGGCCCGTTGCCGTCCGGGTCCGCGGGTGTGATACACGTCGGCGACAGTCCGAATCAGAGCCCGAGGTCGCTCGCGCTGTGCGGCCGGCCGTGTTTCGTGTCCAGGTAAGGAGGCTTGTCGTGCGCGTCGAGACCCGTGGGCGATTCACCCAGGCAGCAGTGCTCGTCCGCACCGGCGTGGCCGCCGGGGCAGCGGCGGCGATGACGGCGTGCGGCGCGCTCGGCCTCGCCGCGCCCGCCGCCCGGGCCGCCCCGACGTGTCTGACCGGCCCCACCGTCCAGACGTTCGCCTCCACCGGCGCCGAGCAGTGCTATACGGTCCCGGCCGGCGTCGGCGAGCTGGCCGTGACCGCGGTCGGTGGCCAGGGCGGCGCCGCCACCGGCGTGTCCGGCGCCGGCGGTTTCGGCGCGACGGTCAGCGCCGACGTGGCGGTTGTCGCGGGGGAGACGCTGTACGTCGAGGTCGGCGTGAACGGCAACACCGACGCGACACCGACGACGGCGTTCGGCGGCGGCGGCGCCGGCGGCTCGAGCGGCGGCTCGGGCGGCGGGGCCTCGGACATCCGCACGGTGCCCAGCGCCCAGGCGGGCACGCTCGGCTCGCGCCTGCTCGTCGCGGGCGGCGGCGGTGGCGGCGGGAGCTCCGCCGGCTCGGGCTCGGCGGGCGGTGCGGCCGGCGTCGACGCGTTGGGCGACGGCGGCGAGGGGACCGCCGGGGCCATCGGCGCCGCCGGCACCACCGGCGGCGGCGCCGGCGACGGCGCCGGTCAGTCATCCGGCGGCGGCGCCGGGGCGGCCGGCACGGGGACGACGACGCCCGGGGTGAAGGGAACGGCCGGCGTGGCCGGGAGCGGCGGCGCCGCGGGCGCGACGCCCGGCGGTGGCGGCGGCGGTGGCGGTGGCTATTACGGCGGCGGCGGGGGTGGCGCCGGCGGCGGCGCGGCGACGGGTCCGCTCGGTGGGGGCGGCGGTGGTGGGGCGGGCTCCAGCTACGTCGAGCCGTTCGAGACCGAGGACGCGACGATCGCCACCGATGTGACCGGCACGCCGTCGGTGACGATCACGCCGATCACGCCGCTCGTGGCGACCCTCTCGGTTGCTCCGGCCGGCGGGCTGACCTTCACGCCCGCGCAGCCCGAGACGACGATCTCCGCTGCGCAATCGGTGACGGTCACCGACACCGGCACGGGGCCGCTGACGATCACCGGCCTGACGTTCACCGGCACGAACGCCGGTGACTTCCTGGTCGCCTCCGACGGATGCCTCGGGACGGTCGCGCCGCAGGCGAGCTGCACGATCGGCGTCAGCTTCGCCCCGCAGGCCATCGGCACCCGCGGCGCATCCCTGCAGATCGCCAGCAACGCGCCGGCGAGCCCGACGCTCGTCCCGCTGTCGGGCACCGGGGTCACGGCGGCGCAGACCGGCGCGACCGGAGCGGCGGGCACGCCGGGTCCGACCGGCGCCACCGGCGCGACGGGGGCATCCGGGACGACGGGCGCGACGGGTGCGACGGGGGCCCCCGGGGCCACCGGTGGCACCGGCGCCACCGGCGCGACGGGGCCGCGCGGGCGCGCCGGCCAGGTCGAGCTCGTCGTCTGCAAGACGACCGTGACGACGACGATCACCCAGACCGGACGGGTGCGAACGACCAAGACGGCGAGCGGCGAGACGTGTACGACCAAGCTCGTGTCGAGCCCGGTCAAGGTGACGATCGGGCCGCTGCCCAAGCTTGCTCGTGCACAGCTGATCCGGGCCGGCGTCGTCTACGCCCGAGGCTACGCGCTCGCTGTGGGCGCCGGGCGCTACAGGCTCCTGCTCACCGACCGGCGGACGGTCACGCGGAATCGCTACACCCTGATCCTGCGCAGCCGCCGCGGGAACCGGTGGGTGACGCGCCGGATGCCGATGACGATCGCTTGATGCCGTTCGTGGCGCCACGTCCGATCCCACCGCAACCGCCACCGATCGCCGGCGTGCGGCGGTCGTTCGTCACCGTGCGCGGCGTTCGGTTCCACGTCACCGAGGCCGGGGAGCCGGACGCGCTGACGGTGGTCGCGCTGCACGGCTGGCCCCAGCACCACTACGAATGGCGTCACCTGCTCGCCGCGCCGCCCGACGGGATGCGGATCATCGCCCCGGACCTGCCGGGATACGGCTGGTCGGGCCCGGCTCCGCATCGCTGGGTCAAGGAGGAGATCGTCAGCGACGTGCTCGCGCTGCTCGATGCGCTCGGACTCGGCCGCGTGCTGCTCATCGGCCACGACTGGGGCGGCTACGTCGGTCACCTGGTCGTGCTGCGCGCGCCCGAGCGAATCAGCGGATACCTCGCCCTCAACATCGTCCATCCCTGGCAGACGCCGCGCTCGCTGCTCCCGCACGTGTGGCGCTTCCTCGTCTATCAACCGCTGATCGCCGCCGCCGGTGTGCCGCTGATGCGTCACACCCGGTTCGTCGAGCTCGTGCTGCGCGCGGGCCTGTCCGATCGCGCCGCGCTGTCGGCGCAGGATGCGCGCTGGTTCGCGGACCGCTTCCGCGATCCGGTGTGCGCGGCCGCCGCGACCGACACCTATCGCACCTTCTGGTTGCGTGAGGTTCCCGCCTCGTGGCGCCGTCCCGAGCGGCGCCGCTCGACGGTCCCCACGCGCGCCCTGTTCGGAGCCGAGGATCGCGCCATCCATCCGGCGCTGGCCGCGGAGGCGACCGCGCGGGCCGATGACTATCGGCTGGAGCTCGTCGCCGGCTGCGGACATTTCATCGCCGACGAGCGGCCTGATCTCGTCCGCCGTCGACTCGTCGCGCTCGCCGCCGAGGTCGGTTCCGGAGCGGCCTCCGGCGGGCCGGCCGCTGCGTCGTGACACGGTCCGGGCGGCGGCCCGGGAGTGGCGATTACGCGATCCGGCGTGCATCTGTCCGCGAAACAAGGTTGAATTCCACCGTCATCGTTGAGATTCAAACCCCTGGAGGAGTGCTTTGGCGCTTACACAGACGCAGCTCATAGCCGCCGTCGCGGAACGCGCGGAGATGAGCAAGGCCGACGCGAAGCGGGCGCTGCTGGCGCTCGATGATGTGATCCTCGCGGAGCTGGGCAACGCTCAGAAGGTGCGGATCGGCGGGCTCGTGCAGCTGACGGTCCGGGTCAAGCCCGCCACGAAGGCGCGCAAGGGCCGCAACCCCGCGACCGGCGAGGAGATCACGATCTCGGCCAAGCCCGCGAGCGTCGACCTTCGCGCGCGGCCGCTGGCCAAGGCGAAGGGCGCGCTGCCGTCGGTGCAGAAGGCGCGTCGGCGGCTGGCCGCTGCCTGACCGCACGCCGTCAAGTCGGTGAGCGCCACGCGGGCGCGATGCCGGCACAGCCGGCCGGCACGACGCCGGCTCAATGGGTGCGGCCCGGCGTGAGCTGTCGGCCGTCGGGACCAAGAGCGTGCGGGGAGTCATCGGCCGGATCGGCCGGCGGCGCCCCGCGTCCTTGGCCTGGCCCGATATCTGCCCGCTGAGGACTCGCGCGCGGGGCGGCTGACAGCTACTCTGACCTCGGCTCACGCGAGTTCCCCACGTCAGACCATCGTGAAAGGATTTTGATGGAAGCCACCACTATCGGCGGAGAGGCCCCCGCCGGCTCGAGCGGACGGCCCGAGCTCAAGCTCGGTGCGATCAGCTACGTCAGCAACCTCGTCATCGGGGTGGCGTCGACCGCGCCGGGATACAGCCTCGCCGCGACGGTCGGCTTCATCGCGATCATCAGCGGCATCGGCACGCATGCCCCCGCCGTGATCATCGTCTCGTTCCTGCCGATGCTGTGCATCGCGCTGGCCTACAAGTACATGAACGAAGTCGATCCCGACTGCGGGACGACCTTCTCGTGGATGGCCCGCGCGATGGGCGCCGGCTGGGGCTGGATCGGCGGTTGGGCGGTGCTGATGGCCGACATCGTGGTCAACGCCAACCAGGCTCAGATCGCCGGCACCTACGGCTTTCGACTGTTCGGTCTGACCGGCGCGGCGGGCAGCCTCGTCGACGTCACGATCCTCGGCGTCGTCTTCATCCTGCTGCTGACCTGGATCTGCTGGCGCGGGATCGAGCTCTCGGCCCGGACGCAGCAGTTCCTGCTCGGCTTCGAGATGGCGACGCTGATCGTGTTCGGCGTGGTGGCGCTGATCAAGGCCTATGCCGACTCGCCGACGCACTCCATGCACGTCAGCCTCGACTGGTTCAACCCGTTCGCGCTCGGCTTCGGGCCGCTCGTCCAGGGCATGCTGCTCGGGGTCTTCCTGTACTGGGGCTGGGACTCGGGCGTGTCCGTCAACGAGGAGACCGAGGATTCCAGCGCGGCCCCCGGCAAGGCGGCGGTCGTCTCAACGCTGATCCTGATCGGGATCTTCCTGTTCGTGACCGTCGCGGCCCAGAGCTACGCGGGGACGCACTATCTCGCCAATCCGAACAACGCGAACGACATCTTCGCCGCCGGTCTCGCCACCTCGGTGCTCGGTCCACTTCACTTCCTGCTGACGATCGCCGTGCTGACCTCGGCCACCGCCGCGACCCAGACGACGATCCTGCCGGCCGCCCGCCAGGCCCTCTCGATGGCCCGCCGCGGAGCGATCCCGTCGACGTTCGGGCAGATCCACGAGCGCAATCTCGTGCCGGGCAACGCGACCGTGTGGGCCGGCATCCTGTCGGTTGTCTGGTACGTCGCGATCGTCAACGTCTCGACGAACGTGCTCGCCGACTGCGTGTCGGGCCTCGGCTTCCTCGTCTGCTTCTACTACGGGTTCACGGGCTTTGCGTGCGCCATCTTCTATCGGCGGCAGCTGTCCAAGTCGGTCAAGAACTTCTTCCTGTTCGGCGCCCTGCCGGTGCTCGGCGGCCTCGCGCTGATGGGAATCTTCGTGAAGGGCTTCGTCTACTACGGTCACGCCGCCAACGACGTCAGCAAGCCGTTCCTCGGGCTCGGCGTCCCGGACTGGATCGGGATCCTCGGACTCGGCGGCGGCGTCGTGCTCATGCTCATCTCCCGCGTCCTGCGACCCGCGTACTTCAAGAACGAGAAGCGGATGGTGTTCGGGGACAAGATCGAGGTCGTCACCCCGGAGTCGGATTTCGCGCCCGCGGATTCCCTGATCTGACTCCGCACGTGGCTCACCTCCCATCGTTCTGGCTCGATCAAGCGGGCCCGGCTCCCCGACGTCCGCCCCTGGCCGGCGACCGGGAGGCCGACGTCTGCATCGTCGGCGGCGGCTTCACCGGCCTGTGGACGGCGTACGAGCTGCGACGCGCCGATCCGAGCCTCGAGGTCGTCGTGCTCGAAGGCCGCTACGCCGGCTTCGGGGCCTCGGGCCGCAACGGCGGCTGGGTGCTCGGCGCGCTGTCCGGCGCGGGCTCGACATGGCGCGCCCGGGGCGGAGTCGACGGCGCGCGGGCGATGGTGGCGGCGATCCAGGCGACGGTCGCCGAGGTCGGCGCGGCCGTGGCCCGGGAGGGGATCGAGTGCGACTGGAAGCTCGGGGGGACGCTCGTCGTCGCCCAGAGCGCGCTGCAGCTCGAGCGGCTGCGCTCGCGTGAGGCGGCCGAGCGGGAGTGGCTCGGCGACGAGCTCGCCTGGCGCCTGATCGAGCAGTCCGATCTCGCGCAGCGTGTCACGGTGCGCAACGCCCTCGGGGCGCTGCACTCGCCGCATTGCGCGCGGGTGCAGCCGGCGCGCCTCGTTCAGGGCCTGGCGGCGGCCGCCGAGCGGGCGGGCGCGGTCATCTGCGAGACGACGCCGGTGACGGCGATCGAGCCGGGAGCCGCGCGCACGGCGAGTGGCACCGTGCGGGCCCGCTACGTCCTGCGTGCCACCGAGGGGTACACCGCCGACCTGCCTGGTCTGCACCGCCGCCTGCTGCCGATCAACAGCTCGATGATCGTCACCGAGCCGCTCGACGACGCCACCTGGGCACAGTTGAGGTGGGAGGGCGCTGAGACGATCCTCGACGGCTCCAATCTCTACACGTACTCCCAGCGCACCGCCGACGGCCGGATCGCGATCGGCGGACGCGGGGTTCCGTATCGCCTCGGCTCGCGCACCGATCGCGAGGATCCGATCCCGGCCGAGACCGTGGCCCAGCTGCGGGCCCGCCTGCAGTCGATCTTCCCCGGGCTCGACGGGGTCAGGGTGACCCGCGGCTGGCACGGGGTGCTGGGAGTGGCGCGCGACTGGTGTCCGACCGTCGGCCTCGATCGAGCCACCGGCCTCGGCTACGCCGGCGGCTATGCCGGCGAAGGTGTCGCGGCGAGCAACCTCGCCGCCCGCACGCTGCGCGACCTCGTGCTCGGCCGCGACAGCGAGCTGACCCGCCTGCCCTGGGTCGGCCCGCCGGCGCGTGACTGGGAGCCCGAGCCGCTGCGCTTCATCGGAGCCCGCGCGATCTACGCGCTGTACGGGCTCGCCGATCGCCGCGAGATCGCGCGCGGGCACGGATCGCGCGCGGCATCGATCGCGGACCTCGTCTCCGGCCGCTGAGGATCGCCGCGGCCGAGCCGGCGGCCTGCCT
Source organism: uncultured Solirubrobacteraceae bacterium (assembly GCA_963849085.1). Lineage (GTDB taxonomy): Bacteria > Actinomycetota > Thermoleophilia > Solirubrobacterales > Solirubrobacteraceae > Palsa-465. Next base: position 1,174,892 of record CAWKFP010000009.1, on the reverse strand, counting down.
GCGTCAGCTGAGCGTCAGCGCCATTCGCCTGCGCTAACACGGCGCTAAGCCCGCCAACGGCTGACGTAAACACGGCGTCAGCCGGTTGATCAGACTTTAGATCCCTCGCTCAGCACCGAGGTATGCCTGAGGTGATGAGCTCAGGCGCACCACCCCGCTCGCGTGCCGGGCTGGCACACCAGGCGGGCCTGGACGGACTGCGCGGGCTGGCGGTCATCGGCGTCCTCCTGTACCACGGCGGCGTGTCGTGGGCGCCGGGCGGATTTCTCGGCGTGGAGATCTTCTTCGTGCTGTCTGGCTTCCTGATCACCTCGCTGCTCGTCGCCGAATGGACCGCCACCGGGACGATCGCGCTCGGGGCGTTCTGGGCCCGGCGCGCCCGTCGGCTGCTCCCGGCGCTGTTCGCGCTCGTCGCCGTGATCGGCGTCTACTACGCGCTCGCCGGGCCCGAGAAGGCCGTACCGGGCTTCCTCAGCGACGGCATCTCGACGCTCCTGTATTACAGCAACTGGCATCAGATCGCCGCGGGCACCAATTACTTTGCCGCCAGCGGGCCGGTGTCGCCGTTCGAGCACACCTGGTCGCTGGCCATCGAAGAACAGTTCTACGTCGTCTGGCCGCTGCTCATCCTCGGCCTCGGATGGCTCGCCGGGATCGCGCTGCGCCGGCGCCCGGCGACACGCCGGGGCTCGCTGCGCGTCATGCTCGGTGTCAGCCTGACCGGCGCGGCGGCGTCGGCGCTGGAGTCGGCGCTCCTGTTCGACGGCGGCAAGGGTCTGGATCGCGTCTACTACGGCACCGATACGCGCGCCGCGCCGCTGCTGATCGGCGCGTCACTCGCCTTCGTGCTCGCTCTGGCCCGTGACCGGACAGCGTCGCCGGCCGCCGACCGCCGGCCGTCGTCGATGGTCCGCGGCCGGGTGCTCGGAGCCGCGGCGCTCGTCGTCCTGGCGGCGGTGCTGACGCTCGTGCGCGTCGCCAACGGCTCGTCGACGTGGCTGTACCCCTACGGCCTGCTGGCGCTCGACGCGGGCGTCGTGGCGCTGATCGCCGCCGCCGTCCTGGCTCCCGGCTCACCGGTCTCGCGGATCCTGTCGCTGCCCCCGCTGCGCGCGGTCGGTGAGATCTCCTACGGGCTCTATCTCTGGCATTTCCCGCTCTTCCTGTGGCTTGACGAGAGCGTCACCGGCGAGCACGGAACGGCGCTGCTGGCGCTGCGCCTCGGGGTGACGCTCGCGGTCAGCCTCGCCTCGTTCGTGCTGATCGAGCAGCCCGTCCGGCGCCGCCAGATGCCGACCTGGCTCGTGCGCGGGCTCGCGCCGGTGGCGGCCGGTGGCGCTGCGGCCTCGCTGCTGCTGGCCGCGTCGGCGGCGGCGCTGCCCGAGGCGGTGCCCGCAGCCGCCTCGCTGCCCGCGCCGGCGACGTCGCTGAGCGGCAGCGACCCGGCCTGCCAGGTGCAGCTCACCGACGACGCGCAGTACGGGCTCTCTCCGGTGCCCGCGAGCAAGGAGGCGACATTCGAGTACACCGCGCTCGGCGACCACAAGTTGACCTGGAGCGGCTCCAGCACGAAGACGTTTGACACCTGCCCGCCCAAGAAGGTGCTGGTGGTCGGCGACTCGATCGCCTTCACCCTCGGGGTGCCGATGATGAACGACGAGCAGCGCTACGGACTCGAGCTCGCCAACGGCGCGATCCTCGGCTGCTCGTTCACCTCCAAGGGCCAGCTCGACGTCAACGGCACGTGGGAGGGGTTGTCGGCGGGCTGCGCGGACGAGCTCTCGACGTGGGCGCACGAGGAGAAGGCGATCCATGCCCAGCAGGTGGTGATCGAGCTCGGCTATCGCGATGAGTTCGACTGGCGCTGGAACGGGAAGGTCGTCCACCTCGGGGACCCGGCCTTCGACACCTATCTCCAGGGCCAGATCGACCACTTCGCCCAGGTGCTGAGCCGCGGCGGGGTCAAGGTGCTCTTCCTCTCGGTTCCCTACGTCGATCCTCCGGATGCCGCCGACGGCTCCCCGGCCCCGGCCGCGTCCCCGAGCCGCCACGCGATGATCAACGCGATGCTGGAGTCCGCCGCGCGCCGCTATCCGAAGGCCGTCTCGGTGCTCGACATCGACTCGACGATCTCGCCCGGCAACCACTACGACGCGAAGGTCAACGGGCAGCTGTGCCGTTTCGACGGGATCCACTTCAGCGTGTACTGCTCCGAGCTGCTGGAACCGATCGTGCTCGGCGACGTCCGCCGCACCCTCGGCTGACCGCCGCTCTCGGGTCCCTGGGTCCTTAGCCCAAGCCTAAGGTTGGCCCGTCGATCCGACGATAAGATCGGCGGACCCGGGGGTCGCCAGCAAGGCGTCGCGGCCACAGGACAGGCCGGTGCGGCGCGAGCAACGCATGATGAAACCCTCTGCCCGCACCCGTGACGACTCATCGCTGCGCGCCCGCCCGCCGTGGTGGTCGGTCCTGGTGCTCGCCGGGCTGATCGCGGCGGCGATCTTCGCCGGGACCGGCTCGGCCGACTCCGCCTCCACCTCCGCGTCCGGTGGCGGACCGGTTGCCGCCCGGCGCGCATCGACATACGGCGCCGCCGGCTCTGGCCCTGACTCGGCGCTGAGCGCGCGGGCGCCGGTCAGGCTGGAGCGGGTCCCGGCGCTGTCGCACGGCGACTGGGTCGCGACGTGGGGCGCGGCGCCGCAACCACCCACCCCGGACAGCCGCGCCGCGCTCGGCTTCGGCGACGAGACGCTGCGTCAGATCGTCTTCAGCAGCGTCGGCGGCACGATCGTGCGCATCCGCCTGTCCAACGCCTACGGCTCGCAGCCTCTGGGGATCGCCGGGGCGGGAATCGGCGTGCAGCGCGCCGGGGCGAGCCTGGTGGCGGGCAGCGACCGGCCGCTGACCTTCGCCGGACGGTCCTCGATCGTCATCCCGCCGGGCGGGGTGGCGATCTCCGACCCGGTGGCGCTGGCGGTCACGCCGCTCATGCACGTGGCGATCAGCCTCTATCTGGCGGCGCCGACCGGTCCGGCCACCCAGCACTATCAGGCCCGCCAGGTCAACTACATCGCCTCCGGGTCGCATGCGCTCGACCCGGGCGCGGCCGCCTTCACCGGCGAGACCGACTCGTGGTACTTCCTGGACGGCGTCGACGTGCTCGGCGGCGTCGGGGCGGGGGCTCGGGTGACGGGCGCGATCGTCGCCCTCGGCGACTCGATCACCGACGGCGTCGCGTCGCCGCTGAACGCCAACGCGCGCTGGCCCAACGACCTCGCCCGGCGTCTGGCGGTGACGCCCGGCGAGACGATGAGCGTCATCGACGAGGGGATCGGCGGCAACCGCGTGCTCAACGACTCACCGTGCTGCGGGGTCAGCGCGGTGGCGCGCTTCGACGACGATGTTCTGGATCAGCCCGGCGTCAGGGACGTCATCCTGCTGGAGGGCATCAACGACATCGGCTACAGCCAGAGCGTCAACCCGCTGACCGTTCCCCACACCGACGTCTCGGCGCTTCAGATCGTCGACGGCTATGAGCAGATCATCGCGCTCGCTCACGCCCACGGATTGCGGATCTTCGGTGCCACGCTGACGCCGTTTCAGGGCGCCCGCTACTGGACGCCGGCCGGCGAGGCCAAACGCGAGGCGGTCAACCGATGGATTCGCACCAGCGGCGCGTTCGACGGCGTGATCGACTTCGCTGCGGCGGTAGCCGATCCCTCAGACCCCGAACGGCTGGCGCCCGCCTTCGACAGCGGCGATCACCTGCACCCCGATGCGGCCGGCTACCGGGCGATGGCCGACGCGATCGATCTCGGCATGCTGCTCGGGCGCCGCTGACCGGCGCCGCCGGTCTCAGATGCCCTTGGCGGTGGTGCTGAAGAGCGCCGACACGCTGGCCCCGAAGACGAGCGCGGCGACGAGCACGATGATCGCGATCACTGCCACGAGGATCCCGTACTCGGCGAGCGTCTGACCGTCGTCGGCGGCGAGCCGGGGGAGGATCAGAAGCCGGTAGATGAGCGCTTGCAGGGGGTGCATGACCGTGGTAATCGGACGCTTCCCACGCCAGCTTGAGAAGCATCGACCCGGACTCGACGGTCCCGCCGGCGCCCGGTGCAGGCGCCGGAGGGCCGCAGGCGGCCGATGTAGTGTCGGATCCGATGCCCGATCGCTATCGCTCAGTGCTCGCCGTGCCCGGCTGCGCGCGGCTGTTCGCGACCGCGCTCGTGGCCCGGCTGCCGCAGGGGATGCTGTCGCTGGCGATCATCCTGCTCGTCCGTGGCGCCACCGGCTCCTACGCCGCGGCGGGGCTCGCCGTCGGCGCCGATGCCCTCGCCTCCGCGGCCTGCGCCCCGCTCCAGGGCCGCCTGCTGGACCGCTACGGCCGCCGCCGCGTGCTGCAGCCGGTGGCGCTGGCGGAGGGGTGCGCGCTCGTCGCGCTCGTCCTCGCCGCCCACGCCGGTGCCGGCGCCGCGCCGCTCATCCTGCTCTCCGGGCTGGCCGGCGGGTGCGCGCCGGCGATCGCGCCCACCGTGCGGGCGCTGCTGCGGGAGGTGCTCGACGATCCCCGGCAGCGTGAGACCGCCTATGCGCTGGAATCGGTCATCCAGGAGCTCATCTGGATCACCGGACCGCTGCTCGTCGCCGCGGTCATCGCCGTCGTCTCACCGGCCGCGGCGGTCGTCCTGAGCGGCTGCGTCTACGTCGCCGGCACCATCCTGTTCGTCCGCGTGCCGCTGACCGGCGGCTCCGGGCGCGCCCGGGAGCCGCAGGGGCGCACCTCGGTGTTCGCCATCCCGGAGCTGCGCGCGCTGCTCGGGCCGATCGCGCTGATGGGGGTCGCGCTCGGATCGATCGAGGTCGGACTGCCCGCGCTCGCTCTCCACGCCGGCTCGCGACCGTCCTCGGGACTGCTGCTGGCCACGTGGAGTGTCGGCAGCATGACCGGCGGCCTGTGGTACGGCTCACGCACCTGGCGGGTGTCGCTGGGCATGCGCTATCGGACGCTTCTGCTGGCGGCCGTGGCCTGCACCGCGCCGTTGATCGTGGCCCGCACGATCCCCGAGGGGATGGCCTGCGCGCTGCTCGCCGGCCTGACCACCGCGCCGGTCTTCTCCTGCCAGTACGCGCTGATCGGCCGATCGGTCACGGCGGGCGTCGAGAGCGAGGCATTCACCTGGGTGGCCTCGGCGCTCGTGGCCGGTCTGGCCGGCGGGCAGGCGCTCGCCGGCGCGCTGATCGGGGCCGCGGGCATCGGAGCGCCGTTCGCGGCGTCGTGTCTGGCCTCGGCGCTGGCGGCGCTGTCGTCGCTGGTCACGCGGGACCGGCTGGAGCGCGTCGCGGCCTGACCGGCGTCCGGGCGCGCGGCCGGGGAGGCCGGCGCGCGCGGCGGGGGGGCCGGTGCGCGAGGGCGGGAGGCTGGCCCGCGCGGCGGGGGGGCCGGTGCGCGCGGCGGGGGGGCCGGTGCGCGCGGCGGGGGAGGCCGGTGCGCGCGGCGCGGAGGCCGGTGCGTGCGGCGGGGAGGGGCCGGCGCGCGCGGGCGGGGGGCCGGCCCGCGCCGAGAGGGGGTCATCGATATTTAGCCCGCATAGCGGGTCTTTTTCAGATGTCCTCCCCGGCGCGACGTCCCAGACCGCTCGCCCACCGGGCCGCTGGGCCGGGGGCGGCGGACGGCGAGCTACGGGTTACACCGGGCGGATCGGACGGCAGGGGCTGCCGACGCACAGATGCCGCGCCGGCAGGTCACGGGTGACGACGCTCCCGGCGCCGACGACCGTGCCGGCGCCGATCGTCACCCCCGCGCAGACGATCACTCCGGCGGCGAGCCAGACGTCGTCGGCGATGACGATCGGCTCGCCCCACTCGAGGTGGGTGCGGCGGCGCTCGGCGTCGAGGGGATGCATCGCCGTCACCAGCGAGACGTTGGGCCCGATCTGCACGTCATCGCCGATCGTGACCGGCGAGGAGTCGAGGATGACGCCGCCGAAGTTCATGAACGAGCGCGCGCCGACCGTGATCTGATAGCCGTAGTCGCACTGGAAGGGGGAGAGGATCTCGCTTCCCTCGCCGATCGAGCCGAGCAGGCCGCTCAGGATCTGCGCGCGCGCGGCCGGGTCGCGCCCCGCGGTGCCGTTGAGCGCGGCGGTCCGCCGGCGGGAGCGCCGTCGCTCGTTCTCCAGTTCCGGGTCGCCGGCGTCGAACGGCTCACCGGCCAGCATCAGCTCCTTCTGCGAGCGCACCGGCGGTGACCGTCAGCGGACGTCCGACGACAGCGGGAGGATGTCGAGGGTGCCGGTCACCCGGGGGGTGGCGTGCTTGGAGTAACGGCTCGTGCTCTCGAAGGCGACGTCGTAGTGGGTGGCCTTCGGACGCCCGCCGGGGAAGAGCAGCGCCTTCTGCTGCAGCGTGCCGCACGGCCCGGCGGCCCGGTGAAACGCCATCTTCGCCACGACCGCCTTGCGCAGGTAGTAGCCGTAGATCGGCTTGCCGGGCGTGAAGCCCGAGAAGACGAAGGTGACCGCGTCCCTGCGCAGATTGACGACCGACAGCGGCCGGGTCAGCACCGCGAGGTTGGCCGAGAAGACGACGATCCGCCTGCTGATCGTCTTGCCCGTGGTCCCCGTGGTCCCCGTGGTCCCCGTGGACCCCGTGGACCCGGCGGTCCGCGTGGTCCGGGCGGTCCCCGTTGACCCGGCGGTCCGCATGGTCCGGGTGGTCCCCGTGGACCCGGCGGTCCGCGTGGTCCCCGTGGACCCGGCGGTCCCCGTGGTCCCCGTTGCCCCCGCCCTGACCGGCGTCCCCGTCGCCCCCGCCCTGACCGACGTCCCCGTCGTCCCGGCGCTGACCGGAGTTCCGGTGGCGCCGGCGGGCCGCGCGGTGATCGTCAGCGTCGTGCGGCGTGAGCCGGGATCGGTCGTGCCGAGGGTGGGGGCCGGGATCTTGACGGTGAACGCGCCGCCGGCGCCGACCGTCGCCTGCGCGCTGACCGTGCCGCCGGTGATCGTCACCGCGTCTGCGGCCGGCCAGCCGGCGGCGGTCAGAGTCATCGTCGCGCCGCGGGCGGCGTTGAGGTTGATGTAGCAACCCTTGTCGGCCGTCACCGTCGGGCTCGACGGCGTGCCGGTGGCGGCCGTCGGCGCGGCGGCCGTCGATCCCGAGCCGGCGGGCGTGGACCCCGAGCCGGCGGGCGTGGATCCCGAGCCGGCGGGCGTGGACCCCGAGCCGGCGGGCGTGGACCCCGAGCCGGCGGCCGTGGATCCCGAGCCGGCGGGCGTGGACCCCGAGCCGGCGGCCGTCGATCCCGAGCCGGCGACCGGGGTGCCGATGGCGAGCGCCACGGCCGTCAGCAGCGCGCTCGTCAGCACCGCGAGCGCAACCGCGGCGAGGACGTGGAGGCGATGGCGGCCGAGCATGCCCGGGTCAGCGTATACGACCCCCGCGCCCGTTGACGAGCCTGACCTTCATCTGATATATCACCGGGCCATGGCCAACTCCGAAACCGGGCATCTGCCGTCCCGCCAGCGAATCGTCGTCATCGGCGCGGGCATCGTGGGCAACAGCCTCGCCTACCACCTCACCCGTCTCGGCGAGACCGAGATCACGCTGATCGACAAGGGACCGATGCCGAACCCGGGCGGCTCGACCGGACACGCGTCGAACTTCATCTTTCCCGTCGACCACTCCAAGGAGATGACCTCGCTGACGCTGGAGAGCATGCGCCAGTACAAGGAGCTCGATGTCTACCTCGAGTGTGGCGGGATCGAGGTGGCGCGCACCGAGGCGCGGATGCAGGAGCTCCAGCGCCGGATGACGTCGGCCAGGACATGGGGGATCGAGCCGACCTCGCTGCTGACCCCGGCCGAGATCAAGCAGCACGTGCCGTTCATCGACGAGTCGCTGCTGCTGGGCGGCTTCTACACCCCGGGAGCCGGCGTCGTCGACTCGCTGCGGGCGGGCACGATCATGCGTGAGCGCGCCGCAGAGGCCGGGATGACGATCGCCGCCAACACCGAGGTGCTCGGCCTCGACGTCGAGCACGGGCGGATCGTCGGCGTGCGGACCAGCCGCGGCGACATCGCCGCCGAGCGTGTCGTCATCGCCTGCGGCTGTTGGAGCCCGCGGATCGCCGCCATGGCCGGGGCGCGGATCCCGCTCACCCCGGCGGTTCATCAGATGATCGACATCGGGCCGGTCGCGCTGTTCGCCGACGCCCGCACGCTCGTCGACTATCCGATCATTCGTGACATGGACACCAACATGTACGAGCGCCAGGACGGGGGAGGACTGGAGATCGGCTCCTACGCCCACCGCCCGATCATGATGGACGCCGACGAGATCCCCTCGATCGAGGAGTCGGCGCTCAGCCCGACCGAGCTGCCGTTCACCCAGCAGGACTTCGAGCTGCAGATGGAGCAGGCGCTCGAGCTGATGCCCGAGATCGTCGGCGACGAGTCGGTCGGCGTTCGCTATGCGATCAACGGCCTGCTGTCGGTGACCCTCGACGGCCTGCCGCTGCTCGGCGAGACGCCGGAGGTCCGCGGGCTGTGGTCGGCGGCCGCGGTGTGGATCAAGGAAGGCCCCGGAGCCGGCAAGACCGTGGCCGAGCTGATGGTCGCCGGAGACTCCGATATCGACGTCTACGAGTCGAACATCGCGCGCGCCTATCCCCATCAGAAGACCAGGCAGCACGTGCGGGCCCGCGTCAGCGAGGGCTTCAACAAGATGTACGGGATCGTTCATCCAGCCGAGCAGTGGGAGACCGATCGCCGTGTCAAGCTGTCGCCGTATGACGAGCGCGAGCGTGCGCTGGGGGCGGTCTTCTACGAGGCCGCCGGCTGGGAGCGCCCGCAGTGGTATGAGTCCAACGCGCCGCTGCTGGAGGAGTTCGGCGACAGGATCAACCGCCGCGAGGCTGAATGGGAGGCGCGCTGGTGGTCGCCGATCATCAACGCCGAGCATCTCGCGCTGCGCGAGCGCGCCGGCTACACCGACCTGACGGCGTTCGCGCTGTTCGACGTCACCGGCCCCGGCGCGCTGGAGGCCGTCCAACGGGTGGCGATGCGCCAGTGCGACGTCCCGGTCGGCCGTGTCGTCTACACCCCCGTGCTGACTCCGAGCGGCGGCTTCAAGGCGGACCTGACGATCATGCGGATGGACGAGGATGTCTTCCGGGTCGTCACCGGCGGCGCCTGGGGCATGTCGGACCTGAAGTGGTTCGCCGACCATCTCCCGGCCGACGGCAGCGCGCAGATCCACGATCAGACGAACGCCTGGACGACGCTCGGGCTGTGGGGACCGCGCGCGCGGGACATCCTGTCGTCGGTCACGAGCGACGACGTCTCGCACGAGGGCTTCCCGTTCGGCCGCTGGCGCCCGCTGGAGATCGGGTCGCTGAGCGTCGTCGCCTCGCGGATCTCCTACGTCGGCGACCTCGGCTGGGAGCTCTACGTCCCGATTCAACAGGGCGCGCGGCTGTGGGACATCGTCGCCGAGGCCGGCCGGCCGCACGGCGCGGTGGCGGTCGGGGCCGGCGTCTACGGCACGACCGGCCGCCTGGAGAAGTGCTACCGGGCCTACGGCGCGGAGCTGGAGGGCGAGTACAACGTCGTCGAGGCCGGCATGGCCTGGGGCAGGGTCAAGGACGAGGACTTCGTCGGCAAGGCGGCCCATGTCGGCCATCGCGAGCAACCGCAGGCCGCCGCGATGTGCACGCTGACCGTCGACGATCACACCTCGGCGTCCGGCATCAAGCGCTACATGCTCGGCAAGGAGACGATCCTCACCCCCGACGGCGATCCGATCGTCGATGCCCGCGGACGGCGCTCCTACGTCACGAGCGCCGGCGCCGGCCCGTCGATCGGCAAGCACATCCTGATGGCGTATCTGCCGCCCGAGCATGCCGTCGTCGGCACCGCGCTGCGGGTGCTCTACATGGGCGAGCGCTATCCGGTCACCGTGACGACGATCGACTCGACGCCGTTGTTTGACCCCGACAACTCCCGGATCCGCTCGTGAACATCCTCGTCTGCGTCAAGCGCGTGCCGCTCACCGGCGGCAAGATCACCCTGACCGACGACGAGCAGGCGATCCAGACCCGCCATCTCGGCTTCACCGTGTCTCCCCACGAGGAGTGCGCGGCCGAGGAGGCGATCCGGCTCGTCGAGGCCCACGGGGGCTCCTCGACGGTGCTCGCGCTCGGCCCCGAGGAGGCCGAGGAGCAGCTGCGCGACATGATGGCGATCGGCATCGACCGCGGGATCCATCTCGTCACCGACGGCGGCGAGTGGGATCCGCAGGCGACGGCGGCGGCGATCGTCGAGGCGATCCGGGTCAGCGGCGAGAGCTTCGACCTGCTGCTGTTCGGCAACGAGTCGGCCGACGCCGGCAACTATCAGGTCGCGGTGCGTGTCGCCCAGGCCCTCGCCCTGCCCTGCGTCAACGGCATCAAGGCGATCACCGTCGACGGCGACGGCCTGCGCTGCGAGCAGGAGGTCGCCGGTGGGCGCGACGTCTACGTCGTGCCGATGCCGGCGGTCATCACCGTCAAGGAGGGGATCAACCTGCCGAGGTATCCGTCGGTTCCCGGCCGGATGCGCGCCAAGCGCAAGCCGGTCGACTCCACCCGGCCGGCCCGTCCGCAGGCCCAGCTCGAGATGGTGCGGCTCGTGTTGCCCGAGAGCGCGAGCAAGCAGGCTCAGGTCCTCGGCCATGGCGCCGACGCGGCGCCCGCGGTCGTCGGGATCCTCCAGGAGATCGGAGTCATCTAGATGAGCACGATCCTGACCTTCATCGAGGATCCGGCCGACGAGCTCTCCCAGCAGGCCGCGGTCTTCGCCCGCTCGCTCGGCGATGTCACGACGGTGTCGCTCGACCCCGGCGACGGCGGATATGCGCCGGCCGCCTGGGCCCAGACGCTCGTCGAGTTGCTCGCCGCCCGCGGAGCGTCGGCGCTCGTGGGGCCCGGCACCGATCGCGGCAACGAGGTGCTCGCCCACGTCGCCGCCAAGCTCGACCAGCCGATGGCGGCCAACTGCGTGTCGGTCGTTCCCGGGGAGCCGGCGACCGTCGTGCGCGTGCGCTGGGGCGGGAGCCTGCTGGAGGAGGCGCACGTCCACGGAGCGCCGCTGCTGCTGACCGCCGCCGCGCAGGCCGTCGCCGCCGAGCCGCTGGCGCCCGCCGCCGTCGAGGTCGTCGCGGTCAGCGAGACGGCGTCGGATCTCGACCGACTCGTCCGCGTCAGCGAGCGGATCCCGGCCGCCTCGGGCGGGGTGTCGCTGACCGATGCCGACGTCGTGGTGTCCGGCGGACGCGGGGTCGGCTCGGCGGAGGGCTTCGGGATCATCGAGGAGCTGGCCGAGCTGCTCGGCGGCGCGGTCGGCTGCTCGCGCGCGGTGACGAGCGCCGGATGGCGCCCACATACCGATCAGGTCGGCCAGACCGGCACGAAGGTCTCGCCGGAGATCTACATCGCCTGCGGGATCAGCGGCGCCACCCAGCACATGGCGGGCTGCAAGGGCGCCAAGCGCCTGCTGGCCATCAATCCCGACGGCGAGGCCTCGATCTTCGCCAGCGCCGACTACGCCGTGATCGGCGATCTGCACGAGGTCGTGCCGGCGATCTCGGCCGAGATCCGAAAGGCGAGGGGCGCATAGGCGTGGCGATCGCCGCCGTCGTGCTCGCCGCGCTGGTGGCGGCGAGCGCGGCCCTGTTCGCGATCCGGGTGCGCTTCCTCGTCGCGCTGCTGCGCGCGGCCGCGCCGACGTCGCGTGCGGGCGACGTCCCGGCGCGGGTGCGCAACGAGGCGACGATCGTCCTCGGCCAGCGCAAGCTGCTGCAGCGCCTCGGGCCGGGGATCATCCACGCCTTCATCTTCTGGGGCTTTCTCGTCCTCGGCCCGACGATCGTCATCGCCCTGATCGGCGCCGTCGACAAGCGCGCCACCTTCCCGTGGCTCGGTGACCAGGGCTGGTATGCGGGCCTCGTCGACCTGTTCGCCGTGCTCGTGCTGGTCGGCGTGGCGAGCGCGCTGTGGATCCGCAAGGTCCAGCGCCCCGAGCGCTTCCGGGGCAGCCATCTCGGCGAAGCCGATCTCATCCTGGCGCTGATCGCGACGATCGCCACCTCGCTGCTGCTCTGGCACGCCACCCGGATCGCGCTGCACCTCAACGAATGGCCGGCCGACTCGGCGCCGTTCTCCAACGCGCTCTCCGGCCTGTTCGCCGACAACGGCGTGACGCGCGTGCTCGAGCGGGTGTTCGTGTGGGTGCATGTCGTCACGATCCTCGCCTTCCTCGCGTATCTGCCGCGCTCCAAGCATCTGCACATCGCGTCCGCGGCGGTCAATGTCTGGTATGGGCGCACCGGGGCGCGTGGCCGCCTGGAGCCGCTGCGCTTCGACGACCCCGACGTTGCCGAGGAGGACATCCGCTTCGGCGCCGGGACGATCGCCGATCTGACCTGGAAGGAGATGCTCGACACCTTCACCTGCACCGAGTGCGGCCGCTGCCAGGACGCCTGCCCGGCGTTCGCCACCGGCAAGGCCCTCTCGCCGAAGCTCGTCATCATGGGCCTGCGAGACCGGGTGTTCGCCGAGGGCGGCTCGATCGTCCGCGCCCGCGCCGCCGAGGCCGGCGCCGGGCCGGGGACCGGGGGCGCGTCCGGGGCGGGCGCCGCCCCGGAGTTGGAGCCGCTCGTGCCCGGCGCGGTGCCGACGGAGTCGGTCTGGGACTGCGTCACGTGCGGAGCGTGCGTGCAGGCCTGCCCGGTGTCGATCGAGCACGTCGACCATATCGTCGACCTGCGCCGCCATCTCGTCATGGTCGAATCCGATTTCCCGGCCGAGGCCGAGCCGATGCTCCGGGACGTCGAGCGCTCGTCGAACCCCTGGGGCAAGGCGCAGTCCGAGCGCGCCGACTGGGCGGCGTCGCTCGGCGTCAGAATCCTCGAGCCCGGCGAGCCGGCACCGGAGTATCTGTACTGGGTGGGGTGCGCCTCGTCGTTCGACGAACGCGCACGCACGACCGCCGAGTCGACCGCCCGGCTCCTGCAACACGCCGGGGTCGACTTCGCGATCCTCGGCCCGCGGGAGGCCTGCACCGGCGACCCGGCGCGGCGGATGGGCAACGAGTACGTCTTCCAGGCCTTCGCCGAGCAGAACGTCGAGACGCTCAACGCCGCCGGGGTGACGAAGATCATCGCCAACTGTCCGCACTGCTTCAACACGCTCGGAAACGAGTATCCGGACTTCGGCGGCCACTACGAGGTCGTGCACCATTCCGAGCTGCTCGCCCGGCTGGTCGCCGACGGCCGGTTGACGCCGACGCGCGACGACGGGCTGAGCGTGACGTATCACGACTCGTGCTATCTGGCGCGCCACAACGATGTCCTCGCCGCCCCTCGCGCGCTGGTCGGAGCGGTCGGGACGCCGGTCGAGATGGAGCGCAGCGGCAAGCAGACGTTCTGCTGCGGGGCCGGCGGCGCGCACATGTGGATGGAGGAGCGCGGCGATCAGATCAACGCCAACCGCGTCGCCGAGGCCCAGGACACCGGCGCCGCGACGCTCGCCGTGGCCTGCCCGTATTGCACGGTGATGCTCGACGACGGCGCGCAGGCCGCCGGCAACCAGATCCGGGTGGCCGACATCGCGACGCTGCTCGTCGAAGCCGGGGCGGCAGGGGAGACGACATAGATACAGGGCCCCCGTTCGGGGGCCCCGTTGTTTGCGTTTACCTGTAGGTGAAGGCGGCGGTCGACGGACTGCGCCCGGCGCCGCTGTCGTCGCTCTCGACCGTCGTCACCGTCACCGGCACCGTCGTGGCCGACGTCCCGGCCGGCGCGACCGCGTAGACCGTCGAGGTCGACCCGCAGTCGAGCAGCCCCCTGACGTTGGCGAACGTCTTGGCGGCGACGCTCCCGAAGTCGACGCTCGTCACGCAGCCGAGGTTGGCGCCATGGATGACGACGAACGTGCCGCCGCTCGCTCCCCCGGTCGACGGGGTGACCGAGGTGACACTCGGATCGCCCGGCGGATAGAGATACATCTCATCGGCCGGCGGGTTGAGCGAGCACGCGGTGACCGAGCACACCTCGACGTCGACGAGCGCCGGGTTCTGGGACACGGTCTGCGTGCTGATGCTCGTGTCGCTGGTGACGGTGTACGTGTACTGGGTGCCGACCGACGACGACGACGCGTTGGTGAACACGATCGGCCCGACCGCTTGGTCAAAGCCCTGGCCGGTGATCGTGATCGGCGTGCCGCCGGTGTCCGGCGCCCCGTTGAGCCCGGTGGCGGTGTTGACCGCGCTCGTCACCGTCGGCACCCCGGCATAGGTCACCGGCGAGCTGTTGGACTGCCCGGCGAGCGTCTGGACCGAGAGCGGCAGGGTCGTCGGGTCGATGGTCGGCGACGCGGTCGGCGGCGCCACGATCTGGATCTCGGTGCCGCTGATGTACGTCTCGCTGAAGTCCTGCGAGACGGCGAGCGTCGGATCGCCGATGTCGACCCAGTCGAGCGTCAGCAGGTCCAAGCCCGTCCCGGTGACGGTGATCAGCGTCCCGCCGTCCTCTGAGGCGAGCGACCCGGGCGCCGCCGGCGAGGTCGAGATCGAGGTGACGCTCGGCGCCGGGGCGTAGTCGTACTCGGTCGGCGCGGGCTCCTGCTCGCAGTTGCACCCCGGCGGCAGGTCGAACACCTCCTCGGCGTTCAGCTCCGGCAGCGTCCCCTCCAGCGGCGGCAGGATCGTGCCCGTCGCGCTGCTCCCGTCCCCGTTCGTGACCTGGACCTGCGCCTGGCAGAGATCGGTCGTCGGGCTCTCGCCGGCGGCGCTCGGCGCGCACTGCGTCGCGCTCGAGTACGGCGCCGGCGTCGCCGTGATCTCCGACGAGCTGACGACGGTGAAGCTCGCCGCCGCCACGCCGCCGAAGGTGACCTTCGAAGCTCCCCTGAAGTCGGAGCCGAAGATCGTCACCGCCGCCGGCGCGGTCTCAGAGCCCCCGCTCGGCGTGACGCCGACGACCGCCGGGACGGCCGAGCCGGACGTCTGATCGACATACAGGATCCTCGTCGTGGAGTCGACCGCGCTCGATGCGCCCGTGCCGAGCGTGACGACGATGTTCGCCGGCCCGGCGCCGTCGAGCGGCGCCGGCGAGCCGGGCGGGAGCGTCGTGTCGGCCGCCGGCAGCGTGGCGGTGATCGAGGTGTCGCTCGTCACCGTGAACGCGCTCGCCGGCAGCGTCGCCGTTCCGACCTCGATCCCGGTCACATCCGCGCTGCCGCCGGGCGCGAAGCCCGAGCCGGTGATCGTCACCTGGCCTCCGCTCACCGGCACCGTCTGCGGGCTGATGCCCGTCACGAGCGGCCGCACCGCCGTCGCAGCGGCGCGGCACAGATAGTAGGCCAGGCCGTTCGAGCCGCCGGCGCCGGTCACCTGCGGCGAGCCGAGCCCGGAGGCGAGGTCATAGCCGGTGCTCGCCGGGAAGACGAGGCCGTCGTCGAGGCCGTAGTTGTCGTTGTTGCCGGTCGTGATGTCGTTGAACGACGCGGCGTACGCCGTTGGGTCAGACGCCACCCCGTACAGCAGCGGGCTGACGAACCCGACGCCGGAGGCGGTCGCCGGATCAGAGCGGCACGTCGCCGAGGCGTTGATGTCGGCGAGCAGCGCGGCCCAGATCGGCGCCGCCGACGACGTGCCGCCGATCGTGATCCAGCCGCTCGGCGTCAGCGGGCTGACGAACTGCGAGCCGTAGATGGTGATCGCGCCCGTGTACTCGTCGGCCTGCGCGGAGACGTCGGGGAGCGTGCGGCACGCCGTGCCGGCGCCCAGCGTCGCCTGGCAGAAGCCGGTCGGGTAGCCGCTCGCGGCCTCGACCTGGTTGGCGTTCGTGTAGTCGGCGCTGCCGGGGAGCACGATCCCCGGTACGCGCGCGTCACGCTGCCAGCTCGGCATCGCCCACGACTGCGAGATGCCACCGCCCCCGGCGCCCCCGGTGGCGCCGCCGTTCCACACGTGCTCGGCCGGCGGCTGCGAGGACGCGTCGTCGATCGTCGTGCCCCCGACGGCGACGACATACGGCTGGCTGCTGGGGTCGTCGACCGACACCGGATTCTGGGTCGATGGTGGAACCGTCGCCCGGGCCGAGTTGCAGTCGTCGCTGCCGGTGTCCCCGGCGGCGGAGAAGACCGACTGACCCTGGGCGGCGGCCTGCTCGAACAGGAAGCTCTCGGCCTCCTGGACGCCCGGGGTGCCATCCTGCACGGCCTGCTCGCACAGGCCCCAGCTCGTCGTCACGATCTGGTCACGGTCGTCGTCGACGATCTGGGCGTACTCGTCGAGCCCTCCGAAGTCGCTGTTGTCGAATACGTTGTTCGGCGCCTCGTAGACGTCGATATCGGCGCCGGGGGCGAGCGCCGAGACGTCCTCGATGTCCAGGGTCGCCTCGCCGGAGCCCGTGCCGGTCGGCTGCCCGCCGGCGACCGGATGGATCGTCAGGCGGCTCGCCATCCGCGCCGCGGCGGCGGCGCCGAAGTAGCACCGGTCGAACGTCGTGATGTCGGCGGGGAGGAACGGCTCGAGCTCGAAGACCGCGATGTGCTGTCCGGCTCCCAGGTCGCCCCGCGCGTACAGGCCGAATGCGCCGTAGGCGTTGGCGATCTCGTCGTCGGTCAGGCCGCCGAAGCGCCGAGCGGTGAACCGCGCCTGCAGGCACGCGTTCGGTGCGCCGGCGGGATGGGCGAACGCCGCCGCGGTCGCAGCGGGATGGGCGCCCACCGACGACGACGGGAGGAGATCCTCGGGCTGGGGGCTGACGAGGCTGTCCAGCCCGACGACCGACGCCACTGACCCGGCGATCGCCGCCGGCACGCTGACCGGGCTCGTCGTCGCCTGGCGGATGCTGCCGTCGGCGAGCCGGAGGCGGGCCAGCCCGGTGTCGAACGCCCGCTCGACGACCGCGGCGGAGCCGCTGAAGGAGACGAGCAGCCCGTCGCTCGAGACGCCGGTCACGGTCAACCCGTCGCCGGCCAGCGCCGCCCGGACGGACGCGATCGTGTCCGGATCCGGCCCGAAGCTCGTCGCGAATTGACCGGGCGCGAGATAGTGATGGAACTCCGGCGAGCCGGCGGTCGTGACCGCGGAGATGAACGCGCGCAGCGCCGATTCGTCACGCGGGCGCAGGACGACGGCGCCGGTCTCGGTCGTGGTGGCGGCGACGGCGCCGACGGCGGCCGCCCCGGACGGGAACTGGGGGGCCGCGGCGACGCTGACCATCGCCGGCGACGCGCCCGCGGAGCCGGCGGCGTCACCGGCGAAGCCGAGCGCGAGCGCGAGCAGCGCGAGCAGGGCGACCGGCAGGGCGGGCAGCTTCATGGCGACCTCCTCGGGTGATCAGGTCCCGCGAGCGCGGGGCCCCCGCGCAGGCGGCACGCTATTTCATCCGTCCAGACGGCGCAACCGGCAACCGTCACCCGGCGACACCCGGCGACGCGGCGCCCCGGCGACCCCCGGCGACGCGGCGCCCCGGCGACACGGCGCCCCGGCGACACCCGGCGACACCCGGCGACGCGGCGCTCCCCGGCCGCGGACGCGGTGCGCCACAATCCGCGGATGGCGGCGGGACGGAGGCTGGTGGCGGGGATGGTCGCGGTCGCGGCCGGGCTCGCGCTCGGCGCCGGGTCGGCGCTCGCCGACGGCTGGACGGTGAGCTCGGCGCTGACCCAGACGGTCGCGGCCGGCACGTCGCCGACCGGATTCGGCGACGGCAGCGGCAGCGGTGACGCGTACATCTTCTTCGAGGGCGCCGCCGACCGGCAGCTCTACGAGCTCGGCTTCACCCCACAGACCGGCTGGGCGCAGAGCGCCGCGATGACGACGATCGGCCAGGCGGCCGGCTCCACGCCGACCAGCTTCTCGTATCAGACCGATCTCGTCCGCACGTACTTCGTGGCGGCGAGCGACGGCGCGATCCACGAGCTCTCTGACAACATCCCCGGCGGGTGGGCGGTGGGTGGCGCGCTGACGCCGCCGGTGGCGGCGGGGACGAGCCCGACGGGCTTCGCCTACAGCGAATACAGCGCCGGAGGCGCGCGGGTCTATTTCGTGGCGGCGAGCGACGGCGCGATCCACGAGCTCAGCTACGAGACGAGCTACGGATGGGAGGTCAGCGGCGCGCTCACCTCGGCCGTCGCGGCCGGAACGAGCCCGGTCGGGTTTCCGTATGCCGTCACCGGCGGGGTGCGGGTCTACTTCGTCGGGAACGATGGCCAGATTCACGAGCTCGCCTTCGACCCCCTGACCGGCTGGCGCCAGAGCGGCGCCCTCACCACGCTCGGGATCGCTCAGGGCAGCGGGCTGGTCGCGTTCCCGTACGGTGGCGCGGGCGCGGTGCGGGTCTACTTCGTCGCGGCGAGTGACCGGACCATCCACGAGCTCTCCTATGACCCGGGCGCCGGCTGGGCGCAGAGCGGCGCGTTGACCGGCGCCGTAGCGGCCGGCACGAGCCCCACCGGTCAGCCGTACAGCGACGGCGTGCGCGTGTACTACGTCGGGGAAGCCGACGACGCCCTGCACCAGCTCTCCTATGACCCGTCGACCGGCTGGTCGCAGAGCGTCGCCATGACGCCGGCCGTCGCCGCCGGCACGAGTCCCACGAGCTTCCCCTGGACGGGATGCGATCAGCGCATCTACTTCGTCGCCGCCTCCGACGACGCCGTCCACGAGCTGGGCTACAACGGCCCTGTCGAGGCCGAGTGCGTCAGCGACATCGAGCCCGCTGCCCCGGGTCCGTCGCCTCCCGCCTCGACCGGCGGTACGGCTCCGGTGTCGATCACGCCGCCGGCGCGGCCGGGCCACGTCCATGTGAAGATCACGATCGCGTGGAGATGGCTGCGGCGGCACACCTGGCTGGAGCGGCTGCGGTTCCTCGCGCTGCCCCGAGCGGCGTCGATCTCGGTGACGTGCCGCGGCCACGGCTGCCCGCGGCGGGGGTGGTCCGCGCGTCCCGGCGCAGGCCGCCGGCTGGAGCGAGCCCTCGCCGGGCGGGTGCTGCGCGCCGGCGACCGTCTGCTGATCACGATCACCGTCCCCGGCGAGGTCGCTCAGCGCGCCCAGCTGGTCATCCGCGACGGCCGCCCGCCGGTCGCGTCGCTGCTGTGATGGATCACCGCGCGGCGAGCAGCCGCTCGAGTTCGCGCTCGAGCCCGACCGTCCCGACCGGCACGACCGTCAGGGGCAGGCCGAGCGTCGCCGCGGCGCGCTCCGCGCAGGCGCGGGTGGCCGGGGTGGGGTGCTGGGCGAGCCATACCACGCGCGTGTAGTGGGCGAAGTAGTCATCGCGCAGCTCCGGCCAGCGGTCGAGGCCGAGCTGGCGGATGACGGTGTGAGTGAACGTGCGGGCCAGGAAGTCGGTGAGGAAGAAGGTGCCGGGCTCCTCCGCGAGCGCGGCGGCCACCTCGTCACGAGCCAGCACCTCGTAGCAGTGCTCGCCGGCCAGTCGGGGCGCCCCGTCCAGCACCGCGTCCAATTCGCCGTAGGTTCCGCAGTCGCCGTACGCCACCGCGGCGACGTCGTCGCCTGACAGCTGCGCCGCGACCGCCCCGGGGATCTGCTCGGGCCGGTTGTGCAGCAGCGCGTCGACGGGGACGACCTCGACGTCCCACCCCCGGCGCCGCGCGATCGCGCGCACATCGAGAGCCAGTGCACCGCAGGCCACGACCTTCATCCCGGGAACGAGAGCTGGTCGATGAACAGGTCGTTGAAGTCGGCGCGCCCGGAGAGCTCGACGTACTCCACCTCGCGCAGGATCGACCGCGCCTCGGCGCGCTCGCGCAGCGACAGCGCGGCGATCTTCGCGCCCTCGCCGGCGACGTTGCCGGCGGACACGATCCGCGGCAGGGGCAGCCGCGGGACGAGGCCGATGCGGATCGCGCTGAGCGGCGTCAGATAGGCGCCGAAGCTGCCGGCGAGCAGGACCTGGCTGATGTCGCCGACATCGACTCCGAGATCGCGTACGAGGATGTTCCAGCCGGTGGCGATCGACGCCTTCGCGAACTGGAGCTCACGGACGTCGCGCTGGGAGAGGAAGACCGAGTTCGCCGGATCGTCGTCGCGCCAGTGCAGGACGAACACCCGCTCCTCGCCGATCTTGGTCAGCCGGCGTCCGAGCGCCGGCAGGCGCGCAACCGCGTCCTCGTCGGGGATGAAGCGCCCGGAGTGGTCGAGCAGGCCGCAGTGCACGAGCGCCGAGACGGCGTCGACGAGGCCCGAGCCGCACATCCCGACCGGCTCGACGTCGCCGATCACGTCGAGCGACAGCGCGTCGCCGTCGATCGCCACGCCTTCGATCGCGCCCTCGGCGGCGCGCATCCCGCACCGGATCTGGGCGGCCTCGAAGGCCGGTCCGGCGGGGGCCGCGCACGCCAGCACCCGGTCGGCGGAGCCGAGCGCGATCTCGGAGTTCGTCCCGACATCGATGAACAGGCGCAGGCGGCGGTCGCGCGTCAGGCCGGTGGCGAGCATCCCGGCGACGATGTCGCCGCCGACGTAGGCGCCGAGCGACGGGAATACGAACGCGGGGGCGCGCGGATGGACCTCGACGCCGAAGTCGGCGGCGCTCGCCGGCGGGAGCTCGTGGGCGGCGACGACGAACGGCGCCATCGACAGCGGCTCGGGGTCGATCCCGAGCGCGAGCTGCATCATCGTCACGTTGCCGCAGACGGTGATCTCGTACACCTCGTGCGGCGTGACCGACGCCTCGGTGCACACCTCCTCGCACAGCATCGCCATCGTCTCCTGTGCGCGGTCGCGCAGCGCGCGCGCCGCCGTGTCGTCCATCATCGTCGCCGAGATGCGGGTGATGACGTCGGCGCCGAACGGCTGCTGGCGATTGAGGATCGAGCGCACGGCCGCGGGCTGCCCGCTGTCGAGGTCCAGCAGCGTGGCGACGACCGTCGTCGTGCCGAGGTCGAAGGCGATCGCGAACCGGCGGGCGGTCGTGTCGCCCGGCTCGAGCGCGATCAGCTCCTGATCGCAGACGACCGCCGTGACGTCGAAGTGCGCCCGGCGCAGCACGCCGCCGAGCGTCTGCAGCACGGCGAGCGACGCGGAGGGCTCGAGATCGTCCAGCGCGTCGAGCACGCGCTGCAGATCCGAGCGCTGGTCCTCGAGCGTCGGCTCCTCCAGCACGAGATGGCGCTTCTGCACCGCCGGGCGCAGGATGACGTGCCGGCCGACGCCGACCAGCGCCGCCTTCGGGCGGGTCTGCAGCGGCGGCACCTCCACCACGAGGTCATCGCGGGCGCCGGCCCGGCAGGCCAGGCGCCAGCCCCCGCGCAGCTCGTCGGGCGAGAAGGCCCGCGGGTCGATGTCGGAGATCGGGACCTCGCCCGAGAGGATCTTCACCTTGCACTTCTTGCAGGTCCCGTATCCGCCGCACGTCGAGTCGATCGCGATCCCGTTCCAGCTGGCGGCGTCGAAGACCGGCGTGCCGGACGGCACGCGCACCTCCAGGCCCTCGGGCAGGAAGCGCAGGCGGACGCGCTGCGCGCCGTCGTCGGGCGCGGTCGCGTCGTCGCGCTCGCGCGCCCGGCGCTGGGGGGACGCCGCGCTCACGCCGTGGCGCCGGCCTTCTGATCGGAGCCGGCGTCCTGCGCCTCCTGCGCGGCGACGCGCGCGCGGTGGGTGGCGATCCAGCTACCGCCCCACGGGTCGTGGCCGAGCAGCAGGTCGCCCGCGCGAACGGCGTCGATGCACACCAGCGCGGTCGACATGATGGCGCTGGTCAGCCCGGCGGCCATCGCCATCGGCAGGAAGCCGGCGTTGAGCGTGTGGCGCCGGGGGAGGCCGAAGGAGACGTTCGAGGCGCCGAGGCACATGTTGACCCCGAGCTCGTCGCGGATCAGGCTGATCGTGGCGAGCGTCGTCGTCACCGCCTCGGTGTCGGCGCCGACGGTCATCGCCAGCGGATCGATGATGACGTCCGCGGTGGCGATCCCGTGGTCGTTGGCGGCGCTGACGATCTTGCGCGCGCATTCCAGCCGCTTCTGCGGCGTCTCCGGGATCCCCGTCTCGTCGTTGGCCAGACCGATCACGGCCGCCCCGTGGTGGGCGACGAGCGGCAGGATCTCGTTCAGGCGCTCGTCCTCGGCGGTCACCGAGTTGACGAGCGCACGGCCCTCATAGACCGACAGGCCGGCCTCCAGTGCCTCGATCACCGACGAGTCGATGCAGATCGGCACGTCGACGGCGGCCTGGACGGTGCTCAGCATCGCCTTCAGCAGCTCCGGCTCGTCGACGAGCGGGATGCCGGCGTTGACGTCCAGCATGTTGGCGCCGGCCTGGACCTGGGTGAGCGCGTCGGCGGTGACGGTCGACAGGTCGCCACCCCGCAACTGCTCGGCGAACGCCTTGCGCCCGGTCGGGTTGATCCGCTCACCGATGACGCAGAACGGCTGCTCGGCGCCGATCGTCACGCTACTCGAGCGCGACCGAAGCACGGTATCCATTGGACTCTCTTTCGCTTGAGGGAGAAATGCGGAGCCGGCCGCCTCGGGTCAGGCCGGCACCCGATTGCGGCGCAGCTGGATCAGCTCCTTGGCCTTCTTGACCGCGGACGAGGCGTCGGCGGAGTAGCCGTCGGCGCCGACGGCGTCGGCATACTCCTGGGTGACGGGCGCGCCGCCGACCATGACGATCACGTCGTCGCGGATCCCGGCCTTCTCCAGAGCGTTGATGTTCGCCTTGAACATCGGCATCGTCGTCGTCAGGAACGCCGAGAAGCCGACGATGTCGGGCTGGTGCTCGCCGATCTGCTCGATGAACTTCTCCGGCGGCACGTTGACGCCGAGATCGATGACGGTGAAGCCGGCGCCCTCGAGCATGATGTTGCAGAGGTTCTTCCCGATGTCGTGGACGTCGCCCTTGACCGTCCCCATCAGGAACGTGCCGACCTGCTGCGTGCCGGTCTCGGCGAGCAGCGGGCGCAGGATGTCGAGCGCGCCCTGCATGGCGCGCGCGGCGATCAGCATCTCGGGGACGAAGTAGTCGCCGCGCTCGAAGCGCGCGCCGACCTCCTCCAGCGACGGGATGAGCGCGTCATAGAGCATCCGCTCGGGCTCGAGCCCGTCCTGCAATCCGCCGTTGACGCCGTCCTTGACGGCGGGCGCGTTGCCGACGAGGGTCTCGTCGTAGAGCAGCTGGAGGATCTCCTCGTGGGTCATGCGGCGTTCACTCTTTCCGTGGGATTTCCGAGGCGGCGGCTGAGGTCCGCCGCCTCCTTGATGAGGATCGGCCGCAGCTCGGCGATCCGCTCGGTGGTCATCCGGGTCGTCGGGCCGGAGATGCTGAGCGCCGCGACCACCTGCCCGATGCCGCCTCGGACCGGCGCCGCGATCGCGGCCAGCCCGATCTCGAGCTCGTCGATCGCCTCGGCGAAACCCTCACGGCGGACGCTCTCCAGCGCGGCGCGCAGACCGATCGGGTCGGTGATCGTGTGCGGGGTCAGGCTCGCCGGGGGGCGGGTCGGCACCGACACGCGTCCGTAGGCCATGAAGATCTTGCCGACCGCGGTGCAGTGGTAGTCGACGGTCCGCCCGACCCACTGGCCGGCGCCGAGGAAGTGCCGGCCCTCCACCTCGGCGACGTGTTCGACACCGCGCGGGCCCGGGACGGCGAGGTTGATCGTCTCGCCGCTGGCCTGGCTGAGGGCGTCGAGCGCCGGGCGCGCGAGCTCGACGAGGCTGCGCTCCAGCAGGCCGCGCTCGGCGACGCGCAGGATCGCGGGACCGGGTCGCAGCCGTCCGCGTTCACCGTCCTGCTGGACGAGACCCTGGCGCTCCAGCGCCGAGACGAGCCGCGAGGCGGTGCTCTTGGGGATCCCGCTCGCCGACGCCAGCTCGGTCAGGCCGACCGGCTGATCGGCATCCAGGACGCGCACCAGCAGCTCGGCGCCGCGGTCGATGGCGGTCGTCCCGCGGCTCGGCAGATCGGCCGGTGTCGATTCTTGGAACTGTTGTTCCACGGCGGATATATTAGGCCGACACAGCGCCGCGTCAAGCACTTCGAAGCCCGACTCAGGAGAGGCCCGCATGTTCGTCAACGCCATGCCCCGCTACGAGATCCTCAGCGAGGACGCGATGGACGTTCTCGACCGGGGGTGGCGGCGGATCGTCTCCGAGCTCGGAATCGAGTTCCTGCTCCCCGAGGCCGTCGAGCTGTTTCGCGCCAACGGGCAGATCGTCGAGGACGGAAATCGCGTCCGCTTCGATCCGGATTTCATCCTTCAGCAGGTCGCCAAGGCGCCGCGGGAGTTCGAGCTCCAGGCTCGCAACCCGGCCCACAACGCGCACATCGGCGGCGACCACATGGTGTTCGCGCCGGTCTACGGCTGTCCGTTCATCCGTGAGGGCGACGTCCGGCGCGACGCCAAGATGGCCGACTTCGAGAACCTCGTGCGTCTCTCGCAGGCCTTCCCGGAGCTCGACTCCCCGGGCGGCACGATCTGCGAGCCCGAGGACCGGCCGCTGGACTCACGCCATCTCGACATGGTCTACGCGCTGCAGACGCTGTCGGACAAGCCGTACATGGGCTCGGTGACCTCCGGCCCGAACGCCGCCGACACGATCCGCATGGGGGAGATCCTGTTCGGCGGCCGGGAGGCGATCGAGCGCGCGCCGGCCTCGATCTCGCTGATCAACGTCAACTCGCCGCTGCGTTACGACGACCGCATGCTCGGCGCGATGTTCGAATACGTCAGGGCCAACCAGGCGGTCGTCATCACGCCGTTTCTGCTGATGGGGGCGATGTCGCCGGTCTCGCTGCCGGCCGCGCTCGTTCAGCAGATGGCCGAGGCGCTGGCGGGGATCGCGCTCGCACAGCTCATCCGCCCGGGCGCCCCGGTCGTCTTCGGCTCGTTTCTCTCCAACACCGACATGCAGTCGGGCTCGCCGTCGTTCGGGACGCCCGAGTCGGGCATCGGGGTGCTGTGCACCGGGCAGATCGCGCGGCACTTCGGACTGCCGTGGCGCGGCGGCGGCGCGCTGAACGCATCGCAGACGGTCGACGCGCAGGCGGCCTACGAATCGTTGATGACGTTCATGCCGACCTTCCTGGCGGGCGCGAACTTCGTCATGCACTCGGCGGGCTGGCTGGAGGGCGGCCTCGTCTCCTGCTACGAGAAGTTCATCGTCGACATCGAGCTGCTGCGCGAGCTGCGCCACGAGTTCACCCCGCTGGAGATCGACGAGGCGAGCCTCGCCTTCGATGCCCATGTCGAGGTCGGCGCCGGTGGTCACTTCCTCGGCGCCGCGCACACCCTCGAGCGCTTCCGGGACTGCTTCTACCGCCCGCTGCTCTCCTCGACCGAAAACTTCGATCGCTGGACGAAGAAGGGTGCGCGGGACACGACGGCGCGGGCCGGCGAGATCTGGCGCGCGACGCTCGAGGCCTATGAGCAGCCCCCGATCGACGAGGCGATCGATCAGGAGCTGCGGGAGTTCGTCGTCCGCCGCCGGGCCGAGCTCGGCGACTAGCGTTCCGACGACCGTGCCGCCGGACCCGGGCTCGTCGTCGACGGACGCCGCGTGCCGGCGGAGCATAGGATGCCAGCGCGATCCTATGTTCTCGGGTCATCGTCATAGCCGCGCGAAGGCACACCCACGGCGGGATCTGCCGACGGTGGTGGCTCTCCCCGCATGACCGCGTCGGCGTTGAGCGGATTCTTCGTGGGCCGGGAGGCGGAGCTCGCCGTCCTCGCCCAGACGTTGGAGAACGCCCGGACCGGCCAAGCCGGCTTCGTGCTCATCGACGGTAGCGCCGGGATCGGCAAGACGGCGCTGATCGATCGCTTCGTCGACGAGGTATGTGACGTCCGCATCCTCCGCGTCAGCGGCGACGCGGCCGAAACCGCGATGCCATACGCGATCGTCGACCAGCTGCTGCGCCAGGCGGAGGCTGTTGACGACGCGGGGGTTTCCGGCGCACATGCCGGCATCTCGCAGCTTGACCCCGTTGCAGCGGGAGAGCTGGCCCTCAGCGTACTCGTCTCATCGAGCAGCCACGACCCGGTTCTGCTGGTGGTGGACGACGCACAATGGGTGGATCCCCAGTCCCTGCGAGCCGTGCTGTTCGCGCTCCGCCGGCTCGGACCCCATCCGAGCGTGACGGTCGTCGCCGCGCGGACCGATGATCTCGCGAGGCTTCCCGAGGAGGTGCACCGGCTCGGTCGTGGGCCTGGGGCGGTCAGTCTTCACCTCGAGCCCTTCGACGTCGACCAGATTGCGGCGCTGGCTTCATCGGCCGGCGTGTCCCCGTTTCCGCAACGCGCCGCCAGGCGGCTGCACGAGCACACCGCCGGGAATCCGCTTCATGCCCGGGCGCTGCTGGCCGAGCTGCCCGGTGAAACGTGGAGCGGCCCGCTGTCCGTCCTTCCGGCGCCCCGATCGTTTGAGGCGATCGCCATTGGCCGTCTGCGAGCCCTCACCCCGGCCGCGCGCGCCCTGCTCGAAGCCGCGGCGGTCATCGGCATCCGGTGCCAGCCGGATGCCGCTGCGCTCGTCGCCGACGTCTTGGATGCGCAACCGGCCATCGACGAGGCTTCGGACGCCGGCCTCGTGGTCGCGGAGACACTGGGCGCGCGCTCAGAGCTCAGATTCGTCCACCCGCTCATTCAGGCCGCGGTGTACAAGCAGCTCTCTCCCGGGCGTCGCCGCGCGCTGCACACCGCCTGCGCACATCATCTGCAGGACGAATGGGCGCGATTGAGGCACAGAGCGTCGGCCGTCGCGGGATCTGACGCCAAGCTCGCAGCTGAACTCGACGACTTCGCGGCCCGGCAGACTGCGCGCGGGGCGTGGGCTCAGGCGGCCGCCGGCCTCGTCGCGGCCAGCCGAGTCAGCGCGACCCCGGAGGAGGCAGACGAACGGCTGCTCAAGGCCGTCGACTCGATCCAATACAAAGGCGACGTCGTTGAGGCGTCGGGCTACATCGAGGAGATCGCGCGGCTTCCCGAGGGTCCTCGGCGAGACTGCGTGCTCGGGTTTCATGGGCTGCTGACCGGCCGTCGGCTCGCGGCCGAGAGCCTGCTCGCGAGTGCCTGGGCGCAGTGCGACCCCGACGAAGACCCGACGCTCGCGGCCACGATTGCGCGACGCACCGCGTCGCACTTTCTCGCCCGCCTGCATGGCGAGGAGGCCGTCACGTGGAGCCGGCGCGCCCTTGAGCTTGCCGGCACCGCAGGACCGTCGCCTGTGCCTGCGGAAATGCTTGCACTGGGCATCGGGGAAGCGCTCTGCGGTCGACTTGCCGACGGATTGGCGGCGGTCGACACCGCCGTGACGACGGCTGAGACGTCTCTCGGTACAGGAGTCGTCACGCTGCGCAGAGTGAGAGGCTGGCTGCTGTGCGCCGCCGGCGATCTCGCCGGCGCCGAGTCTGATCTGGCGAATGAGGCCAGAGCGGCGGGGCGGGTCGGATCACTTGGAACCGCGGCGTTCGCGCTGGCTCACCTCGCCCAGGTCGAATATCTCACCGGCGCCTGGGATCGGGGCATCCTCGACGCGAATCGCGCCATCGTCATCGCGAGCGAGCTTCAGCACGGGTTCCTGACCTTCGCGGTCCTCGCCGCCGCACTGATCGATTCCGCTCGTGGCAACTGGGACAGGGTGCGCGACGTCCTGGACCTGATGCCCAAGGACGAGCCGCGCTACGAGCGCGCCATGTTCAACCACGCGCTCGCGCTGGCGCACCTGGCCGCGGCTCAGGGGAGACCCGACGAGATCCTTGCCGTGCTCGCTCCGGTCAGCGAGATCGAGCCGGCTCGTCGCGTGGACGAGCCCGGCCTTCTCCCGTGGGCTCACCTGTACGCAGATGCGCTCGTCGCGGAGGGTCGTCTCCAGCAAGCGGATGAATTCCTCCTGCATCACGAGCAGGTGGCTCGTGATCGCGGACGCGATCTACCGATGGCGCGGTTGGCCACCGTGCGCGGGCGGCTCCTCGCCGCGGGTGGCGACGCCGGATCTGCTGACGAGAGCTTCCAGCGGGCGGCGGAGCTCGGAGCGCATGCCGGGGTCCCGTTCGACACGGCGACGACCCACCTTGCCTGGGGCCAGGTCCTGCGACGCCGCGGCCAACGTCGGGAGGCAGCCGCGCACCTCCGCGCCGCCTCGTCGGTCTTCGCGACGCTGAAGGCGCGTCCCTATCGTGAACGCTGTGAGCACGAGCTCCAATCGTGTGGACTGGCTCCCGCCCAGCGCATTGGTTTTGATCGCGATCGGCTCACCCCGCAGGAGATGTCGGTGGCTCGCCTCGTCGCCTCAGGACTGACCAACCGTCAAGCCGCCGCGGAGCTCGTGCTCAGCGTGCGGACGATCGAATTCCATCTCACCCGGATCTACGCCAAGCTCGGGATCACGTCGCGCGCGCAGCTCGCCGCTCTCGCCTCGGCCAGCCCGCTCACGCGATCTGCAGACTAGGGATTCCTCGGGCGCGAAGCGGGCGCCGCGCTGGCTAGCGTGTCTGGCGCGGGACGCATGCGAGGAGAGAACTCATATCGGTCGACGGCGTCTGGGCGAGCCGATGCCATCGAACAGCCAGGCACATATGTTCGTGACAACGGCGGCGGCAACGGTCTGTGGGGGCGAAGATGGGACGCCTCGCCACCGGGTCGGATCGCATACCGAATACGACGACACCAGGTTCATGCACCGAGAGGAGAGGACATCGATGAACGCGGTGGACGAAATGGACGTACCGAACGGCGCAGTTCGGCCGACGATCGAGCGCGACGACGAGTGCCTGACCCACTTCATGGTGCACCGGGATGAGCTGCGCCAGGAGACGATGGGATCCTATCTCGAGTCCATCTCGGAAATCGAGCTCAAGCCGGGGGCGGAGCTCGCTCCCTACCACCGCGAGGGCGACGAGTTCTATTACATCCTGAGTGGTGAGGCGCTCGTCAGCATCGGGTACCACGAGCAGCGGGTCTCCGCAGGCGAGCTGGTGCGGATCCCGCGTGACGCGGTTCGTTCGCTGCGGCCCTCGGCACCGGACGGAGCGTGCCGGGCGCTCGCGTTCGCCGTGGGCTTCATCGCGGAAAGCGAGAGCGACGACGCGGCCGGCTAGCGCTCAGGCCCTCAGCTTCGAACTCGCGAGCAATGCGGACGTGAGCTGCCGACTGAGTCGCTTCGGAATGTGGACTCCCGTGGTCAGGGGACAGGCGGCCGCCTGACCGCGCTCCGTCGCGAATCGGGTGGCGACGACGGCCGCGACCGTGCTTTGTGTTGTGTCACAGCGGCATGCGTGGCTGAACTGGCGCGGCCGCGCCGTGGCTCGGGTGTGCTGAGCCATCCACTCGCGCCCCGCGCTGCGTGACGGGCTCGTTCGCGGTCAGACCTGAGTCTTGACTTGCTTGACGCGCTTGAACTAGAGTTGTACGACCACCGAATAGGTGTTCATCATGCGAACGCCCGTCGAGCGCGAGTCGAGGGAGAGGCGATGGCCAGGAACGGCACGGTGAGCAACGCCGCTCAGCCCGGAGGGCAGAACCGTAAAGGGAGGTCAGATGATGCGGATCCGGTTGGCCAAGGCGGGACTCATCGGGGGGGTGGCCGCGGCGATTCTGGCGGCGGCCCCAGCAGCGCTGGCGGCGCCGATCGGCCAGATCCTGCGCGTCTGGAGCAACAGCGACGGCCCGAACGCCGCCACGACCGCGGGCACGCTGAGATGGGCGATCACCTCCAACGATGATCTCACCCAGGTGCAGCGGTCCGCCGATCCCCGGACGATCGTTCTCGAGCCGTCGGCCGGCGTCATCGCCATCACGAGCGAACTCCCTCCGCTCCTGGGCCCGCTGACCGTCGTCGGCGCCGGCAGCGTCTTCGCGACGCCGACCGTCGGGCTCACCGGCTACCCATTCGTCAATCCCTACGCTCCGGGCGGTGAGAGCTGCCCATCGACCGACGGCAATCTTCCAGCGACGGTGATCGGCACCACGACGACCCCTGACAGCGGGAACGGACCCAACGTCCGGGGTATCTTCGATCCCCTCCTCGCCGTAGAGAATCCAACGGTGACCGGCACGTCTCCCACCACCTACGGGACAAGCGATGGAACGGCTTACGGAACCCCCAACGGTGCGTTCGGTGTCGCCGCCGACTACAACTTCGGTCCCGAGCCGAACGGCGACGTCACGATCGACCATCTTGTTCTGGAGAACTCCTGCATCGGGATCCTCTCGCTCCGCAGTCACAACAACGTCTTCGAGCACAACCTCATCTACAACGATGTGGGGGCCGCCGGCATCATCGTTACGGGCGACGCCGGTGATTCCACCGGCAGTTCGACGAGCGGCGTCAGCGTGGACAACGTCACGAAGGACAACACCTTCGTCGACAACGGAGACGACATGGAGTACACCCGCGGAACGTCGAACAGCGAGATTCTCAACAACGTCTACATCGAGGATCCCCAGCCTCTCGGCAGCGCAGCGAGCGGTGCGGACACCGGCGCCACGGACACCTCAGGGACGCCCGGTCTCCTCCAAGCCGGTGACCTCCCCTCCCAGACCACTGAGTACGCCGGGGGCGGCGACAACAACAACACCGAGATCGGCAACCTGATGCTCGGAGGCATGTCCGACGGCATTCAGAACGGCGGATCCGGAATGACGTTCAAGAACAATTACATCACTGGGGACGCATACGCCATCGACCTCGGGGCGACCAACTCGCTGTACGAGGGAAATGTGATCACCGGCGACCACGCCGGCCTGGTCGGTAACGGGACCGGAGACACGATCGTCGACAACTCGATCTATGGGCTGGGCGCCCCGGTTTCGATCTGCAACGCAGGCGGGATCTGCGCGTCGAATCCCAGCTACGCCGCGGACGTGCTCGGCATCGGTCCGACGAGCGGCGCCACGGCTGAGCCTGGATGCACGACCGGGCAGAACTATCCGGTCCTGACGGGCTACGCGACGACAGCGACCGGGGTGACGATCACGGGGACGCTGGCGTGCAACCCGGACTCGGGTTACGAGATCCAGCTGTTCGCCGGTCAACACCAGACGGCCAGCGGATACGGCGAAGGCCAGACCCTCGTCACCAGCGTTGACGTCACGACGGATGCCTCCGGTAACGCGTCCTTCTCGATTCCGCTCTCACGGCTGCAAGCCGACAGGCTCGCGGTGACCGAGCCGTATCTGAGCTCGACCGCTACGAGTCTGACCACCGGCCAGACATCGGAGTTCAGCGCCGAGATCACGCTGCCGCTGTCGTCAGGTGGGTTCACCGCTCGGGCACGGAGGCGCTGAGCTCGCAATGCAACGCATATGAGCGCGCATCCCGCCGGCGCAGGCCGGCCGGCGGGCCGAGCGCCTCGCTGTGAGGATTCGGCCGACCGACGGCGAGGCGGGGCCGCATCGATCAGACCGCGCGGCGCTCGCCGGCGTCTGGCATCACCGCGGCGGATGGAGGGATCAGAGCAATGAGGCAGCTGACCTTGGCTGTTGTGTGGCTCACCGTGACGGGGACGCTGGCGAGCGCGTGCGGCAGCGCAGCGCCGACGCGCTCGTCCGCATCGGCGGCGAGTCCAGGCGCGCGCGAGATCTGCCGGGCCGAGATCAACGCCGCCGGAACGCTGAGCCCGCAGGAGAAGGACCGGCTTCGGCCGTCCTGCCTGCGGCTGACCGGTAGCACGCCGGCAGCCGTCCAGGAGAGCCAGGCGCTGATCTGCTCGGCACTGGCGCAGGACACCCTGCCGCGCGCACTCCGGGCCGGAGCCCTGCAGCAATGCAGACGGCTGGCGCCGTCCACCGAGCCATGAGGCTGCTCCGCGGCACCCGCTCAGGAGTCGGGCGAGGTCTGGGAGCCGTAGATGCCATGGTTTCCGTCGGGGCTCGGACCGCGCAGGTCATGCTCGATCATCGTCGCCGTCTCGAGGACGAGCGGAAGGAAATCGCGTCGCAGCGCTGCGACGGTGCCGCGACTGGTGTGGGTCGACGTGTTCAGCGCGGCGATCACCGCGCGCGAGCTGTTGCGGATCGGCACCGCCAAGGAGCGAAGGCCCGGCTCGAACTCCTGATCCACGATCGCGTAGCCCTGCCGGCGCACGCCGGTCAACGCCTTTCTGAGCGCGTCCAGATCTCGCACCGTCCGGTCGGTGAGCGGCGTCACGGCGGTTCTCTCGAGCCGAGCCTCGAGTTCGTCATCCGGGAGCCCGGCCAGGAGGACGCGACCCATCGACGTCGCGTACGCCGGCAGCCGCGACCCCACCGCCAGTGTGATGCTGATGATCCTGCGTGTCGGGACCCGCACGACATAGACGATGTCGAGATCGTCAAGGACCGAGATCGACGAGGACTCCTTGAGCGCAGCGACGAGCGTCTCCATATGCGGCTGCGCTACCTCGCCGAGGCTCAGGCTCGAGAGGTACGAGTAGCCGAGCTCGAGCACCCGCGGTCGCAGCCGATAGCGGCTGTCCGAAACGCTGACGTATCCGAGATCGACCAGGGTGAGAAGAAATCGCCTGGCCGCGGCCCGCGTCAGGCCGGTCGCCCGAGCCACATCGCTGAGCGTCAGCCGCGGATTCTCGGCGTCGAAGGCACGGATGACCGCCAATCCGCGTTCCAGGGACTGGACGAACTCTGGGTGTCGGGGCTCAGCGTCTGACATGGGTCCTGATCTTCAGGTGGGGCCCGCGCTGCCGGCCTCCCGGACCTCACGATCGAGTGGTCCGCACCCTCGCCGGTCGTTCCCGTAGCGTACAGGAGCGTCTGGCATCCACAGGCGTGCGGTCGCCGGCGCACGGGCGCCTGAGGCCGGTCCGTGCTCGAGCCTGCTCGGACCGAGAAAGATCGGCCAGAGGCGAGCACCGCGTCAGACTGGCGGCTTCGCCGAAGCTCCGGTCGCGGCGTGGGGTCAGCGTCTGGCGGCCGACGCGCCGCTCGTACACCGGCCGGGCCACTCCCCGCCCCGACCGGCCTGAACCACCGGCCCCGGGTCGGTGGCCATGGCGATGGAGGACGCAACTCGGGAGCGACGGGTCGAAGTCGACCTGCTTGAGTCCGCCCGGGCAGTGGTGCTCGTCGATCACCGTCAGCGGTCGATACGGGGTTGGGGCTATTGTCGCCGACGCGACCGGGCTTGTTACATGTATCGGTCACCGACGGCTTTCGAATTGTCACCGACCTGACCTCCAGGGCGGCCGGGGCCGCCGAGGCCGGCGCGCAGCAAGGCTCGGTCCTTGACTTCGAAGGTGCCATCTGTTTGAGTGACGTTCACCTGCCGAATACTCGTTCGGCATACGAACACCATAAGCGAGCGGACCACCCGGATCCCCCAGCTCCAGCAAGGAAACGACGCACATGAGCACACGCCTGGACCGCCGAGCCTTCCTCGCCACCACAACGGGGGCAGCCACCGTCGCGCTCTGGCCGGCTGTGGCTCGGGCAAACCGCGGATCCACCGATGCGGTTGCCGGCATCGCCCTGCCTGGCAACGGGACGCCCCACCTGACGTGGACAGTGTTCTCCCGTCACCTGCAGTGGCTCACGACGCAGTCCTACGCTCAGAGCAATCCGTTGCAGACCGGCGTTCTGATCGGTCAGACCGCGGGGCAGCTCGGATTCTCGGCAGTCGACCTGACCGTCCGATCGGGAGGACATGTCGAACCGGCGCAGGTGACGACGAATCTCTCGCCCATGGTCGAAGGGATCAGAAGCACCGGAGTTCTCTGTGAGCAGATCACCGCCGGCCTCGTCGATCTCACCACCGAGTACGCCTCCGACATCCTGACCAGCGCCGCGATGGCCGGGATCACGAAGTACCGCTTCGGGAACTACCGCTACTCGACGGCGACACCGGCGCTCATCGGCAGGGCCGTCCTCGACGAGCTCGACGCATTCCGCCCGCCTCTCTTGGCGCTCCAGGAGTTCAATCGGCAACTCGGGCTGCTCGGCTTCTACTACACCTTCTCCGGCGCGAACGTGGGAGCCTCGACCTGGGACATCGCCTACATCTTCAGCGACGGGCAGTTCGACCCGCGGTACATCGGGATCGACTACGCCTCGGCCCACGAGGTCGCCGGCGGTGCGGCGGGCAACTGGTCGACCGAGCTTGCGCTGGTGATGCCGTGGGTTCGGGGCATTTCACTGGGCGACACCACGCTCGTCCTCGCCCCTGGCAGCGCGACGGACGTCGGAGCCTTCCCCGGCACCGGGATCGTGAACTGGCAAACCTTCTTCACGCTTCTTCTCACGGGCGGCTTCAACGGACCGTTGAGCGAACTGTTCGAATACACCCTCGACGGAGTGAGCCTGAATAACACATGGTGGGCCGACACCCTGCCCAGCGCGCTCACCCCGGCGGCGCTTGAGGCGTCAATGGCCGGCGCGCTCGAGTATTTCAAAGGGCAGGCGACGGCGGCGGGCTGGACGGCGGCGCAGCAGACGTAGCGCCAGCGGCGGTCCATCACTGGTGATCGCCTCGGTCCGATCTCGTTTCCGGTCAAAGGCCGCCGCGTCACGATGGTTCGTGACAGGTGATAGGTGACCGAAGGCCGCAGGATCGTCGTGGATTGCTCAATTCAAGTCATCGGTCCGCGGGTGCGAGTTGACAACAGGGCATTCGCGCAATACGGTGAGCATTCGCTACACGAATGGCTGTACGGTAGGCGAACACATGCCGCCGACCGCGCGCCTTCGGCACACGGAGAGAGGAGTTCCATGCAGCACCGACCGGCAAACATGGTCCGATCGCGAATCTGCCGGCTCGCGATCGTCGCTGTTTCGATAGGGGCGGGGGGCGCGGTGGCCGTAACGGGAACGGCATCGGCCGCTCGCACCCGTGCCGCTGATCCGCTTGCGGCATATCACCTGCGAATGCTCGAGCTCATGGCGGGGCTGAACGCCACGCCGGGCAAGGCGCTGGCCGAGCCCGATCAGGACCCGAGCTGGGGGACGCCCACCAGTGACAACTACGACAAGCTCGGAGGCAATCTGGGCAACGACCAGTACTCGTCGCTGAGCCAGATCACAACCTCAAACGTGAACCAGCTGGGCGGCGCCTGGGAGGACCAGCTGGAGACCGGCACCTCCGCCAGCTCGCAGGAGAGCACGCCGGTCGTCGATAACGGGACGATGTTCGTGCAGACGACGCAGCAGGACCTGTACTCGATCAACGCCACCACCGGTGCCATCAACTGGGAGTTCAAGTCCCCGTATCCGGCCGGCAGCCCCAACGCTCTGCGCGGGGCGACCGTCGCCGACGGGCTCGTGTATTCGACTTTCGGGCTCCACGTCGTCGCGCTGGACGAGTCGACCGGTGCGGTCGTCTGGAGCACCTTGCTCCCGACGCAAGAGACGGGCGCCCCCGCGGCGGTGACCGTCTACGACAACTACCTGTTCATCGGGACCACCAACAACGGGGCCAGCGGCGGTGAGGGGACGTCATACGAGCTCAACGCCACCACAGGCGCGATCAACTGGGCGTTCAACAACACCGCCCAGGGCAGCGACCCGAACGCCGGGAGCTGGCCCAGCGGCGCGGCTGCCGTCGGCGGCGCCGATTCGTGGATGAATCCGGCCGTGGACCCCGCGAACAACCTGGTGTTGTGGACATTGGGCGACGCCGAGTCACGTTCCAACGGCTCGACGCGCGCCGGCAACGACCTGTACGCGAACTCGATCGTGGCGCTGAACATGACCACGGGGCAGCTCGTCTGGTACTTCCAGTCGGTCCATCACGATATCTGGGACATGGATAACGTCATGGAGCCAGTACTGGCCAACCTCACGATCAACGGCCAGTTGGAGCCGGCGGTCCTCTACGGCAGCAAGGAAGGGATCATGTTCGTGCTGAACCGCGTGACCGGCAAGCCGCTGATCCCAGTCCAGGAGATTCCGGTCCCGCAGGACTCGTATCAGAAGACCGCAGCGACCCAGCCGATCCCGGACGGGCAGGCCTACGTCCCGGTCTGCCCGACGAACTCCGGGC
The DNA here is from genome assembly GCA_963849085.1 of uncultured Solirubrobacteraceae bacterium. Lineage (GTDB taxonomy): Bacteria > Actinomycetota > Thermoleophilia > Solirubrobacterales > Solirubrobacteraceae > Palsa-465. The sequence continues at coordinate 1,138,912 of CAWKFP010000009.1, read as the reverse complement.
CCTCGGAGGCGGTGCCGAATTACGCCACCGGCTGCATCTTCACCCCGTTTGAGGCCAACCCCACGTTGATCGCTCCGGGGACGGGCGGCGGAGCCAACTGGGGTCCAGACTCGTTCGACCCCAACACCGGCCTGCTGTACCTCGGCGCCTCGATCGTCAACGTGGCTCACACCACCATGACCGGTGGCCCTGACTTCTGGCGTCCCGAGGGTGAGAAGACCGGCGGCCGCGTGGTGGCGATCGACCCACGGACCAACCAGATCGTGTGGGCGGTCAACACCACATATCCTGAATCTGAGGGCGAGGGAATCACCACGACCGCCGGCGGACTCCTCTTCCAGGGGCAGACCGACGGCAACCTCGTGGCCCGCAACGTCAACAGCGGTCAGAAGCTGTGGAGCTTCCAGACCGGAGCCGGCATCAACACGACAGCGATCACCTACGCGGTCGCCGGGACGCAGTACGTGGCGGTGTTCGCCGGTGGCGACAACATCGGGACCCAGTCACCGAGAGGAGCCAACCTCTGGGTGTTCAAGCTCGGCGGGACGGTATCCCCGGCTCCGGCCCCGACCGTGTCGACTCGGATCGCCATCACCTCTCAGCCGGTCTACGGGGCGACGGAGGGCAACACGGTGACTCTCGGGCAATCGTGGCTGGCGGCTTCGGGCGCGCCGAGTGGAACCGAGAACCTGTTCTCGCAGACCGCGATGGCGCCGGACAGTCTCGTGGTGCCCCAGGGCACGACCGTGACGTTCACCAACCCGGCGAGCAACACCAGCCCGCATGGCGCAACGGGGTTCTTCTCACCGAAGGACTTCAACACCGGGTCGCTCTCTCCGGGTCAGAGCGCCACGGTGACGTTCACCCAGGTTGGAACCTACTACTACAACGACCCCACCGAGCCCGAGAATACGGGCGTCATCACCGTCGTCGCTCCCGGCGACGACTGAGTCCGAGCCGCGAGTGCGAGGTTGGCCCCGTCCACTCTGGACGGGGCCCGGGGTCAGCGACGGCGGGACGGCGCTGGCGAACGGTGGGCGGGCCGGCTGACGCCGCCTCGTCCACCGCTGGCGCCGCCCGGCGCGTTGGAGCTTGGCGTTTGGGGTGCGGCGCTGATATAAGCCCCCTGGTGCACGGACGCGAGCGCCGAATCGGATGGCGGCTGCCGTTGGCGGTCGTCGCCGGCCTGCTGGCCGCCATCGTGCTCGGCCCGTCGGCGAGCGCGCTGGGATCGCCGGCGCCCGCGCCGCAGACGGTCGGCGTCGCCGCGGCGCCGCTCGTGCCGCGGGGGGCGACGGCCCTCGGCGCCGTCACCGGGTCGGCGGCGGTCAGCGGCGCGGTCGTGCTCGCCCCGCGGGACGGCGCCGCTCTCACCTCGTTCATCGCCCAGGTCACCGACCCGGGGTCGCCCGACTTCCATCACTATCTCGCCCCGGGCGCTTTCGCCGGGCGCTTCGGGCCGACCGCGGCGACGGTCGCCGGGGTCCGCGCCCAGTTGCTGGCCGACGGCCTGACGGTCAGCGGCATCTCGTCCGACGGTCTGCTGATGAGCTTCCGCGGCGCCGCCATGCGCGTGCAGTCGGCCTTCGGGACGCGGCTGGAGGAGTATCGGCTCGCCAACGGGACGACCGGGCGCCAGGCCACCTCGGCGCTGCGCCTCCCGGCACGGATCGCCTCCGCGGTGGCAGCGGTGGTCGGCCTGGACACGCTCGTGCGCGAGCACGCCGGCGACCTGCGGCAAGGCGTGGCGCTGCGACGCGCGCACGTCCGGGCGGCCCGCAGCGCGGCCGTCACCGATCCCGCGGGCGCGCCCGACGCCTGCCCCGACGCGACGGCTGACGCGCTGGCCAACGGCGGCCTGACCGATGATCAGATCGCCAACGCCTACGGCGCCACCGGGCTGTACGCCGCGGGCGATCTCGGCGCCGGCCAGCGCATCGGCATCTATGAGAACGAGCCGTTCCTGCGCTCCGACATCCAGACGTTCGACACGTGCTACTTCGGCGCCGCCGCGGCCGCGCGCATGCTCAAGCGCCTGACCGTCATCCCGGTCGACGGCGGCCAGCCGGCCGGTCCGGGCAGCGGCGAGGCGAACCTCGACGTCGAGGACGTCTCGTCGATGGCTCCGGGGGCCGCCATCGACGTCTACGAGGGCCCGTATCCGGGCGTCAACGCGAACATCTACGACGCGCTGGACGAGTACGCCGCGATCATCGACGCCGACCGCGACCAGGTGGTCAGCACGAGCTGGGGGCTGTGCGAGCAGTCGCTGCAGAAAGGCCAGCCCGGCCTCCAGCAGGCCGAGAACCTCCTCTTCGAGCAGGCCGCGGCGCAGGGTCAGACCGTGTTCGCGGCGGCCGGCGACAACGGTTCCGACGACTGCAACACGTATGAGACCTCGACGCCCGTCGCCGGCCAGAACCCGGTTTCGGTCGACGACCCGGCCAGTCAGCCCTACGTCGTCGGCGTCGGCGGCCTGACGATCGACGACGCCGCCGGCTCGCCGCCGGCCGAGCAGGTCTGGAACGGCGGTGCTGAGGGCGGCGCCGGCGGCGGCGGGATCTCCGAATCGTGGGCGATGCCGTCCTGGCAGCGGGCGGCGACCGTGCCCGGGATCGCGCTGCCCGGCAGCGCCGACTACACCGCCGCCAATGCCGTCGAGCAGGCGTTCGGCTACGCGCCGGGGTTCTGCGACGCGACCGCCGCGGGAGCCGGAACCGGGGCCGCCGCCGGAACCGGGGCCGCCGCCGGAACCGGGGCCGCCGCCGGGACCGGGGCGGCCGCCGCGCCGACGCCGTGCCGGCTCGTCCCCGACGTCTCGGCCCAGGCCGACCCGGGCACCGGCGCGGTCACCGTCTACAGCGTGGCGAATCCCGGCAACGGCTGGTCGACGATCGGCGGCACCTCGTCGTCGGCGCCGATCTGGGCGGCGATGCTCGCCGACGTCAATGCCTCGCCGACGTGCGCCGCCGATCCGCAGACCGCGGGCGGTGTCGGCTTCGCCGGCCCGCTGCTGTACGCGGTCGCCTCCGACCCCGCCCACTACGCCGCCTCCTTCACCGACGTCACCGCGGGCAACAACGACGTCTACGGCCTCGGCGACGGGAGCGTGTTCGCCGCGCGGACCGGCTATGACCTCGCCTCGGGCCTCGGCTCGCCCCAGCTCACCGGCCCCGGCGACACGCCCGGGCTCGCCGACTACCTGTGCGGCCTCGCCGCGCAGCCGTCCAATCCGGTCGTCAGCGGCCTCACGCCGGCGTCGGGCAGCGTCGCCGGCGGCGAGCGGGTCACGATCACCGGAACGGGCTTTGAGAGCGGCGGGTCATCCGACGTCGCCGGAGTCCAGGTGGGCGCGTATCCGCTGACGGCCGCCGACATCCGCGTCGCCGGCGCGACCTCGATCGTCGTCACGCTGCCGCCGGCGCGCCTGACGCTGCCGCCGTCGGCGCCGGCGCCGCAGGACGGCGCCGGGCCGGCCGACATCGTCGTCACCCTGACCGACGGCCGGTCGAGCGCGACGAGCGCCGCGTCGCGCTTTCAGTACGTCGACACGAGCACGTCCGGCGCCGTCCCGAGCGTCACCGCGCTCAGCCCGGCCGGGGGGAGCGAGACGGCCCCGGCGCCGGTGACGATCCTCGGCTCCGGCTTCACCGCGGCGAGCACGGTCCGCTTCGGCGGCGTCGCCGCGACCGGCGTGCACGTCATCGGCGCCAACGAGCTGACCGCCACGCCGCCCGCCTACTCGTCGCGCACCGCGTGCGCCCCGTTGCCGGCGACCGGGGTCTACGCGGGCGAGAGCGCGGCCAACGACATCTGCCAGGTCAGCGTCGAGGTCAGCACGGCCCGTGGCACGAGCGCGACCGGCCACATCCTCGCCCCGCTGGAGGGCCCGATCACGACCGATGCGCTCGGCGACGTCGTGCTGCCGGCGGGATGCGGCTGCGAGGCCGTCGCCCAGCCGTCGGAGTACGACTACTTCCCCGCTCCGCGGATCACCTCGGTCTCCACCTCCGAGGGGCCGGCCAGCCTGGCCAGCGAGAACGGAGGCACGGTGATCACCATCACCGGGCGCGGCCTCGGTGCGCTCGGGATCGAGTGGGCCGACTTCGGCGACCCCGGCCAGGAGGCCTCCCAGGACACGACGTTCACCGACCTGAGCGGCACCGAGCTGCAGGTCGTGGCGCCCGCCGAGCCGCTGACCACCGAGCCGGCGACGATCCCCTTCAGCGTCAAGACCGTCGCCGGCCAGTCCAACGCTTTGACGAGCACGTTCGCCGGGGTGCCGATCGTCACCGGAGTGTCGAACACCGACAATCCGCTCCGGCTCGACGGCGCCCCCGGCGCGCCGGACACCGGCGGCACGCCGCTCGTCGTCTCCGGCGTCGGCTTCGCCGGGCAGGTCAGCGGGCCGATCCAGTTCACCGACCTCGGCGCCGGCGGCTCCAGCGGGACGCAGTACAGCTATACGGTCACCGGCGACGGAAGCCTTCAGACGGCGACCGTCGGCCAGACCCCGGCGCTCGTCGACGTGCAGGTCTGCACGGTCACCGGGTGCAGCGCCAACAAGCTGCTGGAGCGGCTCTACCTCTATCCGCCGGGCGACCCCGACGTCACCGCGGTCACGCCGGACACCGGTCCGGCCGCGGGCGGGACGGCGACGACGATCGCCGGCGCCAACCTCTCGTGCGCGCTGGCGGTCCGCTTCGGCGCGGCCGCCGCGCGGACCTTCAGCGCGTCGGCGACGCCGCTGGACTGCGGCTCGCCGCAGCAGCTGACCGCCACCTCACCGCCGGGAACCGGCACGGTCCCGGTCACGGTGACGACCGTCGAGAGCTACTTCACCGGTGCGACCGGCGCCTCGAGCGCCGACTTCACCTACTCCGGATCCTGAGCGTCCACGGCTAATCGGGCTCGTCGAGCCGGCGGACCTCGTAGCCGGCGTCGCGCAGGGCCGTGATGATCGCGGCACCGTGCTCGGCGCCCCGGGTCTCGAGCGCGATCTCGAGGCCGGTCTCCCGGACGTGAAGCGACACCGCCTCACGGACGTGGTCGGCCTGGACGACGTTGCCGCCGGCGTCGGCCACCCGGGTCAGCAGCGCGGCGAGGCCGCCCGGACGATCCGAGATCCGCGTGAAGAGGCGCAGCCGCCGTCCGGCCAGGGTCTCGTGGCGCTGGGCGATCGCCGCCAGCAGGCCGGGATCGACGTTGCCGCCGGAGAGGACGATGACCGTCGAGCCGGTCGGCCCGGCCGCCAGCTTGCCGGCCAGCAGCGCCGCGACCCCGGCCGCGCCCCCGCCCTCGACGACGAGCTTGGCTCGTTCCATCAGCCAGACCATGGCATCGGCGATCTCCTCCTCGGTGACGACGACGAGCTCGTCGACCCAACGCTCGACGAGCGCCAGGGTGATCTCACCGGGCCGCTTGACGGCGATCCCGTCCGCGATCGTCGAGCGGGCGGCGAACGTCACCGGCGCGCCGCTGCGCACCGACTCCGGAAAGGGGGCGCAGGCGTCGACCTGGACGCCGATCACGCGGGCGTTGGGCTTCGCCGCCTTGATGACCCCGGCCACGCCGGAGATGAGCCCGCCGCCGCCGACCGGGACGACGACCGTCTCGAGGCTGGGCGCATCCTCCAGCAGCTCGAGCCCGAGGGTGGCCTGACCGAGGATGACGTCGGGATCGTCGAACGGATGGACGAAGCCGGCCCCGGTCTCCTGCGCGCGGGCGAGCGCGGCTGCCACGCAGGCATCGACCGAGTCGCCCCCGAGGTGCACGATGCCGCCGAAGGCCTGCACGGCGGCCGCCTTGGCGACCGGCGCCTCCTGGGGCATGAACACCTCGCAGGCGATGCCGCGCGCTCGGGCGGCATAGGCGAGCGACTGGCCGTGGTTGCCGGCGCTGCCCGCCACCACCGCGGTGACGCCCGGCAGACGGGAGATCTTGTGCAGCGCCCCGCGCAACTTGAACGAGCCGGTGCGCTGGAGGTTCTCGGCCTTGAGCACGACCTCGCCGCCGCAGCGCTCAGACAGGCTGCGTGAGCTGACCACCGGAGTGTGACGGGCGAGCTCGCCGACGATCCGCCGAGCCGCGACCGCTTCGCCGCCGTCGATCCGCCGGACGACGTCCTCGGCGGCCTGAGACGTGATGCCGGTCACGGCGGTGGAAGTGGGCTTGGCGCGCGAATACTCCAATGTTAGACTCCTAACCGATGACTCATATATCAGTCGTTTGCGTGGCGGGGGCTCGGGACCCGTCGTGACGACGATGGAGGCGTCACCCCGCGCTCCGCGCACGCTGATGGCCGACCGCGCCTACGCGGAGCTGCGTGACCGGATCGTGACGCTGCGGATCGCCCCGGGGGCGCCGATCGACGAGGACGTGCTCGGCTCCGAGCTCGGGATCGGGCGCACACCGGTGCGCGAGGCGATCAAGCGCCTGGCGCTCGAGAATCTCGTCACCGTCTTCCCACGCCGCGGCACGTTCGCGTCGGAGATCAACATCACCGACCTGGCCGACATCTCCGACGTCCGCATCCAGCTCGAGGGGCACGCCGCCTACCGGGCCGCGCAGCGCCTGACCGACGGGCAGCGCGCCGAGCTCGACGAGCTGCTGACCGTGATGGCCGGCAGCGTCGGCAGCCGCGACACCGTGGCGCTGATGGCGCTCGACGCTCGCATTCACCGCTTCGTCCACCACTGCGCCGGCAATCCGTATCTCGAGGAGACGCTCGGCCGCTATCTCAACCTGTCGTTGCGGATCTGGCACCTCGTGCTCGAGCGCCTGCCGCATCTGCTCGCGCGCGTGCACGAGCACGAGGAGCTGCTGCGGGCGATCGCCGCCGGCGATCCGGAGCGGGCGCGCGCGGTCATCGTCGAGCACATCGAGACCTTCGAGCGAGAGATCCGCTCCGTTCTGTGAGCGCGGGGACCAAGGGAGGCTGGAATGCACTATGACTTCGTGATCGTCGGAGGCGGGTCGGCGGGATCGGCCCTGGCCAACCGCCTCAGCGAGGACCCCGGCACCCGGGTGCTCGTGCTGGAGGCCGGCCGCTCGGACTATCCGTGGGACGTCAACATCCACATGCCGGCCGCGCTGTCGTTCCCGATCGGCAACCGCTTCTATGACTGGAGGTACGAGTCCGAGCCGGAGCCCCACATGCACGGGCGGCGCATCTATCACGCGCGCGGCAAGGTGCTCGGCGGCTCGAGCTCGATCAACGGGATGATCTTCCAGCGCGGCAACCCGCTCGACTACGAGCGCTGGGCCGCCGATCCCGGCATGGAGAACTGGGACTACGCCCACTGCCTGCCGTACTTCAAGCGCATGGAGACCTGCCTCGCCGGCGCCGACGTCTGGCGCGGGGGCGACGGCCCGCTCATCCTCGAGCGCGGACCGGCGCGCAGCCCGCTCTTCCAGGCCTTCTTCGCCGCGGTGCAGCAGGCGGGCTATTCGCTCACCGACGACGTCAACGGCTATCGCCAGGAGGGGTTCGCCGCCTTTGACCGCAACATCCATCGCGGCCATCGCCTCAGCGCCGCCCGCGCCTATCTGCATCCGGTCATGGACCGACCCAATCTCGAGGTCCGCTGCCACGCGATGGTGACCCGCGTCCATTTCTCGGGGACGCGGGCCACCGGGGTCGACGTCGCCGACTGGCGGCGGCAGACCGAGCGGATCGAGGCCGGCGAGGTCCTGCTGTGCGGGGGCGCGATCAACTCGCCCCAACTGCTGCAGCTCTCGGGCGTCGGCCGGGCCGCCGAGCTGCAGACCGTCGGGGTCAGCCCCGTGCATGACCTGCCCGCCGTCGGCGAGAACCTCCAGGATCACCTCGAGGTCTATGTCCAGTACGCCTGCCGGCAGCCCGTGTCGGTGGCCCCGGCGCTGCAGTGGCGCAACCGGCCGAAAGTCGGAGCCGCGTGGCTGCTCGGCCGGCGCGGCCCGGGGGCGACGAATCATTTCGAAGCCGGCGGCTTCGTGCGCTCCAACGAGGACGTCGCCTATCCGAATCTCATGTTCCATTTCCTGCCGGTCGCGATCCGCTACGACGGCTCGGCGCCGCAGGGGCACGGCTATCAGGTTCACGTCGGCCCGATGTACTCCGACGCCCGCGGCTCGGTCAAGATCGTCTCGGCCGATCCGCGCCGGCATCCGGCGTTGCGTTTCAACTATCTGTCGACCGACCAGGATCGGCGCGAGTGGGTGGAGGCGATCGCCGTGGCGCGCCGGCTGCTGACCCAGCCGGCATTCGACCCCTACAACGACGGCGAGATCTCCCCCGGCCCCGAGGTTCGCGGCGAGCAGGAGATCCTCGACTGGGTGGCCCGGGACGCCGAGACCGCGCTGCATCCGTCGTGCACCTGCCGGATGGGGGTGGGCGAGGACTCGGTGGTCGATCCGGAGAGCATGCGCGTCCACGGGCTGGACGGGATCCGCGTGATCGACGCCTCGTCGCTGCGCTACGTCACCAACGGCAACATCTACGCGCCGACGATGATGGTCGCCGAGAAGAGCGCCGACCTGATCCTCGGCAACACGCCGCTGGCGCCGATCCGAGAGCCGTTCTACCGCCATCAGCCCGCCGGCCGGGCGGTCGGCGCTCGCCCGGCCACGCCCGGCAGCGACTCGGTCTGAAGCTGACGACACCGGCCCCGGGGACGGTGTCCCCGGCCGGCAGGCGGGCCGGAGATCTCGTGCCCGCCGCCGAGCCGGAGATCTCGTGCCCGCCGCCGAGCGGTCACGGTCACACCGGTGCGTGACAGCGACGACACCAGGGCGACCCCATCCCGGCGGACACGTTCGGCCAGGGACCGACCGCCCGCACTCACGCCACGCCGGACTCCGTGCGCCGAGGCCATCCACTCCGCGCGCCGGAAACGCGCCGACCGACAACGCATCACACCGATTGACAGGGTCCGGGCCGAGGTGGATCCGAGCCGGCCTCCGGCTCATGCCGCGTCGGTACGGGCGCCTCGGCGCGGCGACCATCACCGCCCGCCCCCGACGCTGATCAGGGGGAGTCGCATCATCCCGTCGCCGGGCGATCATCCTCGGACACTGCCGCAACCGACGGCGAACCGCCTCCCCGAGATCGCCGTATTCGTGACTAAACGGGCGGCACGCGGGGTGTGAAGCCGAAGTGAACACTGTGTGTGAAGCCGGAGTGAACACCGTGTTAGCACCAGTGTGAACAGAGCCTTGACACGCTCATTTGTGACCGTTAGGGTCAGCGCAAATCAAATTGAGGGGGCATTGCCTTGTCGGCCAGACTTTCGCCAAGTTGGTCCCAAGCCGTCGGACTCGTGTCGGCTTCGGTCATGACGCTGGCGCTGGCACTCGCCGCACCGTCCGCGTTCGCCGCAACCGGCCCGGCGTATTGCGGTCATCAGTCGTGCGCGGCGACCAATACCGTGCTGCCGACGATTACCTGCTCCAGCGGGTGCACCGGCCCGGAGGACGGTCAGACCGTGACCGTGACGCCCGGCGAGTGGAATGACAGCCAGGACACGCTGGGCCCGCCCAAGATCGTCGACCATATCCAGGATTGCTACGTGACCGGGCCGGATGCGGGCACCTGCGTCAACTCCGAGGAGGCGCTCAGCCCGACTGACACCTACACGATCAAATGGGGAGAGGTCGGCGCACAGATCCGGGTGGTCGAAACGGCCACGCCGCAAGGACCGACCGCCGGCAAGTACCTGGCGGCATCATCGCCGGTGTACTCGGCCCGTTTCCCCCCAACTCGTACTTCTCATCGCCTCCGCCGCCGATCAACACGGTCCAGGCCGTCATCTCGTGCGCCGACGGCAGCGGGACGACGCAGTGCTTCAGCAAGCCGATGGGTAACAAGCTGACCGTCGACACCGGGACGTGGGTCAGTCCCGACCCGTTGGCGTTCAGCTACGCGTGGTACGCATGCCAGGACGCGTCCGGCCGCGACTTCAACACCGCAAACTGCACGCATCTCGTCAGTGGCACCTCGAGCTACTCCGTGGGCCTCAACGCGTACGGCTACTACATCAAGGTGGTCGTCACCGCGAAGGACAAGGAGAACCAGACGACGAGCGCGAACAGCCAGGTGATCGGGCCGAACGTCCCGGCGGCGCCAGTGGCCTCGATCGCGGCGCCACAGAACGACCAGGCATTCGCGGTCGCCCAGCCGGCGGCCGTCACGTTCAGTTGCGCCGAAGGTGCCAACGGACCCGGGCTCACGTCGTGCACCGATTCGAGCGGGTCAGCCAGTCCGGCGACGCTCCCGACGTCCACGCCCGGCACGTACACGGACACCGTCACCGCCACCAGTGCTGACGGCGAAAGCTCGAGCACGACGGTCACGTACACGGTGGTTCCCGCGGCTCCCACCGCGACGATCGACTCCCCGCAGGACGACCAGACGTACAGCGTCGGCGATGTCGTTCCGACCACCTTCTCCTGCAGCGAGGGGAGCGGCGGCCCGGGGATCAGCTCGTGCGTCGACTCCGACGGAGCCACGAGCGATCAGGGTGGGATGCTGGACACGTCGGCGCCCGGTACGTTCATGTACACCGTGACCGCGACCAGCGGTGACGGCCAGACGGACACGAGCACGATCGACTACACGGTGGTGGCCGGCGGCTGACCGCCGGGTCGCCCGGCGGGGACGGAGACCCAGAGGGCCCGCGGCAGCAGTGTCAGCCGCGCGGCCGGTGGGGGCTGAGCACGACGGTCTGCAGCTCGGTGAACGCGTTCATGACATGGGCGCCGCCGACCTTGCCGATGCCGCTGTCGGTCCCCGCCCGGCCGCCGAAGGGGAGGTGCGCCTCCCAGTAGTTGGTCGACTCGTTGACGTTGACCCACCCGGTGCGCACCTGGTCGGCGAACTCGAGGCCGCGCTGGAGATCGGCGGTGAAGATCGCCGCCAGCAGTCCGTACGGAGAGGCGTTGGCGAGCTCGATCGCCTCCTGCAGCGAGTCGATGGCCACGACCGGCGCCACCGGGCCGAACGTCTCCTCGACCGAGACGCGCGCGCCCGCCGGGACGTCGGCGAGCACGGTCGGCTGCCAGTACAGCCCGGTCGGGAAGCCCGCCGCGCGATCACCGCCGGCGGCGACTCGCGCGCCGACGGCGACGGCGTCGGAGACGTGTTCGTCCATCTTGACGGCGACCGGCTCGTTGTTGAGCGGGCCCATCGTCGTCGACTGGGCGAACGGGTCGCCGAGGACGACGCGCTCGGCGACCGCGCGGGCGAGGCGCTCGACGTACTCGTCGTAGACGCCACGCTGCACGAGGATCCGCTCCCCGGCCGTGCAGCTCTGACCGGCGCACAGAAAGCAGGCCGTGAGCGTCGCCTCGACGGCCGCCTTGATGTCGCCGTCGTCGAGCACGACGAGCGGTCCGTTACCGCCCATCTCCAGGAGCGCGGCCTTGCCGGCGGCCGCCTGGGCGACGAGGCGGCCGGTCGCCGTCGAGCCGATGAAGGCGACCCCGTCGGTGCCCGGATTGCGGGCGATCTCGTCGCCGACGACCGGACCGGGGCCGAGCACGAGGTTGAAGACGCCGTCGGGCAGGTCGGCCTCGGCGATGCACTGGGCGAGCGCGACGGCGCACACCGCGGTCGACGGAGCCGGCGTCCACACGACGGCATTGCCGCAGGCCAGCGCCGGGGCGATCAGCTCGGCCGGCATCGTGTACGGCCAGTTCCACGGGCTGATGATCCCGACGACACCGCGGGCACGGCGGGCCAGGAAGACGCGCTTGCCGGGGGAGAAGGAGTTGGGCAGCTCGCCGCCGAGCCGCTTGGCGTCCTCGGCGGCCATCCGCCAGTACTCGATCAGCTCGTCGACCTCGCCGAACGCCTCGGCGTGCAGCGGCTTGCCCTGATCGAGGGTCAGCGTCCGGGCCAGCTCCTCGCGCCGGGACGCGATGATGTCGCCGACGGCGTGCATCTTGGCCGCCCGCTCGAACGCGGTCAGCCGGCCCCAGCCGTCGTGGGCGGCCCGGGCGGCGGCGATCGCCGTCACGGCGTCGGCGCGGTCGCCCTGGGCGATCGCCGCGATCGTCTCGCCGGTGGCGGGGCTCGTCGCCTCGACGGTCTCGCCGCGGGCGCCGGACCGCCACCGCCCGTCGATGAACATCTGCTGCTCGATACCCGTGACCATCGACGTCTCCGCTTCCGTGATCGCCGCTCGGCGACCGGCGGGGCGATCACCTCAGCGCGTTGACACAGTTCGACAACTGATATATAACAGCGCGATCACGACAGGGTCAATAGTTCGAAACGGAGTTCGCGCCGGGCGGTCCGGGCGCCCTTTCATGGTCTACGAGCTCGAGCTCGCGCTGCGGCGCGCGGGCCGGGGAGGTTAGAGAATGGCAACGGTAGAGGTACCTGGCGGCGTCCAAGCCGGCGACAGCGACGATCTCGCCGGCTTCGGCTACAAGCAGGAGCTCGATCGCTCGCTCGGCTTCTTCTCGTCGTTCGCCGCGGGGTTCAGCTACATCTCGATCCTGACCGGCGTCTTCGAGCTGTTCGGCTTCGGCTTCGCCAACGCCGGCCCGGCCGTCTGGTGGTCGTGGCTGGTCGTCCTTGCCGGTCAGATGTGCGTGGCGCTGTGCTTCGCCGAGCTCGCGGGGCAGTTCCCGCTCGCCGGCTCGGTCTATCAATGGTCGAAACGGATCGGCACCGACTTCGTCTCGTGGATGACCGGGTGGATCCTGATCATCGGCTCGATCGTCACCGTGGCCGCCGTCGCCGTCGCCTGGCAGGTCGTGCTGCCCCAGGTCTCGGTCCACTTCCAGTTCATCGGCTCCACGGCGGCCATCCGGGCCGCCAACGCCGGCTCGTACAGCACCCGGGACGGGGCCGAGAACGCGCTCATCCTCGGCGCCATCCTGACCGTCTTCGCCACCGTCATCAACATGCTCGGCGTCAAGGTGATGGCGCGGATCAACAACTTCGGCGTGATGGCCGAGCTGATCGGCTCCTCGATCCTCGTCGTCCTGCTCATCTTCCACTTCCATCGCGGACCGGGCATCGTCGGCCACACGCTCGGCACCGGCGCCGGCCACGCGTGGGGCTACTTCGGGGCCTTCCTGATCGGCGGGATCATGAGCGCGTACGTCATGTACGGGTTCGACACCGCGGGCACGCTCGCCGAGGAGACGAACGACCCGCGCCGGAACGCGCCACCGGCGCTCATCCGCGCGCTGATCGCCGCGGCGATCATCGGCGGGCTGCTCATCCTGTTCGCGCTGATGTCGGTCAAGAACATCCACGACAAGAACATCGGGGTGCTCGGGCTGCCGTACATCATCAAGCAGGCGCTCGGCAACACGACCGGCAACGTCTTCCTGGTCGACTCGGCGCTCGCGATCACCGTCTGCACGCTCGCGGTCGTCACCGCCTGCATCCGGATGCTGTTCTCGATGGCCCGGGACGGGCGCCTGCCCGCCGGCTCGGCACTGGCCCGGGTCTCGGGCCGCGCGAAGGTGCCGATCATCCCGGCGCTGTTCGTCGGCTTCTGGTCGCTCGTCCTGCTGGCGATCAACATCGCCAATCAGTCGGCGTTCGTGACCCTGACCTCGGTGGCGATCATCATGTTCTATCTCCCGTATCTCGGGGTGACGGGGTCGATGCTGATCAAGCGCCTGCGCGGCGAATGGCCGCGGCCCGAGCACGGCCCGTACTTCAACCTCGGCCGCTGGGGGCTGCCGGTCAACGTCTTCGCGGTCGTCTACGGGACGGTCGTGGCCTTCGAGATCGCCTGGCCGCGCGCCGTCGTCTACGGGTCGAAGTGGTACTTCCGCTTCGGGGCCTACGAGTTCATCGGCGTCGCGTTCCTGATCGGCTGCGCGTACTACTTCGGCGTGCAGAAGAAGAAGGGCGACCAGGTGCTCAACGAGCATCGCGCCGACGTGCCCGGCTTCTCCGGCGAGCACACGCCGCTGGGCGAGATGGCGCCGTGACGGCCCGCGGGCGCGCCCCCGCGCCGGCCTAGCCCCCGGATCGTCAGATGGCGCCCGAGGTGCGGCAGCCGGTCTCGGCGGCCGCGTTCCTGCGGGCGCATCCGCCGTTCGACGCGGTCGACCCGGCGGACGTCGAGCGCGTGGCCTGCGCCGCCGAGCTCGAGCGACATCCGGCCGGGACGACGATCTTCGCCCAGGGCGGTCAGCCGCTCGAGCATCTGCGGGTCATCGTCGACGGGGCGGTCGAGATCGAGTCCGACGGCCGCGTCGTCGACCTGCTCGGCGCGGGCGACGCCTTCGGCTACGCCTCGATGCTGTCGGGCCTGCCGCCCGGCTTCGAGGCGCGGGCGGTGCGCGACACGAGCTGCTATCGGATCGGCGCCGCGCAGGCCGAGACGCTCCTCTCGGGACCGGCCGGGCTGCGGTTCGTCGCCCGCTCGCTGCTCGCCGAGCCGACCGAGCTCCATGTGCTGGCGCGCGATCCGGCGCGCAACATCGCCGATCAGCCGGTCGGCACGCTCCTGCGCGGCGAGCCGGTCGTGTGCGGGCCGCGGACGCCGATCCGCGAGGCGGCGAGGATGATGAGCGCCGGGCCGTCGACCGCCGTCGTCGTCGACCTCGGGGACGGGAAGGTCGGGATCCTCACCGACCACGATCTGCGCCACCGGGTCGTCGCCGCGGGCCTGTCCGGGGACGCCCCGATCTCGGCGGCGATGACGGCACCGGCGTACACCTGCTCGCCGGACCGCCGGGCCGGCGACCTGCTGCTGGAGATGCTCGACCGGGGGTTTCGCCATTTCCCGGTGGTGTCCGGCCAGGGGACGATCCTCGGCGTCGTCGACGACGGCGATCTCGTCGCGCTGCGCACCCGCTCGTCGTTCTACCTGCGCCAGCGGATCGCCGCGGCCGGCAGCATCGGCCAGCTGACCGTCGTCGCCCGCGAGCTGCGGCCGATGGTCATCGGCCTGCACGACGCGCGGGTCGCCTCGGCCAACGTGATGGCGGTCTACGCCGTCTGCGTCGACGCTCTGACGCGCCGGATGCTCGAGCTCGTCGTCCGTGACGCCGAGCCGCCCGGCGTCAAGTTCGCGTGGCTCGCGCTCGGCAGCCAGGCCCGGCGCGAGGCGCTGCCGAGCTCGGACATCGACTCGGCGATCGTCTGGTTCGACGACGCCGCCGACGCCGGGCCGGACGGCGGCGACGCCGGCGCCGACGGCGAGCGGCGGGAGCGAGCCACCCGGGATCGCCTCGTCGCGATCGCCGGGCAGGCGATCGCCGGTCTGCGGGAGAGCGGGATGCGGACCGACGAGAACGGCGTCAACGCCGACTCCGCCCTGTTCGTGCGCTCGGTCGCCTCGTGGCAGCGCCTGGCCCGCAGCTGGATCGCCGATCCGACTCAGGAGAAGGCGCTCATCCTCTCCTCGGTCCTCGTCGACAGCCGTCCGGTGTGGGGCGTGCACACCGGGACCCCGGTCGCCGACACCTTCCGCCTCGCCACCCACTATCCGACGCTGCTGCGCCTGCTGTGCCGCTTCGCGCTCTCGCATCGCCCGCCGACCGGGTTGTTTCGCCCGCTGATCGTCGCCCACGGCGGCGAGCATCGCGGCCGGCTCGATCTCAAGCAGGGCGGGCTGCTGCCGATCCTGGACCTCGCCCGGTGGGGCGCGATCTCGGCCGGCGTGACGATCGCCTCGACGCCCGAGCGCCTGCGGGCCGCGGCCGCCGCGGGAACGCTGGCCGAGGCCGACGCGCGCACGCTCCAGGACGCCTTCGAGTTGATCAACGACCTGCGCCTGGAGCATCAGGTCCAGCAGTTGCGCGCGGGCGAGGCGCCCGACGACCAGCTCGATCCCCACGAGCTGAGCGTTCTCAAGCGCGCTCAGCTGCGCGAGGCGTTCCGGGCGGTGGCCGGCATCCAGAAGCACGTCAGCTCCGAGCTGAGCGTCGGCGTGCACTGAGCGCCGGACCGGCGCGCCTCTGCGCGCCGGCACAGAGGGCGCCGCCTGCGTCCAGGCTTGCGGGTAAAGTTGCTCGACGCTCCGCAACCGCGAGTGCGACGGAGGGCGACCGCGACCAACAGGGGGACCGCAGATGTCAACAGCGAACGAGGCCGCGGCCGGCGTGCCCGCCCCGGTCCGGCGGGCGCTGCGCATCGCTCTCCTCGTCTGCTGCGCCCTGGCGGCGGCCGCCTCACCGGCCCCGGTCGCGATCGCCGCACCACGCCCGGCCAACGCCGGCGCCCTGCTGTACGCCTACGCGGGAGCCACGACGACAGGGCTGACGTCCTGCCCGCAGACGGCGGCGACCGCGCAGCAATGCTCGCTGCGCGAGGCGCTCGCGCTCGCCGGCCCGGGACAGACGATCCTCCTGTCGACGCCGGGCTCCAGCGGGCATTACGTCGGCAACTGGACGGTTTCGACGGCGGGAACGAGCGCCGCGGCGCCGGTGACGATCGAGCCCGCGCCGGCGGTCAGCGATCCGATCCTCGACGGCAACGGCGGCAAGGCGGCGGGTTGCTCGACGACGTCGTGCAACGCCGCCGTTCTCACCGTGGAGGCGGGCGTGAACCTCATCCTCAGCGACCTGACGATCGAGAACGGCGATGACACCGCGCTGGGGAGCGACGGCGGCGGGGCGATCGACAACGGCGACCGCAACGCGGGCGGCACGCTCACCATCACGGGCGTCAGCTTCAGCGACGACACCGCGGCCACCGGCGGCGCGATCGGCAACGCCCTGCTCGGCGGCGGCGGGTCGATCGCCATCAGCGGCTCGACGTTCACCGGCGACAGCGCCGGATACGCCGGCGGCGCGATCGTCAACGGGGCGCTCGGTGGCACCGGCTCGGTCACCGTCGCCACCTCGACCTTCACCAACGACGACGCTCCCGAGGGCGGGGCGATCGCCAGCGGCGCCGACGGCGCCGGAACCCTGACCGTCGCCGCTTCGACGTTCTTCAGCGACAACGCCACGAGCTTCGACGGCGGCGCGATCGCCAACGCCTCCGGGGGCGCCGGCACCGCGACGATCACCGATTCGACGTTCGACGCCGACCTCGCCAACTCGGTCGGCGGCGCGATCGTCAACGGCGACGACGCCGGTGACGGCACGCTTTCGATCATCGCCTCGACGATCAGCCGCGCCGGCGGGTCAGCGGCGTTGTTCAATGAGAACGGCGTCGCCGCCGTGGCGGGCAGCATCATCGCCGGCAGCGGCACCAACTGCCAGGGCACGATCACCGACGGCGGGGACAACCTGGAGGACAATCTGACCGCCAGCTGCGGCCTGAACCTGGCCAGCGACCGGCTCGGCTCCTCAGATCTCGGAACGCTGGCCGGGAACGGCGGACCGACCGAGACGATGGCGCTCGGCAGCGGCAGCGCGGCGATCGGGCTGATCCCCGACCCGACCTCGGTGACGGTCAACGGGAGCTCGTACACGCTCTGCCCGGGCAGCGATCAGCGCGGGTATCCGCGCCCGGGCGTCGGCGCGACGGCGTGCGACGCCGGGGCCTACGAGTCCCAGCCGTCGCCGCTGATCGTCTCCGAGGCGCGCCTGACCGGACCGCCGTCCAGCCCGGCCGACGCGTACGTCGATCTCTACAACCGGCTGGGGCAGCCGCTCAGCCTGAACGGCTGGTCGCTGAGCTGGATCACGGCGTCGGGCGCGAAGGGCAGCACGGCGCTGACCAACATGACCTTGACCGCCGGCGGCCATTATCTGCTCGCCACCCCCGGCTACTCGCTGGCGACGACCCCCGATGCGACGCTCGTCGTGCCGGCCGACAGCGGCGGACTGACCGGGGTCCAGGTCATCGGACCCGGCGGGGACGTCTCCGACAGCGTCGGCTACGCCGGGAGCGCGGACGCGGACGGCACCGGGCTGACCCCTGCGGCGTACCCCGGCTCGGACACGACCGAGGTCGCGTTCGTGCGGGAGTTCAGCGCCGGCGTGCCGGTCGACACCGGGAGCAACGCCGCCGACTTCGTGCTCGCCGCCCCGGACGCCGGGAGCATGGATTACGGCGAGCACGCCGTCCTCGGGACGCCGGCGCCGTCGGACGCAGCCTCGCCGGTGATGGTCGACGCGATCGCGCAGTCGTCGCTGTACGCGCCGGCCGACGGCGCCGACAGCTCGCCGAACCTGACATACACCCCCCCCGCGGGCGGGCCAGGGACCGAGAGCGCCTCGACCCCCGGCCTGTTGGTGGTGCGCCGGACGATCACCGACACCTCGACGACCGACGCGATCACGCGGCTGCAGATCCGGATCACCGGGCTGTCGACCTACGGCGAGCAGCTCGATCCGGTGTTCGGCGATCCGAGCGACCCGTCCGGCATGGCGATCCTGTCCGATCTCACCGAGCCGGCGGCCGATCCGTTCCCCGGCGTGGTGTCCCCGACGCTCAGCAGCATCGGCGCGGGCCTGAACTCGACGTTGTCGGTGCCGCTGCCGCTCGAGACCGGCTCGAGCCTCGTGCACGGGCTCATTCCCGGGCAGTCCGTCGACGTGGCGCTCGCCTTCGACGTGTACCACCCCGGTCGGTTCGCGTTCGCCTACAACGTCGAGGACGACCTGCGGACGTATCATCCGCTGCTCAGCTGGATCCGGTCGGCCCGGCACCGCGCGATCAGGCGCGTGTCGGCCGTCGGCGTGGGGACCGTCTCGCACGCCGTCGGGCCCGCGGTACGCCGCCGGCGCGTCCGCAGGCGGGCCACCCGCGGCCGGGCGGGGCGCCGAACGACCACGAGGACCACGAAGGCCCACCAGGCCAGGAAGGCAGGCGGATGAACGACAGCACGGAGATCTCCGACGGGAGGGGCGGCGACGGCGCGACGGGCGCCCCGCGCACGGCCCCCTACGCTCCGCCCCGGCTGCTGGTGCTCGGCACGCTCGCCGAGCTGACCGCCGGTGGGACCGTCTCAGACCAGCCCGATGCCCACGGATTCGCCGGTGGATCCGGTGTCATCCCGTGATCGGCCCGGGCTGAGGTTCCACGCTCCCCGCGCGATCGCGCGCGGAACCGGTCGCCCTGGTTAGCGTTGGGTTAGAGTGTTCGGCCGCCGGCGAGCACCGGTGGCAAGGAGGATCACCCCGATGAGCCCGGGACTGGAGAAGCCGAAGATGATGCGAGATGCACGGACGCGGTTCGCCGGCGTGGGCTGGTTGCCGATCGTCGCTCTCCTGTGCGCGCTGGCAGCGGCCATGGTGCCGGCCGCGGCTCGCGCCGCCACCCCGCTGTACGCCTACGCCGGGGCGACGACGACCGGGCTGACCTCGTGCCCGCAGACGGCGACCGCCGCGCAGGAATGCTCGCTCGGTGAGGCCCTCGGGCTCGTCGCCGCCGGGCAGGCGATCGATCTGGCGACACCCGGAGCGAGCGGCCACTACGTCGGCAACTGGACGGTCTCCACCGCGGGCACGAGCGCGGCGGAGCCGGTGACGCTGCAGCCGGCCGCGAACGTCGCCGATCCGATCCTCGACGGCAACGACGGCAACGCGACCGGATGCTCGACGGCGGCGTGCGACACCTCGGTGCTGACGAACGGGAGCGGCGTCTTCCTCGACCTCGACGACCTGACGGTCGAGAACGCCGACAACACCGCGGGCGTCTTCGGCACCGGCGGCGCGATCACCAACGATGCCTCGGCCTCGCTGACGATCGCCGGCTCGACGCTGTCTGACGACACGAGCGTCACCGGCGGGGCGATCAGCAACAACGCCGGGCAGGCGAAGGTCACGGTGACCGGCTCGACGTTCGACGACGACGTCGCGACCGACGACGGCGGCGCGATCGACACCGGCGACGACCTCGTCGCCTCTGGTCTGGTGACGATCAGCGGCTCGACCTTCGACGACGACAGCGCCGCGAGCAACGGCGGCGCGATCGACACCGGGGACGTCGTCGGCATCGGCACGACCGAGATCAGCACCTCGACGTTCGACGGCGACAGCGCCACCGACGGCGGCGCGCTGGACAACGGCGACCTCGGCGCCGGCACCACCGGCGTGACCGATGCCACCTTCGCCAACGACACGGCCAGCGCCTACGGCGGAGCGATCGACAACGCCAACGGCGACACGGGAACGGCCACCGTCGTCGATTCGACGTTCGACGAGGACACCGCCGGTCTCGGCGGGGCGCTGGAGACGAGCGAGGGCCGTGGCGACGGGAAGCTGACGGTCGTCGCCTCGACGATCGACGACCCGGGCAACGGCGAGGCGCTCGCCTTCGGCGCCGGGACCGGTTCGCTCGGCGTGGCGGGGAGCATTGTCGCGGGCAGTTGCGCGGGGACGATCACCGACGCTGGCGACAACCTGCAGGACAGCTCGACGGCGAGCTGTGGGTTCACGCTGGCCAGCGACCGGTCCGGCGCCTCCGATCTCGCAGCGCTCGCCGGCAACGGCGGCTCGACGCAGACGATGGCGCTGAGCGCCGGGAGCGCGGCGATCGGCCTCGTCCCCGATCCGACTTCGGTGACGGTCAACGCCGAGACCTACGCCCTGTGCCCGGGGACCGATCAGCGCGGCGACGCCCGGCCGGGCAGCGGGGCGTCGGCCTGCGATGCCGGAGCCTACGAGACCCAGGGCGCGGCGGCGACGGCCTCGGGGCTGATCGTCTCCGAGCTGCGCCTGACCGGCCCGGCGTCGGCGCCGGCCGACGTCTACGTCGATCTCTATAACGATTCAGGGTCGGCGCTGAGCCTCGACGGCTGGTCGCTGGCCTGGCGGACCCAATCCGGGAGCGCGGGCAGCACGGCTCTGTCGAACGTGACCCTGGCCGCGGGCGCGCACTATCTGCTGGCCAACACATCCGCCTACTCGCTCGCCACGGCCGCCGACCAGGACCTCGGTCTGCCCGCGGGCAGCGACGGACTGACCGGGGTGCAGGTGCTCGGCCCGAACGGCGGGGTGTCGGACACCGTCGGCTATGCCGGGAGCGCGGACGCGGCCGGCACCGGGTTGACGGTGCCCGCGTATCCGAGCGGCGACTCGAGCGAGATCGCCTTCGTGCGCAGGTACGCGAGCGGGGTGCCGATCGACACCGGTGACAATGCCGGCGACTTCGTCCTCGTCGCCCCCGACGCCGGCAGCCAGACCTACGGTGAACCGGTCGTGCTCGGGGTGCCTGCGCCGTCGGACGCGAGCTCACCGGTTCAGGTGGACGCGATCGCGCAGTCCTCGCTGTACGCGCCGAGCGACGGCCAGGACGTCTCCCCGAATCTGACCTATGTGGCGCCGGCCGGCGGCGTTGACAGCGCCGGCACGCCGGGCACGCTGGTCATCCGCCGGACGATCACCGACACCTCGACGACCCAGGCCATCACGCGCCTGCAGTTGCGCATCACCGGCCTGTCGACCTACGGCGAGCAGTCGGACTCGGTGTTCGGCGATCCGGGCGACCCGTCCGCGGCGGCGATCCTGTCCGACATGGATGTGCCCAGCGCCGAGGCGCTGACCGGCGTCACATCGGCGGCCCTGACGAGCGTCGGCCCCGGGCTGAACTCGACGCTGTCGATCGCCCTGCCGCCGGAGACCGGCGACACGTCGGTCGCCGGGCTGGCCCCGGGCCAGTCGATGAGCGTGGCGATCGCCTTCGACGTGTTCCACGGCGGATCGTTCGCGTTGGCGTACAACCTCGAGGACGACCTGGCGACCTACCATCGCGAGCACCATCGCCTGCTCGGGTTGCTCGGTGTGCTGGCGCTGGCCGACGCGCGCGCTCACGCCCCGGCGCTGACCTCCGGAGTCCTGCCCGGGCGCTGATCACCGCCGTCCCGACTGACAAGAGGCATCAGGGGCATCCCCTAACGTCTGCGCGGTGTCCTCGATGTCCGATCAGTCGACTCCGCGCCCGGACGGGGCGGGCCCCGACCAGGTGGCGATCTCGGTCCGGGGCGTGCGCAAGTCCTACGGCGACGTGCAGGCCCTCGGCGGCGTCGACCTCGATGTCGCGAACGGGACCGTGCTCGGCCTGCTCGGCCCCAACGGCGCCGGCAAGACGACGCTCGTCCGCGTGCTTACGACGCTGCTCGTGCCCGACGGCGGAACGGCGACGGTGGTCGGCCTCGACGTCGTCCACGACGCCGCGCGGCTGCGTCATCGCATCGGGCTCGCCGGCCAGTACGCGGCGATCGACGAGAACCTGACGGGGCTGGAGAACCTGACGATGGTCGGCCGTCTGTACGGCGCCCCGCGGGCGCGGGCCAAGCAGCGCGGCACCGAACTGCTGGAGCGCTTCGATCTCGTCGAGGCCGGCGGACGCGTGACCAGTACCTACTCGGGCGGGATGCGCCGCCGGCTTGATCTCGCCGCCGCGCTCGTCGCCCGGCCACCGGTCCTGTTCCTGGACGAGCCGACGACCGGCCTTGACCCGCGGAGCCGGATCGGGTTGTGGGAGACGATCGAGGGGCTGGTCGCCGACGGCACGACGGTTCTGCTGACGACCCAGTATCTCGACGAAGCCGATCGTCTGGCCGACTCCATCACCGTCATCGACCATGGGCTCGTGATCGCCTCCGGCACGTCGGACGAGCTCAAGGACCGCGTTGGCGGCGAGCGCCTGGAGGTCAGCCTCGAGCACGAGGGCGACGCCGAGGCCGCCGTGGCGGCGCTCGCCGGGATGTCGGACGAGCGCCCGGCGAGCCAGGGCCCGATCGTCAGCGCGCCGCTGCGGGCGCGCACGGGCGCGATCGTCGAGGCGGTCCAGCGCCTCAGCGAGGCCGGCGTGTCGGTCGACGACATCAGCATCCGCCGCCCGACGCTCGACGACGTGTTCCTGACGCTGACCGGGCATGCCGCCGAGCCGCAGGACGGTGACGGCCCGTGAGGCGCCTGGTGACCGACACGCTGATCATCGCCGAGCGCAATCTCATCCGGCTGCCGCGCAAGCCCGAGCTGCTGCTCGCCTTCACCGTGCAACCGATCATGTTCGTGCTGCTCTTCCGCTACGTCTTCGGCGGCGCGATCAAGACCGGCGGGATCCCCTATCCCGACTATCTGCTGCCGGGGATCATCGTCCAGAACATCGCCTTCGGCGGCTTCGTCACCGCGCTCGGCCTCAACGAGGACGTGCACAAGGGGCTGATCGACCGCTTCCGCTCGCTGCCGATGGCTCGGCCGGCCGTGCTGGCCGGCCGCACGCTGGCCGACGTCGTGACCAACTCCATCTCCGTCGTGATCCTCGTCGTCACCGGGCTGATCATCGGCTTCTCGTTCAACGCGCCGGTGCTCCACATCATCGGCGGATTTCTGCTCCTGCTGCTGTTCGGCTACGCGTTCAGCTGGGTGTTCGCGTTCGTCGGGCTCGTCGCCTCCACGCCGGAGTCGGCGAACTCGGTCGGCTTCATCGCCGTCTTCCCGCTCACCTTCATCTCCTCGGCGTTCGTGCCGCCGGCGACGATGCCCGCCGTCCTGCGGGCCTTCGCCAAGGTCAATCCCTTCACGATCATCGTCAACGCCATGCGCTCGCTGTGGATCGGCACGCCGGCCGCCAACAACGTCTGGGGCGCGGTCGTGTGGGCGCTCGTCATCCTCGTCGTGTTCGCGCCGCTGGCCGTCGCCCGCTATCGGCGGGCCACGAGTTGACCATCGCCCGCCGGCGCGCGGCATAAGATCTCTGTCAGGGCGAGCGCGAGAAACGCCGGTCGCCGCTCGTTGTTGTGGCATGCCACTCATCGCGCGCACGGGCGCCGATCCCGGGGCTGGCGAGGCGTGCGGCGACGAGTCGTTCGCGCAGCGCGCCCGGGCGATCGGGGAAGGTGCCGCGGCCGCCGCGGCTGACGACGTCGATTCCCACGGCCGGTTTCCCGGCGAGGCCATCGCTGAGGTCCGAGCCGCCGGCCTGCTCGGGGCGATCGTGCCCGGGACGCTCGGAGGACCGGGCGCGACGATTCCCGAGCTCGCCGCCGCCGTCGCGGCGATCGCCGAGCACTGCGCGTCCAGCGCGCTCGTGCTCGCCATGCACGGGATCCAGGTGGCCTGCATCCTGCGTCACGCCCGCCCCGAGACGCTGGACCGAGTCGTGCCCGGGCTGCTCGACGGAACGCTGCTGCTGGCCAACGCCAACAGCGAGGTCGGCCTCTACGGCGAGCGGCGCTCGAGCATCTGCGCGCTGGAGCCGACGCCCGGCGGCTTCCGTCTTGAGAAGCGCGCCTCGACGGTGTCCTTCGGCGAATACGCCGATGGCGTCCTGGCCACCGCGCGCCGGACGCCCGACAGCCCGCCCAACGAGCAGGTCTTCGCCATCTGCCTGCCCCCGTCGCTGTCGGTGGAGCCCAGCGGCGAATGGAACACCCTCGGCCTGAGGGGCACGTGCAGCCGTCCGTGCCTGCTGACGGCGGACCTCTCGCCCGAGCTGGTGATCGAGAACTACGGCGAGATCTTCGCTCAGACCTCGCTCCCGGTCAGCGGGATCCTGCTGAGCTCGGTGTGGCTCGGGATCGCCGAGGGGGCCGCCCGCCGCGCGCACACGGCGGTCCGTGCCCAGGCGCGCGCCCTCCGGCGCACGACGCCGGATGCGCCGCCGCCGGCGAGCGCCCTGCGGCTCGCCGAGCTCAGCGTCATCCTCCATCAGCTGCGGGCGGTCGTCGACAGCGCCGGAGCCGCGTACGAGCGCGTCAAGGACACGCCGGAGGTCGCGACCCTGCGCTTCTCCGCTCAGATGGACAGCCTGAAGATCTCGTCGTCGACGCTCGTCCAGGACGTCGTGCGCCAGGCGATGTCGATCTGCGGACTCGCCGGCTATGCCAACGACTCGCCGTCCAGCCTGGGCCGGCTCGTCCGCGACGCGGCGGCGGCGCCGTTGATGGTCAACAACGACCGGGCGCTCGTCGCGTCCTCCCATTCGCTGCTGCTGCGCAAGGATCTCTGAATGGGAGGCCGGCTTGCCGTGCTTCATCATCCCCGCTCGTTCTTCCCGCCTGATCTACGGGAAGCCGTAGGCGACGACATCGAGCTGCTCTGGGTGCTCTCCGACGCGATCGGCGAGGACGCGGCCTGGCCGCGACGGCTGCTGAAGCGCCTGGGGCCGGTCATCGACATCCCGGCCGGGGATCTCGATGCCGCGGCGCGGGTGCTGGCCGAGCATGAGCCCGACGGCATCATCACCTTCGTCGACGACGGTCTCGTGCTGGCGGCCGAGCTCGCCACCCGGCTCGGCCTGCCATATCACACGCCCGGGGTGGCGGCGACGCTCGCCGACAAGCAGCGCCAGCGCGCCGTCCTGGAGGCGGCCGGCGTTCCCGGCCCGCGCTTCTGGCCGCTGCCGGGCGATCTGAGCGACTGCGCGCTGGCCGGTATCGCCACCCACATCCACTATCCGGCGGTCCTGAAGCCGGCGGCGGGCAGCGGCAGCCGTGGCATCCTCGCCCTCGCCGGCCCCGACGATCTGATCGCGTTCTATGAGCACGGCGTGGAGCAGATCGTGGAGGAGCACCTGGCCGACGACCCGGCCAGCGACTGCCGCTTCGCCAGCTATCTCTCGGTCGAGTCGGTGGTGTGCGACGGTCGCTCGCATCACGTCGCGCTGACCGGGCGCTTCCCGCTGGCCGAGCCGTACCGGGAGACCGGCAACTTCATCCCGGCGGCCGTCCCGGAGTCGATGCACGGCCCGCTGTTCGCGATCTGCGACGCGGCGATCGGGGCGCTGGGCATCACGATCGGCGTTCTCCACATCGAGATCAAGCTGACGCCGGACGGGCCTCAGCTGATCGAGGTCAACGGCCGCCTGGGCGGCCGCCCGCCCTTCGTGCTGCAGAGCGTCTCCGATGTCAACCTGTTCCGGGCCGCCTGCGACGTCGCGCTGGGCCGGCCGGTCACCTTCTCGGGACTGGCGCCGACGCGGGGGATCGCGTACTGGCGGATGCTCCAGCCGCCCTGCGACGCACGCAGCGTCGTCGGGCTCAGCGGTCTGACCGCGCTCGGCGAGCAGTCGTTCGTGGAGAGCGTCCGCGTCAGCCGTGCGGTCGGCGACGAGGTCGACTGGCGCGACGGCACCGACGGAAAGGTCGTGACCGTGCGCGGCCGGGTCGACACCCATGACGCGCTGGCCGAGGCGATCCACTCGATCGAGCGCACGGTCGCGATCGAGTACGGCTTCTAGTTCTGCTGGCCGTGGGCGATCGCCAGGCACGCCTCACAGCGCGGCCACGGCGGGTTCCACGGAAAGCCGGTCACGTCCCTGCCGCACAGCGCGGTGTCGGGATCCTCGTCGGTGACGAGGTGACAGAGCTCCTCGAAGCCCTCGTCGTTGCGTCGCGGGACGTTGCGGCACGCGGGATGGACGTTCGGCGTCCTGACCGGTGACGGGCCGCCTCTGAGCATCGCTCGCAGGATACCGCCGGCGCCGTCGGCGCTCAGTGCACGACGCGCAGATGGTGGAACGGCCGCCCGTCTCGCAACTCGGCGATGACGGCCTCGACGAGACCGTCGGACTCCAGCGCCCGGCCGTCGGTGACCGCAGAGACGATCGCCCGCTTGTTCTCGATCAGCCGGGCCATCGTCTCGTCGATTGTCTTGGCGGCCAGCAGATACCAGGCCGTGACGGCGTCGCGCTGGCCGATGCGATGGCAGCGATCCTCGGCCTGATCGTGCGTTGCCGGCGTCCATTCGAGCTCCAGGAACGCGACGTTGGAGGCTCGGGTCAGCGTGATGCCCTGGCCGGCGACCCGTGTCGCGCCGACGATCAGCCGGGGGCCGTCCGGATCCTGGAAGGCGGCGATCGACGCTTCACGGGCCTCGATCGAGTCCGCGCCCAGCAGGTGCAGCGCCTCGGGGAAGCGCTGCAGCACCGCGCGCTGGACCTCGACGTGACGGGCGAAGACGACAAGCGGTTCGTCGGAGGCGAGAAAGTCCTCGATCCAGGCCAGCGCCGCGGCCAGCTTGCCGCGCCCCGCGAGTCGTTGCAGCGTCCCGAGCTGAGCGAGGCGCTCGGCGCGCAGCGTGGCGGCGATCTTGGCGTTGAGCTCGGAGAGGTCAAGCGGTTGCAGGCGCAGCCATTCGATCACGTCGCGCTCGGCGAGCCGGTACTCGGCCTCGTTGGTCAGCGCGATCGGCACCACCACCTGCCGCTTGGCCGGCAGCTGGGGCAGGACCTCGGACTTCAGCCGGCGCACGAAGCAGCGCCGGCGCATGTGCCAGTGCAGGCGCTCCTCGCTGACCGCGCCACGGAACTGGGCGGCGAAGCGCGCGCCGGAGCCGAAGTCCTGGAGCCGGCCGAGGATCCGCAGTTGCGCGATCAGCTCCTCGGCGTGGTTGAGCACCGGGGTGCCGGTCAGCGCCAGGCGCAGGCCGTCGGGCGCGACGGCGTTGGAGAGATGGCGGACGGCGTGAGTGCGCTTGGCCCGCGGGTTCTTGCAGTAGTGCGACTCGTCGATGACCAGGGCGCGCGGGCGCCGGCGGGCGAGCTGCTCGTAGTGGGCGGCGACGATCTCGTAGTTGAGGATCGTCAGCTCGGCGCCGGCGGCCGGAATGGCACCCCGGCCCGTGATGACCGTGACGCTGCGGTGCGGGAGCCAGCGCTCCGCCTCGCGCTGCCAGCCGAGCTTCATCGAGGCCGGGCAGACGACGACGGCGGGGAACGCGGCGTCGGCCTCCAGCGTGGCCAGCGCCTCGACCGTCTTGCCGAGCCCCTGCTCGTCGGCGAGGAAGGTGCGCCGCGCGTCCAGCGCGTAGTGAACGGCCGCCCATTGAAAGGGCGCCAGCTCGCCGCCGAGCACCTCGGCGACGGCCGGGATCGCCTCGCCGGCCGTCGCGCGCGAGCGCCGGACCGCGCCGGCGGCGGCGCGATGCTCGTCGAGCAGTTGCTCGAGGAACGGCGCGGCCTCGGGGCTGACCGCCACCTCGTGGAGCGCGATGAAGGCGTCGAGCGTCTCGGCCAGCCACGGATCGAGTCCGACCGCGCGCGTCCCGTTGGCTCCGGGCAGCTCGGTGAAGGCGAGTCCGACGTCGGGATCCCACAGCACCTCGAGCCTCAGCTCCTCACCGTCGACGCCGCGCGCGTAGGCCAGCCGCGCGGGCGGCGGGTCGCCGCCGCGCTCGACGATCGCCGCGCAGCGCTCGGCTCCCATGTCCAGCCGCGCCGAGCGCTCCTCGCGCAGCGCCTCGGCGGCCGAGACGGTCAGCGGCACGAGAATCCGCCCGTCGTGGTCGATCGCCTGCTCGCGCAGCGCCTCCGGGATCGGGCCGGCCAGCGTTCGCAGCACCCACCAGCCGCGGCCGTCGTGGCGCGTCGTCGTCACCGAGCCGATCCAGCGCTCCTTGACCCGGGCCAGCCACTCGGCGACCTCGCGGCTGGGTTCGAGCTCGGGATAGCGCTCGAGCGCCTCCGTGACCTTCATCGCCGCCCAGTCGCTGGCGGGGGCCGACCATTCCCGGGAGTCCCAGTCAAAGCGCCGATGGGGGATCGTGCGCACGAGCTCGACGAGCGAGCGGTCATACGGGAACGACAGGACGACGATCGGCTCGTCATCCTCGCCGCGGCCGCCGCGCAGCTCGACGTGGGGACGATTGGGGACCGGCGGCATCGTCGGCCTGACGTTAGTGCCCGGCGAGGCGGTCGCCTTCAGATCAGCCCGGGGCGGCGCTCGGCGCCGGCGCGGCGGCGCGTCCGCTCGGCTCGCCGCCGGTTGCCGGATGCGCGATCCCGGGCTCGGCGAGGCGCTCCGCGGTCCGACGGGCGGTGGCGTTCGCCCACCGGCTCGTGCTGAGCAGCGCCAGCGTGACGACCGTCGCGCCGAGCCCGACGACGATCCACCAGCAGACGCGCGTGTCGACGGCGAAGCTCGGCCCGATGATCCCGTTCGCGCTCCCGGCCAGCGCGCCGAGCACTGCCACCCCGAGCGTCTGGCCGACCTGCCGGCTCGTCGAGGCGACCGCGGCGGCGACGCCGGCCTGGGATCCCGGCATGCCGGACACCGCCGTGTTGGTGATCGGCGGATTGATCAGCCCCGATCCGCCGCCGAGCAGCACGGCGGCGAGGATGAGCCGGGCGAGCGGGGTCGTCGCCGTCAGGCCGGTCAGCAGCAGGCCGCTGGCCATCAGCCCCAGGCCGCCGACGAACATCGGCCACCGCCCGCCGCGGTTGGCGACGATGCGCCCGGAGACTGGGGCGACGATCAGCATCAGCCCCGCCATCGGCAGGGTGTACAACCCGGCGTGCAGCGGGGAGAAGTGCCGCACATCCTGGAGATAGAGGGTGTTGAGGAAGAGGAAGCCGCCCATCGCGGCGAACACCGCGATCGCGATCATGCTGGCGCCGGAGAACGGGGCGCTGCGGAAGAAGCGAACCTCGAGCAGCGGATCGCGCCGGCGCAGCTCGTAGGCGACGAGCGCGGCAAAGGCGCCGATCGAGACCGCGAACAGCGCGATCGACCGCGCCGAGAGCCAGCCGGCCGTCGGCGCGTCGATGATCCCGTAGGTCAGCGCGGCCAGCGCGAGGATGACGAGCAGCTGGCCGACCGGGTCGATCCGCCGTGGCCGCGGCGCGCGTGACTCCGGCACGTAGAGCGCGGTCAGGACGATCGCCACCAGGCCGACCGGCAGGTTGACGAGGAAGACCGACCGCCAGCCGACCGAGTCGACGAGCGCGCCGCCCACGACCGGCCCGAGCGCCATGCTCAGCCCGAACAGCGCTCCCCACACGCCGATCGCCTGCGCCCGCTCCCGCGGATCCTCGAACACGTTGCGGATGATCGACATCGCCACCGGGTTGAGCATCGACCCGCCGATCGCCTGGATGACCCGGGCCGCGATCAGCATCCCGAGGCTCGGCGCGACCGCGCACATCAGCGAGCCGAGCGAGAACAGCGACAGGCCGATCTGGAACATCCGCCGGCGCCCGATGCGGTCGGCGGTCGAGCCCGACAGCATCAGCAGGCTGGCGATGACGAGCGTGTAGGCGTCGATCGTCCACTGCAGGCCGGACAGCGACGAGCGAAACGAGCGGTGGATCGAGGGCAGGGCGACGTTGACAATCGTCGCGTCCAACCCGACGATCAGCAGGCTCATCGAGCAGATCCCGAGGATCAGCAGGCGCCGGCGACGATCCGGGACGGCCATGTTGATCGGTGGCTCGGCGGGAGCGGTCACCGCCCTGATGCTAGTGTCCCGCCGCGCACGTTCTCCGGCAGTCGAGGCGCCCCCGGCGGTGCCGGCTCGGATCCGCGGCCCACTCGGCATCCCGCCTCGCCGGAACGGGCCGCGTCGGAGTCATCCGGGTGTCCTCAGATCCTGCGCCCGTGCCCGCCATCCCCCAGCGACACCTCGTGGTGGCACCGAACGTACCCGCGGAACACTAGAGAGCCCAGCCCTCGACCAATCGACGCGCGGCTTCGACGTCGGGATGCAGCGGCCGGTCGCTGAGATCGGGATCGAGCCGTTCGATCGCCGCCGCCCACAGCGGGCGGGTGCCGGCGCCGACCGGCTCCTGGCCGGCGAGGCGGAGCGCCCGGACGGCGACGACGAGCTCGGTGGCGACCGCCACGCGCAGCGCGGCGAGCGTCTCGTGGGCACGGCGGGCGGCGATCGGCGCCAGGCTCGAGTGCGACTCGACCCCGCGGGACACCGACACCGTCTGGGCGGCGACGGGCGTGACGAGCGAACGCACCTCGGCGACCGCGGCGTGGGCGGTGTACTCGAGCACGAGCGCGCCGGACTCGGGCCCGGGGCGGCGGGCGAGGAACGGCGGGAGCCCGGTGAGGCTCGTGTCCAGCAGCGTGCTGACGCGCGCGGCGATCAGCGCCGCCGAGGAGGCGAGCGCGGTCCGCAGCCCGTCGATGGCGTTGGCCAGCGGCGCGGCGTGGGGATTGCCGTTGGGCAGCGCCACGTCCTCGCCCGGGATGATGAGGGCGTTCTCGCCGGCAAAGTTGAGCTCGTGGGAGACGGTCTCCTCCAGCGCGGTCAGCGCGTCGTGGACGGCGCCGTCGACCTGCGGCTGGGCGCGGAACGGATACGGATCCTGGATCCCGAGCGGGCCGGCGCGCCGGGCGCGGTGCTCGAGCCCGTCGAGCAGCTCCCGCATCCGGTCGGCGATCGCCGCCTGGCCGGGGCGGTGGCCCCGGGAGTGGATCCGCGGATCGAGCGCGACCGGATCGGCGGCCGCCGCCTCGAAGGACAACGCCGCCACCGACAGCCAGGCGTCGAGCAGCCGCTGCGCGTCGACGACGAGCAGCGCGGCGTGCCCGATGCTGACCGCGTTGGAGCTCATGAAGGCCAGCCCGTCCCGCGGCCCCAGCCGCGCCGGCGCCAGCCCGGCGTCGGCGAGCGCCTCGGCGGCGTCGACGAGCTCGTCGCCGCGCCACATCCGCCCCTCGCCGAGCAGCGCGAGCGCGATGTCGGAGAGATTGGTCAGATCACCGGTGCCGAGCGAGCCGAGCTCACGGGTGAACGGCGTCAGCCCGGCGTTGAGCGCGTCGACGGCCCCCTCCAGCAGCTCGGCGGCGACGCCCGCTCCGCCCGCCCCGATCTGGTTGGCGCGGGTCGCCAGCGCCGCCCGGACGAGCGCGACCGGCAGCGGGCGCCCGGCGCCGCAGGCGTGGCTGCGCAGCAGTCCGAGCGAATAGCGCTCGCGGCTCTTGACCGGCACGCGATAGGCGCGCAGCGCGCCGACGCCGGTGGTGACCCCGTACAGCTCGTCCCCGCGGGCCAGCAGCGTCGCGATCGCCGCCCGGGCGCGGTCGTTGCGTGCCCGCGCCTCATCGGCGAGCACCGCCTCGGCTCCCTCCCGGGCGATCGCCGCCACCCCGGCCGGAGTCAGCGTCGCGCCGTCGAGGACGACGAGCGCCGGCGGGTCGTCGGCGAGTGGGGACGAGGGCATGGCGGGACTGTAATCGCCCGCTCTGCGGGCCGGCCGGCCGGCCCGTCGGTGGGGCCCGGCGGTGGGGCCCGGCGGTGGGGCCCGGCGGTGGGGCCGGCGGTGGGGCCGGCGGTGGGGCCGGCGGCTGGGGCCGGCGCTGGGGCCGGCGGTGCGGCCCGTCGGTGGGGCCGGCGGTGCGGCCCGTCGGTACGGGCCGCCGCCCAGCGTCGTGTGCGGGGGGCGGGCCCCGCGCGCGGGGCGATATCGTCGCCGCCCATGGATGCCGGCCTGGCCCTCACCGGTTTCGCCCTTGCGCCCGGCGCGCTGGCCGCGGTCGCCCGGCGCGGGGTGCTGGTGTCGATCGACCCGGCGGCGCGGGCCCGGATCACGGCAGCGGCGGCGTTCGTGCAGCGCGCGATGCGGGCCGGGACGCCGATCTACGGCGTCACGACCGGCCTCGGGTCCAAGGTCGTCGAGCGCGTCGCCCCCGACGAGGCGGCCGCGTTCTCGCTGCGCACGCTGCGCGGGCGCGCGACGGCGGTCGGTCCGCCGCTGAGCGACGAGCTGACGCGGGCGGCGATGGCCGTGCGGCTCAACGGCCTGTGCGCCGGCGGCGCCGGGGCGGGGATCGCCGTCGCCGACGGCCTGGCGGCGCTGCTGAACGCCGGCGTCCATCCGCGGATCCCGCGCAGCGGCTCGGTCGGCGCTTCCGATCTCTGCCTGCTCGCCCATGTCGGGCTGACCCTGATCGGCGAAGGGGAGGCGTCGATCGGCGGCGAGCGCGTGCCGTCGGCGGCCGCGCTCGCCCGGGCCGGTCTGGCGCCGATCGCCCTCGGGCCCAAGGACGGACTGGCCATCTGCTCCAGCTCGGCCGTCTCGGTGGGGGCGGCGGCACTCGCCCTGTACGACGCCGAGGCGCTCCTGGAGGCGGTGCAGGTGTCGGCCGCGCTGTCGATGGAGGGCTTTCGCGCCAGCCTGAGCCCGATCGACCCCCGCGTCGTCGCCGCGCGGCCGGCACCGGGCCAGGCGTGGGCGGCAGATGGCCTGCGGGGGCTGCTGGCCGGCGGGGACCTGACGCGCCCCGGGACCGCCCGCCGGCTCCAGGACCCGCTGAGCGTGCGCTGCGTCAGCCAGGTCCATGGCTCGTTGCGCACCGCGCTCGATCTCCTCGCCGGCGCGCTCGGACCCGAGCTCAACGGCGCCGCCGACAACCCGCTCGTGCTCGCCGCCGACGAGGCGGTGCTGTCGAACGGGAACTTCCACGTGCCCGCGCTGGCGATGGCGCTCGACGCGACCGCGGTCGCGCTCGCCCAGGTCGCGGCCCTGATCGCCGAGCGCCAGGCGCGGCTGACGACCGCGCGCCTGAGCGGCCTGCCGGCCAATCTGATCGCCGCTCCGGACGGCACCGCGCGCTCCGGCATGACCCCGCTGTCGAAGACCGCGCGGGCCCTGACGATCGAGATCCGCCATCTCGCCGCGCCGCTGGCGATCCACCCGACGGTGGGCGCCGACGGCGTGGAGGACGACTCCACCAGCGCCGTGCAGGGCGCGCTGCGCGTCGGCGATCAGCTCGAGCGCCTGCGCCTGCTCGTCGCCCTCGAGCTCGTCGTCGCCGCCGAGGCGGTCGATCTGGCCGCGGCGTCGTCACTGGGCGCGGGGACGGCGGTCGCTCACCGCTGGGTGCGCGAGTCGGTGGCGCCGCTCGGCGATGACCGTGCGCTGGGACCCGACGTCGAGCGCCTGGCGGCGGGGGCCCTGACCGGTGGCGACCTGCAGGCGGCGGTGCGCGAGGCGGTGACGGCGTGAGCCCGCTGGACCTGGTCTACCTCAACGGCGACGACATCGAGGCGCTGGCCCTCACCGACGACGAGGTGCTGAGCGCGACCGAGGCGGTCCTGCGCGCGCAGGGCCGGCGCGAGACGGTGATCGAACCGCGGACGCATCTCTTCCCCCGCGGCGCGACCGGGCACTTCAACGTCCTGCGCGGGGTCACGGCGCATCACGCCGGCGTCAAGGTCGTCGGTGACTACGTCGACAACCACCGGCTCGGCCTGCCGTCGGAGCTGGCTCTGCTGCTGCTCATGGATCCGCAGACCGGCGTCCCGGTGGCGATCCTCGACGCGACCGCCATCACCGAGGTGCGCACCGGCGCCGTCACCGCGATCGGCGCCCGCCATCTCGCCGCGCCGGGCGCGCGGGTGCTCGGCCACGTCGGGGCGCGCGGAACCGCCTACTGGAACGTGCGTCTCGTGTGCCGCGTCCTGCCCTCGATCGACGAGATCCGCGTGCACTCCCGCCGGCCCGAGAGCCGCGACGCGTTCGCGCGGCGTCTCAGCGAGGACCTGGGCCGGGAGGTGCGCGCCGTCGCGAGCTGGGAGGAGTGCGTGCGCGGCGCCGACGTCATCGTCGAGGCGTCGCGCCTGGAGTCACCTCAGCCGCTGCTGAAGAGCGCATGGATCAAGCGCGGAGCGCTCGTCGTCCCGTACGGCACGATGAGCGCCGTCGAGCTCGATCTGACCGACATCATGGACAAGGTCGTCGTCGACGACTGGGGGCAGGCCGGGGTCGGGCCGCTCGGGGCGCTGCGCGCCCACGTCGACTCCGGTCGCCTCACCGTGGAGACGTTGCACGCCGAGCTCGGCGAGATCGTCGCCGGCGACCGGCCGGGCCGCGAGTCCGACGACGAGACGATCCTCTTCTGGCACCGTGGCCTGTCGATCACCGACATCGCGCTCGGCGAGGCGCTGCTGGCCAAAGCGGTGGCGCACGGCATCGGCACGCGCCTGCCGTACCGGCGATAGCGATGCGCGGGCCGCTCCGGTAGCGTGACCGGCCGATGAGCACTGCACTGAGTTGTCGCGGATGGCAGCAGGAGGCGGCGCTGCGCATGCTGCGCAACAACCTCCACCCCGATGTCGCCGAGAAGCCCGACGAGCTCGTCGTCTACGGCGGGATCGGCAAGGCGGCGCGCAACTGGTCGGCGTACCACACGATCGAGCGGGAGTTGCGGCGGCTCGGGGACTCCGAGACGCTGATCGTCCAGTCCGGCAAGCCGGTGGCGGTGTTCGAGACCCACGACCAGGCCCCGCGCGTGCTGATCGCCAACTCCAATCTCGTCCCGCAGTGGGCGACCTGGGAGACGTTCCGCGAGCTCGACGCCGCCGGTCTGATGATGTACGGGCAGATGACCGCCGGGTCGTGGATCTACATCGGCAGCCAGGGGATCCTGCAGGGGACGTATGAGACGTTCGCCGCCGCGGCCGAGAAGCGCTTCGACGGCACGCTCGCCGGCCGCCTCGTCGTGACGGCGGGGCTCGGAGGGATGGGCGGCGCGCAGCCGCTGGCGATCACGATGCTCGACGGCGCCGCCTTGTGCATCGAGGTCGACCTGCACCGGATCGAGCGCCGGATCGAGACCGGCTATCTCGACGAGCGCGCCGCCGACCTCGACGACGCGCTGCACCGTCTCGATCGCGCCCGCGCCGATCGCCGCGGCCTGTCGATCGGTCTCGCCGCCAACGCCGCCGAGGTCCTGCCGGAGCTCGTGCGCCGCGGCGTCCCGGTCGACGTCGTCACCGACCAGACGAGCGCGCACGATCCGCTCAACGGCTACGTGCCCGCCGGGCTGACCGTCGAGCAGGCCGAGGTCCTGCGCCGGACCGATCCCGACGACTATCTCAAGCGGGTGGGGGAGAGCGTGCTCGCCCACGTCGGCGCGATCCGCGCCCTGCAGCGCGCCGGCTCCGAGGCGTTTGACTACGGCAACGCGTTGCGCGGTCTGGCCGCCGAGCACGGTGACGCCGAGGCCTTCTCCTATCCCGGCTTCGTTCCGGCGTACATCCGGCCGCTCTTCTGTGAGGGCAAGGGCCCGTTTCGCTGGGTGGCGCTGTCCGGCGATCCGGCCGACATCCACGCCACCGACCAGGCGATCCTCGACCTGTTCGGCGACCAGGAGCACATCGCCCGCTGGATCTCGCTCGCCCAGGAACGCGTCCACTTCCAGGGCCTGCCCGCCCGGATCTGCTGGCTGGGCTACGGCGAGCGTGACAGGGCCGGGGTCCGCTTCAACGAGATGGTGGCCAGCGGCGAGCTCAAGGGCCCGATCGTCATCGGCCGTGACCATCTCGACTGCGGCTCGGTGGCCTCGCCCGAGCGCGAGACCGAGTCGATGCGCGATGGCTCGGACGCGGTCGCCGACTGGCCGCTGCTCAACGCGATGCTGATGACGGCCTGCGGCGCGAGCTGGGTCTCGATTCACCACGGCGGCGGGGTCGGGATGGGCAAGTCGATCCACGCCGGACAGGTGACGGTCGCCGACGGGACGCGCGAGGCCGGCGAGCGCGTGCGTCGGGCGCTGACCGCCGACCCGGGGATGGGGGTCGTCCGCCACGCCGACGCCGGCTATGACCTCGCGCTGGACACCGCTCGGCGGACCGGCATCAAGATGCCGATGCTCGACCCCGAGCCCGACGTCCGTTAATGGCGCGGACGGGGCGCTGACGATCCGCCGTGGGCTCGGTCTCGTTCACCGGCGCCGAGCAGATCCTGCGCCCTCCGCGTGACGGGCTCGCGCACCTGCGCGGCGATGAGCTGGAGGCCCAGACGCTTGCGCCCGGCTCGCTCTCGGTCGGCGCGGACGGGAGGATCGGCGCGCTCCGGGACGACCCGCGCGCCGACCTGAGCGTCGACGCGAGCGGGTGTGCGCTCATCCCCGGCTTCGTCGACTGCCACACCCATCTCCCGTTCGCCGGTTGGCGAGCGGGCGAGTACGAGCGCAAGCTGCGCGGCGTGCCCTACGAGGAGATCTCGCGATCCGGCGGCGGGATCGCCGCCTCGGCGCGGGCGCTGAGCGACAGCAGCGACGCCGAGGTCATCGACCAGGCCCGGGGGCTCGCCGCCGAGATGCTCGCGCACGGCACGACGACGCTGGAATGCAAGTCGGGCTACGGCCTGTCCCGTGCGGGCGAGCTGCGGCTGCTGGCACTCGCCCGCGAGCTGGCTGCCGAGGTGGCGCAGACGACGGTGTCGACCGCGCTGCTCGCCCACGCCGTCCCGGCGGGCTACAGCGCCGATGGCTGGATGGACGTCGTGCAGGCGATGATGCCCGAGGTGCTGGCCGCCGGCGGGGTCAGCGCGCTGGACATCTTCGTCGAGTCGATCGCCTTCGACAACCGCCATCTGACGGTGATGGGCGAGCTGGCGGCGGCCGGCGGCCTGCTCCTGCGCTGCCATGCCGAGCAGTTCGCCAGCCATCGCACCGTGCCGGTGGCGATCGCCGCCGGTGCGCGCTCGGTCGATCATCTCTCGATGATCGATCCGCGGGACATCCCGGCGCTCGCCGCCGCGCCGTGCGCGGCCGTGCTGCTGCCGGCCGCGGAGTTCCTCGGGGCCGAGCATCGCGCCCCGGGACGGGACCTGCTGGAGGCGGGCGCGATCGTCGTGCTCGCCACCGACGCCAACCCCGGCACCGCGCCGGTCGTCTCGATGCCGATCGTGCTCGGCCTCGCCGCGCGGCTGTATCGCCTGACCGCCCGGGAGTGCCTCGGCGCCGCGACGCTCAACGCGGCCTGGACGCTCGGCCTCGAGCACGACCGCGGCTCGATCGAGGTCGGCAAGCGCGCCGATCTGCTGCTGCTCGACGGTCCGGTGCAGGAGATCGCCTATCGCTTCGGCCACAACCCGGTGCTCGCCGCCTTCGTCGACGGCGAGCCGGTGTACGTTCGAGACGAGGACGCCGCCACGCGGCTGAGCAGGCGATCGCCATGACCGAAGCGACGACTGAGACGGCGCGGACGACCCGGATGACGCGCGTGCCCGGGATGGCCAACGCCCACAGCCATGCCTTCCAGCTGGATCTGCGCGGGGTGGGCGAGCGCCTGGTGCCGGGCGATGACTTCTGGAGCTGGCGCACCGAGATGTACCGGCTCGCCGGATCGCATGACCCCGAATCGATGTACGAGGTCGGCGCGCGCGTCTACGCGCAGATGGCGGCCGCCGGCTACAGCGCCGTCGGCGAGTTCCACTACGTCCACCACCGGCCCGACGGGCGGCCCTACGACGATCCCAATGCGATGGCGATCGCGCTGGCGCAGGCGGCCCGCGCGCACGGCCTGGAGATCGTCCTGCTGCCGGCCGCCTATCACCGCGGCGGCTGGGCGGGGGGCGATGTCGCGCCCGATCCCGGCCAGGTCCGATTCTGCGACCCCTCGGTCCACGCCTATCTGGAGCGCGTCGATGCGCTGCGCGAGTGGGCCCGGGACCGCGATGGGGTCCACGTCGGCGTCGCCGCCCACAGCGTCCGCGCGGTGCCCGCGAATTGGATCGCGGCGATCGGCGCCCACGCCCGGGAGCACGGGCTGGTCAGCCACGTCCATGCCGCCGAGCAGCGCCGAGAGGTGGCCGAATGCGCGGCCGAGCACGGCTGCTCGCCGATCGAGCTCCTGTATCGCTGCAACTTCCTCGGCCCGCGCACGAGCGTCGTGCACGCCATCCACGTCGACGACGCGGATATCGAGCGGCTCGCCGCCTCGGACTCGATCGTCGTCACCTGCCCGACGACGGAGGGCAACCTCGGCGACGGCGTCTTCCCGGGACTGCGCTATCGCAACGCCGGCGTCCGGCTGGCGATCGGCACCGACGAGCAGGTGCGGATCGACCCGTTCGAGGAGCTGCGCGAGCTGGAGACGCTCGCCCGGCGAGAGGGAGAGACCCGGTACGCGCTGCTCGCCGCCGCCGACGGGGACCTGTGGGGCGCGATCGCCGCCAACGGCCGAGCGTCACTCGGCCTGGCCGGGACGGGCCCCGAGATCGAGCTCGACCGTGACCACCCGGACATCGCCGGGGTGACGGACGCCGACCTCGGTCTCGCGCTGGCGACGTGCGCCTCGGCGGCCATCGTCCGCCGTGGTGTGTCATCTGGGTGTTGAATATCAACCCCTAAACGATCCACCACCGTTGACGGGCCGGGGGCCCGGACGCCCAGGGGCCGGACGCCGGGGGGCGGACGCCGGGGGCCGGAGGCCGGGGCGTACTCCCGGGGGAGTACGAAGCCCCGTCGAAGACACATCCCCGGGGCGATTGTCCCGCGCGGGAGGCCGGTCGAGAATGACGCCATGCTCAGATCAGCCGCCGTCGCCCTCAGCTCCTCGCCGCGCCGCACGCTCATCCTCGTCGCCGTGTTCGTGTCGGTCTCCGGGGCGATCGGCGGCCCGCTCGCCGG
Organism: uncultured Solirubrobacteraceae bacterium; assembly: GCA_963849085.1. Lineage (GTDB taxonomy): Bacteria > Actinomycetota > Thermoleophilia > Solirubrobacterales > Solirubrobacteraceae > Palsa-465. Next base: position 1,099,961 of record CAWKFP010000009.1, on the reverse strand, counting down.
CGCGCTGAAGAGCTCCGGCGGGTTCGTCGCCGCCAACGCCCCCTCGTCGCTGGCCACCGATCAGCTGCAGGCCGCCACCGGCGCCCAGCCCGCGCCGGCGCTCGTGCTGCTCGTCGCCACGCCGCACGGAGCGGCCCGGGCCTCGGCCCGGGCGCGGGTCGCCGCCGTCGCCGCACGCCTGGCCGCCGTGACCGGCGTGCTGCGGGTGTCGGCGCCCGCCGCCGTCGCCCCGGACGGCCGCCACGTGCTCGTCACCGCCACCCTGCGCGCCGGAGCCGATGACGCCGGCGCCGCCCACGCGGCGCTGAGCGCGTTCGCGTCAGCGCGCGGAGTCACGGTCGGCGGGTCCGCGGTCTCCGGCGTGCAGATCAGCAGCGAGGTGACGAAGGGCCTGGGCTTCGCCGAGCTGCTCGCCTTCCCGATTCTCGTCGCGCTGTCGCTCGTCTTCTTCCGCGGCCGGGCGGCGCTCATGCCGCTCGCCGTCGGGGCGACGACCGTGCTCGGGACGTTCCTCGTGCTGACCGCGGTCAACGACGTCTACGGGCTGAGCGTGTTCGCGCTCAACCTGGTGATCGGCCTCGGGCTCGGGCTGGCGATCGACTACACGCTGTTCCTGCTGACCCGCTTTCGCCAGGAGCTCGACGGCGGCAGCGCGGTCGGGGAGGCGATCGCGGAGGCGATGAGCCGGGCCGGGCGCACGATCCTCTTCTCGGCCGCGACGGTGGCCGCCGCGCTGGCCACGCTGACCTTCTTCCCGCTCGGCTTCCTGAAGTCGATGGGGATCGCCGGCGCGATCGTCGCCCTCGCCGCCGCGGCCGCAGCCCTGACGATCTCGCCGGCGCTGCTCGGGCTGTGGGGAGCCAAGCTCGCGGGTGGACGTCGCTCCTGGGCCGGAGCCGGTGCCCGGGCGAGGGCCGGTGCCGGGGCCGCCGGCGAGACCCTGGCCGACCGCGACGCGGGGCGCTGGTATCGCCTCGCTCGCGCGGTCATGCGCCGACCGGGCACAGTCGCGGCGCTGACGACGCTCGTCATGCTCGCCGCCGCGGCGCCGGCGCTGACCGTCCGCTGGTCGCCGATCGACAGCTCGGTGATCCCGATCGGCCAGAGCTCGCGTACGGTCGCCGACGCCATCACCCGGGAGTTCGGCGGCGTGGGGGCCACGCCGGCGACGATGGCGATCACCGCGCCGCGCTCGCCGGCCGCCGCCACCCGGATCGAGGGGTTCGCGACCCGCGTGGCGACGATCCCCGGGGTGACGCGCGTCGACCGCCCGCGGGCCCTCGGTCATGACACCTGGGAGCTGCAGGCCCAGGTGGCGGGCGACCCCGCGGGCGCAACCGCCCAGCGTGTCGTCGAGGCCATCCGGACGACCCCGTCGCCGTTCACGGTGCGGGTCACGGGGGATGCGGCCGCCTTCGTCGACCAGCAGGCGGCGATCGCAGGACATCTGCCGGTCGCCGTCGGCGCGCTCGCGCTGCTGACGATCGTCATCCTGTGGCTGATGACCGACTCGGTCGTCCTGCCGCTGAAGGCGATCACGATGAACGCGCTGACCGTCGGCGCGGCGCTGACGCCGCTCGTGCTCATCTATCAGCACGGCCGGTTGACCGGTCTGCTCGGCTACACCGCCAACGGCGGCGTGGAGCCGACCGACTTCCTCGTGGCGGCGACGGTCGTGTTCGCGCTGTCGACCGACTACGGGGTCTTCCTGCTCGGAAGGATCAAGGAGGCCCGGGACGCCGGGTCCCGAGATCCGGCCGACGAGCGCGAGGCGGTCGCCGTGGGCCTCGGCGCGACCGGGCGGGTCGTGACCGCCGCCGCGATCCTGCTGGCGGTGGCGATCGGCGCGTTCAGCACGAGCTCGATCTCGTTCATCCAGCAGATCGGGGTCGCCACCGCGACCGGCGTGCTGCTCGATGCCTTCGTCGTGCGGTCGCTGCTCGTGCCGTCGCTGATGGCGCTGCTCGGCCGCTGGAACTGGTGGTCGCCGCTCGTGCTGCATCGCCTGCGCGCCCGGCTGACCGGATCCGCCCGCGCCGGTGCGTCGCGGGTGGCTCCCGAGGGCGCCGGGATCGCCGGCCAACCCGGGGTCACCGGGCTCACCGGGGCCACCGGGCTCACCGGGGCCACCGCGGTCACCGGCCGCGCCGAGGTCGCCGGCCGCGAGGGACTGGCCGACGTATGATCGGGGGCGTCGTGGCACGGCGCTCCCTCAGCCAGGCGGCGCTCGTCGACTGGCTCCCGGTCGTGCTCGTCCCGCCGGTCCTGATCGTCGACGCCGCCCTCTCACCGTCGGGCAAGCCGGTGACCGGGCTCGCCGTGCTGGCGGCGTTCGTCGGCTGCGTGCCGCTGGCGCTGCGCCGGCGGATGCCGTTCGTCCTCCAGTTCCCGTTCCTGACCGCGGGCATCATCCTCGTCCTGTGGCAGCTGCATCCCGCCGACACGGTCGTCCTCATCCCGATGGTGGCGCTGTTCGAGCTCGCCCACAGCGGCGACCGGCGCCGGTCGGTGTGGCTGGGGCTGGGGACGATCCCGTGCGTGATCGTCAGCGTCGTGCCGTTCGCGTCGGGCGGGAGCGTCCCGTCGATCGTGACCGGGAACCTCGCGCTGTGCCTGCTGGCGATCGCCGGCGGCGAGATCGTCCGGACCCGCCGTCTCGGCATCGAGCAGGGTGTGGAGGCGCGCGAGCAGGAGACGCTGCGCCAGATCGGCGAGGAGCGGCTGCGGATCGCCCGGGAGATCCACGATCTCGTCGCCCACGCGATGACCGCCATCAACGTCCAGGCCGGCGTCGCGGCGCACCTGCTCGAGCGCGATCCCCGCCAGGCCCACGACGCCCTGCGGGCGATCAAGGCGACCAGCGGGGAGGCGCTCGCCGACCTGCGCGGCACGCTCGACACGCTGCGCGATCCCGATCACGAGGCGCCGCTCGGGCCGGTGGCGGGATTCCGGGACGTTGAGGCGCTGACCGGCGGCCTGCGCGCCGCGGGGCTTGAGGTGGCGCTCGACGTCGCGCCCGTCGGCGATCTGCCGGCCCCGGTCCAGGCCGCGGGCTATCGGATCATCCAGGAGGCGCTGACGAACGTCGCCCGCCACGCCCGCGCGACCCGAGCGCGGGTGTCGGTGCATCGCGTCCCCGGCGCGGTGATGATCGAGGTGCTCGACGACGGCGCCGGCGCGGCGCCCGCCGGCCCCGCCGGCGGTGCCCGCGGGCCGGCCGGCAACGGCGTCCGCGGGATGCGCGAGCGCGCGGCCGCGCTCGGAGGGACGCTGGAGGCCGGGCCAGTGCTCGCCGGGGGCTGGCGGGTGCGGGCTCGTCTGCCGGTCGCCGCCATCCCGGAGCCGGCTCCGGCTCCGCCCTCAGGCGCGGTCCCGGCCCCGGCCGCGAGTCTCCCGGTGGCCGGCGCTCCGGCCCCGGCCTCGGTCCCGGTCCCGGTCTCGGTCTCGGTCCCGGCCTCGGCCTCGGCCGCGAGTCTCCCGGTGGCCGGCGCTCCGGCCTCGGTCCCGGCCTCGGCCCCGGCCCCGGCCCCGGCCCCAAGCCTCCCCGACCCCGGTGCCCATGGACCGGTGGCGAGCGTGCCGGGACGGCCGGCGCGGGACCGCTGAGCGCGTGATCAGCGTCGAGCTCGTCGACGATCAGGCGCTCGTCCGGGCGGGGTTCCGCGCGCTGCTGGCGGCCGAGCCGGGCGTCGACGTCGTCGCCGAGGCCGCCGACGGCGAGGACGCCGTGCTGCTGGCCCGCCGTCATCGTCCCCAGATCGTGCTGATGGACATCCGCATGCCGCGCCTGGACGGCCTGGCGGCGACCGCCCGGATCACCGCCGATCCGGCGCTGGCCGACACCCGGGTGATCGTGCTGACCACGTTCGAGCTCGATGAGTACGTCTTCGGCGCCCTGCGGGCCGGCGCGTCGGGCTTCCTGCTCAAGGATGTGGAGCCCGCCGACCTGATCGCCGGCGTGCGGGTGGTGGCCGGCGGCGAGGCGCTGCTGGCGCCGCGGCTGACCCGGCGCCTGATCGAGGCGTTCGTCGCCGGCGGGGGCGCGGTCGGCGCCCCGGACGTGACCGAGGCCCGCGCGCGGGCGCTGGAGGCGCTGACCCCGCGGGAGCGGGAGGTGCTCGCGCTCGTCGGGCGCGGGCAGTCCAATCTCGAGATCGCGGAGCGGCTCGTGCTGTCGCCGCTGACCGCCAAGACGCACGTGGCACGGCTGTTCGCCAAGCTCGGCGCCCGGGACCGCGCCCAGCTCGTCGTCGCCGCCTACGAGTCCGGCCTGATCGCCCCGGGCCGCCCGGACGAGGCCTGACGGCCCGGCGGGCCGGCGGGGCGAGGCCTGACGGCCCGGCGGGCCGGCGGGGTGAGGCCTGACCGCCCGACGGGCCGGCGGGGTGAGGCCTGACCGCCCGACGGACTGCGGGGCGTGGCCTGATCCTCCCCGCGGCGGGCCCCCGCTCGTGGTGTGTCGTTTGGGGGTTGAATAGCAACCTTCAGACGACACACCACCCGAGCGTCAGCCCTCAGGGGCGGCGGGGATCCGGCGCAGCGCCGGCGCGGCCGTCGCGCAGATGGCGACGAGCAGCGTGAAGCCGCACAGCGCCAGGACGGCGGCCGTCTCGCCGGCGTACTGGAAGAGCAGACCCATGGAGAGCGGGCCCGTCCACGCCACCGAGCTGCCGATGAAGTTGGCGCTGGCCTGCACGCGGCCGCGCAGATGGTCCGGAGTCAGCGCGAGCCGGCGGCCGACGATGACCGAGCTGGAGAGGGTCAACGGCAGGACGATGACGCCGAGCACGAGGCCGATCTCGATCGCCGAGTGCAGCAGCAGGAAGAGCGGCGTGGCGAGCACGTAGACCCATGTTTCGGTCAGGACGGCCCAGCGCGCCGCAAGCCGGCGTCGCAGCGGGCCGGCGATCATCGCGCTGAGCACGCCCGCGCCGCCCATGATGGCGAACGCGCCGCCGATCGCCGCCGAGGAGGCGCCGTGGCGGCGGGCGATGAGCAGGCCGAGCAGCTCGATGCCGTTGAGGATCGCGTTGGCCGCCGCGTACAGCAGCGATCCGGCACGCAGGAAGGGCTGACCCCACAGCCAGCGCAGGCCCTCGGCGATCTCGTGCCCGGCCGCCCGCGCCCCGCTCCCGGCGCGTGTCTCGCCTCCGGCGCGCGTCTCACCCCCGGCGCGCGCCCCGCCTCCGGCGCGCGTCTCATCTCCGGCGCGTGTCTCACCTCCGGCGCGCGCCCGGCCTCCGGCGCGTGTCCCGCTCCCGGCGCGTGTCCCGCTTCCGGCGCCCGCCCCGCCTCCGGCGCGCGTCTCACCCCCGGCCCCGTCCCCGCGCGCGTTCGGCGCCGACCCCGGTCGGCCGGGCGGGCGGGCTCGGATCCCGGCCAGCGCCGCCAGCGCGGTCACGAATGACGCCGTGTCGGCGACGAACGGCAGGCTGCGCGCGATCCCGAACAGGGCCCCGCCGACCGCGGGCCCGCTGAGCATGGCGACCGCGCTGCGCCCCTCGTTGAGCGTGACGGCGTCGGCGAGCTCGTCAGGTGAGACGAGCTCGCCGAGCAGCCCGCGCTCGGCGGTGAACGCGGTGGCGTAGAAGACCGAGTCGATGAGCGAGGCGAGCAGGAGCTGGCCGAGCGACGGATGGCCGAGGGCGAGCCCGAGCGCGACGCTGCCGATCGCCACCATCCGCCCCGCCGCGCACGCCATCATCAGGCGGCGGCGGTCGACGCGGTCGGCGAGCACGCCGCCGGGCAGCGCGCTGACCGGCAGCGCGATCGCCCGGGCCACGCCGACCAGCCCCGCCTTGGCCGCCGAGCCGGTCAGCGCCAGGACGAGCAGCGGCATGGCGATCGTCGTCGCCTGCGAACCGATCTCGGACAGCACCTGTCCGGACCACAGCAGCGTGAAGTCGCGATTGCGGGTGAGGGCTCGGATCCGTCCGCGCTCGGTGCGAGCGCCGGTCACCTCAGGCTCGCGTCACCAGGTCTCGTAGAAGGCGCGCTCCCTGGCGTCCAGCCTCGGGATCGCATCCTGCACGGCGTGGCGCTGGAAGTGCTCGGAGGCGCCGTGTGCCGCGTAGGCCGCCTCGTCGACGTACTGCTCGTAGAGGACGAACACCCGCGGATCGGCCGGATCGCGGTGGGGCTGGTACATGAGGATCCCCGGCTCGGCCCGGGAGGGCTCGATCAGCGCGTCGATCGCCGCCGCCACCGCCTCCTCCTCACCCTCGCGGGCGGTCCATCTGGCGATGACGACGTAGGCCATGGCCGGAGCCTACTCGGCCGGCCCGCGCCGCAATCGCACGCCGGCCAGGTCCTCGTACAGGCGGACGGCGCTCATCTCGCCGGCCGAGTCGCCGTAGGCGAGCCGGGCGCGACGATGGATCTGCTCGACGAGCGCGGCGAGCTCGACCGGAACGCCGACATCCCGCGCGAGGTCGATGGCGAGCCCCAGGTCCTTGGTGACGAGCGCCATCGAGAAGCCCTCGTCGTAGTCGCCGTCGTCGAGCAGCGGCAGCACGTCGCGCTCCAGGAAGACCGAGCTGGCCGGGGAGTTGACGAGCGCGGCGTGCAGCGTGCCGAGGTCGACGCCCGCTTTGACGCCGATCGTCAGCGCCTCGGCGGTCGCGACGGCCTGGACGAACCAGGTGAGGTTGAGCAGCAGCTTGACGGCATAGCCCGCGCCGTGGCCGCCGAGGTGGAAGATCGACGCCGGGTTGCCGATCGCCTCCAGGACGGGGAGCGCGCGGGCGAAGGCCGACGTCTCGCCGCCGACGTAGATGGCGAGCGTGCCGGCCTGCGCGCCGATCGTCTGCCCCGCGACCGGCGCGTCGATCAGCTCGATCCCCCGCGCCTGACACGCCGCCAGCGCCTTGCGCCCGACCTCGAGCGAGCTCGTGCTCATCTCGATCACGAGCGCCCCGGCGCGCAGCGCGGCGATCGCGCCGTCGTCGCCGCCGCCGCCCGAGCCGCATAGGACGGCGTCGACCTGGGCCGGGCCGGGAAGGCTCGTGACGAGGATCTCGGCGCCGGCGACGCAGTCGGCGAGGCTGGAGGCCGCCCGCGCGCCGTGTGACGCGGCGCGCGCGACGGCGACCTCGTCGAGATCGAAGGCCGAGACGGCAAAGCCCGCCGCGGCGACGTGGCGGCACATGTGCGATCCCATGTTGCCCAGACCGACGAAGGCGACCCGCACAGCGCTCATGCCAGCGAGATCCAGGTCGTCTTGAGCTGCGAGTAGGCCTGCAGCGCGTGCAGCGAGCGGTCGCGGCCGTGCCCGGAGTCCTTGACCCCGCCGAACGGGGTCGCCATCGAGGAGGCGTCGAAGGTGTTGACCCAGACGGTCCCCGCCCGCAGGCGCCGGGCGAGCCGGCCGGCCGTCCGCACGTCGGAGGTCCAGATCGCCGCCGCCAGGCCGTAGCGGGTGTCGTTGGCGAGCGCCAGCGCGTGCTCGGCGTCATCGGCGGTCTGGATGACGAGCACCGGCCCGAAGACCTCGTCCTGGACGATCGCCAGCGCCGGATCCTCGGCGGCGATCAGCGTCGGCTCCATGTACGCGCCGCCCGGCACCGGGGCCACCCGCGCGCCGCCGGACAGGACGTGCGCGCCGTCAGCTCGGGCCTGCGTGACGCGGCCGAGCACGCCCTCCAGATGCTCGTCGGAGATCAGCGCGCCGAGAACGGTCTCCGGCCGGCGCGGATCGGCGGGCACGAACGACGCCGCGACCGCGCGCAGGCGCTCGACGAGCTCATCGGCGACCGCTCGCTCGACGACGACCCGGGAGCCGGCGTGGCAGGTCTGGCCGGCGTTGTAGAAGATGCCCCAGCCGATCGCCTCGGCGGCGGCCTGGAGATCCCGCGCGTCGGCGAGCACGAGCTGCGGGCTCTTGCCGCCGAGCTCGAGCGAGACCGCTTTGCCGTTGGACTCGCCGGCATAGCGCTGGAACAGCCGGCCGACCTCCACCGACCCGGTGAAGGCCAGCTTGTCGACGCCGGGATGGCGCCCCAGGGCCTGTCCGGCCTCCTCGCCGTAGCCGGGGACGACGTTGAGCACCCCGTCGGGCACCCCGGCCTCGGCGGCGAGCTCGGCGAGCGCCAGCGCGCTCAGCGGCGACTGCTCGGCCGGCTTGAGCACGACCGAGTTGCCGGCCGCGAGCGCCGGCCCGAGCTTCCAGGCCGCGATGATCAACGGATAGTTCCACGGCACGACGGCGCCGACGACGCCGAGCGGCTCACGGCTGACGAGCGCGAGCGCGTCGGCCGCGGTCGGGGCGATCTCGCCGTAGACCTTGTCGATCGCCTGGCCGTACCACGCCAGGCAGCGGGCGGCGTTGGGGACGTCGACGCCGCGGGCGTCGCCGATCGGATGGCCGGTATCGGTCGACTCCAGCAGCGCGAGCTGCTCGCAGCGCTCCAGCATCAGCTCCGACCAGCGGATCAGCACCCGGCCGCGCTCCGCGGGGTCCGCGAGCGCCCAGTCGCCGCGCTCGAACGCCGACCGGGCGGCGGCGACGGCGCGATCGATGTCGTGCGGCCCGCCGCGCGCCACCGAGCCCGCGACCGTGCCGTCGCGCGGCGAGACCGTGTCGAACGTCCGCCCGTCGGCGGCGGGCACGAAGCGCCCGTCGATGAACGCCTCGGTGCGCGGCGACGCCACGGCGCTCATCGCCCACCGACCGCGTAGTGGGCGACGGCCTCCTCGTCGAGCTCGATGCCGAGCCCGGGCGACGCGGGGACGCGCACGCAGCCCTCGGCGTCGATCCCGACCGGCGCGGCGAGCATGAAGTCCCGGCGCTCGGGCGTCCAGCCCGGCGGGTCGTACGGATACTCGAGGAAGGGCCCGCCGCCGACCCCGCAGCAGACCGCGAGATTGGCGAGCACGCCGATCCCGTTCGTCCACGTGTGCGGGCTGAACCAGCGATTGCGCCGCAGCGCCAGATCGGCGAGCGTTCGCGCGCCGGAGATCCCGAGCGACAGCACGACGTCAGGCTGGACGACGTCGAGCGCGTCGTGCTCGAGCGCGAGCCGCAGCTCGTCGAACGTGCGGGCCATCTCGCCGCCGGCGATCCGCACGCCGGTCTGATGGCGCAGCATCCGCATCCCATCCAGGTCGGCCCCGGCGAGCGGCTCCTCGACCCACAGGACGCCGTGGTCGGCGAGCACGTCGATCACCCGCCGCGCGGCCTGGGGCCCGAGTCCCGGGGCGATGTCGCCGGCCATCCGCCACCACTGGTTGAGGTCGACGAGGATCTCCAGCGCCGAGCCGACCGCCCCCCGGATGGCGGCGACGACCGCGAGGCCGTCGTCGATCCGGTCACGGGCGATCCGCACCTTGACCGCCCGGAAGCCCGCGGCGACGAGCGCGTGGGCGTCGTCGGCGCGCGCCGGCGGCGAGCGCAGCTCGCCGAGCGAGGCGTAGGCCGGGATCCGGTCGGCGCCGGCGCCGAGCAGCGTCGCCACCGAGACGCCGAGCGTCCGGCCCGCCAGATCCCACAGCGCCGCCTCCAGCGGCCAGTAGCGCCCGGCGTGGAAGGAGATCGTCTCCAGCGTGCGGGCATGCGCGGTCAGCGCGAGCGGATCGCGGCCGATGAAGAGGTGCGCGAACTCGTCAAAGCCGCTCATCGTGTCCCCGCTCGCCACCCCGGTCACGCCCTCGTCGGTCCGCACCCGGACGAGCGTCGCCGCAAAGCCGGTGCGCGGGACCGGATCCCAGGCCGCGTGAAACGGCGGATCAAGCGGCAGATGCAGCCGTTCGATCTCGATCGCGGTGATCTTCACGAATCCCTGGCCACGTCATGAGCCGCCGTAGAACGGGCTGCGCAGCTCGTCGCGGCGCGCCACGAGCTCCGCGGCGGCGTGCCGGTCCCGGCCGTTGACCGCCACGCGCATGCCCTTCAGCGTCGCCTCGCGGCTCGCCGCGCGCACCGCGGTCTCGTCGTCGGCCGCCGGGTCGATCCAGATCGCCACGAACACGAGGATCTCACCGCTCGCATGGACGAGGCCCTCGGCGACCGCGTCGAGCACGCCCTGGGCGATCCCGAGCTGCCCGGCGCCCCAGGTCAGCGTCTGATGGCGCTCGGCCTCGGCCGTCGCCTTGTTCATCATGATCGTCGGCGGCCACACCGGCTCGTAGTGGGCCTTGTCCTCGCCGACGACGACGAGAATCGGGGTGTGGCCGGGGGAGGGGGAGGTGAAGGTCGTCAGCAGCGCGGCCGCGGTCGCCGTGCCGCGGTGCGCGAGCACGATGTTGACGTGCGCCCCGTCGGGGTCGGTGCCGCTCCACCCCTCTCCGATCCGGCCGTCGAGATGGTCCAAGCCCGTCATGGTCTCTCCTCTGTTGACGCCCCGGCGAGTGCGCTGTCGATGATCACGACCGACCGGCTGCCCTCGCCGCGGCGCAGGCGGCCGAAGGCCGATTCGATCTCGTCAAGCCCGATCAGATCGGAGACGACGTCGGCGAGCTCCAGGCGGCCGGAGCTGACGAGCTCGATCAGGCCCGGGAAGGTCTCCCGCGGATCGGCCGAGCCGTAGTAGCTGCCGATGATCGCTTTCTCCGACAGGAACTCGATCGCCGGCAGCGAGACCTCGACGCCGGCGGGGGCCAGCCCGACGACGACCGCCGTTCCGCCCGGACGCAGCGCATCCCACGCGGCCCGCATCGTCGCCGCGGTGCCGACGACCTCGAAGGCGTGGTCGACGCCGCCGCCGGTGATCGCGGCGATCTCGGCGGCCGCATCGACAGCCGAGGCGTCGATCCCATGGGTGGCGCCGCGGCGCAGGGCGGCCTCCAGCTTCTCGGGCCGGCGGTCGACGGCGATGATCGTCGCCGCGCCGGCCAGCCGGGCGCCGGCGATCACCTGCAGGCCGACGCCGCCGCAGCCGATCACCGCCACCCGCTCGCCGATCCGTACGCGCGCGGCGTTCGTGACCGCGCCGATGCCGGTGACGACGCCGCAGCCCAGCAGCGCGGCCTGCCAGAGCGGCAGCGCGTCGGGGATCCGCACGACGCCGGCGGCGTCGACGACGGCGAACTCGGCGAAGCAGGCAACGGTCAGGGCGTGCTGGAGCGTCTCGCCCGCGCCGCCGCGCAGGCGCGAGCTGCCGTCGCGCAGCCGGCCGGCCACCGAGCGCTCGCCGGCGGCTTCACACAGCGTCCGCCGCCCGGATCGGCAGGCGCCGCACAGCCCACAGGAGGCGACCATGCAGAGCACGACGTGGTCACCGGGGGCGACCGTGTCCACGTCCGCGCCGACCGCCTCCACGACGCCCGCGCCCTCGTGGCCGAGCACCATCGGCCAGCGGCCGGCCCCGAGCATGCCGTCGGCGAGGTGGACGTCGGAGTGGCAGACCCCGGCGGCGGCGATCCGGACGAGCACCTCCCCGCGCCGCGGCGGATCGAGCTGGACCTCCTCGACGGAGACCGGCCGGCCGGGCTCACGCAGGACGCACGCGCGCATCTGGAGTCCCGCCGCGGAGGCTGATGCCGGCATCGAGGAGAGGGTGTCAGGAGACGTTGGCGCGGGGATCGACGGACGATCCCTCGACGTCGAGTTGGAGCCGCCGCAGCTCCTGGAGCGGGATGTGGCAGCGGATCCCGTGGCCGGATTCCTCCTCGATCAGCTCGGGCTCGGTCTCCTCGCAGATGGCGCCGAGCTTGCGCGGGCAGCGGGTGTGGAACGGGCAACCGGACGGGGGGTCGGCGGCACTCGGGATCTCCCCCTCCAGACGGATCCGCAGGCGGTCGAGATCGTCGAGCGTCGGGACCGCCGACAGCAGCGCCTCGGTGTAGGGATGGTGCGGCCCCTCGAAGACCTTGTCGGCCGGGCCGATCTCCATCACCCGCCCGAGATAGAGCACGACGATCCGGTCGGCGAGATAGCGCACGACGCCGAGGTCGTGGCTGATGAACAGATAGGCGACCTCCTTGCGGGCCTGCAGATCGGTCAGCAGGTTGAGGATCGCGGCCTGAACGGAGACGTCGAGCGCCGAGGTCGGCTCGTCGCAGACGACGATCCGGGGGTCGCCGGCGAACGCCCGGGCGATCGCCACCCGCTGCTTGAGCCCGCCGGAGAGCTGGGACGGGCGCATCGGCAGATAGCGCTCTGGCAGGCGCACGGACGCGATCAGCCCGTGCAGCCGCGCCGTCAGCGCCTCGCCGCCATAGCCGCCGAGCTTGGACAGTGAGCGCGAGATGAGCTGGCGGACCGAGTGGCGGCGGTTGAGCGCCGAGTCGGGATTCTGGAAGACGATCTGCAGAGCCTTCTGGTCGGCGGCCCGGCGTTGCTTGGCCTGCGGCGCCAGGTCACGGCCGTCGAGCTGGAGCTCGGCCCCCTCGTCGGGCGAGATGATCCCCATCAGCACCCGGGCGAGCGTCGTCTTGCCGCTGCCGGACTCGCCGACGAGCCCGACCGTCTCGCCGGGGCGAATGTCGAGGTCGACGCCGAACAGCCCCCGCACCGCCTGACCGGACATGTGGAAGGTCTTGGAGGCCGCGCGCACCCGGATCAGCGGCGCGTCGCCGTTGCGCACCGGCGTCGGCGCGGCGTCCTCGTCGGCGTCACCGGAGGGCGCGTCGAGCGTCGCCATCGGGACGCTCTGGGCGCGCTCGTGATAGTGGCAGCGTGACCCGCGGCCGCCGCCGATCTCATACATCGGCGGGGTCTCGGTGCGGCAGCGCTCGTCGGCGAGGCCGCAGCGGTCGGCGAACACGCAGCCGTTGAGGACCGAGCCGGGGGCGGGCAGCGATCCGGGGATCGTCTCCAGCGCGGCGCGGCCGTTGGCTCCCGCGGCGCCGTCGCGGCGCGGGATCGAGCGCAACAGGCCGACGGTGTACGGATGGCGGGCGTCGCGGAAGACCTCGAGCGCGGTGCCCTCCTCGACGAGCTCTCCGGCGTACAGCACGCCGACCCGGTCGCACATCTTGGCGATCACCCCGAGGTTGTGGCTGATGAACAGCAGCGACGTGTTGAACTCGTCGCGCAGCCCGCGCACGAGGTCGAGCACCTCCGCCTCGACGGTGGCGTCGAGCGCGGTGGTCGGCTCGTCGAGGATGAGCAGCGACGGCTCAGAGGCGAGCGCCATCGCGATCACCACCCTCTGCAGCATCCCGCCGGAGAGCTGATGGGGATAGCGGCCCATCACCCCCTTGGGGTCTGAGATGCGGACCTTGCCGAGGATCTCCTGCGCGCGGGCCAGCGCCGATTTGCGGTCGACGCCGGCGATCTCGTAGACCTCCGAGACCTGGCGACCGACGAGGATCGACGGGTTCAGCGCGCGGCCGGGCTCCTGGTAGACCATCGAGACCGTGCTCGCCCGCAGCCGGCGCAGCTCGGACGAGTTCAGCGACAGCACGTCGCGGCCGTCGATCTCGATCGTCCCGCCGCTGACCGATCCGTTGCGCGCCAGATAGCGCACGATCGCCAGCGCGATCGTCGACTTGCCGCAGCCCGACTCGCCGACGAGCCCGAAGGACTCACCGCGGGAGACGTGGAAGCTGACGTCGCGCACGACGCGCTGCTGCTGCTTGCGCACGCGATAGCTGATCTCGACGTGCGACAGCGCGAGCGCGTCGGTGTTCGCCGCCGGCGACGGGGGTGACGGGATGGCGCTCACGCCTCGTCCAGGGCGGTCTCGATCGAGTTGGCGAGCATGTTGACGCCGATCACCAGCGAGGCGACGGCGAGCGCGTCGAACAGGACCTCCCACCAGTATCCGGCCGTGACCTGGCCGTAGTTGGAGGAGATCTCCAGTCCCCAGTTGGCCGACGGCGGCGGGATCCCGAAGCCCAGGAAGGACAGCGTCACGATCGTGAACACCGCATAGCCGAGGCGCACGGTGAACTCGACGACGATCGGCGCGGTGACGTTGGGCAGGATCTCGATGAACATGATGTACAGCGAGCTCTCGCCGCGCAGCCGGGCGGCGGACACGTAGTCGAGCTCGCGCTCCTGGAGCACCGCGGCCCGCACCGTCCGGGCGATCAGCGGCGTGAACACGATGCCGATGACGAAGATGAGCGTCGTGTCGGAGGGGCCGAGCGCGACGACGCCGAGGATCCCGGTGACGACGAGCGGCAGCGCCAGGAACGCCTCGACGAAGCGGCTGAGAACCTCGTCGATCGCGCCGCGGAAGTAGCCCATCACGAGGCCGAGCGCGGTGCCGAGCACGGTTCCGATCAGCGTGGCCAGCGGCGCGGTGATGAGGATGTCCCGTGATCCGGTGATGACCCGGGCGAACATGTCGCGCCCGAGCTGATCGGTGCCGAACCAGTGCGCCGTCGAGGGCGCCTTGTTGATGTTGAGCAGGTTCTGGGCGAGCGGGTTCTGGGGGACGAGCACGTTGCCGAAGATGGCGGCCAGGATCCAGAAGCCGAGGATCACCGCTCCGGCGATGAACGTCTTGGAGCGGACGAGGTTGGTCAGGAACTCACGGCGCAGCTCGGCCTGCGCGCTGTTGAGCGCGGCCGTCGACTCGACCGGGACGGCGCCGATGCTCATTCCAGACCCCGATAGCGGATCCGCGGGTTCAACAGCGAGTACAGAATGTCGGCGACCAGCGTAGCGACCATGTAGACGACGCCGATCAGCAGGACGCCGGCCTCGAGCATCGGGAAGTCCTTGGCGTTGGCCGCGGTGTAGATGAGCCGCCCGACGCCCTGGTAGTTGAACAGCACCTCGACGAGCACGAGCCCGCCGATCAGATAGCCGGTCTGGGTGGCGATCACCGTGATCGTCGGCAGCAGCGAGTTGCGCAGGACGTGGCGGCGGATCATGACCCCGCGGGGCAGGCCCTTCAAGGTCGCCGTCCGGGCGTAGTCCGACGCCAGCGCCTCGACGGTCCCGGCCCGGGCCATCTGCTGGATGTAGCCGAACAGGATGAGCGTCAACGGGATCGCCGGCATGATCAGGTGATAGATCTGGGTGCCGAGCCCGGCCCCGGGCGGCCAGGTCGCCGAGATCGGCAGGACGTTGAGCGCGATCCCGAAGATGAGGATGAGCACGATCCCCGAGACGACCTCCGGGATGACCGTCGCGGTCAGCCCGAACACGCTGATGATCCGGTCGATCGGCCTGCCGACGTTCAGCGCCGCCACCACCCCGCCGAGGATCCCCAGCGGCACGACGAGCACGAAGGCGACGAGCGCCAGCTCCAGCGAATGGCCGAGCGCCTTGGTCAGAATCGGGCCGACCGGCGACTGATATTGATACGACGTGCCGAGATTGCCGGTCAGGACGTGCCCGATCCAGCTGCCGTACTGGTCGATCACCGGCCGGTTGGTGCCGAGCTGGCGAGACAGCGCGGCGACCGCCGACGGGGCCGCCAGCGGCCCGAGGATCGCCCGCGCCGGATCGCCGGGCAGCACCTGCGCGGCGAAGAACACGAGCACGCTGAGGATCCACAGCGTGATCAGGCCGAGTCCGACCCGCTTGAGGATGAACGCGAGCATGCGAGCCTGTCCGGCCGGCCGGCGCTCCTACGCCGACTTGTAGGCGTCCTTGAGGTAGATCGCCGAGATCGAGGTCGGATTGACGCCGTGGACGCTCGGGCTCGTCGCCGTCAGCCCGTCGATCCAGTACGGGATGATCAGCGGCGTCTCGTCGAGCAGCAGCGTCTCGATCTTGCCGGCGATCGTCTTCTGGGTCTGCAGGTCGACGGCGGCGACGTACTGCTTGACGAGGTTGTCGTAGGTGGGGTTCTTGAAGTGCGCGGCGTTCCACGGGCCGCCGGAGGTCAGCGGCGCCTCCAGGAAGACGTTCGGCACGCCGCGGTCGCCGTAGTCGACGAGGCTCATGATCGCGTCGAGCCAGTCCGAGTTGCCGTACGTCGCCTTGCCGTAGTAGTTGTCCTGGGTCTCGACCTTGAGCGTGATGTCGACCCCGATCGCCTTCGCCTCCTGGGCGATGACCTGGGCGAGGCCGGGGATCTCCTCGTACTGCTCGGTGGTCAGCGTCGTCGAGAAGCCGCTCGGATGGCCGGCCGCCGACAGCAGCGCCTTGGCCTTGGCGATGTTCTGGACGCGCTGGGGGACGCTCGTGTTCGTCGAGACGAACTTGGGCGCGAACGGGTTGTCGTTGCCGACCTCGCCGTCGCCGCTCAGCAGGGCGCTGACCATCCCGGGGCGGTTCAGGCACAGCGCGACCGCCTGACGCACGCGGGCGTCGGTGAACGGCGCCATGTCGTTGCGCATCGACAGCTCGCGGTGGTTGGCCGACTTGAGCTTGATGATGTTGTAGGAGGAGCTGTTGAGCAGCGCGGTGGCGCCCGACGGCACGAACTGCACGATGACGTCGACCGTCCCGCCCTGCAGCGCGAGGATCTGGGGCTGCTGGGAGCCGTAGAAGGTGAACGCCGTCGAGTCCAGATACGGGGCGCCGCCCCAGTAGTCGGGGTTGGCGACGAACGTCGCGCCGACGTTCTGGGTGTAGCTGCCGAGCTTGAACGGTCCGGTTCCGATGAACGTCTTCTGCCAATCGGCAAAGTTCGTGCCCTTGGGGACGATGATCGCGTTGTAGTTGTCGGAGGAGACGAGATAGGGGAAGTTCCCGTTCGGGGCCTCGAGATGGAAGGCGACCGTGCCGGCGTCGACCTTGACGACGCCGCCCGGCGTCAGCACGCCCGTGAAGGTCGAAAGGGCGTTGGAGGCGTTCTTGGGATCCGCCAGCTGCTGGAAGGTGTAGACGACGTCGTCGGCGGTCATCGGCGAGCCGTCGGAGAACTTCACCCCGGAGCGCAACGTGAACGTCCACACCGCGCCCCCCTTGCTCGGGGCCCAGCTCGTGGCCAGCATCGGCTGCAGCTGGAGCAGCATGTTGTTGTCGAAGGTCAGGAACTCGCCGGTCTGGGCGAGCATGCACAGACCACCGGCGTCGGCGACGGTCAGCGGGTTGACGGCGGCGGCCGGCGCCGTGCTCGCGAGCTTGAGCGTACCGCCCTTGACCGGACTGCCGGAGGCAGCCGACGAGGTCGAGGCGGCGCCCGCCGACGAGGACGACGACGCGGAGGAGGAGTTGGAGTTGGCGTTCCCGCACGCCGCCAGGACCGCGCCCATCACGCTCGCCGACATCCCCAGCACGGCGCCCTTGCGCACGAACTGCCGGCGGCTGAGCCGGCCGGACACCAGTTCGTCGATGTAGTGGTTCTCCAGCTCGGAGCGATCGCTGCGGATCGCGTCCAGCCTCCGGGAATCGTCAGGCATGCTCCGTCACCTCTCTAGTAGCGGTTGGCGTGCCCACCCGCGTGGGCATGCTCAGCGTTCCTCCTCGCCCGTGCACGAATCGGTTCTTTCACACCGGCGAGCCGCTGTCAAGCCGGCACCGGTCCAGGACTTCGCGGGCCAGCCTGGCCGCCTGGACAATCTCGTCCATCGCCGCGCCCTCGTGGGGGGTGTGGCTCTCGCCGCCGTGGAGCGGGACGAACAGCAGCAGCGTCGGGCAGATCGCCGCCAGGTGCTGGGCGTCATGGCCCGAGCCCGACCACGTCTCCACGGCGTCGATCCCGAGCGTGCGGGCGTCCTGCAGCGCCCGGGCGGCGAGATGGGCGTCGAGTGACACCGGCCGGCCGTCGCGCGTCAGGCGGACCTCGATCCCCGCTCCCCGCCGCTCGGCGATCTCGGCCGACCCGATCTCGATCGCCGCCCGCACCCGGTCCAGCGAGTCGGCGTCGATCGCGCGCACGTCGACCCCGAGGGTGACGGCGGCCGGGATGACGCTGACGCTGCCCGGGGAGACGGCGAGCGTGCCCACGGTGGCGACGGTCTCGGCCGGCTCGGCCCGCGCCGCGGCCTCGACGGCGAGGATGACCTCGGCCGCGGTGGCCAGCGCATCCCGCCGCTCCTCCATCGACACCTCGCCGGAGTGACCCGCCCGGCCGCTGATCACGATCTCAAAGCGCCGCGGCGAGGCGACCCGCGTCACCACTCCGAGCCGGCGCAGCGCGCGCCGCTGGGCGACGTGGATCTCGGCGTGGGCGGCCAGCCGCCCGGTCGGCGGCTCGATCCGCGGCAGGTCAGGCCCGAGCGCGCGCAGATAGCCGGCCTGGGCGTCGGCGGCGGTGATCCCGTCGGCATCGCGCATCTCGGCCAGAGCGCCCGCGGCGAGCGCTCCGGTCAGCAATCGTGATCCGATCGTTCCGGCGGCGAACCGCGGCGCCTCCTCGGCGACGCACACCAGAACGCCGGCGCGGGCCCCGCCGGCGGTGACGCCGTCCAGCCGGCCGGCGAGCTCGAGGCCGAGCACGGTGCCGAGCGCGCCGTCATAGCGGCCGCCGTCGGGGACCGTGTCGACGTGCGAGCCGGCGGTGACCAGCGGCCCGTCCCAGCCGGGCGGCAGCGCCCACAGATTCCCGTGCGCGTCGAGCCCCGGCTCCAGGCCGAGCTCGCGCGCCCAGCCGGCGACGAGCCGCATGGCCTCGGCCTCCTGGTCGGAGAAGGCGAGCCGCTGGGCGCCGCCCGCCGGCCCGAGCGCGATCGACCACAGCTCCTGCAGGCGGACCGCGATGCGCCCGGCGTCAACCAAGGGCGTACTCCGCCAGCGGCTTGCCGAGCATCGCCTCCACCTCGGGATAGACGCTCGGCTCGCGGACGCCGTCGCCGAGCGGCACGTTGGCCTTGGGGACGTGCAGGACGGCGACCTCGTCGCCCTCGCGCAGGTCGGCGATCGAGATGATCCGCCCGGTGGCCGGCGACAGCGTCGCCAGCACGTCGGGGAAGGTGGCCAGGCGCTCGCCGGCCGATTCCGCGGTCAGATACTCGTTGACGAACCCCAGCTCGAGCTCGCCGACGTCGATCGTGCCGATGTCGAAGGCGTTCTCGGTCCGCAGCAGGCGCCGGCGCACCGGCCCCCGGGTCAGGATCCGCCCGCCGAGATGTTCGGTCGTGGCGGCGATCATCGCCTCCGGGCCGCCGTCCTGGGCGGCGAGGATGGCCTCGCCGAGCGACAGCGCGAAGCTGATCGCCCCGACCGCGGCGTGCGCCGCCACGAACGAGGCCGGCAGCGGATTGCGCGCCGCGGAGATGAAGCCCCCGGACTGCTCGGAGGCGGTGCGCAGGACGTTGGCGGTATGGCGCACGGTACCGCGGGTGACGACCTCCAGATAGCGCTGCTGCGCGCGATTGCCGCCCGCGACGGCCTGCACGGTCTCGTAGTCGTCGTCGGCGGCGAGCCCGAACGAGCCCATCTTGCCGGTCGGATGCGCGCGCCCGTCGCCGGCGGCGTCGACGACGAACGTGCCGAGCACGGCGGAGGCGACCCAGCCGTTGCAGGTCGTCGAGGAGCCGTTCTGGGCGGTCACCGTTCCGATGATCGGCTCGTCCACGGCCTCCATCAGCAGTTCCAGCGCGCGGACATAGTCGCCGGGGCGCATCTCCCACCCCTGAGCGGCCGGAGCGCCGATCGCGCTGACCGTGGCGAGCATCGCGCCGGGGTCGAGCTCGTCCAGGGTGACGAGCAGGGGGGTGCCGTACTGGACGGCGGTCGTGCCGACGAGCATGCCGTGATCGACCCAGCCGCCGCCCCCGGCGGCGAGAACCGAGCCGCCGGCGACCGCGGCGTGGACGGCGTTGAGGTCGAGCTCTCTCATCGTGCCGCCTCCACGGTCGTCGGCCGGTCGTCGTGGTAGCCGAGCCCGTGCTCCCGGGCCGCCTGCCGGGCGTCATCGTAGCCCGCGTCGGCATGGCGCAGCACGGCGAGCGCGGTGTCGGCGTTCAGCGCGTCCCGCAGCCGCTCGGCGGCGCCGGGCTCGCCGGTGGCGACCACCGTCATCCCGGCGCTCTGGGAGTAGCCGGCGTAGCCTCCGCCGCCGGCGTGCAGGGCGACGAGGTCGGCGCCGGCGGCGGTCGCCGTCAGGGCGTTGAGCAGCGGCCAGTCGCTGATCGCATCCGAGCCGTCGGCCATCGACTCGGTGATGATGTTGGGATGGGTCATCGCTCCTCCGTCCATGTGGTCTCGGGTGAACGCCACCGGCCCGCGCAGGCGGCCGTCGGCGACCGCGGCGTTGACGGCGAGCGCCAGCCGGCTGCGCTCGCCGTGGCCGAGCCAGGCGATCCGCGCGGGGAGGCCCTGGCGGCGCACGTGGGCGCGGGCCAGGGCGACCCAGTCGGTGATCCGCGGCTCATCGGCGAACAGCTCCTCGCACAGCGCGTCGATCAGCTCGAGGTCGCCATCGTCCCCGGAGACGCAGATCCAGCGAAACGGACCGATCCCGCGGCAGAACAGCGGCCGGATGTAGCGCGCGGTGAAGATGTCGATGGAGAGCGCCTCGGCGACGCCGCCGTCCCGGGCGTGGGGGCGGATGTTGTTGCCGTAGTCGAAGACGACCGCCCCGCGCTCGCGCAGCGCCAGCATCGCCCGCACGTGGCGGACGATCGTGGCCAGCGCCAGCGACTCGAGCTTGCCGGGGTCGCCGTCGCGCAACCGGGCGGCCTCCTGCAGTGAGAGCCCGGCCGGCTGATAGCCGCTGCGCAGGTCGTGGGCCGCGGTCAGGTCGGTGACGACGTCCGGCACGACGTCGCGGGTCAGCAGGCCCTCGAGGACCTCGGCGCCGTTGGCGACGAGCGCCACGGCCAGCGCCTGACCTGACGCCCGGGCCGACAGCGCGGCGTCGAGCGCCTCGTCGAGCTCGGTGCAGACGAGATCGACGGTGCCCTCGTCGCGGCGCCGGCGCGCCTTGGCGCCGTCGACCTCGGCGATCAGCGAGACGCCGCCGAGCATGCGACTGATCGCCGTCGGCTGCGCGGCCCCCATTCCCCCGAGCCCTGCGCTGACGATGAGGCGGCCCGCGAGCGAGCCCGCGAAGTGCTCCCGCGCGACCTGGGCGAAGGTCTCATACGTGCCCTGGAGCACGCCCTGGGCGCCGATGTACTGCCAGCATCCGGCGGTCAGTCCGCCCCAGGCGATCAGATGGCGCCGCTCCAGGTCATAGAAGACCTCGGGCGTCGCCCAGCGCCCGACGAGGTTGCCGTTGGCGAGCAGCACCGCCGGGGCGCGCGGGCCGGTCGCCAAGACGGCGATCGGTTTGCCCGACTGCACGAGCAGGGTCTCGCCGTCACGCAGAACCATGAGCGTGGCGACGATCGCGTCCAGGCTCGGCCGGTCCCGGGCGGCCTTCGCGTGCGCGGCGTAGACGACGAGCCGCTCGGGGTCCTCGGCGATCGCCAGGTTGTTCTCCAGGAGGCGCAGGATCGTCTCCTGGCGCCAACCGCGACAGCGCAGGCCGGGGTCACCCACGGGCGGTGAGCTCCCCCGGCGGGGGCGCGGCGCCCATCGAGGCCGCCGGGACCGCGGGGACCGCCGGGACCGCCGGGTCCGCCGGGTCCGCCGGGTCCGCCGGGACCGCCGGGACCGCCGGGACGAAGCGGCCGTGCCCGGGCGCGGCGCGGACCCGTTCCCCGTCCCACACCTGCTCCCCGCGTGAGAAGGCCGAGACCACCCGCCCCCGCACGCGGCGCCCGGCGTACGGGCTCCACCCGGCCGGGGTGACGAGCCGGGCGGGATCGATCTCCCATTCGGCGCTCGGATCGAGCACGAGGATGTCGGCGTCGGCGCCGATCGCGAGGCTCCCCTTGCGCGGCCACAATCCAAAACGCCGGGCCGGCGTCTCGCTAACCAGCGAGACGAGTGCCGCCACGCCGAGCGCGTCGTGCACGAGCGGGACGATCAGCTCGACCCCGGGCGCGCCCGACGCCAGCTCGAAGATTCCCGGGCCGTGCTTGCGCTCCCGCGGCCAGCCGACGTGATCGGACGCGATCAGATCAATGCCCTCAGGCGCCAGCGGCGCGGCCCGCAGCGGCGGATTGATCTTCGCCTCGCCTCCGATCCGCGCCAGCTCACGCTCGTCGAGCAGGAGATAGTGCGGGCACGTCTCGGCGCTGACGTCGACGCCGTCTCGCCGGGCCTGCGTGACGAGTTGCACCCCGCGCCGGGTCGAGACGTGGCAGACGTGGAGCCTGACCCCGGTGGCGCGGGCGATCTCCAGGCAGCGGGCGATCGCCTCGTGCTCGGCCACCGGCGGGCGCGAGCGGGCGTGGGCGAGCGGGTCGCCGTCGTGGCCGGCGGCGAGCTCGGCGGCGATCCCGGCGCGGACGATCTCGTCGTTCTCGGCGTGGACGCCGGCCAGCCCTCCGGCGCGCGCGATCTCGGAGAACGCCGCCACGAGCTGATCGTCGGGGATCCGCGGGAAGCGGACCGGATGGGTCTCGAAGGTGGAGAGCTTGAACGCCGCCGCGCCGGCGGCGGCGAGCTCGGCGACGTGATCGACCGGACCGCGCGGCGGGACGGTCGCCCACAGCGCGACGTCGACCCGGGCCTCGACGGCCGACGTCGGCGACCTTGGCGGCGAAGGCCCGCGGGGTGTCGATCGGCCCGCCGGCGTCATAGGGCATGTCGACGATCGTCGTCACGCCGCCGGCCGCAGCCGCACGCGTGCAGCGCTCGATTCCCTCCTCGGCGTAGCTGCGGGTGTGGACGTGAACGTCGATCGCGCCCGGCAGCAGGAGCGCATCGCCGTAGTCCAGCCCCTCAGCGGCGGGCGCGCCGACGGCGGCGATCCGCCCATCCTCGATGACGAGCCCGGCGCGCTCGGCCTGACCGTCGGGTCCTGGTATTCGACCGGAGATATTCCTGGTCACTGAGATTTGTCAAGGATACACTCCGCTATCGGCGTGACTGCAATCTCAGACGATGGGAGGATCATTCTCAGCGGGGATGACCTCATGGTCGAGGACGTGCTCGCGGTCGCGCGCTGGCGGGCACCGGTCGAGCCCGACCCGCGGGCGCTGCTGCGGGTGCGGGCGGCGCGGGATGTCGTCGACCGCGTCCTGGCCAGCGGGGAGGCGGTCTACGGGCTGAACACCGGCCTCGGCTCGCTGGCGCGTCATCACATTCCGCTCGATGAGATGTCGGCGTTCTCGTTCGCGACGGTCGCCGACCAGGTCTCCTCCTATGGCCGGCCGCTCGCCACCGACGTCGTGCGCGCGATGATGGTCGCCCGCGCCAACGGGATGCTCAAGGCGGGGGTCGGCGTGCGCCGGGAACTGATCGAGCTGCTGCTCGGCCTGCTCAACCGGGGCGTCCATCCGATCGTCCGGATGGTCGGATCGGTCGGGCAGGGCGACCTGTCGGAGATGGCCGACATCGGCAAGGTGCTGATCGGGCGGGGCTGGGCGGAATACGAGGGCGAGATGCTGCGCGGCGAGGAGGCGCTCGACCGCGCCGGCCTGGAGCCGATCACCCTCGGTCCCAAGGAGGCGCTCGGCCTGATCAGCTCCAACGGCGTGACGATGGGGCGCGGCTCGCTCGTGCTCGTCGACGCCGCCGACCTCGTCGAGAGCATGCAGATCGCCGCGGCGCTCAGCTTCGAGGCGTTCATGGCCAACCTGTCGGTCATCCATCCCGCGGCGGCGCTCGCCCGGCCCCACGGTGGCCTCGGGACCGCGATCGGTCGGCTGCGTGACCTGCTGGAGGGATCGGCGCTGTGGCAGCCCGGAGCGGCGCGCAACCTCCAGGACCCGCTGTCGATCCGCTGCGTTCCCCAGACCCACGGCGCGGTCTACGACGCCCTGTCGGTCGTGCGCGGGCTGATGGAGATCGAGCTGAACTCGGCCGGCGACAACCCGCTCGTGCTCGTCGAGGAGAGCACAATCGTGTCGGTCGGCAACTTCGACGTGGCCGCGCTGGCGATGGCCTTCGACTACATGAGGCTCGGGATCGCCCACGCCGGCCAGGTGGCCAACGAGCGCGTGCAGAAACTGCTCTGGCACCATTTCAGCGGCCTGCCGACCGGGCTGGCGCTGACCGAGGGGCCGACCGGAGGACTGCGGCCGCTCGGGCGCTCGTTCGCGGCACTCGCCTCCGAGGCGCGCTTCCTGGCCAACCCGGTGTCCCTGGACTATCGCGGACAGCTCGCCGAAGGGGTCGAGGATCACGCCTCGATGGCCCCACTGGCGGTCAGCACCACCTCGGCGCTGGTCAGCCTCATGCACCGCCTGGTGGCGATCGAGCTGATCATCGCCGCCCAGGCGATCGATCTGCGCGGGGGCCCGGACCGCCTCGGCGCCGGCACCGGCCGGGCGTATGCGCTCGTGCGGGAGTACGCCGGGACGCTGTCCGACGTGACCGAGTGGAACGCCGACGTCGAGGGTCTGGCGCGGCTCGTCGGCGACGGCGACCTCGCGCGGCGCGTCGCCCACGTCGTCGGCGCCCGCCCGGCGCTGTCCGAGCACGAGTCGCCGGGAAGCTGACGATGCCGGGGCGCGACAGGCCGGGGGCGCGGAAGCCGGCCGCGACGCACGGACGGGCCGGCTGATGCCGGCCGGACGGGTCGGCTGATGCCGGCCGGAGCGCTCGAGCGCGCGGTGCAGCTGCTGGGGCGGCTCGGCGAGCACCCCGGAGAGCTGACCGTCGCCGAGCTCGCGCGCAACAGCGGGATGCCGCCGAGCACGGTCTACCGGCTGCTCGCCGAGCTCGAGCAGCACGGGCTCATCCGCCGCGGGCGCGATCGCACCGTCGCGCTCGGCACGCGGCTCGTCGCGCTCGGGCGCACCGCCGAGGCGAGCCTGCACGAGCGCCTCGTGATCCCCGCCGCCGCGCTGATGGACTCGCTCTCGCACCGCTGCGGGGAGACGGCGATCCTGACCGCGCCGTGCGGCCTGGAGGCGATCGTCATGCACGTCGTCGAGGCCGAGCTGCACTCGGTGCGTCTGTCCTACGCCCAATATCGCCGCGCCCCGATCCACCGGGGGGCGTCGGGCAAGATCCTGCTCGCCTATCTGGATCCCGTCGAGCGCGACCGGGTGCTGGCCGTCGTCGGCGACGCCCGCCTCACCGCCCAGCTTCAGGAGATCCGCCGCGAGGGCTACGCCGTCACCGTCGGCGAGCTCGACGACGGCGCCGCCGCCGTCGCCGCGCCGGTCCTCGACGCCCGGGGGCGGATCCTCGCCGGGATCTCGATCGCCGGCCCCGTCGCCCGGATCACCGCGGCCCGGCCGCAGCTGACGACCGCCGTCGGCGACGCCGCCCGGGCGATCGCCCGCGCCTACGCGAGCTGACGCGGCCGCCCGCGCCGGCGCCACGGCGAGGGTGTCGACCCCTTGTCGGCTCGTCAGGCCATATTCAGACATCCGCCTCGCGCGCCCGGGCGCCCGGGCCCCCGGGCGTGGGCGTTCGGCGGGCCCGGAGAGCGGCGCGCCGGCGGGCGGCGGGCGGCGGGGCGCCGCCGGACGGGAGGCGCTGCGGGCGTCAGACGGCTAGCGCGCCGCGCCGGCGTGATGCAGCTGGCGCCGCCCGGCGGTCATCCACGCCGCGCGGTTGATCGCACCGCCGCGTCCGGCACGCGGCGGGCTCTCCAGCAGATGATCCTCCGCCGCGGGGCGCAGCACGACGATCTCGCCGGGCGCGTTCTCCAGCAGCCAGGCGACGTCGTCGGCGTGCAGGCCGCGGTTCTCGCGGGTGGCGGCGGCGACGACGATCCGGTCAAAGCGCTCGTTGGCGATCATCTGGCGCAGGGCGTGGCGATACGTCCGCCCGCGCTCGATCCGCGAGTCGATGGTGACCCCGAAGCTCGACGCCCGCTGCTCGATCGCCTCCTGCAGCGGGATGGCGATGCCGGCCTGGCGCGGCAACGGGGCGTCCAGCGGAAGGTGCATCGGCACGCGCGCCAGGAAGACCGGCAGCAGCGTCGCCTCCTCGGCGCGGGCGAGGCGCAGGGCGGCGTCGAGCGCCCGGCCCGACAGCGCCGAGGCGACGAACGGAAACAGGACCCGGCGCGTCGTCGGCGTCGGCGGCGCGGCCGGGCGCCGGCGGGAGATCTGGGAATGGCGCACCATCAGCGCCGCGAGTGCGCCGGCCAGTGCGACGATGAGGGCGATGAGAACTCCGGTCATGTCTCCTCCGATACTCGCTGGGCGCGGTCGGCGACGATGCGCAGGTCGATTCCGGGCAGCAGCGCCATCAGGCGCATCAGCAGGGTGGGCCCCATCAGCCGCCTGACGGCGTTGCGGGGGGCGGGCGGGCCCATCAGCACATAGGTGATCCCGCGCTCGCGCGCGACGCGTTGCGTCGTCAGGGCGACGTCCGGGTCGCGCTCGACGATCAGATGGGCGCCGAGCACGCTCGTCAGCCGCCGCAGCGCGGCGAGCTGGGCACGCTCGTCCTCGGTCGGCTCGTCGTGGCTGACCCACAGCACGTCGAGCTCGGCGCCGAGTCGCTGGGCGGAGCGCCAGGCGCGGCGCACGACCCGCTGCGCGCTCGGCTGCGGTGTGACGAGCGCCAGCAGGCGGTCGCCGATCGCGGTCGGCGTGGCGTCCTCGCGCAGCCGCTCGCTGCGGCCGCGCGTCGCGGCCTCGGCGCTGCTGCGCTTGGTCTCGATCTCCTCGGCGACCTGGCGCAGCGACACCTCGCGCAGCGCCGAGAGGTTCTCGAGCTTGAAGAAGTTGTTCAGCGCCGTCGGGACGCGCTCGGCGGGGTAGACCTTGCCGGCGAGCAGGCGCTCGATCAGCGACTCCGGCGTGATGTCGATGACGACGACGTCGTCGGCGGAGGCGAGCATCGCATCGGGCACCGTCTCTCGCACACGCGTCCCGGTCAGCTCGGCGACCTGGTCGTTGAGGCTCTCCAGATGCTGGACGTTGACCGTCGAATAGACATCGATCCCGGCGGCCAGCACGTCGGCGATGTCCTCGTAGCGCTTGTGATGCTCAGAGCCCGGCGCGTTGGTGTGGGCGAGCTCGTCGATCAGGCACAGGTCCGGCCGGCGGCTGAGCACCGCCGGCACATCGAGTTCCTCCAGCACGGTGCCGCGATAGTGGACCTCCCGGCGCGGCACCGACTCCAGGCCGACGGCCTGGGCGGTCGTCTCGGCGCGGCCGTGGGGTTCGAGATAGCCGATCACGACGTCGCGGCCGGCCTCGGCCTCGGCATGGCCCTCCTGGAGCATCCGATACGTCTTGCCGACCCCCGCCGCCATCCCGAGGAACACCTTGTAGCGCCCACGACTGACCGCCATCGACGCCCGCCCCTCATGCCCCGAGCAGGTTGTGGACGATGAGATCGATCAGCTTGATGCCGATGAACGGGGCGATCAGGCCGCCCAGCCCGTAGATCCACAGATTGCGCCGGAGCAGCGCGCTGGCGCCGATCGGGCGGTAGGCGACGCCCTTGAGCGAGATCGGGATGAGCATCGGGATGACGATCGCGTTGAAGATGATCGCCGAGATGACCGCCGAGCGCGGGGTGCCGAGGTCCATGACGTTCAGGACGTGGAGGGGACCCTGGCCGCTCTTGGTCGCGGCATAGGTGGAGACGAAGATCGCCGGCAGGATCGCGAAGTACTTGGCGACGTCGTTGGCGATCGAGAACGTGGTCAGAGCGCCGCGGGTGATCAGGAGCTGCTTGCCGACCTCGACGATCTCGATCAGCTTCGTCGGGTTGGAGTCGAGGTCGACCATGTTGCCCGCCTCGCGGGCCGCCTGGGTGCCGGTGTTCATCGCCACGCCGACGTCGGCCTGGGCGAGGGCGGGGGCGTCGTTGGTGCCGTCGCCGGTCATCGCCACCATCCGCCCCGCCGCCTGCTGCTCCTTGATCAGGTCCAGCTTGGCCTCGGGCGTGGCCTCGGCGAGGAAGTCGTCGACCCCGGACTCCTCGGCGATCTTCGCCGCCGTCAGGCGATTGTCTCCGGTGATCATGATCGTGCGGATGCCCATCGAGCGCAGATGGTCGAAGCGCTCGCGCATCCCCTCCTTGATCGTGTCCTTGAGATAGATGACGCCCATCACCTGCGAGTCCCGGGCGACGCCGAGCGGCGTGCCGCCCTCCCGGCCGATGCGATCAAGCGCCACCTGAAGCTCGGCCGGGGGGCGCCCGCCTTCGTCGGTGACGAACGAGATGATCGCGTCGCCGGCGCCCTTGCGCAGGCGGTGGCCGTCGAGGTCGACGCCGCTCATCCGCGTCTGCGCGGTGAAGGGGACGAACTCGGCGTGCAGATCGGCCATGTCGTGCTCGCGGATCCCGTACTGCTTGGCGAGCACGACGATCGAGCGGCCCTCCGGGGTTTCGTCGGCGAGCGACGAGAGCTGGGCGACCTCGGCGAGCTCGGACTCAGAGACGCCGGGCATCGGGATGAACTCCGAGGCGAGGCGGTTGCCGATCGTGATCGTGCCGGTCTTGTCGAGCAGCAGGACGTCGACGTCGCCCGAGGCCTCGACGGCGCGGCCCGACAGCGCGAGCACGTTGCGGCGCACGAGCCGGTCCATGCCGGCGATCCCGATCGCCGAGAGCAGCGCGCCGATCGTCGTCGGGATGAGCGCCACCAGCAGCGAGATGAGCGTCGTCTCGGAGATCGGGGTGTGGGCGAACAGTCCGAACGGCCGCAGGGTGGCGACGACGATCATGAAGATGAGGGTCAGCCCGGCGAGCAGGATGTTCAACGCGATCTCGTTCGGGGTCTTGCGCCGGGAGGCCCCCTCGACGAGCGAGATCATCCGGTCCAGGAACGAGTTGCCCGGCTCCTGGGTGATCTCGACGACGATCCGGTCCGACAGGACGCGCGTGCCGCCGGTGACCGCGCTGCGGTCGCCGCCGGACTCCCGGATGACCGGGGCCGACTCACCGGTGATCGCCGACTCGTCGACCGAGGCGATGCCCTCGACGACGGTCCCGTCGCCGGGGATCAGCTCGCCGGCGATCACGACGCAGCGATCGCCGAGCGTCAGCTCCGAGGCCTTCTTCGTCGTCCCGTCCTCGAGGTTGGCGAGCGTCTCCTGGCGCATCGAGCGCAGGGTGTCGGCCTGGGCGCGGCCGCGGCCCTCGGCGAAGGCCTCGGCCATGTTGGCGAAGACGACCGTCAGCCACAGCCAGATCGAGATCGTGAACGTGTACCAGGCGGGATCGCCGCCGCCGCCGAGCGGCGCGCCGCCGAACGCTTGGACGATCCAGGTGACCGAGGTGATGAGTGCGCCGAGCTCGACGACGAACATCACCGGGTTGCGGACCTGGACGCGCGGGTCGAGCTTGACGAGGCTGTCGAGCAGCGCCCGGCGCACGATGTCGGGCCGGAACAGCGAGATCGCGTTGCGCTCGCGGGGCGTGGCCGGCATCACGGGGTCGGTGGGGGCCGCCGGGGTGTTGACGGACATCACTGGGCTCCAGTCAGACGGTTGAGGGCGAGGTTCAGTTCCAGCACGTTGACGGTCGGTTCGCCGGAGAAGCCGAGACCGCGCCCCCCGGTGTAGGTCGAGACGAGCCGGTCGACGGTGGCGAGCGACAGATGGCGGACGGCCGCGATCCGATGGGCCTGGATGCGGGCGTTGGCGATCGAGATGTCGGGATCGACGCCGGATGCCGAGGTGTCGACGGCGTCGACCGGGATCTTGGCGGCGGTCAGCCCGCCCGGATAGTACGTGCCGTTGAGCTTGATGTAGGCCGCGATGTTGGCGGCCAGCGCCTGCTCGGTGACGACGCTGTTGGGCCCGTAGTCGGCAAAGCTCGTCGCCGCGTCGTTGTCCGCGGGCTCGGTGCCCGACGGGCGTGTCTGGAAGTACAGCGGGTCAGGATCGGTCACCGGCACGCCGTCGCTCATCACGGGCTTGCCGTTCTTGAGGACCGCGGTGGCGAAGTTCTGGCCGATCAGCTTGGAGCCGACGAGCTTGCCGTCGACGTACACCCGCTGGCCGTTGGCGTTGCCCGGGAAGGCGACCTGGCTGACGCCGGTGATCACCAGCGGATAGGCGATCCCGCACAACAACGTGAGGACGAGCATCCCGAGGACGGAGGTGATGATGTCGCGTTTCATGTCAGTAGAGATGGGGGGTCAGGCCCTGGACGATCGGTCCGAGCAGCAGGGCGGGGAAGAAGGTCAGGGCGCCGACGAGGATGATCACGCCGATCAGCAGGATCACGAACGTCGGGTTGTCGGTGCGCATCGTCCCCAGACCGGTGGGACTCACCCGTTTGCCGGCCAGAGAGCCCGCCACCGCCAGGGCGAAGAGGATCGGTGCGTAGCGGGCGAAGATCATGTCGAAGCCGCCGAGCAGGTCCGCGAAGGTGATCCCGTGAGAACCGAGGTTGCCCGCGGCGGGAGCGACGAAGCCCCCGTACCCGGCATTCGCCGAGCCGTTGTTGTTGGCCTGGCTGAGATACGCGTAGAACGTCTCCGAAAAGGCCTGCGGGCCGTGCGCGATGGCGGTGTCGATCGACGCCCGCCCGGCGCGCGACGCGGTCGCCAGCGCCGTGCAGAACAGCGCCGCCAGGGGCGTGATCAGGATCCCGAGCGCGACGAGCTTGATCTCCCGGGCCTCGATCTTCTTGCCGAGGTACTCCGGCGTGCGACCGACCATCAGGCCGCCGATGAACACCGCCAGCAGGACGTAGAGCAGGATCGAGTACAGGCCGGTGCCCACGCCGCCGAAGATGACCTCGCTGGCGCTCAGGTTGGCGAACGGCACCGCGCCGCCGATCCCGGTGAACGACTCGATCGCGCTGTTGACCGCGCCGCACGAGGTGACGGTGGTGACGACGTCGAACAGGGCCGAGCCGGCGATCCCGAAGCGCTGCTCCTTGCCCTCCATGTTGCCGCCGCTGGAACCGCTGATGACGCCCGTGTGCAGGCCGGCGGCGTGCTGCGCCGGGGAGCCGTGGGCCTCGGCGATGTAACACACGATCACCGCGCCGAGGAACATCACCATCATCGTTCCGTAGATCGAGTACCCCTGCCGGCGATTGCCGGTCATGCGCCCGAACATGAACACGAGCGCCGCGGGGATGATCAGCACCGACAGCATCTCCAGGAAGTTGGTGAAGCCCGTCGGGTTCTCGAACGGGTGCGCCGAGTTGGTGTTGAAGAAGCCGCCCCCGTTCGTGCCGAGCAGCTTGATCGCCTCCTGGGAGGCGACGGGTCCCATCGCGAGCACCTGGGTGAGCCCGGTGATCGTGTGGGCGCTGACGTAGGAGGCGAAGTTCTGGATCGCGCCCTGGGAGACGAGCACGAGCGCGTAGACGATCGCCAGCGGCGCAAGCACATAGAGGATCGTCCGGATCAGGTCCTGCCAGAAGTTGCCCAGGCTCTTGCCGCTGCGGCTGGTGATCCCGCGCACCAGGGCCACCGCGACGGCGATCCCGACGCCCGCCGAGAGCCAGTTCTGCACGGTCAGGCCGGCCATCTGGCTGAAATAGCTCAGCGAGAACTCACCGCTGTAGTACTGCCAGTTGGTGTTGGTCAGGAACGACGACGTCGTGTTGAAGCTGACGTTCCACGGCATCGAGTGGAACCCCATCGGATTCAGGCCGGTGAAGCTCCACAGCGTCTGCGTGCGCAGGATGAGATACAGCAGCAGCCAGCCGACGAGCGAGAAGATGATCAGGCTCTTGGCGTAGGCCTTCCAGTCCTGGCCCTGGCGCGGATCGACGCGCATGACCCGGTAGAGCAGGCGCTCCACCGGGCCGATGACGCGGTCGAGGAAGACGCGTTCGCCGGTGTAGACGGCCGCCATGTAATGGCCCAGGGGGAGGGCGAGGGCGGTGAGGACCGTGACGAACAGGAAGATCGTCAGCCAGCCGAAGACCGTCATGGCTAGAACCGCTCTCCGCGCAGCAGCGCGTACAGCAGATAGATGCAGACGAGGAGCGACACGATCAGCCCGAAGAGATCCGCGCCGCTCATATCTTGTCGATCCCGAGGATGAGCGCGTACAGCAACGCGAACATCAGAAATCCCAGAAGCACGCTTACGATGTCCATGCCGAGATCATCGACGCGCCGATGTCAAGGCGACGTGGAGGAACCGCCCGGCGCCATACAGATGCTGTGAAGACCGGTCAGAGGCGGCCGGAACGGTCAGATCACGGCGCCCGGGGGGGTCAGGCCGGGCGGGGCAGGGTCCCCGCGCGTCCGGCGCGCGGGGCGTGAGCGAGCGGGGTCAGACGGTGGGCGAGCCCGGTCAGACGGCGGCCACGGCGCGGTGCGTCGCCGGGGCGGGAACGGCGATCAGCTCGGTCGGCAGCATCCGGTCCAGCAGCGCCAGCGCCGAGGTGGTGAGCGCCTCACGGGTCGGCACGAGCGCGGCCTGCGTGGCTCGCCGCGGCGTCCACTCCGGATGCGCCAGGCGGGCGCGGCGGGCGGCGGCCGCGGCGGCGTCGCCGGCGGCACAGCGGGCGGCCGCCCGGGCGCGGTCTCCGGCCATGTCGCCCACCCCGAGCCGCGCGGCGGCCCAGGCGGCCGCCCCGGCGCAGGCCCACGCCGCCTCGCGACCGGCGTGGCCGGCGGTCAGCGCGCCGGACCAGCCGCCGAGCCGGCTGACGCCGAAGACGCGCGCGCGCTCCTCATGGGCGGCGCGTCGCGCCTCGTGCAGCGGGCGCAGGGCTCGCCGCAGCGCGCGTTCGTCGTGCACCTCGGGCAGCGTCGCGAGACGCTCGGCGTGGGCCGAGAGCCCGCCGACGATCAGCCAGCGCGCGGTGTAGGTGCGGATCAGCCAGTCCATCGCCAGCCAGGCCCGGTGACGGTCCAGCCCGTCTGACGCGGTGCCGATCGTGCGGGCCAGATACGGACGCAGGCGCTGGCGCGGAACGTCGTCCAGGCTGTCGTTGAGGGCGATGCACATCGCTCGCAGGACCGGGCTGACGCACGCCGGATCGTCGCTGTGGGGCTCGCCGGCCAGATGGGCCACCCACTCCATCGCGCAGCGGCCGTCCTCGGGCGTGGGGTGCGTCCCGTAGGCGAGGGTGTAGTCGCTGGTCATCGGACGTCCTTTCGCCGCTGCAGGGGGGTGTTCCCACAGATTGTGGCGGGTCGGCGGCCGAGATTCCACCCCGTGCACCCGCGGTGTACCGGCGGTGACGGCGGGCCGTCAGATGGCGATCTGCGAGCCGGTCATGACCGTCCGGTTGCTCGGCAGCTTGTAGGCGTCGATCGGGCTGGCCGAGTTGCGGGCCATGGCGATGAACAGCTTCTTGCGGAACAGCGCCATCCCGGGCGCGTCGGAGGCCACGATCGTCATCCGGGAGACGAAGTAGGACGCGTGCTCGAGGTCGAGGTTGCGGTCCAGCAGCCCCTGCTTGCGGGCCTGCGCGAGCAGCGCCGGAACGTCAGGGCGGTCGCGATAGCCGACGCGGATCGTCAGATGGGCGATCTTGAACAGCCCGGTGCCGAGCCGCTCGGCGACGAAGCGGTCCGACACCTCGACGCGCGGGATGCTGACCGTGTCCAGCGAGACGATCACGCCCTTCTCATGGAAGGCGTGGTTGTGCTGGACCTGGGCGAGCATCGCCAGCGGCGTCATCACCTTGTCGGGGCTGAGGTAGACGGCGAGGCCGGGCAGGCGGATGATCGGCGGCTTGGCGCTGGACAGACCCTCCAGGAACTCGTCGAGCCGCCCCTCGGTCTCCTCGCGGTTGCGGGTGACGATCTCGCGTCCGCGGCGCCAGGTCATCATCACGCTGGCGATGACGAGCCCGACGGCGAGCGACAGATAGGCGCCGTCGGCGATCTTGGCCATGTTGGAGGTGAAGAACGACACCTCGACGATCAGGAACAGCGTCCCCATGATCGCCAGCCGCCATTTCGGCGTCTTCCAGAGCCCGCGGGAGACGGCGATGAACAGGATCGTGTTGAGGATGAACGTGCCGGTGACCGCCACGCCGTAGATGTCGCCGAGGCGGTTGGCGTTCTGGAAGACGAGCACGAGCGTGACGACGCCGAGGCACAGGCCCCAGTTGATCAGCGGCACGTAGATCTGCCCCTCGATCGTCGAGGTGTGCATGATCTTCAATCGCGGCAGGAAGCCGAGCTGCACGGCCTGGCGGGCGACCGAGAACGATCCGGTCAGCGCCGCCTGGGACGCGATGATCGTCGCCATCGTCGCCAGGATGACCATCGGCCACAGCAGGCCGTGGGGGATGAGCTGGAAGAACGGGTTGAAGGCGTTGACGTCGCGGACGCTGGCGGGGTGCGTGATGATCAGGCCGGCCTGGCCGAGATAGGAGAGCATGACGGCCGGGAAGACGATCGAGAGCCAGGTCATCCGGATCGGGATGGCGCCGAAGTGGCCACGGTCGGCGTACAGCGCCTCGGCGCCGGTGCAGCACAGGACGACGCCGCCGAGCGTCAGCCACGCCTTGACGCCGTGATCGATCATGAAGCGGATCCCCCAGATCGGCGAGAGCCCCTCCAGCACGCCGGGGTGCATGCTGATCCCGTGGATGCCGAAGGCGGCGATCGCCGTGAAGAAGACGAGCATGATCGGGCCGAACAGCCAGCCGACCGCGCCGGTCCCGAAGCGCTGGACGGCGAACAGGCCGATGAGGATGACGAGCGACAGCGGGACGACGAGGTTGCCGAGGCTCTGGTCGACGACGCCGAGCCCCCCGACCGCCGAGGTGACCGAGATGGCGGGGGTGATCATCCCGTCGCCGAAGAACAGCCCGGCGCCGAAGATCCCCAGGGTGACGAGCAGGAAGGTCCGCCCGATCTTCTTGCGCTGGATGAGCGCGGTCAGCGCCATGATCCCGCCGTCCCCGCGGTTGTGGGCGCGCATGATGAAGCCGCCGTACTTGATCGCGACCTCGATCAGCAACGTCCAGAAGATGAGCGAGGCGATCCCGTAGACGCCCGCGGTGTAGGGATGGGCGGCCTCGCGATGAGCGGTGAAGATGAACTGCTGCGTGTACAGCGGGCTCGTGCCGATGTCGCCGTAGACGATTCCCAGCGCGCCGAGGGCCAGGATCGGCTTGCTGGCATGGGCGACGACATCGCGCTCCTCGTCGTGCGCGGCCGCCATGGCCGCCGACTGGGCCTTGACCTTCGGCGCCGCGACGGTGCTGACCGGCCAGTAGCCGAGCTTGTGGGCGGCCTCGTTGAAGTTGCGCTTGACGCGTGGGACCCCATCGCCGTCGGCGGGCACCGGGGGGGTCTCGACGGGCCCCTTGCCGCGCCCCGGGCTCATGAGGCGCGCACCGTGGTCTGAACCGCACGGCGGTGGCCGGCCTCGGGGAGCGGGCCCGGCACGAGATTGGGATGCCAGTACGCGATGACGGTCATTATCGGCCTCGCCGCAGTATCGGCACTCTCTCACCCCGCGAATCGGTAGCCGACACCCGGGTCCGTCCGTATGTATTTCGGTGCGCCACCGGTGCCTCCGGGCCCCTCGGGGCCACCCGGGCCCTCGATCTTGCGCCGCAGGTTAGCGATGTGGGCGCGCAGGACCTGGGTGTCGTCGCCGTAGCCCACGCCCCACACCTCGGTCAGCAGATCCCGGTGGGTCATCAGCCGGCCGCGGTTGCGCACGAGCAGCCTGAGCAGATCGAACTCGGTCGGCGTCAGATGGACCTCGGACCCGCCGACCGTCACCCGGCGCGCGGCGAGGTCGACGCTCAGCTCGCCTGAGGTGATCAGCGACTGCTCGGGCTCGGGGTCGATCCGTCGCAGATTGGCCTGCAGCCGGGCGATCAGCTCGCGGGGGCCGAACGGCTTGGTCACGTAGTCGTCGGCGCCGGCGGCCAGCGCCCGCACCTTCGCGTCCTCGTCACCGACCGCCGAGAGCACGATGACCGGCATGTCGGTCCACTCCCGCAGGCGGCGGCAGAGCTCGACCCCGTCGATGTCGGGCAGCACGAGATCGAGGATCGCGGCGTCGGGGCGGCTGACCGCGGCGAGGTCGAGGGCCTCCTCGGCGGTGCTGGCCGGGATCGCCTCGAAGCCGGCATCCCGCAGGATGACGCGCAGCGCGCGCAGGATCTGCGACTCGTCGTCGCAGACGAGCACCCGCGGTCGATGGGTGTCGCTCACCGGTCGGCCCCGGCCAGGCCGTGGGCGTCGTCGGGCGCCGCGACCGAGGGCAGCGGCCGGTCGCCGATCGGCAGCGAGACCGTGAAGTTCGTCCCCTGGCCAGGGAGCGACTGCACGGTGATCGAGCCGCCGTTGGCCTCGACGAAGCCCTTGACGATCGCCAGCCCGAGGCCCGATCCGGTCGACGGCGAGATCGTCGCCGTCCGTCCCCGGTAGAACGGCTCGAAGATCCGGTCCTGCTCCGGCGCGTCGATCCCCGGCCCATGGTCGACGATGCTGACGAGCACCCGGCCGGCGCCCCGCCGGGCGTGGACCCGGATCGGCAGGCCCCCGCCGTAGCGGCGGCCGTTCTCCAGCAGGTTGGCGAACGCCCGCTCGAGCTGGGCGGCGTCGGCGCAGATCTCGGGGACGTCGGGGTCGACGGTCAGGCGGATCTCGACCGGATCACCGCGCACCCCCTCGGCGGCCGCGGTGACGAGGTCCTCGATCGATACCCAGTCCGAGCGCGGCTCGGCCGCCCCGGCCTGCAGCCGGGAGAGATCAAGCAGGTTGTCGACGAGGCCGGCCAGGCGCGTGCCCTCCTCGACGACGGCGGCGCTCAGCTCGCCGCGCTCCTCGGCGGTCAGCGTCGCCGCGTTGAGGGCGTGGCCGGCGGCGACGATCGCGGTCAGCGGCGAGCGCAGATCGTGGGAGACCGCCCGCAGCAGGGCCGTCTTGATGTCGTCCGAGCGCCGCAGAGCCTCGGTCTCGACCCGTTCGGCCTGCATCGCGTCGCGCCGCTGGGCGATCGCCACGAGCGCCTCGAGCGCCGGTACCACCTGCTCACGCAGGCGCTGCTCGATGTCGGGGGCGAGCACGCGGGCGACGAGCAGCGTCGCGATCTGCCGGCCGTCGGCGCCGCGCAGCTCGAACGCCCGCCGGCCGCGGTCGGCGGGCACGACCCCCTCCGCGATCGCCGCGGAGGGCAGCCCGAGCGCGACGGCGACGCGACGCGCGGTGCTGGACAGCGCCCGGGCGCTGTCCTCGCCGAGCAGCAGCTCGCGCGCCAGCGCGGCCGCCAGGTCGGCCTGCGCCCGCCCGCGCTCGGCCTCGATCGCTCGCGAGCGGGCGAGCTCGGCGATCGTGCTCGCGGCGACGGCGACGATCATGAACGCGGCCAGCGCCACCCAGTTGCGGCTGTCGGCGATCGTGAACTCCCCGACCGGCGGGATGTGGAAGAAGTTGAACGCCGTCGCGCTGGCCAGCGAGGTGGCCAGCCCGAGTCCGATCCCCCAGTACGTCGAGGCCAGCAGCACGGCCGGGAGGTAGACGACGCTGAGCGACACCGCCGGCGCCACGGTCTCCAGCGGATAGATGGCGAGCGTCGCCGCCGTCACGGCGAGCGCGGCGGCGAGCACCCCGATGACGATCGACGGCCGGGCGGCACCCAGGGTCGCCGCGCCGAGCTGGCGTGTCGTGCTGTGCGGCCGCACCGCGCGCCGATGGCTCACGTCCCGTAGGAGCTCGGCGGCATGGCGGCGGACCGCGCCGAGGCGATCTGGGCGAGCAGCGCGGCCGGGCTCGTGCCGCTGAGCACGCGCAGGCGGGGGAGACGGAAGGGGTCGTCGGCCGTGCTCGCCCAGCCGGGGATGACCGTCGTCGAGCCGACGAAGCCGGCCGCGCGGACCGCGGCGATGACCGCCGCGTCGTAATCCCCCGACGGGTAGCAGAACCAGTTGACCGGCACGTGATAGCGGCGGCGCAGGAGCGTGCGCGCCTCGTCGATCTGATAGCTGAGCGCCGAGGGGCTGAGCGCGACGAGGTCGGCGTGGCTCATCCCCTGGGTGTCGAGCTCCCAACCGGCGTCGACCAGCGCCCTGACCTCGGCGGTGGTCATCCCGCCCTGCGAGGGCGGCAGGCCGGTCAGCTGGAGATTCTCGTCGGCGACCCAGCCGAGCCTGCGCAGGATCGGCAGGGCGCTGGCGTACTGGGAGTGATAGCCGTTGTCGAACGTGATGACGATCGGCTTGCCGGCGGGGAGACGCGCGCCGGTCGTCCAGTTGGCGCGCAGCTGATCAAGCGTGACCGGATGCCAGCCGGCGGCTTTGAGCGCTGCCATCTGGGCAGCGAACTCGGCGGCCGGCACATACAGGCCGGGGAACGGAGCGCCGGCCGGCGGCGGCGCGATGACGTGGTACATGAGGACCGGCACCGCGGCGTGGCCCGGCACGCCGGTCCCGCGGCCGAGCACCGCGGCGGTGTTGCCGCCGTCAGGCGGCTCCCGGGTGCCGGCGGTCGCCGATGACGACGCCGGGTCGTCGTGGGCGTGGCGCCGGCCGTGGCGCCCGCGGGCGGAGGCGAGCGTGGCGCCGCCGTCTGACGCCGATCGGCCGCCACTCGGGCTCGACGAGCCGCTGGAGACGATCACCACGAGCACGATCACGACCACGGCCAGCACGGCCAGCGCGCTGATCCGGCGGCGGATCGCTCGCCGGTGCCGAGCCCGGGCGCGCTCCATCCGGCGCCTCTGCGATTGCTCTGCGTCCATCCGGAATCCGAGGGTATAGCGTGCCACGGCCGGTGGACGCCGGGGAAGGAGTCCGGGCGTCCAGGGCGAAACGCACGTCCATGCTGCTCAAACCGCGTCCGCCGGCGATCGATCCGGCTCCCACCAAGCTCCGACCGGGGTTCGAGCATCTCGATCCCGATGCCGTCGCCGTGCTGCGCTGGCTGGCCGCCAACAAGGTCGACTATGTGCTCGTCGGGCCCGTCGCCCATGCCATCCGCGGCGACGCCGACGCCCGGGGGCCGGCGGCGATCGTGCCCGCGCCGTACGACCGCAATTTCGAGCGCCTGACCCGCGCGCTCGTCGCCGAGCACGCCGGCCTGCGCAGCGAGCGCGGCCTGACGCTGTCGGGCCAGCGCTCCGCGGCCGTCACGGTCAAGCTGACCGCCGAGAAGCTCGCCCGCGGGCGGCGCTGGATGCTGAGCTTCGGCGCCTACGATCTGGACCTGGAGGGCGCCGGCAGCCATCTGACGGGCGCGGCGTCGGACGGTCCGGCGGCGTGGGGTGGCCGCAGTGGGGGCGAGCGCCCCGTGCCCGCCTCGGGACCGGCGACGAGCGGTCCCCGCTATCAGGAGCTTCTCTATGAGGCGACCCGGGTGGCGATCGCCGACGGCCTGGCCGTCGAAGTGGCCTCGCCCGAGGACCTGGAGCATTTCTCCTACGTGCGCCGGACAGGCGCGGCGCCCGAGTTCCGAGTCACCCGCAACGCGCCGACCGTGCCGGAGGCCCCCGCGCACGACGAATCAGACCCGCGGGCGGCCGGACCGCCGGCCGAGGCTGAGCGCGCCGATCAGCAGGCCACCGGCCCGAACGACGACCCGCCCGCACCGGCCGGCGGCTCTGCGGACTGACATCCGCCTCGCCCGCCCGGGCGAGGACCACCGGCCGCGCTGCCCCGCCCGAGAGTGGGCGGTCCGGCAGGCGGGCCGAATCACCTCGTCAGACCGGGAGCGTTGGCTACGCTGATGTGATGCCCCGTCGTGCCCGGATGGCTCTGATCGGAGCGGCGACAGCAGTCGGGCTCCTGGCGCTGACCTACTTCGTCAGCCACTACGTCGGTTTCGTCAAGCGAGCCGATGTCTCGATCCTGCGCGGCTTCGCACAGCTCTCCCATCCGCGGCTGCAGAGCGTCACCAGCTTCGTCGCCGGCCTCTGCGATCCGCACACCTACGTCATCCTGTGCGCGGTTCCGCTGCTCGTCGCGCTGCGCCGCCACCGCCCGCGGGTGGCGGTGATGATCGCGGTCATCATCCTCGGCGCCAACGAGACGACGCAGCTGCTGAAGCCGCTGCTCGCCGCCGCGCGTGACCCCGTCTATTGGAACCCGATCAGCGAGGCCTCATGGCCGAGTGGGCACGCGACCGCCAGCATGTCGCTGGCCCTGTGCTCGGTGATCGCCGCGCCGGCTCGCTATCGCCCGGCGGTCGGCGCCGCGATGGCCGCCTTCGCGATCGCGGTCTGCTACTCGTTCCTGGAGCTCGGCTGGCACTACCCCTCCGACGTCCTCGGCGGCTTCCTGATGGCGACCGCCTGGACCCTGGTCGGGATGGCGGGACTGTGGACGTACGAGGCCCGCCGCCCGGCGCCGAGAACCCCCGAGCCGGGGGCGGAGCGGGTGTCGATCGGCAGGGCGCTGATGCCCGCGGTCGTGATGATCCTCGCCAGCGGCTTCGGGGCGCTGCTGATCGTGCTCGCCCGGCCCCATCAGGTGATCGATTACGCCCGCGGTCACGAGGCCTTCGTCGTCGGCGCCGCGGCGATCGGCGCGCTCAGCGTGACGCTCGCCTCCGGGCTGTCGGTCATGCTCCGCGACCGGGTCGCCGCGCCGTCGGAGGCCGGCGGCGGCGCGCTATGAGCGATAACGGCCCGGTTCCCAGAGCGGCTCGTCGCCGTCGTTGGCGCCGCGGCTGAGGATGAAGAGCAGGTCCGACAGGCGGTTGAGATAGCGCACGACCTCGGGGCTGCAGTCATCGCCGCAGGCGACC
The DNA here is from genome assembly GCA_963849085.1 of uncultured Solirubrobacteraceae bacterium. Lineage (GTDB taxonomy): Bacteria > Actinomycetota > Thermoleophilia > Solirubrobacterales > Solirubrobacteraceae > Palsa-465. Next base: position 1,059,676 of record CAWKFP010000009.1, on the reverse strand, counting down.
GCCAGGCGCTCGGCGCGCCGGCAGACCGTCCGGCAGACGTGGAGCTGGGCGGCCGACGGGGTCCCGCCCGGGAGCAGGAACGACTTCAGCGGCGCCAGCGTCGCGTTGACCTCGTCGCAGCGCCCCTCGAGCCACGCCGTCTGCTCGGGCAGGACGCGCAGGCGCTCGCGCTCCGCGCTCTCCGGGGCCGCGATGTCGGCGCCGACGTCGAACAGGTCGTTCTGGATCCGCACCAGCCAATCGCGATAGGCCACCGGCAGGCCCGCGACGGTGAGCGCGACCCCGAGCTGGGCGTTGAGCTCGTCGACGGTGCCGTAGGCCTCGATTCGGGGGTGGGTCTTGGCGACCCGGCTCATGTCGCCGAGATGCGTCTCGCCCCCGTCGCCCAGACGCGTGTAGATGCGGGTGAGGTTGACCGTCATGCGCCGAGTCTAATCCGGCCGGCGATCGCGCCCGGGGGAGCTCCACGGGCCGCTGCTCGGCGCTAGGATCACCGCATTCAAGGTCGGTGGTGATGGGAAGCCGGTGAGATTCCGGCGCGGACCCGCCACTGTGATCGGGGACGCCAGTCAAGGCAGGACCACTGGGCAGCCACGCGCCGTCCGGGAAGGTGTGACTGGTAGGCCCGGCAGCCAGGAGACCAGCCTCCGACCACAAGCCGCAAGCCCTCGTGGAAAGGGGTGGCCCTCATGAAGCACTCTGTAATCGTCGCCGTCGCCGGAGCGTCGCTCGCCGTCGCGCTCGTCTCGTCCGCCGCTCCGGCCATCGGCCGGTCCGTGCCGCACGTCGCCGCCGCCGGCGCCCGCCCCGCCGCCGCCGTGACCGCCTCTGTGACCGTCTCGGTGCGGATCGAGGGCGCCACCCGGACGCTCCTGGCCGCGCGGAAGGTCACGACCGCCGGCGGATCGGTCACCAAGGGCGGCGCGCCTTCCGGAGCGTGCCCGGCCGACACCGCCGCGGGCGCGCTCAACGCCGCCACCCATGGCGATTGGGCCGGGAAGTGGTACCCGTCGTACTCCGACTATCTGATCGACTCGATCCTCGGCGAGACGCCGAACGCCAAGACCGCCTACTGGGGCGTGTGGGTCAACGACCGGTTCGCCAGCGCCGGCGCGTGCGCGCTGACGCTCAAGCCCGGCGAGCAGTTGCTGTTCGCGGTCGATCCGCTCAAGCACAACGCCGAACCGCTCGCGATCACCGCGCCGGCGACGGCGACGGCCGGCCATCCGTTCACGGTCACGATCGTCGCCTACGACGCCGCCGGCCACGCCGCGCCGCTCGCCTCCCGGCACGTGACGATCGACGGCCGGACGTTTCTCACCAGCCGCACGGGACGGCTCGCGCTCACCTCGCCCCACGCCGGCTCGCTGATCCTGACGGCGAGCGCCGCCGGCTACATCCGCGCGGCCGACGTCACCGTCAAGGTGGCCGCGTAGCCCGGCGAGACCGCGCCCCGTCCGACCGATGCCGCGTCGCGCCCGCAACGCGCTGACCGCCGCCATCGTGCTCGCGGTCGGCCTCGTCTGCGCCGCGTGCGGCGTCGGCTTCGGCCCGGGACCGGGCACCGGCGGCGTCATGGTGACCGTCACCCGTGACTTCGGGAGCGTGCCGGTCAGGACGATCAGCGACAAGCGCGTCCCCGGCTCGACGACGGTCATGCGGATGCTCGAGCGCTCGTTCACCCTGACCACCAGCTACGGGGGCGGCTTCGTCGACTCGATCGACGGCCTCGCCCCCAGCGGTGCCCGCGAGGACTGGTTCTATTACGTCAACGGCGTCCTGGCGCCCCAGGGCGCCGCCTCGACGCCGGTCAATCGCGGTGACCACATCTGGTGGGATCTGCATGACTGGAGCGCGACCCAGACGATCCCGGCGGTCGTCGGATCCTTTCCCGAGCCGTTCACGAACGGCTACGGCGGCAAGCGCTATCCGACCACCCTGGAATGCGCACCCGACGTCAACGCCGCCTGCCAGAAGGCGACCGACGAGCTCGACGCCCAGCACGTGCCGTTCGCCAGCCAGCTGCTCGGCACCGGCTCGGGCTCGTCCACGCTCGGGATCGTCGTCGGCACGTGGGCCGACGTCAAGCCCCAGCTGGACGCCCAGCTCGTCGCCTACGGTCCCGGGGCCAGCGGCGTCTACGCCCGGTTCGTCGACGGCGGGCGGACGCTGGAGCTGCTCGATCCCCACGGCGGCGTCGTCACGCGTCTCGGCGCCGGCGCCGGTCTCGTCGCGGCCACCGGCGACAGCCAGCAGACGCCGGTGTGGCTCGTCACCGGAACCGATGCCGCCGGCGTCGCCGCGGCGGCGGCCGAGCTCACCCCCGCCGCCCTGCACGACCATTTCGCGCTCGCCGTCGCCGGCGGTCACACCTATCCGGTCCCGCTCGACCCGTCGCAATGATCTACCGGCGCCGCTTGACCCCGCTGCACAGCGCGCGCGCCGGGGCTGGGTGCGCCTACTGCCTCGCGCTGGCCGCCGCGGCGCTCCTGCTCGCCAATCCGATCGCCCTCGCCGCGGTGACCGCCACCGTCCTGCTGGCCGGAGCGGCCGCCGGCGCCGGGCGTGAGCTGCGCCGGGCGGCACTCTGGGGGATCCCGATGGCGATCGCGATCGCGGTCATCAACGCCCTCGTCGACCGCGACGGGCTGACCGTCATCGTCCGCCTGGCGGGCGTGCCGCTCCTCGGTCAGGTCGACATCACGCTCGAGGCGACGGTCTACGGCGCCATTCTCGGACTGCGCGCGGTGACGCTCATCCTGTGCGGCGTCCTGTACACGACCGCGGTCGATCCCGACGAGGTGCTCGCCCTGTTTCGCCGCGTCTCGTTTCGCTCCGCGCTCAGCGCGACCCTGGCCACCCGCATGGTGCCGGTCCTGATGCGCGACGCGCGCCGGCTCGCCGACGCCCAGCGCTGCCGCCCGGGCCCGCCCCCGTCGCGGGTCGCGCTCATGCGGGCCGCGACGAGCGGCGTCCTGGACCGCGCGCTCGACGTCGCCGCCGCGCTCGAGGTCCGCGGCTACGCGACCGCTCGCCGGCCCGCGGCGGCCAGCGCGCCGTATTCGCGCCACGACCTCGCGTTCGGCGCGGCGGCGCTCGTCGTCGTCGCGCTGGCGATCGCCGCCCGCATCGGCGGCTGGGCGCCGTTTGCCGCGTATCCGTCGCTGCGGATCGGCACCGCCGTGCCGCTGTGGGCGTGCGCCGCCGCGCTGCCCGCCGTCGCGCTGGCGCCGTTCGCCGATCGCCGGGGGCTGCGGCGGTGAGCGTGATCACGTTTCACCGGGTGAGCTTCACCTATCCCGGCGGCATCGGGCCTGCGCTGCGCGACGTGACGGTGGCGATCGAGCCCGGCGAGCTCGTCGTCGTCGCGGGCGGCTCGGGCTCGGGCAAGTCGACGCTGCTGCGGGCGATCAGCGGTCTCGTGCCCCACTTCCACGGCGGCACGTTCGCCGGGCGGGTCAGCGTCGCCGGCCTGGACACCCGGGACCACCGGCCCGCCGAGCTGGCGACCGTCGTCGGGACGCTGTTCCAGGATCCCGAGAGCCAGATCGTGATGGGCACGGTGCGGGCCGAGCTCGCCTTCGGCCTGGAGAACGCGGGGCGCGGGGCGGCGGCGGTCGCGCGGGGGGTGCAGGAGACCGCGCTGGCGCTCGGGATCGCCCCGCTGCTGAACCGGTCGACGGCCGAGCTCTCCGGCGGCGAGCTCCAGCGGGTGGCGCTGGGGGCGGCGCTCGCCGGGCGCCCCTCAGTCGTCGTCCTCGACGAGCCGACGTCGCAGCTGGACCCGGTGGCCGGGGACGAGCTGATCGGCTCGCTGCGCCGCGCCAACGAGGACTCGGGAGCGACGATCGTGCTCGCCGAGCACCGGCTGGAGCGCTGCCTCGGGCTGGCCGACCGGGTGATCGCGCTCGACGCTGGTCAGATCGTCTGTGACGGCACCCCCGCCGAGTTCCTGGCCTGGGCAGGGCGCGACCATCCGCATCTCCAGACGCCCGGGGCCCGGCTGCTGACGTCGCTGGGCCTGACCCCGGCCGCGGGCGTCAAGGGCGCCCGGGCCGGGCTGCGCGCGCACGGCCTGCTCCCGGAGCCCGGCGCCGGGGGCGGCGCCGACGCGGACGGCGCCCGTCAGGGCGGCGCCGACGCGGACGGCGCCGGTCAGGGCGGCGGCGTCGCGGCCGGCGGTGCGGCGGGATCCCGCCGCGCCGCGACCGCCCCGCGCCGGCGCCGCCCGCGGGCCGGCACGGCCACCGGCCCGCAGCCGGCGCTCGAACTCGATCACGTCTGGCACGAGCTGCGGGCGGGCCCGGTCATCCTGCGTGACGTCTCGCTGGCGCTGGCCCCCGGCGAGCGCGTCGCGCTGATGGGCGCCAACGGGGCCGGCAAGTCGACCCTGCTGCGCCATGCCGCGGGCCTGATGAAGCCGACGCGAGGGCGCATCGCCGCCGCCGGCCGGGTCGCGCTGCTCGCCCAGAATCCCAACGACTATCTCGTCCATGAGACGGTCGCCGGCGAGGCCTCGGCCGCCGCCCTGGAGCGGGTCGGGCTGTCGTCGCCCGCGTTCTCGGCCCGCCATCCGCGAGACCTGTCCGGCGGCGAGCGCCAGCTGCTCGCCCTCGCCGTCGTGCTCGGCGGACCGGACGATCACCCCGCCGTCGTCTGCCTCGACGAGCCGACCCGCGGGATGGACCGCCGGCACAAGCAGCGGCTGGCCACGCTCCTGGCGACGCTCGAGGTGGCGGTGATCGTCGCCACCCATGACCCCGAGTTCGCGGTGGCGTTCGCCGAGCGCGTCGTCCTGCTCGCCGACGGCGCGACGATCGCCGACGGCACGAAGCGGACGGTCCTCGCCGGCGGGCGCTATTTCGCCACCGAGACCGCTCGGATCCTCGGCGGCGCGAGCGGCGCGCTGACCCCGGAGGAGGGCGCGGCGCTCCTGTCTGCGCCGTCGCCGGCGACCCCGGCGGGTGCCCCGGCAGCGGGGGTGCCATCGCCTGGCGCGTCGGGTCCGGCGGTGATGGCGTGAGCTGGCAGGCCGGCGCGCTGGCGATCCTCGCGCTGGCGCTCGCCGGCGGCTTCGCCTGGTACGAGCGCTCACGGCCGGACGCCCGGATCGTCGCCCTCGTCGGGACGCTCGCCGCGTTCGCCGCGCTCGGGCGGATCGCCTTCGCGGCGGTGCCCAACGTCAAGCCGACGACCGACATCGTCCTGATCGCCGGCTACGCGCTCGGCGGCGGCCCGGGCTTCGCCGTCGGCGCGCTCGCCGGCCTGAGCTCCAATTTCTTCTTCGGGCAGGGGCCGTGGACGCCGTGGCAGATGGCGGCCTGGGGGGCGACCGGCGTCGTCGGCGCGGCCCTGGCGCGGCTTCCCGTGCGGATCGGCCGCTGGCCGCTGGCGCTCGTCTGCTGCGCGGCCGGCTTCGCCTTCACCGCGGTCCAGGACGTCGGCGACTGGGTCACCTACAGCGACCACAGCCTCGCCGCGCTCGGCGTCTACGTCGGCCAGGGACTCGGTTTCGACGCCGTCCATGCCGGCGGCTGCCTCGTCTTCGCGCTCGCCTTCGGGCCGGCGCTGATGCGGTCGATCGAGCGCTTCGCGCGCCGCCTCCACGTGGAGTGGGTCGATGCCCCGTCATCGACGACGGCCGCCGCGGTGGTGGCGCTCGCGCTGGCCGTCGGGCTCTCGCTCGGTCCGGCTCCGACCGCGGCGCGGGCCGCCGTCGCCTCGGACGCCACGGCCGGTGCCTCCGCTCGTCTGGCGGCGCGCTATCTGCTCGGCGCCCAGAACGCCGACGGCGGCTTCGGCGAGGCGCCCGGACAGCCCTCCGATGCGCTCTTCACCGGCTGGGCGGCGCTCGGACTGGCCGGCGCGGGCTATGACCTGACCGCCGTCCACCGCGCTGGCTCAAGCGTGATGACCTACATCGAGCACGGCGCCGGCGCGCTCGCCGACGTCGGATCGCTCGAGCGCACGATCCTCGTGGTCCGCGCGGCCGGAGTGCCGGCGTCCGATGTCGACGGCCACGATCTGCTCGCCGCGCTGGAACACCGCGTCGGCGGCGACGGATCGATCTCCGGACAGGTCAACCTGACCGCGTTCGGAATCCTCGCGCTGCGCGCGGCCGGCGTCGCGCCCGGGGCGTCGACGCTGCGCTGGCTGGTCGGCCAGCAGGACGCCGACGGCGGCTTCGGCTTCGCGACCAAGGGGGAGGGGAGCGACGTCGACGACACCGGGGCGGTGCTGGAGGCCCTGTCCTCCGACGGCGACGCCGCGCCTGCCGTGCGCCGCGCGGTCGCCTATGTGCGCACCCAGCAGGACCGCGACGGCGGCTTTCCCTCGACCCCGGGCGGCGGCTCCAACGCCCAGTCGACCGCCTGGGCGATCCAGGGCCTCGACGCCGTCGGCGTCGATCCCTCGGCGGTCAGCCGGCACGGATCGCCGTCGCCGCTGGCCTATCTGCGTTCCCTGGTCGGCCCGGACGGACAGATCGCCTATGCGCGCGGCGTCGTCCAGACCCCGGTCTGGGTGACCGGCGAGGCGCTCATGGCCCTCGAGGGGCGGCCGCTGCCGCTGACCCCGTCGGGGTCGAGCCCGGCGCCGGCGACCCCGGCGCCGTCCTCGCGGGCGCGCACCGGCGCCCGGCGGCGCCCGGCGGCCCGCCATGCGACCGGCGGGGCGGGCGCGGCGAGCCCGCGATCATCGTCGCGGCGGGCGGGCCACCGCTCGCCCGCGGACCCCGCCGATCACGGGCGGCGGGCCCCGGCGCCCCGCGCCCCGGCGATCCCCGGGCCGGCCGGCGGCCGCGCGGCGCCGGGCTCGCTGGCGGGCCTGCTGACCGCCGTCGGGATGGCGACCGCGGTCGCGCTGGCCCCGGTCGGACTGTGATGGCGCCGACGCCCGCGACGCACCGCGCAGACGTGACCGGCTCGCACCCGCTACGCTGCGGCGCCGCATGCTGATCGGAGTCCCGAAGGAGACCGCGGAGGGCGAACGTCGAGTCGCGCTCGTGCCCGAAGTCGTCAGCAAGCTCATCCAGAGCGCCGGCGAGGACGGCGCCCGGCCGATCTCGGTCGTCGTGCAGCGCGGAGCCGGAGCGGGGGCGCTCATCCCCGACGAGGCCTACGCCGACGCGGGCGCCCGGATCGCGGACACGCCGCTGCCGATCTTCGCCGCCGACGTCGTCGTCAAGGTCTCGCCGCCCGGTCCCGGCGAGCTCGTCCAGCTGCGCCCTGAGACGGTGCTGATCGGGTTCCTGGCGCCGCTGAGCAACGGCGCCGGGGTGCGGTCGATCGCCCGCTCGGGCGCGACGAGCTTCGCGATGGAGGCGGTGCCGCGGATCAGCCGCGCCCAGTCGATGGACGCGCTGTCCTCGCAGGCCAACATCGCCGGCTACCGCGCCGCGCTGATCGGCGCGCAGGAGCTCGGGCGCTTCTTGCCGATGCTCATGACCGCCGCCGGCACGATCCGCCCGGCGACCGTGCTCGTGCTCGGCGCCGGCGTCGCCGGGCTGCAGGCGATCGCCACCGCCCGCCGGCTCGGCGCGGTCGTGCAGGGGTTCGACGTCCGCGCCGCGGTCAAGGAGCAGGTCGAGTCGCTCGGCGCGCGCTTCCTGGAGTTCGATCTCGGCGGCGATCTGGAGGGCGCGGGCGGCTACGCCCGGGAGCTGACCCCTGAGCAGCAGGCCCGCCAACAGGAGCTGATGGCCGAGGCGATCGGCAAGTGCGACGTCGTCATCACGACCGCCGCCGTCCCGGGCCGCCGCGCCCCGATCCTCGTCACCGAGCAGGCGGTCACGCTGATGAAGCCCGGCTCGGTGATCGTCGACCTCGCCGCCGAGAGCGGGGGCAACTGCGAGCTGTCGGAGCCCGGTCAGACGATCCTGCGCCACAACGTCAAGATCCTGGCGCCGCTCAACGTGCCGTCGACGATGGCCGAGCACGCCTCCCAGCTCTACGCCCGCAACATCCAGGCCCTGCTCGGGCTGATGATCTCCGACGCCGGCGAGCTGAGCCTCGACTTCGAGGACGAGGTGATCGCCGGCGCCTGCATCACGCGCGGCGGCGAGATCGTCCACGAGGGCGCCCAAGCCGCCGCGGCCGCCGGAACCTAGAAACAGGAGACCCGATGGACAGACTCGTCATCGACCTCGCCATCCTCGTGCTCGCCGGCTTCGTCGGCTTCGCGGTCATCTCGAAGGTCCCGAACACGCTGCATACGCCGCTCATGTCCGGCACGAACGCGATTCACGGAATCGTCGTGCTCGGCGGCCTGCTGCTGATGTCGGAGTCCAGCGGCTTCCTGGAGAAGCTCCTGCTCGTGATCGCCGTCGCCTTCGGCACGATCAACGTGATCGGCGGGTTCGTCGTCACCGACCGCATGCTCGGGATGTTCAAGACCAAGCCGGCCAAGCCCGACGAGCCCGAGGATGCGCCGAAGTGAGCCTCCTCGGGACTGTCTTCCTGCAGAGCGCGAACTTCATCGACGCGGCCTACATCGTCGCGTTCGGGCTGATGATCTACGGGATGAGCGGGCTGACCGGCCCGCGCACGGCGGTCCGCGGCAATCAGACGGCCGCGGTCGGCATGGCCGTCGCCGTCGTCGCGACGCTGCTGCGCAAGGGCGAGTTCCACGGCTCGGGGACGGTCATCCTGATCATCGTCGGGATCGCGATCGGCACCGCGGTCGGCGTGCCGGCGGCGCGCAACGTGAAGATGACCGCGATGCCGCAGATGGTGGCGCTGTTCAACGGCGTCGGCGGCGGCGCGGTGGCGCTGATCGCCTGGGTCGAGTACCGCCATCACTTCGGGGGCGGCTGGCCGCTGCGCTCGGAGGGCTTCGAGCTGTTCGGGGCGATCGTCGGCTCGATCTCCTTCTGGGGCTCGAACATCGCCTTCGGCAAGCTCCAGGAGCTGCTGCCGGGCCGGCCGATCAAGCTCGCCGGACAGTCGCTGATCAACCTCGTCCTGCTGCTCATCTGCGTCATCAGCGCGATCGCGCTGGCCGCCGGGACCCACTCGCAGCTGCTGTTCATCGTCGGGATCCTGATCGCGGCCGGGGCGCTAGGCAACATGCTCGTGCTGCCGATCGGCGGGGCCGACATGCCGGTCGTCATCTCGCTCCTCAACGCGTTCACCGGGCTGTCGGCGGCGGCGACCGGCGTCGCGCTGTCCAATCCGGTGATGATCGTCGCCGGGATGATCGTCGGCGCGTCGGGCACGATCCTCACCGATCAGATGGCCAAAGCGATGAACCGCTCGGTCCCGTCGATCATCGCCGGCGGCTTCGGCGGCGAGGTGGCGGCCCCGGTCGGCGGCGGGGGATCCAGCGGCGGCACCGTCCGCGCGACCTCGGCGGCCGATGTCGCCATCCAGCTCTCCTATGCCCGCCAGGTCGTCATCGCCCCCGGCTACGGGATGGCCGTCGCCCAGGCTCAGCACGCGGTGCGCGAGCTCGAGCGGGCGCTGGAGGCCAAGGGCGTCGTCGTCAAGTACGCCATCCATCCGGTGGCCGGCCGGATGCCCGGACACATGAACGTGCTGCTCGCCGAGGCCGACGTGCCCTACGACCTGCTGCGCGAGATGGATGACATCAACCCCGAGTTCAGCCGCACCGACGTGACCCTCGTGATCGGCGCCAACGACGTCACCAACCCGGCCGCCAAGAACGAGCCGGGCAGCCCGATCTACGGGATGCCGATCCTCGAGGTCGACCGCTCGGGCTCGGTCATCGTGTTGAAGCGCTCGATGGCCTCCGGATTCGCCGGGATCGACAACCCGCTCTTCTACGAGCCCAAGACGGCCATGCTGTTCGGCGATGCCAAGGCCTCTGTGAGCGAAGTCACCTCCGAGGTCCAGGCGCTGTAGCGATACTGGTCAGGTGACCATGGACCCCCGTCGGCTGACCGCGATCCCGATCTTCTCCGAGCTCTCGCCCGAGGAGGCCAAGCGGCTCGCCGCCTTCGCGACCGAGGCGAGCGCCGCCGCGGGCCAGGCCGTGATCCGCGAAGGGGACTACTCGGTCGAGCTGATCGCGGTCGAGGAGGGCACCGCCGACGTCATCCAGGACGGCCGGACGATCGCGACCCTGGGCCCCGGTGCGCTGATCGGCGAGATGGGTCTGCTCGAGCACCGGATGCGCAACGCCGACGTGATCGCGACCTCGCCGATGCGCCTGATCAAGCTCACCCACTGGGAGATCCGTCGCATGTCCGACGAGACGCTCGGCCGGATCAGGGCGATCGTCGAGGAGCGCCGCCGCACCGGCGTCGTCGATCCCGCCGCCCAGGACAGCGGGGCCGGCACCGATGCCGTGTCCTGACCCGGGCCGGTCACGCGCGGGCGCGGTCAGGCGTACTGATCGAACAGGACTCCGCCGCTGATCGCGTCGCCGACGCGCGAGCTGTAGTCGTTGCGCGAGCTGGCGGAGAGCAGGTCGGAGAGGTTGCTCCCAGAGCCGATCCGCTCACGCAGATCGTTGGGGTCGATGCCGGCGGCGGTGGCCAGCGCGGTGAGATTGGCCTGGACGTCGACGGCGGCCGGCATGGCCGCGGCGCCGGCGGCGTCGGGCTCGCCGGACGCCGGGTGCGACGGAGCCGACAGCGCCGCCGGCCCGCCCGCCGGCCCGCCGGCGGGGGGCGTCACCGGCGCCGGTCCGCCGAGGGCGTCCGGTCCGCCCAGGGGTCCGGTCCCGTTGATGAAGCCGGTGGCCATCTGGGCGAGCTGGCTGTCGGGAATGCGCGCGCCCTGCGGATCGTTGGCCTTGAGGTCGCTCTGTACCGAGGTCAGCAGGTCCGGGCCGGAGACGCCCTTCGCGCCGGCGAGCGCGGCGAGCGTCGAGCCGCTCTGCAGCTCGGCCGCGAGCTCGCTCGTGCTGACGCCGAGCAGGCTCGCCGTCGCGGTCATCCGCGGTGGGCCGGCGGTCCGACCCGACCACGGGCGGGGGGATGATGAGCCAGAGCGGACGTTGCTTACGGTCATGAGCAAGGGGGCGGGGCGCAGGAGTGACTTGACCGTCGTATCGGCTTCCTGGACCGATGTGCGGTGCGACCTTCGTCTAGTTCGCGCTCAAGGCCGGATCTCGCCGGGCCGGCTCTGGCCGGACCCGACGACTGGGTAACCTCGGCGGCGATGGACGAGCTGCACGACTTCTGCCGGCGGATGCTCGGCGACGGCGACCGTGCGGACGCGGCCGAGACGGCCGCGCGGGCCGCCGGCGGCTCCGAGCCGATCGCGGCCCTCGCGGCCGCGGCGCTCGCCTGCCGCGAGGTTGCCGACGAGGCGCGCGCCGCCGAGGAGACCCCGCCGCCGGATCCGGCCGGCGATCTCCCGCGTGCCATCGCCCGCGAGGTGTCGGCGGCCGCAGGCCGGCTGGCGGTGCTCGACCGTGAGGCGCTCGCGCTGCGGGAGCTGCTGGCGCGCTCCTATGACGACATCGCCCGGGTCACCGGCGTGCCGGCGCCCGAGGTGGCGCCGCTCCTGGCCGGGGCGCGCCTGCACCTGCGCGCCGAGCTGCGCCACGACCCGCCGGACGCCGGCGCGTGCGTCGAGCGTGACCGCGCGTTGCGCACGTGCGCGCTGCGTCACGACGGTCAGCCGGTGGCGGCGGCCGACGACGACTGGCTGCTCGATCACCTCGGCCACTGCGAGGAGTGCGGCCGCGCCCACGCGGCGATGCTCGAGGCCTCGGCGTGCTATCGGGCGTGGCGATGACGATCCCCGCGCGCCGGCTGGCCACCTCGGCCGGCGAGCTGGCGCTCGGCGGCCGGCCGCTGCTGATGGGCATCGTCAACGCCACGCCTGATTCGTTCTCCGACGCGGGCCTGCACCGCACGCTCGACGAGCGGGTGGCGCTCGCCGCCGAGCTGCTCGACGCCGGGGCCGCGATCATCGACGTCGGCGGCGAATCCGGCGTGACCAACCGGGCGCCGGTGGACCCCGAGGAGGAGATCCGGCGCGTCGTGCCGCTCGTGCGGCGGGTCGCCGGCGAACTTGGCGCGCGGGTCTCGATCGACACCTACAAGCCGGCCGTGGCGCGGGCCGCAATCGCCGCGGGGGCATCGATCGTCAACGACGTCAGCGGCCTGCGGGCGCCCGAGCTCGCCGACGTGTGCGCCGAGACCGGCGCCGCGCTCGTCCTGATGCACACGATCGCGCCGCCGAAGCAGAAGCTGCTTGATCCGTCGCTCGACGGGCGGATCGTCGCCGACGTCCGCGTGTTCCTGGAGGAGCGCATCGCCTTCGCGCTCTCCCGCGGGGTCGCGTTCGAGCAGCTGATGCTCGATCCCGGCCCGGACTTCTCCAAGACTCCGGCGCAGACGATCGACGTCCTGCGAGCGCTGCCCGGGCTTCACGAGCTCGGGCTGCCGATCCTGCTGGCGGTCTCCCGCAAGGACTTCGTCGGAGCGCTCACGCTCCGCGGTCCGCGTGAGCGGCTCGCCGGAACGCTCGCCGCGCTCGCCCACGGCGTCGACAGCGGAGCGCACGTGCTCCGCATCCACGACGTCGCCGCGGCCCGGGACTTCCTCGTGGTGCGCGCGGCGCTCAACGGCGAGGTCGCCGTCGATTCGGGGCTGACGGTGCCCGAGGTGCTGCGGCGTGACCAGGGCGCCGCCGGCGCCGGCGCGGCCGGTCGTTAGCGCGCGCGGTCGCGGCCGCCGGTTGTACTAGATTCAACTGTCACGTATCGCCGGTCGCTGGCCCAACGCGACCGGAGCCCACCGATTCAACCGCAAAGGAGCTCCCCTTATGTCCATTCTTGACCGCACCGCGCTGGAGGCCAGTCCGCTCGCCGATCTTCACGAGATCGCCTCCGAGCTCTCCATCGACGGCTATCGCCGTCTGCGCCGCGGCGATCTGGTCGCCGCGATCCTCAGGCGCCAGAGCGGGGAGGATGCGTCGTCGGAGGCCGATGACGCCGAGGACGAGGCGGGCCGCGAGGGCGAGGAGTCGACGGCGACCGCGACGTCGACCGAGGACGGCGACGGCGGCGGTGCCCCTGAGCCCCGGCCCAGCCGGGCCCGGCGGGGCCTGCGGGCGCGCGCGTCGGCCCGCGACACCGCCGAGACCGTGTCCGCGCGCGACTCCGCCGAGACCGACTCCGCCGAGACCGAGTCCGCCGAGCTCTCCGGGTCCGAGCGTGAGCCCGAGACCGGCGGGTCCGAGCCGGAGACCGCGGTCGTCGCCCGGGCCGATACCGACGGCGAGCCGATCGTCGACGCCGGAGCCGAGACCGCCGGCGCCGAGACCGACGGCGCCGAGACCGACGTCGCGGAGACCGACGTCGCCGAGACCGCCGGCGGCGAGGCGTCGCCGGCCGCCGAGCCCGTCGCCGCGCCCGACGACGACGAACATGACCGCGACGAGGACGGGGAGCCGGCGGGGACGCGCCGGCGCCGGGGCCGCCGGGGCGGGCGGGGCCGCGCCAATCGCGAGGACCAGGCGCCCGCCGACGTGTCGGCGGTGGCCGCGCCGGCCGGCGAGGCCGCCGAGGAGACCGACGGCGACGAGGCCGGTCATGCGACCGGGGATGAGCCGATCGTCGAGGGCGTCGTCGAGCTGCTGGCCAACGGCTCGGGCTTCGTCCGCGTCGATCCGCCGGATCCCTCCGACGACGACGTCTACATCTCATCGGCTCAGGTCAAGCGCTGCGAGCTCGTGTCCGGGGACCGGATCATCGGCCCCAAGCGCGCGCCGCGACGCTCCGAGCGCTTCGCGTCGCTGATCCGGATCGAGACGATCAACGGGCGCCCGGCGTCCGAGCTCGCCGACAGCGTCCGCTTCGACGACCTGCCGGTCGCCTTCCCCGACGAGCGCCTGAAGATCGGCTCCGAGGATCCGACGCTCAAGGCGATCGAGTGGCTGACCCCGTTCGGCAAGGGCTCGCGGGTGACGATCGTCGGCGCCGCGCGGGCCGGCAAGACCGAGGCGCTCAAGCGCTTGGCGGCCGCGCTCGTCGTCCACGAGGAGCTGACCGTGACGGTCGTGCTCGCCGGCGTCCGGCCCGAGGAGCTCGCCGACTGGAACGCCGGCCCGGCGGCGCCCGTCGCGGCGGTCACCCTCGGCGCCTCGGAGGACGCCCAGAACGGGGCGATCGAGCCGGTCATCGACCAGGCGCGCCGGCTCGCCACCCGGGGCGCGGACGCGCTCGTCCTGATCGACAGCCTCGACGGCTGCAGCCCGCACCTGGCTCGCAAGGCGATGGCCAGCGCGCGCAACATCGTCGACGGCGGCTCGGTGACCGTCATCGCCACCGCGTCGGCGCCGATCGGCGGCGAGACGACGGTCATCTCGCTCGACGTCGGCCAGGCCAGCATCGGTCGCTTCCCGGCGCTCGACCTGACGGTCAGCGGCACGATCCGCCCCGAGCTCCTGCTCGGCGAGGCCGGCGCCGAGGCCATCACCCGCACGCGCGCCGAGGCCGCCGGGATCGAGTAGGCCGGCGGCCCGCCGGGCCCCGGAGCGCCCTGAGCTCCGGCGGCCCGCCAGGCCCCTGGGCCCTCCGACCCTGACGCTAACGTGGGTCGTCGACGATGACCGAGCTGACCAGCGACCTCGAGGCCCTGCTCTCCGGCCTGAACGAGCCCCAGCGCGAGGCCGTCACCTATGGCGAGGGGCCACAGCTCATCCTGGCCGGCGCCGGCTCGGGCAAGACGCGGGTGCTGACCCATCGGATCGCCTATCTCGTCGCCACCGACGGGGCCAAGCCGAACGAGATCCTCGCCATCACCTTCACCAACAAGGCGGCGAGCGAGATGCGCGACCGCGCCGAGCTGCTCGTCGGCCGTCGCGTCCGAGCGATGTGGGTGATGACGTTCCACGCGGCGTGCGCCCGGATGCTGCGCGCCGAGGCCCAGCGGCTCGGATACACGCGGCAGTTCACGATCTACGACACCGCCGACTCCCGGCGGCTGATCAAGCGCTGCCTCGACGACCTCGGGATCGATCCCAAGCGCTTCACCCCGGCGTCGGTCGGCTCCCAGATCTCCGACGCCAAGAACAAGCTGCGTGACTCCGACGCCTACGCCCAGATGGTCGGCTCGTTCTTCGAGCAGACCGTGGCCGATGTCTACCGCTCCTACGAGCGTGAGCTGCACCGCATGAACGCGATGGACTTCGACGACCTGCTCGTCCGCGCCGTCAACGTGCTCGAGCTCTTCCCCGAGGTGCGCGACCGCTATGCCTCCGGCTTTCGCCATGTCATGGTCGACGAGTACCAGGACACCAACCACGCCCAGTACCGCTGGCTGCAGCTGCTGGCCGGCGAGCACCGCAATCTGATGGTCGTCGGCGACGACGCCCAGTCGATCTACGGCTTCCGGGGCGCCGACATCACCAACATCCTCGAGTTCGAGGACACCTTCCCCGACGCCCATGTCGTCAAGCTCGAGCAGAACTATCGCTCGACGCAGACGATCCTCGATGCCGCCAACGCGGTCATCCGCAACAACCGGGGCCAGAAGCCGAAGTCGCTGTGGACCGAGATCGGCCAGGGGGACCTGATCACGATCCGCGAGCTCGACGACGAGCACGCCGAGGCCCGATACGTGACCGGCGAGATCCAGAAGCTCGTCGACGAGGGCACGTCACGGTCGGAGATCGCGGTCTTCTATCGGATGAACTCCCAGTCCCGCGTGCTGGAGGACACGCTCGTGCGGGCCGAGATCGCGTATCAGGTGATAGGCGGCACGAAGTTCTACGACCGCGCCGAGATCAAGGACGCGGTCGCCTATCTCACCGTCCTCGTCAACCCCCAGGATGTGGGCGCGTTCACGCGGATCGTCAACTCGCCGCGGCGCGGGATCGGCGCGACCTCGATCTCTCGCCTGCTGGCCCACGCCAACACCACCGGGGAGACGGTGTGGGAGCTCGCCGCCGCGCCCGAGGACGTGCCGGCGCTCGGAGCGGCCGCGATCAAGGCGCTGCGGCGCTTCATGGGCACGATGGAGATCCTGCGCGAGCGGGTGGAGGGGGGCACGACGATCGCCGAGCTGCTCAAGGAGGCACTGCGGGAGACCGGCTATCTGGAGGCGCTGGAGAACGAGCGCACGATCGAGGCCCAGGGACGGGTCGAGAACCTTCAGGAGCTTGTCAACGTCGCCGTCGAATACGACGCCGGCGCCGAGGATCCGTCGCTGGCGGAGTTCCTCCAGCAGGTCGCGCTCGTCGCCGACGCCGACGGCCGGCAGGACGACGAAGGCCTCGTGACGCTGATGACGCTCCACAACGCCAAGGGCCTGGAGTATCCGATCGTCTTCATGATCGGATGCGAGGAGGGGGTCTTCCCGCACTCGCGCGCGCTCGACGAAGGCGGCCTGGAGGAGGAGCGGCGCCTCTGCTACGTCGGCATCACGCGCGCCGAGCGCAATCTGTATCTGACCAGCGCCCGCTCGCGGACGGTGTTCGGAGCCCGCAACTTCGGCGCGCCGAGCCGGTTCATCGCGGAGATCCCGGCCGAGCTGACCGATCGCGACCAGCAGGTTCCCCGGGCCTTCTCCGGCGGTATGCGGGCCCGCGCCACCTCGTGGGCCCCCGCGCGACCCGACGTGTCCGAGGCCGACCGGACGCCGGCGCCGTCCTATCGCCTCGGCGACGATGTCGTGCATGCGGCCTTCGGCGAGGGGGTGATCACCGGGGTCGAGCCCGGCGGCATCGTCGTCATCCGCTTCAGCACCGATCGCTCCGAGCGCAAGCTCGTCGCCGACCTCGCGCCGATCTCCAAGGGCCCGAAGCGCTGACGGCGGCCGTCGCGATCCTCTACCGTCCGGCGTGATGGCTGCCACGGTGGGCGACGAGACCCGGTCCTCTGAGCCGGTGGGCGACGATTCAGCGCCCGCGGCGGCCCCGGCGCCCGAGCACGCCCCGCAGGTCCGCGCCGGGGAGCTGGTCAGCGCGGCCAGCGCCCTGGGCCTGCTGATCGTGCTGCTGGCGATGAAGTGGTACGGGGTGGCCGGCGTACCGGACCCGTCCTACGCCCGTCCCGCGATCTCGACCGCCGAGAACGGCTGGGACGGCCTGACGATCGGGCGCTGGGTGATCGTGGCCACGATCATCGTCGCGCTCGGCACCGTCTTCCTGCACGCCTCCCAGCGCGCGCACGGCACCAAGACCGACACGAGCCGCGTCGTGACCGCGTTCGGCGGGGTGACCGCGGTGCTGCTCACCTATCGGGTGCTGATCGCGCTGCCCGACGGCGGCCGGGTGATCGATCAGAAGCTCGGGGCCGTGCTCGGCCTCTTCTGCGCGCTGGGCATCGCGATCGGCGGCCTGGAGTCGATCGGCGAGCAGCGGCTGCGGGTCGCGCTCGCGGCGCCGCGGTCCCGGCGCCGCTCGCGCCGGAAGGCCGAGCCCCGGGCGGTCGCGGCCGCGGCCGGGGGCGCCCGAACGGCCCGGCACGACCAGGCCCCGGAGCCGGCCGAGTCCCCGGTGCCCCCGGCGGGCACGGACTGACCGCGCCCGCCGCGCCCGCCGCGCCCGCCGCGCCGACCGCGCCTGTTGCCGCTCACGATAGTTTCGACCGTGCAGCTACGTTCGAATGGCCCATCGTTGGCGCTGATGCACGGGCGGCTCGGGCCGAAGGTGCGCCCGGCCAGTTGGGGTCAGTCGTCGATGCTTCGGTAGAAGTCGAGGAGCGCCTGCGCGAGCGCCTGTGGGGCCTCCATCGCTGCGTAGTGCCCGACGTCGGCGAGCGTGGCGGCGCTGACGTCCTCGGCGACCTGGGTCATGGTGTGGCGCGAGAAGTCCCCGGATCCGGCGCCGACGGCCAAGACTGGCATCTGCAGCTTGCCCTGAGCGACGAGGCGCTGGATCTCCTGGCCCTCGTTGAGCATGGAGCGGTACAGGCCGCTCGCTGCGCGAAAGCCGTCCGGACGCGCGAAGGTGCGGGTGAACTCGTCGACGTCCTGTCCGGTGATCGCGCCTGTGGTCGCGCACATGGCGGGGTACGCGTAGCCGGCCAGGAACTCTCGTTCGCGACCGGCGAGCAGCAGCTCGGGGATGCCGGGCGCGGCGAGCACGCCGATGTGCCAGGCGCCGCCGTGGGTCACGTCGGCGAGCATCTCCAGTCCGAAGCCGGGCAGCCCCGTCTCGATCGCGGTGAAGCTGCGGATCAGCTCAGGACGAACCGCGGCGAGCCGGAACGTCGCGGATCCGCTGATGTCCTGGCCGGTGAGGTGCACCGCGCCGAGGTCGAGCTCGTCGATCAGCAGTCGCAGCGTCGCCGCCGCGTCAGCGCTGGTGCAGTCGCCCGGTGCGTCGCCGGAGTCTCCGAAACCGGGCAGATCGACGGCGATCACGCGGTGCTCAGCGGCCAGCGTCGGGATCAGCTTGTGAAACGCCCACCAGGTCTCCGGGAAGCCGTGGACGAGCAGGACCGGGGTGCCGTCAGACCCGGCGCGGACGTAGTGCAGGTCGGTGCCGTTGAGGGTGGCGTGGTGATGAGTGACCTCGGGGATCGAGGCACCGGCGTGGCTGTCGAGCATGGTGCTCCTCTTCCAGTTGACGACAACTTGGTTGTCTCCATACTAGCAACTTGGTTGTCGGTGCTGCAACCAGGTTGTCTATGCTGTGGGAATGTCTCGCTCCGGAGCCGATCTCGCACTGCTGCTGCTCGGAGGTTTTCGTTCCCTGGCAGACGCCGCCAGCGTCGAGCTCGCCGACCGTGGGCACGAGAAGATCCGGCCCGTGCACGACTTCGCGATCCGCTCGATTGACGCGGGCGCCGACACCGCGTCAGAGCTCGGCCGCCAACTCGGCGTGTCCAAGCAAGCGGCCGCCAAGACCATCGGCTTTCTCGAGGAACGCGGCTACATCACCGGCGAGGCCGACCAGCGAGACCCACGCCGACGCCGGTTCACCGTCACGCCCGAAGGCCACGCGCTGCTGGCCACCGGCGAGCAGGTCTTCGACGAGCTACGCGACCGCTGGGCGCAGCGCATCGGCGTCACGGAACTGGAACGCCTGGAAGAAGCACTCGCCGACCTCGGGATCGGAGCCCCGTCCCGCCTCGACACGCCGGGCTGGCTCGCCGGCTCATCTCCGGAATAAAGCTCAACACGAGACGACCGCGCCGCCCGACACACCTGAAAACCCGGCCCGCGCCGCCGCCCGTTTCCACAGCGCGTTGCACATTCGAAACCGGCGTTCCAAACGACGGCTCATATTCGAAACGAGCGTGAGCGGCAACAGCGCCCGCCGCGCCCACCGCGCCCGCGACGCGGACCGGTACTCGTGGCCCGACTAGAATCCGGTCCCGGATGCTCGACCGCGCGCAGGTCCTCCATGTCGCCCGGCTGGCCCGGCTGGCCCTCGACGAGACCGAGGTCGACCGGATGCAGGTCGAGCTCTCCAATGTCCTCGGACACGTCGAGACGATCCGTGAGCTCGATCTGGAGGGCGTCGAGCCGACCTCGCATGCCGTCGACCTCGCCGGGGTCACGCGGCCCGACGTGCCGCGGCCGAGCCTGGCGCGGGACGCCGTGCTGGCCGCCGCCCCGGAGCCGGTCGACGGTGGCTTCGGCGTCCCGAGCCCGGGTCCCGGCGGCGAATGAGCGAGCTGACCGAGCTGACCGCCACCGCGGCGGTCGCCAAGCTGCGTGCCCGGGAGATCTCGCCCGGCGAGCTGTTCGAGGCCTATCGCCGGCGGGCCGCGGCCGACGAGCTCAACGCGTTCACCTGGGTGGCCGACGCGGCGCCTGATCCCGCCCCGGGCGCCGACACGCCGCTCGCCGGGGTGCCCGTCGCGGTCAAGGACCTCTTCTGCACGGCGGGTGTGCCGAGCCAGTCGGGCTCGAAGATCCTCGAGGGCTATCGCCCGCCATACAGCGCGACGGTCGTCGCCAAGCTCGAGAGCAGCGGGGCGACGCTGCTGGGCAAGACCAATCAGGACGAGTTCGCGATGGGCTCCTCGAACGAGAACTCGGCCTATGGCCCGGTGCTCAATCCGTGGGATCGCAGCCGCGTCCCCGGGGGATCGTCGGGCGGCAGCGCCGCCGCGGTCGCCGCCGGCCTGGCGCCGTGGGCGCTCGGCACCGACACCGGAGGCTCGATCCGACAGCCCGCCGCCCTGTGCGGGATCGTCG
This sequence comes from uncultured Solirubrobacteraceae bacterium, assembly GCA_963849085.1. Lineage (GTDB taxonomy): Bacteria > Actinomycetota > Thermoleophilia > Solirubrobacterales > Solirubrobacteraceae > Palsa-465. The sequence continues at coordinate 1,039,605 of CAWKFP010000009.1, read as the reverse complement.
GGCTCAAGCCGACGTACGGCGCCTGCTCGCGCTACGGGATGATCGCCTTCGCCTCCTCGCTCGATCAGGCCGGGCCGCTGGCGCGGGACGTCACTGATGCCGCCCTGCTGCTGTCGCACATGATCGGCCACGATCCGCTGGACTCGACCTCGGTCGCCTTCCCCGGACCGATCGCCAGGCCGACCGCCCAGGACCTGCGCGGGGTCCGCCTCGGCGTCCCCGAGGAGATCCTCGGCGGGGGCGACGCGTCCACCGGCGTCCAGGACGGCGTGCGGGCCAGCTTCGAGGCGGCGCTGGCGCTCGCCGAGAGCCTCGGCGCGACGGTCGATTCCTGCCGGCTGCCCCACGCCCCCCACGCGCTGTCGGCCTACTATCTGATCGCGCCGGCGGAGGCGTCGGCCAACCTCGCGCGGTTCGACGGGGTCCGCTACGGCCTGCGGGTCGACGGCGACGCCGATCTGGAGACGATGTACAGCCGCACGCGTGATCAGGGCTTCGGGCCGGAGGTCAAGCGGCGGATCATGCTCGGCACCTACGCGCTCTCCAGCGGCTACTACGACGCCTATTACGGGACCGCGCAGAAGGTGCGCACGAAGATCGCCGACGACTTCCGGGCGGCGTTCGAGCGCTTTGACTTCGTCGTCACGCCGACGAGCCCATGGGTGGCGTTCGGGCTGGGGGCGAAGATGGACGATCCGCTGGCGATGTATCTCAACGACTTCGCCACTGTCCCCATGCCGCTCGCCGGGATCCCCGCCATCTCGATCCCGTCCGGCCTGAGCGAAGGGTTGCCGGTCGGCTTCCAGCTCGCCGGCCCGGCGTTCAGCGAGAGCCGGATGCTCGACGCCGCCTACGCGCTCGAGCAGGCGATCGGCTTCGACGGCAGCGCGGTGCGGCGATGACCACCGACAGCCACGGCTACGAGCCGGTCATCGGCCTGGAGATCCACGTGCAGCTCAAGACGCGCACGAAGATGTTCTGCGGCTGCGAGCTGTCGTTCGGCGATCCGCCGAACATTCACACCTGCCCGACGTGCCTCGGCCTGCCGGGCGCCCTGCCCGTGATCAACGCCCGGGCGGTTGAGTACGCGGTGATGATCGGCCTGGCGCTCGGCTCCGAGATCGCGCCGCGCTCGCTCTTTCACCGCAAGAACTACTTCTATCCGGACTCGCCGAAGGGCTATCAGATCTCCCAGTACGACGTGCCGGTGTGTCTCGGCGGCCGTCTCGGAGACGTGCGGATCCATCGCGTCCACCTGGAGGAGGACGCCGCCAAGCTCGTGCACGTCGGCCAGAGCGGACGGATCCAGGGCGCCGATCGCAGCGTCGTCGACTTCAACCGCTGTGGCACGCCGCTCGTCGAGATCGTCACCGAGCCCGATCTGCGCTCGCCGGAGCAGGCCCACGAATGGCTGACCCTCCTACGCGAGACGCTGCGCCAGCTCGGCGTCTCCGATGTCAACATGGACGAGGGATCGTTGCGCTGCGACGCCAACGTCTCGGTGCGCCCGGCCGGCAGCAGCGCGCTCGGGACCAAGACCGAGCTGAAGAACATGAACTCGTTCCGCTTCCTCGAGCGCGGGGTGCGGGCCGAGCTCGAGCGTCAGACGGCGACGCTGGCCCGCGGTGAGGCGGTCGTGCAGGAGACGCTGCACTACGACCCCGGCACCGGCCGCCTGACCCCGCTGCGCTCCAAGGAGGAGGCGCACGACTATCGCTACTTCCCGGAGCCCGACCTCGTCCCGCTGCTCGTCACCGAGGAGCTGCGCGCCGCCGTCGCCGCCCGGCTGCCCGAGCTGCCCGCCGCCCGCGCCGAGCGCTTTCAGACCCAGCTCGGGCTGCACCCGGAACGCGCCCGGGATCTGGCCTTCCGGCGGGAGCTGGCCGACTACTTCGAAGCGGCGCTCGCCGCGTCGCCGGACGGCTCAGGGGCAGCGGTGGCGATCTCGAACTGGATCCCGCAGCTCGTGGAGCGGATCGGATCCGACGCCGACCCGGCGGCGAGCCGGGTGACGCCGGCGGCGCTCGCCGCCCTCGTGGCCATGGTCAGCGCCAAGCAGGTCAGCCGTGATGCCGCGCGCGAGGTGCTGACCCGCCTCGTCGCCGACGGCGGCGAACCGCGGGAGATCATCGAGCGCGAGGGCCTTGGCGCCCTTCCCGACGACGGCGACGGTCTGGCGGCGATCGTCGATCGGGCGATCGCCGCCGATCCCGATGCCGCCGCCAAGGTGCGCGACGGGAACATGAAGGCGATCGGACCGCTCGTCGGCCTCGTCATGCGCGAGACCAAGGGCCGCGCCGACGGAGGCGAGGTCACGCGGCTCATCCGCGAGCGCGTCGCGCAGAGCGCCTGACGCGCAGCGGCGCGTCGCGCGCGTCGGCTGTCCGGCGGGAGCGCAGGCGCCATGCGCCCGGCGGGAGCGCAGGCGCCAAGCGCCGGCGGGAGCGTGGTCCCTGAAACGACAACAGCCCCGCCGGGAAGCCGGCGAGGCTGAGCTGACAGCGTGCTGAGCGGCTGGGCTACTCGAGTCCGCGCGACAGACGGCGAACGACGAGTCCCGCCCCGAGGAGCGTTCCACCGCCGACGGCGAGCAGGACGACGTCAAGACCCGTGAACGGGAGCGTGCTCGTCGTCACCGGCGTGGTTGTGGTCTGCGTGGCAGTGTTGCTGACGACCGTGCAAAGCTGTGGGTTGTAGCTCTGGCATGTCGAGCTTCCGCTGGCCATGGCCGTGGCGGGCAGCACAAGAAGCCCGAGGCTGACGATCAACGCCGCGATACGTTTCATTTGACGCTGCAACTGGCCTTTCTCGTTTGAAATCCGGATCTGCGCCGTCCCTGGCTGGGCCGTCTTCGTCTTCCGCCCGCGGAATCCTACCGCTACGGTCCGCGGAAACGAAACTCGGCCGCTTGGCGGGAGTTTTATCACTCTTCCAGGACGAGTAGCCGGAACGCCTCCGGCGGGGTCAGCGGATGCCGACTGTCGACCCGTTGCAGGCCGGCGCTCACCGCGGGCTGCAGCCGGTTGATCGAGTACGCCTTGGCGAAGTCGGCGCGGGCGGCGCCGCGATGCCCGAGCGCCGATTGCGCCAGGCCCGCGCCGAGCCACGCGTACCAGCCGCCCGGTTCACGGGCGATCGACTCGGCGAAGCGCTGCTCGGCGACCGCGTACTCGCGGTTGGCGAGCGCGACGGTGCCGGCGAGACGGCCCGGCGTGCTGTTGAACGGATCGAGGTCCGCCGCGGTGGCGAAGTCGCTGAGCGCGACCGTCGGATCGGCGCCGCCGGCGTCGCTGCCGAGCGACACGTCGCGCACCGACAGATAGGACAGCCCGAGCACGATCACCGCCAGCACGAACACGATTCCGCCGAGGAGCATCGCCAGTGATCCGGAGACGATCGGCCCGCGAGCACCGCGGGCACCGCGACGAGTGCGGTGGGCGCCGCGCACGTCCGCCCGGCCCGCGACCGTCGGCCGGGTGTCCGCGACCGTGGGCCGGGCGTCCGGCGCCGGGGCCGGGGCCAGGGCCGGGGCCGAGAGCGAGCCCGCCAGACCGAGGAATCCGAGCGCGGGTCCGCTCAGCGCCGGGATCTCCCAGAACCAGTCCACCGACCCGTGGATCAGCCACACGACGAGCGCCAGCAGCGCGACGCCGGTCACCGCGCGCGCGAGCGGCTCACCGGTTCGTCGGGCCCGGACGGCGAGCGCGAGCGCGGAGACCATGAACGCGGTGAACAGCGCGAAGCCGACGAGTCCGGTCTGGGCGAGCAGGCGCATCTCCAGGCTGTGCGTCCAGCTCGGCTCCTCCGCGGTGCGGCGATGCACGACGTAGTAGTCGGCGAAGTTGTCCTCGCCCAGGCCGCCGATGGGATGCGCGATGAAGGCGTCGAGCGCCACCCGCCAGAAGTCATAGCGCCCGCTGCCGACGTCGCCGAAGTGCGAGCTGCTGGAGAACCGCGTCTGCTCGTGGCTGAAGCCGTTCCACTGCCGTGAGATGAAGCGCAGTGGATGCCCGTGGGTGAGCACCGTGCCGCTCGTGGCGAAGGCGAGCACGAGCAGGGCGCCGGTGGCGACGCCGACCGTCCGCCGGGTGCCGGACGCGAGGGCCGGCGCGCGCCATCGGGAGTCGGCCCAGGCCAGCAGCGTCGCCAGGACGGCCACCCCGAGGCAGATGAGCAGCGCCGGCTGCCCCGCGCGGGCGGCGGCGCGGCGCAGCGCCGCGCCGCCGGCGCTCTCGTAGACGCCGAGCAGCCGATGGACGACCGCGAGCGTCCCCGCGACCGGCAGCAGCGCGGCGAGCAGGACGCGAAAGCGCTCATGGACGACGACGATGCCGGCGATCGCGACGAGCGGGAGCGTGAACAGCCACCCCCGGCTCTGGACGATCAGCGCCAGTTGCAGCCCGCAGCACGCTTCGGCGAGCAGCAGCCCCCGGAGCATGGTCGGCAGCTCACGCCGGGCGGCGAGGCCGATCGCGGCCAGCGCGTCGATCGTGAACAGCGCGGCGGTCGAGTTGAAGTAGCCGGTGGGCGCGGCGAGACGCCCGTCGATGACGAGCGAGCCGACGTGATGCCCCGACGCCAGGTCGATCATCAACACGATGCCGATCAGACCGGCGCCGGCCACGAACACGACCAGGACGGCGAAGGCCGCCTCGACCGTCCAGGGGAGCACGAGCGCGAGGGCGAACACGATCAGGTACAGAAGCGCCTGGTTGCCGCCCTGAAGCGCCTCGCCGGGCGCCTGTGCCCAGGCCATCGACAGATAGCACCAGGCGACGTAGGCCGCGAACAGCCCGATCACGACACCCCGGCCGCGGGTCAGGCGCAGGCGACCACGCAGGGCGACGATCGACGCTCCGAGCAGGGCGAGCGCGGCGAGGGCGCCCCACGACCAGGTCTCGGTGTCGTAGCCGCCGTTGTGGACGGCCCAGACGAGCATCAGGCCGACGAGGGCCAGGCCGGGAACGAGCGCGGCGGCGTGCGGTCTCAGTCGCACCTGAAGATTGGTCGGCAGCACGGGTCGCCGCGGGATCATCGCAAGTCGCCCGGCGCGCCACCCATGAGGTCAGCGCCGCCCGCCCCGGCGCGCGAGGCAGACCGGCAGCCCTCCGTCAATCGTCCATCCGTCCACGCGTCGCGGTGGCGCTCGGGCCGGCCCGGCGGACGCCCGAGAACCTGGACATGCTCAAGCGCCTGGGTGTGGCTCTTGCGGGTGTGCTCGTGGTCGGTCTACTGATCACGGGGCCCGCGGTCGCCCACGTCACCGCCGGCTCGACGCGGTCCGCCGGCGCTGCGCGATCGTCGTCGGTCCGTCGCTGCGCCCGTCACCGGGGTCACCGGACACGCTGCGCGCGCCGCCACGCCTCCGGCACGCCGTTCGTCGCCGTCAGCGCGTCGGTCGGGAAGGACGGGGGGCGTCACCATCGCCAGGCCGCCGTCGTCCTGTCGCATGTGGCGACGTGGGCGTATGACGATTGTGGGAATGGTGGGGTGGGGGCGTCGGCGGGGTTGGTGCGGGCGTGGGTGTCGTTTGCGGAGGCTAATTGTGGTGTGGGTGGGGACGCGAAGGCGTTGGCTGATTGTCATTCGGGTTCGACGGTGGTGTGTGACGTGATTCAGTATCTCGATACGAACTGGGTGTATCCGACTGGGTCCCCGACGTGGGCGCCGCTGTCAGCGGCGGCGTCGGAGGACTGGTTCCAGCACGTCCCGGGGTCGACGACGGATCGGATTGCGACGGCGGGGTATGGCGGGGGGTATCTGTTGGATCAGGCCAATCCGGCGGTGCAGTCGTGGTTCGCGGGTTATGCCCAGCAGAACTATGACGATGTCGATGGGTTGATGATGGATGATCAGGCCCCGAGCTTGTCCTCGGCGTTGTATTACGCGACGTGTGGGTGTTCGTCGACGGCGGAGATCGGGTCAGACGCGGCGTTGCAGGCCGCGCATGAGGCGATGAGCGCGGCGATGGTGCACACCAGCGGTCAGCCGTTTGTGCAGGTCGATAATTCGCTGGCCGCCAATCCGTATCTGCCTCAGGGGCTGGGTCTGCTTGATCATGGCAGTGGGGTGGATGGTCTGATCGCGGAGGGCGCGCCGGAGTATGACGGGACGTTGGATCCGTTTTATTCGACGTTGTTGGATCAGATCGCCTATGTGGCGGATGAGTCCAGTGGGTTTGTGGTGCCGTTGTCCTATGGGCAGGCGGGGGCGGCGTATCAGCCGGCGGAGCGTCGGGTGCAGGAGGCGACGATGTTGTTGGGCTATAGCCCGGGTCATCTGGTTGATTGGGCTGATCTGGAGCAGGGCAGTGGGGATCTGGCGGTGTGGCCGGAGGAGGGGATCTATCCGACCGGTGCGCTGGAGTCGATGAGCGCGCCGGGGGGGAGTGGGTGTCTGGCCGGGACCGGGGTGGTGTGCTCGACCGGTGGTCATAACGATCTGGCGGTGTCGGCGGGGGTGTATCGCCGGGAGTTTTCTGACTGCTATGACCAGGGCACCGGGTTTGGGGGGTGCGCGGCGATCGTCAACACCACGGCCAGTCCGATCACGGTCAGCGCGTCATGGCTGACGCAGTCCTACGGGCATGAGATCACCTTTGACGGCGGTGACGTGCAGTCGGGCGGCAGCATCGATCTCACCGGCCTGCCGTTCACCGCCGGACAGACCACCATCCCCGCCCACGACGCCATCCTCCTCGCGCCGTGATCCGGACCGATCTCCCGGCGCAGCGAGGATTGATGAGCTATGGCGCCTGAACGCGATATATGTGGAGGTTTGTATAGGATCGCCCGGCGGGCGTCCTGGGCCCGCCTCAATCTCATGCTCTCGCGCTCTGGTCTGTTGCTCAGCGGCCTCACGGTCGCGGCCGGCCTGTGCGCCGGTCCCGCGCTGGCCAAACCGGCCGCGACGCGTCCGGCGGCCGGCGGTCCGGTCGCCGCTGCGCGCGTGACCCCACGCGCCGCCACGCCCGTCGCCGGGGCCCCGGCCGCCCCGGGCGCCGCCTCCGCCGGCGTCGTCTTGAGGGCGAGCGGAACCCCCGGTGTGGTCACCCCGGCCACGCCCGCCGATGCCCGTTCGACAGGCGCCGAGGCGACTGTGCCCACGCCCGCCGTATCGGCTGCTCCGCCGCCGTCACATCCCGTCCTCGCCTGGCTGATCGCGTGGCTGAAGGCCCACGGCGGCAGCGGCGGCAGCGGCGGAAGCGGGGGAGGCGGCGGAAGCGGGGGAGGCGGCGGAAGCGGAGGCGGCGGCGGAACCGGCGCGTCGGCTCCGGCCCCGCCGTCGCACATCGCGACCTGGGCATACGACGACTGCGGCAACGGCGGCGTCGGAGCATCGACGGCGCTCGTCCAGCAATGGGTGTCCTTCGCCGAGGCCAACTGTGGCCCGGGTGGAGACGACAAGGCGCTCGGCGACTGCCATTCGGGATCGACCGTCGTCTGCGACGTCATCCAGTATCTCGATACGAACTGGGTGTATCCGAACGGGTCCCCGACGTGGGCACCGCTGTCAGCGGCGGCGTCGGAGGACTGGTTCCAGCACGTCCCGGGGTCGACGACCGACCGGGTCCAATCCTCGGGCTACGGCGGCGGCTACCTGATGGATCAGGACAATCCGGCGGTACAGGCGTGGTTTGACGGCTACGCGCGCCAGAACTACGACAACGTCGACGGCCTGATGATGGACGATCAGTCCTCGGCCCTCTCCTCGGCGTTGTATTACGCGACGTGTGGGTGTTCGTCGACGGCGGAGATCGGGTCAGACGCGGCGTTGCAGGCCGCGCATGAGGCGATGAGCGCGGCGATGGTCCATACCAGCGGCCAGCCCTTCCTGCAGATCGACAACGGCCTGCCGGCGAATCCGTATCTGCCCCAGGGCCTGGGGATGCTCAATGCGACCTCGGACGTCGTCGGAATGGTGGCCGAGGGCGCGCCGGAGTTCGACGGGACGTTGGATCCGTTTTATTCGACGTTGTTGGATCAGATCGCCTATGTGGCGGATGAGTCCAGTGGGTTTGTGGTGCCGTTGTCCTATGGGCAGGCGGGGGCGGCGTATCAGCCGGCGGAGCGTCGGGTGCAGGAGGCGACGATGTTGTTGGGCTATAGCCCGGGTCATCTGGTTGATTGGGCTGATCTGGAGCAGGGCAGTGGGGATCTGGCGGTGTGGCCGGAGGAGGGGATCTATCCGACCGGTGCGCTGGAGTCGATGAGCGCGCCGGGGGGGAGTGGGTGTCTGGCCGGGACCGGGGTGGTGTGCTCGACCGGTGGTCATAACGATCTGGCGGTGTCGGCGGGGGTGTATCGCCGGGAGTTTTCTGACTGCTATGACCAGGGCACCGGGTTTGGGGGGTGCGCGGCGATCGTCAACACCACGGCCAGTCCGATCACGGTCAGCGCGTCATGGCTGACGCAGTCCTACGGGCATGAGATCACCTTTGACGGCGGTGACGTGCAGTCGGGCGGCAGCATCGATCTCACCGGCCTGCCGTTCACCGCCGGACAGACCACCATCCCCGCCGACGACGCCGTGCTGCTGGCGCCCTGAGTTCCCGTGGTCGTTCTCTAGGTTCCTGACCGCGTCGAACGTTCGTCCGCGCTGAGCGGCTCTGGCTACGCTGATCGCGCCGGGGCTCCGAAGAGAGGGTCATGCTCCGCCGTCTTGGCGCGTCGATCGCTGCCCTCCTCGTCCTCGGCGGCCTCATGGCCGGCCCGGCGTTGGCGCGCGGCCCGGTCAGGCGAGCGAGCTCGGCCCGCGCCGTCCATCGGGCCGCGCATCCCCGGGCGGTGCACCGCGTGAAGCGATGTGCGCGCGGCGGGCACGGCGCCGCCCGCTGCCGGACGCGCGCCACCGCCGCCGCATCGAGCGTCACGGCCGCCGGCGCGTCCCGCGGCGCGAGTCCCGCGCCGGCCACGCCGACGCCCGCGACGGCGGCGCCCGCGACGGCGACGGCGGCGCCGGCCACGACCGCGATGCCGGCGCCGGGCGGCGCTGCCCCGACGACCACCGCTCCGCCGGCGACCGGCGGCTCATCGACGACGGCGTCCACGAGCTCGCCGGGCTCGAGCGGCGGGCCGACGCAGGTGCTGTCGCATGTGGCGACGTGGGCGTATGACGATTGTGGGAATGGTGGGGTGGGGGCGTCGGCGGGGTTGGTGCGGGCGTGGGTGTCGTTTGCGGAGGCTAATTGTGGTGTGGGTGGGGACGCGAAGGCGTTGGCTGATTGTCATTCGGGTTCGACGGTGGTGTGTGACGTGATTCAGTATCTCGATACGAACTGGGTGTATCCGACTGGGTCCCCGACGTGGGCGCCGCTGTCAGCGGCGGCGTCGGAGGACTGGTTCCAGCACGTCCCGGGGTCGACGACGGATCGGATTGCGACGGCGGGGTATGGCGGGGGGTATCTGTTGGATCAGGCCAATCCGGCGGTGCAGTCGTGGTTCGCGGGTTATGCCCAGCAGAACTATGACGATGTCGATGGGTTGATGATGGATGATCAGGCCCCGAGCTTGTCCTCGGCGTTGTATTACGCGACGTGTGGGTGTTCGTCGACGGCGGAGATCGGGTCAGACGCGGCGTTGCAGGCCGCGCATGAGGCGATGAGCGCGGCGATGGTGCACACCAGCGGTCAGCCGTTTGTGCAGGTCGATAATTCGCTGGCCGCCAATCCGTATCTGCCTCAGGGGCTGGGTCTGCTTGATCATGGCAGTGGGGTGGATGGTCTGATCGCGGAGGGCGCGCCGGAGTATGACGGGACGTTGGATCCGTTTTATTCGACGTTGTTGGATCAGATCGCCTATGTGGCGGATGAGTCCAGTGGGTTTGTGGTGCCGTTGTCCTATGGGCAGGCGGGGGCGGCGTATCAGCCGGCGGAGCGTCGGGTGCAGGAGGCGACGATGTTGTTGGGCTATAGCCCGGGTCATCTGGTTGATTGGGCTGATCTGGAGCAGGGCAGTGGGGATCTGGCGGTGTGGCCGGAGGAGGGGATCTATCCGACCGGTGCGCTGGAGTCGATGAGCGCGCCGGGGGGGAGTGGGTGTCTGGCCGGGACCGGGGTGGTGTGCTCGACCGGTGGTCATAACGATCTGGCGGTGTCGGCGGGGGTGTATCGCCGGGAGTTTTCTGACTGCTATGACCAGGGCACCGGGTTTGGGGGGTGCGCGGCGATCGTCAACACCACGGCCAGTCCGATCACGGTCAGCGCGTCATGGCTGACGCAGTCCTACGGGCATGAGATCACCTTTGACGGCGGTGACGTGCAGTCGGGCGGCAGCATCGATCTCACCGGCCTGCCGTTCACCGCCGGACAGACCACCATCCCCGCCCACGACGCCATCCTCCTCGCGCCGTGATGCCGCGTGCTCGCGGCGACCGTGCCGGCCGCTGCGCGGCGGGCCGCCGAACCGCGACGCGCCCGGGGAGTCGATCCGCCGCGGGCGAGGCATCCGCGTTGACTGAGGGCGACGGCGTGACCGCGCCGCGCCCGCGCGCCTGGGACGTCTCGGCCATCCGGGCGACGCCGCTGCGCACGCTAAGCTGCCCGCTCAAGCTCCGTGACACGAATGTCGATCACCGTCCCTAGGTGCATGGGAAAGAGCCAGTACTCGCTCGTTGCGCGCACCGAGTTCGATCCTGAGCGATAATAGGAGACTTATGAGACCTGTGTCTCATCCCAGCGCTGGCCGCGAAAGCCCGGGTGTGCGTTCCGGCGGCGAAGATCAAAGCCTCGTTCGCTACTGGAATGTGATCCGGGAACGAGTGTGGGTGATCGTCGCCTGCACGGTCGTCGTCGTGGTCGTCGCCGCCGCGTATGTCGCCGTCGCGCCGCGCACCTATCAAGCGCAGGCCGAGCTCAACGTACAGGCCGCCTCGCCGGACAACTCCGTGCTCTCCGACGCGCCGGTGCTGCACTCGACCGGCGATCCGACCCAGGACGTGCTGACCGGCGCGGGCCTGGTCACGACCCCCGATGTCGCCGCCGCGGTCGTGCGCACGCTCCATCTGAACATGTCGCCCGCCGCGGCGCTCGGCGATGTCCAGGCCGCCCCGATCGGCCAGACCGATCTCGTCGCCGTGCTCGCCACGGCGTCCTCGCCCCAGCTCGCCGAGCACCTCGCCGACGCCTTCGTGACGCAGACGATCGCGCTCAGCACGGCGCGCCTGCACGCGTGGATCGCCGGCGAGCTGCCGACCCTGGAGCTGCAGCTGACGACCGTGCCCCCGGCGCAGCGCTACGCCGACGGAAGCCTGGGCAGCGAGGTCGACTATCTCCAGCAGCTCGCCAAGGGCAACGATCCGACGCTGATCAACACCGCCAGCGCCACGCTCCCGCTCGCGGCGGCGTCGCCGAAGACGAAGCTCTCGCTGATCGCGGGCCTGGTCGCCGGGCTGCTCGTCGGCATCGGGGCGGCGTTCCTGCTGCACGCCCTTGATCCTCGCGTTCGCCGGGAGGAGCAGTTGCGCGAGCGCTTCGGCCTGCCGGTCCTCGCCCGCATCCCGCTGCAGCCCCATGCGCGGCCCCGGCCGCTGCTGCCGTCCGAGCTGGCGATCGGCGCCCACGAGGGCTATCGGACGCTGCGCACGACGCTCGCCGCCCGGGCGGCGTCGTCGGATCCGCGCGTGTTCCTCGTGACCGGCTCGGCCCCCAGCGAGGGCAAGTCGACGACCGCGATGGGACTCGCCTCGGCGCTGGCCCACGGCGGCGCTCGCGTCATCCTGATCGAGGTCGACCTGCGCAAGCCGACGTTCGCCACGTCCTTCAACCTCACCGACTTCAACGGCATCGACAAGGTGCTGGTCGGGCGCGTGCCGCTGGCGAAGGCGATCGTGCCGATCCGCATCGACGGGGCGCCGCTGCGCGTCCTGGCCGCCGAGCGCCACGGCAGCCAGATCCCCGGCGGGCTGTCGGTGTCGGTCGTGCGCAAGCTGATCAACGACGCCAAGGCGCTGGCCGACTTCGTCGTCGTCGACTCGGCCCCGCTGACCGAGGTGATCGACGCGCTGCCGTTCGCCCAGGTCGCCGACGAGGTCCTGATCGTCGCCCGTCTCGATCAGACGCGGCTGAACAAGCTCGACGAGCTCGATGACCTGCTGCGCCAGAACGGCGTGACCCGGATGAGCCTCGTGCTGATCGGCGAGCATCCGATGCGGCCCGGTAACTACTACTACGGCGAGCCCACCAACGGGAGCTCGCGGCCGGTCGCGCCCAAGCGCACCGGAGCCGAGTCCGAGCGCACGCGCCAGAGCGTGTAGGACATGGCGACGGTCACTCGGCGGCTCTCGCCGCTGAATCCGTGGACGGTCGCGTGCCTGGCCGGCGGCTGCGTCGTGCTCGGCGCGATCGCCGGAGTCGACCCCAAGTACGGCCTGCTGGCCGCCCTCGGCCTCATGTTCGTGTTCGTCGCGATGATCGACGTGACGCTCGGCTTCCTGCTGTTCACCGTCGCCTCCTTCCTGGACCTGACGAACAGCGGCAACTTCAGCGGGACCAAGGTGATCGGCCTCGTGCTGTTCGCGTCGTGGCTGGCGCGGTCGGCGACCAAGCGGATGTCGGACATCACGGCGTTCGTCACCGAGAACTCAGGCCTGACCTGGGCGCTGGTCGGGATGCTCGCCTGGGCGGCGCTCAGCACGACGTGGGCGTCGAGCGCGAGCACCGCGCTCAGCGGGGCGCTGCGCTACGCGCTGGTCATGATGCTCGTCCCGATCGCCTACAGCGCGATCCGCACCCGCGAGCAGGGCATGTGGATGGTGGCCGCGTTCGTGTTCGGGGCGGTCGTCTCCGGGGCCTACGGCCTCGTCAGCGCGACCGCCACGAGCGGTATGGATGCCGGGCGGCTGACCGGCACGATCGGCGAAGCCAACGGCGAGGCGACGGTGCTGGCCGCCGCGATCCCGATGGCGCTCGCGCTGTTGACGTTCGCCCGCGGCTCGGCGCGGGCCAAGCTCGCGCTCTGGGCCGGGGTCGTGATCCTGTTCGCCGGGCTCGTGCAGACCCTCTCCCGGGAGGGACTGCTGTCGCTGGCCGCGGTGATGGTCGGCGCGGTCGTCTTCGGCGGGCGCTGGCGCCGCACGGCGGCCGTGCTGCTGGTCGTCGGCGTCACCGCCACCGTCGGCTACTACGCGGTGCTCGCCCCGGCGGCGTCGGTGCAGCGCGTGACGATGAGCGACACCTCGGGACGCTCGACCCTGTGGACGATCGCCTGGCGGGTCATCAAGGCCCATCCGCTGCTCGGCGTCGGCAACGACAACTTCATCCTCGTCTCCCACGAGTACATCGACAAGCCGGGCGCGATCCAGGCCCTGTACGTCATCAACACCCCGAAGCTGACGCACAACACCTTCCTGGAGGCGTTCGCCGACCTCGGGATCCCGGGGCTGCTGACGCTCGTCGCCGTGCTCGGCCTGTGCATCGCCGCGGCGGTGCGCGCCGCCTGGATCTTCGAGCGTCTCGGCGATGATCAGATGGAGCTGCTCGCGCGCTCGGTCGTGCTGGCGATCGTGGCGGTGCTGACCTCGGACATGTTCGTGGCCGGCGGCTATGCGAAATATCTCTGGATCCCCCTCGCGATGTGCCCGGCGATGCTGGCCCTCGCTCGCCGCGCGGCCGAAGCCGACGCCCTCGTGGCCTCGCCCGCGGCATGAACGACCGTCTCGCCAGGCGGCTGCTGCACGCCGTCAGCGTCAAGAACGCGCAGCCCCCGACGTACTCCGCCGAGCAGTTCGAGGAGCTGTTCGCCCATGGGGTGGAGTCGACGAGCCGCTTCTTCGCCCGTTTCGACGGCGCCCTGCAGGTGCGCGGGCGCTCGGTGCTCGACGTCGGCTGCGGGGCCGGGGACACGTGCATCGAGGCCGCGCGGCGCGGCGCCGTGCGCGCGGTCGGCGTCGAGATCCAGCCGCTGGACAGGGCCCGGGAGAACGTGACGCGCAACTTTCCCGAGCTGGCCGAGCGGGTGGCGCTGGTCTCGACCGACGGCAGCCTGCGCGAGCTCGGCGACGAGCGCTTCGACGTCCTCATCTCCAAGGACAGCTTCGAGCACTACGACGATCCCGAGCATTTCGTCGCGGTGATGACGCGCCTGCTCGCGCCCGGAGGGACGCTGGCGATCGGCTTCGGACCGCTGTGGAAGGGGCCGACCGGCGGCCACATCGACTACATGACCAAGCTCCCGTGGGCGCATCTCATCTTCCCCGAACCGACGATCATGGACGAGCGGCGCCGCTTTCGCCCCGCCGAGAGCGCCGCCCGGTTCTCCGATGTCCGTGGCGGCCTGAACAAGATGACGCTGGCCCGCTTCGAGCGGATCATGGACGGCACCGGCCTGCGCCGCACGTACTTCGCCACCAACGCGAGCGAGAACCCGGTGGTGCGGGCGATGGACGCGGTCAGCCGCGTGCCGCCGTTGCGTGAGTACTTCACCGCCAACGTGTACTCCCTGTGGGAGAAGGACGCCGCGGCATGACGCCCGATCCGCTGTTCAGCATCCTGATCACCGCCTACAACCGCGCCGAACACATCGCGCGGTGCGTGAACAGCGCCCTCGCCCAGACGGGCGCGGATTTCGAGATCGTCGTCGTCGACGACGCGTCCACCGATGACACACCGGCGGTGCTCGCGGGTTTGGCGCAGCCGCGCCTGCGGGTCATCCGCCACGAGCTCAACCGCGGGATCTCGGCGGCCCGGGCGTCGACCGTCGAGCAGGCCCGCGGCGAGTGGCTCGTGCTGATCGACTCCGACTGGGAGCTGCTCCCGGGCAGCCTGGCCCGGTTGCGCGAGCTGATCGGGACGCTGCCGTCCGGCGTGCGGATGATCCGCAGCCGGCTGCGCCTGGACGACGGCACGATCTCTCCGTCGATCCTGCCCGACGGCGTCACCGACTACCACGGCCGCCTGCGATGGCTGGAGGCGGTCGCCCTCGACGGCGGCCCCTCGGACGCCATGCACTGCGTCCACCGTGACGTGTATCGCAGCGGGTCCTATTTCCACGCTCGCCGCGGGATCTTCGAGTCGGTGTGGGAGACCAACCTCGCGCGCCACGAGCCGAGCCTGTGGGTCGCCGACGTCCTCGGACTCGAGCACACCGACGCCGCCAACGGCACGACCCGGGAGTGGGACCCCCGCCGGATGATCCCGCGCCTGCGCCAGGAGGGCGCGGACATCAGCTGGCAGGTCGCGCTGATGCTGTCCGAGCACGGCGCCGAGCTCGAGCGCCATGCGCCGCGCTATCGCCGTGACCTGCTGCGGCGTCTCGCGCTCGAGAGCCTGATGGCCGGCGATCGACGGGCCGGCGTCCGGCACACCCGAGCCGCGCTCGCGTGCAGCGCCGGGGACCGGGAGCTGTGGACGACGCTCGCCCTCGGCCTGCTGGGAGCGCGGCCGCTGGCCGCCGCCAAGGTCGCCAGCCGCTGGTGGAAGACCCAGCAGCCCCCGGTCGCGTCCCACCGGACGCATTAGCGGGCCGCTGGATCGTGCTCAGCGAGGCCGGAGGCGAGCGCACGCCGCCGCCGTTACCGCTCGCGTCCGGGCTGAGCGACCCCGGAGTCGTCAGCAACACGCTCCTGCAGCTGGCGACCCAGGTGGCGGGAGCGGTCTTCACCGGTGGTTTGACGCTGTATCTCGTCCGGGCGCTCGGCGCCTCGGGCTACGGCATCTACGCGCTGGCGGTCACGATCGGCAGCCTTGTCGTCTATCCGGCCGGGATGGGGCTGCCGTGGGCGGTGGGCCGCTTCCTGGCAGACCATCGCGACGATCTCGGTCAGCTGCGCGCGATCCTCCGGCTCGGCCTCAGGCTCCAGATCGCCAGCGCCGCGGTGGCGAGCCTCGGGCTGTTCGCGCTGGCCGGGGCGCTCGCCGACGCCTTCGGCGACCCGCGCCTCGGCTGGCCGCTGCGCTGGGTCGCGCTGTCGATCCTCGGGCAGGTGCTGTTCTCCTTTCTGACCTCGGCGGTGACCTCCCTGCGGCGCTCGGCGGTCGCCCTGTGGATGGCGGTGATCGAGAGCGCGATCGAGGCGGGTGGCAGCGCCGGCCTCGTGCTCGTCGGCGCCGGGGTGGCGGGAGCGGCGCTGGGCAAGGCGGTCGGCTACTGCGTCGCGGGCCTCGCCGGCGTGTACCTGACCCGGCGCCTGCTCGGCCGCGAGCTGCGGACGGTGCGGACCGTGCGGACCCGCCACCCGCTGCGCCCGCGGGTCGCGGTCGGGGCCCGGGCGATCACGAGCTATGCGGGGGCGATGCTCGTCGTCGACGTCACGTGGAGCGCGATCGCTCAGATCGACGTGCTGCTGATCGCGGCGATCCTGACGCCGGCCGCCGTCGGCAGCTTCAGCGCCGTCCTGCGCATCATGGCGATGCTCAGCTATCTCGGTCTGGCGGTCTCCAGCGGGGTCGCGCCGCGTCTGTCGCTCGGCGGAGGGTCGCCCGACACGCGGGCGTTCATCGAGGGGATCCGCTATCTCGTCATCGTCCAGGGGCTCGTCCTGGCGCCGATGGTCGTGTGGGCCGCGCCGATCGTCGCGCTGCTGCTCGGCAGCGGCTATCGCAGCTCGCCGGAGATCATGAGGGTTCTGGCCGTGCAGGCGTTCGTCGGGTCGCCGGCAGCGCTCATCTCGGTGGCGGTCACCTATCTCGGCGAGGCGCGGCGCCGGCTGCGCGTCGTGCTCGGCACGTTCGTCATCGGCCTGCTGTCCACCTACATCCTCATCCGGGCGGTCGGCGTGGTCGGCGCCGCGATCGGTGACGACCTCGTCGTCGTCGTCTACGTGGCCGCGCACCTGTGGATCTGCAGCACCCTGATCACGCTTGATCTGTGGCGGCTGCTGCGCTCGCTGACGCGGACGCTGCTGGCCGCCGCGGCGATGGCGGTGGTCCTGCTGGCGTTCGGCACCCGCCACCTGTCGGCGGTGGACTGGATCGCGGGCCTGGCGCTCGGCGTCGCGGCCTACGTCGCGGCCCTGCTGTTGACGCGGGAAGTGACGATCGCCGAGCTGGCCACGCTGCGCGCCTGGCTGCGATCACGGCGTTCGGCTGCCGGCGGCTGACCGGCGCGCGCTCCACCGGCCGGCCCGCGAGCGCGGACCGGCGGGGGCACGGAGGCGCGACGTCGGCCGGCGCTCAGCGGGACAGCAGAATCGCTGACTGCGGGGCGATGACGGTCGCGCCGGCGCGGAACGGCGCGCCGGTCAGATCGACCGATCCACCGGACTGGATGTCGCCGCCGGCGAGGGTGATCTCGCTGCGGAACGTCAGCTTCAGCCATGACCGGCGGACCGTCACCGCGTGCCCGGTCGCGTTGACGATCGCCGCGCACGGGCCGAACGGCGCACTGCGCACATAGCAGGCGCGGAACTCGCGACGGTAGACGCCGGGCGCCACCTGCACGCTGTTGTGACCGCCCCGGGTGCACACGGTGCCGGTTCCCGCCAGGCAGCCGCGACCGCGCGGCGTGCGCATCGACTCCACCGGCTTGGTGGGGTAGATGGACTCCTCGGGGTAGACCGCCAGATCGGGGCTGCCGTCCTCGAAGTTCGCCCAGTCGACGACCCGGCCGGGCCGGAAGGCGAGCAGGATCGTGCTCTCCTGGACGAGGCGACTCTGCGTCTCATACGGCGCGCCCGCGATCCCCCGGGACATCGGCACGACGAAGCCGCGCGTCCGGTCGACGACGTAGGCCATCTGGTCGAGCAGCGTCGAGTAATAGGGGTCGAACACCCCGAAGCTCTCGGGCTGCCCCTCGATCGTCCACGCGTCGACGCCGATCTGGTGATCGAGCATGTCGAGGCCCTGGGGCGAGTACGGGTTGGGGGGCAGCGTGTTGTCGGCCTGCACGAACCGCGAGCCGTTGCTGCGCGTCAGGGCGGCGGCCATCGCCTGATGGGCGAGCCGGAGCGCGTTGTCTGAATGGATCTCACGCGTATGGGTGCACCCGCAGCTGGAGTAGTAGAGCTCCTGGGTCAGGCTCGGGCTCTGCCAGTCCATCAGCAGCCCCTGGTCGGAGCTGTAGTAACGGCGCACGTAGGCGCGGTAGAAGGCCTGGACGGCGGGGGTCAGCTGGTTGTCGAGGTAGCCGCCGCCGGCGCCGCTGGAGAAGATGCGCGCCTGCTGGTTGGGGGCGGGCTCGTGCAGCCACCAGCTGTCGGTGGCCGAGTTCTCGATCACCGGCGGCTGCTGCTCGAACTCCCAATCGGTGTCGAGGTACTGCATCACGCTGCAGTAACGGCGGGTGCTGGAGTGACAGTCGACTCGGGCCTTGTTCGACAGGGGCCCGCAATCGGCCTCGGCGTAGGACAGCCACCGGCGGACGAACGACGGACCGACGTTCGCGCCGCCGTTGCATCCGTCGTCGAACGCCCACGTCGGGACGTGTGCGGGGATCGATCGTGCGGTCACGGCCCGGGCGTCGGAGCGCCGGGCGCGGGCGCTGCCGGCCAGGGCGGAGCTCGTGAAGCCCACGACCGCCAAGCCGATGCACGCCACCGAGATTGCGAGGCACCTGCGCATACCCAGCCCTCCTCGTCGCCGGATGTGCCGGTTCGACGATGACCGGCGCATGGTGAAAGACCGTTTGAGCCCTGACATCACACCGCTTTCTCACGCCTACGGGGTTAGCTGTCGGGCTCGCGCTGAGAGTGCGCTACGCCGGCGGCAACCGGCGATTCGCCCCGGAGGCCATCGAGACCTCGGTCGGTTTCCCCGTTCGCCGCGGCATCTGGACGCCATGGCGATTCGGCTGGTTCGTAATCGGCCGTGATCCTAGCGGAGCGCCAGGACGGTTGTCACGCGACGAGCGATGTCCCGTGCTGAGCCGGCGGCGCGGTGCCTCGCCGCGATCGGCGCGGACCCGCGGCTGGTAACGTCCCGGCCCGCGCGTGGGCCGGCGCCCGAGCGCCGTCTGACCAGCCACTCCCCTCGCTCTCATGCCCTCACCCCGCCTTCCCGGTGCGCCGCATCTCGACCGTGGCCCGCGCGCCCGCCGCCGGCCCGCCAGGCCGCGGCGCGCCGTCGCGTGCGTGGCCGCCATGATCACCGCCGGGACGCTGACCGGCGCCGCCTGTGCCGCCGGCGCGCCGTCGCGGGCGGCCGTCGCCCCGGCGGCGAAGCTGCAGGTCATCGCCTCGGGGCTCAACCAGCCCAAGAAGATCACCGTCGCGCCGGACGGCGCGCTGATCGTCGCGCTGTCGGGCGACGGCGCCGCCCCGGCGAGTTGCACGACCGGCGATCAGGCCTCCTGCCTGGACGCCTCCGGCGCGGTCGACCGGATCACGCCGGCCGGCGTGGTCACGCCGTTGCTGACCGGGCTGCCCTCGGTGTCCTCGGGCGCCGGCGTCGCGGCCGGGCCGTCCGAGGCGCGCCTGATCGGCGGCCGGCTCCAGGTGCTCTTCCAGGACTCCGGGATCAGCTTCACCACCGGCCTGAACCCGTACGGCGGCGGCGGCGCGCTGCTCGGTGACCTGGCCGCCTTCTCGGGCGCCACCCGGCAGATCGAGGCCCGCTTCGGGCCGTTCGAGGCGGCCCATCATCCGTTCGGCGTGCACGGCACCGATGTCGCGCTCCACGAGGAGCCGGCGGTCGACAGCGACCCGTATGACTTCGTTGCCTATCGCGGGGGCTACGCCGTCGCCGACGCCGGCGGCAACGACGTGCTGTTCGTCTCGCGCTCGGGGGCCATCAGCGTCCTCGGGGTGCTGCCGACGATCACCGAGACCGCGCCGCCCGGGACGTACGGCTCCCGGCAGACGACGACGATCCGCCGTGCCGTCGCCCAGCCCGTGCCGACCGCGCTGGCCGTCGGTCCCGACGGCGCGCTGTACGTCGGGGAGCTCGGAGGGACGCCCTACAACGTCGGCAGATCCAGCGTCTATCGGATCGTCCCGGGCCACGCGCCGACGGTCTACGCCCGCGGCCTGACCTCGATCAGCGACATCGCCTTCGACGGTCGCGCCCTGCTCGTCCTGGAGATCGACCGCAAGGGGTTGCTCGACCCGGCGCTGGACACGACCGGCCGGCCCGCCCCGGGGGAGCTCGTCAGCATCGCCCCCGGCGGCCGCCGGTCGGTCCTCGCCTCGGCCGGCCTGGAGTTTCCGACCGGGATGACCGTGGCCCCGGGCGGCGCGGTGTACGTCGTCACCCAGGGGATCAGCGACGCCACCGCCGACAACGGCGGCGGCGAGGTCGTCAGGGTCACGCTGCCCTGAGGGCCCGCCAGGTCGTCGCGGGCCCTGATGGTCGGCGACCTCAGCGCGCGAGCAGGATCGCGTCGTCGCCGGCGATCGTCGACCTGCCGGCATCGAACGGCGCCCCGGTCAGGTCGATCTGACCGCCGGACTGCACGTCGCCGCCGGTGAAGGTGATCTCGTGGCCGTAGGAGCCGCTCAGCCAGGCCGCGCGGACCGTGACCGGCCGGCTCGTGGCGTCGATGATCGTCGCGCACGGGCCGATGCCGACGCCGCGGTCATAGCAGGCCGAGAACTCGCGGCGATAGACGCCGGGCGCCACCTGGAGGTCGTTGTGGCCGCCGGTCGAGCAGACGGCGCCGGTCCCGGCCAGGCACCCGGGTCCGCCGGGGGCGCTCATCGACTGCCGCGGTTGGGTCGGATAGATGCCCTCCTCGGGGAAGATCGCCAGATCCAGGCTGCCGGTCTCGAGATTGGACCAGTCGACGAGGTGGCCGGGGCTGTAGCCCAGGAGCATCGTCGCCTCCGCGACCCGGCGGCTCTGGAGCTGATCGGCGGCACCCGCCTCGGCGCGGGCCATCGGGGCGACGAAGCCGCTGGTGCGGGTCGCCACGTAGGCGATCTGGTCGAGCAGCGTCGAGTAATAGGGATCGAAGCTGCCGTAGTTGATCGGCTCGCCCTCGACGACCCAGCCGTCGACACCGGTCGCCCGATCGAGCATGTTCAGGCCCTGCGGAAGATACGGATTGGGCGGCAGCGTGTTGTCGATCTGCATGAACGGCGCGCCGTCACGATGCGTCAGCTCGGCGCTCATCGCCTGATGGGCGGCCTGGAGCGCGGCGTTTGAGCGGATCTCGTTCGTCGTCTGGCAATGGCAGCTGGAGTAATACAGCTCCTGGGTCAGGCTCGGGCTCTGCCAGTCGAGCAGCAGGCCGTCGTCACCGTTGTAGTAGCGGCGGGCGTAGGAGCGAAAGAACGCCCGGACGGCGGGATTGGCCTGGTCGACGAGATGCCCGGTGCCGAACGTGGGGCTGGAGATGCGGACGTCCTGACGGGGCGCGGGCTCGTGCAGCCACCAGCTCGCGCGGGCCCCCCGGATGTCGACGTGCTCGACGGGGAAGTTCCAGTCGGTGTCGAGGTACTGCAGGACATCGCAGAAGCGCGTGCCGCCGGCGTGGCAGTCGGTCAGCGCCTTGGTCGCCGTCGGACCGCAGCCGCTCTCGGCGAACGTCACCCACTGGCGGACGAGCGCCGCGCTCGCGCCCAGGCCGCCGCTGCAGTCGTCGTCGAACGCCCACGTCTCGATGTGGGTGCGCGCCCCTGTCCAGAACGCGGTGACGGCGCGGTGCGCGCCGGTGCGGGCGTGGGCCTCGCTCGTCAGGGATCCGGCCACCGTCACGCAGCAGATGATCGCCAGCGCCGCGCCCGCCGCCATCGCCCGCAGGCGCCGGCGCGCCGATCCGTGGCCCGGGTACTGGTCGTGGGATAGATGTCGGGTCGGATCGGACGGCAACGGAGCGTTCCTCGGGTGAGCGGACGGGGTTCAGGGCGGCGCGGGCGGCCCACGGGTGGTCCGGCGGCCGCCGGCGCCTCATCCGGGTGGTCGGCGGCCGGCGCCGGGACTTGAGCGCGGGCGCGCCGGGTGTGCGGGACGCCGGTGGCTCGGTTGTGCCGGGTGTGCGGAGCGCGGGGTGCGCCGGGTGTGCGGGGCGCGGGGTGTGCGGGGCGCGGGGCGCGGGGTGTGCCGGGCGCGGGGCGCGGGGTGTGCGGGGCGCGGCGTGCGCCAGGAGTGCGGGGCGCGGGGTGTGCGGGTGTGCGGGGCGCCGGGTGTGCGGGGGCGCGGGGTGTGCGGGGCCAGGGGATCGCCGAGACGAGCGCGAGCGGCGAGCCCGGGCGGGGTGTCGGCCCCCCGTCCGGGGTGGGTATCGACATTTTGCCCGGTATGCGGGCGATTTTCAGACATCCTCCGGAGTTCGACCTCCAGATCGCCGGTCGCCCGCGCGCGGGCGTGCGGTTGACCGGCGCGCGGGCCTGCGGTTGGCCGGCGCGTGGGCGTGCGGTTGACCGGCGCGCGGGCGTGCGGTTGACCGGCGCGCGGGCCCGCGATTGCCGAGGCGCCCCACGCCGACCGCGGGGTGCACCGCGCCGACCGCGGGGTGCACGGCGCCGACCGCGGGGCGCGACACGCCGACCGCGGGGCGCGACACGCCGACCGCGGACCCATGACCGCGACGCTGGGCGGGCTCCGCGCCCGCCGGCCAGCCGCCGCGGCCCACCGGCCGCGCGGGGGATCACCCGGCTACGGGGTGCCCGAGGCGGCTGCGGCGGAAGCCGCCGCGGCGGCCTGCAGCGACGGCGCGTAGACCGGACACTGCGCCGGGGAGGGCGCGAGCTCGACGAGGGCGTCGAGATGGCAGACGGCGGCCAGCGCGCCGAGCGGCGGGCCGTAGCGGACCCAGCCGAACATCTGCCCGAGCCCGTGACCGACGTGCATCACGAGCAGGACGACCGGGACGAGGGCGGCGTCCCCGGGGGACTGCGCGGCGGCGCGCGAGCGGATGCCGGCGGTCACCAGCGTGGCGGCGTAGAGCGCGGTGGCGGCCCGGGCCAGGCGGCGCAGCGGCCGGGGGGCGACGACCGCCGCGGCCCCCGCGGCGACGACGGCCGGAGCGAGCAGATGCGAGGCCCGCATCGAATGGGGATGGGCCAGCGACGTCCGGGCGCGGAACTCGCCGTAGCCGAGATACTGGGTCCACAGGGTGCGCAGGCGGTCCCGCGGCACGTAGTCGGCGCCCATCGCCGGCAGGCAGACGAGGCGCTCGCCGTCGGCCAGGAAGCGAGCCGCCATCTCCGAGTCGGAGTTGCGGGGCCAGCGCTCGTCCCAGCCGCCGTAGCGCAGCAGCGTGGAGCGCTCCCAGACGCCGGCGAAGACGCCCGTGTCAAGCTCGAACTCGGCGCCGTCCCGGGCGCCCTGCGCCCCCCATTTGCGGGATCCGCCGCGCCCGATCGCACCCGACAGCGCGAGCGCGACCGCGCGGGAGACGGGGCCGTGACCGGTCGGGATCTGGGGCCCGCTCACCCAGCGCGTGTCGCCGCGGGCGAGTCGCTGGACGCCGAGCAGGGCGTAGTCGTCGGGATAGACGGTGTGCGCGTCCATCCGCAGGGCATAGCGGCCGCGGGCATGGCCGAGACAGACGTTGAGCCCGCTGGAGACGGTGCCTGACGGATTGTCGAGCACGCGGATGCGCGGATCCTCCCGCGCGAGCCGCTCCAGGATCTGCCGGGTCTCGTCGGTCGAGCCGCCGTCGGCGAACAGGAACTCCAGCTCGCCGGGGAAGCGCTGGCGGCGCATGGCGTCGACGCTGGCCTCGATGTAGCGCTCCTCGTTGAGGACCGGGACCAGGACGGAGCAGTCGATGTCGGTCATCTCGGTGGGGTAATCGGCAGGACGCGGCCGAGACTGAGTCCGGCGCCCCGCCGGAGGTGACGCGTTCCCGGGGCGGCCCGCGAACCGCGCAGCGGCCCGCACTAGGATACGGGCCCATGTGTGGGATCGCCGGCCTGGCGGGCAAGTCCACGGGGCGGCGTGACGTCCTGGGGCGGATCTCCGACGATCTCAGGCACCGGGGGCCCGACGAGTCCGGGGTCCACGACGACGAGTGGGTCACGCTGGCCATCCGCCGGCTGTCGATCATCGACGTCGCCGGCGGGCATCAGCCGTATCGCAACGAGGCCGGCACCGTGCACGTCGTCTTCAACGGCGAGATCTACGGCTTTCAGAAGCTGCGTGAGCGGCTGCTCGGCGACGGGCACCGGTTCGGGTCGGGAGCCGACGGCGAGGTCATCGCCCATGCCTATGAGCAGTGGGGCGCCGGCTTCGTGCGCCGCCTGGACGGCATGTTCGCCTTCGCTCTGTGGGACGAGGTCGCAGGGCGACTGATCGTCGCTCGGGACCGGCTCGGCAAGAAGCCGCTGTTCTACGCCCATCACCGCGACGGCACGCTCAGCTTCGCCTCCGAGCTCGGGTCGCTGCTGCTCGACGAGCGGATCGCGCGGCAGGTCGATCCGGGCTCGCTCGCCGCCTATCTGCAGTACGGCTATGTCCCCTCGCCGCAGACGATGCTGCGCGCGGTCGCCAAGCTCGAGCCCGGCACGATGCTGACCTGGGAGCCGACCGGTCAGCTCGAGGTCGCGCGCTACTGGGAGCTCGACTTCGAGCCCAAGCTGCGGATCTCCTACGCCGACGCGCTGCGCGAGTTCGACGAGCGCTCGATGCTCGCCGTCAAGGACCGCCTGATCTCCGACGTGCCCCTCGGCGTCTTTCTCAGCGGCGGCATCGACTCCAGCTACGTGCTCGCGCAGATGATCGCCGCTGGCGCCCAGAACGTGCAGTCGTTCGCGATCGGCTTCTCGGAGTCGCGCTATGACGAGCGTTCGCACGCGGCGACGATCGCCGCCGCGCTCGGCAGCGTGCACCACGAGGCGATCGTCGAGCCGACCGACCTCGTCGAGATGCTGCCCCAGCTCGTCCACCATTACGGCGAGCCGTTCGCCGACTCCTCGATGGTGCCGAGCTTCTATCTCGCGCGCTGGGCCCGGCAGAGCATCACGGTCGCGCTGACCGGCGAGGGCGGCGACGAGCTGTTCGGCGGCTACTACCGCCATCAGGCGGTGCGCGTCGCCGGCTATGCCGACGGGCTCCCGGCATCGGTCAAGGGGCTCGCCGGCGCCGGCGCGACCCGGATCGGCTCAGAGCTCGCCCACCCGATGTCGACCCGCCACAAGCTGTATCGCTTCCTGCGGTCGTTCGCGCTCGATCCCCAGGAGCGCTATGCGGAATGGACGGCCGTGCTCGGCCCCGATGAGCGGGCGGCGCTCTCGCCCGGGCTGCCCGCGGTGCCGCGCTACGACCCGCCGGGCCACGCCGTGCGGACCCTCGACCGCGCGCTGGCGGTCGATCTCGCCCGCTCGCTCCCCGATCAGCTGCTCTACAAGATGGACATCGCGACGATGGCGAGCTCGCTGGAGGCCCGCGCGCCGCTGCTGGACTTCCGCCTCGTCGAGTGGGCCGCCCGCCTGCCGACGAGCTTCAAGCAGCGCGGCCGCCGGCGCAAGCGCCTGATCTCCGATGCGCTCGCCGGCCATGTACCGGCTGAGCTCTTCCAGCGCCCGAAGATGGGGTTCACGGCGCCGATCCCCGCCTGGCTGCGCGGCGAGCTCTCCGAGCTGTTGAGCGACACCCTGCTCGGCGAGGCCAGCCGCGCGCGGGGGATCATCGATCCGGTCGCCGTGGAGCGCCTGATCAGCGAGCATCGCGCCGGGGTCGAGCACACCCGCGGCCTGTGGACGCTGCTGATGCTCGAGCTCTGGTATCAGGAGTTCATCGACAGGAATCCGGCCACCCGGGAGCACTCCGCCTCCAGGGTGTGATCGGCGGCCGCGGCCTGCGCGGCGTCGATCAGCCGCTCGCGCAGCGCGCCGTCGGCGACGAGTCGGTTGCACGCGGCGGCCGCGGCGCCGGCGTCCCGAGGCCCGACGAGCAGGCCGCGATCGGCGACGACAGCGCCGACGCCGCCGACCTCGGTGGCGACGACCGGCAGGCGGGCCGCGAACGCCTCGAGCACGACCTGGGGCACCCCTTCGGTCATCGAGATGTGCAGCAGGGCGTGGGCGTCGCGGTAGAGCTCCCACAGGCCGCCGTCGATCGGGACATACCCGCGCAGCGTCATCCGGTCAGCGACGCCGAGTTCAGCGGCCCGCTGCGCGAGCGCGTCGGCGAGCGGGCCGTCGCCGCACACCTCCAGGCGCCACCGGGGATCGTCGCGCAGCGCGGCGGCGAGCACGTCGGCGAGCAGGAGCGGGTTCTTCTCGGGATCGAGCCGCCCGACGCTGAGCATCACGAGCTCATCGCCGTCATAGCGGCGGCGGTCGTCGTCGGGGGCCAGCAGGTCGCCGGCGTGCAGCAGCGACACGTAGACGCTCAGCAGCGAGCGGGCGCCGCGATAGCGCTCGGCGAGGTCGGGCCCGACGACGACGACCGGGGCGACGCGGGCCAGCAGGCGGAAGGTGCCCTCCAGCAGGTCGGCCGCCCAGATGATCGCGCGCCGGCCGGGACGGCGATGGCGGATGAGCTCGGGCAGGTTCTGGCGGACGCCGAGCACGACGCGGCGGCGGCGGAGCATGGCCAGGACGGCGAACAGCTGAGCCTGGGGCGGATTGGGGCCGAGGATCCAGACGACATCCAGGTCGTCGAGCAGGCGCCAGAAGCGCGTGATCGCCGCCGGGATCGTGCCCAGCACCGCGGCGAGATCCGCGCCGCTGTCGTAATGGGGGAGGGCGGCGAGCTCGGCCGACGCGAGACGATAGGGATAGCGCTCGGACGCCGGGTCCAGGCGGCCGAGGACGACGAGCCGCTCACAGGCGGGGGCGAGCCCCTCCACGAACAGGCTGAACGGGAGCTCGGCGTACGTCTCGCCGTCGAGAACCCGGTACGAGTAGTCGCAGTAGACGCCCAGGCGCACGGGCGTCACCCGCGCTCAGAGATCATTCCAGGGGAGCTTCTGCGCGAGCGCGCGATTGCGCGGGACGATGATCCGGAACGCCGCCTTCCAGGCGAAGGACGTGACCCGGGAGTAGCGCGACGCCGCGTAGCCGGCCCATCGCTGACGGGTGGCGGCGAACACGGGCCGCGGGGCGAGGACCTCCATCGCCGTCAGCTGGCGGACGTGGAGATCGTGGTAGAAGGAGCTCGCCCGGTTGTAGATCGGGTGCGGATACAGCGAGTACAGCGACCAGCTCCCGGTGTCGTAGCGATGGAGATTGGCCTCCAGCGAGTCCAGTCCGGCCGCGAACTGCGCCCGCGCGGTCTCACTGCCGAGCCCGACCGCCACGTCGCGCATCCCCCACAGGCCGAAGATCGCGCCGTTGAGGACGTGTGACTGGGGTTCGGTCGGATACTCCTCGGGCCAGGGCAGCCCCCCGAGCTCGCCGCGCACGCCGCCCTGGGACTGCGGCGTGGCCATCGGCGCCAGCGCGCGCTGCGCGGCGCCGGCGAAGATGTCGTCCGCGGTCTCGGCGTGGAGCCTGACGAACAGGCTGGCCGCCTGTCCCTGGGTGATCCCCGACGCCCACGGCGGCGGCAGGCGGAAGGTGTGGGGAAAGGCCTCGTGGTGCAGGAACGCGCCGTCCGGATCCTGGAGCGCGACGAGATGGCGCCCGGCCACGATCGCCGCCTGCAACCACTGCTCGCCCTCGCCGCCGAGCCAGCGCTCATAGCAGCCCAGCGCGTACTGCGTCAGGCCGACGTGCAGTCCGTGGGTGCCGAGCACCTCGGGGGTGATCGCCGTCCTCGCCACGGTCGCCTTGACCCGCATGTCGATCGGATAGCCGCGAACGCTGCTGCGCTCGATGTGGGGGCCGACCGGAAGGAAGAAGCTCTTGGCGCTCGACCAGAAGCCCGCGTCAGAGCGCTTGGAGGTGACGGCCGTTTCCGTCATCGCGCTCACACTAGTGCCTCGTACAGCTCGGCGAAGCGGTTGGCGGTCGCCTCGATCGTGTAGCCGGAGAGCGCGGCGTGCGCCGCCTCGGCCATCGCCGCGCGCCGCGCGTCGTCGGTCAGCAGGCTGATCAGAGCCGTCGCCATCGCCTCCGGGTCACGGCGCGGGACGAGGAGCCCGGTGCGTCCGTGCTCGACGACGTCCGGGACCCCGCCGACTTCGGTCGCCACCAGCGCGGTGCGATTGGCCATGCACTCGAACACCAGCAGGGGGGATCCCTCGCGGTCCGAGGACAGCGCGCCGACGTCGGCGGCCCGCAGGATGCTGTCGACGTCGCTGCGCGCCCCGAGGAAGTGGACGCCGGCGGCGATGCCCAGCGCCCGGGCCCGGGCCTCGAGGTCGGCTCGGCACTCGCCGTCACCGGCGATGACGAGCTGCGCGGCCGGGACCACCGCGCGGACGCGGGCGACGGCCTGCAGGAGAAGGTCGATCCGCTTCTCGGGCCTGAGCACCGCGGCGATCGCGATGATCGGGTCGTCGGGGCCCAGCGACAGCTCCGCGCGGATGTCGGTGTCGGTCGCCTCCGCGCTCGGGATGTAGCCGGTGGGGATCACGATGACCTTATCGGCAGCTACCCGTTCGTAACTGACCATACGCCGCCCGTCGGCCTGCGAGACGGCGACGAAGCGGGTGGCGAGGCGGCTGATGACCTGCCCGTCGAGCCAGGCTCGTGGCCGGTTGCCCTCGTATTCCCAGCTGTGCTCGTGGGCGACGATCGCCGGGGTCCGGCATGCGCCGCCGATCAGCGTGCCCCAGAGGTTGGAGCCGAACTTGTGGGTGTGCAGGATGTCGAAGCGCTCGGCGCGCAGGAGCCGGGCGAGCGTCGCCAGCCGGTACACGTCCCACTTCGCCCGCCGGCCGAGGACGACCACGCGCACGCCGCCGGCCGACAGCGCCGCGGCGGCGCCCGGGTCGCAGTGGCGGGTGACGCACATCCAGGGCTCGAACCGGTCGGCCGGCAGATGGGTCGCCAGCCCGACGGCGAAGCGCTCGGCTCCCCCCGTCGACAGGGCGTAGTCGATCAGGTACAGGATGCGCGTGCGCGGGCGTGGCGGCGTCATGGGCGAGGATCTCCGGCGCGTGCGGGCTGGTCGGCGGAAACTGACCGGGCGCGGCGGTTACGACTCGTGCGAGGCCGTGGGGGACTGCGTCGCGGATGCCGCGATGCTCGGGCTGGCGGCGTCGTGCCCGGGCCGGCTGGCCGCGCTGTCACGGGAGCGGAAGATCTCGGCGACGGTCAGCAGCATGATCCGCAGGTCGAGCCGCAGCGACCAGTTCTGGATGTAGTAGTTGTCCCACTCCACCCGGTCGGCGATCGATGTCTGGCCGCGCAGCCCGTTGGCCTGCGCCCAGCCGGTGATGCCCGACTTGACGCGGTGTCGCTCCTCGTAGCGAGCGACGTCCCTGGCGAACCGCTCCACGTACTCGGGGCGCTCCGGGCGCGGCCCGACGATGCTCATGTCGCCGCGCAGCACGTTGACGAGCTGCGGGAGCTCGTCGAGCGAGAGGTCGCGCAGGACGCGGCCGAGCCGGGTGCGGCGGTCGATCCCCTCGACGCCGCCGGGGGCGACCCCGTCGGGGAGCGTGAACTCGGCCTGCTGGGCGGCGAGCAGCTCGTCGACGGTCAGCTCACGCATCGTGCGGAACTTGAGCACGTCGAACTCCCGCCCGTCGCGCCCGACGCGCCGCTGGCGAAACCAGATGGGTCCCGGCGAGGTCGCCCGGATGGCGATCGCGATCGCGGCCATCAGCGGGCTGGCCAGGATCAGGACGAGCAGGGCGACCGTCCGGTCGATCGCGTGCTTGACGGCGAACTGCCAGCCGCGCGGGTCGATCGTGTGGAGCGTCAGGAGCGGCAGCCCGCCGACGTGATCGAGCGTCGTGTGCTCGTTGATCGCCTCGTACAGGCGCGGCACGAGCGAGACGTCGACGCCGAGCTGCTCGCATTGGCGGACCCGGCCCATCAGCAGGTGATCCCGCTCCCCGGAGAAGGCGAGGATGACGTGGCGGGCGCCGGTCAGGGCGATCGCCGACTCGAGGTCGTCGGGTCCGCCGAGGATCGGCACCGTGTACTCGTCGTGGCGCTCCTCCTTGGGCAGCGGGTCGGCGTCGAGGAAGCCGACCGGGCGCAGCCCGTAGCTCGGCTCGCCGATCAGTCGCTTGACGAGATGGGCGCCGATCACCCCGGCGCCGACGATCAGCGTCGGCGTCGCCAGCTCCGCGGTGTGCAGCGCCTGACGGCGCACCGAGACGAGCATCGAGCGGCTGATGCCGAGGTAGACGACGCTGAACAGCCACAGCCGCGGGATCATCGCCAGCGGGTCGGCCACGCCGAGGATCGACTGGACCGAGATCGCCAGCATCGCCGACAGCGAGACGACCCCGAGAACGTACATCAGCGTGTCGATCAGCGTCACGTGGAGCCGGTCGTCGGGCGAGCGACGCATGCGGAGCATCGCCACGACGACGACGGGGAAGATCGCCGCCAGCCAGTGGTTGAAGTCCGAGGAGCGCGTCGGCGGGTCGGCGAACAGCGCCGCGCTCGACGCCAGGCAGAGGACGAGCACGTCGGTGAGCAGCAGGACCCTGACCCACTGATGCTCGTTGATCAGACGCGCGCAGACGCGGCGCGCGAGGCGCCGGCGCGACTGCGCGTCGATGACGACGCCAGGATGCCGAGCCGCGTGGCTCGCAGCGTCTCCGGATGTCATCGCGTATGCACTGTCTCGGTCGGCAGTCGATCGCCGTCCATGGCGCGGAGAGCGCATCCGCCGGTGAGCAGAGTCAACCGACACCTCCGCCGCTGGCAGCGCGGCCGGAGGGAGCCCCTGCGGGTGCATCATAGCGGTCGGACCGGGGGACCCGGGGGTCGTGGCGACCGAGCGCATCGTCCCGGCGGCGATCGGCTCCGGCGCGGGACCGTTGCGCGAGGCAATCGAACGATCGGCGGGGCCGAAATCGGAGGTTGGGGACGTATCCATCCTTGGAACCTGTCGAGGCCGTGCCGTCCGGCTGGCGCGCATCCGGCGAGGCCGTGAATAGGAGAGGGCGCTTCACAGGTATCGACACACCGCCACGTCCTCAATATCCGGACTAAACCCCTAGATCATGTCAGGGGTTTCTACGGATAGAACCCCAGGGCGACCACGCCTTCAACGCTTTGGGACCCCTTGGCCCGACCCGTCCCGCCGACGCTGCCTGAGATGATGATCCGCCGAGGGCGGACCGTCAAGCGGTGCAGGCCCGATCGCACCCCGGAAACGATCTGCCGCGGGGCGTGCGTGACAGACGTAACTTTGTCCACGGGGCCAATGGCAGACCGCCCTGCGCAGGCGATCCTTAGGCCATGATCAATCCAGCCACATCCCCAAGGCTCTTGCTGGTCGCCGACCGCCGTCCGGCGGGATCCGAGGCCGGCGTCGTCGTGCGGCGTTTTCGCCTCGCACGTGTGCGGGTGGACGGTCGCGCGGCGGAGTTGTCCGCGGCGCAGCGCACGAAGCGCTCTCGATAGCTGACCGGCCGGCCGGGTCGCTTCGCGGCCCGGCGCCACGGTCGCGCTACGCTTAGTTCATGTCCAAGGAAATCGAGGCCACTCGCAGCCGCCCGCCGATCCTCCGGCGAGCCGCCGCGGGCCTGATCCTCATCGCGGTCGTCGCCCTCGTCATCCACATCGCGATCGGTCTGATCATCGGCGTCTTCTGGGTGTTCGCGGTGCTGGCCGCCGTCGTTGCGGTGATCTGGGCGATGCGCAACATCTGAGCAGGAGCCGGTATGCAGGGGATGGGTCTGCTCGTCATCCTGTTCTTCTTCGGGCTGGCCGGAGGCTGGATCGGACGGATGAAGGGAAGCTCGTTCTTCATCTGGTTCCTCGTCTCGTTCTGCATCCCGTTCCTCGGGCTGCTGACCGCCGTCTGCTATCGCTGGGACAACCGCGAGCTGCGCCGTGAATGCCCGGGATGCGGCCGGGTCGTCAAGCTCCACGACGCCGTCTGCATGCGCTGTGGCTACGAGCTCGAGTTCCCGTCGGTGGCGATCGCCCCGGAGTCCCCGATCGGCCGCGCCGCCAAATCCTGACGCCGCGGCTCGGTCGCCGGCGACCGAGCGGGCGCGGCGGCGCCGGGGCCCGCCGGAGCGGCGCCGAGGGCGGTCGCGGCTGACGACGAGACCGGGCCATCGGTCAGCGCGCCGGCGATCGCGCGGTCGAGGATCGCCAGCGCCTCGCGCTGCGCCCAGCCGGGCCGCAGTGTGTGATCGCGCACTCCCACCCGCTCAAAGCGCACGGTCGGGGCGCCGACCAGCCGCTCGGGATAGCCCGCCCGCGCCAGCTCGTTGTACAGCGGCTCGTCGTCGGCGAACAGGAAGGTCACCGGGATCGTCGACGCGACGAGCGCGTCGACGATCGTGTCCAGGCCGCGGGCATCGCCGTCGCCGGACGGCGGGCCGGCGAGCGACCGGCGCAGGACGCGGACCGGGGCGGCGAGCAGCCAGCGCAGGAACGAGCGCAGCCGCGGCCCGGTCGCCAGGCGCAGGATCTTCGCCGGCGACGGGCGCTGGGTGAGCAGGGCGCGCAGGTCACGGGCCGGGTCGAGTCCCGGATCCCAGAGCAGCGCGCGGGGATTGACGAGCAGCAGCGCGCAGACCCGGTCATCGGCGAGCGCGGCGTGCAGCGACCAGAAGGCGCCCGAGCACAGTCCGCCGAGGGCGAAGCGCTCACCGGTGCCCCGGGCGCGCAGGAAGTCCATCGCCGCCACGACGTCGGGCACGAACTCGTCCTCGTAGAGCGCCGCGTCGTCGCGATAGCGCGTCTCGTCGCCGTCGGCATCGCCGATCCCGCGCACGTCGAGGCGCAGGGTCGGCACCCCGAGCACCGCCCAGCGGCGCGCGGCGGTCACCCACAGGCGGTTGGGGCCGATCCGCCGTCCCGCGCCCGGATTGAGCAGGATGGCGCAGATCCCGTGGGCGGGCCGCTCGGCGGGCTCGGTGAGCACGCCGCTCAGCCGTCCGAACGGGCGCTCGATCGTCACCGGCGTCTCGCGCACGGTCGCCGCGCCGACCGCGATCGTGGCGGACTCCCGGGCGCCGAGGACCGGCTCGGCGGCGGGCGCGGCCGGGGTCTCGCCGGCGGCTCCGGCCGGGATCTCGGCTGCGGGCGCGGCCGCCGGCGGACCGGCGCGCAGCCACTCCCCGACGGTCGTGATCACGCCGACCGGCGGCCGGGCGAGCTGGGGATGCGAGGTCATGTCGGCAAAGCCCTCGCCGGGGGCGACGGTGACCGTCGCGCCGCCGGCGCGCAGCGCGGCCAGCAGCTCGGCGTCGATCGCGAGCCCGTCGCGCTCCAGGGCCAGAACCCGGCGACGCGCGGGATCGGGCAGCGCGGCGGTCCACGGGGTGATCGCCTCCAGCCGGGCCACGGTCTCGGCGCTCAGCACGAAGCCGCCGGCCTCGACGTCCCCCGCCGCCTCGGGTCCGGGGGGCTCGGCGTCGCGGTAGATCTGCGAGCGCTCCATCCGCCCGAACGCCCGCAGCTGGCGGACGAGCGCGCGTCCATCGGCCGGCGGGGCCCACAGCACGAGGTCGTCGATCGCCGCGCCACCGGCGGTCGCCAGCCACGCCAGCGCGCTGCCGAGGCCGATTCCGACCGCGGTCACGCGCGCCGCGCCGGTTTCGCCGCGCAGCCACCCGGCCGCGCCGGCGACCGCTGCCGTCCAGGCCTCGAGCTGATCAGGGTCACGGGGCGAGCCGCCGCTGTCGCCGGTCCCCGGATAGCTGAGGCGCAGGGTGGCGAATCCGTCCCGCGCCAGGCTCTGCGCCCAGGAGCGCAGGCTGCGATACGAGCAGAACTCGTCCCAGCCGAACGGTGGGCAGAGGAGGACCGACACCTCCCGCGCGGGCGCGCGCGCGGCGCGATGGAGCGTGACGAAGGCCGGCGCGGGCCGGCAGTCGAGATACAGCTGCTGCGGGGCGGGAGACAGGTCCATGGGGAACGGAGCGGGGGGGACGTGCGGCCGGGCGCTCCATCGCCCCACTGACGCCTGCTCAGAGTAATGATCGACCGGTCCGGGCGCGGCCCTGAGCGGCCCGTGAGCTGGCAAACCACGCTGTTACACTCGATTTTCCGCCGGGGCGGCATCCGACGCTGCCCCCTTAAACGACTGATCCACGAGAGGAGGCCAGTGTCATGCGCGCCGTCGATGCCCTGATGGAATGTCTCAAAGCGGAAGGTGTCGACGTCGTATTCGGCCTCCCCGGTGGCGCCAACCTGCCCACCTACGACGCCTTCTACGACGCCGGCATCCGTCACATCCTCGTCCGCCACGAGGCCGGCGGCGGACACGCCGCGGAGGGCTACGCCAAGGTGACGGGCAAGGTCGGCGTCTCGCTCGGCACGAGCGGCCCGGGCGCCACGAACCTGGTCACGCCGATCTGCGACGCGATGATGGACTCGGTCCCGGTCGTCTTCATCACCGGGCAGGTGCGGACCGACCTGCTCGGCACCGACGGCTTCCAGGAGGCTGACACGATCGGGATCACGATGCCGATCGCCAAGCACAGCTTCATGATCCAGCACCCGCTGGAGATCCCGCGCACGATCCACGAGGCGTTCCACATCGCCCGCAGCGGGCGCCCCGGACCGGTCGTCGTCGACATCCCGACCGACCTCAGCCGCGTCGACATCCCCTACGAGCCGGTGACCGACGTCCATCTCCCCGGCTATCAGCCGACGACCGAGGGCAACCAGAAGCAGATCCGGATCGCCGCCAAGGCGCTGGCCAACTCCCGCCGGCCGGTCATCTACGCCGGCGGCGGCGTGATCAACGCCAACGCGTCGGCCGAGCTCGTGGAGCTCGCCACCGTCGATCGCCTGCCGGTCACCGCGACCCTGATGGGGCTCGGCTGCTTCCCCGCGCCGCATCCCCAGTGGCTCGGGATGCTCGGGATGCACGGAACCCGGACGGCGAACTACGCGATGGACGAAGCCGATCTGATCGTCGCGATCGGGGCTCGCTTCGACGACCGGATCACGGGCAAGCTGTCGGAGTTCGCGCCGCGGGCGAAGTTCATCCACATCGACATCGACCCGGCCGAGATCTCCAAGAACGTCCCGGCCCACATCCCGATCGTCGGTGACGCCAAGAACATCCTGCCGCGGCTGACGAGCGAGTACCGCGCCCTGACCGCCGACCCCGCCCGGCTGGAGGAGTGGTGGTCGCGGATCGCGCTCTGGCAGGAGCGCCATCCGCTGCACTACACCGACTCCACCGACTCCGAGATCAAGCCCCAGTACATGGTCCAGGCGCTGTACGAGGCGACCGGCGGGGATGCGATCGTCGTCTCAGACGTCGGCCAGCATCAGATGTGGACCGCGCAGTACTTCCCGTTCGGCGGGCCGCGCCGCTGGGTCAACTCCGGCGGCCTGGGCACGATGGGCTTCGGCCTGCCGGCGGCGATGGGCGCCAAGATCGGCTGCCCGGACGAGGTGGTCGTCTGCATCGCCGGCGACGGCTCGGTGCAGATGAACATGCAGGAGCTGGCCACCTGCGCCCAGGAGGGCGTCGCCATCAAGGTGTTCATCATGAACAACGGCTATCTCGGCATGGTCCGCCAATGGCAGGAGCTGTTCTGGGACAAGCGCTACAGCCAGGTCGAGACCGGCCGGTATCCGGACTTCGTCAAGGTCGCCGAGGCCTACGGCGCCACCGGCATCCGACTGCGCGACAAGAGCACGCTCGTCGCCGACATGCGCGCAGCGCTGGCCACCGAGGGGCCGGTCCTCGTCGACGTCCGCGTCACGCGCGAGGAGAACACGTATCCGATGATCGCCCCGGGCCAGGCGGCGCGGGACATGGTGGGCTGACATGGGCGAGCCAGGCACGAAGGAGATGCTGTCGCTCGACGATCTCGACGCGGTGGCGGGACTGCGGACCGGCCGCCGGCACATCCTCTCGATCCTCGTCGAGAACAAGCCCGGCGTCCTGACCCGGATCGCCGGCCTGTTCGCGCGGCGCGGCTTCAACATCGACACCCTCGCCGTCGGCCCGACCGACGACGACACCGTCTCCCGGATCACGCTGACGCTCGACGGCGCGGTGCAGCCGATCGATCAGGTCACCAAGCAGCTGCACAAGCTCATCAACGTGCTCAAGATCCGTGACATGGAGCCCGGCGAGACGATCGCCCGGGAGCTGGCGATGTTCAAGATCAACGCCGACGGCTCGGCGCGGACCGAGGTCATGCAGATCTGCGAGATCTTCCGCGCCAAGGTCGTCGACGTCACGAAGCGGTCGATCGTCGTCGAGGTCACCGGCACCTATGAGAAGGTCGACGCCTTCGAGGCGCTCGTCCGGCCGTTCGGGCTGATCGAGATGGCGCGCACGGGGGAGATCGCGATCTCCCGCGGGCGAACCGAGACCTGACGCCGGTGAGCCTGGGGCCGATCGTCGCCGAGCAGGCCGAGGTCAACGCCCGCACGTGGAGCGCCGGCGGGTTCGTTCCCGAGTACGACACGCGGGCGCTGGTGCCGGCGGAGGTGCTCATCCTGGCCCGGCATCGCGAGACGCTGTCGGGCCGGGTGCTCGACGTCGGCTGCGGAGCGGGCCGGCTGCTCGGCTATCTCGTGCAGCTCGGCGCCGAGGCCCACGGGATCGACATCTCGGCAACGATGGTCGACCATTGCCGGCGGCGGTTCCCGGGGCTCGACATCCGTCTCGGGGATCTCGCCGATCTGCGCGCCAGCGTGCAGGGCCCGTTCGACGCCCTGCTGATGTCCGACAACGTGCTCGACGTGTTCGACGACGCCCGCCGGCGGGCCGTGCTCGCCGACGCGCGCTCGCTGCTGGCCCCCGGCGGCCTGCTCGTCTTCTCCTCGCACAACCTGGCGCGGTGGGACGCGGATGCCCGCTCGCGGCCGGCGTCGCCGCGCGGATCGATCGCGCCCAAGCTCAGCTTCGCCGTGCACAAGCTGGCCAGCAAGCCTCCGGCCTGGGCGCTGCATGCGATCGTGCGGCTGCCGCGGCGGCGGGCCAATCGCAAGCGGCTCGCCCCGCTCCAGTCTCGGGCGGCCGACCACGCCGTCATCAACGACTCCGCGCACGACTACGCGCTGCTGCACTATTACATCCGCCGCGCCGACCAGGAACGTCAGCTGTCCGAGATCGGTTTCCGTCTGGCCGAGGTGCTCGAATTCGACGGGTCGGCCGTGCCCGACGGGGTCGACGGCACGGGCTCGTCGCTCTACTATGTCGCCGCGCTGAATTAATTGGCGCGTTGACTCAATTTTAAGCCTCCGCGCGCCGTTAATTGGATATGCCAATGCTTGTAGGAATCGATCTCTGCGACGTCGACCAGGTGGAGCGAGCGATCACCGATCACGGCGATCGCTATCTGACGCGCGTCTTTACTTCGCTGGAACTCGCTCAGACCGGATCCCGGCCTCAGCGGCTGGCGGCGCGCTTCGCGGCCAAGGAAGCGACGATCAAGGCCCTCGGCGTCTCCGGCGAGGGCGTCGGATGGACGTCGATCGGCGTCGCCGACGATCAGGACGGCCGCCCCGCGATCCGGCTCAGCGGCGCGGTCGCCGAGCTGGCGCAGCGGCGGGGCGTCGACCACCTGTCGCTCAGCCTGACCCACGCGTCCGATGTCGGCGCCGCGGTCGTCATCGGGGAGGCGCGGGCATGAGCGCCGTCGCGGTGGACCAGATTCGCCAGGTGCTGCGCGACCACGCGCGGCTGCCCGTCGAGATCGACTCGCTCGACGACAGCGCCGATCTCTTCCAGGCGGGCATGAGCTCACACGCCAGCGTGAACGTGATGCTCGCGCTCGAGGACAGCTTCGACATCGAGTTCCCCGACAGCATGCTGAAGCGCAGCGCGTTCGAGAGCATCTCGGCGATCGCCGCGGCCCTGACCGAGTTGGGCGCGGTGCCGGCATGAGCGTCATCGTCGATGCCGACCGCGCCTTCCTGGACGACGTCAAGCGGATCGCGCGTGACATCGCGTCGATCCATGCCGACGCCGTCGATCACGACGCCCGCTTCCCGATCGAAGCCGCCACCGCCCTGCGCGAGGCCGGCGCGCTGTCGGCGTTCGTGCCGACCGATCTCGGCGGCGCCGGCGTGTCCTTCTCGGCCATCGCCCAGGCCTGCACCGAGCTCGGCCGCGCCTGCTCGTCGACCGCGATGGCGTTCGCCATGCATCAGATCCAGGTCGTCACGCTCGTCCGCCATCTCGATGGCTCGGCGTGGTTCGAGGCCTATCTGCGCCGGCTCTGCGAGGAGCAGCGGCTGATCGCCTCGGTGACCTCCGAGGTCGGCACGGGCGGCGACATGGGCCGCTCCATCGCTCCGATCACCCCGGCCGACGGGGGGCTGTTGAGCTTCGAGAAGCAGGCCCCGACGGTCAGCTACGGCGCCCAGGCCGATGATCTGCTGACGACCGTGCGCCGCAGCACCGAGGCCGAGGAGGTCGATCAGGTCCTCGTCCTGCATCACCGCGATCAGACCGAGATGACCCTGACGAGCACCTGGGACACGATCGGGATGCGGGGGACGTGCTCACCCGGCTTCGTCGTCCGCGCGACGTTCGGGCCCGAGCAGATCCTGACGGCGCCGTTCTCGGCGGTCATGAAGCAGACCCACATTCCGGTCAGCCACGTGCTCTGGTCCCACGCCTGGCTGGGCATGGCGACCGAGGCGTTCGAGCGCGGCCGCGCGTTCGTTCGCGCCGCCGCCCGCCGCAATCCCGGCGCGCCGGTGCCGGCCGCCCACAGCCTCTCCCGGGTCATGGGCGATCTCGTGATGCTCCGCTCCGAGGTGCACGCGGGGCTGGCGGACTTCCTCGCGATGGAGGAGCGCTCAGGGCGCGAGTCGCTGGAGACGATGTCCGCGGTCCTGCGCTTCAACAACCTCAAGCTCGCCGCGTCCGAGCAGACCCCCCGGATCTGCATGCAGGTCCTGGAGGTGATCGGCATCGCCGCCTACAAGAACGATTCCCCGTTCGGCGTCGGTCGCCAGCTGCGCGACGCGCTGTCGGCACGGCTGCAGGTCGCCAACGAGCGGATCCACAGCTACGACGCGCGGCTGCTGATGATCGCCAAGGAGGTCTGAGCGGGAATGGCGACCGCGGTCAGGCCCGCCTCCGAGGACCAGGCCGAGTTCCTCGCCGAGCTGATCCGGCACGGGCTGCTGATCGAGTCCGGCGTCCCCGGCGTCTACGGCCACAACGAGGTGTTCGAGGAGGTGCGCGGCCATCTCGACGAGCGCCTCAGCTCCGAGGCCGGCGCGCGCGGCGCCCAGCGCCTGCGCTTCCCGCCGGTGCTCCCGCGCCGCCAGCTGGAGTCCAGCGGCTATCTGTCGTCGTTCCCGCACCTGGCGGGCACGGTGTACTCGTTCGACGGCGACGAGAAGCAGGCGGCCATCCAGAGCGAGCGCGCCGCCCAGCACGAGGACTGGAGCGAGTTCCAGGAGATGACCGAGCTGACGCTGATGCCGGCGGCCTGCTATCCGGTCTATCCGGCGATCGCCCGGCGCGGCAAGCTCCCGCCCGGCGGGGTGTTCATCGACGCCGGCGGCGCCTGGGTCTTCCGCCACGAGCCGTCGCACGACCCGGCCCGGCGCCAGATCTTCCATCAGCACGAGCTCGTGCGGATCGGCGAGCCCGACGCGGTGCTCGAGTGGCGCGACGAATGGGCGAACCGGGGGCTCGAGATCCTGCGATCGCTCGGCCTCGCCGCCGAGCTCGACAACGCCAACGATCCGTTCTTCGGCCGGCGCGGCCGGATGCTGGCCAAGAACCAGATCGAGGAGCGGCTCAAGCTCGAGCTGCTCGTCCAGATCGCCGGCCCCGAGCCGACGGCTCTGGCGTCCTTCAACCACCATCGCGATCACTTCGGCTCCAACTACGGGATCGAGCTGTCCGACGGCGGGGTCGCCCACACCGCCTGTCTCGGCTTCGGCCACGAGCGGATCGTGCTCGCGCTGCTGCGCACCCATGGCCTCGACCCCGCTGCCTGGCCCGAGGCAGTGCGCGCCCAGCTCTGGCGATGAGCGTCACCGGGCGCCGGCCGCTGGCCAGCCTGTCGGGCTGCGATCCGCGGGACTACGTCCCGCACGCGCTGCACTCGACGGCCCGCTCCTATCTGGAGACCAACTGCTACACCGACATCATCATCGAGCTCCTCCACGCGCGGGGCTATGAGCCGCTGGCGGCGTTCGGTCATCTCGTGCGGATGGACTTCGAGGGCGACCAGTGGACGTTCTTCAAGCCGCCGCCCGAGGATCT
The DNA here is from genome assembly GCA_963849085.1 of uncultured Solirubrobacteraceae bacterium. Taxonomy (GTDB): domain Bacteria; phylum Actinomycetota; class Thermoleophilia; order Solirubrobacterales; family Solirubrobacteraceae; genus Palsa-465. The sequence goes on along the minus strand of CAWKFP010000009.1, from coordinate 999,608 downwards.
CGAGGCGCTGTACGGACTGGACATCCACGAGATGCAGCCGTATCGCCCGCTGCCGGCGCAGATCGCCGAGCAGCTCCAGCGCGGCCGCACGCTGATCGTCGAGCTCGACAGCTGGTTCCTGCCCGACACGGCATCGACCGCCTATCGGTCCGCGCACGTCAAGTCATCGGTCGCCGCCGACGCGATCGACCTCGAGGCGGAGGTCCTGCACTACTTCCACAGCGCCGGGCTGTATGAGCTGTCCGGCGAGGACTACCGGGGCGTCTTCCGGATCGGCGAGCCGCCCGATGCCGCCCTGCCGCCGTACACCGAGCTCGCCCGCTTCGACGCCGGCGAGCCGCTGAGCGGCGACGCGCTGACCGCCGCGGCGCGCGCGCTGCTGCGCCGGCATCTCGCCCGGCGTCCGGCGACGAATCCGTTCGAGCGCTTCGGCGCTCAGCTCGCCGACGAGCTGCCGGCGCTGCTGGCCGGCGACCTGCAGGGCTACCACGACTACGCCTTCGCGACCGTGCGAATGGCCGGCTCGGCCTTCGAGATCGCCTCCGACCACGCGGGCTGGCTGCTCGGCGACGAGGCGCCCGAGGTGCAGGCCGCGATGGGCGAGATCGTCGACGGCTGCAAGGCGCTGTCGTTCCGCCTCGCTCGCCGGCGCGCGTTCGATCCCCAGCCGTCGATCGAGACGATGGCGCAGGCCTGGGAGCGCACGATGGCGCTCCTGCTGGCGCGCGTCGGCTGACCGCGGCCGCGTCGTCCGGGTCGGCGTCGACACTGGCGTTCGTGAATCGTCTCGCCGATCGGGTGCAGCTCGACGAGGGCTGGGAGCTCGCGCGCACCGCGCCGGGGGTGTGCGCGGGGACGGACGGACTCGGGGATCTGCAGTGGCGTCCGGCGGTCGTACCCGGCACCGCGGCCGCGGCCCTCGGCGCCGGCCCCGGGGGCGACGGGATCGATTTCGACGCCGACGACTACTGGTTTCGCCTGACCTTCGCGGCGCCGGCCGCCGCCGGCGGCGAGGAGGTGGTGCTCGGGCTCGAGGGTCTGGCCACCGTCGCCGAGGTCTATCTCAACGGCGGGCGGATCCTCGACAGCGAGTCGATGTACGCCGGCCACGAGCTCTCGGTCGGCGCGCTGCTGAGCGGCGAGAACGAGCTCGCGATCTGCTGTCGCGCGCTGCACCCGCGGCTGGCGGCGACGCGCCGCCCGCGCGCTCGCTGGCGCACGAAGCTGGTGGCCGCGGGCAATCTGCGCTTCTACCGCACGATGCTGCTCGGCCGTGCGCCCGGCTTCGCTCCGGGCCCGGCGGTCGTCGGGCCATGGCGGCCGGTGTGGTTGGAGCGCCGCTCGGGGCTCGTGCTGGAGAACCTGCGACTGCGCGCCGGGGTCCAGGGAGAGGACGGTGTCGTCGACGTCACCGCGCGGCTGCGCCGCGTCGGCGGCGGGGCTCTGCCGGCGCAGCTGAAGCTCTCGGTCGGCGAGGTGGACGGTCCGCTGGGGGTGACAGCGGCGCCGGCCGACGGCGAGACCGAGGGCGCGACGCCCGACGCGGACGGCCGGGGGATGGTCAGCGGCACGTTGACCGTGCGATCGCCGGAGCGCTGGTGGCCCCACACCCACGGCCGGCCGGCGCTGTACGACGTCCGGATCTCCGTCGCGGGACACGAGCTCGCCCGGCGGCGGGTCGGCTTTCGCACGCTGGCGACGCCCGGTGACCTCGGCGCCGACGGTCCGGCGCTGACGATCAACGGCGAGCGGGTGTTCGCCCGGGGCGCGGTCTGGGCGCCGCTGGATCTCCGCGCCCCGCACGCCCGCGCGCCCGTGCTGCGGGCGGTGCTGGAGCGCCTCGCCGCCGCCGGGATGAACATGCTGCGGATCCCCGGAACCGCGGCGTATGAGAGTGACGCGTTCCACGATCTGTGCGACGAGCTCGGGATCCTCGTCTGGCAGGATTTCATGTTCGCCAACCTCGACTATCCCGAGTCCGATCCGGACTTCATGGCGGCGATCACCGCCGAGGTCCGCGCGATGTTCGCCGGGATCGCCCACCGCCCGAGCCTGGCGGTGCTGTGCGGCGGCAGCGAGGTCGCCCAGCAGGTGGCGATGCTCGGGCTCGATCCCGCGCTCGCCGAGGGTCCGCTCTATGGCGAGCTGCTGCCGGCGCTCGTCGCCGAGGCCGGGATCGACGCCCCGTATATCCCGTCATCCCCGTGGGGCGGCGAGCTGCCGTTCCGCACCGACAGCGGCGTCAGCCACTACTACGGGGTCGGCGGCTACCGGCGGCCGCTCGCCGACGCGCGCGCCGCGCAAGTGCGGTTCACGAGCGAGTGCCTGGCCTTCGCCAACGTGCCCGACGAGGGCGCCCTCGCCGATCTGCGCGGCGCCGGGGGAGGCCCGGTCACGTCGGTCACCGAGCCCGGCTGGAAGGCCGGGGTTCCGCGTGACGCGGGGTCCGGCTGGGATTTCGACGACATCCGTGACCACTATCTCGCCCAGCTCTTCGCCGTCGATCCGGTGGCGCTGCGCAGCACCGACCAGGAGCGCTATCTCGAGCTCTCCCGCGCGACGAGCGGCGAGGTGATGGCCGAGGCGTTCGGCGAATGGCGCCGCGCCGCCTCGCCGTGTGTGGGGGCGCTCGTGCTGTGGGCCAAGGATCTGATGCCGGGCGCGGGCTGGGGCGTGCTCGATCATCGCGGCGCGCCGAAGGTCGCCTATCACCATCTGCGCCGGGCGCTGGCCGCGGCCGCGGTGTGGACGACCGACGAGGGGCTCAACGGGATCGCCGTCCACGTCGCCAACGACGGCGCCGAACCCTTCGTGGGGCGCCTGCGCGTCGCGCTGTACCGCGACTTCGAGGTGCGCGTCGAGGAGGCGGTGCAGGAGATCACGCTCGCCCCCCACTCGGGCCTGCACCGCGGCGTCGAGGCGATCATCGGCCGCTTCGTCGACGCCGCCTGGGCGTATCGCTTCGGGCCGCCCGCCCAGGACCTGATCGCGGTCAGCCTGGAGCGCGACCGCGATGGCGAGACCGAGCTCGTCTCCCAGGCCTTCCGCTTCCCGGCCGGCCGCCCGGCGCTGCCCCAGTCGGCCGCGGCGCTCGGGTTGAGCGCGACGATCGAGCCCGCGGCCGGCGGCGGTCATCGCGTGCGGGTGGCGAGCCGGCGCTTCGCCTACGGGGTGCGGATCGCCGTCGCCGGCTACGAGCCCGCCGACGACGCCTTCGGGATCGAGCCCGGGCACGAGCGCCTCGTCGCGCTGCGACGGACCGGGCCGGGCGCCGGTGACGGCACGGGAGATGAGGCGGGGACCGCCGTGCCGGCGGCGCCCCCGGTCGGGGCGCTGACCGCGCTCAATCTCGCCGGGCGCGTGCGAGCCGCTGTGTAGCCTCAGGACATGGCCTTCACCGCTGCGGCAGTCGATGATCACGCGTGGCTTGACAGCGCCGCGCGGCGCCGTCTGGAGCGCCGGCTCGGCGAGGGCCTGATCCGCGCCCGGGCCACGGGCGCGCCCGCGCTGGTCAGCGTCACGACGGCGCTTGACCGCTCCGCCGACCCCAGCGCGATCGTCGTCGCCTCACGGCGGGGCGCCGAGCCGTGGTTCTGCCTGGAGCAGCCCGATCGCGACGGGTCCGCGCTCGCCGGCCTGGGCTGCCTGCGCACGCTGCAGGCCGACGGGCCGAACCGGTTCACCGAGGTGGCGGCGCGCTGGCGCGCGCTGACCGCCGCCGCGCTCGCCGACGACATCGCCGGCGCGGGCGGATCGGGGCTCGTGGCGCTCGGCGGCTTCGCGTTCGCCACCGACGGGGGCCGATCGCCCCAATGGCACGGCTTCGCTCCCGCGTCGATGCTCGTCCCGGAGCTCTCACTGGCCCGCCGCCGCGGTCAGACGTGGCTGACCGTCAACGCCGACGTCGCCCCCGACGACACCGTCGCCGACGTCGGGAGGCGGGTCGCCGACCGGCTGCGCGAGCTGCGCACCGACCCGCTGCCGATGCTCGATCCCGCGCCGGTCGGCGCGTATGAGGTGTCGAGCCCGATGCCGCCCGCCCATTATGAGGAGGCGGTCGCCCGGGCGGTGCAGCGGATCCGCGCGGGGGAGATGGAGAAGGTCGTCCTCGCCCGCGAGGTGGAGGTCCACGCGCCCGTCCCGCATGACCCCGCCGCCGTCTACGCGCTCCTGCGCGAGGCCTTCCCGAGCTCGTTCAGCTACGCCGTCGGCCGCGGCGACGCCACCTTCATCGGCGCCAGCCCGGAGCTCCTGATCCGCCGCGAGGGCCAGCGGGCGAGCACCGTCGCGCTCGCCGGCTCCGCACGGCGCAGCGCCGATCCCTCGGTCGACGACCATCTCGGCGAGCAGCTGCTGCGCAGCGACAAGGATCGGGAGGAGAACGCGATCGTTGCCCGGCGGATCGCGCGGACGCTGCGCCCGCATGCCGTCTGGGTGACCGCGGCCCCGGAGCCGGTGCTCGTGCGCGTCGCCAACATCCAGCATCTCGCCACCCCGATCCGCGCCCAGCTCGCCTCCCCGCTCGGCGCGGTGGAGCTCGCCGGACGCCTGCATCCCACCCCGGCGGTCGGCGCCGAGCCGGCCGCGGCGCTCGAGATCATCCCCGCGCTCGAGGGCTTCGATCGCGGCTGGTACGCCGGGCCGGTCGGATGGACCGACGCGTCGGGCGACGGCGAGTTCTGCGTCGCGCTGCGCTGCGCGCTGCTGCGCGGGACGGTCGGCCGGTGCTTCGCGGGCTGCGGGATCGTGCGGGACTCCGATCCGGCCGCCGAGCTCGCCGAGTCCGAGGTCAAGCTCCAGGTGATGCTGCCGACGCTGTCGGGCTGAACGGCGGCGGCCCGGCCCCGTCGGGCGCCGGCAGGGCGTCGAGCGCGGCGGCGGCCAGCCGCCGATGGAGCGCGAGATTGCCCGCGCGCTCGGTCGGCACCTCGATCATCCGCGTCCCCGGCCCGTCCTGCGCGGCGGCCAGCGCATCGCGGAGCTCGGCGGCCGTCGTGGCGCGGGTGTAGGCGATGTCGTAGAGCGCGGCGGCGCGCTGCCATGACAGGCCGTGCGGGGTGGCGACGTGCTCCTCGAAGTGGTCGGTCTCGCCGCTGACCGGGAGGAAGTGGAAGATGCCGCCGCCGTCGTTGTTGAGCAGCACGATCGTGATCGCCAGGCCGAGCCGGCGCGCCGCCAGCAGCCCGCCGAGATCATGGGCGAGCGCGACGTCGCCGATCAGCAGCACGACGCGGCCGGCGCCGGACCCGGCGGCGCGGATCCCGAACGCGGTCGAGACGGTGCCGTCGATCCCGTTCGTGCCGCGATTGGAGAGCACGCGCGGGCCGGCGCCATCGGCCGGGAAATAGGTCTCGACGTCGCGGATCGGCATCGAGGCGGCGACGAGCAGCGTGTCGTCGGGGGAGAGCGCGGCGGCGAGCAGCCGGGCGACGAGCGGCTCGGAGAGCACGTCGTCGCCGAGCTCGGCGTCGATCGCCGCCTGCACGGCCGCGTCGGCGGTGCGCCAGGCCGCCGCCCAGTCGTGCTCGGACTGCGGGCCGTCGCCGGCGCCGCCGTTCGCGCCCGGATCGGGCCCGGGCTCGGTGTTGCGTCCTGGGGCGGGCTCGGTGTTGCGTCCTGGAGCGGGCTCGGCGTTGCGCCCTGGGGCGGGGGCGGCGTTCGACAGCCAGGCGGCGAGCGTCGCGGCCGGGTCGGCGACGATCGTCTCGGTGACGACGCCCGCGGGATCCTGCCACGCCGCCTCGGCGTCGAGCGACACCTGGGGCACGCCGTCCAGCGACGCCAGCCAGGCGCGCAGCGGCTTGGAGGTGGGCAGATAACCGACGCGAACGACGAGCTCGGGCCGGAGCCGGCCGGTCAGCCCGGGGTCACGGAGCAGCAGGTCATAGGCGGCGATCGCCGCCGGGCCGTGGCGGGCCCCGGAGAGGGGATCGGCGAACAGGACGAAGCCGGCGCGCGCGGCGAAGCGCGCGACGAGCGCGCCGAGCCCGTCGCCGCGCTCGTGGCGGCCGGCCACGACGACCCCGCGGACCGGGGGAGTGGGGGCGCGGTCCGGTGCCGGTGCCGGGGGCGGTGGTGCCGCGGGAACCGGCGCGCGGGCCGCCATCACCCACGGGCGGCCGCCGGCGCGGCCGGGGACGGGATCGGCGGGAAGGGGGGCATCGAGCACGAGCGGCTCGTGGAGCGGGAAGTTGAGGTGGACCGGGCCGGGACGATCTCCGAGCGCCGTCCAGTACGCCCGGCAGGCGAGCTGCCGCATCCAGCGCAGCGCCTCCGGCGTCGCGCGCTCCACTCCGACCTCGACGAACCAGCGCACCGCGTCGCCGTAGAGCTTGAGCTGATCGATCGCCTGGCCGGCGCCGACGTCGCGCAGCTGCGGCGGGCGGTCGGCGGTCAGGACGATCAGCGGCACCCGCGCGTAGGCGGCCTCGGTCACCGCCGGCGCGTAGTTGGCGGCCGCCGAGCCCGAGGTGCAGGTCATCGCCACCGGACGCCCGCTCGCCTTGGCGGCGCCGAGCGCGAAGAAGCCGGCGCAGCGCTCGTCGATGTGCGACCACGTGCGGATCCGCGGCTCCCGGGCGAGCGAGAGCACGATCGGCGTATTGCGTGAGCCCGGCGACGTGCAGGCGTGCTGCAGTCCGCATCGGGCGAGCTCGTCGCAGAACGCGCGCAGCAGAAGATAGGTGTCGACAGCGGTCATGATGAGAGCCGGATGGCGACCCGGTCAGCGACGACGCTCCTGCTCCTGCACGGCTTCACGAACACGGGCGCGAGCTGGGACGGCGTCGTGGCGGGACTCGGGGAACGCTACCGACCGCTCGCTCCGGACCTGCGCGGACACGGCAGCGCCGGCGACGCGCGGCCGGTCTCGCTCGCCGCGGTGATCGGCGATCTGTCGGCGCTCGCCCCTGACGAGCTCGTCCTGGGCGGCTACTCGATGGGCGGCCGCATCGCGCTGCACGTCGCCCTCGCGCTGTCAGGACGGGTGCGGCGCCTGGTGCTCATCGGGGCGAGCCCCGGGATCGCCGATCCGGCGCAGCGCGCCGAGCGCCGGCGCGCCGACGAGCGCCTCGCCGACGAGCTGGAGGGGATGACGATGGCGGCGTTCGCCGAGCGCTGGGCGCGCACCCCCGTGCTCGCCGGCCAGCCGCCGGCGGTGCGCGCGCGCGTCGACGCCGACCGCCGGCGCAACACGACGGCCGGCCTCGCCGCCGCGCTGCGCGGGCTGGGGACCGGTGCGCTGCCCTCGCTGTGGGACCGGCTCGGCGAGCTGACGATCGACGTCGACCTGGTCGTCGGGGAGCGCGACCTCAGGTTCCGCGCCAGCGCGGAGGCGATGGCCGAGCACCTGCCGCGGGCCCGCGTGCTCGTCGTGGCCGGGGCGGGCCACGCCGTCCATCTCGAGGATCCCGCCGCGGTCACGCGGATCCTCGTCGCCGGGCGCGCCGCCCCCTGATCGCCGCCCCCGCCCGCAGCGCGGCCTTGCGCGCCGGCGCCTGGCCTGCAATACTGAACCAGATGGTTCAGTATGCGACCGACACCGACCGAGCTTTCGCGGCCATCGCCGACCCGACCCGGCGCGCGGTGCTGGAGCGGCTCGGCGCCGGCAGCGCGACGATCACCGAGCTCGCCGAGCCGTTCGGGATGTCGCTGACCGGGATGAAGAAGCACATCCGGCTGCTCGAGGAGGCGAACCTCGTCTCCACCGGCAAGGTCGGTCGCGCCCGCCAGTGCACGCTCGTGCCGTATGCCTTCGAGGGCATCAGCACGTGGCTGGCGAGACTGGACCGCTTCGCAGAGGTCGTCCAACGAACGAAGGGAGCAGCATGAGCACCGTCGTCACCACCCCGAACGAGCTCGAGATCCGCGTCGAGCGGACCTTCGACGCACCGCGCGCCCACGTCTTCTCGGTCTGGACCGATCCGAAGCTGATCCCCGAGTGGTGGGGGGAGGGCACCGTCGTCGAGGAGATGGACGTCCGCGCCGGCGGCAGCTATCGCTTCCGCACCGCCCACGGCGTCGTCGAGGGCGAGTTCCGGGAGGTGGACCCGCCGGCCCGGCTCGTGCAGACGTTCATGAACCATCTGCAGACGCTCGTGTTCGAGGACCTCGGCGAGCAGACGAAGCTGACCCAGACGATGCTCTTCGAGACGACCGAGCAGCGCGACATGTCGATGCAGTACGGGGTCGAGGAGGGCGCGAAGTCGGGCTTCGAGCGGATCGATGCGGTGCTGCGGAAGATCGCCGCGTAGGCGTTCGGACCGGCGCGGGGGGTGTGGGCGAAATTAGGCGATATACGGGCAAAAACGACCACGGCCCCCGGCGCCGAGCCCGGGTTACCCGTCGCCGGCTGGCCTGAGGCGCCGGCGGGTCCGAGGCGCCGGCGGGTCCGAGGCGCCGGCGGGTCTGAGGCGCCGGCGGGTCCGAGGCCCCGGCGGGTCCGAGGCGCCGGCGGGTCCGAGGCGCCGGCGGGTCAATACCAGGATTCGAGCCGCTCGCCGAGCCCTGGATCGTCGCCCAGCGTGATCGCGCCGCCGGACGGGGGGAGGGGGTCAGGCCGGTTCTGGAACATGCCGAGCGTCGCCAGGCCGCAGGCCGCGTCGGGCGCGATGACCGCGGCGGCGTGCAGCGCGCCGGCGATCCCGAGCGGCCCGTCCAGGGTCGAGGCGAGGAACACCCGATAGCCGGCGGCGCGGGCCTGGCGGGCGGCCTCCATGACCCCGGAGATCCCGCCGCAGCGGCCGATCTTCAGGCAGACGAAATCGGCGGCGGCCGGAGCGTGGAGCGCGCCGGCCTCGCCCGCGGACTCGTCGAGCGCGAGCGCGACCGGGCTCTCCTCGCGCATCGCGCGGATCGCCTCGACGCCGTGGACCGGCTCCTCGCACAGCTCCAGGCCGACCGGCGCCAGCCGCTCCAGCGCCGCTCGGGCCTCGGCGGCCGACCAGGCCCCGTTGGCGTCGATGCGCAGCGCCATCGCCGGCCCGGCGGCGGCGCGGATCGCCGCCAGCCGCCCGGCGTCGTCGCCGATCGCCACCTTCGCCTTGACCGTCGCAAAGCCCGCCGCCCGCGCCTGGGCGGCCTCGTGGGCGGCGCCGGCCCGGTCCTCGGAGGCGATCGTCCAGTTGACCGTGACCGCGGGCCCGCCGGCGTCACGGGGGTCCGGGATCCCGCCGAGCAGCCGCCACACCGGTAGCCCGGCCCGCCGGCCCTCCAGATCCCAGAGCGCCAGATCGATCGCGGCCAGCGCCTGGGGGAGCAGCATGACCTCGGCGCAGCGCGCGACGACGTCGCTGAGGGCGAGCCCGTCGGCGTCGGCGAGCACCGGACGGCAGGCGGCGAGCTCGGCCCCGACCTCGGCGAGCGAGACGCCGTCATACGAGGCCAGCGGCGCCGCCTCGCCGTGGCCGAACGCGCCGTCGCGGGCCCGCAGCGAGACGAGCAGCAGCTCCCGGCGGACGACCGTGCCGTGCCCGGCGACGAACGGCCCGCGCATCGACACCGTCACCGGCTGCAGCGCCAGCTTCACCGGCTGAGGAGCAACCCCGCCGACAGCAGGACGCAGAACGCAAGCTGAAGCTGCCCGCTCTGGGCCAGCGCGCCGTTGAGCGACGGTCCGTCGGTGCGGTTGCCGACCGTGCGCACGAGCCGGGCGGCGAGCGGCAGGCTCAGCCACGGCAGCAGCACCCAGGGCCCGAGCGGTCCGAGGATCCAGGTGACGGGCGCGAGCACGAACGACAGGTAGATGATCGCCGCGAACATCATCCGCGTGCGCTCGCGGCCGATCCGCACGGCGAGCGTGCGCTTGCCGGCCCGGCGATCGGAGTCGATGTCACGGATGTTGTTGACGACGAGGATGCCGGCGGCCAGCAGGCCGACCGGGACCGCCAGCGCGAACGCCTCCCAGTTGAGCGTCTTGACCTCGACGAAGAACGAGCCGGCGACCGCGACGATCCCGAAGAACAGGAACACGAACGCCTCGCCGAGCCCCTCGTAGCCGTACGGCTTGGGCCCACCGGTATAGGCGACGCCGGCCAGGATCGACGCGGCGCCGACGAGCAGCAGCTGCCAGCCGGCGACGACGATCAGATAGACCCCGAACAGGACCGCGAGGCCGAACGACACGTAGGTGGCGATCAGCACCTGGCGCGGCGGGACGAGCCCGCCGGCCGTAACCCGCACCGGTCCGAGACGATCCTCGGCGTCGGCCCCGCGGCGCGCGTCGGAATAGTCGTTGGAGAGGTTCGTGCCGACCTGGATGAAGATCGCGCCGAGCAGCGCCGCGAGGAAGCGCAGCGGATGGAAGGCGTGCTCGTAGCCGGCGAGCGCGGTGCCGACGAGCACCGGCGCGACCGCGGCCGGCAGCGTCCGCGGCCGGGCCGCCATCAGCCAGATGCGCAGCCCGCCCATCGGGCCTCCGTCACGTGCCCCGTTGACCGCGGTCATCGCAGGCTCAGGCCCGCCGCGGGAACTTCGAGAAGTCCGGCGCGCGCTTCTCGAGATAGGCGTCGCGCCCCTCCTGGGCCTCTTCGCTCATGTAGAAGAGGAGGTTGGCGTCGTGGGCGAGCTGCTGGATCCCGGCGAGCCCGTCCTCGTCGGCGTTGAAGCTCGCCTTGAGGATCCGCAGGGAGAACGGTGACATCGCCAGCATCTCCCGGCACCACTGGACGGTCTCCTCCTCCAGCCGCTCGAGCGGCACGACGGCGTTGACGAGGCCCATCGCCAGCGCCTGCTGGGCGTCGTACTGGCGACACAGGAACCAGATCTCCTTCGCCTTCTTGGGCCCGACGAGGCGGGACAGGACGCTCGCCCCGAAGCCGCCGTCGAACGAGCCGACCTTCGGCCCGGTCTGTCCGAAGCGCGCGTTGTCGGCGGCGATCGTCAGGTCGCAGACGACCTGCAGGACGTGCCCGCCGCCGATCGCGTAGCCCGCGACCATCGCCACGACCGGCTTGGGCAGGCGGCGGATCTGGACGTGCAGATCGGTGATGTGGAAACGCCCGACGGCCTGATGGGTGCCCGCCGCCGCCGGATCGGCCCCGGTCACATAGCCGCCGCGGCCGCCGCGCACGCGCTGATCGCCGCCCGAGCAGAAGGCGTCCGGTCCCTCCCCGGTGAGGACGACGACGCCGACCCGCGGATCCTCACGCGCGCGCTCGAAGGCGTCGGACAGCTCGATGACGGTCTCCGGGCGAAAGGCGTTACGCACCTCGGGCCGGTCGATGGTGATCTTCGCGATCCCCGCAGCCTCGCCCTCCGCCAGCTCGTAGCGGATGTCGCTGTAGTCGCCGGCGGCCTGCCAGCTCGTGCTCACAACTGCTCCTATCGTCTGACAACGGGACTCGAGGGTCTACACGATGTCAGACCGAGCACGCGTCCCCGTTCCGGTTGCGGTGACCTGTTAGGGTTCCCTAATCCCATGGCCCACGTGAGTCGCAAGCGCGCCGGCTGGTGGACCCTCGGGGTCGCCGTTCTCGCCCTGATCATCGTCGAGATGGTCCGCGGCGCGGGGGGGACGCCGGATCCGACGCAGGCCCACGAGCATCTCGGGCATCTGGCGGTCGTCGTCGACAGCGGCATCCTCGTCCTGCGCGAGGGCCTGGAGACGATCCTCGTGCTCGCCGTGCTGACCGCGAGCATGCGCGGCGACAACAGCTCGTTCCGCAAACCGCTGGCGGTCGGCGGGCTCGCCGCGTTCGCCGCGGCGATCGGGACGTGGTTCGTGGCGATCGCGATCACCGACGCCGTCGGCCAGGGCAGCCTCGATCTCCAGGCCGGCACCGGCCTGCTCGCGATCGCGGTCCTGCTCGTCGTCATGAACTGGTTCTTCCACAAGGTCTACTGGACCGGCTGGATCTCGTCGCACAATCGCAAGCGCAAGGAGCTGATGGGCGGATCGGTCAGCGCTCAGCGCACGATGTTCGGGCTCGCCCTGCTCGGCTTCACCTCGGTCTACCGGGAGGGCTTCGAGGTCGTCCTCTTCCTGCAGAACCTGCGGCTGAAGTACGGCTCGGGCACCGTGCTGGAAGGGGTCGCGCTCGGACTCGTGTTCGTCGCGATCATCGGCTTCGTGACCTTCGGGCTCCAGCGCCGGCTGCCGTATCGGCGGATGCTCGTCGCGACCGGGATCCTGCTCGGCGGCGTCCTGCTCGTGATGGTCGGCGAGAGCGTCCAGGAGCTCCAGCAGGCCGGCTGGATCGGCACGACCCCCATCCACGTCGGGGTGCCGGGCTGGATGGGGCTGTGGTTCTCGATCTTCCCGAACGTGCAGACGATCGTCGCCCAGGTGCTCGCCGCCGCGCTCGTGATCGGCTCCTACTTCCTGGCCGAGGAGATGCGCGTGCGCCGTCCGCGCCGCCGCGGCGCTCCCGCCGCCGTCCGCCCCGTCGCTCCCCCGGTCGCCCGGCCGGCCGCGCCCCCGGCACGACTGTCGACGATCCGCCCCGAGCCCTGACCGGGCCACCGGCCCCGGCGCCGGGACGGCGGATCGCCACAATTCTCGTTCATGGAACCCTGGCTGGCCCGCGCGGCGCGGATCCGAGGCGACCGGGCCGCCGTTGAGACGCCGGCCGGCAGCCGGACGTATGCCGAGCTGCTCGCCGGAGCCCGTGCCGTCGCCGGCGGCCTGCGCGAGCGCGGGGTGCGTGCCGGCGACCGGGTGGCCCTCGTCCTGCCCAGCGACGAGCTCGTCATCGCGCTGCACGGGTGCCTGCTGGCCGGCGCGATCGCGGTCCCGATCGACCTGCGCCTGCGCGACGCCGAACGCGCGCCGCGACTGCAGGGGGCCGCGCTCGTGCTGGACGCGCTCGTGACCGGCGACCCCGGCCACGAGCCGGTGCCCGTCGACGGTGCGGCGACCGCGACGCTCATGTTCACCTCGGGTACGACCGCCGGGCCCAAGCCGGTCCTGCTCAGCTATGACAACTGGCTGTGGAACGCGCTCGGCTCGATGATCGCCCTCGGCCTCGATCCCGACGAGCGCTGGCTGTGCCCGATGCCGCTCGCCCACGTCGGCGGCCTGTCGATCCAGTTGCGCAGCGCGATCTACGCCACGACGGTCGTGCTCCACGAGCGCTTCGACGTCGACGCCGTGCTGCACGCGCTGATGGACGCCCGCCGGCGGATCACGCTCGTCTCGCTCGTCCCGACGATGCTCGCCCGGTTGCTCGACGCCGGCCTGCGGGAACCGCCGACCCTTCGCCGGGCGCTGCTGGGCGGGGCGGCGATCGCCCCGGCCCTGCTGGCGCGTGCCCGTGAGGCCGGCGTCCCGGTGTCGCCGTCCTACGGGATGACCGAGGCATGCTCGCAGATCGCCACCGACGGCTATCCGCTGCTCGGGACCGAGCTGCGGATCGCTCCCGACGGCGAGGTGCTCGTTCGCGGGCGGACGGTCGCGAGCAACGTCCTGGCGCCTGACGGCTGGCTGCACACCGGCGACCTGGGGACGATCGGCGCCGACGGCCGGCTGTCGATCGCGGGGCGCACGGGCGACATGATCATCAGCGGCGGTGAGAACGTCGCGCCCGACGAGATCGAGGCGGTCCTGCTCGAGCACCCCGCGGTCAGCGACGCGGCGGTGTTCGGCCGCGCCGACGCCATCTGGGGCGAAGCGGTCGTCGCCCGGCTCGTGATCGCCCCCGGCGCGGCGATCGACGACGACGAGCTGCGGGCCCATTGCGCCGCGCGGCTCGCCCCGTTCAAGGTTCCGAAGGCCTTCGAGCGCGCCGCCACGTTGCCCCGCGGCGCAACCGGTAAGTTGCTGCGGCGCCGGCTGAGTGAGACATCCGTTGGCTGATGTCACATCGACTGACGTGACATCAAGCGCCGTCACCAGGCGTATGATCGGGGGAGTGCGGGCGACGATGACGATCGAGCAGCTGGCGGCCGAGTCCGGGATGACCGTCCGCAACATCCGCGCCCATCAGGCCCGGGGTCTGCTGGCCCCGCCTGAGGTCCGGCTCCGCGTCGGTTACTACGGGCCCGAGCACCTCGCGCAGCTGCGGATGATCCAGGACCTGCAGGCCGACGGCTTCAACCTCGCCGGGATCAAGCGGCTCGTCGATCAGGGTCAGGCCACCGCCGCGCGGCTGGAGCGCTTTCGCCAGGCGCTGACCGCCCCCCCGCCTGACGCCGAGGCCCCGCAGACGCTGACCGTCGCCGAGCTCGGCCGGCGCTTCGGCGCCGAGGGCGCCCACGCGCCGCATGCCCTCGCGCGCGCCCAGCGCCTCGGGGTCCTGCGGGCGGCGGGCGAGGACCGCTACGAAGCGGTGCGGCCGTCGCTGCTCGAGGTCGCCGAGCAGGTCGTCGAGCGCGGCGTGTCGCTCGACGGCGCGCTGGCCGTGTTCGAGCAGATAGAGCAGCACTGCGACGCGGTCTCGGCGGCGTTCGTCGCCGTGTTCGTGACCGAGGTGTGGGAGCCGTTCCAGCGTGCCGGGATGCCGGAGGAGCGCTGGGCGGAGATCGACGCGGCGATCGCCGCGCTGCGCCCGCTGGCCACCGAGGCGCTCGTGGCGATGTTCGGCCAGCGGATGAGCGCCCGGATCGAAGCGACGTTCGGCCGCCAGGACGACCGCGGGACCGAGGCGGCCCCCGACCCCGAGGCGACCCCCGACCCCGCGGCGGTCCCCGACCCCGAGGCGGCCCCCGACCGCGAGGCGCCCCGCGTCCGGCGCACGGCCGCCGGCGACCGGTGACCACCGACCCCGACGAACAGCGCGCGGCCAGCCGCGAGACCTGGGAGCACGCCGCCGGCGGCTGGGAGGCGCGTGCCGAGCGCGTGCGAGAGTGGGGGATGCCGGTCTCGCTGGCCATGGTCGAGTCGCTCTCGCTGCATCCCGGCCAGCACGTCGTCGAGCTCGCCGCCGGCCCCGGCGACACCGGCTTTCTTGCCGCCGAGCTGATCGCGCCCGGCGGCACGCTGACCTCCAGCGACGGCGCCGAGGCGATGGTGGCGGTCGCCCGGCGGCGTGCCGCGCGGCTCGGGATCACGAACGTGGAGTTCATGCAGCTGGAGCTGGAGTGGATCGATCTGCCGACGGCGACCGTCGATGCGGTGCTGTGCCGCTGGGGGATCATGCTGATCGTCGACCCCGCGGCCGCCGCGCAGGAGATCCGCCGGGTGCTGCGCCCCGGCGGCCGCGCCGCGTTCGCCGTGTGGGACCGCCCGGAGGCCAATCCGTGGGCGACGATCCCCAGCCGCGTCCTGATCGAGCTCGGCCACCTGCCGCCCCCGGACCCCGCGGCGCCAGGGATGTTCGCGCTCGCCGGCGACGGCCGTCTGGAGCGGCTGCTCGGCGATGCGGGGTTCCTCGAGGTGGAGGTCATTCCGGTGGCCGTCGAGCGGCGCTATGACGCCGTCGAGGAGTTCGTGCAGGAGACGATCGACATGTCGTCGATGTTCCGCGGCGCGTTCGCCGGTCTGGACGCCGGCCGGCAGGCCGAGATCCGCGAGCGCATGGCCGCCGCGGCCGGTGCGTTCGCGACCGCTGACGGCACCATCGCGCTGCCCGGCTGCTCGCTCGTTGCAAGCGCCGGTGCATGACCGGCATCTTGCGTCCTGAGAGCGCAATTGCAGGCGTTTTGCTTCGTGGTGCGAGCGGACAAACTCTCGCGCCATGCGCACACTTCAGTTGTCCCTGCTCGCGGCCCTTCTGTCGCTGACCCTTCCCGCCACCGCCTCCGCCCTGTTCGAGCACGTCGTCGCTCCTGGCGAGACGTTGACCTCCGTCGCGGCCGCCGACGGCCTGACCGTCGCGCAGCTCGCCGCGGCCAACGGCCTGTCGGTCAACTCCGATCTCGTCACCGGCACGCTGCTGGCGATCCCGCCGCAGACGCTCGGGACGACGACGGTCGCCGCGGCCCCGGAGCCGGTCACCACCGCCGCTCCGGACACGTACAGCACGGCCGCCGCCGCGCCGGCGACGAGCGGCGGCTACGTCGTGCAGCCGGGCGACACGCTGAGCGGGATCGCCGCCCGCTATGGCCTCAGCCTCGATCAGCTCGCCGCCGACAACGGCCTGAGCCCCAACGGCGTCCTGCTGTACGGGACGACCCTCAACGTCTCGGGCGGCGCGAGCTCGGCGGACGACGTCTCGACGTCGACGGACTCGTCGGCCGACACCTCCTCCGCCGCCACGCCGGTCATCCCGGCCGCCGGAACGGGCGGCGCGCAGCCCACCCCCGAGTACGTCAGCCCGAGCGAGGTCGGCTCGATCGCCGAGGCCAACGGCGTGCCCGCCTCCCTGGCCGAGGCGATCGGCTATCAGGAGAGCGGCTTCAACAACGATCTCGTCTCCAGCACCGGCGCGACCGGCGTCATGCAGATCGAGCCCGGGACCTGGGACTACATCGGCGCCAACCTCGCGTCGCCGCCGCCCCTGGAGCCCGCCTCGGCGACCGACAACGTCCGCGCGGGCGTGCTGTTGCTGCACTCGCTGCTCGATCAGACCGGCGGCAACGAGGCCCTCGCCGCGGCGGGGTACTACCAGGGGCTCGCGTCGGTGCAGAGCCAGGGTGAGTACAACGACACCAAGCAGTACGTCGACGATGTGATGTCGCTCGCCTCGCGCTTCTGAAGAACGCCGGAGGCGCACCATGGCGCAGGCACGCGGGGCGGCGGTCGATGGCCGCCCCGTGTAGCCTGCGGCCAATGTTCTACGACGACGACGCTGACCTTCACAAGCTTGACGGCAAGACCGTCGCGATCATCGGCTACGGCTCCCAGGGCCACGCCCACGCGCTGAACCTCCGGGACTCCGGCGTCTCCGTCGTCGTCGGACTGCGCCCGGAGTCCGCCAGCGTCGCCAAGGCGACCGAGCACGGGCTCAAGGTGCTCGAGCCCGCCGACGCGGCGAGCGAGGGCGACCTCGTCATGCTGCTCGCCCCCGACGAGCTCCACGGTCAGATCTGGGACGCGGGCCTCAAGGACGGGATCGCTCCCGGCAACCTGCTCCTGTTCGGCCACGGCTTCTCGATCCACTACGGGCAGATCGCCCCCCCGCCCGACGTCGACGTGGCGCTCGTCGCCCCCAAGGGCCCCGGGCATCTCGTCCGGCGCCAGTACGTCGAGGGCTCAGGCGTGCCCGGCCTCGTCGCGGTCGCCCAGGACGCGACCGGGAACGCGCTGGCACTGGCCCTCGCCTATGCCAAGGGAATCGGCTGCACGCGCGGCGGCGTGATCGAGACGACCTTCAAGGACGAGACCGAGACCGACCTCTTCGGCGAGCAGGCCGTGCTGTGCGGGGGTGTCACCGAGCTCGTCCGCGCCGGCTACGAGACGCTCGTCGACGCCGGCTATGACCCGCGGCTGGCCTACTTCGAGTGCCTGCACGAGCTCAAGCTGATCGTCGATCTCATGTATGAGAAGGGGATCGCCGGGATGCGCTACTCGATCTCCAACACCGCCGAGTACGGCGACCTCACCCGTGGCAAGCGGGTCATCGGCGAGGAGTCACGCGCCGCGATGAAGCAACTGCTGGCCGAGATCCAGTCCGGTGAGTTCGCCCGCGAGTGGATCGCCGAGAACCGCGCCGGCCAGGAGAGCTTCAAGCGGATGCGCTCCGAGCAGGCCGGCCACCAGGTCGAGGTCGTCGGCCGTGACCTGCGCTCCCAGATGGACTGGATCGACACCGAGTTCCACGAATAGCTCGTCCGCTCGGGCGTGCGCCCCACGCTAACGTCGAGCCAACGACATGACCCAGACCGTTCTCCAGATCCCCCACGAGCTGATGCCCGCCGACGGGCGCTTCGGCTCCGGACCCTCCCGCGTGCGGCCCGCCCAGCTTCAGTACCTCGCCGGTCCCGGCGCGGCGGTGATGGGCACGTCGCATCGCCAGAAGCCGGTGCGGCGGCTCGTCGGCCAGGTGCGAGCCGGTCTCGCCGACCTGTTCTCGCTCCCCGACGGCTATGAGATGGTGCTCGGCAACGGCGGCACGACCGCCTTCTGGGACGCCGCCACGTGCGCCCTCATCCGTCAGCGCTCCCTGCACCTCACCTACGGCGAGTTCTCCTCGAAGTTCGCGGCGTGCGCGCGGGCCGCCCCGTTCCTCGCGGACCCGATCGTCGTCGACGCGCCCGCGGGCGACGCCCCCGAGCCGGTCGCCGACCCCGCCGCCGACGTCATCGCCTGGGCGCACAACGAGACCTCGACCGGCGTCATGGTGCCGGTCACCCGCCCGGCGGGATCCGACGGCGCGCTCGTGATGATCGACGCGACGTCGGGCGCCGGCGGCCTGCCGGTGGCGATCGGCGATTGCGACGTCTACTACTTCGCGCCCCAGAAGGGCTTCGCCTCCGACGGCGGATTGTGGCTGGCGGCGATGAGCCCGGCGGCTCTGGCCCGCATCGAGGAGATCGAAACCGATCGCCCCACGGCCGGCGGCGGCCCGCGCTGGGTGCCGGACTTCCTCTCGCTGTCGACGGCGCTGGAGAACTCGCGCAAGGACCAGACATACAACACGCCGGCGATCGCCACGCTGCTGTTGCTCGCCGACCAGTTGCGGTGGATGCTCGATCAGGGCGGGCTGGCGGCGATGGTCGCCCGAACGACGGCGTCGAGCTCGCATCTGTACGGCTGGGCGCAGGCTCACGCCTCGGCCACCCCGTACGTCGCGGACCCGGCGAAGCGCTCGCTCGTCGTCGGCACGATCAACTTCGACGACGGCGTCGATGCCGCCGCGGTGGCGGCGACGCTGCGCGCCAACGGCATCGTCGACGTCGAGCCGTATCGCAAGCTCGGTGCCAACCAGCTGCGCGTCGCCATGTTCCCGGCGACCGATCCGGCCGACGTCCAGGCGCTGACCGCGTGCGTCGACTACGTGTTGGAGCGGTCATGAGCGCCGCCGCCGACGGCCGGATCCGCGTCCTCGTCGCCGAGAAGATCGGTGACTCGGGGATCGCTCTGCTGCGCGAGCACTTCGACGTCGAGATCGGCGCCGGCTGGAGCGCCGAGGAGCTGGCGGAGCGGATCGGCGACTACGAGGGGATCCTGATCCGCTCGGCGACCACGCTCGACGCCGCCCTGCTCGCCAAGGCGACGAAGCTGCGCGCGGTCGGCCGGGCCGGGGTCGGCGTCGACAACGTCGACGTCGCCGCCGCCACCCAGCGCGGCATCGTCGTCGCCAACGCGCCGCAGTCCAACGTCATCACCGCCGCCGAGCACACGATGGCGCTCCTGCTGGCGCTCGCCCGCAACGTGCCCCAAGCTCATAAGTCGTTGACCGGCGGCGCCTGGGAGCGGTCGAAGTTCTCGGGCGTGGAGCTGTATGAGAAGACGCTGGGGATCCTCGGCTTCGGCCGGATCGGTCAGCTCGTCGCGCAACGCGCGCGGGGCTTCAACATGAAGATCGTGGCCTTCGATCCCTACGTCGGTGACGAGCGCTATCGGGAGCTCGGCGTCGAGAAGGCCTCGTCCCCGGACGATGTCTACGCGGCTGCCGATTTCCTCACCGTCCATCTGCCCAAGACGCCGGACACCGAAGGGTGGATGAACGCCGAGGTATTCGCCAGGTGCAAGCCTGGCGTGCGGATCCTCAACGTCGCCCGCGGGCCGCTCGTCGTCGACGCGGATCTGCAGGCGGCGCTGGACTCCGGGCAGGTGGGGGGCGCGGCGCTCGACGTGTTCCGCTCTGAGCCGGTGACCGAGCACCCGCTCTTTCACTATCCGAACGTGATCGTCACGCCGCATCTCGGCGCCTCGACGGCCGAGGCGACCGATCGTGCCGGCTATCAGTCCGCCGAGCAGGTGGTGGCGGCGCTGACCGGGGGCGTCGTGTCCAGCGCGGTCAACGTCCCCGCCATCCCGGCCGAGGACATGGAGGTGCTCGGCCCGTACATGTCGCTGTGCACCTCGCTCGGGCGGATCGCCGCCGCGCTCGCGCTGACCGAGGGGCCGTCGATCGATCACGTCCAATCCGATTACTTCGGGCGCCTCGCCGAGCGTGACACGCGCCTGCTGTCGATCCAGGTGCTGCTCGGCGTGCTCGCCGGCCACACCGAGGAGGCGGTCAACGCGGTCAACGCGCACACCGTCGCCGAGTCACGCGGCATCCACACCGTCGAGAGCAAGCACACCCACGCGCGGGACTACACCGATCTCGTCCGGGTGGCGGTGACCGCCGGCGACGCCACCGTACTCGTCGCCGGGACGCTCATCGGGCGCCAGAACCGACCCCATCTCGTCGAGGTGTGGGGCCAGCGCATCGATGTCGAGCTCGAAGATCACATCACGCTGTTTCGCTATCGCGACCTGCCCGGCATGCTCGGGCGCGTCGGCACGATGTTCGGCGAGCACGGGGTCAACATCATCTCGGCGGCGGTCGGCCGGCTGCCCGAGGACGACTCCGGCGACGGCAAGCTGGCGGCGATGGCGATCACGACCAACTCGCCCGCGCCACCGGACGTCGTGCAGGCGATCGCGTCGAGCAGCGGCTTCTTCGCCGGTCAGACCGTCCCGCTGCTCTGATCGCCCGGGTCGGCGTGACCGCTGCTACGCTTGGCCCCAGCATGTCGTTGTGCCTCGACCTCCGACTTCTCCTCCTCCCCCGCAAGGGGGAATAGCGCGTGGGCGGCCGCACGTAGCCGCGAACTCAGCACCGAGAAGCAGACCGATCGAGACCGAGAAGGAACGATATGAGCAAGCCTGACGACCCCAACCGAGTACTGATCTTCGACACGACGTTGCGCGACGGCGAGCAATCGCCGGGGATCTCGCTCAACACCCAGGAGAAGCTGGAGATCGCCCAGCAGCTGGCGCGGCTCGGCGTCGACGTCATCGAGGCCGGCTTTCCGATCACCTCCCCCGGTGACTTCGAGGCCGTCCAGACGATCGCCCGGACCGTGCGCGGCCCGGTCATCGCCGGGCTGGCGCGCACGCACGTCGGCGACATCGACGCCGCCTACAACGCGGTCAGGGACGCCGAGCGCCCGCGCATCCACACCTTCATCTCGACCTCGGACATCCACATCGTCCATCAGCTGCAGACGACACGAGAGGACGTCAAGGGCCAGGCCCGCGCCGCGGTCGCCCATGCCAAGGGCTATCTCGACGACGTCGAGTTCTCGCCGATGGACGCCACCCGCGCCGAGCTCGAGTTCACCGCCGAGGTGTGCCAGATAGCGATCGACGAGGGCGCCACGACGATCAACATCCCGGACACGGTCGGCTACGCGATGCCCCACGAGTACGGCGACTTCCTGCGCCGCCTGTACGAGGCGGTCCCGGATCTGCGCAACGTCGTGCTGTCCGTGCACTGCCACGACGATCTCGGCCTCGCCGTCGCCAACTCGTTCTCCGGCCTGCTGGCCGGCGCGCGCCAGGTGGAGTGCGCCGTCAACGGGATCGGCGAGCGCGCGGGCAACGCGTCGCTCGAGGAGATCATCATGCTCCTGCACACCCGGGCGGCCGACATCGGACTGCACACCGAGGCGGTCACGCGGGAGATCGCCCGGACCTCGCGGATGGTCAGCCGGATGACCGGCTACCCCGTCCAGCCCAACAAGGCGATCGTCGGGCGCAACGCCTTCGCCCACGAGTCCGGCATCCACCAGGACGGCGTGCTCAAGGAGCGCACCACCTACGAGATCATGGATGCGACGACCGTCGGGCTCGACGCCAACTCGATCGTGCTCGGCAAGCACTCGGGGCGCCATGCGCTGGCCCAGGCGCTGTCGGAGCTCGGCTTCGAGCTGAGCGGGCAGACGCTGAACATTGCCTTCAAGCGCTTCAAGGAGATCGCCGACAAGAAGAAGCAGGTCACGGCGATGGACCTGGAGGCGCTCGTCACCGACGAGCTGCGCCAGGAGATCGCCGGCTACGAGCTGAGCTGGTTCGAGGTCGAGGCGTCGTCGCGCCGTCCGCCGCACGCCACCGTCTCGGTGCAGGGGCCCGATGGCGACGAGCTCGTCGGTTCGTTCACCGGCGACGGCCCGGTCGATGCCATCTTCCACGCCATCAACGCCGCCACCGGCGTCGACGCGCGCCTGCGTGAATTCCGCGTCGACGCCGTGACCGCCGGCCAGGACGCGCTCGGTGAGACGTCGGTCGTGCTCGAGGTGGCCGGGATCTCCGGCGCCGGCCAGGGCGTCTCGACCGACATCCTCGAGGCCGGCGCGCGCGCCTACATCCGCGCGCTCTCCAACGCCGTCCGCCGTCAGGGCGTGCTCGCCGAGGCCGAAGCGGCCACCGCGGCCGCGCCCGAGGTGATCCGAGCGCCGTAGCGGACGGCATCGGGGGCGAGTGCGATCCGGGCGACACTCGTCCTGCTGCTCGTCATGGGCGCCGTTGCCGCCGCGCTGCCGGCCGGCGCGGCGGCGGTGCCCAACCACATCGAGACCTGGGCCTACGACGACGGCTGCAACGGCGGCGTCAACGCCGGCCCGGCGCTCGTCGACGTCTGGGTGACGTTCGCCGAGAGCAACTGCGGCCCGGACCTCGGCGAGACGAAGGCCCTGTCGGACTGCAGCCACGGCGGCGTCAACTACTGCGTCCCGGTCGCCTATCTCGACCCCGAGTGGATCTATGCCCACGGCAGCGTTCCGCTGCCCGCCTCCGAGCCCCAGAGCTGGTGGCTTCACGAGCCTGACGCGCGTGAGCACGGGCGGCTCGTTCGCCGCTATGCCCGGCTGCGCTCGCCGGCCTACGGCGGCGGCTATGTCCTGGACCAGGACACCGCCGCGGTCCGCCGCTGGTTCACCCAGTACGTCGAGCGCAATCTCAGCTTCTACTCGGCTCTGATGGCCGACGACACCGGCGGCAACCTCAGCTCGCTGCTCTACGACACGCGTGACGGCTCGCGTCCGTTCCGCACCAGCTACGAGATCAGGACCGACGCCGCCCTGCAGCGCTCCCACGAGGCGATGGCGGCGGCGATGGTCCATGCCGGGGGCTCGCCGTTCGATCAGATCGACAACGGCATCACGCCCAATCCGAACCTCGCGACCCCGTTTCCGATGCTGGAGAACCCGTCGACCGTGCGCGGGCTGGTCGCCGAGGGCGCGCCGGTGTTCGACGGGCAGCTGACGAGCTTCTACAGCACGTTGCTCGACGAGCTCGCCTATGTCGACAACAGCTTCTCGACGACCGCCGGCTTCATCGTCCTGCTCTCCTACGACACGTCGGGCGCGGTCCGGTCGCGCTGGCTGCAGGAGGCAACGGTGATGCTCGGCTACAGCCCCGGGCACGTCGTCGACTGGGCCGACCTGGAGACGCGCAGCTCCGATCTGGCCGCGTGGCCGGAGGAGGGGCTCGTCCCCGCCGAGCCCGTGCAGTCGATGCGCCTGCCGGCCGGGCGGGGCTGCCTGGCCGGCGACGGCGCGGTCTGCTCCACCGGCGGCCACACCGGTCTGCGGCCCAGGAAGGCGCCGGCCGGGGTCTACGTCCGCGAGTTCCGCGAGTGTTACAACCAGGGCGTCCTGTTCGGCTCCTGCGCGGCGGTCGTCAACGACACCCGCCGGGCGGTGACGATGCGGGACGACTGGTTCGTCCAGCCCTACGCCTGGGAGATGAGCGTCAACGTCCCGGCGGGCACGAGCGGCGACGTCCAGTCCGGCGGCACGCTCATTCCCGACGGCCGCCAGCTCGATGGCGCCGACCGGCGGATCGCCGCCGACAGCGCGGTTCTGCTCGCCGGAACGACGACGAGCGTGCAGCCGCTCGCCGAGCCGTTCATCGGGCTGCAGTGGGTGGCGGCCCCGGTCGTGGTGCCGGCGGCCGCCGAGACGCCAACGACCGTCCCCGCGGCGTCGCCGGCGCTGCCCACCGGCCTGTAGGTACACGTGTCCGGCCGAGGGTGCCGCCGCCGGGCTCAGCCCCAGCCGTTGGCCGCCGCGATCTGCAGCCCCTGGCGGTATCCGGCCGACAGCACCCGCGTCCGGGGCTCGGCGTCCATGAAGTCGCTGCCCATCGCCCCGGCGCACTCGACGTTGGGGCCGATCGCGCGGACCCGCGCGCCCCGGCCGCGCAGCGCCAGCGACTCGACCGAGACCGCCGAGCGCGCGACGTTGCGGATCACGGTCAGCATCGGGTGGTGCGGCGCGAGGCCGGCCGTCGGATTCAGGCACAGGACGTGGGTGCCGCGGCCGGCGGGTGCGGCGTCGAGGTTGGTCGGGCTCCAGACGCCGCCGTCGACGTACTCGCGCCCGCCGATCCGCACCGGCGTGAACAGCCAGGGGACGGTGCACGACGCCTCGACGGCCTCGGCCACGGTCGCCGTCGGCGCTCCCGGGCTGCCGAATATGACCCGCCGGCCGGTCCCGCGGTCGACCGCGGCGATGCGCAGCCGGCCGTCGAAGCGCGCCCCGAGACCCTCGACCTGGCCGCGCAGCGTCGTCAGGGAATGGCTCGGCCGCGGCACGCCGCGCAGCAGCACAGCGCGGAGCACGGCGCCGCCCGGGGCGGCCGCGCCGAGCGCGAGCGGGGCGAAGGTGGCGCCCGCCGCCAGCGCGGTCTGGCCCGCCCGGCGCACGGCGGTGGCGGCGGCGACGGCGAGCCCGCGGGCGGGGCCGCCGCCGACGCTGAGCTCCATGTCGGTCCCGACCGCCGACGGCCGGCGGGGCGCGTTGCCGGAGGCGAGATGGGCGGCGACGATCGCTCCCGCCGAGGTCCCGACGAACGACTCGCAGTCACGCATGTCGATCCCCGAGCCGTCCTCGAGACCGGCCAGGACACCCATCATCCAGGCCTCGCCGAGCACACCGCCGGCGCCGAGGACGAGGACGTCGGGACGGGTGTGCATGAGACTGAGACTACCCGCGCCGGACCCGCGGCCGCACACCCTCTGTATGCGATAACGTACAGACGTATGACGACTGTCGTTGACGATTCCGCCGTCTCGCCACCGGCCCTCGGGGCCCGCGTGCGGGCGCTGCGCGAGGCGATGGACCTGTCGCTGCGAGATCTCGCCGAGCGCTCCGGAGTCAGCGCGCCGATGCTCTCGCAGGTGGAGCGCGGCGAGACGAGCCCGACTCTGCAGATCGCCACCCGGATCGCCGGCGGGCTGGAGCTGCGACTCTCGCAGCTGCTGCGCCTCGACGAGTCCGGCTCGGTGACGATCGTCCGCGCCGGCGAGCGGCGGGCGGGACCGACCGCCGCCGCGCCCGGCCATCGCTACGAGATCCTGACCCCGCCGCTGCCCGGCCAACGCGCCGAGCTGGCGCGGCACACGCTCGCGCCCGGCGCGGTCACCGGCGGTCCCGGCGATCCGCCGATGCACGAGCCCGGCAGCCGGGAGACGGTGCTCGTGCAGGACGGCGGCGTCGTCCTGCACTGCGACGGCGCGCGCCATGCGCTGGCCACCGGCGACTGCGTCACCTTCGACGCCGACCTTCCCCATCACTTCGAGAACCCCGGAAACCAGGAGGCCGTCCTGCTCGCCGTATTGAGCGCCGGCCTGCGGAGGAGCTGAGACGATCACGATGCCCACGAGCCTGTTCGACAAGATCTGGGAGGCGCACGAAGTCGCCCCTGGCCTGCTGTACATCGACCTGCACCTCGTCCACGAGGTGACGAGCCCGCAGGCCTTCGACGGGCTGCGGCTCGCCGGGCGCAGCGTGCGCCGGCCGGATCGCACGCTCGCCACCGCCGACCACAACGTCCCCACCGACGGCACGCCGGTCGCCGCGCGGATCAAGGACGAGCTCTCCCGCGTGCAGGTGGAGACGCTCGAGCGCAACTGCGCCGAGTTCGGGATCCCGGTGTACTCGCTCGGCTCCGATCGCCAGGGCATCGTCCACGTCATCGGGCCGGAGCTGGGGGTCACCCAGCCCGGGATGACGATCGTCTGCGGCGACAGCCACACCGCCACCCACGGGGCGTTCGGCGCGCTCGCCTTCGGGATCGGCACCAGCGAGGTGGAGCACGTCCTCGCCACCCAGTGCATGGTGCAGTCCAAGCCGAAGTCGATGCGGATCCGCTACGAGGGCGAGCTCGGCTTCGGGGTCACCGCCAAGGACCTGATCCTGGCCACGATCGGCCGCAACGGCGTCGCCGGGGCGACCGGCTACGTCGTCGAGTACGCCGGGCCGGCGATCGAGGCGCTGTCGATGGAGGGCCGGATGACCGTGTGCAACATGACGATCGAGGGCGGCGGACGGGCGGGGATGATCGCCCCGGACCAGACGACCTTCGACTACGTCATCGGCCGGCCGGCGGCGCCCGCCGAGGTCCCGGACGCCTGGCGCGCGCTGCGCACCGATGACGGGGCGTCGTTCGATCACGAGGTCGTGATCGACGCGGCCGCGATCAGCCCGATGGTGACCTGGGGGACGAACCCCGAGATGGTCGTCGGCGTGCAGGCGGTCGTTCCTGATCCCGTCTCGGAGGGGGACGAGCGCGCCCTGCACTACATGGGCCTGCAAGCGGGCACGCCGATCTCGGAGATCGCGCTGGACCGCGTGTTCATCGGCTCGTGCACGAACTCCCGGATCGGCGACCTGCGCGCCGCCGCGGCGGTCATCGCGGGCCGCAAGGTCGCCGACGGCGTGTATGCGATGGTCGTGCCGGGCTCGGCTCAGGTCAAGGCTCAGGCCGAGCGCGAAGGGCTCGACGAGGTCTTCCGCGCGGCCGGCTTCGACTGGCGCGGCGCGGGCTGCTCGATGTGCCTGGGGATGAACCCGGACATCGCCGCCCCCGGCGAGCGGGTCGCCTCGACCTCCAACCGCAACTTCGAGGGGCGCCAGGGCCGCGGAGCCCGGTCGCACCTCGTCTCGCCCCAGATGGCCGCCGCGGCGGCGATCGCGGGTCATTTCGTCGACATCCGCGAGTGGGAGGTCACGGCATGAAGGCCATCGAGACGATCACCGGCCCGGTCAGCGTCCTCAATCGCGACGACGTCGACACCGATCAGATCATCCCCAAGCAGTTCCTCAAGCGCGTCGAGCGGACGGGCTTCGGCGAGTTCCTGTTCTACGACTGGGCCAAGGAGCCCGACTGGGACCTGCCGCGCAATCCGATCCTCGTCGCCGGCCGCAACTTCGGCTGTGGCTCCAGCCGCGAGCACGCCCCGTGGGCGCTGGAGGACTACGGCTTCCAGGCGGTCATCGCCTCCAGCTTCGCCGACATCTTCTTCTCCAACTGCACGAAGGTCGGCCTGCTCCCGGTGCGCCTGACGAGCGAGGAGTGCGCGGCGATCGCGCAGGCCGGCGAGGCCCAGGTGGACCTCGCCGCGCAGGAGGTCCGCTGGCCGGGCGGGAACGCGCACTTCGAGATCGATCCGGAGATCAAGCGCCGGCTGCTCAACGGCCTCGACGACATCGGCCTCACCCTCCAGCAGGACGAGGCGATCGCCGCCTACGAGCACGGGCGCGAGCGTCCCGGTCCGGTCACCACCGCGCTATGAGCGAGCGAGCGTCGGTCGCCGTCTTCTCCGGCTACGCCGGCGAGTACGACGCCGAGCGCCGGCGGCTCGTGCCGCCCTACGACGCGTTCTACGGCGCGGCCGCGGAGGTCCTGCGGCGGCTGCCGGCCGAGCCCGGCCGGCCGCTGCGGGTGCTCGATCTCGGCGCCGGCACCGGCCTGCTCGGCGCCGAGCTGCGG
This sequence comes from uncultured Solirubrobacteraceae bacterium, assembly GCA_963849085.1. Taxonomy (GTDB): domain Bacteria; phylum Actinomycetota; class Thermoleophilia; order Solirubrobacterales; family Solirubrobacteraceae; genus Palsa-465. The sequence goes on along the minus strand of CAWKFP010000009.1, from coordinate 972,082 downwards.
CGCGTGCTCCCCGACGTGCAGCTGGAGTTGCTCGACGGCTCGGCGGCGATGCTCGATCAGGCTCGCGCCCGGTTCGGGGACACGCTGCGCGCCGTCCATCACGCCGACCTCGTCGCCGATCCACTGCCCGCCGGCCCGTATGACGCGGTCGTCTCGGCGCTCGCCATCCACCACCTGTCCGATCCCGACAAGCGGGCGCTGTTCGCGCGCGTCCACGCGGTGCTGCGCCCCGGCGGCGTGTTCGTCAACGCCGAGCAGGTCTCAGGGCCGCGGCCGTGGCTGACCGCCATCTACGAGGCGGCGTGGGCGGACGCCTGCCGCGCGGGCGGGGCGAGCGAGTCCGAGATCGACCTGGCGCGCGAGCGGATGCGCCACGATCGCTGCGCCGACGTCGAGTCCCAGCTGCGGTGGATCCGGGCGGCCGGCTTCGCCGCCGCCGACTGTGTGTTCAAATCGTGGCGGTTCGCCGTCCTCGCCGGATGGAGAGAGAGCAGATGACCGCACGTGACTGGGACGCGACGACCTATGACCGGATCTCGGCCCCCCAGCAGCGCTGGGCCGCCGAGCAGTTGGAGCGGCTGCATCTGCGCGGCGACGAGGTCGTCCTCGACGCCGGCTGCGGCTCGGGCAAGGTGACCGCCGAGATCATCCGCCGCGTTCCCGACGGCGCCGTCTACGGGGTCGATGCCGCCCCGTCGATGGTCGCCCATGCCCAGCAGGCGCTCGGCGCCGGCGCCACGATCCTCTGCCAGGAGCTGACCGAGCTGTCGCTGCCCGAGCCGGTCGACGTCGTCTTCTCCAACGCCACCTTTCACTGGATCGCCGACCACGACGCCCTGTTCACGGCGCTCGCCCGCAACATGAAGCGCGGCGGCCGGCTGCTCGCCCAGTGCGGCGGGCGCGGCAACATCGACGCCTTCCGCACCGCCGCCGACGATGTCGCCCACGAGGAGCCGTTCGCGCCGTTCTTCACGACCTGGACCCGGCCCTGGAACTACGCGACGCCGCAGGACACCGAGCGCCGGCTCGCCGGCGCCGGCTTCACCGACGTCTCGTGCTGGCTGGAGGATCGCCCCACCGAGCTCGACGAGCCGCGCAGCTTCGTCTCGACGGTGTGCCTCGTCCGTCATCTCGACCCGCTGCCCGAGACGTTGCGTGACCCGTTCATCGACGCGGTCATGGCGCGCGCCGCAGGGGTGGACGGGCATCTGATCCTGCATTACGTGCGCCTGAACATGAGCGCCGTACGGGCTTGACGCGGACTGCGGAAATCGGGAGGATCGCGCCATCGAGCACGATCTCCTTACGCCGAGCGGACGCACGCTCAAGGTGCTGGAGCGCGGCGACCCCGAGGGCCATCCGGTTCTGGTCCACAACGGGACTCCGAACTCACGGCTGCTCTACGACCCCGACGTGGCGAGCGCCGAGCGCTCCGGGATCCGGCTGATCTCCTACGACCGTCCGGGCTACGGCGGCTCGACGCGCCAGGCCGGCCGGACAATCGCCGACTGCGCCGCGGATGTCCGGGCGATCGCGGCGGGGCTCGGGATCGACCGCCTGGCGGTCTGGGGGATCTCCGGCGGCGGACCGCACGCGCTCGCCTGCGCGGCACTGCTCTCCGAGCTCGTGCCCGCGGTCGGGGTGCTCGCCTCGCCGGCCCCGTGGGGAGCCGACGGGCTCGACTATTTCGACGGGATGGGCGAGCTGAACGTCGACGACATCAAGCTGACGCTCGCGGATCCCGTCGCCGCGCGGGCGAAGGCCGAGACCGACCGATCGGAGATGCTCGCATCGGATCTCCCTCGGCTGATCGAGGTCCTGTCGAGCCTGCTGGCTCCCGTCGACGCCGAGGTCCTGACCGGTGAGCTCGGCCAGTTTCTGATCGACTCGACCCGGTCGGGGCTGGCGCCGGGCGCGGACGGCTGGTGGGATGACGGCCTGGCCTGGCTGGAGCCATGGGGGTTCGAGCTGAGCGCGATCCGGACGCCGGTGCGGCTGTACCACGGCCGCCACGACCGTTTCGTGCCGTTCGCCCACGGGCAGTGGCTCGCCGCCCAGATCCCGGGCGTCGACGCGCGGCTCAGCGAAGACGACGGTCACCTGACGCTGACTCGGCATCTCGACGAGCTCCATCCCTGGCTCGTCGAGCACCTGTCCTGACCCCATGCGGTCAACCCGCTACCTCAAAGGAGCATCTATGCGCAGACGACTTGCGGGCGTGGTCGCCGCCGCCGGAATCGCGGCGGCGATCGGCGTGCTCGCGTCAACCGCCGTCGCCGGGACCGCGGCGGCGCCCACATCGACCAACGGTCACCCGGTGGCGTTGGTGGCGTCCGGACTGATGGTGCCGACGTCGTTCGCGTTCGGCGACGGCGCCGTCTTCGAAGGTGACGGCGGCAACAGCACCTCGGTGCCCAACGGCGGGCTGTACGTGCTCGCGCACGGGACGGCCACGAAGGTCAGCACCGCGCTCGCGTTCGTCGGCGGCCTGCAGTTCCACGCCGGCGTCCTGTACGTCAGCGGCGCCGCCATCGGCTCGTCCGGGCCCGAGTTCCAGATCCTCGCCTTCACGGGCTGGAACGGCACCACCTTCACGAGCCAGAAGCCGATCTACACCGCGCCCAAGGGCTTCCAGGGCTTCAATGGTCTGGCCTTCGGCGCCGACGGGCGTCTGTACGTCGGGGTCGACGTCGGCCTGCTCAACCACAACGACCACGGTCCGGCCGGCACCTCGCCGCACCTCTACGACATCCTGTCGATGACCAGCACCGGCGGCGATGTCAAGGTGTTCGCATCGGGCATCCGCCAGCCCTGGCAGATGGCGTTCCCGGCTGGCTCGAATTCGCCGTTCGTCTCTGACCTCGGACAGGACTCGGCGGCCAAGAACCCTCCGGACTTCCTGTTGCGCGTGACATCGGGACAGGACTACGGGTTCCCGAAGTGCAACTGGACGGCGGCGAGCGCGTGCACGGGCTTCGCCAAGCCGTTCAAGCTGTTCGCGCCGCACACCGATGACGGCGGCGTCGTCATCATCGGCAAGACGGTGTACCTGTCGCTGTTCGGGTTCGCCGCGCCGGCGCGCCCGGCCGCGGTGGTCTCGCTGCCGATCAGCGGTGCCTCCCACACCAAGACGCTGATCGACGACGTGCCGGCGGGATACCAGGTCATCGGGCTCGGTGAGAACGCCGGCTACCTGTATTTCGGCGTGACCAACCAGAAGATCGGCTTCGTCTACCGGGTCAAGGCGTAGGCATCGCGCGGCGCGGGGATCACGTCTCCCCGCGCCGCATCGCCGGCGGATGATGTCGGCCCGGATCGCACGGGTCGCCGGCGCCTGCCACGGCAGCGGACCGTCCGGGACGGCGAGCCCGTACCGTTGCTGGTCGATGAGGATGCCGGCGTGACCGCGTTCAGTGCACGATCGCTCGATGACGCCTTCGGGGCCCTCGGGCGCGTCGTCGTCCGCTTCCGCTGGCTGGTCGTCGTCTTCTGGCTGCTCGTGGCGGTCGTCACCTCCGGGGCGTTCCCGTCGCTCAGCAGCGAGGTCAACGACAACAACAGCGCCTTCCTGAGCGCGAGCGCCCCGAGCAGCCGGGCCGCCGATCTCGCCGCGCCGCTGCTCGGCGGCAACGCGGCGAGCAACATCACCCAGGTGACGATCGTGGCGGTCGGTCGCCCGACGCTCGTGCGCGCCGACGTGGCCGCGATCGAGCGCGAGGAGAAGCTCGCCGCCGGCGTCGCCAACGTCAAGTCGGTGCGCGCGATCGGCGTCTCCAAGGACTTCCAGGCGGCGCTGCTGCAAGCCCAGGCCCACGTCGCGGTCAACGACGTGACGAAGGCCAAGGCGCTCGTCGACGGCCTGGAGGCGACGTTCACGCACGCCGCCCCGCCGAGAGGGCTGGAGTTCCACCTCGCCGGCCAGGTGGCGACGCTCGTCGCCAATCAGGCCAGCACGAACAAGTCCGGCAGCCAGGTGCAGGCGTTCTCCTTCCTGTTCATCATCGTGCTGCTGCTGATCGTCTTTCGCTCGGTCCCGGCGGCGCTCGTCACGCTGCTGCCGAGCGGGCTGGCGCTGCTCATCTCGATGCGCGTGATCGGCGAGCTCGGCGCCGGCGGCGTGCAGATCTCGTCGATCACCGAGGTCCTGCTGATCGTCCTGCTGCTGGGGGCCGGGACCGACTACGGCCTGTTCCTCGTGTTCCGCGTCCGGGAGGAGCTGCGCGACGGCCACGAGCCCCACGACGCCGTGCGGCGCGCGTTGATCCGCGTCGGCGAGTCGATCACCGCCTCCGCCGGCACCGTCGTGATCGCCCTGCTGACGCTGCTGCTGGCGAGCTTCGGGCTCTATCACGATCTCGGCATCCCGCTCGCGGTGGGGGTCCTGGTGATGCTCGCCATCGGCCTGACCCTGCTGCCCGCCCTGCTGGCGATCCTCGGTCACCGGGCGTTCTGGCCGTCGAAGATCCGGCCCGGCACGCAGCGCGAGGGCGCGTGGTCGAAGATCGCCAGCCGGCTCGTCCAGCGGCCGGGGCTGACGCTCGGGGTCGGCGTGCTCGTTTTCCTCGCCCTCGCCGCCGGGGCGCTCGGCTACAAGTCCGGCGGCTTCGGCGGCGCGACGAGCGCCCCCGCGGGGTCCGACGCGGCGGCGGGCGCGGCGGCGCTCGCCACGCACTTCCCGCAGACGACCTCCAATCCCGCCAACCTCGTGTTCGGCTACGGCCGCTCGGTGTGGACCGATCCCGCCGTGCTCTCGACGACCGACGCCGCCCTGCGGGCGGCGGGCCGGTTCAAGACGATCTCGGGCCCGCTGTCGCCCAACGGCACGACGCTGACGCCCGCGCAGCTGACCGCGCTGCACGCCAGGCTCGGACCGGCGGCCGATCTGCCGGTCGTGGAGCCGACCACCGAGACCGTGCCGCTGGCCGCCTACGAGGCCTATCGCGCGACGTCCCAGTTCGTGTCGAGCGACGGGCGCGTGATCCAGTTCGAGGCGGCGCTGAGGGTCGGCGGCCAGAGCTCGACCGCGGCGATGAACGCCACCCCGGCGATCCGCGCGCTCGTCACGCGCACCGCCCGGCTCAGCGGCGCGGACGCCAGCGGCCTGGCCGGCGAGGCGGCGGCCGTCTATGACATCAACAGCACCGCCAACCACGATCTGAAGGTCGTGATCCCGGTGGCGATCGTCGCCATCGGGCTCCTGCTGGCGCTCGTGCTGCGCAGCGCGGTGGCACCGCTGTATCTGATCGTCAGCGTCGGCCTGTCGTATCTGGCGGCGCTGGGCGTCGCGACGATCGCCTTCATCGACATCGGCGGCGACGCCGGCATCAGCTTCGTCCTGCCGTTTCTGATGTTCATCTTCCTGCTCGCGCTCGGCGAGGACTACAACATCCTCGTGATGACGCGGATCCGGGAGGAGGCACGCCATCTGCCCCTCCGTGACGCCGTCGTCAAGGCGATCGCCCGGACCGGATCGACGGTCACCTCGGCCGGGATCATCCTCGGCGGCACATTCGCGGTGTTCGCGATCGTCGGCGGGGGAGGGGCCCAGGGCAGCCAGCTGCGGGCGATCGGCTTCGGCCTCGCCGCCGGGATCCTGATGGACACCTTCCTCGTGCGCACCCTGCTCGTCCCCTCGACGGTCATCCTGCTCGGCGACCGCAACTGGTGGCCGTCCACACTGGCCCCGGCGCAGCCGCGCCCGCCGCGGCGATCGGCGGCGCCTCGCCAGCCCGCCGCGCAGCCCGCGCCGATCCTCTTCTACGAGCGCTTCCCGGCGGAGATCGACCTCGGGGAGGCCCCGCCGCCGCTCTTCGGCCGCAGCTGAGCGCAGCGAGCGTCAGGGAAGGGCGGGCGGGCGGACGGGGTGCGCTAGCTTCCCGGCGCAATGAGCCAACGAGTCATCCTGCTGCCCGGCGACGGAATCGGGCCGGAGATCACCGCCCCCGCGGTCGAGGTCCTGCGCGCCGTCGGCGCCGCCTTCACGTTCGAGGAGCACCGCTTCGGCGGCGCCTCCATCGACGCCCACGGCATCGCCCTGACCGACGAGACGCTCGCCGCCTGCCGCGCGGCGGACGCCGTCCTGCTGGCCGCCGTCGGCGGGCCGAAGTGGGACACCACCGACCCCGCCAAGCCGCGCCCCGAGCAGGGCCTGCTCGGCCTGCGCAAGGGCCTCGGCCTGTTCGCCAACCTGCGGCCGGTCACGCCGCTCCCGGCCCTCTACGACGCCAGCCCGCTGCGGCGCGAGATCATCGAGGGCACCGATCTGCTCGTCGTGCGCGAGCTGACCGGCGGGATCTACTTCGGCGAGAAGACGCGCACCGCCGATCGCGCCTCCGACGCCTGCGTCTACACGCGGGAGGAGATCGAGCGAATCGCGCGCGTCGCGTTCCGCGCGGCCCGCGCCCACGTCACGAGCGTCGACAAGGCCAACGTGCTGGAGACGAGCCGTCTGTGGCGCGAGGTCGTCAGCGAGATCCACGCCGCCGAGTTCTCCCACCTCGAGCTCGAGCACCTGCTCGTCGACAACGCCGCCATGCGGCTCGTCGCCGAGCCCCGCCGCTTCGAGGTCATCCTGACCGAGAACATGTTCGGCGACATCCTGTCCGACGAGGCGGCGATGCTGACCGGCTCGCTCGGCATGCTGCCGAGCGCCTCGCTCGGGGCGGGCGCCGGCCCCGGCGTGTTCGAGCCGGTGCACGGCTCGGCGCCCGACATCGCCGGGCGCGGGCGGGCCAATCCGCTGGCCATGTTCCTCTCGGCGGCGCTCATGCTCCGGCACGGCTTCGCGATGGAGACCGAGGCCGCGGCGATAGAATCGGCGGTCGACCGTGCGCTCGCCGAGGGGCTGCGCACGCCTGACCTGGGGGGCGAAGCGGGCACCGCGGAGGCCACCCGGGCCGTCCTACGACACCTGTAAGGAGCACCCGTGGAACAAGTCGACCTCATCTGGCACAACGGAGAGCTGGTTGCCTGGGAGGACGCGAAGATCCACGTACTCACCCACGGACTGCACTACGGCACGAGCGTGTTCGAGGGCGAGCGCGCCTACGAGACCGAGCGCGGCACCGCGATCTTCCGCCATCAGGACCATCTGGCGCGGCTCTACAACTCGGCCAAGCTGTACTACATGCCGATCCCGTACGCGCCCGCGGAACTGCGGTCGGCGACGCACGAGCTGATCGCCGCCAACGGCCTGCGCGAGTGTTACATCCGCCCGATCGTCTACCGAGGCTATGGGCAGATGGGGATCAATCCGCTCGACTGCGAGGTCTCGGTGTCGATCGCGGTCTGGCCGTGGGGCGCGTACCTCGGCGAGGCGGCCAAGGTCGAAGGCGTCCGCGCCAAGGTGTCGAGCTGGCGGCGGATCTCCGGCGATTCGCTGATCCCGCAGTCCAAGGCCGGCGGCCAGTATCTCAACAGCGTCCTGGCCAAGGTCGAGGCGACCAAGGGCGGCTATCAGGAGGCGATCCTGCTCGATTCCCGCGGGTTCGTCTGCGAGGGGTCGGGCGAGAACATCTACGTCGTCCGCGACGGTCGGATCATCACGCCGCCGATCACGGCCAGCATCCTGGAGGGCATCACCCGCAAGTCGATCTTCACGATCGCCGCCGACCTCGGCTACGAGGTCGTCGAGCGTGACATCGCGCGCGCCGAGCTGATCCTCGCCGACGAGGTGTTCGTGACCGGGACGGCCGCCGAGCTCGTCGCGCTGCGCGAGATCGACGACCAGCCGATCGGCGCGGGCGTCGGGCGCGGCCCGATCACCGCCGAGCTCCAGCGCGTGTTCGAGGATGCGCTGCGCGGTCGTGACCCGCGCTATGACGAATGGCTCGACGTCGTCGACGTGCCCTCCAGGGCGGCCGCGGGATGACGCCCGCGGTGCTGGGCGCGTCGTCATGAACCGGATCGAGCTGTATGACACCACCCTGCGTGACGGCATGCAGGGCGAGGGGATGTCGCTGTCGGCCGGGGAGAAGCTGCGCGTCGCGCACCGGCTCGACGAGCTCGGCATCGATCTGATCGAGGCCGGCTTCCCGAGCTCCAACCCCAAGGAGCTCGAGCTGTTCGGCCTGCTCGCCGGCGAGACGTTCACCCACGCCCGGATCGCCGCGTTCGGCATGACCCGCCGCCGTGACGTCGCCGCCCACGACGATCCCGCCCTGCGCGTGCTCGCCGCGTCCTTCGCCCCGGTCTGCACGCTCGTCGGCAAGACGTGGTCGCTGCATCTCGAGAAGGTCGTCAAGGTCGACCGCGCCGAGAACCTGCGGATGATCGCCGAGTCGATCGCCTTTCTCGTCGCCGAGGGCAAGCGCGTCCTGTACGACGCCGAGCACTTCTTCGACGGCTTCGCCGACGATCCGAAGTACGCGCTGGAGTGCCTGCGCGCGGCGGCCGGTGCCGGGGCCGAGACCGTCGTCTGCTGCGACACCAACGGCGGCACGCTGCCCCATGTGCTGGCGGCGGCGATGACCGAGGTCGTCGCCGGGCTGAGCGGCCGCGGCGCGGCGGTCGGGATCCACACCCACGACGATGCGGGCTGCGGGGTCGCCAACGCGCTCGCCGCCGTCCAGGCCGGCGCCACCCACGTCCAGGGAACGATCAACGGCTATGGCGAGCGCTGCGGCAATGCCAACCTGATCACGATCATCCCCAATCTCCAGCTCAAGCTGGGCTACGAATGCCTGACCGACGCCCAGCTCGCCTCGCTGACACCGACCGCGCACTACATCGCCGAGCTGCTCAACGTCACCCCGGACCCGGATCTGCCCTACGTCGGGCGCAACGCCTTCGCCCACAAGGGGGGGATGCACGTCGCCGGCGTCAACGCCGACCCGGCGACCTTCGAGCACATCGCGCCCGAGATCGTCGGCAACCGCCGGGAGATGCTCATCTCCGAGCTGTCGGGCCGGGGCACCGTCCAGACCCGGGCGCGCGACGCCGGCCTGCAGCTCGGCGACGCCGACGCCGCGCGGGTCGTCGAGCGCGTCAAGGCGCTCGAGCATCGCGGCTATCACTACGAGGCCGCCGACGGCTCGTTCGAGCTGCTGCTGCGCAAGGAGACCGGCGACTACGAGCCCTTGTTCCGCCTGGAGTCATGGCGCTGCATCGTCGAGAAGCGCGCCGACGGTCGCGTCGAGACCGAAGCGACGATCAAGATCTGGGTCGACGGCGAGCGCTACGTGCGCACCGCCGAGGGCAACGGCCCGGTCAATGCGCTGGACCGCGCCCTGCGCGAGGCGCTCGTCGAGATCCATCCCCATCTCGCGGAGATCGAGCTCGTCAACTTCAAGGTCCGGATCCTCGACGAGACCTCCGGCACCGATGCCGTCACGCGCGTGCTGCTCGACGTCTCCGACGGCGACCGCGTGTGGGGCTCGATCGGCGTGTCGGAGAACGTCATCGAGGCCTCGTGGGAGGCGCTCGTCGACTCGCTGGAGTTCGGGATGCAGCCGCGGGGCGGGGAGCGCACCGCCGGCCCGCTCGGCACGGCGCAGGCCGGCGGGATCGGGTCTGCGGGCGCGTGACCGCGACCGGCTTGGAGCAGATCCCCCTCGCGCGGCCGGTCCTCGGGGCGCAGGAGGAGGACCGGGTGCTCGCGGTCCTGCGCTCCGGACAGCTGTCGCTCGGGCCCCAGCTGGAGCTCTTCGAACGGGCGTTCGCCGACCGGCTCGGCGCCGCCCACGCCAGCGCCGTCTCCAGCGGGACGGCTGGGCTGCACCTGGCGCTGCGGGCGGTCGGGGTTCACGACGGCGACGAGGTCGTCACGACCCCGTTCTCGTTCGTGGCCAGCGCGAACGCGGCGCTGTACGAGCGCGCGCGCCCGGTGTTCGCCGACATCGATCCGGTGACCCTCAACCTCGATCCCGCCGCCGCGGCCGACGCCGTCACGTCTCGCACCCGCGCGCTGCTGCCCGTCCACGTCTTCGGCTATCCGGCCGACATCCCGGCCTTCGAGCGCCTCGGCCTGCCGATCGTCGAGGACGCCTGCGAGGCGCTCGGCGCCGTCGACCGCGACGGCGTCGCCGTCGGGGCCCGCGGCCACCCGGCGGTCTTCGGCTTCTACGCCAACAAGCAGATGACGACCGGGGAGGGCGGCGTGGTCACGACGGCCGACCCCGCCGTCAAGGCGCGGATGGACTCCGAGCGCAATCAGGGCCGGGCGGCGGACATGGGCTGGCTCGATCACGATCGCCTCGGCTTCAACTACCGCCTCTCGGACATCGCCTGCGCGCTCGGGCTCGCGCAGCTGCAACGACTCGACGGCCTGCTCGCCGACCGTGCCCGGGTCGCCGCCTGGTATCGCGAGACGCTGGACGAGATCGAGGGCCTGGCGCTGCCGTGCGAGGACGCCGGCGGCAACCGCCGCGGCTGGTTCGTGTTCGTCGTCCAGCTGCCGCGGGGGGTCGACCGCGACGAGACCGTGCGGGCACTCGGCGAGCACGGGATCCCCAGCAAGCCGTATTTTCCGGCGATCCATCTGATGAGCTTCTACCGTCGGCAGTTCGGCCATCACGCCGGCCAGTTCCCCGTCTGCGAGGACGTGGCCGCGCGCTCGATCGCGCTGCCCTTCTTCCCGGAGATGACCGAGGGACAGGTCGCACGGGTGGCCGCGGAGCTGCGAGCGGTGCTCGGACGCTGATCGATGTCGCGCTTCGCTGAGCCCCCCGACGCCGGCTTCCGCCGCCTGAACGACTCGATCGGCTTCGACTGGCGCCTGGGTCCCTACGACGTCGACCAGTCCGTCGCCCACGCCGCGATGCTCGCCGCCCAGGGGATCATCTCCGACGAGAATCGCGCCGCGCTGCACGCCGGCCTGGAGCAGATCCGCGGCGAGCTCGCCGCCGGCTCGTTCCCGTTCGCCGACGGCGACGAGGACATCCACATGGCGATCGAACGCCGCCTCACCGAGATCGCCGGGCCGGTCGGCGGCCGGCTGCACACCGCGCGCTCGCGCAACGACCAGGTGGCGACCGACGTCGCGATGTTCGTGCGGGCGCACGCGTTCGCGGCGCTGACCTCGATCGACCTGCTCGCCGCGACGCTGATCGAGCTCGCCGAGCGCCATCTCGACTGGCCGATGCCGGGCTACACCCATCTCCAGCGCGCCCAGCCGATCTACCTCAGCCATCACCTGCTCGCCTACGTCTGGATGCTGCTGCGAGATCGCACGCGCTTTGAGGCGGTGATCGCCGCCGCCGGCGTGCTGCCGCTCGGGGCCGGTGCGCTCGCCGGGGTCAACTTCGACACCGACCGCGGCGCCGTCGCCGCGGCGCTCGGCTTCGATCGCGTCGCTCCCAACTCGGTCGACGCCGTCGCCAACCGCGACTTCGTGCTCGACTATCTCGCCGCGGCGGCGACCTGCGCGACACATCTCTCGCGCCTCGGCGCGGAGATCGTGCTGTGGTCGACGGAGGAGTTCGGCTTCTGCGAGGTCGCCGACGCGTGGGCCTCGGGCTCCTCGATCATGCCCCAGAAGAAGAACCCGGACGCCGCCGAGCTGCTGCGCGCCAAGGCGCCGCGCCTGGTCGCCAACCTCGTCGCGCTGCACGGCGTCATGCACGGGCTGCCGCTGACCTACAACAAGGACATGCAGGAGGACAAGGAGCCGCTGTTCGACTCCTGCGACACGCTCGAGCGCTGCCTGGACGCGGCGCGCGGCATGCTGTCGTCGATCGCCTTCCGCCGCGAGCGGCTCGCCGCCGCGGCCGCCGACCAGTTCCTCGCCGCCACCGACATCGCCGACCTGCTCGTCCGCCGCGGGATGCCGTTCCGCGAGGCGCACGGCGTCGTCGCCGGGCTCGTGCAGACCGCGGTGCACCGGGGCGTGATGCTTTCGGCGCTGACCCGCGAGGACCTGGCGGCTCAGTCGCCGCTACTCGACGACGAGTTCTATCGCCTGCTGACCGACGGCGCGTGGCTCGAGACGAAGGTCTCGGAGGGCGGCACGAGCCTGGGGCGGGTCCGCGAGCAGCTGGAGCACGCCCGGGCGCAGGTCGACCCGCACGTCTCGTCCGCCGCGTCGTGAAGCCGGCGTTCTACGCGCGCCCCGTGCTCGAGGTGGCGCGCGCGCTCGTCGGCTGTGTCGTTCACCACGACGAGTGCGCCGGCGTGATCGTCGAGACCGAGGCCTACCACGACTCCGAGCCGGCCTGTCACGCCTTCGTCGGCCTGACGGCGCGGACGGCGACCCTGTTCGGCCCGCCCGGGCGGGCCTACGTCTACCGCTCCTATGGCGTCCACGCGATGCTCAACGCGGTCTCAGAGCCGGCCGGGGTGGGGGCGGCGGTGCTCATCCGGGCGCTGGAGCCGGTCTCCGGGCTGGCCCTGATGGAGGAGCGCCGCGGCGGGGTGGCCGAGCGGCTGCTGTGCGCGGGCCCCGGGCGCTTGACGCAGGCGCTCGGCATCGAGCTCTCCGACAACGGCGTCGATCTGGCCCGCGGGCCGGTGACGATCACCGCACGGCCGCGGGCGTGGCGCGACGTGGCGATCATCGCCGCCCCGCGGATCGGGATCACGCGCGCCGTCGAGCTGCCGTGGCGCTTCTGCGCGGTCGGCAGCCGTTATCTGTCGCGCCCGGTGCCCCGCGGACTCCTCGCGGTCCCCGCTCCGGGCTGAGCCGGCAGCGCCCCGCGCGGCCGCAGCCGCGGCCGTGGAGGTCCCGCGCCCCGCGCGGCTGCGGCCGTGAAGGTCCCGCGCCCCGCGCGGCTGCGGCCGTGAAGGTCCCGCGCCCCGCGCGGCCGCGGCCGTGGAGGTCCCGGGCCCCGCGTCGGCTGCGGCCGTGGAGGTCCCGCGCCCCGCGCGGCTGCGGCCGTGGAGGTCCCGCGCCCCGCTCCCGGGCGCTCGGCGGTCAGGCGCCGCCGATTCCGGCGCCGCCGCTGCTGCCCCCGCCGCCGGTGCCCCCGCCGCCGCCGGTGCCGCCGCCGGTGCCGCCGCCGGTGCCGCCGCCGGTGCCCCCGCCGGTGCCCCCGCCGGTGCCCCCGCCGGTCCCGCCGCCGGTCGTGCCGCCCGTCCCGCCGCCGGTACCGCCGCCGGTGGTGCCGCCCGTGCCGCCGCCTGTGGTGCCGCCCGTGCCGCCGGCCGGGGTCGTTCCCGCCCCGGTGCCGGTCCCGCCGACCGTCCCGCCTCCTGACGTCGCGGGGGCGGGCGAGAGCACGGTGCCGGTGCCGGCCGGTGCGCTGCTCGTGGTGCTCGTCTTCGCACGGGGGTGGGGACCGTACTCGGCGGCCTCCTGGTTGTCGATCTGCAGCGCCTGCTCCATGAAGTTGCGCCAGATGAGCGCCGGGTACGTGCCGCCCTCGACCGGCGCGCCGTTGTACAGCGTCGTCATCGGGATCAGCTTGTTCGGGAATCCGACCCACACCGCGCAGGTGATCTTCGGGGTCCAGCCGACGAACCATGCGTCGCCGTAATTGGAGGTCGTGCCCGTCTTGCCGACGACGTCGACGCCCGAGATCGCGGCATTGGTGCCCGTGCCGAAGTGCACGACGCCCTCGAGCAGGTTGTGGATCCCGGTGGCGACGCTCGTCGGCATGACCCGCTGGTAATGCGGCGTGCTGACGAGCTGCGACTTGCCGTTGCAGCTGATCAGCGGGCAGCGGATCTGCGCGATCCCGATCGGCCCCCGGTCCACATCGCCGAGCACCGGGTCATAGACCTTCTCCCCGCCGGTGGCGATCGTCTCGTAGGCGTGGGCCATGTCAAGCGCGGAGACGCCGATCTTCAGGCCGCCGATGATCATCGCGTAGTTGGTGGAGATCGGCGAGCGGATGCCCATGGCGCGGGCCATCGACGCGATCCGCTTCGTGCCCACGCCCGGCGACAGCCCGAGCTGGGTGAAGATGCTGTTGTCGGAATAGGCGGTCGCGTCGGTCAGCGACTCCGGCCCGTTGTAGACGTTGTCGAAGTTGTGGACGTAGTAGTGCTCTTTGCCGGCGCTGTTGGGGACGATCAGGTCCAGGGGCTTTGAGTCGAACACCGAGTCCGGGCCGTAGCCGTGCTCGAGGGCGACCGCGAGCGTGAAGACCTTGAAGGCCGAGCCCGGCTGGCGGAAGCCCTCGGTGGCGAGGTTGAACGGATACTGGTTGTAGTCCTGCGCGCCGTCGACGACCGGCCCGCCGACCATCGCCCGGACCTGGCCGGTCGCGTTGTCGATCGCCACGAGCGAGGCCGCCGGCTCCCCCGGCCCGCTCGGCAGCTCCTGGGAGACCGCCTGGACGGCGGCGTTCTCCATCGGCAGGTCGATCGTGGTGCGGATCTGCAAGCCGCCGTAGTAGGCGTGGTATTCCGCGATCTTCTGCTGCTGGGGCGTGCTGTTGGCCCGCAGGCCGACCGCCCGGAGGATCTGGGGGGTCAGCCAGCTCGTGAAGTACGGCGCGGCCGCCGGCTCCTCGGGCTGCTCGATGTCGGCGGCGGTCGGCAGGGGCGCGGCCAGCCCCTCGGCGAGCTGCTGGCTGGTGATCATGTGCTGGGCGTACATGTCGTCGAGCACGACCTTGCGCCGGGCGCGCGCCGACTCCGGATGCACGACGGGATCGAACGCCGTCGGATTGGCGACCATGCCGGCCAGCAGCGCCGCCTCCCAGGGCTGAAGGACCGAGGCGCAGGTCGGCCGGTGGATCGCGCCGGTGCTGTCGCCGCAGCCGCCCGCGGTGTCGTCGGTGGCGGCGTTGGGGTCATAGCCGTGGGCGTGGCCGAAGTAGACCCGGGCCGCCGACTCCGCGCCGTAGGCGCCGTGGCCGAAGTAGATCGAGTTCAGATACTGGGTGAGGATCTTCGTCCGCGGCCACTCGTGGGTCAGATGAAAGGCGAGCGCCGCCTCGCGCAGCTTCTCGAAGATCGTCCGGTTGTCCTCTTCGGACAGGGCGTTCTTGATGAACTGCTGGGCGATCGTCGAGGCGCCCTCCCGCGGCCCTCCGCTCAGGTCGGAGACGAAGGCCCGGGCGATGCCCTTGATGTCGACCCCGGGGTCGGTCCAGAAGCGCTTGTCCTCCACCGAGACGATCGCGCGCCGCATCCACGGCCCGAGCTGGTCGAAGTTGTCGATGATCTCGGGGTTCGGCGGGGCGAAGATCCCGATCGGGCGCCAGTGATCGTCGTACAGATACGAGTTGCGCGCCTTCGTGTACTGCTGCTTGTTCTCCAGCTGGGGCAGGTCGGAGGCGACCGCCATCATCATCCCGAAGATCGCCGAGACGATCCCGAGCGTCCCGAAGCCGACGAGCAGGGAGATCAGCCGCAGCTTGCGGATCTTGGGCTTGGTGCGCCGGCCGCGGCGCCGCCGGGGACGCCGGAAGGGGATCGCTCCCGAGGCGTCCGTGCGCTGCTTGGGGGTGTGATCGTCCTCGCTCATGCGGTCGATGCGTGAGCTCTGAACGGTGATCGCCGGCGTCGCGGACGCGGAATCGGCTCAGAGCGGATGGCCGCCCGGGCAGCGGGCGGCGTTCCGTGGCGGCGGCGAAAGTCTAGCATTGGGCGGGTGGGCCTCCCAGATCCGCCAGAGCCGTCCATGCCCGTCACATCGTGACCTCGGCCGCCCTCGATCCGCCGGCGTCCGGGGACGGCGCGTCGGCCGCCGAGCTCGCCGCCTGGCTGGCCCGCAACGCCGTCGACTGCCTGCCGGCCGGCGGTCTGGAGCGCAAGCTCTCGCTCGGCCGGCCGCTGCGCGTCAAGCTCGGCATCGACCCCACCGCGCCGGACATCCACCTCGGCCACACCGTCGTGCTCCAGAAGCTGCGGGAGTTCCAGGACCTCGGTCACACCGTCGTGCTGATCATCGGCGACTACACCGGCCGGGTCGGTGACCCGAGCGGACGCTCGTCGACGCGCCCGGTGCTCGAGCCGGCGGAGATCGACGCCAACGCCAGGACGTTCCAGACCCAGGCGATGAAGGTGCTCGATCCCGATCGGCTGGAGATCCGCTTCAACGGCGAGTGGCTCGACATGCCCGCCGAGCGGCTGTTCGCGCTCATGCGCACGGCGACCGTGGCGCGGATCCTGGAGCGAGACGACTTCAATCAGCGCTACACCGCCGGTGAGCCGATCTCGATCCTCGAGCTGATCTATCCGCTCCTGCAGGGCTATGACTCGGTGGCGATCGACGCCGACGTCGAGCTCGGGGGTTCTGACCAGAAGTTCAACCTGCTGCTCGGACGCGACGTGCAGCGCGCCTACGGCAAGCCCGAGCAGGTCATCCTCACCACCCGTCTGCTGACCGGGACCGACGGCGTGCAGAAGATGTCGAAGTCCTACGGGAACCACGTCGGCGTGACCGAGTCCCCGGAGGAGATCTACGGCAAGACGCTGAGCATCCCCGACGCGTCGCTGGCGGAGTGGTACTCGCTGCTGCTCGGCGCCGCGCCCGATCCCCGGCTCTCGGCCCGGGACGCCAAGCGGGCGCTGGCGCGCGCCCTCGTCGCGCGCTATCACGACGAGTCCGCCGCCGCGGCCGCGGAGGAGCAGTTCGACCGCGTCCACGTCCGCCATGAGCTCCCGGACGAGATCACGGTCCTGGCGTGGCCGGCCGACGGGCAGCCCGTCCATCTGCCGGCGCTGCTCGCCGCGGCCTTCGGCATCTCGACCTCCGAGGCGCGGCGCCAGCTCGCCCAGGGCGCGGTGCGGATCGATCAGCGGCCGCTGCCCCCCGGGACGCTCGACCTGCCCGCCGGCGAGCTCGACGGCCGCGTGCTCCAGCTCGGCAAGCGCCGCTTCGTGCGGGTGGAGATCCGCTGACCGTCACCGGGGGCATGCTCCGCCTGCAGACGGCCGGCAACGGCGAGATCGCCGATCTGACCGAGGGGGTCCGGCGGATCGTGGCGACCGCGGGCGTGGCGCGCGGGGTCGTCACCGTCTTCGCGATCGGCGCGACGGTCGCGGTGACCACGATGGAGTACGAGCCGGGCGGCGTGCGCGATCTGCAGGCGCTGCTGGAGCGCCTGATCCCGACACGGGGCGAGTACGAGCACAACCGCCTCAACCACGACACCAACTCGCATGCCCATCTGCGCGCGGCGCTGATCGGGCCGTCGGAGACGATCCCCGTGATCGACGGGCGCCTGACCCTCGGCACCTGGCAGCAGATCGTCCTGCTTGATTTCGACGACCGGCCACGAGAACGCACGATCAGCGTCCAGGTCGTATGCTGAGCGACGCGTCGAGTGCAGCCCCGGCGCCGGTCGATCGTGATTTCGACGTCGCCGGTGAAGCGCGCTATACTCGTCGGTCCGCCCCTGATCCGCTCATTGGAGAAGGGCGCGCCCCTGAGGAGGAATACCTTCCTGAAGAGGTGCGACGGTCTTTGAAAACTCAACAGCATGCGCACTCTTCGGCCGAAATCATTCGGTCGAGATGTGTGTCCAGGTTCGACGCCGTCGCTCGGACGACCCTTCGGGGCTCATTCGGACGGCGGTGCCAAGATTGACCCCGTCTTGCCCCCGGAGCCCACCGTGTACTACGGGCTCCCTCGTGTGGGTGCAAGGGTCCGATCCTTCCAGGGACGGACCCAGGACTGAGAACCTGTCGCTGCCGGCGGCCTCTGGTCGTCGTCCTCGGCGGGTTTGTACTTCCTGACGACTCTTTGTGGTAGTTCTTCACGGAGAGTTTGATCCTGGCTCAGGACGAACGCTGGCGGCGTGCCTAACACATGCAAGTGGAGCGACGAACCAGGCTTCGGCCTGGGGCAAAGCCGCGAACGGGTGAGTAACACGTGGGTAACCTGCCCTGATGATTGGGACAACCCGAGGAAACTCGGGCTAATACCGAATGTGCCCTCCGGCCGTAAGGCCTCTGGGGAAAGGAAGCTTCGGCCTCCGCATCGGGATGGGCCCGCGGCCCATTAGCTTGTTGGTGAGGTAACGGCTCACCAAGGCAACGATGGGTAGCTGGTCTGAGAGGACGATCAGCCACACTGGGACTGAGACACGGCCCAGACTCCTACGGGAGGCAGCAGTGGGGAATCTTGCGCAATGCGCGAAAGCGTGACGCAGCAACGCCGCGTGGGGGAAGACGGCCTTCGGGTTGTAAACCCCTTTCAGTTGGGACGAAGCTTCGCCGGTGAATAGCCGGCTGGAGTGACGGTACCTTCAGAAGAAGCCCCGGCTAACTACGTGCCAGCAGCCGCGGTAATACGTAGGGGGCAAGCGTTGTCCGGAATCATTGGGCGTAAAGAGCGTGTAGGCGGCTCGGTAAGTCCGCTGTGAAAGTCCAGGGCTCAACCCTGGAATGCCGGTGGAAACTGTCGGGCTAGAGTCCGGAAGAGGCGAGTGGAATTCCTGGTGTAGCGGTGAAATGCGCAGATATCAGGAGGAACACCAATGGCGAAGGCAGCTCGCTGGGACGGTACTGACGCTGAGACGCGAAAGCGTGGGGAGCAAACAGGATTAGATACCCTGGTAGTCCACGCCGTAAACGATGGGCACTAGGTGTGGGGGGTGTCGACTCCCTCCGTGCCGACGCTAACGCATTAAGTGCCCCGCCTGGGGAGTACGGCCGCAAGGCTAAAACTCAAAGGAATTGACGGGGGCCCGCACAAGCAGCGGAGCATGTGGTTTAATTCGACGCAACGCGAAGAACCTTACCTGGGCTTGACATGTTCCTGACCGCCGTGGAAACACGGCTTCCCTTCGGGGCAGGATCACAGGTGGTGCATGGCTGTCGTCAGCTCGTGTCGTGAGATGTTGGGTTAAGTCCCGCAACGAGCGCAACCCCCGTCGCATGTTGCCAGCATTAAGTTGGGGACTCATGCGAGACTGCCGGTGACAAACCGGAGGAAGGTGGGGATGACGTCAAGTCATCATGCCCCTTATGTCCAGGGCTACACACGTGCTACATTGGCGCGTACAGAGGGTTGCGATACCGTGAGGTGGAGCGGATCCCTTAAAGCGCGTCTCGGTTCGGATTGCAGGCTGAAACTCGCCTGCATGAAGGCGGAGTTGCTAGTAATCGCGGATCAGCATTGCCGCGGTGAATACGTTCCCGGGCCTTGTACACACCGCCCGTCACACCATGGGAGTGAGCAACACCCGAAGCCGGTGGCCTAACCCGCAAGGGAGGGAGCCGTCGAAGGTGGGGCTCGTGACTGGGGTGAAGTCGTAACAAGGTAGCCGTAGCGGAAGCTGCGGCTGGATCACCTCCTTTCTAGGGAGCCCTCCATAGCGAGGGCACCGGGTGCCGGAGGCAATCACCTGAGTCCTCGGACTCCGTGATTGAAGCTCTGAGCGCACTCGGTCACTAGACATGTCGACCGGACCTGGCAGGCTCGTACGGACACTTCGGTGCTCGAGCGAGCCGCATGCTGTTGAGTTTTGAGAGACCGGCGTGTCGCCGGCCGGCTCAGAGGACCTCGGTCCCTGGCTGGCCCGGAGGCGCCGCAAGCCTCTTCGCGGACCTTGAAAACTGCACAGTAGCCAATGTAACGGGTATCACCGGGCGGAACCGCAAGGTTCCTCCCAACAAGATCACCGTCAAGATAGTAAGGGCACACGGTGGATGCCTTGGCACCAAGAGTCGATGAAGGGCGTGAACGGCTGCGATAAGCCGCGGTGAGGCGCTGAATAGCCATTGACCCGCGGATTCCCGAATGGGTAAACCCAACGTCGGTAATGCGGCGTTATCACACGCTGAACACATAGGCGTGATGAAGACAAGCGGGGGAAGTGAAACATCTCAGTACCCCGAGGAAAGTAAATCAACCGAGACTCCCTGAGTAGTGGCGAGCGAAAAGGGATCAGCCCAAACTCGGCGCGTGTAAGCGGTCATGCGTTGCGCGCCGAGGGTTGTAGGGCACCTGGTCCGAGTCATGACCGGCTCGGCGGAAGTTACAAACTCATGCAGTAGTCGAAGCGTGTGGAACCGCGCACCATAGAGGGCAATCGTCCCGTAGACGAAATTGCATGAACTTCCGCAGGTGTTCCTGAGTAAGTCCGCTCCCGTGAAACGCGGACTGAAACTGGGGGGACCACCCTCCAAGGCTAAGTACTCCTTGGTGACCGATAGCGGACTAGTACCGTGAGGGAAAGGTGAAAAGTACCCCGGAAGGGGAGTGAAATAGTACCTGAAACCGCGTGCCTACAAGCGGTGGGAGCGGCCTCGTGCCGTGACCGCGTGCTTTTTGCATAACGAGCCGGCGAGTTACTCGTCTGCGGCAAGGTTAAGCGATGAGCGGAGCCGTAGCGAAAGCGAGTCCTAATAGGGCGACATAGTCGTAGGCGGTAGACCCGAAGCTGAGCGAGCTACCCATGGGCAGGTTGAAGCGGGGGTAAGACCTCGTGGAGGACCGAACCGACCTAGGTTAAAAACTGGGCGGATGACCTGTGGGTCGGAGTGAAAGGCTAATCAAGCTCAGTGATATCTGGTTCTCTCCGAAATATATTTAGGTATAGCCTCGGATAAATTCCGTGATGGCCGTAGAGCACTGTTTGGACTAGGGGCCCTACCAGGTTACCGAATTCAGGCAAACTCCGAAGACCATCACGGCTACTCCGGGAGTCAGTTGCTGGGGGATAAACTTCAGCGTCAAAAGGGAAACAGCCCAGACCGCCAGCTAAGGTCCCTAAGTGCTAGCTAAGTGGTAAACGATGTTTGAATGCATAGACAACCAGGAGGTTGGCTTAGAGGCAGCCACCCTTGAAAGAGTGCGTAACAGCTCACTGGTCAAGTGTTCGAGCGCGGACAATGTAACGGGGCTCAAGCTAGTCACCGAAGCTGCGGGTGCGATCTTAGGATCGCGCGGTAGGAGAGCGTTCCGGCGCCAGTGAAGCGGCGGCGTAAGCCAGCCGTGGAGGCTCCGGAAGTGAGAATGCCGGCATGAGTAACGAAAGAGGGGTGAGAATCCCCTCCACCGATTGCCCAAGGATTCCTGAGTAAAGTTCGTCTGCTCAGGGTTAGTCAGGACCTAAGGCGAGGCCGAAAGGCGTAGTCGATGGCCAACGGGTTGATATTCCCGTACCACGTCGAGACCGTTTGACCGATGGGGGGACGAGGAAGGCTATGGGATCCCAGGCGATGGTCGTCCTGGGGTAAGCGTGTAGGGGTGGCTCTAGGTAAATCCGGAGCCGCATAACCTGAGGCGCGATGCCAGCTGGCTCTAAGCCGGCGAGTCCCGGAAGCCATGCCTCCAAGAAAAGCCTCTAGGGAGGTCTCGCGTGCCTGTACCAAAACCGACACAGGTGGGCAAGTGGAGAACACTAAGGTGATCGAGATAACCCTCGTTAAGGAACTCGGCAAAATCGCCCCGTAACTTCGGGATAAGGGGCGCCCCAGTAGGGTGAAACTCCTCGCGAGTGGAGCCCGAGAGGGCCGCAGTGAATAGGTTCAAGCGACTGTTTACCAAAAACACAGGTCTCTGCTAAGTCGTAAGACGACGTATAGGGGCTGACGCCTGCCCGGTGCCGGAAGGTTACGTGGAGGTGTTAGGACTTCGGTCCGAAGCAGCGAAACTAAGCCCCGGTAAACGGCGGCCGTAACTATAACGGTCCTAAGGTAGCGAAATTCCTTGTCGGGTAAGTTCCGACCTGCACGAATGGCGTAACGACTTGAACGCTGTCTCAACGAGGGGCTCGGTGAAATTGCAGTCTCGGTGAAGATGCCGAGTACCCGTGGCTAGACGGAAAGACCCCGTGAACCTTTACTACAGCTTGGTATTGGGGTTCGATCCATTTCGCTCAGGATAGGTGGGAGGCTTGGAAGCGCCGGCTGCGGCTGGCGTGGAGCCGTCCTTGAGATACCACCCTTGGTGTATTGGATCTCTAACGGTGCGCCCTGAATCGGGGCACCGGACAGTGACAGGTGGGTAGTTTGACTGGGGCGGTCGCCTCCCAAAATGTAACGGAGGCGCGCAAAGGTTCCCTCAGCACGGTCGGAAATCGTGCGTAGAGTGTAAAGGCAGCAAGGGAGCTTGACTGCGAGACCGACAGGTCGAGCAGGTACGAAAGTAGGCCTTAGTGATCCGGCGGTTGCAAGTGGAAGCGCCGTCGCTCAACGGACAAAAGGTACTCCGGGGATAACAGGCTTATCGGGCCCAAGAGTCCACATCGACGGCCCGGTTTGGCACCTCGATGTCGGCTCGTCGCATCCTGGGGCTGAAGTAGGTCCCAAGGGTTGGGCTGTTCGCCCATTAAAGCGGTACGCGAGCTGGGTTCAGAACGTCGTGAGACAGTTCGGTCCCTATCTGCCATGGGCGTTGGAGAGTTGAGAGGATTCGTCCCTAGTACGAGAGGACCGGGATGAACGCACCTCTGGTGTATCTGTTGTCCTGCCAAGGGCACCGCAGGTTAGCTACGTGCGGATCGGATAACCGCTGAAAGCATCTAAGCGGGAAGCCGGCCTCGAGATGAGCTCTCCCATCCCCTTGAGGGAGTAAGACCCCTGGAAGACCACCAGGTTGATAGGCCGGATCTGGAAGGGTGGTGACACCTGTAGGAGACCGGTACTAATGGGTCGAGGGCTTGACGGATATTTTGATATCTGCTGCATTGGCGCTGTGTAGTTTTGAGGGTCCGCGAGGGGCGGTCTCTGACAAGTTTCCGGTGGCTATGGCGAGGGGGAAACACCTCTTCCCTTTCCGAACAGAGCCGTTAAGCCCCTCAGCGCCGATGGTACTTGGCCCGCAAGGGCCTGGGAGAGTAGGTCGCCGCCGGTTTTTTCTTCGACCCCGTCAGCGCTCCGCGCCGTCGGGGTCGTTGTCGTTGAGCGTGTCCGCACTACAGCTCGTGAGTGCGATCGAGCGCCGCTCGGCGACGGTTCTGACGGATCTGCTCTGGCCGGTGGTCCGCGGCCGGCGGCCGGTGGTCGGCGGCCGGTGGGCGCGCTCCGCGCCCCGGGCGGCGTGATCAGACGAGGCGCTCGATGCGCAGGCGCCGCACGCCCTTCGGCGTCGGCACCTCGACGGTGTCGCCGGGAGCGTGCCCGAGCAGTGCTCGAGCGACCGGCGACTCGGCCGACAGCTTCCCCTGGGCGCGGTCGGCCTCGGTGGCGCCGACGATCGTCCAGCGGTGCAGCTCGTCGGTGGCGATATCCCGGATCTCGGCCTCCCGGGCGAACGACAGCGTGTCGCCCTTGGTCTCGGTCTCGACGACGACGGCGTTGCGCAGCCGCTGGCGCAGCCGTGCGATGCGCGTCTCCAGGTGGGCCTGGTCCTCCTTGGCGGCGTGATACTCGGCGTTCTCCTTCAGATCGCCGTGTCCGCGGGCGGTGAGGATCCGGGCGGCCATCTCACGACGGGCGACCGTCTCCAGCTGCCCGAGCTCCGCCTTGAGAGCGACGAGCCCAGCCTCGGTGATCGGTTCGCCTTCGGTGTTCGATGTTGCCATCTGTGCATTCTGGCACGCCGGCGGCCGGCCGACGGCCAACCCTCCGGTCCTGGCGGCTCGCCGGTGCCGCCATCCGTGCCACGATGTTCGCCGTGCACGACATCCGGCAGTTCTTTCGCGCCAACCCGCAGGCCCTGCTGCTCCTGCTCATCACCGTCGTGCTCGGCCTGGGGACGTTCATCGCGGTCCTGATCTCGATCGCCGGCTCGGGCAACGGCACCCCGGACGGCGAGCCGACCGACGCGATCGCGATCCTCCAGGCGCTCTCCGCACTCCACGGCCTCATCTGACACGATGCCGCGTCGTCCGACGACGATCTCCATCGACGTCGAGGCGCGCCGGCACGCCGCCAAGGAGCTCTTCAACTACACCTGGACGCTGCTGGAGAAGGCCGACCGGACCCGGGACGACGACGACGAGATGGTCAACGCCGCCCACGCGTCCCGTCTCTTCTGGGGTGAGTTCGCGACGCCGGTCCACCTCGCCCGGGGCGAGTGGCAGCTCTCACGCGTCTACGCCACCCTGGAGCGCTCCGAACCGGCGCTCCACCACGCCCAGCGCTGCCTGGACATCTGCGACGAGCACGGCCTGGAGGGCTTCGATCGCGCCTTCGCCTACGAAGCGCTCGCCCGGGCCCACTCCGTCGCGGGCGACACGGAGCTCGCGGCCGACTCCGAGCGCCGGGCCCGTGAGGCCGCCGAGCGGATCTCGGCCCAAGCCGATCGAGACCTGCTCCTCGGCGATCTGGCGACCCTGCCCGGCCACTGATCTCGCCCTCGCCGCCGATCGCGATGTGCGGGCGCGCTCGGTGCGCACGCTCCGCTGGGGTTGCGCCCGAGAGTCGGGGAGGGCATCGATATTTTGCCCGCTATGCGGGCTATTTTCAGACATCCTCCACCGGGCCGCGCCGGGAGACGGCGAGGGCCGAGGGCGCCCGGACGGATCCGACCGCGGGCCCCGGGACGCGGAGGCCGAGCGCGCCCGGACGGATCCGAGCGCGGCCCGGGAGACGGCGGGGCCGCGGGCGGCCAGATGGACCCGACCGCGGGCGGTGAGACGCGGCCGACGGCCGGGCCGTGGGAGCCGGGCTCAGGACACGCGGTCCCGGCGGACGCGGTCCACGGGGGCGCGCTGGACCGGGCACAGGCAGTGGGTGGGGCGGGGCGTCACCGAGCCGGCACGGCGCTCGCGCTGCAGGCGGATCGGTTGGCGATGGGGATGGGGTGCGACGACGGGCTCCGGGTCGCCGAGGATGTCGTCGGCGAGCGCCAGCAGGGCCTTGAGTCGTCTGACGGAAGGACGGAACATATGTTCGTAAGAGTAGGGGAGCGCCCGGACGGACCCGCGACTCACGACCCGAGCGAGGACCAGACGTCGAGCTTGGTCGCCACCCGGTCGACGACCGCCGAGGTGAACTCGGTCGTGCCGGCTCCGCCGCCGAGATCAGGGGTCTTGGTGCCCGAGGCGATCGTCTCCAGGGTGCCCTCGTAGATCGCGCGCGAGGCGCGCTCGCACGCCGGGCCGTGGCGGTCGGCGGCGAGGCGCAGGAGCGCGCCGCAGGCCAGGATCATCGCCAGCGGATTGGCGAGGTCCTTGCCGAGCAGGGCGGGCGCCGTGCCATGGGGCGCCTCGGCCATGGCGACCGTCGTGTCGTAGTTCTCGTCGAAGGCGAGCAGGATCGACTCGGCCCCGGCGATCGATCCGAACATCGGCAGCACGAGGTCGGAGAGGCAGTCGCCGTCGCGGTTGAGCGCCGGGATGACGAGCGGGGTGTCGGTCGCGCCGGACAGCAGGCCGGCGTAGGTGGCGTCGATCAGCACCGGCTGATAGGCGATCTCCGGATGGCGGGCGGCGGCGGCGTCGAGCTCCTCCTTGAGCATGCCCTCATAGACGGGGGAGACGGTCCACTTCGGTCCGCCGTACACCCGGGCACCCATCTTGGCCGCGGTGCGGAAGGCGAACTCGGCCACCGCGCGGCAGGTGGAGCGGGTCACGTGCTCGATGCGATAGGCCACCTCGTCGGCCGCTCCGGCCGCGCCCTCCCGCCGCTCGGCGGCCCCGTAGGCATCCTCGACCGCCATCCGCACGACCGAGATGGGGTGGTGGACGCCGGCGATCGGCGCCACCCCCGGCAGTCGCCGGCCGGTCCGCACGATCACCTTGCCGTCGACCTCCTCGCGCAGGATGCGATTCGGCGAGCCGACGTCGCCCGCGCCCTCCGGGGTGATCGTCGCCGCCTTGAGGCCGAGACCGGCGGCGCGCATCGCGGCGGCGGCCCGGTCGACGATCCCGTTGGCCGTCGCCCGCCGGCTCTCCAGCGAGAGATCGAAGCGCTCGAGCTCGAGGTCGAGCCCGAGCAGCGTGCCGTCCAGCACCCGCAGTGACTGCTCCAGGAGCTCCTGGCCGGTCTCGTCGCCCTCCAGGACGACCACCTTGACCTGCTCGGTCTGCGGCATGCGGAAACTCCTCGTCGTCAGGAGCCGCCGGCGGTGCGGGCCGTCGACGGCATCAGCTCGTCGCGTCGCTCGGTCAGCGCCGCGATCACGGTCGTCACGTGGCCGTCGAAATCGACGCCGAGCTCGGCCGCGCCCGCCGTCAGATCCTCGCGGCTGACCGCGGCGGCGAAGGCCGGCGTCTTCATCTTCTTCTTGACCGACTTGGGGGTCATGCCGACCAGACCCTCCGGACGCACGTACGCGCACGCCAGGATGAAGCCCGACAGCTCGTCGACGGCGAACAGGGCCTTCTCCATCGCCGACTCCCGGGGCACGTCCAGGTAATCGGCATGCGAGGCCACGGCCCGCACGAGCTCGGACGGATAGCCGAGCGACTCCAGTTCGCGCATGGCATAGCGGGGATGCCCGGTCGCCAGGTCGGGATAGCGCTCGTAGTCGAGGTCGTGCAGCAGCCCGGTCAGCCCCCACAGCTCGACGTCCCCCCCGAACCGAGGGGCGTAGGCGCGCATCGCCGCCTCCACCGCGAGCATGTGCCGGCGCAGGGAATCCGACTGCGTCCACCGGCAAAGAAGGGTCCAGGCCTCCGCCCGCGAATTGTCTGAGGGCATGGCCGTTACCCTAGCTCAGGACTCGGCGCGGATCTCGGCTCCGGGACAGCCGGACCGGACACCGTCTAGCCTGATGGGCGACCGGACACAGTCAACCTCTGCGAGGGCGATTCAACTGGAGAAGTTCGTCATCGAAGGCGGGGTGCCGCTGTCGGGCACCATCACTCCCGCCGGCAACAAGAACGGCGCGCTGCCGATCCTCGCCGCCTGCCTGCTCACCGAGGACGAGGTCATCCTGCGCAACGTGCCGCGGATCGCCGACGTCGAGGCGATGGTCAGGCTGCTGGAGATGCTCGGCGCGCGCGTCGAATGGCTCGGGGCCAGCGAGGTGCTGATCGACAGCTCCACCGTGCAGAGCACGAGCGTCGATCGCGCGCTCGCCGAGAAGATCCGGGCGTCATTCCTGCTCGCCGGGCCGCTGCTCGCCCGCTTCGGCGCCGCCCACATGCCGCCGCCCGGCGGCGATGTGATCGGCCGGCGTCGCCTCGATCCCCATCTCGACGCCTTCCGCGCCCTCGGAGCCGTCGTCGAGGACGGCCATGACGAGGTCGTGCTGACCGCGCCGCCGCTCGGCCTGCGGCCCTGTGACTTCCTGATGGACGAGCCGTCGGTGATGGCGACCGAGAACGCCCTGATGGCTGCGGCGCTGACCCGCGGGCCGACGGTGATCCGCAACGCCGCCTCCGAGCCCCACGTCCAGGACCTGGCGCGCATGCTCGTCCAGATGGGCGCGGCGATCGACGGCATCGGCTCCAACGTGATGACCGTCCACGGGCAGGCCAGCCTGCGGGGCTGCACGTATCAGATCGCTCCGGACCACATCGAGATCGGCTCGTTCATGGCGCTCGCCGGCGTGACCGGCGGCGAGCTCGTCATCCAGGACACGCGGCCCGACGACCTGCGCATGATCCGGCTCGTGTTCGAGCGCCTCGGCCTGCGCAGCGACGTCCACGGCCACGACATCATCGTCCCGGGCAACCAGGAGATGGTCATCCGCAACGATCGCGGCGACCACATGCCCAAGGTCCAGGACGGCCCGTGGCCGGCGTTCCCGGCCGACCTGACGAGCGTCGCGCTGGCGCTCGCCACCCAGGCCCGCGGATCGGTCATCGTCCACGAGTGGATGTTCGAGAACCGGGTGTTCTTCACCGACAAGCTCGTCGGGATGGGCGCCGAGATCATCATCTGCGACCCGCACCGGGCGATCGTCAACGGTCCCCGCCCGCTGCGCGGCTCTCGCGTCGACTCGCCGGACATCCGCGCCGGGATGGCGATGCTGATCGCCGCGCTGTGCGCCGACGGCGTCACCGAGATCGGCAACATCCGCCATATCGACCGCGGCTACGAACGGATCGACGAACGGCTGCGGGACCTCGGCGCGCGCATCACCCGGCTGGAAGACGCCCCGATCGCGGCCTGACCGCGATCGCGCCCGCCAGCCCCGAGCACCGTCCGCGACGCGGGCCGGTCGCCCGACGCGCCACACGCGGACGAACCTCCTACCCTTCTCGCACATGATCGAACGCATCCCCAGCGGCACGCGGGACGTGCTGCCCGACGAGATGCGCGAATTGCGGGCGATGACCGACGGCATCCGCGACGTGTTCGCGACCGCCGGCTACGGCGAGGTCTACACGCCCGCGCTCGAGCACGAGCAGACCTTCCAGCGCACGAACGCCGCCGGCGCGGCCCCCGGCTACCGGGTGTTCGACGAGCAGGGCCAGGTGCTCGTCCTGCGCCCGGAGATGACGATCCCGATCGCGCGGGTGGCCGCCACCCGCTACGCGAACGCCGAGCCGCCGCTGCGCTTCTGCTACCTGGCCTACGCCTATCGCGGCGTGCGCCCGCAGCGCGGGCAGTCCCGGGAGTTCCTGCAGGCCGGGGTCGAGCTGCTCGGCGCGCCCGGGCCGCAGGGAACCGCCGAGGTGCTCGGCGTCCTGTGCGCGGCGCTCGACGCCGCCGGACTGGAGAACTACCGCGTCGGGCTCGGGGACGCCGCGCTGTATCCGTCGCTGCTGGACGCCTTCGGCGTGCCCGCCGAGCACCGGGACACGATCCTCGCCGAGCTCGCCGCCGGGGACTTCGTCGGAGTCGACCGGGAGGTGCACGCGCTCGGGCTGGCCGCCGGCGACGCCGCGCTGCTGCTGCGCCTGGCCCGCACCCGGGGGGGACCCGACGTGCTGGAGGGGCTGTCCGGAGCGTTGCACGCGGCGCTGGGCGGTATGCGCGAGGTTCACGCCCTGCTCGCCCCCGAGGTCGCGGCCCGGATCATCTTCGACCTCGGGCTCGTGCGCAATCTGGGCTACTACACCGGCGCGGTCTTTCAGGTCTATGACCCGGCCTACGGGGTCCCGCTCGGCGGCGGCGGGCGCTACGACGACCTGCTCAGCTCGTTCGGGCGCCCGATGCCGGCGGTCGGCTTCGCCCTCAACGTCGAGCGGCTGCACATCGCGCTGACCAGCGAGCAGAGCGCCTCGCGCGCCGGAGCGCGGGCGCTGTCGCGGGGCGGCGGCCGGTGACCGGGCTGCGGATCGCCGTTCCCCGCGGGGCGCTGTTCACCGACACGCTGGATCTCCTCGATCGGCTCGGCATCGACACGCGGGACGTGCGTGACAACGACCGGCGGCTGCTGTTCGAGGAGAGCGGGATCATCACGATGCGCCCGTCCGACGTCCCCACCTATGTCGAGGCCGGCGCCGCCGATCTCGGCATCACCGGCAAGGACGTCCTGATGGAGGCGGCCGAGCGCGAGGTCTACGAGCTGCTCGATCTCGGCTTCGGCGAATGCCGGATGGTGCTCGCTGGGGAGGCCGGAGAGGACCGCGCCGCCGAGGCGCTGCGCCGGCTCGGCGTCGTGAGGATCGCCACCAAGTATCCGCGGATCGCCGCCGAGCACTTCCTGGAGACCGGGCGCCAGGCCGAGATCGTCGAGGTCAAGGGCTCGGTCGAGCTCGCGCCGCTCACCGGCCTGGTGGAGGCGATCGTCGACCTGACGGCGACCGGCACGACGCTGCGCGAGAACGGCCTGGTGATCCGCGAGGAGATCGCCGTCTGCACCGCGCGCCTGATCGCCAATCCGGTCGCCCACAAGCTCCAGGCGGCGAAGATCGATGAGCTGCTGGAGCGCGTCAGTGCGGTCTGAGCGCCTCGTCCTCGCCGGTGATCCAACCCTCCTCGCCCAGGAGCTGCGCGACCTCGTCCCGGCGCCCGACACCGTCCAGGACAGCGTCGCCGAGATCATCGCCCGGGTGCGGGCCAGCGGCGACGACGCCCTGCGCTTCTACACCCGTGAGTTCGACACCGGCGGGCGCACCCCGTCGGCGCTGCGGGTCCCCGACGTCGAGCTCGACACCGCCGCCGACCGCCTGACCGACGACATCCGGGCGGGGCTGCGCCTGGCGATCACCAATGTCATGCGCGTCGCGGAGGCCGGCGTCTCCGACGCGCGGGCGATCGTCTTCGACGGCCACGCCGTCACCCTGCGCGAGGTGCCGGTCGACAGCGCCGGCGTCTATGTCCCGGGCGGCCGCGCCCCGTATCCGAGCACCGTCGTCATGGGGGTCATCACCGCCCGCGTGGCCGGGGTCAGGGACATCGCGGTGTGCTGCCCGCCCGGTGCCAACGGCGAGGTCGACCCCGTCGTGCTCGGCGCCTGCCGGCTGGCCGGCGCGACCGTCGTCTATCGGATGGGCGGGGCCCAGGCGATCGCCGCGCTCGCCTACGGGACCGAGACGGTCGCCCCGGTCGACGTCATCGTCGGGCCCGGCAACCTGTACGTGCAGGAGGCCAAGCGCCAAGTCTTCGGGCGGGTCGGGATCGACGGCTTCGCCGGCCCGAGCGACCTCGTCGTGATCGCCGATGCCGGCGTCGACCCCGAGCTGCTCGGGCTTGACCTCCTCGCCCAGGCCGAGCACGGCGCGGGCTCGATGGTCGTGGCCATCTCCAGCTCGGCGCAGCTGCTCGACGCGCTCGCCGCCCGCATCGAGCAGGCCCCGGACACGGACGCGATCATCCGCCTCGTGCAGGTCAGCGAGCTCGAGCAGGCGTTCACCATCGCCGAGGCCTTCGCGCCCGAGCATCTCCAGCTGATGGGAGCCGCCTCCGAGGCGCTCGCGCCGCGGGTCACGCACACCGGCTGCCTGCTGGTCGGCGAGAGCAGCGGGACCGCCTTCTCGGACTACGTCGCGGGCTCCAACCACGTCCTGCCGACGAACGCGGCCGCGCGCTTCGCGGCCGCGCTGTCGCCGCTGCACTTCCGCCGGCGCTTCACCGAGGTGCAGATCGGCGGCGGCGCCACCGCGCTGGCCAGGGCCGCCGCGCCGATCGCCCGGGCCGAGGGCTTCGAGCTCCACGCCCAGTCGATGGAGGCCCGCATCCGCGACAATGACCCGTGATGGCACGGGCCGCCGAGATCGATCGCCGCACCGGCGAGACCGACGTTCAGCTGACGCTCGCCCTCGACGGCGATGGCGCCGGCGTCCGTGAGACCGGGGTCGGATTCTTCGACCACATGCTCGATCTGCTCGCCCGCCACGGGCGGCTGGACCTCTCGGTCACGGCCACCGGCGACCTGCAGACCGGTGCCCATCACACCGTCGAGGACGTCGGCATCTGCCTCGGGCAGGCGCTGGACCGCGCGCTCGGGGATCGCGCCGGCATCACCCGCTACGGGCAGGCCACGGTGCCGATGGACGAGTCCCGCGCCTCGTGCGCGATCGACATCTCGGGCCGCGGCCTGTGTGTGTTCCAGTCACCGCTGCCGCCGGGCGCGATCGGCAACTTCGACCACGAGCTGGCCGAGGAGTTCTTCCGCGCGCTCGCCGGCAACGCGCGCCTGACGATGCACCTGACCGTCGAGGCGGGGACCAACGCCCACCACATGATCGAGGCGGCGTTCAAGGCGGCGGCCCGGGCGCTGCGAGCCGCGACAGCGATCGATCCCACCGAGCACGGCGTCCCGAGCACCAAGGGCATGCTGGTATGAGCGACGCGCCGCGGCTGGCGATCGTCGACTACGGGATGGGCAACCGGCGATCGGTGCAGAAGGCCTTCGAGCACGTCGGCGCGCCCGCGCTCATCACCCGTGACCGCGCGCAGCTCGCCGCCGCCGACGGCATCGTGCTGCCCGGAGTGGGGGCCTTCCCCCAGGCGATGCGCAATCTCGCCGAGCTCGGCCTCGACGAGGCGTTGGCGGCGACGGTCGCCGCGGGCGTCCCGCTGCTCGGGATCTGCCTCGGCATGCAACTGCTGTTCGAGCGCTCCGATGAGCACGAGACGACCGATGGCCTCGGGCTGATCCCCGGCGAGGTCACCGCGCTGGACACCGCCGGCCTGCGCGTTCCCCACATCGGCTGGAACGAGGTGTCGTTCGAGCGCCCGTCGGCGCTGACCGCCGGGCTGCCCGCCGCGGGCTGCGCCTTCTACCACGTGCACTCGCTCGCCGCTCGGCCCGCCGATCCCGCCGACGTCGTCGCGACGACGGCCTACGGCGAGCGCTTCGCCACGATCGTCGCGCGCGACGCCGTGCTCGGCGTCCAGTTCCACCCCGAGAAGTCATCGCGTTACGGGCTGGCGATGCTGCGCAACTTCGTGCAGCTGTGCCGCGGCGGCGCCGGGCGCCCGGCACCGCCCGCCGCGGCGCGCGTCGCATGATCCTCCTGCCGGCGATCGACATCCTCGAGGGCCGGGCCGTGCGGCTCGCCCAGGGGGATTTCGGCCAGCGCACCGAGTACGACCCGGACCCGTTGACCGCCGCGCTGCGCTGGGCGCGGGCCGGCGCGCGGGCGCTGCACGTCGTCGACCTCGACGGCGCGCGCACCGGCGCGCCCGCCAACCTCGAGCATCTGCGCCGGATCACCGCGGCGGTCGGAGTCCCGGTGCAGGTCGGCGGTGGTCTGCGCAGCGTCACGGCGGTGCGCGACGCGCTGGCCGCGGGGGCGGCGCGGGTCATCCTCGGCACGGCGGCGTTCGACGACGTCGACTTCCTCGACGCGGTGCTGGCCGGGAACCGCGACCGCGTGATCGTGTCGGTCGACGCGCGCGGCGGCCGGCTCGCCTCCGCCGGCTGGACGACCCAGACCGAGATCCCGGCCGAGGCGGTGATCGAGAGCCTCGTGCGTCGCGGGGTCTCACGGTTCGTGTACTCGAGCATCGACCGGGACGGGATGCTCGACGGGCCCGATCTCGACGAGGTCAGGCGGATCGCGGCCGTCGTGCGCGGGACCTTCATCTACTCCGGCGGCGTGTCCTCGCTCCAGGACCTGCGGGCGCTCGCCGCGCTGCGCCAGGTCAACCTGACCGGGGTGATCGTCGGCACGGCGCTGTACGAGGGCCGCTTCGGGGTCGCCGACGGGCAGGCCGCGCTCGAGCCCGCCGAGCCCGCGGAGTAGGGGCATGCACTACAAGCGCGTCATCCCGTGCCTCGACGTCACCGGCGGGCGCGTCGTCAAGGGCGTGGAGTTCGTCGACCTGCGCGACGCCGGGGACCCCGTCGAGCTCGCCGCCCGCTATGACGCCGCGGGCGCCGACGAGCTCGTCTTCCTCGACATCACCGCCACCTCCGACAAGCGCGACACGGTCGTCGAACTGGCGCGTCGGGCGGCCGACGAGGTGTTCATCCCGTTCACGATCGGCGGCGGCATCCGCTCGGTCGCGGACGCCCAGGCGGTGCTCGACGCCGGCGCCGACAAGGTGTCGGTCAACTCGGCGGCACTGCAGCGCCCGGAGCTGATCGACGAGCTGTCGCGGAACTTCGGCGCCCAGTGCGTCGTGCTGGCGATCGACGCCAAGGCGCGGTCCGGCGCGGCCGGCGCGGGCTGGGAGGCGTACCTGGCCGGGGGCCGCACGCCGACCGGGCGCGACGCCGTGGAGTGGGCCCGCCAGGCGACCGAGCGCGGCGCCGGCGAGATCCTGCTGACGAGCATGGACCGCGACGGCACGAACGCCGGCTACGACCTCGAGCTGACGCGCGCCGTCGCCGACGCGGTCGGGGTGCCGGTGATCGCCTCAGGCGGAGCCGGCCGCCTCGAGGACCTCGGCGCGGCGATCCGCGCGGGCGCCGATGCCGTGCTCTGCGCCTCGATCCTGCACTACGGCCACCACACCGTCGAGGAGGTCAAGGACCACCTCGCCGCCGAGGGAATCGCGGTGCGCGCGTCACAGCCGCGGTGACACCGCAGTGCCATCGACGCCGCGCGGGCTGATGAAATTGTGTTGGGGGCTCGGCTGCGAGCAGGCCGCGCTACGCGGCCTCTTCCACGTAACCGGCCGCGGCGCACGTATCGCAGTACGCGGCGGGCGGAACGCGCGGCTCGTAGCAGCCGGGACGACAGCAGGTGGACGATCGCTTGGGCCGGCCCCGACCGATGCGGGCGGCCGCGGCATCCTTGAGCTCTTCGCGCATGCGATCGAGCTCCGCCGCGTGCTCCGCGCAGAACCGACGGCCCTTCTCGGCCGGCTGCTGACAATGGCTACCACTACGACAACGCATATGTCTAGAATGATAGCAAGCGTTATGCGCGCCCAGTGTCGTGGGCGCCGATTTGCGTTGGCCTTCGGTTAGCGCCCGATAGGGCGGCGACTAGCGACGCGCCTTCTTCGCGCCTGACCTGCTCGCCCTGCCCGTTGACCGCGTGCCGCGGGCCGATGCGCGCCGCCGCCGAGCCGCAGGCCGCTTCGCCGGATGCGTCGTCCGCCGGCGGACGCGGTGGGCGGCGGCATGGTGCGCGGCCGGCGCCGACCGCGGCAGCAGCTCATAGATCGAGCTGATGGCGTCGAGGTAGATCGCGTGGTAGTCGGCGATGACCGGCGTGAACGAGCCGCTGAAGAACGAGAACACCAGGGCGCCGGTCGTCGCGTTCAGCCCCGCCGAGGTATGGGTGCCGAGGTCTGAGTAGTAGACGACGTTGCCGATCACGGTCGCCGAGCCTGAGATCTTGCCGCCCGCGGCATGGCGCCAGCGGATCGCGCCCGACTGGGCGTTGAAGGCGTACAGATAGCCGTCGTAGGAGCCGGCGTAGACCGTCGGCCCGAGGCCCGGGGGATCGGCGACGGCCGGCGAGGCGTAGACGTAGGAGCCGGTGGCCGTCGCCCAGGCGAGCGCGCCGGTGGCCGCGCCGAACGAATACACCCGGCCGTCGGTGTTGCCCATGTAGACGCGGCCGAAGGCGACGGCGGGGGTCGAGTAGAACTGCCCGGAGCCGAAGCCGAACGCGGCCCCGTCGGTGCTGACCGCCCAGACCTGGTGGCCGTCGGACGCCCGCACCGCGTAGGCGCGCCCCGCGTAGTCGCCGAAGTACAGGACGCCGCCGACGAGCGCGGGGCCGCCCTTGATCGCGCCGCTGGCGTGGTAGGTCCAGTCGAGATGCCCGGTGGCGACGTTGCGGGCATACAGCGTCCCACTCTGATCGCCGTAGTAGACGGTGTTGCCGCCGACGATCGGCGGCGATTCGGTGCCGGCGCCGACCGGACGCGACCACACGATCCGCCCGGTGCTCATCGAGAGCGCGACGAAGCGGCCGTTCCCCGGCCGGGAGCCGGTGATCGACAGCACCGGCATGAGCACGACCCCTGCGCCGGGCGCGATCGCCGGCGAGGCGGCCGACAGGCTCCCGACCTTCGTGTGCCACAGGACCCGCCCGTCGCGCACGTCGAGCGCTCGGGCGGAGCCGTCGTCGTCGAGCACGAACATCGTCTCGTGATAGATGACGGGGGGAACTCGAGCAGCGCCCCGTCGAAGAAACGCCAGCCGACGTGCAGCGGAGGATGGAGGTCGGACGGACCGGCGAAGGCGCGGGTCCGCCCGTTGTCATAGCCGAACCACGGCCACTGGAAGTTGTCGACCACCCGGGGCGCCGGCGCGCGGGTGGTGGTGGTCGTCGTCGTGGTGGTCGTCGTCGCCGGCGCGGTGAACTGCACGTTGGGGTGCGAGACGTTGCCCGGCGCGTGAAGCACGACGAACGCCGCCCCGGCTCCCAGCAGCAGCGCAACCGCTCCCGCCCCAACCAGTCCACGCCGCAGCCATCGCCGCGGAACGGGGCTGGGCATCGCGACTGATGCTAGTGGTCGCTCCCGAGTCGCCGCTCGCGGTCGTGAGGGGCCGGTCGTCCGGGGCGGCGGGTCGCCGCGCGCGGCGGCCGCGGGCGCGCGATCATGGGCGGGATGAGCCCACGATCGGGAGCGGCGCTGCTGGAGCGGTTCGACGGGCTCGCCGCCGCCCGGCCGCTGCGCGAGCGCCTGGGCGGGCTTCAGGGCATCTATCTCGTCGGCGGCGCCGTACGTGACCTCCTGCTCGACCGCCGCCCCGTCGACCTCGACCTGGTCGTCGACGGCGAGCTCGCGCCGGTGATCGCCCGGCTCGGATCGCCGGACCGCGCCCACGATCGCTTCGGGACCTGCACGGTCGTCCTGGACGGCACGCGCTGCGACATCGCCCGCGCACGGTTCGAGACCTACGCCCGGCCGGGAGCGCTGCCGACCGTGTCCCCGGCCGGGATCGAGGTCGATCTGCGCCGGCGCGATTTCACCGTCAACGCCCTCGCCCTCGGCCTGACCGGCCCGCGCCGCGGCGAGCTGGTCGCCGCGCCGGGCGCGCTCGGCGACCTGGACCGTCGCCGGCTGCGGGTGCTCCACCACGCCAGCTTCGCCGATGATCCGACCCGGCTGCTGCGTCTGGCCCGCTACGCCGCCCGCCTGCGCTTCGCGATCGCCCCCGGCACGCGCGAGCTCGCCGGCGAGGCGGTCCAGGGCGACGCCCTGGCGACGGTCAGCGGGCCGCGTATCGGCGCGGAGCTGCGGCTGCTCGCCGCCGAGCCCGATCCGATCAAGGGCCTGATGGAATGCCACGACCTCGGGCTCGACGCCGCGATCCTCCCCGGGTTCGGGCTGCGCGATCCTGACCTCGCCGCCCGCGCGCTGACCCTGCTGCCGGCCGACGGCGACCCCGCGACGGTCGTCCTGGCCGCGGCGTCGGCCGCTGTCCCGACCGCGGAGTTGCGGGCCGCGCTCGACGCGTTCGCCTTCCCCGCCGGCGAGCGGGACCGGATCCTCGCCGCCGCCGGAGGCGCCGCGCTGCTGGCCGCCGCGCTGGGCGCCGCCGGCGGACCGGCCGAGATCGCGCTCGCCGCCGCGCGTGCCCCGGTCGAGCTCGTCGCCCTGGCGGGAGCGATCAGCCCGAGAGCCGAGGCCGCGGCCCGGCGCTGGCTGACCGGGATGCGCGACGTGGCGCTCGAGATCGACGGTGACGATCTGCTCGCCGCCGGCGTCGCGCCGGGCCCGGCGATCGGCGCCGGCCTGCGTGGAGCGCTCGCCGCCAAGCTCGACGGGCGGGTACACGGCGCCGCGCAGGAGCTGGCCGAGGCTCTTCGCTGCGCCCGGGACGCCGGGGAGGCGAGCTCGCCGGGTCGGGGCTGACGCCGTGTGACGTCCATATCGCGGGGTTTCGCTCACACCCCCGCGGATCGGGACTCGCGTCGCGGTCTCGCCAGCGGCTAGCCTGCGCAGCGATGACCGGCGCGGACGGCTTCTACGAGCTCGGTGACCATTTCGCGATCGATCTGCCCGGCGCGCGGGCGCTGTTCACGACCCGCCGCGGCGGGCACTCCACCGGCCCGTATCGCAGTCTCAACCTCGGCCGGCTGACCGACGACGACTCGGGGGCGGTCGCTCGTAACCACGCCACCCTGCAGGGCCAGACCGGCGCCGCGGCGCTGCGCTTCGTCCATCAGGTCCACGGCTGCGGCGTGCGCACGGTCAGCGTCGCGCACCGGGAGTCGCCGCCGCTGCCCCGGTTCGACGGCCAGGCCACGGCGCTGAGCGGCGTCGCGCTCGTCGCCCTGACCGCCGACTGCCTGCCGATCGCCATCGCCGGCGAGCACGTCAGCGCGGTGGCGATGCTGCACGGCGGGTGGCGCGGGCTCGCTCAGGGCGTGATCGCCAACGGCGTGCGGGCGCTGCGCGAGCTCGGGGTCCGCGGCGAGCTGAGCGCGGCGATCGGGCCGGGCGCCGGGGGCTGCTGCTATGAGGCCGGGGCCGAGGTCCACGCGGCGTTCGCCGGCATTCCCGAGGCCCATCGCGCCGGCAACGTCGATCTCGCGGCGGTCGCCCGCCATCAGCTGCGCGCGGCCGGGGTGGGGGCAGTCGCCGACATCGGCCTGTGCACGATCTGCGCCGATCCGTCGCTCTTCTACTCGCACCGGCGGGATCACGGGATCACCGGGCGCCAGGGCGGGATCGCATGGTTGACCTGATCCACGGACTGCGCGCCGAGGCCGTGCGGGACAACCTCGAGCGCGCGCGGGAGCGGATCGCCGACGCCGGGCGCGACCCGGCCGGGGTCGAGATCCTGGCCGCCGTCAAATACGTGCCGGTCGAGGAGCTGACGGCGCTCGCGCAGGCCGGTGTGACGCTCGTCGGCGAGAACCGCGCC
This sequence comes from uncultured Solirubrobacteraceae bacterium, assembly GCA_963849085.1. Taxonomy (GTDB): domain Bacteria; phylum Actinomycetota; class Thermoleophilia; order Solirubrobacterales; family Solirubrobacteraceae; genus Palsa-465. The sequence goes on along the minus strand of CAWKFP010000009.1, from coordinate 934,290 downwards.
CAGGACCTGGTCGCCAAGGCGGCGGCGCTCCCCGGGGCGTTCACCTGGGACTTCATCGGCCATCTGCAGAGCCGCAAGGTCCGAGACGTCCTGCCCCACGTCCGCTACATCCACTCGGTGGCCAGCGACTCGGTGCTCGCGCAGCTCGCCCGCCACGGCGACGAGCGCACCCAGGTCCTGGTCGAGGTCAACGTCGCCGGCGAAGCGGGCAAGAGCGGAATCGCGCCGGCGCAGCTGCCGGGCTTCCTGGAGCGCTGTCCGGTCGCCGTCGTCGGCCTGATGACGATGCCTCCGCTCGCCGCCCGGCCGCAGGACAACCGGCCGCATTTCGCCGCCCTGCGCGGACTCGCCGAGGATCACGGCCTGCGCGAGCTGTCGATGGGGACGAGCCAGGACTACGCCGTCGCCGTCCAGGAGGGGGCGACGATCGTTCGTCTGGGAACAATCCTTTACCAACCCGCGCCATAATCGAGGCAGGGAATACGTGCTCGTGCACGAACCCTGAGTACGCATATGGCCATCAGAGATACCTGGCATCGCACGCTCGTCTACTTCGGCCTCGCCGAAGACGACGTCTATGACGATGACGAGCTCGAGGCCTACAGCGAGCCCGAGGCCGAGCTGCAGGACAGCTATCGCGACCGGCCCAATGTCCGCAAGCTCAGCTCGCGGCGCCGTCGCGACGAGTTCGACGACATCTTCGCCGAGGACTCCACCAGCGAGCGCCGCACGACCGCGCTGCGCCCGGTGACCGGCGGCCGGGTCGCCAACGGCCGCACGGCCGGCGGCGACGTCCAGGTCCATCTCGTCCAGCCCAAGAGCTTCAACGATGTCCAGGACGTCGCCGACAAGTTCAAGGTCGCGATTCCGGTCATCCTCAATCTCCAGAGCACCGACACCGATCTCTCCAAGCGGCTGATCGACTTCTCCAGCGGCCTCACCTATGCGCTCGACGGTGGCATGCAGCGGATCGCCGACAAGGTCTTCCTGCTGACCCCGCGCAACGTCGAGGTGTCCGCCGAGGAGCGCGCGCGGCTCGTCGAAAAGGGCTTCTTCAACCAGTCCTGACGGGCTTTCGGGACGGCGTTCACCACGCCGGATCACCGCGCCAGTAGATTTCAGTGGATGCGAGTCGGATTGATCGGCGCCGGGAGCATGGCCCGGGCCATGGCGAGAGGATGGGGCGACCCGGTCCTGTGCTCGGATTCCGGCTCCGGGCGCGCCGCGGCGCTGGCCGCCGAGCTCGGCGGGATCGCGGCCTCCAATCTCGAGGTCGCCGAGCGGTCCGACCTCGTCGTGCTCTGCCACAAGCCCGCGCAGCTGCGGCCGGTCGCCGCCGAGATCGCGGGTGCGGTCAAGGCCGTCGCCTCGGTCCTCGGCTCGGCGTCGACGGCGGCGTTGATCGAGGCCTATCCCGGCACGCCGGTCTTCCGCCTGATGCCGAGCACGCCCGTCGAGGTCCGCCAGGGCATCGTCTGCTACGCGCCGGTCAGCGAGGACCATCCTGACCATCGGGTCGATCGCGGACTCGAGCGCGAGGTGATCTCGCTGTTCGGCCGGCTCGGCTCGGTGATCGAGATCGACGAGACGATGCTCGGCCCGGCCAGCGCGGTCATGGGCGTCGGGCCCGCCTACCAGGCCCTGATCGCCGAGGCTCAGGTCGACGCCGCGGTGCGTCACGGCCTCAAGCCGGGCTTCGCCGCGCGGCTCGTCGTGGAGACGATGAGCGGCAGCGCGGCGCTGATCACGGCGCGCGACTACGACACGCTGACCGTCCGGCGCGAGGTCACCTCGCCCGGCGGATCGACGGCGCGCGGGCTCGACGCGCTGGAGCGGGCCGGCATCCGAGCGGCCTTCCAGGACGCCATCGACCGGGTCTGCGACGTGGCCGGCTGATGCTCGCCCTGGCCGTCAGCCGCGTCGACATCGGCAACTACGTCAGCGCGCTGTTCGAGGTCTACATCGTCCTCATCTTCGCCTACATCCTGCTCAACCTGCTCTTCTCGTTCGGGATGCGAACCCCGTACTCGCGGGCCAGCGACGCCGTCCTGGGCTTCCTGCGCGACGTCTCCGAGCCGTATCTGAAGCTGTTCCGGCGCTTCATCCCGCCGCTCGGCGCGGTCGATCTGTCGCCGATGATCGCGATCATCGTGCTGTACATCGTCCGTTCCCTGATCGTCAATGCCATCGGCTGAGCCGGGAGCGGTTCCGATGGGCTCCGAGAGCTCGGCGGCGCAGGCCTCGCGGGCGCCGGCGCGCCGGGCGGTCGTCTGGGCCCGCGCGGCCGCCGTGCTGGCGGTCGTGCTGATCGTCGACCGGATCACGAAGCACCTCGTCGAGACGGGGATCGCGATCGGCGCCGTGCACAAGGTCGTGCCCGGGATCGAGCTCGTCCATGTCCAGAACGACGGCGTCGCCTTCGGCGTGTTCGCCGGGGGAGGAGCGCTCGTGCTGGCGCTCGTGCTCGTCGCACTCGCGGCGCTGCTCGTCTTCTTCTGGCGCCATCCGACGCGGCGCGGGGTGTGGATTCCGACCGGCCTGCTCGTGGGCGGCGCGCTCGGCAACCTCATCGACCGGCTGGCCAACGGCTCGGTCACCGACTTCATCAAGCTGCCCGACTGGCCGGCCTTCAACGTCTCCGACATCGCGATCACCGTCGGCGTCGTCGCGCTCGTGCTGGTCGTCGAAGGGCCCCGTCGTCGTGACGGCGGTGACTGAGGGCTCGCGCCTGACGTGAGCACCGAGGCCGCGCTGACGCTGACCGTGCCCGACGAGGCAGACGGGGCGCGCCTGGACCGCTTCCTCGCCGGGCCGCTCGGCTCGCGGGCCCGCGCCCAGTCGCTGATCGACGCCGGCCAGATCGACGTCGACGGCCGCCCGCGCCCCAAGCGTCACACCGTCCGCTCGGGAGAGGTCGTCACCGTGCGGGACCCCGCGCCGGCGGCGCCGGACGGGCCGGCGCCCGAGGTCCCGTACGGGATCGCCTTCCAGGACGAGCATCTCCTCGTCGTCGACAAGCCGGCCGGGGTCGTCGTGCATCCGGCCCGCGGGCATTGGACCGGAACCCTCGCTCAAGCCCTGGCCGGAACCGCGGCCGGGGGGGAGGACCGGGCGCGCGCGGGGATCGTCCATCGATTGGACCGTGACACCTCGGGCCTGCTCGTCGTCGCCAAGCACGAGGAGGTCCACCGTGCGCTCAGGGCGCTGATCGCCGAACGCCGGCTGCGGCGCGAGTATCTGGCGCTCGTCGCCGGGCGCCCGCAGGCGCGGACCGGGACGATCGACGCGGCGATCGGCCGGGATCGCCGCGACCGCCTGCGGATGTCGATCGACAGCGACGCGCCGCGCGACGCCCGGACGCACTTCGAGGTGGAGCGCATGCTGCCGGGGGCGACGCTCCTGCGCGTCGCCCTGGAGACCGGGCGCACGCATCAGATCCGCGTCCACCTCGCGGCGATCGGCACCCCGGTCTGCGGCGACCCGCAGTACGGCGGGGCCGGGCGCTACGGCCTGCGGCGGCAGTTCCTGCACGCCACCCGGCTGGCCTTCGACCATCCGGTCACCGGCGCGCCGATCGACGTCGTCTCGCCGCTGCCCGAGGATCTGCGCGTCGCGCTGAGCATCGCCGAGGGCACCGGAGAGCGCCCGGACCGATGACCGCGCCGCGGACTTCCGCGCGGACTGGCGTAGACTCAGGCTGAACTCATTCCCCGACCCCGCCATGTGCTCGGCTCGCGACCCTGCCCCGGACTGACCGGGGTGAGCGATGACCGGCCCGGCGGGACGCCGTACACATTCGACAAGGGAGTACCACGTGGCTCAGGTAGGCATCAAGGAGCTGCTGGAGGCCGGCGTCCATTTCGGCCACCAGACACGCCGTTGGAACCCCAAGATGCGCCGCTTCATCTTCGGTGAGCGCGACGGCATCTACATCATCGATCTTCTCCAGACCGAGGCGCTGCTCAACAACGCCCGTGACTTCGCGTCCGAGATCGCCCACCGGGGCGGCACCGTGCTGTTCGTCGGCACCAAGAAGCAGGCCCGGGACGCGGTCAAGGACACCGCCGAGGCCTCGGACATGCCGTACGTCAACCACCGCTGGCTCGGCGGGCTGCTGACGAACTTCCAGACGATCTCGCAGCGGATCCGCCGCCTGCACGACCTCGAGCGCTACGAGGCGGAGGGGCAGCTCCAGCTGCTCCCGACCCGTGAGCGGATGGCCGCTCTGGCCGACCTCGAGAAGCTGCGCGCCAACCTCGGCGGGGTCAAGAACATGCAGCGCGTCCCGGACGCGGTGTTCGTCATCGACCTCAAGACCGAGGCGATCGCCGTCCGTGAGGCCCAGCGCCTGCGGATCCCGATCATCGGGCTCGTCGACACCAACTGCGATCCCGACGGGATCGACTTCGTGATCCCCGGCAACGACGACGCCATCCGCTCGTGCGCGGCGATCACCGGCGCGATCGGCGACGTCGTCTCCACCGGCCACAACGCCTTCCGCGCCGAGGAGGAGCGTGCGCGCCTGGAGCGCGAGCGCCAGGAGGCCGAGGAGCGCGCCCGGCGCGAGGCCGAGGAGCAGGCTCGCCGTGAGGCCGAGGAGGCGGCCCGCCTGGCCGCCGAGGAGGAGGCCCGCCAGGCCGCCGAGGAGCAGGCTCGCCAGGCCGCCGAGGCCGAGGAGCAGGCGCGGGTGGCGGCGGAAGCCGCCGCCGCAGCCGCCGCCGCGGCCCCACCGGCGCCCGCCCCGGCCGCCCCCGCCGCGGCACCGCCGGCGCCCGAGCCCGCGGCCGCCGCACCGCCGGCGGCTGAGCCCGCCCCCGCCGCGGCACCGCCGGCATCTGAGCCCGCGGCCGCCGCGCCCGAGGCGCCGGCCGCCCCGGTGCAGTCGGCGGCGCCCGCCGAGCCGGAGGCCGCCCCGCCGGCGCCCGCCGAGCCCGAGCCCGAGCCCGCGCCCGCGCCGGAGGCCACCCCGCCGGCGCCCGCCGAGCCCGCGCCCGCGCCGGAGCCGGAGGCCGCCGCGGCCCCCGCCGAGGCCGCGCCCGAGACGGCGCCGAGTCCCACCGCCCCGCCGGCCGCGGAGCCGCAGTCATGAGCGCGGTCTCCGCCAAGGACGTCAAGACGCTGCGTGACCGCACCGGCGCCGGGATGCTCGCCTGCCGCGACGCGCTGACCGAGTCCGAAGGTGACATCGACAAGGCCGTCGAGATCCTCCGCGCCCGGGGCGAGGCGCAGGCCGCCAAGCGCTCCGGCGAGGAGGCCCGGGAAGGCGTCGTGCAGAGCTACATCCACGCCAACAACAAGATCGGCGCGATCGTCGAGGTCAACTGCCAGACCGACTTCGTCGCGCGCAACGAGAAGTTCATCGAGTTCGCGCGGGACGTCGCCCTGCACGTGGCGGCGTCGATGCCGCTGGCGATCAGCGAGGACGAGGTGCCCGCCGAGGACCGCGCCCGTGAGGAGCGGATCGCCGTCGAGCAGGCGGCCGACCGGCCGGAGAACGTCCGCGAGCGGATCGTCGCCGGCAAGCTGGACAAGTGGCTCGACGAGGTCGTGCTGCTGCGTCAGAAGCATGTCAACGAGGACAAGCACAGCGGCCAGACGATCGAGGAGCTGCGCGCCGCGCTCTCGGCCGAGACGCGTGAGAACATTGTCATCCGCCGGTTCGCGAGGTTCGCGGTCGGCGGCTGACGGCAGTCCTGAGGCGACGAGAGGACGGAAGGTGAGATGAGCGACGGGGAGATCATCGACGAGTTGCTCACCGACGCCCGTGAGCGGATGGCCAAATCGGTCGAGTCCACCCGCCACGAGTTCAGCTCGGTGCGGACCGGACGGGCGAATCCGGCGCTGCTGGACCGGATCAACGTCGACTACTACGGCGCCTCGACGCCGCTCAAGCAGCTGGCGACGATCACCGTGCCCGAGCCCCGGATGCTCGCGCTCCAGCCCTATGACAAGAGCTCGATCAAGGCGATAGAGCGGGCGATCCTCGAGTCCGACGTCGGCCTGACCCCGGGCAACGACGGCAATCTCATCCGCCTGATCATCCCCGAGCTGACCGAGGAGCGCCGCCGCCAGCTCGTCAAGGTCGTGCGCCACATCGCCGAGGAGGGACGGATCGCGATCCGCAACATCCGGCGCGACGTCATGCACGATCTGCGCGAGCTCAAGGAGGCCGGCGACGCCGGGTCCGACGACGAGCATCGCGCCGAGATCGAGCTCCAGAAGGTCACCGATGCGCGCATCTCCGAACTCGATGACGCCCTGAAGCACAAGGAAGACGACATCCTGGAGGTGTAGCCGGTGGCGGCGGGTCCTGTTAGGGACGATGGATCCCCTGCGCCTTCAGAGTCCGGCGGCTGGGGCGGCCAGGCGCGATACGTGGCGATCATCACCGACGGCAACGGCCGCTGGGCGCAGGCCCGCGGGCTGCCGGTCATCGCCGGTCACGAGGCCGGCGCCGACACCGTCAAGGCGCGGCTGCGCGACGCCGTCGACCTCGGGGTCAAGGAGCTGACCGTCTACTCGTTCTCGACCGAGAACTGGTCCCGGGATCCGGCCGAGGTGACGGCGCTGATGGAGATGTTCGCCCGGCGCATCGAGCTCGAGACCCCCGAGCTCAACGCCCAGGGCGTGCGGATGCGCTTCCTCGGTCGCCGCGCCGACCCGGTCGCGCCCGAGCTGATCGCGAGGATGGAGTGGGCCGAGGCCACGACGCGGGAGAACGCTCGCATCACCCTGTTCGTGGCCTTCAACTACGGTGGCCGGGCGGAGATCGTCGACGCGGCACGCGGCTTCACCGGGACGACCGAGGAGGAGTTCCGCGCCCGCCTCTACGCCCCGGACATGCACGATCCCGATCTCGTCATTCGCACGAGCGGGGAGCAGCGGCTGTCGAACTATCTCCTCTGGCAGGCCGCCTACGCTGAGCTCGTGTTCCGTGACGAGATGTGGCCCGATTTCTCGCGCATGGCCTTCGAGGAGTCGCTCGAGGCGTTCGCGGCCCGGCGCCGCCGCTTCGGGGGGCGCTGATGCCCCCGGCTCGGCGCCGGCCGCCCGACGGCCGCGCGCGGCCCTCCGGGAGCCGCGAGGACGCCGCCGCGGCCCGGCGGCCGCGCTCGAGCTCGCCGGCGGGCCGCTCCGCGCCGCGCGACGGGTCCGACCGCCGTCCGCGGACCGCGGCGCGCGCCCCGCGCGGCGACCGCCGGACCGAGCCCCGGCGCCGCTCCGATCTCCTCGCCCGGGTCCTGGTGGCGATCCCGGCCGCGATCCTGGCGATCGTCTTCATCGACCTCGGCGGCACCGCGTGGGCGGTCCTGATGATCCTGCTCGGCGGTCTGTGCCTGACCGAGCTCTATCGCGCCCTCGCGCGCTGGAAGCCGGTGGCGATGGTCGGCCTGGCGTCGCTGACGGCGATGGTCCTGGCCGCCCGGTTCGGCACCGAGCACGACGTGCTGGGTGTCGCGATGGCGACGATCCCGGTGACGTTCCTGATCGTGATCGGCTCCGACACCGGCGGGATGCCGACGGTGTCGATCGGCGGGACCCTGCTCGGCGTGTTCTGGATCGGGCTGGCCTTCGCCCACGCCGAGCTGCTGCGCCGCCTGCCCAACGGCGGCGGGATCCTGATCGACATCCTCGTCGGCACCTTCCTCGGCGACACCGCCGCCTATCTCGGCGGCCGTCTGTTCGGCCGCCGCCCGCTGGCGCCGAAGATCTCCCCCCACAAGACGTGGGAGGGGCTGTTCTGCGGGATGCTGATCGCGATCCTGTCGATCTTCGTCGCCGGGCTCCAGCAGCCCTGGCTGACCCAGAGCGACGCGCTGCTGCTCGGGGTGACCGTCGCCGTGCTCGGCCCGCTCGGCGATCTGCTCGAGTCGCTCGTCAAGCGCGATGCCGACGTCAAGGACGCCGGCCACGTGTTCGGCGCCCACGGCGGGGCGCTGGACCGGCTCGACGCCGTCATCTTCACCGTCGTCGCCGGCTACTACATCTGGTCGGGCGTGCTCGGCCACTGAGCGCGGCGCACCGACCGCGGCCGCGGGCCGGTCGACCGGAACGCCTCGCCCGGCGCGGTTCGTAGAATCGAGGCGATGGCACGCCGGCTGGTCATCCTCGGCTCCACCGGCTCGATCGGGGTCCAGGCGCTCGACGTCGTCTCCCGCGTCACCGGGGGCGAGCTCACCGTCGTCGGGCTGAGCGCCGGCACGGCGTGGGAGTCCCTGCTGGACCAGGCGCGCGCCTACGGCGTCCGGCGCATAGCGCTGTCGGACTCCGCGGCGGCCGCTCAGGCCTCGGAGGCGTGGACCGACGGCGACGTCCTGTCGGGCCCGGAGGGCCTGGAGCGGCTGATCACCGATTCCGACTGCGACCTCGTGCTCAACGCGATCGTCGGCTCGGCCGGCCTCGTGCCGACGGTGGCGACGCTCGCCGAGGGCATCGACCTCGCGCTCGCCAACAAGGAGTCGCTCGTCGTCGGCGGGGACCTCGTCACCCAGCTGGCCGCGGCGACCGGGGCGACGATCATCCCGGTCGACTCCGAGCACTCGGCGCTGCACCAGCTGCTGGCCGGCGAGCGGGCGGCGACCGTCGAGCGCCTCATCCTGACCGCGTCGGGCGGCCCGTTCCGCGGCGCCCGGGCGGCCGATCTCGCCGAGGCGACGATCGAACAGGCCCTGGCGCATCCGACGTGGGCGATGGGCGGCAAGATCACGATCGATTCGGCGACGCTGATGAACAAGGGCCTGGAGCTGATCGAGGCCCATCACCTGTTCGGGACGCCGTACGGTCAGATCGAGGTCGTCGTGCATCCCCAGTCGATCATCCACAGCCTGATCCAGCTGTGCGATGGCGCGACGCTCGCCCATCTCGGCTATCCCGACATGCGCGTCCCGATCTCCTACGGGCTGCACTATCCCGATCGTGTCGGCGTGCCCGTCCGCCCGCTCAACCTCGTCGAGCTGGGGTCGCTGACCTTCGAGGCCGTCGACACCGACACCTTCCCGTGCCTGCGCCTGGCCCGGGAGGCCGGGATGGCCGGCGGGACCGCGCCATGCACGCTCAACGCCGCCAACGAGGTCGCCGTCCACGCCTTCCTCGCCGGGCGCCTGCGCTTCATGGAGATCGCCGCGGTCATCGAACGCACGCTGGAGCGGCTGCCCGCCGGTCGGGTGCATTCCTTCGACTCGCTGGCCGAGGCCGACGGCGAGGCCCGCCGCCTGGCCACCGGCTTCATCGAGGCTCATACCAGCGCTTGATCGGACCGAAAGGTCCGGCTTGCCACACTGAGCACCACGCCCATGCCCTTCGTTCTCGCATTCCTCGGCTTCGCGGCGCTCATCATCCTGCACGAGGCCGGACACTTCGTCGCCGCCAAGGCCGTCGGGATGCGGGTGGAGCGCTTCTCGCTCTTCTTCGGCCCGCTGCTCGTCAAGTTCCGCCGCGGCGAGACCGAGTACGGCATCGGGCCGATCCCGCTCGGGGGCTACGTGAAGATCACCGGGATGAACCCGCAGGAGGACATCCCGCCGGAGTTCGTCCCCCGGGCCTACTACAACCAGAAGGTCTGGAAGCGCTGCGTCGTCATCCTCGCCGGCCCGGCCGTCAACCTCGTGATCGCCTTCCTGCTGATCACCGGGGTGTACCTGTCCGAGGGCCAGTACATCGTCCACAACGGACAGCCGGTGTACAGCGTCCAGGATCTGGTGCCCCCGGCCTCGCAGTATCTGAAGGCCGGCGACCGGGTCATCGGCATCAACGGCCGGCGCAACCCGACCGTCGACCAGATCATCGCCGCTATCTCCGCCGACCGCTGCGCCGGGGTGGCGACGGCCGGCTGCGTCGCCGCCAAGCCGGTCGCGCTCGTCGTGGCGCGCGGGTCGCAGACCCTGTCGTTCGACATCCACCCCCGCTATGACGCGACGCTGCGGCGGATGCGCATCGGCCTGTCGTTCGCCCCGGTGGTGGGGTCGGTGCCGGTGCTGACGGCCGCCCGGGCCAGCGGCGATGAGATGTGGACGGTGACCAGCTCGACGGTGTCGACGATCGCGCGGCTGTTCGAGCCCAAGGTGCGCTCGAAGCTGAACGGGATCGTCGGCGGCTACACGGTCACCGAGGAGTCCTTCGCCACGAGCGCCACGCAGGCGATGTGGGTGCTGGGGCTGATCTCGCTGTCGCTCGGCGTCATCAACCTGTTCCCGTTCCTGCCGCTCGACGGCGGCCATGTGTTCTGGGCGGTCGCCGAGAAGGTGCGCGGCAAGCGGATCCCGTTCGCGATCCTGGAGCGGGCCGGGGTCGTCGGGTTCGCGCTCATCATCCTCCTGTTCGTCATCGGTCTCAGCAACGACATCTCGACACTGAGCGGGCCGGGCTTCTCCATCAAGTAGCGTTGTCGGCGACAGCCGGCGAAGACAGGGATGGGGAGGAGTGAGATGGAGAGCAGCACGATCCTCGCGCGTGACGCGCAGACGACGGACATCCTGACGCTGACCGAGGCCCTGCGCCGGTCGGCGACCGATCACCCCGACGTGATCGCGGTCAGAACCCCGGACGACTCCGTCTCGCTGACCTGGAAGCAACTGCGCGAGCGCGTCGAGTCGCTGGCCGGCGGCCTGGCCGCGCTCGGAGTCCGGCGCGGGGACTGCGTCGCGCTGATGCTCGGCAACCGGCCGGAGTTCCACATCGCCGACCTCGCCGCCGTCACCCTCGGCGCGACCCCGTTCTCGATCTACACGACCTATCCCGTCGCCGAGGTGCAGTTCCTGCTCTCGGACTCCGGAGCGCGGGTGGCGATCGTCGAGCAGTCGCTGCTCGGCGTGATGCTCGAGGCCCGGCGCAATCTGCCCGGCCTGGAGCACGTGATCGTCGTCGACGGCGAGGCGCCTGACGGCGTGCTCGCCCTCGCGGCCGTCGAAGGCTCAAACCCCGGCTTCGACGCCGACGCGGCCACCGCCGAGGTCTCGCCCGACGACGTCGTCACGCTCATCTACACCTCCGGCACGACCGGCCATCCCAAGGGCGTGCAGTTGACGCACCGGTCGATCGTGCTGACCGCGCGGCGGGTCCGCGAGCTGATGGACTTCGAGGCCGGCTCGCGCGTCATATCGTGGCTGCCGTCGGCTCACATCGCCGAGCGCATGGCCCATCACTACATCCCGGTCGTCTTCGCGGGCACGGTGACCTGTGCGCCCGATCCCCGCCAGGTCCTGTCGTATCTGCCGCAGGTGCGCCCGACGTGGTTCTTCGCGGTGCCGCGCATCTGGGAGAAGCTGAAGGCCGGCCTGGAGGCGATGCAGGCCGCACAGCCCGAGGAGCAGCGCCGCCCGTTCGAGCAGGCTCTGGCGATGGCGACCGAACGAGTGCGCCTGCGCCAGCGGGGCGAGCCGGTGCCCGCCGAGCTCGAGGCGGCCGTGGCGCGCGCCGACGAGCAGATCTTCTCCAAGGTCCGGGCGATGCTCGGCTTCGATCAGGCCAAGGCGGTCAACGTCGGCGCCGCTCCGACGCCCGTGCCGGTGCTGGAGTTCTTTCACGCGCTCGGGATCGAGCTGTCGGAGCTGTGGGGGATGTCGGAGACGGCCGGCACCGGCGCCGTCAACCGCACCGGCCACGTCAAGATCGGCACCGTCGGGCCGGCCTCGCCCGGGGTGGAGCTGAAGATCGCCGACGACGGCGAGGTGCTGTGCCGGGGCGAGTGCCTGATGATCGGCTATCGCAACCAGCCCGAGCGCACCGCCGAGGCGATCGACGCCGACGGCTGGCTGCACACCGGGGATATCGGCACGATCGACGCCGACGGCTTCCTGAAGATCGTCGATCGCAAGAAGGAGATCATCATCAACGCCGCCGGCAAGAACATGTCGCCGGCGAACATCGAGGCGGCGCTGAAGTCCGGGAGCCCGCTGATCGGCCAGGCGTGCTGCATCGGCGACGCCCGGCCGTACAACACGGCGCTGATCGTCCTGGACTCCGACTACGCGCCCCAGTGGGCGACCAACCACGGGCTCGGCACCCACACGCTCGAGGAGCTCGCCACCGAGCCGGCGGTTCTCGAGGCCGTCCAGGCCGGCGTCGACGAGGCCAATCACGCGCTGGCCCGGGTCGAGCAGATCAAGAAGTTCCGGATCATCCCCGGCGACTGGCTGCCCGGCGGCGACGAGCTGACGCCGACGATCAAGCTCAAGCGCAAGCCGATCGGAGCCAAGTACGCCGCCCTGATCGAGGAGATGTACGCCGGCTCCTAGCCTTCGCCCCTGAGCCGGGCCGGCGGGGTCAGCCGACGGCGCGGAAGACGATGACCTCGGAGAAATCGGTTCCGTCGACCTGATAGGCGTAGCAGCCGGGGGCCTGCGCGCGGGTCTCGGTCAGCCAGGCCCGGCGCCCGGCGCGCGCCGGCGCGCCCCGCCCGGAGTCCAGCAGCTGGAGCTCGTCATACGGGGTCGACGCCTCACCGAACCCGAGCCGATCGCTGCCGCCGACCTCGGCGCCGCGGATGAGGATCGGCCCGGTATAGCTGGCCGCCGCCGTCCAGGTGACCGGAGCCGACAGCCACGCGCTGCCCTCGACGTCGGCGATCCCGACCTCGGTGCTCGTCGAGGGCGCGACCGGGCCGTCGACGCTGATCGTCACCGGGCACGGGGCGCCGTCGAGCGAGGGGAGGTGCAGCGGCCGGCGCAGCGCCTTCGGGACCGCTCCCGAGCAGGTGCCGGCGCAGTCCTCGTACGTCGCATAGCCGGTCGTCGCGACGAGGCGGCCCGCGGTTGAGCCGGCGGTCGTCGTGGCCCCGCTCGCCGAGGTGGTGGCCCCGCTCCCCGTGCTCGTCGCGGCCGGGGTCGACGTGGAGGTCGGGGTCGACGCGGAGGTCGGGGTCGACGTGGAGCTTGGGGTCGAGGCCGAGGCGCTCGCCGATCCCGAGCTCGAGGACGGCGAGGCGCTCGCCCCGCACCCCGCCGCGGCGAGCGCGGCGGCCAGCGAGCAGGCCAGGACCGCCGAGCGGGCGCCGCCGGTCGCGCCCACCGTCACCCGTCCGGCAGCGGCGAGGGCGAGAGCGCCGGCCCGGACGCGGACGCGGCGGCGAGCGAGCGAGCGAGGAGCTCGACCGGATGATGGATCGGGAGCGGGCATTCCAGCTCGCGCAGATGGCGGTCGAGCTGGGCGGCGCAGCCCGGATTGGCGGCCGCGATCGCCTGCGCGCCGGTGTCGATCAGATGACGGGCCTTGCGCGCGCCGAGCGCGGCGGCGGCCTCCGGGTTGACGAGGTTGTAGATCCCCGCCGAGCCACAGCACACGTCGGGCTCGGTGCCGACCTCGAGCAGCTCCAGGCCGGGGATCCCGCGCAGCAGCTCCCGGGGCGGCCGCCGCACACCCTGGGCGTGGGCGAGATGGCAGGCATCGTGGTAGGCGACGCGCAGCGGCACCGGACCGCGCGGCGCGCGCGGCTCGATCGATCCCAGCAGCTCGGTCACGTCCCTGACCCGGGCGGAGAACGCGCGGGCCTGGTCGGTGCCCAGCAGCTCGCCGTACTCCTTCATCGCCGAGCCGCATCCGGCCGCGTTGACGACGATGTAATCGAGGCCCTCCGGGCCGCCGGCCTGGTCAAACGCGGCGATCGTCGCCCGCGCCCGCCGGATCGCCGACGGCTCTGAACCGCCGTGGAACTCGAGCGCGCCGCAGCAGTCGGGCTGCCGCGGGGCGAGCACGTCAAAGCCCTCGGCGCAGAGCGCGCGGACGGTCGCCACGTGCACCTGGGGATAGAAGACGCGCTGCACGCAGCCGAGCAGCAGGCCGACGCGGCCGCGCCGCTCACCGACGGCCGGCGTGACGGCCGGCACGCCGGCCCGTCGCTCGCGCTGCGACGGAGGGCGCGGGGCGACGCGCACGAGCTCGGCCAGACGCCCGGGCAGCCGCTCGGCCCCGATCCAGCGGGTGGCGGCGAGCGTCGGGGCGAGCAGCCGCAGGCGCTGGGGATAGGGGAGGGTGCCGTAGAGCAGCGTCCGCAGCGCGCGCTCGGCGACCGGGCGCCGGTGATTGCGCTCGACCTGGGGCCGGACGCGCTCGATCAGGCGGTCGTAGCGGACCCCGGACGGACACGCCGTCACGCAGGCCATGCACCCCAGGCAGCGGTCGAAATGGGTGACCATCTCATCCGACAGGGTCGCGCCGGGCTCGAGGCCGTCATTGATGAGCACGATCCGCCCGCGCGGCGAGTCGGCCTCGGCACCCCACAGCACGTACGTCGGGCAGCTGTCCAGGCAGAAGCCGCAGTGCACGCAATCGTCGATCACCGACTGCTCGGGCGGGCGCCGGGCGTCGAACGCGGCCATCAGATCCCGTCCACGAACAGGCCGGGATTGCATGTGCCGGTGGGGTCGAAGCGCGCCTTGACGCTGCGCATCAGCGCCAGCGGGCCGGTCGCGACCGGCCCCCACGGATCCTCGCCCTCCGTCGGCCCGGGGCCCGCGTCGAGCAGCACCCCGCTCGCGCCGGCGGGCAGCGCCCGGCGCAGTCGGCCGACGGTCCCGGGGTCGAGCTCGGCGAAGCTCTGACCGAGGGCCGCCCGGCCGACCAGCGAGCCGCCGCACTCGCGGACGGCGGCGATCACCGCGGTCAGCGCGGTCGGCCGCGCCGTGATCCGCACGAGCGCCCGCGTCGCCGATCGCTGAGCGGCGCGCTGGCGCTCCCACAGGCCCGCGTCGTCGGCGACGAGCTCGGTCCCGGTCAGCCCGAGCTCGCTCATCCGCCGGGCCGCCCGCTGCGCCCGGCGCTCGGCCTCGGGGCCGGCACAGCCCGCCAGCAGCTCGCCGCGCCCGTCACGCCAGGCGACGTCAAGCGCGGCGAACTCGACCGGGAAGGCCGCCAGGGCGATTGCCGCCTCGGTCAGCACGGCCGGGTCATCGGTCGCCCCGAGCGCGGTCGCCGAGCGCTCCGGCAGGGGGTGGAGGCGCACGTTGACCGACAGGATCAGCCCGAGCGTCCCGAACGATCCGGCGAACAGCTTGGCGAGGTCATAGCCGGCGACGTTCTTGATCACCTTGCCGCCGGCCCGGGCGATCGTCCCATCGCTGAGCGCGAGCGTGGCGCCGACCACGAGGTCCCGCGGCGAGCCGTAGCAGTGGCGCAGCGGCCCGCTGTCGCCGGTGGCGACGACGCCGCCAATCGTCGCCCCGGGATCGCCGTGCAGCGGCGGATCGAGCGCGAGCATCTGGCCGGCGCCGGCGAAGGCCCGCTGGACGGCGGCGAGCGGGACCCCGGCCTCGATCGTCGCGGTCAGATCCCCGGCGTTGTGCTCGACGATCTGACCCAGGCCCGAGGTGTGCAGCTCGACGACCGCCGCGGCCTGATCGGCGCCGACCGGACGACCCCAGCCGAGCTTTGTGCCCGAGCCGACGATCCGGACCGCGCGCCCGTCGGCGCTCGCCGCGGCGAGCGCGGCGGCGGCGTCCTCGAAGGTGCCCGGGGCGAGGGGGGAGGCGGTGCTCATCCGTCGGCTAGTGCCCGCTCGCGGACATCTCAGAAGCGCTCGGCGATCCCGTCGCGTTCGAGCGGATGCTGGCGATAGGGGCCGGGGACCTCGCCGCACAGCCGCGGCGTCGGCATGACCTTGCCGGGATTGGCGAGGCCGTGGGGATCAAAGGCGCAGCGCAGGCGCTGGAAGGCGGCCAGATCGGGCTCGCCGAACATCGACGGCATGTACGCCTTCTTGTCGACCCCGACGCCGTGCTCCCCGGTGATCGAACCGCCGGCGTCGACGCACGCCTTGATGATCAGCCCCGAGAGCTCCTCGGCCCGCGCCGCCTCGCCCTCGCGGCCTGAGTCGTAGCAGACGAGCGGATGCAGATTGCCGTCGCCGGCGTGAAAGACATTGGCCACCCGCAGGTCGTACTCGGCGGCGAGCGCGTCGATCCGCCGCAGGACCTCGGCCAGACGCGTACGCGGGATGACGCCGTCCTGGACGTAGTACGCGGGGGCGATCCGCCCCATCGAGGCGAACGCCGCCTTGCGGGTGCGCCAGATGAGATCGCGCTCGGCGGCGCTGCGAGCGATCCGCACGTCGAGCGCGCCGGCGCTCGCGCACAGCGCGGTCAGGCGCTCCAGCCCGCAGAAGCACTCCTCCCGGGGGCCGTCGAGCTCGACGAGCAGGGCCGCCCCGGCGTCGAGCCGGTAGCCGGCCCCGGTCGCCTGCTCGGCAGCCTCGATCGAGAGCCTGTCCATCATTTCGATCGCCCCCGGGACGATTCCCGCCTCGACGATCGCGGTGACGGCGTCGCCCGCCGACCCGGTGTCGGCGAAGAAGGCCAGGAGGGTGCGGACGCTCTCCGGCGCCGGGATCACCCGCAGCGTGATCCGGGTGGCGACGCCGAGCGTGCCCTCGGAGCCGACGAACGCCCCGAGCAGGTCATAGCCGGCGGCGTCGCGCTCGAGCGTGACCAGAGTCCCATCGGTCAGCACGAGGTCGAGCGCGTCGACGTAGTTGGTCGTGAAGCCGTATTTGAAGCAGTGCGCGCCGCCGGAGTTCTCGGCGATGTTGCCGCCGATCGAGCAGACGATCTGGCTGGAGGGATCCGGCGGATAGAAGTGCGACGGGGCCACGGCGGCGGAGATGGCGAGGTTGGTGACCCCGGGCTCGACGACGACGCGCCCGTTGCGCAGGTCGACCGACAGGATCCGCCGCAGCCGCGAGAGGACGATCAGGATCCCGTCGGCGAGCGGCAGCGCGCCGCCGGACAGCCCGGTCCCTGAACCCCGCGCCACCCACGGGACCTGCGCGTCATAACACGCGCGGACGACGGCCTGCACCTCCTCGGCCGACCCCGGCAGCACGGCCGCCGCCGGCGTCTGGCGATAGTGCAGCAATCCGTCGGAACGATAGGTCGCGAGCTCGTGCTGATGGGTCAGCACGGACTCACGACCGCAGATCTCCCGCAGCCGGGAGACGAGCTGGGACGAGCCGGGCGCCATCACCCTCAGTATCCCCGATGCGCGTCGCCACCGGCGCCGCGACGCTAATGCACCGTGATCGAGACGCTCCGGCTGTAGACGGTCTGGCCGAGGTCGGTGATCGGCAGCAGCGGATCGGACTTCGGATACGTCCAGGCCAGCCGGACCGTGCCGCTGGAGCCGAACTTGAGATGGACGTCGAAGTAGCCGCCGGCCGCGGTGATCTTGACCGTGGAGACCGTCTTGCCGTTGAGCTGGATGGCCGCCGACTGCGGACCGTCGCCGTCCGCGATCATCGCCGGCGCCGGGCGCACGGCGCCCCACAGCTCGACGCTGGAGTTGTGCGAGAACGTCGTCGTCGGCATCCAGACCGGCAGGCGATAGGCCGCCAGCGACGGCTTGGCCTTGCCGTTGTCGTACTCCAGCCCGCTGGCGAAGCCGGCGTAGGGGCCGGTGTTCGCCGACGGATCCTCCAGCAGATACTGCATGTAGCTGGCGATCCGCGGGTTCTTCCAGCTCAGATACTCGGCCCAGTTGATGTACGTGGCGGCCGTCGCCGGCGAGACGTAGTGCCCGCCGGTGATCGCGACCTTGCCGACGTTCGGCGGGTCGGTGATGTAGCCGTACTCGTCGTTGTAGATGGCGAGCTGCTTGCTCGATCCGTACACGCGGTCGAGCCGGTCGAGCTCGGAGGCGAGGTTGCCGAGATCCGGGAACGTGGCGAAGTCGGGCTCGTTCTTGCCGTCGGTCAGCGGGTTCTGGTTGCCGGGATAGGGATGGACCCCGACGCCGGTGGCCGAGAACAGCGCGGGGTTCTGGCTGCGGAAGCTGCGCGAGGCGGCCGCGGTCGTCGGGCAGCCGACGCTGCCGGCGGCGCTGCCGCGCAGCTCCTGGTAGTCGGCGTTGACGCAGTACAGGTCACGCAGGAAGATGAGCGGCTTGGTCTGGGCGTAATTCCCCGGGTATCCCTGGGGGGCGTTCTTCGTCGGACCCCCGGAGATGCCGCGGGCGGCGAACTCGTCGATGAGGATCGTGTCGTGGCCGTGGCCGGTGGCCTGCAGCGCCTTCCAGCCGGCGTTGAGCAGACCGCGGTACATCATCGGCGCGGTCGCCACGCTCGAGCCGTCGATCGCCTGCGGCCCCAGATCCTCGCCGAAGTTGACCTCGTTGAAGATCGCCCACATGTGGACCGCCGGGAGCGGCGCGCCGGCCCCGGGGGGCGTGAAGTGCCCGTCGTAGCGGGTGGCGACGGCCTGCATGAACTGCCCGTAGTCGGCGGCGTTGGGCTCCCACGCGGTGAACAGGGGGTCGACCGTGCTGCCCTTCGGCAGCCCCGTCTTCTCGGCCCAGCGCGGCGCGCCGCCGGTCACCGTGAAGTCGATCCGCAGCCCGTACCTCTGAGCCTCCTCGACGATCGCGTCATACGTCGACCAGGCACCCGCCGGATACGCGTTCGGGTTGGTGGCGTTGAAGCCCTTCGGCTCCTTCGTGCTCGTCGGCGCGGGCGCGATCGTCGCCCACGGCACGATCACGCGGACGGTGTTGGCGCCGAGCGCGTGGAAGGTGGCGAACGTGGCGGCCGGATCGGTCAGGTCGCCGCCGTCCTCGATGATCGCGAGCTGCGTGTGGCTGGCCGCGGCGATCGCCGGCAGCGCGACGGCGGCGCTGAGGGCGAGCGCGACGCCGATCGCGAGGCGTCCGAGCCGCCGGATGATGAGGCTGGTGAAGAGTGAGGGCATGGTTCGATAACAGCTCCGGGGAGAGAGAGTTGCGTTGGCGCCGCGGGCGGCAACCGGCCGCCGGCTGTGATCAGGCCGCGCCGGTCGAGGCTAGTACATGTGCCGACGCGGGTGTGCCGGCGCGAGCACTAACGAAGCGTGACCGCAACCGTGCGGCTGAAGATCGCCGGCTGGTGCGGGGGCGACCAGGCCAGGCGCACGTCGCCGCTGCCCGGGAAGCGGACCGGGACGTCGAAATAGCCGTGGCGATTGGTCAGCGTGACCTGCTCGATCGTCCGATAGGCCCGCGCCGAGGACGCCCTGAACTCGATCGCCACGCGTTGGATCCGGTGCGTCGCCCGGGCGGCGTCGGGAGCCGGGCGGACGTCTCCCCAGACCGCCAGCGCGTGTTCGTTCCGGGTCGACGTGTACGGCAGATAGAGCGGCATCCGATAGGCGTAGAAGCCGGGCTTCGGGACTCCGGCGTACGTCAGCAGGCCGGTGTCGAACAGATCCTCGTACGGGTCGACGAGCAGATACTGGTCGTAGGAGCGCTGGCGCGGATCGAGCCAGGTCAGATATTCCGACCAGTTGAGGTAGTACGCGGCCTCCGTCGGGGTCACGGTTCCGGCCTCGATGTCCGGCGGATTGGTCTGATAGCCGAACTCGGTCGACCAGATCGGGAACTTCGTCGTCGACCCGTAGACCCGCTGGAGGCGGTCGAGCGTCGCCTCGAGCTTGCCGATCGTCGCCAGCTCGGCGTAATCGGGCTCGTCGGGGGTCGGCTCGTTGGGCGGCAGGCCCTGCGGATACGGATGATCGGCGAAGCCGGTGGCATGGAACAGGCCGGGGTTCTCGGCGGCGAAGCGCGCCGAGCCGGCGGCGGTCGCCGGGCAGTCACGGATCGTCGCGGCCGCGCCGCGCAGCGGCTCGTAGTCGGAGCCGACGCAGTACAGCGCGCGCAGGAAACGCAGCGGCGGCATGTTGTTGAAGTTGCCGACGCCGCTGCTGACGCCGGCCGGGGCGATCTCGCCGATCAGGATCGTGTCGTGCCCGTGCCCGGTGGCGTGCAGGGCCGACCAGGCGGCGTCGACGATCGCCCGGTAGTAGTGCGGCGCCACCTCGACCTGAGAATGGTCGATCGCCTCCGGCGCCAGCTGCGTGCCGAGGTTCGGCTCGTTCCAGATCGACCAGAAGTCGACGCGGGGGAGCGGGCGGGTGGCGCCGGGCGGGATGTAGTGCCCGCTGTAGCGCACGCCGACCGCGGTCACGAACTGCCCGAACTCGGCCGCCGACGGCTTCCACTCCGGCTGGGTGGCGGGATCCGGCGCGCCCGTGCTCGCCGCCCAGGCCGGCGGCGGCGGGATGAGGGCGAGGTCGAGACCGAGCCCGGCGGCCTTCAGGTCCCGGACGATCACGTCGAACGGCGCCCATCCCGACGCCGGATAGGCCGCCGGATCGGTGGCGTCGAAGTCCGGGCGCCGCCGCGAGTGGGGATCGGGCGCGACGTCGGCCCAGTGCAGGTAGATGTGGACGGTGTCGACGCCGAGGCCCTTCAGCGCGGCGACCGTCGCCGCGGTCGTCGGAGGGAGGATGTCGGAGCCGGGCGTGAACATCGACTCGGGTCCCTGGCCGGGGTGGGGCAGCGGCACGGGAGCGACCGTCTGGGTGGAGCCCGAGCCCCCGCCGCCCCCGACGACGAGCACGACGACGATCGCCACGATCACGGCGAGGGCGCCACCGATGATCAGCAGCCATCCGCGGGGGCCGGACCGACGGCCGGGGGATGGGGGGGCGACGGACACGGCGGCTGACAATAACGAGACGACCGGCCGTGGGTTTCGGTCCAGCGGTCCGGCGGCCGGCGCCCCGCGGGAGCTCCGGGGGCCGGATGTACACTCCGGCGGCATGCTCCTTCCCGCCCGGACGGGCGCTTCGGCGTGGGCGCGCACGGACCGCGCATGGTGGCCGCCGCCGCTCTCCGCGGAGTCCGGCCCCCTGCTGGCCGTGACCGCGCTGGCCGCGGTGCTGCGACTCGTCACCCTCGGCAGCCAGAGCTACTGGCTCGACGAGTCACAGGCCGCCCATGAGCTGAGCCTGTCGTTCGGGTCGATGCTCCACGCCTGGAGCGCCAACGAGTGGAATCCACCGCTCTATCTGATCGTGGCGTGGCCGTGGGCGAGGCTGTTCGGCACCGGGGCGGTCGCCCTGCGCTCGCTCTCGGCGATCGCCGGCGTGGCGATGGTCCCGCTGCTCTACCTCGCGGGGCGCGAGCTCGCCGGCGCCCGCGCGGGGCTCGTCGCGGCGCTGCTGGCGGCGGTCAACCCGTTCATGATCGATTACTCCCAGCAGGCGCGCGAGTACATGCTGATGACGCTGCTGTGCACGGCCTCGCTGCTGTGCTTCGCCCGGGCCTGGAACGCTCCGTCGTCGCGGCGGCTGCTGTGGTGGGCGCTGCTCTCGGGGCTGGCGCTGCTGACGCAGTACTTCGCCGGCTTCCTGATCGCCGCCGAGGGCCTACTGCTCGTCTGGCGCGTGCGCAGCCGGGCGAGCGTCGCCGCGCTGGGATCGCAGGGCGTGCTCGCGGCGGTGCTCGTGCCGCACGTGCTGCCGCGCTTCGACGATCCCGGCCAGTCGGCCTTCATCACCGCGCAGCCGCTGTCGCTGCGACTCCAGCAGGTGCCGGTGACCTTCGGCTTCGACACCCTGTACAAGGGCCCGGCCGTCTCCTACGGGCTGCTCGGGGCGGCCGCGCTCGCCGCGGTCGTGATCGCGCTGCTCGTGACCGGAGCCGGGGATCGCGAGCTGCGCGGGGCCGGCCTGGCGGCGGCGCTGGCCGCGGTCGTCCTGCTCGTCCCGCTCGCCCTGGCGCTGGCCGGTCACGACGACTACCTCGCGCGCGGGCTGATGCCGGCCTGGCCGCCCCTGGCGGTGACGATCGCCGCGGCGTGCACGGCGCAGCGGGCTCGGATCGCCGGCGCGATCCTCGCCGTGGCGCTCGTCGCCGGCTTCCTGTGGGCCGAGGCGGCGATCCAGTCCGATCCGGCCTATCAGAACCCCGACTGGCGCGGCGTGGCGGCCGCGCTGGGGTCGGCGCGGGGGCCCCGGGCGATCGTCGCCTACGACGGCCAGTTCGCCACCGGCCCGCTGTCGTACTACCTGCCGCGGGTGGCCTGGGCCGGACCGGGGATGGCGTTCGTCGATCCCGACGCGCCGGTGGCCGTCGGCGAGATCGACGTCGTCAGCCAGTATCACCACGTCGTCGATCCCCTTCCCGCCGGCGTGTCGCTGATCGGCGCGCGTGACGTCGACGGCTACGACGTCGACCGCTTCCGGCTCGCCGAGCCCGGGACGACGAGCCGCGCGGCGATCGCCCGGCGCGCGCAGACCTTTCTCGCACCCTTTGCCGGATCGGCCTCGTTAACCCCGGTGATGATCCAAGCCGGCTCCCCCCCACCGGGGCACTGAGGGCCTAAGCTGCCCGCCATGAGACGCCGCCGCCACCTCCTCGCGCTCGTCTGCGCGGTGCTCGCGGTCGCCTCGGTCGGGGCGGCGGGCACCGCGCTCGGGGCTCCGGGCAACGCCGTCATCAACGACTGCCAGAACAACGGACGGCTGACCCACACCTACACCAGGGCGCAGCTCGAGCGGGCGCTGTCGGTCATGTCGCCGACGGTCAAGACGTACACCAACTGCGAGGACGTGATCGACACCGCGCTCAGCAGCGCCGCCGCCGGCAAGGGCGGGGCGGGATCGGGTGGTGGGAGCTCGTTCCTGCCGACCCCGGTGATCGTCGTCCTCGTCATTCTCATCCTCGCCGCGGTCACGTTCGGCGGGCTGGCGATCCGCCGCCGGCAGGCCGGTGGTGCCGACGGCGCAAGCGGCGGCCCGGAGGACGATCGGCCCGGGGCCGGCGACGATCGCCTCTGAGCCTCGGGACCGCCTCTCTACACTGAGGGGCATGCCCTCCCAGCGCCAGATCCACGTCGGCCGGGTCCCGATCGGCGGCGGCGCGCCGGTCGCCGTTCAGACGATGACCAAGACCGAGACCGCCGACCTGCAGGCGACGATCAGCCAGATCGAGCGCGTCGCCGAAGCGGGCGCCGACATCGTCCGGGTCGCCGTCCCGCGTGACCAGGATGCCGAGGCGCTGAAGACGATCGTCGCCCGGTCGCCGATCCCGGTCATCGCCGACATCCACTTCAATCACACGCTGGCCATCAAGGCGCTGAATGCCGGTGCGCACTGCGTCCGGCTCAATCCCGGCAACATCGGCGGACCGGACAAGGTCGCCGAGGTGATCGCCGTCGCCAAGCGGCTGGGCACGCCGCTGCGGGTCGGGGTCAACTCCGGATCGCTGCCCAAGCATCTGCGCGAGCTCGAGTACGAGAATCCGGTCGAGGCGCTCGTTCGGGCCGCGACCGAGACCGTCGAGCTGATGGAGCGCCTCGACTTCGACAATTTCAAGGTGTCGATGAAGTCGACCTCGGTGCCGAACACGATCGCCTCCAATCGGCTGCTCGCCGAGCGGATCCCGTATCCGCTGCATCTCGGCGTCACCGAGGCCGGGACGAAGTGGTCAGGCTCGCTGAAGTCGGCGGTCGGGCTCGGCACGCTGCTCGCCGACGGGATCGGCGACACGATCCGGATCTCGCTCTCCACCTTCCACGCCGAGGAGGAGGTCAAAGTCGCCTGGGAGATCCTCAAGGCGCTGAAGCTGCGCGAGCGCGGCCCGGTCCTGATCGCCTGCCCGACCTGTGGACGGCTCCAGTTCGACATGGATACGGTCGTCGCGGAGGTCGAGCAGCGCCTGGAGGCCTATGACGATCCGATCGAGGTCTCGGTCCTCGGCTGCGCGGTCAACGGGATCGGCGAGGCCCGGCACGCCGACTTCGGCATCACCGGGGCCAAGGACGCCGGAGCCCTCTACTCCAAGGGCGAGATGATCCGTATCGTGCCCACCGACAAGCTCGTCGACGAGCTCTTCGCCGAGATCGACAAGTACTACGCCGCCGGCAAGCGCGTCGTCCGCGACGAGGGCGCGGCCGCGCAGGCCAGGGAATGGCTCGCCGCCCATGAGGACGAGACCGCGATGACCCCGGAGCGGCTGGCCGCCCTCGAGGCCGCCGCGGCGCGCGAGGGCGGCAACGGCGACGGAGGCGAGCCGGCGGGCGAGGCCGCGACCGGCCCGGCGGCGCTCGACGAGGCGCAGTCCCCGGTCGCCGGACGGCGCTTCACGCGAGCCTGAGCGCGGACCCTCCGGCCGGCCCGTTCCCGCCTGAGCCGTGCTCGGTCGCGGCGCGCGCCAACCGCGCGCGCCGCTGACAGCGGGGGCACCCGCGGCCGGGCTCAGCTCGCGGCGGCGAACCCGGAGGCGACGGCGTCCCAATTGACGACGTTCCACCACGCGTCGATGTAGTCAGGCCGGCGGTTCTGGTACTTCAGGTAGTAGGCGTGCTCCCAGACGTCGACGCCGAGCAGCGGGGTATGGCCGTCGGAGAGCGGGCTGTCCTGGTTCGCCGTCGAGACGACCGCCAGGCCGGAGCCGTTGTGCACCAGCCATGACCAGCCGGAGCCGAAGCGCCCGACACCGGCGGCCTTGAACGCCGCCTTGAAGTCGTCGAAGGACCCGAAGGTGGAGTCGATCGCCTCGGCGAGCGCCCCACTCGGCGCGCCGCCGGCGTTCGGCGCCATGAAGCCCCAGAAGAGCGAGTGGTTGTAGTGGCCGCCGGCGTTGTTGCGCACGGGGCCCTGCTTGTCGGCCGGGAGCGAGTGCAGGCTCTTGAGGATCTCCTCGACGGGGGTGTCGGCCCACTCGGTGCCCTCGAGTGCCGCATTGGCATTCGTCACGTACGCCTGATGATGCTTGTCGTGGTGAACGCGCATCGTGGCCTCGTCGATATGCGGCTCCAGCGCGTCGTAGTCATAGGGGAGCGGCGGAACGGAAAACGCCATCACGGTCTCCTTATCTAGGCGGATTTTCAGGCTTTCACGCAGACCATACCCGGAAGGTGATGGTTCTCCTCGCAGGGTAGGCTTGCCCGTCATGACCCTCATGTCCAGCCTCTTCCTGCCCACCGAGCGCGAGCCGCCGGCCGACGCCGAGGCGATCTCGCACAAGCTGATGGTCCGCGCCGGGTTGATCCGCCAGGTCGGCTCGGGGCTGTGGTCGTGGCTGCCCGCCGGCTGGCGCATCCACCAGCGCATCGTGCAGATCGTGCGTGAGGAGATGAACGCGATCGGCGGCCAGGAGATGCTGATGCCGGTGCTGCATCCGGCCGAGCCGTGGCGCAAGACGGGGCGCTACGAGATCGACGAGATGTTCAAGCTCAAGGACCGGCGCGGCGCCGACATGGTGCTGGCGATGACCCATGAGGAGATCGTCACCGGCCATGTCGCGGCGGCGGTCAAGTCCTATCGGGACCTGCCGCTCGTCCTCTACCACTTCCAGGTCAAGGAGCGCGACGAGCCCCGTCCCCGGGCCGGCGTCCTGCGCACCCGGGAGTTCGTGATGAAGGACGCCTACACCTTCGATCGCGACGCCGAAGGGCTCGACATCGCCTATGACCGCCATGCCGCCGCCTATGACCGGATGTGCGACCGCTGCGGACTGGAGTGGTACCGCGTCAAGGCCGACGTCGGGATGATGGGCGGTCACGGCGCCGACGAGTACATGGCGCCGTGCGCGGCGGGGGAGAACGAGGTGGCGCTCGCCGCCGGCTATGCCGCCAACATGGAGGTCGCCAGCGCCGACGCCCAAGCGGTGTCGCTGCCGGCCGGCCTGGCGAGCCCCGAGCTCGTCCGCACCCCGGGGATGACGACGATCGACGCGGTCGTGCGTGAGCTCGCCCTGCCCGCCGGGGCGCTGCTCAAGGCCTTCCCGGTCATCCTCGACGACGACGAGATGCGGCTCGTGATGGTCCGCGGCGACCATCGCGTCAACGAGGTCAAGCTCCGCAACACCCTCGGCCGGCCGTTTCGCGCCGCGGGCGCCGAGGAGATCGCCGATCGCCTCGGTCCGCCGGGCTACATCGGGCCGGTCGGCGCGCCGATGCCGATCCTGCTCGACGCGGCGATCGCTCCGGGGGCCTACGTCGTGGGTGCCAACGAGCCCGATGCGCACCTGCGCGGCGTCGAGCCCGGGCGAGACTTCGCCTTCGAGACCGTCGACGTGCGCGAGGTCCTCGCCGGCGACACCGTCAACGGCAGCGTCGTCCGGATCGAGCCCGCGATCGAGATCGGCAACATCTTCAAGCTGGGGACGCGCTACTCGGTGCCGCTCAACGCGACCTATCTCGACGAGGCCGGCCGGACCCAGCACGTCTGGATGGGCTCCTATGGCTTCGGCCCGGCGCGCGCCGCGGCGGCGGCCGTCGAGCAGTACGCCGACGAGCACGGGATCTCCTGGCCGCGGGCGATCGCGCCGTTCGACGTCGAGCTCGTCGGACTCGGCAAGCCGGGCAGCGCCGAGCGCGAGCTCGCGGACGGGCTCTACGACCAGCTGCGGGCGGCCGGTCTGCAGACCCTGTACGACGAGCGCGACGCCGGTCCCGGCGAGAAGTTCGCCGACGCCGAGCTGCTCGGCTGTCCGCTGCGGTTGACCGTCGGGCGCCGGACGCTCGCCGCCGGCGAGATCGAGGTCCAGGTCCGGCGCGGCCGCGAGACGCGGTCGGTGACGATCGAGGGCGCCGCGGAGGCCGTCGCCGACCTGTGGCGCGAGCTGCCCTGAGGGCGGACCGACTCCGGCGCAGGCGCGTGTGAGCCCGCCGATCACCAAGCGCCGGCTGTTCGGCATCGATCGCTCCGGACCGCCGCCGCGCGCGACGCGGCCCGATGAGCCGCTGCGCCCATGGACGATCCCCAACGCCATCGGTTATCTGCGGCTCGCCGGGATTCCGGTCTTCCTGGTGCTGGCCCTCGCCAGCCGCCACGGGCAGGATACGGTGGCGGTCGTGCTGTTCGCGGTGATCGCGTGGGCCGACTATCTCGACGGCTTCACCGCGCGCCTGACCGGTCAGTACAGCCGTCTCGGAGCACTGCTGGACCCGATCGTCGACCGCCTGCTGATCATCGCCGGGATGGTCGTCGCGTTTGATTTCACGCTGCTGCCGCGCTGGGCGATCGTCGTCGCGATGGCCCGCGAGCTGTTCATGCTCGGCCTCAGCCGCTACGGATTGTCACGCGGAGTGCAGCTCCAGATCAACTGGCCCGGCCGGATCGGCGTGGCGCCGACGATGGGCGCCCCGTTCTTCGCGATGGCCGGGGTTCACTGGCTCGCGCTGATCATGTTGTACGTCGGTTTGACGCTGACGCTGATCGCCACCGTGCTGTATGTCAGGCACGGCCTGCGCGAAGTGCGTAAAGTCAGCACCGGCGCCGCGCGCGCGCCACACCCGGAGGATCGGTTCGGGGACTGATCCGAGGGCGGACCGGAGGCCCCGTCAGACTCTAAAGCTCAGCTTGACCCTCGGGTTCGGCGAGTTATACTCGGCGCCAGGCCGACGCCATCACGACCCCGGCATGACCGGAAGGACTATTCAGCATGGACACGTTTCCAGATCTCGGCTCGCTGACGGACCAGGAGCTCAAGGACCTCATCAAGCAGCTCACCGAGGAGGAGATGGAGATCTCCTATCGCCGTCGCATCCTGCACGGAAAGATCGACATCCTGCGCGCCGAGCTGGTCAACCGCCTGCGCAAGAAGGACGAGGGTGGTGAGCTCGTCATCTCCGGCGCCGACGTCCAGCAGCTGACCGACATCCTGGCCGGGCGCGTGCCGGTCGAAGACCCCGAGTAGCACCCCGCGGCACTCGATGGCCCAGCACTGCCCAGAGTGCGGCTTCGCCAATGACGACGGCGCCAGCTACTGCCAGCGCTGCGGCGCGTTTCTCGCGGCGACCGACCAGCCGTCCGGGCCGTCGACCGCCGCCTACAAGGTCAACGAGACCGGTGAGGTCGAGGTGGTCGAGCTCGAGGAGGTCGTCGCCCGCGGCGCCGCGCTCGTCATCCGAGCCGGCGGCGGCCGGGCCGGAGAGAGCTTCGCGCTGCAGGGCGACCGGCTGACCGTCGGGCGCTCGCCGGAGTCCGACATCTTCCTCGACGACGTGACCGTCTCCCGAGATCACGCGATCATCGTGCGCCGCGGCAGCGACTATCACCTCGACGACTGCGGATCGCTGAACGGCACCTACGTCAACCGGCATCGGATCGAGTCCCACCGACTGGCCGACGGCGACGAGCTGCAGATCGGCAAATACAAGCTGGCGTTCCTCAGCCGCTGATGTCGAGCACGGACGCCGAGGCTCCCGACGTGGAGCTGCCCGACCCGCCGGAGGCCGATGGCGACCGCCCCCGTCAGAAGGCGGTGACGATCGGCGCGGTCTGCAAGGCCCTGCACCAGGAGTTCCCGGACATCTCGATCTCCAAGATCCGCTATCTGGAAGATCAGAAGCTGCTCGCCCCGCGTCGCACCCAGGGCGGCTATCGGCTGTACACCCAGTCCGACATCGCCCGGCTGCGGACGATCCTGCGCCTGCAGCGCGACGAGTTCCTGCCGCTGCGGGTCATCCGCCAGGAGCTGGCCGGCGGACGGGCCGAGCGCGAGATGGCCGCGCCGGCCCCCGGGGACCGGATGACGGTGCGCCGCTCGGCGGTCGCGGTGCGCGATCCCGGGGCGCTGTACTCGCTCGAGGACGTCGTCGAGGAGACCGGCGCCGAGCCCAAGCTCGTCGCCGAGCTCGTCGACTTCGGGGTCATCAAGGGCGAGCTGCGCAGCGGCGACCGCTACTACGACGAGACCGAGCGCGAGATCGTCCGCGCGGTCTCCGAGCTGGCGCGCTATGGCGTCGGGGGGCGCAATCTGCGGGTGTTCCGCAGCTCCGCCGACCGCGAGGCGCAGCTGCTGCAGAGCATCCTCGCTCCCGCGTTGCGCTCCCGCAATCCCGAGCGGCGCAAGGAGGCGATCGAGGCGCTCGAGAACCTCGCCTCGGTCACCACCCATCTCAAGCATCTGCTGCTGATCCGCGATCTGCGCAAGATCGCCACCTGATCGCGGGCCGGCCCGGTGGATCTGCGCGCGCTCGTCCGGGAGATCCCGGATTTCCCCACGCCGGGGATCCTCTACCGCGACATCACGCCGCTGCTGCTGACTCCCCGGGCGCTGGACGCCGCCGTCCACGGCCTCGCCGAGCTCGTCGCCCCGACCACGGTCGACTTCGTCGTCGCCGCCGAGGCCCGCGGCTTCATTCTCGGTGCCGCGCTCGCCCGTGAGCTCGGAGCGGGTTTCGTGCCGGCGCGCAAGCCCGGCAAGCTGCCCGCCGCCACGGTCAGCGCCAGCTATACGCTCGAATACGGGATCGATGCGCTCGAGCTCCATGCCGATGCGCTCGCCCACGGCGCGCGGGCGCTGATCCACGACGATCTGCTCGCCACCGGCGGCACGGCCTCGGCGCTGTGCGAGCTCGTCTCCGGTCTCGGCGCCGAGATCGTCGGCTGCGCCTTCCTCGTCGAGCTGAGCGCGCTCGGCGGCCGCCGGCGCCTGGCCCCGCACCCTGTCCACACGCTGATCGACTATCCGGTCTAGAAGGGCCGTTCGTGGCGGCCGCTCACAGCTCGCGGGTCATCGCCGCCTCCCAGCGTGAGCTGTGGGAGCTGATCGCCGATCCCCATCACCTGCCGCGCTGGTGGCCGGGCGTCGACCGCGTCGAGGGGGTCGCCGACGATCGCTTCACCCAGGTGCTGACCACCAGGCGCGGGCGCCCGGTGCGCGCCGATTTCCACGTCGTCGAGCGCGATCCCCCGTGGCGCTGCGTCTGGGAGCAGGAGCTGGAGGGGACGCCGTTCGCCCGGGTCCTCAGCGAGCTCGTGATCGAGATCGCGCTGGCGCCCCATGACTCTGGCGTCACGGTGACGATCGCCGAGCAGCAGAAGCTGCGCGGCTATTCGCGGACGGGCGGCCTGATGATGCGCCGCGCCACGCGCGAGCGGCTGAGCCGCGCCCTCGACGGGCTCGAACGGGTCGCCGGCTGACCGTCCGTCGCGCCGGGCCGGCGCTCCGGCGGCTCGGATGGTGCGCATCCGTTCATCGGCGGCCCCGCCCAGGGGGCCGCCGGCGCCGCGGTCAGACCCCGCTGAGCGGGCCCTGGAGGATGATCTGCCCCGGCGTCTTGGGATTGGCCGAGGTCTCGACGGTGACGAGCAGCTCCTTGTAGTGCGAGGCGTTGCTGGGCAGCGTGCCCGCCGTCGAGAGCCGGCCGGTCGAGCCGACCCCGGGGTTGACGAAGCCGAGGATGTGCGCGTCGGTCGGCGAGTTGTAGAGCCAGACGGCGTACGCATTGGCGGGCTTCGTCGTGTTGGCCGGGATGTTGGAGGCGACGATGGCGATCCCCAGGCTCGTGCCCTCCTTCAGGACCTCGGCGATGCCGACGGCCTTGCTGCCCGCGGCGCTCGCCGGGGGCGTCAGGTTGAACTGCGCCACCGGCGTCGCGGCGCCCGAGGTCGACGACGTCGTGGACGACGATGAGCTGGCGCTGGAGCTGGCGCTCGCGCCGGTCGAGGTCGTCGGCGTCGAGGATGTGCCGTGCTTGGGCGCCGAACTCCCTCCGAGGCCGACGATGATGATCACGACGACCGCGACGAGCACCACCGCGCCGGCGATGATCAGCATCCCGCCGAGCCGTGAGCTGCGTGGCTTGACCGTGCCCATCGACAGCGGTGACGGGATCGTCGCGCCGCCCTCGTCCGCGCGGCGCGAGGAGCGCGACGAGCGTGAGCGCGCCGGCGCCGCGTCGGCGGCTGCGCCCGGCGAGCTGGACTCGCGGGCGCCGCCGGAGCGGCGGCTCGGCCGGCGCTCGTCGTCGGCGTCGGCTGCCGGCTCGGCGTCGGGCGCCGTGGTGACCAGCGGCGGGGGCGTCCTGGCGTCCCGCGCGGTCCCGAAGTCGACCGGAATCTCGGGCAGCGGGCCGCTGGCGATCGGCGCCAGCTCGGAGGAGACGACCCGTGCCCACGCCCGCTCGCGCGGCGAGCGCGACAGGACATCGCGGACGTCGGCGACCTGGCGGGAGGGAAGCTGGCCGAGCAGGTAATCGCAGATCTCGGCGCGATCCTCCGCCGAGACACGGGTTTCCGGTCCGAGCGCGTCGAGCGCCGCGTGGGCGCGCTCCCGGACATGGCGGGGATTGATCGAGAGCAGGCGGGCGATCTCGTCGTAGCTGCGGCCGCGGCCGAGCACGAGTTGAAGGACCGCCCGCTGGTCGCCGGGCAGACTGTCGACCGAATTCATCGCGTCCGTAGCGTAGATGAGCGCGATGCGGAATGCTCGCCTGCACGGTTGCGGCCGCAGCCGGCGTCCAAGTCCCTATCCTGGCGCCCCATGCCATGCGGGTCGCCATCAGAGGTCGCCGCCACCGGCTTCGATCGTCTCTACGGGCTCCAGCTGACGGAGGCCGGCGAGGACGAGCTGCGGGCGACGGTGCCCGTGCGCGATGCGATCAAGCAGCCCGCCGGGCTGATCCACGGCGGCGTCTACGCCGCGATCGCTGAGAGCCTGGCGACGACCGGCACCGCGCGCGCGGTCGGCGCTTCCGGCGCCGTCGCGGCCTGCCTCTCCAACCAGACGAGCTTCCTGCGCCCGATCACCGCCGGTCAGATCCACGCCGTCGCCCGCCCGCGCCATCGGGGGCGCACGACGTGGGTGTGGGAGGTGGAGTGCAGCGACGACGACGGCCGCCTGTGCACGCTGGGGCGGGTCACGGTGGCGGTGCGCGCCGCCGGGGCCGGCTGATCACGCCGCCGGGGCGGCCCCTCGGGTCCCGGCGGCTCAGCCCGGGGCGCCGCGCCCGAGATAGGCCTGCGCGAACGCCCGCAGCCCGGCGACGTCGCCGGCGCTCGTGCGCAGCATGCGCGTCCAAGCGAGCGCGACGACGTCGCCGGCCGGGATCCGGCGGGCATACCGGGCGAGGATGACCGCGCCGCCGCCGGCGGCGAGTTTGGGCGTGAAGGCCGCCGTCACCGACCGGGCGACGGCCCGCAGGCCGGCCGGCGGCGTGCGTGTTCCGTAGACGAACACGACGTCGCCCGCCGCCAGCACGGTCAGCAGCTGATAGTCGCTGACGACGGCGCCGTCGCGGGTGATCGGCGTCGGGACGTAGGCGCCGCTCGTCGGGGGGTCTGAGTCATAGACCGGCTGGAGCTCGCCGGGGCGCAGCCGGGCGTCGCCCTGATCGGCGAACGCCACCCCCGGCCCGTCGGTCGTCCCCGAGATCCCAGGGTTGTCGCGTCCGGCCAGCAGGCCCCCGGACAGAACCGCGATCACCCCGATCGAGATCGCGAGGGAGACGACGACGATCAGCAGTCGCTCGAGCAGCCGGGGCATGGGCGAGGGGCGTCCCGCGGGGTCACTTCGCCGCGCGCAGCGGCGGCCGGCGCGCGAAGCGCGAGCCGTCCGGCCGGGCGGGCGGGGCGGCATCGATTCCCGCGGCGCCGACGAGCTCCTCGATCGACGCGCGGAGCTCGTCGGCCAGCACCTCGAGGTCGCCGAACGCGTCGTAGTCGGCGTTGAGGCCGAAGTCGAGCGCGCCGTTGTAGCTCATGATCGCGATCCCGAGAGCCTGATTGGTGGCCAGCGGGACCATCGGATACATCGCCTCCATCTGTCGGCCGAGCATGTAGAGCGGGATCTGGGGCCCGGGCACATTGGTGACGACGAGGTTGAACATCCGCTGGCGCGCCTGGAGCCGCGCCGCCTGGGCCATGATCGTGGGCGGAGCGAAGCCGGTCAGCTCGGTCAGCACCTGCGCGCCGACGGCCTGACCGGACTGCTTGAGCCCCTCCATCTCACGGCTGATGATCAACAGCCGCTGGACGGGATCGGTGACCCCGATCGGCAGCGGTGCCCACATCGCCGCCACGCGATTGCCGAGCGCGCCGCGCTCGACGTCGGCGCGGACCGAGACCGGCACCATCGCCTTCAGGACGGTGTCCTCCGTGGCCTCGCCGTGCATTCGCAGATACCGTCCGAGCGCGCCGGCCACGCTGGCCAGGACGACGTCGTTGACGGTGCCCCCGAGCGCGTTCTTGATCGCCTTGAACTCGCTCAGCTCGGCCTGGACCCAGGTGAAGCGCCGGTGCGGCCCGATCCGGACGTTGAGCGGGCTGTTCGGAGCCGCCTGCAGCCCGGCTTTCGCGGTCGCCGCGACACCCCCGAGCGCCTCGGCGACCCGAGCAGCGACGCCGCGCGGGCCGCGCAGCGTGGCCCGGACGCCCCGGACGATCTCGCCGGGCACGGTCGCCCGCTCCAGGAGCGCGTCGGCGAGCAGCTGCGCGTCGGTCGGCAGCGGGCGCGGCACCCAGTCGTGCTCGGGCGGGGCGACCGGCATCGGATCCGGCGAGGTGTCGAACAGCACCGTGGCGATGTCGACCCCGGAGACGCCGTCGACGAGCGCGTGGTGGGTCTTGGAGAGCAGCGCGAAGCGATCGCCGGACAGACCCTCCACGAGCCAGATCTCCCACAGCGGTCGTGAGCGGTCCAGCGCCTGGGAGAACACGCGCCCCGCCAGGCTCTTCAGTTGCTCCTCGCCGCCGGGACGCGGCAGCGCGGTGTGGCGGACGTGGAAGCCGACGTTGAAATGGGGATCGTCGACCCACACCGGGCGGCCCTGGCTGAAGGGCACGAATGCCAGGCGCTGGCGATAGCGCGGCACGAGGTGCAGGCGGCTGACGATCTGCTCGACGAGCTCGTCGTAGGCTGGAGCCCGTCCGGCGAACACCATGCAGCCCGCGACGTGCATGTGGGCGTTGTCGCGCTCGAGATGCAGAAACGACGAGTCAAGGCCCGTGAGACGGTCAGGGTTGCTCACTGACGACTGATTCTGTCAGGCTTTCACGGACGGTCGCGGGCCCGCGTGCGAATGCGCATATGTGATCAAGACCACACAAGGTCGCGGTCCCGCCTGCGAGCCTGCTGACCTTCAATCGACCTGCCGAGTCATCTCTGCCCGGTGCGGGGGTGAGCGGGGGACCCATTGCCGGGGGCGCGTCAGCGTCACCGGCCGGGGCGAATCGGATGCCCGGCTCCTCGCCGGCCGCATCTGTAGCGACCTCTGACGACGTGCCGCATGGCGTCTGTCGGTGCTCGCGAGCCCGACAGCTAACCACGTAGGCGCCCGGTCGAACACGTACAGGAGGTCCTCGTTGTGAGGTCCAGACCGATGCTGGGCGCCCGGCGCCCAGCGCATGTGATGATTGCCACGATTCTGCTGGCGCTCCCCGCCTCGGCCGTTGCCCTCAGCAGCGCGTCGGCGGCTCCGCGCCAGCCTGATGCCACTGCCCTCGGCCTGCCGGTCAACCCCGGCGCCGTCTCCATCGGCAACGGCCTCGGCGTCGCCGGCTCCGCTCCGACCGCCACCGTCCGCTCCCGGCTGCGCCTGCGCGCGCAGGCCCACGCCGTGCTGGCCGGCGGCGCGCTGTCGCTGACCGGACGGCTGCTGCCGGGGGCCGCCGGGCGCACGGTCAGCCTGCAGATCCGCTCGGACGGCGGCTGGCGCAGCGTCGCCGACGCCCGGACGGGCGACGCCGGCGGCTTTCGCCTGCAGTACACGCCGGTCGCCGCCTTCGGCCAGCGCCTGCGGGTCGTCGTGCGCGGCGACCGGGCCGCCGCGAGCGTCATCGCGCCGGCCGGGACCGTCACCGTCTTTGAGCCGGAGGTCGCCTCCTGGTACGACGACGGCGCCAACACCGCCTGCGGCTTTCACGCCGGGCTCGGGGTGGCGAACAAGTCGCTGCCGTGCGGAACGAAGGTGGCGCTGCGCTACGGCGGGCGGACGGTGACCGCCGTCGTCGACGATCGGGGACCGTTCGTGCCCGGTCGCGATTGGGATCTCAACCAGACCACCGCGGCGGCGCTCGGCTTCGGCGGCGTCGGCACGGTCTGGTCCTCGGTCGCCGCCGCGTAGCGCGGAGTCGGCGGGATGACCGCATCCCCCGCTCGCCGGTCCCGGCGCCCGGGAACCGCCGTCGGGGCGGGATCTGCGTCCGTGCCCCGGCGTACCCTCGGAGCATGTCCGCGACGCGCTGCATCGCCCATCTCGACATGGACGCCTTCTATGTCTCGGTCGAGCTCCGGCGCCGGCCCGAGCTGCGCGGGCGCCCGGTGATCGTCGCCGGGACCGGGCCCCGAGCGGTGGTGACGACGGCTTCCTATGAGGCCAGGAGGTTCGGGGTCGGCTCGGCGATGCCGGCGGCCCGCGCCCGCCGCCTGTGCCCGGACGGCGTCTATCTGCCGCCGGACTTTCCCTATTACCGCGCGGCCTCGCGTGAGGTGATGGAGCTCGTGCGCGCCGTCGCCGACAGCGTCGAGGTGGTCGGCCTCGACGAGGCGTATCTCGATCTGTCCGGCGCGCCGGCCCCGCGCGCCGAGATGCGCCGGCTCGCCCTGGACATCGACCGCCGGACCAGCCTGGCCTGCTCGATCGGCATCGGCCCCAACAAGCTCGTGGCGAAGGTCGCCTCCGACGCCGAGAAGCCGCGCGGGTTCGTCGTCCTGAGCCGGAAGGAGGCCTGCGTCCGCTTCGCAGCGGCCCCGTGCGAGCTGATCCCCGGGATCGGCCCCAAGACCGCCGAGCGGCTCCGCGAGTGCGGGCTCTCGACGCTCGGCCGGCTCGCCGCGGCACCGCCGGAGGCCGTCGCGCAGCGGTTCGGGGCGCGCTTCGGGGCCGCGCTCCAGGACCGGGCGCGGTTCATCGACGACGCGCCGGTGAGCGAGGAGCGCAAGGTCGTCTCAGAGTCACGTGAGACGACGTTCGACGAGGACATCACGAGCGCCGAGGCGTTGGAGGCGATCCTGCGCGAGCTCGTGACCCAGCTGTGCGCGGCGCTCGAGCGCCAGGGGCGGCGGGGCCGGACGATCGGGATCAAGATCCGCCTTGACGACTTCTCGACCCACACCCGCGCCCGGACGCTCGCCGAGCCGGTCGCCTCGGCCGATCGGGTCGGCCCGGTGGCGTTCGATCTCCTGCGCCGGTTCGCCCCGCCGCGGCCGGTGCGCCTGATCGGGGTCCGCGTCGCCGGGCTCGAGGCCGAGCGCGCCGACGCGGCCGAGCAGTTGACGCTCGCCGTCTAGGAGAGCGTCAGTACAGCGCGCTGGCCAGCCGGCGGCGCGACGCCCGGGCGAGCGGATCGTCGACCCCGAGCTCGTCGAGGATTCCGACGATCACGCGCCGGATGTCGTCCTTGTCGGACCCCGCAACGGTCAGTGCGCCGATCAGGAGGTCGATCGCCCGCTCGTGGTCGCCGGCGTCCACCGCGCCGAAAGCCTGGGAGACGTCGCCGTTGACGCCGGCCTGCTCGAGCGCGATGCGCGCCGCGAGCCCCTCGGCGGCGAAGCTGCCCGGCACCTCGCGGACGAGCGCGAGCGCGGCGTCAGGCTCGCCCCGGGCGTGCAGGATCCGCGCCAGCGGCACGGCGGCCTCGGCCCGGGAGGGCTCCAGGGCGACGGCCCGGCGCAGCGAGTCCTCGTCGCCGGCGGCGATCAGACCGTCGACCTCGGAGGGCAGGAGCGAATCGAGGAACTCGTCGATGGCGGCCGGCGGCTGGGCGCCGACGAACTCGGCGGCGACGCGGCCGTTCCGGAACGCCTTGACGGCGGGGATGCTCTGGATGCCGAAGGCCTGAGCGAGATTCGGGTTGGCGTCGACGTCGATCTTGGCGAGCTCCACCTGGCCGGCGCGCATCTCGATCGCGCGCTCCAGGACGGGTCCGAGCTGGCGGCAGGGGCCGCACCACTCGGCCCAGTAGTCGACGACGACCGGCAGGGTGGCGGACCGCTCGATGACGGCGGTCTGGAAGGTGCTTTCGTTCACGTCCATGATGGCGTTGATGGTAGCCACGGCCCCGCCGGTGCCCCGGATCCGGTAGACACACGGACGTGCCCGAGTACGTCTGCGAGCGCGACGGCGTCGCCCTGGCGGTGTCCGACGCCGGCGAGGGGGTGGCCGTCGTGCTCGCCCACGGCCTGACCGCCACCCGGCGCTACGTCGTCATGGGCTCGAGCGCGCTGGAGCGCTCCGGGCACCGGGTGATCGCCTACGACGCCCGCGGCCACGGCGCCTCCTCGGCGGCGCCCGCGCCGGACGCCTATCGCTATGAGGATCTCGGTCTCGATCTGGAGGCCGTGCTCGATCGTGCCGGCGTGGAGCGCGCCGTGCTCGCCGGAGCCTCGATGGGCGCGCACACGATCCTCTGGCTCGCGCTGCACCGGCCCGAGCGGGTCGCCGGCCTCGTCGTCATCACCCCGGCCTTCGATCCGCGCGTCGAGCTCGACGCCGAGCGCCTCGCGCACTGGGATGCGCTGTCGGCGGGGCTGCGCGGCGGCGGGGTGGAGGGCTTCGTCGCCGCCTACGGCGAGCCGCGGGTGCCGCCGAAGTGGCGTGACACCGTGCTGAAGGTCATCCGCCAGCGCCTCGCACTCCACGAGCATCCCGGCGCGCTCGCCGACGCGCTCGCCGCCGTCCCGCGGTCACGGCCGTTCGACGAGCTCGCCGGGTTGGGGGCGATCGCCGTTCCGGTGGCGGTCGTGGCCAGCGACGACGAGGCCGATCCCGAGCACCCCCGCGCGGTCGGGGAGGCCTATGTCGACGCCATTCCCGGCGCGCGCCTGATCACCGACACGCCGGGCTCGTCGCCGATCGCCTGGCAGGGCAGCCAGCTCTCCCGGATCATCGCCGAGGTCGCCGTGCGGGCGCACCCGCCCCGCCCGTGAGTCCGGCGCCGTCGCCGCGGGCCGGTTACTCGGGCACCCCGCCGGCGCGCAAGCTCGGCATCACGGCCGGTGCGCGGCTCGCGCTGATCGCCGCGCCGCCGGACATCGAGCGGACGCTCGGGGAGCTGCCGCCGGCGGTCGAGATCCATCGGCGCCTGCGGGGGCGGTTCGACGTGATCATCGCCTTCTGCGATCGGCGGGCCGCGCTCGAGCGCGGGCTGCCGCGCTGGCGGGCGGCGCTGACGCCGGCCGGGGGACTGTGGATCGCCTGGCCCAAGCGGACCGCGGGGGTGGCCACCGACCTCGGCGACGGGGCCGTCCGCGAGCTCGGGCTGGCCGCCGGGCTCGTCGACAACAAGGTGTGCGCGATCGACGCCACCTGGTCGGGCCTGCGCTTCGTCTACCGGCTCGCCGACCGCCCGTCCGTCGAGCCCGCTGACCCCCGCTGACCCCGCTGAGCGGCCGGGCCCGCCGCGGCCAGCACGTAGACCCGCGCGCAGCCGAACCGGTGCACGGCGGCGACGAGCGCGCCGAGCGCGCGCGCCAGATCACGCCGGTCCCGGCAGTCGGAGACGAGCAGCCGTGCGCCCGTCGACGCGACGAAGGCCCTGGCCTGGGCACGGCGCATCCGCCCGAGGAACAGCAGATCGGCGCGATGGGCCCGGCTCGGATAGTCCGGGCTCCAGTAGCCGTCGCCGACCCAGACGGCGCGGCCGGTCTGTGACGGGATGACCGATGCGAGTGGCGTCGGGGCGAGCACGCCGCCCGCCGGCGCGTGCGCGGCGATCCAATCGAGCGCGCGGGCGTCGGGCGACGGCAGGGCGTACTGCACGAGCGTGCTGTCGGCGGTGCGGACGAACTTGCGCGCGTCGAAGGCCAGCCCCGGGATCGTGACGAGCCCGATCGCCGCCACCCCGACGATCGCCGGCAGCCGCAGCCGGCTCCAGCCGCGCACGATCAGCACGGCGAGCGGCAGGCTCAGGCCCTGCAGGGCGTGGGGGGCAAACGCGTCGTTGACGAAGTAGTTGACGACGGTGGCGCCGATCCACAGCAGCAGCGCCTGCTCGATCAGCACGCCGCGCGGCCGGCGCACGCCGAGCCCGGCGATCAGGGCGAGCGGGCCGAAGCCGGCCAGCAGAACGAGGACGGGCAGGCGAGGGATGACCTCATAGCCCGAGGCCAGCCGCCAGGCCGGATCGCTGTGGGAGAGCAGCGCGTAGTAGCCGAGCGGGAGCGCGGCGGCGGTCACGACGGCGGCGAGCGCGGCGATCACGCGCGGATCACGCGGCCGACGCACCGCGCCGAGCCCGGCGGCGATCAGGATGAGCGTGATGCCCTGCCACGGATGCAGCCACGAGGCGAGCAGCGCCGCCAGGGCCGCCAACCCGGCGAACGCCGGCGATCCGGCCTCGTAGGCCCCGGCCGCTCCGGAGCTGCTCGCGGTTCTGGCCCCGCCGCCGCGGGGATCGATGGCGCGCTCCCGGCCGACCGCGCGCTCGAGCGCCAGCAGGGTCAGCGGGACGAGGGCGATCCCGAGCGCGCTCGGCACATAGCCCCACAGCTTGCCGGCAGCGAGCAGCTCGTCGCCGAGCAGGAAGAGCTGGAAGCGGAACGCGCCGGAGGCCATCCCGGTCCAGCTGTACAGCGCGGTCAGCGGCGTGTAGAGGAACAGCGCCAGCGTGACGACCGCGGCGCGCCGGGCGACGCGGTCGCCGCACGTCCGGCGCGCCCAGGCGAGAACGCCGGCGAACAGCGCGACGATCGCCACCGGCTTCCACAGCAGATAGGAGAGCGGCAGCGAGAGGCCGAGGCGCACGAGCGCGGCACTGATCTCGAACAGCGGCTGCAGGTAGACATGGCCGCTCGGGCTGAGGCTGAACAGATCCGAGGCCAGCCCGTGCGCGCTCGCGTCACGGATCCAGGCCAGATACTGGAGCTGGTCGGCGCCGAGGACGCCGTCGGCTCCGATCAGGCCGTCGGCCCCGGTGAAGCGAGCGTGGGCCGAGGCGGCGTCGGCGAGCAGCAGGACGAGCGGGAACAGCGCCCAGGCGGCCAGCGCGCCGAGCAGCCCGATCTCCGCGCGCGTGACGCGCGGCCCGCTCGCCCCCATGTGCGCCCGCGGGGCCCCGGCCCGCGCGCGGCTAGCCGGCGGCCACGTGATCGATGCGCGTCACCGAGGCGAGATAGCCGTTGCCGCGGAAGTCGATCGTCACCGTCAGCGGCGTGCGCCCGGTGCCGTGATCCCGCCGGAAGCTCGCCGTTGCCGAGAAGGTGCAGCCGGGGCTGAGCGGCGCCACCAGGAACGCCAGCTGACGGCGGCCGTTGTCCACGCGGATGCCGACATTGCCGGTGCAGCGCTGGGCGGCCGGGATGTAGCCGTCGCCGTGCAGCGTACCGGCGATCGTGTAGGTGTAGGGCGACCTCTTGGCGGTCGACGGCGTCGTGCGGGTCGTCAGGTTCGGCTTGGGCCGGACGAGCGGCTCGGTGAAGAACGTCTCGTCGGCGCCGAACGTCGTGCTGTCACCGTGATAGGCGACGAGTCGATAGTGAAACAGCGTCGCCGGCGCGAGGCCGGTGATGGCGACCGACACCGGCAGCGCCTGCTCGAGAGCGGGCAGCGCCGGCTGGATGAAGGTCGAGTAGCCGTATGCCGCCGTCGCGCCGTACTGGACCGCCCAGGTCGTCGCCTCGCCCATCGGGTCGATCGAGCCGGTGGGGGTCGCGCTCGTCACGCCGACCGAGGCGGCCGGTCCGGTCGCCACCGATGCCGGCGGGAAGCCGGCGGTGGTGAACGTCCGGTCGGCGCCGGCCGTCACGCCGCCGCTGTTCTGGGCGACGACGCGATAGTGATAGAGCGTTCCCGGCGTCAGCCCGGGGAAGGTCGCGCTGACATCGATGCCCTTCGAGCCGCTGCCGATCGCCTTCGCCTGGCCGTTGACGCCGTAGGCGGCGGTCGGCCCGATCTGGAAGTAGAAGTCGGTCGGGCTGCTGCTCGGATTGACGCGTGCCTGCAGCACGGCCGACGTGTCCGTGATGCTCGTCGCGGCGCCGGTGATCACCGTCGGAGAGGCCGCAGCGAGCGCCACCCCCGGAATCGCGCACGACGCCACCAGGACGATGCTCACCAGCTTCAGTACGGATTTCATCTCGACCTCCTCAAGATTCGGCCCGATCTTCTATACCCGTCACGAGGCGGAAGTTGCGACCCGGGCAACCGCGGAACGCAGACGTTTGTACACGCAACCGCGGATTTCGGTCGCCCGGGGGGTGTCGGGACGCGCTGTACTAGCCTGCGCGCGATGATCTTCTATCGCCCGGAGGCTCGTGATCGCGAGCTGCTGCCGCACGATCCGTTCAAGGCGATCGTCGCTCCGCGGCCGATCGGCTGGGTCTCGACGATCGGCAGCGACGGCGCGGTCAACCTGGCGCCGTACAGCTTCTTCAACGCGCTCGGCGAGGCGCCGCCGATGCTCGCCTTCTCCAGCATGGGCGCCAAGGACTCCGCCACCCTCTCCGCCGAGGTGCGGGAGTTCGTCTGGAACCTCGTCACCTACGAACTGCGGGAGGCGATGAACGAGACGTCGGCACCGCTCCCGCGCGGCAGCAGCGAATTCGAGCGTGCGGGGCTGCAGATGGCCCCGTCACGGCTCGTGGCGCCGCCGCGGGTGGCGAGCAGCCGCTGCGCGATGGAGTGCAAGGTCGTCCACCATCTCGAGCTCCACGACCTCGACGGCCGGGCGACGAACCAGCATCTCGTCATCGGACAGGTCGTCGGCGTTCACCTCGACGAGACGGCGATCATCGACGAACGCGTCGACACGACGACGCTGCGGCCGGTCGCCCGGCTCGGCGGGCCGGCCGACTACGCGGTCATCGACGAGATCTTCCGGATGACGCGGCCGACGGCGTGACCACGGCCGGCCCGCCGGGGTCGATTGGCGCGCGCCGGGCGCGGGTAGCGTCACCCCGATGATTACCGTGGATCACATCGAAGCCTGGCTGGGCCAGCAGGTCCTCGACGAAGCCGGAGAGCAGCTCGGCAAGCTCGACGACGTGTACTTCGACTCGGCCAGCGGCACGCCGCTGCTGATCGCCGTCAAGAGCGGGCTGCTCGGGCGCAAGTCGAGCCTGATTCCGATCGACGGCGCCGCCGTCGGACCCGACTACGTTCGCGTCGCCCATGACCGGGCGGCGGTCGAGCGGGCCGCTGGGACGACCGGGGACGGGGTGCCGGACGCCGACGAGCTGCGCTCGCTCGGCGCGGCCTACGGGCTGGCGTTCTCGGATCGGGTCAGCCTGGAGAGCGCCTCCGAGGCCGAGACCAACCGCGCGGAGGCCGAGGCCGCTCGGGCTCGGGCGCAACAGCTCGAGGCCGAGGCCCAGAGCAAGCTCGCCGCCCGAGATGTCGCCCGGGAGCGCGCCGCCGGCGCCGGCCATGACGCCGACGACGCCGAGCGCGAGGCGCAGCGCGCCCGTGAGGCGGCAGCCGAAGCACGCCGGCAGGCCGATCAGTACCCGGGTGACTGACCGGGTATAGACTCGATGGCATGAGCCTCGAGGAGCAGTCCACAGAGACCGTCGGCGACACCTGCGAGGAGTGCGGAGCAAAGCTCACGTCCGCCGAGCAGCAGACCGCCATCGAGTCCGGTGGACCCGCGCTCTGCTCCGTGCATGCCGCGGAGGACGAGCCCGGGCTCGCCACCGAAGAGATCACCAACTACTGATCGACCCCGTCGCCGGCCTCGGTATCGTCGGCCTGACGCGCCGACGTCCGGAGCGCGTCCTGCACCGTGCGCGCCACCTGCTCTCGCGAGCGTGAGCGGACGGCCCCGCTCAGCGCGGACTGCCAGCGTGCCGGGCTGACCGTCGGCTGCGTGATCCCGAGATCGGCGAGGACGGCGCGCTGATCGACGTGATTGGCGATCTGCTCGGCCCGTCGCTGGGCGGCGATGTGCTGCGCCCGGGCCAGCGGCGTGCGTCCGCGCTCGCCCGACAGGCTCAGCAGATCGGCGGCGACGAGCGGAACCGCCCGGCGCGCGCACTTCTCCCACGGCGCGTCGGCGGCGGAGTCGACCACCACCTGGCGCACGACCCGCCAGCCCGCGTGATGGGAGTCACAGCGGGCGACGAGGAACCGGGCGAGCGCCTCGGCCACGCCGACCGAATCGGGCTCGGAGCCGTGGCCGTCGAGATGGCGCAGGGCGGCGCCGACGCCCCGGCCATTGTCGACGGCGTTGGCCATCTGGCGCGGGGTCCGGCGCGGCTTCTGCGATTCCGAGTCGATCACCTCACGGTACAGGCACTCAGGGCCGCCTGGGCCGTGGTGACTAGGATCGAGGTCCCAACGAGAGGGAGGCTGCCGTGCCGGTGAAACTGCCTGATGATCTGCTCGTTCTGCTGCGCCGGGCGAGTCCGTGCTTCATCTCGACGACGATGCCCGACGGCTCGCCCCAGATGACCCAGACCTGGGTCGACACCGACGGCGAGCACATCCTGATCAACACCGTCGAGGGCTTTCAGAAGGTCAAGAACATCAGGCGTGACCCCCGGGTCGCGGTCGCGGTGTCGGACCCGGACACGCCGTTTCGCTACTACGCGGTCCGCGGCGAGGTCCTCAGCACCACCGCCGAGGGCGCCGCCGAGCACATCGAGAGGCTCGCGCAGCGCTATCTGGGGGGGCCGTATCCGTGGTACGGCGGCCGCGATCAGACTCGTCTGCTGCTGACGATCGAGGCCCGCAGGATCCACGCGGTGGGCTGACGCGCGTCGCGGCCGGCGACGATCTCAGCCCGAGCGCCGGCTCGCGTCATAACGGCGGCGATCACGCTTGGTCGGGCGCGCCCCGGTGTCGATCGGCCCGGCGAGCCGGCGCAGATCGGCCTGGCGCTCGCGCTCGGCGACGCTCGCGGCGGTCTCGTCATACAGAGCCGCCGCGTCGCTCGCCGAGACGCGGCGCTCGGCCGCGCCGCGCACGATCACCGTCCGTCGCACCGGGCCGATCGTGATCTCGAGCTCGTCACCGGGCCGCAGCTCGCGGCTCGGCTTGACCGCCAGGCCGTTGACGTGGACGCGGCCGCCGGTGACGGCCTGCGTCGCGAGCGAGCGCGTCTTGAACAGCCGCGCCGTCCACAGCCACCTGTCGATGCGCATCAGCCTCCGGCGAGGACGGGGGAGTAGCCCTCGGCGGTGAGGATCTCGACCACCACCCGGCGGTGATCACCCTGGATCTCGATCACGCCATCCTTGACGAAGCCGCCGACCCCGCAGCGTTTCTTGAGCCGGCCGGCGAGCTCCTTGAGCGCCCGGTCATCGACCGGCACGCCGGAGATCGTCGTCACCGCCTTGCCGCGGCGGCCGGCGACCTCGCGCCGGACCCTGACGCGATCGCCGTCGGACCGGCGCTGCGTGAGCGCGGGATCCCGCGCCCTCCGCAGGTCGCCGTCGGTGGTGGAGTAGACGACCCGGTCGTCGCGCGTCATCGAGCCAGACGTTACCGGCGCCGGCGGCTCAGCGCAGCAGGATGCACGCCGTGGTGGCGTGCGCGATCAGCTTCTCCGAGCCGGCGGCGACGATCTGACCCTGCGCGGTGACGAACCGCCGTCCGGTGTGCACGACGGTTGCCTCGGCGAGTACGGCCGGATCGTCCGCACCAATGGCCAACCAGCTCGCCCAGAAGGGCCGGCTCGCGCTTCTCGGTCCTCAGAGCTTGATGACGCGCAGCCCGGGGACGGTGTCGAAGTCGTCGTCCTGGGTGAGCAGCTCGGCGTCGTGAGCGATCGCGGTTGCGGCGATCCACGCGTCCTGGACAGCGAGCCTGCCCTGTCCGGCAGCGCGCATCTCGACCACCAATGTCGCGAACGCCGACGCGACCGCATGGTCGACGGGCAGCGCGGTCAGCTGCTCGGCGTCGCGCAGCGTCTGCAGGCGGGCGGCGCGGACCCGCGGCGCGGCGGCGGCGAGCACGCCCATCTCAAGCTCGGCAATCGTCACGATCGAGACCGCGATCTCGCGGTCGCCGTGCGGGGCGACCGGACGGCCCGTCTCGCGCGCGATGAACAGCGACGTGTCCGCGATCGCGCGGCTGCTCACAGATCCTGCAGCGTGTCCGGTGCCAGGGCGATGAGATCGTCGCGCAGCCCCGGGTCGGCGGGATGCGCGAGCACGCGGGAGAAGAACTCCGGGGCCGCCAGCCACGTCGGGCGCTCTGTGAGCGGCACGATCTGCGCGACCGCTCGCCGGTTGCTGTGCACGATCAGCGTCTCGCCCGCCTGCACGCGGCGCAGCACCCCACCGGTGTCGTTCCGCAGGTCCCGGACCGAGATCTCACCCATGTCGCACAACGTAGCAGTCATGCGACATATGTTCGAGCCCCATTCCCGAACGTCGACAACCGCAAGCGATGCAGGTCGTCGAAGACGCGCTGCGGGCCTATGGGCGCTCCGATGAGGCCGGGCAGGCCCGCCAGGAGCTCAAGGACCTCCTCCATCGCGTTGCTGAGCGCTCCACGCTCAGCGATGAGGAGGCGGCAGGTGAGACTGTTACGGTCTCGGGCATGCGGGCTCGTATCTGCGGAGCTGGCGAGGCGGGGCCGTCAG
Source organism: uncultured Solirubrobacteraceae bacterium (assembly GCA_963849085.1). Classification (GTDB taxonomy): domain Bacteria; phylum Actinomycetota; class Thermoleophilia; order Solirubrobacterales; family Solirubrobacteraceae; genus Palsa-465. The sequence continues at coordinate 889,297 of CAWKFP010000009.1, read as the reverse complement.
CGTGAGTCGTTGGTGGCGCGCAACGGCGGGCGCAGTCCTGATCGTGATCGCGACGGTCGTCCTCCTCGGTGGTCAGGCGTCGCTGGCTCAGCCTGCGGTTGGGGGCGCGGCGCAGGACGCGGCGGCTCAGACGCTGATCTCCAAGCTGGCCGTTCTCAGGCGCCCACAGACACCGGCTGACATGCTTCCGCCATCCGCCGATGTCTCGGGTGCAGGGGATGGCGCCATCATTCCCACCTTGACCCGGCTGGTGGCGACCTTGCCCGGCGCCGAGTTGTTCATCGTCGTCACCGCGCCCGCTCCCGGGTCGCTGGCGTTGTGGAGTCCCAAGCTCGGGGACCAGGCCGCGATCGTCGCGGTCACCGCCGATGGGAGCACCGAGAGTCCTGGCATTCCGGCGGTCGATCTCACCACCGCCGACACGGTGGTGTTGGTCGGCGTGACGGGGGCGCCCGGCCGCGCCTCGGTGACCGACGCCTACCAAGCGGCGATCGTTCCCGACGGCGTCGCGACGGTCCGCTGGACATTCGGCAATCCCAACGGCACGCACCGCCAGATCGTCGACGCCCCGACCGCCAACAACGTTGCTGCCGTCCCGATCGCGAAGGCCTCGGGCGCGCTGCTGAGCGCCTCCTGGTACGCGCCCGATGGTCAGGTGATCCCCACCTCGCAGAAGGCGCTGGACCGTGCGATCGCAGCACGCGACGCCGTATTGAGCGCGCGGATCGTCCGCTATGACGCTCAGCATTCCGATCCGGCGCCCCCGGCTCTGCTGGCCGACTTTGCCGTGTTCGCGGTCACCGGCCGGACCGGGGTGAGAACGGCCGCCGGCAACATCATCTCCCACCCACGGCTGTCGACCGTGCCGCTGCCGATCCTTGGGCTGACCGAACCGGACAGGCCAGACCACGACTTTGATCCCGAGGAGATGCGACAGGTGATCACCCGCTCGGGCGCTGAGGTGTGGATCACCCCGGGCCTGCAGGGGATCTGCCTGACCGTGCTCGAACCGCCCCGCGTCCGCGGCGGTGTCAGCTCGGGGTCGTTCGGGGCCTGTAGCGCCAACCTCGCGCAGGCTGAGGCGCACGGGGCGGGCGTCAGCAGCGGGTACCCGTGCGGTGTCACCAAGATCTACGACGTCGTCCCGAAATCAGCGACGATCACCATCCGAACCCGCCGCGGGACCCGCCAGGCGATCTATCCCCCAGACGGGGTCTACGTCGGCCAAACGCCCGGCTGCCACCACTGACCCACGCCGCAGTACGGCGTCCCGTCTCCGATCCACCACCGCACAGCCTCCGCGTTGGCTCTGCGATACGCATATACCCGCCCCTATTCCTGTCGGGGGGGCTATTCGCACACGTGACCGGCGTCCTGGTCGCAAGCAGTCGCGACGGCTAGGCGGCTCGAGCACGCCCGGAGCAGCGCGACCACCTCGGCCTCAGACAGCACCTCCGCCGGCCGGCGTTTCGCGGCTGCAGTCACGGTTCTGCCCATTAACGTGACTCTATGAGCGCTGCCGGACAGGTAATGAGCAGAAACGTGACTCAAACGCAAGCCATGCGACAGGCGACACGACGCTGTCATCATAGCGGGGCTGACTTAGCGAATGCTATGTCAGCTTCGACAGATCTTGGCCGTTCGGATATAGCTCGCATCGGCGCGGGGGGATAGCGTTATCGATCCCCCGGGACAGAAGGTGTCAGCCACGACCGGCGGAGACATTGCCCTGAACGCGACATTCACCCCAGATCCGCCCATCATGATCCCGGACGGCTCGGTCTCCGACGAGCCGGTCTTCGAGACGCGGGGGATCGACTACATCCCGCTCGCCGAGCGGCGCGGCACGCCGAGCGACCTGGCCTGGATGTGGGCCGGGGCGCTGTTCAACGTCGAGTACGTCGTCTACGGAGCGTTGCTGATCGTCGGCTTCGGCCTGCGCTTCTGGCAGGCCGCGGTCGTCATCCTGGTCGGCAACCTCTCCTATCTCGTCAACGGCCTCGGTTCGCTGCAGGGCCCCCGGGCCGGCACCGCGGCGTTCACGATCAACCGCGCTCCGTTCGGTCCCAACGGGGCCAAGCTGATAGCGGTGTGCAACTGGATGACGCAGGTCGGATACGAGGTCGTCGGGCTGGCGCTCGTCGTGGCCGCCGGGCTCGGCCTGTTCGCCAAGGCGGGAGTGGGTTCCTCCACCGGGTTGAAGGTCGGGCTGGTCGTGGCCGCTGCGGCGATCCAGCTCGTCCTGCCGCTGTTCGGCCATCGCGCGATGCTCCGCGTGCTGCGGATGCTCGTCCCGCCGTTCGTCGTGCTGTTCGTCGTGCTGGCGATCCTCGCGCTGCCCAAGGCCCACCTCGGTGCGGGCCACGACGCCAGCTGGGCGGCGATGATGGCCGGCCTGGCGCTCGTGCTCTCCTCCGGCGGCTACGGCTGGCCGATGAACGCCAACGACTTCTCCCGATATCTGTCGCCGGAGTGCAGCCGCCGCAAGATCGTCTGGTCGGTGGCGCTCGGCGGCTACATCCCGACGACGCTGCTCCTGCTGCTCGGCGCGGCGGTGGCGACCGCGGTCCCGCAGGCCTCGGATCCGATCGGCGGACTTCCGCACGCCTTCGCCGGCTGGTTCATCTGGCCGTACCTGGTGTTCGTGATCGTGCAGCTGTTCGCGATCAACTCGATCGACCTCTACTCGTCCGGGCTCACCCTGCAGGCGATCATCCCGAGGATCACGCGCTGGCAGTGCGTCCTGCTGGACACCGTGGTCGCCGGCGGGCTGACCGCCTTCACCGTCTTCTCCTCGGGGTTCAACACGTTCATCACCGACTTCCTGCTGTTCATGCTCGTCTGGATCGCGCCCTGGGTGGCGATCTACCTGACCGACTACTTCCTGCGCCGCGGGCGCTATGACTCCGGCGCCCTGATGTCGACCGGCGGCGGGTTGTACTTCCGCAACGGCGGGGTGCACGTTCCGGGTCTGGTCGCCCAGCTGATCGGCATGTGCGCCGCGGCCTCGTGGCTGAACGCCTATCCGGCGTGGACCTCGCCGCTGTCCGCTCACACCGGCGGCGCCGACTTCAGCGTCTTCATGGGGGCGCTGGTCGGCGGCGGGATCTACTGGCTGCTCGCCCGCCGCTCGGTCCCGCTCGAGGCCGAGGCCTCGTCGCCGGAGCCGTCGCGGTCCGCCGTCGCCTCCGAGCGCTGACTCGCGGTGGCGGCCAGAGCCGCACAGCCCACCGCGGTCTTGGGGCGTCGCACCACGCCAGGCCTGGACGCTAACCCCGCTCTGACGCGCGCATCCGGTTGTTGCGGGCGTTGTGCTCCACCTCGGCGAGTCCGAGCGCCTCGAGCACGGGGGGGACGTAGTTGCCGAAGCGTCCGCGCAGGCCCTTCTTGAGTCCGTACCAACCGCCGACCGGATTCTCGGCGGACCGGCCCCATGCTTCGACGGTCCCGTCGGCGGCGGGCTTCTGCTCGTCGGCGTTACCGAGCTCGACCCAGTCACCGCGCTGCGCCAGCATCGCGTGGAGGTCGTCGATGCAGCGCAGGTGATAGCGCAGCTGGGTCGAGCCGACCTGGACGACGAGCGCCGGCGGGTCGGTATCGGGATCGCGATGGGCTCGGAACGTCGACTTGCCCGGCGGGGTCGTCAGATTCCAGGGGTCATCAGGCGTGCCCGAGCCGGTGAACGGCGCCGCTGCCATGGTCGTCTCCTCGGTCCTCAATCGGTAACGGAGAGGTTACGGTAGCACCTCGGGCCGGCGAGAGCCGATGGCCGGCGGGATCGTCACGCGCGATCGGGGAGGAGGAACGCCGTCAGCTCGGCGGCCACCTCCTCGGGGCGATCCTCGACGAGGAAATGCGAGGCATCGAGCCCGCGGCCACGGACGTCGGACGCCCACCCGTCCCAGACCGCGAGCACGTCGCCGTAGAAGAGCTCGAGCGCGCCGCGCCGGCCCCACAGGACGAGCACCGGGCAGGCGATCCGCGTGCCGCGCCCGGCGTCGTCGTGCTCGCGGTCGATCGTCGCGCCGGCGCGGTAGTCCTCGCAGATCGCCTCCACCGCGCTCGGGTCCTGGAGCTGGCGCCGGTAGGCCGCCAGCACCGCGTCCGGATAGCGTCCGGGCTCGGCGCCGAGTCCGATCGAACGCAGGTGATGATCGAAGTACGCGTCGGGGTCGCCGGCGATCAGGCGCTCGGGCAACGGCGCCGGCTGGGCGAGGAAGCCCCAATGCCAGTAGCCGAGGGCCAGGCGGTCGTCGGCGCGTGCCCACACCTCGGCGGTCGGCACGATGTCCAGCACGGCGAGCCTGGTGACCCGCTCGGGATGGTCGAGCGCCATTCGATACGCCACCCGGCCGCCGCGGTCATGGCCGGCGACCAGGAAGCGCTCATGGCCGAGCGACGCCATCGCCTGCACCTGGTCGAGCGCGAGCGCGCGCTTAGAGTGGGGGGCATGATCGGCGGACGGCACGGGCCGCGGCGAGTCGCCGTAGCCCGTCAGGTCAGTGACGACGACCGTGAACCGCTCGGCGAGCAGCGGCGCCGCGGCGTGCCACATGAGATGGGTCTGCGGATAGCCGTGAAGCAGCAGCAGCGGCGGCCCGTCGCCGGCCACCCGGGCGTGGATCGCCCCGCGGTCGGTCGTCAGCTGACACTCGTGGAATCCCTCGAACAACGGGTCAGTCGCTCGGAGGCGGGCCGATGATGATCGCGACGAACCCGCCGGTCGACGTCCGGAACGTCGTGGTGTGCGCGCCGGCGCCGAGCGTGTCACCGAACGCGTTCGTGCCGACCTGGCCGGGATACTGCTTCTCGAGCTGCGCGACGCTCGACTTCAGGCCGATGCCGTGCTTCGTCTTCAGGGCCAGCAGCGGGCCCTTGTAGACCGGGACGCCCTTCGAGTTGGCATTGAGCTGGAGCGCGACGCTCGTCACCTTGCCGTTGGCGAAGGAGAGGCTGATGCTGCCGTCCGTCCCGTTCGCGCCGCTGCCCCAGATGCATTCGACGGCCGTCGTGCTCGGCCCGCAGCTCGAGTTGCCGCCCCACGCCCGGATCGCCTTGCCCGCGCCCTCGCCGATCGAGACGCCGCCCGCCGACTTTCCCGGCACGATCAGCGTCGAGGGGAAATGGGGGAGCTTGGGCGCACCGGCCGATCCGAGTGCCGCCGCGGGGGCGACAGCCCCGAACGCGACCGCAACCGCGACGATCCGCTTCCTCATCGATGACCCTCCTCGTCAGAATGTCGTGCCGACGGGGAGTATCTCAAGGACGCGTCGCAGCACGTCCACGATCGAACGACCCCGGTCGCTGCCCGGCCCACCGGGTGGACATGGCACCGGGCGGCGTTCGGGTCTGCGCCGGCTCTGGGCGTTGCGCGAGAACCGCGGCTGACCCGAGATCGGGTTCCGATCAACGCTCGATAATCAACCTGTCGAGGCGGTGCCGATCAGGCCGATCCGTCGGCTGCTCATGCCCAGCGCGGTCAGCAGGACGATGCTGGGCGTGAGGAAGACGACGAAATGGGCGTGACGTCGGGGTGTCATCGGTCTCCAGTCGTGGACGCGCTGGTTCCGTCGGTCCCGTGATGGCGGCGGTAATGGCGCGCGGCTCGGTCGCGGTTGGCGCAGATGTTCGGAGTGCAGAACCGGCGGCGCTGATCGCCGAGCACGAACAGCATGCTGCACGTCGGCCCGGCGCAGCGCCGCAGGCGCGCGCGCTGCGCGGGGTCGGTGAGCAGCTCGATCGCCGAGCGCGCCGCGGCCGCGAGCGCCAGCTCGGCCGGGGCGTCGGCGTGCCAGCGCTCGTCGCCTGCACGGGACGGCGCCTCCGACGCCCCACCGAAGCCGGGAAAATACGGATCGATGACCGCGCCCGTCGACGATCCCAGGCAGACCGCGCCGGGCGGGCCGCCGTCGCGCTCGTCGCCGTGGGGCCCGTTCCGCTCCCCGCAGTTCGCGCGGATGGCGTCGGCGCAGTTCGTCAGCAACATCGGCGGCTGGATGCAGACGGTCGGCGCCCAGGAGCTGATGCTGACGCTGACGACCTCGGCGACGCTGGTCGCCTTGATCCAGACGGCGGCCGGCCTTCCGGTCGTGCTGTTCGCGGTGCCGGCGGGCGCGATCGGCGACCTCGTCGATCGCCGCCGGCTGCTCGTCGTGTCGCAGTCATTCATGCTGCTGGCGGCCACGCTGCTCGCCGTCCTGGCGCTCGCCGGGCTGGTGACGCCGGTCGTGCTGCTCGCGCTCATCTTCGCGGTCGGCGTCGGGCAGACGCTGACGTCGCCGACCTGGCAGACCCTCCAGCCTGAGCTCGTCGCCCCGGAGGACCGCACGCAGGCGATCGCGCTCGGCTCGGTCAACCAGAACCTCAGCCGCGCCGTCGGGCCGGCGATCGGCGGCGCGCTGTACGCGGCGACGAGCGCGGGTGCGCTGTTCCTCGTCAACGCGGTGAGCTTCGTGCCGGTGATCGGCGTCGTCGCCCGCTGGCACGGCGGTCCGCGCCCGGCGTCGACCGCCGGCCGCGAGCACGTCGTCGACGCCATCCGCGCCGGCGCGCGCTATGTCGCCGCCAGCCCGGCGCTGCGCGTCATCCTCCTGCGCGCCGGGCTGTTCATGCTGTTCGCCAACTCGCTGTGGGCGCTGCTGCCGTTGGTCGCGCACTCGCGGCTGCATCTGGGCTCCGGCGGCTACGGACTCCTGCTCGGCGGCGTCGGCCTCGGCGCGGTGCTCGGAGCGGTCGCGTTGCCCCGGGTGCGCGCGCGGGTGTCGTCGACCGTTCGCATGCTCGCCGCGACGCTGACGTTCTCGGCGGTGGCGCTGGCGCTCGCCTATGTCCGGGTGAGCGCGCTGGCGGCGCTCGTGCTCGTGATCGCCGGCGTCGCCTGGATCCTCGTGCTCTCGACGCTCAACTCCCAGTATCAATCGACGCTGCCCGGCTGGGCCAAGGCGCGCGGCATGTCGTACTACCTCGTCATCTTCCAGGGCGGCGGCGCGGTCGGGAGCGCGGTGTTCGGCATCGTGGCGCAGCGGATCGGGCTGTCGGTCGCGCTGCTCGTGGCGGCGGCCGGCCTCGCGCTCGTCGCCGTCGTCGGCCTGTGGCTGCCCTTCAAGGAGATCTCGCCCGGCGACCTGCTGCCCGCCGGCGACTGGCCGGATCCACAGCTCGTCGGCGAGCCGGCGGGTGACGGCCCGGTGCTCGTGACCGTCGAGTACTGGCCGCTGCCGGGGCGCGAGAGCGAGCTGATGGCCGCGCTGTACGCCGGCCGTCGCGCCCGGCGTCGCACCGGCGCCGTCCGCTGGGGCGTGTGGCGTGACGCCGCCGATCCCGGTCACGTCCTGGAGCACTTCGTCGTCGGCTCGTGGGACGACCATCTGCGCCAGCACGAACGCGTCTCGCTGCGGGACCAGCAGCGCCGCACGGGGATCGAGCAGATGACCGATCCCGCCCGCCCGTCCCACGTCACCCACTGGCTGGCCCGGGACACCGCCGCAGAGCGCTGACGATCGTCGGCGGGCAGCGCCGGCGCGGGGGGCGGAGCCGCTCGGGACGGGATCCTGTGATCGCCCGCCCCTGGTTACGCGCCGGTCTGGACGGCGGCGATCCCGTCGCGTCCCGCCGCGAGGATCTCGTCGGACAGCGATGGGTCATCGACGGCGCGGGCCAGGATGAGCGCGCCGACCAGTTGACTGGTCGTGGCGATCGCACGCGCTCGGTCGAGATCAGGCGAGCCGCTGGGCGGCCGCAGGCCCTGGACAGCGTCGATGTAGCGCCGGGCCTGCTCGGACAGGGGCTCGCGGGCGGGGTTGTCACGGCGGGCCGCATCACCGGCGAGCGCCGCCAGCGCGCAGCCTCCGGACGCGTCGTCACGATGCTCGGCTGACAGGTACGCGTCGACGAGCGCCCGCAGGGGATCCTCGGCCTCGGCGGCCCGGTCCAGCAGCGCGCCCGCGTCGGCGCAGGCGCGTCGGGTGGCCTCGCCGATCAATTGGTCACGAGACGAGAAGTGCTTGTAGAAGCCGCCATGGGTCATCCCCGCCGCGTTCATGATCTCCGCGACGCCGGGGGCATCGGTGCCCCGCTCGCGAATCTGGTGCGCCGCGATCTCGACGATGCGATCGTGGCTGCGCTGCTTGTCGGCGCTCGAGCGTCTCACGTTTTAGATGATAGTCATCCGCTATGCTGGATGATGTTCATCATCCAAACGGCTCACAGGAGGCATCATGGAGATCGAAGGATCAGTCGCACTCGTCACCGGCGCAAACCGCGGCATCGGCAAGGCGATCGCCGACGAGCTGCTCGCTCGGGGAGCCGCCACGGTGTACGGCGGAGCGCGAACCCCGAGCTCGATCACGACGCCGGGGGTGACGGCGGTGCGGCTTGACATCACCGACCCCGACCAGGTCGCGGACGCCGCCGGACGGCTGGACGACGTCGCGCTCGTCGTCAACAACGCCGGCATCGCCACGCTCTCGACCCCGCTGTCGGCGTCGATCGACGACGCTCGCGCCGAGCTCGAGACCAATTATCTCGGGTTGGTGAGGATGACCGAGGCGTTCGCGCCGGTGCTTCAGGCCAACGGCGGTGGCGCGTTCGTCAACGTGCTGTCGGTCGTGTCATGGGTGGCGATGCCGCATCTGACCACCTACTCGGCGTCGAAGGCCGCCGCATGGTCCTACTCCAACGCCGCGCGCGTCGAGCTCGCCGGCCAGCGCACCGAGGTCGTCGGTGTCCACGTCGGCTACGTGGACACCGACCTCAGCGACGGCCTCGACGGCGACAAGGTCGCCCCGCAGCTCGTGGCCACCGCGGCGCTCGACGCGCTCGTCGCCGGCAAGCCCGAGGCGCTGGTCGACGAGCTTGCGCGCACGATCAAAGCCGGGCTCTCCGACGACCACACCCACATCTACCCCGGGATCCGAGACCGCTTCCTGGCGGGCCGCGCTCAGAGTGGCCGGACGGCGGCGTAGTGGCGCTGCAGTTCGTTGGCGTACGCGCGGCCCAGCGACTGGCTGTGGTCGGCAAGCCAATCGGTGAATGCGATCCGGCCGAGCGCCGGCGCGCGGGACACGAGCAATCCGGAGGTGAGCCCCTCGATCTCCTGCGGCGTCAGCACGACGTCGCGCAGGACCAGGCCGAGCAACCGGGCGGCGGTGGAGATGACCGGTGACGGGACTCTCAGCACCGGCGAGCGGCTGCCGGTGGCATCGCGGATGGCGTGGACGAGCTCGATGAAGGGGAGCGTCTCGGGGCCGGCGGCGTCAACGATGACATCGGCCGGCGAGTCGGCGGCGTTCAGGCAGATGTCGGTGAGGTCGTCGATGTGGACCGGTTGGACGGGGTAGCTGCCGTCGCCGGCGACCGCGAACAGCGGGATGTGGCGCAGGATCCAGGCGATGTTGTTGGCGAGGATCTCGTGCCGACCGCCGAAGATCCAGGTGGGGCGCACGACCCTGAAGGGGACGCCGGTCTCGGCGAGCGCGTGTTCGACGAGCGCCTTGCCGCGGTAGTACGCCAGCGGCGAGTCGACGGACGGATTGGCGATGCTGACATGCACGATCCGCCGGACGCCGGCGCGGCGTGCGGCGTGGAAGAGAGCGCGCGAGTTCGCGATCGCGCCGTGAAACGACGCGCCCCCGTGATCGAACCGAACCCAATACGTGTTGTAGAGAGTCGTCACGCCCTCGAGTGAGGCGGCGAGCGCGAGCGGGTCGTCGAACCGGTAGGGCAGCGCGACGACCCGTGACCGGAGCTCGTGCGGGCGGTCGGGGTGGAAGGTCAGCGTGCGCACGTCCCGGCCGCACCCAAGGAGCCGTTGCGCGATGTGCGCACCGGTGTAGCTGAACGCGCCGGTCACCAGGTCCACGTTCGTGTCAGTGCTGGGCATCGCTGGTCTCCTTGATGTGGGCGGGAAGCAGGGCCTGGAGGAGCGGGGCGCCGCGAGCGCCGAGGTCCAGGAGCGACCCGGCGCGGGCGTGATCGCCGTCGAGCTGGCCGAGCATGTCGATGCCGAGATAGAGGGCGATGATCGCGAACGCCAGTTCGCGGGGTGCGACGAGCGGCTCGAACATCGAGCCGGCGATCAGCGCTCGCACCTTGTGCTCCACCATCTCGACCCATGGCTCGATGCGGGCGACGATCTGACGGCCGAGGTCGGGGTCCGACATGCCGCCGGCGACCATCTCGGCGAGCACGGTGACGTATTCGTTCTCCAGGTCCTCGCGGTAGATCTCACCGGCGAGCGCGGCGAGCTCGGCGAGCGACGTCGCCCCCTCGAACGCCTGACGGTAGGCGCTCATTCGCCGGTCGCTGACGCGATCGAGCGCGGCGAGCAGGGCTCCCTGCACGTTGCCGTAGTGGTAGAAGATGAGCGCCTGGTTGAGATCGCCGGCCTTCGCGATCTCCCGCGCGCTCGCGCCCGCATATCCGCGCGTCTTCAGCACCTCGAGCGCCGCGTCGACGATTCGCGCTCGCGTCCCGTCCAGACCGTCATCACGGTCGTCAGCCGGGCGTCGTGGCGCGCTCACCGGGAAGATTTTAGCAATCGCTCAAAACGATCGCTCAAATGTCTTCTTGAAGGCGACCGGGAGTCGCAGCCCGGTGCTCGGCCACGACTCCCCGTCCGGCCTTGCTCAGCGCGTGGCTCAGGCCTCCGGCGTGATGTTCTGGTTGACCCGGAACAGGTTGCGCGGATCGTATGTCGCCTTCGTCCGCGCCAGCCGGTCGTAGTTGGCGCCGTACGTCGCCCGCACGCGGTCGCGGCCCTCGTCCATCAGGAAGTTGACGTAGGCGCCCCCGGCCGAGTAGTGGTGCAGCGCCTCCCAGTAACCGGTCGTCCAGTCCTTCAACGCGGGCGCCATCGCGGGGTCGGGATCGACGCCGACGATCACCTGCGCCCAGCGGGTTCCCCGGTACGCCCAGGCGGTCTCGCCGGCTCCCACGTCGGCGGCGGCACCGTCGATCGGGTAGAGGTGCGAGCCGGACTTCCAGCTCGGCATGTCGGTCGCCCAGCGCTCGTTGATGGCGATCGCGTGGTCCGGGATCGAGTCGACAAAGTCCGCCCGCCAGTACCACTGGTCGCCCGTGCTGTAGACCGGGTCAAAGGCGCTGTTGAGCGCCGGCAGCGGCACGCGGCCGGCGCCGTGCATCAGCGGCGTGCCGACGGCCACCAGCGGCGCCATCAGGCGCTTGGCCTCCTCGTCTGAGCCGACGATGCACCACACGACCCCGCACACCTTGCGCAGGTGGAGCTCCTCCGGGAACGGCGGCGCCGGCGGCACGGTGTGAAAGCAGAAGAACGCGCTTGCGTTGCGCGGCAGCGCCGGCAGCAGCTCACGATAGGCCGACAGCACCTCGCCGGTCTGCTCGATCGGCCAGAAGGTGGGGCCGCCGACGACGTCGGCCACGCGATGGCAGCGGAACGTGAACTCGGTCACGACACCGAAGTTGCCACCGCCGCCGCGCAGCGCCCAGAACAGGTCCGGCTCGCGGTCGGGGCTCGCGGTTACGTGCTGACCGTCGGCCAGCACGACCTCGGCGGCCAGCAGATTGTCGATCGTCAGCCCGTAGCCGCGCGTCAGATGCCCGAGGCCGCCGCCGAGCGTCAGCCCGCCGACCCCGGTCGTCGAGATCACCCCGCAGGGCACCGCCAGGCCGTGCTCGTGGGTGGCCGCGTCGACCTGCGCCCACGTGCAGCCGCCGCCGACGCGGACCGTGCGGGCATCGGGATCGACCGTCACCGACCGCAGCGGTGACAGGTCGGCGACGACGCCGTCGTCGACGCTGCCCAGCCCGGCGCCGTTGTGGCCGCCGCCGCGGACCGCCAGCGGCAGCTCGTGGCCGCGCGCGAACGCGATCGTGGCGGCGACGTCCGTCACGCTCGCGCAGCGGGCGATCACGGCCGGGTGGCGGTCGATCATCGCGTTGAACAGCCGGCGGGCGACGGGATAGTCGGGATCGTCGGGCCCGATCAGCTGACCGGCGAAGCCGCGGCCCATCTCGCGGCGGGCGGCCTGCATCGGGGTGGTGCCGGCGAGCAGTGCCATGTCACGCCTCCGCGCGCGTCGTCGGCGCGGTCAGGGCGGCGAGGATCACGCGGATCCGACGGGTCGCCGACCCGTGGGCTCGGTTGATCGTCGCCGGCGCCGCCTGGCGCGCGAGATGGCGGCGGGCGGCCTGGTGACGCAGGTCGGCGACATGCTGCTGGACCATCGACGGTTGAAGCTGGATGGGCACGGCTCCTCCTCGTGGAGTGGGTTTCGAAGTGAGCCCAAGCTAGGAGTAAGCCGCCGCTGAGCCATCGGGCAATCGCCTTATCCTGCGCCTGCTTTTCGGCCGTCAGTCGTCGGAGCGCATAAGGCAGGCAGGGGGATAATGCGATCGTGCCCGGGCGCGTCTCCAGCCCCCGCTTCGTGGGTCGTCGTGACGAGCTCGACGCGCTCGCGAGCGCTCTGCAGACCGCCAAGCAGGGCGCCGGCTCGGTCACGCTGATCGCCGGCGAGGCCGGGATCGGCAAGAGCCGTCTGATCGCCGAGCTGGCCGGCATGGCGAGAGCCGACGAGCTGACCGTCGTGGTCGGCGAATGTCTCGCGCTCGGCGATGGCGAGCTGCCGTATGCGCCGGTGATCGGAGCCCTGCGCTCGCTGCTGCGCGCGCGGACACCTGACGCGCGGGACCCGGGGCTAGAGGAGCTGTCGGCACTGCTGGCTGAGCTGACGGGGCTCGCCGGCAGCTCGGCCGCGACTCACTCGCGGGACGGCGGCCAGAGTCGCCTGTTCGAACGTCTGCTGACGGTGCTGACGAGCTCCGCGCGGGAGCGGCCGCTGGTCGTCGTCGTCGAGGACCTCCAGTGGGCCGATCGCTCCACGGTCGAGCTCCTCGGCTTCCTGGCGCGCGCCGCCCGGCACGAGCCGATCGCGCTGGTCATCAGCTACCGCAGCGACGAGCTCGATCGCCATCACCCGCTGCATCCGGTCGTGGTCGAGCTCGAACGGGCTGGACGCGGAACCCGGCTCGAGCTGCGAGCGTTCGACCGGTCCGAGCTGTCTGAGCAGGTCGGCGCGATCCGCGGCGCCGACCCCGACCCGGAGCTCGTCGGCCGCCTGCTGGCGCGCTCCGAGGGCAATCCGTTCTTCACCGAGGAGCTGCTGGCGTCGGCGGAGCTGCCGGGGTCAGACCTGTCGCAGTCGCTCAGCGACACCCTGCTGGCCCGGGTCGACCGGCATCCCGACGAGGTCCGGGCCGTGTTGCGGATCACGGCGGCTGTCGGCCGGACCGCGGACCATGACCTGCTCGCCGCGGTCGCCGTCATGCCGGAGCCCGCGCTCACTGCCGCGCTCCGCGCCGCCGTCGACGACCATCTGTTGACGTGCGAGAGCTCGTCCGGGGGCTACGCGTTTCGCCATGCGCTCCTTCGGGAGGCGATCTACGCCGACCTGTTGCCCGGCGAGCGCCGCGCGCTGCACCTCAGCATCGCGCAGGCCCTGGCGGATGACCCCGGCCTGGGCGAGGTCGGTGCCGCCGCCAGCGCCGAGCTGGCGCACCACTGGTACGCCGCCGGCGAGCTGCCGACCGCGCTGGCCGCGTCGCTGACCGCCGGCCGGGCGGCCGAGGAGATCCACGCGTCGAGCGAGGCGTGGCGGCACTACGCCCGGGCGCTCGAGATCTGGGATCGCGTGCTGCCGGTCGAGCGCGAGCTGCCGTGGTTACACCTCGACGTCCGGCGCCACGCGGCGGAGGCCGCTCACTGGAGCGGCGACAACGACCGCGCGCTCGCGCTCGGGCGCGAGGTGATCGCACAGCTCGAGGGGAGCGGGGTTCCCGTCGAGGAGGCGCTCGCCCACGAGCGACTTGGCCGCTACCTGTGGGCGGGCGGCCGGGCCGAGGACGCCCTGCTCCACTATCGGCGCGCGGCCGAGCTGATGCCGGCGCAGCCCGCCTCCCGGGAGCGCGCGCTCGTGCTCGCGGGCGAGGCACAGGCGCTGATGCTGTGCGAGTTGCACGCCGATTCAAGCGTCAGCTGCGAGCATGCGCTGGCGATCGCGGAGGAGGTCGGCGCCGAGGACGTGCAGGCGCAGGTGCTGAACACGATGTGCCCAAACCTGTCATCGATCGGCGAGTTCGACCGGGCGATCGCGGTCGGGATGCGGGCGCTCGAGATCGCGCGCCGACTGAAGCTCGGGGTCGAGATGGGGCGCGGCTACGTCAACACAAGCAACGCGCTCGACGAGGCCGGACGGGTGCAGGAGTCGATCGCGCTCGCTCAGCAGGGGATCGACGTATTGCCCCGCTACGGTGCCGAACTTATTGGCGACTTCCTGCGGGCCGAGGTGGCCGACCGCCTGCTGCGCAGCTCCCGGTGGACCGAGGCCGAAGCGCTGTTGGAGGAGGTCTCGGACCGCTCGCCGACCGGGGTCAACGCCGGGGCGGTCTACGGCGTCCTCGGCGAACTGCTGGCCGAACGAGGACGGTTCGACGCGGCGCGGCGTGCGCTCGATCGAGCGCAGGGGCAGATCGTCGGTGCGGGGGGATCGGCGTGGCTCGGACCGCACGCGGCCGCCCGGGCGTCGCTCGAGATCTGGGCGGGCCGTCCGCAGGTCGCCGCGTCGATCGTCTCGGACAGCTTTGCGCGGATCGGCGACGGGGAGCGGGTGTTCTTCACGTCCCGGCTCTACGAGGTCGGCCTGCGCGCGTGTGCCGAGCTGGCCGCGCTGGCGCCCGCCGACGAGCGCACCCGCGGCCATCAGCTCGCCGCCGGGCGGCAGCTGCTCGCTCGCCTGGACCGGATGATCGCGCGGACCGGGGACGCACAACCGGTCGTCGCGGTCAGCCGAGCGATGTGTGCGGCCGAGCTCTCCCGGATCGGCGAGCCCGGCGACCCGGCGCCGTGGGCCGACGCCGGGCGGCAAGCCGCGGCCGTCGGCGATCGCTATCGAGCGGCGTATGCGGGCTGGAGAGAGGCGGAGGCGCTGCTCGTCGCCGGCGGCGACCGCTCAGCGGTGCAGGCGCTGCTGCGCGACGCGTACGCGGTGGCGGTCGAGCTCGGCGCCGAGCCTCTCCGCGAGCAACTGGAGTCGCTCGGCCGACGCGCCCGCATCGTGCTGAGCGATGACCTCGCCGACGCTCCCGCGGCCGATCAGGCCCTGGCTGAGCTCGAGCTCACGCCCCGGGAGGTCGAGGTGCTGGCGCTCGTCGGCGACGGCCTGACCAACCGTGAGATCGCCGCTCAGCTGTTCATCAGCGACAAGACCGCGAGTGTCCACGTCTCCCGGATCCTCGCCAAGCTGTCGGTCCCCAACCGCGCGGCGGCCGCGGCGACCGCCCAGCGTCTCGGGCTCGCGGGCACTCGAGCACCCGCAGCCGGTGCGCGGTGACGACGCCGCCGACCTTGGCGAGACGGGTGAGCCTCCTGGATCCTGTTCATGGCTCGGATGGGAAACTGGCTGGGCGCCGATCGGACGCTCGATAATCAACCTTATGTCTACCGATACCGAGGGCAAGATCCTCGCCGTCCGATCGCGCATGCAGTCAGGACCTCCGCAGCGACTTTGAGGAGCTCGCGATCACGAGATACGGCCACGAGCCGCTCGCCGGCCGTATCTGGGCCCTGCGCGACAAGCTGACCGCGTATGACGCGGCGTTCGTCGCGCTCTCCGAGGCGCTGGACGTTGCGCTCATCACCTGCGACGCACGGCTTGCCCGAGCCCCTGGCGTCAGCGCCGACCTGTACCCGCGCTGACGCGGTGAGACGCACCTCGACAGGACGGCATATCGGGCCGACCCATGACTGCCGATCGGTCGCCGGTCCCGTTGCCAACATGGATGGCGATGCCCGCACCCGAGCCGGCCGCGTCACAGGGCTATGAGATCTCCACCGATCCGGAGCGCCTGGATCGCGAGCTCATCCACGGCTTCCTGACGACGTCGTATTGGTCGCCGGGGATCCCGCGGGAGGTCGTCGAGCGGGCGATCGACCACTCGCTGAACTTCGGTCTGTACGCGCCGGGCGGCGGTCAGGTCGGGTACGCGCGGGTCGTCACCGACCAGGCGACCTTCGCCTATCTCGCCGACGTGTTCGTCCTCGCCGGGCACCGCGGGCGGGGACTCGGCAAGCTCCTGATGGCCGACGTGTTCGCCCATCCCGAGCTCCAGGGTCTGCGCCGGTGGGCGCTCGTCACCTCCGACGCCCACACGCTGTATCACCGCTACGGCTTCGCGCCGCCGGCCAGTCCGGAACGCCACCTGGCGATCGAGCGCACGCCGCAGGAGCTGTGGCCGGCCGGCCCGGCGTCGGGCTGACCAGCGCCCCGAGCCGTCAGATAGGGTCCGGGCGTGCCCAACTTCGGCGACTTCCAGCTGGAGATCTACCTCGGTGGCCTCGCCGGGGTGCGGCCGGCGCAGCCGATCACCTACGCCGAGCTCGAGGCTCGGGCACGGGCGACGCTGGCCCCCGACGTCTTCTCCTATGTCGCGGGTGGCGCCGGCAACGAGTTCACCCAGGACGTCAACGTGACGGCCTTCGATGCGCTCGGCCTCGTGCCGCGCATGCTGGCCGGCGCCGTGCAGCGCGATCTCGGCACCGAGCTCTTCGGGATCCGTCTGCCGACGCCGCTGATGTTGGCGCCCGTCGGGGTGATCGGGCTCTGCGCGCAGGACGGCCACGGCGACCTGGCAACCGCACGGGCGGCGGCCGCGACCGGCGTGCCGATGATCGCCTCCACTCTGTCGGCCGATCCGATGGAGGACGTCGCGGCGGCGCTCGGCGACACGCCGGGGTTCTTCCAGCTCTACACGCCCGCCGACCGCGAACTGGCGGCGAGCTTCGTCAGCCGGGCGCAGGCGGCCGGCTTCCGGGCGATCGTCGTCACGCTCGATACGCAGATCCTCGGCTGGCGCCCGCGGGATCTGTCGCTGGCGTCGTTTCCCCAGCTGCAGGGCAAGTGCCTGGCCAACTACTTCAGCGACCCGGTGTTCCGCGCGACGCTCGAGCGCCCGCCTGAGGAGGACGTCCGCGCGGCGGCGCTGCAGTGGGCGCTCGGGTTCTCTGACCCCGGCCTGAGCTGGGACGACCTGGCGTGGCTGCGGTCACTGACCACGCTGCCGCTGCTGCTGAAGGGCATCTGCCATCCCGACGACGTCCGCCGCGCGATCGACGGCGGCGTCGACGGGATCTACTGCTCCAACCACGGCGGCCGCCAGGCCAACGGTGGCGCGGCGGCGATCGACATGCTGCCGGCGGTCGTCGCGGCGGCCGGCGACACGCCGGTCATCTTCGACTCCGGCATCCGCGGCGGCGAGCACGTCGTCAAGGCGCTCGCGGTCGGGGCCGCGGCCGTCGGGATCGGGCGCCCGTACGCCTACGGCCTGGCGCTCGGCGGCGAGCAGGGGGTCATCCACGTCCTGCGGTCGCTGCTCGCCGAGACCGACCTGCTGATGGCCGTTGACGGCTATCCGAGCCTCGCCGCGCTGACCCCCGAGGCGCTCATCCGGCGCGGGGCGGCGTGACGGTCAACCGGGCGGTGTGGCGAGACCGTGGCGATAGGCGTAGTTGACGGCCTGAGCGCGGTCTCGGACGCCCGCCTTGGCGAACAGATGATTGACGTGGGACTTGACGGTCGTCGGGCTGACCACGAGCCGCTGCGCGATCTCGACGTTGCTCAGCCCCTCGGCGATCAGCGCCAGGACCTGCGCCTCGCGCGGGGTCAGATCGTCGGGCAGTTCGGGCTCGGCGGCCGCCGCCGGGCGGTCGTCGCCGCCGGGGTGCCCGATCAGCGCCGCCAGCACGTGGCTCTGGACGGCCGGGTCCAGTGCCGCCTCGCCGGCGGCCACCGTGAGGATCGCCGTGCGGATGTCCTGGCTGGATGCGTCCTTGGTCAGATAGCCCCGGGCGCCGGCGCGCAGCGCCCCGAGCACGCTCTCGTCGTCGGCGTAGGTCGTCAGCGCGATGACGCGGGCCTGCGGCGCACACTCGCGCAGCCGGCCGGTGGCCTGGATACCGTCCAGGCGGGGCATGCGGAGATCCATCAAGACGACGTCGGGCCGGTGGCGGACGGCGAGCTCGACCGCCTCCTCCCCATCGCTGGCACTGGCCACGAGCTCGATGCCCGGCAACAGCGCGAGCATCAGCCCGAGGCTCTCGCGCACGAGGCGCTGATCATCGGCGAGCAGGACGCGGACCGGGGGCCGCTCACCCTCGGCAGACGGCGGGCCGGAGCTCATGCCGGGAGGCGCAGTTCGACGCGGAAGCCGTGTGCCGTGGGCAGCGCTCGCAGGTCGCCGCCCAGGAGCTCGGCGCGCTCCCGCATGCCGGTCAGCCCGTAGCCGGACCCGCTCCGATCGTCGTCGACCGGTGCCCGGGGTGCGGACGCGGCGTGATCCTCGACGACGAGGACCGTCTGCTCCGGCAGATACGAGAGCGTCATCTCGACGCGCTCGGCGCCGGCATGGCGGCGGACGTTGGTTAGCGCCTCCTGGGCGGTGCGATAGACGGCCAGGCGGGCGTCGGGCGCGAGCGCTCGCGGCTCCCCCCGCGTCCGGAGCGCCACCGTCAGTCCGCTCTGGGCGCCGAATGCCTCGGCGAGGACGCCGAGTCGCTCGGGCCCGGGCAGCTCATCGCCGCGAGCGGCGGCGATCGCGCGGCGGGCGTCCTGCAGCCCGCCGACCGCGAGGTGGTGGGCCTGGTCGATCGCCTCGCAGATCGCGGGATCGGTCCCGCGGTCGCGCGCGAGCAGGCGCGTGCTCTCCAGTTGCAGTGAGAGCGCCGACAGCGAGTGGGCGAGAACGTCGTGCATCTCGCGGGCCAGGCGTCCGCGTTCGGCGAGCGCCGCCGCTCGCGCCTGCGCGGCGTGGGACGCCTCGAGGGCCTCACGTTGCTCGTGCATCGTCCGCAGCACCCGCATCAGGAGGAACCACGGCACCGCGCCGAGCAGCGCCGTCACGGTGCTGCCACCGGACCCGGCGATGAGCGCGACGACCGCGATCACCGCGAGCGAGACGAGCAGGGTCAGCGCGGCCGCGACGCGGTCCAGGCGCAGCGCCGCGACCATCCCGATGTAGTACGGCCCTGATGCCCAGAGGCCGTCGGACTGCACGGAGATCAGGACGGCGACGGCGACCGCGACTCCGGCCAGCGCGGCGATCCGCCGCCGCGCCGCCAGGTCGACATGCTGCGGCGCGGCGGCGACCGCGGAGGCGACGAAGGCGAGCGTCGCGACGAGCACGACGAGGCCACGCCCGCTCAGCGCGGGATACGGCCGGGTGGTGAGGGCGTCGACGGCGAACGCCGCCAGGTACACGAGGCCGAAGCCGCGCAGCGCGATGACCTCGGCGGGCGCGCGAGACTCCCCGGAGTCGCCGGCGGCGCCGGGCAGCCGGCCACGGATCAGCCAACGCGGAGGCGAGAGCATCGGACGACGTACACGATAGGGCGCGGCGCGCGCCCGTACATCGGCTGGCGGGTGGACGTTGCACGCGACGAGCCTCCACCCGTAGGTGGAGGCTGGACGCCACCCGCTCCACCGCAAATCAACCTGAAACCTGGACCCGGAGGCCGATGACGGCGGTGCTCGGCCGGCGTTAGCGTGGCCGGCATGCTGACCAACTCCCTTGACATCGCGGTGGCCCAGTCCCGCGTGCCTCACTCCCATGACGCCGGCGCCCGGCCGGTCATCTCGGTCACCGGGCTGCGCAAGAGCTACGGTGACCGCGCGGCGGTGCGGGGGATCTCGCTCGATGTGAATCGGGGCGAGATCTTCGCGTTCCTGGGCCCCAACGGCGCAGGCAAGACGACGACCGTAGAGATCCTCGAGGGCTTCCGGCAGGCCGGCGAGGGCCGGGTGTCGGTGCTCGGCCGCGATCCGTGGCGGGCGTCCGCCGATTGGCGCGCGCGGATCGGAATCGTGCTCCAGGAGTCCGCCCCGGAGCCGGGGCTGACCGTCCGTGAATGCCTCGAGCTGTTCGCGGGCTACTACCCCGCGCCGCGCTCCGTCGACGAGACGATGGCGCTCGTCGGCCTCGGCGACCAGGCCGCTCAGCGGACGTCCGCCCTATCCGGCGGTCAGCGCCGGCGCCTCGACGTCGGGCTGGCGCTGATCGGCGACCCGGAGCTCATCTTCCTCGACGAGCCGACGACGGGCTTTGACCCGTCGGCCCGCCGTGCCGCGTGGGACGTCGTCGCCGGGTTGCGAGACCTCGGCAAGACGGTCTTCCTGACCACGCATTACATGGAGGAGGCCGAGCGCCTGGCCGACCGGATCGCGATCATCGCCAACGGTGAGATCGTCGCCGAGGGTACGCCGCAGGATCTCGGCGGACGTGATCACGCCGCCGCGCAGATCAGGTTCGCGCTCCCCGGCTCGATGGTCACCACCGATCTTCCCGCCGCGCTCGCCGCCCGGGTGGCGTCCGAGGGCGAGCGGCTGCTGCTGCGCAGCGACCGGGTCGCCGCCGACCTGCACTTGCTCAGCGGGTGGGCGCTGGAGCGCGGCCTCGAGCTCGCCGACCTGGAGGTCAGTCGCCCCACCCTGGAAGACGTGTACCTGTCCCTCACCAACCCCGACCAGCCAAGGAGCTGACGATGGTCATCCTCATCAAGTACCTGGTCCGCCTGTGGCGCCGGCATCGTCCCGGCGCCGACTCCGACACCGACCGTCCGAGCGGCAGCGACCGCTCGGACGGGCCCGGGGCCCCGATCGGCCCGGCCGCCGGCGGACACGGCTCGCCTCGCGGTCGATCTGCCGCCAGCCGCGGCCCGCTCGTCCTGCTCGCGCATCAGGTGCACTACGACCTGCTGGCCAGCGTGCGCAATCCCCGGGCACGGTTCTTCACCTTCTTCTTCCCGATCGTCATCCTCGTCGTCTTCAACGGCGTGTTCGGGAACGGCACGACGATCGTCGACGGCACCCGGATCTCGCTGCAGCGCTTCTACGTGCCCGGGATCCTGGCGATGTCGCTCGTCGTCGCCTCCTACGCCAACCTCGTCGTCGCGATCTCGGCCGCGCGGGAGACCGGCGTCCTCAAGCGACGTCGCGCCACCCCGGCGCCGCCCGCGCTCCTGATCGCCGGTCAGGCGCTCGCCACCGTCGCCATCGCCGTCGTGATGGGGGCGTTCCTGCTCGTCATCTCGAAGCTGCTCTACGGCGTCGGCTTCGCCCCCGCCGCGCTGCTGGCGATCGCCTGCACGGTCGTGCTCGGCACGCTGACCTTTGCCTGCATCGGATACGCCGTCTCGGGGTTGATCGGATCGCCCGACGCCGCCCAGCCGGTCGTCCAGGCGACGATGCTGCCGCTGTGGTTCATCTCCGGCGTGTTCATCCCGACCGCCAAGCTCTCGAGCGGCCTGCGGTCGGTCGGTGAGCTGTTCCCGGTCGAGCATCTCGCCAACGGCCTGCACGTCGCCTCGGTTCACTCCTCGTTCAGCGGCGCGCTCGCCCCGACCGACCTGCTGGCGCTCGTCATCTGGGGCCTGGCCGCCGCCGCGCTCGCCGCCTGGCGCTTCAGCTGGCTGCCCAGCACCGCGACGGCATGACGCATCGCTATCGGGCCCGGTCCCGCGTCCCGCGGCGCCGGGCCGGACTCGGCGCCGGGTCATCGCCGGCGCGCAGGCCCGCGAGGTAGATGCGGGCCTGCCGGCGCGCGTGGCGCGTCCATTGGGGCACGTTGGCCAACGGCTCGGCCAGGCTCGCGCCGGTCAGGATGATGTCGAAGGCGGTCGCGTCGGCGCGGATCGAGCCGTCGGCGCGACCCCGGGCCAGCACCGCGCTCAGTGTTTCCCTGATCTGACGGCGCAGCGCCGCGATCCGCTTGTCGGCGAGCAGCGGCGCGCCGTGGAGCGGCAGGATGAGCTCGTCGCGATGGGCGATCGTCTCGTCGAAGAAGCGGCCGATCGCCGCGAGCGCGGGCCCGTCATCGGCGGCGATGCTGCGGGCCCGGGCCAGCACCCCCTCCAGGGAACGGCAGATGAGCGCCGAGAGGAGCAGCTCGCGATTGGGGAAGTTGCGATACAGCGTCGCCACTCCGACCCCCGCATGTTCGGCGATCTCCGCCATCGGGACGTTCGGGCCTCGGGCCTTGACGATCTCCGCCGCGGACGCCAGCAGCTTCTGGCGATTGGCGAGCGCGTCGCTGCGCGGTGCGCGGGATGGTGGCGGTGACGCGCTGGGCATCGCGGGATGGTGGCAGACGGTCCGGAGCGCGCCGGGCTGCGGTCACGGGCTCGGCGCGCCGCCGGCACACAGCGCCGGCGTCAGCTCAGGTCACGACGGCGCGCCGGTGACGAGCGCGATGTTGAACAGCGGCGCGATGCCGTCCCGCATGACCGCCGCGAACATGAGGAAATAGTGCTCGGGTCCGCGCGCCGACTCGATCGCGCCGAGATCGACGACGGTCTCCGGCGGCCAGCCCAGATCGGTCAGCAGGCCGGTGACCGTGCGCTTGGCCTCGACGTCGTTGCCGGAGACGAACACCGAGCTCGGGCCCAGAAGGCCGGGGTCGACCATCAACGCCGCCGGGATCGTGTTCAGGCTCTTGACGACGTGGGCGTCGGGCAGCGCCGCCTGCAGCGCCTCGGCGAGGCTGGCGTTCGGGTAGATGAGCGTGAAGTCCGGGGTGACCGCGTTGCCGAGATCGAGCACGATCTTGCCCGCGAACGCCGGCGCCCCGAGGCGGCGGACGTTCTCCAGCGACTCCGAGGCCGCCACCGCGCTGATCACGACGTCGGCTTCGGCGATCGCCTGGGCGGGCTCGACGACGCGCCCGTCCAGGTCGTTCCTCTCGTCCGGATGGCGGGAGCCGAAGCGCACGCTGTGGCCCGCGCGGGTCAGCCCCGTCGCCAGCGTCCGCGCGACGTTGCCGGTACCGAGAATTCCGATCTCCATCGTGACCTCCGTGGTGGTTGACGCAGTCTGCATCCGAGACACTCTATCCGGAAGTTTTCGTCCGGAAACCGTGCACGCGTGATACGGTCAAGCGGAGTCTTTCGTCCACTTTGAAGGAGGCCACAACGATGGGCACGCCCTCGGCTGATCACGACGCACCCGAGCCTGTCGCGCTCGACGACGGACGCCGGCCGCTGACGCTCGCCGACCCCGACGATCCGGGCCTGACCCATCTCGGCGTCGTCGGTGACACCTACACGATCCTCATCAGCGGCCGTGACACCGCCGGGCGTTACGCGCTGATCGACATGCTCATCCCGGCCGGCGGAGGGCCTCCTCCCCACCGCCATGACTTCGAGGAGATGTTCCACGTCCTGCACGGCATGATCGAGGTGACGATCCGCGGCCACGCCGCGCGCGCCGAGGTCGGGCAGACGGTCAACATCCCGGCGCTCGCCCCGCACGCCTTTCACAACGCCGGGGAGGGCACGGCCCGCGTGCTGTGCCTCGTCTCGCCTGCCGGCCTGGAGGAGTACTTCACGGCCTTCGGCGACCCGCTGACCAGCCGCACCGCGTCCGCGCCGCACCTCTCCGCGCAGGAGTTGGGCGAGCGCCTGCACACGGCGTCCGCGCTCGCCGCCGCCTATCGGATCGAGATCCTCTGAGCGCGCGACGTTCACCCGCCGGCACGTTCGCCCCGGAGGACGCTGCACGCGCCTGATTCGGTGTCTCGCGGTGACGCCGTCCAGGTCGGGAGCGCCGATCCGGGCCCGCGTCGGCGCCGGGGTCTCAGGTGACCTCGTAGACGTCGATGATGACCGCCGACGGCAGCCGCAGCGCGGAGCCGACCGCCACGATCTGGTTGAGCCAGGCGTGCGGCCCGTCGCCGGCGGTGAAGCGGATGGCGGTCCGGAAGCGGTACGTGGTCGGGTCCGGCGACTGGCCGGCGAGCAGTCGCGCCATCACCTTCGGGGGACCGTGTCTGACCCCCTGGCTGAGGATCGAGATGAGCCCGCCGTCGGCGGCGCGGACGGTGTAGCGCGCTTCGACGGTCAGCCAGTTGCCGGCGTGGATGACCTGCCAGTCGGCGCCGCCGGGCAGGATCTCGGCCGTCAGCCGATCGCCGACCAGGCGGCCGCCGGTGATCGGCACGACGCGCCGGTGGCCGTGGGGCGTGAGCCCGAGGTCAAGCGGGGCGTCGACGGTCGCCTCCACCCGGGTCAGCAGCTCCAGGCCGGGGGGCGGAGGGCTCTCGGAGCCGGTCATCGCCGGCCAGTCTCGCACACCGGCGATCTGGCAGCTCGTCGTCGACAGCGCGACGGACGCGCGCGCCGAGCTGCTCGACCGTGGGGTCGCGGTCAGCGATGTGCAGGACTTCCCGTGGGGCTCGTTCGTGTTCTTCAGCGATCCCGACGGCAACCGCTGGGCGGTCCAGGAGCGTCCCGCGCGTCAGCAGGGCGGGGCGTGACCGCACCCTGGGCAACCCGCACGCCGATCAGTCGACCGCACACCGGTTGGGCAGCCGGCGCCGCCCCCGGCGCCGGCGCCGGTCAGGTGGCGAAGTCGACGTGCACGAGGACGGCGCCGTCGCCGGCCGACAGTGGCGCCGCACCGAGCGCGGCGAGGCGCTCTCGGGCCCAGTCGGTCGCCAGCTCGTTGGCCCGGACCGCGCCCGCCTCGGTGTGGAACACCCCGATGCTCGTCACCTCGTCGCCACCGATGTCGACGAGCGTGTAGGAGACGACGCCCTCGACGTCGCGCAGCCGCGGGACGTACTCGGTCTCGATCAGCGTCGCGACCTCCATCGCCTTGCCCGGCGCGCAGCGCAGTCGCCGCAGTGTGGCGTGCATGACTGAATCCCTCCGTCGGTTTCGACAACGATGGAGAGCTTCGCATCCCTTCCGCGTCGCTGTCAAAGCGACCTCGCCGGGGTCGTCGCTCGCGCCCCGGCGCTTGCCTGTCGGGGGCGCAGGTGGTTTGCTGCTGCCTGCCGAGAATCCTCGGCCGGCACGACGAGAGGAGAGACGGATGAGCGCGGACGCCCCAAGTCGCATGCGCGGCAACGTGCTGCTCGTGGGCAGCATGCCGTTCCACGACCCCGACGAGGTCTTTCGCGCGTGCGCCGCCGAGATCGGCGCCCAGGTCGACGGGCTGCCCGACGGCGAGGTCGGCCCGCGCACGACGTGGGTCGGCATGCTCCCGGAGCTCGTCCTCAGCGGCCACCCCGACCTCGACGAGACCCTCGCCCCTCCGGGCCGGCGCCTGGAGCAGCCCGACCGCAACGCGAACGCCGGTCCGGTGCAGGACATCCCGGGGATCTGGAACTTCCGCGTCAAGCCCGGCGTGGCGGTGCGCTTCGACGACCTGCGATACGGGCGCTTCGCCACCGAATCCTATGCGGTCTTCCGCAGGCTGCGCGACGAGGGGGTCATTCCCGAGGGCGTGCGCTTCCAGGTGTCACTGCCGGCGCCGCACAGCGCGATCGACGGATGGTTCGAGGATCCGGCTCAATGGCCCGAGCTCCACGCGGCCTACGCCGACGGCATGCGGCGTGAGATCGACAGGATGCTGGAGACGATCCCGGCCGGCGACCTCGTCATCCAGTGGGACGCGGCCTGGGAGTTCGTCGACATGGCGATGGGCGAGAAGAACTTCTTCGCCTTCTGGCCGACGCTGACCACCGAGCAGAAGTTCCAGCGCCACGCCGCGCAGCTCGACGGTCTCGGCGACGGCATCCCCGACGAGACGCTGCTCGGCATCCACTGGTGTTACGGCACCTGGGGCGGCTGGCCGATGACCGCCATGCCGGACCTCGGGCTGTGCGTGCGGATGTCCAACGAGGCCAAGCGGCGAGTCGGCCGGCGCCTGGACTACGTGCACATGCCGGTCGTCCGGCATCCCGACGACGCGTTCTTCGCTCCGCTCGACGACCTGGAGGTCGGCGGCACGAAGATCTATCTCGGCCTCGTGCATCACACCGATTCGATCGAGGACTTCCGCCGGCGCCGGGATCTCGCCCGCCGGCACCTGACCGCCTTCGGGATCGGGAGCGTCTGCGGCTATGGCCGGGTCGAGCCCGAGCTGTTGCCCGAGATCCTGCGCATCCATTCCCAGGACGCCGCCGAGCTCTGACGGGCCGCGGGGCCGTCGTCAGGCCGCGGCCTGGTCGTCCAGGAAGCGTTCGATCAGGCCGCGGACGACGACCGCCATCGGGAAGCTGTGCTCCTCCGACCAGGCCTTGAGACGGTCATAGAGCGGCTCGGGGAGCCGGACCGGGATCGTGTGCAGCGGGCCCTTCACCGACTGACCGGCGATCCACGGGGCCTGGCCCGGCCAGCGCGCGGGGCCGGTCTCGCGGCCGGGCTTGGCGCCGAGACCGAGCACGAAGCTCGGTGCGGCGCTCAGCACATCCGGGCTCGCCGGCACGAGCGCGCGATCCAGGAGATAGCCGAGCACGATCGCCTGCTCGCGCTCGGGGAGCGCGCGAACCGCCTCGGTCAGCAGTCCGACGGCCTCGTGGGGATCGGGTGACGGGACATCGCGTTCGATACCGCCAAGATATCGCGCCGGTCAAGCGCGGCCGCGGCGTCACGACGCCGCGCCGAGCACGGCCGCGCCGACCAGGGCGATGACGAGTCCGGCCGTCTGAACGGCGGTCGGGCGATGGCGCTGGAAGGCGACGCCGAGCGCGATCGTCGGGATCGGATACAGCGAGGAGACCGCGGCGACGATGCTGAGGGCTCCGTGCCGGCCGGCGGTCGCGAAGGCCAGATCGCCGCCGGTCCCACTCGCGGCGGCGAGCGCGATCGCGCACAGCTGCCGGCGATCCGGGCGCCGGCGCGGCGCCCGATCGCGACGGCTCAGCGCGACGGCGACCGCCCCGGCTGAGAGCGCGGTCCCGGCATGCTGCACCGCGGTCGCCCAGTATGGGTCGACGCGGCCGGCGGCGTGAAACGAGATCAGCATGATCGCCACGCCGGTCGCCGCACACGCGCACAGCGCGGCGCCGCGCGCGGCCTGGCGGCGGCCGACGCGGGCCCCCGCTGTCCACGCGCTGACGCTCCCGCCGGCGAGCGCGCAGACCAGGCCGAGCGCGATCGTCACGCCGAGCCGGTCGCCGGAGAGCAGGCCGGCGATCACCGCGATCGCCGCCCCGAGCGCGCCGACCGGCGCCGTGATGAACGCCTCGCCCCGGCTGAGGGCGAGATAGATGACACCGAGCTCGATCGTCACGCCGACGCCTGACACGAGGGCGAGCCAGAGCCGCGGATCGGACGGCGCCCCGAGCCCGCGGCCGAGCAGGACCGGCGCCAGCAGCGCCAGGCCCACCAGTTCGACGACCGCCACGACCACGAACACCGGTGTGGACCGCCGCGCCGCACCACCGGCGAAGTCGGCGGCGCCCCAGCCCAGCGCCGCCCCGGCCGCCAGCAGGACCGCCATCACACTTGCACCGGCAAAAAAGGTTTCACCGGAGTTACAGTACCAGCAAAATGCGTTTTGCCGGTACAATGTCGGTATGCAGACAATCGAGGAGCTTCCGTTCGTGGCCGGCCACGTGGCGCTGGATTTCGTCAACACCGCCGAGGAGCGAGGCCATCCCGACGCCGGCGACGTGCTGCGCGCGGCGGCCGATCTGCGGCGGTGGGGCGAGCGTTACGGCCTGCTCTGCGCCGCCGCCGATGCCTCCGACCGCGGTCACGGCGACGGCGCCGCGCGGGCCGAGCTACGCCGCGCGCTCGAGGCGCGCGAGCTGCTCTATGCCCTGCTCGGCGCCCGGGCGCACGGTCGCCCCGCCGGCCGCGCCGAGCTCGACCGGCTGGCCGACCTCGTCGCGGCCGCCTATCGGGCCGGCCGGTTGGGCGCGGCCGCCGACGGACGGCTCGAATGGAGCTGGAGCCCGGATGAGCTCGCCTCGGTCCGGCATCTGGCGGTGGTCGCCGGCGCTCAACTGCTCGGCGAGCCGACGTCCGGTCGGCTCAAGCAGTGCCCCGGCGAGCACTGCGGCTGGTTCTTCCTGGACGCCACCAAGCGCGGCAACCGTCGCTGGTGCTCGATGAGCGAGTGCGGACAGGACGCCAAGAGCGCTCGCCGGCGGGCCCGGTCACGCTCGTGACCGCGCGGCGGCGGTGACGGCCGACAGGAAGGCGTCGACGTCGGCGCCGTCGTTGTAGAGCACGAGGCTCGCGCGGATGGCCCCGCCCGTGTCCTGCAGGCCGTAGCGCCGCATCAGCTCATAGGCGTAATTGTCACCGTCCCACACCCAGACGCCGGCGGCGGCCAGCTCCTGCGCCACCGCGCGCGGTGAGCGGTCGCCCACCCGGAAGGAGATCGTCGAGGTGCGCCGGCGGGCCGCGCCGAGCACCCGCACCGGCTCGATCGCCGCCAGCCCCTCGAGGGCGCGCGCGGCCAGGGCGCCGAGGTGGTGCTCGACCGCCGACATGGCGGCGTGCAGCCGGGCGCGGCGGTCACCCGGGGCGTCGGTCAGCCCGGCCACCCAGTCGATGGCGGCGGTGATCCCGGCGAGCAGCTCGAACGCCGGCGTGCCCCGCTCGAAACGCTCCGGCACGGCGTCGGGCGCGGGCGCCAGCTTGGCGGGCGCCAGCGTCTCCCACAGCGCCGGCGCGGCGCAGACCGCGGCGGCGTGGGGCCCGAACAGCTTGTAGGTGGAGAAGGCGTAGAAGTCGGCGCCGAGCGCGTCGACGTCGATCGGCCCGTGCGGGGTGGCGTGCACGCCGTCGACGTAGACGAGCGCTCCGGCGGCATGGGCGCGGTCGCTGATCGCCCGCACGTCGGGCCGGCTGCCGATCGCGTTCGACGCCGCCGTCACGGCGACGAGCCGCGTGCGCCGGCCGAGCAGCGGATCGAAGACCTCGGGATCGAGCTCGCCGCTGACCGGATCGAACTCGGCCCAGCGCACGGTCGCCCCGGCGCGCTGCGCGGCGCGCACCCATGGCCGAACGTTGGCGTCGTGATCAAGCGAGGTCACGATCACTTCGTCGCCCGGGCGCCAGCCGGCCGACAGCGCGTCGGAGACATGGAAGGTCAGCGTCGTCATGTTCGGCCCCAGCACGACCCCGTCGGGCGAGCCGCCGACGAGGTCGGCGACCCCGGCCCGGGCGGCGTCGACGACTGCCGTGGAGCGTTCGCTGGCGGCGAAGCGACCATGGGTGTTGGCCATCGCGCTGCGCATCGCCTCGGCCACGGCGGCGATGACCGGCTCCGGCGCGAGCGTGCCGGCGGCGCCGTCCAGCGGGACCGTCCCCGGCTCCAGGCCGGGGAATTCGGCGCGCAGCTCGGCGAGGCCGCGGTTCAGGGGATGGGATAGGTTCGATGGCGCGCGCACGCCGGGCTGGGTGTCGGCCACCGGTCAGCTCAGGTCAGGTCAGCCGCAGGCTGAACGGCCGGTTGCCGCGGTCGCCGACCGCCAGGCACGCCGCGCGCGACGGGCAGGACACCGCGTACAGGCTCGTGTCAGCAGGGCTCGGCACCTGCCGCTGGGCGGCCCACGCGGAGCCGTTCCAGCGCGCCACCCGGAGATGGAGCACGCTCCCTGATTGCATCGAGCCGACGCCGACGCACGCCGTCGCGGTGACACACGAGACGTCGTTGAGCCCGCGGGCCGCTGCCGTCCCGCGCCATCTGCGCCCGTTCCACAGCGCGGCCACGTTGCCCTGATCGGAGCCGACGGCAAGGCAGGACAGGCTGGAGCTGCACGACACCGCGCTCAGGTCCCCGCTGGCGTCGGCGCTCTGATCGGTGATCGTCAGGCCGTTCCAGCTCTCGGTGACGGTCGAGTAGCCGCCGCTGTTGGCGTTGTAGCCGACGCCGAAGCAGAACGCCGGCGTCACGCACGACACGTCCTCCAGGAAGCCGTCCTCCCGATCGCGGAGCGCGCGCCATGAGGTGCCGTCCCACACCTCGTTGAGCCCGAGCTCGTTGGTCGTCGCGTTGTCGATCGTGTCGGTGTCGCCGACGGCGAGGCAGAAGCTGACCGTCGGGCACGACACGCCGAGCAGCTCCGCGCCGCTGGGGACCGCCGGCATCGGCTCGGCCGTCCAGGAGCGGCCGCTGAAGGAGACGGCGAACGGCGCGCCCCCGTGGGCGCCCTGCGTCCCCACCGCCACGCAGACGGCCGGCGTGGGGCACGACACGCCGGCGAGTGCCGTGTTCCCGGCGCCGGCCGGGATCGTCAGCCGCCCGATCCTCCACGCCGAGCCGTTCCACCGTTCGGCGAGCGCGCGCCGCCGGTGCCCGCGCAGCTCGATCCAGCCGACCGCCTCGCAGGCGCCGGGACTCGCGCAGGAGACCGAGGCCAGCGTGCCCCCGAGCGCTCCGGCGGGCAGCGGAGGCGTCCGCAGGCCCGGCGCGGCGGCGCGGGCCACCCCACCCAGCCCGATGACGATCGGGATCATGGCGGCCGACAGGAAAGCCGCGATCCGGGCGGCGTGAGCGCGGGTGAGCATGAGGTTCGGCGGAAGTGTCTCACGGCACGGGTCCGCTGGTCGGCGACAATCCGGCGATGACCACCTTTCCTGACTCCCACCACGACCTGCTGCAGGCCCAGGTCGGGTCGCTGGCGACCATCGGCCGCGACGGCGTTCCCCAGCTGACCGCGGTCTGGTTCCTCCACGACGGCGACGAGCTGAGGCTGTCGCTGAACACGTCGCGTCTGAAGACGCGCAACCTCATCGCCCGGCCGCAGTGCAGCCTGCTCGTGCTGGATCTTCAGAATCCCTATCGGTATCTGGAAGTCCGCGGCCACGCGCGGATCGACGACGACGGCGACTACACGTTCGCCAGGAAGGTCGGAGCCAAGTACGGCGGAGCCGACCTCAGCGTCCATGACCAGCCCGGCGACAAGCGCGTCGTGGTGACGATCGAACCGACCAACGTCTACGCGGTCGACATGAGCTCGTAGACGAGCAGATCAGGCCGCTGCGGGACCTGCGAGAGACGCCGCCCGGCGAGCACGAAGCCGCAGCGCTCGGCCAGCCGCCGGGACGGCCCGTTGTCGGCCTCGATGAGCAGGGTGACACGGGTGACCGCGAGCGTGGCGATCGCCCATCCGGAGAGCAGGCGTACGGCGGCGGATCCGATCCCCCGCCCGCGGCCGGCGGGCAGGAGCCAATAGCGGAGCATCGCGCTCGGCGGTTCGAGGTCGGTCAGGCTGATCGAGCCGAGCGCCACCGCTGAGGGCGGCGGGCCGTCGGCCGTGACCGCCAGCTCGAGCCGCGTCCCCGCCCACCGGTCGGGCTCGAGCCCCGCCAACCAGGCGATCGCGGCCGCCTCGGTCCTCGGGACGGAGTAGCGAAACCGCTGGATGGCCGGGTCGACCGTCGCCTCCAGGAGGGCCGGCAGGTCGCCGGCCTCCCAGGGCCGCAGCCGCACCCGCCCGTCGCTGAGCTCGGGCTCGGGCCAGGTCAGTGACGGCCGGACACGACGCATGGGCCGGATCCTCGCATGCGCCGGTCGCCGGTCGCCGGTCGCCGGTCGCCGGTCGTTCACGTCACGGCAGCGCTTCCCGCCGGGCGAAGCGCTAGGGTCACGGCGTGGACCGGGTGAGTGTGAGCGGTGCAGGGGTGCTCCGCGCGCGGCGGGAGGCGTCGTCGCCGAGTCTTCCGATGATGATCGCGCTGGCGGTGACGTTGGCCGGGCTGATCGTCCTGATCGGCGGCGCCGCGCAGGCGCGGGCGACGGCGACCGTGCCGACCGCGGGCGCGGCGGTGATCTCCTCGACGGTGGCCGCCCCGGCGACCTCGACGGCGGCCGCCCCGGCGACGGCCGGCGCCGGTCCGGCGCTGTCGGTCGACGCGACCGCGACCGGCGAGCACGCGATCAGCCCCGACATCTACGGCATCAACTTCGCGCCGGCCGCGCTGGCCGGCGAGATCGATCTGCCCGTCGACCGCTGGGGCGGGGATTCCAGCGATACCTACAACTATCTCATCGGGGCCGACAACACCGGCGCCGACTACTACTTCGAGAACGTGTCGGACTGCTGGACCGCCGCTCTGAACTACTGCTCGGGCGACAAGAAGAACACCGTCTTCGCGTATCGCGATCAGATCGCGCAGGACCGCTCCACCGGTACGACGACGCTGCTCAACCTGCCGCTCGTCGGCTACGTGGCCAACAGTGCGCCGGTGACCCAGCCCCTGCCGTGCAGCTATCCGGTGTCCGAGTATCCGACCCAGGACTCCTTCGACCCCTACGACCCCACCTGCGGCGACGGCCTGGACGACGGCGTCGTCATCCCCGGGTCTCCGGCGATCGACGGCCGCTACGCCGGGACGGCGTTCGATCGCGGCTGGGTGGAGAGCCTCGTCAAGCAGTACGGGACGGCCGCCAACGGCGGCGTCGGCATCTACGAGCTCGGCAACGAGCCCTCGCTCTGGGGTCAGACCCACAGCGATTTCCATCCCAAGGCCGAGACCGCCGCCGAGCTGTGGGACAAGTCGCGCGCCGTGGCCACCGCGGTCAAGGACGTCGACCCGAGCGCCCAGGTGCTCGGCTTCTCGGAATGGGGCTGGCCCGGCTACTTCTGCAGCGAGGCCGACACCTATGGCAACGGCTGCGGCGAGAGCGGCTGCACGACCTCGCCGGACTGCGCCCACCACGGCGACCTGCCGATGGCCGAGTGGTATCTGCAGCAGTTCGCGCGCTACGACAAGCTGACCGGCGTCCGGCACCTCGACTACTTCGACGTCCACTACTACGCCCAGGGAGGCGACTCGCCCGACGTCACGCGCTCGCTGTGGGATCCGACGTACACCGACCCCAGCTGGATCGACACCGACATCGACCTGATCCCGCGGATGAAGTGCTGGATCGACGGCTACCAGCCCGGCCTGTGCCCGAACTCCCCCGGCTACTATCCGGGCACGAAGATCGCGATCAGCGAATACAACCTGTCGGTGGCCGGCGTCAGCGACGCCACCAACGCGATCATCGAGGCCGACACGCTCGGCATCTTCGCGCGGGAGGGCGTCGACCTCGCCACGCGCTGGGCGCTGCCGACCGACGGGGCCCTCGTCGACGACGCCTTCCTGATGTATCGCGACTACGACGGCCAGGGCTCGAAGTTCGGTGACACGTGGATCCCCTCCACGTCGGCCGACCAGAGCCAGCTCGCCGTCTACGGCGCCCAGCGGTCAAGCGACGGCGCGTACACGATCCTCGTCCTGAACAAGACGAACGCGCCGCTGACGAGCCCGCTGACCCTGACCGGGATCGCCAACTCCGGCACGGCGCAGACCTGGCAGTGGACCGGCGCCGCGATCACCCAGCTCCCCGGCGGCACCCCGATCGCCTCCAACGTCATCACCGCGACGTACCCCGCGATGTCGATGACGATGTACGTCATCGGCTGACCGCCCGCGGCCGGCCCGCGCCGGCATTATCAACTCCGCCACATCACGGTCACATTTCGGACACACGTCCGCCCCGGCCGCGGCAGAGACTTCGCGTGAGATGGACTGACCCATCGTTTCGTCGTTGTCGAAAGGAGCAGGTGAGGGCATGAGATTGAAGCCGCCGGTCCTCGGCTCGTCCCGGGACCGCCACACCGACTCGCGCCCCGCGCCCGAGGCGCGACGCGCTCGCCGGCTCCGCGTCCTCGGCGCGCTCGTCACCGCGTCCGTGCTCGGCGCGGGCGCGATCGCCGTCTCCGCGGCGGCAGCGCCGAACGCGCACCATCATCGCGCGGCCACTCTGACGCGGGCCCAGAAGCTGGCGCGCGTGACCCGGCATGAGCGGGCGCTGGCCCGCGCCGACCGTTCCTACAGCATCGTCGGCGGCCGTCGCGTCTACAACGACGGAGTCGGGCTCGCCCCGGGAACGATCAAGCACGTCTGGCTGATCATCCTGGAGAACAAGTCCTACGACGCGTCGTTCACCGGCCTGAACAACAACACCTATCTGTGGAAGACGCTCCCGTCGCAGGGCGTGCTGCTGAAGAACTACTACGGCACCGGGCACTTCAGCCTCGACAATTACATCTCGCTGGTCAGTGGCCAGGCCACCCAGCCGGACACCCAGGCCGACTGCCCGGACTACGACCTGTTCGGCGGCTCGCTGGACATGTCGGGCAACCGCTTCACCAACCCCGACTACGGCCAGGTCGTGTCCGACAACGGCCCGAACACCGCGGCCGGCTATAACGGCTGCGTCTACCCGGCGTCGGTCCAGACGCTGTTCAACCAGTTCGACGCCAACGGCATCAGCTGGAAGGGCTACGCCCAGGATCTCGGCAACCCTGATGCCACGGGGACGCCGCACGACGCCGGGGCTCAGTACTGCGGCGCGCCGTACGCCAGCCCGGGACCGGCGCCGGGAGCCGACCAGGCCCCGACCCAGCCCAACCCGGGCAGCGCGAACGCGACCGACCAGTACGTGCCCAAGCACTTCCCGTTCCCGTGGTTCGAGTCGCTGCTCGACAATCCCAACGACTGCAACTCGGCCCACATCGCCAACCTGTTCGACCCCACCAACGGCCTGTATCACGACCTCCAGAGCGAGGCCACGACGCCGGCGTTCAGCTGGATCACGCCGAACAACTGCTCCGACGGTCACGATGCGGTCTGCCACGGCAACAACCTGTCAGGCGGCTTCTCCGATCCCAACACCCCGAACGCCCCGGTCAACTACACCGGCGGCCTGTACTCGGCCGACCTGTTCCTGGAGCACGTCATCCCCGAGATCGAGGCGTCCCCGGCCTTCCGGGACGGCGGCCTGATCGACATCACGTTCGACGAGGGCTTCCCGCCGTTCACCTACACCGGCAACAGCTTCGCCAACTCGACGATCGTCCCGCCCGACGCCCGGACGTCGGTACAGGACGACTCGGCGGCGGAGACGCTGTTCGGCCTTCCGGTTCATTACGAGCCGACCGGTCCGAACACCCCGTTGCAGCGCAGCTCGCTCACCGGCCAGGAGCTGTATCCCGGCCCCGGTGACAACTCCTACATCGACCGTCCGGCCAACTGCGTCGCCCAGACGTTCCCGGCGCAGCCGTCCGGGACCTGCCTGCTCGGCGGCGGCTCGCTGTCGCCGGGGGCGCGGGCGGATGCCGGCGCGACGGCGGCCGACAACGTCGACGTCATCGACGACAACAGCGCGGTGGCGACCGACGTCGGTCGGACCGTGGCCGGGACGAACGTCCCGGCCGGGGCGTTCGTCGGCCAGGTCACCGACACCCCGACGACGGCGACCGGGCCCAACGGCAGCGCCGGCGGGTTCGTCGACATCGGCTCGTTCACGCTCGTCGACAGCCGGGATCGGCCGGTCTACACGACGGGCCCGGTCAGCGGTGTGACGCTCGGCGCCCAGGTCCCCGGCACCGACCCGCTGTACAACGCCGACTCGCCGACGACCGGGGGCGGCGACACCGGCAGCGTGTTGATCAGCCCGTACATCACGCCGGGGTCGGTCAGCACGCGGTTCTACAACCACTACAGCTGGCTGCGCACGATGGAGGACCTGTTCGACGTGTCGGCGAACTCGCCCGGCATCGACAACCAGGGCCATCTCGGCTACGCCGCCCAGCCGGGCCTGGCGCCGTTCGGCACCGACGTGTTCAACAACCCGTCGGGTGAGCCGGTCGACGCCTCCGGCTACCTGCTCAAGCGCTAGCCGGCACGAGACGCGATGACGACACACTCGCCATCGGTGCTGCGCGGCGGGGGCCGGACCTTCGGGTCCGGCCCCCGCGCCCGGGTCGCCCTCATCGCGCTCGTCGCGATCGTGGCGGCGGCCGTGCTCGCCGTCGCGCTGATCGGCTCCGCCGGGTCGGCGCCGGTCAACGCGACGGTTCGCGCCGACCGGATCGTCTCCCAGGACGCTCAGCCCGTGCAGTACACGAACCATCCGGTCAAGACCTCAGGGAAGACGTACGGCGTCGTTCCGGCGTGGCTCGGGCGCAAGGAGGTCCCGGTCAGCCGCGTCGTCACCGCCACTCCGTCGGCGCCGAAGCTCGCTGTCCAGGGGGACACCGTCGACGTGCAGCTGGCCCACGCCGGCGTGCTCGCCACCGTTGCCGGGCCGGCGGTACCCGAGGAGGGTCACTTCCCGATTCCCAGGACGAGCCCGTGCACGTTCACGGTCACGTTCGCGGCGGCGACCGCGGCGATCCCCCTCAGCGCCAGGCAGTTCGCGACGATCGACGAGGAGGGAGCGCTCCACACCCTGAGGATCACCACCCTGGACGGGTCGGCGATGCCGTCGCAGATCCCGGCCGGGCGCACCCTGACGCTGAAGCTGTCCGCGGTGCTGCCGGTCGGCCAGGGCCGCGTCCTGTGGGCCCCGGTCGCCGGGCTGAGGCCGACCGTCCAGTGGGACTTCGACGTCGAGATCGACTGACCGCCGCCCCCCGGCCTCGGCGACCGGCCCGGCGGCCGGCCGCCGAGCGCGGGTCGGCCGGCGGGAGCGGCTACGCCGAGAGGGCGCTCGGCGAGCTGGCGTCGTAGGCGGGGATCCAGGCCGCGCCGCGGCCCTCGAGATCACCCCGCAGCCGCTTGCGCACCGCGATCGCCACGTCGCGGCGCCAGGCGGCGAACGGCGACGCGAGATGGTTGCTGACGCCGCGCTCGCGCGAGGTGAGGACGACCTGGCTCGCCCGCGGCCGGCGGGTGCGCTCGTAGCGCCCCAGGGCGGCGACCGGATCATCGGGCTCGGCTGCCAGTGCGGCGGCGAGCACGCAGCCGTCCTCGATCGCCTGGCAGGCGCCCTGCCCCAGATAGCGGAGCATGGCGTGCGCGGCATCGCCGAGCAGCGTGACCCGTCCGCGCGTCCACCGCGGGATCGGATCGCGGTCATACAGCGCCCACTTGTACCAGAGCTCGCCGGCCGAGAAGAGACGCAGCAGCGATTCGTGCCAGCCCGCGTAGCGCTCCAGCACCTCGTGGCGATCGCACTCGGCGATCCACGCCTCGTGGCGATAGTTCTCGTCGTCGTAGTGGCAGACGACGTTCATCAGCTCGTCCCGGCGGACCGGGTAGAGAACGATCGTGCCGTGCGGTCCGAGCCACGTGGAGTTGTCGTTGTCCGGCGGGCCGCCGGGCACCGCGTCGAACGGGATCACGCTGCGATAGCAGATCTTGCCGGTGAAGCGCGGGGCGTCGGGGCCGAACAGCGACGTGCGCACCGCCGAGTGGATCCCGTCGGCGCCGACGATGACGTCGGCCTCGATCTCACGCCCGCCGGCGAAGCGCGCCACGGCGACGTCCCCGTCGGCGATCACCTCCTGGCAGCGCGCGCCGAGGGTGACGATGTCCGGCCCCAGCGCGCCGGCCAGGACGTCGAGCAGGTCGGCGCGGTGCGCGGTCGTGCCGGCGCTGCCGAAGCGCGCGGCCTGCTCCTGGCGGCTGGACCGGGAGACGACACGGGACGTCAGGCCGTTGCGCACCACCTGCCATTCCGAGCGCCCGGCGATCCCGCGGACCTCGTCCTCGAGACCGAGCGAGCGCAGCACCTTCATCGCGTTGGGTCCGAGCGCGACCCCGGCGCCGATCTCCTTCAGCTCCTGCGCGGCCTCGTGGATCGACACCTCGATGCCGCGCCGTGAGAGCGCGCAGGCCGCCGTCAGGCCGCCGATACCACCGCCGATGATCGCCACCCGCGTCATCGCCTACGCCTGCGTCCTTCGCATCGCTCTCCTCGACCAGTCGGGCCGGCCCGACCGGCCGGCGGCGATCAGTCTACGCCGCCGCGGCGCGAGCCGACGGGGGTTGAAGTCCGGCCACCGCGGGCACCCCGACTGCGAGCACAACCCCAATAGGCTTGTCCGACACGCGACGACGAAAGGCGGCTCGATGGCGAAGGCGATCTACACGGCGGAGGCGACGGTCACCGGCGGCCGTGCCGAGGGGCACGGGGTGACCAGCGACGGCACGCTCGACGTGGCGCTGCGCCTGCCGGCGGAGATGGGCGGCGACGGCTCGGGACCGAATCCCGAGCAGCTGTTCGCGGTTGGCTTCGCCGCGTGCTTCGAGGGCGCGCTCGGGGTCGTCGCCCGGCGTGAGCGTGCCGAGGCCGGCGACGTGTCGATCGACAGCCGGGTCAGCCTGCTGCCGACCGAGGAGCGGGGGTTCAAGCTGGCGGTGGCGCTCGACGTCAGCCTCCCGCAGGTGCCCGACGCCGAGGTCGCCAAGCGGCTCGTCGCCGCCGCTCACGCCGTCTGCCCGTACTCGAACGCCACCCGCGGCAACGTCGACGTCGCGCTGACCGTCAACGGCCACGCCGTGGAGGCGGCATGAGCGCCACCACCCCCGTCGCCCGCTCCGGATCGCTGTCGATCGGCGGCACGACCCCCGTCCACCGTCTCGGCTACGGGGCCATGCAGCTGACCGGACCCGGGGTCTGGGGCGATCCCGAGGATCCCGACGAGGCGGTGCGCGTCCTGCGGCGCGCCGTCGAGCTCGGGGTCACCTTCATCGACACCGCCGACTCCTACGGCCCGTTCGTCTCCGAGGAGCTCATCCGCCGCGCGCTGCACCCGTATCCCGCCGAGCTCGTGATCGCCACCAAGGCGGGGCTGACCCGCGCCGGCCCCGGCGACTGGCGTGCGGTCTGCCGTCCCGAGTATCTGCGCCAGCAGTGCCTGCTCAGCCTGCGCCGCCTCGGGCTCGAGACGATCGAGCTCTTCCAGCTGCACCGCATCGATCCCAAGGTGCCGCTCGAGGATCAGGTCGGCGAGCTCAAGCTGCTCCAGGACGAGGGCAAGATCCGGCACATCGGCCTGTCCGAGGTCGATGTCGATCAGCTCGAGCAGGCGCGACAGATCGCCGAGATCGCCTCGGTGCAGAACCTCTACAACCTCTCCAACCGGTCCGCCGAGGCGCTGCTCGATCATGCCGAGGCCCACGACATCGCCTTCATCCCGTGGTTCCCGCTGGCCACCGGGAAGCTCGCCGGCGCCGGCGGCCCGCTCGATCAGATCTCCGCGGAGATCGGGGCCAGCCCGTCGCAGCTCGCGCTGGCCTGGCTGCTGCGGCGCTCGCCGGTGATGCTGCCGATCCCCGGGACCTCCACGGTCGCGCATCTGGAGGACAACCTCGAGGCGGCCGGAATCGAGCTCAGCGATGAGCAGTTCGACGCTTTGAGCGCCGCCGTCGGCTGATCTCCGTACGCTGTCGGTGCGATGACCCGCGGTCAGAGCGCCATCCCCGGGATCACCGCGGGAACCGTCCTCGCCGGCCTCGCCGGCCTCGCCGTGCTCGTATGGGCGGTCACCCCCGCGGCCCGCGCCGCCACCGTCTCCGGCGCGCCGCGCGCGTCCGCCGCGCGCCGGGTCGCCCCCGCCTCCCGGTCGGGGTCTCCGGGCACCGGGGGCGCGACGGTCGGCGCGGGCGGCTCCGGGACGGGCGGGACCCGCGGCGTCGCCGGCGGGAGCGGTGGCGCGGCGGTCCTCGCCGGCGGACTCGTCCCGACCGGCGTCTCGCCCCAGATCCCCGCCGCGCCGAGCAAGCGCGACGCGGGCCACTGGCTGAGCGGCGTCACCGTCACCGAGTACTGGCCGGCCCCCGAGTCGTGGTTCGTCGGGCGCCTGGTCGCGGCTCCGGGCCTGACCGGACCGCATCGCGTCGACTGGCTGTACTCGGCGACCGGGATCTCGATGCAGGGCGAGGGCATCGGACTCGACGGCCGCCTCTACCACATCGCCTCGCTTGGGGACGGCGGCTGGGTCACCTCCACGGGGGCCGCGACCTCGCCTGCCGGCGGCTGGGCGGCCGGGTTCCCGTACTGGCGGGCCGGCGGCTACTGGCGCGCCCGCTCCGGGAGCGTGACCTTCCCGCTGCTGGACGGCGGATGGTCGGCGGGGCCCGGCCGGCGCTATGTGCCGCTGCGCGACGTCAGCTTCGCGCCCGGGGCGGCGCTGCCGCTGCGCTACTACCAGTCGATCGCCGTCGACCCGAGCGTCATCGCGCTCGGCAGCCGCGTCTACGTCCCCGCCTATCGCGCCGATGGCCACGGCGGCTGGTTCGTTGCCCAGGACACCGGCGGCGCGATCAACGGACGCCACATCGACGTCTACCGTCCCCCGCCCGCGGCGCCGGGCGATCCCGGCCGGTCACTGGCCGGACAGCGGATCTACGTCATCACGCCGCGCAGCGGTTAGGACCGGCGGCGCGATGGGCGATGTCGACCGACCGCTCACCGCGGCGAGCGTGAGGATCACCATCGTCGATCCCGAGCACCGCGACGCCCGGGCGTGCCTGCAGACGTACGCGGCCGAGCTGAACCGGCGCTCGCGCCGTCACTTTGACCCGGAGGTCGGCGCGACCGTGCAGCCGCACGAGCTCCGCCCGCCCGCCGGCGCCTTCTTCGTCGCCTATCTGCACGCCGAGCCGGTCGGCTGCGGAGCGGTGAAGCACCCCGCCGGCGCCCCTGCGGAGATCAAGCGCATGTGGCTCGCACCCCGGGTCCGCGGGATCGGGCTGGGTCGCCGGCTGCTGGCGACGCTCGAGGGCCGCGCGCGCGATGCCGGCGCGCACGTCGCGCGGATCGAGACCAACAGCGACCTCGGCGAGGCCCTCTCGCTCTACGCCTCGGCCGGCTGGGTGCCGGTCCCGCCCTTCAACGACGAGCCCTACGCCGACCTCTGGCTGGAGAAGCGGCTCCCGGGTCAGCCCGGCGACTGATACGTAGATCCCACGATCCGCCCGGCGCGAGAAGCCGTGCGGCCTACCGATGCCACGACGGGTCCCGTTGGGGACCGTTCAGGAGTAGAGATCGCAATCATCGCTCGACGAAGGAGCGCACCATCGTGGCCAGCAATGTAGAGACGCACTCTCGCGACACGGTCGAGGCGACGGAGAAGCTCCCGAGCTTCGCCAAGCAGCTGTTCATCGGCGATCTGCGGCTCGATCTCATCTATCCGCAGCGACCCTTGGCGCCCGAGGCGGTGGAGAAGGGCGAGCGCTTCCTCGCCCGGCTGCGCGAGTTCCTCGTCGCCAAGGTCGATCCGCTCGAGATCGAGCGCGAGTCGAAGATCCCCGACGACGTGGTGGCCGGGCTCAAGGAGATCGGCGCGCTCGGCATGAAGGTCTCCGAGCAGTACGGCGGCCTCGGGCTGTCGCAGGTCTATTACAACCGGGCGCTGGCCATGGCCGGCGTCTGGCATCCGTCGATCTGCCTGATCCTCAGCGCGCATCAGTCGATCGGCGTCGCGGAGCCGATGCGGATGTTCGGCAGCGAGGAGCAGAAGCGCACGTGGCTGCCGCTGGTCGCCAAGGACCATCTCAGCGCGTTCCTTCTGACCGAACCGGAGGTGGGCTCTGACCCGGCGCGAATGGGTTCGACCGCGACGCCGGTCTACGACGACCTCGTCGCCGAACCGGTCGAAGGCGGCTACCTGCTGAGCGGTCGCAAGCTGTGGGCGACGAACGGCACGATCGCGGACATCGCCGTGGTGATGGCCAAGGTGCCGGAGAGCGAACACCACCACGGTGGCATCAGCGCGTTCGTGGTGCCGTATGACAGCGAGGGGATCACGGTCGAGCACCGCAACGCGTTCATGGGACTGCGGGGGATCGAGAACTCGGTGACGCGTCTGGAAAAGGTGTTCGTTCCTGAGGAGAATCTCATCGCGCGCGAGGGTGACGGCCTGAAGATCGCGCTGAGCACCCTCAACACCGGCCGGCTGGGAGTGATGACGAGCGCCGTCGGCTCGGCCAAGTGGGCGACGAAGATCGCCCGGGAATGGTCGGCGGAGCGTGCGCAATGGGGTCGGTCGATCGGCAAGCACGACGCGGTCGCCCAGAAGCTCGCGTTCATCGCCGGCAGCGCGTTCGGCATGGAGGCCATGCTCGAGGTCGCCGGCCGGCTGGCCGACGACAAGGCGAACGACATCCGGGTCGAAGCCGCGCTGTGCAAGGTGTACGGCGCCGAGCTCGCGTGGCGGGTGATCGACGACCTCGTGCAAGTGCGCGGCGGGCGGGGCTATGAGACCGCGGCGTCGCTGAAGGCACGCGGGGAGAAGCCGGTGCCCGTCGAGCAGATGATGCGTGACCTCCGTGTGAACCGGATCTTCGAAGGCTCGACCGAGATCATGCACCTGATGCTCGCGCGTGAGGCGATCCAGCAGGAGCATCTCGTCGCCGCCGGCACTCTGCTCCAGGCCGGCGGAGCGGACACGCCCAGCCCCGGCCGCGCGGCAGAGGCCGACGGCGCGGACCGACCGGCTCGCTCCTACGACGAGTTCGGCGAGCTCGCCATCCACCTGCGCTACGTCGAGAGCTCCGCGGGCAAGCTCTCGCGCTCGATCGTCGACGGCATCGTCCACTGGCAGGAGAAGCTCCAGCAACGGCAGTCATTCCTCGGGCGGATCGTCGACATCGGCGCCGAGCTGTTCGCGATCGCCGCCACCGTCTGCCACGCCGGCACGATCGGGGCCGAGCATCCCGAGCGGGCGGCCGAGGCGGCCGAGCTCGCCGAGCTCTTCTGTCAACAGTCCCAGCGTCGCGTCGAGACGCTCTTCGCCGCGCTCTGGGCCAACGACGACGACGTCAATTACGTCGCCGCCCAGAGGGTGCTGGCCGGTCGATACGCGTGGATGGAGGACGGCATCGCCGATCCATCGGGCGACGGTCCGATGATGCCGCCGCTGGGATAGCTCGGGCGCGGAGCGCGCGTCCCGCACGCGTTCGCGATCGCGAACGGCGCCGCCCTCAAGGGCGGCGCCGTCGATCCGGTCGACGCCGTGAGAGCCCGGGGGTCGCGGTTGTCGCCCACCCGGACGCGCGGTTCCTACCCAAGCGGCCTGTGCCGCTCTGCGGATGCCAAGCGCCTGCTCGCCCCGTAGCATCCGTGCCGCTGGATCCGGCTGGGACGGCTGCCAGGCCGATCACGGCGTATCTGGAGAGAGAGTAGCCAGCGCGGCATGCGGATTCGCAGTGCTGCCACCGAGTCCACCCCGTGCCCGGGAGTCGTCGCATGCACTGTTCACGCGCTGAGCTGGGACGCGTCCGCCAAGTCCGGGAGCGCGGCATGCCCGCTCGGCGACTCGATCGGCACGTCACCAGGGCGGTGGGGTAGTTGGCCTCCCCCGCTCGGCTCCGGGCGACGCCGATGCCGACGCCGACGACGCTGCCCGCCGTGACACGGCGGGCCGAGATCGAGCGGACCGCAACCGCCAGGACGGTCACGCTTCCCGACGGCCGGCGTCTCAGTTTTGAGTACTGGCCCGGGGTCGGTGCGCCACTTGTGCTGCTCCATGGACTGCTGGACTGTGGCTTGGGGTGGAAGCACGTCGCCGAGGCGATGGATTGTCCCTGCTATGCCCTCGACCTGCCCGGCTTCGGTGACTCCGATTGCCCGACGCGCAACCGCATCTCGGCCTACGCCGAGGACGTGTGCGACGCCCTGGCCGCGCTCGATGTCCACCGCTTCACGCTCGTCGGTCACT
This sequence comes from uncultured Solirubrobacteraceae bacterium, assembly GCA_963849085.1. Taxonomy (GTDB): domain Bacteria; phylum Actinomycetota; class Thermoleophilia; order Solirubrobacterales; family Solirubrobacteraceae; genus Palsa-465. The sequence goes on along the minus strand of CAWKFP010000009.1, from coordinate 846,028 downwards.
CCCTCGGCGGCGCCGTCGCCACGGGAGTGGTCGAGCTGCTGGGCGATGACGTGACCGCGCTCGTGCTGATGGCGCCCGTGGGCTTCGGGCGCATCCACGTCGCTGAAGCGATGCAACTGCCGGTCGTCCGCCGTGTGGTTCGCCACGGCCTGCCCCTCGCGCTGTCCAATCCCGTGTCCGCGATCGGCGTCTACATGGCGGTTGTCGGCAACGGGCATCTCCCGGACCGCGTCCTGCTCGGGCGCTTGCGCAAGAACGCCTACCGCTGGGCGCCCGGGGCGGCATGTGCGAACGAGGCCATCACCGCGGCCGGGTTCGCGGACCGCGCCTTTCACCGTCGCCGGATCGACTACGACAAGCCGGTGCTGGCGCTGTGGGGCGGCCACGACCGGCTCGTTTCGCCGGCGCACCGCGACGGTGTCCTGACGGCGTTCCCGCACGCGCAGATCAGGGTCTGGGAGAAGATCGGCCATCATCCGCAGCGCGAGTGTCCGAGCGAGCTCGCCCGGGTCATCCGAACGGCCTGCACGGGTTCCGCTCCGCGCGCGCTCGGACGCCCATCGCGCAGGACACCCCGGCCGAGCCTCGTCCCGGCCGGCCCTCGCCAAGCGGTCATCTGATCAGGAGGGTCGGGCGTCGCCCGTGATGCCGATGCTCGATGGCATCGAGCCCCCGGCAGCGATCCGTCAGCGGGGTTGGTTTCACCGTCACGGGGTCCCCGATGCGGAGTCTGCCCGTAGAAACCACACCGCGCCGGCACGCCGGTGCCGGGACTTCCCCCACTATCGCCGGCGGGTAGGTGGCGTTACGCTCCGCGAACGCGTGCGGGCGCGTTCCGGCGCCCGCGACGGCTATGGAGGGAGAACAAGATGAAGGCGCTTGTGTTCGGTGGCCCGGGGCAGCGTTCCTGGGACACGACCGACGATCCGGCGATCGTCGACCCGACGGATGTCGTCGTCAAGATCGACCTGACGACGATCTGCGGGACCGACCTGCATATTCTCAAGGGCGACGTGCCCGCGGTGACCGAGGGCCGGATTCTCGGCCATGAGGCGGTGGGGACGGTGGTCGAGACGGGGCCCGCGGTGACCACGCTCAAGCAGGGCGACCGGGTGCTGGTGCCGGCGATCACATCCTGTGGACGCTGCGGCCCGTGCAAGCGCGGTCTCGCGGCCCACTGTCAGGGGGCGGGCGGCATCGGTTGGATCTTCGGCCACCTCATCAACGGTCTGCAGGCCGAGTACGCGCGCGTCCCGTTCGCCGAGACCTCGGTGCATCTCGTTCCCGAAGGCGTCGGCGACGAGCAGGTGCTGTTCCTCGCCGACATCCTGCCGACCGGCTATGAGATCGGGGTGCAGAACGGCGGGGTCAAGCCGGGTGACGCGGTCGCGGTGGTCGGCGCCGGGCCGGTCGGCCTGGCCGCGATGATGATGGCCGAGATCGCCGGCGCGGCGCGGATCATCGCCGTCGACCTCGCCGCGTCTCGGTTGCGCCATGCCGAGCGTTTCGGCGCGACACACACGATCGCCGGCGGCGAGGACGCCGCGGCGCAGATCGTCGATCTGACCGACGGCGAGGGAGTCGACGTCGCCATCGAGGCCGTCGGTGTTCCCGCCACCTTTGACCTGTGCACGCAGATCGTGCGCCCGGGCGGCACGGTGGCCAACGTCGGCGTGCACGGCGCGCCGACCCTGCTGCACCTCGAGGAGCTGTGGATCAAGAACATCACGATCACGACCGGGCTGGTCAGCGGATCGACGATCCCGACCCTGCTCAGGCTCGCCAGAGACGGACGCATCGAGGCCGACAAGCTCGGCACCCACCATTTTGCGCTCAAGGAGATCGAGAAGGCCTACGACGTGTTCGGCGCCGCCGACACGCACGACGCACTGAAGGTCGTGCTGACGGGATGATCGCCGCCAACCGCGCGTCGCCCACGTAGTGGGCCTCTCGGCGGAGGGCGCGGCCGAGCCTCCTGCGTCCGACCAGCGGCTGATCCTGGTCCTCGGCGACGCGCTCAGCCTCGGCGAGGCGGTCGTCGCACGGCTGGCGGCACTCGGCGTCGGGGCCGAGTTCCCAGAGCCGGGCACCGACGCCGAGACGTCGGCGACGCTGCGGCGGGCGCCCTGGCGTGCCGTGGTGATCGTGACCCGCGACGACGTCCTCGCCCTGCGCCTGGCGTTGCTCAGCGCGCATGTCCGTCACGACCTCCCGGTGTGGACGACGATGTTCGACGCCACGCTGACGCGCGAGCTCCGGCACGCTGTGGCGGCGGTTCACGTCGTCTCTCCGGCCAGCCTCGTGGCCGACGAGATCGCCGCGCAGTGCCTCGAGGCCGGGGCTCGGCCGGTGCGACGGCTCGGCGGCGGCATCCGGCTCGTCGACGATGCGCTGCGGTTGCTCGCCTGGGCCGGCGCGGGCCTGGTCGTCGCGCTGCTGGTCGAGACCGCCAGCTCGATGCTGGCGCTGCACGACAGCGTCATCGACGCGCTCTACTTCAGCACCCGGTCGGTGGCGACGATCGCGGCGGAGCCCGGATCCGCAGCGGCGCCCGGCTGGTTCAAGCTCGTCTCGGCGCTCAGCGCGGTCGCCGCCCTGCTGCTGGTGGCGGTCTTCACGGCGGCGCTCGTGCGCCGTCTGAGCCGGCCACGACTGACCGCGCTGTTCGGCCCCCGGGCTGCTCCGGCCCGCTCGCATGTCCTGCTCGTCGGCTTCGGGCAGGTCGGATATCGCCTCGCCGAGAGCCTCCGGCGACGGCGCATACCGGTGCTCGCCGTGGAGCACAACCCGCAGGCGCCGTGCCTGAGGCTCGCCCGAGGCGCCGGGATCCCGGTCGCCATCCGCAGTGGCGAGGACCGCGCCACCCTCGAGCTGCTCGGCATCCGTCGCTGCGCGGTCGTCGCCGCCGTCACCTCCAGCGACCTCGTCAACGTCGAGGTCGCGCTCGCCGTCGGCGATCTGTCACCGCGCACCCCGGTCGTGCTTCGCCTCGGTGACGGGGAGGTCGCGGCGGAGACCGATTCACTGCTGCACATCGGCCGGGTGTGTGACGCCCACGGCATCGTGGCCGACGTGCTCGTGCGGGCGCTGACCGCCGAGCCGGCCACCGTCGATGAGCGGCCCCGGCCGCGATGACCCTGGTCGTCGCCGCGGTGGCGGGTGGCGAGCCGACGGGCGCACGCGCCCGGCCGGATACGCTCCCGACTGTCCCCGAACCGAGGAGAGCGGCGCATGGGAGCCCGTACCGGCCTGGAGTACATCGAGCGCTTGTCGCGGTCACGCCCGACGGTCGAGATCAACGGCGAGCGGATCAGCGGTCCGGTGACCGACCACCCGGCCCTCGCCGGCGTGATCGCCAGCTACGCCGAGCTCTATGACCGCCAGCACGACCCCGCCCTGCACGGCCTGCTGACCTTCCCGTCGCCGACCAGCGGCGAGCCCGTCGCCACCTCGTTCCTCGTCCCTCGCACCGCCACCGACCTCGCCAAGCGCAGCGCGGCCTTCAAGGCATGGGCCGACTTCAGCCTCGGAGCGCTCGGGCGGACCGGCGACTATCTCAACTCGTCGCTGATGGCGCTCAGCGAGGCCGGCGACTGGTTCGCGCAGGCCGACCCGCGCTTCGGCGCGAACATTCGCGCCTACTACGAGATGGTGCGCGAGCACGACCTGCTGACGACCCACACCCTGATCCCGCCCCAGGCCAACCGCGCGGCCGGCCCGGGCCAGCAGGTGGACGGCCGGGCGCTCGGCGCGCATGTCGTCTCCCGCGACGACGACGGGATCGTCGTGCGCGGCGCGCGCATGCTGGCCACGATCGGCCCGATCGCCGACGAGCTGCTCGTCTTCCCGTCCACCGTCCTGCGCGGGACGCCGGAGGACGCGCCGTACTCGTTCGCCTTCGCGGTGGCCTGCGACACGCCCGGCCTGCGCTTCGTCTGCCGGGAGAACCTCGACTACGAGCGTGATCATCCGCTCGGCGGGCGCTTTGACGAGATCGACGCCGTCGTCGTCTTCGACGACGTCCGCGTGCCGTGGGAGCGCGTCTTCATGCTCGGCCATCCCGAGCTCTGCAACGGCTTCTACACCGAGACCTCCGCGGTCGTGCACATGACCCATCAGGTCTGCCAGCGCACGACGGCCAAGGCGGAGGCCTTCCTCGGGCTCATCTCGCTGATGACCGAGGCGATCGGAATCGAGCAGTTCTCGCACATCCAGGAGGACATCGCCGAGGTGATCACGATCGTCGGCATCCTGCGCGGCCTCGTGCGGGCCGCCGAGGCCGACGCGACGGTCAACGCCCACGGTGTCCTGACGCCCGCCTGGGAGCCGCTGAACACCGCCCGCAACTGGTTTCCCCGGGCCTCCCAGCGCCTGCCCGAGATCGTGCGCAAGTTCGGCGCCAGCGGTCTGATGGCGATCCCCACCGAGGCCGACGTCGCCGGCGACGGCCGCGCGGACATCGAGCGCTATCTCCAGTCGGCGACGCTGTCGGGGCCCGACCGCGTGCGGCTCTTCCGGCTCGCCTGGGACATGTCGACCTCGGGCTTCGCCGGTCGCCAGAACCTCTACGAGTACTACTTCTTCGGCGACCCCGTGCGGATGGCCGGGGCATTGCTGAAGGCGACCGACCGCGAACCCTGCAAGGATCGCGTCCGCTCGTTCCTGGAGCGGGTCAACCCGGATGCGCGTATTTCGGCCACGGCCATGTGAGAGAGAGGGTGCATGACGAACATCGGGATCATCGGATCAGGGGTGGCCGGGCTGCATCTCGGGCTGTTGCTGCGTGACCACGACGTGCCGGTGACGATCTACACCGACAGGACCGCCGATCAGGTCGCCTCCGGTCGGCTGCTGAACACCGTCGCCCATCATCACCACACGCTCGAGCGCGAGCGCGAGCTGCGCGTCCATCACTGGGACGCCGCGGAGTACGGCTATACCTGCCACCATCATTCGCTCGTCGGCACTCCTGAGCCGCTGCGCTTTCGCGGCGACTTCACGCATCCGTCGTCGATCATCGACTACCGGCTGTACCTGCCCCGGCTGATGGCCGACTACGAGGAGCGCGGAGGCCGGCTCGTGATCGGCTCGGTCGAGCCCGGCGATCTTGATCGCCTCGGGCGCGAGCACGACCTGATCGTCGTCGCCGCCGGCCGCGGCCCGTTCGGCGAGATGTTCGGACGCCGGGCCGACAAGTCGCCGTACGACCGCCCGCAGCGCCGGCTGTGCGTCGGGATCTACCGTGGCGTCGCCTACTCCGAGCCCAAGGGAGTCGGGGTGCACATGTCGCTGGGGCACGGTGAGCTGCTGGAGCTGCCGATGCTCTCACGCGAGGGCTTGACCACGGCGCTCCTGATCGAGGGCATCCCGGGAGGGGACGTGGCGCCGCTCGCCGAGCTCCGCTACGAGGACGATCCCCGCGCGTTCGAGCGCGCCGTCCTGACCACGGTGGCCGAGCACTTCCCGATGCTCCACGAGCGGATCGACGAAGCGGCGTTTGCGCTGCAGGGTCCGCGGGATCTCCTCCAGGGGGCGCTGACGCCGGTCGTTCGCAACGACTATGCGCAGCTGCCCTCGGGCACGTACGCCCTCGCCGTCGGCGACGCGCACTGCGTCGTGGACCCGGTCAACGGCCAGGGCGCCAACTCGGCGTCGTATTCGGCGTGGACGATCGGCGAGGCGATTCTCGAGGACTGGGCGTTCGACGAGCAGTTCTGCCGGCGGGTCGCCCGCGCGCGCGAGGCGTTCGTCCACGGCGTCTCGGACTGGACGAACCTGACGCTCAACCCGGAGCCCCATCTCGTGGAGCTGATCGGCGCCATGTCCCAGGACAAGAGGCTCTGCGATAGGTTCACCGACAACTTCAACCGTCCCGATCGTCAGTGGGACGCGGTCGCCACGGCACAGCGCACCCACGCGTTCATCGCCGGGGCCGCGCCGCATCCGGTCGCCGCCTGAAACGGAGCGTCACCATGCACCAGGTCCTCGTCCTCTATCCGCCTCCGAAGGATCCCGAGGCCTTTCGCTCGTACTACGTCGAGACGCACATTCCGCTCGCCGCCAAGCTGCCCGGCATGCGCTCATATCGCTACGCGTTCAACGTCGCCGCGGCCGAGGGCGAGAGCCCGTACTTCGCGGTCTTTCAGGCGGAGTTCGACGACGCGGCGGCATTCGGCGCGGCGATGGGCTCGCCTGAGGGCCAGGCCGTCGGCGCCGACGTCGCCAACTACGCCACCGGCGGGGCGATCATCCTCCACCACGACCTCGAGTCGGTCTAGCGGGCCCTCCGCACATCCGCCCGGATTCGAGTGGCCCCTGGCGGCCCCTCCGGGGAGACGCCACTAGACTCTCGACAATGGCCAAGCAGCAGAGGACGATGCGCGTCGAGCAGCGCAGCCAGCTCGCCGCGATGCAGCAGCTGGAGAGCCGTAGCGACGAGGAGCTCGAGTCAGAGACGAAGTTCAAGGCCGCCGCGCAGGCGATCCTCGGCGCCCGCGCGGCCGAGCGCTACGACGCCAAGGCGGCGCGGGCGCACTTCCAGCGCGCGATCGCCTCCGCCCGGCCCCAGGAGCGCCTCCAGCTGCGGCGGATGGCCGACGCCTCGCTGGCGCTCGCCGAGCGCCGGGCCGACGACCTGAAGAAGGCCACCGAGCGCCTCGGGGTCGAGGCGCCCTCCAATCGCCAGCTCCGGGGCCTGAAGTTCATGGGTCTCGTCGCGCCGCCCAAGAGCGCCGGCCTGCTCGCCCGCATCCGCGGGATCGCCATCGTCGTCGCGATCGTCGTCGCCGTCCTGCTGCTCGGCTTCGGGATCGTCAGCCTGATCGCGCTCATCTTCGGCGGGCTCTCGCTCGACCTGCGGATCTTCTGGGGTCTCGTGCTCGTCTTCGTGGCGATCGGCGGCCTCGCCTTCTTCGGGCGCCGCCGCCAGAAGAAGGCGCTCGCGCAGCGCGCCGAGCAGACCGCCGCGCGCCCGCGCTGACCGGCCCGGGGCGCCCTGGTGTGCGGCCGCTACTCGCTCGCCTCGCTTGACCCCGCGGCGGTCCGTGGCCGCTTCCCGATCGGCGAGAGCGTCGAGGTCCGCACGCGCTACAACGTCGCTCCCGGCGACGAGGTGCTGGCGGTCACCACCGATCGCGAGGGCCGGCCGCGCGGGGAGCTGCTGCAGTGGGGGCTGGTGCCGTCGTGGGCCAAACGGCCCGATACGGGGCTGAAGATGATCAACGCCCGCCTGGAGACCGTCACCGAGCGTCCCGCCTTCCGGGGTGCGTTCGAGCGCTATCGCTGCCTGATCATCGCCGACGGCTTCTATGAGTGGCAGCGGCGGCCGAGCGGGCCCAAACACCCGTTTCGCATCACCCGCCGGGACGGCGCGCTGTTCGCCTTCGCCGGCCTGTGGTCGATCTGGCACGGCGATGACGGCGCGAACCTGCGCACCTGCACGATCCTCACCGAGGCGGCGAATCCCGCGATCTCGGCGCTGCACGACCGCATGCCGGTCATTCTCGCCGCGTCCGACGAGTCCGAGTGGCTTGACACCTACACCCCGCCCGATCGCCTGCGCGAGATCCTCAGCGGGCTGCCCGCCGGCGAGACGGCCGTCACCGAGGTCGGACTGGCGGTCAACGACGCCCGGTATGACGGGCCGGCCTGCCTGGACCCGCCGGTCCCCGCCGCCCAGGCCGCGCTCTTCTGAGACCGACGCGGCGGGGCTGCCGGAGCGGCGAGCGGTTCACGTCGCCCAGTTGAGGATGACCCCGGCGACGAGCAGCAGGCTGAAGCAGAGGTGCGCTTGACCGGTGAGCGGCGTCAGGGGCAGGAGCGCCGGGTCGCCGGCGCGGCGCGCGGAGAGCGCGAGCCGGGCGCACCTGGCGAGCATCGGCGCGGCGAGCAGCGGCAGGAGGATCCACGGGCCGAACAGGCCGCCGGCCCACAGGGCCAGCTGCGCCGGGAGCGTCGCCGCGAGCAGGCCCAGATACAGCGCCCGGGCGCGCGTGAAGCCGATCCGCACCGCGACGGTCCTGGCGCCGGCGGCGGTGTCGACGACGAGGTCGGTGAGGTTGTTGGCGGCGAGCACTCCGGCGATGAGCAGGCCGGGACCGACGCCGATCCAGAACCCGCCGGCGGCGAACGCCCGGCCGGTCACCGCGGTGTATGTCCCGAGCGTGATCAGAGGACCCATCAACAGCACGATCGCCGCCTCCCCGAGACCGAGGTACTTGTACGGCCGCGGCCCGGCGGTGTACAGCAGCCCGCCGAGGATGCCGATCCAGCCGATCACCAGCAGGGCCGGGCCCTGCACGGCGCAGATGAAGAACCCGATCAGCGCCGCGGCGACAAAGCAGCCGCCGTACAGCCGGCGGCCGGTCGCGATCGTCAGCCGGCCGGTGTTGAACAGCCCGGAGTTGCGGTCCTTGTCCGGGGGGTCGGCGTTGCGCGCGGCGTCCTCGACGTCGTTGGAGACGTTGACCCCCGCGTGGAGCAGCAGGAGCGCGGCGAGCGCGACCGGCAGCAGCCACCACGACGCCGCCCCGTCGCCGAGCGCGACGAGCCCGCCCGCGGCGGCGGGAACGACCGAGGTCGGCAGGCTCCAGGCCCGGACCGCGGGCACGATGAGCCCGAGCCGCATCGGCTCGGCCATCGCCGGGAGATCGCTTGACTGGCTCACGCTCCGCTCCTACCCGTGCGTGCCCGGATCAGGCAGGCTGCACCGATGATCGCCCATGCCAGGTGCAACTGTAATCCCGCGGGCACCCCGGCCGGCGCCGGTGGCCCCTAACGCATCGCGCCCGCGACGGCCAGGCTGGTCAGCAGCCCCCGGCTGTCGGCCGCCACGAGCGTCCCGCGCCGGGTCAGACGGGGCGCGCGCTCGGCGCGCTGGCGCTCGGCGAGCCAGTCGCGGAACGCGGCGGCGGGCAGCGGACGGCTGACGTGATACCCCTGGGCGAGATCGCAGCCCAGCACGGCGAGATGATCGAGCGTGGCGCGATCCTCGACCCCCTCGGCGATGATCTTCAGGCCGAGATCGTGCCCGAGGTTGATCGTCGAGCGGACGATGATGAGGTCGCTCTCGTCCGTGAGCATCGGCGAGACGAACGAGCGATCGATCTTGAGCTCGTCGATCGGCATCCGCCGCAGATTGGCGAGCGAGGAGTAGCCGGTGCCGAAGTCGTCGACCGAGAGCCGCACGCCGAGCTCGCTCAGCCGCACGACGGTGGCCAGCGCCCGCTCGGGATCGGACATGATCATGCTCTCGGTGATCTCGAGCTGGAGCGCCGGCGCCGGCAGTCCGTAGGTCCGCAGCAGCCGGTCGATCTCGAGCGGCAGATCGCGGTCCAGGAGATTGCGCACTGACAGGTTGACCGCCACCGACAGATCCCGGCCGCCGCGCCGCCATTCGGCGCAGGCGGCGATCGACTGCTCGAGCACGTGGCGGGTCAGGGGTCCGATCAGCCCGGTCTGCTCGACCGTCGCGACGAAGGCGGCTGGGGGGATCAGCCCGAGCTGCGGGTGCTCCCAGCGAACAAGCCCTTCGGCTCCGCGCACGGTGTGGTCGTCGACGTCGACGATCGGCTGGAAGTGGACGACGATCTGATCGCCGGAGAGCGCGTGCCGGATGTCTGAGAGAACGCTGAGCCGGCGCACCGAGGGCTCGTTCTGCTCGGCGCTGTAGATCTTGTAGTCGGTCTGAGCGTCCTTGGCGGCGTACATCGCGACGTCGGCGCAGCGCAGGAGGGCATTGGCGTCCTCGCCGTCATGCGGATAGCACGCGACGCCGACGCTCGCCCCCACCTCGAGTGCCAGCTCGTCGATCGAGAACGGAGCGCTGACGCAGTGCTGGAGTCGGGTCAGCGCGTCGTCGAGCACCGCCGGGTCGGCGCCATCGCCCCCGAGCAGGATCCCGAACTCGTCGCCCCCGAGTCGCGCCACGAGACCGCCGTCGCCGATCGCCGTCACGAGGCGGGGCCCGAGATCGCGCAGCAGCGCGTCGCCGTAGTGATGGCCGAGCGCGTCGTTGACCTCCTTGAAGCGGTCGAGGTCCATCAGCATCACCGTGAAGCTCGCCCCCTGCTCGGCGGCGGCGACGATCCGCTCCTGGATCGCCGCGCCGAAACGCTCGCGGTTGGCCAGGCCGGTCAGCTCGTCGGTCGTCGCCACGCGCTGCAGCTGCTCGCTGCGGCGCTTGGAGGTCAGCAGCTCGCCGACGAGATATTGGAAGATGATGAGAACGAGCCCGAAGAGAACGAGCCCGGGCGTCTTGAGGTGCACCGCGACGTAGACCGCGATCAGCGTCAGCAGTGCCGAGAACAGCTCGGCCGCCAGCACGGGCACGAGCATCTCCCGGGCCTGCGTCCCGATTCCCACCCCCCGCGTCAGGCGCTGATAACCGGCGACGCCGAGGAAGTTGAGCATCAGCGCGAGCACGAAGGCGGCGAAGACGAGGAGATAGTACGCCGGCCGATGCGCGCTGATCCCGGCGTGGATTCTCAGCTCGCCGAAGGCCGTGCCGGTGATCAGCGGGAACCAGGCGAAGGTCAGCAGGTTGTTGCGCAGATGCGCGCTGGACTCCCGTGAGTGCAGCCACCCGATCGCGATCGTCAGAACGCCGAGCACCGCCGCCGGGCCGCCGCCGAACAGGATCGCGGCGAGGACGACGCCGAGGAAGCTGCCTGAGATCCAGACGGTGACGCCCTCGGGGCGGACCGCGGTGAGGTCGGAGCCGATCGTGAACGCCGCGATCACCAGCAGCGGCGCCGCGCGCCAGCGGTCAAGCGAGCCGGTCGCGATGACCGCCGCCACCGCGGCACCCAGCAGCAGGCACTGCACGGCCACCTCGCGACGGTGCGCGCGGACCGGAGACCGTGTCGAGGGCTCACCCATGCCCTGCCGTTAGTCGGCCGCCGTCAGGTGATACTGAAATGAGGTACTGGGTCCGTCACCGGCGGTTCTGACAACAGACGTCCAGCCGTGACGAGGTACACTGAAGAAGCGCCGGGCTCAGCCGATAACTGCGGATGAGTGGAAGCGGAGGGGCCGCTGCGACACGTACCCCCCCCCGCCTCCCCAGGTCAGCAGCCCTTGAAGCCCATGCCGGCCTCCTTGCGTGTCGGACGGATTGACGTGAGTCCTGATTGGCATGGCCGGCGCCGTGAATGTCCACACCCTCGGCGCCGGTGTGCCGTGCGTTCATAGTGCACTGAACCGTGCGCGGGCGCAACGGCAGAACGCCTGTCAATTCGTCCGCCGCGCCGGTTCGGCGGCGATGGACGTTCGGCCGAGCGCGGCCGTCCAGCATCGGCTGGACGCCCCGGGCGCGTCGGCGCAGGGAGCGCGCTCCGCGCCGCGCGGTCCGCTATACGTAACCTGCCCCTCATGTCGCTCTCCCCTCTGCTCGCCCGGTATGACCACGTGCTGCTCGATCTCGACGGCTGCGTCTGGGTCGATCAGACGCCGACCCCGAAGGCGCGTGAGGCGCTGGCGCAACTGCGCGGCGCCGGCCGCCGGATCGCCTTCGTGACCAACAACAGCCGGCTCGCGCCCGAGGAGTACGTCCGCAAGCTGTGGTCGATGGGGCTGCAGGCCTCGCTGGAGGAGATCGTCACCGTCGGATCGGCGATCCAGTTCGACCTCGCCGACCGCCGCCAGGGCACGCCGGCCTTTGTCATCGGCTCGTCCGCCGTCTTCCGCCATGTCGCCGACGCCGGGATGCGCATCGTCAACGGGACCGACCGTGCCGCCGACGCCGAGATCGTCGTGATCGCCGGCCACGACGACTTCGACTTCGCAGAGTTGCGGATCGCCACCCAGGCGGTGCTGCGCGGGGCGGAGATGATCGCCGCCGGCCGGGACCGCACCTATCCGGTCGGCGACGGCCTGTGGCCGGGCACCGGCGCGATCGTCGCCGCGGTCGAATACGCCACCGAGCAGACCGCGCGCAGCGTCGGCAAGCCCGATCGCATGATCTTCACCACCGCGCTGGACCGGCTCGGGCCGGGCCGCGCGCTGATGGTCGGTGACCGGCTTGACTCCGATCTGGGCGGAGCGGCCCGAGCCGGTCTCGACGCGGCGATCGTGCTGACCGGGGTGACGAGCCGCGCCCAGGCCGAGGCGGCGGCGGATCCCGCTCCGGTGGCGATCGCCGAGAACCTGTACGCGCTGGTCACGGCGTGACGCTGTCGCTGATCGTCAACCCGTTCGCGGGGGGCGGACGGGCGGGGCGGGCGCTCGCCGACGTGCGCTCGACGTTGAACGCGCTCGACCTCGACCATCACGTCGAGGCGACGCGCAGCCTGGAGCATGCGCGTCAGCTCGCCGCGGCGGCCGCCGCCGCGGGCGAGATCGCGGTGGCCTTCGGCGGTGACGGCCTGATCGGCGCCGTCGCCGACGGTCTGCGGGACGGCGACGGCGTGCTCGGGGTCCTGCCCGGAGGCCGCGGCAACGACTTCGCGCGCGTCCTGGAGATCCCCCTGGATCCACGCATGGCCTGCGGGGTGCTGGCCACCGGGACGGTGCGGTCGATCGATCTCGGACGCGTGGGGACCGCGACGTTCATCGGGATCGCCAGCTGCGGCTTTGACTCGGTCGCCAATCGGATCGCCAACGAGACGACGTTCGTGCGCGGCAATCTCGTCTACACCTACGGCGCGCTCCGCGCGCTGGCCGGCTGGAAGCCCGCATCGTTCACCGTCCGCGTCGACGGGGGCGAGCCCCGGACGGTGACCGGCTACACGATCGCGGCCGCCAACTCCCGCTCGTACGCCGGAGGCATGCGGATCGCGCCGGACGCGGCGCTCGACGACGGGCTGCTCGACGTCGTCATCATCGCCAAGATGGCGAGACTCACGCTGCTGCGCCGCCTCCCGACGGTCTTCCGGGGCAAGCACCTCAAGTACAAGGCCGTGGAGGTGCTGCGCTGCCGCACCGTCGAGATCGCCGCGTCACGGCCCTTCACCCTGTACGCCGACGGCGATCCGGTCGCCGAGCTCCCGGTGACCGTCACCATCCTGCCGGGCGCCGTCCGCGTCCTCGTCCCGGCATGAGCGTCCTCGACGTCAAGATCGCCGCCGCGCGCGCTGTCGGCGAGCTCGCCCGCCGGGCCGGCCGCGGCGGTGGCACGAGCCTCCCGGGCAAGGTCCTGACGCGCCTGGAGCCGCAGGCCATCCAGCGCCTGTCGGCTCGGCTGGCGCAGGGCAGCGTCATCATCTCGGCCACCAACGGCAAGACGACGACCGCGGCGATGGCGGCGAGCGTTCTGGAGCGCGCCGGGGTCCCCCTGGTCCACAACAGCGCCGGCGCCAACATGGCCGGCGGTGTCGCCTCGACGCTGCTGGCGGCGGCCCGGCGCGGCGACGGCATCGACGGCGAGCTGGGGCTGTTCGAGGTCGACGAGTTCTGGCTTGACCGGGTGGCACCGCAGCTTCGCCCCCGGGTCGTCACGCTCGGCAACCTGTTCCGTGACCAGCTGGACCGCTACGGCGAGCTGGAGACGATCGCCGACCGCTGGGCGGCGATGGTGGCGGGCCTGCCACCGAGCGCCCGCCTCGCCGCCAACGCCGACGATCCGCTGATCGCCGATCTCGGCCGTGGCCATCCCGGCGCCGTTTTCTTCGGAGTGCAGGATCCGGCGATGGCGATCCCCGAGATGCAGCACGCCTCGGACTCCAAGCGCTGTCGCAACTGTGGCGCACCGTACGTCTACGAGGCGATCTACCTCGGCCATCTCGGCGTCTATCACTGCCCGTCGTGCGGTCGTGGCCGGCCCGAGCCGGTCGTGGCGGCGCGCCGGATCGTCCTCGACGCCACTCGCAGCGCGAGCTTCGAGCTCCACACCCCTGACGGCACGGCGACGATCGCGCTGCCCCTGCCCGGCCTGTACAACGTCTACAACGCGCTCGCGGCCGCGGCCCTCTGCCATGCCCTCGGCGTCGGGCTGACCGCGATCGCCGACGGACTGGAGCGCGTCAGCGCGGCGTTCGGCCGCGCCGAGCGGGTGGTGATCGGCGACCACGAGCTGTCGATCCTGCTGATCAAGAACCCGGCCGGCGCCAACGAGATCCTGCGGACGCTCGCGCTCGAGGCCGGCGAGCTCGACCTGCTCGGCGTCCTCAACGACCGCACCGCCGACGGCCGTGACATCTCCTGGATCTGGGACGCCGACTTCGAGCTGATCGCCGGCAGCGTGCGGCGTATGACCTGTGCCGGCACGCGGGCCGCCGAGCTCGCGCTGCGGCTGAAGTACGCCGGGGTCCCGACCGACCGCCTCCGTGTCGTCGACGACCTCGGCGCCGCGCTCGACGCGGCGCTGGCGACCGCGAGCGACGTTCGCCTGTTCGCGCTGCCGACCTACACCGCTCTGCTGGAGCTGCGCCAGGAGCTCGAGCGGCGCGGTCACGTCGACGCCTTCTGGTCGCCGGCGCGCGAGCAGGCGGCGGCACGATGAACCCGATCTGGCACGACCTGGAGTGCGGCAGCTACACCGAGGACCTGCCGTGCTGGCGGGCGCTCGCGCAGCGCTGCGGCGGCCCGGTCCTCGACATCGGCGCCGGCACCGGGCGCACGACCCTCGATCTGGCCCGGCTCGGTCACGCGGTGACGGCGATCGACCTCGACGACGAGCTGCTCGAGCAGCTCCGGGCGCGCGCCGCCGGACTCGAGGTCGTCACCTTCGTCGCCGACGCGCGTTCGTTCTCGCTCGGCGCGGAGTTCGGGCTGATCATCATCCCGATGCAGACGATCCAGCTGCTCGGCGGCCCGGTGGAGCGCGGGCAGTGCCTGGAGTGCGCGCGCCGGCACCTCGCCTCGGGAGCGCGCCTGGCGATCGCCGTCGCGCACGAGCTGGAGAGCTTCGAGGTCTCCGGCGTGACCGCGGGCCCGCTGCCCGACGTCCGTGAGATCGACGGAGTCGTCTACTCCAGCCGCCCGACCGCCGTCCGCGAGGACGAGACGGCGTGGATCCTCGAGCGCCGGCGGGAGATCGTCACTCCGGACGGCCGGCTGCACGCCGAGCGCGACCTCATCCGATTGGACCGGCTCACCCCCGAGACCCTCGAGCGCGAGGGCGCGCACGCCGGTCTGCGGTCGACCGGCCGGCTCGAGATCCCCGAGACCGGTGAGTACGTCGGCAGCACGGTGGTGGTCTTCGGTGGCTGATCGCTGCCTGCGGGTGTGCGCGCTGTACCCGGACCTGATGAACATCTACGCCGATCGGGGCAATCTGCTGATGCTCGAGCGGCGCTGCCGCTGGCGCGGGATCGGCTTCGTGCTCGGGCGCAGCGATCTCGGCGAGCGCCTGGACCCCGAGGGGGCCGATCTGTACTACATCGGCGGGGGCCAGGACTCCGATCAGCGACTGTGCGCGCACGACCTCGCCGAGGGCAAGCGTGACGACCTGCACGCCGCTGCCGCCCGCGGCGCGGTCATCCTGGCCGTCTGCGGGGGTTACCAGCTGCTCGGCCGCTCCTATCAGCTCGGCGAGGAGACGCTGCCCGGCGTCGGGCTCGTCGACCTCGAGACGGTGCGAGCCGACGGCCCGCGGCTGATCGGCAACGTCGCGATCGAGGTCGAGCTCGAGCCCGGCGAGCGGCGCGTCCTGGCCGGCTTTGAGAATCACGGCGGGCGCACGCATCTGGGGCCGGGCGCTCAGGCGCTCGGACGGGTGCTCAGGGGCTACGGCAACAACGGACGGGACGGCCTGGAGGGCGTCCGCTCGGGCAACGTCATCGGCACCTATCTCCATGGCCCGCTGCTGCCCAAGAATGCCTGGTTCGCCGACTGGCTGATCGGCGCGGCGCTCGCGCTGGCGCAGGCGCCGGAGCCGTTGGACGACGAGCTCGAGCTCGCCGCGCACGCGCAGGCCCGGCGCGCCGCCGGCGTATAGAGGCTGTGTTAGCGCGGACACCTCCGGTGTCCGACCGCCGGCGGACAACGGTTAGGATCGCTGTCGTCGCCGCCGCATGCCCACGTTCCGTCTTCGCCATCCCCCCTGCCGCCACGCCGTGGCGGTCGCGCTGACCGTCGCGCTCGCGCTCATCCTCAACGCCTGCGGCAGCAGCGCCCCGGCCGGCAACGCGACGAGCGCGAGTCGGTCGCACAGCAGCGCCACGACCGCGCCGGCGTCGACCAACCCGTCGGCGACCGGAACCGGGACGGGGACCGGGACCGGGACCTCGACGACCCCGGCGCTGCCCGGCACCGGCAAGCCGGCGGTCACGATCGGTGACAAGAACTACACCGAGCAGTTCATCCTCGGCCAGCTGTACGCCCAGGCCCTCCAGGCCCAGGGCTACGCGGTCAACCTCAATCAGAACATCGGTCCCACCGACGTCACCGTGCAGGCGCTGAACACCGGGGCGCTGGCGATGTACCCCGAGTATCTGTCGACGTTCAATACCGACATCGCCGGCTATCGCCATGCCTTTCGGACCGCGGCCGGCGCCTACGACGCGGCCGAGCACTGGGCGCTCGGGCACGACCTGGAGCTGCTGGACCCGACGCCGTTCAGCGACACCGACGCGATCGCGGTCACCGATGCCTACGCGGCCGCCAATCACCTGACCACGATTCGTGACCTGCGGCGCGTGCAGCGAAGTCTGACCCTCGGCGGGCCGACGCAGTTCCAGCAGGGCGATCCGCCGCCCGGGCTGCCCCAGCTCAGGGTGGCCTATGGCTTCTCCCCCGCCATCTTCAAGGCGCTCGCGATCGGCGACCAGTACACCGATCTCGACACGAACGTCGTCCAGGCCGCCGACGTCAACACGACCGACGGGCAGCTGGCCAGCGGCGACTATGTCCTGCTGTCGGATCCCCGGCGGGTGTTCGGTTGGGGCGCGGTCGTCCCGGTGGTCGTCGCCAAGGTCCTCGCGCAGGAGGGCCCGGCGTTCGCCGAGACGATCAACCGGGTCGACGCGACTCTGACGCTCCCGGTCATGCGCCTGCTCAACCAGGCCGTCGACGTCTCCAAGCTCTCCCCGGCCGCCGTCGCCACGCAGTATCTGCAGACCCACGGTCTGCTCACGCCGATGGCCCAGTCCTAGCTGTAGGCTTCGCACCGTGAGCGTCAGAGTGGTCAGAGTGGCCGTGATCGCGCTGGCGGGCTGCCTGCTCATGGCAACCGGTGTCGCGCTCGCCGCGGCCGACCACGTGGCGATCAAGCTCCCGAAGACGATTCCCGAGTCGGGGTACTTCTCGTACACGGTCACCGGCGGCGTCGACGTCAAGGGGGCCTCGTCGGTCGACGTGCTCAACTACCAGGCCTCTGATTCCTGCGGCGCCGCGTTGCGCTCGGCCCTTCGGGTCGACACGCCGACCGTCGAAAGGGCCAGGGGACGCTTCACGATCGGCCAGACCGGCCTGATCGGCGCCCGGCAGACCATCCGGGTCTGCGTCTATGTCTACGCCGACGTGAAGAACAAGCGCAAGGAGCTCGCGACCGCCGGCGCCACGGTCACGAGCAGCGCGCCGGCCGGGTGAGCGGGCTCGCGGTCAGCTCAGCTGCACCCCTCTAGGCGCCGCTGGAGCCGAAGCCGCCCGCCCCGCGCGCCGAGTCGTCGAGCGCGGCGACCTCGACGGGGGTGGGGACCTCGATCCGGACGAGCACGAGCTGGGCGATCCTGGCCCCCGCGTCGAGCTCGAAGCGCTCGCGGCGGTCGGTGTTGAGCAGCAGGACGCGCAGCTCGCCACGGTAGCCGGAGTCGATCAGCCCGGGCGCGTTGACGACCGAGATCCCGTGACGGGCGGCGAGGCCGGAGCGCGGGAGCACGAGACCGGCCTGTCCGGCCGGGATCTGGACGGCGATCCCGGTGGCGACCGACGCGCGCTCCCCGGGCTCGAGCGTCACCGGCTCCAGCGCGTAGAGATCGAGGCCGGCATCGCCGGGGTGCGCGCGGGTGGGGAGCGTCGCCCGCTCGTCCAGGCGGACGACCTGAAGCGTCATGCCGGTTTGTGCGACAGCGCGTACGGCGCGTAGCGGGCGGCAACGCTCGGGGGCAGGCGGGCGAACAGCCGGACGCCCTCGGGCGTGTCCTCACGCTGGAGATCGCCGGCGAGGGCGTGCAGCTCGGCGAGGCGCCCGCCCTCGTCGTAGGGGAGCAGGAGCTCGACCTCGGACAGGGTCCGGCGGAACTCGGTCTCGATCCGCTTGCTCAGCTCGGGCAACCCCTCCCCGTCGACGGCGGAGACGAGGATCCCGTCGGGATGGCGATGGGTGAGCTCGATCCGGCGCTCGGCGTCGATCTGGTCGGCCTTGGCGAGCACGAGGATCCGCGGCGCCTCGTCGGCGCCGATCTCGTGCAGGACGTCGTCGACCGCTCGGGTCATCTCGGCGAGCTCGTCCTCGGGCACCGAGGCGTCGGCGACGTGGAGGACGAGGTCGGCGCGGATCGTCTCCTCGAGGGTCGCGCCGAAGGCGTCGACGAGCTGATGGGGCAGCTTGCGGATGAAGCCGACGGTGTCGGTCACGAGATAGTCACGCCCGCCGGCCCGCAGGGTGCGGGTCGTCGGATCCAGGGTGTGGAAGAGCCGGTCTCGCACCGGGACGTCGGCGCCGGTCAGCGCGTTGAGCAGCGTCGACTTGCCGGCGTTCGTGTAGCCGGCGAGCGCGATCTGGGGCAGATGTGCGCGCTCACGCTCGGCACGCATGACGCCACGCGTGGAGCGCACGCGGGCAAGCCGCCGTCTGAGCGCGGCGATCCGGTCGCGGGCCAGTCTGCGGTCGGTCTCGATCTGGGTCTCGCCCGGCCCCCGGGTGCCGATCCCGCCGCCGAGGCGCTCGAGGTGTGACCACAGTCCGCGCATGCGCGCGAGGTTGTACTCCAGCTGCGCGAGCTCGACCTGGAGCTTGCCCTCGGCGGTATGGGCGTGGGCGGCGAAGATGTCCAGGATGACCGCGGTCCGGTCGATGACCGGAACCCCGAGCGCGGTCTCGAGATTGCGCTCCTGCCGGGGCGACAGCTCGTCGTCGCAGGCGACGAGATTGGCGTCGGCGGCCGTGATCTGCTCCTTGAGCTCGTCGAGCTTGCCGGCGCCGAGGTAGGTGTTCGGGTGCGGCTGGTCCCGGCGCTGGATGACCTGCCCGACGTTCGCCACGCCGGCGGTGCGCAGCAGCTCGGTCAGCTCGGCGAGATGGTCGTCCTCGCCGGCGGGGACGACCGCCACCATGAAGGCCCGCTGGCGCGCGCGTCCGGTTGGGCGCTCGCCGCGCCGGCCATCCTGGCGCGCGGGCGAGCTTCCGTTTGCGGTGGCGTCGCTGTGATCCAACTCCCCTGATGGTAGCCCCGGCGCGGCCGGGCCGCCCCTCGGCCGCCCGCTGATCGCTCAGGCGGCCGCGACGGGCGACAGGCGGCTGATCCGCTCCACGGCCTCGATGAGCCGGTCCTCCGGGGTGGTGAGCGAGATCCGGAAGAAGCCCTCGCCGTTGGGTCCGTAGGCGCCACCGGGCGAGATGACGACGGCGGCCCGCTCGAGCACGTGTTCGCAGTACTCCGCCGCCGACGCAAAGCCCACCGGGACGGGAGCCCAGATATAGATCGTGCCCTTCGGCGCCGTCACCTGGACGCCGGCCTTCGCCAGCGCGTCGCAGACGAGGTCACGGCGTCGCCGGTAGACCTCGCACATCTCGGCCACGTAGGGGTCGACGTCCGGAGCCAGCGCGGCGGCGCCGGCGAGCTGGACGGCCTCGAAATTGCCGGAGTCGATGTTCGACTTCAGCCGCCAGTACTGGGCGATCGCCTCGGCGTTGCCGACGATCGCCGCGCACCGCCAGCCGGTCATGTTGTAGCCCTTGGAGAGGGAGAAGACCTCCACCCCGGTCTCCTTGGCGCCCGGCGTCTGCAGGAACGACGGCGCGACGTAGCCGTCGTAGGTCGTCTCGCTGTAGGCGTTGTCGTGGACGACGATCAGGTCACGACCCCGGGCGAGCTCGATCGTCGCCTCGAACAGGCCGTCGGGGACGACCGCTCCGGTCGGATTGTTCGGATAGTTGATGAACATCAGCCGGGCGCGCTCGAGGGCCTCGGCGGGGATCGCGGCGAGGTCCGGAGCGAAGCCGAGCTCGGGCACCAGCGGCATCAGCACCGGCTCGCCGCCGGCCATCAGCGGGCCACCGGTGTACACCGGATAGCCGGGGTCAGAGGCCAGCGCGACGTCGCCGGGGTCCAGGAAGGCCAGGCTGAGGTTGAAGATGCACTCCTTGGCCCCGATCGCCGCCATCACCTCGGTCTCGGGGTCGAGCTCCACCCCGAAGCGCCGTGCGTAGAAGGCGGCCACCGCCTGCCGGAACTCCGCCCGGCCGCGATTGCTCGGATACGTATGGGTCGAGGGGTCGGCGACGGCGCGCTGTCCGGCCGCGACGATCGGCGGATACGTCGGGGTGTCGGGATCGCCGATCCCCAGGCTGATGACGTCGACCCCGGCCGCCCGCTTCTCGGCGATCTTGCGCTCGAGCGCGGCGAACAGATACGGCGGGATCTGATCCAGTCGCTTACTCGGTCTCATGCAGCTCCTTGATGAAGTCCTCGGCCAGCGTGCCGGAGAACACCGGCACCGCCCAGCCGCTGAGGGTAACGTGGAGGTCCTCGCCGACCTCCACCTCGAGCTCGCCGCCGTCGAGCACGACGGTCACCGGCGAGTCGCCGCCGGCGAGCACGTGGGCGACCGCCGCTCCGGTGGCGCCCGTCCCGCTCGCCGACGTCTCCCCGACGCCGCGCTCGAAGATCCGGGCGCGGATCCGGTCGCCGGCGTCCAGCGGCGTGTACCAGGACACGTTGGTGCGCCGCGGAAACAGGGCGTGGCTCTCGATGCCCGGCCCGATCACGGGCAGATCCAGCGCGGCGAGCGCGGCCCCGTCGGCGACGCGGATCGCGCATTGGGGGTTGCCGACCTGGACGTGCTGAAAGCTCCAGCTGCGGTCGCCGTCGGCGAGCGTGCCCCGTCCGTCGCCATCTCCGGCCGGATAGTCGTCGCTGCGCAGCCGCACGCGGCCGATGTCGAGCCGGGCGGTCGTCGGTGAGGTGATCGTCGGGCGGATCTCCCCGGCCGCGGTCTGGATCGAGAACGTGTCGGAGGTCGCCCAGCCCCGGCGGCGCAGATACAGCACGGCCTCCCGCGCCCCGTTGCCCGACAGCTCGGCCTCCGAGCCGTCGGGGTTGAAGATCCGCAGGCGGGCGATGAATCCGGGCTCGTCAGGGGGCGAGAGCAGCAGCACGCCGTCGGCGAACACCCCGGTGTGGGGCGCGCACAGGGCCCTCACGCGGGCGGAGGTCAGCTCGAAGGGCAACGCGTCGCGCTCGAGGATCAGATAGTCGTTCCCGAGCGCATGCCACTTCTCGAATTCCACGCGGCCGGAGTCTAGTGTCCGGCCGGACCCGTCCCGGGCGGGGCGTCAGGACCGGGACCGCCGGTACCGTCGCAGGGGCCATGGTCACGCGTCTTGCCATCCTCCGGCGTCTGCTGGCGTCACCGCGGGCACCGCTCGTCGCGCTCGCCGTCGTCTCGGCGCTGTCGCTGGGCGGACGCGCGCTGTTCCTCGACGAGCCGTGCGCGTCGCCGTGCACGACGGCCAACGATCACACGATGATCTTCGACGAGGCGTACTACGTCAACGCCGCTCGGGTGATCGCCGGGATCCGTCCGCCGGCCGGGGACCACTACTCCGACGCCCCGCTCGGCACCGACCCCAACGCCGAGCATCCGCAGGGGGTCAAGCTCGTGATGGCGGCGGCGATCGAGCTGTTCGGCGACGGGCCGTTCGCCTGGCGGATCGGCAGCCTGCTGATGGGCTCGATCGCCATCCTCGGCATGTTCGCGCTCGTGCGCCGCGCCGGCGGCGGGCGCTGGTCGGCGCTGTGCGCAAGCACGCTGATGGCCTGCGACAACCTGCTGCTCGTCCACAGCCGGATCGGGACGCTCGACATCTGGGCGGTGGCGATGATGGTCTGGGCGCTGGCGCTGTACTTGGGCGGCCGGCCCTTCGTCGCCGGGATCGTGCTGGCGATCGGGACGGCCTTCAAGGAGGTGGCGCCGTATCTGTGGTTCGTCATCCTGCTGATCGAGATCGCCCGGGTCCTGCTCGCCCGCCGTGACCCGTCGGCGCCGGTCGACTGGAGCTTCGGTGAGGCGTTCCGGCGCTTTGCCGTGATGGCGCTGACCACCGGGGCGGGGTTCGTCGGACTGCTGGCGATCATGGACGAGATCGCGCCGCCGTACGCCGACGCCGAGGCCAAGCTGATCACCGGCGGGCCGTTCGCCGAGATCGCCCACATCATCAACTACGCCGCCGCTCTGACCAGTCCCCACGGGCTGACCGGCATCGCCTCGTATCCGTGGGACTGGCTGGTCGATCTGTGGCCGATCGTCTATCTGCGCGTCAGCGCCTCGCTGCCCGGGCACGAGACCGGCGCCATCCACCCCGTCTCTGAGTTCCTCGGGATGATGAGCCCGGCGATCATGGTGCTGGCCATGCCGGCCGTGCTGTTCGGCCTGTACCGGCTCGTGCGCCTGTCGCCTGCGGGCGCCGCCTCGGCCTCCGAGCGCCAGATGGCGCTCGTCGGTTCGGTGTGGTTCATCGGCACCTGGACGCCGTTCGCGCTGCAGAGCCTGCTCGACAGCCGCATCAGCTACCTCTACTACATGTGCATCGTCATGCCCGGGCTCTACGTGGCGATCACCTATCTCGTCTCGCTCGCGTGGCGCCGCCGGCGGCGGTGGCTGTCGGGCCTGACGATCCTGTGGGCGCTCTCGGTGCTCGCCGCGGTGATCGTCATGTATCCGTTCGTCGCCGCCTATTGAGGCCGGCCCGGATCTGAGGCCGGCCCGAATCGCCGCGGGGCTCGGTCGTCTGGAGCCCGTCGCCGCGCCAGAGGGTCAGGATCTGATCGGCGGTCTGATCGGCCCCCCGGCCGGTGGTGTCGATCACGGTGACGCCGGCGAGCTTGCGCATCCAGGTCAGCTGGCGCCGGGCGTAGTTGCGTGACCGGCGCTTCATCGCCTCGATGTCGCCGGCGAGCAGCTCCTCGAAGCCGAGCGCCTTGCGGGCGGTGACCGAGGCGCCGGGTGCGGCGCGGCGCACCTCGTCCCGCGCCCCGGCGGCGAGCATCCCGTCAACCCGCGCATCGATCCGGGCGTAGAGCTCGGCGCGGTCCATGACGAGGCCGACGAGCAGCGTCGGGCGCCGGGTCGCCGCCGTCCACAGCTCGGACCGCTCGGGCGCCGGCGCCAGCCCGCCGCCGTCGAGCAGCTCCAGGGCGCGGACGATCCGCTGACGGTCGGTGGGCTCGATCGACGCCGCCGCCCAGGAGGCGCGCCGCGTCAGCTCGGCATGCAGGGCGGCCGGTCCGCGCTCGGCGAGCTCGGCGAGCCATCGCTCACGGACTCCCGGCGCCGGCGGCGGACGCAGATGGAGCTCGGTCAGCGCGGCGCGCAGATACAGGCCGGTTCCGCCGACGACGATCGGCCGCCGGCCGGCGGCCAGCAGCCCGTCGATCTCGGCGTGGGCGAGCTCGGCGTACCGCCCGGCGCTGAAGGTGGCGTCCAGTGGCACGAACGACAGGAGGCGATGGTCCAGCGCGGCGCGCTGCGCCGGCGTGGCCGCTCCGGTCAGCGTCTCCAGGCCGGCGTAGACCTGGAGCGCGTCCGCGGAGACGGCCACCGGCCGCTCGCCGGCCTCCCGCAGACGAGCGGCGAGCGCGATCGCCACCTCGGTCTTGCCGACGCCGGTCGGGCCGAACAGGGCGATGAGGTCCGGCCGTGGCACGGCGGGAGTATCGTGCAGCGATGACCCGTGGAGCCCGCCGGCGCCCCGGTGGAGCCAGCCGCCGCCCGCGCGGACCGCGGCGCGTGCCTGCACACCGGCGGTCGGCGTGATCGTCGCGACCGCCGTCTCCGGCGATGGTGATCCGCTCCTCGGAGCGCGCCAGGCCGCCGACGACATCCGGCGCGGGCTCGGCCGGGCCGAACCGGACCTGATCGCGGTGTTCGCCAGCGGAGCCCATCTGGCGGCGCCCGAGGTGATGCTCGACGAGCTCCATGCCCGGCTCGCGCCGCAGGCGCTGATCGGCTGCGGGGCGGGCGGCGTCCTCGGAGCCGGGCGAGAGCTCGAGGCGGGTACGGCGATCGCGGTGTGGGCAGCGGCACTGAACGACGGGACGGTGACCCCCTTCCGGGCGCGGGTGACCGATCGCGACGGCGTCGGGATCCTCGAGGGGGTGCCGGAGCTCACCCCCGGAGAAGCGGTCGTCATGCTCTCCGATCCTTACTCGTTCCCCGTCGACGGCGTCCTGGAGGGGCTGGCCCGCGACGCGCCGGGGGTGCCGGTGCTCGGCGGCCTGTCGAGCGCGCGCACGCCCGCGGGCGACGCGGCACTGTTCGAGGGCGACGAGGTCTGCGAGCACGGCGCGATCGGGGTCCGTCTGCGCGGCGTCGAGATGATCCCGTGCGTCTCGCAGGGCGCCGCCCCGCTCGGGCGCGAGATGACGATCACCGCCGCCGAGGGCAACATCATCCATGAGCTGGCCGGGCGCCCGGCGGTGCAGGCGATAGAGACGGCGATCGGCGAGCTCGACCTGCATGAGCGGGCTCTCATCGCCGGCGGGCTGTTGATCGGCATCGTCATCGACGGCGGTAAACCCGATTACGAGCAGGGCGACTTCCTCGTCCGCGGCGTGCTCGGCGCCGACTCACGCACGGGTGCGGTGGCCGTCGGGGCCGCCGTCTCGCCGGGCCAGGTCGTGCGGCTGCACGCCCGTGACTCGCGCTCCGCCGATGAGGACCTGCGACGCGAGCTGCGAATCCGCGCCGAGGCGATCGGCGGCCGCCGGCCCGCCGGCGCGCTCGTCTTCTCGTGCAACGGCCGGGGCCAATCGATGTTCGGCGCCTGCGACCACGACGCGACGATGGTCTTCGACGAGCTCGGCGGCACCCCCGCCGCCGGCTTTTTCGCCGCCGGCGAGATCGGCCCGGTCGGGGGTCGTAGCTTCCTGCACAGCTTCACGGCGACGATCGCGGTCTTCCCGGGATGAGCCGGCGCCCGCCACTTGCCCTGGACGGCGCCACCGTCCTGCTGACCGGCGCCAGCGGTGGCATCGGCGCGGCGATCGCCCGTGGCGTCGCGGAGCGGGGGGCCAGGCTGCTGCTGTCCGGGCGCCGCGCGCAGGCGCTGGATCCGCTGGCCGCCGAACTCGGAGCGACGGCGGTCGTCGCCGACCTCGCCGACCGTGACGACGTCACGCGGCTCGCCAACGCGGCCCAGGCGGCGGGCGTCGACGTGCTGATCGCCAACGCCGCAGTGCCGGCCAGCGGCGTCCTGGGCGACTTCACCCTCGCCCAGATCGACCGGATGCTCGACGTCAACCTGCGGGCGCCGATCGCTCTGGCCGACGCCCTGGCGCCGGGGATGATCGCCCGCGGCCGCGGCCATCTCGTCTTCATCGGATCGCTGTCGGGCAAGACCGCCTCCCCCGCGTCGTCGATCTACTCGGCGACGAAGTTCGGGCTGCGCGGCTTCGCCCTCGGCCTGCGGGAGGATCTGCGACCGCACGGCGTCGGCGTGTCGGTGATCGCCCCGGGCTTCATCCGCGACGCCGGCATGTTCGCCGATACCGGGGTCAGGCTCCCGCCGGGCGTCGGCACCCGCTCGCCCCAGGAGGTCTCGGCCGCGGTCATCGCGGCGATCGAGCACAACCGGGCCGAGCTCGACGTCGCCCCGCTCGGGCTGCGCCTCGGGGCCGCGTTCGGCGCGGTCGCGCCCGGCGTGGCGGCCGCGGTCACCCGTCTGGCGGGGTCCGAGCGTCTCGCCGGCGCGCTGGCCGCGCGCCAGACCGACAAGCGCTGACGCCGGGTCCGCCGGGGGGCCTGTCGACCCTGGCCCCGGGTGGGTGTGGACCCGGCCCGCGGGGGTGTGGACCCGGCCCGCGGGGGTGCGGAGCCGGCCCGCGGGGGTGTGGACCCGGCCCCGGCTGGGGTGTGGACCCGGCCCGGGGCTCTGCACGCCCCCGGGCGCGGGGGTGGCGCGAGTTAGGGTTGTATATCAACCATTACTCGACACACCACCGGAAGTGACAACCAGAGCGCGGCCCGGCCGTGTCACCACGGTGAGCAGGCCGACCAGCCGGAGACCACAGCCGGCGAGAAGGTCAGCCGCGGCATGGGTCGCGGCGTGCCGGGCGAGCGCGGTCAGCAGGCGTGCACCGCGGCCTGCCACTGCGGCGCGCTGAAATGCGGGACGCGCGCGGCGAGCGCCGACCGCAGGCCGGCCTGCGTGCCGGCCACGGTGGCCAGCGCGACGAGCTCGAGGCCGGCGGCCAGCACCATCGCCCTGAGCGCCCAGGTCACGGTCGGCGCCGGTCGGTGCGCACGGGGCGTATCCGCATCCGGATCGCATTGCGGATGAGGTCGGCGCCATCCGCCAGGCCGGGCTGTCGCCGGCTGTCTCCGGCTGTCTCCGGCGACGGCCCGTCGCCGGCTGTCTCCGGCGCGCGCCAGGAGCACGACGAGCATCTCCTCCTCGTGCTCGCGGCGGAAGGGCCGCGGATACCTGCCCGGCATGGCGACTCACGCTGCCGGCACCGGGCGCATCATCGCGCCGGTGGGCAGGCCCTAAGGTCTCTGACATGAGCGTGCGGCTGCGGCCCGTGAGGGATGGCGATCTTGATCGGCTGTTCGAATTCGAACGTGACCCGGCCGCCGTCAGGATGGCCGCCTTCACCCGCCCCGATCCCTCCGACCGCGCCGCGTTCGATGCCCACTATCGGCGCGTGCGCGCCGATCCCGACGCGACGCTGTGCGCGATCGAGCACGACGGCAGCCTGGTGGGGACGATCGGGAGCTACACGGCGGAGGCCCGGCGCGAGATCACGTACTGGATCGACCCCGAGCGTTGGGGCCGGGGACTGGCCGGTGCGGCGCTCGACGCGTTCCTCTCGGCCGAGCCGAACCGACCGTTGTTCGCGCGCGTCGCCGCGCACAACGTCGCCTCGATCAGGGTGATCACCCGGGCGGGCTTCGTCGAGATCGGCCATGAGACCTCCTATGCCGACGGGATCGGATGCGCCGTGGTCGAACGTATCTATCGACTCGAGCGCGAAACCGGCCGGGATGGCTGAGACGCCGGAATCGCCGCTGCTCCACCGGTCAGCACGCGACGGTCGACCCCTGATCAGCCCGGCCGTCCACCGGTGATCAGCCGCGGCGGTCGACCGACTGGTGCTCGCCGGTCACCGACGAGAGCGCGGCGATGATCTCGTCGGCGAGCTTGGCGCCCTCGTCGGCGATCTCCGGCGTCGCCTGGATGCGCACGACGACATCGGCCCCGTCGAGCTCCTCGAGCAGCACGGTCGGCCGCGACCGGGTCGGGATCGCCACCTCGTTGTCGAGGATCGCCTGCACCTGGCTCGGGCGCACCCCGGAGTTGAGCCGCACCCGCACATCGACCTGGTCGGGCTCCTTGAGCGGCACGACCGCCGCCGCCAGGACGACGTTGTTCGGGATCATGATCTGGTCGGCGCCGCGGGTCAGCACGGTGTAGAGCAGCCCGAGCGAGCTGACGATGCCCTCGACCGAGCCGCCGACCGCACCGGCCTGGAAGCGGACCCGTTCGCCGACGCGGAACGGCCGCGCGCTGAGCAGGACCATCCCGGCGATGACGTTGCCGAGCGTCTGCTGGGCGGCGAGACCGACGATCACCGCGGTGAACGCACCGCCGACGGCGAGCGTCTGCAGCGTCACCCCGGCGACGCTCAGGGCCACCGCGAGCGCGATCGCCATCGTGACCAGGCGGATCATGAAGCCGAACGTCCCAGCGGTGGCCGGATCCATCCGGCGCATGAACGTCGGCCCGACGAACTTCCCGATCGCGACCGCCAGTCCCCAGCCGAGCGCGACGACCGCCACGACCGCCACGATCGTGATCGGCGTCTCGAAGCCGCGCAGGCTCTTGCCGAGGATCTTCCAGCGGTGGTGGGGAGCGCCGTACAGGATGCGATAGCCGACGTCGACGCCGATCAGCAGCGCGACGAAGAGGACCGCCTGGCGCTGCGAGCGGCTGACCTCGCGCTCGTCGACCTCGATCGACAGCCCGGCCTCCTCCCAGGCCTCGCTGCGGGTCTCGAACATCCGCTCCAGATAGAGATCCCGCTTGCCCCGGGGTGACTTGGATCGCCTTGGCATCAGTGGGTTCTAGATCTCGTTCGGCATCGTCGCTTCAATCCCTGTCGCCGGCCGCCGTCAGCGCCGTCATGGCCCGCTGCGCATCAGAACAGCCGCGCCTGGGCGGGCTCCGGCGCCGGACGCGGGCGCTCGACGCTGCGCAGGAAGCCTCGCCCGCGTAACGCGGGCTCCAGGTCAGGCCCCCGGATGAGGCCCGCCAAGCGCGCTCGCTCCCGCACCGGCGCATAGGCACCCCGGCGGTACAGGTCACGATAGCGCGGCACGAGGTCCGGCCGGTGAGCCTCCAACCACTCCAGGAACACCTGGCGCACCTCGCCCCGCAGATGCAGCGCGATCCCGCTGACGTAGTCCGCGCCGGCCTCGGACGCGAGCTCGAGGATCCGCGCCACCTGCGCCGGATCGTCGTTGATCCCGGGCATCAGCGGCGCGACGAGCACCCCGGTCCTGATCCCGGCGCGGTTGAGCTCGGCGACCGCCTCCAGCCGCGCGCGGGGATTGGGCGTATGGGGCTCGGTCGCCCGCCATGCCCGCTCGTCGATCGTCGGCACCGACAGCGCCGCCGAGAAGTCGGCCCGTGCCGCCAGCGCCCGCATCAACCCCAGATCCCGCAGCAGCAACGGCGATTTGGTCAGCACCGAGCCGGGGTTGCGCGCGTCGATCATCGCCTGCCAGATGCCCGGCATCAGCCGGTAGCGCCCCTCAGCCCATTGATACGGATCGGTGTTCGTCCCGAGCGCGATGTGCTCACCTCCCCACGACGGGCGCGCCAACTCCGCCCGCAGTCGCTCGGGCGCGTTGACCTTGACGATGATCTCGCGCTCGAAATCCCGGCCGGCATCGAAGTCCAGATACGTGTGCGTCGGCCGCGCGAAGCAGTACACGCAGGCGTGGCTGCAGCCTCGATACGGGTTGATCGTCCAGCGAAACGGCATCCGCGACGCCTCCGGCACGCGGTTGAGGATCGACTTGGCCTGGACCTCGTAGAACCGGGTCGCGATCGAGTCGGGCGCCTCGAAATGCCGGACGACCGCTTCGTCGCGATAACCGGGCAGGCGCGCGGTCTGCTCGCGCTCGCTCTCCAGGGTGCTCCACCTCATACGAACATATGTTCGCATGCCAGCCGGACGAACGCGAATCGGAGCGGAATGCCCCGGCGTCCGGCCGGCGGCGGCTCGGGAAATCAGCGATCGCCGACGGCGCGGGCGAGCAGCGGCGCCTCGCCGGCCAGCGTCTGGCTCGTGGCGGAGTCGATCCGCACCGCCATGAACTCGCCGGGCACGCCGAGGCCGTCGAAGTTGACGACCTTGTTGTGGCGCGTCCGGCCGCGCAGGCGCGCGGGATCGTGGCGTGAGGGACCCTCCACGAGCACATCGAGCGTCCGGCCGACGAAGCGCTGGGCCCGCTCGCGGGCGCGGCGCTGGACGACCGCGACGAGCCGCTCCATGCGCTCCACCTTGATCTCGTGGGGAACCTGATCGGCCAGGGTGGCCGCCTCGGTCTCACGGCGCGGCGAGTAGATGAAGGTGAAGGCCCCGTCGTAGCCGACCTCCTCGGCGACGGCGAGCGTCTGCGCGAAGTCGTCCTCGGTCTCCCCCGGGAAGCCGACGATGATGTCGGTCGTCAGCGCACAGTCGGGGACGTGCTCACGGATCATCGCCACCCGGTCGAGATAGCGCTCTCGGCCGTAGGTGCGACGCATGCGCTTGAGCACCGCGCTGGAGCCCGACTGCAGCGGGAGGTGGATGTGCTCGCACAGCGCGGGCAGCTCGGCGTGCGCCCGGATGACGTCCTCGCGCATGTCCTTGGGGTGCGGGCTCGTGTAGCGGATCCGCTCGATCCCGTCGACCGCGTCGACCTCGGCGAGCAGTTGCGCGAAGGTCATCCGCTGCGCGCGCGGGAG
The DNA here is from genome assembly GCA_963849085.1 of uncultured Solirubrobacteraceae bacterium. Lineage (GTDB taxonomy): Bacteria > Actinomycetota > Thermoleophilia > Solirubrobacterales > Solirubrobacteraceae > Palsa-465. The sequence continues at coordinate 815,976 of CAWKFP010000009.1, read as the reverse complement.
GTCACGCCCGTACGAGTTGACGTTCTGGCCGAGCAGCGTCACCTCGCAGACGCCGTCCTGGGCGAGACGCCGGATCTCGTCGACGAGCTCGTCCGGCGACCGGCTGACCTCGCGCCCGCGGGTCGACGGGACGATGCAATACGAGCAGACGGAGTTACAGCCGACGCTGATCTGCACCCAGCCTTGGAACGCGCGCGCCCGCTTGGCCGGGAGATGGCCGGTGAACCCCTCGAACTCGAAGAAGCCCTGCGCGGTCAGCGAGTCGCTGGTCAGGAATTCCGCCAGCTTGTGGACCTGGCCGGGGCCGAAGGCGACGTCGACGAACGGAAAGCGGGCGAAGACCTCCTCCTTGACCGACTGCGCCCAGCATCCGCCGACGCCGATGACCCGGTCGGGCGCCTCGCGCTTGAGGCGCTTGGCCTCGCCGAGATGGGCGACGAAGCGGCTGTCGGCGGCCTCGCGGATCGAGCACGTGTTGAACAGGATCAGATCGGCGTGCGCACGGCTCTCGGCCTCGGCGTAGCCGAGCGACTCCAGCATGCCCTTGATGCGCTCGGAGTCGTGCTCGTTCATCTGACAGCCGAACGTCGTCAGGTGATAGTGCTTCATGGCGGCCACCTACACTACCGGCCCGGCGATCAACGCCGAGCGGCACTCACGAGAGGCTCAGAGCATGGGACGACTGTCGGGCAAGGCGGCGCTGATCACCGGCGGGGCGGGCAGTATCGGCCTGGCGACGGCCCGGGCGTTTCTCGCCGAGGGCGCGAAGGTGATGATCACCGACCTCCACGAGGAGTCGCTGCGCGCCGCCGCCGACGGGCTCGGCGCCGGCGACGCCGTGGCCTGGATCGCCGCCGATGTCACGAGCTCGGAGCAGGTGGAGCGCGCGGTGGCGGCGACCGTCGAGCGCTTCGGCGCGCTGCACGTGGCGTTCGCCAACGCCGGGATCTTCGGCGTCGTCGCCGAGGTGACCGCCTATCCGGTCGACGTGTTCCAGCAGGTGATGGCGGTCAACGTGCTCGGCAGCTTCCTCGTCGCCAGGCATGCCCTGGCCGTGATGCCGTCGGGCGGCAGCCTGATCATCAACTCGAGCGTCGTCGGGGTCACGTCGGACCGGACGATCGCCGCCTACGCGACGTCCAAGCACGCCGTCGTCGGTCTGATGCGCACCGCCGCCAAGGAGATGGCGCCGCGCGGGATCCGCGTCAACACGCTGCATCCCGGGCCGACCGACAACGATTTTCAGCACACGATCGAGATGAACGCGGTCGGCGCGTCGCGGGAGGAGTCCTCGGCGGTCTTCGAGCAGATGATCCCGCTCGCCCGCCACGCCGCCCCCGAGGAGATCGCCCATGCCGTCGTCTTCCTGGCCAGCGACGAGAGCGCCTTCATGACCGGTCACACGCTCGTCGTCGACGGCGGCCTCAGCATCTGAGAGCCGGGCCCCGGCCGGGGTTCAGCGCGCGTACTGGACGGCGCGGGACTCGCGGATGACCGTGACCTTGATCTGGCCCGGGTACTCCAGCTCCTTCTCGATCTCGCGCGCGATCTCGTAGGAGAGCATCGTCGCGGCGTCGTCGTCGATGGCACCGGGCGCGACCATGACCCGGATCTCGCGGCCGGCCTGCATCGCGTAGACCTTGTCGACGCCGTCGTGGCGGGTCGCGATCTGCTCGAGGTCGCGCAGGCGCTTGACGTACTGCTCCAGCGACTCACCGCGTGCTCCGGGCCGCGCCCCCGACAGGGCGTCGGCGGACTGGACGATGACCGCTTCGATCGTCTGCGGCTCCACCTCGTTGTGATGGGCCTCCATCGCGTGGACGACGGCCGGGCTCTCGCCGTACTTGCGGGCCATCTCTCCGCCGACGAGGGCGTGCGGTCCCTCGATCTCATGCGTGACCGACTTGCCGATGTCGTGCAGCAGCGCGGCCCGGCGCGCGGTCTTGGCGCTCGCGCCGAGCTCCTGGGCCATCATCGCCGCCAGCTGCGCGACCTCGACCGAGTGGGCGAGCACGTTCTGCCCGTAGCTCGTGCGAAACCGCAGCCGCCCGAGGAGCTTGACGAGCTCCGGGTGCACTCCCTGAACGCCGGCGTCGAAGACGCCCTGCTCGCCGAGCTCGACGATCCGGCTCTCCATCTCGGACTTCGTCTGGTAGTACATCTCCTCGATCCGAGCCGGGTGGATGCGCCCGTCCTGGAGGAGCTTCTCGAGCGTCAGCCGGGCGATCTCCCGCCGCACACCGTCAAAGCCCGAGAGGACGACCGCTCCCGGCGTGTCGTCGATGATGAAATCGACGCCGGTGAGATTCTCCAGCGCGCGGATGTTGCGGCCCTCCCGTCCGATGATCCGCCCCTTCATCTCGTCGGCGGAGAGCTGCACGACCGAGACCGTCGTCTCGGCCGCGTGACCGGCGGCGAGTCGCTGCATGCAGACCGACAGGATGTTGCGCACCCGGCGCTCGGCGTCGCGCTTGGTCTCCTCCTCGATCTGGCGGAGGCGGCGGGCGGCGTCGTGGCGTGCCTGCTCCTCGATCTCCGACAGCAGGATCTCCTTGGCGCGCGCTCCCGTGATTCCCGCCAGCTGCTCGAGCCGGGCCTCCACCGTCGCGCGCTGGGCCACCAGCGCCTCGCGTTCCCTGTCGAGCTCGGCCTCACGCCGGCCGAGCCCCTCTTCACGCCGCTCGAGCGCGTTGCCGCGTTCGACCAGGGCCGCCTGCAGAGCGGTGGTCGTGGCGGCGTCGCGGTCGGCCGCGGCTCGGTCGGCAGCCGCTCGGTCGGCGGCGGCGCGGTCGGCGGCCGCTCGGTCGGCGGCGGCTCGGTCGGCGGCCGCTCGGTCGGCGGCGGCGCGGTCGGCGGCCGCTCGTTCCGCGATGGCCGGGGCGGGAACCTGCGTGCGCCCGTAGAGGACCGCGGCAGCCGCGATTCCGACCGCTATGAGCGCTGCGGCACCGATGATCTCCATGTCGTTCCTCTCATCGGTCCGGCATCGGCCGGACCGCAATCCCACGTATTTGCCTATTTGAGAGCGAACGAGCGGCCCGTGCGAGAACCACGAACACATGCCAGTGCCGGCGACGACGGTCACCGTGGTGGCGGCACTACGTGAAGGTGTCTGATACCGGCCCTGGCCGCGCGGTGGGCCTATCACAGATTGCTGGGGAAACGGGAATCACTGGGTATCCGATATCTGGAGATTTGCTGGTGTTTTCAGGCCCTCGGGGCCGTTCGTTCTCTGGGGCAATCGTAGTACCGGGACGGATCGGGCGCAAACAGAGCCCTAACGAAGCGCCCCGCCCGATGCGCCGGGCCGATCAGTCGTCGCGGGCATACGCCGACAGGGCGTCGAGCGCGAGCTCGCTCTCATAGCCTTTGCGCAGCAGCACGCCGAGGGCTCGCTCGCGATCACGGCGGTCAGCGGGCGGCGACGGGAAGCGCCGGCGCAGCAGCGCGACGGCGCGTTCCAGCTCGGTCTCCTCGTCGGCGAAGTCCTGCGCGCCGGCGGCCAGTGCCGTCTCGGCGAGCTCACGGTCGATGCCGCGAGCGCTGAGGCCGCGCCTGATCCGCTCGCTGCCCCAGTTCTCGAGCGTGCGCTTGTCAGAGACGAACATCGCCGCGAACCGGGCATCGTCGAGCAGTCCCTGCCGGCGCAGCGCGCGCAGACACTCCTCGGCGCACGGCTCGGGGATCCCCTTGCGCTCGAGCTGACCGCGCACCTCGGCAGCGGTGCGCTCGCGCTGGTTGACGAACGCACAGGCGATCGCCAGGGCGCGCTCGAGCGACTCCTCGGACTGACGGGTTGACATATGCGGGCGGTGGTGACGACCACGGTCTGCGCCGAGCGCCGCGGCCCCCGGGCTCGGCGCTCGGCGTGACGGCGGGCGGGTGCTACGCGGCGTGCGCCGGCTCGATCTCCGCCAGCGAGGCCTCGTCGTGGACGATCTCCTTGACGAGATCCCGGTTGAGGTCAAGCGCGGCATAGACCTTCTGCTCGATCTCGGCTGACATCTCGGGATGCTCGTCGAGGAAGGCCTTGGCGTTGCCCCGACCCTGACCGAGGCGCTCATCGCCGTAGGAGAAGAACGATCCGGACTTCGTGACGATGTTGTGCTCGATGCCGTAGTCCAGGAGGCACCCCGAGGTCGAGATTCCCCGGCCGAACTCGATGTCGAACTCCGCCTGCTTGAACGGCGCCGCCACCTTGTTCTTGACGACCTTGACCCGGACGCGGTTGCCGACCGCCTCGGTCCCATCCTTGAGCGTCTCGATCCGGCGGATGTCCAGGCGCTGGGAGGCGTAGAACTTCAGCGCGCGACCGCCCGGCTGGGTCTCCGGCGAGCCGAACATGACGCCGACCTTCTCCCGGATCTGGTTGGTGAACAGGCACAGCGTCTGGGCACGGTTGAGGTTGCCGGCGAGCTTGCGCATCGCCTGCGACATCATCCGGGCCTGGGCGCCGACCGTCTGATCGCCCATCTGCCCCTCGAGCTCGGCCCGGGGCGTCAGCGCGGCGACCGAGTCGACCGCGACGACGTCGACCGCGCCGGAGCGGATCAGCATGTCGACGATCTCGAGCGCCTGCTCGCCGTAGTCCGGCTGCGAAACGAGCAGCTCATCGATGTCGACGCCGATCCTCTGCGCATAGAGGGGGTCCATCGCATGCTCGGCGTCGACGAAGGCGCATACGCCGCCCAGCTTCTGGGCCTCGGCGATGACGTGGTAGACGAGCGTTGTCTTGCCCGAGGACTCCGGGCCGAAGACCTCGACGATGCGTCCGCGCGGGACGCCGCCGATGCCCAGGGCGATGTCAAGCGACAGGGCGCCGGTCGGAATCGCATCGACGTTCACGCGCGCACCCGGGTCGCCCATCCGCATGACCGATCCCTTGCCGAACTGGCGTTCGATCTGAGTCAGGGCGCCCTGCAGGGCGGCCTGACGCTTGACGTCGGCCTTGGGGTCTGACGCGCCGACGGTCGCGCCTTTGGAATTCTCGCTCATGCTCGCTCTGGCTCCTTGTATGTCTCAGCGCGTGTGAACTCGTCACGGTAGGGCTGCTGGCGGACAGAAAGGCCAAAGCTACGGCCGGGTCCTGCAACCGAACAAGGCTCGTTCGTCACATTAGGCGCGACAAACGTGCCAACTCTCGCTCACGACGCCTCGCGGACCTGTCCGGCGGACCGCTCGGGGCCAGAGGGTGAGGTCGATTCACGCTCTATGCGTTCATTTCGTCCATACCCCCCAGCGCCGGCGCGGCTCGACATCAGCCTCGACGTGGGCCGGGTCAAGGCGAGCCGGGCGCGAGCGGGAATGTCGCGAGCGCGTCGTAGCGCGCGCCCCCGGGCTCGGTCAGCGAGCGGTACAGCGTCACCGTCTCGCCCCGGAAGCGCCCGCGGTCGCCCGTCGGCAACCCGGGGAGCGTCATCTGCGCCCGGCCCCCGGCCGCATCCCGGGCGCCCCGGCCGTGGCGGGCGCCCTGGGCGCCCTGGGCGACCCGGGCGACCCGGGCGACCGTGATGTGCGCGGTGAAAGGCCGGCGCTCGGGCGCATACCAGCCGCCGGCGTGCAGGGCGATCGACAGGCGGGACTGCAGATCGGCGAGCGCGCCGGCGTCGTCGCGCAGACCGACGGCCAGCACCCGCGGATTGCGCGGCGGCAGCCATAGCGGCTCCCCGAGCGCGACCTCGACCCCGCCCTGCACCCCCTTCCCGCGCGTGACGGGCTCCTCGCAAGCCCGGGCGATCGCCGGCGCGTCGGCGGCCGCGCACGCGCCGAGGAAGCACAGCGTGACGTGCAGCGACTCGGCGCGCACGACCCGGAGCCTCGGCCTCCCGGCGCGCCCGGGCGCCGGCTCGCGCTCGGCCGGCCGATGATGAGGGTGGCGCTCGGGCTCGGGCTCGCCGGGCTGATGGGGATGCCACTCGGGCTCGCGCTCGGCCCGCTCGGGCGCTCCCGCCACCGCGGCGGCCCAGCGCTGAACGGCCGCGCGCGCCGCGGGCGGCAGGTCCAGCGCGACGAACAGCCGGATCCGCTCGGCGCCGCTCCCGCCGGAATCTCCGGTCAGTCGGACTCCCCGAGCAGGAGCCGGCGGATGAGATGGAGGGCGACGGTGACCGAGCGGTCACGGACGTCGCCGCGCCCGCCGGGCAGCCGAGCGCTGCGGGTCAGGCGCCGGCCGTCGCGGGCGGCGACCGAGAAGCAGACGAAGCCGACCGGCTTGTCCTCGGTGCCGCCGTCGGGGCCGGCGACGCCGGTGATCCCGACCCCGAGGTCGGCCCCGAAGCGGGCCGCGGAGCCCTCGGCGAGGGCCTGCGCGACCTCGGTCGAGACCGCCCCATGGCGCTCGATCAGCGCCGGATCGACGCCGGCGAGGTCGACCTTGGCGGCGTTGGAGTAGACGACGGCCCCGCCGAGGAAGTAGGCCGACGAGCCGGGGCGATCGGTCAGCCGGGCGGCGAGCCCGCCGCCGGTGCACGATTCCGCGACGGCGATCGTCGAGCCCGACAGCAGCCCGGCGACCTGCTCGTCGATCGTCGAGCCGTCACGCGAGTAGAGCGTGTCGGCGTGACGCTGCGCGATGAACTCCACGAAGGCGTCGTAGTCGGCGGCGGCGGCGGGCTCGTAGCGGGTCGCGACCTCGATCTCGCCCCGCCGCAGGCAGGTCGTGATCTCCAGCGCGTCGAGCCGCACCCCGGACTCCTGCGCCGCCCGCAGGGTGTTGGCGATCTCGGACTCCGGGATCCCGAACAGGCGCACGATCTCTCGGCGATAGGTGGTGGCGCCGGCGATCGCCGCGCGGAACGCGTCGGTGGCGACCGCGGTCTCCCACATCGGCTGCAGCTCGCGCGGCGGGCCAGGGAGCACGACGATCGTCGGCCCGTCGCCGTCCAGCGGCGGGACGATCAGGCCGGGCGCGGTACCGACCGGCTCGAGGATCGTCGCCCCCTCCGGGATCACCGCCTGCTTGCGATTGGAGAGCCGGACGGCGTCGGCGTCGAGCGCGGGCCAGCGCGCCATCATCGGACGCAGGATCTCGGCGATCCGCTCCTCGAGCGCAGCGTCGAGCACCATCTCGCGGCCGCAGAAGCGCCCGACGACCTCGGCGGTCAGGTCGTCGGCGGTCGGCCCGAGACCGCCGCTGGTGACGATCAGCGCCATGCCCTCGGCGGCCATGAAGCGCAGCGTGGCCAGGAGATCCTCCGGGCGGTCGCCGACGATCTGGATCATCGCGGCGTCGACGCCGAGCTCGCGCAGGCGTTCGGAGACCCACGGCCCGTTGCGGTCGAAGATGATGCCGGTCAGGACCTCCGTGCCCGTGACGAGGATGCCCGCGCGGGGCACCGATCCGCGGGCCGCGCTCACGTGCAGCTCGGTTGCTGAGCGGCCGGCAGGGTCGAGTGGCCGGTGGGCAGGAGCTGGAAGCCGATCGGGTTGGCCGACGGGGCGACCGCCACCGCTTGCCCGTTGACCGTCATCTTGACCGAGTTGTTGCCGAGCACGAGCAGCAGCTTGGGGGCGACCTCGGTCGGGATCGTCTCGCCGACCTGGAAGATCTGGCCGGGGATGAGCTTATGCCCGGTGCCGTTGACGAGGCAGACATAGACGGCGCCGGTCGCCACGAGCTGGAGCTTGACATCGGTGGCCGGCGGCTTGCGCGTCTTCTTCGAGGACCGGCCGGCGAGGGCCGCGCCGCCGGTGTGATGGCGATGACCGGTGCGATGGGTGGCGGTGGTCGTCGTCGTCGGGGTCGTCGTGTTGGTGCCCGCCCCCCCGCCGATGATGAACAGCGCCGCGACGATCGCCACCAGGACGGCCCCGATGATCAGCCACGGGGGGATCCCGGATCGCGTCTTGGCGCGCCGCTCGCGCTCGCGCCCGGGTGGACCGATCGGTCGCATCTCGTGGTCGGAGGGGCGCTCATAGCGGCGGCGATACTCGTCGAGCAGCTCGCGTGAGTCGAGCCCGAGGTAGTCGCCGTACGTGCGCAGAAAGCTCTTGACGTACACATCTCCGGGCAGGAGATCCCATTCCTCGTTCTCGATGGCCCGGAGATATTTGGCGCGGATCTTCGTCCGCATCTCGACTTCGTTGATGTCGATCTTGGCGCGCATGCGCGTCTCACGAAGCCTTGCCCCGATTTCGTCTGCCATCTCGACCTAAGGCTACTGGCGCGTAGCCCATTCGCCTGCATCGGCCGCCCTCGTGAAACGTTCCGCCCGCGCGCGGGGACCGCCGGGCGGGTCGACGCCTGATCTCAGAGGTCCGGCGGTCCGTCCAGCTCGTCCGCCGGCAGCGGCGGGCCGTCCGCGGGCAGCGGCGCGGCCGCTGACGGGGCGGGCGGCGCAGCAGGCGCAGCAGGCGACGGCGCGGACGGCGAGGGCGCGTCCATCTCGGCGAGGTGGGCGAGGATCCGCGGGACATCGCCCTCGCTGATCAGGACCTGGCGCGGCTTGGAGCCCTCGTAGCCGGAGATGATGGCGCGGCGCTCGAGCATGTCGATCAGCCGCCCGGCCCGGGTGTAGCCGAGCCGGAGGCGGCGCTGGAGCATCGAGGTGGAGGCCGTGCCCATCTGCGCGACGAGCAGGATCGCCTCCTGGAGCAGCGGATCCTCGTCGGGCGAGAGCACGTCCTCGTCCTCGGCTGCGGAGCCGTCGCCCTCGGCCTCGGTCTCCTCCAGCAGCTCCTCGCGGAACTCGGGCTCGCCCTGGCGCCGCCAGGCGTCGGTCAGCTCGAGGATCTGCTCCTCGTCGATGTACGCCCCCTGGATGCGCTGCAGCCGGGACGAGCCGACCGGGGAGAAGAGCATGTCGCCCTGGCCGAGCAGCGACTCGGCGCCGTTGGAGTCCAGGATGACGCGTGAGTCGGTCTGGCTGGAGACCGCGAAGGCGATCCGGGAGGGGACGTTGGCCTTGATCATGCCGGTGATGACGTCGACCCGCGGGGACTGGGTGGCGAGCACGAGGTGGATGCCGACCGCGCGGGCCTTCTGGGCGAGGCGGATGATCGAGTCCTCGACATCGGCGGGCGCGACCATCATCAGGTCGGCGAGCTCGTCGATCACGCACAGGATGTAGGGCAGCGGCGGCTCGCCGCGCTTCTCGCGTGAGCGGTTGAGCTCGGGCAGGCTGCGCGTTCGCGCCAGCGACATGATCGTGTAGCGCTCCTCCATCTCCTTGACGAGGTTCTGGAGCGCGTTGGCGGCCATCCGGGGGCTCGTGATGACCGGCGTCAGCAGATGCGGGATCGACTCGTAGTGGTTGAGCTCCACCTGCTTGGGATCGACGAGCACGAGCCGGACCTCGTGCGGATTGGCGCGCAGCAGGATGCTCGACAGCATCGCGTTGACGCACGCCGATTTGCCGGCGCCGGTCGTCCCGGCGACGAGCAGATGCGGCATCTTGGCCAGATCGGCGCCGATCGCCCGGCCGCCGATGTCCTTGCCGAGCCAGACCGTCAGCGGCGACCAGTCGGGGGGCGGCTCCTGGAAGACGTCGCCGAGATGGACGATCCGGCGGCGCGCGTTGGGCACCTCGACGCCGACCGCCTGCTTGCCGGGGATCGGGGCGAGGATGCGGATGTCGGTGGCCGCCAGGGCATAGGCGAGGTCGTCCTTGAGCTGGGCGACCTTGGCGACCTTGGTGCCGGGGGCCAGCCGCAGCTCGTAGCGCGTGATGTGGGGGCCGGCCACGCGGCCGATGACCTGGGCCTCGATCCCGAAGTGCCCGAGCGTCTCGATCAGCGTGCGCGCCACCTGCTCCTGGCCGGCGGTGTCGGGCTTGGCCGCCTCGCCGGTCGAGCGCACGAGAAAGCGCGTGCCGGGCACGCGCCATTCGAAGTCGGGGTCCTCGATCACCGCGGCGCGATAGCGGCCCTGCGGGGTCAGGTCCTCCGCGCCGTACTTGGGGACCGGCAGCGGCCGGTCGTCCTCGTCGTCCTCGTCGACGAGGGCCCCCTCGTCGGGCTCGAGCGGCAGGTCGACGAGCCCCTCGCCCGGCTCCACCTCGAGCCCGGGGTCGTCGATCGGCGGCGCTTCGACGTGGGTGGCGCGCACGATCAGCTCGTCGGTGTCGGGCTCCGGGGCCATGACCGGCTCGGCGGCGAACGGCCACGCCGGCGGGCCGGCGGGATCGCCCTCGTCCTCCCGGGCGGCGAAGCCGTCGCCGAGATCGTCGGCGTCCTCGTCATCGGTGTCGTGCCCGCCCCGGCCCGCGACGGTCGCCGGCCGGCGGGCGAGCGTGATCGCCAGGTCCTCGGTGGAGCGACGCAGGGCGCGGCCGGTGCCGGCCATCCCGGTCCCGGTCGCCCGGGCCAGCCCGGCCAGGCTGGCGCCGGTGACGAGGATGATCCCGGCGACGAGCAGGAAGACGGCGAGGATGTCGGCGCCGGCGAGCGAGAGCAGATGCGAGCTGATCCACAGCTCGCCCTGGCCGATGACCCCGCCGCGGGACTCGAACGCGGCGGAGCGCCAGAACTGACCGGTCGGGACCCGGCCCGGGCCGAGCCCGAACGTCCCGGCGGCGAGCATCAGCGTCAGCGCCGCCACGAGGCAGAGCAGACCGGCCCGCAGCGGCCGCGCGGGCGGCCGCAGCTCCCGGATGAGGATCAGGCCCCCGGCGGCGACGAACAGCGCGGGGACGGTGTAGCCCATCGCTCCGAGCACGAAGCGGATCGCGGTCACGCCCCCGTCGCCCAGCGCCCCGCCCGCCCAGTGCAGATAGGCGACGCCGCCGAGGAACACCCCGACCGCGATCAGCCCGAGGGCGAGGACGTCGATGTGATGGGGCTCGAGCGCGACCGACGGGCGCCGCGGCCATCCCCGGCCGGCCAGCAGCGACCGCCGCGCGCGCGGACGGGCGCGTGCCCTGGCGCGCGACTTGGCCAGCGGCTTGCGCGGGCGCTTGGGGGTGGAGCGGGGCTTGGTCGAGGTCGCCATGTCCGAACACGTGGCTTCGACGGCGCGGGCGAGGCTCCTGCCTGGCGCCGGGAGCCGACCGCGACCCGCGACGGCGCGGCGCCGCGCCGGCCGGTGACCCTCGCGCCTCGCGACCCCTACCATCTGCCGGTACGCATGTCAGATTTCGAACGTCCTCCCCGGGTGCTCGTCGTCGAGGACGACGACGCCATCGCCCAGGTCCTGCAACGGTCCCTGCGGATGGAGGGCTACGAGGTGCGGGTGGCCGCCGACGGCCCGGTCGCACTCGAGCACGCCCACGCCTTCCTGCCCGATCTCGTCGTCCTCGATCTCGGCCTGCCGGGGATGGACGGCATCGAGGTCGCCAAGCATCTGCGTCAGCAGGACGACGACGTGCCGATCCTCGTGCTGACCGCGCGCGACGCGGTCGAGTCCCGCGTGGAGGGCCTGGACTCCGGGGCCGACGACTATCTCGTCAAGCCGTTCGAGCGCCAGGAGCTGCTCGCCCGCCTGCGGGCCCTGCTGCGCCGCCGCCCGCCGCGCGGCCAGGCGAGCCTGCATGTCGGCGACCTGCGCCTCAATCCCGACACCCACGAGGTGCTGCGCGCCGACCGCCGCGTCGATCTGACCCAGCGCGAGTTCGAGCTGCTGGAGTATCTGATGCGCAACGAGCGGATCGTCGTCTCCCGCCAGCGCCTGCTCGACGAGGTGTGGGGCTATGACCCGTTCTCGATGACGAACACGATCGAGGTGTTCGTCTCCAACCTACGACGCAAGCTGGAATCCGGTGGCGAGCCACGACTCCTCCATACGATCCGCGGCGCGGGCTACGTACTCCGGGTATAGGCGGATCCCGATCCGCTGGCGCCTGGCCGGCGGCTCCGCGGTCCTGACCTGCATCATCCTGGCCAGCTTCGCCGTCATCGTCGGCAGCCTGACCGGCCGTCAGGTCCGCTATCAGTTCGACGAGCAGCAGGAGAAGGCGATCAGCGAGCTGTCCAAGAGCCTGAGCGGCAAGCTCCGCTTCGACCCCAACGGCCTGTATCTCGACTGGACGAACGTCAAGGTCGATCTCGGCAGCTTCGCCGGCGCCAATCGCGCCCAGATCCGGATCTTCAACTCCTACACCGGCTTCCCGCTCGGCAATCAGACCCAGATCCGCGGCGCCAAGGCCCCACTCCAGCAATCGCTGTTCAATCAGATCCCGGGCCTCAACTCGGGCTACTACATCAGCGACGGCTATCGGGTCGGCGTGCACCAGCTCGGGGTCAAGCCCCACGGCTCGGTGACGCTGCTCTACGCGCTGCCGCTCTCAGACCTCGACCACACCCTGAGCCGGGTCGACGTCTTCCTGCTGTTCGGCGTCGTCGGGGGCACCGCCCTGGCGCTGCTGGCCGGCCTGTTCGTGTCCGCCCGGGCGATGCGCCCGATCGTCGAGCTGACCGACGCCGCGCGGGAGATCGAGCGGACCCGGGACCCGTCCAAGCGCCTTCCCCGCCCCGAGGCCGAGGACGAGATCGCCGAGCTGGCCCGGACGCTGGAGGGCATGCTCGGCGCGCTGGACGCCGCGCGCGAGGACACCGAGGCGATGCTCGACCGCCAGCGCGAGTTCGTCGCCGACGCCTCGCACGAGCTCCGCACCCCGCTGACGAGCGTGCTCGCCAATCTCGAGCTGCTGACCGAGGAGCTCGGCGGCGAGCAGGCCGAGACCGCCGAGGCCGCGCTGCGCTCGACGCGCCGCATGCGCCGGCTGGTCGGGGATCTCCTGCTGCTCGCCCGCGCCGACGCCCGCCGCGTGCAGCCGCACCGCCCCACCGACGTCGGCGAGGTGCTCGTCGAGGCCGCCGCCGAGCTCGGCCCGGTCGCCGAGAGCCACGAGCTGGTGATCAGCGCCGAGCCGGTCGTCGTGCAGGGCGTGCGTGACGAGCTGCACCGCCTCGTGCTCAATCTGCTGGAGAACGCCGTCCGCCACACCCCGCCGGGGACGAAGATCGAGGCGAGCACACGGGCTGGCGAGGATGGCGAGGCGGTGCTCGTCGTCGAGGACTCCGGGCCGGGGATCTCCGACGACCTCGCCGACCGGGTGTTCGAGCGCTTCGTGCGCGGCGGCGGCGACGGGGGGCGCGGCTCAGGCCTCGGTCTGGCCATCGTCCGCTCGGTCGCCCAGTCCCACGGGGGGACGGTGACGCTCAGCGCTCCCGCCGAGGGCACCGGCGCGCGCTTCGAGATCCGGATCCCCATGACCGGCGGCGTCGCCGCCGGTGAGGCGACGGCCGACGTGGCCGGTCAGACCTCGACGACGACCGGCAGGACCATCGGTCGCCGGCGCAACCGGTCATAGACGAACTTCGCGAGGTCGTCGTGGAGCTCCTGCTGGAGCAGGTCGATCTCGCGGATCCCCTCCTTGGCGGCGCGGGACAGCGAGCTCTCGATCTCGGCGCGGATGTCGGTGACGAGCTCGTCGGCCTGCTCGATGAACGGCACCCCGCGGAAGATGACCTCCGGCGGCACGACCGACTCGCCGGTCTGCTCCGAGACCGTGGCGACGACGATGAAGATCCCGTCGGCCGACAGCATCCGGCGGTCGCGCAGCGCGACGTCGGCCGGGTCGCCGATGTCGACGCCGTCGACGAAGATCATGCCGGCGGTCTCCGGCTCGCCGAAGCGGGCGCCCTTGGCGTCGATCTGCAGCGGCAGCCCGTTCTCTGACTCGAACACGCCATCGGGGTCGATCCCGACGGCATCGGCGAGCTGGGCGTGCAGGCGGATCCGCTTGTGGTCGCCGTGGATCGGCATCACATAGCGCGGGCGCACGAGGTTGAGCATCAGCTTCAGCTCCTCGGCGTAGCCGTGGCCGGAGGCGTGGACCGGCGCCTCACGCGGCGTGATCACGCGGCAGCCGATGTGATACAGCCGGTCGACGGTCTCGTTGACCGCGCGCTCGTTGCCGGGGATCGGCGTCGCCGAGAAGACGACGGTGTCGCCGCGGCGCAGCGTGATCTGACGGTGGTCGTTGTGGGCCATCCGGCGCAGCGCCGACAGCGGCTCGCCCTGGGAGCCGGTCGAGATGACGACGATCTTGTGGTCGGGCCAATCCTCGACCTCGTGGGGCTGGATCAGCATGCCTTCGGGGACCTCGATGTGCCCGAGGGACTTGCCGATGTTGACGTTCTTGCGCATCGAGCGCCCGACGAGGGCGACCTTGCGATTGAGCGCCGCCGCGGCGTCGACGACCTGCTGCACGCGATGGATGTTGGAGGCGAAGCTCGTGACGATGATCCGGCCCTCGGCGCGGGCGAACACCTCCTCGAGATGCGGGCCGACCTCGCGCTCGGACGGCGAGAAGCCGAGCCGGTCGGCGTTCGTCGAGTCGCCGCACAGCAGCAGGACGCCCTCGGAGCCGAGCTCGGCGAGGCGGGCCATGTCGGCCGGCGGGCCGTCGACCGGCGTCTGGTCGAACTTGTAGTCACCGGTCAGCAGCACCGTTCCGAGCTCGGTGCGCAGCGCGACCGCGCACGAGTCCGGGATCGAGTGCGTCATGTGGATGAGCTCGATCGTGAACGGGCCGGCGTCGATCTCGTCACCGGTGGCGATGTCCTCCAGCTCGACGTCGCGGAGATGATGCTCGTCGAGCTTGGACCGCGCCATGGCGATCGTCAGCGGGCCGCCGTAGACGACCGGGGACTGGACGGCGCCGAGCTCTCGCAGGACCCACGGCAGCGCTCCGAGGTGGTCCTCATGGCCGTGGGTGATGACGATCGCCTCGATGTCCTCCGCGCGCTCGCGCAGATACGTGAAGTCCGGCAGCACGAGATCGATCCCGAGCATGTCCGCGGTCGGGAAGCGCAGGCCGGTGTCGACGACGATGATCCGGTCCTCGTACTCGACCACCATCATGTTCTTGCCGATCTCGCCCAGCCCGCCGAGCGGGAGCACGCGCAGCGAGCTCATGACCGGTCCCGCCGTGGCCGGCGGCCGATCACGCGGTCGTCGCGAGCATGCCGTGACGCTCGAGCATGGCTCGCAGCGTGGCGAGCTCGCCGGCGTCGAGCTCGACATAGGGCAGCCGCGGCCGGCCGGCGCGGACGCCGATCATCTCGAGCGCGGCCTTGACGCTGCAGGCCGCGGGCGCGACGGCAAAGTCCCGGTAGACGTCCTGGAGGCCGGCGTCGATCTCGCGCCGGCGCTCGGGCTCGTCGACCATCCGGTGCATCTCCTCGCCGAACAGATGGCTGCCGGTGAGGATCCCGCCGGGCTCGCCGAGATCGAGGACGTCGGCGAGCATGTCGTCGTTGCCGGCGTAGATGACCATCCCGTCGATCCTCGCCAGGTTGGCCGGGTTGGCCTGCTTGACGCCGACGATGTGCTCGAGCTGGCCGAGCTCGGCGACGAGGTCGTTGGGCAGGTCCGCCCCGGTCCGCTGCGGGATGTTGTAGAGCAGGATCGGCAGATGGGTGGCGCGGTCGACCTCCCGATAGTGGGCGAGGATGCCTCGCCGGCTCGGGCGGTTGTAATACGGATTGACCGACAGCAACGCGTCGACGCCGAGCTCGGAGGCGCGCTCGGTCAGCTTGACGGCGTGGCGGGTGTCATTGGAGCCGACGCCGGCGATGACCGTGACCTCGGGGCGGCTCGCCTTCATCTCCCGGGCGGCGAGCGCGATCATCCCGAGATGCTCGTCGTCGTCGAGCGTGGCCGCCTCGCCGGTCGTGCCGCAGACGACGAGCCCGTCGGAGCCGTGGTCGACGAGATGATGCATGAGCGCGACGGCGGCGTCCTCGTCGACATTCCCCCGTTCGTCGAACGGGGTGACCATCGCCGTCAGGATCGATCCGAAGTGCGCGGGCATCCCGCCCATTATCGCAGGGGCAGCGGCATCTGCGCGCTGTGAGTCCTCACGGCGCCGACGGCGCGGCGCGGGGATCGAGCAGGCGCTCGTAGACGCGCCAGCGCTTGACCAGCCGCGCCCCCATCGCCTCCAGCCCCCGGTTCATCGAGGTGTTGACCTCGAGGATGAAGCTCGCCTCGCCCTGCTGCTCGCGCCGGCGCTCGGCGACGTCGAAATGCTCCATGTACAGCGCGGCGGCGACGCCGGTGTGCTGATACTCGGGCAGGACGCCGAGGAAGCCGACCCGGACCCGGTCGATGATCCGCGTGCGCATCAGATAGTAGAGCCAGCCCAGCGGCAGCAGCCGCCCCTTCATCTTCTTGTAGACCTGGTGCATGTCGGGGATCGTGATCGCCATCGCGATCGTCTTGCCGTCGATCTCGGCGATCATGAACCAGTCACGCGCGTAGACGAGCTGCATGTCGATCGCGTATGCGTCGAGGTCGGCCTTGGAGTACGGGACGAAGCCCCAGTTGTTGCTCCAGGCGGCGTTGTAGACGGTCGCGAACTCGTCCATCTCCCGGCGCAGGTGGCGACGCTCCATCTTGCGGATCGTGACGCCGTACTTGCTCGCGGCGCGCTCGGCGATCTTGGGGAGGATCGGATTGACCCGCTCACGGTCGGAGATGGAGAGGTCCCAGCCGAACAGGTCCATCGCCTTGACCAGGCCCGCCTGCTCGCAGCGCGCCTGATAGTAGGGCGGGTTCCACGGCTCCCGGATGAGCGGTTCGCGCTCGTAGCCCTCGATCATGACGCCCGCCTCGTCGTTGATCTGGAAGTTCATCGGGCCGACCATGCGGTCGCAGCCGTGCGATCGGCACCACGCCTCGGCCGTCGCCAGCAGCGCGTCGACGATCTCCTGATCGTCCTCGAACTCGAGGAAGCCGAACATCCCCCAGCGCGTGCCGTGATAGATGTTGTAGTCGAAGTCGACCTGAGCGGTGATCCGCCCCACGACCTGCCCGTCCCGGCGGGCGAGGAAGTAGGCGGCGCTGCCATGGGTGAAGAACGCGTTGAGCGGGCGCGTCAGGAAGGCGTAACGCTCGAGCTTGAGCGGCGGGATCCACGGCGTGTGGCGGTGCAGGCGGAAGGGCAGCGCGACGAAGGCGCGCAGGTCCGCGGGTCCGCTCACCGCGCTAACGTCGATCGGCATGGGTGCGAACCGTATCGGAGGAGCGGGACATGAGCCGAGCGGTGAGAGCGGGGCGCTGTCCGGCGCGCCCATGATCGATCACGTGCAGGTCGCCGCGCCCCCGGGCTGCGAGGCCGCCGCGCGGCGTTTCTACGGCACCGTCCTCGGGCTCGCCGAGCTTCGCAAGCCCGCCGCGCTGCAGGCCGGCGGTGGTGCGTGGTTTCAGCTACGCGGCGGGCAGCTGCACATCGGCGTCCAGCCCGCGTTCACCCCGGCGCTCAAGGCTCATCCGGCGTTGCGCGTGGCCCCCGGCGATCTCGATGTCCTCGCCCGCCGCCTCGAGGCAGCGGGCGCTCCGGTCGCCTGGGAGCAGGCCGACGAGCTGCCCGGCATACGACGATTCTTCACCGCGGACCCGTGGGGCAACCGGATCGAGCTGCTCGCCGCCACGACCGCCGGCGAGAGCGCGGATTAACAGCGGTTTCGGTAAGTTACATGTCAGGTTTGACACCGCACGAAGCAACACTCCGGGACGCCGCCTCCCCCCTCCCACGGGCACGGGAACGCGCGGCATGCCGCGGCTCCTGCGTGAGGAGTCGATCCTCGGGGTGGCCGGCAGCGTGTTCGCCGAGGCGGGTTATGAGCGGGCATCGATGGACCGGATCGCGCTGCTCGCCCAGGTCTCCAAGCCGATGCTGTACGCCTACTTCGGATCCAAGGAGGGGCTGTACCTGGCCTATGTCGAGCGCGCCGGGGGCGAGCTCGTCCAGCGCCTCGTCCGCGCCGACGGAGCCGATCCGCAGGCCCGCCTGCGGGCCGTCATCGGCGAGTTCCTGACCTTCGTCGAGGAGCACCGTGACAGCTGGACCGTCCTCTTCCACGAGATCTCGACGCGGCAGCCGCTCGCCGAGCAGGTGGCCGATCTGCGCCACGAGATCATCGCCCACGTCCAACGGATGCTCGAGGACCGCGACAGCCTCGGGGAGGCCTGCCTGTGCGATCCGGCCTCGGAGGGCGTCGCGACCGCCATCGTCGGCGCCGGGGAGTCGCTCGCCAACTGGTGGCTGGAGCGTCCCGAGGTTCCGCTCGACGACATCGTCGACTGGTACGTGCAGCTGGCCCGGGCCGCCGTCTCGGCCGGCACGCGCGTCAGCTGACGCGCCCGCACCGATCGGCCGCCGGCGCGCTCACCGGCCGATCCGTGGGTCCGGCGCGTCATTCCGGGCGCCCTACGGTAGGCGGGGACGCCGGCAGCGCCTAGTGCAGCGTTTCTGAAGTGTCTTGTCTTTGGGTCGCTTTCTTGAGGACCTGCTCGGCAGTCTTGGTCCAGACGAACGGCTGGGCGCGCTCGTTGTAGCCCTCGATGAAGTGCTCGATCGCGGCGATCAGTTCGGGGACGTCGTGGTAGACGCCGCGGCGGACCTGTTGCGTGGTCAGGATCGAGAACCAGATCTCGACCATGTTCATCCACGACGCGCTGGTCGGGGTGAAGTGAAAATGCACGCGGGGGTGCCGAGCCAGCCAGGCCTTGACCTCCGGAGTGGAGTGCGTCGAGGAGTTGTCGAGCACGACGTGCAGAGGTTTGCGCGGAAACGCCCGGATAAGCGAGTTGAGGAACGCGAGGAACTCCTGGTGGGTGTGCTGCGGGTAGCAGCTGCCGGTCACCTCGCCGGTCGCGATCTCCAGCGCGGCGTAGAGGCTGGTGGTGCCATTGCGCTTGTAATCGTGGGTCATCCGGGCCGCTTTGCCCGGCTTGATCGGGAGCGTCGGCTGGGTGCGGTCCAGCGCCTGGATCTGGGTCTTCTCATCCACGCAGATGACCAGAGCGCCCTTGGGCGGATCGAGGTAGAGCCCGACGACGTCGATCACCTTCTCAAGCAGCTGCGGGTCCTTTGAGAACTTAAACGAGCGGACCTGGTGGGGCTTGAGCTTGTGATCGCGCCAGATCCGATGCACCGTCGAGGACGAGATGCCGGTCGCGGCAGCCAGCCGGCGCACGCTCCAATGCGTCGTCCCGTCCGGCGGCGCCTCCAGGGTCTTGGCCAACACGCGCTGCACCTCATCGTCACTGATCGCCCGCGGCCGTCCCGACCGGGGCGCGGTCTCCAAGCCCTCCATCCCGCGCTCAGAGAAATTCCGTCGCCACAACCCGACCGTCTGCAGCGACACCCGCATGTCTCGAGCGATCTCCGTGTTACTCGCACCCTCCGCCGCGCGCAGCACGATCCCAGCGCGCATCGACTTCTCCTGCGGCGCCGACGGTGCTCTCAGCACCGCCCGAAGGTCGCGTTCCTCCTCCTCCGTGAGCTCGATAACCGCCGGGACGCGTCCCACAACCCAGACCGTACCGAAAGTCCATCACAATTACAAGAGACTATTGGGACGCTGCACTAGGCTCTGTCGGATGACCGACCCCGTCGGGTTCCTCAAGCCGCGGCTGCGTGGCGTCCTGCACACGTGGGCGTGCGTCTGCTCGGTGCCGTTCGGGCTGCTGCTCGTGATCGGGGCCGCCGACGCCCGCGCCCGGATCGCCGCCGGCGTGTACGCGGTCAGTCTCGTCGGGCTGTTCGGGGTCAGCGCCGTCTATCACCGCGTCGACTGGCAATCGCTGAACGCGCGCCGGCGGATGCGCAAGCTCGACCACTCGATGATCTTCACGCTGATCGCCGGCACCTACACCCCGTTCGCGCTGCTCGCCCTGCACGGCACGCTCGCGCTGGCGATCCTGATCGCCGTCTGGTCAGGCGCGGCGGCCGGCGTCGCCATGAACGTCCTGTGGTCCGGCGCCCCGAAATGGCTGGCCGCCCTCATCTACGTCGTGCTCGGCTGGGTGGTCGTCGCCGCGGTGCCGCAGCTCGCCGCCGCCCTGGGCACCGGGGGGCTCATCCTGCTCGCGCTCGGCGGCCTGTTCTACACCGCCGGCGCGGTCATCTACGCCACCCGGCGCCCCGATCCGGCGCCCGCCGTGTTCGGCTATCACGAGATCTTCCACGCGCTCGTCATCCTCGCCGCCGCGCTCCAGTACGCGGTGATCGCGTTCTGGGTCGTGCTCGACTGAGGTCGAGCTCGATCAGTCGAGCAGGTGCTCGAGCCCGACGACGGGCGAGTGCGTCAGCCCTCCGACGCGCCGAACGGCGAGCAGCACGCCGGGCATGAACGACACCCGGTCGATCGAGTCATGACGGATGGTCAGCGTCTGGCCGACGTCGCCGAGGATGACCTCCTGATGGGCGACGAGCCCGGGCAGGCGGACCGAGTGGATCGGCACCTCGGCGTCGCCGCCGGAGGCCTCCCGCATCAGTCCTGCGGTGCGCGCGGCGGTGCCGCTCGGCGCGTCGAGCTTGCGATCGTGGTGGAGCTCGATGATCTCGGCCTTGGCCATGTGGCGGGCGGCCTGAGCCGCGAACTGCATCATCAGCACCGCGCCGATCGCGAAGTTGGGCGCGACGAAGACGTGGCCGTCGCCGGGCAGCTCCCGGAGCGCGGCGAGGTCGAAGCCGGTCGTCCCGATCACGACGTGGACGCCGGCCGCGACCGCGAGCCGGGCGTTGGCGAGCGCGGTCGTCGGGACCGTGAAGTCGACGAGCACGTCGGGCCCGGCGGCGAGCGCCTGCTCCACCGTCGTGCCCAGCGCCGGGTCCGCGCGCGCCACGAGCTCCATGTCGCCGGCGCCCTGGACCGCCTGGCATACGGTCTCTCCCATCCGCCCGGCCGCTCCGGCGACCGCGACGCGGATCGTTCCGGGCTCGCCGGCCACTAGGCCCGGGTCGCGGCCAGCGCCGGGGTGATCGCCGTCAGCGACTCCTCGAAGCGCTGCTGGTCAGGCCCGATGCCGGCCGCCGAGAGCCGCTCGGGCTGCCAGAGCTCCTCGGTCAGCGCGGCGAGATCGTCGAGGCCGACCGCGTCGATGCGCTCGATGACCTCGTCGATCGCCATCAGCGGCGCGCCGGCGAGGATCTCGGAGCCGAGCCGGTTCATCCGCGCGCCGGTCGACTCGAGCGCGAGCACGACGCGGCCCTTGAGATTCTCCTTGGCGCGTGACAGCTCGTCGGCGGTGGCCGGCTGCAGTCGCCAGCGAGTCAGCTCGGAGCCGACGACCGACATCGCCTGCACGAGGTTCTCGGCGCGGCTGCCGACATACAGGCCGATCTGGCCCGTGTCGTGGTAGGCGCTGGTGAAGGAGTAGACGGCATAGGCGAGGCCGCGCTGCTCGCGGACCTCCTGGAAGAGCCGTGACGACGACGTGCCGCCGAAGATCGTGTCCAGCACGCGCAGGGCGAAGCGCCGGTCGTCGTGGCGCGAGAGCCCGGGGGCGCCGAGGCAGACGTGGTACTGCTCGGTGTCCTTACGCTCGAAGCGGCGGTTGGCCGCGATCCCCGCCCCCGGCAGGGCGCCGTTGCCCGTCACGGTCAGGGCCGCCGCCGTTGCCGGCCCGGCGCCGTCGGTCGGCGCGAAAGCGGTGCGCTCGCGGGCGAGCGCGACGAGCGCGTCATGGTCGACCGCGCCCGAGGCGGCGATCACGACGTTGTCGGGCCGATAGCGCGCGCGGTGAAAGGCGGCGATGGCCTCGGCCGGCGTGTCCGAGATGACCTCGGCGCGGCCGATGATCGCCCGGCCGAGCGGGTCGTCGCCGAACACCGCCTCGCCGAGCATGTCGAAGACCTTCTCCTGGGGATCGTCCTCGTACATCGCGATCTCCTCGAGGATGACCTCCCGCTCGGAGTCGATCTCCCGCAGCGCCGGGCGGAAGACCATGTCGGCCATCACGTCGAAGGCGTCGGCGAGATGCTCGTCGATCACCCGGGCATAGACCGAGGTCGTCTCCTTGCCCGTCCCGGCGTTGAGCTCGGCTCCCATGCCGTCGAAGATCTGGTCGATCTGGAGCGACTCGTACTTCGCGCTCCCCTTGAACAGCAGGTGCTCGAGCAGATGGGAGAGCCCGGCCTCCGGCTCGGTCTCGTAGCGCGAGCCGGTCCCGATCCAGAATCCGAGCGACACGGATCGGACGGAGGGCATCGCCTCCGTCACGATCCTGACGCCCGAGTGCAGCGTCGTCAGCCGGTGTCGCTCGTCCACGTGGCGGCGAGCCTACGACCGGGGGCGATCCGGGTCGCGGTCGCGCATCCGGCCGCGGTCGCGGTCACGGTCGCCGCCGCCGTTGCGCGGGCCGCGATCACGGTCGCGATCCCGCGGACCGCGGTCACGGTCGCCGCCGCTGCGCGGCGGGCGATCGCGCTTGGCGCCGGTCTCGGCCGCGGCGATCGCGGCGAGCTCGTCCTTGCTCTTGCCCTGGATCTCGGGATCCTCGGCGAGGCGCAGGCCGATCCGGCCACGCTCGCGATCGACCTCGACGACCTTGACCGCCAGCTCATCGCCCTTGTTGAGGACCTCCTCGACGGTGTCGATGCGGCGGCCCGGCGCGACGTTGGAGATGTGCAGGAGACCGTCGGTCCCCTTGGCCAGCTCGATGAAGGCGCCGAACGTCGTCGTCTTGACGACCTTGCCGGTGAACTCGTCGCCGACCTCCACCTCCTTGGTCATCGAGCGGATCCGCTCGACGAGCGCGTCTCCGCGGACGCGGTCGGCGGCGTAGACGAGGACCATGCCCTCGTCGTTGACGTCGATCTGGGACTCGAACTCCTCCTGGAGGGCGCGGATCGTCTCCCCGCCCTTGCCGATCAGCAGCCCGA
The DNA here is from genome assembly GCA_963849085.1 of uncultured Solirubrobacteraceae bacterium. GTDB lineage: Bacteria > Actinomycetota > Thermoleophilia > Solirubrobacterales > Solirubrobacteraceae > Palsa-465. Next base: position 793,360 of record CAWKFP010000009.1, on the reverse strand, counting down.
TCTTCTCCGGGTCGATCTGGACCGAGGAGATGCCCGGCGCGTACTTCGACAGCTCCGAGCGCGAGCCGTCGATGACCTTCGACATCTCACCGAGAATGAACTCGCGGGCGACCTTGGCCTGCGAGAGCGCGTCGCGCATGATCTCGAACGTCACGCCCGTGATCTTGATGTCCATCTGCAGGGCGGTGATCCCGTCCCGGGTGCCGGCGACCTTGAAGTCCATGTCGCCGAGGTGATCCTCGACGCCGGCGATGTCGGTCAGGATGACGACGTCGTCGCCCTCCTTGATCAGCCCCATGGCGATTCCGGCCACCGGCGCCTTGATCGGCACGCCGGCCGCCATCAGCGACAGCGTCGAGCCGCAGACCGAGGCCATCGACGACGAGCCGTTGGACTCCAGGATGTCGGAGACGACGCGGATCGTGTACGGGAACGCCTCCTGGGAGGGGATCATCGGGACGAGCGCCCGCTCGGCGAGCGCGCCGTGTCCGATGTCCCGCCGCTTGGGACCGCGCATGAAGCCGGCCTCCCCGACCGAGAACGGCGGGAAGTTGTAATGGTGGAAGTAGCGCTTGGTCGTCTCCAGACCGAGCGTGTCCAGGCGCATCTCCTCACGGGTGGTGCCGAGCGCGACGACGCTGAACGCCTGCGTCTGACCGCGGGTGAAGAGCGCCGAGCCGTGCGTGCGCGGCGCGACGTCGACCTCGATCGAGATCGGTCGGATCTCCTCGGTGCCGCGTCCGTCGGGACGCTTCTTCTGCACCGCGATGCGCTCGCGGATGAGCGTCTTCTCGAGCTTGTCGAACGCGCGCTGGGCGTTGCCGCGGTACTCGGCGTACGTCTCGGCGGCCGGGTCACCCGAGTAATGGGTGATGACCTGCTCCTCGACGGCCTTGGTCGCGTTCTGGCGCTCGAGCTTGTCCTCCACCTGGGTGGCGGCGTCAAGCGCAGCGCCGTGGCTGCCCTTGATCTGCTCGTAGAGCTCCGGATGGACCTCGTTGACGACGACCTCGACCTTCGCCCTGCCGGCCTTCTCGGCCAGCTCACGCTGCGCGGCGCAGATCTTCTTGATGTTGTCGTGAGCGATGTCCAGCGCGTCGAGGATCTCCGCCTCGGGGATCTCGTTGGCGCCGGCCTCGACCATCAGGATCGCGTCCTCGGTGCCGGCGACGATCAGATCGAGATCGGTGCCGGCGAGCAGCGCCTCCTCGTCGGGATTGACGACGAAGTTGCCGTCGATCTTGCCGACCCGGACCGCGCCGACCGGGCTGGGGAACGGGACGTCGGAGACCATCAGGGCCGCCGAGGCGCCGTTCATCGCCAGCATGTCGTACGGATTGACGTGGTCGACCGACATCGGCAGCGCCACCAGCTGGGTCTCATAACGCCAGCCCTTGGGGAACAGCGGGCGGATGGGGCGGTCGATGAGGCGCGCGGTCAGCGTCGCCTTCTCCCCCGCGCGGCCCTCGCGCTTGAAGAACGAGCCGGGGATCTTCCCGGCGGCATACATGCGCTCCTCCACGTCGACCGTGAGGGGCAGGAAGTCGACGTCGCGGAGATTGCCGCGCGTCGCTGTACACAGAACCATCGTGTCGCCCGTCTGGACGACGACTGCGCCGGAGGCCTGCTTGGCCAACTTGCCGGTCTCGAACGAGATCTCCTTGCCTTCGATCTCGACGGACACCCGCGTGACGGCGTCTGACATATGTTGAATTCCCTTCTGTCTCCGCCCTTCGGTCGGCGGAGTGCTTCGTTTCTCTCTTTTCCCGAACCCGCGAGATGCTAGCGGGTCAAAAGCGGACCACACGGTCCGGTAGTGCTACGTTAAGCGGACCGGCCGGTCCATTTACCGTTCGAGCCCTCCCCCGTCCCAGGAGACTCCTCGTGTCCTCATCCGCACCCCCGCCCTCCGCGCGCGCCGACCATCCCGGCGGCGTCAATCCGTGGCTCGTGCTCGTCATCGCCTGCATGGCCCAGTTCATGGTCGTCCTCGACGCCACCGTCGTCAACATCGCGCTGCCCTCGGTGCAGCGCGGCCTGCACTTCTCGGCGGCCAACCTGCAATGGGTCGTCAACGGCTACACGCTCATCTTCGGCGGCTTCCTGCTCCTCGGCGGTCGCGCCGCGGACCTGATCGGCCGCAAGCGCCTGTTCATCGCCGGGGTCATCCTGTTCACCGGGGCGTCGCTGCTCAACGGCTTCGCCCAGACATCCGGGATGCTGATCCTCGGGCGCGGCCTGCAGGGCCTCGGCGGCGCGCTCGTCTCGCCGGCGGCGCTGTCGATCGTCACGACGACGTTCTCCGACGGCGCGCAGCGCACGAAGGCCCTCGGCGTGTGGAGCGCGATCGCGGCCGGCGGTTCGGCGGTCGGCCTGCTCGTCGGCGGCATCCTGACCGACGTGGCGTCGTGGCGCTGGGTGTTCTTCGTCAACGTCCCGTTCGGGATCGTGACCGTGTTCCTGGCGCTGCGCTTCATCCGTGAGTCCCGGGCGGCCATGGCCCAGCGGGCGTTCGACCTCGCCGGCGCGCTGACCGTCACCGGCGGGCTCGTCGTGCTCGTCTACGCCATCGTCAAGGCCCAGGCGTGGGGCTGGGGATCGGCGCGCACGCTCGGCCTCGGCGCGGTGGCGATCGCGTTGCTCGTCGCCTTCGTGTTCATCGAGGGCCGCAGCCGGGCGCCGCTGATGCGCCTGAACATCTTCCGCGTCCGCTCCCTGGCGGTCGCCGACAGCGTGCTCCTGCTCGTCGTCTCCGGGATGTTCGGGATGTTCTTCTTCGCCTCGCTGTACGTCCAGGAGGTCCTCGGCTACAGCCCGCTGAAGGCCGGGCTGGCCTTCCTGCCGGTCACCTTCGGGATCATGATCGGCGCCGGGATCGCCCAGCCGCTGCTCAAGCGCGCCGGGGTGCGCAACGTGTCGCTGGGCGGGATCGCGCTCGCGACGCTCGGGATGCTCATCCTCACCCAGCTGCCCGTCCACGGCAGCTACGTCGGCAACCTGCTGGTCGGACTGATGCCGATCGCCATCGGCATGGGCCTGACCTTCGTCCCGATCACCCTGATGGGGACGAGCGGCGTCGCCGCGGACGACACCGGCCTGGCCTCGGGCCTGTTCAACACCGCCCAGCAGGTCGGTGGCTCGCTCGGCCTGGCGATCCTCTCGACGCTCGCGGCCAGCCAGACGAGCAGCCTGCTGAGCTCCGCCCATGCCCGCGCGACCAGCGCGGCGGGGGTGGCCGCGCGCGTGTCGGGCTATCACGTGGCGTTTCTCGGGGCGGCGATCATGCTCGCCATCGGGGTCGCGCTGCTCGCCTTCGCGCTGCGGCGCAGCCATATCCGCGAGGTGGAGCGCGCGATCGCCAGCGGGGCGGTCTCGATGGTGCCCGCGGGGTGAGCGGCGAACACAAGCCGGCGATCGGGGACAATCCCGTCGTGATGGAGGACGGGACCCCGCGCCGGCTGCTGCGAGCCGACGCCGAGCGCAATCGCCGGCGTCTGCTCGACGCCGCCAGCGCGCTGTTCTCCGAGCGCGGGCTCGAGGTCGGCGTCGGTGAGATCGCCGAGCGCGCCGGGGTCGGGCGCGGGACGCTGTTTCGCAACTTCGCCTCCAAGGAGGCGCTGATAGCGGCGATCGTCGTCGAGCGGGTGCGGGAGTCGATCGCCCGCGGCCACGGCCTGCTGGCCGCGCCGGACCCCGGCGAGGCGCTGTTCGCGCTGATCGACCAGACGCTCGGGCGCGCGGAGTCCGACCGGCCGCTGTATGAGGCGCTCGACGAGACGTGGATGGCCAACGAGGAGATCGCCGCCGCCCACCGCGACATGATCGCGGTGCTCGACGCGCTCGTCGCCCGCGCCCAGGAGGCGGGCGCCGTGCGCGGGGATGTCAGCGGGATCGACGTGCTCATCCTGCTCAAGGGGGCGTGCGAGGCGACCCACGGCTTCCGCCATCTCGTCCCCGAGCTCGGCCGGCGCCAGCTCGACCTCGTCCGGGCGGCGATCTCGTCCCCGGGCACGGAGTGTCCGCTCCGCGGTCAGCCGCCGACGCTCGAGGACTTCGAGCGCGCCCGGGCGATGCCGGCGGCGGACCGCCCCGGCGTGCCGGCGCCGGCGCCGGCGGTCTCCCGGGCGCCGGGGGTCTCCCGGGTGCCGGCGGTCCCCCCGGGTGCCGGCGGTCTTCCCGGTGCCGGCGGTCTCCCGAGCGCCGGCGGTCTCCCGAGCGCCGGCGGTCGCCCCGGTGCCGGCGGTCGCCCCGGTGCCGGCGGTCGCCCCGGTGCCGGCGGTCGCCCCGGTGCCGGCCGCGACGCGGACCGGAAACTGACCGATACCGCTGCGGGCTGACCCCGGGCTCCGGGGAGGATGTCTGAAAAATGCCCGCTATGCGGGCTTTATATCGACACCCTCCCGCGGCGGCGCCGGCATGCAACCGCCCCTGACCCGGCGCTCAGCGCGCGGTCGCCAGGAGCGCGTCGAGGGCGTCGTCGTCCAAGCGCGTTGCGTTCCCGGCCGCGCCCCCGCTCCCGCTGGCGCCGTCTCCGGCGAGCGCGAACACGGCCGGCGTGCCGACGACCCCGGCCCGGACACCGGAGCGGAAGTCGCGCTGAACGCGGGCGGTGACGGCCTCGCTGCGGCGGTCGGCGTCAAAGCGCGCCAGGTCAAGGCCGAGGCGCTCGGCGCGCGCCCAGAGATGCGGGTCCTCGAGCCGGGCCTGGTCGGCGAACAGCGCGTCGTGCATCTCCCAGAAGCGCCCCTGCAGCCCGGCCGCCTCCGCCGCGCACGCCGCCGGCCACGCGCGTGGATGGCCGGAGCGGACCGGGAAGTGGCGGAAGACGACCTGCACCGGGAGGCGGGCCAGCTTCGCGTGCATGACCGCGCAGAACGGGCACTCGAAGTCGGCGTAGACGATGAGCAGCGGCTCGCCGTCAATTCCGGCGCCGCCCCGGCGATGGTCGTCGCCGACGGGTCCCGGGACGGGAGCGGACCCGAGCTCGGTCATCGCCGTGCCACGGCGGACGCCGGCCCCGCGGCGGACGCCGGCCCCGCGGCCGACGCGGGCCCCGCGGCGGACGCCGGCCCCGCGGCCGACGCGGGCCCCGCGGCGGACGCCGGCCCCGCGGCCGACGCGGGCCCCGCGGCGGACGCCGGCCCCGCGGCCGACGCGGGCACCGCGGCGAGCCCGCCCGCGCTCAGGCGCCGAGCGCGTCGAAGATGAGGTTCGCGCCGGGCAGATCGCCCGGCGACGCGGCCTGATAGCTCCACTGCACGACCCCGTCGGGTCCGACGATGATCAGCGCCCGCTGGGGAAAGCCCCCGTCGTGGTAGACGCCGAGCGCGCGGCAGACCGCGCCCTTGGGCTCGAAGTCCGACAGCTGGGGGATCGTCACGCCGAGCTTCTCGATGAACGCGGTCTGCGAGTACGTCGCGTCGCAGGAGACGCCGTACATCGTCGCCCCGCGCTCGTGCAGATCGCCGAGCACCTCTTCGTAGAGGTTGAACTGGTCGGTGCAGACCGGGCTGAACGCGAACGGGTAGAAGACGAGGACGGTCGTCGTGCCGTGGAGGTCCGCCGTCGTGAAGTCGCTGCCGTCCCCGCGCTTGAGCGTCAGCTCCGGGAACGGCGTGCCGGCCTCGATCACCGACGCAGGCCGAGCTCGCGGATGATCGTGCGATAGCGCTCGAGGTCCGAGCGCTGAAGATAGTTGAGAAAGCGGCGCCGGCGACCGACCAGCATGAGCAGCCCGCGGCGGGAATGATGGTCCTTGCTGTGGGTGCGCAGATGGTCGGTGAGCTCGTTGATGCGCTCGGTCAGCATCGCGACCTGGACCTCGGTCTTGCCGGTGTCGGTCTCGCTGTCGCCGAACTTCACGATCAGCTCCCGCTTGCGTTCCTGTGTAAGTGGCATGCGGCCGGTGAGGCTAGCAGAGAGGGCGCGCCGGTCAGCGGCCAGGCCGGCGCCGAGCGCCCGCCGACGGTCGCGGGCGGAGCTCACGCGCACAGCGCGCGGGTCTGATCGACGTCGCGCCGCATCTGCGCGATCAGGGCCTCGATCGTGTCGAAGCGCTTCTCCCCGCGCAGCCGGCTGACGAAGTCGATCCGCAGCGTCCGGCCGTAGAGATCCTCGTCGAAGTCGATCAGGAATGCCTCGACGAGCAGCGACCGGCCGGCGCCGAACGTCGGGCGCACCCCGACGTTGACCGCCGCGCAGACACCGTCGGCGCGGGCGGCGTAGACGCCGTGCCCGGGGCAGACGAGCGCCTCGTCGGGGACGATGTTGGCGGTCGGATAGCCGAGCGTGCGCCCGCGCTGGTCGCCGGGCACGACCACGCCGCTCAGCTGGAAGGGGGCGCCGAGGAAATGAGCGGCCCGCGCGACGTCCCCGGCCTGCACGAGCGCGCGGATGTGGCTCGAGGAGATGACCTCGCCGTCGACCTCGACGAGCCGCACGACGCGGGTGCTGAAGCGGGGATCGGCGATCAGCATCTCGGGATCGCCGAGGGCGCCGTGCCCGAAGCGGAAGTTCTCCCCCACCGAGACGTGGGTCGCGCCGAGCCGGTCGACGAGCACCTGATCGATGAACTCCTGCGGCGTCTGAGCGGCGAACCGCTCGTCGAACGGGATCACGACCAGCTCGCGCACGCCGAGCGCGGCGATCAACTCGATCCGCACGTCGAGGCTCGTCAGCAGCTTGGGCGCGATCTCCGGGCGGGTGACGGCGAGCGGATGGGGCTCGAAGGTCAGGACGGTGTCGTTGCCGGCGATGACCTCGCGGTGACCGAGGTGGACGCCGTCGAACTCACCGACCGCGATGCGGCGGGAGCGCGGCTGGGCGTCGTCGAGCGAGGTCACCTCCATGGCAGACAGCGTAATTGGCGCGTGGGACCGTCAGGGCTCACGTCAGCCCCGGAAGCCGACGACGACCTTCAGCCGCGCGTCCTCGTCGTCCCCGGCCGCCGCCGGCTCGGCGATCGCGATCAGCCCCGCATCATCGGTCAGGCGGACCGCCCCGGCCGGCGGCTCGCCCCCGGCCGCGTCCAGGCCCGCCGGCCAGGGCACGCTCACCCCGTGGCTCGCCCGTACCGCGTCGTCGCCGCCCAGCCGGATCTCAGGCAGGAAGCACAGCGCCTCACCGAGGGCAACCGGCCGGTCGGGGTCGGCGTCGGCGACGTCGAAGGCGCCGATCCGGGTCCGGCGCAGCTGCTCGCAGTAGGCGTCGCCGAGATCGGCGATCAGGCTGCGGACGTACGTCCCCGACGAGCACTCGATCACGAACCCGCGCCGGTCGCCGTCGGCCCACGTCTGCTCGAAGCCCATCACCTCCACCTCACGCTCGGCGGGGATCACCGGCGTTCCCGCCCGGGCGAGCGCGTACGCGCGCCGGCCGCCGATCTTGACCGCCGAATAGGCCGGCGGGCGCTGGCGGATCCGGCCGACCGGCAGCGTCAGCGGACCGGACGGCACCCGGCCGGTGGCGATGATCTCGCCCTCCGGATCGCCCGTCGTCGACGTGGCGCCGAAGCGGGCGACGACCTCGTAGCGCTTGGAGAGCGCCATCATGAAGCGCTGCACGCGGGTCGCGCGGCCGAGCAGCACGAGCAGCAGTCCGGTGGCGAACGGGTCCAGCGTGCCGGCGTGGCCGACCTTGACCCCACGGGGCAGCGTGCGCCGGACCCGGGCGACGACATCGTGAGAGGTGATCCCGGCGGGCTTGTCGTAGAGCAGGACGGCGTCCGCCGACGGCGAGTCAGGCACGATGACGCGGCAACCTAACGCTGTGCGGCGAGCTGGTCACGCAGGAACTGGACGAGCTCGTCGTGAGAGAGCTCGGTGCTGAAACCGGCGGCCTGCCGGTGCCCGCCGCCGCCCTGGGCGCGGGCGATCGCCGAGACGTCGATCCCGTCCTCGCCGGAGCGCAGCGACACCTTGCGGGAGCCGGCCGCGCCCGCGCCACCGACGCGGTCGCGGACGAGCGCGGCGATCTTCGTGCCCTGGACCGCGCGCAGATGGTCGATGACCCCTTCGGAGTAGCTCTCCTCGGCGCCGGACTCGGTGAAGTCCCCGGCGGTCAGCTCGGTGATCGTCAGCTCCCCGTCGTCGTAGCGCTCGACGTTGGCCAGCCCGCGGGCGAGCAGCGCGAGCTTTCCGTAGGGGACGCCCTCATAGACCCGGCGATAGACGGCGTGCACGTCGACCCCGGCGTCGATCAGATCGGCCGCCATGAGGTGGGCCCGGCGGCCCGTGTTCTCGTACATGAAACGGCCGGTGTCGGTGATCAGACCGACGTACAGTGCCTCGGCGATCGCCCGCGTCGGGGTGACCTCCAGGTCCCGCATCAGATCCCAGACGATCTCCGCCGAGCACGAGGCCTCGGGCACGACGAGGTTGACCGTGCCGAAGCGGGTGTTGTCGTGGTGATGATCGATGTTGAGGATGTGGACGCCGGGCCGGCGGAAGGCCTCGGCCGGGTTGCGGTCGAGGTTCCCGCAGTCCAGGAAGACGATCGTGCGCTCGTCGACGTCGGCCGGCGTCGCGGAGTGCAGGCCGTCGAGCGGGAAGAAGCGGTACTCCTGAGGGAGCGGCAGATCCCTGGCGTCGATGAACATGACGCAGTCCTTGCCGATCGTCGTCAGGATCGCGTTCATCGCCACCAGCGACCCGAGCGCGTCGCCATCGGGATTCTCGTGGGTGACGACGAGCAGCTTGTCGGCGCCGCGCAGCTCGTCGAGCACCTGCTCTCGTGCGCTGCGGTCACCGTTACCGGTCATCGGATCCCTCCCTGGCGTGGTCATCGAGCAGCTGTGAGATCCGCATCCCGCGGTCCACCGTCTCGTCGTACTCGAAGATTAACGTCGGCGTGTGCTTGAGCTTGAGCTCGTCGCTGACGCGGCGCTGGAGATAGCCGTGCGCCGCCTGCAGGCCGTCCATCGAGGCGGCCCGGACGTCGTCGTCGCCGAACACGCTCACGAAGACGCGAGCATGGCGCAGATCGGTGCTGGTCTGGACTGCGGTCACGGTGATGAACCCTATGCGCGGATCCTTGAGATCCGTGGTGATGGCGCTGGACAGGACCTCTCTCATGGCCCCGTCGACACGCCGCATGCGGCCTCCGCGCATCCTAGCTCCCGACCATGCCGTCGTGCCACATCGCCATCAGCCGCGGAGATCCTGCACCGAGACGATGATCCGCTCCACGCTCGCCCCGTCCGGGCAGCGGGCCAGGACCCAGCGCTCGAGCTCGTCGGCCGCCGCCTCCAGAACGTGCAGCGACCCGCCGGTCAGGGCCGCGGTCAACGTCGAGCGCTGCCACAGGTCCTGGTGCCCGGTCTCCGCGACGGCCGCGCCGAGCCGGGTGTGGAGCTGGGCCTTGATCGAGGACAGGTCCTTGCGCTTGGCCTTCAGGCTCTCGGCCTGCGGGAAATGCAGATCGATCACCATCACCGCCACGTATCCATCGGCCGACATCGGCCTGCCCGGCGAATGTCCTCGCGCCCGCGGCTCAGGCGAGCTCGCGCTCGACCTGCCGGGTCGCGTACGTCTCCATCACGTCGCCCTCCTTGACGTCGGCATAGTCGCGCAGCACGATTCCGCACTCAAAGCCCGAGGCCACCTCGCGGGCGTCCTCGTTGAAGCGGCGCAGGCTCTGGATCTCGCCGGTGTAGATGACGACGCCGTCGCGCACGAGGCGCACCTTGGCACCGCGGGTGATCCTGCCCTCGGTGACGTAGGAGCCCGCGATCGTGCCGACCCGGGAGGCGCGGAAGATCTGGCGGACCTCGGCCGAGCCGAGCGTCTCCTCCACCTCCTCCGGGGCGAGCATGCCCTGCATCGCCGAGCGCAGCTCGTCGATCGCCCGGTAGATGACCGCGTAGTGGCGGATCTCGACGCCCTCGCGCTCGGCCACGGCCCGGGCGTCTCCGACCGGCCGGACGTTGAACGCGAGGATGACGGCATCAGAGGCGGCGGCGAGCATGACATCGGACTCGGTCACCGCGCCGACCGCGCGCCGGATGACGTTGACCGACACCTCGTCCTGGGGCAGCTTGGCGATCTCGTCCTCGATCGCCTCCAGCGAGCCCGCGACGTCGGCCTTCAGCACGAGGTTGAGCTCCTGCAGGCCGCTGCCGAAGATGTCCTCCAGCGACACGCGCTTGCTGCGCTGGCGGGCGACCGACTCGGCCTTCAGGCGCGTGGCGCGCTCTCCGGCGAGCTGGCGGGCACGGCGCTCGTGCTCGACGACGCGAACGTGCTCGCCGGCCTCGGGGACGCCGCTGAAGCCGAGCACCTCGACCGGCTCGCCGGGCAGGGCCTGGCCGATCCGATTGCCGAGGAAGTCGTGCATGGCGCGCACGCGGCCCCACTGCGCGCCGGCGTGCAGCGCGTCGCCGACCTCGAGCGTGCCGCGGCTGACGAGGATCGTCACCACCGGACCGCGCCCGGGATCGAGCTTGGACTCGATCACCGTGCCCGAGGCGGCGGCGTCGGGATTGGCCTTGAGCTCCTCGACCTCGGCCATGACGATGATCGTGTCCAGCAGATCCTCGAGCCCCTCGCGGGTCTTGGCCGAGACGTTGACGAACTCGGTGTCGCCGCCCCACTCCACGGGCTGGAGCCCGAGCTGGGTCATCTCGGTCCGCACGCGATCGGGCTGAGCGCCCTCCTTGTCGACCTTGTTGACCGCCACGAGCATCGGCACGCCGGCCTCCTTGGCGTGGTCGACGGCCTCCTGGGTCTGCGGCTTGACGCCGTCGTCGGCGGCGACGACGATGACCGCGATATCGGTGACCTTCGCGCCGCGGGCCCGCATCGCGGTGAACGCCTCGTGGCCCGGCGTATCGAGGAAGGTGACGTTGTGGCCGCCGTGGTTGACCTGATAGGCGCCGATGTGCTGGGTGATCCCGCCGGCCTCGCCGGCCGCCACCTGGGTCGAGCGGATGGCGTCGAGCAGCGACGTCTTGCCGTGATCGACGTGGCCCATGATCGTCACCACCGGGGCGCGCTCGACGAGATCCTCATCGGCGTCGTTGAAGACCGGATCGACGATCGTCTCGTCCTCGGAGTGGACGATCTCCACTTCCTTGTTGAGCTCGGCGGCGAGCACGGCGATCGAGTCGTCGGACAGCGTCTGAGTGAGCGTCTTCATCTCACCGAGCGCCATCAGCTTCTTCATCACCTCGGGCACGGGGACGTTGAGATACTCGGCGACGTCCTTGACGGTGGAGCCGGAGTTGATCTGGATCGCGCTCTGATCGGTGGGCGCCGTGCGCGAGGGACGCGATTCGGCTTCCTCGTCATAGACGCCGCGCCGGCGCCGGCCGCGGCGCTGGCGGCGCGGGGGCTGATTGGACTGCGGCGGGCCGCCGCCGGGGCCGCCCGCGCGGCGCGACGCCTGGGAGTCGATCACGACGCGGCGGCGCCCACCGGCGTTGCCGGGGGTGCGCTCGCCCTGCAGGGAGTCACGGGTGGGGCGCTTGTGGGCGCCGTCGCCACCATCGCCGTCGGCGGGGGCGTCGCCTGCGGGCGCCCCGTCCACGGCCGGAGCCGGGGCCTGGGCGGCCGGAGCGGCGGGGGCCGTCTGAGCCGGAGCGGCGGGGGCCGTCTGAGCCGGCGCGGCGGCGGCCGTCTGAGCCGGCGCGGCAGCGGCCGAGGCAGCGGCCTTAGCAGCGGTGGCGGGAGCCGCCTGGGCAGCCGGAGCAGGGGCAGCGGGAGACGCGGCCGGTGCGGGGGCAGCGGGCGCCGCGGCAGCGGGGGTGGCGGGCGCCTGGGCGGCCGGTGCGGGCGCCGCGGCAGCGGGGGTGGCGGGCGCCGCGCCAGTGGGGGTGGCGGGCACCGCGGCAGCGGAGGTGGCGGCCGGCGCAGGCGCAGCAGCGGCGGGGGCGGCGGCAGCCTTGGCGGCCGGCGCGGGGGCCGGGGTCGCCGCGGCGCCGTTGGCCGCCTTGCGGGAGCTGCGCGGCTTGGCGGGGGCCGCCGCCGGAGCGGCGGTCGCGGCGGTCCCGGCGGCCGCCGGGGCGCCCGCGGCGCCGTTACCGAGCACGCGGGAGGCGACCTCCTCGTCGACCGAGGACGAGGCGGCCTTGACCGCGATGCCGGCCGCCTTGAGCGCGGCCAGCACCTCCTTGGCGGGGAGGCCGCGTTCCTTGGCTATCTCGTGGACTCGCTTATTCATCGGCAGATTTCAGTGTAGGTCGGTTATTCGCCGGCGCCGTCATCGTCGCCGGACGGATCGGCCTCGACCTGGTCGGTGTCCTTGCCGGCGAGCGCCTGGTGGGCGTCGATTCCACAGTAACGCGAGCCCGGCAGCGCCGCGTTGGGACAGCGGCGGCCGTTGGTGAGGATCGCCGCGCAGCGGCCCTGGGTCTCCTCCTGCTCATAGCCGTGCTCGGCCTCCTCGGCGGCGAACTCGGTCTCCGAGCGGATGTCGATCCGCCAGCCGGTCAGCCGCGCGGCGAGCCGCGCGTTCTGGCCCTCACGTCCGATGGCGAGCGACAGCTGGTCGTCGGGGACGATGACCGTCGCCTGCTTGCCGGCGTCGTCGACGAGCACCTCGCGCACCCGAGCGGGCGACAGCGCCTTGGCGACGAACCGGGCGGGCTCGTCGTTGTAGGGGATGATGTCGATCTTCTCGCCGCGCAGCTCGGAGACGACCATCCGGACCCGTGAGCCGCGGGGGCCGACGCACGCGCCGACCGGGTCGACGCCGTCGACGTGGGAGACGACCGCGATCTTCGAGCGATAGCCGGGCTCGCGGGCGACGCCGGTGATCTCGACGAGCCCGTCGGCGATCTCGGGGACCTCGAGCTCGAACAGCGACTTGATCAGCTCCGGGTCGCGACGCGAGACGATGATGCTCGGGCCCTTGGTGGAGTTGGAGACGTCCTTGATGACCGCCTTGATGCGCTGGGAGTGGTCGTAGCGCTCGCCGTCGACCTGCTCGGACTTCGGCAGCAGCGCCTCGACGCGCTCGCGCAGCTGGACGAGCGTGTAGCGGGAGTCCGACTGCTGGACGATCCCGGTGATCAGCTCCCCGACCCGATCGCGGTACTCCTCGAACATCATGTCGCGCTCGGCCTCGCGGATGCGCTGCAGGATGACCTGCTTCGCGGTCTGGGCGGCGATCCTCCCGAAGTCGTGCGGGGTGACGTCCTCGGTCTCGATCTGGTCCTCGTACTCCTTGAGCTTCTCGAGGTCGATCTCCGGCTCCGGCGCCTCGCGCATCTCCCCCGTCTCGGGATCGACGGTCGGCTGGGCATCGGTCGTCGCCTCGACGAGCAGCTGCTCCTCGAGCTCCGGCGGGATCTTCAGCTCCCAGACGATGAAGTCGCCGCTGTCGCGGTCCATCTCGACCTTGGCGTACGGGGCGGACCCGGGCGTCTTCTTGTAGGCCGAGAGGAGCGCGTCCTCGAGCGCCTCCATCAGCTTCTCGTGGGAAATGTTCTTCTCCGCGGCGAGGCCCCGCACGGCCTCAACGATTTCCTTGGACATGAGCTCAGTCTCCGGGTACGAGGTTGGAGCGGACGATCTGGTCGTAGGGGATCGTGAGGATCCCGTCGCCGGCGGCGATCGTGACGTCGTGATCGGAGGCGCCCACGAGCTCGCCGGTCAGCTGCTTGTGAGCGGCGTCCCGCCCACCCGCATCACGCAGCCGCATGCGCGCGCGGCGCCCCAGGTACCGTGAGTAATGCGCGGGCTTGGTCAGCGGACGGTCCTGCCCGGGCGACGACACCTCCAGCGAGAAGCGCTCGCGATAGTCGGTCAGATGCCCGGTGACCCGCTCACAGAGCGCCAAGGTCACGCCGTCCGGGTGGTCGATGAAAAGACGCAGGGTCGGACCGGCGACCTCTGCCAGCAGCACCTCGACCTCGGGCTCGACGCCGGCGAGCCTGGCTTCGATCTCGGTCTGTAGGGCACTCACTGTCTCCTCCATGTCAAACAATAAAAAAAGCGGGCGGGCGCCCACTTTCGGTACGGCACCGGGAACGCCCGGCAGGAAAGCTGTGCTAATGAGCCTAGCACCGCATGGCACGCCCGGGATCCCGCGACGGGGTCCGCGCGCGAAGCGCCGGCGACCGTCCCGGGGGTGCCGGAGGACCGGCGACCGCCCTACTGCGCGCCGGAGGCCCGATCCCGCGCGCGATCGCGATACACCCGGTAATCACGCCGGCCGGGCTGCAGGCAGGCGGCGAGGGCGAGCGGCTGGCGCGCCTCGGCGTGACGGCCGAGCAGCTGCAGGCAGCGACCGAGGCAGAAGAGCGCGTAGTCGTTGATCGGCGCGCGATCGACGATCGCCTGGAATTCCTCGGCGGCCGCCTCGTAGCGCTGGATGTGGAACAGCGCCCGGCCGAGCGCCTCGCGGATCGAGGTCTGCTCGGGCGCCAGTTCACGCGCCCGGGTCAGCGGAACGACAGCCGAATGATGATCGCCCGCCTCCAGCAGCGCCGTCCCGCGCCGAAAGAGCTCATACACGTCGTCCATCCTGACAATTCTATGAGCCTCCCGGACCTTCATCCGCGTCCCCGCGGGCGCGGCGGGAGCGCCCACAGGGCCCGTGCCCGTCCGCCCGCGCCGAGCCCGCGCCCGAGCTCACGCCGCAGCGCGCGGCGCTGCGCGGAGCTCGGCGCGTCGTTGCCGCCGCCGTAGCGGGCGACGCGCAGGGCGCGGATGTAGGCGGCAGCCTCCGGCGAGGCTGAGAAGCGTTCTTCGAGGGCCGCCAGGGTGACCCCGTCTCGCAGCGGTCGACCGCTGCGGGCCATCGCCCGTTCGAGCTCGGCGAGCTCGGCCTCGAACGACTCCCGGCGCCCGCGCAGCGACCACGTCACGGCGGCGAGCAGGAGAGCGAGAACGAGGCCGGCCGCCGCGAGGATCGGCCACAGGCTCGTCCCGGCACCCGCCGCGCGCGGGCCGCTCCGGAGGCGCGTGCTCCCGGAGCCGAGCCCGTGCCGGGAGGCCCCGGCCCCGCCGGCGGCGTTCTGCTGGGAGAGCAGGCTGCTCGGCAGAGGGTTGATCGGCGTCACGCCGATCGCGCTCGTCGGCGGTGTCGGATCAAAGCGGACCCAGCCGTAGAGCGGGAACCAGACCTCGTCCCAGGCATGGGCGTCGGTGTCGGTGACGACCCAGCGATCGCCCGAGGTCCGCGTGCCCGGGGTGAAACCGGCGGCGACGCGCACCGGCACCCCGCCCATCCGCAGCAGCAGCGCCATCGCCCCCGAGTACTGCTGGCAGTAGCCCTTCTTGGTGGAGAACAGGAAGCTGACCAGCGGATAGCGCGCCGCCGGCGGGTCAAGCTCGTAGCTGAAGCCGCGGTCCGGCGAGAGATAGCGCATGACGCTCTCGACGAAGGCGTACGGGGTCGGCGCGGCGGCGGCCAGCCGGCGGGCGAGCGCGTAGACGCGCCCGTAGGGCGACGCGCGCAGCAGCGCCGTCGCGTCGGGCACGGCGCTCGGCTGGATGACGGCGGGCGGCCGACGGGAGTGAAACGGCGGGAAGACGACCTGCGGATCGGCCCCGACCGGCAGGCCGGCGACGGGGATGGACAGCGTCCGGTAGCCGACGAGCAGAGCGTCCGGATACCCGACGGACGCCGCGGTCAGCTGGGCGGCCGACGGGCGCGGCGAGTACGTCGTCAGGCTGTAGGTCGTGCCGGGGCCGAGCTCCCGCCCCGCGATCCACGTCCCGGCGTCGGATCCGGCGGCGAACCCGCCGGGCAGCGATGACGGCTGGGAGGCGTAGCCCGCGGCGATGACGTCGTCGGTGCGCATCCCGTCGATCGTCACCGTGATCGACTGCGACCAGCGGGAGAGCGCCGCCTGCGACGGCGACGGCAGCGACGGCGTGATCGTCGAGGCCCCGGCCACCCAGTCGGTCCCGTCGAAGCTGTCGAGGTCCTCGGCCTTCCAGTAGTCGGCGGTCTGGGCCCGCACGCTCAGCACCTGGTCGCCGGACCGCGGCCAGACGAGCGGACCGTAGGTCTGGTTCCAGTCGAAGCGATCGACGTGGACGACGACGAGCTGACCCGCCCAGGCGCGATAGTCGAACCACGGACGGTGCGTGTCGATCCGCGGCGCGACGATCGTGGCCACGACGCCGGCCAGCAGCGCGACCCCGAGCGCGGAGACGACGCCGTCACGGCGCACCCGCTCACCCCACAGGAAGGCGGCGAGCAGCACGAACAGCAGCAGGCCCTGGAGATAGGGGAACTCCGGACGGACGAGCGTGCCCGGCACGATGGCGAGCGCCAGCAGCGGGACGGCCGCGGCGGCGCGGCGCCCTTCGCGCAGCGTGGCCGGGGCGAACGCGATCACCGCCGCGGCATCGAGCGCCAGCACGGCCGCGCCGAGGACGACGACGAGGCGGATGGCGTCGCTCGGGCCGAGGTATGGGACGAGCGCGTCGGGCAGCCCCTGGATGCCGGTGGCGATCTCGTCGGCGCCGATCGCGATCTTGAGCTGCACGAAGTCATGCCAGCGCATCCCGGCCATCGGAAACGCGAGCGCGATCAGGCCGGCCGCCGCGAGCGTCGCGGGCGGCGTGCCGAGCCGGCGGCGCATGAGCGGAACGGCGCCGGCGAGCGCCGTGGCGAGCGCGAAGACCCCGAGCAGGCGCCCCATCGGCGCCGGCTGCAGGAGCGAGGACCAGCGCACGAGCCCATACAGGGTGAGCGCGGCGAACGTCAGGACGCGCACTCCCGGGCGCGCGGGCCGGTCCGCCGTGCCGGCCGCCGGGCCCTCGGCGCGCGTCAGCGGCTCGCCGGCCGGCTCGACCTCGGTCCCGAGGCCCACGGGCGAGCCGAGTGCGGTCATGCCGCCGCCGGGTCAGGGGCGGAGGGCCCGAATCTGTGGGCCGCGCCCGGCCCGGACGCCCGGCGCACAGCGCCGAGCACGAAGCCCCGGCAGCCGGTGACCTCGAACAGCGCCGCGCCGGCCGTCCGGACCGCGGCGGGGGGCTCGTCGGCGAGGCTCGCCGTGGGGACGACGAGCACGGTCAGGCCGCGCGTGCGACCGGCGAGCACGGTGCCGAGGCGCGCCACCGGCTCGGCGGCGACGTAGACGAGCGGTCCGATCCGGCCGGCCGCGGCTCCGAGCGCCGGCGGGCGCAGGCCGGCCCCGCCCTGCACGAGCGCCAGCCGAGCGAGGGCCGGCGGCCAGCTGACGAGCGCCCGGTCGATCATCGTCGGGCGCCGCTCGCCGGACAGCAGCAGTCCACACCCGCCACCACGCGCCAGCTCCAGGACGAGCGAGGCGGCCGCTCGAACGGCGGCGTCCAGCAGGGCCGGATCGCCGTCGGCCGCCGTCCGCGCGTCGAGCACGACGAGCGGCCGGGCGTCGCCGTCGGCCTGCAGGCGGCGTTCGATCAGCCCCGCGCCGCGCGCCACGGCCGGCCAGTGGATGCGACTCGCCGAGGTCCCGGGGCGATACGGCCGCAGCCCGTCGAGGTCGACGGCGGCGAGGGCGTCGGCGGGCGAGCGCCCGTCGGCGGGCGCGAAGCGGCGCCCGCGGCGGTCGCCCAGCCAGCGCACCGGCTCGGTGCGCGGCAGGACGAGCAGTTGTTGGGCGGGGATGCCGCTGACCACCCGGATGCGGGCGAGATCCAGCGGGTCTGAGACGACCAGCGCGGGCGGGGCGAGCGTCAGCAGCCCGCGCCGGGGGAAGCGCGTCGTCACGCTCAGGCGCGCGACGCGCTCCCCGAGCACCGCCGACAGCGGTCCCGTGACGCCGAGATGGCCGTGCACGAACGGATCGACGAGCTCGGCGGCGGGCAGCCCGAGCAGTCCGCGCCGGACCTCGATCCGGGCCTGGACGGGCTGGTCCTCGGTCACCGGACCGTCGGCGATCACGCGGCGGACGCTCGCGGTGCGGGCGGTCACCCACACCCAGGCCGGCGCCAGCAACCCGGTCGCCGCCAGCGCGCAGGCCACGACGAGCAGCGGCGAGGCGTCGAACGCGAAGCCGATGACGATCAGCACGCCCCCGGCCACGGTCACCGCGGCCGCGCGTGACGCGGACATCCGCGACGCGAGGGGCCCCGGCGCCCGCATCACAACGCCCGGCTGGACGAGATCGCGTCGAGGACCACGTCGGCGGCGGCGTGGCGCGGCGTCTCGGGCGCGAGCACGAGCCGGTGGGCCAGGACGGGGACGGCGAGCGCCTGCACGTCGTCGGGGAGCGCGTGATCACGCCCCTCCATCAGGGCGTTGGCCTTCGCCGCACGCAGCAGCAGCAGCCCGGCGCGCGGGCTGGCGCCGAGATCGACCCGCGGGTCCTCGCGCGTGCGCCACAGCAGGCGCACGACGTAATCACGCAGGGGGGCGGAGGCGCGGACGCGCATCGCGGCATCCTGGGCGGCGAGCACGTCGGCGGCGGTGGCCACCGGCGTGAGGGCCAGCACCTGGTCGCCGGACTCGTGGGCGGCGAGCATGCTCGCCTCGGCCGCGCGGTCGGGATAGCCGAGCGACAGGCGGACCATGAAGCGATCGACCTGCGCCTCCGGGAGCGGATAGGTGCCCTCGAACTCGATCGGGTTCTGGGTGGCGAGCACGAGGAACGGACGGGCCAGCTCATGGGTCTGCACGTCGACGGTCACGCAGCGCTCCTGCATGCACTCCAGCAGGCCCGACTGGGTCTTCGGCGAGGCGCGGTTGATCTCGTCGACGATCACGACGTTGGCGAACACCGGTCCGGGGCGGAACTCGAAGCGCTGCTCGCGCTGGTCATAGACGTTCGTGCCGACGACGTCGGCGGGCAGCAGGTCAGAGGTGCACTGCACCCGCGCGAACTGGCAGTCGATCGAGCGCGCCAGCGCCCGGGCGAGGGCGGTCTTGCCGACCCCCGGATAGTCCTCGACGAGGGCGTGGCCCTCGGCCAGCAGGGTGACGAGCAGATGGCGCAGGGTCTCCGGCCGGACCTGGACGGCGCGGTCGATGTTCGCCGCCAGCGCCCTGGCCAGCGCGGCGTGGGCCTCAAACTCGTGCGGCGCGATCGGAGTCTGCTCGGGCGGCTCCATGCTCGCTCTCCTTGGTGGACATCAGCGTCTCGACCTCGTCGAGGATCCTCCGCGCGATCTCGTGCTTGTCGGCACGGGCCAGATGCCGCTCACGGCCCGCGGCGGTGATCACGGTGACCTCGTTGTCGGCGGCCTCGAAGCCGATGCCGGGCTGCGAGATGTCGTTGACGACGATCGCGTCAAGCCCCTTGCGCTCAAGCTTGCCGCGGGCATAGGCGCGCGCCCCGTCGCCGTGCTCGGCGGCGAAGCCGACGATCACCTGACCCGGCGCCCGGTGCGCGGCGAGCCGGCCGAGCACGTCCTCGGTCGGCTCCAGCTCGACGCGCGGCACGCCGGCGTCCTTCTTGAGCTTGGCCGGCGCGGCCGTTCGCGGGCGGAAGTCGGCGACGGCGGCGGCCATCAGCAGGACATCGGCGTCGTCGAAGCGCGCCGCGGTGGCGTCGGCGAGCTGCGCGGCGGTGGCGACCGGGACCACCTCGGCGCCCGCGGGCGGATCGAGCGCGACGTTGGCGGCGACGATCGTCACCCGCGCGCCCAGCCGGGCGGCCTCGCGCGCGAGCGCGAACCCCATCCGGCCCGAGGAGCGATTGCCGATGAAGCGGACGCTGTCGATCGGCTCCTGCGTGCCCCCGGCGGTGACGAGCACCCGCGCGCCGATCCAGCGCGGCGAACCGGGAGCGATGCTCGCCTCGCAGGCCGCCAGGAGCTCGGCGGGCTCCGCCATGCGGCCGATGCCGTGCTCGCCGTGGGAGGCGAGCTCGCCCTCGCCCGGATCGATCACGGTCACGCCACGTTGGGCCAGCAGCGCCAGATTGGCCTGGGTCGCCGGATGCAGATACATGCGGTTGTTCATCGCCGGGGCGACGAGGACCGGGCAAGCGGCCGCCAGCGCCGCGGTGGCGACGAGCGTGTCGGCGTGGCCGTGGGCGAGCTTGGCGATCGTGTTCGCGCTCGCCGGGGCGATCAGATAGACGTCGGCGCGCCCGACGAGCGCGAGATGACTGATCGGCGTGCGATCGGGCGGCGCCTCGCCCGGATAGGCGCCGCGCAGGGGATCGTCGGCGAACTCGCTGCTGAGCACCGGCGCGCCCGTGATCCCCGCGAACGTGCTGGCGCCGATGAACCGCCGGCTCGCCGGCGTCTGGATGACGCGGACCGCGTGGCCGGCCTTGATCGCCAGCCGCGCGGTCTCGACCATCTTGTAGGCCGCGATCCCGCCGGTCACTCCCAGCAGCACACGCGACACGGCTCAGACGACTATCGGTAGTGGTACTTGAGCTTGCCCTGGGCGACCTCCTCCAGGGCGATCGTCAGGTAGTTCTTGGAGCGCGTGTCGACCATCGGCGGCGGGAACTCGTCGAACGTCCCCTCGCCGAGGTTGTGATAGTACGAGTTGATCTGGCGCGCACGCTTGGCCGCGACGAGCACGCTGGCGTAGTCGGAGTCGACGTGGTCCAGCAGCTTGTCGATACGGGGTGAGATCACGGGATGAGTCCTTCGTCGGGGCCTTGAAGGGTAGCGGCCGGCCGGTCGTCACCGGCGAGCGCGCCGCGCACGATCCGGGTCAGCTCGTCGGTGGCCTCCTCCAGGCGGTCGTTGACGACGACGTGGGCGAACTCGCGCTGGGCGCCGAGCTCGCGCTCGGCGGTCGCCAGCCGCTGCTCGATCTGATACAGCTCGTCGGTTCCTCGGCCGATCAGCCGGGCCCGCAGAGCCTCGCGCGAGGGCGGGGCGATGAACACCGCCAGCGCCTCGGGCATCGCCTCACGGACCTGCCGGGCACCCTGGAGCTCGATCTCGAGCACGACCGGCACGCCCTCGGCCAGGCGAGCCTCGAGCTCGGAGCGCAGCGTCCCGTAGTGGCGCCCCGAATAGGTGGCGTGCTCGACGAAGTCGCCGGCCTCGGCGTGTCCGGCGAACTCATCGTCGGACAGGAAGTGATAGTCGACGCCGTCGCGCTCGCCCGGGCGCGGCGCGCGCGTCGTGGCCGAGACCGACAGCGACAGCTCCGGAAGGCGCTGCTGCAGGCCGCGGATGAGCGTTCCCTTGCCGACGCCGGACGGACCGGTGATGACGAAGACTCTGGCCACCGGCGTCAGGCCTCCGCCGCGACGACGGTCAGCGGCGGCGCATCAGCTCGACGAGCTCGCCGCGCTGACGCTCTGACAGCCCGCCGAGGGTCTTGCTCGGCGAGATCCGGCAGTGAGACAGGATCTTGTTGACCTTGACCCGGCCGTACTTGGGCACCGCGAGCAGCAGGTCGAACACCTTGGCGGTCAGCAGATAGTCCGGCGGATCGAGCAGGAGGTCGGCGATCCCGGTCCGGCCGGCCTTCAGATCGCGCTTGAGCTGCGCGCGCCGGCTGCGGATGTCGTTGGCTCGCTGTAAGGCTTCCATCCGCTGCACCAGCGAGCGCTCGGGTGCGGCAAGGGACTTGGTGAAGGACTCGGACACCGGCGGCATGGCGGGCGACTATACCTCTTGTCGCCCGGCGATCAAGGCCTACCGCCGGAATTCGACTCGACCTCAAGTTGAGCTTGAGCACCGTCGAGCCTGGTCGCGGCAAAGCTGTATCTTTGCAGGACTTTCCGGAGCATTACCACGACCCTGGACCTTCCTCGACCAGGCTTACTACGGGCCTGCCGGAGGGCTCGCTGCGGACGCCATCGCGGCCAGCTCGGCGGCGATCGTCGCGCCCGCTGCGGGGTCTCTGAAGCTTTCGGTGCCGACCGCCACCAAAGCTGCGCCGGCGCGCAGCAGATCACGCGCGTCGCGACCCCGCTGCACACCCCCCATGGCCACGACCGGGATCTCGACGGCGGCGCACACCGACTGGACCTGGGCGAGCGCGATGGCGCGGACGGCCGGGCCCGACACGCCGCCGGTCACCCCGCCGAGCCACGGCTCGCCGCTGACCGGGTCGAGGGCCATGCCGCGGATCGTGTTGATCAGCGAGAGCGCGTCCGCGCCCGCCGCCTGCGCGGCCAGCGCGACCGCCGGCACGTCGGAGGCGTTCGGCGTCAGCTTGACGATGAGCGGCTTGGCGGTCAGCGGGCGCACGGCGTGCAGGAGCCGCGCCACCTCGCCGGGATCGGCGCCCATCACCATTCCGGTCTCGACGTTGGGGCAGGAGACGTTGAGCTCCAGTGCCGAGACCTCGGCGCGGGCGTCGAACGCCCGCACCAGCTCGGAGACCTCGTCGCGGCTGAAGCCCATGACGTTGACGATCAGCGGCACCGGCAGGCGCGCCAGCTCGGGTAGGTCGTCGGCCAGGTAGCCGGCCAGACCCTTGTTGGGCAGCCCGATCGAGTTGATCAGGCCGGCCGCGGTCTCCCATAACCGGGGCGGCGGATTGCCCTGCCGGGGCGCCAGGGTCACCGTCTTGGAGACGAACGCGGCGAACGGGAAGCGGGCGTCGAGGTCGTCCCCGAACGCCCGCCGGGCGGCGATCGCGTCGAACGTCCCGGAGGCGTTGATGATCGGATGGGCGAGCGTCAGCCCGCAGAACTCGACGCTCACCGCACCGCCGCCAGCCGGTCGGCGGCGAGCACCGGCCCGTCGACGCAGACGCGCACGAAGCCGTCCCGGGTGGCGACGACGCAGCCGAAGCAGGCGCCGTAGCCGCACGCCATCCCGGCTTCCAGCGCCAGTTGAAGGGGGGTGGGCGGGTCGGTTTCCGCGCACAGCGCGCGCACCGCCTCGAGCATCGCGGGCGGCCCGCAGGCGTAGACCTCGGCGTCGGAGTCGGCGTCGAGCTCGGCGGCGAGCAGGTCGGTGACGCGGCCGTGATGGCCGGCGCTCCCGTCGTCGGTCGCTACGCGCGCGTCGCGCAGGAGCGCGGCGCCGCGCGCGTGGGCGCCGTCCCGGAAGCCGAGCACGACGCTCGCCGGCGTCGCCAGCTGGTCCTGCCAGATGGCGAGCGGCGCGATCCCCACCCCACCGCCGGCGAGGATCGCACGACGGTGCTCGCGCGGGGCGGTGAAGCCGATCCCGAGCGGACCGAGCAGCCTCAGCTCGTCGCCGGCCCGCAGGGCGCAGAGGCGATGCGTGCCGGGCCCGACGTCCTCGAGCATGAACTGCAGCTCGTCGGAATCGGCGGGGGCGCGCAGGACGCTGAACGCGCGCGGCAGGAACGGGCGCTCACCGTCCCCCCCGCCCCAGCGCTCGGCCGCCCGCAGCATGTAGAACTGGCCGGCCTGCGGCCGCGGACCGCCCGGGTCGGCGCACCGCAGGACAACGTATGGGCCGTGGCGCTGCACCGCCGTCAGGCGCGCCACGCGCGTTCCCAGAGGGGCCTGGACGCGCTCGCCGGGGGCGACGGCGGGCGCGATGGTGGCGGCCGGCGCGGCGGACGGGGCCGGCCCGGCGGACGCGGCCGGCGCGGCGGACGCGGCCGGCGCGTCGGACGGAGCCGGCCCGGCGGACGGAGCCGGCGGCTCGGCGCTCATCGCGGGGCGGCGGGGCTGGCCGGCCCGCCGCTGTGCAGCTCCTGCAGTGAGATGACCTCCGGCTCGCCGCGGCGCGCGGCCATGATCGCCCGCGCGGCCGCCACTCCCCCGGACATCGTCGTGATGCACGGGATCCCGCGGGCGATCGCCGCCGAGCGGATCTCATAGCCGTCCGTCCGCGCGCCGGTCCCGACCGGGGTGTTGATGACGAGGTCGACCGCCCCGCGCTCGATCCAGTCGACGACGTGCGGCGAGCCCTCGCCGATCTTGTTGATCCGGGTCACCGGGATGCCCATCCGCTCCAGGGCCTGCGCCGTGCCGCGGGTGGCGATGATGTCGAAGCCGAGATCGTGCAGCGACGTCGCGATCCCGGTCGCCGCCGGCTTGTCGCTGTCGGAGACGGTGATGAACACGGTGCCGTGGCTGGGCAGCGTCGAACCCGCCGCAGCCTGCGCCTTGGCGAACGCCGTCGGGAAGTCCAGCGCGATGCCCATCACCTCGCCGGTGGAGCGCATCTCGGGCCCGAGCAGCGAGTCGGCGCCGGCGAAGCGGCTGAACGGCAGCACCGCCTCCTTGACGCAGACATGGCGCGGCGTGAACTCGGCGGGTAGGCCGAGGCCGGCGATCCGCTCCCCGAGCATGATCCGGCAGGCCAGCTTGGCCAGCGGCAGGCCGATCGCCTTGGACACGAACGGCACCGTGCGCGACGCCCGCGGATTGGCCTCGATGACGTGCAGCCCGTCGTCGCCGTGGATGGCGAACTGGACGTTGAGCAGGCCGATGACGCCGAGCGAGCGGGCGATCCCCGTCGTCTGGACGCGGATCCGCTCGAGCATCTCGGGGCCGAGGGTGTGCGGCGGCAGCACGCAGGCCGAGTCGCCGGAATGGATCCCGGCCTCCTCCACGTGCTGCATGATCCCGGCGATCCAGACGTCCTCGCCGTCGCACAGCGCGTCGACGTCGACCTCGATCGAATCCTCGAGGAAGCGGTCCAGATAGATCGGCGAGCCCGTCTGCGTCCCGACGCGGGTCAGATAGTCCTGGAGCCCGGCGACGCTGTAGACGATCTCCATCGCCCGCCCGCCGAGCACGTAGCTGGGGCGCACGAGCAGCGGGAAGCCGACCTCCGGCGCGCGCGTCAGCGCTTCCTCGGCGCCGGCCGCGGTGGCGTACGGCGGCGCGCTGTAGCCGAGCTCGTCGAGCAGCGCGCCGAAGCGCGAGCGGTCCTCGGCGAGGTCGATCGCCTCGATCCCGGTGCCGAGGATCGGCACGCCCGCCGCGCCGAGGCCGGAGGCGAGCTTGAGCGGCGTCTGGCCGCCGAACTGGACGACGACGCCCTCGGGCTGCTCGAGCTCGCAGACCGCGAGCACGTCCTCGAGCGTCAGCGGCTCGAAGTACAGCCGGTCGGAGGTGTCGTAGTCGGTCGAGACCGTCTCCGGATTGCAGTTGATCATGACCGCGTCACGGCCGAGCTCGCGCACCGTCTGGGCGGCGTGCACGCAGCAGTAGTCGAATTCGATCCCCTGCCCGATCCGGTTCGGGCCCGAGCCGAGAATGACGATGCTCGGGCGGGTGCCGCGCCGGACCTCGTGGCGGGCGGGGTGGGCCGGATCCGGCCCCGGACGCTCCCAACCGGAGTAGAAGTACGGCGTCTCGGCGGCGAACTCGGCCGCGCAGGTGTCGACCGCCTTGAAGGTCCGCACTCCGGCGAAGACCGCCTCGGGATCGGCGACCAGCTCGGCGAGCTCGTGCAGGAACCACGGCGAGATGCTCGTCCGCGCCCGCAGCTCGTCGACCGAGATCCCGCGCGCCAGCGCCTCCAGCAGATGGTCGTAGCGCTCGGCGCCGGGCACCTCCAGCAGGGTCAGCAGCGCCTCGTCGTCGTCGGGCGAGACCGCCGGCGCGTCGAGCTCACGCGAGCGCAGCGCCTTGGCGAAGGCCTGCTTGAACGTCCGCCCGAGCGCCATCGCCTCGCCGACCGACTTCATGTGCGTCGTCAGCCCGGCCTCGGCGCCGGGGAACTTCTCGAAGGCGAATCGCGGCCATTTGACGACGCAGTAGTCGATCGCCGGCTCAAAGCTCGCCGGGGTCGCGCGGGTGATGTCGTTGGGGATCTCCTGCAACGTGTAGCCGACGGCGAGCCGCGCGGCGATCTTGGCGATCGGGAAGCCGGTCGCCTTGCTGGCCAGCGCGCTGGAGCGCGAGACGCGCGGGTTCATCTCGATCACGACGATCTCGTCGGTCGCGGGGTTGACCGCGAACTGGACGTTGGAGCCCCCGGTCTGAACCCCGACCGCGCGGATCACGGCGATCGCCTGGTCACGCAGGGCCTGATACTGGCGATCGGTCAGCGTCTGCTGGGGGGCGACGCAGACGCTGTCGCCGGTGTGGACGCCCATCGGATCGAGGTTCTCGATCGAGCAGACGATCACGACGTTGTCGGTGTGGTCGCGCATGACCTCGAGCTCGAACTCGCCCCAGCCGAGCACCGACTCCTCGAGCAGCACCTGGCCGATCGGCGACGCGGCGAGGCCGCCGCCGACGACGCGGTCGACGTCGGCCTCGGTGTGGACGACGCCGCCCCCGGTGCCGCCGAGCGTGAACGCCGGGCGCACGATGAACGGCAGGCCGAGGACGGCGACCGCGGCGTGGGCATCCTGCAGGGTGTGGGCGATCGTGCTGCGCGGGACGCGCAGGCCGGCGGCGGTCATCGTGTCCCGGAAGCGCTCACGGTCCTCGGCGCGGTCGATCGCCTCGTAGTCGGCGCCGATCAACTCGACGCCGTAGCGATCGAGCGTCCCGTCCTCACTGAGCGCCTTGGCGAGGTTCAGCGCGGTCTGGCCGCCGAGCGTCGGCAGCAGCGCGTCCGGGCGCTCGCGCTCGATCACCTGGGCGACCGGACCGGGCAGCAGCGGCTCGATGTAGGTCGCGGACGCCACCTCGGGGTCGGTCATGATCGTCGCCGGATTGGAGTTGACGAGCACGACCTCGTAGCCCTCCTGCATCAGCACGCGGCACGCCTGGGTCCCGGAGTAGTCGAACTCGGCGGCCTGGCCGATGACGATCGGCCCCGAGCCGAGCAGCAGGATCTTGTGGATGTCGGTCCGGCGGGGCATCAGGCGGCCGCCCGGATCTCGGCGATGAACCGGTCGAACAGGTGCAGCGCGTCGTGTGGCCCGGGACCCGCCTCGGGGTGGTACTGGACGGTGGCGCCCGGCACGTCGAGCAGCCGCAGCCCCTCGACGGTGCGGTCATAGAGATTGATGTGGGTCAGCTCGGCCGCGCCGAAGTCGGTCTCCCAGCGCACCGGACGGTCGTCCTCGATCGTGCGCTCGCCGCCCGGGCCGAGCACCGCGAAGCCGTGGTTCTGGCTCGTGATCTCGGTCGCGCCGGTCGTCAGGTCCTTGACCGGATGGTTGGCGCCGTGATGGCCGAAGGGTAATTTGTAGGTCTCGAGCCCGACCGCCCGGCAGAGCAGCTGATGGCCGAGGCAGATTCCGTAGACGGGCAGCCGGCCGACGAGCGCGGCGACCGTGGCGGTGATGTAGCGCAGCGCGGCCGGGTCGCCCGGGCCGTTGGCGAGGAAGATGGCGTCGGGCCCGGTGGCCATGATCGCCTCGGCGCCGCTCGCGCACGGATGCAGCGCGACGCGCGCCCCGCGTGAGCGCAGATGGTGCAGGATCGAGGTCTTGACGCCGGTGTCGATCATCGCGATCAGCGGCGTCCCGGCCGCGGGATCTCCCCCGGTCGGCTCCAGCACGACGACCGCGCTCGGCGACACCTCGCGGGCCAGGTCACGGCCGATCATCGCCGGCTCGGCGGCGATCAGCCCGTGGGCCTCGCCGGCGCCGATGCGCGCCGGGAAGACGCCGCCGCGCATCGCCCCCTGATCCCGGATGTGGCGAACCAGGGCGCGGGTGTCGAGGTCGGTGATCGCCGGGACCCCGGCCGCGGTCAGCCAGTCGCACCAGCCGTCCCGCGCCCCGGGCGCGTCACGGCGGTTGACGGCGGCGCGCATGATCGCCGCCCGGGCGTGCACGCGGTCGGACTCCATCGCCTCGTCGCTGACGCCGTAGTTGCCGATCTGCGGATAGGTGAAGGTGATCAGCTGGCCGGCGTAGCTGGGGTCGGTCACCGCCTCCTGATAGCCGGCCATGGCGGTGGTGAAGACGATCTCCCCGACGGCGGTCGCGTCGGCGCCGCAGGCGATGCCGTCGAAGCGCTCGCCGTCCTCGAGCAGGACATAGGCGGTCGCAGAGGCCATCAGCCCCGCCGATCCGCGCCGGCCGCCGCGGAGGCGACGAGCATCGGCCGGCGGAAGGCGATCGCGCCGGCGGCAAGGGTCAGCATCACGCGACCCCGGAGCGTGCGCCCGTGCAGGGCGCAGTTCGACGAGCGGCTCGCGTAGCCGTCCTCGCCGACCTCGAAGCGCGCCTGCAGATCGACCAGGCAGAGGTCGGCCGGCTCGCCGACCGCGATCCGCGGCGTCGGCAGCTCATACAGCGCCGCGCCGGCGCTCATCCGCTCGACGATCGTGCTCAGGCCGATCACCCCGGGCACGACGAGCTCGGTGTGGACCGCGGCGAACGCCGTCTCCAGCCCGGTGGTGCCCATCGGCGCCTGCTCGAACGGGACCTCCTTCTCGTGGGCGGCGTGGGGCGCGTGGTCGGTGGCGATGCAGTCGATCACCCCGGAGCGCAGGCCGGCGATCAGCGCCTGGCGGTCGGTCTCGGTCCGCAACGGCGGATTGCACTTGAAGCGGCTGTCGAGCGACAGCACCGACTCGTCGGTCAGCGTCAGGTGATGCGGGCTCGCCTCGCCGCTGACCCGGGCGCCGAGACGCTCCTTGGCGTCGGCCAGCGCCTGGACCGACTCGACGCAGGAGAGATGCTGGAAGTGCACCCGCGCGCGCTCGTAGTGCGCGAGCGCGCTGTCGCGGGCGACCATCGTCGACTCCGACAGCGACGGGATCCCGGCGAGCCCGAGGCGCGCCGAGACGGCTCCCTCGTGCATGACGCCGTCGCCCGACAGCGCCGGGTCCTCCTCGTGCAGGGCGATGATCCCGCCGCACAGGCGCTGATACTGCAGCGCCTTGCGCAGCATCCCGGCCGACACGACCGGCCTGCCGTCATCGGTGAAGCCGATCGCCCCGGCGTCGCGCAGCTCGGCCATCTCGGTCAGCTCCTGGCCGGCCAGCTCGCGGGTCACGCTCGCCAGGAAGCCGACCGGAACCCGGGCCTCGCGCCGGGCACGCTCGATCAGCGAGCCGAGCACGGCGGCGTTGTCGACGGTCGGCGCGGTGTTCGGCATCGCCACCACCGCGACGTAGCCGCCGGCGGCGGCCGCCGCGGTCCCGGTATCAAGGTCCTCCTTGTACTCCTGGCCGGGCGTGCGCAGATGGACGTGGGGGTCGACGAAGCCCGGGAAGGCGTGCCGGCCGGCCGCGTCGACGATGTCGAAGCCGTCGGCCGCGGTCAGCGCGCCGGGGGCGCCGAGCTCGGCGATCCGGCCGCCGCGGATGAGGACGTCGTGCGCGGCGTCGATCCCGGTGCGCGGATCGAGCACATGGGCGCCGCGGATCAGGAGGTCGGCGGGCGGGCGCTCGCCGACGAACAGTCGCGGGCGGCTCATCACGCCACCGCGGTCAGCATGGGCGAGCCGACGAGCAGCTCGTAGAGGACCGCCATGCGCACCCACACGCCGGCCTTGACCTGGTCGCCGATCAGGGCCTGGGGCGAGTCGATCGTCGCCCCTGACAGCTCGACGCCGCGGTTGACCGGGCCGGGATGCATGACGAGCTGCCCGGGGGTCAGGCGCCTCTCGTTGATCTGATAGCGGGCGGCGTACTCGCGCAGCGACGGCACGAACGAGTCGTGCATGCGCTCGTGCTGCATCCGCAGGACATAGACGACGTCGGCCTCGCCGACGCGGTCGAGCGTCGGCCACGCCTCGCAGCCGAGGCTCTCGATCTCCCGCGGCAGCAGCGTCGGCGGACCGCAGACCGTGACCTGCGCGCCCATCCGCGTGAACGCGAGGATGTTGGAGCGCGCGACCCGGGAGTGGCTGACGTCGCCGACGATCCAGATCCGCAGGCCGTCGAGCGAGCCGAGCCGGCGGCGCAGCGTGAACACGTCGAGCAGCGCCTGCGTCGGATGCTCGTGCTTGCCGTCGCCGGCGTTGATGACGGCCGCCCCGGTCCAGCCGGCGACGAGCTGCGCGGCGCCGGCGTGCGGCGAGCGGATGACGATCGCCGCCGGGTCATACGCCGACAGCGTCTGGATCGTGTCCTTCAGCGACTCGCCCTTGTCGACGCTGGACCCGGCCGAGCGGATGCTGACGACGTCGGCCGACAGCCGCTTGGCGGCGAGCTCGAACGACGAGCTCGTCCGGGTGCTCGCCTCGTAGAAGAGGTTGACGACGGTGCGGCCGCGCAGCGCCGGCACCTTCTTGATCTCCCGGCCCGAGACCTCGGCGAAGGACTCGGCGCGGTCGAGCATGCGCTCGATCCCGGCGCGGTCGAGGTCCTCGATCGAGATCAGATGGCGGGGCATCCGGGCGCTCATGCCGCCCCGATCGCGCTCGGGGCGCCGGTCCGCGCTGGGCCGATCGTGACCTCGTCGCGGCCGTCGACCTCGTCGACGCGGACGTTGACCCGCTGATCGGTCGAGGTCGGCAGATTCTTGCCGACGTAGTCGGGGCGGATCGGGAGCTCCCGGTGGCCGCGGTCGACGAGGGCCGCCAGCTGTACGCGCGCGGGCCGGCCGTAGTCGAAGATGGCGTCGATCGCGGCCCGGACCGTGCGTCCGGTGTAGAGGACGTCGTCGACGATGACGATCGTCCGTCCGTCGATCGGGAAGTCCAGCTCGGTGGCGTGGACGATCGGCGACGCCGCTCCGCCCCCGCCGCCGCGGACGGTCAGGTCGTCGCGATAGAAGGCGATGTCGACCGAGCCGAGCGGGACGGGCTCGGCGAGCAGCTCGCCGAGCAGCGCGTGCAGGCGCCGGGCGAGGTGCGCGCCGCGGCGGTGGATGCCGACGAGCGCGATCGCGCCATCGGGGTTCTTCTCGACGATCTCGTGGGCGATCCGCACGAGCGTGCGGCGCATGTCATCGCGGTCAAGGGTGACCGTGGTGGCTTCCAACGGATGCTCCTTCCTGGCCTCACGGGACCGGGTTAAAGGCGGCGGCGTGTGAGGCGGAATCTAGCATCGGGCTCGGCGGTAGAGCACGTGCGTGAGCCCGGCATGCGTGATCTCGCCGTCGAGGCGCAGGCCGGCCTTCTCCATCACCCTCCGGGAGGCGCGGTTGTCCGGCAGGGTGATCGCGATCAGCTCGTCGATCCCGAGCTCGGCGAAGGCGAGCGCCACCGCGGCGTGCGCCATCTCGGTGGCCAGCCCCCGTCCCCAGCGCTCGGGGACGATCGCCCAGGCGACCTCGACGCTCAGGTCGCCGAGGACGTCGGTGTACTGCAGGCCGCCGCGACCGACCATCGCGCCGCCGGCGCGGTCGCGCAGCAGCCACAGGCCGAAGCCGTGGCGCTCCCAGTGCTCGTGCTGGCGGGCCAGGCTGGAGCGGACGTCGCCGAGCGTCGGCGGGAACGACCACGGCCACAGCGTGCGATACACGCGGGGATCGAGCGACAGGCGAGCGACTTCGTCCTCGTGCTCGGGGCCCAGCGGCTCGCCGGTCAGGCGGGCCGTCCGCAACGCCGCCGCGTTCAGGAGCCGCCTCCCGCGGCCGCCGCCAGCGCCGCGTCCCAGCGCTGCAGCGACGGCTCTCCGCGCTCGGGGAACGGGATCTCGATCGTGTCGAAGTCCCGGGGCACGAGCGCGCCCGGGAACACCTCCCGCGCCTCGTCGCGCAGCAGGCCGAGCGGATGGCGGGTGGAGACGTGGTTGAGCGCGAGCATCGTCACCTCGGCGTCACGAGCGATCGTCGCCGCCTGGCGGGCGGTCGAGTGGCCGTTCTCGGCGGCGCGCTCGCGCTCCTCCTCGGCGAACGTCGCCTCGTGGACGAGCACGTCGGCGCGATAGGCGGCGACGCGCAGCGCGTCGCAGGGCGTCGTGTCGCCCGAGAGCACGAGCTTGCGTCCCGCGCGCGGCGGGCCGAGCACCTGATCGGGCGTGACGCCGTTGATCGTCTCCCCGCGGGCCACGCGGCCGAACTCCGGGCCGGGGGTCAGGCCGAGCCGCTGCGCCGCCGCCGGGTCGAACTCGCCGGGGCGCTCGTCCTCGAACAGGACGTAGCCGAGCGCGGGGCCGCGGTGCGCGACCGCCACGGGCGCGATCCGATATCCGTCGCGCTCCAGCACGTCGCCGGCCTCGAGCTCGACGAGGGTCAGCTCATAGCCGACGCGGCCGGCCATCCGCAGGACGAGCCCGAGCAGCGCCCGGAGGCCGGGCGGGCCATGGACGGTCAGCGGCCGATCGCGCCCGCGCAGGTCGAACGTCTTGAGCATCCCGGGCAGCCCGAGCCAATGGTCGGCGTGGAAGTGGGTCAGATAGATCTCGGTCAGGTCCGCCAGGCCGACCGAGCTGACGAGCTGACGCTGCGTCCCCTCCCCGCAGTCGAACAGGATCCGGTCGCCGCCCCGGCGCACGAGGATCGCCGGCAGACCGCGGCGGGCGGTGGGAATCGATCCGGCGGTCCCGGCGAAGAAGATCGAGAGGTCCATGAGCGGATCAGCATCGCAGTCTGCCAGAGGGTCTGGTCGGAGGCCGGAGCCGGCCTCGGGATGAGACTCGCGGTCACGCGTCGAGCTCGATCAGCTCGAACGCGAGCTCTGATCCGGCGCGGCAGCGCCCCATCGTGTGGTGCGGGGCGCGGCGGCGCTCGGTCGGGCTGCCGGGGTTGAAGATCTGAAAGCCGTCCGCGGCCCGCTCGTGCAGGGGCAGATGGGAATGGCCGAAGATGACCGCATCGACGCGGGCCGAGGCAAAGCGCCGGCGCAGGCGGGTCAGGCGCCCGGCGGCCGGTCCGGCGTCGTGCAGGACCGCGATCCGCCGCTCGCCGGCCGGTATGACCGCGGCCACCGGCAGCACCGTGCGCAGGTCGGCATCGTCGACGTTGCCGCACACCGCGACGACGGGCGGACCGAACGCCCGCAGGTCGCCGAGCACGGCGAACGTGCTCAGGTCACCGGCGTGGACGATCAGATCGGCGACGCGCAGCCGCTCCACGCAGGCCGCCGGCAGGCTCCGTGAGCCCTTCGGCAGATGTGTGTCCGAGATGATGGCGATGTCCACGTCAGGGCCCGTCCGACGTCCGGTCATAGCAGGCGACCGGTCACGCGACGCATCCGGGCGTGCGAGCGAACGGGATAGGCCCTAATCTGGCAAAGGCCCTAAGCTGGCCTGCGGTTCTCGAGCGCCCGTAGCTCAGGGGATAGAGCGTCCGCCTCCGGAGCGGAAGGTCGCAGGTTCAAATCCTGCCGGGCGCGCCTGATAGGCGGGAAGCGTCAGGAAGCCTCAAATCCCCGGTCGACACGGGGGTTTGGGGCTTCTTTTCGGTCTGCCCCTACCGGCTCCCCGTATGTGCCCAATGCGTGGTGGTCTCTGGTCAACGGCATCGCCAGCCTGTCCTACCCGTACCGGCTGGCTCAGGAGCTACACGACGGCACGACGCTGCAACAGTCAGACAGCATCCCGTTCCTGCACGACCGGCCGCTCACGCGCAAGAGCGCGGCCGGGCAGGCGTACCAGGCGGCCAAGCAGGCGGCGCTCGGGCCGAACGACCAGCGGATGCTTGCCGATAGTCTCGGGCTCTATCCCAAGCCCGACGACAGGGGTGTCATCGCGCTCACCAGCTCGCTACCGCGCCAAAGACGAACGGCGGCTATCTGCTCGGCGGCGGCCTGTCGTCAGGCGGCTACCTGATGCCCGACACGTCAGGAACCGGCAGCGACTACCTGCTGCCTTGGAATCGCGCGTAGGGCGCGGCATCCCTGCCGCGCCCTGCGCGTGGCACGTCGCTGGCTCGGGATCAGGAGGTGCGATCACGACCAGTGATTGCTGACGCGCTGCCAGATTGTGCGATCCGCGAGACCGGCCTGCGAGCGCAGGACGTAGGTCACGCCGTTGCCGACCGTCAGGCCGACGCACACCGTGGCGATCATCGACCATCCAGTGACGACACCGACCAGCACGCCGAGCGCCGTGCAGACAGCGAGCGGTAGGTCGTATAGTCGCGTCCGCATCCCGATTCACCCTCCGTTCATGTCCGTGTGGATTTGGCAGAGCGCGCCGTCGATCACGCCGCCGGCGAGATCCCAGAAGCCGAATGCCGTCATGCTGACAGAGCACTTGTCTCCCTCGGACAGCGAGTAGCCGTTATGCGAGACCAAATATTTCATCTCGTAGGGGCACTTCTGCACGTTGTCGCCGGTCAAGTGCCCGGCGTTGTTCTTGCACCACGTTGAGTTGAACGGCAGATCGTTGCGGGTGCAGTTACCCGTGCCGATCCCCCCTCGCCGCAGTAGGAGCAGACCATCGGCCCGATCCGGCCCAGCCGCTCCGGGGATTCTCGCCTATCGGGCTCGCTCCAGACAGGCCTGCTGACGGGGGTTCCCGGTCTCACCGTCGCCCTGGCGCGCGTGCCGGCCATCCGTCCACCGGACGCACGTCAGATCGCCGTCGCATCCGCCTCGACGTTCGTCGCCAGCAGGTTCACGCCCGGGATCCTGGAGAGCCCGCCGTTCAGCCGCCAGATCTCGCCGGCGTAGCGCCAGGCCAGAGGGTGGGCGATCGTCAGCGGCAGCAGGTTCGTGCGCCGGAAGTCATCGATGCGAAAGCCGGTGGCGCCGACCAGAGCGTACGTCCGTCGCCGGTCATAGACGCGGTCGTGCGCGAGCTTGCCGTGATAGTAGAGGCCCGCGCGCTTCGCGATGGCCTCCAGGTATGAGAACCGGTTCGGCAGCTTGTAGATGAAGAGACGCCCGCCGGGCTTGAGCACGCGGTGCAGTTCTCGAAGCGAGTCCTCAGGCCGCTCGACGTGCTCCAGCACGCCACAGGACAGCACCGCCGCGAAGTGATCATCGGGAAAGGGCAGCCTCACCGGGTCGTCACTGAGATGCACGCGGACGTCGGGAAACCGCTCGAGTGGCACCACCTCAGCGGGCTGACCCACGCGATAGTCGAACGCTGCCACGTCCACCCCGCGCCGGCGCAGGAGGTCTGTGACCTGCCCCTCGCCGCAGCCCCAATCGAGCACCGGCCCGAGACGCTCGCCGGCGATCCGATCGGCGATCGCCTCATACTCGCGCATCTGTGGCCCGGACCGCAGATTGACGTCCAGGCCCCGCGGATTCGCCTGCGCGAAGGCCGAATAATCCCCCATCGCGCGAGCGTAGCGCAACGCGTTGAGGGCCCAGATACCGACCCCACCGTCGCTCGCTCTGAGCGCGTGACCGGCGCCCCGCCTCGCCGGGACGGGTCACGCGTGTCGTCGCGCCGCCCTCGGAGGCTCGTGCGGCGCCCCGGCACGAGCCTCCTGCGTCCCGCCCGGCGCTCAGGGCTGGAGCTGGGCGCACTGACCGGTGGTGCGGCCTCCGACCGTGTTGCCGGAGCCGCCGGAATCGCCGTACTGCGGCGCCGGGCTGTCGTCCTTGCAGGTCAGGCTTCCGTCGATCGAGTTCGTGACGATCTCGTTCCCGTCCGGGTCGGCGAGGGCGATGTCCACCAGCGCCACGCCGCCGCCGACGCTGTTGCGGATGAACCCGAACCACGAGCCGTCCCAGCCGGCGACGCGGACGCTTCCGTCGATGGTGTTGTCCTTGACCGGGAAGTCGACGTACGGGCTCAACGTGACCCCCGGCCCGCCGCCGTTCGAGGTCAGGCTCCTGCCGATCGTGTCGGCCGTGAGGTAGAGCGTCAGAGGGTCGGAGGCGAGAACGCTGCCCGCGACGTAGTCGTCGGTCGTCGACTCGTAGCAGGGCGCCCCGCCCTGCCCGAGCCCGTTCCAGTTCGGATCGCAGCCGAGCGCGAGGATCGCCCCCGGCCTGACGGCCACGTTGCCGCCGACCGTGACGGTGCCGAGCGTGAACGCGTCGAGGCACGCGCCCGGGGCGATCGTGAGGCCGTGGGTGACGGTCAGGTCCGTCCCATCGGGCACGAAGTCGTCGCCCTTGATCGTCAGGCTGCTGTACGTGCCCGTGATCGCCGTCTCGGCCCCCGGGCAGATCTGCGGCCCGACGCCCGGCTCGGCGGCCGCGCCGGCGGCGCTGACGGCGAGGGCGACCGCCGCCAGAAGGCCCGTGGCCACCGCTCGAGTCACGGCCCGCCGGCCGCTGAACACCTGTCCACGCTTGGACATTCCTTCCCCATTCCCGGGCACCCTCGCCCGTCGGCAGTATCGATCCGCCGGCGCTGATCGTCGACGGCGAGGCGCAGGAGTCGCGGCCGCCTGGTCGGTCCGCGCAGAGATCCGAGCCTCCGCCGCGGGCACGTCGGCCAAGCACGCCGATCATCGTGGGCCACCGGCGCGAAGCATCGCTGGTCGATCCGCCTCCGCATGTTGCTCGGCTGTGACCGGAGCGTGAAGATCCGGCGCGGACCAGGTCGGGGACGACGCGCCGCCGAGGACCGACCACAGAACGGTTGCCATCCCCGGTGGCCACGGCGGTGAGGCCGCCGAGCGCCGCGATTCAAGATTCGGCGCGCTCGGCCGAATCAACGGATACCGACTCCACCGTCGCTCGCTCCGAGCCCGCGACCGGCGCCCCGCCTCGCCCTGATCCGCTGAGATCTCCTGACGGGCCGAGCTGCCGATCACGGACGCGATCGGGCTCGTTGCCATGCCCGGATTGCGCCCACCCACAACCCCGATCTCCGCCGGGCGGCTCCCGCGCCCGGTCGCGGCATTGTGGGCGGGGCTGCGCCGGCGGGCGGCGGCCGAGGACGGAGTCGTGCTCGTGCTGGTGGCGCTGCTGCTGATCGTCATCCTCGGGATGACGGCGATCGCGATCGACACCTCGGACCTCAGATCGGCCCAGAGCCAGGCCCAGGCGGCGGCCGACGCCGGCGCGCTGGCCGCGGCGCAGGATCTCCCCGAGGACTCCGTGTCGGCGACGATCGACGGGACCTCGTACGCCACCCACGACGATCCGGGAGCCTCGGTCACGGTCATCCCCGGCGTCGGCGGCGACGATACGAAGGCCGAGGTCGACGTCACCCAGTCGGTGTCGACGCTGTTCGGACAGATCTTCGGCTCCGCCCAGGCCCAGGTCAGTGCCAAGGCGGTCGCGCAGGAGAGCTACGCGGTGGACCCGGTCGACGACGGCAACATCAGCCCCGACGGCTGCGCGGACATCTGCACGTTCTACGCGCCGGCCCTGGTGGCGAGCGGCCCCTGGCAGGTCGTCTTCGGCAACGTCGACCTCCAGGACTGCGACGGCGGCACCGGAGACGGCTGCACCCTCCCTGACGGCGTCACGAGCGGCGAGGTCGTCGATCTCAACGGCTATCTCCCGGGCGGGATCGAGCAGACCGT
Source organism: uncultured Solirubrobacteraceae bacterium (assembly GCA_963849085.1). Taxonomy (GTDB): domain Bacteria; phylum Actinomycetota; class Thermoleophilia; order Solirubrobacterales; family Solirubrobacteraceae; genus Palsa-465. The sequence continues at coordinate 756,442 of CAWKFP010000009.1, read as the reverse complement.
CGACACCGTCGCCGGCCAGCCGTATGTGCTGTCGTTCGAGCTGACCGGCAATCCGTACGACGATGCCGGCGACTTGAACTATGACTTCACCGGCGACGTCGAGATCAACTCGCAGCTCACCGCGTTCTCGCACGTGAACGTCAACGGCGTCGTCACGTACCAGCTCGTCACGGTCCCGTTCGACGCCACCTCGAACCAGACGACGATCGAGTTCTACAGCACGAGCAGCCGTACGGGGGACCAGGACTACGCGGGCCCGGAGATCGCCGACGTCTCGCTGACCAATCCGAATACGAACCTGATCCAGTGATCATCGCCGGGGCGCCCGGACGCCGGGATCGATAGCGTGTCGGCGCCGGCGCATCGGGCGGCGGACAGGCTTTCCGGAGGACCTCAATGCTCAACATGTACCGGTCGGCCGTGGCCGCGGCCGCCGTCATCGTCGCCGTCGCCGGCTGTGGGGGATCGTCGGCGCCCGCTCGCGGCAGCGCCGCTGCGGTCGCCCGTCAGTTCACCGATGCGCTGGCCGCCCAGAACTTCGGCGCGGCATGCAGCCTGCTTGATCCCGCCGTGCGCGCGCAGCTTCTCCCGGTTCGCAACGGGCTGACCTGCACGCAGGCCTTCGCCGTGTACGCCTCTGACTGGACCGGCCAGTCCCTGCCGACCGTCGGGCCGAGCCTGCGCAGCCTGCGCTCCGCTCACGAGCGGGTCAGCGCCGACGGCTCGCTGGCCGAGGTCGTCCTCTCAGGCGGTGAGGCCGCGGACGCGATGGGACGGCTGGCGCTGTCGAAGGCGACCGGGCGCTGGCTGGTCGTCTCCCCCTGAAGCACGTGGCGTCCGTGCGCGGACAGACCGCGGTCGTCGGGCTTGACAACTCCGGACGCCCCGGGAAGAGTGTGCTCACGGCGGCGACCGGTCGCCGAGCTGTGGGACACCCGCCCCAGTCGGGGTCCGTCGGCGAAGGGGATCCGCCCTCTCGGTCCTGACGTCACAGGCCATCTTCCGACGCCGCGTCACTGGGGGACCACGGTGTCACGAGGAGGCTTGTCCATGACCAGGGACGCCAGCTTCAAGAAGGTCGTCCGGCGCCACGCCACCGAGACCGGGCAGCGCTACACCGAAGCGCTGACCGACCTCGAGGGTCTCGGCGCGCGGATGAACCACGAGCCGGAGGCCGAGCGGCTGCTCGGTCATCTCCGGGACCGCTACGGGATCGACGCCGCCACGGCGACGCGGATCAGCGTGCACAAGACATATGTCTTCCGCATCGACCGCGACGACGGCGAGCCCTGGGTCGCGCGGGCGTTCCCCCCCGGTCGCCCGCGGGCCGGAGTGCACGGCGACGCCGCGATCCTCGGCTTCCTGGAGCGCCACGGCTATCCCGCGGAGCGTTTGGCGGTGCAGGACGCGGTCTCTGATTTCGAGGGCAGCGCGGTCCTCGTGACGCGGTTCGTCGACGGCGGCGCGCTCCCCGACGGCGCCGCGAAGTTCGCCATGCTGGGCGACCTGCTCGGACGGCTGCACGCGTTGCCCGAGGACGATTCCGTCAGCCGTCCGGGTGGCGCCAGCGGTGAGGACCCGAGCCGGGAGGGCTCACCGCGTCAGGATCTGCTGGCCGCCCTGGCGTTCCTCCACGCCGTCGATACCAAGGTGGCGGCCGCCGATCGCGAGCGATTCGAGCGGCTCAGAAACACGGTGCGCTCGGCTGACGACGGTCACGGTCTTCCCGAGGCGCTGCTCCACGGCAATCTCCTCCACGCCCCCGATCATGCCGTGCTCAGCGAGCACGGGCCGGTCGCGATCAACTGGAAGGCGTCCGGGCGCGGACCGCGCCTCGCGGACTTCGCCTGGCTGGTCTGGGGAACCGGTTCGTGGAACCCGCGCCGGCCCGATCAGGAGTGCATCGACGCCGCCGTCGACGCCTATCGCCGGTACATAGAACCGACCGACGACGAGCTCGACCGGTTGGAGGCGGTGATGTACATCCGGGCGCTCTACCTCGTCTGCTTCGGCTACCGGCGCGCCGTGACCGACGGTGTGAGGTTCCGCGAGTGGGGCTTCATCCATCCACCCGAGTACTTCAGCTCGACCGCGGCCGCCACCCGCGCCGCCTTCGAGCGTTAGGTCGTCGGTGGCGCGACGAGACGACCGTGGTTCGCCGCCGGCGCGCCGGGGCGCGGGCGAGGGGGCGCTGGTGGAGATCCCAGAGGACATCGTCGAGCGGATCACGGCCGCGATCGCATCGGGGTGCTGCTCACCGACGACACCGACTGGGAGGAGATCGATCAGCTCGTGACCGAGAGCTACCGGATCCTCGCGCCGAAGAAGCTCGGCGCCCGGCTCGACCGGCCGCCGTGACACATTCGTCAGCCGATGGCGATCCGAACCCGCGGGCCTACGGCGTGACGGCGGTCTGGCAGCCGCGGACGGTGACCGTCGAGCCGATCACGAAGCGAGGACCGGGCAGGCGGATCAGGCAGGCCGGCGGCACGAGCTGTCCGGCGACGATCGGCCGGGCGGTGAGCGCGCTGAAGGTGAGCGTCTTCGGGTGGACCGCGGCGGTCGCCGCCGGGCGTGAGAACAGCGACGCGGTGGACGCGCTGAGGAGGATGGCGAGCCCCCAGCACACGGCGGCGACGACGGCGGCAAACGGCCGCCAGCGGCCGTCGTCGGCGATCAGGGTGCGGCGCAGGCGGAGGGTGAGCGTGGCCGGCACGGCGGCGAGCGTACCGTGCGCGCGATCACCGACCGGCGGCCAGGACGGCCTCGTAGTCCTCCCAGGTGTCGACATCGAGCGGGATCGGACCCGGCACCGGCACGTCGGCGACGAGCTCGGGATGGCGATCCAGCAGCTTCCAGACGCCGCGGTCGCCGTGCAACCGCGCGAGCTCGCCGAACATCGGCCGGGCGAAGGCGAGCGGGTGGCCGCGCCCGTCGGCGTAGGCGCAGGCCGCGAGCGGGGCGTCGCCGCGCCCGGCGAGCAGGGCGTCGACGATCTCGGGCCCCACCCCGGGCTGGTCGCCGAGCATCAGGACGAGCACCTCGGACGCGTCGGCGACGGCGCCGAGGGCAGCGGCGATCGACGACGAGCAGCCCTCGCCGAAGGCGGGATTCTCGACGAGCGTCACCCCGTCGCACGACACCCGGCCGCGCACCTGCGCCGACGCGCCGCCGACGACGCACAGCAGCTGCGCGAAGCGGCACGCGCGGGCCGTGTCCAGCACGTGGCCGAGCAGGGTCACCGGCCCGTAGGGCAGCAGCTGCTTGGGCTGCCCGAGCCGCCGTGACCCGCCGGCGGCCAGCACGAGCCCGGTCACGCCGGCGCGCACGCCCGCGCGCTCGTCAGTCGGCATGCGCGGCCGCGTAGCGCCCGCGGCAGCCGTCGCAGCAGAAGTAGAACGACTCGCCGCCGATCTCCACGTGCGGGGTGGCGTCGACGACCGCCACGCGCATCCCGCAGACCGGGTCGACGGCGACCGCGACCGCGGGCGGGACGGCGACCGTCGCCGCGGCGGCCGCGGGCGGCGCGACCGGACCCGCCGTGACGACGCCGAGCGTGACCGGGCGGGCATCGGTGACCGCGGCGGCGGGACCGGAGGCCGGCCGGGCTCCGGGGGCGGGCACGGCTCCCGCGGCGGGCACGGCTCCGGGGGCGGGCACGGCTCCGGCGGCGGGCACGGCTCCCGCGGCGGGCACGGCTCCGGCGGCGTCGAGCGCTCCGGGCTGAGCGTGGGCGGCGGCGACCATCTCGGCGAGGATCGAGATCGCGATCTCGCTCGGCGACCGCGCCCCGAGGTCAAGGCCCGCCGGGGTGTGGAGCTGGGCGGCGAGATCGGGCGCGACATCGAGCGCTGAGCGGACCGCCGCCCCACGCTTGGGGCTGGCCACGAGTCCGACATACGGGACGCCGTGCTGCAGAGCGGCCGACAGCGTCTCCTCCTCCCCGCGGCCATGGGAGGCGACGACGACGGCGGCGGCGCCGGTCACGTCGATGCCCTCCCCGGTCTCGGCGCGCCGGCAGTCATGGCCGGCCGCCCGGGACAGGCTCTCGATGGCGAGCGCGATCGGCGAGTGCCCCAGGACGACGACCCGCGCGGCGGGAAGGTGCGGCTCCAGGAAGATCTCCAGCGCGCCGCCACTCAGGCAGGGATTGCGTTCGACGACGGCGCCGTCGAGCTGATCGGTGGCGTCGGCGGGATGATCGCCATCGGGGCTTTCGGGGCTTTCGGGGCTGTCGGGGCCGTCGGGGCCGTCGGGAACGAGGCGCAGGAGCAACGGCTCGCCGGTCTCCATCGCCCGCAGCGCATGCAGGCGCACCGAGGTCTCCGCGCAGACCCCGCCGACGAAGCCGTCGATCAGGCCGTCGCCGGTCACGACCGCCGCGTCGCCCGGGCGCACGCTCGTCGGCTTGCGCGCGCGGACGACCGTGGCCAGGACGAACGGACGGCGTTCCCGGGTCAGCGAATCCACGCGGTCGGCCAGCTCGCCTCTGATCATCGCCGGTCACTCCTCTCTGGGGTCGTCGCGCCCGGTCGCGGGCGCCGCGCGGGCTCGAACGGCACCTCCGCGGCGATGTTGATCGTCCGGCAGCCGGCACAGCGCACACGTACCCGGCGGGTCATGTACTGCGCCGCCATGGCCTCGGCGAGCAGGCTCCCGCATTCGACGCACACGTAGTCGAACTCGCCGTTGCCGCGGAAGACGGGCCGATCGACCTGTTCCTGCACGGCCGTGCCGCCGTCGACCGGCACCTCCCCGGCCTGCACCGCCCGCATCGTCCTGACCGCCGCCATCGCGCCCTACGCGGTCTCGCCGAAGCGGGCGACGAAGTCCTTGATCAGGGCATCGAGCACGGTCGCCACCATGCCCTCGCCCATCGACGCGGCCTTGCCCGTGATCTGAGCGGCGGTGTGCAGGTTGCCGCCGCCGTCGGCGAGCGTGAACGTGACGTCGGCGTTGGCGTGACCCTGGCCGCCCTTCTCACGGGACTTGATCTGCAGCACGGCCCGGTGATCGGCGTCGTCGCGCTCGGCGACGGCGACGGTGCCGGTGAACGTCATCGACATCGCGCCCATCTTGACCTTGATCTCGGCCTTGACGGAATCCTCGGCGGTCTTCTCCAGCACCTTGCCGCCCTGGACGCACGGGATCAGGCGCTCGAGGTCGAGGACGAGCTTCCAGCTCTCGTCGATGGACTTCGATGTCGTGATCGGATTGTCGAGCTCAACCATCTACGTTCTCGCTTTCACTAGGGTGGGTGTGTCACTGCACCGAGAGAGGACCATATGCCGCTTGATCCTGGGACATACGCGCTCGGCGCGCAACACGGGCAGCTTGCCGTTCACACCGGCAAGCACGGCGCCGCCGCCAAGGCGGGGCACAATCTGCTGATCGAGGTCGGGGCGTGGGACGCGACGCTGACCGTCGCCGCCGACCCCGCTCAATCGACGATCGCGCTGGCCGCCGACTCGCGCTCGCTGCGCGTGCTGGAGGGCACCGGCGGGATGCAGGGGCTCGGCGACGACGACAAGGCGAACATCGCCGAGACGATCGACAAGGAGGTGCTCAAGGGCACCGACATCGCCTTCCGCTCGACCGCCGTCCGTCCGATCGGAGACGGCGCGTTCAGCGTCAGCGGCGAGCTGACCCTGTTCGGCAAGGGGCATCCCGTGACCTTCGACCTGACCGTCGACGGCCGTCATCTCGTCGGGCGCGCGACGATCAAGCAGACCGACTGGGGCATGAAGCCCTACTCGGCGCTGTTCGGCACGCTGAAGGTCAACGACGAGGTCGAGGTCACCGTCGAGGCGCTGCTGCCCGACGACGGCTGACAGGGGACGGTCGGCGCCCATCAGTCCCGGTACACCGTCTGCGCGTCGAGGCCGCCCTCGACGCCGGGCGGCAGCGCTCCCGTGCCATGGGCATACATCGCCAGATCGGCGATCGTCCGCGCGCGCGTGGCGTCGCCGCCGGCGACGAACGCGCCGCCGGACCAGGCGAGCGCGTCGACCGGCGCCTCGAGCGCCATCGTCGCCAGCAGCTTGCACTTGTCCAGGATCTTGCCGGTCGCCTTCTCGATCGCGGCCGGCACTCCGGGCGACGGCGCCGTGTTGTAGCCGTGCCCGTCACCGAAGCGGTCGGTGTCGGCGGGAACGACCTTGACGTCGAGCGGGGGCACGCCGAGGACGTCGGCCACCTGCTGGGCGTAGGCCGACTCGTGCCCGTCGGATTCGGTGGTCAGGCTGAGCACCATCTTGCCCGTGGGATGGACCCGCAGGAAGACGGCGCGATACGCCTCGTTGGCCATCGTTAGTCAGCACTCCTCTCGCTCGGTGACGGTGACGGCGGCGACGCCGGGGCCGGCTGGATCCCGGCGCGCCGTTGGCGCTCCTGATGGGCGGTCAGCGCGTTGTGCTCCTCCAGGTCGCAGAAGCTGGAGGGCGGCCCGCCGAGCAGATGCGGCCCGACGGCCGGACGGTCGCACCCCGGATAGATACAGACGCCGGCGTCCATCAGTGCAGGCTCCAACCGGGGCTCGTGCGTCCGCGACTCGGCCCGTATCCGCTCGGCATCGCCACCGAGCTGCCGGGGACCGGCGTCGCGCTCGCCCACGCCTCCTCCTCGGGCCCGGGCTCCGCCGCGGCGGACGCGGGCAGCGGCGCCAGCGCCGGAGCGCCGATCGCCCGGACGACCTCATCGAGCGCGGCCAGGCTCTCCCCGGCGACGAGCGCGTCGCAGTGGGGCAGCGCCGCCGCCATCCCGCCGGCCCGGGGGGCGAAGCCCCGCGCGGCGACCCGCGGATTGACCCAGATGATGCGATGTGCGAGCCGTGCCAGGCGCTCCATCTCGCGTCCCACGAGGCTCGGATCGCCCCGCTCCCAGCCGTCGGAGAGGATGACGATGACCGCGCCGCGCGCCATCCCGCGCCGGCCATGGCGGTCGTTGAAGCTGCGCAGCGCGTCGCCGATCCGCGTGCCGCTGGACCAATCAGGGGCGGTCGCCGCGGCCTGGGCGATCGCCCGCTCGGGATTGCGTGACCGCAGCGCCCGGGTCAGCCGGGTCAGCCGGGTGGCGAACACGAAGGCCTCGTTGCGCCCGGCCCCGCCGCGCCCGCCGGCCGCGCACGTCAGGAACTGGAGATAGGCCCGCGCATAGGGCTCCATCGATCCCGAGATGTCGCACAGCAAGACGAGCCGCCGGCGCTCGATCCGCCGGCGGCGGCGGGCCAGGCGGATCGGATCGCCGCCGGTGCGCAGACTGGCGCGCAGGGTGCGGCGCACGTCGATCGTCGCCCCCCGGCGGCAGCGCTGCGCGCGGCGGGTCCGCCGCTCCGGCGTGGCCAGCACGATCGCCGACATCAGGCTGGCCAGCCGCGCGAGCTCGTCGGCGGTCAGGGCGTCGAAGCGCTTGGCGCGGATGACCTCCTCGTCGGAGGCGAGCACCGGCACGAGCCGCTCCTGCTCGGTGGGCTGCGATCGATCGCGCGACGGAGCCGAGGCCTCGCCCGACGGTGGCGCCTGCGCGCTCGGCTCATCGGAGCGGCGCGCCGGCGGGTCGGTCAGATCGCTGCGGTCGACCGCCGGCGCGGGCTCGTCGACGCTCTCGAGCGGGGGATCCAGCGCCGGGGCGGCGCCGGCGCCGAACACGTCCGCAAAAACCCGGTCGAACACCCGGACCTGGGTCGGGTCTGAGACGAACACCGCCCGCGCCGTCCAGTACAGGCGCCGGCGCGCCTGCGGGGCGACGAGCGTCAGCGCGCGGGCGAAGCGGACCGGACGCTCGGCCTCGACCGGCAGCCCGGCCTCGCGCAGGCGGCGGCTGAACGCGGCGGCCAGCGGTGGCAGATCGAGCTGCGCGGTGCGGACGGTGAACGCCCGGCTCATGTCCGCCCCGCCACGACGCCGGCCAGGCCGTCGGCCCGGATGAGCTCCTGGTCCTCCCGATATTTCAGCACCGAGCCGAGCGTGCGCTCGGCGGCCGGCGCGTCGAGCTCCTGCACCCCGAGCACCGACAGCGCGGCCAGCCAGTCGATCGCCTCGGCGATCCCGGGCGGCTTCTGGACGTCGGAGTCCCGCATCCGGGCCACGGCGTCGGCGACCTGGACGGCGAGGGTGGCCGTCGCGCCGGGCACCCGGCGGCGGATGATCTCGCGCTCGCGCTCGGCGCCCGGATACTCGATCCACTGATACAGGCAGCGCCGCTTGACCGCGTCGTGCAGATCCCGGGTGCGATTGGAGGTCAGGACGATGACCGGCGGATGGGTGGCCCGCACCGTACCGAGCTCGGGGATCGTCACCGCGGCCTCAGCCAGCAGCTCGAGCAGGAACGCCTCGAAGTCGTCGTCGGCGCGGTCGATCTCGTCGATCAGCAGCACCGCGGGGCGCGGACCGGGATGCTGGAGCGCGCGGAGCAGCGGGCGGGCGATGAGGTACTCCGGGCCGAACAGATCCTCCTCGCTCAGCTGCGCGCCGCGCGCGTCGGCGAGCCGGATGGCGAGCAGCTGGCGGGGATAGTTCCACTCATACAGCGCCTCGGCGGCGTCGATGCCTTCGTAGCACTGCAGGCGCACGAGCGGCGTGTCCAGCACGAGCGCCAGGGCCTTGGCGGCCTCGGTCTTGCCGACCCCGGCCTCGCCCTCGAGCAGCAGCGGCTGGGGCAGGGTCAACGCCAGGAACATCGCCGTGGCCAACCCCTCGTCGACGAGATAGTCGACGCCGGCCAGCCGCCGGGCGAGCGTCTCGACGTCCGGGGCGAGGTGACGGATCTCGTCGGACGCGCCTCCCGTGCTGGGCCCGCCCTCGCTCATTGCGGGGGCTCGGGCCGGCCCTGCATCGCCGCCCACACGCGCGCCGGGGTGCACGGCATGTCGATGTGGTCGACCCCGTGGGTCTGATGCAGCGCATCGATGACCGCGTTGACGATCGCCGGTGGCGAGCCGACGTTCGGCGACTCGCCGACGCCCTTGGCCCCGATCGGATGATGGGGGCATGGCGTCACCGTCTCGCCGAGCTCGTAGTCCGGGCATTCCAGCGCGGTCGGGATCAGATAGTCCATGAACGACGAGTTCAGGCAGTTGCCCTCCTCGTCGAAGGTGATGACCTCCATCAGCGCGATCCCGATCCCCTCGGCGAGGCCGCCGTGGATCTGGCCGTCGACGATCATCGGATTGATCCGCACGCCGCAGTCGTCGACGGCGATGAAGCGCCGGACCGTCACCTGCGCGGTGTCAGGGTCGATATCGACGACCGCGATGTAGGCGCCGTAGGGATAGGTGAGGTTCGGCGGGTCATAGATGACCTGGGCGTCGAGACCGCCCTCCATCCCCTCGGGCATCGGGTCGCCGCTGTAGGCGTAGGCCGCGATGTCCTCGATCATCGCCCCCTGCTCGGGGTCGCCCTTGACGTACCAGCGGCCCTTCTCCCAGGCGAGGTCCTCCGGCCGGGTCTCGAGCATCGTCGCGGCGATCAGGCGCGCGCGGTCTCTGACCTTGCGGGCGACGACCGCCACCGCGGCGCCGCTGACCGGGGTCGAGCGCGAGCCGTACGTGCCGAGGCCGTACGGGGTGCGATCGGTGTCGCCGTGGCGGACGAGGATGTTCTCCGGCGGGATCCCGAGCTCCTCGGCGACGATCTGGGCGAACGTCGTCTCGTGGCCCTGGCCCTGGGTCTGGGCGCTGATCGAGACCATCGCCTTGCCCGACGGGTGCACGCGCAGGTCGGCGCCGTCGTTCATCGACATCCCGAGGATGTCCATGTGCTTGCGCGGCCCGGCGCCGACGCCCTCGGTGAAGAACGAGACGCCGATCCCCATCAGCTCGCCGCGGGCGCGCTTCTCGGCCTGCTCGCGCAGGAGGTCCTCGTAGCCGGCGATCTCCATCGCCACCTTCATCGTGCCGGCGTACTCGCCGGAGTCATACACCCAGCCGGTCGTCGTCTCATACGGGAACTGATCCGGCGCGATGAAGCTGCGCATCCGCAGGTCGATCTGGTCGACGCCCATCTCCAGGGCGAGCGCGTTGACCATCCGCTCGACCATGTACACCGCCTCGGTGATCCGGAACGAGCAGCGATAGGCGACGCCGCCCGGCGCCTTGTTGGTGTAGACCGCCTTGACCTTGACGTGCGCGGCCTGCAGGTCATAGGAGCCGCAGCAGATGTGGAAGAAGCCGGCCGGGAACTTCGTCGGCTGAGCGGTCGAGTCGAACGCCCCGTGGTCGGCGAGCACGTCGACGCGCAGGCCGGTGATCTTCCCGTCCTTGGCGCACATCTCGGCGCTCATGATGTAGTCCCGGGCGAAGCCGGTCGACATCAGGTTCTCGGACCGGTCCTCGATCCACTTCACCGGCGCGCCGGCGACGATCGAGCCGGCGATCGCGCACACGTAGCCGGGGTAGATCGGGACCTTGTTGCCGAAGCCGCCGCCGATGTCGTTGCAGCGGATCCGGATCATGTGCTCGGCGAGACCGGCGACGTGGGCGTAGACCGTGCGGTGGACGTTCGGCGCCTGGTTGCCGTTGTAGATGTCGAGCTGGCCGGTCTGCGGGTTGAAGTCGGCGATCAGCCCGCAGGTCTCCAGCGGCGCCGGATGGCAGCGCGGATAGATCATGTCGCGCTTGACGATCACGTCGGCCTGCGCGAAGGCGCGGTCGGTCGCCTCCTCGTCGCCGGCCTCCCAGGTCGGGCTGGCGACGTTGTCGACCTGGCCCGCCTTGTCGTCGCGGATCAGCGGCGCGTCGGGGTCGAGCGCCGTGCGCGCGTTGACGACCGCGGTCAGCGGCTCGTACTCGACGTCGATCAGGGGCAGCGCGTCGCGCGCGATGTACTCGTCCGTGGCGATCACGAACGCCACCTCCTGGCCCTGGAAGCGGACCTTGTCGCCGGCGAGCACCGCCTGGGTGTCGTAGGAGATCGTCGGCATCCAGGCCAGCCCGAGCGTCTCGAGGTCCTTGGCGGTGACGACCGCCGCCACGCCGGGCAGCGCGAGCGCCGCCGAGGTGTCGATCGAGACGATCCGAGCATGGGCGTACGGGCTGCGCAGGATCGCGCCGTGGAGCATCCCCGGCAGGCGGATGTCGTCGAGGTACGTGCCCTTGCCGCGGATGAAGCGCGCGTCCTCCTTGCGCTTCAGGCGGCCGAAGCCGATCGGCCGCTCCTGGCTCGGACTGGGGAGGTTCTCGGTGGTCGTGGCCATGGTCCTAGACCTCCTGCTTGCTTGTCGTGGCTTCGTGCTCGGCCGCCCAGCGCACGGCGGCGACGATGTTCTTGTAGCCGGTGCACCGGCAGATCGCCCCGGAGATGGCGACGCGGATCTCGTGGTCTGACGGGTTCGGATTCTCGTCGAGCAGCGCCCGGCTCGTCATCAGCATCCCCGGCGTGCAGAACCCGCAGTGCAGGGCGTGGAGCTCATGGAAGCCCTGCTGGACGGGATCGAGCTCGCCGTCGACCTCGAGCGATTCGACCGTCCGGATCTCGTGGCCCTCGCACATCACCGCCAGGGTCGTGCACGACTTCAGCGGCTTGCCGTCCATCAGCACGACGCAGGCGCCGCAGTTGGAGGTGTCACACCCCCAGTGGGTCCCGGTCAGCCCCTCCATCTCCCGGATGAAGTGCACGAGCAGCATGCGCGGCTCGATGTCCCGGGAGACCGGCTCTCCATTGATGGTGATCGTCACGTTCATGTGATCTTCAGTCCGTTTCAGTCGGTGTGCTGGAGGGCGCGCGCGGTCGCCGTGCGCAGGGCGCGGGTGGTCAGCACCCCGGCGAGATGGCGCTTGTAGTCGACCGGGCCGCGGCCGTCGGCCGACGGCGAGCAGTCCTGCGCGGCGATCTGCCCGGCCTGGGTGAACAGCTCCTCGGACGGCGCCCGCCCGGTCAGCAGCTCCTCCGCGCGGGTGACGTGAACGGTCGTGGGGCCGACCGCGCTGAGCGCGATCCCGACGTCGGCGATCGTCGCTCCCTCGATCCACAACGCCACCGACGCGGCCGCGATCGCCCAGTCCCCGGCGCGCCGCTCGACCTTCTCGTGGGCGCTGCCGGCGCTCGCGCCCGCGCGTAGCGCCAGGCGCACCTCGGTGACCATCTCCCCGTCACCGACCGCCGTCCAGTACGGGCCGAGGTGGAACTGGTCCATCGCCACCAGCCGCTCGCCGTCGACCCCGCGGATGACGATCGTCGCCTTCGCCGCGGCGCACACCGCGCTGAGGTCCTCGGCGGCATCGGCCTGGCAGAGCGAGCCACCGAGCGTGCCGCGATTGCGCACGACCGGGTCGGCGATCACCTCCTCGGCGTCGGCGAACAGCGGATAGTGGCGGCGAAGCAGCTCCGAGCGCTGGAGCTCGACGTGACGGGTCAGCGCCCCGATCCGGATCTCGCCGTCCTGCTCGCGGATGTAGTCGAGCTCGGTCAGGTCGTTGATGTCGATCAGATGCTCGGGATTGGCGAGGCGGAGCTTCATCATCGGCAGCAGGCTGTGGCCGCCGGCGATGACCCGGGCGTCCGAGCCCAGCCGCGCGAGCGACGCGATCGCGCCCTCGACGCTCGTCGCGCGCTCGTACTCGAAGGGGGCGGGTGTCTGCACGGGGTGCTCAGCTCCTCTCGCTGGTCGTGGCGGGCATCCGCCTGCGCGGTCCGCCGACCTCTTGGCTGGGGTCGTACTGCACCGGCGAGTCGGCGCCGATCACCGGCGAGCGCTCGAGCCTCTCGGCTCCGGATCGTGGCCGGCCGTCGGGGTACAGCTCGAACGCCGCCAGGCTGCCGTGGACCGGGTCGCGCAGCGCCGGACCGTTCGGCGACGCGGCCGCGATCGGGGCCTCCCGGCCGAGCCGGGCGAGGGTCAGCGTTCCCCGGGTGTAGACCTCGGAGATCCGCGGCGCCGTGACCTCGCGGCTGCCCGGGACGTTGCGCAGGCCGTCCGCGCCGGCCCCCGGATACAGCCCGTCGATCAGCCCGACGGCGTCGGCCAGCCCGGCCTTCTTGACCAGCAGGCCCTCGAGCAGGTCGACGCCGGCGTCGAGGTTGGCGTTGATCGACTCGACGACGCTCGCCACCGGGGCGCTCTTCTCGATGATCCCCACGACCCCGGTGATCGCCTCGTCGAGCCCGGCGGTGATCGTGCGCAGGGCGAGGATCGTCGCCACGAGGTAGACGACGATCGCCGCGACGATGAGCACCACGGCAACGATCATCACCACTCCAGCTGCGGGCATCGCGTCACGCTCCTTGCGCGTCGTCGAGGATGATGTCCAGCGAGCCGCCGTAGCCGGCGACGACCTCGATCGTCGTCTTGACCTGGTCCTGGGTGGTCAGCAGGAGCGCGGTGGCGTCGAGATCGGCCGATCCCGCCCGCGCAGCGGCGGCGATCCGGTCGACGCTCGGGACGATGCCGGCGGCCGCGCTCAGCACCCCGCGCAGCAGCACGACGACGACCGGCAGGATCGACGGCGATGAGGATGACGTCGCCGATCCACTCGAGGGTCATTTCGGCCTCCGTTGCGCGACGATGGCGGCCTTGGCGGCGATGCCCGGGAAAGGCCCCGATGATGGTGTCGAACTGGGCGTTGATCGCCGTAACGGCGGGCTCCAGCGGCTTGAGATGGTCGGCCTCGACGCCCTCGAGGGCGCCGGCCAGGATGGCCAGCTTCTCCGAGGTGGAGAGCAGGCCGGCCCGGATCCGGATGAGCGCGCCGGCCAGCACGGCGACGATCACGAGCGCCAGCAGGACGCTGAGGATGGTCAGGGTGGTGGCGCTCATCGGCCACCGAACCCGTCGGTGAGGGCGTTCATGTAGCCGTCCTGGACGATCGCCTCGTCGACGATCAGGCCGAGCACGGGCGCGGTGGCCTGCAGCTGCGGGATGTTCGCGGTGTTGGCGGCGACCGTGCCGGCCACCTCGAGCAGCGCGGCGGCGGCGCGGTCGATCTGATCGACCGCCCGGATCAGCACGACGAGCAGCGCGGCGACGGCGAGCGCGGCGACGAGGCCGATGATCAGGCCGATCCCCCAGGCGCCGTGATTGGAGAGCGCGGCGATGGTGAGCGTCATCTGCCGACCGCCACCTTGCGCAGCGCCCGGGCGGAATGCAGGATGCGCACGCCCGAGTCGTTGATCTGCCCAACCCCGCTCAGCGCGGTCGTCTGGTCCGCGACCGTGCGCACGCCGGCGACCGCGGCCTGCGCCTGGGCGGCGATCCGCCGCGCGAGCGCGACGATCGTGATCACGATCGTCGCGGCGACGATGACGACCACGACGCCGAGCACGAGCCCGATCGTCCAGCCGCCTGACGCCCCGAACACCAACATCATCCCTCACCTCCTGATGGATTCAACGTCATGCTGACCACGCGGGGCCGGGCGGCCGTCATCCGGTCACCGCCCGCGCTTCGTACTCGGCCGCCCAGCGAATCGAGCGGACGATCGTCGTGTAGCCGGTGCAGCGGCAGATCTGGCCCGAGATCGCCTCGCGGATCTCGGCGTCGGTCAGCGGGCTCTCGCCCCGGTGCCCGTCGAGCAGCGCCCGCGCGGTCAGCATCATGCCCGGGGTGCAGAAGCCGCACTGCAGGCCGTGCTGCTCCTTGAAGCCCTGCTGGACGGGATCGAGCACGCCGTCGACCTCCATGCCCTCGACGGTGGCGAGATCATGGCCGGCGGCGGTGGCGGCGAGCACCGTGCACGACTTGACCGGCTCGCCGTCCATCAGCACGACGCACGTGCCGCAGTTGGAGGTGTCACAGCCCCAATGGGTGCCGGTCAGGCCGAGATCCTCGCGCAGGAAGTGGACGAGCAGCGTCCGCGGCTCGACATCCCGGGTGTGCTCGGACCCGTTGACGCAGATCGTCACCTGCATCAGCGCCGACGCTCCACCGGGAGGGCGGGGGGCGCGGTCGCGCGGGTGGCGGCCCGGCGCAGCGCGCGCTCGGTCAGCACGCCGGCGACGTGGCGCTTGTACTCGACCGAGCCGCGCTGGTCAGAGACCGGAGCGCAGGACGCGGCCGCGAGACGGGCGGCGACGGCGAACGGCGCGGCCTGCGGGCGATGGCCGACGAGGGCGTCCTGCGCCTCGGTGCACGACACGTCGCCGCCGACGGCGGCGAGCGCGATCCCGGCCCGGGCGATGACGCCGTCGCTGCACCGACAGCGCCGCCGCGGCCGCGGCGACCGCCCAGTCGCCGGTCCGGCGGTCGACCTTCTCATAGGCGCTGCCGGACGCGCGGCGTGACCGGAACGCGGATCTCGACGAGCATCTCGTCGGGCGCGACCGCCGTCCGATACGGGCCCGAGATGGAAGTCGCGCATCGCCAGCACGCGCTCGCCCGACAGGCCGCGGATGACCATCCGGGCGCCGATCGCGGCGCACACCGCGCTCAGATCCTCGGCGGGGTCGGCCTGGCAGAGGGCGCCGCCGATCGTGCCGCGGTTGCGCACGACGGGATCGGCGATGACGCGCTCGGCGTCGCCGAAGATCGCCAGCTCGTCGGCCAGCAGGCCGGATTCGAGCAGCTCCCGATGGCGGGTCATGGCGCCGATCCGGATCTCGCCCGGCGTCGGGCGCGCCGGCGATGTAGCCGAGCTCGCCGGCGAGATCGTCGATGTCGACGACGTAGCGAGGGGTGGCCAGACGGAGCTTCATCATCGGCAGCAGCGAATGGCCGCCGGCGAGGATCCGCGCCTCGGGTCCGAGCACGGTCAGCAGCTGCAGCGCGTGGTCGACGCTCGTCGCTCGCTCGTACTCGAATGGGGCGGGAATCTGCAAGGGCACTCTCTCCGTGATCCTCTCCACCGTCCAGTGTGGTGGCCGCGCGCCGGGCGCGCAAGCTGAGATAAGGGTTCGCTTAGGTCTCAGCCGGGAGGCTGAGGCGAGTGAAGGCCGTGGCCAGCCTCGAGCCCCTCGGCGACCGAGCGCCACAGCGAGACGGGAACGGTCGACCGCGTCCGGGTCGCGACCCTGCCCGCCCGCCCGGAGGAGATCGCCTGGGTCGCCTCGGGCGTGGTGGCGAACTTCTGCAGCGCGAGCGCCGCCGGCAGCGCCCGTCCGAGGCCGAGCGTGCTGGCGTGCCAGATCTCCTGCAGCGGCGTACCGCGGACGTCGAGCCGGGTCAGCGCGCGGCGGCGCACCTCGTCGATCACCGAGTGCGTCAGCGTCAGCAGGACGCCCTCGCCGGCGACGGCGGCAGCGATCGCGGCGGCATGGCTGCTGTAGGTCGAGATCTCGCTCGGGGCCAGGCCCTGGCGGGCGAACAGCAGTCCGGTCGCGGTCGTCGGATCAAGCTCGGCCGGGCCGAGCACCCAGCGGACGCGATCGAGCTCGGACGGGAGGATGTCACGCCGCTCCGCCAGGGCGTGGCCCGGGCGCGGCGACGATGATCAGCCGGCAGCGCAGGAACGGCACCGAGGCGATCGTGGCGTGCTCGGCGCCCGGCGCCGGCCCGAGCACGACGTCGGCGCGACGGTGCTCGAGCGCCTCGGCGAACGTCTCCCCGGCGACCGCCTCGATCGCCACCTCGAGGTCGGGATCGCGCGTCGTGAAGGACGAGATGAGCGGGCCGATGTACTCCGCGGCGAGGTTCGTGGCCGCGACGACGATCCGGCGCGCCTGGCCCGGTGAATCCTGGACCGAGCGCCGGGCCTGCTCGGCCAGGCTGAGGATCTCGGTGGCCAGCGCGGCCAGCCGGCGGCCGCCGGCGGTCAGCGCGATCCCCCGCCCCTCCCGGACGAACAGCTCGTCGCCGAGCTCCTTGCGCAGGGCCGCGACCGCCACCGAGACGGCGGGCTCGGTCACCTCCAGCTCGGCCGCGGCGGCCTTGACCGAGCCGTGGCGGGCGACGAGGACGAACGACTGGAGCTGGGAGAGGGTCACGGATGGCCGTGGGCGAAGGGGTCACGTCGGGAACGCAGCCCTCAGGGATGACTTCGGTTAAGTTGAGCGTAGTGAGATGACCGCGTCACAGTTTCAGTTCGAAGCAGAGAGGCAGATGGATCTGGCATGAGCACTCCCTATGTCAGCGGCGTCGTCGACGCCACCCAGGGGATGACGGTGGCCTGGCTGGCGGACGGCCGGCGCGTCGTCCAGGCCCTGCTCGCCGCCGTCGAGGGCTCGGCCCCGCTGCCCGCGGGGGCGATGATGATCGTCGACGCGGCGGGCAACATCGAGGGCTCGATCACCGGCGGCTGCGTCGAGGGCGCGGTCGTCACCGAGGCCGAGGCGATCCTCGCCGGGGAGAGCGAGGCGCAGGTCCTGCGCTACGGGATCTCCGACGAGCTGGCCGGAACCGTCGGCCTGATGTGCGGCGGGATCGTCCACATCTTCGTCGCCGAGCTCGACGAGCGCTCCGGCGCCGTCGAGCGCGCCGCGCTCGAGGCCCACGCCGCGGGCCGCCCGGCGGCGATCGCCACCCTGCTCGACGGGCCGCACGCCGGCGCCCGGCTCGCCGTCATCGAGGACGAGGTGATCGGCTCGCTCGGCGCGGACCTGCTCGACCGCAACGTCGCGCGCGAGACCCAGGGGCTGCTCGCCGAGGGCAAGACGACCCTGCGGCGCTTCGGCGAGGACGGCTCCACGCTCGGCGACGATCTGCGCGTCCACATCCGCTCCTACGCGCCGCCGCCGCGGATGTTCATCGTCGGGGCGATCGACTTCTCCGCGGCGCTGGCGCCGTTCGCCGCCCAGATCGGCTACGCCGTGATCATCTGCGACGCCCGTGAGCGCTTCGCCCGCTCGTCGCGCTTCTCCTCGGCGGCCGAGGTCAGGATCGGCTGGCCCCAGGAGATCCTCGCGCGCCGAGTCGCTCGGACCGCGTGACGCCGTGCTGGTCTTCACCCATGACCCGAAGTTCGACGAGCCCGCGCTGCTCGCGGCGCTGCAGCACCGGCGCGGGGTACATCGGCGCGCTCGGCAGCCGCCAGACGACCGCCGACCGCGAGCGCCGGCTGCGCCGCGCCGGCGCCGGCGAGGCCGACCTCGCCCGGATCCACGCCCCGTGCGGACTGGACATCGGCAGCCGGACGGCCGAGGAGACGGCGGTCTCGGTGCTCGCCGAGATCATCGCCGCGCGCGCCGCGCGGACCGGGACGCCGCTGCGCCAGACCACCGGGGCGATCCACGGCGCCGGGGATTCCGCCACCGCCTGACGCTGGATCGGGTCGTTCGAGACGGCGACGGGGGTCGGCTGATGCTCGAGGGCGATCCCGAGCCCGGGCGCACCCCCGAGCCCGGGCGCACCCCCGAGTGAAGCGCGACAGATCGAGCTACTGCGCGGGGGCGGCGCGCCCCTGCATCGCCTCCCAGACCCGGCCGGGGGTGCACGGCATGTCGACGTGGCGCACGCCGAACGGGCTCAGCGCGTCGCAGATGGCGTTGACGATCGTCGGCGGTGAGCCGACCGTGGCCGACTCGCCGATCCCCTTGGCGCCGATCGGATGGTGTGGCGACGGCGTGACGGTGAAGTCGGTCTCCCATTCGGGGACCTCGAGCGCGGTCGGGATGAGATAGTCCATCAGCGAGGCGCCGAGGCAGTTGCCGTGCTCGTCGAAGGCGATCATCTCGGTCAGCGCGATCCCGACCCCGTCGGTCAGCCCGCCGTGGACCTGGCCCTCGACGATCATCGGGTTGATCCGCGTGCCGCAGTCGTCGACCGCCATGAAGCGGCGCACCGTGACCTTCGCCGTCCCGGGGTCGATGTCGACGACGCACACGTAGGCGCCGAACGGGAAGGTGAGGTTCGGCGGGTCATAGACCGTCTCGGAATCGAGCCCGGCCTCCACCCCCTCGGGCAGCGGCACCGTTCCGCGCGCCGCCGCCGCGATCTGACGGATCGTCGCCCCGCGCTCGGGATCGCCCTTGACGTACCAACCGGCGGGCCGGCGGCCGTTGCTCTCCCACTGAAGGTCGGCGGCGGCCACCTCGAGCATCGCCGAGGCGACGATCCGGGCCTTGTCTCTGACCTTGCGGGCGACGAGCGCGGCCGCGGCGCCGCTGACCGGCGTCGAGCGCGACCCGTAGGTGCCGAGCCCGTACGGCGTCGTGTCGGTGTCGCCGTGGATGACGTCGATGTCGTCGGTCGGGATCCCCAGCTCCTCGGAGACGATCTGCGCGAACGTCGTCTCGTGACCCTGGCCCTGGGTCTGGACGCTGATCGCCAGCTGGGCGGTGCCGGTCGGCGACACCCGCAGCGTCGCGCCGTCGCTCATCCCGAGCCCGAGGATGTCCATGTGGCGCCGCGGTCCGGCGCCGACCGCCTCGGTGAAGAACGCCATGCCGATGCCCATCAGCTCGCCGCGCTGACGGCGCTGCGCCTGCTCGCGCCGCAGGTCGTCGTAGCCGATCCGGTCCAGCGCCTTGCGCAGCGCGGTGGCGTAGTCGCCGGAGTCATAGACCCAGCCGGTCTTGCAGGTGTACGGGAACTGCTCGGGCGCGATCAGGTTCTGGAGGCGCAGCTGCGCGGGATCGACGCCGAGCTCTGAGGCGAGCATGTCGACGAGCCGCTCGACGAGGAAGACCGCCTCGGCGACCCGGAACGAGCAGGCGTAGGCGACCCCGCCCGGCGCCTTGTTGGTGTAGACGCCGCGGACGTGGCAGTGCGCGGCCTGCAGGTCATAGGAGCCGGTGAAGACGTGGAAGAAGCCGGCCGGGAAGCGGGTCGGCTGGGCCGACGCGTTGAAGGCGCCGTGATCGGCGAGGACGTCGACGGCCACCGCCAGGATCCGGCCGTCACGATCGGCGGCGATCCGGCCGGTCATCAGATAGTCCCGGGCGAACGCCGTCGACATCAGGTTCTCGGAGCGGTCCTCGGTCCACTTGACCGGCCGGCCGGTGATCATCGAGCCGACCGCGGCGCAGACGTAGCCCGGATAGACCGGCACCTTGTTGCCGAAGCCGCCGCCGACGTCCGGCGAGATGACCCGGATCCTGTGCTCGGCGAGGCCGAGGATCGCCGCGTACATCGTCCGATGGGCGTGCGGCGCCTGGGTCGTGCACCAGATCGACAGCTTGCCGCTGACCCGGTCGATACGTCGGCCACCGCGCCGCATGTCTCCAGCGGGGCGGGATGCGAGCGCGGATAGACCATGTCCTGGGCGACGACGACCTCCGCGCGCGCGAACACCGCCTCGGTCGCCGCCCGGTCCCCGGACTCCCAGTCGAACAGATGGTTGTCCCGCTTGCCGGGCAGGTCATCGCGGATCAGCGGCGCGCCGGGCTCGAGCGCCCGCGCGCGGGTCGACGACCGGCGCCAGCGGCTCGTACTCGACCTCGATCAGCTCCAGTGCGTCGCGCGCCGAGCTGCGGTCGGCGGCGATCACGAAGGCCACCTCCTGGCCGTGGAAGCGCACCTTGTCGGTGGCCAGCACGGCCTGCCGGTCGTCGGACAGCGTCCGCATCCACGCGCACCCGCGGGCCTCGAGGTCGGCGCCGGTCAGCACGGCGTGGACCTGGGGATGGGCGAGCGCGGCGGAGACGTCGATCGAGAGGATCCGGGCGTGGGCCAGCGGGCTGCGCAGCACCGCGCCGTGCAGCATGCCGGGCAGGATGATGTCGTCGATGAAGCGCCCCTGGCCGCGGATGAAGCGATCGTCCTCCTTGCGCCTGACACGCCCGAAGCCGATCGCCGGCCCGGCTCCCGAGTCAGCCGGCCCGGCCGCGCCCGCCTGCGGTCCTGCGCCAAGGGAGGTCATCAGGATCACCCACGGTAGCGCAGGCCCGGCGCCGGTCTGCCATGGACTGCGGACGCCGGAGCGGTAGGGTGCCGCGATCGCCTTCGTGATCTCGGCACTGGCGCCGACCGGGGCGATCATGCGACAGTTAGGGCAGCAGTCAGTGCAAATGCGGGAACAGGAGAGGCCCATGACCGAGACCACGTCGCTTCCCAGGGGGATCGCCACGACCGTCGCGTCCCTGCCGCACTCGGCCGCCACCCGGCACGGCGACAAGCTCGCCGCCCGCTATCGCGTCGACGGCGAATGGCGCGAGCTGACCTACGCGGCGGAGGTGGAGGCGATCGACGAGGTGGCGCTCGGCCTGATCGCGCTCGGCATCGCGCCCGGCGACCGGGTCGCGATCATCTCCGACACCCGGCTGGAATGGACGGTGGCCAGCTACGGGATCACGGTCGCCGGCGGCGTCGTCGTGCCCGTCTATCCGACGAGCGCGCCGCGCGAGTGCGAGTGGGTGCTCGGCAACTCCGGCAGCCGGGCGGTCGTCTGCGAGAACGCGGCCCAGGTCGCCAAGATCACCGAGGTCCGC
Organism: uncultured Solirubrobacteraceae bacterium; assembly: GCA_963849085.1. Classification (GTDB taxonomy): domain Bacteria; phylum Actinomycetota; class Thermoleophilia; order Solirubrobacterales; family Solirubrobacteraceae; genus Palsa-465. Next base: position 735,212 of record CAWKFP010000009.1, on the reverse strand, counting down.
GCGGCGCTGCCGGAGCTGACGCTCGTCGTCACGATCGAGCCTGACGCCGGCGGCGACCTGTCGCTGGACGAGCTGCGCGAGCGCGGGCGGGGCGGCGACCGCGCGGTGCTCGACGAGCGCCGGGCCGCCCCGTCGCCCCAGGATCCGTACACGATCATCTACACCTCGGGCACGACCGGGCCCCCGAAGGGCGTCGTGCTGACCCATCGCAACGCGATGTCGGTGTGCGAGATGGTCGAGGAGCTGAAGTTCATCTCGGCCGGCGAGACGACGTATCTGTATCTGCCCCTCGCCCACGGCTTCGCGCAGACCGCGCAGCTGGCGTCGTTTGACCAGGGCACGTCGATCGTCTACTACGGCGGCGACACGCGCCAGATCCTGCAGGAGCTGATCGAGACCAAGCCGACGTATCTGCCGTCGGTGCCGCGGATCTTCGAGAAGCTGTACGCCGCGGCGATGAAGCTGCGCGAGCAGGGCGGCGAGGAGGACCGCGCCCGCTTCGATCAGGCGATCGCGATCGGCGTCGAGGTCCGCGAGCGCCGGCTGCGCGGCGAGGACGTGCCGCCTGAGATGCAGGCCGGCTTCGACGCCGCCGACGAGCAGCTCTACGCCAAGGTGCGCGGGCTGTTCGGCGGTCAGATCAAGCAGGCGGTGACCGGCGCGGCCCCGATCGCCGCCGAGATCCTGCGCTTCTTCTACGCGTGCGGCGTGCCCGTCCTGGAGGGCTGGGGCATGACCGAGACGACCGCGGTCGGCACCGTCGCGACCCTGGACCACTTCAAGTTCGGGACCGTCGGGCGGGCGATGCCGGGCGTCGAGGTGAAGATCGCCGCCGAGGATGGCGAGATCCTGGCGCGCGGGCCGAACGTGTTCGCCGAGTACTGGCGCAATCCCGAGGCCACGGCCGAGACGCTCGTCGACGGCTGGCTGCACACCGGCGACGTCGGCGAGATCGACGCGGACGGGTTCCTGAGCATCACCGGGCGCAAGAAGGACATCATCATCACCGCCGGGGGCAAGAACCTGACCCCCGCCAACATCGAGAACGACCTCAAGCAGTCGGCGCTCATCTCGCAGGCGATCATGCACGGCGACCGCGCGGCCCTATCCGGTGGCGCTGATCACCCTCGATCCCGAGGAGATCACCCCGTGGGCGAAGGAGCGCGGCCTGCCCGAGGACCCGGCGGCGCTGCCGAGCACCCGGAGGTGGTGGCGACGATCCAGGCCGAGCTCGATCGCGCCAACGCCAACTACGCCCAGGTGGAGCAGATCAAGAAGTTCGCGATCCTCGACCGTGATCTCTCGATCGCCGACGGCGAGCTGACCCCGACGCTCAAGGTCAAGCGCGCGGTGGTCGCCGAGCGCTATGCCGACGTGCTCGAGTCGCTGTACCGCTGACCCGCGGAGCGGTTGATCGGCGGGGCTCGGTGGGTATGCCCCTGGCGTGAAGGTGCTCGTCGTCATCTTCGGAGCCGCTCACCGCCCAGCAGCTGCGCTCAGCGCTGCCCGCGCAGGCCGGGCAGGACGCAGAGCTGATGGTCGTCGCTCCGGCGCTGCACGAGAACGCGCTGCGCTTCTGGGTCTCTGACGCCGACGAGGCGATCGCCCGGGCCGAGGAGGTTCGGCGCCGGACCGTGTCGCGAGCTCGGCGCGGACGGCATGGCGGCGAGCTCTGACACCGGCGAGGGCGACCCCGAGGCCGCGATCGAGGATGCCGTCAAGACGTTCCCCGCCGATCGCATCCTGATCTTCACCCATCCCGAGGGCGAGCGGCGCTATCGTGAGGACGTGGACGTCGAGGCCCTGCGGTCGCGCCTCGAGATCCCGGTGTCACGGATCACCGTGGACGCCGACCCGCCTTCTCGATGATCGAAGACACCCGACAATCAGGTGATGGCCGACGGCCGGGTCAAGCCGCCGAACGCGCCGTCGCTGGAGATCTCCAACGCGCTGGCTCGCGTGCACAAGGAGTTCGTGGGCCGCGGGCCGACGAATGCCCGCACCACGATCGACGGCGATCTCGTCGTCTGCCTGCTGGAGGGCGGCTTCACCCGCGCCGAGCAGACGCTGAGCGAGAACGACAACGCCGTCCTGGTGACCGCCGGGCGGATCGGACTGCAGGAGGCGATGAGCCAGGCGATGGTGGCCGCCGTCGAGCAGGTCGTCGGCCGGCGGGTGCTGTCCTTCATGAGCGCCAACGACCTGGAGCAAGAACCTCCAGGCCGAGGTGTTCGTCCTCTCCCCCCGCGCCGGAAACGGAGACGCGCTCTTCGACGGCTGAGGCTCGGCGGTCGCCGCCGGCCGGCCTGGCGGTGCCCGTCCCGGCGGCGGCTATCATTCCAGCGCACTCGCGAAGCGTCGGCTCGGCGCGTTCGCAGGAGCTGGTCAGGTAGCGATGGGAGGCAGTCGGCGGCAGTCCGCAGGCGCAAACCGTCGTACAAGCAAGCATCTTGTACGGAGGTTGCGCGTGCCCCAGGTCCTTCTCGCTATGCCGTCGGGCGATCGCCCGCTGTGACGTCCGGGCGCGACGCCCTGACGCGTCGCGACGCGCTGCGCGGCGTGCCGGCCGACGAGCTCCTGCGCCGGCATCGCGCCGAGCCTGATCCCGTCCTCGTCGAGGAGCTGGCGGCGCGCTTCGAGCCGTTGGCCCGCAGCGTCGCCCGGCGCTATCAGTCGCGCGGCGAGCCGCTCGACGACCTCATCCAGGTCGCTCGCTTCGGGCTGCTGAAGGCGATCACGCGCTTCGATCCCGACCGTGGTTTCGCGTTCGCCACCTACGCGACGCCGACGATGGTCGGCGAGCTCAAGCGCTATTTCCGCGACAACGGCTGGGCGCTCCACGTCCCCCGCGGCGTCAAGGAGCGGGCCGTCGAGCTCGCGGCGGTCAGCGACCGGCTGTCGGGGCGACTCGGGCGCTCGCCCTCGGTGGCCGAGCTCGCCGAGGCGCTCGGGGTCAGCGAGGAGGAGACGCTGGAGGCGATCGAGGCCTACCACGCGCGCCACGCCGCGCCGCTGGAGCCGGCCCCGGGCGACGACGAGTCCGGCCCGCCGGCGCCGGTGACGCTGCTCGGCGCCGAGGACGAGCGCCTGGAGCAGGCCGAGTATCTGACCGACATCGCCCAGGGGGTCGAGATCCTGACCGACACCGATCGGCTCATCCTCGAGTTGCGCTTCGGCCGCGACCTCACCCAGTCGGAGATCGCCGCTCGGATCGGGACCTCGCAGATGCAGGTCTCCCGCCTGCTGCGGGCCGCGATCGAGAAGATCCGCAGCGCGATCTCGGAGTGATCCGCGCGGCCCGGCGCCGGCGGCCCACGCCGCGGGTCGCACTATCGCTTCCCGGCGTCGACCGCGCGCTCGAGCTGGGCCTTGTTCATCTGCGAGCGCCCGTCGATCTTGAGCCGCCGGGCCTCGGCGTAGAGCTGGTCACGGGTGCGGCCCCGGGGCCGGTTGGTCTGCGAGCGCAGCCCGCCCCGCCGCCCCGACGAGATGTCGTCGGTCGACGTCCGCGAGCGCTGCCTCGACTCCCCGCTGCGGGCTCGCTCCTTGTTGACGGTGCGGGCGGCGATCTCCTCGGCTCGGGCCTCCGAGGCGCCCTGGTCGAGCTCGCTCTCCCTGATGTGCTCGTACTGACGGGCTCGCTTGGAGCCCTCCTTCACTCCGCGTGGCGGCATCGCTCGCTCCTCGCCTCTGGGCTGCTCGTGCGCTTCAGCGGCGATCTACCCGAGCCGGGGGCGGGCAAACGGGCGGTCGGCGGTCGGCGGTCGGCGGTCGGCGGTCGGCGGTCGGCGGTCGGCGGTCGGCGGTCGGCGGTCGGCGGTCGGCGGTCGGCGGTCGGCGGTCGGCGGTCGACGGTCGACGGTCGGCGGTCGGCGCCGAGGATGTCTGAAAATACTGGTCTATGTGGGCAAAATGTCGATGCCCTCCGCGAACGCGGCGCGGGCAGGATGGGAGCGCCCGCGTCGCTCGGGCGCGGGCGTGCGCCCGGCCGAGAGCTACGCGCTGTTGATGACCGCGGGCGTGCCGATCGGGATGTGGTGCAGCAGCCAGCGGCCCTCGGCGAGGGTCAGGCGCATGCAGCCGTGGCTGACCGCCTGTCCGATGCTCGACGTCTCCGGGGTGGAGTGGATGGCGATCCGATTGCCGCCGTCCCACCCCTGGATGGCGTGCGGCGCCTGCGCGGAGAGCGCGAGGATGCAGCAGCCGTAGGGGCCGGTCGGATCGCCGGTGTTCAGCCGGTCGGTGACGTCGAAGCGGCCGGTGGGCGTCGGCGCGGTCGGCTTCCCGATCGCCACCACGAAGCGCGCCACCGTCCGCCCGTTGTGCACGACGGCCAGCGTGCGGGCGGCGAGCGAGACCGTCAGCTTCCAGTGGACGCGGGTCAGCGAGGCGTCACGGGCCGGGATCCAGGCGACACGGTTGTTGCCGGCCTGCGGGGTGATGACCCCGAGCCACGGGCCCGACAGCTTGACCACCCAGACCGACTGGGCCGAGCCGAAGTTCGTGCGGGTGGTCAGCCGGGCGACGACGCGGCCGCCGGGCGAGGCGCGCAGCGCCGTCGGATGCAGGACGGCGGCGACGACCGCGCCGCTTCCGGCGGGCAGCAGCAGGTTCGGCGGCGCCTGGGTCAGCATGCTGTCGATCGGGCTGAAGTGCAGATTCGCCCGCGGGGTGGCGCCGGCGGTGGCGTTCGACCGGGCCCCGATCATCAGCCCGATCGCGATCGGGATCAGCGGGATGGCGAGCGCGAGCGCGGTGACCGCGGCGCGATGGCGCGCGCGCGAGCGCTGCAGCGCCGGCGCCGGCCGGCGCCCGGGAGCGGGCCGCGGGCGGCGGGTGCGCGGGGGCAGCGGCTTGCGCTCCCGGGGGGGGCAGCGGGCGGCGCGAACGGGGATCGTTCCCCGCGCGGCCGGCCCGCCCCGCCCGCCGGGTCCCGGGCGCCGGCGCGGCGTCGTCGGTGCACGCAGCAGCGGCAGTGGCGGTGGCGCAGGAGGGTCCAGAAGGTCGGTCACGAGGCGAGCATTGTTGCGCATGGCTCCGGGATGGCGACGCGTGACGACGCGGTCTCCCGGGGCGGACACGGGATCCGGCCGTTAGGACGGACCACGGGTTCCCACCGACCAGGCTCAGCGGGCCGCGCTCACGACCCGCCCCAGCACCGCGCGATAGGCATCGAGTCCCGGGACGCCGAGACCGACCACCTTGCCCCGGTCATCGATCCGCCGCAGCGCCACCGCCGGCGCTGAGTCGGGGTGCGAGCGGAATTCGGCGCACTCGAGGTCGCTCATCGGCCCGCCCTCGTCTCGCAGCGTGCGCTCGGAGACCTCGCTCAGCGCTGCGCGGTAGCTCGGGTCGGTCGTGACGGATAGCGCTTGGCCGGGACGTGCTGCTCGGCGAGCCACGCGACGCGCGCTCCGACCCGCGGCGTCAGCCAACGCGCGCCCGCCTCGCCGTGATGCTCGCCGGGGGCGTCGTCGGCCATCCCTGCCACCGCCGGCGCGCGGGCGATGTCGTGCAGCAGACAGGCGACGACGAACTCGTCATCTTCGCCCCGTCCGCGGCGAGCGCAGCGCACTGCAGGGCGTGCTCGAGCTGGTCCACGGGCTCGCCGTCATACGGCAGCCCCCGCATCGACAGGCAGGCGTCGATGATCTCGTCGACGACGGCCTCCGGCGAGCTCAGCTCCATGGCAGCGTGTAGAGCTTGGTGAACGACATCGCGCGGATCGCCTCGCGCACGCCCTCCTTGACGCCGAGGCCGCTGTCGCCGAGACCGCCGAATGGCGTCAGCTCGGTTCGCCAGCCCGGGACCTCGCGGACGTTGACGGTCCCGGCGCGGAGCTCGCGGATGCAGCGGCTGATGGCGCGCCAGTCAAACGTGCAGACCCCGCTCGACAGCGCGTAGGGGGTGGCGTTGGCGACGGCGATCGCCTCGTCGAGATCGCGAACGCGGATCACCGGCGCGACCGGTCCGAACGTCTCGGAGGCGACCAGCTCCATCTCGGGCGAGACGTGGTCGAGCACGGCCGGCGTCAGCAGCGCGCCGGCACGCTCGCCGCCGGCGAGCAGCCGCGCCCCGGCGGCGACCGCGTCGGCGATCCGGCGCTCGATCAGCCGGGCGGCGGGCTCGTCGATCACCGTGCCGACGTCGGTCGCCTCGTCGAGCGGATCGCCGGCCCGCAGCGAGGCGGCCCGCTCCACGATCCGCGCGGCCAGCTCGTCGGCGATCTCCCGCACCGCGATGATCCGTTTGACCGCGGTGCAGCGCTGCCCGGAGTTCTGGAAGGCGCCGCGGACCGCCAGCTCGGCGGCCTCTTCGAGGTCGGCATCGCCGAGCACGAGCAGCGGGTCGTTGCCGCCGAGCTCGAGCACGGCCCGCCGGTAGCCGAGCCGCGCGGCGATCGACTTGCCGACCGCGACCCCGCCCGTGAACGATATGACCTCCACGGCGTCGTGCGCCAGGACCTGATCGAGGATCGCCGCCGGGTCGCCGCAGACGATCTGGGCCGCGCGCGCCGGCAGGCCGGCATCCCGGATCAGCTCCAGCAGCGCCACGGCGCTGAGCGGCACCTTCTCCGACGGCTTGGCGACGATCGGCGCGCCGGCCGCGATCGCCGGCGCGAGCTTGTGCGCCATCTGGTTGATCGGGTGGTTGAACGGCGTGATCGCCGCGGCCAGGCCGACCGGCACCCGGAGCGTGTGCGCACGCCGCGCCCTGCCGTGGGCGCTGATGTCGCCGGCGAACGTCTCACCTTCGTCGCGCAGGGTCTCGATCGCGGCGAAACGGAACACGTCGACCGAACGGCCGAGCTCGTGGCGGCTGTCCTTCAGGCACAGGCCGGACTCGCTCGAGATCAGGCGGGCCAGCACCTCGCGCTGCGCGCCGAGCCGGTCGGCCACCCCGAACAGGATCTGGGAGCGCTCGTGGCGGGAGAGCTCGTCGGTGTATCGCGCCCCGCGCTCGAGCGCCTCGCGGACCTCAGCGGCGCTCGCGATCGGCACGGTTCCGGCCGGCGCTCCGCAGTACGGGGAGCGAACCTCGAGCGTCGGGCTGCCGATGGCGGTCATCGGCCGGCCTCAGGCGAGGTGGTTGAGGAGCAGATCATGAAGGTCTCGATTGCGCAGGTCCCGGCCGGCGATCGCTCCGCGGGCCAACCGGTGCGTGACGATCATCGGCACGGTGCGCTCGTGCAGACCGCCGTGCGAGCGCAATGTCCCGCGCAGCGCGCTGAGGTCGTGCGCGGCCCGTGATTTGCCGAGCACGGTGTCGGCGTCCCCCAGCACGATCAGATCGCCGATTCGATCCGCGGGCAGATCGAACGCGTCGGCGGCGGCGAAGCGGTCCAGCACTCCCTCCACGCCGGGCAGCGCGGCGAGGGCGGCGCGCGCGGCGTCGAGGTCGTCCAGCGCGTCGAGGTGAACCCAGGCGAGCGAGCCGAGCGCCGCGTGGTGGACGACGTACGGGTCGGTGATCGGGCACAGGGTGTGAGCCCCGCGGATGCCCGCGCCGCTCAGCGCCTCGTCGAGGAAGCGGATGTTCGGGGACCCGTCGCGGCCCGCCTTGGCTCGCATCCCGTGGTCGGCCGCCAGCCCGACCACGTAGCCGGCGTCGAGCGCGCCGCCGATCGAGTCGTCGACCGCCCGGTAGAACGCGTCCGCCATCGGCTCGCCGGGGGCGGCCGAATGCTGGACGAAGTCGGTCAGCGATGCGTACACGAGCCGTGCGTCGAGCCTCGTCCCGAGGGCGACGGCGAGGTCGATCGTATACGGCGACAAGCGCCAGTCGTAGATGTCGGGGTTCGCGGCGCCGACGACATCGGTCACCGCCGTCCCGTCGGGCAGCGCCTGCTCGTGCGCTTTCTCGGCGCTGAAGGCGGCGACGCCGCCCGTGGCCAGCAGCGCCCGCAACTTGTCCTTGGCGGTCACGCACAGGCTGACGATCCCCTCGGCCTGGGCGGCCGCGTGAATCGTCGTCGCCCGCAGGAAGCTCGGGTCGGTGACCTGGACCTCCTCGCCATCGGCGCCGCGGTAGTGGTTGCCGGCGATGCCGTTCTCGGCGGCGCTGACGCCGGTGACGATCGTGACGTTGTTCGGGTTGGTGAACGTCGGGACCTGGGCGCGGCCGAGCGCGTAGGTGCCGCCGGCCGAGAGCGCCTCGCGCAGCCGCGGCATCGTCCCGCGCTCGAGCGCATCGTCGACGTACTGGGGGTCCCAGCCGTCGGCGCAGATCGCCAGCACCGCCCGCGTCGGGGCGGCGTACGTCCGGCCGTTCGCGGCAAATGACGACGACGGCATCCTGACATGACTATACAAGTATCCGGCTCGGTCTTCGTGATCAGGGTGAGCGGCGCGTGGTGTATCCTGAGTGACCGTTCGCGCTGGCACGTTCCCGTAGACTTGTATCTACAAAATGGCGTCTCGCCTCACTCGCTCGCGGCGATCGACGCCGACGTTTGCGTCGTCGGCGCCGGCATCGTCGGGCTGGCCCACGCCCATGAGGCGCGCCGCCGCGGCCTGCGGGTGGTGGTGCTCGATCGCGACGACCGCGCGGTCGGCGCCAGCGTGCGCAACTTCGGGCACGTGTTCGTCGCGCGCTCGGCGACGGCGACGAGCTGGCTGCGCGCTGCGGTCCCGCGCCCGCTGGCTCGAGCTCGGCGCCGCCGCCCGGCTGCCGGTGCGCGACGCCGGCACGGTCGTGGTCGCCCGTGCGCCCGACGAGCTGTCCGTGCTCGAGAGTGCCGCAGCCAACCCGCTGCGCGGAGCCCGGATGCCTGTCGGTGGACGAAGTCGCCCGGCTCGTCCCGATTCCGACCGACGGGCTCGTCGGCGGGATGCACGGCGAGCGTGACCTCCAGGTCGATCCGCGGCACGCCGTCGCCGGACTGGCGCGGCTGCTCGACGACGATCCGGGCGCCGATATCCACTGGCGGTGCCCCGTTCACGGGATCGAGCCCGGAGCCGTTCACGGCGCAGGCCTCCCCGTGCGGGCGGCGCTCATCATCGTCTGCCCGGGGCCAGATTACCGGGAGTTCGCGCCCCGGCTCCGCGCCGGCCTGGAGCCGCTGAGCCGCTGCCGGCTCCAGATGCTCCGGGTCACCGCTCCCGGCGGGCGGCGCTACGCCCCCGCCCTCGTCACCGGCCTCAGCCTGATCCGCTACCCGGCGTTCGCGCGGCAGCCGGGGGCGGTGGCGCTGCGCGCGCGCCTGACCCGCGAGCGGCCCGAGCTGATCGCGGCGGGCATCCATCTGCTCGTCACCCAGCTCCCCGGCGGGGACCTGATCATCGGCGACACCCACCACTATGGAGAAACGCTGTCGCCGTTCGGCGACCAGTGTCTCGACCATCTGCTCATCGCCGAGGCGCGTCGCCTCCTGGGAGTGTCCGAGCTCGTCGTCCGGGAGCGCTGGCACGGGATTTATCCCTAGCGCCGGGTTGAGACTTCCTCGCCACCACCCCGTTTCAGGGCGCGTGCGTCGTCGAGGTGACGTCCGGCTTGGGGATGACGATGGCCCTCGGGCACGCCCCCGCCACCCTTGACGCGCTCACCGCGGCGAGTCGCTGACCGCCGCGCGCTCGGCGACGACGACCCGATCGGCGACGACGGTCAGTCCCACCCGCGCGCCGAGCGTCAGGCCGGCGCCGTGGCTCGGGGACTCGACGAGGACGTCCTGACCGCCGTCGAGCGTGACCCGGAGGCGCACGGAGGATCCGAGGAACGTCCGCTCGCGTATCTCTCCCGCGCCCCCGGCGTCCGCAGACACCTGCACGGCCTCGGGACGGACCAGGGCGTCGACGGCCGTTCCCGGCGGATAGCGCTCCGGCGCGATCATCGGCAGGCGCTGGCCGAGCACGACCACCTCGCCGCCGTCGGCGATCCGTCCGGGCAGGCGATTCATCGCCCCGACGAACTCGGCCACGAACTCGGTCGCCGGATGCCGGTAGACGTTCTCCGGCGTGTCGATCTGCTCGAGGCGCCCGTCTCGCATGACGCCAACCCGGTCGGCGAGCGAGAGCGCCTCTGACTGGTCGTGGGTGACGAACAGCGCGGTGATCCCCAGGCGCCGCTGGATGCTGCGGATTTCGCCGCGCAGCTGAACGCGCACGCGCGCGTCCAGCGCCGACAGCGGCTCGTCGAGCAGCAGCACCTTCGGCTCGATCGCCAGGGCGCGCGCGATTGCCACGCGCTGCTGCTGGCCGCCGGAGAGCTGATGGGGATAGCGGTCGCCGGTGCCGCCCAGCCCGACCAGATCGAGCAGCTGGTCGGCGCGGCGCAGACGCTCGGGCTTGGCGGCCCTGCGCATCCGCAGTCCGAAGGCGACGTTGGTGCGAACGTCCATGTTCGGGAACAGGCTGTAGGCCTGGAAGACCATCCCCATGTCGCGCTTGTGCGCGGGGACCACGGTGATGTCGCTGCCACCGACGGTGATCGCGCCGGCATCCGGCCGGTCAAAGCCGGCCAGGAGCCGCAGCGCGGTGGTCTTGCCGCAGCCCGACGGACCGAGCAGGGCGACCAGCTCGCCGGGGTGGATCTGCATGTCGAAGCCCTGGAGCGCGGTGACGGTCCCGAACCTGCGCTGGACGCCGGTGAATCGCACCTCGACGGGATTCCCGGCGGCGGCCACCGGCGGGGGCGCCGAGGCGACGGGATCGGCTGAGCCCGATGTGCCTTCGATGGTCATCAGATCACTCCGGCGGTTGCGCGCCCGCGGCGGCCCGCGAGGAAGGTGAGCATGAACAGGAGCAGGAAGGTGAACGCCAGCGCGGTCAGGGTCATCGCCACGGAGATCCCCGGCGCGTTGTCCTGCGATGCGAACTCGATCATCTGCAGCGGGAAGGTGAGCGTGCTCTGATCCAGCTGATTCGCGATCACGACCTCGCCCAGGACGAGCGCGATCGTCAGGAACATGCCGCCGAGCACCGCGGTGCGCGCGTTGGGCAGCACCACCCGCCACAACGTCGTCGGCCAGCCGGCGCCGAGGCTGCGTGACGCGTCGACGAGGGTGTGCAGGTCGATCGCTCGCAGGCCGGTGTCGACCGCGCGGTACATCAGTGGCATCGCCAGGACGACGTACATCGGCGTCAGCACCGTCACGGGATGGTTGAAGAACGCGTTGACGACCCACAGCGGTGTCGATGGCGTCTGCTTGAGCTGCAGCAACCCGGCGGCGAGCACGACCGGCGGGACGACGATCGGCAGGATCGTCACCGCCTCCATCAGAATCGTCAGCTTCGGCAGCTTCAGCCGGACGAGGACGGTGGTCGGGAACACGAGCAGCACGACGATGACCGCGGTGATCGCGGCGATCTCCAGCGACAGGAGCAACGCGGCGCGCAACGCGCCGTTGTCGATGATCGCGGTGAAGTTCTGCGGCCCGTAGTCGCCCTTCTGATTGATCAGGCTGAACTTGATGCTGCACAGCACCGGGACCAGGTAGAAGATCGCCGTGAAGCCGAGGATCACGACGCGCCAGGCGGGGGGCCGCGCGCGGCGCCTCCCCCGCCGGTCGGGTGCCACCTGGCCCTGATCGAAGGCGGCGTCGGCGACGTTCGCCAGCGCGCTCATCGCAGCCACCGTCCGGTGCGCCGCTGCACGTACCAGTACACGGCCATGACGATGCCGACCACGAGGATCATCTCGGTCCCGAGCGCGAGCCCGAACGGGATCGAGTTGGTCAGCACATTGTTGGACATCTCGAAGTAGATCTTGCACGGGACGACGACATCGGTGCAGCCGTCGAGCGCGAGCATCGTCGCGAAGGCGGAGAAGGCGGAGCCGAACAGGATCAACCACGCGGCGAAGAAGGAGGGCGCCAGCACCGGCACCACGATGTGGCGCAGATAGGACAGGCGGGTGGCGCCGAGGTTCGTGGCGGCCTCCTCCCACTCGGGTCGCAGGCCCTCCAGCGCCGGGGTGATGAAGATCACCATCAGCGGGATCTGGAAATAGAAGTAACAGATGCCGACGCCGACCTGCGAGGAGATGTCGAAGTGCCGGCTGAGGTCATAGCCGAACGTGCTCTTGAAGAAGACCGTGATGACGCCGAGCGTGCCGAGCGACGCGACCCAGACGAACGCCAACGGCGCGCCGGCGAAGTAGGCGAAGACGCCGGAGGCGCTTGACACGACGCGGCGCAGCGCACTGTCCCGGGGCCCCGCCACCACCGCCGCGGCGAGCCACAGGCCGATGAACGCCGGGCCCAGCGAGCTCCACAACGACAGGATCAGGCTGTTCTTCAGCGGGGTCAGATACTGCGACTGGCTGAACACCGCCGAGAAGTTCGACAGCGTGAAATGGCCGTTCGCGGTCAGCGCGCCGTGGATCACCACATACAGCGGCAGCCCCAGGAACAGGGCCATCCACAGCAGGAACGGCAGCATTCCGAGCCACGTGAGCGGAATGCGCCGAGCCCCGCGACGCCGAGGCGCCGCGGGGCCGGCCGCGACCGGAAGGGCCGGTGCGCTGCTGATGGCTACGAGCTCCAACCCGCGGCGATCAGCTTCGCCGCCGCGGTGGTCTGAGACGGTGTCGGCAGCACGGGTGCGCCGGGGACGGCCGGCAGCTGCTTGTAGGCGGCGCTGTCAACCGTGCCGGCCTTGACCAAAGCGCTGAGCTCGACCGGGCGGGCGAAGCCCTTCAGGAAGTTGTTCTGACCCTGGGTCGAGTACAGGAACTCCTCCCACAGACGGGCGGCGGCGGGATCCGGCGCGGTCTTGGAGATCGCCTGGGCGTAGAACTCTCCGAGCGGGGTGCCCGTCGGGACGACGACCTTCCACTTCGCGTTGGCCGGCAGGCCCCACGCGCCGGCGACGTTCAGGAAGTCCCAGTTGACGATGATCGGGCACTGCCCGGCTTCGATCAGGGACGAGCTGTCGCAGTCGGTGGCGTTGAAGTTGCCCAGCGACTTCAACTTGGCGAAGAACGTCAGACCGGGCTTGGCGTTGGTCAGGCTGCCGCCGTTGTTGATCGCCGAGGCGAAGACGGCGCCCGTCGCGGCGCCGGCCTGTCCCGGGACGCCGTTGAGAGCGACCGCGTGCTTGTACGCCGAGCCCTCCAGTGCCGCCCAGGTGGTGGGGCAACTCGGGACGACCTTCAGATTGCAGCCGAACGACACGTATCCGCCGTAGTCGTTGTACCAGTCGCCGCTGGCGTCCTTGTTGGTGGCCGGGATGTCGTTCCAGGTCTGGACCTCGTACGGCGCGAACAGGTCGGAGTCGGCGACCGCGAAGCTCTCACCGACGTCGACGACGTCCGGCGCGGTCGAGCTGCCGCGGCCGCTCTGGATGGCTTGGATCTCCTGGGCGCTGGAGCCGGACGGGATCGCGTCGGTGATGTGGATCCCGTACATCGCGGTGAACTGCTTCATCTGGGTGCCGTAGTTGGCCCAGTTGGACGGCAGCGTGATGACGTTCAGCTTGCCCTCCTTCTTGGCCGCCGCGACGAGCGCGCTCATTCCGCCGCCGGCGCTCGCGGACGTTGCCGTCGCCCAGTTGACGCTCTTCGCGGAATTGCTCGCGGAGCCGCTCGCGGAACTGCTGGCGGAGCTCGACGTCGACGAGCTGGAGCCACACGCGGCCACCGCGACCGCTGAACCGGTGAGCGCGGCCATGACGGCCACGCGGCGGATGGCCCGCCGTCCGAAGCGCGCGTGAGCGCGACGAGTGGTGATGTTCAATGTTCCTCCTGCCAGGACAATGTGTGTCAGGCGGCGCTGCGCTCGCCCCCTTGCGAACAGCAGCCGACCCCTGGCGTTCGACGGTATTGGGCACGCGAGCCGTCCTTGTTACCGCCCTGTAAAGCTCATGTTGTCTATACATTCGGGAGCCCGAGGTCCCGGTCAGGATTCCCGGCCACCGAGAACGGTCAGGCCGACTCCGGCTCGTGCCAGCGCGACGCGGCTGTGGATCGTGACCGCGAACGCGTCTCCGCGATAGGTGTCGATCGATGCCTCCACCGCGCTCCCGCCGGAATCCAGAACGCGACGGCGGACCTCCAGCAGCGGCGCCCGGCGGGGCGTCCCCAGCAGGCTCGCCTGCTCGGCGCCCGCGGCGATCGCAGCGATCGACTGCTGGGCCTCCGTGAACACGATGCCGCGCTCGGCGAGCAGCGCGTAGACCGAGGAATGGTCGAGGTCGCAGTCGAGCAGCAGGCGCCCGACCGGCTCGATGAATGTGCTGCGCTCGATCATCGCCGGCTCGCCGTCGAGCAGGCGCAGCCGGTGATATTGAAAGACCGCCGTCCCCGGCGCGAGCCCGAGCTGTCTCGCGCTCTCGGGGTCGGCGGGCCGGCGAGCCAGCTCGAGCGTGCGCGCGCCGGGCACCCGCCCCAGTTGCTCGGCCCAGGCGGAGAACGACACCATCTCATCAAAGCTCTGGGCGAGAGCCGGGCGGCCCACGACCGGCCGCCGGCCGCGCCCCCCGGTGATCAGCCCCTCGGCGCGCAGCGCCGCCAGCGCCTGGCGGACCGTCCCGCGTGAGACCGAGAACCGCGCTGACAGCTCGGCTTCTGAGGCCAGCGCGTGGCCCGGGGCGAGCGCCCCGGACAGGACCTGCTCACGCAGCGTCGCGGCGATCGCGGCGTGGCGCGAGCGCAGGGCGTCGGGACCGGGCATGCCCGCGCAGTTTGGCAGCGATCCGCGGCCGAAAAGCCGCGCGCGGAGCGAGCCCGCCGAGCCACGCCGGTAACGATCAACGCGCGACGAGGGTGACCGGGAGCGCGCCGTAGCGCAGGATCGCGGCGATCTCTGACGCCGTGCGGCGCGTGAAGGCGCCGCTCAGCTCGGCGCCGGAGCCGGCCGCGACGCCGTCCGGATACTGCTGAAAGGAGATCGACACCAGGGTCAGCAGCCGGCCGTCGAGCGCGATCGCGACGTGCTGGTCCAAGGTCTGGCCGACCGTGCTGACCTCACTGCCACGATGGGCGATCACGGCGGTGACCTCACGGAACGCGGCGGCCCCCCGGGCGTCGAAGCCGAACTCGACGTCGGGGCTGCCCCCGCTGTCGATCCCCGCATGGGGATCGGTCAGCTCGGAGCCCGACAGCGCGACGTCGTCATGCAGAACGAAGAAGTGGGCCGCGGGATCGCTCGCCGGCAGAACGCCCGAGGCGCTCGAGCTCGCCGCCTGGAGCACGGTCGTGCCCTGCGGGACCGTCAGAACCTGCCCGGCGGACGCCGCCACCCCCGCCGGCCGCTCGGCGCGCAGCGCGGCGACGCTCGCCGCCGGTCCGGCGAGATAGCAGTGCCGCGTGGCGATCGGGGTGAAGGCATCGGCCGCGCCGGCCGCCCGGCAGGCCGCGCTCCGTGGCGCGCCGAACAGGTAGTACTCGGGCCCGACCCGGGACAGGGAGGCCGTCGTCGAGAGCTCGACGGGCTGTCCCGCGGCGAGCCGCACGGCGTCGTAGAGCGCCATCCCGCCGCCGCCCTGGCCACCCGGCCCGTCGCCGGCGCCCTGGCTGATCCGCAGCGCGGCGGCCGACGGATGGCGCCCGGTCAGCGCCGTGGCGACCGTCGTCCCGGCCGGGGTCAGGACGTTCGCCTCCCAGTCATAGAAGCGCAGCCGACCCGGCTCGGCCAGCAGGGCGATCCCGGCGGGGCTGAGCCTGGAGCCACGGACGACGATCTCGGCGCCGGACCGCGTGATCGTCACACCCGGCCCGACGCCGAGCGCGGGCAGGCGGCGGCGCATGATCGTGACCGCGGCGGTCAGCGCGCGGATCAGCGAGGTGTGCGGGGCGACCGCCGTGGCGGTCAGGACGATCTCGCCGCTGTTCCCCGCCGCCGGAGCGGGGTCAGACCGCGGCGCCGATCCCGTGCCGGCGAAGACGACGAGCACGGCGACCGCGACGAGCACCGCCGCCGCCGGGACGAGCCAGCCCGCGCGGATGCGCAGCGACGGGCGACGCGCAGCGCCGGCCGCCTCCACGCGCGTCACCAGCTGGCGCTCGATCCGGTCGAAGTAGTCGCTCATCTGTCCTCCTCGGTCAAGCGGCCTCTGAGCCGGGCCAGCCCGCGGCTGACCTGCTGGCGGACGACGAGCTCCGAGCAGCTCAGCCGGCGAGCGATCTCGTCATAGCCGCGCTCCTCCAACATTCGGGCCCGGACGGCGTCGCGCTGGCGTTCGGGGAGCTCGTCGACGAGCGCGACGACCCGGCCCTCGGAGGCGAGCTCGTCGACGCGCGCCAGATCGTGGTCGTCGAGCGCCTCGGGCTCGAGCGCCAGCTTGCGCCGTGCCCGGTCCTCGACGCGTCCGTGGCGCCAGCTCTCCAGCAGCTTGTTCCGGGCGATGCCCCGCAACCACGGCCAGGCCGAGGCCGACCCCCGGGCCCGGAAGCGGCCGGCCGAGATGAAGGCCGCGGCGAACGTCTCGGCGGCGAGGTCGGCACTGGCCTCCGGGTCGCCGGTCTCCCGCAGCACGAAGCCGACGACGGCGGGAAGATGGCGGCGGTAGAAGACGGCGAACGCGGCGCCGTCGCCGCGCCGGGCCGCCGCCAGCAGCGCGCCGTCCGAGCTATGGGTGTCGACCGCCATCTCGACGATTACTTTGCGCGGCCCCGGCGCGTTGTGACAGCCGAGGCGGGACGCGGCGCGTGGAGGGGTCAGCCGCGCGGTCGGGACGCCGGCGCGGGCCGGGTCAGCGGCGCGGGGCGCGGTCGGCGGCGCGGGCCGGGGTCAGCGGCGCGGGGCGGGGTCGGCGGCGCGGACCGGGGTCAGCCCCCGGCGACGGCGGGGAGGATCGTCACCTCGTCACCGTCCTTGACGTGGGTCTCCAGGCCGTCGAGGAAGCGGATGTCCTCGCCGCCGACGTAGACGTTGACGAACCGGCGCAGTCCGCCGTCCTCCGCGATCCGGCTGCGCAGCTCGCCGAAGCGGTCATAGAGCGAATCGAGCACTTCGCCCACGGTTGTGCCCTCGACGACGGCCAGAGCGGCGCCGTCGGTGGCCGAGCGCAGTTGGGTCGGGATCTTGACGCTGACGGACATGATCGAGATCTTATGCCAGCGCGCCGACGCGCTCGTTCGCGGCCTCGAACGCCGCGACGCTCGGCTCGATGTCCCAGGTCTCGAACGTCCCCCGCACCGCGTCGAGGGTCTTCAGCCCCTCGCCGGTGATGTAGACGACGACGCGCTCGTCGGGGTCGATGTCGCCGCGCTGGGCGAGCTTGGTCAGCACCGCGGTCGTCACCCCGCCGGCGGTCTCGGTGAAGATCCCCGTCGTCTGGGCCAGCAGGCGGATTCCCTCCCGGATCTCGTCGTCGGTGACGGCATCGATCGAGCCGCCGGTACGCCGGGCGAGGTCCAGGGCGTACGGGCCGTCCGCGGGGTTGCCGATCGCCAGCGACTTGGCGATCGTGTCGGGCTTGACCGGCCGGCAGAAGTCGAAGCCCTCGGCGAACGCGCTCGCGACCGGCGAGCAGCCGGCGGCCTGCGCGCCGTTGAAAGTCGGCACCGTGCCGTGCAGCAGACCGGCGTCGATCCACTCCTGGAAGCCGCGGGCGATCTTCGTGAACAGCGATCCCGAGGCGATCGGCGCGACGACGCGGTCCGGGAGCTCGAAGCCGAGCTGCTCGGCGGTCTCGAACGCGAGCGTCTTGGAGCCCTCGGCGTAGTACGGGCGCATGTTGATGTTCACGAACGCCCACTCGTGATCTCCGGAGAGCTCGGTGCACAGCCGGTTGACGTCGTCGTAGTTCCCGCGCACCCCGACGACGTTCGTGCCGTAGACGCCGGTGGCGAGGATCTTCTGCTCCTCGAGGTCGGATGGGATGAAGACGTAGGACTCCAGGCCCGCCGCCGCCGAGTGGGCGGCGACGGCATTGGCGAGGTTGCCCGTCGAGGCGCAGGCGATCGTCGTGAAGCCGAGCTCCCGCGCCCGGGCCAGCGCGACCGAGACGACGCGATCCTTGAAGGAGTGCGTCGGATTGGCGGCGTCGTTCTTGATCCACACCTCCTTGAGCCCGAGCTGCTCGCCGAGGCGCTCGGCGCGCAGCAGCGGCGTCCAGCCGGCGGGCAGCGCGCCGCGCGGCGGGGCCTGGACGGGGAGGAAGTCGCCGTAGCGCCAGAGCGAGTGGGGACCGGCCTGGATGCGGCGGCGCAGGGCTTCAGGATCAATGTCGCCGCGGGCCTGATAGGCGACCTCGAGCGGGCCGAAGCAGCGCTCGCAGACGTATCTCGCGTCAAGCGGATAGGTGGTCTGGCATTCCTTGCAACGAAGAGACTCTGGCGGCATATCTCAAAAAACCTCCGCCGGGGTCTGTGGTCGGAGGTCTCATACGAGCCGCCCTGCCACATCTCCCAGGCTTGTGTAGTGGAGCCTGATGGAATTGGCACCGTTCCCTTGCGGGAGGTTGCCGGGGTTTCGTAGGGCCATTCCCTCCACCCCTCTGGATGCGTACTGCTATGTCCCGGAAAGTATACCGGCGAGCCGGATGCCGCGGCCGGCGTAACGACGCCGGGTCGGCGGTGTTGACCTGTGCGCGATGGGCGTCTCCTCGACAGACCCGCTGGACCGCCTCGAGGCGATCGCCAGCCTGCAGGCCGCCGCCACCCCGACCCGGCGGATGCTGATCATCGTCAATCCGTACGCCACGACCGTCTCTGACCGCCTCAAGAACCTCGTCGTCTACGCCCTGCGCGGCCGCTATCAGGTGGAGGCGGTCGACACCACGGCGCGCAATCACGCCACCGAGATCTGCCGGGCGGCGACGAGCGAGGGCTATGACGTCGTCGTCGCCTTCGGCGGCGACGGCACCGTCAACGAGGCCGCCAACGGCCTGCTCGGCTCCCGGACGCCGCTGTGCTGCCTGCCCGGGGGCCGGGCCAACGTCTACTGCCGGATGCTCGGAATCCCGGCCGATGTCGTCGACGCGACCGAGCATCTGCTCGGGATGGCCGACGCCTGGCATCCCCGGCGGGTCGATGTCGCCCGGGTCAACGAGCGGCTCTTCCTCTTCTCGGCCGGCGTCGGCCTCGACGCCAGCGTCGTGCAGCGCGTCGACTCCCATCCCCGGCTCAAGGCGCGCGGTGGCGAGTGGTACTACACGCTGACCGGCGTGCGGACGTTCAATCGCGGCTACCTCGTGCATCCACCGGAGGTCGTCGTCGACGTCGGCGGCGAGCGGGTCACCGGGGTGACCGCGATCGTCCAGAACGCCGATCCGTACACCTTCTTCGGCTCCCGGGCGGTGCGGCTGGCCGAGGGGGCGTCGCTGGACAGCGGCGACCTGGCGGGGGTCGTGCTCCAGCGGGCGAGCCCGCTCGCCGCGGCGACGGTCATCTTCCGCGCGCTGTCGGAGCGGGCCCGGCTCGTCCGCCATCGCCGGATTCTCGGCTTCAGCGGCGTCACCGAACTGCTCGTCTCCTCCGGGGACGAGCGGGCGCTGCCGCTCCAGGTCGACGGCGACTACATCGGCGACGTGCGCGAGGCGCGGTTCGCGGTCGTGCCGGCCGGCATGCTCGTCGTGTCCTGACGCCGCCGGGTCCGGGGGGGTGAAAACCGGGGGGCCGGCGGCTACATGTCGCATGGCGTCCTCCGAGCCGTCCACTCGCCGCGCCCGTGCCGCGACGCGGATCACCGAGCGCGATCGCGCGCTGCTGGCGTTCACCGCCGAGCACCGCTTCGTGCTGCCCGCGCAGATCGGCGCGCTGCTCGGGGTGACGGCGGGGACGGCCCGCGACCGCTTGGGCGCATTGGAGAAGGTGGGCCATCTGCGGTCTGATCCGACGTTTGCCCCCCGGCCGACCGCCTATCAGATCACGGACGACGGCCTGCGAGTGGCGGGCAGCGATCTGGGCCGACCCCGGCCGATCCGCGACGCCACCTATGACCACGACGCCGGCCTCGTCTGGCTCATGCTCCACGCGCGGGCCGGCCGCTTCGGGCCGCTGAGGGCGATCGTCTCCGAGCGGCGGATGCGATCCGACGACGGCCGGGCGGCCACCGAGCCGGGCGGGCGCGACGACGACGGCGGCGGTCCCGGCGCGGAGCCCTTCGGGGTCCGCCTCGGAGGCTCCGGGCCCGCCGGGCGCCCGCGGCTGCACTATCCGGATCTCCTGCTCGTCACCGCGTCGGGCCGGCGCGCGGCGTTCGAGCTCGAGCTGACCAGCAAGCACAGACCCCGGCTGGAGACGATCCTCGCCGGCTACGCCGCGGACCGGCGGATCGGCGCCGTCGTCTATCTCGTCGACCGCGCGGCGACGGCGCAGGCGGTCATCCGCGGCGCCGCGCGCGTCGGCGCCGCCGAGCTCATCTCGGTCCAGCCGCTGGGCTGGGGCGGGCCGCGCCCGACGCAGGCCGCCGCCCGCGCCGCCGCGGCCGCGCGGGCCGCGCGGGCCGCGCAGCGGTCACGGCGGCGCGCGAGCGTGCGGCCGGGCGGCTCGCCGGCGGCCGGCGCCGCGTTGGGGGCCGCGGGCGGGGCGGCGGGCGGGGCGGCAGGCGGGGGTGCGGCCGAGGCGGCGGGGCGGGAGCGATGAGCGCGCAGCCGCCGCGACCGCACGGCGCCGCGCGGCGCCTGCTCTCGGTCCTCATCTTCGCCGGCTTGTGGGTCGCCCCGGCGTGGGTGTCGGCGGCGATCGCGCCGGTGGCGGCGGTGGCGGCGGTCGGGTTGGCCGTCGCGGGCGGGACCGGATGGTGGCTCGCGCGCCGCCGGCGAGCCCCGGCAGTGGCCGATCCCGGGCTCGTGCTCGGCGTCACGCCATCGGGGCGAGCGGTCCGGGTCACCGATCGCCAGCTGGCCGCGCATGCGCTGATCCTCGGGGCGAGCGGAGCGGGCAAGTCGACGACGATGCTCGCCGTGCTCGCCGATCAGATCGGCCGCGGCGCCCCGGTGGTGGCGATCGACATGAAGGGCTCGCCGGCGTTCGCCGCCCGGCTGCGCGACGCGGCGCGCGCCGCCGGCCGGGAGCTGCGGGTCTGGACGCCGGACGGCCCGTCGACCTGGAACCCGCTCGCCCATGGCAATCCGACGGCGCTCAAGGACAAGCTGATCTCGACCGAGCGCTTCACCGAGCCCCACTATCAGCGCGCCGCCGAGCGCTACGTGCAGACCGCGTTCCAGGTCCTGCGGGCCGCCCATCCCGACCGGCCCGCACAGGTCGACGAGGTGGTGGCGGTGCTCGAGCCGCGGCGGCTGGCCGGGCTGCTGCGCGCGGTGCCTGAGCCGCTGGCCGAACGCGTCCAGGATTATCTCGCCGGGCTGACCCGAGATCAGCTCAGCGCGGTCCGTGGACTCGGCACTCGGCTGGCCCTGATCAGCGAATCAGACGCCGGGCCGTTTCTCGCGCAGCGCTCCGGGGGGATCGACCTCGCCGGTGCGCTGGAGGGCGGCGACGTCGTGCTGTTCAGCCTGAACTCGAGCGTGTACGGGCAGCTCTCGGCGCAGCTCGGAGCGCTCGCCATCCAGGATCTCGTCAGCGCGGCCGGCCATCGCCTGAGCGCCGGCGGCGGCGAGGCCGGGCGGCCGCCGGCCCAGGCGACGGTGGCGATCGACGAGTTCTCGGCGCTCGGCGCCGACCATGTGCTGGCGCTGCTGGCCCGGGGACGCGAGGCCGGGGTCAGCGTCCTGCTCGCCACGCAGGAGCTGGCCGACCTGGAGCGGGCCGCGCCCGGCTTTCGCGATCAGGTTCTCGGCATCACCGCGGTCAAGATCGCCCATCGCCAGGATGTGCCGGCGTCGGCGCGGACGATCTCGCAGATCGCCGGCACCGAGCGCGTCTGGGAGCTGACCGAGAACGTCCGCGGGCCGTTCGGCTCCCCGGGCGCCGGCCGGGGGACCCGGCGCCAGGTCGACCGCTTCGTCGTCGACCCGACGGAGATCACGACGCTCGCCACCGGCCGGGCGATCGTCGTGACCAAGACGCCGGTCGCCGCGGTGTCACGCGTCCGGGTCAGACCGGCGCGGACGGCCGACGCGCAAGCGCCGACGCGGACGGCCGGCGCGGACGCCGGCCCGGCGCGCCGCGATGGACGGCGAACCGCCTCGGTCGCCGGACGCGATCAGCCGCCGCCGGGCGTGACCCGGTAGGCGTCGAAGACCGCGTCGATGTTGCGCAGCCGGTTGATGGCCTGATCCAGGGTGCGAGTGTCTCCGACCTCGACGACGAACCGGTCCTTGATCATCGGATGGTTGACCTTGCAATCGGCGTTGAGGATGTTGATCCCCGCCTCGGAGAAGGTGCGGATGATGTCCTCGAGCAGGCGATGGCGGTCCCAGCCGTCGACCTGGATCTCGACCCGGAACGACGTCTCGGCGTCCCCGTCCCAGGAGACGTTGGTGAAGCGCTCGGGATCCTTGCGCAGCACCGCGACGTTCGGGCAGTCGTCGCGATGGATGGTGATCCCGCGCCCGAGCGAGATGTAGCCGCAGATCGGATCGCCGGGGACCGGGCGGCAGCACTTGGCGAGGCGCAGCATGACCTCGCTGATCCCCTCGACCTGGATGCCGAACTGCGACGAGGAGGTCGTCGGGCGCGAGCGCCGCCGGTTGGTCTGCAGCAGGTCGTCGGCGGCGGTCGGCTCGGACTCCGCGGTCTCGCCCTCCTTGAGGCGCTGCATGACCTTGTTGACGACGACCTTGGCCGAGATCTTCGCGCCGCCGAGCGCGATGTAGAAGTCGTCGCCCTTGCGGAAGCCCATCTCCCGGATGACGTCGGCGAGCAGCGGCGAGCCGACGATCTTCTGGGCCGGCAGACCCTGCTTGCGCAGATGGTCCTGGAGCAGCTCGCGGCCCTGGTGCTCGGTGTCACGCCGGGACTCGGCCTTGAACCAGGCCTTGATCTTGTTACGGGCGCGGGTCGTCTTGACGAGCGCCAGCCAGTCCCGGGAGGGTCCGCGCTCGCGCTTGGAGGTCAGCACCTCGACGATGTCCCCGGACTTCAGCTGATAGGAGAGCGGCACGATCTTGCCGTTGACCTTGGCACCGACGCAGCGGTGTCCGACATCGGTGTGGATCTCGTAGGCGAAATCCAGCGGCGTCGCGCCGGAGGCGAGCGACTTGACCTCGCCCTTGGGCGTGAAGACGAACACCTCGTCCTCGAACAGGTCGACCTTGAGGTTCTCCATGAACTCCCGCGGGTCGGCCATGTCCTGCTGCCAGTCGGCGAGCGAGCGCAGCCATTTGAGCTTCGGGTCGGTGACGCCGGTGGCGCCCTCGGGGCTCGTGCCCTCCTTGTACATCCAGTGCGCGGCGATCCCGAACTCGGCGAGATCGTGCATCTCCCGGGTGCGGATCTGGATCTCCAGCGGCCGGCCCTCGGGCCCGATGACCGTCGTGTGCAGCGACTGGTACATGTTGAACTTCGGCATCGCGATGAAGTCCTTGAAGCGCCCCGGCAGCGGCTTCCACAGCGCGTGGATGACGCCGACCGCGCCGTAGGTGTCGTTCACCGAGTCGACGATCACCCGCATCGCGGTCAGGTCGTAGATCTCGTTGAACTCCCGCCCCTTCTTGGTCATCTTCGCGTAGATGGAGTAGAAGTGCTTGGCCCGGCCGGAGATGTCGGCGTGGATGCCGAGCTTGGCGAGCTCGCTGCTGACGATGTCGCCCGCCTCGGTGACATAGCGCTCGCGCTCCCCGCGCTGCTGGGCGACGAGACCCTTGATCTCGTTGTACTTGCGCGGGTGCAGCGTCTGGAAGGCGAGGTCCTCAAGCTCCCACTTGATCGCGTGGATGCCGAGGCGATGGGCGATCGGCGCGTAGATGTCGAGCGTCTCCCGGGACTTCTCGATCTGCTTCTGCTTGCTCATCGCGCTGATCGTGCGCATGTTGTGCAGGCGATCGGCGAGCTTGATGAGGATGACCCGGACATCGGTGGCCATCGCCACGACCATCTTGCGGTAGTTCTCGGCCTGGGCCTCGTCCCGGGACTGGAAGGTCAGTCCGGTCAGCTTGGTGACGCCGTCGACGAGGCCGGCGATCTCCTCGCCGAACTCGGCCCCGACCTCCTCCAGCGACGCGCTCGTGTCCTCGACGGTGTCGTGCAGCAGCGCGGCGCACAGCGTCTCGGTGTCCAGCCGCAGGCCGGCGCAGATCTTCGCCACCCCGACCGGATGAATGATGAACTCCTCGCCGGACAGCCGGCGCTGGTCGGCGTGATGGGCGCAGGCGTAGACGAACGCCGCCTGCACGCGGTCACGGTCGATCGGCAGCGCGGCCTGATCGGCATGCTCCTCGACGATCGCGAACAGGTCCCCGAGCAATCGCTGGTCGGACTCGGCGAGAGCGGCGTGCGCGGCCGGGGTCTCGGGCGACGCCGGCGCCGGCGCCCCGTCGCTCGCCGGTGGGGAGCCGCCGGCGACCGCGACCGACTGAGCGGCGCCGGTCACCATGGTGCCGCCGGTGGCCGCCGGGGCGGCGGGATCGGCACCGTTTCCGGAGGCGGACCCGCTGCTCGGGGCGGACCCGACGGCGGGGGTCGGCTCGGTGGCGGTCTTGGCCGTGCCCGCGCCTGCGCCCGCGTCGCCGCGTCCGATCGCTCGGCTCAGCCGTCTGGCGGGTGGTTTGCGTGGCTCAGGCACTGCTTTCCGTCCTCGTATCGCTGGCGGTAGACCCTGAACGAGGGCGAGCGCTCGAGCGCCGTCGGCGCCCGGCTCGCGATCGCGAGGGCCGGTAGATCCCGATCGAGGCTGACGAGCTCCAGCTCCGTCAGCACCCGGATCAGTCTCCCGGCCAGTCGTGGCGACCGGCCGTGCCGTCCGTCTCCGCGGAGCAGGCGCTCGAGCTCCTCGCCGGTCGCCTGCTCGCAGTCGCGCAGCGACCGGTAGAAGGCGACGAGCGAAGTACGGAGTTCGTACTCCAACTCGTGTATCTGCTCTGCAAAGCGTAGCTCAGGCTCGCCCCACGCCAGATGGGTGATGCCCGCTCCCGCGGTCAGCGCGCGCTCGCTCGCGCGACAGGAGGGCGGATCGAGCGCGACGAGCTGGTCGAATGCGGTGAGCCGCCCGGGCTCGGCTTCGAGCTCGTCGTAGCTCGCCAGCGTGAATCCCCCGGCCCGCATGCGCAGCCCGTCGAGGCGCCGGGGAACGTCGGCGCAGAGCGCGAGGACCGCACCGCCGCCGGCCAGCGCGTCGGTGAGCACGGCCACCGGGCTCTGGCCGCGACGGTCGACGACCGCGCGCGCGGTCGGCGCGGGTGGTGCGCCGGCGCCGCGCCACCGGGCGGCGGCGGTCGCCGGGCCCGGCGCGCCGTCGACCCCCGCGAGCGCGCTGTCGACGGGGGCGAGCGTCGCGTCGAGCTCGGCCAGCGCCCGCGCGAGATAGCCCGAGCCGTCGTCGAGCAGCGTGATCGGCGCCGGGGCGCACGGGCGGCAGTGGCGCAGGACGAGCCGGGGCTCGACGGCCCCGTTCCACGCGTTGCGCTCGAGCTTGAAGGTGGCGTCGAGCGCGGTGCCCTCGCCATGGCCGACGCGCCCGTCGCAGCCGAAGGCGACGGCGCTCGCCCGCACCCCGCCCGAGGTCACCGCGAAGCGGGCGTGGCGCCCCTCCCCCATCGCCCGGACGTTGTCGAACCGGCAGCCCGGGACGAGCAGTCGCGGCGCGGGGTTGCCCATCCCGCACGGCTCCAGTCGCTGGAGCTCCTCGGCGAGCTCGAGCCCGAGCTCGGTGCCCGAGACGACGGCGTCGATGCGCTCCCGGCGCTCGAGCAGATCCGGCGTCAGGACCGACGCGGCGTGGCGCTCGAACGCCTCCCGGAAGTCGTCGACGCGCTCGCGGTCGATGGTCAGCCCGGCGGCGGCGCGGTGGCCGCCGTGGCGGCGCAGCAGAGCGGCGGTCGCGTTCAGGCCGCCGAGCAGATCGAAGCCCGGGATGCTCCGGCCCGAGCCGGTGCCCTCCGTCGCGCCGAGCGCGATCAGCACGGTCGGGCGGTGATGCTGCTCGACGATCCGCGAGGCGACGATCCCGATCACACCGGGATGCCACTCCTCGCCGGCCAGCACGTATGCGCTGCGGGGGCCGAGCGCGGCGACCTGGGCCTCGGCCTCCCACAGGATCCGCTGCTCGACCGCGCGGCGCTCGACATTGACGGCGTCGAGCTCGACCGCGATCGCCCGCGCGCGCTCCGCGTCCTCGGTCAGCAGCAGCTCCAGGCCCGCGTCGGCGCGGCGCAGGCGCCCGGCGGCGTTGATGCGCGGGGCGAGGCGGAAGCCCAGGGTGCCGCTGTCCAGCGCGCTCGGATCCGCCCGGGAGACGGCCATCAGCGCCCGCAGGCCCGGGCGCGCGGTCCTGGCCAGTGCGCTCAGACCCTCACGCACGAGCCGGCGGTTCTCCCCGGTCAGCGGCACGAGGTCGGCGACGGTGGCGAGCGCCACGAGCTCGATGTCCTCCTGTGCGGTGTCGGCTCCGAGCGCCTGCGCGACCTTGAAGGCGACCGCGGCCCCGCACAGGTGCGGGCAGGGATAGCCGCCGACCGCCGGATGGACGATCGGGCAGTCGGGCAGCGCGCCGTCAGCGCGCGGGGCGTGATGGTCGGTGACGACGATCGCCATCCCGAGCGCGCCGGCGAGCGCGACCTCGTCGACTGCGGTGATCCCGCAGTCCACGGTGACGATGAGCGCCGTGCCGCGCGCGGCGAGTCGTTCGACGGTCGCGGTGGCGATCCCGTAGCCGTCCTCGGTCCGGCTCGGCAAGAACCAGCCGGCGTCCGCGCCGAGCGAGCGCAGCGCGCGGACCATGATCGCCGTCGCGCAGACGCCGTCGACGTCGTAGTCGCCGTGCACGACGATGCGGCCGCCGGCGGTGATCCGCTCGGTGATCGCCGCCCGCGCCGCCTGCATCCCGGCGAAGGCGAGCGGCGGATGCGCGTCGGCGCCGGCCAGGAATTCCCGCGCGAGCGCCGGGTCGCCGAGCCCGCGGCGGACGAGGATCTGGGCGAGCGTGTGCCCGATGCCGAGCTCTGATTCGAGCGCCAGCGCGGCGGCCATGTCGTACGGCGCGAGCTCGAAGCGCGGCCCGGCCGACGCATCCGGCGCGCCGTCGTCGGGCGCTCGGGCGTCGGGCCCCCGGACGGGGGCCGCCGGCGGGGCTGGCGCGGGGGCGAGGGCCACCGCCGCCGTCGCCGGCGCGACCGGCCCCGGGACCGGCACGGGCCCCGCGGCTGCCGCCGGGGTCGCCTCGATCGCTGTCATCGCCGCCTGAACCGCCATGGCGCGCAGCGTATGGGCCGGTCCAGACGGAGAGCGGGTCGCCCGGGTGAGAACGCCTCAGGCGGGGATGCGGTCGATTTTCCGGCTATATATCCGTGCGCTTCGACCCTGCCCCCCGTCCGCGCCGCATCGCGCGGGCAGACGCCGTCCGGCCCGCGCGACGCGCGGCCGTGCTACAGCCCGATGGCGCCGGCCTGGCCGGCGCGCTCGCGCCGGGTGCCCTCGAAGTAGACGATCGCCATGCCGATCAGGGCACCGGGGATCGCCTCCAGGGCGGTGGTGATGTGGGTGGCGTGACGGCCGGGGATGACGAGGCCGTTGACGAGGTAGCCGAAGATGGCGGCGCCGATCAGCGAGCCGAGCAGGGCGCCGACGATCCCGCCCCAGTAGCGGTCGGGCAGCCAGATCGTGAAGTGCCAGAGCGCGAGGCCCATCATGACCCAGGCGAGCATGCCCATCAGCGCCGTCTCCCGTGCCGGCGATTGGCCCGCTTCGGGGGCCGCGCGGACTTGTCCTGACGGGCGACGCCGTCGTTCTCGGCGACGTCCGGGGCGCGCTCGAAGCCGCCATCGGACACCGGGCCGTCGAGCTCGTCGGGCCGCGGCGCCTCGCCGTTGCCGGCGGGCTCTCCGGCAACCCCCGCGGTCCCGGGAGCCGCGGGCGTGCTGGGGGCGGCGGGCGTGACGGGCGTGCTCGGAGCGGCCGGCTCGGCGGATGGAGCCCGTCCGGCCACGGGCGGCGCGCCCGTCGCGGGCTCGCCGGCCGGGCCGGCCTCGGCCGCGGTCGGCTTGCGCCGGCGCGGCGACGCCGGCCTGGCGGGCGACGCCGGCCTGGCGGGCGACGCCGGCTTGGCAGGCGACCCGGGCGACCCGGGGGACCCGGCCGATGCGGGCCTGGCGGGCGACGCCAGCTCCTCCTCCGGCGTGTGGGCCGACCGCTTGGACAGCCACGAGGTTCCGCCGGTCTGCCCGCGCTCGATGTCGAGGTCTCGCTTCATCTGCTCGAACTCAGCCGCCGACACACCCTCGGGTGTGGGCTCGGTCAGCCGCCCGGCGCGGCGGCGCATCCGCTCGCGGGCGGGTTCGACGTCGGCGCCGGCGGCCGCGTACGGGGCGACGCTCCCGAACTCGGTCTCGATCCGCTCACGCCGGTGGCGATACGTCGCCTCGCGCTCCTTCCAGTGCGTCAGCACCGGGGAGGCGATGAAGATCGACGAGTACGCGCCCGACGCCACTCCGATCAGCAGCGCGAACGCGAAGTCCTGGAGCGTCGAGCCGCCGAACAGCAGCAGCGCGACGATCGGCAGCAGCGTGCACGAGGTCGTGGCGATCGACCGGGTCAGCACCTCGGACATCGAGCGGTTGACGATCTGCGAGAACGCGGCTCTCGGCATCCGCGGGATGTTCTCGCGCACGCGGTCGAAGACGATGATCGTGTCGTACATGGAGTAACCCAGGATGGTCAGCAGGGCCGCGACCGTGTCGACCGTCACCTGCCTCCCGGTCAACGCGTAGACGCCGCTGGTGATGAGCAGGTCGTGCATGAGCGCGATCAGCACCGGCACCGCGAACTTCCACTCGAAGCGCAGGGCGACGTAGCCCGAGATGACGAGCAGCGAGGCGATGATCGCGATCACCGCGCTGTTGGCGACGGTCTTGCCGAACGTCGGCCCGATCGAGGTGTCGTCGAAGGTGATGCCGGTGCCGTACTTGGCCTCCAGCGCGCTGCGGACGTCGGTGATCTTCGACGGCGCTATCTCCTTGGAGGAGATCTGGAACTCCTCGCTCTTGGTGCCGAGCTTCTGCACGGTCGGCGTCACCCCGCCCGCCTTGGCGACGATCGCGCTGATCTGCGACGTCGTCTGCCGCTGCGGGACGTGGAGGGTGATCCGCGTGCCCGAGGTGAAGTCGATGCCGAGGTTGAGCCCGCGGCCGCCGATCGCCAGCGCGCCGATCAGCAGGATGATCCCGGACATCGAGAAGAAGTAGCGGCTGGCGCCCATGAAGTCGAACGTCCACGCCCTGCGGTTCTTGCGCACGCCGAGCGCGGACGGCCGGGCGAGCGTCTTGGAGTCGCCGGCGGTCATCAGGATCGCCTGGGTGGCGAGCACCGCCGTGAACAGCGACACGATCGTGCCGATGCCGAGCGTGAAGGCGAAGCCCTGGACCTCGGCCGTGGCCAGCACGAACAGGATGAACGCGGTCATGATCGTGACGACGTTGGCGTCGATGATCGCCGTGAGACCCTTCTTGTAGCCCGTGATGATGCCGGCGCGGACCGATCTCCCGGCGCGGATCTCCTCCTTGACGCGCTCGAAGATGACGATGTTGGCGTCGGCGGCGACGCCGATCGTCAGGATCAGACCCGCGATGCCCGGCAGGGTCAGCGTGATCGGGATGAGTTTGATCAGCGCGTAGAAGTACAGCGCGTAGACGATCAGCGCCGAGGTGGCGATCACCCCGAGCACGCGGTAATAGGCGATCAGGAAGAGCGCGACGATCAGCAGGCCGACCGCGCCGGCGATCAGGCCCTGGTGCAGCGCCTGCTGGCCGAGGGTGGCCGAGACCTCGGTCTCGGAGATGAGCTTGAGGTTGATCGGCAGCGCGCCGAGGCGCAGCAGCGTCGCCAGGTCAGAGGCCGAGGTGGTCGTGAAATCGCCGCTGATCTCGGCGCCGTTGCCGCCGAGGATGCCGTCGGGATACTGCTTGTAGTCGATCGACGGGACGGTGACGAGCTGCGGCCCGAGCGCGACCGCGAAGTGCTGGTCGTAGGTGTGGCCGAGCGAGCTGACCTCGCTGCCGCGCGTCGCCAGTTCCGCGGTCACGTGCTGGAACTCGCTCTGGCCCTTGGAGTCAAAGCCGAACTCGACGTCGGGGCTGCCCCCGGAGTCGGTGCTGGCCTGGGGATTGGTGACATCACGGCCGAACAGCGAGACGTCGTCCTTGAGGACGAAGAACTGGGCATTGGGGTTCGTCGACTTCAGCTGGTTGCTCGCGCTCAGGCTCGCGGCCTGCAGCACGGTCGTGCCCTGGGGCACGGCCAGCACCTGGCCCTGCGAGGCCGTCACCCCCGACGGCAGGCCGTCGTCGAGCTCTGACTGCTCCGTGTCCGGGCCGTTGAGATAGCAGTGCTCGCCCTCGATCGGCGTATAGCCGTAGTACTTGCCGGCCGCCGCGCAGGCCGCGCTGCCGGGCGCGCCGAACAGGTAGTACTGCGGACCGGACCGCGACAGATGAGCGATGATCGCCTTGCGCGCGGCTCCCTGGACCGTCGGGCCCGGCTCGACCGGCTGGGTCGAGGCGAGCTTGACCGCGGCATACAGCGACAGGCCGCCCGCGCCCTGGACGCCGGGGCCGGCGCCCGCTCCCTGGCTGATCTCGAGCGCCGTCGGATCCTGGATCTGGAGCTGGCTGGCCACCGTCTTGCCGTTCGGCGTCAGCGCGTTGGCCTCCCAGTCATAGAAGTACAGCTCGGCGGTCTGCCCCACCTCAGCCTCGGCGCGGGCGATGTCCTTGACGTCCGGCAGGCCCACCGTGATCTCATTGCCGCCGGTGGTCTGGATCTGCGGGTCGGTGACGCCGAGCTGGTCGACGCGGGACTCCATGATGTCGACGGCGCGGTTGAGCGAGGTCTGGTTGACCGGGCTCTGCGGGGTGCGCTCGCCCTGGTAGACGAGCTGGACGCCGCCCTTGAGATCGAGCCCGAGGATCGTCTTCTGGGTGACGATCACCAGCACCGAGGCGGCGATCAGGCCCGCGACGATGAGCAGGACGAAGCCGTGACGCTGGCGGTCTGACATCAGCTCAGGGCCATGCTAGTGCAGCCACTCGTGCCGGGCCGCGTCGACCGCGGCCCGACCGACTCCGGGCGTCATGAGTGATGGTTGGCGGGGGTCAGGACGACCAGCACCCCGCCCTCGTCATCGTCGTAGGCGGGAAAGATGTCGGCCACGGCCCGGGCCGGCATGTCCTGCTCGGCGTGGACCTCGACCGGCTTGCCCTGGACGCGGACCTCCCACTCCAGCGCGGTGGCGACATGGTCGGTCCCGTCCTCGAAGCGCAGCCCGAGCGCGTCACGCACCGACTGGCCGATCGCCTGCTCGGTCTTGAGCCCGGTCAGCTCGAACGCGCCGCGGCCGCAGTCGACGATCCGGCCGTCGGAGTCGCAGGCGAAGAAGGCCGCGTTGGGCGCGGGATAGTAATCGTCGAGCAGCTCGAACAGATAGGCGAAGCCGCACTTGTCACAGCCGCGGGCGTCACGCCGGAATCCGGCTGTCCGATCGGTGCCCATCGAGCGGTTGCCGCAGTGCGGGCAGATGAAGTAGTGCTCACGACTCATCGCCGCCTGAGGATAGAGGGACGCGAACGTCGCCGATGCTGCGATCACGTTTGCGAGTGCCGACGCGGCTCCCTACGACGCCGGCGCGCACCGGAAGTCAGGCGTCAGAGCAGGCTGCCCTGGCCGGGCGGCTCGAGCCCGAGATGGGCGAACGCCCGCCGCGTCGCCGAGCGGCCCCGCGGCGTGCGCTCGATCAGCCCGCGCTGGAGCAGGTACGGCTCATAGACGTCCTGCACGGTGTCCTGCTCCTCGCCGACCGCCACCGCCAGGGTCGAGAGGCCGACGGGACCGCCGCCGAAGGTGTCGCAGATGACGCGCAGGATGTCGCGATCCAGGCGGTCGAGGCCCTCCTCGTCGACCTCGAGCAGGTCCAGCGCCGACGCCGCGATCGGCTCGGTCACCACCCCGCCGTGGCGGACCTGCGCGTAGTCGCGCACCCGGCGCAGCAGGCGGTTGGCGACCCGCGGCGTCCCGCGGCTGCGCCGGGCGATCGCGACCGCGCCGCCGTCCTCGATCGAGACCCCGAGCAGCCGCGCCGAGCGGGTCACGATCCGGGCCAGGTCGTCAGCTCCGTAGTGCTCGAGCCGGTGCTGGATCCCGAAGCGGTCGCGCAGCGGCGTCGTCAGCAATCCGGTCCGAGTCGTGGCGCCGATCAGCGTGAACGGCGGCAGCGGCAGGGTGACGATCCGCGCCCCCGCCCCCTGGCCGACGGTGATCGGCAGCTCGCCGTCCTCCATCGCCGGATAGAACGTCTCCTCCAGCGCCCGCGGCAGGCGATGGATCTCGTCGATGAAGAACACGGCACGCGGCTCCAGCGCGGTCAGATAGGAGGCGACGTCGCCCTTGCGCTCGAGCGCCGGACCCGCGGTCTGCACGAACGGGACGTTCAGCTCGATGGCGAGGATCTGGGCCAGCGAGGTCTTGCCGAGGCCGGGCGGTCCGGCGAGCAGGACGTGATCGAGCGCGTCGCCGCGGTTGATGGCGGCGGCGATCGAGACCGCGAGCTGATCCCGGATCGTCTCCTGCCCGACGAAGTCGGCGAGCCGGCGGGGACGCAGCGAGCGGTCGAGCTCGGAATCGTCGTCCGGGAGCTCCTCGGGGGAGGGCAGGCGGTCCAGCGCGGTCACCGCCGGGCGCCCCGCAGCGCATGGGCGATGAGCGCCTCGGTGCTGTCGCCGGCGGCGGCGCCCTGCAGCAGCGAGTCGATCTCGACCGGGGTGTAGCCGAGCCCGAGCAGCGCCTCACGGGCCAGCGTCACCGGGTCCTCGCCACGGCTGACGGTGATGCCCTGCTCGGGCAGCGCCGCGCCGACCTTCTCCCGCAGCTCGACGATGATCCGCTCCGCGGTGCGTTTGCCGACCCCCGGCGCGGCCTGGAGGCGGGCGGTGTCGCCGGCGGCGACGACGGTCAGCAGCTCACGCGGCGGCGCGCCGGAGAGGACGGCCAGCGCGACCTTCGGCCCGACCGACTGGACGCCGAGCAGCATCAGAAAGAGATCGCGCTCCTCCTCGGTGGCGAAGCCGTACAGGGCGAGCGCGTCGTCACGGACGACGAGATGGGTGTGGAGCACGACCTCGCGCCCGGCGGCCGGCACGTGCTTGAGGGTCTCGGCCGAGACCGCCAGGCGATAGCCGACGCCGCCGCAGTCGACGACGACGTGATCGCCGCGACGCACCGCGACCTTCCCGGAGATGAGCGCGATCACGCCCGTACCGCCCGCGCCGGACCTGCCCCCGCGGCGGCCACCGTGGCCATCGCCCGCGCGAGCGGCGCGCGGTTGAGATCGCAGACGGCGACGGCCAGGGCGTCGGCGGCGTGATCGGGCGACGGCACCTCGGCCAGGCCGAGCAGGCGCGCCACCATCCGTCCCACCTGGTCCTTGTCGGCGCGCCCGCTGCCGCAGACCGCGGCCTTGACCTGCTGCGGGGTGTAGGAGCGCGACGGGATCCCGTGCTGCCCGGCCGCCAGCAGCACGACTCCGCGGGCCTGGCCGACGGCGAAGGCCGTCCGCACGTTGGCGCCGAAGTACAGCTCCTCGATCGCGATCGCCGCCGGTCGGTGCGTGTCGATCAGCTCGCCGACCCGGGCGTGAATCTCGGCGAGGCGCTGCTCGGGTGGAGTGCCGGCCCTGGTGCTGATGACGCCGTGCTCGATCGCGCGCAGCCGGGAGCCCTCGCTGAGCGCGATGCCATAGCCGGTGCTGGCGGTGCCGGGATCGATCCCGAGGACGAGCATGAGCAGACATTCTCCGCGCCCCGGCGGACGCCTTCCGCACGCGCCCGGAATCTGGGAGATCCGTGTCACGCCGCCCGCGGTGACGCAACCTTGGGCCGGTTCTGCTGTTCTAGAGACGTCAGACCCTCGATGACATCAGCTCATACTTGCGGGGCACGAGGCGACGCAACGCCATCTTCCGGCCCGGCACGGGTGGGTGGGAGCGTCGCTGCGGCGCGAGCCTCCCGCCTCGGCCTGCCCGCCGTCCTGACCGCGGCGCTGACCGCGGTCGCGCTGCTCGCCGGGCTCGCTTCGCTGGCCGCCCCCGCCAGCGCGAGCGCCCCGCGCTCGCCGACGCTCGCGCCCGCCAACACCGTCATCGCCGGGCCGAGCAGCGCCATCGACGATCTCGACGGGATGGCGATCGCCCGTGACGGCACCGGCGGGCTCGTCTACCGCCAGGACGTCGGCGGCGTGCCCCACGTGTTCGTCAGCCGGTTGATCAACGGCACCTTCCAGGCGCCGGTGCAGGCCGACGCCGGCCTGGCGGGGGCCTCGACCCAACCCGTCGTCGCCGCCGACAACGGCGGCGTGCTGCTCGTCGCCTTCATCAACGCCGGCGCGCTGTACGTGACCTCGTGGGCGGGCGCCGCCGCCGCGCAGAGCGCCCCGGCGGCGCTGTTCGCTCCGGCGGCCAACCCGGCGATCTCGATGTCGAACTTCGGCAAGGCGTATCTCGCCTTCACCGCCACCAACGGCGCGGGTGGCGGCGACGTCCGCTGCGCGTACTACTACCTCGGGCAATGGTCGCTGGAGAGCACGCCGCTCGACATCAACCCGGCGGATGCCGCGGGGGTCGGGGTCGGCGCACCGGCGGTCGTCGCCGCCGGCGACGGGACCGGCATCGTCGCGTGGGGGGAGAACGGCCACATCTACACCCGGCGGATCGTCGGGACGACACCGAGCACATATGACGAGCAGGCCGACGTCGGCTCGCTCGACGGCTGGACCGAGGTCTCGGCCGGCGATCCGTCGATCGGCGCCGGCGGAAACTCCAGCTACGCCACCGTCGCCTTTCAGGAGACGATCGAGAACGCCGGCGTCCAGCAGTCACGCGTGCTCGTCAACGAGCTCCAGGGCTCGCAGTACGACGGGGTCTACGAGGGCGACGGCGCCACCACCGGCGGTCCGGAGGGCGCCGATCAGCCGCAGACCGCGATCAACGAGTACGGCGACGGCTTCGCGACCTCAGAGCACGAACAGACCCACGAGCTGTTCGCCACCGTGTTCGGCAACAACGACGTCCCGACCGGCGTGGTGAGAGTCGACAGCCTGCCGAACAGCGCGGCGCCGGATGCCGTCCCGGCGACCGCCGGCCTGATCTCGAACTTCATCGCCTGGCAGCAGACGCCCGGTCTCGCCGGCCTGCCGGAGATCCGGGTGCGCTACGCCGCCGACGGCGTCGACTTCGGCAGCGAGGAGGTCGTCTCCGATCCGCTGCTCGGCCCCACCGAGGCCAACCTCGGGCTCGTCGCAGGCGGAGACAGCGCCGGCGACGCGGCCGTCGCCTGGGTGCAGGGCACCGGGGCCGGCACCCAGATCGTCGCCGCCCAGCTCTACCAGCCCCCCGGCGGCTTCGTCGCGTCCAACAGCTTCCGCTATTCCACGACCGCCGATCCGACGCTCGCCTGGTCAGGCGCGGTCGAGCTGTGGGGATCGCCGACGTACGTCGTCGACGTCGACGGCGTCGACGTCGGGCAGACGACGGCGCTCAGCCTCGCGCTGCCGAGCGCGCTGACCAACGGCCGTCACACCTATCAGGTGACGGCGAACAACCAGGCCGGACTGGTCACGACGGCGAGCGCGGCGACCGTCTTCGTCGACACCGTGCCCCCACGGGTGTCGTTCGTGATCACCGGCAGGCGCTACGTCGGCACCGTGCTGCATCTGGAGGTGACCGACACCGATGCCCCGCCGGGGGTCGTCACCCCCGCCCAGGCATCGGGGATCTCGGCGGCGAAGGTCACGTTCGGCGACGGCTCGTCGTACGCGATCACCCACGGCAAGTACCACGCCTACAAGCGCAGGGGCACGTACACGGTGACGGTCACCGTGAGCGACCGGGCCGGCAACGTGACGACGGTCAGTCACACGATCACGATCCGGGTCAAGCCCAAGCCAAAGCCCAACAAGCACAAGCACAAGGGCCCGAGCAGGCATCCGGGGCGGCGGCGATGACCCCGGCCCCGCCGACCCCGGCCACGCGGCCTGCCCGCCCAGCGGGCTCGGGCGCGGCCTCAGCGACCGTCGCAGGCCGTCGGCAGACCCGGCGTTGTCAGTCGCACGACGGTCCACGGCCCAACGGTGGCCAGTGTCTGACGCTGGGTGAGCCGCGGATCGACGGCGGCTGGACCGCCGACCTGGGCCGAATGCGGGCCGATGAAGTCGACGCCGGGCTGCGACATGGCGGTGCCGACGCGCTCCAGCGTCACCGAGAGCTTCCAGGCCAGGGCGGTCTGACCCGAGTGGTTGACGGCGGCGAAGCTCGAATGGCAGGGGAACACGCCGTTGTGGCCCCCGACGGCGGCGACCGCCTTGGTCAGCTCGTTGAGCAGATAGACCCCCTGGGAGGCGTCGGTCTCGTCGCCGCGGGCGATCGTGATCTGCGCGGTGCTGAACGGGATGCAGGCGGCGACGAGCACGACTCCGGCGAGCACGGCGACCGGACGCCTCAGCCCGCGGGCCAACTCGCCGGCCGATTGGGCGAGCATCGCGATGCCGACGCCGCCGAGCACGCTGATCAGCGAGGCGGCGGGCAGGAAGAAGCGCTCCAGGCCGGGATAGCCGTCGAGCGTCTCGCCGACGACGACGACCCACCACGCCGCCGCGCCGACGGCGATCCACAGGATCGACCGGCCGCGCTCGCGCCGCCAGCTGAGGACGACCGCCGCGACCGCGCCGATCAGCGCGGGCAGCACCTGGTCGCGATAGCCGCGGGCGAGCACCGTTCGCAGCACGTCGGTGCCGAGGTGACCGTTGTAGTCGGCGGCGTGGGTCGCCGCCAGGAACGGCTGGCCGGTGGTGACCCACGGCGGCACGAACCAGAAGAAGGGCTGCGCCGCCAGTCCGGCGAGCAGCAGCGCTCGCATCCAGGGCCCGCGGAAGGCCGGCGCCCGGAACCACAGCCAGATGGCGTACAGGCCGATGAACGGCCACCATTCCGGCCGCATCAGTCCGGCGCAGACGCCGATCAGGAAGGCCTGGGTGTGGCGACCGTCGAGCAGCCGGTCGACGAACCACACGGTCGCCGCCGTCAGGATCACCTCGGAGGTGCCGTGCAGGAAGTAGTACCACCAGTCCTGGTCGAGGCGGCCGGTGAGCAGGATTCCGGCCGCCGCCAGCGCGCCGGCGAAGGCACCGAGCCAGCCGCCGCCGGCGAGGCGGCTCGCGAGCTTCCAGGCACCCCACAGGCCGAGCAGCCCGCCGATCCGCGCCGTGATCACCCAGAGAGTCGGCGCCGCGCCGCCGAACAGGCCCCAGATCGTCGTGAAGATGACCGGCAGCGGCTTCCAGGACGGGCCGCCGCTGACGATGAAGCTGAGATGCGGATCGAAGACCTCATGCCCCCAGACGATCCACGACCACGGGTCATAGCTGGGGACGGTCGGCAGGATCGCCGCCGAGAGGATTCCCAGAACCGTGCACACGACGACCGCCAGGATCCCCGGCGAGTGACGCAGCGAGGCGAGGCGTGAGTTCCACGGCGACTCGGTCAGACCGCCGCCCTCGGCCGGGTGTGGCCGCTGCTGCGGCGAGTCGACGGCTGACATCGGCGAGCGAGTGTAGCGGCGCCACAGGCCGCGCCGGGCGGCTCCGAACGCCTCAGACGCCGCCGCGCGCGCGGGCGGCGCTCGCCGCGCTGGCCTGCGCGGCGCTCGTCTGGGCCGCGCTGCTGGTCGCGGGCACCGGAACGGCCGCGGCCCAGACGACGACGCCGTATATGGCGACGCCGCCGACCTACGGCGCCCTCTATCAGGACGGCCCCGACGACCGCTGGCTGCTCGGCGGCACCTGGCTGTACCAGCCCGACCCGAGCAACGTCGGGATCGCCAACGGCTGGTGGCGCGACGTGGCGAGCACCGCCGGCTGGTCCCCGGTCACGGTCCCCAACTCCTACAACGCCGGGGACCTGTCGGCGGCCAGCATGACCGGCTCGGTCGGCTGGTATCGGCGGGACTTCACCCTGCCGGCCAACGCCTTTCCGTCCTATGTGCCGAAGGCCGACCGGAGCTGGATCGTCAACTTCCAGTCGGTCAACTACACCGCCACGGTGTGGATCAACGGCCGGCGGCTCGGGACCCACTCCGGTGCCTATCTGCCGTTCGAATACGACCTCACCGGCCTGCGCAGCGGCGTCAACCGGCTCGTCGTCCGCGTCTCGGACATCCGCAGCGGCGCCGATCTCCCCCCCGGGCCGAGCGGCGGCTGGTGGAACTTCGGCGGCCTCAACCAGGAGGTCTACCTGCGCTCGGTGGCCGGCGCCGACCTCGATCCGGCCGCGGCGCCGGTCCAGATCCGGCCGATCCTCCCGTGCCCGACGTGCGCGGCGACGATCGAGGATCAGGTGACCGTCCGCAATCCGACGGGGACGGCCCAGACCGTCTCCCTGCAGGGGACCTACGGCAGCGCGACGCTCGACTTCGGCGGCGCCACGATCCCGGCCGGGCAGACGTGGACCGGTCACGCCTCGGTCGTCATCCCCCACCCGCAGCTCTGGGCGCCCGGCAGTCCATATCTGTACCGCGCGACGCTCACCCTGCGGGACGCCGCCGGCCGCAAACTCGAGGGCTACGTCAGCGAGAGCGGGATCCGCAGCATCACCGTCACCTCCAGCGGCCAGCTGCTGCTCAACGGCCGCCTGCTCGATCTGCGCGGCTTCGATCTGCACGAGCAGAACATCGCAACCGGCGCCGCGCTCAGCACCCCGCAGCTGCAGGCGCTCATCGGCTGGGTGAGAGAGCTCGGGGGGACGATCATCCGCGCCCACTATCCGCTCAACCCCCAGATCGAGGAGATGGCCGACCGCGACGGGATCCTGCTGTGGTCCGAGGTCCCCGTCTACCAGGTCGCCGACCAGTACCTCACCCAGCCGGCCTGGCTGGCCGCCGCGCACGCGATGCTGCGCGAGAACATCCTCTTCAACCAGAACCATCCCTCGGTCCTGTTGTGGAGCATCGGCAACGAGCTGCCGACCCCGCCCGACGACGGCGAGGCCCGCTACATCGCCGGCGCCACCCAGCTCGCCCACCAGCTGGACCCGACCCGCCCGGTCGCGATGGCGATCTCCGACTGGCCGGGCGTCGCCTGCCAGACCGCGTACGCGCCGCTCGACGTGATCGGCTTCAACGACTACTTCGGTTGGTTCGACGCCGGCGGCGGGTCGACCGACGACGAGGACGCACTGAGCCCGTTCCTCGACAGCCTCCACGCCTGCTATCCGACCAAGGCGCTGATGATCAGCGAGTTCGGCTTCGAGGGCAGTCGAAACGGCGATCCCGAGGAGCGTGGGACCTACCAGTTCCAGACGGCGGCCGCCGCCTTCCATCTGGGGGTGTTCGCCTCCAAGCCCTACATCTCGGCGGCGATGTGGTTCGCGCTGCAGAACTTCGCCGCCCGGCCGGGCTGGGGCGGCGGTGACCCCTTCCCCGATCCGCCGTTCGTGCAGAAGGGCGAGATCGACCTGTTCGGCAATCCCGTACAGCCGCTGTTCAACACGGTCCAGTCGATCTATGACTCGACCGAGCAGATCGCCCCGGCCCCGGCCGCCGCCCCCTCCGCGAGGACTACGAGGCGGCGGCGCCCGAGAAGCGGCAGCGCAGCAACGTCAGGATGACGCGGAAGCCGTCGACGGCGGTGAGCTTCTTGCCCTCGTCGTTGGAGCGCGCGCGATAGTGCACCGGGACCTCGAAGATGCGCTCGTGGCGCTGGACGAGACGCGCGGTGATCTCGGGCTCGATCGCGAACCCGGGTGAGGTGAGCCCGAGGCTCTGGAAGAGCTCGGTCCGGATCATCTTGTGGCAGGTCATGATGTCGTGCAGGTACACGTTGAACAGCATGTTGCACGCCAGCGTGACGCCCTTGTTGCCGAGCACGAACAGGAACGAGTGGCTCGTGTAGCCGTCGAACGCGCGGACGCCGAAGCTCGCGTTGGACCGACCGTCGAGCAGCGGCGGCATCAGCAGGCCGAGGTCCTCGGGGTCGTATTCCAGATCGGCGTCGAAGATCGCCGAGAACTCGCCGCGGGCGTGACCGAGCGCGGTGCGCACCGCCGCGCCCTTGCCCTGATTGGCCTCGTGCTCGAACAGGCGGACCCGCTCGCCCCAGTCGCGGCCGCGGAGGATCTCCCGGGTGCCGTCGGTGGAGCCGTCGTCGACGATGATCAGCTCGAAGTCGCTCGGAAGCTCGGTCTCGAGCACCTCGGTGATGGCGCGTTCGACGCGTTCACGCTCGTTGTAGACAGGCATCAGGATCGACAGCATGGGGTGATTCACTCCGGTCGGCTGGGCGGGCGTGAGAACCGATCATGGCCCGCGAGAGGCGAGGATGCTAGCGAACGTCGGCGCCGTCGGGGAGGATGCCGGGATGGACTTCGAACTCGACGGCCTGCTCGCCGGCCTGTACGGCGAGCAGCGCGCCGACCGCGCCCGGCTGCTGGCCCGCCTGCAGGCCGAGGGTTTCAGCGCCGCCGAGCTCACCGCGGCGGTGCGCGAGAACCGGCTCGCCCTGCTGCCGATCGACCGCGTGCTCAGCGGCACGTACACCGCGGCCGAGATCGAGCAGCGAACCGGTCTGCCGGCCAGCCTGGTCGTTCGCATCCGGCAGATGGAGGGCCTCCCCGAACCCGGTCCCGACGACCGCGTGTTCACCGATCAGGACATCGAGGCGGCCCGCTCGACGAAGCTGTTCCTCGACGTCGGCTTCACCGAGGAGCACGTCCTCGACGTCTCCCGCGTGCTCGGCGAGGGCATGGCGCGCCTGACGGCGACGGTCCTGGCGGCGTTCACCGCCACGTTCCTCAGTCCGGGCGACGCCGAGGAGGGCGTCGCGTTGCGCTTCGCCGAGCTGACCGAGCGGCTCGCTCCGGCGATCGCCCCGATCCTCGTCTCACAGTTCACCGCGCATCTGCGGGACACCGTCGCCCGCGGGATGCTCGGTCCGGCCGAGCTCCAGACCGGCGACGTGGCCGGCGCACAGGACCTGGCCGTCGCCTTCGCGGACCTGGTCGGCTTCACGCGGCTCGGAGGCGTGGTCGAGGTCAACGAGCTCGGGACGCTCGCGGGGCAGCTGGCGCGCAGCTCGGCGGCGCTCGCCCAGGCGCCGGTGCGCCTCGTCAAGACGATCGGGGACGCCGCGATGTTCGTCAGCCCCGAGCCGGCCCCGCTCGTCGACGTCGCGCTCCAGCTGATCGCCGCCTTCGACGACGCCGAGCTGCCGAGTCTGCGCGTCGGGATCGCCTGGGGCCCGGCGATGATGCGCGGCGGCGACTACTACGGCAACTCGGTCAACCTGGCCAGCCGGGTGACCGGCGCGGCCCGCCCGGGCACGGTCCTGTGCACCAAGGAGGTGCACGACGCCGCGCCGGACAGCTTCGAATGGTCCTCGGCCGGCCGCCACCGGCTCAAGGGCGTCTCGCGCCCGCAGCCGCTCTACCGCGCCCGCCGCCGGATCGCCTGACGACGCCGGAGCGGCGGGCGCGAGCGCGGAGCGCGAGCCCGGTCTAGGAGATGGCGTGCAGGTCGATGACGAACACGAGCGTCGAGTTGGCGGGGATCTTCGCCTGGGCGGTCGATCCGTAGCCGAGGCTCGGCGGGATGATGAGCTCACGCCGGCCGCCGATCCGCATGCCCGGGATCCCCTCCTGCCAGCCCTTGATCACCCCGGTGAGCGGGAAGGTGACGGGCTTGCCGCTGCCGTCGTTCCACGAGGCGTCGAACTGCTTGCCACCCTTGTAGAGCACGCCGACGTACTGCACCGTCACGGTCGAGGCGGCGGTCGCGACCGCGCCGGTGCCCTTGATGAGGTCCTTGACGACGAGCGTCTTGGGGGCCGGGCCGCTCGGAATCGGGACCGACGGCTTCTTGTCGAAGGCCGCCGGGAGCGGGCCCGTCGTCGTGCTGGCGGTCGTGGTCGTGGCGCTCGCGGTCGTGCTGGTGCTGGTGGCGGTCGTCACAGCGGCCGCGGTCGCGCCGCTCGACGGGGCCAGCTGGACGCCGGGCGCGGTCGAACTGCCACAGCCGGCGATGGCGAGAGCCAGCGCCAGTGCGGCACAGGTGAGTGTCGGTGTCGTCTTTCGCATGAGCGCCCGAGGGTAGCGGTCCGGCGAGCGGACCGGCGCCGCCGCCGGGTCAGAGCAGATCAGCCCGCGATGCGCTCGAGAACGTCGGCGTCGACGTCGAAGTTGGCGTGCACGGCGCCGACGTCGTCGGACTCCTCGAGCATGTCGATCAGCTTCATCAGCCGCGCGGCGTCTGACTCCTGGATCGGCACCCGGACCTTCGGCCGCTGGGTCACATCAGAGCTCTCGACCTCGATTCCGGCGCCGCCGAGCGCCGCTCGCACCGCGGTCAGATCGGACGGCTCGGTCACGATCTCGTAGACGTCGTCGTCGAGGATGATGTCCTGCGCGCCGGCGTCGACCGCCACGAGCAGGTCCTCCTCGCCATAGCGGGACGCGTCGACGATGATCACCCCGCTCTTGTCGAACAGATAGGAGACCGAGCCGGGCTCGCCGAGGTTGCCACCGTGCTTGGAGAGCGCGTGGCGCACGTCAGCCCCGGTCCGATTGCGATTGTCGGTCAGCGCCTCGATCAGCAGCGCGACGCCGCCCGGGCCGTAGCCCTCGTAGAGCACCGTCTCGATCTGGTCGGCGTCGACCCCGGCGCCCGTGCCCTTGGCGATGGCACGTTCGATGTTGTCCTTGGGCATCGAGGCGTCGCGCGCCTTCTGCACGGCGAGCGCGAGCCCCGGATTGCCGTCGATGTCGCCCCCGCCCTCACGCGCGGCGACGCTGATCGCGCGGCTGAGCTTGGTGAAGTGCTGGCCGCGCCGCTGGTCGACGACCGCCTTCTTGTGCTTGATGGAGGCCCATTTGGAGTGACCGGACATCGGAGTAACTATAGGAGCAGGCGCAGCGCCGCCGGATGCTCGCGATACCACGCGATCGTCCGCCGCAGTCCCTCCTCGAGATCCACTTCAGGCCGCCAGCCGGTCAGCTCGCGCAGCTTTCCGGCATCGACCCACTGGCGGTCGATCTCGCCGTGGGGCGTGCCCGCGCCGAGGATCTCCGGGGTCAGCGCGGGACCGACGCCCGCGTCCGACCCGTCGGCGACGAGGCGGCAGATGAGCTCGACGACCTCCAGCACGCGGTGGGGACGGCCGCCGCCGGCGTTGAACGCCTCTCC
The DNA here is from genome assembly GCA_963849085.1 of uncultured Solirubrobacteraceae bacterium. Classification (GTDB taxonomy): domain Bacteria; phylum Actinomycetota; class Thermoleophilia; order Solirubrobacterales; family Solirubrobacteraceae; genus Palsa-465. The sequence goes on along the minus strand of CAWKFP010000009.1, from coordinate 692,067 downwards.
CCCGGCCCGGCCGGCGAGCAGCAGGCGCCAGATCGCCAGATACGCGGCGACCGCGTCCTGCACATAGAGGAAATCCCGCTCCGGGCTGCCGTCGGAGCGGATGACCGGCCGCCGGCCGGTGAGCGCCGCGCCGACCGCCTCCGGCACGAGCCGGCTGTGATTGGTGTCGCCGCCGCCGTACAGGTTCGCGAAGCGGGTCACGGCCACCGGCACGGCGAAGGTCTGCCAGTAGGAGCGCGAGATGAGGTCCGCGGCCGCTTTGGAGACGTCGTAGGGAAAGGACGGCGACAGGGGCTGGGACTCCCGATAGGGCAGCTCCGGCTGGCGCCCGTAGGCCTTGTCGGAGGACGCGACGAGGACCGCGGCGACGCCGTGGACCCGGCAGGCCTCCAGCAGCATCCAGGTGCCGCGCACATTGGTCTCGAACGTCGAGCGCGGCGAGCGGTTGGCGGTCTGAACGAGCGTCTGGGCGGCGAGATGGAAGACGCTGTCGACCTCGTACTCGTTCAGCGTGCGGGCGATCAGGTCCTCCTGGCAGATGTCGCCGTGGACGGTCGTCACCCGGCCGGCGATGCCGTGGAGCTCCAGGCGGCCGGTGACCGGGCGGTCGCGCTGGATCGCCACGACGCGGTGGCCGCCGTCCAGCAGCGCCCGGGTCAACCAGGCGCCGAGCAGGCCGTACGCCCCCGTGACCAGGACGGTCCGCGGCGCGGGATCGATCAGTTCCACAGCTGCCACGGCGCACGCTCCTCGGCGTCCCACAGGTCGTTGAGCTCGACGGAGTCCTTATAGGTGTCCATGCAGTGCCAGAACCCCTCGTGCCGGAAGGCGCGCAGACGGCCGCCGGCGGCCAGGCGCTCCAGCGGCTCGCGCTCGAGCACGCTGTCGGCGCGCAGCAGCCCGAGCACGGCGGGCTCGAAGCAGAAGAAGCCGCCGTTGATCCAATGCTCGCTCCGCGGCTTCTCGGTGAACCCGTGCACGAAGCCGTCGACGTCGAGCTGAGCGACCCCGAAGGGCAGCGGCGGGCGCACGACGGTCATCGTGGCCGTCGCCTGATGGTCGCGGTGATCGCGCAGCAGCGCCGCCAGGTCGATGTCGGCGACGCCGTCGGCGTAGGTCAGGCAGAAGGGCCGCTCGGCGAGCTCCCGGCGCTCGGCCGCGGCGAGATGGAGCCGGCCGCCGGTCGGGGTGTCCTCCCCGGTCGCAACGCAGTGGATCTCGGCCCCGGCCGGCCAGGACCCGGCGGCGACGAACTCGGCCACCTGCTCGCCGCGGTATCCGGTCAGCAGGAGGAAGCGGCGAAAGTCCTGGGCGAGATAGATCTGCAGCACGTGCCAGAGAATGGGGCGACCACCGATCTCGACCATCGGCTTGGGAATCGAGCGCGTGTGTTCCTGCAGCCGCGTGCCGCGGCCGCCGCACAGGATCGCCACGGTCGGTCTCATGGCGGCGCATTATCAGGCATCATCCCCCGGACATGTCCGAGCTCACGCACCCCGAGATCTTCAAGGCCTACGACATCCGCGGCCTGTACGGCGACGAACTGGACCCGGCGGCGGCCCACGCCATCGGCCGCGCCTTCGCCCGCGTCCTGGCCGCCATGGAGGACAAGCCGGTCGCGCAGTGCCGGATCGGACTGGGTCGCGACATGCGCCTGACCGCGCCGGAGATGGCCGCGGCCTATCGCGACGGGATGGTCGCCGAGGGCGCGACCGTGTTCGACGCCGGAATGGTCGGCACCGAGATGCTGTACTGGCTCGTCGGCTCCCGTCAGCTCGACGGCGGGCTGATGTGCACCGCCTCGCACAATCCCAAGCCCTACACCGGCGCCAAGCTCGTCAGCCGCGGCGCGCTCGCGCTGTCGGGCGACGCCGGCCTGGCCGAGGTCCGTGACCGCATCCTGGCCGGCCTCGGGGACGCTCCGGGCGGCGGCTCGGTCCAGGACGTCACCTTCTATCCCGAGTTCCAGGAGGCCGCGCTGCGCTTCGTCGACGCCGCCGCGATCCAGCCCCTGCGCGTCGTCGTCGACGGCGGCAACGGGATGGCCGGTCCGATGGTCGGCCCGCTGCTCGAGCGTCTCGGCCTGCACCTGATCGAGGCCTACTGGACGCCGGACGGCAACTTCCCCGACCATGAGCCCAATCCGCTGCTGCCCGAGAACCGTGAGTTCATCATGGGCGAGGTCGTGCGTCAGGAGGCCGACCTCGGGATCGCGTGGGACGGCGACGCCGACCGCTGCTTCTTCATCGACGAGCGGGGCAGCTTCGTCGACGGCGACTTCCTGACCGCGCTGCTGACCGAGTCGATCATCGCCAAGAACCCCGGCCCGCCCGCCCCAACCGTGCTCTACGACGTGCGGGCGAGCCGCGCGGTCGCCGATGTCGCCGCGGCCGGCGGCGGGCGCGCGCTGATGAACCGCGTCGGCCACGCCTTCTTCAAGACCCGGATGCGGGAGGAGAACGCGGCGTTCGGCGGCGAGGTCTCCGGCCACTACTACTTCCGTGACTTCTACTGCGCGGATTCCGGCACCCTGCCGGCGCTCCTGCTCCTGGAGATGCTGTCCGTACGCGGCGCGTCGATGTCGGCGCTGCTGGAGCCCTATCGGTCCAAGTACTTCATCTCCGGCGAGATCAACACGAAGGTCGCCGACCCGGAGGCCAAGCTGCGGGAGCTGGCGACGCGCTACGCCGACGGCCGCCAGGGACGCCTCGACGGCGTCTCGGTCGACTACGACGACTGGCACTTCAACGTCCGCTCCTCGAACACCGAGCCGCTGCTGCGCCTGTGCCTGGAGTCGCTGGTCTCCCCCGAGCACATGGAGGCCAAGCGCGACGAGGTGCTGGGCGTGATCCGGTCGTGACGCCGGGCGCCTCGAGCGTCACCGAGGCCGATCGGTCGCTGGCGGCGGCCGCGGCGGCCGGGATCCACTGCATCTCGCTGCCGACCCCGTTCCTCGTCGGGCGGGTCAACTGCTTCCTGATCGAGGACGACCCGTTGACGCTCGTCGACACCGGCCCGAACTCCGGCAAGACGCTGGACGAGCTCGAGCAGGCGCTGGACGGGCACGGGCGCCGGATCGAGGACCTCGGGCTGATCATCCTCACCCATCAGCACATGGACCACCTCGGGCTGCTGGAGATCCTCGCCCGCCGGTCGGGCGCCGAGGTGGCGGCGATCGACCTGCTCGGCCCGTATCTGGAGAACTTCGACGCCAGCGCGGTGGCCGACGACCGCTTCGCGATGCGCGTCATGCTCCGCCACGGCGTGCCCTCCGAGCTGGCCACCGCGCTCGGCGCGGTCGGCGCCGCCTTTCGGTCCTTCGGGTCCAGCGGCCGCGTCACCCGTCCGCTGCGCGACGGCGACGAGCTGGCGCTGCGCGACCGCACGCTGACCATCGGGCACCGGCCCGGGCACAGCCCGTCGGACACGATCTTCTTCGACGCCCAGCGTCAGATGCTCATCGCCGGCGATCATCTGCTGGCCAACATCTCGTCCAACCCGCTCGTCTCGCGGCGGCTGACCGCGTCCGGCGAGCCGCAAGCCGGGGCCGGAGACGGCGCGGGCGCGACCGACGGGAGCGGGGCCGGCGGGGCCGACGCGGCCGTGGGCGAGGACGAAGAGCGCCCGCACGCGCTCGAGCAGTACATCGGGTCGATGCTCGCCACCCGCGCGATGCCGGTGGCGCTGACGCTGACCGGGCACGGGCCGCCGGTGACCGGCCACACGGAGCTGATCGACGAGCGCTTGCGGATGCACGAGCGCCGCGCCGCCAAGCTCCGGCGGATGCTCGAGCCCGCGCCGGCGACCGCGTTCGAGCTGGCCTCCCGGATGTGGGGCAACGTCGCCGTCACCCAGGCCTTCCTGACGATCTCGGAGGTCCTCGGCCACCTTGATCTGCTGATCGCCTCAGGGCAGGCCGCCGAGGACGCCGACGGGCCGGTCACGCGGTTCTCGGCGCTGTAGCGGCCCTTCGGCGACCGCTCAGAGCTCGGCTTCGGCGGCGATCGCCGCCGACGGCTGGTGCTTGAGGCGTGCGCTCCATTTCTCTTCGACGTGACCGAATCTCCAGAACGCGAGCGCGACAGCCCAGGTGACGATGAACATGCCGACGATGACGAACCCGGCCTTGTTGATGTCGAAGCCGGCCATGAAGTGCCAGAAGCCGCCGCGCAGGCCACCGATCTCGGTCGGGAGCAGTCCAAGGACTTCGACGGTGCCGATGAAGAAGCAGATGGAGACCGACAGCCCGGTGATGGCGAGGTTGTAATAGACCTTGCGGACGGGGTTGAAGAACGCCCATGAGTAGGCGAAGTTCATGAAGATCCCGTCCAGCGTGTCCATCAGCGTCATGCCGGCGGTGAACAGGATCGGCAGGCAGATGATCGCGTAGAACGGCAGGTGCTGGGTCGCGAGCAGCGCGGTCGTGGCCAGCAGCGCGACCTCGGTGGCGGTGTCAAAGCCCATCCCGAAGACGACGCCGACGGGGTACATCTGCCATTCCTTGGTGATCGTCCTCATCCACCTGCCGAAGAAGCGGTACATCAGCCCGCGGTTCTGGAGCTGGCGTTCGAGCTCGGCCTCGTCGTAGACGCCTTGGCGCATCGAGCGGAACACGCGCAGGATCCCGGCGAGGATCACGATGTTCAGCAGGGCGATCAGGTAGAGAAACGACGCTGAGACGACCGTCCCGAAGATCCCGCCGAACTGCTCGAGGTTGGAGCTGCTGTTGGAGACCGCTCCGTAGACCGCCTTCTCGGCGACGACGATCCCGACGCCGATCGCGACCACGATCGTCGAATGCCCGAGCGAGAACCAGAAGCCGATGCTGAGCGGTCGCTTGCCCTCGTTCATCAGCTTGCGGGTGGTGTTGTCGATCGCCGAGATGTGGTCGGCGTCGAAGGCATGGCGCAGGCCGAGGGAGTAGGCGAGCCCGGCGACCCCGATCCCCAGGCCCTTGTAGTGCGACGGGACGACGAACAGGATGAAGATCGCGAACCCGACGACGTGCAGCGCGGCGATCGCCGCGAACATCAGCCCCGCGCGGGCGCGCTCTCTGGGCGTGAACTCCCGCGCGACGGCGGCGACGTGGGAGAGAATCCCCAACCGCCCCCGGGCGCGCCCCAAGCCCGTCGTCTGCGTGCTCACTGACCTCAACTCCTCTCGTCACAGGGGATCCGAGCGATCCGCTCGCCCGGCCGATGCCATCGCCTCGTGTCTGCGAGCCTCCGCGAGCGACGCGAGCCTACGGCCACCGTCCCGCAACTGCAAGCGGATCGTAATTACGGTGACCTGGGGTCTCGTACCCGTTCGCGAAAAGCGTCCTGAGACCCCTACGCAGCGTCGGCCCTCCCGGATCACCGCATGACTCTGTTCGCCCCGCTCGTCGCGGCGCACGCGGTGACGCCGCAGACCCCGCAGCGCGGGCGTCTGCGTCAGACTTAGGAGGACATGACGGAGGCACCCGATACCCCGCGGTTGGTCTTCTCCGACCTCGCGCAGGCCATCGACGCGCTGCGCGAGCGGGGGCTGCGGCTCACCACTCCGCGCCGGCTCGTGCTCGAAGCGCTGTTCGCGGCCGACGGCCCGATCTCCGCGGAGCGGATCTCGACCACGCTGCGCCTGGACCTCACGTCGGTCTATCGCAACCTCGAAACGCTCGAGCACCATGGACTCGCGCGTCACGTCCACCTCGGGCACGGACCGGGGCTCTATGCGCTCGTCGGCCGCGGCGAGCGGGAGTTCATCGCGTGCGAGCGCTGCGGGGCGGTCCTCACGCTCACCCCGGACCAGCTCGGCCCCGTCCGCTCCCAGATCAGACAGCTCTGGGGATATGAGGCCCACTTCACCCATTTCGCGATCGTCGGACTCTGTCCCGTCTGCGCGGCGGACCAACCGCCCACCGCGCCCGGCGGCCGCCCTCCGAGCGATCCTGACCGACGCGACGAGCCCGACCACCGACACGAACACAGCCACAGCGATCGCATCCACTCTCACCCTCACTCGCATCCGCATCCCGGCCCCGGCCCCGGCCAGCACCAGCACCACACCCCGGACTGACCGCAACCCGCTCGCAGGCCCGGACCAGACCGGTCTTCGACGGATCCGGGCGGATCGCTGCGGCGCCGCTGAAATCCGTACACACTACGGATCAAGTCTGGGGCGCAGACGCCGATACACCCCCTGACATGCCTCATCGTCGTCGCGCCCTCGCCGGTCGACCCGTCGTGCGCGCCGGCGCGCCATCGGACCGGCCCGTCGCAGCGCCCGCCGACGATCCGGTCGGCCGCGACTACCGGGCACTGCTCGAGCGCGTGCCGGCGGTGCTCTACATCTGCGAGCCCGGCGAGACCGGTCGCTGGTCCTACGTCAGCCCTCAGATCGAGCAGATCCTCGGCTTCACACCGCGGGAGTGGTGTGCCGACCGGGGCATCTGGCTCTCGCGGCTGCATCCCGACGACTCCGAGCGCACGATCGAGACCGAGGCCGAGATGGTGGCGGCCGGCGTCGAGGCGTCGGCGGGCGCCGTCGAGTATCGCCTGCGCACGCGGGACGATCGCTACGTGTGGATCCGCGACGACGCCCAGCTGCTCCAGGGCGAGGACGGCCGCTGGCGCTGGCACGGCGTCATGACCGACATCACCGACCACAAGCTGGCCGAGGCCGATCTGGAGCGCGGCGCCGCGCAGCAGGCCGCCGTCGCCCGGCTGGGCGAGCGTGCCCTGGAGGGCGCCAGCGTCACCGATCTCATGCACGAGGCGGTCGGCGCCGCCGCCGGTCTGCTCGACGTCGAGATCGCGATCGTGCTCGAAGCACAGCCGACGAGCGGCTCGCTGCGCGTGCGCGCCGCCCGCGGCCTGTCCGGCGCAGACGCCGCCGCCGTCGTCGGGGGCGGGACCGCCTCGCTCGCCGGCTACACGCTGCTGACGGGGTGTCCGGTGCTCGTCGCCGACTGGGCGCAGGAGATGCGGTTTGGGCGACCGGCGGCCTTCGCCGGCCACGGCGTGCGCAGCAGCCTGGGTGTGGTGATCGAGGGCCGCCGGCGTCCCTTCGGCGTCCTGAGCGTGCACTCGACCACGGTCGGGTCCTTCCGTCCCGGCGACCTCGATTTCGTACAGGCGCTCGCCAACGTCCTCGGGGACACGATCGAGCGCCAGCTGACCGACGACGGCATCCGCCATCGCGCGCTGCACGATCCGCTGACCGGGCTGGCCAATCGCACCCTGTTCATCGACCGTCTCCAGCAGGCCACCGAGCGCCTGCGCCGGCATCACTCGCTGGCCGCCGTCCTCACCCTCGACCTCGATCGCTTCAAGCTCGTCAACGAGAGCCTCGGGCATAAGGTCGGCGACGAGCTGCTGGCCGCCGCCGCGCCGCGCCTGAAGTCAGCCCTGCGCAGCACCGATACCGTCGCCCGGTTCGGCGGCGACGAGTTCGCGATCCTGCTGGAGGAGATCAGCGGCGAGCATGACGCCATCGACATGGCGCAGCGCATCGCCGCCGTGTTCACCCGCCCGTTCGTCCTCGACGGCGACGAGCACTTCGTGACGACGAGCATCGGGATCGCGCTCGCCGCCGGCGGGGAGCTCGCCGACGACCTCGTGCGCGACGCCGATGCCGCCATGCACCGCGCCAAGGAGCGCGGGCGGGCCCGGTATGAGCTGTTCGACGAGGGCCTGCGCGGTCGCGCCCTGTCACGGCTGCGCGTCGAGAACGACCTGCGCCGGGCGCTGGAGCGCGATGAGCTGGCCCTCGCCTATCAGCCGCTCGTCTCGCTCGCCGACCGGTCGATCGTCGCGGTGGAGGCGCTCATCCGCTGGCAGCACCCGGAGCGCGGCCTCGTTAGCCCGGCGGACTTCATCCCGGTCGCCGAGGACAACGGGCTGATCGAGCCGATCGGCCGTTGGGTCCTTCACCGGGCCTGCCGGCAGGCGGCTCAGTGGTACCGGGAGCGGCCGGACGAGCCGCCGATCTCGATCTCGGTCAACCTCTCGGCGGTCCAGATCACCGCCCGCTCGCTGCCCGACACCGTCGAGGCCGCGTTGCGCGGCTCGGGTCTGGACCCGGAGTGCCTGACGCTCGAGCTGACCGAAAGCGTGATGGTCGGCGATCAGGACGGCCTGACCGAGACCCTCAGGGCGCTGAAGTCGATCGGCGTGCGCCTCGTGCTCGACGACTTCGGGACCGGCTATTCGTCGCTCTCCTACCTCACCCGCCTGCCCCTGGACGCGCTCAAGGTCGACCGGTCGTTCGTCGACGGCCTCGGCACCGAGCCGCGGGACACCGCGATCACCGAGGCGATCGTGGCGATGTCGCACGCCCTCTCGCTGCAGGTCGTCGGCGAGGGGGTCGAGACCCCGCTGCACGTGGCCGAGCTCTCACGACTTGGCTGCGACCTCGCCCAGGGCTTTCACTTCTCGCGCCCGGTCCCCGCCGACGAGCTCACCGCGATGCTCCGGCACGGACCGGCGTGGGCGATGTCGTCCTGAGGGCCACCCGGCGCCCATGGCAGTATCCGGTGACGTGAGTCATCGACGCGCACGCCAGACGCCGTGAGCAGCGACAGCGGGCGACCTGCGCGCGAGTCCCTCGGCCGGCGCGCCGAGCGTCTGGACCCGTATTGGCGGCCGCAGCTCGTCGTCGGCGCGGCCGTCCTGCTCGATCTCTCGCTGTCGTCGAAGCTGACGATCGGCCCCACCTGGCTGCTGCCGGCCCTGGAGGGGGTGGCGATGCTCGCCCTGCTGGCCGCCTCCCCGCATCCCCGGATGCGCCACACCCCGCTGCGCCGCCATCTGTCGCTGGCCATCATCGGTTTCGTCAGCGCGGCCAACAGCGTCTCGCTCGTGCTCCTCTGCCACTATCTGCTGGCGGGCGGGAAGGCCGGTGGCCGGGAGCTGATCGGCTCGGGGATCGTCCTGTGGGTGACCAACGTGCTCCTGTTCGGGGTCTGGTACTGGCAGCTCGACGGTGGCGGGCCGAGCGCGCGCGCGGCGCATCCGGAGACGCTGCCGGACTTCCTCTTCGTCCAGCTCACCGAGCCCCGGTTCGCGCCGCCCGATTGGAAGCCGGGCCTCGTCGACTATCTGTACACCTCGTTCACCAACGCGACGGCGTTCAGCCCGACCGACACGATGCCGCTGACGCCGATCGCCAAGTGGCTGATGACCGGCCAGTCGTTGACCGCGCTGGTCACGATCGGTTTGGTTGTCGCCCGGGCGGTCAACATCCTGTCGTGATGACCGCCGACGTCGCGCATCCCCCCGGGACCGAGCATCCGCGCCGCCGCCGGCAGCTCAACTGGGAGCTGATCGCCTGCGGGGTGAGCGGCCACATGCTCGTCGCCCGCCACGGCGAGCGGATCGTGCCCGACGACGAGCTGGTCATCCGCGACCGGGGCGACGTGCGCTGGCATCGATGCCTCCGCTGCGACGCCTGGGTTCCCCTCCCCCGCCCGCCGGAGAGCTCGCCGGCGCGGACGTTGCAGCGCGCGGAGATCGCGGTGCCGCTGCGCGGCCGGGCGCTGCACGACCGCGTCGTTCTGCGCCTCATCGCCCTGGACCGGCTGACCCACTTCCTGATCCTCGGCCTGCTCGGCGCCGCCGTGCTCGTCTTCGACGTCCATCGCGGATCGCTGCGCGGGGAGTTCTATCGCGTGCTGACCGCGATCCAGGGCGGGGTCGCCGGCGGCCCCGTGCAGAGCTCGGGGCACGTCGGCATCGCCCACGACCTTGACCGGCTGTTCTCGCTGCAGTCGAGCACGCTGACCGAGCTGGGGATCGCGCTGCTGGCCTACGGCGCGCTGGAGGGCGTCGAGGCGATCGGGCTCTGGCTGGCCAAACGCTGGGCTGAATATCTGACCTTCGTCTCGACGACGATCCTGCTCCCGCTCGAGATCTACGAGCTCGCCCACACCGCGACCGTGCTCAAGGCGATCGGCTTCGTCATCAATCTCGCGGTCGTCGTCTATCTCCTGTTGCGCAAGCGGCTGTTCGGCCTGCGCGGCGGCGGGGCCGCCGACGACGCCGAGCGCCGGCGTGACATGGGCTGGGCGGCGGTGCAGCGCGCGACACCCCCATCGCTGTCTGCGCCTGTCGCCGAGGAGGCGCAGGCGTGAGCGTGAGCGGCCCCCCGGCTGACGACGCCGCAGTCGAGCGTGAGCTGCGCCGCGTCGGCGCCCAGCTCGCCGCCGCCTATCCGTCCAACGCCCGCCAGCCGCTGCGCGCGCTCGATGCCCGCGCCATGGAGCTCGCCTCCAGCGATCGCGAGCTGCGGGCCGCCCTGTTCCGGTTCGTCGACGTCGCCCCGGCCTGCCGGTCGCTCGACGACCTCGCCCGCCATCTCACCGGCTTCCTCGACGAGCTGCCGCGGACACCGCCGGCGATCGCCACGGCGATGAAGATCTCGCACACCAAGGCTGGGCGCGCCGCTCTCGGCGGAGCGGCCGCCGGGGGGGTCAGGCATCTCGCCCACCGCTTCATCGTCGGCGAGAGCCCGCGGGCCGCGCTCCCGGCGCTGCGCCGCCTGTGGGACGACACGGTGGCCAGCTCGGTCGACCTGCTCGGCGAGGCGACCGTCACCGAGGCGCAGGCCGACCGCTACGCCGCCCGCTGCCTGGACGCGATCGACACGATCGCCGCCGCCACCGGCGACTGGCCGGCCCGGGCCGTGCTCGAGTCCGACCGCAGCGGTCCGCTGGCTCGCGCCAACGTCTGCGTCAAGATCTCGGCGCTCACCCCCCTGCTGCGGCCCGACGCGCCTGCCCGCGGGCAGCGCGACGCCGCCGCGCGCCTGCGCCCGCTCCTGCGCGCCGCGGACGCCCGCGGCGCCCATCTCCACATCGACATGGAGTCGCTGGACTCCCGGGAGGCCGTCCTGGAGCTCGTCCTGGAGCTGCTCGACGAGCCCGAGTTCCGCGAGGGGCCGTCGGCCGGCATCGTCCTGCAGGCCTATCTGCGTGAGTCTCCCGCTCACCTCGCGATGATCCTGGACTGGGCCCGGACCGGCCGGCGCACGCCGCCGCTGACCGTCCGGCTCGTCAAGGGCGCGTACTGGGACCACGAGCTCGTGCAGGCCCGCCAGCACGGATGGCAGGTCCCGGTGTATGAGGACAAACGCGAGTGCGATCGCAATTTCGAGGCGCTGACGCGGGCGCTGCTCGGCGCCCGGCCCGCGGTGCGCGTCGCGGTCGGATCCCACAATCTGCGCTCGGTGGCCCACGCCATCGCCTGCAACCGCGTCGGCGGCGGCGCCGACGGCGATCTCGAGCTCCAGGTGCTGCGCGGGCTCGGCGACGAGCTCCAGCACGCGCTCGCCGGCTGCGGCCATCGGGTGCGCACGTACTGCCCGGTCGGCGATCTCGTCGCCGGCATGGCCTATCTCGTGCGCCGGCTGCTGGAGAACACGAGCAACGAGTCCTTCCTCGCCGAGCAGGCGCGCGGCGTGCCGCTGGATCAGCTGCTGGTGGCGCCGTGAGCCCGTCCCCGTTCGCCAACGAGCCGACCCTCGAGCTGCGCCGCGCCGCCGTGCGCGGCGGGCTGGCCGACGCGCTGGCCGCGCTCGACGCCCAGCTTCCCCTGCGCGTGCCGGTGTGGATCGGGGAGCAGGAGCGGGCCGGCGACGGCCTCGTGTCGACCGATCCGGGGACGCCGGAGCGGGTGGTCGCCGCGGGCGCGGTGGCGACCGCCGGCGATGTCGATGCCGCGGTGGCGACGGCGTCCGCGCGCTCCGGGACGAGCGCGTGGGGCGCGGTGAACGCCGCCGGGCGCGCGTCGGCGCTGATCGCCGCCGCCGGCTGGCTGCGCGAGCGTCGGCTCGAGCTCGCCGCCCTGGAGGTGCGCGAGTGCGCCAAGCCGTGGCGCGAGGCCGACGCCGATGTCTGCGAGGCCATCGACTTCCTGGAGTACTACGCGCGGTCGGCGATCGAGCTCGACCGCGGGCGGGCGCTGCTCCAGGTCCCGGGCGAGCGCAACGAGCTGCGCTACGCGCCCCGCGGCGTCGTCGCCGTCATCTCGCCGTGGAACTTCCCGCTGGCGATCCCGTGCGGGATGACCGCCGCGGCGCTCGCCGCCGGCAACGCCGTCGTGCTCAAGCCGGCCGAGCAGTCGCCGGGGATCGCTCTGCGTCTCGTCCAGGCCCTGCGCGCCGGCGGGGTGCCGCCGGCGGCGATCGGGCTGCTGCCCGGCGGGGGCGAGGCCGGCGCGGCGCTCGTCCGCCATCCCGGCGTGCACACGATCGCCTTCACCGGATCGCTGGCGGTCGGGCGCCAGATCGTGCGCGCGGCGGCCGACGTCGCCGACGGCCAGGATCACTTCAAGTCGGTCGTCGCCGAGCTCGGCGGGAAGAACTGCGTGATCGTCGCCGCCGACGCCGACCTCGACGACGCGGTGCCGGCGATCGTCGGCTCGGCGTTCGCCTACGCCGGCCAGAAGTGCTCGGCCGCCTCCCGGGTGCTCGTCCACGAGGCGATCGCCGATCAGCTCTGCGAGCGGATCGCGGGGGCGGTCCGCCTGCTCGCCGTCGGGCAGGCCGACGATCTGCAGACCGACGTGCCGCCGGTCATCGAGGCAGACGCCCGGGACCGGGTGGCGCGCTATGCGGCGCTCGCCGGCGCCGATGGCGAGCTCGTGGCGCAGGCGCCGGTGCCGGCCGCGGCGGCCGCGGCGGGCGGCTGGTTCTCCCCGGCGACGGTCGCGCGCGATCTCGATCCGGCCAGCGCGGTGCTGCACGAGGAGATCTTCGGCCCGGTGCTGACGGTCGACCGCGTCCGCGACGTCGACCACGCCTGCGATCTCGTCGACACGCTGCCCTTCGCCCTCACCGGCGGCCTGTTCGCCCGGGATCCGGCGACCGTGCGGCGGGTCAGGGAGCGCACCCCGGTCGGCAACCTGTACGTCAACCGCGGGATCACCGGAGCGATGGTCGCGCGCCAGCCGTTCGGCGGCAACCGGCTGTCCGGGACGGGCCTGAAGGCCGGCGGACCCGACTATCTCCTGCAGTTCGTGGAGCAGCGGGCGGTCAGCGAGAACACGATGCGCCACGGCCTCGAGGTCTGACGCCGGCCTTGAAATCCGCGCCCTCGGGCTCGATCATGACGACGGTGGCGGCCCCGCTGACAGATGTCGTCAAGCTCGGGTTCGCGTTCGCGCTGGTCATCACGATCCTGATCAGCGCCTTCGCCCGGGCGCCCCGGGAGTCGGTTCCGGTCGCCGAGCTGCGCCGGCTCGTCGGCTGCGCGCTGCTGCTCTACGCGGTCGGCGCGGTCGCGTCCCTCGCCCATCGGACGATCCTCGCGGGCCTGCTGTACGCCGCCGGGATCTCTGTCGCCTCGCTCGCCGCCTGGCTGTCCCGCGGGCGCGACCAGGAGGATCCGCCGCCGGGCGACGGCGACGACCAGCCCCCGCCGGATCCCGAGGGCTCCCCGGCGTTTGACTGGGGAGCGTTCGAGCGGGAGTTTCGCAATTACGCCGGCCGGCCCCGGACGCCGGCTGGCCGGCTCTGAGCCGCTCCCCGGTCTGAGGCGCTTCAGGCGGCCGGGTCCGTGCGGCGCTCCCGGGGGTGGTCAGCGCGGGCGAGAGCGGAGCAGCAGCTCGTGCAGGCGGGTCTCGCCGGTCAGCTCGGGGTGAAACGAGACGGCGAGGACGTTGCCCTGACGGACGGCGACGGGATGGCCGTCGACTGCGGCGAGCACCTCGACGCCCGGCCCCAGCTCGGCGACCCACGGCGCGCGGATGAATACCGCGTGCACGAGGCCGCCGGTCACCCCGGCGATGTCAAGATCGGCCTCGAAGGAGTGCAGCTGACGCCCGAAGGCGTTGCGGCGCGCCTCGATGTCGAGCACACCGAGGTGCGCCCGATCCAGCATGATCATCCCGGCGCACGTGCCGAGCACGGGGGAGCCGGAGCGGGCGAGGTCGCGCAACGGCTCGCCGAGCCCCTCACGCTCGATCCCGAGCGTCATCACCGTCGACTCGCCACCGGGCAGGACGAGCGCATCGAGGCCCTCGAGGTCAGCGGGGATGCGAACCTCCCGCGGGACCGCGCCGATCTCGGTCAGGATCCTCGAGTGGGCCTCGAAGTCCCCCTGCAGAGCGAGCACGCCGACCAGCGGCGCGCCGTCCGCGGTCCGCCCGGCCACTCCTACCAGCCGCGGGGCGAGAGGAGCTGCTCGGTCTCCAGCTTGGAGGTCTCGATGCTCTCCATCGCGTGCCCGAGACCGGTCGAGGCCGCCGCCACCCGAGCGGGATCCCGGAAGTGCGTGGTCGCCTCGACGATCGCGCGGGCGCGGCGCTCAGGGTCCTCGGACTTGAAGATGCCCGAGCCGACGAACACGCCCTCGGCGCCGAGTTGCATGACGAGCGACGCGTCGGCGGGGGTCGCGATCCCGCCAGCGCAGAAGAGGACGACCGGGAGGCGGCCGTCGGCCGCGACCTGGCGGACGAGCGGCAGGGGCGCGCCGAGCTCCTTGGCGGCGGTCGGAAGCTCCTCGACCTCCAACACGCCGAGCCGCTTGATCTCGCCCCGGATCTTGCGCAGATGGCGGACGGCCTCGACGATGTCCCCCGTGCCCGCCTCCCCCTTGGAACGGATCATCGCCGCGCCCTCGCCGATGCGCCGCAGCGCCTCACCGAGATTGGTGGCGCCGCACACGAACGGGATCTTGTACGTCCACTTGTCGATGTGGTTGGCCTCGTCGGCCGGAGTCAGCACCTCGGACTCGTCGATGTAGTCGACCTCGAGCGCCTCCAGCACCTGGGCCTCGGCGAAATGGCCGATCCGGGCCTTGGCCATGACGGGAATCGTCACCGCGTCCTGGATGCCCTTGATCATCTCGGGATCCGACATGCGCGCGACACCCCCGTCCCGGCGGATGTCGGCGGGGACGCGCTCGAGCGCCATCACCGCGGCCGCGCCGGCCGCCTCGGCGAGTTTCGCCTGCTCCGGGGTGACGACGTCCATGATGACGCCGCCCTTCAGCATCTCCGCCAGCCCGGCCTTGACGGTGAAGGTCGCTTCGCTTCGCGGGGAATCGCCGTTGAGCTCCATGCGGTTCAGTCTATCGGTGTACTAGGTTCGTCCGGTGATGACCGTCGACGCCGTGTTTGTCCAGGACGGCGAGCGCTTCCGGGCAACCGACCTGGCGCTCGGGCCGTGGTTCGCCGGAGCCCTGCACGGCGGGGCGCCGGCCGCGCTCATCGTCCGCGCGGTGTGCGCCGCCCCGGTCGCGCCCGCCCTGCGCCTGGCGCGCATCACCTACGAGTTCGTCCGGCCGGTGCCGGTCGGACCGCTCTCGATCAGCGTCGAGGTCGTCCGGCCCGGGCGCCGGGTCACCGTGCTCGACGCGGCGCTGCACGACGCCGAGGGGACCGTCGTCGTCTCCGCCCGGGCGCTGTTGATGGTGCCGGCGCAGCTCGGCCCGACGCCCACCGCGCCGCCGCCGTTCCCCGGCCCGCGGGACGGCGCCCGCAACGACTGGCACGCGCCCGGCCGCCGGATGTTCGCCACCGACGCGATGGAGATCCGCTTCGTCGAGGGCCGCTTTCGGGAGACGGGCCGGTCGACGGCATGGTTTCGCCTGCGCCACCCGCTCGTCGCCGGCGAGCCGACCGCCCCGCTCGAGCTGCTCGCCGCCGCCGGCGACTTCGGCAACGGCATCGCCTCGGTTCTGAGCTGGGACGAGCATCTCTTCATCAACCCGGATCTGACGCTGGCGATCGAGCGTCCGCCCGACGGCGAGTGGGTGGCGCTGCAGTCCGAGATGCGCGTCGCGCCGGGTAGCGTCGCGGTCGCCGAGAGCGTGCTGTGGGACGAGCGCGGGCGGATCGGCCGGGCCACGCAGTCGCTGCTCGTCGAGCGGCGAGAGGCCCCCGGCGCGGGCGCGGACGCTACTTGAGGCGGAAGGCCTTGATCCGCACGTCGTACTGCTGCGCGTCGCGCGCGTAGACGCCGTAGGCGAGCGCCTGGATGATCGACAGCAGGGCGGTGTGCGAGCGCACGAACGCCGGCGTGTTCGACGAGTAGTACAGCCGTATCCGGGCCAGCCGCGCGACCTCGGACAGCGTCGCGTCGGTGATCGCCATCGTCGTCGCCTTGCGATGGCGGGCGAGCTTCATCGTGCGCGTGATCAGCGGATGCGGCCGGCCGGCCGACAGGCCGATGACGAGCGTCGCCGAATCGATCCGGGAGAGCCGGCCGAGCGCCTCCTGCGACGGGCTGGCGACGATCTCGGCCCGCAGATCGAGCAGCATCAGGAGGTGGCGCAGATAGCTGGCGAAGAACGCCATCTGATCGGTGCCGGCGATCAGCACCTTCTCGGCCGAGACGATCGCGTCGACCGCCGCCTCGACGCTGGCGCGCGACAGCTTGTGCGCCGTGTCCTCGACGTTGACGTGGTCGGCGGCGAGCGCGGCCTCGAACTCGGTGTGGTCAAGCGAGAACAGCGGCGCGGCGCTGGCCAGGGTGTCGACCGCTCCGGCCGGCCGGCGGCGATACTCGTCGCGAGCGGCCTGCTGGAGCTCGGGGAAGCCCTCGAAGCCGAGCGCCTGGGAGAAGCGCACCACCGTGCTCGACGACGTGTTCGCGCGGCGGGCGAGCTCCTCCGCCGTCTGGAAGGCGGCCTCGTCCAGGTGATCGACGATGTACTGGGCGACGTCCTTCTGCGAGCGGGAGAAGTCGTCGAAGCGTGCGCGGATGTAGCCGGACAGCGCCTGATGCCCGGACGGCGAGTCGGGGCCGGCGGTCGGTGTGGTTGATTGCTTCATGGGCAGGCGCTATTTCGACGCCGCCGTCGCTCGTTCCTTCAGGGAGAGCTCGCAAAGCTCGATCAGACGCATGACGGCCGCGGGCCGGCCCGGTCCGGCGCGGGGTCGCAGCGCGGTCTGCGAAGCGATCCGCCGGTCGCCGCCGGCGCGGCCGTGCCCCGGCGCGGCCGTGCCCCGGCGCGGCCGTGCCCCGACGAGGGCGTCGACATCGACGACCTGGCGAGACCCGCGCTGAGTCACCCTCGTCTCCGACCGCCGGCCGGAGACGGCGAAGCGGCTACGCTCGGCCGGTCTGGTTGTAGCGGGCCTGGCGCTCCTGATTCTGGCGGCGCTCGGCCATCGCCTGGATGACCGCGTAGACGATCAGGATGTTCGCGACGAGGCCGATCCCCAGGAAGGTGATCGCCAGCGCCAGCGTCTCGCCGAATGAGCTCGTCGAGTGGCCCAGCCCCAGAACGTCCGCCAGCATCAGCATGGCGCACAGCATACCGAGAGCCCAGGCCGTCGCGCCGCAGCCCGCCCGCCCGCTCGCTAGCGTCCGAGTCGGCGGCCCGGTAGCTCAGTTGGTCAGAGCAGCGGACTCATAATCCGTCGGTCGTGGGTTCGAGTCCCACCCGGGCCATCGGGAAAGGCCGCAAATACCCTTTCCTTACTGACCTTCGCTGTTGGCCGGCGCGAAATATGTCCCGAATACGGTTCGGTGCGGGAATCGGACCATCGCGTCCGCAGCATGATCCAACCGGAGCCGCGCCGGCCCGGCGGCGACATCGGATTCGGGCGAGCCGGCAGCGCTGGACAGCGCCCTCCCGCGACGGGATTCGCCGAATTGGAGATCAGCGCCCACACACCCGCTCTGGACCCGAGTCGCGGTTGACGAGCCGTCCACGCTGGCGCGCGATGTGCAGTCTCATCCTGAGGCCCGCCTCGCGGCTCCGCGACCACACGCTACGCCAGCGTCTCTTCACGGACACACTGTCATCGCTGTTGTGAGCGTCGGCTCGATCCGCGGGACGCGCCCGCGTGCACGGCGTCGGCGGCGCCGGCGTGCAGCGGACCGAGGCGGCGGCGCAGGACGACGTAGGCGCTCCCGCCTCCGATCAGCGGCACGAGCAGCCCGATCGCCTGGTGCAGCAGCACGGCCGCCAGGGCCGCGTTGCGCCCGACGCCGTAGAGGATCAGCATGCCCGCCATGCCGCCGATCGTGCCCACCGCCGCGGGCAGAGGGACCGAGCCTCCGAGCGCGCCGACGACGTAGGCCATGATGACGACGGCGAAGCCGGGGGCCGGGGCGGCCCGGACGGCGTGAAAGGCGCACAGGAGGACGAGCACGTCGAACGTCAGGTAGGCCATCACGCCGAGAACGGGAGCCCACGCGCGACGGCTGAGCAGCAGGCGCTGAGTGTCCTGGACGGCGGCGGCCAGCGTGCCGATCGCGCGCGCGAGCTTGCCGTGCTGGGCCTGCCGGCTGTGCGCCCGCGCGCCGGCGCGCGGGGCGAGCCACACCGCGGCGGCCAGACCGGATGCCGCCAGCGCCGCCGGCAGCAGGCTCAGCAGGAGGGTGCGATCGCCGTCGAGCAGGCCGGTGGCGAGCCCGGCGCCGAACACCACCAGCGCCAGCGCGTCGATCGCGGTGTTCAGGAAGCTCAGATTGAGCTCGCGCTCGGCGACGACGTCCGCCGGCATGCCGAAGCGGTGCAGGATCACGGCTCCGAGCCCCAGTCCGCCCCAGGAGCCGCCGGGGAGCAGGAGCCCGCCGCCGAGCTGCGCCCAGGCGAGGTCGCGGTCCATCTCCCGTCCATGCCGGCCGCCGCCGAGCACGTTCTGCGGGTCGACGATCGCGCACCAGGCGATCACGAATCCCGCCTCCGACAGCAGCTCGAGCCCCAGCAGCGCGAGCACCCATTCCCACGAAGCGTGCTCCAGGGCGTGCAGCGCCTGCGTGACAGCGGGGATCAACTTGAGCACGACATAGACGACGAGCACGAAGCCCGCCAGCTTCAGCGCCCGGCTGCCCAGGCGCCGCCGGGTATCGCGCAGCGCGCCCCGGACGTGGTCGGTCGAGATGGCGGGCTGGGCGCCGGGCGGCGCGGGCTGGGCGCCCGTCATGGGCCGGCGGGGAGACCCGCGGCGGCGTTGGCCGGGTCGGTCAGCTCCAGCGCGAGCGCCGACCACGCGAAATCGGTGGCGCCCATGCCGCGCCCGTCATGCGGGTCATAGAACTCCCGCAGGCCCTCCCGGGCGACCGTCTCGGTGATTGCCCGGGCGAGCATCGCCGCCTGCTGCTCATAGCCCAGACGCACGATTCCCCGCCAGATCAGCCAGGCGCTGTTGATCCACGTCGGCCCCCGCCAGTATCGCCGCAGGCCTTCGAAATGCTCGCGCAGGGAGAACGACGGCTCGTCGATCGCCACCGACGGCGCCGGGACGGCGGTCCAGAACCGGCGTTCGTCGAACAGGTACTCCGCCAACCGCTGGGCGATCTCGCTGGGCAGGTCGGGCAGCGCGAGCGGGGTCAACGCCGCGCAGGTCAGCGGGATCCGCTGCCGGATCGGGGGATCGACGGCCGGCAGGAACAGCCCGGTCGCCTCGTCGTAGCAGCGCTCGATCAGCGCGGGCGTGATCGACGGGAGCCCGAGCGCGAGTCGCGACAGCCCGTGGACGACGTTGGTCAGCACCTCGCAGACGACCGGATCGCCGTCGGCGCGCACCGCTTCGATCTGAAACCGCCGGGCGCGGTTGCGGCGGACCAGCTCCACGAATCCGGGGCGTCCCTGCGCACGCTCGCCCCAGATGGGATCGAATTGGGGCGAGGCGTCCAGCCCCGACTCGTCCGGCTGCAGGATCCACAGCAGCCCGTCACCCTCCAGATCTCGCTCGGCGATCAGCGCCGCATGGTGAGCGACGATCCGCGGGTCGCGCGCGGGGTCTCCGACCGCCAGCCGCCACGCGAACGCGAGCGCCGGCGGCTGGATCGTCGCCGTCATGAAGTCGTCGCGATGGATCACGTTGTAGAACAGGGCCCGCGGGCCGCTGACCTGGTGCTCCCAGAAAATCGTGTGACCGATGAACCCGTCCGGCTGCGCCGCGGCGAGGAGCGTCTCGAGCTCCGCTCGGGATCTCGCGCGATCGTGGTGGCGCCAGGCGATCGCGGCAAAGCAGGAATCCCAATACCACTGCCAGCGGTAGCGGCCGGGGCTCGGCCGCGTGTAGGCGAAGGGGACACCGTCGCGTTCGCCCATCGTCCAGCCGCCGTCCAGCACCTGCCGGCAGCGGTCGACCAGGTCCGTCATCGACGGCGGGCCGCCGCGATCAGGTCCACGCCAATCATGGCTCGTCCGCGAAGCTTCGCACAGGACCGACGTTCCTCGGAGCGGATCGGGGCCCGTCGACCCAACCCGCCGTCGCCGCTGATTGGAGCTCCACAGCCCCCACCGTCCGTCGGTCGCGGGTTGGAGTCCCACCCGGGCGCTCGGCCCGGGGCTGCGTCACGTCAGGCGAATCACCTTGACCACGCGCGCCGTCCCCTCGGCCACGGTCAGGGTCGCGCGGCCGCCGGCGCGTAGACGGCGAGCACCCGCCCGGGTGGCCCGGAGAACGACGCCGCCGGTCCCGCCGGCGCCGATCGTGACGGTACCGCGGGCGATCGTGCGCGCCCCGGCCCTCAGCGTGAGCGTGACCGTCCCGGCAGGAGCCTCGGTGATGCGAACCGGCACCCGCTGCGGGCTCGGCGCTCGCCGAGCCTGCCGGCGACGGCGATCGTCAGCAGCTTGACGCCCGGGCTCGTCCCGGACCCGCCGCCGGATCCGCCCGACCCTCCACCGGACCGCCGCCCGAGCCACCCGACCCTCCACCGGACCCGCCGCCCGAGCCGCCCGACCCTCCGCCGGATCCGCCGCCTGTCGTGGTCGGCGCGGTGGCGAACATCGGCTGCTGGGCGACGAGGGAGGTCGGCGCGCCGCCGTCGGCGATCACCACGAACGCCTGGATCGCGTCGCCGGCCTCGGCGGCCGGGCACGCCGTCGGCGCGACGTCGGCGGTCAGGTCGTCCCACTCGAAGTCGGAGAGGATGTTCGGGGTCAGCAGCGAGGGATCGACGGTGTCGATCTGCGGGCACGACGCCGGAGCGCCGGTCAACGCCCGGGTCGTCTTGACCGGGACATAGACGGCGACCGCGTTGACGTCGTCGGTGAAGCTCCAGTCATAGCTGCCCGCGCTGCCGCCCGTATTGGGATCGGTCGGCGTGGGCCAGTAGCCGCCCGCGTCGGGGCCCGCGCTGAGCGTCCTTGGAGTCGACTGCAGGGTCTCCGCCCCGCTGGGGGACGCGTACGTCGCCCAGTAGGCCGGGTACTTCGGGTCGTTGGCGAGGATCGACACCCCCGGCCGGCGGGACGATCTCCGGCAGCGCGTCGCCGCCGCCGTTCCCGTCCGAGGCGAACTGCCCGGCCGGTGAGCCGAGCCGCGGTGGCAAGGTCGGGGCCCCGGGGGCCGTGCCGTCGGGTCCGCCGGCGCTCTCAGACGCGCGTGGCTCCTACTCGATGCTGCTCTACCTCGAGAGCGACGGGGGCAGCACGCTGTGCATGAGCGGCGGATCGTTCGTCCGCATCGTTTCCGAGCCGAAGCCGGCCGCGTCCGCGCCGGCGGCCGACGGCCTGGTGATCGACCACCTCGCGCGTGGTGCGTGACGTTCGTCGAGGGGCGCGTCGGCTCGGCGGTGACCGGTGCCACGCTCACGCTCGACGACGGCACGCAGGTGACGATGACCGTCGGCGGCGGGCACTTCATCGCCTGGTGGCCGGGCAGCGAGGGCGTCGCGACGAGCACCGAGACCACCGCCTCCGGGAACCAGAGCACGCCCGCCGACATCGCCACCGACGCCGTGCCCCATCTCTGCCGGTCGGCCACAGCGCCGTGCAACCAGGTGCTGCACGTGCTCGACGGTTCCGCACCGCATCCTCAGCAGCGCGCTCTTCGGCGCCGAGCACCAGCTCCACAACCGGGATCGCCTTCCCGCAGTCGACCCCAGCCGAGACCGAGACGCCCACCACGAGCGCTGTTCTGAGGCAGCCTGTGCGGCGTGAACCAGCGCTCGAACGCCTCCCTCCCCCGCGCCCGCTGAGCGTCAGGCAGCCATCCGCGCAACCGCTCCACGCGTCAAACAGGGATATGCGGCTGCGGGATGGCATCGGTGAGGCCGCCGCCGACGAGGACGAACCGGCGGGACCAGTCGCTACTAGTAGCCTGCGAGTCTGGCGATCAGTACGCACTTGGGCAACCCCCCACTCCTTCGGCGGTATTGGGCCTCCTGTGGCATGCAGGGTGCGGCTTGCGCCGCGCTGTGCTGGTTATCTGGCGCGGCCGCCCGATATGCTGAGGATGACGTCAGGCGCACCGCCGAGTGCATGCGACGCGCGGCTCGGTGTGGGTGATGAGGCGTGGGGAGTGCTGGCGGTGAGATCGTGGGCGGGTTGAGCGACGCGGCCGCGCTCGGTCTTCCGGCGGTCGCGGCGGTGTTGACGTCGGCTCCTGACGGGATCGCGATCGTCGACGACGCGGGCCGGTGGGCGTATGCCAATCCGGCCGCGTGTGAGTTGTTGGGCCGGCCGCTGTCGCGGTTGCGGGGGCAGCTCGTGTCAAGCGGCTTCGCGGTCGGGGAGCGTGCGTCCCTGTTGTCGCGTTTGAGTGAGCAGGTTGGCGGGACGGCATCGGAGTTCAGCGGCGTGCTGGTCGGCTCCGACGGGCTGGAGCGAGAGATCGTCGCGTCGACGTTTGCGATCGAGCTCGATGGCCGGCGGCATGCTGTGGCGTTGTTGCGGGATGTGACGGCTGCTCGGAGCGCTGGGCGGGCGGCGGCCGCGTTGTCGCAGACGGCGGCGCAGCTGATCGGGGCGGCCACCATCGATGAGGTGCTGGCGGGGATCTCCCGCCACGCGGTGGAGGGGACGCGGGCGATGGTCTGCGCGGTGGTCGTCGTTGGCGACGATCATATGGTGTCGTCGGTTGGGGCTTACAGTGCGCCCAGCAATAATCTGCCGGTCGGCAGCGGGTCCAGGAGGAACGCCGCCTGGGAGACGCTTGCCGGCTACACGGGCGAGGAGCTCGCCGAGGCGTTCACCGCCGGAGGGCTGGTCATCGGCCAGGCCGCTGGCGAGCCGGTGGTGCTGCCGGACGCGAGGTCGGTGTGGGCGGCCAATCCGATCACCCGGGGGTTCGCGGCGACGGTGGAGAGTCTTGGCTGGCAGGCGGCGGTGTTCGCGCCGCTGTCGTGGGAGGACCGGGTGTTCGGTTGGCTGTCGGTGTTCTTGCCGGCGGGGCTGGCCGGTCCGAGCGAGACCGAGCTGGCGTTCTACACAGCGATGGCCGATCAAGCCGCGGTGGCGGTGACCAACGCCCGGCTGACGGCGCGGGCGCGTGAAGCGGCGGCGGTGATCGAGCGTGCTCGGTTGGCTCGGGAGCTGCATGACTCGGTCAGCCAGGCGCTGTTCTCGATGAGGATGCACGCTCGTGCCGCCCAGCTGTCGTTGGCATCTGCCGGACTGGAGGAGAGCTCGCCGCTTGGGCAGGCGATCGGCGAGTTGACCGACCTGGCGCGCGGCGCGATGGCCGAGATGCACGCGCTGATCTTCGAGCTGCGCCCGGGCGCGCTGGCTGAGGAGGGGCTGGTGGCGGCGCTGCGTAAGCAGGCAGCGGCGCTGACGGCGCGCGAGGAGGTCGCGATCAGCGTCGACGGACCGGAGCGGCGTCTGGATTTCGACGCCGAGACCGAGGAGCATCTGTACCGCATCGTGACCGAAGCCCTGCACAACATCGTCAAGCACGCCGGCGCGGACCACGCGACCATCACCCTGGCCTGTGAGGCGGATGGACTGCGGGTGCAGGTCAGCGACGATGGAGCCGGCTTCGATCCCGGACTCGGCCATCCCGGTCATCTGGGCCTGTCGACGATGGCCGAGCGCTGCGCGCTGATCGGCGCCGAACTGACCCTGGCCAGCGAGCCGGGCGCCGGCACCACGGTCACCCTGTTTCGAGCGGACGGGAAGGCTCATGGGGATGAGCAGTGAGGCCCAGGAGCAGCCGCCGATCGGGATCTTCCTGGTCGACGATCACCGGGTCGTCCGCAGCGGCCTGTCCGCGTATCTGAGGGCGATCGCCGACATGGACGTCGTCGGTGAGGCCGCGGACGGCCGTCAGGCGCTCGATCGCATCGCCGAGCTGGAGTCCGATGCGAGCCTGCCTGATGTGGTGCTGATGGACATGACGATGCCGGTGATGGATGGGATCGCCGCCACCCGAGAGATCAAGGCCCGCTGGCCGGCGATCGAGGTGGTGGCGATGACCTCGTTTGTCGAAGAGGCGATGGTTCGGCAGGCGCTGGAGGCAGGCGCGGCGGGATATCTGCTCAAGGACGCCGACGCGGACGAGGTTGCCGAGGCGGTCCGGATCGCGCTGGCCGGGCAGATGCACCTGGACCCGAGCGTGGCGCGACTGCTCGCTGACTCCGTGCGCCGCCCCCGGCGCGCGGGCGCGGATCTCACCCCGCGTGAGCGTGAGGTCCTCGGTCTGCTGGCGCAGGGCGCGTCCAACCGTCAGGTCGCCGAGACACTGGTGGTCAGCGAGCGCACCGCCCGCACGCATGTCTCGGCGATCCTCGGCAAGCTCGGGCTGGCCTCCCGGACGCAGGCCGCCCTGTGGGCAGTACGCGAGGGCCTTCTCCCTGGCCCAGACGAGGGACGCTGACGCCGGCCGAATGACGTAGGGCGAGAGGCGTCATCTGGCCGATGCGCCGGCCCGTCCCCCTGAGCACACTCAGGGGATGTGTGACCACACGATCCGGCTGCTCGTCGTCGATGACGACGCCCGCGTGCGCGCCGCGATCGCCCGGACGATCAGGCTGGAGGCCGACCTGGTCCTCGTTGGCGCGGCACGGGATGCGCCCGGCGCGCTGTCGATGGCCGCGACGTTGCATCCGGAGGTGGTGCTGCTCGACGTGATGCTGCCCGACCGGGCGACCGGTCTGGATCTGATTCGCGGTCTGGTCCGCAGCCCGGGATGTGCCGTGGTGGCGATGAGCGTGCGCGGCGCGCTGCGCACCGCGGCCCTGGCCGCCGGCGCGGTCGCGTTCGTCGAAAAAGGCGATGTCGACGCCCTGCTGACGCAGGCGCGCAGCGCCGCGGCGACCGGCGGCCTACGTCATTGCGCCGGGGGTTCGCCGGCCGTCTGACCCGGCGAAAGTCCGGTCGCCAGACCGATGTGCACCAGCTCGTGTCAGCGCAAACTCACTGGTGCAGCACAAAACCCTCGATGCACTGGAGTGAGCACCATGGATTCAGCAGTCATCATCGACGCCGTTCTGTTGGCCGCGGTTCTGCAAGCCGACCTCGGCACCACCCGCACCATCGACAGGCTCCGGATCCTGCGCCCGCTGGTCATCGCCGCGGTGATCATCCCGATGTACCTCAAGGCGGTCACGACCACCGGTAACGGGCTCGCGCTGGAGCTCGCCGCCGGCGTCGGCGGGATCGTGCTCGGTCTGCTCGCCACCGGCCTGATGAGCGTCTACCGCAGCCCCACCACGGGTGCTCCGGTCAGCCGCACCGGCTTTGCCTATGCCGCCCTCTGGACGGGCGTGATCGGCGCCCGAGCCGCCTTCTCCTACGGCTCAGAGCACTGGTTCAGCCACTCGCTCGGCACCTGGATGATTCAGCACTCGGTCACCGCGGCCGCGATCACCGATGGTCTCATCTTCATGGCGGTGGCGATGCTGCTGACCCGCACGATCGGCCTCGGCATCCGCGCCGCGCAGACGCGCTCCTCGATGCCGGCCAGCCCGCTGCACGTCGCCTGAGCCCCCGTCCCCGGAAGCCTGATCGGACGCCATCATGACTGCCGCCAACATCCTCCTCTACGTCGCCCTGCTCGGCTTCGTCCTGTTCAAGAAGGTCCAAGGCCAGCCGATCAAGGCGCCGACAAGGTTGCTCGGATTACCGATCATCCTGATCGTGCTCGGCTTCGGCGATCTCACGGGCGGTACGACGATGAGGCCCGTTGAGATCGCCGTGACCGCGGTCGGCGCGGTCCTGTCGCTCGGCCTCGGACTCATGCGAGGCCGGGCCGACAAGCTCTCCACTCGTGACGGAGTCCCGTTCGTGCAATGGGGCACGGCCTCGCTGGCGCTGTTCGCCGGCAACATCGTCGCCAAGCTCGTGCTGGACATCGTCGGTGTCGCGGCCGGCGGTAACGCCTCCGCAGTCGGACAGTCACTCCTCTTCACCCTCGGGCTCACTCTCCTCGGCGAAGCCCTCATCCTGCTGATGCGCTCCAGCCCAGCCGCCGCCTCACTCAACCCTCGATCGGCAACCGGTGGGCAGGCAAGCGACAGCCGCTCCGAGCTCGTCCTGACACGCCAGCGACATGCCCGCAGTCTCGGCGAACACGTACCGGCGCCGAATCCGGGCCACCGGTATGACGCCATCGACAGACCGCGCCAATCAACTGACCAGGCCGCCCAGGATCTGACAAACAGTCCACCTCACGCCGCGAGCCTCGTCAACGCCATCGCTCAGCACCACAGCGATCACACCACACGACACGCGCGCAGACACAACCGATACCGGTCATAGAGGCGCCCCCACGTGCTCAACCTGACGATGAACCTTTCCCCGGTAGTCCGATCTCCGCCGCATCGTACGCTCTCGCGGATGCCTCGGGGCTCGGGGGCCGGTGCCTCCTTCGCCGTCGGAGAAGTCACCTGCCCGGCGGGCAGCAGCCGGTGGATTCCCAGCCACGAGCGTTCACCCGGTCCGGCCCAAGCCAGACGCCATTGCTTGCGCCCGGTTTCGAGGCTGGCGACAAGGTAGGCAGGTGCCTCGGTCGCGCCACCGAACAGCCGTCAGGAGCGGTCTCGCGTCCCACTGCTGGGCCGGCGTCGCAGGGGGAGCGGCGTCAGGCCGCGAGGGTCTCGTGCTCGGCGGTGAGCATCGTGTCAAGGAACCGGTGCACGTCGCGGCGCCGGCGGAGCACGATCGTCTGGCCATCGAAACTGGCGAGCTTGGCGAGCAGCACGGGGCGCTGGCGGCGGCGGAAGGACCAGACCCAGCGCAGAAACTCCCAGCTGATCCGGTCATAGACCCCGAGGTCCGGCCGCACGGCGCAGCGGTAGCGCAGTCGTCGGCGCGCGATCCCGGTCAGGCACTCGCGGGTGGACAGGTCCAGATAGATGACGGTGTCCGCTCGCGCGAGTCGCTCGTCAAGCACCCCCTGCTTCATGCCATCGATGACCCACGCGTCCTGCGCGACAAGTCCGCCATGGCAAGCCGCCCACTGTTCGGGGGTCGACTCGACCCGCCGGCCGTCCACCAGGCGCCAGTAGTGAGAGTCGATATGCACGACCGGGATCGCCAGGCGACGCGCCAGCTCGTTGGCGAGCGTCGTCTTCCCGGCGCCGCCGCACCCGATGATCGCGACCCGACGCACCGCACCACCGTAGAACGCTGGCCGGACAAAACCGCCAGCAAGCCGCAACGGACCCGGACCGGATCCGTCGTCACCAGGTCGCTTCGCCCAGGGCCCCGAGCCGCTCGTTGCCGACTCCGGAGCGGACGCGCCGGCCTCTGACACCAGAGCAGTACCCGCAAGGCGGGGTCGGCGTCGCCATTACAGCGACTGGGCGGAGCGCGTCGCCTGACGACTGAGATGTCGCGCGCGGGGCGATCGCGGCGAGCGATGGAATACATCCGGGTGAACCGACCCGCCGGAGCCGCCGGACCCACGGGCGCGACCGGCGCAACCGGCGCGACCGGCGCGACCGGACCGCGGGGACCCGCCGGACCCGCCGGCACGATCGTCTGCCGCACGACCAGGACCGCGCGGAGGCTGTGCACGCTTGCATTCGTGCCCGGCACATTCTCGACGGCGAGCCGATCCCACGCGCAGATCACGATCATGCACGGAGACCGCGTCGTGGACACCGAGCTGCTGCGACTCGCGACCACACCGACGGTGATCCACCGCACGCTCGGTCGCCACGGCGCGCGGCCGCTACACGCTGCTGCTCACAAGCGGACCACGGCGGCATCGCAACACCATGCTGCGACTCGCCTTCCGTGCGCGATAGCCACCTAGACGGGAGCTCTTGGGTCTGAGGGACGCGTTTGACCGGATTGGCCAGGAGTGGTCGCTCACGTTGACACTCTCGTTCTGACACACCCGGTTGCGGATTTCTACGGATTGCGCGCGTCGCTGGGCCGGGTGTAAGGTCGCGTCCGCTCGATGGTGAGAGTGGGGTCGACGCTGTTACCGAGACAGGGGGCTGATGATGACGATCGATCATGGGCGGGAGATCGGGTTGCTCGGCGCGGCGGCCCGATGCGCGGGGATCGCAGTGGCGGCGGTTCTCGCCCTCCTCGCGTGTTCGTCTCGAGCATGGGCGGCGGTCGACACGGTGACGTCGTTGAGCGGGTCGGCGACGACGCCGGGGTCGCTCGGCTATGAGATCGCCAACGCGAGCAGTGGTGACTCGATCGTGTTTCAGAACGGGTTGAGCGGCACGATCACGCTGAGCTCGGCGATCACGGTCAGCCAGGATCTGACGATCACCGGGCCGGGGGCCGGCCAGCTGGCGGTCAGCGGCGGCGGTCAGAGCCAGATCTTCGACGTGACGGCGCCCACCGTGTCGGTCTCTGGTCTGACCGTCACCGATGCTGCCGGCGGCGCGGTCATCGTGAACCCGTCCGTCCCGGGATCGCTGACGGTGTCCGCGATGACGTTCTCGGACGACACGGCTTCCGGGGGCGACGGCGGCGCGATCGATCAAGAATCCGGGGTTGAAACGATCACCGTCGCGGGCAGCACCTTCACCGACGACGCCGCGAGCTTCGGCGGTGCGATCTGGGATGAGGGATCCCTGATCAGCGTTTCGAACAGCATCTTCACGCGGGACAGCGCCACCAACGACGGCGGCGTGTACTACAGCGAGGAGGGCAGCGCGCTCCACGTCTCCGGCAGCAGCTTCACGCAGGACAGCGCCGGCGGGGACGGCGGCGCGATCAACAACTCGCAGGAGACATGGGTGTCGGGCAGCACGTTCTCCGGCGACAGCGCCGGAGCCAGTGGGGGCGGGGAGGGCGGCGCGCTCGTGTCTAACGAGGCCGTCGTCTCGAGCAGCACGTTCTCCGGCGACAGCGCCGGAGCCGACGGGAGCGGCCAGGGCGGCGCGATCGAGGCTGAGATTGCCAACGTGTCGAGCAGCACGTTCTCCGGCGACAGCGCCGGAGCCAACGGGAGCGGGCAGGGCGGCGCGCTCGTCGGATCGGGCACCGTCATCGACAGCACCCTAACGGGCAACTCGGCAGGCGAGGGCGGCGCGATCGACGCCCTGGGGGGGATGACGCTGACGAGCGACACGCTCGACGAGAACGCGGCGGCGGGCGCCGGCAGTGCGATCGACGGGGCGGACAAGGTCACGGCGGTGGCGACGATCGTGGCCGACAACACGGGTGCGCCTGATTGTGATGCGCCGGTGGCGTCGTCGAGCTTTAGCTTGGAGGGGCCGGCGGGGAGTGTGAGCTGTGGGTTTGATCTGACGTCGGCCGAGCCGGATCTCGGGTCGTTGCAGGGTAATGGGGGGCCGACGGCGACGCAGGCGCTGCCGGCGTCCAGCCCGGCGGTGGACGTGATCCCGGCGGCGGACTGCCCGGCTGCTGATGCTGGGGTTGACCAGCGGGGCGAGCCGCGTCCGGCTATGGGGGCGGGGTATTGCGATGTGGGGGCGTTTGAGCTTCAGGACGGCACCCAGACGTCGTTGAGCTGTCCGGCGGCGGCGGTGGCGCTGGGCGCCGGGTCGCCGGGGTGCGCGGCGATGGTCACCGCGGCCGACGCCCCGGAGGCCGGCACGCCGGCTTGGCAGGTCGTCTATCGGGTGTACTCCGATGCGGGGTGCTCGGTGACCGCGGCCGGTGGGCAGACGGTGGTGTTGGGGTCGGGGGGGAGCGTCCCGGCGTTCTCCCCGAGCATGGTGGCGGCCGGCGGCTGGTATGTGCAGGCCACGTTTGCGCCGGCGGTGAGCGGCGCGGCGTTCGGGCTGCAGGCATCGACGAGTCCGTGCGTGGCGCTGTCGATCGCGCCGGCGACGGTGACGGTGTCCAGCACGGTGCAGGATCTGACCGCGGGGACGCCGTGGTCAGCCGGGGGTGAGCCGGCGGGCTCCTCGGCGCAGGACAGCGCGACGCTCGGCGCGACCGTGGCGGCGTTCCCGGCAACCGGAAAGCTGACCTATGCGCTGTATGACGATGGGACCTGCACCGGCACGCCGGCCTCCACCCAGACGGTGACCGTCAATGCCGGGTCGGTCCCCTCCTCGGCGGCGACCGGCGCGCTGAACGCCGGCGCCTACGGCTATCTGGCCACTTACTCCGGTGACGCCAACTACACGCCGCCGAGCACGACGACGTGTGAGCCGTTCACCGTCACCGCCTCGGTCGCCAACCGCGCCGATCTGCAGATCGCGATCTCCGGACCGGCCAGCGCGGGCGATGGCGCGACGTTCGCTGAGAAGGTCGCGGTCACCAATCTCGGGCCGGCGACCGCCAAGGACGTGGTCACCGCGCTGATCGCTCCCCCCGGCGTGACGATCGCCAACCCCGGGGGCTCGAGCGTCCTGGGATCGGTCCTGGACTGGACAGCGACCGCGATCGCCGCTCACGCCACCACGACCTACACGGTGTCCTTCAAGGTCGCCGCGCACACCAGCGCGCGGGCGGTCATCGCCGTCGCGACGGCCTCGCTGCAGACCCCTGACCCCAACTACGCCAACAACGCCGCCACCACCACCATCACCCTCGGCACCGTCACCGGCCACACCGCCCCAGCGCACCCCGCCCACGACCCCCTCGCCCTCGGCCGAGCACTCGTCGCCCGCCTACGCGCCCTCGAGCACGACAACCACCGCGATCACCGGTCAACCAATAGGCGAACATAACGAGTACTCGGTCCGGGACCCTCTTGCGGCGTTCTGCCGTCGGGATCGCAGGCACGGCTGCCCCCGCCGGTTCCTGGACCGGGACCGCCTTCCCGTGCCCACCACCAACGCCGGGCGGACTGCGCAGGAAACCGTGATCGTCGGCCCCAGACCCCGATCACGGTCAGCGACCGTGCCTTCACCGCGACTCGGCCGCCAAGGTCGCCGGTCACCCCCGACCTTGGACCGTGACCGCCGCGCCAACCCCGGCATCGACCGGCCCGGGCTGGGGCGGCGATGGCGTGGCGTAGGCCGCCGGTCAGGACAGCGGTAGCACGCCAGTCTGCAGCGGGCGCGTCGTATGGCCTCGTCTCCGCCGCGTGATCGTGACGGTCACTTCGAACGCGCCGGGCGTGGTCGCGAGCTCGAGCCATGGCGAGGATGGGCCCCGCGCCCGAGCGTCTCACGATCGAGACCGGTCGCGTGACGCAGCCGGTCGAACTCGTGCCAGATCGTCCCCTTGTTCATCCGCATCCCGGTGACCGTGACCAGGTAACTCGGCGCCTTCGGGTGCGGGCAGAGTTCGTCTCGGACGCGGGTGTAGCCGTGCAGCGCTGTGACCGTGCCCGGGTACAGCGCGATCTCCCGGGAGCGGCCGTTCTTGCCGTGACGAACAGTCAGCCTGCCCTCTGAAAGCTCGACATCGTCGCGGTCGAGGCCGACTGCCTCCCCGATCCGCATCCCAGTCAGGCCACAGCGGACACTCTACAACCTCGCGCCTGCGTACGAAAAGCTTTACCCGATTTCAGTCCATTGCCTGAAACTTGTCTCGACGGTCGTCCGCCAGCCGCGTAGGCCAGCCAGACTCGCATACGTCCAAGCGACCGACACTGCTGTAGTAGGCCTCTTCCCGGCCGCGTCTCGCGAAGGCGGGCGCCGAGTCAACCGTATGACCGGACCCTGCTTATGAGTCCACTAGCTGCGAGAGCTGGCACGACCGGCGTCACCCGTTACCAGTCAATCGGCTGGTGCACAGACAAACCCTTAGGGGAATCCCGCGGGCGATGCTGACGTCGCCGGAGCGATGCTTAGGCTGATCGGCGAGCCGGCAATCGCCTTCGTGGCGAGACGCTCGCCGTGTCCTGAGGCGCCGTGGCGCCGAAGGCGATCGTTGTCTCGGCTCCTGTGCTTGCCAGGTGCGCTGCGGAAGCAAGCGCTGCCAGCGGACGCGTGTCGCACGAAGAGCAAGGCCCGCGCCGAGCTGACGGCTCCGCCCTGCTGGTCGCCGAAACCGCGGCTCGCCTCGTGTGTGCCGAATCCCGACGGTGCCTGGGCAACTCGGCGGCCGAAGGCTCTAGTGCAGCGTTTCTGAAGTGTCTTGTCTTTGGGTCGCTTTCTTGAGGACCTGCTCGGCAGTCTTGGTCCAGACGAACGGCTGGGCGCGCTCGTTGTAGCCCTCGATGAAGTGCTCGATCGCGGCGATCAGTTCGGGGACGTCGTGGTAGACGCCGCGGCGGACCTGTTGCGTGGTCAGGATCGAGAACCAGATCTCGACCATGTTCATCCACGACGCGCTGGTCGGGGTGAAGTGAAAATGCACGCGGGGGTGCCGAGCCAGCCAGGCCTTGACCTCCGGAGTGGAGTGCGTCGAGGAGTTGTCGAGCACGACGTGCAAGGGTTTGCGCGGAAACGCCCGGACAAGCGAGTTGAGGAACGCGAGGAACTCCTGGTGGGTGTGCTGCGGGTAGCAGCTGCCGGTCACCTCGCCGGTCGCGATCTCCAGAGCGGCGTAGAGGCTGGTGGTGCCATTGCGCTTGTAATCGTGGGTCATCCGGGCCGCTTTGCCCGGCTTGATCGGGAGCGTCGGCTGGGTGCGGTCCAGCGCCTGGATCTGGGTCTTCTCATCCACGCAGATGACCAGAGCGCCCTTGGGCGGATCGAGGTAGAGCCCGACGACGTCGATCACCTTCTCAACCAGCTGCGGGTCCTTTGAGAACTTAAACGAGCGGACCTGGTGGGGCTTGAGCTTGTGATCGCGCCAGATCCGATGCACCGTCGAGGACGAGATGCCGGTCGCGGCAGCCAGCCGGCGCACGCTCCAATGCGTCGTCCCGTCCGGCGGCGCCTCCAGGGTCTTGGCCAACACGCGCTGCACCTCATCGTCACCGATCGCCCGCGGCCGTCCCGACCGTGGCGCGGTCTCCAAGCCCTCCATCCCGCGCTCAGAGAAATTCCGTCGCCACAACCCGACCGTCTGCAGCGACACCCGCATGTCTCGAGCGATCTCCGTGTTACTCGCACCCTCCGCCGCGCGCAGCACGATCCCAGCGCGCATCGACTTCTCCTGCGGCGCCGACGGTGCTCTCAGCACCGCCCGAAGGTCGCGTTCCTCCTCCTCCGTGAGCTCGATAACCGCCGGGACGCGTCCCACAACCCAGACCGTACCGAAAGTCCATCACAATTACAAGAGACTATTGGGACGCTGCACTAGGTGGTCGGCGCCGGTTGCCTTGGGTTCCGCCGGCCGAGGGGCCTGGCTGCTTGACGCCTGGAGCGGCAGCGGCTGGCTGACTTCTGCTTCGCGCCGCTTGGAGGAGCCTTGGCGACGGCAGGACGGCAGTTCAGGGCGCCTGCAGTTTCGTGGATGCGGCCACGCCGGTGGTTGGCGAGTCGGGGAAGCGCGAGTGCCGGACGAGACCGCTGCTGGCACTTCGGATTCTGTCAGATCCGGCCGCGCAGGCGGAGGTTCGCGAGAGCGCAGCTCTGGGGGGGTGCTCGAGCCGGCGCACGGTAGGATCGCGGGGCCTACCTACGGATGCGAAGGGGCCTGCATGCACGCCGTGATCATGGAAGTACAGATTTCCGATGCTTCCGCCGCTGATACCCAGCTCAAGGAGCAGATCGTTCCGATGGTGTCCGGCTTGGAGGGCTTTGTGGCGGCCCATTGGGTTCGGTTGTCTGCCACAACCGCGACGTCGATGATCGTGTTCGACTCAGAGGCATCTGCGGAGCGGCTAGCCGCGCAAGCCCGGTCAATGCCAGGAGGAGCGATGACTGGCCAGCGAATCGAGGTCGGAGAAGTAATCGCGCACGCGTGACGACTCGCCGAGCGCATCCTCGAATGACCAGCCTCCTCACCACTCAGCGCACCGCCCACATACAGGACGGGCGCGGCGACGCCTCCCCTCAGTCGCCGATCCGGAAGTCTCGCCCCGACTGCCGCTGTCGTCGAGAAGCAGGCGCGAGAACTGGAGCCAAACATCCCGAAGCGACAGCCGCTTGCGGACAGAAGCGGCCACTGCGAGCGCGTCCCGGGCCTTCCGGCCAGGGCCGGCTGCCCTGCAGATCGCCGGATCCAAGAGGATGTCCCGGACGGTGTGGAACTTCGGTGGCGGTCCGGGTGTGATGTGACTACGCGGCGGCGACGATAGCGGTCTCCTCGGTCGGAGCGTGGTGGGGCTGGTGAAGGGTGATTTCGCGTTCGACGCGGGCGGCGAGCTTGGCGAGGTCGGCGTGGCCGATGATGCGTCGGAACTGCTGCTCGGCTTCGAGCATCCCGGCGGCGGTCCAGCGCAGGCACATGTCGCCGTTCTGCCAGTGCTTGACGTTGCGGGCGGTCCGGCGGACGCACTCGATCATCGACTCGCACGGGTTCGTCGAGGCGAGCGTCTTGCGCAGCGACCCTTTGACGCCCAGGCGGGTGACGGTGAGCGTCTCCGCCATCCCTTCGCGCAGCGAGGCGGCGGCGCCGGGATGTGAGTGCTCGAGCTCGCCGGCCAGGGTCTGCAGCTGCTGCAGGGCCCGGCCGTGGTCGGTCTCCGCCCACGCGCGGCGCAGCCGTCGCTTGACGAGATCGCGGTCGCGATCGGCGAGGTGATCCAGGACGTTGCGCTCTTTGTGGATCTGGCAGCGCTGGACCGGGGTGCGCTTCCCGAGCACATCGTTCACGCCAGCGCGGAGCGCCTTGGCGCCGTCGATCACGACCAGCACGCCCTGCTCGACATCCAGTCCGCGGTGTACGAGGTTAGACAGCAGTTCGCTGGTGACGGTCTTGTTCTCAGTGCTGCCTTCCCACAGGCCGAGCGGGATCTTCACGCCGTCGGTCGTGATCCCCAGCGCCACCACGCAGGTGTGGTCCTTCAGGCCGACACCGTCGATCATCAGCACCGCCAGGCGCACGTCGTGGAGGCTGCGGGCCATGAGCTCCAGCAGCGCCTCCTTGGTGCGCGCGACGAACGTGCGCGACACCGCCGACTTCGACGTCGACCGTGCCTGCTGCTCGACCTGCTCGCCGACCGGCTCCTGCAACCGCCGGTAGCGGCGGGTGCTCACGCCGGCGAGCATCCGCTCGAGCACGACCCGCGAGAGCTGATCGCGGCTGGCGAAGTGCTCATAGGTCCGGCAGGGCACCTCCTGCTCGCCGTCCTTGGTCCGCATCCGCGGACGCTCGACCGGCACGCGCCGGCCACCGAGCGTGACCTCACCGTCGTCGGTCCCGTGCCGGTACGCGGTCCGGTCAGGGTCATGCCTGCCTCTCGGGCCGCACACGTCCTCGACCTCCTCGGCCATCAACTCTTCAAGCACGCCAAGCCCAACACCGACGCTGAGCGCGAGCAGCCCCTCCTTCGCTGCCCCAACCAGCTGCCCCAGCGCCTCCTGGATCCTCGGCGGCAACGGCTCCTCGACAGCCTCGGCGGCGGCCACGACCTGCGGTCGCGATACGGTCTGCATGGCGGTTCTCCTGTTCTCGTCGCCGGAGCTGGAACTCCGACGAATGGACTTGAAGCGCCCTACACGCTGCCAACGGCAGCGGACGAGGGCGGGAGGACCGCCACCTCAAGTTCTACGCCACGCGGGACAACCTCGCCGCTCGCCATACCGGATCGACGTGAACTGCGACCCGGCGTCAGAATGACAGCGCAGCCCTGGTGATGCAGCCCGCGGTTCCAGCGGGCCATCTCGATCGCATCGAGCACCATCGGCGTGCGCATGTGAGAGGCGACCCGCCAGCCGACGATCATCCGGGAGAACGCGTCGATGATGAAGCACACATACGCGACGCCGGCCCACGTCGCCACGAACGTCAAATCCGTCACCCACAATTCGTTGGGCCGTGGCGGTGAACTGACGGTTGACGAGATCAGGATGGCGCCCCGCCGCCTGATCGGGGCGGGTGGTGCGGACGCGCTTGGTTCGCAGCACCCCGCAGATCCCGGCGTGGCGCATCAACCGAGCGGTCTGATCGCGACCGATCTCGATCCCGGCCCGCCGGGCGCTCTTCCACAGCTTCCGCGCGCCGTAGACCTGATAGTTGTCCTTCCACAGCCCCACCAGCCGCGGCGTCAACTCCTGATCGCGCTCAGCGCGTGCAAACGGCGGCCGGTCCCGGGCGGCGTAGTACGTGCTCTGGGCCACCTGCAACGTCTCACAGATGGGCTCGACCCCGAGCCGGCGGCCGTCG
This sequence comes from uncultured Solirubrobacteraceae bacterium, assembly GCA_963849085.1. Taxonomy (GTDB): domain Bacteria; phylum Actinomycetota; class Thermoleophilia; order Solirubrobacterales; family Solirubrobacteraceae; genus Palsa-465. Next base: position 655,901 of record CAWKFP010000009.1, on the reverse strand, counting down.
ATGACCGCGTCCTTATTCTCCTCGATGAACGCGATCATCTGCGCTGCTGGCGGTCGAGCTCCGCCCCAAAGAAAGACGCCGCGCGGCGCAGGATCTCATTCGCGCGGCGCAGCTCCCGGTTCTCCTGCTCAAGCTCCTTGACCCGAGCCAACTCCTCCGTCGTCAAGCCAGGCCGCACGCCCTCGTCGATATCAGCCTGCCGGACCCAGGTCCTCACCGACTCCACCCCGTACCCCAACTGCCTGGCGACCCGCTGCACCGTCCCCTGCGAACTCCCCGTCTCCGCTCTCAGCGAACGGACCATCCTCACCGCCGCGGCCTTCTCCTCAGCCGAATACCGCCGAGTCGTCGGCCTCCCGACTCCCTGATCTGATGACACGACTTCCTCCTTCTTTCCAAGGCCAGAAGTCTCCACGCAACCCAGGACGGTTCAGTGTGCCCGATCAGCTCCTCCCGGGCATAGCCGGTGAGCGCGCAGTAGGAGTCGCTGACCACCACAAACAGGCCAGAGTCGCGGTCAGTCACCGCGATCGCGTCAGACCCGTAGCGCAACAGAGCAGCAGCAACTGCATCGCCGCTCAGGCCCTCGATCCCGAAAGAGGCGCTCGACGCCCCGACAGCCCGCCGGCTCATGGCGCAGATCATCGCACCCACCAGAGCACGACAACACTCGTGATGCCCTATCCGACCCGGATCTTTGCCGACGGGACTCGGTCAAGCTTGCGACGGACCCGAAAAGGCGCGACCGGTCCGTACCGCGAGCCTACTCAACCCCCATCCACCACCACACACCGCCGCAGGCAGGCCCGGCATCGAGGTGCAGGGGCGCAGTCCAGTCGGCAACGGCGAGCACCCGCCGCCCGCGCCGGGTCGTTCGTCGAAGCGCCCCGGCCGGCCCATCGGAACGTTGCGTCGTCCAGATTCCGTCGCATTCTGCCGCCGCCTCGGGCCGCGACGCAACGACCGATTGCCGTCGGACCCACTCGGACATCCAATGATGCAACCCGGGTTGCCCATGCATCGCCGGAATTCGGCACATGCGACGCGAGCCGTGCTTTCGGCGACCAGCAGGGCGAGGCAGGCAGCCCGGCGCGGGCCATGCTCTTCGTGCGGCACGCCTCCGACCGGAGCGCTTGCTCCAACAGCGCGCCTGGCAAGCAGAGCAACCGAGACCACGATCGCCTTGGGCGCCCGGCGCCCAGGGCACGGCGAGCGATTCGCCACGAAGGCGATCGCCCGCTCGCCGATCAGCCTGAGCATCGCTCGGGCGACATCTCGATGGCACGCCCGGCGGGATCCGGGCACATCTGAGACGAGCTCCAAGACGTTTAGATCTGGCGGCATGCCTACGCAAAACCGGCTACGAAGGCGCTGATGCACCCGCCCCGGAATCGGCCAGTTTCGGGCCTGTCGGCCGCCCAGGCTCGCGGTTGTGCCGCAGCTCGTCCGCGCCCGGCAACCGGGAGGCTCGCGGGTCGGCGCTATGCCGAGTGCTTCTTCACCGGGCCCTGAATCGCGAATTCGAGCGGCTTTGAGGAGGTCGACAGGTCGTGCGCGGTCGCGGTGATCACGGCCCCGTAGTCGCCAGGAGCGAGCCGCCCCTTCGTTCCGGCCGGTCGGCCGTCGAACGACACCCTGTTGGCACCGACGGTTCCGTGATGCACCAGCGAGCCGACATGGCCAGCCGGGTACCCGCACTTCGCAGCAGCGTGGTGCTTGGGGGCATGGGCGACACACTTGCCGTGCACCACGCGGCCCTGGCGATAGACGGTGAACTCGATCGTGACGAGCGCCGGCTCGTTGAGGTTGAAGGAGAAGGTCGTGCCGACGGGCGCGCCGGTCCTGACCGCCGATCGCTCAACCCAGCTGCTGTGCGTCTGGCGGACGCGAGACAGACGCGGCGCGAGCAGCGGCGGGGGTGGCGTCGGGGTCGTCCCAGTCGTCGTGCCGGTCGTCGTGGTCGTGCCGCTGGTTGGCGTCGATGCGCCGAGATTGAGGACCCCGATCGACGCCGCGCCCTCATCGGTGAACCACACGTTCCCATCCGGACCACCGGTGATCGCGCGGGGGGAGCTGGCGCTGGGGAGGCCTTGGCTGAACTCGGTGATCACGTGCGTCGTGGTGTCCAACTCGCCCAGCGCGTCGTGTCCCCCGTTCAGTTGACCATCGTCAACGAAGTAGATGTTCCCGTCCGGCCCCACCGTGACCGCGGTCGGATCGCTCTCATTGCTGGCCTGCAGCCCGGAGCTATAGGCGGTCACCGTCGGGTTCGTCACAGGGGTCATGATCTCGCCAACACCACGCGACGCGCCGCCGCTGAATAGTTCGGCGCCGCCGCCCAACGTGAAGTAGAGGTTCCCGTCGGCATCGGCGGTCAGGCCCTGGGGATCGAAGTCAGGCTCCATCTCGCCTGGCTGAAGCTCCCTCTCCAGCGCGCCGGTCGCCGTGTTGACGACGTCGATCTCTCCGTAGCCCCCGCTCGACGCCCCCGACGACAGCCACAGCATGCCGTCGGCGGCGACCAGACCATCGGGATCGGGCGCAGCGGCCGCCGAGAACTCGCTGATCGTCCCACCCGTCGTGATCTCACCGATCTCGTCGCTGCCGCCGTCGGCCACCGCGTTGTCGATGAACCACAGCGAACCGCTCCCACTCGGCCCGGGCGAGATCACCGTCGGATCGGCGTTGGCCTGCAAGCCCGCCGAGAACACGTGCAGGAGCGTTCCGTTCGATGAGATCTGCGCGATCAGCCCGCCCTCGGGCAGGATCGTGGCCGTTGCCCACAGGTTCCCGTCCGGACCGAGCGTGATGCCGTTCCACGCCCCGATCGAAACGCCGCTGGTCTGCGCCGTGAACGTCTTGATCGCGCCCGCCGGCGTGATCTGTCCGATCGAGGTCCCGTCAGTGAACCACACGTTGCCGTCCGGCCCCGCCGTGATGCCCGTCAGCGCCGACCCGCTCCCGACAGAGAACTCAGTGATACCCCCGGTCGAGACCGCTCCGGCGACCGTAGCGAGCGCGAGCCCGACACCGGCGGTCACGGCCAGGACGAGCATCCACCAACGCGACATAACCCGCACCCTAACTGAAACGACACGAACCGTTGGACGAACCCGGACGCCCACTCGCGATGGCCGCCGCACCGGCCTGGTCTGCGTCTGACTTCACGACAGAGGTGCCGCTGTTTTTCAACCCCATCCTCGGAGGCGGTGCGGACCGCCGGCGATGCACCTGCTGTCCTCAGCTCGGACCGTGCTCCCAGGTGACGAGCCGGTGGCCGAGATCGAGTGCCTCACGCGTCTCCAGGTCCGCGTTGCGGCGCGACCATCGGCCGCTGCGAATGTCCGCCCTGAGCTGGGCGAGTCCTGGCCCGACCTCGTCCGGAGCAAGCACGGCGAATGCCGACATCGGCCGATGCACGTCGGGCGCCAGCAGAACCGCGGGTCGCTTCCAGAACGCGTGGACGAACCCGTCGGTGCAATCGGCCGGGATGGGAACCGGCATCACCCGCGGCGGGGTGGGAAAGCAACACGTGACCTCGTCGATCGAGCCGAAGATCCGATTGGCCTGTGGGAAGTAGTCGCGAAACAGCCAGTAGCGTTCGGAGACGTCGCGGTCGACGGTGAGCATCACCACGCGGCGCCGCGAAACCCGACGTAACTCCTCGATCCCGCGGCGACGGTCCTCCCAATGGAAATCAGAGTAGATCGCCATCGCGGCGTCGACGTCCCGATCGCGGAGCGGGATCTGCTCGGCCGAGCCCGCCAGGCAGGGCGCGGCGTCGCGGGGTCGCTGCGAGCGCATCTGTGCTGACGGCTCGACGGCCAGCACGCGGCGGTCAACGGGCTCATACGATCCGGCGCCGGCACCGACGTTCACCACGCTCGTGGCGTCCCCCAGGGCGTCGCCGACGATCCGAGCGATCCGCTCGTCGGCCCGTCGCACGTTCGCGTACCCCCGCCCGATCCTCTCATAGGACACACGCGTCATCCGTCGACAGACTACGCAACGCACGGCACGGAGATGCCAACCGCGGCCGCCGGGCAACGGCTCACCGGTGGCGACCCCACCGAGCGGGAGTCGGCGCTAGACGACCTTCTCGGCTTCGCGCGCGGCGACCAGCAGGGGATCCCACACGGGCGCGAACGGCGGCGCGTAGCTGAGGTCGAAACGCGCGAGGTAATCGACCGTCGCGCGGCCGTGCAGCGCGGCGGCGATCACGTCGATCCGCTTGGCCGCGCCCTCACGCCCGACGAGCTGGGCGCCGAGCAGGCGCCCGGTTCCGCGCTCCACCACCAGCTTGACCGTCAGCGGCCTCCAGCCGGGGTAGTAGACGGCCCGGGACTTGTGGGTGATCGTCGCCTGCGCGGCGTCGAGTCCGGCCGCGCGTGCCTGCGCCATGGTCAGGCCGGTGCGCGCGACCTCCAGGTCGCATACCTTCAGGACGCTGGTTCCGACCACCCCGGCGAAATGCTCGGCGCGCCCCGCGATGTTGGCGCCCGCCACTCGTCCCTGCTTGTTGGCCGTCGTTCCGAGCGGGATGTAGACCGGCTCGTCGTGCAGCAGGTGCCGGGTCTCGCAGCAGTCGCCCGCAGCCCAGACACCGTCGACACCGGTCCTCATCGTCGCGTCGACAGCGACTCCGCCATGCGGCCCGAGCGCCAGTCCGGCAGCGGCCGCGAGCGAGCTCTCGGGCCGAACGCCGATGCCGAGGATGACGATTCCGGCGGGAAGGGTCTCGCCTCCGGCCCGCACCGCCCGCACCCGATCGCCGTCCGAAGCGGCCTCCACCGCCTCGACCGCGGCCCCGCAGATGACATCCACGTCGTTGCGGCGCAGCTCGTCGGCGATCATCGCCGCGATATCGCCGTCGACGAGGCCGAGAAGATCGGGCTCGCGCTCGACGACCGTGGTGGCGACGCCCCGCGCGTGCAGCGCCTCGGCCATCTCCAGGCCGATGTAGCCCCCGCCGACGACCACCCCGCGCGCGGGGCGCCGCTCGGCGATCCACGCATCGATGGCCAGCGCGTCCTCCACGGTGCGGACCGCGAAGCACCCTGGCAGCTCGACGCCGGGAACCGGCGCGATCGGCGTCGCCCCGGCGGAGATGACCAGCTCGTCGTAATCCTCGGTGCGGTCCGCGCCTGACTCCAGGTCGCGGACCGACACCGTCCGGCGACCTGGATCGATGTCGGTCACCTCGTGGCGAAGGCGCACCTCGACCCCCTCCGTCGCGAGCTGCTCCGGCGTGCGCATGACGAGATCGCGGTGGCTGCCGATCACGCCGGAGACGAAGTACGGCAGGCCGCAGGCGGTGTAGGAGCAGTAGCCGGTCCGCTCGAAGACCGTCACCCGCAGGTCGTGCTCCAATCGCCGTGCGCGGCCGGCGGCGCTCAGCCCGGCGGCCACACCGCCGATGACGACGAGTCGACGGCCCACGGCGCGCGGCGATCAGTTGCCGGGCAGCGGCAGGACGAGCAGGCGCGGCTCGGTCATCTCGTGGATCGCCGAGGTCACACCCTCGCGACCGTAGCCCGAGTCCCCGACGCCGCCGTACGGCATGTGGACCGCGCGGAAGAACGGCGCGTCGTTGACGATGATCGCCCCCGCCTCGATCGTCTCGTGCGCCCGCATCGCCGTCGCCAGATCCTGGGTGAAGATCGCCGCCTGCAGGCCGTAGCGGGTGGAGTTGGCCTGCGCCAGCGCCTCGGTGAGGTCGCCGTAGCGCGCGATGCAGACGACCGGGCCGAAGATCTCGTCGCCCCAGCAGCGGGCCTGATGGGGCACGTCGGCGAGCACGGTCGGCGCCAGGACCGCCTCGTCACGCGTGCCTCCCGCCAGCACACGCGCGCCGAGCGACCGTGCCTCGTCGATCCAGTCGGTGACCCGGGCCGCCTCCTGCGTGGTGATCATCGACCCCAGGTCGCTGCCCTCATCGAGCGGATCGCCGACCACGAGCCGCCCGACGGCGCCGAGATAGCGCTCGACGAACCGATCGTGGATCTCGTCGGCGACGAGGATGCGCTGGGTCGACAGGCAGACCTGACCGGCGTAGGCGAACGCGCCGAACACGAGCCGGCCGACAGCCAGGTCGAGGTCGGCGTCGGGCTCGACGATGACCGCCGAGTTGCCGCCGAGCTCGAGCGTGATCTTCTTCTTCGGGTTCTCCGCCTTGAGCCTCCAGCCGACCCGGTCTGATCCGGTGAAGCTGATCGCCGCTATCCGCGGATCGGCGGCCAGCTCGGAGGCGGCGCTGCCGGCGACCGGCAGGACGCTGATCGCGCCCTCCGGCCAGTCGCCCTCGGACACGATCTCGGCGAGCCTGAGCGCCGACAGCGGCGTCCGCGTCGCGGGTTTGACGATCACCGGGTTGCCGGCGGCCAAACCGGGCGCGAGCTTGTGCGCGACGAGGTTGAGCGGGAAGTTGAACGGCGCGATCGCGAGCAGCGGCCCGACCGGGAAGCGGCGGATCAGGCCGCCGCGACGGCCGAGTCCCGGCTCGGTGTCGAGCGACAGCCACTCGCCTCCGATGCGCTTGGTCTCCTCGGCCGCCCAGCGGAACACGTAGACCGCCCGCATCGCCTCCCCCCGAGCGTCGCGAATCGGCTTGCCGGCCTCAAGCGCGATCGTCCGCGCCAGATCCTCGGAGCGCTCAGCGATCCGCGCCGACGCCGCGTACAGCAGTTCAGAGCGCTCATGAGCGGTCAGCGAGGCCATCGCCGGCGCCGATCGGGCGGCGCCGGCGACGGCGTCCTGCACCATCGACGGAGTGGGGGTCTCGATCGTGTCGATCAGATCGCCGTTCCACGGGCTTCGGACCTCGAGCTGATCGGTGGTCGGTGCAGTCGGGCTCACGGGTTCCTCGCTGACCGTCGTCCCGGGACCTAGGCCAGCGCCGCGGTCGGGACGGCGCCCTTCTTGATCTCCTCACGGACGATCGCCGCTCCGTCGGCCAGCGCGCGGAGCTTGCCCTGGCAGATCATCCGCGGCAGGTTGATCATCCCGCAGTCGGTCGTCAGTCCGAGCCGCTCGGCCGGGACGACCTTGAGATATTCGCGGATGCGCTCGGCGACCTCCTCGGCGGTCTCCGTGATCGTCGACTTGACGTCGATCACCCCGGCGACGAAATCGCGATTCCAGCCGTTCTCCACGAGCGGCTTGAGATCCTCGGCGCCGGTGCGGCCGAGCTCGTAGTTGAGCGCGTGCATGTGGGCGTCTTTGGCCTTCGGGAAGATGCCCCACGCCCGCTCCGGCGCGGCGGCCGCCTTCGGACGGCGGTCGAGCACCCAGGCGCCGTACTCCTTGTCGCCCTCGTCGGGGAAGTAACCCGGCGTGCCCGAGTAGTTGCCCCAGCAGGTGTGCGTCCAGAATTCGACCCCGGGCACGCCATCGACGGCGAGGTTGAAGACGTCGACCTCCCAGTCGCTCATCCCGTACGGCCAGACGAACTCGTCGAGCTGGATGATGTCGACGCCCTCGTCGGCGAGGGCCAGGAAGTCCTCGTGATAGGCCTTGGCGATCGCGGTGGCCAGCGCGCGGTTGTCCTTGTAGTGCTGGTCGTTGGCGGCAAGGGTCAGCACCTGGATGCCGGTGTAGGAGACCTTGACGGGCTTCTTGGTCGCGCGGCGCACGGCGCGCAGCTGAGCGAGATGGAAGGGCGCGATCAGCTCGACGGCGCCGACCACCGTCGGCGCGAACAGGGTGGAGTAGATCGGCAAGCCGATCGGTGGCCCGGTCAGCCGGTTGCCTGACATCCGGCGCCAGTAGTAGTAGACGATCTCACCGTACGGGCTGTCGCCGCCATACACCTTGCCGTCGGCGATGACGTCCAGGCCGGCGGCCTCCTGATCGTGGACGATCGCGCCGACGGCGTCGTCGAAGGCCTCGCGCGTCACCCCGTCATAGACGAAGTCGCCGATCGGCATCTCGCTGACGCTCCGTCCGTCGTACCAGCGGGGGTTGGGGTAGTTGCCCACCATCGTGGTGGGAAGCAGGATCTCCTGGCCTCCGATGCGCATGCCTTCTCCTCACAGGTCGCTGATGTGGCTGGGATGACGAAGGGCAAGCTACGACCGCCCCGGACCGGGTGCATTAGCTCCGAGCGAGCAAATCCGCCTCGCCGTTGCGCTGCGTCACGCCAGCGGCGTCCGGCGGTGGGCCGGGAGCCCGGGGCGAGCCGGTGGCGCCGGCGCCGCCGATCACTCGCACGTCGACGGCGACCGCGCCGTCAGGACCGGCCAGCACGGGGTTGAGGTCGAGCTCGGCGATCGTCGGGACCGCGGCCAGCATCCGTGACGCTCCGGCCACCACCGCCGCCACGGCGTCGAGATCGGCGGCCGGTTGCCCGCGCGCCCCCTCCAGCACGGCGAACCCGCGCAGGGATCGCAGAGCGGCGAGCGCCTCGCTCTCGTCCAGCGGGGCGAGTGCAAAGGCGACGTCGGCGAGGACCTCGACGAAGATGCCGCCGAGGCCGACCGCCACGACCGGTCCGAACTGGGGATCACGAAAGCCGCCGACGATCACCTCCACTCCCGACAGCATCGGCTGGACCATCACCTCGGCGTCGCCTGCGAGCGACAGGATCTCCCGGGCGGCGTGGCGCACCGCATCGGCGTCGGCCAGCCCGACCCGGACGCCGCCGACCTCGGACTTGTGCGTCAACTCCCGGCTGACCAGCTTGACGACCACCGGGAAGCCCAGGCGCTGCGCGGCGTCGACCGCCGCGTCGGCCTGGCCGACGACCTCCTGCGAGGGCACGGTGATGCCGAAGGTCCCGGCCAGCCGCGCGGCGGCGCCCGCGTCCATGGGTCCAGGTCCGAGGACCACGGCCGCCGTGCCGCCGTCCGCCGTGCCGCCCGCCGCGGCGGCTCCCGCTGCGCCCGCCCGGCGGTCACCGTCATCCGCGGAGCCACCGCGGGCCGCGCCGTGCCCGAAGCGGATCTCGCCGTAGCGACGGGCGAGCGCGACCGCGCGCGCGGTGCGCGCCGGCCACTCATAGCAGGGCACTCCGGCGGCCTGGAGCAGCTCGAGATTGGGTCGCGCGTCGGCCGGGGCCACCCAGCAGGCGTACACCGGCACCTCGATCCCGTCGGCGGCCAGCTTCCCGACGACCTCGCGCAGACCCTCCGCCACCGCGCGATCCTGGGCGCTGCGCTGCAGCAGCACGGGGATGACGATGTCGACCTCCCCGGAGCGCGCCAACCGATCGACGCAGAACGGATAGAGCGCCGCGAACCTCGCCCAGACCGTGGTCACGTCGACCGGATTGCGGGGGCTGCCGAGCGACGGCAGCCGCTCCGCCAGCGCCTGCTGGAGCCCGGGCGAGAGCTCGGGGACCGACAGCCCCTCCTCGACGAGCAGGTCGGTGAGCTCCACCCCGGTCCCGCCCGAGTTGGAGATGATCGCGACCCGGCCGCCCCGCGGCACCGGCTGCCAGTCGAGCGCGCGCGCCGCGTCGATCATCTCCAGCCCGCTGCCGGCGATCACCACCCCGGACTGCTCCAGGGCCGCGCGCCAGATCTCGGCGCGGCCGGCGAGCGCCGCGGTGTGCGACACCGCCGCCCGCATCCCGGCCGCCGTGCGGCCGGTCTTCGTGACGAGGATCGGCTTGCGCGGGGCGATCCGCCGCGCCGCCTCGCAGAAGCGCCGCCCGTCGGTCAGCGACTCCATGAAGAAGCACAGGACGGCGGAGTCGTTGTCCTCCCCGAGATACTCGAGCACCTCGGTGTCGGAGATGTCGGCTTTGTTGCCCGCGGCGTAGAGCTTGGCGAAGCGCATCTGCTGCTCCTGCCCGAGCATGTAGATCGCCATCCCGTACGCCCCCGACTGAGTGGCCAGGGTGATCCGCCCGCCCCCGTCGCTCGAGCCCAGCGACATCGTCGCGTTGAGGCCGAGATGGGAGTTCTGCACGCCGAGGCAGTTGGGTCCGACGACCCTGACGCCGCCCCGGCGGGCCGCCTCGATCACCCGCTCCTGCAGGGCGGCGCCCTCGGCGCCGACCTCCGCGAACCCGCCGGAGATCACGACCACCGCGCCGACCTGTGCGCGGACGGCGTCGGCGACGACGCCGGGGACCGCCGCCGCGGGGACGATCGCCACCGCCAGATCGATCCGGCCGGGCACGTCGGCCAGCGTCGCATATGCGCGCCGATCGCCGACGTGCTCGCGCGCCGGGTTGATCGGCACCACCTCGCCCGCGAAGCTCTCCAGATTGCGCATGAACGTCGTGCCGACCTTGCCCGGCTCGTCGGAGGCGCCGACGACGGCGACGCGCCGGGGAGCGAAGACCGCGTCCAGTCCTCCGCTCATCGTGCCGCGACGGCGTCGCCCGATCGAGCCCGGTGAAAGCTCCGGGCCAGATCGGCGGGGCCGAACTCCGAGCGGCGCACCTGCAGCGGGTCGATCTGCCGGATCACCGCCAGCTCGTCGACCGTCGGCACGGCCATCGGCTCCAGCTCGCCGGCGTCGATCGAAAATCCCGTCGCGGCGACGACGTCCTGCACCGTGACGTCGGGATAGATGCGGCGCAGGCGCGCCCGGCCGGCGGGGAAGTCGAACACCCCCAGCTCGGTGATCATCCACTCCGGTCCGCCGCCCGGGAAGCCCAGCTCCGCCCGCGTACCGGCCGGCATCCGATGGCCCATGTCGGTGATGAAGTCGCATTCCCCCACGAGCGTCCGGCCCGAGCGGTGACGGGTCGTCCAGATCGTCAGCCGTCCCACCGTCGCCGACAGATTGCAGCCGCCGCCCCCGCCGCCGAGCTTGACCTTGGGCCGGTCACGGGGGCCGATCATCGTGACGTTCGTGTTGCCGTATGGGTCGATCTGCCCGCCGGACAGGAACATCCGGTCAAGCCCTCCGCGGGCGCCGAGGTCGAACAGCTCCTCGAAGCGGAGCACGTGCCCGGCGCCCTCCAGCAGCGACCAGTCGTTTGAGGTCGGCGGGATGAACGGGGGCTCGGGATCCAGCGCATAGGTGGCGCCCTCCACCAGGACCATGTGCGGCGCGTGGGTCCGCTTGGCCACGTACATCGCCACCTGCGCGCACGGGCTCCCGAAGCCGTGGAAGACGATCTCGCCGTCGCCGATCGTCCGTGCCAGCTCCGCGCACATCCACTCGTCGATCGTGAAACGCTCCTCGTTCATGCCATCAGCTCCTGCCAGCGCTCCGCCGACTCGTCGAAGCTCTCCAGCTCGGTCATTCGCGGCTCTCCGACCGCCTCCCGATAGCGGTCCTCCCCGCCGGCGACGAACGTCTGCAGATAGCCGCGCACGCCGTCGTCATCGGCGCCGGCGGCGATCCATCGCGCCAGATGGTCGCGGTCGTAGGTGTAGTGCGGATAGCACGACGTCGGATGGGCGCCGAACGGCGCCTCGACGACCGCGTCGACCAGGAAGTAGGGGATCGTCACGCCGCTCGCCGCCACCTCGTCGGCCGCGACGACCCGCTCGACGCTGACCACGACCCGCCGGGAGGCGAATGCGAACCGCTCGTCGAGCACCAGCGGCCGCCGCAGATGGACGTTGCCACGCTCGTCGGCGGTCAGCCCGTGGATCAGCGCGACGTCGGGCGCGAGCGGCGGGACCGCGATCAGCCGCTCGCCGGTCAGCGGGCACGTCACCACGCCGAACTCCGGATGCAGGTCGAGGATGTCGGATCCGACGATCCCCCGCACCGGCATGAACGGCAGCCCGTATTCGGCGGCCCGCAGCTGCTGCAGCAGCGTGTAGCAGCACGTCTCGCGGATCTGCACGGAGCCGCTCTGCGCGGCGCGCCGATAGGCCGGAGCGAGGCCGAAATCCTGCTCGAAGCCGACATAGCTCTGCTCGACGGCCCCGATCGCTCCGGCCCCGATCAGCAGATCGACGTCGATGCCGTGGGCCGAGCCGACCACCCGCAGATCCCGGCGCCCCTGGCGGATCAGCTCGCGCACGAGCGCCATCGGCTCGCGGTGCGACAGTCCGCCGCCGAGGGCGACGACGTCGCCGTCGGCGACGAGTGCCGCCGCCGCCGACAGATCACAGACCTTGCGCTCGGCTGTCTTGGCGGCCGGCGTCATTGCGCGGTCATGCCGCCGTCGACCGGGTAGACGGCGCCGGTCACGAACGCGGACTCGTCGGAGACGAGGAAGAGCGCGGCCGCCGCGATGTCCTCGGGCTCGCCGAGCCGGCCGACCGGATACTTCTCCACGGTCATCGCCAGCCCTCGCGCCATGTCGCCCCCGCCGCGCTCGCGCAGCATCGGCTCCATCAACGGGGTGTAGACCGTTCCGGGGCACAGGCAGTTGACGCGGATCTTCAGCGGCGCCAGGTCGACCGCCATCGACCGGGTGAGGGACACCACGGCGCCCTTGGCGGCACAGTAGGCGGCGAACCGCTTGATTCCGACGAGCGCGGCGACCGAGCCCTGGTTGACGATCGCGCCGCCGCCCCGCCGCTCGAGATGGGGGACGACCGCGCGGGAGCACAGGAAGGTCCCGGTCACGTTGACCGCGAAGCATCGCTCCCAATCGGCGAGGCCGGCGTCGCTCACCGCTCCGCTGGAGTTGATCCCGGCGTTGTTGTAGAGGATGTCGATCCCGCCGAAGCGCTCGGCGGCCCCGGCGGCCATCGCCTCCGCCGACTCCTCGGAGGCGACGTCGACGGTGATGGCGTGCGCCTGCTCGCCGGCCGCCGTGATCTCCTGCGCGACGTCAGCCGCCCGCTCGGGCGCGATGTCGGCGACGACGACGCACGCGCCGCGGGCCGCGAACAGCTGGGCCGCCGCCCGGCCGATGCCCGAGCCGGCGCCGGTGACGATCGCCACCTTGCCCTGAAGGCGTCTGTCAGTCTGCTGAGCTTGCATGGGCGGGAAGCTATTCGCCCGTGCGCCGATTGGGACCTGCGCCAGGAGAGCAAGCTGTCGCCCCGATTCATCCGCGCCTGCCAGTGCCCGCCGGCACCCGGGGCACGCTGCCTCCTCACTGCGCGCGCAGCCAACGGCGGGCGCGCATTTGTACGCCGGAGGCCAATGACAGGCCGCCCGGGGGCGAACTACGGTGCCGCTATGAACGGTCACGAGCAGCCCGACAACGGTCACCATCTCGACAACGCGCAATGGCGCGACGCGATCGAGCACGCCCTGGAGCATCCCGAGACGCCACCGATGCTCAACCTGCACGACGACGGCGAGGGGGTCTACGACGCCATCTTCGTCGGCGGCGGGGCGGCCGGGCGCTTCGGGGGGGCCTACCTGCGGGCCATGGGCGGCCGGGCACTGCTCATCGATCGCTGGCCGTTCCTCGGCGGCAGCTGCCCGCACCAGGCGTGCGTGCCGCATCATCTCTTCTCGGAGGCCGCGGCGCTGCTCGACCGCGCGCGCTGGTTCTCGGGCGAGCTCTTCTTTCCGGAGTTCGATCCCTCCCGCGCCACGATGCTCGACCTCGTCGATCTCTTCCGCAAGGGGCGCGGCACGGCGCACGCATTCATGAACTGGCAGACCCAGTCGCAGCTCGACGTGGAGTTCGTGCTCAACGCGGCGGCCGAGATCGTCGACGCCACGACGGTGCGCGCCGCCGGGCGGACCTTCACCGCGCGCAATCTCGTGATCGCGCTCGGCGCCTATCAGAAGGCGCTCGCCTGCCCCGGCGCGGACCTGGCCGGCGTTCACGATTGGGCGACGCTGGTGGAGTCGCTGGACTATGAGCCGGCCTCGTGCGTGATCGTCGGCGGCGGCAAGATCGCCGTCGAATACGGCTCGTTCTTCCAATCGGTCGGCTGCCAGACGACGATCGTCTCGCGCTCGCCGGTGATGCGCACGGGCAGCCTGCACCACGTCGACGAGGACCTCCGCCGCTATGTGGTCGACGGCATGCGCCTGCGCGGGATGACCGTCCTGGAGGGCGCCGGGGTGATTGCGATCGAGGGCGACGGCCGCGTCCAGCGCGTCATCGTCGAGGACGCCGACGGCCGCGAGCACACGATCGAGTGCGACATGGTCTTCAACGCCACCGGCGAGCGCGCCAACAGCGAGGAGGCCGCGCGCGTGCTCGGGGTGCGGACGGGCGACGCCGGCGAGATCGTCGTCGACAGCCGGATGCGCACGAGCGTCGACGGCGTGTACGCCGCCGGTGACGTGATCGGACCGCCGATGGAGATGTTCAAGGCCCGCAAGTGCGGGATGACGGCGGCGCGCAACATCATGGGCGACCCGTTCGAGTTCGACTTCTCGCAGTACCCGGACTTCCTGCACTCCACCTATGAGGTCACCTGGGTGGGGCTCAGCGAGGAGGAGGCGCGCGAGCGCTATGACGACGTGACGGTCATCCGGATGCCGCCCAAGGACATCGAGCACCAGATCCCGCTGCCCTGCGCCGAGGGCACGATGCTCTACGCGTTCGCGCGACCCGAGCTGTCGGGTCTGCAGAAGTGCATCATCGACGGGCGCAGCCGCCGCGTGCTCGGCTTCCACCACGTCGGCTACGGCGCCAAGGACGCGTTTCAATATCTCGACTATCTGCTCCGGCGACCCGACGGCCTGACGATCGACGAGCTCGGCGAGATGAACGAGCTGTTCCTCAACCCCGAGCACTTCATCCAGCTCTCACGGCTGCGCGCCGGCCGGCGGGAGCTCGTCGATCTGTGACCGGCCGACCGGCTGCTCACAACAGGAGACGCGCCGGACGCTGGAGATAGCCGCTGATCGCGGCCAGCAGCAGGGCGCCGTCGGCGCCGTCGAGAATCCGGTGGTCGCAGCACAGGGTCAGCTCCATGACCGGCCGGACCGCAGGGCGCCCGTCGAGCGCGACGACGCGGTCGCAGATCGCTCCGGCGGCGAGGATCGCGGCCTGAGGCGGGTTGACGATCGCGGTGAAACGGATGACGCCGTGCATGCCGAGGTTGGAAACCGTGAACGTCGCGCCGTCGAGCTCGGCCGGTGACAGCTGACCCGCTCGCGCGCGGATCGCCAGATCGCGAGTCGTGCGGGCGATCTCGCCGAGCGTGCGCTGATCGGCGTCGAACACCGTCGGCACGAGCAGGCCGTCGGGCGTGTCGACCGCGATTCCCACGTTCACCCGCGCGTGGCGCGTCACCCGGTCGCCGTCGCGATAGCTGGCGTTCGCGCCGGGCGCCTCCCGGAGCGCGAGGCCGGCCGCCTTGACGATGAAGTCGGTGACCGACGGCACCCGCTCGTCGCCGGCGTCGGCCTTGAGCCGGGCGCGGAGATCGGTGAGCGCGGCGGCGTCGACCTCCGCGGTCAGGGCGAAGTCGGGAATCGCGGCGTGCGCCTCGGCGAGGCGTCGAGCCGCGACGGCGCGTACCCGCGACAGCGGCTCGCCGGCCGGCGGCGCGGCATCCGCCACGCCGAGCGCGCCGGGCGACTCGATCCCACCGGCGCCCCCGACCCCGCCCGCGCTCGTGGCATCGTCTGCGGGTCGTGGCGATCCGCCGGAATCGCGCGCCGCGCGCACGTCGCGGCCGACGATCCGACCGCGCGGACCGGACCCGGGGAGCGACGCCAGATCGACGCCCGCCTCGGCGGCGATCCGGCGAGCGAGCGGCGAGGCCACGACCCGCCGCGCCCCGTTGGTGGCGGCGCCGCGCGCCGCGGCGCCCTCCAGCCGGGCGAGCGGCTGACCGACGGCCGCCGCCCGCCCGGCCTGCACCTCGATCCGCAGCGTGCCGGCGGCCGGCGCGTCATAGATGACCGTCGCCTTGTCGGTCTCGATCTCCACCAGCGGGGTTCCGCGGCTCACCTCGCCGCCGTCGGGAACGAGCCAGGCGACGATGACCCCGGACTCCATCGAGTCCGAGAGGCGCGGCATGCCGATCGTGTGCACTGCTCAGGCGGTCGCCAGCGGACGCGGCTCGCGGCTGCCGCTGATCTCGTGGACGACGGTGTCCCGACCTTCGCACATCGCGGCGAGCTTCGCGTAGGCCATGGTGCGGCTGAAGTAGCCCAGCCCGCAGTCGGTCATCACGCAGATCCGGTCGGCGGGCACCACGTCGATCGCGCGCCGGATCCGCTCGGCGACCGTGGCCGGGGACTCGACCTGCGTGTCCTTGGAGTCGATCACGCCGATCCCGAGCACCTTGTCGTGCGGAAACTCGCGGAAGGCGCCGATCTCGGCGAAGTCCCGATGGGTGAACTCGAGGTGAATGACATCGGCCGCGCTCTGGTGGAAGAGCGGCATCATGTCGACCGCCTTGTTCTCCCAGACATCGGTCTGACCGTCGACGCTGCCGTAGCAGATGTGCCAGATCTTCGTCATCGTGACGCCCTCGAACATCCGGTTCTGCACGTCGATCTGCCACGGATCCTGCGTGTAGGGCGGCAGCACGTCGATCAGCTGCACGGCCTCCAGCCCGATCGACTGGAGATAGAGCAGCTCCTCGTTGAGCGCGGCCGCGAGGTCGGTGGCGAGGGCCACCTGATCGCCGCCATAGTGCTCGTCGTGGACGATCACGCTCTGCTGAGCCGGCCCCAACAGGCTGAACTTGAACGGCTTGTCGGTCGCGTTCTGCATCGCCGTCACGACGCCCTCGAACATCGGGCGCACCCATCGGATCTTGCCGCTGACGACCGGCTTGTAGAACGGCTTGTACTTGACGCCATCCCCGGGGGGGCCGTAGAGCTCGAACCCGGCGAGGTTCTCGGGCACGAAATGGAAGATCGGCTCCAGCTGGAAGCCGGGCGCCTCCCATTCGTAGTACTGATGGCCATCGGTGAGGATGTCCAGCCCCGCCTTCTCCTGCTCGTAGGCGCACAGCTTGATGGCGTCCTCGTAGGTCACCCGCAGCTCGTGGCTGCGATAGACCGGCTCGCTCAGCGTGCCGAACACCCGGCCGCGCAGCCAGTGAGGACGTGGCAGCGCGCCGACCGTGGACGTCGGCAGAAGCACTTCTCGGCCCTGGAGTTGCATTGACCCTCCTTGTGGTTGAGTGGCGACATCGACAAAGCGCGGTTAGCCCAGTCGCCGGACCGCGTCCAGGACGCGCTCCACGGTCGGGCTGATCTCCTCCTCGAGCACGCGTGCCGCCGGCAGCGGCACGGCCCCGCCGCAGACCCGCACGACCGGCGCGTCGAGATCGTCGAACCCCTCCTCCCCCACGACCGCCGCCAGCGCCGCGCTCCATCCGAGCTGGCCGGGCCCTTCCTCGACGATGACCAGGCGATTGGTGTGAGCCACCGAGCCGAGCACCGCCGCGGCGTCGAGCGGAACGAGCGTCCGCAGATCGATCACCTCGGCGTCGATGCCCTCGTCGCTCAGCCGCTCCGCGGCCGCCTCGCACAGTCCGACGGTCAGCGCCAGGCCGACGAGCGTCACGTCGCTCCCGGGCGTCACGATCCGCGCCTCGCCGAGCGCGACGACATGCTCGCCGTCGGGGACATCGCCGGTGCGCGGATACAGCCCCTTGTGCTCGAACACGAGGACGGGGTCCTCGTCGCGGATCGCCGCCGCCAGCAGCCCCTTCATGTCGGCGGGAGTGGACGGGCAGGCGATCTTCAGGCCCGGGACGCACATCGCCCAGCTCTCCACGGACTGGCTGTGCTGCGCGCCGAAGCCAAGGCCTCCGCCGCCGTTGGAGCCTCGCACGACGAGCGGCAGCGTGACCTGGCCGCCGGTCATGTAGCGCGTCTTGGCGATCTCGTTGGCCACCAGATCCCAGCAGGTGGCGTAGAAGTCGGAGAACATGATCTCGGCCACCGGTCGCATGCCCCCCATCGCGGCGCCCATCGCACTGCCGACGATCGCCTGCTCGGAGATCGGCGTGTCCCAGACGCGATCGACCCCGAAGCGCTGAGCCAGGCCCGGCGTCGTCTTGAACACGCCGCCGATGGCGACGTCCTCGCCGAGCAGCACGACCCGATCGTCGCGCTCCATCTCCTGCTCGAGCGCCGCCCGGATCGCGTCCCGGCCGGTCAGGTTCGCCATCGTCCCGTCCCGTCGGCCCACATGTCGGTCCAGGCGGCCGCGGGGGCGGGCGCCGGCGCGGCCAGCGCCCGCTCGGCGGCGTCGGCCACGAGCCGCTCCACGTCAGCCTGCACGGCGTCGAGCTCGGCGGCGCCGACACCGCGCGCCACGAGCGCGGTCCGGTAACGGGCGATCGGCTCGCCCGCGGTCCACCGGGCCACCTCCTCGGCCGGCCGATACGCGCCCGGATCGGCGAGCGAATGGCCACGCAAACGATAGGTGAGCGCCTCGACGATCGCCGGCCCTTCGCCGGACCGGGCGCGCTGGGCGCAGCTCCCGATCACCGCTCGGACCTCCTCGACGTCGTTGCCGTCGACGATCAGACGCTCGAGGCCGTAGGCGGACGCCCGGTCGGCCGCCGGATGGGCGACCGCGGTGACGGCCGCGATCGGCGTGTACTCCATGTACAGGTTGTTCTCGCAGCAGAAGATGATGGGCAGCCTCCACACCGCGGCGAGGTTGACGGCCTCGTGGAAGGCCCCGATGTTCGTGGCGCCGTCACCGAACAGGCAGACGGTGACCGACCGGTCGCCCCGCAGCCGCGCGGCCCAGGCCAGACCGCACGCGATCGGCAGGTGCGCGCCGACGATGGCGTAGGAGCCGTAGTAGCCGTGAAGCACGCTCGTGATGTGCATCGACCCGCCCTTGCCGCCGCACACGCCCCCCTCGCGGCCGAGCAGCTCACGCAGGACGGCCTCGGGCTCGGCCCCGCGGGCGAGCGCGTGCGCGTGCCCGCGATAGGTGCCGATCGTGGCATCGCCGCCGCGCAGGGCGGCGGCGACCCCGACCGCGATCGCCTCGTGTCCCTCGCTCAGGTGACCGGGCCCGTGCACCTCGCCCGCGCTCCACAGCTCACGCGTGCGCTCGGCGACCCTCCGGGCCAGCAGCATCGAGCGAAACAGCTCGAGCGACGCCGAGCGAGAGCCGTCGTGGACGGTGTCGGCACGATCGTTGAGGTGCGTCTGGGACATCGAGTACGGGGGGACGGAACCGCGCCGACGCTAACAGCGCGGCGCGGCGCGGGCTTTGGCGCCGGAGGACAAACCTGACCGCCGTCATTGCAGCCGGCGCCACCATCGCGGCGCGCTAGCGTGACGCCATGAGCGAGGATGGCAACGAACGCTGGCGGGCGCGCACGGCGATCGTCACCGGGGCGGCGTCGGGCATCGGCCGGGCGACGTGCGAGCGGCTCGTCGCCTCGGGCGTGCGCATCGCCCTGCTCGATCACGACGCGCAGGCGCTCGCCGCGGCCGCCCGAGCCCTGGACTCTCCCGGATTGGAGGTCGACGTCGCCGACGCGGCGGCGGTGACCGCGGCCGTCGCCGACGCCGTGCGGCGGATCGGACCCGTCGATCTGCTCGTCAACGCGGCGGGGATCACCGGCACCCGGCGCGCGACGACCTGCGACGAGACGCCCGACGAGGAGTGGGCGCGCGTGCTCGCCGTCAACCTCACCGGCACGTTTCACCTGTGCAAGGCGCTCCTGCCGCAGATGTGCGATCGGCGCGGCGGCCTGATCGTCAACATGGCCTCCGTCGCCGCGCTCGTCGCCTTCCCCGGCCGCTGCGCGTACACCGCCAGCAAGGGCGGCGTGCTGATGCTGACGCGCTCGATCGCCGTCGACTATGCCCACGCCGGCATCCGGGCCGTCGCCATCTGTCCCGGCATGGTGCACACGCCGATGACCGATTGGCGGCTCAGCGACCCGGAGCTGCACGCGCAGGTCGTCGCCCAGATCCCGCAGGGCCGGGTCGGCCGGCCCGACGAGATCGCCGAGACGATCGAGCTGCTCGCCTCCGGCGCGATGGCCTACGTCAACGGCGCGCCGCTGATCATCGACGGTGGCTTCTCGGCGCGTTAGGGTGTGATCCGCGACGGCCCGTGGGGGTCGGTCACGCCGGCGGGCCGAAACGGGCCGGCTCGGCGCCGACCTCGCGGTCGCCCTCGGCGTCGAGCGAGCGCAGGATGTTCAGCGCGAGCTGAACGTCGAACCGCGTCGACTGGCTGGCGAGATCGATGCCGGCCAGCTCCTGAACGCGATCGAGGCGGTACCGGACCGTCTTGGCGTGCATGAACATCGTCTCGGCGGTTCGCTTGAGATTGCAGTCGCTGGCCAGATAGCGGTCGAGCGTGCGCACGAGATCGATCTTGTGCTCGTGGTCGTAGTCGATGACCGGCCCGAGCACCCGCCGGGCGAAGCCGAGCAGATCCGAGCGATCGCCGGGCGCCAGCAGGAACCGGAGCACGCCGAGGTCGTCGAACAGCGACACCGGATGGGCGTTGTCGATCGCGTTGACCGCCGGCAGCGCGCTGCGAGCCTGAGAACGCAGCGCACGCAGGTCCGAGGTCCACGGCGCGCTGGCACTGACTCCGATGGCCACTTCGAGACCCGGGAAGGCCCGTCCCAGCGCGCGCAGGATCGCCATTGCCAGCCGCCGGGTCTCGCCGGCATCGTCGGTGCCGGGGATCAGCAGGCCGACGTGCGATCCTCGCCGCGCCGCGAACGCGCACGCGGCCCCCCCGTCCTTGGCCGCCCGCTCCACGGTGCGCGCCAGCGCAGCCCGATGGCGATCGACGGCCGTGATGTCGAGGCTGCGGTGCTGTCGCTCTGACCCCCGCTCGACGTCGACGAGCAGCACGCGAACGCGCGGCGGCAGCGTCTGACCGAGCGCCGAAGCCCGCATCAGCGCCTCCTGCTCGGAGCGCACGTTGCCTTCGAGCATGTCCCAGAGCAGGTCGGCGTTGAGCCGGGTGTGCACCTCCCAGACCTCGCGCTCCTTGGTCAGCTGCAGCGCGCACACGATCGCCGCCTGCTCGACGATCACGGTCGTGAGCTGGGAGGACTCCTGGGCGAGAGCGACGATCAGATAGCCGATCGTCTCACCGCCCGCGGTCGCCGGGGTGATCAGTAGCCATTCCGGGCAGTCGCCCCCGAGCGGCAGCGTAATCGTGGTGCGATCATGCGACGAGCTGGACGGCCCGTGGCGCAGGTACGCGGCGGCCCGCTCGATGTCCCGGCGCGCGCCCGCGGTCGCCGCCAGCTCGTTGAGCTGGGCGTCGACGATCGCGGCGCGACCGGCGGTGTGCTCGGCGACGACGGCCGTCAGCTCGTGGAGTCCGGATCCGTCGAGCACGATCCGGGTGAGCTGCTCGTGGACCTCGGTGGCGCGACGCAGCAGCGTGTTCTGAGCCTCGAGCTGGCGGTTGGCGAGCTCCAGGCGATCGACCGCCCGGCGCTCGGTCTCGAACAGATCGGCGTTGAGGATCGCCACCGCCGCCATCGACGCCAGGCTGGTCAGGATCCGGACGTCGTCATCGTCGAACACCGACGGCCGTCGCCGCCACGCCATCAGCGTCCCGATCGCCCGTCCGCGGACGAACATCGGCGCCCCGAGAGCCGATCGTTTGCCCTCGGCCCGCGCGAGCTGAACGAAGTGGCGCGAGATGACCGGGTCGGTCTCGTAGTCGGCGACCTTGAAGGGCTGCCCGGTGGCATAGACGCGGCCGGCCACCCCCTGCCCGGTGGGCACGTAGAGTCGCCGTGTCTCAACCGTGCGGTGTCCCGCGCAGGCTCGCATTCGCACACCGGCCTGGTCGGCATCGGCGAGCAGGATTCCCGAGATGTCGGCATCGACGAGCTTTTGGGCGGCGTTGAGGATCGCCAGCAGGGTCTGTTCGGACTCCAGATGCCCGAGCACGTCGGCGACGAGGGCGTTGAGCGCCTGCAGCTCGCCGGCAATCCTCGCCGGCGGCGCTGGCCGAGCATCAGGCGTCTCAGCACCGACGCCGGGAAATGCGGTGAGGCTCAACGTGGGGTCCCTCTCCTGTGACTCTCCGCTGCAATCGTATCCGGCCTGTCCACTGCTCCGCCTCAGACAACGGATCTTCGCCAGGATTATCCGGCACGGAGCATGGAGGGCGGGGGTCTGCTTGTCATGCTTGCGGTCGAGGTCCAGCGGCTCCTCCGGACTCGCCATCGCCTCCGACACCGTGCCTGACCTCGCTCCCAACGACATGGCCCGTCCCTACCGTGCGCTCAGCGTGCAGGACACGGACGTCCCGCTGCGCGAGGACGCTCTGCGGGACTTCATGCTCGGTCGCCTCGTCTACAGGCGCACCGAGTTCATGCTCCTGGCCAACGGCGGCGAGCGGGCGTTGATCGCCGTCGAGCATGCGACCGAGCGGCTGTTCGAACCGGTCACCGAGATGCGGATGATCGCCACCCCGGAGGAGATCGCGCTCATCGTCGAGCCCGGGGTCAACACCGCCAACGCCACCCAGATGGCGCAGGCAGCACTCGCGCACGGACAGGATGCGCGGGTGTATGTCGTCGAGGGCCTGTTCCAGCATGTCAACTTCATCTTCGAGCCCGCGCCGGTGGCGATCACCGTGCTGGAGGTCGTACCCCCGGAACCGCCGAAGCTGCTGGAGATGGCGCGGCAGGTCGTCGCCTTCGACGAGGACCTGCCACCGATCGAGCTGCACGCCGCGCGAGTGGACATGGAGACCATCGCCCGCGCGGCGCCGGCGCCGGTCGTCCTGTTTCCGTGCCGGTGCACCGGGCTGACGCTCGATGCCGAAGTCGAGTTCCTCGACGGCGGCCCGGCGCTGCGCCCGGATTGGACGCTGGTCGGGTGCGAGCGGTCGCGTCAGATCCACGCGGCGCTGTACGGCGTCGATCCGTGCGAGCTGCGGACGATGTGCCCCCGTGAGCACACCGCGGCGGGGGGCGACGGGCCGCTGCTGTTGAAGTGCTGCCTGCGCGAGCGCGAGATCGAGGTCGACGGGCCTGACCGCGTCGTCGTCCCGTGGGGCGCCTCGCTGGAGGAGGTCCGCCAGGCGCTGCATGTGCTGTCGCGCCCCAGGGTGGGGTCGGCGGCATGAGCGCGCACATCATGGACTCCGAGATCTACGGCCACCTGTGGTCGACCGCGCCGACGCGCGAGTGGTTCGACGACCGCGGCCGCCTGAGCAGCTGGCTGGAGATCCTGACGGCGCTCGCGCTGGCCCAGGCGGAGTGCGAGGTCATCCCCGCCGATGCCGCCGAGGCGATCTCGGCCGGCCTTGCCGGCTTGGAGCTCGACCCCGCCGCGGTCGGCGCCGCGACCCGGGAGAGCGGTCACTCCACGTTGGGGCTCATCCGCTGCCTCCAGGCCGAGCTGGCACCCGAGGCTCGGGAGTGGATCTACTACGGCGCCACCGTCCAGGATCTCACCGACACCTGGCTCGGCCTCGTCATGATGAGGATGACGGCGCTGCTGGAGACGGGCCTGGCTCGTCTGGAGGCCGCCTGCGTCGACCTGGCGTGGTGCCATCGTGACACTGTCATGCTCGGCCGCACTCACGCTCAGCCGGGGCTGCCGATCACCTTCGGCTTCAAGGCCGCGGTATGGGTGGCGGAGCTGCGCCGCCACCAGGAGCGCGTCGACGCCGCGGCGCCGCGCCTGGCCGTCGGGCAGCTGGCCGGCGCGGTCGGCTCGGGAGCCTTCCTCGGCGAGCGGGCGATCGAGGTCCAGGAGCGTTTCCTGCACCGTCTGGGCCTCGCCGCGCCCGAGATCGCCTGGCTGACCGCCCGAGACCGCGTCACCGAGCTCTCGGTGCTCTGCGCGATGATCACCGGCACCTTGGCCAAGATCGGCAACGAGATCAAGCAGCTCCAGCGCGAGGAGATCGGCGAACTGCACGAGCCGACGCGACGCGGGCTGGTCGGCAGCATCACGATGCCCCACAAACGCAATCCCGAGCTCTCAGAGCAGCTGGGCACGCTGGCCCGCGTGGTGCGCGGCGGCGCCGCCCTGGCGCTGGAGGGCGCCGTCCACGAGCATGAGCGCGACGGTACGGCGTGGAAGACCGAGTGGGCGTTCGTGCCCGAGATCTGCTGCGCGACGGCGGTGGCGCTCGACCTCGGGGCGGCGCTGCTGGAGGGCCTGGAAGTCGACGCCGAGCGCATGCGCGCCAACGTCGACGCCCAGCGCGGCTACGTTCTCTCAGAGCCGGTGATGGGCGTGATCGCGCAGCGCGTCGGTAAGCACCGCGCCCACCAGCTCGTCTACGAGGCGAGCATCGAGGCGGCGGCGAGGGGGCAGTCGTTGCACGAGGCGATCACGGGCAGCGAGGCCAGCCAGCTGATCGGCGCCGATGAGCTGGCGGCCGCGCTGGATCCGGCGCGCACCGCGGCGCACGCCGCGCAGTTCATCCACCGCGTTCTGGCGCAGGACGGCGCTCGGCCGACGTCGCAGCGGTCGACGGAGGGACTGCGGGCATGACCACGCTGCGCTCGGCTCCGCCGGAGGGCTACCTCGGTCGGGAGGGACGCATCACGTCAGGGCCGGCCCCGGCGCTCGAGGTCGCAGGCTACGGCTATGAGATCGGCGACGCCGAATTGCTCCACACGGCGCTGGGTCATGCGCACATCGCGCACGTCACGATGCTCTGCGAGCGCGGCGTGATCCCCGTCGCCGACCGTCCGATCCTGCTCGGCGAACTCGGACGGCTCATCGCCATTCCGGCCGAGGAGTTCCCCTACGATCGGCGCTACGGCGACGCCTACAACTCGCAGGAGAAATGGCTCGAGGATCGGATCGGCACGGCCGCCGGATGGCTGTCGGCGGGGCGCACCCGCCGGGAAGCCGGGCGGATCGCCTTCCGGCTCGTGCTGCGCGACCTGCTCGTCGCGCTCGGCCAAGCCACCATTCACCTGACCGAGGCGCTGACCGTGACCGCGGCGCGCCATGCCGGCACGCTCGCGCCCGATTACACCTATCTCCAAGTCGCGCAGGCCACGACGCTCGGGCACTATCTGTTGTCGTTCACCTTCCCGGCCCTGCGAGACCTGACCCGAATCGAGGCAGCGCTGTCATGGGTCGACCGCAGCCCGGCCGGGGTGGGCGGAGTCGCGGGATCGCGCTTTCCGATCGACCGGGCCAGGGTCGCGGAGCTGCTGGCCTTCGAGGGCGTGATCGAGCACGCTCGTGACGCGATGTGGCAGACCGACGGGCTGATCGACACGTGCACGGGAGCTCTCAACGCCGCCACCAACTGCAGCCGGCTGGCCCAGGATCTCGAGATCTACGGCGCCGCCGAGTTCGGCTTCGTCGAGCTCGGCCCTGAGGTGTCACGGGCCAGCGCGCTGATGCCCCACAAGCGCAACCCGTATGCGCTGCCGGTGATCCGCGGGGCTGCCGGACTGCTGCTCGGCCGACTGACCGGCGTCGCGGCAATGCAGCAGACGCCCTCCGCCCGCACCGACAACCTCCTCTACGCCTATCGCGAGGTGGCGGGAGCGGTACAGAGCGCCGCCGACATCGTCGAGCTCACCGCCACGGTGGTCGACGGCCTGATCGTCCACGAGGACCGTCTCCTGGAGATGGCTCATACCGGCTTCGCCCAGTCGACCGATGTCGCCGAGGCGCTCTGCCTGCGCGCGGAGATCGACTACCGCTCGGCCTACCGGGTCGTCGCCCGCGCGGCGGCGATCGCGGTCGACAACGGCCGCCACGATCTCACCTTTGCCGCGCTCCGGGAGGCCTCCGAGCAGGTCCTCGGACGGCCCTGCCCACTGTCGGAGGACGAGCTCGCACGGCTGCTCGACCCCCAGGCGGCCATCAACAGCCGCACCATCGCCGGCGGCGCGGCGGAGGCGCCGATCGCCGACATGGTTCGCGACGCGACTGCGCTGTGCACCGAGGCCAGGGCGCGACTTGACCAGCGAGCCCGGCGATACGAGGCGATGCCGGCAGCACTGTTTGCGGCCGCCGGGCCTGCCGTGAGCCAGCCGTTCCGCCTCGTCGGCGCCCCGATCTGACGATCCGGCTGCTCGCCGACCAGCCCTCTCTCGCCGAGCCCGTGGCGTTCAGCCCGGCTTCAGCGTCACGACCGGCTATGTCGACGATCCGCGGCCACAGCGCGGTCGTCGTTTTCAGTTCTCGCGGTTGTGACCTCTAACGCTGCGTGACCCAGCTGAACTGGTCGCCGCTCGCGACGAGCTTGAGGTGCTCGGCCTGCGTGTGGGTGCTCGAGAGATCGCTGGTGATCGTCATGCGCGTGAAGTGCCCGTCGACGACGCGATATGCGCTGACCGCGACCCGGTAGGTCGGCTGCTTCTGTCCCGGGCTGACAGCGATCCCCGGGAGGGCGGTTCCGGAGCCGGCCGCTGAGGTCACGGTCCACCGTGACCACGTCAGCGTCAGTTCGCCGCCCTGCGGGGTGGCCAGGACTTCGACGTGCCGTGGCCGAACCGAGAACACCGGCGTGAAGGTCGGATTCGCGCTCGAACCATGCTGCTTGAGGTTGCAGTAGAGCGTCGGTAGCGAGCCCGCGAGCGCCGTTCCGACGCTCATCGCGACGGCCGCTCCCACCGAGCCGGTCGCAACGACTCGGCGCACGTTCGATCGCAGGAGCATCAACGCGGCATCCTAGACCCTTGCCCATGGGCGGGCGAGGATCCGGAGCCCTGCGCTGTCGGCTCGGTGGGGAGGCTCAAGACCGGGGGCGTCCCGAAATGGGACCTACGGTCGGTTGCGGCCATAGCGGTCGTGTGCCGTGACCCACTCGTCGGCGACGATCGCCGATCCGAGCGAGAGCTCACCGCAGAGCACGGTGGCGGCGACGATCTCGGCGAGCTTGCGGACTTTTCCGGATCCGTGGCAACCGAGCAGCTCAAGGCATTCACGCTGCGTGGCGAGGCCCGTTCCACCGCCATAGGTGGCGACGATCAGGGACGGGAGCGTGATCGAGGCGTAGTAGTCGCCGTTGGGGAGCAGCTCGCTGAAGCTCACGGCCGCTGAGGATTCGGCGACGTTTGCCGCGTCCTGCCCGGTGGCGATGAACAAGGCGGCGATGCCATTCGCCGAGTGGGCGCCGTTGTTGTTCACGCCGGACATGAACGCGCCGAGGTTGGAGACCTGCCGCACGCCGAACAGCCGTTGGCCGGTCGTATGCATGTGCTTTTCGATCAGCGCGCCGGGAACCGTCGCCTCGGCGACGACACGCTTGCCGCGGGTATGCAGGACGTTGACCTGTGAACTCTTCTTATCGGTCGCGAAGTTCGCCTCCAGATAGAAGTTCGTGATGCCCGGGTAGTTGGCGCAGATCCACGCGCACGCCACCGCGGTCGCTTTGCCGGTGAGGTTCTGCCCCGCCGCGTCACCGGTCGTGTAGTCAAAGCGCGTGAACAGAATCCGGCTGGCGGAATACTGCTCGATCCCGCGCAGCCGCCCGATGTGGGTCGTGCTCTCCGCCGCCTGCTTGATCTCGGCGAAATGCTCGGTCAGCCACGCTCCGAACGCCCGGGCTTGACGGGCGCTTTCGAACTGAAAGGCCGGGGCGCGCTGCATCGCGTCATCGAGGATCGTGGTCGTCACCCCACCCGCCTCGTGCAGCATCTTCATCCCGCGGTTGTAGCTCGCGACCAGCGTGCCCTCGCTCGTCGCCAGCGGCACGTAGAACTCGCCGTGGGCGTGCTCTCCGTTGACGAGCAGCGGGCCGGCCACGCCGATCGGCACCTGTGCAACGCCGATGAAATGCTCGACGTTGCCCGGCAGTAGCGCTGGATCGAATGAGTGCCGGGCAACATGGTCAAGCTCCACGCCGGTCTGCTCGTGCAGGAATCGGCGCCGCGCCGCCGCGGCCGCCACGGTGTGGTCATCGTCAGGATCACGCGGGATCCTCGCCCGCGCGGAGCGCCCGGCGCCGGTGTGAACCTCTGGTTCGGTCACATCCTCATTCGGGCGTGCCATGTCGGCGAGCCTAGGCCGTGCCGGCCCGGGCGGCATGCGTGATAGAGCGCAGCCGCCCTCCGTAGAAGGCGCATCCCGATGCGACGTCGCGACCGGGGTCGACGGCTTGGCGCCCTTCTCGCGCTCGAGCCAGGTGGCGTGCCTGTCACGCAGGAGAACGCCGGTTCGAATCGAGCTGTGGTCGTCACCGCCTCTCGTGCCGTCGTCAGGCGTCGGCCGGGAGTCGCAGCGTGAAGCGTGCGCCGCCGTTCGGGGAGGGATCACACGTGATCGTTCCGCCGTGTGACTCGATCGTCCGGCGCACGATCGCGAGCCCCAGTCCCGTGCCGCGTCGCCGGCTGCGAGGGAGGCGGACGAACGGTTCGAAGATCCGTTCGCGCTGGTCAGGCGGGACTCCGGGGCCGTTATCGGTGACCGCCATGGCTGGGCCGTTGGCCGTCTGGGTGACCTCGACCGCGACCGTGTCCGCGACCGCGACCGCGTTGTCGAGCAGGTTGCGCATGGCGCGCAGCAGGGCTTCGCGGTCCCCGGTGGCCGGAACGGGACCGGTCGTGATCAGCTCCACGCTTGCGTCGGGGTCAGTCGTGCGTGTGGCGGCCACCGCTGCC
This sequence comes from uncultured Solirubrobacteraceae bacterium, assembly GCA_963849085.1. Classification (GTDB taxonomy): domain Bacteria; phylum Actinomycetota; class Thermoleophilia; order Solirubrobacterales; family Solirubrobacteraceae; genus Palsa-465. Next base: position 627,603 of record CAWKFP010000009.1, on the reverse strand, counting down.
GACGCAAGCTCGGCGAGGTCGACGGGCTCGCGGTGCGGTCGCTCGCGGGCGTCGAGGCGAGCGAGGTTCAGGAGGTCGTCGATCAGATGCCCGAGGCGACCGCTGTCTCGCGCCAGTTGGGCTTCGATCGCGTCGCGCTGCGGGCGCTCGGGTTGATCTCGCAGGAGCCGCTCGGCGGTCGCGTGCATCGCGGCGGCCGGCGTGCGCAGCTCGTGGGAGGCGTCAGCGAGGAACGTTCGCATTGCGGCCTCCGAGGCGCGCGCCACGGCGACGGCGCGATCGAGCCGCATGAGCGCCCACGCGAGCGCCGCCAGGAGCACGATCGCGATCGCGCCGCCGACCGCCTCGGTGAGCTCGAGGCTGTGCACCTGTCGGTCGATCCCGGCACGACTGGCGCTCAATGCCACCGGGGTGGGCTGCCCGTTGAGGGGGATCACCTCGTGCACGGTCACCAGCGCGCTGCGGGACGTGACCGGAAGGGTGCGGAGCGGGGGTGAGCCCTTGGTAGGCGTCATAGCCCCACACCTGGGTCAGCAGCTGATCCTTGGACAGGGCCTGACCGCGATGGCGCATGAGATAGGCGAGCAGCCGAAGCTCGGTCGAGGTCAGGGCTATCTCGCGGCCGGCGCGCGCGGCGAAGCCGTGCTCCTCGTCGACGAGCATCCGCTCGACCTCGAGCACCTGCGGAATCGCGCCCCGGCGCCGCAGGACAGCGCGCACGCGCGCCATCAGCTCCTCGAGCGCGAAGGGCTTGACGAGGTAGTCATCGGCTCCGAGTTCCAGTCCGGCGACGCGGTCGGCCACGGCGTCGCGGGCTGTGAGGAAGATGATTGACAACTCGTGCTGCGCCCGCAGCGATCTCGCCAGCTCAAAGCCGCTGCCGCGCGGCAGCATCACGTCGAGGATCACGAGATCCGGCGATGCCGTGAGCACGGCGCGTGGATCGGGGAGATCCGCGAAGGCGGCGACCGTGAAGCGCTCCGCTCGCAGCGCGGCGACGACCGCCTCGCGCACCGGCTGCTCATCCTCGATCACCGCCACCCGGCCGATCGCCTCGCCCATCGCGTGGCATTGTCCCCAACGCCACCTGAAGATCAGCTGAAGAAGCGCCGTGCTTCAGCTCGATCTCAGCTTGCGGCGAGACGCTGACCTGGTCTGAACCGACGCCGCCACAGCGGCCAGATCGAGAGGAGACCCAAGTGAACGACCACAGCCCCGGGTACGTCCGCGTCCGCCAGACCGTGATCGGCGCGATCGCCGCGCTCGCCGCGGTCGGCGCGATCACTGCTGCCGGCGCGCTGGCATCCCAGCCGCACGCCCGGCCGCAGCGCTACCACGCCGCCCGGCACGGCTCGGAGTCCCAGTCGCCGCCAGACCAGGTGCACGGCAAGACCGGAGGGTCACAGCCGGCCCCCAATCCGCAGCCGTTCTTTGACGCGGTCATGCAGCTGGTGGATAACGGCACGATCACCGCGGCCCAGGGTCAGATCGTCGACGACCAGATCCAGACCGGCAGAGTCGACACCGATGCGCTCGTTGCAGCCGGGTTCACCCAGAGCCAGGCCGACGCCGTCCAGCAGGCGCTCGGAAGCGTCAAGCAATCGATGGCGCCATCGTCACCGCCGACGGGTGTCGCCAAGCCCACCGACGGCAACCCGCAGGCGTCGCCCAGCCCATCCAGGTAGCCGCAACTCATGACGACCTTGGGGCGACCGGCAGAGGCCCCACCACGCCCGGCCGCCCCACCCGCGGTGCCGACGAGATCAGTTGTGGATCGCGGCGAGAGTCATCAGGGCGAAGCCGGCGACGTCAAGCGGGATTCGGACGCTGTGTAAGCGGTCCCACCGTCGTCGCATGTGCTGCCAGTGCTCGGGGTCGTCGTGCAGCTCATCCCAGCGCATCACGCGGAGGTTGATCGGCATGTTGCCGATCAGCGTGACCGCGAGCATTGTCGTGTAACAGCCTGCGGCGCTCAGCGCGAGCGCCGCCGGTCTGCCGCGCAGACCTGAGCCGGCGGCGTAGCACGCCGCGATGGTCGCCGTCATGAGAAACGGGTCTATGCTGCCGAAGCGCTTATACATCAGCCGCTCCGCGCGGACCTGCTCGCGGTATTCGAGCTTGCCCAAGGTCGGGTGAACGATCGCCCAGGAGGTCAGCTCACTGCCGGTGAGCACCCCTGAGAGCACGACGGCGCTGAACGAGCGGCGACCCATAGCTCAGTTGTACATCAAGTTCAGCATCAGGAGCCGACCGACAGCGCCCGGACCAGGACCCAGTCGCGACCGCCATCTCTGACCGCCTGCTCCTGGGCCTTCCCGTCTGCCAGCATCGGCAATGAACGACTCAGGACACTAGGCGAGCTTGAGCGGAATCTCGGCGTAGGCGTCGATCCGATAGGCCAGCGACACCCGGTGATAGCCGTCGGCGATGTCGGCGCCGCGCGGCGCGCTGAGGACGAGCACCGGGCTGAGCTTCTTGCCCTCGATCACCTTGATCAGGTCCTTCATCACGCCGGGATCGTCGAGCGGGGCGGCGGCCAGGCCGGCCGCGCGCAGGATGTCGTTGGCGCGCCGAGTGGTGACCTCGGCTCTGCGCAGCCGCTTGATCGCCTTGTGGACCGCCTCGTCGTCGAGCTTGAGCGACAGGTACGCCTCAGCCGACGCGTAGTCGTGCGGCGCGACGTCGTCCAGCCATTTGATTCTCTGGACCGCTCCCGGGTCGGTGGGGTGCGCGTCGGCGATGACGCCGATGATCGCAGACGGGGCAGCGCGCCGCCATCGGAAGGTGCGGTCAGCTCGGAGGCCGGAGATCAGGCTCTGCCGATCCCCGCGGGGCGCCGAGGTCGGAGCGTTCGAGCATGCCGCGGGCGGCGGCCAGCCCGCCACTGTCTCCCCCGGGCCCCCGCAGGATCCAGGCGACACCGACGGCGATCAGCGCTCCGGCGAGCGGTCCGACCACGTACACCCAGAAATGCGTGAAGTTCCCGATCACGAGATCGGGAGCGAACGACCGGGCCGGATTCATCGCCGCGCCGCTGACCGGACTGGACCACAGGCCGGCGAGGATGATGTAGCCCCCGACGGCCAGCGCCGAGAACTGCCCGACGTTCTGAGCGCGCGAGGCCGTCCCCAGGATCGTGCTCACCAGCCCCGCGGTCAGCACGAGCTCGATCAGCATCGCCTGCCAATCGTGCACGTGGGCGCCCGGCTCGGTGGCGCCCAGCAGCCCGACGTCGCCGAACACGGCGCGCAGGAACACGCAGGCGAGCGTCGCGCCGATCAACTGGACCAGCACGTAGCCCGGCACCCGCCGCCAGGGGAAGTCACCGCGCAGCGTGAACGCCATCGTGACCGCCGGATTGAGATGCGCGCCGGAGACGGCGCCCATGAACAGGATGATCGCCATCACCATGAGCCCGGGCGCGGCGACCGCGGCCGGCCGACTGATCATGCCGTGGCTGACGGCGTCGACCACCGCGCCACCGGCGCCCACCGTGACGAGCAGAAACGTCCCCAGCAGCTCAGAGAACAACCGCCGCCACTCCAGCGCGGGATCGTCGAACTCCAGCATCGCCGGAAACTCGAGCGCCATCATCGCCCGGCGCCGGTGCAGGGCGCGAGCGCGAACCGTGGGCGTCGTATCGTCGGGCTGGGTCAAGCCGCTGTCACCGATCGGGCGGGACCGACCGGCTGACCGACCGATCGTTCCCACCCGACTGTATCTCGGCTGCGCGACAGCGGTTGCCGCCCCCGGGGACTACTTCGGCGGCGTCAACCACACGGCCGATGCCGGATTCCAGAGCTGGTTGAGAGCGGCATCGACGTCGGCGACCGTGGCGGTCGGCTTCCTGGTCCAGACCTGCAGCGGCGTACCCGATTTGTCGGCGCCACCCGTCACGTCGATCACCAGGTCCGGGTTCAGCTCGCTCTGGATCTGATACCCGGGCTCCAGGAGATTCAGATGTCCGGTCTGCGGATACGGCACCCAGACCATCGTCCACAGCTGGTTGCGCGCGGCGGCGAGCTCGTCTGATGTCGTCGTGGGCTTCTTGGTCCACACCTGGAGCGCGGTGCCGGCCACTCCCCTGTTGCCGGTGACGTCGATCACGAGCTCGCTGTTCAGCTTGCTCTGGATGAAGAACGCGTCGCCCACCGGCACGAACTCCCACATCTGATTGGCCGCGTCCGCCTCCTGAGCGGTGGTGGGTGGTGCGGCCCCGGCGAAGATGCCCGCCTTGCTGTCGTACACCTGGATCGGGGTTCCGGGCGCGTTGACCGCCCCCGTCACGTCGATCGCCAGGTTGTTGGGCCCGTCGATGCCGCCAAGCTGGCTGGCGATGAAGTACTCACCGTTGAAGCTCATCCGATCCTCCCGTCCAGGTTGCCACTGATGCTGAGAAGAGCGCGCCGAGCGCGGCGTGATACGTGGAGCGGTGCGGCCGGCCGGGCGGCCGCACCGCTCCGGACGCGAGCCTCAGCTGATCGCGGTGGTGGCGAATTGCGGGTACAGGACGCTCGGGTCCGCGGAGAGCGCCTGCTTGACGGTGCGAGCGGTGTCGTCGGCGAGCACCTCGAGCATGCCGGCGCCGCCATCCGCGCCCGCATCGCGCGCGGCGTCGCCGCGGCGGAGCTCCCGCCGTCCACCGACGTCGACGGCCTTGCCGAATTCGTCATCATCCTCCTGGCCGGGATGTCGAACCGGGCGCGCGACGGCGCGACCGCTGAGCAGCTCGAGGCGACGATCGAGCATGCGATGGCCGGCTGGCCCGGCGATCGGTCCACGTAACGAGGGCGAGCGGCTGTCTGCACGGACCGAGGGAACGCCGACAGGCTCGACGGCGGAGGGCCGAGCGTCTCGTCCGGGGCCGACGGCCCACGGGTGGGCGTCAGAGGCGAGCCGCGAGGACGACGAAATCGTCGATCCGCGCTCGGATGACATCGAGGCTCGAGCGCCAGAAGCCGAGGTCGCAGAGGTCGATCCCGAACCGTGACGCGAGCTCGCGGGCGTCGAGCATCCCCGTGGTGGACAGCAGTTCGTCGTAGTCGGTACGAAAGCCGACCGGCTCGGCGAGGTAGCGGGCGTACAGCCCGATCCCGAACAGCAGCCCGAAGCAATACGGCCAGTTGTAGAAGTGCAGCTGCACGTTGTAGTAATGCGGTTTGACCGCCCACATCCATGGGTGATAGGTCGCGCGATCGACGCCATCTCCGTAGGTGTCGGTCTGCGCGGCGGTCATCGCGTCACACAGGTCCTGCACGGACAGCGGAGCGTCAGCGCGGCGGCGGAACAGCTCTGACTCGAAGCGAAACCGCGAGTCGATGTCGACGACCACCTGCGTGGCGCTGAGCAGATCGACGTTGAGCAGCGCGAGGCGCTCATCGTCGCCGGCGCCCGCGAGCCCGGCCTGCACCATGATCGTCTCGCAGAAGATGCTCGCGGTCTCGGCCAGCGCCATCGGCGTCGGACGCAGCAACGCGGGACGGGCGGCGAGCGTGGCGTTGTGGTAGGCGTGGCCGAGCTCGTGGGCGAGCGTCTGCACGCTGTCGAAGCTGCCGTCGTAGTTCATGAGGATCCGGGATGCGTCCCCACCGATCGCGGTGCAGAAGCCGCCGCCGCGCTTCCCCGGCCGGGGCTCGGCATCCACCCAGCGTTCCCGGAACGCGCGCGCGGCCAGCGCTCCGAGACGTGGCGTGAACGTGGCAAACGCCGCGGTCACCGCCTCCTGCGCTTCTGACCAGTCGTAGGCGGACGCACCAGGAACCGGCGCCACCAGATCCCACCACGGGAGCGCGCCGGCGTGGCCGTGAACCCGTGCCTTGGCGGCGAGGAACCGGCGAAAGTCCGGGAAGCTCTCGCGCGCCGCGGTCTGCATGACCTCGAGGATCTCAGGCGCCACGCGGTTGTCCCAGAGGACGGCCTCCAGCGTGTCCGCCCAGCCGCGCCGCCGGTCGACGATGACCGCATGCCCGGTGATCGCGTTCAGGCAGGCCGCCATCGGAGTCGCGATCGTCTCCCACGCGCCGAGCTCGGCGTCATAGGCTTCACGGCGCAGCCCCGGATCGTCCTCAGCCGCCATGCCGCGCAGGACCGACATCGGCGTGGGCTGCCCCCGCAGGGTGCCCGTGAGCGTCGAGCTCAGCTCGCCGGCGAGGGTGACGCTCGCCTCAACCCCCGGCACCTCGATCGCGGCGAGCAGGTCCTCCTCGCGCTCGCTCATCTCGTGCGCGGAGTGCTCGCTGCAGCGCCGCAGCCAGCTCTCATGCTCCGCGGCGAGCGCGGACGTCCGTGCGAGCGCCTCGGCACCGAACGCCGCGATCCATGCGTTCAGGCGGGTCTGGAGTGACGTCACGCGGGCGGCGTCCGCCGCCAGCCGGGACTGCTCGGCGACGGCGGTCGTATCCGAGGCGTCGGTGGCCACCAGGGCGCTCACGTAGGTGCTCAGACGGCAGGTCGATTCCTCGAGCGAGCTCAACGCGGTGATGATCTCCGCGATCGCCCGCCCGGCCGCGTCGGTCGAGGCCGGCGAAATCGCCGTGCCGATCCCATGGCGCTCGAACAGCGCCAGCAGCTCATCGAGACTTGCCCGCCACGCGTCACGCGCCGAGGCGTACGCCGGCGAGTCAAGCGAGGGGAAGATCGACTCGAGGTCCCAGCGCGGGAGCTCGGTCGTCTCTGTGGTCATCGCCCTGCCCTGCCGTGCACACCGGACAGCTTACGAGGCGTACCCGTCAGAGGGAGCCGGCCGTCGACGGGCGGCACCGCGCACGTCAGCGCCGCGCTCGGGGGTCCGGGCTCAGACGATCCAGGCGGCGTGGATCCGGCGTTGCACGCCGGCGGCGAGCACGACGGTGTCGCCCGCGGCGAGCTCGCAGCTCTCACCCGGAAGCTCGACGCGGATCCGCCCCCCCGAGCACCGTCCACACCGCGAGCCTCGAGCAGCTCCGGGCCGGCTGCGCCAGTAGCCGGCCGGCGCGGAGTCAGGTCGGTGACGGACAGCAGTGCGCTGGGTACATTCACACCTTCGGTGACAGTGTCCGACGAGCGGGAGGAGCGGGAGATGGCTGAATTCGCGGTTGCCCGGCTGGAGGAGATCGACGAGATCGACGACGGGCGCTGTCCGTTTCGCCCGGTGCGCCACCATCTCGGGATCAGGACCTTCGGGGTCAACGCGATGACCGCTCGCGCCGACGGCGACCGGCTCATCAACGAGCACGACGAGTCCGAGCCCGAGTCCGGCGAGGAGCTGTACTTCGTCGTCTCCGGGCACGCCCGGTTCGAGCTCGACGGGGAGACCCAGGATGCTCCGGCCGGGACGTTCGTGCGCGTGCCCGCGGGCATGAAGCGGACGGCGTTCGCCGACGAGGCCGGCACGACACTGCTGGCGATCGGCGCGGGACCGGCCGGCAAGGCCTATCAACCGAGCGGCTGGGAGGTGTTCTCGACGCTGTATCCGCTGTTCGAAGCGGGACGCTATGAGGAGGGCGCCGATCGCGCCCAGGCCCTGATCGCCGACGATCCACCCTACGCGGCGGTCTACTACAACACCGCCTGCTTCGAGAGCCGGGCCGGACGGACCGACGCGGCGCTCGCCCATATCCGGCGCGCGATCGAGCTCGCGCCGGAGCTCGCCGAGCTCGCTCGCGACGACGATGATCTCGTCCCCCTGCGCGAGCGTCCCGAGTTCGCCGAGATCACCGGCGGCTGAGCGCCGCGCGCCACCGTTGCGATGCGCCCGCCGAACGAGCGGTCGGTGCTCGCCGCAATGGATCGTCGCCGGGCAGAATAGAGAGCGATGACGGAGTCGTCCTGGCTCGAGCCGTTCACGACGCTGTTGCGCGCCCCATCCTGCGTGCTGGCCGACGTCAGCCGCGATCCGGGAGGGCCCGAGCGGCTCCTGGTCCGCAGCGACGCCACCGGCACGATGCAGCTGTCCGAGCTCACCGACGGCCATGCGTGCGTGCTGACCGCCCTGCCCGAGCCGGTCGGCGGCGCGCACTATCTTCCGCGCGGCCGCCACGCGGTACTGGAGATCGACCAGGGCGGCAACGAGCGCTTCGGCCTGTTTCTGATCGATCTCGACGCGGCGGCCGCCGACCCGCTCACCGACCTGGCCGGGCTGCGAGCTCTGACCGGCGCACCGGGCTTCGGACACCACTTCGCGGGCGCCTCGCCCGACGGTGGGTCGATCGCCTACACCTCCAACCGCCGGGATGGGGTCGATTTCGACCTGTGGACCGTCGAGCTCGCCACCGGTGAGCATCGCCTCATCCACGCCGGCGGCGCCTGGTTTCATGCCAGCTCCGGGTTCGCGCCCGACGGCCGGACGATCGCCGTGCTCGCCGACGGCCCGCGACCGCTGGACTCCGACCTCGTGCTGATCGACGCCGGCACGGGGGTGGCCCGCATCCCTCTCCCCCATCCTGACGAGGCGGCGCTCGTCGGCTCCCCGGCCTGGACCGACGACGGCGGCTTCGCGGTCAGCTCCAGCGTCGGCAGCGATGTCGCGATCATCGTGCGTCACGACCCGGCGACGGGCACGACGAGGCCGCTGACCGGGGCGCGTCACGAGCTCGACGCCGAGGTCGTGGCCAGCCCGGACGGGCGCAGCCTGCTGGTGATCGAGAACGACGACGGCGTCACGACGATGACCCTCCACGACGCCGCAACGGGAGACGTCCGTGCCGAGGTGCCGACCCTGGAGCCCGGCGTCGTCTCCTCGTGGGCGATCCCCGCGCCGATGCTGGCCGCCGACGGATCCACCGTCTACTACACGCTCTCGACGCCACGGACGCCCGCCGAGGTGTTCGCCTTCGACGTGACCGCCGGGCGAACCCGGCGGCTGACCCGGAGCTCGAATGCCGCGGCGGTCGATCGGCTCGCCGTCGCCGAGTCACATCGGGTGACGAGCTTCGACGGCGAATCGGTGCCGCTGTTCGTCTTTCGCCCCCGCGGCGACGAGCCCCGCCCGCCGGTCGTCGTGGTCGTCCACGGCGGCCCGGAGTCCCAGGCCATGCAGCTGTTCAACCCCGTCATCCAAGGTCTCGCACTCGCCGGCTTCGGCGTCGTCGTGCCCAATGTCCGCGGATCGACGGGCTACGGCAAGCGTTACGCCTCGCTCGACGACACCGTCAAGCGCCTGGATTCGGTCGCCGATCTCGCCGCCGTCCACGGCGGTCTCGATGCCCTCGGCTTCGATGCCGGGCGGGCCGCCCTGTGGGGCGGCTCCTACGGCGGTTACATGGTGCTCGCCGGGCTCGCCTTCCAGCCCGAGCTCTGGGCCGCCGGCGTCGACATCGTCGGCATCTCCGATCTCGTCACCTTCCTGCAGAACACGTCTGACTATCGGCGGGCCCAGCGCGAGCGCGAATACGGATCGCTGATCGACGACCGCGCCTTTCTGGAGTCGGCGTCGCCGATGCGCCGCGTCCAGGCGATCCGCGCTCCCCTGTTCGTGATTCACGGCCGCAACGACCCGCGGGTGCCGGTCGGCGAAGCCGAGCAGCTCGTCGACGACCTGCGCCGGAGAGGGATCCGCTGCGTCCTGAGGATCTACGAGGACGAGGGACACGGTCTCGCCCGCCTCGCCAACCGGCTCGACGCCTATCCCGCCGCGATCGGCTTCCTGCGAGAGATCGCCTATCCCAGCGCCCAGCCGAACAGACCGGTGAGCGCGCCCGGCGGGGCATAGCCCGACAGGCGGAACGTCGTGCTGGCATTGAACTGGCTCGAGGACCCTCCGATGTCGACGCGGTAGACGCCGGGCGCGATCACCCACCGCCCCGTCGGCTCAGGCGAGCCGGAGCCCGCGGGCAGCGACGGCGAGGTGACGGCCGGCGTCGTCCCGGTGGCCGGACCCGAGTTCCAGTAGGCAAACGAGCTCGGCCGGAACCGCAGCGACACGAATTTCGTCTGGCCCGGCGCGAGCGACACCTTGGCGAACGCGCGCAGCTGCTCGGGAGGCTCGCCGGTCCGAGCCGGGTCGTGCACATAGCCCTCGATCACGTCGGCGCCGGCCACCGGCCCGCGATTGCTGTCGGCCACGACCACGGTCACGTCGCCCTCCCGATCGCTGCGGGTGAGGACGATGCGGCGAGCGAACGAGGTGTAGGAGAGCCCGTAGCCGAATGGGAACAGCGGCTGCTCCCCATGCGTCTCGTAGTAGCGATAGCCGACGTCGACACCCTCGTTGAAATCCTCCTGCTCAAGCTGGTCGTAGTCGTCGGAGGCTCCGGTCGCCAGATCGGTGATCCCGGGATACTCGGCCGGGGTCGCCCCCGGTCCCTGGCTGTCGTTGGCCGGGAAGGTGATCGGCAACCGGCCGGAGGGGTCGCTGTCGCCGAACAGGAGCGAGGCGACCGCCGTCCCGAAGGTGGCGCCGGGCTCCCACATCTCAAGCACGCCTGCGACCTGGTGCAGCCACGGCATCGCCACCGGGCCCCCGGTCAGGACGACGATCGTGCGTGGGTTGGCCCGCGCGACGGCGTCGATCATCGCGTTCTGGTCGCCGGGCAGGTCGAGGCTCTCGATGTCGTGCCCTTCGCCGATCTCGCGTCCGGCGAACACGACGGCCACGTTCGCGGCGGCGGCGGCGCTCGCCGCCTGCTGGATCAAGGTCGAGCCGCTCGCCGGCGGCAGCGCGGCACCGAGATGGACCTCGTCGCCGAGGAAGGTGTCGAAGATCGAGTTGAACGGCCCCTGCGCCGGGGCCTGGCCGGCCGCCGCCTCCTCAGGCGAGTAGTCGAGCACCAGCGACACGGGCTGTCCGGCGGTCAGAGCGATCGTGACGTGGTCGATGTAGCCGAAGTCGTCCCGCAGGCGCTGCTCGACGAGCTGCCCATTGACGTAGAGCTTGGTCGTCCCGGACTCGGCGATCGAGAGGTTGTAGTCGCCGGTCACCGCAGGCGTGTACGTCGCCTGGTAGGAGGCCGACCACTGGTTGAGCTGATACTGGATCGGGATCGCGACCGCCGGACTACCGTTGGGAACGGCCGGGAACGAGGTCGGCCCGGTGTTCCCGCCCGGGCTGTCGTACTGGATCGAGGGCAGCACCTGGGTGCCGAGGACGGGATCCGACGGGTCGGTCGGATCGTCGCCACCGTAGTACGTCGCCAGGAAGCCGGCCTGGGTTCCATCGGGGGTGACGATCGATCCGGGGCCGCTCGTGGCGCCGTTGGCGGCGAGCGCGGGCTGCTCGAGCAGCCCGACGGTTCCGGGCGAGTACGTAACCGCCTGGTTCTGGCCGGCGCGGGCGAGGATTCCGCTGAGCGCGCTCGAGTAGCCGAACGCCTGCCCGGTGACCGTGTCGGTGAAGGTATTGGTCGGGTTGACGAACGGCGAGCCGTCGTTCTCGATCTGCGGCTGCTCGGTCGTCACCGGACCGACGTTCGCGTCCGCGTTCGGGCCGGCCTGGGTGCCGATCACGGCGATCGACCGGATCGACGGCCTGATCGGCAGCACGCCGGCGCGATCCTCCAGCAGCACCGCGCCCTGCTCCTCGATCTCGGCCGAAGTGGCCTCGTCCTGGGCGATCCCGTCATCGATGCCGTCGGTGTTGGGCTGCTTAAGGAAGCGCTCGTTCTTGACCGACTGCAGCACGAGCCGGCGGACCTCGTCGACCAGTCGCGCCTCGCTGATGATGTTCTGGCTGCCATCGGCGTTGGTGGCACCGTCGCCGCTGCCGTCGCCGACGATCGCGGTCAATTGCGCTGTCGTCAGGCTGACGTCACCGCCGTCGCCGCCGTTTTCGAAGTTGAGCACCGAGCTGTCTCGCATGGCGGTCACCGCGTCGGGGGTGAACGTCCCCTCGAAGCCGTATTGACCCTTGAGCAGATCGGTGAGCAGGAACTGATTGCCGCACGAATCGGCGCCGGTGTACGGCGGGGCGGTGGCGGCGTCGACGATCGCGTAACCGCACATCACCGACATCGCGTCGCCCTGGTTCGGAGCCACTGCCGCCTGCCAGGCCGGGCCGTAGATCTCCTCGAGCGCTCGCTCGGAGACGAGCTCGTTCTCGCCGGTGTTGCCCGGTCCGAGCGTCAGGGCCAGTCCGGAGCGCCCTTGCTCCTGCGTGTAGGCGCAGCAGTGCTTGACGGTGGTCATCACGCCCTGGGCCTGGATCGCCCGGATCTCCGGCGCCACCAGTGAGCCGGTGAGGAACGGATCCTCGCCGAAGTTCTCGTTCTCACGTCCGGTGTGCCAGGTGCGGTCGATGTCGATGACCGGCCCGAGGACGTCGTTGAGGCCGGTACGATGAAACTCGCTGCCGAGCATCGTGCCGTACGCCGAGGCCAGCGCGGTGTCCCACGAGGCCCCGAGCGTCAGGGCATTGGGGAACGCGAGGCCGGTCGCTCGCTCGCCGTCGGCCCCGTCATCGCTGTTGCCGCTGATCGTCAGGCCGTACAGGGCGAGCAGGTTGGTGCCGGCGCCGGCGCCGGCGGGCTCGATGTTGTCCCCGGTCGCCAGCGCCGCCTCAAGCCGCTCGAGGGTGGACTGGACCGGGGTGCCGTCGGCGTTGTGCGCATACAGTGGCGACGCCGGATTCTCGAGATCGTCGATGACGTACTGGGCCTGGCACTCGGCGCCGAAGCGCGCGTCCAGCCACGGCGCGCTCTCGCTCGGCGGCGGCGTCAGACAGGACGGCGTCGGGAGCAGCGCCGATTGCCCTGCTCCGGCCGCAGCGAGCGCGGTCCCGTGGCCGATGGCGAGCGCGACGACACAGCTCGCGGCGGTACAAACGAGCGCGAGCGCGGCGAACCGCCGGCGCAACAGGCCACTCCACACCATGGTTCCCTCCCTCTCACCGACGATCCCGGGAGCAGCCTAGAAGATGCCGTCGTCGTTGACAAGACGGTTGCCACCGGCGAGGAACCGGTCCACCTCGGCCTGGGACCGCAGGCGGATGACGTGAAAGTCCCGCAGCTGTGTGGGCCACTCGCGCCGACGGCGGACGTGGGAGCGCAGGGCCCAGATGAACAGTGAATCCCAGCCCCAGAGCGCCCCGCGCAGCGATTCGCGGTTGCCGTTCCACAGCTGCTCACCGCGGCGGATCCGCCGCCACGTCCGGCGGGTCAGCCGGACCGACCAGACGCGGAGCGGCAGATCGAGCCAGAGGACGAGATCGGCGGCTGCGAGCACCCGATCGCCGAGCTTGTGCTGATAGGCGCCGTCGATCACCCAGCCGTCGGCGACGAGGACCGGGGCGAGCGCGGCGCGCAGGACGTCGTCGGGGGTCTCGGTCCAGTCCGGGCCGTGGACGAGCGCGTCGAGCTCGATGAACGGGACGGCGAGCCGCTCGGCGAGCCGGCGGCCGACCGTCGTCTTGCCGCTCCCGCTCGCGCTGGCGATGACCGCGACCCGTCGCGCCGTCTGCGGATCCAGCGGTCCGGGCGCCGCGGGAGTCGACATCGCCGTGATCATCACCGCCGCGCCGAGCGCCGTCAACCGCCTCCGGGCGGGATGCTCTGATCAGTGCGGCGGGTTGCCGTCAGCAGGCGACGGTCGCGCCGTTGTCGTCCCAGACGTTTGACGACCACGCCTGGCCCGCGGTCGGCGGGCAGTAGACCGCCGATGAGTCGACCGGGCTGAAATAGCCGCCGTTGGGCCAGTAGCCATGACTGTCGGCGCCCGAGCCGATCCCGGTGCCGGTACTGCCGCCGCACGCCGTCCCGCCGGTCCCGGCGTTGTAGGTCAAGGGCGTCGTCAGGCAGCGCGCGAAGCGGTTGCCGACGATGCTCATCGTGCTCGACCCCACGCCGGACGCGTTCGCGCAGGTGTAGATGACGAATCCACCGCCCGCCATCAGGCTGTCGTGGATCGTGATGTGGTTGTCGCACGGGCCGCCCTGGCCGTAATGGGTGTCGCAGAGGATGACCGAGTTCTGATCGGCGGGGTTGAGCAGGGTGTCGTGGTACAGGCCGACCGTCGAGTCGCTGCAGTAGACGTCCTCGAGGTGATCGCTCGTTCCCTGCATCCCGTTGGTGATCACGTAGCTGTTGACGACCGTCCACGGTCCGCCCCACACGCATTCGCCACAGTTGCTGAGATCAAGGGCGACACCGTAGGCGGTCCCGCCGTTGTCGTTGGCGACGGCCTGCTCGATCGACTCGGTGCTGTCGTTGGCTCCGGATACCGTGACGTGCCACAGGATCGTCCGTGAGGCGCTGCCCTCCAATCGGATCCCCGTCGTCCCCACCTGGCCGCCCCCGTCGGTCGTCACGCAGACGTTGGAAATCGTGACATCCGGCGCGGAGACGGTGATCGTGCCCGATACGTCGAGATTCGTGATCTTCTCGCCGGTCGTCGACGCCGTGATCGAGCCCGAGCTCGGGAGCGCCGAGCAGCTCGAGGTCGCTCCGACGTTGTGATAGCTCGGATCGGGGAAGCCGCATGCGCCGGGCGTCGGGAAGCAGTTGGCCGTGGCCGTCGCCGTCTTGACCGTGGTCGTCTTCTTGACGGTGGAGGTCTGCGTGCGGTGGCGATGATGGCGACGCCGGCGCTTGGCCGTCGCCTTGGCCTTGGCCTTGGCCCTGCGATGCTTGGCGGCGGGCGATCGCCGAGTCGACGCGGCCAGGGCCGGGTGCGACCCGGCGTGGGCGCCGAGCGCCGAGTGGGCGCTGGCCGGGCTCACGCTCGGAGGTCCGAACACGAGCATCAGCACGATGCCCGCCGCGGCGCACAGCAGCATCCGGGCACGGCGACGCGGGGATGTCACGAGGAGGCTCGACATCGACGCCGCGGGACTGTAGCGGCCCGCGCGCTCCCATGCGGCCACGTCGCCCCCGCGGCGGCGGCCCGGTTTGGGAGAGCCCCGGCAGGGAAAGTGTTTGTCCCATGACCGATCCACGCGGTCACGCGGAGGTTGCAGACGGGAGCGGGAACGGCAATGGCAACGGGACCGCCGACGTGACCTTCATCCTGCGCGACGAGCCGGATCTCGCCCAGGGGCTCTCCGAGGAGGACCGTGTGGCGGCGACCGCCGCGCTGCGCGCCCGCGTGATCTCGGTCAGCCGGCCTCGCTGGGAGCCGATCGGGATCGATCCGGCGACGTGCTACGGACTCCTGCTCCTCGACGGCCTGCTCGGGCGCCGGGTGCGTGTCGGTTCGGCGGTGGCCACCGAGCTCCTCGGCGTCGGGGACATCCTGCGCCCCTGGGATGAGCCCGATGGCTGGGGCATGATTCCGCCCGAGCTCGACTGGCGGGTGTTCCGCCCGACCCGCCTGGCCGTGCTCGACGAGCGCATCACGACGCTCATCGGGCGCCGGCCCCAGCTCGTCGTCAACTTCTCCGGGCGTCTGCTGCGCCGGACGCGCTCGGTCGCCTATCTGATGGCGGTGAGCCACCAGATGCGCGTGGAGGACAAGCTGCTGGCGACGCTCTGGCATATCGCCAGCACCTGGGGCCGAGTCGGCCCGGAGGGGGTGCGGATCCCGTTCCGGCTGACCCACGAGGTCCTCGGCGAGATCCTCGGCGCGCAGCGGCCATCGGTGACGACCGCGATGCGGCGTCTGGAGGGGCGCGGTCAGGTCCGGCGTGCCCCCCGCGGCGGCTATATCCTGCTTGACGACCCCCCGGACTGGAGCTCGGAGGACGGGCCGGATCAGTCCGAGCCGCTCGCCGCGGCGCACGCCCGCTCCTGAGCCCGGGAGTGCCGGCGCCGGGGCCGCGAGCGGATCAGGCGACGAAGCGGCTGCGCAGCGCGGCGATGCCGTCGGCCGCCGCATCCGTGTGGCGATCGGGCAGCGGCCGGTCCACTGGATGCCAGCGCACGGCGTCGTGCTCGACCGACAGGCGCTCGGTCCCCTCGGCGACCTCGGCGAGAAAGGTGAGCTCGCGCAGGCTCCTCCCGCGCGGGGTCACCCGCGGCGTCGTGGCGATCAGGCGCGGCGTGCCGCACAGGCGCAGGCCGCACTCCTCGCGGATCTCGCGGGCGAGCGCCTCCACGGGATGATCGTCGGCGGCGTCGACTTTGCCGCCGGGGAGCTCCCACCAGCCGCCCA
This sequence comes from uncultured Solirubrobacteraceae bacterium, assembly GCA_963849085.1. Taxonomy (GTDB): domain Bacteria; phylum Actinomycetota; class Thermoleophilia; order Solirubrobacterales; family Solirubrobacteraceae; genus Palsa-465. The sequence continues at coordinate 611,607 of CAWKFP010000009.1, read as the reverse complement.
GGCTGTCGCCGGCGGCGCGGCGGAGCATCAGCACGGTGCTCCCGCGTCGGGCGAGCGCTCGTACCACAGTCACGGGCTCATGTGGCGCTGGCGTGGACATATGTCCTATGTCGGCACGCCCCGGCGGCCACATGAGCCCGTGGCGAGCGCGCCGCCCGTTGGATGCTCAGCGGCGATCGGCCGAGGCGCGCCGCTGCCCCGGCGTCCGGACCGGGGTCAGCCCGGCCGGGCCGCGGCCCTGACGAGCTCGACGACGGCGCTGATGTCAGCGCTCGCCCAGCCCTCCGCGGCGGCCTGCTCGTAGCGCCGCTGGACGAGCTCGGCGAGCGGTAGCATCACGTCATGGGAGCCGGCGAGCTCCCGCGCGAGACGGACATCCTTGGCCCCGAGCGTCGTCGAGAACCAGCCGTCGTGCTCGCCGGCGATGATCGCGGCCAGCCGATTGCGCAGCGCGGGCGCGACGAGCGGCGCCTCGCCGAGGTACTCCTGCAGGAGCTCGTCGGGCAGCCCGGCGGCCTGGGCGGTCGCCACCACCTCGGCGAGCGCCGCGATCCCGGACATCAGCAGATAGTTGGAGAGCAGCTTGAGGGTCAGCGGGACCGCCGGATCCTCTCCGAGAAAGCGACGGCGGCCCTCGTCGGCGAGCGCCGCGTAGGCGGGAGCGAGCGCTTCGTAGAGCGCAGGCGGACCGGCGATGAGGTAGCCGGCCAGCCCGGAACGCACCGCCGCCGGGGCCCCGAGGATCGGCGAGGAGATGAACCGGCCGGCGACCGCCTCGGCCAGGCGCGCGGAGGTGACGGGCGAGACCGTGCTCGTGTCGACGAGGATCGCCGATCGACCGTCTCCCGAGCCCGCGCTCAGTCCGGCGGCCACGCCGGACTCGCCGGCGAAGACCGCCAGGACCGCGGCGTCGTCGGCCAGCGAGATGAAGATCGCCTGCGCGCCATCGGCGGCGGCCGCGGGCGTCGCCGCCCGGCGCGCTCCCCGGGCGACGAGGTCATCGCCCTTGTCCGCGCTGCGGTTCCAGACGGTCAGCTCGTGGCCGCCGTCGAGCAGCCGCTCGGCGAGCGCGTGGCCCATGTTTCCCAGACCGGCGACAGCGAGCTTCATGTCATGGTCGCGCGGCGCTACTCGTCGGCGACGATCGAACCGACGCGGTCGGCGATCGTCGGATCCTTGCGGGTGAGGTACATCGCGTAGCCGATCGAGAGGACGAGGATGACGAGCGCGACATACGGATACCAGCTGTAGGGCTCGGTCTGGCCCGGCTTGGCCAGGTAGTACAGCGGGACGATGATCAGGATCGCCCCCAGGATCGGGAGCACACCGTGGCGGACGGCGTTGAACATCTCGGGCCGGTTGCGGCGGATGAAGAACGGCAACGCGAGGTTGCCGGCGAGGTAGACGAGCAGGACGAGGATCGTCCCCATCGTCGAGGACTCGTCGAAGAAGCTGACCGGGTTGAGATACCGCTGGTCGCCGCGGATGACGTCGAACAGCCCCCAGCCGCCCATGATCACCATCGAGATCCCGACGAAGGTGAAGATCGCGTTGGTCGGCGTGCGGCGGACTCGGTCGACCCGGCCGATCCAGCTCGGCAGCAATCCCTCCCGGCCGGAGTTGAAGACGAGGCGGGCCTGCGAGTTGGTCCCGGCGATCAGCGCGCCGAGGGTCGAGGTCAATCCGGCCAGGTACGCGAACACCGCCAGGCCGCCGATCGCGCTGTGGGCGACGGTGATGAACGGGATCTCCGCCGCGCCGAGCTTGGTGACGTTGTAGCCGAAGCCCGTGACGGTGGCGTAGGAGAACAGCAGATAGCTGACCGCCATCACCGCCACCGACAGGAACACCGCACGGGGCACGTTGCGCCGGGGATCGTCGGTCTCCTCGGCGAGCGCCGCCGAGTTCTCCCAGCCGATGAACAGGTAGATGGCGAGCGGGAAGCCGGCCGCGAGGCCGGTGAAGCCGTTCGTGATGTGACCCGGGTCAAACGGCGACAGCGACAGATGACCGGCGTTGCTGATGATCGCGGCCAGGGAGACGATGACGAGCATCGTCAGCTCGAACCCGAACAGCATTCCCGCCACCTTGGTCGAGATCGCCACCCCGCGGATCATGATCGCGACCGCGCCGAGCGTCAGCGCGACGGTCAGGATGCCCCACGGGATGCTGATGTGCAGGTAGTAGTTCAGCGTGATCTGCAGGAAGCCGCCGGAGATGGCGATCACCGACGCCATCGCGATGATGTAGCCCATCCCGGCGAGCAGGGCGGTCGTGACCGCGCTCGTCGGGCCGAACGTCTTGCCGACGAAGGTGATGAAGCCGCCGGTCGACGGGGTGATCTTGGCGAACTCGGAGAGGGTGTTGGCGAGGAAGGCGATCGCGATGCCCGCCACGAGGATCGTCAACGGCGAGGCGACGCCCGCGGTCGTGGCCAGCAGGCCGAAGCCGAAGTAGAAGCTCATCGCCGGGGCGACGTTGGCCATCGTCGCCGCCGAGATGTCGATCAGGCCGAGCGCGCCCTTCTCGAGCCGATGCTCATGGCCGACCTCACCCACCGGCGGGGACTTGGACTCTTTGATCGGAAGCGGCGTGCTGGCGCTCATGCTGGCCTTTCGGTCGAAGCGGCTCTCCTCGTCGAAGCCGCTTGATCATCGCCCACCGGAGATTGCAGGTCAAGCCGGGCGATAGGCTTGCGGCAGCGTGCCGCCGCATCGACACGGGACCCCCGCCCCGCCCCAGATCCCATCTGATCTGTCGCGCCGGACGGTGGACGCGCTGGCCCACGACGAGCGATACGCCGAGCTCGAGCTGGAGTCCACCGATCTCGCCGGCAGCCACGCCGCCGGCGTGCGGTTCGACACCGTCGCGCTGAGCGGTGTCAACCTGTCGGGCTCACGGCTGGAGCACCTCGGGCTCAGCGACGCCCGCCTGCAGCGCTGCAATGCGGCCAACGTCGACGCGCGCGCCCTGAGCGCCTCCCGAGTCAGCGTCGAGGCCTCCCGGCTGACCGGAATCACTGTCGCCGAGGGCCGGCTGCGCGATGTCGCCTTCACCGGCTGCCGCATCGACCTGGCGTCGTTCGCCACCGCGCACCTGGAGCGCGTCAGCTTCGACGACTGCCTGCTCGGTGGCACCGATTTCCTCAACGCGCAGCTCGACTCGGTCGTCTTCCACGACTGCGATCTCTCCGGCGCCGACTTCCGTGGCGCGCGCCTGCGCAACTGTCAACTGCGGCGCAACGACCTCGCCGCGGTGCGGGGATTGGCCGACCTGCGCGGGGCCGCGATGGAGTGGGCCGACATCGTCGGGCTGGCGGGCGCGCTCGCCGCCGCGCTCGGGATCTCGGTCATCGAGGAGGCGGAGTGACCGCCGCGCCTCGCACCTCGGCGCGCTTGGCTAGCGTAGCGCGCCGATCCGGCTGACGAGCAGTTCGAGGAAGCGCTCGGAATCGATCGCGACGGCCACCTCGCAGTTGGGCGCCCATCCCATCTGGGCCCAGCGGTCGACATGGGTGCGCCCGCGTGAGAGCTCCGGCCCGAGATCGACGACGACCCCGCACCGCGTCGTGACCAGCAGCGATGGGTCGACGACATGGGCGAGCGCGACCGCGTCGTGCACCGGGAGGCCCTCCTCGCCGTAGACCTCGCGATGCCGGCGGGAGGCGAAGCCGTACAGATCGGCGGCGAGCCGGCCGGCCGCTCCGGCGCCGGCCAGCCGCCGGACGTGCCGGTCCTCGACGAGCGCGCGATGGGTGACGTCGAGGCCGACCATCGTCAACGGGAGGCCGCTGTCCAGGACGCGCTGGGCGGCCTCTGGATCGGCCCAGATGTTGAACTCCGCCGCCGGCGTGATGTTGCCCTCCCCGATCGCGCCGCCCATGAAGACGATGCGCTCCAGTCTCGCCGCCGGCTCGGGATGGCGGGCGAGCAGGAGCGCGACGTTGGTCAGCGGCCCCGTCGCGACGAGCGTGACCGAGCCGGCGCGCACCGGTCAGGGCGCCGGCCGATCCAGTCGATCGCGTGGGTCGGCTCGGCGGCGCGCGCCGCGGGCGCGAGCCGGGCTCCGTCGAGCCCGCTCTCGCCGTGGACCTCGGCGGCGACCGCCGGTTCAGCGGACGAGCGGCCGCGGCGCTCCGGCGATGACCGGGACGTCAGCGCGACCGACGTGGTCGAGCACGCGGATCGCGTTGGCGGTCGTCTTGGCGAGCGTCTGATTGCCGGCCACCGTCGTGACGCCGAGCAGCTCGATCTCCGCGCTGGCCGCCGCCAGCATCAGCGCGATCGCGTCGTCGTAGCCGGGATCGCAGTCGATGATGACCGAGCTCATGGCCCGCAGATCGTACGGCCGATCCCGCACCCGGGCGTGCCGTCCCCACGTGCGCGCCCGGTCTCAGAGCACTCCGGTGATGACGAGCGCGCCGATCACCAGGAGCACCCCGGCGGTGACGCCGTTGCCCCAGCGGTCCAGCCATTGGCCGCGAATCTGATATCCGCCGCGGGCGGCCATCACGGTCAGCGACACGATCGTGGCGATCGTGACCGCTCCGAAGACGACGAGCGACCCGACCGCGGTCGCCACCCCGGCGGTCGTCGCCGCCAGGAACACGGGCAGGATCGTCAGGTCCGGCGAGGCGGCGGCGCCGAACGGCACCATCACCGCGACGACGCCCCGCAGGCCACGGCGCTCGCCGGACGACGGGCCGGGGCCGTGATCGGCCGGGCCGCGGCCGTGATCGGCCGTGTCGTGGCCGTGGTCGGCCGTGTCGTGGCCGTGGTCGGGGGGTCTGTCGTGCTCGTCGTGGGCGTGGTCGTGATGGTGATCGTCGTCGTGGTGATGGCCGTGGCCGGCCAGCTCCATCGCCAGGAAGCCGACGCCGGTGGCGATCAGCAGACCGCCGATGATCGCCGCCTGGGCGCTCTGGACAGCGGAGCGGAACTGCAGTCCGACGACGATGATGAGCGTCCCCAGCACGAGCGAGATGAGGACGTGGGCGACCCCCGCCAATCCCGAGAGGCGAGCGACCTTCGCCAGCGGATAGCGCCGCGTGCGGCCGAGCACGGCGAGCGGGACCCAGTGGTCAGGGAGGACGGCGTGGCCGAAGCCGACGCCGGCCGCGGCGGCGAGCAGGGCGGGCGTGGTGGCGCTCACGGCGCGGCAGCGTAGCGTCCAACGACGGTCGGACGCGGCAACCAACGCCGCGAAGCCCGCAGCGATCCCGTCCTTCACCCCGTCGGCGGACATCGCCGGAATCCGGCGGCTGCTCAGCGTGCGCGGCGCATGCGGCGATCGGACGCCGCCGCGTCCGCGCCGCGCAGCGAGATGTCCTCCACCAGCTCCAGCCGCAGGGCGAGCGTCGGGCAGACGCTGACCGCGCGCCGGGCGAGGTCCTCCAGCACCGGGGGGATCGGCGAGCCGTCGATCACCGGATAGCCCCACTCGTCAAGGGTGATCCGCTCGGGCAGGAGCTCGGCGCACAGCCCGTGCGCCTCGCAGGCGATCATGTCCACGGCGATTCGCGTGCTCATCGCGCCGCGCTCCTCATCGTCGGGGTCAACAGGACCGGCCGGCGGGAGCAGTCCTCGCACGGACCATGGCGGGCGTGCTGGGCGATCTCGGGGCCGAACACGGTCAGAGCCGTGGTGACGAACCGGGCGGTGCCGTCGGGAAGTGCGCAGCCGCCCCGGCCCGTGACGACGGCCGACCAGCGCTCGATGTCGGCCAGCGCGCGGCTTCCCGCCCGGCCGTCGCAGACGTCGGCGAGCGTGTCGGCGATCGACCCGAGCCCGTTGATGCACGGGCCGCACTGCCCGGCGCTCTCGTCCGCCATCCAGCCGGCCACGCGCGTGACCTCGGCGACCGGGCAGGCGCTGCGCGGTAGCGCGACGATGATCCCCGCCCCGAGTGAGCCGCCGCCCGGGCGCAGCGACGCCTCCGACAGCCGCAGCCCGACCGCGGCGGTCGCATCGACCCATCCGCCGGCGTAGCCGCCCATCAGGAATGCCCGCAGGGGCTCGCTCTGGCCCTCGGCGGCGGTCATCAGCGACGGCAGCAGGGATCCGAACTCGATCTCGTAGACCCCGGGATAGCGAACCGCACCGCTGAGCGTGACGAGGGCCGACCCCGGCTCCTCGGCGGTGCCGAGGCCGCGAAACCACTCGGCGCCGTGGCGGGCGATGAGCGCCACGTGGCACAGCGTCTCGGCGTTGGACATGAGCGTCGGGCGCTTGCGCACCCCCCGCTCGCTGATCCGCGGGACGGCGGCGGTCGGCTTGGCGATGCCGGTGTTGAGGAAGTTGACGACCGACGTCTCCTGTCCGGTGACATATCCGGAGGGGACGCGGATGATCTCGATCCCGTCGCCGTCCGGGCGCTCGCGCAGCGCCGAGCGCAGCGAGGCCTCCGCCTCGCCGAACGCCTCGTCGATCGCGATCGCGATCGTGTCGGCGCCCGCGGCGACCGCGCAGCAGAAGGCGCCGTCGAGCACGAGGTGGGGCAGCGACTCCATCAGCACGCGATCCTTGACGCTCATCGGCTCGCCCTCGGTGCCGTTGACGACCATCACCGGCGTGCCCCTGGCGCGGCGCACGGCGTCGATCTTGCGATGCAGGGGAAACGACGCCCCGCCCCGGCCGCGCAGGCCCGAGCGGGTCAGCTCGGCCAGCAGCGGCGGGGTGCCGGTGTCGGCTCCTCGCAGGACGACGCCCGGCAGTTCGCCGTGCTCGGCGAGGTGGACGGCATACGGCATGCGGTCGTCGCCGATGCCGAGCAGGACGCGGGGAAGGCTCACGTATGGCTCCGGTGGGTGGAGAGCGCGGACGCCGGCGTTCCGGCGCGCCGCGCCCAGTTGGCCTGGAGTGGTCCGCCCGGCAGCCAGACGACGAGGCCGAGGGCGAAGGCGGAGGCGAGGCCGAGAGCCCCGACGCGCAGCCGGGCGTGCTGGGGCCAGCCGATCATCGCGCGGGCGATGATCGCGGCGAGGACGGCGGCGATGCAGACGACGTCGATCGCCATCATCCACGTGTGGCGGACGTCGCTGCCCGTGCCGAATCCGTGGATGACCGCGATCGGCCACGACGCGTACGCGAGCCAGTGGACTCCGCGCCACGTCCGGTGGCCGATCCGCAGGCGCACCAGGCTGGTCAGCGTGATCGCCAGCAGCAGGTCGAAGCTGACCGCCCCGAGTCCGAGCCAGAGCGGTCGATAGCTGCCGTGAAACGGGATCACGGCATCGACGAAGGAGATGGAGACGAAGCTGTCCATCACCGTGGTGACGACGTGCACGATCACGAACAGGACCGCCAGCAGCGAGGCCGTGCGATGCAATCCGTCGATGACGAAGCGCGGCATCCCGGGTGCCTGGAGCCGGCCGACGGAGGCGATCCCGATGACGATGCTGAGCGTCAGCAGGACGAGAGCGACCGCGCCGCTCGCCCGGGTCACGTACCAGTAGGTGCTCGGACCGATCATCGCGGCCATCCTCCGAGCGTCAGCACCGCGCCGTCGAGCGCCACCAGCCGGGCGGGCAGGCCCTGGGCGGCGAGCCAGTCCGCGGCGGCGGGGCCGAGCACGATGGCGGCCGTCGAGGCGATGTTCGCGTCGGCGCAGCTCCCGGCGGCCACGCTGACCGTGCGCCAGGTCGTCCGCACCGGCGCACCGTCCCGCGGGTCAAGGATGTGGTGCATCGCCTCGCCGCCGTGCAGCCAGCGCCGGGTCGTGGTGCTGGAGGTGGCCAGACCGCCGGAGCGGATGGCGATCGTCTGGCCGGGCGCGTCGGGCCCCGAGCGATGGTCGTCGGTGACGTGGACCCCCCAGCCGTCGTCCGGCGCCACGCCGCGCGTGGCGATGTCGCCTCCGAGGGAGACGAGCGCTCCGTGCGCGCCGGCGGCGACGGCCGCCCGGGCCGCACGGTCGGCGGCCAGCGCCTTCGCCGTCGCGCCGAGATCGATCATCACGCCGGCCGGGATCCGCGCGCTCGGCGGATCGTCCCTGAGGTCGATCTCCCGCCAGGCGGGCTCGCGCCGGCGAAGGAGCGCCAGTCGAGGCTGAGCGCCCGTCGGTTCGCCGGCGTCAGGGGATCCGGAGGGCGGCGGGATGAGCATCGTCCAATCGCGGTCGTAGCCGGCGGCGATCAGGCTGCGGCCCAGCGTCGGGTCGACCGCCCCGCCGGTCACCTCCGCCGCCCGCAGGGCGAGGGTCAGCGCTTCGTGCAGGAGCGGGCTGACGGCGATCCTCTCGCCGCCCGCCGCGTTCAGCCGGGTCAGCTCGGAATCGCCGGCGAAGCGGCTGGCGGCGGCGTCGACCGCGTCGATCTCCGCCTGCACGGCGCGCCGGACCCGGGCGCCCGAACCGCCGGTGATGCGCAGCAGCGCGGTTGTGCCCAGCGCCTGCCACGTCTCGGTGGTGACGGTCGGGGCGCTCTGCGCCGTGATCATGACCCGCCGGAGACGACCGGGGCCGGCGCGGTCGGGGCCGGCGCGACCGGGGCCGGCGCGGGAGCGGAGACGACGGGAGCCGGAGTGGTCGCCGCGGGAGATGGCGTGGTCGCGGCCGGAGCCGGAGTGGTCGCCGCGGGAGCGGGTGTGGTCGCCGCCGGAGCCGCCGCGGTGGCGGCCGGAGCCGAGGCGGTCGGTGTCGTCGGCGCCTGCGCGGGCGGCGTCAGCCGATGGGCATGGCGATGGCCATGGTGCCCCCGGGACCTGCGGGCCGCCGCCGTCGTGGTGGCCCGTGAGGCGGCGAGTTGCACCGGCGCGGCGCTCCGCGTACGCCCGTGAAAGGCGGCGGAGGCGACATCGGCCAGCACTCCGGTCCCGACGACGGTCAGGCCGATCATGAGCCGGTTGCCGATGCTCAGGCGCCGCAGCGCGGCGTCACGATGGGCGGGGGACAGTGCGCGGGTCGTCCAGTTCACGCTCCGTACTGTGTCGGCCACGGCTAAACCGACATTTACCCGAACGTGAGAAATCTCTTGGCCGCCATCGCGCCGCGCGCTCGTATCATGACACCGTGGCCCACATCGTCCTGATCGAGGACGAGCCCGGGATCGTTGACTTCATCGAGCGTGGACTGAGCGCGCGGGGCTTCGAAGTCCGTGCCGCGCTCGACGGGGAGAGGGGGCTGGAGGCCGCCCTCGGTGACCATGTCGACCTCGTCGTGCTCGACCTCATGCTCCCCCGCCGCAGCGGGATGGAGGTGCTCGCCGAGCTCGCCGGCCAGCGACCCGGGCTCCCGGTGATCGTCCTGACCGCGCGGGGCGAGATCGAGGACCGGGTCGACGGGCTCGACGCCGGAGCGGTCGACTACATCGTCAAGCCGTTCGCGCTCGCCGAACTGGAGGCGCGGATCCGCGCTCAGCTGCGCGCCACCAGCGACGTCCGGGCGACCTCGCTGCGGGCCGGGACCGTCGAGGTCGACCTGCTGACCCGATCGGTTCGCAACGAGGGCGAACTCGTGCGGCTGACGAAGACCGAGTTCGAGCTGCTCGCCTATTTCCTCACTCATGCCGGACAGCTCCTGACCCGAGAGCAGATTCTGCGCGCCGTCTGGAAGTACGAGCACGATCCCAACACGAACATCGTCGACGTCTACGTCGGCTATCTGCGCCGCAAGCTCGGCGCGGGCGGCCGTCCGGTGCCGATCCGGACGATCCGCGCGCGCGGCTATCGGCTCCAGGACGCCGAATGATCCGCCGGATCAGCGTGCGCTGGCGCCTGGCGGCCTGGGTGACCGGTGTGCTGCTCGCCGCCCTGGCGGTCACCTTCGCCGTCGTCTACGAGCAGACCGGCAGCCAGCTCCGCGCCGAGATCGACACCGACGTGACCAGCGACCTCGGCCAACTCGGCCAGGCGGTCCGCTCGCTGCGGGCGGACTCGCCGGCGACGCTGCTCGTCGACATCCGCCGCTACATGCGATCGCAGCCGTTCACCGGCACGTCATCACTGCTGTTCGCCGACGTGCCCGGCGGCGGGGTGGCGAGCAACCATCCCGAGGTGCTGGGGTCCTCGGCCCCCGACGACGGCGAGAGCGCGGCCGAGCAGGACCACGAGAACGCGCTCGGTCATGAGCTGCAGGTCGGCCCGCTCGGGCTGCGCACCCAGGCGGTGGCCGATATCGGCCGGGTGCGCGTCGACGAGACGACCGTGGCCGCGAGCGGCCTGCGGGTCCGGGTCGGGGCCGGCGAGCCCCTCATCATCGTCACCCGCGCGGAGCGCAGCATCGCGCGCTCGTTCGCGCTGGCCGCCGTGCTGGCGCTCGCGCTCGCCCTGCTCGCCTCCTATCTCGCGGGGGCGTCGGTGTCGCTGCCGCTGCGGCGCATGGCCCGGGTCGCGGCCCGCGTCGACGACGGGGACCTGCATCCGCGGATGGAGGTCCCCGCCCGGGCCGGGAGCGAGATCCATGTGCTCGCCGAGTCCTTCAACCACATGCTGGACCGGCTCTCGCAGGCCTTCGCGGCCCAGCGTGACTTCATCGCCGACGCCTCGCACGAGCTGCGAACGCCGCTGACCGTGATCGGCGGCCAGCTCGAGGTGCTCGCCGCCCAGGACGAGCCCGACGCCGAGGAGGTGCAGCGCGTGCAGCGTGTCGTGGCGGCCGAGATCGCCCGCACCTCGCGCCTCGTCGACGACATGCTCCTGCTCGCCCGCTCCGAGCGCGGCGACTTCCTGGCGCCGGAGGAGATCGACCTGGGCCCGTTCGTCCACGAGCTGTGGTGGTCGACGACGCTCGGCCACGAGCGCCGGTTCGAGCTCGGGGAGGTGCCCGACGCCCGGCTGACCGGGGATCCCGACCGGCTCGCCCAAGCGCTGCGCAACCTGATCCGCAATGCCGTCGAGCACACCGCCGCGCCCGACGGGCTCGTGCGCCTGCAGGTCGACCTGGCCGGGCTCGGCGTTCGCTTCTCGGTCAGCGACGACGGTCCGGGCATCGACCCGGCCGAGCGCGAGCGGATCTTCGAGCGGTTCCATCGGGTCGACGGCGCCCGCAATCGCGCGGCGGGCGGCGCCGGGCTCGGCCTGGCGATCGTGCAGGCCATCGCCGAGGCCCACGGCGGCCGTGTCCGGGCGGTCACGGCGGCCACCGGCGGAGCGCGGCTGGAGCTCGAGCTCGAGCTCAGCGACCGCGGCGACGAGCGCGGCCGGCCGCCGGCTCCCGATCGCGACGCCGGCGAATCGCCGCGCCGTGATCGAGCCGCGAACGCCGGCGTGTAGAGCCGCGAGCGAGGGCTCAGAGCCGGTTGGCGGCCAGCAGCCGAGCCAGGAAGCGCTGGGTCTCGGCGTGGGCCGGCGCGGTGAAGATCGCCTCCGGGGTTCCCCGCTCGACGATCCGGCCGTCCTGGAGGAAGCACACCTGGTCGGCCACCTCCCGGGCGAAGCTCATCTCGTGAGTGGCGATCACCATCGTCATCCCCTCCGCCTTGAGGTCGCGGATGACCTCCAGCACCTCGCCGACAAGCTCGGGATCGAGCGCGCTCGTCACCTCGTCGAGCAGCAACGCCCGCGGCCGCGTGACGAGCGCGCGCGCGATCGCGACACGCTGCTGCTGGCCCCCGGAGAGCCGGTCGGGATAGTCGTCGCAGCGGTTGGCGAGCCCGAACCGCTCCAGCATCGCCAGGCCGTCAGCGCGCGCCTGCGCCCGGGCGATGCCCTGTGCCCGGATGGCGCCGAGCGTCACGTTGTCCAGGACGCTGCGATGGGGGAAGAGATTGAAGGCCTGGAAGACGAGGCCGAGCCGGCGGCGGATCGGAACCGGGCTCAGACCGGGCACGGTGATCGCCTCGCCGTCGAGCAGGATGTCGCCGTCGTCGATCTCCTCCAGCAGGTCGATGCACCGCAGCAGCGTCGACTTGCCCGACCCGGAGGCGCCGATCAGCGCGACGGCCTCGTGCTCGCCGACCCGCAGGTCGATCCCGCGCAGCACCTCGGTGGCGCCGTAGGCCTTCGTCACGCCCCGCAGCTCCAGGACGGTGGTCATCGCGGCCCGAGGGCGAGCAGCCCGCCCCGCTCCCGGCGGCTGCGCGCCTGCAAATAGTCGACGAGCCGGGTCAGCGGGATCGTCACGCACAGGTAGAGCAGCGCCGCGGCGATGATCGGCGTGTAGTTGAAGCGATAGCTCTGGAAGATCTGGGCGACGCGGAAGGCCTCCTGCGGGCCGAGGATGGAGATGAGCGCGACGTCCTTCTGCAGCGCGATGAAGTCGTTGAGCAACGGTGGCAGGACGCGCCGCACCGCTTGGGGGACGACGATGAAGCGCAGCGTCTGGCTGCGCGTCAGTCCGAGCGCCAGCCCGGCGAAGCCCTGGCTGGGATGGACCGATTCGATCCCGGCCCGGAACACCTCGGAGACGTACGCCGAATAGCACATCGCCAGCGCGGCGCCACCGAGCACGACCGCCGACGTCGGCAGGCCGCTCAGCTCCAGCGCGGGCACCCCGAACCCGACGAGATAGACGAGCATGATCGTCGGGATCCCCCGCAGCAGGTCGACCCACACGATCGCCAGCAGGCGCAGCGGGAACAGCGCCGCGATGTCGCTCGTGCGCACGAGCGCGATCAGCAGGCCGAGGACGAGCACGACGACCTCGACGATCAGGAACAGGCGCACATCGAGCCAGAAGCCCGACAGGATGCTTCCGAAGGAGGTCGCCAACTCGGTGCTGGAGAAGAACAGCCTCCGCACCGACGGCCATCCCGGACTGGTGAGGATGACCGCGGCGAGGCCGCCGAGCACGACCACCGTCGACAGGGCCGAGATGGAGATCGAGCGCCGGCGCCGTAGCCGGCGCGCCCGGGCACGATCCTCACGCGTGGTCAGGACGGGCTCGACGCTCACGTTGCCCTTCGGGCCGCCGGATCGCCGTGATCAGCGCAGCACGGGCACGCTGCCCGCCGCCGCGATCCAGCGATGGTTGAGCGCGGCGAGCGTGCCGTTGGCCCGCAGCTGGTTGACCGCACGGTCCACGCATGGCGTCAGGCCCGATCCCTTGGCGAGCAGCAGGCCCCAGTTGTCGCCGCCCGGCGCCGAGAACTGCCCGGCGATCGTGGTGTGCGAGAGCTCGGTCGACGTCAGGTCGAACGCCGTGGCCAGATCGACGACGATCGCGCTGACGCGGTGGATCTTGAACGCCTCGACGACGTCGCTGGAGCTGTTGAAGACGTCGGGCTGGACGCTCGGTTTGATGACGCTGTCCACCGCCTCCAGGCTCGTCGTGCCGATCTGCACGCCGAACTTCAGATGCTTGAGGGCGGCGAGGCGGGTGACGTGCGCGTCCGCCGAGTCCGAGGCGACGATGATCCCCTGGGGATTGGTGTAGTACGGCGTCGAGAAATCGACCGCCTGCGCTCGGGCCGAGGTGATCGAGATCTCGTTGATGTCGAAGTCGAACGACTTCGGTCCGGGGGCGTAGGAGGAGTTGAAAGGCTCCACCGTCCAGTGCACCTGGCTGCGCTTGAAGCCGAGCCGGGCGGCGACGGCGTAGGCCACGGCGCTCTCGAAGCCCTTGCCGTTCCTGGGATCGTTGTTCTCGAAGTACGGCGGATAGGCCGGCGAGTCGGTCGCCACGGTCAGCGTCCCTTTGTGCAGGAGCGGCAGCGTCGCGGGGGTGCAGGCCTTCGCCGACGCCGTCCCGGCGCTCGCGGTGTGCTCAGGGGTGCCGCACGCGGCCAGGCCGATGGCGGCCGCCGCAGCGGTCAGGGCGGCGAGGACGGCGGAGATGCGCGGCGGTCGTTTCAAGCCGAGAAATGTACACGCCGGACACCCCGCCCCGCGCGGGCCGGGGGCGCGGCCGGTCCACCCCTTCCCGCCCTGCGCCTCCGCGCTCGCGCTATGCGTGCCCGTCGGGCGACGAGGGCGCCAGCGCGAGGCCGAACGGGCTCCCCTCGCTGTCGCGGCAGATCGCCCAGCGCTCGCCGGGGTGCACGACCGAGCCGCCGAGCGCGGTCACCTGGGCCAGGGCGCCGCTGAGATCAGCGACCGCGAAATAGGGCAGCGAGACGGTGTCGCCCGGCCCGCGACCCCGCGGGTGAACCCCGACCGCCGGTCCGGCCGCCGGCGCGGGCGCGCTCGGGTCAGCGGCCGGCGCGGTCTGCCAGCCCTCGCCCTGCGCAGCGGTGCGCTCACCGAGCTCGGTGCCGAGCAGCCCGGACCAGAACCGACGGGCGCGCTGGGGGTCGTCGGCGGGGAACTCGATCAGCGTCGGGTGGGCGGTCACCACGTGCGGACGATACCGACTGCAGACAGCGAGCTCTCCGGGTTCGGTTTCGCCAGCAGGTCCGTCAGGCGGCGTCGTCGGCGGGCGGTTCGGCCGCCGGGTCGTCGATCGGGCGCACGAGCGGATCGTCGCCGGCGCCGGCGTTCGTCCGGATGACCCGTTCGCCCGTGCTCGTCGTCGTGCTCGTGCTCGGCGCCCTCCCCGCGGGCAGATCGTCGACGGACGCGGCGGCGGCCGGCTCATCGCCCGTGGGGCGGGCCGCGCGCTCGTCGCCGGCGACGCGCAGGGCCGGGTCGTCGCCCGTGGTGGGATCAGTCCGCTCGTCTCCGGCGGGGTCGGTCTCGTCGACGGCGCGCGGGTCGTCGACCGCCGCGGACGCCGGCGCGGCGGTCCGCGCCGGGGACGCGATGCGCGCGGACCGCCCTTGCCGATCGGTGATCGCCGGCTCGTCGGCGACCGCGACCTCGCGCCGGCGCCGGGGGACGAGCGTGTTGATCAGAAGAATCGCGGCGACGATGCCCCAGCCGAGCTCGGTGCGTCCATCGGCGGCCGCCATCCCGAGGACGTTGCCGCTGATCAACGCGATGATCGCGGCCGCTCCGAACGCGACGCCGACGATCAGGCTCATCGTCTTGGCGAGCAGATGCTGGGCGGCGCCGAACAGCAGCAGGCCGCCGCCGGCGGCGGTGAGCATCCCCGTCCAGCCGTTGGCGCCGAAGATCGTGAACAGCACGCGTCCGTCGACCGGGGCGTGACCGTTGGGGAAGTTGGAGAACGGCGGGAAGCGGTGCTGCCGGTAGAGGAAGTACAGGCCGACCACAAGCAGGATCGTGCCGAGGACGAGCGCCGGCCCACGGGCGAAGCTGATCCCCTTCTCGGTCCGCGTGGTGGGCGTGGCGGTGGTGCGCGGTGCGCGCGGTGCGGTGACGGCCATGACAGGGTCATACCCGGACGTGCGCCGTCCAACCAGCAGTTCACGCGTCCGACGGCCTTAGACGCGATAGCGCTCCAGCGCCTGTTGCCTGGCCTCGGCATGGTCGACGATCGGCTCGGGATAGTCGGTGCCGATCCGGCAGCCGGCCTGCGCCTGGACCTCGGCGGGCATCGTCCAGGGCTCGATCAGATACGCGTCGGGGACGCCGGCGAGCTCGGGCACGTAGCGGCGAACGTAGGCGCCGTCGGGATCGAAGCGCTCCTGCTGGCGAGCCGGGCTGAAGATGCGCCGGAACGCGGGTTGCGGATCGACGCCGACCGACGCGATCCACTGCCAGTTGCCGTTGTTGGACGCCTCGTCGCCGTCGAGCAGCCAGCGCATGAACCAGCGTTCGCCCCAGCGCCAGTCGATTCCGAGGTCCTTGGTCAGAAAGGACCCGACGAGCAGCCGGGCACGATTGTGCATCCACCCCTCCGCCCGCAGCTGGCGCATGCCGGCGTCGACGACCGGATAGCCGGTGCGACCGTCGCACCACGCCGTGAAGCGCCGCTCGGCGTGGCTCCAGCGAATGGTGCCGCGGTAGCGCTCCTGGTGCTCGGAGCGGGCGTTGCGGGGGAAGTGGCCGAGCACGTGGGCGTAGAAGTCCCGCCAGCACAGCTGGCGGCGGTAGGCCGCCGGCCCCTCGCCGGGTCCGAGCCGATCCTCGATCTCACGCGGGGACAGGCAGCCGAGATGCAGGTACGGCGACAGACGTGACACCGCCGGGCCGGCGAGCAGGTTGCGCCCGTCGGCATAGTCGTCGACCGGGCCGGCCAGGAAGCGCTCGAGCGCGTCGCGCCCGGCCGACTCCCCCCCGGCGATCGGGTCGGTCAGCTCGGACCCGAGCCCGAGCGCGACGAGCGCGGGCAGCTCTCCCTGCCGCGTCGCCGTGCCCGGGTCGGCAAGCGAGCGCGGCGCGCCGAGCACCTCCCGGCGCGGCTGCTGCGCCCAGTTGCGAAAGAACGGCGTGAACACCGTGTACGGCTCGCCGCCCCCGGTGCGGATCGAATCCAGGCGGTCGACCGCGAACACGCCCGGATGAGGGCGGACGTCTACGTCGAGCTCGCCCAGGGCGTGGCTGACCTCCCTCTGGCGGCGCCGCGCGAACGGGCTGACGTCGGTGCTGAAGTGCACCGAGCGCGCGCCCGTCGCCCGGGCGAGCTCCGCCAGCGCGGTCGCCGGATGCCCGCGGCGCACGAACAGCCGGCTGCCCCGCTCGCGCAGGCCGGCGTCGAGATCGGCGAGCGACTCGAGCAGGAACTGGGTCCGCGGGCCCGAGGCGTGGCGGCCGGTCAGCAGGCCGTCGTCGAAGCAGAAGACCGGAACGACGCGGTCGGCGGCGTCCAGGGCGGCCCGCAGCGCCGGATGGTCGTGCAGGCGCAGGTCCCGACGCAGCCAGAGCAGGGCGGTGGCGGCTGCGCTCATCCCATCAGGCGGCGCACCGCCTCGTGGCGATAGGCGAAGATCCGCTCCAGGTCACGGCGGACGAACAGCGCGTGGGCGAGCGTGCCGAGACGCCCGAACGGCAGCGCGTACTCGACGTGATCACGCACCAGCGTGCCCCCGGTGTCGTCGGGCTCGAAGGTGTGACGGTGATGCCAGAGGCCGTACGGCCCGCGCAGCTGGCGGTCGACGAACGCCCGACCGGGCTCCCATTCCTCGATCCGCGACGTCCAGCGCAGCGGGACGCGATGCACCCGGAGGCGATAGTCGATCAGCGTTCCGACCCGCATCTCGATCGGATCAGCGGTCAGGACGTTGAAGCTCAGCCAGGGCGGCGTGATGCGCTCCAGATTGCGGGCCTCGGCGAAGAACGCGAACACCGCGGCCACCGGATGGTCGAGGTGCTGCTCGCGGGTCAGGCGATGAACGCTCACGATCCGCGCAGGACGTCGCGCAGGGCCGGCTCCAGCTCCGGATGGCGGAAGCGATAGCCGAGCTCGCCGAGCCGCACGGGGACGGCGCGCTGACCGGTCGTCACCATCTCGGCCATCTCTCCGTACAGGAGCTTGATCGCGAACGACGGCACCGGCAGCACGGCCGGGCGCGAGAGGGCGTGCCCGAGCGCCCGTGACAGCGCCGCGTTGGTGACCGGGCTCGGCGCCGTGACGTTGACCGGGCCTGAGGCGGACTCGTCGTCGACGCAGTGCAGGATCGCGCCGACGACGTCGTCGAGATGGATCCACGGCACGTACTGGTGACCGCCGGCGACCGGACCGCCGATGCCGAGCCGGAAGAACGGCAGCATCTTGGCGAGCGCGCCGCCGCTGGGCGACAGCACGACCCCGGTCCTGGTGTAGGTGACCCGCAGGCGCGCCGACGCGCCCGACGCCTCCTGCTCCCAGGCCACGACGACCTCGGCGAGGAAATCGCTGCCGGGCTGCGCCTGCTCGTCGAGCTCCTGGTCTCCCCGCGGCCCGTAGTAGCCGGTCGCCGACTGCGAGACGAGCGCGCGCGGCCCCTCGCCCTCGCCCAGCGAACGCAGCCCTTCGACGAGCTGCCGGGTCGCGAGCACGCGGGAGTCGCGGATGGCGCGCTTGGCCTGGTCGGTCCAGCGCTGCGCGACCGGCTCGCCGAGCAGATGGACGACGGCGTCGGCCGTTCGCAGCGCCTCGGCGGGCGGCGGCTCGCTCAGCGGATCGGGCCAGGCGTGGGACTCCGCGCCGGCGGGGAGCACACGCGCGGCGCGCTCCGGGTCACGGGAGAGCGCCACCACCTGGTCGCCGCGGTCGTGCAGCGCGTCGGCGAGCGCGAGGCCGATCGTGCCCGTCGCTCCAGTGATCAGAACCCGCATCGTGAACCTTCCCGGTTGGTGGTCGGCGCGCCGTGTCGGCGCTCCCGTCGTGAACCCCATGTTGGAGTTAGCTCAACAAGTTGTATCGTTTCCTCATCGACGACGTCGCAAACGCATACCTGAGCACCGCCCAGCTCGCCGCTCGCACCGGCCTCCCGCCCGCGACGGTGCGGATGTGGGAGACGCGTCACGGCTTCCCGGCTCCGGCCAGGCTGCCCGGCGGGCACCGCCGTTACTCCGATCGCGATGTCGAGGCCGTCGCCGAGGTCCTGCGCCTGCGCCGCCAGGGGATGTCGCTCTCGGCGGCGATCGAGATCGCCCAGAATCGCTCGCTCCCGCAGCCCGACTCGGTGTTCGCCGGCCTGCGGCGGCGGCGGCCCGACGTCGCCCCGACCGTGATGCGCAAGCGCGTCGTGCTCGCGCTGACCCATGCGCTCGAGGACGAGTACTTCGCCCACGCCGCCCGCGGGGTGATGATCGGGTCGTTCCAGCACGAGCGCAACTTCCGCGGTGCCGAGCAGCGCTGGCGAGAGATCGCCCGCACCTCGAGCCTGGCCGTCGCGCTCGCCGATTTCGCGCAGCTGCGCGATCTGCCCGAGCGGACGGTCGAGGTGCCGATCGAGGCTCGTCACCCCCTCGCCCGCGAGTGGACGCTGATCATCAGCGCCCCCGACGCCCAGGCCTGCGTGGCCGCGTGGGAGCAGCCCACCCAGGAGCACCTCGCCGACGAGGACCGGCGGTTCGAGGTGCTGTGGTCCTTCGAACCCGCGGTCGTCTCCGCCGCCACCGACGTCGCGACCGAGATCCTGCGCCGGCTCGCGCCGGCCGTCGCCGAGCGCCTCAGCCGGGCGGCGGTCGGCCAGGCGGCGGGCACGTCGCCCGAGCTCCGGTTCGCCGCGACGCTCGCGCACCGGATCATCGACTATGTCGTCACCGTGCCGCCTGAGCCCGCCTGACCCCGCCTGGCCCCGCCTGACCGCGCCGAGCCCGGCGCTCCGCGCTGACGGCGCCGGCGCCCCCGCTCACCGCGTGCCGGCGGCTCAGCCCGCCGGCGCCGCGGCGCGATAGGCGACGACCGTCACGACGGTCAGCGCGCAGGCGACCCCGAGCACGAGGCCGAGGCTCGTCTTCAGCAGCAGGGCGCCGAGCACGGCGCCGACGAGCATCGACGCCACCGCCGACACGCGGCGAGTCGTCCCCGCGCCGGATGCCCCGGCCGGGCGCGAGTCCGCGGCCAGCCCGGTCAGGGTCATCGTCAGCACCGTGGTCGTCAGATCCGGGACGGCGAGCGTGCGAACGGTCGCGTTGCGCACACCCATGCCGAGCGCGAGGCAGGCGATCACCACATCGCCGGCGACGGTCGCCGGGCGGACGGTGACCGTGATCGCCAGCACGGCAGCGGCCGCGACGAGCAGCGCCTCGATGATCAGCGCCGCCCCGACGTGACGTCGACGGTCGGACCCCCGCCGCCGGGCCAGCACGCCGCCGGCGCCGGATCCGAGCAGGAAGGCGGCGAGCGAGACGAGCGGGGCGAGGATCGGCAGCCTGCCCGCGCCGGCGAGCCCGAAGCCGAGCAGCACGACGTTGCCGGTCATGTTGGCGGCGAACACGTGTCCGATCCCCAGATAGCTGGCCGCGTCGACGAAGCCCGTGGTGAGGGTGAGCGCGAGCAGCGCCCGGGTCAGCGGATGGCGGATCGAGGTGACCGCCGGGGGTGGGGCGCCCGACGGCTGCGGGGCGGCGGTGGGCTCAGGGGTGGACATCGGCGACCTCCGGCCTGCGGTGACGGGGAAAGGTGGTCAGAGGATTCTCGCCCGCCGGCCGGGGCGCAGTTCCCACTAGGGTGTGTCGCCGCCACGTGAGATCACCACTGGACCAGCGAGGAAGCCCACAGATGAAGCTCGGAGTCAACGTCGGTTACTGGGGAATGGGGCTCAGCGCCCAGGATCAGCTGGAGATCGTCCAGGAGGCCGAGCGCCTCGGCTATGACTCGGTGTGGGCCGCCGAGGCCTACGGCTCGGACGCGGCCACCGTGCTCGCGTGGCTGGCCGCCGGGACGAGCACGATCAAGCTCGGCTCGGCGATCTTCCAGATGCCCGGCCGCTCGCCGGCCCTGACCGCGATGACCGCCGCGACGATCGACGAGCTGTCCGGCGGCCGGATGATCCTCGGCATCGGCTCCTCCGGGCCGCAGGTCGCCGAGGGCTGGCACGGGCAGCGCTTCGCCCATCAGCTCCAGCGCACCCGGGAGTACGTCGCGGTGGTCCGCAAGGCGCTGGCGCGCGAACGGCTGGAGTTCAAGGGCGAGACGCTCGAGCTGCCCCTCCCCGACGGACCCGGCAAGGCGCTGAAGCTGACGATCTTGCCCGTCCAGGAGCGGATCCCCATCTATCTGGCGGCGATCGGGCCCAAGAACACCGCGCTGGCCGGCGAGATAGCGGACGGCTGGATCCCGACCTTCTTCTCGCCCGAGCATGTCGGCGCGCTGCGGTCGCTGCTGGAGCAGGGCGCCGCTCGCGCGGGGCGCTCGCTCGATGGGTTCACGATCGCCCCGACCGTCCAGTCCTACGTCTCCGACGATCGCGCGGCGGCCCGTGACCTGATGCGTCCCGGCCTGGCGCTGTACATCGGCGGCATGGGGTCACGGCGGCAGAACTTCTACAAGAGCCTCGTCGAGCGCTACGGCTACGAGGACGCCGCCCAGCGGGTTCAGGATCTCTATCTGGAGGGCCGGCGGGACGAGGCCGGCGCCGCCCTGCCCGACGAGCTGATCGACATGGTGACGCTGTGTGGCCCGCGGGACGTCGTTCGCGACCGGATCGCCGCCTTCCGCGAGGCCGGCGTGGGCACGCTGATGGTCTTCCCCATGGCCTTCACGCGCGAGGACCGGATCGCCCAGCTGCGGGCCGTGGCCGAGCTCGCGGCCTAGCGCGGCGCGGTCCGCGGGCGCCGGTGCGGATCTTCCTCGGGGCGTTCGGGCAGCCCGGCCACGCCTTCCCGATGCTCGCGCTCGGCGCCGAGCTCGCCGGGCGCGGGCATGCCGTGACCTTCGAGACCTGGACGCGCTGGCGCGAGCCGGTGCAAGCGGCCGGGATGACGTTCCTGCCCGCCCCCGAATACCCGGTGTTCCCGACCCGCGAGCAGCCGCTCGGTCCGTACGAGGCCGTCCTGCACGCCACCCGGGACTCGCGCCCCGGGCTCGTCGCCGCCGCGCCCGACGTCGTCGTTCACGACATCCTGACCCTCGCCCCCGCGCTCATCGCCGAGCTCGAATCGATCCCGGCGGCGACGCTCGTGCCGCACGTGTATCCGGTCGGCGCACCCGGACTGCCGCCGTACGCGTTCGGCGCCCGCCTCCCGAGAACGGCGGCCGGTCGCGCGCTGTGGCGGGGCCTCGAGCGCCCGGTCGCGGCCGGGCTGCGCCGGGGCCGGGCCGAGCTCAACGACGTCCGCCACCGGCTCGGGCTGGCCCCGGTGTCGCGCTTGCACGGCGGCCTCAGCGAGCGGCTGTGCCTCGTCGCGACCCTCCCCCAGCTCGAATATCCGCGGGACTGGCCGGCGCACGTCCACGTCGTCGGACCGCTGCTGTGGGAACCGCCCTCACCGGCGGTGATGGCGCCCGCGGGCGACGCCCCGCTCGTGCTCGTCGCCCCCTCCACCGCCCAGGATCCGTCTCATCGGCTGCTGCGCGCCGCCGTGGAGGGACTGTCCGGCGAGCCGGTCCGCGTGCTGGCGACCTGGAATCGCCGGACGCTGAGCGCGCCCCTGCGCGTCGGGGCGAACACGCGGCTCGTCGAATGGCTCTCCTACGCCGCGACGATGCCGGGTTGCGCGCTGGTCATCGGGCACGCCGGGCACGGGACGATGGTCCGCGCGCTCGCGGCGGGCTGCCCGGTGCTGGCGGTGCCCCATGTCGGCGACATGGCCGAGAACGCCGCCCGCGTCGACTGGGCGGGGGCCGGGGTCCGGCTGCCGTGGCCACTGCTGAGCCCGGGGACCCTGCGTCTGGCGACGCGCCTGGCCCTCTCGCGGCCCGCGCTGGCGCAGCGCGCGGCCGAACTCGGCGCGTGGGTCGCCGCGCATCCCGGCGCGGCGCGCGCCGCCGACCTCGTCGAGGGGCTCGCCCGCTGAGCGACGGGCGTGCCGGCCAGGCGGTGGCGGCCGGTCGCCTAGGCCGCGGCGGTGGCGACGGCAGCGGCGGCGGGATGGGCCTGCGCCCAGGCGATGATCTCCCGTGAGCCCTGGATGACCGCGCCGTCGTCGAGGACGAGCGCCGGGACCCAGTAGTTGCCGGTCAGCGCCTTGACCTCGCGCCGGCCCGAGGTCAGACCGTTGACGGCGCCCGGGAGCAGGCCGAGCCCGTAGGAGCGCACCACCTCCGGCTCATAGCCGGCATCGACGACGGCCTTGTGGGCCTCCCCACACGGATGGGCATGGAGTGGCTTGCCCACCGTCCAGGTTCCGTAGCACACGTAGATCTTCACGGCTCAGGGCGCCTTTCGTCGTGCGGTGGGAGAGCTGCGGGGGTGGGACTCGAACCCACAACATTTCGGTTAACAGCCGAACGCTCTGCCGATTGAGCTACCCCGCAGGGGACGTGACAGCCTGACCCGGCCGCCACCACTTTACGGTAATCGGCCGCTGCTCGCCCCGGCCTGAGCCCCCTGAGCTCACATCGTCTCATCCAGGCGCGCGGCGACGTCGCGTCTCGCCGCGAGCACCTTCTCGCGCTCGGCGGCGAGCTCGTGGGTGCCGGCGCCGTTGCGCCGGGCGCGCAGGATCCCGCGGTCCAGACGCGCGAGCTCGAGCAGCAGCCGGGCGTGCTCCAGGTTGTCAGGGCCGGGGTTCGGCGTGTCGCCGGCCAACCTGACGAGATCGGCGATCGCCCGCGCGAAGGCGTCGTCATCGGGCGGCAGGTCGCTGAGCGGCGCGCGCGTGCGGGCCGCGAGATGATGGGCCGCCCGGCGCATGACGCCGCTGCTCAGCAGCCCGTCGATGTCGATCCGGGCCAGCATCGCCGCCCCCGCCTCGGGCAACGCGAGGCACAGCGCAAGGAAAACAACCTCGGAGTTGACGGCCGGGCTGGGCGCGGCGGCGGGCGCGCCCGAGCCGGTATCGCTGCCGGCCGACGCGCCGTTGCCGTTCCCGCTGCGCGTCGCGCTGCGGCCGCCGACGCCTGCCCCCACTGACGCCGGACCGCGGGAGGGCGGCTCGGAGAGGTCAGGCGGGCCGGCCTGTGCACCGGCGGCGAGCAGCGCCGCCAGCCGCCCCTCGCTGAACTCCAGGCGGTTGGACACCTTCTGGATGAGCCTGTCGTGCAGGACGCCGTCAGGTTCGAACGCAAGCACCCGTCCGAGCTCGAGGCCCGCTCGGTCGCGACCCTCGGCGCTGCCGGCGTCGGCGCCATCCAGGATCCGGTCGACCTTGAAGGTGACGAAAGGGACCGATTTCATGATGTGCCCGCGCATCGCCTCGGCGCCCTCCCGGGCCACGACGTCGGCCGGGTCGGCGCCCGGAGGCATGACGACGACCCGCAACTCGAGCTTGCGCCCGGCGGCGACCCGGGCGGCGCGCAGCATCGCCTCCTGGCCGGCCGCGTCGGAGTCCAGGCAGAGCTCGAGGATGTGCGCCACCCGGTCGAGCTCGGCGATCTGCTCCTCGGTCAGCGAGGTGCCCATGATCCCGACGGCGTTGCGGATCCCCGCCTGGTGCAGGGCGAGCACGTCGGTGTAGCCCTCGACGAGGATCATCCGCCCGGCCTGGGCGGCCGGCTGGCGGGCCAGGTCGATGCCGAACAGGACCTCGCGCTTGTGATACAGCTCGCCGTCGGAGGTGTTGAGGTACTTGGCGCCGCCCTGGTTCTCGCGCATGCGGCGCGCGCCGAAGCCCAGGACGCGCCCCCGGGCGTTGACCGCCGGGAACATGATCCGTTCACGGAAGCGGTCGAAGATCTGCCCGGGGCGGGTGCGCGAGCGCTGGGCCAGGCCGACGGCGATCAGCTCCTCGTCGCTGTAGCCGGCCTGGCGTGAGGCGACGAGGATCCGGTCCCAGGCGCTCGGCGCGTAGCCGACGCGGAACTCACGCAGCGTCTCCTCCTCCAGGCCGCGGCCGCGGAGGTATTCGCGCGCCGGCTGCGCCTCACGCGCCTCCCACAGATAGCGCGAGTAGTACGTGGCGGTGCGGTCGAGCACGGCGTGCAGGCGCTCGCGCCGCTGGCGCCGCGCGGCGGCCTGCGGATCTTCGTCCTCGGTCTCGAGCGTGACCCCGAAGCGGTCGGCGAGCGTCTCCATCGCCGCCTTGAAGTCCAGGCCCTGGGTCTCCATCACGAAGGTGAACGGATCCCCCGAGGCCTGACAGCCGAAGCAGTGATAGTGCTTCTCGTCGGGGCGGACGTGGAACGAGCCGGAGCGCTCGTCGTGAAACGGACACAGGCCGAAGTAGCTGTCGACCCCCGCGCGCCGCAGCGCTGTCCGGTCGGAGATGAGTGCGATCATGTCGACGGCCTCGAACACCCGGTCGCGTGAGTCGGCGGTGTAGCGCGTCACGGCATCCTCGTGTCAGCGATCACCGACGGCGGGTCACGGCTCGTCACGGCGCGAACGAGACCGGCACGCTCAGCTCCTCGAACGCCCGGATGCAATAGCGATCGGTCATCCCGGCCAGATAGTCGGTGACCCGCGTAGCGAGCTCGCCGGCCTGGCCGGACTTCGGGATCTCCTCGGGATGGGCGCAGTAGTGATCGAACAGGCTGGTGATCACGACGTCGATCTTGGCGTGCTCACGCGTCGCGACCGGGCCGAGGTAGACGTGCTCGAACATGAACGCCCGCAGCTCGCTCATCGCGCCGCCGACCTCGTCGCCCTGGACGATGTCGCCGGCGACCTGCGCGTGCTCGACGAGATCATGGACGAGCATGTCGATCCGCCGCTCGCCCGTCTCCCCCAGCACCGCGATGGCATGAGCCGGCAGATCGCCGGGCGACAGCACGCCGGCCCGCACGGCGTCGTCGATGTCGTGGTTGAGATAGGCGAAGCGGTCGACGAGACGCACGATCCTGCCCTCCAGGGTCCGCGGCTCGGCCGAGCGCCCCGAGTGGCTGACGATCCCGTCGCGGACCGGATCAGTCAGGTTGAGCCCGCGCCCGTCGCGCTCCAGATGGTCGACGACGCGCAGCGAGTGCTCGTAATGGCGAAAGCCGGTGCCGAACCGCGCGCGCAGGCAGCGGTCCAGCGCATCCTCGCCGACGTGGCCGAACGGCGGATGGCCGAGATCGTGGCCGAGGCCGATCGCCTCGGTCAGGTCCTCGTTGAGCGCGAGCGCGCGCGCGACGGTGCGTGAGACCTGGGTGACCTCCAGCGTGTGGGTCAGCCGGGTGCGATAGTGATCGCCGGTCGGGGCGACGAAGACCTGGGTCTTGTGGGTCAGGCGGCGAAACGCCTTGCAGTGGACGATCCGGTCACGGTCGCGCTGGAACGGCGTGCGCAGGCCGCAGTCGGCCTCGTCATGGGCGCGCCGAGCCGGATACGAGGGCGTGGCGAGCGCGGACAGGTCCGCCGCCTCGCGCGCCCGCATCCGCGCGCCGAAGCCCTCCGCGACCGGGCCGCCCGGATGACGGTGCTCGCTGGCCGACGGCAGATCGCTCATCACACCTCCAGTCTGACAGCGCCGGCCCGCTCACCGTCAGGCCGCCGGCAGGGGGCGCAGGCGGACGTGGGCGTGGTGCTCGGCGGTCTCGCCGATCGCGCGCTCCACCTGGCGCAGGATGATCTCCGAGCCGTCGGGCGCCTGGGCCAGCGGCGACCCGAGCGCGGCGACGAGGAACCGGTACGCGTCCTGGGCGAGCGGGAAGGACGCGGCCTCGCAGGCCGTGCACACCACCCCCCCGGCCGCGCCGGAGAACCCGCGCAGATGCTCGGTCTCCCCGCACACCGCGCAGGCCGCCAGCTGCGGCACGATCCCGGCGGCGAGCAGAAGCTTGAGACGGAACGCCAGGCCGTTGCCGGGCCGGGCCTGGCCGGCGTCGGAGTGCAGCAGCGCCAGCTCGTTGAGCAGCAGTCCGAAGACCGCGGGATGGGGATCGGGAGTCTCGAACAGCCGGGCGACCGCGTCGCAGGCCCGCGCCGCGGCATCGAGCGTGGCGGCGTGATCACGCAGCCCGGCGTGGGTGGCGATGGTGTCGACCCCGGTCACGGTCAGCAGATCGCTGCGGCCCTCGTGCAGCACCGCCCGGACGTGGAAGAACGGCTCCAGCCGGGCGCCGAAGCGGCTGCGCGCCCGGCGCGCGCCCTTGGCGATCGCGCTCAACCGGCCGTGTCCGGGGGTGTAGAGATGAAGGATCCGGTCGGCCTCGCCATAGCGGATGGAGCGCAGGACGATCGCCTCGGTCTTCAGCGGCCCGGCCACGCTCGAGTCCCTCCCCTCTCCGCTATATTTTGTGAAGCCATGAAGCCCGTCACGCTCTACACCACCGATCGCTGCCCATACTGCGCCAGTGCCAAGAGCCTGCTCGCCAAGCGCAAGGTGCAGTACGAAGAGATCAATCTGGCACGGGACCCGGACGGTCGCGCCAAGCTGTCGGAGATCACCGGGATGATCACCTTCCCGCAGATCGTCATCGGCGACGAGACGCTGGGCGGCTTTCAGGAGCTGCTCGCCGCCGACCGCGCCGGTCGCCTCTCCGAGCTGCTCGCCGCCTGAGCTCCTGCCGGGTCTGAGGGCCTGGCGGGCCCCGGGCCTGGACGGCCTGGCGGGCCCCTGGACGGCATGGCGGGCCCGAGGCCTGGACGGCCTGCGGGACGAGGGTCAGCTCCGCGCGGTCCCCGCGCGCCGCGCCCGCGGGCGCGGCTGGCAGCGCTCGCAGACATACGTCCCGCGTCCCCCGACGACCAGCTTGCGGATCGTCCTGCCGCAGCGCGGGCACGGCTCGCCCTCCCGCCGGTGGACGAGGAAGCGGTCCTGGAAGCTGCCGTACGTGCCGTCGACGTGCCGGAAATCGTCGATCGTCGCCCCCTTGGCGTCGATCCCGGCGGCCAGCGCGTACTCGATCCCCTCGCGCAGCGCCTCGAGCTGCGGGGCGGTCAGCGCGCCCGCCGGGCGCAGCGGATGGATGCCCGCGCGAAACAGCGCCTCGTCGGCGTAGATGTTGCCGACGCCGGCGATCCGGCGCTGATCGAGGACGAACGACTTGATCGGCGCAAGGCGCCCGCGGGCCTGCGCGCGCAGATACGCGGCCGTGAACCCGGGCGTCAGCGGCTCGACCCCGAGTCGCGCGCCGAGATAGGCGTCACGCGCGCCGGCGCCGACGAGGAGATGGGCGGTGCCGAAGCGCCGCGGATCGACGTACACGAGGCGATGCCCGTCGCTGAGCTCGAAGCGCGCGCGGAGGTGCGACGGAGCGGGGGCGGGATCGAAGAGCAGCGACCCGGTCATCCGGAGATGGATGAGCAGATGGCGGTCGCCGCTGCACTCCCAGAGGAGGTACTTCCCGGCTCGCCCGACGCGCTTGATCTCCCGGCCGCGCAGCTCGCCGGCGACGTCCGCCGGCAGCGCCGGGCGGGTCCAGCGCGGATCGAGGATCTCGGCCGCGGTCAGCGTCCGGCCCTCGAGCTGGGGCGCGAGCTGGCGGCGGATCGTCTCGACTTCGGGCAGCTCGGGCAACGATCGCTCCGCGTGTCGCTAGAGAAAGGAGGCGCCCGGCAGCTCCGGGGCCCGCGCGCCGGCGAGCCAGTCAAGCACGCTGGCGCCGACGTCGGCGAGCGGACCGTCGTGGCGCCGGCCGCCGTCCCCGGGAACGCAGGCCAGCAGCGGGACGTGCTCGCGCGTGTGGTCGGTCCGGGGCGAGGTCAGATCACAGCCGTGATCGGCGGTCAGCACGAGCAGATCGTCGGGGCGCAGCCGATCACGCCAGCGCGCGACGTGGGCGTCGATCTCGGCGAGGGCGGCGGCGAAGCCCTCGAAGTCATGCCGGTGGCCGTACACCTGATCGGTCTCGACGAGGTTGGTGAAGACCAGCCCGGAGCGCAGAGTATCGATCAGCGCGCCCGTCTCCTGCAGCGCCCGGGCGTTCGTGGGACCGGAGTGCTCGACGTCGATGCCGGCCCCGGCGAACAGCTGCCCGACCTTGCCGACGGCGTGCACCGGCACCCCGTGGTCTCGCAGCACGGTCAGATAGCTCGGCCCCTCGGGCGCGACGGCGTAGTCCCGCCGCCCCTCGGTCCGGGAGAAGGCGCCCGGGGCGCCGGTGAACGGGCGCGCGATCACCCGCCCGACGGCGCGCGCGCCGGTCATCCGCGCACGCACCGCGAGGCAGATGTCATACAGCCGCTCCGGAGCGACGAGGTCGACGTGGGCGGCGATCTGGAGCACCGAGTCCTGGCTCGTGTAGACGATCAGATCCCCGCTGCTCAGCTGCTGTCCCCCGAACTGCTCGATCGCCTCGATCCCGTTGTCGATCCGATTGCAGATCACCCCGCGGCCGCTCGCGCCGCGGACGATGTCAAGCACGTCGGCGGGGAAGCCGGACGGATAGGTCGGCGGCGGCGTGCGGGCGACGACGCCCATCAACTCCCGGTGACCGGCCGTCGAGTCCTTGCCGAAGCCGAGGGCGTGGAGCCGGCCGTACACCGCCGCCGGCGTCGCGGCGGCCGGGACGCCCTCCAGCGCGAGGATCGAGCCGAGCCCGAGCACCTGCAGCGCCGGCAGCGTCAGGCCGCCGAGGTGGGCGGCGAGATGGGCGAGGGTGTTGGTGCCGGCGTCGCCGTAGTCGGCGGCGTCGGGGAGCGCGCCGACTCCGCAGGCGTCGATCACGACGACGAACGCGCGTCTCATGGGCGGTGACCTGCCGGCGGGCGGTGCGGGGCCGGATGGCGGTGCGGGGTGGCCACGATCCGATTCTGCCAGCCGGGGCGGGACGCTCCGGCGGTCAGCAGTCGGGCCCGGCGTCCGGACCACCGGACTGGATCTGCGCCCGGGGATGGGCGTCGAAGTAGACGTCGCGCAGACGGTCAGACGACAGATGGGTGTAGATCTGGGTCGTGCCGATGTCGGCATGCCCGAGCATCTCCTGCAACGAGCGCAGATCGCAGCCCCCGGCGAGCAGATGGGTGGCGAAGGTGTGGCGCAGCGTGTGCGGGCTCATCCGATGCTCGAGCCCGGCCGTGCGGGCGTGACCCTGGACGATCTTGTACAGGCCCTGGCGTGACAGCCCGGTGCCGCGCAGGTTGACGAACACGTGCGGCTCGTCGCCGTTGCCGACGAGGGCCGGGCGGCCCCGGCTGAGATAGGCGGCCAGCGAGGTCAGCGCGCTGCGGCCGATCGGGACGAGGCGCTCCTTCGAGCCCTTGCCACGGGCGCGCAGGATCCCGACCTCGAGGTCGATCTCGGAGAGCTCCAGCGTGATCGCCTCCGAGGCCCGCAGCCCGCAGGCGTACATCGTCTCCAGCAACGCGCGGTCGCGCAGCGCCGCCGGGGTCGTGCCGCGGGGCTGCTCGAGCAGGCGGTTGACCTCGTCGCGGGTCAGCACCTTGGGCAGCCGCCCGCGCGAGCGCGGCGGGCGCAGCTCGGACGTCGGGTCGTGGGCGATCGTCTGCTCGCGGCGCAGATGGCGGTAGAACGAGCGCAGGCAGGCGACCTTGCGCTGCAGCGTCGCCGGGGCGACCGGCGGCTTGCCGTCGTGCCCGTCGGCGAGCTCGGAGACGAACGCCGCCAGGTCGGCCGGGCCGGCCTGCAGCGGATCACGCTCGCGGCGACCCAGGAAGGCGCCGTACTGCTGCAGATCGGAGCGATAGGCCTCCAGCGTGTTGCGCGACAGGCCGCGTTCGAGCTCGAGCGTCGCCAGGAACTCAAAGGTGAGGTCGGTCAGATGCCGCTGGGCGGCGGAGACGTCGGCGATCGCCATCGCCCCGGGTATTCGCTCCGCCCCGGGGTGCTCCTGCGGGTGTCAGCCATCGTGCAGGCCCGTCGCCCGTCGCGCGCCGGGATGGCGTCAGCCGTCGTCCAGGTCGCCGCGGGCGTGCGCGCGGGCCAGCCACAGCAGAGCGATCAACGTCTTTGAGTCCTCGGTCTCCTCGATCGCCGCGTCGATGCGCTCCAGCGGCCAGGCGACGATCTCGATGCGCTCGTCCTCGTCGCCCGGCGCCGCTTCGGTGATGTCGGAGAGATCCCGGGCGAGATAGACCCACACCCGCTCGTCGCTGAACCCGGGGCTGGTGAAGAACTCCGACAGCAGATCCCAGCGCCCGGCCTGCTTGCCGATCTCCTCGGCGAGCTCGCGCTGGGCGGCCGCAAGGGTCGCCTCGCCCGGGACGTCCAGCTTGCCGGCCGGGATCTCGAGCGACGCCGTCAGGCCCGCCGCCTCACGAGGCTGCCGGGTCAGCCAGACGTGAGCATCGTCGACCGCGAGCATCCCGACCGCGCCGGGGTGCCAGACCTTCTCGCGCGCGACGACGGCCCCGTCGGCGTGGCGGAAGTGTTCGATCCCGGCGGTGATGATCCGTCCGTGCCACAGCGTCTCGGAGCCGACGAGCTCAAAGCCGCTCATTCCGCAGGGCTCCCCGCGCCGACCGCGGTCATGGAACGCTCACCAGCTCGGCGGCCGCCTCGTCGACGAGCGCCAGCGAGAGCTGCAGCAGATCCTCCAGCGACTGGGCGCTGATCCGCTCGCCGGGCTCGTGATTGGCCTCGGTCCCGTCGGCCAGGCACGTGCAGGCGAAACCAGCCGCCTGCAGCGAGTTGGCGTCCGAGGCACCGCCGGACAGGATCGCGCGCGGCTCATATCCGCACGCCCGCAGCGCGCGCTCGGCGGCGAGCAGCTGTGGCGCGCGCGGCTTGGTCCGGTAGCCGGAGAACATCCGCGCGACGGTCAGGTCGAGATCGCACTCGCCGGCGTCGGCGGCATCCTGGAGATGGTCGACGGTCTCGGTCGTCACCGCGGCGGCGCGGTCGGCGTCGAGGCTGCGGACCTCGGCCTCGATCCGGCAGCGCTCGGGGATGACGTTGATGGCGCTGCCGCCGTCGATCAGGCCGACGTTGGCGGTCGTCTCGTCATCGAGCCGGCCGAGCCGCATCGCCGCGATCGCCCGCGCCGCGGCGACGACCGCGCTGCGCCCGGCCTCCGGCCGGACCCCGGCGTGCGCGGCCCGTCCGCGCAGCTCGGCGACGATCCGATAGTGGGTCGGCGAGGCGACGACGATCTCGCCGATCGGGGTGGCATGATCGAAGACGTAGCCGAACGCGCTGCGCAGACCGCTGACGTCGAACGCCGACGAGCCGCGCAGCGACACCTCTTCGCAGACCGTGAACAGGATCTCGACCCCGATCGGCGGCGGCTCGGAGCCCGCGGTCAGACGGCGCGCCAACTCGAGCATGACCGCCACCGCGGACTTGTTGTCGGCCCCGAGGATGCCGTCGTTGGCGTTCTGCCAGGCCCCGTCGACGAGGACCGGTTCGACCGGCGCGGCCAGCGGGACCGTGTCGAGATGGGCACAGAGCAGGATCGCCGCGTCGTGGCGGCCGGGAATGCGGCTCAGCAGGTTGCCGGCGTCGGAGCCCGCCTGCGCCCCGGCGCCGTCCTCCTGCACCTCCAGGCCCATCGACCGCAGCTCACGGGTGCAGAAGTCCGCACAGGCGCGCTCGTGGCCCGACGGGCTCTCGATCCGGCACAGCGCCTCGAAGGTCGCGTGCAGCAGCCGGCGTTCTCTGTCGGTCGTCCGCCTCACGAGCCGGCGCCGCGCGAGACGGTGATGTCTCGCTCGCCGCCGGCGGAAGGTGGCTCGGGCGCGTGCACGGCGGGTCCGCCCGGCCGGGCGGCGCCGTCGGAGTGCGCGAGCGCGGCGCCGACGAACTCCCGGAAGAGCGGCGCCGGGCGCTCGGGCCGCGACTTGAACTCCGGGTGATACTGGGAGGCGACGTAGAACGGATGGTCGTCCCGGGAGAGCTCGATCGCCTCGACGAGGCGCTCGTCGGGCGAGGTGCCCGAGCAGATCAGCCCGGCGTTCTCGAGCCGGCGGCGCAGATGGTTGTTGACCTCGTAGCGATGACGGTGGCGCTCGTAGACGACGGCCTCGTCGTAGAGCTCGCGGATCCGCGTGCCGTCGTGGAGCTTGACCGGGTCGGCGCCGAGGCGCATCGTGCCGCCCATGTCGGCGATCTCCTTCTGCTCGGGCAGCAGGTCGATGACCGGATACGGCGTCTCGAGGTCCATCTCGGTCGAATTGGCCCCCTCCATCCCGGCGACGTGGCGGGCGAACTCGCTGACCGCGACGTGCATCCCGAGGCAGACGCCGAGATACGGGATCTTCTGCTCCCGCGCGATCCGTGCGGCGCTGATCTTGCCCTCCCAGCCGCGGCCGCCGAACCCTCCGGGAATGAGGATGCCGTCGGCGGTGCGCAGGCGCTCGGCGACCTCGGGCTCGTCGACGGACTCGGAATCGACCCAGTCGATCTCGACCTGGGCGCCGTGGTGCACGCCGGAGTGGCGCAGCGCCTCGACGACCGACAGATACGCGTCCTCGAGCGAGACGTACTTGCCGACGAGCGCGATCCGGGCGCGACGGTCGGCCCGGCCGGCCAGGCGAGCGCGCTCGATGATCGCCGTCCAGCCGCTGAGGTCCGGTGCGCGGACGTCGAGGCCGAAATGCTCGTGCAGGATGAAATCGTCGACCCCCTGGGCGTTGAAGGTCAGCGGCACCCGGTAGATGTCATCGACGTCGTAGCCCGAGACGATCGCCTCGACCGGAAGGCTGGCGAACAGGGCGATCTTGGCCCGGATGTCGGTCGAGAGCTCGGACTCGGAGCGGCAGAGCACCATGTCCGGGGCGATTCCGATCCGCCGCAGCTCGTTGACCGAGTGCTGGGTCGGCTTCGTTTTGAGCTCACCGGCGTGACCGATGTACGGGACGAGCGTCAGATGGATGAACATGCAGCGCCGGCGCCCGACGTCGACCGGGAACTGGCGGATCGCCTCCAGGAACGGGAGCGACTCGATGTCGCCGACGGTGCCGCCGATCTCGGTGATGACGAAATCGACGTCCGAGGAGTCGGCCATCAGCTTGATCCGCTGCTTGATCTCGTTGGTGATGTGGGGCACCACCTGGACGGTGGCGCCGAGGTAATCGCCGCGCCGCTCCCGGCGGATGACCGTGTTGTAGATCCCGCCGGCGGTGACGTTCGAGGCGCGGCTCGTGTTGGCGTCGGTGAAGCGCTCGTAGTGCCCGAGATCGAGGTCGGTCTCGGCGCCGTCCTCGGTGACGAACACCTCGCCGTGCTGATACGGCGACATCGTGCCGGGATCGACGTTGATGTAGGGGTCGAACTTCTGGAGCTGGACGTCCAGCCCGCGGGACACCAGCAGCCGGCCGATCGACGCGGCGGCGATGCCCTTGCCCAACGAGGACACGACCCCGCCGGTGATGAAGATGAAGCGCGTTTCGCCGTTCGTCATTCGCTCGGAGATTGAATATAACGGGGCCGTCGGCGTCCTCGCTCAGGCCGCGCGCAACAGCTCCCTGGCATGGGCGTGGGCGGCCCGGTCCTCGGCCGTCGCACCGAGCATCCGCACGAGCTCGCCGACGACCTCGTCGCCGCCCAACGTCGTCACCGTCGTGGTCGCCGGGGTGACCGTGGCGTCCTTGGCGATCGTGAAATGCCGGTCGGCGAGCGCCGCGACCTGCGGGAGATGCGTGATGCAGAGGATCTGGCGCCCGCGCGAGAGCGCGCGCAGGTGCTCGCCGACCGCCCGGGCGGTGTGCCCGCCGATGCCGGCGTCGATCTCGTCGAAGACGAGCAGCGGCGCGGCCGGGTCGGCGCCGGCCACCGGGGACCCGTGGGCGCCATGGGCGACGCTGAGCAGGGCGAGCATCACCCGGGAGAGCTCGCCGCCGGAGGCGACCTCCCGCAGCGGGGCGAGCGTCGGTCCGCCGTTGGCGGCGATCAGCATCTCGATCGCGTCGGCCCCGCGCGGGCCGCACCCCCCGTCCCGCGGCGTCAGCTCGATCGCGAAGCGGGCCTGGGCCATCGCCAGCTCCTCCAGGCGCTCGCTGACCGCGCGCGCCAGCTTCGGCGCCGCCGCGCGCCGGGACCGGCCGAGCTTGCCGGCCAGACGGTCACGCCGCGCGCGGGCCTCGCCGAGCTCGCCGTCGAGCGCCGCCAGCGCGCTGTCGGCGTGCTGGAGCTCATCGCGCCGGGCCCGGCAGCGCTCGGCGTGGGCGAGGACGTCGGCGATGCAGCCGCCGTGCTTGCGCTCCAGCCGCGCGAGCTGCGCGAGGCGCTCCTCCACCTCCTCCAGGCGCCCGGCGGCGCCCCCCTCGAAGCCGAGCAGGTAGGCGCGCAGCTCGGCGCCGACGTCCTCGCTCTCATAGCGCAGCGACTGCAGTCGCTCGGCGAGCGGCGCGAGCCGGGGGTCGAGCCCGGCGACCCCCTCGAGCTCGGCGGCGGCGCGGGCGAGCGCCGCCCCGACCCCCTCCCCCGCCTCCGGGGCGATCGTCTCGGCGCCGAGCGCGGCGGCCTGGACGAGCGCGTCCTGATGGCGCAGGCGGTCCCGCTCGCCGGTCAGCTGCGCCTGCTCGGACTCGCTCGGCGCGGCGGCCTCTATCTCCTCGAGCTCGAAGGCGAGCAGATCGAGCTCGCGATCACGCGCGCCGGCGAGCTCGGCCAATTCGACGGCCCGGCCTTCGAGCTCGCGCACGCGGTCATGGGCCGCGCGCAGGTCGGCGCGCAGCGCGAGCTGGCCGGTGCCGCAGAAGGCGTCCAGCAGCTCGAGCTGGGCGGTGGAGAGCATCAGCTTGCGATGCTCGTGCTGGCCGTAGAAGGTCAGCAGCCGACTGCCGAGCTCCTGCAGGTCGGCCTGCGTCGCCGCGCGCCCGCAGACGTAGGCCCGGGTGCGGCCGTCGGGCCACACCCGGCGGGCGAGGACGAGCTCCTGCGCGCCGGTCGGCAGCCGCTCGGAGCCGGCGAGGGCCGGGGGCAGCTCGAACACCCCCTCGACGTACGCCTCGGCCGCGCCCGGGCGCACGATGTCACGCCGGGCGCGCCCCCCGAGCAGCAGATCGAGCGCGTGGGCGAGCAGCGTCTTGCCCGCTCCGGTCTCCCCGGTCAGCAGGTTGAGGCCCGGCACGAGCCGCAGCTCGGCGCGCTCCATCAGCAGCAGATTCTCGACGCGCAGCTCGTAGAGCACGACCGTGGTCTAGCAGGCGGGCCCGACGGATCGCCGCGCCCGCGGGCGCTCCGGCGCGACCGCTACGCGCCCGGCGCGGCGACCTCCTTGGGGTCCAGCGGCGCCGTCCAGGCGACCGGCCGCGCGGTCGTGCAGGGACCGCCGCGCGCGGCGAGCGTGCCGGTGATCGTCGTCGCGCTCGTGACCGTGCCGGTGAACGTCAGCTTCAGCGTGAACGGCTTGACCGGGCTGCCGAGCAGCTGCTGCCTGGGATCGGTCTTCGTCGCCGAGAAGCCGTAGTGCCCGTCGGTCAGCTTCAGCGTCGCCCCCGGGAAGCTGAACAGGGCGAACGGCTTCTCGCCCTTGGCCAGCGTCGTACTGCGCGTGGCCCTGGCGCAGAGGAGCGCTCCGATGCTGACCGCGTACTGCGAGCCGAGCGGCGTGACGGCCGGGCCGGCGACGAGCGACCGGGGGTTCGAGGCGCTGACGATCAGCACGAGAGAGTTGTGCGTGCCGAAGCCGCCGGTCTCGGCATACACCTTGCCCGTCCGAGGCAGCGGCGCGGCTCCGGCGGCGGCCGCGATCCCCGTGACGGCGAGTGCCGCGAACGGGGCCGCGAGGACCGCCCGGCGCGGTGTGCGTGACGACATGACGTCCCCCTTGTGTCGCTGAACGCCTGATGCGAGTTGCGCGGTGAAGTCTACGCCCGCACTGCGTCTCACGGAGTGGCGAGCCGCCCGAACTTCTGGCGCAGGCGCTGATAGAAGGTCGTCCCCGGGACCTGGGCGAGCGATCCCTGCTCGGCGACGAAGCGGATCGCCAGGCGCTCGCCGGCGTGCAGCACGCCGATCGGCCGGCCGTCAACGGTGACGTCGACCGGCTCGTCCTGTGAGCGGTTGTGGATCGCCAGCCGGTCGGCGGGCGCGACGACGAGCGTCCGCGCGGTCAGCGAATGCGGCGAGATGAAGGAGACGACGTAGCCGGCGACGCCCCAGGCCATGACCGGCCCGCCGTTGGCCAGGTTGTAGCCCGTGGAGCCCGCAGGCGTGGCGACGACGAGCCCGTCGCAGCGGACGCGGCCGACGTCGTCGGCCCCGACCGAGTACTCGAGGTCGGCGACCCGCTTGCCCGGCTGGCGATGCAGCGACACGTCGTTGATGGCGAGCGCCTTGATGCGCTCGCCGGTCAGCTCGATCCCCGGCAGCGGCAGGACCTCGAAGTCGCCGTTGAGCGCCCGCAGGCACCCGGCCCAGGCGTCCTCGCGATCCACGGTCGCCAGGAAGCCCATCTCGCCGAAGTTGATTCCGAAGACCGGCACCCCGGTCCGGGCGTAGGTCCGCAGCGCGCTGAGGATCGTGCCGTCCCCGCCGAGCGCGAAGCACAGGTCGACGTGCGGGTCGACCGGCGCGTCGGAGACGATCATCGGGTCGTCGGGGAGGTCGTGCTTGGCGGTCTCCTCGGGGTCGAAGCGCAGGCGAACGCCGGCGTCACGGGCGAGATCGATCAGCGTCAGAATCGCCGGCTCGGTGTCGGCGGGGCGGCGGTGGGTCAGGACGGTGGCCGTCTGGATCGCCCTCACGGCTCCACCTCGCGCGCCGCCGACTCGACGTCGGCGACGCCGGGGCGCGCCGCGTCGGCGAGCCAGGCGAAGCTCTCCCGGTTGCCCTTCGGGCCGGGCAGGCCGGAGCTGATGAAGCCCTGCAGCGAGGCGCCCAGCGTGATCGCCGCGGTGCCGACCGCCGTCAGCGCCCCCCGGCGCAGGTCGGGATCTCGGACGACGCCGCCCTTGCCGACGGCGCCGCGCCCGACCTCGAACTGGGGCTTGACGAGCGCCAGGCAGTCAAAGCTCGGCGCGGCGCAGGCCAGCACGGAGGCCAGCACCTTGACGACCGCGATGAACGAGACGTCGATGACGATCAGATCCGGGGCGTACGGCAGCTCGCCGGCGGCGAGCGCCCGCGCGTTGTGGCGCTCGATCACCGTCACCCGCGGGTCGCCGCGCAGCGCCCAGTCGAGCTGGCCGTAGGCGACGTCGAGCGCGATCACGTGCGCGGCGCCGCGTTGCAGCAGGCAATCGGTGAAGCCCCCGGTCGAGGCGCCGACGTCGAGCGCGCGGCGGCCGGAGACCTCGATCCCGAGGCCGTCCAGCGCGTTGGCGAGCTTGATTCCGCCGCGGGAGACGAACGCGGGCGCGGCGATCAGCGAGACCTCGACGTCGTCGGCGACGAGCTGTCCGGGCTTGTCGATCCGCCGGCGGTCGGGCCCGACCATCACCTCTCCGGCAAGCACGGAGGCCGCGGCGCGGCTGCGTGAGGGGAAGACGCCGCGCTCGGAGAGCAGGTGATCAAGTCTCACGCGCTTCATCTCGAGCACCGAACGGTACTCAGATCGGCACCGGCCAGCGGGATCAGCCGCCGATCGCGTCCGGGGATCAGGCGGCGAGCATCTCGTCAGCTGCTGGCGACGCCGCTGCGGTCGGCGACCGCGGCCTCGATCCGCTCGGCGATCCGCCGGCCGGTGAAGCCGACCTCCTCGTGGAGCAGATCCGGGGAGCCATGGGTGACATAGCGGTCAGGCAGGCCGACGCGCAGGATCCGCGCGCCGCCGACGCTCAGCCCGGAGTCCGACAGCGTCTCCCACACCGCGGAGCCGAAGCCACCGGCCAGGACGCCCTCCTCGACGGTGACGAGCAGCTCGTGCTCGGCGGCGAGCTGAGCGGCGAGGCCGGCGTCGATCGGCTTGGCGAAGCGCGCGTCGGCGACGGTCACGGCGATCCCGCTCCCGGCGAGGATGTCGGCGGCCTCGAGCGCCTTGGCGACTCCGGTGCCGTAACCGAGCAGGGCCACCCGCGGGCGGTCGCCGACCGCGGCGCCGGCCTCGCGCAGGATCTCGCCGGTGCCGATCTCCAGCGCCGCCGGGCGGGCCGGCAGCGGCACGCCGACGCCGGTCCCGCGCGGATAGCGCAGCGCGACCGGACCGTCGTCGTAGGTCAGGGCGGTGTGGAGCATGTGCACGAGCATCGCCTCGTCACGCGGGGCCATGAGCACGATGTTCGGCAGGCAGCGCAGGAAGGCGATGTCGAACGTCCCGTGGTGGGTCGGTCCGTCGTCGCCGACGAGTCCGGCCCGGTCCATCGCGAAGACGACGTTGAGCTTCTGCAGGCAGACGTCGTGGACGATCTGGTCATACGCGCGCTGCAGGAAGGTGGAGTAGATCGCCGCGACCGGCTTGCAGCCCTGCAGGGCGAGCCCGGAGGCGAACAGGATCGCCTGCTGCTCGGCGATGCCGACGTCGTAGTAGCGGTCGGGCAGCTCACGCTGGAGGATGTTCAGCCCGGTGCCCGAGTTCATCGCCGCGGTGATCCCGATCACGCGGTCGTCGCGCCGGCACTCGGCGAGCAGCGCATCGCCGAACACCTGGGTGTAGGCCGGCGGGGCGGGCTTGGATCCGGCCGGGGGCCGCACCGCGCGGGCGGGCTCGCCGTTGGCGATCGACTTCGGCTTGGCGGCGTGCCAGCGCTCCATCCCCTCCAGGCCGCCCTCTTCGGCGGGCGCGAAGCCCTTGCCCTTGACCGTGGCACAGTGCACGACGACCGGCCGCTGGGCGGCGAGCGCCTCGCGCAGCGCCCGGCGCAGCGCGCGCATGTCGTGGCCGTCGATGACGCCCATGTAGGCGAAATCCAGCTCCTCCCACCACAGGCCGGGCGCCCAGAAGGCCTTGATCGACTCCTTGAAGTGCGGGCCGAGCCGCTCGAAGGCGTTGCCGATCCCGACCGGGAGCTTCGAGAGGCCGTCCTCGACGCCCTCGCGGGCGTGCCACAGCTTCGGATTGAGGCGCACGCGGTTGAAGTAGCGCGACAGGGCGCCGACGTTGGGCGCGATCGACATGCCGTTGTCATTGAGCACGACGACGATCGGGGTGCCCTCACCGCCGGCCTGGTGCACGGCCTCGAAGGCGACACCCCCGGTCAGCGCGCCGTCGCCGACGACCGCCACGACATGGGCGTCTTCGCCATGACCGCGCCGCATCGCCTCCTTGATCCCGACGGCATAGCCGATCGACGTCGAGGCGTGCCCGGCTCCCATGATGTCGTGCTCGGACTCGGCGATCGAGCAGAACGGGGCGAGGCCGTGGTACTGGCGGATCGTGTCCAACCGATCGCCGCGACCGGTCAGGACCTTGTGCGGATAGGCCTGATGGCCGACGTCCCAGAGGATCTTGTCCTTCGGCGAGTCCAGCAGCGAGTGGAGCGCGACCGCGATCTCGCAGGTGCCGAGGTTGGCCCCGAAGTGGCCGCCGATCTCCCCCACGGTGTCGATGATGTGGTCACGGACCTCCTGCGCCACCTGCTGCAGCTGCTCGTCGCTGTAGGCGTGGAGATCCTGCGGCTGGTGGATGTTGGACAAGAGATCTGACATCAGTAGCTCCGGTTCGCGATGAAGTCCGTGATCTGCTCCAGCTCGGCTGCCCCGTCCGGGGCGGCGCAGGCCAGTGCCTCACGGGCCCGCTGGTGTGACTGCTCGGCGAGCCGGCGGGCGCCGCTCAGGCCAAACTCGGTGACGTACGTGCGCTTCCCGAGCCGTTCGTCGCTGCCCTCCTGCTTGCCGAGGGTCTGTGCCGAGCCGGTCACGTCGAGGATGTCATCGACGATCTGGAAGAGCACGCCCAGCTCGCTCGCGAAGGCGCGGAACGATGACATTGTGACAGCTTTGTGATTTCCGGCGAGCAGCAGGACGCACTCGACGCTGGCGCCGATCAGCCGGCCGGTCTTGAGCTCGTGCAGCCGGCGCAGGCCGGCGTCCCCGTCAGGTGCGGTTCCCGCCACGTCGAGATACTGCCCACCGACCATCCCGTGCACACCGGTCGCGGAGGCGAGCTCGCCCGCAGCGGCCAGGATGTTGGCCGGCTCGCCGCTCTGCGTGAAGAGCAGGAGCTTGAACGCCTCGGCGTACAGACCGTCGCCGGCGAGGATCGCCACGTCCTCGCCGAACGCCTTGTGGCAGGTGAGGCGGCCACGCCGGAGATCGTCATCGTCCATCGCCGGCAGATCGTCGTGGATCAGCGAATACGTGTGGATCAGCTCGATCGCCGCCGCCAGCGGCAGGACCGTGGCGCGCGCCAGGCCGATCGCCTCGGCGGTGGCCAGCGCGAGCACCGGCCGGATCCGCTTGCCGCCGGCGAGCAGCGAGTAGCGCATCGCCTCCTCCAGGCCGGCCGTCGGGAACTCGGCCGAGAAGCGGATCGACTCCAGATAGCGGTCGATGTCGGCGCGCAGATGCTCCGGATAGGCCGGCGTCGACGTCGTGGCGGCGGCCAAGCGAACGCCCACCGGTGTCTAGGCGACCGGCAGAGGAAGCTGCCCGGGCAGATCGGGCAGCGGCTCCAGGGCCGCGCGGGCGCGCTGGTCGACGTGGGCGCTGGCCTCGGAGGCCAATCCGGCGCACTCCTCGATCAACGCGAGGGTCACGTCGGGCTCCAGTTCGCCGGCGCGCAGCAGGTCCGCCGTCTGATTCAGCCGGGCGCTGAGCTCGATGAGGGGATCAGTCACGTTCACAAGATTATCGATCCTGGTCGAGGGCCTGATTGACGAGCGCGTCGGCGCGGGCATTCTGAGCCCGCGGGACCGAGCGGATCCCCCAGCGGTCGAACCCCCGCAGCGCCGTGATCGCCTCGTCGTAGAGCGGCTTCATGGCCGGATGCTTGACCTTGTAGTCGCCGGTCAGCTGCCTGGCGATGAGCTCGGAGTCGTTGACGAGCTCCACCTCCCGCGCGCCGAGCGCCGCCGCCCGCTCGAGGCCGAGCAGCACCGCCCGGTACTCGGCGACGTTGTTCGTCGCGCGCCCGATCGTCTCGGCGACCTCGTCGAGCACCGTACCGCCGGGTTCGGAGACGACGACGCCGATCGCCGCGGGGCCCGGGTTCCCCCGCGCGCCGCCGTCGACGTGCACGACGACCTTCAATCGCTGGCCAGGTCGGGCAGCTCGCCGGGAATCCGCGGGCGCCGGCGGTCGCGGACCTCCCGCTTGGTGCCCCCCGACGAGCCGGCGGCGCGCCGCGAGCGGTGCCGGCGGTCGACGATCACCGTCACGTTCGGGTCGTCGGCGTAGTACTCGGTCAGCTTCGGGAGCAGATCGTCGGCCATCGATTCGGGTACCACGCAGTAGATCACGACCGCGGATGGTATTCGACGATCCGATCCGACGGCTATCGAACGTCCGTCTACCCCGCGGCGCGGCCTCGACGGCGGCGCCGGCGCTCAGGCGTGGAGAACGAGGCGGCCGCGCTCGTCGGTGCCGGCGTTGATCTGGCGCTCGAGCTCGGAGAGCTCTGAC
This sequence comes from uncultured Solirubrobacteraceae bacterium, assembly GCA_963849085.1. Lineage (GTDB taxonomy): Bacteria > Actinomycetota > Thermoleophilia > Solirubrobacterales > Solirubrobacteraceae > Palsa-465. Next base: position 570,154 of record CAWKFP010000009.1, on the reverse strand, counting down.
AGCTCATAGCCCTGGCCGACGACGCGGACGCTCGGCGACTCGTCGCCGAGATCAAGCTCGTAGCGATACCAGCACAGCTCCCAGGAGACGACGACCCAGACGATGCTCCCGGTCGCATCCGAGGGATGGACCGCCACATCGGGCAGCCCGAGCGAACGGGCGATGCCGGCGATCGTCCGGGGCTGCTCGGACGCGTTGAAGACGCCGACCGCGGAGGCGATCCGGTGCTCGACGGCCGTCGGGACGGCGTGCACGTGGCGCGGCTCGCGGCTGCCGGCGCGCCGGCCGTCCGGCGTCGCGGCCGAGCGCGCGGCCCGGACCGGCCGAGACCAACCTCCGCGTGACCCTCCACCACTCCCGCGCGCACCGCCGCCGGACCGCCCGCGGCCCTCGGTCTCCTGCGCCCGTGGGGCGGCACCGGCACCGGCGTCGGGCGCCGGCCGAGCGCCGGCATCGCCGGCGATGTCCGCTCCGTCCTGCACCTCGCCGGGCGGCGCGGTCCAGGACTCGTCGGCGTCGCGCTCCTCGGGTTGCGCACCGTCCTGGGCCCGTTTCCCGCGCAGGCGGCCGAACAGGGAGCGGCGGCGATCGTCACGGGGGCTGGATCCGCCGTACTCGGGAACCGTGCCCTCGCGCACCCAGCCGCCGTGCAGCGCCCGCGACGTGCACAGCTCGCACACCGAGTGGCGCGCCGCGCCGTCGAGATACACCGCCGCCCGCTCGCCGCGCAGCAGCGTGCGCCCGCAGACGTCGCACGCTGACGCGCCGACCGAGGTTTGAATCGACTTGACGCTCACCGCGTGCAGGCTACTCCGTCCGTGCGCTCACGTGCGATCGATCACGATGCCCTGACGGTCTCGTGCTCGGTCCGCGCCTCGTCGATGACCTTCGCGGCGAGGTGCCCCGGCACCTCCTCGTAGCGCTCGAACTCCATCGTGAACTCTCCCTGACCGCCGGTGATCGCGCGCAGATCAGGCGCGTAGGAGAGCATCTCCGCCATCGGCACCTCGGCCTTGATGTCGGTCATCCCGCCACCGACCGGTTCCATTCCCAGAGGCCGTCCACGACGGGAGTTCAGATCTCCGATGACGTCGCCGACGGTGTCCTCGGGAGCGTTGACGCTGACGAGCATGATCGGCTCCAGGAGCACCGGCGAGGCCTGCTCGAGCGCCTGCTTCATGGCCTGCGAGCCGGCGACCTTGAACGCCATCTCCGACGAGTCGACGGTGTGGTAGGAACCGTCGTAGAGGCGCACACGGACGTCCTTGACCGGATAGCCGGCGACGATCCCCTCCTGCATGGCTTCTTGCACGCCCTTCTCGACCGCGGGGATGAAGCCGTTGGGGATGACGCCGCCCTTGATCGCGTTGACGAACTCGAAGCCCGACACGTTGTCGGGATCGTTGAGCGGCTCGATCTCGATGTGGCAGTCGCCGAACTGGCCGCGGCCACCGGTCTGCTTCTTGTGGCGGCCGTGGGCGCGGGCCGAGGCGCGGATCGTCTCCTGATACGGGACACGCGGCGGCTTCAGCGTCACCTCGGCGCCGAAGCGTCCGCGCAGACGCTCGACGATCACCTCGACGTGCACCTGGGAGAGCCCGGCGACGATCTGCTCGCCGGTCTGCGGGTCACGATGCAGGTCGATCGTCGGATCCTCCTCCTGCAGGCGGCGCAGCGCAGTGAACACCTTGTCCTCGTCGCCCTTGGCCTTGGGCTCGATCGCGAACGCCATCACCGGCGCGGGAAGCTTGATCGACGGCATCGTGATCGGCTCGTCACGCGAGGCGAGCCAGTCGCCGGCCCGGGTCTCCTTGAGCTTGGCGACCGCGCCGATGTCGCCCGGGCCGAACTCGTGGGTGTGACCGGTCTGCGCGCCCTCGAAGGTGACGAGCTGGCCGATGCGCTCTCGATTGTGGGTGCGCGTGTTCAGGACGTGGGAGTCCTGCGAGAGGACGCCCTGGTAGACGCGGAAGAGGTTGATGCGACCGGCGAACGGGTCGGCGCGCGTCTTGAAGACGTAGGCGAAGAGCTCCTTGTCCTCGGCGGGCTCCAGCGTGACCTCGCCGACCTCGAGGCCGCCGTGCTTGACCGGCGACGGGAGATCCTCGACGAGCGCGTCGAGCAGCCGATTGGTGCCGAGGTTGCGTGTCACCACGCCGCAGGTGACGGGGAACAGCGAGCCGTGGTTGGTTCCCTCCTTGAGCGCCACCACGATCTCCTCGTGGGAGATCTCGTCGCCCTCCAGATAGCGTTCCATCAGCGTGTCGGAGGTCTCCGACACCTCGTCCATGAGCTTCTCCCGGTACTCCGCGGCCTGAGCCCGGAGCTCGTCGGGGATCGGGATCTCGCTGCAGTTGTCCCGGCCCAGCCCGTCATAGCGATACGCCTTCATGTCGATCAGATCGATCAGCCCGTTGATCTCGTGCTCGGCGCCGATCGGGATCTCGGTCGCCACCACGTGCTGCCCGAACGTCGCCTTCAGCGACTCGAGCGTGCGGAAGAAGTCGGCGCGCTCGCGGTCGAGCATGTTGACGAACACGAGCCGGGCGAGGTCGAGCTCGGCGGCGCGCTGCCACAGGCGATTGGTGTGGACCTCGACGCCCATCACCGCGTTGACGACGAAGACCGCCGACTCGCACACCCGCAGGGCGCCGAGGGCGTCGGCGACGAAGCTCGAGTCGCCGGGGGTGTCGATGAGGTTGACCTTGCGCTCCTGCCATTCGAAGGAGCTGAGCGCGAGCGAGATCGACATCTGCCGCGCCTTCTCGTCGGGATCGGTGTCCGACACCGTCGTGCCGTCGACGACGCTTCCGAGCCGGTTCGTCACGCCCGCCTGGAACAGCAGCGCCTCGTGCAACGACGTTTTGCCACTGCCGCGGTGGCCGACGAGGGCCACATTGCGGATGCGATCCGCGGCCTTGTGCATGGCTGGTCTCCTCTCGCTCTAGGGCCAAAGGCTGACCTTACCGCTTCGAGCCCCGTGACGGCGCGGCTCGCCGGCGGGGCTAGTGGAGCTCTTCGGAGAGCTTGGAGCGCAGCCGCAGGACGGCTTTGGTGTGCAACTGCGAGACGCGGGACTCCGTCACTCCGAGGACCTCGCCGATCTCCCGGAGTGTCAGGTTCTCGTAGTAATAGAGAGCGACGACGAGCTTCTCGCGCTCGGGCAGCGCCGCGATGGCATCGGCGATCCGGTCACGCAACTCAGACTCGTCCACGACCATCTGCGGGTCCGGCGCGCCGTGATCGGGCAGCGTGTCCAGCAGCGAGACCTGGTCGCCGCTGGAGTCCGACACGCTCCACAGCTCGTCGAGCGCGACGATCGTCGAGTTGGAGATCTGGAGCAGGGCGTCCTGGAAGTCCTGGACGCTGATCTCGAGCTCGGTCGCCATCTCGTCATCGGTCGGAGCGCGCTGGAAGCGGGCTTCGAGCTTCATGTTCGCGCGCTCGAACTGACGCGCCCGGGCGCGCACCGAGCGGGGCACCCAGTCGAGCGTGCGCAGCTCGTCGATGATCGCCCCGCGGATCCGGGTGATGGCGTACGTCTCGAACTTGATCTCCCGCGAGAGGTCGAAGCGTTCGATGGCCGAGATCAGGCCGCCGAGCCCATAGGAGATGAGATCGGCCTCCTCGACGTGCGCGGGCAGCCCGGATCCCATCCGGCCGGCGACATACTTGACCAGGGGCGAGTAGGCGACGACGAGGCGCTCGCGCGCCTTCTCGTCACCGCTGGCCTTGTAACGCCGCCAGAGCTCCTGGAGCTCAATCGCTTTCACGTTGGTTTCCGTGCTGACCCCAGTCTGATTGTCAAGCCCGCGGGTGTGAGTTCTCGTAGGCGTGTCGAAGCCGCGCCGACTCTACCCGAGTGTAGACCTGGGTCGTCGAGATGCTGGCGTGCCCGAGCAGCTCCTGGATCGCCCGCAGGTCCGCGCCGCCCTCCAGCAGATGGGTGGCGAACGAGTGGCGCAGGGCGTGCGGGTGCGCCTCGGCGAGGGCCGGGGCGGCCCGGGCGGCGAGCCGCGCCCACGTCCGCAGCCGACGCCGGACGTCCGAGGTCCCGAGGCGTCGGCCCGATTTGGAGATGAACAGCGCCCGGCCGGGCTCGGCCAGCAGGACCGGACGCCCGCGCTGCAGATACCGGCCGACGGCCGCCAGCGCATGCTCGCCGGCGGGGACAAACCGCGTCTTGTCCCCCTTGCCCTCGACGCGGACGGCCTCGCCGTCGAAGTCGACGGACTCGACATCGAGCGAGACGAGCTCCTCCGCCCGCAGCCCGCAGCCGTAGGCGAGCTCGAACAGCGCGCGGTCGCGCAGCGCGAGCGGCGTCGTCGCCGGGATCCGGTCGAGCAGGACGCCCAGCTCGGTCGCCTTCAGGACGTGGGGCAGACGCTGCGCGCGCTTGGGCGAGCGCAACAGCTCGGCCGGGTTCTCTGTCCGCGCGCCGAGCGCGACTTGGACGCGAAACAGGCCGCGCAGCGCCGCCAGCTTGCGGGCGATCGTCGACGGCGCCTGCCCGCCGGCCGAGAGCTCGGCGACGTAGCGACGCAGCGCCCGGATGTCGACGGTGTCAGGGGCGAGCCGGTGCGCGGTCGCCCAGGTGGCGAACTGGCCGGTGTCGATCGCGTACGCGGCTCGGGTCTTGGGGGCCGACGCGCGGCGACGCAGGTCGGCGTCGAACTCGGCGAGCGCGACGCGCCATTGCGGGGAGGCAGGGTCGTCGTCACGGGCGGGTTTCAACGCGGACATGGCGTCGAGGCTATTCGCCGTGAGCGCCGGCGGCCCTGCGTGGCCGCCGCTCAGACGACGTGGACGATCGTGCCGATCGGGGTGTACGGATACACCTGGCCGGCCGTGGCGTAGGGCATCTCGACGCAGCCGAGGCTCTGCGGGAAGCCGTAGGAGGCGCGGATGAAGCCGTGCAGGGCGTCACCGCCGTTGAAGTAGCTCACCCACGGGATGCCCGGATCGCTGTACGGGGTCCCGTCGGGATTGAGGCCGGTCATCGTCGTCACCGGCAGGTGCTCGAACACCGCAAAGGTTCCCAGCGCGGTCGGAGCGGCGGGGATGCCGGTGTTGACGAGCACCGACATCACGGTCTTGCCGCTGTGCCACAGGGTGAGCGTCTCCGGCGTGCCCTCGCTGACGTCGGCGACGGTGTAGCCGAAGGTGGACCGATCGCCGGCGATGACCGCGGCGATCAGCGCCTTCCAGACGAGCGCACCGGCCGCGCCGTCGTCGGTGAAGCCGTGATCGTTCTCGAACGCCATCACCGCGCCCTTGGTGAGCTCGCCGTACGTGCCCGCCTGCCAGTCTCCGAGCAGCCAGGACGGCGTGTTGGCATAGCGCCAGGGGAACCGGCCGGCCGGCGGCTTGATCGCGGCGGCTTCCTGGGCGGACTCGGTGAGCGGCGTCGGGGGCCCGGTCTGGTCGAAGTTGACCGGCAGATAGCCGAGCGTCGCCAGCAGCTGCTGCAGGCGAAGCGTCGACCCGGCCGGAACCGTCCAGCTGCCGTTCGTCGCGTCGGCGCTCGCCGCGCCCCCGATCAGGCGCACGCCGCTCGGGAGCGCGATCGTCACCTTGGCGCCGAGGCCGTAGCCGTAGCCCTCGGGCACGAACCTGATCGCGTGCGAGTCGATCACGTGCCACGTCCCCGCCGTCGTCGGCGAGACCGGCGGCATGTGCGAGCCGAGCACCTTGGCGACCGGCCGGGAGAAGGTCAGCGTGATCGGCGTGCTGGACTTGATCACCGTGCCGGGTGCCGGCAGCGCGACCGCGGTGGCGGCGCCGCCGGCCGGGAAGTAGGACACGGCCGCCTGGCGCGCGCTCTCCCAGGCCCGGGGGGCGGCGGAGACGTAGATCGTGCCCGCGGTCGCGGCCCGCGGGACCGAGATGACGCTCTGCGGGGTGGTCAGCACACGCCGGACGAGATGGCCGGACGGTCCGATCGCGAATGCCGTGATCGGCTCCCTGAAGTGCAGGCGCAGCGGCGCGGAGCCGGCGACCGTCAGGAAATGCGAGCGCAGGCTGGCCACCGGGGTGATCAGCGTCAGCGTCAGGCGCTGGGACGTGCCGGCGAGCCACGAGATCCAGCCCGGGCGCTTGATGACGGCCCGCACGACGAGCTTCTCGTTGGCCGGCACGAGGCCGACCGGGTAGATCTTGCCGCCGCGGTCGGTGACCGCGATCGGCGCGCCCTTGGGCTCGCTGACGACCGTCAACTGCGTCACGGTCCCGCCGCCGAGCGGCATGCCGATCTTGGCGATCGCCTGGGAATCGGTGGTCAGGCTCGCCTTCGCCGAGGAGATGAGGATGGCGCCGACGGCGACGACCGCCAGCACGACGAGCAGCAGCCCGGCCGCCAGATAGCGTCCGCGGCGGAACCGCCGCAGCGAGAACCCGCCGAGTGCCCGGCCCGCCCGAGCGGACGCGGTCGACTCCGGCGTCCGGAGGGAGGAGACGTTCGCCACGAGAGTGATGGTACAGAGGCCGGTGGTCTGACCCAACAACTCAACACGCCGCTAACGTCGGCTGCAACGTCTGTTGCGCACCGTCACCGTCGACCCTCCCTGTCCGGCGGGCGATCCGGCGCGCGCCGGATCGCCGGCCAGCGCGTCAGCGCGCGATTGCGCCGCGTGCGGCGCTCGAGACGAGACGCGCGTACTTGCTGAGCGCCACGCCGGGGAACGGCCGCTGCGGCTCCTCGTAGGCGGCGGCGCGCGCTGCCCACTCGTCGTCGCTGAGCTTGACGTCGAGCCGCCGATTGGTGACGTCAAGCGTGATCTCGTCGCCGTCGCGGACAAGGCCGATCGGCCCGCCGCGGACCGACTCGGGCGCGACGTGTCCGGCCATCAGCCCGCGCGTGGCGCCCGAGAAGCGCCCGTCGGTGATCAGCGCCACCTCGCCGCCGAGCCCGAGTCCGACGAGCGCGGCGGTCACCGCGAGCATCTCACGCATGCCGGGGCCGCCCGCCGGCCCCTCGTTGCGGATGACGATCACGTCGCCGGGTGCGATGGTGCCCCCGGTCACGGCGGCCATCGCGTCCTCCTCGGACTCGAACACGCGCGCCGGGCCGGTCTGGATCCGGCGCTCGTAGCCGGCGAGCTTGACGACGCACCCCTCGGGGGCGAGGTTGCCGTGCAGGATCGCCAGCCCGCCGGAGGCGTTGATCGGATCGTCGAGCGGGCGCACGACGCGCTGCCCCGGGGCCTCGGCGGCGGCGTCGGCGATCGCGCCGATCGTCTCGCCGGTGACGGTCAGCGCGTCGGCGTGCAGCAGGCCGGCCTCCTTGAGGCGCTTGCAGACGAGCGGGACGCCACCGGCGGCGTACAGGTCCGGCGCCACATACCGGCCCGCCGGCTTGAGATCGCACAGCAGCGGCGTGCGGGCGCTGATCTCGTCGAAGTCGTCGATCGACAGGTCGATCCCCATCTCGCCGGCGATCGCCAGCAGATGCAGGACGCCGTTGGTCGAGCCGCCGCTGCAGGCGATCGCGGCGATCGCGTTCTCCAGGCTGGCCCGGGTGATGATGTCGCTCGGGCGCAGCCCGCGCTTGAGCACGTCGAAGACGAGCGCCCCGGCCTGCTCGGCGACCGTCTCCTTGCGCGGGTCGACGGCCGGCACCATCGAGAAGCCGGCGGGCGAGATGCCGAGCGCCTCGAACGCCATCGCCATCGTGTTGGCGGTGAACTGGCCGCCGCAGGCGCCCGCGCCCGGCGAGGCGACGTCCTCGATCTCGGTCAGCTGCTCGTCGCTGATCCGGCCCGCGGCGTGCGCGCCGACCGCCTCGAAGACCTCCTGGATCGTCACCCGCTCGCCGTGCAGGTCGCCCGGCAGGATCGAGCCGCCGTACAGCATGAGGCTGGGGAGGTTCAGCCGGCAGAGCGCCATGACCGTGCCGGGGATCGTCTTGTCGCAGCCGCTGATGGCGATCACCGCGTCGAACATGTGGGCGTCGACGACGAGCTCGATCGAGTCGGCGATCAGCTCCCGGCTGGCGAGCGATGCCCGCATGCCCGGGGTGCCCATCGTGATGCCGTCGGAGATGGCGATCGTGTTGAGCTCCATCGGCGTGCCGCCCGCGGCCCGGATCCCGGCCTTGACCTTCGCGCCGAGCGCGCGCAGGTGGAAGTTGCACGGCATCGTCTCGATCCACGTGTTGGCGACGGCGATCAGCGGCTTGGCGAGCGCATCGTCGTCATAGCCGATGCCCTTGAGATAGGCCCGGGCGGCGGCGCGCTCAGGGCCCTCGGTCAAGGCTCGGCTGCGGTGCTTGAGATCCAGCGAGGAGGTCGTCGTCATGGCCGGCGGGACTGTATCGCGCGGCCGGTGACCGCCGCCCGGCGGCTCAGCCGGCGGTGTCCAGCGGCGTGCCGGCGGCGTTGCGCGCGGCATCGCGCATCCGGGCCCGCTCCCACTGCGAGAGGCGCCACAGGTCCCGCTTGACGCGGACCGGGTCGAGCTGGCGGCCGGGGAGGTGCATGTTGGCCGTCGAGATGAGCCGCTGCTCGTCGCCGGTCAGCGCCATCCACTTCGCCAGGACGTCGTCGGAGTCCGGCAGCCGCGCGCTGCCATAGGGCTTGTCCATGTCGGGGAAGGCGACGCAGTACTCGTTGAGCAGGCGATGGGTCTGAGCGAGATAGGCGACGATCGCGCGGTGGGGATAGATGAGATAGGCGTACGCCGCCCCGCCGGTCTCGTGCTCCTCGGTCGGCCCCTCGGCCTGCGTGCCCCAGACCCGGATGAACCCCAGGTCCCGGTACATCGCCCACTCCTCCTCGTTGACGCAGCTCTGCAGCAGGGTCCGCGCGCGCTGCTCGGCGCGTCGCTCCCGCCCCGGGTCATAGGGCATCACCGGCGACAGCTTGCGGCGGGCGCGGTGCCTGGACCACATCTCCTCCAGCCTGGGCAGGAGCTCCTCGGACAGCAGCGCGACGGCGACGAGCGCGGTGGCGGCCAGCGCGAGGAGCATCCTCGCCTACCGCCCGCCGGCCGCGCGAGGGAAGAAGATGACGCGCTCGGCGTCGCGCGGAACGTCGTCGAAGCTCTTGACCATCCGGGCGTTGCGCCGGCCGCCGGCGTCGAGCGTCGGCACCGCCGCCCACAGGCCGGCGTCGAGCTGGCGGTGAAACTCCGCGGTCAGCCGGAGCTCGTCCTCGGACAGCTCCACGTCGCCTTCTGCCAGGAGCACCTCTCCATGCCCGGGCTTCATCCTCAAGAAGCGCACCGGGTGATTATGTCACGCCCAGAACATCGACCGGGCCGGCCCCGGCGCCGACCTCGACGAGCCCGTCGCGGACGGCCTCCGACGCCCGCCGCTTGGCGACCCGCGCCGCGGTCAGCGGCGAGTCCCCCCACGCCAGCCGGGCCGCGAGCACCGACGAATGCGTGCACCCGGACCCGTGCGCGGCCCCGTCGGCGTGGCGCTCGCCGGGCAGCGCCACCATCTGGCGGCCGTCGTAGAAGACGTCGGTGGCCTCGCGGCGATGGCCGCCGGTGATGACGACCGCCGCCGGGCCGAGGGCGTGCGCCGCGCGCGCCAGCGCCTCGATGTCGAGTGCGCCGTCGTCCTGCACGAGCGCGCGCGCCTCCGGCACGTTCGGCGTGAGGACGGTCACGCGGCCGAGCAGCTCGTCGATCAGCGCCGCACGGGCATCGGGCTCCAGCAGCCGCGCGCCGGATTCGGCCACCATCACCGGATCGAGCACGACCGGCGTCCCCGGCGCGAGCAGATCCAGCGCGCGCCTGACCGCCTCGATCGTCGCCACCGTCCCGAGCATCCCGATCTTGACCGCATCGACGCCGATGTCCTGCGCCACGGCTCGGACCTGAGCGACGATCAGCTCCGGCTCCACCGCCTGCACGGCCGTCACCGCGACCGTGTTCTGCGCTGTGATGGCGGTTATGGCGGTCATCCCGTGCACGCCGCAGGCGGCGAACGCCTTCAGGTCGGCCTGGATCCCCGCGCCGCCGCCGGAATCCGAGCCGGCGATCGACAGGACGCAGGGCGGTCTTCTCCGAGCGGGCATCGTCAGATCGGAGGGTATGGGTCGCGGGCGGCCGGCGGCGCGCGGGCGGCCGGCCGGGGTCGGGCGGCCGGTCGGGCGCGGGCGGCCGGCCGGCCGGCGGTGCGGGGCGGGGCCCTGGGGGCGCGCGTCGTCACGGGACGACCGCGTACAGGCCGCCGGCGGCGCGCCGCACCCGGCCGGCGAGCTCGAGCGCGGCGAGCGCCGCCAGGCCGCGCTCCGGATCCAGGCCGGCGAGCGCGAAGGCGGCGCTGAGCTCGTGCCCGTCGCCGAGCGCGGCGAGCAGCTCGGCGAGCGCGGGCTGAAGTGGCGGCGCGGCCGGCGGCCCGCCGCTGCGGCCGGCCCCGTTGCGGCCGGCGGCGCTGCGGCCGGCGGCGCTCCAGCCGGCGGCGCTCCCCGGTCCGAGCTCGCCGAGGGCATCGAGCACGTCCTCGGGGCCGGTGACCAGGCGGGCGCCCGCCCGCAGCAGCGCGTGCGGCCCTGAGGACAGCGGCGCGGTGACCGGCCCGGGCACGGCGCCGATCACCCGCCCGAGGTCGGCCGCCGCCCGCGCGGTCAGCAGCGCTCCCGAGCCCGGGCGCGCCGCCACGACGACGGTCATCGCGCTGAGCGCGGCGATCACCCGGTTGCGGGCGGGGAACATCCAGCGCCGGACCGTGACGCCCGGACCGAGCTCGGAGACGACCGCGCCCACGGCGGAGATCCGGCGATGCAGCACGCGTGCACCGGCGGGATAGGCGCGCTCCGGCGCGGCGGCCAGGACCGCGACCGTCGCCGCCTGCGCGTCGAGCGCGCCCTCGTGGGCGGCGGCGTCAACGCCGGCGGCCATCCCGCTGATCACCGTCACCCCCGCCGCCCCGAGTCCCCGGGCCAGCGAGCGGGCGACCTCCCGGCCATACGGGGACGCGCGCCGGGCGCCGACGATCGCCACGGTCGCTCCCGCGGTCACGGCGCCGAGCCGGCCCGCCCCCGGCTCCCCGGTGTACAGCACGGCCGGCGGCGCGCTCAGCGCGCGCAGGGCCGGCGGATAGGCCGGGTCGCAGCGGCAGACGGCGGCCAGCCCGGCGGCCCGGCACTCGGCGCGCGCCGCGTCAGGGGCAAACGCGGCCAGCTCGGCGCGGAGCCGGCGCTCATCCCGACCGGCGAGCGCGGCGATCAGCTCGGCGTCGTCGAGCTCCAGCACGGACTCCAGGCGCCGGCCGACGCGGTCGAGATGGCCGGCGAGGCGGGCGAGCAGCCACGAGCGGGCCAGGCAGGCCGCGCACGCCGCACCGGGCTGCGCCGGCGCGCTCACGGCACAGGGCGGGCGGCGCGCGCCCCTCCGGGCGACGGCGGGCGCCTCACGGTGCCGCCGGCTCGGCGGTGATCCGCTGGCGGAGGCTGAGCGCGAGCAGGATGTCGTCACGGGTGACGTGCTCGTGGCGAGCGAGATCGGCGATCGTCCGCGCCACCCGCACGACGCGATGACGTCCGCGCGGGCTGAGCAGACCGATGGCGTAGGCCCGTCCGAGCTCGTGCTCGGCGTCGTCGCGCAGGCGCACGCGCGTGTCGACGAGCCCGACGTCCATGGCGGCGTTGCAGCGCGCCCCCGTGCCCGCCAGCCGGCGCTGCTGACGCTCACGCGCGTCGGCGACCCGGGCGAGCGTCTGCGCTGAACTGCAGCGCGGCGGCGCCCGCAGCTCGTCGTCGGTCGGCCGGCGCACGTCGACGAGCAGGTCCATCCGATCCAGGAGCGGACCGCTCAGGCGCCGGCGATGGCGGCGCAGATCGGCGTCGGCGCACGAGCAGCGGTTGCCGACTCCGGCAAAGCCGCACGGGCAGGGATTGGTGGCGGCGACGAGCATGAAGCGGGTCGGGAAGCGCAGCGCCCGCTGGCCCCGGACGATCGTCACCGCGCCGTCCTCCAGCGGCTGGCGGAGCGCGTCGAGGCTGGAGCGCTGGAACTCCGACAGCTCGTCGAGGAAGAGCACGCCGTGATGGGCGAGCGTGGCTTCGCCGGGGCGCGGCGGCGACGCGCCGCCGGCCAGCCCCGCAGGCGAGATCGTGTGGTGCGGCGCCCGGAACGGGCGCGCGGTGATCAGCCCGTCGGCATGGACGCCGGCGACGCTGTGGATGCGGGTGACCTCGATCGCCTCCGCGCGGGTCAGCGGCGGCAGGATCGACGGCAGCCGCCGGGCGAGCATCGTCTTGCCGGTCCCGGGCGCTCCCTCCAGCAGGAGGTTGTGGCCGCCGGCGGCGGCGATCTCCAGCGCCATCAGCGGGACGGCGTGGCCGCGGACGTCGGCGAGGTCCGGCGCGCGGGCGTGCCCCCGCTCCGAGCGTGCCGGGCCGGCATCGTCGCCGGGCAGCGCTCGCGGCTCGGCGCCGGCCAGCACGTCGGCCGCCTCCCGGAGGCTGTCGACGGCGATGATCTCCAGCTCCGGGACGAGCGCCGCCTCCCGGCCGCGCGCCCGCGGGACGATCAGCCGCCGGCAGCCGGCGCGCCGCGCGCCCTCGGCGACGGCGAGCGCCCCCGGGGAGTCACGGAGCTCGCCGCCGAGCGACAGCTCCCCGAACACCGCACACCCCTCCAGCGCCGGACGCGGGACCTGATCGGCGGCGGCGAGCAGCGCGAGAGCGAGTGCCGCGTCGAATCCCGGCCCGGCCTTGCGCAGGAACGCCGGCGCGAGGTTGGCGGTGATCCGGCTCGCCGGGAAGGTGAAGTTCGAGTTGAGGATCGCCGCCCGGATGCGGTCCCGGGACTCGCGCACCGCGGTGTCGCCGAGCCCGACGATCGTGAACGCCGGCAGGCCGCTGCGGATGTCGACCTCGACCCACACCTGGCGTGGTGAGACGCCGTCGATGGCGAAGGTGACGACCCGGGCGAGCATGCTCGGGACCGTACGGGAAAGGGTGTGCCGCGTGGCGCGCGATCTGAATCATAAGTGTGTCTTTTGCAGGGACTTCTTTTCGCTCTTTTCCCGTCTGGTCGCCCACGCGTCACGCGATCGGGCGTAGCGTCCGGAGGCGATGAGCAGCGATCCCCGCAACCGTCTCGGGCGCGCCGGCGAGGCACTGGCGGCCGAGCATCTGATCCGCCTCGGATACGCGATCACCGACCGCAACTACCGCACCCGCTTCGGCGAGCTGGACATCGTCGCCTTCGGCGCCCGCACGCTCGTCTTCTGCGAGGTCAAGACCCGGCGGGCGGGTGGCGGCGCGGGCGGCGCCGTCGATGCCGTCGGCCCGGTCAAGCAGGCCCGGGTCCGGCGGATGGCGGCCGCCTGGCTGGTCGAGCGCCCCAACCGCCCGTATGCCGAGGAGCTACGCTTCGACGTCGTCGGCGTCACCGTCGACGCGGCCGGGCGGCTGATCGCGCTCGAGCACCTGGAGGGAGCGTTCTAGCTCGAGGGGATGTGGGCGTTTTTAACCGTATGTCGGTGTTTTTCGTCCATGCCCCCCACGCAGACGCCGACCGGCCCCGGGCCCGGCCCCGGCCCGGCCCCGGCCCCGCCCCGGCCCCAGGCCCCGCCCCGGCCCCGCCCGGGCCGGAGAGCGAACCGCGCTCAGCTCAGGACGAGCTGCTGATAGGCGGTCGACTGAAACGACAGCCGGTGCAGCGGCGAGACGCCGAGGCGCTCGATCGCCTCGCGATGCTCGGGCGTGGAGTAGCCGACGTGCTGGGCGAACTCCCAGCCGGGGTGCGCGGCGTCGGCGCGGCGCATGTAGCGGTCCCGGGTCTCCTTGGCGAGCACCGAGGCGGCGGCGATCGCCGCGCTCTTGGCGTCACCGCCGATCACCGCCCGGGCGGGGTGCTCCAGGCCGGTCACCGGGAAGCCGTCGCTCAGGCAGAGGCAGCCGTCGCACGCCACCTGGCGCAGCGCGTCGCGCAGCGCGGCGAGGTTGGTCTTGTGCAGGCCGCGGGTGTCGATCCCCGGAGCGCAGCGCGAGACGATCGCCACCCGGGCGGCGACGCCGAGGATGACCGGGTAGAGCGCGGCGCGCGCCTCAGGGGTCTGCTGCTTGGAGTCGTTCAGCGCGCCGAGGGCCCTGGCCTGCGCGGGGCCGAGGCGGTCCAGGTCGAGGAGCACCGCGGCCGCCACGAGCGGTCCGGCCAGGCAGCCGCGGCCTGCCTCGTCGGCGCCGGCGACGAACCGGACGCCGAGCGCACGGTCGAAGCTCAGCAGGCGCCGTCCCGGCCGCGCCGGGCGGGGGCCGGAGCGCTTAGAGCGTGCCGACCCGGCTGAGCGGCCAGTAGGTGAAGAAGGCGACCCCGATGATCCATTTTTGGGGGACGGGGCCCCAGAAGCGGCTGTCGTCGGAGTAGCCACGGTTGTCACCCATCATGAAGTAATCGCCGGGCGGAACCGTGATCGTCTGCGGGAAATTGCACAAACTGCCCGGAGCGCAGCCGACGATGTAGGAATCCTTCTCCCGTTTGCCGTTGAGGATGACGTGGCCGTTGACGATCGACAGCCGGTCGCCCCCGACGGCCACGACGCGCTTGATGAAGGTCTGCGATGACTCCGCCGGGGTGTGGACGTCGCAGGCGGCCAGATGGCCGGCCCCCTCGCTGGATGAGCCGCACACCGGTGTGGTGGGATCGGCCCCGGCGGGCGGATGGAAGACGACGACGTCGCCAATGCTCGGATGGGTGTCAAGCCGGTTGGCGAGGATCCGCTGGCCGATCTGGAGCGTGGGGATCATCGAGCCGCTCGGGATCCGATACGGCTTGACGACGAACGCCTGGATGAGGATCGCCAGGACGACGGCGATGGCGATCGTCACGACGAGCTCGATCATCGATCCGAGCACTGATTTCTTCGGCTTGGCGGCCATCGTCAGTTCTTCGGCGGGCCCGTCATGGTCTTTAGAGGAAGCCGATCCGGTCGGGGGGCCAGTAGGTGAGGAAGGCCTTGCCGATCAGCCACTGTCGCGGCACGGGCCCCCAGAAGCGGCTGTCGAGCGAATCCGGCCGGTTGTCGCCCATCATGTAGTAGTCGCCGCGCGGGATGATGATCGTCTTGGGGAAGGTGCAGTCGCCGGCGCCGTCGCAGGGGATCGTGAACGCGTCGGGCTCGAGCTTGCCGTTGCGGTAGACGTGGCCGTTGATGATCTGCAGATGGTCGCCCGGCAGCCCGACGACCCGCTTGACATAGGTCTGAGACGACTCCTTGGTCTGGGCCACGTCACAGGCCGATGGCTCGGAGACGCCGGCGTCGTTGGCGCCCTCGTCGGGGTCGGCGCACGTCTCGCTGGCCGGCGGATGGAAGACCATGATGTCGCCGATGTGCGGCGAGCTGAAGTGCATCCCGATGCGGTCCACGAGGATCCGCTGTCCGATGTGGAGCGTCGGCTCCATCGAGGCGCTCGGTATCTCGTAGGGCTTGACGAGGTAGGCCTGGATGCCGAGTGCGAGCCCGAGCGCGACGACGACGATCGCCACCAGCTCCACCGCCGAGCGAAGCAGCGGCTTGCTGCTCTTCGTCACACCGCGTCTTCGTCGGCCGGCGGCTCGACCGCGGCCGCGTCAGCGGCCGGAGTCTCGGACGCTTGCGCGTCGGCCGCAGGCTCCGCCGGGTCGGCGACGGCAACCGGCGCCGCATCCGATTCGGCGGTGTCCGCCACGGGAGCCGCGGGCGGGGCGTCGACCTCGGCGGTCGCCGCGTCGACGTCGGCCGCGGTCGCATCGACCTGCGACCCGTCGACCTCGGACTCGGGCCCGTAGAGCAACTCGCGCTCGACGAGGACCTCAGGTCCGGTGTTCCGGCGCTCCCGAACGCGGGCGCGCTTGCCGGTGCGGCCGCGCAGGTAGTAGAGCTTGGCGCGGCGGACGTCACCGCGGGCGGCGACCTCGATCCGCTCGATCTTCGGCGAGTGCACCGGGAAGGTTCGCTCCACGCCGACTCCGAAGGACTGCTTGCGGACGGTGAACGTCTCCCGGGCCCCGTGGCCCTGGCGCTTGATGACGACGCCCTCGAAGACCTGGGTCCGACGGCGAGTGCCCTCGATGACCTGGAAGTGGACGCGAAGGCGGTCCCCGGCGTCAAACGCCGGGACACGGCGGAGCTGTGAACGCTCCAAGCTGTCGATGACTGTGCTCATAAGAAGGGGGGCGGAGCTTGCGGCGCACGTGAGATGGCCGGTCTGCTCGAAGTCGGACCTGGGTTGACGGGTCTGCGCACAGCGCGTTTCCGGCCACGCGGCCAACGATGGTAGCGGACCGTCGGCGCAACGATGTTGGTGCCGGGCTAAGGGCCCATCCGACCTGGGTCGGCACGCCGGGCGGGATCGGCCTCAGGGTGCTCTCGCGCCCCCGCGGCGGCCCGCTCGCGGCTGCGTTCCAGACGCCATTGCGCGACACGGGCGTGGTGTCCGGAGAGCAGCACCTCGGGCACGCGCCAGCCGCGATGCTCGGCCGGCCGCGTGTAGTGCGGATACTCGGGACCGCCCTCCAGCGCCGCGCTGAAGGACTCCTCGAGCGCCGAGCGCTCGTCGCCGAGCGCGCCCGGGAGCTTGCGCAGGACGGTGTCGCAGACGACCATCGCCGCCAGCTCCCCGCCGGCGAGCACATACCGTCCGATCGACAGGCGATCGCTGACGAAGTGCTCGAGGATCCGCTCGTCGAAGCCCTCGTAGCGGCCGCACAGCAGCGTCAGCGCCGGCTCGGCGGCAAGCTCGTCGGCGAGGCGATCGTCGAGCAGGCGACCGCTCGGATCCAGGGCGATGACGCGGCGCACGGCGGGCAGCGTGGCCGGGTCACGCTCGTAGCGGGCGCGCAACGCCGCCTCGACGACGTCGATCCGCAGGACCATGCCGGCGCCACCGCCGAACGGGGTGTCGTCGACCTGTCCGCCGCTGAGCGGCGTGTGATCGCGATAGTTCAGGCACCGCAGCGTGTGCCCGAGGCCGAGCGCGTTGCGCACGTGACGCTGGGACGCGAACCAGTCGAAGGCCTCGGGGAACAGGGTGAGGACGTCGATCTCCATCACGCCTCCCCGAGGAAGGCGAGGTCGATCTCGATCACCCGCCCCTCCACATCGACCGAGCGCACGGCGTCCTTGACGAGCGGGACGAGCAGGATCGCCTCGCGGTCGGAGCGCTGCACCTCCAGCACCTCGCACGACGGCAGGCCGACCAGTCGCTGGACGGTCCCGACCGCGCGCTCGCCGTCGCGCACCGCGCATCCCTCCAGATCCGCGGCCCACCACTCGTCGGCCTCCAGTTCAGGAGCGACGTCACGCCCGACGAGGATCTCCTGGCCGCGCATCGCGTCGGCCGCCGCCCGATCGCCGCAGCCCCGCACCCGCATGATCGGCCGGCGATCGTGACCGGCGAGCCGGTCGATCGTCCGCGGCTGGCCGCCGATCGAGACGGTGTCGGCGACCGTCAGCAGCCCGGGCACCGGGTCAGCGACGTGGAAGCTGCCGTCGAGGCCGTGGGGCCGTCCCACGACGCCGGCTCGCAGCCAGTGAGCGGGCTCGGTCACCGGCCGCCGATCTGCCGCATCGGGCTCGCCGCGTCAGTCGTCGACGATGTCGACGAACACCCGGCGGCGATCCTTGGTCGCCGCCGCCTTGATCACGGCGCGCAGCGCCGACGCGGTGCGCCCACCGCGTCCGATGATGCTGCCATAGTCGTCCTGGTCGACCGAGAGCTCGAGCACGAGCGTGCCGTCGTCCTCCTGCACCTCTGAGACGCGGACGGCGTCGGGCTTGTCGACGAGCCCCCGGGCCAGATAGGCGAGCAGATCCTTCACGCTGGACCGCGGTCGTCCGGGAGTGGGCGCTAGCTGATGCCCTGCGTGCGCAGGAGCTTGCGGACGGTGTCGCTCGGCTGGGCGCCGCGCGCGAGCCAGTCGCGGATGCGCTCCTCGTTGAGGACGATCGTCGAGGGATCGGTCTGGGCGTTGTAGTGCCCCACCGTCTCGATCACGCGGCCGTCGCGCTTGGAGCGCTGGTCGGCGACGACCACCCTCCAGATTGGGTTCTTGCGTCCACCGATTCGTGTAAGGCGAAGTCTGACTGACATTGAGATCGGTGAGGTTAGCGTGCTTGGCGCATCAGCGCGCCCAAGTCCGGCATCCGACCCTGCGACACCTGCCGCATGACCTTGCGCATCTGCTCGAATTGCTTGATCAGCTGCTTGACCGCCTGCACGTTCGTGCCCGAGCCACGGGCGATCCGCAGACGCTGCGAGCCCTTGATCAGCTCGGGATGGCGGCGCTCCTGCGGGGTCATCGAGAGGATGATCGCCTGGAGGCGATCGAAGTCCTTCTCGTCGATCTTGACGTCCTTGATCTCCTTGCCGAGGCCGGGGATCATCCCGAGCAGCGACTGCAGCGGTCCGAGCCGCCGGACCTGGCGCATCTGCTCCAGGAAGTCATCGAGGCCGAACTCCTGCTTGCGCAGCTTGCGCTCCAGCTCGGCCGCCTGCTCCTCGGAGAAGCTCGACTCCGCCTTCTCGATCAGCGTCATGACGTCGCCCATGCCGAGGATGCGCTGGGCCATGCGGTCGGGGTGGAAGCGCTCGAACTGGTCGAGCTTCTCGCCGGTGGAGGCGAACACGATCGGCTTGCCGGTGATCGCCTTGACCGACAGCGCCGCGCCGCCCCGGGCGTCGCCGTCGAGCTTGGACATGATCACGCCGTCGAAGTCGACGACGGCGGCGAACTGCTCGGCGACGTTGACGGCGTCCTGGCCGGTCATCGCGTCGACGACGAGCAGGATGTCGTGCGGTTTGACCGCCTTCTTGATGTCGGCGAGCTCGTCCATCAGCTCGGTGTCGACGTGCAGGCGACCGCGGGTGTCGACGATCAGCACGTCCTTGCCCTCCGCGCGAGCGCGGTCCGCCGCCCATTTGGCGATCTGGACGGGCTTGCGGTCGGTGCCCTGCTCGTAGACCTCCGCCCCCGCCTGGGCTCCGACCTTGATCAGCTGGTCGACGGCGGCCGGGCGGTAGACGTCGCAGGCCGCGACGGCGACCGAGGACCCGTGCTGCTCACGCAGGTATCGAGCGAGCTTGCCGGTCGCGGTCGTCTTGCCCGAGCCCTGCAGGCCGGCCATCAGGATGATCGTCGGCGGCTTGGGCGAGAAGACGATCTCGCTGCCCGCGCCGCCCATCAGAGCCGTCAGCTCGTCGGAGACGATCTTGACGACCTGCTGGCCGGGGTTGAGCTGGCCGATCACCCCGGCCCCGATCGCCTTCTCCTTGACCGCCGAGGTGAAGCTCTTGACGACCTTGAAGTTGACGTCGGCCTCGAGCAGCGCGAGGCGGATCTCCCGCATCGCCGCGTTGATGTCGTCCTCGGTCAGGGTGCCGCGACCGCGGACATCGGCGAGCGTGGCCTGGAGCTTCTCGGCGAGCGAATCGAACATCGTGATGTCAGCCTACTCAGGCGGCCGCCGTGCCACGAGCGCGCGCCGTCAGGCCTGGCGCTCGGGGGCGCCGTTCTGGGGGGCCGCCGCCGCGTCGGCGGTCTCGGCGCCCTTGCCGCCGGTCAGCGCCTTCGTGAAGCCGCCGAACGCCTCGGCGTACTCCGACGGGATCACGAACACCTTGTTGGCGTCGCCCTGCGCGAGCTTGGGCAGCATCTGGAGATACTGATAGCTGAGCAGCTCGCGGTCGACGCCGCCCTCGTGGATCGCCTCGAACACCGTCTCGATCGCCTTCGCCTCGCCCTCGGCCCGCAGGATCGCGGCCTGGCGCTGGCCCTCGGCGGTCAGCACCGCGGCCTGCTTCTGACCCTCGGCGGTCAGGATCTGGGACTGCTTGACGCCCTCGGCGTTCAGGATCGCGGCACGACGGTCGCGCTCGGCGCGCATCTGCTTCTCCATCGCCTCCTGGATCGAGCCGGGCGGGTCGATCGACTTGATCTCGACGCGGTTGACGCGGATCCCCCATTTGTTGGTCGCCTCGTCGAGCACCGTGCGCAGCTGGGCGTTGATGTGATCCCGGCTGGTCAGCGCCGCCTCGAGGGTCAGCGAGCCGATCACATTGCGCAGCGTCGTGACCGTGATCTGCTCGATCGCCTGCAGCGGATTGGCGACCTCGTACGTCGCCGACTTGGCGTCGTTGACGGTGAAGTACAGGACGGTGTCGATCCCGACGACGAGGTTGTCCTCGGTGATCACCGGCTGCGGCGGGAACGACACGACCTGCTCACGCAGGTCGATCAGCGGCTTGAGCCGGTCGACGAACGGCACGAGGATGGTCAGGCCCGGATTGAGCGTGCGGTTGTAGCGCCCGAAGCGCTCGACGATGCCCGCTCGGGCCTGCGGGACGATCCGCACCGTCCGCGCGAACATCACCAGCAGGAATACGACGACGACGATCCCGACGATTGCTCCAGCCATGTCTCCCCTTTTATTCAGCCACGAGCGCGGTGGCGCCCTTGATCTCGATGACGTCCACGCGCGTGCCGGGCTCGATCACCTGATCGTCGTACAACGACCGGGCGGTCCAGACCTCCCCATCGATCTTGACGATGCCGACCCCCTCGTCGTTGGCGATCCGCTCGACGACGAGCGCCTGCTTGCCGACCAGCGCGGCCGCGCCGGTCCGCAGCTCGGGAGGCATCTTCAGATGTGAGCGGACGATCGGCCGCACGACGCCGAGCGTCGTCAGCGACGCGACGAGGAAGACGATCAGGCCGACCGTCATCCCCCCGACGGCGTCGCCGCCGGCCCCGACCACCGCCCCGACCGCGAACGGGGCGAGAAAGAACCCGCCCGTCAGCATCTCGCCCAGGCCGAACGCGCAGGCAATCACGATCCAGATCAGCCATCCGGCCATCTCCGGGCAGCGTAGCGCTCGGGTCCCGGCGCCGATCCGGGGAGGGTTCGGATGGGCGGCGGCGGGAAGCCGCGATCGGCGGCGGCGGGAAGCCGCGATCGGCGGCGGGAAACCGCGGCCGGCGCCGAAGAGGGGCGCGCCGCTGCCGACCGTCAGGAGACGAGCGCGCGGGCGAACTCGGCCGCGTCGAACGGGCGCAGATCCTCGAGCTGCTCGCCGACCCCGATCAGCTTGACCGGGATTCCGAGCTCGTGGGCGATGGCGAGGGCGATCCCGCCCTTTGCGGTGCCGTCGAGCTTGGTCAGGGCCAGCCCGGTGACCTGGACGGCCTCGCCGAACAGCCGCGCCTGGCGCAACCCGTTCTGGCCGGTCGTCGAGTCGACGGTCAGCAACGTCTCGTGGGGCGCGTCAGGCAGCTGCTTGGCGATCACGCGGCGGACCTTGGTGAGCTCGGCCATCAGGTCGTCCTGGGTGTGCAGTCGCCCGGCGGTGTCGATGATCAGCACGTCGGCGCCATCGCGGACCGCCGTGGTCACCGCGTCGTAGGCGACCGAGGCGGGATCGGCGTCGGGCGGCCCCTTGACGAACGCCACCCCGGCCCGCTGGGACCACAGCTCCAGCTGCTCGACGCCGGCGGCCCGGAAGGTGTCGCCGGCGGCGAGCACGACCGACTGACCGAGCTCCTTGCTCAGATGCCAGGCGAGCTTGCCGACCGTCGTCGTCTTGCCGGTGCCGTTGACCCCGGCCACGAGGATCACGGTCGGCTTGTGACGCAGATCGATCCGGTCGTCCTCGGTGGTGGCGATCTCGGTCAGCAGCTCGACGAGCCGGTCAGACAGCGCCTGTCCACCGGTCAGCTTGCTGTCGTCGACCTCCCGCTCGAGCTGGGCGACGACCTTCGCGGTCGTCTGGGCGCCGACGTCGGCGAAGATGAGCGCCTCCTCCAGCCGCTCCCAGGTCTCCTCGTTGAGGTCCTCGAAGAGCGTCGCCTGGATCTCGGACTGCAGGGCCTGCCGGGTCTTGCGCAGGCTCTCCCGCAAACGCCGGAAGCGCCCGACGCGCCGCTCCCGGCCGGCGTCCTCCTCCTCGACGGGGGCGGGCGCCAAGCCGTCGACGATGAAGAGATCCCGCCAGTCGCGCGCCATGACGGACGGCGACGTTATCAGCGCCCGCGGGCGCCCGTTCAGGGCGGGCGTCTCACGCGGCCGTCGCGGCCGGTGCCGCCTCGGCCGCGGGCAGGCGCCGGGAGATGACCTTGGAGATGCCGTCGGCGCGCATCGAGACCCCGTACAGGGAGTCGGCGGCCTCCATCGTGCGCTTCTGATGGGTGACGACGATGAACTGCGCCCGCGAGGAGTACTGGCGCAGGAGCGTGAGGAAGCGGTCGATGTTGAGGTCATCGAGCGCTGCCTCCACCTCGTCGAGGATGTAGAACGGGCACGGACGGGCGAGGAACACGGCGAACAGGAAGGCGAGCGCCGTCATCGACTTCTCCCCGCCGGAGAGCAGCGACAGGCGCTTCATGTCCTTGCCGGCCGGGCAGATCTCGATCTCGACGCCGTCGAGGTGCTCGTCGACGCGCTCGTCGTCCTCCGGCTCGTCCCCGGACGCCTCCGCGGCGTCCTCGTCACCGGGCTGCCGGCCGCCGATGACCCGCGCCGGGCGCCCGGGACCGTCGCCGTCGGCGACGAGTCGCAGCCGTCCGGTTCCGCCCGGGAACAGCTGCCCCGCCAG
This sequence comes from uncultured Solirubrobacteraceae bacterium, assembly GCA_963849085.1. Taxonomy (GTDB): domain Bacteria; phylum Actinomycetota; class Thermoleophilia; order Solirubrobacterales; family Solirubrobacteraceae; genus Palsa-465. The sequence goes on along the minus strand of CAWKFP010000009.1, from coordinate 547,628 downwards.
CTCCTCGAAGGCGGCGGCGGTCGCCGCGAACGTCTGTTCGAACGTCGTACGGATCTGGCGATCGGTCTCGACGATCAGCTTCTGGAGCTCGCGCAGCGCGGTCTCGAGATCGGTGCGCTGGGCCTCGAGCTCCTCGACGTGCGCCAGCGCCTCGGCGTACTCCTCCTGGGCGAGCGGATTGACCGGCCCGAGCTGCTCACGCCGGCGACCGACCCGCTCCAGGCGCGCTTCGAGCGTCGCCCGCTCGTCGGCCGGCAGCTCGTTCTCGGCGGGCGCCGGCTCCAGCTCGAGCCGCTCGGCGATCCGCCGGAGCTCGGCCTCGCCCTCGGTCGCCTGGTCCCGGGCGCGCTGGAGCGCGACCTCGGCCCCGGTCAGCAGCTCGTTCTCCCGGTGCAGGCGGGTCTGCAGCGACGCCTCCTCCTGGGCGCAGGCCCGCAGCTCACCGGCCACGTGCTCGCCGGCCTCGCGGTCGGCGGCCAGCGCCTGCTCGAAGCGCGGCAGCGCCGCGGCGACCGCCTCGGCGGCCGCCTCGAGCGCCGACAGCACCCCGGCGACGATCGGCACGAGCTCGGCGTCGCGCGTGACCGCCTGGCGCAGACGCTCCAGGCGCTGCGCGCGCTCGGCCCGCTCGCGCTGCGCCCGCTCCAGCATCTTGCGCTCCGCCGCGAGCTCGGCGGCCAGCTGCGAGCGCCGCCCGGCATCCGGACCGTCGTCGGGCGCGGTGCGGCGCCGCTGGATCAGGGCGGCCGTCCGGCGCTCGGTCTCGGCCGCCTCGTCGAGCGCGCGGACGGCACCGCGATGCGCGGCGGTCATCCGCTCGCGCTGCGCCTCGGCCTCGGCGACGAGTGCCGTCGCGCGCTCCAGCGCGGCGCGCGCATCGAGCTCGGCCTGGGCGGCGCGCTCGCTGTCGGAAACGAGCCGCTCGCGATGGTTGCGCTCGGCGAGGATCCGCTCCTCGCCCACCGCCGGAGCCTGGCGCAGCTCACGGGTGCGCGCCGACCAGACGCGGCCGGCGCGGGTCACGGCGACGCCGGCGAAGTCCGCCTCCAGGGTGGCGAGGTCGTCGACGAGCCACGTGTCGGCGAGCAGCAGGCGGGCGGCGGCCAGCGCGGCCTCTCCCCCGCGCACGTGGTCGATCAGGCGCTCCGCGCCCGGGCCCGGCGACGCGAGCCCCGGGCCCGCGCCGGGAGCGGGCGAGCCATCGGGCGCGGCGCCGGCGACGAGCGCCCGGCCCCCGTCGGCCCCGGCGCGGTCCAGGAGTGCCGCGGCCGCGCCCCGCTCGTCGACGATCGCCGCCCGCAGACGCCCGTCGAGCGCCGCCGCGAGCGCGAGCTCGTAGCCCGGCTCGACGTCGAGCTCGTCGGCGAGCGCGGCGGCGCCGTGCGGGGCACCGGAATGGTTGCGCAGGAACTGGTTGACGCCGGCGAGCTCGCCCCCGATCCGCGCGGCGTCACGCCGCGCGGCCTCGACGTCACGCTCGGCCTCGCGCAGCGCGGCGCGCGCCTGCTCCAGGCCGGCCTCGGCGCGCGAGCGCTCCGCCTGGTGGCGCGCGACGACCGCGGTGCGCTCCTGCACCTCACCCTGCTCGCGCTCGAGCGTCACGGCCAGCTCGGCGAGCTGCCGGGCGAGCTCGGCCTCCCGGTCGCGATCGAGCGACTGCAGCGACTCGACGAGCCCGGCGATCCGATTCTCGGCGCCGGGGTCGGCCTCGCCCTCGGCGGCCGTCTCGGCCTCGAGGCGCCGCACGAGCGCGGCGGAGCGCTGCAGCCGGCTCTCGATCGTCGCCGTCGCAGCCCGCGCGGACTCGGCGCGATATCCGATGCGCTCGGCGGCGGAGCGCGCGCCGTAGGACCGGCGTGACAGCTCCTCGCGCTGGGCGCTGCGCGCGGCGAGCGCCTCCTCGGCGGCCTCGCGGCGCTGCGCGAGCGCGGTCAGCTCCGCGGTCAGCGCCTGGCGGCGGGCTCGCACCTCGCCGGCGCCGGTCTGGGCGACCGCGACCGCGGCGCGCTGCGCGCGGACGTCGTCGCGGCCGAGCTCCCAGCGGATCTCCAGCGCCTGGCGCTCCAGGCGCTCGTGCAGCTCGGCGGCTTCGGCCTGGCGCTTGAGCGGCCGCAGGCGGGAGCGCGCCTCACGCTCGACGTCGAGCGCGCGATCGAGGTTGTCCTGGGTGCGGACGAGCTTGAGCTGCGCGCGCCGGCGGCGCTTGCGATGCTTGCCCAGCCCGGCGGCCTCCTCGATCAGCATCCGCCGGTCCCGGGGCTTGGAGGTCACGAGCGACTCGACCCGGCCCTGGGAGATGACCGAGTGCATCTCCTTGCCGAGGCCGGTGTCCGACATCAGCTCGATGACGTCGACGAGCCGGCAGCGAGCCCCGGCGAGCCGGTACTCGCCGTCGCCGGCGCGGTCCAGGCGGCGATAGATGGCGATCTCCGGCACGCCGAGCCCGAGCGTCCCGTCGCTGTCGTCGAGCACGAGCTCGACCTCGGCATAGCCCGCGGCCTGGCGCCCGGGAACGCCGCCGAAGATGACGTCCTGCATCGACTGGCCGCGCACCGCGAGGGGCGACTGCTCGCCGAGCGCCCACAGGACGGCGTCGGTGACGTTGGACTTGCCGGATCCGTTGGGCCCGACGATCACGCTGACGCCGGGCCCGAACTCGAGCCGGGTGCGGTCCGGGAACGATTTGAACCCCTTGACGGTGATCGACTTCAGATACACGACCGGCCCCTCATTTCGCCATCGACTCCAGCGCGTGCTGCGCCGCGTTCTGCTCGGCGTGCTTCTTGCTGCGGCCCACGCCGAGCCCGATCTCCACATCGTGGATGGAGGCTCGGACGGTGAAGGTCCGGCTGTGGGGTGGCCCGGTCTCCTCGATGACGTCGTAGTTGACGAGCTCGCCGCGGCGGGCCAGCCGCTCCTGGAGGGCCGACTTGTAGTCGACCGAGTGCTCGATCGCGCTCTCGATCTCCGGCGTGAAGGCCTCGACGACCGCCGCCGCCGTCGCGTCGTAGCCGAACTGCAGATAGCAGCCGCCGATGACCGCTTCGATGACCGACGCGAGCACCCGTTCGGTGGAGATGAGCGCTTCGACGCCGGGACCCTCGTTGGGCGGAGCCGTCGCCCGCAGCCGATCGGGCACCCCGACCCGCTCGGCGACGACCCGGCACGAGCGCCCCGAGACCGCCTGGGCGCGGATCTTGGTCAGGCGCCCCGGCCCGAACCGGTCGGGCTCCAGCCGCGGATACAGATGGGTCGTGACCGCCAGCCCGAGCACGCTGTCGCCGAGGAAGGCGAGCCGTTCGTAGGACAGCGACCGGCGCTCGGTCCAGGAGGCATGAGTGAAGACCGCCGTCAGCAGCGCCGGCGGGAGCTGGTCCAGCATGGCCGACAGCTCCGCACCGGTGCCGCCGCGCTCCCGGTCGTCGATCACTCAGGGTCGGGGCCTTGGCTCGCGGCGGCCGGGCCGACGGCGCTCGGCGCCTCGCTGGCCATGACGAAGTCGACCGCCTGGCCGACGGTCAGGATGCGGGTCGCCTCCTCGTCGGAGATCTTCACCCCATAGGAGTCCTCGAGCTCCTGCACGAGGGTGTAGAGATCGAGCGAGTCGGCCTCGAGGTCCTCGCGGAAGCGGGTCGTCTCGGCGATGCGGTTGGGGTCGACCTCCAGCTCGTCCACCAGGTGGGCGCGGATCAGGGCGAAGATCTGCTCACGGTTCATCGGCGAAACACCGTATCCGTCGCACCGGACACGCTACTGGGCATCGTCCTTCTCCTCTCCCCCGAGCCGGGGGGGTCGCAGGGCACCGGCGGCCTCCAGGGCGGAGCGCGTGGCGCTGATCACATCCTCCTCGACGCCGCGGGCGGCGACCTCGATCGCCCGCGCGAAGCCGCGGCGGGTGAAGCGGCCGTGGGCGACGACGCCGAGCTGCCTGAGCCCGAGCATGTAGGCGCCGCCCTGGCGCTCGGGATCGATCTCGTCGCGCAGCGCGCGCACCGACGGGCCGAGCAGCCAGCCGCCGAGCCTGCCCCGCGGCGAGGTGAGCGCGCCGTCGCGGATCGCGCGCAGCGTCCGTCCCGACACGCCCTCGATGAGCTTCAGCGTGATGTTGCCGGTGAAGCCGTCCATGACGACGACGTCGGCGGCTCCGTCGGTGACCTGCGTGCCCTCGATGTTGCCGACGAAGTTCAGGCCGGTGCCGCCGGATCCCGACAGCTGCTCGTGCACGGCGACGAGCTCGGGCGTGCCCTTGGCCGGCTCCTCGCCGTTGGAGAGCAGTGCCACGCGCGGGGCGGTGATCCCCATCACCGCCTGGGCGAAGGCCGATCCCATGTGCGCGAACTGGACGAGATGCTCGGGCCGGCAGCTGACGTTCGCGCCGACGTCGAGCAGCACGATCGGCTTGGCGCCGGGCATCGGGACCGCGAGCGCGAGCGCCGGGCGGTAGATCCCCCGGTCGCGGCGCATGTTGAACAGGCCGGCGGCGAGCGCCGAGCCGGTCGAGCCGCCGGAGACGAGCGCCTGCGCCCGGCCCTGGGCGACGGCGCGCGCGGCCTGCACGATCGAGGCCTCGGGGGTCGAGCGCACCGCGAAGGCGGGATCGGCGGCCTTGGCGATCGACACCGGGGCGTCGACGACCTCGACACCCGGCGGCGTGGGTCCGATCTGCCGTGCCGGGCCGAAGAGGATCACGCCGATGCCCGTGGCGGCCGCCGCGGCGGCGCCTGCGGCCACCTCGGCGGGACCCAGATCGGCCCCGCCCGCGTCAACGGCGACGGTGACCATCGCTGTGGCGGGCTACGCCGACTGCTGGCCGGTCTCGGCGATGACCTCGCGGCCGCGATAGCTGCCGCAGACCGGGCACACCCGGTGGGGCCGGCGCGGGCTATGGCACTGCGGGCACTCGTTGTGCGTCGGTGCCGCGATCTTGTGCTGCGCGCGCCGCTGCGCAGTACGGGCGTGAGACTGCTTTTGCTTGGGGACCGCCATGGGACGCAGGAGGCTAGCAGGGACCGGCGCCGGCCCGCGCGTCCTCACCGCCGGCTCCCGGCGCACGGCCGCGGCCCGTGAGGTCACGCACCGTGGCGGCACCGGCGGCGGGCGCGCCGCCACCGGGGATCAGATGGCGCTCCAGCAGCGGCGTCAGCTCCGCTCCCGGCGTCGGGCGCGCGAGGTGGAAGCCCTGCCCGCGCTGCACGCCCCGCGCCAGCAGGAAGTCCACCTGGGCGTCGTTCTCGATCCCCTCGGCGATCACGTCGCATCCGCACGCCCGGGCGAGCTCCAGGGTCGCCGTCAGGACGGCTGCGGCCGTTGCGTCGCCGGGGACGTCGGCGATCATCCGCCGGTCGACCTTGATCACGTCGCAATGCAGTGACGATAGCCGCGACAGCGATGTGTAGCCGGTCCCGAAGTCGTCCAGGCTGAGCACCGCCCCGGCCGCTCTCAGCTCGGCGATCACCGCGAGCGCGTCGCCGGAGTCGACGCTCCAGGCCGACTCGGTCAGCTCGAGCGCGAAGCTCGAGGGGCTCAGGCCGTGAGCCTCGACGTGATCGATGAAGCGCGGCACGAACTCGGCGGCGAGCAGCTGATGCGGGGAGACGTTGATGCCGAGGATGAGGTCGAGTCCGCCGGCCCGCCAGGCGGCAGACTGCGTGCACGCCTGGCGCAGGACCCAGTCGATCAGCTCGTCACCGGAGTTGCCCTGCTCGGCGAGGTTGATGAACGTCTCCGGGGTGATCAGACGCCCATCGGGATGGCGCCAGCGCAGCAGGGCCTCGACGCCGATGATCCCGCGCTGGGGACCGAGCCGCCAGACCGGCTGATAGTGCAGCTCCAGCTCCTCGTCGGCGATCGCCCGGCGCAGCTGCGTCGAGACGCTGCGCCGGCGCGAGCTGACCGCCGCCGACCGCTCGTGGAAGGCCAGGCGCCCCCCGCCCGCGGTCTTGGCCCGGTACATCGCGACATCGGCGTGGCGCATGAGCGCCTCGGTGTCGGCGGCGTCGGCCGGGTACAGGCTGATGCCGACGCTCGCGCCCGTGCGCACCTCGGTACCGGCGACGACGAACGGCTCGCGCAGCGCGGCCAGCAGCTTGCCGCCGACATGCTCGGCCGACCGCGCGGGGTCGTCGCCGAGATCGGCGAGCAGGACGAGGAACTCGTCACCGCCCTGGCGCGCGAGCATGTCGGAGTCGCGCAGGGCGGCGCGCAGGCGCGTGGCGACGCCGGCCAGGAGCTGGTCGCCGGCGGCGTGGCCGAGGCGGTCGTTGACCTCCTTGAAGTCGTCGAGATCGACGAACATGAGCGCCGCCGAGCCCGCGGTCCGGCGCGCCCGGGCGAGCGCGAGATCAAGCTCCTCCTCGACGAGGATCCGGTTCGGCAGCCCGGTCAGCTGATCGTGATAGGCGAGGTAGGCGAGCTGCTCCTGGGCGTGGCGGCGCTCGGCGATGTCCCGCACGAAGCCGTAGAACACCGGCTCCTCGTCCTCGTGACCGGCGACGATGCTCAGCGACAGCTCGACCGGCAGCTGCCGTCCGTCGGCGCACAGGGCGGTCGTCTCCAGCCGCCGCCCGGTCAGGTCCCAGTGCCGGGGCTTCAGGCCGTCCGCCAGGCAGTCCCGGAAGCCCTTGCGGTTCTCGGGCGCGACGAGCAGGTCGGCGAGCTCACGGCCGAGCACGTCCTCGCTGCGGTAACCGAACGTCTGCTCGGCCGCCGGATTGAACTCGATCAGCCTCCCAGAGCTGTCGATCGCCACCACGCAGTCCAGCGACGACTCGATCACCGCGCGGTTGCGCGCGAGGGCGGACTCGAGCTCGGTCAGCTGGCTGGCGCTCTCGATCGCCAGCGCGGCGTGCGCGGCGAGGGCGCCGAGGATCTCCAGCTGCTCGTCGTCGGGACGCAGGCCCGAGGCGGGCTCGTCGACCGACAGGACGCCGTAGCGCCGGCCGCCGAGGCCGTCGAGGGTGGCGAACAGCGCATCGTCGGCGCGCCAGGCGTGCTCGCCGGCACTGTCGCCGGCCACCTCCGGCATGTACCAGGCGACGCTCGAGTCATGGGGGACCGCGCCCTCGGGGAGGAAGTAGACGCCGTGGCGCAGAAAACGCTCGTCGAGCAGGGGCTGCCAGCTGCCGGCGCTCGTCACCTGACCGAGCAGGATCTCCCGGGCGCGATCGCTGCCGCGGACGGCGACGACCTCGTACTCGTCGCCCTCCGGGCGGTACACGTTGATCACCACGGTGCGAAACCCGAGGTGCTCGGACGTGATGTTGGCGAGGGCGTCGAGCGCCTCATGCAGGCTCGGCTGACGGCGGGTCAGCCGGGAGAGCGCGAGCAGGCCCCGGACAGGGGCGACCGCCCGGCCGGGGTCGGGAGAATTCGCCGACGCGCGGATGACAGCCATTCCCGAGGTCTATCGTCCCAAACCTCGTCGAACTTGACCGGTCCGGTAGCCGAAGTGACGATTAAAGCCGCTCTTTGGCACGAAGTCGTCCGTTTGGGCCGCCATCCGGCGCGTCACCCGCCCTGTGCGGCGGTGTGCGGCGCGCTACGGCTTCGTGACGCCGGGGTCGTCCCAGTGCAGTTCGGCGAGCTTGGCCCAGCGTGGATCGGGCTCGCGCCCGTGCTGATGATCGGGCCCGGCCTGGTTGAGATCGGCGCCGCACACCGGGCACAGGCCGGCGCAGTCAGCCCGGCACAGCAGCTGGGCGGGAAGGGCGAGCGCCAGCGCGTCACGCGCCCAGGCGCTCAGATCGAGCACCCCGGCATCGACGTACGGCGACTCCAGCTCCTCGCCGGCGCCGGGCTGGGACACCTCACGGGCGTCGACCTCGACGACCGAGGTGGCCTCGGTCAGGCAGCGCATGCACGGACCTGACAGCGTCGCCGTGAAGCGCACGCGCAGCGCGTAGCCGTCGCCGGTCATGCGGGAGATGTCCAGCAACACGGGGATCACCGCCGGCGCCACCTCGTAGCGCTCGTCAGAGAGCGTGAACGGCTCGATCGCCACGTGCAGCTCGACGTGGCGGCCCTCGCCGCTCGTCAGGCGCAGGCCTCCCAGGTCAAATGTGTCGGTACGCAGGGGCATCCCCCGAGGCTATCGACGCCCGATCATGGTCGTAATCGACCGGTAACGCGCGCCCTCCGGGCAGCCGCGATGATTGCGGTCGTGTCGCACTGGTTCACCTCCTACGGCTATGCCGAGGTCCATGACGATCTGCTGATCGGCGCCTATCCGCTCGACGAGGACGATGTCGCCACCCTGGCGGCGCTCTCGGTGGAGCGCGTTCTCAACCTCGTCGAGGACTCCGAGTACGACCCGGGCCGGCGAGCGGCCGTCGAGATCGCCCTGCGCAACTGGGGCATCGAGGAGCATCGGATGCGCCTGACCGACTTCGGGCGCCTGCCCCCCGAACCGCTGGAGACCGCCGTCCAGACCGTCGTCTCGTGGCTGGAGGACGGCGTCATCAGCTACATCCATTGCCGCGCCGGCTGGCAGCGTTCGGCCGCGGTGGCCGCGGGGGCGATCGCCGTCTACGACGGGACCGACATCGCCTCCGCGCTCGAATACGTCCAATGGCGCAAGCCGTCCGCCGATCCCCTCCCCCATCAGCGCCAGGATCTCTATGAATGGTGGGCGGACCGCCGGCTGCCCCGGCGGGGCTGACCGCGCGGGGGCGGACCGCCGGGTGCCCCGACGGGGCTGACGCCGCGCGGGGGGCGGACCGCCGGGTGCCCCGGCGCGGCTGACGCCGCGCGCGGCTATTCCGCGGCGCGCAGGCGACGGGCGGGGGCCGCGACGGGCGGATCTTCGCCGGCGATCTCGGACCCGAGATCGAGCTGGAGCTCGGAGGCGTGGACCGACCGGGCGCTGACCGTCACCGGCTCGAGCCGGGGCAGCTCCTTGCCCTCGGCGACCGCCCCGTGATCGGCGAACCGCCGCGCGCCGGGCAGCACCCGCGCCTCGTAGGAGCCGACCGTGTCGTTGTAGGCCCGCACGGCGCTGTTGAGCCGAGTGCCGAGCGTGCCGATCAGGCTCGAGAGCTTGACCAGGCGCGTGTGGAGCTCGCGCCCGAGCATCGAGATCTCCTGGGCGGACTCGGCGACGCGCTCCTGCTGCCAGCCGTAGGCGACCGAGTGCAGCATCGCCAGCAGCGTCGTCGGGGTCGCGATCAGCACCCGCCGGGCCATCGCATCCTCGATCAGACCCGGGTCGGTCTCGAGCGCCGCGCCGTACAGATGCTCACCGGGGAGGAACATGACGACCATGTCGGGGGTCGAGTCCAGCCCCTCCCAGTACGCCTTGTCGGCCAGCGCCCTGACGTGCTTGCGCAGCAGGCGGGCATGGTCACGCAGATGCTGCTCGCGCTCGGCCTCGTCGCGGGCCTGATAGGCGTCGAGCACACCCTGTAGCGGCGCCTTGGCGTCGACGATGACGTGCTTGCCCCCGGGGAGGTTGACGATCAGGTCGGGCCGCAGCGTCCGCTCGGCGTCGCCGAGTGACGACTGCTCGACGAAATCGCAGTGGCGCACCATGCCGGACAGCTCGACGACGTTGCGCAGCTGCATCTGACCCCACTGCCCGCGGGCGTTGGGCTTGCGCAGAGCCGTCACGAGCGCCCCGGTCTCGGTCCGCAGCCTGTCCCCCGTCTCGGTCAGCGTGCGCAGCTGGGCCTCGAGGCGACCGCGGGACTCGCGACGCTCCTGATCGAGACGGACGAGCTGGCTGTCGACCTTGAGCAGCTGCTCCCTGAGGGGGCCGACGAGCTGCTCGACCGCCTGCTGGCGCTTATCCAGATCGCCCTTGGCCTCGGTCTGGACGGCCCGCAGCTGATTGCGCGCCAGCTCGGAGATCTGCGCCATGCTCGCCTGCAGGGCCTCCGCGCTCAGCGCCTTGAACGACGCCGACAGCCGTTCCTGGGCGTCGGTGACCGTCTCCAGGCGCTCCTGCGAGCGCTCCCGCTCGTGGCCGAGGTCGGACACAGCCTTGACGAGCTCGCGCTCCAGGCCGCCCGCGCGGGCCGCCTCGGCGGCGAGCGCCCGCAAACGGCCGAGCAGCGCGACCGCCACGATGGCGGCGCCGATGACGACGCCGAGTGCGAGCCAGAGAGCATCCATGGAACCGTTGAGGATCGCGCGGGTGGCGGACGGAACCGCGAGGCGCGAGAATCGCCTGCGGTGACGCCGTGATCGCGACCGATCGACTGCCGGTCTTCCTCGTGACGGTCTACGTGCTCATCCTCATCCCTGGGCCGAGCGTCCTGTTCGTCGTCAGCCGCGGGGTCGCGCTCGGTCGCCGCGCGGCGCTCGCCACGGTCATCGGCAACACCTCAGGGCTCGCCGCTCAGCTCGTGCTCGTGTGCGTCGGCCTCGGCCCGGTACTCGAGAGCTCGCAGCTCGTGTTCACGACGCTGAAGCTCGTCGGCGCCGCCTATCTCGTCGTCCTCGGCGTCACGACGATCCGCGGCCGGGGGGCCCTGGCCGGCGCGCTCGGCGCCGGCGATCTGCGTCCGCGCCGGCCGGCCCGGATCATCCGCGAGGGCTTCGTCGTCGGATCGACCAATCCGAAGGGCCTGCTCATCTTCACCGCCGTCCTGCCCCAGTTCATCGAGCCCGCCCGGGGCCACGCGACGCTCCAGCTCGCGACGCTGGGAGCGATCTGCGTGCTCGTGGCGATCCTCTCCGACGGCATCTGGGCGCTCGCCGCCGGCACGGCGCGGGAATGGCTCGGCCGGTCGCCTCGGCGGCTGGCCCGGTTGAGCGCCGGCGGCGGGGTGGCGATGATCGCGCTCGGAGCAGGCCTGGCCCTGACCGGCCGCCGGCGCTGACGGCTCCGCCCTCCGGGCGCTCGGTCGCTTCCGGTCGCTCCGCGTCGCTGCCGGTCGCTGCCGGTCACTCCGGGTCGCTGCCGGTCGCTGCAGCGCCTGTGACTGTCATCGAGGGGGCGTTTCGAGAATGCGCGGGCGCGACGCCGGAGGCGGCGGGCCTCTTCCGGGCCGCTGCCGGGGGGATGTCTGAAAAGTGCCCGCTATGCGGTCAAAATTCAGACATCCTCGGGGCAGCGGGGATCGGAGCGCCGGTCCGCCCGGCGTGACGGAGCGGTCGCGTTCGATCACGCCGGCGCGCTAGCGTCCGGAGGCGATGAGACGTCCGGGCCGGATCGGCGGGATCATCGCGATCGTGTGCGTGGCGGCGGTGGCCGTTCCGGCGGCGCTCGGCGCGACGAGCGCCGTCCGGCCGACGACCGCGAGCAATCGCGCGGCCGCACGGCGCGATGCCGTCCGGCTGCTGGGTCTGCTGCGCCTGCCGGCGGACGCGACCGCTTCGGCGACCGAGCCCCGCGGCGCCGGTTATGCCCTGCAGGCCCCGCCGGCCTCGGGCGCCGCCGGCGGCTCCGCCGACGCTCATGCCTGGTGGATCGTGCCCCGCAATCCGGCGGCGGTGCTGGCTTGGGTCAGAGCCCACGCGCCGCGCGGAGCGCGGATGTCGGGCACCGGCTCGGGCGACGACTCACGCACCGGCTACCGCTACGAGATCCTCGGCTACGCGTGGCCGCCCATCGCCGGGGTGCTCGCCGGCCGCCAGCTCACGATCACGGTGACCGCGCTGTCGGGCGGCGAGACCGCACTGCTCGCCGACGCGGCCGCGACGTGGATCGTCACGCGCTCGCCCCTGGAGCGCATCCCCACGGCGACGCGGGCGATCACGATCACCAGCACTCCGTTCGGCGCTCCGGCGACCACGACGACGGTCACCGACGCCGGCCGGGTCGATCGCATCGTGGCGCTGTTCAACGCGATGCCGATCGTCCAGCCGATACCGGTCTTCTGTCCCGTCGAGCTCCTCCAGGGCTCCGTGAAGCTGACCTTCGCGTTTCAGGCGGCGCCGGGCGGCGCGTCGCTGGCCCGGGCCACGTTCACCCAGTATCTGCATTTCAGCGCCAGCGGTCCGTGCAACGCGGTCGACCTGACGATCGGCGGCCGCGTCGAGACGCCGCTGCTCGGCGGCGACGTGGTCACGAAGGTCCAGCGGATCCTCGGGACCACGCTGACGTCCCGCGGCTGATCACCAGGCCAGCGCTCCGAACATGGCGTCGGCGATCAGCTCCCGCCGCGCCGTCAGGCGACCGTCGGCGATCGTCGCCTCCCACAAGGCCGGCGGCGTGTGGCCGACGAGGTACATGATCTGCTCGCCGGAGGGATCGAAGCCGAAGGGGACGACATCACCGAGGTCCGCCACCGGTGTGTCCGCGCCGGTGGGGCCGATGAGCCTGACCTGCGCACGGCGGCCGACGAGGTCGGCGACCAGGAGCGACGCGGGCGAGGCCGCATCGCCTCCGATCGTCTCGGCCGGCGGCACGTACCCGCGGAGGTGCACGCAGCGGGCGCTGAGGCGGCCGGGCGGCGGCGGGACGTGGACGAAGACGACGACCGCATCGCCCGCCGCCAGTCCGCACGAGCCACGCCGGCGGGTCGCGGGAGAGGTCGCAGGCGACGTAGTGGCGGCGTACCAGACCTGGGGCATCGCGACGAAGGCCACGTCGGTCCCGTCGCCCAGCCAGGTCAGCTCGGTGTCCAGCAGATCGGCGGCGGAGGCCCCGATCTGCGCCACGAGACTGATCGTGCGCGTCCGCCCGGTGGCGAGATCGCGAACCGCGAGCCCGCGCGGAGCCGCGGCGTAGGCGAGCTGCGATCCATCGTCGCTGAGCGCCGGCTGCGCGCCGTCGGCGACCATCGTCGGGCGCCCGGTGGCGACATCGAGGGCCATCAGCCGCAGCCCGAGGCTCCCGAGGGCTCGCCGCGGGGGGATGAGCGTGAAGTACACGGTGCCGCCATCGGGTGTGATCGCCAGGCCGTTGTCGGTGAACAGTCGCCCGAACGACGCCGGCGGCCGCACCACCGCGCCGGTGCTCGACGAATACAGGGAGAGCTCCGAGCGCAGCCCGCTCGCCGTGACGCCGACGAACGCCGGCGGCGGCGCGAGCACGGCCGCGGCCGGAGCGGTCACGGCGCGGGTCAGAGACGGGACGACGGCAACCGCCGCCACCATCGCGATCACCACGGCGAGGATCGTGAGCCGTCTGGCCGACCGCATCGATCAGAGCCCGGCGGCGGCGACGGCGGCGGCGACGGCGGCGGCGAACGCCGCGCGCGCGGGCTCGCCGCGGACCGCGAAGACGATCCGCTCCAGCCGGCTCGCCGCCCCGCCCCCCGGCGCAACCCCGCCACCCGGCGCAACCCCGCCCCCCGGCGCAACGCCGCCCCCCGGCGCAGCCCCCGCGCCCGGCTGGGCGAGATACGAGGCGACGACCTCGGCCTCGATCGCCGCGGCCCGGTCCAGGGGAAAGCCGCCCACCCCGGTCCCGAACGCGACGAGAGCCAGCGACCGGACCCCCAGCCGGTCGGCGACCTCGAGCGTGCTGAGCGTGGCCCGGCGGATGATGTCGGCCGAGGTCGGGCCGCCGAGCTCCATCGTCGCGGCGTGGATCACATGGCGGCACGGCATGTCCCCGCCCGACGTCGGCACCGCCGCGCCGAGGTCGATCGGCGCGAGCGCGGAGCTCTCGCGCTGGACGGCCGGGCCGCCGGCGCGGGAGATGGCGCCGGCCACGCCCCCGCCGTGCCACAGCGAGGTGTTGGCGGCGTTGGCGATCGCCTCGACGTCCAGCGACGTGATGTCGCCGTCGATGACCTCGACGGCGGTCAGGAGACTTCGGCGGGCTCGTCCTTGCCGGCGAGCCGGTCACGGCCGCGCTGGACGGCGGCGATGAACTTGCTGAGGTTGACCTCGAGCGTGTTGAGGATCTCGTCGGCGTAGTCCTCGGCACCGAGGCGGATCTCCCGCTCACGGCCGCGGGCGTCCTCGATGATGTCCTCGGCGGCGCGCTCGGCCTGCTTGGTGATCTCCTCCTCGGAGACGAGGCGCTCCTGGCGATCACGGGCTTCCTTGACGATCCGCTCGGCCTCGCGCTTGGCCTCGGCGAGCATCTCCTGGCGCTCCTTGACGATCCAGCGGGCCTGCTTGATCTCCTCGGGGATCGTGGCCCGCATCTGGTCGAGGATGTCGTAGATCTCCTCCTTGTCCACGCGGACCTGGTCGGTCAGCGGGACCGGCTTGGCGTTGTGGACGAGGTCGTCCAGCTTGTCGATCAGTACAAGGACATCCATCTCGCGCACCTCTGTTTCGTCACCGGCCGAGTCGTTCCTTCAAATGCCCCGCCACCTCATCGGGAACGAGATCGTCGATCTCACCGCCGAAGGTCGCGAGCTCTTTGACTCCGCTCGACCTCAGGAAACTGTACTTGGGCGACGCCATCAGGTAAACGGACTCGATGTCCGGAGCCTGCCGGCGGTTGAGCTGGTTCATCTCCAGCTCGTACTCGAAGTCCGAGATGGCGCGCAGCCCCTTGACGATCGCCATCGCCCCGCGCTCGCGCGCGAACTCGACGAGCAGCGTGCTGAAGGTCTCGATCGAGATGTTCGGCAGATGGCTCGTCGCATTGGTGAGGAACTCGATCCGCTCGTCGGTGCTGAACAGCGTGCCGCCCTTGCGCCAGGGCAGGTTGACGACCCCGACGATGACGGTGTCGTACATGGCGGACGCGCGGCCGATGACGTCGAGGTGGCCGTAGGTGACCGGATCGAACGTACCGGGGCAGATGGCGATGCGATTATCGAGTGGCATGGATCTGGATCAGGGTGTCTCCGTAGCGGCGCTCGTCGACGAGCCCGAGGTCGAGCGCCAGCGGACTGCGGCGGTCGCTCTCGGCCACGACACGGGCGCCGGCGGCCAGTACCGGGGCAAGCGCCTCGGACAGGACCTGTCCGAGGGTACTCGCCCGGCGATATGGGGGATCGAGGAAGACGAGATCGTATTGACGCGCGTGCCGGCGTGCGAGCCCGAGGTATCTGACCGCCGGCATCCGGACGACCTCGGCGTCGATCTCCAGCTCCGCGAGGTTGCGCCGGATCGCCACGATCGCGCCCGCCGAGGAGTCGACGAGGGTCGCCGAGCTCGCGCCCCGGGACAGCGCCTCGATGGCGAGCGCGCCGGAGCCGGCGAACAGGTCGAGCACGCGAGCGTCGCCGACGTCGGCGAGGATCGAGAACAGCGACTCGCGCACGCGGTCCGACGTCGGCCGCGTGCTGCGGCCAGGCGGCGCGACGAGCTCCCGCCCGCCGTAGCTCCCCGAGATCACGCGCATCGCGGCCGGATTATCGGGTGGGCCTCGGCGGCCGGCCCGGCCGGTCGCCGCCGCGGTGCGGATCACTCCACCGCGCCGGCCTCGAACTCGCGCAGCTCGTCCTCGTACCGCTGTCCGAGTTCCTCGAGCAGCCGCCGGGTGGCGATCGCCTCCTGCTCGTCGATCTGGGCGAGGGCGAATCCGACATGGACGAGCACCCAGTCGCCGACCCCGGCGCCGTCGCCGCCCGCGGTGACCATCGCCACGTTGACGACACGGCGCACGCCTGACACGTCCACTCGGGCCAGGAAGCGCTCCGGATCGCAGAACTCGACGATCTGGCCGGGGATCGCCAGGCACATCAGGCCGCCGCTCCGATGCCGGCGCCGCGATCCCCGTCGATCGGGGTGCCGGCACACCTCCCCCGGGCGAGATCGTCGCTGAGCTCCGGCTCAGCCGTCCCCCACCGGCGCAGCTCGGCCACGACGGCGTCGACGAGCGGATCGAGCGCCGCCGCGACCGGCGCGCTGAGCTCGGTGCCGATCGCCGTCGACCGCGGCTGCACGCCGTGCAGGACAAGCCGCTCGGGCCATGCGCCCGACAGCGCCAGCGCGCCCAGCAGGTCACGCAGGCCGACGTCGTGGGGGCTCATCACCGCGTTGAACACGTCGCCCCACGCCTCGCCGCGCAGGCGAAACAGCGTGCCCGGGGCCGCGCCGAGGTCGATCGCGTCGATCACGATCGCCCGGCGCGCGTCGACCAGCGCGGGAAGCAGGAGCAGCCCCGCGGTGCCGCCCTCGACGACATCCACTGCGCGGCTCGCGATCCCGAATGTGACCAGCCGCCGCGCCGCGTGCACGCCGACCCCGTCATCGGACAGCACGACGTTGCCCAGCCCGATGACGACCGTCTCGGGTCCATCGCGCGTCACACGTCCTCCTCGCCGGCCTCGTCGGCCACTTCGCCGAGCACGTCGGACTTCCACCCGCTGAAGATGCTCGACAGCTCGCCGTTGCGCTCCTCCATGTCGTAGAGCACCGCCGAGTACACGTGGTGGATGGCGAAGCCGAGATAGCAGAACATCAGCAGGAAGTGCACGAGCCTCATCTCCGGCACCGGAAGGACCGTCCACGTCCAGCTGAACAGCGTCGTCCACGGAGGCACGCGCACGATCCAGGCAAACAGGCCGAGGCCGGTGAGGATCGTCACCAGGAAGAGGCAGTACAGAGCGAAGTAGGCCAGCGCCGCCAACGGGTTGTGGCCATTGACCTTGGCGGGCGCCCGGCGGCGGTAGAAGTAGAACGCGATCGTGTCGACCAGGTCCTTGCGCTGGCGCTTGGTCAACGGAAACATCGCCTGCCAGCGGGCGTGCTCGTTGCCCACGCACGACCAGTAGACGCGCAGCATCACCGCCGCGATGAAGATCGATCCCGCCACGAGGTGGATGAACCGCATCTCACCCATCGTGAAACCGGGGCGGCCGCTGATCTCACCGACGGCGAAGAACGGGTGGTAGATGTAGTAACCGGTGAACGACAGCGCGATCAGCGTCGCGACGATCGTCCAGTGCGCGATGCGGACTGGCAGCTCGAATACGTAGACCGTGGCCCGGCCGGCGATCGGCTCGCGCCGGCGGTCGGCCCCGCGCACGCGCCGGCGGGGGGCGGCGGAGGTCGCCATCACGCCGCCTCCACGCGGACCGCGGTGCGGCGGCCGCCCCGCTCGGCGTCGAGCACGTGCACCGCGCAGGCCAGGCACGGGTCGAACGAGTGCACGGTCCGCAGCAGCTCCAGCGGGCGCGAGGGATCGGCGACGGGAGTGCCGACGAGGGCCTGCTCGTAGGCCCCCGGCTGACCGGCGGCGTCGCGCGGCGACGCGTTCCACGTCGTCGGCACGACCGCCTGATAACGCGAGATCAGCCCGTTCGAGATCTCCACCCAATGGCCGAGCGAGCCGCGCGGCACCTCATGGGGACCGAACCCCTGCGCGCTCGCCGGCCAGCTCGAGGGGTCCCACTTGCTCGTGTCGGCAATCCGCAGATCGCCGGAGTTGACGTTGCTGTACAGCTCCGCGAGCCACGTTGTCAACTGCGCCATGACGACCCGGCTCTCCAACGCCCGCGCCGCCACCCGACCCAACGTGGAGTACAGCGCGCTCGGTCCGGCCCCGAGTGCCTTGAGCGCGCCGTCGACCGCCGTCCTGACCGCCGGGACGCCCGCCGCATAGGACACGAGCGCGCGAGCCAGGGGTCCGACCTCCATCACCGCACCGTCGTAGCGCGGGGCCTTCAGCCACGTGTACCGTGCGTCGGTGTCCAGCCACTCATAGGGCGGCGCAGGCCCGGTGTAGGTGGCGTCGGTGACCCCGCGGGACGGATGCAGGGCGGTCTGGCCCGCGGGATAGGCGTACCACGAGTGGGTGACCTCCTCGGAGATCTGGGTCTCGTCCATCGGCAGCACTCGTGTCAGGTCGAGATCGCGGACGATCCCGCGTGGGAAGAGATAACCGGCGGTGTCGGCGATCGGCCCGTTCGTGTACCCGCCGTAGGTGAGGAAGTTCCGGGTGCCGCCGCCGATCGCCGTCCACTCCTTGTAGCGCGAGGCGATCAGCAGCACGTCGGGGATGTACACCTGCTCGACGAAGCTCGTCATCGCGGCCAGCCGCGCGCTGAGGAAGCTGAAGCCGTCGTCGTTGAGGGACTCCGGGCTGTTGAGGTCAAGCGGCGTCGCCATCCCGCCGACGACGAACGTCTGGGGGTGCGGGTTCTTGCCCCCGAGCACGGCGTGAATGCGGATGACGTCACGCTGCCACGCCAGCGCGTCGAGGTAATGCGCCACCGCCAGCAGGTTCTCCTCCGGCGTCAGACGGTACGCCGGATGCCCCCAGTAGCCGCTGGCGAACAGCGACAGCTGCCCGGAGTCGGCCAGCGGTCTGAGCCGGGCCAACGCGGCGCGAAAGTAGTCGACGCCCGAGTTGGGGTAGTCGGAGATCGATTGCGCCAGCTGTGAGGTGCGCGCCGGATTGGCCTTCAGCGCCGAGACGACGTCGACCCAGTCGAGCGCATGCAGATGGTAGAAGTGGATGACATGGTCGTGGACCAGCTGGGTGCCGGCGATCAGGTTGCGGACCAGCTCGGCGTTCGGGGGCGGCACGGCGCCGATCGCGTCCTCGACCGCCCGCACGGAGGCGATGGCATGCACGGTCGTGCACACCCCGCAGATGCGCTGGGCCCAGATCCACGCCTCGCGGGCGTCCTTGCCCTCGACGATCGTCTCGATGCCGCGGAACATCGTGCCCGACGCCCACGCCTCGCTGACGCGTCCGCCGCTCACCTCCGCCTCGATCCGGAGGTGACCCTCGATGCGGGTCACGGGGTCAATCTTGATGCGTGTCACGGTCAGCTCCTCGCGCTGCGGCGTCGGGGGCCTGCGCTCCGGCGCCGGCGGTCTGCGCAGCGGGGTCGGGTTTCCCGCGCCGGCGCGCCGTGCGCCCCTGCAGCCCCTTGCCG
This sequence comes from uncultured Solirubrobacteraceae bacterium, assembly GCA_963849085.1. Lineage (GTDB taxonomy): Bacteria > Actinomycetota > Thermoleophilia > Solirubrobacterales > Solirubrobacteraceae > Palsa-465. The sequence goes on along the minus strand of CAWKFP010000009.1, from coordinate 528,948 downwards.
ACGCCGTGCGCCGCCATGACAGCGGTCGTGCCACCGACGATCGCCAGTCCGATCGTCTCGGCCGACGTGTCGGCGCCGAAGCCCGCCACGTTGGGGAGCGCCTCGTAGAACGGGCTCATCGTCGACCAGAACTCGGGCGATGCGCAACCGATGCAGTTGTGTCCCGCCTGCACCGGCCAGCTCGTGCCGTCGTTCCATCGGACATACGGGCAGTTGTAGGTCGCCGATGGACCCTTGCATCCCATCTTGTACAGACACCACCCGTTGCGATGCCCCTCGTCACCCCACGCTTCGACGTACAGTCCGGCGTCGTAATACGCACGCCGCTCGCACTGGTCGTGGATGACGTCGCCGTAGGCGAACAGCGGCCGGTTGTACTGGTCCAGCGCGGGCATCTCCTTGAACGTCAGGTAGTGAACGATCGTCGCGACGGTGTTGACGGCGTTGTGAGGGCAGCCGCCGAGATTGACGATCGTCGCGCCCGGCACGACATCCTGTACGCCCTGCCCCTGGGTCGGGCCGTGCGAGACGATGCCCCCGTCCCATGCGCATGCGCCCACCGCGAGCGTCACCGCCGCGTTTGACACGACCTCGTGGGCCAAGTCGGCCGCCGACCGCCCGCCGATCGTGCAATACCCGGGGTCGCTGGGAATCGCGCCCTCCACCACCGCGATGTACTGCCCCCTCAGGTCACGCACGGCCTGGGTGCTCATCGCCTCGGCCTGGGCGCCTGCGCCCGCCATGATCAGCTCGTGATAATTCCACGCCAGCAACTCGAGCACGATCTCCGCGACGTCGGGATGGGGAGAGCGCAGCACCGACTCGGAGTTGCCGGCGCAGTCCTGGAATTGACGCCAGATGATCACCGGGCGCCTGACGGCTCCGAGCGCCTCGGCGATCTGCGTCCGGTAGGCCGCCGGCAGGGCCAGGGTGGCGGTCATCACGCCGCAGAAGTTGACAAACGCCCGGCGGCTGACCCCGCGCTGCGCGAGTCGTTCGGCCAATGGCTCTCCCATCGGGACCATCTCATTCTCCCAGTGACTCGGACAGGCGCCGATCGTATTGTCAATCCGATTTGCGCATATCCGCCCAAGCTACGCGTCACCATCCGGCGAGGTCACCCGGGTCAGATTGCCGGACCGACCGGAGCAACACGCGTCGACGCCCGCCGGTCGCCGGGGCGCAACCGCCGCGTCAGGCCCGGATCGGCGCCTGCGCCTCGTCGCCGAAGACGCCGGCGAGCGCGTCGCGCAGGAGGACATGCTCGGGCCGCTCGAGATCGGGATCCTCGGCGTCGATCCGCTCGGCCCGCATCCGCGCGCGCTCCTGGAGCTCGCGGTCACGCGGCAGCTCGGCGACGCGGAACTGGGCCAGGCCGCTCTGCCGCGTGCCGATCAGTTCGCCCTCGCCGCGCAGCTCGAGGTCGATCTCGGCCAGCGCGAAGCCGTCGCTGTGCTCGGCGAGCGCCCGCAGGCGAGCCGAGCCCTTGGGGCCGAACAGGAGGCACAGCGAGGCGTGCTCGCCGCGTCCGATGCGGCCGCGCAGCTGGTGCAGCTGCGAGATGCCGTAGCGGTCGGCGTCCTCGACGAGCATCACGGTCGCGTTGGGCACGTCGATCCCGACCTCGATCACCGAGGTGGCGACGAGCACGTCGGCTCCGCCGGAGGCGAACTGCGCCATCACGTCGTGCTTCTCGCCCGGGCGCAGTTGACCGTGCATGAGCACGACGCGGAAGTCCCGCAGCTCGCCCGTCCGCAGGCGCTCGTACTCGGCGGTCGCCGCGCGAGCCTGGAGCAGCTCGGATTCGGTGACCAGCGGGCAGACGACGAACGCCTGGCGGCCGGCGCGCAGCTCCTCGCGGATCCGGTCATAGGCGCGGGCGCGCTCGGCATCGGTCGAGCAGACAAAGGTCTGGATCGGCCGGCGGCCGCGCGGCAGCTCACGCAGGATGGTGACGTCGAGGTCGCCGTAGTGAGAGAGCGCGAGCGTGCGCGGGATCGGGGTCGCGGTCATGTGCAGCACGTGCGGGCGCTCCGCCCCCCGCCCGCCCGCCTTGGCGTCGAGCGCGGCGCGCTGGCGGACGCCGAAGCGGTGCTGCTCGTCGACGACGGCGACACCGAGCGCCGCGAAGCGGATCGGGTCCTCGATCAGGGCGTGGGTGCCGACGATCAGCGACAGCTCGCCGCTCTCGAGCTTGCCGAGCAGGTCGGCCCGCCGGCGGCTGGGGGTGGCGCCGGTCAGCAGTCCGATCGGCACCGCCTCGCCCGGCATCAGCGCCTGGATGGTGGCGAAGTGCTGCTCGGCGAGCGGCTCGGTCGGCGCCATCAGCGCGCCCTGGTAGTCGTGCTCGATCGCCCGCAGCAGGGCGTACAGGGCGACGACCGTCTTGCCCGAGCCGACCTCCCCCATCAGCAGCCGCTGCATCGGCCGGGTCGCCGCCAGGTCGGCGTCGATCTCCTCGATCGCCAGGCGCTGGTCCCGGGTGGGCGTGAACGGGAGCATCTCGCTCAGCCACCGGGCGCTCAGCGACGGCGGGTCGGTGAGCGCCGGCGCGCTGGCCCCGCGGCTGCGCAGGCGCCGGCGGCGCAGCAGCGCCAGCTGGACGAGCAGCAGCTCGTCGAAGGCCAGGCGGCGGCGGCCGAGCGCCTGCTCGGCGTCACCGGTCCCGAGGTGGACGGCGGTCAGCGCGCAGCGGCGTCCCGGCAGGCGCTCGTGGAAGCGCAGGCGGGCGGGCAGCGGCTCCGGGACGTCGGCGAGCGCTCCGGCGTGAGCGCGGACGAGGGCCAGGATCGCCGTCGAGGACAGTCCCTCGGTGGCGGGATAGTGGGCGACGGCCTCCACCCCCCCGCCGGGCGACCCGTCCCCGTCGCCGCCGTCGCCCCCGGCGACGAGCTCGGCGGTCCGGGCGTGCCCCTGGACGCGGAAGCGATTGCGGGCCTCGTACTTTCCGTGCAGGACGAGCCGGGCCCCCGGCGGATACCTGCCGACGAGCCACGGCTGGTTGAAGAAGGTGGCGGCCATCGTCCCCGTGGCGTCGGCGACGGTCGCCTCCACGAGCGGCCGCATCCCGCGCCGGTGCACCGGCCGGGCGGCGATGGCGCGGACCTCGACGACGACCGTGGCGGTCTCCCCCGCCACGAGCTGGGCGACCGCCCGGGCCTCGCGATGGTCACGCGGCAGGTGCTCCAGGAGGTCGCCGACCGTCTCCAGGCCGAGCGTCGCCGCCGCCTTCTGTGCCTTGGCGCCCTCGACGGTCAGCGCGCGGGCCAGGCGCGACGGGCGCGGATAGCGCACGGGCGCGCCGGCGAGCTCGTCGTCGGCGAGCGGGCGGGAGCTGGCGAATGCGGTCAGCGCCGTCACCGCACCGATGATGACCGCAACCCCGGTCGGCTCATGCTGCCCGGGCCGCGTGCCGCGCCGCTCGCGCCGCCCGGCTATCGCCAGGTCACTCGGCGGACAGCAGCCACCAATAGCTCGGCTGGCCGCCGTCGGACAGCTCCAGCTCCGCGTCGCCGTCGGCGAGCGCCGCGACCGCCGCGACCGCCGCGTCGTCGAGCGGTGCGTCGGCGCCCCGCAGGCACGTGATCAGCTCGGCATCGCGGCCCAGCTCGGCGATCACGTCGCGCAGCGTGTCCCGGGCCGGTCCCCAGGCGACGATCTCCTCCTCGACGAAGCCGACGGCGTCCCCGGCGCGGAACCGCCCCTGGACATCGTCGCGGGCCGCGGGCGCGACCGCCCCGGTGCGGACATGCTCGAGCGCGGCGGTCATCGCCTCGGCGTTCTCGGCGGCCCGGCGGCCGGCATCGAGGCTGACCGCGGCGGCCAGCCCGGCCTGCGGCGAACGGGACGGCACCACGACCACCTGCTTGTCCGACAGCTCGGCGGCGCGCTCGGCGGCCATCACCACGTTGGAGCTGTTGGGCAGGACGACGACCTCCTCGGCCGCGACGGCATGGATCGCCGCCAGCAGGTCATACGTCGACGGGTTCATCGTCGGTCCGCCGTCGAGCACCCGGACGCCGAAGCCGGCGAACAGGCGGCCCATCCCGTCGCCGTTGACGACGGCGAGCGCCCCGCACGTCGAGATCGGCTCGGGTGCCTCCAGGCGCTCGTCGCGGCGCTGGACCTGCTCGCGCATGTCGGCGACGTCGAGGTGTGAAACCGTGCCGCGGTCGGCGAACAGCGCCGTCGCGCCGTCGGGGTCGTTGGTGTGGACGTGGATCTTGAGCGTCGACGGGTCGCCGACGACGAGCACCGAGTCGCCGATCGCCTCCAGCAGGCCGATGAAGCGCCGCGGCTCCAGTCCACTGCCGGTGACGGCGAAGTTCGTGCAGTAGCGATAGGTCGACGAGGAGTGCTGCGGATGGGTGACGCGCGCCGCCCGATGATGCTCGAGCGCCGGCGGATCGCTGCCGCGCAGGGCGCCGACGATCCCCGCCAGCAGAACGGTGAGGCCGTAGCCGCCGGCGTCGACGACCCCGGCGTCGCGCAGCACGGGCAGCAGATCGGGGCCGCGCTTGACCGACTCCTGGCCGGCGTCGAGCGCACTCTCGATCACGTCGGCGATCACCTGGTCCTGCTCGCCCGCGCTCGAGTCGGGGCCGAGCCGGGGATCGGAGCTGTGGGCGATCTCCGACGCGACGCGGTGGGCCATCTCGCGCACCACGGTCAGGATCGTTCCCTCCGCCGGCTCGCGGACCGAGCCGTAGGCCTGGTCGGCGGCCCGCGCGAGCGCCGCGCCGATCAGCACCGGATCGACGAGCTCACCCGGCCGGCTGGCGAGCTCCTCGGCCGCGCCGCGGATGAGCTGGGAGAGGATCACCCCGGAGTTGCCGCGTGCGCCGAGCAGCGCGGCCCGGGCGACCGAGGCGACGATCTCGTCCCGGCCGATGTCGTCGATCGTCCGGCCCTCCGACGCGTCGGCGAGCCGGTCGAGCTCCTGCAGCACGGCACCGAGCGTCAGCACCATGTTGTCGCCGGTATCCCCGTCGGCGACGGGGAAGACGTTGAGGTCGTTGACCTCTTCGCGACGGGCCTCGAGCGCGGCGAGCCCCGCCTCGATGATCAGCCGGAAGCGAACGAGGCTCGGATCGGAGATCCCCGTCGCGTCGGTCGCTCGCCCTGGCGCGGCCAAGTCAGGGCTCAGCGGGCTTTGGTGATCTTGCCGGCCTTCAGGCAGCGCGTGCAGACGTAGACGCGACGCGGCGTGCCGCCGTCGTCGATGCGAACCCGCTGGAGATTGGGATCGAAACGGCGCTTGGTCGCCACCATCGAGTGGCTGCGGTTGTTACCGAACGCCGGGCCCTTGGCGCAGACGTGGCAGATCTTCGACATCGCGAGCAGTATAGGACGACCGTCGCGTGCCGCGCGGTCCGGCCGATGCGCGAGAATACGGGACCGTGGCGCGACACTTTCAGCTCGTGTCTCTAGCATGTGCGCCGGATTCAGCTATGGGCTTCCAGAAGCCGGGTACAGATCGGAATTGATGAGTTCTGACGCGCAGTCCTGGGCCGAGCCTGAGCTCACGCTCCCCGAGCGCTACCGGGTCCGCCGCCATCTCGCCACCGGCGGCATGGCGTCGGTGTGGTGTGCCGACGACCTCGTCCTCGGGCGCACGGTCGCGATCAAGGTGCTCGCCGAGCGCTTCGCCGGAGACGAGATGGCCGTGCGCCGCTTCAAGCGCGAGGCCCGGGCGGCCGCTCGCGTCTCCACCCATGCCCACGTCGTGACGATCTACGACGTCGGCGACCTGCCCGGCGCCGATGACCGCTCCGCGTCGGGCCGCGCCTTCATCGTCATGGAGCATCTCGCCGGCGGCACGGTCGCCGATGCCATCCGCGTCGGCGCCGTGCGGCGCAGAGAAGCGGTGCGGTGGCTGCGCGAGGCCGCCGCGGCGCTCGACTTCGCCCACGGTCACGGCATCGTCCATCGCGACGTCAAGCCCGATAACTTCCTGCTCGATCGCAGCCGCGTGCTTCATGTCGCGGACTTCGGCATCGCCCGCCTGCTCAGCGAGGACACGATCACGAGCGCCGGCGAGCTGTTCGGCACCGCCGCCTATCTGTCGCCCGAGCAGGCCCTGGGGCTCGAGGCGACGGGCGCCAGCGACCGCTACGCGCTGGCCGTCGCCGCCTTCGAGCTGCTGGCCGGCGAACGACCCTTCACCGCCACCCACTTCACCGCCCAGGCGCGCCAGCACATCGAGGATCCACCGCCGCGGGCGACCGGGCGAGATCGCACGCTGCCGGAGGGGATCGACGACGTGCTCGCCCGCGGTATGGCCAAGCAGCCCGACGAGCGATTCGAGAGCGCCGGCGAGATGATCAACGCGATCGAGGCCGCGCTGGCCGGCGTGCCGGTCGTCGCCCCGGCGGGACGGCGGCTCGGCCGGTCGGGCCGCGGACTCGGGCGCTCGGCGCGCGCGCTGCCGCCGCGCCCGGCGGGATCCCGCCCCGCCCCGGCGCGACCAGCCCCGGCGCGACCAGCCCCGGCCCGCCCGGACCCCGCCCGCCCGGCTCCGGCCCGCCCGGACCCCGCCCGCCCGGACCCGGCGGGATCCACCCCATCGCGCCCCATCCCGTCGCGCCCCGCCGCCCCGCGGTCCGCGGCACAGCCGCGGTCGAGCCCACAGCGGCCCGCCCAGCCCGCGGCCCCGCGGCCGCCGGTCCTCCCGGCGGCCCGGGCCGGCTCCGACCCTGACTCGATCACCTCGGCGCTCCTCGTCGCCCCGGCCACGGGCGCGCGCGCCGGCGCCCCGGCCACGTCAGGGACGTCGTGGCCCCACCGGCGCCACATGGGTCGAGTGATCGCGCTCGCCGCGCTCCTGGTGGCGGCGGTGGGCGTCGCCGCGGTGGCGCTGACCGGCGGCGGCCGGGCCCGGTCGGGCCGGACGGTCGCGTCGCGCCCGGCCGAGCGCCTGACGGCACGTCCGCCGGGGCGGGCGCACAAACGGACCCATCCGGCACAGGTCAGGCGCCCCTCCCCGGTGACCGCCACGACGACGCCCGCCGCCGAGAGCCCCGCGCAACTGCAGGAGACCGGCTATCAGGAGATCCTGGCCGGCGACTATCAGACCGCCATCGCCACCCTGCGTGAGGCCGTCCAGGTCGCTCCGCAGAACAGCCTCACCTATGCCTACGGGCTGTACAACCTCGGCCACGCGCTCGTCCTCGCCGGCGATCCGAGCGGCGCGGTCCCGATCCTCGAGGAACGCCTGAAGATCCCGAATCAGACCCCCGTGGTCCGCCGGATGCTCGACGTCGCGCTCAAGGCCAGCGGACAGGTGCCGGCGCAGCTGGAGGCGTCCTCGGGCTCGGGCGGAAGCTCGGCGAGCGGATCCAGCACGACCTCGACGACCGGGAGCTCCACGACGAGCGGCTCGACGACCAGCTCGACGACCGGCTCGGCGCCGGGCGGGCATCGAGCGGGCAGCGGGGCCGGCAGGCCGCGGTCCGGTGGGGCCAGCGTGGCCGCGCCCGGCGGCGCCAGCGGCTCCGGCACGACGACGAACGAGCAGAACTCGGCGATCTCGGTCTGAGCGCCTGGGTGCAGGCGCCGTCAGCCCGCGAAGCCGGCCGGGCCACGCCGCGCGCTGACCTGCTCGCGGACCCGCAACGCGGCGAGCACCGCATCGACGGCGTGGCGGCCCGTGTCGCGTTTGGAGCCGCCGGCCACGCGCTCGAGCGCCTGGTCCATCGTGTCGACGGTCAGCACGCCGAACCCGCACGGCACGCCGGTGTCCAGCGCGACGCGGCCGATCCCGTCGGTCGCCGCCGAGCACACGTAGTCATAGTGGTCGGTCTCCCCGCGGATGACCGCGCCGAGGCAGACGACCGCGGCGAAGCGCCCGGACTCCGCGGCGAACTTCGCGACGATCGGCAGCTCGAACGCCCCAGGGACATCGAAGATCTCCGGATCGTCGATCCCGGCGTCCGCGAGTCCCTCCCGCGCCCCGACGACGAGCCGCTCGGCGAGCTCCTCATAGAAGCGGGCCACGCACAGCGCGACGCGCCGGTCAGTGCTCATCGTCGCGCGCCCGGTCCTGCATGGACTCGACCTCGAGCATCTCCTCGTCGAGCGGCAGGCCCTGATGGTGCAGGGTGTGCCCGAGCTTCTCGGCCTTGGTGCGCAGATACGCCTCGTTGTGGGGGTTGGACGCGTGCTCGATCGGGACCTGATCGGCGACCGACAGCCCGTAGCCGGCGAGCCCTGAGATCTTCTTCGGGTTGTTGGTGAGGATGCGGATGCTCGTCAATCCGAGGTCGACGAGGATCTGCGCCCCGATCCCGTAGTCACGCAGGTCGGCGGGAAGACCGAGCTGGAGATTGGCGTCGACGGTGTCGAGCCCCTCCTCCTGGAGCTTGTAGGCCCGCAGCTTGTTCAGCAGTCCGATCCCGCGCCCTTCCTGGCTGAGGTAGAGCAGCACCCCGCGGCCCTCAGCCTCGATCATCGCCAGCGCCGACTCGAGCTGCTCGCCGCAGTCGCAGCGCAGCGAATGGAAGACGTCGCCGGTCAGGCACTCCGAATGCACCCGGACGAGGACGTCATCGACGCCGTCGACCTCGCCCTTGACGAGCGCGACGTGGTGCTTGTTGTCGACGAGCGAGCGATAGCCGACGGCGACGAAGTCCCCGAACGTCGTCGGCAGCTTCGTGGCGACCACGCGCTCGACGAGCTTCTCGTGGCGCCGGCGATAGGCGACGAGGTCGGCGACGGTGATCATCTTCAGGCCATGGCGCTCGCAGTAGGGGACGAGGTCGGAGACGCGGGCCATCGTGCCGTCGTCGTTCATGACCTCGCAGATGACGCCGGCCGGGATCAGGCCGGCGATCCGGGCCAGGTCGACCGCCGCCTCGGTCTGGCCGACGCGCTCGAGCACGCCGCCCGCCTTGGCCTTCAGCGGGAAGACGTGGCCGGGCTGAACGAGCTCCCGAGGGCTGGTCTGCGGGTCGATCGCCACCTGGATCGTCCGGGCACGGTCGGCCGCTGAGATCCCGGTCGTGATCCCGTGGCGGGCGTGGGCCTCGATCGAGACCGTGAACGCGGTCTCGAATGCCGATTCGTTCTTGGCCGCCATCAGGTTGAGGCCGAGCTCGTCGCACCGCTCCGGGGAGAGGGCGAGGCAGATCAGCCCGCGCGCCTCCTTGGCCATGAAGTTGATCGCCTCGGGAGTGACGAACTGGGCGGCCATCGTCAGGTCGCCCTCGTTCTCGCGGTTCTCGTCATCACAGACGACGACCATGCGTCCCTGGCGGATCTCCTCGATCGCCTCTTCGATCGTCGCGAACCTCGATTGCGTCGAGCTCATCGGACGGTCACCAGCCTCTCGACGTATTTTGCCAGCACGTCCACCTCCAGATTCACTCGCGTGCCCGGCTGCGCGCGGCCGAGGTTCGTTCGCTCCAGGGTCTCAGGGATCAGCGAAACGGTAAACGATGCGTCGCCGAGGTCGGCGATGGTCAGCGACACCCCGTCGACGGCCACCGACCCCTTCATCACGAGATAGCGCAGGAGCTCGGCGGGTGGCTCGATCTCGATCCGCCGCGAGAATCCGTCGGCGACGATCGCCGCCACGACGCCGACGCCGTCGACGTGGCCCTGGACGACGTGGCCGCCGAGACGGTCCGACGCGCGCAGCGGGAGCTCGAGGTTGACCGTCGTCTGGGCGGTGAGGTCCCGCAGCGAGCTGCGCTGCAGGGTCTCGTTCATGATCTCGGCGGCGAACGCGCCGTCCTGGACCGCGGTCGCGGTCAGGCAGACGCCGTTGACGGCGACCGAGTCCCCGGGCGCGATCTCGCCGGCGAGCTCGGTCTCGACGCGCAGCACCGTTCCATCGCCGTCGCCGGCGAGCTCGGAGATCCGCCCCTGGTCCTGGATCAGGCCGGTGAACATCGCCTCACCACTCCCTGATCCGAGCCGAGACGAGCAGGTCCTCGCCGACGCGCTCGCAGTCGAGGGTCATCGCCCGCACCGCGTCGGCGATCTGCTCCACGCCCTCGCCCTCCAGCGGGTCACGGGCCGTCCGGCCGCCCAGGACGAGCGGCGCCAGGAAGAGGCGGATCTCGTCGATCTCGCCGGCGTCGAGGAAGGCGCCCGCGAGATGCGGGCCGCCCTCCAGCAGGATCGAGCTGATGCCGGCGGCGCCGAGATGATCGAGCGCCGAGCAGACGCGCGCGGTCTCGTTCTCGCCGGTGGCGACGACCACCTCGGCCCCGTGGGCCTCGAGCGCCTCGGTCGCGGCGCGCGGCGCGGCCCGGGAGACGACGACGGTCAGCGGCACGCGCCGGGCGTCGCGGACGAGCTGGGCGTCGATCGGCAGGCGGCCGAGCGAGTCGAACACGACGCGCTGCGGCTGGCGGGCGACGCCCTCCACGCGGGCGGTGAGCAGCGGATCGTCGGCGAGCGCGGTGCCGACCCCGACCACCACGGCGTCGCATTCCGCCCGCCAGTGATGGGCGCGGGTGCGGCTGGACGGGCCCGAGATCCACTTCGAGTCGCCGCTGCGGGTCGCGACCTTGCCGTCCAGGGTCATCGCCGACTTGAAGAGGATCCACGGCCGCCCGGTGCGGGCGTGCTTGCGGAAGGGCTGGTTGAGCAGCCGAGCCCGGCGGGCGAGATCGCCGTCGACGAGCACGACCTCCACCCCCTCGTCGCGGAGGATCCCGAGCCCGCGGCCGGAGGCGTGGCTCGAGGGGTCGTCGGAGGCGACGACCACGCGCGCGATGCCCGCGCGCAGGATCGCCTCGGTGCAGGGGGGCGTCCGGCCCTCATGGCAGCACGGCTCGAGCGAGACGTACAGCGTCGCCCCGGCGAGGCTGTGATCCCCGGCCGCGAGGATCGCCTCGACCTCGGCGTGCGGACCTCCGAGCTCCCGGTGATAGCCCTCGCCGACGGCCCCGTCGCGGTCGGCGATCACGGCGCCTACCATCGGATTCGGGCTGACTCGACCGCGCCCCTGCTCGGCGATCTCGATCGCGCGAGCGAGGTGAAGGCGCTCGGTGTCCGCGCTCGTGCTCATCTCCTGCTCGGAGAATAGTCCGGCGCGCATCTGCCGCTCGTCAGGCGGTAGACGCTCATCTCCGGCCCCGGGCGCTCGTATTGGCCCGGATAGTAGTCGATCGACCAGTCGAAGCTGAACGGGACGGCGCGCGACCCCGGCGCGAACGGGCTGACGTGGTACATCAGCTGGGCGTGGTCGGCGAGCTGGGCGTAGTAGGCGATCGCCGCGGGCGCGATCTTCGGCTGGGCGAACGAGCGCCCGGCCTGCAGCGAGCCGATGACGACCCAGCAATAGCCGGCGTCGACGTACTGCGTCAGCAGCGCCGGGCGCAGCGTCCGCTCGTACTGGTCGACCGCGATCAGCCGATGCTCGCCGGCCGGGAGGGGCCGGCCGTCGGCCGCGACGTCGGTGACGTTCGTGTTCCAGGCCACCCAGCGCGCCCCGGTCGGCGTCCACGCCAGCGAGCGGCCGATGTCCTGCACCCAGTCGTCGGACACGACCGGCTCGATCACGACCTTGGCGCCGGCGGGCACGTGATCGACCATCCAGGCGCGGGTCAGATTGCGGGTGTCGGGGCGTGCCAGGACGGCGTCGTTGTGCAGGACGCTGACCACGCTCTGAGCGAGGACGACGACGACCGCGGCGCCGTAGATGACGCCGGCCGGCAATCGGCGCGCCGTGACGAGCCAGCGCGCGAGGGCGACGACGCCGTAGGCGCCGAGCAGCGCCACGATCGGGAACACCGGCATCAGCCAGCGCCCGAAGAACCGCTGCTGATCGCCCATGTAGAGGATGAAGGCGATCGTCGCCGGCAGCAGCACGGCGGCGAGCGCCAACCGGCGGCGGACGAGGAGCAGGACCGCGCCGCCGACCGCGGCGAGCGACGGCACCCAGCCGAGTCCCCAGGTGAACGTCCACAGGTAGTACGCCGTCCCGCTGCTCGACGTCGTGCCGAGCTTGACCGGCTCGATCCCGCCGGCGAGCGCCTCCTGGGTCGACACCCCGGCGTGGAAGGCCGAGAAGTCCAGCACCGCGTAGGGATTGGCGATGACGAAGGCGAGCAGCGCGCAGCCCGCGGCCAGCGCCAGGCGCCGCCCCGCCGTCCACGGAGCGCCGCCGGCGGCGTCGCAGAGGGCCGCCGCCAGCAGGCAGACCGCGGTCACCCCGCCGGTGTACTTCGTCGCCGCCGCCAGTCCGATTCCCACCCCGGCGATCACGTAGTCCCGACGTGCCCCGTTGCGCAGCACCCCGGCGATCCCGTACAGCGACAGGGTCACCGGAGCGAGCGCCGGGACGTCGTTGAGCGCGAGATGGCTGTAGAAGATCGGCAGGAAGGCCAGGCCGAAGATGGCGGCGCCGAGCAGCGCGACGGTGCGGTTGAACAGGCGCTCGCCGGCGAGATAGGTCAGCCAGACCGAGAGCGTCCCCAGCACCGCCGCCACCGCGCGTGCGGCGACGAACAGCGCGGTCGGATCGGTGGCGTATGTCCGCCGGACGGCGTCGGCGCTGCCGAACCACAGCTCGAAGACGATCTGCAGCAGATACGAATAGGCCGGCGGGTTGAGAAAATAATGGGGATTGAGGTCATGGGAGAAGAACGCCACCGCCCGCGGAACGAAGTGCGTCGCCTCGTCGGAGTTGTAGCTGTAGGGCAGCCCCTGCTTGATCCCCCACAGGCGCAGTCCGAGGGTGGCGACGAGCAGCAGCCCGAGCGCGAGACGATGCGGCGCCACGCGGGCGCGTGGCCGGGCCCCGGAACGGGACCGGCGCAGCGCGCCGATCCACGGCAGCGGCCGTGGCGACGGCCGGGCCGCGGGCGTGGTGAGCTGGGACGCGTCCATGTCCTTCCCCCCGAGTATCCCGCTACCGTGTGTCGCGCAGCGCGCGCCCACGCCGCACCCCACGCCGGGCAGCGCGGCGCGGCTCACAATCCCAGCGCAGGCCAGCCCATGAAGCTCATCATCCAGATCCCCTGTCTCAACGAGCAAGATCAGCTCCCGAACACGCTCACCCATCTGCCGCGGGAGTTGGAGGGATTCGACGCGGTCGAATGGCTGATCATCGACGACGGCTCGACCGACGCGACGGTGGAGCGCGCGAAGGCCGGCGGCGTCGATCACATCGTCCGGCTGAAGAATCGCAAGGGCCTGGCGGCCGCCTTTCAGGCCGGGCTCGACGCCGGGCTCAAGCTCGGGGCCGACGTGATCGTCAACACCGACGCCGACAACCAGTACGAGGGTGCCGACATCCCCAAGCTCGTCGCCCCGATCCTGCGCGGCGAGGCCGACATGGTGATCGGCGACCGCCAGGTCGACTCCAACGCGAACTTCTCCTATCTCAAGCGGCGCCTGCAGCGCCTCGGCTCGTGGGTCGTGCGCCAGGCCTCGGAGACCGAGATCCCCGACACGACGTCGGGCTTCCGCGCCTACAACCGCGAGGCGGCGCTCCAGATCCAGGTCGTCTCGAAGTTCACCTACACGCTCGAGTCGATCATCCAGGCCGGCAAGCTCTCGGTCGCGCTCGATCACGTTGCGATCCGCACGAATCCCAAGACGCGCGAGTCCCGGCTGTTCCCGTCGATGCCGGCCTACATCCGGCGCAACGGCCTGTCGATCTTCCGCGTGTACTCCCAGTACGAGCCGCTGAAGGTCTTCTGGATCGGCGCGCTCGTCATGGCCGCCCCGGCCACCGTGCTGTTCGTCCGCTTCCTGATCGACTTCATCATCAACCACGGCCGGGCCGAACACGTGCCGTCGCTGATCGCCGGCGCCGTGCTGGTCAACGCGGCGATGCTGCTGGCCGCGCTCGGGGTGATCGGCGACCTGCTCGCCGCGCAGCGGACGCTCTCGCAGCGGACGTTCGAACGAGTACGCCGGATCGAGCTGCGCCTCGGGGTCGAGCCTTCGCACTACGAGCCCGGCGCCGAGCCCGACGATGGCTCGTCGCCGGACGGCGCGCGGCGGCAGGCGCTCGAGGTATGAGCGACGACACCCGGGGCCCGAGCGCTCCGGCCGCGGCGGGGACCATGGAGGCCGTCCGGACCACGGTCCCGACCGGCAACACGTACGACAAGTACGGCTCGACCAATCCGGTCGTGCGACGGCTGATGGCCGGCTTCGAGCGCACGCTCGACGAGCTGTTGGTCCAGGCCGACCCTGAATCGCTGCTCGACGTCGGCTGCGGCGAGGGCGTCCTGACCGCCCGCTGGGCGCGCCGGCTCGGCCTCGGCCGGGTCGTCGGGGTCGACTTCGACGATCCGCAGCTGCGGGCGCAATGGGAGGGCAGGCAGCGGCCGAATCTCGAGTTCCGGGCGATGGCCGCCGAGGGGCTCGCCTTCGGGGACGCGGAGTTCGACCTCGTCGCCGCCACCGAGGTGCTCGAGCACGTCGCGGACCCCGAACGGGTGCTCGCCGAGATGGCGCGCGTGACGCGGCGCTGGCTGCTCGTCTCGGTGCCGCACGAGCCGCTGTGGCGGGGCCTCAACCTCGCCCGTGGCGCCTATGTGCGTCAGCTCGGCAACACCCCCGGTCATCTCAACCACTGGACCCGGCGCGGCTTCGCGGCGCTGCTCGACGGGTATGGCGACATCGTCGACGCGCGCGCCCCGTTCCCGTGGACGATGCTCCTCGTCCGGGTGCGATAGCCGGTGATCGTCGGCGAGGGGGCATTCGCGGCGGTGCGGGCGTGAGCTCGGCCACCGAGCTGCCGGCGGGTCCCCCACCCCCGCCCCCGCCGGTCGATCCCCCCGCCGGCGGCGACCGGCCCGAGGACGGGTCCGGCGGCGGCGATCCGTCCTTCGCCTCCGGGGCGCGGATCCTGTCGATCGGGATCGCCTCGACCGGCATCTTCACCTTCGCCTACCTGGCGACCGCCAGCCACGTCCTGAGCCCGGCCGCCTACAGCCGGATATCGCTGTGCTGGGCGATCATGTTCGTGATCCTGTCGGTCATCTACCGGCCGATCGAGCAGCTGCTCTCCCGCACGATCGCCGACCGCAGGGCGCGCGGCATGACCGGCCATTCGCTGCGCACGCCGGCGCTGCTGCAGGCGAGCTTCGCGCTCATCTTCCTCGTCGTCGCGCTCAGCATGCGCCATCAGATCCAGCAGGGGATGTTCGACGGATCCTCCTCGCTGTACTGGATCCTCGTGGTCGGCGTGATGGCCTACGCCGCCAGCTACTTCGCGCGCGGGTGGCTGGCCGGCAACCAGCGCTTTGCGCTGTACGGCGGTCTCGTCTTCCTGGAATCGACCTCCCGTTTCATCCCGGCGATCATCGTCGCCTTCGGCCTGGCGTCCGGCCAGGGGGCCGTCGGGCTCGGGATGGCGATCGCGCCGTTCGTCTCGCTGTCGGTGATCCCATTCGCGTTCTCACGCCTGCGCGTGCGCGGACCGGCCGGCGTCGCCGCCGCCGACGCGGCCCTGGAGGGTCCCGCCCAGGCCCAGGTGGAGGAGGCGAACGCCGACCTCTCGCTGCGCCACGGCGCCGACTTCGCGATCGCGGTCGTCGGCGTCATGCTCTCCGAGCAGACGCTGATGAACGCCGGCGTCCTGATCGTCGCCGCCAAGGCGGGCGGCGCGAGCCTGACCGGCGGGATCACCGGCTTCGTCTTCAACGTCATGCTGATCGTCCGGGCGCCGCTGCAGCTCTTCCAGGCCGTCCAGACCTCGATCCTCCCCCATCTCGCCGGCCTCGAGGCCCGCGAGAGCGCCGACGAGTTCCACCGCGCGATCCGCATCACCGTGCTCGTCATCGCCGCATTCGGGCTCGCCGTGGCGATCGGCCTGCTCGCCGTCGGGCCGCCGGTGATGACGATCGTGCTCGGCAAGAAGGGCTTCAGCTACGGGCGCGTCGGGCTGGCCGTCGTCGGGCTCGGGATGGGCCTGCACCTCATCTCGGGCACGCTCAACCAGGCCGCGCTGGCTCGCGGCCGAGCGCGCTGGGCGGCGGCGTCGTGGCTGACCGCCGCGGCGCTGTTCGTCGCGTTCGTGGCCGGCGGCGGCGGCGACGGGCACGCTGAGGTGACGCGCGTCGAGTTCGGCTATTTCGGCGCGACCGCCGTGCTCTGCGTGCTGCTGACGCTGCTGTATCGCCGCGGGCCCGGGACCGCCGGGGACTCCGTACCGGCCGACGCGGCCTGATCACGGGAAGTCACGCACCCCGAAGCGGGGTTCGCCCCCGCCGGCGGGCGCCCCGCGCGACCTAGCATCAGTGTCCCCTGATGAATCCGTTCGGCGAACCCGAGCCGCCTCTCGATCCCCCGGTGCTCACGCGTGACGCGCTCCCCGGACCCGCGCTCGAGGGCGCTCCGGACATCCCGACCGAGGCCGGCGAGGAGCTGCTGTCGCTGAAGTCCGGAGCGATGTTCCTGTGCGCGCGCCACGACGGCGACATCGGCTCGCGTCGCGCCGGCGATCGCGGTCTCATCCGGCCCTCCGGCGAGGGGCTGTACGCCCAGGACACACGCCATCTCTCCGAGCTGCGGGTGACGGTCGGCGGAGCGGCGCCGGTGGGCCTGTCCTGTGCCATGGAGTCCGGGCACCACGCCGTCATCAACGCCACCAATCCCGGGCTGCGCTCGATCGACGGCGCGCCGATCGGCCAGGAGACGCTCAACGTCCGCCGGACGCTGCTGATCGGCGACCGCCTCTACTACCAGCTCCGCGTGCGCAACTTCGATGGCGCCGGGATCCGCACGGTCGTCGCCGTCTCGCTCGGCGCCGACTTCGCCGACGTGTTCGAGGTCCGCGGCGTGGAGCGCCGCACGACCGGCCGGCTGCTCGCCCCCGAGCGCGACGGGGCCGGCGTGCGCTTCCGCTATCTCGCCGCCGACGGCGAGCGGCGAGAGACGCGGATCGGACTGCAGCCGGCCCCGCAACGGGTGACGATCGACGGCGACCGCGTGCACGTGGTGTGGGAGATCGCGCTCGATCCCGGCGAGGCGGCGATGCTGCTGATCACGGCCCTGCCCGTCCACGGCGCGCCGGCCCCCGATGCGCCGACGCTCGCGCAGACGAGCGCGGCCCAGGCGTCCGAGCACACCCGGTGGGTCGGAAACTGCTCGCGCATCGTCACCGACGCCCGGCTGCTGGACCGCGTCATCGATGCCTCCGTGCGCGACCTCCACGCGCTGATGATGCCGGTCGGACCCAGCTCGCTGCCGGCCGCCGGGATCCCGTGGTACGTGGCGCCGTTCGGGCGCGACTCGCTGCTGACGGCGATCGAATGCCTGATCCTCAACCCCGATGTCGCGCGCGGCACGCTGCGCGCCCTCGCCGCCCTGCAGGCCGACCGCGACGAGCCGTGGCGCGACGCCGAACCGGGCAAGATCCTGCACGAACTGCGCAGCGGGGAGCTGGCGCGGACGGGTCACATCCCGCACACCCCGTACTACGGCACCGCGGACGCGACGCCGCTCTTCCTCCTGCTCGCCGCCGAGTACTTCCGCTGGACCGCCGATCTGAGCACGATGGCCCAGGTGCGCCCGGCGCTCGACGCCGCCCTGCGCTGGATCGACGAGTGGGGCGATCGCGACGGCGACGGCTTCGTCGAATACGAGCAGCGGGCGCCGGCGGGCCTGATCAACCACTGCTGGAAGGACTCCCACGACTCGATCGTCCACGCCGACGGCTCGCTCGCCGAGGGCCCGCTCGCGCTCGTCGAGATCCAGGGCTACGTCTACGCCGCCAAGCAGGGGATCGCGGGCGTCTACGACGCGCTCGGGGAGGCGGCACGCGCCGCCGATCTGCGCGGCCAGGCGGCCGCCCTGCGGTCGGCCTTCAACGCCGCCTTCTGGAATCCGGCCGAACGGTATTTCGCGCTCGCGCTCGACGGCCGCAAGGCGCAGGTCATGAGCGTCACCTCCAATCCGGCGCACTGCCTGTGGTGCGGGATCGTCGACGACGACAAGGCCGCAGCGGTCGCCGCGCGGCTGATGGCCCCCGACATGTTCTCGGGCTGGGGGATCCGAACGCTGTCGAGCCGCTCGCCGGCCTACAACCCGATGAGCTATCACAACGGCTCGATCTGGCCGCATGACAACGCGATCGCCGCCGCGGGGCTCAAGCGCTACGGGTTCCTCGACGCCACGGAGCAGATCGCCGCGGCGTTGTTCGAGATCGCCGCCGACGCCCGGGACATGCGCCTCCCCGAGCTGTTCTGCGGCTTTGATCGCGACGGGTCACGGGCGATCGTCGCCTATCCGGTGGCCTGCATCCCGCAGGCGTGGGCGGCGGCGGCGCCGTTCATGCTGCTCCAGGCGCTGCTCGGGATCACCGCGCAGGCGCTCGACTATCGCCTGACCGTTCACCATCCTCGCCTCCCGCAATCGCTGAGCCGGATCGATCTCCACGACATCCGCATCGGCGCGGCGACCGTCGGCCTCGCCTTCCAGCGCCTCGGATCGAGCGTCGGCTTCTCTCTGCTGGAGCAGGACGGCGGCGTCCAGGTCGTCATCGTGCCGTGACCCCGGCCGCGCGCCCGCCCGCGACCGCCAGGATGCCGGCCGGCCCCGATGACGGCTGGACCCTGATCATCGAGGATGCCGACCCTCGCCTGGAGCGCGTCCACGAGTCGCTGCTGACTCTCGCCGATGGCCGACTCGGGACGCGCGGCAGCGCGCCTGACGATCGTCCCGGCGCGGACCCGGAGGTGCTGATGGCCGGCGTCTACACCGGCTCGGGGCCCGAGACCCATCTCCTGAGCGGGCCGCGCTGGAACGCCGTCGATGCGCCCGGCCCCGACCCGCGCGGGCTGCGCCGGGTGCTCGATCTGCGGACCGGCACGCTCGTCGCGGAGCTGGACGGCGGGGTGCAGACGCTGAGCTTCTCCTCGCTCGCGCGCCCCGCGACCGCGGTCATGCGGATCCGCGGCCGGCCGGAGACCGCGGCCGGCGCCGGTGGCGCGCTGCGGGCGCCGGCCGGAGCCGCTGTCGAGCGCGGGGTCGGCGACGACGCCTGCTGGATGCGGGTGACCGGGGCTCCCGGCTCGATCGTCGCGGCCGTCCACGAGCAGGACCGCGACGGCGGAGGCACCCGGGACCGGATCGCCTGTTACGCCGGGACGCCGGCCGGGCGCGCCGACGAGCGCCGCGCGCTCGCGGATCTGCGAACGGCGCGCGCGCTCGGCTATGACGCCCTGCTCGCCGAGCACCGCCGGGCCTGGGCGGCGCGCTGGGACGAGGCCGATGTCCGCATCGCCGGCGAGCCCGAGCTCCAGCTCGCCGTCCGGCTCGCCCTCTTTCACCTCATCGCCTCGGTCGCCGATCGCGGCGACGCCGCGGTCGGGGCGCGCGGCCTGAGCGGCAGCGCGTATCACGGGCACGTGTTCTGGGACAGCGAGGTCTACGTCCTGCCGTTTCTGGCCGCGACGCACCCGCCGGCCGCCCGGGCGATGCTCGAGTACCGGCTGCGGCGACTGCCGGCGGCGATCCGGTCGGCTGCGCATGAGGGCCGGGCGGGCGCGCGCTTTCCGTGGGAGTCGGCGGCCGGCGGCGACGACGTCACTCCCGTCTCGGTCCGCACCGCCCGCGGCGACATCGACGTCATCTACACCGGAGCGCGCGAGCAGCACATCGTCGCCGACGTCGCCTGGGCCGCCGCGCACTACATCGACTGGACCGGCGACCGCGTCTTCGCCGACGGCCCGGGTCTGGAGCTGCTCGTGCAGACCGCGCGCTGGTGGGCGTCGCGGATCGAGCGCGACGCCGACGGGAGCGCCCACATCCGGGGGGTGCTCGGTCCCGACGAGTACCACGAGTGCGTCGACGACGACGCCTACACGAACGTGATGGCGCGCTGGAACCTCCGCCGGGCGGTCGCGGCCGATCATGCCGGAGCGATCACGTCAGACGAGCGTGCCCGCTGGCTGTCGCTGGCCGAGGCGCTCGTCGACGGCTTCGATCCGGCGACCGGCGTCTACGAGCAGTTCCGGGGCTTTGACGAGCTCGAGCCGCGGATCATCGCCGAGCTGGCGCCCCACCGGCCGGTGGACGCCGACATGCTGCTCGGCCACGCGGCCGTGCTGCGTGCCCAGATCATCAAGCAGCCCGACGTGCTCATGCTCCACTACCTCGTCCCCGACGAGGTCGCGCCCGGCTCGCTGGCGCGCAACCTCGACTACTACGACCCGCGCACCGCGTACGGCAGCTCACTGTCGACCGGCGTCCACGCCGCCCTGCTGGCCCGCGCCGGACGCGTCGCCCGGGCCGCGGAGCTTCTGCGCCTGACCGCGCGCATCGATCTGGACGACATCGGCGGGGTCACCGCCGGCGGCCTGCATCTGGCGGCGATGGGCAGCGTCTGGCGCGCGCTGGTGTTCGGCTTCGCCGGCGTGCGCCCGGCCGGCGACGCCCTCGCCGTCGACCCGGTGCTCGCCCCCGGTTGGGAGTCGCTCGCCCTGAGGGTCCGCTTCCGGGGTAGCCGCGTCGCGATCGCGGTCGACGGCGACATGGTGGCGCTGAGCGCCGAGCCGCCGGTGGCCGCGGTGATCCCGGGCGGCGATCGGGTCGTGCTCGGCCGCGCCCCGCAGCGCGTCGCGCTGGCCGATCCGAAACGATGGGGCGCGCGCTGACCACGGTGCTCGCCGCGGTCGCCGCGGACTCCGCCAGCCGTGCGGTGCTGGCGACCGCCGGCGCGATCGCGGCCCTGACCGACGGTCGCTCGTCGCCGTGCACGACGGCGCAGAGGGCGATGATCCTGCCGGTCGTGGGCGGCGCCGTCGAACTGCGCCGCCTGAGCGGGTCCCCGGCAGCCGAGATCGTGCGGGCGGCGCAGGTCCCCGAGGTCACGATGGTCGTGCTCGGAGCGCGGGGCGACCGCGCGGGCCCGCGGCCCGCGGGGACGACGGCTCTGGAGGTCATCACCGCGCTCCACTCGCCGGTCGTCGTCGTCGCGGCCCACGCGCAGCCGCGCCCGGCGATCACGCGGATCCTCGTGGCGCTCGACGGGACGCGGGAGAGCGCGGAGGCGCTCGAGGACACGCTGACGCTCGCCCGCGCGCACGCCCTCGAGGTCGTCGTCCTGCACGTCGACTCGCCGACGACCGCGCCCGCCTTTGTCGATCACGCTCCACGAGGCGAACGCCCGGGGAGCGCGAGTTCCTGCTGCGCAACGTGCGCACGCCCCATGAGCGGGTGACCCTCGTGCACCGGATGGGCCTGCCGGCCGACCACGTGGCCGCGGTGGCGCATGAGATGAGGGCCGATCTGATCGCGCTCGCCTGGAGCGGACGCTGGGCGGCGGCAGCGCCCGCGTCGTCTCAGAGACCCTCGGTCGCAGCGAGCTCCCGGTGATGCTCGTGCCGGTGCTCTGACCGCGGGCAGTCGTCGAGCATCGCGCGGCGGTAGGCGCGCTCGTAGGCCGCGGCGACGGTGGGAGCGTCGTAGCGGTCGGCGGCGCTCGCGCGGCAGCGCCGCGGGTCGATCGTCCCCGCCCGGTCGATAGCCGCCGCCATCTCCCGCTCGTCGGCCACGAGCATGCCATTGACGCCGTCGATCACGATCTCGGCCGCGGCGCCCTCGGGGAAGGCGATCACCGGCGTGCCGCAGGCCAGCGCCTCGACCATGACCATGCCGAACGGCTCGCGCCAGCGGATCGGCATCAGCAGCGCCGCGGCGTCGGCGAACAGATCCCGTTTGACGGCACCGCCGACCTCGCCGACGTAGCGCACCCGCCGGCCGTCGAGGTGCGGCGCGACGAGCTCGGCGAAATACTCCTCCTGGCCGGGCTGCACCGGCCCGGCGAGCACGAGTGGCCGCCCGGCGAGCCGCGCGGCGCGGATCGCCCGATGCGGGCCCTTGGCCGGGTCGATCCGTCCGATCCAGAGCACGTAGTCCTGCTTCTCGATGCGCAGCGGCCAGCGCTCGACGGCGACCGGATTGGGGATCACGTCGAAGATCTCGACCCCCTCGGGCGCGCCGGCGGCCTGCGAGCGGCTGATCGCCACGAGCCGTGCCTTGGCGGCGTGGCGGCGATAGAACGAGCGCGTCCGGGCGTCGAAGGCACCGTGGACGGTGTGGAGGATCGGCGCATCGAGGCGATCGGCCATCGCCAGGGCGACGAAGCCCGAGTGATCGTGGACGATGTCGAACGGGCGCGCCGACCGCTCGGCGCCGTCGATGGCGGCCCAGGCGCGCGCCAGATGATCGGATTCGTACAGGGACAGGCCGATCTCCCGGGGGTGCGGCGCGTCGAGCAGCTCGACGACGTGCGCGACCGAGCGCGACCCCGGGGCCGCGAACAGCGTCACGTCGTGGCCGCGCGCCACCAGCGCCTCGCAGAGGAGATCGACGACCGTCTCGGTTCCGCCGTACGTCGGTGGCGGAACCGGGATCCAGGGCGGCGCGACGACCGCGATCCGCAGCGGATCATTCGCGGACGGCGGTGGCGAGGGCGGCCGCAGCGGCCGCGGGACGCCGGGCTGCACCTGATCGGCGAGCGCGAGCCGGCCGTGCGGCTGGGCGCGCTCGTTCGAATCGACATCCGGCATCGCAAGCCTCCAGCGCGGCGCGCTGTGTTGGCTCAATCGGTCTCGTCACTCCACGATAGTCCGGCGCCGTGCGGCGGCAAGCGCGCTTCCCCGCGAGGCGCTGCGGTCGGCTACCGAGAGCCGGTCCGACGGCGCGCGCCGCGGTCAGACCGCGCCGGCGGCGTGCGCCATCTCGGTGTAGGCCGCCGCCGGATCGGCCGAGCCGAACACCGCCGAGCCGGCGACGAGAAGATTGGCGCCGGCGCTCACGCAGGATCCGATCGTGGCGTCGTGCACGCCGCCGTCGACCTCGAGCGCCACGGCGTCGGGCAGCAGCGCACGCATGCGCGCCAGCTTGCCGGTCGAGCCGGGGATGAACGTCTGCGCACCCCACCCCGGGTTGACGCTCATGCAGAGCGCCAGGTCAAGCGTCTCGCTCGCCACCTCGCTGAGGGCGTCGACCGGCGTCGCCGGGCAGATCGACGCGCCCGCGCTGCAGCCGGCCTCCCGGATCGCGGCCAGCGTGTAATGAACGTGCGGGGTCGCCTCGACGTGGATCGTGATGCCGTCGGCCCCGGCGGCGGCGATCTCGCCGATGTGACGCTCCGGCCGCTGCACCATCATGTGGACGTCGAGGACTCCGCCGGCGTCGTGGACGAGGTCGGCAAGCGCGCCGACGATGACCGCGCCGAAGGTGATCGGCTCGACGAAGTGGCCGTCCATGACGTCGACATGGATGACCCGCGCGCCGACCGCCAGCACGTCGCGCACCTGGGCGCCGAGGCGGCTGAAGTCCGCCGACAGGATCGAGGGCGCCACCCGCAGGCCGCGCAGCGTCCGGAGCGTCGCCGCCCGCCGATCCTCCGCCATCAGACCTCCTGGAGCATGCTCTCGTGGCAGTGATTACACTCCACGATCGCCGTGCTCGACATCCGCACGATCGTCGAGTGCTCCCCGCAATTGGGGCACACCGACACGAGCTCGAACCGCCGCAGGCAGTAGACGCAGCGATAACGGCCCGGGACCGAGGTGGGACGCAGCCACGGCTCCCCGCATCCCGGGCAGGCCGGTCCGAGCTTGGGCGCGGACTCGCTCATCGCCTGGAGGTTAAACGGGCCGCACGGATCATTCGCGGCGCAGCCGCGCGATGAAGAAGCCGTCCGTCCCGTCGACCGCCGGGGTCAGACGAAGATACGGGTCCGAACCGTTTTCTGGTGCGACGACCGAATGGGCGAAATCGTGGCGTTCGGTGAGAAAATCGGCGACCACCTGATCCGTTTCGGCCGCGGAGATCGTGCAGACCGAATAGACGAGCTCACCGCCGGGACGCGTCGCCGCGGCGCCGGCGCGCAGGATGCGAGCCTGCGCAGCGGCGAGCCCGACGATCCGCTCGGGGCTCGCCCGCCAGCGGATATCCGGTCGCGACTGCAACGTCCCGAGGCCGCTGCACGGCGGGTCGACGAGCACCCGGTCATAGCCCGTCGCGCCGTCCGGCGGGAGCGCCGCGGCGTCCGCGACGGTCACGGTGGCGCACGTCACCCGCATCCGCGTCAACGTCCGGCGCAGGGCCTGAGCGCGACCCGGATGGCGCTCGACGGCGACCACCGCGCCCGCGTCGCCCATCAGCGCGGCGATCTGCGTCGTCTTGGCGCCCGGCGCCGCACACAGGTCCAGGATGCGCTCTCCGGGGCGCGGCGCGAGCGCCTGCACGACCGCCATCGAGCCGCGGGACTGCGGCATGATCGCCCCGCGCTCCCAGAGCGGTGAGGCGTGGGCGTCGAACGCCCCGTCGACGACGACCGCGTCCCCCCCGGCCGCGCGCGCCGTCACTCCGGCAGCCCGGAGCTCATCCAGCACGGCCGCGGGCGTGGCGACGAGCGGGTTGACCCGCAGCGAGGACTCGGCCGGCAGGTTGACGGCGGCGAGCTGCGCGCGGGCGGCCTCCGGGCCGAGCTCGCGCCACCACAGCCGGGCCAGCCAGACGGGCACCGAGTGCAGGATCGCGGTGCGTTCGGGGGTCGAGTCGTCGAGCGCCGCCAGGATCGCCGGGCCCTCGCGCGTCGCGCGGCGCAGCACGGCGTTGACGAGCCCGCTCGCGCCGCGCGCGTCACGCTTGACGAGCTCCACCGATTCGTGCACTGCGGCGTGATCGGCGACGCCGTCGAGCAGCAGGAGCTGCATCAGCCCGAGCCGCAGGACGGCGAGGACCGGCGGGTCAAGCCGAGTCAGCGGACGGTCGAGCAGTGCCGTGGCGGCGTGGTCAAGCGTGTCACGCCGCTGCACGGTGCCGTAGGCGAGCGCCATCGCGAACGCCCGGTCACGCGGCTCGAGCGCGCGCGCGGCGGCGTGAAAGGCGCGGTCGGCGTAGGCCCCGTGCTCAAACACGCGGCGCACGACCTCGTAGGCGCAGACCCGGGCGGGCGAAACCGACGCCGACGCCGATGGCGAGGAGGAGGCGATGGCGCGCTCAGGTCCGGCGGCCACGCAGGAAGTCCTCGCCGCGCATCGCTCGGCGGCCCGCGGGCTGCACGACGGTCAGCTCGAGCCTCCCGGGGCGGCAGCCGAGCACCGGCACCGCGCCGTCGAGGCTGACCTCGCCGGGGGCGAGATCGGCCGGATCCGCGCCGGGTCGGGCGACGCGCGCCTCCCAGACCCCGAGCCGCTCGCCCGCGGGCAGCGTGACGGCCGCGCCGACGTGCGGTGCGAGCGCCCGCACGACGCGCTCGGACTCGACGGCCGGACGCTCGCCGTCCAGCAGCCGGTCCTCCGCGGTGATCTTCTCGGCGTAGGTGGCCCGCGTGTCGTCCTGCTCACGGAACTCCAGCGCGCCGCGCTCGCGCTCGGTCAGCGCCTGGACGAGCAGCTCACCACCGGCGAGCGACAGCCGCGCGGCGAGCGTGCCGTAGGTGTCGCCGGGGGCGATCGGCTCCTCGCGCGCCAGGCAGACCGGCCCGCTGTCCAGCCCGGCGGTCAAACGCATGATCGCGACGCCGGTGACGACATCGCCGGCCATGAGCGCGCGCTCGACCGGGGCCGCCCCGCGCCAGCGCGGCAGCAGCGACGGATGGACGTTGAGCATCTCATGAGCCGACAGCAGCGGCTCACGGATGAGCGCCCCGAACGCGCACACGCAGACCGCCGCGGGCTCGGCGGAGGCGATCCGCGCGCGGGCCCGCTCATCGTTGACCGACTCGGGCTGATCGAGGTCGATTCCGAGGGCACGAGCGGCCTCGGCGACCGGCGGCGGCGCCAATCGCCGGCCACGGCCGCGCGGTCGATCCGGGCGGGTGACGACGAGCTGCGGGCGGTGCGGGGAGGCGGCCAGAGCACGCAGGACGTCGGCCGCGAACTCCGAGGTACCGAGATAGACGGTGCGCACGAGTGCGGGGCGACGCGGGTCGGCTAGCCGGCCTGCTGGGCCTCGCGCAGCGCCCGCATCGCGTCCTTGCGCTGCGAGCGAGAGATCCGGTCGAGGATGAGGATGCCGTCGAGATGGTCGATCTCGTGCTGGATGACCCTCGCCTCGAGTCCCGAGGCCTCGATCATGATCGGCTCGCCGAGTTCGTTGCGCGCGCGGATGCGGACGTAGACCGGCCGCTCGACGTCGACGTGGACCCCGGGCAGGCTCAGGCATCCCTCCTCGAGCGTCTCCTGTTCGCGGCCGACCCACTCGATCTCCGGATTGACGAGCGCGGCGACCGGCGCCTGCTGGTGGACGCGATAGACGAGCAGGCGGTGCAGGACGCCGACCTGCGTCGCCGCCAGGCCGACCCCGACGGCGTCGATCATCAACGTCCCCATCCGCGCGACCTCGGCGCGCAGAGCGTCGTCGAAGCGCTCGATCGGGCGGGCCCGGGTCTTCAGGACGGGATCGCCGAACTTGCGCACATAGCCCAGGGCCGAGGCGCGGCGGGCCGCCGCCTCGGAGTCCAGCTCCTCGACGTCGTCGTCGGGCTCCTGGGCCTCCGCGTCGGCGGTCTCGATATCGGGTTCGGTCGCGTTCTCGGACACGCCCTCAGTGTAGAGGTCGTCCGATCCGCGGTCTGCCCGGATCGCGGGCGCCCATCGCCTCGATGTCGCCGGCCGGTCGTGGCCTGCCGAGCAGGTAGCCCTGGGCGAAATCGCTGCCCAGGCGGCGCAGGAGCTCGAGCTGATCGGCGGTCTCGACACCCTCGGCGATCGTGCGCATGCCGAGCGAGTGCCCGAGCTCGATGGTCGCGGTGACGACGGCGAGATCTCGCGAGCTGTCGGGCAGTCCGGAGACGAACAGCCGGTCGATCTTCAGCATCGCGGCGGGAAGGTCACGAACGTAGGCCAGCGACGAGAAGCCGATGCCGAAGTCGTCGATCGCGATCTGCACACCGGCGGCGGCGAGCTCGGTGAGGACCGCGCGCGCGACCTCGGGCTCCTCCATGATCTGCGTTTCGGTGACCTCCAGGCAGAGCCGCTCCGGCCCGATCCCGAGCTCGACGAGCGCGGCGATCACCTCATCGGCGTAGCCCGGGCGGATGAGCTGTCGAACCGAGACGTTGACGGCCATCATCAGGGCGCGATTCGGGCACACCAGGAGCTGACCGAGGGCCTGTGACAGCATCGAGTCGCCGAGCCGGTCGATCAGCCCCGTCTCCTCGGCGAGCCCGATGAACAGATCGGGTGCGACGAGCCCGCGGACCGGATGCTGCCATCTGGCAAGCGCTTCGAAGCCGTCGAGCACGGGTGTGACGCCGGAGCGCAGCTCGAAGATCGGTTGATAATGGGGCACGATCTCGCCGGCCGTGATGGCGTCGCTCAGCTCGTCGCGGGCGAGGCGGCGTCGACTGGCGGCCGAGCCCGACGCGGCGTCAAAGACGGCGACCTGGTCGCGGCCCGAGCGCTTGGCGTGATACATGGCGCTGTCGGCCTGGCTGAGGGCGTCAACCGGATCGGTCCCCGGGGCGATCATCGCCCCGCCGACGCTGAGCGTCAACGAGCGCACGATGCTGTCGCCGATGACGAACGAGCGCCGGAAGCTCTCGACCAGGCGCTGCCCGATGTCGACCGCCGTGCCCGCGTCGACTCCGGGCACGAGCAGGACGAACTCGTCGCCCCCGATCCGGGCCACGGTGTCCTGCGGCCGGATGGTCTCGGAGATGCGGCGGGCGACGAGGGTCAGCAGCTGGTCGCCGATCAGGTGACCCTGCGTGTCGTTGACCGTCTTGAAGCCGTCGACGTCGATGAACAGGACCGCCGCCCCGGGGTCGCCATCCGCCGCGCCGGGACCGGCGGGCGATGCGGCGGGACCGGCGGGCGACGCGGCGGGAACGGCGGGCGACGCGGCGCGGGACATCATCCCGGCCAGCCGCTCTTGGAGGAACATGCGATTGGGGAGCCCGGTGAGGGGATCGTGGAGCGCGAGGCGGACGAGGCGGTTCTGCGCGCGGTGCGCGAGCACCTCGGGCATCGCCTGCGCGAGCTCGGTGGCCGCAGCGAGCTCGGGCGCGCCCCAGCGCACGCTGTGACCCCGCACCGTCTCGCATCATTCCTGGAACGAGGCCCGCGGAGTGAGGGGGACGACGGCGTCCGCGGGCCGGCGGTCATCGTCGGCCTTGAGCCCGGGCGGACCTGCCCAGCGCACGGTGTGCGCGCGCTCGCCGCGCAGCCACAGCACGAAGCCCGGGCTGCGACCCGTCATCGAGAGAAAGAGCGCGCCGGTCGCCGCCGAGGCATCGCACCCGTCGGCGCCGAGCGGCTCGCCGATGAGCTCGGCGACGGCATCGGTGGCCACCGGGGCGGGACCGGCGCCGGCCATCGCCGACAGGCGCGTCACGAGCGCGTCGAGGACCGTCCGGCCCGGGACCGTCCCGGCGGTGATCCGCGTTCCGTCGATCTCGACGACCACGCCATCGGCGGCCGTCATGCCGAGCAGCGCCGCGTGCGCCTGGGCCGCACCGAGCGCGGGATTTTCCGCCGCCGCCATCGCGGTGACGACCTGGGCGGTCATCCTGCCGAGGTCACGGGGGCGGTCGTATGCCCGCGCCGCCTCGGCGGCACGCACGCGCACCGAGACGATCTGGCCGAGCGTCTCGCAGGCCAGCCGCGCGACCGGATCGATGCGCTTGGGGCTGTTGTGGTGGCAGGCGATCATCCCCCACAGCTGGTTGTCGACGACGAGCGAGATCGTCATCGTCGCGGCGACGCCCATGTTGCGCAGATACTGCAGGTGCACCGGCGAGACGCTCCGCAGGACCGACATGCTGAGATCGAGCTGCTCGATCGGGACGGAGTCAGGCAGCCCGAGGATCGGCACCGGGACGTAGTCGACATCGGCGATCACGCGGATCCAGTTGCGCAGGTACAGGACGCGCGCTTGGCGCGGGATGTCGCTCGCCGGATAGTGCAGGCCGACGAACGGCTCCGCGTCCTCGCGGCGCGCCTCGGCGACGATGTGGCCGTGCGCGTCGGGCTCGAAGCGGTAGATCATCACGCGGTCGTAACCGGTCAGCCGGCGGACGTCCTCGACGGTCAGCCGGCAGATCTCCTCGACCTCGTCGAGGATGTGCAACGACTTCATGGCGTCGCGCAGCCGCCGGTATTCGCCGCTCTGCGGGCGATCGCCGGCGAGCGTCTCCTCGAACTCGAGCATCAGCAGCGCCCCGCGCCGGTGCGCGACGATGTGATACGCGCGCTGCACCGGCGCCATCGCGCCGCCCGGGCGGACGGGGACCGGCACCGCGTCGTGCGGGTTGCCCGTCGGACGCATCGCCAGCACGGCGTCCGTGACCTCGTCGCCGAGCAGTGCGCGAAGGGTCAGACCAAGTGGTTCCCGGGCTCCGCCCATCAACTCCGAGACGTTGGCGCTCGCCGCTGCGACGATCAGCGAGTCGGGATCGACGGCGAGCAGGAAGCCATGGGGCTGGATCGCGCCCGACAGGTGGATCGGCTCACGATCGCAGGCGTTGCGCGCGCCGAGCGCGACCAGGCCCTCGCCGGAGAGCTCGGCGTGACGTCGCGGCATCCCGGGGGTCATGCCGCCACCGTCGCGCGAGCGCCGAGCGCGCAGGACAGGACGCGCTGAACCCAGTGAAACGTCCAGCGGGCGGCGCCGACCGCGCCGTCGAACTCGGCGCCGGAGAGCTCGAGCCCGTCCAGGCGCCGGCGAAAGTCCGTCCACTCCCGACCGGGCCGGCTTCCCGCGCTGGACAGGAAGCGGGTGCCGACGCCGTCGGGCAGCGTGAGCGCGGCTCGGACCCGCGGGGCGAGCATGGAGCCCCCGAGGCGGGAGCCGCGCAGCACGTAGGCGGCGCCCCAGCTCGCGGGGGCCTGCGCGAGCCATTCGCTCAGGCGCGGCGGGCTCGGCGCGGCGCCGGCGGTCGGCGTGGCGGCCGCGGGCTCACGCCCGGCAGCGCAGCGCGCCTCGGCTCGGTCAGGCCGGCCCGCCGGCGAGCTCCGCGAGATGGCGGCGCAGCCAGGCGACCGCCTCCGCGGCCGGGCCGGCGAGCTCGTCCGCGGCCTCGCGGCAGGCGGTCGGGGCGGCGACCGCGCCGTCCACCGCGTGCCGGACGGCGTACCAGCCGCTCAGCAGGCGGGCGAGATCCGCCGGCTCCCGCACGGTGTCGAGATCGAGCGCTGACTCGGCCGCGAGGTGATCCGCGCGCGTTGCCAGCCGCAGGCTCTGGGAGCCCGACGCTCGGTGGTCGGAGTGGAGGGACGGAGTCATGCCGGGCGCGGTTCGGCCCTCGATGAGGCCGGGCGGTCAGTCGCGTCGATCGGCGGCATGGGAGGAATCTGTAGGGCCGATCGCGGCCGGTGACGCGGAGCGCTCACCGCGCCGAATGCCGGGCGTTCCCGCAGGCGAGCGCCACGGCGGCCGTCCTCACGGCCTGCCGTGCCGCCCCGCGCGCGGCGTGACGCCGGTGCCGGCGTGACCTCGAACGCTCGGCGGCGGGCGCTCTCGCCGTGCACGCCAGCGCCCCCTCGGCGAAGCCCGCCGTGACCGTCCGTCGCGCGGTCAGTCGCACGGTGCACGCTCCGGCGCCCGAGCATGATCCGCGCCAGCCGGTGAACCGAGAGCCGCTCGCCGGCCTGGCCGACAGCGTGACGGTCGTGCCGGCTGCGAACAGATGGGTGCAGAACAGTCCGCAGCTGACGCCCGCCGGCGAGCTCGTCACCCGCCCGGCGCCGGTCCCGGAGCGCTCGACGGACAGCTCGTAGGTGATCGTCGCCGGGGGCGCCGGCGGGGACGGAGACGGCGGAGGAGACGGCGTGGGCGGAGACGGCGCCGGTGGAGACGGCGCCGGTGGAGACGGCGCCGGCGGGGACGGGGACACGGCGGCCGTGGTCAGCGTCTGGTCGGCGCCGTACGTCGTGCCGATCGCGTTGGTCGCCTCCAGGCGGAAGTGATAGGTCGTGCCCGCGGCCAGGCCACTGAGCGCCACCGACTCCGGCTCCACCCCGGAGCCCGCGCCTGCGCTCTGCGCCGCGGTGGTGGTGCCGTAGGCCGTCGTCGTGCCGTAGTCGAACCGATACGTCGTCGCCTCCCCGCTCGGGTCGACGGTCCCGTTCAGCGTCGCCGCGGTCATCCCGCTCGGGCTGCCGCCGATCGTGACGACCGCCGGCGCCGACAGCGCCGGGGTGTCGAACGTCATCTGGGAGCCGGTCGTCGTCCCCGCGGCGTTGGCGGCGACGACCGCCGCGCAGTAGCCGCTGCCCGGGGCAAGGCCGCCGAGCGCGATCGTGACGTCGCTGACACCGTCACCGGCAGTCATCGTCTGAGCGGCGGTCGAGAACGCCGGCGTGCCAGAGTCGTCTCGGCACCAGTCCGAGGCCGTCACGTCGTACGCGACGCTGTAGCTCGTCGCCGTCCCGGCCGGCGAGATCGAGCCGTCGACGGTCGCCGTCGTCGCCCCGTTCGGCTCGGCGGCCGTCGTGACCGCGGCCGGCGCGCCCGCGGTGAAGACGATCGGCTGGCTCCACGTGGCGCCGCTTGCGTTGACGGCCACGAGCTCGGCGCAATAGGAGAGCCCGGGGGTCAGCCCGCTCAGGGCGAGTCCGGCGTCGTGGTCGCTCGTATCGTCGGCGCCGAGGCTCTGCGCGGCGGTGGAGCTCGCCGCCGTCCCGTCGCCGCTCTGGCACCAGTCGGAATCGGCGAGGTCGTAGTCGGCGCGGATCGTCGTCGTCTGGCCCGCGGGATCGACCTCGCCGTCGAGCTCGGCCGTGCTCGGCGCGGTGGCGGTCACGGTGTCGGCCTGCACGTCGGCCGCCCCGGCGGTGAAGTCGACGGCGGAGCCCGTCTGGCTCGCGCCGGCGTTGCTCGCGACGAGCTCGGCGCAGTAGTCCTCCCCCGGGGTCAGGCCGCTGAGCGTCACCGTCACGTCATGGTTCGCGGTGTCGGCGGCGCCGAGCGCCTGCGATGCGGTCGTCTCGGCGGGGGCGCCGCTGGCGCCGTCGCTCTGACACCAGTCCGAGCTCTGCAGGTCGTATTGGACAACGTACGTCGTCGCCTGACCGGCGGGGTCGATCGGTCCCTCCAGCGCGGCGGTGGCGGGACCGGTGGCGAGCACGTCATCGCCGCCGAGCACGGGCGCCCCGGCCGTGAACTCGACCGCCTCGTCGGACGTCGTGCCGGACGCGTTGGTGGCGAACAGCTGCGCGCAGTACGCCGCGCCGGGCGTCAGGCCGGTCAGCGTCACCTCGGCGTCGTGACCGGCGCTGTCGGTGGCGGCGAGCGTCTCGGCGCCCGTCGTCTGCGCCGGCGAGCCCTCGGTGCCCCAGCTCGCGCACCATGCGGAGCTGCCGGAGTCATAGCGGACCGCGTAGGTGGTCGTCTGGCCGGAGGGGTCGACCGTGCCGTCGATCAGCGCCGTCGTGGCCCCGGTCGGGGTCGCCGTCGTCCCCGAGACGGCGGGCTGTCCGGATTGGAAGGTGAACTGGTCGCCGGTGACGCTGCCCGAGCCGTTGCCCGCGGCGAGCGCGGCGCAGTACTGCGCGCCGGGGGTCAGGCCCGACAGGCCGATGCTGACGCCCTCGCTCTCGGCGCCGGTGAAGCCGAGGGTCTGCGCCGCCGTCGACAGGCTCGCCGTGCCGTCGGCGCCTGCGCTGGTGCACCACCGAGAGCTCGCGAGGTCGTACTCGACGTCGTAGGTCGTCGTCTGACCGGCGGGGTCGACGGCGCCGGTCAGCGTCGCCGTGCCGGCGCCGGTCGGCGTCACCGCGTCGGTCTCGGCGCCGGGCACGCCGGCGGTGAAGGCGACCTGCGGGGCGTCGGAGCTGTCCTGGCCCTGGGTGGCGACGAGCGAGACGCAGTAGCCGTCCCCGGCGACGAGCCCCGAGACGGCGGCGCTGACCGCGCCGTCCGCGCTCGTCGTCTGCGCCGGGGTGGTGAACGACGGGCTGCCGTCGACGCCGTCGCTGCTGCACCACGGCGAGCCGGCGAGGTCGTACTGGAAGTCGTAGCCGGCGGCCGCGTCGCCGGCGTACAGATAGCCGTTGAGCAGGGCCGTCGTCGGGCCGGTGATCGTCGGCGCGTTCGTCGTCGTGAACACGCCGCCGTCGGCGAGCGCGGCCCCCGGAGCGATCAGGGCGGCGGCGGCCACGACGAACGAGCACGCACAGCGACGGCGCATCGACCGCAGCGCGGGAGCTCGGAGGGACATCGTCCTCTGTGTCGGCACGCTGACCGGGTCGCACCGCCGGCCGGCTCCGGCCATCGGTCATCCGTCCAGGGCCACGCCGCGGGCGCGCCGGACGCGCCCGCGGCGGCGTTATTGCGGGTCGACGTCGACGCTGACGCTCACTCCGCGGCGCGCCGCGCCCGGCGCGAGCGCGTCGACCGCGCGCCCGACGGCGTCGATCGCCCGCCGGCGGCCGGCCGCCTTGACGACGAGCTGGCTGCGCGATCGGCCCCGGAGGCGAAAGAGCGGCGCCGGGCCCAGCACATCGGCGTCGATCGGGCCGAGCCCGGCGAGGATCGCGGTCGCGGTGTCACGCGCCAGAGCCTCCTCCTCGGCGCTGCAGACGATCCTGATCAGCGAGGCGTAGGGCGGATAGCGCAGAGCCCTGCGGCGGGTCAGCTCGTCGGCGATGAACCCGTCGCTGTCGTGGGTGACCGCGAAGGCGATCGCCCGGGCGCCCGGGTCGAGCGTCTGGACGAGCACCCGGCTACCGAGGGCGCCGCGCCCGGTGCGGCCGGCGAGCTGGGTGATGAGCGCGAACGTGCGCTCCTCGGCGCGGAAGTCGGGAAAGCGCAGCGTCTGGTCGGCGTCGAGCACGACGCCGAGCGACACCCCCGGGAAGTCATGACCCTTGGCGACCATCTGCGTTCCGATCAGGACGCCGGAGGCCGAGGCGGCGAAGCTGCGCAGGATGCCGGCCCGCGCGTCCAGCGTCGAGGAGTCGGCGTCAAGGCGGAAGACCTGGAAGGACCCATCCCCGAGGGCGTCACGGAGCTCGTGCTCGATGCGCTCGGTGCCGGCCCCGTGGCGCGCGACCGAGACCGAGGCGCACACCGGGCAGCGATCGGGCACCGGCTCCCGATGACCGCAGTGATGGCAGGCGACGAACCGCTCGTGGCGATGCAGGACGAGGGCGACGTCGCAGTCGGGGCACATCCACACCCGCCCGCACGCCCGGCAGGACAGGAAGTTCGACCAGCCCCGGCGGTTGACGAGGATGATCGCCTTGCCGCCGGCGCGCCGGAGATCGGCGAGCGCCATGCGCGTCTCGGGATGCAGCGGCTGATGGCGCTCTCGCATGTCGAGCACCTCGACGGTCGGCATCGGCCGCCGGTCGACGCGCTCGGGCAGGCGTAGCCGGCTCAGCGCCACGACGCTCTCCGGCCGCGGCGTGGCGCTGCCGACGACGAGCACGGCGCCGTGCTGGGCGGCGCGCCGGCGGGCGACGGTGCGCGCGTCATAGCGAGGATCCCCCTCGTGCTTGTAGGAGCTCTCGTGTTCCTCGTCGACGACGATCAGGCCGATCGCGTCCAGCGGGGCGAAGATCGCCGAGCGCGGGCCGACGCACACCCGCGCCTCGCCGGTGCGCATGCGCATCCACTCGTCGTGGCGCTCGCCGGCGCTCAGCGCGGAGTGGATCACGGCGACGATGTCGCCGAAGCGGGCCACGAACCGGCCGAGGACCTGGGGGGTGAGCGCGATCTCCGGCACGAGCACGATCGCCGTCCGCCCGGCGGCGAGCGTCGCCTCGACGGCGCCGAGGTAGACCTCGGTCTTGCCGGAGCCGGTCACCCCGTGCAGGAGGAAGCCGGCCGGCGACGGCGCGTCCGCGGGCGACGGCGAGGGCGCGGGCGACGGCGCGTCCGCTGGCGAGCCCGGCGACGGGGCGTCCGCGGGCGAGCGGGCGAGCGCCGCCCGGATCCGCTCCAGGGCGGCCGCCTGGTCGCCGGTCAGGGCCGGGGCATGGACGGCCGCGGCGCCGATCCCGGCCGTGGCCGGCCGCCGCGCGACGCCCCGCCGGGTCATCGTCACCAGCCCGCGGGCCTCCAGGCGCCGCAGGGGGGCGGTGCCGAGCCGCGCGGCAACCGTCGCGCCGCCGGCGTGCAGCGACTCCAACAGCTCCCGCTGGCGGGCGGTCAGCGGCTGCGCGTCGCCGCTCAGCGCCGCCCGCCCGGTGTCGGTCAGCTCGGCGACGAGCGCGAGCTTGGCCCCGGTGCCGGCCGCCGCCCCGGGCGCGAGCATCAGCGACAACGCCCGGGATCGGGTGGAGCAGTACTCGCGGGCCATCCATTCGGCGAGCGCGACGAGGTCTGCTCCGAGCCCGGCGCCGAGCACCGCCTCGGGCTCGACCAGCCGGCCAGGGTCGACGTCGGAGCTCTCGGCGAGCTCGAGCACGACGCCGAGCGTGCTGCGGTTGCCGAACGGCACGCGCAGCAGCGAGCCGACGGTGACGCCCGCCTGATCGGCGCTCAGGCGATAGTCGAACGGACCACGTACCGCACGCGTCCGGGTCAGGGGCTCGACGCGGGCGATCACCGCAGCGAATCTAGTCGCTGCCCCGGCCGCGTTACGCTCCGCGGGATGGATCCCGAACCCGGCGAGGAGATCTTCTTCCACGGGCATCCGTCGTTGCGCTCGATGTGGGCGTTCTGGTTCCGGGGCCTGGCGATCAGCCTGCTGGCGGGCGTCGCGGCGGGCGTCGCCGGGGTGATCGCCGATCACCACGTCCAGACGCCGTGGGTGATCGCGGCGGTCCTCGTCGTGTTCGGCGCCGCCATCGCGGCCGGCCAGCTGCGGCGCCTGCGGACGACGTACTCGATCACCAACCGGAGGCTGACGATCGAGATCGGGATCTTCGCCCGGGATCTCCATCAGACGCGACTGGAGCGTGTGCAGAACGTCAACGCCCGGCAGTCGGTGCTCGAGCGGATGCTGCGGATCGGCACCGTCGACTTCGACACCGCCGGCGAGGCGCGGTTCGACTTCACCTTCCGCGGTGTCGAGGATCCCCGGGGGATCGTGCGCACCGTCGACCGGGCGCTGCATGAGCTCGGCCCGCGGTCTCCGTTCGAGCCCGCCGACGTCTGACCCGCCGAAGTGGGCGGACCTGCGCGCGGCGGACCTGGGCATCTAACACGCGCAGAGCGCACGTTAGATGCCCAGCTCCGGGCAAGGCCGGCCGCTCAGCCGGAGATCTGCAGAGTGATGTCGGTTCCCGCCCGCGTGGCGCGCAGGCCGAGCGCGCTGACGTGGCTCAGCGGGGGCGCGTAGCGGCCGTACGTGGCCGCCGAGGTGAACCCGAGCGTGCGCAGCAGCGACCACAGCGGCGCGGGGCGCGCGAAGACGAGCGAGGTGACCGCGCCCGGACCGGCGGCGCGCGCGCCGGAGGCGGCGTCGAGGGTGGCGGCGTAGGACGGATCACGGGCGAGCGTCGGGCCCGGGTCGGCCATGGCCGCGATGCCGTGCAGATTGGTCGAGATGACGACGAGACCATTGAAGACGGCGTAGTCGACCTGCAAGCCGCCGGCGACGATGAGCTGATGCGCGGTCACCCCGTCGACGACGCGCGTCGCGAAGGCCGGCGCGGGCGCGAGCGTCCGGCGCGACGGCGCGAACAGCTGCGCGAACGGGGCCTCGAGGTTGGCGAGCTCGAACTGCACCTGGGCGGGATCGGCGACCCGGGCCGCGATGACGAGCGCGGAGGAGCCGCCCGCGGTGGTGATCGCGACGGCCGTCTCGCCGTCGAACAGCGCCTCCAGACCGGCGACGTCACCGCCCTCGGCGCGCAGCGCGGCTCCGAGCTGGCGCAGGAGCGGCCCGATCCGGCCCTCCAGCCCCGCGGCCGCCGCGGCGGCGAGGATCGCCGGCGCGGACTGCGTCAACCCGTGGACGTCGTAGACGAGTGCCGAGCCGGCCGGGATGACCGCCGGCAGCGCCGGCACGAAGGCGACGCTCGCCGGCCCGCCGAGCCCGGTAAGGCTCGGGTCGACGGCGGTGTGGACCGTGATCCTGAGCCCGTCCCTGACCCCGCCGACAGCGGCCGGCGAGAGCGAGAAGGCGATGCCGTCGAGGGCGGGCTGGTAGAGCAGATCGCCGAGTCCCCCGAGCGCTCCCCGCCGCGGCTGCAGGATCCGGCGCACGCCGGCCAGCGAGATGAAGCCGTCGGCGACGCGCCCCGCTGGGTCCGAGGCCGCCGCGCGGCGATACGCGGGATTGGCGGAGAGCGAGGAGACCGCGCCGCGGTCGGTGTCGATGGCGGCGTCGACGCTCGCGGGCTGTCCGGCGACGAGGAAACCGCGGACGAACGCGAGGTCGGTGCCCGCGCGGTCCGCCCAGACGGCGATGCCGCGATAGGCGGTGGCCGGCGTGGCTCCGGCGAAGCGCAGGAAGGCGAGCGCCCGCCGGCGATCGGAGACGGCGACGACGATCAGCGAGCCGGCCGTCGCGGTCGGGGTGTCGAGCACCGCGAGCGCCCCCTCGTCGCCGAGCCACGGCGCGATCTGCCGATGGAAGTCGACCGTCACGCCGCCGCCGAGGATCGCCGCCAGCCGCGCCAGCACGAGGTCGCCGGCGACCGGGAACTGCGGGAAGCGGGCGGCCACCGACAGCGCGCCGGTGACCGCGGGGCGACCGCGATCGAGCGACACGTTGACATAGGCCAGCGCGTCGCCGGGAACGATGGCGGCCGCACCGGTGGCCGGCGCGGCGGTGGTCGAACCGGCGCCGGCGACGGCCGCGACGGCCGCGATGATCGCCAGCAGCGCCACCACGGCGAGCACCACGACCCCGCCGATCCATCCGCGAGCGGCGAGCGGCGCCGACGGCGCCGACGGCGCCGCGGGCCTGATCTCCGGGCGACGGCGACCCGCGCCGGGGCGCCGGGGCGCGCCGGGGCGCCGGGGAGCGCCGGGACGGCGGGGAGCGATCGGCAGCCGCGGGGCGTCGGGCATCCGCAGCGCGATCGGCAGGTGCGGCATGTCCGCGTCCTGCGGCGCGGTCAGGTCGACGTAGGCGAAGACGAAATCGTCGGGCGCGGGCGATGCGGCCGGCGATGGCAGCGCCGCGGGAGCGCCCGGCCTGACGACCGGCACCACGATGGTCGCCCCCACCGTCTCGGCCGCATCCTTGGCCGGTCCCGACATGCCCTCTGGGTCCATCTATCCAGTCGCTCGGCGACCCTCGGTCGGCCGCCGCCCGTTACGGGCCTCGGGTGGGCGCCGCCCGTCACGGGCGTCGGGTGGGCGCCGCTCGGCGCGGGCGTCGGGTGGGCGCCGCTCGGCGCGGACCTCGGGCGATCGCCGCTCGGCGCGGACCTCGGGTGATCGCCGCTCGCTGCGGCCGTCGGGGGGCCGGCGCTCGTTGCGGGCCACGAAATCGATGATCGCCGGGACGCCCTCCAGCCGGTATCGCTCGCGCAGGCGGTTCTCGATGAAGTAGGCGTAGTCACGGGTCACCCGCGCCCGGGAGTTGACCTGGATCGAGAACCGCGGCGGGCGCTCGGCGGTCTGGCTCATGAAGATCAACCGCAGGCGATGGCCCGAACGGGCGCCCTCGCCACCGGCGCCGACCGGCGGCTGGCGGGCGGCGACGACCTCGGATAGGAAGCGGTTGAGCTGCGGGGTCGGGATCCGCGTCCGGCTGCGATCGGCGAGCGTGACCGCCTCGATCAGCAGGCGCTCGACGTGGCGCCCGGTCTTGGCGCTGGCGGTCAGCACGCGCGGGCGCAGGCGCAGCTTCTTGTGGACCCGGGCACGCTCGTGGTCGAGGTCGAAATCCTCGGCGATGTCCCATTTGTTGAGCACGAGTGCGGTCGCGCAGCCGCTCTTCATCGCCAGCTCGGCGATCCGCAGATCCTGGGTGGTGACGCCGTCGGTGGCGTCGCAGACGACGAGCGCGACGTCGGCGCGCTCGGCGGCGCGCCGGGAGCGCAGCGCGGTGTAGTACTCCAGCGACTCCCCCACCTTCGCCTGGCGTCGGATCCCGGCGGTGTCGACGAGGATCAGCTCGCGGTCGTTGTAGGTGATCGGCAGGTCGATCGCGTCCCGTGTCGTGCCGGCCAGCGGCGAGACGATCACCCGCTCAGAGCCGGCGAAGCGGTTGACGAGCGAGGACTTGCCGACGTTCGGGCGCCCGATGATCGCCAGGCGCACGGCGTCGTCGTCGCGCTCCTCGTCGGGCGCGTCGGGCGCCAGCGCCGCGATCCGGTCGAGCAGGTCACCGGTGCCGAGCCCCTGCGCCGCGGAGACGGCGATCGGCTCGCCGAGTCCGAGGGCATAGAACTCGGCGGCGAGGTTGAGGTCCTTGGCGGTGTCGACCTTGTTGGCGGCGACGAGCACTGGCAGCGGGCCGCGGCGCAGCAGGTCGGCCATCTCCTCGTCGCCGGCGCGCATCCCGGCGCGGGCGTCGACGACGAGGACCGCGACGTGGGCGTCGGCGAGCGCGGAGCGCGCCTGCTCCTGGATCTGGCCGGCGAGCTCGTCGCGATCGAGCAGGTCGATGCCGCCGGTGTCTATGAGCGTCAGCGCCCGGCCGTTCCACTCGGTGTGGAGCTCCTTGCGGTCACGGGTGACGCCCGGCTGCTCGTGCACGACCGCCTCTCGGGACTCGGTGAGACGGTTGACGAGCGAGGATTTGCCGACGTTCGGATATCCGACGATTGCGACTCTCATTACTGATGAGTATGGAGGGCAAACGCGTAGGACGTTTTCCGCGGCGTGTCACGCCTCGATCGCAGCGGTGCGCAGACCCGGAGCGCAGAGGAGGAACAGGGCGGTGGCCTGGATCCCGCCGCACAGCGCAAAGGTGGCGGTCAGCCCGATTGCGGCGATCCCCAGGCCGGTGCCGGCGATCGCGATCGGCACCGTGCCGTAGGCGCTCAGCAGGTTGAACGAGCTGACCCGGCCGCGCAGATCATCTGGCGTGCGCTGCTGGGCGAGGACCGTGCTCGTGACGGCGAAGGGGGCGCTGACCAGGCCGAGCGCGACCGCGGCGGCGAGTCCGGCGGTCAGGGTCGGGGCAAACCCCAGCGCGACGATCGTCGCGCCTGAGGCC
Organism: uncultured Solirubrobacteraceae bacterium; assembly: GCA_963849085.1. Classification (GTDB taxonomy): domain Bacteria; phylum Actinomycetota; class Thermoleophilia; order Solirubrobacterales; family Solirubrobacteraceae; genus Palsa-465. The sequence continues at coordinate 489,005 of CAWKFP010000009.1, read as the reverse complement.
GCGCACAGCACGGCGGTCCAGATGCCCGCGTGGCGGCAGATCCGCCAGCGCAGCAGCGCCACCGCCGACGCCGCCGCACCGGCCCCGAAGCCGGTCAGCAGCAGGCCGATGCCCGTCGGTCCCCAGCCGCGGTGGTCGGCCAGCTCGGCGATGCCGATGTTCATCGGCCCGACGAACCCGAGGCTCGCGATGAAGCCGATCACGGTCAGCGGCCCGAGCGCGGGCTCGTGGACGAGGAAGCGCGCGCCCGCGACGAAGTCGGCAAGATAGGCGGACGCGAGGGGCCGGGCCGGGGGTGTGGGATCCCGGTCGTCCGCGGCGCCCTCGCCGGTGACGAGGGGCCGGGCCGGGGGGCGGGCGAGATCCCGGTCGTCCGCGGCGCCGTCGCCGGTCACGACCACCGGGCGCGGGGCGACGGTGGCGAGCGTCGCGACCGAGATCGCGAACGTGACGGCGTCGACCGCCAGCGCGAGTGGCAGGCCTCCGACCGCGACCATCACCCCGCCGAGCGGCGCGCCGAGCGAGAGCGCGAGACGGGCGAGCATGTTGGACGCCGCGGCTCCGCTCGTGTACTGCTCGGGCGCGAGCAGGCGGGGCTGCATCGCTCCGGCCGCCGGCATGAAGATGCCGTCGACGGTGCCGAAGACGAGGGTCAGCGCGACGAGCAGGGCGAGGCCCGGGCCGGTCAGCGCGATCGCCGCGGCGAGCAGGGTGATCGCCGTCCGCAGGCCGTCGCTGGCGATCATCACCCGGCGGATGTCGAAACGGTCGGCGATCACTCCGCCGAACAGCATCAGCGCGATCCGCGGCAGCGAGGCGAGCGTCATCAGGACGCCGGCGGTGGCCGGCGAGCCGAGCCGCACCGCGGTCCACGACAGCGCCACGTACCAGACCTGATCGCCGATCTCCGACATCGCCTGGCCGCCGAGATAGCGCCGGAAGGGCGCGTCACGCAGCGCGGACCGCTGCCGGCGGCGGGCGGGCACGGTGCGGGTCAGCGCCGTCACGGCCGCTCCGGGAAGGCATGGACGAAGACGAAGACGCTCTCGCGCCCGTCGCCATCACGGCTCTGCCCGTCATCGACGGCGCGGCCGGGGTCCTGCTCGCGATAGTCGCGGATGAGCGCGTTGATCTGACCGGACAGCTCTCGCAGCTCGGCCGGGGTCAGCCGCAGATAGGAGTTCGAGGTCTCGGCGGCGCCGATCCACTCCTCGCCCCACGATTCCCGCGCGGCGTCGAACGCCCGCAGTCGCTCGAACTCGTCGGAGACGGTCATGTCGTGCGCCGTGTCGGCGACGGCCCGGCCGGCCGGGTCGGCCATGTCGGTCGCCGACCACGACACGCCGCCCGGGCTCAGCCTCCACCAGCTCTCGCGTCGGTCGCGCGCCAGCTCCGGCGCGGGCTCGACGAACCCGCGCTTGGCGAGCTCCCGCACGTGATAGCTGAGCCGCCCCGGATCGGACTCCGTCCACTCGGCCAGCGTCGACACCGTCGCCGGCCCGAACTGGGCGAGCAGCCGGAAGATCTGACGGCGCAGCGGGTGGGTCAGGCCCTTGAGGACCTCGGGATCGGTGACGCGGCGAACGGGAGCGGGCACGCTCACCACCCTAGATCCAGAAGAAAACTTCTGCAAGTTTTCTTCTGGAAATGTCACATCGCCGACGTCATCGGGGGCCGCCGGCCCCAAGGCCGGCGGCACCGCGGAACCGCGCCGGACTACGAGGCGAAGTAGTGGCCCGTCGTCACGTCCTGCACCCAGCCGGGGTGGGCTGGCTCCCAGCCCAGGAGCGCGCGGGTCTTGTCGTTCGAGGTCGGGTTGTCAAGGCCGGCGAAGGCGGCGAGGAAGCCGAGATACTGCGGCGCCTCCTCGTCGGTGATGCTCTTGGTCTCGATCCCGAGCTTGCCGGCGATCGTCTCGGCGATCACCTTGCGCGGGATGCCGGTGTCGCCGACGCCGTGCAGCCGCGAGCCGGCCGGGGCCTTCTCCAGCGCCAGGCGATAGAGGGCGCCGATGTCGTACGTGTTGGCCGCCGGCCAGACATTGGAGCCGTCGCCGGTGTAGGCCGCGGCGCCGGACTCCCGGGCGAAGCCGATCAGCCCGTGGGTGAACCCGTGGTGATCGAGATCGCTGTGCACCATCGGGGCGAGCCGGACGACGGAGGAGCGGACGCCCTGCTCGGCGAGGCCGATCACGTAGTTCTCGGCGTCGACCCGCGGACCGCCGGCGATCAGGTCATCCTCGGTGCCGGAGCGGCCGGTGACTCCGCCCATGGCGAGCATCAGCGTCCCCCCGGTCGTCACGAACGGCTTGGCGGTCCCGATCAGCGTCCCGCCGATCGCCTCGATCGCCGCCTGGTCGGATGCGACCGCGCCCATGAAGTCGCCGGTCCGCATCGCCTCGTGCTTGAAGGCCAGGTGGATGACGCCGTCGGCCTCGGCGGCCGCCTGCCGAAGGCCCTCGAGGTCGTCGAGATCGCCGCGGCGGACCTCGGCGCCGAGCGCCTCGACGGCCTGCGCGGACGCGTCGGAGCGGGCGAGGCCGACGACCTGGTGGCCGTTGGTCAGCAGTTCGGGGATGACGGCGGACGCGATGTGGCCCGAGGCCCCGGTTACGAATACGCGCATGGAAAGCTCCAATCGATCGAGGTATGTCACCTGGTGTCATCACCATAGCACGCGTCATGGCATCAGGTGTCATCATCTACCCTCAGAGTCGATGACACGCTGGAAACCCGATGCCGAAGGGCGCCTGATGCGCGCCGCGATCGAGCTGTTCGACGAGCAGGGCTACGACGCGACCACGGTCGCCGAGATCGCCGAGCGCGCCGGATTGACCAAACGGACCTTCTTCCGCTACTTCTCCGACAAGCGCGAGGTGCTGTTCAGCGGCAGCCAGGAGCTCCAGCGCCGCTGGCTGGAGGGATTGGCCGCCGCGCCGCCGCAGGCCGGCCCGCTCGCGGCCGTGGCCGCCGGGCTCGAGCCGGTGGCGGAGATGTTCAGCGAGATCCATCCCTTCGCCCGGATCCGCGCTGCGTTGATCGAGGCCAATCCGGAGCTGCAGGAGCGGGAGCTGATCAAGCTGCAGAGCCTCGCCGCCGCGCTGAAGGGCGCGCTGATCGAGCGGGGCGCTTCGGTCAACGCGGCGATCCTCGCCGCCCAGACGGGCGTGACGATCTTTCACGTCGCGTTCGCGCGCTGGGTCGCGCAGGACGACCCGGCGGCGTTCCGAGCGCTGATCGACGAGTCGCTCGACGAGCTGCGCGCGGTGACCGCGGCCTAGATGGTTGATTCCACGACAGTGGTCGTGAATCGAGTGGTTTGCAAGGAGGATGTGGCAGCAGGGTCGAAGTCGGCGGTGCTATCCCGCATCGCCGACCCTAGGGGGCCTCGATGGACGCCGACCTCGACCTGCTGCTCACGACCGTGTTCGTCACGGCCGACGATCTCCTGCCCGAACGAGCGAAGAACGTTGCGCGTAGGGTCACAGACGCGGAGGTCGTCACGCTGTGCGTCGCGCAGGCGATCATGGGGATTCCGTCGGATCGGCGGTTCCTGGCGGCGGCCGCCAAGCGCCTCGCCCATCTGTTTCCTGATCTCCCCCAGCAGTCGGGGTACTTCAAACGCCGCCGTAAGCTGGCCGACGCACTGGAGTGGCTGATGGGGATCTTTGCCAGCCAGAGCCCGGGGTTTGAGGACGATCTGTTGCTGATCGACTCCACGCCGGTGGAATGCGCCCGCTCGCGCGAAACGGTCAAGCGTTCCGGCACCAACCGCCTGGATGACGCGCTCGGGAACGCCTGCGACTACGGCTACTGCGCCTCGCACTCCCGATACTTCTGGGGGATGCGCCTGCACATCATCTGCAGTCTGGACGGCACCCCACGCGCGCTGGAGCTCTGCTCGCCCAAGACCGGCGAGCGCGAGATCGGGCTGCTGCTCCTGGACCGCTGCCGGCTGCGGGGCGGTGAGACGCTGATCGGCGATAAGGGATACGCCGGCCGCGAGTTCGCTGCCGCGGTCAAAGACCGCAACGTCACGCTCATCCGTCCCGTCCGCCGCGATGAGACGATCACCCGGCCGGCCGGGGTCACCACCCCGGCGCTGCGGCCCGCACGCGAGATCACGCCCAACGCCCGCGCGCACCGTCACGCCACCCCACCCCAGCCGCCGCACCTCGCGCCGATCCGCCAACGCGTCGAATCGATCATCTGGACCGCGAAGGACATCCTCGCGCTCGAACGCCACGGCGCGCGCACCCTCACCGGCCTGCGCGAACGAATCATCGCCCGGTTTTGCTGCCTCACTGCCGCGATCACCCTCAACCACCAACTCGGACGCCCCAGCCGTGAACTCGTCAACTACTGCGCCTAACAGCGCGGAATCAACCATCTAGTCGCCGAGCGACGCCGCGCGGGCGAGTGCGACGATCCGCGCGACGACCTCGTCGAGCGTCAGGTCGGTCGTGTCAAGCGTGACGGCGTCGGCGGCGGCCTGCAGCGGGGAGTGCGCGCGACCCGTGTCACGCTCGTCGCGGATCGTCTGCTCCGCGAGCACCGTCGCGACGTCGACGCCGAGCTCGGCCGCGCGGCGCTGCGCGCGGGCCGCCGGGCTGGCGGTGAGAAAGACCTTGACCGCGGCGGACGGCGCGACGACGGTGCCGATGTCCCGGCCCTCGGCGACCCAGTCGCCGGCGGCGAGCAGGCGGCGCTGCTCGGCGACCATCGCCTCCCGGACCTCGGGCTGGGCGGCGGCGACCGAGGCGGCCTCGGACAGCGCCGCCTCGCGGATCCGCGCGGTCACATCCTCGCCGTCGAGCAGCACGCGCTCGCCGAGCGTGATCCGCAGCGATCCGGCGACGGCGGCCGGCGCCGCGCCACGGTCCAGCGCGGCGAGCGCGACGCAGCGATACATCGCGCCGGAATCGAGATAGGTGAAACCGAGCTCGGTCGCCACCGCCCGCGCCACCGAGGACTTGCCCGCGCCCGCCGGCCCGTCGATCGCGATCACCATGGCCGGCGCTCGATCTCCGCACCGGAGCCGCGCCACAGCTCAAAGAAGGACGGGCACGTCTTGCCGACGACGTCCGGATCCTCGAGCACCAGCGGCACCCGCGTGCCGATCAGCGAGAACGCCATCGCGATCCGGTGGTCGTCGTAGGTCGGCAGACGGACGTCGGGGCGGGGCGCGCCGGGATGGATGCGCAGGAAGTCCGGGCCCTCGTCGGTCCGGATCCCGAGCCGCGCCAGGTTCTCGGCGGTGGCGGCGATCCGGTCGGACTCCTTGACCCGGGCGTGGCCGATGCCCTCGATCGTCGTCGGGCCGTCGGCGAACGGCGCCACGCAGGCCAGCGTCATGAAGACATCGGAGCTGTCCCCCATGTCGACGTCGACGCCGTGCAGCCGGGCGGGGCCGGTCAGCTCCAGCGGGCGGCGGCTCGCGATCGTGGCCCCCATCTGCTCCAGATGGCCGACGAGGGCGAAGTCGCCCTGAGCGCTGGCGTCGAGGTCGACTCCGGCAAGCCGCACGCCGATGCCGTTCAGCGCCGCGCACGCGAGGAAGTAGGACGCCGTCGAGGCGTCGGGCTCGATCTCCAGCTCGGCCGCCCGGTAGCCCGCCGGGACGACGGCGAGCTCCCCCTCCTGCCCGGCGACCCCCACGCCGAAGGCGCGCATCGCGTCGAGCGTCAGATCGAGGTACGGGCGGCTGACCAGCGCACCGAAGCGCAGCCTGGTCACGCCGCGCGCCAGCGGCGCGGCCATCAGCAGCCCGCTCAGGAATTGGCTGGAGATCGACCCGTCGACGGTGATCTCACCGCCGGTCAGGCCGTCGGCGTCCAGTGTGAGGGGCAGGGCGTCGGGCGCTATCCGCGCGCCCTGGGCCCGCAGCGCCGCCAGCACCGGCCCGAGCGGCCGGCGGCGAAGCTGGGGATGAGCGTCGATCACGAACCGGCCGTGGCCGGCGGCGAGCACCGGGATGAGGAACCGCGCCACGGTCCCCGCCATCGCGCAGCTGACGTGCGCGTCGCCCCGCGGAGCCCCGCCCAGCCCGTCGATCACCCAGTCTCCGGCATCGCGCTCCACGCCCGCCCCGAGCGCGGCCAGCGCCGCGGCCATCGCCTCGGTGTCGTCGGCGATCAGCGGATGGCGCAATCGCGAGCGTCCGGCGGCGACGCCGGCCAGCAGCAGCGCGCGATTGGTGAGGCTCTTGGAACCCGGGACGCGCACGGCCCAGCCGGCCGGCAACCGGCCGGGAGCGACCCGGACCGTGGCCCGGGGCGTCACCGCGGTGGCGTTCACGGGCGCGCCACCGGAAACCCGAGCCCGGAGACGAGGGCCTGCGCGCGCGCCGCCGCGCGGTCACCGGCGATCCACAGCGCGACGACGCCATCGCTCATGTCGCTGGCGGGATACAGGGCCATGTCGGTGATGTTGACACCCGCGCGGCCGAGCTCGAGCGCGAGCTGGGCGACGACCCCCGGGCGGTTGGGCACCGAGGCCCGCAGCTCGAACAGCTCCCCGCCGGCCAGCTGGGCCTCCAGCAGCCGCCGGCGGTCGGCGGCGGCGGCGTCGTTCCAGGCGGTGATCGCCTCGGCGTCGGCGCCGGCCAGCGACGCGCGGATCGCGCCCAGGCGCTTCACCGCGCCGTCGATCTCGGCGACGAGCGCGTCGCGGTTGGAGAGATAGATGTCGGTCCAGATCGCGCTCGGGGCGCCCGCCACCCGGGTGGCGTCACGGAAGCTGGGACCGGTGGCGGGCAGGCGCTCGTCGCCGTCGGCGAGCGTGCCGGCGGCCTGCGAGACGAGCACGTTGGCGAGCACGTGCGGCAGATGCGAGACGGCGGCCAGCACACGGTCGTGGGTCTCGGCGTCGATCGCCGTCGGCTGGGCGCCGAGGCCGGCCAGCAGCCGGTGCAGGCGCTCGTAGAGGACGCCGGAGGTCGTCGCCCGCGGGGTCAGATACCAGGTCGCGTCCTCGAACAGATCGGCGCGGGCGTGGCGGACCCCGGCGTTCTCGGCGCCGGCCAGGGGATGGCCGCCGACGAACCGCTCGTCGTCGTGGGCGGCGACGAGCGCGCGCTTGGTCGAGCCGACGTCGGTGACGACGCAGTTCCGGGGGGCGGCGGCCAGCGCGGCGCCGACGAGCGCGGCGAGCGCGCTGACCGGAGCGGCGACGAACACCGCCTCGGCGCCGGTGACCGCCTCGGCGAGCGTCGGGCAGGCGACGTCGAGCGCACCGCGCGCCATGGCGTCGGCGAGCGCAAGCTCTGACCGGTCGTGGCCGGCGACGACCGCGCCGAGACGCTCGCGGGCGGCGAGCGCCACCGAGCCGCCGATCAGCCCGACCCCGATCACCGCGATGCGCACCGTGCTCCGCTCTAGGCGGTGCTGCGGCGGGAGCGGACCGCGTCGGCGAGACCGTCGAGCACCTCGACGGTCGTCTCCCAACCGATGCAGCCGTCGGTGATCGACTGGCCGTAGACGAGCGGCTCGGGCCCGCCGAGATCCTGACGCCCGGCGACGAGGAACGACTCGATCATCACCCCGACGATCGCGGTGTCGCCGGCGCCGACCTGAGCGGCGACCGCGCGGGCCACCGCGGGCTGGCGGGCGGGGTCCTTGGAGCTGTTGCCGTGGGAGAGGTCGATCATCAGGCGCTCGGGCAGGCCGGAGGCGCGCAGCATTTCGGTCGTGGCGGCGGTCGAATCGGCCCCGTAGTTGGGAGCGTTGCGCCCGCCGCGGAGGATGACGTGGCAGTCGGGATTGCCGGTGGTGTGGAGGATCGCCGGCGTGCCGGTGACGTCGATCCCGGCGAACGCGTGCGAGACGCCCGCGGCGCGGACGGCGTCGACCGCCACCTGGATGTTGCCGTCGGTGCGGTTCTTGAAGCCGATCGGCATCGACAGGCCCGAGCCGAGCTGACGGTGGATCTGGCTCTCGACCGTGCGGGCGCCGATCGCCCCCCAGCACACGGCGTCGGAGATGTACTGGGGAGTGATCGGATCCAGGAACTCACATCCGACCGGCAGGCCGAGGGCGAGCACCTCCAGGAGCAGCGCGCGGGCCATCCGCAGGCCGGTGTTGACGTCGGCCGAGCCGTCGAGATGGGGATCGTTGATCAGCCCCTTCCAGCCGATCGTCGTGCGCGGCTTCTCGAAGTAGACGCGCATCGCGATGCACAGGTCGCCGGCCAGCCGCGGGCTCTCGGCGGCCAGGCGTTGGGCGTACTCGTGCGTCGCCGCCACGTCGTGGACGCTGCACGGGCCGACGACGACGAGCAGGCGGTCGTCGCGGCCGTCGAGGATCGCCTGCACCTCGGAGCGCCCGTGCAGGAGCACCTCGACGTGTGCGTCGGTCAGTGGCAGCTCCTCGATCAGGGTCTGCGGCGCGGCGAGCGGGACGAGCCGGTCGATTCGCCGGTCTCGGACCGAGTCGCTGCGATGGGTGCCGGTCAGTGCCATGGCTCAGATGTTCTAGCGGGTGGGAGCCGTCGACGTCAGCGCGGCCCTGTCTTCTCCTGCAGAGACTGTACGCAAGCCGGATGTCCGGGCGCTATCGCAACCCGAGGCGCGCGGTCAGAAAGGCGCGCTGCTCGGCGTACAGGCCCTCGGGCAGCCGGGTGAACCACTCGCCGCCGGCCGGCGTCGGCGCGGCGGGGTCGCGCAGCGAGCAGTGGAAGGCGAGCCCGACCGGCGAATCCAGGCCGTTCTCGTAATGGCTCGGATACTCGATGTAGCCGAGCAGCTCCCCGACCTCGACCTCGATCGCCAGCTCGTCGCGGGCGACGCGCGCGACGGCCGCCACGACCGGCTCGGCGAACAGGACCGTCCCGCCGGGGATGTGCCAGGCCCCGATGTTCGGCGGGATGTCCCGGCGGGTCAGCAGGACGCCCCGCTCCGGGGTCGTGATGACGACCTCGACCGAGAGCCGCGGGACGCGGCGGTAGATCGCGTCGTACTCGGCCTTGGGGAGCCATCCCGGGGGGCGTGGGGCGTCGGACACGGCCTGGCGTCAGATCGGGCGCTGCGGCCTCGGCGCGGAGCGTCAGACGAGGTCGGCGAGCGCGGCGAGGAATCGCGCGTTCTCGGCGTCGGTGCCGGTCGTCACGCGCAGGGCGCCCGCGCGTCCGAGCGCGCCCCCGGCCCGCACGAGCACACCGCGGGCGGCCAGGCCGGCGAGCACGTCGGCCTCGACGGCGTCGTCGGGGAGATGCGTCCAGACGAAGTTGGCGTCGGACTCCGCGGTCCACAACCCCAGCTCCCGCAGACCGGTGCTCAGCTGCTCACGCGCGGCGACGACGTGCACGACGCGGCGCTCGACCTCGTCCTGATGGCGCAGTGCCTCGGTCGCCGCGGCCTGGGCGGCGGCGTTGAGGTAGAACGGCTGGCGGACCTGGTCGACCGCGATCCGGAAGTCCTCGGAGCCGCACAGGCCATAGCCGACGCGCAGCCCGGCTAGGCCGTAGGCCTTGGAGAAGGTGCGCAGCAGGACGAGGTTGGGCCAGCGCTGCAGGAGCGGGAGCGACGCGTACGGGTCCCCGATCGTCAGCGAGAACTCGCAGTAGGCCTCGTCGAGGATGACGCAGACGCGGCGCGGAACGCGCTCCATGAACGCCGCCACCGCGTCGAGGCTGACCGTCGTCGAGGTCGGGTTGTTCGGATTGCAGATGAGGACGAGCCGGGTGGCGACGGTGATCTCGTCGGCCATCGCGTCCAGGTCGTGGCGATCCTCGTCGTCGAGCGGCACGGTGACCGCGCGCGCGCCCGACGCCGCGGCGAGATGGGGGTAGACGCTGAACGCCGGCCAGGCGTAGACGATCTCTGCCCCGGGCTCCAGCAGCGCCTCGCCGGCGGCGAGCAGCAGGTCGCACGAGCCGTTGCCGAGCGCGATCCGCTCCCGGGGAACGCCGTAGCGGTCGGCGAGCGCGCCGCGCAGGGCGCGATACGACGGGTCGGGATAGCGATGGGCGGTGCCGACCGCGCGCACGGCCGCGTCGACGACGCCGGCCGACGGCCGGAAGCACGACTCGTTGGAGGCGAGCATCGCGATGTCCTCGCCGAGGTCATAGCCGGCGGCGAGCGGATAGGCGGGGATCCGTTGAATGCGCTGGGCGAACTCGAGGCTCATCGCGCCTATTGTGCCGCCTGCAGATCCCGGCGCAGAGCGACCGCCTCGCCGAGATAGACGTGCTGGGGCACGTGACCCTCCTCGGCGTAGTAGTGGAGCATGACGCGGATGACGCGCGGCAGCGAGCCGGGCACCGGCACCTCCCGGGCGCACATCAGCGGAACCTGGTCGAGCCCGAGCCGGCGCGCCGCCAGCGCCGGGAACTCGGCGTTGAGGTCGTCGGTGAGCGTGAACAGGCAGCTGACCATCGCCTCGGCCGTCAGATCGTTGCGCCGCATCAGCTCGACCATCAGCGCGCTCGTGGAATCGAGGATCGCGCTCGCCTCGTTGGCCTCGGCGCTATTGGCGCCTCGTAGCGCGAACAACCGCATCGGGCGGTCATTCTGCCAGAGGCGGGCCGTCGTGAGGGCGGGGCTGCTCCTGATTCAGTCGCCGGGGCGCAGCTCGTAGACCGTCGCGCAGCCGAAGACGCGCGTCGCCTGGATCAGCGGCGCGAGCGTGCGGTCCAGGTCGACGTGCGGAGAGCAGCTGGCGAGGATGAAGCGCGCCCCCGACCGGCGCACGAACCGCCGAGCCGCCGCGTCTGACAGCGTGCCCCGGAAGACGCCGTCGGTGGTGATCGACTTCGGCATGCACGCGGGCTCTGACCACAGGCAGTCGCCGACCAGGGTGTGGCGGCCGGTGCGGGCGGGGACGACCTCGCCGAGATAGAACTGGGTCAGGACGCCGCCGGGCGTCGGGTCGTGCGCGAGGTAGGTCAGCGCGTCGCGCTCGTCGTGCGTGATGAAGTTCGCGTTCCCGGCCGTGGGGTCGACGTACTGCGGGGCGGTCAGCAGGGCGTAGGCGTTGGCGGGGATGACCCCGAGCGCCACGACGGCGGCGGCAACGAGCCGACCACGCGGGACGGCGCGCAGGCGTGTGCGCCGGACGCCGAGGATCGCCAGGACCGCGAGCGGAATCGTGATCCCGTCGAAGGCGTGCAGCGGGGTGGCGCTCAGCGCGCTCGCCGACAGGACGTAGATGATCAGCGTCGCCGGCAGCCACAGGCGCAGCAAGAGCTCGAAGAAATCCCTGGGCCGGCCGCGATAACCGAGGAAGGCGACGATCGCCAGCGGCGCGATCCCGATCGCGATCGCCGAGAACGGGAAGCTGTGCTTGCTCGCCAGGCGGGCGAGATTCCAGGACAGATCGAGGTGGCCGAGCGCGAAGTAGTAGGCCAGGGGCAGCCCGGTCAGCACCACGGTGACCACCGGCAGCGCCAGACGCCGCCATTGCTCGGTGCGCCACCACAGCAGCGCGTCACGCCAGCGGACGAGCTCGGCGCCGAGGAGGATGACGATCAGCACCTCACCCTGCCAGGGATGCAGCGAGGCGGCCACCGCGCCGAGGATCGCCGGCGCCCAGGCGAACCGGCCCTCCGCACGGGCGCGGTCATAGCCCAGCAGCGCGAAGACGATCAGCGCGACCGCCAGCAGACCGAAGGGATAGCCCCACGAGAGCCAGCCCGACATCATGTCCCCGACGATCCCGACGCTGCCGTAGATGAGGCTGAAGGAGCCGAACAGCAATCCGAGGGTGAGCGCCAACCGGCGCTCGAAGCGGCTGCTGAAGCTGCGATAGGCGACGGCGCGGATCGCCAGGAAGACGGCGATGACCGCCACCGGCTTCCAGAGCAGCAGCGTCAGCCATGGGGCGACGCCGAGCGCGGTGATCGCCCCGGAGATGACGATCGCGGGCTGGAAATAGTCGGCGGGCGTCGAGCGCAGGACGAACAGGTTGGCGATCAGGCCGTGGTGCGCGACCGACTGGATCCACGACAGGTACTGCATCTGGTCGACGATGTAGAACCCGTCGGTGCCGGTCCAGATCAGGCCCTGCGACGCGGCGTGCCAGAGGTCGAGGACGACGACCCACATCGAGAAGGCGCCGAACACCCCGAGCAGCGCGAACTCGAAGCGGTCAGGGCGGCGGGGCCGCGCGGGCGTCGTCGTGGGCGCGACCGCCGTGCCGAGATCGCCGGCGACGCTGGGTGACTGGAGACGCACTAAGGCGACGCTAACAGAGGCTCGGCACTGCGATCGGCGGCCTAGGACGCCAGCTTATGTTGAAGTGACTTCGAGGCCTGACCGGCCGGCGTCGCGAGCGGGTTGATCCCGTAGGCCGACAGATACCAGCCGGTCGCCGGGATGAACGACAGCACGAGGTAGACGGTCAGCACGAGCGCGGTCGTCCGCAGGCGGGTGCTCGTGCCCAGCGCCGCCAGCGGCAGCAGCCAGACGACGTACCACGGCACGAGCCAGGCGAGGCTGGCGATCAGCGCGAACGTCGCCCAGCCGGCGCCCGAGAGCCAGTCGCGATTACGCAGGAACTGGTGCGCGACGACGAGCACGACGCACACCGTCGCCGCCTTCAGCAGCAGCGGCGTGCCGCCGCCGAGATGCAGGAGCCATCCGACGACGTTGGGGATGCTGAAGTCGGTCAGCAGCGAGCTCTGCTGGGAGAGATTCGGGATCGTCAGGCCGAACAGCGCGACGCTCAGGCCGGCGAGCGGGATCGCAGCGAGCGCGGCGCCGATCAGCACCCGCAGCTGATGGCGGCGGCTGTGGGCGGCGACGAGCAGGAACGGGAGCAGCAGCACCGCGGTGAACTTGACGGCGATCGCCACCGTCAGCAGCGCGCCCGCCCAGCGCCACCGGCGCGAGATGACGAACAGGATCGCCGCCATCGTCGGCACGAGCATGAAGAAGTCGTTGTGGAAGCCGCCGACCTCGTAGATGAGGAAGATGGGGTTCAGCGCGACGAAGGCGACGGCGAAGCGGGGATCGCGACCGAGGCGCTTGGCGCTCAGGTACACGAGCCCGACGAACACGAGGCTCATGGCGACGGTGATGATCTTCAGGGTCCAGTAGGCGAGCGGCAGCGACATGAAGGCCAGCGGATAGGTCAACGCCGTGAACAGCGGTCCGTACGGACTGCGCAGGTCACGCCAGCTCGTGAAGCGATAGACCGGATCGAACGACTCCAGCTTGATGCCGTGGGTGTACGGGTTGAGCTCGTGCAGCGCCCCGAGCCGGGCATAGCCCAGATAGTTGAAGACGTCGGTGAGCTGGAGCGGCGGGCTCATCAGCAGGATGACGTGGAGCGCCACGACGGTGATCGCGATCGTCTTCATCGACAGCGTCCGCAGCGCGCCGAGCGCGACGAAGTAGGCGACGATCATGATCGCCACGACGCCGCTGAAGACGAAGCCGAGGGTCTGGCCGTTGAGGATCAGCCGCGTCGTGACGAAGCTCAGCGGTCCCGCCTCCCAGCTCGGGAACGTCTGGACGCTGCGCGGCACGAGGATCGACGGGCCGGCCGCGGCCGTGGCGACGACGGCCAGGCACGACACGATCAGCGTCGCCACCGCCACGCGCCCGGAGATCCGGCCCGGGGTCACGCGCAGGCGCGACAGCGCCGAGCGCAGTCGCACGGGCATCCGCGCGAGCGTCAGCGGCGGATCGGTCGACGCCGTGGCGGCGCGCACGACCAAGCGGGTCCGAGCGCGACCGCTTGCGGGCGTGCCGGAAACCGGTCCGGCGGCAAGCGCGAACGGCGGGTCGGGCGGGCGAGGATCGTGCCGCATGCGCTGAACATAGTGCCCGCTCAGGCGTCTGCGCCGCGTTTGCGGCCGCTCGATCCGATTGCGATTCTGTTAAGGGCATGTATCCGCGCGGGCCGACCGCATCGCGCCGGCGGACCCGGAGGGAGCCCGTGGGTTAGCCTGGGGCCGGTGAGCGCCGGTCCGCTAGCGCACCGCGACCGCCGGATCAGGCGCGACTCCCGTCCGCGAGCGGGCCGGTCCTCGGACACGCTCGGCGACCGGGTCCGTGCGCTCGGCGCCTCCCCCGCGACGCTGGCGCTCGGCGGGCTGATCGTGCTCGCCGCCGTGCTGCGCTTCTATCGCCTCGGGCATCAGGGCTTCTGGTTCGACGAGGCCAACACCGCGCTGCTCGTGCGCTTCTCGCCGGGCAAGATGCTCGGGCTGATCCCGCAGACCGAGTCGACGCCGCCGCTCTACTACTGCGTCGCATGGGTGTGGGCGCGGGTGTTCGGCGACACCGAGGCCGGGTTGCGCTCGCTCTCGGCGCTGGCCGGGGTGGCGGTCGTCCCGGTCGCCTACGCGACCGCCCGGTCGCTGCTGTCCCGGCGCGCGGGGCTGATCGCCGCTGCGCTGACGGCCTGCAATCCGCTGCTCATCTGGTACTCGCAGGAGGCGCGCTCCTACGAGCTGCTCGTGCTGCTGTGTGCGCTGACGCTGCTCGGCGTCGCGCGGGTGCGAGAGGATCCGTCGGCGCGCCGGGCGGCACTGTGGGCGGTCGCCTGCGCGCTGGCCCTGGCCACGCACTATTACGCGGTGATCGCGGTCGTACCGGAGGCCGTCTGGCTGCTGATCGTCCATCGCCGGCGGCGCCCGGTCCAGGTCGCGCTCGGGGTCGTGGCGCTGTGCGGGCTCGCGCTCGTCCCGCTGGCGCTGTCGCAGAACTCGACCGGGCACGACAGCTGGATCGCGCACTCGCCGCTCGGCCTGCGTCTGGCCCAGATCCTCCCCCAGTTCCTGATCGGGACGGGCGCGCCGGCGCGAACCGCGCTGAAGTTCCTGGCGCTGGCGCTCGCGCTGACCGGCCTGGGCCTGCTGGCGGCGCGGACCCGTGACGACGAGCGACGGCGGGCGCTGGCGGTCGGCGCGCTGGCGGTGGGCGGGTTCGTGATCAGCCTGGCCTTCGTCGCCGCGGGCAGCGACGCGCTCATCACCCGCAACATCCTGCCGCTCTGGCTCCCGGCGGCGATCTGCGTCGCCGGCGGGCTGGCCGCTGGCTCCGGCGAGCGGGGCGGGCTGGCCGCTCGTTCTGGCGAGCGGGCCGGGCGGGGGCGCGCGCGGGCGGTCGGGGTGACGGTGACCGTCGCTCTGTGCGTGATCGGGATCGTGGCGACGGCGGCGATCGCCGTCGATCGCAATCTCGAGCGCCCGGACTGGCGCGGCGTGGCCCGGGTCCTCGGAGCTCGGCCCGCCGCCGCGGCGCCGTCGGCCGGGCGGGTGATCCTGATTCAGCACTATCGAACGCTCCTCCCGCTCTCGCTGTACCTCCCGCGCCTGGCGGTGCTCCACGGCGGCGAACGCGTCCGGGAGATCGACATCGTCTCGATCAGCTCGCCCCAGCAGCCGCTGTGCTGGTGGGGCGCGGCGTGCAATCTCATCCCGTCCGCGATGCAGGCGTCGTATGACATCCCCGGCTTCCACGAGCTGTGGCGCCGGCGGATCTACCAGTTCACGATCATGCGGCTGGTGTCGGAGCGGCCGCGCCGGGTCACGCGGTCAGAGGTCGCCCGGGCGCTCGTCACGACGACGCTGCGGAACGACGACCTGCTGGTGCAGCGCGGGTGAGCGCCTCCACGTCGCGGGCGCCGAGCCGCCGGTGCGCGCCCTCCGACAGATCGCCGAGGGTGAGCGGCCCGAACGCGATCCGCGTCAGCGAGCGCACCGGATGCCCGACCGCCTCGCACATCCGCTTGATCTGACGGTTGCGCCCCTCGCGGATCGTCAGCTCGATCGTGTCGGGCGACAGGCGGCGGACCCGGGCGGGCGCGGTCACCCCGTCCTCCAGCGTGACACCTGTGCGCAGCGCCCGGACCGCTCGATCGTGGATCGGCGGCTTGCCGAGCACCGCGCGATAGGTGCGCGGCACCTCGAAGCTCGGGTGGGTCAGGCGATGGGCGAGGTCCCCGTCGTTGGTCAGCAGGATGAGGCCGGTGGTGTCGATGTCCAGGCGCCCCACCGGATAGAGCCGCAGCGACGATGGAACGAGCGAGACGACCGTGCGGCGGCGCTGAGGATCGCTCGCGGTCGAGACGACGCCGGCGGGCTTGTTGACGACGTAGACCGCGCGCTCGACGGCGATCCGCAGCGGCTCGCCGTCGAACGCGATCGCGTCGTCCTCGGTGACGCCGTACGCGGGGTCGGTGATCGCCACGCCGCCGACGGTGACGCGCCCGCCGCGGACGAGCTCCTCGGCGGCGCGCCGTGAGGCCACGCCCGCCAGGGCAAGGTATTTCGCCAGTCGCATTGCGCTGTCACCATAGACAGCATGGATCTCGCTCTGCTGGAATCGACGCTCGCCGGTCTCGGTGAGCCCGGCTACCGCGCCCGCCAGGTCTGGCGCTGGGCCGCTCAGGGGGCCGGCGGCTTCGACACCATGACCGATTTGCCCCTCGCGCTGCGCTCGGCGCTGAGCGACTCGGTCCCGTTCTCCAGCCTGACCCTGCGTGACGAGGCGCGCGCCTCCGACGGCACCGTCAAGGCGCTGTTCGCCACCCACGACGGCCGGCCGGTGGAGGCCGTGCTGATGCGCTACCGCGACGGGCGCCACTCGCTGTGCCTCTCCTCGCAGTCGGGCTGCCCGCTGACCTGCACGTTCTGCGCGACCGGCCAGATGCGCTTCGGGCGCAATCTGACGGCGTCGGAGATCCTCGATCAGGCCCTGCACTTCCGACGCCGCCACGCTGTCGACCACGCCGTCTTCATGGGCATGGGCGAGCCGATGATGAACCTCGACGCCGTGCTGGAGGCCTGCCGGCGGCTGCCCGAGATCGGCATCAGCCATCGCCACACCGCGGTTTCGACGGTCGGCTGGATCCCGGGGATCACGCGGCTGGCCGGCGACCCGATGCCGATCCGCCTGGCGCTGTCGCTGCACACCGCCGACGAGGCCCTGCGCTCGGAGCTGATGCCGGTCAACGACCGCTATCCGCTCTCCGAGGTGCTGGCGGCCTGCCAGGCGTTCTATGAGCGCAAGCGGCGGATGGTGTTCGTCGAATACGTCATGCTCGCCGGGGTCAACGACTCCTTCGTCCAGGCCCGCCAGCTCGCCGAGGTGCTGGATCCGCGCGTCTTCAAGGTCAACCTGATCCCGTACAACCCAACCGACTCGGCCTACGAAGGCTCCAGCCCGAAGGCGATCGAGGCGTTCCGCGGTGAGCTGGAGCGGCTCGGGGTCGGGGCGACCGTGCGCCTGACCCGCGGCCGTGACATCGCCGCAGCCTGCGGGCAGCTCGCCGCGCGGGCGTGAGCGGGGGGTCTCCGGCGGGCGGCGGGGCGCCGGGCTCGGGGGGGTCGTCCGTGGGGGCGTCGTCCGCGGGGGCGTCGTCCGCGGGAGCGTCGTCCGCGGGGGCGCCGGGCTCGGGGGCGTCGTCCGCGGGGGCGTCGTCCGCGGGGGCGTCGTCCGCGGCGAGCGAGGACGCCGCGCTCGCCCGGCGGCTGCGCAGCCAGCTCCTGACTGATCCGGCCAGCCCGCGTGACGCGGTGGCCGTCACCGCGCATCTGCTCGCCGTCCAGGCCCAGGATCCCCGCGGCGCGCGGCTGGCGATCCGCGCCCGGACCGACGGCGTCACCGCCGCCGACATCGATCGTGAGCTGACCGACCGCCGGACGCTGCTCATCACATGGTGCAACCGGGGCACCCTGCACCTCATCCGCAGTGAGGACTATCCCCTGCTGCAGGCCCTGACGACGCCTCAGCTGCGCCGCACGGTCGCGCGGCGCCTGGATCAGGAGGGTGTCTCGCCCGACCTGGCCGACCGCGGGGTCGCCCTGATCGACCGGGCGCTCGCCGATACGGGGCCGCTGACCCGGGCCCGGCTGCGCGAGCGCCTGGAGCGAGCCGGGATCCCGGTCGCCGGGCAGGCGATCGTCCACCTGCTCGTCCGGGCGTCGCTTGACGGCGTCATCGTCCGCGGGCCGATGGCCGGTGCCGAGCAGGCCTTCGTGCGGGTCGACGACTGGCTGCATGACATCGTCGGGCCTGGCCAGCGTGGTGGGCGCGGTGGGCGCCCGCGGGGCGGCGGCGGGGCGGGGCGCGCCGGGGGGTCCGGCGGGCGCGGCGGCGGGGAGGCGGGCGGCGTGGACCGGACGGCGGCGCTCGCCGAGCTCGCCCGGCGCTATCTCGCCGGCCACGCGCCCGCCTCGGCCCGCGATCTCGCCCGCTGGGCGGGGATCACCCTGGGCGACGCGCGAGCGGGGCTGGGCGCGATCGGGCGTGAGCTGCGGGCCTTCGGCGAGGACGGCCTCGTTGAACTGGCCGCTGCGCCGGGGGCTGGAGCGAAGCCGGCCGGGGGCGGGCCGGGAGCCGATCCGGGGTCGGAGGAGTGGCCGGCGCCGCGACTGCTGGGGGCGTTCGAGCCGCTGCTGATGGGCTGGACCTCCCGGGCGGGTGTCCTCGGCCCGGGCGGCGAGTCCGCGGTCGTCTCCGGCGGCGTCTTCCGCAGCTTCGCGCTCGTCGACGGCCGCGCGGCGGCGGTCTGGCGCTTCACCGGCTCGCGCGGGGCGTTGCGAATCGAGCTGCAACCGCCGTTCCGGCGCATCTCCTCCGCCGACCGGGCCGCCCTGGAGCGCGACGCCGAAGCGGTGCTCCGATTCCTCTCCTAGAACCGCCACGAGGGTGGTGGCGCAATCTGGGGTTGTATATCAACCATTGGTTGCGCCACCATCCTCAGCGGGCGGCGTTGAGCCCGCCCCGCACGACAGCGCGGCTCGGATAAACGCCGAGATCCGGGCGATTCCCGGGGGCTCAGAGACCGACTTTCCAATAAGGGAGGATGGCCCCACGTCAGCGGCGGCTCCGGCTCGGCCTCCCCCACCCGCGCGTCCGCGCGTGGTCGGCGGTTCTGCTGGCGGCGCTCGCGGTGCCCGCCGCGGCGACCGCGGCACCGGCGGCCCACCGGACCGCGGCACCGGCGGCCCACCGGATCGCCTCGGCGCCCGCGCCGGTTCAGCGGGCCACCGCGGCGCCGGCTCAGACCACGCGCCCGGCGACCGCGCTCGCCGAGTCGGTGGCGCTCGTCACCGGTCGGCCGAGCGCCGAGATCGCCGCCGCCGACGTCTGCCCGCCGCCCGCCGCCGGCCAGGCGCAGTGTGGCGCCCAGCTGCTCGTGGTGCGCTCCACCGGAGCGCGCGTACGGCCTGCGGTCGCCGATCACGCCACCTTCACCCAGGTCTTTCCGGCGAACGCTCTGCTGCGCCGCGCCGAGAGCGCGAGCTCCGGCGCCGCCCCCCCGCAGCCCGGGACGCCCGCCTACCTCCAACAGGCCTATGACCTGACCTATCTGTCCCAGGTCAACGGCGGCGGCGACACGGTTGCGGTCGTCGACGCCTACGACGATCCCAACGCCGAGTCCGATCTGGCGACCTATCGCAGCACGTACGGGCTGCCGCCCTGCACGACGGCCAACGGCTGCTTTCGCAAGGTCAACGCGGAGGGCGCGGCGGCGCCGCTGCCGGCGCCCGACGGCACCTGGGAGGCGGAGGAGTCACTCGATCTCGACGCCGCCTCCGCCCTCTGCCCCAACTGCCGGCTGCTCCTCGTGGAGTCCGCGAGCGCGGACGCCGCCAGCCTTGAGCAGGGGATCGATGCGGCGCAGGCGCTCGGCGCCGACCAGATCTCCAACAGCTGGGGCTCGGTCAGCTCATCACCCGGCGAGCCCGCCTCGTTCGGCACCGCGACCGTCATCGCCGGCACCGGCGATGCCGGCTATCCGGGCGCCGGCCAGGACGTCTATCCCGCCGCGCTGAGCACAGTGACCGCGGTCGGCGGCACGACGCTGGTGCCGGCCACCACGGCGTCGAACCTGCGCGGCTTCAGCGAATCGGCGTGGTCGCTGAGCGCCGACGGCGTCGGGGGCGGGTCGGGCTGTGACCTCAGCGAGCCCAAGCCCGCCTATCAGACCGACACCGGCTGCACGGGCCGTGCCTACGCCGACGTGTCGGCCGACGCTGATCCCGACACCGGTCTGACGATCTATGACAGCGCCGACGGCGGCTGGCTGGTCGGCGGGGGGACGAGCCTCGCCACCCCGCTGGTGGCGGCGTTCGAGGCGGTCACGGGGATCGACGGCGCCACGCCGCAGTGGGCGTACACCGACGGCCGGCTGCTCAACGACCCCAGCACCGGCACTGACGGCTCATGCGCGGCGGCGATCTTCTACATCTGCAACGCCGGGATCGGCTACGACGGCCCGACCGGCATGGGGTCGATCTCCGGCGATGTGGCGGCCGGGGCTCCCGGGATCGGCGGACCGGCGATCGGGTCGGGCTCGAGCAACAGCTACACCGAGACGGTCGGCGCGACGACCGCCGCGCTGGCCGGCGGCGTGTACCCGAACGGCCTGGCGACGACCGCGTTCTGGCAGTACGGGACCTCGACCGCCTACGGCCAGACGACGCCCGCGGCCCCCATCGGCGCCGGGCCGGGCGTGACGGCGGCGGCGGCGACGCTGACCGGCCTGACGCCGGGCACGGTGTACCACTACCGGCTCGTCGCGCAGAACGCCGACGGCACGAGCTATGGCTATGACTACACGCTGACGACGACGGCGAGCACCGTCATCAGCCCGGCCAGGATCGCCTCGGCCGCCCCTCCCCGGCCGCACGTGAGCTTCTGGGCGCGCCGACTCGGGCGCGACCGGCTGGTGATCGGGGTCCGGGCCAAGCCGTCCGGCGACCTCCTGCTCGTCCGCGTCGGCCCCGCCGGCCACGCCGTCCACCGGACCCGCGGCGCGCGCGTCGTGGTGCTCGGCACGAGCGCCCGGCTCTCGGTCGTGTGGACCGCGCTGCAGCCGCAGGCCGGATCGCCGACGCGGTGGGTACGCGTCAGGGTCCGCTGACGCGGTCGCCGACGGCCTGGACGTCCCCGGAACCCCCGGAACCCCCGGAATCCCCGACGTCCCCGGAATAACCGCCGGCCTCGTCATCACCCCCCGGGTCGTCCTCATCGCCCGCGGCCGCACCGCCCTCAGGCCGCGCGGCCAGCGTGATCCCGGCCAGCCCGGCCCGCGCCTCGCCGGCGCGCAGCAGGCGCTCGCGCAGCTCGTGCTCGAACTCCGGCGACGGGTCGAAGCCGGCGATGTCCGGCAGCTCCCCGATCTCGGTGAGGCCGAACAGCTTGAGGAACAACTCGCTCGTGCGATAGAGGACCGCCCCGAACTGCGAGCGGCCCGCCTCCTCTATCACTCCCCGCTCGAGCAGGGTCGTCGCCGCCGACTCGGCGCTGACGCCGCGGATCCGCGCGATCTCGGGTCGCGAGACCGGCTGCAGATAGGCGACGATGGCGAGCGTCTCGGCCTGGGCGGCGGTCAGGGGCGGCGTCCGCGGCTTGGCGAGCAGCCGCCGGGCGGCGGCCTCGGCGTCGGGATGGCTGGTCAGCACGTAGCCGCCCGCCAGCCGGCGCACGACGAACCCGCGCTGCTCGCGCTCGTAGTGCTCGCGCAGGCGCTCCACGGCCGCCGTCACCTCGTCGGGCTCGACGCCGGTAGCGTCGGCCAGCGCGGCGGCGGGCACCGGGTCGGCGCTCAGGAAGAGCAGCGACTCGAGCGTTCGCTCCAGCTCCAACTCGGCGGTCATGCCGTCAGCCTCTGCAGCTGGGTGACGCCGGCTGACGATTCGACGACGATCTCGTCGAACGGCTCGTCCTGGATCCAGGTCGCCTCGCCCTGCTTGTAGAGCTCCAGCAGCGCGTAGAGGGTGACCGCGATCGTGACGCGGTCGCTGAGCCCGACCGCCTGGGTGAAGGTGAACCGGCCGCGTGCCAGCAGCGCCCGCAGATGGGTGAGCCGTTCGGCCACCGTCACCTTGATGCTCGTCATGTGGCGCACGTCGACCGGCGGCGGGAGCTGGAGGAGGTTGCCGATCGCGCCCGCGAGCTGGGACGGGTCGTAGACGTTGACGGCGTCGCGCAGCGACGCCGTGCGCAGATGCGAGGGCAGCGGGGCCGAGCGGAAGCGGTGGCCCTCCTCCCGGTCCAGCCGCGCCGCGAGATAGTCGGCGGCGGTGCGATAGCGCTGGGCGGCGAGCAGCCGGGCGAGCAGCTCCTCGGCGGCCTCGCCGGGGTCGAGCTCGATCTCCTCGAGCTCCTCGCCGGGCAGCAGCAGCCGGGACTTCAGCTCCAGCAGGGCGGCGATCAGTACGAGGAACTCGGTCGCCGCCTCCAGATCGAGCTCACCGCGGCGCTCGAGATGATCGATGTAGGCGATGACGACGTCGGCGAGGTCGACCTCGAGCAGATCGACCTCCTCGCGCAGAATGAGCGTCAGCAGGAGATCGAACGGGCCCGCGAAGACGTCGAGGTCGAGATCGAGATAGGTCAGCGTCACGGCGAGAAACCCTAACCGTGGCCTCGGACCGCTCCCACCCCCATCGCCGCGCGCACGTCGGCCAGGGTGTCCGCGGCGATGGCCCGGGCCTTGTCCGCCCCGGCCGCCATGATCCGCTCCAGCTCGCCCTCGTCGGCGCGCAGCTGCTCGTAGCGCTCGCGCACCGGCGCGAGATAGTCGACGACGGCGTCGGCGACCGCCTGCTTGAACGCGCCGTAGCCCTGGCCGTCGAATTCGCGCTCGACCGCCTCGGGCTCGGTCCCCCGGACGGCGGCGAGGATGTCGATCAGATTCGATATCCCGGGCTTTTCGGCGGCCCGGCGCACCTCCGAGCCCGAGTCGGTCACCGACGAGCGGACCTTCTTGAGGATCACCTTGGGCTCGTCCAGGACGTAGACCGTCCCCTGGACGCTGCCCCCCGTGGTCGACATCTTGCGCTCTGGCGCCTGCAGATCCATGATCCGCGCGCCGACCGTCGGGATCCGGGCCTCGGGAACGACGAGCGTCTCTCCGAACCGGGCGTTGAAGCGCTCGGCGATGTCGCGCATGAGCTCGACGTGCTGGCGCTGGTCGTCGCCGACCGGCACCTCATGGGCGCGGTAGGCGAGCACGTCGGCGGCCATCAGGACCGGGTAGGTGAACAGCCCGACCGAGACGAGCTCACGCTGGGAGCCCGCCTTGTCCTTGAACTGGGTCATCCGGCTCAGCTCGCCGAACGACGCCACGCTCGAGAGCAGCCAGGACAGCTCGGGATGCTCGAGCACATCGCTCTGGCGAAAGAAGATGCAGCGCTGCGGATCCAGGCCCGCGGCCAGCAGCGTGGCCGCCGTGTCGTAGACCGAGTCCCGCAGGCCGGCCGGCTCGTAGGCGACCGTCGTGGCGTGGAGATCGACGACGCAGTAGATCGCCTCGCCGCGATCCTGGCCGGCGACGTACTGGGTGATGGCGCCGATGTAGTTGCCGAGGTGCTTGCGGCCGGTCGGCTGGATGCCTGAGAAGATCCGCACGTCGGTGGAGGCTACGCGACCCGCCGGGCGACGGACCCGTGAGCCGCCGGGCCACCCCGCCCGCCGCGGCCCGCCGGCCCCACTGCCCGCGGGAGCTACGACGCCAGGAAGCGATCCAGCGACGCGTGCGCGGGCGCGTGCTCGGGCGGGATCGGGAGCTCCGATCCACCGCCGCCGCGGCGCTTGGCCGCCTTGGACGGCGTGCGCCCGGCGAGCAACCAGGCGGCGACGACGCCGCCGACGGCTCCGCTGGCATGGGCCTGCCAGGAGACGCCGGTGTGGGGCACGAGGCTCGAGACGAGCGCACCGCCCCAGACGACGCCGACGAGTAGCCCGATCAGCAGCTCCAGCCAGTTGCGATCGAACACCCCGCGGGCGAACAGATACGTGGCGTAGCCGAAGACGATCCCGCTGGCGCCGATCGTGTTCGTGTCGGCCGGGGAGATCAGCCACGTGCCGAGGCCGCCGATGACGACGACGATCAGCGTCACCTTGGCCAGCCGGACGGCGCCCTTGAGCGCGATGAACACCCCCATGAAGACGAACGGGATCGTGTTGTCGACGAGGTGCGGATAGAAGTTGGCGTGCAGGAACGGCGCGGTGAAGATCGCCCACAGGTGGTCGACGTTGCGGGGCAGGATCCCGCCGCCGTGGTCCAGGCCGTCGCTGTCGAGCGAGTTGATCGCCTCCACGAACCACATCAGGGCGACGATCCCGATGAGCAGGATGATGCCCTCGACCGGCTGGCGCCGGCGCTCGGGCTGGTTGCGCAGCGTGGCGGAGAGATTCGGCATGCTGGGACTAAGGATGGCAGGTAGCCGGGCCCGAATCAGCGGCCTGGACGAAGAGTTGACGAAGTCTCAGCCGGGATGGACAGGGCGCCGCGCGGCTACGTGGCGTCCAGCGCGGCGAGGGCGATGGCCAGCCCCACCTCGGCCCGATCGGCGAGCCCCGGCTCCAGCACGAACTCCTCAGGGGTGTGGGCGCCCCCGCCGCGGGGCCCGAGGCCGTCGATCGTCAGCGGGATCGTGCTCGCGAAATGGCTGGCGTCGCTGGCGCCGCCACGCGCGACGGCCGCGATCGTCCGCCCGAGGCGCGCCGACGCGTCGGCCAGGAGGCCGGCGGTCAGCGCCTCGGAATCCATCCCGGGCCAGCGCCGGTCCATCTGCGCGTCGAGCACGACCTCGTCGCGCTGCGCGGGCACGGCCGCCAGCACGTCGTCGAAGGCGTGCAGCTCACGGGCGCGCAGATCGAAGATCAGGCGCCCGGCGGCGGGGACGACGTTGAAGGCCTCGCCCGAGCTCATGACGGTCGGCACGACGCTCAGCTGCTGGGGACCGTCGGGATCGTGCAGGGCGGCGACGTCGGACGCGGTCCGGGCGAGCGCCAGCAGGGCGTTGCGTCCGCGGTGGGGCGCAGAGCCCGAATGCGACGCGCGGCCGGTCGCGATCACCCGCAGCGTCCCGGCCGCCTTGCGGCGGACGACGACGCCCTCGTCGCCGGCGGGGGTGCGCTCGCCGCCCTCGAAGCACAGGCAGGCGTCATAGCCGGCGAACCGGGCGACGTGCCCGAACGGCTGGGTGCGCCACTCCTCGTCGCAGACGAGCAGCACGGCGAGCTCGGCGAACCGATCGGGCGTGGCGGCGAGCTCGCGCGCGACGCCGAGCGACAGCACGACCCCACCCTTCATGTCGACCGTCCCGGTGCCGTAGAGGCGGTCACCGTCGCGGCGCAGCGGCTGGTGGGCGTCATGCCCGACGACCGTGTCGACGTGCCCGAGCAGCATCACCCGGCCACTCCCGGTGCCGGTCACGACGGCGATCAGATCGGGAGCGCTCCCCGGCGTCGAGCACGCGGGGCGCTCGATCCGGGCGCCGGGCGGCAGCAGCTCCCGGCAGAGCGCCAGCGACCGTTCGGCGCCCTCCACGTCGCCGGAGGGCGACGAGACGCCGACGAGCGCCTCGAGCTCGGCGGTCGCCGTGGCGGCGATCCGCTGCGCGAGCGCGCCGACGCGGGGATCGGCGGTGGCGCTCATGCCGCGGCCGCCAGGATCTCGTCGACCTTGACCGAGCCGGGCGCGCCGCGCCGGCGGGCGACGTCGGCCGCCAGGCGGCAGAGCGCGGCGTTGACCGGAGCGGGAACGCCGTGCAGCCGGCCGAGCAGCACGATCTCGCCGTTCAGATAGTCGGTCTCGATCGCTCCGGCCCCGCGCTGCAGGCTCTGCCAGCTGGAGGAGCCGGCGCGGCGGCGGCCCTCGATCTCACGCACGCCGATCTGCCGCCAGCGGCCGATCACGTCGGTGACCTCGCCGGCCTCGTGGGCGATCCCGGCGGCGGCCAGGACCGCCCGCCCCTCGACTCGCGCCTGCTCGGTGACCGCCTCGCTGTGCGCGCCCCGGCCGCACAGCGCGTCGACGGCGTTGCCGAGGTTGAGCAGCAGCTTGGCGTACTTCAGGCGCATGACGTCGGGCACGGCATCGGTCTGCAGGCGGGCCTCGGTCAGCGCGCGGGCGATCCGCAGCGCCCCGTCATCGACGCCCTCCGGATAGCGGCCGAGCCCGAGCATCCCGCTCAGCGGCGCGCCGTAGGACTCGACCACGCCGGGTTCGACGTGCGCGGTCGGCATCATCACGGCGGCGCCGTAGACGGTGTGAAAGAGCCGCAGCGCGATGCGCTCGTTCTCGACGCCGTTCTGCAGGCAGGCGACCGGCACGCCCGGGCCGGCGGCGTCTCGCAGGGCGATCAGCGCGGGCGCGCTGTCCTGGCTCTTGGTGGCCAGCAGGACGACCTCATCCCCGCGCCAGCGGACCGCGGCCGGATCGGCTTCGGCGGCGATCCTCAGCACCGCGCGCTCGTCGGGCGCCAGCAGCGTCAGGCCGTGACGGTGGATCGCGTCGAGATGGAGGCCCCGGGCGATCAGCGTGACGTCGTGGCCGGCCTGCTGCAGGCGGGCGCCGGCGACCCCGCCGATCGCCCCGGCGCCGATGATCACGAAGCGCACGCTAACGGACCCCCCAGGGCATCAGAGCGGCTGGCTCAGAACCGGGTTGCGAGCGGCGCCGGCCTCGTCGAGGCGGCGGACGGGGGTCGTGTACGGAGCGTTGCGGGCCACCTCGGGATCGTCGCCCGCCTCGCGCAGGATCTCGGCGACGATCTCGGCGAACCGGTCGAGCGTCTCCTTGGTCTCGGTCTCGGTCGGCTCGATCAGCAGCGCCTCGTCGACGAGCAGCGGGAAGTAGACGGTCGGCGGATGGACGCCGTGATCGAGCAGCCGCTTGGCGAGGTCCAGCGTGCGAATGCCCAGCTCGTGCTTCATCGGCGCACCGCTGAGTACGAACTCGTGCATGCAGACGCGGTCATAGGCGGCCGGGAGATGCTCGAGCACGCCCTCGGCCCGGAGCTTGGCGAGCAGATAGTTGGCGTTGAGCACCGCCACCTCGGAGGCGTCGCGCAGCCCCTCGGCCCCGAGCGAGCGGATGTAGGCGTAGGAGCGCACGAACACTCCGTAGTTGCCCTGGAAGCCGCGCAGGCGCCCGATCGACTTCGGCCGGTCGTCGTCGAGCTCGTAGACCGGCCCCGACCCGTTGCCGCTCGACCGCCGGACGACCTGGGGATGCGGGAGGAACGGCTCGATGTGGGCGGCGACCGCGATCGGCCCGGCTCCCGGTCCGCCGCCGCCGTGGGGCTGGGTGAAGGACTTGTGGAGGTTGAAATGGACGATGTCGAAGCCCATGTCGCCCGGCCGGCAGATCCCCATGATCGCGTTCAGGTTGGCGCCGTCGTAGTACAGCGTCGCGCCGGCGTCGTGGACGATCCCGGCGATCTCCTCGATCCCGTGCTCGAACAGCCCGAGCGTCGAGGGATTGGTCAGCATCAGGCAGGCGACGTCCTCGGTCGCCTTGGCCCGCAGATCGTCGAGGTCGACGTTTCCGGCGGCGTCGGTCCCGACCTTGACGACCTCGTAGCCCGCCATCGTCACCGTGGCCGGGTTCGTGCCGTGCGCGGTCTCCGGGGTCAGCACCTTCGTGCGCAGCTCGCCTCGGTCCTCGTGATAGGCGCGGGTCAGCAGCACGCCGGCCAGCTCGCCGTGCGATCCGGCCGAGGGCTGGAGCGAGACGTGGGGGAGGCCGGCGATCTCGGCGAGCGCGTCCTGCAGGCGCCACATCAGCTCGAGCGCGCCCTGCGCGTACCGCGGGTCCTGGAGCGGATGCAGCTTGGCGTGGCCCGGCAGCGCGGCGAGGCGCTCGTGGAGCTTGGGGTTGTGCTTCATCGTGCACGAGCCGAGCGGATAGAAGCCGGTGTCGAGGTCGAAGTTGCGCTTCGACAGCCGGTTGTAGTGGCGCACGATCTCGGGCTCGGTGACCTCGGGCAGACGCGGCGGCGCGGCGCGGCGCAGGGCGGGCGCGAGCAGCTCGTCCAGCGGGCGGCGTGGCACGTCGAGCGCGGGCGGGGTGAATGCCCGGCGTCCGGGGCGCGAGCGCTCGTAGATCGTCAGCTCGTCGTCGGCGGCGCTGACGTTGGCGGCGGTCATGCCCCCACCCCCGCCGGCCGGCGGTCGCGCTCGGCGGCGATCGCCTCGGCGAGCGTGTCGGCCAGCCGGTCGATCTCGGCCCGGGTCCGGCGCTCGGTGATCGCCACCAGCAGCCCGTCGGGATGCTCGGGATAGTCGCGCCCGAGCGGATAGCCGGGGTTGATGCCGCGCTCGCGGCAGCGCTGCAGGACGCGCGCCACCGGGGCGTCGAGCCCGATCGCGAACTCCCTGACGACCGGCCGGCCGTGGAGCATCCGCACGCCGTCGACCGCGCTCAGGCGATCACGGGCATAGGCGGCGCGCTGCAGCATCAGCTCGGTCAGCTCGACGATCCCGGCGCGCCCGAGCCAGCTGAGGTAGATGACGCCGGCCAGCGCGTTGAGCGCCTGCGCGGTGCAGATGTTGGAGGTCGCCCTCTCCCGGCGGATGTGCTGCTCACGTGTCTGGAGGGTCAGCACGAACCCCCGCTTGCCCTCGAGATCACGGGTCTCCCCCGCGATGCGACCCGGCATCCGCCGCAGCAGCGCCTCCGTGGCGGCGAAGAAGCCGAACGACGGTCCCCCGAAGTCCAGCCGGTTGCCGAGTGTCTGACCCTCGCCGACGGCGATGTCGACGCCGCACTCGCCGGGCGAGCGCAGCAGCGCGAGCGGCAGGGGATCGCATGAGCTGATGCACAGCGCGCCGGCCTCGTGGGCGGCGTTGGCCAGCCGCTCGAGATCCTCGACCGCGCCGAGGAAGTTCGGTTGCGCGACGATGACCGCGCTGACGTCGGCGTCGAGCTCGGGCAGCTCGGTCACGCCGTCGACCAGCGGCGCCTCGACGACGTCCATCTGCCAGGCGTGGGCGAGCGTCGCCAGCGCCTGGCGGGCGTGCGGATGCACGCCGCGGGAGACGACGAAGCGCCGCCGGGCGTTCGTGGCCCGGGCGACGTAGCCGGCCGCGGCGACCGCGCTCGGCCCCTCGTAGACCGAGGCGTTGGCGACCGGCAGCCCGGTCAGCTCGCAGATCGCCGTCTGATACTCGAACATCGCCTGCAGGCCGCCCTGGGAGACCTCGGGCTGATACGGCGTGTACGGGGTCAGGAACTCCGACCGGCTCGTGATCGAATCGATCAGCGCCGGGACGTAGTGGTCATACATTCCGGCGCCGAGGAACGACACCTCGTCCTCGGTGCTCGTGTTACGCGCGGCGAGCGCCCGCAGCTCGTCGTAGACCTCCTGCTCGGACAGGCCGGCGTCGAGCGCGAGCGGACGGGTCAGCCGCAGCGACGCCGGGACGTCGCCGAACAGCTCGTCGATCGAGCCCACGCCGATCGCGGCGAGCATCGCTCGCCGGTCCTCATCGGTGGCGGCGGTGTACCGAGTCACGACAGTGTCGCCTCGTAGGCCGCGGCATCGAGCAGCGCGTCCTGCTCGCCGGGGTCCGACAGCGTGACCTTGACGAGCCAGCCCGCTCCGTAGGGGTCCTCGTTGATCGCCTCGGGCTTGTCGGCGAGCGACTCGTTGACCTCGACGACCTCGCCCGACATCGGCGCGATCACGTCGGAGACCGCCTTGACCGACTCCACCTCGGTGTAGGGCGAGTCCTTGGTCAGCGTGGCGCCGATCTTCGGCGGATCGAAGAACACGACCTCGCCCAATGAGTCCTGCGCGTACCAGGTGATCCCGAACGTGGCGGTGGTGCCGTCGATGCGGGCCCAGTCGTGCTCGGCGTGGTAGAGCAGATCATCGGGGTAGCTGGGATCGGCCATGGCGGGTCAGCGCTCCTTGCGGTAGAGGGGCTTGGCGCGGACCACGGCGGCGCGCGCCGTGCCCCGGACATCGATTGTGAGCTCGGTTCCCGGCTCGGCGAGTCCGGCCGGCACATAGGCCATCCCGATGCCCTGCTCCAGGCTCGGGGAGAAGGTTCCGCTCGTCACGACGCCGCCGCCGGCGACCGGGTTGCCCTGGCGCGCGATGCCGGCGCCCTCGATCGCGAAGGCGACGAGTTTCTCCGCCGGGCCGTCCGCGCGCACGCGGGCGACCGCCTCGGAGCCGATGAAGCCGGTGCGCTCGGCGCAGCACCAGCCGAGCCCGGCCTCAATCGGTCCGCGCTCCGTGCTGAGGTCGTTGCCGTAGAGGTGGTAACACACCTCCAGGCGCAGGGTGTCACGCGCGCCGAGGCCGGCCGGCGTGACGCCCGCGTCTGACAGCGCGTCCCACACCTCGCCGGCGCGGCCGGGCGCGAGCAGCAGCTCCACCCCGTCCTCTCCTGTGTATCCCGTACCGCAGATGAGCATCGGCACCCCGGCCACACTGCGCTGACAGCAGTGCATCCGCGGCGGGAGACCGCCGTCGGCGAGCCCGCCGACGAGCTCGCGCGCCCGCGGTCCCTGCACGGCGAGCATCGCGAAATCATCCCGGCAATCGGTCACGTCGACGTCGAACCCGGCCGCGTGCCGCGTCAACCACGCCAGGTCACGTTCGTGATTGGCGGCGTTGGTGACCGTCAGGTAATGGCACTCGGCGAGCCGATAGGTGAAGAGGTCGTCGAGCACGCCCCCGCCCTCGTCGCACAACAGGCTGTACTGCGCGCCGCCCTCGGGCAGCCGGCGCACATCGTTGGACAGGAGGTGCTGCAGGAAGGCCTGGGCGTCGGGGCCGCGGGTCTCGATCTCCCCCATGTGGGAGGTGTCGAACATCCCCGCCCCGTGGCGCACGGCGAGATGCTCGGCCTTGATCCCGGCGTACTGGACCGGCATCTCCCAGCCGGCGAAGCCGATCAGCTTGGCGCCCGCGGCACGATGGCGATCGTTGAGCGGGCTGAGGCGCAGGGGCTCGGCGACCGAGGACACGGTCAGAGGCTAATACATGCCCCCGCCGGGATCCCCCCGCGCGAGCAGGTCGGCGTCGACCATCCGGGCGATGAGCTCCTCGAAGCCGAGCGTCGGCGCCCAACCGAGCTCCGTCCGGGCCCGGCTCGGGTCGCCGATCGGCACGGTCTGCTCGGGCGCCCGGACGAGGCTGTCGTCGATCCGCACGTGGGCGGCGGGATCGACGCCGACGTGCGTGAAGGCCACCTCCACGAGCTCCTGCACGGTGTGCCCGACGCCGCTGGCCAGCACGTAGTCCCGGGCGCTCTCCTGGGCGAGCATCAGGCGGCAGCCGCGCACGATGTCGCCGGCGAACGACCAGTCGCGCACGGCGCTCGTGTCGCCGAGGGTGAGCTCGTCGTCGAGCCCGAGCTTGATCCGCGCGGCGGCGCGGGTGACCTTGCGGGTGACGAAGTTGCCGGGACGACGCTCGGACTCGTGGTTGTAGAGGATGGCCGAGCAGGCGAAGACGCCGGTGTGCTCGCGCAGTTCGCCGACGAGCTGATGGGCCGCCAGCTTGGCGATCGCATACGGATTGCGGGGACGGCACGGCGTGCGCTCGGTCTGCGGGCTCTCCGGCGCGTCGCCGAACATCTCGCCGGAGCCCGTGACGAGCAGGCGGGTCTGCGGGCTGTGCTGGGCGACCGCCTCCAGCAGGGTTCCGGTGGCGCCGGCGATGGCGGCGGCGAAGCGGCCGGGATGTCGCCACGAATCAGGCACGAAGGTCGGCGCGGCCAGGTGGTAGAGCTCGTCAGGCGTCAAGCGGCGCACCGCCGCGGTCAGAGACGCCGGATCCAGCAGATCGCCGGCGACGAGCTCGATCTGACCGCGGAGATGCTCGGCCGCCCCGAGGGGCTCGCCGGCGGGGCGCCGGATCATCCCGACCACCTCGTAGCCCGCGTGCAGAAGCTGCTCGGCGAGGAAGGATCCGTCCTGCCCGGTGATGCCGGTGACGAGAGCGCGTTTGCGCTCAGCGCTCACGGCCGGCGGCGACCCGACAGCAGCTCATGGTCGGCGTCGACCATCAGCCGGATGAGCTGTTCGAAGCTCGTCTGGGGCTTCCACCCCATCTGGCGCTCGGCCTTGGAGGCGTCGCCGATCAGCTGGTCGACCTCGGCGGGGCGCCGCAGCGAGGCGTCGACTTCGACGTGGTCGGCGATCTCCAGGCCGGCCTGGTCAAACGCGATCTCCAGGCAGTTGCGGACGGTGTGGGCCACCCCGGTGGCGATCACGAAGTCCTCGGCGGTGTCCTGCTGGAGCATCATCCACATCGCCTCGACGTAGTCCTTGGCGTAGCCCCAGTCGCGCTCGGCGTCAAGGTTGCCGAGCGTGAGCTTGTCGGCGAGGCCGAGCTTGATCGCGGCGGCGTGCCAGGTGATCTTGCGGGTGACGAACTCGAGCCCGCGACGGGGGCTCTCGTGGTTGAAGAGGATCCCGGAGGTGGCGTGCAGACCGTAGGACTCGCGGTAGTTGACCGTGATGAAGTGGCCGTAGGCCTTGGCGACGCCGTACGGCGAGCGGGGATAGAACGGCGTCTGCTCGCTCTGGGGGACCTCGAGGACCTTGCCGAACATCTCGCTCGAGGACGCCTGGTAGAAGCGGGCCTCGGGGCAGACCTCGCGCACCGCCTCCAGGACGCGGGTGACCCCGACGCCGGTGAACTCGGCGGTCAGCGTCGGCTGGATCCAGGAGACGGCGACGAACGACATCGCCGCCAGGTTGTAGATCTCCTCCGGCCGGGCCGCCCGGAGCGCGTCGACGAGCGAGCGCTGGTCGAGCAGGTCGGCCTGGTGCAGCGTGATCCGATCGCGCAGATGCTCGATCCGCTCGAAGCGCTCGGTCGAGGAGCGGCGCACGATGCCGTGGACCTCGTAGCCCTTCTCGAGCAGGAGCTCGGCCAGATAGGACCCGTCCTGCCCGGTGACCCCGGTGATCAGCGCTGTCTTCGGCATGCGGCAGAGAGGGAAGCAGAACCGCGACCGCGACGAGTCGCGGTCGTCCTCAGCGGTCCCTGAGGAACGACGGGATGTCGATCTCGTCGTCGGAGATCTCCAGCGAGGAGCGCTGGCGATCGTCCATCGTCACGTCGCGGTCACGCCGCGGCGGGCGCGGCGACGGGTCCCGGGGCTCGCGCCGGCTCGTCGCCGCCGGACCGGGCCGGTGCCCGTGGTCGAAGCCGGTGGCGATGACCGTCACGCGGACGTCGTCGCCCATGTTGTCGTCGATGACCGCGCCGAAGATGATGTTGGAGTTGGAGTCCGACGCGCTCTGCACGATCTCGGCGGCCTCGTTGACCTCGAACAGGCCGAGGTCGTGCCCGCCGGTGATGTTGAGCAGGATGCCCATCGCGCCCTCCACCGACTCTTCCAGCAGCGGGGAGGAGATGGCGATCTTGGCGGCCTCGGCGGCGCGGTTCTCGCCGGCCGCGGTGCCGATGCCCATCAGCGCGCTGCCCGCTTCGTGCATGATCGTGCGCACGTCGGCGAAGTCCAGGTTGATGAGCCCGGGAATCGTGATCAGATCGGTGATCCCCTGGACGCCCTGGCGCAGGACGTTGTCGGCCTCGCGGAAGGCCTCGAGGATCGTCGTGCGGCGCTCGACGATCGCCAGCAGCTTCTCGTTGGGGATCACGATCAGCGTGTCGACGTTCTCCCGCAGGCGGGCGATGCCGTCCTGGGCCTGGCGGGCGCGCTGGGTGCCCTCGAACGAGAACGGGCGCGTGACGACGCCGACGGTCAGCGCGCCGATCTCGTTCTTGGCGATCTCGGCGATCACCGGCGCGGCGCCGGTGCCCGTTCCGCCGCCCTCGCCGGCGGTGACGAAGACCATGTCGGCGCCCTTCAGCGCCTCCTTGATGTCGTCCCGTGATTCGGCCGCCGCCCCGTGGCCGACATCCGGGTTCGCGCCCGCGCCGAGCCCCTTGGTGAGCTCGTGGCCGATGTTGAGCTTGATGTCCGCGTCACACATCGCCAGCGCCTGCGCGTCGGTGTTGCAGGCGACGAACTCGACGCCCCGCAGCCCGGCGTCGACCATTCGATTGACGGCGTTCGTGCCACCGCCGCCGACGCCGACGACCTTGATGACTGCGAGATAGCTTCCGCTTTCCATGAGTTTCGTCCGACCCTCTAGGTAGGGTTAAGAGTTTGAGCCTGAATCAGCATAAGCAGGCAGTTTTGCACGTTATGACTGAGGATGGGCGAAGTCAACGCCGCGCATGCTCACGCAACGATCCTTGCAGATCGCGCAACCCTCCACGATAGCGGAGAGTTCGCCTTGGGACTGCCCTCAGTCTCTAGTCGAGGTTGATAGTTTGTCTGAACGCTCAGTCGCTGCCGCTGCCCGCCGCCGGCAGGCGCGGATCGGAGACGTCGATATAGCTGGCCCCCGCGGCATGCGGGCTGCCGAGCACGAGCAGCGCCGACTGCCATTTGGCGGCGAGCTCGGTGCCGGTCCCGAAGTAGATCCGAGGGCCGTCGCGCAGTTGCGCCACGAGGCCCCGGATGGGCCCGTCGCCGGCCGACTGCACCTTGGCCAGCGCCGCGTAGGGAGCGGCCGCCAGCAACCGTACGACGTCGAGGGTGCCGCCGGAGACGCGGTTCCCGTTCGGCTCGTCGGCCACCGTGACCGAGGGCAGACCTGACGTCCCCGCGGCGTCGCGCAGCAGCGTTCCGTCGGCGGTGACCGCGGTCCGGACGCCGCCGTCGACGATCACCGCGATCGGCACCTGCTCCTGCACATCGATCGTCATCCCGTGCGGAAACGCGGTGCTGACCCGGATCCCCTTCACGACCGGATAGGCCTGGACCGCCGACCGCAGGCGACCCAGCTCGACATCGAGCGTCGTCATGTCACGGGCGGCGAGCGTCAGCGCCGAGCGGACCTGGGTCGCGTCGGGGCCGCTGACGCCGGTGATCGTCACGCGCCGCACGGCGACCAGCGAGGAATCCCGGAACCAGAGGAAGCCGCCGCCGGCGATGAGGACCACCGCGGCCAGGGCGAGCAGCAGGCGCGGGCTGACGCGGATCCCCCGGCGGCCGGGGCGGACTCGACGGGCGGGGTGCCGGCCGAGACCCAGCCGGCTGCGGCGCCCGGTGCGTCGATCGGCGATCACCGGTTGCTCCCCGTCGCGGCGATGGTCACGGGGCTGAGCGGGCGAGAGTCGTCGATCATGGTGGAGTCGCTCCGGGGGCGGCGGGGTCGGAGGGTGCGGACGGATGAACGTCTGTCACCCGGGAGGTTCGACCTCGGCGGCCGGACCCCTACCTCGCCGGCCCGACCCCGATCTCGCCGGCCGGACCCCTACCTCGCCGGCCGGACCCCGACCTCGCCGGCCGGACCCCGACCTCGCCGGCCCGACCCCGACCTCGCCGGCCCGACCCCGACCTCGCCGGCCCGACCCCGACCTCGCCGGCCGGACCCCGACCTCGCCGGCTCGATCAGGCGACGAGCGAGCGTCCGAGCGCGTCGATGTCGCCGGCGCCCATCATCAGGCACAGATCGCCGTCGCGCAGGGACGCGCCGAGAAACGACCGAGCCTCGTCGAAGCCCGGCATCCAGGCGACGGGCCGGCGGGGGCCGGCGTCGGCGGCGGCGGCCGCGATCAGGCGGCCATCGACCCCGGGGAAGTCCTCGGCCCGCTCGCGAGCCGGGTAGATCGGCAGCACGACGGCGGCGTCGGCACCGGTCAGCGCGGACCCGAAGTCCCGCGCGAGCGCGCGCGTGCGCGAGTAGAGATGGGGCTGGAAGACGGCGACCAGCCGGCGAGGACGGAGGGTCCGGGCGGCGGCGATGGCGGCCGCCACCTCGGTCGGATGATGGGCGTAGTCGTCGTAGACGCGGGCGCCGGTCGCCGTCTCCCCAACGAGCTCGAGCCGGCGGCGGGCGCCCTGGAAGTCGGCCAGGGCGGCGGCGACCGCGGCCGGCGGGGCACCGGCGAGCGCGCAGGCGGTCAGTGCCCCGGCCGCGTTGACGGCGTTGTGGGCGCCCGGGACCGACAGCCGGACCTCGATCCCGCGCCACCGGAAGCGGGATCCGTCGGGGTCAAGACGGGCCTCGGGCGCGTCGTAGGCGACGGCCCCGGGGGCGCACAGCGCTCTCAGCGCCGGCCGGTCCCAGACGACCGCGCGGTCCCCGGCGCGGCCCATGAAGGTGGCGAACGTCTCGTCGAGCTCCAGGCGCGAGGCGTACGTGGAATGGTGGTCGAGCTCGGCATTGGTCAGGACCGCGATCTCGGGCCACAGCTTGAGCAGTGAGCGATCGGACTCGTCGGCCTCGATGACGATCCACTCCCCGGTCCCCCAGCCGGCGTTGGCGCCGGTGGAGCGCAGCTCTCCGCCGACGACGTAGGACGGATCGAGGCCGGCTCCGCGCAGGGCGTGGACGATCATCGCCGTCGTCGTCGTCTTGCCGTGGGTTCCGGTGACCGCCAGGCAGCGCCGGAGCTCGGCGATCTCGGCCAGCAGGTCGGCGCGGTGCAGCTCCCGGCCGGCGACGCCGCGCTCCGGGTTGTCGGCGGGGATCGCGGTCGAGTACACGACCTCGGCACCCTGCGGCACGTTGGCGGCGGCGTGGCCGAAGACCGGCTCGATGCCGTGCTCGCGCAGACGCTCCGTGTAGGCGGAGGGCGAGCGGTCAGAGCCGGTGACGACGGCGCCGAGCGTCACGGCGATCAGCGCCAGACCGCTCATCCCCGCTCCGCCGATGCCGACGAAGTGCAGCCGGCGGCCGGACCAGGTGTCCTCCGACGGGCTCAGGAGCGCGTCAGCACGACGACGGGGATGTCACGCGTGGTCTTCGCCTGATAGTCGGCATAGGCCGGCCAGCGCTCCACCATCGTCTTCCACAGCTCCGGCTTCTCCTCGGGCGTCGCGGTGCGCGCGGTCGCGGTGAAGCGGTCGGCGAGGACCTGAACGTGGACCTCGGGATGCTCGGAGAGGTTCAGGTACCACGCCGGATGCTCCTGCGCGCCGCCCTTGGAGGCGACGACGAGGTAATCGTCACCGTGGCGGCCATAGATGAGGGGGGTGCTGCGCTGCTCTCCGGTCCGACGGCCGCTGGTCGTGAGGATGAGCGCGGTCGTGCCCTGCCACTCGTGCCCTTCGTTACCGTCGGTCTCCTGATAGCGCTTGACGTGTTCCTTGCCGAAGAGCATGGTGACTGCACCTCGCTTGCCTGATGGCTCAATGGGACGCGTGTACCAGCGCGAGCGTATACGAGCACGCCAAGGTTGGTAAGAGCTCAGACATTGTGGGATGATCGTCTCATGGGTCACCGGGGGAGACGTGCCGCTGCCGTCGCTAACGTCACCGCCGTCGTGCTGTGCCTCGCGGCCGGAGCGCTCGCCGCGGCCTCGGCGGGCGCGCGCTCAACGGCCGGTGCGACGGCCCGCCGGCCCGATGTCAGTGAGGCGCAGCAGTGCGCCGACCCCTACTCCTCGGTCCGCGACGCGTCCAATCCGCTGGATCTGCCGACCGCCCCCGGGGCCAACCCGCTGAACGGAGCCAGCTTCTTCGTCGACGGGCCGGCCCACGGCGCCGCCGCCGGGGCGATCGCCACCCTGCTCGGGCGCAGCCCCGCCAGCTTCCCTGACAGCTACTCGTGGGCGCAGCTGGCCGCCGCCATCGCCCACGGCGCCTTTCATCGCGAGCTGATCGGCCACCCCTTCCTCGCCCACGAGGTCGCCGAACTCTCGAAGATCGCCGCCGAGCCCGAGGTCGAGCGCATCAGCGCGTACACGCGCGGCGGTCAGATCGGCGGGGTCTTCCTGCAGACCGAGAAACTGATCTGCGACAACCTCACCGCCGACCCGGGATCGATCCCGATCATCAACAGCTACTTCCTGCATCCGGCGGCGGGAAACTGTCCGACCCCGGCGGCGCTGACGGCGGCCGGCCCCATGTTCCGCGAGCGGGTCGACGAGCTCGCCGCGGCGATCGCCAACCGGCCCGTCGTGCTGCTCCTGGAGACCGATGCGCTCGGCGCCGTGGGCTGCGTCGTCAGCCACGGCTCGTTCCCGATCTGGGAAAGCGATCTGCGCTATGAGATCGGCGTCCTCGGAGCGCTGCCCCACGCCGTGGCCTACGTCGAGGCGGGGTACTCGGACTCCAACTCGGTGGCCTTCACCGCGCGGGCGCTCAACGCCATCGGAGTCGGGCGGATCCGCGGCTTCTACACCAACGACACCCACCTCAACTGGACGATCAACGAGGTCCTGTGGGCGACGAAGATCTCCGCGCGCACAGGCGGCGTCCACTTCATCGTCAACACGGCCCAGAACGGCAACGGCCCGAAGCTCAACCCGCACCCGGTGACACAGGGGATCGAGGATCTCTGCAATCCCCCGGGCCGCGCGCTGGGGCCCCGTCCGACGACCGACACCGGCTTCGCGCTGGCCGACGCATGGCTGTGGACATCGCCGCCGGGCAACAGCAGCGGCTGCGGTGGCGGCCCGGCCGGGGGCGTCTTCTGGGTGGCCCGCGCCATCGCGCTCGCCGCCCATGCCAACGGGCGCCTCGGCCCCCACGACCCGAGCCTGCCCTACTAGTACGTGTGGCCGGGCATTCTGGTCGGATTCGGCGAGTGGCTGGGCGTGACCGAGGCCGGACGTGGGATGAGTCGATGCCGTGCCGACCGGCGGCCGCGCAGCCGGGAGGGCGTCGACATTTACTCCGCATAGCGGGCTCTTTTCAGACATCCTCCCCGTCATCGGCGAGCCGGCCGCCGACGGGCGATGCCGGCGACCGCGGGACGCCGCTGACCACGGTACACCGCTGACCGCGGGGCACCGACGAGCTCTGCCGGCGGCGACCTTGGGGCGACGCGCACCAGGGCCGCCGGGCGGGGGCTGCTAGCGTCGGCCGCCGCTGTGATGGGCTCGGGCAAGGCGCGCGGGAGATGGCTGCCAGGATGGCCGGCCCTCACGGCCCTGCTCGTGATCGCGATCGCCGCCGCGGTCGCTCACGCCGCCGGCTCGACGCCGGCGCGGGCCGCGTCGAGCACGTGCGGCGGTCCGTACCCGGCGAGCCGGGATCCGGCCGATCCGCTCGCGCTGGCCAGGGCGCCCGGCCGTGATCCGCTGCGCGGGGCGCGCTTCTTCGTGCCCGGTCCCGCCCACGGCGAGGCCGCCGGGGCCATCGCCCAGCTGCTCGGGATCGATCCGCTGACGCTGCCGGCCGGTGAGTCCTGGCGCCGCTTCCGCCACGATCTTCGCCACGGGCCGCTGGCCGCCGAGATCGCCAGGGACGGGCTGCGCCACGACGTGGCCGAGCTGTCGAAGATCGCCGCCGAGCCAGAGGCCCAGCGCTTCAGCAGCTTCTCGGAGGGCGGCGGCCCGGGTGCGGTCTACGCCCAGGTCCGCAAGGTGCTGTGCACGAACATGATGGCCGATCCCGAGTCGATCCCGCTCATCACCACCTACTTCCTCCACGCCTCGCTCGGGGGCTGCCCGACGCCGGCGCAGGTCAGCGCCTACACCCCGGTGTTCGACCGGCGCGTCGACGAGATGGCGGCCGCCACCGGGCGCCATCCCGCCGTCTTCCTGCTCGAGCTCGACGCGATCGGCTCCTCGCGCTGCATCGCCGCCGACGGCTCGCTGCCCGGATGGGAGGCCGACCTGCGCTACGAGATCGACGCCGTCCGGGCGCTCCCCCACACCGTCGTCTACGTCGAGGCCGGCTACGCGGACGCCAACTCGCCGGCCTACACCGCGCGGATCCTCAACGCGATCGGGATCCGCCGGATCCGCGGCTTCTTCACCAACGACACCCACGACGACTGGACGATCGCCGAGGTGCGCTGGGCGAGCAAGGTGTCACGGCTGACCCACGGCGCGCACTTCATCGTCAACACCGCCGACAACGGCCGCGGTCCATTGCGCAATCGCGATCCCGGGCGCGAGGGCCGCGACGATCTCTGCAACCCGCCGGGCCGGGGGCTCGGGCCGCGGGACACCACCCACACCGGCTTCGCCCACGCCGACGCCTTCCTGTGGACGCATCCGCCGGGCAACAGCAGCGGCTGCGGGGGCGGACCGCCCGCCGGCGTCTTCTGGCCCGCCCGCGCGATCGGGCTCGCCGAGCGGGCCAGCGGGCGGCTCGGCCCGGGCTTCCCCAGCCGGCCGTACTGAGCGGGCGGGTGGCCCCGGCCACCCCCGGCCGCCCCCGCCGATGACGGGATAGACTCGTCGGCCACGTGTGCGGGATCGCCGGCCAGGTGCGAACGGACGGCGCGCCTGTGGGGGAAGCGCTGATCGATGCGATGTGCCAGGCGCAGGAGCATCGCGGCCCCGACGTCCGCGGGATGCATCTCGACGGCCCGGTCGGCCTCGGGATCCAGCGCCTGCGGGTGATCGACCTCGCCGGGGGCGATCAGCCGATCTACAACGAGGACCGCTCGGTGGTCGTCGTGCTCAACGGCGAGATCTACAACTATCGCGAACTGCGCGCGGACCTGCGCCGGCGCGGTCACCGCTTCGCCACCGACGGCGACACCGAGGTGATCGTCCATCTGTATGAGGAGCGCGGGCCGGAGTGCGTCGCCGCGCTGTTCGGGATGTTCGCGTTCGCGCTGTGGGATGGCCCGCGGCGCCGGCTCGTCCTCGCCCGTGACCGGCTCGGCAAGAAGCCGCTGCACTACGCCCGGCGTGACGAAGCGCTGAGCTTCGCCTCCGAGCTGCCCGCGCTGATGGCCGACGCGGAGATCCCCGGCGAGATCGACCTGCAGGCGATCGACCAGTATCTGACCTACGGTTATGTGCCGGCGCCGCACTGCGTGTTCGGCGCGGTGCGCACGCTGGCGCCCGCCCACGTGCTCGTCCACGAGCCGCGCGGGATGACGATCACCCGCTACTGGCGGCTGGACTACTCGCATCCGAACACGACGGCCTCACGCGCGGAGCTGGAGGAGGAGGTGCGCCGCCGGAT
This sequence comes from uncultured Solirubrobacteraceae bacterium, assembly GCA_963849085.1. GTDB lineage: Bacteria > Actinomycetota > Thermoleophilia > Solirubrobacterales > Solirubrobacteraceae > Palsa-465. The sequence continues at coordinate 448,394 of CAWKFP010000009.1, read as the reverse complement.
CCGCGCCGCCGTCAAGCGGCGGATGGTCTCCGACGTGCCGATCGGGGCGTTCCTCTCCGGCGGGATCGACTCGGCGGTCGTCGTCGCCGCCATGGCCGAGGAGTCCAGCCATCCGGTCCAGACGTTCTCGATCGGGTTCGACGATCGCCGGTTCGACGAGCGCTCCGGCGCACGGCTGATCGCCGAGCGCTTCGCCACCGATCATCACGAGCTCGTCGTCGCGCCCGACGCGGTGGCGATGCTCCCCCGGATCGCCCGCCACTACGGCCAGCCCCTCGCCGACCACTCGGCGCTGCCGACCTTCTACCTCGCCGAGTTCGCCGCCCGCCATGTCACCGTCGCGCTCAACGGCGACGGCGGCGACGAATGCTTCGCGGGCTACCACCGCTACAACCTCGCACTCGCACTCGCGCAGGCCGATCGCGTGCCCGCCCCGGCGCGCCGCGCGCTGTCCGCGCTTGCCGGCCGTCTGCCCACCCCGGCCAGCAGCCGCAGCCGCGCCGGGACGCTGCGCCGCCTCGCGGTCGCCGCCGGGCTTGATCCGCTGGATCGCCATCTGGCGGAGATGTCGATCTTCACCGCCTCCGAGCGCGCCGCGCTCTACACGCCGGAGTTCGCGGCCGCCGTCTCGCCCCCGCCGCCGGAGGGGACGATCGCCGACGAGTGGGCGCGCGGCGGGGCGCCCGGCCTGCTCGGACGCTGCCTCGAGGTCGACGTCAACACGTATCTACCCGGCGATCTGCTGGTCAAGATGGACATCGCGACGATGGCCTACTCGCTCGAGGCCCGCGCGCCGCTGCTCGACCACGAGCTGATGGAGTTCGCCGCCACTGTGCCCGATGCGCTGAAGGCCGGGATCCGAGCGCGCAAGCAGATCCTGCGCTCGGCGGTCGGCGACTGGGTTCCGCAGGCGACGCTCCAGGCCCCCAAGCGGGGCTTCGAGCTGCCGGTGACGCGCTGGATGCGCACCGAGCTGCACGACTATGCCCGCTCGGTCCTGCTCGACCCCGCGGCGATCGCCGGAGACTGGGCGCGCCCCGGCGCCGTCGAGACGCTGCTGCGCGAGCACGCCGGCGGCACGCGGGATCACGGCCGGGCGCTGTGGGCGCTGCTGATGCTCGAGCTCTGGAACCGGGAATCGCCACGGCGGCCGGAGCGCTCGCTGCGCCCGGCGGCCACGGCCGGCGGCGGCTGACCCGGCGCGGGCGCCCGGCGGCCAAGGGCCGGGCGGCCAGGTCCGGGCGGCGGCTGACCCGCCGCGGGCGCCCGGCGGCCAAGGGCCCGGCGGCCACGGCCGGCGGCGGCTGACCCGGCGCGGGCGCCCGGCCTGGCGACCGCCGGCCGGGGCGGTCAGCCCGCCACCCGGACCCCCGCGGCGGCCAGCACCTCGCCGGCGATCTCCGCGGCGGCCTCGGGCCGGGCCAGCGACGCCGAGGCGCGGGCCATCGCGGTCAGGCGGCCGCGGTCGGCGAGCAGGCCGCCGACCTCGGCGGCCAGGCGCGGGCCCGACAGCTCCGCGTCCGGGATGATGATCGCCGCGCCCGCCGCCTGCATGTGGCGGGCGTTGAGCGCCTGATGGTCGGCGGCGGCGTAGGGGTAGGGGATCAGCACCATCGGGCGCCCGTGGGCGGCGATCTCGAACACCGAGCCGCCGGCGCGCGCGACGACGAGATCCGAGGCCAGCAGCGCTTCGCCGAACGGCGAGATGTAGCCCCGCAGGTCGTAATGGGGGCCGGGCGACTCGAGGTCCGGCAGGTCACGCGTACCGGCCGCGTGCAGGACGTGGAAGCGGGCGCCGGCGAACGCCGCGATCGCCGCCTGGTTGATCGACCGCGCCCCCTGCGAGCCGCCGAAGACGAGCACGCACGGCTCATCGTCGGACAGGCCGAAGCGCTCCCGGGCGGCGGCCCGGTCGGTCGCGGGCAGCGGCACGGGCCGTCCGGTCACCCGATAGCGCGGCCCGTCCAGGCCATCGATGGCGAAGGCGAGGCACACCCGCCGCGCTCGCGGCGCGAGCAGGCGATTGGTGATCCCGAGATGGCTGTCGGCCTCCATCAGCACGAGCGGCACGCGCCCGAGCACCGCGGCGAGCCCGACCGGACCGGCGACGTAGCCCCCGGCGCCGAGGACGGTGTCGGGCGACAGGCGGCGCAGCAGGCCCCGGGCGGTCCGAGCGGCGCCGAGATCGACGGCCACCGCCCGAGCGGCGACCGCCGGCCGGCGCCCGGCGAGCGGCGCCACGCGCAGCGCGTGCAGCTCGTAGCCGGCGGCCGGGACGAGCTCCTGCTCGGCCCGCTCGCCGCCGATGAAGGTCACGTCGGCGCCGGCTTCGCGCAGCGCGTCGGCCACGGCGATCGCCGGCACGACATGCCCAGCCGTGCCCCCGGCCCCGATCACGACTCGTGGCGCGGTCACCGAGCGGCTCCGGGCGGCGGATCGACGCGGGCCTCGGCGAACGTCCGTGGCCCGGCCCCCGCCCGATCAGACAGAGCGAGCGACCGGCGCAGGCCGAGCCCGACGGCGAAGGCCATCACGAGCAGATAGCTCAGCTGCGAGATCGAGAACGAGTCATCCGACAGCGGCCACATCAGGGCGACGCCGGAGCCCGGCTCGGCCATGTCGCGCCAGAAGTGCAGCGCCAGGCCGATCGCCACGCCGATCAGCAGCTCGCGCCGCCGGGGCCAGAGGTACGACGCCCCGAGGACGACGATGATCGTCAGCAGCGAATGGGTGTACGGCCGCGGCGTCCCCCGGGTCAGGAAGTCGTCGCCGAGCTCGCCAGGGATGTGGTCGAGGTCGATGGCCACCGACGCGATCAGCGCCGGGATCAGCATCCGCTTCCACACCGCGCCACCGATCGCCCACAGGACGAGCAGCGTCGTCAGGGCATGGGCGGTCTCGTCGAGCATCGCCTGCGGGAGCAGCGCGCGGAGTTGCTCGTCGCCGACGTCGGCGAGGATGAAGACGACCGTCGCGCCGACGACCGCCGCCGGGGTCAGACCCTCCGCCAGCCGGGCGCGTGCCCGGACCCAGGCGGCGCTCATCGCCGTCTCCCCGTCCGCCGGTCAGCGGTCTGGGCTGCGCGGACGGCGTCGCTGGGAGCGGCGCTGGGCCCGGCGCCGGTCGCGGTCGGCGACCGACTCACTCGCCGGCGCCTCGACCGCTTTCAACCGCCGCGCCCCCGGTCGCGAGATGTTGAGCAGCAGACCGACCGCCGCCAGCATCACCCAGAGATTCGTCGGCGCGTAGGAGATGAACGGCAGCGGCACGCCGGTCAGCGGCGCGAGGCCCAGTACGACAAAGATGTTGAGGATGCCCTGACACAGGATGAGCGAGGTGAGGCCCGTCGCCAGGAGCTTCGCATACCGCGTCGCCGCCCGGCGAGCCGTGCGCAACCCAGCGTAGGCGATCATCCCGTAGAGCAGGACGACGCCGACGATGCCGAGGATTCCGAGCTCCTCGCCGATCACCGCGAGGATGAAATCGGTCTGCGCCTCGGGCAGGTAGTAGATCTTCTGCACCCCCTTCCCGAGGCCGACGCCGAACAGCCCGCCCGAGCCGACGGCGATCTGGCCCTGAACCGCCTGATAGCCGTCGCTCTGCGACACCGACCATGGATGCAGGAAGGATCCGAGCCGCGCCGCCTCATACGGTCGCGCGACCGCGAGCGCCAGCACGCCGACCACGGCGATCCCGGCGACGATCCCGAGATAGCGCATCGGCGTACCCGCGGCGATCATCAGCGCGCCGAGCGTGAAGGCGATCACCAGCGCGGTCCCGAGGTCCGGCTCGACGATGATCAACAGGCACGCCGGCCCGGCGACGACCGCGATCGGCATGATCGCCTGGCGAAAGCCGCGCGCCGGCTTGGGATGGTCGGCGAAGTACCGGGCGGCGTAGAGCACGAGCGAGAGCTTCATCACCTCCGAGGGCTGAAACTGGATCGGCCCGGCGGCGAACCAGCGCCGCGCGCCGGCGATCTTGACGCCGAGGCCGGGGACCATCACGAACAGCAGCAGGAGGAAGGATCCGGCGAGCATCAGGCTGCACAGGCGGCGATTGAAGATCGCCAGGCCGTGGCGCTCCAGGACGTGCATCCCGCCCAGGCCGATCGCCGCGAACACGAGATAGCGCAGGAACTCGCCGGCGCCGGTTCCGCCCTGGGCGCTCAGCACGCCGAGCGGCGAGGAGGCGCTGTAGACCATGACCGAGCCGAAGGCCAGCAGGCAGAGCGTGGCGGTCATCAGGACGCGATGCTCGAGCGGCGGCGCCACCCTGCGCGCCGCGGCCCGCCGGCGCCCGCCGTCGGCCTCGGTCGCCGCCGTGCCGCGCGCGGGGCGGTCCGGGCCGCCCGCACGGTCCGCACGATCCGGGCGCGGGCCCCGGCTCGGGCGCGGTCGTCTCGGCTCGGGGGAGGCGGCCGCCCCCGCCATCACTCCCCCCTCCCGGCCAGGGCCGCGACGAGCTCCCGGAAGCGCTCGCCGCGGGCCTCGAAGTCGGTGAACTGGTCAAAGCTCGCGCAGGCCGGCGACAGCAGCACGACCTCGCCGGCGCGGGCAGCCTCGGCGGCCGCCGAGACGGCGGCCGGCAGCGTGCCGCAGCGCCGCACGGCCACCCCGGCCCCCGCCCCGGCCCGCGGCCCGGCGCCGGCACCCCCGCCGGTGGCGGGCGCGATCGCGGCCGCGATCAGCTCGGCGTCCTCGCCGATCAGGTAGACGGCGCGGCAGCGCTCGGCCACCGGGCCGGCGAGCGGCGAGAAGTCCTGGCTCTTGCCCCGGCCGCCGGCGATCAGATGCACCCCGCCGGGATAGCTGCGCAGCGCGACGAGCGTGCTGGCGACGTTCGTCGCCTTGGAGTCGTTGACGAAGGCGACGCCGTCGTGGCGGGCGATGAGCTCGAGGCGATGGGGGACGCCGGCGAACGTGCGCAAGCCGGCGGCGACGGCGTCGGGCTCGAGGCCGCGGCTCAGGCAGACCGCGGCGGCGGCCATCGCGTTGGCGCGATTGTGCTCCCCCGGCAGCGCGATCTCGTCGACGGCCAGCAGCGGCTCCTCGTCCCACCACAGATAGCCGGCGCGATCGGACAGCTCGGCGCCGCGCGTGCCGAACGTCACCCGCCGCGCGCACCCGCCGAGATCCTCGACGCCGAGGTCGACCGGAGCCACGGCAACGTCCTCGTTGCCCTGGTTGGCGAAGATCCGCAGCTTCGCGGCCACATAGCGCTCGAAGGTCCCGTGGCGATCGAGATGGTCAGGCTCGAGGTTGAGCAGCACCGCCACCTCGGGGGCGAAGGCCAGCGTGTCCTCGAGCTGGAACGAGGAGGTCTCACAAGCGATCGTGACGTCGGGGGCGAGCGATCCGATCAGCGACGTCACGGCCGTGCCGACGTTGCCGGCGACGGCCACCGGAGCGCCGGCCTCGCGATGAATGTGTCCGATCCATTCGGTCGTCGTCGTCTTGCCGTTCGTTCCGGTCACGGCGATGAACTCGTTGGGCAGCAGCCGCCAGGCGAGCTCGACCTCGCCGAGCACGGCCAGCCCGCGCGCTCGCGCCGCCACCACCGCTGGGGCGTTCTGGGGGATGCCGGGGCTCTTGACGAGCGTCGCGGCACGGGCGGCAAGGGCGTCGCCTGACGCATCGAGGTGGACTTCGACGCCGGCCGCGGAAAGCCTCCGTGCCGCCGCCTCCAGGGCCGGGAGTCCGCTCGCGCCCGCATCGCAGCCGATCACCTCCTCTCCGCGGGCACGCAGCGCGAGGGCCGCGGCCACCCCGGACCGGGCGAGGCCGACGACGAGATAGGGGCCCCCGGGGAGCGGCGGGCGCGGCGATGGACTCATGCGCCGTGCCGCCCGGGCGCCGCCCTCAGCGGACGCTCAGCTGATAGACGACGAAGCCGATCGCGCCAAGCGCGGCCGCCACGATCCAGAAGCGCAGGATGATCTTCGTCTCTGACCACGCCAGCAGTTCGAAGTGGTGATGGATCGGGGCCATCAGGAACACCCGCTTGTGGAAGAGCTGGAAGGAGAAGACCTGGATGACGACCGAGAGGACCTCGATCACGAAGATCCCGCCGATCAGGATGAGCAGCGTCTCGGTTCGCGTCATCACCGCCAGCCCGGCGATCGCTCCTCCGAGCCCGAGCGAGCCGGTGTCGCCCATGAAGATGCTGGCCGGGAAGCTGTTGAACCACAGGAATCCGACGCACGCCCCGGCGAGGCAGCCGGCGAGGAGCGTGAGGTCACGCTCGCCGGTCGTGATGAAGGTGATCCCGATGTAGGTCAGCAGCGCGATCGCCGCGCACCCCGCGGCGAGCCCGTCCAGGCCGTCGGTGAAGTTGACCGCCGTCGTCGTCCCGGCGACGACGAGGTAGATGAAGACCGGGAAGAACGGGCCGAAGTCGACGCTGACGTCGACGAACCGCAACGGCACCGTCGAGGAGATGTTCGCCTTGTGGGTCGCGACCCACCACAGGCCGAGCGAGATGGCGACGGTCACGACGAGCTTGGTGCGAGCGCGCAGGCCGAGCGACCGGCGCCTGACGATCTTCGTGTAGTCGTCGGCGAAGCCGAGCAGGGCGCACGCGACGCTCACCCCGAACACGGTGATCGACTGCCACTGGTGGGCGGACAGCAGCACGAACGGGATCGCGATCGACAGGAAGATGACCAGCCCGCCCATGGTCGGGGTGCCGGCCTTCGTCTGATGACCCTTCGGGCCCTCCTCACGGATGTTCTGGCCGAACTCGCGATCGCGCAGGAAGGCGATGAACCGCGGGCTGAGGAACAGGCACATCAGCAGCGAGCCGGTGGCCGCGATGAGGATCGGGACCGAGCGCGAGCCGCTCACGCCGGCACCCGGTCGCGCAGCGCCTCGCACACGCGGGTGAGCCCGATGCCCTGCGAGGCCTTGACGAGCACGAGATCGCCGGGGGCCAGCCACGCGGGAACGGCGGCCGCGGCGGCGTCGGCGTCGGCCAGCGAGCGGGCCTGGCCGGCGAAGCGCTCGGCGATCAGCCGCGCCTGGCGCCCGACGGTGATGAGCAGGTCGACTCCGGCCGCGGTGGCGACGTCGCCGAGCTCACGATGAAAGCGCCCGGCCTCGGGCCCGAGCTCGAGCATGTCGCCGAGCACCGCGACGCGCCGGGCCGCCCCGATGCGGCGCGCGGTGTCGGCCAGGTCGGCGAGCGCCGCGCGCATCGACATCGGGTTGGCGTTGTAGCTGCCGTCGATCAGCGTGACGCCGTCGCCGACGGCGATCCGCTGTCCACGTCCGGCGCTCAGCGCCAGCTCCACCCGACCGCTGGGCGTGACGCCGACCGCCCGCGCGGCGGCCACCGCGGCGAGCAGGTCGGTGCGCAGATGGGCCTCGGTGAACGGCACCTGGAGCGCGATCCGCTCGCCGGCGCAGTCGATCACGACGCGGTCGTCGTCCTGGTCGGCAAAGGCGATGTCCCCGCCCGCGCCGAACGTCACGGTGTGCACGTCGACCCGGCGATGGGGGTCGAGCAGCCGCTCGCCGGCGGGCAGCACCGCGGTCGCCCCGGCCGCGAGCCCGGCGATCAACTCGGCCTTGGCGGCGGCCACCGCCTCGACGGTGCCCATCAGCTCGAGATGGACCGGCCCGACGCTGACGATCACCCCGACGTCGGGCTCGGCGATCGCCGCCAGCTCGGCGATCTGGCCCGCGCCGCGCATCGCCATCTCGAGGACGAGGATCTCGGTTCCGGGCGGGGCGCCGAGGATCTCCAGCGGCACCCCGATCTCGGTGTTGAGGTTCGCGCGTGAGGCGACGACCGCGGCGTGAGGCGCCAGCAGCGCGCGCAGCAGGTCCTTGGTCGAGGTCTTGCCGGTCGAGCCGGTGACCCCGATCACCGCGGCGCCCAGCGCGCGACGCCACGCAGTGGCCAGCCGCTGCAGCGCCGCCAGCGGATCGTCGGCCTCCAGCACGACGCCGTCGCCGCTCGCCAGGCCACGGGCGTGCGCGGGACCGGTCAGCACCCCCCACGCCCCGGCGGCGAGCGCCGCCGCGGCGAACGTCCCGCCGTGCGCGCTCGCCCCCGGCAGGCCGGCGAACAGCGTCCCGGGCGCGGCGTCCCGGGAGTCGATCGTGGCCCGGTCGGGCCCGCCGGCCGCCGCGGGCGCGCGCAGGAGGCGGGCGCCGGCCGCGTCCGCGACCTGCTCCGGTGTCCATGACCTCATCGGGCGGCCACGCCGGGGTCGGCGGCGGCTCCGCGCAGGATCTCCCGCGCGACGGTCACGTCGTCGAACGGGATCTTGCGCCCGGCCTCGAACTCCTGACCCTGCTCATGGCCCTTGCCGGCGATCACGACGACGTCGCCGGCCCCGGCGTCGGCGAGCGCCCGGGCGATCGCGGCGCGGCGGTCGGCGTCGTGGAAGACGTCGTGGCCGGCGCCGCCGAGCACCTCGGCGATGATCGCCTCGGGATCCTCGGAGCGGGGATTGTCCGATGTCACGTACGCGCGATCGGCGAGCCGCTGCGCGATCGCCCCCATCAGCGGCCGCTTGCCGCGATCCCGGTCGCCGCCGCAGCCGAACACCGCCAGCAGCCGGCCGTCGGTCAGCTTGCGCGCCGCCCGCAGCACGTTCTCCAGCGAATCCGGGGTGTGGGCGTAGTCGACGACGACCGTGAAGGACTGGCCCTCGTCGACGCTCTCGAAGCGTCCGGGAACCTGACCGGCGGTCGCGATCGCGGCCCGGCAGGTGTCCTCGTCGACCCCGAGCACCCGCGCCGCCGCCAGCGCGCCGAGGACGTTGTAGACGTTGAACTCGCCGCGCAGGGGCGATCGCAGCTCCAGCCGGCGGCCGTCACGGGTCTGAACGGTGAAGCGGGAGCCGGCCCCGTCGGTCTGGACGGCGGTGGCCCGATAGTCGGCGTCCCCGTGCAGCGCGACGGTCACCGCCCCCGGCAGCTCGGCGGCCAGGCGAGCCCCGTAGCCGTCGTCGACGTTGATGACCGACGCGCGCGGCCGGCAGCGCACGAACAGCGACCGCTTGGCGGCGAAGTAGTCGTCCATCGAGGGATGGAAGTCCAGATGATCCTGGGTCAGGTTGGTGAAGATCGCCGCGGCGAAGTGGATCGCGTCGGCGCGGCGCAGCTCCAGGGCGTGGGAGGAGACCTCCATCGCGCAGGCCCGGTCGCCGCCGTCGAGCATCTGACGAAACGTGCGCTGCAGGTCGATCGCCTCCGGAGTGGTGCGCTCGACCTCGTGCTCGATCCCCGCGATCACGCTCTTGACCGTCCCGAGCAGGCCGGTCGGGCGACCGTCGGCCTCCAGCAGCGCGCGGATCAGGAATGCGCTCGTCGTCTTGCCGTTCGTGCCGGTCACCCCGACCGTCTGCAGCTCGGCGGTCGGGTCGCCGTAGAAGGCGGCTGCGGCCGGCGGCATCGCGCCGCGCACGCTGGCGACGACGATCTCCGGCACGTCAAGCCCGAGCGGGTGCTCGACAACGAGCGCCGCCGCCCCCCGGGCGACCGCGTCAGGCGCGAAATCATGGCCGTCCCGGGTGAATCCGGGCACGCAGAAGAAGAGCGTCCCGGGCGTGACCAGCCGGTTGTCGTAGGCGAGGCCGGAGATCTCGAGCTCGTCTGACCCGGACGCCGCGGCGCCCGGGATGATCTGCGCAAGCCGCATCGCCGATAGGCTAATGGGGGACTCGGCGGGTGCGCCCGCGCCGCCGCCGGCCGGCCGGTGAGAGCACGTCCCAGGCCACCCACGCGCTGCCGAGCGTCTGGGCCACCCCCCAGGCCGCGCCGATCCCGACCAGGCCGAGCGACGGCCCGACGATCCATGCCGCGACGAGCGCGAACGTGGCCATCCCCGTGGTCAGCAGCGCGCAGGCGCGGAGGCGATCGTGAACCCTCAGCACCGCGACATAGAGGTTGGTGACGGCGTCGGGCACGGCGCACAGGGTCAGCATCAACAGCAGGGTGTAGCCCCGGGCGGCGTACTCGTGTCCGAACAGCGACAGCACCGGGTGGCCGAGGACGACCGCCAGGACCATCGCCGGCACCGCGAGCATCGCGGTGAAGCGCGCGCTGGAGCGCACCGACGCGCCGAGCGTCTCCGGCGAGCGCATCCCGGCGGCGAACAGCGAGGAGCCGACCGTTCCCGAGATCATGAAGAACACCCCGCCGATCATCCAGGTCATGTAGAAGTAGGCGTTGTCGGCGGTCGAGAGCCGGGAGACGACGATCACCGGGAGCAGGTACGGCGGCAGGACGTTGCCGAGCGTCGTCAGATGATTGCCGACGAGGTTGCGGGCCATGGCGCGGATCTCCGACAGCGTCCCGCGGATCCGGAACCGGGCGTCCGGGTGCAGCCGGGAGCGGACGAGGCGCATCCCCAGGGCGGCCGAGATCAGCCAGCCGAACACCCAGGCGACGAGGATCAGGTCGAGGCTCGGGGCGATCAGGGCCGTGACCGCCGGCACGAGCAGGACGGGCAGCTTGACCGCGCCGAAGATGAGCGCGCGGACGGCGGTCAGCTCACTCGCCTGATCGGAGATCATGACGTAGTCGAGCACCCCGCTGAACGTCGTCAGAACGGTGCCGACGACGAACAGGGCCCCGACCCAGACGTGCTCGCGCAGGACGGCGAGATGGGGCGAGATCGTGCCGATCGCCGCGACGGTGAACGCCGCCCCCACCGCGCTCGCCACGCAGGCCACGATCACCCCGGCGCTGAACGTCGTCGACCACGCCTGGGCCGAGGTGCGGGCGGGCAGCACCTGGACGAGCGCGGTCGGCGCCCCGCTGTCGAAGAGGAACGCCGCGACCATCATCAACGACGTGATGCCGGTGGCCAGCCCGACCGTCGCCGCCGGGAAGTAGCGTGCCGAGGTCAGCCAGAAGCCGGCGCCGAGCGCCTGGCTGGTGATCATGCTCGCCATCAGCCACAACGAGTTCCGGCGCACCGGGTCGCCGCTGATCGCACTCAGCCCGAGCGCCGCGCGGCGGCGCAGCGATCCGCGGGCGGCCGTCGGCCGGGCCTCAGGTTCGATCAGCGTCATGGCGGGGGAATCGGCACGGCGGACTGGGTGGCGTAGGTGTTGGTGGCGAACGCCGGGTCGGCGATCCCGGCGCGGAACGCCCGTTGCGCCGAACGGCTCGTGGTGAACGGCCAGTCGGAGCGGCCGTCGTACTTGTCGAAGTAGACCAACCCATGGATCTTGGCGTACCGCGGCAACTCGGTGAACAGGTTCGCGATCCAGGCGGCCTTGCTGCCCCCGGTCTCCGAGCTGGCGGTCTCTCCGATGATCATCGGCTTGGACGGGGCGATCGCCACCACCTGCCGGTAGGTGGAGGCGAAGATCTGATTGAAGGTCATCCAGCCGCCGGGGCCGTGGAGATCGCCGAAGTTGTAGCCGTCCAGACAGGTCCAGTCGACGTAGCGGTCACCGGGATAGAGCTCTCGCAGCGGCGTCAGCGTGTGCTCGAAGTCGACGTTGGGGCACCACACCCAGCTCACGTTGCGCGCGCCCTGCGCGACGAAGATGTCATGGACGTGGCGCCAGGCCGCGACGAACTCCGCCGCGTCGTTGCCGTTGGCGCCCGCCTCCCACGGAAACCAGGTGCCGTTCATCTCCCAGTTGAAGCGCAGCAGGAAGGGATGGCCCCAGCGAGCGGCGGCATGGGCGAACGTGCGCAGATAGGAGTCGAATGCCCCACCGGCGACGTTGCGCAGCGCCAGCGCCGGCTCGCGCACCGACAGCGGGATCGACAGCGATGACCAGTTGAGCATCGGGACCGCGCCGTAGGCGCGCACGGCGCTCAGCTCGCGCGCCGGGAAGCGATAGTAGCCGCACCCCGTCGGATGCCCGCAGTTCTCGAACGGGAGGTTGAACGGCACCACGGACGGGGGCCGGCCGGCACTGCGGGCGACCGAGCGACCGACTCGGAGATCGCCGCGCGCGGTCGTGACGAACGGCGTCGCGACCTGGGCACCCCAGAGCCAGCGCTCGCGGGCGTGGCCGGCGAGCAGCGCGATCGCGGCGAGCGTGGCGAGGGCGGCGAGGCCCACGCCGCCGCCCGCGAGCGCCATCGTCCGCCGGGAGCGCCGTCTCGGCATCAGCGCCCGACCGGTGTCCCGCCGGGCGATCGGATCGGATGTCCGTCCAGCGAACCACGGCGGTGTGCGTCCAGCCCGGCCGCCGGGCCGACACTCGAGGTCAAGATGTCCAAACGCTTGGCATGGATGCCGATAGCGGTGATCGTGGCCGCCGCCGGTGTGGCCGCTCTGGCGATCCTCCCGACGAAATCGATCGCGCGATCCTGCAGCCGCGGCAGCCTGCCGGTCTCGGCGGCCTGCCGGCTGGTGGTTGCGGGTGGCTCCAAGTTGGTGTCGTCGGTGACGGGCACGAGCGCGGCTCTGAGCATGACCGTCCTGCGCGGGGGCGGCACCGCCTTCTACGGCTTCCAGTACGGCACCGGATCCCCGTTCGCGGACACCGCACCGGCCGCCGCATCCGCGTCGTCACGGAGCGGAACGGTCGTGATCACGACGACCATCGCGGATCTGAAGCCCCACACGCTCTACCGATTCGTGGCGTACGCGCGCAGCGCCAGAGGCTGGAGCTACACCGACGTGGCGAGCTTTCGAACCGCGGCCGCCGGCGATGTTAGCGAAGCCCCCGGCGCTCCGACGGCGGTGACGCCGACCGCGCCGACGGCCCCCGCGCATCCCGCCCACGACACCGCGACGGGCGGCTCGAGTCCGACGACCGCGACGACCGCGACGACCGCCACGACGACCGCGCCGCCCGATCCCACCGCTTCGACGCCGTCCGGTCCGACGTGGCTGTGGGGCGCGCAGATCGGCACGCAGTTCACCGGCAGCTCGGCGCCGTGGGACATGAACGCGGTCAGTGACTTCGCGACGATGGTCGGCAAGGCCCCGTCGGTGGTGCCGTTCAACATTCCGTTTGAGAACTGCGATGACCCCGGCAGTTGCTACTGGTATGACTTTCCGGCCACGCAGATGAGCAATGTCACCGACTACGGGGCGCTGACGATGCTCAACTGGTCATCGATGTCGATCCCGGAGTCCACCAGCGAGCCGGCGTTCACCCTGGCCGATGTCGCCAACGGCGACTATGACAGCTACATCCGCCAGTTCGCGGCCGGGGCGGCGGCGTGGGGTCACCCCTTCCTGCTGCGCTTCGATTGGGAGATGAACGGCAACTGGTTTCCCTGGGACGCCGGCGCCAACGGCAACGACGCCGCCGATTTCGTCGCCGCCTGGCGCCATGTCCACGACATCTTCACCGCCGAGGGCGCCACCAACGCCAGCTGGGTGTGGTGCCCCAACGTCGACTTCGAGAACGTCTTCACCCCGCTCAACCAGCTGTATCCCGGCAGCGCGTATGTCGACTGGACCTGCCTGGACGGCTACAACTTCGGCAATCTTCACGGCCCGGGCGGGTGGATGAGCTTCAACCAGATCTTCTCCTCCACCTATGACGAGGTGGCGGCGCTCGCCCCCGACAAGCCGATGATCATCGGCGAGACCGCCAGCTCGGAGACGGGCGGCAGCAAGGCGGCCTGGATCACCGACATGTTCAACGAGCTCCCGCACTATCCCAACATCCACGGCCTCGTCTACTACGACCAGTACGACGGCAACTCCGACTGGCCGCTGGAGACGAGCCAGTCGGCGATCGCCGCCTTCACGACCGGGATCGGGAGCCCGGCGTTCACCACCAACACGTACGCCGACGCGCCGGACACGACGATCACGGCCCCCGGCGGGTCCTGACGCGCCGCGCGCGGAGAGCGCGCAGGACGGTCTCAGGCGACGACGCGCGCCGGGACCGATTCGCGCAGCAGCCGCTCGCGCAGCATCTCGCGCTGGCGCTGCTCCTCGGCCTCGTACGCGGCGCCCAGCCACGCCGCACGGCGGGGCGAGGCCTCCTTCAGCAGGACGCGGAGGATGGCGATGCCGTCGGAGATCGGGTTGAGCTTGGAGATGCCACCGACCCGCGCCGGCTCGTGTGTCGGGACCTCGGCGGTGCGCATCCCGACGGTCGTCGCGCGGACGGCCGCCTGGATCTCGAACTCGAAGCCGTCGGCGAGATGCCCGAGATGACGGATCGTCGAGCGCCAGTAGGCGTTGAAGCCGTAGGTGATGTCGGTGTAGGAGGCACCGAAGATGGCGTTGGCGAGCCGGGTGAGGGCGTCGTTGCCGAGCCGGCGCACGACGGTGAAGTCCGAGCTGCCGCCTCCCGGCAGCGAGCGCGAGCCCTTCACGAAGTCCACGCCGGCCATCAGCTTGTCGACGAACAGCGTGATGTCCTCGGGGTTCATCGACCCGTCGGCATCCATCGTGACGATGATGTCGCCGTCGGCCACCGCGAGCCCATGCTTCAGCGCATTGCCCTTACCCCGTCCCGACTGGCGCACGACGAGCGCGTCGGGGCGCAGGGCACCAACGACGGCGAGCGTGTCGTCGGTCGACGGTCCGTTGACGACGATCACGTCGTCGACGATCGCCGGGATCCGGGGCAGGACGACGCGCAGGCCGGCGGACTCGTTGAGCGCCGGCAGGATCAGGCTGACGCGGGGCGCACCGGCCGGCCCATCGAGCACGAACGGCTGCTCGGCGCGCGTCGGCGACCCGAACCACGATCGCCCGTCGCGGCGGCTCATGTGGAACTCCAGGTCGGCCGGCGATACAGGCGCGGGCGCCGGCGCAGGGCCGAGCACCGCCTCGATCAGACCAGCCTCGTGCTGAAGCCTGTCATCCCCGAGCTCATCGTTCGGTTGTCGCCGATTCGTCTTCATGTCCATTCCCCGTGTCCTCTAGGCCCGACATCACGGTCGAGACCCGCCCTCAAACCGGATTGGATCAGCCGTTCGCAGTGCATCCCGCAGGTCGTGAACTGCTATCCGAGCCGGCACCCTTCCCGAGAATGGCTCAGGCCCCCTGAACCTGTCGCGATGACCTCGTGCGCGGCACTCGGTGCCGAAAGCCTCATTGTTCCGAGTCATTCTTACCAGATCGGCAGGCGGATTCAACCTGTCACAAGGTATTGAGTCGATATTGCACCGGAATGACGGAGGAATGGGACACGCGGCGGTTTTCGTCACTCCTGGCCATCGCGCGCCGCCCGCAGCGTCTGCGGCGTGCCGATGTCAAGGACCGGCCGCATCAGACGGTGAACCGCGATCCGCTCGCCCCGGGCGAGCGCCGCCGGGAAGACGTCGTGACCGAAGTCGGAAACCTCCCCCGGTCTGACGAATTCCGCGACGAACGCCGGATCGACGACGTACACCCCGGCGTTGATCAGGGCCGGCTCGCCGGCGGGACGGTCGGGTGCGCCGCTGCCGGCCGATGCGGCGGGGCCCGCCGGTGCGGCGGGGCCGGCCGGTGCGGCGGGGCCGGCCGGTGCGGCGGGGCCCGCCGGTGCGGCGGGGCCCGCCGGTGCGGCGGGGCCGGCCGGTGCGTCCTTCTCCGTGAAGCCCGTCAGCCACCCCTCGCCGTCGACTCCGACCGTGCCCTTGCCCTCGGTCTGGCGGCTGGCGTAGACCGTGATCGTGGCCCGGACGCCGGAGGCGACGTGCTCGGCGACGAGCCCGGGCAGCGAGACGTCGGTCAGGACGTCGCCGTAGAGAACGACAATCGGGTCAGCGGCAAAGCACGCCAGCGCGTTGCGCATCCCACCCGCCGTGCCGAGCAGCTCAGGCTCGGTGACGACGATCAACTCAGGCCGGCCGCTATGCTCGGCCGCGAACGCCAGCACCTGATCGGCCAGGTGGTGCGCGTTGACCACGACGCGGCTCGCGCCCTCACCGGCGAGGTAACGCAGCTGCCGGGCAAGCAAGGGCTCACCGGCGACATCAACCAAGATCTTCGGAACCTCCAGCTCGAGCGGCGCCAGACGCGTTCCGCGGCCGGCGCCGAGCACCATCACTTCCACCCTCGACCCTCCTTCGCTCATGATCTCACGCGCGCTCGTCACCGGTGGTGCTGGTTTCATCGGTTCCCATGTCGTCGACTCGCTGCTGGCCGACGGCGTCCAGGTGGTCGTCGTCGATGACCTCTCGTCCGGTGACGCCGCTCGGGTCGCCCCCGAGGCGCAGCTGCGCGAGCTGTCGATCGTCGATGGCGCCGCGCTCGACGCAACGATAGACGCGCTGCGCCCTGAGGCGATCTTCCACCTCGGCGCGCAGAGCAGCGTCACGGTATCGGTGACCGATCCGTCGCGTGACCTCCGGGTCAACGTCCAGGGGACGCTCAATGTGCTGGAGGCGTCCAAGCGCCACGGCGCACCGGTCATCTTCACCTCCACCGGCGGCGCGCTGTATGGCAACGACGCGCCGATCCCGACGACCGAGGACCGCCTTCCAGCCCCGCTCGCCCCGTACGGAGCGTCGAAATGGGCCGGCGAGGCGTACATCAACACGTGGGCGAACTCGAGCGGCATCCCCCACGCCATCTGCCGGCTGGGCAACGTCTACGGTCCGCGCCAGAGCCCGCACGGCGAGGCCGGCGTCGTGGCGATCTTCTCCGCCTGCATCCACGAGGGGCGCACCCCGAAGCTGTTCGGGCAGGGTGCCCCGACCCGGGATTACGTCCATGTCTCAGACGTCGTCGCGGCGATGCGGGCGGCGGTCGGCCACCGGGGGACGTTCAACGTCTCCACCGGCGTCGAGACCTCGGTCAAGGAGCTGTGGGACGTGCTGGCGGCGGAGTCCGGCACGCCGATCGTCCCCGAGCTCGCCCCGCTGCGCGAGGGTGAGCTCGAGCGCTCGTGCATCAGCCCGGCCCGGGCGCGTGAGGTGCTCGGCTTCACGCCGAGCGTCGCCTTCGCCGACGGACTGCGGGCGACGTATCACGCGCTGATCGCCCAGTTCGAATCGGGCAGCGCGCGCTAGACGACCCAGGGGCGGTCGTCGGCGAGCCGGGACTTGAAGTGCTCGACGAGGATGTGGTTGATGACGAGGTGGACGTCCTCGACGATCCCGTAGTCCCAGGACGGGACGACGATCGCCAGGTCGGCGAGCGCCGCCGCCCGGCCGCCGTCGAAGCCGAGCAGCGCGACGACCTCCGCGCTCTGGCTGCGGGCGTAGTGCATCGCCTTGATGATGTTCGGCGAGTTGCCCGAGGCCGAGACGACGATCAGCACGTCGCCGGCGCGAATGAGATTGGTCAGCTGCTCGGAGAAGACGTTCTCGTAGCCGAGGTCGTTGGCGAGGGCGGTGACGATCGCCGCGTTCTCGTTCAGGCTCATGATCCGGAACCGCCGCATGTTCGGCCCGATCGTGTTCTTGGCGAGGTCGGCCGCCATGTGGCTGGCCAGCGACGAGCTGCCGCCGTTGCCGACGGTGAAGACCTGCTTGCCGTTGCGATAGGCGCGTCCGAGGATCTCGCCGAGCTCGGTCAGCTCGGCCCGGGAGAGCGAGCCCAGCGCGGTCTGGAGGCGCTGCACGTAGTCATCGGCGAGACCGCCGATTCCCGCGGGGGCGTCAGTTGGCATGCGGGCTCTCCATCAGCACGATCTGCGTGCCGGCCGCCGCGAAGTGGAACGGGAACTCGCGCAGATCGTCGGACAGCGCGGCCCGCACGGCGGGCTGCCGCGCGGGCGGCACGACGAACAGGAGAAAGCCGCCGGCGCCCGCGCCGAGCAGCTTGCCGCCGGTCGCCCCGGCGGCCCGGGCGCGCTCGTAGAAGACGTCGATCTCGTCGTTGCTGACCCCGTCGGCGAGCGAGCGCTTGAGCTCCCAGTTGCGGTGCAGGAGCTCGCCGACGGCGTCGACGTCGCCGCCGGCGAGGCGGTCACGGAACTCGTAGGCGAGATCGCGCATCGTGATCAGCGACGCGGTCGTCTCGCCGCGGCGGATCCTCTGGCGCTGATCGCCGAGCACGTCGTCGGCGCTGCGATCGGTGCGATAGAAGAAGAGCATCAGCGAGCGATGCAGCGACTCCAGGGTTCCCCGGGGGCTGACGATCGGCTCGGTGCGCACCCCCCCGCCCTTGACGAACTCGATCAGGTTGAAGCCGCCGCCGGCGGCGGCGTACTGGTCCTGGCGACCGATCGGCTTGCGCAGCTCGTCGATCTCGATCCGGCAGGCCTCGTCGGCGAGCTGGGTCGCGGAGCGAAAGCGGCCCTGATACGCGTAGAGCGCGTTGAGCAGTCCCACCATCACGGCGCTGGAGGAGCCGAGCCCGGTGCCGTGCGAGGGGACGTCGGCGAGCGTGACGACCTCCACGCCGCGCGGGATGCCGGTCAGGCGCAGGGCCTCGCGGACGAGCTCGTGCTCGACGTCGCGCGCGGCGGCGACGATCTCGGTCCGCGAGTAGCTGACGCGGATGTCGCCTTCGAAGCGAGGCGCGACGATCACGTGGATCCACTTGTCGATCGCCGTCGAGACGACGGCACCGCCATGGGCGTCGGCGAAGTCCGGCAGATCGGTGCCGCCGCCGACGAAGCTGATCCGCAGCGGCGTTCGCGAGATGACCATCGCGGCCAATGTAGAGAACTCCGGGCGGGTCGGGCGGGCCGGGCGACCGGCCGTCCTAGAATCCGGCGCGTGAGACCGGCCTGGGTGTTCCTCGACCGCGACGGGACGCTCAACACGTCGCCCCCGCCGGGTGACTACGTCACCGATCCCGATCAGCTGGAGCTGCTGCCGGGCGCGGGCGAGGCCGTCGCCGCGCTCAATCGCGCCGGCGTCTGGGTCGGGGTCGTCACCAACCAGCGCGGGATCGCGCTCGGCCTCCTGGGCCCCGCCGAGCTCGAGGCGATCCATGCCCGCCTGCGTGAGCTGCTGGCCGCGCACGGCGCCCATCTCGACGGGATCTGGACCTGCCCGCATCACGCCGGCACATGCGACTGCCGCAAGCCGGCGCCGGGGCTCCTGCTCGCCGCGCGACGCGCCGTGCCCGAGATCGACTTCTCGCGCTCGGCGCTGATCGGCGACAGCGCGATCGACATCGCCGCCGGCAACGCGGTCGGGGCGACGACGGTGCGGCTGGGTTCGGACATCGGCGAGGCGACGCTTGTAGCATCGGACCTCGCGGAAGCCACGGAAGCGCTCCTCAATGAATCCTGAGCTCACTCATGAACGACCGGCGGCGGAGCGCAGCGCCCAGCCGGCAACCGTCGTCAGCATCTCGGTCGTCATCTGCGCGTACACCGAGCAGCGCTTCGACGAGCTCTGCCAGGCGGTGCGCTCGGTCGCCGAGCAGACCGTCCCGGCCCGTGACATCGTCGTCGTCATCGACCAGAACGACCGGCTGATGGACCGCGCGCGGGCGATGCTGACCGGCGTCACCGTCGTGCCCAACGACCGCCGGCCCGGGCTGGCCGGCGCGCGCAACACCGGCGCCGCGCATTCCGGCGGGGACGTGATCGCCTATCTCGACGACGACGCCTTCGCCGCGCCCGACTGGCTGGCGGAGCTGACGCGGGCCTATGGGCGCCCGGACCTGCTCGGCGTCGGCGGCCACATCTCGCCGCGCTGGGCGACGCGGCGCCCGCGCTGGTTCCCGTCCGAGTTCGACTGGGTCGTCGGCTCGACGTACACCGGGATCCCGGAGACGCCCTCGCGGATCCGCAATCCGATCGGCGCCAACATGTCGGTCCACCGCTCGGTGTTCGACGCCGTCGGCGGCTTCCGCGAGGAGCTCGGCCGACTCGAGGAGACCGACTTCTGCATCCGCACCCAGGAGCGCTTCCCCGACCGCATGTGGCTGCACTGGCCGGCGGCGCGGGTCGTGCACTGCGTCCTGCCCGAGCGCGAGACGTGGGCGTTCTTCACCAGCCGCTGCCACAACGAGGGGCTGGCCAAGGCGACGATGGTGCGGATGACGAGCCGGGAGACCGGCCTGGCCTCGGAATGGCATCACGTGCGGGTCACCCTGCCGCTCGGCGTCGCCCGTGGAATCGGCGATGGGCTGCGCGGCCGGCCGTCGGGGTTCCTGCGGGCCGGAGCGATCGTCGCCGGCCTGTCGGCGACGATCGTCGGCTATGTCAAGGGGCTGATCGGCCTGCGCCGCCGGCGCGGCGAGCCACCGGAGCTGGCGCGCCGGGGGGAGACCCCCTGAGGGAGGCGTGTCTGAGTGGGGCGTCCCCCGTTCCGGTCGTAGCGGTCAAGGGTGACACGGCGACATATCTCGGTACTCACCCAGGTCCGCCGAGGGCTGCGATCCGCCCGCTACCGCGCGCGGTCCTTCTCGACGGCAAAGGAGAGATAGGGCGTGAAGGAGACGCCGGTCACGCGCTTGATGACGCGGAAGGATCTCTCCAGCCAACGCTTGAACCCCGGTAGCTCGTTGACGCTTGACATTCTGTACCAGAGGTCGAACTCGTCTCGCACCCCGCTCGAGGGGAGTGGCCTCCTGATCGTGGCATCGTGAACGCCGGCATCTCGCAGAGCTCGGAGAAATTCGCGCTCGCTACCCCCGCGAATCCCCCCGCGCAGCAGTTCCTCCCACGACGACTCAGGCGAGACCTTCGGGCTGAAACGCCGCGCCGCCCACAGCGTGGCTCGAGATGGGAGGTAGTTGATCAGCGGAAGCCCGCCGGTCGTATGCGTCTCGACGGGGGAGAACCGGTGCGGTGTCTCGCCCACGAGCAACACGCCGCCGGGCTTCACACGGGACCAGACGGCCGGGATGATGATCAGCCGCTCAGCCGGCAAAAGGTGCTCGAGCACGGCGCTGAACACGACGGCGTCGAACACGCCGAGATCGTCCGGGACACCGTTGGGATCGGTGGACCGTCGGAAGGTGATGTTGCCAAGCCCGTAGTGGCGCCTGCGTCCCTCCGCGACGCGAAGAGCTGACTCATCGATGTCGACGCCGACGAACTCCGTGTCGGCGAACAGGCGAGCCAGGATCATCGTCGATGCGCCCGACCCGCAGCCGAAATCGAGAACCCGGCGTCCTCGAAGCTCATCGTCGCTCATGTTGGGACGGACCGTCCACCACAACACGTTCTGCAGATATCCGGGGTGCTCCTCTCGAGCGATCTCGTCGCAGACCCATCCGAGGCCCTTCGTCTGCAGCACAACCTCGATCAGATCCACCGGATAGCTCGTGACGCAGCTGTCACGCGCGACGAAGATCCGCGACGATGACGATGGACTGACGCGGACCTCGCGCTGTCCATCGGGTCGCTCGCGAACGACGACCGTCCCGTCGGGTGTCTCGAATCGGTGCTCCGTCTGACCGTCGGACGGCGCGTTGTCGCTCGGCGGGGGCACCGCCGCGCACAATGCCACAAAGCAAGGCTCAGCGCAGGCGCCATCCCGGCCCAGCTATCTGCGTGTACTAGCCCGGCGGCTGGATCGGGCCGTCCGGCAGGCCCGCGTACGTATTGGTGGTGAACGCCGAGCTCCCGATCCCGGTCTTGAAGGCGGCGATCGCCGGCAGGCTCGTCTCCAGCGGCCAGTCCGAGCCGCCGTCGTACTGGTCGTAGTAGACGAGGCCGTGGATGTTGGGATAGTGCGGGAGCTCGTTGAACATGTCGGTGATCCAGGCCGCCTTGCTGCCGCCCGTCTCCGAGCTGGCGGTCTCGCCGATGATCATCGGCTTGTCGGGGGCGAGCGCCGCCACCTCCTTGTACGTGGAGGAGAAGATCTGGTTGAAGCTCATCCACCCGCCCGGGCCGTGAAGATTGCCGAAGTTGTAGCCGTCCAGGCAGGTCCAGTCGACATACGCGCTGCCCGGGTACAGCTGCGACAAGGGAGTGAACTTGTGCTCGAAGTCGACGTTGGGGCACCACACCCAGCTGGCGTTGGTGGCGCCCTCGGCGGTGAAGATGTCGTGGACATGGCGCCAGGCGGCGACGAAATCGGCGGCGTCGTTGCCGTTGGCGCCGGCGTCCCAGGGAAACCAGTTGCCGTTCATCTCCCAATCGAAGCGCAGCAGGAAGGGGTGACCCCACGCCGCCGCCCCGGCCGCGAACTGGCGGATGTAGCTGTCATAGTCGCCGTTGGCGACATCGGCCAGGGTGAACGCCGGCTCGCTGGTGGACTCCGGGATCGACATCGATGACCAGTTGAGCATCGTCAGCGCCCCGTAGTCGGTGACATTGCTCATCTGCGTGGCCGGAAAGTCATACCAGTAGCAACTGCCGGGGTCATCGCAGTTCTCAAACGGAATGTTGAACGGCACCACCGACGGGGCCTTGCCGACCATCGTCGCGAAGTCACTGACCGCGTTCATGTCCCACGGCGCCGAGGTGCCGGTGAACTGCGTGCCGATCTGCGCGCCCCACAGATACGGGAAATGGGTGACGGCGGTGCTCGGCGCGCCGGAATCGGATTCAGGGCCCGACGGTGACACCGACGCCGCAAGGGCCGACGGGCCACCGTTCGCGGTGACCGTGTGACCGGCGCTGTAGCGCCAGCCGGCCGCGTTGTGGGCGACGACGCGCAGCTCATAGATGGCGCCCGGGGTGAGCCCGGCGAGGACCGCGTTCACGGTCACGCTGCTCGTCTGGTCGCCGCCGCCGGCCATGTGGACGCCGCCGACCGGGCGATAGTCACCGGCGCTGCCGGCGCGCAGCTCGAATCCGAGCGTCGTGCGCATCGTCCCGACCGTCACCGTCGCCTGGGCGGCGAGCCTGACCCGCCGCCCGCCGCCCCCCGAGCGGGTGACGACGCGCAGTTCGGCGGCCAGCCGGCATCCCGAGACGTTGGGACTCAGGCATCGATCGTGGGGCACCGGACGGGCGCCGCCATGCGTCGGATTGACGGCAAGAGCGGCCCATCCGGCGGCCGCCGCGATGAGCGCGATGATGATGACGGCGCGGATCGGGAGATTCCTGACCATGTTTGATCAAATCGGCGGGAGGCATGCGTGTTCAGCGCTCACGGTCCGTGAGCCGGACGGATGTCCGGCGCCGGCCTCGCTCTCGACCCCTCTACCATCGCCGCCCATGGAGGACCGCGACGCGTTGCGCGCGCACTTCGAGATCGAGCGCCCGCTCGCCGACCGCCTGCGCAACGCGCCGTCCCGCCTGGAGCGCCGCGCGCTGTACGGGCCGGTGTACAGCGAGTACCGGGCCCAGATCGCCGCCCATCCGGCGATCGAGCGGCGCGACGCCCAGCCGTCGAGCGTGCCGATGCAGGCCGCGCTCGTGCGCCCGCTGTTGACCCGGGCCTCGGTGTTCGTCGAGCTCGGCGCCGGGGAGGGCGCGCTGTCGGCGCGGCTGGCGCCCGACGTCGAACGGGCGATCGCCTACGACGTCACCGACGCGATCTCGGTCAGCGGACCGCCGGGCTATGAGTTCCGGGTGTTCGACGGCTTCGAGCTCGGGCTCGAGCCCGGCTCGGTCGACCTCGTGTTCTCCAACGATGTCGTCGAGCATCTGCATCCCGACGACGCCGTCGATCAGATGCGGGCCGTCGGCGCCGCGCTGAAGCCCGGCGGGCGCTATCTGTGCGTGACCCCGAACCGGCTCGCCGGCCCGCACGACGTCTCCGGGGCGTTCTCGGACTCACCCCAGGGCTTTCACCTGCGCGAGTACACCGCCACCGAGCTCGGTCAGGCGCTGCGCGCCGCGGGCTTTGCGCGGGTGCGGATCTTCCTCAGCGTCGGCGGGCGCCATCTGACCCCGCCGCTGCCGCTGGCCCTGATCACGCCGATCGAGCTGGCGCTGGAGCGGATCCCGCGCGCTCGCCGTCGCCGGCTCGCGCACCTGCTCGCCGCGGTCAAGGTGATCGGGACGTGGTGATCTGCTCGTAGAAGCGCTCGAAGCGCGGGATGACGACGTCGGCGCCGAAACTCGGCGCGCGCGCTGACGCGGCGGCGCCGAGTGACTCGCGGCGAGCGGGATCTGAGACGAGCGTCGCCATCGCCCGGGCGAGCGCGTCGACGTCGCCGGCGGGCACGAGCAGACCGGAACGCCCGTCCTCGATCATGTCGCGATGGCCACCGGGGATCGTTCCGATGACCGCCTTGCCGCGACTCATCGCCTCGTGCACGGCGCTCCCGAAGGGCTCGGGCCACAGCGACGGCATGACGCCGAACAGGCTCCGGTCCCAGGCCGCCATGACGGTCGCGTGGCTGGCCGCCCCGAGCGCGACCGCCCCTTCCGGCAGGTCGACCGGCGTGTCGGCCTCCGGGGTGCCGAGCAGGACGAGCGGCGGCCGGGGATCCAGCCGGCGATAGGCGTCGAGCAGGACCTGGACGCCCTTGACCCGCCGCAGCGCGCCGACGAACAGGATGAACGGCTCGGCGGGGAGCGCCGCGAGGACCACCGGGTCAGGCGCGTCGTCGTTCTCGGTGCGAAAGCTCGGGATGACCTCGTGCGGGATGTGCCCGGCGCGGGCGCCGAGGAGATCCTGCTCCACGAGCTCGGCCATGAACCGGCTGACGCTGTGCAGCGCGTCGGCGCGATGGCGCAGCAGCGGCTTGGAGCCGTAGACGAGCGCGACGGCGAGCGGTCCCCGTGGCAGTCCGAAGTACCAGCGGCTGCACGACAGGCACTTCAGCGGGCGCGGGCCGGAGCAGGCCGCCCCCTTGTGCAGCAGCGAGGCGTTGGCGCAGACGAAGCCGTACTCCCGCGCGGAGACGAGCAGCGGCGTCGACACCCCCAGCAGCGCCGCGGCCGCCGAATAGGAGATCCAGCCGTTGGTGTGGACGATGTCCGGCGCAAAGCGGCGGATCAGGCGCCGCAGCGCCAGGGCGGTGACCGGATCGGGTCCGGGTGCTTGATGGCGGCGCCGCGGCCGGCCGCGGACGAGCGGCACCGTCCGCAGCTGGCGCACCCGCCACACCGGGAAGCCGTCGGGGCTCTCGGCGGCCGGCAGGTCGTCCTGCCAGACGGTGGCGACGGCGACGTCATGGCCGCGAGCGCGCAGCCCGCGCGCGAGCGTCCGGGTCTGTCGCTGGACGCCGCCGATGAACGGCGGATAGTGGTCTGAGACGAGGAGGATCCGCATGGGCGGCGTGCCCGCGTGGTCAGCCGCGCAGGACGACCTGGCGCAGGACGCTCGCGGGCGCGCTCGCACGATAGAGCGTGACCACGATCGTCTGCCCGATCGACGGCCCGACCTCGATCGCCCGGCTCCATCGACCCCCGGGTCCCAGCGCGATCGCGCGCGTCGCGCCGCTGCGGCCGGCCACGGCCGATCCGGAGATCGCCAGCCGGAACCGCCCCCGCGCGTTGCTCTCGTTGTCGACGCCGACGAGCAGGTGCGTGGCGCCGGTGCGGACCGCAGTCAGGGCGGTGTAGCCGGCGACCGAGCCGTCGGCGAGCGGGCGCGAGAGCGCGATCACCGCCCCGGCGAACACGACGACCGCCGCCAGGACCGCGGCGACCCAGGCCCCGGATATCCCGCCCGGCACAGGCCAACCCCGCAGACCGGACCGGCGCTGGGCGACCCCGGCGGCGACGGCGGCGACCA
Organism: uncultured Solirubrobacteraceae bacterium; assembly: GCA_963849085.1. GTDB lineage: Bacteria > Actinomycetota > Thermoleophilia > Solirubrobacterales > Solirubrobacteraceae > Palsa-465. Next base: position 423,018 of record CAWKFP010000009.1, on the reverse strand, counting down.
CGCAGTCCCCGGCGATCACCGAGCGCGCGTCGAAGGCGATCCCGAGCACGTACAGAGCCAGGCCGACGAGGATCCCTGCGGCGATGCTGAGCCCCGCCGAGAGCAGGAACTGGACCGCCGGCTCAGGCCGATAGCGCCCGAGCGCGGCCCGCATCACGCAGAAGCCGACCCCGATGAGCAGGAACGGCAGGCCGAGCACGGTGCGCACGACGACCAGTTCCGGAGCGGCGACGACGACGACCAGGCAGACGAGCCCGACGGCGAGCACGCCGCCCAGGTCGGTGCGGATGCGAGCACGGAGGGCGGTCATGGCGGACTCGGCGTCAGGGCGCTCGGCGCGCACGCGGCGTTGGCGAGGACGGCGCCGGTCGCCGCGGCGCACGACGGCACCCGGCTGAGCGCGGCGACGTCGACGATCACGACGTCCCCGCTGTCGAACACCGTGCTGACCGAGGCGCGGTCGGTGAACTTCGTCCGCGCCCCCGGGGCGTAGTCGCCGACGCCGGCGGTCGGATCGGAGGCGGGCTGGAAGTAGTACGCCTCCTGATCCTCGCTGGAGACCTGCCGCCGGTCGAGGATCACGATCGAGATCCGCCGCTGGGCGATGAACGGCAGCTCCCACGAGGGCAGGACCGCGTCCTGGAGGATCTGGGGGATGCCGTCGGCCGAGCCGATGTAGGTGTGCAGCGCGCCGCCGACCGCCAGCTCCCGGCCGCTGCCCTCGTCGGCGGCGTAGGCGGTGCGGGTGCCGAAGGTCGCCAGCGCCCAGCGGGCGGCGAGCAGGCCCTGCGGCACGATCGTCGCCCCGCCCGGAGCCCTGACCTTCAGCGGCAGCGGCAGCAGCACGGGCGCCGGCGTCCCGTCGATGACGCCGCTGCACAGGACGAGCACGACGGCGAGGGCGATGCCGTACGCGCGGCGCTGATGCGTGCGCCAGCGTCCGACGAGCGTGACCGCGAGCGCCGACAGGACGGTCCCCGCGCCGATGAAGAGGATCTCCTGCCCGCGGTTGGCGGTCTCCCAGGACCCGGAGGAGAGATGCAGCGGATACAGCGACAGGAAGCCGAGGCTGGCCAGCGCGAGCAGGATGCCGGGGGCGGAGGACAGCAGCCGGGAGTGGCGCAGGCGCCACAGGCTCCACAGCAGGCCGACCGCCATCATGATGACCGCGACGAAGCCGACGAGCTCGGCGGCGACCGGCGTCTGCAGCGTCTGGGTGGAGGCGGCGAACGGCGCCCGGCCCGAGCTGGTGAGAAAGCCCTTGATCCCGTTGCCGGTGCGCGTGGCGACAAAGCCGAGATAGGCCTCGGTTCCCGGCGCCACCAGCACGGTCCAGCCCGCGGCCAGGACGGTCGCGAACAGGGCGAGGCCGGTCAGCCGATACGCCGCCCACCGCGGGCGCAGCGACATCGCGGTCAGCGCCCACAGCAACCCGGCCAGCAGATAGGCGGTGACGTGGTGGGTGGCCACGATCGCCATCGTCAGCACGGCGGCAACGCCGGTCAGCGCGCGGGCGTGGCTGGGCGGGAGCGGCGCCGAGCCGGACGCGTCACGGTCCTCGGCACGGGCGACGAGCACGAACAGCGTCAGCACGAACAGCGGCAACGCGAGCGATTCGTAGGAGAACTGGGCGCCCCAGAAGAGGAAGTTGCCATTGCCCATGTACAGCAGGGCGGCCACGCCGGCCACCCGCGAGGAGCGCGTGACCCGCTCCACGAGCAGGAACAGGGCCGTCACCAGGATGATCCGCGCGAGCGCGAGCAGCAGCAATCCGGAGATGAACAGCGACAGCCCGGTCACCTGGCTGATGGCTGCGGTCATCGTCTCCAGCCCGGGATAGTCGATGAAGATGTCGAACCCGGGGATCCCGACCGTCGAGAAGAGCGAATGGGTGGCGACGAGGTGCTGCACGACCGCGACGTGGATCCATTCGTCGGGCTCGAGGAACATCGACGGCTCGTGCAGGACCTTGACCGCGTACAGCAGCAGCCCGGTGCTGACGACGAGCGCCAGGCGCTCGGCGCGTGAGCCGTCGACGGTCAGCAGGCGCACCGCCACGGGTCCGACGATCAGCACATAGCCGCCCCAGAAGAGGATGTCGGCGCCCGCCCCGTCGTGCCCACCGCGTGACAACGCGAAGCCGCCGGCGACCATTGCCAGGCCGAGCGCGCCCCACACCACGGCGGCCGCGGCCCCGCGCAGCGGCGACAGCGCCGGCGCGGCGGCGTCGGCGTCGGGGCGCAGCAGCAGCGGCGGGACGAGCCGGCGCCGGGCGACCGTCGGCGCGCTCATGCCCGCGGCCGGCGCCGGTGGATCTCGTCGTAGAGAGCCAGCGTGGCGGCCGCACACTCCTCCCAGCTCCAGGCCGAGATTCCGCCGGTCACCGCGGGCGGGGGATCGCGGATCAGCTCGACGATCCGCCGCGCGTGGGCGCGGCTGTCGTCGGTCAGCGAGGTCGCGGTCGCCATCCCCTTGGCGACGAGCTCGAGCATCCCGGAGTTGTCGGCGACCAGCGTCGGGACGCCGAGCCCGATCGCCTCCAGCGCGGCCACCGGATTGGTCTCGTGCTCGCTGAGCAGGGTGGCGAGTGACGCGCCGGCCAGCCGGTCGGCGTAGGCCTCGCGGTCGCGCAGCGCGCCGATCTCCACCCGCTCGCCGATCCCGAGGTCATCGGCGACCCGGCGCAGCTCGGCCTCGTACGGCCCTTCGCCGGCGATCCAGACGCGGGCGTCGCCGATCTCCCGCAGGACATGCGGCAACGCTCGCAGAACGAGATGATGACCCTTGTAGCGCTCCGCGCGGCCGATCGAGACGATCAGCGTCCCGGCCCGGACGGACCGGGTCGCCCGGGGGGCGGGCAGATCGCCGCCGTTGGGAATGAGCCGGAACTGCTCCGCGGGCAGCCCGAGCAGCGACGAGTAATGCTCTATCTCCCACTCCGCGGTCGCGACGAGCGCCGCGGCGCGGGCGAGCAGCGGGCGCAGGATCCGCAGTTGCGGCGTGCGGATCCGATTGCGCCAGCGGATCGAGTGCCCGCCGCCGTGGAAGGTCAGCGCGTACGGGATCCGCGCCCGGGCCGCGGCCATCATCGCGACCGGCGAGACGAGCGTCTGATAGCAGTGCACGTGGATCACGTCGGCGCGCAGCCGGCTGACCGCCCCGGCGATCCCGGGGGCCAGACGCTGATCTCCCCCGCGCGGCCACGCCGGGACGCGGATCACGTCGATGCCGTCGACGATCTCCCGGCGCGGGAGCGTGCGTGACGGATCGGCGGTCAGCACGGTCACGGTCGACCCCGAGCGCAGCACGCCACGTGAGACCTCCCGGACGCACGTCTCCACCCCGCCGATCGACGGCGCATACGCGGGCGTGACCTCGAGGATCGCGAGCGGCGGCTCGGATGAGGGCGAGTTGGGCATGTGAGGTGCAGGGGGTATTCTGGCGTCGGCGCGGGTCATCGCCAACGCGATCGTCGTGCTCTGAGTGGGCACACGCCGCAGCGGCGTCCGGCCGTCGGCCCTCGTGCAGCGTAGGCGCCCATATTAGGGCCCGCACGTCCACCTCCCGCCGTTCGCGTCACGCATGAGCACCTCTCTGGACCCCCCTTTCTCGCTCGATCTCGAGCCCTGGACGGAGCCGCGCTACGAGCCCTCGCCGCGCGGCGACGTCCAGGCCCCACCGCCGCTGCGGCTGGCCGCGGCGCCGGCGGGCACGCCGTCGCCGGCGATCGGCCCGGTGGCGACCGCGCCGGTGGTGGCCGCCCTCGGCGTGGCGATCGTCGCGATCAGCTTCGCGATGGAGCGCACGGCGACGGCGACCCGCCTCGCCGACCCCGTCTTCTGGGTCGGCTTCCTGACCCTCGCCGCCCCGATCCTCTGGCGGCTGCTGAGCGCCGGCGCGTCCCGGGCCGAGCGGCTGCTGCTGCTCGGCACGTTCGGGGCGCTCAGCTACGGGATCAAGGTGCTGCGCGACCCGCTGACGCTCGTCATGAGCGACGAGTTCAACCATTTCAGCGCCACCGAGCAGGTGGCGCGCACGCATTCCCTGTTCCCGGCGCCGGTGCTGTACGGGGGCCACGTCGCGGTCGGCTATCCCGGGCTTCACGTCACCACCGTGGCGATCGCCGACATCACCGGCCTGTCGCTGTTCGTCAGCGCCCTGATCGTCATCGCGCTGGCCAAGGTGATCGTGATGCTCGCGCTCTTTCACCTGTTCGAGCGCGTCTCGGGCTCGGCGCGGATGGCGGGACTCGGCGCGGTGCTGTTCGCCGCCAACTCCAACTTCCTGTTCTGGAGCGCCCAGTTCTCCTACGAGTCGCTCGCCCTGCCGCTGTTCATCGTCGCGCTGTATCTCTTCCTGGAACGCGGCGACGCCGGCTATCAGCGCCTGTCATACACCGTCGCCCTCGTCCTGTTGACGCTGACCATCGCGGCGACGCATCACGTCACGACGTACGCGCTGGCGCTCGTCTTCTGGGTCCTGACGGTGATGGCCTGGCGGCGCGGACCCGGCAGCCTGCGCGCCGTCGGGCTGGCGAGCTTCGCGACCGTCCTCTCGGTGGCGTGGTTCTTCCTGATCGCGCCGAGCACCTCGGCGTATCTCGGCTACATCATCAGCGAGTCGGTCGGCGCGCTGCGTCACGTGCTCGGGGCCCACGCCCCCTTCCAGGCGTCGGCCGCCAGCCTGCAGACCCCGCGCAGCGAGGAGGCGATCGCGTTTCTCGGCGTGGCGATCGTCGGCCTCGGTGTGCTCGCCACGCTCATCCGCCGTCGGCGACATCCGGCGCTGAACACCGACCTCGGGATCCTGCTCGCGGTGGCCAGCGTCGGCTGCATCGCGCTGTACCCGTTGCGGGCGCTGCCCGACGCCTGGGAGACCGCCAACCGCGCCCAGGAATTCCTGTTCGTCGGCGTCGCGTTCGTGCTCGGGCTGGCGGTCGCGGCGGTCCGCATCCCGCGCCTGCGCTCGACGCGCCCCCGGGCCCTGCTCGTGCTCGGCATGCTCGTGATCATCGCCGGCGGCGTGATCGAGGGCTGGCCGGCGCCGCTGCGGCTCTCGCCGCCGCTGTTCGTCAAGGACGGGTCGCACACGATCACGCCCCAGGGCTTCACCACCGCGCGGTGGGCCACCCGCCGGCTGGCGCGTCGCACCGTCTATGTCGGGGACGAGGCGACGGCGCGTGAGTTGGCGGTCGACGGCGCGCACTTCACCTACTTCGGCGACAGCGGCAGCCCGTTCGCCCAGATCCTGCAGTCGGCGACCTTCCCGGCCTGGCAGCGCCGGCTGCTGGCCGGCGACCGGGTCGACGACCTGCTCGTCGACGACCGCCGGATCGCCGACAACGACCAGGCCGCGTTCTTCTTCGAGGCGGCGAGCGACCCGTCGGGCGGCGCGGGCTACTTCCCGGCGGGGGCGCGGGCGAAGTACACCTCGGTGCCGGGGGTCAGCCTGATCTCCGACAGCGGCGATGTCGTCGTGTTCGACGTCAGCGCGCTGCACGCGCCGCCGCCGGCGTGCGCGGCGGTCGGCACCCCGTCGCTCATCGACGGCCTGACCTGCGCCACCGCGACCGGGACCCTGACCGCCCCGGCCGACGGCGTCGTCACCCTGGACGGCGTGCAGGTGCGCTATCTCGGCGCCTTCGCCCAGCGCCTGACCGACGGCCTATGGCTGTCGATGACCGTGCAGATGGCGAACGAGGGAACGCGCCCGTTCCGGCCGCTGGCCGACGCGCGCGCCACCGAGCTGCTGGCCGGCGACGCCGCGTTCCTCCCGCAGACGACCGTGCCGTTCCACAGCGCCAACCTCGCCACCCGGCGCACGGTCGACGGCCAGACGGCGGTCATCGGCACGCTCAGCTTCCTGATCAGCGGCCGGGCGTCGACCGCCGCGGTGCTGGCCGGCGGCGCCGGGCTCTCGCTCCCGTCGCCGGGCGGGGATCGCCATCAGGTCGCCTGGATCCCGGCGGGCCGGCCCCGGCTGATCGGATCGTCCTCATGATCGACGAGCGGAATGACCGCCGGCTGATGCGGGCGATCCTCTGCCTCGGGCTGGCCGTCGGCCTTGTGCAGCTGGCGTCGCCGGGCCTGGTCGTCGCGCGGACCGTGCTCGGCCTGCCCTATCTGCTCGCCGGCCAGGGATATCTGCTCAGCCGAGCCCTCTTTCCCCGTGACCGGCTGCAGCCGTCGGCCCGGCTGCTCGTCTCGCTGGCGTTCAGCGTGGTGGCGATCGTGCTCGTCGCCCTCGCGCTGTCGGTCCTCGGGCTCGCGGTCACGCCGGCCGCGCTGACCCTCGGCCTGATCGTGCTGGCGTGGGTGGCCTATGTCGCTCGCCGGCGGGGAGCGACGCGCGTCGACGGTGCCCCCGGCCGCGCGGGCACGGCGGGTGCGGCGGGCACGGCGGGCACGGCGGGTGCGGCGGATACGGCGGGTGCGGCGGGTGCGGCGGGTGCGGCGGGTGCGGCGGGTGCGGCGGGTGCGGCGGGTGCGGCGGGTGCGGCGGATACGCCGACGGCGACGCTCTCGTGGCGGGAACACGTCCGGCGGCGCTCGCCGGGGGCGCGCTGGGTGACCGGGCTGGCGATCGGCGCCGGCATCTTCACGGCGAGCCTGGTGGCGCTCGCGCGGCCGCTGCCCAACTCCACCGTCGCCGGCTACACCCAGCTGTGGGCCCTGCGCTCGACCGGATCGGCGATCGAGGTCGGCGTCACGAGCGCGCAGTTCACGCGCCAGACCTATCAGGTCCGCGCCCGTGCCGCCGGGGGCGCGCGCCGCTCGTTCACCGTGACCCTCGCCCCCGGGGCGTCGATGACCCGGCGTCTGGAGCTGAGCGGGCCGCCGCTGCAGCTCGTCAGGGTGTCGCTGTACCGCGGGGCCGCTCCTCGCGAGGGCGGCCGTGGCCGGGGCGGGGCCGCGGCGCCGTACCGCTCGGTGCTGCTCGCCCCCTGAGCGCCCGTTCGGGCTCCGCGGCCACGGCGCCCGCCGGCGCCTCCGCGGTGGTGTGTCGTCCAATGGTTGATATCCAACGTTGAGACGCGCCACCACCGGGCGCAGGCGGGGCGGCGGGCCCGGAGCTCCAATATCGTCCCCGCTCGTGCGGATCCTGATGCTGACCCAGTCCTACGCGCCGGTGATCGGCGGCGAGGAGAAGGTCGTCCAGGACCTCGGCCGCCAGCTCGTCGCGCGCGGACACGCGGTCTCGGTCGCGACCCTGACGCCGGAGAGCGCCACCGGTGAGGACGGGATCACCGTTCACCGGCTCGGCAGCGCGGTCTACCGTCTGCCCCGCACGTTCGCCGACGCCGAGCGCCGCCACGCGCTCCCGGGACCCGACCCCGAGACGATCCGGGCGCTGCGGGCCGTGATCCGCAGCGAGGGGCCCGACATCGTCCACGCCCACAACTGGATCGTGCACTCGTATGCCCCGCTGCGGCGCCACCTCGGCGTCCCGCTCGTGCTCTCGCTGCACGACTACTCGCTGCGCTGCGCCACGAAGCGCATGTTCCTGCACAATCGCGAGCGCTGCGGCGGCCCCGGGCTCGCCAAGTGCGTCGCCTGTGCCGGCTCGGTCTACGGGCCGGCGACCGGTGCCGCGCTCGCGCTCGGGATGCGGGCGACGGCGCCGATCGCGCGCCACGCGGTCGACGCGTTCATTCCGATCAGCGAGGCCGTCCGGCGGGGGTGCGGCCTGGATGAGCGCGATAGCTACGAGGTGATCCCCAACTTCATCGGCGAGCTCCCGCCCCGCCCCGCCGGCGACGATCCGCGGCTCGCCGTGCTCCCGCCCGAGCCCTACATCCTGTTCTTCGGCGATGCCTCGATCGACAAGGGCGCGGCCCATCTCGCCCGTGCGTACGCGGCGCTGGCGCCGCCACGACCCCCGCTGGTGTTCGCCGGGCGCTGCTTCGTCGACACGCTGCGTGACGTCCCCGGCATCATCCTCGCGGGCCCACTGACGCACGCGCTGGTGATCGAGGCGGTGCGCCGCAGCCTGATGGTCGTCGTCCCGTCGCTGTGGGCCGAGCCGTTCGGGCTCGTCGCGCTGGAGGCGTCGGCCGCCGGGCTCCCGGTGATCGCCTCCGATCTCGGCGGCCTCGCCGACATCGTCGTCGACGGCGAGACCGGCCTGCTCGTGGCCCCGGGCGACGTCGGCAAGCTCGTCGCGGCGATGCGGGCGCTGCTCGACGACCCGGACCGGCGCGCGGCGCTCGGACGCGGCGCCCGGGCGCGCGCGGCCACCTTCAGCGCCGAGAGGGTCGTCCCGCGCTTCGAAGCCCTGTACCGCCACACCGTCGACAGGACCACACCGGCGACGGGATGACGCCGGCCGGACGGTGAAGTATGCTGCGACCCGGGCACGGACAGCCGCCGGGGCTGGACGCACCCTCAGAGCGTTGACGACGTAGATGAAAGCTCGGCGCCGGTCACGGATGCCCGGGCACGAGTTGCCAAGCGGGGCACGGACCGGCGGCGCCGAGCGCCACCACTCCAGCCCTTTGCCATCGATGCCGATATCCCACCGCATGACCGCCCTCGTCGGCCGACGGCTGAGCGTGCTGATCGCCACATTCCTGATGACGGGCGCGGTCATGGCCGCGTCGGCACCGATCGCCGATGGCGGCCTCAGCACGGGGCCCGTGTACTGGGGCGCGGAGATCGGCTCGCAGTTCACCGGCAACGCCGCGCCGTGGGACATGCGGGCGGTGACCGATTTCCGCGATCGCGTCTCGCACAAGTCGCCGTCGCTGATCGCCTTCAACATCCCGTGGTCGAGCTGCGGCACGCCGAGCTGCCCGTACGCCTTCCCGACCGCGCAGATGCAGGCGATCCGCAGCTACGGCGCCATTCCGATGCTCAACTGGGCCTCCAACGGCGAGACGACCGCGGACGAGCAGGCGTTCAACCTCAAGGCGATCATCAGCGGCCAGTTCGACTCCTATCTGCGCTCGTTCGCCACCTCGGTCAAGCAATGGGGGCATCCGTTCCTGCTGCGCTTCGACTGGGAGATGAACGGCAACTGGTTCCCGTGGAGCCAGGAGCGCAACGGCAACGGCGCCGGCGAGTACGTGGCGGCGTGGCGCCATGTCCACGACATCTTCACCGACGTCGGCGCGACGAATGCCTCCTGGGTGTGGTGTCCCTACGTGTCCCAGAACCCCGACGCGCTCGCCAAGTTCTATCCGGGCGACCAGTACGTCGACTGGACGTGCCTGAACGGCTACAACTGGGGTCCGTTGATGGACGGCCCCAACGGCTGGCATTCCTTCCAGTCGCTGTACACGACGTCCTACGACGAGGTCACCGACCAGATCGCGCCCTCCAAGCCGATGCTGATCGGCGAGGTCGGCTCCAGCGACGTCGGCGGCTCCGAGCCCGCCTGGATCTCGACGATGTTCAACGAACTGCCGTCGCAGTTCCCCCAGATCCGCGCGCTCGTCTGGTGGGAGACGATCGATCCGCGGCCGGCGTATCAGAAGCTCAATCTCATGCTGGAGGACTCGGCCGGCGCCTCGCAGGCCTTCGCCCGGTCGATCGCGGGCTCTCGCTATGCGGGCAACTACTTCTCAGACCTGTCGTCGAGCCCGATCACGGCGCTCAGCTACGCCCAGCTGCGCCGGCTGATGAAGCGACCCTAGTAACCGTCGCGGCACCCCGTCAAACCCTAGGGGGGGTACCTGGTGCGCAACCGGCGCGCGGTACGTACCTTCCCCGTTGAGTCAGGGAACGGAAACTCGACAAACGTTCGAGCGGCACGGAACGCCGCTCGCAGAAGGGGTCACATGACGACACATCACTCACGTCCGCGCACGCAGTCGACGCTGCCCGGTCACCTCACCCGTCCGGGCCGGCCGTTCGCCCGCGTGAGCGCGGTCATCCCGACGCTCAACGAGGCGGCGAACCTGCCGCACGTCTTCTCGCGCCTGCCCTGGACCGAGCTGTTCGAGGTCATCATCGTCGACGGCCACTCGACCGACGACACGATCGAGATGGCCCGGGCGCTGCACCCCGGAGTCCGGATCGTCCTGCAGGAGGGCCGCGGCAAGGGCGACGCGCTGGCCTGCGGCTTCGCGGCCGCTCGCGGCGACATCATCGTGATGCTCGACGCCGACGGCTCCACCGATCCGGCCGAGATCCCCACCTATCTGGACGCGCTGTTCGCCGGCGTCGACTTCGCCAAGGGCTCGCGCTTCATGGAGGGCGGCTCCAGCTCTGACATCACACCGATCCGCCGCCTCGGCAACGGTGTCCTGAACGGGATCGTCAACGTCCTCTACGGCACCCGGTACACCGATCTCTGCTACGGCTACAACGCCTTCTGGTCAGAGGTCCTGCCGGTGATCGACGTCAGCTGCGCGGGCTTCGAGGTCGAGACGCTGATCAACGTGCGGATCGCCAAGGCCGGCCTGACGGTGGCCGAGGTGCCCAGCCACGAGCACGACCGCCTGCACGGCGTCAGCAAACTGCATCCGGTCCGCGACGGACTGCGTGTCCTGCGCACGATCATCGCCGAGCGCGTGCGCTCGGGGGCGAGCGCCGGCGCGCTCAGCCGGCCGAGCTATCAGGAGCTGGAGCGCCCGTCGCACGCCCACGCGTCGCTGCTCGCCGAGCTCCTGCACGAGCCGGCGCAGCGCCGGCATCCCGTCGCGCAGCTGACGAACTGACGGCGAGCGATCTCATGCCCCAGAATCAACTAGCCCTCACCGGGACCGTCGCCGACGGCGCCGCCGGGGTCGCCTCGTTCGACGAGGACCTCCATCTCGGCCACGGCCTCGACCGTGAACCAGAAGCGCTGTCCGGCCTGCAGGCCCGGGGCGCTGACGACCTCGACCTCCACCTGGCGCTCGCGCCAGCCGCGGACGCGATAGACGGCCTCGCTGTCCAGGCCGGACTGGCACCGCAACTGGCCGACGACGAGGGGCATGGGCCAGGCAACGATATACCGGCGGCCGTCGTCGCCGAGTGCGAGGTCAGCCTCGGGATCGATCCGCTCCACGCTCCGCGGGCCGGCATGCGGGCGATGGTGCTGGTGCGGATCTTCGGCGAGCCGATCGCGATGCTCAGCCTGATCGTGCCCGCCGGCGGGCTGGCGGCGCACGAGCTGGCGGCGGCGATCGTCGCCGAGTGCGAGCCGGCCCTGCGCGATCGGATGCAGGACGCCGGGCTGCCCTGGACGGGCGAGCTGACCGTCGATGGGCTGCAGCCCGTCCGCACCCCCCGCTTCGTCGCGGGACGCGAGCGGGCGCTGCGCGAGGGGCCGGAGATCACCGTCGCGGTCTGCACGCGTGATCGGACCGCCGACCTGGCGCGGCTCCTGGAGAGCCTGCGCGAGCAGGAGTATCCCCGCCTGAAGGTGCTCGTGGTCGACAACGCGCCGTCCGACGAGGGCACCGCGCGCCTGGTGGTGCGCTGCGCGCAGACGATGGCGATCGATTACGTCGTCGAGCCCCGCCCGGGGCTCTCGTGGGCCCGCAACCGGGCGATCGAGGCGACGACCAGCGAGGTCATCGCCTGGGCCGACGACGACGAGGTCTGCGAGCCCGGGTGGGCGACCGAGCTGGCGCGCGCCTTCGTCGAGGTGCCGGAGGCCGGAGCGGTCACCGGCATCGTCGCGCCCGCCGAGCTCGTCAGCGAGTCACAGCTGTGGTTCGAGCGTTACAGCGGAGTGCGCCGCGGTCGCGGCTTCGAGCGCGCGGTCTTCTCACCGCAGACCGCCCGGACCCAGAGCCCGCTCTATCCCCTGCCCCCGTACGGGGCCGGCGCCAACATGGCCTTCCGGCGCTCGGCGATCGAGCGCATCGGGCGCTTCGACACGGCGCTCGGGACGGGCACCTCGACGCTCGCCGGCGAGGACACCGCGGCGCTGTGCGCCCTGCTGCTGGCCGGCGGCACCGTCGTCTGGCAGCCGAGCGCGGTCGTCCACCATCGCCATCGCCGTGATCGGCGCTCGCTGGAGAAGGTCATGCTCGGCTACGGCCGCGGGCTGAGCGCCTATTACGCCAGCATGGTGGTTCGCCATCCGGGCTGCCTGCTGGAGCTCGCGCGCCTCAGCCGCCGCGCGCTGCGTGATCAGCTCTCGGCCCGCGGCGTCAAGGCGGAGGAGCTCGACGGCTTCCCGGCCGAGCTGCTGGCGATCAACCGCAAGGGCCTGCTCCAGGGCGCGCTGCTCTACCCCGGGGCGCGGCTGCGGGCCCGCCGCCTGGCCGGCGCCGCGGCGGGGAGCTGACCGGCGATGGACGTCCAGGGAACCGTCTCGGTCCTCACCTATCACAGCGTCGCGGTCGAAACCACCAGCACGTTTGCCTCCCTGACAGTCGACCCGTCGCTGTTTCGCGACCATCTGGACGCGCTCTGCGAGCGGGGCGTCGATCTGATCCCGTTCGGAGAGGTGCCGGACGCGCTGGCCGCCGGGCGCACCGCGGTCGCGATCACGATCGACGACGGGCTGGGCGACATCGCCACCCACGCCTGTCCGGCGATGGTGGAGCGCGGCATCCCGGCGACGCTGTTCGTCCCGAGCCGGTTCATCGGCGAGCGCGCGCGCTGGCTGCGGGGCGCGGACGGGCGCCGGCCGATCCTCAGCCGGACCGAGATCGCCGATCTCCATACCCAGGGCTTCGAGATCGGCTCGCACGGGCGCCGGCACCTCGCCGCCGACATCAACGACCCGGGCGTCGTCTTCCGGGACGCGCTGGCCAGCCGGGTGGAGCTCGAGGAGTGCACCGGCGAGTGGGTGCGCAGCTTCGCCTATCCGTTCGGCTATCACTCGGCGGCGGGGCGCACGGCGATCCGCCAGGCCGGCTACTGGCAGGCGTGCGCGGTCGGAGACCTGCACGCCCGGGCCGCAGACGACCGCTGGGCGCTGCCGCGGCTGCAGGTCCGCAGCGACACGACGGCCGAGGCCCTCATCGCGATGGTCACCCGGCCCGCGAGCGCGCCGGCGAGGCGATGGGCGCAGGCCAAGCAGCGCGTCTGGGGCCTCGGCCGCCGCTTCGCGCAGGTCGGCCCGGTCGAGGCCCGCCGGCTGAGCGGAGCGGTGTGATGAGCACGCTCCCCGCCCCGATCCGCGTCGCGGTCGTCGACCTCTCCGCTCCCCTGCACGATCTCGACTGCTCGCGCTCCGAGGCCCCGGCGTACGCCAGCGCGTGGATCCTCGTCTGCCGCGACGGCGTGCCGTTGCGCAGCGTCGAGCTGCCGGTGACCGAGAGCCGGATCGAGGCCGCGGTCCTCGAGCGCGAGCTGACGGTGCCCGGTGAGGACGGGCTGACCCCGGCGCCGACTTGCGCGACCCCGGCGTCGGTGACCGGCCCGGCGCCGGCCACCGCGCGGATCAGCGTCGTCGTCCCGACCGCCGCCTCACGTCCCGAGCAGCTGCGGCGCTGCGTCGCGCGGCTGCTCGAGCTCGACCATCCCAATTACGAGGTGATCGTCGTCGACAACCGGCGCGACGACGGCGCCGAGCCGCTGGACCTGCCGGGCGCGCGCGTCGTCCGCGAGCGGCGCCCCGGGATCTCGGCGGCTCGCAATCGCGGCCTGGCGGCCGCCACCGGCGAGATCGTCGCCTTCACCGATGACGACGTCGAGGTCGACCGCCGCTGGCTGCGCGCGCTCGGGGCGCGCTTCGCGCAGGCCCCCGAGCTGGCCGCCGTCACCGGACTCGTCGTTCCCGCCGAGCTCGAGACCCCGGCTCAGATCTTCTTCGAGGAATCGGGCAGCGGGTTGGACCGGGGCTATGCCCCCCTCCTCTTCGAGCGCGCGGGGCGCTTCCAGATCCGCCGCCGCAGCCTCCGCGACGGCAGCGAGCGCATCCACTCCCTGTATCAGACGGGCGAGCTCGGGCTCGGCTCCAACATGGCCTTCCGGACCGCCCCGCTGCGTGCGATGGGCGGCTTCGACGTCGCGCTCGGCACCGGCACGCCGACCCACGGCGGCGAGGACCTGGCGATGCTGATGGAGCTGATCACCGCCGGGCTGACGATCGCCTACGAGCCCGCGGCGATCGTCCATCACACCCACCGGGCGACGCTCGAGGACCTGGAGCGCCAGATCCACGGCTACGGCGTCGGCTTCACGGCGATGCTGACCGCGCTGATGATGCGAAACCCGCGCCACCTGGCCGGCCTCGCCTCGGTCGTCCCGCTCTGGCTGCGCTCTCTGCGCAGCCCGGCCTCCCCGAAGCGCAGCCGGCGCAGCGACGCCTATCCGGCGGGCCTCGGCGCCGTCGAGCTGCGCGGGATGCTCGCCGGCCCGGCCGCCTATCTGCGGGCCCGGCGGATCCAGCGGCGGTGGGCGGCATGATCGGAGAGGCCGCCGAGCGCTACGGCGGTCAACGGTTCCGGCCGATCAAGGTCGCGCTGCTCGATCTCGAGCGACTCCCGCAGGCCATCGGCGACGACGGGCGATACGGATCGTTGTGGGCGATGGTGCGTGAGCACGGCCGGCCGCGCGGGATGATCCGCGTCCCGTTCAGCGACGACGAGCTGAAGGCGGAGGACCTGCGCGTGGCGATCGCCGCGCTCCCGAGCGTCGGCGGCGACGCCGCGCCGCTCCGCCGCGCGGGAGTGCCGTTGCCCGCCGTGTCGGTCGTCGTCCCGAGCATGTTCGAGCGCCGCGAGGCGCTGGCGGCGTGCGTGGCCTCGCTCGCCGGACTCGACTATCCCGACTACGAGGTGATCGTCGTCGACAATCGCCGCGGCGACGGCGACGAGCGTCAGGTCGCGGACGACCTGCCGGGGGCGCGGGTGATCCACGAGCCGCGACCCGGCACGTCGGCCGCCCGCAACGCGGGTCTCGCCGCCGCTCGCGGCGAGATCATCGCCTACGTCGACGACGATGTCGTCGTCGACCCGGCCTGGCTGCTGGCGATCGTCCATCGGCTGCTCGACCATCCCGAGGAGGCTTGCGTCACGGGCCTGGCCCTGCCGGCCGCGCTGGAGACGCCCGCCCAGGTCGGCATCGAGGAGTATTACGGCGGCTTCGGCCCTCGCGTCTACGAGTCGGCCGGTCATCGGATGCCGCAGCCGGGCACCGGTCGCGCCCGGCTGACGCCGGCCACCGTCGAGGCGACCGGCGACGACGGCCGCGCTCTGCGGAGCTTCTCGCTGTACGCCACGGGCAGCCTCGGCCTCGGCGCCAACATGGCGTTTCGCACCGCCGTCCTGCGCGAGCTCGGCGGCTTCGACATCGCGCTCGGACCCGGGACCCCGAGCCTGGGCGGCGAGGATCTGGAGGTCTTCGCGCGGCTGCTGTGGGCCGGGCACGGCCTCGGCTTCGAGCCCGCGGCGCTCGTGCACCATCGTCACCGGGACGACGCTCTCGGGCTGGAGCGCCAGATCCGTGGCTACGGCCTCGGCTACACCGCGCTGCTGACCGCGCTCGTCGCGCGTGATCCGCGGCATCTGGGACGGATTCTCGCCACCGGCCGGCGGGCGGCGCGCCTGATGCTCGCCGATTTCCGCGGCAAGCTCGCCGGCGGCGAGGGCGACTCCGACGGCGGCGGGGCCGATCATGCCGGCGCGCGCAATCGGGAGCTGGCCCGGATCGAGCTGCGCGGGATGGCGGCCGGACCCGGCGCGTATCTGCGCAGCCGCTGGAGAACCCGGCGATGAGACTCCGCCTGCCCGCCAAGTCGCTGACGCTCAACGCCGCCTCGCTGATGACGGCGACGATCGTCACCAACGCGTTCGGCCTCGTGTTCTGGGCGGTGGCGGCGCATCTGCGCCCGGCGGTGGTCGTCGGGCGCGCGGCGGCGGTCGTCGCCGCACTGACCCTGCTGGCCACGATCGCCCAGCTCAACCTCACCAACGTCTTCGTCCGCCTGCTGCCGACCGCCGGGTATCTCTCGCGCCGGCTCGTCTCCCGCGGCTATCTGGCGGTGATCGCGCTCGCGCTGGTCGTCGGCACGGCGTACATCGTCAGCGGGCTCGGCTCGCGGATCGTCACCGGGGGGCTGAGCGCGGATCTCGCCTTCATCGCCGCGGTTGCCGTCCTGGCGCTCTTCGCGCTCCAGGACTCGGTCCTGACCGCGCTGCGGATGGCGCCCTGGGTGACGGTCGAGAACATCTCGTTCGCGGTCACCAAGCTCGCCCTGCTGCCCGTGTTCGTGCTGATGCGCGCCGGCGGCGCGATCGCGCTGTCCTGGGTGATTCCCGCCGCGGTCGCGGTGCTCGTCGTCAGCGATCGGCTGTTCTGGCGGGTCCTCCCGCGCCTGGACGGGGTCGGCGGCTCGCTGCCCGGCCGCCGGCGGCTCGTGTCGTTCGTCGCCGGGGAGTACGTCGGCAACATCTTCGCGATCGCGGCGGTCCAGTTGCTGCCGCTGATCATCGTCTGGCGCCTCGGCGCCGCCGCCGCGGCGTATTTCACCTTGCCGTGGCTGATCTCGATGGGCATCTCGATGCTGTTGTGGAACGTCGCCCAGTCCTTCGTCGTCGAGGTCGCGGGCGGGCACGGGCAATCCCCCGCGCTGCTGCGCCGCAGCCTGCTGCTGTGGGGGGGCCTCGCCCTCGGCGCGCTCGTCGTCTGTGTCGCGGGGGCCGGGCCGCTGCTCTCGCTGGCCGGTCCGCGCTACGCCGCCCATGGGGCGACGCTGCTGCGCCTGGTCGGCCTCAGCGCGCCGTTCACCGCGGTCAGCGCCGCGTTCTGCACCCTCGTGTGGCTGGATCAGCGCGTCTGGGCGCTCGCCGGCTTCCAGGCGCTCTGCGGCGTCGCGCTCGTCGGCGGGACGTTCGTGCTGCTGCCCGGGCTCGGCCTGCCCGCGGTCGGCTGGGCGAACCTCGGCACCCAGGTGCTGGCGGCGGCGCTCGCCGGCGGCCTGATCGTCCGCCGTCGCCGGGTCGCCGGGACGGCCGGGCCGACCGTGGGCGGGCCGGCCGTCGGCGGGGCAGGCGAGCCGGCCGTCGGCGGGGCGGGCGTCGGCGGGGCGGGCGTCGGCGGGGCGGGCGTCGGCGGCGCGGGCGTCGGCGGCGCGGGCGTGCCGGCAGTGGGCGGGGCGGCGGGCAAGCCCGTGGGAGCGGGAGCGTCATGAGCGTCGTCGGGGTGCCGCCCCTGTCCCCTGAGCAGCTGCGCACCCGCCGGCGGGCGGCCGTCGGCGCGCTGCCCGACGACGCTCGGTTCGCGCTCGGGTGGCTGCGCCGCGGCTATCTCGCGACCTCGCCGTTTCTCCCGCTCGCCATCCGCCGGATGCTCCTGCGCCGCGGCGGCGTGCGGATCGGACAGCTCGTCTACGGGCTCATGCACTGCTACTTCGGCAGCCCGAACGTGACGATCGGCGACGGCGCGTTCATCAACGCCGGCTGCTGGTTCGAGGGCGCCGGCGAGATCGAGATCGGCCGCAACGCGATGCTCGGCCCGCAGGTCATGATCCTCACCTCGACGCATCCGCTCGGGCCCGACGGCGAGATCTCCCGGGCCAGCGAGATGGCCTCCGTGCGGATCGGCGACGGCGCCTGGCTCGGCGCGCGGGTGACCGTCTGCCCCGGGGTGTCGATCGGCGCCGGCGCGATCATCGCCGCCGGCGCCACCGTCACCGCCGACTGCGCCGGCGGCGGCCTGTACGGCGGCGTGCCGGCGCGGAGGATCCGATGACCGCCGCCGAGCTCGACGGCCGGCGCCGGCGCCTGCGGGCGACCGCCGCCGCGGGCGTCGCGGGAAGCGTCGCGGCGGCGCTGCTCGTGCTGGCGGCGCCCGCCGGGCCGCTGACGCTCGTCGGCGCGCTGACCCTGGCCTGCCTGCCCGGCGGGGCGGCGGTCATGTCGTGGATCGATACCGGTGACGCGACCGCGCAGGCCGCGCTGACGCTGATCGTCAGCCTGACGGTGTTCGCGCTCGCCAGCGCCGTGCTCGTCTGGACGGCCGACTGGCATCCGCGCCTGCTCGTCGTCCTCGCGGCGGCGAGCATCCTGTCGGGGCTGGCCTCGCTGGCCCGGAGCGCGCGGGCATGATCGACGAGACGACGCGCTCGGCGGCGGCCCCGCGGTCACTGCCTCATCGCGGCACGGTGCCCGCGCCCGCCTCGCCGCCCGCGCCCGCCTCGCCGCCGGCGCCCGCCTCGCCGCCCGCGCCGGTCTCGCCGCCCCAGCGCCCGCCGGCGCGCACGCTCGCGGGCGCGCGGCCGGCGATCATCCCACCGGCGCTGCTCGGCGCGGGCGCCAGCGCCTGGATCCTCGGGATCACCCAGATGCACCGCTCGCAGATCGGCACCTGGGGTCTGCTGGCCGGCGCAAACGCCTGGCTCGTGCTCGGCCTCGCGCTGCTCATCGTCGGCCTGCTGAGCGAGCTCGGCCGCCGGCGCTCCCGGACCTGGGTGCTCGCCGGAGGGCTCGTCGCGCTGATCGCCGCGATCCACGGCGCGGTGCCGATCCTCTACGGCACGCCCGAATATGCGTGGGTCTACAAGCACCTCGGCGAGGTGGCGGCCTTCCAGCACTTCGGCCGGGTGATCAACGCCACCGACATCTATCAGGAGTGGCCGGTCCTGTTCACGGCCGTCGCGGCGCTGGCCAGGCTCGCGCAGGTCTCCCCGGACTCGCTGGCGCTGTGGGCGCCGGTCGCCTTCGAGCTCGCCGGCGCGTTCATGCTGCTCGCCATCTTCCGCACCCTCGGCGCCCCGCGCCGGGCCGCCTGGCTGGCCGTCGTGCTCTACGAGGCGCTCGTCAGCTGGGTCGGCCAGGACTATCTCTCCCCGCAGGCCTTCGCCTATCTGCTGTGGCTCGGCCTGCTGCTGATCGTCGTGCGCTGGCTGCGCAACCCCGCGATGCCGGGCGCCCGGCGGCTGCCCGCGCGGATGCGGGCGCGGCTGCTGACGGGCCTCGAGCCCGGACCCGCGGTGTCTCGTCGTATGCGCAGGGGGGCGGCGGGGCTGGCCGCTGTCGTCTTCCTGGCGATCGTCGCCGCGCATCAGCTGACGCCGTACGTCGTGCTGATCGACCTCGGAGCGCTGACGCTGCTCGGCATCATCCGCCCGCGCTGGCTGATCGTGATGCTCGGCGCGATCGCCGTCGCCTATCTCATCCCGCGCTATTCGATCGTCAACCAGTTCGGCGGGCTGTTCAGCGGCAGCAACCCGATCGCCAACGCCTCAGGGGCGCGCGGCACCTATCACGCCGGCGCGGAGGCGACGACCGCGCAGATCGTCCGGGTCCTGGCCG
Source organism: uncultured Solirubrobacteraceae bacterium (assembly GCA_963849085.1). GTDB lineage: Bacteria > Actinomycetota > Thermoleophilia > Solirubrobacterales > Solirubrobacteraceae > Palsa-465. Next base: position 403,877 of record CAWKFP010000009.1, on the reverse strand, counting down.
GGGCGATGTGGCTGGCCGCCCTCGCCGCCATCGTCCGTCATCGGGCCGCGCTCGGACGGGTCGCCCTCCCGGCGGTCCTCGCCTTCGCCCCGTTCGTCATCCTCGGGATGCAGAGCTACGGCGGGGAGGCGATCTACCGCGTCTATCTCTTCTCCTGCCCGTGGTGCGCCCTGCTGATCGCCGGGATGCTGTGCGAGCTGCGGATCCCGGGCCTGCCGGCGCGGGCGCGCTGGCCGCTGATCGCCGTCGTCGCCCTCGCCGCCTTCGCGGCCGGGCTCCAGGGGCTGTACGGGCCGGTGTCGGTCGACGCCTTCACCCCCGCTGAGCTGACCGCGAGCCACTGGCTGTTCACGCACGTCCCGCGGGGCGCACTGGTCATCCTGCCCGAGGAGAACTTCCCGCTGACCGAGATGGCCGACAGCGATGGGCCGCAGCTCCAGATCATGCCGGCCGATCCCCAGCTCGGAGAGTCCTGGATGAACGAGGGCGATCTGCGCGAGGTGCGCGCCTGGATCCACGACCTCGGCGCCGGGTCGGCGTACATCGTCGTCAGCCAGAGCATGACCGCCAGCGCCGCGTACTACGGGGCGCCGGTCGGCTATCTCCAGCTGACGCGGATGATCCCCACCGCGCTCGGCGGGACCGTCGTCTTCACCGACAGCGACACGACCGTCTATCGCCTCGACGCGGCCGGCGCGCCGGCCGGGGTCGGAACGGGTGACCGCCCATTCAAGGGGGCCGGAGCGGCGTCGGAAGCCCGAGCGAGGACGGCGACACGGGCGACGCGTTCGCCGGTCGTGGACCGCCGCGCCGGCGCTCGCCACGCCCGGGCGCGGGCCGCGCAGCGCCGGCCTCGGGCCGCCGGAACGCCGCGCTCGCACCGCCACCGCGGGACGCCGCGGTCCTCGTCGGCGCGCCGGCGCACCTGAGCGCACCCTCGGAGCGGTCGCGCCGGCACCACCCCCGCATGCCGGCTCTGACGACCACCCGGCAGCGTTGAGCGCCAGCTACAGTCCGCGCTCGAATGCCGGCGGGCGTGGGGAGACATGGACTCGACGAAGCGCCGGCGAGCGCGCCGCTCGGCCTCGCCGCGCGGTTGCGGGGATATGTCGGGGCACGGAGCCTGGGCGGCTCGCTGGCCCGCCGCGGGGTGCGCGGGACCCTCCGGCTGGCGCTCCTCGACGCGGGGCGCGGGGCGCGGCGGCTGTTCTTCTACGCCGCCGCGACGGGCTTCGACCGCTGGCATGACATCGACACGCGCGGCATCGTCGCTCAGCAGGAGCTCGGTGTCGACGCGGCGATCACCGCGCACTCCGAGTTCTACCTCGGCTGTCATCCGACGCAGTTCCGCCGCTTCATCCCCGCGCTGGGGATCGACTGCTCGCGCTACACCTTCGTCGACCTCGGCTCGGGCAAGGGCCGGGCGCTGCTGCTGGCGCGCGAGTTCGGCTTCGCCCGGATCATCGGGGTGGAGCTGTCGCCGCTGCTGAGCGCGGCGGCGGCGGCGAACATCGCCCGCGCTCGGCGCTTCACGCGCTCTGAGCCCACGATCGAGGCGACGACCGGCAATGCCGCCGAGTTCGTCTTCCCGCGCGCGCCGACCGTCCTCTTCCTCAGCAATCCCTTCGACGCGACCGTGCTGGCGCCGGTGCTCGACGCGCTGGCGCCGGTGGCGCGTGAGCACCCGGTGTTCGTCATCTACCAGGGCCCGCGGGAGCGCGCGCTCGTCGAGCGGGTGCCGTGGCTGACGGTCGCCGCCACCGATCGCAACTGCGTCATCTACCGGTCGGTGTGACGCGGACGCGGCCATCGCCGGATCGGTGCGGACACGCGGCGCGCGGTCGGGCACGAGGCGACCTGCTGGAGAAAGTGGCCTATATGGACAGTTAGATACACAGGTGAGCGGCGGGCGCGCCGCGCGGCCGGGTCACACCGGGGCGGCACGGGCGGGCGAGCGGCGAGCGGCGGGCGGGTGAGCGGCGGGCGCGTGAGCGGCGGGATCGCCCCGCGCGGCCGCGTCAGACCCGGCGGCGGGCGAGCGGGAGCAGGCTGGAGGCGCCGCCGGCGGCGGCCAGGGCCACCCCGGCGATGATCGCGGCGGCGCGCAGGAGGCGGCCGCGGGCGACGTAGCGGACGAGGGCCAGGGGCAGCGTCCGGGTCAGATAGGAGCGCTCGTCGCCGAGGTCGCGCTCGTCGCCGAGGTGCGCGGACAGCTCGACCTTCCCGGCGCCCTCGGCGAAGCAGCGGCGCAGGAAGAAGGCGAACGTGGAGCGGGCGGCGGGGACGTGATGCTCGACGACCGCCGCCGGAACGTACATCCAATGGCCGTCCGGCGCGCTCGCGCCGACGCGGATGCAGAAGTCGGTGTCCTCAGGCCGCGAGGTGGAGCCGACCTTCCCGAAGCCGAGGCGGAAGCCGTCGACGGCGGCGAACGCCGCCCGGCGCACCGCCATGTTCTCGCTCCAGACGTTGCGGACCGGAGCGGGCTCGGTCGGCAGCCCGGCGTGCGAGGCCCCGACGACCCATCCGAACTCGTCAGGGAACCAGGCCGGCTCGCCGGCCTGCCAGGCCGGGAGCGTCATGCCGCCGGTGCCGATCACCGCGGGGTCGGCGAACGGCGCCAGCAGCGCCGCGAGCCAGCCGGGATGGGCGATCGTGTCGTCGTCGAGGAAGACGAGGATCGGATGGCGCGCGACTGCGGCCCCGGCGTTGCGCGCCCCGGAGGCCCCGGGCTCGCCGCGGTGATCGACGACCATGACGCCGGGCACACCGGCCAGGCGCTCGCACAGGCGGTCGTTGTGGTCGACGGCGACGATGATCTCCCGGGGTGCGGGGAGCTGGCGCGCCGCGGAGTCGATCGCCGCCAGGAGCTGGTCATAGCGCTCCTCGGTGTGACAGGCGATCACGATCGACGCGGCCGGTCTATGATCGGCGGGCAGGCCGGGGGTGGCTAGCACGGCCGTTCTCCCCCGGCCAGGGCAGTATCGACCGTCAGGACGCGACCGATGCCGATCGGATGGAGTGGATGACGACGTCTCGAGCGGTGATCGCAGTGACGCTGGTCGCCACCGCGCTGAGTGGCGCGCTGCCCGCGTTCGCGGCCGACCCGCCGGCCATCCGGGCCCACGCCCACCGACCAGCCGGGCGATCCGCCCACCGGCACGCCCATCGACCCGTGCACCGCCACCGCCGCGCACGGCCGGCGGCTGTCCCGGGCCTGACGACGACCGCCGACCCGTCCGGCGTCCCGATGCCGGTCGGCAATCTGCCCGGCTGGAAGCAGGTGTTCAGCGATGACTTCACCGAGACGACGCTGAATCCGGCGGTCTGGAAGGTCTACTGGGGCCAGCCCGGCGGGGATCCGGGGGGATGGTTCGATCCCAGCCACGTCTACACCAGCGGCGGCATGCTCGTCATCAGCGCCTATCAGGATCCGGCCGACGGCGGCGCCTGGGCGACCGGCGGGGTCTCGACCAGCCCGAGCTTCGATCAGACCTACGGCAAGTACGAGGTCCGCTTCCGCATGGACGCCGGCGTCGGCATCGCCCACACCATTCTGCTGTGGCCGCAGAGCAACGCCTGGCCTCCGGAGGTCGACTTCAGCGAGGACAACGGCGGGGATCGCCAGACCGACTACGCGACCCTGCACTACGGGGCGAGCAACACGATGATCCAGAATCAGCTCGCGGTCAACCTGACCCAGTGGCACACCCTCGGCGTGGAGTGGACGCCCGGCCGGCTCGTCTACACCGTCGACGGCCGCGACTGGGCGACGGTCAGCAATCCCAACGTCCCGTCGATCCCGATGTCGCTGGACATCCAGACCCAGGCCTGGGCGTGCGGGACCTCGAGCTGGGAGCACTGCCCGAACGCGACTACGCCGGCGCATGTGAACCTCGACGTCGACTGGGCCGTGGCCTACGCACGGAGCTAGTGGCGGCGAGTCGCCGACGGGCTCGCCGACGGCCACGCGCCGATCTGGGACGCCGGGGCGTAGGCGACCGCCCAGTCGACCTGCAGGCGGACGTCACGCGGGGTCGTGGCCGTCGGGCACATGCCCCAGCTGCCGTGGCACGGCCAGGTCTGGCTCTGGATGTCCATCACCATCGGGATCGACGGCACCTCGCTGCCGGAGATGTGGAACCAGTCACGGCCGTCGATCGTGTAGGTGAGGCTGCCCGGCAGCCACTCCACGCCGAGGGTGTGCCACTGGTCGTTGTCGACCGGCAGCTTGTCGAAGATGTGGGTGTCGTCGGCACCGTAGTGCAGCGTGGCCAGGGTGACGTTGCTGTTCGTGCCGTTGTCCTCGCCGAAGTCGATCTCCGGCGGCCACGTGTTGTCGGCCGGGAACAGCAGCAGCGCGTAGCTGACCCCGTCGCCCTCGTCCATCCGGAAACGCACGAGATACTTGCCGTAGGTCTGGACGAGGCCGGGACCGCTGGAGACCCCGCCGGTCGCCCAGCGGCCGCCGATCGACCTGTCGCGATAGGCGCCGATCGTCATCATCCCGTTGGCGACCGTGACGTGGCTGGGCAGGAAGAACCCGGCCGAGTCGCCGCTCGGCTCGCCCCAGTACGTGCGCCATCTCGCGTAGTCGAGCTGATGACCGCTGAAGTTGTCGGCGAACACCTGCCGCCAGCCGAAGATGTCGCCGACCGGCATCGCCGCGGTGTCGGTCCGCGCTGCGCCGGAGGCGGCGACGGTCACCGGTCCGGCCGGGCGTACGCCGGCACGTGACGCGGCGCGTGTCGCCGTCCGGCCGGCGGCGTGGGCGGCCGCGCGGCTCTGGGTCCGGGTCCGGGCCGGCGCGGCCGAGGATGTCGAGCCGCCGAAGGTCGTCAGAGCGAGGAGCACCGCGCCGACGAGGACCGCGCCGGCGAGCGCCGGGATCACCTCGGCGACGGTGCTGCGCCGTCGGCTCGGACTGAGAGAGGACATCCCCGATGTCACGCGATGACGGTCGGGAGGCAGGTCGCGCCCATGCCCTCGCTATCGGCAGCGATCCGGCGACCCTTGACCCGAGGGGCGGGCCGGAGGCGGTCGCTCGACACGACCACCGGGCTCAGGCGCCGCCGCGGACCCGTCCAGGATCGGCGCCCGGCGGTCATGCGCGCCGGTCAACGCGCCGATCTCGATCGGTGGTGCCCTCCCCCTTCGTGCCCCAGACCGAGCGCGCGATCGGCGTGCCCACCCGCAGCCGGCTCGTGGAGCGGGCGTGGGAGCTCGACGCAATCGCCCAGTGCCTGATCACGACCGCGTCCGGCACCGGCTCCACGCTGCTGATCGAGGCGGCGACCGGCCTTGGCGCCAGCCGCCTCGTCGGGGCGGCGCGTGAGCTGGCCGACGAGCAGGATCTGCGCGTGCTGAGCGCCGCCGGCAGCGAGCTGGAATCCGACTCGCACTTCGCCCTCGCGCGGTCGCTGCTGGAGCCGGCCTGGCGTCAGACGACGCCCCCGCAGCGACCCGGACTGCTCGTCGGTCCGGCGGCGGCCGCGGCGATGCTCGTCGACCCCGACAGCACCGCGGTGCTGCCCGCTGACGCCGATGGCCGGGATCGGCTGGTGCTCGGCCTGCTGGCGTTCACCCGCAACCTCGTCGTCGCCGCCGCTCGTGACGGCGCCGGCGGACTGGCGATCGTCATCGACGACGCCCACTGGGCCGATCCCGCGTCGTTGCGCTTCCTCGCGCATCTGGCGGGGCGCGCCGGTGAGCTGCCGGCCGCGGTCATCCTCGCCGGCCACCCCGCTGCCGCCTGGCGTGAGCCGCGGGCCCTGGCCGGGCTCCACGCCGCGGCCGGCGATCGCGTGCTGCGGCTCGCCGCGCTCGGCGAGGCCGGCGTCGTCGAGCTCGTGCGCCGCCGGTTTCCCGCGGCCGAGCCCGCCTTCTGCACGGCCTGCGCGACGGCGACGGGCGGCAATCCGTTCCTGCTCGGCGCGCTGCTCGATGCGCTCGCGCGCGACGAGCGCGCGCCGACCGCGCAGACGGCGCAGACGCTCGCCGAGGTCGTCCCGGAGACCGTCGCCCGCTCGATCGCCGGCCGTCTGGCGACCGCCGGCGCCGACGTGCGCGCCGTCGCGCACGCCGTGGCGGTGTTCGGCGACGGGGCCGACGTCGCCAACGTGACGCGGCTCTGCGCCCTGAGCTCGGACGCCGTGCTCGGCGCGGCCGACGCCCTGGCCGGCATGGACATCCTCGCGCCTGGCCTGCCGCTGTCCTTCGCCCAGCCGCTGGTCGGCTCCGCGGTCCTCACCTCGCTGAGCGCCTTCGCCCAGGCGCGGGCACACCTGTCGGCGGCGCGGATCCTGCGCGAGCGCCACGCCGATCCGCGGGCGATCGCCCGCCATCTCCTGCTCGGCTACGCCGACGACGACCCCGAGGCGATCGCGGTGCTGCGCGCGGCGGCGGCGCTCGCGCTCACCGCCGGCGACGCCGAGCATGCCGTGGCGCTGCTGACCCGCGCGCTGGCCGAGAGCCCGGACGCCGAGCTGCGCGTCGAGCTCCTGACCGAGCTCGGCCGGGCGCAGGCCGCGGCCGGGCACCCCGGAGCGAGCGGCCGCCTGCGTGAGGCGCGCCTGCTGAGCGCCGATCCGCGCCGGCGCGCCGAGCTGGCGCTCAGCGAAGGGATCGCCCTGTATCGGGACAGGTGCTTCCGGGAGGCCGCCGACGTGCTCGGCGCGGCGGCGTCCGAGCTCGGCGACGGCGACGCCGAGCTCGGCGACGCTCTCACCGCCACCTACATCTGCGCGGCGTCGCTCGTCGGCGAGCTCCAGACCCGCGCGCTCGTCCTGCGCGAGCGGATGCTGAGCGCCATCTCCGGGCCTCCGAGCGGGCTCCAGCGCGCCGCGATCGCCCACACCCTCGTCCACGACGGACTGCGCGGAGCACCGCGCAAGCAGATCACCGCACTCGCCGCGCAGGCGTGGGGCGACGGAGCCCTGCTCGGCGGCGGCGGCCTGGAGCTCGCGCCCGCGCTGCTGTGCGCCGCCCTCGTGCTCGTCGACGAGCTCGAGCTGGCGCTGGAGATCGGCGATGCCGTGCTCGGCGCCTCGGACTCGGAGCAGCTCTCCCGGGCCGAGGAGATCGTCGCCTGCGTGCGGGCGTGGGCGCTCTATCTCCAGGGCCGGATCGCCGAGGCCGAGGCCGACGCCAATGCCGCTCTGGACGGCCCCGCGCGCGACGACGCCGCGGTCGGCGACTGCGCGCGGGCGATCATCGCGTGCTGCCACATCGAGCGCGGGCATCTGGAGCGGGGCGACGCCGTGCTTGCGCTGCTTGAGCGCCAGAGCTCGACCGGCGCCGTCTGGACCGCGCTCTTTCACCACACCCGGGCGCTCCTGCGCCTGGGCGAGCATCGACCCAAGGAGGCGCTCGGCGATGCGCTGCACGCGGGTGCGGCGATCGAGGCCCTGGCCCCGGGCGCGAGCCCCGGGGCGATCCCGTGGCGCACGACCGCCGCCCTGGCCCATCTGGCCCTCGGCGAGCCCACGCAGGCGCGAGCGCTCGCCAAGGACGAGCTGCTCCGCGCCGAGAAGCTCGGCGTGACTCGCGTCGCGGTCGGGGCGCTGCGCGTGCTCGGCCTGGCCCTCGGCGCCCCCGGAATCGGCAAGCTCGCCCGCGCCGCCGAAACCGGCGACGCGCAGCCTCCGCGCCTCGAGCACATCCGCGCGCTCGTCGACTATGGCGCCGCCCTGCGCCGCCGCAACCGGCGCGCCGACGCCCGTGAGCCGCTGCGGCGCGGCCTTGATCTCAGCCACCGGGGAGGCGCCGGGGTACTGGAGTCCCGAGCCCAGACCGAGCTGACCGCGGCCGGCGCCCGACCGCGGCGCCCTGCCGCCAGCGGCGTCGACTCGCTGACCGTCAGCCAGCGGCGGGTCGCCGAGCTCGCCGCGCGCGGGCTGACGACCCGGCAGATCGGGGAAGCGCTGTTCGTCACCCCCAAGACGGTCGAGTTCCACCTGCGCCAGACCTATCTCAAGCTCGACGTCACGAGCCGCGACGGCCTCGCCGCGGCGCTCCAGGCACCGTAGCCCGCGAGCGGCGGCGGGCGATCGCGTTCGGAATTGCCGCCGGCCGGCCCTCTCTCCTACACTGCCCGGCATGCGGTCCGCCCTCTGCGCGATCCTGATCACGCTGGCTCTTCCGGCCGTTGCGCTCGCCTCCGGCAAGCCGATCGTCCCGCAGGGCAACGCCAGCGCCAATCAGTACATCGAATCGGTTCCCACCGCGCGAGGGCAGCGCCCGACGAGCACCGTGGCACGTACCGGCGCCGCCACGACGTCCTCCGGATCGGTTCCCTCGGCGACCGCGCGCACCCTGGCTCACGCCGGCGCCAGCGGACGGCAGGCGGCCGCCTTCGCCGCCGAGACCGGCCCGGCGGCCGCGCGGCACCGTGCCCGGCACGCCGGCAGCCGCACGCGGTCTGACCGCCACGCCACAGCCGCAAGCGGCGGACGCTCCGGCGGCTCGGGCCGGCCGGGCGGGGCCGCCGCCGGCACCGCCTGGGCCCGCCGGACCCGGACGAGCGAGGCCGCCGGCTCACGCGGCACCGCGGTCGCCGACGCCGTCACCGGGCTGAGCGGCACGAACGCCACGCTGACGATCATCATGGTCGTCCTCGCGCTCGGCGCCGTCGCGGTGCGCCTGCGCCTGCGCCGCCCCGCTGAATAACCACGTGGTGCGGACCGCGTCGCCGGCCGCGCCGCGGCAGCGCACGCCGCTCTCCTGGGATCCGCGTGCGGCGTGGATCTGGGCCCTGACCCTCGCCCTCATCCTCTACCTCGGCTTCGACGGCGGCGGGTACGCCCTGCTCGTGCGCAGCGATGTGGCGGTGCTCGTCTGGTGGGCGCTGCTGCTCGGCGCCGCGCTCGGGTTCCGGCCCCCCGGGCGTCCCGGGCGAGCCGCTCAGATCGCGCTCGTGCTGTTCGCGCTGTTCGCCGCCTGGAGCACGCTGTCGGCGACGTGGTCGCTGAGCAGCGAGCGGGCGCTCGACGAGGCGTCACGGCTCGCCGCCTATCTGGGGGTGCTCGGGCTGGCGATCGCGACGTTCGGCGACCGTGACCGCGCGCTGCGCCACGTGATCGCCGCCGTGGCGACGGCGATCGTCGTGATCGCGCTGCTCGCCGTCCTGACCCGGCTTCAGCCGAATCTGATCCCGTCGGCGCAGACGACCGCGCAGCTGATCCCGGGCTCGCGTCAGCGCCTGAGCTGGCCGCTGAACTACTTCAACGCGCTCGGAGCGCTCGTCGCGCTCGCCCTCCCGCTGCTGCTGTCGCTCGCCACGTCGGCTCGGTGGCTGTGGGCCCGGGGCGCGGCCGCGGCCGCCGTGCCGGTGGTGATGCTGTGCGGATACCTGACGTTCTCCCGCGGCGCGGCGGTGGCCGGCGCCTGCGCGCTCGCCGTCTACGTCGCTCTCGCCCCCCGGCGGATCCCCCGTGTCGCCACCGCGGTGCTGTGCATCGGCGGGGGAGCGCTGCTGATCGCGCAGGCCGTCGATCGCCAGGCGATCGAGAACGGGCTGACGACGAGCGCGGCCACCACCGAGGGCCGTTCGCTGCTCGTCTGGCTGATCGTCGTCTGCGCGCTGGTCGGGATCGCGCAGGTCGTCCTGACGGTTGCCGGGCGGCGGCTCGTTCCGGCCCGGCTGCTGTCGGTGCCGTTGCGCCCGGCGCGGGGGCTGACCGTCGCGGCGGTCGCGCTCGCCATCGTCGTGGCGCTCGCCGCGGGCGCGCCCCACCATCTGCACCACCTCTGGCAGGACTTCACGCGCCCCACCGACGTCTCCCTGCACTCCGACGATCTGGCGCGCTTCACCGCGCTGAGCGGGGACAACCGCTACACGTACTGGAAGACGGCGATCGACGCCCTGCCCGGGCATTGGCTGCAGGGCTTCGGCCTCGGCAGCTTCCAGCTCGTGTGGCTTCCCCGGGCGCCGCTGATCAGCTACGTGATGAACGCCCACTCGCTGTACGTCGAGACGCTGACCGAGGTGGGGCTGATCGGGCTCGCGCTGCTCGCCGGCTTCCTCGCCACCCTGCTCGGGACCGCCGTGCGCCGAGCCCGCACCGCCGACCCCGCCGCGCGGGCGCCGGCCGCGGCGGCCGCCGCGGCGATGGTGTCGTTCCTCGTCTCGGCGGCGGTCGACTGGGTCTGGCAGATGCCGGTCATCCCGGTCGCGTTCCTCCTGCTCGCCGCCGCCGCTCTCGCCCCGGCCGAGCTCCGGCCGTTGACGGTCCGCGGGCCGCGAGCGGTCGCCCTGCGCGCCGCCGCGGTGGTCATCGCCGCCGGCTGCCTGATCCTGATCGGCGTGCCGATGGCGATGACCGAGGCGGTGCAGTCCAGCCAGGCCGACGCCGCCGCCGGCGATCTGACCGCCGCCCTCGCCGCGGCGCGCACGGCGATCGCGGTCGAGCCCGACGCCGAATCGCCCGTCATCCAGGCCGCGCTCGTGCTCGAGCTCCAGCGCCGCTTCTCGGCGGCCCTTCCCTACGCCGTGCGGGCGACCGTCAACGAGCCGCAGAACTGGGACGGATGGCTGATCGCCTCTCGGCTCGAGGCCGAGACCGGACACGCGTCCCAGGCGCTCACCGACTATGAGCGCGCTCGCTCGCTGAACCCCCGTTCGCTGCTGTTTCAGAGCTAACCCGCGGCCGCCGGCGGCCTGACCCGCCCCGGCGCCCCCGACCCGGCTCCGGGATCGCCGGCGCGCAGCCGGGCCAGGCCGGCGCGGTACGCCGCGACGGTCTGCGCGGCGATGCTCTCCCAGGTGTAGCGGCCGGCAACCGCGCGGCACCGGCCGGCCAGCGTCTCGTATTCCTCCGGCGCCAGCGCCAGGATCTGGAGCGCGCGGGCGGCGAGCGCCGCCTGGTCGCCGGGGGCCACGAGCAGACCGGCGTCGACCCGGTGCAGCGTCTCCCGGGTTCCCGGAGCGTCATACGCGACGACCGGAGCGCCGCCGCTCAACTGCTCAAGCACGCTGAAGGGAAAGCCCTCGATATAGCTCGGAAAGACGCCGACCGCGCCGCCGGCGAGCAGCTCCGGGAGCTCGGCGCTGGTGTAGCTCTCGACGATCTCGGCCCCGTCGAGCCGGGGAGCGCCGGCGCCGACGCCGAGCAGGCGCAGCCGGGCGTCGGGGCGCGCGGCGCGAATCCGCCGCCAGATCCCGGGCAGGTCGTCCGCCCCCTTGCGCAGCGACCAGGCGCCGATGAAGGTGACCTCGGCGGCGTCCAGGCGCAGCCGCGCGGGCCGCGCCAGCTGCTGCAGCCGGCGCTGGCGCTCGGCGCCGATGCCGTGGGGGATCACCACCGCTCCGCTGATCCCGCGCCGGTCCAACCACGCCCCCTCGTCGGCGTTGGACGCGTTCACCATGTCGGCCCGCGCGTAGCTGTCCAGCGCGTCGCGCAGGTCACGCCGGGCGCGCCCCGCCCGCACCAGCCGCCCCACGCGCGTGCCGTGATAGGCGGTCGGGAACAGGGCTCGCTCCGAGCGCACATAGTCGTGATACATCGGCGTCAGCCCGACCGACCGGGAGACGAGCAGCCCGCCGAAGCCGAGCTCGGCCTTGGTGACCGGAACCGCCCCCTGGATCGCGTCGATCACGTCGTACTGAGAGGCGATCCGCCGCAGGTGCGGAACCACGCGCACCGGGAACCGCACCGGCAACCGGCCGCGGACCGGTCCGCTGTAGTCCCGGGGGGCGCAGACGTCGTCACGCGTCAGCAGGTCGACGTGATGGCCGAGCGCCCGCAGATGGTCGGCGAGCTCGAGCTGCGCCCGCACGGCTCCGAGCTCGCGCACCGCCGGCAGCGGTGTCACCATCAGGACGCGGAGTGGGTGGTCGGCGGTCATCGTGAGATCAGCGGTCGGGCCCGCCGGACGGCCGGTGGCATCCTGAGTTCGCACCCGCGTGAAGGCTACAGCGCGGTGCCTTGGTATCGTCGGCGCGGTGCCAGCCCGCCGACCGATGAGCGCGTGGCGTTACTGGCGCGGGCCGCTCCGGGACTACGCGCTCAATCACATCGTCAACCGGCTGCCGTTCGTCGACCTGAGGATGCGGTTGTACGCGCTGGCCGGGGTCCACTTCGACGACCGCGCGTCGTCGATGATCATGCTCGGCGCCGAGATCTGGGCGCCCCGTTCGCTGTCGATCGGACCACATGTGATCATCGGACGCTGCTCGCTGGACGCACGCGGCGGAATCCGCATCGGCACCAATGTGAACATGTCGTCCGGGGCGACGCTGCAGACCGCCACCCACGACGTGCGGTCACCGAGCTTCGAGGGCCGGTTCAGCCCGATCACGATCGGAGACCGGGCCCGGATCGCGCAGAAACGCGATGGTCCTCGGCGGAGTCGTGATCAACGAGGGCGCGGTCGTCGCCGCCGGCGCGGTGGTCAGGACCGACGTGCCCGCCTACACGATCGTCGGAGGGATCCCGGCACGCCATCTCGGTGACCGCCCGCGTGACCTGCGCTATCAGCTCGATTTCCGCGGCAGCTTCTACTGAGGGCCTGGGGCGACGTCCGGGCACGGCGCAGCGCCAGGCCGCGGCGTACGTATGGGACACTCCCGGAGATGCCGGACGACAACGAGGCACGCATCGCGGGGCGGCCCCTGCCGGCTCGTCTGCACGGTCTGGCGCGGCTCCTACGACGACAGGCTCGGGCCCAGCGGGCCTCGCTGCAATCCAGAGCGCTCTACAAGCGCGGACACGAGTTCGCCGCCGGCTACGACGATCATCAGCCCCCCATTCCGCAAGCGGCCGCACTCCCGAATCAGCTGGAGGCGTACTTCGACGCTCACCTGACCGGGCCCGGCCTCTGGAAGTGGCGGCACTACTTCGACATCTATGACCGTCACTTCCAGAGGTTCACCGGCAGGACGGTCGACGTCGTCGAGATCGGGGTGTTCAGCGGAGGCAGCTTCATGATGTGGCGTGACTACTTCGGATCGCAGGCCCAGCTCCACGGCGTCGACATCGAGCCCGCCTGCCGCGTCTATGCGAGCGACGGTGTGCGAATCTTCATCGGCGATCAAGCGGATCCCGGCTTCTGGCGAGACTTCTCACACGAGGTTCCGGCGATTGACATCGTGATCGATGACGGCGGACACGAGGCGAACCAGCAGATCGAGACCCTGGAGGCTCTCCTGCCGCTTCTTCGCCCCGGCGGCGTGTATCTGTGCGAGGACATCCACGGAGACGGTCACGGCTTCCACGCGTACGTCGCCGGGCTGTCGAGTCAACTTCACTCCATGAGCAGCGCCCGAGCGCCGATGGTGTACGACAGCCTCCCGTTTCAACGGTCGATCGACTCGATCCATCTCTACCCCTTCGTCACGGTGATCGAGAAGCGCCGGACGCCCTTGGAGACGCTCGAGGCCCCGAAGCACGGAACGGAGTGGCAGCCGTTCTACGAGACGCCGACCGGCTCGAGCCGGCCGAGCTCGTAGCTGGAGCTCACCGCTCAGAGGACCCGGCATCAGGCGCGCGACGCGGCCGCGGAGCGACCGCGCGCGGCGCGGCGCCGGCGAGCGTGACGGCGCTTCACGGCGTGATGACGGGCGGGGCGGGCGCGTCGCCGCGGCCGGCCGGCGATCCGGGCCACCGGCTGGCCGGACGGGGGCGGCGACGTACCCGAGCGTGACCCGTCGCTCGCCGCGGCGGAGCCGACGCTGGGCGCGGATGCGGACGAGGCGGAGCCGGAGGCGGGCACGGACGAGGACACCGGCGCCGGCGTGGAGTCGCCGGACCCGATCGTCGAGGAGCCGGACCCGGTCGTCGAGGAGCCGGACCCGGTCGTCGAGGAGCCGGAGCCGGTCGTCGAGGAGCCGGGCCCACCGGCGCTGCCGACCGAGCTGCTGACCGGATAGGACGGGCCGTTCGGATCGTCGGTGATCGTCAGCATGCGCGGCGAGTCGGTCGCCTGGAGCTGCACGACGATCTGGGTGGCGGTGCGTGAGACGATCGTGGCCGGCTGGCTGGTGGCGGTCAGCGGATCGGTCAGGGCGACGGTGGCGGTGGCGCCGTCGACGTTGCCGATCGTCAGGCGGAAGTTCTCCGGCGGGAGGTCATAGGGCGTCTGGCCCGGCGCGGGGGTCGAGGTGTAGTACTGCGCCAGGTCACGCGTCATGACGTACACGCCCGCGACGAACTTGTCGGCCGACACCTGAAACGGGAAGAAGGCGAGCACATCACGGTTGTAGAGCGGCGGATAGGCCGCGGTGCCGTTGCCCTGGAACTGGACGTCGCTGTCATTGTCTGAGGCGATCGCCGTCAGCGTCAGCTGCCGGGGTGAGCTGATCGGCTGCGCGCCGGCGGTGGTCGCCATCATCCGTGACACCGCGGCCATCACCGGGCCGCCGGCGCTGTCGCCCGGATAGCTCGTCGGGTCGGCGTCGACGGCGTCGAAGAAGCTCTGCGGGATCAGCCCGCAGCACCCCCCGCCGGCCGCGGCGTACAGATCGACGGCCTGCGCGCCCTCGGAGGCATAGGCGAGATAGTCACGCAACGCCGTCTTGGTCTGGAGGTCCGGCAGGTCGGCGTCGGGCATGCCCAACGCGGTGGCATTGGTGGCGTCGAGGTTCGTCTCGGTGATCCAGTTGGCCGGCGTCTGAGCGTCGACCGGATGGGTGGTGTCACCGAACGGGGTGCCATAGATCGTGGTCGAGATCGGACTGAGACTGCGCATCAGCGTCTCGGTCTGGATCCCGGTCAGGTAGTACTCCGGAAAGTACGAGGTGAAGCTCGGGATGAACGTGTCCTGCGAGTATCCCTGGGCGTTGACGAAGTAGTCGGCGTTGCCGAGCGCATCGACGGGCCAGTCAAAGTTGATGATCGCCTGCTGGGGGAAGGTCAGCGCGTCCGAGTAGGGGTGATGATCGATGGCCGCGGTTCCCGGCGGCACGTCGACGCCGGACACCCACGGCACCGAGTTGCTGAACCCGTCCCCCACCTTGACGTCGGTCAGCCCGTTGGCCGGATCGGCCAGGAAGTCGACCGTCCCGGCCAGGATCGCCTGGCTGACATCCCCGGTCGTCCCGGGATCGGGCACCGGCGAGAAGTAGTCGGCCTCGTTGAGGAAGTCCGAGTTGTTGCCGGTCTCGTTCCAGACCTCGACGTCGAAGTTGTCGGACCCGTAGGCCTGTTTGACGAACTCGGTCACCCCCTGCACGTACTGCAGCCAGCCCGCCATCGTCGCCTGAAAGCGCGGGTTGGGCGTCACCCCATCGGCCTCGAACGGCGGCGCGAACGGCTCATAGCGCAGCGTCGTCGCCGCCACCGGCCCCGCCGCCAGCGCCGACGGCAACGGGCGTGACAGCGTCGCCACCCCATTGCCATCCACCGAGGTGATCAGGACTCCCGCCGCCATCCCCTGCCCGATCGAATCGACCGCGTTGATCCCCGTGAGACCCGGCACGACCGCCGCCGCGCTGCCGGCGTCGAGATCGACCGTCGTCGCCCCCGCCGCCGCCGGCGCCGTCAAGGTCAGGTCGAAGCTCAGCCCCGGCCCGGGCATCCCCTGGTTGGCGTTGAGCAGGATGAGCGGCCGCAGGCCGTACTGGGAGAACGCCTGGAGATAGGTGTCATACACCGACGGAGCAGCCAGCTGACCGGGATCGGCGTAGCTCATCTGACTCCACCCGATCTCCAGGCGCACCCGCCGCACCCCGCTGTCGGCCAGCAACCGCGCCGTGTCATCGGCCTCGGCCGGCGTCACGTTGAAATTGATGCCGATCGCATCCTGCAGATCAGCCGCCGACCGTGTCACCAGCGACGACCGCCACGGCTGCAACCAGAACGAGCGCGCCCCGAACGGCAGATTCGTCAGCTGGCTGGGATCGATCGGATCGTTCAGCGTGTACCAGGTGTCGGCCATGGCCGACGCGCCGGACATCATCGCCATGCCGAGCACGACACCGACGACGACACCGAGGCTGGCACGCAGGCGCATACAGCATTGACGTCGGCTCGCAACGCGCCCGACGTCACCCTTCGTCCGCGGTCTGGACGAGAAGGCCACGCGGGGACCGCCCTGCGCAGACACACGTCGAGACGGCCGGGGGCGCGCTCGGCGCGCGCTCAGCGGCCGCGCAGCACGAGCGTGCCGGACGCTCGCCGGCCCGACGCCTGAACGACGACGGCCAGCCGGCGGACGTGGTGGCGGCGCAGCCAGGCGGCGGCGCCGCGACGCAGCGCGACGCGCAGCGCCCGCCGGCCGCGTGACCCGAGCGTGACCGCGGTGTCACTCAGGACTCGTGTGCCGCCCGGGGCGGCGATCGTCACCGTCACGGCGGTGCGCGGCGCGCCGTCGAGCCCGAGCTCGACCCCCCGCCGGTCGACGACGGCGGCGTCCTGTGACCGCGGCAGGATCAACCGGACGGCCGATCGGCGCGTGCCCGCGCCGGCGGCGTGAGCGGTCACGCCCTCGTCGATGGTGAGCATGCGCGGGGAGTCCGTCGCCGCCAGCTGTACCACGATCTGTGTCCCGTCGCGCGCGACGATGCTCGCCGGCTGAGCCGATCCGGTCAGCGGGTCCATCAGCGACACGCTCGCGTCGGCGGCGTCGACTCCGCCGATCGTCAGGCGGAACTCCTCGGGCGGGAGGTCATAGGGCGTCTGGCCGGGCGCCGGGTCAGGACCGTAGTCGTGCGTCAGATCCCGCGTCATGACATACACCGCGCTGACGAAGCGGTCGGGATCGACCTCGAACGGGAAGAAGGCGAGGACGTCGCGGTTGTAGAGCGTCGGGACACCGGGCGCGCCGTCGCCGAACTGGGTGGCATCGCCGGCGCTGGAGACCGCCCGGAGTGAGAGCTGGTGCGGCGAGCTGATCGGCTGCGCACCGACCAGCGTCGACACCATCCGCGAGATGGCCGCCATCACTGGCCCTCCGGCGCTGTCGCCCGGATAGGTGGAGGGGCTGGCGTCGACCGCGGAGTAGAAGCTCTGCGGGATCATCGCCCAGCCGCTGCTGTCGGGCCACGTGGCGGCGAACAGGTCGATGGCCTGCGCCCCGGCCGACGCGAACGCCGTGTAATAGCGCAGCGCCGCCTTGGCCTGGAACTCCGGGATGTCGGAGGCCGGCATCCCGTCGTCCTGCGCGCTCCCGGCATCGAGGTTGGCCTCGGTGATCCACAGCGCGGGCGGCACGCCGCCCTGTGGATGGGTGGCGGCTCCGTGGGCGACGCCGTCGATGTCGGTCTCGATCGGGCTGAGGTCGCGGATGACCGGATCGCTCGGCACGCCGGTCAGGAAGTACTCGGGCATGAAGATCCGGCCGTAGCCGGGGAAGCCGACCGGCCCCTGGTACAGATGCTTGTCGATCGCCGCGGTATCGAGCGGGACATCCGCGCCCGACACGTACGGGGTCTGATTGCTGAACCCGTCGCCGACCTTGACGTCGGTCAGCCCGTTGGCCGGATCGGCCAGGAAGTCGACCGTACCGGCGAGGATCGCCTGATCGACATCCCCGGTCGCGCCCGGATCGGGCACCGGGGAGTAATAGTCCCCCTCGTCGAGGAACGCCGAGCCCAGGCTCAATTCGTTCCACACCTCGACGTCGAAGTCATCTGAGCCGTAGGCCTGCTTGACGAAATCCGTCACGCCCTGCACGTACTGCAACCAGCCCGCCATCGTCGCCTGAAAGCGCGGGTTGGGCGTCACCCCATCGGCCTCGAACGGCGGCGCGAACGGCTCGTAGCGCAGCGTCGTCGCCGCCACCGGCCCCGCCGCCAGCGCCGACGGCAACGGGCGTGACAGCGTCGCCACCCCATTGCCGTCCACCGACGTGATCAGCACCCCCGCCGCCATCGGATAGCCGCTGGAGTCCACCGAATCGATCCCCGTCAACCCCGGTACCACCGCCGCCGCGCTCCCGGCGTCCAGATCCACCGACGTCGCCCCGGCCCCCGCCGGCGCCGTCAAGGTCAGATCGAACCCCACCCCCGGACCCGGCATCCCGGAATTGGCGTTGAGCAGAATCAACGGTCGCAGACCGTACTGACGAAACGCCTGCATGTAGGCGGCATACGCCGCCGGATCAGACAGCTCACCGGGATCGGCATAGCTCATCTGACTCCAGCCGATCTCCAGGCGCACCCGCCGCACCCCGCTGTCGGCCAGCAACCGCGCGGTGTCATCGGCCTGCGCCGGCGTCACATTGAAATTGATGCCGATCGCATCCTGCAGATCAACCGCCGACCGTGTCACCAACGACGACCGCCACGGCTGCAGGAGCTGGGAGCCGGCGCCGGACGGCAGGGCCGTCAGCTGGCCGGGATCGATCGGATCGTCCAGCGTGTACCAGGATGCGGCGCGCGCGGATGACACCGACGTGGCAGCGGCGATCACCGCAGCGAGCAGCGGGAGCCATCGAGACCAGCGCATACACCTTCAGTCGTCCGCCCGGCCCCGGGCAGCGAGCGGATCCCGGGCGCTTGGACATTTGAACGACCGTCGCGGTCACGGCCGCGCAGCGCTTATCGTGGGCGGCCATGAGCACGGACGCGAGTGCATCGCAGG
Source organism: uncultured Solirubrobacteraceae bacterium (assembly GCA_963849085.1). GTDB lineage: Bacteria > Actinomycetota > Thermoleophilia > Solirubrobacterales > Solirubrobacteraceae > Palsa-465. The sequence goes on along the minus strand of CAWKFP010000009.1, from coordinate 385,359 downwards.
GGACGAGACTGCGCCGGGCCCAGGCCCGCCTGCGCCGGGCGCCGGGGTCGATCATCATCCGCTCGAGCGATCTGACCGGCCCGCTGGCGGCCGCGCTGATGTTCCGCCGGCGGTTCGCCGCCGGCGGCCGGCGCCTGGCCGGCGATCTCGCTCGGCACGCTCCGGGCGACGTCGATCTGCTCCGCGACGAGCGCTACGGCTCCGAGCGCGCCGCGCTGCTCGACCTCTACCGCCCGGCCGGCCGTGAGGACGCGCTCGGGGTGATCGTCTGGATGCACGGCGGGGGCTGGTTCGGCGGCGGTAAGGAGCACATCGCCGCCTACCTCTCGCTGATCGCCAGCCGCGGCTTCGCCGTGGTGGCGCCGCGCTATCCGCTCGCTCCCGAGCACCGCTATCCGGCCCCGCCCGAGGCGGTCATGCAGGTCCTCGGCCATCTCCAGGCCAACGCCGACCGGCTGGGGATCGATCCGCGGCGGATCGTCATCGGCGGTGACTCCGCCGGCGCCCACATCGCCGCGCAGATCGGCGCGCTCGTGACCTCGCCACGCTACGCCCAGCTCGTCGGGGTCGCCCCGACGATCGCCGCCGAGCAGTTGCGCGGGCTCGTGCTGGCCTGCGGCTTCTATGACCTGCGGCTCGCGGGCGAGGCCGAGATCGACTTCCGGCGGCTGCTGCGGATCCAGTTGTGGGCGTATGCCGGCCGGCGTGACTTCATGACCGACCCCCTGTTCGCGACGATGTCGGTCATCGAGCATCTCGACGGCGCCTTTCCCCCGGCGCTCGTCACGGTCGGCAACGCCGATGCCCTGCGCGCGCACAGCGAAGGGCTGGTCCAGACGCTCCGCGCCCTCGGCCACACCCCCGAGGCCGTCTTCTATCCCTCCGACCACCGGCCCAGCCTCGGCCATGAGTACCAGTTCGAGCTGGACACCGCCGACGCGCAGGCCTTCCTGGAGCGGATGGTCGACTTTCTGCGCGACCGGCTCGGCTGACTCCCACCCCGGGGCGGGGGCGAGGTTCCGGGCTCTCTCAGCGGCAGGGGGCCGTCGGGACGGGCTCGCCGCGGGGCGCGGCAGCGACATGGAGGCGCAGCGCGTCGCCGAAGGCCGCCACCGAGAAGCGCTGGGCGTTGGCCACCGCGGCGGCGGGATCGAGCCGGTCGATGGCTTCGTCGCTCAGCACCGCGGCCAGGGCATCGACGTCCCCTGGGGACACGAGCACGCCGGTCTCTCCGTCGATGACCGTCTCCAGCGCACCTCCGCCCGCCGCGGCGATGACGGGGCGGCCCGAGGCCTGAGCCTCGACCGAGGTGATCCCGAACTCCTCGACGTTGGGCACGATCAGCGCCCGGGCGCCGGCGTACAGGGCGGCGAGCGCGCGGTCATCGACGCGCCCCGCGAACTCGGCGTGATCGCCGTACAGCGACCGCAGCCGCGGCTCGTCGGTCCCGCCGCCCACCACCTTGACCCGGACGCGCGCCCGCCGCGCGGCCCGGAGCGCGAGGTCGACACGCTTGTGGCTGACGAGCTCGCAGACGAGCAGGAAGTAGTCCTCGGGCTCGGCGGGCGCGAAGCGGTCGAGCTCGACGGGCGGATAGACGACCGGCGCGTCGACGCCCCAGAAGCGCCGCATCCGCTCCTGGGTGATGAGGCCGTTGGCGATGTAGGTGGTCTCGCCCTGCGCCGCTCGCCGATCCCAGGCGCGCAGGCGGTCCAGCTGCCGGGCGAGCATCGGCCGGGCGACGCGCGGCGCCTGGGCGAGGCCGGCGTCGCGCTCGTGCCAGGCATAGCGAAACGGCGTATGGCAGTAGCAGACGTGCACGGCTCCGGGATCAGGGCGGACGCCGTGGGCGAAGGCGCTGGATGAGCTGACGATCAGCGAATGGCCGGACACGTCAAGGCGCTCGGCCGCGGGCGCCAGGAACGGGAGCAGCAGCTTGAACGTCGACTGGGTGGTGCCGAGGCGCTGCAGCGACGAGGTGCGGACCGGGTGACCGGCCAGCCGCTGCTCGAAGACCGAGCGGTCGTGGAGCAGCGTCGCGATCGGCGCGCCGGGCCACAGGTCGCAGATCGCAGCGAACGTGCGCTCCGCGCCGCGCATGACGAGGAGGTAGTCGTGGACGAGCAGCGGCTCGTCGGTCCACGGATCGCTCACGAGCCGACGGCCTCCTCGTAGACGGTGCGCATCTCGGCGACGTGGCCGGGCAGCGCGAACGCGGCGGCTCGCGCCCGGGCCGCCTCCCCCAGCTGCGCGCGGCGGGACGGTGAGTCCATCAGCTCGCCGATCACGGCGGCCCAGCGGGGAACATCGCGCGGGTCAAGCAGGAGACCGTCGACGCCGTCGGTGATGATCTCCGCGGGGCCGCCGACGCGGGTTGCGATGACCGGCAGCCTGAGCGCCATCCCCTCCACCACGACCCGGCCGAACGGCTCCTCCCACGACGGGACGAGCAGCGCATCGAGCGCGCTCATGACCGCCGGCACGTCATCGCGCTCGCCGAGCAGCGAGACCACGTCGGCGAGCCCGTGATCGGCGATGATGCGCTGCAGCTCGGCGTGATAGGAGCGATTGTCGTAGCGCGTGGCCGCGGCGACGAACTTCGGCTCGCCGGCGATCAGCAGCTGCGCGGGACGGCCGTCGTCGCGCAGCCGCGCCAGCGTCAGCAGCGCCTCGCGCTGGCCCTTCCAGGGCGTGATCTGGCCGACGACGCCGAGCACGAACGATCTCGCCGTCAGTCCGAGGCGCTCCCGGGCCGCGGCGCGGTCGACGCGCCAGGGGTCGAAGCGGCGCAGATCGACGGCGTTGTGGACGACGCGCAGCCGTCCGCGTGCGGTGACCGCGCGCACCCCGTCGGCGGTGTAGCGGGAGTTGGCGACGATCGTCCGCGCGCCGGCCGCCACCCAGCGCAGCGACAGATCGGCGATCGCCGACCGCGGGAGCCGGTCCCGGACGTGGACGACGGCCGGGATCCCGGTGGCGCGCGCCGCGGCGACGGCGAACAGGCCGGCCCGGACGGAGTTGGCGTGGATCACCTCGGCGCCCATCCGCCGGGCGTGGCGGGCGACGAGCGCGGCGGCCGCGCTCATCCCCAGCAGCGCCCGCGGGGTCTCCCGCGCGTGGAGCTTGAGGCTGCCCTCGGTCTTGGGGATCGTCATCACCGGGATCGACGCGGCCGCCGCCGCGGCGGCCAGCGGTCCGCTCCGCGGGCAGCTCAGGCGGACGTCGTCGATGGCGTGCAGGGCGGCCATCAGGTCCAGAAGCGAGCGCTCGGCGCCGCTGACCGCCCCGATGTGGTTGACGCAGAGGATCCTCATGCCACCAGACCGAGCAGTTCCCGTTCGATCCGGGCGGCCGTCGCCGTCCAGCTGAGCTGCTGCGCGCGCACGCGCCCGGCGCGCCCCAGCCGCTGGGCCAGCGGGGGATCGCTCAGCACCGCGACGAGCGCCTCGGCCACCGCGACGTGATCCTCGGGATCGACGAGCAGGCCGGTCTGTCCGCCGATGACGGCGTCGGTCGCTCCGCCGGCGTCTCCGGCCACGACCGGGAGCCCGTGCGCGCCCGCCTCCAGATAGGTGATCCCGAAGCCCTCGCCGGCATACGCGCCGGGCGCCACCCGGCTGACCATGCAGAGGACGTCGGCCGAGCCGAGCTCGCGATCGCGATCGGCGTTGCCGACCCCGCCGGTGAACTCGACGGCATCGCCGTCCAGCCCGAGCGCCCGGCAGCGCGCCTCCAGCGCCCCCCGCAGCGCGCCATCGCCGACGACCCGCCAGCGCGCGGTCGGCAGCTTGGCGCGGACGAGCGGCATCGCGCGCATGATCACGTCGTGGCCCTTGTAGCGCTCGGCCAGGCGCGAGACGGTCAGCACGGTCGGCGGCCGGGCCGCGATCGCGACCCTGTCCGCCTCCGCCTCCGCCTGCGCCTCCGCCTCCGTGCCGGTGGCCGTGGCCGGGGCCGGCAGGTCGACGCCGGGATGGATGATGACGACGCGCTGCGCCGGCGCACCCACGGCGAGCGCCAGCTCCCGGGTGTGGGCGCTGATCGCGACGATCCGATCGGCGCGCGTCACGGCAAAGCGGGCCAGCCCGGGCCGGGCGGTCAGCTCATCGGCGTAGCAGCACTGGACGAACCCGACACCCCGCCGTCGACGCAGCGCGGCGGCCGCCGGCGCGGCGACGATGTGGGCGCTGAGCACGACCGCCGGTCGGCGGCGCGCAGCGAGCCCGAGCGCGGCGGCGTTCAGCGCCGTGACCGCCGCGACGCGCGGGCCATGGGCCGGGACCCGGAGGATCTCGAACCCCTGCTCGCGATCGAAGCGGGCCGCATCGGGATGGCCGAGGGTCACGACGAGCGGCTCGAGCTCCCGCCACGCCGCGACGACCCGCTGGGTGAAGAGCTGGATCCCGCCGTTGGCGGGCGGGAAATCCGGGGTGATGACGAGCGCCGTCGGACGGGCGCGGGCGGTCATCGTCAGTTCCTCCCCGCAAACCGATCGAGCCACAGCCCGAGCGCGAGCACCGGCCAGAGGATCGCCGTGCGGTCCTGTCCGCCGGCGTGGGCGACGGCGGCGGCGCGCAGCGCGTCGCCGTCGATCAGCCCCTCGGCGACGAGCGTCCCGTGGCTGACCTGGTCGGCGAGCGCCGGGGCGAGCGGGCCCCGGAGCCAGTCGCCGCCGGGCACGCGGAATGCCGTCTTGCGCCAGCGGCGCTCGGTCGGGTCGACGTACGTGGCCAGAACCTCGCGCAGCAGATGCTTGCCGTCGCCGGCGAGATGCGTCGCCGTCGGCACGCCGTTGGCGAACTCGGCGAGCTCCCGGGACAGATACGGCGTCCGGATCTCCAGCGAATTGAGCATGCCCGCGCGGTCGGCCTTGAAGAGGACGTCGTCGGGCAGCCAGTGGCGCTGGTCGAGCTCCATCGCCGAGCTCGCATCGAGGTCGGGGCGATGACCGTTGTCGCCGGGCACGAGCTCGGCCCATGGCCGGGTCGAGCCGGCGCGCTCGCGCAGCGCCGGCCCGTACAGCGCGGCGCGCTCGTGACGGCGCCCGGCGGTCACCCAGTCGACGCTGCGCTCCAGCGTGCTCTGCCGGCGCACGACGCGGGCCAGCTGCCGCCCGCGCGCGCCGAGCCGGTCGGCCTGCAGCGCGCGCACCCCGAGCGCCGCGGCCCCGGCGGGCAGCCATCGCTCCAGCTGCCGCCCGCGCCGCAGCCAGCGATAGCGCGGATAGCCGCCGAACAGCTCGTCGGCCCCCTCGCCGCCGACGACGACCTTGACGTGCCGGCGGGCGAGCTCGGAGACGGCATGCAGCGGGATCAGCGCCGGATCGGCGAGCGGCTGATCCAGCGACCCCAGGACGGCCGGCGCCCGCTGCGCCACATCGGCTTCGCCGAGCAGCAGCTCGTGATGCTCGGTGCCGAGCGCGGCGGCGGTGGCGCGCGCGTTGCTGAATTCCGACACCTCGCCGACGTCATAGCCGACGGTGAAGGTCGGCGGCGGCGCCGGTGCGGCCGCCGTCACCATCGCGGCGATCAGGCCGGAGTCGACTCCGCCGCTGAGGAACACCCCGACCGGGACGTCGGCGATCAGCGTGCGCGCGATCGAGCGCGTCAGCAGCCGCTGCGTCTCGGCGATCAGCTCGCTGTCGCCGGCCGAGCCGGCCGGCAGGCGCCGCGCCGACCAGTACGGGCGCGCCGGGCCGGCCGGCCGCCCGGGCTCCCAGGTCAGGACCTGGCCGGGGGGCAGCTGCTGCACGCCCTGCACGATCGTCTGGGGCCCGGGGACGTAGCCGAACACCATGTAGCTGTCGACCGCGTCGAGGTCGAGCGCCGGACGGCGGGGAACCGCGGTGAGCAGCGCCGAGAGCTCGGAGGCGAACCGCAGCCCGCCGTCGTGGCGGGCGACGAACATCGGCTTCTCCCCGAACCGGTCCCGGGCGAGCACGAGCCGGCCGCGCCGCTCGTCCCAGACGGCGAAGGCGTACATGCCCTCCAGCGCGTGGACGAGCTCCTCGCCGTACTCCTCGTAGAGATGGACGAGCGTCTCGGTGTCGGTGTGGGAGCGGAAGCGATGACCGCGCTCACGGAGCTGGCGCTGGAGGACCGGGCTGTTGTAGATCTCGCCGTTGAGCGCCGCCCACACCGTCCCGTCCTCGTTGCGCACGGGCTGGTGGCCGCCCGCGAGGTCGATGATGCTCAGGCGCCGCGCGCCGACCGAGATCCGGCCCTCGGGGTCGGTGTACGTGCCATCGTCATCAGGGCCGCGATGGACCATGGCGGCGTTCATAGCCGCGATCTCCATCCTGGAGTCGGGCGCCGTCGACCCGCATATCCCGCACATGCAGGGGGCCATCCTAGACGACAGGGCGTGCCGGCCCGGGGGCCGAGGCGAGCCCCGGCGTCAGGCCATCGCCTCGTCGCCGCGCAGCTTGGTCGCCACCACGCCGTAGCTGAGAGACGCCGCGCCGGTCAGGCGGGTCACGACCGGGTCGATGATCCGCAGGACGCGCAGCGGGGCCGCGACCGCCCACCCGAGTGCCCCGTTGCGCTGGGCCAGCCGGCGCTCGATGTCGGTCACCGTCTGCATGACGATGCCGCCGATCCCCTCCAGCTGCGTCACCCCGAAGCCGGCCTCCTCGACGACCCGTCGCAGATCGGCCGGCGTGTAGCCGTAGCGCACGTGACGCCCGTCCTCGACCGGCGTCTGATGGCGCATCTCCAGAAACTGGGGGCGGTGCTCGGCAGTGGGCGTGCTCAACAGCAGCCGCCCGCCGATCGGCATCCGCCGGCCGATGGCCCGCAGCACGCCGACGTCGTCGATGACGTGCTCGATCACCTCGAGGCAGATGACGTTGTCGTACAGCTCGCCGGGGGCCATCTCGTCGAGGCGGCGCAGATCATGCGTCTCGAAGCGCACGTTGTCGACCCCGAGCAGGGCGGCGCGCCGTCGGGCGTCGGCGAGCTCGCGCTCGGTGTCGGAGATCCCGAGCACCTGATGGCCGAGCGTCGCCGCGTAGACGGCGAAGCCCCCGTTCCCGCATCCGGCGTCGAGCGTCAGCGGCGCGCGGTCGGCGCCGACGACCCGTCCGAGATGGCGGCGGATCCACAGATACCGGTCCCAGACGAGCGGGTCGCCATGGAGGAACATGGCGCGCCAGCCGAGCAGCCGGACGAGAAGGTCACGCATCGGCTCACCGTATCTGACCCGCCCGGATCCTCACCATCCCGGCGACCCGTGCGCGCAGCCAGTCGAGATCGTCGCCGTTGACGAGCGTCAACGCGCGATAGCGCTGCCGGAAGGTCCGCGCGGAGGCGACGAGCATGATGACGAAGGTCAGGGAGTAGGCGGCGAGGCTGACGCACGCCGCGCCGACCCCACCGGCGAACGGCAGCACGATGACCAGGGCGGGCACGGTGAGGATGAGACCGGCGAGCTGCCCGCGCGCCGCGGCCGAGGGGTTGCCGCCGGCGATCAGGGCCGCGCCGAGCACCTGGGCCGGCATGTAGACGACGCTCGCGGCGAGCAGGATGATCAGCATCGGGATCATCGGCCGAAACGGATCTCCGAAGACGAACGGCACGACGACCGGACTGACGACGCTGATGACGATGGCGAGCACGAGCACGATCAGCATGGTCATCCGCGACGCCCGCGCCACCAGCTCGGCGTCGCCGGTGGCGGAGCGGTGGACGATCGCGTTGGAGACCGCCGTCATGAGCGCGGCCGACGCGCCGGCGAGCGTCGCCGCCAGCGAGTAGAGCCCGAGCTGGCGCGAGCTGACCAGGCCGGCCATCAGCACCTGGTCGAGCTGGAGATTGCCGGTGCTCGCCATCGTCGAGAGCCAGCTGCGGACGCCGAAGCCCAGGCCCTGGCGCGCGATCGACGCCTGAAAGCGCCACGGCCGGGATCCCCGCAGCGCGCGCAGGAACGGAAGGCTGGCCACGAGCCCCCACACCAGATAGGCGGCCGCGGCGGTGTCGACGGTGAGCCGGCCGATCAGGCTGAGCACGACGATCGTGACGGTCGGGCCGGCGGAGTTCAGCAGCCGGGCGGCCATCACCGCTCCCCAATCCTGATCGGCAACGCAGATTCCGTAGAACGTCTGAGCGAACACGGTCGCGGGCAGCACGAACAGCCCGATCTCCAGGAACTCGACGACGGCGTGGCGGCCGTGGCCGACCAGGTGGGCGATCGGCACGGCCAGGATGACGCCGGCCAGCGCCCCGGCCAGGGTGATGATCAGCGTCGAGCCGATCAGCACTCCGAGCGGGTGCGAGCGGCGGGCCCGCTCCCGGCTCAGGAACGCGCTCACCCCCGCCTCGGCGATCCACGGGGACAGGGTCAGGATCGCGAAGATCGCCGCCACCTGGCCCCGTCCGGCGGGCCCGAGCGCCCGGGCGAGGATCGGCGAGGTGATGGTTGCCATCACCGTCGGGAGCAGGTTGACGACCGTCAGCCGCGCCACGACCGCGTCGAAGCGAGCGCCGCGCTTCGCCGGCGAGGGCGCGTCCATCGCCGTCAGGAGTCGCGCACGGCGCAGACCAGCACGTGGACCGATCCGAACAGTGGGTGAAACGGTCCGACCGGCGATGGCGCGGTCGGCACGAGGAAGACGCGGTCAGCCCACTCCGCGAGCACCGGGAGCGAGTCGTAGACGCTGTAGGAGTAACAGACCCCGTCGTTCTCGAGCACCAGATAGCCGCGCCCGCGGGTGCGCACCCAGGTGAACGCCGGTCCGAGGCCCGAGCGGTAGATCGCGTAGCGGACGGCCTGCGTCAGGCGCCCGCCGAGCGCGTAGCGATTGGCATCCGACAGGAACACCGCCCGCCGCGCGACACGCGTCATCTCCCGAACGATCACGTCGGGATCACGGACGTGGTGCAGGATGCCGAACTCGCAGGCCACATCGAAGCTGGCGTCGGCGAACGGGAGCGCCTGACCGCGCCCCTCGACGATGACGCCGGACGGCACGCCGACCACCTGCTCGGCCTGATCGATCATCGCGCGGACCGGCTCCACCCCGCGGACGGTCACCGACGGATGCCGGCGCAGGAGGTGCTCGGGACCGCGCCCGGTGCCCGAGCCGACGTCGAGCACGCTCTCATAGCCGTAGCCGTCGATCATCGCCGAGACGAAGGACAGCGCCTGATGGTGCGGTCCGGTGTCGCCCTCCCACTCCTGGCGGTAGGCCGCGGCGGTGGCGGTATAGAAGTCGTGCTGAAGGCGCTCGGCGGAATCGCGCATTGCGGGCATCGTAGCGACGGCCCCCACCCCCGCCGCGCGTGCGCGCGGGGCGCCCGGCGCCTCCCGGGAAGGTGCGCAGGCTACGATCCGCGCCGTGACGACACGCCGCCCAACCGGTGGCGCCCGGCCACCCAGGACGCGGCTCGTCCTCGTCCACGACTCGATCGGCGGGAGCACCGGAATGGGCCGGGTGACCGGTGCCATGGCGCGGATCGCGCTCGAGTCCGGCTGGCGCCTGACGCTCGTCGGGGAGGACGTCGACGGCGCGTTTCCCGGGGCCGAGATCGTGTCCGTGCGCCGCCGCCACCGGCTCCCGGCGCTGCTCGCCAACCAGCTGTGGGCGGTGAGCGCGGCTCTCCATCTGCGGCGCGCCGACCTGTCGGACGCGGTCGTCCACGCCCACGCCCCGCTGCTCATGCACGCCGCGGACGTCTTCACCTGTCATCACCTCGCCGAGGGTGCCGAGCGCCACGGGCTGCGGGAGCCCACGACCAGCGCCCGCGGCCGCCTGCGCCGCGTCCAGGAGCAGCTCGCCGTGTCACTGGACTCGCTCTCGTATCGCAGCCGTCCCGCGCGCACCCGCGTCACGTTCGTCTCGGAGTTCCTGCGTGACGAGTTCACCGCCCTGTACGGCGAGCCGACCGGCGGCGACATCCTCCCGCCGCCGGCACCGGCCTGGCAGCCGATCGCCGCGACCGAGCGCGCGGCCGCCCGGGAGGCGTGGCGGGTGCCCGGCGACGCGCTCGCGGTCGGCTACTTCGGAGGCGACGATCCGCGCAAGGGAGTCGCCGACGTCATCGCCCTGGCCGCCGATCCGCGCTTCGTCGTCCTCGGGGCGGGACCGCGGTCCGCGCGGGTGAGGTTCGGCGAGCGGTCGGGTCTCGGCTACGTCGAGCCGCGCAGCGTGCTGGCCGCCTGCGACGTGATCGTCGCGCCGACGGTGTTCGACGCCGCTCCGGTCGCCGTCCTGGAGGCGGTGGCCGCGGGCCTGCCGGTCGTCAGCGGCATCGACTCGGGCTGGGCCCAGCCGCTCGTGCGATTCGGGGCGGGCGCCGCCTGGCGGCCCGGCGAGTCCCTGGCCCGCGCCGTCGACGCCGCGCTGCCGGGCTCTCCGGCGGCGGCGCGCGCGTTCACCGACGCCTATTCGCATGACGCGCTCCGGCGTCGTCTGCAGGCGCTGTGGACCGAGCTCGCCGGCAGCGGTGACGTTGCTGCTACTTCCGGGTAACATGGGGATGGAGGCGTCATCGGGCGGCTGTGCGTTCGCGTGACGAGAACCAGCGCGCGGGCAACGCCATGACGGCGGCCAGGAGGGCATACACCGCCATGTCTCACACGTCCAACATCGCTAATCTTGCGCCCCTGCAGACGACCATCCCGGGGATGACCAGGTCATGACAGACGCCGCCACGCCCGGTGAGGGTCTCACCGTTCTCGACTATCTGCGCCCCGTCTGGCGCTTCAAGTTTCTGATCGTCGTCATCGTCGCGCTCGTCGCGGCCGGCGCCTACGAGTACTCGGATCACAAGCCCAAGATCTATGAGAGCAGCACCGAGGTCTACGTCGGGCAGACGCAGCTGGAGCAGATCATCAATCCATACAGCGTCGAGAGCCCGCGCACCATCTCCGACGACGCCTCGCTCGTCACCACCCCGGCGATCGCCGTCGCCGTCGCCAAGCAGCTCCAGACGACGATCCCGCCGACGACGCTGCTCGCCAACGTGACCGCGACCCCGTCGTCGACCGAGGACTTCATCACGATCACCGGCCAGAGCGGCAATCCGACGATCGCCGCCGACATCGCGAACGCGTTCGCCAAGGTCTACCTGCGCCAGCGCCGGACCGCGCTCATCCGCAGCGGCGACCAGTCGGTGTCGGCCGCCCAGGCCGAGCTCCGCCAGGCCGAGGCCGCCGGCGCCGGGACCGCCGAGCGCCAGGCGCTGGAGTCCGAGATCGCCACGCTGGAGGGCGACACCGTGACCCCCGGCAACGTCGGTCAGCAGATCACTCCGGCGGTCGCCTCAGGCGTGCCGATCTCCCCGAAGCCCACCCGCGACGCGATCTTCGCCGCGGTGCTGGCCCTCGTCCTGTGCATCATCGCCTCCTATCTGTTCGACCGCACCGATCGGCGGGTCCGCCGGCTCGAGGATCTGGAGACGCTGTTCGACCTGCCGGTCCTCGCCACGGTCCCCCATGTGCGCAAGGCCAGCCGGGGAACCGACGTCCCGACCGACCTCCAGGAGCCGCACCGCAGCCTGCGGGTCAACCTCGACCTGGCCCGCGGCGATCTGCGCGGCGAGGGCAAGGTCATCATGGTGACCAGCGCGCTGCCGGCGGAGGGCAAGTCGACGATCGTCCGCAACCTCGCCCTCAGCTACCGGGACGCCGGAGCGCGGGTGGCGGTCATCGAGTGCGACCTGCGTCATCCGGTGCTCGCCGATCGTCTCGGTCTCGTGCACTGGCCGGGGATCAGCGAGGCGCTGGACAGCGGCGAGCCCGTCCAGATGCAGCCGGTCACCAGTACGACGAACGGGACCTACGGAGCCGGCAGCCTGCAGATCGCCGTCGCCGGCCAGGCGGCCAAGGACCCGACGGCGCTCCTGACGCCGGCCCGGCTGCTCCCGATCCTGACCGAGCTCTCCGAGTCCAACGACATCGTGCTCGTCGACTCCACGCCGCTGCTGTCGGTCAGCGACGCCCTCCCGATGCTCGGCATCGTCGACGGCGTGATCGTCGTCGTGCGCGCCGGCCGGACGACGTATCCGGCCGCCGCGCGGATGCGCCGCACCGTCGAGCGCTTCCACGGCGCGCCCGTGCTCGGCGTCGTCGCCAACAACGTCTCCGACGACATGGCCTCCTACGGCTACGCCTACTATCCGCCGCACGTCAACGGGGCGCAGTCGGCCGCAGGGACCGGCCGCCCGGAGGCCGACGTCCCCGCCTCGTGACCGGCGCCGGACCGGCGGTCAGCAGGACGCCGTGAGCATCACCTCGCTGCCTCGTCTGCGCCGCGGACCCGGTCTGGAGATCGGCCGCTCGGCGCTCTGTGCCGGGGTGTTCGTGGTCATCGGCGCCGTCTCGCTGCTCGTCGGGACCCACGCCGCGGCGCCGAGTGCGATCGTCGCCGTCGGCGTCGCCGCGGGCGTCGGGATCGCCGCCTGGATGTTCTTCAGCGAGAGCATCGACGGTCCGTTCGTCGTCTTCATGCTGTACCTCGGGCTGCTGGACGGCTTTCTCAAGCTGCGGACCAACTCGTCGGATATCACCCTCGGGCGCGACGCGCTCATGTACGCGATCCTGGCGGGCTTCCTCGCGCGGGCGGTGCTCCAGCGCCGGCGCCTGTCCCTGCCTCCGCTGAGCGGGTGGCCGCTGGCCTTCACCGTCCTCGTGCTCGCCCAGCTGGCGAATCCGGCCGACACCGGCCTCGTGCACAGCCTCGGAGCGCTGCGGCCGCACCTCGAGTTCGTGCCGCTCTTCTTCGTCGGCTACGCCGTCCTGCAGACCCCGGCGAGGCTGCGCACGTTCTTCGTCCTGCTGCTCGTCATCGCCACCGCCAACGGTGTCGTCAGCGCCGTCCAGCTCGAGCTGACGCCCGCCCAGCTGGCGTCCTGGGGACCGGGCTACGCGGCCCGCATCGAGGGCAACGGCACCGGTGTCAACAACGTCTCGGCGCGGGTGTTCTACACCTCGACGGGCGTGGCCCGCACCCGGCCGTTCGGTCTCGGCGACGACTCGGGGGTCGGCGCCGGGTGGGGGATGCTGGCGCTCGGCGGCGCGCTCGCGCTCGTCACGCTCGCCCGGCGCAGGACGGTCGGCCGGATCGGCCTCCTGCTCTGCCTCGGCCCTCCCTTGGCGATCGTCAGCGGCGAGAGCCGGGCCGTGCTCGTCGCCTCACTCGTCGGGCTGCTGGCCTACGTCTATCTCGCCACGACCGCGCGAAGATTCGTGCCGACACTGGCCGGCGTGATCATGGGGCTCGTCGCCCTGGTGGCCGTCGTCGCCTACATCTCGAGCGTCGCCGGCGCAGGGGTGTTCGACCGCTACGCGACGATCACCCCGAGCAAGATCGCGGCGACGACCAACGCCGACCGCGGCGGCTCGCTCGATCTCATCCCCACGTTCTTCACCAGGTATCCGCTCGGCAACGGCCTGGGATCCAGCGGCCCCGCGGCGCAGTTCGCCGGCGGCGGCAACACCGGCAGCAACGCCGAGACCGAGCCGACGTTCCTGCTCTCCGAGCTGGGGATCCCCGGCCTGCTGCTCGTCGCCGGCTTCTATCTGCGGATCCTGTGGCTCGGCGTCACCCGGGTGCGACGGCTCGATCCCGACACCCGCATCTTCGTCGCCGCACTGCTGACCGGATTCTTCGCGATGGCCACGATGTGGATCGCCTCGACGACCACGGACACGTCGCCGTATGCGCCGTACACGTGGTTCGCCGCGGGCGCGCTCAGCTACTGGCTGATCACGTATCAGCGCCGGCCGGCACAGGACGATGCCGACGCCACCTCGCCGGTGCCCTCGTCCGCCGTCGTGGCCGCGTGACCCTCGCCGACTCGGCCAACGCCTATCTCCGGGCGCGCCCTGGGCTCGCCGCGGTGGCGAGACGGACGACCCGGCCGGCGCGCCATCTCGGCATGCCCGTGCTGCGCGGGCCGGCGCGCGGATTGCGGGTCAGCGTCGGCGATTCGACGATGATGCGGCTGCTCACGCGGGTGGAGCCCGACGTCGAGGACGCGCTGCTGGCTCATCTCGCACCGGGGGACGCGATGTGGGACGTCGGAGCGAACATCGGCTGGTTCAGCCTGCTCGCGGCGCGTGCGGTCGGGCCGTCGGGCGAGGTGACGGCGTTCGAGCCCGCGCTGCGCAACGCCGCGCAGATCACGCTCAACGCCGCGCGCAACGGGGTCTCGGTGACCGTCGTCGGCGCGGCGGTCAGCGACCGGTCCGGATGGGGCCGGTTCGACGACCTCTCCAGCCTGACCGGGCGCCTGAGCGCCGCCGGGGGCGCGATCGTGCCGATGGTGACCCTGGACGAATGGGCCTCCGGGCACGGCGCGCCCGCCGTGGTCAAGATCGACGTCGAAGGCGCCGAGCTCGACGTCCTGCGCGGCGCCGGCACGGTGCTGGCGGCGGCGCGGCCGGTCATCCTGTGCGAGTGTCACGGGACGCAGACCGGGGTCGATCGCGCGCTGCGTGCCGTCGGCTATGACGTCTCCGCGGTCGAGATGCCCGGGGCATCGATCGCGGTCACGCCGGGCTGGATCCATCTCCTCGGCATCCCCCGCTGACGTCCCCGCGCCGCCCGCCGCCCGCCGCCCGCCGCCCACGCCATGACCTCAGACCGCCCCCGTCGCCCCGCTCCCGGACGGCTGCTCGTCGTCAGCCATCCCGCCTCGGTGACCGCCAATCAGATCGTCTACGACGCTCTGCGCGAGCTCGGCTGGGAGGTCCATCTCGTCATCCCGGAGGTTTGGGTCGACGACTTCGGCGAGGAGCGCTTTCCGACCGCGTTCCTGCCGGGGCTGGCCCCGCTCGGGCGGCGCCTGCCGGTCATCCTCGCCGGCCGCCCCCAGCGCCATCTCTATCGCGCCCGGGTCGGGGCGATCATCACGCGGATCCGGCCGCAGGTGGCGTTCCTGGAGCAGGAGCCGTTCTCGGCGAGCGCCTGGCAGTGGGGCACCGCGCTGCGCCGCCACAGGGTGCCGTTCGCCGTCGCCCAGGACGAGAATCTCGACCGTGCGCTGCCGGCGGCGGCCCGCTTCTTCGCGCGCCAGACGCTGCGGGGCGCCGGGCTCGTCGCCGCCCGCTCACCGCGGGCGGCGGAGCTCGTCAGCGGAGTGCCGACCGCGGTCGTCCCGCACCCGGTGACCGAATGGCCGCCGGGCCCGCGGCGCCCGGAGTCCGCCCCGTTCACCGTGGGCTACGCGGGACGCGTCGTGCCGGAGAAGGGAATCCTTGAGCTGCTCGCCGCCGTGGAGGCGCTCGACGACGTGCGGCTGCTGATCGTCGGCGACGGGCCGCTGCGCGATCGCGTCGCCGAGTCGGCGGCGCGAACGGGGCGCATCGAGCTGCGGCCCGACGTCCGCCACGACGAGATGGCCGCCGCCTACGCCCGCATGGACGTGCTCGTCCTGCCGTCGCTCACCACCCCGACCTGGGCCGAGCAGTTCGGCCGGGTGCTCGTCGAGGCGCTGTGGTGCGGCGTGCCGGTGATCGGCTCGGACTCCGGGGAGATCCCGTGGGTCGTGCGCAGCACCGGCGGCGGGCTCGTCGTCCCCGAGGGTGACGTGGCGGCGCTGGGCGCCGCGCTGGAGACCCTGCGCACCGATCCCGCGCAGCGGGCGGCCCTGGCCGCGACGGGCCGCGAGCGCGTCCGGGCGACGTTCTCGGTGACCGCGGTGGCCGCTCAGATGGACGGGCTGCTGGCCGAGCTGGCCACCGGGAGCGGGCGGCGCGGTTAGGGTGACGCCATGACGACCGATGGCACGACCCTGCTCGAGCGCCGGCTGCGGCTGCCGCAGCACGTCGTGCATCGGAGCTTCGTCGCCGAGACCGTCGTCCTCAACCTCGAGACCGGGACCTACCACGGCCTCAATCCGACCGCTGGGAAGATGCTCGACGCGCTCGACGAGGCCGCGAGCGTCGCCGAGGCCGCCGGGGTCATCGCCCGGGAGTACGGGACCGATCTGGCGACCGTTCAGGCCGATCTGATCGTCCTCTGTCAGGAGCTGCTGGAGCGCCGCCTGGTGGAGATCGTGGAGGGGTAGTCCGGTCAGGCGCCGGCGCGGGTCAGCGGCGCCGGCCCGGGTCAGCGGCGCCGGCCCGGGTCAGCGGCGCCGGCCCGGGTCAGCGGCGCCGGCGAAAGACGACCTCGCCGTAGGGCGGCACGTCCAGCCGGCGGCCGTCCGGGCCGAACGGCGCCTGCCCGGGATCGGCGCCGTTGTCGACGGTCATCAACACCTCGCAGCGCGCGAACGCCGCCGTGTCACGGAAGCGGACATGGCTGTGCTGGATGATCAGCAGCCCGCCGTCGCGGACCCGGTCGAGCAGCTCGCTCGCCGTCCGCTGCACGGCGGCGAAGCTCAGATGAGGCTCGCTCGTCCGCACGTCGGCGTTCGACAGCGCGGCGTGACGCAGCACCGCCATGCAGAAGACCGCGTCGTAGGAGGCGAGCGGCTCGCCGGCCACCGAGCCGGCGACCGCGAACGACAGCCGCCGGTCACCGCTCGCGCGCCGGCGCCGTACGGCGGTCGCGATGCTGAGCGGATTGATGTCGAGGCCGCGGATCTCGGCCTGCGGGAAGTAGCGGCGCAGGGCGAACGCCTCCTCCCCGGTCGAGCAGCCGAAGGACAGCAGCCGGACGTGCGGGCCGTCGCCGATCTGCGCGCGGGCGAAGCGGAAGATCTCCGGATAGCGGTCGGGATAGGTCTCGACCGAGGGCTGGAAGAGGTTCGCCGGGCGGGCCGCGCGCATCAGCCAGTAGCCGAGCGGATGACCGCCGCGGGTCAGCTCGGCGAGCAGGTCGACCGCGGGATACCGGCGCAGCCGGCGCAGCTGCGTCCGGGGAGTCAGAGCTCGAGCAACCGGGACTCGTCAAACCCCTGCAGGGGCAGAACGGCCCGGCCGTCGACCTCCACCCAGGCGTGGGCCTCGAACTCAGGCCGGGAGCGCGCGCCGATCACGAACGTCGACGGGATCCCCCGCACCGACAGCAGCCGGGAGAGCACGAGCGACTGCACGAGGCAGCGGGAATCGGTCGGCAGCCGCTGCAGCACCTGGGTGACGGCGTAGCCGAGCGTGACGCTCAGCCGCCAGCGCTCCGGCGCCCCGGCCGGCGCCCTGGGGACCGCGCCGGCGCGAGCGCGGCGGCTCGCGGCGACCAGGCGCCGCACGTCGCCGTCGCGCATCCGGGCGCGCGCGGCGACATAGGCGGCGAGGATCTCGACGGCGAGCACCAGCTTGACCGCGAGCGACGCCCCGGGCTGAGGGTTGACGGTCAGCCCGAGCCGGCGCCGGGGCGGGGCGGCCGCGGAGGACATCGGGCAATCGTAGCCGCCGCCCCGGCCCCGTAAACGCGAAAGCCCCAGCGGGTGCCGGGGCTCGCGCGTGCAGCGGATGGCGGGCTCACGCGGAGCCCGCGCGGCGCTCAGGACGGCGGGAACGCCGTGTTGTTGGCGCCGATCGGGCTGTCACGGTTGGGAGACGAGCCGGCGAGCGTGAGCTCGAGCAGCGTCCCGTAGTCGTGGACCTTCGGGGTCTCGTACTGCGGCTTGGGCTGAGCCTGCGTGTTCTTATCCATGGGACCTCCTGTCGATCTACCGGTCAGATCTTAGGTGCGTCGGTCACCGGGCGCCAGTCCACAAAAAGTGCCGGACCCTCGACCGTCGTCCGTCGCGCCCGGGGCGGTCGCACGTCCGGGCGCGCGAGCATCGCCGCGGGAAGGCCGGGGTCACGCTGATAGCGCAACCAGGCCTCGGCGACGGCGAAGCGCCAGGCCATCGTGCCCCATTCCGTCGTGCTCTCGCCGGGCCGCGGCCGCTGCTCACGCCAGAATCGCCGCACCGTCTCGATCTCGACATAGGCGGCGAGCTCCGCTCCCGGAGCCAGGACGAGGTCCTCGATCCCCGGCAGGTCGGCGCCGGTCAGGGCGTCCAGGCAGAAGTCGGAGAAGACCGCCTTCTTGCCCTGCAGCCGGACGGCGTCGGGCACGATCCCGCGCACGCTCTCCCGGGCCAGCGGCCGGGTGAACCGGGAGTCGAAGGCGAGGTGCGGGGGCAGCCGGAGCACGAAGTCCAGGAGGTCGGCGTCATACAGCGGGCTCGCCGTCTCCACCCCGGCGTCCTGCGCACGGTGGCGCAGGAAGTCCAGACGGGTGTCGCGATGCGGCGTGTGGACGAGCAGATCCGACAGATACCTCCACCACAGCGGCCCGGAGGACGCCGTCTTCCATTGCCAGGGGTCCTCGTGCTCCAGATACGCCGCCCGGTCGCGGGGGAGCATCCAGACCGGCGTGATCGCCGCTGGATCATGGCGGCGGCGCGCCCGGGCGTTGAGCTCGACGGGCACGGCGCCCTCGAGGCCGACGTGGGCGAGGATCCAGATGAGCTGGCGGCGGGTGGGCCGGTAGCCGATCGGCCAGCGCCGGGCGAGGTTCACCGCCGATCCCAGCCGTCCACGGCGCAGCGCGTCGGAGAGCAGATACGGCGAGAACCCCAGCGTCTCGTCTCCGGTCTGCCCGTCGAGCACGATCCGGGCGCCGTCGCCGGCGGCCTCGCGGACGACCGGGATGTCGATCAGCGCGCCCGCCCCGATCAGCGGCAGCTGCCGGCGCTCCAGGTATTCCAGCGCCAGCCACAGCGTCCCCTGGGGCGCGACCTCCACGGCCGCCGCCTCGGCGTCCAGCGTGGCCGTCAGCTCCCGGATCTTCTCGCTCTCGTCGAACTCGGAGCCCGGGAAGACGGTCGAGTATGTCGCCAGCCGCGAGCCCGGCGGTTTGACGCGGGCGGCGAGCGCGGCGACGATCGACGAGTCCAGGCCGCCGCTGAGGATGACCGCCGTCGACTCCGGCGACATGCGCCGCCGCACGGATCGCTCGATCTCGTGGCGCAGCGCCTCGGCCAGGTCCTCGTGACCCGCGGCCATCGGCTCGACGTAGCGCGGCCGCCAGTGCACCCGCCGGACCGCCGAGCGCTCGGTCAGGGCCCACAGCTCCCCGGGTCCGAGGCGGGTCACCCCGTCATACAGCGTCCGGCCGTCGCGGGCGGCGCCGTCGCCCAGCCACATCGCCAGCGCGGTGGCATCGGGGGCCGGCCGGGTGGGCAGCAGCTCCAGCAGGGCGGCCAGCTCGCCGGCGAAGGCCAGCCGGCCTGAGCCCCTCCAGATGAACAGGGGCGTCGTGGCGAGCCGGTCGCAGACGAGCACGCCCTCGCGCCGCCCCTGATCCCAGATCGCCACCGAGAAGCTCCCGCGCAGCTGCGCCAGCGCGCCCGCGCCGGCGCGACGATAGGCCTCGGCGATGAGCGCCGGCCCGTCGACCGGGGCGAGCCCCAGCGCGTCGGCGTCGCCGGCCGGCTCAAACAGCCGGCCGGACATCAGGCAGGTGATCTCCCCGGCCTGCGCCCGCTGCGGACGTGACCCACCGGCCGCCGCCACGGCCAGCGGGCCGGCCTCGGTCCGCTCGCCCGCCGACCCGAGGCGGTCGACCCCGGGGAGCGCCCCGGCGGGATCCCCGGAGAGGTTCCAGATCCCGCGCAGCATCAGAGCCCGAACCGCCGATGGTGCGCATCGACCGCCGCCGCCACCGCGTCGAGGTCGGCGTCCCGGGGCTTCTGCAGTACGAAGCGCGTCACCGTCGAGTTGAGCAGCGCGGCGACATCGAGATGGCGCAGCAGCCGGTCGGGGGTCTGCACGTAGGGCGCGAAGCCGCCGCCGAGCGCCTCACGGGCGTCGCCCGGGCCGGCGTCGAGGATCGCCAGCCGGTCGCCGGGCTCAACGTGGTAGAGCACACGGAGGGGCATGGCCTCGCCCGCGGCCGGCGGCGAGAGGTGAAGCTTGTCGCTCTCCCCCGCCGTCGCGCCCAGCCGGCCCGCGGCCTGGGCGATCAGGGTCTCGTCGGTGCCGGAGATGGCCATGAACGGTGGTCCCGGCGCGACGATCAGCCGGTCTCGGTCACGCCGCAGCGCCAGGACATCGTCGGTCACGAGTTGCGCGCCGCCCACGACGAGGCGGCTGGCGATGCTCGTCTTGCCCGAGCCCGATGGCCCGGCGAAGGCGACGACCCCCGCCCGGCCGACGACCGCGCTCGCGTGCAGCAGCTCATAGCCGTGCAGGACCGCGGCCAGCGGCAGCACCTGGGCAAAGAGAAAGCGCGTGCGACGGTCACGGCTGACCGGGCCGCGCTCGGATGCCGCCCCGCGGCCGTCCAGCGTGACGAGATGCCGGCCGAAGCCCTGAAACCACAGGCGATAGGCCTGATCGTCGCGGTCGACGGTGAAGCGGCGGCGGCCGTCGGGATAGGGCGGCTCGTGGATCCGCCGCGCCGGCGGCGACCACGCCGCATCCATCTCCTCCGAGCTGAGCAGGCCCACGCTCGTGGCCGGATCGGCCGCCGTCTCCGGGCCGGCGTGCCGCATCGACCCCGGCAGCTCCCAGGCGCAGCTGATCCTCAGACCGAAGGCCGGCAGGCGCCAGCGTGCGCCGGTCAGCGCGGGGTCAGCAGGCGGCGCGGTGGTCACCGCAGCGAGATCTCCGCGTCGACCAGATCGGCGAGCTGCGCCGGCGTCACCGAGGGGTCCGCGGTCAGCGCCAGCACCGGCGTCGTGGCCGCCAGCAGGCCGAAGAGCTCGAACCGGCGCCGCTCGCCGTCATCGTGGCCGGAGAGCCAGACGCCGTGCGCAAGCAGGTCCATGGTCGTCGCCGGGATCGCCTCGCAACGGGCCGGTTCGCCCGCCGCGCGGTTCAGCATCACGACGGCGGCCAGCGGAAGGTCGGCGGACGGCGGGCGATCGACCCTCACCCAGCGCTCATCGCCGCAGTCGGCGATCACCGCGGCGCCGGGCAGCGGATCGACCGCGAGCGCCCGCGGGAGGGTCATCAGCGGCGGCCCGGGACGCGCGACGAGTGACTCCCCGGTCCGCTCGAGGGCAAGGATGTCGTCGCAGAACAGCCCGGCGCCACGGCGGACGCACTCCGCGGCCAGGCTCGTCTTCCCGCCGCCGCTGACGCCGACGAAGGCGAGCGCCCCGGCCGGCGTCTCGACGGCGCTGGCGTGCAGGAGCGCGAACCCGTGCAGCAGGCTCGTCGTCCACAGCACGGTGTCCAGCAGGACGCGCTGCCAGGCGATCTCGTCCTCGTCGGCGACCGCGCAGCGCAGGAGGCGATGGTCGGCGGAGAGGTGGAAGATCGCCCGGCTGCCGTACACGACGAGGACATCGCCCGTCGGGCCCTCGAGCATCGCGTACGGGCGTCCGTCGAACACGTGCAGCCAGCGCAGCACGCGTTCCTCGGCGATCAGCGGCGAGAGCTCATCGATCCGCGCCCGGGACAGCCTCAGGGCCGGGAGCGGCCGGCCCGCCGGCGGGCGCGGCACCATGCCGGGCAGTGGGAAATCGCACTCAATCTCGAGGCCGAACGCGCTCAGCCGTCCAGCGCCCGTCACCGCTCGGATGCGCAGATCATGCTAGAAACGCTAGCGCAGCGCCGGCCGCCAGGTTTGCCGCGACCGTCGCGGGGCAGTACCGGACTTCGACGGGCGCGACGCCCGCCGCACGCACCAACCGACGCCGATGCCGACCGATCACGACGACACCCTGCTCGACGCCCGTCTGACCCTTCCCGAGCACGTCGTCCACCGCAGCTTCGTCACCGAGACCGTCGTCCTCAACCTCCAGACCGGCCACTATCACGGGCTGAACCCGACCGGGGCCCGGATGCTGGAGGTGCTCGGCGACGCCCCGAGCGTCCGCCAGGCCGCGATCGTGCTCGCCGACGAGTACGACCACGATCTCGAGACCGTCCAGGCCGACCTCGTGGCGTTCTGCGCGGAGCTGCTGGAGCGCCGGCTGCTGGAGGTCGTCGGCGACGAGGCCGCCGTATAGCATCGGCGGCGCAGATGCCAGGCGCCAAACCTCCACGGGTCCGTCCGGCCGGCCGGACGTCGTCGCGCGCCGCCGGCATCTCCCGTGAGCGGGTGGGGTACGACGCGCCGCTCGTCCAGTTCACCGGCGTGTGGCGCTTCTGGGGGCGGGGCCAGAGCAGGTGGGCGGTCCTGCGCAACATCCATCTGAACATCCAGCGTGGCGAGGCGATCTGCGTCGAGGGCAACAACGGCGTCGGCAAGACGACGCTGCTGCGGATCGCCACCGGCATCCTGGCGCCCAACCGGGGGACGGTGACGATCGGCGGCATCGAGGCCGGCCAGCGATGGCGTGACTATCACCGTCAGGTGGGCTTTCTGTCGGCCGGTGATCGCGGCCTGTACCAGCGGGTCACGGTGCGCGGCCATCTCGACTACTGGACGGCGGTGGCGTTCGTCCCCCGGCGCCATCGCCGGGCCGCGGTCGACGACGCCCTGGCGCGCTTCGGGCTCGGAGAGCTCGCCGGACGGCGCGTGGAGCGGCTGTCGCAGGGCCAGCGCCAGCGACTGCGGATCGCGCTGGCGGTCGTGCATCGACCTCAGGTCGTGCTGCTCGACGAGCCGCGCAACAGCCTCGACGCCGACGGCCAGGAGATGCTGCGCGACGCCGTCGCCTCCGTGTTGGAGCGCGGCGGCTCGGTCGTGTGGTGCTCGCCGGTCGGCGAGGACCAGCCGATGGCGTTCGATCGCGTCCTGCGCCTCGAGGGCGGCCGCCTGCACCGGTCATGACCGTCGTCGCCCCGTACTTCGACGCGATCCTCGCCACGATCAAGCGAGACGCCCAGGTCTACGTCAGCTACCGGCTGCGCTTCGTCAGCCAGATCATCGGGACGCTGTTCACGCTGACCGTCTTCTTCTATGTGTCAAAGCTCATCAAGCCGCACGCCGTCGGACCGCACGGGACCTACTACTCCTATGTCGTCGTCGGGATCGTCATCCTGGAGGTGCTCCAGTCGGCGCTGACCGTGGCGTCGCTCGTGCGCGGCGAGCTGATGGCCGGCAACTTCGAGCGGCTCGTCATCTCGCCGCTGGGCCCGGTCTTCGGTGCGCTGTCGCTGATCGTCTTCCCGATCCTGTCGGCGACCGTGTTCGCGGGGGTCACGCTCGCGGTCGCCGCCGGCCTGTTCGGCGTGCCGGTGATCGTCGCCCACATCATCCCCGGGATGTTCGTGGCGCTGCTCGCCGCCACCTCGTTCGCCGCCATCGGTCTGCTGTTCATCAGCGCGCTGATCGCGTTCAAGTCGACGCTGGGGGCCACCTGGGTGATCGCCGGGCTGAGCGTCCTGGGCGGGATCTACTTCCAGACCTCGCTGCTGCCGGGCTGGTTGCGCTGGGCCGCCTACGTCCAGCCGCTGACCCCGGGCGTCGACATTCTGCGTCACCTGCTGGTCGGCACCGCGACGACCGAGCCGGCGTGGCTGGATCTCGTCAAGCTCGGCGGATTCACGGTCGTCCTGGTGCCGATCGCGACCGCGACCCTGTGGCAGGCGGTCAACATCAGCCGCCGGCGCGGGACGCTGATGGAGTACTAGCCCCCAGTGGCCGCGCCTCCGTCCGAACGCATCCTGAGCCCGCCGGCGGTGCGCCTGCTGCACGACGATGCCGGCGTCTGGCCCCAGGCGCTGGCCGTCATCGGTTCTCAGGCGACGGTCCTGCGCGGCGACGAGGGCGATTGCGCGGCGGGCCGGGCGATCGGGATCCTGACCTGGCGCCGGGCGACCCGGGGGGAGGTCGCCGAGCTGGCGGACTGGCGCGAGCGCCATCCCGGGCCGATCGTCGCGATCCTGGCCGAGCTGCCGTCGACGCGCGGATCCCGGGCGGTGGCGGCACGCGTCGAGGGGTCGGTGCTCGCCGCCGACCTGCAGTCCGCGCTGCTGCCGACGCTGTGGGCGGTCGCCGCCGGACAGTGCGTCGTCCCCCATTCGGTTCGCCAGCTCGTCGACCGGCCACCCCTCTCCCCCCGTGAGCGTCAGGTGCTGGCGATGGTCGTGCTGGACTTCTCCAACGCCGAGATCGCCCGCAAGCTCGTCGTCTCCGAGAGCAACGTCAAGAGCCATCTGACCTCGGCGTTCAACAAGCTCGGGGTGCGCTCCCGCAGCGCCGCCGCCGAGCTCATCCTGGACAGCGAGAGCGGCCTCGGCCCCGGGATCCTGCGGATCTCCCCGGAGGAGTGACTCACCAGGCGGCGGGCGCGGTTCAGGCGGGATCGGACCGTGGCGACCGGCACGTCCATCGCGACGGCGATCTACTCGTCGCGCAGGTCGTTCAGCGCGTACAGCAGCAGTGCCTCGCGGTCGATCGGCTCCAGCGCCGCCGGCGCCGCGACGGTCACGGAGGCCCGGGCCGCGGAGTCGGCGCGCGCCTCCACACGATCCAGCTCGTTCTCGACGCCGTGGCGTGATTGAGGGTCCGCCGCGTCGTCTCGGTGGCGCCCGTCTCGCCGCGCGCGCTCGCGGATCACGTTGGTCGCGATCCCGAACAGCGACGGCCGCGCGTCCGGGACGCTGACGTCGTATCCCCCGCGGCCCGCGAACGCGCGCAGGAACGTCTCGCCGACGATCTCATCTCGTCCGCCGCCGGCGGGCCCGGTCGCCGGCGGCGTATCGCCAGATGACCCGGGCGTGGCGATCGAACAGCGCCCCGAACGCCTGCGGGTCAGACAGCGAGGCGCCGATCCGCTCCCCGTCGCTGCTCGCTGAGATCCGGTCTGGCATGCCGATGGCCTCCATGCCGATCGACGACCCGCCGCCCCGCGGTTCACGGTGCACGGCTGATGCCGGCCGAGACCATCCGGAGCGTCGCCTACGGTCTGGCGATGCGAGCGACCACCGACGTGCAGAGCGCCGGCCGGGTATTCGACGCGATCGCCGACGAGTACGACCGCCACCGCCCGACGTATCCGGACGAGCTCGTCGACCGGGCCTGCCGGGCGGCGGGCCTCGAGCCGGGCGCCCGCGTGCTCGAGGTCGGCTGCGGGAGCGGCCAGCTGACGGGCAGCCTGCTCGCCCGCGGGCTGCGGGTGACGGCGGTCGAGCCCGGCGCGCAGCTCGTGCTGCGGGCGCGCGGACGGCTTGACGGCGCCGGAGACGCGGAGTTCGTCAACCGGCGCCTGGAGGACGCCGCGCTGACCGACGCCGGCTATCCGGCCGTGTTCTCCGCGTCGGCGTTTCACTGGATCGATCCGGAGGTGAGCTGGCGCCTGGCGGCCGATGCGCTCGTCGACGGCGGGACGCTGGCCCTCATCTGCTACTTCGGTTTGCGGGAGCCGCACAGCGCGGCCGATCAGCAGGCCCTGCAGGCCATCATCGCCGGGGTCGCGCCCGAGCTCGCCGCCGCCTGGCCGGCCTACCGTGAACTGAACGGGACACTGGCGGGCGTCGCCGAGCGGCGGGGCAACGTGTCCGAGGTATGGTCGTGGCTGGGCGGCTGGGAGCTGGCGCGTTCGTATGCCGCCGGCCTGTTCGACGACGTGCGGATCTCGGCGATCCCGGCCCATCTCGAGCACACCGCCGAGCAGCTGACCGCCCTGCTCTCGACGATGTCGTTCTGGGCGCCGCTGTCGCCTCGGCAGCGCGACGCCCTCGCTGCCGAGATCGACGCTCTCCACCAGCGGCTCGGCCGGCCGATCCGCTCCGGCACGGTCGCCTGCCTGGTCACCGCGCGGCGCGTAGCCCGACGCTGACCGCCACGCGTTCGCTCACCACGGCACGTGGCGTGGTGGCGTGGTGGCGGCTATGCGCCGCGCTGAACATGGCCGCGGGGCTGCTGAGACGAACGAGCCGGGCGCGCGGTCACGAATCGCGTCGCTGGCGCCGCGCCCGCAGCAGCACGGCGATGCCGCCGGGGAGCTTGACGGCCAGCCACAGCCAGCGTTGCAGATAGGCGACGGCCAGGCCGGGGGTCCCACGGCTGGCGACCGGCGTCCACCAGCGCATGAAGCTCGGCTTGGGGACGAGCTCGGCGCTCAGCATCGACAGGCGCTGGCGCCAGCTCAGCCCGGGGTTGAGCAGATCGTTGAGGCCCTCGGCGATCGGCACGCGCGCGGCCCGCAGATCGAAGCGCACCGATCCGACGCCGTCGAGCTCGAGCACCCGCGCCAGCTGCTGGCCCGCGGGCAGATAGCGCAGTCCGGTGGCGAAGGCCGGCAGCCCACCGAGCCGGGCCGCGAGCTCGGCGGCCTGGCGCCAGTCCTCGAACTCGGCCGACGTCAACCCGCGGCGCAGATCCTCCATCGGTTGGGCCATCCCGGGATGGTGGGCGGCGTGCAGCGCGAGGTGCATGAGCGTCGCGGGCCGGCTGGGGACCGCGATCGAGCGCCGCGCGACCTCGTGCTGCTCGGCGCCGGCCCACAGCGCAGCCCACACCTCGGCCGGCGAGGCCTCGAGGCCCGAGATCGTGCAGTGCAGGTCGACGGTCTCGTGGATGCGCTCGAAGGCCGTACCGGCGAGGGACTCCATCCGTGGATGCCCCATCGGCCCCAGGGCGTCACGAAAGCCGTTGGCGACCAGGACCGCCTTGGCGCGCTCCCAGTTCGCCGGGGAGACGAGCAGATCGGAGTCGCCGTAGCGCCGCACGACGTCCGGATACAGCCAGTCGGCGATCACCGGTCCCTTGATCAGCATGCAGTCGATCCCGGCGGCGGCGAACAGCCCGCAGACCTCGACGCTGACCTGGTCGACGAGGAGGTTGCGCAGCGCCGTCTCCACCTCGAGTCGTCCGACATCGTCAATGGCCACCAGAAAGATGTTAAGCGCTCGTCCGGCGGTCCGCGTCGGGTCGCCGCGGTCAGCTCGCAGACCACGGGAGGCTCGTCACGCCTCCCAGGGTCGCCCGCAGCAGCCAGCCCGCGGGCAGCGTCGCGCGCTGGTAGAAGACACCGCCGGCCGTCGTGCGGATACGGAGAACGGTGCGCCATCCGCCCCCCACCGAGTGCTGGATGGCGACGCTGCCGGCGGTCGGCGCCCTACCCCAGATGATGCGCGCGGAGCTCGGCTTCGTCAGCGCGACGAACGGGAACCGAAAGGCGACCGCCGACGGCTTGGGGGCGCCGCTCTGAAAGTAGACCCCGGTGCCGGTCGAGCTCGTGAACACCGGCGTCGCCGGGTCGACGATGTCGAACCAGAAGACGTGATCGACGCCCTGAGCCCACAGCTCGTAGAAGGCCTGTGACAGATACCGCGCCTGGAGCGCAGGCGAGATCGGCGACGCGACATCGGTCTCGGTCGACCAGTCGATCTCGGTGTCCCAGAGCGCCTTGGGGCCGGCCGGCAGCGCCGTCTTGAGCCGCTCCGCCGCCTTCAGCGCGGTGAAGATCTCGCCGAGGTCCGGGACGCTGATGTCGCCCGCCACCCGGGCGTGGAGGGTCGGATTGAGCGCGTAGGGATGATGGTCCAGGGCGTCGAAATGCGCCGGATCAGGGCAGGAGAGCCGCTGCAGGGACGCGCTGAGGCACAGCAGTCCCTCCAGGAAGGTCAACGGCCGCATCCGGTCGACGCCGGGCGGGTCGCCGTACGGGGCGGTGCCGGCCGCGAGCACATAGCTGCCGGGCTGCACCGACGTGACGCCGCCGTACAGGGCGTTGAGCAGCTGCCGGTAGATCCCGGGGCTGGCGGCGACGATCGAGTGGTGCGGGCCGGTCACCCATTGCGGAGTCAGATACTGGATCAGGTTCGGCTCATTCCAGGCCTGGAAGTCGCTGACCCGCGGCAGCGTCTCGCCGGCGGCCAGCGGATTGGGGAAATGACCGGAATAGCGCTCGGCGACGGCGTGGGCGAACGCCCCGTAGTCGGCCGCGTTCGGCTCCCAGGAGCCCTGCGGCGCCCACGACGGCGCGTCGGCTCCCTGCGCCCACAGGGGAGCGTCGTAGAGCATCAGCACGACCGTCTGGCGGTCGGCGACCGCCGTCTCGATCGTGGCGTCCAGATTGGCCCAGTCATAGCCCGGAGAGGCCGGGTTGCTCGCGACGAAGCCCGCCGATGGCGTGGCCGGGGCGACCGAGCTCCAGTCGACGTCGATCCGCACGTAGCTGGAGCCGAGCGCCCTCGCCCGGCCGAGCCACAGCGAGCGTCCGGCCTGGGAGGTGAACTGGAAGGCGTCGTTGTCGACAAATCCGGTGGCGAAGGTGGACGGACCGGGCAGCGGTGCGGCGTGGGCGCGCGCCGCGGCCGCCGGCGACGCGGTCAGCGCGATCACCCCGATGGCGGCGAGCACTGCCGCGATGGCCGATCGGATCCGGCGGGCGCGGGCTGACGCGCCGCCGCATCCATGCGGCGCGGGGTGGTCCGGCGAGGGGCGCACGGGCCTGAGACTAGTGAGCGCGCCGGAGACCGTGACCGCTGCGACAGTCGTCCACCGCCGGCGCCACGCCTCAAGCTCGCCGCGTCCGTGCCGATGAGAGGGGTGATCCATCTCCTCTCAAACACGGCGAGGGAACATATCGATGCTGTTGCCGCTGGTGATGCTGGTGTGGCTGGTGGGGATCCCGGGCGCGATCCTGTCGTTGGCGTGGCGCAACGCCCGCCGAGCCGATCGTCGCCCGTCGTCCGCCGAGCCGCGTCGCGTGCCGGTGCTGACGCTTATAGGCCCTGGCGGCGCAGAACGTACGGCACGGTCCGCAGCAGGATCTTCAGATCCAGCCAGATCGACCAGTTGGCGCCGTAGAGATAGTCGATCTTCACCATCTCGTGCATCGGAATGCGGGATGAGCCGAAGATCTGCCACAGGCCGGTCATCCCAGGCTTGACGGCCAGCCGGCGACGCTGCCAGCCCTCGATCAGCGCATCCTCGTCCTCGACGAGCGGACGCGGTCCGACCAGGCTCATGCTGCCGCCGAGGACGTTGAAGAGCTGCGGCAGCTCGTCGAGCGACGCCCGGCGCATGAAGCGCCCGACCCGCGTCACCCGGGGATCGTCGGCGATCTTGAACAGGCCGCCCTCCGCCTCGTTGCGATGGGCCAGCTCGTGCTTGATCGAGTCGGCGTGGGCGACCATCGAGCGGAACTTCAGCATCGAGAACTCCTCGCCGTGGCGCCCGATCCGCCGCTGACGGAAGAAGACCGGCCCGTGTGAGGTCAGCTTGACGCTGACCGCGAGGATGAGCAGCAGCGGCGACAGGATGACGATGCCGATCCCGGAGCCGGCCACGTCCATCAGCCGCTTGAGCGACTGCGAGGACTTCGAGACGCCGTACTGACGGACCCCGAGCAGCGTCAGGCCGTCGACGTCCTCGAACGTCGAGGAGGAGCCGACCACCTCCAGCAGCCGGGGGAGCACGCTGACCTTGACACCCAGCGCCTTGATCATGCGGATGACGTGCAGAACCTCGTCCTGGTCGTGGCCGTCCGGCGCGATGATCACCCGCTCGATGTGCTGCTCGGCGATCACCCGGGTCAGCGACCCGTGATCAGAGCCCGCGCGCGCCGCGCCTTTCAGGACGGGATGCGGATCGTGCTCGTCGGCGTCGAGCGCGACGCGTCCGATGATGATCGCCCGGACGCCGTGCGCGCCCTCGAGCTTGGCGGCGATCCAGTCGGCGTCGACCCCGTTGCCGATCACCATGCACCGCTCCGGCTCGGTGATGCGGCCGACGATCGAGCGCGCGGTCAGTCGGGTCGTGGAGAACAGCGCGAAGCTCGACACGATCAGGGCGAACACCTCGGGCCGGCCGAGGTAGCCGTGGAGCAGCAGCGTCTCCGCCAGCCAGACCCCCATCGAGTAGAGCAGCGCGAGATAGATCAGGGACGGGATCTCGTCGATCGTCGTCTTGTGCAGGATGTGCTGATCACGGTCATACAGCCCGATCGCCTTGGCGGCCAGGATGATGACCGGAGCGATCACGACCGCGACGGCGCGCAGCGAGACGTCGCCCGCGGCGACGATGCCCGTGACGAACAGCAGCGCGAGGTACGCCGCCGCCACATCGGCGACCGCCAGCGAGCGGCGCAGCAGCGTGTCACGGCGGTGACCCGGCCGCGCCGATACCTCGACGCCGCCTTCCCAGACCGGCGAGAGGTCGACGTCGTAGTCGTCGCGCCCAGTGCTCGGACGAGCGATGACCGCCGGTCGGCGGAGCTTGAGCACGCCCCCCTGCCGCGCCGGCGGCCGTTCTGTCGGCGTCTTGCTCGCCACGTTCAGCAACTCACCCGGTCGCAGACGTTCGCGGGGCTCTGGTTTCCGGAGCGTCGGCTCCTGGCTGGTTCAGCGTGGAGAAATGTGATCACTTTGGCCCTATCACCGAGTGAGCCTGCCTTGATCGCTTATCCGAGACCCTCGACCGTGATTCTTTCAACGGCTGCGACCGCCGTCCCCGGAAGGCGACCACCCACTTCAGCCCGCTCGTACCCTCTCAGCGTAGGTCTAGCAGTTTTGAGCGCCTATGGCCAGGGATGAACCGGTGTGTCAGCCGACGCCGGCGACCCTCCCCGCGCTCGTGATCGTCGGCCCCCGCCGGCGATGCGGCCGTGTGAATGCTGACAGAACGACGGCG
The DNA here is from genome assembly GCA_963849085.1 of uncultured Solirubrobacteraceae bacterium. Taxonomy (GTDB): domain Bacteria; phylum Actinomycetota; class Thermoleophilia; order Solirubrobacterales; family Solirubrobacteraceae; genus Palsa-465. Next base: position 354,998 of record CAWKFP010000009.1, on the reverse strand, counting down.
GCCGGCGTCAATCATCAAGTTGATCAAGTTGTGGTCGACGCGTAGTTCCGCCCACGGATCGTGGGGTCGTTTCACCGTCAACCGCGGTGATGCTGTGGTTTACTGACCGAAACCTCAGTAAAGCTTCGTCCGCGCGTCGATGGCGGCGGCGCGAGAGGGGGCGGCGTTGGCGGGCGATGCGCGGAGTGATCAGATCGACGAAGGCGGGGGTCGTCCCGGGATCCCGCGCCCCCGCTCGGCGCAGGAGCTGCAGCGGATCGTCGAGATCGAGCGCACCGGGACGTCGTTCCTGCTCTGGCGGGATGCCTCGGACGTGCAGCGCATCTTCGTTCTTGACGGGCGCAACGCGGCGACGGTCGGACGGCGCTCGGCGAACGACGTCGCGCTGACCGATGACCCCGAGGTCTCCCGGACCCATGCGCAGCTGGAGCTGATCGGCGGCGACTGGCTGGTCACCGACCTCGGGCCGTCACGCAACGGGACGTATGTCGACGGCGTCCGGATCACCGAGCGCCGGCGGCTGCGCGACGGGGACGCCTTGCGATTCGGGCAGACGGTGATCGAGTTTCGCCGCCCGGCCGATGGCGAGAGCGCGGTGACGATCGCCGGCGCGCGGACCTCGCAGATCGAGACGCTGAGCACGACCCAGCGTCGGGTCCTCGTGGCCCTCTGCCGCCCCTACGCCTCCGGATCGGCCTATGCGACGCCGGCCTCCAACCAGCAGATCGCGGCCGAGCTGTTCCTCGGCGTCGACGCCGTCAAACGACAGCTGCGGATCCTGTTTCAGAAGTTCGAGATCGCCGAGCTGCCGCAGAATCAGAAGCGGGTGCGGCTCGTGGAGTGCGCGTTTCAATGGGGCCTGGTGTCCGAGCGCGAGCTGTGAGCCGGTGTCTGAGATGCCGGGAAGTGACGCACGCGCGCCGTGCTGTCAGCCGTTGGCGGGGAGCGGTCGACGCGGGCGGCGGCGGGCTACGATTGCCGCCGATGTCGTTCACCGGGTGCATCGCGATGGGCCTCGCGGGTGACGGTCCGCTGCCGATCTCGTGACTGAGCCGTTCTCCGCCGGCGAACCGGCCGCCATCCCCGGTTATGTGATCGGGGACGTAATCGGTCGGGGTGGGATGGGCACCGTGTATCGAGCCACCGCGCAGAGCGACGGGCGCCCGGTGGCGATCAAGCTGCTGGCCGCCGGCTTTCTGAACGACCCCGCGTTCATCGCCCGCTTCCGCCGCGAGGCCGATCTGCAGGCCGGACTGACGCATCCGCACATCGTCCCGGTGCTCGCCAGCGGCGAGCACCTCGGCGTCCCCTACATCGTCATGCGCCTCGTCGAGGGGCCGAGCCTGCGTGACCTCATCCGCGCGCACCTGCTCGAGCCGGCCCAGGCCGTGGTCATCCTCGACGGCATCGCCGCGGCCCTTGACCACGCCCACGCCCACGGGGTCCTGCATCGCGATGTCAAGCCGCATAACGTGCTCGTCGAGGGCGGCACGCACGGCTGGCTCGCCGACTTCGGCTTGACGCGCCTGCTGGAGGATGCCACCGGGCTGACGGCGACCGGCGGCATGGTCGGGACGTTCGACTATCTGGCGCCGGAGATCGCCCAGGGAGCACCGGCCAGCGCCGCCAGCGACATCTACTCGCTCGCGGTCACGACGTTCCAGGCGATCACCGGCCGGCAGCCCTTCCCGGCCTCCAACCACGCCGGAGCCGTGATTGCCCATGTGACCGCGGAACGCCCGCGGGCTTCGAGCGTGCATCCCGGGCTCCCACCGGCGGTCGATGAGCCGCTCCAGCGCGGGATGGCGATCGATCCGCTGGGCCGGCCGGCGACCGCGACACGGCTGCTCGACGACGTCGGCCGGACGCTCGGCACGCCCCTGGCCCCGGGGACCACAGGGGCGTTGGCGACCGAGGCGATCGACGCACAGGCGAGCTCGGCGGGGACGGTGGCCGGGACCGCGCCCTCCCCCGCCTCACCGCGCGCCCCCGACCATCGGCGGCGAGCGATCGGCGCCGCGCTGACGGCGCTCGGTGTCACCGCCGTGATCGTCATCGCCGTCCTTCTGGCCACGAACGGCAGCGGGCCGAGCCGGCGGCCGCATCCTCCGGTGGTCGATGCGCGCGCGGCCGCCGCCGCCCACCGGACGTTCGCCGAGATCACCGGCGGCTCGTCGCACACCTGGTCGGACGCCCAGGACGCCGGCGGCATCGCCGGCCCGCAGATCCGGTCCCACGAGACGGTCGAGATCCGCTGCCGCCTCGCCGGCTGGAAGGTCCCGGACGGCAACGTCTGGTGGTATCGGATCGCCTCCCGCCCGTGGGACGGTCGCTTCTACGTCACCGGCGATGCCTTCTACAACGGCGACAAGCCCAGGGGCTCGTTGGCCCGCACCCCGTTCTACGACCCCCGGATCCCGATCTGCCAGGAGAAGACATGAGTCGCTCGCTGCCTCGCCGCACCGCCCTCCCGACGGCCACCGGGCGGCGCGCCGTTGTCGTTGCCGTGGCGGCAGCAGCGCTCGCGCCGGCCGTCGCGCCGGCACTCGCGGGCGCATCCGGACGGCCTCAGGCCCGGCCGGCGGCCACCCACGACTACGCCGAGACGACCGGTGGCCTGGCCCACACCTGGAGCGACTACGAGCACGCCGCCGGCCGCGCCGGGCCCACGATCGCCGGCCACCAGACGATCGAGATCGCCTGCCGGGTCAAGGGCTACAGGGTGACCGACGGCAACGTCTGGTGGTATCGGATCGCCTCCGCGCCGTGGAACGGGCGCTACTACGTGACCGCCGACGCCTTCTACAACAACGGCCACCGCTCCGGCAGCCTGCTGCACACGCCGTTCTTCGACAGCCGCGTCCCCGTGTGCTGAGCCCGGCGCGTCGCCGGACGGGCGGCGGACCGCCCGGCGAGCGCCATCGAGAGTCAGGTCAGCCCGCGCCGAAGCCGCGGGCGGAGCCGGTGTGGGGGCGGTGATCGAGCACGCGGTCGACGAGCCCGTAGGCCAGCGCCTCCTCACCGGTGAAGAAGCGATCGCGCTCCATGTCGGCGTGCACCCGCTCGACCGACTGGGTGGTGTGCTTGGCATAGATCTCGTCGCACCGCGCGCGCAGCGCGAGCACCTCACGGGCGTGGATCTCGATGTCGGTCGACTGCCCCTCAAACCCGCCCGAGGGCTGGTGGATGAGGATCCGGCTGTTGGGCAGCGCCATCCGCTTGCCGGGCGCCCCACCGGCCAGCAGCAGCGACCCCATCGACATCGCGATCCCGTAACAGATCGTCTGCACGTCGGGGTTGATGAACTGCATCGTGTCGTAGATCGCCAGGCCGGCGTAGATCGACCCGCCGGGCGAGTTGATGTAGAGATGGATGTCCTTGTCGGGATCGTCGGATTCGAGATGGACGAGCTGGGCGACGATCAGATTGGCCGTCGGCTCATCGACCTGGCCGCCGAGGAAGACGACGCGGTCGTTGAGCAGCCGCGAGTAGATGTCAAACGAGCGCTCGCCGCGGGCGGTCTGCTCGACGACCATCGGAACGAGAGGCATGAGAGGGCTCCTTCCAGCTGGTATTGTGCAACCAATCAGTTGCACAGTCACCGTAGCAGACATGCAAGTTACGGCTTGCACATCCGCGTCGACGAACCTCCAGGAGGCCGCATGACCGATCTGATCGAACGCGAGGTGGAGTTCCCGGCCTCCCCCACCGAGGTCTGGCAGGCGCTGACCGACCCCGCATGGCTGCAGGCCTGGCTGGCCGACGAGGTCGAGCTGGAGCTCTGGCCTGGCGGCGACGCCCGCTTCGCCATCGCGGGGAGAGTCCGAGAGGGCTGGGTGGAGGAGGTCACGGCGCCGACCGACGACGGCCGGCGCCCCGGCCGGCTGGCCTTCTGGTGGGCTCAGGACGACGAGCCCGCCTCGCGCGTCGAACTGGCGCTCAGCGCGACCGCCGACGGCACCCGGCTGCGCGTCGTCGAGACCCGGCCGCTGCACGTGCTCGATCTCGTCGGCACCCCCCTCCCCGGCTCTGCGGGCGGACGCACCTACGGCCCCGCGCTGGTGGCCGCCTGACGATGCCCGACGACCCCGCCGCGGCCGTCTTCGGCGCGCTCGCCGATCCGACGCGCCGCCGGTTGCTCAGCGCGCTGGCCAGCCATCCCGCCACCGCCACCGAGCTGGCCGGCGAGCTGCCGATCTCCCGCCAGGCCGTCACCCAGCACCTCGCCGCGCTCTCCCAGGCCGGTCTGCTGCAACGCGAGCGGGACGGGCGCGACGTGCGCTACCGCCTCACCCCGGCCCCGTTCTCCGAGGCCGTCAGCTGGATGGCCGCCGTCGGCGGCCAGTGGGACGAGCGCCTGGCCAAGCTCGGGCGCGCCCTCGGCGAGTAAGCCGCGACTACCGCCCCGGGCGGCCGCCACGGACGCCATCCGCGCTATGCGCTCATCCCGACCGTCTGCGCGGTCCTGATCGGGACCGGGATCCTCGTCCTCGGGGTTCTCCCACCGCTGCTGCTGTACCGCTTCCGCAAGCCGATGTGGAAGACACCCACGCGGTACAGCGATCCCCAGCCGTAGCCCGTCCGCCGCGAACGCGTGGTCGGGCCGGTGCGACGTGCCGCTGCGCCAGGGCCGAGACCGCGGGTCGAATGCCGAAGCACGGAGCCGCCCAGCCGATGATCTTCTCGAAGGCCGCCGCGGCGAGCGAGCCGCCGGAGATGTTGCCTGGGGTCGACGACATCGCGGTCGCCGCGGATCCGCTCATTCGGCGTCGACGCCCTCAACCTTCCGCGAGCGCGGCCGAGACTAAGTGCAGCATGTCGGTATCCGACCTCGTCCGCAGTCGCAGAAGAAAACCGCCGCCCGAGGACCGTCCGAGCTTCGCATCCGAGCCGGGCACGCCGCTCTCTCCGGGGATCGGCGAGCCATCCGGGGAGCTGTCCGGTCCGGCGCTTCGCGACGAGCTCGGCGTCTGGGACCTCGGCGAGCTGGGACGACTGCCCGGGCAGGTCGGCGAGGCGGCCCGGGCTTTCGCCGGGACCCTGCGGGCTCTCGAGCGCACGACGCTTGACTTCGGCATCGGGGCGGCCCGTAGCGCCGCGTCGGTCGGCGTCATCGGGACCGAGGTGGGGCGTCTGGAGGCGGAGCTGGCCGACGTTGCCGGTCGGATGGACTCGCTGCGCACCGCCGCCGACCACGCCTCGCGGTCGGCCGGACAATCGGCCTCGGTCAGCACCCAGCTCGCTGGAGAGGTCGAGCGGGGGATGACCGTGATCGGCCGGGTGATCGATGCCAACGTCGGGATGGCCGAGATGACCGCCCGCGTCGCCGATCTCCTGGATGGACTGGTCCGCGGTGAGCTGGCGGACATCACGGCGTTCTCGTCGCTGATCGACACCGTCGCACGGCAGACGAAGCTGCTCGCGCTGAACGCCGCGATCGAGGCGGCCCGGGCGGGCGAGCACGGGCGCGGATTCGGCGTCGTGGCCGACGAGGTCGGCCGGCTGGCCGCCGAGACCGAGGACCAGACCGCGCGCATACGCCGGACGATGCAGCGGACCGCCGAGCAGATGCAGGGGATCCAGCAGGCCGCCGAGAGTGCACGCGACCGGGCCTCGGAGAGCGCCACTGACGGGGGCGCCGGGCGCGACGCGCTGGAGCGGATCGGCGGTCTCGTCGGCGACACGGCCGACTCGTCGCAGGATCTGGCCGAGCTCGCCGTCTCCCAGGCCCAGGACGTCGACCACGTCGCGTCCAGCGTTCACGCCATCACCGCCGCGGCGACCGAGATCCGCGCCCGGGCCGACGGGCTGGCGGCGCAGCAGCTCACGGCCTCGGAGGGGACGGAGCGCGCCTCGGCCTCGTTCGCCCGCTTCCACAGCGGCAGCACCACCGACCACCTGCGCGGCGTCTGCCGGAATCTGGCCGACGAGTTGCGCGCCGTGCTGGAGGCCGCAGTCGACGACCGGCGGGTGACGCTGGAGCAGGTGCTCGAGCTCCACTACCAGCCGCTGACCGGGGCCGGGATCCGACGGCTGGCCCGCCTCTTCGACGTCAGCCGGGTGGGAGCCGAGGGCTTTGATCCGCCGAAGTTCGCGACCGCCTACGACGCGCTCGTCGACACGGCGATGATGGAGCGCATGGACGCGGTGCTCTCCGCCGAGCCCCGGTTGACGTTCGCGCTCGCGTTCGACCTCAACGCCTACGCGCCCGCGCACAACGCGATCTTCAGCCAGAACTGCACCGGCGATCCTCAGCGTGATCTGACGCTCAATCGCACCAAGCGCTTCTTCCTTGACTCCGCCGCGCTGACCCGCGCCGCTCGGATGGAGATCGGCGTCGATCTCCCGGCGCGGCGACTGACAAGTGACGACCTCGCGCGATCCCGCGCCCGGTTGACCGAGCAACCCGAGGATCGCACCGCCTTCCTGCTGAGCACCTACGCCCGTGACACCGGCGCCGTCCTGACGACGCTGTCGTGCCCGCTGTACGTCAAGGGACGACGCTTCGGAGCGGTGAGCCTCGGCTGGGATCCGGAGCGGCTGTCGGCCTGACGGTTCAGAGAGGCGGACTCAGCTCAACGGGGGTCGATGCCGAAGTACGGCACCGCCCAGCCGACGATCTTCTGGAAGGCCGGCGCGGCGACCGATCCGCCGTAGATGTTGCCGTGGGGGTCGACGACCATCACGAGCACGACGAGCTTCGGGTCGCTCGCCGGCACCATCCCGATGAACGAGGCGACGTATTCGCTGTCTGAGTACCGGCCGTCGACCACCATGTTGGCGGTGCCGGTCTTGCCGGCCAGGTCATAGCCCGGAATGGCGGCGCCCGACGCCGTCCCGCCGTCGGCGAACACGCCGCGGAGCATGGTGCGCACCTCGGCGGCCGTCGTCGACGAGATGATGCGATGGCCGGCGGGCGTGGCGACGGGCTTGCCGCCGATGTCCTGGACGATGTGCGCGGGACGCAGGATGCCGCCGTTGGCGATCGCCGAGTAGGCGGTCGCCATCTGGATCGGCGTGACCGACTCGCCCTGGCCCATCGGCAGGTTGCCCATCGAGGAGCCCGAGTACTGCCAGTAGTGCAGCACGATTCCCTGCTCCTCGCCCGGGAGGTCGACGCCGGTGGGCGCGCCGAAGCCGAAGCGGTGCACCCAGTAGTCAAAGCGCTGGGCGCCGAGCCGCATGCCGATCTCGTCGGCGCCGATGTTGCTGGAGACCTGCAGCACCTGGGCGACCGACAGCGTCTCGTCGGGATGGGGCTCGGCGTCGTGGATCTGGCGATCGGCGACCTGCAGGACCGAGGGCACGTTGAGCTCGGTGCTCGGGGTCACGACGCCGTCCTGGAGCGCTCCGGAGATCGTGATCGCCTTGAACGTCGAGCCCGGCTCGTAGTTGTATTCCACGGCGCGGTCGGCGGTTGCCGAGGGCGGAGCCCCGCCCGGGTCGTTGGCGTCGACCTCCGGCCAGTTGGCGAGCGCGAGGATCGCGCCGGTGTCGGGGTTCATCGCGATCGCCGTCGCCCCTTGGGGCGAGTACTCGGCGCCGACGCCCTTGAGCACCTGCTCCACCTCGGCCTGGAGCCCGGCGTCGACGGTCAGGGTCAGCGACTTGCCTGGCTTCATCGGCCGCACGGTGTCGACCGCGATCGGCTGACCGAGCGCGTCCCTGACGATCTTGCGCTCGCCGTTGCGCCCGGCCAGATCCTTGTTGTAGTAGTACTCCAGGCCGCTCAGCCCGCTCGTGTCGTTCCAGTTGACGCTGCCCAGCACCTGCGCGGCCATCCAGGCGCGCGGGTAGACGCGCTTGACGACCGGATAGTCCGAGATCCCGTTGATGCCGAGGTTCATCACCGCCTGCGCGACGTCGGTCGGGATCTGCTCGGCGAGATAGACGAAGCCGGTGTGCGGCTTGCCCAGCTCGGCGGCGAGCGTCAGCACCGGCTCGTGGAGGATCGGCGAGAGCTTCTGCGCCACCTCCATCGGATGGGTGATCAGATACGGATCGGCGTCGACGTCGGACGCCGACTCCGAGATCGCGAACTCGACCCCGCTGCGGTCGGTGATCGTCCCGCGCGTGGCGGGGATGACGACGGTCGAGATCTGCTGGGCGTGGGCCAGGTTCTTCAGCGACCCGGACTTGATCGCGCCCAGGTAGCCCGCCCGGGCCGCCGCCGCGGTCAGCAGCACCATGAAGGCGACGAAGACGAACCCGATGCGGCGGTCGATTCCGGCCATCGGAGCGCCGATCAGCCGCCGCCGGACGGTGACGTGGAGGAGATCGCGGCGGCTCCGGCCGACGTGGCCGTCCCCGCCGAGGAGCCCGCGTTTCCGGTGTTGCCCGTGGCGGCGCTCGTGGCCGGCGTCGTCGTGCCGGCGGCCGCGGTTCCGGTCGCCGGCACCGTGGCGGCCGGCGCCGCGGCGGTGTCGGCCGGGGCGGCGGTGTCCGCGCTCGCACCGGTCGTGGCCGGGGCGGCCTCGGTCGCGGGTGCGGCGGTCACCGGGGTGGCGGCGCCCGCTGTGCTCGTGGCGTCCCCGCCGGCGGCGGGCGCCGTCGTGCCGGCCGCGGCTGTGGCGTCGGTCGACGCTGCGGTGTCGCCGGTTGTCGTGCTCTGCGCGGCCACCTCGGTGGCGCTGCTCGGCTGTGCGTCCAGCACCATCGTGGCGAAGTTCGTCGGATTCGGTGACGCGATGCTGTTCAGCGCGCGTGAGACGTCGACGCCGCCGGCCGACAGGAGATCGGCCGCGCCGGGCGATGCCATCGTCATCCCCATCTTCGAGGCCATCGTCTCGATGCGCAGCGGATTGTCAAGCTGGGCGACGTCGATCCGCAGCACCTCGTTGCGGCTCTGCAGCGCTTCGCTCTGCGCGAGCGCGCGGCCAACCCCGGCGTTGAGCTTGAGCACCTCCACCTGCATCGCGACGATGCCGACGAGCAGGACCCCGAGCAGCGGAATCCACGCCCGGCCGCGGACGATGCGGTCCAGCAGCGGATGATCAGGCAGGGCGCGCAGAGCGGCGAGCGCGCCGGCGAACAGCGAGCCGTGCGGCGTCCCCGCGGCGCGCGTCCGTGCGGGGCGGGCCGCTGACCGCCGGGGCGCGGACGGGCGCGGCGCCGTGGGGCGCGGAGCATGAGGACGCGGGGGCGCGGGGCGAGAGGGGGCCCGACCGGGCGCGGGGAGGGCGACCGTGCCTCCGGAGACCATCCCGGACAGCGGGCCCGACACGCGGCGGGGAGCCCGGACGGCGCTGCCGCGGCCGACTCCCGAGCGGTGGCCGGTCGAGCGGGCCACCGGGGGCGGCGGCACGGCGACCGACGCCGACAGCGACGCGGGGCGCGCGGACGCCGGGGGCTTCGTGGCCGACGCCGGTGATCCCTTGGCGGTGGAGCGGGCTCCCCGGGCGGCGGGCGTGAGCGCGGACGGCGTCATCAGGATGCGACCTCCAGCTTGCGCGCGGCGCGCAGGTGCGCCGACTTCGATCGGGGATTGGCGGCGATCTCGCCGGGCGTCGGCGCGACCGCGCGACGGTTGAGCAGTTCGGCCTCGGGCTCATGACCGCACACGCAGATCGGCAGGTCCGGCGGGCAGATGCATCCGCGCGCGCGGTCGCCGAGGAAGCGCTTGACGAGCCGGTCCTCGAGCGAGTGAAACGAGATCGCCGCGAGGCGCCCGCCGGTCGCCAGGATCTCCCAGGCCAGGGGGAGCGCCTGCTCGAGCTGCCCGAGCTCGTCGTTGACGGCGATCCGCAGCGCCTGGAACGTGCGCTTGGCCGGGTGGCCACCGGCGAACTGAGCGGGAATCGGAACGGCGGTCTTGATCGTCTCCACCAGCTGCTGGGTGGAGGTCAGCTCGGCGCGCGCCCGGGCGCGGATGACCGCGCGCGCGATCTGGCCGCTGTAGCGCTCCTCGCCGTATTCGCGCAGCAGACGGGCGATCCGGCGCTCCTCCCAGGTGTTGACGATCGTGCCGGCGGTCAGCTCCTGGTCAGGGCTCATCCGCATGTCGAGCGGCGCGTCGTAGGAATAGGAGAAGCCGCGGGCCCAGGTGTCGACCTGCATCGACGACATGCCGAGATCGAGATAGACGAGGTCGGCCTCGAGGCGCTCCGCGCGCAGCGTCTCGAGCGCGGTGACGAAATCGGCGCGGATGAAGCGGGTCGCGCACGACACCTCGGCGGCGAGCGCGGCGAACCGCTCCTCGGCGATCGGATCGCGATCGATGCCGATCAGCGTGCCCGAGGGCCCGAGCCGGCCGGCGATCAACCGGGCGTGGCCGCCGCCGCCCACCGTGCAGTCGACCGCGATCTCGCCCGGGCGCGGATCGACCAGGTCGATCAGCTCGCCGGCGAGAACCGGGATGTGCTCCGTGGTCATGTCAAGCAGTGTCGCCAAGGCTTGCCGTGATCTGGGGGATTTGCGAGATGACCGACTCGAGGTTGGCCGCGTAGACCGTGCGGTCCCAGACCTCGAGGCAGTCACCGGAGCCGGTGACGACGACGTCGCGGTCGAGCTTGGCGTAGCTCATCAGGTTGGGCGGGATCATCACGCGGTTGGCGGCGTCGAGCTCGGTGTCAAACGAGGTGTTGTGAAAGAAGCGCTTGAGCACACGGGCCTTCGGCGAGAGCGGGTTCATGGCCGCGAGGACCTCGTGCGTGAACTCCTCGTACTCCGCCGTCTTCCAGATCGCGACGGTGCGCGGGCCGTCCTCCTCCAGCTCGCTCGTCAGCGCCAGGACGACCCCGCCCGCGAGCTCGGCGCGGAACTTCGCCGGGATGGTCAGCCGATGCTTGGCATCGAGCGTGTGTTCGAAGGTTCCGCGGAAGTTCAAGGTTTCTCATGGGGCGAAGCGAAGGAGGCTCACGAACCCGGGTGGCTGGGTGGGAGGAGCCCTGCCACCCGGGTTCTCAGTAAGCGGCGCCCACAGTAACCCACTTCCTCCCACGATGCAACCCAAAAACCATCCCGTCCCCCACTTGTGCATCGCTTTCCGCCCCGGCCGCGTCGAAAACCGCAGCCGAGCAGGGACTTCGGCGGTGGGAGAGCGACGCCGGAGCGGATCGGGCGACCCGCACGATGCGCTGCAGGCGCGCGTCCTGCACGCCGGCGTGCATCGGGGACGTCTTTCCGTCCGGGAGGTGTGCCTGCCCGGCGGGTCCAGCGGCCGAGTGGCCTAACCGCGCTCGATCGCGGCGACGATGCTGTCGGCGAACGCGCCGGGACGCGAGAGGAACGGGTGATGCCCGGCGCTGAACTCGACGAGTGCGGTGCCCGCTCTGACCCGCCGGCGCTGGACCGCGGGCGGGGTGGCGAGATCCTCGGTGCAGACGATGTAGGTGGACGGCGTGTGCTGCCAGGCGATCTGGCGGGGAGTCTGGGTGAACGGCGTGAGCGACTGACGGGTGAGCCGGCGCAGCGCCTGCCCGGTCGTGGTCGGATCGCAGTCCTGGAGGAAGAACTCCCGGATCATGCCGGGGTCGACGCCGATCGTGCCGTCGTCGCTCGGCTGCAGCCACGGCGCCGGCTCCGCGGCGGTGAGCTCGGCTTGGGACTGTCCGGCGTCCGGCATCACCGAGGTCACGTACAGCAGCCGGCTGACGCGGTCATCGGCGCCGGCCTCGGTGATTATCATCCCGCCGTAGGAGTGACCACAGAGGACGACCGGGCCGGCGGCCGCCGCGATCGCCTGACGGCACGCGTCGACGTCGTCATAGAGGTCTCCGAGCTCGTCGCCGGTCTCGCCGCAGCTCGGCAGCGCCACCGCGGCGGTGGCGACGCCGCGCTCGGCCAGCGGCTCGGTCATCCGGCTCCACCACCAGTCGGCGTCGCGGACGCACGCGCCATGGACGAAGATCAGGGTGGTCATCGCGCGGAACGCCGCGTGCGGTCTTCTGGCACGGTGTGCATGGTGAGTCCTCCTGGGTCAACCGCCGACTCCTGTAACGACGTTACAGGATCTGGCCGGCCGCGTGACGAGCGGCAGCGGCGCCGGCTGCAGGCTCAGGCGGCCGAGCTGCTGGTCGCGCGCCAGAGCTGCGAGGTCTCCCTCCGAGAGCTCGCGGACGCCCTGCAGACGAGCTCCCGGATGCTCGTCCACCACTTCGGGTCGCGCGACGCGCTCATCGCCGCCGCCCTCGAGCACGCTCGGGGCAGGCTCCTGGGCGCCTGCCGCGCGCAGCTCGCCGAGCAGGGCCCCACCGATCTCCGTGGCCTCGTCAGCGCCCTGCGCGCGATCGTCACCGACCCCGTCAACCGTCCCTCCTTCCGTCTCTTTGACGAGGTCAACGCCCTCGCCCAGACCCAGCCCGACCGCTTCCCGGGCTTCGGGCTCGCCAGCGTCCACGACTGGCTTCCGCAGTTCACCGAGCTGCTGAGACCGTCGAGTCCCGACGAGGTCACCGCCCAGGCGAGAGCCACCCTGGCCCTCGCCGTCATCCGCGGCCTCATGCTCGACGACAACGCGACCGGCGAGCACGGACGGATCGACGCCGCGTTCGCGGTCTTCGACCGGCTGTAGCCGGGCCTACCGGCAGTCCCGGTGGACGATCGTCTCCGGCGCGGGTCGCTGGGGTCGGACGTCATCTGATCCCCTCGGCTCGGCGTGTCCTCGGGTTCTCTCTCGATTGTCCATACTCGCCGCGCGCTCACGCGCCGCGGTCGAGCCCTGCGCCCGCCGCCGGCAGCTCGAGCACGAGCCGCGCGCCGCGCTGCGCGGGCGCCGCCGACAGCCGGCCGCCGTGGGCGACGGCCACCGCCGAGGCGATCGCCAGACCGCGGCCCCGGGCCCCGCGTCCCCCGCGCGCGCGGCGCGCGAGCTCGGCGACCGGAGCGGGCAGCCCGGCGCCGTCGTCGCGGACCTCGATGCGCGCGCTCCCGGCGCTGACCGAGCCGTGCACGGCGATCGCCGGCCCGCCGTGCTCGATGGCGTTGGCGATCAGATTTCCGACCGCCTGGGCGAGCCGGAGGCGGTCGCCCCACACCGCCGCGTGCGCGCCGCTCCAGCTCCATTCCAGGGTGGCGTTCGCCGCCGCCGCGCTCCCGCGCCACGCCTCGACCGAATCACGGGCGAGCTGCGCCAGGTCGACCCGCTCCAGCGCCGACAGCCGCGGGCCCCGATGGCGCAGGTCGGCGAGGTCGTCGAGCGCGAGCGCCGCCCGTCCGAGCTCGCTGTCGATCGCCCGCAGCCGCGCCGGCGACAGCTCCCCGGACCGCGAGCCGAACGTCAGCCCGAGCCGAGCAGCGGTGATCGGCCCCCGCAGCTCATGGCAGGCCCGGGCGACCGCCTCCATCCGCAGTTCGAGCACCCGGCGCGCGGCCAGCACCATCGCCAGCACGACCGCGGCGGTGATCCAACCGCCGAGCGACGCCGCCACGCTCATGACCGCTCCTCCCCGCCGGTGGCCGGCATGGTGACGCTCGTCGTCGTCGTGGCTACGAATCTGATCACGGTGGCCTCCCTTGGCGCCGGCGGAGTCGGGAGAGCGGCACCACGTCGCCCTCGGTACTTAAGAGCGGCTGCGCGGACAAATCTCACCCCCCTTTTCCACGACCGGCACCTGCGCCGCCACGGCCTGCCTCGACCGCCGGCGACCGAGCACGCGTCGCGATCAAGCGGCAGGGATGCCGCGCCGTGCCATCCGGACGATCACCGGCCCGGGACTCGCCCGCAGGGCGTCGGAGACGGTCGCCCCGCGATCCCCGTCCAGGGGCCGGCGCCTCCCATGGATCGACCCCCTCGCCGTCCCCCTTCATCGCGCCGTTCCCGGATCACGGCCGCGCCCGTGCCGGGTGCGCAACCGCGGACGCTCTCCGGCCGGAGGATGTCTGAAAGTTGCCCGCTATACGGTCAAAATGTCGATGGCCTCGTCGTCGCGCGGCCCGACCGTCGCCCCGGCGCGGGGCCGACCGTCTCCGCGCGGGGCTGACCGTCGCCCCGGCGCGGGGCGACCGTCGCCGCACCCGGCCGACCGTCGCCGCACCGGGCCGACCGTCGCCCCGGCGCGGGGCGACCGGCGCCGCACCGGGCCGACCGTCGTCGCGCGGGGGGCGCCGCGCTACTCGGCATCGCCGTCGATCAGCCGATAGCCCACGCCCCAGACGTTGACGACGAACGCGTGACCATCGACGCTCAGCTTGCGTCGCAGGCGCGACGCGTGGGAGTCCAGGGTGCGCGTGGCGCCGAGCGACTGAAAGCCCCAGACCGAGCGCAGCAGCTCCTCCCGCGTGAACACGCGGGTCGGCTGCGAGGCGAGCGCGCGCAGCAGCGCGTACTCCTTCTTGGACAGTCCGATCCGCTGGTCCCCCACCCGGACCGCCCGGCTGGCGGGGTCGACGACGAGCGCGCCGACCCGCAGGCGCCCCGGCCGCGGCCGCGCCCGGTCCCGGCGCAGCAGTGCGGCAACTCGGCCGCGCAGCTCGGCATAGCTGAACGGCTTGACGAGGTAGTCGTCGCACCCACGCTCGAAGCCGCGAACCCGATCGAGCTCGCCGGCGCGCCCGGAGAGGATGAGCACCGGCGTGTGGGGGTCGATCGGCCCGCCGTCGCGCGCCCCGCCGGCCCGGACGTCGCCGAGCAGCTCCAGGCCGTCCCCATCGGGGAGGCCGAGATCGATGATCAGCAGGTCGACGGCGATCTCGGCCAGCAGCTGCCGGCCGTCGCGGGCGCAGGGCGCCGCCAGCGGGCGGTAGCCGTCGGCGGCGAGGTTGTCCAGGAGGAAGCGGCGCGTCGCGCGGTCGTCCTCTACGATCATCAGGCGGGGAATATGGGTCGTCATAGCGGCAGATAGCCGCCGGCGCGACGCCCTCCACCCCCCAGGCGCTGCAACATCGCTTTCAGGGGCCCGGCGCAGCAGGATTCCCCCATATGATGCCGACGCCAATGTACCGACGCGGCAATTACTCATCGGGCGACGACTTCGTGCTCGAATACGGCGAACTGCGCTTCACGTTCAACGAGCGGGATTTCCGCGAACGCTGCGAGCAGGCCGCGCGCAAGCTCGGCTTCCTGTGCGGCGCGGTCGAGGAGGACGAGGCCGAGGATCTCATCAACCTCGTCGTCAACGGCGAGGTCTCCGACCCCGCCTCGGCGCTCGGCGAGCACGTCAACGAGTGCTGGCCCGAGCTCGTCGGCCCGTCGGAGCGCTCGCTCGTGCACTGGCTGCGGCGGCTCATCTTCCGCGGCGCCTGGTTGGACCAGCGCGTCAAGGAGGGCGAGCTCGACGTCCGCTTCGACGCCGTCGTCAACCAGTTCGTCTACGTCCAGCCCGACCGGGGCGGCGAGCCGATCGAGCTGGCGCCCGAGCCGAGCTGGAACCGCGTCGCCTACGTGCGGCGCTAGACGAGCGTCGGGCGCCGCGCGGCCCGGCGCGGCCCGGCCCGGCCCGGCGCGGCGCGGCGCGCGGCAACGAGAGCGCCAACGAGAGCGCGACAGGGCGCGACGAGCGTGCGGATACCGCGGCGGCACGCCGCCCGGCGCTGCCACTACGCTTGCCAGCCGATGAGCGCCGCAATCTGGGTCGTGATCCCGACATACAACGAGGCCGCGAACCTGGAAGGGGTGGTCGACGCCGCCATCGCCGAGCTCGAGCGAGCGGCTCCCGGCGAGCATCGGATCCTCGTCGTCGACGACAACTCGCCGGACGGCACCGGCGTGATCGCCGACCGGATCGCCGAGCGGACCGGCACCGTCGAGGTCCTCCATCGTCCCGCCAAGAGCGGCCTCGGCCACGCCTACCTGGCCGGCTTCGAGCGAGCGCTCGCCGGCGGAGCGCGTCTGATCATCGAGATGGACGCCGACTTCTCCCACGACCCGCGCTATCTCCCGAGCCTGATCGCCGCGGCCGACGGCGCCGACCTCGTGCTCGGCTCGCGCTACGTGCCGGGCGGCGGGGTCCGTGACTGGGGATTGGTCCGACGGCTGATCAGTCGCGGCGGCGGTCTGTACGCCCGCAACATCCTCGGCGTCGAGGTGCGTGATCTGACCGGCGGGTTCAAGTGCATCCGCCGCGAGGTGCTCGAGGCGATCGACCTGCCGAGCGTCCGCGCCGAGGGCTACGTGTTCCAGATCGAGGTCACCTATCGGGCGGTCCTCGCGGGCTTCCGCGTCTGCGAGGTGCCGATCGTCTTCTCCGACCGCACGGCGGGCCGCTCGAAGATGTCGTCGCGGATCGCGTTGGAGGCGATGTGGCTCGTCCCGTTGATGAAGCGCGGGGCCGGCGCCGCGCTGAAGCGAGCCGGGAAGGTGACGTGAGGCGTATCGCCTGGTTCGTCAAACCTAACACGATCTACATGTTGCTCACACCGTATCCCGCCATCGCGCGGGCATCCTGAGAGCGATGAGTCCACGGTCGCCGCTGGGGATGACGTCGTCCAGCGCTCAGTTCGAGCTGGGCGGACACATCCTCGACGGCTCAGCCGCCCGCGTCAGCAGCCCGCGGGCGCTGATGGCGGTCGGAGGGCTGCTCGGATGCGGCGCCCTGCTCGTGCTCGCCGCCGCGAACACCGGGACGCTGCTGCCGGAGTCGATCCGCCCCGCGCCGCCGTCGCTGGCCGGCGCGTTCGCCGGCGACGGGATCGACCTGCACGTCGGCGGCGTGATCGCCGTCCTGGCCATGATGTTCGTGTCCTACACGATCGTCGTCCGGCTCGCCGCACAGCTCTCCCCGCGCGCCGTCCTGATGACGATCGCCGCGCTCTACGCGCTCGTCCTGCTGGCGCCGCCGCTCATCTCGACCGACATCTTCAGCTATCAGGCCTACGCCCGGATGGGCGCGGAGTACGCCACCAACCCCTACATCAACGGCCCGCACTCGATCGCGCTGGACCCGATCTTCCCGTACGTCGGCGCGCTGTGGTCGTATATCCCGAGCGCGTACGGACCGGTCTTCACGATCTTCAGCTACGCGCTCGCGCCGCTGTCGGTCGCCGCCGGTGTCGTCGCCTACAAGCTGCTCGCCACCTTCGCCTGCCTCGGCGTCGTCGCGCTCGTCTGGCGCGCCGCGCGGCTGCGCGGCACCGACCCGGTCCGAGCGGCCGCGTTCGTCGGGCTCAATCCGCTGCTCGTCATCTACGGGATGGGCGGCGGCCACAACGACCTGCTGATGCTGCTGGCGGTCGTCGGATCGCTGTATGCCGTGCTCGTCTCACGGGAGAAGCTGAGCGGCGGGCTGACCGTCCTGGCGGTGGCGATCAAGCTGACCGGCGGGCTCGTGCTGCCGTTCGCGCTCGCGGCGGGCGGTCCGGGCCGGCGGCGCGGCGAGCGCCGGGACCTGCTGCTCGGTGTCGGCGCTGCGCTCGCGCTGATCGGCGGGGTCACCTATGCGTTCTTCGGGCTGACCGAGTTCCACGTCATCCCGACGATCCTCAAGAGCCAGAGCGACGGCGGCTGGAAGAGCATCCCCGGATTCATCTCCACGCGCCTGGATCTGCCGGGCGTCGGGCATATCGCCTCCTATGTCCTGGCGGGCGCGTTCGTGGTCGCCTGCGCATGGCTGCTGGCGCGAGTGTGGCGCGGGCGGACCGACTGGATCGCCGGCGCGGGCTGGGCGACGTTCGCGCTGCTCGTGGCCTCGAGCTCGGTCATGGCGTGGTACGTCGCGTGGCTGCTGCCGCTCGCCGCGCTCGGCCGCGACCGGCGCCTGACCCGCTGCGCGATCGGCCTGACCGGCGTCGTGCTGGCGATGCAGCTGCTCGGCTACATCCCCCACAGCGGCGGCTCGATCTGATCACGTATGGGCGCCGCGTAGCATTGCGGACTGAGCGATGAACCTCTCCGCCCCTGAGCCGGACCCCGAGCCCCGCACCCTGCGCCTGGTCAGCGTCGTCGCCCCGGTCTACAACGAGGACGCCACGATCGAGGAGTTCTACGCCCGCGTCTGCGCGGCGCTCGAGGGCATCCCGTTCGAGCTCGTGCTCGTCGACGACGGATCGGTCGACGGGACGCCGATGCGACTCGAGCGCCTGGCCTCCGCCGATCCCCGCGTCCGGCTCGTCTTCCTGTCACGCAACTTCGGGCACCAGACCGCGCTCACCGCCGGGCTCGACCACGCCCGCGGCGACGCCGTGGTGATGCTCGACGCCGACCTCCAGGATCCGCCTGAGCTGGTCACGACGATGCTCGATCACTGGCTGGCGGGGTGCGACGTCGTCTACGCGGTCCGCGAGCAGCGCGACGGCGAGTCGGCCTTCAAGCTCAGCACCGCCCGCTGGTTCTACAAGCTGTTCGACACGCTCGCCCAGGTCGAGCTCCAGCACAACTCGGGCGATTTCCGGCTGCTGGACCGCCGCGCGCTCGACGCGCTGCTGTCGATGCGCGAGCGCAACCGCTTCCTGCGCGGGATGACGGTCTGGGTCGGCTACACGCAGGCGGCGGTGCCCTATCGCCGAGATCCGCGCTACGCCGGGGAGACGAAGTTCACGGTCGCCAAGATGCTGCGCTTCTCGCTGGACGCGATCTTCTCCTTCTCCCATCGTCCGCTCCAGCTCGCCACCCTGCTCGGCTTCATGATCTCGACGCTCGCCTTCATCGCGATCCCGGTCGTCGTCATCCTGCGCCTGCTCGGCTCCTATCTGCCGGGCTTCGGCGCGCTGACGATCGTCGTGCTGCTGCTCGGCGGGATCGAGCTGATCGCGATCGGGATCATCGGCGAATATGTCGGGCGCATCTACGACGAGGTCAAGGGCCGCCCGCTGTACCTCGTGCGGGCGCGGCGCAACATGCCCGAGCCCGAAACGGCCGCGCACCGCGTCTCGCTCCCCCCGGTCTCGGCGGATGGGTCGCTGCTCGGATTGCCCGACGACGACCCCAGCGACGACCCCCGGTCGCTGCAGCCTATCCGCCCGCGGGATTAGGGCCGGTCAGGGGATTGGCCCGGCCGTCCGGCTGGCTGACCGCGGCGCTCGCCCGCCGGAGCTGACGGACCTCCGCCGCGGGCGCCGGGTCGTCGTCCTCGGAGGCCGCCTCGAGCGCCGCGATCCGGCCCGACAGGCCCCTGATGGCATCGGCGACCGGATCGGGCAGATGGATCCAGTCGGCGTCAGGTCCCTCTGGACGGCGCCCCTCGACGCGCACCGGGTGACCCGGGTTGCCGACGACCGTCGAGTTCGGGGGCACGTCGTGGATGACGACGCTGTTGGCGCCGATCTTCGCGCCGTGACCGATGGTGATCGGCCCCAGCAGCTTCGCGCCCGAGCCGACGGTCACGTTGTCCTGCACGGTCGGATGGCGCTTGCCGGTGGCAAAGCCGGTGCCGCCCAGCGTCACGCCCTGATACAGCGTGACGTCGTCTCCGATCTCGGCGGTCTCGCCGACCACCACCCCCATCCCGTGGTCGATGAAGAATCCTCTGCCGATCTGCGCGGCTGGATGGATCTCGATGCCGGTCACCGATCGGGCCACCGCGGCGATCATCCGCGGCAGGATCGGCACGCCCGCGCCGTAGAGCGCATGCGCCAGCCGGTGGGCGAGCAGCGCGTGCACCCCGGGCCAGGCGAGCAGGATCTCCCACGATCCGACGTCACGAGCGGCGGGATCACGGCTCTGGGCCGCCGAGATGTCATGCCGGATCTCCGCCGCGGTGCGCGCCATCAGCCCGAGGCCGAACATGGCGCTAAGCCTAGCGGCCCACCCTCCCGCGCCCGCGCGCCGGCCCGCGGCGGCCCGGGTAAGATGATCGGCCGGACCGGCACCCGGGCTGGGGCGCGGCACCGGGCTGCGGCTCGATGCACGTCAGGCGGGCGAGGAAGGGCTTGACGATCGAAGACCTGAAGATCAGCCGTGAGCGCGAGTTCTGGGACGAGCACGTCCCTGACCTGGCCCGCTGCGTGGCGGCCTACCGCCGCGGCCCGTCGCCGAGCGTCGAGGGCGTGCTGCGGGCGATCGCGCCGCTGGAGGGCAAGCGCGTGCTCGATTTCGCCTGCGGGGCGGGGGTGCTGAGCGCCTGGCTCGCCGCCCGCGGCGCCGAGGTCGTCGGCGTCGACGTCAGCCCGGGCGCGATCCAGCGCGCGCGGCAGCTGGCGTGGCTGCTCGGCCTGCGGGCCACGTTCACCACCGAGGGACTGGAGCAGCTTCCCGCCGGATCGTTCGACGCCGCGGTCGGCGAATACGCGCTGCATCACGTCGACCTCGAGGTCGTCGCCCCGCGCCTGCGCGCGCTGCTGGCGCCCGGCGCGACGGCGTCGTTCGTCGAGACGATGGCGCTCAACCCCGTGATCAACTCCGCCCGTGATCATCTCACCGGCCGCGGGGTCGTGGCCCGGTTCGGAACCGACGACGAGCATCCCCTCCGCCCCGAGGATCTGGAGCTGCTGCGCACGACGTTCGGCAGCCTGACGCTGGAGACGTGCCACATGCAGTTCCTGCGCCTGCTCGATCGCAACGTGCTGCGGGGCCGTTCCCCGCTCGTGAGCCGGATGCTCGTCCGCGCCGACGACTGGATGCTGGACCGGGGCTGGGGCCGGCTCAGCTACTGCCAGGTCGTGACCGTCCATCGCGGCATCTGACAGCGCCGTGGCCGTCCACTTGCCGTCTGCGCCGCGGGCACGATGAGGATCGTGCTCGCCTATCCGACGTCCCGCGAGCGGGTCGACGGGATCCGGGACTACGCCACGCGGCTCCTCGCCCAGCTGCGCGCGGACGGGCAGGACGCGCGGCTCGATCTCGTGCCGCGCGGGCTCGGCTGCACCGCGCGACTGCTCGCCGATCTCCCCCGCGGTCGGCCGGCGGCGCTCGTCGTGCAGTACAACCCGTTCTCGTGGGGCCGGTGGGGGGTCGCCCCCGGACTGCTGCTGGCTGTCGCCGCCGTTCGCCTGCGCCGTCCGACGGTCCGGGTGCTGCTGATGGTGCACGAGAGCTATGTCCCGATGCGCGACGCGAGCTGGGTCCTGATGGGGGCATGGCAGCGCGCGCAGCTCTGCCTGGTCCTGCTCGGCGTCGATCGCGTGCTCGTGGCGACGACCGCGATGGCCGCCGAGCTCAGCCGCGTCCGGCCCCGTCGTCCGGTCGACCTGCTCCCCGTCGGCTCCAACCTGCCCGACGCCCGCGCGGACCGGTCCGCGGCCCGCGCCGAGGCCGGCTACGACGGCCGGCTCGTCGTCGCCAGCTTCCAGACGGGGCATGAGAGCCATCTGCGCTCGTTCGTCGACCGTGCCGCGCAGGCGCTCGCCGCCGCCTCGCGGCAGCCGGTCGTGCTGCTGCTGCTCGGCTCGAGCGACGCTCCCGCCCCCGCGCTGGCCGGGGTGGAGCGCGTCGTCGCCCCCGGCTTTCAGCAGGAGGGCTCGCTCGCCCGCTCGCTGGCGACCGCCGACCTGTTCCTGGCCCCGTTCACCGACGGCGCGTCGACGCGGCGCACGACCCTGATGGCCGCGCTCCAGCACGGGCTGCCGGTCGTCACGACGGTCGCCGAGCGCACCGACGTGATCTTCCGTGACCGCGAGGCGTTCGGGCTCGCAGCCGCCGACGACCCCGAGGCGTTCGCCGCCGAGGCGGTCAGGATCGGCCTCGATCCGGCGCTGCGCGAGCGCCACGGCGCCGCCGCCCGCGCGCTGTATGAGCGCTGGTTCGACTGGTCGGTGGTCGGCACGCGGCTGCTGGAGGCCGTCGAGCGCTCGGGCTGAGGCGGCCCGGCGCCGGCGCGCCCCGGGGGTCTTCCTAGGCTCCGGCAGCGGAGCCCGTCGCCCCGGCGGCGTCCCGGGACAGGAAGACGACCTGCGCGCCGGAGATGGTGGTGTCCAGGACGAAGCCCTGGGCCATCAGGCCCTGGAGCAGACGCTGGACGGCGGCGTGGCCGACGATGGCGGGATGGACCTCCATGCAGATCGCCCGCACCCCCGCCGGCAGCGACCGGTCCAGCAGCTCGATCTCACCGCCCTCGATGTCGATCATCAGATACGTCGCGGCGCAGCGCTCCAGCTCGGCGGTGAACGACCGTCCGGGAACGCTGACCTCCTCGGCGCCGGGGGTCGGCGTCAGGCTGCTGTCCAGCACCCGATCGAGCACCCAGAAGGGATGAGGCCGGTCGTCGTCGCCGAGGACGGCGTGGACGATCTCAGGCGAGAACCCGTTGCGGCGAGCCACGTCGGTGGCCACCGGGATCGCCCGCGGATTGGCCTCGACGGCCGTCACCCGCGCGTCCCCGACGATCCCGCAGGCGATCGTCATCATCACCCCGAGCGAGGCGCCGACCTCGAAGTAGCGGTCCTCGGGGCGCAGCGTGGCGCGCAGGACGCGCGCCTCCGGCACCTCGTACCAGCCCCGGTAGATCCCGGAGATGAGATCCGACGGCCAGGCGGGATCGATCTGGAGCCTGACCCCGTACAGCGTCACCGCGCGTGGCCGGCGCAGCCGGCGATACAGGGCGGCGAGATCCTGGCCGAGATCGGTCTGCTCCACGCGGGAGCGGCCGGCGCTCAGGGTCGACCTCAGGCTCGTCATCGCGCAGAGGGTAGTCCGGCGGCGGTTCAGACCGGCGCGGGCGCGAAGAACGGCATCGAGATGTAGCGCTCGCCGGAATCGGGCAGGATCGTCGCGATCCGCGCGCCCCGGAACTCGGGCCGCGCCGCGACCTGCATCGCCCCCCACACCGCCGCACCGCATGACATCCCGGCGAGCACCCCTTCACGGCGGGCGAGCCGCCAGGCGGTCTCGATCGCGTCCTCGTCGTCGACCGCGATGACCTCGTCGAGCAGCTCCCGGTTGAGCACCGCGGGGACGAAGCCGGCGCCGATGCCCTGGATCTTGTGCGGCCCCGGCGGGCCGCCGGACAGGACCGCCGAGGTGCGCGGCTCCACGGCGACGACGTGGCAGCGGGGATTGCGCTGCTTGAGCACCTCCCCCACGCCCGTGATCGTGCCGCCGGTGCCGACGCCGGCGACGAACACGTCGACGCGCTCGTCGAGCGCGGCCCACAGCTCCGGGCCGGTCGTCTGGCGATGGATCTCCGGATTGGCGGGGTTGGAGAACTGATCAGGCAGGAAGACGTCGTCACGGCTGGCCAGGTCCCGGGCGGCGTCGACCGCCTCGTTCATCCCGCCCAGCGACTCGGTCATCTGCACGCGCGCCCCATACATCCTGAGCAGGGCCTCGCGCTCGCGGCTCATCCCCTCGGGCAGGGTCAGGATGAGGTCATAGCCCTTGGCGGCGCAGACGAGGGCGAGCGCGATCCCCGTGTTGCCGCTCGTCGCCTCGACGATCGTCGTCCGGCCGGGCTCGATCCGGCCCTCGCGCTCGGCGGCGGCGATCATCGCCACGCCGATCCGGTCCTTGACGCTGCCCCCCGGATTGTGGGCCTCGAGCTTGGCGAACAGCTCGACGTCGCCGTCGATCCCCATCCGCGTCAGCTGGACGACGGGCGTGCGACCGACGAGGTCCGCAATGTTGGTCGGGATTGGGGCCATTGCCGATCCAAACCCTACGCCCCCCGGACATCGGACGAAGCCGGGCACTCCGTCGGCGGGCAACGCGGCTACCCTTGCCTCGTCGGCGCTCGCTCGATCGCAGAACTCAGAGCCGGAACCCGGCGCCCGCCCCGGAGACCACCTTGCCCACCCTCAGACAGCATGTCAAGCGCGTCGTGCTGCCCGCGGCCGCCCCCCGCACACTCCCGCGCGGACTGGCCCGCGGCATCCGCATGAACGTCGACTTCACGGATCTCACCCGGACCTACCTGGGCCTGTACGAGATCGAGCTCAACCGCTTTCTGCGCCGGATGCTCACACCCGGCGTGACCGCGTTCGACATCGGCGTCCAGTACGGCTATGACACCCTGACGATCGCCAAGCTGACCGGCGCGCCGGTGGCCGCGTTCGAACGCGACCCCCGATGGGTGGAGCACATGACCGCCAACTTCGCGCTCAACCCCGGCATCGGCGACCTCATCACGCCGGTGGTGGGGGCCGTCGGCGACGAGCCCGGTCAGATCGGCCTCGACGACTGGGCCTACGGTGTCGGATTCGTCCCGGATTTCATCAAGCTCGACATCGACGGCGGCGAGGTCGGAGCGCTGCGCTGCGCCCGGCGGATCCTGAGCGAGCGCCGGCCTGACCTGATCGTCGAGACCCACACCCCGGCGCTCGAGCAGGAGTGCGGGCGGATCCTCCTCGAGCACGGCTACCGGCCGACCATCGTCCACCAGCGCGGGCTGTGGCCCGATCTGCGCCCGACCGAGCACAACCGCTGGCTCGTCGCCGACGGCGCCCCGCGCCGGTGATCCGCCGGCGATGACGATCGGGAGACGGGAGACGATGGACTCCGCGAAGTCGGCGCTGCGCACGATGCTGCCGCAGAGGCTGTACGGACCCATCCGCGCGCGGCGGATGCGCCGCCTGGTCGACGCCTATCCGCCGCGGACGGCCGAGCATGTCTACGCCGGGTTCCCGTTGGTCGTCCATCTCCAGGACCCGCTCGCCGAGGGCTGGTATGACCGGGATTGGCCCGAGCCCGAGGAGCTCTCGCGGCTGCGCGACGGCCGCCTGGCGCCGGGCGCCCGGGTCTTCGACATCGGAGCCCATCAGGGGATCGTCGCCCTGATCGTGGCGCGCATCGTCGGTCCGGGCGGCGCCGTGGTCGCCGTCGAGGCCGAGCCCCACAACGCGCGCGTCGCACGCCTGAACGCCGAGAGCAACGCCGCCGGCAATCTCACCGTCCTGCACGCCGCGGGGGCGGCGACCCCGGGCGTCGTCTCGTTCACCGAGGGCCTGAACGGCGCCGTCGCGCGGCGCCGCGCGCCGGGCTCGATCGACGTCACCGCGGTCACCGTCGATCAGCTGGCCGAGCGCTACGGCGCCCCCGACGCCGTGCTGATCGATGTCGAGGGCCAGGAGGCCAATGTCCTGGCGGGCGCCGCGGCCACGGTCGCGAGCGGCCGGACCGACTTCTTCGTCGAGCTCCATGACGCCGCCGCGCTGGCCGCCGCCGGCAGCACCGCCGAGCAGGTGCTGGCGGCGTTCGATCCCGCTCGCTTCACCGTGGAGATCGGACAGCCTGACACCCCTGACCGTGATGCCCGCTGGCAGCCGTTGAGCCCGACGGCGGCGCCGCACGGCAGGCGCTGCTTCCTCGTGGCGCGCACCCGGGCCTGAGTCGCCGCGCCGGCCTCGGCCGCGGGGGCTAGATGTGGTACATCGGGGCGAGCGTCGCGCGCAGCTCGTCCTCGGCCACCGACGCGACCGTCGCCGCCGAGAGCACCGAGCGGGCGGCCTGGGCGGCCTGGGCGAAGACGCCGCTGGCCCCCGCCCCGAGCGCGCCGTCGAGCAGCTCGACGAGCTCCAGGACGGTGATCTCGGCGGCCGGCCGGGCGAAGCTGTAGCCGCCCTTGACGCCGCGCTGGGAGCGCAGGATGCCCGCGCGGCGCAGGGTCGCGAACAGGTGCTCGAGAAACTGGACCGGGATCTCACGCCGGCGGGCGAGCTCGGCGATCGGGACCGGGTCGGCGCCGCCGTGGCGATGGAGCTCGACGAGCGCGCTCAGGGCGTACGGCGACTTGCTGGTGATCGAGATCATGCCGCCGCGATGCTAGAGGAACTCGGTCAGCGCTTGACGGCCTGCACGAGCGCGCTGCTCGTCGTCAGATCATCGGCCGGCATGGCGGCGAAGGACGGCTGCAGCCGGTCACGGCCCAGCCGGGACGGCCGGGTGATCCGCTGGACGCCGGCGATCTCGAAGCCGGCCGCCCGCATCGCCTCCAGATGGCGATGCAGGGGTGCCCGGTTGATCGCATAGCGCCGCCGGCCGCGGATGATCCCCCACTGCCACTCCGCTAGCGCCCAGTGCCCGTTCCAGTCCCGGGCGAAGTGATGGGACTTGAAGTCGATCTGATGGGAGATGACGCCGCGCGGGGCCAGCGCATCGGCCATCCGCCGGTACTCGGTCCCAAAATCGTCGACGTGCTCCATGACGGCCTGGGAGAAGACGAGGTCGGCGGGGCGGTCCAGGCGCGACATGTCGGCGCGGTACTGGACCCGGATCCCGTCGTGATCGACGCCCGGGCTGCGCACCGCCGCCCGGATGGCGGCGATCCGCTCGGGCTCCAGGCACCTGGTCAGCGTCTCGTCGCCGAGCATCTCGCCGGGGAAGCGGCGCTCGAACATCGGATCGGAGAACTCGCCCTCCGGCGCCGGGGTCCGCGCCCGCAGGAGGGCGACGATCTCGTCCAGGCGGCTGAGATTCTCCTCGGGATCGGTATAGGCGACGATGTCCCAGGCGTAATAGCTCTGCGCCCCGCACAGCAGCGCGCACAGCCCGGTGCCGAGCGAGCGCCCGGGACCGACCTCGACGACGGTCTCATAGCGCGCGGGCAGCCCCGACGCGGCGCATGCGATCAGATGGCGCAGCCATACCCCGTAGGAGTAGCGGGCGACCGCGGGGCCGGGTTCGCCACGGTCACCGAGGCGCTCGGCGCCGGGCAGAAACGACGCGGCGCCGGTGAGGATCCTCGGGGTGAGCTGGCCGACCGGGCTCAGATCCAGCCGCGCTCGGTCGCGATCAGCACCGCTTGAGCGCGGTCCATCGCGCCGAGCTTGCCATACACGTTGTGCAGATGGGTGCGGATCGTGCTCGTGGAGAGCCCGAGCTCGGAGGCGATCTGCTTGTAGACCATGCCGCGCGCGAGCCGGCGCAGGACGTCGACCTCACGCGTCGACATCGGACACGGCTCGATCTGGCGCGGACGCTCGCCGCTGGAGGGCAGCGGCAGCTCGTACATGACCTTGCGCAGATTGGCCGGGGTGAGCTCGACCGTCCGCGCCACCGACAGCAGTTCGGCGGGCGTGATGGAGCCGCCGAGCAGATAGTGGGCGAGCATGTCGGCGAGCCGCACGAGCGCGGTCTCCCCGGTGGCGTCGTCGGCGTGATGGCGCTCGATCACGCTGGCGATCGACCGCGGCAACGCCCACCGGCGGGCGAGAACGCCGCCGACCAGGGCGTGATCGACGCCGAGCTCACGCCGCTCGCGCTGGATGCGCTCCTCGGGGGTGCGGGCATCGCCGTGAACCTGGGCGGGATAGCCGGGGTAGGCGTGGACGAGCACGAGCTTGCCGATGTCGTGCAGCAGCGAGGTCACCATCAGCCGGTCCCGGGACTCGAAGCCGATCTCCCGGGCGATCCGGTCGGCGGCGCGCTGGGTGGCGACGGCATGCAGGCGGAAGCGCTCCGGCATCCCCTGCCAGACGGCGGTGCGCTCGAAGAAGTCGAAGGTCCGAGCGCGGGCGGCGATCGCGTGGACGGTCTTGGTGGAGAGCACGTCGATCCCGGCCACGACGCTGTCGACGCGGCCGTGGTGCGGGCCGTCGACCTGATTGGCGAGCCGCACGACGGTGATGGCCAGCGCCACGTCGGACTCGACCGCGGCCACGACGTCGCCGACCCCGGGCTCGCCCTCCTCGAACAGGCGCAGCACCCGATTGCGTGATTCGACCAGAACGGGGTATGCCTCGAGCGCCTCGAAGGCGGTCGTCAGCCGACGGCCGTGCCCCTCGTTGTGATGGCGCTCGCGCGCGGCGTATGGATCGGTCGGCATGTTCTTGGCAGCCAGTGTTGCCACCGTATTCTCACCCATCCGCTCGCTCCAGATTGTGCGGCGTCGTCCCGCTCGTTATTCGCTTGGCCCGTGCCATTGCCCGTTTTATCGGCACATGTCCAAGCGCTATTGAGAAATTGTCACGCCCGCAGCGGCGGCAACACTCCGGACCGGGTCACGGGGCGACGCGGCGACGTCAGCCGCCGCGGGCGCGGCGCAGGGCCGCGTCGATCCGGGCGAGCGTCTCGTCGCGTCCGAGCAGCGACACCGACTCGAAGATGCCGGGTGAGATCGTGCTCCCGGCGATCGCCACGCGCACCGGCTGAAAGACCTGGCCGGGCTTGCCCCCGCGCTGCTCCACGACGCCGCGCAGCGCGGCCTCGATGGTCTCGGCGTCGAACGGCTCGGCGGCGGCCAGCGCGTCCCGGGCGGCGGCGAGCGTCTGCACTCCGCCGTCCCGGCCGATCGTCTTGGCGAACGCGGCATCGTCGTGCACCGGACCGTCGAACAGGAAGGCGACGAGCGGCCAGAAGTCGGCGAGGGTCTGGATCTTCTCCTGCGAGATCTCCACCGCCCCACGCAGACCGGTGCGACCGGTGAACGCCTCCAGCCGCGCGGTCAACTCGTCGATCCCCAGCTCGCGCAGATGACGTCCGTTGAGATTGCGCAGCTTGCGCTCGTCGAACACCGCGGGGCTCTTGGAGACGCGCTCCAGCCGGAAGCGCTCGGCGAGCTCGGTCAGCGAGAAGAACTCCTCGTCGGACGCGAACCCGGCGCCGAGCAGCGCGATGTAGTTGTCGACGGCCTCGGGCAGATACCCCGCGTCGCGCAGCTCCTGGACCGACGCCGCGCCGTGGCGCTTGGAGAGCTTGCGCCCGTCGGGACCGTGCAGCAGAGGAAGATGGGCGTAGATCGGCGGTTGCGCGCCGAGGGCCTGCAGGACCATGAGCTGCTTGGGCGTGTTGGACAGATGGTCCTCGCCGCGCACGACGTGGGTGATCCCGGCATCGAGGTCGTCGATCGCGACCGCGAAGTTGTACAGCGCCGAACCGTCGGCGCGGGCGATCACCGGGTCGTCGATGCTGGCGTTGGGGAAATGGGTCTGTCCCCGGATGACGTCGTCGACGATCGTCTGATCGCCGTCGGGAACCCGCAGGCGCACGGCGCCCGCCGCCTCCGGCTCGCCGCGGAAGCCACGGTCGGCGCCGTGGCGATCCTTGTAGGCGCGGACGTCGTCGGCGGTGGCGTTGGAGTGATAGGCATGCCCGCTGTCGAGCAGCTGGCGGAGGGCCTCGGCGTGGCGGTCCGAGCGCCGGCTCTGGAAGATCGGGCCCTCGTCGAAGTCGAGGTTCAGCCAGCGCAGCGCGTCCAGGATCTGCTCGACGTTCTCCGGTGTGGAGCGCTCCTTGTCGGTATCTTCGATCCGCAGGACGAGCGTCCCGCCCTGGCCGCGGGCGAGCAGCCAGTTGTACAGAGCTGTCCGGGCGCCACCGATATGGAGGGCCCCGGTCGGGGAAGGAGCAAAGCGAACGCGCATGGAATCGATGCAAGCATGCTAATCGGCGCCCACGTCTCACCGGCGGGCGGTCTGCCCAAGGCGATCGAACGCGGCACCGCGCTCGGGGCTCAGGCCATCCAGATCTTCAATCAGTCGCCGCGCATGTGGAAGCCGACGACCTATCGCGACGAGGACGTCGCCGCCTTCCGCGCCGCGATGGCAGCGAGCGCGATCGACGCCGTGCTCATCCACGCCGTCTATCTGCTCAACTGCGCATCCGAGGACCCCGAGATCCGCGCCAAGACGCTGACCTCGCTGACCCATTCGCTGCGCGTCGGCGCGGCGATCGGGGCCACGGGCGTCGTGCTGCACCCCGGCTCCGCGAAGCAGGGTCACGCCGGTGAGGCGATCACCCGGGCCGGCGTGGTCATCAGGGAGGCGCTCGCGGACTCCGAAGGCTGCCAGCTGCACCTCGAGAACACCGCCGGGGCCGGCGGCACGCTCGGCCGCTCGTTCGCCGAGCTGTCCGGGCTGCTGGAGGCGGCCGGCGGCGACGACCGGCTCGGCGTCTGCCTGGACTCCTGCCACCTGCTCGCCTCGGGCTACGACATCCGCACCGCGGCCGGGTTGACCGCGACGCTCGACGAGTTCGACGAGACGATCGGCGCGGCCCGCCTGCGCTCGCTGCATCTCAACGACTCGCAGACGCCGCTGGGCTCCAATCGTGACCGCCACGCCGACATCGGAGCCGGTGAGCTGGGGGAGCGCGGCTGTGGCGCCTTCCTGTCCGAGCCGCGCTTCGACGACAAGGCCTGCGTGCTGGAGACGCCGGGACCGGAGCGCCAGGGCCCGACGCCCGAGGAGCTGAAGCTGTGCTTCACGCTGCGCCGGCGCGGGCAGGCCGCTCGTGCCCGCGGGCGGGCGGGCGGACGGACGAGTGCCGCCGCGCCGGCCGCCCGCGGGCGGGTCGGCGGACGGACGAGGACCGCGCGATGACCGCCGTCTCCGGTAGGTTGGCTGCGCGATGAGTCCGTCGGCCTCCACCACTCCCGGCGACGCGCTCGTCGTCTTCGGCATCAGCGGCGATCTGGCGCGCAAGATGACGCTGCGCTCGCTGTATCGGCTGGAGAAGCGCAAGCTCCTGGACTGCCCGGTGATCGGCGTCGCGGTCGAGGACTGGACCGACGACCAGCTGCGCCAGCACGCGCTGGACGCGGTGCGCGACACCGGCGAGACGATCGACAACCGGGTGTGGGCGCGCTTCGCCAAGCGCCTGTCCTACGTCGGCGGGGACTTCGCCGACGACAAGACCTACGCGGCGGTCGCCAAGGCGCTCGGCTCGGCGAAGAACCCGGTCTTCTATCTCGAGATCCCGCCATCGCTGTTTGAGATGGTGATCGCCGGCCTGTGGCGGGCCAAGCTCGTCCAGGGCGGCCGGCGCGTCGTCGTCGAGAAGCCGTTCGGCCACGATCTGGAGTCCGCGCGCGCCCTCGCCGCGGCGCTGCACCAGTATCTCGACGAATCCCAGCTCTATCGGATCGACCACTTCCTCGGCAAGATGGGCGTGGAGGAGGTCCTGTATCTGCGCTTCGCCAACGCGATCCTCGAGCCGGTCTGGAACCGCAATTTCATCTCCTCGGTGCAGATCACGATGGCCGAGAGCTTCGGCGTCGAGGACCGGGGGCATTTCTATGACCCGGTCGGCGCGCTGCGCGACGTCGTCGTCAACCATCTCATGCAGATGCTCGCCGCGGCCGCGATGGACCCGCCGGCCTCCGCCGATCCCGATAGCCAGAAGGACGCGAAATACGCGGTGTTCGCCGCCATGCCGGAGGCCGATCCGGCGCACTACGTGCGCGGCCAGTACGACGGCTATCGCAAGATCGACGGGGTCAAGCGCAACTCCGACACCGAGACGTTCGCCGCGCTGCGGCTGAACATCGACAGCTGGCGCTGGTCGGGCGTGCCGTTCTTCATCCGCACCGGCAAGCGCCTCCCGATCACCCAGACCGAACTGCGGCTCGTCTTTCGCCAGCCGCCGAAGCTGCCGTTCATCTCCACCTCGCGCCAGCATTCCCAGCCGAGCCAGATCGTCTTCCGGGTCGATCCGGCCACCGGCATCAGGATCGTGCTCGACGCCCAGCGCGCCGACACGCCGGGGGCGAGCGGGATCGAGCTGGACATGAACTTCGCGCAGGAGGGCGGCGAGGGCGCCACTCCCTACGAGGTGCTTCTGCACGCCGCGCTGATCGGCGACGCCAGCCACTTCACCCGCCAGGACGGCGTCGAGCAGTGCTGGCGCGTCGTCGGCCCCCTGCTCGCGGACCCGCCGAAGGCGATCAAGTACGCGCCGGGGGCGTGGGGGCCCGCCCAGGCCGACCAGCTGCTCTCAGGCTTCGGAGGCTGGCGCGGCCCCTGGCTGCCCTGACCCGGCGCCCCGCACGGCATGGACCGACCGGATGATCCGCGCCGTGCGCTCCGCCGGGGG
Organism: uncultured Solirubrobacteraceae bacterium; assembly: GCA_963849085.1. Classification (GTDB taxonomy): domain Bacteria; phylum Actinomycetota; class Thermoleophilia; order Solirubrobacterales; family Solirubrobacteraceae; genus Palsa-465. The sequence goes on along the minus strand of CAWKFP010000009.1, from coordinate 323,509 downwards.
TGACGACCGGCCGCGCACACGAGCCAGCCGCTCTCGGTAGATCCCCACCGTGGTCCGCGTGATGTCCTCCCAGCGCAGCGTCGCCGCCACCGCGGACGCCGACGCGCCCAGCTCCGCGTAGGCCGGCCCGTCGAGCGTCATGACGTCGACGAGCTTGGCGGCGAAGCGATCGGTGGCGCCGGGTGCCACCAGCAGCGAGCGGTCGATCCCGGGCAGCAGTTCACGAGATCCCGGAACGTCGTAGGCGACGGTCGGCAGGCCGGCCCCGAGCGCGTCGACGATCGCATACGGGAGACCCTCGACGTAGCTGGGCAGCATGGCAACGGTGACGTCGCGCAGCAGCTCGGGCAGCTCGTCGACGCCGAAATAGGGACGCACGTCGACGCGCGCCTCGGCGACGCCGAGCGCGTCGATGACCTGTTCGGCTGTCCCGCCGGTGCCGAGGAAGAGGAACTCGGCGCGCGGCTCGGCGGCGAGCACGCCGCGAACGATCGCCGCCATGTCATGTGATCCCTTGCGCCGATCCCAGCTGCCGATGAACGCCACCCGGCGGGCGGCGAGCCGCTCGCTCACCGGCCCGCGCAGCCGCTCGAAGCTGTGGAGGCGCGCGGCGTTGAGCCCGAGCGGCAGCTTGACCGTCTTGTCGCCGTACCCCATCTGTGTGCAGGCCGCCTGCTCCTCGGCATTGAGAACGCTGATCAGATCGGCGCGCTCGAAGGCCACCGATGAGCGCCGGCGCGCCTCCCGCACCTCGTAGCGCAGCAGCGGGCGCAGGAGCAGCTTGCCCCGGGCCTCCGGGGTGCGACGGTCGGCGTTGACGAACTCGCGCTCGTAGATCGGCAGCAGGCCGGTGGACCGGGTGACGAGCAGCCCGGTGAAGCCCAGGCCCCGTGGCTCGGCGAGCACGGTCCCGTGCCGGGCGTCGATGACATCGAAGCGGTCCGCATTGTCTCTGATGTACCGGGCCGCGCGGCGTGGGAAGTTGCGGGTCACGCCGGCGAAGCGGGCGATCGGCGGCGGCGAGGAGTACGCCTCGTCGCTGCTGAAGTGCTCGACGTGGTGACCGAGGCGGCTCAGCTCCTCGCCGAACTCGATCTGGACGCGCGGGGCGCCGAGACGCCGGTCCCACGGCGTGTCGGCGACCATCAGCACGCGCAGCGGCGCGCCCGCGTCGTCGGACACGGCCGGGGAGTGATGGGACACCGCCGCTCCCGCGCGATGTGCTGTGTCTGATCGTCGTCTGCTGATACCCACGGCCGGCCGCCGTCATGGATCCGTTGGCGACGTACACTGTCATCAATTGCGTTTCGTCGCAAGCTGGCGTATCGCGACCGGGCGCGCCGTTCCCAGACGCCCTCGTGACCGCAGATCCTGAGCCGACCACCCCCGCGCGCGTCAGTGCCCTTCGGATGCTCGCCCTCGAGAGTGCGCTGGCCGAGGTCGTCTCCCAGCTGCGCGCGCATGGCGTCGATCCGTTGTTGCTCAAGGGCGCCGGGACGGCCCGCTGGCTCTACGACAGCGCTCCTGACCGCGGCTACGACGACCTTGATCTCCTCGTCGCACCCGGCGACACGGCGCGCGCCACTAGCTGCCTGGAGGCGATCGGCTTTGCCGCGCACTGGCCCGGGGGCCGGTTCGACGGCGCGGGCGCCCATCACGAGGTGATGGTTCGCCGTGGCCCCGCGACCGTGGTGCTCGAGCTCCATCACACGCTTGATCTCCTCTCCGCGCCCGCCCCGGCCGTCTGGGAGCGGCTGAGCGCCGATGCGCAGACGATCACGCTCGGAGGCACGGCGATCCGGGTCCCGGCGCCGGCGGCCGCATCCTTCGTGGTCGCGATTCATGCCGCCCAGCACGGTCTCGGAGCGTCCAAGCCCCTGCGCGACCTCGACGCCGCCGTCGCCCGCGTCGAGCCGGCCACCTGGCGGGCGGCGGCCGCCATCGCCGCCGATCTCGGCGCCACCGCGGAGTTCACCGTCGGCCTGCGGCTGTGCGCCGGCGGGCGCGGGCTCGCCGATCGGCTCGGTCTGGCGCCCGCGCCGGCCGTCTCACGACAGGTGTCGCTGAAGGCGAGCACGGCGCCCGAGACCGCGCTCGGGATCGAGCAGCTGGTCACGACGCCCGGGCTCAGGGCGCGGGTGGCGCTGCTGGCGGGCAAGCTCGCGCCGTCGCCGGTGTGGATGCGCAACTGGCTCCCGTTCGCCCGCCGCGGACGCCGGGCCCTGGCCTGCGCCTATGTCTGGCGGCTCATCTGGCTGCTGATCAAGCTTCCCGCCGGGGCGCGCGCGTGGCGCGCGGCGGCTCGGCCCTCGGGCTCGCCATCGGACATCCGTCCAGCCGCGCCGGTTTCGTCAACAGATCCGGCCGCGCCTTCCGACAACCCGGTCATAACCTGAACCATCAAACTGAAACGGCAAACCCGGCGCGAGCCGGGGACGCAAAGCCAGAGGTCTCGCCGCCGGCGAGATAGCTCGGTTGCCAGTGCACACCACGGAAGGTGGGTACCAAATGTCTCAGTTCGTTTCCGGCCGTCTCCGTCGCTTTGCGGCGTGCAGTGCCCTGACTCTGATCGTTGCCGGTTCGGCCGCCGGGCCGGCGTTCGCGGGTAATAAGTTCTCCGCGTCAGTGGTCAGCAACAACCCGCCCGCGGCGATCGTCGCCGTCGGCAACTGAAGTCACCTCGCATAGGTGGTCGCCGGTCGGCGGCCCGGGCCCTGATGAGGGGCGCGGGCCGCTGTGCCGGTGTCCATCGCGAGCCGCGGTGGTGAGTCTCGCTGGCGTTGCCCGCGGTGAGCGAGCCTGGGCGGCCCGGCGCTGTTCGTGGCCGGACATGCCGCGTTCAAGCCGGCGGTCTGGCGCGCTGGCCGGAGTGGTGCTGCCGGCCCTGGCGGGCTCTGACCGGCTTCTCGTCGGCTCAAGCGACGCCGCGGCGGCCGGCTCAGGCGACGCCGCGGCAGCCGGCTCAGGCGACGCCGGCAGGCTCAGGTGAATCGTCGGTGACGGTCTCGGTGACCGTCACCTCCGGGATCAGCGCCGTGCCGAGCAGCGCGTCGAGCTCGGCGTGCAGGCTCGCGCTCCGCGCCACCCGGAAGCTCGGTCCGAGCTTCAGGCGACGCCGGCCGACCGTCGTGGCGATCTCGATCACGACATCGGCGTCGCCGGGGAAGCCGGCGAGCACATCCTTGAGCTCGCCCAGGACGGTGGCGGGCAGCGCCGTGGCGTCGAGATGGAGGCGCAGCGCGCTCGGCGCCAGCACCGGCTTGGCGGCTGACTCCCGCGCCTTGTCGACCTCCTCCTGACTGGGCTCGAAGGTCTCGACCTGCTGGGCGATGACGACCGTCTTGTCCTTGTCCTTATGGTCGACCTTTCCGCGGACGAGCACGATCGAGTCCGTGGCGAGCGCCTCCTCGCATGAGGCCAGCAGCTTGCCGAAGACGATGATCTCGACCGACGCGTCCAGGTCGTAGAGCGTCGCGAACATCATCCGGTCGCCCTTGCGCGTCTTGATCGCCTTGGCCTGGGTGACCATCCCGCCGACCGTCACCCAGTCGCCGTCGCGACGGCCGGCGAGCTCGGCCAGCGTGCTGTCGGACTTGGCCCGCAGCGCCGGCCCGATCTCCTTCAGCGGATGGGCGGAGATGAACAGGCCGAGCGACTCCTTCTCGGCGGCGAGCATCTCGGTGCGGTCGAATTCGTCTCCCGGGATCGGCGCATGGCTGGGACCGGCGAACGCCTGCGCGGCCCCGTCGCCGTTCGTCGCCGCGTCGCCGCCGAGATCGAGGCCGAGGTCGAAGATCGAGCCCTGGCCGATCAGCGCGTCCTGCTGGGCCTTCTGCCCGGCGGCCTGCGCCTGCTCGAGGACCATCAGCATGCCCTTGCGCGTCGCCCCGGTGGAGCCGAAGGCCCCGCACTTGATCAGCGCCTCGATCGCCTTCTTGTTGACCGCCCGGTTGTCGACCCGCTCGCAGAAGTCGAACAGGCTCGTGAAGGGGCGGGTCCCGGCGCCGGCGGAGGAGCGCACGGCCTCCGGCTCCCCGCGCGCCTGCTTGATCGCCTCGACCGCCTGATAGCCGACCCCCTTGACCGCGTCGAGTCCGAAGCGGATGTTGCCGTCGACGACGACGAACTCATGGTCGGAGAGATTGACGTCGGGCGGCAGGATGGCGATTCCCATCTGCTCGGCCTGGGCGACGAAGAACGGCACCTTGTCCTTGGTGTCCATCACCGAGGAGATGAGCGCCGCCATGTACTCCGCCGGATAGCAGGCCTTCAGCCACGCGGTTCGATACGAGATCAGCGCGTAGCACGCCGCATGGGATTTGTTGAAGCTGTAGTCGGCGGACCGCTCGTTGGTCGCCCAGAGCTGCTCGATGACCGATTCGCTGACCCCCTTGGCGCGGCAGCCGACGACGAACTCCGGCTTGAGCTTGGCCATCGCATCGCGGTTCTTCTTTCCGATCGCCTTGCGGAGGTCATCGGCCTTGGCGCCGCTGAAGCCGGCCAGCTCCTTGGCGATCTGCATCGCCTGCTCCTGATAGAGGATCACGCCCTTCGTCGACTCCAGGATCGGCTTCAGGCGCTCGTCGGGATACTCGATCGTCTCGGGATCACGCTTGCCGCGGGCGTACGTCGGGATCTGGTCCATCGCCCCCGGCCGGTACAGGGCGACGAGCGCGACGAGGTCGTCGAACTCGGTCGGGCGCACCTTGCGCAGCGCCTCCCGCATCCCCTCGGACTCGAACTGGAACACCCCGATCGAGTCGCCCTCGGCGAGCATGTCGTAGGTCGGCGTGTGGTCGAGGGGCAGCAGGCTCATGTCCGGGCGCTCGCCGGTCGACCGCTCGACGATGTCCAGCGCATCCTCGATCACGTCGAGGTTGCGCAGGCCGAGGAAGTCCATCTTCAGCAGGCCGAGCTGCTCGACGGGCTTCATCGAGAACTGCGTCACGGTCCGGAACACGCGCTCGCCGTTCTCGTCGGAGCCGGCGTCGGCGATCTGCAGCGGCAGGATGTCGGTCAGCGGCCGGTCGGAGATGACGACCGCGGCGGCATGGATCGACGAGTTGCGGATGATCCCCTCCAGCCCCTGCGCGACGTCGATGATCGACTTCGCGGTGCCGTCACGATCGACCTCGGCCCGGAGCGGCTGCCCGGCGGCCAGGCACTCCGCGAAGCTCGGAGCGCGCCCCATGATCGGGTCCGGGATGAGCTTGGCGAGCCGATCGCCGACGCCGTAATCGTGGCCGAGCACCCGGGCGGCGTCCCGCGTCGCGGCGCGGGGGAACATCTTGCCGAAGGTGACGATCTGAGCGACCGAGTCCTTGCCGTACTTCTCGGTCACGTAGCGGATCACCCGCTCCCGGCCGCGCACCGAGAAGTCCATGTCGATGTCGGGCATCGACACGCGCTCGGGGTTGAGGAAGCGCTCGAACAGAAGGTCGTAGCGCAGCGGGTCGACGTCGGTGATCTGCAGGCAGTAGGCGACGATCGAGCCGGCGGCGGAGCCTCGGCCCGGTCCGACCGCGATGCCCGAGTCCTTGGCGAACTTGACGAAGTCCCAGACGATCAGGAAGTAGGCGTTGAAGCCCATCCGGTCAATGACGCCGAGCTCGTACTCGGCGCGCTCGAGCGCCGCGCTCGGCACCGGATCGCCATAGCGCCGGCGCAGCCCGGCGTCGACGAGCGACCGCAGATAGTCGCCCTCCCCCTCTCCCGCGGGCGTCGGATAGCTGGGGATCAGCTGGCGGCCGAGCTCGATCTCGACATCGCAGCGCTCGGCGATCTCCAGCGTCGAGGCGATCGCCTCCGGCCACTCGGCGAACGAGTCGGCCATCTCCTCGCTCGAGCGCAGGTAGAACTCGTTGGTGTCGAAGGTGATCTTCGGCTGGCTGAGCGTCGACTTGGTCTGAACGCACAGCAGCGCGGCGTGGTGGTGATAGTCCTCACGCCGGAGATAGTGGACGTCCCCGGTCCCGACGATCGGCCGTCCGAGCTCCCGGGCGATCCTGATGATCTGCTCGTTGCACGTGTCCTGGATCGCGAGCCCGTTCTTCTGGACCTCGAAGTACGTGTTATCGGCCCCGACCGCCGCCATCAGCTCGTGGGCGTGGGCGCGCGCGTCATCCGGGCGCTCCGCGATCAGATGCTGGCAGAAGCGCGACTGCAGGCAGCCGCTGAGCGCGATCAGCCCCTCACCGTGGGCGGCCAGCTGGGCCATGTCGACCGACGGCTTGCCGCGCTGAAAGCCCTCGAGGAAGCCCGCGGAGGAGAGCTTGACGAGGTTGCGATAGCCGGTCGGCGTCGCCGCCAGCAGGGTGAGGTGGAAGCGGTCCAGGCGACCCGGGGCGCGCCGCTCGTGATCCTCGACGACGTACACCTCACAGCCGATGATCGGCTTGATGCCGTGCTTGCGGCAGGCCGTGAACAGCTCGACCGAGCCGTTCATCACCCCGTGGTCGGTCAGGCCGAGCGCCGGCTGGCCGAACGAGGCGGCCCGCTCCGCCAGGGCATCGATCTTGCACGCGCCGTCCAGCAGCGAGTACTCGGAATGAACGTGAAGGTGGGCGCAGACGGGGGGCATTGGCGGCTGTCAGAAGAGTAGGCGCCGGGGCGGACGCCGTGACCCTTCGACCGGCCGGTTCGATCAGCGTTCAGCCGCTCTGTGCGGCTTTGAGCCAGTCGCGCAGCAGCGTCAGCGTCGACGCGTCACCGCGCAGCTCGAACGAGGCCACCTCATGCCCGGCCAGGACGGCGAGCACGTCGGTCCCGGGACAGCCGAACGCGGTCGTGACGCCGCCCGCGGGCAGCTTCGAGGTGACCGCCGGATGGCGGCCCCGGCCGACGAGGAGATACGTCACCGCTCCGCCGTCCAGAGCCTGATGGGCGACCGAGAACTGGACGTCCTTGGTCAGCTCCGGGTCGATCGCACACGCCGCGAAGCGCAGCGCGTCACCGCCCTCGAGCTTCATCCCGGCGGCGATGAACGCCTCGATGTCAAACGGCGTGCCGAGCAGCGCGGTCAGCGCTCCGAGCGCGTCCCGGCGCCCCTTGACCCGCGCCACCCGGCGGTCCAGGCGCCGCCGCAACCGGCCGGCGACCAGCAGCCGGGCGATCTGCTCGGGCTCCCCGGACACCCGGAAGTCGACCTCGCTGAGCGGGCGCGGGGCGCTCTGCACGGTGATCCGCGGCGCCTCTCCGGGAACCGAGACCCATCCGTAGCCCCGCCCCGGTCCGAGCACGAGGTCGTAGCTGACGGGACGGGGGAAGGCGACCCGCGGCAGCGGCAGGAGCTCGATCAGCAGCCGCCCGGCGGCGAGGGGGTCAAGCTTGACCAGCCGCCGGAACGCCGTCTCCACCGTCGGGCGCACGAGCGCGTCGCGCAGCGCGGACGGGACCGCCGAGCGGGGGTCGACGACGGTTTCCCCGGCTGCGGTCTGGGGCGCCGGCGCGGGGGTCGCCGGGGCGCCGGCCTCCACCGCCGGGTCGCCGGCCTGCACCGGCGGGGCATCGTGGTCCACCGGCGGGGCATCGTGGTCCACCGGCGGGGCATCGTGGTCCACCGGCGGGGCATCGTGGTCCACCGGCGGGGCATCGTGGTCCACCGGCGGGGCATCGTGGTCCACCGGCGGGGCGCCGGCCCCCGGCGCCTCGGCGTCGGCCGGCTGGACGTCGGTGGGCTCAGCGGTCGCCTCCCGCAGACGCAGGAGAGCGTCGCTCAGGCGTTCGGGCTCGAGCACCGCTCCGCCCGCTGCCGACTTGGACGCTGCCGCACTCTCATTCTCGGGTTCAGGCTGCGGTCTCGTACCCTCAGGCTCGACCGTCGCTTGAGAGTCGGGATCGGCGACGACCTCGAGGGCGGCCGATCCGCCGCCGGAGGTCCGCATGATGTGGCCGATCACGTCGCGCAGCTCGCCGACAGCGTCAAAGGCATCCCGGGCGACCCGGATCTGGGCGGCCACGCGGCGTTGCAGCTCGGCGATCCTGAGCTCCGCGGATTCCCGCCGGGAGCGCTCGCGCTCGAGCGCGTCACCGAGGCTCTCGAGCTCCTGTCGCAGCTCTCCGAGGATCGTCGCCGTGCGCCGCTCCAGGAGAACCCTGGTGGCGAGCCGAGCCTCGGCGTCGACCAGCCGGGCGCGCAGGGACGCCTCGGCCGTCGCCCGGGAGTCAAGCTCGTGGCGCAGCGCCTCGGATGCGGCCGCATCGCCCGGAACGACGCCCGGCTCGGCGGTGGTGCCGGCATCGGAAACGACAGCGGCGCCGGCGGCGTCCGCCGGTGCGGGCCTCAGCGCCGTGACCGGTGTCAGCGGGGGCTCGTCGGCGACGCGCGGAGCAGGCGCGTGATGGGCCACCAGCTCCTTCTCCTGACGCAACGCGGCGTCGTCCGCCGCCGTCGGGAGCGTGGAGCGTGGCGCCCGCTCGTGCACCGCCACCGCGGCTGCCTGGTCGGCTTCGTCGGCGCGACGCCGGGCCAGGGTCAGCTGTTCCTCGAGCTCCCGGATCCGGTCCTCAGCGGCGGCGAGATCACCGAGCGCGTCACGGGCTCGCTGGGACTCGCGCTCGGTCTCGGCGAGCTGCCGGGCGAGATCGCTGCGCATCGCCTCCTCGGCGTGCGCACGCTGCTCGGCGATCCGTCGCGTGCGGTCACGTTCGGCGAGGACGTTGGCCAGCTCGTCGCGGAGCAGCCGGGTCTGGGCAAGATCGTTCTCGAGGCCCGCCACCCGCCGCGCCATCGCCGCCAGCCGCTGATCAGGATCTGACCGATCGGCGTCGGCGACGAGCGACAGCTCCGCCGCCGTCCCGGGATCGTGTTCGGCGACGAGCGACAGCTCGGGCTGACCCGGCCCGGCTCGCCCGGCGCCGTCGGCGGCCTCGGCGGCGGTGATCTCCCGGCCCGCCGGGAGCGCCACGACGACCCGGCCGATCTGCAGCCAGGTCCGGGCGCTCAGCGCCGGTGTGAGCTCAGGCGGAACGATGAAGGTCGACTGCCCCTCCGAGCCGGCGACCGAGAGCAGGGGGCCGGTCGCCCGGAAGCGATGGCGGCGCCCATGCGCTTCGAGTATCAGGAACACCTGATCGGACGGTTCGGTGCCCGGCAGCGAGCGCCCGTGCACGCGCACCATCAGATTTCCGTCGGTCCCCATAAACCACACGACGGACTCGCTGCCATCCATGGCCCTGCCCGGCAAGTCACTCATCAAAGCTGACGGTACGGACCTAGGCGGTCGGATGCGAGTCTGAGGGCGGCCCTAAGTTCGCAATTTGCGGACTTTCTGCGCGAAATCGCTCGGTCAGGGCCCGGGCGTCGGCGAGCAGACGCTCGGCATCGCCGAGATTGCCCCCCTGTGCCGTCAACTGCTCTCGGACGACGACGAGCTCGGTGCCGAGCGACTGAAGCTCAGCCCGCAGCGCGCCGGTCTCGCTGAGCGCGGCGTCACGGGAGACTTCGGCCTGCGCGGCGCGGCGCTCGAGCTCGGCGCGCTGCTCCTCGGCGCGACGCTCGAGCTCGGCCCGCTGTTCCACGGCGTGACGCTCGAGCTCGGCGCGCTGCTCCTCGGCGCGGCGCTCGAGCTCGGCCCGCTCCTCGTCGTCGGCGTGCTCGGTCTCTGCCGCCGTCGCCTCGCGCTCGGCTGCGGCGGCCGCCAGCCGCTGCTCGAACTCGTCCCGCTGAGCGGTGATCGCCGCCATCAGGTCGGCGAGCTCGGCGCGGAGCTCCGCTTGAGCGGTCTCAAGCCCGGCCAGACGGTCCGCGCTCGCCGCCAGCGCGGCCTGCGCGTCCGCCAGCTCGGCTTCCAGCTCGACGCTGCGAGCGCCCGCGGCGGTGGCCGCAGGCGCGGGATCGGCCGCCGGGGCGACCGGGGTCACCGGGGCGACCGGGGTCACCGGGGCGACCGGGGCGGGTGGCGCCGCGACGGGAGCGGCCGGTACCTCGACGAGGGCGGCCGGCACCTCGACGCCGGCGGCCGGCTCAACGGCGCCGGCAGCGGGCTCCGCGAGGGGGCTGACGGCGGCGGGCTCCGCGATCGGGGCGACCGCCGGCTCAGGGGACGGGACGGGTGCCGGCTCAGGGGACGGGACGGGCTCCGGCGGCGGCCGGAATGCCTCATCCACCCTGGGGAACGGCACCGACACCGCCGTGTCGCCCAGCCAGAGGGCGGCCTGGCCCGTTGACATCGGCTCGGCCCAGAAGGGGATCGTGAAGCTCGCCGCCCACAGCCCCGGGGGCGGCGGTCCGCCCATCTGGCCACGCGTCGGGGCGAAGCGGTGCCGCCGGCCGTGCAGGGAGACGACGAGCAGCGGCTCCTGCCGGGATACGGCGGGATCGAATTGCCGTCCGCTCATGCTCAGGCGGACGAAGTCGCCCTCCCCCCGGGCGCGGTCGACCCGGTCGATCGCGATCGGGGCTGGCGCGCTCAACCGTGCGAGTCCGAAGCTATTGGTTTGCGGCCTGGCGCCCGGCCAACGCGACGCCGGCGAGCACCGCGGCGCCGACGCCGCCAATCGCGAGCTTGGCTCGCAGTCCGCTCGCGCGACGGCGCACGTACCACTTGCCACCCTGCCAGACGGCAAACCCAAGGATCTTGTAACCCATCGACCGGATGCTAGTACACGCACCTGCACATTCTGCGGGTTTCGGCGCGCCTGCTCAGCCCTGCGACACCCTCGGCATCCTGCCTCGCCGGAACGCGTCACGGCCGTGGTGTGTCATCCAGGCGTTGAATAACAACGGTTGGACGACACACCGCCCGAGTCGTCCCCGTCAGCCCCCCGGGCGCGGGAATCCGGCACGGCGCAGGCGCGGCCGTCGCGCACTCCGGTCAGACGAACGTGTCGCGCACGAGAGCTCGCCAGGGCTTGGCGGAGAGGGACTCGAAGCGCTCGCCGAACTCGCCCCGCGCCGCGATCTTGTCGAGCTCGAGGCGCTCGATCAGGATCCCCATCGCCAGGCACGCCCGCGCGCCGCCGGGCATCGGAGCGACGTCGCCGACGACGGAGCGCAGCATGTCGGCCTGGATCTCCCGGTCCTGATGGCGGCCGAGCACATCCTGGACGGATTTCAGGGTTCTGACCAGCGGCCCGGTGACCTCCGGGTCGAACAGCCGCACCCCGAACAGCTCCAGCAGATACCGCAGCTCCTTGCCCTTCTTGCGCAGCTCGTGGTAGTCCTCGGCCGGACTCGACGGGCCGATGGCGTGGCCCATGCTGACGATCCGGCGGTAGACGGCACGGATCCGCCCGCCGGCGAGCGCCCCGATCGTGCGTCCCGCGTCCGGCCGGTCGTCGAGCGGGAGCTCGACCAGCGACTCCAGCAGGCGATCCCAGTCGGCCAGCAGCTCCTCGGCGCGCTGCGAGCGCAGGGCGACCGCCATCGCGGCCCGCGCCTGGACCTGGCGACGCGCGAGCACCGGGCGCAGCGGGTCAAGGTCGCCGCGCACGTCCGCCGGCAGCAGGTCACGGAGCTCGTCGAGATCGGCGAGGTAGACGTCGAGGTCACGGGCGTCGCCGGTCGCCTGCTGCAGCCAGCGGAACTCGCTGCGAAAGCCCGGCAGCTGGACGGGCGGGAAGACGCCCGCGAGCTGGCGCTGGACGGTGCGCGAGCGGCGCACCGCGATCCGCAGCTGGTGCAGGAACTCGTCGTCCTCGCCGAGGATCGTTCCCTCCAGGTCCTCGACGATGACCGCCAGCAGGCGGCGCAGGACCGCGGCGGCGGCCGCGTCGGCGCGCTGATCGTGGGCGAGCGCGACGTCGATCTTGGCGGCGACCGCCCCGGAGTCCGTTCCGGGCGCGCCGGCGCTCATGCCATCAGCTCGCCGAGGCGGCGCAGTGCCGCGTCGACCTCGTCCTCGCTGACCACGAGCGGCGGCTCGAGCCGGATCGTCGCCGGGCCGGTCGCGTTGACGATCAGCCGCTGCTCGAACAGCGCGCGCTGCGCGAGCTCGGGCGCGGACACCCCGTCGCGCACGTCGAAGCCGACCATCAGGCCGCGCCCGCGGACCGTGGCGACGTCAGGGAGCTCGGCCAGGCCGGCCCGCAGTCGTTCGCCGAGCTCGTGCACCCGGGCCAGCAACGCCGGGTCTGAGCAGATCTCCAGCGCGACGAGCGCGGCCGAGGCGACGAGCGGGCCACCGGCGAACGTCGAGCCGTGGTCGCCGGGCCGCAGCACATCGGCCAGGCGCTCGCCGGTCACCAGAGCGCCGATCGGCAGCCCGCCGCCGAGTCCCTTGGCGCTCGTCAACGCGTCGGGGACGACGCCCGTCTGCTCGTAGGCCCACAGCGTCCCGGTGCGGCCCATCCCGGTCTGGATCTCGTCGAAGATGAGCGCGGCGCCGCTGCGGTCACACGCCTCACGCGCCGCCAGGAGCGCTTCCTCGGACACGTCCAGGATCCCTGACTCGCCCTGGATCGGCTCCATCAGCACGGCCGCGGTGTGCTCGTCGACCGCGGCGGCGATCGCCTCCGGGTCCTTGGCGACGGCCTGAAAGCCGGGCACGAGCGGAGCGAACGGGGCCTGCTTGGACTCCTGCGGCGTCGCCGACAGTGCCCCGTACGTGCGCCCGTGGAAGGCGTCATGCAGCACGACCACGGTGCCGCCGGGGCGAGCCCGCCGGGCGAGCTTGATGGCCGCCTCGTTGGCCTCCGCCCCGGAGTTGCAGAGGAACACCTTGCCGCCGAGCGAGCTGCCGGCCAGCGCCGCCGACAGCCGCATCGCCGGCTCGGTGTAGAACAGGTTGCTGACGTGGGTGAGCATTCCGGCCTGCCGGCGGATCGTCTCCACCACCCGCGGGTGACAGTGACCGACGTTCAGGACCGAGATGCCGGCGAGGAAGTCAAGGTACTCGTTGCCGTCGGCATCCCACAGCCGGCACCCCTCGCCGCGCACGAACTGGACCGGGTTGCGCACGTAGGTGCCGATGACGTGCGCGCGCTCCAGGGCCTGAAGCTCGGCGAGGCTCATCGCGACGGACCGATCTTCGTCCCCTGCCCGGCGCGGGTGAACAGCTCGAGCAGCAGCGAGTGGGGCACGCGGCCGTCGACGATCTGGGCGTGGGTGACGCCGCCGTTGATGGCGTCCAGGCAGGCCGCGAGCTTGGGACGCATGCCGCCCTCGATCCCGGGCAGCGCGGCCGCCACCTCGTCGGCGCCGATCTCGGAGATGACGCTGCCGGGGTCGCTGGGGTCACGCAGCCAGCCCGGGACGTCGGTGAGGAACACGAGCTTGTAGGCCCCGAGCGCGCGGGCCACCGCGCCCGCGGCCTCGTCGGCGTTGATGTTGTACGAGTTGCCCTCGCGGTCGGCGCCGACCGAGGCGACGACCGGGATGTAGTCCTGGGCGATGTGGTTGAGGACGTCGACGTCGACGCGCTCGATCTGCCCGACGAAGCCGATGTCCTGCCCCGACGGCGCGAGCTGGCGTGACGCGCGGAACAGGAGGCCGTCGTCGCCGCACAATCCGACGGCGGGCTGGCCGTGCCGGTTGATGCGCAGCACGATGTCCTTGTTGACCTTGCCGACGAGCACCATCTTGACGACCTCCACCGTCGCCGCATCCGACACCCGCAGGCCGTCGACGAACTCGATCGGGAGATCGAGCCGCTGCATGTAGCTGGAGATCTCGGGGCCTCCCCCGTGGATGACGATCGGGTTCATGCCGACGTACTTGAGCAGGACGACATCGCGCGCGAACTCCTCCTTGAGCTCGGGATCGGTCATCGCGGCGCCGCCGTACTTGATCACGATCGTCTGGCCATGGAACTCCCGGATGTAGGGAAGCGCCTCGAGCAGGGTGGCGATGTCGCGCATGCTCACCGACTAGGTCGTGTACTCGGCGTTGATCGTCACGTACTCGTGGCCCAGGTCGGAGAAGTACACCTCGGACTCCGCCCCCTCGCCCGGGAGGCCGATCTCGTAGTCGACCTCCGAGCCTGACACCGCCTGCGCGAGCGCCGCCGCATCGTGGGCGACGTGCGCCCCCCGCGCGCACACGGTGATCCCCTCGATCGCGATCTCGACCGGCAGCGGCGCGGTGCCGGGCATCGCGGCGCCGACGGCCTGCAGGATCCGCCCCCAGTTGGGGTCGCCGCCGTACAGCGCGGTCTTGACGAGCGGCGAGTTGGCCACCGAGCGGGCGACGCGGTCGACGCCCTCGGCGTCCCCCCCGCGAACGATGACCCGCGCGACCCGGCGGGCGCCCTCGCCGTCGGCGACGACGAGCAGCGCCAGCTGGCGCAGCAGCGCGTCAAGCGCCTCGCCGAAGCGCAGCTCGTCCTCGGTCTCGGGCTCCACCCGAACGCCGGAGGCGCCGCTGCACTGCAGCATCACGGTGTCGTTGGTCGACAGCTGGCCGTCGACCGACACGCGCTCGAACGACCGTCGCACGCACACCCCCAGGAGGAGGTCGCAGGTCTGCGCCGACATCGCGGCGTCGGATTGCACGAAGCACAGGAGCGTCGCAAAGCCGGGCGAGATCATCCCCGCGCCCTTGGCCTGCGCGCTGATCCGCACCGTCCCGGCCGGCAGCGTCACCTCCAGGCAGGCGCGTTTGGGCAGCGCGTCGGTCGTCTGGATCGCGGTGGCGAAGGCGGCCGAGCCGTCGGCCGAGAGCTCGTGGGCGGCGCGCAGGATCCCCTTGTTGACCTTGTCCATCGGCAGCGGCACGCCGATCACGCCGGTCGACGCGACGGCCACCTGGTCTTCACGCACGCCGGCCACGAGCGCGCCGGCGCCCTGCATCTTGACCGCGTCCTCAAAGCCGGGGCGGCCGGTGCCGGCATTGGCGTTCCCGGCGTTGACGACGACCGCGCGGACCGAATCCAGCCGGCAGCGGTCGCGGCACAGCAGCACCGGCGGGGCCTGGGTTCCCGACGCGGTGAACCGCGCGGCGCTCGTCGTCTCAGCGCCGTCGGACACCATCAGCGCCAGGTCGGGGGCGCCGCTCGGCTTGATCTGGGCGGCCACCCCGGCGGCCCGGAAGCCGCCGGGCAGCAGGCCCGGATCGAGCTCGGCGACATGATCGAGCGACTCGACCCAGCGGCTGGAGAAGAATGTGCTCATGAGATGCCCTCCCCCTCCGGGCGACCGAACATCAGATTGAGGTTCTGCACGGCCTGGGAGGCCGCGCCCTTCCACAGGTTGTCGATCACGCCGAAGACGATGACCCGGTGGGTGCGCTCGTCACGGTGAACGGAGATCCGGCAGATGTTCGTCTCCCGCACGGCCCGCACGCCGGGGGGATCGGAGGCGAGCTCGACGAACGGCTCGGTGGCGTACATCGCGCGGTACAGGTCGGTCACGTCACCGGCCACCACCTCGGTCAGCGTCACATAGCAGGAGACGAGCTCCCCCTGGTCCAGCGGGACCAGATGCGGGGTGAAGGTGATCGTCACCGGTGTGCCGAGCGCGGCCAGCTCCTGTTCGATCTCCGGGGTGTGCCGGTGGCGGGGAACGCCGTAGGCATTGACGTTCTCGTCGGCGCTGACGAAGTGGGTCGTGTCGTTGGCCGCGCGCCCGGCGCCGGACACGCCGGACTTGGCGTCGATGATGACGTCGGCGAGCAGACCGGCGCGGGCGAGCGGCGCGAGGGCGAGCAGCGAGGCGGTCGGATAGCAGCCCGGGTTGGCCACGATCGCGGCACCGGCGATCTGATCGCGATACAGCTCGGGCAGGCCGTAGACGGCGTCGGCGAGCAGCTCCGGAGACGGGTGCGGGCGATACCACTCCTCATACACCGCGGGCTCCCGCAGGCGAAAGTCGGCGCTGAGATCGACGACCCTCACGCCGCGGCGTGCCAGCTCGGCGACGAGCTCGGCGGCCGCCCCGTGGGGATAGGCGACGATCGCGGCGTCGACCTGGGAATCACGGTCGAGATCGAGCTCCTCGAGCACGAGCGGCACCCGATGATGGGGATAGACGTCATCGAGCCGGCGACCGACGTCGGAGCGGGCGGTCACGGTGGTCAGCGTGAACCCGGGATGGCGGTGCAGCAGCCGTGCGCTGAGCGCGCCCCCGTAACCGGCGGCGCCGAACACCGCGACGCTAGGAGTCACGGACGCGTCCCTCCAGCTGCTGGGTGAGGGCGGCCGCGATCTTGCGCCGGCGGGTGGCGACCTCCTCATCGGTCAGCGTCCGGTCCGGCGCGCGGAAGCGCAGCGCCAGCGCAAGCGACACGTTGCCCGCGCCGATCCGCTCGGGATCGCGGTAGACGTCGAACACCTCCGCTCCGGCCAGCAGCGCGCCCCCCGCCTGGCGCACGACGGCCAGCACCTGCTCGGCGCTGACCGCGTCGGCGACAACGACCGCGAGGTCCTCGCGCACCTCGGGAAAGCTCGTCAGATCGGCATACCGGGCGATCTGCACCTGTGCGGCGACGGCGTCGAGATCGAGCTCGAACGCGGCGACCGGGTCAGACCAGTCCCATCCCGCCGCGACCTCGGGATGGATCTCGCCGATCCAGCCCGCCGGCGAGCCGGCGATCAGGATCTCGGCGCTGCGCCCCGGATGCAGGAACGGCTCGGCGTGGCTCGCCGCCCGCACGCTCCACGGGACGCGGACGGCGTCGAGCATGCCGGTGAGCACGCCCTTGGCCGTGAAGAAGTCGGCGCCGCGCGGCTCCGGCTCACGCCAGGTCGCCGGGCGCACCGGCCCGGCCAGCAGCGCGCCGACGTGATGGGGCTCGGACGGGCGGCTGTCGGGCTCGGGCAGATAGACGGCGCCGGCCTCGAACAGGCGGATCATCTGTACGCCGCGCGAGCGGTTGCGCCGCGCGACATCGAGCAGCGAGCCGAGCAGCGTCGTGCGCAGCTGCGACTGATCGCCGGACATCGGATTGGCGAGCTTGACCGTCGGGCGGTCATCGAGGCGCAGCGCCCGCGCCAGGTCCGGCCCGGCGAAGCTCCAGCCGACGATCTCGTGCAGGCCCTGGGCGGCGAGCGCATCGACCGCCCGGCGACGCAGGCGCTGGCGATCGGTCAGCCGTCCGGCGGCGCCGTTGCGCGAGGGCAGCGTGGCGGGCAGGTCCTCCAGCGCCCCGAGTCGGGCGACCTCCTCGATCAGATCGGCCTCGCGGGTGACGTCTGTGCGCCGGAACGCCGGCACCTCGACGTCGAGCCCGTCGGGCGCCGATGCCGTGCGGAATTCGAGCGCGTTCAGGATCTCGGCGCAGCGCTCGGTCGCGATCTCGATCCCGAGCAGGCTCGTCACCCGGGCGGTGCGCAGCCGGATTCGCCTCGGCGCCGGCCCCGGGCCGCCGATGTCGATCGTCCCCGGCACGAGCCGAGCGCCGCACAGCTCGATCATCAGCCGCGTCGAGAGCGCGAGCGCGTCGAGCGCCTGCTCGGGCTGCAACCCCTTCTCGAAGCGGCCCGACGCCTCGCTGCGCAGGCCGAGCTTGAGCGAGGTGCGGTGGATGTTGGCGCCGTGCCAGTTGGCGGCCTCCATCAGCACGCGGGTCGTCGTCGGCTCAACCTCCGAGCGCGCGCCACCCATCACGCCGGCGATCGACGTGGGGCCGTCTCCGTCGGCGATCAGCATCATCTCGGAGTCCAGGGTGCGGGTCTGGCCGTCCAGCGTGTCAACGGTCTCGCCGTCACCCGCGAGGCGCACGACGAGCCGGCCGCCGGCGATGCGATCGAGATCGAAGGCGTGCAGCGGCTGGCCGCTGAGCAGCATCACGTAGTTGGTGATATCGACGACGTTGGAGATCGGGCGCTGCCCGGCCGCCATCAGACGGGCCTTCAGCCAGCGCGGCGAGGGGCCGATCGTCACGTCCTCGAAGGCGCGCGCCGTGAAGCGCGGACACAGCTCCGGGCACTCGACGCTGATTCCGACGACGTCGCGGATCGCGTCCTCGCCGACCTCCCGGGCGCCGGGATCCTCGCTCCACGGCGGCGGTTGCAGCGGCGCGCCGGTGGCGGCGTGGACCTCCCGCGCGACCCCGTAGAGGCCGAGGCAGTCCGGGCGGTTGGGGGTCACCTCGAGCACGAGCACGTCGGTCGAGATCGGCAGCACCTCGGCCAGCGGCCTGCCCGCCGGGAGGTCAGGGTCGAGCACCATGATCCCGTTGTGCTCGGTGCCGATCGAGACCTCGTCCTCGGCGAGGATCATCCCGTTGGAGGGCTGGCCGCGGAGCTTGGCGACCTTCAGCTTCGTGCCGTCCGGCATGACCGCGCCGGGCCTGGCGACCGCGACGGTCTGCCCGGCGGCCACGTTCGGCGCGCCGCACACGATCTGGCTGGGCTCGCCGTCGCCGACGTCGACCTGGCAGACGCTGAGGCGATCGGCGTCGGGATGGCGGCCGGCCTCCAGCACCTTGCCGACGACGAAGTGCTCGAGCCCGGTGACGCCGTGGCGCTCGACGCGCTCCACCTCGGTCCCGGTCATCGCCAGGCGCTCGGCGAGCGAGAAGGCGTCGAGCTCCGGGGCGCAGTACTCGTGCAGCCAGCTGAGCGGGACCCTCATCTAGAACTGCTCCAGCAGGCGGATGTCGTTGTCGTAGAAGAGCCGGAGGTCAGGGATGCCGTGCTTGAGCATCGCGATCCGTTCGATGCCCATCCCGAACGCGAAGCCCTGGACGCGCTCGGGGTCATAGCCGTGCTCGGCGACGTTGGCGAGCACGTTGGGGTCGACCATTCCCGCGCCGAGGATCTCGATCCAGGCGGTCCCCTTGCACAGCGGGCAGCGCTGTCCGTCCGCGGTCACGCCCTTGACGCAGTGAAAGCACGAGACGTCGACCTCGACGCTCGGCTCGGTGAACGGGAAGAAGTGCGGGCGCATCCTGACCTGGCGCTCCTCGCCGAAGATCGCCCGGGCGAACGTCAGCAGCGTCCCCTGCAGGTCGGCGAGCGTCACGTCCTCGTCGACCGCCAGCCCCTCGATCTGATGAAACTGCGGCGTGTGGGTGGCGTCGGAGTCCGGGCGGTACACGCGGCCGGGAACGATGATGTAGATCGGCGGCGCCTGGTTCTGCATCGCCCGCACCTGCATCGGCGAGGTGTGGACGCGCAGCAGCCGCGTCTCGGGGTCGAAGATGTCGCCGGCCGGCTCGAGATAGAAGGTGTCGGTGTACAGCCGTGAGGGATGTGTCGGCGCATGATTGAGCGCGTCGAAGTTGTAATAGACGGTTTCCACCTCGGGCCCTTCGGCGACGTTGAAGCCCATGCCGATGAACACGTCCTCGATCTCCCGGCGCGTCTGGGTCATGAGGTGCAGACGGCCGATCGCCGGCAGCGGGTCGCCGGGCAGGGTGACGTCGATCCGGTCCTCGACGAGCCGGCGGTCGAGCTCGGCGGACGCCAGTTGTCCGCTCTTGGCGTCGATCGCCGCCTCGAGCGCCTGGCGGGTCTGGTTGGCGGCCTTGCCGGTGGCGGCCCGCTCCTGCGGGGGCAGCTGGGCGACCCCGCGCAGGAGGTTCGGCAGCTCGGCCTTGCGGCCGAGGTAGCGAATCCGCACATCCTCGAGGGCCTCGGTGGTCGCGGCGGCGGCGATCGCCGCCGTAGCCTCCTGCTCGATCTCGGCGATCCGTTCAATCATCGCGCGCCATCCTAGTGGCCTCATACAGCGCGACCGTCGCCGCCATCGCGGCGTTGAGCGAGTGGTTGGCGATCGGGATCCGCGCGACGTGATCGGCGGCCGCCACCAGCTCGCGCGGCAGCCCGGTGCGCTCGGCGCCGATCAGCAGCGTGCCGCCGGTGAGCGGGACGGCGTGCAGCGGCGCGCCGCCCCCGGCGACGAGGGCCACCGTCGGGCGCGGGAGCTGTTCCAGGCCGCTGACGCGGGCCAGCGTGACCCCGAACACCGCCCCCATGCTCGCCCGCACCGCCTTGGGTCCGAACGGGTCGGCGGTGTCGGGCCCGATTGCCACCGACGAGGCGCCGAAGGCGTCGGCGGAGCGCAGGATCGTGCCGACGTTGCCAGGATCGTGGACGCCGTGCAGGTAGACACACAGCGGGCCGGTCGGCGCCGGCGCCCAGCGCTCCTCGTAGACGGCCAGCGCCCGCGTCCCGGAGCCGAGCGCCGAGACCTCGGCCAGCAGCCGCGCCTCCACCTCGACCCCGGCCAGCCCGCTGCCGGCGACGCAGTAGCGCTCGACGGGCTCCCAGCCGGCGGCGTCGGCGGCGGCGAGCAGGTCCTCGCCCTCGGCGACGAACCGCGCGGCCGCGTCACGCCGCCGGCGCTGGTGACTGAGCTTGCGGATCTCCTTGAGCTGGGCGTTGTGGGGGCTGGTGATGGTCATGAAAACAAAAAGGGCGCCGGCTTCATCGAAGCGGCGCCCGGGTGGCGGTGCTGGTGTCGGCTGGTGTCGCTTCAGCCGGCGGCCAGCGCCTCACGGGCGCGGTCGGCAAAGCGTCGGAAGGTGTCGGCGTCGTGGACGGCCATGTCGGCGAGGATCTTGCGATCGAGCTCGACCCCGGCCAGCATCAGGCCGTGCATGAACTGCGAGTAGGACATCCCGTTGATCCGCGCGGCGGCGTTGATCCGGGTGATCCACAGGCGGCGGAAGTCACGCTTGCGATTGCGCCGGTCCCGATAGCGGTACTGGTCGGCCTTGAGGACGGCCTCCTTGGCCGCGCGGTAATGCCGGCTGGCATCGCCCCGGTAGCCCTTGGCCATCTCGAGCGTCGCGCGACGCTTCTTGCGCGCATGCAGCGAGCGTTTGACACGAGTCATGAGCGCTTGGCTCCCAGCAGCGTCTTGACCGCCTTGATGTCGTGGTCGGAGATCATCTTCGGCTGCCCGAGGTGGCGCTTGCGCTTCGGCGACTTCTTCTCGAGGATATGGCTGGTGAACGAGTGGCGGGCCTTGACCTTGCCGCTCGCGGTCACCGTGAAGCGCTTCTTGGCGCCCGAATGGGTTTTCATCTTCGGCATGACGACGCCAGAGTAAAGCAGACGCCCGCCGCACGGCGGGCGCGCGCGTGGAAAGTCACGCCGTGGATCGCCGGCCCGTCGGCTCGGGGCGGCAGGACGCGTGCCCGGCGCCGTGCGGGCGGACCGTGACCGAGACGGCACGCGCGCCCGGACAGGCGGCGATCTCCAGCCGCGCGGCCCCCCGCCGGGAGACGACCGCGCCGCCGCTGACATCGACCGCGTAGCGCCCGTCGTAGATGAGCGCCGGCGCCGCGATCTGGGTGAGTGATCCGGACGGGAACCGGCCGTCTCCATCGGCGCGCGCGGTCCGGTAGCGCAGCCGCAGGATCCGGGCGGCGCGATCAAAGCTCCACCCCAGCGGCGTGCCGGCGATCGCCTGCGGATAGGGCTCGACGAGGGTGTGGAGTGCGAGCGAGCCGAGGTTGGAGCCGCGCGGCGGCCGGCGGGGATCGAGGACGACGGGATCCGGGGTGGCGCCCGTCGGGTCATCGCACGGGCAGAACGACCATTCGAACCACGGCACCATGGCGCGGTCGGCACGGGCGACCATCCCGTCGAGGTCCCCGGCGTACGGGGTCGATCCGAACTCGGTCAGCAGCAGCGCCTCGTGGGTGTGCCCGACGTGGGCGAGGGCGTGCGCGAACGCGGTCGCCTCGCTCGGGCAGCCGTGCGGCGAGGTCGCCAGGCAGTAGTCGTGGAAGGCGAACCCGGCCTCGGGATCGCGGAGCGCGCCGACGTGGGTGACCGCCCCGAAGTCGAACAGGACGTTGGGCTCGGCGAAGACGAGCGTGCGGCCGTCGACCTCGCGGATCGCCCGCAGCACCCGGCGATCGAACGCGGTCAGCCGCGCGTCGAACGCCGGGCAGCCGCCGGGCGTGCCGCAGCGGGCGTACCCCGTGCCGGGGAACGGCTCGTTGAACAACTCGTAGCCGAGGACGGCGGGATCGCCGGCGAAGCGACGGGCGACGTAGCGCCAGGCGGCGGCGTAGCGATCCTGCAATCCGACGCCTCCCGGGCCGGGACGGTTGTCCCAGAAGTTGTCGAACGCCCGCTGGAGCGCGGGCATCGTCTCGTAGTTGAGCGGGAAGCCGTTGCGAGGCGTCGCCGGCAGGCCATCGTCCTCGATCGCCCAGTCGGGAAAGCCCTCGCCCTGGAAGCGCTCGTTGAGCATGTCCTGGTGGAAGTCCAGCAGCGAGACGAGCCCGTGGCGCGCGAGCATCGCCACCGTCGCCGCGATGTGATCGAGATAGGCCCGGTTGAACACCCCGGGCCGCGGCTCGAGCCCCTTCCAGATGATCCCGACGCGCACCGCGTTGAAGCCGAGCCGCTGCAGGAGCGCCGCGTCGGCGTCGCCGAAGCCGACGGCCTGCGGGTCATAGGGCGCCACCTTGTCGACCATGTTGACCCCGTGGACGATCACCACCCGCCCCTGGGCGTCGGTGATCCAGCGCCCGGCGTGCCCGAGCGACGCGGCCGTCCCCGGTTGTGCGGCCGTCGCCGGTTGTGCGGCCGTCGCCGGTTGTGCGGCCGTCGCCGGCTGTGCGGTCGTCGCCGGCTCCCCGGCCGTCCCGAGCGCTGCCGCCGCCGCTGCGGCGCATGAGAGGCCGGCCAGCAGGGCGAGGGTGCACAGCGCGTGGAGCGCCCGCCGCCTCATCCGACCCGCGCCTCGACGAGCTCCCGCGCCGCGCGATGCGCCTGCCGCGACCCCGCCCCGTAGACGACGACGGCGGGGGCGCCGAGCAGCATCGCGGCCCCGGCGACGCCCGCCGACAGGGCTTGGGCGACGTAGCCGAGGCGTAGGACGATGGTCCCGCCGCGACGGTCGACGTGATGGGCGGCGAGCGGCGCGACGGCGGCGGAGGGCAGCAGCTCGACGACCGCGATCACCGCCGCGAGCATCGTTCCGCCCCGCTGGAAGGCGTAGACGAGAACCGCCACCCAGACGCCGTATTCGGCGATGCCGAAGCCGAGAAACGCCAGTTCGGCGCGACGCAGGCGCGGATTGGCGAGGGATCGTCTGAGGACGCCGATCCGGTGGCTCATCGCGCGGGGAGCGTATCCCGGTGCACTGACGAAGGCCAGTGAGCTACGTCACAAATGCGCGCGCGGGGCCGTATGGGCCACGCGGAGGACCGCCGTCAGGCGGGGGCGTCGCTCTGCGCCGTCAGGCGGGGGCGTCGCTCTGCGCCGTCAGGCGGGGGCGTCGCTCTGCGCCGTCAGGCGGGGGCGTCGCTCTGCGCGGGCTCGGGCTCGAGCGCCGGATCGCCGGCATCAGGCGAGGCGATCTCCCCGGCGTCCGCGGGCTCGGCGCGCACCGGCTCGGCGGCGTCGATCGTGTCCGGGGCAACGCCGGCGCCAGAGGATGGCCCCGGTGCCGCCGGCGCGACGTCACCCGGGCCGGCCGTGGCCGCGTCGGCGACGCCGTTCTGATTCCCGTCGCCGTGATCGCCGGCAGCGGACGCGGCGTCCTCGGCGGCCTTGTTCTCGGCCGCCGCGAGCACCGATTTCGAGGGGGCGAGCATCATCGTCATGTTGCGCCCGTCCTGCAGCGGCGTCTGCTCGACGACGCCGACGTCGGCGAGCTCCGAGGCGAGGCGCTCCAGCAGCGCGGTGCCGCGCTCGGGGTGGGTGACCTCCCGCCCGCGGAACATGATCGTCACCTTGACCCGGTCGCGGCCGGTGAGGAAGCGCCGGACGTGGCCCTTCTTCGTGTCGTAGTCGTTCTGCGCGATCTTCGGGCGGAACTTGATCTCGCGGATCGTGATCTGCTGCTGGTGCTTGCGCGCGGCCTTCTGCTTCTGGGCCTGCTCGTACTTGTACTTGGAGTAGTCGAGTACCCGGCAGACAGGTGGGCGGGCCTCGGGCGCGACCTCGACGAGGTCGAGATCCCGCTCCTGGGCGTACGAGAGCGCCTCCGAGGTCTTGATGACCCCGATCTGCTTCCCGTCCTCGCCGACGAGGCGAACCTCGGGCACGCGGATCCGGTCGTTGATCCGCGTCTGGTCCCGCTCAGGCGGGCGCCGGTCGAACCTACGAGGGACCGGCACTAGCTGATTGGCGCGGCGACTGAACTCAAATGACGCCGGGCCGGATGGAATGAAGTGCGATCAACGGATCCGAGTATAGCGTCGGGACGCTCACGCCGAGCGACTTTTGACGATCGCCGTGATGCGGTCCGCGAACGCCTCGATCGGCTCCGCCCCCGTGTCGCCGCCTCCGTGCTCGCGAACCCCGACCTCGCCGGCCTCGGATTCGCGGTCGCCGACGACGAGCATGTAGGGGATCCGGCGCAGCTCGGCGTCGCGGATCTTGCGGGCGATCGACTCGGTGCGCTCGTCGAGCTCGGCGCGCAGGCCGGACTCCGTCAGCCGGCCGCGAACGCTCGCCGCGTAGTCGAGATGGCGGTCGGAGATCGGGAGCACGATCGCCTGAACCGGGGTCAGCCACAGCGGCAGCTCGCCCGCGGTGTGCTCCAGCAGGATCCCGATGAAGCGCTCGAACGAGCCGAACAGCGCTCGGTGGATCATCACGGGCCGGTGCTCGGCGTTATCGGCGCCGGTATAGCTGAGGTGAAAGCGCTCGGGAAAATTGTAGTCCAGCTGGCAGGTGCCGAGCTGCCAGCTGCGACCGAGCGAGTCGGTCATGTGCATATCGATCTTCGGGCCGTAGAAGGCGCCGTCGCCGGGATTGACCTCATAGGCGAGGCCCTGGCTGTCCAGCGCGTTCTTCAGGGCCAGCTCGCTGTGATCCCACAGCGCGTCGGAGCCGATCCGCTGCTCAGGGCGGGTCGAGAGCTCGAGCCGGACGTCGAAGCCGAACAGCTCATAGATCGCGAAGCCGAACTCCAGGCAGCCGGCGACCTCCTCCTGGATCTGGTCCTCGGTGCAGAAGATGTGGGCGTCGTCCTGGATGAAATGCCGCGTGCGCAGAAGGCCGTGCAGCGTCCCGCTCGGCTCGTTGCGGTGCAGGAGGCCGGGCTCGGAGTAACGGATCGGCAGATCGCGATAGGAGTGCGGCCGCAGCGCATAGAGCTGGCAGTGGCCGGGGCAGTTCATCGGCTTGATGGCCATCGGGGTGTCGGCCGACTCGGTGACGAACATGTTCTCCCGGTACTTGTCCCAGTGGCCTGAGGTCTTCCACAGCGAGCTGTCGAACAGCAGCGGCGTCTTGACCTCGGTGTAGCCCCGCGGGGCGCCCATCTGCCGGCTGAGGGCGACGAGCTCGTTGAACACCTGGGTGCCCGCCGGGAACCAGAACGTCGAGCCCGGCGCGCTCTCGTCGAACGCGAACAGGCCGAGCTGCGGGCCGAGGCGGCGATGATCGTTGGCCCGGGCGCGCTCCAGCGCCTCGAGATGGGCCTCCAGGTCCTTCTTGGAGAAGAACGCCGTCCCGTACACGCGCGTCAGCATCCGGCGCTTGGCGTCCCCCCGCCAGTAGGAGCCGGCGACCGACTGCAGCTTGAACGCCTTGATGCGCTTCGTGCTGGGGGCGTGCGGCCCCCGGCAGAGGTCGGTGAACGGACCGTTGGTGTACAGCGAGACGGTCTGCAGCGGATGGTCGGGATCGGCGTCGCGCACCAGGTCCTCGATCAGCTCCACCTTGTAGGGCTGGTCCTCGGCGCGAAAGCGCTCCAGCGCGTCGGCCACCGACACGTCGGCGCGCACGAACGACTCGTCGGCGTCGATATGGCCGCGCATCGCCGCCTCGATGCGCTCGAAGTCCGAGTCGTTGATCGTCACGCCCTCGGGGAAGTCGAAGTCGTAGTAGAAGCCGTTCTCGATCGCGGGGCCGATCGAGATCTTGACCCCCGGATAGAGGTCGAGCATCGCCGCGGCGAGCACGTGCGCGGCGTCGTGGCGCACGAGCGCGAGCGCGTCGTCGCCGCTGCGCTCGGTCAGGATCTCCAGCTTCGGCGGACCGCCGTCGGCCGACACCGGCAACGGGCGCGCGAGGTCCCGCGGCTCGCCATCGACCTTGATCGCCAGCGCCGCCCGGGCCAGCCCGGCACCGATCGCGGCGGCCGCATCGGCGCCGGTGGCGCCCTCATCGAGGGTCAGCGTGGTGCCGTCGGGAAGCTCGAAGTCCATCGTCTGCCCGATGCTATTGCAGGTCCCGGGCAGCGTCCCCCCCGGCCACCGCCTGGTCACGCTACATTTACCGCTCCCGGACGATTAGCTCAGCTGGGAGAGCGCCGCCTCGACAAGGCGGAGGTCGCTGGTTCGAGCCCAGCATCGTCCATACCGCGTAGTGCTTGGCCAGCGTCGCGACGCTGTCTCTCGCCTGCGGCCCGGTCGGCTTCGATAGTCTTCGCCGCCGGATGGATTCGACCGCGGCTGAGCCACGACGACGCGCCTTGGAGAGGACGGTTGAGTTGGAGCTCGAGCCGCTCGCCCTCCGGGACATGATCGGGCTGACCCTGATTTTCGCCAGCTTGTGCGTTGCGTCCTGCGGCGCGGTCTTGTTCGTCGGGAGTGCTTGGTTGCACGGACACGGCCCGACTGGCTACGCAGGCGTCGCTTTGATACTCGGCGGAGGTGCGGTGTTTGGCCTGACCGTCTGGTTGCTCCAGCCCCACAAGGCCGCCAAGCACGCATCGCATCGGCTCCGGCACCACGCTCGCAAGCTGCGCCCTGCGCGACGCGTGCAGGCTCAGCCAATGACCGACGCCGAGTTTGATGCGCTTGAGGATGCCGTGGATCGGCACTCTGCGACGTCCCCAAGCTGACCGGCGCGCGACGCCGATACGGCTCGTCATTCTCGGTACGACCTGTGGGCGCACAGGATCGGGTCGACACGACCGGCACACCCGCAGTTCCCGTGTGTCGCAGGTTTGATTCTCACCTGCGCGCCTGCCTGGTCGCGGCGCTGCCCGGGACATCAACCCCCTCTGCGGTGCCGACGACCCTGCGCTGCTCCTCGGGTCCGATCATCGTGAGCTCGACCGCCGGCTGAGGCTGAGCGAGCCACGAACGACGCGTTCTGAGGACCCGTCCGTGGAGAGCGGCCTCAAGCTGAGGCCGGACGGTCTCAGGCTGGGCATGCCCGGTTCGGAGGCGCCGGGTTCAGATCGCGGCGGTGGTGGCCTGGAGACGGTCCGGCAGTCGACCGCCGGCCGCCAGCAGCCGGATGGTCTGCTCCTCGGTCGTCCTCCCAGCACCGCGCGACCTCGGCCGGCGGGATGCCTGCCCACCAATGAGCCTTCGGTGGTTCTCGGAGTTCCTCTGGGAGTGAGACCGAGTCGCAGTGAGAGCGGGCGGCCTCTGCGCCCGAGGCGGCACGTCGCCCGCCCGGCGTCGCGCTGGCCGCGCGACGCCGGTACGGGTTACGACGATCCCGGGTGAGAGCAGGTCGATCTCATCGCTCGGCCTGCTCGCCGTGGCGGTTCTGACTACCGGTGGGCTTCGTTACGCAGATGCTTGGGCCAGATCCCGGACTTCCCGGGCGCCATGATCCCGTTGGGGTCAAGCGCGTCCTTGATGCGCTCGTGGAAGCGCAGCAGCGCGCCGTCGTTGTAGTTGAACGTCGCCATCACGTCGTCCATCAGCGCCAGGTGGGTGCGGTACTCACCGTATCCGTCTCGGGCGCCCTCCTGGACGAGCAGCCGGGTCAGCTCGAGCGCTTCGCTGCGGTCCTCGGCGTCCTGGGTGTCGTACAGGACGAGGCAGATGTGGTGCATCTCCCGCAGGCCGATGATGAACTGCGCGGCGTAGTCCTTGCTGTATTCGTTGCAGCGGTCGCGGACCATGGTGTACTGCTTCATCGCGTCCTTGCCGTCGGGGGCGGAGATCGGGGAGAAGCAGACGTGCCCGGCGTTGGGGATCCACTCCATCAGCTTCATCTCGTCCAGGCTCGGCTGGCCGCGGTTGATCTTCTCCCGGTCGGCGAGGATGTGACCACCGCGATCGGGGCGCTGCTCGGGGGTGAAGAACCGGGCTCCGGGGATCTGACCGAACGCCTCCTTGATGATCGCGTAGTACATGTCCATGATCGGCGGCGGGCCGTACAGCGCGCCGTAGAAGTTCCAGTAGCCGAGATCGAGGTCGCGCTTCATCTTCTCGATCGCCTCCGGCGGCAGCGGCCCGTCGCCGTCATACCACTCCGAGCGGTGAGAGACCACGCCGGCGTCGAGCAGGATGTTGCGCAGGATCGGCACGTTCTGCAGCGGCGCCATGTTGATCCGCAGCGGCAGCATGATGTCGATGATCTGCTCGAGATCTGACTCGTTCTCAAAGCAGATCATGTAGGACATGTAGCCCGGCGGGATCGGCATCAGACCGATCCCCATCTTGGTCACGATCCCGAAGTTGGACTGGGTGAACAGCCCGTCGGGATACGGCCCGAAGCCATAGGGGAACAGCTGCCAGGTGTCGCTGCCCGGCAACGCGCCCATGCCGGTGCGCAGCAGATCGCCGTCGGGCAGCACGACCTCCAGACCGGTCTGCCACATGAAGTGATCGCCATACGGGGTGTAGCCCACACCCCGGTCCAGCGTGTTGCCGACGACGCTTCCCCAGCCCAGATCGGGAACGTCGAGCCACAGCTTGATGTCGTTGGCCTGCAGATGCTCATAGAGATCGAAATAGCTGACCCCGGGCTCCACGAGCGCGTAGCCGAGCTTCTCGTTGACCTCGAGGATCCTGTTCATCCGGCCCATCGCGACCACCACGGACCCGGCGAGCCGCGGGGCGGCGCCGCCGTAGCCGTTGTTCTTGCCGGTCGAGACCGGCGACAGCGGGATGTGGTGCTCGTTGGCGATCCGCACCACGGCCTGGGTCTCCTCGGTTGACCCGGGTAGGACGACCGCCGAGGCGGCATGGGCGGCGGCGTCGCTGACGGGATAGGGGTCCTGGTAGCCGGCGAGCTCGTCGGCGCCGGTCAGCACGTTCTCGGCGCCGACCGCGGCGCGGAACGCGTCCACGGCCGCGGCGAACGCGGCCTGGGTGACGCCGGGGGGAAGGACAGGGGTGGGTGCATCGGTGGTGGCCATGCGTGGTCTCCTCGTGTCGCTGGATGGGGTTACGAAGGGGGTGGTGGCTGGGATCAGCCGACGATCAGGACGGGCTTGATGACGCTGCCGTCGGCCATGCGCGCGACGGCGTCGTTGATCTGCTCAAACGGGAAGGTCTGGACCAGGCGGTCGACCGGGAAGCGACCCTGACGCCACAGTTCCACGAGCTGGGGGATCAGCAGCTGCGGGACGCTCTCGCCCTCCACGATTCCGCGTACCTGGCGGCCCAGCGCGATCAGCTCGTTGACGTCCAGGCCGACGTCGGTCCCGAACGCGGGCGCGCCGATCACCCCGCAGGTCCCGTTCGCGCCGAGCATGTCCACCGCTTGGCGCAGGACCGCCGGAACGCCGGTGCATTCCAGCGAAAAGCGCGCGCCGGCGCCGGTGATCGCGCGGACATCACCGACGGGATCGCGACTCCCGGCGTCGATCGTATGGGTGGCGCCGAGCTCGAGCGCGAGCTCCAGCCGCGCCGGGTTGAGATCGATCGCGATGATCGCGGCGCACCCCGTCAGGCGCGCGGCCATGATCGCCGACATGCCGACCGCGCCCGTGCCGAGCACCGCCAGCGAGTCAGACGGCCCCGGGCGCAACACCCTGAGCACCGCGCCCGCCCCGGTCTGGACGCCGCACCCGAACGGCGCCAGCACCTCAAACGGGATCTCGGCATCGATCTTCACCACGCTGCGCTGATGGCACGCCGCCTGGGTGGCAAAGCTCGACTGCCCGAAGAACCGCGAGCCCAGCGGCGCGCCCGCGCGCGACAACGCCGTCGACCCGTCGCTGCGCTGGGCCAGGAAGTTGCGCGCCAGAAATTCCGCGCAGTACGCCGGCCGACTGATCAGCCAGCTCGGGCAGCGACCACAGCACCCAAAGCTCATCGCCACGCGGTCCCCGACCGCCAAGCCGATCACCGCCGATCCGACCGCCGCGATCACTCCGGCGCCCTCGTGTCCCAACACACACGGCAACGGGGTCGGAAACGCGCCCGCGCGCGCGCCGAGATCGGTATGGCAGATCCCGCTCGCCCTGACCTCGATCAGAACCTCCTCGGCCTGCAACGGGCCGACCTGCACCTCACCGAGCACGAACGGCTGGTCTTTGCCCTCCACGACCGCAGCAGTCGCCACAGCACTCTCTCCTCGCCGACGCTCGCCATGCCCGCACGCGTTCGCGACGGGGTCGGTCCGGTGAGCAGACAGAGGCCGAACGCCCCGGCGAACCGGCCGACTGGCGCATGCCGGGGCCGCCAGCGACTCTCGGGGTGCTCGCATTCCTCTCCTCGCCGCCAGGATCAGGCCGGCTCCCGGGCGGAGCGACGATCCAGTCCGACGACGTCAACTCTGGCGCCCCCGCGTCTCCCCGCCTAGGGGGAGATCACCCAATCAGCTACCCAACCTGCTCCGTGGCACGGCTCGCCACCCACGCCGCGACCTGCGTGCGCGACGTGAACGCCAACTTCGCGAGGATGCGCTCGACATGACGGTCCACCGTGCGCGGGGAGAGCACGAGGACCTGCGCGATCGCGCGGTTGCTCATGCCCTCGGCGATCAGCTGGGCCACCTCGCGCTCACGACGACTCAGCGACCCCCGGGCGTCGCCGCCAACGGCCGCACCGGATCCCAAGCGGCGCGCGGGTTCCAGCGCAAACGCGATCGCACCATCGACATTGAGCCCGGCACCTTCGCCGGTCCGCGCGGCGAATCGCTCACCGCCGAGCGCCGACCTGGTCTGTTCCTCGGCGAACGCCGAGTCGGCGTGCATGTGCGGCCCGAAAGCGCTCATCGCGGTCCCGAACTCCCTCCACACCGACCCGGCCGCGCCGAACAGACGCGCCGCCGTCGCGAACTGGCGCCGGGCAGCGCTCACCCACGCCAACAGCTCGATCGCCAAGCCAGCGCAGATCCCGTCATCAAACTCGCGCGTCGCGGTCAGCGCCTCGCGCGCCGCCCCCTCGGCCCCCGCGAGGTCGCGCTCCCGCCACAGAACGATGCCGGTGGCCCATAACGCATACGCCCGCGCCCACCGCTCGCCGTGCTCGTCACTCAGCGCGATCGCGCGTCGTGCGGTCGCCCGCGCCCGGGCGGTCTGCCCCGAATAGGCCAGCGCGATCGGCTGCTGAAACAGCGCCGTCAGCAGGGCGCTGCGATCCCCCGAACGCTCATGCCCCGCCACCGCGGGCTCTAAGCTCGCGACCGCGAGCGGAACCTCACCGCGAAACAGGGCGGCGAGCGCCGCCCAATGCGCCGCGTGCGCCGCCAGGGAGGGATCTTCCAGCTGTCGCGCCAGCTCCGCACAGGCCGCCAGCCGCCTGCGCCCCGCCGGCTCGTCGCCCTGAACCAGCGACACCCACGCCGCGACCCACAGCGCCGCTCCGCGCTCGGCCGTGGGCTCCAGCTCCAGCTCCAGGATCTGATCCAGCCAGCGCCGGCCCTCGCCCAAAAAGCCGCCGACGATCCAGTGATAGCGCAACGACGCCGCCAAAACGGCCCCGGTCCGCACCTCCGCCGGATCGGCCAGCGACCATTCGAGCGCCGCGCGCAGATTGGGATGGTCATCGCGCATGTCCGCCAGCGCCACCGCCTGGCCCGGCCCGCACCATGCCTCCACCATCCGCTGCGCTCGCGCGAGGTAGTGATCGCGATGATGACGGCGCAGTGCCTCCGTCGCGCCCTGCGCGGCCAAGCGCTCGGCCCCGTACTCCCGCACCGTGACCAGCATCCGATACCGCACGCGCTCGCCGTCGCGGTCGGCGGTCACGATCGACTTGGCGACCAGATGATCGACGACGTCCATGACCACCTCGACCGGCAGTCCACCCCCCGCGCACACGCCCTCGACCGCCGCACGGTCAAAGCTCCCGGGAAACACCGACAGCCGCGCCCAGAGCGTCTGCTCCTCACGCGAGCACAGCTCGTGGCTCCAGTCGATCAGCGCGCGCAACGTCTGCTGGCGCGGCATCGCCGCGCGGCTCCCACCCGTCAAGAAGTCAAAACGATCGTCAAGGCGCTCCAACACGTCCTTCACCGACCGCGACCGCAGCCGCGTCGCCGCCAGCTCGAGGGCCAGCGGCATCCCATCCAGACGTGCGCACAGCTGCATCACTGCGCGACGGTTGTCCGCAGCCAACGCGAACTCGGGCCGCACCGCTCGCGCGCGCTCGACCAGCAAGATCACCGAGTCGATGCCGGCGAGCTCAGGCAGAGACGACTCGGGCCGCTCGATATCAGGCACCGCCAAGGGCGGCACCTCGAACAGATGCTCGCCATCGATCCCCAGCGCCTCGCGACTGGTCGCCAGCACCCGCAGCCCCGGCGACTCGCTCACCAGCCGCGCGACGAGCGTCGCGCATCCGTCCAGCAGGTGCTCGCAATTATCGAGCAGCATCAGCACCTGGCGCCCGCGTAGATGATCGGCGAGCTGCTCCTCTGCCGGCCGCGCCGACTGATCGCGCACATCCAACGCCGAGAGCATCACCTGCGCGATTCGCGACGCGTCCGACAGGCTCGACAGATCCACCATCCACACCCCATCCCGAAACGCTCGCCGCGCTCCAGCCGCCACCTCCACTGCCAGCCGCGTCTTCCCCACCCCGCCGGCACCAACGAACGTCACCAGCCGCGACTCGCCCATCCGCCGACGGGCCGCCTCGAGCTCCTGGCCACGACCGACAAAACTCGTCATCGCCTCCGGCAACCGGCCCGCCGCCATCGGCGCATCCTTCGCTCCCATCACATCATCCTCCCACCCGCCGACCCGCGTCTCCAGCCAGCACCCCGCTCCGGGCCGCTTGGCATCGTCGTGCCAGCCGAGGCACGCGTGTGGTGGGGAGGGCAGGAGACGGCACCGATCCAATCAGAATCGATCCGATCCGCGGGGAGGAGTTCGCGATGTTCGCTCCGGGCCGCATCTGTCTTGCGCTCGGCCGCACGGTCACGCATTACCAGATCGTGCGCGAGCTCCTCTGGGAAGGCAACGAGTCACACGACCGCTGGCGGCTTGAGCGCCCGGGCCGCGAAGACAGCGGATGGCGGCAGGGCCTCGACAGGCGGGGTAGGATCCTCTGGTCGTGCCCGGAGAGCTCAAGGGTCGAGATGGTGACGTTTGATCCGGTGGTTGTCGATCATGCGGAGCGGCTGGCTGGGTTGGGCAGCTGGGAGTGGACTCCGGCTCGGGATGAGCTGGTGTGGTCGGACAACATGTTTCGCCTCTACGGGCTGGGGGTTGGAGCGATCCGCCCGACTCCCGGGTTCGTGGTCAAGCGTGTGCACGCCGACGATCTGGAAATGGTGATCGCGACGCTGGAGGCTTTGAGCGGCGGTGAGCCACGGAGCGTTGAGTATCGCTTTCGCCGCGACGATGGCGAGGTGGTCTTCCTGCGCGCGACGGTGGCGATGATCTCCGGCAGCGAGGCGAGCGATCGGCGGATCATCGGCTCCGTGCAGGACCTGACCGCTCAGCGACGGCTCGAGCGCGAGGTCGCGGCTCGGCTCGCGCTCACGGACGCGCTCGAAGCCTGGCGAACGCTCGAGGACGGTGCCCCGGGAGTGCTGGCGGGGGTGGCGCGGGTGATGGGATTCCCGTTCGGCGCGTTGTGGGTCCGTGATGACGGGAGCTTCGCCGCCCGCGCGATGTGGCATGCCGCGTCCGGCGAGCTCGAATGGGTTGCGGCCGTGACCGCGCGATGGTGTCCGGGCCCTGGTTCCCCCACGATCGGGAAGGCGTTCTCAACCAGGCAGCCGCTGCTCGCCACCGATCTGGCGGCGAGCGCACCTCGGGACCGCGTGATCGCGATGCGACAGGCCGGCATCGGGATGGCGGTGCTGATCCCGGCGGTGTTCGAGGACGAAACGCTCGCCGTGCTGGAGTTTCTCTCGGTCGAGCCGGTTGACCTCACGAGTCGGCTGTCGCGCACGCTGTACGGGATCGGGCATGAGATCGGGCACTTCCTCGCCAGCCGCCGAGGTGAGCTTGCCGGCTCGTCGCTGAGCCCACGCGCGGTGGAGGCGTTGCAGCTCGCCGCGCAGGGATGGAACGCCGAGGCGATCGCCGGCCAGCTGGGGGTCAGCATCGCCACCATCAAGCGACACTTCGAGGGGGCCTACATGCAGCTCGGCGTCTCTGACCGCGCGGCGGCCGTGGCGGAGGCGATGCGGCGCGGTCTGATCAGCTGACCGCGAGCAGCATCAGTACAAAACCGCGGCACGCCCGCGGCAGTTCCACCGGGCGGTGAGCCGGTCGGCTCATTCGCGCGTTCGCTCTGAGGTCGATCCTTGGGCCATGGCATTGAACATGCTCGACGTGGCGGCCGCCAGCCCCGAGCTCGATCGTCTGCGTGGCATGTCGGCACGTCTGATCGCGCGAGTCGTGGAGTTGCGGGAGCGGCTTGGTGAGGGTCCGATGGTCGAGCAGGACCTCGAGGAGGCCGAAAGCGCCGGTGCCGCGTTCGCGGCGCTGGTGGAGGCGCTTCAGAGCAGCGCGCCGGTTGGTCTGGCGTGCCTCGACCGCAACTTCCGGTTCGTGCGCGTCAACGACGCGCTGGCCGAGATGAACAGGCTGCCGGTCGAGGACCACATCGGCCTGACCGCCGGTCAGGTCATCCCCGAGTTCTGGCCCCAACTCGAGCTGCCCTGTCGCCGTGTCCTGGACACCGGTGAGTCGATCGTCAATCACATGGTCAGTTGCAACGGATCAACGAGCCGAGCGGGCCACTGGATGAACAGCATCTACCCGATCCGCTCCAACGGCGCGGTGATCGGCCTTGGTGTCCTGGTTGTCGACGTCAGCGAGCGGTTCGCCGCCGAGGAGTTCCGCAGCGTCGTGATGGACACGATGATCGAAGGCCTGTACGCACTCGGGGGCGACGGCCGGCTCACATATATCAACGAGGCCGCGTGCCGGATGCTCGGCTGGAGTGCGGTCGAGCTCCGTGACCGCGACATCCACGAGACGATCCATTTCCAACGGCCGGATGGCTCGCCTCTGGCCGAGGACGAGTGCCCGATCTTCGCCGTCCAACGCGACGGACGGGCGGTCAAGCACGTCGAGGACACATTCACGCGTCGCGACGGAGCGATGTTCCCGGTCACATACTCCGCCGTCCCGCTTCCGAGCGACGGCACAGGCTCGGGCGTGGTCGTCGTCTTCAGAGACGCCACCGAGGAGCGCGCCGAGAAACTTCGCGCCCAGCGCCAGCTCGAGACGCTGCACTGGCTCGGACGGGTGCGCGAGGCGATCGACGAGGATCGCCTGGTGCTCTACTCCCAGCCGATCATTCCGCTCGGCGCCGGTCAACCAGCCGAAGAGCTGCTGGTCCGAATCATCGGACGAGACGGGGAGATCATCGCGCCGAGCGCCTTCCTGCCCGCTGCCGAGCAGTATGGGCTGATCGAGGAAATCGACCGGTGGGTGATCTCGCGAGCGACCCGCATCGCGGCCACGGGCCGGCGCGTCGCGATCAACCTCTCGGCCAAATCCGTCAGCGATCGCCTCCTCGAGTTCATCCGAGAGGAGCTGGCGACCGCGGGCGGCGATCCGAGCGACGTGATCTTCGAGCTCACAGAGACCGCGCTGCTCGGGGACATCACCGTGGGTGAGCAGTTCGCCGCAGGCCTCGCCAAGATGGGCTGCGGACTCGCGCTCGACGACTTCGGCACCGGCTTCGCGAGCCTGACGTACCTCCGCGTGCTGCCCGCTGAATATCTCAAGATCGATATTGAGTTCGTCCGTGACCTTGCGCACAGTGACACCAACCAGCATCTCGTCCGCTCAATCGTCCACCTCGCCCGTGGACTTGACAAGAAGACGGTTGCGGAGGGCGTGGAGGACGAGGAGATCCTGGCGCTCCTGCGGTCCTTCGGAGTCGACTACGCGCAGGGATTTCATCTCGGCCGTCCCACGCCGGTCGATATCCCACCCGCCGGCTCAGCACCATCCATCCCATGACATCTCCGGATGACGTGACTGAACGACTCGAGCCGGTCCGGCGCCTCCGGACAGCTCTGGCCATGGCCGAGTTCTCGAGCACGGATCGTGTCAGCAAGGCGCTCGAACTCGCCCACCCGCTGATCACGGTGCGCTCGGTACCCGGAGTCGCGCCCGGACCCGGATACGTCGGTCACGATGAACTGCGGCGCTACTTCGCAGACGCAGCGCGGCAGGACGCCAGCGCAGCCGCCGTGATCCACCGCGCTGAGGTGACCGAGGCAGGGAACGTCTTGGCCGCCGGCGCGCTCGTCTCACGAACCAGGCAGGCGAGCGCGGAAGTCTCCGCGTGGTTCGTCTATCGGTTCCGCGACAGTCTGATCAGCGCCGTGGAGACCTACCTTGACGCGGAGACGGCGCGGGAGCAGGCGCAGCGCCGCGTCGATACCAGCGACTGAGGCTTCGGGCGGCCTGCTCGCCGCCCGAACGTGCCGGCGCGGGACCGAGGTGCGCCGGCGCCGGCTCGCGGGTGACGTTGCCTTCGACGTCGCGGTGCGCCAGCAGGTGGTCAAGAGCTCGGGGCAGCGCTTAATCGTCCGGTTCGGGATCGACGAACGAGTCGGGAGAGAGCGCTGAGGGCGGCGTCCGGTGTGAAGGTGGCCGTGGTGGGCGGCGGAATCAGGGGGCCCCAGGGGAGGTCGGCGCCGCGGTCGCGCTGTCGGCGAACGGCACGCGTGAGCTGCGCCGGCTCGGGGTTGGGGAGGAGATCGAGGCCGTCTCGGTCGTGCCGTCGGCGTTGACCGTTCGCCGCTGGGATTCCGGTGAGCTGATCGTCGACTATCCGATGGGGCGTGATGGTGTGTATGAGGCGGCGTATGGCGCGCCCTATTACGGAGTTCATCGCGTCGCGCTGCTCGACGCGCTCGGTCGCGAGTGCCGTCGCTGCCTGATCACCGGGCGCTGCAGTTCTGGGCGGGGCCGGGCCGTCACCTGCTGCATGACGCGATCGACGGGGGGCGCACGGTCAACTTTCTCGCCGTCGTGCGGGTGGCGGAGTGGACCAATAGCGCGTGGATGGAGTCCTGTCCGGTCAGCGACGCGCTCGATGCGTTCGCCGGCTGGCATCCCGCGGTGCGAGAGATGGTCGGCGCGACCACCGAGGCAGCGCGGTGGGCGTTGCATGACCTGGCGCCGCCGGCGACCTGGCATACGAACCGAACGGTGCTGATCGGTGATGCCGCGCACGCCATGGTGCCCCACCAGGGCCAGCATGCCGGATGGGCCCGAGATCCCCGCCCGCGACGCGCGCTTTCCGGACCTCTACACCGACCTGGCCTGGCTGCACGGCTACGACGCCCACACGCCGATCGCCGCGACCGAATCGGCCGGACACCGGTGACCGGCCGGGAGGCCGACCGATCACACCGACGTGATCACTCCAGCAGCGGGAATCGCCCGGACTGCAGCAACCCGACGATCGCGTCGACCCTCGACTGAGGCGCGGCGTAGTCCGGGTGCGCCCTCAGCACGGCCGCGGCGTTGTGCAGGGTGGCAAGTTGCGCTGCGGCCTCGGCGACATCCCGGCCCGATGCGCTCACGGGGTGAGTGACGAACGCGGGCCTGTCGGGGTCGATGCGACCCAATGCGATCGCCGGTGGCACCCGCCGGGCACAGCGGCAGAACGCATCGGGGTTGACCAGGCCGCAGGTGGATTCCATGAACCCGCGGATCCGAGTTCGCGCCCGCTCCAGACGCTTGCGAAAGGCGGCCGGCGTGGTGTCGAGGATCCATGCCGCATCGGCCGAGGTGAGCTCGAAAATCTCGCCGAGCACGAACGCGATCCGTTCACGGCGCTCGAGGCACTGGAGCATCGCCTGCGTGCAGGACAGTCTCATCTCGTCAGCCAGCACCTGAGCCTCTGGACCTCGGTAATCGGCGTCGGCCAATCCCTCCGCCAGGCCGTCGCGAAACTCGTCAAAGCTCAGCGAGGTCGCCTCGGCGCTGCTGCCACGGCGAAGGTTGAGCAGATAGTTGACCCCGACCCGATACGCCCATGTCATCAGCTTGGCCTCGCCGCGCCACGCGGCCAGCCTCGTCATGACTCGAATCAGGATCTCCTGGGTCGCGTCCTCTGCATCCGACGGCCGTCTCACCATCCGCAGCGCCAGCCGGTAGAGCGGATCCTGGAGGAGGCCGATCACCTGCTCCAGTGCCGCCTTGTCGCCGTCGACCGCTCGCGCGACGAGCTCGACCTCGTCGAGGTCCCGGCTCACGCCCCGACCCGCGCCACCGCGGCCGGGACGCGCCGGGTGAGCCAGTCCGCCACCGCCGTCCCGATGTGATCGGGCTGATCCTCCGGGGCCTGGTGACCGCCCGGCCCGACCGACACGACCTCGACGGCGGCGAAGGTCTCCGCGGCCCATGTGATCATCTCCGGCGACCCGAGTCCGACCCCGTTGTCCATCGTCATGAGAAGCTTCGGTACGTCGGGGGTCTCGGCCATCCATCGGCCGTAGCCCAGGACGATCTCGGCGACATCGGCGGGCTCGCCGTCGAGCGGGAACTCGCGGGTCCACGCCAGCATCGGCGTGCGCGAAGCCGGCTCGAGGAACGGCGCCCGATAGACGTCGAGGTCGGACTCCGCGAGGCCGCCGGCGATGGTGAGCGCGAGATTGGACTCGATCATCATGTTCTTCCGCAGGATCATGTCCTCCCCCTGCGGTGAGCGAAACCGTCGAAATCGCTCGGCGGCCGCCGGCGGCATCTCATCCCAGCGCACCGGGCGCAGGAACGTCTCGATCACGGCGATGCCGCGCACCCGCGACGGGTGTCGAGCCGCCCAGTCCATGCCCAGAGCACCGCCCCAGTCGTGGCCCACGATCACGACCTCCGACGGGGCGACCGCATCAAACCAGGCGTCCAGGTAGCGCGCGTGATCGGCGAACCGGTAGGCGATGTCGGGCTTGCCGGATTCACCCATCCCGATCAGGTCCGGCGCCAGGCACCTGGCCCGGTCGGCAACGTGCGGGATGACGCTGCGCCAGCAGTGGGACGAGAGCGGATTTCCGTGCAGGAACACCACCGCGACGTCACCGTGTCCCGTGTCTCGATAGCTCATGAACGAGCCGAGTATTCCAATCGTGGGCATGTGCCGGCCTTCCTCGTGATCTCAGGGGTCACGAGGTTTGACACCGTGACGCTCGAGTTGTGACCGGCACTCGACCATCCGTGGAGGGCCGCGGCCTGACCTTCGTCGATCGGTGGTCAGCCCCGGGACGAATCGGCTGACTGGCCTGCCCTCGTCGCCGCGCGGCCCCACCGGCCGCCGTTCCCTCCGTTCAGGCTGTCGCCTGGATCGTCCAGCCCGTCAGATTCCAGTGCTCGGCCACCGTCACCTCAGTGCCCGAACGCCCGTGGGCGGAGCCGACAGCCAGGCACGCATGCGCCGACGCGCACGACACCCCGTTGAGACCGGTGTCCTGAGCGCCGCGCGGGTTCGGAGTGGTCTGGATCGCCCACCGCCGCCCGTTCCACCGCTCCGCCAGCGTCACGGGGGTGCCCGCCGGGTCGGTGTGCGCGCCGACGGCGGTGCAGGCGTCCGCCGATGTGCACGACACCCCGTTGAATCCGTTGGTCGGGCCGCGTCGAGCGGTAGCCGCATTGGGGGTGGCCTGGATCGTCCAGCTCGTCCCATCCCACCGCTCCGCCAGCGTCGCCTCGGCGCCGGCGCCGTTGGTGTGGTCACCGACGGCCGTGCACGTGTCCGCCGTGCACGACACCCCGTTGAGGTAGCTGGTGTGAGCGCCGGCTGGATTGGGGGTGGCCTGGATCGTCCAGCTCGTCCCATCCCACCGCTCCGCCAGCGTCACGTCGTTGAGGTCGAAGTTGGTGAAATCGCCGACGGCGGTGCACGCGGTCGGCGACGCGCAGGACACGTCGATGAGTTGAGCGGTGGAGAGGTCAGGCGGGTTGGGGGTGGCCTGGATCGTCCAGCTCGTCCCGTTCCACGTCTCCGCCAGCGTCGCGGTCGTGGCGCCCGCGGACCCGTCGCTGGTGACGTCGCCGACGGCGACGCACGCGGTCGCCGACGTGCACGACACCCCGTCCAGCGAGCTCTCCCGAGCGCCCGATGGGCCGGGGCCGGCCTGGATGGTCCACGTCCTCCCATCCCAGCGCTCCGCGAGCGTGGCGATGGTGCCAGCGCTGTCCCGGTATTCGCCGACGGCGGTGCACGCATCAGCCGACGCGCACGACACCGCGTACAGGTCAGCGCTGAGCGCGCCGGCCGGGTTGGGAGTCGCCTGGACCACCCAGTGCTCCCCGTTCCACCGCTTCGCCAGCGTCACGTTCGCCCGCGCGCCGCTGCGGGTGTCGCCGACCGCGATACATGCGTCCGCGGACACGCACGACACCCCATACATGTCCCCCTCCCCCGCGGGGGCATTCCTGCTCGCACCGACTGACCCGCCCGCTCCGGCAGCGAGCGCCGGTGTCAACCCGACCACCACCGCGGCCGCTGAAACGACTGCACCGGCCCGCACGCCCCGCATCGCGATCCTCCTCCACACGCATTACCGCCGACGGGCGCCGGCACGCGGCCGACGGTATCCGTCAAGGTCACCGGTAAGCATCCGTAGTAAACCCGGATCCGTGCGGCGCCGGCGGTCCTGTCCGTGCCCCCCGACGGTCACCGCGGGCTCGGCTCAGGAGGCCGAGACGTTCTGCAGGGCCTCGCCCAGCAGCGTGACCGATCGCAGGCGATCCTGGATCGTCGGTGCCTGGTGGGCGATGATCAGCTCGTCGGCTTCGGTCCGGCGCAGGAAGTCCTCCAGATAGTCCTGCACCTGGCGCTGGGTCCCCAGCGCGGTGTAGGTGAGCATCTCGTCCACGTGCGCTGCGGCTCCGGTGGCGAGCAGCCGGTCGGCCTGATCGTCGGTCATATCGAGGTCGGTGATGCCCAGCTGCCGTCCGTACAGGCCGATGGCTCGTCTGCGCCGGATGGCCTGCAACTGCTCCTGTGCCGCGGTGGTCGTGTCGGCGGCGATCACGTTCACACCGGCGATGACGTAGGGCCGATCCAGCTGTTCCGAACGCCGGAATTCGGTGCGGTACGCGGTGACCGCGGCATCGAGCGCCGCCGGCGCGAAGTGCGACGCGAACGCGTAGGGCAGGCCCAGCGCCGCGGCCAGCCGCGCGCCGAACAACGACGAACCCAAGATGTAGAGCGGCACCCGTGAGCCCTTACCGGGAACAGCATCCACTCCGGGGACGAGGGTGTCCCCGGCGAGATAGGCCTGCAGCTCCTGGACGTCGCGGGGAAACGCGTCGGCCGCGCTGGGATCACGTCGCAGCGCATACATCGTGTTCTGGTCAGAGCCCGGCGCTCGACCCAGGCCCAGGTCGATCCGACCCGGGTACATCGCCGCCAACGTCCCGAACTGCTCGGCGATGATCAGCGGCGCGTGGTTGGGCAGCATCACCCCGCCGGCGCCGAGCCTGATGCGATGCGTGTGGGCGCCGACATGCGCGATCAGCACGCTCGTCGCCGACGACGCGATCGTCGCCATGTTGTGATGCTCGGCGTACCACACCCGCTCGTAGCCGAGCTCCTCGGCCTGCTGAGCCAGCGCCACGCTCCCCGCGAAGCTGTCGCCGGCGGTCTCGCCACGCCCGATCGGCGCCAGGTCAAGAATTGACAGCCGCGTGAGCATCGCCGTCCTCACGTTAGCGACCGCGAGCCCGGCAGAGCCGCGCTGACGGGCATTAGCGCCCCTCGGTCGCCGCCATCGCAACGATCAGCGTCGAAGCACAGATGCTCGGGTGCGCGCCTCGCCTGCCGTACCCGTGACTCTATGAG
This sequence comes from uncultured Solirubrobacteraceae bacterium, assembly GCA_963849085.1. GTDB lineage: Bacteria > Actinomycetota > Thermoleophilia > Solirubrobacterales > Solirubrobacteraceae > Palsa-465. The sequence goes on along the minus strand of CAWKFP010000009.1, from coordinate 281,862 downwards.
CGTGGGGCCGATGAGCGTGGGGCCGGCCCGCCGGCCGGCCCCACGTCCGTTGCACCGGTCAGCTGAGACCGGAGATCGCCAGGACCTCGCCCGGCGTCGACGAGGCGGCGGTGCTGTCGCCGTCGTTGCTCACATACACGGTCCCGTTGGACGCGACCGCGACGCCGGTCGGGTCGACGAGCCCGGTCACGGGAACGTTGGTCACCGTCGATCCGTCCGCGCTGACTTCGACGAGCGCACCCCCGGCAGCCTGGGAGAGCAGGCCGCCCGTGTTGTACTCGGTCGCGAACAGCTCTCCCGCGGAGTTGAAGCCGATCCCGGTAACCGTCGTCAGCCCGCTCGCCCAGACGGTCGGAGCCTGACCCGGAACGACCCGGTAGATCTGGGCGGTTCCCGGCAGCGACGGGACCCCGCGGAGAACGCCGACGTACAGCGCGCCGTCCGGCCCGACGGCGATCGACGTCGGCACCGCCTGCGCGTCGATCGTCACCGGGTTGGGCCCGAGGACGCCGGCGGGAGCGGTCTCGGCCTCCGTCGGGAAACGCGCCAGCAACCGAACACCGCCGAGCGGGCCGACCCACAGCAGCGAGTTGGCGGCCGCGTCGGCGACCGCGAAGCCGCCGTGGTAACTGATCACGTCAAACGGATCGGAGTCGTAGGTCGTCTCGCCGGGAAGCCCGCCGAGCGTGGCCGCGGTCTGGGGGTTGGCGGAGGCGAAGCCGGCGATGTCGATCGACTCGAACGCGCCGATCCGCAGCGTCCCGAACTCGCGCGCCGCCGCCCCGGTGAGGCCGTTCGTTCCGTCGGAGTTGACGAGCTCGTCCTGAGTCGTGACGGCCATCCGGCCGAACGAGCCGAGCGCGACCGCCGACGGGCCCGCCACCTCACCCGAATCCTCCTCGACCACCGATGGGAGTCCTGGATCGACGACCTTCGTCCCGTGGGCGGTGATCAGGGCGATCGCCCCTGTCGCCCCCTCGCAGTATTGCGTTGTCGTGGTTCCCGTGACCGACGGGCCCGTTGCGCAGTTGCTCGCGCCAACGGCCCCGCCCGAACCGGCCTCCGCGACGTAGATGCCCCGCGCGGTCGCGAGGAGATGCCGGGGCGAGTTCAGGCCGCTGGCCGCCACGGTGACGGTCGGCGACGGAGCGGCCGTCGCCGTCGCGACCGCGGGCCCCGCCATCAGCAGTGCCCCGCTCGTGAGCGAGGCGACGAGAGTACGCGCACGCATGAAACCCTCCTTGTTTCCGGTGACCGGCTGCGAGCCGCGCCTGGTCTGCAGCCGCGAGGCTGAGCACCCTACAAGAAACCGGCCGAACCTTGCGGTTCTTTGGTGAAGAACAAGGTTTGTTGCGAGGGTAGGCGGTAGGTCCTAAGCTTCCGGCCAATGTCTGGTCTGGCGGCCGAACCGGAGGCGGTGTCAAGGCGGGAGTCTCCGGCCGGCGCCCATGCGGGCCCTCCCGGCGGTGCGATGGCGATCCCGGAGTTCGAGATCGTTCCCCGCGTGGGACTCGTTCTCAGCGCGGTCGTCCTGGTCGGCCTGGTCGTCTCGGTCGCCAGCAACGCACTGTGGCCCCTCGAGTTCGTGCACGTGGTGTTCGGCTCTGCCTGGACGATCGTCGATCTGTTCGTCGGTCTCATCATCGGGCCGATCCTCGGCAGCCTGCCGATCGCGGCCCGGATCCAGTTCACGACCCGGTTCATGCCGAAGATGGTCGTCCTGATGCCGACCCTCGTGACCGCGACCCTCGTCGGCGGGTGGCAGCTCTCGACGAAGCTCGGCACCAACCGCACGAGCTATCCAGAGCACGGCTGGGTGGTCGCAAGCCTCATCGTCGTCGGGGTGATGGCCGTGCTCGCACTCGGCCTGCTCGAGCCGGCGAATATCGCGGTGCTCACCGAACTGAAGAAGAAGCGGCCCAACTCTGAGGTGATCGGGAAGCTCATGAAGCGCTTCGTGTACTGCTCGGGGATCCTCGGCGTGATGCAGGTGGCGACGTTCGTGATCATGACCAAGCTGGCGAGCTCGTGAACGGGGAGCAGCGCCTGCCCCCTGTGACCGAGCTCGCGATGCTGTCGCTGGCGCTGATCGTCGCGGGTGGCATCTACCTGTCGGCTCACATCCCTCAGCACGTGCCTCTCGCCCCCGCCGTCGTGCTGCTCGTCCTGTCCGCCCTGTTGATGGCGGTCAACGTCATCTCGCTCGCTCGCGTCAAGGGGTTCGCCTGGGACGCCTTCTTCGCCGTCGCCCGCTGGGCGCTGCTCGCCTATGTGGTCACAGGAGCCCTGATCGAGTTCGTCTTCATCCGCAACCATCTCAGCGGCGGCCCGCTCGTCGTGCTGAGCCTGTCGCTGCTCATCTACGCCGTCCACGTCCCCACCCTGATCGGCTTCACCGTCGCCCGCTACAGCGAGAGCTCGAGTCACCCGTCAAGCCCGCTTGCTCCCGCCGTGCACGGCACACAGAATGAGCATCGCGAGGGCGGGGTACTTGCCCGGGTCGGCCACGAGCCGGCCATTGCACCCGAGCAGTAGGTCCCGCCCGGCCACCCGGCGCAGACACGATCCCGTCCAGCCGGCGGCGCCCCATCGGTCAGATGAGCCTGACCGCCGCGGCGAGCGGCCTGACTAGCTGAGCGAATCGTCGGCAGCCCGCTCGCCGCGACGCCAGAACGCGAACCGCAGTCCGTCGCACCCCACACATCCGACGCAGCCCGCGCAGTTGGTGCATCCGGCGCAGCCCAGGCACCATGCGCAGCCCGCGCAGGCGACCGACAGCGCCGTCATCACGCAGCCCGCCACCGCTGCGCTGAGCACGGTCCCCGCGCTGCCGGCCGTTGCCACCGAGCCGATCGTCATCGCGCTGCCGGCCGACCCCACGCTCCACGCTGTGGCAGCGCAGCCGGCCGTGAGGACGCTTCCTCTGGTCCCCACGGCGAAGCCCGTGACGAGGCTGTCGCTGGTCGACACCGATGCGCCCGTGACCCGACTCGAGCGGGTGAGCGCGCTGAACATGGGGTCGCGGAGATTCAGCGATGACCACGAGCGCTCCATCGCACCATCATCGCCGATCCCGGCGATCGCGACCACCCGAGCGCCGCCCGCGGCCGTCACCACGGGGGTGGTGGTCTGCCACCTTGACCACCCCTGGGCGTGAGGTCGCTCACCCCGAGGAGGGCTGGGCGGGGTCGCGGTGAGCCGCGATCGTCACGGCACAGTCAACCACCGTCCTCAAAGGGGGGCAGCAGCATGAGCAGGATCAACCGCAGCACCAGGCCGGGGCCGGCGAGACACCGGGGGTGGCGGAACCTCGCCGTCGGGCTCGCGGCGACCGCCGTCGCCGTCGCCGGCAGCGCCGGCAACGCGTGGGCATCGGGCACCACAGCGCTGTCCTACACCCAGCCCGACCGTCTCCTGCAGTCCACCGGCAATCTGTACTGGACCGCGGATCGCACCACGAGGGTCATCCAGGGCGGGCACCTGACGGTGACCTCCACCGCGGACGTCTACCGCGCCTCCAAGGAGAACGTCCCCGGTGAGGAGAGCATCCTCTACCAGGAGTCGCGGAGCGGAAGCTCGCTGGACAACGTGGTCGACTTCGAGGCGATCGCGTACGCCGATGTCGCAGGCACCTGGTACGGCTATTTCGTCGCCAACTATCCGGCGCAGGGGATCTCGCAGATCAAGCGGGTGCCGCTCGCCGGGGGTTCCGCGGTGGTGCTCGCCACCTCGCCGGCGCAGATCGGCAATCGCGATCTCGTAACCGACGGCTCCTTCCTGTACTGGGCGGATGCCGACGGGATCCGCAGGATGGCGATCGGCGGCGGCGCAGTGACGACCCTCGTCTCCGGGACCGCGTTCTCGCATCTCGGACTCGACGGTTCGGCGCTCTTCTACTCCGCGGGCGACACGATCCAGTACGTGCCGACGAGCGGAGGCACGCCTACGATGTTCTTTGCGGCCGCGAGCGCGATCACCGCAATGGACCCGCCCTCCGGGACCGACGGCAACGTCACCTTCGGTGAGGCCAACGGCGAGGTCGCCGTCTACCCCGGCCCGTACGACACGCCGTACGTCATCCAGTCTCCGGGCGCCGGCGTCAGTGTCACCAGCGTGTCGCTGGCGGGCGACTACATCGTCTGGGGCGAATGCCTCTCCAGCGGCTGCTCGGTGCACGGATACGACAACGGCAACTTCGTGTCCATTCCCGCCCTCGGTTCCCCGGTCGACGTCCAGGGTGACGCCAACGCGTGGTACTGGGGCGCGTCCGATCTGGAGAAGTTCACGCTGTAGGGATGATCAGGCAGTCGGCGCCGGTGACCGGCGCCGACTGCCCGTCTGCGCCGTGGCCCCCCGGCGCGGGTGCGGCGTCGTCCTACTCGGCGCCGCCCGTGCGCGACGCGTTGTGTGCGGCCTCGGCGATCTGCTTGATCGTCGCGAGACGGGCGTCCCAGCGGGACGCGACCCGCGCCATCTGTCGCTGGGCCTGAGCGAGGCGTCGGTCGTGCACGGTGAAGCGTGTCTCGCGGCCGATGCGTCGCGCTCGCACGAGATCGGCACGCTCGAGGACGACCAGGTGTTTCGCGACGCCCTGTCGTGTGATGGGGAGTTCGGTCGCGAGGGCGCTGGCCGTCGCTTCGCCGTGCTCGAGCAGGAGATCGAGCAGCCGCAGCCGCATCGGGTCACCGAGCGCCGCCCACACGCGATCGGCGTCCTCGCGCTCCTGGGTCATCTCCCGGCGCGTGGGCGCGGGGCTCGCGCCACGTAGGCGCGCAGTTCGGCGAGTTCCCTGATCCATCCCGCGGCGTTCTGGCCGGCGTAGCCGGCTCGCTCGTGCTCGGACCAGGACAGCTCCGAGAAGCCGCTCTCGACCACGGTCAGCCGTGTCCCCGCGTCGGTTGGCGTGAGCGTCATCACGACACGGGTGGAGTTGCCGTCCAGCGGCTCCTCGCCGTCACGCAGGATCCACCGGAAGGCGAACGTCCGCGGCGGCTCGACGGTCTCCACCCGAGCGCGATAGGCGCCGTGGCCATGCCATGTGAGCAGCATCGCGCCACCCGGGCGAAGGTCGATCTCCGCCTCGTCGCTGAGCCAGCCGGCCAGATGCCGGGGCTCGGTGACGATTCCCCAGACGACGTCCGGGGGCGCACCGATGTCTATCTCCCTGCTGATCGTGTCGGGCACCACTCCCCGCAGGATACCGCACTCGCAACTTCTGGTTGCACTTCTTGCCGATTCATGCAACCATCGGTTGCGCTTCTTACACCACGAGCAGCGAGGAGGCCGATATGACGACAGGAGCATCCCGAACATTCATCGCGGCTCTGCAGGTCACGCTCGACGGCTACAGCCTCGGTCCCGACGGGACGGCTGACTGGGTCGACTCCTGGGCCGATGCCCTGGAGTTGCTGCCACAGGTCGACGCGTTCGTGCTCGGCGCGGGCATGTTCACCGATTATGAGGTCTTCTGGGCCGGGGTCCGTGACGGCGCGCCTGCCGTCACGGAGTGGCTGGGACGCGACCCGTACCCGCGTGAAATCGAATACGCGCGCGTCGCATCCGAGACCCCGCACCTCGTGCTGTCCACGACGCTCGGGCAGACCAGCTGGCCGACCGCGCAGATCGTTCGTGACGTGCATGAACTGAGGGCGTTCAAGGCAACGCCCGGCCGTGCCGTCTACGTCGTCGGTGGCGCCGGCCTGGTCAGGAGCCTGATCGACGAGGGGCTGCTCGACGAGCTTCGCCTGATCGTGCATCCGGTCGCCGTCGGCGCAGGCGCCGGGCTGTTCGACGGAATCACGCGGCGACCGGACCTGGAGCTCGTCGACAGCGACCACACGGCCGCTGGTCGCCTCCACCTCACCTACCGGGTCGCGGCCCCAGCGCTCGAACATGTCCGGTGAGTTCAACGCGGCCGTGATCGCCGGGTTCCGGGCAAACCGCGGACGCGTCGGCGGGAGCCTGGCCGGCACCTCGAGGCGACTGACAGCGCAGGACGAGACCGATCATGAGCGCCCTGACGTCAACGAACCACCAGCAGGTCACGGACACCGCGCTGAGGGCGGCCGGGGAGGGCCGTTCCGGGACCTGCGCACGATCCGGGGCCGCTCGGCGATCCTGTGGCGAGTCAGGATGAATCCTGGTTCCAGACGCGACACGATCGGAGCAATCGATGACCGAACCAGATGAGACGCTCTACGAGCACGCCGGCGGTGACGAGGGCCTGCACCGCCTCGAGGAGATCTTCTACGCCAAGGCGCTCGCCGATCCGGTCCTCAAGCACGTCTTCACCGAGCGCGTGCCGACCCATGTCGATCACCTGACGTGGTTCACCTCGGAATCCTTCGGCGGCCCGGACCGTTTCAGTCGCGGGCTCGGCTTCCAGTATCTCATCGACAGGCACCGCCACCTGAACATCACCGACGAGCAGCGCGAGCGCTTCATCGGCGCCTATCTGGAGTCCCTTGACGAGGCTGACCTGCCGGCGGACGAGCGCTTCCGAACGGCCGTCCGCGAGCACGTCGAGTTCGGCGCCCACGTCGCCCAGCAGAACTCGCAGGCCGAGACCGACGCCGAGCTGCATCCGATCCGCGAGGTGCCGATCTGGACGTGGTGAGACGCGCCGACAGCAGGCGCGTCGCGTCGGCCGGCCGGAGGGTCGTCCGGTTGTCATGGTGATGCCTCGGCCCGGGCGCGGTCGCCCGCAGCGGCCAGCGCGGCGTCGCCGAGGCGATCATCGCCCCAGAACAGGGTCGCGCCGACGCGGACGGTCGGGACCCCGCAGACGCCACGGGCGATCGCCTCGTCGGTCATCGCGCGCAACGCCGCCTTGACCTCCGGACCTGCCATCGCCGCGTCGACCTCGTCGCCGGCGAGCCCCGATCGCACCGCGACCGCGCGCACCGCCTCGGCGGTGCCGAGGTCACGCCCTTCGGCGAACGCCATCCGCATCGCGGTGAGGGCGAAGCGCCGCAACGCACCCTGCCGGTCCGCGACGATCATCGCGCGGGCCACGAGCACATCACTCGTCGGCCACGGATCCGGCCACCGGATCGCGCCCAGGCCCTGCGCCCGCGCGCGAGCCTCGCAGTCGGCGAGCTTGGCCGCGCGTTCCCCGGTCACCCCCCACGACACCCGGCCGCATGCTCTGAAGACCGCTCCGGCGAACACCGGTCGCCACTGCGCGTCGGGGATCAGGGCCCGCGATGCAGCCGGCGTCCTCGAGCCTGCGCAGGCGGGTGATCAGGTCGCCCGCCGTCGGTTCGATCAGGGCCAGCGGGCGCGCCTGCCGATCACGGTCGAGCGTCGCCGCGCCGGTTGCCGCCCGCGCCATTCACGCCGACGCGCCCAGCAGATGCTCCGGAGTCAACGGCGACACCGCCTGGTCGTCGATCGCCGGAGCGGCGGGCGGGCTCGAGCCGGCCGTGACGGCGATCGTGATCGCGGTCACGAGCACGAGCGCGATCTGCCAGCCGTGGGCCGGCTCGACCGGCGACAGCACGAATGCCGTCGCCGCGAGCAGCCACACCCAGTCCGCGGTGGGTCTCCCGATCGCGAGCGCCACGAACAGCAGCAGGAGGTAATGCGTCCACAGCATCGGCGAGACGAACAGCCCGAGCGCGAGGGCCGCCGTGAACCAGCCCAGGTCGCTTCCCCGCGCCGCCCGGGCGATGAGGAGCGCGATCGCGACCGCGACCGCGACCGTCACGGCCGTGGACAGCGTGCCGGACAGCCCCAGGCGCATCGCCAGGGCGGTGATCGAATGAGAGCGCGTCTCGAACGCGCGCGCATCCGCGGACAGCAGCCGCGGATAGTCGACGAGGCCGCCGAAGCCGATCGGCGACCAGCTCAGGACGAGCAGCGCGGCGACCGACGCCAGAGCCACCAGTGAGCATCGAATCCGGCGGGTCACCACCAGCCAGAGCAGCAGGGGCCACGCCAGCAGCTTGGCCGCGACGAGGATGCCGACCGCCACAGCTCCGGGCCACGAGCCGCGATAGCGCCACGCGGCGGCCGCCGCGAGCGCGAACAGGCCGTCCGGCTGGCCCATGATCAGGCTGACCAGGAACGGGAACGCGCAGCCCGCCAGCACGTACACCCGCCGGTCGCGAACTCCGACGACGCACAGCGCACCGGCGAAGGCCGCCGCGCACAGGAGATCCCACAGCACGAGGCCGACGCGGAACGGCAGCAGCGAGAACGGGATCGAGATCACCGCGAGAAGCGGCGGTGAGACGAACGAGTTGCCGACCACCAGCAGCTCCCGTGGATTCGCGGCGAGATAGGGCGAACGCCCGGCGAGGATCTGCTGTCCCGCCCTCCAGATGCCGTGATAGTCAAAGCCGAACGGGCTGTTCAGGACCGCCCGGGAGAGGATGACCGCCGCCCCGATCCCGATCGTCAGCCACATGGCTCGGACCGGCCGCGATGGCTCCCTGACCGGCACGCCGGCCGCCGCCGGGTTCAGATCAGGCACAGGCTCCGCCCGTGCGCGAGGGGGGCCGCGCCGGGCGTCACGGCACGATATCCCGGAGAACGAGCGCCACCTCGTCCATATCGTCACCCCGGCGGACGATCTGAAGTGCCCCGGAGCCGCGGTCAGGCGCCGGCCGGCGGCTCTCCGTTCTCAGGCAGTTGCGCGGGCGCCTCCGGCTCGGCGAGCTGGGCCTTAATCTTGGCGAGCTCGGCATCGACCCCGCCGTCGCTGCCGAGCGCCGCCAGCTGGCGATCGACGTCGTCCTCGCCGCCGCCGAGCTGCGTCAGATCCCCGAACGTGCCGGCCTCCTCGAGCTCGCTCATCGCGCCGGCGCGGGCCTTCATGTCCTCGGTCTTGTCGATCGCGCGCTGCGCCGCCTGACCGACGTCGGCCATCTGGTCGCCGACACCCGTCGTCGCCTCCGACATCTGCACCTGGGCCTGGGCGGCCGAGTACTGGGCCTTGATGACCTCCTTCTGGGTCCGGAACGCATCGAGCTTGGCCTGGAGCGTCCGCTGGGTGTCGGTCAGCTGCTCCTGCTGACGCTCCAGCTCGGCGACTCGGGCGTCGATCGAGCCGATCTCGTCCTGCGCGGCCTGCTTGCGCTCCAGGGCCGCCCGGGCGAGATCCTCCCTGCCCGCGGCCAGCGCCTGGCGGGCCTGGCCGTCGAGCGTGGTGACCTGCTCGCGCAGAGCGTCCTGCTGGTGCTGCAACCGCGTGCGGGATGTCGCCACCTCGGTGATTCCGTTCTTGACATTGGCCATCAGCTCGAGCTGCTTCTCATAGCTGTAGTCCAGCGTCTGCGCCGGATCCTCAGCGCGATCCAGTGCCGCCGAGGTCTTCGCCTTCACCACCGAGCTCAAGCGTCCCCGTAGTCCGGGCATCACGTCTCCTCTCGTCCTGCGCCGTCTGACGCCAGGTCGATGACCGATGATAGGCCCCTCCACACCCCGGGCCCGGCGCAGCGACTCGCCCGAACCGCGCTTTAGGCCGGCGAAGCGCGGATCGCCGCGGTGACGTCGCCGAGCGTCCGGCCGGGCTGTCCGGCGAGCGTCAGCGCCCAGCCTCATCTCAGCGCGGTCACGGCCGCAGCGTCGCCGCCAGCGCTCTCGGTTCGCGCAGCAGGCCGAGCGCATCGAGGACCGACGCGCAGACGACGTCGGCGGCCGCCAGCGCCGCCGCGCTCGCTCCCTCCGGGCCGATCACCGCGAAGCCGAGAGCGCAGGCCGCGAGCGCCTGCACGTCGTTGGCGCCATTGCCGATCACCGCGCAGCGATCGGCTCCCAGGTCGTTCAGATAGGTCAGCTTGTCGTGACCGGATGCCGCCCGGACGGCGGAGGCTCGCAGCAGCCGGCCGGTCGCCTCGAGCGTGCCGAAGGTGTCCGCGGACACCAGATGGACCGCCAGGACCGACGACAGCTGACCGATCGAGGTCTCCACGCCCGGCAGCAGCGCCCCGCGGTTGGTGAGGGTCCCGTTGACATCCAGCATGAGGTGCTCCAGTCCCAGCTCGGCACGACCGGGGATCGCGATCGTCAGCGTCATCGCCGAACCTCGGGGCTGGTCGCCGGGACGGGAGCCGCCTGTCGGCATTCGCGCGCGACGCGGCCCAGTTTCATCACCGCCAGCGTTCCGCGCGGGCTGGCGCCGACCTGGCGCGCGGGCTCTGGCGGGTCAAGGCCACCGGCGCGAAACAGCGCAAGCGCGACCCCGTCGAGGGGAAGGTCGGCGGTCACCCCCGTCACCCGGCGAGCGTAGCTCATGCTCTTGACCTCAAGCGCTTGAGGTGTGGTTTGCTGCGGACATGACAGCTCTCACCATCCAGGATGCATCCCGGCGCAGCGGGTTGAGCGAGGCGACGCTGCGCTACTACGAAGAGGTCGGGCTGATCGGCCCGGTCGAGCGCGAGCCGAGCAGCCGGCATCGCCGCTATCGCGAGCAGGACCTTGACAGTTTGCAGGCGCTGGCCTGCCTGCGCGCGATGGGCGTCGGGATCAAGGACATGCGCACCTACCAGGCCAACCGCCGGCTCGGCCATCAGGCGGCGGGAGAGCAGCGTGATCTGCTCCTGCGCCACGCCGACCGGATCGCGGCCGAGATCGAGACCCTGCGGACGCATCTGGACTATCTGCACGCGAAGGCGGCGCTCTGGGACGCCCGGGACCGCTGCGACGCCGGCGCGGAGGCCGACGCCAACCGGCGGGTGCAGACCATGCTTCCCCGCCTGGAAGCGACGGTGCTGGGATGAGCCCGGTTCTCGTCACCGGCGGGTCCGGCTATGTCGGCACGCAGTTGATCGCCGCGCTGCTGCGCGAGGGACACGAGGTGCGGACGACGGTTCGCAGCCTCGATTCCGAGCCCGATGTGCGGGCGGCGATGCGTCGCGGTGATGCCGACGACGCCGGCCTGGAGGTCGTCGTCTCGAGCCTGCTCGCCGATGACGGGTGGGCGGCCGCGGCGGCGGGCTGCGACGAGGTCCATCACGTCGCCTCGCCGATGATCCAGAGCGACGATCCCGACGAGGTGATCGTTCCGGCGCGCGAGGGCACGCTGCGTGCCCTGCGGGCGGCGCGCGACGCGGGCGCCCGGCGGGTCGTGCTGACCTCGTCGTTTGCCGCGGTCGGCTACTCGCCCAAACCCGGCGCCGAGTTCACCGAGGCCGACTGGACCGATCCCGACACGCCCGGCCTGCCGGCCTATCCGCGGTCCAAGGTGATCGCCGAGCGGACCGCCTGGGACTTCATCGCGCGTGAGGGCGGCGAGACCGAGCTCGTCGTGGTCAACCCGACCTTCATCCTCGGCCCGACGCTGACCACGGAGGCGCGGTCGTCGCTGGCGCTGACCAAGGCGATGCTCGACGGCACGATGCCCGTCGTGCGGCGCCAGCGCTTCGGCGTCGCCGATGTCCGCGACGTCGCCGATCTGCACATCCGGGCGATGGCCACGCCCGACGCCGCCGGCAAGCGCTTCCTGGCGTTGGCCGACGGACCGACGATCAGCTTCCTGGAGATGGCGCAGATCCTGCGCTCGCATCTCGGCCCGCTGGCCGAGCGCGTGCCGACCGAAGAGGCGCCCGGACCGGAGCCGCCGGTGTTGATCATCCACAACGACCGCGCTCGTCAGGAGCTCGGCTGGCGCCCGCGCCCCGCCGAGACGACGATCGTGGAGACCGCCGAGAGCCTGCGCGACCGAGGCCTGCTGGCGCCCCGATGACGAGCGGAGCCGACCCGGAACCCTCCTCGCCACCGCCGGGGTCGCCTCAGGGCCGGCCCGGAACACCGGCCGCCGATCTCGGTCTCCCGCGGCGACGGGTCGGCCGCGTCGAGAAGGGCCGAGAGATGGGGCTCACGGAGCACCGCGCCGGGGTGTGGATCGATGGCCTCGGCCGGTGGCGATCGTCAGAGCTCGCGCCGCTCGAAGCTCGCCACCGCCGCGCCGAGGACGATGACGAACCAGCAGGCCACCCACAGCAGATAGCTCCAGGATGGCGCCCCCTGGGCATAGAACGGGTCCTGCCGACCCCCCTGCTCCAGGTGCTGGGCGATGAGGGACGGCGGCTGGAGATAGTAGATGGCGCCGTGCCAGAGTCCGTCGGTGGGGAGCAGAAAACGCCCCACCTGCCCCAGGGTGCGCAGCGCGGCGATGTTGAACGCGGCGCCGAGCGTGCCGACGACCCCGGCCAGCCATCCGGCGCCGAAGACCGCGACGCCGATGACGCCGGCGGCGATGACCGGAACCCGGGTGCTCAGCAGGAGAGCCAGCGTCAGCAGGAGCGCCGCCTCGGCGAACAGGTACACGGTGACGAGCACCGGGTCAGGCGCGTCGAAGCCGCTGGCCAGGTGGACGACGACGAACTCCAGGGCGCAGACGCCGGCGGCATACCCTGCCAGCAGGGCCGCCAGTCCGAGCCATTTGCCGATCAGCACCTCGGTCCGGCGGACCGGACGGGCGATGATCGTCATCAGGACGCCGGACTCGATCTCCGACGAGATCGCCGGGGACGCGATCGCCGACGCGCTCAGCGCGAGCACGAAGCTGAACATGAACATGAACAGGATGAGCGCCTGCGGCACCGCCAGGTTCGTCTCGCCCGAGGTCAGGGTGCGCGAGTGACTCAACCGATCGAAGCCCCACGCACTCACTCCGACGATGATCACGCTGACGGCGACGAAGGCCAGGAGCAGCCGCCGGCGCACCGCCTCTTTGATGGTCAGCGCAGCAATGGTCAGGGTCGGGTTCATCGCTGTTCCAGGATCTGCAGGAAACGGGCCTCGAGGCTCTCGTGCTCGGGGATCACGGCGTCGATCTGGCCGCCGAGCGCGACGAGCTCGCGGACGAGGCCGGCGACCCGGGCGGGATCGATGCCCTCCACCACCATCCAGCCGTCGCGCTGGTGCCATGCGCCGAATCGCCCCAGACCGCTCCACCAGTTCCCGCTCAGGCCTCCCACCTTCAGCCGCACCCTGCTGTGGCGTCCGAGCAACTCGTCCAGACTCCCGGTCGCCAGGGTCGTGCCCTTGTCGATGACCGCGACGCGGTCGCAGACCTGCTCCGCTTCTTCGAGCAGGTGCGTGTTCAGAAAGACGGTCGCTCCGCGCTCGCGCAGCGCGCGGATGATCGCGCGCACGTCGTGGCGCCCGACGGGGTCAAGCGCGCTGGTGGGCTCGTCGAGCACCACCAGCGCAGGGCTTCCGAGCAGCGCCACGCCGAGGCCGAGCCGCTGCTGCATCCCCTTCGAGAACGTGCCCACCCGGTCGTTGCCGCGCGCCAGCAGGTCGACGGTCTCCAGAGCGCGGCGCGCTTCCTCCCCCCAGCTCGCCTTGGGGAGCGCGAGGAGCCGGCAGTGCAGGCGCAGGACCTCTCCGGCGGTCAGCAGAGCCTGGAAGCGAAACAGCTCAGGGAGATAGCCGATCTGACGCCTGGACTCGCGGTCCCCGAGCGGAGCGCCGAGCACGAGCGCTTCGCCTCCGGTGGGGCGCGCGAGCCCGAGCAGCATCTTCACCACCGTCGTCTTGCCGGCGCCGTTGGGGCCGAGGAAGCCGAACACCTCTCCCCGGCGGACCGTGATCGACAGCGAGCTCACCGCGACGGTGTCGCCGAAGCGCTTGCTGAGCCCCGCGGCGTAGATCGCCGGCGACATCGTCTGCGGCGACGACTGATCGCCGCCGCTCGCGGCGGAGCCGGCCACGTCCGACAGTCGCGCGGAGCGCCCGACCGTGACCGGCTCGGTCGCCTCGACCGCCGAGCGCTCAGTCGACCTGATCCGCGACATACAGCAGATCCCGGGGATCGAGGACTCCGGCGACGGCGTGGAGCAGACCCTCGCCGTCCTCCCAGACGACAGCCGATGCCACCTTCGAGGAGTCCGTCAGCAGGACACCCGGCCAGCCCGCGACCTGAACCGAGCGAATCGACGCGCCCGGCGGAACCGGCACCGGAAGCGTCGTCGTCAGGTTCCCGAGCAGGCGGACCTCCTCCGCCAGTTCAGGCGGGACGCCGGGCCGGCTGAGCAGGAAGGCTTCGATCTGGGTCATGGTCGCCCCGGTCGAGCGCGCCGTCGGGCGGCGCATGGTGACGACGCCGAGGGTGGGCACAGCGGCCTCGTTCGTCCCGCTCGTCCCGCCGTACTCGACGGCGACGCCCGGCCCGGCGTCAAGCGTCACCGAGCTTCCGGCGAGCCCGGCGGCCGCGGAGTTGAACCTGACGACCGCCTTCATCCGCGGTTGGACGACGAACCGCTGGACGGCGCCCACTCCCGAGGGAAGGCGAGCGGGGAGCCTGATCGCCAGGCCGGCATCGCCGGCGGCCTCGGCGAGCGAGGACGCCGGATGGACGCTGCCCGAGGACCAGGTCATCGTCCCGAACCGCAACGCGCTCGATCCCGTCGGAGTGGAGAAGCTCCCCAGCGACTGGCCATCGCCGAGTCCGGTGAGCGTCGCGATCGCCTGCACGTCAGTCTGGCTGAGCGCGATCGGAGCGACGTGGGTGGGCGCGAACACGGTGGTGAACGTGGCCGCCGCGGCCGTGCCGGCGACGACGATCCCGGCCGCGCCGATCGTCAGGCCGGCTCGCAGCGACACGCGTGGAAGCCGGGCCCGCCGCGACGGACCGCGCACCGGCGCCCGAGGCTCCTCGGCGCCGCCTGTCGACTGGGAGGCCAGGCCACGCTGCACGCGGGCCCAGGCGACGTCCACGTCGGGAGCGAGCTGCGGCGCCGAGAGGAGCCGGCCCGAGCGCTCGGCCTCGGCGACGATCACCGCGCGCCGGGCGGTGCAGCGCTCGCACTCCGCCATGTGGTCGCTGACGCGATCCGGGACGGCCAGCGGCTCGTCGTGCAGGCGCCGGAGCACCCCATCAGGAATATGTCTCACGGTCCATCTCCTTTCCAAGCGCGGACTCGGCCCGTCTGAGCAAGGTCCCGACGTGTCCGACCTTGACCCCGAGCACGTCCGCGATCTCCGCGTAGCTCATGCCGCTGTGGCGCATCACGAGAACCGCGGCCGACCGGCGCGGGAGCCGACGCAGGACGCGGCGCACGTCCGCCCGTCCTTCTCGCTCGATCACGGCGTCCTCGAGGCTCGGCGACGCCGCCGCGACCCCCGTCTGCAGCTGACGCCGGCCGCGACGTCGCTCGCCGCGGACCACGTTGAGCGCCGTGTGCACCGCCGCCACGCGGACCCATCCCGCAGCGCGCCCGTAATCGCCGTCAAAGCGCCGATAGGCGGCGAGAAAGACATCCTGAGCGACGTCCTCCGCGCCCTGCGCGTCGCCGACGACGCTCTGGGCGAGGCGGACGACCGCGGGGTAGTTGCCGCGAAAGAAGGACTCGAAGGTCGCCGGATCAGGGTCGCCGTCGAGGCACCGCGCCCGCTCGCTCTGTCGTGCCTGCACACCGATCACACCCTCTAAGCACCGCGGCGGCCGGAAATATGACGCGTCAGCCGCCGCTCGTCTCCCGGTGCAGCACGACCCAGTTCACGGCGATCAGATGCTGGGCCCGCGACAGCGTCAGCGTCCCGTCACACACCTCGGCGTTCAGCTCGTCCTCGACCTCGTCCTTCGGGTTCGGCGACGCGCCCGGCTCGGGCCACAGGTTGCGCGGGTCGTTCGTCGCGCCGCCGAGCTCGAGCGGGATGAAATGGTCGTATTCGTAGCCCGCCGCCGAACCCCTGTCGCCGTAGGCGGCCATGCTGGCGTACTTCTCGGGCTCGGTGATCGACTCCGGTGGTCTCACGCCTTCCGCCCAGCCACGACGGCAGATCGTCTGCCCGATCGACGCCTGAGTCACGGCGGGGTTGAGCGCTCCGGGGGTGCATCGCGGATCCGGACGCGAGTACAGGCCCTGGCCGAGCGCGTGGCAGCTGCCGGCCGCCGGTTGTCGCTGGATGACACGGCTGCTGACCGTCGAGTACACCAAGCCGTTTGACGCGTATCCGCCCGGCGCGGCCGCTGACGGCGCGACGAGAACGAGCGTGACAAGCGCGATCGCCCCCAGCATCGCCGCGCTGCGCCGTCGACTGATCACGAGCGCATTCTGCCTGAGCTACGGTGTCCTCACACTCCGATCCGAGAGGATCCGCCATTGGGAGGAGCCCAAAGGCCGCGCGGCCACGCTCGGGCCTCGCGCCGACCAGGCGGGAGCGGGCGCCGCTTCAGGGGTCGGCTGACGCCGGCCGGGCGAGGCCGGCTATTGCTCCGGCGCCGCCGCCACGTGACGGACGAGGTCCTCGATCGTCGCGCACGGGACGGCACCCAGCTCGCGCAGCAGCTGCGATGCGTCACGGGGCTCTGAGTCGCCGTCGGCGATGGTGTTCAGCTTGCCGCCGATGAACACGTCCGGGCGATCGTCGGCGGGCAGCAGGGTCATGAGCCGGCGGGTGTAGCTGACGCATTGGCCGTTGTGGGTGGAGATCGCCACCGCGGGCCGGTCGTGTCGCCCGCGCAGCAGGGCGGCGAAATGCTCGGGATCACGGTCGACGCCGGCATCGTGGACCTCCGCGTCGAGCGCGCGCAGCACACCGGCGAGGACGAACGTGCCGTACACGTGGGTGTCGGCCGACCCGACGATGAACGGCCGGCGCCGGACGACGTCGCCGATCCCGGCCGAGCGGATCCGCTGCACCTCGGAGCGGATGATCTCCGCGGAGCGCTTCGTGAACTCGGTCGGGCTGAAGGCCACGATGCCGTTGGGCAGCGCGTCGTCGCGTGCGCCGGGGTGGCAGAGCTGCTCCAGCCGCTGCGCGCCGAGTCGGCGGATGCCGAGCAGCATCTGCAGCGGGTCGCCGACGTCCACGCCGAGCTCCCCCAGAACGCGGAGCGCGTTCGCGAAGAAGCGCGTGCCCTGCTCGACGAGCACGTCACGGTCGGCCTCGACGGCCGAGAAGTCCAGGAGGTCCTCGAGGTCACGGGACTTGGCGGCGGCCGAGCGAGCGGCGGCATGGATGTCGGCGATCTCCTGCACGGTGGGGACCTGCAGCTTCTCGGTGATCGGGTTGGGCAGGAACGCCACCCCGGTCCGGAAGCGCCGCTCGGTCGCGGCGAAGGCCACGATCTCCGCCGCGCTGATCCCGTAGTTGCCCGCGATCACGGTGTCCGAGGCGTCGATCGTGTTGCCGTAGAGGTAGGACAGCGGCGGGTGATCGGCCGCGAGGACCTCGGCGAGCGCCAGCCAGATCGAGAGCTTGGTCGGGATGTCTGAGATGAGCTGACCGAACCCGGTCGCGTACCGCGCTCCGCACAGCCGCTCCACGACGTGCCGCTCCAGGCAGGCGTAGCCGATCATCGAGACGTTGTCGGCGAACTCGGCCGGCA
The DNA here is from genome assembly GCA_963849085.1 of uncultured Solirubrobacteraceae bacterium. Taxonomy (GTDB): domain Bacteria; phylum Actinomycetota; class Thermoleophilia; order Solirubrobacterales; family Solirubrobacteraceae; genus Palsa-465. The sequence goes on along the minus strand of CAWKFP010000009.1, from coordinate 264,575 downwards.
TCCCGTCGTCGAGATAGGAGTCGACCACCACCCCCTCCGTCCACTTCTGGGCGACGATCGCGATCGCCTTGACGTTCTCGGCGACCAGTTCCACATCGTCGTCTGAGTACGGCAAGCTCCACACGTATTGGGCGAGCACGCCCATGTAGCTGCCACCGGCCTGGATCGCCGCCAATGTGTTGGGAACGGCCGCCGGCGAGCCGATATGGAAGTCGTTGAAGCAGGGCATGATCGGCGCGGCCTGGGCGATCCTGACGTGATCCTCGACGCCGCCGAGGACGAAGCTCGTTCCCTTCGGCGCGCGCTCCCGCAGCCGCTCAGGCAGACCGGTGACCCAGTTGGGAATGATCAGGCCGCGGTCGATCACCACTCCGGTCTGCTCCCCGACGCGATCCAGGAACCCGAGCGCCTCGATCTGCTCCTCCAGTGACGCCAGGCCCATGATCATGCTCCATTGCAGCTCGCCCGCCGCGATCCGCGCGCGCTTGAACTCGACCTCGCTGGCGACTCCGTGGCGCCGGCAGAACGCCGAGCGCCCCGCCTGGACTCGCGCTCCCAACTCCAGCCCCTGTTCGACGAGCGACGCCCCGCTCGGCAGCTCCGCCACGTCGGGCAGCAGGGTCTCTCCCATCGTCCCGGAATCCTAGGGGCTCACGTCAGGGAGCGGTCACCGCCGGCTGATCGGGCAGGAGCCTCAGGCCGCTCGGGGTGATGACCGCGACAATGCCGTTCTCCACCTGCTCGGCGACCTCAGGGAACTCGTTCGTGGCACAGATCAGAAGGCGACTGGCCGCGCCCGACCGGTTCACGATCTGGTGCACGCCGTCGGGGCCGCTCGGGAAGGCGACGACCTCGCCCGGCTCGAGTTCCCGTTCGCGGTCGGGTCCGGTCCGCAGCGTCGGGGTCCCGGACAGGACGAACAGCAATTCCTCGTTGGCGTGATGAAAGTGCAGCGGTGACACCATCGCGCCGGGCTCGAGTTCGTAGAGATTCGCGGCGAGCCGCCGGCTGCCGGCGTGTTGAGCGAGACGCACGGCGCGGAGAGCAGCGCCCTGCTCGCCGACCTCGGCGTCCCACACGGGCTCGAAGAGGTTCATGGCGGGAGAATATCACCTGATATCGTTATTGATATGCCTGATGCACGCACTCCCCTCTATGTACGCCTGTCCTCAGAACCCACTCACCGTCTCGAACGCGCGGTCGCCGTCTCGGGCCGGAGCAAGCGGCAGATCGTCGATGACGCCGTCCGTGATCACCTGACCGATGAGGGCCTGGTCGTCGGACGGGTCACGCTGCACGTTCCCGAGGTCATGACCCTGGAGGAAGCCGCCGATCTCCTGCGCGTCGAAGCCGCGGCCCTGGAGCGGGCCGCTCGTGACGGCGAGGTGCCGGGACGGTCGGTCGCCGGGGACTGGCGGTTTTCCCGGGCCGCGCTCCTCGCCTGGCTCGACCATCTCGAGACCGCTTCCGAACCGGCCTGACGCGGCGATGGCGCTGCGCGACTTCCGGTCGCCGACGCGGCGGACGCCGAGATGAAGCTGCGGGTGGCGCGACATACCGATCGCCTGGACGCCGTCGTCGCCTTCTACCGAGACCGCGTCGGTCTAACCGAGATCGGGCGGTTCGACGATCACGCGGGCTACAGCGGCGTCATCCTGGAGATCCCGGGCACCGGCGCCCGTCTCGAGCTGACCACGGGTGGAGATCACGCGGCGCCCGCGCCTCATCCCGAGTCGCTGCTGGTGCTCTACCTCGATACGCAGGCGGCGCTCGACGCGGTCGCGGACCGGATCGGCCGGCCGCCGGTGGCCGCCGCCAATCCGTACTGGGCCGCGAACGCGCTCGCCTTCGCTGACCCCGACGGCTTTCTGGTGATGCTCGCGCTCGAGCGGTGACCGGCGGGCTCGGCGCCCGCGGGACCGGCTGCGAGGCCGTCGCTCGCTCTTCGGCGCGCAATTGGTCTCATCGCAACTGGACGTAGGTCCAGTATGAACGGGCCATCGCGGCTGCTTGACTCGCTCGGCCCATGATCCGTCCAAGGAGACAAACGTTGCGTAGCAAGGCAGTGATGGCACTGGTCGGCGCCTCGGTGGCGCTCGCCGGCGCCGCACCCGCGGCCTCGGCCCATCCGATGTGGCTCGACTATTCCGCGCACTTCCCGGCCCCGCCGAGCATGACCGCGTGCGAGACCACGCCACCGTTCGACGCGCCGTGCTATAGCCCGCTGCAGCTGCGCCAGGCCTATGACATGAATCCCCTGTACGCGGCCGGGCTGACCGGCGCGGGCCGGACGATCGTGCTCGTCAACCCGTACGGATCGCCGACGCTGGCCCAGGATCTGCACACCTTCGACGCCGCCTACGGCCTGCCCGATCCGCCGTCGTTGAGGATCGTGACGCCGGCCGGCCCGGTCCCCACCTTCGATCCCACCGACCCCAACCAGGCCGGGTCGGCCGTGGAGACGACGATCGATGTCGAGATGGCGCACGCGATGGCGCCGGGCGCGAACATCGTCGTCGCCGAGACCCCGGTCGCCGAGACCGAGGGCCTGACCGGCTTCCCCCAGATCGTCCAGGCCGAGAACTGGGTGATCGACCATCACATCGGTGACGTCATCAGCCAGAGCTTCGGCTCGCCGGAGCAGGACTTCCCGAACCCGCAGGCGATCCTCGGCCTGCGCAGCGCCTTCGTCAACGCGGCGGCCAACGACGTGTCGGTGCTGGCCGCCGGCAGCGACACCGGTCCGACCGACGACAACCTGGCCGAGACCGACCTGTTCACCACTCCGGTCGTCGACTGGCCGTCCAGCGATCCGCTCGTCACCTCGGTTGGCGGGACCCAACTGCACCTCGATCAGTACGGCAATCGCACGGCGCCGGACAACGTGTGGAACGACACCGCCTTCCTGACGAATATCTTCGGGAGCCCGACCCCGGCCGCCGGCGACGGCGGGCTGTCCTCGGTGTTCAGCCGGCCCGGCTATCAGAACGGGGTCTCCGGGGTCGTCGGCGACCAGCGCGGCATCCCGGACGTCGCGATGAGCGCGGCGGTCGACGGTGCAGCGCTCATCTACTGGAGCTTTGACTCCAGCGCCGCCGGCATCGATCCGGGCTGGAACCCGATCGGCGGCACGAGCGTGGCCACGCCGCTGTTCGCCGGGATCGTCGCGATCGCCGATCAGGCCGCTGGGCACGACCTGGGTCTGCTCAACCCGGCGCTGTACGCCGGCGGTGACGGCCCCGGCTCCGGCCTGGTCGACATCACCCGCGGCAACAACACGGTGTCGTTCGTCAACTCCGACGGCAACACCTACACCGTGAAGGGCTGGAACGCGGTGCCCGGCTATGACCTGGCCAGCGGTCTCGGAACCCCGGACGGCGTCCGCCTGGTCGCCGAGCTCGCCCGATCGTCCTACTAGACCCCTGAGACCCGCGAGCGACCGGCGCCGCGCGCGCCGGTCGCTGCACCGGGGCCCGACACGGTCATCGCCCCGGACGCGGGCGCCGATCGTCAGCGCGCAGGTCGGCGAGCGAGCGCGTGTTGACCACGTCGGCCGCGGTCGCCCAGCCCCGTCGCGCGGTGTCCACCGCCAGGGCCATGTTCCCCAGCCCCGCCACCGAGTGCGCGTCGGTGGAGCACACGACCCGGGCGCCGGCCCGCAGAGCGTCGCGGACGTGCTCGCCGCTCAGATCGAGGCGCGGCGCCAGCCCGTTGACCTCCAGCGCGACCCCGTGGCGCACCGCGACCTCGTAGGCACGCTCGAGGTCGACGGCGTTCTCCGGACGCCGGGTGAGCAGCCGCCCCGTCGGATGGCTCAGGCAGCTGACGTGCGGATTGGCCAGGGCGTGGCAGACGCGGTCGGTCATCTGCCGCGCGGGCATCCGCTGGCCGCCGTGCACGCTGACCTGGACCCAGTCGAGCTCGGAGAGCACCGCGTCAGGGAGATCGAGCGAGCCGTCGGCGAGGATGTCGCACTCGATCCCGCGCAGCACGACGAACGGCGCCAGTTCCTCGTTGACGGCCGAGATCTCCTCCGCCTGGCGGCGCACGGCGTCCGCGTCCAGGCCCTGGACGGCCCCCACCGCGGGGGTGTGATCGCAGATCGCCAGGTACTCGTACCCGCGCGCGCGAGCGGCGCGGCCCATCTCCGCGATGCTCGCCCGCCCGTCTGACCACGTCGAATGGCAGTGCAGGTCACCGCGGATGGCCTCGACGTCGATCAGCGCGGGCGGCGCCTCGCGAAACGGCTGCTCGCGCAGCTCCGGCGGGCACCACGGGATGCCGAGCGCGGCGTAGACCATCACCTCCTCGGGACGCTCGGGCAGCGGCTCCAGCGCGCCGACGTAGGCGGGCGTGCCGGTGGCCCGCAGCAGCTCGGTGCCCCAGCGCGCCGGCGAAGCGATCATCAGCTTCACCGCCACCCCCTCGACGGTCACCCCGAGCGCGCACCGCTGATCACGCCGCACCACCGCCACGATCTGGGGCAGCGCGGCGAACCGGTCGAGCACCGCGGACGCGTCCGGCGCAGCGCAGACGACGCACAGCTGCTCGCACAGGTCGCGTCGCCGGCGCACGTCGCCGGCCGCCTGTCCGTCCAGCGCCGACGCGATGCCCTGCACGAGCTCGGTCGCACGGTCGAGCAGCAGGCCCGGCCGGGGCCGGGGATCGCCCTCCCGGCTCAGCGCCTCCAGCAGCCGAGCCTCGGTCTTGGGCCCGATCCCCGGCACGTCCCGCAACCGGCCGGCCGCCGCCGCCTCCCGGAACTGCTCGGCGCTGTGCACGTCGAGCGTCCGGGCCAGCGCCATCGCCCGGCCGGCGGTCAGACCGAGATAGCGCCCGAGCCCCACGAGGTCCGGTGACAGGTCGCGCTCGAGCTCGGCCAGCTCGGCGATCTCGCCGGTCTCCAGCAGCTCACGCAGGCGCGACTCGATCCCCGAGCCGACGCCGCGCAGCTCGCGAACGCGGCCCGCCCGCACGAGCTCGCCGACCGGTGCGGGGTTCGCCCGGATGCCGGCGGCGGCCCGGCGATAGGCCCGCGCCGTGTACGGGTTGGCGTCGCCGAGCTCCAGCAGCATCGCGAAGGCGTCCAAGCGGTCGGCGATCTGGCCGTTGTCCATGCCGGCAGTGTTTCGCACCGCGCGCCCGGTCGCGCCCGGACCCGGCGGGTCACGACGGGCCGGCGGGTCCCGGAGGACATCCGGCCAGCCGGGACCACGGCCGCTCACTCCGCAGTGTGACCAGGCCGATCGTGATGCCATGTCCATCTCCTCCATCGGCGGGCTCAGCGACTGGCTGAGCGCGCTCACCACTCAGAGCACCTCAGGGGCGACGGACCCCACGACCGCCGCGGCGAGCACCGATGCCACCTCGGCATCGACCGGCTCGGCGGCAACGTCGAGCACGACGAGCGCGGCCGCCACGACCGCGACCGGCAGCTCCGACATCGCGCAGGCCGAGGCCAACGCCACGAGCTCGATCGAGAGCCAGCTGCTGTCGTCGCTCGGCAGCGGCACGTCGAGCTCATCGCTCGCCAACATCGCCGCCGAGAGCGCCCTCTGGCACGGGATCGACGAGCTCGCCTGATCGACTCCGTCGCGAACGCCCGGCGGCTGCCCGGGTGACGCACCGCTCCCGCTCACCGGCGGGCACGACCACGCAGCCGCTTTCGGTGAACTGCGGATGGCGACGCCGGCCTGAGATGGTGAGATCCCGGCGATGGGCACGGCTCGCTCTGGCACGCCCGCGCGCTCGGGAGGTGAGCGCCGGGCCGCTGCGGTCATCGGCGCCGGATGCCGGCGCGGGTTCCGGCACGGGCTGACGCGGCCGGTCCTCGCCCTGCTCGCCATCGTCGCGCTCGCGCTCGTCCCGGCGGCCGGGGCGCAAGCCGACGGCGACCCGGGCAGCGACGTCCTCGTCAACCAGAGCCTGTTCGCCCCGTCGGATCTCGGGCTGTCGGTCGACCAGCAGGTCAAGCTCGCCGATCTCCTGGCGGTGGCCCAGCAGCACGGAGCGCCGATCCGGGTGGCCATCGTCGCCAGCCGGTTCGACCTCGGCGCGGTCACCGCACTGTGGCGCCACCCACAGGCCTACGCGCACTTCCTCGGCATCGAGCTGTCGCTCGCCTATCGCGGACGGCTGCTGATCGTCATGCCGAACGGCTACGGCGTCAATTGGCCCGGGCACCCCCTCGGCCCGGCCGAGCGCGCCGTTGACCGTGTCCCGATCGGCCACGGCGACGCGGGCCTGATCACCGCCACGATGGCGTCGGTCCGCGCACTGATGGCGCAGGGGGCCGGCGGGCACACGGGAACGGTGTCCACGGCGTCGGCGGCCGGCGCCGGCGGATCCTCGAACGGGGCGAGCGCGGCGGGCGAGACCGGCGGCGCGACGCCGGCCTCCGGTCAGCGGGCCGACGGGCGCATCGGCCTCGTCGCCTTCGGGATCGTGCTCCTGCTCGCCGCCATCGCCGCCGCGCGGTTCGTCATCGCCCGGCGCCGGCGCGACGGCGCCGGCGGACATCCCGCGCGCCGCCGGGCCGCGATCCTCACCTGGCGCTGGGCGGTTCCGCGGCTCGCCCTGCCGGTCGCGCTGATCGTCGCGGTGCCGGTCGTACTGCTGAGCGCCCGCGCGCCATCGGTCACCGCATCGCCGGCCGCGTTCAATCGCTTCCTTGACCCCGGAACGCCGCTGCATGGCATGGCGCCGGATTTCACGCTCAGCGACCAGTTCGGGCGGCCGGTCTCGCTGCGGTCGTTCCGCGGCAAGGTCGTGATCCTCGCCTTCAACGACTCGGAGTGCACGACGGTGTGTCCGCTGACGACCCGGGCGATGCTGTACGCGAAGGCGATGCTCGGTGACGCCGGCTCGCGGGTGCAGTTGCTCGGCATCGACGCCAACCCCGCGTCGACGTCGATCGAGGACGTGTGGTCGTACTCCGAGCTCCACGGCATGCTGCACGCCTGGCATTTCCTGACCGGATCGCTGACGCAGCTCAAGCGGGTCTGGAAGGCCTACGCGGTCGAGGCGGCGATCGAGCACGGCGAGGTCATCCACACGCCGGCGCTGTTCGTGATCGGCCCCCAGGGCCGGGAGGCCAAGGTCTATCTGACCCAGATGAACTACACGGCCGTCGACCAGCAGGGCAAGCTTCTGGCGCAGGAGGCCTCCAGCCTGCTGCCCGGCCATCCCGCCGTGCACGCGTCCGTCTCGTACGCGGCCGTCCCCGCCATCGCCCCGACCGAGCGCGCCTCGCTGGCGCGCGCCGGTGGCGGGCGCGTGGCGCTCGGACCAGGGCACGGCGCCCACCTCTATCTTTTCTTCGCCACCTGGGACCAGGAGATCACGAGCCTGGCCGGGCATCTCTCCGCCCTGGACGCATACGCCTCCGGGGCGACCGCGTCCGGGCTGCCCGCGCTGACCGCAGTCGACGAGGCCAGCGTCGAGGCCTCGCCGTCGGCGCTGACGAGCTTCCTGGGCGATCTGCCCCGCCCGCTCACCTATCCGGTCGCGATCGACGCCACCGGGCGGGTCGCCGACGGCTATGAGGTTCAGGGCGAGCCGTGGTTCGTGCTCACCTCGCCCAGCGGGCAGATCGTCTGGTACTGGCAGGTGTCGACCGGAGGCTGGCCGAGCCGGGCGGCGCTGGATCACTTCGTGTCGGCCGCGCTGGCGGACGCCCCGCGCGCGCCGGGGAACCTGCACGACATGCTGCGCGCCCTGGCCGGCTCGCCGGCGCCGCTGGCGGCGCTGCACGCCCAGGCCAGTCAGATCCTCGGCGACGAGCCCGCGCTCGCGGCCCGGATCAGGACGCTGCGCGGCTATCCGATCGTCATCAACGCCTGGGCCTCGTGGTGCACGCCGTGTCGCTCGGAGTTCGGCCTGTTCGCCGCGGCGGCGGCGTTCTACGGGCGGCGGGTGGCGTTCCTCGGAGCCGACACCGATGACTCGGCGCCCGACGCCCAGGACTTTCTCAGGCAATACCCGGTCAGCTATCCGAGCTATGAGACGACGACGGCGCAACTGGAGTCGGTGGCGGGGATCGAGGGGTTGCCGACGACGATCTACATCGGTCCCGACGGCCGCGTGGTGTTCGTCCACACCGGCCAGTACGAGTCCCAGGGCGCGCTCGACGCCGACATCACGCAGTACACGCGGGCGCGTTGACCTCGCATTCGGGTGCGGATTGGTACCGAACCGCCAATCCGTGTCCGTGGCTGATGTCGGCGGGGCAACGCAAGAATAGCCTTACGCCCCGCAAGGCGGTGCGGCTGCCCAGGAGCACGGCTGGCCATGCTGTTGATCTGACGTCGTGAGGAGGGCGCCTCGTGCGCTACACGGTTTTGGCGCGCGTGCGTCCGCGCGCGGCGAAGGGACGCATGACATGACACCCGGCAAGCCTCGCCACGCGCTCGGCGTTGTTGTCACCTTCGTCGTCCTGGGAGTCGTCTTCGCGCTGATGGTGATCGGCGTCCGCGCCGAGACGGGCCTCGGCTACGAGCCCTCGGCCGACCGGGCCACCACCGGCGCCGAGGTCTCCCTGTCGGTCTTCCCCGACAGCATGGTGTGTCACGGCGCCGGCGGTGGGCCGCACAACCAATGGGTGACGTACTGCCCCAGCACGAGCATCAAGCTCCCGGCCCACAGCACCGTCACGATCACCATCAAGCAGTACGACTCGGCCACGACACTCCACAACCCGTTCTTCGACAAGGTGATGGGCACCGTCGGCAACACGATGACGGTCAACGGCACGACCATGACCCACGTCAGCCCCGACGCGCCCGGTCACACGTTCACCATCCAGACGCCGCCGGATGCCAACGAGACGCAACTGTTCGTCAACGTGCCGCTGCTCGGCACCCCCGCCACCGCGCCCAACAGCGTCACGATCAACGGGAGTCAGTATCCGAAGCCGAACGTGATCGTCTTCAAGATCAAGACCGGCGCTCCCGGCAGCTACATCTGGCACTGCTACGTCCCCTGCGGCACCGGCCTGACCGGCGACGGCATCGGCGGGCAGGACGGCTTCGGCGGGCCGATGTCCACGACCGGCTACATGTCGGGCACGGTGACCGTCGTATGAGCGCCGTGGAGGAGCCCCGGACCCCCGATCAGCCGCGGGAGGTCAACCACATCCGCAAGGTCCTGCGGATCTGGGCGGTCCTGTCGGTCATCGGCGTCATCCTGACGGTCCTGACCTCGGCGCTGGTCAATCCGACCTCGGCGAGCTCGGTGGCCGGGTTCGCCACGACCACCGATCTCGTCTTCACCGTGATGGCGGTGCCGGTCGCCCTGTTCGTCTGGGTGTTCATCTTCTACAGCGTGTTCGTCTTCCGCGAGCGCAAGGCGACCGCGAACGTCGACGAGTACGAGGACGGACCCGCGCTGGAGGCCAGCCCCAAGCTGCAGATCTGGTGGCTGGCGATCACCGCGGGTCTGGCCGTCTTCCTCGTCGGCTGGGGCGGCTTCGGCTTCCTCAAGGAGACGACGGCCGCCCCCGCCAACCCGCTCGTCGTCCAGGTCACCGGTCAGCAGTGGACCTGGACCTACGACTATCCGTCGCTCGGGGTCGACAGCAATGTGCTCGAGCTCCCGGTCGGGCGCCCGGTCGACTTCCGCGTCACCTCCGACGACGTGCTGCACGGGTTCGCCGTCAACGGGCTCGGGGTCCTGATGGACGCCAACCCCGGCTGGTGGACGACACTGCCGGCCGTCACCCCGAGCAAGCTCGGCAACTACGCGACCCGCTGCGTGGAGCTGTGCGGTCTGTATCACACGTACATGTGGACGCCGGTCCACGTCGTCACGAAAGCCAATTTCGCGGCCTGGGTGGCCGCCAACGGAGGTCACATGAACGCCACGACGAAGGCAGGTGCCTGATGAGCGCGGTCACCGCAACCGCCGAGGCGCCCGAGGCGGTCGCCAAGCGGCGGGTGCTGTTCCCGAGCATCATCTCGGGCCTCGTCGTCGGTCTCGTCGCCGCGATCGTCACCGGCATCATCGTCCACGCGCTGGTCAGCAGCCCGCGCCGCGACGACGACATGATCGTCGCCGCCTACATCGCCTGGTTCGTCGGCTTCCTCGTCGGGATCGGAGCCGCCACCTACCCCGCGCGCCTCGGGGTGGGCGGGCGCATGGCCGAGCACGAGGAGGAGCTCGAGCTCGCCGGCAAGGACGAGGGGGTATGGCGCTACTTCCGCTTCTGCACCGACCACAAGGTCGTCGGCATCCAGTACATGGTGCTCATCCTCGTGCTGTTCCTCGTCGGCGGCGCCGCCTCGTGGATGATCCGCCTGGAGCAGGCGCGCTCGGGGGCCAAGGTGTTCACGCCCGCCACGTACAACACGCTCGTCGGCATGCACGGGATCATCATGATCGCCACCACGATCATCATGGTCAGCGCGGTGTTCGGCAATTACCTGCTGCCGATCATGATCGGGGCCAAGGACATGGCGTTCCCCCGGCTCAACGCGCTCAGCTTCTGGACGCTGTTCGCGGCGGTGCCGGTGCTGCTGTCGACGATCGTCCTCGGCGGCTTCCCGACCGGCTGGACGGGGTATTCGCCGCTCGCCGATCAGGCCGCGACCGGGATGGACGCGTACTGCTTCACGATCCTCGTGTTCGCGATCTCGATCACGCTCGGAGCGATCAACGTCGTCGTCACGACGGTCAAGATGCGCGCCCCCGGCATGACCTGGAGCCGGCTGCCGATGTTCGTGTGGGGCGTGATGTTCTCGACCTTCCTCGGCCTGCTCGTGTTCCCGACCTTCATGGCCGCCACCGTGCTGACGCTCGCCGATCGCACGCTCGGGACGTCGTTCTACGAGGCCTCGCTCGGCGGCAACAACTTCCTCTACGAGCAGCTCTTCTGGTTCATGGGCCATCCCGAGGTGTACGTCATCGCCCTGCCCGGCATGGGCGTGATCGCCGAGATCGTCACCGTCTTCACGCGCAAGCCGCTGTTCGGCCGGCGTCTCGTCCTCGGCGGGATGGTCGGCATCTTCGCCCTCAGCCTCGTCGTCTGGATGCACCACATCTACTGGTCGGGCGCCAACACCCCGGTCGACGCGCCGATCATGCTCGACACCGAGCTGATCTCGATCCCGACCGGCGTCGTGTTCTTCGCCCTGATCGGCACGTTCTGGCGCGGGCGGGTCAGGTTGAGCACGCCGATGCTCTTCTCGCTCGGGTTCGTCGTCAACTTCATCATCGGCGGCTGCACCGGCCTGTACCTCGCCGACGTGCCGACCGACGCCCTGTTCCACGGCGACATGTTCGTGGTGGCGCATTTCCACTTCACGCTCGTCGGCGGCGCGGTGTTCGGCTTCCTGGCCGGCCTCTACTACTGGTTCCCGAAGATGACCGGGCGCCAGCTCAACGAGGGCCTCGGCAAGCTTCATTTCTGGCTGTTCGAGATCGGCTTCGTCGGGGTGTTCATGCCGCTGTTCTTCGCCGGCCTCAAGGGCGAGCCGCGCTGGCAGGCGTTCATCGATCCGAAGTTCGCGACCCTCAACCTGATCTCCAGCCTGTTCGCGATCATGATCATCGCCTCGGTCGCGGTGTTCGCCTACAACATCCTCTACACCTGGATCAAGGGGCCGATCGCGGCGGCCAACCCGTGGGGCGGGCGGACGCTGGAATGGATGACCCCGAATCCCGTGCCGCTCGTCAACTTCGAGCTGCCGATCGTCGTCAATGCCGGCCCGTACGACTACGGGGTCGGCGGCGAGCGTCAGATGGGCCGGCCGGTGATGGCCGGGGGCGCGATCGATGGCTTGACCGAGTTCGACGCCATCGCGCTCGCCCAGGCCCGGGACTTCCACGGCCACGAGGCCGCCGAGCGACCCGGTCGCGCGCGGTTGGGCGTGCTGCTGTGGATCGCGTCCGACCTCATGTTCGAGCTCGGGCTGCTCGTCGGCTTCATCTATCTGAGCGCGCTGAACACCCAGCACGCCTTCCACCCGGCGTCCGAGCCGACGCCGAGCCAGATCGCCAACTGGCTGCTCGTGCTGGTGGCCGTCGCCGGCGCGGCGACCTGGACCTGGGGCTACCGCGGAGCGCGCGCCGGCAACAGCGGACAGGCCCGGTCGGGGATGACGCTCGGCTGGATCCTCACCGTCGGCGGCCTGATCACCGACATCGTGCTGTTCGCCGGGCTCAAGGCACCATCGCCCCTGCACGCCTACGCCAGCGGGATCGGGCTGTTCACCTTCTACCACGCGTGGCATCTGATCATCGGGCTGGCCATCTCCTCGATCGTCCTGCTGCGTCTGCTGAGCGGCAAGCTCAGCGGGCACGAGCACCTCAGCCAACTCGTCGGCTACTGGCTGTGGTGGGCGGCCGCCGCCGCGTTCCTGGCGACGGGCCTGATCACCCTCATGGGCTGATCCCGAGCCCGACCGCTCACGGCAGACGCGACCCGGGCGCCGATGATCACCAACCTCCCCCTGGCCCTGACCTGCATCGCGGTCGGCCTGTTCGTCATCGGGGAGCGTCGCGCGGTCGTTCTGACCGGGAGACCGCGCGACGCCGGTGCCCGCCGGCGCGCCCGGTACTTCTACGGCGGGGTCGCGACGGTTCTCGTGGCGCTGGAATCGCCGCTGGATCGTCTGGCGGAATCGTACTTCTGGGCGCACATGCTCCAGCATCTCCTGCTGTTGCTCGTCGCCCCCGCGCTGATCGTCGCCGCGCGGCCGTGGATGTCGCTATGGAGGCCTCTGCCCCTCGGCGCCCGGCGCTGGATGCTGCGCAGCTTCACGCGCGCGCGGTGGGCATCTCCGCTGCGCCTGATCGCCCGGGCCCTGTCCAGCCCCGTCGGCGCGTGGCTGTCATTCACCGGCGCGATGGTCATCTGGCACATGCCCGCCCTCTATGACCTGACCCTGCGCAACCTCGACGTCCATGTGCTGGAGCACACCGTCTTTCTTGGAGTGGGCATCCTCTTCTGGGGGCAGGTGTTCGCGCTCGCCCCCGCCCGCCCCCGGCTGGGCGCCGGCGCGCGTGCCCTGTTCGCCGCGGCGGCGGTCATCCCGAACATGTGCCTGTCGGTGTACCTCACGTACGTCGGTCACGCCCTGTACTCGCCGTACGTGCTGTCGGCCGCCGCCCATCCCGGGTTGTCGGCGCTGGGCGACCAGCAGATCGGCGCTGGGCTGATGTGGACCCTCGGGGACTTTCCCTTCGTGATCGCCGCCGCCCTGCTCGCGGTGCGCTGGATGGGCGAGAACGAAGCCCGCTCCACCACGGTGGAGGGGATGCTGGCCGGACAGCTCGCCGCCAAGGCCCGGACGCGAGCATGAGCGCGATACCGTCGATCGCCGCAGCGGCCGATTCTCCCGGCACGCTGGCCGGCGCCCGCCAGGTCGTCTGTGACTTCGTGGAGCTGACCAAGCCGAAGGTGCAGACGCTGCTCCTGTTGACGACGGTGACCGCGATGGAGGTCGCCGGCGACCCGTCGCTGGGGCGCATCGCCCTGACCTGCGCCGGCGGCTACCTGTCGGCGGGCGGCGCCGGCGCGGTCAACCATTACTACGACCGCGATATCGACGCAGCGATGACGCGCACCGCGGGCCGGCCGATCCCCGCCGGCCGGGTGTCCCCCCGGGCGGCGCTCATCTACGGCCTCACGCTGGCGGCGCTGTCGTTCGTGCTGATGGCGACGACGCTCAACCTCCTGGCGGCGTCCTTGGCGCTCGCGGGCTTCACGGGCTATGTCGGCGTCTACACCGTGTGGCTCAAGCGCCGCACGCCGCAGAACATCGTGATCGGCGGCGCCGCCGGCGCGATCCCGCCGCTCGTGGGATGGGCGGCGCAGCGCGGCTCGGTCTCGTGGACCGCGGTCTGCCTGTTCGCGATCGTCTTCGCCTGGACCCCGGCGCACTTCTGGGCACTGGCCGTGCTGATGAGGGACGAGTACGCCCACGTCGGGATCCCGATGATGCCGGTCGTGCGCGGCGTGCCCGAGACGTGCCGGCTGATCGTGCTCTACAGCGCGCTGCTCGTCGCGGTTTCTCTCGCCCCGTTCCTGACCGGGGAGTTCGGCGGGATCTACCTCGGGTGCGCGGCGGCGCTCGGCGCCGCGTTCATCGCCGGGGCGCTGCACCTCGACCGCCGCGCCGATCGCCGCACCGCGCTGCGGCTCTATCTCTTCTCGCTGGCCTATCTCGCCGCGCTGTGCGGGGCGATGGTCGCCGACGTCAAGCTCTGACCCCCACGCCGGCCGGGGCCGGCGCGGCGCGGCGCTGGTGCTGGTGCTGGGCGAGCCCGGTCAGGGTCTCGTGGACGATCCGGGCGGCCACGAGCGCGGTGATGTCGGCGGTCCCGACGCCGGTGGGGATCACCTCGACGACGTCGCACCCGACGAGGCGCACCCGGCCGGCGATCGTCCGGCAGGCCCACAGCAGGTCGGCGGACGTCATGCCGCCCGGCTCCGGGGTGCCGGTGCCCGGAGCGAAGGCCGGGTCCAGCACGTCGACGTCGACCGACAGGAAGCACGGGCCGTCGCCGATCGTGGCGATCGCCTGCTCGACGATCGCCGTGATGCCGCGCTCGCGGACGTCGTGCATGAACAGCGAGGTGATGCCGTTCTCCTCCTGCCAGACGAACGCCTCCTCACCCGGCCAGTAGCCGCGCAGCCCGATCTGGACATAGCGCGCGGGGTCGATGATCCCGGCGTTGACGAGCCGGTACATCGGCGTGCCGTGCGACAGCGCCACCCCGAACACATCGCGTCCGGTGTCGGTGTGGGAGTCGAAGTGGATCAGCCCGACGGGGCCGTGGACCGCGGCGCAGGCGCCGATGTCGGGTTCGGCGATCGAATGGTCGCCGCCGAGGATGAGGGGGATCGCCCCGGCGTCGAGGACCTGTGCGACGGTCCGCTGGATGGCCGCGTGCGAGCGCAGGGGGTCGCCCGGGAGGACCGGGGCGTCGCCGAAGTCGATCACGCGCAACTCGGCGAACGGGTCGATCCCGGCCTCCAGATGGCGGCCGGGCTGCAGGCTGGCGCCGCGGATCGCGCGCGGACCGAGCCGGGTGCCGGGGTGATCGGAGCACAGGTCGTCCATCGGCGCGCCGACGATCGCGGCGTCGACGCCGGCCAGGTCGGCCGGGTCCTCGCTGTAGGGCAGGGCGGAGAAGCTGAGCAGGCCGGCGTAGTCAGGCTTGCCGTCGACGGCCGCCCAGCGGGTCATGGGATCGATCATGGTCGTGGTCTCCAGGTGGGGGTTAGGCGAGCGGCGCGAGCGCCGGGGCGACGTCGCGGTCGAGATGGGGCCGGTGGTCGGGCGCGTGCTCCAGCGCGTCCGGGGCGGCCGCCTCGGGCCGCCGGCGGAAGTAGCCGCCGCGATAGGCGATCCAGGACGGGAGCATCAGCACCAGGCCGAGCAGCACCGAGCCGATCCCGATCACGATCGGGATCTGGATCCCGAGCAACGGCGGCGACGCTCCGGCGCCCGCCTGGCTGTCGTTCATGTACGCGCGCACGAACACGAAGGCCAGGGCCAGGAAGCCGAGCATCGGCAGGACACCAGCGAAGACGAAGTTCCTGACGCTGCGCAGGAGCGTCCGCCGGTAGTAGATCGTGCAGGCCAGGCCGGTGAAGCCGTAGTAGAAGGCGATCAGGAAGCCGAGCCCGGTGACCGAGTCGATCAGGACGTTCTGGCTGAACGACTCGAGCGCGACGAACCAGACGATCGACACCGCACCGAAGCTGATCGTCGAGAACCACGGCGTCAGGAAGCGGGGATGCACCTTGCCGAACGCCGCCGGGATCGCGCCCCAGCGCGCCATCGACAGGGTCGTGCGCGCGGTCGGCAGGATCGTCGTCTGCGTCGACGCCGAGGCCGAGGTCAGCACGGCGAGGATGAGCAGCTTGTCCAGCCCAGAGCCGAAGGTCCGGCTGCCGAGCGCGCTCAGCACGTCGCTGGAGTTCCTGGCCAGGAGGCCCGGCCCGCCGTAGGACTGCGCCGCGAAGGCGACGATCACGAACACGACGACGAGCAGCAGCGTGCTGATCACCGCCGAGCGGCCGGGTCCCGAGGCGGCATCTCGCGATTCCTCGTTGACCGCCACTCCGGCGTCCCAGCCCCAGTAGATGAACAGGCCGAGCAGCACCCCGTTGATCAGCGCGTTGAAGGACGGGATCTGGAAGGGATTGAGCCAGGACAGCGACGGGGCGACGTAGCCCGGCGGGTGCGTGGAGGCGCCCTTGACGAACGAGACGACGGCGAACG
This sequence comes from uncultured Solirubrobacteraceae bacterium, assembly GCA_963849085.1. Lineage (GTDB taxonomy): Bacteria > Actinomycetota > Thermoleophilia > Solirubrobacterales > Solirubrobacteraceae > Palsa-465. The sequence goes on along the minus strand of CAWKFP010000009.1, from coordinate 248,346 downwards.
CGGTCAGGATCGCCAGCTCGGCCCCGAGCAGGACGGCCTGGGTGCGGGCGTTGAGCTCGACCCCGATCATGCAGATCGCCACCATCCCGATGATCCAGACGATCCCGACGGCGGTCACCGCGGGGGTGGAGGCGGCGAGCGAGTGCGCGCCGATGAGCTGCAGCGAATAGGTGCCGGCGATCTGGGAGAGGCTGGCCATGACCACGATGTCGGCCGCGACGATCACCCACCCGTTCAGCCAGCCCAGCTGCGGCCCCATCGCGCGCGTCACCCACGCGAAGGTCGTCCCGCAATCCGGGTCGGCGCGATTCATGTAGTAGTAGCCGAGCGCGATGCAGAGCATCGGCAGGAACGACACGATCAGCACGGCCGGCGCCGACAGGCCGATGCCCTTGACGGCGACGATCGCTCCGAGCGTCGCGGCCAGGCTGTAGGCGGGAGCGGTGGAGGAGACGCCGATCACGACGTTCGACACCGCGCCGATCGCGCCCGACTTCAGTCCCTTGCCCTGAGCCGGCGCGCCGGCCGGGTCCGAAGCGACCGAGGAGCGGGAGTTCGTCACTGCTGCCATTGCGTCATCCTTTGTCGAACATTCGATGGCCACAGCAACTAAGATAGTTGCTGTGATCGCAAAACGCAACGGAAATCGTCGAACATTTATGAATGCAGACGGCTCGCGCGCGTCGCGGACTCCCTCGGGCGCATCGTTCGACGACGTCGACGAGGCGATCATCGGCCTGCTGGAGCAGGACGGACGCCGCTCCTACGGCGAGATCGGGAAGGCGGTGGGCCTGTCCGAAGCCGCCGCCCGGCAGCGCGTCAACCGGCTGCGGGAGTCCGACCTGATCAGGATCGTCGCCATCAGCGACCCCCTGCGCCTCGGCCGGGCGGTCGTGGCCACGGTCGGTCTGCGCGTCACGGGCGATCCACGCGTGGTGGCCCAGCGCCTCGCCCGGCAGGAGGCGATCGAATGGGTGGTCATCACCGCCGGGTCGTTCGACCTGCTCGTGGAGATCATCTGCCACAGCGAGACCGAGCTGCTGGAGATCATCGCCGACCAGATCCGCTCGATCCCGGAGGTCAGGCAGACCGAGACCTTCATGCACCTGCACACCGAGAAGAACGTGTTCGCCTGGGGGCAGCGCCTCGCCCGCGGCGCGGCGCCCGATCCACCGCCCCGCCGCGGCCGCTGACCCCGGATCCACACCGGGCTAAGGTGGCGGCATGCCGATCGTGCTCGACGCCCCCGGCGACCTCGATCTCGCCGCCTATCGGCGGATCGCCTGGGAGGGCGAGACCGTCGAGCTCGGCTCCGCGGGCATGGCGCGCATGGCGGACAGCCGTCGTGCCTTCGAGGCGTTCGTGGCCGCGGCCGGCGATCGCCATCTCTACGGCATCACCACGGCCCATCATCGCGGTGCGGCGACGCTGCTGCCGGCGCCGGCGCGTGCCGCCTACGCCCGGCGGATTCCTCCCACCCCGGCTTCGTTCGGGCCGGCGTTTCCCGAGCGGCTCGTCCGCGGGATCGTCGCTGCGCGCGTGTCGGGGTTCCTCGGCGGCGCGGCCGCGGTCCGCCCGGAGCTCGCCGGCGCCGTCGCCGCGATGCTGGCGGGCCCGATGCCGACGGTGCCGGCGCGCGGACACGGCGAGTCCGGCGAGATCGGCAGCCTGCGTGCCCTGTTCGGCGGGCTCGAGGACACGGTCGCGCTGGAGGCCAAGGAGGGAATGGCGCTGATCAACGGCGCGCCGGCCGCAGCGGCCGCCCTGGCCGACGTCGCTCTCGCCGGGTCCGGCCGGCTCGTCCTCGCCGACGAGGTCCTGGCGCTCGCCTTCGACGCGGCCCACGGCCAGGACGCACACCTCGATCCCGCGCTCGCCGACGCCTGGGGCGACCCGTTCGAGACGGCCGCGCTGGCCCGCCTGCGTGCGCTGCTGAGCGGACGCGCGTCACACGAGGCCGGACATCAGTCCGCGGTGGCCTTCCGCGATCTGCCGCGCATGCTCGGATTCCAGCGCCGTCTGCAGTCCTGGATCGAGGAGTGCGCGGCGGTCTCGCTCGCGGCGCCCGGCGACAACCCGATCTTCGCCGCCGGCGGCCCCGACGGACGCGACGCGCGGATCCTCTCCAACGCCGGATACCACGACGCGCGGGCGGCGCCGATGATCAACGCCATGGCAGCGGCCTGGGCCGACCTGGCGTCGCTGGCCGCGGTGCAGGCGACGCGGCTGGCGGAGAGCCCGACCGGCCTGACCGCGCACGAGTCACAGCCCGAGGTGACGCTGATGTCGATGACCGCGCTGGGCTGGGCCGAGGAGGCGCGCCAGGCCGCCGGTCACACCCTCATCTCGCTCGGCGGCAGCCCGCCGAGCGACACGTCATCTCCGGCGCTGCTGGCCTGGCGGCTGGCCCAGGACGCCGGCACGGGCCTGCACGGCGCGCTGACGGCGCTCGCCGTGCTGGCCGTGCACACGATCATCGCCGACGGGCGCCGTCCCGCCGCCGCTCTGCAGAGCCGATTCGAGGGCATCGAGCGGCACTTCGCGCCGGGTACGGACCGGCGCGCGTACGGTGCCGGCCTGGCCGCGGTCGCCGACGAGCTCGAGCGCGAGATTCACGCCGCGGCGCGCCCCCACAGCTGACGGCTGGCCAGCGCGGCGCCCTGGACGAGCGCGTCGAGCTTGGCCCACGCCACCTGGGGATGGACGCGCCCCCCGAGGCCGCAGTCGGTGGACGCGACGACGTTCTCGCGCCCGACGCCCTGGGCGAAGCGGCCGATCCGCTCGGCGACGAGCTCCGGATGCTCGACGACGTTCGTGGAGTGGCTGACCACCCCCGGCAGGATGACCTTGCCCTCCGGCAGCGTCACGTCCTGCCACACCTTCCACTCGTGCTCGTGGCGGACGTTGGCCGCCTCGAACGAGTAGGCGCCGGCGTTGATCTTCAGCATGACCTCGACGATGTCGGCCATCGGCAGATCGGTGACATGGGGCCCGTGCCAGCTGCCCCAGCACAGGTGAAAGCGGATCCGCTCGGTCGGGAGGCCCCGGATGGCGTGGTTGAGAGCCTCGACGCGGATCATGGTGAAGCGCTGATAGTCCTCCACCGTCGGGGCGGGGTTGATCTGGTCCCAGTTCTCGGCGATCCCGGGATCGTCGAGCTGCAGGCCGAGTCCCGCATCGATGATCGCGGTGTACTCCTCGCGCAGCGCATCGGCGCAGGCGTAGATCAGCTCCTCGTCGGTCTCGTAGTACTCGGTGCCGAAGCGCGCGCCGCTGCCCGGCGCCACCGAATTGAGAAAGCCGTCCTGCAGGCCGGCCGCGTCCAATGCGGCCTTTAAGTTGGCGATGTCACGCTGGATCGCCTCCTGACCGGTGTAGGTGATCGGGCCGCGGCACATCGGCGCTATCCGCGGCGGCGTCGGCAGCGCGCAGCCCGAGCTCTGGTCGCCGTAGGCGTCGGCGAACAGGTTCCAGTCACGCCGTTCGTTGAAGCTGCCGAGCACGACGTCGCCGGACTTCGGAGGGGCCTGGGGCACATCGAGAACGGCCCGCTCCACCAGTTCCAGACCGCCGAGGCGCTGGAAGACGTACGTCCACCACGAGCCGTAGTCATAGCGATGACCCATCGAATGGCCGTACTCGCCGTCGTTGACGAGATCGATCCCGGTCTCCCGCTGGCGGGCGACGATGTCCTTGACGGCCTGCGACAGCTGCGCCTGGAAGCCGGCCTCGTCGTCGAGCTCGCCGGCGGTCCGCTTGAAGTTCAGCGCCACTAGGTCCTCGGGCCGGGGCAGGCTCCCCGCGTGGCTGGTCAGGATGCGATCGCTCATCTCTCTCCCTCTGGCTCGACGGCGTCGTGGCCCGGCGCTCTCCCGGGCGCGGCGGCGGACGATACCTCACAGTCACTCTCGATAGGCGGTGTGCATGGCGGCGCCGACCCGCTCCAGCGTCCGCTCGGCGATCTGCGCCGCGAGGGCGCTGCCGTCGTGCAGGATCCGGCGCAGCTGGGCCCGATCGGCGATCAGCTGCGCGCGCGCCGCCCGGATCGGGCGCAGCCGCTCGTTGACGGCCTCGGCGGCGCGGCGCTTGAGCTCGGCGGCGCCGCGCGCGCCGATCTCCTGCGCCACCCGCGCGGGATCCGCGTCCTCGCACAACGCGGTCAGCAGGACGAGGTTGGCGATCTCCGGCCGGCTCGCCGGCTCGTAGGTGATGTGCGGATCGGAATCGGTCCGGGCGGATCTGATCAGTCGCGCCGTCTCGTCGGCCGAGGCGCCGATCGCGATCGCGTTGTTGGCGCTCTTGCTCATCTTGCGCCCGTCGACGCCGAGCAGCGCCGGCGCCGCGCTGAGCAGCGCCTCGGGCTCGACGAAGACGGGCTGCCGGGGCGCGTAGCGGCGGTTGAAGCGCCGGGCGATGACCCGCGCCTGCTCGACGTGCGGCAGCTGATCGGCACCGACGGGCACGAGCGTGGCCGCGCAGAAGAGGATGTCGGCCGCCTGGTGCACGGGATAGGTGAGCATCAGCCCGTTGAGCGCCCCCATGCCGGAGGCCTGCACCTCGGCCTTGACGGTCGGGTTGCGCAGCAGCTCCGGGAGGGTGACGAGGCTGAGGAACGGGAGCACCAGCTGGTTGAGCGCCGGCACCTGGGAGTGGGCGAAGATCGTCGCGCGGTCCGGATCGATCCCGACCGCCAGATAGTCGGCCACCAGCTCCTCGACGTCGCGCGGCAGCGTCGCCGGGCTGTCGCGGTCGGTGATCGTCTGATAGTCGGCGACGAGCACGAACACCTCGGCGCCGTCGTCCTGAAGGCGCACCCGGTTGAGCAGCGTGCCGAACAGGTGGCCGAGGTGCAGCCGCCCCGTCGGGCGGTCGCCGGTGAGCACGCGGGGCACCGCGGGGGCTCCGGCGTGGGGTGAGTTCGATGTGGTGAGCATGCGGTCCTTTCGGGTGAGGACCGCCCTCAAGCGCACGTCCGTCGATGACACGAGGGGCCGCTCGAGAGCGGCCCGGGCAGAGATCAGCGGGGCCGCGTCATGCGCAGCCACCACCAGCACGTCAGTGTCATCTCGTGGGCCATCTGCGGTGATCATACGGCGGCCGCGGCGGCGGTCCGACGATCAGGGCTCGTTCGGGCGAGCGGCCGCGGGCGCGGGCGCTCGCGCGGCGGTCGCGGCCGCCCGCGCGGTTCTCACGGCCGCCCGGCTCGGGCCCAGCGTCCGCTGAGCTCCGCCCAGGTCGGCGGACGGCCGGGGAGCAGGGCGCTGTGCGGCCGATGCAGCGCGTCGAGCGCGAGCGCGAGATAGCGCCGCCGCAGCTCCCGGCGGCGCTCGTCATCGCCGAGGGTGATCGCCGCCGCCTGCTCCAGCAGCATGGCGACGTCGTTGACGTCGACGTCGGACCGGATGACACCCGCCGCCCGCGTACGCTCGAACAGCCGGACGTTGAGCTCCTGGGCGTGCGCGGCCTGGCGGAAGAGCTCCTCGGTCGCGGTGAACGTGCCGGCCAGGCTGACGGTCAGCGCGCTCGTGTCCTGATCGACGGCGGTCTGCATGAAGGTGACAAACGCCGCCCACGGGTCGCCGTCGTCGGCGAGGGCGGCCTGCACCGCCACGGTATAGCGGTCCAGGCCATCGGCGCACAGGCTGCGCAGGAGCGCCTCCTTGCTCGGATAGCGGCGATACAGCGCGCTGATCCCGACCCCGGCCCGCTCGGCGACCGCCGAGATCGGCGCGGACGGGTCGGCGGTGAAGACCGCGCGCGCGGCCTCGAGGATCCGGCGGTCGTTGCGCGCCGCCTCGGCCCGACGGCCGCTCAAGGGCGTGCGCCGCTCGGGGCGGTCGGGGCGGTCCGGGCGGTCGGGACGGTTTGGGCGGTCGGGACGGTTTGGGCGGCCGGGACGGTTTGGGCGGCCGGGACGGTCCGGGCGGTCCGGGCCGTCCGGGCCGTCCGGGCCGTCCGGGCGGTCCGGGCCGTCCGGGCGGTCCGGGGCGGGATCGGTCGGGGTGGGCATCGGCGCGCCGAGATCATAGCGGAACAGACGATTCCCTTCTGCTAAGGTAGATCGGAACGGAATCTACTCTTCCGTCACGCCACCGGCGAGAGGAGCCCTCACATGACCGACACCGCCATCACCCCCTTCCGGATCGACATCCCGCAGGCCGAGATCGACGAGCTCCACGGGCGCCTGGCGGCCACCCGTTGGCCCGACGAGTTGCCCGACGCGGGCTGGGGCCACGGCGTCCCGCTCCGGCGCGTGCGCGCGCTGGCCGACTGCTGGCAGTCCACGTATGAATGGCGCCGGCAGGAGGCCGAGCTCAATGCGATGCCCCAGTTCACGACGACGATCGATGGGCAGACGATCCACTTCGCCCACGTGCGCTCGCCGGAGCCGAGCGCGCTGCCGCTGATCCTCACCCACGGCTGGCCGGGCTCGTTCGCGGAATTCCTGGCGCTCGCCGGTCCGCTCAGCGACTCCCGATCGCACGGCGGCGATCCACGGGACGCCTTCGATCTGGTCATCCCCTCGCTGCCGGGGTTCGGCTTCTCCGGGCCGACCCGGGTCGCCTGGGACGCGTCGAGCATCGCCGAGCTGTGGGCGCAGCTGATGGCCCGGCTCGGCTATAGCCGCTACGGCGCGCAGGGCGGCGATTTCGGCGCGCTGATCTCGCCGGCGCTGGCGCGAGCCGACCCCGATCACGTCGTCGGCGTGCACGTCAACGCCCTCGTCACCCTCCCGTCCGGCGACCCCGACGAGCTGACCGAGCCGACCGCCGAGGAGCTCGGCCGGCTCGATGGGCTGCGCCGCTGGCACGAGGAGCGATCGGGCTATGCGGCGATTCAGAGCACCCGTCCGCAGACCCTGGCCTACGCGCTGACCGATTCGCCGGCCGGCCAGCTCGCCTGGAACGTCGAATGGTTCGACGCCTACGGCGACGCCGAGGCCGCGATCGACGCCGACCGGATCCTCACCCAGGTCAGCATCTACTGGCTGACGCGCACCGCGGGGTCCGCGGCCCGGCTGTACAAGGGCGCCGCGGCGGCCTGGAGCCAGGCGCCGCGGCCGTCCTCGGTCCCGGTCGGGGTCGCCGTCTTCCCCGGCGACAGCTCGATCCGCCGGCTGGCCGAGCGCGTGCACCCCATCGCCCGCTGGTCGGAGTTCGATCGCGGCGGGCACTTCGCGGCGCTCCAGGCCCCAGATCTGCTGCTGGCCGACGTCCGCGCGTTCTTCGCCGAACTGCGCTGACGGGGTGAGTCGCCTCCTCTGCGGACCTGTTGCAGAACGTGGGCCAGGAGGCCAGTTTCTCCTCCAGGTCGCGCCGCCGGCCCGGATCGGGCCCGGCGGGCGATCACGTCCCAGTGGCGCGCAGGTACGTCAGCACGGCCATCACACGCCGATGATCGTCGTCGCTGGCGGGCAGATCGAGCTTGGCGAAGATGTTGGAGATGTGCTTCTCCACCGCGCCGAGCGTGACGACCAGCTCCCGCCCGATGGCGGCGTTGCTGCGTCCCTGGGCGATCAGCTCCAGCGTCTCGCGCTCCCGAGCGGTCAGCGCATCGATCGCGCTGTCCGAGGCCGTGGCGTGGCGTTCGCGCACGAGGGTGCTGACCACCTCGCGATCCAGCGCGGTGCCACCGGCGGCGACCCGATGGACGGCGTCGACGAAGGTCCGGACCTCGCTGACCCGCTCCTTGAGCAGATAGCCGACCCCGCTCTCCCCCGAGGCGAGCAGCTCGCCGGAGTAGGCCGGCTCGACGTACTGGGAGAGGATGAGGATCGCCAGCTCCGGATGACGGCGGCGGGCCTCGAGCGCCGCGCGGATGCCCTCGTCGGTGAAGGTCGGTGGCAGGCGCACGTCGCAGATCGCCAGATCAGGCCGGTGGCCGTCGACGATGCGCAGCAGGCCGGCCGCGTCCTGCGCCTGGGCGACGACCTCGATGCCGTTCTCCTGCAGCAGCGCGACGAGTCCCTCACGCAGCAGCGTGTGATCCTCGACGATCACCACTCGCATGGCAGCCCCGCGCGGACCGTCGTCCCCTCACCGGCCGGGCTCGTGACCTGCAGCCAGCCGTCGAGCGCCTCGACGCGCTGGCGCAGGCCGGTCAGGCCGCCGCCGAGCGGGTCGGCGCCGCCGAGCCCGGCGTCGGCGACGACGATCCCGAGCTCGCCGTGCTCGGCCCACATCGTGACCCGGACCGGCGCTCCGGGGGCGTGCTTGGCAGCGTTGGTCAGCGCCTCGGCGACGACGAAGTACGCCCCGTTCTCGACCGCCGGCGGCGGGCGATGCGGGATCTCGGCATTGACCGTCACCGCGGGGCCCGCGCGGTCGGCGAGGGACTGCACCGCCGCGGTCAGCCCGCGGTCGGCGAGCACCGGCGGGGAGATGCCCCGCGCCAGGTCCCGCAGCTCGCCGATCGCCGCCACCGCCTCCTCCCTGGCCCGCCGCACGAGCGCCAGCTCGGGCTCCCCCGCTCCGGTTCTGGCGAGGTTCTCCTCGGCCCGGCCGAGCTGCATGCTGAGCGCGACGAGCCGCGCCTGCGCGCCGTCGTGAAGATCACGTTCGATGCGGCGCAGCTCGGAGGCCTGGACATCGAGGACCCCGCTGCGGGTGCGAGTCAGCTCGTCGACCCGGCCCTCCAGCGACCGTCGCCGGGGCGACGCGACCATCCACAGCAGTCCGACGACGATGCTCAGCCCGAGCAGCGGCCAGATCGGCCAGAAGTAGCCGGCCCCGGTCATCAGCCAGATGAGGCATTGCCCGGCGACGACGACGCCGCCGACCGCGCCGACACCGGCCGGCACACGCTCACCCGTACGGAGGCGCAGGCCCCAGCGCGCCGCCAGCACGATCCCGGTGACGAAGCTGACGCCGAACACCGGCCACATCGGCCAGAAGTAGCCGGTGCGGGTGAACGCCCAGATGACGGTCGTCACGGCCAGGACGGCGGCCGCCGGCACGACGGCCGACCGCGGGACGATCGGCTCGGTCGCTCGCTCAGTCATGGGTCGCCTCCAGGGCCGCGCCATGAGCGTGATGATCCCAGCCCGCCGTCGTTCGCGCGCGCGGCGCCGGCGATCGTCGTGGTCCGGGCAGCCCCCGCTCGCCGAGCAGAGTCAGCGCCGCCGGGAGGGCGACGCCACGCACGAGCGTCGCGTCCAGCGCGATCGCGGCGGCCAGGCCGACGCCCAGCTGCTTGAACTCCAGTAGCGGCAGGGTCGCGAACACGGAGAACACCGCCACCATCACGAGCGCCGCGCTCGTCACCGTGGATCCGGTGGCGCCGAGAGCCTCGGCGGCGGCCCCACGCGCGCCGCGTCCGTGGCGCCGCGCCTCGGCCGCGCGTTCGAGGACGAGCACGGTGTAATCCATCGAGAGTCCGAACAGAACGACGAAGGCGAATAACGGCAGCCAGTCGACGATCGCGCCGTCGGAGGTGAACCCGAGCCGCGACTGCGCCCACGTGTGCTGGAAGACCGCCACCAGCACGCCGAACGCGGCGCCGACCGACAGCAGATTCAGGCCGATCACCGACAGCGCGAGCAGCGGCGAGCCGAAGGTCGCCACCAGCAACACGAACGCGAGCGCCAGCACGAACGCGATCACGAGCGGCGTGGCGGTCGACAGCCGGTGGGTGAAGTCGACGCTGTCGGCGTCGTCGCCGCCGAGCAGCGCCCGGGCGCCGGGCAGCAGCCGCGCTGCCGCCGGCTTCAGATGACCGCGCAGCAGCGCGACGTTGCGCGTCGCCGCGCTGAGGTCGCCGCTCGGCACCGGGATCTCGACGAGCGCCACGTCGCCGCTGCGTGAGACGCGGACCGAGACGACGCCGCGCCCGCCGGTGAGACCGCGTCCCTGCAGCCCCAGCGCCATGAGCCGCGCCCGGGCCGGCGGCGTGTCCAGCCCGTGCCCGGTGACGACCAGTTCCCCGGTCGTGGCCGATCCGGGGAAAGCGCGCTCGATGGCGTGCTCGGCTCCGATGACCGGCGTCGTGGCCGGGAGATCCGCGATGCCCGGGTCCGCGGTGCGGATGCCGAGCACCGGGGCGGCCAGGGCCGCCAGCAGCACGAGCGCCGCCACCAGCGCGCCGCGCGGGTGGCGGGTGATGACCTGGGCGGCGCGGGCCCAGTTCGACCTCGAGTCCGCGCTGTCGCGTCGGGGCGCCCTCGGCCGGTGCGCGGGCCGGCGCCGCCAGAGCCGCCCGCGCTCCACGCCGTCGCCGAGCAGGCTGAGCGCCGCCGGCAGCACGGTCAGGGATCCGAGCACGGCGATCGCCACGACGAGGATCGCTCCGAGCGCCATCGAGGTGAACACGCCGAAGCCGGTGAACAGCAGGCCGGCGAGGCCGATGACGACGGTCAGGCCGGCGACCACGATCGCCCGGCCGACGGTGGCCGCGGTGGCGTCCAGAGCGGCCTCGGGCCCGGCGCCGGCGCGGCGCTCGGCACGCTCGCGGCGAATGTAGAAGAGCGAGTAGTCGACGCCGACGGCGAGCCCGATCAGCACCACCACGGGCGCGGTCGAGGCGCCGTCGGGCGCGATCCGGGAGACGAGCCCGAGCGCGCCGAGCGCGGCGGCGACCGAGCTCACGCCGAGCAGCAGCGGGACGCAGGCCGCCGCCAGCGCGCCGAAGGCGAGCACCAGGATGAGCAGGGTGATCGGCACCGAGATCAGCTCGGCGCGATGCAGGCCCAGGCTGACGAGCCGGGTGATCGCCCGGTCGATCGACCCATCGCCGGCCTCCCGGAAGCTGACCCCTGGCGAGCGGGCGGCGAGCCCCGAGACCGCGCGTTGCAGCGATGCCACCGTGATGCCGGCATCGTCGGGGTCACCGCGCAGGGCGACGGCGACCAGCGCGGTCCGCCCGCCGCGCCGCGAGAGGCCGGGCGTGGTCAGCGGGCTGTGCACGGCGGCGACCGTCGGGAGGCGGCCGGCGATCCGGCTCAGCGCGGTCACCGCAGCGGCCGTCGCCGGCGCCGTGGCGGAGGTGACGAGCACGTCCTCGGTGGCGGCGCCCTGCAGCCCGGCGGCCGCCAGCAGCCGCTCGGCGTGCGCGGACTCGCCGACCCCGGAGGCCGCGTCCGACAGCGTGCGCGTGCCCGACAGCGAGCCGAGTGCGACGCAGGCGGCGATCAGCGCCAGCCACAGCGCGATCGTCAGCTTCGGACGGCGGGCTGCGCCGCGGGCGCAGGCCCGGACGAAGCGGGCCAGCGGCGCGGTCGGCGGCGCCACGGATCGTGGCGGCGTGGTGAGATGGGCCTGAGCGATTGACATGCCCGCAGCCTGCCGCCGATGCGGGTGCGCGTCGCTGCGGGAGCCCGGCCTTCCGGCGGCGGCCGTCCCCCGGAGGATCGGTGGGGCCAACCCCACCACCGGGTCACGACCGCCGCCCCGCGCTCAGCGCTGCTGCACCACCATCAGCGAGTGGCCGGTCGGATCCCGCAGCCAGAACATCGGCGGCACCGGATCACCCATCCGTGACACGTCGGCGTCGACGTCGACGCCGATCGATCGCAGCGCGGCATGGGTGGCGTCGATGTCGTCGGTGGTCAGGGTGATCCCGGTCTCCAGCGGGGTGACCTCGCTGCCCGGCCGCGGCGGCGCCAGCGCGATCCCGGTCGTGCCCTCGGGCGGGTAGACCTCGATCCAGCGCTGGCCGCCACCGAACGGCGTGTCGGTGCGCTTCTCGAAGCCGACCGACTCATAGAACGCGATCGCGCGGTCCTGGTCCGGTGTCGGGAGACAGACAAGGCTGATCTGCCGAATCCGCGTCGCGGTGGTGCTCATCCTGCAACCTCCTGGGGTCGGTGGTTACCAGCGCCGAGACCGAGCGGGTGGGTCACGACGACCGTGAGACTAACTCAGGCGTACGTGTCGACGATCACGCCGCCGTTGACCGATTCCGACACGCTGGACCCGTAGTTCGTCTGCGAGGTCGCGCCGAGCAGGCCGGCGAGGCCCTCCCCGGAGTTCAGCTGGGCCAGCAGGGCGCTCGGGTCGATTCCGGCGGCCTGGGCCAGCGAGCTGAGATTTCCGGCAGCGCTGCCGGCGCTGCTCGACGATCCCGTCGTCGCCGACGCGGCCGCGCCCGGACGTCCGGGCGCGGTGCCGTCGATGAAGCCGGTGGCCATCTGGGCCAGCTGGGTGCTGGAGAGCGAAGGCGCGCCCGACGGCGCGTTGGCGGTCATGTCGGACTCGACGCTGGACAGCAGAGCGCTGGAGGAGACGCCCTTGCTCGCCGCCAGGCTGCTCAGCGTCGCACCGGACTGCAGATCGGAGCTCAGCTGGCCGGCGCTGATCCCGAGCAGCGCCGCGGTGTTGGTCATCGCCGGAGGCGTCGGCCGGCGATTGGCGGGTGGAGCGGTGGTCGGCGGCACGCTGGTGGCGCCGATCGAGCTGATTGACATGTGATCGGATCCTTTCGATCGGTGAGGGGACACCCCTGTCATCGGCAGCCCGCGCGCCGGCCGCGTAAGAGCTCCGTAGGAGGGTCCCCCGCGCGCGCTCAGGCGGCGGGGCGTGAAGGTTGTTGAGTGGTCAGTCAGACCTGACCGGATGGCGTGCGTCCCGGCGCCGGCGAATTGACTGGTACAGTGGGCGCGTGTCTGGGGTACGTGCTGGTCCGCGCCAGGGCCCAGATCTCGCTTCGACGGCTGGGGGTCCGATGGTGTCGCGGCGCCGTCTGCTCCAAGCCGGGTTCATCGGTGCCGTCGTCCTCGCGTCGGGCGCCGTCGTGCGCGCGGCCTCTGCGGCCGCCGCCGGGCAGGCCACGGTGCTGACCCCCGGCATCTACCCACTCAATCAGGGATGGCTGTTCGGAGGGGTGTACGTCGACGGCGCGCAGGCGCCGGGGTATGCCGAGACCGGTTTCGCCGCGGTCACGCTCCCGCACACGGTGACCCCGCTGTCCTGGGGCGACTGGGACAACAACGCCTGGGAGCAGGTCTGGATCTATCGCAAGCACATCAGCCAGCCGGAGAACGCCGTCGGCCGGGTGTTCGTCGACTTCGACGGCGTGATGACGAGCGCCACGGCGTATCTCGGCGGCACGCAGGTGGCGGCCCATCAGGGGGGCTACCTCCCGTGGTCGGTCGAGCTCACCGATCTGCTGGTGGCCGGCGACAACGTCCTGGCGGTCGTCGTCGACGCGACCTGGCAGGACGTCCCACCTGACGGGAACGCCAACGGTGCCGCGTCCGTCGATTATCTGCAGCCCGGCGGCATCTATCGCGACGTCGTGCTGCGCGTCGTGCCCGAGGTGTTCATCGCCGACGTGTTCGCGCAGCCGACGAACGTCCTGACCGACCCGGCCGTCGAGCTCGAGGTCACGATCGACGCCGCCAACGTGCCCGCCGGGCCGGTGTCGATCACCGCCGCGCTGATGGACGGCACGACCGAGATCGCGCTCGCCTCGTCCAGCGCGACGATCACCGCGCCCGGAGTCACGATGACCACCCTCAGCATCGGCGACCTGGGCGGGGTCGGCCTGTGGTCGCCCGAGGATCCGCAGCTGTATCAGGTGGTCACGACGATCGTCGCCGACGGAGTGTCACATGCGATGACGGTGACAATCGGCTTCCGCGAGGCGACGTTCGAGGTCGACGGCTTCTTTCTCAACGGGCAGCGCTACGAGATCTTCGGGATCAACCATCACCAGCTGTTCCCGTATACCGGGATGGCCGCGTGCGAACGGCTGCAGCGCCGCGATGCCGAGCTGCTCAAGACCGTCCTGAACTGCAACATGGTGCGCTGCTCGCACTATCCGCAGTCACCGCACTTCCTGGACGCGTGCGACGAGCTGGGATTGATGGTGTGGGAGGAGCCGCCGGGCTGGCAGTATGTCGGCGACGCCGCCTTCCAGGCGCTCGTGCTCCAGAACGTGCAGGACATGGTCGTGCGTGACCGCAACCGGCCGTCGGTGATCGTCTGGGCGACGCGCCTGAACGAGACCGCCAACTATCCCGAGCTCTATGCCGAGGCCCGGCAGCTCGCCTACGCGCTGGACGGCTCCCGGCAGACGACCGGCGCGGTCGACTTCCAGAACACCTCGGGATGGGCCGAGGACCTCTACGCCTACGACGACTATCACTCGGCCGACGGCAACGCGATCCTCGAGCCGCCGATCGCGGGCGTGCCCTATCTCGTCAGCGAGGCCGTCGGCGCGCTCGACGGGGCGCCGCTGTACCGCTGGGTCGACACCGAGCAGACGCTGGCCCTCCAGGCACAGCTGCACGCCCAGGTCCACGACATCGCCCAGTCGAACCCCGCCTACGCGGGCCTGCTCGGCTGGGCGGGCATCGACTACGCGTCGCTCAACGGCGGCGACCGGATCTGGCACAACATCAAGTGGCCGGGCGTGCTCGACACCTTCCGGGTGCCCAAGCCGGGCGCCGGCTTCTATCGCTCGCAGGGCGACCCGAGCGTCGCGCCGGTGCTGGCGCCGCTCTTCTTCTGGGACTTCAGTCCGGGATCCCCGGCCGGCGGGCCCGGCCCGGGGACGCTGATCGCCACCAACTGCGACACGATCACGATCACGATCTCGGTCGCCGGGCAGCCCCCGATCATTGCCACGCCTGACCGCGCGGGGTATCCCAGCCTGGCGCATCCGCCGGTGGTCGTCGATCTGACCGCGAGCGCGAGCGGCCTGCCGGAGCTGACGATCGACGGCTACATCGCCGGGCAGAATGAGCCGGTGGTCACCGTCCAGATGTCGTGCGACCCCTCCCTGGACACCCTCGTGCTCACGCTCGACGACACGTCGATCAACGGCGACGGCACCGACGCGACGCGGTTCACCGTCCGCGCGCTCGACGTCTACGGCAACCAGCGGCCCTATCCGTCCGGCGACGTGACGCTGGCCCTGGCCGGGCCGGCGACGCTCGTCGCCGAGAACCCCTTCTCGTTCGAGCTCTACGGTGGGGTCGGCGGTGGCTTCATCCAGTCCCAGCCCGGAACCGCAGGCCAGGTGACGCTCACCGCCACCCATCCGACGCTCGGGCAGGCCGGCGCGCAGCTGACGATCGTCCCGTCGACGCCGACCACCCCGGCGAGCACGGCGGTGGCGGCGCCCGCGCCGGCGACGGGCACGACGCCCCAGCCGGCACCGGGGCCGCCGGTGACGACCGCGGTCGTCTCCGCCCACGCCATCCACCGCGCGCTCGAGGCCGCGCTCTCCCCCACGCGGTCGCAGCGACGGATCCCGGAGCTGCTGCGACATCACGGCTATCGCTTCACCTTCGACGCCCCGGCGACCGGAGTGCTGGTCGTCGACTGGTACTCGACGCCGCACCCGGCCTCGACCACGCATCGGCCCGAGCTTCTCGCCACGGCGCGGGCGACGATCCGCCGCATCGGTCGCAGCGAGGTCAAGCTTCGGCTCACGCCGCGCGGGCGCTTCCTGCTGGCCCGCGCCCGCCACGAGCGGGTCACGATCTCCGGGCGCTTCACCCCGACCGGCCAGGACGCGACGCGCGCAGCGCGGACGGTCACCCTGACCAGCTGAGTCTCGGCATCGCCGGACGCCGGCGAGGCAAAAACGATGGGTACAGAGAGGGTGGCTCGCCGCCACCCGACCGACGACGAAGCCGGGAGGCCTGTCATGCCCGCGGTGCCGATCCGCCAGATCATCGGTGACGCCTGCGCGCAGCGCTATGGGGTCGCCGCGATCACCATCGTCGACGATCTCAGCCTCGAGGCCGGATGGAACTCCGTCCTGTTCGACGGCTCGGCGCTGGACGTGGCCGAGAACACGCGCCAGACGATCGAGGTGGTGGCCGAGGCCGAGCGCCACGGCATCGGCCGGCGTTCAACGAGACCTTCGCCGAGGCCGGGCTGCCCGTACGGTGGTCAGAGCAGGAGTACGCCGTCAAGCTCGCCATTGGCGGCGGCAAGGGCGGATGGCATCGCTGCCGACACCCGAGCTCGTCGCCGCCCACGGGCTGCCGCCGACTCCGACGGCCAGACGCCCGGATCGTCGACGCGGCGCTGCGCGCCGGCTGGACGCTCGCCGTCGCCGCAGCTACGCCGGGGAGCACTGCACCTCGCTGCACATGGCCGGCGCCTCGCTGCACATGGCCGGCGCCTCGCTGACCCTGGTCAAGCTCGGCCCCGAGCTCAACCAGCTCTTCGAGGCCCCGCCGACGTCGCCATCCGCGTCTTCTGAAGGCAGGCCGGCGAGCGGCTGCGGGTCAGCGCCGAGGAGATCGACATTGTGCCCGGTATGCGGGCACCTTTCAGACATCCTCCCCGCTCACCCGCCCGCGCCCGCCCGCGCCCGCCCCCCGAGCTGCGACCCGCGGCGACCGGGGGCGCCGGCGACGAACTATCGTCGCCGAGGTGAACGGAGTAGCGCTCGTCACCGGCGCGAGCCGCGGCGTCGGCCGCGCCGTCGCGCAGGGGCTGACCGCCGCGGGGCACCGCGTCATCGTTGCGGCCCGCGGCGTTGCCGCGCTGGGGCGGACGGCGGATGAGCTCGGGGCGACCGCGCTGGCGCTCGATGTCACCGACGCCGTCGCGGTCGACGCGGCCATCTCGGAGATCGAGCGCCGGATCGGGCCGATCGAGCTGCTCGTCAACAACGCGGGCGTCGCCGACGCGGCCGGCGTCAGCTGGGAGCACGAGCCGGCGGAGTGGTGGCGGACGTTCGAGGTCAACGTCCTCGGGGTGTTCCTGTGCACGCGCGCGGTGATGCCGGCGATGCTCGCCCGCCGGTCCGGCCGGATCGTCAACATCGCGTCGAGCACCGCGTTCACGGCGGTTCCCGCGGACGTCGCCGCCGCCGTCGGCTCGGCCTACATGGCGAGCAAGGCGGCGGTGATCCGCTTCACCGAGGCGCTGGCGGCGGAGGCGCGACCAGGCGGGGTGAGCGTGTTCGCGGTCTCGCCCGGGACGGTGAGAACGGACCTGACCGCGGCGCTGTTTCCCGAGTCCTGGGATGACCCCGGGCACTGGGCCTCGCCCGAGCTCGGCGCCGAGCTCATCGCCGCGATCGCCTCGGGGGCGCTGGATGCCCTGTCCGGTCGCTACATCCACGCCACCGCCGACGACTGGCGCGAGCTCGCAGCGCGCTCGGACGAGATCGTCGCACGGGATCTGCACGTCGTGCGCCTCCGGACCGAGCCCGAGCCCGACCTCGCGCCCGGCCCGGCGGGCGACCCCGACGTCGTGCCCGACCTCGAGCCTGCGGTCGGCCGCGACGCCGTGCGCTGCTCGTTCTGCGGCAAGCCGGCGGCCGGCGTGGAGAGCATCGTCTGCGGCCCCACCCGGTCGATCGCCATCTGCGACGAGTGCGTCGAGCTCGTCGGCGAGATCATGGCCGAGCAGCGGGGCGAGCAGGTCCCGGAGGGGTAGGCGGGCGCTCCAGCTCGCGCCCGGCGATCAGCACCCGGCGGACGGCGAGCGCGCCGTCGAGCACGAGCAGGTCCGCGCGCCCCCCACGCTCCAGGCGGCCGGCGGAGCGCGCGCCGAGCAGCCGGGCCGGGCGCTCGGTGACCGCGGCGACGGCGTCGGCGGAGTCGATCCCGAGCCGCGCCAGCCGGGCGAGGCCGGCGGCCAGCGGAGCGACGCCTCCGGCCAGGGTGCCGTCGGCGCGGCGGGCCACGCCGCCGTGCACGATGAGGGGCGTCGCGCCGAGCCGGCTGCGCCCGCCGCCTCCGGGCACGGCGGCGATCGCGTCGCTGACCAGGCCGCCGCCTCCGGGCACGGCGGCGATCGCGTCGCTGACCAGGCCGCCGCCTCCGGGCGCGGCGGCGATCGCGTCGCTGACCAGGCCGCCGCCTCCGGGCGCGGCGGCGATCGCGTCGCTGACCAGGCTGACCCGGCCGGGCGCCGCGGCGAAGGCGACGGCGATCAACTCGTCGGCGACGTGGACGCCGTCGGCGATCATCTGGACTGCGATCCCCGGTGCGGCCAGCGCGGCCCCGGCGAGTCCGGGCGCGCGGGCGCTGACCGGCGCCATCGCGTTGAACAGATGCGTGACGGCACCGGCGCCGGCGGCGAACGCGCTCGCCGCCTGGGCGGCCGTCGCCTCACTGTGCCCGAGGGAGACGACGACCCGGCGCCGGACGCAGATCTCGATCAGCTCCAGGGCGCCCGGGAGCTCAGGCGCGAGCGTGACCATCCGCACCGGGCCGGCATCGAGCAGACGCTCCAGCAGACGCGGATCAGGCGGGCGCAGATGCTCGACGGGGTGCGCGCCGGGGCGCCGCGGGGACAGGAACGGCCCCTCGAGATGGACGCCGATGACGGCGGCGCCCGCCCGCTCGCCGACCCCCGCCCGCGCACCGACGCCCGCCCGCGCACCGACGCCCGCCCGCGCGCCGACGCCCGCCCGCTCGCCGACGCCCGCCCGCTCGCCGACGCCCGCCCGCTCGCCGACGCCCGCCCGCGCACCGACGCCCGCCCGCGCGCAGGCGGGCGTCCCCGTGCAGGCGGGCGTCCCCGTGCTCGCCCTCGAGCCGTCGGCCACCCGGGCGATCCGCCGCAGCGCGGCCAGCAGCTCATCCTCGGCGGCGGTGGTCAGCGTCGGCTGATAGCCGCCCACGCCGTCTCGCGCCAGAGCGGCGCCGAGCGCCTCCAGCGCGGGCGCGTCGGCCTCCAGGACGTCGATTCCGGCATAGCCGTTGACCTGAGCGTCGACGAGCGCCGGGATGGCGAGGCCGGTGCCCGCTCCGGCCAGCCCGACGCCCTCGATCCGCCCGTCGGCGAGCGACACGTCCCCGCGCACGATCCGGCCGGCGATGACCGCGCCGGCGACCCCGAGCCGCCGCGCCGCCCCCGGCGAAGACATCACCGGTCGCTCGAGATCCGGCGGCCGGGGACGAGCAGCCCGCGGTCGAAGGCGGCGCCGACCGCGGCCGCCCGGTCACCGACCCCGAGCTTGGCGTAGATGTGCATCAGATGGGTCTTGACCGTCGCCTGGCTGATGAACAGCTGGGCGGCGGCGTCACGGTTGCTGGCGCCGCGCGCCACGAGCTCCAGCACCTCCAGCTCACGCTGGCTGAGCGGCTCCTGCGCGGGCGCTCGCATCTGGCCGACGACGCGCGTGGCCACCGACGGCGACAGCACGGCCTCGCCGCGCGCCGCCGCCTGCACCGCCCGGAACAGCTCGGCGGCGGGCGCGTCCTTGAGCAGATAGCCGGTGGCGCCCGCCTCGATCGCCGACAGGACGTCGCCGTCGGTGTCGTAGGTGGTGAGAACGAGGATGCGGGCGGGAACGCCGGCGGCGATCAGCGCGGTGATCGCGCTGACGCCGTCGAGCTCGGGCATCCGCAGGTCCATGAGGATGACATCGGGCGTGAGGGCACGCGCGCGGCGGACGGCCTCGCGCCCGTCGCCGGCCTCCCCCACCACCGTGAAGTCCTCGTGGGCGGCGAACATCCCGGTCAGCCCATTGCGTACGACCGGATGGTCGTCGACGATCATCACCCGGATCGGCTCGCTCATCGGTGGGCCCCGACCGGCACGGCGGGAACGATGGCGCTGACCGCGGTGCCGCCACGGGGCTCTGACTCGATCGCGAGCGTGCCGGCGACCCCCTCGACGCGCTCGCGCATCGCCGCCAGCCCGAACCCGCTCTGCGCCACGTCGGCGCCGGGCCCGGTGTGGCGAGCGGATGGGCGCTCGTCGCCGGGGCGCGGCGGCGCGAAGCCGATCCCGTCATCACGCACGTCGAGGGTGACGAGATCCTCCATGTAGGACAGCGTCACGCCGACGCGGCTGGCGTGAGCGTGCTTGGCGACGTTGGTCAGCGCCTCCTGCGCGGTGCGCAACAGGGCGACCTCGATCTCCGGGCGCATGACGCGCGCCGGGCCCGTGGTCGTGACTTCGGCCGCCACCCCGTGCAGATGTGACCAGCGCCCGGCGATCTCGCGCATCGCGTCGGGCAGGCGCGCGCCGACGAGCGGCTCGGGGGTCAGGGCGTGGACCGAGCGGCGCGCCTCGCTCAGGCTCTGGCGGGCGAGATCGATCGCCGTGTCAAGATGATGGGCGCCCGGGCCCACGGCGCCTCCGCGCTGCGCCGCCTGGAGTTGGGTGATGATCCCGGTCAGCCCCTGGGCGAGCGTGTCGTGGATCTCCCGGGCCATGCGGCGGCGCTCCTCGGCCACGCCGGCATCTCGCGCCTGGGCGACGAGCTGCTCGTGGAGGTCGGCGTTCTGGCGCAGGCTCTCCTCGAGCCGGGCGTTGGCCTCGTTGAGCGCGGTGATCTCGTGCCCGCGGCGCTGCTTCTGCTCCTCGCCGACCCAGGCGAACCAGGTCAGCGAGCCCGCCACGCCGACGTTGATGACGTAGACCGCGACCAGCAGCGCGATCCGCCCGGCGCCGTCATACGGGAACGAGCCGGTCTGTGAGATCGCCGACAGCCCCGCGATCGCGGCCAGGCCGAGCGGCCGGCCCCGGCCCTGGAGCAGGCGGAAGACCCAGAAGTAGCCGGTGAAGCTGTAGAACCCGAACAGCGGCTGGCGGATGACCATCGCCGCCATGACCCCGACGAGCACCGTGAAGGCGGTGACCGCGATCGCCCGAGGAAACGGCGTCTCGCCGGAGTGCGGCCGCAACGGGCTGACGCTGACCATCAGCACCGCCGCGGCCAGCGCGAGCCACAGGTCGGTGTCGATGCGCGCCGACAGCCCGTGCGCGGCGATGACGACGATCGTCGCCGACAGCGCGAGCATCACGAACGGCAGGACCCCGAAGAAGAACAGCTCTCGGTCGTCCCAGTACTGAAGCCTGGCGTCTCGTCGCGACATCGGTTGGCGCTCGGTCATCGCTCCCAGCGAAACAATCTAGCCGCGGCGATGCACAGGACGACGGCGTAGGCGGCGAGCACGACGAGGTGGACCGTGCCCGGCCAGTGCCCGGCGACGGCGTTCTGAACGGCGGCGACGGTGGCGCCGAGCGGCGTGTCCTGACTGATGTGGCGCAGCGTCGAGCCCATCTGGGCCTGCGGGACCCACAGCCCGGCGAAGAACATCATCGGGAAGAACAGGAGCGAGCCGACGATCGCGGCGGTCCGCTGGACGGGCACGAGCGCGGCGATCAGCGTCCCGAGCCCGAGCATCGCCGCCATCCCGAGGAGGATCGCCAGCACGAAGCCGCCGAGCTGACGGGGCAGCGGCACCGCGAAGCCGAGCCGGGCGACGAGCGCGATCAGGATGACCGCGCCGGCGCTGATCGCGAAGTTGATCGCGATCTGCGCCCCCAGCAGGCTCGGCGCTCCGACCGGCGTCGTCGACAGCCGGCGCAGATATCCCTTCTCGCGATACGAGGCCAGCGCCGCCGGCAGCGCGTTGAGCGCCAGGATGGCCAGCGTGAACACCATCACGACCGGCGTGTAAGCGACGATGAACGTCACCCCGCCGAGTGAGTGCTGGGCCTTCTTCGGCGTGGCGAGCCCGAGCACGATCAGCAGCACGACGGGGAACAGCAGTCCCCAGAACAGCGCCATCGGCTCACGGGCGAACAGCTTGGCCTCGGTCGCCAGCAGCCGGGCGAACGGGCGATACGGGCGATACGGGCGGGCCATCGGCGAGCGGGGGGCCCGGGGAGCGACGGTCGTCATCGGTTGACCTCGATCTGGTCGGCGTCGGCATCCGCCTCGCGGGTCAGCGCGACGAACGCATCATCCAGCGTCGACTGCTCGACGCGAGTGTCCAGCGGCACCACCCCGGCGCGCACCAGCGCCGCCATCACGGCGGCGACGAGGTCCCCCCCGCCGAGCACCGTGATCCGCTCGCCGTGGCGGGTGAGATCGTCGACCTCGTCCAGGTCGCGCAGGAGTCGCTCCTCGAGCGGGCGCGAGGGCACGAAGCCGACCCGCTGGCGCGCCCCTCCGCCGGCGGCGAGCCCGGCCGGGGTGTCGATCGCGACGATCCGGCCGTGGTTGAGCAGCGCGATCCGGTCGCACAGGCGCTCGGCCTCCTCCATGAAATGCGTGACGAGGACGATCGTCACGCCCTGGTCTCGGACGCCCTCGATCAGCGCCCACGTGTCACGCCGGGCCTGGGGATCGAGGCCGGTGGTGAGCTCGTCGAGCACCGCCAGCTCCGGCCGGCCGACGAGCGCCAGCGCGATCGACAGCCGCTGGCGCTGGCCACCGGAGAGCTGCGAGAAGCGTGCCTGACGCTTGCCGGAGAGACCGAGCAGCGCCAGCAGCTGCTGCGGGTCGGCGGGATCACGGTAGAAGGACGCGAACAGCTGGAGGGCTTCGCCGACGCGCAGCTTGTCCGGCAGCTCAGCCGCCTGAAGCTGGATGCCGACACGCTCGCGCAGCTCCCGGCGGTCCGTGCGGACGTCGAGGCCGAGCACGCTGATCGTGCCCGCGTCAGGCCGCCGCAGGCCGGCCATGCACTCGACGGTCGTCGTCTTGCCGGCGCCGTTGGGGCCGAGGATCCCGAAGATCTCGCCCCGGCGAATCGACAGCGAGACGTCATCGACGGCGATGAGGCCGCCGTAGCGGACCCGGAGGTTGGCGACCGAGACGACGTCGGACGCGGTGGCGGTCCCGGGATGGGGTGGCGATTGGAGCATGCCATCAGGCTCCCAGCCGGCGACGCCGCCCACAACGCCTGGGCGGCTGGTTCTCCGGCGCGCCACGGGCGATCCGCGCCTCGACCGGGCGGTCGATCTCCGATCAGCCGTTCGGCTGATGCCGGTCGTCCGGACGATCACCGAGCTCCTCACCCGGCGACGGGCACAACCGGCTGCCGCACTCCGTGCGGGGATGATGTGGCCCGGGTCCGCGCAGCGGGTATCAGGGATCCGATGCCGTGGCACATCGAGCGGAGCCGTCGGATCGCCGGCCGCAGCCGATGAGCGCCGACGCGATCGTCATCGGCAGCGGGCCCAACGGGCTCGCCGCCGCGATCTCGCTCGCCCGCTCCGGGCGGGCGGTGACCGTGCTCGAGGCCGCGGACCGACCCGGCGGCGCGGTGCGCACGCAGGAGCTGACGCTGCCCGGCTTTCGCCACGACACCTTCTCCTCGGTCTATCCGGCCGCCGTCGCCTCACCGGTCTTTGCGCGGATGCCGCTCCACGACCACGGTCTGGAGTGGGTGCATCCGCCGGTCTGCATGGCGCACCCTCTTGACGACGGCACCGCGGTCGCGCTCGATCGGGATCTGGAGGCGACCGCGGGCAGCCTCGAGGCCCAGCACGCCGGTGACGGGGAGAGCTGGATGGCATTCGCGCGGCCCTATCTCGCCGCGTTCGACGCGGTCCGCTTCACGATGCTGTCGGGATTTCCGCCGGCGGGCGGCGCGCTGTCGCTCGCCCGTCAGGCTGGACCGCGAGCCGCGGCGGAGTTCGCCCGGCTGCTCAGCGGCTCGGCCGCGGGCCTCGGCCGGCGACTGTTCGCCGGAGGGGGATCCCGCGCCTGGCTGTACGGAGCGGCGATGCACGGCGACACGCCACCGGGCGCCCGGGGCTCGGGGATCGCCGCCTTCTACCTCCAGCTGCTCGGCCACGCCGTCGGCTGGCCCAGCCCGCGCGGCGGGGCCGAGCGGCTCACCGATGCGCTCGTCGGCTATCTCGCCAGCCTCGGGGGTACCGTCCGGACGGGCGCTCGCGTGGAGCGAATCCTCGTCACCGCGGGCCGGGTCACCGGGGTCGGCGTCGCCGGCGGCACCGAGCTTGGGGCGCCGCTCGTGATCGCCGACGTGATGCCCCGCGCGCTGATCGCGCTGACCGGCGACGCGCTGTCGGCCTGGTATCGCGGCGCGCTGCGCACATTCGTCCATGGGCCCGCGACGGTCAAGCTCGACTGGGCGCTGCGTGACCCGATCCCCTGGAGCGCCCCGGAGGCGCGACGCGCGGGAACCGTCCACGTCGGCGGCGGCGAGGGTGAGCTGCTGGCGTCGATCTCCGACGGCGGGCGCGGGCTCGCCGCCAAGCCCTTCCTCCTGCTCGGCCAGCAGAGCCTCGCCGATGGCCGCCGGGCGCCGGACGGCCGGCACACCGCGTGGGCCTATACCCACGGTCCGGCGAGCGTCGCGGCACAGCTCGGCGGCGACCGGCACATCGCGGCGATCGAGGCCCAGGTCGAGCGCTTCGCCCCCGGCTTTCGCGATCGCATCCTCGCCCGCCATGTCCTCGGGCCGGCTGACCTGGAGGCGCGTGACGCCAACCTCGTCGGCGGAGACGTCGGCGGGGGCAGCTATCGCCTGCGCCAGGCGGTCTTCCGGCCGATCCCCTCGCTCTCGCCGTATCGCACGCCGATCACCGGCTTGTTCCTCGGCAGCGCCGCAACCTTCCCGGGCGGGGCGGTCCACGGCGTGCCCGGCGACGCCGCCGCGCGCGCCGCGCTGCGCGACCGGCGACTCAGGCCGGCGCGTGAGGAGGCCTGACACCGCTCAGCCGGGGCGCCGGTCAGCCGATGGCGGCCGCCGCGGCCGCGACCGCCGCGGCATGCCGGGCGTGGATGTACCCGACGAACCGCTCGTGGTCGGCGATCGAGATCTGCTCGAAGGCGAGCGCGGGCTCACCGGCACGGGTGACCCGCGCCACCCGGGCACGACCGGTGAGCGGCGGCTGATCAGGGCCGAGGTCGATCGCGAAGCCGACCTCGTCGCCGAGCGACACCGGCCCGTGGGCCAGCAGGACGCCGCTGCCGCTGAGGTCGACGGTCACGGTGCGCACCGGGTCGAGCCCGGGTCCGGTCTCCAGCAGGACCGGCAGCGCGGCATTGACGCGGATGAAATCACGCTGGTCCTCTCCCCCGTCCGGTGCGGCGTGCCCCTCGTGGGCGGACGGCGGCTGCTCGTCGATCGCCGCCGTCACGCGGACGGGGCGGTCGTTCAGCGCCTCGCCGACCGCATCGAGGACCGTCTGGCGGCTGAACGGCTTGGGGATGAAGCCCTTGGCCCCGAGGTGCAGCGCGGCGATCACCTTGCGCCGGCTGAGTGAGGCCGAGCAGACGAGCACGATCAGCCTGGGGTCGAAGGTCATCAGATACGGCAGCGTGTCCAGCCCGTTGCGGGTCGGCATCACGAGATCGAGGATGACGACGTCGGGCCGCAGGCTCCTGACGATCTCCATCGCGCGCTCGCCGTCCCCGGCGTCGCCCACGACCTCGTGCAGCGAGTCGAGGAGGATCTCGCGCAGCAGGGTGCGGATGAAGAGATTGTCATCGACGATCACGACGCGCGCCACGGCACTGCCTCCTCGGCCCAGGTGCTGCTGACCCCGATCCTACGTGGTCGCTCGTCGGCGTATGTCGGACGCGACCGCCCTGCGGCGGCGTTCCGGGCGCGCGCTTGGCGCCGTCCGAGCTCAGGCGCGGCCGGCGGCGTTGGCGGCGGCGGCGGCGCGATACCCGCTCGTCCGGCCCGGCACCATCCACAGCGCGTCGCCGCCGAGCGCTTGGCGCTCGGCCCTGCCCTCGGAGACGAGGGCGACGAGCGCCGCCTCGGCGGCCATGCGGTCAGGCCGGTCGTTGCCGCTCGTCATCAGGGCGGCGACCTCCTGAGTGGTGAGACCGAAGTCGAAGTGGTCCAGCAGCGCGGCCGGATCCTCCGGCGGGGTCCGGCGCTCGAGCGTCGGATCGAGGTTGGCGATCACGACGTCGTAGGCCTCGACGGGCTGGAAGCCGCCCGCCTCCAGGCGCCGGCCGTCGGCGGCCTCGAAGATGATCGACGGAGCCGTATAGCGGACCGCCCCGTCGCTGTTGCCGGCCTTGCCCTGCAGTTCGGTCGGCGAGCCGGCGGCGGTACGTGTCTCGGCCTTGTCATGCTCATAGGCCGACAGCACGTCCGGTGAGTCGATCGCCGCGACGACCTCGTCGGCGTCGATCCCGGGCACCGTGCGCAGGACCCCGCGCAGCTGGTCGTCGTCGTCGAACAGCAGCGGCGTGTTGAAGTTGGCGAACTGGAGCGCGCGGAAGACGAGCCACTCGCTCCCCGGCGACTGCAGCCGGGCCGCGATGACCGCGCGGCAGGCGCGCGAGGACGCGCTCAGCCGGGGCTTGGCCTCGGGCGCGAACGGCATCCCGTAGCGCTCGCGGAAGAGCAGATGTCCGCTGGCCATCCGCAACGGCGTGTACCCGCGGTCGGCGTAGCGCGACGTGTCCTCGCTCAGGCCGACGAGCACGAGGCGCCAGTCCAGCTGGTCGCCGTAGCGCCAGTCGATGACCCGCAGCGCCGGGTTCTCCGAATAGCCCCACGGGCATGCCGGATCGTTGAAGAGGGTGACCGAGATGGAGGGACTTGGGCTCATGTCCCGATCATAGCCAGGGCGCCCGGTCATACTCGCGGGCGACCGTGTCCCCCCGCGGCAGCACCAGGGGGAGCGGCGTTCTGACCAGGCCGCCGGCCGATCCGGGCCGGTCGACGGTGGGGATGCGCAACTGCAGATCGGCGATCGTGACCGGCCGCTGCCCGTTGGAGACCCGGTCATACGGCGCGTCGTCGGGCAGCAGCTCGAGCTTGAGCGTGTCGCCGGCGGCGAACCGCCAGGCCCCGGGATGCAGCTGGAAGACCTGCCGGACCGGCGTGCGCGTGACCTCGGGGCGCCACACCCCGCGGCTGATCAGGGTCTCGCGCCCATCGCGGCCGACGTCGAGCAGCCGGGCGGCGACCTGGGAGTCGGCGCCCGGGAGCGTCACGTCGGCGATCACCGTCGCGGCGCCGATCATCGTGAAGGCGCGCCTGACTCTGAGCCGATACGTCGCCGTCCCCGTCTGCGTCGCTCCCGGCGCCGTCGCGCACGCGCCGCCGCCGCCCACCGGGTCGAAGATGGCGCCGATCGCCGCGCTGCCGGCATCGGGCCGGATCGTCTGGGGCCGGGCGCTGGTCAGACGGACCTCTCCGGGGGCCAGGTCCGCCCAGTCGGCCGCGCGGTAGGGCCCGCCGGACGGCGCCGAGTCCGGACACGTCTCGGTCAGCGCGACGACCCCCTGGAAGGGGGTGCTCCCCTGACCGCGCAGGTAATGGTTGACCCAGCGGTGCACGGCCGCGACGTAGAGCTCGAGGTCGGCCACCTTGTTCTGCGCTCGAGGGTGTCCCCAGTCGCCGAAGTACAGCGAGATCGGCGCGTTCGGATACTGGGTCTTGGTCCGGTTGTAGTAGCGCAGCGCCTCGTCGACCGGGAACAGGTCGTCGGTCCAGCCGTTGGCGATCAGCAACGGGGCCGGCGGCTCGGAGTGGTTGATCGCATACGACGAGTGATACGTCGTGATCTGATGGAGCATCCGCGTGACCACCGAGCCGGTGTACGGCTCGCCCTTGAGCAGCACGCGGTGCCACAGCCCGAGGTTCCAGTCGAACTGCGTGGTGGTGCAGTACGTCGTCGGCGTGCCGCAACCGGTCGCGTACAGGGCGTCGACGAGCGACAGCTTCATCACGCCGACGCGCCCGCGATACGGGGCGTCGGCGACGTAGTCGAGCGTGCTTCCGTTGGGCACGAGCGAGTAGGCGAGGTCGGTCCACGGCACGAACGGCGCCGCGGCGGCGATGCTCATCCGCTTGCCGTCGGGGCTGCGCCACGGGATCAACCGCCCGTCGGGGAGCATCACCCGGTTTCTCAGCGCCGCTAGGGCCATCGACATGCCGCCGCCGTAGGAGCCGCCGATCGCCGCGATCCTGGTCGGCGACACGAGCCCCTCGTCGGCGAGCTCGCCGGCGAAGAACTCGGCGTCGCGCACCTCGTAGCGTGTGTCGAGCAGATGGTTATAGCCGCGGGCGCATTCCCGGGCGGGAACCGACGCGCGACTGGACGCGGTGCCGCACGACTGACCGAAACCGCGATCCGACATGCTGAAGGTCGCGTAGCCGGCCTTTAGCCACGGAGTCATCGAGGAGATCGCCGAGCCGATTCCCCCGCCGCTGGAGCCGAGGCCGATCTTCGAGCCGCCGTAGCCGTGGAAGAGCATCACGAGCGGATACGGGCCGTGGTGCCCGGGGGTCGCCTTGGGCAGCGCGAAGTTGACGTCGATCGCCGTCCCGTCCCAGCTCGTGGCGAGCGTCCGGACCGGCGTGGCGACGCCGTCGATGACGATCGACCCGCAGAAGCGGATGCCGTCGGGCTGCGTCGCGCAGGGCACCGCGCCGCGCAGGACCGAGGTGAGCGGCCGGGCCTGCGCGATCCCCGCCAGGCTGAGCATGAGACCAACGGCGACGACCATCGAGATGAGCTTGCGCACGCGTCCTCCCCTGACGTTCGGATTCGGCTCCCGGAGACCGAGGCGACCCCGGCCGCGCCGGCGCCGAGTGGCGAACGTTACGGGTCGATGTGGATGTGTCGTCGCCAGGCCGCCGGCCCTCCAGCCCAGCGGTGGCGATGCCGATGGAGATCGTGACCGGCGTTCGCCATCACTGCCCGTGCCGTGCAGGTCGCTCACCACCTTCCGACGCATTCCGATCCGCTTCTGGTCTGCCTCTCCGTCGCAGTCGCGATGGTCGGCAGCTATGCCGCGCTTGATCTGACCCGGCGCTCCGCCGACGCGCACGGCGCCGCCCGGCGGCTGTGGATCGCCGGCGCCGGCGTCACGATGGGGGTCGGCATCTGGTCGATGCACTTCATCGGCATGCTGTCCCTGCGGATGGGCATGCCGATGTCCTACGACCCGGGACTCGTCGTGCTCTCGCTCGTCGCCGCGGTGGCCGGGGCGGGCGTGTCGCTGGCGGTCGTGATCCGGCCGCAGGTCTCGCGACGCGGGCTCGTGTCGGCGGCCGCCTTCATGGGCTTCGCCGTCGCCGCGATGCACTACCTCGGGATGGCGAGCATGCAGATGGCGGCGGTCACCCACTGGCGCCTGACGCTCGTCGCGCTGTCGATCGTCATCGGGCTCGTCGCCTCGTTCCTCGCGCTGTGGCTGCTCGTGCGCATCCGCGAGAGCGCGGACGGCTTCGGGTTCGCCCCGCGGCTGGCCGCCGCGGCCCTGCTCGGCGTCGGCATCGCCGGGTTGCACTACACCGCGATGGCGGCATGCACGTTCACGATGACCGCCGGGCACGCGCCGGCCGACCCCGGGGTCAGGACGAGCACGCTCGTCGTCATGCTCCTGATCGGCGCCGGGGTGATGCTCGCCGTGCTGCTCGGCGGCGCCGCGCTGGATCAGCGGCGGGCGGCACTCGCCGCGGACCTGACGATCGTCGCCAACATCGCGCGGGAGCTGTGCCGGGCGGGCGACGCCGCCGCGCGCATCTGCGGCGCCGTCCAGGAACTGGCCGGGGCCGACTTTGTCCTGCTGGCGCAGCCCGGGATCACCGGCGAGCTCGCCGTCACCGCGGCGGTCGGGATGCCCGCCGGCCCGCCGGCGGGCGACCACTCTGGGCGCTACCGCGCGCCGGAGATCACCGCCGCCGACGCCGTGCTGGCCGAGCTCAGGGCGAGCGGGACGCCGCGCGCCGGCCAGCGCGCGCTGGCCACGGGCGGGACCATTCTGTGCGAGCCGATGAGCCTGGACGGCGAGACGGTCGGCGTGCTGGTGATCGGATTCCGTGACGCGCGGCGCCGGCTCGGGGAGCGGACGCTGACGCTCGTCAGCATGGTGACGGCGGAGGGCGCCGTCGCGATCGACCGGCAGGCCCTGCTCGACCGGCTGGCCTACATGGCCAGCCACGACGAGCTGACCGGGCTCGTCAACCGCCGCGTCCTCGCCGAGGAGCTCGAACGGGAGGTCAGCGGCGCGGTGCGCCATGGCCGTCCGCTGTCGGTGGCGATGCTCGATCTCGATCATTTCAAGCGCTACAACGACGCCCACGGCCATCAGGCCGGCGACCTCCTGCTCAAGGGCGCCGCGGAGGCCTGGCGGACGACGCTGCGCGGAACCGATGTCATGGCCCGCTACGGCGGAGAGGAGTTCCTCGTCATC
The DNA here is from genome assembly GCA_963849085.1 of uncultured Solirubrobacteraceae bacterium. Classification (GTDB taxonomy): domain Bacteria; phylum Actinomycetota; class Thermoleophilia; order Solirubrobacterales; family Solirubrobacteraceae; genus Palsa-465. The sequence goes on along the minus strand of CAWKFP010000009.1, from coordinate 218,547 downwards.
CTGCCCGACTGCGAGCTCGAGGGGGCGATCGCCGCCGCCGACCGGCTCCGGGAGGTCGTGCCGAGCGGCGTCACCTGCTCGGCCGGTGTCGCGCTCCTGCACGACGGGGACACCGTCGCCACGCTGATCGGACGGGCCGACACCGCGCTGTATCACGCCAAGGCGGCGGGCCGCGACCGCACGAGCGCCGTGCACCTGACCACCGCCGCCCTGACGTCGCGCTCGGCCTGAGCGCGGGCTCCGGGCGTCAGCCCGAGGCCATCGCGAACGCGTCCTCGGCGCGCTGGGCCATCTCGCGACTCAGCCCGGCGACGACGATCTCGAAGCCCGTGCCCCGGAGTCGCAGCCGGCGGCGCCGGCCGCCGTCGCACTCGACACCGGTCAGATCACGCCGTGGGCGCTCGAGCATCCGCTTGTACGTGCGCGACCCCTGATGCTCGACGAAGGCGAACCGCCGATCGGTGACGACGAGGTATCCGTGGTGGCCGTTGACATGGCCGAAGGCGAGCACCATCACCTCCTCGCCCGGGCCGAGCGCGATCCCCCAGCCGGCGACGAGCTCGGACGGCGGCGGCGGCGCGGGCGCACGGGTGCTCCAGTTGGTGAACAGCGTGGCCAGCAGGCTGTCGCGGCGCGGGGCCGCGCCGGCGGACGCTGCTGGATCCGCGGCGTCGAAGCGATATCCGCAATAGCGGCACGTGCGCGCCGCGGCCAGAACCTCCTCGGCGCAGTCCGGGCACGTCTTGTACTCTCGCTCGGCGTCCACGCCCCGGGGGCCTTCTCGTTACGAGGCGAGGTCGAGTTCCACGAGGCGGTTCCACTCCGGCTTGTCCTCGCGCCACCCGTCCTCGGTGCGGTCGCGCTTCCAGTAGCCGGAGATGGAGAGCGCGTCGCGCGGGACGCCGCGCTCGCCCAACAGGTGCCGCCGGATCGCACGCACCGCGCTCGCCTCCCCATGCACGAAGCCCTGGACCCGGCCGGGGGGAAAGGACAGCCGGGTGACGGCATCGCAGAGCGGGCCGGCGGCCCCGCGGTCGCCGGCCCGCGAGTCGATCCACTGGAGGTGCAGCTCCCCGGGCGTGCTCAGCTGACGTTGCTCGGAGGCGCCGTCGACCTCGACGAGCACGTAGACCGGGACCCCGGGCGGGATCCGCCGCAGCGAGGCCGAGATCGCCGGCAGGACGCTCGCGTCGCCGGCCATCAGATGCCAGTCGGCCTGCGGGTCAGGCGCGTAGGCGCCGCCCGGGCCCATGAACTGGATCGGGTCGCCGGGCTGCGCGGCCGCGGCCCACGGGCCGGCCACGCCGGTGTCGCCGTGCAGGACGAAGTCGATGCTCAGACGCCGGCGCTCGGCGTCCCAGTCCTGGACCGTGTAGGTCCGCGTCCGCGGCCACTGCGCGGCGGGCAGACCCGCGCGCACCTCGTCGACGTCGAACGGGGCGTCGTAGCTCGCACCCGGCGCCGGCAGCTGGAGCTTGACGTAGTGATCGGTGAACTCACCCGCCGTGAAGCCCTCCAGGCCCGGGCCGCCGAGGACGATCCGGACCATGCCCGGGCTGAGGCGCTCGACGTCGACCACCTCGGCGACGCGAGGCCGGCGCGGCCGGCGCGCGGGCGGGGCATCACCGGCGACTCCGGCGATCACGATCAGCCCCGGACGATCAGGAAGCTGAGGTCGCAGTTCCCGCCGTCGTAGTAGATGTCCCCGCCGCTCTCGCCACGATGAGTGGTGAAGACGAGATCGAACGAGCCCTTGATCTGCTTGCCGTTGTGCGACAGCGTCACCCGCACCGGCTGGATGACCGGATCGGCCGACTCCTCGTTGCGGCCGACCACCCACTCGTTGTAGTTCGAGCCCTCGGGGTCGGTCCCGGTGGCGTCGAAGATCTTCTCGCTCGTGACGAGCGAGACCTTGCCGGTGCCGCACGCGGTCTCCCCGCCGGGCGCGATCGTGCCCGTCAGGTGCGAAACCGACAGGTTGTGGCCGATCGTGAACGTGCCGACGAACTCGTCGTCGTTGGCGCCGCCCGACGTCATCTTCCAGGCGCCGGCCTTCGGGGGCGCCGGGGCGCCGGCGGTGACCGCCCGCGCGGCAAGCGCGCTGGAGGGAACGAGCAGGACGACGACCGCGATGGCGGCGCGCGCGAGGTTGGAGCGTGGATTCATCCGCGCCATTGTAGGACGGGTCGACCTCAGCGAACGGGGTGCACGATCCAGACGTTCGGCTCCCGATAGCACCCGCGGTCGGCGTCGTGGTCGATGTGCAGCGGGGCGAGACCGCGGCCGGGAAGACGTACTCGCCATCGTCGGGAAACGCCAGTCCGGTCCACTGCTCCCACTCGGCCACCGTGCCGGTGATCCGCATCGACTCGTCAGAACGCGTTGAGCACGTCTCCGTGAAGGTTGTGTTCCGGCCAGACCTCGACGCTGATCGCCTCGGTGTCCCGCCGGAGATCAGGACGTTCCGCGTACCGCGCCAGGGTCAGCGCCATGGCCGCGATCATCACCGGTCCGCGGCGTTGTCGAGCGGCGGCCGGACACGTGTACCGGCAGTGACGCTGACCGGAGCGTTAGACTCGACCGCCCGATGAGCGTCAGGCGACCCCCGAGACCCGCGGTCCGTGGCATCAACCGCGCCCGGCTGCTCGGCGGGCTGACCGCTGCCATGCTCGTGTCGGCGGCGATCGCAAGCGCCGCGGCCGCCGAGGCGGCGACCATCTCCGTCGCCCAGGCGTGTGTCGTCAATCCGCTCGGCTCCGAGGGACCGGTGACCGTCAACGGGGCCGGCTTCACTCCCGGCGACACGATCTCGCTCAGCTCGACGACCGGAGACGCGTTCGGGACGGCGACGGCCGCCGCCGACGGCACGTTCACGACCACCTTCGCCGGGCCCGATCTCTCCTCGCTGGACCCCATTTCCCAGACCTTCACGATGACCGCCATGGACGACGACGACGGCACGACCGCGCAGACGACGTTCGTCGCGGCGAACTTCGCGCTCAAGGTCAAGCCCGCGGAGGCCAAGCCCGACAAGAAGGTGACCTACACCTTCTCCGGCTTCCGGGCCGGCGCCGAGATCTACGGGCACTACATCCATCGCAAGAAGGTCGTCCTGACCAACAGGTTCGGCCTCGCGCAAGGGGCGTGCGGTCAACTGACCACCCACGCCCGGCTGTACCCCGGTGATCAGCGTTACTCGAGCTATACGGTGCAGTTCGACGATTCCAAGAAATACTCGCCGCACTCGACGCCGCGCCTCGTGACCTCGGTCACGCTCATCCGCTTCTGATCCCGCCGCTCCACGCGGCCCTGCGGCGACGCTCGAGAGTGAGCGTTCGCCGCGTGTATCACGAGCGGGATTGACCGCTCTTCATGGAGCAGATCCACCGAGAACCTGAGCGGCAGGGACGGGGTGAACCAGCAGCCTCCACCCTCGCCGAACACAAAGGAGCACCTCATGACGTTCCCGCACCGCACGCCGCAGAGCTGGCCGCAGCCGGCCGGCGTGGTCATTCTCGAGGCCGAGCCCGGCCGCGCTCGCGACGAGGTCGTGGCCGACTGGCTCGACACCCGTCTCGAGCATCCGGGGGCGGTTTCGCACCTGTCCTGTGACCCGGTCGTCGGCGGCCCCTGGGCCGGTCTCGCCGACCTCGCCGCGGGCCTCGTCCCCTGGCTGCGCGCGCGGGCCCCTGAGCTGCTGGCCCGTCACGGCCAGGAGCTGTCCCTGGTCGTGCCGGACCTCGGCCGGGATCTGGGTTACGCCAGGAGCCTCTCCGACACCACGTCCGACGAGGAACGGACCCGCAACGACGGCGCCGATCGCGCCCATCGCTGCCTGCACGGGCTGATCGACATGGCCGGCGAATGGCAGGAGCTGACCGGTGCCGGACCGTGGTCGATCGCCTGCGCCGACTTCGACGAAGCCAACGCCCTCGTCCGGCGCTTCTTCGCCGAGCTGTGGCGGCGCCGAGGCGCGGAGCTCGATCTCCATCTGCTCGTGATCGTCGCCCCGGGCCGCGGCGACGCCGCCGCGGCCGAGTTCAGGCCCGAGGCGATCGCCGCTAGGCTCCGGGTGACGCTGCCCCGGGACGTGACCCGGGAGTCGCCGGAATCGCCGCGCCGGTTTACGGCGCCTCGATGCAGTACGCCGACGAGGTCAGCGGCGGCCTGGACCGGCTGCGGGCCGAGGATCCGCAGCTCTGTCTGACCGCCGTCGAGGGCGCTGAGCTGCGCCCGTGTGCCGCTCGGTCACTGACGACTCCGAGGATGACAACGACCGCGGCGCCGTCGACTTCGAGATGGGTCAGCCGGCGTGCGCCGATGGGCTGACGATCCGGGCTCAGGCGCGCGGCGTGAATGCGCACGGCATCCGCTTGACGCCGTGGATGAACGCGCTGCGCAGCAGCTCGGGCTCGCCAGCCTCGATGTCAGGGATCAGCCGGAGCATCTCGCCGAAGATCGCCTGCAGCTGCGTCCGCGCGAGCGAGGCGCCCATGCAGTAGTGCGGGCCACCGCCGCCGAAGCCGAGATGGCGGTTCGGGTCGCGGGTGACGTCGAACCGCCACGGCTGCTCGAAGGCGCGCTCGTCGCGATTGCCGGAGTGGTAGAAGAGCACGACCTTCTCCCCCGGACCGAGCGTCTCGCCGTGCAGCTCCACGGCCCGGGTCGTCGTGCGCCGGAAGGTCAGCACCGGCGAGGCCCAGCGGATGAACTCTTCGACGGCGGCCGGCAGCCGGGCCGCGGGCTCGGCGAGCAGGATGGCGCGCTGGTCGGGGTTGAGGGTGAGCGCCCGCAGCGCGTGCGAGGTGGTGTGGCGCGTCGTGTCGTTGCCGGCGACCGACAGCAGTACGAGGAACGCGGCGATCTCGGAATGGGTCAATCGCTCGCCGTCGACCTCGGCCTGGACGAGCGCCGTCATCAGATCGTCGCCCGGATGCCGCTCGCGGTGGCGGGCGAGCTCGGTGGCGAACTCGGTCAGCGTCCACAGCGCCCCGCCGAGCACCTCGATCGGCGCTCGCTCACCGAACACCTCCGGATCGGCGGCGGCGATCAGCGTGTCGGCCGCCTCCATCACCCGCTCGCGGTCGGCCTCGGGCACCCCGAGCATCCCGGAGATCGTCTCCAGGGGCAGCCGCTTGGCGATCAGGTCGACGAAGTCACCCCCGCCGGCGCTCGCCGCCTCCTCGACGATCCGGCGGGCGCTCGTCCGGATGCCGTCCTCGATCCGCGCCACCTGGCGGGGCGTGAACGCGCGTGAGACGAGCCCGCGCAGCTTGCTGTGGCGGGGGGCGTCCATCGCCAGGAAGGACTGCGAGGCCTCGAGCATCTCCGGTGGGGCGTCGGCGAACTGGACGCCGTCGCCGGATCGGAACGTCGCCGGGTCACGAGAGATGCGGCGGATGTCCTCGTAGCGAACGATCGCCCGGTACTGCTGCCGGCCGTGCGCGGGCAGCCCGAGGATGTCCTCCGGCGGCTCGTGGACCGACAGCGGCGCGTCGCGGCGCAGCGCAGCGAAGTAGACGTCGCGCTCCTGCGCCGGCAGGCCCCAGAACTCGAGCGATCCGAGGTCGGCGTCCGGGGCGCCGATGCTCGGCCGGGCGGACATCACGCGACTGTACCTCGGTGCGGCCGGACCCGTCGCATCAGTGCTCCGGTGGCCGGTGAGGTCAGCGCCGCGCCGGCCGTTGCCGGGGATCAGGGCTCCCCGTACAGTTCGGACGATCGTGAGATGGCGGCGCCGCGGTCTGAGCGCTTGTGCCGGCGGGTTCGCCGTGTGCGGAGTGGCGCTGCTCTGCGCCGGTGGGGCGCGCGCGGCGTTCTGGTCGCTGCAACCGACCCCGACCCTGGCCGGAGCCGAGGCGAGCGTGCTGTCGGCCGTCTCCTGCCCGTCGGCCCGGACCTGCACCGCCGTCGGCGACCTGACCGACGCGGCCGGCGACGGCGTCACCCTTGCCGAGCACTGGAGCGGCGGGCGCTGGGCGGCGGCGCGCACTCCAGGTCTGCCGGGCTCGGCGACGGGCCTGCTGTTCGGCGTCTCATGCCCGACGCCACGCTGGTGCGCCGCGGTCGGCAGCGTGACCGGCGAGGACGGCGTCACCGAACCGCTGGCCGAACGCTGGACCGGCGCGCGCTGGACGGTCACGCGGATCGCCCCGATCGCCGGCCGCCGTGGCGCGGAGGTCGCCTATCTCGCCGCCGTCTCGTGTGCCGCCCCGGCGCGCTGCGTGGCGGTCGGCTATGCGGGCAACGCCGCCGGCACGAGCGGACGGGCGATCGTGGCGCGACTGGGAACGGGCGGATGGAGCACTCAGCCGGCCCCCGCGCCGTCGGGCATCAGCGCCGACTTCCTCTCCGCGGTGTCCTGCTCGTCGCGATCGCGCTGCACCGCGGTGGGCGACGCGCTCCGGCGGACCGGGCTGGCGACGGTGCTGGCCGCGCGCCTGGACGGCCGGCGCTGGTCTCTGCAGACGGCACCCACCCCACTCGGGGCGACCACGGCGATGCTGGCCGGGGTGTCGTGCCCGGCGGCCGACTCCTGCACGGCCGTCGGCTCGTTCACCGACGTGGCCGGTATCGAGGTGATGCTCGCCGAAGGTTGGGACGGGCACCGGTGGTCGATCGAGGACAGCCGGTATCCCGCCGGCGCGCGTTACGTCCGCTTCAGCGGCGTGTCATGCCCGAGCGTCGGGTCCTGCACCGCGGTCGGGCTCTCCAACGACGTCGCCGGCGCCGACGTCACGCTCGTCGAGCGCCGGGACCGCCGCGGCTGGCGCGTTCAGCGCACGCCGCGGCCGGCGGCCGTGACCGACGCGCTCGCCGCCGTCGCCTGCCCGACCCCGACGGCCTGTACCGCGGTCGGCGGGCTGACGACCGCGGCCGGCGCGGGATTCACGCTGGCCCAGCGCTGGAATCAGTCGGGTTGAGGTTGGTGACGTACTCGTCGGCCTTCTGATCGATCTTCGCGATCTGGTCGTGATACTGGCCGCCGGTCTGCTTGTCGGCCATCTCGGCCGCCTTCGTGAGCCCCTTCTCGACCTGCTCCTTGTGCGTGGCGGCGGCCTCGACGGCCTTTTCCTCCAGGTCCTTGAACTTGTCGGCGAATCCCATCTCCGGCTCCCCTCGTCAGGTGGGTCGTGGTGCGGCGATCCTAGCGCCGCGTCACCCGCCCAGCGCGTAGCTGGTGACGTCGTTGTCCAGCGCGCCCTGGGTGAGGTACTGCCCATCGTGGACGAACACCACCTTGCCGACGCGGTTGATGTAGATCGTCTGGGGCAGGCTGTTGTATGCCGACCACGGGCTGAGATCGGACGTGTTCACGTTGAAGCTCGGGTATCCGACCGGATGCGCGGCGAGGAACGCCTCGGCGTCCCCGGGCGAGTCGTCGGTATCGGCGCCGAGGAACGCCACCCGGCGCCCGTACGCCGCCGAGGCGCCGGCCAGCAGGCTGAACTCCGAGCGGCACGGGGTGCACCACGACGCCCAGGCATTGATGACGACCGGATAGCCGCGCAGCGCCCTCACGCGCGCGTCAAGCGCCGCCGCCGTGCCGACCAGCCGTCCGGCCTGCGCGTGCAGGGCGGCGAGCGGGGCGGGCGCCCCCGCGAGATCCTGGGCGATGGCGCCCGCGCTCGTCGGCGCCTTCGGCGCGCGGGCGAGCGCCGTGCGCAGGTCGCGATCGAGCGCCGCGCCGGTCGGCCAGCCCGAGGTCGACACCTCCCAGTACCAGAGGATCCTGCCGGTCGCCGAGACCAGGACGAGCCAGGGCTCGCCGAGCACCTCATAGCCGTCGGCGATCCGGCCGGTGGCGTCGATCGCCACCGGATAGGACAGCGGCCGCGGGAGCGAGCCCAGGAACGCCGGCAGCGCGGACTGCGACGGCTCCACGGTGCCCTCGTCGACCGCGGTCAGCGGCGGGAGATGGGCGCCGGCGGCGGCTGACTGATAGCCGTCGAGTGCGTCCATGTGGCCGGCGAGGCTCGTGATCTCCTTGTCCCAGGTGGCGAAGAACAGGTACAGCCGCGGCGAGGAATCGGGCCCGAGCAGCTCCCGCCCGCCGCCGCTGCGCGGAACGAGAACCCGCTCGGCGGGCGTGATCGTCGGGACCGGCGCGTAGGAGAGATCGGAGTGGACGGCCGGATGTCCGGGCAGCAGGCTCGACGCCTCGGTGGCGAGCACCTGGGCGAACTGGCCGACGGCGGAGTAGGACTGCTGGGTGATGTACACCTTGGCCTCGTTGCCCTGCGGGCTGACGACGTACAGCGCGGGTGTGTGGGCGATCAGCCCGCGCTCGATGTCGGCCTCCACCTTGTAGTCCGACCACACGCGCCTGAGCTGTGGGAGCGACCCGGTCAGGAAGTGCCACTGGTTGAGCATCCCGTGCAGCTGGGAGTAGGAGTAGACGTCCTCCAGCGATGTCGAAGCCGGGTTGGCGTCGACGCCGAGCAGTTCGACGTGGGCGGCCGCCGCGGGGCCGAGCATCGCCTTGGCATCGAGCATCGCGGTCGTGGTCATCGGGCAGATCGTCGTGCACTCCGAATCGGTGAAGGCCAGCATCACCACCTTGCCGCGGAAGCTGCTCAGCGACACCGGCTTGCCGAACTGGTCGCTGAGGCTGATCTGCGGGGCGGCGCCCGACAGCGCCGTTCCCGGGTCGACGTCCGGGTTGCGCTCCAGCGCCAGGGTCTGCGAACCCGGGGTGGTCGAGTGGATCGCTCCGAACACGATGATCGGGGCGCCGGCCGCGATCCCGAAGAGGACCGCGACCCCAGGAACGACGCGGCGCAGGCGCAGCCGAGCTCGCCATTCCCCAGACGAGCCGGGCGTGGCCGCGGCCGGTCGTGACCGCCGCCGGACGATCGCATAGCGGACGGCGAACAGTCCCCCGGCCAGCACGACGAGGATCACCGCCAGGGTGCCGACGCGGCTGTCGGTGCTGCGGCCCGACGCGCCGGCGCCGGCGCCTGACACGATCACCGGCGCCCCGGCGGCGGCGCCGGCCGTCCCGCGGGCGTTGCCCGTGCCGGTCGTCGGCGCGCTCGCCGGCCCGCCGGCCGCCGTCTGAGCAGTGGCGCGCAGGGTGACCCCGGCACCCGCGGCCAGCGCATGGACCGCGGTCTGCACGGTGGAGACCAGGCCCGCCGCACCGGAGCGGACGGGAATTCCGGCCAGCAGCCGGTAGCCCGGTGTCAGATCGTGGCCCGGCCAGTTGTAGCCGAACCCGTTCGGCATCACGACGAGCAGCCGGCCCGTGTAGGCGAGCGACAGTTCGATGCCGAGATAGCCGGCGTAGGCTCGCGGCCGGCGCCACAGCGCGGTGACCGTGCCGAGGTCAGAGGGCTGGGCGATGATCGCCACCCGCAGCGCCAGCCCGTCGGCGCCGGCGGTCTTCAGCAGATCGCCGAGCTGCGCCTGCTGGGCGATCGACAGGCCCGCATCGGCCGCCGCGAACAGGTTCTGGTTGACGAGCACGTCGCTTCCCGGGTCGCCATCCGCCCGGGCCGACGGTGCGACGACGGCGGCCGCGCACAGCACGGCCGCGAGCATGGCGATCAGGCGCGTGATACCCGCCTCACCTCCCGTTCCAGCGAGCGCAGGTCATAGGGCCAGATATACAGCGCGCGCTCGTCGCCGCGCGGGTCGACCACGTACGCCGACTCGTCGTGAGCGATGAAATGGACCGTTGTGCCGGCGATCCGCATCGTCGTCACCCCGACGCGGATCGCGTAGCGGCGCCAGACGGCGGCCAGCCGCCGGGAACCGCCGATCGCCCAATGCCAGTGGCGGACGACCCGCCAGCGGCGATCGTCGATCCGCAGATCCGCGGCGCTGTCGCCGTAGACGTCGACGCTGACCGCGACGATCGCGGCCCGGGACCGGGCCGGAAGCGCACGATCGACCTCGTTGAGGAGCCCGGCGGCCTGCGAACAGGGATTGCGACACAGCGGATCCACGAACGTGATGATGACCGGCCGGCCGCGGAACTGAGCCAGCGACACGGGACGGCCGGTCGCCGAGAACAGCGTGAAGCGGGGGGCCGGGCGCATGCCGGCGGCCCACGTCGAGGCGGCGCCGGTCCCGGCGGCCTGCGGGGTGCCGCGCCGGGAGGCCGGCGCGGTCTGCCCCGCCCGGGTCACGGCGGGCCGTCCACCGCGGGCCACGATCACGACCGACACCCCGACGGCGATCGCGCAGACCGCCCACAGACCGGCGGCCGTCGGGCCGAAGGGCAGCCGGCGGCCCTGGGCGCCGCTGCGCGCCACCGCCTCGCCGGGGCCCTCGGAGTCCCCAGAGCCGGCGGAACCTCCAGAGCCCGAGGAGCCTCCGGAGCGACCGCGGTTCCCGCGGGACGGGCGCGCCGGACCCAGCCGCGCGACGAGCAGCGTCAACAGGCCGAGCAGGAGGACGACGGCCGGAGCGACGATCAGCACGACCACCGTGGTGTGCTCGCCGGGGGCCGCCGCGGCGTCCTCTCTGACCGTGGTCTGCCGTTCGGCGGCCAGGACGTCGACGAGCGCGACGATGTGCGTCGCCCGGACCGCCGCCTTGAGCAGCGCATTGGGCCCGGTGGTGATCGGAATCTGGCGCAGGTCGCGATCGGCCAGCCGGACCGAGTGCCCCGGCCACGCGAAGCCGAAGCCGTTGGGCATCGCGACGAGCACCGGCCGTCGGGCCCCGGCCCGCGCCAGCTGACCGGCGACGAAGCGCGCCTCGGCCAGTGGCCGGCGCCACAGGCCGATGGCCGGTCCGAGATCGTAGGCGCTGGGGATGACCGCCACCCGCACCGGGAAGTCATGACGGATGCCATACACGGCATAGCGCCGCAGTTGCGCCAGCAGGCGGTGGGGCGCCCTGGCATCGGCCGGCACGAACAGCGAGGACCGGGCGAGCGTGCCGCCGACCGGGTCATCAGCGCGCGCGACGACCGCGCCGTCCGCGAGAACGGCGGCGGCGGCCAGTGCGGCGATGAGGACGGTGCGCGCGACTCGGCGGCTCACGTGGCCATAGTGTCGCGGAAAGCGCCCCCGGGCGAGTCGGCCCGCGCTCTGCTTACATGGCGCCGAGATGGACGAGTTCCGGCGTCGCCCCGCCGTCGCGCTGGCCATCCTGGGGGCCGTCTGGGTCCTGGCGGCCTGCGGCGCGGCCCGGCATCCGGCGCCCTCGGCCACGATCCCCGGGGCGCTGCTGCGCGGGGTTCGGCCGATCGGCGTCGGACGGCGCTTCGCCCCGCCCGCCACCGGCCCGGTGCTCGGTCCGTGCCGGCGCGCCCTCGGGCCGCGGACGGCCGTGCACATCGAGCTGTTCGCCGCCAACCGGGTCATCCTCGTGGCCGCCGGGATCGGAACGCGGCCGCCCCGCACGACGTCGGCCACGGGGGTGCTCACCGCGCACTGCTACGGCGCGCTCGTGACCCTGCAGCCGACGGGCGTCGTCTATCTCCGGCCCGGCCTCCATCTGCGCCTGTCCTCGCTGTTTCACTCGTGGGGACAGCCTCTCTCGCGCTCCCGGCTCGTCTCCTTCCGCGTCGGCCGGGGAGCGCATGTCACGGTGTACGTCGGGGGCCGCCGCTGGACCGGAGCGCCCGGTGACGTGCCGCTGACGCCGCACGCCGAGATCGTGCTCGAGGTCGGCCCCCACGTCCCTCCCCATACCTCGTTCACCTTCGCCCCCACCCCGTGACCACGACTGTGGCGGCCGTGTCGCGTCCAGGTCGGTGGACGATCTGATCAACCATCCGTCCAGCTCTGTGCGCAGGGTTACAGCAGTATGGAAACATTCACCTCGCACATTCGGATGACGTCGGGAGTCCGGTGAACCAGGTGTCGATCGGCATGGCCAGTACGACAGTGACGGGCTCGCGCCGCGCGGCGCGCCGGACCTTCGCCGCCGTGGCCGCGGGCGGCATCGCGCTCCATGCGGCGTTCTCTCTGACCGGCGCCCGCTCGGCGCTGGTCGACGACTGGTTGTACTGCGCGCTCTTCCTGTTCGCCGCCGCCAGCTGCGCCGACCGCGCACGGCGCGGCGACGCCCGCCGGGCGTGGGGCGTGGCCGCGATCGGGGTGTGCCTGTGGGGGATCGCGGAGATCGTCTTCCGCCTCGAGGTCGCCAATCCCGATCACTGGTATCCGCGGTCCTCGCAGCTGCTGCTGTTCGTCGCGTTCAGCTTCGCCTACACGACGCTCGGTCTGCTGGCCCGTGAACGGGTGCGCCACTTCGACCCCGTGCTCGCGCTCGACGGACTCCTGGCCGGGCTTGCCACGGCGGCGGTGGCGGCGCTCCTGCTCTTCCCGGCCCTCGGCGCCAAGCCGGGCCACGGGCCGGCGGCGCCGCCGCAGGTCTTCCTGATCGGGGCGCTGATCGGGCTGATGTTCGTCGTCACGGTTCTCGGCATGACCGGCTGGCGGCCAGGCCCGGCCTGGGCATTGATGGCGAGCGCGATCGCCGTCAACGTCGTCGGCGACGCCGTGCTCGTCCATCTGGCCGACACCGGGCGCTATCACCGCGGCTCGCCCGCCGACACCCTGTTCGCCGCCTCGGCGCTGCTGCTCGGCCTGGCGGCCTTTTATCCGAGCCGTCACGCCGTCGCGTCGCCGGACGCCGCGCGGCGCCTCCCGGCGCCGCTGATCAGCGCCACGGCGGCGCTCGCGGTGCTCGTCTCGGCGATCTCGCACCGGACCGGCCACGTCGCCGCGGGACTCGCCGTGGCGGCGGTCGCGGTCATGATCGCCCGGATGACGGTCGCGCTCGAGCTCGTCGAGCGCAACCGGCGCCTGGCGCTCGCCGACGACCTCACGGGGCTGGGCAACCGGCGGCGCCTCGTGCGGGATCTCAACGCGCGGCTCTCGTCGCGCGGCCGCCAGACGTTCGTCCTCGCGCTGTTCGACCTCGACGGGTTCAAGCGCTACAACGACACCTTCGGTCACTCCAGCGGGGACGCGCTGCTCGTGCGGCTCGCCGGCCGGCTCGCGACCGCCGTCGCTCCGGGCGCGGCGTATCGGATGGGGGGCGACGAGTTCTGCGTGATCGTCGAAGACGACGGCGCTGGGGCGGTGGCGACGCTCGCCCGCGCCGAGCAGGCGCTGTCAGAGAGCGGCGAGGTCTTCTCGATCACGAGCTCGTCGGGCGCCGTCGCCTGCCCGGTCGAGGCACCGGACGCGTCGGCCGCGCTGAGCATCGCCGACAGCCGGATGTATCTGCGCAAGGCCGGGCGGACGCTCGCTCAGACCCAGACCCGTGACGCGATCCTCAAGATGCTGCACGAGCGCGACCCGGCGCTGTCCGAGCACATGCACGAGGTCGCGTCGATCGCCGTGCGCATCGCCCGCCGACTCGGGGTCGACATCGACGGCATCGAGCAGCTCGCCCGCGCGGCGGAGCTCCACGACATCGGCAAGATCGCGATCCCCGACGCGATCCTGCACAAGTCAGGCGATCTCGACGAGGATGAATCGCGGCTGATGCGCGAGTACACGGTGATCGGCGAGCGGATCCTGCGCTCGGCGCCGTCGCTGGCTCCGATCGCGCCGCTCGTGCGCTCCGCCCAGGAGCGCTGGGACGGGGAGGGCTATCCCGATGGGCTCGAGGGCGAGGAGATCCCGATCGGCGCGCGCATCATCGCGGTGTGCGACGCCTACCACGCGATGCGCTGCGGGCATCCGTACCGTGACGCGCGCAGCCGGTCAGACGCGATCGCCGAGCTGGGACGCGGCGCCGGGACCCAGTTCGACCCGGCGGTCGTGGAGGCGCTGCGGGCCGAGCTGAGCGACCCGGTGACCGCGCGGGACGACGACTGAGCGCCGACCGTCACCGGCCGGAGCCGTACGCGCGCCAGCCACGCGCGATCAGGCCGTGGCGAACGCGCTCAGCGCGGCGTGCGCGCCGGGGCTGACCGGATCGCCGTGGGCGAGCAGCAGGTGGTCGAAGTCGAGCTCCAGCAGTCGCCGATAGGCCTCACGCAAGCCGTCCTTCGTCTCCTCGGGATCGTCCATCAGCCCGTCGGGCACGAACGTCAACCCGTCCACGCCGGGCCACAGCACGACGCCATCGGCGACCGCCAGCGCCCGGTGCGCCGGGATGTGCAGCGCCGTCTCGTCGGGGCAGATGACACCGACCTCGCAGACCGTGATCGCGCCGGGGAGTACGTCGCCGGGCGCGAACGGGGTCACGGGACCACGGCCCGCCAGCTCGTGGACGCCGGCCGCGCTGCAATGCACCTCGCAGCCGAAGGCCTCACGCAGCGTCCAGCTGTCGCGGTCGTGATGGCGGTTGGTCAGCAGGATGTGACGCGGCGCGGCCCCCTGCCCGGTGAACCACGCCGTCGCGCCCGGCGGGAGCATCGGGTCGATCAGGACCCGCTCTGCGATCAGATAGTAGGAGCTGACCTCCATGTCGATGTGTGGATGACGGGCCGTCCAATGCCACAGCCCGGGCGAGATCTCGTGCATTCGCCGGAGGCTAGTGGTCACGACCGTCTGTGCGGGAGGGGCCCCCCGGTGGTCGGCACCCGGAATGACCGTTGACCCGTCAACTATGATGGTGGGTCATGGACACAGCGGTCGACTCACGGCTGGACGGGGCGGCGCTCGAGGCCTGGCGCAGCTATCTCCAGAGCCATGCCTCGATCGTCCGGGTGCTCGACGCCGAGCTGGCCGCCGAGCATGGCATCACCACGCGTGACTACGAGGTGCTGCTGTACCTCTCCCAGGCCCAGGCTCGCCAGCTGCCGATGTCGGCGCTCGCCGAGCGCACGATGCTGACGCGCTCCGGGATCACTCGGCTCGTGGATGGCCTCGTCGAGTCCGAGCTGATCGAGCGCGTGGCGTGCCCGAACGATGCCCGGGTGTCCTATGCCCAGCTCACGCCGAGCGGCTACGGCAAGCTGCGTGATGCCGGCTGCACACACGTCGCCGGGATCCGCCGGCTCTTCCTGCAGCACTTCTCCCCCGAGGAGATCACGCAGCTCGCGGCGCTCCTCAGCCGGCTTCCGGGCGCACCGTCCGGAGGGCAGTGCACCGCGGCCTGAGGTGACCCGGCGGGCCGGCGGCCTGCGCCGGCCCGTCGCCGGAGCTGGCTCGGCGGCCTGAGTTGGCCCAGCGGCCCGGCGGCCGGGGAGATGCTTGACAGCGCAACCAATTTCGCGCTATAGTGGTTGCACACTCAACCATTGGGATCAGGGAGCCAACGCAATGCCAGCACCGAGCATCAGTGCCGCCGGGAATTCCGGCCGGCACCACCAAGGTCGATCCGGCCCACCGTCTCCGATGACCCCCGCGCATCCCATCCTCACCGACTCGCCCGCGGCCACCCCGGCGATCGACCCGGCCACCTCGCTGGGCCCGGTCCGCCTGACGGTCTGCGACCCGGAGCGCTCGCGCTCGTTCTATGAGGCCGCGATCGGCCTGCGCGCCACCGAGCTCGACGACGGCGGCATCGCCCTCGGCGTCGCCGGTCGGCCGGCTCTCGTGGAGCTGACCGGCGACGCCTCGGCGCCGCGCCTGGACCGCCGCTCCCCCGGGCTGTATCACCTGGCGATCCTCGTCCCGTACCGGCTCGACCTCGCCCACGCGCTCGCCAGGCTCGTCAACGCCCGGTATCCGCTCGACGGCGCCTCGGACCATCTCGTCAGCGAGGCGCTGTACCTGTCTGACCCCGACGGCAACGGGATCGAGATCTACCGGGACCGCCCGCGTGACGAGTGGCGCCGCGACCAGGGCTCGATCGAGATGGCGACCCTCGCTCTTGATCTGCACGCCCTGGCGGCTGAGCTCAACGCGGCGCCCGCACTACAGGCCCAGGCGCCCTCCGCGACGACGATCGGCCATGTCCATCTGCAGGTCTCCGACCTCGCCGCGGCCGAGGCCTTCTACAACGGGGTGCTCGGCTTCGACGTCGTCCAGCGCGGCTATCCGGGCGCTCTGTTCGTGTCGGCCGGCGGCTATCACCACCACGTCGGCCTCAACACCTGGCACAGCCGCGGATCGACTCCGCCGGCGCCCGGTCTCGTCGGCCTGCGCTCGTTCGTCGTCATCCTGCCCGACGCCGGCGCGCTCGCGCCGGTGCTCGCCCGGGTCGATGCCGCCGGCCTCCGGACCGAGCCCGATCCGGCGGGGAACGCGGTCGTCCGAGACCCCTCGGGCAACGCGGTGGTCCTGACGTCACGCTGACGGCGAGCACCCGTCGGCTCCCGCGCCGCTACTCTCTGGAGCCTCGGCGACGTGGCGGAGTGGCTACGCAGCGGCCTGCAAAGCCGTCCACGCCGGTTCGATTCCGGCCGTCGCCTCTCTCGAAGTCCCTGGTGACTCGGGGGCCGTCGACTCTCCCCCCGGCGCGTCTCGAGCGCGGCGCGGCGATTCGTCAGCTGCGCACGGGACGCTTGACCATCAGGTCCCAGGCGCTGGAGCGGCGCAGGCGACGGACCGCCGGTGAGACCTTGAGCCGGAAGCGGCGCTCGTCGTCGATGCGGTAGACGCCGATCCGCGGCCACTCGAGAGGCCCTCCGGAATCGAGGCGGTTGGGCAGCGCGGCGGCGGCCATGTAGCCCGCCTTCGCGGTCGCGGCGACGACCCGCGGATCGACATCACCGAACGGATAGGCGATCGAGGTGCACGCCCGTCCGAGATGCTCCTCGCACGCCGCCTTGGACCGGGCGAGTTCGTCGTCGAGGGCGAGATTGTCGAGCCGGGTGAGACGCGGATGGGACCCGGTGTGCGAGCCGACCTCCCAGCCCGCGTCGGCGAGCGTGCGCAACTCGGTCCACGACATCGGCGTCAGCTCACGCGCGCGCGGGCCGTTGAACCAGCCGTCGATCCCCGGCCACAGCAACGGCCCGCCCGCGTCGATGAAATCCGTCGGCGCGAACACCGTGCCCGGTATGCCCGCCCGCTCGAGGATCGGCAGGGCCAGTTCGATGACCGAACGGAAGGCATCGTCGAAGGTGACGGACAGCAGCTTGCCGTGGACACCCGGCTGGATGGCGTCGCTGAAGGTGACGCCGCGGTAGCCACGCTCCCTGAGCAGCCTTAGATGGCCCTCGAGGCGCTCGGGCGTCGTCGACAGCGTCGCCTCCCAGCTCGGGCTGACCGCGTGATAGCAGAGCACGATCACGTCAGGCACGGCGCTCACGTCCCGTCCGATGTCTCGCTCGCCGGCGGCGAGCGGCAGCGCTCAACGCCGGCCCTGGTGACAATCGCTGGTCATCCATCGCCTCCCCATCGCCGCCCGCCCCTCCGGCCCCGTCCCCTCGTTGGCCACGAAATGGTAGAGCCCCCGCGAGGATGGGCGGTGCAAGGCATCGGGCTAGCTTACCCGCGAGGTCGCCGGCGATGGGACATCGCGGTGGACCCGTCTCGACGCTTCGCATCGCCGGGGTCCACGGATGCCGTCGGAGCCTGACGGCCTATGCCGCGATCCGGGCGTGCTCGCCGGTGATCGTCTCGATCAGCTCACCGAGGACCGTCTGCGCCCGATCGTTGTCGATCTGGCACGTGCCGGCCGCCTGATGGCCGCCGCCGCCATAGCTGAGCATCAGCGCGCCGATGTCGACGGTGGAGGAGCGATCGAGGATCGAGCGACCCACGGCGAAGACGGTGTTCTGACCGCGCAGCCCCCACAGCTCGTGAATCGAGACGGTGCACTGGGGATACAGCGCGTAGAGCAGGAAGCGGTTGGCCGGATGGATGAGCTCCTCGCCGCGGAGGTCCAGGACGACGAGCGAGCCGTGGACGGTGGAGCAGCGGCGGATCTGCGCGCTCGCGGCGTCGGCGTGCTCGCGATACAGCTCGACGCGCTCGGCGACATCCGGGGTCTGGAGGATGTTCTCGATCGAGAGATCGAGGCAGCTGTCGATCAGCTGGAGCATCAGCTGATAGTTCGAGATGCGGAAGTCACGGAAGCGGCCAAGGCCGGTGCGCGGATCCATGAGGTAGCTGAGCAGGATCCAGCCCTGGGGATCCAGGATGTCGTCCATCGTGAGCCGGGCGGCATCGGCACGGTCGACCGCGTCCATCATCTCCGGGCTCACGCGCGGGAACCGCTCGGCGCCCCCGAAGTAGTCATAGACGACGCGCGCCGCAGAGTCGGCATCGACGACCATCACCCGGTTGGCGGCGTCGCCGGCGACGCGGCGCTGCTCGGACGCGTGGTGGTCGAACGCGAGCGCCACCTCGGGCCGGTAGGGCAGGTTCGTCGTCACGTCGTCGGGTCCGAGTTGCACCTTCCCGTCCTGGACGTCCTTGGGATGGACGAACATGATCTCGTCGAGGATGCCGAGCTGCTTGAGCAGCGCGGCGCAGACGAGGCCGTCGAAATCACTGCGAGTGACGAGCCGATACGTGCGGTCAAGGGAAAGGGGCGCGAATGTGGACATGACCCGTGTGTCGCCCGATTGACCGAGATCTTGAGCGGGAAGCTCCTGACCGACCGCTCGGCCGGTGCGCCGTCACGGCCGCCGGTCGCTACCGTGTCGAGCACCCCGGCGCGCGCCGCTGATCACCCCATCGATCGAGAACCGAGGAGACGTCACGATGCCGACCGACAGACCAATGCAGCTGGGCATGATCGGGTTGGGACGGATGGGCGCCAACCTCGTCCGGCGCCTGATGCGCGACGGTCATCATTGCGTCGTCTACGACGTCAGCGCCGACGCGGTCAAGCAGCTGCAGGACGAGGGTGCGGACGGCGCGACGACGCTCCAGGACTTCGTCGGCAAGCTCGAGAAGCCGCGCGCGATGTGGATCATGGTGCCGGCCGCGATCGTCCAGAGCACGCTTGACCAGCTGACCGGACTGCTCGAGCCGGGCGACATCGTCATCGACGGCGGCAACTCGTTCTATCGCGATGACATCACGCGGGCCAAGCAGCTCGCCGAGAAGGACCTCCACTACATCGACTGCGGGACGAGTGGAGGCATCTGGGGCCTGAATCGGGGCTACTGCCTGATGATCGGCGGCGAGCGGGGGCCGGTCGAGCATCTCGATCCGATCTGGAAGACGATCGCCCCGGGCGAGTCCAGCGCACCGGTCACCCCGACGCGAACTCGCACCGACGGCACGGCGCCGCAGGGCTATCTGCACTGCGGGCCCAACGGCGCCGGGCACTTCGTCAAGATGGTCCACAACGGCGTCGAATACGGGATGATGGCGGCGATCGCAGAGGGCCTGGCGATCATCGAGCATGCCAACGAGGGAAGTCAGGCGCCGGCCGAGGCCGACGCCGAGACGACGCCACTCCGTGAGCCGTCGGCCTATCAGTACGACATCGACGTCAGCGAGGTGGCGGAGGTGTGGCGCCGCGGCTCGGTCATCGGGTCCTGGCTGATGGACCTCACCGCCGACGCGCTCGCCCGCTCGCCCCAGCTCGACGACTACGCCGGCCGCGTGTCTGACTCCGGCGAGGGACGCTGGACGGTGGAGGCGGCGATCGACCTTGGCGTCCCGGCGGCCGTCATCACCGCCGCGCTCTACTCGCGCTTTCAGTCCCGCGGCTCCGGCGACTTCGCCAACAAGGTGCTGTCGGCGATGCGCGCCGAATTCGGTGGCCACGCCGAGAAGCCCGAGGAGAAGCCGCCCGAGCAATCCGGCGAGCCGAGCGTCACCTCCCAGGAGACGCACCCCGACGGCTGATCGGGGCTGCGCGGGGTTGATGCGGCCGCGGCGGCGGTCACCCCGCGCCCGCGGTGTGACCGCGCGCGTCTACAGCGAGTGGCGGCCGGCCGGCGCCACGACCGCGCGGCTCAGCTCGGCGTCGGCGACGACGAGCGCGATCCGATCACGCCGGACCTGCCCCTCCTGCTCGAGCTCGGCGATCCGGCGCTCATTGTGCCGGCGCTGCTCGTGACCGTCGGGCATGTCGTCGTAGATGTCGTGAAATCTCATCTCTGCTCCCTCTGGCGGCGCCCCGTTGGCGCGGTTGCTGAGTGCGATATCGGCGGGAGCACGACGAGCCTGTTCAGTGATAGGCCCGGAGCGCGTCCCGGCGCGCTACGGAAAGAGCGGTGGGCGCGGCGATCGATCGCTCACCCCGATCCGCCCGGCGCGGACCGCCGGGGATCGGACGCGCCGGCAAGGACACGACCGTCGAGCATCTCGATCGCCCGGTCGGCATGATCGGCGAGTCACGTCGTGTGAGGCGATCAGGATCGTCGTCCCGTGACGACGGCGGACGGCCTCGAGCAGCTCTCATACCTTGCGTGACGCCGGCGTGTCCGCGACCCGGTGGGCTCGTCGGCGATTACGAGCGCCGGGCGGTTCGCGAGCGTCAAGCTGACGCCGTGCAGGATCTCGTTGTTTCCCAAGGTCTGAGACACCTGCTCGACGATGACGTGGGCAGCGGGCATGCGAGGCCTCAGTCCATCGCGCGCTGCGGAGTTTTCTCCCGTCACGTTCCGCGAGACCGAGCCGGTCGTGACCGGACGCCCCCTCGCGCTCGATCCGTGGAGATCACGGATGCCGCCGGCATGGGCCGGTGCGACGCTCGCCGCGTGCCGGCGACCGATCCCTGCGCAGGTCGTGAGCTCGCCGGCGAAGATCTGCGCCGCACCGAGGATCCCCGGACGCTCGGCTTCACGTCGACGGTGGAGGTGACACCGCTCGACGGGCCGCTCGGCCAGGACCGCGCCGTGGCGGCGATCGACTTCGGCCTGGGCGTCACGACCCGCGGATACAACATCTTCGTCACCGCGCCGGCCGGGACCGACGCGCGCGCGGCGGTGCACGCGCGTTTGCGGGAGCACGCTCGCGGGCGGCCGTCTCCGGGCGACTGGGTCTATCTACACAATTTCGCCCAGCCACGCCGGCCGATCGCGGTGGCGCTGGCGACGGGATCGGCCGCCGCGCTGGCCACCGACATGCGCCGCTTCGTCCAGGACGCGCATCGAGAGCTGACCTCGGCGCTGGACAGCGAGGACTACGCCCGCCGGCGGATCGAGGCGACAGCGCCGCTCGAGCGCGAGCAGGCGGAGGCGCTCGGATCGCTCCGGCGTAGCGCGCAGGAGAAGGGCATCGCGTTGGAGCTGACGCCATCGGGCGTCGCGACCGTTCCGCTGCGCGGCGCCCATCCGATGACCCCGGAGGAATTCGGAGCGCTTCCCGAAGCGGTGCGTGCGCGCTATCAGGCGAGCCTGCAGGCGTTGAACCCCGCGGTCCAGGGCTTCCTCACGCATATGCGAGCGCTGCAACGCGAGGCCCGCGATCGCCTGCGCGCGCTCGAGCGCGAGGTGACACTGTTCGCCGTCGGCCATCTGATCGATGATCTGCGCGGGCGGCACGCCGGAACGCCGGAGCTCGTGCGCTGGCTGGGCGAGGTCACCGCTGACGTCACCGAGAACTTCGCGCAGTTCCAAGCCGCCGGCCAGGAGCCGGGGCGGGACGCGCTTGAGTCGCTGCGCGGGCTCGTGCCGGATGCGGAGGGGCCGGCGGGGCGCTATGAGGTCAACGTCTTCGTCGCCCACGGTGAGAGCGACGGCGCGCCGGTCGTTGTCGAGACCAACCCCACGTATCCGAGCCTGTTCGGGCGGATCGAGCATCGTGTCGTGCTCGGCGGCGGCCTGGCCACCGATCATCGCCTGCCGCGCCCAGGCGCATTGCACCGCGCCAATGGCGGCTATCTCGTCCTGCCGGCCGCGGCGGTGTTCACCGCCCCGCTCGTCTGGAACGCGCTCAAGGAGGTCCTGCGGACGGGCCGGCTCGGGCTGGAGAATCCGGCCGAGCAGTTCGCGCTGCTGCCGACGATCACGCTGGCTCCCGAGCCGATCGAGCTCGATGTCAAGGTCGTGCTCGTCGGCGGCGCCGATCTCTACCAGCTCGCCCATGCGGTCGACGAGGACTTCCGTGAGTTGTTCCGCGTCAAGGCGGAGTTCGACTGGCGCTTCTCGCGTGACCGCGCGGGAGCGAGCGCCTACGCCGGCTTTCTCTGCGCCCAGGCCCGCGACGAGGACCTGCCGCCGTTCGACGCGGACGCCGTCGCGGCGGTCATCGAGCATGGCTCGAGGCTCGTCGAGGATCGGGAGTGTCTGTCGACGAGCCGCGTGGCGATCGCCGGCGTGGCCACCGAGGCGGGACACTGGGCGCGACAACAGCGCAGCGCGGTCGTCCGCGCTCGCCACGTGGAGCACGCGATCGAGCGCCGGATCCGTCGCTCGGACCTGCTCGAGCAGCGGCTGTTGGAGATGATCGATGAGGGGGCCCTGATGATCGACGTCCGCGGCGAGCGGATCGGCCAGATCAACGGCCTCGCCGTGCTGTCGCTCGGGGACTATCAGTTCGGTCATCCGGTGCGCATCACGGCCACCGCGGGGCCGGGCCGGGGAGCGCTCGTCTCGATCGAGCGTGAGACCGAGCTGAGCGGTCATCTGCACGATAAGGGCTTTCTGACCCTGAGCGGCTATCTGCGCGGCCGGTACGGTGGCGAGCGACCGATCGCGCTGGCCGCGACGGTCACCTTCGAGCAGTCCTATGACCGCATCGACGGCGACTCGGCATCGAGCGCGGAGCTGTACGCCCTGCTGTCGGCGATCGCCGGCGTTCCGGTGCGCCAGGGCATCGCGGTGACCGGCTCGGTCAACCAGCGCGGCGAGGTCCAGGCGATCGGCGGGGTCAACGAGAAGATCGAGGGCTTCTACCGGGCCTGCCGCCTCACGCGCCTGAGCGGCCGGCAGGGCGTGATCATCCCTGAGGCCAACGTCCGCAATCTGATGCTCTCATCCGCCGTCGTCGACAGCGTCCGCCGCGGTCGCTTCCACGTCTGGAGCGTACGCAGCGTCGATCAGGGCCTCGAGCTGCTCACGGGGGTCCAGGCGGGGCGCCGGGCGCGGAGTCGGCGTGGCGCCGCCGACCCCGGCGCGTTCCCCGAGGGGAGCATCCACGCCCGGGTGGAGGAACGGCTCGAGCGCTGGGCGGCGCTCAGCGAGTCTGCTGGAGCTGCTGCTCCAAGCGGGTGAGGGCTTCGATCCGCTTCTCGATCGGCGGATGGTCGGAGAAGATGCCCTTCATGGCCCTCCGGGGCGAGACGATGAAGAAGGCGCTCATCTGCTCCACCTTGCGCAGGTCACGGCGCGGGATCTTGTCCATCGACCCGTCGATCTTCATCAGCGCCGCGGCCAGGGCGCTCGGGCGTCCGGTCAGGATCGCCGAGCCCCGGTCGGCGGCGTACTCGCGATAGCGAGAGAGCGCGCGGAGCAGGACGAACGAGACCGCGTAGACGAAGATCGAGACGAGCACGACCATCATGAACGCGCTCTGCTGGTTGCGGCCGCGGCCGCCGCCGCCGAAGAAGAAGCCGAAGCGCGCCAGCAGGGCGGCGATCGAGGCGAAGAAGCTGGCGACCGTCATCACGATCACGTCCCGGTTGATGACGTGGGTGAGCTCGTGGGCGAGCACGCCCTCCAGCTCGGCCGGCGTCATCATCGCCAGCAGGCCGGTGGTGGCGCAGACCGTCGCCGTCTTGGGCGAGCGGCCCATCGCGAACGCGTTCGGCATCGGCGACTGCACGATGGCCACCCTCGGCTTGGGCAGGTCGGCCTGGATGCAGAGGCGCTCGATGATCCCGTGCATCGCCTGGAACTCCGGCCCGTCCGCGGGCGTGACCTCGCGGGCCCCGATCGCCGCCAGGGCGATCTTGTCCGAGGCGAACAGCTGCGTGGCGAGCAGCGCGCCGGCGATCACGATCACGGCGATCGCTCCCGCGCCCGCGGCGATCGCGACCGCGATCAGCACCGCATAGACGAGGCCCAGCAGGAACATGCTGATCAGCATGCGCGCCTGCAGCCCGGTATCGCGTCCAAACTCGCTGCGAGATTTCATGATTCCAGTCCCGATAGCACCTTGACGAGCCTACTTCTCATACCTCGAGTCTACGACAGTGGGCCGCCGGACTCACGCTCTGTAACCGCCCGCAAATCCGCCGGTCTCGCGGACCCCCGCCCGCACCGGATCTCCGACCGCGAGCGCCGAGGTTATACTCACCGCCTCGCGCGGCTGTAGCTCAGTTGGCTAGAGCGTCTGCTTGCCATGCAGAAGGTCGAGGGTTCGAGTCCCTTCAGCCGCTTCGTACGAAAGCCCCGCTAATGGCGGGGTTTTCTGTTGCCGGGATCCGCATCGGAAGTCCTCGTTTTGGAGATTGGGCATCATCCTTGGGCATCAGATGCGATACGCGGCATGCGCCTGCGATGACGAGGGGCGGCTTGCTCGAAGCAGCGCTCGACTCAGCAAAGCTCGCTTCAAGCGAGGCGATAAGGTCGGACATCTAGCCGCAGTCTGCGGATGGCCGCGAGCAGGTCAGGCCCGCTGGCCGGGGCCATTCGAACGCCGCCCGTCCGCCTGCATCTCAGGGCCGACGAGCTGGCCACCGAGATGTCGCCGAAGCGAAAGCGCGGTCTGCGTCGTTCGGAACGTCGAAGCGATCGTCAGCAAGAGACTTGGGCTACGCGATGCTTGGCAGAGCGTCGCCGTCTGCGAGATCTGGCCCGCGCACGAGAAGTCGGTGAGGCGACGTACCGGGATTGGGGACGACGTCTCGGCTCAGTGGCGTGAGATGATCGCGATGTGAGCGGCAAGCATATCGAGCTGTTTCTGGTCGATGGCACTCCTGGGGGCCTGACGACCGCCGAGATCTTGAACTGGAGCGGCCAGGTTCTCTCCGCGCGCCGGTCCGACATGAGCGCGTTGATGCGTCGCAAGGAGGTGACCGGAACTTGCGTCTATCTCCGGCTCGGGGAGGATACTGACGGATCGGTGCGCTGCTACATCGGCGAGACCGATGACTTCCCCGGGCGACTGCGCCAGCACAACAGCAATAAGGACTTCTGGGACCGGGTCGTCGTGGTCACCTCCAAGGACGCGAACCTCACGACGGCGCACGGGCGCTACCTCGAGTCGAGCCTGATCTCGCTAGCGAGACGCGCCGGCCGCGTTGTGCTGGACAACGCGACAGACCCTCCCGCGCCGGGCCTGCCGGAAGCCCACGCCTCGGACATGGACTACTTCATCGGACAGCTGCAGATTACGCTACCGGTTCTGGGGGTCGACGCGATTCGCGTTACGGAAACGGAGGCGATGCCACTCGCGTCACGCGACGCGCTGATCTCGCCCGTGTTCTATCTCCGAAACAGCAAGGTCGGGGTCGACGCGAGCGCCCAGCAGATTGACGGCGAGTTCACGATGCTGGCCGGCTCGACCGTCGTCGGTAACTGGCACGGGGTCGGCAAGGCGGACAGCACCATGAGGGCTTACGCCTCCTACCGCGAGAAGCACGAGAAGTTGGTGGCCGACGGATCGATCGGGATCGACGGCGCCGTCGGGACGCTTATTAAGGATGTCGTGTTCCCCTCGCCGTCTACGGCCGGCGCCATCGCTCTGGGACGATCTTGCAATGGGCGCATCTCTTGGATCGCCGGCGATGGCACGACGTTCGGCTCATGGGAGAGCCGGGACGTCGAATAGGACCCGCCGCCAGCCGCCGTCCGATCCCGCGGATCCCGCGAAGGTCGTGCACCAGATCACCCTCGGCGAGAGCGTGGTGCCGTCAGGCCGTTCGGACCGGGCCGTTCGACTTGCAGTGACCGAGCCACGGCGGTCGCGGGCGGGTTGGGCGACTGACCCGAGCGGCGGCCCACACTCCGCTTCGGTCTGGGCGTATCGTCGACTGATGGCGCTCGACGCGGCGATCGACATCACGTTTGATTTCAGGTCCGACACGCCGCCCGGAGAGGATCCAGATGCGCGGAGCCCGACACTTCGCAGGTATCACCAGCTCCTCTGGAGCAAGCCGCTGCCGAGCGGGGCGAACTTCGAGCTCGACATCATCACGCCGCATGCTTACCTGCACCACCGCTCCGGGCTCGGTGAGTTCGTCGTCGCGAGCGACTCCGTGATCCCAGCGTTCTTGAGGGAGCCGCGCATGGCGCACATCATCGAGCAGGTCCCAGCGGCAGAGCGCGAGAGGTTTCTGCACCTCGGCTACACGATCGGCGGCATGATGGTCTTTCCGGCAAACCGCGTCGACGGCAAGATGACGATCAACGGCGCGCGGGGCTTTCATCCGAGGATCAAGGACCGGTTCGATCTGACCGTCGAGTGCATCCGCCGGCACTACGCTGATGAGCCCAGTCCGTTGGGCGACACGCTCGCGCGGTACGCGGACTTCTTCGGACTGTTCGGCGACTTTGCGGGCTACGTCGACTTCTTCCACTTACAAGACCTCGTGAGCGCATCACCCGCTACGGTCACGTTCTTCCTGCCCTTCGAGGGCTTCAACGCGTCTCCGCTGCCCACGACGCTTGATCAGTACGCCGCCTACCGCCAACGGGCGTCTGAGTTCATCGCGTCACGAAACCGGCGCCTTGCCGCTTCAGGCCGGTCGCTGATCGCCTCACGTTCGCCGGCCGGCTGAGCTACGCGCTACGGCGCAGCAGCTGCCCGACGGGCAGTCGAGCCCAGAACCCCAAGGTGCGCTCGGTCGCGACGAGGCGATCGTCCGCCGACGGTGCGAGCACAGCCTTGCGATCCGGAAGCTACGAACTATTCTCGAGTGCTCTATCGACTCCTCGCCGCTGCGGCGCCGCCCAAGCTCCGCGAGGCATCGGCGACGGGTGCCAAGACCAAGGTCCCTGCGCCTCGTCGGCGTGCCGCCGCGGCAGGGGCCCGCGGCAACCGGTCTGGCTCGTCGCTGTCGCCTGACCAGCTGCACCGGGCCCTCGCTGACGCTTGGTGAGGCCTCAGCGCGGGCGCGATCGCCGAGCAAGCCGGCGCCTGCATCACGCCTATTGCGACAGCACTGTCTTCGAGCCCGATATGACCGGCTTGATGCTTGCACCTTTGCGACCATCGGCTAACGGTTCGGGGAACGCTCGGAGCGAGCAACCGCGCGACGACGCGTGCATGGTCTTGGCGACGGCCAGGTGCGCTGAGTTTGGGTGGGCTGAGACGTGCATTGGCGTCGGCGCGGGTGCGTCAGTCATCGAGTGCGGAGGGCAGCCTCAGGTGCGACTGTAGTCCCTGGTATGTGGCGTTGGAGTTTCCGGGAATATGGGTCGCGGTCGTCGGGGGTTGACCGTGAACGAATGCGGCCTGTGTCGCGGTGGGGCTGGATAGACTGTGCCTGTGCACCGAATGGGGATCGCGGTCGGGCTGGTGGTGGCGGTGGAATCGATCCCGCTGGGGATCCTGGTCAGCGCGTTGTTGGATTCCTCCCTTCGCCGCCGCGAGCGGTTTGGGTTGCGGTTGGCGACGTTCATGGTCATCCAGACGGCGCCTGCCGTCGCGTTTATCGCCGGGGCGGCACTTCGGGTCCGCAGCGAGGAGGCGGCGGGCGAGTTGCTGACGGTGTGCGTGTTTTGGGTATTCCTGTCGCCCGCGCTGATGCCGATCCTGCTGTTCCGTTGGCCGGATTGGCGGGGACCGTCCGGGGAGAACGACGACGAGGATCACGGCCCCGGCCCCGGCCCCGGCCGAGACGGCCCGTTGCTTCCAGGACCGGTCGGCGGGCTCCCTTTGCCTGACGCTGAACCGTCGCCGGTGCGCGCCCGGGGTCCGCTGCCACCCCGCCGCTTCCGGCGGCCTCGCCGTCCTGCCCGCGAGCCCGACCGTAGACCTGCGCGTCTGCTGTCGTCCGCGCTGCTTCGCCGCTGGCTGTGGGGGGCCACCGGCGGCTAGGCGCCAGAGGTCCGGCACGACGAGACGTGCTGCATCGAGCACCGGGTAATGCTTCGGGAGGTCTGCGTCGGCGCGGGACGCGCGCGCGGCGACCCCTGAGGTCTCAACGGGGAGGTGGCTGTTGCCCCAGGCTCGCGGGGCGACCGGATCCAGCAAGCGCTTGAGCAGCAGCGCCGCCGCCGCCGCTCTCGCGGCCGGGATCGGACACGATGGGCCGCGTCCAGTTCGACTGACGGACGCGACGGTGGCGTCAAACCGCCAGCGCTACTTGGGGACGTCTTGGGCGTCACGACACCGGCAGGGCTCCTTCACCGAGATGGCAGACGTCTCCCTGGACGCGGCCGGTGGTTGCGGCTCGCCGCGCCAGCGTGCCCGGTTGTTGCGGGTTCCTGACCGACCCTTGACTTTGAGATGCAAAGTATGATTTACTTTGTAATGCAAAGCAATAGCGGAAGGGGACACCACGATGCCGGGCACACACGACATCGACCAAGACGCGCCGGCCGATAACGGCAAGCAGTTTGACCCGCACGAGGCGGCTCGGGTGCTCGCCGACGCCCGGCGCGAGGCCCAGCGCGAGTTCTCGCTGACGCCGCCGTTGATCAGCGTCCTGATGGGGGCGATCATCCTCGGCGCGTACGTGGCGCTGTGGCTTTCCACTCACGATCAGCACCCCTACAAGGGGCCGAGTCTTGGCGTGGTCGGTCTGGTCTACGGCGCGGTCGCGGTCTCGATCGCGGTCTCGGCGACGGTCTACCGGCGCGCGACCGCCGGGGTCAGCGGACCGTCGGTCAGCCAGCAGCGGGTCGAGGGGCTCGCGATCCTGATCTCCTATCTGGGCAGCCCGCTGATCCAGGGCGCGATGAAGCACTACGGCGCCAGCGCCGCGATCGTCTACGGGGTGATCCCGGCCGCCGGGCCGCTGATCATCGTCGGCAGCACCGTGATCGGGACTGCCGCAAGCAACGCCAACCGGCCGCAGCTCGGCTCCGCACTGGCCGTCGTCATCGCCGGCATCGTCGCCCTGTTCGTGGGCCCCAGCGCGGCGTGGCTGGCGGCCGGGGTCGGCCTGTTCGTCGGGGTGGTCGGCTACGCGGTCGTGACCGCGCACACGCAGCGGGCGGCCGCCCGAGCGTGACCGAGGATGCGCTTGACCCGGTGATCCACGCGCCCGCCCGTCTACGGATCCTCGTGACACTCGCTGCCCTGCCCGATGGCGACACGCTCTCATTCACGCGCCTGCAAGAGATCCTCGCGCTTACCCCGGGAAACCTCATCACCCACCTGCGCAAGCTCGAGGACGTCGGCTACGTCCTAAGCGACACGACCGGCAACGGGCGGGCGTCGCGGACCTCGATCGTGCTCACCGCGCCCGGCCGCACCGCGCTCAACGCCTACACCAACACCCTGCGCGAACTCCTCAACGGCCTATAGCAGACTGCCGATGTCGCCCAGATGCGGCCACTCTGGGCCGCCCCGGCACAGCGACCAGACTTCCCCTATCGGACAGATCGGGCCGCAGATATGCGACGCGCCGGACGACCGCTTTCATTGCTTGCCGGCCGCGGAGCTCACGAGCGCAAAGGCGACGAGAGGATGGCCCGGTGGGGCGCCGTCTGCCTGTCGTCTTGAACGTCTGTTCGACCAGCGCGCCGCGCTGGTTTTCGGAGCGGCGACGGTAGGCTTTCCGGTCGAGCGCCTGGTCGCCGGAGCGATGGCGACGATTTGCGGGGCCGCAGCCTCGAAAGCGATAGTGCGGCGCCCACCGCGCCTCAGCCGCCGATGGTCGGCTTGACGCTCACGCGGTGCTGGGGCCTGAGGCGCCGCTGGGCGAGTCTCTCGGGCCGTGTAGTCCACAGCCGCTACCGCCGAGCCGATGAGTGGGCTAAGTCAAGTCCGACTTTCCGGCAGACCGGCGGGCGCGGCTGGCGGACTGCCTGTCGTGCTTGCCGTCTCGACGTCGCCTTCGGCAAGGTCCGGGAGGTCCATGTTCTTTATTCGGTCCGAGAACACACTCTTGAACTTCTCTGCCCAGTCGAGCATCCAGGCATAGCACTCAGACCACC
Source organism: uncultured Solirubrobacteraceae bacterium (assembly GCA_963849085.1). Taxonomy (GTDB): domain Bacteria; phylum Actinomycetota; class Thermoleophilia; order Solirubrobacterales; family Solirubrobacteraceae; genus Palsa-465. Next base: position 188,840 of record CAWKFP010000009.1, on the reverse strand, counting down.
GGTCGCGATCGTCGAGGGTCCCGATGTCCTTGGTCAGGATTATCCGCGACGCCTTTTTGTCGGGCAGCGGCATCCAGTCCAGCTGCTGCCGGTCAAGGTCGAGTTCTGCCTCGATGCTGGCGCGCTCGGCCTCTAGACGGTCATAGATGGCGGTGGCCTGAGCGCCGCCCGGAATGTAGAGCTCCACGCCGAGTCGCCCGTTGCGCAGCGCACTGAGTCCGATGTGCGCGCGGCTGGTACGAAACCGGAGATTGGCCCAATGGCGCGGTCCCACCCGGGGTGGGTTGAACGACGTGTCTCTCGTGTCCATGGCCTGCACGAGGCCGGTGAAGAACTCGAGCTGGAGTTGAGCGGTATCGCTAACCTCTCCACCGCCGGCGGAGCGCACAGCGCGCTCGAATTCATTTGGCTCGCAGACGATGTTGAACTTTGGCGCAACGGGGGAGTCGCCGATTCGCCAGAGCTCAACCTCGAGCGCGAAGAAGCTGACGTCGGTCTTCTCGTTGAGCCAGTCGATGACCTTGCGGTATTCGTCGGTGACTTGTCGGGCGATCCAAACGATGACCCGGGCACCGCGGTTGGCGGCGTAGACCATGAGCTGCCCGAGATGGCGGTGGTCCGTCGCGTCAAGCTGGTTCTCGATGATGACCTCGACCTCTTCATCGCGTGCGATGATGTCGGCCCGGAATGGGCCGACGGCCTGCTCCATCGCGACGAACTCGAGCGTCAGGCCGATCGTCTCGCCCAGCAGCGTGAGGTTTTCCTCCCTGGCGAGCCAGGGTGTGAAGTCTCGCGCCTCGTCCGGCCAGTAGTTCCGAAGGCTGACTGCTTCAAGCCGACCGAACTGCGGCGGAGAGGGCACGGCGGTTGCGGCCGAGACGAGAGGGCCGCCGCTTGACGGGAAGGCGGTGTTGCTGGCAGCCGCGGGAACGCTAGAGCTCATCAGCGCAGCCTAGTGCTTTGCTGCGTCCGCGCCCACCCAAGCGCCTCGGATGAAATGCTCACCTGATACCCGGCAATGTGACTGGTCCGATCACGCGCTCGGCGTCGCCGCACGCGCCCTTGGTCGCTAAGCACTCGTCCGCCGAGCTTCTGCTCGAGGACGAAGGTGGGTGAGGTGGGTCAAGCGTCGGAGCCCTCCGCGTCGTCGGACTGCGCCTGGATGTTGGCCGCATTCCCGTAGACGTAACGGGTCCAATCCTCCGTCAGCTTTGCGGCCTCTGCCCTGTCCGTGCGGCTGAAGAAAGCGTTCCGCTCCAGGATGATCTCGTTTGCCTCCACAAGGGCCGCTCCGTTCTCGTCAGAGAGTGCATCAAGCAGCCAGTAGTTGATGTCGTACACGAGACCGCTGTGATCGATGATGAGTTGCCGAAGGCGGATGCCGCCGCTCTGCGACTTGATCCATTCGCGGGTCCCGTGGTCCCAGCCGTCCCAGGTGAGGAGGTCTTCGACGCTCAGAAGCATGTCACTCTCGCCTCGTGCGTCGACTGAGCTCCTACCGCTAAACCGCAACCTGTGGGCGAGGAGTGGCAGCGAACGGTGAACTGTGAAGTTCCTCAGGTCTTGGACGAACCGGACCTCTGGGTTTGTCAAGAGAGTCGTCTTCCTCATTCCGAACTCCTCGGCGATGCTGCCGGTCCGTCCTCTCATCATGCGGCGCGAGTGATCCACAAGCGTCATAGTCGCCGCGACGTAGTTATGCAGACGTTGGATCACCTGCGCGTTGAACGCCGCACGCACTCCGGGGTCGACGCCCGGGATAAGCTTCAGGGCGAGATCCAGCGAGCTCGATACTGCCTCAAGCGGAGTAAGTAATTCAGTGCGGTTGCGGTGGAACACCGTGTTGAGGGAGTGCGCGAAGGCTTGGAGGAGCAAGTGCTCCTGGTAGCCCGGATGGGCTCGCAGACGCAACTCGAGCAGGTTCAGCTCGTCTCGGGTCCTGGTGCTGAACTGAGGGAGATCAGGCGTCCCTTCGGACATCGGTTCGAGCAGTATCGCGCTGCCGCCGGCGTTCTGAAGGGACCGGGCCTGTCCGGACGATCGCATCCAAGGTCGTGCCGTTCAACGGCGCGCCATCGCTCCGGCGACCAGGCGCTCGTCGGCGAGCAAGCCGCCGGGCGGACTGGCGACCAGCTGGCCAGCGGCTGCGAACAGCGTTCGCCAGGATCTCCGGCCGATGAACGGCCCGGGCCATCCTGTCGTCGCCGAAGCGCTCGTCACGATGAACCTGGGTGAAGAAGGGAAAGCGATGGCCCAGCCCGCCCTTCCGCGAAGCCGGCCGGCGATGGCGGCGAAGCGATCAGGTGCCACCGATCAATGACCGCGCCTCCGCGGGGCCGATTACGAGATCGTGTAGGTCGCCGCCCACCTCGAGTCGACCGGACTGTTCGACGCCGCCGACCTTCATGGGCTCGAAGCCGGCCGTTCGGATCAATTGTTCGACTTGCCCGCGGGCGCGCTCGTCGTCCGTGGCGTAGAAGAGGACGGCCGGCTCCGGTGACCGGTTGCTAGAGGACTCGAGGAGATCGCCCGACATGCTGCCAAACGCCATGGCCAGGCGCGCCCCCTTTCGCAGCCACCCAGCTACAACCTTCCCAGAGGATTGCCCTTGCGGCAGGACATGCACGATCTTCCCATGTGCGTCCAGGCCGACCGGGTTGCTCGGAACGACCACGAGCTTGTCGGTTAGCGAGTCGGCGATCTCTTCTATGACGCCTTTCAGCACGCCAAACCGCAGCGCGAGGATGGCGGCATCGGCGCCCTGCAACGCATCGCGGTTGTCGCTGGCAGCGGCCGCGCCTCGCCCGATCGACGCCGCCAGCGTTCGTGCCGACTCTGTGTCGGCGCTCGAGAGACGCAGGGTCTCGCCGCCTGACGCGAGCCGGCGGGCGATGACCGATCCGAGCCCTCCAGTGCCGATGATCGCGGTGCTCATGACCCGAACACGTCTCTCAAGTCGTCTGCTCGGATGTCCAGTGGGCGGGCGTCCAGTCCCCTGCAGGGTCGGTGGTTTGTCCGACTTCGATGATGTGTCCGTCGGGATCGCGGATGTAGCAGCGGATCTCGTACTGGTGCTGTTTGGGCGGCGTCAGGAATTCAGCGCCACGGGCGCTCCATTCCGCGTACACGGCCTCGATGTCTTTGACCCGGATATTCAGGAAGCTGCTGACCCGGTCGGGATCGCGTGGCGTCTCCAGGGTCACCGTGGGCTTGTCGTCCGTCGGTCCACCGCCAACGCTGATGACGATCCAGCTGTTGGATAGTGCGACATTGGTCGGCTCTCCGGACGGCTTTCCGGAGAAGACGACCCTGCCGCCGAGTACTTCGGTATAGAAGCGCCGAGAGCGCTCGACATCATCTGAGACGATGAAGTGGGTCAGCACAAGCCCCTCTGGGGGCGTACTCGATGGCCAGTGAGCGGGCGTCCAGTCCCCTGCAGGGTCGGTGGTTTGTCCGACTTCGATGATGTGTCCGTCGGGATCGCGGATGTAGCAGCGGATCTCGTACTGGTGCTGTTTGGGCGGCGTCAGGAATTCAGCGCCACGGGCGCTCCATTCCGCGTACACGGTCGCGATGTCTTTGACCCGGATATTCAGGAAGCTGCTGACCCGGTCGGGATCGCTTGGTGTCTGCAGGGTGACCGTAGGCTTGTCGTCGGTCGGGCCGCCACCGACGTTGCTGATGATCCAGCTGTTGGATAGCGCGACGTAGGTCAGCCCTCCGGGGCCGGAGAAGGCCACCCTGCCGCCGAATACTTCGGTATAGAAGCGCACAGAGCGCTCGACATCGTCCGAGACGATGAAGTGGGCCAGCACAATCCTCTCCGAGCGCGGTGAGAGCTCCGCCATCTGGCACCTCCACTGGTTGGGCCTCACACCTCGCTTACGACCGGGTCTGGAGCCGGTGTCTTATTGAACGCGCATTCCATCGCCTTCCACGGTACGCGTCAAGAACCCGTTCGATTCGCGTCGCGCGACGCGGATCGCCAGCGCCGACCAGGCTGCTTGGAATGCTTGACCCAACTCGCGCACATGGCTCGAGCGTTACCAACATCGTCCGCTTCTGGTTGCCGACCCAAGCGGGCAGCCAGCCCGCATGACTCCGTAGACGTGCTTCAACAAGAAGCAGTCGGCGAGGCTGCATCGAGCCGCCAACGTCGCCGGAGCTGGCAATCGCTTCCGACGGTCCGCGGGTTTCCGGATGGCGGCTGCTTCGGCGACAATTGGTCGCCGCCGGCGGCGGCGAACGCGGCCAGCGCTGAGTTGATCAGCTCTGCTCCGCGAACACGGCGGCCGCGATCTGGTACGAGTCGAAAGCGCGGGCGGCGCCAGCGTATGCCTCGAGATGGATGAAGAGTTCGACGACCTCGTCTCGGCTCACCCCGTTGTTCAGCGCAATGCGCAGTTGTCCACGCAGCGGCTCATGAGTGCCGAGCGCCGCAGCGATCGCCACCGAAATCAAACTCCGCGTGCGGGTGTCGAGCTGCTGGGTGCGGCTCCAGCTGTCGCCGAAGGTGTGCAGGGTCGCGAGACGACGGAAGTCGTGACCGCTGTCAGGCTCTCCGGGTCCAAGCGGCAGCTCCAGCGGCTTGCCGAGCAGTTCCCCGGCGAGCTCCAGTGCGACGTCATAGGAATCGGCCATCGTGCTCCTCCTGTGGATGTGTCACGGCGCACGCGCCTGCCGGGCCGTGCAAGACTTGGTCTTCGCCCACGATCATGACGGAAAGGCTCGCGGGCGCGGCCGGCCAGGCCGGACCGCCACTGCGGACCAATCTCACGATCGCTTCATGGCTCGCAACGACGGAGGCCGTACGAGCGGACTGCCGACTGAGCTACATCTCAGGAAGAGTCGTACCGCAGCTCCGAGAACTAGAACTGCCCACCGATATCGCGCCGCCGTAATGCAGCGAGATATGGCCAATCGATGTGCGGCTCGAAAGTCGCGAAGTTGGCACGCATGAAGGCGACTGCTCGAAGAACTGTGTTTTCAACCGTGACCCCGGGGACCTCCGGGCTCTTGCCGAGATCGTTGGCGCGCATCTTCTGAAAAACGGCACGCAACACGTTCTGCTCAAAGCGCCCGCGCGGGAGTGCTCGGATCTCTTCGGCCACCCTCGCACTACCAGACCACATGACCGGGGAAGCTACACACCACGGAGGACGACGGAGAGTCTAGGGCGAGCCACGTGCTGTGACCGGCGAAGTCAGGTGAGCCATTTCTTGTGGCATCCGCCAGCCGCCGCGCGCTCGCGCCGGTCCGATCCAGGAAGGCGGCCCGATGGCCCGCGCGATCGCATTTATCTTATGGTCCGCACCGGGACGGACGATTGCCTCGGCGACCAGGCGATGGCGTCGTCGTCGCTCCTCACGCTGGCGGCGCGGCCGACCGGACAAGGGGCTTGCATGGACAGCGCCCAGGTTCTGCGCCCGGCTGCGTCCGCCCCGGATTCGGGGCGATCTGCAGGGCAGCCGGCCCTGGCCGGGACGCGCAGAATTCGGGGGCTCCCGGCATCGATGTAGGTTGCTGCGGTCTGGGAATCGCCACGTGAGCAGCCTGTTCGGTGTCTGAGCAGCGTCGTTGAAGTCGCGGCGCGTGCTGATCGCTGCTTCTGCGGGACGGAGGAGCGCTGCGTGAGGGTGTCGCTCGCCGGCATGGATGCCGGCGAAACTGGGCATGGATGGGGCTGGAGGCGCGATGACCGTCGAGGGACGCGCCCGCCGTCCTCGCGCGGCAAGCTGCTGGCTGTCGAAGGTCAAGCAGCTCAACAGGAGGACGACGATGCGCGTCAACGCGGGATTCTCGCGCCTGCTGCGCCTGGGCGGGATCTGGGTGCGCGGCGTTCAGTTCGACGCCGATCGGGTGGTCGTGTGGGTGGCGCTGCGCCGCCGCCGACTGATCTGCCCGCTGTGTGGCTACTCGACCCCGCACCGCCACAACCAGCAGCGGGTCGAGTCGGTCTGGCGTCATCTCGATCTCGGTATCTGGCGGCTCGAGCTCTGCGCCCAGCTGCGGCGCTTGGAGTGCCCTGAGCACGGGGTCAGGGTCGAGGGCGTGCCATTTGCCCGGCACCGGTCGGGGTTCACGCGTGACTTCGAGGCACTCGTCGCGTGGCTGGCGACCAAGGCCGACAAGACGACGATCTGCCGGCTGGTGCGGATCGACTGGGACACCGTCGGACGGATCATCAGCCGTGTCACGGCCGACGAGCTCGATCCCGACCGGGTCGAGAACCTGTATGAGATCGGAATCGACGAGGTCAGCTGGAAGCGCCAGCACAACTACCTCACGCTCGTCGCCGACCACATCCGCGGCCAAATCGTGTGGGGCCACGAAGGCAACGACGCCAAGACCGCCGGCCGGTTCTTTAAGGAGATCGGCCGCAGCCGCTCGCACGCGATCGAGGTGATCTCGCTCGACATGGGGCCCGGCTACGCCAAGGCCGCCGCCCAGCACGTGCCCCAGGCCACGATCGCGATCGACCCCTATCACGTCGTCGCGCTCGCCAACCGCGCACTCGACGAGGTCCGCCGCGACTACTGAAACAAGCTCCGCGGCATCGGCGACAAGACCGCGGCCCGCCGGTTCAAGGGCGCCCGCTGGTCGCTGCTCAAAGCACCAGAAAACCTCAGCGACGACCAGGCCGCAACGCTGCGGCGGCTCAAGCGTGCCGGCGGCGAGGTCTGGCGGGCCTACACGCTCAAAGAAGCGCTCCGCGGCATCTTCCTCCCGTCGCTGACGCTCGAGGACGTCACCGTTCTGATCGACCGGCTCATCAGCAAGGCAACCCGCAGCCGCCTCCCGGCCTTCATCCGGCTCGCCCAGACGATCCGCCGTCACCGCGCCGGGATCCTCGCCGCCATCCGCCTCGGCATCAACCAAGGCCGCACCGAAGCCCTCAACAACAAGGTGCGCCTCATCACCCGCCGCGCCTACGGCTTCCACACCGCCCGGGCCGCACTCGCGCTCGTGATGCTCACCTGCGGACCGATCACCCTCAAGCTGCCACACGAGCCGTGACCACCGGTTCACCTACATCGATGCCGAGAGAGTCAGAATTCGCGATCTCCGTGGCCGCTTCTGTCCGACACCAGCAGCCTCTGGAACGTCGCCAGCATCGAGGTTTGCGACTGCTCTCGTGACCGAGCGGCACTCCGCGTCGGGCAGAGTCGTGCTCTCGAAGCTCCTCAGAAGCACGAGCCGGCTTGAGCCAGCCGCTGAGTTGCGCCTTTCCCCCTCGCTTGCAAGGCGCCGGCTAGCCGGGTGGCGACGCAAAGCGGTCGCCCCCCGCGGCGCTCATCCGACCAGGGAGCTCGATCCCCCGGACGAGCCGCTGCCCGACGGGCCGTCGCCGTTGAACGCCCCCTCATACCAGACGTCGTAGCCCTCCAGGAACCCGACGGAGCCACCGATCGCCCAGTCGTAGATCGTGCCGCTCGGCGCGAACAGGTCGCCCGTCAGGGTTGTGTTCGCCGAGTCGCTGGTGATGTTGCCGCTGGTGGCGTACATCAGCGGATAGTTCTCAAGGGACGGCGCCGGCGCGGTGCACGTGGAGGACTCAAAGCCCGTGGTCGAGTAGCCGCACGCCTGCAGGTTGTCGTTGGCGGCGTTGGTGTAAACGGTCCCGCCGACGTAGGTGGCGATCATCGGCTGGCCCGAGGAGCCGACCTGTGAGCTGCCTATGGCCAGGTTGCCGTTCCACGTCGATGGCGTCGACGCCGTGCCGCTGCCAACCGCGCAGTAGATGTTGCCCGAGGCCGGAGTGGGCGCCCACCAGATCGTCGTGCTCGCGACCGTGCAGAAGCTCGGCGTCCCGCCGGGGCCGGTGCACGGATCACCGCTGAGGCCGCAGGCGGGAAGTCGGTGGAGTAGTCGACCGGCCAGGTGGTGATCGGCGCCTCCGCGGTCGGCCCCGAGCTGAAGCTGTCGAACATGAAAAGGGTGTTAAACCCGCACGCCGCTGCGTTTGAGAACGTCGACGGGCCGAAGCTCGAGAACTCGGAGTTGTTCAGAACAGCCCCGTTGGAGTGGATCTGACCGGTGATCGTGTCGTACCACTGATCGATCGTGAGGTCGTAGTGCGATGGCACCAGCACCCCGCAGCTTGAGCTGTCCATCGCGAAGATCGCGTAGCAGCCTTGATCTCCAGGGTCCGAGCAGTTGTCCTGCGGCGTGGCCTTTGCGATGGCGGTGGCGCTGACGGTCGTCGTGGGCTGGCCGAGGATCCCCGCGAAGACGTTGCGTCTCGTCGTGCTGACCCTGACCTCGACCTCGGACGAGCTGCCGTTGTAGGGCGTCTGCACGCTCACCGTCGCGCCCGGATCGTTGTCGTTGGCATACGTGGTGGCCGACGTGGTCGCGGTGGCCATCGCCGGGAGGCTGTCGGCGGCGGCCAGCGCGGCCGCGTCGGCGGCCTGCTGGGCCTGGGTCTCTGCCTGGTCCATTCCCCCGGTGTCGATCGCGAGCGCGGCCATCCCGAGGAGCACGACGAGCAGGATCGCCGTCAGCACGAGCACGACGCCGTCCTGGGCGGCGACGCGCCGCGCGAATCGAGCGCGAAGCGCAGCGCCGCGCACGAAGGGCCGGCGGCGTCGGAAGGCTGTGGGCGAGCGGGCGGACATCGGCAGTCGACGCGGCGTAGTCGCGCATCAAACCGGTCGCTCCTCTGGATGTCGGCGCTCGTGAGAACAGGCGGACCCGACGTTTGGGTAGTCGGGCTAGACCTTCGTCTCATACGGGCAGCACGCCGAGGGCCCCATGGCGGCGTACTCAGTCACCGGCTGACCTCGCTCCATAAGGAACCGGATGAGCAGCGGGTCGACCCTCCGCATGATGGGATCATCGGCGGGCGCGCCCGCGATCATCAACGTTCGCTTGGCGTTCTCGCGCGCAGCGGATCGCGACTCGGGTCCAGGCTTTCTGTCCTGGATCAGTCAAAAGGGCTCGCTGGTAAGCCGACCGGCTTGGGGATCCCTATCCGACATCTGGGTGGCCCGCTCGCTGGCGTTGAGGTCCCGAAGCGACGCGTGGAACCGTCCTCCCCGCTGCAAGGGCAATATCGGGGTCGCGGACGCCGGGATGCGGACCATGCTTTCGGCGACCGATGAAAGTCAAGGGCCCGGGCAAAACGTTTCGGGGGTCTGGTCGGTCGGCTGGTCGGTCTGGAGGGCTGAGATCGCGTCCTATGCGCTCAGTTCTCTGGCCGGCGACGTCGAGCGGCGTGTTTTGGCGCGAATTTGCGCAGGAGCGAGCGTCGCCGGGGTGGTCCGCCTCGGCGTGAGAGGTTAGGTTGTCGGGTGGGCGCGGGTGACTGACGTAGCGAAGCGCAGGCGTCAGGAGCTTTCAATCTGCCGCGCGGCTATGCCCTTCGAGGGCCTATTTGGATGCGCGCTCCGGTGCCGCGCTCGCGCCCACTTTTCGTGATGGTCGACCGGCCTGCTGGTCGGCGACCATCCGCTGATAGGACACCTCGGCGTGCTCAGCCAGCGCGCGTTCGGCGTCGCGGATCGCGCGGTGAGTCGCCACACCTCGGCCGCGGCCTTGGTGCGCGGGGTGGCGCCGGCGGTCAGTTCGAGCTGGCGCTGCTTTTTCTTGGTCAGCGCGGGGCGCTGATGGGCGTAGTCCTCGCCGCGGGTCAGCATGCACCAGAACAGGACGGTGAGCTTGCGGGCGGTCGCGGCGATCGCCTTGCCATGCCCGCGCCGGGCGCGGATCCGCTCATAGAATGCGCGCAACGGGCCGGGCCGCTTGACCACGCTCCACGCCGCCTCGACCAGCGCCCACCGCGCCGTCGCTGACCCGCGCTTGGAGATCCGCCCCGACCGAGCCGGGGTCTCGCCGGACTGGCGGACCTTGGGATCCAGGCCGAGATAGGCGACCAGCCGGCGGCTGCAGAGAAACCGTGACGGGTCGCCGATCGCCCCCCAGAAACGACGCGGCGCAGATCAGGTTCACGCCGGAGACCGCCATCAGCCGCCGGATCTCCGGCCAGGCCAGCGCTTGTTAGGCGATCAGTCGGTCCACCGCGGCGAGCTCTGAGTCCATGAACGCGATGTGACGCAGCCCGGCGTCGATGGACTCGCGCTCTTCGACCGAGAGCGCGAGCTCAGCCGGCCAGCGGCGTTCGGCAACCCCGAACAGGTCCGCGAACGGCGTTTGGCGATCAGCCGACGCTGCAGGGTAGCCTGGATCTCGTGCTTGCTGCGCGTCCGCGCACGCGTCAACTGCTCACTGCGCGCCACGCGCCGGCGCAGGATCCGGCAGCGCTCATCGGGCATCCAGCCGGCGTCGAGCTCGCACTTCCACAGCAGGCTGGCCAGGGTGCACGCGTCCAGCTCGTCGGTATTGGCGCGGGCGCCGCTGATCCCGGTGTCATCCGGGCTGACCACGACCACCCGGTTGACGTGAGGCTCGAGCAGCCGGGCGACCTCCCAGCAGCTGCCTGTCACCTCCAACGCCACCCGATCAGACTTGACCAGACTCTCGGCCAGCACCCCAGGCCCTCCGGGGTGCTGGGCACCCGGCCTGCGGAACGAACCTTGCCCTCCTCACAGATCGCCACCACACACCAGTCGCGGGGCACATCCAAGCCGATCGCTCGACCCACCCCCGTCTCGCCGCCACAGCCTCAACTCCACATCATTGGTGGCTGGCACACGGTGGGGGAACCAGCGGAAAACGACACAGACCGATACGAGCTCAAACGGCTCAATCCAGGCAAGTCGCAGGGGCGGCCGATCGATTAAGCACGGGCTCGAAGCCCATCGCCGAAAACGGCCTACCCGTCTGCGTTCTCCCCAAGAAGCTCCCTGTCACTTGAAGTCTTGAATGACCTCTTTGAGGTGAGCTTGCGTCCTTGTCCATGCGATCGCGTCATAGACGATGTGAAAGGCGGATTGAACGACGGCCATGTGGTCGTGCGAGAGGGATAGCTCAAAGACCAGCTCCGGCTCGATGCCGGCCTTGACCGCTGGCGCGCCGGAGGTGCTGGCGTAGCCAGGGCCACAGCTGCCGTGGTGCGGGTCGCAATGTGAGACCTCGTACACCGAGGTTTGGATCGACCAATCCTCGAGCGTGAAATCGTGGCCCGCATCTTGGTAGCGGCGCAGGGCTTGCGCAGTGTCGTACCAGAACCCACCCGGGACGACACCGAAGAGCGACGGAAGCAGGGTCCGAGGGAGTGCCACGATCTCGTCGGTGAACGTGCTGCTCGGGGCGCCGTCCGCCTGATCCTCGACCGGATCGTAGCCAACCCCGAACGGGCTGAGGCCGGCCTTCTCCAGGAACATCGAGATCATCAGGTCTGCCTCGTATTTCTCGTTGAGCCAGAGTCCGGCGTCGAGCAGAATCGCCCACGGGTCGAATCTCTCGGCGACATGCAGGAGCGCTTTGGCATCCTTGACGGCGATCTCGAGATGCTTGAGCCACTTCGCCCCGTTGACGAAGGCGTCGAAGCCTTTCAGGTTCGCCTCGGTGTACTTGTGAAGGCTGTCACCGCCGTCAGCCCAGGCCGCCAGATCGTCATCTTCAGCTTCGCTCAGGTGGCTGGTGCGGTCATAGATCAGGTACGGCTCGACGGTCAACGTCGCTGGCTCGGCGACGCCCTGTAGTTGCCCGACCGGACAGGAGGACTGGTCCGCCGAGCACGTCTTCTTCGCGGTGACGTTGAGCGTCGTGCTCACGGACGCGAGCACACCGGGAGCCCAGTAGTGCAGGAACACGTGGCCCGACTTGTTCGTCTTGAGGCCGATGAGATGGGTGCCGCAGGGGGTATCGTTGTGGAACAGCTGTGACGTCTCGCACAGGAACTCGTCGCCGAACGCCGGAGCGGTAAACGCACGCCCGTCCGGCAGAATCTGGACTCCCTGGCTGAGATCGCCGACCGAGGCGTTCACGGTCGCATCCTTGACCGGATCACCCGTTTGCTGATCGGTCACCTCGACGGTCACGTCGACGCATCCAGACTCACAATGCACGAGCTGGGAACCGACCGAGTTGGGTGCGAGGAAGTCGACGGGCGCCTGCCTGTAGTGGATGCTGTGCACGGCGAGACCCGAGCGCACCTCACCACTCGGACTCGTCGTCGATGCATTCACAGTGACCGTCACCTTCAGCGGGCAACCTCCCGCCGGAGGCGCGACGGCCGTGGTCGAGGCCCGGTCACGAGACGCGCTCGCGGCTACCGGACAGGTGAAGACATACGCCGCTCCCTGCCCGGCCCCGGTTGACCCGAGCCTGCGGTGGTCAGGGGCGCCGACGATGACCGTGGCGCCCGACATGGCGACCGCGTCGCCGAAGGCATCCGTGGTCGTTTCGTTCGAGGCGGCGAGCTCGGTATTCTGGGTCAGAGATCCGGACCAGCCGGCAGCGGGCTGCACGTACACGTACACGGCGCTTGCTCCGTTCGCGATTGCTCCGTGTGCGGCGATCGTGTTCCCAGATGCCGCGACCGGGGCGCCGAAGTCGCCGTGGGCGGTACCGTCTGACGCGGTCAGCTCGGCGCTCGGTCTCATCAGCCCGGACCAGCCAGACGGGGGCTGTGTGTATACGTAGACCGCTCCCTCATACAGGTTCGAACCGACCATTTGGACCGGGGCGCTTGCGGCGACGGTGCTACCGGACACCGCGACTGAGCTACCGAGCTCGTCAATTCCGGCTCCGACGGGGGCGGTCAGCTCGGCGCTCTGGGTCAGTGATCCAGACCAGCCCCCGCCAGGCTGCTGGAACACGTACGCCGCGCCCTGGGTGTATTCCGTTCCCGGCGCGACCACGGGATAGCCGTGGCCTGGGGCGCCGACGACGATCGTCTCACCGGACACCGCAAGGGAGCCACCAAAGTCATCGTCGCTATTGCCGTCTGTGGCGGTCAACTCGGCGCTCTGAGTCAGCGACCCCGACCAGCCCCCGGCCGGCTGCTGGAAAACGTACACCGTCGCCTGGGGTGGCGCGTTCGCACCTACCGTCTGGCCCCCACCGCCGACGACGATCGTCCCGCCCGAGACCGCGACCGCGGTGCCGAAGATGGGCGCCCCAAATTGGTTCGTCGGGGTCGACAGGTTGGAGGCGGTCAGCTCGGCGCTCTGGGTCAGCGACCCCGACCAGCCCCCGGCCGGCGCCACGAACACGTACGCCACGCCATAGTGACACGCGTTCACGCAACTTGCAGAGGGGCCCAAACTCGAGCATCTGCTGGAGATGCTCCCCGCGTAGCACACTCCCGGCGCGCCCGCGACAATCGCGTTACCAGACACGGCGACCGACGCGCCGAGCTCGTCATTGGCCAGACCATTGGAGGCGGTGAGCTCTGCAGTCTGGGTTCCCAGCGCCTGCCAACCCGCCGCCGGCTGCACGAACACATAGACCGCCCCCTGAAGGATGCTGGAACCGACCGTTTGCTGCTTTGCGCCGACGACGACCGTGTCGCCGGAGACCGCGACCGAGCCGCCGAACTCGCCGCCCGCCGTGCCGTCGGAGGAGATCAGCTCGCCGGACTGCGCAAGCAGCGGGTCGACCCGCAGCGGATAGCGGGCATCCCGGTCGTCGACCTCGAGCAGCAACCGCCTGCCACGGAACGCGAACCACGCCCGCAGCGAGCGCCCGCGCGAGTCGGTCGCGACCAACGCGTCGTAGCGCAACGCCCCGCCCGCGCCCAACAGAGACACGCCGCCAGCCTCAAGTCGAGCGCGTAGATCACCCGTCATCCCGAGCGCGAATGTCAACGGACCCGACCCCGCCCGCGGGCGCGAGGCCACCGTGAACGCCTGCTCCAGCCCGGCCGGCCCATTCGTCCACGACTCGAGTACCGCACCCCGCGCGTAGAGCACCCGGTTCGCTTGGGCCGCAGGCCTGACCGGCGCCAGTGCACGCACGGCAGTCGCGTAGCCGTAGCCGTCCAACGTGAGCCCCAGACGCATCCGCCCTGATCTGACGGTCACACCGCGGCGCGAGAACACGGCGCTAAAACGCTGCACGGGGTTGTTCGCGGCCAATCCCACGACCCGGTAGCCAATAAGATCACGCCCCAACACAGCCGAGATCGGACCTGCAGCAGCGACCGGCACGATCCCCAATCCACCACCAGCCGCGGCGCCTACGCCGGCACGACCACCGCCCACGGACGCCGGCGTCAGCCAAGCCGCCGCCAGCGCCGCCACGCACAGCAACGCCACCGCGACGAATCGCGCCCTCCCGACACGCGCAACGCCACCATGCCGAATGCGGATCAGCCTGACTCCGTAGCGCGCTTTCGGCCTGACACGCGCCCTGCTCGTCGGGATCGTGATGACGCTCATGCTGCTCCCCCTGGCTCGACCTAGACTGTCCAGCGCGCCCGACGCGCCGAGACTACCACTCCTGATCGCCTCTCGCGAACCGACGAATCGCATCACCCGGCAACGCAGGAGAGCGCCTCATTCGATCGCCCCTCGGGGCCGCGAGCCGCCTTCAGTCCCTGGCGCAAGGCAGGTCAGTCGCGACCGCAGCGACCCCCGCCGGCATGCTCGGAGACACCTCGAGTCGCAGCGGTCACCGTCACCGCGAGCCTTCAGGTGACGCGCTTGGGCGACACGGGTCAAGCGTCGACTGCCGGTCCGCCGGACGGCTCCCCAGGACTCGAGCGCGCGCAACTGGGCGAGCACGTGGCTATGGCTGGCGCCGGCGTGCTCGGCGATCGCGCCCGCGCTGAGACCGACCGGGCGTCGGCGAGGGCCCGTTGCAGCTGGTCGGCCGACAGCGACGAGCCAGACCGGTGTGCGCGGGTCCCGGTGCTGGCGGCACGCCGACCGGGCTCGGGGACCTTGGTCTTGGCACCCGTCGCCGATGCCTCGCTGACCGTGGGTGGTGCCAGCGGTGGAGCGGGGCGGGCGGGCGCGGTCGCCGGCTGGGTGGTCTGCGAGGCTGGGCGCCGAGCCCGCGTCCCGCCCGCGGCGGGTCCCCTGGCGGTGCCGCGGCGGCGATCGGCGTCTGTGCCTGCAGCGCGGTGCGCGCGTTCTGGAGCGTGTGGATCTGGGCAGCGAGTTGGTCAAGGCGCGCGTCGATCGACGCCACCAGCACAGGAATGGCAGCCCAACTTCGAGCAGAACCTCAGCATCGTCGACGAGGTCCAGGCCGTCGCTTCCGAACTCGACGCCACCCCGGCGCAGGTCGCGTTGGCGTGGCTGCTCGCTCAGGGGGACGACATCGCCCCGATCCCTGGAACCAAGCGCGTCTCCAGGGTCGAGGAGAACACCGCCGCCGACGCGATCGACCTCAGCGCCGAGCAACTCCAACGGCTCAACGACCTCACTCCGGCTACCGGCGAGCGCCACGACGAGGCCAACATGGCTGCCGTCGACCGCTGAGCACCCGGCGGTCCGCGCCGCCGCGTGCCGGCACGTCGGCGCAGAGCCGCGTCTCCCATGCCCGACAGTAGGGCCGGTGAACCGAGCCAAGCGGACGCGGACGCTCAAAGTCCTCGCCACGACTCATCGCCACAGCGGGCCAACGGACCGACATGTTGGCGGGTCCAGCTGGCGGCGCACAGCAGGACGTTTGTGATTCGCGGCGAGATCCTCGTCGGTGCATGGGAGCAGGACACTCGCGGGGTGGAGCGGTCGCCACAGTCCGCGGCCGCTCCGTCAGATGTGGGGCGGGTAGCTGCGCCGCGTATCGTCGGCGGCTGGATGTTCGTCGGGGAGCTGTTCGGGCGTGGCGGCCCAGCTGGCGAGGAGGTCGAGCGCCTGCTGAGATTGGCTGCCGGTTTCGGCAGTGAAGATCGCTAGGCGGAGGTCGGTGTCCGCCGTGATCTGCATGACTTCGTAGCTGAGCTCGAGGTCACCGACGACGGGATGATGCAGCCGCTTGGTGCCGGTCTGGTGGTAGCGCACGTTGTGCGCGGCCCACCAGGTGCGGAATGCTTCGCTGCGGGTTGAGAGCTCGCCGACGAGGTCTGAGAGAGCTCGGTCGTACGGGTTGCGGCCGGCCATTTGGCGCAGGGTCGCGACGAGGTCCTCGGCCGCTTTCTCCCAGTCGGTGAAGAACGTTTGGGCGGCGGGATCCAGGAAGGTGAACCGGGCGCTGTTGGGCGGCTGCTCGCGGCTGTCGAACAAGGGGGCGTACAGAGCGCGGCCGAGCTGGTTGGCAGCCAGGTAGTCGCAGCGCATGTTGCTCACAGCCGCGGGCGCGTCGATGCGGTCGAGGATCCGCTGCACGGCCGGCCGGACCCGCTGCGGAGCGGATCCCGTCCGTTGGCGCTGCAGGGTGATCGGGCTGGCCGCGCGCGCGAGGTCGAAGAGGTGGGTGCGTTCGGCGTCGTTGAGGCGCAGCGCGTCGGCGAGCGCGTCAAGGACCTGATCGGAGGCGCCGGTGGCGTTCCCTCGCTCCAAGCGTTTGTAGTACTCGACGCTCACGCCGGCGAGCGACGCGACCTCCTCGCGCCGCAGGCCGGGCACGCGCCGCTGACCGTAGCTCGGGAGGCCGGCTTGGTCGGGGGTGACCCTCGCGCGCCGGGACGTCAGGAACTGCGCGAGCTCGTTTGCGGTGTCCACCGTCCGCACTGTACGCCCGCTCCGGGCGGGTAGGGGTGCCCTGCCAGTACCCCTCTGACGGGGCCTCTCAGATCTCGGTGATCGGTGCGAGAGTGACATCAGGCCCCATGAATGCAACGCGAAAGAGGACACGACGATGAGCACAGAGGACAGTAGTGGCCGGGTCGCGGTGATCACGGGAGCGTCGTCGGGCATCGGTGAGGCGACCGCACGCGCCCTGGTCGGCGACGGCTATGCGGTCGCGCTGCTCGCGCGCCGGCTGGATCGCATCGAGACGCTCGCCGACGAGCTGGGTAGCGGCGCGATCGCGATCGCAGCCGACGTCACCGACCGCGACTCGATCATCGCGGCCTCGCTACGTGTCCAGGACGAGCTCGGACGCGTCGACGTTCTCGTCAACAACGCTGGGGTGATGCTGCTCGGCCCGTTCTCCGCCGAGCTGTCCGGCGACTACCGGCGGATGATCGACACCAACCTGCTCGGCGCGATCACGACGACCGAGGTGTTCCTCGAGCAGCTCGTCGCCGACGGCGGCGGTGACCTCGTCAATCTCTCCTCGGTCGCCGGCCGCACCGCACGGCCTGGCAATGCGGTCTACGCGGCGACGAAGTGGGGCATCAACGGCTGGTCGGAGTCATTGCGCCAGCAGTTGCAACCCGGGGTGCGGGTGATCGTGATCGAGCCCGGCGCGGTCGCGACGGAACTCACCGACCACATCACCCACACCGAGACCAAGGCGGCGGCCGAGCAGATGTACGCGCAGACCGCGATCGCCGCGCAGGACGTCGCCGAGATCATCGCGTTCGCGCTCTCGCGCCCGCGCGGCGTATCGCTGAACGAGATCCTCGTCCGCCCGACCGGCCAGGCCGGCTGAGGCGCGCCCCACCGTCCATGCGAGCGAAAGAGATCGTTTCGACCATGACCGCCGTCACCACACCTCTCCTGACCCTGAACAACGGCGTCGAGATACCCGCTCTGGGACTCGGTGTTTTCCAGACCCCTCCCGACGAGACCCGTGACGCCGTCCGCGCCGCGCTCGATGCCGGCTACCGCCACATCGACACCGCCGCCGCATACGGCAACGAGCGCCAGGTTGGCGAGGCGATCCACAGCTCAACCGTGGACCGCTCGGAGGTGTTCGTCGAGACAAAGGTCTGGATCAGCGACTACGGCTACGACGAAACGCTGCACGCGTTCGAGAAGAGCGCCGGAAAGCTCGGCATCGAGCAGATCGACCTGCTGATCCTCCATCAAGCGCTCCCGTCGGCATTCGACCGCACCCTCGAGGCGTACCGGGCACTCGAGACGCTGCTCGCCGACGGCAAGGTCCGCGCGATCGGAGTCAGCAACTTCATGGTCGAGCACATCAACGCGCTCCTAGAGCACGCCACGGTGGTGCCGGCGATCAACCAGATCGAGTCTCACCCCTACTTCGCCCAACAGACTGTCCAGGACCTCGGCGCCGAGCACGGCATCCTGACCCAGGCGTGGTCCCCGATCGGCGGGATCACCTTCTACCGCGACGGCAACCACGGCAGTACTCTCGATGACCCCACCATCGGCGAGATCGCCTCCACGCACGCCAAGACCCCGGCGCAGGTGATGCTCCGCTGGGGGCTGCAGCACGGACGCTCGGTCATCCCGAAATCGACCAAGCCCAGCCGGATCGCCGAGAACATCGACGTGTTCGACTTCCAGCTCTCCAGCGAGGACACGACCGCACTCGACGGGTTGGACACCGGTCGGCGCGGCGGCCCCGAACCCGACGCGATCACCCTCGAGGCCTTCGGCCGCGAGATCCCCGAAGCCTGACCCAAGGAGACCCAACATGGAATACCGCCCGCTCGGACGTACCGGAGTGCAGGTCTCAAAGCTGTGCCTCGGCACGATGATGTTCGGTGCCTGGGGCAACACCGACCACGACGAGGCGATCCGCATCATTCACGCCGCGCTGGACGCTGGGATCAATTTCGTGGACACCGCCGACGTGTACTCGGCCGGCGAGTCCGAGCAGATCGTCGGCAAGGCGTTGAAGGGCCGACGCGACAACGTCGTGCTCGCCACCAAGTTCTTCGTGCCGATGGGCGACGATCCCAACCAGCGCGGCGGCTCGCGCCGCTGGATCATCACCGAGGTCGAGAACTCTCTCAAGCGGCTCGGCACCGACTGGATCGACCTCTACCAGGTCCACCGACCGGACCCCGATACCGATGTTGAGGAAACCCTCAGCGCGCTGACCGACCTCGTCCAACAGGGCAAGGTCCGCTACGTCGGCTCCTCCTCCTACTCCGCCGGCGAGATCGTCGAGGCACAATGGACCTCCCGCGAGCGGCGCCTGGAGCGCTTCCGCACCGAACAGCCGCCGTACTCGCTTCTCGTCCGCGGGATCGAACTCGACGTTCTCCCCACCGCCAAGCGCCACGGCATGGGCATCCTCACCTACAGCCCACTCGCTGGCGGCTGGCTATCGGGAAGCTGGAGCACCGACAGCTCACCGACCTCCCCCGCACGCCAACGGCTCGCCGCACGGTTCGACATGTCGCTGCCCGAGAACCAGCGCAAGCTGCAAGCCGTCGAGCAGCTCGCCACGGTCGCCGACGACGCCGGCGTGTCGCTCATCGAGCTCGCGATCAGCTTCGTCGTCAACCACCCGGCTGTCACCTCCGCGATCATCGGACCACGCACGATGGAGCAGCTCGACAGCCAGATCCCCGCTGCCGACGTCGCGCTCGACCCAGCCACTCTCGACCGCATCGACGAGATCGTCAAGCCCGGCGTCAACCTCAACCCCGCTGATACCAGCTACGGCGAACAGGTCCTCGAGCCGTCGCTTCGAAGGCGATAGACGATCGGGCCTACTCAAGGACGGGACGATCATCCGATAGCCGCCGCCAAGAGACTCGCGGCGCAGACAAAGCAAGACCCCCCGTCGAGCTCCTGACTTGGCCCGTTTTCGCCACGAGCAGGTGGCTCGCCACCACAGCGGGCGATCGCTTCTACGCTCGGGGGCGCAGAACTCGGGCGAGCGCCTTGGCGACGTCAGGATGGCGCGCGTCGGCGAGGCCGGGGCATCGCTTCTCCATCAAGGCGCTCGCCGGCGTTCGTCGGATCCGCTCGATGTCTTTCGCGGGAATGCGAAGGCGCCTCTCGAGTCGACCGCGGCGGCGATCCGTGCGAGCCCGACGAGCGCTTCCCTCGACTGGTCGATCGGCTCCGGCGAAAGCTCTGGCGACAAGAGAGCGGGACCAGCGAGAAGGGAGCGTCGCACCTGAGGAACGCCGGCGAACGGGTCAGCGGCTGCGAGACCCGCAACGACGGCGCTGGCAATCCACTGCGCTGCCAGCTGCGCTACCGGACTCGTCCGCATGATCGCGTCGGCTCCGCGCCCGTCAAGGTCGCCTCGGGCTGCCTTCGGCAGGGCCTGACGGCCCTCCCTTGACCGGCGCCTCGTCCGACGCGGTTCCGCAACGAGGTCCGGCATCGGCCAGCCTGCCACGCGCTCTCACCTCGCTTCAGAACCACGCAACCACAGGCATACACTCCACGCACTCCGTGCAGACGCCCGAAGATGCCCGAAGACGCCCGTAGATGTCCGAGCGCGCGGGGCGCTCAGGCGGGGATGACGAGCCGCTCGCCGGGGATGCACGTGGCGACGGCCTCGCCGGTGTCGTCCATCGCCGCCAGCAGCAGGTGTTCCGCTGCCTCCGGGACGGATGCCAGCTCCTCCAGCGCGGTCAGTGCCTCGGCTTCGTCGTCGTACGAGTCGACCATGTTTCCGTCGTCGAAGATCATGTACTTCATGGAGTGATCGTACTCCGCGCTCATCCATCACCAGCCACGTCGTCGGCTCAACGGTCGAGGTGATCACGATCGTCAGGACGCGGCCGCCGTTCGTCTGCCCGATCAAGAACCGGCGGTCTCACCCTGGTGCGGTTGGATTCACCAGCACGCGATAGTCATTCCAGAGAAGGTCGCGAACCTCGTCGGGAGAGATGCGACGCCTCTCAAGCTTGGCCTCGGCAACCGCCGTGAACACGAGCTCGGTGATCAGGGTACGCACCAATTAACTCATTAGAGCTCGGCGATCGGGATTCTCGACGCATCGCCGCGGAGCACCCGTCGGCACCAATCAAGGACCGCATCGGCGACATCCGGTCTGCTCATGCGGGTCGCGTCGATCGTGTGCATCTGCCAATCAGGCGCGAGTGTCGCTAAGCGCTCCCAGCGCATCTGCTCCCAGCCGGCGTCGGACACCACGTGGGTCATGTGCAGAGGATCGCTCGCCTGTCTGCGCATCCACTCGGCAAACGCCAGGTGATGTGGCAGGAGCACCGGGTCATCCCCTCGCGCCGACAGACGCGCGGCCTGAACTTCAGGCGCAAGGTCCAGCAGGCAGACAGCGAACCCGTCAAGCGCAGGTGCGGACGGTGCAGCGGCGACCTCGACGGCCGGGACGGGATCACCACAGAGCAACAGATGGCGGCCGGACGCCTGCAGCCGGATCGCCCGGCACACGGCCAGCTCGGCTGTTCGCTGGCGCCACACTCGCGTCATCGCGGCGGGAGGCGTTGTCAGCTGCAACAGCTCGACGCACTCAACCGTCGCAGCCAGGTCTGGCTCAACCAGCGTGCGAACGGTCGACTTCCCAACGCCGCTCGCACCGGTGATCAGCAGCAACATGACGGCCACGATCCTAGAACGGGTGCGGCCGCATCCTGGGTCTTCCCGCTCTGAGCTCGGAATTCGGCTCTGCTCCCTCAGCGCCGCCAGCGACGCGCCGGCGTGGCTGCGATCACGAAGTTGCAGAAGCCTTATGCATCGTGAACGAGTCCTCGCCGCTGCCGCTCTCGACGCAAAGCAGCCGCCGCAGCGAGCGCTGACGACAAGGCCCGCATGGCCGCTCCCGGACAGCAGCGGCCACTGAGAGCGCGTCCCGCGCGCCCCGACCAGGGCCGGCCGCCCTGCTTGTCGCCGAGACCGGGGCGGGGCACGAAGCGATCTCGCACCCGGGTGCTGCCCATCCAGACGAACGCGGCGCGGCCCCTGATCCGCCGCTCAACACGATGCGAACGCGGCTCACATATCGCGAAGGACAGGGTCTCGGGGCTCGACCCATGTGCAATGTCGGAGCGGCCGGAGATCTACTGTTATTTCGCAGGTCGAGGCTTGTTCGCAAGAGGATCGGCGGGCTCTCCATGACGGGTCCCGACTGCAGGAGGCCGGAGCGTCACCGGGGTCGGGCGTACGTGCGTCCCGGTGGTCGGCGTGCCTGTCCTGGCACAGGACGCCGGCGGTGGTCCGGCGGATCTGATCGCCAGGGAGCCCTCGCCGGTCGACAACCCACGGGCGGATGCGGTCGGGGCGGGGGTCGCGGAGCGCTGTGGGCGGGCGGGGATGCCGGTCGCGCGACAGGTTGCGCACTGTGGCACGGCGGAGGTGGCCTCGAGATCCGGGTTGACGGCGGTCTGATCGCCCGTGACCGAGTCGCTGAAGCAGGAGCCGTCGCTGTCGATGTTCCCGCCGATGTCAGCGGCGCCCGCGAGTTCGCAGCGGGATGGAATACGAGGCGCCTCCGTCGCGTCTTGGGGTTGGTAGGGGCTCTCGTCCGGGGGTGGGCGCGAGCGCCAGTGCAATCACTTTCATCCGACTGTCAAGGGGTATCGAACATGAAGCTTCATCTCAAATCGCCGGGGATCGTCGTCGCGGCTGCCGCCCTCGTCTTCGCTCTAGCCGGTGCGGCCTGGGCCCAGATCCCGGGCTCAGGCGCGGAGTTCTTCGGTTGCGTCAACACCCACACCGGCGTGCTGCGCGTCATCGACCGGTCCAAGACCGGATCCGCAGGTCAGTGCATCACTCAGCGCCACACTGAGACCGCCATCACCTGGAACCAGATCGGGCCGCGGGGACCCGTCGGGCTGACAGGACCGGCCGGCGCGAAGGGAGATCCCGGCCCGCAGGGACCCGCGGGGCCTGCAGGCGCTCCCGGGCCGCAGGGCGCGACCGGGCCGCAGGGGCCGTCGGGCCCGGGCGAGAGCATCTTTGCCTCGGCCGGCACCGACACGTACTCCGTGCCCGTCGGCATCACCCACCTGATCATCTCGATTCGTGGCGCTGGGGGCGGCGGCGGCTCGTCCAACGGCGGACTCGCGGGCGGCGGTGGCGGAGCCGGTGGAAACGGGCGCGCGCTCGTGAGCGTGACCGCCGGGGAGCAGTTGCAGGTCACGGTCGGCGCCGGCGGATCGGCCGGGACCTCCGGCGCAGGTGGCACGGCAGGCAACCCGAGCTCGGTCGACACGGTTGGCTCATCGCCAGTCACCCTTGTGCAGGGCACCGGTGGTGCCGCCGGCAGCGCTCCCGCGGACACCTCGATCGGCGGTGGCGCTGGAACGTTCACTACGAACGGAAGCCCGCTTGACAGCACTACATCGTCCGGTCAGAACTCCACTGGTCCGAACTGTGGCATCGGTCAGAATGGCATCGGGGGCGCCGGTGGCGGCAGCGCAGGCGTCGCCGGGTCCGGCGGAGCGGGAGCGAGCGGCAGCTGCACGAGCTTTGGCAGCGCGGCCGGCACATCCGGCAGCCCCGGACTCGTCGAGATCCTGCCCGCGGCCAACTGACGAGCGCCCTGCCATCTACCCAGACCTGCCGCTCCGGGAGCTCGCTGACCCGGAGCGGCAGCTTCGTCCACCGGCCCACTCAGATCCCAAGTCGCGCCCGGCGAGGAAGAGACTGGCCGCGATGCGCAGGCTCGACCCGGGATGAGCGGGACTTCACGACGCCGGGGTTCCCGAACCTCGACGACACGGTCCCGGTCACCAACGACCGACAGCGCGTGCGCGTCGCACGGGATCGAGCTCGTCGACACGTCCGCGACGTTCGTGACGCGCGCGCCAGGAGGAGGGACTCTCCCGGGCGCACATGCTGGCGGTCCCGTCAGGTTCAGGCCGATCCCCCCGCTATCACGTCGCGGCCGCCCCGCTCGGGATCGGGCCCGATGGCCAGGCCGGGAGCATCACGCCCGAGAGCATGACGATGTCGATCGTGCTGCTCGGAGATGTCGTGCGGCCGATCCACGTGCGCCAGGACTCAGTCCGAGCGGAACCGACGCCGACGTGCGCAGCGTCATCGCGAAGGCCGGCGCCAAGCTCGCCAGCGAGGTGTGCTGAGCGAGATCCACGCCTGGAATCTCGTTTCCTTCGGCGTCGGCGACCAGCCGTCGCGCATCGCATCGCTGGGTCAGGCGATCATCGGCGCAGCCGAGACCGCCACCCGGCGTGGCGCTCAGACTCTGACGCGGCGGCTCACCGGGCGCAAGGCGACGCCAACCGCCGCCGGGGTGTCCATCTGGGGCATGCCCACTCGTCGTATGGGTGCACACACTTTCACCCTAGGAGGTCACGATGCATCCAATGTTGAGCAGTGCGATGGCCGACGAGATCGCGCGTGAGCGATCGCTGCGCCGCGAGCACCCCGTCAGCCGGCCGGCCTCGCGGCGCAGGAGCCGCGACCTCCCGATGCGGCGTCTCGGCGGGCTGCGGCTCGCGACGCCGAGACTCCGCCGGGCGTCGTGAGCGGGCCGGTGCGCTGGAGCGCGACAATCACGGTTGAGAAGACGGAGAGACGATGAACTACCTGATGTTCATCTGTGCCGGGGCGTGCCGGCGCCCGAGGATCTGGTCGTCCTGCAGCGTGAGTGCCCCAACTGGGTTGAGGAGATGGACGGCCGCGGCGTGCGGCTGTTCGGTCAGGAGCTCGAGCTCCCGGAGGGCGGGCGGACCGTCCGCGTGCGCGAGGGTGAGACGATCGTCAGCGATGGCCCGTTCGCCGAGACCAAGGAGTTCGTGGCGGAGTTTGACCTGATCGACTGCGCCGACCTGGACGAGGCGATCGAGATCGCGGCCAAGCACCCCTGCTCATGGTTTCAGACGATCGAGATCCGGCCATTCGCGGACGGGCCGATGGGGCCGGGACTGTCGCCCGCGGCGTGGACGTCGATTGCCGAGGTGCCGGTGCCCGCTCTGTTCGCCGATGCTCCGGCGGGGCTGCAGCGGTACGTGCTCTTCATGTACGTGGACGGGATCCCCGCCAGCGACGAGGCGGAGGCAGCCATCGGTCGTGATTCGATCAGCTGGTTGAACGAGGCGACGACTCAGGGGACTCAGGTGTACGGCCACGCGCTCGCGCATGCCGACGTGGCGACCACCGGCCGCGTCCGAAACGGCGAGGCGTTGATCTCCGATGGCCCGTTCATGGAGACCAAGGAGTTCATTTCCGGGTTCGATGTCGTCGACTGCGCGGCCTCGAGGAGGTGATCGAGCGCCGACGGTGTGCCGCGCCAGCCGGGCGCGTGGCTGACGACCGTCGCCGGCAACCGGGCGCTGGACCGGCTGCGGCGAGTCAAGCGGGGGACCGAGCTCCTCGAGCAGGTCGGTCGCGACCCGACCGCCGCCGCCCCCACGACCATGGACGACGACGACATGGACATCGACATCGACATCGACGAGCGTGGGGGCCTCGAGGATGACCGCCTGCGGCTGATCTTCACCTGCTGTCACCCGGCGCTCTCGCTCGAGGGCCGGGTCGCGCTGACCCTGCGCGCGCTGGCCGACTTGAGCACCGCGGAGATCGCCCGTGCGTTCCTGGTGCCGGAGGCGACGATGGCCAAGCGCCTGACTCGCGCCAAGGCGGGAGAGGTCGAGGAGGCACGGTCGCTGTTGCACGGCGCTCTGCGCCGCCGTGTCCGGGGGCCGTATCAGCTGCAGGCCGCGGTCGCGGCCTGCCACGCCGACGCGCCGAGCGCTGCCGCCACCGATCGGTCGCAGATCTCCGCGCTGTATGAACTGCTGCTACAGCACACACCCTCGCCGGTGGTGCGCCTGAATCGGGCGGTCGCGGTCGCGGTCGCGATGTCCGAGGATCTCGACGCCGGGTTGGCGCTCGTCGACGAGCTCGACCGGCAGGGCTCACTGAGCGACTACCACCTGCTCGAGGCCACCTGCGCCGATCTCCACCGCCGCCGCGGCGATCGGACAGCGGCGATCGCCGCCGATCACCGGGCATTGGACGCGGCGCGCACCGAGCCGGAGCGCCGGTTCATCCTCCGACGGGTTGGCCGAGCAGGGCGAGCGTCCAGATCTCGCGGCTCCCGATCGAGCGCGTCGCGCGTGCTCTCTCTCGTGCTCGAGCCCCTCGCCCTGGCCTGCGCCTACGGCAGCCGGACGCGCACCGTCGTCCAGCGACCGTCCCGGACCGAGAAGCGGGCCGCCTGGGCGGCTGGCGCTCGCAGCAGATAGTCGCCGCCCGGGAGGCGGTAGCGCATCCGCCCCTGCGCGTCGGTGACGAGATGCAGGTCCGACCCCGCCCCGATCCTCGAGACGGTCACCGGTGCGCACCGCACGCGCCGATCGTTGGACCCCGCCCCAGCGAGCCAGAGCTTCAGCCCCCCGTCGACACACCCACCCTGACCGCTCATGCGCGCACCAGTTTGCGCAGAAGCCAGAGGTCGAGGGCGAGGAACGGCAGGAAGGCAAGTCCCC
The DNA here is from genome assembly GCA_963849085.1 of uncultured Solirubrobacteraceae bacterium. Classification (GTDB taxonomy): domain Bacteria; phylum Actinomycetota; class Thermoleophilia; order Solirubrobacterales; family Solirubrobacteraceae; genus Palsa-465. The sequence goes on along the minus strand of CAWKFP010000009.1, from coordinate 162,784 downwards.
ACCAGTAGCCCTTCGCGCAGGCGAATACGGTCAAGAAGGTGAGCCAGCCGGCCAGCAACGCCCGCATGACGATTATCGCTGGGCGATGCCGCTGCGTGAAGCCAATCCCGGGTCCTGAGCGTAGTTCGGCGCAATCCATTCGAAGAAGAGGGTACGACGCCGGCGGCGGGCGTGTTCCACTCCGATCCGCGCCCGCCCGCGAAAGACATCGTGGTCCGCCCGAAGGGCGCCAGGACGCCCGCGCGAGCGCGTGCCGCCATTAACATCTCCTTTCCCGACAGGGCGAGAGATGGCATCAGAACTGAGGCTGCAGACACCACATGTGGCCCGGCCGCAGCTGGTGGCGGCCCTCGCCGGAGCGCGGATGGCGCTCGTCGCGGCGCCCGGCGGCTACGGCAAGACGGCGCTTGGCACCGAGCTGGCGCAGGCGCTCGGTCTCGGGTCCGCGCACGCGCCGCTTGCCGCCGGCGATCATGACGGTGCGGCGCTCGTGGCTCGCCTCGTCTCGGCCTTGCGGCGTGCGCAGCTGAGCGATCCGGCGATCGCCATGGAGGCGCAGCGCGGCGATCCACCCGGCGCCGTCGACGAGCTGTGCACCGCTCTCGCCCGCGTGCGCGAGCCGATCCTGCTGATCGTCGACGACGCCCATCACGCCGACGAGGATGGCGGGCGGCTGCTGGCCCGGCTCGCCCGGCAGCTGCCCGGCGACCATCGTCTCCTCATCCTGGCGCGCCATGCGCCGGCGGGGCTGGCGCTGGGATCGGCGATCCTCGCGATTGACGCCGACCGCCTGGCGTTCACCACGCCCGAGGTGCAGGCTTTGCTCGTCGCCCGGTTCGACATCGCGATCGACGCAACGCAGGCCGACGAGCTGCGGCGCGCGACGGGCGGCTGGGCGGCGGCGGTCGTGCTCGCCGGCGAGACACTCGCTCGCTCGGCGGACCGCGACGCCGAGCTGACCGCGATCGTCCGCGGGCGCGTCCCGTTGCGGTCGCTCGTGCAGCGCCAGCTCGAGGGGCTGGACGCGCGCGACCGCGAGGCGATCGTCGCACTCGCGCACCTGCCGCTCCTGTCCGCCACCGTCGTTGAGGCGGTGTCCGGCGACGGCGCGCTGCTGAGGCGGATCGGCGCGAGCGGGATCCCGGTCGGGGAGCGCCCGGACGGCTGGTGGGAGATGCCGGGGCCGGTGCAGGAGGTCGTCGCGCGGCTGCGGCCGCTGACCGCGGGCACGGCGCTCGCCGCGGCGCCCGTCTACGCGCGGCACGGCGAGCTGTCGGCGGCGGTCAAGCTGCTTCTCGCCGCCGGCTGCGCCGACGAGGCCGCCGGGATGCTGTCGGACCTGACCCCGGGAGAGGCCGAGACCGTCGGATACCTCGAGTTCCAGACGCTGATCGATGTGATCCCGGACGCCGCCACCGCACGCCATCCAGAGGCGCTGCTCCACCTGGCGCGGACGTGCGAGGCGTCGGTGCGCATGCAGCGCCGCCGGGACGCGCTCGCCGGCGCCCGCGCGCTGGCCGTCGCCAACGGAGATGCGGCGCTCCGGCGCGCCCTGGACGCCGAGATCGCCCGGGATCTCGTCCGCGACGAGCGAGCCGACGACGCCGAGGCGCTCGCGCTCGAGGTGCTCACCGGAGCCGAGCGTGACGAGTTGGCCACGCGCGCCCGCGCGCTCGGAGTCGTCGGCCAGGCCGCGGCGTGGCGCCGTGACCTGACGTCGCTGGTCAGCGCGCAGCGCCATCTTCAGGAGTCCTACGCGCTCTGCGTTCAGGTCGGTCACCCCGACTGGGCGTCGCAGGCCGCCGCGATCCTCGGCGTGCACGTCTTCTATGCCCGTGGCGACTTCGACTCGGCGCTGCGCTGGCTCGAAGTGTCCCTCGAGGGGATGGCGAGTCGAACGATCTATCGCGGCGTCATGCTCACCTTCTACGGCGATGTGCTGGTCAACTGCGGCCGGTTCACCGACGCCGAGGCGGCGATCGAGCAGGCGCGGGCGCTCGGCGAGCTGTTGAACGATCCGCGGCTCACCGGCTACGCGCACTGGTCCGGGGCCAGGCTCGCCTCGCAGCGCGGCGATCGGAGCCGCACGGTTGCCGAGATCCTCGCGACCGAGGTCCACGCCGACGAATGGTTCGACCATCCGACCGGCGTCGACTTCCTCGCCGACTCCGCGGACCTGCTTGACCGCGTCGGTGAGAGCGAGCGCGCCGTCGCCTACCTGGAGCGGGCGCGCCCTCGGCGCGAGGCGGAGCCGATCGCCTTCGACAGCGCCGAAGCGGCCATCCTGGCGCGCTCCGGCGATCCCGACGCGGCGCGCCTCGCCCTGGACCGGCTCTCACGGCAGCGGATCGAGCCGCGCGAGCGCTGGCGGATCACGCTCCTGTCGGCGTACGCCGCGTTGCGGACGGGCGACCCGGTCGCCGGGCAGCTGGCGGCCGACGCGTTCGAGCTCGCCGCCGGCCTCGGTCACCCTGAGCTGCCGATGGCCCGAGATCGCGAGATGGCCGAGCGGCTCGTCGGGCTTGCGGCCAACGCGGGCTCGACGGCGGCCGCGGCGCTGCGGGGCGTCCGTCCGCGCTTGACCGCCCGGCTGCTGGGCGGCTTCGAGCTGCGTCGCGGCGGGGAGACGTTGACGCCTCCGCCCGGCCGGCCCGAGCTGCTCGTCAAGCTGCTCGCCTGTCATGGCGGGCGTCTGCCGGCCGAGCAGGCAATCGAGCTGCTGTGGCCCGAGGTGGCGCCCCAGAGCGGGCGCAAGCGATTGCGCAATGTCCTGAACCGTCTCCGCGCCGGCGCACCGGGCGTCGTCAGCCGTGACGGCGACGTGCTCAGCCTCGGCGACGTCGAGGTGGACGCCGATCTGTTCGAGCATCACGCGCGGCGAGCGCTGGCCGGCGGCCAGGCATCGGCGGTGCGGATCGCCATCGCCCAGTATCGCGGTCCGCTGCTGCCCGACGATCGTTTCGAGTCGTGGGCGGTCGACCACCGGGTGCGGCTGGAGCGCCTGTACGTCGAGCTGCTCGATGCCGCCGCGGCCCGCGCCCAGGACGCCGGCGAGGTCGACGAGGCGGTTCGGCTGATCGACCGGGCGCTCGACCTCGATCCCGCCGACGAGCAGCGCTGCCATCGCAGCTCGAGCCTGCTGCTGAGCCAGGGTCGCCGCTCGGCGGCGCTCGCGCTGCTGGACAGGACCTCCCGGGCGATGGCGGGACTCAGTCTTCCCATCTCCACCCGTCATCATGAGCTCGTGGCGCTGGCGAGGGGCGAGCCGGTCAGCGCCTGACGCGGGCCGGTGGATGTGACCCGCCGACCCGCGCCAGCGTGTCCGGCGCGCGGCGCTCAGCCGACGATCCGGATCGTCCTGAACATCCCGAGCTGGGAATGCTCGCGGCCGTCCTGCGAGTTCATCAGGCACAGGATCACGTAGACGCCGGGCGGCTGATCGATCACCGACTCCTGTGACTCGCCCGACGACAGGGCGAACACGAACGTGCCGTGGGCGACGGTCAGCTTCTGCGCCTGGTGCTCCTTGCCGGCGAGCAGCAGCGCCTCGGCCCGACGGGCGACCGCGACACTCGGCACCCGCCCGTAGACGACCATGTGGATCAGATAGCCGGCGTTGGTGAAGCGCACGAGCTCGCCGTCGCGGAGTACGCGGGCGCCACGGAAGCCGAAGTCGATCGCCGTCACGGTGGCCGCCGGCGCGGGCATCGTCGCCGGGTCCGAGGACGGCCGCACGGTGAAGACCGCGTGTCCGTTGCCGTTGTTGAGCGCCACGTACGTCCCGGCCGGCAGGTCCGCATAGCCGACGGTCGTCTGGCCCTGCGCGGCGTCAGCGCCGCCGTAGACGATCGTCCCGTACGGATCGATCGCGTCGAGCGGTGTGTCAGCGCCGAGCTTGGCGACGACCGCTCCGAACTCCTGCGGCGTGACCCCCGGCTTGAGCAGGACGAGGCCGGGGTTGTCCTCCTTCTCGCCGCTGACGGTGGTGGCGATCCGGGTGGCGCCGGCGAGCATCGGCCCGCCGACGTTGACGGTGTTCGGGGTGAGGGCGAGCGTCAGCGTCGGCAGTCCCGAGCTGGCGGTCGAGACGGTGGCCAGCGCCAGGCTCGCCGCGATCACGGCGATGGCGGTCAACATGGATGAAACAGCAGTGCGTCGCATCGAGATCCTCTCGTTGGTGGGTGTGGGCGCCATGCTGTTCGCCGAGCGTCCCACCAACGTCCCACCGACCGCGGGGTGTGATGCATGTCACTGCCCGGTGGGCGGGCCTAACATCCGCCGGATGCCCGTCCGACGATCCGGGCCTCAGCGCCGGCCGCGGGTGTTGCTGTCGGAGGCGTCGAGCCTGACCGCGCGCGAATTCGTCACCGTCCTCGGGTCACGCGGGATCGACGTCGAAGTGCTCGCGGGGAGCTCATTGCCGATCGTCCGGTTCAGCCGCTGGTGCCGGGCCGTTCACCGGGCGCCGTCTCCGTCCGCGGACCCGGTCGGGTATCTCCGCGCCGTCGACGCGCTGATGGCGTCCGGTCGCTTCCGCGCGCTGCTGGCGACGCACGAGCAGGCGTGGCTGTTCGCCGCCGGGCGGGAGCTGCTGACGAACGCTCGTGGCGCGGTCGCCGTCGCCTCGGAGGAGGCGTTCGACCATGTTCAGTCCAAGCTCGCGTTCGCGCGAGCGATCGACGCGGCCGGACTGACGCAGCCCGCCTGGCATCCCGTGGAGCGCGAGGCCGACCTCGACGCCGTCGGCTTCCCAGCATGGGTCAAGGCGGCGTTCTCGACCGCCGGCCGGGGGGTCATCCTGGCCCACGATCATGACGCCGCGCTGCGGGCCTGGCGCCGACTGACGGCGGCCGGCGGCGGAGCGGGGGACGCGGATGGCGTGATGGTCCAAGCCCCGGCCGATGGCACGTACGCCCAGGTGCAGGGGGTGTTCGACGACGGCGCGCTGATCGCCGCGGCGGTCAGCGAGCGGCTGGTGACCGGAGCCGGCGGCAGCGCCGCCGCACGGATCAGCGCCGATCATCCGCTCGCGGTCGATGCCCTGGCGCGGTTCGGCGCGTTCCTGCGCTGGCACGGCGGGCTGTGCCTTGACTACTTCCACCGCGACGGCGTCCCGCAGTTCATCGAGGGCAACCCGCGGATCACCGAGCCCGGCAACGCCGCGGCGGCCGGCGTCGATCTTCCCGGACTGCTGATCGCGCTCGCTCGCGGCGAGCCGCCCGCAGGACACACCCCGCTCGTCACCCGGCCCGGGGTGCGCACGCGCTCGGCCCTCGGGATCGCGATCGGGGCCGCCGAAACGGTCGGGACACGCCGGGCGGTCGCCTCTGCGCTCGCCGCCGCCGTCACGCGCCGCCCGCCGCTGCAGGGCAGCGCCGAGGTGCTGACCCCGGTGATCGCCGACCCGCCGAGCGCCGTGCCGTTCGTGGCGGTGACGATCGGATTGCTCACCCGCCCGGCGAGCGTCACCGGGCTCGCCGGCGCGACGATCGCCGCCTACAGCGTGACGCCGGCGGCGATCAGGACGGTGACGGGCTCGACCGACCGGGATCGCCGGGCAACGTGACGATGAGCGTCGTCGGCTCGTCGAGATCAGGACCGGCCGTCACCAGCTCCCAGGTCCGCCCGTCGGCGCTCGTCGCGGCCAGGCAGAAGCGACCCCAGACGACGTCGATCCCGCGCGCCCACACCTCCACGAGCCAGCCGAACGGGAGCCGCGCCGCGACGCCCCCGTCAGCGTCGCGGCGCAGCGACGAGGCCGCGCCCTCCGGGACGAGCTGCAGCGACAGCGCCACGTCGCCCTGACCGAGCCAGCCGCCGAGCGTCGCCAGCACGCGGCCAAACAGCGCGGCGTGCAAGCGCGCGCTCAGACGGTCGGTCTCGGCGTCGGGGGTCAGGAGGCGCTCGCGCCAGTGGGCGGCGACGGTGGCGTCCAGCCGGCGGCCGAGGCCGCCGCCGAGCGAGAGCAGGCGCCCGAGCTGCTGCGCGGGGTCGGGATCCACGCCCCGTACCCCAACTGCCTAGCGACGCGCTGCACCGTCCCCTGCGACGTCCCCGTCTCGGCCCGCAACGGGCGGACCATCCTCACCGACGCAGCCTTCTCCTCAGCCGAATAGCGCCGAGTCGTCGGCTTCCCGCATCCCTGATCTGATGACACGACTTCCTCCTTGCTTCCAAGGCCAGAAGTCTCCACGCAACCCAGGACGGTTCAGTTGTCGTTGGCTGCGTGCATCGGAGGCGTCCGCCCATGCTCACCGCGATGACCAGCGCGAGCCCGTAGAGCACGATGCGTGCCCGCCTCCTCATGGTTGCGCCTGACTGCTCGAGGACGTTGCCGCGTTGGTTGTCGCCGAGCGCCAGCCCTGACCGACCGTGTTGGTGCAGGCCTACATGGAAGCTCGATTCCCCCGGTCTTACTTTGCCATGAGCGCGGACCGGACGGTTGAACGATCAGCCGGCTCGCTGACAACGCGCACAATCAAAGCCAGACACAGGAGGAAGACGTGCAGCTCGATCGATGTTCTCGCCGGTGTTTGATGGCTGCTCTCGCGTGTTCGATGTTGGCGTTAGTGGCCGGAGTCGTGAGCGCGGCGCTCGGTGCGCCGGGCGGGCTGGTTGTGATGGCTGAGACGAGTGGCCTTGCCTGCGTGGTCGCGTTCACGCTCTTGATCTGGGCTGCGATTCAGGACGGTCAGCAGCATTGGTCCGGCTAGTGTGCTGACGGGTCACTAGTGCAGCGTCCCAATAGTCTCTTGTAATTGTGATGGACTTTCGGTACGGTCCGGGTTGTGGGACGCATCCCGGCGGTTATCGAGCTCACGGAGGAGGAGGAACGCGACCTTCGGGCGGTGCTGAGAGCACCGTCGGCGCCGCAGGAGAAGTCGATGCGCGCTGGGATCGTGCTGCGCGCGGCGGAGGGTGCGAGTAACACGGAGATCGCTCGAGACATGCGGGTGTCGCTGCAGACGGTCGGGTTGTGGCGACGGAATTTCGCTGAGCGCGGGATGGAGGGCTTGGAGACCGCGCCACGGTCGGGACGGCCGCGGGCGATCAGTGACGACGAGGTGCAGCGCGTGTTGGCCAAGACCCTGGAGGCGCCGCCGGACGGGACGACGCATTGGAGCGTGCGCCGGCTGGCTGCCGCGACCGGCATCTCGTCCTCGACGGTGCATCGGATCTGGCGCGATCACAAGCTCAAGCCCCACCAGGTCCGCTCGTTTAAGTTCTCAAAGGACCCGCAGCTGGTTGAGAAGGTGATCGACGTCGTCGGGCTCTACCTCGATCCGCCCAAGGGCGCTCTGGTCATCTGCGTGGATGAGAAGACCCAGATCCAGGCGCTGGACCGCACCCAGCCGACGCTCCCGATCAAGCCGGGCAAAGCGGCCCGGATGACCCACGATTACAAGCGCAATGGCACCACCAGCCTCTACGCCGCTCTGGAGATCGCGACCGGCGAGGTGACCGGCAGCTGCTACCCGCAGCACACCCACCAGGAGTTCCTCGCGTTCCTCAACTCGCTTATCCGGGCGTTTCCGCGCAAACCTCTGCACGTCGTGCTCGACAACTCCTCGACGCACTCCACTCCGGAGGTCAAGGCCTGGCTGGCTCGGCACCCCCGCGTGCATTTTCACTTCACCCCGACCAGCGCGTCGTGGATGAACATGGTCGAGATCTGGTTCTCGATCCTGACCACGCAACAGGTCCGCCGCGGCGTCTACCACGACGTCCCCGAACTGATCGCCGCGATCGAGCACTTCATCGAGGGCTACAACGAGCGCGCCCAGCCGTTCGTCTGGACCAAGACTGCCGAGCAGGTCCTCAAGAAAGCATCCCAAAGACAAGACACTTCAGAAACGCTGCACTAGCGCCCGCAGCGCGTCCGATTGACCGCGACCGCGGTCGGCGCCGACGAGTGCGATCGGGACGGCATCTCGCAGAAGCCGTTTTGTCACATTCCCGGCGCCGGCTTTCGACCGTCGCGGATCGGCGGCGGGCGGGGCTCACGACGAGCAGTGCGCTGCCGTGAGAGTTAGACTGGCCTGCGATGGCGACGGTCCACCCGGATCTCGAGGCGGTCGTCCGACAGCAGGTCTCGGCTGTCCTGCGCAGCCTGCACCCCTCCGCGCTGGCCGAGGAGATGGCCGACGTGTTGCTCGACTCGATCCCGGAGCTCGGCCGGGCCACCGACGAGGATTTCCGGGCCAGCCTGGTCCTCAGCTGCGAGAGCAATCTGAGCGCGATCTGGGCCCAGCTGCTGGCCGGACCGGTGCCGGAGACGATCACCCCGCCGGCGGGGGCGATCGCCTGGGCGCAGGAGCTCGTCCACCGCGGGGTTGAGCTTCCCGCGCTGCTGCGGGCCTACCGGCTCGGTCACTGGCTCGCGGAGCGCCGCTTCGTCGAGGTCGGCGTCGAGCTGGAGCTCGATCCAGACATCCGCTGGCGGGCTCTCGCTCACGCCTCGGAACATTTCTTCGCCTACATCGACGCCGTCTGCACGACGCTCGTCGAGGACTACGAGCTGGAGCACGCACGCTGGATCCGCGGCGCGGCCGCTGCCCGCGCCGAGTTGGTCGGCGCCATCCTCGAGCGCCGACCGGTTGACGCCCATCTGGCTATGGACAAGCTTCGCTACGACGTCAGCCGCCGGCATGTGGCGATGATCGTCTGGGGCGATCCGCGCGAGGAGGCGCTCGGCGCCGGCTGGCTCGAAACGGAGGCGCTGCAGCTCGCTGCGGCCCTCGATGGCGGCCCGGTCCTGATCGTGCCCATTGGTGAGCGCGTGCTGTGGGCATGGACCTGGGGAGAGCGGGTCGTGGACGACGCGGGCGCGATATCTCACCGAATGGGCGCGGGCGTGCGCGCTGCGATCGGCAACTGCGGCGAGGGTTTGGCCGGCATGGCCGAGTCACACGAGCAGGCGCGCGCTGCCCGGCGGCTGGCCGAGCTGCGGGACGTCCGCTCCGGTACGGTGGTCGCCTATCGCACCGGCGGGCTCACCGCGCTGTTGGCGGCCGACCCTGCCGAGGCCATCCGCTTCGCGGAGACCGAGCTTGGCGGCCTGGTCGCCGGCACCGACTCAGCCGCCCGTCTGCGCGCGACGCTGCGGGCGTATCTGGAGGAGAACCTCAGCCCGGCGCGCGCCGCCCGACGGCTCGGGATCCACCAGAACACCGTCGTCTACCGTGTCAAGCGCGCCGAGGAGCTGCTCGGACATAAGATCGAGCCGCGGCGGCTGCATCTCGAGGTCGCGCTGCGGCTGGCCGAAATGATCGAGGGCCTTCAGGCGGCTTCAGGCCGCCGGCGCTGACGAATCCCGAGGCTCTGACGCGCGTTGGCGCGGCGCCCATTCCCTCTCGCTCACACGTTGACCGGGGTCTCGGGAGTTGAGCGGTCGTGGTGTCCTCGGGCTTGAACGCGGTTCGCGGCGATGGCGCGGAGCGCGGACTGGGCGGCGTTGTAGCCGCACATGCCGTGCGCACCGGCCCCGGGCGGGGTGGCGGCGGAGCAGAGGTAGACGCCGCGGATGCCGAGGCCGTAGGGGTCAAGGGCGGCGCGCGGACGGAAGATGAGCTGGAGCGGGTCGTTTGATCCTGTGACGATGTCGCCGCCGACGTAGTTGGCGTTGTGGGCTGACATGTCGGTCGTCGAGCGGATGTGTCGGGCGAGGATCCGGTCGCGGAAGCCAGGGGCGAAGCGCTCGATCTGCGCCTCGATCGCCGCCGTCGCGTCTCCCGTGTACCCGGCAGGCACGTGGGCGTAGCTGTAGATCGGATGGATCCCATCCCGCGCCCGGGACGGGTCGGCGAGCGATTGCTGGCAGACGAGCACGTAGGGCCGCTCCGGCATCTGGCCGCGGTGGATCATCTGCTCGGTGGCGGCGATCTCTGACAGGTCGCCCCCGAGGTGCACGGTTCCGGAGCGGCGGGCCGGCTCATAGCTCCACGGCACGCCGTCCTGAACGGCGAACTCGACCTTGAACGCGCCCGGCCCGTGACGGTATCGCAGCAGGGGCCGGCGGACAGTGGCCGGCATCCGCCGGCCGCAGACTCGAACGGCGGCGGCCGGGGCGAGGTCGAGCATGACGATGTCGGCTTCCCCGAGCTGATCAAGCGAGTCGATCCGCACGCCGGTCTCGAAGACCGCGCCGCGCTCGCTGAGCGCGGCGATCATCGCGCTGCTGATCGACCGCGAGCCGCCCTGGGCCACGGGCCAGCCGTAGCGGTGCGCGGCGCTGCCCAGCGCGATGCCGATCGCGCTCGACATCGGGCTGCTCAGCGGCCTCAGCGCGTGCGCGGCGACCCCCGCGAACAGCGCTCGGGCCTCGTCGGTGCGCCACAGCCGCGCGAGCAGGCCGGCGGGCATGCCGGAGAACGCGCCGAAGCGGGCCATCAGCATGGGGTGCCCGGGGACCCGCAGCATCGGCTGCATGAAGTCCTCGGTGATCGCGTCGAAGCGGTCGGCGAGCGGTCCGAACACCCCCTGCCAGCGCCGGCCGTCGCGGCCCAAGCCGGTGGCGGTCTCCGCCACCGACCGATGGGCCGCCGCGCCCCGGCCCCCGTCGAGCGGATGGGCGTACTGCAGCTCGGGCCAGCGCCAGTGCAGTCCGTAGGCGCCGAGGTCGAACTGCCGGGAGAACGGGGTGTCGAGCGCAAGCGGGTGGGCCGCCGAGCACTCGTCGTGGATCAACCCGGGGAGCGTCAGCTCGCTGGAGCGAGTGCCGCCGCCAAGCGTCGTTGCCGCCTCCAGGACGGTGACCTGCACGCCGGCGTCGGCGAGGGTGAGGGCGGCAGCGAGCCCGTTGGGTCCGCTGCCGACCACGATGGCTGAGGTCATGATGATCGTCCTCTCGCTCTCATCGATGAATCATGCCGTCACGACGGTCCGGCCGCTTCCGGCAGTCGCGACCCCTGTGCCCGCGCCGCTGCTGTGCCGGACGCGCTCATAGCCGGGCATCCGATAGGACACCTGGGTCGCGATCGGCCCGTCGGGCAGCCAGTTCTTGGCGCTGACGGCGTCCTTGACCTGCCAGCGGCCACGCTCGACGATCCCGACGGCGGCGTCCATCACCCAGTACTCCTGATAGCCGTGCCAGACCGGTTCGGACTCGACCCAGACGACGATGAACTCGCCCGGCGCAAACCGACAGCGCCGCTGGATCGCCGCGATCAGCCGCTCGTCGTGCATATGCCCGTCCCCGAAATTGAATCCGGTGATCGCGTTGCACGCGAACTCAGCCTCGCGCAACGTGTAGGTATCGATGTCGCTGCCGAGCTGGTTGATCATCACCGAGTTCAGCCCGCGGCCCTGGCTGTGCATCGATCGCCAGGCCAGCAGGATCTGCAGGGTGATCTCGGCGACGTTCTCGTCATAGCCCAGCAGCGGCATCTTCGCTTGCAGCTGCTTTTTCTGCATTGGCGCGCCCTTGATCAGGTGCTCGTCGAGCTTGTCCTCGGCGCCCGGGGCGAACGCCCACATCGCCGACGCCCAGTTGCCGGCGTACTGACGCAACGATGGCAGGAACGACACCAGGTCGGGCCGCAGGTTCCCGAGCACCGGGAACGACAGCATGATGATCGCCGTCGGGATGAGCACGCCCGGTCCGGCGTTGCCCAGCGCGTACCCGTCCTGGGCGGGGTAGCCGAGGAACAGGAAAGCGGTCAGGTACATGAACACGACGTTCCACTCCAGCGGCACCGCGAGCGGGAACGTGGAGATGATGAACAGGTGATAGCCGATCATGAATATCGCGGCGCACACCGTCACTGTGTGGTTGTGGCTGAACAGCAGCACGAGCGGCGGGACGAGCTCGCCGAACACGCCCGGTCCGTGCGCGAGGCGGTAGGTGAAGCCCGACGGGCGCAGATCCTCCGGATAGTCGGCGACATGCATCCGCTTGATCCACTTCAGGGGCAACCATGGCGTGTTGGCCACCATCGGCGCGATCACGTTCGTGAAATGACGCGTCAGCTTGGAGAAGCCGGCCCCGAACCACACCATCACGATCAGCAGCTTCGCCGCGACGATCATGTCGACGAACGGGAAGAAGGTCATGAAGATCATCGCCGGCACGTACTGCTCGCCGCGGGCCGCCAGGAAGAAGATCTTGTCGCGCAGGCCGAGCAGCCCGAGCAGACCCACGGCAACCCCGATCGCCACCGGCGGCACCAGACCTTTGCTGTGCGCGACGTGCGCGCCGACACCGTGAGCGGTGACGCCCGGCAGCGCCAGCGCGACCACCAGCGAGACGAGCACCCCGAGGTACAGGACCACGTCGCCGGCCGTGCGCTCCTCCCCGGCCGTCAACGGCACCTTGCCCGGCCACGGCGGGTTGCGCAGCGCGCCTCGCCGCGCGTAGTAATGCCAGCCCCCCGTGAACGGCCACATGTGACCAGCCAGCGGCCCCCACGAGCCTGCCACCCCCAGGCACTCCAGCAGGACCGTCCACAGGATCGCCTTCTCATAGAAGATCGGCTGGTCAAACCACTGCGAGGGATGCAACGGGCTCAGATGAGATGTCAGTGTGCCGACGAGGATCCCCCCGCCGACGAAGAACACCACCAGCTTCACGAGGTACATCACCATGATCGCCTTCGGTGACCCGAAGCCGTTCTCGATCCAGAAACGCGACAGGATCTTCGTCCGCTCTCGGTATGGCTTCTCCATGAAGCTCTCGGGTTCAACCTCGGGAAACGTGCCGGTCAGAAAGCCCATCTTCTCCTCCTCGTTCATGTTGACAACGACCTGACCTGACGGGTTATCCCGGAACCCAGCCCCCCCGCCCATGGCGCACGCCACCAATCAGACCAGGCGAGATTGTTCGGATGAGCCAAACCCGCGGACGCCCAGCGTGAGCCCACCAACGTCGGCCTTCGAATTGGCGCCCTGCACCAATGGAGCACGTGCTCGGCTGAGAGACCCTGTGTCGTATTCCCTGACCTGCGATCACAGGAGCACGCACGATGAAAGCTTCCCCCGAACTCCAGACTCTGCCGAACCTGCTGCGCCTGAGGGCCCGGCTCCAGCCCGACGCCCCGTTCGTCACCCATGCCGGTCGGTCACACACCTATGGGGCGTTTGACGCCCGCACTGATGAGCTGGCCGGCGGTCTGGCCGAGCTGGGCGTCGAGCCGGGCGATGTCGTCTCGGTGTTCCTGCCCAACTGCCTGGAGTTTCTGGAGGCATGGTGGGCGATCCTCAAGGCCGGCGCGGTGTTCGGCCCCATCAACCCCGGCTACACGGCAGCCGAGGCCGGCTACGTACTCGAGCACTCGCGCGCCGTGGCGGTGTTCACCAACCAGCACGGTGGATCGGTGATCGAGACGGCTCGCGGTGGGCTCTCGCACCTGCGAGACGTGATCGATGTCGACGCGCCGGCGGGCCTCGCCCGGGTCGGCTGTGACGAGCTGGCGTCGCGCGGGTTGGGAGCGCCCGTCGTCAAGCGCGGCCACCGCGACCTGGCGGCGATCCTCTACACGTCGGGAACGACGGGCGCGCCCAAGGGCGCCATGCTCTCTCACCAGAACCTGCTCGTCAACGCCGCGCAAGGCGCCGAACTCGTACCGCTCGGCCCGGGCGAGCGGGTGGGAATGCTGTTGCCGTTGTTTCACGCCAACGCCCAGGTCGTCACGACGCTGATTCCGCTGACGATCGGCTGCGAGGTCGTGATGTGGGAGCGCTTCTCGGCCTCGAGGTTCTGGGGGGAGGTCGCGCAGTTCGCTCCGGTGACGATCTCGGCGGTCCCGACGATCCTCGCCGCGGTTCTCGACGCCCCGGGCGCACCGGACGGCCCGACATCGCTGCGCTACGTGATCTGCGGCGCGGCGCCGCTCAGCGTCGAGCTGCTGCGCGCGTTCCAGGACCGGTTCGGGATCCGGATCCTCGAGGGGTTCGGGATGACCGAGACGGGATGCATCGCCTCGCTCAACCCCTACTACGGCGACCGCAAAGTCGGCTCGATCGGCCTGCCGCTGCGCGGGCAGCAGATGAAGATCATCGATCAGGAGGCCGGCGCGGACGCCGCACCCGGCGAGTACGGCGAGATCGTGATCAAGGGCCCCAACGTGATGATGGGCTACCTGCACGACCCTGAGGCGACCACCGAGACGATCGCCGACGGATGGCTGCACTCCGGTGACATCGGCTACATGGATGACGACGGCTACTTCTACATCGTCGACCGCACCAAGGACATGATCATCCGCGGCGGAGAGAACATCTACCCGCGCGAGATCGAGGAGGTCCTCTACCAGCACGACGCGGTGCTCGAGTGTGCCGTGATCGGTGTCCCCGACCCCGTCCGTGGCGAAGAGGTCCTCGCCGTCGTCGTAGCCAAGGATCACGCTGGCGTCGACCCAGACGAGCTCGCCACCTTCGCCGCGCAACGCCTGGCCAAGTTCAAGCTCCCCACGCAGATCGTGTTCCGCGCAGCGCTCCCCAAGACGCCGACCGGGAAGATCTCCAAGAAGCCTCTGCGCGACGAGTTTGGCTCCTGGCAGAGCGTCCACGCCGCCGCGCTCGCCGGACCTGAGCGCAACTGAAGGCGCCCGGCAGCCGGTCAGCATCGCGGGGACCGGCCTGTGGCTCAGAGGTCAAGTGTTGGCCGGGGCGACCGGCATTGCTGCCATCCCGCCGATGGTGCCCGCCGCCGGCAGCAGAATCGATCCCCCGAGTGCGCCGATGATGTACGCCATGATGACGACCGGGAATCCCGGGAAGGGATCGGCGTGGAATCGCCCCGAGCACCCATTCCCAGGACACGTGCTCGAGAGCGCGCAGCGCCCGGCTCGAGCGCCGGGACCAGCTTCAGGACCACGTCGCGACCACCACGCAGCCGACGAGCTTCAGCGCCCGGTCTGCAGATGGCGCTCCGCATCGCTCGGCACACCCGGCCGGTCATCCGCAGCAGCTTCGCAGACCGAGCCGGCGCGACCCTGTCGCGCTGACCGCTGACCGATCCGGAGCGATCTGCCTCGTGAGGCGCCGGACCTGAGCGTTCCCCGGTGGCCCTAGGCGAATGCGCCGATGCCGGTGATGTCTCGGCCGACGATCAGGGTCTGGATGGTTTCGGTGCCCTCATAGGTGTGGATCGCCTCGATGTCGGCCATGTGGCGGATGACGTGGTTTTCGAGCAGCAGGCCGTTACCGCCGAGCATGTCACGGGCGTCGGCGCAGATCTGGCGGGCCTTGCGGGTGTTGTTGAGCTTGGCGAGGCCGGCGATGGTGTCGGTGAGCTGGCCGCGTTGGGCGAGTCGTCCGATCTGGAGGCAGTAGAGCTGCATGGCGGTGAGCTCGGCGAGCATCCGGACGAGCCGGTCCTGGATGATCTGGAAGCTGGCCAGCGGGCGTCCGAACTGGCGACGGCGCGTGGCGTAGGTCAGCGCGGTCTCGTAGGCGGCGACGGCGTGGCCAAGTGCGGCCCACGCGCAGGCGCTGCGGGTTTGGGCCAGGACCCGTCCGGCGTCCTTGAAGCTGTTGGCGCCGGGCAGCCGGTTCTCGGCGGGGATGCGGACGTCGTGAAGGGTGATGTCGGCTTGCCAGATGGCGCGCAGCGAGCCTTTGCCCTCGATCACCTGGGCGTCATAGCCGGGGGTGTCCTTCTCGATCAGGAAGCCCTGGACCTTGCCATTCTCGCCGCGGGCCCAGACGACGATGACATCGGCGAGGCTGCCGTTGCCGATCCAGCGCTTGGCGCCGTTGATGACGTAGTGGTCGCCGTCGAGATGCGCCGTGGTCTCCAGCGCGACGGAGTCCGAGCCGTGGTCGGGCTCGGTCAGCGCGAACGCCCCGAGCTTGTGGACCCGGGCCATGTCGGGCAGCCAGCGCTGCTTGTGCTCCTCGGATCCGAACATGTGGATCGATTTCATGGCCAGGCCGGATTGGACGCCGAGGACGGTGCCGAGGCTCCCGTCGCCGCGGTTGAGCTCCATGGTGGCCAGTCCGCAGGCGATTGGATCCAGGCCGGGGCAGCCGTAGCCGGTGATGTCCTCGCCGAGGATCCCGAGCTCGCCGATGCGGTGGATGAGCGGCCAGGGCAGCTCGGCGCGTTCCCAGTAGCCGCCGATCACCGGCAGCACCTCATCATCGACGAACTCGCGCACCCGCCGCAAGACGGCGAGCTGGTCGTCGGTGAGCTGCTCGCGCAGGAAGAAATAGTCGGTGGCCAGGGCATGGCCGAGATCCTCGAACAACGGGGGGATATCCAGTGTCTGCATCAGGCTCTCCTTCTCGGGTGGTCAGTCTGGGAGGTGAAGCTCGGGCCGGGCGAGCGCGTCGGCGATCGCCCGGTAGGTCTTGCGATTGAAGATCAATCCGATGTGGCTGCCGGTCACCTCCACGCAGTCGGCTTCGGGAACGATCGACTCCTGCCAGCGCACGACGCCGTCACCCTTGCTGTAGATGCTGGTGAGGCGGACCCGATCGGTCGGAAACGGGCCGGCGTAGGCACGGGTGAACGCGCACGCACAGCGCGGCGTCAGGCACGCCTCAGAGCGGGCCCGGCCGGTCGCGAACAACGCCTGCCGCGCCGCCACGGCGGCGATCGTGGTGGGAATGCTGATCGAGAGCATCGCCCGCAGGTCGGAGCCGACCGAGATCGCGTGCGAGACCCGCTCGGGATCGCGCGCGGCCACGGCGCGGGCGAAGTGGCCGCCGCGGCTGTGGCCGACGAGCGCCACCCGCTGACCATGGCGGCGGTGCAGAGCCGCCACGCGATCGGCGACCCGGTCCGCGCTGCGGTCTGAGCAGTCGACGTTGGCGATGAAACCGCAGACATGGGGTCGGTAGCCGATCCGCCACAGCCAGGCCGCGATCACGCTCAGCGTCTGGTCGCCCGCGAGAAACCCGGGCATCAGGAGCACGGGTCGGCCGTTGCCGCGGGTCACCCCGTGACCACGAAGTATCGGGTCGACGAGCAGCCGTGCGAGCTCGAGCACGCATCGCGGCTCGCCCAGCGGCCGACCCCACCAGCGACTGACCGCCGGCTCGGGCGGGTCCGGCAGCTCCGGCCGGTCGGCCGCTGCGGCGCCGCGGGTCGAAGGGCGCCGCTGCTCGGCCTGGTCCTGGCTCACGGTCTCACGCGGCGTGAACGTAGGTGCCGGGTGCCTTGGCGGTCGCTCGGTGCTTGCGGCTGCCGAGCGTGGCGGGCGCCGAGCGCACTGTGCCCGAGCGCTCCCCGAGCCACGCGCTGTAGTCCGGCCACCAGCTCCCGCGCCGGACGTCGGCCTCTTGCACCCAGGCGTCGACGTCGGCGGGCGGCTCGTCGGTGAGCCGATAGCTGGAGCGGCTGTCGGGCCCCGGCGGGTTGACCAGCGCTTGAATGTGCCCGCTGGTTGAGAGCACGAACCGGGAGCTGCCGCCCAGCAGCCCGGCCGAGCGCTGGGCGTTCTCCCACGGGACGATGTGGTCCCGCAGCCCGGCGACGATATAGCTGTCGACGGTGACGGCCCCGAGGTCGATGGGCGTCCCGAGCACTTCCACAGCGCCGGGGTGCACAAGTGAGTTCTCCAGCGCGACATGCACGAAATCACGGTGCAGCCCGGCTGCAAGGCGAACGGCGTCCTGATTCCAGTACAAGATGTCGAACGCCGGCGGGTCCTTGCCGAGCAGATAGTTGTTGACCACGTAGTTCCACACCATGTCGTTGGGCCGCAACCAGGCGAACACCCCGGCCAGAGCCTGCCCGTCCAGGTAGCCCTTGCGGGCCGACTCGGCGACCGCTGCGGCCGCGACCTCTCGGGTGGTCATCGCCGCCGCCGTCCCGGCGCGCTCGTTGTCCAGCGCGCAGACGAACAGCGTCAGGCTCGCCACCTGGTCCTGACCGCCGGTCACGGCGAGATGGGCGACAGCGGCGGCGGAGATGATCCCGCCCGAGCACGCTGCGTTGATGTGGACCGCCGGCTGACGGGTGATCTCCGCGACCGCGTCGCGCGCCTCGAGCACCGCGCCGGCGTAGGTCTCCAGATCGAAATGACCCTGCCCGGCGTCGGGGTTGCGCCAGGAGACCATGAACACCTGCTGGCCCTCTCCGAGCAGGTACTCGACCATGCTGCGACCCGGCGCGATGTCCAGGATGTAATACCGGTTGATCGTCGGGGGCACGAACAACAGAGGAATCTCGCGCACCTGGTCGGTGGAGGGGCGGTAGTGGATGAGCTCGAAGACGTCGGTGCGCAGAACAACCGACCCGGGTGTCACCGCGAGGTTGTCGCCCACCTCGAACTTCGTGGTGTCGACGCTGGCGGGAAGCCGCGGAGCATGCGACATGTCGCGCACGAACCGCCGGCCGCCCTTGATCAGGTTCGTCCCGCCCGTGTTGACGATCTCTCGCAGAACGTTCGGGTTTGACCAGGGGAAGTTCGTCGGGGCAAGCGCGTCGAGGATGTTCTGAGCCGCGAACCTCGCCTGGCGCTCGGCCCGCCAGTCCAGATCGGCGTCGCTGATCAGATCGTCGACCGTCCCGGCCGCCAGCAGATAGGACTGCAGAACCCGGCGCAGCAGCCAGTTCTCCCGCCATGCGGGGTCGCCGAAGCGCCGGTCGTCCCTGGCCGGTCCAACCTCGGAGCGCCCGGTCGCCACCGCGCCGAGCCCCGAGGCGAACCCGCCGACACGGCGGGCCAGGCGATCGGGGCGCCGCGCCAGGCCGGTGACCGCCTTGACCGCGGCCCCTGGCTGGAGAAACGCGCCCCGGCCGGCCGGCTCCAGGGCAGCGTCGGTGAGCATTACGTCCAGCGCCGAGCGCGCGGCGGCGCGAGCGCCCGTCGAGTTCGCCGTCGGTGTCGTAGCGGCCATGACGCTAGGCGCTTTCATAGACGCGATACAGCGCCTGCGCGACGCACACCGGCTTGCCTGAGCCCTCGCGCTCGAAGGTCAGCGTCAGCGCGAGGGTGGCGCCCCCGGGGATGTCTTCGACGCCGTCCAGGCGGACGTGCATGCGGACCGCCGACCCGACCGGCAGCGGGGCCGGGAACCGCAGCTTGTCCAGCCCGTAGTTGACTCCCATGGCGAACCCGTCGAGCGGGAGGACCTCGGCGAGCAGTACGGGCGCCAGTGCCAGGGTGTAGTAGCCGTGCGCGATCGTCGCGCCCATCGGCGTGTCGCGCGCCCGCACAGGGTCGGTGTGGATCCACTGCCGGTCGCCGGTGGCCTCGGCGAACGCGTCGATTCGTTCCTGGGTCACCTCGTGGAAATCGCTGGCGCCGAGCTCCTGCCCGGCTTTCGTGCGCAGCTCCTGGATCGTCGTCACGGTCAGCATTTCTCGCCTCTTCCTCGAGTTCCGGTGGATGGGTGCGGCTCGGTGGCCGGCCCAGTCAGGCTAAGCGGCGGTCGTCGGCGTGACCATGGCCTCACTCGCCAAAGATCGGCGCGTCGGGTTGTGTGTCGACACCAACGACCGCCGTGGGCCGCGGCGGACCGGACGTGGAGCCGGGCGGCCACATGAGGCGCGTCAGCGCCCGGCCCCTCAGTCCTCGTCGAGAAACGCCCGGATCGGGCCGGCCGCGCTCTCGGGCTCGTCAAGGAGGAAGAGGTGTCCTCCGTCCTTGACGATGTGCAGCCGGGCGTCCGGAAGTCGCGCGGCCAGGATCCGGGCGTTGCGGACGGGCACACTCGGGTCACGTTCACCGGCCACCACGAGCGTTGGCGCGGACACCTGGTGCAGCCACGGCAGGCTTGACCAGCCCGCTGTCGCGTACAGCTGATACGCGTAGCCGATCGGGCCGGGAGGGCGCAGGAGCCGTGCTGCGGCATGCTCGGCGAGGACCCCCGGCTCACGGGCGGTGCGCCCACCGGCGATGTGGGGCACGCTGAATGCCAGCAACCGCGGGTGGTAGTAACGCGCCGGCGTGGCCAGCATCAACGCGGCCATCGGCCGCGGCGGCGCGCCGCCCAGACCCGGGCCGGTCGCGCACAGCACAAGCCGGCGGACGCGATCCGGAGCGCGACGGGCCAGCTCCTGAGCCAGCCCGCCGCCGAACGAATACCCCAGGACATCCACCCGCTCGAGCTGGAGCCGATCGAGCAGGCCGACGACGACTCGGGCCAGCCCCCCCATCCGCAGGGGTAGCGCCGGGCGCTGCGAGAGCCCGGCCCCTGGTGGATCGAACGCGATCAGCTCACGCGCCCCGGCCAGGCGGGCAAACGGCGCCCACATATCGAGGTTGGCGCCGATGCCGGTGATCAGCAGCAGCGGATCGCCGCTGCCATGACGGCCCACGCGCATCCGGAGCCCTGCCGCGGTGGCGTAACGAACGTCCCAGCTCACCGCGTCACTCATCGCCGGCCGCCATCCGCTGCAGGAGCACTCGAGCCGGGGTGAGCAGGCCGGCCGCCGCGATGCTCAGCAGCTCACGCAGCGTCCAGCCGGCCCCGCCACCGTCGGGCAACGCGACATCGAACCGCAGTTCGCGACCCGACTCGCTCGCCGCGGTGGCGCCGAGCCGCTCCAGCAGCCGAATCGCGTCGGTGTTTTCGGCCAGGATGGTCGCCGAGAAGCGCGTGATCCCCTCCGCGCGCGCCCGTGTGGCGAGCGCGTCGAGCAAGGCGGAGCCCAGCCCGAGGCGCTGCCAGCCGTCGCTGACCACGATCGCCGGCTCGGCGGCCTCGAGGGCGATGCGAACAAAGCGAGCCACCCCGACGCACGCGCCGGTGCTCGGCTCGATGGCCAGCAGAGCCTCGTGGTCGTGGTGGTCGACCTCGGTGAGATAGGCCAGCTGCGCGGGACTCAGCTCACGCAGCGACGTGAAGAACCGGCGATAGCGCGACTCCTCGCTCAGCTCGTCAAACGCGCCGGCGAGCAACGGCTTGTCCGTGGGCTCGACCGGCCGGACCGTCACCACTGCGCCGTCGGTGAGACAAACGTCGGCCGGCACGGCGGCGCTGAGCGGTCGCTCGGCGGGCAGGCCAGTCATCCCGCGCCTGCCTCGGTCAGCCGGATGGCGATCAGCAGGTCGATGACGTCCGACAGGCGTCGCAGGTCACAGCCGGTCTTCTCCGCGATCCGGCCAAGGCGATGATGTGCGGTGTTGACGTGGATCAGCAACGCCTCGGCGGCCGCCTTGGCGTTGAGGTCTGCGGCGGCGTAGGCCAGCAGCGTGCGGGTCAACGCGCCGCCGTGCCGGCGGTCCTCGGTCACGAACCGCTCGATCTCGGGCGCGATCAGACGCCGCGCGACGGCATCCTCGCGCAGCGTCAGGTATTCAAAAGCGCTGATGTCCGGCAGGGACAGCACCCCGCCGGATGAGGCGACCCGCCGCAGAGCCAGCGAAGCTTCCCGGTAGGCGTCACCCAACGTCGTCACGTCATCCTGGATCGTGCTGACCCCGATGGCCAGGGTCAGCCCGTGGCTCGTTGTCTGGCGGCAGACCTTCTCAAGCGGTCCGATCAGCCGAACGGGCTCGCCGGGCGAGACAGCCCGCACGAGCACGATCTCCCCCCGGCGCGTGACCGCCAGCGGCGGGGTGCGACCCCGTAGAGCGCCGGCCAGCGCGTTGGCCGCGACCCGTAACACTCCCTCGTCCTCTGGCGCGACCGTGGGAAGCGCGGCGACCAACACGCAGCGCGCGCCGCCCTCCAGCCCGGCGGCCCGCGCGGCCGCCACCGCCGCCGCCGTTTCCGGCGGCCGGGACGCCAGCAGGTCCTCCAGGAGATCGCGCCGCGCCCGATCGCCATTGGCCAACAGGAGCTGCTGGGCCTCCAGATAGGCCGCGCTGGCCGCCGTCGTGGCCAGATCGATGTGCCCGATCACGACTCGCGCTGCCGCCAGCGCCTGCGCTGCCGCCGCCTCGCCCCCGTGCGACACGTCGAGCACCGCATCCCAGACGACGTTGTGGTAGCTGCGAAACGCCTCCAAGAAGTCAGCGAGCGAGATTCCGCGCCGAGCGCGCAGCGCCGCATGACGGCCAACGAAACTGAACTCCCGCGCCATCGCCGGGGTTCCGCGGCGCAGAACGGCACACAGCAGGTCATGATGGGCGGCGATGTGCCGGCGCACGTCCTCCACGAAGTCCGGATCGGCTCGCCGATAGGCCGTCATCCGCGAGCGGATGACCTCCAGGCCGGCGCTGACCAACTCGTCGCGCCGGGCCTCCAGCGACTCGGCGACCATGTCCAGGGCGAAGACTTCGCGCGCGACGGCCACGCGGCCCATTGTATGTCGCTCACAACATGAGGACCGCGCGGTCGGTTGTCGGCACCGCTGACAGCGGGTCCGATCCGGCCTAGCTTTGCCTCTAACGAGCCCGCCCGCCCCAGGAGGAACGAGATGCCCAGCCTCGCCGATCTACTCACCGCCACCGCCGAGCGACGTCCCGATGGCGTCGCGATCAAAGTCGGTGACCACCGGCTGTCCTACGCGGAGCTCGATCTTGCGTCCGCGCGCGTGGCCGCGCTGCTGCGCACCAAGGGCGTCAGGCCCGGCGACCGGATCGGCCTCATGCTGCCCAACGTCGCGTACTTCCCGATCGCCTACTACGGAGCGCTGCGCTGCGGAGCGGCCGTCGTGCCGATGAACGTCCTGCTCAAGGAGCGCGAGGTCACCTTCTTCCTGAGCGACTCAGACGCCAAAGTGCTGCTGGCCTGGCATGAGTTCGCTGACGCCGCCCACGCCGGCTCCGAGCAGACCGACGCCGAGTGCGTGCTCGTCGAACCCGGCGAGTTCGAGGCGCTGCTCGGCCACTGCCCCCCCGACCATGACGTCGCCGCGGGCGCCGGCGACGACACCGCGGTGATTCTCTACACGTCCGGCACCACCGGCACGCCCAAAGGCGCCGAGCTCACCCACCACAATCTCTTGAGCAACGCGCAGGTCACCGTCGACCTGTTCGGGATCGACGAGCGCAGCGTGACGCTGGGGGCGCTCCCGTTCTTTCATGCCTTCGGCCAGACCTGCGCGCTGAATGCCACCATCGCAGTGGGTGGCTGCCTGACTCTCATCCCCCGCTTCGATGGCGGCCAGGCGCTGGAGATCCTGCAACGCGACCAGGTGACCATCTTCGAGGGTGTGCCAACGATGTACGCAGCGATGCTGCACCACCCCGACGCCGATCGCACCGACACGACAGCGCTGCGCGTGTGCGTGTCCGGCGGCGCCGCGCTCCCCGTGGAGATCATGCGCGCCTTCGAGCAGAAGTTCGACTGCCAGATCCTCGAAGGCTACGGGCTGTCAGAGACCTCCCCGGTCGCCTCCTTCAACCGTCGCGGCCAACCCCGCAAGCCGGGCTCGATCGGCCTCCCCGTCGCCGGCGTCCAGATGCGCCTGATCGACGATGCCGGCGACGAGGTCCCTCAGGGCGACGTCGGCGAGGTGGCCATCCGCGGTCACAACGTCATGAAGGGCTACTGGCGGCGTCCCGACGCCACCGCTCAGGTCATCGACGCCGACGGCTGGCTGCGCACCGGCGACATGGCCAAAGTCGACGAGGACGGCTACTTCTTCATCGTCGACCGCAAGAAGGACCTGGTCATCCGCGGCGGATACAACGTCTACCCACGCGAGATCGAAGAGGTTCTCTACGAGCACCCCGATGTCCGCGAAGCCGCCGTCATCGGAGTCCCCCACGTCGATCTGGGCGAGGAGGTCGCCGCCGCTGTCGCGCTCAAGGACGGCGCCACCGCGACCCCGGCCGACCTACGCGAGTTCGTCAAGCAGCGCATCGCCGCCTACAAGTACCCCCGCCACGTCTGGCTCGTCGACGAACTGCCCAAAGGACCGACCGGCAAGATCATCAAGCGCGACATCACACCGCCACTGCACCCAGACCGCGACTGACAGCACATCCCAGCGGATCATCCGCTCCGAGGCGCCGGCGAGCGCTCTCCCGAAAAGCACGGGCGAGCCGACGACCGAGCCGCCGGTGGCCGAAGATCCGGGTGGACGGTAGCGGCCGGCACCGAACACCCTTGCCCGCGATGACCCGCTGAGGTCGAGCGTGGCCGATGCCGCGGGGCGCAGGCGGGTGCGGGTGCGGGCAGAAGAATGCACCTGCTCAGCGCGTTGAATCGCTAGGATTGGTGAGCAACGGCAGGTTTCAGGTGGCAGCGTGAGGGCTGGCTCGTGATGCCGTGGGCAAAACCGTGACAAGCATCGGACGGCCGCGGTTCCGGAGAACCGCGTCCTGCCGCTGCGTCCCGGGGAGACGCCTGCGCTTCATGGCCTGGTGGCCTGTGTGGGGTCCAAAGGACAAAGACGTCAGTGAGTGATGGTGCTGGGCGGCCCGTTCGGCGCCGCCGGCGGTCCACGACAAAGCGATTTCATGGAGCGAAAGAGGGTGGGTGGGCTGATGCACGGTCTCGGCACGCGGTCGGCGGTGTCCGCATTGCGTCCCGGTGCGGCACTCGTGGGTCGCGTGGTCGCCCTGCTGGCCGCGGTGGGTGTCCTGGTGGGAGCGTGGGGGGCGTCGACGGCGATGGGAGCGTGGACGACCTATCGCGGCAATGCGGCGCGGTCAGGCGTGGACACCAGCAGCGCGACGTCGCTGCCGTTTACGTCGGCATGGACCGCGGGCGTCGACGGGCAGATGTGGGGCCAGCCGCTGGTGTACGACGGCATGGTCATCGTGGCGGACGAGAACGACTCGGTCTACGCCTTCAACGAGACGACGGGCGCGCAGATGTGGCGAGTGAGCGTGGGGACGCCGGTGCCGGCGGGTGAGCTGCCGTGCGGGGATATCACCCCGGCGGTGGGGATCACCTCGACGCCGGTGATCGATCCCGCCAACAACGAGGTCTTCGTCGTCGCCGACACGTGGAATGGGACGTCGATCAGCAGCATCGCGCACGAGATGTACGGGCTGAACCTGTCGAACGGGAGCGTGGTGTCCGGGTTCCCGGTCGACGTCGATCCACCGGGCGCGAACACCGCGGATCTGCTGCAGCGGCCGGCGCTCGCGCTGTCCGGCGGAAAGGTGTTTGCCGGCTTTGGCGGCAATGACGGGGACTGCGGAACCTACAACGGCTGGCTGGTGGGGGAGTCTGAGACCGGCGGCGCGCCGATCGAGTACGAGGTGGATGCCGGTCAGGTCGGTGGCGGCGGAGCGATCTGGGGGTCCGGAGACGGGCCGGTCGTCGACCCGTCGGGGGATCTCTGGCTGGAGACCGGCAACGGATTTGGGACGACGTACGACTACCAGGAGTCGGTGCTGCAGCTCGACACGAACCTGAATTTGGTGCAGTATTGGGGGCCGTCGAACTGGGCCTACCTGGACGACGACGACATCGATCTGGGGTCAGGGCAGCCGCTGCTGTTGCCCGATGGGCTGGTGTTCGCAATCGGCAAGGCGGGTGAGGGATACCTGCTGTCGGAGTCGGATCTGGGTGGCTTGGACGCCGCGCCGCTCTTCGGCCTGCAGGTGTGCGGGGACGCCCCGTACACCAGCTTCGGCGGAGCGGTCTATTACGACGGGATCATCTATGTGCCCTGTCGCGACGGGTTGCGGGCGTTGGCGCTCAACACCACGACGCAGACCTTCGCGCCGGTGGCGGGCTGGACGGTGACGGCGGATGCGATCGGTCCGCCGGTCGTCGCCGGCGGGCTGGTGTGGGCGTCCGGCTGGACCTCCGCGCAGCTGTTCGGGCTCAATCCGCAGACCGGAGCGGTGGTCGTCGATCAGGCGACCCCAGCGATGAATCATTTCGCGACGCCGTCGGCGTCCGACGGGCTGCTCTTCTTCGGCGCCGGGCAGACCCTCGAGGCCTATGCTCTGGGCCCGAACGCCCCGTCCCCCTCGCCCCTGGACGTGACGGCGTCGCCGGCGTCAGGGCAGGCCATGGTGAGCTGGATCGATCCGACGGCGACGGCTGGGGCGACGATCAGCGGCTACACGATCACCCCGTACGTCGGCACGACCGCGCAGGCGCCGGTGCAGGTGAGCGGTGGGACGGCGACGTCGGCGGTGGTGTCGGGCCTGACTGACGGCACGAGCTACACCTTCACCGTGTCCGCGGTCGAGAGCACCGGGAACTCACCGGCGTCAGCCGCCTCGTCGGCAGTGGTGCCGCAGGACACGATCTTTGACTTCTCGGGCGCACCGGCGGAACTGGATTCGGGTGACACCAGCTCGGTCGATCTGGGGGTGAAGTTCACGGCGTCGGTGGCGGGGTCGGTGACCGGGATCCGCTTCTACAAGGCGACGACGAACACGGGCACGCATATCGGGAGCCTGTGGAGCGCGTCGGGGACGCTGCTGGCATCGGCGACGTTCACCAACGAGACCCCGTCGGGATGGCAGACGGTGCTGTTCTCCAGCCCGGTCGCGGTGACGGCCGGAACGACGTACGTCGCGAGCTACCTGGCGCCCAACGGCCACTACTCGTCCACGCCGCAGGGTCTGGCCACCAGCGTGATCAACGGGCCGTTGACGGCGGTCGGCAACGCGACGAGCTCGGATGGCGTCTACACCTACAGCTCGGGCAACGCCTTCCCGTCGAGCACCTATAACGCCACCGACTACTGGGTTGATGTGCTGTTCGCGCCGGCGCCGGCGACTCCGACCACCCCGCCGTCGAATGTGGCGGCATCGCCGGCGAGCGGGCAGGCGCTGGTGAGCTGGACGCCGCCGGCGACCAGTGGTGGGGCGACGATCACCGGTTATACGATCACGCCGTATGTCGGGACGACGGCGCAGACGCCGGTGCCGATCAACAGCGCGACCGCGACGTCGGCGGTGGTGTCGGGTCTGAACGACGGCACGAGCTACACCTTCACCGTCGCAGCGGTCGAGAGCACCGGCACGTCGCCGGCGTCGAGCGCGTCGGCGGCGGTCGTCCCGCAGGACACGATCTTTGACTTCTCGGGTACGCCGGGGATCCTGGATTCGGGTGACACCAGCTCGGTCGATCTGGGGGTGAAGTTCACGGCGTCGGTGGCGGGGTCGGTGACCGGGATCCGCTTCTACAAGGCGACGACGAACACGGGCACCCATATCGGGAGCCTGTGGAGCGCGTCGGGGACGCTGCTGGCATCGGCGACGTTCACCAACGAGACCCCGTCGGGATGGCAGACGGTGCTGTTCTCCAGCCCGGTCGCGGTGACGGCCGGAACGACGTACGTCGCGAGCTACCTGGCGCCCAACGGCCACTACTCCG
Organism: uncultured Solirubrobacteraceae bacterium; assembly: GCA_963849085.1. Taxonomy (GTDB): domain Bacteria; phylum Actinomycetota; class Thermoleophilia; order Solirubrobacterales; family Solirubrobacteraceae; genus Palsa-465. Next base: position 135,709 of record CAWKFP010000009.1, on the reverse strand, counting down.
CCACGCTGCAGGGGTTGGCCACCAGCGTGATCAACGGGCCGTTGACGGCGGTCGGCAACGCGACGAGCTCGGATGGCGTCTACACCTACAGCTCGGGCAACGCCTTCCCATCCAGCACATATAACGCCAACAACTACTGGGTCGATGTCCTCTTCGCGCCACCGGCGGCGGCGCCGCCCACGATCCAGGCGCCGTCGAATGTGACCGCGTCGCCGGCGGGCGGGCAGGTGTTGGTGAGTTGGACGGATCCTCCGGCAACGGCTGGGGCGACGATCAGCGGCTACACGATCACCCCGTATGTCGGCACGGCAGCGCAGACGCCGGTGCAGGTGAGCGGCGCGACGGCGACGTCGGCCGTGGTCAGCGACCTGCCGAACGGGACGAGCTACACCTTCACCGTGACCGCGGTCGCGAGCAGCGGGAACTCCCCGCCGTCTGCTCCGTCGACGGCGGTCACGCCGGAGAACACGATCTTCGACTTCTCGGGAACCCCGGCGATCGTCGATTCGGGCGACACCAGCTCGGTGAATCTGGGGGTCAAGTTCACGGCGTCGGCGGCGGGGTCGGTGACCGGGATCCGGTTCTACAAGGCGACGACGAACACGGGCACCCATATCGGGAGCCTGTGGAGCGCGTCGGGGACGCTGCTGGCATCGGCGACGTTCACCAACGAGACCCCGTCGGGATGGCAGACGGTGCTGTTCTCCAGCCCGGTCGCGGTGACGGCCGGAACGACGTACGTCGCGAGCTACCTGGCGCCCAACGGCCACTACTCGGCCACGCCGCAGGGGTTGGCCACCAGCGTGATCAACGCGCCGTTGACGGCGATCGGCAACGCGACGAGCGCAAACGGCGTCTATATGTACGGCTCGGGCAACGCGTTCCCGTCGGCTTCGTACAACGCCAACAACTACTGGGTTGATGTGCTGTTCGCGCTCGCGCCTCCGCCCCCGACCGCCCCGCCGTTGAATGTGACGGCATCGCCGGCGAGCGGGGAGGCGCTGGTGAGCTGGGCGCCGCCCTCCGCAAGCGGTTCAGCGACGATCACCGGTTATACGATCACGCCGTATGTCGGGACGACGGCGCAGACGCCGGTGCCGATCAACAGCGCGACCGCGACGTCGGCGGTGGTGTCGGGTCTGACCGACGGCACGAGCTACACCTTCACCGTCACGGCGGTGGAGAGCACCGGGAACTCGCCGGCGTCTGCGGCGTCCTCGGCAGTGGTGCCGCAGGACACGATCTTCGACTTCTCGGGTACCCCGGGGATCCTGGACTCGGGTGACACCAGCTCGGTCGATCTGGGAGTGAAGTTCACGGCGTCGGTGGCGGGGTCGGTGACCGGGATCCGCTTCTACAAGGCGACGACGAACACGGGCACGCATATCGGGAGCCTGTGGAGCGCGTCGGGGACGCTGCTGGCATCGGCGACGTTCACCAACGAGACCCCGTCGGGATGGCAGACGGTGCTGTTCTCCAGCCCGGTCGCGGTGACGGCCGGAACGACGTACGTCGCGAGCTACCTGGCGCCCAACGGCCACTACTCGGCCACGCTGCAGGGGTTGGCCACCAGCGTGATCAACGGGCCGTTGACGGCGGTCGGCAACGCGACGAGCTCGAATGGGGTCTACCTGTACAGCTCGGCCAACGCCTTCCCATCCAGCACATACAACGCCAACAACTACTGGGTCGACGTCCTCTTCGCGCCGGCCAGCGCTGCATAGCATCAACCGGTCCGGCAGGGCCTGTCCGAGCACGGAGGTCGTGCGACCGCCGCGGATGGCGGTCGCGTGGCGGTTGCGCGCCGGCGACCTGCGAGCCTGAGGCTCCGGGGCCGAGCGCGCCCTGTTCGCCCACCGCCCCTCCGACGCGATCGCTCGCCGGCTCCGTTTGGCCGGCAAGCGGCGCGGAGATCACGATCGTTCCGGCTGTCGGACCCGGAAAAGGCCGCGACGAGCGCTCGACCACTCCTCGGTGCCGCGAATGGGCTCTGGTCAGGGGCCGTGCTCTCGGGGCGTGGAGAGCGCGATACTGATGGCCGGTGACCAGCCTGTCTCAGCACCCATCGCACGGCGGCTGCCTGTGCGGCGCCGTTCGTTATGAGGTCCGCGGCCCGCTGCGTGACGTCGTCAACTGCCACTGTAGCCGTTGCCGACGCACCCACGGACACTTCGGCGCCTACACCGCGGCTCCGAGCAGCGCGCTGACGCTCATCGAGCGGGACGGGCTGCGCTGGTATCTCGCCGACGGCCGCGAGCGAGGATTCTGCGCCAACTGCGGCGCGAGCCTCTTCTGGCGGTCCACCGGCTCAGAGCAGATTTCGATCGCCGCCGGCACGCTCGACACGCCGACGGGGCTACGCACCGTCCTGCACATCTTCACCGACGGCCGCGCCGACTATTACGAGATCAACGACGACTTGAACCAGTTCCCCGGCAGGGGCGAGCTGCCGGCCTGATCACGAAGAGCCGGCAATTGCCGAGATCGGCGTGACCGCGGCGACCACGACTTCCGGCCGCGATCGAGGTGATCGCTTCACCTGATGACCGGTTTGCCTTTGTCAGCCTCGAGGACGCGCGGGAGATAGCGGTCTTCGACCTCGACGTCGCGGCGCGCTCGGGCTTTCGCCGTTCGGGCTTTGTCGGCGTGATCCCCACCGGCGTGGCTCCGGTCGGCATGGCGATCGCCCCGGACGGACGGTGGTTGTATGCCACCAGCGAACTGTCGGCGTCCGCCCGCGGCAGGCCGGAGGCGGACTCGCCGGGGACGCTCAGCATCGTCAACCTCCGCCGGGCGGAGACCGAGCCGGCCCGCGCCACGATCGCCACGGTGACCGCCGGCTGCCAGCCGGTGCGCGTCGCCGTCGCTCCGGACGGCAGCGTGGTCTGGGTGACCGCCCGCGCCAGTGATCAGCTGCTCGGATTCGCGGCGTCCCGTCTCACCGGGGCTCGCCCCGCCGACGCGCTCATCGCCGAGGTCCCGGTGGGCGAGGCGCCGGTCGGGCTGGCCGTCGCCGACGGCGGCCGGCTCGTCGTCGTCGCTGACTCCGACCGCTTCGACGTTCCACGACAACACGCCGCGCTCACCGTCGTCAGCACCGCCCGCGCGCTGAATCGCGAGCCGGCGGTGCTCGGCTCCATCTCCTCCGGCGCGTTTCCGCGAGAGATGACTCTGGCGCGCGGCGGCCGCACGCTCCTCGTCACCGACTTCGCCTCAGCGCAACTCGAAGCCGTCGATCTCGCTCACCTCGGCGCTCGCTGAGTGAGGGTGACCGCGACGCGCGGGACCGACGTCGCGCGACACGCATGTGTCGCGCGACAGCTCAGCGCGCCGCTTCCTGGGCGCGCCGGGGCAGCTTCCAGCCCGGACGGACGAAGTGGCAGGTGTACCCGTCGGGATAGCGCTCGAGATAATCCTGGTGCTCGGGCTCGGCCTCCCAGAATGGCCCGGCCGGCTCGATCTCGGTGACGACCTTGCCAGGCCACAGGCCCGAGGCCTCGACATCGGCGATCGTGTCCTCCGCCACCCGGCGCTGCTCGTCGTCGACGTAGTAGATCGCCGAGCGATAGCTCGCCCCGACATCGTTGCCCTGACGATCCTTCGTCGTCGGGTCGTGAATCTGGAAGAAGAACTCCAACAGGTCCCGATAGGAGATGCGCTCGGGGTCAAACAGGATCTCGATCGCCTCCGCGTGCGAGCCGTGGTTGCGATAGGTCGCGTTCGGCGTCTCGCCGCCGGTGTAGCCGACGCGCGTGGCGCTCACACCGTCGAGCTTGCGGACCAGGTCCTGGACGCCCCAGAAGCACCCGCCCGCGAGGATCGCCTTCTCGGTTGCCGCCATCTTCGTCCTCCTCATCATCGTCGTTGGGTCCCGCTCCATACATGATGACGCCTGCCGACACCCGCCTCACAGGCGCGCCGACCGCCGACGCCCGCGCGGATGAACCGGCGTCAGCGCGATCGGCTCGAGAGCAGCCGGTTCCCGCGTGATTTCACGGTCTCGTTCGGCGGGCCGCTGATGTCGATCGCCGTCCGGGCCCCGTCGGGGATCGCCGCCTCGTCCTCGTCCAGCGTGAAGAATCGGCTCGCCGGCTCGGAGCCTCCGCTCTGGTTCGGCATGCGCTGCTTGGTCGGGATGGTCGGACCGAACCCGCCCGACTCGGTCCATTGCTCCTCATAGCTGGCGCGGCCCGACGACGCGAACTCGATCGACGTCTTCGGGAGCTTGGGAACCGAGGTGTCGCTCGTGGAATGAAACAGCGTCGAGGTGAGGTCGCCGACGGTCGAGCGGCGCCACGCCGAGACGTTCGGGACCTCGACCCCGAAACGCCGGGAGATGAGCTTGAGCTGCGAGGTGTGATCGAAGACCTCGGTGGCGACGTGGCCACCGCGACTGAAGGGCGAGACGACCAGCAGCGGCACGCGGACCCCGAGGCCGAGCGGGCCGCGGACGCCGAGCGTTTCCGGCTTCGGCTCCCCGATCGGGAAGCTGCTCGTGGTGAGATATTCGCCGGGGGTGCCGGCCGGGGCGGTCGGTGGCGGCACATGATCGAACCAGCCGTCGTTCTCGTCGTACATGACGAACAGCGCCGTCTTGGACCAGATCTCCGGGTTGGAGGTCAGCTCATCGAGCACCATCGAGACGAACCACTGGCCGTTGCTCGGCGACGCTGACGGGTGCTCGTCGAAGCCGAGCGGGGGGATGATCCATGAGACGCTCGGGAAGGCTCCAGCCGCGACGTCGGCTGCGAAGTCGTTGGGGAACGTCTGCCTGAACGCCTTCTCGAACAGCGGCGTGCCGGGCCGGCGGAAGGCGGTGAAGTAGGGCAGGACGTTGTCGGTCAGCCCGAGATTGGTCGTGACCGTCGGGTCATAGAAGCTGGGGGCCCAGGTCAGATACTTGGTCAACGACGCGTACTTGCCGCGGACGCGGACGTTGCTCGGCGTATAGACCTTCCACGAGACCCCCTTGTCCTCGAGCAGTTCCTGAACCGTCGCCCACGTGCAGCTCCACATCGTGTCGGCGGTGTCGCTGGTCGAGACCACCGGGCCGCCGTGCGAGCCGGCCGGATCGATCGTGCCGCTGTTGGCCATCAGCCGGTTCGGGTGCGTCGGTCCGAGGATCGAGCAGTGATAGGCGTCGCCGAGCGTGAAGTGATCGGCCAGCGCCCAGTGGAACGGCAGCTGGGGACGCTCGTAATAGCCCATCGTCAGCGCGCCCTTCGGTCCCTCCCACTCCTCGCGGGTATGGACCTTCACCCAGGAATCCATCCTGCCGTCGTTCCAGCACTCATGCATCGGACCCCAGTCGTGGGTCAGATCGTCGGTCGACTCCAGGTGGTGGTCGCCCGGGAGACGGAACGGCAGCAACCTGTGTCTGGGGACCACGTTCGATCCACCGGGATAGTCCTGCGCGAACGCACCGAGCGAGTGCGACGGGTGGTCGTCGAACCCGCGGCCTCGCGGGTAGGCACCGAAGTAGTGATCGTAGGAGCGGTTCTCGAGCATCAGGAAGACGATGTGCTCGACGGCCTCCAGATCCGAACCGGCCGGCCTGGTCCTCGCCGCCCGCTCGATCGCCGCCGCCCAGCTCGGCCCGGCCATCCACGCGAGCGCCGACTGGCTGACGAACGAGCCCGCGCCCACCATCCCGAGACGCTGCATCAGCTGCCGGCGGGTCAGATGCTCACCCTGGAACGCGGAGACGTCCATCACATGATCCTATTCGTCGCCGTCCGCGCCGTCTCCCGCGAACTGCCGGAACCGCCCGGTCAGCTCCTCGTCACGCGACGGCTCGGACTCTCGCCACTCCTTGCGCGGCTTCGCACTCAATCCGACGGTGAGCTTGGCGTCGCTCACCTCGGCGGTTGACCAGTCCAGCGCCGGCTTCTCCGTCATCAGGCTCCTCCAGTCAGCGCGTCCAGGACGACCTACCCCCATCGAGTTGATGGGACGCTCGTGCTCGGGTCCTGACCTCAAGGCACGTGCCGGGATGACCGATAGATCCGCTGGCGGGCTTGGAGCACAGCTGCCCGATCCTCACCGGAGGTGTCTGATGGGCTCGTTCGTCGATCTTGAACTCGCTTTCACCTTTCATGCCGAGACCCCGCCGATCGTCCTCGCGGCGTTCGCCGCGTTCCGCACGCGAGAGGACGCTCCGGTCCTGCCGACGCTCGAGGAGATCCTCGGCGCGGAGGAGTGCCGACGGCTCGACGTCGAGCTCGACGACTACTTCACGCCCGAGGAACGAGACGCGTTCCCGGTGACGCATCGCGCCGTCGCGTGGCGCTCGCTCGTGGCCTGGGGCCCGAACGCCTACATCCCGGGACCGACGTACACGACGATGCACTGGGACGCCCGCGACGAGGTCTGGTCGCTGGCGACCCGCACACTGCCGAAATCGGACACCGAGGAGGTCGCGGCGATCGTTGCCCCGCTCGGTCTGTACGCGTCGGACGGCAGCGAACGATCGTCGGAGGAGGTCGGCCGGATCACCACCGAAGACGGCCTGGAAACGATCATCTGGAGCGCAGGCGGAGCGCCCTTCCGCATGACGTAGAAGGCGCCGGCGGGCAGCGCCCGGATGACGGCCCGGGCCGCGTCGGATGGTCGATCGGGGCCGGACCGCTGCGGGACACCCGATCTGTCCGGGGTGTCGTGAGCGTCGGCGTCCGCGCGCTGGGCCGTTGGTGCGTCCGGCGCCGAGTCCCGAGCCACGTCATCCTGCGCCCGCAGTCGCCCGGCGACAGACCTCGGATTTCTGCTGCACAAGCATCCGGACCGGGTGCAGACGTTCTCCGTGGGGTTCGGTCAGGCGCATGTCTTCTACCCCGAGGCACGCGAGGAGCGCTGCACGGCGGCTCTGCTGCTGACGATCGACCCTGTCGCGCTCGTCAGGCATGGACGAGGCGCGAGCAGCTTCGCGCCGGCGGAATACGTCAACGATCGCCCCTACGTGGCGTCGTCGTTCCTGTCGGTCGCTCTGGTGACGGTGTTCAAGAGCGCGATGGCAGGCGTCTGCAAGGGGCACGAGGAGCTCGTCGCATCCGAGCTCCCGCTGGAGGCCGCGCTGCCCGTCGTACCGGCGCGCGGCGGCGAGTCGGTCGTCCGGCGCCTGTTCGAGCCGCTCGGATACGACATCGCGACGACGGCGATCGCGCTCGACGAGACGTTCCCGGACTGGGGCGACAGCCGTTACGTCGGACTCACGCTCCGTGGCCGGTGCCGGCTCGCCGACCTCTTGAACCACCTCTACGTGCTGCTCCCGGTGCTCGACGACGAGAAGCACTACTGGGTGGATGACACCGAGATCGAGAAGCTGATGCGGCGCGGCGACGGGTGGCTGGGCGCGCATCCCGAGCGTGACCTGATCGTCCGGCGGTATCTCAAGCAGCAGGCCCGGCTGTACCTGCCCGCACTGGCCGCCCTCGACGAGGGGGCGCCGGCCGCGGAGCAGGACGCCGAGAGCGACGAGCCCGGGCGCGAGGAGCGATTGGAGGAGAAGGTCTCGCTCCGCGACCGACGCCTGGGCGCGGTGCAGTCGGTCCTGCGCGCGTCGGGCGCTCGTCGCGTGCTCGATCTCGGATGTGGTCCGGGCGCGCTGCTGGCGCTCCTCATTCGCGACGGGTACGAGCAGGTGGTCGGCGTCGACGTGTCGGTCCGTGCCCTGGAGACGGCGGCGAGGCGGCTGCGGCTCGACGAGATGCACGACGCCGAGCGGCAGCGCATCACGCTCCTGCACAGTCCCCTGACGTATCGCGACAGGCGACTGGCCGGCTTCGATGCCGCCGCGCTCGTCGAGGTCATCGAGCACTTCGACCCCGCCCGCCTCGCGGCGGCCGAGCAGAACGTGTTCGGATCGGCCCGGCCCGGGACGGTCGTCGTCACGACGCCGAACGCGGAATACAACGTGCTGTGGGCGTCGCTGCCGGCCGGAGAGCTCCGTCACCCTGATCACCGCTTCGAGTGGACCCGTGCCGAGTTCGCGGCGTGGGCGCAGAGCGTCGCAGGACGCTACGGCTACGCGGTCCGCGTCCTTCCCGTCGGAGCCGAGGACCCCGTGGTGGGCCCACCGACCCAGATGGCGGTGTTCAGCCGGTGAAGATCACCCTTCCGGATCCGAGTCTGGTCGTCCTCATCGGGCCGTCGGGCTCGGGCAAGAGCTCGCTCGCTCGCGCCCATTTCCGTCCCACCGAGGTGATCTCCTCGGACTTCTGCCGTGGCCTGGTGGCCGACGACGAGAACGATCAGGCGGCGAGCTCAGACGCGTTTGCGGTGCTGCACTTCATCGCCGGCCGGCGTCTCGCCCAACCACGGTTCACGGTGGTCGATGCCACGAACGTCCAGCGCGAGGCGCGGCGTGGGCTGGTCGAGCTGGCCAAGCAGCACGATCTGTTCACCGTCGCGATCGTGCTCGACCTGCCGGAGGCGATCTGCCAGGAGCGCAATCGGTCCCGGAGCGACCGCGACTTCGGCCCGCACGTCGTCCGCAATCAACGCTCGCAGCTGCACAGGTCGCTGAAGGGTCTACGGAGGGAGGGGTTCCGGAGGGTGTGGGTCCTGCGGTCGCCCGACGAGGTCGACGCGGTGACGATCGAGCGCGCGCCGCTGTGGACCGATCGCCGATCCGCCCACGGACCGTTCGACGTGATCGGCGACATCCACGGCTGCTACGCGGAGCTGACCGAGCTCATGCGCGAGCTGGGCTATGAGCTCGACGCCGACGGCGTCGGGGTGACGCCGCCCGCCGGGCGCCGGGCGGTCTTCGTCGGCGACTACGGAGACCGTGGCCCCGCCACGCCGGCGGTCCTGAGGCTCGTCATGTCGATGGCCGGGGCCGGCACGGCGATCTGCCTGCCGGGCAACCACGACATCAAGCTCGTGCGCAAGCTCAAGGGCCGGGACGTCCGGATCACCCATGGACTCGACGAAACCCTGGAGCAGCTCGAATCCGAGCCCGACGCGTTCCGCGCCGAGGTCCGTGACTTCCTGGACGGCCTGGTCAGTCACGTCGTCCTCGATGACGGGAAGCTCGTCGTCGCCCACGCCGGGATGAAGCAGGCCTATCAGGGTCGCTCGTCCGGACGGGTGCGCGACTTCGCCCTGTTCGGCGAAACGACCGGGGAGACCGATGAGCTCGGGCTCCCGGTCCGGCTCGCAAGGGCGTCCGAGTATCGCGGCGAGGCCGCGGTGGTCTACGGCCACACCCCCGTCGCGGAGCCCGCGTGGGTCAACGACACGATCAACATCGACACCGGCTGCGTGTTCGGCGGCCGGCTGACCGCCCTGCGATGGCCAGAGCGCGAGCTCGTCTCGGTGGCGGCCCACCGCGCGTACTACGAGCCGGAGAGGCCCGTCCCGGCGAACGCGAACGCCGGGGCCGCCATCGACGCGGCCCGTCCGCCGTTCGTGCTCGACGTCGATGACATCTCCGGCAAGCGGATCATCCAGACCGCCCTGGCGCGCAACGTGACGGTGCGCGAGGATCAGGCGGCGACCGCCACCGAGGTGATGAGCCGTTACGCGATCGATCCGCGATGGCTGGTCTACCTCCCGCCGACGATGGCCCCCACGAGCACCTCGAACCGGTCCGACGTACTCGAGCATCCAGAGCAGGCGTTCTCCGAATACCGGGCCGACGGCGTCCCGCACGTGACGTGCGAGGAGAAGCACATGGGCTCCCGGGCGATCGTGATCGTCTGCCGCGACGCCGGTGTCGCCGCCGCGCGCTTCGGCGTCGACGGCGACGAGGCCGGGGTGATCTACAGCCGCACCGGCCGAGCGCTGCTCTCAGGCCCGTCCGACACCGGCGAAGCACTGCGCCGGGTCCGGGCGGCGTGCGATGCGACGGGACTCTGGGACGCCCTCGCCACCGACTGGGTGCTGCTCGACTGCGAGCTGATGCCGTGGTCGGCGAAGGCGATCGAGCTCATCCAGCGACAGTACGCCGCGGTCGGCGCCGCCGCGCGCGCCGGCCTGCATGCGAGCATCGAGGCGCTGCGACGCGCCGGGGGTCGAGGGCTCGACGTCGACGACCTGCTCCAGTCCCAGCGGCGCCGCGCGGAGCACGTCGAGCGGTACGTCGACGCGTATCGCCGCTATGTCTGGCCTGTCGACACGATCGCCGATCTCCGCCTCGCCCCGTTCCACGTCCTCGCGGCGGAGACGGGAGTGTTCATCGACCGCGGTCACGATTGGCATCTGCAGATGTGCGATCAGCTCGTCGGCGCCGATCCGGAATGGCTGGCCCGAACCGGCCGGCTCGTCGTCGACGTCACCGACCCCGACAGCCAGGCGACCGGGATCGCATGGTGGGAGCAACTGACCGGCGCCGGCGGCGAGGGAATGGTCGTCAAGCCGTCGACCTTCACCGCCCGCGGTCACGACGGCCTCGTCCAGCCCGGCCTGAAATGTCGAGGCCACGAGTATCTCAGGATCATCTACGGCCCGGAGTACGCCGACCCTGGCCAGCTCGAACGCCTACGCGCCCGGAACCTCAGACGAAAACGGTCGCTGGCCATCCGCGAGTTCGCACTCGGGGTGGAGGCGCTGGAGAGGTTCGTGAGACGAGAGCCGCTCTACCGAGTCCACGAATGCGTTTTCGGTGTCCTGGCGATGGAGAGTGAGCCCGTCGACCCGAGGCTGTGATCACCGCCTCCCAGATCGCGCCGGCAAGGCGGCCCTGGGCCCTGAACCGGCTGATGCGCAGCTACGCCGCCCGCCACCACGAGGGATCGCGCCCGCTCCTGCTCGTCGCGCAGGGCCGGGTGCAGACCGATCCCGGGGGCCCGAACGCCCGCTGAGATTGACGAGAGCATCCCCAAGCTCGTCCGGATCCTCGACGCCCAGCACGGCCGGGCCGGCCTGCCGTTCCTGAACTATCTCGGCCAGACGGTCGCCGCCTGGTGAGCGGGGCACCCGCCGGTCAGCGCTGCGCTTCGCGAAGCTCGGCGCGCGCGGATTGATCGCGACCGTCGCTCTCCACGTAGCCGCGCAGGGCGGCGATCAGCGGCGATCGAGCCATCGACGCTTCGCACGGCAGCCAGTTCGGCTCCTGGAAGGCGGCGGCCAGATCCGGCTTGGGATGCGGCGACTGGCCGTCGAGCACGACCTCCAGCGCGGTGATGCCGCGTCCGGCGTGGACGTTGATCGCGGCGATCGAATCCAGGCGGAAGGACGCCGCCTTCCTGCCCAGCCAGAGTCCCGACATGATTCCCGGCTTGGCCATCACGAGCCGCCGGTCGGTGACGATCATCGCCTGCCGTGACCGCCCGGGAAGGACGGCGACGACGTCTTCGCCGTCGGACAGCTGTCCCTCGACGAGTCGCCGCGCCTTCCGGTGCAGCTGGTCAAGATCGGCGGGCACGTCTGAGCGAGTCTACCCGGCGGCTCGGGGGCGACGGCTCTCGGCACAATGGCCGAGACCTAGCCGCGGTCGTTGACCCGCGTCCGCTCGTGGTGCCCGCTCGTCAGTCCGGTCTGGCCGGTCTGGAGCTCGAGGAGGCGTCGCTGCGCGTAGTCGAGCTCCAGCCAGGTCGCCTTCGCGCGCCTGACGATGCGCCGTGCTCGAGAAGTAGTGATGCCGGTCATGGTCAGATCCTCCTGCTCGTCGTGGATGAACCCTGCTCACACATCATCGGGGTGAATTGCCATCAACGCAAATAGGGATACGGTGGATCTGGTATAACGGTTGGTAATGCTGAACGTGACCCGGATCGGAGTGCTCCGCGAGGTCGCCCGACACGGCTCCTTCTCCGGAGCGGCCGACGCGCTCGGCTACACCCAGCCCGCCGTCTCCCGCCAGATAGCGACGCTGGAGGCGGAGACCGGAGCCGTGCTCGTCAGACGGACGGTCAAGGGAGCGCGGCTCACCGACGCCGGCGAGGTGCTCGTTCGCCACGGCGAGATCATCTTCGCGGCCATCGACGCCGCCGAGACCGAACTGGGCGCCGTTCTCGGACTCGAGGCCGGGCGGCTGCACCTGGCGACGATCGCCTCGGCGGCGGCGAGCATCGTGCCGCTGGCGATCACCCGCTTCCGCGCCGAGCACCCCGGCGTCGAGCTGGTGGTCGAGATGATGGAGCCCGAGCACTCACTCCCCCGGCTGCGCAGCGGCGAGCTGGACATCGCGCTCGTCAACGACGCCGAGCCGGTCGCCGGGGAACCGATCGAGCGCATCCACCTGTTCGACGATCCGATGTACGTCGCGCTCCCCCCGGGGCATCGCCTCGCCGAGCGCCGGCGGCTGCGCCTGCGGGATCTCGCCGCGGATCCCTGGATGCTGTCCGCCACGAACGCCTGCCCTGACGCCGCCATCTTCGCCAGCGCGTGCCGCGCGGAGGGGTTCACCCCGAAGATCGCCTTCGAGAACGACGACTACCACGCGATCCTCGGGTTCGTGGCCGCGGGGGTCGGCGTCGCGATGATCCCCGATCTCGTCGCCCGCGCCGCCCGCGAGGATGTCGTCTTCCGCTCCCTCAGCACCGGTTCCCTTGCGCGCCAGATCCTCGCCGCCGCGGCCACCGGCTATCGGACGCCGGCCACCGCCGCCATGCTCGAGATCCTGATCGCCGTCGGCGCCGACTGGGAAGCTGCCGGGCGCCCGCGTGCCCGGGCTGCGGCCTGACCCCTGCCTTTCGCATATCGTTGTCACATGAGCTCGCGGACGCTGACTCCGCTGCTGGACGGCGGCGCCTTCTTCGAGTCGCCGCGCTGGCACGACGGTCGCTGGTGGGTGTCTGACTTCTACCGCCAGGCGGTCTACACGGTCAGCGGCGACGGCGCCGAGCAGCTGGTGGTGGAGGTCGAGCACCAGCCCTCCGGTCTGGGGTGGCTGCCCGACGGCACGTTGCTGATTGTCTCGATGAAGGATCAGCGGGTGTTACGCCGTGCTCACGACGGAACCGTCAGCGTGCATGCCGACCTCGGCGCCTTCACCGACAGCTCGCTGAATGACATGGTCGTCGACGCGCAGGGGCGTGCCTGGGTGGGCTGCTTCGGCTTTGACCTGATGGGGTACGCCGATGCCCGGCCGGCGCCGTTGATGCGGATCGATCCCGACGGCAGCGCCGGCGTCGCGGCTGACGGACTTCTCTTCCCCAACGGATCGGTGATCACCCCGGATGGCGTGACGCTCATCGTCGGAGAGACCGCCGGCTGCCGTTACACCGCGTTCACCATCGCCGGCGACGGATCACTGACCGACCGCCGCGTCTGGGCACAGCTTGCGCCGACGCCGGAGCCGGCGCCGCTGGAGCAGATGCTGCCGCAGATCACGGTCGGTCCCGACGGCTGCACCCTGGACCGCGACGGGCACATCTGGGCCGCCGACGAGGCGGGCGCACGCTGCATCCGCGTCGCTCCGGGTGGCGCGATCGTCGACGAGATCCCGATGCCGACCGGACTGGGCTGCTTCGCCTGCGCGCTCGGGGGCGACGACGGGCGGACGCTGCTGCTCTGCGCCGCCCCGGATTTCCTGGAGACGAATCGACGTCCGGTACGCGAGGCCGTCCTGCTGACGACGACCGTCGAGGTCCCGCACGCCGGCCGGCCCTGAGCGCACTGACGGCGATCATCGGCGCGACACGGTCGGGGCGGTCCGCCCGACCGCGATCAGCCGGTGGACGCCGAGGTGATCAGCCGGTGGGCGGCGGCGACAAGCTCGGCGTTGCCGGCGGCCGTCTCGCCGTCGGGGAGCGTGAGCACGTCCTCGAGCCCGACCCGGATATCGTGCCCGGCCGCGGCCGCGGCGCCGACCACCTCCCAGGTCGCGCCGCCGAGGCCGTGCCAGAGCTGCGGCACCCCGGCGGGGATGAGCCGAGCGATGGCGCGGGCGTCGGCGACGCCGCCGTCGACCTCCACGAGCGCTCGCACGAGCCGGTGGCCGAAGGGGCTGCGCGCCAGCTCCTCGGCGTCCGCGGGCGTCGCGAGGCCCGCCTCGACGCCGATGCCGGCGTGCAGGGACGCGCGGACGATCCCCGCCCAGCCGAGCTCTGAGAGGTTCACTGAGACGAAGTCCGGCGGCCGGCGCCAGGTCGTGACGGCGGCGGCGCGCGCAAACGGGTCCGGATCAATCGTCTCGGCCGTGGAGAGCCCGATCGGCATGCCGGGCACCGCGGCGCGGATGGCAGCGACCGCCGCGTCGCACGCCGCCGCCTTCATCGTCTCGCCACCGTCGTCCGCACGCGGATGGAGGTGAACGGCGAACGCCCCCGCCCGCCGGACGGCGAGCGCGTCGGCGGCCAACTCGCTCGGGGTCTGGGGCACCGCGGGATGCTCACGCCGGGTGCGCCCGCCGTTCAGACAGGCCTTGATCACAACGTGCTCACACGTCTGAGACAGGCGCGAGGTAAGTAGATAACGCGGGTTGCGTAACACGTCGAACGTATCACCTCGCCCGACGCAAGAACGGACGCCCGGCCGCCGTTAACCTGACGATCGCGCCAGACCTGGGGGCGCGGCGACCGACGCGAGGAAACTCATGTTCGCTGCTCATCTGTTGCGTCACGCCACCCGCCGTGCGCGGCTTGTGCTCGCCGCCGGAGTCCTGGCGGCCGCCGGTACGGTCGCCGCGCCACCGGCGCTGGGCGCCGTGAGCCCGTTCGCTCCCGGCGACGTCTTTCTGTTGAACACCAACGGGCTGCAGGAGTACTCACCGAGCGGACAGCTCGTGCAGAACATCCCCGGGACGTCGGCGGCGACCGGGTTCTGCTTTGACCCCTCGGGGCGACGGCTGATCCTGCCCGGCGTCGGCCTCATGAACGACTCGGGTCAGGTGCTGGCCTCGAACTGGGCAACGGTGCCCTTCGCCGCGAACGAGTCGCGCTGCGTCGCCGATGGGTCCGGACACGTCTACCTCGTGGGCTCCACGGGTATCGATCAATACAGCATCACCGGCCATCTGCTGATGACGTTCGCACCCGCCGGCACGGGTGCGCTCATCGGGATCCCTCCGCACGCCCTGGCGATCGCCCCGGACGACTGCACGATCTACTACGGAGCCTGGGAGGACGTCAACGGCATCGATCGCTTCAACGTGTGCACGAATACGCAGGATCCGGTGTTCGATCCCACGAACACCGTCGTCGACGACCTGGCGGTCATCCCGACCGGCCAGGTCATGTACGTCACCGACAGCGGCGCCGGGCTGTACGACACCGCGGGCGTGTGCTGCGCGATGGGATATCCGTCGCCGTTCGACCCCGCCAACAATCTCCGGACGATGAGTCTCGATCCCGACGGCACGTCGGTCTGGCTGAGCTCCCCGGGCGCCGGCGTGGCCCGCTACGACATCGCCAGCGGGCAGCTGCTCTCGGAATGGGGCGAGGTCATCTTCCCCACTCCCACCGACCCGACGCCCCCGCCGCCCGTCGGCGGCTCGATCGCCGTCTATGCGCCGCCGCTGCTCGGCGACGCCAACGTGGCGCCCCGCGTCGACACCCTCGCCCCCGGCACCGCGCAGGCATTCGCCGCGCACGCCGACTACTCGGGCTCGCTGACCGGCCTGCACCTCTACGTCGACGCGACCTCGACCGCCAGCCAGGTGCTCGTCGGCGTCTACTCCGACGCCCACGGCCGTCCCGGCGCGCTCCAGGCACAGGCCACGATCGCCGCCCCGCTGGCCGGGAGCTGGAACGAGGTCTCGATCCCGGCGCTGGCGCTGACCTCCGGCGAGCGCTATTGGATCGCCGTGCTCGCCCCCGCGGGCCGCGGTCGGCTCAGCGTCCGGATCAAGACCGGTGACGGCAGCGCGGAGATGAGCGCCCGCGCCACCCTCTGCGCGCTGCCCGCCGCATGGGGGCCCGGCTTCGCTGCCGTCCCGGCGCACCTCTCGGCCTACGGCAACGGCGCGCCCACCGCGGCGCAAGCGGCGGCCGACGTTCGCCGCTAGTACACGCGTCCGCGGCTGAGCCGCGGGCTCAGGTCGACATGGGCGCGGACGTAGTCGCCGACGCCGAGCCGGCGGCCCTCGTCGAGCAACCCAGCCACGCCGGCCCCGGCCGCCCATCCTCCCCGTCCGATCGTCGCCGCGCACGGTCCACCGACCAGCGGCCGGCACAGCCCCTGGCGCGGCGACCTACTCCCGGCGATCCCGGGACGGAGCCGACTCATAGGCGATCAGCCCGCCGTCGTCGAACGCCGGCGCCCGCCGCAGGCCGACCGCGAGCGCCAGCCGGGCCGCCGCCTCGTTGTCGGGCCTGGTCCGGGCGAGGATCACACGGTCGGGCGCCTCCCGGCGCGCGACAGCGATCGCCATCCGCACCGCCTCGCCGGCCAGGCCCGTCCCCCACACCGTGGGCGAGAAGCGGTAGTACAGATTCCAGTAGTCCAGCGACGCCCGCCGGGTGCGCCTGACCCCGGTCATCCCGACGATTGCGCCCTCGTGCTCGACGACCCAGTAGCCGATCCCGTCCCGCCGCCAGTCCTCGATGAAGCTCCGCGCGATCCGCTCGCTGTCCGCGCGCGACGGCGGTCCGCCCGGCCGATGCCGGTTGGTCTCGGGGTCGCTCGAGATCGCGACGACCGCCTCGATGTCGGTCTCGGCGATCCGGCGCAACCGCAGCCGGGCGGTGAACAGCTCGGCGTTCGCGTCGGGGAGGCGCGGCGGCCGGCGATCTGCGCTCACGACGCACATGATCGCAATGCGGCGGCGCCTGCCCGACTCAGAACACGATCACGACTCGGCCCCGCAGACCGCCGGCGTCCATCACCTGCTGGGCCTCGGCGACCCGCTCCGGCGGATAGGTGCCGGCGACCCGCAGCGTGATCTCGCCCTCGGACGCGAGGCGCGCCAACTGCTCCAGCCAGTCGGTGCGCTCGAGCACGTCTGCGACCATGACCTGCCTGACGACGATGCCGCGCTCGGTCTCGTCGGGCGTCCAGCCGCGCACGACGACCATCGAGCCGCCGTCGGCGATCGCGCCGAACACGGCATCATGGAGCAGCGCGGTGTCGAACAGCCCGTCGACGCCGCCCGGCGCCGCCTCGCGCACAGCGGCGACGTAGCCGTCGCCGCGCGCGACGACGACATCGGCGCCGGAGGCGCGCACGAGCTCCTCGTCGGCCGGCTTGGCGTCGGCGATGACCCGCAGGCCCTGTTGCTTGGCCAGCGGGATCACGTAGGAGCCGAGCAGGCCCGCGGCGCCGGTCAGCGCCAGCGTCTGCCCGTCGCTCAGCCCGAGCAGCTCAAGTCCCCGCAGGGCGGTGAGCCCGTTCATCGGCAGGGTGGCGGCCTGCTCGAGCGTGACGCCGTCCGGGATCGCCACCGCGGAGGCAGCGGGGACGACGAGCAGCTCGGCCTGCGCCCCGCCTTCGGGGCGGCGCGGCGAGACCGCCGCCATGACCTGCTGACCGACGTGCAGGCGGGTGACGCCCTCACCGACGGACTCCACCGTGCCTGCCGCGTCCATGCCCGGAGTCCAGGGCGGGGGTGTGTCGCCCCCACCCCGGGTGCGCACGGCGATGTCGGTCGGGTTGACCGCCGCCGCGCGCACGGTGATCCTCACCTCGCCGGGTCCCGCCGGCCGGACCGGCCGGTCGATCACCGACAGCACCTCGGGGCCGCCCGGGGCGCTGATCCCGATGGCGCGCATCAGGCGTACTGCACGTAGTCGTCGTGCGCGAGCCGCGGCAGCCGGTCGAACCAGGGGTTCTCGCCCGGCATGCCGATGTTGATGACGAGGATCGTCTGCCAGGACCGCCCGGCGAAGAAGTCGGCGTCGATGCCGCCGGCGTCAAAGCCGAGCATCGGCCCGGCGGCGAGCCCGGCGGCGCGAACGGCGAGGATGAAGTAGCCGGCCTGGAGCGCGCCGTTGAAGGTCGCCAGGCGCTGACGGGTCCCGGCGTCGGCGACGAAGCCCTCGCGCATCTCGGGCTTGTGGGGGAACAGCTCGGGGATCTTGTCGTGGAAGTCGGTGTCGACGGCGAGCACCGCGACGACCGGCGCCGAGGCGGTCTTGGCCCGGTTGCCCTCGCTCATGTGCGCGGCGAGCCGCTCCCTGCCCTCGGGGGTGCGGACGAACAGGATCCGCAGAGGATTCGTGTTGGCCATCGTCGGCGGCCACTTGGCGAGCTCGGTGATGGCGCGCAGCTGCTCGTCGGACACCGGCTCGTCGCTGAAGCTGTTGGCGGTGCGGGCCGCGGTGAACAGCAGCGCCTGCGCGTCGTCGTCGAGGGCGAGCAGATCGCTCGGAGAGCGAGTGTCGCCGGCGGAGATGGTGGTCATGAAGCTCCGTTTCGAAATGGTTGAGTCCTAAACTATCTCGAGCCTAGCAGCCGCTCATCGCGCTCGACGCTAGGCTGACGGCATGAGCCGGCGCTTCATGCGGATCGTTCTCACGGCCACCGCGCTGTCCCTCCTGACGGCCTCCGCGGCTGTCGCGACGACCTTCAACCAGCGCACGACCGACCGCTATCTCGCGCTCGAGGGCGGCTACGCCAAGGCGCTCGCCGCCACCGAGCCCGCCGAGCAGGCCGCCGCCAATGCCTTCGTCGCCGGGATCAGCTCCGGGTGCCCTCAGTCCCTGTCGGCCCAGACGGCGGCGGCCGGCGCGGCGCAGACCCATACCTATACGGCACTGACCACCGAGGCCGGCGCCGAGCTGGCCATCGCCGAGGCCGTCCCGGCGCTCGCGGTCGGTGACCGGTGGTCGGCTCGCTTCACCGGGTTGCGATGGCACGATCAGAAGATCATCCGTCTGATGGCCGAGGAGGCCCGCTACCGGCGCGCCTACGAGGCGCTGACGCCGCCCGCGCTCTGCGCCGACGTTCTGACCGCGAACGCCGACGGCCTGACCACCGAGCCGGCCGACACGTCCGCGTTCCTGAGCGCCGTCGCCGCCCTGGAGCGCCTGGTCCCGTCACAGGACGGCACGATCGGCCTGCTGTCCGACCTCGAGCGCTATGTCACCGCGAAGGAGGCGCCGGTCTGGGTCCGAGATGTCACCCTCACCAAGCACTTCCTGTCGACGAGCGAGACGATCATCACGCTCGCCGCTTCCGCCGAGGCGAAGGCGCTGGTCAACATCCCTCAGGGCTGAGGACCAGGTCCCTCAGGGCTGAGGACCGGGCGCTGACCCGGCGCCGACGCCGGCGACGTGGCGCCGGGCATCCGCGGAAGCGAGCCGGCCGGCCTCGATCGCGCTGGCGAAGGACACCTCGGCCAGGCACCCCGGCGCCGCCACCTGATCGCCGCACAGGAAGATGCCCTCCCCGCGATCGATCGCCGGCCGGTCCCGCCAGGTCGTCCCGGGGAGGTCCAGCGCGCCGCTGCGGCCATCCATGACCTGGCGCCGGCGCCAGGTGACGCGTCCGCGCCAGTCCTCGAACGCGCGGTCCAGGACCTGCTCCAGGCGCAGAGCCGCCGCGTCGACCGTCTCGCCGGGCCGGATCGGCATCTGGGCCTGCACGAGTGACTCGTCCCGCGGTGCCAGCGACGCGTCCTGGGCGTTGTAGCGCTCGACCCAGCCCGAGCTCTCGAGATCGGAGACGATCCACGGATCGCCGCCGCGGCGCCGCAGCCCGAGGTCCAGGCACACGGTCCGACCGCTCAGCCACTCCAGACCGTCGTCGGCGAGCAGCCGGCGCGCGTCGCGCAGCTCAAGGGCGACGATGACCGGAGCGGCGGGCAGGACGCCGACCGGCTCGCCGGTGACGATCGTCACGCCAAGCGATCGCGCGCGGCGCTCGAGCGCCTCGACGAGACGCGTCCAGCCGCCGACCACGAACCGGGCCGGTGGAGCGGCGCTCAGCAGCAGACGCTGGCTGCGCTCCCAGACGAACGCCGCCGACAGCTCGCCGGGATCGTGGTGGAAGGTGTAGACCCCGGCCGCCGAGGCGAGCATGTCGGCCGTCCGGCGGTCGCTGTGATCGGTGACCCACGAGCGGAAGTCCTGGTCGACCGGCGCCTGCCGCCCACGCAGGCGCAGGCCCGGCGGGATCAGGGTGACCGGCGGGGTGCGGTGGATGGCGCCCTCGTAGTGAAAGCGATAGCCGGTCAGCTGCGGCCGGGCGAGCGGCGGCATCAGGTCACGCTCGGTCAGCCAGCTCCACAGGGCGCCACCCTTGTAGATGGCGTGCGGGCCGAGATTCGCGGTATACGGCCCGTCGGTACTGCGCGCCCGGCCGCCGAGCGTGTCGTGGGCCTCCAGGAGCCGCACGGCGGCTCCGCGCTCGGCACAGGTGATGGCGGCGGTCAGGCCGGCGACCCCGCCTCCGACGATGGTGATGGTGATCATGGGGGCACCCTAGACAACGACTGGTCTGTCGTACAGTGCCAGTCGTGGCGCAAAAAACAGGGCCAGTTGACCTGCTCATCGTCCTGCGCCGGGACGGTGAGCTGCCGCTGCACGAGCAATTGGAGGGAGCGCTGCGGGAGGCGATCCGCGCCGGCCGTGTCCGGGCGGGGGGCCGTCTGCCCTCCAGCCGCGTCCTGGCCGCGGAGCTCGGGGTCTCACGCGGAGTGGTGACATCGACCTACGCACAGCTCGCCGCCGAGGGGTATCTCGCCATGCGTCAGGGCGCCCCGGTGCGCGTCGCCCGCGGCGTGCGCGCCCAGCCTCCACCGCCGCCGGCCCCGCCACTCGTGCCCAGCTACGCGTATGACTTCAGCCCCGGATTGCCGGACCTGGCCGGCTTCCCGCGTGACCGGTGGCTGCGCAGCGTGCGCACCGGATGGCGGGAGGCGCCGCTCGACGCCGTCGGCTACGGCGATCCCCGCGGCGTTCCCGAGCTCCGTGAGGCGCTCGCCGACCATCTCGGCCGGGCGCGCGGCGTCGTGGCCGAGGCCGAGCACCTGCTCATCTGCACGGGCTTTCGCCAGGGCCTGTCGCTGACCTGCCGCTGGCTGCGCGGACAGGGCATCACGCGGGTCGCGCTCGAAGAGCCGGGCTGGCATCCCGGGCGGCTGATCGTCGAGGAGGCCGGATTGCGGGTCACGCCGATCCCGGTCGACGCCGAGGGGATCGACGTGGCCGCGCTCGCCGGCAGCGACGTCGACGTCGTCGTCCTCACCCCGGCCCATCAGTTCCCGACGGGCGTCGTGCTGAGCGCAGCGCGGCGCGCCGCCCTGATCGAGTGGGCCGAGCTCGGCGACCGCCTGATCGTCGAGGACGACTACGACGCCGAGCTGTGCGGCGAGCGCATCGGCGCGCTCCAGGGGCTCGCTCCCGACCGCGTGCTCTACATCGGCTCGGCGAGCAAGCGGCTCGCCCCCGGTCTGCGCCTGGGCTGGATGATCCCGCCGTCCTGGCTGTCCTGGGCGCTGATCACCTCCAAGGCGATCGAGGACGCCGGATCGGAGACCTCGGGACAGTTCGCGCTCGCGGACTTCATCGCCCGCGGCGAGCTCGACCGCCATCTGCGCCGGATGCGGCTGCGCTATGCCCAGCGCCGCCACCGGCTCGTCGCCGAGCTGAGCGACGCGCTGCCCGGCTGGCGCCCCCGACCGGCCGCCGGAGGTCTGCACGTGCTCGTCGAGCTGCCGCCGGGCGCCGACGAGGCGGCGCTGCTGGCGGCCGCCGCCCGGCGCGGGGTCGGAGTGGAGGGCCTGTCGCTGCACCGCTATCTCGGTGACGGCCCTCCCGGGCTCGTGCTCGGGCATGCCCACCTGGCGGAGGCCGCCATCACCCGTGGGATCGCGCTGCTCGCCGGCGCCGCCCGGGCGAGCTCCACGGCCTGAGGGACGAGGCGCCGCGCCGGCGTCAGGTCCCGCGCACGACGTCGAGCAGGGCGCCGGGGTCAGACGGCAGGCGGTCGCCGCACCAGGCGACGTGCTGATCGGGACGGACGAGCAGCAGAGCGCAGCGATAGCGATCACGCAGGTCGGGATCCGGGCGGGCGAGGACGTGCAGCGGCACCCCGCGCCCGGCGGCCGCGGCGCGCACCGCATCGCAGTCGGCCTCGCGCCCGCCGGTGAGGGCGAGCAATGTCATGCCGTCTCCGAGCTCGTCGTAGATCGACCGGCGGGGAGCGAGCCAGGCATGTGGCAGCCGGGCGCCGGCTCGCGCCTCGGTGACCGGGTCGTCGTCATCGCCCACGGTCCGCGTGGGGCCATCGGCGACGAGCACCGGCGATCCGTCGTAGGCCAGGTCGAGCACGAGGCTGAGGGCGTGGAACTCGGCGCGCTTCGTCGCCTGGATCCGGGCGTGGGCGTCACGCCGGGCGCGGGCACCGGCCTCGCCGGGGGCATCGATGTGATCGCCGATGAGATCGGGGGCGAGCACACGGTTGTTGGCCGCCGCCGCGGCGATGACGCGGGTCTGGAGCGGCCGGCGTTCGGCCTCGTAGCTGTCCAGCAGGCGCGGACCGCCCCATCCGCGCAGGACGGCGGCGAGCTTCCAGCCGAGGTCGACGGCGTCCCCGATCCCGGTGTTGAGCCCGTGCCCGCCGAACGGTGGATTGAGGTGGGCGGCGTCGCCGGCGAGCAGCACCCGCCCCACCCGCAGGCGGTCGACGATCTGCATCCGCGCGGTCCACGGATCGTGCGAGATGATCTCGGCGTCGACCGCGACGCCGGCCGCCGCGTCGATGATCTCGCGCCCCTGGCGTTCGCCGCGCTCGCGCTCCACCCCGAGGGCGATGATCCACCACGTGCCGTCACGATCGATCGGGCCCATCAGCGCCGGGGCGGCGCGATTGAGCGTCCAGTACTGAACGGCGGGACCGTGGACGGTGCGGGCCAGCAACCCGGGCGCGCGGAAGACCATGCCGAGGTTGGGCCGCAGCGCCAGCTCGCCGGTGTAGCGCGCCCCGATCGCCTCGCGGACGACGCTGCGGGCGCCGTCGCAGCCCACCGCATAGTCGGCGGTCACGAGCGAGCGCCCGCCGTCGGGCCCCTGCACGGTGACCCGGACGGCGCCGGCGTCCTGCCGCAGGCCGGCGACGCGCCAGCCGGTGGCCAGCGTCACCGGCTCCAGCTCGGCCGCCAGCTCGCGCAGGAGCTCCTCGAGCACGTACTGCGGTGCCTGCTGGCCGGGCTCGGCGACGCGGTCGCCATCCGGGGAGAGCCCGAGCACGCCGGTGAAGCGCGACAGCTCGAACCCGGTCAGCGACGTGCAGAAGACGATGTCCTGCGACCAGGCGACGGGCAGCGGCGCGCGCTCGCGCAACTGCTCGGCGACGCCCCAGCGGCGCAGGTGCTCCATCGTGCGGACGTTGACGGTCTTGCAGCGCGGCCGGGCGTGCGAGACCTGCACCCGCGGCTCGACGACGAGGCAGGCGATTCCACGGCGCCCCAGCTCGATCGCCGTCGCCAGACCGACCGGCCCGCCCCCGGCGATCACCACCTCGGTGTCACCGGGAATGGTGACGTCGCTCATCTCCCCTCCTCTCGCCCGGCCTGAAAAGATTATCGATCATCTGAGGATCGATCAGATAATGTCCGCGCGGCACCGCGGCACAAGAGAGAGGGGAGCAGGACAATGAGCACGCAGACGGCGCCGAACCCGGTGCTGCACCACGTCACGCTCAAGACGAACCGTGTGGAGGAGATGATCGCGTGGTACGGACTCGTCGTCGGCATGACGCCGAATCATCACAGCCAGTTCGGGGCGTGGATGACGAACGACGCGGCGAACCATCGTGTCGCGCTGCTCGCGCATCCGGCGCTCAGCGACGATCCGGACAAGATCCCGCACACCGGGATGCATCACATGGCGTTCGAATACCCCGGCATCGGCGAGCTGCTGGAGACCTATGACCGCCTCAAAGGTCATGGCATCCTCCCCCACGCCTGTCTCGATCACGGCCTGACGACGTCGCTGTACTACGTGGATCCGGATGGCAACAGCGTCGAGCTGCAGGCCGACAACTTCGGCGATTGGGCGCAGTCGAGCGAGTGGATGCGAACGGCGCCCGAGTTCGATCTCAACCCGATCGGCGTCAGCTTCGATCCCGAGCGGCTGCTCGCCGGCTGGCGTGACGGAGCCGGCGCCGCGGAGCTCCACCGGCGCAGCTTCTCCGGCGAGCTCGATCCCGGCACCCCGCTTGACCTCCGGCTCCCGCCGGCCCCCGAGCCTCTGCCCGCGGGGTGACGCCTGACGTCATGGACGAGCTGCGGACGCGAACCGGCCTCACGCCGCGCAGGCTCGAGACGCAATCGCTCGTCGATCGCGTCGGTCACGCGGTGCGCCGGGCGATCCTGGAGGGCCAGTTGCGGCCGGGCGAGGCGCTCTCGATCAGCGACCTCGCGACCGATCTCGGGGTCAGCCACAGTCCCGTCCGCGAGGCGCTCCAGCGACTGTCGGGTCAGGGCCTGATCGTGTTGCGCCCGGCGCGGACCGCCGTCGTCGCCCCGCTGGACCTCGACGAGCTGGAGGAGATCTACCGACTGCGAGAACTGATCGAGGTCGACGCGCTCGGCCGCTCGGCGGCGGGGCTGACCGAGGCCGACCTCGCTCTCGCCGAGCGGCAGTTCACGCTGCTGTCGGGGGCGACGGCAACCGATTCCGACCGCTTCTGGGACGCGCACAGCGCGTTTCACATGAGCCTGCTGGCCCCCGTTCTGACCCCGCGGCTGATCCGCCTCGTCACCGACCTGTGGCACGCCGCCGAGCGCTACATCCGGATCGTGTACATCGAGACCGACGCCCTGTTCACCCGCAGCCCGCGTGAACGCCATGCGCCGCTGCTCGCCGCCGCCCAGGCCCGTGACGGCCAGCGGCTGCGCGACGCGATGACCGATCACCTGCGACGCAATCACGACGAGGTGGCCGGGAAGCTGACGCTGATCCTGCCCCCGGCACCGCATCACGAGGGAGACACCACCGTGAACGAGAGGAGAACCCGATGACCACCGTGGGAACACCGGCATCGCTGGAGGTGCCGTCGCTCGCCGAGCTGCTGACGCGCATCGAGGAGATCAAGCCGATCCTGGTGCAGCACGCCGTCGAGACCGACGCCGAACGCCGCGTCGCCCAGGCGAGCATCGACGCGCTCGCCGAAGCCGGCGCCTTCAAGGTCACCGTCGCGCGCCGCTACGGCGGCTATGAGATGTCGATCGCCGACAAGCTCGCGGTCTCGGCGGCCGTCGGCGAGGCCAACGGCTCGGCGGCCTGGGTCGTCGCGCTGACCAACGTCTGCAACTGGATGGCCGGCACGCTGCCGGGCCAGGCCCAGGACGACATCTTCGGGGCCAATCCCGACGCCCGGGTCGCCGGCGTGCTCAATCCGTCCAAGGACGTGCGCAAGGTCGATGGCGGCTATGAGGTCAGCGGCAGCTGGCCGTGGGCCTCGGGCAGCCTGCACGCCGACTGGGCGCTCGTCGGCATCCTCGTGCCCGACGAGAGCGGCCAGATCGTCGATCAGGCGCTGGCCTTCATCCCGATGGGCGATCTCTCGATCAAGGACACGTGGTTCGTGGCCGGCATGAAGGGCAGCGGCAGCAACACGATCATCGCCGAGAACGTGTTCGTCCCCGAGCATCGCGTCCACTCGGTGCCCAGGGCCATCGACAACGAGTACCGCACCGAGCACACCGACGAGGTCCTGTTCCGCTCCTCGTTCATCCCGGTGCTGACGATCATCCTCGTCGGGCCCCAGCTCGGCATGGCCCGGGCCGCGCTGCGCTACGTGATCGAGAAGGCGCCCAAGCGCGCGGTCACCTACACCAAGTTCACCCGCCAGACCGACTCGACGGCATTCCAGCTGCAGATCGCCAACGCGGCGACGCTGATCGACACCGCCGAACTGCATACCGCGCGCGCCGCGGCCGACATCGACACCGCGGCGGCGGCCGGCGAGAAGCTGCCCTACCTCGCCCGGGCCCGGGTCCGCGCCGATACGGCCTACGCGATCGTCAAGGTCCGCGAGGCGATCGACGCGCTGATGTCGGCCCACGGCGCGTCGGCGTTCGCCGACGTCAGCCCGCTGCAGCGGATCTGGCGTGACTCCAACACCGCCGGGCGCCATGCCGTGATCGATCCGCTCGTCAATCAGGAGATCTACGGCAAGGCGCTGCTCGGGATCCCGTACGAGGAGAACATCACCCCGCTGATCTGACGCCGGGTGCTGAGGCCGGGCCGGCGAGCCCCACCGGGGTTCGGCGGCAGGGCTCAGGGGCGTCCGCCGGGCTGGTGACGGCGTGATTGCCCGACCGGGCCGCGGGGGTAGGATCGCGCCATGGGTGCCGGGGATGTCGACCATGCCCGGCCACCGACAACGCCGAACACGAGGAGCACGATGGCAGCCAAGGGCAGCGCGGAGTGGAAGGGCGAACTGAAGTCCGGGACCGGGACGTTCACGGCCGGCGACAGCATCAGCGGGGCCTATTCGTTCAAGTCACGCTTCGAGGACGGCCCGGGCGCCAACCCCGAGCAGCTGATCGCCGCCGCGCACGCCGCATGCTTCTCGATGGCGCTGTCGGCGGGGCTGGCCGACGCCGGCACGCCGGTCGAGTCGGTCTCGACGGACGCGGCGGTCACGCTGCGCTTCGTCGATGGCGCCCCGACGATCACCGCGATCGCGCTGACGACCGTCGGGCGGGTGCCCGGCATCGACGAGGCGACGTTCAAGGCCGCCGCTCAGGGCGCGAAGGAGGGCTGCCCGGTCAGCAAGGCGCTGGCCGGAGTGCCGGAGATCACGCTCGACGCCTCGCTGGCCTCCTGATCGCGCCGCGCCGCGGCCGGCGGCCTAGTCAGCGCCGCCGGCAGCCGGCGCGAAGACCTCGATGATCGTCACGAGGCCGCCGCGCATCTCCTCGTCGTCGGTCGGCGGTCCGGCGACGGCGGCGATCGCGGGCGGCGCCGGGGCGGCCGGATCGGCGGGATCCTGCTCCACGGGGACACGCTGTCGATCGCCCGCACGTGCGCCAGGCCCGGCACGGCCGGTGGTCAGGGCTTGCGCGGTGGTATAGGGTGCGCCGACACAGGCGCGCCCGACGATGTTCTATCTCCTGCTCATAGTCCCCCACACGCTCGCCCTGGGCGGTCTCGCGCTCTACGCGTATCGCTCGCAGGCGAGCCCGGTCGGCGACGACCCCAGCGGCCCGGGCTGGGATGGCGGCGACGCGGCGCCGCCGCGGGGGCCGCGCCCCGGACCGCCCACGACCCGACTGCCGCTCCCCGGCGCGACGCCCCCCCGGCGTCGGCTGCGGTTCGGCGAGAGGCTGGCCGACCTGTATCCGCGCCGTCGCCGGCGTGACCACGCTCCGCGGCCGTCGCCGCGCACCCCGGCATAGCCCGCCGGAATAGCCCCTCGGCCCCGTCAGCTCTTGCGAGCGAGCAGGATGAGCCCGAAGACGATGATCGCCATCGCGAGGGTGGCGCCCACGGCGGCGAGGACCGCGTAGCCGGTGGCGGCGCCCGAGCGCCGCGCTCGGCGCATCTCACCCGAGCGGATCACGCCCAGCACGGTGAGCGAGAAGACAACGCTGACGCCGACCCCGGCGACCACCGACGTGTAGAGCACCCGGAGCAGCAGAGGCAGGTCGATCGAGGCGCTGCTCACGGCGTCGCCGGGGCAGGAGCGGTCTGCTGCAGCCGACGGCCGAACACCCCGGCCAGCGCCGCCAGCAGCACGATCGTGATCACCAGCGGACCGGCGGCGCCATGGCCGAACAGGCCCGAGAGGGTGTAGACGAGTCCGCCGAACACGGCGGCGGCGGGCAGGGTGAGCACCCAGCCACCGACGATGTGGCCGGCGACGCCCCAGCGCACCGCGGAGAACCGCTTGGCCGCGCCCGCACCCATGATGCCGCCGGAGATGACGTGGGTGGTGGAGAGCGGGTAGCCGACGCTCGAGGCGGCGAGGATCACCGCGGCGCCGGCGGTCTGGGCGGCGAAGCCCTGCGCCGCGTCCATCTTGACCATCCGCGAGCCCATCGTGCGAATGATCCGCCAGCCGCCGCTGAAGGTTCCGAGCGAGATCGCGCTGGCCGCGCTGATCACCACCCAGAGCGGGACGTGGAACGCCTTGGCGGAGATGTCGCCGTGCGCGACGAGCGCGAGCGTGATCACGCCCATCGTCTTCTGCGCGTCGTTCGTGCCGTGGGAGAGCGCGAGCATGCCGCTGGAGGCGAGCTGGCCGGCCCGGAAACCGCGGCTGACCGCGCCGGGACGGAGACGGCCGACGATCCGGTAGGCGAACAGGATCGCCATGCCGGCGACCGCGAAGGCGATCAGCGGCGCGGCGATCGCCGGCACGATCAGCTTGCCCACCAGGCCATCGCCGATGACCGCACCGGATCCGCTGGAGGCGATCACCGAGCCGACCAGCCCGCCGATCAGAGCATGCGAGGAACTGGAGGGCAGCCCGTAGTACCAGGTGATGATGTTCCAGGCGATGGCGCCGACGAGGCCGGCGAAGACGACGGTGGTGGTGACGGCGTGCGTGTCGACGAACCCCTGGCCGACCGTCGCCGCCACCTTCAACGAGATGAACGCGCCGACGAAGTTCAGCAGCGAGGCGGCCGCGATCGCCGGCCTCGGGGCAAGCGCCCGCGTCGAGATGGCCGTCGCGACGACGTTCGCGGTGTCGTGAAAGCCGTTGGTGAAATCGAACGCCAGCGCGGTGGCGATCACGATCACCAGGATGATGTCGCCGCTCATCGCCGCGGCGGCCGTGGTCCCGGTGTATCGCGCCCCACGGATGTGAATGATATGTGAACGAGATGTGAACGGACACGCGAGGCGACCTGCGAGGCCACGGGCGGTCCGCTTGTATCCTCGAAGGCGCAGGTGCCGAACGTCAGCGGACACGCGTGTCCCGGCCAGCGAGGTGGATCAATGAAGGCAATGTGGAACGGCGTGACGATCGCCGAGAGCGACGACACCGTCGTCGTCGAGGGCAACCACTATTTCCCGATCGAGAGCGTCCGCTCGGACTGCCTGGAGCCGAGCGCCCTGACGTCGAACTGCCCGTGGAAGGGCAAGGCGAGCTACTACTCGCTCGCCGCCGCCGGCGAGACGAACCCCGACGCCGCCTGGTACTACCCGGACCCCAAGCCGGCCGCCGCCGAGATCAAGGACCACGTCGCGTTCTGGCGCGGCGTCCAGGTCGTCGAGAGCGCCTGAGGCCGATGGCGACCATCGCTCCCCGCGAGGACCTCGACACCGGCGGGGCGTTCCCGGCCGGGCTGCACTACACCGGCTACGCGGTCTTCCGCACGATCCACCTTGACAGCGACCGCGGGCGCCGCCATCAGGGAGCCGACCTCCATGTCCGCCCCGAGCGGCCCCGGATCGCCGAGGAGGCGCTCGCCGCGCTGACCTCGGTCGACGGAGTGGCGGTCCGGGGTTGGTACGACGCCTCGGGGTACCGCGCCGACACCGACCTGATGGTGTGGCTGGCCGGACCGTCGGCCGACGCCATCCAGGAGGCGCTCGGCGCGCTACGGCGGACGACGCTCGGGCTGGCCCTGGCGCCGTTCTGGAGCGCGATCGGCGTCCACCGCGAGGCCGAGTTCACCAAGTCCCACGTCCCCGCGTTCTTCGCCGGCGAGCCGGCGCGGCGCTATCTGTGCGTCTATCCGTTCGTGCGAACCCCCGAGTGGTATCTGCTGGCGCCGACCCAGCGCCGGACGCTGCTCGCCGAGCACGGGCAGATGGGCCGCGACTATCCCGACGTGCGGGCGAACACCGTCTCGGCCTTCGGACTCGGGGATTACGAGTGGCTGCTGGCCTTCGAGGCCGACGACGTCGGCCGGATCGTCGATCTCATCCGGCATCTGCGCGGCTCCGCGGCCCGGCTGTACACGAAGAACGAGCTGCCGTTCGTGACCGGACTGCGCAAGCCGCTCGCCGACATCCTCGACGCGCTGCCGTAGCCGGGGGGCCGCCGGGGCGCGGGTCGCCGACCGGGTGTGCGAGCCTGCGGCGATGGCGATGGCGATGGCGATGGCGATGGCGATGGCGACGCTGACGATCGATACGCCGCGCGGGCCGGCCCGAGTCCAGGTCACGGATCCCGCCGGCGGCGGTGAACCGCGGGCCGCGGTCGTGCTCGGGCACGGCGCGGGGGGCGGCGTGTCCGCCCCGGATCTCGTGGCGGCGCGGGAGGTGGCGCTGTCGCTGCACCTGGCGGTGGCGCTCGTCGAGCAGCCGTATCGAGTCGCGGGCCGCCGGTCCCCGGCGCCGGCGCGCCAGCTCGATGTCGCCTGGACGTCGGTGATCGACGCTCTGCGCGCGGGTGAGCTGCGCGATGCGCCGATCGTCACCGGTGGCCGCTCCTCCGGCGCCCGCGTCGCCTGCCGCACCGCGGCCGCCACCGGCGCGGTCGGGGTTCTGTGCCTGGCCTTTCCGCTCGTGCCGCCGGTGCGGACGGGCGCGGGGGCCCGGGCCGCGCCGGCGCGATCGGGCGCGGGGGGCCCGGCCGCGCCGGCGCGATCGGGCGCCGGAGCCCCGGCCGCGCCGGCGCGATCGGGCGCCGGAGCCCCGGCGGCGCCGGCGCGATCGGGCGCCGGAGCCCCGGCGGCCAGCCGGCTGGGGGAACTGGAGTCCGTCGCCGTGCCCGTGCTCGTCGTCCAGGGCACGAACGATCGCTTCGGCATGCCGCCCGCGGGCCCGAGCCGCACCGTTGTCGCGGTCCGTGGCGACCACGGCCTCAAGAGCGACCTCGACGCCGTCCGGGCGGCGATCGAGCCGTGGCTGATGGTCCTGCTCGGCGGCGGCGCGAGGGGTCAGACCCCTTAACGATTTCGGGCGCGAACGGCATAAGCCGTCCGCGCCCGGGGAGGGTCCGAGCGCGGGTGGCATCGTGCCATCCACGCCCGGGGAGGGAGGAGATACCTCGTTATCGACGGGCCGCCGAGCGCCTCGAGACCCGGGGCGAAAACTCGACGTTTGTGCGAGGCAGGCTGCAGCGAAACGCATCGAGGACGCGACGGATCGGTAGCTTGCCCGGTGTGGAGCCCGCCGTCGCAGCATCCCACGCCCGCCTTCCGCCGTGGCGCGAGCCGGTGCGCGGCGGCCATCCCCGGATGGGCGGGAGCGGTCCCGACGGTCGTGAGGAGCTGCTGGCGCTGCTGACCGGCGCCCCGCAGCCGCCACTCTCACATCTGACCGGCCTGCGGCTGACCGCCATCGATTCCGGGACGGCGACGTTCGTCCTGCCGATCACCGGCTGGCTGCGCGGCCCGCGCGGCGCGGTCTCGATCGGCCCGTTGACGATCCCCGCCGACGCCGCGATGGCGTGCGCGATCATCAGCCGGATGCCCGCCGGGACGCCGATCGTCACCACCGAGCTGGCGATCCGCCAGGTGCGGCCGGTGGCGATCGGCGAGACGGTGACGGCCCGCGCGACGGTCCTTGACCTCGGCCCGCCGGCGGTGCTCGCCGAGGCCGAGATCACCGGAGGCGACGGGCGGCTGATCGCCCGCGCCGGCTCCCTGTTCGTGGCGACGGCGGCGCCGGCCACGCCGCCCACCCCGGCCACGCCGCCCACCCCGGCCACGCCGCCCGCCCCGGCCGAGCCGCCCACGCGGCCGATCCCGGCCACGCCGCACGCGCCGGTCGCGCCGGCCACCCCGGCCACGCCGGCCGCGCCGTTCGATGCCGAGCACGGGCCCGAGTCGAGCCCAGGCGGCGTAGCCGATGCGCCCCCGGATCCGTGGCAGCGTGACGCGGGACCCGCCGCCGGGCTCCATGAGCTCATGGGGCTGGCCCGCCCCGCCCCGGACGACGACGACGGAGACCGCGGAACGGTCTTCACGCTGCCCGCCACCCGCTGGCTGTGCGCCCCGCCGCCCGGGCGCGCGCAGGGCGGCGCCGTCGCCGTGCTCGCCGATGCCGTGATCGGTGATCTCATCCACCGGGACGCCGCCGCCGGGCGGGAGTTCACGCCGGTCGAGCTCAAGCTCAACTTCCTGCGCTCGCTGATCACCGACGGCCGCCTCGCCCGTGGGAGCGGCAGCGTCATCCATCCCGGGCGCCGGGTCGGCGTGGCGTCGGCGCGGGTGGTCGACGCCGACGGCCGGGTGATCGCGGTCGCCAGCGGCTCGGCGATCGCCACGTCGAGCTGAACGACGGGCCGGGTTGCGGCCGGGTTGGGGCCGGGAAGCCGCGGCGGGGGCCGGGTTGGGGCCGGGAAGCCGCGGCGGGGGCCGGGCCGGGGGGACACACGTCCGTCAGCCGGACCTGGGCATCTAACCATCCGTATACGCGCGTTTGATGCCCAGACCCGCCCGTCGACGCGATCCGCCGCTCCGGACGAAGGGACACACGTCCGTCAGCCGGACCTGGGCATCTAACCACCCGTATACGCGCGTTTGATGCCCAGACCCGCCCCGGCGACGCGATCCGCCGCTCCGGACCGACCGCCCCGGCGACCCGATCCGCCGCTCTGGACCGACCGCCCCGTCGACGCGATCCGCCGATCCGGACCGACCGCTCAGGCGACCCGGTCGCCGGTCTCGGACGGCTCGGCGGACTCCAGATGCTGGGCGGGGCCGAAGCTGACCGTCATCACCGCGCCGCCCCCGGACGCGTTCGCCGCCCGCACCGTGCCGCCGTGGGCCTCCGCGGCCTGGCGGACGATCGCCAGACCGAGCCCCGAACCGGGCTTGGAGCGCGCGTCCCGGGCGCGGTGGAAGCGGTCGAAGACGAACGGCAGATCCTCGGCATGGAAGCCGGGACCGTGGTCGCGGACGGTCAGCACGCCGTCACGGAGCTCGACCTCGATTAGCCCGCCGCGCTCGCCGTACTTGATCGCGTTGTCGAACAGGTTGTTGACGGCGCGGGCGATCCGGTCACCCTCCCCGTATACGAGCGTCGGCTGGATCTGCGGCGTGACGGTCATCGACGGCGCGCGCCGGCGGGCGCGCTCGATCGCCGCCTCGACGATCGAGTCCAGCCGCACGTCTCCGGGATCGGCGCCCATCTTCGTGCCGCGCGCGAGCTCGACGACATCGCCGACGAGCGCGGTCAGCTCGTCGAGCTCCTCGATGACGTCGGCGCGCAGCGCGTCCCGGTCCTCGGGGGTCAGCATCGCCTCGTCGCGCATCAGCTGGAGATTGGCGCGGATCGTCGCGATCGGCGTGCGCAGCTCATGCGAGGCGTCGGCGACGAGGTTGCGCTGCGCCTCGACCGACCGCTCGAGGCTGTCGAGCGTGCGATTGAACGTCTGCGCCAGGCGGGCCAGCTCGTCGGCGCCCCGCACCTCCAGCCGCTCATCGCCGAGCCGCTCCGGATTGGCGGCGATCACCTCGGTCTGGCGGGTGAAGCGAGCGATCGGCGCCAGCGCGGTGCGCGCCACGAGGATGCCGAGCAGCGCGGCGAGCGCGATCCCGGCGGCGGCGACGATGCCGAGCAGCAGCAGCTCACGCGACAGGGCGTCGTCGACCTGGGTCAGCGGCAGCGCCACCTCGACCGCACCCCGCGAGCCGACGCCGTAGACGAGCACGCGCAGCGCGGTCGAGCCGATCGCCGCGTCGGTGGTGAAGTGGCCCTTGCCGCCCCGGGCGAGCGAGAGCGCCGCGGCGCTGACCGGGAGCTTCGTCGTCTCGCCGATGGCCAGGCATACCGAGCCGGTGGGCTTGACGAGCTGGACATAGCCCTGCGGGCCGCCCAGCCCGCCACCGCGGGTGTAATCGAGGCCGAGGCCCTCGTCGCAGTCGTTGCTCGTGGTCCCGCCCCCCGATGCGCCGAAGCCGACGCCGCCGGCGCCGGCGCCGCCACCGGCCGCTCCAGAGCCGCCACCGGTCACTCCAGAGCCGACGCCGGGCGCGCCGGAGCCCCCGGCGGCGCCGGTCGGGCTCTGACCGACGGGGGCGCCGCCACCGCCGCCGACCCCGCCGCTGCCGGACCCGCCGCCACCGGGTGGAGCCTTCATCACCCCGGCGCGGATGAGGATCGGCTGGATGAGCTGGTTCAGCGAGCCGTCAGTCTGCCCCAGCAGCTCGCCACGCGTACCGGCATAGACCGTGACCGTGACCGCGAGCACCGCCACCGCCACCGCGACGCCGGCGGCCACGCCCATGCGCGCCCGCAGGCTCATTCCGACGGGTCTCGCAGCGCGTAACCGACCCCCCGTACGGTGTGGATGAGCGGTCGGGCGCCGGCGTCCTCGAGCTTGCGGCGCAGATAGCCGACGTAGACCCGCAGAGCGTTGGAGGTCGGCCCGAAGTCATAGCCCCAGACGCGGTCGTAGATGAGGCTGTGGGGCAGCACGCGCCGTGGATTGAGCATCAGCAGCTCCAGGAGCTGATACTCGGTCCGCGTCAGCTCGACGAACGTGCCGGAGACGACCACCCCGTGGCGGCCGGGGTCAAGCTCCAGCTCGGCGAACGACAGCCCGCCGTCGACGCCGCCGGGCCCGCCCGAGCGCCGCAGCAGCGCCCGCAGCCGGGCGCGCAGCTCGTCGATGTCGAACGGCTTGACGAGATAGTCGTCGGCGCCGGCGTCGAGACCGTCGATCCGGTCTGACACCGTGTCCCGCGCGGTCAACATCAGCACCGGTACGCGATTGCCCTCCCGCCGCAGCAGGCGGCACACCTCGAGCCCGTCGAGGTCCGGCAGGCCGACGTCGAGCACGACCGCATCGGGGAGCGTGGCCGCGATCTGCGCCAGGGCGTCGGAGCCGCTCTCGGCCAGCTTGACCTCGTAGCCTGACAGGGTGAGGGCGCGGCGCAGGACGTCGCGCAGGCCGCGGTCATCATCGACGACGAGCAGTCTCATGACGGGCATTGTCCCCGCACGGGCGGCGAATGGGGCGTCTTCCTACGTTTCGCTTATCCGCTCTCGCAGGACTGCCCCGAGGATCCCGTTGATGAACGACGGCGCGTTGGCCCCGCAGAAGCGCTTGGCGGTCTCGACCGCCTCGTTGATCGCCGCCTCCGGCGGGATGACGTCATCGCCGGGAAGGACCTCGGGATACAGCAGCTCCAGCAGCCCGACGCGGATGATCGAGCGTTCCAGCGGCGCGATTCGCTCCAGCGTCCAACCGGTTGAGACGCGTCGGATGACCGCATCCAGCTCCTCCTGATGCTCGAGCACCTGCTCGGCGAGCGCGAGCGTGAAGATGTGAACGTCCCGTGGCAGTGTCTGCCCGAGGGGCCGCGCGAGCAGATCGCTCTGATAGAGCGCCCAGACCGCCGCACGGCGCTGCTCGGTTCTGCGCACCAGCCCCCCCGCTCAGCCGACGGTGACGAGTTCCTTGGACATCGGGGTGAGGATCTCGCCCCCCGTCTCGGAGACGACGACCAGGTCCTCGATCCGGATCCCGAAGCGGCCGGGGAGATACACCCCCGGCTCCACGGTGACGATGTTCCCGGCGGACAGCATGTCGTCAGAGCGCTGCGACAGGCGCGGCGCCTCGTGGATCTCCAGCCCGACGCCGTGGCCGAGTCCGTGGCCGAAGTGCTCGCCCTGGCCGGCGGCGTCGATGACCGCCCGGGCCGCCGCGTCCGCCTCTCGGCCGCCGACGCCGGGCTTGACCGCGGCCAGGCCGGCGAGCTGGGCCTCGAGCACGAGGTCATACGCGGCGTGGGAGTCGGCGTCGATCTCGCCGGTGGCGAGCGTGCGGGTGCAATCCGAGCAGTAGCCGTCGAGGATCGCGCCCCAGTCGATGACGACGAGCTGACCGGGGACGATCTCTACGTCGCGGGGTTGAGCATGGGGCAGGGCGCCGTGAGGGCCGGCGGCGACGATCGACTCAAACGACGGCCCGCTGGCGCCTCCGGCACGCATCGCGCGCTCCAGCGACTCGGCCACCTCCCGCTCGGTGCGGCCGACCAGTCCCTCCTCCATGACCTGGAGCAGGCCGGCCTGCGCCACCTGCGCCGCGGCGCGGATCCGGGCGATCTCCTCGGGCTCCTTGACGACGCGCAGCCTCTCGACCGGGTCGCCGGCGGCGACGAGCTCCACGCGGTCGCCGAGGCGCTCGGCGAGGCGGGCCCGCGCGCGAACGGTCATGTGAGCGTCCTCGAAGGCGAGCCGGACCGCGCCGGACGGGAGCAGATCGGCGACCGCGTCGAGCAGGTCGACGGTGGCGATGTCACGGTCAAAGCTCGCGTCGACCTCGGCCTTGGACTGCTCCACGTAGCGGAAGTCGGTGACGAACAGGCGCGTCTGCGGGCCGACGATGGCGAGACCGTTGCTGCCGGTGTAGCCGGTCAGATAGCGCACGTTGACGAGCGAGGTGACGAGCATCAGATCGGCCGGCAGCTCGGTCAGCACGGCGGCGAGGCGGGCGGCGCGGTCGCTCATGCGCGGCTCTCCCCGGCCGGGGATCCGGTGCTTTCGCCGAGCGTCTGGAATCTGTCGCGAAGGAGCATCAAGGCCTCACGGTAGCCGTCGGAGCCCCGTCCCGACACCGTACCGATGCAGAGATCCCGGATGACCGACACGCGGCGGAACGGCTCGCGGTTCTCGACATCGGAGAGATGAACCTCGACAGCGGGCAGCCCGGTCAGCTCCAGCGCGTCCCGGATAGCGTAGGAATAGTGCGTCCACGCGCCCGGGTTGAGCAGGATCCCGTCGACGAGCCCCTCCAGCTCATGCAGATGGGTAACGAAGTCGCCCTCGTGGTTGGTTTGAAAGAAGCGGGTGACGAGCCCGAGCTCTCCGCCGAACGCCGAGATCGACTGCTCGAGCTCGGTGAAGCCGAGCCGGCCGTAGTGCTCGGGGTCACGCCGGCCGAGCTGGTCGAGGTTGACCCCGTGCATGATCTCGACGCGGTTGCGGACATCCATCGGCCTACTCTGCCAGTTCTCTTACGGCGGCGATCAGCTCGCGCGGCGCCACCGGCAGGCCCGGCCGGGCGTCGCCGGGCGCGTGCAGCAGGACGAACGGCGTCGGTCCTTCGCCGGTGCGCTTCTTGTCTCGCGCGGTAGCCATCACCACCGCGTCGGGGTCGACGTCGACGAGCGTCGTCGGCAGGCCCTGGGCGGCGAGGAGGTCGGCGACCTCGCCGCGCAGGTCGTCCTGACCGGAGAGGCGCAGGGCCGCCAGGAGCCCGAGCCCCACCGCCTCGCCGTGGCGATAGACGGCGTAGCCCGTCGCGGTCTCGATGGCGTGCCCGACGGTGTGGCCGAGATTGAGCGTCTGGCGGACGCCGTCGTCGCGCTCGTCGCGCGCGACGATCCGCAGCTTCGTATGGGCGCACGCGGTGACGACCGCGGGCTCGGTGGGCGCGGCGCCGGCGCGGACGAGCTCCCACAACGCGCCACCGGCGATCAGCGCGGTCTTGACGACCTCGGCATAGCCCGCCGCGACCTCCTCGGGCGGCAGCGAGGAGAGCGTGTCGGTGTCGGCGATCACCGCCCGGGGCTGATGAAAGGCACCGACGTAGTTCTTCGCCTCCGACAGGTCGACTCCGGTCTTGCCGCCGTAGGACGAGTCGACCTGGGCGACGAGCGTCGTTGGGACCTGGACATAGCGGACGCCGCGCTGATAGGTCGCCGCGCAGAAGCCGGCGAGGTCGCCGACCACCCCGCCGCCGAGCGCGACGACGACGTCGGAGCGGGTCAGGCCGGCGCGGGCCAGCTCTGACCAGACGATCTCGGCGTGGGCGATCGTCTTGGACTGCTCGCCGGGCATGATCACCACCCGCCCGTCGAGCGCCGGCAGACAGTCGGCGTACAGCCGGCCAGCGTGGCCGTCGGTGACGAGGAAGCGCCGCCCCGCCACGGTCGCCGGCCAGAACGGGGGCTCGGCGAGCAACCCGGCGCCGATGTAGGCGGGATAGTCCCCTCCCGTGCTCGACGCCCACAGGAGCTTGGCCGGCGCCACGCGCCCGGCGACCCCCTCCAGCGCGGCGACGACGGGGGCCATCCGATGCGAGCGCTCGGTGCCGACGATGACGTCGGCGGCGGCGGCGTAGACCGGCTCGCGCTCGGCGTGCAGGGCCTCGAAGCGCGCGCGGTCGGCGGCGAGCGGCCGACCGCTGCCCTGACAGCGTGACCAGGCGGTGCCGGCGTCGATGTCGATCCAGACGACGAGATGGTCGCGCAGCGCGTCACGGACCGCCGCCGAGCCGAGCGTCCCACCGCCGAGCGCCAGCACCTCGGCCCCCCCACCGGCGAGCAGCTCGAGCGTCGTGCGCTCCTCGGCGGCGCGGAAGGCGGCCTCGCCGTCCTCGGCGAAGATCTGCTCGATCGGCCGGCCGAGCCGCTGCTCGACGACGTGATCGACGTCGACGGCGACGGTGCCCAGCGCGCGGGCGGCGGAGCGGGCGGCCGTCGACTTCCCCGCCCCCATGAACCCGATCATCACCATCGCCCGGCGATCCCCGTCCGGCGCCGGCGCCAGGCTCACCGCGGCGACCGTCCGATGCGCTCGCGATAGGCGCTCAGCGCCGCGCGCACGTCGTCGATGTGATCGCCGCCGAACTTGCGCCGATAGGCATCGGCGAGCACGAAGGCCAGCATCGCCTCGCCGACCACGCCGGCCGCCGGGACCGTGCACGAGTCGGTCCGCTCGCGCAGGGCCTGGGCCGGCTCGTGGGTGGCGATGTCGACCGAGCGCAGCGGCTTGGTGAGCGTCGGCAACGGTTTCATCGAGCCGCGCACGACGAGCGGGTCGCCGGTCGTCATCCCGCCCTCCAGACCGCCGGCGCGGTTGGTCTGACGGTGGAATCCGCGCTCGTCGTCGTGGAAGATCTCGTCATGGGCCAGGGAGCCGGGCAGTCCCGCGACCTCGAGCCCGTCGCCGATCGCCACCGCCTTGACCGCCTGGATCGAGAGGATCGCCTGGCCGACCACCCCGTCGAGCCGCTCGCGCCACGAGACGTGGGATCCGAGTCCGGGCACGAGCCCGAACGCCCGGACCTCGAAGACCCCGCCGAGCGATTCGTTGGCCTTGCGCAGACGGTTGATCTCCTCCACCATCGCGCGGCCGGCCTCGGCGTCCAGGCACCGCACCGGCGACGCGTCGACCTCCGCGAAATCGGCCGCTGTCAGGTCGTCACGCCGGGGGGCGGCGACGCCACAGATCTGGATGACGTGGGAGACGACCTGGACGCCGACCGCCGCCAGGAACGCCTTTGCGACCGCGCCGCCGGCGACCCGCGCCGCCGTCTCGCGCGCGCTCGCCCGCTCGAGGATGTCCCGGACGTCGGTCAGGCCGTACTTCTGGGTGCCGACCAGGTCGGCGTGGCCGGGCCGCGGCAGATGGACCTCGGCGGTCGCCGCCTGCACCGGCCACGGGTTCATCCGCTCCTCCCAGTTGGCGTAGTCACGGTTGGCGATCTGGAGCGCGATCGGCCCGCCGAGCGTACGCCCGTGGCGCACTCCGGCCGTGACGTCGACCCGGTCGTGCTCGATCTTCATCCGCCCGCCGCGCCCATGGCCGAGCTGGCGCCGGGCGAGATCCCGATCCAGGACCTCGCGGTGCAGCTCGAGCCCCGCGGGGAAGCCCTCGACGATGCAGGTCAGCCCGGGGCCGTGGGACTCTCCGGCGGTGATCAGCTCCAACGCCATCGCCGTCAGGTGTCCGTGGTCTCCGGCGCGTCGGCCGGGCGCTCGGAGGGATGCTCCTGCGCGTCGATGCCGGGGATGCGGTGCCCGGTGCCCCGGCACCACGGGCACACGACCTCGTGCGGCTCGCCTCCGAGCCCGGAGATGACCCGGCCGGTTCCCCGGCAGGCCAGGCAGGTGTCGTCGCCGGTCGCCGCGGGGACCGGCTCGGCGCCGCCGTCCGAATCCTCGTCGCCGGTCGATGTCCGTGCGTCGTTCACCATCGTCCACCCCACTCGCGCTTGCTGATCATTGCTTGACGGCGATCAGGACGCCGTCGCCGATCGGCGTCAGCGTCGAGACGAGCTCGGGATGGGTGAGCAATCGCTCGTTGAAGGCGCGGGCCATCGACAGCGACTCCGACCGCCGGCCGGGATCGGCGACCGCCCCGGACATCAGGACGTTGTCGACGGCGAGCACGGCGCGGTCGTCGAGCAGCGGCAGGAGCGCGTCGAAGTAGTCGGCGTACTGCGCCTTGACGCCGTCGACGAAGACGAAGTCGAACTTCCCCTCCAGCTCGACCAGACCGGCCCGGGCGTCCTGGAGACGCAGGTCGACCCGGTCGGCGGCCCCGGCGCGCTCCAGATAGTCCCGCGCGGCCTCATGGCGACCGCGATCGATCTCGAAGGACACGACCTGACCGTCGTCGGCGAGGCCGCGGGCGATGTACAGCGTCGAGACGCCGATCGCCGTGCCGACCTCGAGCGCGCGGCGCGAGCCCCGGGCGCGGACGAGCACCTCGAGCATCCGTCCGGTGGCCGGCACGACGCTCGGGATTCCCTCCCGCGCGGCGTGCGCCTCCATCTCGGCCAGGACGCGGTCAGGCCGGTGGCGCTGCTGGTCCAGGTAGTCGTTGACGGCTTCGGTCAGGATCACGACGACGGACGATAGCTGTCGGCCCCCGCTCCCACCGCGGCGCGCATCGCCTCCAGCGAGGGCGCCACGCCCGTGAAGCGCTGGAAGCTGAGCGCTCCCTGGAGGACGAGCAGCTCCAGGCCGTCGACGGCCACGACTCCCCGCGCCCGCGCCTGCGCGACGAGCTCGGTACCGCCCGCCGCGTAGACGAGGTCGACGACGCACCGATAGCCGCCGAGATCGTCGGCGCCGATCGGCAGCCGATCAAACGGCGAGGACCCGTCCAGCCCGACCGACGTGCAGTGAACGAGCATGTCGGCGGGACGCGCGCCGGTCACCGCGTCGGCGCCGAGCTCAGCAGCGAGCTCGCGGGCCCGCTCCGGGGTGCGATTCCAGACCGAGACGCGCGCGGCGCCGGCGTCGAGCAACGCCCAGACCGCCGCCCGGGCGCTGCCTCCCGCCCCGAGCACGAGCGCTGTGGCGCCGGCGGCCGGGAAGGGCAGCGCGGCGACGATCGCCGGCGCGTCGGTGTTGTCGGCCGTGATCTCGCCGCCGGGCTCGAAGACGAGCGTGTTGGCGGCCCCGATGGCTGCGGCGCTCGCCGTCGGGGCGGTGGCGAGCGCGAGCGCCGCCTGCTTGTGAGGGATCGTCACGTTGGCGCCGCGGAACCCGGCGGCGGGCAGGGCGAGGACCACCTCGCGCAACAGGTCCGGCGGCACGGGCAGGAGCTGATAGCGCCAGTCGTGGAGGCCCGCGGCGGCAAGGGCGGCGTTCTGCATCGCCGGGGAGCGGCTGTGGGCGACCGGCCAGCCGAGGACGCCGAGGCGGGTGACGCGGGCGTGCGTCACGGGATGAGCACCGTGACGACCGGATCCGGGCGGGTCATCCCGGGCAGTGATTGCGCCGGTCGACCGCCAGCAGATGCAGGAACTGCGCGTAGGAGGTGGCGAACACCGAGGCGTTGCTGCACGGCTTGGAGAAGAAGTACAGATAGTGGCTGCGAGCCGGATGGGCGGCCGCCTCGATCGCCGCCAGGCCCGGGCTGTCGATCGGCGTCGGCGGCAGTCCGAAATGGGTGTGGGTGTTGTACGGCGAGCGCGAGGCCAGCTGCGTCACCGTCAACGGCCCGGTGAAGTTCCCGGTGGCGTAGCGGGCGGTCGAATCGAGCTGGAGCATCATCCCGTCGGATAGGCGGTTGTAGATCACCGAGGAGACGAGCGACAGCGCGCTCGGGCTCGCCGCCTCGGCCTCGATCAGCGAGGCGATCTTCAGCACGTCGTACGGCGTCTGATGCCGGCTGCGGGCGTAGGCGAGGTTGACGGTCGCAAAACGGCGCTTGAAGTCGGTCAGCTGGTCGGCGACGAGCGCCGAGACCTTGACCGGATCGAGCAGGGTGAAGGTGTCGGGGAACAGGAACCCCTCCAGCGAGGGGGTGTCACGTGGCGCGCCGTAGGCCTGCGGGTCAAGCAGCTTGGAGGAGCGGGTCGCCGCGAGGTAGTTGCCGGCGATCCGCTGGCGGTGCAGGAGCGCGCTGACGTACTGCCGGGTGTGCCCCTCGCTGATCGTCAGATCGGTCGTCTTGGCGGCCGGGGGGATCCGCGAGAGCGCGGTGAGAACCGCGGCGTAGCTCATTCCGAGCTGAAGGTGATACGTGCCGGCGCGCAGCCGGCCGTGGTCGCCGTCGAGCTCCGCGCGCAGCTCGAAGAAGAAGCCGGAGGGGACGACGCCCTCGCGGGCCAGCAGATCGCCGATCTCCCGGGTGCCCTCGTGCGGCGCGACGACGACCGTCACCCGGCCGTGCGGGGAGCTTCCG
Organism: uncultured Solirubrobacteraceae bacterium; assembly: GCA_963849085.1. Lineage (GTDB taxonomy): Bacteria > Actinomycetota > Thermoleophilia > Solirubrobacterales > Solirubrobacteraceae > Palsa-465. The sequence goes on along the minus strand of CAWKFP010000009.1, from coordinate 93,659 downwards.
AAGGGCTGAAAGAGAGAGACGAGGAACCAGATCGCCGCGCCGGCCAGGATGACGGCGATCAGCAGCGCGACCCGCCCGAGCCAAGAGCCGCCGGGACCGGCGTTCGGGCCGCGGCGACCGGCGTCGCGCCCGCCCTGGCGTCCGGCCGGGCGCGCGGGCCGGCGAGCGGCTCGGTCGCCGGCGGGCCGGCTCCGTCGGGTGGGGCGGGCGGGCGCCGCCTCGCCGGCGCGCAGGCGGCTGACCCGGCGGGTTCCGAGCGGCAGCTCCGCGTCGTCGGACTCGCCGGGCTCGCCGGGTTCGGAGGCCTCATCAAACGCGTCGGGCGCGTCGAACCCGCCGGACACGTCGGGCCCGCCGAAGGGCTCGGGCCCGCCGGAGACCCCCGGCCCGCCGGAGACCCCCGGCCCGCCGGAGACCCCGGGCCCGCCGGAGACGTCGGGCTCGCCGGGCCGGCCAGCGCGGTCAGATCCGCCGCCCCGGGCAGAATCAGGCCCGCTCATCCCCCCGAGCGCGGCCGGGGAGTCGGACCCGCCATCGAGCCCGCCATCATCGTCGGGTCCTGATCGTGAGGCCAAGGACGTGATCGGCCGCGGGCCGGCCGGCCGCTCGGCCGGGGTGGGCGCGCGATGGACGATGATCGGCGTGGCCTCGTCGCCGAACAGCTCCGGGTCGGCGTGTGACTCGAGCTCGGCCAGCGCCTCTGAGCCGGGCTCCAGGGGTGGATCGGGCTCCGCGTCACGTCCGCTCACCGCTCCTCCGGCCGCCGGTTCACCCGCCGCCGCTCCTCCGGCCGCCGGGTCACCGGCCGCCGGGCCGCCGACCGCCGGGCCGCCGGCCGCCGGGGCACCGGCCGCCGCGCCGCCGCCGGCCCGGCCGAGACGGGCCAGTCGCCGGCGCTCGCGCTCGAGCCGTGCCGCCTCTCGCTCCTGCGCGCTGCGCTCCCGGCTGTCAGCCACTGGCCGCCTCGACGCGCTCGCCGTGCTGCGCCAGCCAGCCCTCCAGGAGGTGGGCCGCCGCCCGCGAGTCCTCGCTCGCCCGCCCGCCGGACCGCTCGGCGAGCCGGGTGGTGAAGCGCTCGTCGTAGAGCTCGACGGGGACCGGCACGCGCTCGGCGAGCGTCGCCGCGAACCGCCGGGCCTCGGCGGTCTGAGCGGAATCGTCTCCCGACAGCGAGAGCGGCAGCCCGACGACGATCCGCTCGGCGCCGAGCTCGGCCACGAGCCGGCGCAGCCGCGCCAGCCCGCGACGGGTGGCCGCCGCGGGCACCGCCTCCAGCGGTGTCGCCAGCGTCCCGGTCGGATCGCTGACCGCACAGCCGCAGCGCGCACTGCCGTAGTCGAGCGCGAGCACTCGCATCGCGGTCAGCTCGCCAGAGCGTCGTCGATCGCGGTCCGGGCGACCCGAATCGCGTCCGGGAGCTTATGCGGATCACGGCCGCCCGCCCGGGCCAGGGTGTCCCGCCCGCCGCCGCCACCGCCGATCTCGGCCGCGGCGAGCTTGACGATCGCGCCCGCCTTGACGCCGCGGGCGACGAGCGCCGGCGCGACGCTGACCACGAGATTGGCTCCGTCCTCGTCGGCGCGGCCGAGGACGATCACCGCATCGCCGAGCTTGCCCTTGAGGCGATCGGCAAGCTCGAGCAGCGCGTCGCCGTCCGCCACCTCGACGATCGTCGCGAGGACGCTCGCTCCGTCGTTGTCGATGGCCTGGGCGGCGAGCGCGTCGACGTCGACCGACCCGTTGGCAGTGCCCGCGCGCCGAGCCTCTCGCTCCAGCTCGCGCACCCGGTCGCTGAGCCGGGCGACCGACTCGGTGACCCGCTCAGGGGGCACCCGCAACCGCGTGGCGGCCTGCTCGAGCTCGCGATCCCGGGCGCGCATGAAGCCCACCGCCTCGGGCCCGGTGATCGCTTCGATGCGCCTGACGTTGGCGGCGCTGGAGGTCTCGGCGATGATCCGGAAGAGACCGAGCTCGGCGGTCGTGCGCGCATGGGTCCCGCCGCACAGCTCCCGGGAGAACGACCCGTCCCCGACCTCGACCATGCGCACGACATCGCCGTACTTCTCGTTGAACAACGCCATCGCGCCGAGCGCCTTGGCCTCGACGAGCGTCGTCGTCAGCGCGCGCACCGGATAGTTCTCCACGACCCAGCGGTTGACGTCGTCCTCGACCACCCGGAGATCGTCGGCGCTCAGCGAGCTGCCATGGGTGAAGTCGAAGCGCAGCTTGTCGGGCCCGACGTAGGAGCCGGCCTGATGCACGTGCGTACCGAGCCGGCGGCGCAGCGCGGCGTGCAGGAGATGGGTGGCGGTGTGGTTGCACGCGGTGGCGTGGCGCGCGGCCCGATCGACATGGGCGACGACCCTCTCGCCGGGCGCGAAGCTGCCGTGCTGAGGGGAGATGGCGACGACCTGGTCGGTACCGAGCCGGATGACGTCGGTGACCGTCGCGCGGCAGCCCCCGCCGACGCACTCCAGCACGCCGGTGTCGGCCACCTGGCCGCCGCCGGTGGCGTAGAAGGGGGACTCCAGCAGCTTGACGAGCACCGTCCCGTCCTCGGCCGCGGCCGCGCCGATCGTCGTCTCGGCCTGCACCGACTCATAGCCGACGAACTCGGTGGCGAAGCCCGCGTCGCCCGACAGCGCCGCGGCGCGCTCGCGCAGGCCGTCGCCGGGGCGCCCACGGCTCGAGCCCTCACGGGCGCGCGTGCGCTGATCGTCCATCAGCGCCTCGAAGCCCGCCTCGTCGACGCCGAGGCCGTGCTCGGCGACGATCTCCAGCGTCATGTCGATCGGGAAGCCGTAGGTGTCGTGCAGCAGGAAGGCGTCGGCGGCGGCGATCCCCTCGTCGCCGTCGTCACGCGCGCGGGCGATGAGCTCGTCGAGGCGCTTGAGCCCCTGCTCCAGCGTGCGCCCGAAGCTCTCCTCCTCGGAGGCCTGCCAGCGGCGCACGAGCTCGCGCTGCTCGTGGAGCTCGGGATACTCGGCGCCCATCAGCTCGGAGACGACGTCGGCGTAGCGGTGGAGAAAGCCGGTCTCCAGGCCGAGCGCACGGCCCTGCTGGATGGCGCGGCGCATGATCCGCCGCAGCACGTAGCCGCGATCCTCGTTGGAGGGCACGACTCCGTCGGCGAGCAGGAAGGTCATCGCGCGCGAGTGGTCGGCGAGCACGCGCAGCGCCTTGTCGGTGGCGAAGCTGCTGCCGTAGCGCCGGCCGGACAGCTCCTCGCCGAGCGCTATCAGCGGCGCGAACTGATCGGTCTCGAACACCGTCGCCTTGCCCTGCAGGATGCAGGCCAGGCGGTTGAGGCCGAGCCCGGTGTCGATGTTCTTGGCCGGCAGCGGCGTCACCGTCTGCTCGGCGCTGAGGTCCATCTGCATGAACACGAGGTTCCAGTACTCCAGGAAGCGCTCGTTGTCGCCGCCGGGCAGGTCGTCAGGCGCGCCGTGGTCGACGCCACGGTCGAGATACAGCTCCGAGCACGGGCCGCACGGGCCGGTCGGACCGGCCTGCCAGAAGTTCTCCGAGCGCGGGCACAGGACGATCCGCTCGCGCGGGACCCCGACCTCCAGCCACGCCTGGATCGCCTCCTCGTCGGGGCCGAGGCCGAGCTCGTCGTCGCCGGCGAACACCGTGATCCAGATGTCATCGGCGGGAAACCCGAAGCCGTCGCGGGAGAGGTCCCACGCGAAGCGGACGGCGCCCTGCTTGAAGTAGTCGCCGAACGAGAAGTTGCCGAGCATCTCGAAGAACGTCAGATGCCGGGTCGTGGTACCGATGATCTCGATGTCGGCGGTCCGGAACGTCTTCTGGCAGGTGGTCACGCGCGGATGCGGCGGCCGCTCGACGCCCTGGAAGTACGGCTTGAGCGGATGCATCCCGGCGACCGTGAACAGCGCGGACGGATCGAGCTCGGCGGGGACCAGCGAGCCCGAGGGGAGGCGAAGATGGTCGTGGGACTCGAAGAACTCGAGATAGGTGCGGCGGATCTCGTCGGAGGTCATCGACCTGTGGAGTGTAGGCCCGCGGCCGGTCTGTAACAGTGCGGCGCCGCCTCGTCGGGCGACGACCGGGCCGCGGTCAGCGCGCGCCGGGCGCGGGGTGATCGATCGTGCCCCAGCCGACGACGAGCTCGCCGTCCATGAGGCACGCCAGCTGACCCGGGGCGACGCCGTCGGCGACCTCCTCGAGCTCGACCGCGAGCGTCCGATGACGGCCGGCGTCCGGGGCGCCGAGCACGCGGGCGCGCAGCGGCCGCGCGCGGTAGCGCAGCTTGACACGGTCGACGCGCGCTCCGGCGCGGTGCAACCGGGCGGCGCGGACGGCGACCCGACGCGTCTGCAGGGCGGACTGGGGTCCGATGGTCACCCGGCCGCTGGCCGCGTCCTTGCCGAGCACGTAGACCGGCGCACCGCCGCCGCCGACACCCAAGCCCCGTCGCTGGCCGACGGTGAAGCGGTGCTGGCCGCGGTGCTGGCCGAGGACCGTCCCGGCCGCGTCGACGATCTCGCCCGGTCGGTCGACGACGCCGCCGTGGCGGGCCAGGAAGCGCGCCCGGTCGGTGCCGGCGAGGAAGCAGAGGTCCTGGGAGTCAAGCTTGTCGGCGACCGCCAGGCCGGCCAGCGCGGCCAGCCGCCGGACCGCCGGCTTGGTCAGCTCACCGAGCGGGAAGCGCATCCGGGCCAGCGACTCGGGGGCGAGCGCGGCGAGCATGTAGGTCTGGTCCTTGGCAGGGTCGGCCGCGGTGCGCAACAGGGGTCCGCCCGCGTCGTCGACTTCGGCGACCCGGGCATAGTGACCCGTGGCGAGGTGCGAGCAGCCCAGCCGGTCGGCGAGGGCGAGCATCGCGTCGAGGCGCACGTGGCCGTTGCAGCCGACGCACGGATTCGGGGTCTCGCCTGCCGCGTACCCCGAGATGAACGGCTCCACGACCCCCGCGCGGAACGCGTCGCGCAGGTCGATGGTGAAGTGGGGCAGGCCCATGCCGTGGGCGAGCGACCGCGCCTGGGCGACCGCGGTGGAGGAGCAGCAGCTGCGCTCGGCGTCGTTCTCGGGATCGGACCACAGCTCGAGCGTGACCGCCGCCACCGGCCCACGGGCGGTGACCAGATGGGCGGCGACGGCGCTGTCGACGCCGCCGCTCATCGCCACGAGCGTCGCCCCCGGCCTGTCGGTCAGTGCCGCGTGCCGGCCGGCGGCGAGGCCGAGCGCGCGGGCGAGCCCATCGGCGGCCACCTCGGCGGCGTGCAGCTTTCCTGGCCCGAGGCCTCCGAGCTCGGCGGCGATCTCGTACGCCCCGACGCGGGCGGCATCCAGCAGCGCCGCGCCGCGCACGAGGGTGACCGCCGCGCTGCCCGCCGCCGTGGTGGCGCCGCAGCCGGCGGGGATGAAGCCCGCGCCGGTCACGCGGTCGCCGTCGACCCGGACTGAGAACGTGATCCGGTCGTGGCAGGCGCCGCCGTCAGCGGTGACGGTCTCCGCTCCCGGCGGGATCTGGCCAAGGCCCTGCGGGGAGGTCAGGTGATGCTCGAACGCGAGCGCGTCCATCGGTCGATCGAGGATAGAGCGAGCGGACGCTGCGCGCGCTCAGCGCAGACGCAGGCCGAGCTCGCGCAGCTGGATGTCGTCGACCGGCGCGGGCGCCCCGGTCAGCGGATCGCCGCCGCTCGTCGCCTTCGGGAACGCGATGACCTCACGGATGTTGTCGCGCCCGGCGAGCAGCGCGACGATCCGGTCGATGCCCATCGCGATCCCGCCGTGCGGGGGGGCGCCGAAGCGCAACGCGTCCAACAGGAAGCCGAACCGTGCCTCGGCGTCCTCGGGCCCGATACCGATCAGCTCGAACACGCGCGACTGGACGTCGGTGCGATGGTTGCGGATCGATCCGCCGCCGATCTCGTTGCCGTCGAGCACGAGATCGTAGGAGCGCGACAGCAGCGCGCCGGGATCATCGAGGTCGGCGGCCGTCGCGGGCTCGCCGGCGGCCGTGGCCGGAGCGGTGAAGGGATGGTGCTCGGCGTCCCAGCGGTCCTCGTCGGCCTTGTAGGCGAACATCGGGAACTGGATGACCCAGCGGATGTCGTGGACGCCGTCGGGGACGAGCGAGAAGCGCCGCGCGAGCTCCAGGCGCAGCGCCCCGAGCGCCTGATTGGCGACGCCGGCCTGGTCGGCGATGATCAGCAGCACGTCGCCGGCGCTCGCCTGCAGGGCCGCGGTCACGGCGGCGATCTCCACGGCGGACAGGAACTTGGCGATCGGCGAGCGCCAGGCGGGCTCGTCCTCCTGGACGAACGCCCACACGAGCCCCTTGGCCCCGTGCTGCTTGGCCAGCTCGGTCAGGCCGTCGAGATCGGAGCGGGTCAGCTCCCGAGCGCCGGCGTTGACGCCGCGCACGACGCCGCCGCTCTCCAGGGTGCCGGCGAAGACCTTGAACGCCGTGCCGGCCAGCGCCTCGCCGAGATCATGGAGCTCCAGGCCGAAGCGCGTGTCCGGGCGGTCAGAGCCGAAGCGGCCGATCGCCTCGGCGTGGGTCATCCGCGGCCACGGCGGCGCCGGGACGTCGAACCCCGAGCGGGCGAACACCTCCCCCATCACCGCCTCGGTCGTCTCCAGCACGTCCTCCTCCTCGACGAACCCCATCTCGATGTCGAGCTGGGTGAACTCCGGCAGGCGGTCGGCGCGCGAGTCCTCGTCGCGGAAGCAGCGCACGATCTGGAAGTAGCGCTCCAGGCCGCCGATCATCAGCAGCTGCTTGAACAGCTGCGGCGACTGGGGCAGGGCATAGAAGAGACCGGCTCCACGCCCACCCACGATCCGGGCCGGGACGAGGAAGTCCCGCGCGCCCTCGGGGGTGGAGAGGGTGAGGAACGGGGTCTCGATCTCGAGGAAGTCCCGCGCGTCGAGCACCTCGCGCATCGTCTGGGTGATCCGATGGCGCAGCGCGAGCGCCTCCTGCATCGGCGCGCGTCGCAGGTCGACGGCCCGATGGCGCAGGCGCAGCGTCTCGCCGACGTCGGTCTCGTCGTCGAGCGGGAAGGGCGGCGTCTCGGCGTCGGCGAGGATCTCCAGCGCATCGACCGCCAGCTCGATCTCGCCGGTCGACAGGTTGGGGTTGACGTTCTCCGGCGCGCGCCGAGTCACCATGCCGGAGGCCGTGATGACGTCCTCGGAGCGCAGCGAATGCGCGGTGGCGTGCGCCGCGGGCGCGGTGGCCGGATTGAAGACGAGCTGGACGATGCCCGAGCGCTCCCGCAGGTCGATGAAGATCAGGCCGCCGTGGTCTCGGCGGCGGTGTACCCAGCCCGAGACCCGCGCCGGACTGCCGGCGTGGTCGGCGTGCAGCGCACCCGCCCAGCTGTCGCGGTAGCGGTTGGACCGCGGTGCGCGCTTCACAGCCGGTCCCCGCGCAGGACGGCCGGGATGACCGCCGGGAGCTCGAGCTCGGTCTGCTCGCCGGACTCCATGTTCTTGAAGGTCACGCCCATGTCGTCGCCGATGATCGCAACGTAGCGCGCCCCGATGCGGTCCGCGTGCTTGAGCTGGCCCTTCAGGGAGCGTCCGGCGAGCTCCATCTGGGCGCTGCACCCCGCCTGGCGGGCGCTGTTGGCGAGCTCGAAGGCCGCCCGGCCGGCGCCGGGCCCGGTGAGCGCGACGAACAGGTCGACGACGGCCGCAGCGACCGGCTGCTCGCCGGCGCTGAGCAGGATCCGCTCCACTCCCGAGGCCCAGCCGCAGCCCGGCGTGGCCGGGCCGCCGAGCTGCTCGATCAGGCCGTCGTAGCGCCCGCCGCCGCCCACGCCCGACTGCGCGCCGAGCGCGTCGGAGGCGAACTCGAACACCGTCCGCGTGTAGTAGTCAAGGCCGCGCACGAGCGTCGGATCGAGCTCGTAGGGGACGCCGGCGTCGTCGAGCAGCTCACGCACGCGGGCGAAGTGCTCGGCGTCGTCGGCGTTGAGGCGATCGACCAGCAGCGGGGCGCCCTCCATCGTCGCCCGCGTGCGCGGATCCGGGGAGTCAAAGGCGCGCAGCGGGTTGAGATCGATCCGGGCCACGACCTCGGGGGACAGGCCGTCGGCGTGGGCCCGCAGATAGCCCGCCAGCTCCTCCCGGTAGGCCGCGCGCGTGTCCGCTGTCCCGAGGCTGGAGAGGCGCAGGCGCAGGTCCTTGGCCGACATCGCCCGCAGCAGGTCGGCGAACAGGACGATCAATTCGGCGTCGGTCTCCGGCGCGTCGGAGCCGATCGCCTCGGCGCCGATCTGCCAGAACTGGCGATAGCGCCCGCGCTGCGGCGCCTCGGCGCGAAAGAAGCTCGACAGGTACCAGAGCTTGACCGGCTGGGCGAGCTTGCGCATCCCGTGCTGCAGGTAGGCGCGGCAGACCGGAGCCGTCCCTTCGGGTCGCAGGGTCATCGAGCGGCCGCCGCCGTCGTCGAAGCTGTACATCTCCTTCTGGACGATGTCGGTGGCCTCCCCCACGCCGCGAGCGAACAGCTCGGTCGCCTCGAAGGTCGGCGTCTCGATGCGCTCATAGCCCGCTCCGCCGAGGATGCGCCGGGCATGGGTCTCGAGCACCAGGCGGCGCTCGGCGTCGGCGGGAAGCACATCAAACGTCCCCCGCGGGGTCTGAAGAGCGCTCACGAACGAGCTCGGAGAGTTAGCTGTGCTGCGCGAGCTCGCGCAGGAACGGATTCGTGTCGCGCTCGGCGCCGAGCGTCGTCAGTCCCATATGGCCGGGATAGACCGTCGTCTCGGCCGGATACGCGGTGATCAGCGACTCGATCGAGCCCAGCAGCGTCGGCCAGTCGCCCCCCGGCAGGTCGACGCGGCCGACCGAGCCCTGGAAGAGGACGTCGCCGGAGAACAATGCGCCGTGCTCGCGCTCGGCGTAGCTGACGTGACCCGGGCTGTGGCCCGGGACGAAGGCGACCTCGAAGCTCATCCCGGCGAGCTCGAGCGTCTCGCCGCCCTTGACGGTCTCGTCGGCCTCATAGCTCTCGTACGGCCCAAAGCCCGGATACGGGACGTAGGACATGATGTCGGCCAGGACCTGGGTCTCGAGCTCCGGGCAATAGACCGGCGCGCCCGTCGCCCGGGCGACCGGGGCGACCGCGCCGATGTGGTCGAAGTGGGTGTGGGTGATGAGGATCGCCTCGACGGTCGTCACGCCCAGCGCCGAGAGCGCGTCGATGATCCGCGGCGCCTCCTCCCCCGGATCGACGATCACCGCGTGATCGGAGCCCTTGGTGCGGACGATGTAGCAGTTCTCCTGGACCTGCCCGACGGTGAACATCCGGGCGTCGATCATTTAACGAGCGCCTTCTTGCGCTGCCGGCGCTGGAAGAGCCAAGTCTCCAGGTAGTAGCCGGCCGGAATGTAGATGGCCATCGAGAAGATCGCGAAGACGACGGCGGCGAGGACGTTGCCCTTCGAGGTCAGCAGCAGGAAGACGAACATGAAGCCGGCGGCGAGCATCGCGCGCTGCATCGAGCCCTTCCACGTCGGTGGTCGGTCCAGTCGCGCCCGGCGGGCCTCGTCGCGCGTCAGCTTGACGTTCTTCTTGCGCTCGTCGGCGGTCGGCGGGCGACCGGTCCGGCCGCGCGTCTCGATCGTGCCGGCGGCGTTGCCGCGGTGCTTGGTCCGGCGCTTGCGTTTCGTCTGAGCCATCGTCAGCCGACAACTTTACGCGGTGCGGGCCCATCGGTGAAGGGCGTCCTCGATCGTCGCGTAGCCGCGCAGCGCGACGTCGGGCGGAAAATCCTCGAACGCGGCCGCCGGCGCCAGGCCGACGAGCTCGGCGCCGCGGACCGGCCCGTGCCGCGCGACGGCGGCGACGACCGCCGCCGGGGACGTCTGCCCGGGGTCCTCGATGTTCGTCGACACCTGCGCGACCCCGGACTGCGCGAGCCACAAGCCGATCGCCCGCACGCCGGGCAGGCCCTCGGCCCCGCCCTCACGGATCCGGGCGGCGATCGCCCGCGCGTCGTCGAGCGTGGCCGGCGGGCGCAGCTCGACGTTGAACGCGATCAGCGGCGGACGGGCCGCCACGAGCACCGCGCCCGCCCCGGCGTGCAGCGTCGGCGGACCGAAATCAGGTCTCAGCTCCCCGGCGGCGATCCGCCGCGCGAGCTCGGCCGGGCCGCCGCGGCGCAGCTGCGCGCGAGTCCGCCCGCCGGCGAGGAGGCCGTAGAGGAAGACCGGGAGCTCCAGCTCGTCCGCCAACCGGTCGGCGAGGACGAGCGCTTCGGCGCAGGCCGCGCCGCGGTCGTCCGGACGCAGATAGACGACCGGCGCGACGTCGATCGCCCCGACCCGCGGATGGATTCCGTCGTGCGCGTCGATCCGGATCAGCGCCGCGGCCGCCGCAGCCCCCCGCGTGACCGCGCCGGCCAGCTCACCGGGCGCGCCGGCGAGCGTGAAGGCGGTGCGGTGATGGTCGGGGTCGGAGTGCGCGTCGAGCAGGCCATCGCCGAACGCGGCCGCGATCTCGGCGATCTGCCGCGCATCCCGGCCCTCTGACACGTTCGGATAAGCGAAGAGTGTCGTCATAATCCACCGGCGTTTGTGTGGGAGCGCACGAGGGGGGGTACATCATGTGACGTCCAGGCAAATCGCAGGAAGGAGGGGAACATGATCACGTTGGGAATCATCCTGCTCTTGATCGGGCTGATCGCGAAGGTCGCGATTCTATGGAGCATCGGAATCATTCTGCTGCTCGTCGGCCTCGTGCTCGTCGCGCTCGGCAGCGCCGGCCGGGCCATCGGCGGCCGAAGGCATTACTTCTAGCGCGTCGAGGAACGGGGGTGTGTCACCCGAGTGATCGGTGACACACCCCCTTTTTCCTGCTTACTTCTCCGGGATGAAATCGAAGGTGTCGGGATTGGGGCCGGTCCGACCCTCTTCACCCTTGTCAAGCGCCGCGATCGCCGCCATGTCCTCGGCGTCGAGCGTGAAGTCGAAGATCGCGAAGTTCTCCTCGATCCGTGACGGGGTCGTCGACTTCGGGAACACGATGTTGCCGCGCTCGATGTGCCACCGCAACACGACCTGAGCGGGTGTGCGATCGATCCGCTCGGCGATCGCCGTGATCATCGGGTCATCCAGCACGCCACCCTGAGCGATCGGTGACCATGCCTCGGTCGCGATCCCGTGCTCGCGCCCGTAGGTGTGAACCGCGTCGTTGAGGAGGTATGGGTGCAACTCGATCTGATTGACGGCCGGTGTCACCTCTGTCTCGCGCGCGAGCCGCTCGAGATGGGAGATCTGGAAGTTCGAGACCCCGATCGAGCGGGCGCGGCCCTCGGCCCTGAACTCCTCCATCGCCTTCCACGTCGACACGAAGTCGCCGTCGTAGCGCGTCGGCAGCGGCCAGTGGATGAGGAACAGGTCGACGTAGTCAAACCCCAGCGCGTCGAGCGTGCCGGCCATCGCCGTGCGCGCGTCGTCGGGGCGATGGAACGTATTGTTGAGCTTGCTGGTGACGAAGACGTCGGAGCGATCGAGGCCCGAGGCGCGCACGGCCTCCCCCACCCCCCGCTCGTTGCCGTACATCTCGGCCGTGTCGATGTGGCGATAGCCGACCTCCAGCGCGGTGGCGGTCGCCTCTGCGGTCTGCGCGGGCGGGATCTGGAAGACGCCGAAGCCGAGTTGCGGGATCTGATAGCCGTCGTTGAGTTCGATCGTGGGGACGGTGCTGGCGGTCAAGGTGCTCTCCGGGTATTCGAGGGATTGGCGTTCTCTCTAGCAGGGTTGCCTTCATCGCCGGGCTCCCAAACGGCGCGTAGCATCCGCGGCATGGACCTGCCGGCCGGCCCCCGCGCTCCCGCGGCGTGGCAGACGATCGCCTGGATGGCCGCGCCGGGCGCCTTCCTCACGCGGGCCCACGCGCGCTTCGGCGACCCGGTGACGATCCGCACCTACTGGACCGAGGAGCCGATGGTGCTCTTCTCCGGGCCGGACGCCGTCCGCGACGTCTTCCGTCTGGACCCGGCGGTCGCGCCGGCCGGCGAGAGCTGGGAGTTCCTGCGCCCGTTCGCCGGCCCCCATTCCATCCTCCTGCTCGACGGCGACGAGCACCTGCGGGAGCGCCGGCTGCTGGCGGCGCCGTTCCACGGCGAGCGGATGCGGGCGCTCGGGCCCGAGATCGCCGCGCTCGCCCACGCCGAGCTCGGCACCTGGACGGGCCCGGTGACCGCCCTGACACGCATGCGCGAGCTGACCCTTCAGATCATCCTCCGCGTCGTCTTCGGCGCCCACGACGACGAGGCGCGGGAGCTCCACGGGGCGATCGAGGACACGCTCGGCGAGGTCCGCTCGCTGACCCGCATGCTCGCGATGACGCTCGTGCGCCGTGATCTCGGCCCGCGCAGCCCGTGGGGCCGGTTCCGGATCGCGGTCGAGCGCTTCGACGCGCTGCTGCTGGCGCTGCTGGCCCGCCGCCGGGCCGTGCCCGCCGCCGAAGACTCGGTCCTGGCGATGCTGCTCGCGCAACGCGACGAGGAGGGCAATCCGCCGAGCGACCGTCATCTGCGGGATCAGCTCGTCGCGCTGCTCGTCGGCGGGCATGACAGCTCGTCGGCGACGCTCGCCTGGGCCTTCGAGCGTCTCGCCCGCCATCCCGCCGTCCTGCGCCGGCTGCGGGAGGGCGACCCCGCCTACCTCGATGCGGTCGTCAAGGAGGTCATGCGCGTCCGGCCGGCGCTGACCATCGCCCCGCGGCGCCTGCTGGCCCCGGTTCGGATCGCCGGCCGACCGCTGCCGGCCGGCGTCCAGGTCGCCGCCTGCCTATGGCTGGCGATGCGGCGCGAGGATCTGTGGCCCCAGGCGTCGGCGTTCGTCCCGGAGCGCTGGCTGGGCGCCGGCGACGCGCACGACTCGATGTCGTGGATCCCGTTCGGCGGCGGCGTGCGGCGCTGCGCCGGAGCCCCGTTCGCCGAGCTGCAGATCCGGGAGATCCTCCGCGTCGCCGCCGCGCTCGACATCCGCCCGGCCCGCCCCGAGAACGAGCGAGCGCGCCGCAGCATGCTCGTCGTCGTTCCCCATCGCGGGGCCGAGGTCGTGATCGGCTGAAGCGCTGCGCCGGTCGCCCGCGCGGGCGGGCGGACGGCCGGGCGAACGGGCGAGCGGACGGCCGGGCGAGCGGCGAGCGGGCGCCAGGATTTCAGTTTTGACCGGATCGTCCGATCGGATGAGAAGCACGGGATCGCTCACGCGCTCCACGACGACTCTTGAGACCGCATCCACGAGGCGCACGCCTCAGACGACAAGGACGCTGAACCGCACATGGGACACGGAACCGGGCGATCACGTTGGTTCGCCAACCTCTCGATCAGCAAGAAGCTCTACGGCCTGGGCGGCGCGCTCGTCGCGATGCTCGTCCTCGTCGGCATCCTGTCGATCGTCAACCTGTCGGCGGCCAACGCCAACGGGACGGACATGTACGCCAACGCGACCGTCCCGATCGAGCAGCTCGACGCGCTCCGTGCCGATCTCGGCAACCTGGACACCGACCTGGTGCGCTCCGTCGCCGTGACGAGCGGCGGGCAGTACGCGCGCCAGTTCGCTGCCGACGCCACGACGACCGAACACGACTATGCGGCCTACCGCGACGGGTCGCTCTCGGCCGCCGAGCAGCTGACGTCGGCGCGCTTCTCCGCGCTGTGGCCGCGCTATCTCGCCACCGCGGCGCGGATCGGCGCGCTCGTCAGCGCTCAGACCCCCGCCGACCGGCAGGCCGCGCACCGGCTGTACTTCGCGACCGCCGCCACGATGAACAGCACGCTGGACGGCGATGCCGCGACGCTCGTGGCGATCAACGATGGTCAGGCGAAGGCCGACGCTCAGACGATCAGCTCCAGCGCCTCCTCCAGCCAGACCGAGACGCTTCTCATCCTCGCGGTGGCCGTGCTGCTGGGGGTCGGCGTGTCGGTCATCGTCTCGCGGTCGATCAAGCGGGGGGTGGCGACGATCCTCGACCGGATCCGCTCGCTTCAGGACCGCTGCGCGACGAATCTCCAGACGGGCATCGAGGCCATGGCCCACGGCGACCTCACGGTCGACGTGCACGCCGAGACGTCGCCGATCGACAATCCGGCCAACGACGAGATCGGCCAGGTCGCGCAGGCGATCAACGGCATCCGCGACCGGTTCGGGGCGACGATCGACGCCTACAACGAGACCCGCGCCAACCTCAGCGAGCTCGTCGGCACGATGTCGGGCTCGGCCAGCCAGGTGTTCGCGACGTCTCGGGAGATGGCCGCCACCTCGGACGAGACCGGCCGGGCGACGACCGAGATCGCCCATGCCGTCGGCGACGTCGCCGCCGGCGCCGAGCGCCAGGTCCGGATGGTCGAAGCCGCCGCCGACGCCGCCGAAGAGGTCACCCGCGCGGTGATGGAGTCGGCCGAGAGCGCCGGCCGTGCCGCCGAGGTGGCGCACGAGACGCGTCAGATCGCCCAGGAGGGCATCGGCGCCGCCCAGCACGCCAGCGACGCGATGCGCTCGGTCCAGGGCTCGAGCGCATCGGTCGGCCAGGCGATGCGTGAACTGGCGACGAAGTCCGATCAGATCGGCGCCATCGTCGGCACGATCACCGGCATCGCCGAGCAGACGAATCTGCTGGCGCTCAATGCCGCGATCGAGGCCGCCCGCGCCGGCGAGCAGGGCCGCGGCTTCGCCGTCGTCGCCGAGGAGGTCCGCAAGCTCGCCGAGGAGTCCCAGCGCGCCGCCGAGGAGATCACGACCCTGATCTCCGCCATCCAGAGCGACACGAGCAAGGCCGTCACGGTCGTCGAGGACGGTGCCAAGCTGACCGCCGAGGGGGCGGCGGTCGTCGAATCCGCGCGCGAGGCCTTCCAGCGCATCGAAGCAGCCGTCGAGGACATGTCCGGACGGATCGAGCAGATCGCCGCCGGCTCTGAGGAGATCGCCGCCAGCGCCGGCAGCATGCGCGAGAGCATGGCCGAGGTCGCCGCCGTCGCCACCCAGTCCTCGGCCTCGACCGAGGAGGTGTCCGCCTCGACGCAGGAGACGACCGCGTCGGCGGAGGAGATCGCCGCCTCCGCCCAGGCGCTGTCGGCCAACGCCGACGCGCTCAACACACTCGTCGCCCGCTTCAAGACCGCCCGGTAGTGGGAAGGGCGACAAGCCGCCGCCCCGTCCCCGGTGATAGCCTCGGCACCCTGCTCGGCGCTCCGTCGCGAGCGTGAAAGGCATGCCCCGCCGGAGTAGCTCAGTCGGTTAGAGCAGCGGAATCATAATCCGCGTGTCGGGGGTTCGAGTCCCTCCTCCGGCATCGCGTTGTTTGCAGGAAAAGCCCCGTGGTTACTGGGGTTGCGGCGGATTTAGTGGTGCGGCTATCGACCGCTACGAACCGCCAGAAACCGCTCGCTGGCTGACAAAACAGTCCAACGTCAGTCCAACGGGACCGGCCCCAGAGCGCGGTGGCGAACGAGACGCCTCCGGGGCGGCGCGATGGGATGCGGCCAGCGCTCTCGGGGGTCGGTTAGCCGAGGCTCAGTTCGAGTTCGTCGCCCGCCTCGTTCAGCATCGTGGATCAGGCGAACCCGCCGGCGAATACGAGGGAAGGCGCCGGTTGCTCTGCGGCACCTGCGTCGGCGTCGGTGCGGTATCCCGCGGCGACGCCTGGCAAGCAAGTCCTGCAACGCCAGGGCCGGATCGACAGTCGGACCGAGGCTGGGCTCGTCGCTCCCGGATTCCGGCATGCGCCTCGTAGAGAGCGTGATCGTTGCCGCGGGCGTCAGAGGCGTGCAGATGACGAGGTAAGGCTCTTGGTGCATTGGCATCTGACCGGTCCTCGGGAGGCCGCTGTTTCTCGGGCTATCGGTCGATGTTGGCCATGTTGTTCTCGTCGTGCCGCTCGCCGGCTGCTGGGGTGAGGGTGTTGAGTCGGTCGATTTGGGCAGCGGTGAGTTGGATGCTGTCAGCGGCGGTGTTCTCTTCGACGCGCACGACGCGGCGGGTACCGGGGATCGGCGCGATGTCGTTTCCGCGGGTGAGGATCCAGGCCAGCGCGGTCTGGGCCGGCGTTGCGCCGATCTCCGCGCCGATGGCACGTACCTCGTCGACGATCTGGAGGTTGCGTTGGAAGTTCTCGCCGGCGAACCGGGGGTTGGTCTTGCGCCAATCGTCATCGGCGAAGTCTGCGACGGTGCGGATCTGCCCGGTGAGCATGCCGTGACCGAGGGGTGAGTAGGGAACGAACCCGATGCCAAGCTCGCGGAGGAGCGGCAGGATCTCGTCCTCGACGTCGCGGGTCCAGAGCGAGTACTCGGTCTGCAGCGCGGTGACCGGTTGGACGGCGTGGGCGCGGCGGATGGTCTGAGGGCTGGCTTCGGAGAGCCCGAAGTGCAGGACCTTGCCCTCGGCGATGAGGTCGGCGACCGCTCCGGCGGTCTCCTCGATGGGGGTGTTGGGGTCGACGCGGTGCTGGTAGTAGAGGTCGATGTAGTCGGTGCCGAGCCGTGTGAGCGATCCTTCGACGGCTGTCTTGATGTTGGCCGGGCTGGAGTCGATCACGCGACCTTCTGGGCTGTCGCTGTTGTGGGAGACGAGCCCGAATTTGGTGGCGATGACGACGTCGTCTCGGCGGCCTTTGATGGCCTGGCCGACGACCTCTTCGCTGTGGAACGGCCCGTAGATCTCGGCGGTGTCGATGTGCGTCACCCCGAGCTCCAGGGCGCGGTGGATCGTCCTGATCGACTCCGTATCGTCCAGGGCGCCTTCGCTGGTGTAGGTGCCGGCCATGGTCATGGCGCCAAGGCCGATGCGTGAGACGGTGAGGTCTCCGAGTTGAGCGGTTTTCATGAGGTGGGCTCCTGTTGCTGATGTCGGGGAATGATCTGGACGGTGGCCGACTTTGGACCGTCGCCTTGCATGATCTGGACGGCTGTGCTGCCGGGGTACTTCGTCTCGTATGCCGCGTCGATCGCGTCGGACACCTGGTCACCGGCCGGTTCGAATGTGACGTCGTAGGTCGTGTTGGCGACGCGGACCCGTCCCGCCTTCTGGGTCATCGCTGCCCAGTACCAGCGTGATTGCGGCCCGTTGGCGGCCCGGACGTAGACGTCGCCGTCGACGATCAGGGCCCAGGTCTGGGTTGGGGTGCCGTAGGTGGTTCCGTCCTCGCGGAGCGGGGAGACGAACAGGTCGTCGTTGTCCGCGATAGCGCGGAGCGCATCGGTCGACCAGGCATTCATGGTCTCGGCCTTTCTGTCTGCTGATGATCGGTCGTCATTTCGGTCGCTTTCAGCGCGGCTGCGTGCTCGGGCGCAGCGAGCCCGCAGCCGCCATCTGGTTCCCGGTCAGCGCGACTGTGTGCTCGTGGTCAGCTCGGTCGCCCGCGGGTCGCCGAGGTTCTCGGCGAAGAACGGCGACAGGTGACCGAGGACCTCCTCGACGCGCCGGCCGTCGTAGAGGTCCATGTGGGTGGCGCCGTCGATTACGACCAGCTCTTTGGTTCCCGGCGCCTTGGCGTAGAGCTCGGCGCTGTGCCACAGGGAGCCGGCTTCGCTGCCTGCGATGACGAGGAGCGGCTGGGTCAGGAACGACTCGACCAGGTCGAACCCGTGGAACGCCACCATGTAGCTGAGGCTGTCGGTCAGCATCTTGTTCGGCGCGTTCGGATGCTGGCCGCGCGGGGTCAGGTAGTAGTCGGCGGCCTCCTGCAGATCGCCGGGGGCGGAGGTGTCCCCAACGGCCGGGACGTAGGGCCAGTAGACCGGGTCGGCGCCTGCGGCCTCGGCGGTCCGCAGAGCGGCGACGGCTTCGAGATTGGCGATCTGATCAGCTTCTGAGGCTTTGCCGTCCCAGCCCTTGCGTGTCGCGGCGCCGACGTCGACCGCGCTGACCGTGGCGACGGCGTTGATCCGACGCTCGGTCGAGGCCGCCTTGATCGCGGCGCCGCTGCCGGCGCAGATGCCCAACGCGCCGATCCGGTCGTTGTCGACGAACGTGAGCGTGGTGAGGTAGTCCACCGCGCTGTAGATGTCAGCGGTCCGCCGCATCGGGTCGTCAAGGAAGCGTGGCTCGCCGCCGCTGGCGCCCTGGTGAGATGCGTCGAAGGCGAGCGTGACGAACCCGTGCTCCGCGAGCTTCTGGGCGTACAGGCCGGCGGTCTGCTCCTTCACGCCACCACCGGGGTGGACGCTGATGATCGCGGGATAGCTGCCCGCGTCGTCGAACCCGTCGGGAAGATAGAGGTTCCCGGCCATCTTGATGGCCCCGTTGTCAAACTGAATCTCGGTCTTAGCGGTCATGTCTGCCCTTTCGGTGGGTCGTTCGGTATCTCCACAAAAGCACCGATCCGCCGAACCTGAGAGTCCCTGTGAACGGGCTACTGACAGGGTCTCCCAGACGCGTCCACAGGGGTCTACTCTGGATCTCGTGGACACCAAGAACGAGATCCGCGAGTTTCTGACCTCCCGCCGCGGCCGGGTCACCCCCGAGCAGGCGGGACTGCCGTCCTACGGCGCTCGTCGCGTGCCCGGCCTACGCCGCGAAGAGGTCGCCGTCCTCGCCGGCGTCAGCGTCCCGTACTACACCCGCCTCGAGCGCGGAGACATGAACGGCGTTTCTGACGGCGTGCTGGAAGGACTGGCCCGCGCCCTTCAGCTCGACGACGCCGAACGCGCGCACCTCCTCGACCTCGCCCGCGCCGCCGACCCGATGCCAGCACGCCCCCGCCGCCGCGCAGCCAAGCACGGCATTCGGCCAGAGCTTCAGTGGATCCTCGACGCGATCACCGGCGCCGCCGCGTTCGTGAGCAACGACCGCCTCGACCTGCTGGCGGCCAACCAGCTCGCCCGCGCGTTGTACTCCGAGCTGTACGACGCACCGGCACGACCGGTCAACACCGCACGGTTCGTGTTCCTCGATCCGCGCGCCGACGTGACCTACCCCGAGTGGGACCGAGTCGCGACCGAGACCGTCGCGATCCTCCGCTCGGCCGCGGGACGTGACCCGTACAACCGCGAGCTCACAGACCTCGTCGGTGTCAACGATCATCGAAATTCCCCAGTTGTGATCACGGGAATTCCCCAGGTCAGGTGGAGCGTGCTGTGGCGCCGCCGCGCCGCAGGGGGGAGTCGGGCTCAGACGGGGTCGCCTGTGGTGTTAAGGCCGGCTCGGAGCTGGGCGAGCTTGGCGCGGTGGCCGCGCATGCGGTAGCTGTCGCCGTCGATCTGCATGACGGTGGCGTGGTGCAGGAGCCGGTCGAGGATCGCGACGGCGACGGTGGTGTCTTCGAAGATCTGACCCCATTCGGCGATCCCGCGGTTGGTGGTCAGGATCACGGTGCCGTGGAGGTAGCGGCGTGAGATCACTTGGAAGAGATGCGATCCTGCTTCGCCGACCATCGGCAGGTAGCCGAGTTCGTCGACGATCAGGACCTGGGGTCCGGCCCAGAAGCGCATCGTGTTCTCCCAGCGGCCCTGGTCAGCGGCGCGGCTGGTGCGGGCCACGAGGTCGGCGGCGGTGGTGTAGTGCACGCGGTAGCCGGCCTGCACCGCTTTGAGGCCGAGTGCGATCGCCAGCATCGTCTTGCCAACGCCCGGTGGCCCGATCAGGAGCAGATTGGCCTTCTCCTCGACGAACCGCAGGGTCGCGAGCTCGTTGACGAGCGCGCGGTCGATCCCGGGTTGGGCGGTGAAGTCGAACTCTTCGAGCGTCTTGGTGGAGGGGAAGCCAGCGAACCGCATCCGGCCAGCGAGGCGGCGCTGCTCGGTGGCGTCGACCTCGACGGCGAGCAGGTCGTGCAGGAACTGCGTGTAGCCCGGCTTGGTCTTCTCGGCCTGCTCGAGCGCGGCCGGAACGTGCTCGGCGACGGCAGCGAGCTTGAGGTAGGCCAGGTGTGCGCGGAGGTCTTGGTAGGTGGCGTGCTTGTTCACCGCTGTCCTCCGGCGACCTTCGCGATTCGCGCGTACTGGTCGAGGTCGAGGACCACGCCGCTCGGGTCCTGGCCTCGGAGGCGGGCGGCCTCGGCGAGCGCTCGTTCGCCGGGCGGCCGGTTCGGTTTGCGCGGACACTTCTTGGTGGTCGTGAATCCGGCGAGGACGGCTTGCTCGAGCAGGCGGGCGTGCTCGGGGCTGCGCAGCACCTGGCCGGCGCCATTTGGGGCACGGCGATGACGAGCGATCCGCCGGCCGGCCTGGGAGTAGATCTCCAGATGGACGTCGCCGAGCCGCGCGCGGACGGTGACGGTCTGCGCCACATGGCCAGGCGGGACGCTGTAGCGATTGGACTCAAACGCGACCAGCGCGTCGTCGGCAACGACCCGCTCGGCGTGATGCTCGGCCGGGAACGCCAGCCGCGGGAGCTCCAGCAGCGGCTCGGCGGCGGCGAGCTCACCGACCGTGCTCTGACCACGTCGACGTCGGTCGCTGACGGCGACGCTCCAGCGGTCAAGATCGGCCTGGGCTTCTGCCGGCGTCGATACCGGCGCTGCGCGCCACCATGACTGCGTCACGTAGTCGATCGCCTTCTCCACAACACCCTTGCGCTGAGGCCGGTTCGCCGCGCAGACCGCGACGGTCACGCCGTAGTGCTTGGCCGCCGCGGCCGCCTCCGGGCGCAGCCGATCGCTGCCCGGATAGACGACCGTCGCCATCCGATCAGTCCGCCACGACCTCGTCGTCCCGCCGAGCCGGCGCAGCACGCCGTCGAGGGCTTCGATCAGATGCGCGAACGTCATCGCGTCGGCGAACACGCCCCGCACCCGGCCCGAATGCGACAGCGCGCCAACCAGCACGTAGGCCTTCTCGCCCCACGGCGTCTCTGACAGCTCCAGCCAGTCCAGCTGAAGCTCCTCACCCGGGTCATGATCCAAGCCGACAGTCACCTTCACCCCGCCGGCCTTGCAGCAATCGCACACCGGCCGCAGCCCGAGCTTCCGGATCTCCCGAACCAAGGTCGGGTAGGAGCGATCGAACCCGAGCCGAAGAACCTCCTCAAACAGCACGCTGGCGCGCACGTGCGGATCATCGCCAAACCGGGCCTGCAGGTACGCGCGGTAGCGCTCCAAGCAGCTCGGCGCCGGCTCCCGGCCCGGTTGGTTGCCGGCCAGGTACTTCGCGACCGTCTTGCGATCCCGGCCGGTATGCCGAGCGATCGCAGACTTCGACCAACCCCTGCGCGCGAGCGCGTGAATCTCCACATCGTCCTCCTGGGTCAACATCCCCCACGGTCCTCCTCACATCGTCAATGGCCTAGAGAACCGCTGACAGTGAGGGGGACCCCCGACAGAACGCGCGCACGCGCGCGGGGATCGACTCCGGCTCGGCCCTACGGGCCTCACCTACGTCGAACCCCGCGCGCGTATCGGTCTACGCCCTACCGACCTGGGGAATTCTGGTGATCAACCCTGGGGAGAAAACCGCGATCGTGGGCATCGGCGAACTCGCCACCCAAAGCGACGAGTTCCGCACCCGCTGGGCCACCCACAACGTCCGCTTCCACAACACCGGCATCAAACAGTTCCACCATCCCGTCGTCGGGGAGGTCAGCCTCAGCTATAACCGGATGGACCTCGCCGCGGACCCCGGCCTGACGCTCTTCACCTACACCGCCGAGCCTGGCACCCGCTCCGAGAACGCGCTGAAGCTCCTCGGCAGCTGGGCAACGACCGCCGACACCGCCGAGCCCGCGCGCGCCACCGACCCGAGTTGAGGTCGAGCTCGGCATGCGTCACTTTGAAGGCGTCGAGATCGCAGCTCAACCACTCCACGTGGACCTGACCGGCACCGACGCGACTCCAGGCGCCGAGACCAGCTCTCGCCGTGTCGCGACACTCGACGCTGATCGGTCGGCGCACCTCGTACGCACGGAAGGCGCGCTTCGTCGCGGAACCGATCCGCCAACGAACCGCGCCTGTTCCAGCAGTCGAGTATTGCTAGACGTATCGCGCCTTAATGACCTCGGGAACAACCGCTGGCTCGTCTGCGAAGACGCGTTCGCAGACGATGAACTGAGCAGGGGTCAGAGCGATATCGGTGGCCAGGCGGCGCAGGTGGCCGGCGGCGGTGGGACCGGCCAGATATTGGACCTGCGCGTAGCGACCGGCCGTGACGTAGGCCTGCCAGCCCTGCAGGGCTGCTCGCTCGCGTCGCGAGTTGGCCAGAACCGGGGCAACCACGACGGCTACCGGCAGCCCGTCGTCGAGCGAAGGCCAGAACACCAGGTCTGGCAGCCGGCGGCTGTGGCCGCCGCGCTCGTTCGCGACCTCCGCGGCCCAACGTCGAGGTTCGAGAGCCAGCTCGCGGCCTGCGTGCCAGAGATGGCCGGCGCGCTCGATGTCGGCTGCCGCCCAGGCCGTCCGGATGCTCTGCCGCGCCAGCGGCGAGAACGGCCCCGGCGCGCGCAGCGCCGGCAATTCGCCGAGCCCGACGCCCTGCAGCCCTGCGGCGGTCATCCACACCAGCGACCCGTCACCCCGTATGGCCGCCATCCGCTCACACCAACCGACGCTTGCCAGCTTCGCCACATGCCTGCGCACCACCCGCTCCACCAGTCCCAACCCATGCTCGATCGCCGGCATGGGCACCACCCCAAGACGCCCTACGAATCGTCCTACGCGTATTGAACCAGGCCCGATTTCTACCGCCCGCTCAATCACCCCTACCTCCCTTCATTCGCCCTGGCTCGACTGGCCGTCCGCCCCGCCATCACCCGCCAGACACAGGGTCTTGACTGGAGTCCGACTACCCGCCCTAAATCACCTTCCACATCACCACGTGGAGGGCGGGTAGTCGGACTCCACAAAAAGACCCGACCGACGCCAACCCTCAGTGATGGCGGGGCGGACGGCCAGCCACCTGGTCCGCGAACTATGGAGTTGGTTTCTGCACTTTGGTCCGCAGTTCGCGGACCACCTAACGGACCCCTCGAGCACAGCAACGACATATGGCAGCGGTTCACGATCAGCTCACTGATCATGGGCCTGCGGCGGCTCAGCTGCGACCTCCGCCAGCGGCTCGCGTGCAGGCCGCTGCTCGATCGCGTCTGCGACGTCGGTCAACGCGCTCGCCAGGTCACGCAGAGCGCTCGCCACCGCCCCGGCAGACTCGCCCTCCAGCACTGTTCCGAGGCGGGTGATGACCCGGTCGACGCGATGCCATGCGTCCTTCGGACCGGGGCGGTTGCCTCCTGGACGGAGCTCGTAGGACAGCGTCATGCCTGCCGAGTCCGGGATCGGCTGCCACGCGAAGCTCGGGTCCTGCATGCATTCTCTGATCGCAGCTGCGCGGCGCGACGCAGCCTCGGCGATGTGACGGATGCGGCCGGTGAAGCGTGCATCCGGCGGCGCCATCCGACTCTGCTCGAGCGCGATCTCCCACTCGTAGTGGGCGATCGAGTAGTCCCGTTCGCTCCGCTCTCGCTCCTGGTCCATGGCTTCTTCGGCCAGCCGGTCCCACATCTCCGCAGGACGGTCGTCGGGCTCCGAAATCTCAAGACGTGGGGAGACGGGCGGCGGGGGGAGAGCAGCGGCATCGTCGCCCTGCTGCAGCATGCGCGTCAGCTCGGAGCGTCGGACCAACCACTTCCGCTGTCCGGCGCGTGTGGCCGTCAGCTGGCCCTTGGCGATCCACGATCGGACGGTCACCGGCCGAACCCGCATCTCTTCCGCGAACTCCGCGATCGTCATCCATGGATCGTCACGTGCGTCGGGCTCGGGATTGTTCACTCGGTCTCCTGGGCTTAGCGCTAAAGTTATCAGCGCTGTTGGCGCTATTAAGCTACCATGCGACCCCATCCTCCGACAACGAATCGAGCAGGGTTCCTGGAAGTCGTCTGATGTTCGCCCGGTCCAAGTCGTCAACCGCGTCGGAGCGCACGTTCCCGTGAGCGGGCGTGCCCGAGCGCAGCGGCCAGTCGCGCCTGTCGAGCGGATTCTCTACACGCGCGAGGAGGCCGCGACAGCGCTTGGCATGAGCGTCGACACGTTCGAGCGGCGCGTGCAGCCGTTCATCCGCGTCGTGCCCTGCGGAGCGCTCGTCCAGGTGCCGCCTGACGAGCTGCGGCGCTGGGCTCGGGACAGCGCCCGCTCGTTCTTCAAGCAGACCGCTTGATGCCGCCTGACCCGGGCGTAGGCTGGACGGACCCGGACCAGGAGAAGGTCGTGCCCGAATACCGCAAGACCAAGACCGCAGGCGTCTACGTGCGCCACCAGGCGCGGTGCCCCGCCGCCGGCGGCGACGGGGAGCGATGCCGGTGCCGACCGTCATACCGTGGTCGCCGCTGGGATTCGGGCAAACAGGAGATGGTGTGGTCCCCGACGTTCGGGGACCGCGCAGAGGTCCTCAGCTGGCTCGCCGCCACGCTCAAGGGCCAAGAGGCCGTCGACGAGGCCGAGTCAGCCGGGCCGACGTTCGGGGATCTGGCCGACGAATGGCTCGACGGTGTCCACACCGGCGCCGTTGGCCGGCGCCGAGGGAAGAAGGGCACGGGGTACTCCCCGACCACGCTTGAGGGCTACGAGCGCTCACTGCGGTACGTCCTGACGCCCGAGTTCGGAGGTCGGCCGGCGGGCGAGATTGACGACCGGGAGTGGCAGACCTGGGTCGACCGGCTCAGCCGCGAGGGCCTGTCGCGCTCACGTATCGCGAACCACCTGGCCGTGGCTCGCGCAATCTACGGCTGGGCGAGCCGCCCGACGCGCCGGATCGCCGAGCGCAACCCGCTCCTGGGCGTCGAGCTGCCGCCGAACGACGAGAAGCCGCGCACGAGAGTCACCGACGCCGAGGAGGCGGCCGCCCTCATCGCCGCCTTGGATCCCGCCGACACCGTTCCGTACGCCCTCGCCTTCTACGCCGGCCTGCGGCGGGCCGAGATCAAGCGGCTCGATTGGCCGGACGTCGAGCTCGACGGCTACCGCCTCGTTGTGCGGAAGGCCAAGAGCCAGGCGGGTACAGGTCGGAGGCCGCCGATCGCCGAGCCGTTGCGGCCGATCCTGCTCGGCGAGTTCATGCGGCAGGGGCGGCGGGAGGGCGGAGCGGTCAGCGCCGTCTCGGTCATGTCGGGCAAGATCGCCGAGCGAGCCCGGAAGCGCTGGGCGGCCGCCGGGCTCGGGCCGATCACTCTGCACGAGTGCCGGCATACATACGCGAGCTCTCTGATGGCCGCCGGGTACACGCTACGGGAACTGATGGAGTACATGGGGCACAGCTCGCTCCAGGCGACTGAGCGCTATGTGAAGCTGCTGCCCCCGCTCGACGAGACGGATCCGGCCGAGCGGCTCAACGCGTATCTGCGGCGGAGAGCACAGTGACCGACGAGATCGACACCGCGGTTGGTGACCATCCTGCAGCGCAGGCGCTGCTCGGATACATGAAGTGGTTCAGCGAGGAGCGCTGGTGCGCCGGCTGGCTGACCGGCCTGCACGTCGAGCTGGCGCGACTCGAAGATCCCCCGTTCAAGTGGCTTGTCGAGCAGGCCGGCGGTTGGTGGTGGTGGTCGGAGGGCGCCAGCGATGTCTCGTTCCAGGCGGGATCGCTGTCGGATCTCGCCGACTTTCCCGCGCGGTGACCGACGTTGT
Source organism: uncultured Solirubrobacteraceae bacterium (assembly GCA_963849085.1). Taxonomy (GTDB): domain Bacteria; phylum Actinomycetota; class Thermoleophilia; order Solirubrobacterales; family Solirubrobacteraceae; genus Palsa-465. The sequence goes on along the minus strand of CAWKFP010000009.1, from coordinate 68,117 downwards.
CGTGTGATCCTTGTCCCGGGACTAGGGACAGCTTGCTACAGTAGCCCGGTGCTCGCTGGCGAAGACATCGTGCTCCTGCTCAAGCTCGTCGACGCCGGCCCGGCGTGGACCGTCCGCCAGTTGGCCGACGAGACGACCATTCCGCGCAGCGTGCTCCATCGATCGATCAAGCGCCTGGACACCGCCGGCCTCTACAGCGAGCGACTCCGCTCGGTGAACATCCCCCAGACGCAGGAGTTCGTCGTGCACGGACTCCGGTATGTCTTCCCGGCTCGGCTGGAAGGCCCGAGCCTGGGCGTTCCCACGGCATGGGCGGCGTCACCGCTGAAGGGGCGGATCGTGACCTCGCCCGACGAGCTGCCGCCGGTGTGGCCGGATGCCGCCGGCGAGCGACGTGGCCATGCCGTACAGCCGCTGCATCGCTCGGCGGTCGAGGCCGCACGGCTTGACCCTGGACTCGGAGAGCGCCTGGCGCTCGTCGATGCTCTCCGCCTGGGTGGGCCGCGGATCCGGTCGGAGGCCGCTGAGTTGCTCGTCCCGCGACTGCTGCCGACGAGCGTTGAACACCGAGCTGCTTGAGCTGGCCGCTGTCGCGCTTGACGACCTCGTTGGCGAGGTGATGTTCGTCGGCGGCGCTACGGTCGAGCTCTGGGTCACGCGAAGAGGCGCGATCGAGATCCGTCCTACCGAGGACGTCGATGTGGTCGTCGAGGTTGCCAGCCGCCTGGCCTTCCACGACTTTGAGGCTCGCCTGCGAGGGCATGGCTTCGCTGAGGCGCAGGACGAGATCGGCGAGGACGTCCGGCCCTTTGACGCCCGCCGCCCAGACGGTGAGCTCGGCGGGGATGAATTCGCCGCTCGCCAGCTGGATGCCGTCAGCGCGCACCGCGGAAACGCGCGCGTTGGTGCGCACATCGACGCCCATTTTGGTCAGGATCGCGAGGGTGGCGACCGAGATCCGCTCCGGCAACGCGGGCAGGATCCGGCTCGCGCCCTCGATCAGAATGATGCGGATGTCCCGGTCCGGATCGACCTGGTCGAGGCCGTAGGCCACCATCTCGCGCGCGCTCTGGTAGAGCTCGGCGGCGAGCTCGGTTCCGGTCGCCCCGGCGCCGATGATCGCGACATGCAATTGGCCCGGGTGGATCGGCTCGCTCTGCGCCTGGGCCCTCAAGCCCGCGTTGACGAGGCGGTGGTGAAACCGCACCGCCTGTTCCGCCGTCTCGAGCGGAACGGCGAATTCCGCCGCTCCCGGAGTGCCGAAATCGTTGGTCACGCTGCCGACGGCGATGACCAGGGTGTCATAGGGAATGCTGCGCGGGGCCGCGATCTCGCGGCCCTCCTCGTCATAAGTCGCCCCGAGCCGGACCATTTTTGCCGCGCGGTCGAGCCCGATCATTTCGCCGAAATGGTAGCGGAAATGGTGCCAATGGCCCTGCGCGAGATAATTGAGCTGGTGCTCGGACGGGTCCGTGCTGCCGGCGGCGACCGAATGCAGGAGCGGCTTCCATAAATGCGTGCGGCTGCGCTCGATGAGCGCGATATCGGCCAGGCCCCGCTTGCCGAGCCGATCGCCGAGACGGGTGACAAGCTCGAGGCCCGCCGCTCCGCCGCCGACAACGACAATTCGATGCCGATGCCTGTCGTCGGGCGCCACAGTCATGACAGTCGAAGCCCCCGGCTTATGCGAGCGTTCGGAAGGCGAGACCGATCGCGTTTCCGACCCGCCACCTCCAGCCGCCATCGGTAGCACGCGACCGAGCGAACCCCAACGGATCGAAGACGGAAGGCGCTGGCGCTCTTGGACGGAATGTGACAGAAATATTCCTCGATTCGGCGAACCTTTCGACTTCGGCGTGGACCCGTCCGTCCGATTTGCGCCGCCTGTCCACGCACAACGAGAGGGTGACGCCGACCTCGGTGGGAGGACCTGCGATGACGGGTCGCGGAAAGCCGGCGACGATCGTAAAGGCCTTCGTCGCCAATTTCTTGATTTTTGCTCTCTCCGTTGGCGCCGTTCGCGCCGCGGACCTGACGAACCCGCCGCCCGCGCCGCCCAGTCCCGCTCCCGAAGCCGCGCCTCACTGGTACGTGAAACTCGGCGCGCTGGGCGCACTTGATCAAAGTTGGTCGAGCCTGTTCGCGCAACAAGTCGTGGAGGTCCTCGTCCCTGGCGTTGGATTGGTCCCGGTCGCAGGCGCGGGGCCGCAGGTGTCGTTGGTCGGGCGAGGCGCGACATATTCGAGCATTGCTTCCGTAAGCTTCGTGGGCGGCTATTTCTTTACCCCGAACTGGTCCTTGGAGGTCGCCGGCGCAGTTCCCCTATGGCTGAACATAAAGATCACCGGATTCTCGGCTACGCCGCCATTTTCAGGGGCCAGTCTGAGCAAGCTATTGCCGGGCGCGGTTCCGATAACAGGCGTCTATCACTTTACCCAGCTTGGCGCGCTCCAGCCATATCTAGGGGCCGGGATCGTGCCGAGCTTCCAATTTGCGGTTGAGGACGGTTTTAACACCGGAGGCTTTTTCGCGCCTACGGTTGGTCTCGTGGCCCAGGCCGGCTCCGACTACATGATCAACCGGAATTGGGGCGTCTTCTTGGACGTGAAGAAGCTCTTCATTTGGTCGACAGGAAAGTCGACCGGTCTCGATTTCGGTCCGCCGATCGGGACGATTTCCGCGGCCGCCACGATCAAGACGACTTTCCAACCCTGGTTGTTCTCAACCGGCGTCACCTATCGCTTTTGCAGATTCTTCGCCCCGGCGCCGACCCGACGAATCGGATCGGGGTCGATCGGGCGCTGTTCGAGAGGAGTTCGATCATGAGCGACATCGAAGAGGCTATCCGCAGACGAGCCTATGAACTTTGGGAACATGCCGGCAGCCCGGAAAGCCGGAGCGACGAATTTTGGCATGCGGCGAGACTGGAGCTCGGCGCCAAAGAGACGATGGAGGAGAAGATCGACGAGCTCGGCCCCCCGATCGTCGAGCCTCCGGTTATCGCCGTGCGACACGGCGCCCCGGTCGGGCGGCCGGGGGAGCGGATCGTAGAACAGGGAGTCATCGACGATGGAATCGAGGATCTTCTGATTCCGTCTCATTCGAGGAGGGTCGACGACTGAAGGCCGGCGCTCCCGGCAAGGCCGCGCGGCGCCTGGCGTGGTAAGGCCGCCAAAATAATGTGGAACGGGAAATGAGATTCGCGTTGGCGGTTGAAATGTGACAGAAAGAGGCTGGTTCGTTCATAATTAGAAACATTTTGTGCCCTAGAGGGTCTTCTGGTTTGCGCCGCTGGCGCTGTTGAGAGCGCAACGCCCATGCCTGTTCGGGTGGGAGACAACGGTATGACAGGCCCCAAGGGGCCCATGGGACCCCTAAAGGCGTGCGTGTCGACCTGCGCGGTTTTCGCTCTCTCCCTGGGCGCGGCGCGGGCGGCAGACGTTTTGAGCACGGCGCCGGCGCCGGCTCCAGAGCCTGCGCCCATCCTGCCAAGCCTGGGCGGCTGGTACGTCAAGGCGGGCGCGCTGGGGGTCTGGTCCCGCAGCTCCTCCAACCTCTATTCGCAGGCGCTCGGAGAGGTGGCGGTTCCAGGAGGATTCCTCCCGGTCGGCGTGGGGCCGCAATTGCAGATTCCCGGCCGCAACGCCTCCTATTCGAACATCTACACCCTCGGCGTCGTCGGCGGCTATTACTTCACTCCCAACTGGTCGGTGGAAGCGGAGGGCGGATTCCCCGTCTGGTCGGATGTTCGCGTCAACGGTCCAGTGCCTCCTGGCGGCGGCCCGCCCGCGGGAACGCTTCTAGCGAAAGTGATGCCGGCCGGGATTCCAATCACGGGCGTCTATCACTTCACCCAGTTCGGCAGCTTCCAGCCCTATCTCGGCGCGGGTGTTTTGCCGACCTTCGCGCTCGCAGTGCGCGACGGTTATGCGACCGGAGGCTCGTATCAGCCCGCGCTCGGGGTGGTCGTGCAGGGCGGATTCGACTTCATGTTCAACCAGCATTGGGGCGTCTTTTTCGACGCCAAGCAGAGCGTCGCCAGCACGACCGGAAACGCGTCGGGAATCAACGTCGGCCCTCCGCTGGGCATTGTTTCGGCTTCAAGCTGGATCAAGACCAACGCCAAGCCGGTTTCCTTCATGACCGGGCTCACCTACCGCTTTTGACGCAAGAGTCGTCGGCGACTGGCGATGAACCGCCGGCTTCAGCGTGGGCACGGGCCTCGCTGCCGGAAGATGGCCTCTAGCCTGACCGCACTTGCGACTCGCTGCGGTAGGGATGGGCTGGGTAGACGCCGAGAATGCGCGTTTCGCGGGAAAAGAACTTCAGTTCCTCGAGCGCGCGGTCGAGCGGAGGGTCGGAGGGGTGTCCGTCGACGTCGGAAAGGAACTGGGTGGCCGTGAACTCGCCGCCCTCCATGTAGCTCTCGAGCTTGGTCATGTTGACGCTATTGGTGGCGAAGCCGCCAAGCGCCTTGTAAAGCGCGGCGGGCACGTTGCGCACGCGAAAGACGAAGGTCGTCACGACCGGCCCCTCGCCCGCCGCCGCCCAGCGCGCATCCCTCGACAGCACGATGAAGCGGGTCGTGTTGTGCGTTTCGTCCTCGACGTCGGAGACGAGCGTCTGCAGGCCGTAGATCTGGCCGGCGAGCCGCGTGGCCAGCGCGGCGCGGGATTTGTCGGCCCATTCCGCGACCTCGCGCGCCGAGCCGGCCGTGTCGCCGCCAACGACCGGCTTGAGCTTGTGGCGGCGGATGATGTTGCGGCACTGGCCGAGAGCATGGGCGTGGCTGTGGACGGTTCTCAACTCCTCGATCTCGGCTCCCGGAACCGCCAGCAGTTGAAAGTGGATCGGCAGAAAGGTCTCGCCGACGATATGCAGCCCGGACGCAGGCAAGAGCGAATGGATGTCGGCGACCCGCCCCGCGATCGAGTTTTCGATCGGGATCATGCCGAGTTCGGCTGCGCCGTCCTGTACCGCCGCGAAGGCGTCCTCGAAGGTCGCGCACGGCAGCGGCGTCGAGGTCGGGATAATTGTCGACGCAGGCGATATGCGAATTGGCCCCAGGCTCACCCTGATAGGCGATCGAAAGCGTTTTGTTCATGCCTGTTTCCCAGGCGCGAGCATGCGGCGCGCGCGTTCCAGATCCTCGGGCGCGTCGACGCCGAGCGGCGCGGTGTCGACGAGGGCGATATCGACCCGCATGCCCGCCTCGAGCGCCCGCAATTGCTCGAGTTTCTCGCGCCGTTCCAGCGGCGAAGGCGGCGCGGCGACAAATCGCCTGAGCGCCTCGCGGCGATAGGCGTAGAGACCGATGTGGTGCAAGAGCCGGCCCTCGCCCCATGGCGCGCGCGCGCGCGTGAAGTAGAGCGCCCTCAACCGGGTTGGATCGAGTTCGGTCGCCACCGCCTTGACGACGTTGGGATCGTCTTTCTCCTCGTCGCGCGTGATCGGCGTCGCCAGCGTCGCGATGTCGACGTCGTCATCGGCGAGCGGCGCGAGACAGGCCCGCACGACTGAACGCTCGATGGTCGGCAGATCGCCCTGAACGTTGACCACGACATCGTGGACGCCGGCGGCGTCGACGGCGCCCAACGCCTCGAAGATGCGGTCGGACCCGGAGGGGTGATCGAAGCGGGTCATGACCGCCTTGCCGCCGGCGGCCGCCACCGCCTCGATCACGCGTGGATCATCCGCCGCCACCCAGACCGGCCCGACGTCGGCCTCCATCGCTCGGCGCCAGACATGGACGATCATCGGCGCGCCGTGAATGTCGGCGAGCGGCTTTCCCGGCAGGCGAGTCGAGTTCATTCGCGCGGGGATGAGAACGATCGGATTTGCCATTGGTTTCGGTAAAGCGAAATTCAGGGCGCGGGGGCTTATACGTGTTGCCAAAGCGAGCGCAAAGCGGCTAATCAACTTCAAAAGAGACGCGCTGCGTTCCGATCCCTGCAATCCAACTCCAGAAGACGAAAGCCTCTCCGCCTATGCACAGTGAGAATATGAACCGGGTCTCGCTTGCGGCGCTAGGATCGATTTTGTTCGCAATGCTGCTGGTCGCGTTCAGCAATCTCGTCATTTCGCCGAAAAACCCAGCCGTTCCTGGCTTCGCGCTGCCGACGTCGGGCGCCCGCATCCACTCCCGCCGCCGCCCCCGCAGCGCCGCCCGCGGAGCCGCTGCCGGCCCTGCTCGCCAAGGCCGACGCGACCAAGGGCGCGCAATACGCCAAGGTCTGCCAGACCTGTCACAATTTCGAGAAGGGCGCGGGTCCCAAGATCGGTCCGCCGCTATGGGGCGTGGCCGGACGGCCGATCGCCTCGATCCCGGGCTTCTCCTATTCCGATTCGCTGAAAGCGGTCGGCGGAAACTGGACGTGGGAAGCGCTCAATACGATGGTTTCGAACCCGAAAATGGAGGCGTCGGGCACCAAGATGTCCTTCCCGGGCGAAAAAGACCCACAGAGGCGAGCCGACATTCTGGCCTATCTCCAAACCCTTTCGGATTCGCCGGTCCCATTCCCGAAGTGACCCGCGCAGGGAAGCATTTTCCAAGCCGAGGGAAACGAAATCCAAATCGATCAGGAAGCGAATTCAAAGGCAAGGGAAGAAGAATCCAAGGATTTTCTTTCCGCGAATTGTGATCTTCCAACGGCTTAAGCCAAGAATCCACGAGAACGCAGTCCCCTGAGCGTTCGCGCCACAATTAAACAAGGCGCCGAAGTCAAACAGCATGAGGCGGCGGCGCCTCCTCGTTCGCACAGAGCGACAATCCCCGCTTTGACGACAACAGGCACAATAGCGGGTGATTCTGATTATCGCAAGTAGTTTCCGCTTTTTCTCGTTTTCGCCTCAATCCGCGGCGACGCGATCGCGACTCCCTCCGGACCCCGGCTCACAAGGTCTCAGTGACCTTCATCAAATGCGGCGGCTGGTCGGGATCGCGGCCGCGCCGGCGCGCGGTCGCTTCGGCGACGCGGTAGAATGCATGAAGCGCGACGATCGGCGTGAGCAGCGGATGCCCGCCGTCAAGCGCGACGACGGTCTGCCAGCGCGCGTGCCGCTCGTAATCGACGACAAGCGGCGCGGCGCCGAACGAGGCGAGACGGTCGAGGGCGGCGAAAAACTCCTCGCGGGCGGCGTCCGCGGGCGCGAAGGCGAGAACCGGAAATCCAGGCCCGATGATTCCCGCCGGTCCGTGCAGCACTTCGGCGGAAGAGAACGCTTCGGCGTGAATGGCCGAGGTTTCCTTGAGCTTGAGCGCCGCCTCGGCGGCGACGGCGTGGGTCGCGCCGCGACCAACGACAAACAGGGAAGCGGCTTTGGCCAGCGTCTCGACCGCCGCCGAGGGCGGCGCGGCGGACGATAAATCCAAGATCGAAGGCAGCTTGGCGAGCGCGGCGAGAAGCTCGCTATCCTCGCTCCAGTGGGCCACGAGAGAGACGCCCGCCACGAGCGAGGCGATCATCGACTTGGTCGCCGCCACCGAGCGCTCGGCGCCCGCATGCAACGGCAAGAGGGCGTCGGCGTCGCGCGCGAGCGGGGAGTCCTCGTCGTTGACCATCGCAATCGCCACGGCGCCCTGGTCTCTCGCCGCCCGCTGCATGGCGACGATATCCGGGCTTCGGCCCGACTGCGAAATGGCGATCGCGACGGCGCCGGCGAGCCGCAGCGGGGCGTGATAGAGCGAGGCGAGCGAAGGTCCGAGCGAAGCGCAGGCGAGCGCGGCCTTGAGCTCGACGAGATGCTTGAGATAGAGGGCCGCATGATCGGAGCTGCCGCGGGCGATGGTGACCGCGAACGACGGTTTGCGCGCTCTCAATGCCGCCGCCAGCTTGGCCGTCGGCGCCGCATTGGCGGTCAATTGGCGGTGGGCGACCGCGCCGCTCTCCGCGATCTCCGTGGCCATGAAGGTCGCGCTCAACGCGGCGCTCCTTCCGCACGCTGCCGCGAGTTCGAGGACAGGGTCAATTCGGCGACGAAATCAAAGGTGTCGGATCGATAGAATGAACGGGTGAACTCGACGCACCGCCCGTCGGCGATATAGGCGATGCGCTGGATGTCGAGCGCAGCCGAGCCGGCCGCAATCTCGAGCAACGCCGCTTCCGCCGGTTCGATGATGACGGCGCGCAGGCGCTGCAGCGCCCGCACGGGACGGAAGCCCGAGCTTTCCAGCGCGACGTACAGCGACTCTTCCGCGGCGTGGTCGCGGTTGAGAAAACGCAGCGGCACCGCGGCGTGATCGATCGCCATCGGCACGCCGTCCGCGAGCCGCAACCGCGAGAGGCGATAGACGCTCTCGCCCGGACCGATGCCGAGCATCATCGCCTCCTCCGGCGTGGGCAGGTATGTGCCCTGCTCGATCACGCGCGAGGATGCGGTGAGGCCGCGCAGCCGCATGTCTTCGGTAAAGCTGGTCAGACGGGATAGCGGCTGTTCGACGTGCGGCGGATTGCGCCGCACGAACGTGCCCGCGCCGTGACGGTGAGCAAGGACGCCCTCGTCGACGAGTCCGGCGATGGCGCGCCTCAATGTCGTACGCGACACGTCGAGCATCTCGGACAGCTCGCGCTCACCAGGCAGAACATTCGTTTCCGCGAAGCGCCCCGAGGCGATTTCCCGCTTCAACGCCGCGCCGATCGCCTCGAAAAGGGGGGTACGTTCAGCTCTGCTTGGCCGCAGCTCCGACATTCCGCCGCCTCCCGCTCCGCGCAAATCGCTAGACAAGAGGTATACACTTGGCCCATAATCGAACACAAGAGGTTCGCAAGTGGTATCCTTGCGGTTTCCGCGAGGGATGGCGCCGGTGTTGCCGGTCAGGCGGTCGCCATGGGATGTGAGGATGATCGGCGCACAGATTGAGTTCAACGCAAACGCTGGCATGAAGCCTGGCGGATCAGGAGGGTAGCATGAGAATGGATAGGGCTTGGAAGCGCAGCGGAATCGCGATGATCGCGATGATCGCCGGGCTCGCGGCGGCTGAGGCCGGATCGCTCAAAATCGAGAGCTGGCGCAACGACGACGCCGACATCTGGAACAGCAAGATCATTCCCGCCTTCAACAAGCATTATCCCGACATCAAGGTTGAGTTCGCGCCTTTGGCGCCGAAAGAATACAACGCCGCGCTCAACGCCCGCCTTACCGGCGGAACCGCGGGCGACATCATCGCTTGCAGGCCGTTCGACGCCTCGCTCGATCTGTTCAACAAGCATCAACTCGACAGCGTCAACGATCTTAAGGGGATGGACAACTTCTCCGACGTCGCGAAATCAGCCTGGACGACGGATGACGGTAAGACGACGTTCTGCGTGCCGATGGCCTCGGTCATTCACGGCTTCATCTACAACGAGGACGCCTTCAAGAAGATCGGCGCAGAGCCGCCGAAGACGTTGGAAGAGTTCCACGCGATCCTCGACAAGCTCAAAGCCGATGGGACCTACACGCCAATTGTCCTGGGCACCGCCGACCAATGGGAGGCCGCGACGATGGGCTTCCAGAACATCGGCCCCAACTACTGGGATGGAGAGAAGGGTCGTCTGGCGCTGATCGCCGGCAAGGAGAAATTTACCGATCCGCAATACGTCGACGTGTTCAAGGAGCTCGCAACCTGGGCGCCTTACATGGGCAACGGCTACCAGGCGCAAACCTACCCCGACAGCCAGAACTTGTTCTCGCTCGGCAAGGGGGCGATCTATCCTGCCGGCTCGTGGGACATCTCGACCTTCCGCTCACAGGCCAAGTTTCCGATGGGCGCCTTCCCGCCGCCGCTGCCGGCTGGCGATAAGGATTGTTACATCTCCGATCACACCGACATCGCCATGGGCGTGAACTCGGCCTCCAAGAACAAGGAGGACGCCAAGAAATTCCTGGAATGGCTGACGACGCCGGAGTTCGCGACTCTCTACGCCAACGCGCTGCCGGGCTTCTTCCCGCTCAGCAAGGACGCGGTGAAGATCGACGACGATCTCGCCGCGACGATGGTCGGATGGCGCAAGGACTGCAAGTCGACGATCCGCAATTCCTACCAGATCCTGTCGCGCGGCACGCCGAACCTGGAAAACGAATTGTGGAACGTTTCGGCGCAGGTCATCAACGGAGCCGAAACTCCGGAGGCTGCGGGCAAGCAGCTGCAGGACGGCTTGGACAAGTGGTACAAGCCCGACATGAAGTAGCGCTGGCCAATCCTCGCTCGGCGGCGGCGAGGCGTTAGTTCGCCACGACGCCCGCCTGTCGAGGGGCGCGCACAATCGCTTCCTCTTCCGCAACCGGGAGAGGGCCGCCGGGAGGGGAGCTCGGGCGCGAGACAACGATGGCCGAACCGATCTCGCAAGTCGTCGCGTCGATGCCGCGCGCCCGATTCGTCGCGCTGATGGCGCTATTCCTGGGGCCGGCGGTCGCTGTCTACACGCTCTTCTCGATCTACCCGCTGATCGCCACGATGGGTCTCTCGACCTACACGACCGACAACGCGGGCGCTTACAGTTTCGTCGGACTCAGCAACTTCGTAACGCTGCTCACCGACTCGTTGTGGTCGAAGCCGTTCTGGAATGCAGCAAAGAACAATCTGATCTTCTTCATCGTCCACATGCTGGCGCAGAACCCGATCGGAATCGCGCTTGCCGGCCTCCTCAGCCTGCCCGGCCTGAAGCTGAAAGGCCTCTATCGCACGATCATCTTCCTGCCGACGATGCTGTCCGTCGTCATCGTCGGCTTCGCCTGGAATCTCATCCTCTCGCCGCTTTGGGGCGTCGCCGAAGGCGCCTTGAAGGCGGTCGGGCTCGGAAGCCTGTTCGCGCCCTGGCTCGGCCTTCCCTCGACGGCGCTGGTGACGTTGGCCTTGATCTCGGTCTGGCAGTTCGTCGGCATTCCGCTGATGCTGATTTACGCGGCGCTTCTCAACATCCCAGATGAGCTCGTCGACGCGGCGCGGGTCGACGGTCTCGGACATTTGCGCATCTTCCTGCACATCAAGCTGCCGCTGGTATTCCCGACCATCGGCCTCATTTCGGTTCTGACCTTCGTCGCTAACTTCAACGCCTTCGACCTCATCTACTCGGTCAAGGGGGCGCTCGCCGGACCCAATTTCGCCTCGGACATTCTGGGCACGTTTTTCTATCGCACCTTCTTCGGCAATCAGCTCCAGCTCGGCAATCCGACCATGGGCGCGGCGGTGGCCACGGTCATGTTCTTCATCATCCTCGTGGGCGTCTGCCTTTACCTTTTTATCGTGCAGCGCCGCCTGCGGCGTTATTCGTTCTAGGGGAAGCGCGCGATGGTCAAACAGCGCGTCCAGATATTCGGCGTCCACGCGATTCTCATCGCCTATAGCGCGCTCGCGCTCGGGCCGATTCTGCTCGTCGTGATGAACTCGTTCAAGACCCGCAACGCGATTTTCGGCGCGCCGCTCGCCCCGCCGACGTCCGCGACCTTTTCGCTCATCGGCTACATGAAGGTGTTCAACGCCTCGCATATCGGAACGTATTTCATGAATTCGCTGATCGTGACGGTGGTCAGCATGGCGCTTGTGCTGCTGTTCGGCGCAATGGCGGCGTGGGCGCTGACCGAATACAGATTTCGCGGCTCGACCGCGCTCGCCCTGTTTCTGTCGATCGGCATCATGGTCCCGATCCGTCTCGGCTCCGTCGCGATTCTCACCATGATGCGTGAGGCCCACCTCAACGACACGCTGACCGCTCTCATTCTCGTCTATATCGCGCAAGGGCTGCCATTATCGATCTTCATCCTGAGCGAGTTCATCCAGCAGATCCCGAGGGACCTGCGCGACGCGGCGCGATGCGACGGCGTGCCGGAGACGCGCATCTTCTTCGAGGTGATCGCGCCGCTGTTGAGACCGGCGATCGCCACCGTCGCGGTCTTCACCATCGTTCCGATCTGGAACGATCTCTGGTTCCCGCTGATCCTCACCTCGTCGGACACCACGCACACCATCACCCTGGGCGTGCAGCAGTTCCTCGGTCAGTACATCACCGACTGGAACGCGGTCCTCGCGGCGCTGTCGATGGCGATCTTGCCGGTCGTCGCGATCTACGTGATCTTTTCGCGGCAGCTGATCAGCGGTCTCACCGCCGGCGCGGTCAAATAGGACAAGATTTCGGCATGGCGAATCTGCGCATCGACCATCTCAACAAGAGCTATGGGACGGCGCACGTGCTGAGCGAGATCGGCCTTTCGATCGAGGACGGAGAATTTGTCGTTTTGGTCGGCCCCTCGGGTTGCGGCAAATCCACGCTTCTGAGGATGATCGCCGGGCTCGACGCGCCGACCTCGGGGGACATTTTCATCGGCGGCAAACTCGTCAATGCGCTCGCGCCCGCCGAGCGGAAAATCGCGATGGTGTTCCAGTCCTATGCCCTCTACCCGCATATGGACGTGCGCAAGAACATGACCTTCGGCCTCAAGTTCACCGGCGTCGCCCAAGCGGAGCGCGACCGGCGGGTCGCCGAGGCGGCGCGGATGCTGCGCCTCGAGGAGCTGCTCGGCCGTTACCCGCGCGACCTCTCCGGCGGCCAGCGGCAGCGCGTGGCGATCGGCCGCGCGATCGTGCGCGAGCCCGACGTGTTCCTGTTTGACGAGCCGCTGTCCAACCTCGATGCGGCGCTGCGCGTCTCGACCCGGGTCGAGATCGCCCGCCTGCACCGGCTCTTGGGCTCGACGATGGTCTACGTCACTCACGATCAAATCGAGGCGATGACGCTTGCCGACCGAATTGTGGTGATGAACCACGGGCCGAATCGCTCAGGTCGGCAAGCCGCTCGAACTCTACTATTCGCCGGCGGACCTGTTTGTCGCCGGCTTCATCGGCTCGCCGGCAATGAACTTCTTTCCGGCCGAGGTCGTGGGCGTGGAGGACGGCAAGGCGCGGATCGCCGGCGGCGCGATCGATGCGTTTGTCTTGCCCGCCGGGCCGTTGAAGCCCGGCGCGCGTCTCACCATCGGCGTGCGCCCCGAGCATCTGGGGCTTTCCGCGGGCGGCGCCTTCGCCACCACCGGCGTCGTCGAGCTCGTCGAACGGCTGGGCGAAGCCTCATACGCCCACATACGGCGCGCCGACGACAAGATGACGGTCGCCGAATTCCGGGGGCGCCAACCGCCGGCTCCCGGCGAGCAGGTGACGCTATCCGCGCCGGCAGAGGATATTCATGTGTTCGATGCGGACGATCGGCGCGTGTCAACGGGAGCGTGAGCCGTCCGCCCCCGGCCGCAGCCCGTCCTGCGCGAAGGCGTCGTCTCGGTCATGATCGAAGCGGCGCGGAGCGACGACCTCGCCTGGCGCAGTCGTGCGATCGACTGCGCTCCAAATCAGGCGAATGGCGCCGCCTCGCGTTGCCGGCGACGGCGGTAAGCCCTCTGCTAGGCGAGAGCGAGTTCTTTCGCCTCCGGGGCCTCGATACCGAGTTCCTCGCGGAACGCCTGCAAAGCTTGCAGGAGGCCTTCGCCGGTATCGAACAATCCGGCGTAGCTCATTGTGCCGCCGATTCGTCGCGGCTTGCCAATGAGCTGCGGATTGCAGCCGACAGCTTTGAGGACGCGGTAGATCCGGGCGTCGAACACCGAGACAATCTGGGTCAGGCCAGCCATGATGGCGACCTCCCCGATGCCCGCGATCAGCTCACTGAGCACGAAGTTAACGCCATTGCGGCTGCGCTGGGGCTGGCCATCAACGGCGACGGCGCAAATGCGTGAGCTCTCCCAGATTGTCGCGCTTTCGATGTATTCGCCATCGTCGAGCAGATACGGGAAAACGTCGCGCAACATGTTCGGGCCCGTGGTGGGCAACAGCCGCAACGATCCCCAGTATTCATGTGTCCGAGGATCAACCGACACAAGGTACAGGGGGTTCGCGTCATCGAACACGTCCCGCTCGTAACCGTCTCTGACCGTCACCTCCCAACCGAGCCGCTCTGAGAACGTGAGCGCTCGATTGCGAAACATTGCATCCATTTCCCTCGGAAACAACGACGCACGCGAACCTTCAATAAACTTCAACATCGTGGCATCTCCCTTGCTACGAGACAACAGGATGTTAACCATAAGTTACCATGTGGCAATTCCACTAAGAAGCTGAGTTGACATTCCCAGGAGTCACTTAAAGGACGAGCCCTGGAGAGCCTTGGCCGGAATCACGCCGGTAGCAATGGCGACGCCGACCGCGTGGGTTAAGTTCGCACAATTCAATTTATGCCGAGCTGTATCTAGATAGCTCTTCACGCTGCCAAAAGATATATTCAAAATGTCTGAGATATCTTGGTATGTTTTCCCTCTGGCAGCCCAGATGAGACACTGTTCTTCTCTTTTCGACAGTTTGACTGGCGGACTACTTAGCTTAAGATTGACGCTGGCGGCAGAATCGATCAGAACCGAGATTAACTGAAGCTTTACCATATTGTTCTTTTTGAATACTACCCATTCGGGCCTGGAATGATTGCTCGTAAAGGACACAACGGAATAGGCGCCCCGACGATTGCGGACCGGAACCGAAATGCCATTACAGCCGACGCCGTGGTTCACCGCATCGGTGAAGAACGCCTGAATGGCGGGATCGTCGCGCGGCAACTCCTCCCAGTCGAAGGGAAGGACCGCTTTGCTCCCATGGGCAAGGACCGGATCTATGAGTATATATTGCTTGAGGAAGTAGCGCGTCTGCCACTGAACTGAATAGGTGCGCGCCCCTGTCAGCAGACTCGCATCCGAACTCTTGTCCGGAGCAAATCGCATATAGGCGATGTGAGCCATGCCGATGTCGGCCGCGATTGCCTTTAGGGTCTCCTCCAGATCCTGTTCGTTGTACCCAAGTATCGTATCGGTGAGTCTTATTGCGGCCGATTCGATCGTGATACTTGCCATCGGCGCGCACCATCGATATCACGGACCAATTGCGAGGATCTCAGACAACGCTTCGTCGCGGGCATATTGAATTTCCGAGCCGGTCGCCGGATCAATCCGCCCGGTAGCTTTCGCGCGCATCCCAATCAGCTGAGACGATTCAGCAGTCGTCACCGTCAGATCGCCGACATTTGCCTTTGTTGTTTTTGATCGCGCGTCCAGCGTCTTCGAATCTGCAGACAATCACGCCTCCCGAGCAAACCGCAATCCCGCTCAGTCCCTCATCTACCATGGCAAACCCATCGCAATCAACAATTATGTGGAGGCAGAACACAGAACAATACCGGGCGAGACGTAAAATGAGGCAGCCTCCATTGGGCCACTGTGAGATGCCCATGCTATAGTGGCAGGCGGCCGAGGCGGCGGAAAACGTGGCGGCGGCGTCGACCTGCGTCGCCGTGTCGGCGAGCGCCGCGTGGCGACGCTATCGGGCGCGCTTCGGCTGGCTGCGCCAACCAGGGAGCACAGGCAATGAACGTCAGCGACCTCGTGGCGATCGACGTCCACACCCACGCGGAGGTTTCCTGCCGGCAGCCGGCGGACGCTTTCTGGCAACCGTATGAAGACGCCGCAAGCAAATACTTCAAGGCGGGCAAGCGCCCGACCATCGCCGAGACGATCGCCTATTATCGCGAGCGTAAGATTGGCCTGGTGATGTTCACGGTCGACAGCGAATTCGAAATCGGCGCCAGGCGGATCTCGAACGACGAGGTTGCGGAGGCCGCCGCCGCCAACGCGGACATCATGATGGCTTTCGCCTCGATCGATCCGCACAAGGGCAAGATGGGCGTGCGCGAAGCGCGCGATCTGATCGCGGCGGGGGTCATAAAAGGGTTCAAGTTCCATCCGACCGTTCAGGGCTTCTTCCCCAACGATCGCATGGCCTATGGCCTCTACGAGGTCATCGCCGAGCACAAGTTGCCGGCGATCTTTCATAGCGGCCATTCCGGCATCGGCACTGGGATGCCGGGCGGCGGCGGCCTGCGGCTCAAATATTCAAACCCAATTCATGTCGACGATGTCGCCGTCGACTTCCCCGACATGACGATCATCATCGCCCATCCGTCCTGGCCGTGGCAGGACGAGGCGCTCTCGGTCTGCCTGCACAAGCCCAACGTCTTCATCGATCTCTCCGGCTGGAGCCCGAAGTACTTTCCTCCTCAACTTGTCCAGCACGCTAACGGCCAGCTCAAGACCAAGATGCTGTTCGGCTCCGATTGGCCGCTCATCCAGCCCGACCGATGGATCAAGGATTTCCTCGAGGCCGGCTTCAAGCCGGAGGTGCATGACCTCATCCTGAAGCAGAACGCCATCCGCGCGCTCAAGATCGCCGCGTAGACGCGTCGCGCGATGACGGCTTTTCGATGGATCGAGGGCGCCAGCGGCGAGGTTGTCGCCGACGGCAAGCGCCTGGAGGCGGTCGCCTATGGGCCGCCGCCGGACGAGGCGCCGACGATCGTCATGCTGCACGAGGGGCTCGGCTGCGTCGCGCTCTGGCGCGACTTTCCGGCGCGCCTCGCGGCCGCGACCGGCTGGGGGGTCTTCGCCTATTCGCGCGCCGGCTACGGCCGGTCGGATCCGGTGGCGCTCCCGCGCCCGCTCGACTACATGACGCGCGAGGCGTGTTCCAGCCTGCCCATTGTGCTCGAGGCAATCGGTTTAAGCGCGGAATTCTGCTCGGGCACAGCGACGGCGCCTCGATCGCGGCGATCTACGCCGGCGAGCTTTTCGCCGACCGCGTCGACGGCCTCGTCCTGATCGCGCCCCATGTCTTCGCCGAGGAGCCGGGCTTGGCCTCGATTGCGGAAGCGCGCCGCGCCTATGAGACGGGCGACCTCAAGCCGAGGCTCGCCAAATACCACGCCGATGTCGACGTCGCCTTCTGCGGCTGGAACGGCGCCTGGCTCGATCCTTCGTTCAAGGCCTGGAACATCGAGGATGCGGTTCAGCGCTGGCGCGTCCCGGCGCTTCTGGTCCAGGGCGACGACGATCCTTATGGAACGCTGGCGCAAATCCGCGCGATCGAGGCGCGATCGCCCGCGCCGGTTAGGAGCGTCATTCTCGACCGCTGCCGCCATTCGCCGCAGACCGAGCAGCCGCAAGCGACGCTCGACGCGATCGTCAGGTTTTGCGCTGAGGTCGGCAGCGCGGCTTAGCGTCCTGCCGCGCGCCTCACCGTCTACTCGGCCGCCTGAACAGCCGGCAGCGAGTCGGTGGTCAGGTCCACCGTGACGTCGCCGGCGAGAACCTGCCGCGCGAGCGGCGCGTCGAGATCGTCCTCCCAGGCGGCGATGACGACGGTGGCGACGCAGTTGCCGATCAGATTGCCGAGCGCCCGGGCCATGCCGACGAACCAGTCGATCGACAGCAGGAGCACCAGCCCGATCGCCGGAATCGCCGGCACGGCGTTGAGCGTCGCCGCCAGGATGACGATGGCCGAACCCGGCATGCCATGCGCGCCCTTGGAAGTGATGAGCGAGATTCCCAGGACCAGCATGAGGTCGCCGAACGACAGCGGCGTGTTGGTCGCCTGGGCGATGAACACCGTCGCCAGGGTCAGATAGATCGAAAACGCGTCGAGATTGAACGAATAGCCGGTCGGCACGACCAGCCCGACCACCTCCGGCCTGACGCCCATCGCCTCGAGCTTGCGCATGATCTGCGGCAGAACCGCGTCGGACGAGGCGGTCGCGAGCACGATGGTCAGCTCCTCGCGGAAATAGGCGAGGAAGCGGAAGATGTTGAGGCCGGCGGCGAGCTTAAGCACAGTCCCGAGGACCACGACGACGAACAGCGCAACCGCGATCCAGAACACCACGACCAGCGAAGCGAGCTGTTCGAGCGAACGCACCCCGTATTTGCCGACCGTATAGGCGACGGCTCCGAGCACCCCGAGCGGCGCCAGGCGAACGATCAGGCCCATGGCCCGGAACAGGACCTTGGACGTTGCATCGACCAGTTCGGCAACCTGCTTCGCCGGCTCGCCCACCAGAGCCAGGCTGACGCCGAAGACGATGGCGAAGAACAGCACCTCAAGGACGTCGTTGCGGGCGAAGGCGTCGAACGAGGTTGAGGGAATGATGTTGAGGATGAAGGCTGCCAAAGCCTCCGCCCTGCAGCTTGTGGGCGTTCTCGGCATAGGCGCTGAGCGCATTGGCGTCGAGGCTGGCGGTGTTGATGTTCATGCCGACGCCGGGGCGGATGACATAGGCGAGGATCAGGCCGACCGCGAGCGCGACCGTGGTCATGACTTCGAAGTAGATCAGCGCCTTGCCGCCGACCCGCCCGACCTTCTTGAGATCGCCGGCCCCGGCGATTCCATGCACCACGACGCAGAAGACGATCGGCGCCACGATCATCGAGATCAGCTTGAGAAAGGCGTCGCTGAAGAATTTCAGGCCGACGGCGAAATCGGGCGCGAGCACGCCGAGCGCGATGCCGAGAACGAGGCCCGCAACCACCTGGGCGAACAGGGATTTGTGGAGCGGGGCGCGGGGTGCGGGGGTCAGGGCGGCAGGCGTCATTGCAGGGCGTCCTCAAGGGCTCGCGGGCGTTCGCGCCAGAGATCCCGGTCGTCGCAAAATTGACATGCAAAACCGTTGCCAAGCGCATTCCTTGGCCCCTGGATCGCTTCGCTTGGCTCGCGATGAAGGGGGCGTTTTCCGTTTAAGCGCGCTATGCTCTGACCAATTTGAATTCATCGCAGCGGCGACTGTCGCCGGCTTGCAACACCTTTGCGGGAATTCGCTGCGTTCAACTTTTTATGAGCTGACTTCGGCTGCCGACTCGTGTATCTGCGGCGCTCTCGCGAGGATCATTGGCCCGCGAGATCGGTGCAGCGCGAACTTGAGGGAGCCGGAATGATTTCGAATTCGACGCAATCTGGACTCCGTCGGCTATCGACTCGCGCTCCGCCTCCGAATGCGTGCAGCACTCGCGGCGACCCGCTCTCTTCTGCTGAGCGCTGCGTGACCTGACGCCGAG
Organism: uncultured Solirubrobacteraceae bacterium; assembly: GCA_963849085.1. Taxonomy (GTDB): domain Bacteria; phylum Actinomycetota; class Thermoleophilia; order Solirubrobacterales; family Solirubrobacteraceae; genus Palsa-465. The sequence goes on along the minus strand of CAWKFP010000009.1, from coordinate 49,232 downwards.
GCGTCCGCGGCTTTAGTCCGCACCCCTAGTCGTAGCTTTTCTCGCGTTTCGTTGGCCGTTTCGCCGTTTTCGGCGTGGCGTCCGGCGTCGCTTCCGAATCCGGCTTTGGCCGCGATTCCGAATGGAAACCAGCCCATGTTCCGTTTCTTCGAGACCCGCATCGATCCGTTTCGCGATCACGACGACAGCATGCCGCCAGCGACCCTCTCGGCTACTACGGGCGTTATTGCCGGCAGGTCTGGCCCTATCTCGCCGCATTGATGGCGATCAGCCTCATCGTTTCGCTGATCGAAGTCACGATCCTGCGCTTCATCGGCGCGCTCGTCGATCTCTTGCGTTCGACCAGCCCCGATAAGGTGCTTCAGGACCATGGGCGCGAGTTCCTGGCGATGGCGCTGTTGATCCTCATCGGCCGTCCGCTGGCGAGCTTCACTCACGACCTCATCGTCCAGCAGGCGATCGCCCCGGGAATGACCAATCTCATCCGCTGGCAGACGCATCGCTATGTCCTGCGCCAGTCGGTGAGCTATTTCGCCAACGACTTCGCCGGCCGGATCGCCTCCAACATCGTGACGGCGGCGGCGTCGCTGCGCGAACTCGGTGGTGCAGATCATCGATGCGCTGTGGTTCGTTACGGTGTTCGCTTTCAGCGCGCTGTTCATCTTTGCGCAGACCGACTGGCGCCTCGCCGGTCCGCTGGGCTTATGGATCGCCGTCTATATCTCGGCGCTGTCGTATTTCGTGCCGCGCATCCGCCGCCGGTCGGAAGCGCTCGCCCACATGCGCGCGACGGTGACCGGCCGCATCGTCGACAGCTACACCAACATCCAGACGGTCAAGCTGTTTGCTCACCTCGAGCGCGAGGACGAGCACGCGCGCGAGGCGCTCGCCGACCACACCGCGGCGTTTCATCGCCAGACCCGGCTGATCACGCTGCTGAACCTGACGGTTTCGGTCGCAACAGCGTGCTCCTGGTCAGCGTCGGGACGATCGCCGTCTGGCTCTGGGCGCATGGCGCCGTGTCGCTCGGCGACATCGCCGTCGCCACCGGGCTTGCGCTGCGCGTGGCGCTGATGTCGGGTTGGGTGATGTGGACCTCGATCGGCATCTTCGACAACGTCGGACAGGTGCAGGAGGGGATGCGGACGATCGCGCGCCCGCGGGCGCTCACCGACCGCGCCGACGCGCGGACGCTCGCCGCGCCGAGGGGCGCCATCCGGTTCGAGAACGTGCGATTCCACTACGGCAAGGCCGGCGGGGTGATCGACGATCTTTCGTTCACGATCGCGCCCGGCGAAAAGGTCGGACTGGTCGGGCGGTCAGGCGCGGGCAAGTCGACGCTGGTCAATCTGCTCTTGCGTTTCTACGACGTCGAGAGCGGGCGCATCCTGATCGACGGGCAGGACATCGCCGCGGCGACGCAGGACAGCCTGCGCCGGCACATCGGCATGGTCACGCAGGACACGTCCCTGCTGCACCGTTCGATCGGCGAGAACATCCTGTATGGCCGGCCTGACGCGACGACCGAGGCGGTGGTCGCGGCGGCGCGACAGGCGCACGCGCACGACTTCGTGATGGGTCTCACCGATCCCGACGGGCGCAAAGGCTACGACACGCTGGTCGGCGAGCGCGGGGTCAAGCTGTCCGGAGGCCAGCGCCAACGGATCGCGATCGCGCGCGTCCTGCTCAAGAACGCGCCGATTCTCGTGCTCGACGAGGCGACCTCGGCATTGGATTCCGAGGTCGAGGCGGCGATCCAGGAGAACTTCCAGACGCTCATGCACGGCAAGACGGTGATCGCCATCGCCCATCGCCTCTCGACCATCGCGGCGATGGACCGGCTGATCGTGCTCGAGGACGGCGATATCGTGGAGACCGGAACGCATCAGGAGCTGCTGTCGCGCGGCGGAATCTACGCGGCGCTCTGGCGCCGCCAGTCCGGCGGGTTCTTGGACGCGCGCGCGGCGTGAGGACGCGCCCCCTCCACCACGCCATAGCCTGTCGAGAGACGGGCGTCCTTCCGGACGCCCATCGCGTGGTCCCCTCCCCCGCTTCGCGAGGGAGGAAAGCGCCGACCCTATCCTCCCCCATGAAATGGGGGAGGGGGACCATCCGAAAGGATGGTGGAGGGGGCGCTGCAGATCGGGGTGGGACTCTTCGCGCGCCTTTACGAGCGGCCGACGCCAACCAGCACCGGGTCGGGGCGGTAGAGGGTCGGAAACACCTGCTTCAGATTGGCGATTTTCGGCAGATCGTTGAAGACGATGTAGGGATAACCAGGATTATGCGCCAGGAAATCCTGGTGATAGTCCTCGGCGCGATAGAAGGTCTTGCCAGGCTCGATCGTGGTGACGATCGGGGCGCTGAAGGCGTGGACCGAACCAAGTTGCGCGATGTAGGCTTTCGCCACCCGCGCCTGTTCGTCGTTCATGGGAAAGATCGCCGAGCGGTATTGCGTGCCCTCGTCCGGGCCCTGCCGGTTGAGCTCGGTTGGATCATGCGCGACCGAGAAATAGACCTGCAGGATCCGGCCGTAAGTGATCTTGCGCGGATCGAAGGTGATCTGAACCGATTCCGCGTGGCCGGTATTGCCGCTCGAGGTCATCTCGTAATGCGCCGTCGCCTTCTCGCCGCCGGCATAGCCGGAAACAGCGCTCGTCACGCCGTCGACATGCTGAAAGACACCCTGGACGCCCCAGAAACAGCCGCCCGCGACCACCGCGACCTCCGAGTCGGCGCCGGTCGCCGCCTCGTCGACCGCGGCCGGCGGGATGACCCGCGCCTCTTCCGCCGTCGATCGCGTCGCCGCGAAGCTGGCGGCCGCGGCCAAGCCGGCGAGAAGCATGGCCGGGAAAACGAACCCGGTCTTGAAGGATGAGATCATGGGCTTGAACTCCATTCTGCTCGACGGCCAATCGTCAACTGGGCGGCCGAATAGGCCGGGACTATGACCTGGCCACGACGGCGGGACCGCGCCGCGCCGATTGCATTCATCACAAGTCGCGCGAGCCTGCCCGCCTCGCCGATATTCGTCCGCGCGCGTGGGCTTGTTACAGGGGGGTAGATCGGCTTTGCCGGCGCCGCGCGGCCCTCAACCGAAAGTGAACGCATAGGCCTGGACGTCCGGGTCGAGAAACTCAATCGTGAACGTGCGGTCGACGATCGGCCCAGTCTGACGCACCAGTTGATAGAGCCTGTTCTCGGTCACCACGCCTTCGCCGTTTGCGTCGACGTCGGCCCCGTGGCTCTCGCCCGGCGCGGCGCCGTCGATGGTGACGCGGAAATGCACCGGCGCTCCATCGGCGCCTGGCCCGAGCACCAAATGAAGATCGCGGGCATGGAACCGATAGGAGATCGCGCCGTCCTTCTTGTCGAGCGTCGCGTACTGGCCGCCGACCGTCCAGGCGCCCGCGAGCCCCCAATCGTTGAGCTTGAGATCGGCGACCGAATAGTCATGCGCAGCGTCGCTAACCGCGCCGCCGGGCGAAGCGAAGTTCTCGGCCCGCATATAACCGATGTAGGTTTCGGGCGATTTGACGTCGGCCTCGTCGGACGCCGCTTCCGCGCCGGTTGCGCTAACAGAAACGACGTTGGCGGGCAGGTTCCCCTTGCCGGCCTCCGCCAGCAGCTGCTGGATCACCTTCTCCGACTCGGCGTAGTCGCCTTCGCCGAAATAATGGTGGCGGATGCGGCCCTCGGCGTCGATGAAATAATCCGCCGGCCAATATTCGTTATTGAACGCGCGCCAGATCGCATAGTCGTTGTCGATCGCAACCGGATAATCGATCTTCAACCTGGCGACGGCGCTTTTTACGTTGTCGATGTTCTTCTCGAACGGGAATTCCGGCGCGTGCACGCCGATCACCACCAGGCCCTGGTCCTTATATTTTTCCGCCCAGGCGCGGACGTAAGGGATCGAGCGCAGGCAGTTGATGCAGGAATAGGTCCAGAAGTCGACCAGCACCACCTTGCCCTTGAGCGACTCCGCCGTCAGCGGGGGCGAGTTCAGCCATTGCACAGCGCCGGAAAGCGGGGGCAGCGAGCCCTCGACCGGCAGATTTTCCGCCGCCGCGGCGGCCGGCGCCGCCTTCATCATCGCCGCGGGATTGGCGTTCATCGCCGGGTGGCGCTCATCAGCGCCGCGCCGTCATCATCATCGGCCGCCGCCCGCCATGGCGACGACGACGGCGTGGCGTCGACTTTCCGCCCGCCGGATGGAAGCGGTCGACGAGGCTCTGCTCGAGCGAAGCGGTGTTGGCGAGCGAGATCTGGGTCAGGAATCCGGTGTCGAGGCCCAAAGCGATCGCCACCACCGCGACCAGCACCGCGGCGCCGAGGCCGCGCCGGATCCATTCGCCGGCGCCGAGCGAACGCTTCATCGCGGCGAAGACCCTGCCGCCGACGAGCAGCGCCAACGCCAGCGATGTCGCGGCGCCGGCGGCATAGGCAAGCAACAGCAGGGTCGTTTGGACGTTCGCGCCCTGCAGCGCCGCTCCGGTGAGGATGAGGCCGAGGACGGGCCCGGCGCACGGGGCCCAGAGCAGGCCGGTCGCGACGCCCAGCAATAGCGACGGCCAGACGCTTCCCGCATGTTCATTGCGGTCGGCGGATTCGGACAATCGCCCGCCGAGCGCGACCAGCGGCCGCGTCAAACGATCGGACAACTCGGGAAAGAGCAGTGTCACGCCGAACAGCGCGAGAAGCGAGATCGCCGCATAGCGGCCGTATTCATTGGCCTGCACCGCCCAGCCGCCCCCGACTGCCGCCAGCGTCGCAATCACGGCGAAAGTCGCGGCCATGCCGAGGAGCAGCGGCAGACCCCGGCGCAGAAACGGCTGGTCGGCGCGGGCGAACACGAACGGCAGCACGGGCAGGATGCAGGGGCTGAGAATTGTCAGCACGCCGCCGATATACGCAAGAAGAAACAGGAACATCGCGGCGTCTCTCGCCCCTCAGGCGGTCGCCGGCTTGAAGGTCAGCGCGAGGCCGTTCATGCAATAGCGGAGTCCGGTCGGCTTGGGTCCGTCGTCGAAGACGTGGCCGAGATGGCCGTCGCATCGCCGACAAGTGACCGCCGAGCGTAGCATTCCGTAGGACCGGTCGTCGTGGGTTTTCACCGCATTGTCGAGGGGGGCCCAGAAGCTCGGCCAACCGGTGCCGCTGTCGAATTTCGTCGCGGAGGAGAAGAGATCGAGGCCGCATCCGGCGCAGGCAAAAGTCCCCTTCCGTTCCTCATGCAGAAGCGGACTGGTGAAAGGCGCGCTCGGTCCCTTCCTTGCGCAGCACCGCATATTGCTCGGCCGTCAGGTTTGAGCGCCACTCCGCGTCGGTGCGGACTATGTGGTCCTCCTCGGCGGACCAGGCCCCCGGACCTTGCAGGAGATTTGCGCTCGCGATCGCGGCCAGGCCGCCGCTCAGAGCCATTCGACGTGTCAGCATTCTCAACCTCGCCGGTCTGTCGATCTCGGAGACCCTTCGCGCCCTCCGCAACGCCTATACGTACGAAAAAAGGCAGGGTTACAAAAACAGGCAAACTTTTTCGATTCCGCCGCCAACCCGACGGGAGCCGATCGCAGCGCGCCGCTGCCAGGGAGTTGACCCGGAGACGCCGCATGTTTCAAACATAGACCCGGCGTCAGAGCCTGCAAGCCGTCGCGCGCGCCCCGCGCTTGTCGTCGACGTCCGTCTAGCCAATGCCTGAGGAAACACCCAATGGCCGCCATCAATTCGGTTGCCGACCTTGCGATCGACGGCGAGGTCGCCGTGGTTACGATCAATTCCCCGCCGGTGAACGCGCTGTCGCAGGCGGTTCGCGACGGCCTCAAGCGCGGCGTCGAGGCGGCGGAGGCGAATGCCGCGGTCAAGGCGGTCGTCATCATCTGCGGCGGCCGGACCTTCATCGCCGGCGCCGACATTTCCGAATTCGGCAAGCCGCCCGCCGCCCCCTACCTCCCCGACGTGCTCGACCGAATCGAGAACGCGTCGAAGCCGATCGTCGCCGCGCTGCATGGCACGGCGCTGGGAGGCGGATTCGAGGTCGCGCTGACCGCGCACTACCGCATCGCCGTCCCGTCGGCCAAATGCGGCCTGCCGGAAATCAAGCTCGGCCTCATCCCCGGCGCGGGCGGCACGCAACGGCTGCCCCGCCTCGTCGGCGTCGAGAAGGCGCTCGACGTCATCCTTTCCGGCACGCCGTTCGGCGCGCGCGAGGCCAAGGAATGGGGCGTCGTCGACGAGCTCGCCGAGGAGGGAAACTTACGCGAATCGGCGCTCGCCTTCGCCCGCCGGCTGATCGCCGAGAAGGCGCCGCTGCGCAAAGTGCGCGACCGCTCCGACAAGCTCGAGCCCGCGCGCGGCCATCCCGAGATCTTCGAGGCCATCCGCAAGGCGAACGCGAGAAAATTCCGCGGCTTCGAGGCCTGGGAGAAGGCGATCGAGTTGGTGAAGAACGCCGTCGACCTGCCGTTCGACGAGGGCATCGTCAAGGAGCGGCAGATGTTCATGGCGCTCCTGCAGACGACGCAGTCCAAGGCGCAGCGGCACGTGTTCTTCGCCGAGCGGCAGGCGGCGAAGGTCGCCGACATCGGCCCCGACGTACCCGACGAAGCCGATCCGCAGCGTCGGCGTGATCGGCGCCGGCACCATGGGCGGCGGCATCGCCATGAATTTCCTCTCGCGCCGGCATCCCCGTCACCATCGTCGAGACCTCGAAGGAGGCGCTCGACCGCGGGGTCTCGGTCATGCGCCGCAACTACGAGGCGACCGCCAAGAAGGGCCGATTGACGATGAAGGAGGTCGACGAGCGGATGGGCAGGCTCAAGCCCACGCTCGACTTCGGCGCGCTGGCCGAGGCCGACCTCGTGATCGAAGCGGTGTTCGAGAACATGGACATCAAAAAGAAAGTGTTCGAGCGGCTCGATTTCGATCGCCAAACCCGGCGCGATCCTCGCCTCGAACACCTCCTATCTCGACATCGACGACATCGCGTCGATGACCAAGCGGCCGGAGGACGTGCTCGGCATGCACTTCTTCTCGCCGGCGAACGTGATGCGGCTGCTCGAGATCGTGCGCGGCGCCAAGACCTCGAAATCGGTCCTGGCGACGATCGCAGCGCTCGCGCCGAAGATCGGCAAGGTCGGGGTGGTCGTCGGCGTCTGCCACGGCTTCGTCGGCAACCGGATGCTGGCCCAGCGCCAGCGTGAGGCGATGAAGCTCATTCTCGAAGGCGCGACGCCGTGGGCGGTCGACCGCGTGCTGACCGACTTCGGCATGCCGATGGGGCCGTTCGCGATGAGCGATCTTGCCGGCCTCGACATCGGCTGGTCGGCCGAGACGTCGAAGCGCGCGTCGATCCGGGACATCCTGTGCGAAGAGGGCCGGCGCGGCCAGAAGACCGGCGCGGGCTTCTACGACTATGACGAAGCGCGCAACGCCAAGCCGTCGGCGCATGTGGAGGCGATCATCCGCGACTTCGCCAAGTCGAAGGGGGTCGCGCAGCGCACGATCGGCGACGCCGAAATCCTCGAGCGCTGCATCTATCCGATGATCAACGAAGGGGCGAAAATCCTCGAAGAGGGCAAGGCGCAGCGCGCCTCCGACATCGACATCGTCTGGATCTATGGCTACGGCTGGCCGGTCTATCGCGGCGGCCCGATGTTCTATGCCGACACCGTCGGATTGAAAAATGTGCTCGCCAAGCTCAAGGAGTTTCAGGCCAAGTTCGGCGACGACTTCAAGCCGGCGGCGCTGTTGGAGAAGCTGGCGGCGGAGGGCGGGGCGTTTTCGAAAGCGTGAGCAGCATGCCTCATCCGGCCCTTCGGGCCGACTTTCTCAGGGCGAGAGGAGCTGCTGGAGACGCCAGCGGCTCTCCCCTTCGCGGAGGAGCGCCGAGCGTGACGGCGCCCTCCATGCAACGAAGAGACCCGATCTCATGCGTGAAGCCGTCATCGTCTCAACCGCGCGCACGCCGATCGGCAAGGCCTATCGCGGCGCGTTCAACGACACGCAGGCCCAGACGCTGGGCGGGCATGTCATCGCCAGCGCGCTCAAGCGCGCCTCGGTCGAAGGCGGCGAGGTCGACGACGTCGTCATGGGCGCGGCGCTGCAGCAGGGATCGCCAGGGCGGCAACGTCGCCCGGCAGGCTGCTCTTGCGCGCCGGGCTTCCGACCAGCGTCGCCGGCATGTCGGTCGACCGGCAATGCGCCTCGGGTCTCATGGGGATCGCCATCGCGGCCAAGCAAATCGTCGACGACGGCATGAGCATCACCGTCGGCGGCGGGCTCGAATCGATTTCGCTGGTCCAGAACGACAAGATGAACCGCTATCGGGCGACTGACCCATGGCTCGTCGAGCATCGCGACGACATCTATATGTCGATGCTCGAGACGGCCGAAATCGTCGCTGAGCGCTACAAGATCTCGCGCGAGCGCCAGGACGAATACGGCGCGCAGTCGCAGGCGCGCGCCGCCGCGGGCGTGGCCGCCGGCCGGTTCGAGGCCGAAATCGCGCCTCTTCCGAGCGTGATGAAAGTCGTCGACAAAGCGACCGGCGCCGTCTCCGACAAGGCGGTGACGCTGAAAAACGACGAGGGCATCCGCGCCGACACGACGCTCTCCGGCCTCGCGGCGCTCAAGCCCGTGTTCACCGAAGGGCTGCATCTCAAGCAGCCGGGCCAGAACATCACCGCCGGCAACGCCTCGCAACTGTCCGACGGCGCGAGCGCCTGCGTCTTGATGGAAGCCAGGCTCGCCGGCCAGCGCAATCTGACCCCGCTCGGCATCTACCGCGGCATCGCGGTCGCCGGCTGCGACCCGGACGAGATGGGCATCGGCCCGGTGTTCGCCGTGCCGAAGCTGCTCAAGGCGCACGGCCTCAAGATCGACGACATCGACCTTTGGGAATTGAACGAAGCGTTCGCGGTCCAGGTCCTCTATTGCCGCGACAAGCTCGGCATCGACAACGACAAGCTCAACGTCGACGGCGGCGCGATCGCGGTCGGCCACCCTTATGGCATGAGCGGCGCGCGCCTGACCGGCCACGCGCTGATCGAAGGCAAACGGCGCGGCGCGCGCCATGTCGTGGTGACGATGTGCATCGGCGGCGGCATGGGCGCGGCCGGCCTGTTCGAAGTCGCATGAGTTCAGGGCGCCGAGGTGAATGAAACGAACGTCATGGCGCCGCTTCAGGCCTTTCATGGCCTGAAGCCGCCGGCGCCGATCTGGTTTGAGAACGCAATCGCCGAGGAGCCGGAGCGGACGTTCGTCACGGTCGAGGGCGCCCGGGTCGAGACGCTCGCCTGGGGCAAGCGCGGCAATCCGGGGCTCGTCTTTCTGCATGGCGGCGCCGCGCACGCCGACTGGTGGTCGTTCGTCGCGCCGTTCTTCGCCCGCGAGCGGCGGGTGGTCGCGCCGACGTTCACCGGCATGGGCCGTTCCGACTGGCGGCAGGTCTATTCGTTCGACCAATTCGTGCGCGAGGCGCGGGAAGCGGGACGGGCGGCAGGCGCCTACGAGGCCGGGCCGCCCACCGTCGTCGGCCACTCGTTCGGCGGACGCGTGGCGATGGGCCTCGCCGGCGATTTCGGCGAGGAGCTTCAGGGCGCGGTGATGGTCGACCCGCCTTTCTTCGCCAAGGAGAATCTGCGCCCCCGCTCGCCGCCGCGGCCGACCAAGGAGCGCAGGATCCAGCATTCGCTTGCCGCGGTCGTCGCCCGCTTCCGCCTCGCGCCGCCGCAAGTCTGCGACAACCTCTTCATTCTCGATTTCATCGCCCGGCGCTCGGCCGTCGAGGTCGTCGACGCCGAGGGCAAGCATGGCTGGGCTCTGTGCTTCGATCCGCATTTCTGGGAGAAGTTCACCCGCATCGACCCGACCGTGCTCATCACCGCCGCCCGCTCGCCGCTGGCGCTCATCCGTGGCGAGAAGTCGCAGCTCTTCCATCCCGAGGACGCCGCCTACCTCTTGAGCCTCATCTCGCCCGGCTCGCCCTATGTCGAAATCCCCGAGGCCGAGCATCACGTGATGATCGACCAGCCGATCGCCTTCGTGGCGGCGCTGCGCGCGCTGCTTGCGGCGTGGCCGCGGCAAAGGCGGGATAGCGGCGCCGCCCCGTCGCGCGAGCATTCCTGAACTGTGATCGGCGTCACTTCGCGCGGCGCTGTCGGTGCGGTCAAGGCAGTGATTGCTTGAGCGAAGGGGGGAGAACGCAAGCTATGGATGACGGTCTCCAGGGTCTTACGCCGGTCGAGCCGAGACCGATCGGCATCATGCCGAACGGCACATCAGACGTTTCACGGCTTCATGAAAGGCGCTCCTTACGAGCTCGCCGTTCGTCGAGTTCGACGATCAGGGGCGGTGCTACGACCGAGGGCAGATGGACGGCGTAGCGCAACGGCTCGAAGGCCTGGCGCCGGACAACGCAGCCAGGGCAGGACTCATCCTTGTCATCTTCGTGCACGGATGGCAGCACGACGCCCGCTCGGACGACGACAATTTACCGCGTTCCGCGCGCTTCTGAGCGAAACGGTCGAGTACGAAGAACGCGCGCATCGGGCGGCGACGCGGCGCGTCCGGTTCTTGGCGTCTTTGTCGGCTGGCGCGGGCTGTCGGATTTCGGCTTGGGCGACGTCGTCGCGGACGCGACTTTCTGGGAGCGCCAGGCAGCCGGACAGCGGGTGGCGATCGGATCGGTGCGCGAGTTGTTCGGCAGATTGCGTCACTATCGCAACCGCCAGCGAAGCGCCGCGGAAACCCTCTCCTGGTGATCGTGGGCCACAGCTTCGGCGGCATGATCGTCTTTTCCGCCCTCGCGCATCTCTGATTCAAGCGGCCTCCGCGCCGGTCGGCGGATGACGCGGAATTCGCTGACCTGGTCCTGCTCGTAAATCCGGCGATTGAGGGCGCGCGCTACATCCCGATCTATGACCTGGTGACGAGCGCGGCGTTCAAGGCCCGCACGACCAAGCAGCTCCCGGTCTTCATCTGCGCCCAGGCCAACAATGACCAGCCGGTCGGATCGGTGTTTCCGCTCGGCAACGCCGGGCACGCGATCACCGAAGCGACGATTGGCGATTTGGAGAAGTGGTGCGTCACGCATGCGCTCGGCTTTGTCCCCAGCTTCCGCACCCACTCGCTGGCCGGCCCGACCGCCGACAAGCCCTTCGTCCTCGATCCACCCGAGACACAAGGCAGATCCTTTCTGGGTGGTCGGCGCGGCAAAAGAGGTGATCGACGGACACGGAGGCATCTGGCAGACGCCGTTCCTTCAGTTCATCGCGAGCATCGTCTTCCAGCACGTGCAGGACTCGAAGAAAGGACCGAGCGGCGCCGCGACACCAATGCGCCGAGCGCGGGAGGCGGCGGACCCTCGGGCGATCTCGCGTCGTTCGCGAAATCCCTCGGCCCGATGACTGCCTCAATCTTGAGGAGAACGCGAAGCCTCACTCCAGCCGCACCATCACCGCGTCCGACGCGCCCTTGGCGTCGGTCACCGACACTCGGGCGAAGCCGGCGCCGTCCGGCTTCCAGGCCGACTGGCGCCGGATCTCGGCTTCGCCGACCGGCTCGCCGTTGACGAACCAGGTGAACGGCGGCGCGCCGCCGAGCGCCTTCAGCGCCAGCCGATCGCGCGCGCCCTCGTTCAGGCCGAGGTCGATGAGGGCGCCATCCGGCGGGAAGGCGATCTTGAGCGCGGCGCCTCGGCCGCCGCCATGGTCTTGGGCGCGTCCTGGCGCAGGTGGCGCAAAGGCGGGGGCAGATCGGCGGTGACGCTAGCGCGTCAGCACGCCCCTCGGCGGCCGGATGAGCTCGATGTCGCGGCCGAGCCGCTCGAAGGCGTCGAACAGGATCGGCGCCGCCGCCTCGCGGCCGATGAGGCCCGGGGTCGGGCCGTTGTCCGGCCGCCCGACCCAGACCGCGATCGTCGTCCCCCGGTCGAAGCCGACCGCCAGCGCATCGCGAAACCCGTAGGACGTCCCGGTCTTGAAGGCGATCCGCCCCTTGAGCGTGTTGGCCGGCGGCGGCGCGCCGCGCAGGATCTCCTCGACGTAGTAAGCTGCGACCGGGTCGGTCACCCGGCGCGGCTCGATGACGGGAGGCGCCGCCGAGCCGCTCGATCAGCGCCGGCGCCTCGCCGCCGCGCGCGAAGCCGGCATAGAGCCGCGCGAGGTCGGTCAGCGTGATCCCAAGCCCGCCGAGGCCGATGGCGAGGCCGATCGGCGTATCCTTTGGCAGCGCGATCTCGGCCCCTGCGCCATGCAGGCGAGCGAGGAAGGTCGCCGGGCCGACATCGGCCAGGAGCTCGATCGCCGGCAGATTGAGCGACTGCTGCAGCGCCTTGCGCGCCGTCACCGTGCCCTCGTAGCCGAGATTGAAATTCTGCGGCGCATAAGCGCCGTAGCGCATCGGCCGGTCGAACAGCACCGTTTCCGGATGGGCGAGGCCCTGCTCGAACGCCAGCGCATAGATGAAGGGCTTCAGCGCCGAGCCCGGCGAGCGCGCCGAACGCGACATGTCGATCGCGCCGTCGCGCGAAGCGTCGTCATAATCGGCGGCGCCGATGCGGGCGCGGATCTCGCCCGTGGCGTTGTCGATGACGACCATCGCCGCCGACAGCTTCGGCCCGAGTCGCGCGACGCTCTCCCTCAAAACGCCTCGAGCCTCGCTTGCAGCCGCGCATCGATCGCGAGCCTGATGATTTTCGCTTTCGGGTCGGCGGCGACCGCTTCTTCGGCGGCGTGGGCGGCGAGCGACGGGAAGGCGAGGCGGGCCTCCGGGACCGGCTCCCGCTTGGCCGCCGCCGCGTCGTCGGCGCTGATAATTCCGCGCGCGGCGACGCGGTCGAGCACGCGGTCTCGGGCGACCCGCGCGGCGGTTGGCGAGCGATCCGGCCGCCGCGCCTCGGGCGACTGCGGCAGCGCGACCATGAGCGCCGACTCGGCGATCGTCAGCTTCAGCGGCTCCTTGCCGAAATAGGCGAGCGAGGCCGCCCGCACGCCCTCGAGATTGCCGCCAAAGGGGGCGAGGGTCAGGTAGCGATCGAGCGCGCCTTCCTTGCCGACCGCGCGCTCGATCTCGAGCGCGCGCGCGATCTGCCTCAGTTTGGCGGCCAGCGTCCGCTCAGGCCGCGGCTCGATGAGCCGCGCGACCTGCATGGTCAAGGTCGAGCCGCCCGACACCACATGGCCGCGCGCGAGCCACTGCGCGCCGGCGCGGATCAGCGCGCGCGCATCGACGCCGCGATGGTCGTAGAACCGCCCGTCCTCATAGGCGATGAGCATCGCGAGATAGCGTGGATCGACGTCATGCGTGGTCGCCGGCAGACGCCAGCGCCCGTCGGGCAGAGTGAATGGCCGCAGCAACCGCCCGCTGCGATCGACGACGATCGTCGAGCCCTCGCGCGAGGCCGCGAGATCGAGCGGGCCCAGGCTCGCCGCATAGCGCGTCCATGCGACGCCCGCCGCCAGGCTCGCGGCGAGAAGGACCGCCGCGCCGGCGAGCGCGAGGAGGATCGGGCGAGGGAGGCGCATGCTCGCCCTCACCCCACCCCTCTCCCGCAAGCGGGCGAGGGGGCGCAACCCTTCTCCCGCTTGCGGGAGAAGGCGGCGCCCTGGGCGTCCGGGACGCCCGTCTTCCGGACGGGCTATGGGCGCCGGATGAGGGCCTCGCAACCTCACTTCGCCGTCACCTCGAGTTCGCCGAAGGCGGTGCGGCCGTAACGTTCGGGGTCGTACATGTCTTCGGCGGTCGCCGGCGGATAGACGTAATGGCCCGGCGCGACCGCGCGGACGATATAAGCCATAGTGATGAACGCCGACTGGCCGTCGGCGCGATCGAACGCCGCCACGAAGCGATCGTCGCGATATTCGGTATGGGTCGGCTCGACGTCCTTGGTGAGCCACGCGAAAGCCTCGACCGAGCCGCCGTCGACCAGCGCCGGATTGTCGATCTCGAGCCCCGCGGGCAGCCGGTCGACGACCAGCAGGCGTGCGTATCGCGCCTGCGCTTCCGTCACCTTGAGCGACACCACCACGCGCTCATTCTGGGCGATGCTTTGAGGTCGATCTTCGTTCCGTCGAGCTTGTAGAACGTGCGCTCGATCGCATAGCCGTTGGCGACGGCGGGGTCGGGCTCGACCGGCGCGCCGGAGACGGATACGACGAGTTGCGCCGGGTTCTCGCCGGCATTGGCGACCGCGATCGAACGGTCCGCGAGCGCCGCGCCGCTGAAGCGGCGATAAAGGGCGCCCTTCACCGGCTGGCCGTCGACGCTGAACTCGCTCGAGGCCTCATGTTCGGACAAGCGCCTCGGCGGCGAGCGCCATCCAGTTGTTTTCCTGGGTGCTGGTGATCGAGCGTTGAGCCCTCGCCTGATCGAGGACGGCGCCGGCGCGCGCGATCGCGTCACCCTCGATCTCGCCGCCGAGATTGGCCTCGGCGATGCAGCGCGAGCACGGCGGCGGCGTCGCGCAGCCGCGAGCCGTAGTCGGCGCGCGATACGCCCTCGTCCCGCTCGGCGTCGAGGGCGTCGAGCGCCGCGCCGAACGCCTTGCCGGCGCGCGCCCGGTCGCCGAGCATCGCCAGCGCCGCGGCGAGCTGGGCCTTGCCGAGCGGGGTTGCGAAGGCTTCGAGCTTGGCGTCGGAGAGATAGCGCAGATCGCCGATCACCGGGCGCCCATTGCGGGCGAGAACATAGAGCGCGTAAGCCAACGCCTCGGCGTTGTCCTTGTTCGGCTCCGGCGCGTTGACGACCTCGTTGCGCAGCCGGTCGAGCGCCTGATCGAACGCCTGCTGCGGCACCGCGAAATTGCGCTCCCGCGCGCGGGTGAGGAAATCGGTCACGAAGGCGTCGAGCCAGGGATCGTCATCGTTGCTGTCGGCGCTCCACATGCCGAACGCGCCGCTCGCGCTCTGGCGGCTGAGTTCGCGCTCGATCGCCTGCCTGATCCGCCCGTCGAGATCGGGATCGATGTCGAGATGCTCGATCGAGGCCAGCCGGTTGGCGTAGAGCAGCGGCATCGCGACGCTCACCGTCTGCTCCGAGCAGCCGTAAGGGTAGCGTTGCAGCGCCAGGAGCAGCGCCGGCGCGTCGAGCGCGCCGAACGGCGAGGCCGAGATCGCAATCGAACCAGTCCCCGGAATGAAGTCGGCGATGAGATCGCCGGAAATGGTCGTAGTCGCGCCGCCCGGCAGCGGCGTCACCGTACGCCGGTAGGCGTCCGGCGCGCCGGAGGCGAGGCCGAGCCTGAAATGTTGGGCCAGATCGGTTTTCGGACCGGTCAGCCTCAGCGCGAGTTCGGCCGACCCGACGCCCGCGGCGGTGATCGGCATCGACAGCGACCGCCGCTGATGCGGATCGAGCCGCACCGTCTTCCTCATCGCGTCCGCGTCCGCGGTCAGCGGCCCATGAATGTCGAGGTCGAGCGTGTAATCGCCCGCCTCGCCCTCGACATTGTCGATGTCGATATGCATCTCGGAGCGGTCGCCGACGTTGAGGAAGCGCGGCAGGGTCGCGGCGACGACCACCGCATCGCGCACCGTCACGTCGGCCTGAGCCGAGCCGACCTTGTCCTTCGACCACGCGACGGCGGTCAGCCGCACCGATCCGTTGAACGCCGGCAGATCGAACGACACCGTGGCTTTGCCCTCGCCGTCGAGCTTGACGACGCCGGAGAACAGCGCCAGCGGCTCCTGCGTCGGCAGATTGCCTTCGAGCGCCGCCCGTGTCGCCGCCGGCATGGATCGCCCCGGCTGCGCCCTGCATGCCGTCGATCAGCATGCCCCAGAGATCGCGAACCTCGACCGGCAGCTTGCGCTGGCCGAAGAAATAGCCGCCCGGGTCGGGCGTCTTGAAGCCGGTCAGATTGAGGATGCCGACATCGACCGCCGAGACGGTCACGAACGCCTCCTCGCCCGGCGCGAGGCCCGCGACCTTCACCGGAACCGTCATCGATTCGCGCGGCCGCGCCAGTTGCGGAGCGTCGAGCGCGATGTCGAGCTTATGCGCGTCGCGGTCGATGGCGAACCAGGCGACGCCGATGGCGCGGCCCGGCATGCGCCTGGCGCTGACGTCGAGCGGGCGGTGGGTCAGCGCCACGGCGTAGGCGCCGGGACCCCAGTCGGCGCCGACCGGGAACGGCACGACAGTGTCGCCGGCGACGAGATCGACGTCGATGAAGCGCTCGACATGATCCCCGATGAGCGCGACCGTCGCCTTGCCGGCGAAGGCCGAGGCGATGCGCAGCTTCGCCTCCTCGCCCGGCGCGTAATTCGTCTTGTCGAGCGTCACGACGACATTGTCGGGCGTGTCGGCGCTCGCCGTCCCCGACCAGCCGACGTCGAAGGCGACGCTCGTCTCCTCGCCGTCCAGCGTCTTGATGTCGAGCCGGTGCGCGCCCCAGCCGACCGGCGCGAAATCTTGGCCGGCGCGTCGGCGCCGATGTCGATCGCGCCGCTGGCGATTCGCTTCGACGACTTCACCGGCTCGTAGCTCCAGCGGCCGTCGGCGTTGAACCACTGGTAATCGTTGGTCACCTGATAGAGCGACCATTCCGCGCCCTTCCGCGCGACGCGCGCGCCGTCCGGCGAGACGGCGATCGCTTCGAACGTCGCGACGTCGCCGGCGCTCAACGACGCGTCGAAGTCCTGTCTTGACGCCGACCGTCACGCTCTTCGCCCGGACCGGCAGGGTGACGGTGCGCTCGACCGTGCGTCCGCCCGGCTCGGCGACGTCGACGATCAGCTTGGCCTCGAGCGGCCGGGTGCTCGAGCCTTCGGGCAGCTCGACCGAAAGGTCGGCGTGGCCCTTGGCGTCGGTCTGAACCTTGTCGGTGAACTGGCTTTCGACGGTGGTGAAATCGTCGTCGGCGAGACCGCCGACATAGCCGGGATAGCCGTTCAGCGCCGCGCCCTCGACCGCCTGGAGCCGAATGGCGCCCGTCACGTCGAGCCCGCTCGCCGGCGCGCCGTAGAGGAACCTCGCGTCGAGCGAGAGCTCGACCGGTTCGCCGGGATCGATGATCGGCTTCGTCGGCTTAAGGGTGAAGTCGAGCCGCTCGGGAATATAATCCTCGAGCAGGAACTCGACCCGGCCGATGCTGTCGCCTTTCGGGTCGGCGTAGGCTTCGATCGACCATTTTCCCGCCGCCGAGCCCGAGAGCAGCGGGATGGCGAAGGCGCGCCCGCCGAGCCCCTCGTCGGCCGAGGGTCGCGCGCTTGTACTCGACCCCGTCCGGCCGCTTGACGACCAGCGTCAGCGGCAGGCCGGGTTTCGCCACGCCCTTCGAGTTCGCGAAGCAGGGCGGTCACGAACACGGTCTCGCCGGAGCGGTAAACGCCGCGCTCGGTATAAAGGAACGCGTCAAGGCCGCCCGGCGGATCGCGCCCCGCGACGCCCGCGATCGGTGAGGTCGAAGGCGTTCTGGGCGAGGCTGAGAAAGCCGTAGTCGTCGCCGAGCGTCGCGACCACAAGGCCCGGCGCCGAGCCCCCCTTGCCGCGCGCGAGGCCCGGATCGAAATCGACCCGCCCGTCGGCCCCGGTCGTCTTCACCGCCAGCACTTCATTGTTGCGCGCGACGAGCTTGAGCGCCACGCCGGAGAGCGGCGCGGCGGAGCCCAGCGATTGCACGAGCGCGTGCACGCCGTCATCGCCGGAGATCGCGGACAGGCCGAGATCGGAGACCACCATCCATTGCGCGGCGAGCTGCACAGTCTCGCCCTGGTCCGAGTCGGCAGGGTTGGCGGAACCCTTCCACGGCCGCGCGGTTATGACATAGACGCCGGGCTCGAGCTTGCCGACCGCGTCGAGAACCGGAAAATCGGTGACGACGTCCTGGTTGAGCGCGGAGGCGACGTCCATCGAGCCGTTCCAGATTTTCGCCCCATCCTGCGATGCGATCTCCTCGGCCCGCGACGAATCGATCGGTTTCAGGAAATCGTCGCGGTTGACGGTCGCCAGCAGGTTGCGGTCGCCGACGCGATAGACGTCGATCGAGACCTTTGACGTGTTGACGGTGACGAGCGGCGCGCCCTGCTGACCCTGGCGCGGCAGCACGTATGCCTGACCGGCGAAATGCGCTTGCGGCGAGCGGTCACGTACGTAGATCTCGTAATCGGCCGACTTCAGCAGGGATTCGCCGACCGCCGAGGGCAGGCCCTGCCGCAGCACGATCGCATAACGCTCGCCGTGCTTCAGCCCCTCGACGCAGATCTGCTGGTCCTCGTTCGAGATCGCGGTGTTCGACGACCCGGAAACCGCGACATAGGGGGAAAAATCCGTCTTGCGCGCCAGCTGCTCGGAGAAGTTGAAACAGACGCGCGGCGAAGTCGATTCATTGTCGACCTTGTAATCGAGAATGCGGAAGCCATGCTCGTCCCGCATCGCCTCGTAGGTCTTGCGCACGTCGATGGCGTCGCGCCGGTCGAGCGAGGCTTTCAGCGCGTCGAGCGCCGGGCGCCACAGCTCGTGGCGCGCCAGGAGATCGGCGAGCACGGCGAGAGCCGCGGCCTGCGCGTCGGGCGTCGTCGAGCGCAGATACGCGGCATAGGCGGCGGTCGCCCCGCGGGTGACGAGGTCATAGCGGTTATCCGCCTTCGCATCGTCAGCCTTGACCGCGACGTCAGCGTAAGCGAGCCAGTTGGCCGGGTCCTTGGGAGCGGCGGTGATCGCCGCGCCGGCGAGCTTCTCGGCGGCGCCGAAGTCGGCCTTGGCGACCGCGGCGGCGGCTCCCTTGCGCAACTGATCCGGCGTCTTGTCCTTGACCTCAGCGCCGATCGAAGCCGTAGCGATGCGCAAGGCCTCCGTCAGGCGCACCGCATCGCTCGCCATGTCCTCGCGCGCGAACGGCTTGATCTCGGCGGCGCCGGCGGCGGTCGCGACCAGGAGCAGAAGGACGGCGAGCGAGCGCAGAGCCTGAAGCATGGGTCCGCCTCCCAGGGCGATGCGCCGCCGCCCGCCGCGCCCGCATAGCCTTGCGGCGGGAGGTTAGCGACGAGTGTTGATGCCGCGGCCTGAATGGTAGCATGATCGATGAGCTCGACCACAATCGCCTGCTCAGAGGCAAAGCATGCAACGAACGAGCTCTCGTTTGGTTATTGCCCGGGCTATAGCGGCCCTCACGATCCTGCTCGTCGCGGACGGTTGGCCGACGCCCAGCCTCCACCCACGTCGGCCTCTTCGGCCGATGCTGCGCTGGCGGCGCAGAAGGCGGCGTTCCTGGCCTTGCCGGAGTCAACCCGCAAAGCGGCGCAGGACGCGCTGGTCTGGCTCGGATTCTACAATGGCGTGGTCGACGGCGACTTCGGCCGGCGAACCCGCGACGCGATCCTCGCCTTCCAGGCGAGCGCCAAGGCGCCCGCCGACGGCGCGCTGTCGGCGCCCGAGCTCCAGGCGTTGCTCGCCAGCGCCCAGAAGGCGCGCGACGCGGTCGGGTTCCGAGATTGTCAGCGACGCCAAGAGCGGCGCGAGGATCGGCGCGCCGGCGATATTGCTGAGCGGCGCGCTCCGGAGTGAGGCTTGAGTTCGCCTCGAGCGCCGACCCCGACTTGAGCGCCCTCTACGCGCGCCTCACCGCCGTGACGCCGGCCCGCAAGATTGCCTACAAGGCGATCAAGCCCGACGCCTTTTTCGTCGTCTCGGGGCAGGACGGAGCGTCGAACTTCTACACACGATTCGACAAGAACGCGGCGGCGAGCTCCGCCGATCCGCGGCTTCACCTTCGCCTATCCCTCGTCCCAGGCGGCTCAGCTCGATCGGGTCGCGCTCGCGGTCGCCAATTCTTTCGAGCCGTTTCCGCAGCCCGCCACGACGCCGGCTGACAGCGCGGCGACCGGCGCCGCCGTCGCGCCCGGATCGGGCTCGGCTCCGCCCGCGCCCAATCCCGCGCCGGCGGCGACGGCGCTCGTCGTCGCGCCCGGCAGGGCGCTGACGGCGCTCAAGGCGGACGACTGCCCGAACCCGACGGTCGACGGCAAGCCGGTACGGGTCGAGCGGACGGACGCGGCGACCAATCTGGCGATGATCGCCGGAGATTTCGGCCCCAAGGGCGAACCGCCGCGCTTCGGCGCGCCGGGGCCGGATGTCGTCGTGCTCGGTTTCGCCGGACCGCGCCTCGCCGCGAGCCCGGCTTCGCTATCCGGCGGCGAGGCGCGGCCCGCCATCGTCGCCGCAGTGGAGGCGAGCGGCGGCGGCGGACCGGTGTTCGACCGGCGCGGCGCGCTGGTCGGACTCGTGGCGCCGATCGAGGGCGCGCCCAAGCGCGTCGCCGGGGTCGCGCTCGCCGCCCCGCACGCCGTCATTGCGCCCGACGCCATCCGCGCCTTCCTTGGCGAGAGAGAATCCGCGCCCGTCAGGCGCGGCCGACCTCAGCGCCGGCGACATCGCCGCGCGCGAGAAGGAGGCGCTGCGTCGCCGTCTTCTGCCAGAGGTAGCGGCGGCCCGCGCGCCGCCTAACCGTCCATGTCCCATTTCTCGGCGCTGGCGCCGGCGAGTTCGCGCACCCGCTTCTCGTCGGCGCCGAACGTCCGCGCGTCGCCCTCGTAGACGATCCTGCCCGTCGTCGAGCACATAGGCGCGGTCGGCGATCTCGACCGCGGCGCGCACGTTCTGCTCGACCAGCAGGACCGAGACGCCTTCGCGCCGCGCCGCGGCGACGATTCTGAACACATCCTCGACGATCAGCGGCGCGAGGCCCTGCGAGGGCTCGTCGAGCATGAGCAGCTTCGGGTTCAAGATGCAGGGCGCGGGCGATCGACAGCATCTCCTGCTCGCCGCCCGAGAGCTGGCGCGCCCTTGTTGCTTCTGCGCTCGGCGAGGCGGGGAAAGGCCTCGTAGACGCGCTTGACCGTCCACGGGCCCGGCCGCTCGACCGGGACCAGGAGGTTCTCCTCCACGGTCAGATTGGCGAAGATGCGCCGCCCCTCCGGCACATAGCCGACGCCGGCCTCGGCGATCCGGTAGGGCGGAAATCCGGTCACATCGGCGCCGAACAGCGCGACGGCGCCGGTGCGCGGCCGGGTGAGGCCGATCAGGCAGCGCAAGGTCGTCGTCTTCCCGGCGCCGTTGCGGCCGAGGAGCGCGACGATCTCGCCCTCGCGCACTTCGAGGCTGACGCCGTGGAGAATATGGCTCTTGCCGTAGAAGGCGTGGATGCGCGTCGGCGTCGAAGCGCGATCATGCCGCCGCCTTGCCGAGATAGGCGGCCTGAACCTTGTCGCTGTCGGCGATCTCCTGCGGCGCGCCCTCGGCCAGCACCCTGCCCCTCCGCCAGCACCATGATGCGGTCGGCGAGGTTGAAGACGACGCGCATGTCGTGCTCGATCAGCATGATCGTCAGCCCCTCCTTGCCGATGCAGGCGCCGGATCAGCCGCGCGATGTCATAGGTCTCCTGATCGCCCATCCCCGCCGTCGGCTCGTCGAGCATGAGGAGGCGGGGGCGCAGCGCAAGCGACATCATGATTTCCGCCGCCCGCTGGTCGCCGTGCGACAGCGCCCCGGCGCGCACGTCGCTCTTGTCGGCCAAGCCGCCCATGTCGAGCAGCTCGTCGACGCGCGCCGCCACGACCGCCCGCGCTGCTGCGCCGAGCCATGGCTTCAGCCGATAGCCGGCCGCGATCTCGACAGCGACGCGGATGTTGTCGGCGACCGGGAGCTCGGGAAAAATCTCGGTGATCTGGAAAGTGCGGGCCATGCCGCGCCGCACCCGCTCTTCCGGCGGAAGGGCGGTGACATCCCGACCCTCGAACTTTATCGAGCCCGCGGTCGGGGCGAAGAGGCCGCTGACGAGATTGAAGAACGTCGTCTTGCCGGCCCCGTTCGGACCGATGATCGCCCGCAGCTCGCCCGGCTCGATCGTGAGCGACACGTCGTCGATGGCGACGAGGCTTCCGAAGCGCTTCGAGGCGCCGTTGACCTGAAGAACGGTCACGCCTTGGCTCCCCCGCGCAGCATGCCCAAAACCCCGCGCGGAAAGAAGCGCACCACCAGCACGAACACGAGACCGATGACCGACATCCAGTTCTCCGTGTGGCTGGAGACGTAATCCTGCAGCGCGACGAAGATCGCCGCGCCGATCAGCGGGCCCCAGAAGAAACGCATGCCGCCCAGGACCGCCATGATGACGAGGTTGCCGGAGAGATCGAAGCGCAGGGCGCGCGGATCGGTGAAGTTGTTGAGCAGCGCGTAGAGCGCGCCCGCGACGCTGACGAACAGGCACGAGATCACGAAGGACAGCCAGATGTGGAATTCGACCGGCACGCCGAGGAACCGCGCCCGCCGCTCGTTCTCGCGAATGGCGGTCAACGAGCGCCCGAACGGCGAATCGATCAGCTTCGCCATCGCGGCGACTGAGACCGCGAACACCGCCAGGGCGAAGTAGTAGAACGCCTTGTCGTTGCCGAAAATGTCGAGCGTCGCGAAGCCGAAATTGATCGGCAGGCGGTGCCATCCGGTCAGGCCGTCGTCGCCGCCGGTGACAGCGTTCCAGCGGAAGGCGAGAAATAGAACACCTGGCCGAAGGCGATCGTGACCATGGCGAAATAGACGCCGCGACGCCGGACGATCAGCGCGCCGATCGCCATCGCGGCGAATGTCGCCACGACAACGCCGAGCCCGATCGCGGGCAGCGTGCCGGCGTCGAGGTATTTGATCGCCATCGCCGCGCCATAGGCGCCGAGGCCGAAATAGGCGGCATGCCCGAACGACAGGACGCCGGTGAAGCCGAGCAGGAAGTTGAGCGACATCGCGGCGAGCCCCATCACGATGATGCGTGTGGCAAGCTCGGTGTAGCCGCCGATCGCCCCCATCCAGAACGGCATGAACAGAAGCAGGAGGCAGACGGCGGCGTCAAAGGCCCGAGCGCGGGGCCGCGCGGGCCTCAATGGACCCGCCCCTCTTCGCCGAGAAGGCCGCGGGGCCGGATGAGCAGCACCAGCCCCATCATCACATAGATCACCGCTTCGGTGGCGGAGGGAAAATAGACCGCCGCCAGCCCCGAGGCGACGCCGATCATCAAGCCGCCGAGCAGCGTTCCAAGCAGGCTGCCGAGGCCGCCGACGATGATCGCGACGAAGCTCGGCATGATGAGATTGGCGCCGATGGTCGGCGAAAGGCCGAGGAGGCCCGCCGCCAGCACTCCGGCGAGGCCGGCCATGTAGATGCCGATGCCGAAGTTGAGGCTGCGCAGGACCCGGACATTGACGCCGAGCGTCGAGACCGTGTCGAGGTCGCGCGTGCCGGCGCGGATGCGCATGCCGAGGCGGGTGTAATTGAGCACCGCGAACAATCCGCCGACCGCCGCCACGACGATGACGATCATGAACACGCGATAGCCGGTGACGAAGAAGAACTGGCTCGAGCAGCGAGGTCGTGAGCCAGGCGGGCAACTGGAACGGCAGGCTCTGCGCGCCCCAGATGAAGCGCGTCGCGTCCTCGAAGATGTAGGCGAGGCCGAAGGTCAGCAGCAGGCCGTAGAGCGGATCGCCGCCGTAGAGCGGGCGGATCAGGAAGCGTTCGATGACGAGGCCGAGCGCGGCGGTGAGGAGCGGCGCGACGATCAGCGCGCCCCAGAAGCCGATGATAGGGAATGAGCGTGAACGCCAGATAGGCGCCGAGCGCCAGAAATCCGCCATGGGCGAAATTGATGACCCCGCTCAGGTTGAGGATCAGCGACAGGCCGAGCGCCATCAGCGCGTAGAACGCGCCGACGATCAGGCCGTTGAAGACGTTGAACAGGACGACTTGAGTCATGCGACGGATTCGCTGTTCGCGGTAAGGCGGGCGGCGGCGGACAGCCCTCTGCTCCTCGCGGGGCGCTCACGTCGGCCACGTCATCTTGCAGCCGCTCTCCTCGAGGGTTCCTGCGGCTTTCGCGCCGTCGACCACCTTGGTGACCTTGAACAGATCGTCCGGCGCCGAGCCCTCGGCCTGCGCCTCGCCGACGAACAGCGACGCGAGAAGCTGGTTCTGGCCGGCGCGGTAGAAGGCCGGGTTCGGCCCAAGCGCGATCTCGGGCGGCAGATGAAAGTCCTGCAAGCGCCTTGGCCATGTCGAGCGCCTTCGAGCGAATTGGCCTTGGCGGCGGCGAGCGCGCAGGTCCAGACCGAGACATAGCCGAACCAGGTGCGCGCGGTCGGCACGCGGCCGGTGCGCTTCTTCGATCGCCTCGACGAATTCGGCGACATGCGGCACGCCCGGCTGGTTCCAGTACCACTCCATCACCCAGGTCCCGATGCGCGCCTCCGGCGGCAGGCCTTCGAGCGGCTCCATTTCCTGCTGCGCGCCCGCGAGATGAACCTTCTTGTCGAGCCCGAACTGAACCGCCTGTTTCAAGGCGTTCATCATGTCGTCGCCCGCCGATGAGGAACATGATGACGTCGGGGTTCGCCGCCTGCGCCTTGATAAGATAGGAGGAATAGTCCGAGGTGCCGAGCGGAACGAGATCGCCGCCGACTCTCGTTGCCGCCCAGCGCGGTCGCGGCTTTGATCAAGCCCGCTTCCAGCGTGTGGCCGAACGCGTAGTCGAACGTGAGGTAATAGAATTTCTTTCCGTACGTCTTTGATCAGTGCGTCGGCGACAGCGTTCGCCTCCATCTGCGTGGTGCTGCAGACGCGAAACACGTTCCAGTGGCAACTCGCGCCGGTGACGGCGTCGGTGTGGCCGCCGGGCACAATATGGAGAATTCTCTCCTCGTTGGAAACCTCGGCCATCGCGAGCGAAAGCGCCGAGTTGATGTTTCCCAGAAGAAAATCGATCTTGTCGCGGTCGATCAGTTTGCGCGCCTTCTGCACCGCAGTCCCGGCGTCCCCACTGGTTGAGTCCTCGACGATCAGCTCGACCGGACGGCCCAGGACGCCGCCCTTGGCGTTGATCTCGTCGATCGCCATCCGGCAACCAAGGAGCTCGTTTTTCCCGAGCGACGGCGAGCGGGCCGGTCAACGGATTGTCGAGTCCGATCCTGACGGCCTCCGCAGCCCGCGTGGGGATGACGAATGGCCCGGCAAATCGAGCGCCGGCGAGCGCCAGGCCCGACTTGACCAGCCTGCGACGGCTGAGCAGGCGTGGATTGGCGTTGGCCATTTCTCCCTCCCAGACTGCTGCCGTCGGCTCGGCCGATTTTTTTAATTCCCTCGCTTCAGCCGATGAGTCATCTCACGGCCGTCTCGCGGGCGCTCAGGTCGGCCAAGTCATCTTGCAGCCGCTCTCCTCGACCGTTCCGGCGACGTCGGCGCCGTTGATGACGTTGGTGACCTTGAACAGGTCGTCCGGCGCAGAGCCGCTCGCCTGGGCTTGGCCGACAAAGAGG
The DNA here is from genome assembly GCA_963849085.1 of uncultured Solirubrobacteraceae bacterium. Taxonomy (GTDB): domain Bacteria; phylum Actinomycetota; class Thermoleophilia; order Solirubrobacterales; family Solirubrobacteraceae; genus Palsa-465. The sequence continues at coordinate 23,936 of CAWKFP010000009.1, read as the reverse complement.
GTCGCCAGGAGCTGGTTCTGCCCGGCGCGGTAGAAAGCCGGGTTCGGCCCAAGCGCGATCTCTGGCGGCAGGTGGAAGTCCTGCAGCGCCTTCGCCATGTCGACCGCCTTCAGCGAATTGGCCTTGGCCGCGGCGAGCGCGCAGGTCCAGACCGAGACATAGCCGAACCAGGTCCGGGCCGTCGGCACGCGGCCGGTGCGCTTCTTCGTCGCTTCGACAAATTCGGCGACGTGCGGCACGCCCGGCTGGTTCCAGTACCATTCCATGACCCACACGCCGACCCGCGCTTCGGGCGGCAGACCTTCGAGCGGCTCCATCTCCTGCTGCGCGCCGGCGAGATGGACCTTGTTCTGCAAGCCCGAACTGCACCGCCTGCTTCATGGCGTTCAGCATGTCGTCGCCCTGGACGAGGAAGACGATGACGTCGGGGTTCGCCGCCTGCGCCTTGATGAGATAGGACGAGAAATCGACGGTGCCGAGCGGAACCAGATCGCCGCCGACCCTTTCGCCGCCGAGCTCGGCGATCGCCTTGACCATCGCCGCTCTCCAGCGTATGGCCGAAGGCGTAGTCGGGCGTGATGTAATAGAATTTCTTGCCGTAATCCTTGACCAGCGCGGCTGGCGACGGCGTTCGCCTCCATCTGCGTCGTGTTGCAGACGCGGAACACGTTCCAGTGGCAGCTCGCGCCGGTGACCGCGTCGGTGTGGCCGCCGGGCACGATATGCAGAATGCCCTTTTCGTTCGAGACCTGCGCCATGGCGAGCGCGAGCGCCGAGTTGACGTTGCCGAGCAGAAAATCGACCTTGTCGCCGTCGATCAGCTTGCGCGCCTTCTGCACCGCCTGGCCGGCGTCGCCGCTGGTCGAATCCTCGACCACGAGCTCGACCGGGCGCCCGAGAATCCCGCCCTTGGCGTTGATCTCGTCGAGCGCCATCTGGCAGCCGATCAGCTCGTTCTTGCCGGGGGCGGCGTAAGTGCCGGTCAGCGGATTGTCGAGGCCGATCTTGACCGCGTCGGCGGCCCGGGCGCGGATGACGAATGGACTGGCGAATTGGGCGGCGGCGAGCGCCGCCCCGGTTTTGACGAGACTGCGACGGTCGATGCCGGCGCGCCAATTGGACTTGGACAAGTTTCTCTCCCTTGTTTGGATGATCTCGCTTGGGCCGGGCGCAAGCGCGCCGAACCCAACAATCCTGCGGGTTGATGATCGTGCGGCACTTTTGTCCCTAGGCGCTGCGGCCGTCAAGCCGTCGAAGCGCAAGATCAGCAGTTTTGGGCGGCGCTGCAGGCGCTTACGACTTTCGTCGTATGCGCCGTCTCCAGCCGGTGATGACTCGCCGCTTCCGCGTTCGGCGCGCCAAACGGCGGCGCCGAAACGCGGACCGTGCTGGCCTGCCTTCTCAGCCGCCGAAAATCACCCGCCGGAAGCGGCGCTGGCGACGGCGAAATAGACGACGCCGATGATCGACATCGCGGCCAGCGTCGCGCCACACGAGCGTGATGTCGGCGCCGCGGAACAGCACCGCCTGGGCGAATTGCACGAAATGCGGCGTCGGGCTGATCGTCTGCATCACATATTGCAGCCAGACCGGCATGCTCTCCATCGGCGTGCTCGCTGCCCGAGAGCAGTTGCGTGACCATCAGCACCGGCATGGCGAGCAGCCCGAACTGGCCCATGGTCGTGGCCAGCGTGCCGAGCATGATGCCGAGCGCCGCCACGACGAGCGCATAGATCGCCGCGCCGAGCAGGAACAGGAGCAGCGAGCCGTTGATCGGCGAGCCGATCCACCAGTGCACGACGAACTGCAGCGACAGCATCGCCGCGACCAGGATGACGAGGCCGTTGGCGATCATCTTGGCGAGCATGATCTCCGTCGGCACGACCGGCATGACCAGCAGATGCTCGACCGTGCCCTGCTCGCGCTCGCGGATCAGCGCCGCGCCGGTCAGGATGACCGTCAGCATGCGTGATCTGGTTGATGACCTGGGTCATCGCCGAGAACCACGACGTCTTCAGGTTCGGATTGAAGGCGGCGCGCACGACAAGATTGATCGGCGCGCCGTTCGAAGCCGTCCCGTGCCGGCGATGAACCGCTGGATCTCGTTGGCGATCGCCGTCTTGAGGTAGCTGGCGCCGTTGCCGGCCTGCGCGACCGCGGTCGCGTCGACATTGATCTGGATGCCGGTCTTGCGCTGGGCGCGAACGTCGGCCTCGAAGTTCGGGGGGATCTCGACGACGAACAGGAGCTTGCCCTGGTCCATCATCGGGTCGATGTCGGACGCGGTGATCTGCACCGGCGGCTGGAAGGTCGGCCGCGCGCAGCGCCTCGGCGATCTGCCGCGACAGGTCCGACCCGTCCTCGTCGACGATGCCGACCGAGAGATTGGTCGCTTCCGTCACGGCGCCGGTGGCGACCGTGTTGACCGAGATGCTGAAGGCGTAGACGACCAGGACCAGCATCACCGGGTCCGCCCGGATGCTTCGCAGTTCCTTGATCACCAGACGGAAGATGTTCGCGACATGGTCGACGAAGGTCATCGGCTTGGCTTCGGCGAGACGCGGAGCTGGCGGAGGCGGCGTCGGACATGTCACGCCTCCTGCTTGCGGAGGAGGAGGAGCGACAGTGCCAGGAACACGAGCGCGATCAGCGCGATCGCGGCGATGTTCGGCCAGAGGTCGGCGACGCCGAGCGCCTTGGCGAACACCCCGACCGTGATCGGCTGATACCAGGCGGAGGGGAACGACAGCCCGATGATCTTCGCCCCGCCGGAGAGCGACGACACCGGCGCGAACATGCCGGAGAAATTGACCGCCGGTACGATCGAGAGGATCGCCGTCGCGAAAACGGCCGCGACCTGGGTGCGGGTGAATGACGAGATCAGTTGGCCGAATCCGGTGGTCGCGAAGACATAGACGATCGTCCCGAGCAGCAGCATCAGGAACGGCCCCTTGAGCGGCACGCGGAACATGAAAATCGCCATCAGCAGCAGGACGAAGAAGCTCGACCATCGACGACTGCGATGTAGGGTAGTTGCTTGCCGATCAAATACTCGAAGCGGGTGATCGGCGTCGAGCGAAAATTGGCGATCGAGCCGGTCTCCTTCTCGCGCACGACCGCGATCGCCGACATGATGGCGGGGATCAGGCAGAGCAGGAGCATGAACATGCTCGGCACCATCGCATTCACGCTGAGAAAGGCCTGATTGTATCGGAAGCGGACCCCGATATCGTCGTCTGCTCCAGGCGTTGGGCTGCCCGGGCGGTGCAAGCTCGCGCTGCAGTTCCTCGCCCTGCTTGCTGACGACGCCGGTGACATAGTTCTTCGCGGTCTCGCCGCGGAACGTCATGGCGCCGTCGACGGTCGCGTCGACTTCCGGCGTGCGCTGGTTGAGGAGGTCGCGGCCGAAGCCGGGCGGCACCTCGACCACGATCTGGGTGTTGCCGCTCTTGAGCCGCCGCTCCGCCTCCTCCGCCGAGGCGATCGGCGGCTGGATCGAGAAATAGCGCGAGCCCTCGAAACCCTGAGCAGCTGCCGGCTTTGCGGCGTGTCGTCCTGGTCGAACGACGCTGTCGCCAGGTTCTCGATGTCGAACGAGATGCCGAAGCCGAACGCCAGCATCAGGATGATCGGGCCGACCACGCGCGAAGGCGAGGCGGATCGGGTCGCGCAGAAGCTCGACGGTCTCTCGCCGCGCATAGGCCCAGAGACGGCCCGAGCTGAACCGCTTCGGCGCCGGCAGCGCCGCCTCGACCGCGCCGGCCTCGGACGTCGGCGCCTCGACGGTCTTCGACCGGTCGATGCCCGCCGCCTCGGCGAGATAACCCACGAAGCAGTCCTCGAGCGACGCGCTGCCGCGCTCCTTGACGAGTTCCTGCGGCGCGCCGACGGCGAGCACCTTGCCCGCGTGCATGAGCGAGATGCGGTCGCAGCGGTCGGCCTCGTTCATGAAATGGGTGGTGACGAAAATCGTCACGCCGTCGTCGCGCGAGAGATCGATCAGCGTTCGCCAGAACGAGTCGCGGGCGATCGGGTCGACGCCCGACGTCGGTTCGTCGAGAATGAGAATGGCGGGCTCGTGCAGCACCGCGACCGCGAGCTGAAGACGCTGCTTGATGCCGAGCGGCAGGCTGTCCGGCCGCGCATTGACGACCGACTTCAGGTCGTAGCGCTCGAGCAGCTCCTCGATCGCGGCCGCGATCTTTTCCGGCGGCAGGTGATAGAGCTGCGCGTGCAGCTCGAGGTTCTGCGCGACCGTCAGTTCGCCGTAGAGCGAAAAGGCCTGCGTCATGTAGCCGACGTTGCGCCGGGCCTGCATGTCGTTCGAGCCCATCGGCTCGCCGAACAGCTTGCACGTGCCGCTGGTCGCCGGCAGGAAGCCGACCAGCATCTTCATCGTCGTCGACTTGCCGCATCCGTTCGAGCCGAGGAAGCCGAAAATCTCGCCGCGGCGCGATCTTGAAGCTGACGTGGTCGACGGCGACGAAGTCGCCGAACTGACGCGTCAGCCCCTCGGCCTCGATCGCCGGCGTCTCGTCGGGCGAGGCGACGCGCGGGCGCACGACGACCTTCTGATGCAGCGCGCGCTTGGCCTCGGGCATCAGCGCGATGAAGGCCTCATCGAGATTGGGCTCGCCGGTCTTGGCGAGCAGCTCCTTCAGCGTGCCGGTGGCGATGATCTTGCCGTCGTCCATCGCCATCAGCCAGTCGAAGCGCTCGGCTTCGTCCATATAGGCGGTGGCGACGATGACGCTCATCTGCGGGCGGCGGGCGCGGATGGAGTTGATGAGGTCCCAGAACTGGCCGCGCGATAGCGGGTCGACGCCGGTCGTCGGCTCGTCGAGAATGAGAAGGTCGGGATCGTTGATGAGCGCGCAGCAGAGGCTGAGCTTCTGCTTCATGCCGCCGGAGAGCTTGCCGGCGGGCCGCGCCTCGAACTTCTCCATGCCGTCGCGGTCAGAAGTTCGGTGATGCGGGCGCGACGCTCTTCGGCGCCCTGGCCGAAGAGACGGCCAAAAAAGTCGATATTCTCGAACACGCTGAGCGTCGGATAGAGGTTGCGGCCGAGGCCTTGCGGCATATAGGCGATGCGGCCGCGAATCTCGCGCAAGGTCTCCTGGTCGGCGACGTTCTTGTCGAAGACGAGCGATCTCGCCTTGCTGAATCTTCTTCACGCCGGCGATGAGCCCGAGCAGGGTCGACTTGCCGACGCCGTCCGGTCCGATCACGCCGACCATGATGCGCGACGGGAATGTCGATGCTGACGTCGGCGAGCGCAACCGTCGCGCCGTATCGGTGCGATACGTTCTTGAGCCCGCGCGATCGGCTCGCCGGTCATTTGGCGACGGGCGCGGGCGGTTTCGGCGTCGGGCGTTTGGGCTCCGGGCGCCGCGGCCTGCGACGGCGCGACTTCGGGCGCCTTGGCCTGCGGCGGCGCAGGCAGCTTGACCTCGAGGTCCGCCGGCCACTCCACGTCGGCCTTGGTCCGCACGAACCCCATGCCGCGAATGCCGGTCTTCACCCGGGTATAGAACTGTTGAAGAACTTGCGGATCGACCTTGAGCTTCATGCGGAACATCAGCTTGGCGCGCTCATCCGCAGTCTCGACGGTCTTCGGGGTGAATTGCGCATCGGCGGCGACGAAGCTGACGGTCGCCGGTATGACGTAGTCGGGGATCGGATCAAGGATGATGCGAGCCTCGTCGCCGACCGCCACTCGGCCCGCGTCCGCGGCGGGCAGGAAGATCGTCATGTAGACGTCGGTGAGGTCGAGAATGGTGACGATCGGCGCGCCGGCGGCGACGACCTCGCCGGCCCGCGCAAGCTGATACTGGACCCGTCCCAGTCCGCGGCGACACGAGCGTCAGATCGTCGATGATCGACTGGATGCGGTCGACCTCCGCCTCCGCGTTCGCGATCTGGGACAGGGCCTGATCGCGCTGTGACGTGAAGCTCTGCACCGCAGCCACCGCCGAGTCGTAGTTGCGCTTGCGCTGTTCGAACACCTGCTTGGTGATGAACCCGGTCTTCATCAGCTCCTGACCGCGTTCGAAATCGGATTTGGCGAACTCGAGCGCGCTTTGACGAGAGGTGATTTCCGCTTCCGCCGCCGCGAGCGCGTCGTTGGCCTTCTGAACGTCGGCCTTCGCAGCGCGCAGCTGCGCCTCGTATTCCGGCGAGGAAATGCGCGCGATGACCTGCCCCTGGGTCACTGACGAGCCTTCCTCAACCGTCACCTCGGCCAGCCGCCCGGCGTATTTCGACGAGACGTCGACCTGCGTCGCCTCGATCCGGCCGTTCGACTTGACGACGCCGTCGGGCAGGGTCTGCCCGCGGAGGCGGGCAATGAGATTCCGGATCGATGCCCTGGGCGTGCGCCGAAGGAATCCAGGAAACGCCGCTCCTTGGCTCCGCGCTCATGGAGAGCGCGCACGCTCCGATGCTCAAGAGCAAGGTCGATTTCGCAATGCGCCGACGAAAGGTCATCGTGTGTCTCCCGCGCGCATCATCCCTGCCTGGCCTCTCGCCGTCGAGACCGCCTTCGAGCCGCCGCTCTTGGTCCAGGCCATCTGCCGCTTTACTAGGCAAGCGCGTCCATGATGTAAAGAACGAACCGGGAGGGAAGGATGGCTGCGACAATACGCATGAGCAAGGGCAAAAAAGCCGAGAACGAGAAAGACTCGAAAGGTCAGGCGAAGCTTGGCGGCAAGCAATATGAGCGCGAACTCGCCACGCTGCATGGCGAATTGGTCAAGCTGCAGTTCTGGATGGTCGCGAAGGGACTGAAGGTCTGCGTGTTATTCGAAGGCCGCGACGGCGCCGGCAAGGGCGGCGTGATCAAGGCGATCACCGAGCGGGTCAGTCCGCGCGTCTTTCGCGTCGTCGCGCTACCGGCGCCGACCGAACGCGAAAAGTCGCAAATGTATATTCAGCGTTACATGCGGCATTTTCCGGCTGGCGGCGAGATCGTGATTCTTGACCGCAGCTGGTACAATCGGGCCGGGGTCGAGCGGGTCATGGAATTCTGCTCGATGGAACAAGTCAGGCGCTTTCTCGCAGTTGCGCCCGAGTTCGAGAAGGCGATCGTCGAATCCGGCATCCTTTTGATCAAATACTGGCTCGAGGTGAGCCCGGAGGAACAGACCCGCCGGCTCGAAGCGCGCATCGACGATCCGCGCAAGATCTGGAAACTGTCGCCGATGGACCTGAAGTCCTACAACCGCTGGTACGATTACTCCCGTGCTCGCGACGACATGTTCAAGTCGACCGACACGCCCTGGGCGCCGTGGAACGTGGTGCGCTCCGACGATAAGAGGCGCGCTCGGCTCAATGTCATCTCACATCTCCTGTCGAAAATTCCGTACAAAAAGTCGCCGCGCGACAAGCCTGTCCTGCCGAAGCGCGGGAAGGCTCGCGGCTACGTCGAGCCAGATTATCCTTACAAGTTCGTGCCGGAGCTGGACTGGTGAGAGGGCCGGGTCACTGCCCCGCTTTAGTACTGCGTGCCCATGAAAGTATTGTGGATCGGGGTCGGCTGATCAAACCGATGGCGCGTGAAGCTGTATGCTGGTTGACGGCGCGCCGGCCGACCGTGCGGATAGAGCGTGAGCTGGTCATGTCTCATCGGCGCTATGTGACCTTGCGCGCTTTTTGGCTTGACGGGCGGGCGCGACGCCGTCTGGGCGGCCGCCGGAACCCATGAGGCGAAGCAAGCTATCAAAGCAGCCACCGCCAGGAGAATTGCGGTACGTTTCATCCTGTCCAGCCCTGTCTGGTGACATCCAATAGCTCATCGGCCGACGACGCAACCGCGTCGGATGCGTGAGCCAATCTTAGAACACCGGCTCCCCCAGCGCGATCTCGTCCAGCGGCGACAAGAGAATGACGTCGGCGCGCGCGTTCTTGGCCCCGAGAATAAGGACTTCGGATTGAAAGCCGGCGATGTTGCGCGGCGGGAAGTTGACGACGCAAGCCACCAGCCGGCCCATCAGCTCGGCTTCGGAGTAGCTGGTGATCTGGGCGCTCGACCATTTCCTGCCCAGCGGGCCGAAATCGACTTCGACCTTGTAGGAGGGGTTTCGCGCCCGTTCGAACGGCCGGACCGTGACGATGCGGCCAATCCGAATGTCGACCCTGGCGAAATCGTCATAGACGATCGGCGGCTTTTCCATCGCGCTCACTCGTTCGGACCGAAGCCGAATGCGTCGCTTCGGCCAGTGAAAAGGGAAACGGTCGCCCGAAGAACCGCCTCAGTCCCGAACCGCTTCCTGATGCGCCTTGACCAGATCGGCCAGGCTGTCGAAGCGAAAATCATAGTGAGGCGCGTCGGGCCGGAGTCATGGTCGCGCCGAATCCCCTCCTGGCCGCGGCGGCGGTAAATCCAGCACGAGGCGAGGCCATGCGCGTTCGCCGGCGCGTGGTCATGGAACAGGCTCTCGGCGGTGTGCAGGATCCGGCGCTTCTTGATCCCGAGCGTCTCGAGCTTCGCGAGCATATACTCGAAATTGCGGCTGGACGGCTTATACGAGCCGCAGTCCTCGGCCGTGTAGACTGCATCGAACGCGACCTTGAGCTTCTCATTGCTGGCCGCAAAGCTCTCGTTGTCGACGTTCGAGAGGATGACCAGCCTGTAATGCCGCTTCAGGTACTCGAGGGCGGCGACGGTGTCGGCGAACGGCGGCCAGTTCCGGATCGACCGGCCATAGGCGACGCAGTCGCTCCAGTTCGCCGCGACGCCCCATTCTTCCGCGAGGCGCCGATATACGGTCGCCAACAGCTCGCGGTAGGGCTTGGCCGGCGTCTGGACCTGCTGCGACGATTCATGGCGCGCGTGCGCCTCGAGAATGTCGTTGCGGGTGAGCGGCCGCGCCGCCTGGCTCGTCAGGGGCTTCAGGGCCTCGATCATCCCCGATTCCCAGTCGATGAGCGTGCCGTAGCAATCGAAGGTCAGGGCTTCGAAGTCGGTGAGCTTCGGCGGCGAATCTGCGCTCAAGGCTGGCAACTTGGATGATTTCGACGGGTTGGTGGTGGAGCCAGACGGAATCGAACCGACGACCTCTTCAATGCCATTGAAGCGCTCTCCCAACTGAGCTATGGCCCCGTTTTCCAAAACCTCGCGATCGCGGCTTCGATTGGGGCGAAGCGCGCCCGATTTCTCGGGAGGGCGGGTATAGCCGCAAATCCTCGCCGCCCACAAGGGCCGCGGGTCGAAAAAAGGCTCCGACCCCGGCCAGGGCGGTTCAGGTTTCCTCGTCGGGGGCGATGTCGCCGTCGATGAGGTTGCTGACATCGTCGTCGTCTTCCTCTTCCTCTTCGAGGAACGGATCGTCCGGCGCGTCGTCGTCGGCCTCCTCGACATCGATGTCGTCGACCACCGGCTCGGCGGCCTTCTCCTCGCCCGCCTCGACCTCGTCGAGCGACACGATTTCGACCCCGGCCGGCGCGGCGAGTTCGGTATCCTCTTCCTCCGGCTTGGCGGCCGGCCGCGCGCGCGCCGCCGCGGCGCCCTGAAAGATCGTGCCGCATTTCGGGCAGATGATCGGGTCTTTGTTGAGGTCAAAGAATTTTGCGCCGCAGTTCTGGCACTGGCGCTTGGTTCCAAGTTCGGCTTTGGCCACTGCGATCAATTCCCGAGGCTCGAGGGCGGTCTTCAGGACCGCCCCGTTAGTCGCCGCTCCCGGTCGTGTCAATGCGCTTTTCTCGATGGTCGACAGGCTCAATTGTCGGTGATAGGAGCGCGGCCGCCGCACGCGCGGCCATTTCGCCCTGGCGGGAAGGAAGCAACTCCGTGTCCGCTCATTCGTCGCATTCCCGCCGCGGCGTCGCCCCTCAGCGCCGTGCGCGCGCGACCGCTCAAGGGCCGGGTCCGGCCGCCGGGCGACAAATCGATCTCCCACCGCGCCTTCCTGTTTGGACTCCTGGCCTGTGGCGAAACGAAGGTCGAGGGGCTGCTCGAGGGCGACGACGTGCTCGGGACCGGCAAGGCGTGCGAGGCGCTCGGCGCGGTCATCGAGCGTCTCGGGCCCGGCCAATGGCGAGATTCGCGGCCCCGGGCTCGGCGCGATTCTGCCGCCGGGCGAAACTCTCGATTTCGGCAATGCCGGCACCGGCGCTCGGCTGATGATGGGCGTCGTCGGCGGCCACGGAATTACCGCGACCTTCGACGGCGACGCCAGCTTGCGCAAGCGGCCGATGCGGCGCATCCTCGATCCGCTCAGGCTGATGGGCGCCCAAGTTCTGTCCGAGGCCGATGGCGGGCGCTGTCCGATCGTGCTCAAGGGGGCCCGCGATCCCGCGCCGATCGAATATCGCACTCCAGTCGCCTCGGCGCAGATCAAATCAGCCGTCCTTCTCGCCGGCCTCAACGCGCCTGGCGCGACGACCGTGATTGAGGCGCAGGCCTCGCGCGACCATACCGAGAAGATGCTCGCGCATTTCGGCGCCGAGGTCACCGTCGCGCCCGAGGGCGAAGGGCGCCGGATCACCCTCGTCGGCCGGCCGGAATTGCGGCCCGCGACCGTCGTCGTCCCCGCCGATCCTTCGTCGGCGGCGTTTCCGATCGTCGCCGCGCTGATCGTTCCGGGTTCCGACATCGTCGTCGAGGGCGTGATGATGAACCCGCTCAGGACCGGGCTCCTTGACGACGCTGGAGGAGATGGGCGCCCATATCGAGGCGCTCGACAGGCGCCTCGAAGGCGGCGAGGAGGTCGCCGACTTGCGGGTGCGCCACGGCACGCTGCGCGGCGTCGACGTTCCGGCCGCGCGCGCGCCCTCGATGATCGACGAATATCCGATCCTCGCGGTCGCCGCCGCCTTCGCCTCCGGCGCGACGCGCATGCGGGGCTTGAGCGAACTCAGGGTCAAGGAGAGCGACCGGCTCGCCGCGGTCGCCGCGGGCCTCAAGGCCGCCGGCGTCGATTGCGCCATCGACGGCGACGATCTTACCGTCGAAGGCGGCAGGCCGCGCGGCGGAGGAATGGTCTCAACCCAGATGGATCACCGGATCGCGATGAGTTTCCTCGTCATGGGGCTCGCGAGCCTCGAGCCGATGGCGGTCGACGACGTGGCGATGATCGCGACCAGCTTCCCCGAGTTCCGCCCGACGATGGAGCGGCTCGGGGCGAAGTTCAGGTGACGCGCCGTAGGCCGCTCATATCCCTTTCGCCTCTTGCACAAACGAGCGGCGGTCGTCCACGATTAAGGCGCGAGCCAGCCGTTCAACGGCTTTTTTCATTGGGGCCAGTATGCCGAGACATACGATCGCATGCCTCGCGTCCAAGCCGCATTTTGAATGAAATGAGGGTCGCGGGCTCCTGAGCCGGCGACGCCTTGCACTACGGTCTCGCGCTTTTTGAAGGCAATTATGGAGGACAAATTATGATCGTGCGAAATTCTCTCTTTGCCGCCGCTTCCGCTTGCGCGGCGTTATGCGCGACGGCGGCGGACGCCCAATTGCCCGCGCCGGGGCTGGCCCTCGGCTGGCCGACGAACGGCCGGCCGGTTTCCGAAAAGGATCTCGCCGGCAAGAAGATCTGCTGGGACGACGGGAAATGGGCCGTGTTTGGAGCCGATGGTCAATTCTCCAACGAACGGACCGACCACGGGCACTGGGTGGTTAGCGAGCCCGGGACCGTGACATTCGGGAATGATAGATCCATTCAATACCTGATCTTGCCCGATGGGAGCTTTTACAAGCATTGGTATTCCGGGCATAAATCGATCACGGGGCACAAGGAACACTGGGGCAAGGTCTGCAGCTAGAGGCCGGCTTGTAGGGCGCGGTCGCTGACCGCGCCGAGGCCGGGTCGCCGACCCGGCCCTACAAGGGCGAGGCGGAAGCTTCATCCATCAGCACCCACCGCCCCTCGCGGCTCGAGCGCGCGATCGCGTGGATCGTCCGCTCGATCGCAAGCCCGGCCTCGAAGTCGATGGTCAGCGCCGGCTTGCCCGCGATGCGGTTGAGCAGCTCGTGCGCCTCGATGATCTTGAGGTCGTTGAAGCCCATCTGGTGGCCGGGCGCGACGATGAACCGCTCGTAGGGCGGATGCGCCGGGCCCATCAGAACCTGCCGGAACCCCTGCAGCTCCTCCGGCCCTTCGGCGACATAGACGCCGACCTCGTTGAACCGCTCCTGGTCGAAGATGATCGCGCCTCGCGATCCGAACGCCTGCAATTGCAGCCGCCCCTTGCGGCCCCAGGCGCAGCGGCTGACCTGGATCGTCCCCGACGCGCCGTCCTCCATCCTGAGAAGCGCGGTCGCGATGTCGAAGGTCTCGACCGCCCGCCGCCCGCCGCCGTCGGGGCGATCCGCATAGGGCTTGCTCATCTCGCCGAACACCTGCGCTTGGGAGCCCGATCAGGGTCGAGATCAGGCTCAAGGGGTGGACGGCGAAATCATCCAACGCGCCGTAGCCCGCGCTTCGCGCGCTGCGCCAGGAAAACGGCGCCTCGGCGTCGGCCATATAATCCTCGTCCATTTCGAGGCGGAAATGGTTGAGCCGGCCGATCGCGCCGCTCTTGAGCAGCTTGCCGATGAAGCGGACCGCGGGGCTCTGGATATAATTATAGCCGAGGATCGCGACCCGGCCCGATGCCCGCGCCGCCGCCGCCATCCGCTCGGAATCGGCAAGCGCCGGCGCCATCGGCTTTTCGCACCACACATGCTTGCCCGCTTCGAGCGCCGCGATCGCCATCGACGCATGGAGCGCGTTCGGCGTCGTGATCGATACGACCTCGACCGCCGGATCGGCGATCAGCGCCCGCCAGTCGGCGGTCGAGGCTTCGAAGCCGAACTCGTCGGCGCGCCGCCGCGCCAGCCCTTCCTCGACCTCGCACAGCATGACCCGTCGAACCACAGGCCCGTCGCCGAATACCGCCTGAACGCCGGTCCAGGCCAGCGCGTGGCACTTGCCCATGTAGCCGGTGCCGATCAGTCCGACGCCGATCGTGCGCATGCCCTCGCCTCCCGATACCTGCGCGCCGGCCGCCCGCCGCGCCCCGCCAATACAAATATTTCATCTGCTACACAAATTGGAATATCTGTTCTATTGATAGCGCCCGGGGAAGAGCGCGCCGGGCGAGGCCAAGGGAACGATGGGCGCCGACTCGACGATCGAACCGCCGGAAAGCTTCGAGGCGCTCGAGCGCCGCCTGATCGAGATCGAGCCGCATCTGCCCAAGCGCCTTCGTCAGGCCGCGGCTTATGCGCTCGACCACCCCGACGAGTTCGCGCTCGGCACCGCCTCGGCCCTCGCCCGGAGCGCCGAGGTGCAGGCTTCGACTCTGGTGCGCTTCGCCCAGACGCTCGGCTTCGCCGGCTTCTCCGAGCTTCAGGAGGTGTTTCGCTCACGCCTGCGCAACCGCTGGCCGGACTATTCCGAACGCCTCAAGGCGCTGCAAGAGAACGCCCGCGACAGCGGCGACCCGACCCATCTCCTGTTCGGATTCGCCGATTCCGCGGCCGCCTCGATCGCGCGGCTGCGCGAAGCGGTCCAGCGGCGCGAGCTTGACCGGGCGGTCAGCCTTTTGGCCGCCGCCCGGACCATTCACTGCCTCGGCCAGCGGCGGTCGTTCTGCGTCGCCCACTACCTCACTTACGCCCTGTCGCAGCTCGGCATACCGGCGTCGCTGATCGACAATGTCGGCGGCCTCGGACCCGAGCAGCTGGCGCAGGCCGGCGCGGGCGACGCGCTGATCGCGATCAGTTTCTCGCCCTACGCGCCGTTCACCGTCGATCTCGCCAAGCGGGCGCGGCGCGCCGGCGTTCCGATCGTCGTCGTCACCGACAGCGCGCTCTCGCCGCTCGCCGGGATCGCCGACGTCCGGTTCGAGATCGTCGAAAGCGACTTCGGCTCGTTCCGCTCGCTGGCGGCGACATTCTGCCTGGCGATGACGCTCGCCGTCGCCGTCGGCGAAAAGCGGGCCGAGGCGGCCGCCTGATTCGATTACTCGGCAAGCGCCCGCCTGGCGGCGAAGACAACCCTGGGCACGAGAAACGCCGCCGCCGCAACCATGAGCGCGATCCCGAACATCGAAACGAAGGTCATGTGAAGCGACTGCTCGAGCGCCGCCCGAAGCCCCGAATCGCCCCCGGCATCGACCGAACCCCGCTCCAGCAATCGCCGAAGCTGGTCCGAGCTCGCATTACCGGCGTGGCCGGAACGGAAGAGGCCAAAATTGAGCACGGCGCCGAACACCGTCGCGCCGAAAGTGCTGCCGAGGCTGCGCGCGAACAGGAAGGACGCGGTCACGCTGCCGCGCTCGGACCAATCGACGATCTCCTGAATGAGGATGATCGAGGCGCTGCTGAGGAGGCCCATGCCGAGACCGACGACCAGCGATCCGAGGCCGGCGGCGATCGGGGAGCTTTCCGCGGTCAGGACGACGAACACGAACGCGCCGGCCGGCACCAGCAGCCCGCCGGTGCGCAGGACCGTGCGAACGCCGAACCGCTTAAACCCGCGTACGCCGACCGTGGCGCCGACCGGCCATCCCAGAACCATCGAAGAGAGGGCGAAACCGGCGATGAGCGGCGATTTCTGCATCACCCCCTGGACGAACACCGGCAGGAATGACGTGAGCCCGATCATCACCATGCCGCACAACAGTGAAGCCCCATTGGCTGCGGCGATCGGCCTGCGGCCCCAAAGCTCGAGCGAGATCATCGGCTCGGGAGACCGGCGCTCCTGGATCACGAACAGCGCCACCGCGACGACGGCGACCACGGTGATGACCCCAATCTCGAATTCGCCGGAGGTCGAGACCGCGGTGAGGTCGGCCATGATCGCGGCGATGGCGATGGTGAACACGGCGGCGCTTAGATGATTGATCCTGCCGCCGCCGCGGGCGCTCTTTTCGTGCAGACAGGCCGAAAATCCGGCCGCGGCGAGCGCCCCGATCGGCAGGTTCATCCAGAAGATCCAGGCCCAGGAAAAGTGCTGGATGATGAGGCCGCCGGCCATCGGCCCGAGGACCGCCGACAGCGCCCAGACGCTCGCCAGCCAGCCTTGAATCTTGGCCCGCTCGTGGACCGAGTAGAGGTCGCCGACGATGGTCATCGCGGTCGGCTGGACCGCGCCGGCGCCGACGCCCTGGACCAGCCGGAAGATGATCAACGACGGCATCGACCATGCGAATCCGCACAGGATCGAGCCAAAGAGGAAGATCACGATCCCGACCAGCATCACCATCTTGCGCCCGGCGAGATCGGCGAGCTTGCCGAACACCACGGTGGTCGCGGTCTGGGTCAGAAGGAACGCCGAGAACACCCAGCTATAGAGCTGCAAGCCGCCGAGCTGGCCGACGATCTGCGGCATGGCGGTCGAGACGATCGTCGCTTCGATCGCGATCATGAAATTCGCCGCCATCACGGCGGCGAGCACGAGCGGTCGATGAGTGGTCAGGGAGGGCATGGGGATTTCTTGGGAGGTTGCGACCGTCTCTTAAGACAGAAAGCGCGACGGCGCCAATCGCGTTCGCGTGATGAGGCAGGCCGGCGCAAAGCGGCCACAGTTCCAGCCCCTCCGATTTTGCGCTACCGTTGCCCTCTTAAGGAGGAGACGCCAATGCAGCTTCGCCGCCTCGGCCGCACCGATCTTTCCATCGCGCCGATGGTTCTCGGCGGCAACGTGTTCGGCTGGACGGCCGACAAGAAGGCCTCGTTCGCGGTGCTCGACCGGTTCGCCGAGAGCGGGCCTCAACGCCGTCGACACCGCCGACGCCTATTCGAGCTGGGTCCCCGGCAACAAGGGCGGCGAATCCGAGACCATCATCGGCGAATGGATGAAGGCGCGCGGGAATCGAAGCCGCATCGTCGTCATCACCAAGGTCGGCTCGCCGATGGGCCACGGCAAGGAGGGGCTCAAGGCCCGCTACATCGAAGAGGCGGTCGAAGCCTCGCTGAAGCGCCTTCAGACCGACGCGATCGACCTCTATCTCGCCCACTGGCCCGACATGGCGACGCCGATCGACGAGACGCTCGGGGCGTTCCAGCGCCTGATCGAGAAGGGCAAGATCCGGTGGTGCGGCGCCTCGAACCTCAATGTCGAACTGCTCGAGGCGGCAATCTCGGCCGCCAAGGCGCTAGGCGGCGCCGCGCTACGAAGTCCTGCAGCCCGAATACAATCTCGCCGACCGAAAGGGGTTCGAATCCGGCCTCGCCGACCTCTGCGCCCGCGAGGAGATCGGCGTCATCACCTATTTCAGCCTCGCCAAGGGCTTCCTGTCGGGCAAGTACCGCAGCGAAGCGGACCTCGCCAAGAGCCCGCGCGGCGGCGGGGTCAAGGACTATCTCAATCCGCGCGGGTTTCGCATTCTCGACGCGCTCGACAAGGTCGCCGCGAGCACAAGGCCAAGCCGGCCGAGGTCGCGCTCGCCTGGGTGACGGCGAGGCCGGGCGTCACCGCCCCGATCGCCAGCGCCACCTCCGTCGAGCAGGTCGACAGCCTCGTCCGCGCGACCGAGCTCAAGCTGACGCAAGCCGACATGGGAGCGCTCGATAAGGCCAGCGCGCCCTGAGCGCCAAAACCGATTTACCCCGGCGGCGCGAATTTCATCGGGCCGCGGGGCAAGTCATTCTTTCGCGGGCTGATCGTCGCGCAGCTCGCGGCGCAAGATCTTCCCAACCGTGGTCTTCGGCAGCGCATCGCGGAACTCGACATGGCGCGGCGTCTTGTAGCCAGTCAGATTTTGCTCGGGAGAAGGCGATGAGATCGGCGCCGGTCAGCGCCTTGTCCTTGCGCACCACCACGACTTTGACCGCCTCTCCGGTCTTGGCATCGGGAACCCCGACCGCGCCGACCTCGAGCGACTCCCGGATGGGTTATCAGCACGTCTTCGATCTCGTTCGGAAAGACTTTGAAGCCGGAGACATTGATCATGTCCTTCTTCCGGTCGACCACGAACACGTAGCCGCGCTCGTCGACCCGGGCGATGTCGCCGGTGCGCAAGTAACCGTCGGCGGCCATCACGTTGGCGGTCTCGTCAGGCATGTTCCAGTAGCCGGCCATCACCTGCGGGCCCTTGATGCACAATTCGCCGGTCTCGCCGAGCTTGAGGTCGCGGCCGTCGTCGTCACGAATGGCGATATCGGTCGAAGGCAGCGGCAAGCCGATCGCGCCGGTAAAGTCCTCGATGGTTAGCGGATTGGCGATCGCGGCGGGCGAGGTCTCGGTCAATCCATAGGCTTCGATCAACGGCTTGCCGGTCAGCGATTTCCACCGCTCGGCGACCGCCCGCTGCACCGCCATGCCGCCGCCGATCGCCAGATGCAGGCGCGAGAAATCGAGCCGGACGAAATCCTGGTTGTTCAGGAGCGCGTTGAAAAGGGTGTTGACGCCGGTGATGACCGTGCACGGCGTCTTCCGCAGCGCCTTGACCAGGTCCGGGATGTCGCGCGGATTGGCGATGAGCAGATTCGACGCGCCGATCATCACCGGAACGAAGCAGTTCGCCTGCAGCGCGAACACGTGATAGAGCGGCAGCGCCGCCAGGAACGTTTCGCCTTCAGGGCTGATCGCAGCCGCGACCCAGGCGTGGACCTGCTGCAGATTGGCGATCAGGTTGCGATGGGTCAGCATCGCCCCCTTCGGCACGCCGGTCGTCCCGCCGGTATATTGCAGAAACGCGACGTCGGCCGGCTCGACCGGCGCTTCCGTGAACGCCTGCGCTCTTCCGAGCTCGAGCGCGCGATTGAAGCGCTCCGCCCGCTCGAGGCGAAAGGCGGGAACCGCCCGCCGGATGTGGCGCACGACAAGATTGACGATCAGCCCCCGCGCGCCGCCCAATTGATCGCCGACGCCGGTGACCACGACAGTCGTCACGGCTGTCGCCGCCGATCGCCTTTTCGAGCGTGCGGGCGAAGTTCTCCAGCACCACGATCGCTTCCGCGCCCGAATCGGCGAGCTGATGGCCGAGCTCGCGCGGCGAGTACAGCGGGTTGCAGTTGACGACGACGTAGCCGGCGCGCAGCGCCCCGAACATGGCGATCGGATATTGCAGCAGGTTCGGCAGCATCAACGCGACGCGAGCGCCGCGCGGCAGGCGAACGACGTTCTGCAGGTAAGCCCCGAACGCGCGCGACTTCTCATCAAGTTCGCCGTACGAGATCGCCTTGCCCATGCTGATGAAGGCGGTTTGGTCGCGAAACTTGGCGACGCTGGCAGCGAAAAACTCTCCTAGCGAGCGAAATGCGTTCGGGTCGATTTCGGCCGGAACGCCCTCGGGATAGGACTTGAGCCAAATCCGTTCCATATCGTCCTCGTCGTCAAGGCGTCGTCGCGCATCGGCTGGCGGTCGCCGGCGGGCGAATCCGCAATCGTAGTTGACTCCGAGGTTCTCGGCGAGGCCGTTCCGCATCCTGTCATTCCCGCGTTCCCCGGGAATCGAGGGCCGCCGCCGCAGCGCAGGAGGCGCGCCCGGCACGGACGCTTGCTCAAATCACTCCATGATATCGGTAAAACTGGCGAACCGAACTACAACAGCGCCTTTCCGGGGTCGCCAACCATGAACTCCCGAGTGTCGGGGTCCACAGAATTCAACAAATCGTGAATGAATTTGTCCTGAATCTTGAAGCTTTCTCCCGGCGGGACGCCAATGGTCGAGACCCGGAACAACGCGCCGTCGGGTATCCATCCCCTGAGGCCGTATTGGAGCTTCAGCGCCTGGCGGGCCCAATTGCTGTTCGAATTATCGTAGCCGATCCGCATCCAATAGGTGATCGGCTCGATCCGGTCCTCGCGCGTGGCGATGAGCCGCGTCACTTTGAGCTGCGGCGCCGAGGACGAGTAGGCGAGCCTGCCCGAGCTCGTCGCCGATACCCGGAAGCCCTGGGCGGTGTAGCACACCTCGGGATGGTGCAGCTGCAGGCGGTCGCTCTGGCTCTCGCCATAGGCCACCATCAGCATGACGACGTTCCCATCCGGGTCGACAAAGCCGCGCGACGCCTCCTGGTTGTACAACTCGCGCTCGAGCGAATCCGGGGCGCAGGCGCGATGACATTCAACCCTTCGACGGGCTTCCAATCGCCGAACTGGGTCGGCAGATGCTTTTCGATATCGAACACGTCATGCGTGCGCGCCATCAGTTTGTGCGGCGTCATCACGACCGCAAGCAGCATCGCCGCCAGCATCGCGACGCAGGCGAGGAGAACATTGGTCGAACGCGCCATATCAGGCTCCGGTTCGCGCGGAGTTCGCGCGCGAGGCTCTAAACATAGTCGCTGGGCCCGCTTGGCGCAACGCCCGCGACTTCGCCCCCCTTGGAGGCGAAAAGGGGCGATCGCGCGGATTAATCCGGCCGAAATCTTGCAGCGGGCGGCCGCGTCGACGAGCTTGGACTTGCCGGGCGGGCGGAATTGGGGTCGAAGGGAGCTTCCCGGCGGCGCCGCGGTGGCGGCGAACCGATAAAACGGATGAGGCGAAACCGATGACCAGCGAGGACGTTCTCGAACGCGCGGGCTTGACCCGCGGCGGAGCTTGGCGGCGGTTCGCTCTCCGTCCGCTCGCCGATCGACGGGGCCGAGATCGCCCGCATCCGGGAGACGCGGCCTGACGACATGCCGGCGGTCATCGACCGCGCGCGGCAACGCCTTTCTCGCCTGGCGCGAGGTTCCGGCGCCGCGCCGGGGCGAGCTCGTGCGCCTCCTCGGCGAGGAGCTGCGCGCCTCGAAGGAGGCGCTCGGCGCCGCTCGTGACCCTGGAGGTCGGCAAGATCGTCTCCGAGGGCCTGGGCGAAGTGCAGGAGATGATCGACATCTGCGATTTCGCCGTCGGCCTGTCGCGGCAATTCTACGGCCTCACCATCGCCTCCGAGCGCCCCGGCCATCGGATGACCGAGACCTGGCATCCGCTGGGGCCGTGCGCGGTGATTTCCGCGTTCAATTTCCCGGTCGCCGTCTGGTCCTGGAACGCCGCGCTGGCGCTGGTCTGCGGCGATCCGGTGATCTGGAAGCCGTCGGAGAAGACGCCGCTCTCGGCGCTGGCGACGATGAAAATCCTCGCCCGCGCGATCAAGCGCTTCGGCCCCGACGCGCCCGAAGGCCTCGCCCAGATCGTCATCGGCGGCCCGGCGATCGGGGAAGCGCTGGTCGCATCGAAGCACGTGCCGGTCGTCTCAGCGACCGGCTCGACCCGCATGGGCTCGATCGTCGGCCCGAAGGTCGCCGCGCGGTTCGGCCGCGCCGATCCTCGAGCTCGGCGGCAACAACGCGATGATCGTCGCCCCCTCGGCCGATCTCGACATGGCGATGCGGGCGATCGTCTTCTCCGCCGTCGGCACCGCCGGGCAGCGCTGCACCTCGCTGAGACGGCTCATCGTCCACCGTTCGATCCGCGGCGAGCTCACCCACCGGCTGGTCAAGGCCTATTCGAGTCTGCCGATCGGCGATCCGCGCAAGGAGGGGACGCTGGTCGGCCCGCTCATCGACCATGCCGCGCGCGACAAGATGCAGGCCGCGCTCGCCCGCGCCAAGACCGAGGGCGGCCTCGTCCACGGCGGGCGAACGGTCGCCGAGGGCGCGCCGAACGGCGGCGCCTATGTCGAGCCGGCGATCGTCGAAATGCCGGGGCAGATCGGACATTGTGCGCGAGGAGACCTTCGCGCCGATCCTCTATACGCTCGGCTACGACGCCCTCGACGAGGCGATCGCGATCCACAACGACGTGCCCCAGGGCCTGTCGTCGTCGATCTTCACCCTCAACATGCGCGAGGCGGAGACGTTTCTTTCCGCCACCGGTTCGGACTGCGGCATCGCCAACGTCAACATCGGCCCGTCGGGGGCCGAGATCGGCGGCGCCTTCGGCGGCGAGAAGGAGACCGGCGGCGGCCGCGAGAGCGGCTCCGACGCCTGGAAGTCCTACATGCGCCGGCAGACGAGCACGGTGAACTATTCGGCGAAGCTGCCGCTCGCGCAGGGCGTCCGGTTCGACTTCTAGCGCGCCGCGATGCAACGGAGCCGCACGCCCTCATCCGGCCCTTCGGGCCACCTTCTCCCGCGAGCGGGAGAAGGGTTGGCGCCCCTCTCCCGCATAGGGCGTCAACAGACGCCCGTCTCTCGACGGGCTACGCGGGAGAGGGTTGGGGTGAGGGCCTGCGAGCGCGATCCTCACGAATGTGATGCCTGACGTAATCGTCATCGGCGGCGGCCATAACGGCCTCGTCGCCGCCGCCTATCTCGCCGCCGCCGGGCTGAAAGTCACGGTGCTCGAGCGCCGGGCGCAAGTCGGCGGCGCGGCGGCGACGGAGGAATTCCATCCCGGCTTCCGCAATTCCGTCGCCGCCTATGCGGTCTCGCTTCTGAGCCCGACAATCATCCGCGATCTCGACCTCCATCGCCACGGCCTCAAGCTGGTCGAGCGCCCGCTGTCGAATTTCCTGCCCCTGCCCGATGGACGCTACCTCAAGGTCGCGCCGGGGCGCACCAGGGCGGAGGTGGCGAAATTCTCCGCCCGCGACGCCGAACGGCTCGACGCCTACGAGGCGCGGCTCGAGCGCTTGACCGACGTGCTGCGCGCGCTGGCGCTCAAGACGCCCCCCAACCTCGCGACCGGACAGGGCCTCGCCGCCGACCTCGCGAGCCTCCTCGACACAGCCAAAGTCGCAAACCGCCTGCGTTCGCTCGGGCTCGAAGGGCAGCGCGATCTCGTCGAGCTCTTCACCCGCTCGGCCGGCGATGTCCTCGACCAATGGTTCGAGAGCGATCCGATCAAGGCGATCCTCGGCTTCGACGGGATCGTCGGAACCTACGCCAGCCCCTATGCCGCGGGAACCGGCTATGTGCTCCTGCATCATTGCTGGGGCGAGGTGAACGGCAGGCGGGGCGCCTGGGGCCATGCGATCGGCGGCATGGGCGCGATCACCCAGGCGATGGCGCGGGCCTGCGCCGCGCGCGGGGTCGAAATCCGCTTCGGCGCCCTGTCAGCGAGATCCTGGTCGAGAAGGGCCGCGCCGCCGGCGTCGTCACCGGCGGGCGAGAGGATCGCGGCGCGCGCGGTGGTCTCGAACCTTCATCCGAAGCTGACCTTCGAGCAGCTTCTCGCTTCCGACGCGCTGCCCGCCGATTTTCGCGCCCGCATCGCCTCTTATCGCAGCGGCTCGGGCTCCTTCCGCATGAACCTCGCGCTTTACGAGCTGCCGAGCTTCGCCGCCCTCCCGGGCAGCGCGCCGGCCGAGCATCATGGCGCAGGGATCGTGATCGCCCCGAGCCTCGCCTATATGGAGCGCGCCTTCTTCGACGCCCGGCTCTCAGGCTGGTCGGCGAAGCCGATCGTCGAAATGCTGATCCCCTCGACGCTCGACGATTCGCTTGCGCCGCCGGGACGCACGTCGCCTCGCTGTTCTGCCAGCATGTCGCGCCCGAGCTCCCGGACGGGCGCTCGTGGGACGAGGCGCGCGAGGCGGTCGCCGACCTCATGATCGAGACGGTCGAGCCTTATGCGCCCGGGTTCAAGGCGCTCGATCATCGCCCGCCAGATCCTGTCGCCCCTCGACCTCGAGCGCGACTTCGGCCTTGTCGGCGGCGACATCTTTCATGGCCGCTTGAGCCTCGACCAGCTCTATTCGGCGAGGCCGGTGCTTGGCCACGCCGACTACCGTTCGCCGATTCCCGGCCTCTATATGTGCGGCGCCTCGACCCATCCCGGCGGCGGGGTCACCGGCGCCCCCGGCTTCAACGCCGCCCGCGAGATGATCCGCGATTTTCGAGCCAGGCGATGGGCAAGAGCCGCGGGTAGGATCGCGCCGCGGCGTTGACGTCGCGAGGTTATCTCACATATGACGACTTCTCGGGGTTCGGGCGAGACGCCGGATGATGAAACAGGCAGCGGGCGGCGGTGACGCCGATCAGTATCGCAATGCCGCCGCCTTCCTCGGTGACACGAATCAGACATCCCGGCTCAGCGACATGTTCCGCCACTCTGGCGATTCTACGATGTCGCCCGGGCCCGTCACGACTAAGCGTTCGGCCACGATGATTTCATCGCCCCTGAGCACTTCGAAGTCGTACGGCACGGCGACGCTGCGGGCCTTATTTTGGATGGCCGCATTTCGACCGGCGGCTTGTTTCAGCCGGGCGCGGGTTGTCTCAGCAACCAGACGGAAATCGCGGTCCGATCGCTGGTTACGGGATTGGCTTCGTGGACGCGTTCGTCGCGTATCGCGCAACGATTGCCAGCGACCGATCCATCTGCGGCAGGGCACGGCCTCAGCGATCGCTACGGCGATCGGCCTTGCTCTCAGGTTCAAGGCGACGCCGAACCCCGATGTTTTCCTCCTGCAAGCGGTGGAACCACTCCCGAGATCGAGCCCGGAGCATTTCGACGCTCATCGTCGGTGTCCAAAGCAGCTCGAAGACGTGGATTGCTCCCGCATCGGCCTCTTGGGGCGGACCAGAATGCCGGTGCGATGGGTTCCTTGTATTGTCGCGCTGGGTCGCATCCCGCAACATGGCGCTTCCTCCCGATGATCATCCCCTAAAGGGGGCTTTGATTGGGCTACCGGTTGCGACCCCATGGACGCCGGCGGTGAGGAGACGCAACACCACCGCACGGGGCGATCTTAGAGCGACTGTGGACCGGCTTTGTAACAAGAGATGTGACATTTATTAGTACGAGAACAGACAATCAGGTATTAAATTCTCGTTTATTCCGGCATCTTGGGCAGGCGGCAATTTAATGACCGGCCGCTTGCGCCTTCGCCGCTTATCGGCGATCAGCCGTTCGGCCGCGTAAGAAGGCGCCCGGAACCGTCGCTCGAGCCTTTGCGAATATTACGCAGGCAGCAAAAGAGTTGTCACAACCGAAGTATTTTTTTGGAGCGCCGGGAATGTAAACGAGCTGCAAGAGCGTTATGGGCACATCTGGCAGGCCTCTCCTCATCTTGATTTTTGCGTTAAGATGAATGAGCTTCTTTTATTGCAGAGTCTGGCCTAAGGGTGTCATTTT
>CAWKFP010000008.1:0-817531 GCA_963849085.1 uncultured Solirubrobacteraceae bacterium | reverse complement strand
TGATCGGCGAGCGCTCGCCGGCCGAGCCGTGCCGCTACGGCGCCCGCGGCAACAGCGTCGTGCGCCACCTCGGCGAGAGCTACGACAACATCATCCTCGTCGGTGGATTCTCCAAGGCGTATTCGTCGCTCCTGGCGTTCGTCGCGTGCCCGTCGGAGATCAAGCGGATGCTCAAGACCGCGGCCCCGCCGTATCTGTACTCCGGCCCCTCGCCGGTGGCCTCGCTGGCCACGGCGCTGGAGGGACTGCGGGTCAACGCAGCTGCGCGGAGACGCCCTGCGCGGCGAGCTGCACCGGCTGACCGCGCGTGTCCTCCAGCGGCTCGACGAGCTCGGGATCCAGACGCCAGAACCGCTCCGGCTTTCCGATCATCGAGGTTCCGCTCGACCGACCCTGACACCGTCGATGAGGTCGGCGACCTGCTGTTCGACCGTGGGATCTACGCGACGATGGCGGTCTATCCGCTCGTCCCGCGCGACGAGGTCGGCTTCCGCCTGCAGCTGACCTCGGCCAATACCGACCGAGCAGATCGACCATCTCAACACGGTCCTCGGCGAGGTCGCGGACCGCTTCAAGCTTCGATCGACCGTCGACGTTCTAGACGGCGATGGACGCGATGATGCGCACTCACCGTCAGGATCCTACGGCGAGCCTGCGCAACTCAGCCACCGAGCCCGACGCTCCGCCGGCGAAAGCGTAGGCTCGCCGTCGGAAGGACACGTTACGGTGACTCCGAGAGCAATCTCGACGGTGGTTCAGGGACCGCCGCAATCTGTGGTGGCTGTACCTGCTCGCGGGCACGGTCGGCTGCGGCCTGTACGTCTGGGTGCCGCCGTTTCAGGGCAGCGCACCGCTGATCAACCTGCTCGGGCTCTCGGCCGTGCTCGCGGTCATCGCCGGGATCAAGCTGCATCGCCCCCGCGCCCGGGCTGGCATGGTGGCTGTTCGTCGCCGGGCTGGTGCTGTTCTGGATCGGCGACCTCTACACCTACGGCGTCCGCGAGCTGTTCGACGTCAGCATCCCGTTTCCGTCCTTCGGCGACGCGGTCTATCTCGCCGTCTATCCGGTCCTGATGGCCGGACTGCTCGTCCTGGCGCGCCGCCGGAACCGGCGCGCGGACGGGCCCGGGCTCGTCGATTCGCTGATCATGACGCTCGGCCTGGCGCTCGTCTCATGGGTGCTGCTGATAGCGCCGTATGTGCACGACCACAGCTGGCGCTGCTGAAGAAGCTCGTCTCGATCGGCTATCCGTCAGGCGACATCATCCTGCTCGCCGCGGCGATCCGTCTGGCGGTCGACCGGGGCAAGCGGCGGCCGGCGTTCTTCCTGCTGATCGGCAGCATCGTCACGCTGCTCAGCACCGACTTCATCTACGGCATCGTCCGGCTCAACAACGCCTACAACGGTCAGCTCTCGCTCGACGCCGGCTGGATCTTCTTCTATCTGCTGTGGGGGGCGGCGGCGCTGCATCCGTCGATGCAGGAGCTGGCCGACCCGGCGGTCGAGCGGCGCTCACGGTTCACGCCGCTGCGTCTGGTGCTGCTGGCCGGGACGACGCTGATCGCGCCCGTCCTCGAGATCATCAAGGCGGTCCATGACGGCGATGGCGATCTCGTCGTGATCGCCGGCGCCTCGATCGTCATGTTCGCGCTCGTCGTCGGTCGGATGGCGGGGCTGATCCGCCAGCGCGACACCTCGGTCGCCCGCGAGAATGCGCTGACGACCGCGGGCGGCCGCCTCGTCGCGGCGAGGACACCGCGTGAGATCGCACGCGTGACGCTCCAGGCCGTCGCCGACCTCGGCGCCGACGACAGCGAGAGCCCGCCTGTGTCACACCTCGGAGCGCGGTGTCCGGGTGACCGGCGACGACGACGAGGGCGCGTCGGAGTGGATGGCCTCGCACCGCGTGCGGGACGCCCTGCACGCCTGTGACCCCGAGGGCCGGGTGAGCCTGTCCGCCGAGGTGCGCGACGAGCTCCGACTGGCACACGATGACCAGCGCGGGCTGGTCATCGAGCTCGGGCCCCAGAACGACGGCGAGCTGAGGCTCGTCGTCGTCGGCCGGCTCGCCGCCGCGGTCGAGACGCGTTCCGCTCTGCGGACGCTCGCCAGCCAGGTCTCGCTCGCACTGGAGAGCTCGCAGCTCGCCGACGAGATCACTGCGCCGAGCGAGCGACGCCCGGCTGTCGTCGCTCGTGCAGAACTCGAGCGATCTGATCACCGTCCTGGCCGCCGATCAACACGATCAGCTATCAGAGCCCGTCGATCCTCCCGGTGCTCGGCTACACCGTCGAGGAGGTGACCGGGCGGCCGTTCGCGCAGCTCGTGTACGCCGGCGAGCAGCACCGCCTGCTCGACCGGCTCGCCGATCGCGCTCCGACCGAGCTCGGCCAGCCCGAGCCGATCGAGTGCCGGCTCGTCCATCGCGACGGGAGCGTGCGTCACTTCGAGATCGTGGCCAGGAATCTGCTGGAGACAGCGCGGTGCGGGGGATCGTCCTCAACAGCCGCGACGTCAGCGAGCGCAAGGCGTTCGAGGAGCAACTGGCCCATCAGGCGTTCCACGACTCGGTCACGCAGCTGGCCAACCGGGCGCTGTTCAATGAGCGGGTCCGGCACGCCGTCGATCGCCTGCGGCGCGAGCGTCGTGCCCTGGCCGTCATCTTCATCGACCTCGACGATTTCAAGACCGTCAACGACAGCCTCGGTCACGCCGCCGGCGACGCGGTGCTGCGGGAGGTCGCTGCGCGGATCTCGGCGAGCATCCGGGCGGCCGACACCGCCGCGCGCTTCGGCGGCGACGAGTTCGCGATCCTGCTCGAGGACGTCGCGAGCGTCCAGGCCGCGGCGGAGACCGCCGACCGTCTCCTCAGCGCGCTGAGCCGTCCGATCGACCTCGGGCACAACACCGTCGTCGTCCAGGCCAGCCTCGGCATCTCGGTCGCCGAAGCGGGGTCGTCGGTCGGCGCCGACGAGCTGATCCGCAACGCCGACGCCGCGATGTACATCGCCAAGGGCGAGCGCGAGGGCGGATACCGGATCTTCGAGCCGGCGATGCACGAGCGAGTGCTGACGCGCCTGGAGCTGCGCGCCGACCTCGAGCGCGCGATCGTCCAGCATGAGCTGGAGATCCGCTATCAGCCACTGATCCGGCTGCAGGACGGGGCGGTCTGCGGGATCGAGGCCCTGCTGCGCTGGAATCACCCGGGGCGGGGGCAGGTGGCGCCGCTCGACTTCATCCCGTTCGCCGAGGAGACCGGCCTGATCGTCCCGATCGGGCGCTGGGTCCTGCACGAGGGCTGTCGGCAGGCGCGGGTCCTGCGCGACCGTGTCGGAGCCGCCGGCGCGCCCGGCATCGGCATCAATCTCTCGGTCAAGCAGCTCTTTCACCCGGAGATCGTGCGGGACGTGGCCGCGGCGCTGGCCGACTCCGGGCTGGAGCCGAGCGCCCTGACGCTCGAGATCACCGAGTCGGTGATGATGACCGACACCGAGACCGCGGTCCGCCGCCTGACCGAGCTGCGCGAGCTCGGGGTGCGCCTGGCGATGGACGACTTCGGCATCGGCTACTCGTCGCTCAGCTATCTCAGCCAGCTGCCGCTGGACGTCCTGAAGATGGATCGCTCGCTGCTCGCCGCCGGCGCTCCCCCGGTGACCTCCGGCCTGGCCACCGCGGTGCTCGGGCTCGGCGACACCTTCGGCCTGGAGGTGGTCGCCGAGGGCATCGAGTCGCTCGAGCAGTCCAACACGTTGCGCGAGCTCGGCTGCGAGATCGGGCAGGGGTTCCTGTTCGGCGAGCCGATGCGCGCCGACGAGATCGCCGAGTTCATCTCGTCGCGAGCCGCCGCGCGGGCCGCCTGACCGCGGGCGAGCGAACCGCGGCATGCACCACAGCTATGAGGGCCTGGACCGCCCGGGCGGGTTCGACCGCGTGCGGATGCTCCGACCGCTCGGCCATCGCGATTTCCGCCTGCTGCTGATCGGGACGGCGGTGTCGCTGCTCGGCGACGGCGTCTTCCTGGTGGCCCTCGCCTGGCAGGTCTACGCGCTGTCCAACGCGCCGACCGCGCTCGCCACGGTGGGCATCGCGATGACCGTGCCGACGATCACCTGCCTGCTGCTCGGCGGCGCGGTCAGCGACCGCTTCGACCGGCGCCTGGTGATGCTGGCCGCCGACTCGCTGCGTGCGGTGGCCCTGGGCGCGCTGACCGTCCTGGCGCTGACCGGCTCGCTGGCCCTGTGGCATCTGTTCGTGATCGGCGCGGTCTACGGCGCCGCCACCGCGTTCTTCGATCCCGCCTCCGACGCGCTCGTTCCCGAGTTGCTGCCCGCCGATGCGCTGGCCCAGGGCAACTCGCTGGATCAGCTCGTCCGGCCGCTGGCGCTGCGGCTGGCCGGGCCGGCGCTGGGCGGGGCGCTGGTGGGCTGGATCGGGTGCGCCGGCGCGTTCGGCGCCGATGCCGGATCGTTCGCCGTGTCGGCGCTGGTGCTGCTCCGCGTGGCGCCGAGCGCCCGCCGCGCCGTGCCGGCCGGCGGCGCCGGACGCCGGAGCACGACACGGGGCTCGGTCCGCCGCGACGTCGCCGCCGGCATGCGCTATGTCCTGCGGCACGCCTGGCTGTGGGCGACGCTGGCCAGCGCGGCGGTCGCCTATCTGCTGTTCATGGGTCCGACCGAGGTGCTGCTCCCGTTCGTCGTCAAGAACGAGCTGCGCGGAGGCGCCGGGGCGCTCGGCCTCGTGTTCGCCGCGGGCGGGCTCGGGTCGTTGCTGTGCGCGATCGTCGTCGGCCAACGGGGACTCCCGCGCCGGAGCATCCTCTTCATGTACGGCTGCTGGACCGTGGCGACCTTCGCCATCGCGGGCTACGGCCTGGCGCACGCGCTGTGGGGGCTGATGCTGGCGAGCGTCGCCTTCAACACGCTGGAGACCGCCGGCACGATCGCCTGGGCGACCGCCAAGCAGCGCCACGTCCCGGGCGAGCTGCTCGGGCGGGTCTCCAGCCTCGACTGGTTGATCTCGATCGGGTTGCTGCCCGTCTCCTACGCGCTCACCGGCCCGGTCAGCGCCGCGCTCGGTGCGCGCACCACCCTGATCGGCGCCGGCGTCCTCGGCGGGCTCGTCACGCTGGCGACGGTGTTCGTGCCCGGGGTGCTCGCGCTCGACTCGGCGGCCGAGCCGGCGGCGCCGCGCGGATCGATCGACGTCGCGCTGAGCTGAACCCGCCGTCGCCGCGTCCGCGGACTCGGCTCCACGCGGAGAATGCGGTCATCCTCTGTCGAGCGCCGCGGTCGCCAGCTGAGGACCTCGGGCAAGCTAGGCTGCGCGCTGATGGCGGAGATCCACGGCGCATTCGACGAGCGGTTCGCCGACGTCGCCGAAGCCCTGGAGCGCAGCCTCGAGCGGGGTGCCGACCTGGGGGCGTCGGTCGCGGTGACGCTGCACGGCGAGCCGGTGGTCGACATCTGGGGCGGCCATCTCGACGAGGAGCGAACGCGGCCGTGGGAGCGCGACACGATCGTCAACGTGTTCTCGACGACGAAGACGATGACGACGCTGTGCGCGCTGATGCTCGCCGATCGCGGCGAGCTCGACCTGCACGCCCCGGTCGCGCGTTACTGGCCGGAGTTCGCCGAGCAGGGAAAGGCGCGGGTCACGGTGGCGCAGGTCCTCGGTCACACCGCGGGCCTGGCGGGCTGGACGGAGTCGATGACGGTGCGGGACCTCGCCGACTGGGAGCGGTGCACCACGGCGCTGGCCGCGCAGGCCCCGTGGTGGGAACCGGGGACGGCGTCGGGCTACCACGCCCTGACCCAGGGCTATCTCGTCGGCGAGCTCGTCCGGAGGATCACCGGGCAGCCGATCCGTGACTTCTTCGACGAACAGGTGGCGCAGCCGCTGGGCGCCGACTTCCACATCGGCCTCCCCGAGGCGGCCCGGTCACGCGCGGCGCCGCTGATCGGCACCGATCCCGACGAGGAGGACGAGATCCCGCTCGGGCGGTTCGGCACGCGCGCGCTGCGCAATCCGCGGATCAGCGGCGAGCTCAGCGCCGAGCGCTGGTGGCAGCGGGCTGAGATCCCGGCCGCGAACGGCCACGGCAACGCCCGCTCGGTGGCGGCGGTGCAATCGGTCATCGCCTGCGGCGGCTCGGTCGCCGGAACGCGACTGCTGTCCGCCGCCGGGCTGGAGCCGATCTTCGCCCAGCAGTCCCAGGGCCGCGACCTCGTGCTCGGCCTGCCGGTTCGCTTCGGGATGGGCTTCGCGCTGGCCAGCATGTCGATGCCGGCCGGACCGCGCTGCTGCAGCTGGGGCGGCTACGGCGGCTCGGTCGTGTTCAACGATCTGGACGCGGGGGTGACCGTCGCCTACGTCATGAACCGGATGCGCGCCGGGGTGATGGGCGACGGGCGCGGCGCCGGCTACATCCTGGCCACGGCGCTCGCGGTCGCTGCGCCGTGAGCGCGTCCCGGCTCGAGGCTCAGGGCGCGGGGAGGGTCAGCAGCGAGGCGCTCGCCTCCGGGACCGTGAGGACGAACGTCCCGGCGCTGGGGGTGACGCTCGTGTCGGTCGTCGTCCCGGCGAGCAACCCGGTCGACGTGTCACTGCCGAACGTCTGACCGCCGAGCGTGACGCCGGACGTCGCCTGGACGCTCGGGGCGAGCAGCTGCTCGTCGCTGGCCGCGGCGGTCGCCCCGGCGACGTGGACGCGCACGGTCGCCGGGCTGCTCAGCGACGTGTTGATCGCCACGACGCGGATCTGTCCATTGGCGGCCCGTGTCGCCCACACCTTGACCCCAGCGGGCGTGGCGCCGGTGAGCGCCAGCAGGCGCGAGCCGGCGGGCGCGGCCTGGGCGAACATCATCATCCCGTAGAACTCGGGATGGACGAGCATCTGCCAGTGCCCGCCGGCCTGGCTGACGCCGAGGATCTCGTTGATGGTGTTCGGGACGGTATGGACGTTGACGCCTGAGACGCCGAGCTTGTCCATCTCGAACAGGGTGTCAAGCACCCACAGCGCCGAGGTGAAGGTGTTGCTGACTCCCTTGTAACCGCCGCACGACACGCCGTTCATCTCGTCGACGCGCAGTGGCACATGATGCGCCGAGGCGACGTGGAGATACGGCGCAACGGTCGCGGCAAGACCCGCCGACGAGCTGGCGGAGAGCAGCTCGGAGACGGTCACGACCTCTGACTTCGTGCAGTGCTTGAGCGGATAGGCGTGAACGGTGGCCAGCCGAACGCGCGGCTCGGCGGCGAGAAACGACCCGAGGTCGGCCAACCACAGCGGCGCGCCGCTGCTGGGGCCGGCGAGCGACAGCGAGGCGGGCAGCGAACGGGCGAACCGCGTGTAATCGCCGATCAGATCGGCGGGGTCATATCCGGCGACCCGGCCGGGGACCTGCTTGCCGGCCGGAGACTTGTACCAGCCGAAGCTCGCGTACAGCTCGGGCTCGTTGCCGAGCTCCAGCGCCTGGATCGACGCGCTCCCGATCCGGCCGGCCATCGCGTCGGCCTCGGCCGCCGCCACCCGCGGGCTGTCGGCCTCGAGATTGAGGCCGAGGATGAGGCGCGCGTGCAGTGCGGACGCCAATGCGCGGGTCGTGGCCATCCATGCGGGCGTCAGGTCGTACTTGACGCCGGGCGGGCGCGACATGCCGGGAACCGGCCACCAGGTCCAGTCGCTGCTGTCGCCACCGATCCGCAGCTCCGGGCTCTGGTCGGGCGAGATGTCACGCAGCAGCTGCTCGAAGACGGGGTCCGGAGCGCTGGGATCCTGTCCGGCGTAGGCCGCGAGCCCGCGGTACTCCATCGAAAGGCCGACGAAACCGTCGGGCAGCGGGGCGGCGATCGCGGTGGTGCCGACGCCGAGCGAGGCGGCGACGGTGGCATGGGATCTGCTCCCCGAACCGTGCAGGGCGATCGCGACGACGGCGACGAGCGCCGCGACGCCGGCCGCGGCGGTTCGGATGAGGGGGGTCATCGGCACGCGCCCATTGTGCCGTTTCGATCCGCCGGGCGCGTCGGATACCCCGGCGGGGACCCATGTCGCCTCGAACGGGCGAGCGCAGCCTCCGGCCGGAGGGTGCGCCGGGATGCCTGTCACCCTTGGCGTCAGCGATGGCGCCCCTGCCCTTCGACCCGATCGACGAGGCCGGCCGGCAGTGGTCGGCGCGCTGGCCGCAGGCGCCGGTCGACGCGATGATGGCGGTCACCTCGGTGATGCGCGCCCAGCAGATCCTCCTGGCGCGGCTCAACGAGGCGCTGGCGCCGTTCGGCCTGACCTTCGCGCGATACGAGGCGCTGATGCTCCTGCGCTTCAGCCGCACGGGCGCGATGCCCATGGGCAAGATGGGGACCCGCCTCCAGGTGCATCCGGCGAGCGTCACCAACCTCGTCGACGGATTGCAGCGCGAGGGACTCGTCGAGCGCGTCCCCCACGAGCGAGACCGGCGCACGACGCTCGTCAGCATCACCGGCGCCGGCCGATCGCTCGCCGAGACGGCCACCGACGCGCTGCACGCCGTCCGCTTCGGCACCGAGCCACTCCAGGACGCCGAGCTGGGCGCCGTCACCCAGCTGTTGCGGACGGTCCGCCGCGGGGCGGGCGACTTCGACTGACGACTCGGTGGGCCGCTCTAGATCCAGAGGTCGGCGAGCGCCGCGTTGAGGGTCGCCGACGGGCGCATCGCCGCGGAGGCCTTGGCCGGGTCCGGGTGGTAGTAGCCGCCGATGTCGACGGGCGACCCCTGCACGGCGGCGAGCTCGGAGACGATCGTCTCCTCGGCCTCGCCGAGTCGCTCGGCGAGCAGCTCAAACCGCGCCGCCAGCTCGGGATCCTCGGTCTGGGCGGCGAGCTCCCGGGCCCAGTAGAGCGCCAGATAGAAGTGGCTGCCCCGGTTGTCGAGCTCGCCGGCCCGCCGTGATGGGGAGCGATTGTTCTCCAGCACCCCGCCGGTGGCCCGGTCCAGCGTCTCGCCGAGGATCCTGGCCCGCGGGTTGCTCGTCTTGTCGGCGAGCATCTCGAGCGAGACGGCGAGCGCGAGGAACTCACCGAGCGAGTCCCAGCGGAGGTGGTTCTCGGCCAGGAACTGCTGGACGTGCTTGGGCGCCGAGCCGCCCGCACCGGTCTCGAACAGGCCGCCGCCCTGCATCAGCGGGACGATCGAGAGCATCTTGGCGCTCGTGCCGAGCTCCATGATCGGGAACAGGTCGGTGAGGTAGTCACGCAGGACGTTGCCGGTGACCGAGATCGTGTCCTGCCCCCGGCGGGCGCGCGCCAGGGTGAAGCGGGTCGCCTCGGCGACGTCGAGGATCTCGATCTGCAATCCCTCGGTGTCAAGCTCGGCGAGCATCGGACGCACCTTGCGCAGGACCTCGGCGTCGTGGGGCCGGGTCTCGTCGAGCCAGAAGACGGCCGGCGCGCCGGTCGCCCGCGCCCGGGCCACGGCGAGCGCCACCCAGTCGCGAATCGGG
This sequence comes from uncultured Solirubrobacteraceae bacterium, assembly GCA_963849085.1. Taxonomy (GTDB): domain Bacteria; phylum Actinomycetota; class Thermoleophilia; order Solirubrobacterales; family Solirubrobacteraceae; genus Palsa-465. The sequence continues at coordinate 808,056 of CAWKFP010000008.1, read as the reverse complement.
GCGTCCTTGGCCTGGCACATCCGCCAGATGTCGCCGGTGTCGACGTCGTGCTCGAGCAGCGTGGCGCCGTCCTGATCGACGACGCGGACGCGGCCGGGACCGGCGATCCGGAACGTCTTGTCGTGCGAGCCGTATTCCTCGGCCTGCTGGGCCATCAGCCCGACGTTGGGGGTCGTGCCCATCGTCGCCGGGTCAAACGCCCCGTGACGGCGGCAATCCTCGACGGTCTCGGCGTACAGCGGCGCGTAGGAGTGGTCGGGGATGACGAACTTCGTGTCCTGGAGCTCTCCCCCGGGGTTCCACATCTGACCCGAGGTGCGGATCGCCGCCGGCATCGAAGCGTCGATGATCACGTCGCTGGGAACATGGAGGTTGGTGATCCCCCGGTCGGAGTCGACCATGGCGAGCGGCGGGTTCTCGGCGTACGCGCGGTCGATGGCGTCACGGATCGCCTGCTGCTCGCCGGCGCCAACGCCGTCCAGCGCGGTCAGCAGCGCCGCCATCCCGTCATCGGCGTTGACCCCGGCCGCGGCGAGCGCCGCCCCGTGCTCGTCGAACACCGCGTGGAAGTAGGCGCGCACGGCGCGCCCGAAGATGATCGGATCCGAGACCTTCATCATCGTCGCCTTCAGATGCACGGAGAAGAGGACTCCCTGCTGCCTGGCCTCGGCGAGCTGCTCGGCGAGGAAGGCGTCAAGCGCCGCCCGGCGCATGACCGAGGCGTCGAGCACCTCCCCCGCCTTGACCGCCGTGCTCGGCTTGAGCACCGTGACCTCGCCGTCGGGGGCGACGTGCTCGATGCGCACCTCGCCGGGCCGCTGCACGGTCACCGACCGTTCGGTGGCGCGGAAGTCGCCCTCGGTCATCGTCGAGACGTGCGACTTCGAGTCGCCGGACCACGCCCCCATCGCGTGCGGGTGGTGACGGGCGTACGCCTTGACCGAGGCGGGCGCGCGCCGGTCGGAGTTGCCCTCGCGCAGGACCGGGTTGACGGCGCTGCCCTTGACGCGGTCATAACGGGCGCGCACCTCGCGCTGCTCGTCGCCGGCCGGCTCGTCGGGATAGTCGGGAATCGCGAAGCCGTGGGCCTGGAGCTCCCCGATCGCCGTCTTGAGCTGCGGCACCGAGGCGCTGATGTTCGGCAGCTTGATGATGTTGGCCTCGGGCGTCATGGCCAGCTCGCCGAGCTCGGCGAGGTCGTCGGAGACCCGCTGCTCGGGGGTCAGGCGGTCCGGGAACTGGGCGAGGATGCGGGCGGCCAGCGAGATGTCACGCAGCTCCAGCTCGGCGCCGGCGACCGCGGCGAACGCCTCGACGATCGGCAGCAGCGAGTGGGTGGCGAGCGCCGGGGCTTCGTCGGTCTGGGTGTAGATGATCTTCATGGCATCCGCACCCTATCGGGCAGATCAGCCCGAGATCTTCCAGCTGCCGTTCGCCTGCCTGGTCAGGTGGGTGGCGCTGCCCGCGTCGACGACGCCGGCCAGCGAGCCCCGGCTCGCGGTGACGTCGGCGTCCCTGACGACGGCCTGACCGCCGTCGACCGTCACCGCGCGGATCTCCACGTGGCGCAGCCCCGTCTTGACCGCCGCCGGAAGGCGCTGCGCGACGAGCGCGACGATCCGCGCACAGGTGTAGCTCGGCAGGTCCGCGGCGAGCTTGGCCCGGCCGTCAGGCGTGGTCAGCGAGCAGAAGTCGGTGCCGTCGCCGTTGGCGAGATCGGCGAACGCCCGCTTCAGGACGCTCTTGACCTGGGCCGCCCCGCCCCCTCTGGGGGCCGCTCCACCGCCTCCGCAGCCCGCCACACCGAACGCGAGCACGAGCGCGACGACGAGCGCGAGCGCGGCCGGCGAGCGACGAGGGGACCGGGTCACGGCGCTGACGGTAGCCGATGGGTCCAGGACGACCGGCGGCGGTTGTGCCACGATCGTCGGACCCGCCGACCGATCAGCACAGGAGCCCGCCGCCGATGTCAGAGGACCGCCCGCCGCTGCCCCCGTTCACCGCCGAATCGGCCGCGCGCAAGGTCCAGGCCGCCGAGGACGCATGGAACACGCGGGACCCGGAGCGCGTGGCGCTCGCCTACAGCGAGGACTCGGTGTGGCGCAACCGCGACACGTTCCTGACCGGCCGTGCGGCGATCGTCGCGTTCCTGGCCGCCAAGTGGGAGCGCGAGCTTCAGTACGCCCTGCGCAAGCGGCTGTGGGCGTTCGGCGACGACCGGATCGCCGTCCGCTTCCAATACGAGAGCCACGATCGCTCCGGGCAGTGGTGGCGCAGCTACGGCAACGAACTGTGGGAATTCGACGAGCACGGGCTGATGACCAGGCGCGAGGCGAGCATCAACGATGTCCACATCGACGCCACCGACCGCCGGATCTTCGGCCCGCGCGGCACCGACGCCCACGACGTCGAGATCCCGCTGCGCTGAGGGCTGTTTCCCGGCGTGCGGACTGCGTACGATCTGACCCATGGAGCGACGCATCGTCTACATCACGCGCTTGACGAGGCTGCCGCTGCTGGGGGCCGATGGCGTCGACGTCGGACGCATCGTCGACGGCGTCGTCGATCTCGGCTCCAAGCCGCCGCGCGTCAACGGCCTGGTCGTCGCCTGGCAGCGCCGGAGGGTGTTCATCGGTATCGGCCGGATCGGTGAGATCGGCAACGACGGGGCGCGGCTGCGGCGCGGATCGGTCAACCTGCGCCAGTTCGAGCTGCGCGAGGGCGAGCGGCTGCTCGCCGCGGAGCTGATCGGCAAGCGGCTGCGCGGCCAGCGCGTCGTCGACATCGGCCTGACCCCCGCCCCTGAGCTCCAGGGCTGGGAGGTGGCGACGGTCGCGGTCGCCGGCCGGCGCGTGCCCGGCCTGCGCCGCGCGCCGGAGATCGTCGACTGGAGCGAAGCCGGCGAGCTGTTCACCTCCGAGCGCCCGGTCGACCGCCAGGCCGCCGAGCTCGGCGGCATGCACCCCGCCGAGATGGCGGGGGCGTTGCGCCGGCTGCCGCTCACCCGCCGCCGGGTCCTCGCCGCCGAGCTCGAGGACGAGCGCTTCGCCGACCTGCTGGAGGAGCTGTCCGAGGACGAGCAGGTCCGGCTGGTCGAAGGGCTCGACGAGACGCGGCTGGCACGGATCCTCGACGAGATGGAGGCCGACGACGCCGCCGACCTGCTCGGCGAGTTCTCGGCCAGCCGCCAGGCCGAGCTCCTGCACGCGATGGACCCCGAGGAGGCCGAGCCGGTGCGCCGCCTGCTGACGTATCAGCCCGACACCGCCGGCGGCCTGATGACCCCGGAGCCGGTCATCATGGGCCCGACGGCGAGCGTCGCCGAGGCGCTGGCCCGGGTGCGTGATCCCAATCTGCCGGTTCCCCTCGCCTCCCGGATCTTCGTCTGCCGCCCCCCACTGGAGACCCCGACCGGCCGCTACATCGGCAGCGTCGGCTTTCAGCGTCTGCTGCGCGAGGCGCCGAGCAAGCCGCTCGGGCGCTGCATCGAGGAGGACGTCGAGCCCGTCGACGTCACGCTCAGCGATCGCGAGGTGGCCGCGCACCTCGCCGCCTACGACGTGGTGTCGCTCCCGGTCACCGACGAGGTCGGCCGGCTCGTCGGCGCGGTCACGATCGACGACGTGATCGACCGCGTCCTGCCGCCCAACTGGCGCATCGCCCTGTCGCAGAGCGGATGAGCTGATGGCCCGCCACGACGATCTCAGCTCCCCGCGCGGCACGCCCGGCGGCCCGGTCTATGACCCTGACTCGTTCGGACGCTTTGCCGAGCGGCTGGCCCGCTTCCTCGGCACCGGGCGCTATCTCGTCGGGCAGACGCTGATCGTCTTCGTCTGGATCATCCTCAACGGCATCGTCATCGCCAGGGGCTGGGACCCGTACCCGTTCATCCTGCTCAACCTGGCGTTCTCAACCCAGGCGGCCTATGCCGCCCCGCTCATCCTGCTCGCCCAGAACCGCCAGGCCGACCGCGACAAGGAGGAGATCGAGCGCGACCGCGAGGTCAATGCGCGAGCGCTGGCCGAGACCGAGTTCCTGGCGCGCGAGATCGCCGCCGTCCGCCTCGCGGTCGAGCGCAAGGCCGACCGCGAGGACATCATCGAGCCGCTTGACCGCCTGACCAGCTCGATCGACCGGCTCTTCACCTCGACGCCGTCGATCCCCGTCGACGACGACGAGGACTGACGGCGGGATCCCGGTCTACAGGCCGGTCGACGCGCTGGAGCCGACCGGGGTGCCCTTGCGAGCGTTCGCCGTGCTCGACGCCCCGTTGCTGGTCGAGCCGCCGACATCCTCGATCCCGGAGGCGACGCGCGATCCGAGGTCGGAGTCGATCTTCGTCCAGTAGTCGACGACGCGCCGCTGGATCTCCGAGGACACACCGTTGGTGGCGTGGCCGACGATGTTGGAGACGAGCCGCTCGCGGGCGCCGTCGTCGAGCACCTTGCGCCACATCCGGCCGGCCTGCCCGAAGTCGTCGTCGTCGCGGTGCGCCTCGTAGGCGGCGCGGACCATCTCGCCACCCTTGACGCCCCAGACGGTGTCGCCGAACGTCGGGTCGGCGACCGGCCCGCCGAAGCTGTTGGGGGCGTACACGGGCTGCGCGCCGTTGTGGCGATAGCGCATGGCGCCGTCCTTGTTGTAGCTGTGCACCCCGGACTTCGGCTGGTTGATCGGCAGCTGGAGATAGTTGGGGCCGATCCGATAGCGATGCGTGTCCGGATAGCTGAAGAGCCGCCCGAGCAGCATCTTGTCGGGACTCGGTCCGATGCCCCGCACCATGTTGGCCGGTTCGAAGGCCGCCTGCTCGACCTCGGCGAAGTAGTTCTCCGGATTGCGGTCGAGGACCATGCGCCCGACGGGGATCAGCGGATAGTCCCCGTGCGGCCACACCTTCGTCAGGTCGAAGGGGTTGAAGCGATAGTCCGGAGCGTCGTCGAACGGCATGATCTGCATGTGGAGATTCCACTGGGGCGCGTCGCCGGACGCGATCGCGTCCGACAGGTCACGATTGTGGAAGTCAGGCTCCTCGGCGACCATCGCCTTCGCTTCCTCGTCGGTGAAGCACTCGATGCCCTGGTCGGTCTTGAAGTGGTACTTGACCCAGAACTGGTCGCCGCCCTCGTTCTCCCACAGATACGTATGGCTGCTGTAGCCGTTCATGTTGCGCCAGGTGCGCGGCGTGCCGCGGTCGCCCATCAGCCAGGTGACCTGATGGGCGGATTCCGGTGACAGCGTCCAGAAGTCCCACTGCATGTCGTTGGAGCGCAGGTTGGTGTCGGGGAGCCGCTTCTGGGAGTGGATGAAATCCTGGAACTTGGAGGGATCACGAACGAAGAAGACCGGCGTGTTGTTGCCGACCATGTCGTAGTTGCCCTCGTCGGTGTAGAACTTCAGCGCGAAGCCGCGCGGGTCACGGACGGTGTCGGCGCTGCCCTGCTCGCCGGCCACGGTGGAGAAGCGCGCGAACATCGGCGTCCGCTTACCGGGCTTGAGGAAGTCGGCCTTGCAGTACTGCGTCACGTCCTCGGTGACCTCGAAGAAGCCGTGGGCGCCGCCTCCCTTGGCGTGGACGACCCGCTCGGGCACGCGCTCCCGGTTGAACTGGGCCATCTTCTGGATCAGATAGTGGTCCTGGAGGAGGATCGGGCCGTTGACGCCGACGGTCAGCGAGTGCTCGTCGCTGGCCGCGGGGATGCCGGCATCGGTCGTCGTGCGGGGAGGCTTGCTGGTGCTCATTGGCGCGGTCGCTCCTTTGTGGGGTCTCCGTTGCGATACCCGGCCGGTCTGGAGCGTTAACCGCAACGGGATGAACACCTGCCCGATTCGCCCGGCGGGTAAGGTGTCCGCCATGCTGGGACTCCCCGATGGCGTGACCGCCTGCCTGTTCGACCTCGACGGCGTCCTGACCCAGACCGCGAAGGTCCACGCCGCCGCCTGGAAGCAGACCTTCGACGAATATCTGCGCCGCCGCGCCGACGAGCGCGACGAGGCCTTCAAGGAGTTCGACGCCAACGCGGACTACGACGAGTACGTCGACGGAATGCCGCGCTACGACGGGGTCCGCACGTTCCTGAAGTCCCGTGGCATCGAGCTGCCGGAGGGCACCCCCGACGATCCGCCGGACGCCGAGACGATCTGCGGGATCGGCAATCGCAAGAACGATCTCGTGCTGGCCCTGATCCGCAGGGACGGCGTCGAGGCCTACGAGGGATCGGTGCGATTCGTCAAAGCGGTGCGCGACGCCGGTCTGCGCCGGGCGGTCGTGTCATCGAGCGCGAACTGCCGGGACGTCCTGCACGCCGCCGGCATCGAGGACCTGTTCGAAGCCCGGATCGACGGCGCGGTGGCGGCCGAGCGCCATCTCAAGGGCAAGCCGGCACCTGACACCTTCCTCGCCGGCGCCCAGGCGCTCGGCGTCTCCCCGGCGCAGGCGGTCGTGTTCGAGGACGCCCTCGCCGGCGTCCAGGCCGGCCGGGCCGGCGACTTCGGCTACGTCGTCGGCGTCGACCGGGTGGGGCAGGCCGACCAGCTGCGCGCACACGGCGCCAGCGTCGTCGTCAAGGATCTGAGCGAGTTGCTGCACGCCGGATGATCGAACATCCGGCCTATCCGGTGGAGCCGTGGACGATCCGCGAGTCCGAGCTCCACCTCTCCAACCTCGCGCAGTCAGAGTCGGTGTTCGCGCTCGCCAACGGGCACATCGGCCTGCGCGGCAATCTCGACGAGGGCGAGCCGTACGGCATCCCCGGCACCTATCTCGGGGGGTTCTACGAAGTCCGCCCGCTGCCCTACGCCGAGGCGGGCTTCGGCTATCCGGAGGACGGCCAGAGCGTCGTCAACGTCACCAACGGAAAGATCATCCGGCTGCTCGTCGAGGATGAGCCGTTCGACGTCCGCTACGGGGTGCTGCGCAATCACGAGCGCGTGCTCGACATGCGCGCCGGCGTGCTGCGGCGCAGCGCGGAATGGATCTCCCCCACCGGTCGCCACGTGCGAATCGCCTCCACCCGCCTCGTCTCGTTCAGCCAGCGGGCGGTCGCCGCGATCGAGTACACCGTCGAAGCGCTCGACGGCGAATACCCCGTCGTCGTGCAGTCGCAGCTGATCGCCAACGAGGCCCAGCCGGACGCCTCGGACGACCCGCGCGCCGCCGCCGCGCTGCACGCCCCGCTCCAGGCCGACGAGTGCGACTGCCGCGGGACGCGGGCGATCCTCGTCCACCACGCGCGCCAGAGCGGGCTCCGCGTGGCGGCGGCGATGGACCATCTCGTCGAGGGCCCGGACGGCACCGCAACGGTCTCGGAGGCGTTCGAGGACATGGCGCGCGTGATGGTGACCGCCGATCTCGCCCCCGGGGAGCCGCTGCGGATCGTCAAGCTGATCGCCTACGGATGGTCCGGCGAGCGCTCGACGTCGGCGCTGCGCGATCAGGCCGCGGCCGCACTCGCCCTGGCCAAGCACGCGGGCTGGGACGGCCTGCTGGCCCAGCAGCGCGCCTATCTCGACGAGTACTGGGAGCGGGCCGACGTCGAGATCGAAGGCGACGCCGAGCTCCAGCAGGCGGTTCGCTTCGCGCTCTTCCACACCCTCCAGGCCGGCGCCCGCGGCGAGCAGCGCGCGATCGCCGCCAAGGGGCTGACCGGTCCGGGCTACGACGGCCACACCTTCTGGGACACGGAGATGTTCGTTCTCCCGGTGCTGACCTACACCGCCCCCCACGCCGCCGCCGACGCATTGCGCTGGCGCCTGCAGACGATCGAGCTCGCGCGCGATCGCGCGCGCCAGCTCGGTCTGCAGGGCGCGGCCTTCCCGTGGCGGACGATCGGCGGCGAGGAGTGCTCGAGCTACTGGCCGGCCGGCACGGCGGCGTTTCACATCAACGCCGACATCGCCGACGCCGTCGTGCGCTATCAGGATGCCACCAAGGATCACGAGTTCGCGGCGACCGTCGGCATCGAGCTGCTCGTCGAGACGGCGCGGCTGTGGCGGTCACTCGGTCATCACGACCCGACCGGGATGTTCCGGATCGACGGTGTCACCGGGCCGGACGAGTACAGCGCGGTGGCGGACAACAACGTCTACACCAACCTGATGGCACGCCGCAATCTGCGCGCCGCCGCCGACGCCGCGGAGGCCCACACCGACCGCGCGCGCGAACTCGAGGTCAGCGACGAGGAGGCGGCGGGCTGGCGTGACGCGTCGGACAAGATCGTCGTGCCCTACGACCCGACGCTCGATGTCCATCCGCAGTCCGAGGGGTTCACCCATCATCAGGTCTGGGACTTCGATCACACCGACGGCGACCGCTATCCGCTGCTCCTGCACTTCCCGTATTTCGATCTGTATCGCAAGCAGGTCGTCAAGCAGGCCGACCTCGTCCTCGCCCTGTATCTCTGCGGCGACTACTTCTCCGACGAGGAGAAGGCCCGGAACTTCGCCTACTACGAGCGCCTGACCGTGCGCGACTCGTCGCTGTCGGCGTGCACCCAGGCGGTGATGGCCGCCGAGGTCGGCCATCTGGAGCTCGCCTACGACTACTTCGCCGAGGCCGCGCTGATGGACCTCGACGACCTCGAGCACAACACCGCCGACGGAATTCACATCGCGTCGGTGGCCGGAACCTGGATCGCCGCCGTCGGCGGCTTCGGCGGCATGCGTGACCACGGCGGCCGGCTGAGCTTCCGGCCCCGGCTGCCCGGCGCCCTGACCCGGCTGAAGTTCCGTCTGATGTATCGCGGCCGGACGCTGCGCGTCGACATCAATCACGAGCACACGCGCTACGTCCTGCTCAATGGCGAGCCGCTGACGATCGAGCACCACGGCCAGCGGGCGATCATCACGTCCGAGCCGCTCGAGCTCGAGATCCCGGAGCTCAAGATCCCGGAGCCGGTCCGTCAGCCGCGGGGCCGCGCGCCGGTGGCGCGCCGCCCGCCGCACTGAGCGCCGAACTGACCGCCGCAGCGGCCGCCGCGCCGGGGCCGGCCGCTTGCGCGGGGCGCGGCCCGGGTAAGGTCCGCCTCATGGCCCAGTCACTCAACGTCGCCGATCTGAAGGTCTCCAGCCCGGCGTTCACGCATCACACTCGGATCCCCGACCGCCACAGCGGCGACGGCGAGGACGTCTCGCCCGCCCTGGAGTGGACCGGTGTCCCCGAGGGGACGCGCGCCTTCGCCGTCGTCGTGCACGATCCCGACGCGCCCCTGGTCGACGGCTTCACCCACTGGGTGGCCTATCGGATCCCGGGCGACGCCACCGGCCTGACCGAGGGCGCCACCGATCTCGTCGCCGGCACCAACTCGTTCGGCAATGCCGGCTACAACGGCCCCGCGCCGCCGCCCGGCCACGGCACCCACCACTACTACATCTGGGTCTACGCCCTGGACTCGGATCTCGAGCTCGCCCCGGCCCTCGATCGCCGAGCGCTGATCGACGCGATCGAGGATCACGTCATCGAGCAGGCCCGGCTCGTCGGCACGTTCTCGCACTGACCCGGCCCGGGCTCCCGGGCGGGCCGGCCGGCATCCACGCGGACCCGCGGGTAAGAGCGAACCAGGAGTTCGTCCATATCCCGGTGCCGGGCCGTCGCCCGGGCGTCAGGCCACGAGGTGGACGATGGCGGCGATGCCGACGACGACGATGACGGCGCGAAAGACGCCCGGAGCCAGACGCCGGCCGACGCGCGCGCCGAACACCCCGCCGAGGATCGAGCCGCCGGCGATCAGCCCGGCCGGCGCCCAGGCGACGTGGGCGACGCACACGAAGATGAGGCCGGAGACGAGGTTGACCAGCCCGGCGAGCACGACCTTGACCGCGTTGAGCCGCTGAAGCTCGTCATCGATCGAGAGGCTGAGGATGGCGAGCAGCATGATCCCCTGGGCCGCTCCGAAGTAGCCGCCGTAGACCCCCCCCACCAGGACCCCGGCGGTCGCCGCCGGGCCGGCCAGCTCCCGGTGGCCGTGCGCCTCGCTGCGGCGACGGGCGAGCAGCGCCGACAGCCGGGGCTGGGCGATGATGAGGACGAGCGCGAGCGCGATGAACGCCGGCACGATCGCCGTGAACGCCGAGGCCGGAAGGCTGAGCAGCGCCACCGCTCCGATCACGCCACCGGCCACCGACGCGATCGCGAGGCGCGCCAGGCGCCGGCCCTGCCCCGACAGCTCACGCCGGTAGCCGATCGCCCCGCTCACCGAGCCGGGCACGAGACCGACGGTATTGGAGACGTTGGCCACGACCGGCGCGTAGCCGAAGGCCAGCAGGACCGGGAAGGTGAACAGCGTCCCGCTCCCGACGACGGTGTTGATCGTCCCCGCGATCATCCCGGCGGCGAAGATGGCGACGGCGTGCAGCGGGCTCACGGCTGTGCCCGACCGGAGCGCACGCGCCTCTCGCTCAGGGCGCCGAGCGCAGCGGGGCCAGCGCGTGCTCGAGGCGCAGAAGCTCGTCGAGCATGTCGGCGGCCGCCGTGGTCATGATCTCGTTGGCCTGCACGACGCCGTCGTCGTCGAGGAACTGGGCGACGAACGGGATGTTGACCGACACGCTCGCCGGCATCATCGCGACCGCGGTGACGACCTGCTTGAGCTGCTGCACGGCGCGGGTTCCGGCCGCCACACCGCCGTAGGAGACGAAGCCGATCGGCTTGTGGCGCCATTCGTGGTTGAGGTAGTCGAACGCGTTCTTCAGCGGCGCGGGATAGCCGTAGTTGTACTCCGCGGTGACCATCACGACCGCGTCCGCGCGGTCGACGATCGCGCTCCAGGCGTGCGTGTGCTCGTGCGTGTAGCGCCGCAGGCGGGGATGATCGGGCTCGTCCATCAACGGCAGCGCGAGCTGCGCGAGGTCGACGACCTCGAGCGTCTCAAAGCCCCCGTGGTCGAGCGCCCGCTGCTCGAACCAGTCCGCGACCGACGGGCCGACGCGCCCGGGGCGCGTGCTGGAGATGATGATCAGAAGCGTGGCCATGGCCGCTCACGATATCGTCGCGGCGATGAGCGACCCCGACCGCCCAGCCCTCCCCGCGCCGACCGCCGCGGATCTCCGGGGAAGCCTGCGCGGCCGGCTGGTCATCGTCGAGCCGCTGGCCCCCGAGCACGAGGAGGGCCTGATCGAGGCGGCGGGCGATCCCGAGATGTTCGCCTGGATGCCGGTCGACATGGCGTCCTCGGCCGCCGCGCTGCGCGAGTGGCTGGCGGCGGCGCTCGCCGCGGCGCGGGAGGGCCGGGAGGTTCCCTACGCGGTCCGGTCGGCCGACACCGGCCGCGTCCTGGGCTCGACGCGCTTTCTCGAGCTGCGCCTGGAGCATCTGCGAGCGGAGATCGGCTGGACGTGGGTGACGCGCGGCGCGTGGGGCACGGGCGTCAACGTCGAGACGAAGCTCCTGCTGCTCGGCCACGCCTTCGAACACGTGCGCCTGCGGCGCGTCGAGTTCAAGACCGACGCTCGCAACGAGCGCTCCCGCGGCGCGCTGCTGGCGCTCGGGGCCACGTTCGAGGGCATCCTGCGCAAGCACATGGTCGTCCGCGAGGGCGGCGAGCGTGACTCCGCCTACTTCTCGGTGATCGACGACGAATGGCCCGCGCTCAAGCGTCGACTCCAGGCCCGGGTCGACGCGCTCGCCGGCGCCGCCGGCCCCCGCCCCGCGTAGCCCTCGCCGCGGCTCAGATCGTGCGGCCGATTAATTCGCCCCGCCGCTGATCCGATCCGCAGACGGCCGCGTAAGGCCGACTAGACAGATCGAGGAGCGGGCGGCACGGGGCTGTGGATGGTGAAACGGCCCGCGTCGTTCGACCACACCCAACAAGGAGGACTGATGAGCGATCTCACCAGGCGCGGGTTCGTCAAGAGCTCGGCGGCGACGACGGCCGGCATGACGGTGTTCGGCGGACTGCTCGTCGAGGACGCGGACGCGAAGGCCGACAAGGAGGCGCAGAAGGGAGAGCCGGGGCGCGATCCCGTCGTGGCCTACGTCAAGGATCCGAGCAGCGGCGTGGTCACGGTCATGGCCGGCCACCGCGAGGTCAACCTGCACGACCCCAAGCTCGCCGCCCGGATCGCTCACGCGGCGCGCTGAGCGCCGTCCCCGGTCGTTCGCACACCCCATCGATCACACCCATCGGAGGTAGAACATGTCGTCTCACCGCGAGGCGCCGGCGATCAGCAAGGACCCGGTCGCCGACAACACCGACACGTATGCGTTCGTCAGTCCCGATGACCCGAGCACGGTCACCATCATCTCGAATTACCTGCCGCTCGAGGCGCCGTTCGGCGGCCCGAACTTCTTCGAGTTCGGCGATGACGTCGTCTACCGGATCTACATCGACAACAACGGCGACGGCCAGGCCGAGATCATCTACCAGTTCGAGTTCTTCACGCAGGTCGCCGACCCGAACTCGTTCCTCTACAACACCGGGACGATCAACAACCTCTCGGACTCGACCTGGAATCGCCGGCAGGTCTTCAACCTGCAGCGAATCGAGAACGGCCAGACGACGTATCTCGGCACGAATCTGTCGTGCCCGCCGTGCAACATCGGCCCGGCCTCGACCCCGAACTACGCCAACCTCGCCAACGAGGCGATCTACACCGTCGGGAACGGAACGAAGGTGTTCGCCGGGCAGCGGCTGGAGGGCTTCTACGTCGACCTCGGGGCGATCTTCGACCTCGGCGACCTGCGGCCGTTCCAGAGCCTCCACATCGCCTCGATGGCCAACGCGCCCGGTGTCAACTCGACGCAGGACTTCAGCGTGCACTCGATCGCGATCCAGGTGCCGATCAGCGAGCTGACGTCGGACGGATCGACGCCGAGCAACGTCATGTCGCAGAAGGCCGTGCTCGGGATCTGGGCGGCCGCGAGCCGCCAGCGGGCATCGATCCGCATCCCCGAGACCGGCACCAGCGTCCAGACGGGCCCCTCGGTGCAGGTGTCGCGCCTCGGCAATCCGCTCATCAACGAGGTCCTCATCCCGATGGGTCAGAAGGACCTGTGGAACGCGTCGTACCCGGAGTCCGATGCCCAGTTCCTGAGCCATTACCAGCATCCCGAACTGGCCACGCTGCTGCCGATCCTGTATCCCGGCGTGTTCCCGCACCTGGCGAATCTGAACGCGCCGCGGGCGGATCTGGTGGCGATCCTGCTGACCGGGCTGCCGTCCGGCATCGTGCCGGGCTTCCAGAACTACACCGGCAAGACGTACGCCGACATGCTGCGACTCAACGTCGCGGTCCCGCCGGCGAGCAGTCCCAATCCGCTCGGGGTCGTCGGCGGCGACCTGGCGGGCTTCCCGAACGGCCGCCGGGTGTTCGACGACGTCGTCTCGATCGAGCTGCGGGCGATCGCCGGCCTGACGTATCAGCTGATCGACAGCAGCTATACGCCTGACGGCGCCGCCAGCGCGATCACCGATGGGCTGACCGACGCCGACACGACGTATCTGACGACGTTCCCGTATCTCGGCACCCCGATCAGCGGCTACGACACGGCGCCGCTGTCAACGATCGCCTCGTAGGGAGATGAGCGGCGTGTCACTCGCGACCGGCAACGGTCACCATCACCACCATCACGAGTCGGCGGAGCTCGCTCCGGCGGCCGAGTCGGCCAGCGTGGCGCTGGACATCGGCGCGGGCCGGGGGGCGCTCGTCATCTATCCGAGCGAGCGCTTCCGCGGTCAGGAGATAGAGATCAGCCCCGTCGACGGTGACGGGCGCCGCGTCCACACCGGCGTGCACGAGCGGGCGACGATGGCCGGCTCGGTGCTGACCGCCATCTTCGGGAGCCTTCCCGAGGGCGGGTACATCGTCTGGGAGGACGCCACGACGGCGGGACCGCCGATCACGGTGTCCGATGGCGCGGTCACCGAGCTGCACCTGATGTGACGCCTGCGGGCGCTCACCGCGCGATCGGCGCGCGGCGAGCGCCGGCGCGGCGGGTGCCGGCGCGGCGGGTGCCGGCGCGGCGTGTGCCGGCGCGGCGTGTGCCGGCGCGCTGCTTCCGGCGCGGCGGTCAGCCCGCCGCCCGGGCCAGGCAGACGAGCGTCGTCATCGGCAGCTCGAACGAGCCGCCGTGGGCGTCGATGACGGCGCGGACCGCGCCGAGCAGCCGGGCCCGCGCCTCGTCGGCGAGCAGCCGCGTCTCAGACAGCGTGCCGACCATGCCGGCGTAGGCGTCGGCCGAGTACGTCGCCACCCAGGGATACGAGCGGACCTCGGTCTGGCCGAACCCGCCGGCCGCCGCGACCGCCCCCGGCCATCGATGGCCGTCATCGACCCGCAGGTTGGCGGGATGCAGCGGACCGTCGGGGACGAGATCGGGCACCGTGTCGGCGTAGGCGCGCGCGAGGGCCGCGCGGATCGGCGTGTCGCCCCAGGCCGGGCGATTCCAGAACGCCGCCAGGAGGCCGTCGCCGGCCAGCGCCTGACGGGCGTGGCCAAAGCCCGTGGCGGGATCGACCCAATGCCAGGCCTGCGCGGCGTAGATGAGCGCGAACCGCTCGCCTCCGGGCGCCCAGCGCTCGAAATCGGACTCGACGACCTCGACCCGGGCGTACGGCGCACACGCCCGCCGCGCGATCCGCGCCATCTCGGGACTCGGCTCCAGCGCGAGCACGGCGGCGCCGCCGCGGGCGAACTGGACCGTGGCCTTCCCGGTCCCGGCGCCGACCTCGAGCGCCCGCTCGGACCCGTGCGCCGGGGCGAGCGCGAGCAGGTCAGCGACGAGCGCGGAGGGGTACGCCGGCCGATAGCGGTCGTACATCTCGGCCACCTCGCCGAACACCAGGCGTCTCGGAATCGTCATCGACCGGCAGTCAAGCAGGCCCGCGCCGCTACGCTGGCTGCGTGATGGTCGGCGCTGCGCGATTGGTTCACCGTCTGGCGTACGCCGTCGCGCTGGCGGCGCTGACGATCCCGGCCGGCGTCGCCCGGGCGCAATCGGTCCGCGTCGGCAGCCCCCCGGCGCATGCCGCCGGCTGGCGCGCGCTCCCCTCGGTCGCGCCGTCGCTGCGCCTGCACGTGACCGTCACCCTGCGGCCGCGAGATCCGGCCGCCCTGGCGGCCTACGCCGACGCGGTGTCGCAACCCGGCTCGCCGCAATTCCGCCGTTACCTCACACCGACGCAATTCGCGCGGCGCTTCGGCGCCACCCCGGCCACGGTCAGCGCGGTCCGCGCGGCGCTGCGCGCGCACGGCCTGAACCCGGGAACGGCGAGCGCCGGCGCCCTGTCGATCCCGGTGACGGCGAGCGCCGCGGCGCTGGAGGGGGCGTTCTCCATCTCGCTGCAGCGGTACGCGCTCCCGGGACGGCGCACGGCGATCGCCGCCAGCGCCGCGCCCGCGTTCGCCGCCGCCGTCGCCGGCGACGTCGAGTCGGTGGTCGGTCTCGACACGTCGGCGTCGCCGCAGCCGCTGCTCGTCCGCCCCCGGACCGACTCGCCGAATGCGCTCGGCGCCACGCCCGCCACGCCGCACCTGCTGTCGACCGCCCACGTCGTCACCGGGGGCCCGCAGCCGTGCGCGGCGGCTCTGACCGCGGCGCCGGAGCAGTCGGCCTACACCGCCGACCAGATCGCCTCGGCCTACGGCTTCGCCGGGCTGTATGCGGCCGGGGACTTCGGCCAAGGGGTGACGGTCGCCGTCTACGAGCTCGAGCCCGACGACGCGAACGACATCGCCAGCTATCAGTCGTGCTACGGCACGCACGCCAAGATCAGCACCGTGCGGGTCGACGGCGGCGCCGGGTCGGGGCCCGGCAGCGGCGAGGCGGCACTGGACATCGAGAACCTCATCGGCCTGGCGCCCGACGTCAGGGTGATCGTCTACCAGGGGCCGAACTCCAACTCGGGCTCCCCCGGCGCGGGCCCGTACGACACGTTCAGCGCGATCATCAACGCCGACGCCGCCAAGGTGGTGTCGGTGTCGTGGGGCGAGTGCGAGGCCCAGCTCGGCCACAGGGACGCGCTCGCCGAGGACGAGCTGTTCCAGCAGGCCGCTGTGCAGGGCCAAACGGTCGTGGCCGCCTCCGGCGACAGCGGCGCCGAGGACTGCGACGACGGTGGACCACACCCGTCGCTGTCCGCCGCGGTCGACGACCCGAGCAGTCAGCCATACGTCACCGGGGTCGGCGGCACCTCCCTGCAGACGCTCGGGCCACGCCCGACCGAGACCGTGTGGAACACGACGCTGAGCCCCGGCTCCACGATGGGCGCTCCCGGGGCGGGCGGCGGCGGCGTCTCGAACTACTGGGCGATGGCTCCGGCCCAGCTCGACGCCGCACCGGCGCTCGGCGTGCTCAACCCGGCCGCCACCGGCCACGTGTGCGGGAAGCCGAGCGGCTACTGCCGCGAGGTGCCCGACGTCTCCGCCAACGCGGACCCCACGTACGGCTATCTGATCTACTGGGACGGTCAGGACTCGGTGGTCGACGAGCCGTCGGGGTGGCAGGGCATCGGCGGCACGAGCGCCGCCTCTCCGGTCTGGGCGGCGCTGATGGCGCTGACCGACGCGTCCGCGGGCTGCACGGCCGCGCCGATCGGCTACGCCGATCCCGCCCTGTATCGCGCCGCCGGCCAGGCCTACGCGGCGGACTTCAACGACGTCACGACCGGGAACAACGACTTCACGGGCACCAACGGTGGCAACTACGCCGCGGGACCGGGCTATGACCTCGCCACCGGTCTCGGCACTCCGAACGCCGCGGCGCTCGCGGCGAGCCTGTGCGCCGACTCGATCACGGTCACCGACCCGGGCCCGCAGAGCTCGGCCGTCGGCGCGTCGGTGGCGCTGCGCCTCAGCGCCACCGACGTGCCGGGCAGCACGCTGACCTACGCCTCCGCCGGCCTTCCCGCCGGCCTGACGCTCAGCCGCAGCACCGGCGTGATCACCGGCGCGCCGCGGCGCCGCGGGAGGTTCAGCGTGCAGGTCATCGTCCGCGACGAGGAGAACGCGTCGGCCACGGCCACGTTCACCTGGACCGTCGGATCGGCGCCGACGATCGCGAGCGTCTCGCTGACCGCCGACGCCGCCGGCTCGCCGCTGCTGGCCCTGACCGTCGATGCCGGGCACGACTCACCGGCGATCTCGTCGCTCACGATCATGCTTCCCCGCAGCCTGCGGCTGAGCTCCGGCCAGGGGGTGAGCGCACTGGCCGCGACGGGTCCGGGAACCGCTCTGCGATTCTCGATGCGGCTCGCCGGGCCGCGGACCGCGATCATCTCGCTCGGCTCGCCGGCGCGCTCGCTGCGCCTGCGCTTCCGCTCCCCCGCCCTCAGCGCCGTCGGCGGCCGCCTTCCGGATGCGGCGCTCGCCGGATCAGACCGGCTCAGGCTCACCGTCGGGATCGTCGACGCCGGCAACGCGACGAGCCGGCTGAGCACCACCCTCTGACCCCGCCGCCGGGGCCGACCACTCGTCCGGGCCGTCGGTGTAGCGCCGCGCCACTTCGGCCAGCACCGCGATCATCGTCCTGGCGGCCGGAGCCGCGCCCGGCGCGGGAGCGGTCGCCACCGTCACCTGGCGGGTGGGGCTGCGGGGCGCCAGCGCCCGGACGACGATGCCGCCGCGCGCGCGGGTCAGCGCCAGCCGGGGGATCAGCGCGACGCCGACACCGGCCGCCACCAGTCCCTGCACGGTCTCGTAGTCATCGCTCTCGAAGGCGACGTCGGGCTCGAATCCGGCCGCCAGGCAGGAGCGCACGACGTGGCGCGCGCACGGGCTCGATGCCGAGGTCTGCACCCACTGCTCGTAGCGGAGGTCCGACAGCGAGAGCGCGCGCTTGCCGGCCAGGGCGTGGTGGGCGGGCAGCACGACGTGCATCGGGTCCTCGAGCAGCGTGACCGTCTTCAGCCCGGCTCCGGGCCGGTCGCGCCTGGCCTGGACGCCGGGGAACTCGAACAGCAACGCAAGGTCGAACTCCCCCGCCCGCAGCCGCGGGCCGATCCGCTCGGGCTCGTCCTCGGCGAGGGTCAGCGCCACGCCGGGATGATCACGGCGAAAGCGTGCCACGGCGAGCGGCATCAGCGTCGCCCCGGCGGACGGGAAGGACGCCACCCGCAATCGTCCGGCGCGGGTCCCGAGCACCGCGGCGACGTCGGCCTCGGCGGCCTGTACCTGGGCGAGGATCGTCTCGGCGTGGCCGACGAGGGTGGCACCGGCCGCCGTCGGCCGTACGCCGCGCCGATCCCGCACCACCAGGGTCGCGCCGGTCTCGACCTCCAGCCGCGCGATCGCCTGCGAAACCGCGGACTGGGTATAGGACAGCGCGTCCGCGGCGGCCGAGAACGAGCCGCGGTGGACCACCTCGCAGAGGATCTGCAGCCGACCCAGGTTCAGCATTAGCAAATCTTATATGACTGATGAGCAACTTCATTGGCACTGATGCGGAAAAGGATGCGATCCTCGCGCCTGCCACCGATACAGACGGACACCACCACACGGAGAGAGAGACGGCCATGTCCCCGCACGCGATCATTTCCTATGACGACACCACCAATGACCACGACGCGCTCATGCTCGGGCGGACGCTGCGCAGCGCGGGCGCGACCCTGACGCTCGCCTACGTTCGCCACGCCGTCGAGGCCCGCCCCGACGACGAGGAGCTCGCCGAGCACGAGGCGCGCGGCCTGCTGGCTCGCGGCGCCCAGTGGCTGGAGGATCCCGACACCGCCCGCCGGATCGTCATCAGCGCGTCGACCGGCGAGGGGCTCGGCTGGCTCGCCGCCCAGGAGGACGCCGACGTCGTCGTCTTCGGCTCGGACTACCGCACCGCCGCCGGTCACGTGGCGATCTGCCGCTCGGCCCAGGCGCTCCTGGAGAACGGCCCGGCCTCCGTGGCCCTGGCGCCGGCCGGCTATGCGGCCGGACCCGAGCGTGAGATCGAATCGATCGGCATCCTGCCCGGCTCGGCCGACGAGGCCGCGATCGAGACGGCGTTCTCGATCGCCGAGCGCTTCGGAGCCACCGTCACCGACCGCGTGCGCGGCGTCGACCTGCTCATCGTCGGCTCGCGCCGGGAGGCCCGGGAGGGCCGTGTGATGATCAGCTCGGCCGCGCACAACGCCGTCGAGGAGGCAACCTCGCCGGTGCTGATCGTCGCCCGCGGCGTCGCGGTGCACTTCGACACGCTCGTCACGGCGTAAACACCGGGCCGAGCGGGCCGGGAGGGCCGGGAGGGCCGGGAGGGGAGGGCCGAGCGGGCCGAGCGGGCCGAGCGGGCCGGGACGGCGCGCGTCTATCGTGCGCCGCCGTGCGCACGCTCATCATCTCCGACCTGCACCTCGGCACCCGCGTCGGCCACGACGTGCTGCGCCGGCCGGCCGCTCGCCGGCGACTGCTCAGCGCGCTCGACGAGGTCGAGCGGCTTGTCCTGCTCGGCGACACCATCGAGCTGATGACCCGCCACCCCGCCCGGGCGATGGCGATCGCCGAGCCGGTGCTGCGCGCGGTCGGGCGCCGGCTCGGGCCCGACCGCGAGGTGATCGTCATCCCGGGCAACCACGATCGGCG
This sequence comes from uncultured Solirubrobacteraceae bacterium, assembly GCA_963849085.1. Taxonomy (GTDB): domain Bacteria; phylum Actinomycetota; class Thermoleophilia; order Solirubrobacterales; family Solirubrobacteraceae; genus Palsa-465. Next base: position 788,559 of record CAWKFP010000008.1, on the reverse strand, counting down.
GCTGCTCGGGTCCTGGCCGCGCTCCCAGGGCGACCGGTTGGCGCCGGACTCGCGGGCCGATCCGGCGGCCACCCCGGAGCTGCGCTCGCTGCTGGAGTGGCTGGCTCCGGCTCGCACCCGCGTGCACTATCCGGGGGTGTGGCTCGGCGACGGCATCTGGGCCACCCACGGCCACTACCTCGACCGCCACCTGTTTCCCGAATCGGCCTTCGGGATGCCCCGCGGCCGGTTGCGGCGCGAGCCGGTGGCGGTCGTCGGCGCCGCCGGCTACGAGCTGGCGCGCCGCCGCGGACGGGAGCCGCGCGGCGAGTTCCTGGACCGGCTGGCGCAGCGTCCGCTCGCGACCGTGCTGGAGGGGGCCGGCGAGCTGCTGCGCTCGGCGACCTACCCGCTCCCGCGCGTGCTGATGCACGCCCGCCTGGCACCGCTGACGGCGACGCTGATCGACGCCCAGATGCGGCATGCCAGCGTGCCGGCGATCGCCCGCGTCGCCCGGCGCCTGGGGGTGGAGGCCGACTGGATCGTGTTCGGGCACGTGCACCGTCGCGGCCCGCTCGACGGCGAGCACTGGCCGCCTGAGCCCGGCCTGACCGGCGTGCTCAACACCGGCTCGTGGCTGTTCGAGCCACTGCTGGTCGATCGCGCGGTGCCGCCGCACCCCTACTGGCCGGGCGGTGGCGTCCTGCTGGCGCCGGGACGGGATCCGCGATCCATCGGACTGCTCGATGACCTCGGCGCCGAGGAGCTGAGCGCCGGCCTGAGGCCGCAGCGGGCGCGTCGGTAGCCTTGAGCACGGTGCAGGTACCGAAGATCCTCATCTGGACGCAGGTTCTGATCGTCGTGTTCGTGCTGGCGGGGATCGTCATCGCGATCACGCGGCTGGCCTGACCGCCCGTGACCGAGTCGATCCTCGTTGGCACCGACGGATCGTCGACGGCGGCGGCGGCGGTCCGCCAGGCGATCGAGCTCGCGCTCGCGTTGAGCGCGCGGCTGCTGATCGTCTCGGCCTACGAGCCGGTGCCCGAGCGGCGATCGGGCGATGACGCCCGGCCGCTGACCGGTGACGTCCAATGGGCCGTCCACGCGCACCAGGAGGTGCTTGACCTGCTGGCCCGGGCGCAGGGCGACGCGCGGGAGGCGGGCGTGGAGCGGGTCGAGACGTTCGCGCGGGTCGGCGACGGCGCCGACGCGATCCTCGACGTGGCCGAGGAGCAGCGCACGGAGCTGATCGTCGTCGGCCACAAGGGGATGACCGGAGCGACGCGTTTCCTGCTCGGATCGGTGCCGAACAAGGTGTCGCACCACGCCCCGTGCTCGGTGCTGATCGTGCGCACCGACGCGCCCTGAGCCCGCGTCCGGGGCGCCGGACGCGTTGGGCGCGTTCGGCGGTTTGGTCAGCGATCTGTCAGCCGTGGTGGGCGCCCGGGGTCGGGCGGGTGGCCGAGGTCGGGGCGGTCGTGGTGGTCGGCGTCGTCGTCGACGGGGTCGGCGTGGTCGGCGTGGTCGGCGTGCCTCCGGGGGGGACGACCGGTGTGGCCGGCGTCCCCGGTGTCGTGGCGGCCCCCGCGTTGAGCAGGCCGTAGCCGTAGGTGGTGTTCGGCTGTGAGCCGCCGAGCGGCGTCGCCGTCTGCTCCAGCCGGGCGAGCACGGCGTCGGGCGACGGATGGGGGCCGAGCACCCGGCTGGCGATCACGAGCGCCGCGGTGGCCGCGACCGCGGGCGAGGACATCGAGGTGCCGATGTAGTAGCCGGGATAGCCGAAGTCGTCCCAGTGCGGAGGATCGGTGAGCGTCATCTGGAAGATCGCGGGGAGATTGCGATTGGGATGGCAGTCGGTGTCGTTCTGCAGGACCGCGTCATCGCCACCGCCCGGTGCCACCAGATCGAGCCCGAGCCCGCCGTTGGAATAGTCGGCGAGGCAGCGGTCCGCGGTCGTCGCCCCGACCGAGATCGCGCCGGGCGCCCGCGCCGGATAGGCGATCTGCATCGTCTGATCGTTGCCGGCGGCGCCGACGACGATCACCCCCCGGCGATGGGCGAAGGCGATCGCGCTGACGATCTCCGGGATCTCGGAGGCCGAGGTGACCTGGCTGGGCAGGAACTCCAGGCTCAGGTTGATCACCTGGGCGTGATGATCGACGGCGTAGCGAATGCCGCGGGCGATCGTCGACTCGTCGCCCTCGCCGTCGGCGCTCAGGACCCGGACCGGCATGATCGAGGCCCCGTAGGCGATTCCCGTCAGCCCGATTCGGTTGTTCGTCGTCTCGGCGATGACGCTGGCCACGAAGGTGCCGTGGCCCTCGCGGTCCAGCGGGAAGCGGTTGCCGGCCACGAAGTCATACGGCGAGACGAAGGTCGTGCCGGCGAGGTCCGGGGACTGATGGAACTGATGCCAGTCGCGATAGGCCACGCCGGTGTCCAGGACGGCGATGATCACGCCCTCGCCGCCGGCGCGATGGTCGGCCCGGAGATTGGCCCAGGCGGTCGGGGCGTCGATCCCGTCGGCGGGCAGCAGGTTCCACTGCATCGCCTCCCACCCCCGCGGGCGACCCAGCCGCCCCTCGTCGTCGGGATAGTAGGAGCCGTCGGCGTGGGCGATGTAATCGGGCAGTGCGAAGGCGATCCCGGGCTGGCGGCGCAGCCGGGCCAGGGCCGCGGGAACACTCGTGTGCGGGTCGAGGCGCAGCAGCGCGGTCCGGGGCGTGGGCTCTGACCGGGCCGAGCGCACCCCGAGGCGCGCGGCGAGCGCGGGGCTCATCGCCGCGGCGGAGCGATAGCCGACGATCACCTCGTGGGCCATGTAGGCCGGCGGCGGGCTCGCTCTGCCGGGGGTGCCGGGGTTGGCGGTCCGGTCGGCGTCGTCGTCGGTGGTGGCGGCGGTGGTGGCGGCGGCGGTGGTGGCGGTGGTGGCGGTGGTGGCGGTGGGTTGGGCGGATGCGGAGCGGCGCGCGCCGAGCGCGAGCGCGTCCGGATGGCCGCCGATCATCGGCAGCCCGACCGCCAGGGCAAGCGCGAGGAGGGCCGCGACGAGCGGCGTGCGGCGGGAGGGGTGAGAGAGCATGGAGTCGGGGATGCCGCGGTCCACAACGGCGACATCAATCGCTTAAGACATCATCGGGCAGCGAAAGTTTCCCTGCCACCAACGGTATCCGACCTTCATCCCGCGCCCCGCCGGTGACCTCCCACTTCTTTCCCCGCGACGAATACTTCATGCGACTCGCGCTGCGCGAGGCCTCACGCGCGGCCGAGCACGACGACATCCCGGTCGGCGCAGTCGTCGTCCGCGACGGCGAGGTGATCGGCACCGGCCACAACGAACGCGAGGTCCGTGACGACCCGACCGCGCACGCCGAGATGATCGCCCTGCGCGAGGCGGCCCGCTCGCTCGGCAGCTGGCGGGTCCTCGATTCGGTCCTCTACGTCACCCTCGAGCCATGTGCGATGTGCGCCGGGGCGATCGTCCTCGCCCGCGTCCCCCGCGTCGTCTTCGGCACGACCGATCCCAAGGCCGGGGCCGGCGGCAGCGTGCTGAACGTCCTCGCCGAGCCCCGCCTCAACCATCGCCCCCACGTCCAGTCCGGCCTGCTCGCCCAGGAGTGCGGCGACCTCCTGCGCGCCTTCTTCGCCTCCCGGCGCTGAGCGCGGCGGCGGCGGCGATCGGCGCTCCCGCCGCCCGCGGACTGTTCGCCGCCGACTTGCACTAACGTTTTGCCCGCACCTGGAGAGGTGGCAGAGCGGTTGAATGCGCCGGTCTCGAAAACCGGTATGGGCGTTTCCGTCCATCGGGGGTTCGAATCCCCCCCTCTCCGTCAGTTTCGGTCCGTTTTGTATCGCTTGCAGGGAGATAGACCGGCATCGCGGCCGATCTATCTGCAGCGCTCGGCGGGTCAGCTCAGGTCAGCGCAGGCCCTTCTGCGCGGGTCGTCGTTCCCCCAGCCGTTCCCCCGAGAGACGCTGCCGGGCCGCTTCGGAGCCGAGATTTCGTGTCCCGACGGCTGGTGGCGCGCACCGACTATCGGGGTCGCGTTTGAGGCGGGCGGACGAGCGCGGTGAGCCATCTCGGGCCGGCCTCGGCGGGTCGGCGATCAGCGTCGGCGGCCACACATGGGAGACGGAGCTCGCGAGATGAGTCGATCCGGTGCTGAGCTCGCGGCTGTTTTGGTCCACTCCCCGGGGGCGCCCATCCGGGGCCCACCAGCTGTCGAGGCTCTCGGAAACGAGAAAGACCGGGGTGCAACCCGGTCTTCCAAAGCACATAGGCGCCAGCAGCGCCGACCCATGAATTGGCTATGGAGTTTACCCGGCCCGGCGACGGACTCATCGTCCGCGTCGCTGGTCTGCGTCCTGGACGCCTGGATGGACGTCATCGCGAGCGCTCGCGCGGCGAGCGCTCGCGATGGCCTCCAGCCAACACCGCAGCCCTTCACCGTCAACCCCACCGCTCGGCTCATCGTGCTCTTGGGGCCCGTCCCCGTGCACGTTGCGTCAAGCACGCCGTGGAGCGCGGGGATGAGCCACATCGCCGTCTCCGCTGCCCTGGCGTTAGAGGATCTCTGCACCGCCGAGCGTCTGGTGGCGTTCTCGCTGGCCAGCTACGCCAACCCCGAGCAGCACGCCTGGCCCGGCGATGACACCGCCGCAGCACGCGCCGGACTGAGCCGCAGCGCCTACCTGGCGGCCCGCGCCCGCCTGCTGAGACGCGAGTTGATCACCGTGGCGCCGACGCGGGGCGGCCGCGGGCACAAGAGCGAGGTGATCGTCGAGTTCGCCCGCACCGGCCCGTGGTGGCCGACGCCGGTCAACCCCGGACGGTTTGAGAGCGTCCTCGGCCACAGCCACACGCGGGGGCCGGCGCGGCTGCTGCTCGCCGCCCTGGCGGCGCTGGCCGACGATCACGGCCGCGTCGCCGGGCTGACCACCGAGGAGATCCGGGCGGCCGCCGGGCTGTCGGACGCGGGCTATCGCCGCGCCCGAAGCGCGCTGCTGGCCGCCGGCGAGGCCGCGGTGAGCGGTGGGGGCGGGCGCGGGAACACCAACCACTGGCAGCTCGCCGACCTCCGCGCCCTCCAAGCCCCGCCCGCGCCTCGGCGCCGCGTCAGGCCATCACCCAGCGCTCGGCCGCTGATGGCCATCACCCGCCCGCTCAAGCGCCTGGAGCGCCTACCAGACCGCGGCGGTGCGGCGGATCAGCCACCCCGCCAGCCCGAGCGGCCGCGCTCTGACGCGATCGCGCCGCGTGGTCAATCAAGGAGCCGCGGGCCTCGCCAACACGCTGGGCTAACGCTCGTGTGGTCGCATGACGGCACGGCGACGTCGGGCAGCTCGGGAAAGCCCGCCGTCCGATGGACGGTGCTCACCGATCTTGATGCAAACCCCGCCATCACCTGGACGGTGTCCGCGCCGAACCACCCGGGCCTCGGGGCGATACCCGTCCGATCGGATGAAAACCCCGCCAGAAACCCCGCCGCCAGCCGGACGGTTTCTTGCCTAAACCCCGCCGCCAGCCGGACGGTTTCGGGGCCACAAACCCCGCCAAAAACCCCGTCAGATCGAGAAACCCCGTCAGAAACCCCGCCAAAAACCCCGTCAGCCAACGCGCGCGCGGGGAAGGAACCACAGAACCAAGGAACCAAGAACCCCCCTAACCCCCCTGCAGGGGGGGATCCACCGGCCATCATTCTCGTCGAGGAGACCTTCCACACCGACAGCGGCCGCCAACGCCGACGAATGGTTCCCGTTGACCTCGCCGATGTCCGTCGCGCCCTCAGCCTGCCCAGCGCCCATGACCGCCAGGACTGGCAGACCATCCGCGCGGCGATCGCCGAGGTTGTCCCGCGTGGCGTAGAACTTGAGGTGGCGGTCCTCCCGCCCTCGTCCGCTGCCGTTGGCAGCGTGTAGGGCGCTTCAAGTCCACTCGTCGGAGTTCCAGCTCCGGCGACGAGAACAGGAGAACCGCCATGCAGACCGTATCGCGACCGCAGGTCGTGGCCGCCGCCGAGGCTGTCGAGGAGCCGTTGCCGCCGAGGATCCAGGAGGCGCTGGGGCAGCTGGTTGGGGCAGCGAAGGAGGGGCTGCTCGCGCTCAGCGTCGGTGTTGGGCTTGGCGTGCTTGAAGAGTTGATGGCCGAGGAGGTCGAGGACGTGTGCGGCCCGAGAGGCAGGCATGACCCTGACCGGACCGCGTACCGGCACGGGACCGACGACGGTGAGGTCACGCTCGGTGGCCGGCGCGTGCCGGTCGAGCGTCCGCGGATGCGGACCAAGGACGGCGAGCAGGAGGTGCCCTGCCGGACCTATGAGCACTTCGCCAGCCGCGATCAGCTCTCGCGGGTCGTGCTGGAGCGGATGCTCGCCGGCGTGAGCACCCGCCGCTACCGGCGGTTGCAGGAGCCGGTCGGCGAGCAGGTCGAGCAGCAGGCACGGTCGACGTCGAAGTCGGCGGTGTCGCGCACGTTCGTCGCGCGCACCAAGGAGGCGCTGCTGGAGCTCATGGCCCGCAGCCTCCACGACGTGCGCCTGGCGGTGCTGATGATCGACGGTGTCGGCCTGAAGGACCACACCTGCGTGGTGGCGCTGGGGATCACGACCGACGGCGTGAAGATCCCGCTCGGCCTGTGGGAAGGCAGCACTGAGAACAAGACCGTCACCAGCGAACTGCTGTCTAACCTCGTACACCGCGGACTGGATGTCGAGCAGGGCGTGCTGGTCGTGATCGACGGCGCCAAGGCGCTCCGCGCTGGCGTGAACGATGTGCTCGGGAAGCGCACCCCGGTCCAGCGCTGCCAGATCCACAAAGAGCGCAACGTCCTGGATCACCTCGCCGATCGCGACCGCGATCTCGTCAAGCGACGGCTGCGCCGCGCGTGGGCGGAGACCGACCACGGCCGGGCCCTGCAGCAGCTGCAGACCCTGGCCGGCGAGCTCGAGCACTCACATCCCGGCGCCGCCGCCTCGCTGCGCGAAGGGATGGCGGAGACGCTCACCGTCACCCGCCTGGGCGTCAAAGGGTCGCTGCGCAAGACGCTCGCCTCGACGAACCCGTGCGAGTCGATGATCGAGTGCGTCCGCCGGACCGCCCGCAACGTCAAGCACTGGCAGAACGGCGACATGTGCCTGCGCTGGACCGCCGCCGGGATGCTCGAAGCCGAGCAGCAGTTCCGACGCATCATCGGCCACGCCGACCTCGCCAAGCTCGCCGCCCGCGTCGAACGCGAAATCACCCTTCACCAGCCCCACCACGCTCCGACCGAGGAGACCGCTATCGTCGCCGCCGCGTAGTCACATCACACCCGGACCGCCACCGAAGTTCCACACCGTCCGGGACATCCTCCACAACCTCGGACGCTGGGCCACCCAGATCGGCCTGCCCGACCGCTCGGTGCAGACCGCCCGATCGCGCCGCCGCCACCTCCTGCAGATCCCCGCACGACTGACACGCTCCGCCCGGCAATGGACGCTGCGGATGCCGTCCCGCTGGCCCTGGCAAACCGAGTTCACCACCGTCCTGAACGCGATCCGCGAGCTGCCGGCCCTGACCTGACGATCCGCGGCGCCCCATGACGACAAGCTCAAAACTCGCCGAGCTCCGGCACGATCACCGCTGCCCGCGATCGAGCCCAAACGTCCCCGCGGGGACGCGGCCGCGCCACATCACCACCCAGACGAGCGCCACAACCGGCCCAGCACGCCGCCACCCGCCGAATTCGACGAGATCGAGCTCAGCCCCGCTGCCCATCGGTGGATTGAGGTTTAGTTATAGCTAGGCCGCCGGTCGCTCGTCGATCGACACGCCCCTGACGATGTCGTGATAGATCTGGTGCGCCTTGGCGGTCATCGCGTCGGTGAGCGTCGTCGAGAAGGACACCACCACCCCGCCGAAGGGCGTCTGCGTGAGGTATTGGAGGACGAGCAGACGGTCGGGCTCGGCATCCCGCTCGGCCGGCTCGGTGGTCAGGCTCGTGATCTGGGTGGTCAGGTCAGTCAGCTTGATGACCTCGTGCCGAGTGTGCGGATCGTCGCTCAGGCCGGCGCGGATCTCCTCGACGGACGGCGGCCCGGTGACGTCTGAGATCGCCGCCGTGAGCGTTGCCACCAGGGTCCGCTCGGTCTCGGGCTCCTTGGTCGTGCGCAGGGCGGCGACGAGGAAGACGCCGCCCTGCGCGGCCGCGCCGAGGGCCGCGGCGCCCTGCGCGACGAGCGGGGACGCGCCGGCCGCCGTGTCGGCAAGGCCGCGGACATCGATCAGTTCCAACCCAAGCGGCACGCGCAGCTTGAACACGAGCGGCGGGCGGCCCGGTCGCTCGATCGGCCAGGTCTGCACCGGGCCCCAGCCCCCCTCGCGCCAGACCTTCTCGACGCGGCGGCGAATGCCGAACGGATGTGTGATCACCGGGATCCGGCGGGGACGGGCGTTGGGCTCACTTTGGCTTTCACGATTTCGACGACGGGGTCTTGGACCACGGTATCGACTGCGATCACGACGGGGCGCCCGACGCGCAGCGCGGTCCGGGCCGCGGCGTTGGCGCCGGCGGTCAGCTCGGACGCCCGCGCGCTCACGGCGTCACGATCGGTCTGGTCGATGCCGCCGAGCACGGAGGATGAGTCACCGTCGGCGAACACCAGCGAGTCCGCGGCCGTCGGGCTCAGGCCGGCGTTGATCAGGGTCTTGACGTCGTTGGCCTGCTCGGCGGCCAGAGCCGCCGCATCGGCGGCTCTGTCGCCGATGCCGAAGACGTCGGCGGTTCCGTCGCCGAGGCCCGGCACGAAGGCGAGCGCGCCGTCGATCCCGGCGTCGGCATAGTTGCCCTCCCTCGCCTCGGTCACCGCGTCCGCGACACTGGCCGCGCGCGCGGTCTTCAGGGAGATGTCGCTGATCGTGCGCAGTCCGCTGCTCTCGGCGGCCCCGCCCTCGGCCGCGGTGCTGACCTCCTCGACGCCCTCGGCGGTCTCGATCAGCTCGACGTCGGCCCCGAGCAGCTCGGGCTGCGCGAACGCGGCGGCGGCCAGCGCGACGATGCTCGCCACCACCGCGGTGTCCTTGGCCAGCCTGCTGAAGTTCGACCAGCTCGGCGAAGTCGACGAGCGCCGGCCCGATGTTCTCGAACGCCCCGAGGATCCCCGTGCCGATGCCCCCCAGGAAGTAGGTTAGGCGCGCCGTGCGCGATGCCGCTGGTACCTAAGCTAAGCTGCGGCGCTCGCACGCTTGAGACCGGGCGACCGCCGACCCCTGCGGGTCCGCGCGATCTCATCTGACTGAGGAGGCGACGCATGCGGGGACCTGGCAGCAGAGTCGCAGCGGCTCTGAGCGCGGCGGCGCTCCTCGCCTTCGGATCGACAGCCGTAGCAGCCACCACCACCGGCGCGTCGTCGGCGACGAAGTGCGCAGGCGGCCACTCCATCGCCACAAAGCTCGGCCCTGGTGATCTCAAGCTGATCACGAGCTTCATCGTCTGTCTCGGGAAGCAGTGGCAGCTCACGTCTCACGATGGGGGGAACGGTGCGGGCGGCTTTGACTCGCTCGGGGGTATTCCCGGCGTCACCACGGTGCTCGACAGCTTCGCCAAGGACCCGAAATCCGACAACAGCACGGCGTTCATGACCTCACACCTCTACGCGGCGAAGGATCCTCAAAGCGGCGCGGCGTCCCTGGGCGCGTACGGCTGTTTCTCGTATGCGCTCGGTGACACCACTCCTCAGAGCCCGTCGCTGACGACGCTCGCCGGTTTCGTCGACAGGGCGCACGGCAACTTGGTGAAGGCCATCGGCGTACAGGGCAACTTCCTGCGCAGCACGGCGCTCGTGCAGCGCGGCGCGTGGTTCCACGACGGGTCGGCCGACAACGTGCGGTTCGCCGTGGTGTTCGCGGGCAGCTCCGTGACGGGCCACGCCGACTGCCTGAGATAACCGGCCGGCCCGCGGAGCCGTCGTCTCGGGATCACGCGCCCGGTTGGGAGCTGTCGTCGACAGTGGCGTGGGCTGTTATCAGGAGCCGGGCTGGATCTTCAGCGTGGTGTTGACGCGATTGAAGAAGTTGGTCAACGCGATCATCGAGACGAGTGCTGAGAGGGCGCTGTCGTCGAAATGCTCGGCGGCGTCGGCCCAGATCGTGTCCGTCACCACGTCTGGGTGGTCCGCCAGGCGGGTCATCGCCTCGGCCAGTCCGAGCGCGGCCCGTTCGGAATCGTCATAGAGCGCAGACTCGCGCCAGGCCGGCAGGGTCAGCAGCCGTTCGCTGCTGAGGCCGATCCGCTCGGCGTTGGTGATGCCGGACGCGATGCAGGCGTTACAGCCGTTGATCTGACTGGCTCGCATGTGGACCAGCTCAAGCGTCTCCTGCGGGGCACCGCCGGCGTAGATCGCCTTCATGATCTGCTGCACGCCGGCGACGGCGTCCGGCGAGCCGGCGTTCTGCAGACGGGGTGAGCCGGTATGGGTCTCGGGCATGGTTCCTTTCGTCGAGCGATCGCTCCGGCGGTTTGGCGAACTGCGGACACCGAGTAGACGGCTGCCGGACCGCGAAGGTAACGTCGGCACGGTGTGTTACCTCAGAACCCCGGCCTGCGTGTGCAGAAGATGAGCCGCGACGCCGGCGATCTCGCCACCGAGTTCGAGCGGCACCGCCCCTATGTGCGGGCGTTGGCGCAGCGGATGCTCGGATCCGGTCAGGACGGCGACGACGCGGTTCAGGAAGCCTGGTTGAGGCTGAGTCAGGCCGGCGGGGACGGCATCGAGGATCTCCGTGCCTGGTTGACGACGGTCACCAGCCGGGTGTGCCTGGACACGCTGAGAAGCCGGCGCTCGCGCCGTGAGGTTCCGGTCGAGATCGACCTCGATGACCTGCTCGCCTCCTCCGACCTGCCGGAGTCCGGGCGTCGGCCGGCGACGCCCGAGGAGGAGGTCCTGCACGCCGAGTCGGTCGGCATCGCGCTGCATGTCGTGATGGACAGCCTGACCCCCGCCGAACGCGTCGCCTTCGTGCTGCACGACATCTTCGCTGTGCCGTTCGGGCAGGTCGCAGATGTGCTGGGCCGCTCGACCCCCGCGGTGAAGATGCTGGCCAGCCGCGCGCGCCACCGAGTCCGCCTGGTGGCCGCCGAAGAGCTCAGAGAGGACGCCGGCGACCGTGCCGTGATCGACGCGTTCTTCGCCGCTGCCGGCTCCGGCGACCTGTCAGCGCTACTGGCGCTGCTGGCTCCCGACGTTCAGCTGCACACCTTCGCCCCCGACGGCGTCAGGCTGATCAGCGGCGCGAAGAAGGTCGCGGCCCAGGCCGGCGCCGGCGCGCGTCGCAACGCGGCTCTCATTCCCGTGATGCGGCCGGTCACCGTCCGGCGATCTCCCGGAGTGCTGATCGTCCTCGACGGCCGACCCATGCTCGTCATGAGGTTCGCGGTGCAGGACGGACTGATCTCCGAGGTGCGGTCGGTCACCGATCCCGACCGGCTGGCGCAGATCGTCCCGTTGTGGGCGATGTGACCGTCTCGGCAACCGCGAAGACGCCTCGGGCCCGTGGACGTGACACGGGGTGACGGACCCGCTGGCAGTGGCTCAGCGGTTGTGGTTGACGACCTCGATGTTGTGGCCGTCCGGGTCGAGCACGAAGGCGCCGTAGTAGCCCGGGTGGTACACGGCGCGCTCGCCGGGGCCGCCGTGGTCCTCGTAGCCCGCCTCGAGCGCGGCGACATGGAAGGCCCGCACGGTGGCGTCCGCATCCGCGGGGAACGCGAGGTGGACGTGTTCGGTGAGGGGGCGCTCGTCGCGCACGAGCGAGAAGGAGAAGTCCGGACCGGAGAACTGCACGCGGTCGGGCGCGTCGTGCGCCAGGTGGATTCCGGCGTATGGCGCGACCGCCGTATAGAACCGGCGCGACGCCTGCGGGTCGCGGACGCGCAGCCACAGGTGGTCGACGCGGCCGTCGGGCACGGGATGGCGGCGGTCGCCGTGGACCGCCTCGACGCTGTTGCCGTCCGGATCGAGCAGGAATGCGCCGTAGTAGTCGGGCCCGTAGACCGCGCGCGGCCCGGGCGCGCCATCATCCGGGTAACCGGCGTCGATCCCCGCCTGCCAGAAGGCGTCGACGGCCGCGCGGTCCGGCGCGCGAAAGCCGACGTGCAGACCGCGGGTCACAGGATGCTCGTCGTCGGTCGAAGCGATCCACCAGTCATCCCACCCGACCATGACAGGGCTCGCGTAGCTCGGCTCGATCCCCAGCACCGACAGGACGGCGCGGTAGAAGCGCTCGGACGCCGCAACATCGGACGTGGCGACTCCGACGTGGTCGAGCATCGCCGCGAGATGGGTTACGACGACGCCGCGCTGGACATGACGCGGGCATCCGGGTCGCCGGCCAGGAACCCGGCGAGATGGTCGATCACCTCGCGCGCGTCGTCCTCGATGCCGTTGATGAACGTGGACCGGCGGCGCCTGAGCACGGGAAGCCCGAGGGCGTACAGGCCCGGGCTCGGCACGACGCCGCCGTCGTGGCGCAGCCGGCCCTTGGCGTCGACGACGGGCACGTCAAGCCAGCGGTAGTCGGGCCGGAAGCCCGTCGCCCAGAGGATCGTGCGGATCTCACCGCCGCGCAGGTCGAGCTGCAGGCGCGGCGAGCGGGGCGCCGCGGTCGGGGCGCAGCGCTCGGGCGGATCGAGCTCGGCGTCGACCCCCTCGCCCCGAGCCCACTCGTCGAAGGTGTCGAGCAGCCGCTCCAGCTTCAGATCGGCGAGCGAGCAGACGTTGCGCAGGCCGCCGGAGAACAGCGCCCGGCCGTCACGGACGGCCGCCCAGCGGCCCACCAGCTCGACGCCCATCGCGGCCAGCGCGTTGAGATCGAGCGTCGCCCGCTCGGGCGTCCCGACGAGCTGCGGCGAGGGGAGCCGGCGCGCCCGGGCCAGATCCTCGACCTCGTCGTGGCGCTGGTCCCACACGCCGGACGCGTCCATCCACCACAGGACATCGAGGCCGCGATAGGTGCGCGGCATCCGCGTGTGCTCGCCGACCGAGAGGATCACCGGCCGGCCTGATCGCCTGAGCTCGGCCGCCAGCTGCACGCCGGTCGCCGATGCTCCCACGACGAGCACGCCGCCGTCGGCGAGCTGATCCGGGTCGCGATAGTCAAACGGCGTCAGCTGCTCGACCTCCGGGGGCACCGTGGGGGCGAACCCCGGGACAGCCGGCAGGTTGCAGGCCCCGCTGGCCACGACCACCGTGCGCGCGCGGATCTCGCCGGCGCTCGTCGTCAGCTGGTAGCCGTCGTCGGCGCGCCGCACCGCCGTGACGTTCGTGCCGGTCCGCAGGCAGGCCGCGGCCGGCTCGGCGAAGCGATCGATCAGGTCGACCACCTCGGCCATCGTCATGTAGCCGTCGCGGTCCGGACCGTCATAGCGGATCCCGGGCAGCCGGCTCTGCCAGTTGGGCGTCAGCAGTCGCAGGGAGTCCCAGCGCTCATGCCGCCACGAGTTCGCGACCTCGCCGCGCTCGAGAACGACATGATCGATCGATCGCTCGCGCAGGAAGTGGCTCGCTGCCAGGCCGGCGTGGCCGCCGCCGATGACGGCGGCGCTGACGCGCTCGATGACGAGGCCTCAGGCGACTTCGACGGTGACTTCCGTCGGGTTCGCGAGAGCGCGTCGAACACCGCGGAGCGCTTCTGGGACTGGGCGACGAGCGCCTCGATCTCCTGCTGGGAGGCGTCGGCGTCGATCGAGAACGTCACCTTGATGTCGTTGAACCCGTTGCGGACGTCGCTGTCGGCCCCGAGGATCCCGCGGATGTCATGGTGACCCTCGACCGTCGACTCGACCGAGCGCAGCTTGATCCCGCGATTCTGGGCCACGGACGCCACGCCGGCGGTGAGGCAGCTCGCCAGGCCGACGAGCAGGTACTCGATCGGCGTGATTCCGCCGTCCGGGGCGGCGAACGTCTCGGGGTGATCGGCGTCGAACACGCTCTCGGTCTTGTGGCTCTGCTCCTCGCCGAGGCCGAAGTAGTTCTGGATGCTCGTCGTGCTGTGAACGCCGTGCTGCCACTTCGACGATGCCCGCCAGGTGAACTGGGCGGCCTCCGGCGCGCCCTCCAGAACCTCGCGCGCATCGAGCAGCGCCTGTACGTTGACTCCGTTGTCGACCGTCGCGCTCATGTCGCCGTCAGCCCCTTTCCCTCATAATGGTTCATTCTCGATCAGGAAGCTGGACAATATCAACAGTTCGGGGAACAGAACGATGACCGCGCCACCGGCGCCCGCGGCCGAGCCGACGCTCCCGCCGGGCTCGGTCGGGACGGTCGAGACCCGCTTTCTGGACCTGCCGGATCCGGTGACGCTCGACTGCGGGCGCGAGCTGCACCCCGTCCGCGTGGCCTACGAGACCTACGGCAGGCTCTCGCCTCTACGAGACAATGTGATCATGGTCTGCCATGCGCTCAGCGGAGACGCCCACGCGGCCGGCGTCTCCCGGACAGCGGTGAGCGAGAGCGCCCGTGACGGTTTCGGGGCCGAGGATCGCGACGGCGCGGCCGGCAAGGGACTCGGCTGGTGGGACGGGATGATCGGCCCCGGCAAGGCCTTCGACACCGATCGCTACCACGTCATCTCCACCAACCTGCTGGGCGGCTGCCGCGGGACGACCGGACCCGCGTCGATCGACCCGGTCACCGGCCGGGCGTACGGCTCGGACTTCCCGGTGATCACCGTCGCGGACATGGTGCGGGTGGAGCGGGCGTTCCTCGACGAGCTGGGGATCGAGCGGCTCGTGGCGGTGGCGGGAGGATCGCTCGGCGGGATGCAGGCGTTCGAGTGGGCGATCCAGTACCCCGACCAGGTCGGCGCCGTGGTGGCGATCGCCACCACGCACGCCCTGCACCCGCAGGGCATCGCCTGGAACGCGATCGCGCGGGACGCGATCATGCGTGATCCGGCCTGGCAGGGCGGCCACTACCACGACACGCCGGACGCGCCGAACGCGGGTATGGGCGTGGCGCGGATGATCGGCCACATGACGTATCTGTCGGCACCGGCGCTGAGCGACAAGTTCGCCCGGCGGCTCCAGTTCGCCGACGACATTCGCTACACGATCACCGAGCCGGAGTTCGAGGTCGAGAGCTATCTGCGCCACCAGGCCGAATCGTTCGTCAAACGGTTCGACGCCAACACCTACATCTACACGTCACGGGCCCTGACCTACTTCGATCTCGCGCGCCAGCACGGCGGCGGATCGCTCGCCCATGCCCTGCGGGACGTGTCGGCGCGAACCCTGCTGATCGCCTTCAGCTCGGACTGGCTGTACCCGCCGTGGGCCTCACGGGAGATCGAGGCCGCGCTGCGGAGCCTCGACAAGCCGGTCGAGTGCCACGTCATCGATGCGCCGTACGGTCACGATTGCTTCCTGCTCGAGGAGGCGCGCCAGACGCCGATCGTTCGCGGCTTCCTGGAGGGGCGTCCATGACCGGAGCGGCCGAGGTCCCGGCAGACGACCGGGCCTACGGGTTCGAGACCCGCCAGCTGCATGCCGGACAGCGACCCGACCCCAACACGGGAGCGCGCGCGGTGCCGATCTTCCAGACGACCAGCTTCGTGTTCGAGGACCCGGAATCGGCCGCGGCCTACTTCAACCTGCAGGAGTACGGCAACACCTACTCGCGCATCATGAACCCGACGGTCGCCGTGTTCGAGGAGCGGGTCGGGAACCTGGAGGGCGGGTCGGGCGCGGTGGCGTTCGCCAGCGGGATCGCCGCGCAGGCCGCCGCGCTGTTCACGCTGCTGACCCCCGGCGACCACATCGTCTCGTCCTCGGCGCTCTACGGGGGGACGGTCAATCAGCTCAAGCATCTGCTGCGCAAGATGAGCGTCGAGCTGACGTGGGTCGATCCCGACGATCCCGACGCCTGGCGCGACGCGGTCCGCCCGAACACCAAGGCGTTCTTCGCCGAGACGATCGGCAATCCCGGCGGCAACGTGCTGGACATCGAGGCCGTCGCGTCGATCGCGCACGACCACGAGCTTGCGCTGATCGTGGACAACACGTTCGCCACGCCGTACCTGTGCCGGCCGATCGAATGGGGGGCCGACATCGTGATCCACTCGGCGACCAAGTTCATCGGCGGGCACGGCACGAGCATCGGCGGCGTCGTCGTCGAGGCCGGCACGTTCGACTGGTCAAACGGCCGGTTTCCGTCGATCGCCGAACCGTCGCCGGCCTACCACGGCCTGCAGTTCCACGAGACGTTCGGGATGTACGGCTATCTGATGAAGCTGCGGGCCGAGACCCTGCGCGATCTCGGCGCGGCGCTCTCTCCGTTCAATGCGTTTCTCTTCCTGCAGGGGCTCGAGACGCTGTCCTTGCGGATGCAGCGCCACGTCGAGAACGCGCGCGCGGTCGCGACGTTCCTGGACAGGCACGAGCTCGTCTCCAGCGTCGCCTATCCCGGCCTGCCGGAGAGCCGCTATCGGCCGCTGGTGGAGAAGTATCTGCCGCGCGGCGCCGGCGCGGTCTTCTCGTTTGACTGCGCGGGCGGGCGGAGCGCGGGACAGGAGCTGATCCGCGGCGTCACGCTGTGGTCTCACCTGGCCAACGTCGGCGACGCCAAGAGCCTGATCATCCATCCCGCCAGCACGACGCACCGCCAGCTGAGCGACGACGAGCTGGCGGCGGCGGGGGTCAGGCCCGGAACGGTCAGACTGTCCGTCGGCACCGAGACCGTCGACGATCTCATCTGGGATCTGGAGCAGGGACTCGCCCGCCTGAGATGACCGACCTCGAGCGCTATCAGGACCCGTTGACGATCCAGCGTGTGCTGCGCGAGGCGCGCACGATCGCGATCGTCGGCCTGTCGAGCAACGAGCTGCGCGCCAGCCACTTCGTCGGCTTCTACCTCCAGCGCCACGGCTACCGGGTGATCCCGGTCAACCCCCGGGAGACCGAGGTCCTCGGAGAAGCCAGCTACGCGAGCCTCCTCGACGTGCCCGTGCCGGTCGACATCGTCAACGTCTTCCGCGCGCCCGACGCGCTGCCGGCGATCGCCCGCGACGCCGTCGCGATCCACGCCGGCGTCCTCTGGTGCCAGTTCGGCGTGATCAACGAGGAGGGCGCCGCGATCGCGCGCGACGGCGGGGTGACGGTCATCATGGACCGCTGCCTGAAGGTCGAGCATGCGCGCTACGCGGGCCGGATGCACTGGTTCGGCCTCAACACGGGCCGGATCACCTCGGTGCGCACCGGCCTTCAATGACCGCGCGGCCGGTCCCCCGCGAGGCCGCGCGAGCCGGCGCCGGCGCTCGGCGAACGGCAGATCGCATACGCTATGAGCACTAAGTCAATTGAGATGGCCAGGTTCCGAGCTCGGGACGCCGGCCGCGGAGAGATCGGAGATCGACGTGTCGGTACTGGATGAAGTCCTCGCCGCCAACGATGCCTACGCATCGGACTTCGGGGACAAGGGCAGCCTCGCACTTCCGCCCGCTCGGCATTTCGCCATTCTGACCTGCATGGACGCGCGCCTGGATCCGGCCAAGTACGCCGGGCTCAGCGAAGGCGATGCCCACGTGATCCGCAACGCCGGCGGCCGGGCAAGCGATGACGCGATCCGCTCGCTCGTCATCTCCTACAAGCTGCTCGGCACCGCCGAGTGGTTCGTCGTGCACCACACGAACTGCGGGATGGAGTTCTTCACCGACGACGTCATGCGCGGCCTGCTCGCCAACAGCCTGGAGACCGCGGCCCTGGGCTCCGACGGGTTCCACGACATCGGCACGGGCCCCGGCTCGTCGGAGGGCCAGTACATCGACTGGCTGACGATCGGCGATCAGGAGCAGAGCGTCGTGGCCGATGTATCGCGCATCCGCTCGCACCCGCTCGTCCCGGCGAGCATCCCGATCTACGGCTACATCTACGACGTCACGACCGGCAAGCTGATCGAGGTGCCCGCGGCCACCGCCGCCGGGAGGGCGGCCCAGGACGCTCGCTGAGAGAGCGGGTCCGGCCGGCACTCACATCGGAAGGCGGTGCTCACGCGGCCGACGTTCATCTCTCCCGTCTGGGCTCTGTTGGTATGCTGGACGTCCGCCTCGCCCCAGCTTTCGGCGAGCGGCATCGTTCCGGCTCCAACCATCGGCCGGCGCCCGGGTGATCGATCTTCGCGGTCGACACGCCACCCCACGCGTCGGGAGCCCAGTCCATGTCTCATCTCACAGCGGGAGATGCTGTCGCCGAGGAGGCCGCCAGCGAGGATGCCGTCGCCGCCGGCGCGATGCCGTTCGCCGAGGCTTCGGGAACCCTCTCGCCCGGGTTGGTGTCTCGGATCGATGCGTACTGGCGAGCGGCGAACTATCTGTCGGTGGGCCAGATCTACCTGTATGACAACCCGCTGCTGACCCGGCCGCTGGAGCTGTCACATATCAAGCCGCTCGTGGTGGGGCACTGGGGCACCACACCGGGGCAGAACTTCATCTACGCCCACCTCAACCGGGTGATCGCACAGCACGACCTCGACATGTTCTACATCGCCGGGCCCGGGCATGGCGGGCCGGCGCTCGTCGCCAATACGTATCTGGAGGGCAGCTACAGCGAGATCTACCCCAACGTCAGCCAGGACGAGGAGGGGATGAAGCTGCTGTTCACGCAGTTCTCGTTTCCGGGCGGGATCTCCAGCCATGTCGCCCCGACGACGCCGGGGTCGATCCACGAGGGCGGCGAGCTCGGCTACTCGCTCAGCCACGCCTTCGGCGCGGCGTTCGACAATCCCGGCCTGATCGTCGCCTGCGTGATCGGCGACGGTGAGGCCGAGACCGGACCGCTGGCCACCGCGTGGCATTCCAACAAGTTCCTCAGCCCGGTGACCGACGGCGCCGTGCTCCCGATCCTGCACCTCAACGGCTACAAGATCAGCAACCCGACTGTCCTGGCGCGGATCGAGCCTGAGGAGCTCGACCAGTTCCTGCGCGGCTGCGGGTGGACGCCGCACTATGTCGAAGGTGACGACCCGCAGGCCATGCATCAGCTCATGGCGAGCGCTCTGGATGACGCCCTGGGAGAGATCTTGGCGTACCAGAACGGCGCGCGGACCGGCGGCGACCTGACCCGACCGCGCTGGCCGATGATCGTGCTGCGCTCGCCGAAGGGCTGGACCGGTCCGAAGGTCGTCGACGGTCTCCCCATCGAAGGGACGTTCCGTTCACATCAGGTGCCCCTGCTCGTCGACGCCGAGCACCCGGAGAACGTCGCGTTGCTGGAGAGCTGGATGCGCAGCTACCGGCCGCAGGAGCTGTTCGACGCGGACGGGAGGCTCAACGGCGAGCTGGCCGAGCTGGCGCCGACGGGCGACCGCCGCATGGGCGCCAACCCTCACGCCAACGGCGGCGTACTGCTGCGGGATCTGCGCATGCCGAGCTTTCAGCGCCACGCGGTGGACGTGCCGGCGCCCGGCGCCGCCGTCGCGCAGGACACCCTTGTCCTCGGAGGCTTCCTGCGCGAGGTGGTGCTCAGTAACGAGGACGGTCGGAACTTCCGGATCTTCGGGCCTGACGAGACGCTGTCGAACCTCCTCGGCCCGGTGTTCGAGGCGACGAGCCGCCAGTGGGAGGCCCGGACGGCGCCCAACGACGAGTTCCTCGCCCGCGAGGGACGCGTCCTGGACTCGATGCTCTCCGAGCACCAGAGCGAGGGCTGGCTGGAGGGCTATCTGCTGACCGGCCGACACGGCTTGTTCAACTGCTACGAGGCGTTCATCCACATCGTCGATTCGATGTTCAACCAGCACGCCAAGTGGCTGAAGGTCACCTCACAGCTGTCGTGGCGGCGGGAGATCGCGTCACTGAACTATCTGCTCGCCTCGCACGTCTGGCAGCAGGACCACAACGGCTTCACCCACCAGGACCCGGGCTTTCTCGACCACGTCGTCAACAAGAAGGCCGAGATCGTCCGCGTCTACCTGCCGCCGGACGCCAACTGCCTGCTGTCGGTCGCCGACCACTGCCTGCGCAGCCGCAACTGCGTCAACGTCATCGTCGCGGGCAAGCACGCGCTCCCGCAATGGCTGTCGGCCGATGACGCGGTCGTGCACTGCAGCGAGGGCATCGGCATCTGGAAGTGGGCGAGCAACGACGAGGGCGTCGAGCCCGACGTCGTCATGGCGTGCTGCGGGGACACGCCCACCCTCGAGACGCTGGCGGCGGTGTCGATCCTGCGCGCGCACCTGCCCGAGCTGAAGATCCGGGTGGTCAACGTCGTCGATCTGATGAAGCTCGAGCCCGACAGCGAGCACCCGCACGGGCTCAGCGACGCCGACTACGACGCCATCTTCACCAGGGACAAGCACATCATCTTCAACTTCCACGGCTATCCGTGGCTGATCCACCGGCTCGCCTATCGCCGCGCCAACCACAATCTCCACGTGCGCGGCTACAAGGAGGAGGGCACGATCACCACGCCGTTCGACCTGCGGGTGCAGAACGGCATCGACCGCTTCCACCTCGTGCAGGACGTGATCGCCCGCCTGCCGGAGCTCGACGACACCGGCAGCTATCTCCGGCAGCTGATGGAGGACAAGCTCGTGGAGCACAAGCGCCATGTCGACATCCACGGCCGTGACCTGCCCGAGATCCTGAACTGGAAGTGGGGCGGGGACTGGGACTCGGCATGAGTGTCACATCGCCGCAAACGGCAACGGCGCCGGCACCGGGAGTGCGGCCCGGACACCACCACGCCGGCGGGGACCTCAAGGCGCTGTCGATGGACGAACTCCAGGAGCGCCTTCAGTCCTCCCCGGACGGGCTCACCAGCGCCGAGGCGACCAAGCGTCTGGCCACCTACGGCAGCAACGAGATCGCCGAGACGACGGTCAACCCGTTTCTGAAGCTGCTCACCTACTTCTGGGGTCCGATCCCGTGGATGATCGAGATCGCGGTGATCCTCTCCGGAGTGCTCCGTCACTGGCCGGATTTCTGCGTCATCCTCGTCCTGCTGATCACCAATGCGACCGTCGGCTTCTGGGAGGAGCACTCCGCCGGGCGGGCCATCGACGCGCTCAAGGCCCAGCTGGCGATCACCGCGCGGGTCCGGCGCGATGGCGCCTGGGGGGCTCCCGACGCGCGTGAGCTCGTGCCCGGCGATGTCATCCGGATGCGTCTCGGTGACATCGTGCCCGCCGACGCCCGGCTGCTGGCGGGCGACCCTGTGGAGGTCGACGAGTCCGCACTGACCGGAGAATCGCTGCCCGCGGAGCGCGGGCCGGGCGACGCCGTGTTCTCGGGATCGATCATCCGCCAGGGCGAGATCGGCGCGATCGTGTACGCGACGGGCACCGGCACGTACTTCGGCAAGACCGCTCAGCTCGTCCAGGACGCCGTCACCGTCAGCCACTTTCAGCGCGCCGTGCTGCGGATCGGCCGATTCCTGATCCTGCTCGCCCTCGGCATGGTCTCGGTCATCACGCTCGTGTCGATCCTCCGCGGCGACCCGCTGCTGACCACGCTGCAGTTCGTGCTCGTGCTGACCATCGCGGCGATCCCGGTCGCCATGCCGACGGTGCTGTCGGTGACGATGGCCGTCGGCGCCCGGCTGCTGGCCGGCAAGCAGGCGATCGTCAGCCGTCTGGTGGCGATCGAGGAGCTCGCCGGGGTGGACGTGCTGTGCTCGGACAAGACCGGCACCCTGACCCAGAACAAGCTGACGCTCGGCGACCCCTTCGCCGTGCCCGACGTCACCGCCGCCGAGGTGATCCTCGCCGGGGCGCTCGCTTCCCGCGCCGACGACGACGACACCATCGATCTGGCCGTCCTCGCCGGCGTGGACGGCGCCGCTCTGGACGGATACGAGGTCGTCCACTTCCAGCCCTTTGACCCTGTCCACAAGCGCACCGAGGCGACCGTGACCCAGGGCGCCGCGACGTTCAAGGTCACCAAGGGGGCGCCCCAGGTGATCCTGGAGCTGGCAGGCGACGCCGGCGCCGTCACCCCGGCCGTCGATCAGGCGGTCAACGCGTTTGCCCGGCGCGGGTTTCGCTCGCTCGGCGTCGCCCGGGCCGACGGCGACGGCGATTGGCGGTTCGTCGGCGTGCTCCCCCTGTTCGACCCGCCGCGCGAGGATGCCAAAGCGGTCATCGCCACAGCGATGGCCATGGGCGTCACGGTGAAGATGGTCACCGGCGACGCGATCGCCATCGCCCAGGAGACCGCCAGGACACTCGGAATGGGCACCGACATCCTCGCCGCCGGCGGCCTGGGGGATGTCGGGCGGGAGGCCACCCCGGCGCAGGCGGCGTCGATCGAGGACGCCGACGGCTTCGCGCAGGTGTTCCCCGAGCACAAGTTCCACATCGTCGAGACCCTCCAGCGACGGGGACACATCGTCGGCATGACCGGAGACGGCGTCAACGACGCCCCGGCACTGAAGAAGGCCGACTGCGGGATCGCCGTCTCCGGCGCCACCGACGCCGCCCGCGCCGCCGCCTCGATGGTGCTGATGACCCCCGGGCTGGCGGTCATCATCGACGCCATCAAGGAGAGCCGCCGGATCATCCAGCGGATGAACAGTTACGCCATCTACCGCATCTCCGAGACGCTGCGGGTGCTGGTGTTCGTCACCGCGGTCATCCTCGTCAACAACTTCTTTCCGGTCACCGCGATGATGATCGTGCTGCTGGCGCTGCTCAACGACGGGGCCATCCTCTCGATCGCCTACGACAACGTCATCTACCGCGAGCAGCCCGAGGTCTGGAACATGCGCCTCGTGCTCGGGATCGCCTCGGTCCTCGGCCTCGTCGGCCCGATCGCCGCCTACGGACTGTTCTTCTACGGTCACCGCGTGGCCCACCTCGATCACGACCGTCTGCAGACGCTGATGTATCTGATGCTGTCGGTGGCCGGATCGCTGACGATCTTCCTCAGCCGCACCCGCGGCCCGTTCTGGTCGATCCGACCCAAACGGGTCCTCGTCCTCGCCGTGCTCGGCGCCGAGACGATCGCGACGCTGTTCGCGGGATTCGGGATCTTCATGACCGCGCTGGGCTGGGGCTGGGTGGCGGTCGTGTGGGCCTACGCGATCGCCTGGTTCCTGGTGACCGACCGCATCAAGCTCCTCGGCTACCGGATCCTCGACCCCGCCGGCGACCCGTCCGGCACACCGAGCCCCTCCGGACCGGCCGTCGCCCCTGCCGCGGCGCGATGACCAGCCACGACAGCGGCGGCTCGCCTCACCCGCGCAGTCCGACGCCCTCGTCCTGTTCGGCGCCACGGAGGACCTCGCCCACGAGAAGATCCTCCCCGCTCGCTGTGCGATGGCCGAGCGTCACGAGCTGAGCGTCGCGGTGATCGGCGTCGCCGGCCACGCCGACCTGGCCGCCGGCGCCCGGGTCATCGTCGAGAAGCCGTTCGGCCGCGATCTCGACCGGCTCCCGCCCGGCGCCATGGCCGGTGACGGCGCGCTGTTGCCCCGGGAGGACGCGGTCGAGGCCGCCTGGGAGGTCGTCGACCCGATCCTCGAGCGTCACGCGCCCGCCGAGGCGCACGAGAGGGGCACCTGGGGACCGACGCTCGCGGTCGACTTCGTTCCTCACCCTGATCAACGCGCTGGGCACGTCAGACACGTTCTGGTCGCATGCGTTCTTTGCGATCCTCGGGATCCGGTTCGTGGCGCGCTGTGTACCGGAGACGAACTATCAGTCCCTCGAATCCATCGGCGAGTACTGGACGAGACGTCATCGCTGGCCGAACGAGTCCGCCGGGCCCGATCCGTCGGTGGCGCCGCCGGCCGCACTCGGCAGACGTGAGGCGAGCCCGGCAGCGACGGTGGCGGTGATCACCGACGAGCCGTGACCGACCGTGGCGAACCGGACCGGTGCGTCCTGCGGAATCTTTCCCGCTGTACCCCGTTAATCGCGCTCGGTCGGAGTACAGTCGGACACGAGCTGGCCCTGCGGCCAGGACTTTCATCCCTCGTCCGGATGCCACCGACGGCGTGTTCAGCGCCACGAGGCGCGGAACGCGGGCTACCGGTTTTGACTGCGGGGCTGGGTCGGTTACGTCTCACGCGCGTCTCACCCCGTCGGTTGACGCGTCTTCATGTGAATGTCCCGGTACGGGTTACTACTGCGCCCATGTCCGCGGGACCACCGCAGCGTGCAGGTTTTCAGAGGAGAGCGCATGTCGATTGTCGAGTCAACCGTTTTTGACGTGCCGGGTGAAACCGGCAGTCCGGTGGCGTTGCGAGAGCGTTACGAGAATTTCATCGGCGGGGGGTGGGTGGCACCGTCGACCGGTGAGTATCGAGAGAACCTCACCCCGTCGACGGGCGAGCCGTTCTGCGAGGTCGCTCACTCCGGCGCGCGGGACATCGAGCTGGCGCTCGACGCCGCGCACGCCGCCAAGGACGAGTGGGGAAGCCGGTCGCCGGCGGACCGCGCGACGGTGCTGAACCTGGTGGCCGACGCCATCGAGGAGAACCTCGAGATGCTGGCGGTCGCCGAGAGCTATGAGAACGGCAAACCGGTCCGCGAGACGCTCGCCGCCGACATCCCGCTCGCCGCCGACCATTTCCGCTACTTCGCGGGCGCGATCCGCTCCGAGGAGGGGCGGATCTCCGAGATCGACGATCAGACCTACGCCTATCACCTCCACGAGCCGCTCGGCGTCGTCGGCCAGATCATCCCGTTCAACTTCCCGTTGCTGATGGCCGCCTGGAAGATCGCCCCGGCGCTGGCCGCGGGCAACTGCGTCGTGCTCAAGCCGGCCAGTCCGACGCCGTGGTCGATCCTCAAGCTCGCCGAGGTGATCGCCGACGTCGTCCCGCCGGGCGTGCTGAACATCGTCAACGGTCCCGGCGCGGAGATCGGCAAGGCGCTGGCCTCCAACAAGCGAATCGCCAAGATCGCGTTCACCGGTGAGACGGTGACCGGGCGGTTGATCATGTCCTACGCCGCCCAGAACCTGATCCCGTCGACGACCGAGCTCGGGGGCAAGTCGCCGAACGTCTTCTTCGAGGATGTGATGGCGGCCGACGACGCGTTCCTGGACAAGGCGATCGAGGGTCTCGTCCTGTACGCATTCAACAAGGGCGAGGTGTGCACGTGCCCGTCGCGAGCCCTCATCCAGGAGTCGATCTATGACGAGTTCATGGAACGCTGCCTGGAGCGGATCGCCGCGATCAAGCAGGGCGACCCGCTGGACCGCGAGACGATGATCGGACCGCAGGTGTCGGCGGCGCAGCTGGAGAAGATCGAGAGCTACGTGAAGATCGGCCGCGACGAAGGCGCCGAGGTGCTGATCGGCGGCTCCCGTCCCACGGTCGACGGGCGGCTGGCCGGGGGGTACTACTTCGAGCCGACGGTGCTCAAGGGGCACAACAAGATGAGGGTCTTCCAGGAGGAGATCTTCGGGCCGGTGCTGGCGGTGACGACGTTCAAGGACGAGGCCGAGGCGCTGGCGATCGCCAACGACACGCTGTACGGCCTCGGGGCCGGCGTGTGGACCCGGGACGGCAGCCGCGCGTTCCGCATGGGGCGCGCGATCAAGGCCGGCCGGGTGTGGACGAACTGTTATCACCAGTATCCGGCGCATGCCGCGTTCGGCGGCTACAAGAGCTCCGGCGTCGGGCGCGAGAACCATCGGATGATGCTCGACCATTACTCGCAGACGAAGTGCCTGCTGGTCAGCTATGACCAGAACCCGATGGGGCTCTTCTGAGATGGACGCCGCGGACAGCGACCGCGGGCCCGCCGTCACGGCGACCCCGGCCGCGCTCGCGGTGATCGCCCGCCTGGAGGGCGCCCACGGCCCGCTCGCGTTCTTTCAGTCGGGGGGGTGCTGTGACGGCACCTCCCCGATCTGTCTCAAAGACGGCGAGCTTCCGGCCGGCCCCGGTGACCTGCGCCTGGGAGACCTCGGAGGAGCCCCGTTCTACATCGACTCCGACCAGTACCAGCGATGGGGCACGCCTAGGTTCCTGATCGACGTCAGACCCGGCGCCGCCGAGGGCTTCTCGCTCGAAGGCCTGGAGGGCGTGCATTTCGTCTCACGCTCGCCGCAGTCTCAGTGACGCCACGACCACCCCGAACGCAAGGACAACTCATCATGGCCACCACCGCCATCCCGCGCCCCCGCAACTCAGATGCTCCCCCCTCCACCTACCGCGCCGCGGTCGTTCACGGCTTCGGCAGCCCGCTGACCGTCGAGCAGGTTCCGCTGCCCGAGCTCGCTCCGGGACAGATCCGAGTCAAGGTCGAGGTCTGCGGCCTCTGTCACACCGATATCCACGCCGCGAACGGCGACTGGCCGATCAAGCCCTCGCCCCCGTTCATCCCCGGCCACGAGGGCGTCGGGATCGTCACCGAGCTCGCTCCCGGCGAGGCTCCCGTCGGTGACCTCACTCACAAGATCTCGGTCGGTGACCGCGTCGCCATGCCCTGGCTGGGATACGCCTGCGGTTACTGCAACTACTGCGTGTCGGGCTGGGAGACGCTCTGTCACGAGCAGGAGATGATGGGCTACTCCATCAACGGCAGCTTCGGCGAGTACGCCACCGCCTACGCCCGCTACGTCGTCAAGGTACCCAAAGGCGTCGATCCGTTCGACGCGGCGCCGCTCACCTGCGCCGGCGTGACCACCTACAAGGCGGTCAAGGTCGCGGGCACGCGCTCGTCTGATTTCGTCGCCGTGTTCGGCGTCGGCGGCCTGGGACACCTCGCGATCCAGTACGCCGCGATCGCCGGCGGGCGCGTCGTCGCCGTCGACGTGATCGACGAGAAGCTCGAGCTCGCGCGCGAGCTCGGCGCCGAGTTCACCATCAACGCCGCCAGGGAGGACCCGGTCGAGGCGATCAAACGGCTCGGCGGCGTGGACCAGGCGATCGCGCTGGCCGTCTCGCCCCGCGCGTTTGAGCAGGCGTATCAATCGCTGCGCCGCGGCGGCAAGCTGGTGTTCGTCGCGCTGCCGGCCGACAACGAGATCACGCTGCCGATCTTCGAGACGGTGCTCAACGGGATCACGATCGCCGGCTCGATCGTCGGCACGCGCAAGGATCTGCGCGAGGTGTTCGAGCTCCACCTCGCCGGCAAGACCCGCGTCATCCGCGAAACGCGACCGCTCGCCGAGGTCAACCAGGCGATCGCCGATCTCGAGGCCGGCCGGGTCCCCGCGCGGATCGTGCTCCAGCCGTAGGGGCGCGGGCCGGGCCGCCGCGTGCGCATACCGTCACATGCGGTGAAGACGACAGCCGGCGATCGCGCGGTCCCCTCGGCGCGCTCGCCGGCCGGTGTGCTGTTCGAGCATCCGGGCTCGCGCGACTACGATCCGAGCGAGCAGATCGCCGAGCACCCCGACACGCCACACCGGATCGACGCCGTCGATGCCGCGCTGGCCGCGGTGGACTGGCTGGGCTGGGAGCGGCGCACGGCGCCGATGGCGACGCGCGCCGAGCTGGAGGCCGTCCACGACCCGGCGCTGATCGACGCGATCGAGGCGATGGTCGCCGACGGAGGGGGAATGATCGACGCCGACACCCCCCTCGACGCGGCCGGCTATCGCGCGGCGCGGCACGCCGCCGGCCTGGCCTGCGGGTTGGTGCGAACGCTGATGGCCGGCGACGCCCGCCTCGCCTTCGCCGCGCTGCGCCCCTCAGGACACCACGCCGAGCGCACCCGGTCGATGGGCTTCTGCCTGTTCAACAACGTCGCCGTCGCCGCGCAGCTCGCGATCGACCACCTGGGCGTCCGGCGCGTGTTCATCCTCGACTGGGACGTCCACCATGGCAACGGAACCGAGGACATCTTCCGCCACCGCGACGACGTCCTGTTCGCCAGCATCCACCAGGCCAACACCTTCCCCCACAGCGGCCCGCTCCGGGACGCCGGATCGGGGAGGGGGCTGGGCTACACGATCAACCTCCCGGTTCCCCCCGGCTCCGACGGCGAGCGATGGCTCTCGCTGCTGGAGTACGTGGTGCTCCCCGCGGCCATCGCGTTCCGGCCCGAGCTGATCCTCATCTCAGCCGGCTTTGACGCCCACCGCGCCGACCCGCTCGGCGGCTGTCAGCTCGAGAGCGCCGACTTCGCCCGCATGGCCCGTCATGTCAGCGACCTCGCCGCCGTCACGCACGCGCCGATCGGCGCCGTGCTCGAGGGCGGCTATGACCCGCCCGCGCTCGCCGAGTCGGTGATCGCGACGATGCGCGCGCTCGCCTCCGGCGACGCCGCCGAGTCGATCGCGCCCGACCTCATCTACACCCGTCAGGCGGCGTCCTACGTCGGTCACTACTGGGAGCTCTGAGGGCCGAAGGTCGGCCGGCGAATCGGAGAGAAAACGCGCGTGGTGCGGAAACTTTCGTCACCACCGATCCGCCGACGGTGTAGCGTGAGTTCGGCTTCGTCCCAGCCCTCGGCGAGCATGCAGTGCCGGCTCCAAGCACCTCGGCCGGCATCGGCGCGTTGACCACCTGAGTCGTCAACGCGTGAACGCACGCGTCCGGAGCCGAGTCATTTCTCCCTGCAGCGATGTGCCGATGACGGTCGCGGTTCACCCGGCGATGAGGGGTGGGCGGCGATGACGACCGGCGCGCTGGGCACCGTCGAGCGGATGATCGGCGCGGGCTTCGCGTTCGAGGACATCGAGCAGTACATCGAGTCGCTGGCGCTTCCCAGCGAGCAGCTCGGCGCGTTGTGGCTGCTCGCCTGGGCGGAGGCGACCGATCCGCTCACGCGGCGCCAGGTCGTGGCCCAGGCGCTCGCCGGCTCCGATGAACCGGCCGATCCCCCGCGCGGCTCCACGCCGAGCCTCGCCGGGCGCACGCCGCGCGAGCAGCCCGGACGGGCCGCCGTCGGGCGCGTGCGTTCGCGCCTCCTACGCCGGACCTGTTGAGCGCGGCCGGCGAGTATCATCGAGCGGTCGCTTCGCCTCAACCCCCGGCGGGCGCGGTTGTGCCGGCTCAAGCGCACTCGGTCGGCGTCACCTGCCGGCCGCATCATCATCGGACCGGTTGGTCGACAGGTCCACCGAGCACGTATCCACGCCGAGAGCGGAGCGCGATGAGCATTCGAATCGACACCGACCGACCGGCGGCAGAGCCGGCGTTCCCCCGATGAGCGTCGCCGCGGGTTCCAATCCCCCCTCGGAGGAGCGGCCGATTCTGATCACCGGCGCGACGGGCTTCGTGGGCCTTGAGGTGATGGTCCGCTGCCTGCAGCGCAGCCGCCGGCAGATCATCGCGCCGGTCCGGGCACGAGATGATGCCCACGCCGCCGAGCGCATCCGGCATGCGATGGGCACGGCATTCGGCGACCCCGACGCTCACGCCGGCCGGGTCACCGCGGTGGCGGCCGACATCGAACGCCCCGACCTCGGCCTCGAGCCCAGGCGCCTTGATGCGCTGGCCGAACGGATCGACCGGATCCTGCATGCGGCGGCCTCCGTGTCGTTTGACCTGGGCCTCGCCGAGTCCCGCGGGATCAACGTGAGCGGCACCCAGCACATGCTCGACTTCGCCGACCGCGCACACCGCCGCGGAGGACTGGCGCGATTCACGTACGTCTCGACCGCCTACGTCGCCGGAACGCACCGGGGCGAGTTCTCCGAGCGCGACTACGACGTCGGGCAGGGATTCCGCAACGCGTACGAGCGCTCCAAATGGGAGTCAGAGGGCAACGTGCGAGCCGCCGGCGGTCGCCTCCCGGTGCAGATCGCTCGCCCCAGCATCATCGTCGGCGAGCAGGCGAGCGGCTGGACCTCCGCCTTCAACGTGCTGTACGGGCCGCTGCGCGCCCTCTCGACCGGCGCCTATCGCGCGCTGCCGCTCAACCGGCGAGCCCCGCTCGATGTGGTGCCCGTCGACTATGTCGCCGATGCGCTGTTCGAACTGGTCAGCGCGGGCCCGAACGAGACGTTTCACCTCGTCGCCGGTGACCGCGCCACCACCACCGGACACGTGGCTAGGATGACCGCCGAACGCTTTCACCAGCCACGGCCCAGGATCGTCACTCCCGCCATCTACCGGGCGGTGTACCCGCTGCTGCGCCGAGCCGCCCACGGCCGGCAACGCCAAGCGCTGGAACACACGCAGGTCTTCATCCCGTATCTCAACATCGGCGTGCGTTTTCAGAACCGGATCACCCGGGCGCGGCTTGAGCCCGCGGGCATCTCGCTGCAGCCGTTGGATGACTACTTCGCGCGGCTGCTCGACTTCGCGGTCGCGGCGGATTGGGGCAAGCGTCCGCTCCCCCATCCGCGCGGTGCAGCGCTCATGGCGGCCGCCCACGCGTAAGCGCGCACCGGCTGCCGTCACCGGGGTCCCTCGGCAGCGAGGCTATTCGGCGACGAGCGGGACGGGAATCGCCGCGACGCGAGGTCGGCTCTCTTTGGGAAGGATGAGCAGCGCGAGCAGGAGGCCGACGGCGAAGATCCCGCCGAGAGATCGAGCGTCTGCTGCATAAAATACGTCAGGAACAGGAACACGCCGAACATCCCGGCGCCGGCGAGGACGATCGAAACGTACGAGCCGCCACGAGCGCGATTCCAGAGAATGTGCAGCGGCAGCAG
Source organism: uncultured Solirubrobacteraceae bacterium (assembly GCA_963849085.1). Taxonomy (GTDB): domain Bacteria; phylum Actinomycetota; class Thermoleophilia; order Solirubrobacterales; family Solirubrobacteraceae; genus Palsa-465. Next base: position 758,052 of record CAWKFP010000008.1, on the reverse strand, counting down.
AGGATGCTCGGCCCGGCGCTCGATCGCCACGAAGGCGAGCAGGAGCACAGGGCCGGCGACGAGCGAGACGATCGTCGCCGGCGCCGTCCACGAGCTCGTCTCGGCGTTGGAGAAGCCGTACACGAGGGCGAACAGTCCGGCTGAGGCGGTCACCACACCCGGTACATCGATGCGGGCTCGCTCGGGGTCGCCGTGGTTGACCAGCAGCCGGAGGGCAACGATGGCGGTGGGCACGGCGATGGCGAGATTCACGTACAGACACCAGCGCCACGACCGCACCTGCGTCAACGCTCCGCCGAGGAGCAGTCCGACCGACGCGCCGCCCCCCGCGATCGCACCGAAGATCCCGAAGGCCCTGGCTCGGTCCGGAGAGCCGGCGAACGTCACGGTCAGGAGCGACAGCGCGGAGGGGCCAGGAGAGCGCCGAACATGCCCTGGAGCGCACGCGCGGCAACGAGCATCTCGAACGACTGCGCGTTGCCGCCGATCGCCGATGCGATCGAGAAGCCGCACAGGCCGGCGATGAACGTCCACTTTCGACCGAACAGATCACCGAGCTTGCCGCCCAGCCGGAGCAGGCTTCCGAAGGCCAGCGCGTAGGCGGTGATGACCCACTGCCGGCTGTCGGTGGAGAAACGCAACGCCCGCTGGGCCGACGGAAGCGCGATGTTGATGATCGTCGCATCGAGCACGACCATCAGCCGGGCCACGCCGAGCAGCGCGAGCACCGTCCACCGATTGGGTTCCGATCTGGCGCCGAGGGCGCCCATCAGGAATTCGCTGCACTCAGCGCGGCCGTCATCGGCGCCCTGGCTCCCCGTATTCCCCTGGGTGTTGGCGCACGACGTTGCACAGGCTCTGGCTCCAGACGCTTGGATGACTGCCCACTGGACGGCCGTGGGTTGGAGCCGGAGCTCAGCGCACCGAGCTCTGAGGCACGCATCCAACACAGTACGCCGCGCCACAGGGATACCTCAACCCGGCGGCCCCCGCGAGGACGACGCGCGGGAGGTGATCGACCACGTCGCCGGTTCCTGCCTCACCGAGGCGTATCCGAAGGGTGTACGCTATCCATCAGCCCGCTCAAGCCAATCGGTGGGCACCGCTGCTCGGCTCCAATCACCGGCCGTCCCAAACGTGCAGATCACGCTCCGAAGCGTGGATGCACTCGGCTTGGAGATGAGCCATCCGCCTTCGATTTGACTCAACCGACGGATCGTGCGCACCGCGATGGTGACGCACCTCGCTGCGCTGCCCGACGACCGGGCGGCCTCAGATCCCGAAGGATCATGTCTCGCCGACGGCCGCCGAGCGCTTGACAACGCCGGCTTCGCCGGGGAGGTGCGCCGCATGTCCGGCGCGCTCGCCGAGACGGGCATCACGCGCGGCGATGTCGTGGCGGTCGTGCTCCCCAACAGCGTCGACCTCGTGACGATCATGTTCGCGGCCTGGCGGCTCGGCGCGACGCTGACGCCGGTCAACCCCGCCCTGACCACGAGCGAAATCCAGTACCAGCTCGCCGACTCGGGCACGCGGCTCGTGGTCACCGACGATTCCTCGGCGACCAAGGTCGCCGGCGGCGTCGCGCGCATATGGGGCGTCGGTGAGCTGCTGACGCGAGGCGGGGACACCAACGTGGAGTCACCACGCCGCGAGCTCGGCGATCTCGCCCTGATGATCTACACGGGAGGGACCACAGGACGCCCCAAAGGCGTGATGCTCGATCACGCCAACCTCATGGCGACGACCGCCATGATCGTCGACTGGTTCGAGATGACCGCGGCCGACCGGTGCCTGCTGGTGTTGCCGCTGTTCCATGTCAACGGGATCATGGTCAGCGTCGTCGCCCCGCTGGTGGCGGGTGGCTCGACGATCATCGCTCCGAGGTTCGACCCCAAGACGTTCTGGCCCCTCGTCGAGCGGGTCCGCCCGACGTTCTTCTCCGCCGTGCCGACGATCTACGCGATGCTGACGGGACTGCCGGGCGATGTGCGGCCGGACACGACCTCGTTGCGATGCGTGGTCTGCGGCGCTGCGCCGATGCCCGCCGCCGCGATCCACGAGTTCGAGGATCGCTACGCGGTCCCGATCCTGGAGGGATACGGCCTGTCGGAGGGAACGGTCGTGACGACGGCGAACCCGCTGCACGGCGTGCGCAAGCCCGGGACGGTCGGCCTGCCGATGCCGGGGCAGGAGGTTGGCATCGTCGATCAGGACGACCGGGCGCTGCCGGCCGGACAGGTCGGCGAAGTGACGGTCCGCGGCCCGAACGTGATGCGGGGCTACCTCGGCCGGCCCGATGCCACGGCCGAGACGCTGCGTGGCGGCCGGCTGCACACCGGCGATCTCGGCCGGTTTGACGAGGATGGCTATCTGATCCTGGTCGACCGGCTCAAGGACATGATCATCCGCGGTGGCGAGAACATCTACCCCAAGGAGATCGAGGACGTCCTCTGTGCCCATCCGTCGGTGTTCGAGGCGGCCGTCGTCGGCCGGGCGCAACCGCTGTTCGGCGAGGAGCCGGTCGCGTTCGTCGTGCTCAAACCCGGCCTCGCCGCCGAGCCGGACGAGCTCATCGAGCACTGCGCGACCGTGCTGGCGAGGTTCAAGGTACCCCGCGCGGTCTTCATCGAGACCAGCCTGCCTCGGACCCCGATCGGCAAGGTCGCCAAGCCGGTGCTGCGCGGGCGCATCCCACCCGTGGACGTGACGCCGGTGTGACGAGCGGCGGTTGGTCCGCCGGGAGTCGATACCGGCGCCTTGGGATAGCGTGGGATGATGGCCATCGCACCTGTGCACCGGGCCGGCGGCGGATCGCCGATGTTGCTCATCCACGGCTTCGCGGCGTCGTGGGGAGTCTGGAAGCCGGTGCTGCCCGCGCTCGAGCAGCATCACGACGTGCTGGCTCCGAGCCTGCTCGGACACTGGGGCGGGCCTGAATACGTCGCCGGGTCACCCGCGACGACCGCGGCGATGGCGGACGCGCTGGAACGCGACCTCGATGCGGCCGGCGTCGAGCGCGCTCACCTCGTCGGCACCTCGCTCGGCGGCTGGCTCGCCCTGGAGCTCGCCGCGCGCGGGCGGGCGGTCTCGACGACCGCCCTGGCGCCCGCCGGGGGGTTCAGCCATCGTGGCCCGGAGGCCAGGCGGCTGAGGCGGAAGCTGCTCGGAAGCTACTGGCTGTTCAAGCTCCTGGGCCCTGACCCCGCGCAGCTGATGCGCCGCCCGCGGATCCGCATGATGATGCTGCGCGACGCTGTCTCACGCCCCTCTGCCCTGCCCGGCGCCGTCGCGATGGAGATGATGCAGGCGACCGCGGCGTGTGCCATCTACCTGCCGTTTGTGAGGAGCGTGACGTCGACAGGGTTTGGAGAGCTGGCGGCGATCGACTCACCGGTGCAGATCGTATGGGGTACCGAGGACCGGATCCTGCCCTGGCCGGCTGACGCCCATCGGTTCCGACGGATGCTGCCCGAGGCGCAGTGGATCGCGCTCCCGGACGTCGGTCATTGTCCGATGTTCGACGACCCGGCACTCACCGCCGAGACGATCCTCGGGCTCACTCGGGCCGTGGATCGGGGCGACCGGGAGCGGTGGTCTCGGCCGACGCCTCGGCCAGGCGGCGGTGGAGACGATCGCGCAACTCGTCAGGATCGTAGTCCCGGTGCGCACGGCGCTGGCGCGCGATGACGACGCCGGTGGCGGCGACACCGGCCATTCCGGCGACTCCGATGATCTTCCATCGTGGCTGCACGGGTCGCCCAGGTTAGCTGTGGTGGAGCATCCGGCCCTCACGCTCGGCGATGCCGTCGAGATCGCGTCGACCGGCGACATCTGGCTGTTCCGCGGTCGATCGGCTGCCGACCTCGCCATCCGGGCCGTGACCAACAGCCCCGTCAACCACGTCGGGATGGTGGTGGCCATCGACGACCTGCCGGCGCTGCTGTGGCACGCCGAGCTCGGGCGGTCGCTCCCTGACGTGTGGACCGGACAGCGCCAGCGCGGCGCTCAACTGCACCACCTCGTCGACGCTGTCACGACGTGGAGCGAGCGCTATCGCCAGCAGGCGTGGGTGCGCCAGCTCAGGGGCACGATTGACCGTCATCACGAGGATCGTCTGATGGAGGTCATCGCCCGCTTCGACGGCCGGGCGTTTCCGACAAACCCCGGCCTGCTCCAGCATTGGGCCAAGGGTCGCCTGCATCGCTCGTCGTCCCTGGAGACCATCTACTGTGCGGAGCTCGTCGCCACCACGTATCAGCGCATGGGACTGCTCCCGAGCCGCCGACCCGCCACGTGGTATGACCCCGGACGTTTCTGGAGTGGTGACCGCCTGGAGCTGGTGCCCCCGTTTTCGCTGGCCGACGAGATCGCCGTGGGTTGAGCGAGCGGCCGCTCGTCACGGCGCGGGACCCGGTGCCGCGCGCGGCGCAGCGCTGTCTACACGACTGCGGCGTCCGGAACTCCCGCGGCGGCGCTGAGCTCCCGCAGGGCGGCGTGGATGTCCTGGACCAGGTCCTCGAGGTCGTACATCACCGTGAAGTCGCCGACCAGGCCGAAGTTCAACCCGCCGTTGTAGGACACGATCGCGATGCCGAGGTTGAGGTTGGCTCCGAGCGGCACGATCGGACACATGTCGATCATCTCGCGCCCGGCGAGGTACAGCGGAAACTGAGGCCCCGGCACGTTGGTCACGACGAGGTTGACGAGGCGCTGGCGCATGACCAGGCGGTAGGCCTCGTGAAGCAGCGTCGGCGGCGCGAAGCCGCTCAGTTCGGTCAGCGCCTGCGCTCCGATGGCCTGGCCGGATTCCTTGACGGCGCGCATCTGCGCGGAGATCCCCGCCAGGCACCGCGCGGGGTCGGCGCCACCGACCGGCAGCGTCGTCACCATCCCGGAGACCTGATTGCCGAGTGTTCCGCGCTGGCGCTCGGTCCGCATGCTGACCGGTATGAACGCCTTCAGCTCGAGACCGACGATGTCCTCCCCGCGCCGGAGCAGATGCCGGCGCAGGGCCAGCGTGACCACGGCCAGCACGACATCGTTGACCGTCGCGCCGAGCGCGTTCTTGATCGCCTTGACGTCGTCGAGCGAGGCGCGTGTCCATGTCACGCGCCAGTCCGGGCCGACCGGTGACGCGTTGTAGGGCGTCGCCGGCGCCGGCTTCAGGCCCGCGCGCGCGAGCGCGCCGCCGCCCACGACGGTCCGTGCGACGCGACTCAGGGCCGCCCGCGGGCGCAGGACGGCCGTGCCGAGCGGACGGATGAGCTGTCGGGCGCCGGTCACCCGCTCGATCAGCGCATCGCTGACCAGGCGGGCGCTGGAGGGCGCCGGCACGGCCCGCCACGGGCCGGTCTCCGGTGCGTCGGGGGCAAAGAGCACGCTGAGGATGTCCAGGCCCGAGACACCGTCGACCAGCGCATGATGGGTCTTGGACAGGATCGCGAAGCGTCCGCGATCGAGGCCCTCGACGAGCCACATCTCCCACAGCGGGCGGTCGCGCCGCAGATGGTGGGAGAAGATGCGCCCGGCGAGCACCTGCAACTCGTAGTCGCTGCCCGGCGACGGCAGGGCCGTGTTGCGCAGGTGATACCGCAGATCGAAGCGCTCGTCGTCGACCCAGACCGGGCGCGCCTGGGCCAGCGGAACCTCGGCGATCCGCTGGCGATAGCGTGGCACCAGGGCAAGCCGGGACTCGACGTGGGCCAGGAGCTCCTCGTAGGGGATCGGGGTGCCGACGAAGATGAGCGTCGCCGCCACGTGCATATGCGAGGTCGCATCCTCGAGTGCCAGGAAGGATGCATCGAGCGGGCTGAGCCGGTCTGCGTTCACGCGCGTCCCCAACCCTAGCGCCGCGGGGCGGACTCGGGGGTGCAGCGCGGACGCGACGGCGATGCCGAATCCCACCCCGGCGGGGTGGCATCCTCTGATACGGTGACTGACGGAACGTGTCGCGGACGCCGTCCGGCGCGCCGCGAGCGGGCTAGAGGAGGATCGAGTGTTGGATCGCCCCGCCGGCATTGCAGCACCCCTCCCGAGATGAGCGACGCGCGGCAGGACATCACGCCGCTGCCCGACCTCCTGCATGGCCATTCGCGCGGGGGGCCGGTCCGGGAGCGCCGCCCGGTGTACGTCGATCTGCTGCCGCCGTGCAACGCGGGCTGCCCGGCGGGCGAGAACATCCAGGCATGGCTCGCGCATGTGAAAGCGGGCGAGCACGAGCTGGCCTGGCGCTCGCTGGTGGCCGACAATCCGTTCGCGGCGATCCACGGGCGAGTGTGTTACCACCCCTGCGAGTCCGTCTGTAACCGCGCCGATCTTGACACCGCGGTGTCGATCCACGCCGTGGAGCGGAGCCTCGGCGACCTCGCGCTGGAGCGCGGATGGCAGTTCGACCCGCCGGCGGCGGCCACCGGCAAGCGAGCGCTCGTGATCGGCGCCGGTCCGAGCGGGCTGTCGGCGGCCTACCATCTCGCCCGGCTCGGTCACGAGGTCGAGGTTCGCGACGCCGGCGCTGAGCCCGGCGGCATGATGCGTTACGGCATCCCCGCCTATCGCATGCCCCGCGAGGTGCTGGGCGCCGAGATCGAGCGGATCGCCGCGCTGGGCGTGCGGTTCACCATGAATCACACCGTCTCCGACCTTGACGAAGAGCGCCGGGAGGGCGGCTTTGACGCCGTGTTCGTCGCGGTCGGCGCGCATCTGTCAAAGCGAGTGGAGATCCCCGCCATGGACGCCGGGCGGATCGTCGACGCGGTGTCGTTCCTGCGCGGTGTCGCGTCGGGCGAGCAGCCGGTGATCGGACGGCGCGTCGCGGTGTACGGCGGCGGCAACACGGCGATGGACGCCGCGCGGACGGCCCGCCGACTCGGTGCGGAGGAGACGCTGGTCGTCTACCGCCGCACCCGCGCGCAGATGCCCGCGCACGAGGAGGAGGCGCAGGACGCCGAGCGCGAGGGAATCCGGATGAACTGGCTGCGGACGATCAAGAACTTCGACGGCCCTGACCTCAACGTCGAGGTGATGGAGCTCGACGCCTCCGGCTTTCCGCAGCCGACCGGGCGCTTTGAGACGCTCGCCGCCGACACCGTGATCCTGGCGCTCGGGCAGGAGACCGACAGTGCCTTCCTGCGCGGCGTGCCGGGGGTGGAGTTCGAGCGCGACGGGACGGTGCGCGTCTCGGCGGCGCTGATGACCGGCTGCCCGGGAGTCTTCGCCGGCGGTGACATGGTGCCGAGCGAGCGCACGGTGACGGTCGGCGTCGGGCACGGCAAGCGCGCCGCGCGCGAGATCGACGCGTGGCTGCGCAACGTGGAGGGCGAGCACCCACCCAAGCATCCGCCGGTCAGCTTCGAGATGCTCAACCTATGGTACTTCGGCGATAACGCCCGCCGCCGGCAGCCCGAGCTGGAGCCCTCCGAGCGCGTCGGCGACTTCACCGAGGTGACGGGTGGCCTGTCGGCGGCGGAGGCGCAGTACGAAGCCGGCCGATGCCTGTCATGCGGAAACTGCTGTGAGTGTGACGGCTGCCTCGGGGCGTGCCCGGAGGACGCGGTGATCAAGCTGGGCAAGGGACACCGGTATCGGTTTGACTATGACCGCTGCACGGGCTGCGAGGCCTGCTTCGAGCAGTGTCCCGTGCACTCGATCGAGATGTTCGCTGAGCCCCACTGATGCGCGCGACGATCGACGGCAACGAGGCGGCGGTCTCCGTCGCCTACCGATGCAACGAGGTCTGCTGCATCTATCCGATCACGCCATCCTCGCCGATGGCCGAACTGGCCGATCAATGGTCGAGCCAGGGGCAGGCCAACGTGTGGGGAACGGTGCCGGCCGTGATGGAGATGCAGAGCGAGGGCGGCGCCGCCGGCGCACTGCACGGCGCGCTCCAGGGCGGCGCCCTGGCGACGACGTTCACCTCCTCGCAGGGCCTGCTGCTGATGATCCCGAACATGTACAAGATCGCCGGCGAGCTGACCTCGGCGGTTCTGCACGTGGCCGCTCGCGCGATCGCGGCACAGGGGCTGTCGATCTTCGGCGATCACTCCGACGTGATGGCCGTGCGCCAGACGGGGTTCGCCCTGCTGTCCTCGGCCTCGGTGCAGGAGGCCCACGACTTCGCCCTGGTGGCGCAGGCCTCGACGCTGGCGTCCCGGGTCCCGTTCGTGCACTTCTTCGACGGATTCCGCACCTCGCACGAGCTGAGCACGATCGAGATGCTCACCGACGACGACGTGCGGGCGCTCCTTCCCGAGGAGTTGGTGCGGGCGCATCGTGGACGCGGGCTGACGCCGGAGCGGCCGTTCATTCGCGGCACGGCGCAGAATCCGGACGTCTACTTCCAGGCCCGGGAGACCGTCAACCCGTTCTATGCCCGCCTCCCCCAGGTGGTCCAGGACGCGATGGACACGCTCGGCGACCGCACCGGACGCCGCTACGGGCTGGTCGACTACAGCGGGCATCCCGAGGCCGACCACGTGCTCGTGATGATGGGATCAGGCGGGGAGACCGCCCGTGAGACCGTCGCGTTCCTGCAGGCCCGGGGCGAGCGCGTCGGCGTGGCGCAGTTGCGGCTGTACCGGCCGTTCCCCGCCCGGGCGCTCAACCAGGCCCTGCCGGCGAGCGTCCGGCGCATCGCGGTGCTGGACCGGACCAAGGAACCGGGGTCGTTCGGGGAGCCGCTGTTCCTCGACGTGCTCGCGGCCCTGACCGAATCACACGCCGAGGGCGAGCGCGCATCGATGCCGAGCGTGACCGGCGGCCGTTATGGCCTGTCCTCGAAGGAGTTCACCCCCCGGATGGTCGCCGGCGTGTTCGAGGAGCTGGCGCGCGAGCGGCCGAAGCGGCGGTTCACGGTCGGGATCACCGACGACGTCTCGGGCACGAGCCTCGCCACCGACGGGGTGCTCGACATCGAGCCCGCGGAGACCGTCCGGGCGCTGTTCTTCGGCCTGGGATCCGACGGAACGGTGGGCGCGAACAAGAACACGATCAAGATCCTCGGCTCCGAGGAGGGCCGGCACGCCCAGGGCTACTTCGTCTATGACTCCAAGAAGTCCGGCTCGCAGACGACCTCGCACCTGCGCTTCGGTCCGACGTCGATCAACGCGCCGTATCTGATCGCGCAGGCCAGCTTCGTCGGCTGCCACCACTTCGGACTGCTCGAGCGCGCCGAGGTGCTCGAGCGCGCGGCGCCGGGGGCGACGCTGCTGCTCAACTGCCGGCAGCCGGCCGATGAGGTCTGGGACGCGCTCGCGCGTCCGGTGCAGGAGCAGATCCTCGCCAAGCAGATCAAGCTGTACGTGATCGACGCCGGGCAGATCGCCCGTGACGCGGGCCTCGCCGGGAGGACGAACACGGTGTTGCAGACGTGCTTCTTCGCGATCTCCGGCGTGATGGAGCGCGAGGAGGCGATCGAGCGGATCAAGACGTCGATCGCCAAGACATACGGCAAGCGCGGCGCCGAGGTGGTCAGGCGCAACCTGGCGGCGGTCGACGACACGCTGGCCCATCTGCACCAGGTGCAGCTCCCCGGGCGCGTCACGGCGGTGCGCGAGCCGGCGCCGGAGGTACCCGCGCACGCGCCGGAGTTCGTCCGAAGCGTGACCGCGGTGATGATGGCCGGCCGGGGCGACGAGCTGCCGGTCAGCGCGCTGCCGGTGGACGGCACCTACCCGACGGGCACCACTCGGTACGAGAAGCGCAACATCTCCGAGATCGTCGCGGCCTGGGACTCCGAGTTGTGCATCCAATGCGGCAACTGCAGCTTCGTCTGTCCCCACAGCGTGATCCGCTCGCGCCACTACGAGCAATCTCGGCTGACCGGCGCGCCGGGGGGCTTCCGGTCGGCGCCGCTGAACGCCCCGGGTCTCCCGGACACGCGTTACACGCTGCAGGTCTACGTCGAGGACTGCACCGGTTGCGGGCTGTGCGTGGAGGCGTGCCCGGTCTCCGCGCCCGGAGACCCGGGGCACAAGGCGATCAACCTCGAAGCGATCGAACCGCTGATGCCGGCGGAGCGCGAAAGGATCGCGTTCTTCGAACAGCTCCCGACCAACGACCGCTCGCGGGTCGATTTCGGCACCGTCCGCGGCACGCAGTTCCTGGAGCCGCTGTTCGAGTTCTCCGGCGCCTGCTCGGGATGCGGTGAGACGCCATATCTCAAGCTCGTCTCGCAGCTGTTCGGCGATCGGCTGACGATCGCCAACGCGACCGGCTGCTCGTCGATCTACGGCGGCAACCTGCCGACGACCCCGTGGACGGTCGACGCCGGCGGGCATGGCCCGGCATGGTCGAACTCGCTGTTCGAGGACAACGCCGAGTTCGGCCTCGGCCTGCGGCTGGCCGCCGACCGCCACACCGAGCTGGCCCGCCGGCGCCTGGCCGAGCTCCGTGATCTGATCGGGGCGGAGCTGGTGGACAGCATCCTCGACGCGCCCCAGCTGCGGGAGTCCGAGCTCCGCGCCCAGCGCGCGCGGCTCGACGCGCTCCAGCGTCGACTGGACGCGTGCGACGAGGCGGTCGTCGCCGACCTGCGCAGCGTCATGGATCACCTCCTGCGGCGCAGCGTGTGGATCGTCGGTGGCGACGGTTGGGCGTACGACATCGGCTCCGGCGGTCTGGATCACGTCCTGGCCAGCGGGCACAACGTCAACGTGCTGGTGCTCGACACCGAGGTCTACTCCAACACGGGCGGGCAGATGTCGAAGGCGACCCCGCTCGGCGCGGTGGCGAAGTTCGCCTCCGGGGGGAAGACGATGCCGACCAAGGATCTCGCCCTCCAGGCGATCGCCTACGCCAACGTGTACGTGGCCCGGGTGGCGATGGGCGCCGACCCCCAGCAGACGCTCAGCGCCTTCCGCGAGGCCGAGGCCTACGACGGGCCGTCGCTGCTGATCGCCTACAGCCACTGCATCGCGCAGGGAATCGAGATGCAGCATGGACTCGACCAGCAGTACAAGGCCGTCGCCAGCGGCCATTGGCCGCTGATCCGCTATGACCCGATGTTGCGGGCCGCCAACGGCAACCCCTTCCTGCTGGACTCGCCGCGACCGCGGATCACGCTCGCCGATTACCGCAAGGGGGAGCTGCGCTTCCGCGCGCTCGCCCACAGCGATCCGACCGAGGCCGAACGGCTGCAGGAGGTCGCACAGCAGACGGTCCGCCGGCGCTGGGAGATCTATGAGGAGATGGCGGCCCGCAGCGCCGGCGACTTCCCGGCCGATGCCCGCAAGGAGCGCTGATGGAGCTCGCGACGAGCTACATGGGCCTGCGGCTGCGCAATCCGCTCATCGCCTCCGCGTCGCCGCTGTCACGCACCGTCGACGGCGTCCGGAGGCTGGCCGCCGCCGGCGTCGGCGCGATCGTGCTGCCGTCGCTCTTCGAGGAGCAGTTGCGGGAGGAGGCCGAGCTCAACGACCGGCTCGCCGACGCCGGGTCCGAGAGCTTCGCCGAGGCGCTGTCCTACTTCCCTGAGACCGCCGAGCAGGACACCGGCCCGCGAGCCCATCTGAGCCTGGTGGCGCGCGCGGCCGCGGCGGTCGACGTGCCCGTGATCGCCAGCCTCAACTGCGTCACTCCGGGAGGCTGGACCGATTACGCGCGGGCGATGCAGGACGCCGGCGCGGCCGCGATCGAACTGAACATCTATTACGTCCCCGGCGATGCGAGCACCTCCGGCCGCGACGTCGAGCAGCGCCAGGTCGACGTCCTGGCGCGCGTCAAGGACGCGGTCACCGTGCCGGTGGCGGTCAAGCTCAGCCCGTACTTCAGCTCGACCGGCGAAGTCGCGCTGCGTCTGGACGAGGCCGGCGCCGACGCCCTCGTCCTGTTCAATCGCTTCCTCGCGCCCGACGTCGACTCCGAGACGCTGGCGGTGGTCCCCGGTCTCGCGCTGTCGCGCCCCGTCGACGCGCTGCTGCCGCGGACGTGGATCGCGCTGCTGCACGGCAGGGTGAGCGCGGCGCTCGCGGCCACCACCGGCGTGGAGGACTCCGCCGACGTGGCCAAGTATCTGCTGGCGGGGGCCGACGTGGTGATGACCGCCTCGGCATTGCTGCGCCACGGGCCCGGACACGCGACGGTGCTGCTCGACGGTCTGTCGGCGTGGATGACGCAGAAGGGATTCAGCGGCGTCGAGGACGTGCGCGGCATGCTGTCGGTGCCGGCGGGCACCGACGAGACCGCCCATGAGCGCTCGGGCTATGTGAACGCGCTGAGGGCCGCCAACGCGGGCATCTACGGGCCATGGTGAGCGACACAGCTCCGGTCAGACCGGCGTCAACCTCGAGATCAACGTAGAAACCCCTATCGCTGGGCGGACAACCACGAGTGCCTTTGCGGACCGCGGTCGTTACGGTGATTGATACCGACGTGAACGTCGAAACCGAGGGAATGAGGAACAGTGCCGACCGGGACGCCCACCCCGAAGCGCCGGACAACGCAGCGCAGCGCGCCGGAGCGCCGGACACCGCAGCGCGCGACCAACGGCTGGACGGCTCCCGTGACGAAGCCCGAGGCCGGAGCGGATCCGCGCCGCGCCAAAGGCGGAATCCAGGGGCTGATCGCCAAGCGCGTCGCCTCCGCGACCGACCACGCGCTCGACGGGCCCAATCAGACGCTGATGCGCGCCCAGGGACCGATGTGGGAGGCCCTCTGCAAGTACTACTTCCGGCTGGAGGTCTCCGGCTGGGATCGGCTGCCCGCGGAGACGTCGCTGCTGATCGGCAATCATTCCGGAGCGTCGCTGACGATGGACGCCTGGACGTTCGTCTACGCGTGGTGGCGGAGATTCGGCGCCGACCGCGTGCTGCATGGGACCGCTCACGATGTCCTGATGGCCGCACCCGGGCCTGGGTGACTACTTCCGTCAGGTCGGCGTGATCCCCGCCTCGCGCAAGGGCGTGACCGCCGCGCTGAGCGCGGGCTGCGATGTGGTCATCTGGCCGGGCGGCGACGTCGACTCGATGCGCAGCTGGCGCCGGCGTGACGAGGCCGTGCTCGGCGGGCGCAAGGGCTTCATCCGCCAGGCGATCCGCTCCGGCGTGCCGATCGTTCCCGTGGCCAGCGTCGGCGGGCACGACACCGCGTTCGTCGTCTCGGAGGGCCAGTGGATCGCGAACGGACTTGACCGCTTCACGGGGCTCAAGGAGAAGCTCCGCGGCACGCAGCTGCCGGTCGTGCTCGGCATCCCCTTCGGGCTGACGATCGAGTCGATTCCGACGCACCTGCCGCTGCCGGCGAAGATCCGCACCGAGATCCTCGACCCGATTCACCTTGACACCGATCCAGAGCGGGTCAACGATCAGGCCTACGTCGACTCGATCTACCTCGACGTGCACTCCGCGATCCAGGCGTCGATGGATCGGCTCGCCAAGCGGCGGCGCTTCCCGATCTTCGGCTAGTGCACGCGTGCGCCCGCGAGGCAGCCCGCGGCGCCCCCCGAGGCGAATTCCGCCTCACTGCAGTAAGGCGATCTGCGGAAAGTAGGCCCCCATCGCCGCTTGGGGCGATTCTCCGACGGGCACATTCGGGATCGCCTGGGCAAACGACGGCAGCGCGAGGACCTGCCGGTAGAGCACGAGTGCCCGGGCGCCGGCGCCCGACGACAGCCAGTTGACCGCGTCGGCGGCGGTCGCGTTCGCCGGGCGATCCTGGGGTGGCGAGATCACGAAGCTCGCTTCGCCGCCCGCGGTCAACGGCGTCGTCGTCGGCGACGCAACTGACCGCCCTGGTCAGCAGCGCGTCGTTCCCACAGCCCGACCAGTAGCGGACCTGCTGGCCCGCCGGGGCGGCTTGGGGCATCTACCTTGCCTGGTACACTCGGAAATCGTTATATCGATCTCCGAGACATCGAAACGGCGCCTGCGGGGACCCGTCGAGCTGGTCGTCACCGTCGCCGCGGCGGTCGGTCTCGCCCTGCTGATCCAGGCGTTCGTCATGAAGCCGTACAAGATCCCCAGCGGGTCGATGCTGCCGACGCTGGCCATCAACCAACGGATCCTCGTCAACCGGATGGACACGCAGCCCGGGATCGGGGACGTGGTCGTTTTCCATCCCCCTCACGGCGCTGACCTCGACTCGGGGCAGTGTGCCGACTCCCGGGAGGGGTTCAGCGCCGGCGGGGGCGCGCTGGCTGCACCGTGCGATCGGCCGCTGGCCAGCGAGTCACGGCAGACCTTCGTCAAGCGCGTCGTCGGCCTTCCCGGTGACGTACTGCGGATCACCGACGGGCACGTGATCCGCAACGGCAGACCGGAGCGCGATGCGTACATCACCGCGTGCGGCGGCGCGGCCGAGTGCACGTTCTCGACATCGATCCGAGTGCCCGCCGGCGATTACTACATGATGGGCGACAACCGCGGGGACTCCGATGACAGCCGCTTCTGGGGTCCGGTTCCACAGCGCTACATCATCGGCGTCGGGTTCTTCACCTACTGGCCGCCGGACCGGATCGGCGTACTCTGAGTCACATGCGGCTGCCTGATCGCAGCGTCCTGGTGCTGACGAGCCTGGCGGGCGGGGACCGTCACGGGTACGCGCTGATCAAGGACATCGAGAGCTTCTCAGGGGTTGCCCTGTCGCCGGGGACGTTGTACGGGTCGCTGACCAAGCTCGAGGCCGACGGCTTCGTGGAGCGCCTGCCCGCCGATGACCGGCGCTATCCGTACAGGCTGACCCCGGCGGGCCGAGCCGCGCTGGCCGAACGGCTGTCCGAATCCGCCCGGATCGCGAGCCTCGGGCTCGAGCGGATCGCTCTGGGTGGCACATGAGGCACCGCCTCACGCGCGCGATCCTGCTGCTCTATCCCCGCCGGGTGCGCGGACGTCACGGCCCGGAGATCGTCGCGCTGATCGACGACGTCATCGCGCACGAGGAGCGTTCGCAGACCGGACTGTTCATCCGTCTGGCGCTGGACGGACTGGTCCAGCGCCTCGCCTCGACCACCACCGTCTGGACCGTGGTGGCGGTCCTGGCGGCGAGCAGCGTCGGAGGCCTGGCGGTCTCGGATCTCGCCGCCGCCAACGACCTGCGGGCCGCGCCGGCCAGGTCCGGCCCCATCGTTCCGGAACGCTCCGTCAAATCAGGACATCGTGATCAGGCCCGGCCGGGCCCGCGGGCGCGTCCGGGCGGGCGGTCAGGCGGCGGTGGGCCCGCCGACGGCGTCAGCCGGCGATCACGACGCGGCCGCGGCCGGCGCGCTTGGCCTCGTAGAGGGCGTCGTCGGCGGCCGTCAGCAGGGCGCTGAGGTCTGAATGCTCGGCGCTGACCAGCGCCACTCCGATCGAGATGCCGGCGTCCCAACCCCGGATCGCCCCCGGCGCGAAGGCGTCACGAACCTGGCTGAGGATCACCTCGGCGGTCGCCCGGGCTCGGTCGTGGGGGACCGGCGCCAAGAGGACCAGCTCGTCGCCGCCGAGGCGCCCGGCGAGTCCGTGGTGAGACAGGATGCGGGCGATCTCGGAGAGGACGAGGTCGCCGGTGGCGTGCCCGTTCTGGTCGTTGATCTGCTTGAAGTGATCGATGTCGCACATCATCACCGCCCCGCCGCCTTCGACCAGCAGATCCCGGGCGCGCTCCTTCCAGCGCCGGCGGTTGGCCAGCCCGGTCAGCTCATCGGTGCTGGCCTGTTCCTCCAGGGCGGCGATCCTGCTCGTCAGCGCGCCGTCATCGGACGGGGCCGCGGAGGCACTCATGCCCAGCTGTCCGGCGTGAGCGACGAGCTCGTCGAGCACCGTGGTCGGCATCTCCAGCACGTCAAGCGCCTGGCCGAGCAGATCCGGATCGGGGTCGGTGCCCATCAGCATTCCGACGAGGGCGTTGGCGACCTGCACGCACGCGGTCTCGGCGGTCGGCGCCGCGTCGGGATCGTGATGGGTGAGGATCGCCGCGATGACCGGCGCGTCGACGCCCGAGGCGCCGGCGAGCAGCGCGCCGGCGAGCGCGTGGTCACACCCGCAGCGCTCGCGCTCCAGCGCCACCCGCGCCGGTCCCGCCGGAGCGGTGGCGGCGATCTCGTCCAGCGCCTGCTCGCCGAAGGCCAGTGGCATCACGAGCTTTCCGATGTCGTGCAGCAGCCCGCCCAGGTGCGCGACGTCCGGGGCGGCGCCCGCGCGCCGCGCGAGCTCCAGCGCGCAGGACGCGACCGCGCTGGCGTGCACCTGCATCAGTCCGACCGAGGCCCGGCCGTTGCCCGCGGCCCGCTCCAGGAACCGGCACGTCGCCGCCTCCATCGCCAGCCGTCCGATGCGCTCCCGGCCCGCCATCATCACCGCTTGGCGGATCGTGCGCACCGGCACCGGGCGTGCGACGTAGGCCGAATTGGCGAACCGCAGGAGGTTGGCGGCGAATGCCGCATCGTGCTCGAGGGCCGAGATCAACTCCGCCGTCGAGGAGTCCTCCTCCCGACAGAGCGCGAGGACGCGCTGGACGGTGCGGTCGAGCACCGGCAGCTCTCCGATCTGGGCGATCGCCTCGGTCAGTGGCGCCAGCTCGGGGCCCGGCGCCGACACAGCGAGATACTCGGAAAGGGGCATATGAGTCGTTCTCGGCCGGTCTCGCCCATCCACTTACAGTATTTCTCCCCGATCTGGCCGTATTGACTCCGTGGCCGAAACGGGCGACTTGGCACCCGGTAGGGCCGAAAGCGCGAGCAAAATACCCCAAAACGAGGACCAGAACGCCGCGCTTGCTCCGATGACGTGCAAAGGGGGTGTGGACGGAATGAACGCACATAGAGCGTCAAAATCGACCTCATCCCCCCGCGGACCGGGCGGCTGACCGGCTCACGCCGCCGCGCGGGCCGAGGTCAGACCGGCGATCGCCAGGCGCCGGGCGCACATGTGCGCGACATGATCCCGCGTGGCGGCCGGCACGGCATCGCCCCACGCCTGCGCGGCGTCGTGCGCCCGCGCCACCAGCGCATCGACCAGCTCCGGGGCGGGCTGGGCCTCGATCAGATTGCGCAGGCCGAAGCCGATGTGCCAGCGCTCGTCGCGGTCGACGTGCTCGACGCCCTCGCGCACGCCGGGCAGCGCGCCGTCGTCGAGGTCGTCGAGCAGCGCCCGCTGGCCGGCGGCGAACACGACTCCCTCCAGGACCATGTGGTACAGCGCGACGCCCTCCTCGAGCCCGATCTCGCCCGCGGCCAGGCCGGCGGCCATCGCCGGCAGCCGCTGCTCGAAGAGCTCCAGCACCTCAGGCGGGACGTGAGCCCGGGCCGCCGCGCGCCGCTGCGCCGGGGTGTCTCCGGGAAGCCCGAGCACCTCGGCGGCGATCCGGTCAAACAGCAGCGCATGGCGTTCCTCGTCGCGGCGCTGCAGGAAGAACACCCACGCCACCAGCGTGTCCCGGGTCGCCGTGGCAAACGGGACGAGCTGCTCGGAGACGGCGTCCTCGGCGATGCAGAAGCCGGCCAGCAGCGTGGTCAGCCGGCGCCGCCGCTCGGCGGGCAGGTCCGTCCACGCGAGGGCGTCCGGGCCGAGGTCGATCGTCGTCGCGTCCCACTGCAGGCGGGCGACGACCTGCGAGAAGAAGCTGGGCCGCGCGAACATCGCGCCCTTGCGCCGCCGTCGCGCCGCGGTCGACAGGAAGTCGTCGTCGGTGGCGCCGCAGACCGTGCACGCCCCGTCCGTGGCGTCGAACATGTATGTGCACCGCCGGCACCGCACAAGCTGCGCGTCAGTCATATTGTCACGATACCAAGCGGTAATCGCCGCCCAGCGGTGCGTGTGTTGTCATCTCCGCGCCCGCCGTCGCCCGGCGCGTCACACTGGACACACCGTGCTCGTCAAGATCATCGCGCTCGTTCTGCCCCTGGCGATGGAGACGTTCGCGGTGTCGGCGGCGCTCGCCATCGGCGGTCCGGCGACGGGCTGGCGTCCGCGGCGGTGGATGGTGTTCGCGGCGTCCGAGACCGTGATGCCGCTCGTCGGCCTGGCGATCGGTGCGCCGCTCGCAACGATCGGCCGGGCCGCCGACTACGTGGCGATCGGCGTCCTGTTCGCGCTCGCCGTGCACATGCTCCGCGAGGCCGAGGGTGACGAGCCGACCGAGCCCGTCCTCGTACGCGGGGGCCTGGCGATCACCGTGCTCGCGGTCTCGGCCAGCCTCGACGAGCTCGCGATCGGCTTCACCGTCGGGCTGCTGCGCCTCCCCGTCGTCCCGGTCATCGCCGTGATCGGCGTCCAGGCGTTCACGGTGTCGTGGCTGGGGATGCGATTCGGGAGCCGGGTCGGCGAGCGGGTGCGCGAGAGCACCGAGCGTCTTGCCGGGGTCGGCCTGGCGCTGCTGGCGACCGGGCTGCTGGTCGCCGCGCTGGCCGGCTGAGGCCCGGAGCACGATCAGCTGAGGACCCCGCGCTGGACGAGGATCGCCATCACGACGAGCGCGACGCCGGTCACGAGATCGGAGCGGATCCGGATGAGTCGGGCCGCCGCCCGCCCGAGCTGGAGTCCGACGATCGACATCAGGAACGTGATCGTCCCGAACAGCGGCGGCGCGATCCAGGGCGAGTATCCGAGCAGACCGAGGCTCGTCCCAGCGACGATGTTGTCCAGGCTCAACGGCAACGGAAGCCCGAACAGCGCCCAGCGCTGATCGGGCTCCTCGGGCTCCGGGCTTCGCCACGCCCCGATCACGAGGTACAGACCGTAGGCCGCCAGCGCGGCCGCCCCCACGGTGTCGGCCGTCGAACCGATTCGGTTGCCGAGATACTCCCCGATCAGGATGCCGACCACCGGCGCGGCGCCGTCCCAGAAACCGAACACCAGCGCCACCTGCAGGGCGCGCCGCCAGCTCAGTCGCACGGTGCCCAGGACGACCGCCGTGCGGAAGTTGTCCAGGCTGAGGCCGAACCCGAGGATGATGAGACTGCCGATCATGCGGCCCAGACGCCCGTCATCCCGCGGACCGCAACGCAGCGTGGGAGGTCACTGTCAACGCGGTATGAGCAGAGCGACGGCGCTCTGCCACGTCCCCGCCCCGGGCCGTGGCAGAACGCTCAAGCGGTGGTGGCGACCCTAGTCCGGCAGCGCGAACGCGAATATGGCGTTGCCCGCCCGGCCGCCGAGCATCGCGGGCAGGAAGCCCTCGACCCAGCCGCCCCAGCCGGTCGGCACGGCGATGTACTGCCGGCCGCCGACGCTGTACGTCGACGGGCTGGAGTGATGGCCGCTGCCGCACTGGAACTGCCAGAGCAGATCCCCGGTGCGAGCGTTCAGGGCGTTGAACTTGCCCGACGGCTCGCCGGCGAACACGAGGTCGCCCGCCGTGGCGAGCACCGACGCGCACATCGGCTGCTCGTGACGCCAGCGCCAGGTCTCCTTGCCCGTCCGGGGATCAAAGGCGCTGATCGACCCGGCGATGTCCTCGCCGTCGACGGCCACGCCCGCGCCCCAATAGGGGATGCTCTCCTTGAACTCCCGGCGGCGCCGCGTCGCCGTCGCGCCGATGTCCTGCACGGGCGCGTACAGCAGCTCGGTCCGGGGGCTGTAGGCCGCGTGCGTCCACTCCTTGGCGCCGGCCGGTCCGGGCCAGAAGTGGATCGGCTCGCCCTCCTTGTCGGGGTAGACCTTCGCCGTCACCTTGCCCTTGGCGTCGATCTCCCCCCAGGTGATGCGGTCGACGAACGGCACGACGCGGACGAGCGAGCAGTCCGTGCGATCCAGGATGAACAGATAGCCGTTCTTGTCGAAGTGGGCGAGCAGCTTCTGCCCGTCGAGGTCGAACAGGATGTTCTCCATCGTCGAGTCGTAGTCCCACAGGTCGTGCGGGGTGTACTGATAGTGATGCTTGATCTCGCCGGTGTCGACGTCGACCGCGACGACGCTGTCGGTGTAGAGGTTGTCGCCCTCGCGGACGCCCCCGTCGAAATCGGGGCACGGGTTACCGGTCCCGAAATACAGGAGGTTCAGCTCGGGGTCGAACGTGCTCGTGATCCAGCAGTTGCCGCCGCCGCGCTGCCAGGCCTCGCCGTCGGCCGGCCAGGTGTCGCTGCCCGGCTCACCGGGCTTGGGGATCATGTAGCAGCGCCAGACGCGCTCGCCGGTCTCGAGCTTGAACGCGTCGGCATGGCCGCGCACGCCGAACTCGCCGCCGGAGCTCCCGACGATCACCATGTCCTTGACGATCAGGGGCGCCACCGTCGCGCTCTCGCCGGCCCGCACGTCGCCGGTCACCTTGTCCCAGACGACCGCCCCGGTCTCGGCGTCAAGCGCGAGCAGATGCGCGTTCAGCGTCGTCATGAAGACGAGACCGTGCCCCACGGCGACCCCGCGGTTGACATTGCCGCAGCAGAGCGACACGTCGTAGGGCGCCGCGTGCTTGTAGCGCCACAGCTCCTCACCCGTCTCGGCGTTGATCGCCCACAGCCAGTTGTCGTGACCGGACACGAACATGACACCGTCGACGACGATCGGCGCGGCCTCGAAGGCATACGTCGATGCGCCCGAGTGCATGCCGTACGAGCCGGCCTGGAAGACCCACGCCGGCTTCAGGTTCCTGACGTTCTCGGTGTCGATCTGATCAAGCTGGCTATAGCGCTGGCCGTCGTAGGCCCCGTAATAGGTCAGCCAGTTGTGCGGCTCGGCGTCACGTCCCTTGAGGATCCGCTCGTAGGTGAGGTCCTTGGCGACCACGGGCGCGTTGCCGACGAGGTCGCTGAGCGTTCTGAAGTCGAGCGCCTGGCCGGCGTCAACGTAGCTTGCCATCCCTGCTCCTTTCCTGGTCTACGGCTGGGGCTGCGGCGGGCGGTCCAGCTTGGCTTCCGGCGGGGTGTCCCCTCCGACGACGATCGCGCCGGTCAGACCCCGGCCCTCGTCGTTGCCGGTCTTGGAACCGAACCAGTAATAGCCCGGCCCATCCAGCTCGAGAATGGCCTTCCCCCGGGAATGATTCACCAGCCAGATGAACTTCGAATCGCCGTTGCTCGGCAGCACAGCGCAGTGCGTATTCAGATCATCATTGATCAACTCCAACTCGAGTTCGCCACCGTGGGGGACGACGAGCACCCCCGGATCCCAGATCAACTCGTCGGGGTTGATCCGGATCGTGGCGTGCATGCGCCCGTCCTCGGTCTCCTTGGCGACGGCGATGTTGCCGTTCCCGAGCACCCGGCCCAGCGTCGTGCCGTTCTGACGGCGCAGCCCCTCGAGCACAGCGCGCTCGTCGGTGGCCCCGCTCACCTCGGCAGACTTTTCGGCGGTTCCGCTCACGGGCGCCTCTCCTCTCATCCGAGAATAAACAGAAAGGTCAACGTAACACCGCATCTCGACACGCTCAAGCCGAGTGTCATCGCGGTGTCAAAACCGCCGGCTCGCCGCCCGCACGCGAGTCAACCGAGCTCGATCGTCTCCGCTCCGGCGACCCGCAGATGATCGAGCGCGCTGCCGCCGGCGTCACGCAGCCGCAGGGTGTCGGCGAGGTCGGTGTGGCTCCCTCCGGCCAGCGCGTCGGCGAGCAGCGCACCTCCGCGCGCGGCGGCGCTCGCGGTGCCGGGAACGAGGGCGACGACGGGCGCGACGTCGCCGAGCAGGTCCGCCAGCACGGCGACGACCGGCTCGACGCGGGCCAACCGGCCTGAGACGACGATCTCGTCGGGGGCCGGCACGCTGACGAGCAGGCCGCGAGCGGCCTTGGCGGCCCCTTCCAGCAGCGCCGTCCATCCCTCGGCGTGCGCCGGTGATCCCCACAGCCCCCCCGGATCCTCGCCCGCCCCGGCGCCATCCGGATCCAGCGCCCCGCCGCTGAACAGGGTCCGCTTGCCCAGCGCCGGCGCGAGCAGATAGGCGAGCTCGCCGTCCAGCGCCCCGGCGGCCCGGGCGCCGAGCGGTCCCGAGGATCCGCCGACCCCGTCGACGATGCTGCCGCCCGTGATGGCGAGCGCGGCCGTGAAGGCGCCGCCGAGCTCGAGCAGCACCATCGCGGTCTCGCTGACCGCGATCCCGCGCGCGGCCGAGCGCTCGGCGATCGCGCACGCCGCCGCGCACACCTTGTCGGCGGTCCCGAGGTCGATCCGGTTGTACTTGCGGTGCGCGGGAACGGTCGGCAGGTGGATGACGCCCGGACCGAAGACGACCGGCAGCCCGCTGCCGGCCAGCGCCCGCAGCAGCGACCGCAGACCACCGATGCCGGCGTCGGCGGTCGCCTCGTCACGGCGCACGAGCACCATCTCGGCGAGCTCCCGCTCACCGACGTCGCCGGCGGCCACGAGCGGGAGGCCGTAGCCGCTGGGGCCGTAGACGAGGTCGTAGGGACCGTGGCGCCGCAGCGCGTGCAGCAGCGGCCCGCCGCGCCCGCCGTCGGAGCGCAGCGTCCCGGTGGGGAGCACCTGCTCGACGACCGGCTCGCCGTCCTGCAGCACGCACAGATCGAAGGAGACGGTTCCCGGATCGACGCCCGCTACCCGGACCATATGATCTCCCGATGAGCGACGAGCGGACGTACACCGATGCTGAGATCCCCGCCAAGCTGTCCGAGCTCGGCCTCGACGGCTGGTATCTGGACGACGGCTGGATCCGGCGCAAATACAACACCGACGGCTGGCCGACGACGCTGATGGCCGTCAACCAGGTCGGCTACCTGTGCGAAGCCGCAGGGCATCACGCCGATCTCAACGTCACCTGGGGCAAGCTGTGGGTCAAGCTGGCCACGCATTCGGCCGGCGGCATCACCGACAAGGACTTCACCCTGGCGCGCAAGATCGAGGACACCGTCCTGTGGCGCCCCGGACCCGACAGCCCGCTGGCCGGGCCGATGGGCAAGTTCGTGTTCTCGAAGTAGCGCCCATCGGCCCGCGGATCAGCCGGCCCGGAGGGCGACGTCGTAGACGCCCATCAGGTCGAGCACGGTGCCGGGATCGTCGAACATGCGCTGCAGGCAGCGCTTCTGGAGCCTCATCTTCGGAGCGCCGACCGCGAGCGCGCCGAGCCGCAGCACGCCGTCGTCCTCGGCGAGGTCGTCGTCGCGGGCGACGCCCTGCACCCCCACCGGCTCGGCCGCCGAGTAGTCGACGACGACCCGCAGTCCGTCGACGCCGGCCCAGCCACTGGCGCGCAGGATCTGCGTGCCGGCCGGGCCGGCCGCGAACACGGCGACATTGCCGGCCAGCGCGGCGTCGAGCTCGTCGGACGACGACGGCTCGCGGACCGCGAAGCCCGCCTGCTCGGCCACCTCGATGCCCGACGCCCGGCGGTGGCCGCCCTCCATCACGTCGGGCGGAAACGTCAGCATCGTGACCTCGGCGTCCTCGCGCGCCAGCAGCTCCGCGGTGCGCAGACCGACCGGGCCGACGCCGATCACCGCCGCCCGTCTGCCCGACAGCGCGACCGCCTCGCGGACCCGGGCGACGGCCGCCGCCGCGGTCGTGTTGGACCCGTCGGAGTCGAGCATGATCGACGGCTGGAAGGGTTCGAAGAACAGCTTCCGAGCGGCGGCGAACACCGCCTCGCCGTCGCGCACCCGCGAGCCGCCGACCCAGAAGGCGGTGTAGGCCAGGCCGTCAGGCCCGCGCGGGAAGAGCGCGCCCTGGACGATCGCGTCGAGCTCCCCGGCGCTGACGCCCCCGAAGCCGAGCACGACGTCGACTCCGCCGTCGTAGGCGGCGATCGCGTCGAACGGGCTGGGATGGGGATCGGTGTCGAGCTGGATCAGGATCTTCTTCACCGGGGATCCTCTCGTCGTGGTTCGGGAAAGCTGAGCAGGCCCCAGTCCAGGGGCCCCTCCTGCCGATAGCTCTTACCCAGCCCGCGGGCGATCGTCGCCTTCATCAGCTCCTTGCCGAGGTAGAAGGCGTGGGAGGGGTCGCTGACGCCGAGCTGGTCGAACACGTGAAACAGGTTGGTCCCGCGCACGAAGCGGTCGCCGTTGAAGGCGTACAGCCAGTCGGCGTCGGCGAACAGCCGGTAGTTGGCGTCGGTGATCTGTCGTTGCATGGCGCGCAGCTCAGCCTCGGAGGGGGCGCGCATCGACCCGTCCCGGCTGGTGACCAGACCGGAGTCGATGTGCTTGGGCGGGCGCGCCTGTCGCTCGGCGACGTGCATGATCTGAGCGGCGAGCACCGCCTCGCTCACCGCTCCGCGCGCCCAGCCGATCACCTCGGTCGTCAGCACCGCGCCGATCGAGACCTCCTGGCAGAAGCCGATCAGCAGGGCGGTGACGCCGGTGGAGTCGGCCTCGGTCAGCTCGGTGAGGTTGCCGATCCCCATCAGCATCTCGGCGGCGGGATGGCGCCGGCGAACCTCCACGTAGCGCGCCAGCGAGGCGGCGAATCCCGAGTTGACCGGAGCGAGGATCGAATCCAGCAGGTAGGGGCGGCCGAGCTGCTCCAGGCGGGACGCGAGCCGGCCGAGACCGTCCAGGTCCTCGGGGTCCTCGGTGATCAGCACAGGGGTGGCGCGCAGGCCGGCGGCGAGCTCGATCGTCGCCGGGGTCAGGCTGAGGACGTAGTCGACGCCGGCGGCGTCGGCCATGCGGATGTGCTCGGGATCAAGCGTGTCGATGCTCACCGACAGCCCGCGTTCGCGCAGCGCCGCGATCGTGCCCGGGCCGTCAGTCAGCCACGAGCGATGCAGCGACAGGCCGAGGTCGATGACGTCCGCACCCGCTGCGCGATAGCGCAGCGCACGGTCGATCACCTGCTCGCTCGACAGCGACTGGACGTCGTTGATCTCGGCGAACACGCGGACGTCGCGGGGCCCGAGCTGCGCGGTGATCGCCTCGCGCCCGTACCACTCGGGCAGCGCGCGCACGTCGGCGGGCCCCTTGCGGACCGGCAGCCCCGTCGCCTCCTGCAGCGTCTCGACATCACCCTCGCACAGACCGGGGATGACGATCCCGTCGACGTCCGCCGGCACGGTCAGTCGCCGGGCGATCCACCGGGTCGTCATCAGCGCGGCGACGCTGATGTTCATTACGGCGATCTGATGATCGACGCCGAGCTCGGCGAGAACCGAGCGCAGCGCCCGCTCGGCGAGGCGGCCGGTGATGAACAGCGTGTCAGCCAACCGTGCCGCCGTTGACGTTGACCGCCTGGCCGGTGATGAAGCCGGCCGCCGGCGAGGCCAGCCACACCGCGGCACCGGCCACGTCCTCCGGCCGGCCCCAGCGGCGCAGCGGCGTGCTCTGGGCGATCGCCGCGTGAAACGCGGGGTCGACGCCGGCGCCGAACGCCGTCTCGATCCAGCCCGGGCAGAGCACGTTGACCCGGATGGTGGGCGCCACCGAGCGCGCGAACGACTTCGAGAAGCCGAGCACCCCGGCCTTGACGGCCGCCAGGATCTCGGCATCTTCGCCGGATAAGCCGATGGCGGCCGCGTGGTCCCAGCCCATGTTCACGATCGAGCCCCCGCGGCCGGGCGCCATCGCGGCCGCGATCCCGCGCGAGCAGCGGATCGTCGCCTTGAGATCGAGCTCGACGAGCGCCTCGAGCTTGCGGTCGCTGGGCCATCCGCCGGCGGCGCCGGTCAGCACGTCGGCGCCGGCGTTGTTGACCCACACGTCCACCGCCCCGAGCGCCGTGACCGCCTCGGCCACGATGGCCGCGCATCCCTGCGCCGTGCGCAGATCGGCTCGCAGCAGCGGATGACCGGGGCCGAGCTCGCGGGCCAGCTCACGCGCGGCGTCATCCGAGTGCCAGAAGCCGAGGCCGACGCGGGCTCCGGCGGCCGCGAAGGCGGTCGCGATCGCCCGGCCGATCCCCGAGCTGGCCCCGGTGACGACCGCGCGCAGACCGGCGAGGGCGGGCTCTCCGGTCTGCGCGGACACGCGGTAGCTCCTCGGGTGCGGGCCGGCGCACCGCCACGCGCCGGTCCGGCGATGCGTTCCCTAGTCCTCGGCGCCGCCGGCGAACGGATGGCGCGCCGCCGGCGTCTCGGCGAGCACCGTGTCGACGCTCGGCTCACCCTGGAGGGCCCGCGCGATCGAATCCTTGGTGGCCTGATAGTTGTAGTCGTAGATCTTCTTGTCATCGGTGGCCTCCCAGTGGATGAAGACCCCGACGATCAGGCACAGGTCGTCGACCTGATCCTTGGGGATCACCCCCTCGCTGACCGAGTCGACGACCGCCCGGGCGACGGCGGCCTGCGCCGGACCGAACAGCTGGACGGCCTGCTTCTCGCCCTTGATCGTCACCTTGTTGGTGATGACGGTGTCGGGCTTGGCGGCCAGGTTGGGGGTGACCACCGCCAGCAGATTGGTGTGACCCTCCGTCTCGTTGACGAAAGCACTGGCGAAGGCCGCGCCGACGGGTCCGCTCTTGGCGCCGATCAGCAGATCGATGTGCGCGAGCTCGTTGCCATCGCCGGTGAGGGCCTCTCCGGTTGCCAGGGTGACGGCCATGATGTATCCCTCCCGTTCGTATTGTGACTCCGGTGCACACAACCCTACCTCACTCCCGAGTGCAAAGCGACGGCCTTGCACGTCAGGTTCAGATCGCATGTTTACTCGAGGTGTCAGCGGGGAAACCGGGTAACGTCACGCCGTCGAGCGACTTCCCGGATACGACGTACCCAGACATGGTGCGATCGGCACTGGCGCTCGGTGACGCATTCACGCAGCGCCGGGCGGCGACCCGACGGGTCGGCCGGCTGATCGCCGATGGGGTGCGCGCCACCCAGGCGGTGGCCGCCGGGAACACGAACCTGGGGATCGTGCTGCTGTTCGCGCCGCTCGTCCGCGCGCAGGCCACGCGGCAACCGGATGAGGAACTGCGACGGGCGGTCGAGAGGACACTCGCCGGCCTGGACGTCGCCGATGCCGACGCGGCCTTCGACGCGATCGTCCGCGCCGCTCCGGGGGGGCTCGGCGACGCGCCTGAGCATGACGTCCGGGACCCGGCGCGCGTCTCGCTGCGTTCGGCGATGGCGGCCGCGGCGCCCCGGGACAGCATCGCCTCGGAGTACGCCACGGGCTATGCAATTGTGTTCGAGCTCGGACAATCGCTGCTGCGCCGGGCGCTGGCCGATGGCGCCTCCACGCTGGATGCCGTTGTCGCCCTGTACCTCGGCCTGCTCGCCGCCCACCCGGACACGTTGATCACGCGCAAGGCGGGTGCGGCGGTCGCCCGCGAGGTGTCCGCCCAGGCTGGTCAGGTGCTCGACGGCACCCGTTCCATGGCGGATTTCGACGCCGCGCTGCGCGCGCCCGGCCACCGGCTCAATCCGGGGACGACCGCCGATCTCGTCGCGGCCACGCTGCTCGCCGCGCAACTGCTCGGAGTCCGGCTCCCGTGACGATTCTCGTGGTCGCCGTCAGCGCCCGCATGGTGGCCGAGCTGGCGGTCGCCGACGGCTACGCGGTGACCGCGTTCGATCGCTTCGGCGATGTCGACCTGCGCGCCATCGCCGCGGGCGCGACGGCACCCGACAACGACGCGCTCGCCGAACTGTCCGCCGGCTGCGCGGCGGAGGCGATCGTCTACGGCGGGGGGTTCGAGAACCGCCCCGACCTGGTCGCGCGGC
Organism: uncultured Solirubrobacteraceae bacterium; assembly: GCA_963849085.1. Classification (GTDB taxonomy): domain Bacteria; phylum Actinomycetota; class Thermoleophilia; order Solirubrobacterales; family Solirubrobacteraceae; genus Palsa-465. The sequence continues at coordinate 730,597 of CAWKFP010000008.1, read as the reverse complement.
TCGCCGACGGCCGTGAGCTGCTCGGCACGGCGCCCGAGGCGCTGCTCACCGCGCGGGACCCCTGGGTGGTCAGCGCCGCCGCGCGCGCCGCCGGAGCGCGCGCGCCGGAGACCCGAGCCGGGCTCGCCGCCCCTGAGCCACCGGGGCCGGACCCGTGGCTGCGCAAGCCGCGGCGCGGGGGCGGCGGGCGTGGCGTGCGACGATGGACGGGTGGACGCCTGGACCCCGGCGAGATCCTCCAGCGCTGGATCGGTGGGCTGTCGTGCTCGGCGGTGGCGATCGGCGACGGTCAGCGGGCCGTCGTGCTCGGCCTCACCGAGCAGCTTCATCGGAGAGGATTCCAGTGGACGGGCAACGTCACCCCTCCCCGTCTCCCGGACTCCGAGCACGAGGAGCTGCACGGCCGGCTGAGCGCGGTCGCCACCGAGACCGCGCGTCGCTGCGGCGTGCGGGGCGCGTTCAGCGTCGACGCGATCTGGGACGGCCGGCACGCCTGGGTGCTCGAGGTCAACCCGCGCCCGACGGCCGGCCTGGAGCTGTTCGGTCCCGGCGCGTTCTCGGCGCACGTCGACGGGGTCCGGGGCGTCGGGCTCCCGACGCCGGGGGCGCCGCCGGCCACGCCCGTCGCCCGATGCAAGCTCGTCCTGTTCGCCGATCGCGCGCTGCGCGCCCCCGATCCGAGCTGGTGGCCGGCGAGTCTCGTGCGCGACGTCCCGCATGAGAGCGAGGCGATTCCCCGCGGCGCGCCGGTCTGCACGCTCGTCTCGGCGACGGCCGGCCCCGGGGAGCTGGCCGAGCTCGGCGGCCGTCTCCTCACCGCGCTCCCCGAGGCGGTGCTCGCCGGTGACTGAGAGCGCGCGCATCACGTGTGCGGGCTGCGCGATCCTGTGCGACGACGTCACGATCAGCGCGAACGGCGAGGCGGGCGGCCCACGCCTGGAGCCGCGATGCGCGCTCGGGGACCGCTGGCTGCGGGAGCGGACCGGCCGCCGACCCGGGATGCCGGCCGCCACGATCGACGGCGCGCCGACCGACGTCGAGACCGCCCTGCGCCGCGCCGCGGACGTGTTGCGCACCGCCCGGCGCCCGCTCATCCATGGCTTCGCCGCGGCCACCGTGGAGGACGCCCGCGCCGCGGTCGCGCTCGCCGACCGGCTCGGCGCGCTGATCACCACCGAGGCGCCGGCGGGCGCCTGGCCGGGAGCGCCCGCGCTCGCGCTGCGCGGCGCCTGCACCGCCACCCTCGGCGAGATCCGCGATCGCTCGCGAGTCGTCGTCGTCTGGCGCGAGGATCCGTCGAGCACCCATCCCCGCCTGCTGGAGCGCCTCGGCTTCGGCGACGACGCTCCTGCGCGGGAGCGCGCGCAGCGAACCCTCGTCGTCGTCGACGACACCGAGACCGACACCGCGCGCCGGGCCGACCACCGCCTGTCCTGGCCGCGGGCCGGCGACCTCGACGCGCTGACCGGCCTGCACGCGCGCAGCCGGGAGGCGACGACGGCAACGGGCGACCGCGAGGACGCGCTCGACGGATTGCTCGCCCGGCTGCGGGCCGTCGATCACGCCGCGATCATCTACGGGGGCGCGCTGAGCGCGGGCACGGGCGGGCAGCGCCGTGTGCTCGCCCTGTATGAGCTCGTGCGGGCGCTCAGCCATCACCTCCACGTCGTCACGCTGGCGCTGCCGGCGGCCGCCGGCACGCTCGGCGCCGACGATGCCCTGACCTGGCAGACGGGGTACTCGGGGACCGTCGATCTCGCCGGTGGATCTCCCGAACTGGATACCACGGCCCGCGCCGCCGGGTCCCACGACGGGATCGACGTCACGCTGAGCGTGCAGGACGCGCCGGCGACGCATCCCGGGAGGGCGGCCATCGCGCTGCACAGCCTGCCGGCGCCCGAGGCGACGGTGGCGATCCGGACCGCCGCCGCCGGGATCGCTGCCCCCGGGACCGCGCATCGGCTCGACGGGGTGCCGTTGACGCTGCAGGCGCCGATCCCCGGCGATGCGCCGAGCGCCGCCACGCTGCTGCGACGCCTGGCGCTCGAGGTGCGACGATGACGGCGTTCCGGATCAGCGGTGGCGCGATCCACGATCCCGCCAACGGCGTCGACGGCGAGATCCGCGACCTCTGCCTGGAGGGCGGCCGCGTCGTCGCCGATGTCGGCCCCGAGGCGCGCCGGATCGATGCCCGCGGCATGGTCGTGATGCCCGGCGGCGTCGACATCCACGCCCACATCGCCGGTCCGAAGGTCAATGCCGCCCGCAAGCTCTCGCCCGATGACCGGCGCCACGACACGCTGACGCGCACCGAGATCCTGCGCTCGGGGACGGGCGGCATCGTCCCCTCGACCTTCGCCACCGGCTATCGCTACGCGCTGCTCGGCTACACGACGGTCGTCGAGGCGGCCGCCCCGCCGCTGGCCGCGCGCCACGTGCTCGCCGAGCTGCGGGACACCCCGATGATCGACAAGGCCTTCCTCATCCTGATGGGCAACAACCAGGTGCTGTTCGAGCTCATCCGCGCGTCCGGCGGCGCCGTGTCGCCGGCGCTGCGTGACGCCGTGGCGTGGTGGCTGGAGGCGACCGGCGGCTACGGCGTCAAGCTCGTCAACCCCGGGGGCGTGGAGCGCTACAAGCAGGACAACGGCCGGATCGACTCGCTCGACCAGGAGGTGGCGGGCTTCGGGGTGACTCCGCGCCAGGTGCTGGAGGCGATCGGCGGGGCCGTCGACGAGCTCGGGCTGCCGCACCCCGTCCACATCCACGCCAACAACCTCGGCGTGCCGGGCAACGCCGACATGACGCTTCAGACGATGCGAACGGTCTCCGGACGCCAGGCGCATTTCGCCCACCTCCAGTTCCACAGCTACGGTGGCGAGCCGGGCGGGCAGCCGCGCTCCCGCGCGCCCGACCTGCTCGCCCATCTCGCCGAGCATCCCGAGATCACCGCCGACGTCGGGCAGGTCATGTTCGGGCCGGCGATGACGATGACCGCCGACGCCCCGTTCTCGGCGGTCCTGCGCGACCTCGACGGCGGCAAGTGGCTCAACCACGACACCGAGGTGGAGACGGGTTGCGGCATCGTCCCCTACACCTACCGGGCCGGCAGCTATGTGCACGCGCTGCAATGGGGCATCGGCCTCGAACTGTTCCTGCTCGGTCGCGATCCATGGCAGGTGATGCTCTCCACCGACCATCCCAACGGCGGCTCGTTCCTCAGCTATCCGAAGCTCATCCGCCTGCTGATGGATCGGGCATTCCGGGAGGACCAGATGGGGCGCGCCAATCAGCGCGCGATCCGCCGGACCGCCCTGACCGACGGGCTCGATCGCGAGTACACGCTCAACGAGATCGCGATCATCACCCGGGCCGCGCCCGCGCTCCGGCTCGGCCTGCGCGACAAGGGCCACCTCGGGGTCGGAGCCGACGCCGATGTCACGATCTACCACGACCGGGCCGACCGCGAGGAGATGTTCGCCACCCCGCGCTACGTCATCAAGGGCGGGGAGCTGACCGTCGAGGACGGCGACCTGCGCCACGTCGAGGACGGGCTGCTGCTCAGCTCGCGGTCGCCGTTCGACCCCGAGGTGGAGCGCCGGCTCGCGCCGCTGTTCGGCGATCGCTACACGGTCGCGTTCGAGCACTATCCCGTCCGCGACCCCGCGCTGCGCGAGCCCGCGCAGATCGTCGAGGCCTCGCCATGAGCGGATATGCGCTCGGCGCCGCCATCGTCGCCGACACCTTCGCCGAGGCGTTCCCGATGCGCTATGCGCGGTTGCTGATCACCGCCGCCACCCCGGGCTGGGCGCTGGAGGCGGCTCGCTCGGCCACCGGTTTTGCCACGTCGGTCATCGGCTGCAAGTGCGAGGCCGCGATCGAGCGAACGCTGGATGACGGCGAGACGCCCGACGGTCGCCCGGGGATCGCCGTCCTGCTGTTCGCGATGGACCGCGAGGGCGTCGGCAAGCGCGTGCTGGAGCGCGCCGGACAGAGCGTCATGACCTGCCCGACGACGGCCTGCTTCGACGGCCTGCCCGGCGCCGAGAAGACCGTGGCGCTGGGGTCGAGCCTGCGCTACTTCGGCGACGGATTCCAGGCCAGCAAGGTGGTCGCCGGCGATCGCTTCTGGCGCATTCCGGTTATGGAGGGCGAGTTCCTGGTGGCCGAGTCGGTCGGAGTCGGGCATGGCGTGGGCGGCGGCAACCTCGTGATCGGCGCCGCCGGCGAGGGCGCCGCGCTCGCCGCCGCGGAGGCGGCCGTCGCGGCGATGCGGGGCCCCGGGGTGGCGCTGCCGTTCCCGGGCGGGGTCGTGCGCAGCGGCAGCAAGGTCGGCGCACGGACCTCCGGATCGATGCCGGCGTCGACCAATCATCGCCTCGCGCCGACCCTCCGGGCGCAGATCGACGACACGCTCGTGCCGGAGGAGGTCGCCGCGTTCTATGAGATCGTCATCGACGCCGTCTCGCCGGACGCTGTGCGGGAGGCGATGCGCCGCGGCCTGCACGCCGCCGCCGGCGGCGGCGCGACCCACGTCACCGCCGCCAACTTCGGCGGCGACCTCGGGGAGTTCCATTTCCCGCTGAGCGAGCTGCGTGATCCGCCGTGACGCTCACGCTCGCGCTGCGCACGCCACCCCCGGCCCGGGTCAGAGCGGATCTGCTCAGGCCCGAGACGCTGGGCGGACTGACCGCGGGGCAGGTCGCGAGACTGAGCCTGCGCTGCGGGCGTGACACCGTGCTGGTCGGCGACCTGTTCTCGGTGTCGGGAGCCGGTGGCGAGACGGTCACCCTGTCCGGCGATCTGCGCCGCCTCGACGGCCTCGGCGCCGGCATGTCAAGCGGCCGGCTGGTCATCGACGGACCATGCGGCGACCACCCGGGAGCCGGCATGGCCGGCGGCGTGATCGACGTGCACGGCGACGCCGGGGCGTGGGCGGGCGCCGAGCTGGCCGGCGGCCTGCTGCGGATCCACGGCGACGCCGGCGCGCGCGCCGGCGCGGGCTATCCGGGCGCGCGCGCCGGGATGACCGGCGGCGAGATCGTCGTCACCGGCGACGCCGGCGAGGAGGCCGGCGCCGCGATGCGACGCGGGCTGCTGATCGTCGGCGGCGTCACCGGCCCGGGAGCCGGGCTGCGGATGCTGGCGGGCACGGTCATCGCGCTGCGCGGCATCGGCGCGGAGGCCGGGCTGGGCAACCGGCGCGGCAGCCTGGTGTCAGGCGCGGCGGCGCAACCGCTCCCCGGCTACGCGTTCGCCACCCGCTTTCGCCCGCCCGCGCTGCGCCTGCAGCTGCGCCGGGCGCGCCGGCTCGGTCTGGCGGTCGGCGACGCGCTGCTCGACGGCCGCTGGGCGCGATGGTCAGGCGACCGGACCGAGCTCGGCCGGGGTGAGATCCTGATCTTCGACGACGAACGGAGGCGATCGCAGTGAGCCTGTCCATGAACGAACGCGCGGTCGCGCGGGTCGAGGCGCTCGTCGCCGATGCCGACGCCGTCGGGATCGCGGCGACGACGCTGCCCTCGGGCGCGCGGCTGGTCGACTGCGGCGCTCGCAGCCGTGGCGGCCTGGAGGCCGGCCTCGGGTTCGCCGCGGCCTGTATGGGCGGTCTGGGCCGGATCGATCCCGTCCCGGTGATGGTCGGCGAGCGGACCTGGCCCGGCGTGGCGGTCGCCGTCGAGGCGCCCGCGGCCGCCTGCCTGGCCGCGCAGTACGCGGGCTGGAAGCTCGAGCACGACGACTTCTTCGCGATGGCGAGCGGTCCCGGCCGCGCGCTCGCACGGGCCGAGGACCTGTTCGAGGAGCTGGAGTGGCGCGAGCGGGCCGACCGTGCCGTGCTCTGCCTGGAGACGGGCCAGGCGCCGCCGCCCGCCGTCGTCGAGCGGGTGGCGCAGCGCTGCGGGCTGGCGGCGAGCGCGCTGACCTTCCTGATCGCCCCCACCGCCTCGGTCTGCGGCTCGGTGCAGATCTCGGCCCGGGTGGTGGAGACGGCGATGCACAAGCTCCACGCGCTCGGCGTCGACCCGGCGCGGGTGCGCAGCGGCTGGGGATGCTGCCCGATCGCCCCCGTCGCCGCCGACGACCCGGCGGCGATCGGACGCACCAACGATGCCGTCCTGTACGGCGGGACCGTGCATCTGTGGATCGAGGCCGGCGACGACGAGGTCGCCGACCTGGCGGCGCGGCTGCCCTCGTCGGCCTCCGACGCCTTCGGCACCCCGTTCGCGGATCTGCTGGCCGCCGCCGACTGGAACTTCTACGAGATCGATCCGATGCTGTTCAGTCCGGCCGCGGTCACCGTGACCAGCAGCGAGTCGGGCCGGGCGCACCACGGCGGCGGCCTGGACCCCGAGGTGCTCGAGCGCTCGTTCACCGGGTGAGGTCGGCGATGCGCGTCGGCGTGCTCGGGGCGTCGGGCTCGTGGCACTCACGACGGCTGATCGAGGTGCTCACGGCCCGCGGCCACGCGGTGCAGGCGATCCCGGCGACCCGGCTGCGCTCCGAGGTCGACGTCCACGGTGACCAGCACGTGCTCGGCCCCGAGGACGCCGTCCTCGACGCGCTGGACCTACTGCTCGTGCGCGGCCTCCCCCGCGGTTCGCTGGAGCAGGTCATCTTCCGAATCGACGCCCTCCACGTCCTCGCCGCCCACGGCGTGCGCTGCGTCAACGCCCCGCGGGCGATCGAGCGCACGATCGACAAGTCCTGGGCGACGGCGACGCTGGCGCGGGCGGGCCTGCCGACGCCCGCCACGATCGTCTGCGAACGCTCCGAGGACGCGCTGCGGGCCTTTGACCGCCTCGGCGGCGACGTCGTCGTCAAGCCGCTGTTCGGCGCGATGGGCACCGGCATCGCGCGGGTGCAGGACCGCGACGTCGCGCAGCGGGTGTTCCGCGCGCTCGAGCTCGAGCGGCCGGTGTACTACGTGCAGCAGACGATCGCCCCGCCCGGCCGCCGGGACCTGCGCGTGCTCGTGGTCGCCGGCGAGATCGCCGGGGCGATGGAGCGCGTCACCGGCGCCTGGCGGGCCAACATCGCCCGTGGCGCCCGCCCGCGCGCCGTCGTGCTCGGCGACGACGAGCGCCGCCTGGCGCTCGCGGCGGCCGCCGCGGTGGAGGCCGAGGTCGCCGGGGTCGACCTGCTGGCCACCCCCGACGGCGCGGTGGTCGTGCTGGAGGTCAACGGCATCCCGGGCTGGCAGGCGCTGCAATCGGTCTGCGACACCGACCTCACGCTGCGGGTCGTGACCGCCTGCGAGCAGCTCTCACAGCGTGATCCGGCCCTCGTGCAGGGCGGTGGCGACGAGCGCGCCGCACGCCCCGGCTGATGCCAGCGCGCGGAGATCGGCGTCGTCGCGCACCCCGCCGCCGGCGTAGATATCGAGCCCGGGCAGCGCCGCGGCCAGCTCGGCGACCGCCTCCACGGCCGGCCCCGAACCGCTCCCGACCCGAGCCAGATCGATCACCAGCAGCTCCCGCACGTCCAGTTCCCAGGCCAGCGCGGCGACGGCCGCCGGCCCGCGGCCCGACAGCTCCGGGCGCGGTGAGATGAGCCGGCCGTCCCGCAGGTCGACGCTCAGCACCAGCCCGGACCCGAGACCGTCGTGCGGGCCGGCCGTGAGCGACTCGGTGCCGAGCACGTTGCGCGCGACGCCGGCGCCGGCGAGCGACGCCGCACGCTCGGATGTCGTCGCGGCGGCATCGACCCACGGATCGGCCACCGCGGCGACGGCGCTCAGGGTCACGACGTCGACCGGCGCGCCGCCGAGCGCGTCGAGGTCGGCGACATACACGGTGCGCGTCGCGCACCGCGCGCACAGCGCCTCGGTGACGGCCACGGGGTCGCTGCCGGGCGCGAGCGGGCTGCGCAGCGGCGCATACTCGGCCCGCCGGCCGCGACGCGCGTGGACGACAATCCCGCCCTTGAGGTCGATCACCGGCACGATCTGCATCGCCGCGATCATGCCAGGCACTCCATGACCCCGGTCATCGGGCTCGACATCGGCGGCGCCAACACCAAGGCCGCGGTCGTCGAGGCCGGCGGCGCCGTGCGGGTCGTGTCCGAGCCCTTCGAGGTGTGGACCGCGCCCGAGCGCCTGGAGGCGGCGATCGCCTCGGTCGTCGGCCGGCTCGCGCTGGCGGGCGCGCCCGTGGCGCTGACGACGACCGCCGAGCTGGTCGACGTGTACCCCAGCAAGCGACACGGGGTGCTCGCCGTGCTGGCGGCCGCCGAACGGGCCCTGGCCGGTCGCCGGCTCAGCGTCCTGACGACGGCCGGGGAGCTCGTCGACCTGGCGACGGCGCGTCAGGTTCCGCTGCGGTGCGCCGCCGCCAACTGGATGGCGACCGCGATCGTGGTGGCGCGCGCGCTCCCCGACGCCATCCTGCTCGACTGCGGCGGGACGACCACCGACATCATCCCGATCGCCGACGGCGCGGTCGCCGCGCGGGGCGCGACCGACGTCGAGCGCCTGCTGCACGGCGAGCTCGTCTACACCGGAGCGCTGCGCACGAACGTCGCCGCGATCGTCACGCATGTCCCGATCGGGGGCGTGCCGTGCCCGGTGGCCTCGGAGCTGTTCGCGATCAGCGCCGACGCGCACCTCCTGCGCGGGCGCCTGAGCGCGGAGCAGTGCACGTGCTCGTTCCCCGACGATCGCGGTACGTCGGCCTCCGAGGTGCGCTCGCGACTGGCCCGGGTCGTCTGCGCCGACCCCGAGCAGCTCGGGGCCGGCGATCTGGAGGCGATCGCGGCGGCCGTCGAGGACGCGCAGATCACGGCCATCGCCGCCGCGCTGGCTCGCGTCGCCGCGACGGTTCCCGCGGGCACCGGGGTGCTGCCGGTCGGCGTCGGGGCGTTCCTGGGCGTCGCGGCGGCGGCGCGCTGCGGGCTGCCCGTCCACGCCGGATCCCGACCGGGCATCCTGCTCGACGGGCGCGGCGGCGAGGTCGCGGCCGCGGTCGCCCTCTCGGTGCTCGACCGTGGGTGAGCCCCGGCCGCTCGTCGTCAAGATCGGCGGCGGCCTGCTCCGGACGCAGGGACTGGACGGTCTGCGCCTCGGCGCGGCCGAGGTCATGGCGCTGGCCGAGCGACGGCCGGTGCTCGTCGTCCCGGGCGGCGGGCCGTTCGCCGATGCGGTGCGCGCGCTCGACGCCCGCTGCGGCCTCAGCGACCACGTCGCCCACGTCCTCGCCCTGCGGGCGATGGATCAGCTCGGGGTCCTGCTGGGCGCGCTGCTGCCCGGCGCCGAGACGCTGGCGCGCCTGGCGCCGATCCGTTCGCTGGCCATCCTGGAGGCCGCGGCGGCCTTCGCCGGGCGGCCGGAGATACCGGAGTCATGGGCGGTGACGAGCGACTCGCTCGCGGTCCTCGCCGCCGCAGCGATCGGCGCCGACGAGGCGGTCCTGCTCAAGCCGGTCGCCGGCGTTCTGCCCGTGTGGCCGTCCGACGAGGCGCCCCTCGCCGCGCTGACCGCGTCCGCGCTGACGGCGCTTCACGCCGCCGGCGACGGCCGGGCGGTGGACGCCTATCTCCCCGAGGCTGTGCGGCGAACCGGGGTGACCGTCGTCGTTCGCGGTCCGGCGCCCGGCGGCGGGGCGGGCACGCGGATCAGTCCGGGCTGAGCGCGCGCTGGGCGGCCGCGGGAGCGGCGCGCAGCTCGGCGACGAGCGCGGCGACCAGTCCGGCGTCGAGCTCGGCGCCGCGATCGCCTCCGGCGCAGGCCGCCGACCGCACCCCGACGATGTCGGCGGCGACCCGGCACAGCTCGCCCGCGGTCAGCTGCCCGGCGACGCCGAAGGTGCCGCCGGCGGCGCGGGTGCGGGCGACCAACTCGGTCAGCGCGCGCGCCGACAGCCAGCGGTAGAGGCCGCGCCCGTCCTTGGTGAAGGTGTCGACGAGCGCGCCGGAGATCCCGCTGCGGGCCACGACCTCCGGCAGGCCCGCCGGATCCAGCGCGGGCGGGTCCAGCGCGCCGGCGTCCGCGTAGGCCGCGGCGATCACCGCGGTCTCGGCGCCGACGGCCTCGGCGACCGCCGCCATGAGCGCGGCCGCCTCCCCCGGATCCCGCACGCCGCGCAGCCCCACCTTGACGAAGGCGGCGCCGCTGAGCGCGGCGCCCCGCGCGGCGAGCGCCGCGGTGTGCGGAAGGTTGGGCAGATCGCCGAGGGCCACGCTGACCGGCACCGCGCCGGCGACGGCCCGGATGACATCGTCGAGGACACGGGGCGCCGGCGCGCCGAGGGCGCCCTCACGGGGGTCCTTGACGTCGATCACATCGGCGCCGCCGGCGAGCGCGCGGCGCGCCTCCTCGGCGGACACGACGCTGACGAGCAGCTTCACGCCGCCACCTCCCCACGGCGGTCACGGGCGATCGACGCGCCGCGGCGATCGAAGTCGACGACGCTGACCGCGGTCGCGGCGCCCAGCCGGGCCCGCAGCCGGCCGGCCACCTCGTCGGCGCCGGCGGGGTCGCCGACGATCCCGTACACCGACGGACCCCACGAGCTCTGGCCGACTCCTCTCACCCCGAGCGTCAGCAGCGCGTCGACGACCGGCGCGGCGGCGGGATGGAACACCCCGCCCTGCCGGCCGGCGAACCGCGAGCCCACCTCGAGCTGGATCTCGGCCAGCGTGGCGCCGAACTCCTCGATGTCCCCCGACAGGAGCCCGGGAAGCAGAGCGGTCAGCAGCAATCGCGACACCGCCGACTCGGCGGCGGTCCGCCGGCGCAGCTCGTCGAAGAAGCGCTCCTCGGCGTCGCCGGAGAGGCCCTCGGCGTCCACCGGCACGGCCAGCACGCACCGCCAGCGGTCCGGGATCGCATACCGCGCCACCAGCGGGCTGAGCCATCCGTCGTCGCGGACGCCGGCCTCGACCACGAGCCCGGGGCCGGCGAACGTCCAGCAGCCGACGCTCGAGCGCGCGCCCCGGCCGGCCGCCTCGGCGAGCCGCTCGGGCCCGGGCGTCACGCCGGCCAGCTCGGCCAGCCCGCGGGCCACGGCCAGGCCGAGCTTGGTACCCGACCCGAGCCCGACGTGCGGCGGGATCGCCTCATGGACGGTGACCTCGACGCCACCGCGCAGACCGAACGCGGCGCGGGCTCGGCGCGCGACCGTCGAAGCGCGGTCGGCCTGGGGCCCGGAGGCGACGACCGCGTCTCCGCGGCGAGGGCGGACGCCGACGACGACGCGCGGCGACGCGACCCCGGCGCCGAAACCGCCGAAACGGCGTGCTCCCCGGCCGGCCGGATCGAGCATCCCGAAGTGCAGCCGCGCCGGCGCGGTGACGACGATCTCGGTCACGTCCGCTCCGCAACGTGCCGTCGCACATAGGCCATCGCCGCGCGCTCGCGCGGTCCGCCGGTCCTGTCGACGAGCTCCTGGAGGCGGGCGAGCTCCGCGGAGACGTATTCGCCCTCGAGCCAGCGCACCCGTGACGCGAGGATCGAGGCCTCGACAGCGGCGTGCCGAGCCCGGCACAGGCCGGCCGGCGGCTGGGTGCCGATCCCGCCGGCCACGACCCGCGCCCGCACCCGGGACCGCGGCAGGCCGTCCCCGCTCGGCGTGATCTCGGTCACCACGACCTCACGCCAGGCGCTCGCCGCCTCGATCACCGCGCCGGCGACCGTGCCGGCGGCGCGCGTCGCGGGACGGGGACGGCCCAGCGCCGACTCGACGAACAGGAGGACGTCATCGGTCAGGTGCACGACCGCCTCGCCGTGGACGCGCAGGTTGCGCAGCGTGCGGGTGTCGTCAAACGGCCAGAACACGACCTCCTCCCCGCCCCAGCGCACCCCCATCGCCGCACAGTTGACGACGTCGCCGGCGCCGAGCGTCGTCACCACGGTCTCGATCAGCGGCATCTGCGCGGCGGCGTCATCCGACAAGGCTGAGCAGCTCCTGGCGGGTGCGGGGGTCGTCGCGCAGCGCGCCGCGCAGCGCCGAGGTCACGGTGCGCGCTCCCGGTGCACGCACGCCGCGGATCGTCATGCACATGTGCTCGGCGCTCAGGACGACGCCGGCACCGCGGGGCCGGAGGGTCTCCTCCAGCCACTCGGCGATCTGTACGGTCATCCGCTCCTGGAGCTGCAGATCACGGGCGAACGTCTCGACGACCCGCGCCAGCTTGGAGATCCCGACGATCCGCTCGCCCGGCAGATAGGCGACATGGGCGTGGCCATGGAAGGGCAGCAGATGGTGCATGCACAGGGTGTGAAAGGGTATGTCGCGGACGACGACCAGCTCGTCGTAGTCGCCGTCGTTGGGGAACGAGGTCGGCTGGAAATCGTCCGGGGTGACGAGCTCGGCAAGCGAGGCCGCGACTCGGCGCGGGGTCTCCGCGAGCTCCGGAGAGCCCGGATCAGCGCCGAGCGCGACCAGCAGATCCCGCACCGCTCGCTGTGCGGCGGCGTCGTCGAGCCGCCTGAGATCGACGATCCGCCCGGACGCGCTCGCCGCCTCCAGGCCCGGCGCGCGAGGGCCGGCGCGGCGACCGCCGGGGGGACCGCCGTCGTCGCTCACGACGACCGTCCCGCACTCAGGCGGGCGGCGAGCTCGACGAGCAGGCGCACCCCGTAGCCGGTCGCGCCCGGGCCGAACGCGTCGCCGCGATCGTCGTCGAGCAGCGCCGGGCCGAGCATGTCAACGTGCGCCCACGGACCATCGCCGGCGAACGCGGCCAGGAACGTCGCCGCGACGATCGGATAGCCGAAGCTCGTCCCCGCGTTGTTGCGCAGGTCGGCGACGCCGGATCTCAGCAGCGAGCGATAGCGGGGGTGCAGTGGCCACGGCCAGGCCAGGTCCCCGCTGGCGTTCCCGGCCGTCACCACGGCGTCGCGCCAGGCGGCGTCGGGGCCGAAAACCCCGGCGTACAGATCGCCCATACCCGCGCGCAGGGCGCCGGTCAGGGTGGCGAGGTCGACGAGGTGCGTCGCACCCTGCCGGCGCGCGTACCAGAGCGCGTCAGCGAGGATCAGGCGGCCCTCGGCGTCGGGATTCGTGACCTCGACGGTCAGGCCGGCCGCCGTCGTGATGACATCGGTCGGGCGCATCGCGGTCGCGCTCAGCATGCTCTCGCAGGCCGGGACCACGCCCGTCACCGTGAGCGGAAGCTCGAGCTCGGCGATCGCTCCGAGCGCCGCCACCACCGCCGCGCCGCCCGCCATGTCGGCCTTCTGGCGCAGGATGTCGGCCTGCGGCTTGAGGAAGTAGCCGCCGGTGTCGAAGGTCACGCCCTTGCCCACGAACGCCACGTGCGGCGCCGCCGGGGCATCGGGAGGCTCGTGTCGCAGGACGAGCAGGCGAGGACGATGCGCGCTCCCGCCCCCGACGGCCTCCAACGCGCCGAGGCCGGCCTCGGCGGCGTCGATCGCCGCCGACCGCAGCCGGGGGACGGCCAGCGCGCGCTCGGCGAGCCCCTCGGGCGACATCACGTTGGGCGGAGCGTCGACGAGCTCGCGGGCGACGTTCGTCCAGCCGGCGACGAGCGCGGCCCGGTGCGCCACCGGCGCTGCGTCGAGCTCGGCGCCGCAGATGACGAAGCGCGTCACCGCCGGCGGCCGCTGCGCGCCGGACCAGCGGCGGCGGTCATATCCGCCGAGGACCGCGCCCTCGGCCAGCGCACGCACCTGGTCGCCGAGATCGATCGCCGCCGACGGATCGAGCGCCCAGGCCACCGTGCCGCCGCCCCGGCACGCGCGCACCGCCCGCGCCGCGCCGGTGCGCAATCGGTCGACGGCGTCGACATCGGGATCGGCCGCGACGACGGCGAGCGGCGGGCCGTCCCCGTAGACGATCGCCACCGGGTCGGCGTCGGCCAGCGCGCGCTCCGGCGCCCCGAGCTGCCGGGCCCGCTCGCCGGCGGCGGCGACCAGGTCGGCTCCGATGGCACCCGGGTCGGCCGGGGTCACCGTGATGTTCATGGAGTGACAGTGGCGGTTGGCGCGGACACGGCGGTTCGCTAACGTAACTTCTCGCCGGGGCCGAAACGCAAACGAGGGAGGCGTCAAATGGCCTGGATCAAGCCGCAGTTCGAGATCGTCGACACCTGCTCCGAGGTGACGTCGTATCTGTATCACCGCTGACGCGGGTGATCGTGTGAAGCTGACGTGGCCTCCGGTGCGTGCCGCGGGCCGCGCCCGCTTCTCCTGATTCGCCGTGCGCGTCCGGATACTCGGCTCCGCCGCCGGCGGCGGGTTCCCGCAGTGGAACTGCCACTGCGACACGTGCGAGGCGGCGCGGGACGGTACGCGCGCCCGCCCGCGCACGCAATCCTCGCTGGCGATCCGCGGTGAGGAGGGACCGTGGTATCTGATCAACGCATCCCCGGATGCGCGCCAGCAACTCGAAGCGCTCGCTCCCGATGAGCGTGACGTCGTGCGTGCACCGCCGGTTGCCGGCGTCCTGCTGACCGACGCCGAGATCGACCACACCGCGGGGCTCCTATTGCTGCGCGAGTCGGCAACACCGCTGCGGATCTACGGGGACGCGGGCGTTCGGCGCGCGCTGAGCGACGGTTTCCCGGTGCTGCGGATGCTCGACTCGTACTGCGGCGTGCGATGGAGCACGCTCGCGCCGGGTGAGACGACGGCGCTGCCGGCGTCGAGCCTGACCGTCGAGCCGTTCCCGGCGGGTGGAGACCCGCCGCGTTACTGCAACGCCTCTGGCGGTGAGCCCGCGGCGAGCGGCTTCATCGTGCGTGACCGCGTCAGCACCGGCACCGTCGTGTATGCGCCGGGGCTCGCCGGCTGGGACGACACCGTGCTCGCGCGGCTGCGCGCCAGCGATCTCGTACTCGTCGACGGGACCTTCTGGCGTGACGACGAACTGCCGCGGCTGGGCATATCCCGGCGCACCGCCCGTGACATGGGCCACGTTCCGCTGTCGGGCCCGGACGGGACGCTCGCCGTGCTGGCGCCGCTGTACGGTCCGCGCCGGGCGCTCGTGCACATCAACAACACCAACCCGATCCTGCTCGAGGACTCCCCGGAGCGCGCGGCCGTCCTCGCCGCCGGGATCGAGGTGGGCGACGACGGACTCGAGTTCGCGCTGTGAGTACGAGCCTGACCACCGAGATGACCGGCGCCGCGCCGGCCTGGTCAGCGGAGGAGTTCACGGCCCGCCTGCGAGCGCAGGGGACGAGATACCACAACCTCCATCCCTTCCATCAACGCATGGACAGCGGGGAGTTGGGCCGCGACGAGCTGCGGCGGTGGGTCGCCAACCGCTTCTACTATCAGAAGAGCATCCCGCTCAAGGACGCCGCGATCCTCGCCAACTGCCCGGAGATCGCGGTGCGCCGCGTGTGGATCCAGCGCATCGTCGACCACGACGGAACCGACGAGGCGACCGGCGGCATCGAGTCCTGGCTGCGCCTCGGCGAGGCGCTGGGCGTCTCGCGCGAGGAGCTCGCGTCCGAGCGCCGCGTGCTGCCGGGCGTGCGCTACGCCGTCGATGCCTACGTGAGCTTCGCCCGCACCAGGCCGTGGATCGAGGCGATCGCCTCGTCGCTGACCGAGCTGTTCGGGCCGGCCGCCATCCGCGTCAGATTGGAGGCGCTGGAGCGCCACTACCCGTGGATCGACCCCGCGGGGCTCGAGTACTTCCGCACGCGCCTCGTGCTCGCGCCGCGCGACGCCCGTTACGCGCTCGATCTCACCGTGCAGCGATGCCGGACGCTGGAGCACCAGGAGGCGGCGGTCGCCGCGCTGCGCTTCAAGACCGAGCTGCTGTGGGCCCAGCTCGACGCGATCCAGCAGGGCGACACGCAGCCCTCCGGGCCGGCGTGATGAACCGCCCGCGCCTCGCCACCGGCGCCCGGGTGCGCTACGACGACGTCCGCGAGCAGCACGTGCTGCTCGTCCCCGAAGGCGTCGTGCGCCTGAACCCGACGGCGGCCGAGGTGCTGGAGCTGTGCGACGGTGCGCGCTCGCTGGAGGAGATCATCGGCGCCCTGTCGGACCGCTATGCCGGCGCGGAGCTCGCCGCCGACGTCCGCGAGCTCGTCGATGCGATGGCCGAGAGGGGGCTCGTCGTCGATGGGGCCTGAACCGCTGTCGCTCGTCGCCGAGCTGTCGTATCAGTGCCCGCTGCACTGCCCGTACTGCTCCAATCCGCTCGACATCGGACGCGACAGCTACCGCCGGGAGCTGGAGACCGAGGACTGGCAGCGTGTCTTGCGGCAGGCCGCCGCGCTCGGCGTCCTGCAGCTCGCGCTCACCGGCGGGGAGCCGATGCTCCGTCGAGACCTGACCGAGCTGTGCGCGAGCGCGCGTGATGCCGGCCTGTACTCGTCGCTGATCACGGCGGGGACGCTGTTTGACCCCGAGCGGGCTCGGGCCCTGAAGGACGCCGGCCTCGATCACGTCCAGATCTCGATCCAGAGCCCGGACGCCGCCGACAACGACCGGATCGCCGGCAACCGATCGTTCTCCGCAAAGATCGCCGCGGCCCGCCTGGCCACCGAGCTCGGCTTTGCGCTGACGATCAACTGTGTCCTGCATCGTCACAACCTCGACCGGGTGCCGGAGATCCTCGAGCTCGCCCTCGACCTCGGAGCGCAGCGGCTCGAGCTCGCCAACACCCAGTACTACGGATGGGCGGCGGTCAACCGGGAGGCCCTGATGCCGACCCCGGATCAGCTGCGGCGCGGCGAGGAGGCCGTCAACCGGTTCCGCGAGCGCGTCGGGCCCCGGCTCGAGATCCTGTGGGTGCTCCCCGACTACTTCGAGGATCTCCCCAAGCCGTGCATGGGCGGCTGGGGGTCGACGACCATCGTGATCGCCCCCGACGGCGACGCGCTGCCCTGTCAGGCAGCGTCGACGATCCCCGGCCTGGCCGTCGCCAACGTCCGTGACCATGCGCTGGAGTGGATCTGGAACGAGTCCGACGCGTTCACGCGCTTCCGTGGAACCGAATGGATGCAGGAGCCGTGCCGCTCGTGCCCGCTCGGGCGCCAGGACGTCGACTTCGGCGGCTGTCGCTGCCAGGCCCTGCGGATCACCGGCGACGCCGGGGCCACCGACCCGGTGTGCCGGCTCTCGCCCCATCACGAGCGCGTCCTGGCGGCGCGCGAGCCGGAGCCGGCCGACGAGTTCGTCTACCGGGCGATCAAGCCGCTGGTCCGGGCCTGAGCGTCGAGGGGATCAGTCGCGCGGGGCGGCGGCCCGGAACGCGACCGTGTCGCCGGCGACGAGGGGCAGCTGCGGGTCACGGTCGACCGGGGCGCCGTTCAGCGCCGCGGCGACCTGGCCCGTGAACGCCACTCCGACCGCCGCGGCGGCGGCCCCGAGCGTGGCGGCCCGCGCCGTCATCGAGCGCGTCGCCGTGATCAGGCGCGGCGCCGCGTCCGTCGCCGGACGCGCGCCAGTCGGGGCCGCCGGCGCCCCGAGGAGCTCGATCGCCACCTCGGGCGCGGCCAGTGCCCGCGCGCGCTCGTAGTCGGCGCGCTCGTTGAGATTGACGACCGAGCTCAGCTCGGGGTCAAGCCGGGCGAGCGCGGGGTCGGCGAGCAGCGCGCGCTCGTCGAGCGCCCGCACCCGGCAGCGCTGAAAGACGAACCCCGGCCGCAGCCGGCCGGCGGCGACCAGCTCGTCGACGAGGCCGAGCACGCTCGTGCGATAGGCGGCGGCGAGCGGCTGGCAATGGCCGCCGACCTGCGGCAGCACGATCTCGTCGTCGTCCCCCATCGCGCCCGTCACCCGCGCCACGAAGGCCGGATGCAGCAGCGGGACGTCGGTGGAGGACAGATAGGCGACCGCGGCACGGTTCCCGATCGCCCGCAGCCCGGCGGCAAGCCCCTGCACGGGCCCGAGGCCCTCGTGCTCGTCGTCGACGATCTCGATGCCGGCGGCCAGCTCCGGAAGCTCCTGGCCCGCGGCGCGCACGACGATCACCGGACCGTCGACGGCGCGGGCCACCAGCCCGGTGACGCGGCGCAGCAGCGTCGAGCCGTGCCACTCCAGGCCGGCCTTGGCGGTTCCCATCCGCGAGGACCGCCCGCCGGCCAGAACGATCCCCGCCGTCGCGCCCATCCGCCGATGGTATGGACGACGGCGACGAGCGCCGCCGCCGGGCCCCGCTGACGAACCCCGACTACGCGACCCCGCTGGCCTCCGCCGCGCGGATCGTCTCGGTGAGCGTCTCCAGCAGCGCCCGGCCGGACGCGAGGTCAAGCTCGACGGCGACGCGGGCGGAGACGCCCGCCTGGCGGCTGGTGAAGTCGATCAGCAGCGCGTGGTCATCGCTGGTGAACGACGGATGATCGAAGCCGACCGTGGCCTCGGTGACGCGAAACCAGCCGTCGGCTCCCTTGCCGGCGCCGGTGACGGCCGCGGTGTTGGCGATGTAGGTGCACATGTCGTTGGCTCCTTGGTCAGGCCGACAGATGTTGGCGCAGGAACTGGAAGAGCTTGCCCCACGCGTCCATCGCCTGCTCGGGACGGTAGAGGCCGGTGTGGTAGTAGAAGAAGCCGTGGCCGGCTCCGTCGTAACGATGGAACTCGTACTGCTTGCCGTGCTTCGTGAGCTCGGCCTCGTGCAGGTCGACCTCGTCGGGCGGCGGGTTCTTGTCGTCGTTGCCGAAGATCCCGAGCAGCGGTGTCTCGAGCTGGGCGGTGTACTCCAACGGGGCGACCGGACGGGCTGGGTTGGCCTGGTCGTTGGGGGCGACGCCCCCGCCCCACAGATCGACGAGCGCGTCGAAGCCGGGAACGCGGGAGGCGACGAGCACGGCGTGGCGGCCGCCCGAGCAGGTGCCGAGCACGCCGAACTTGCCGTTGCTGTCGGGCTGGGCCTTGAGCCAGGCCAGCGCCGCCTCGCAGTCGGCGACGACGCTGTCGTCGTGGACGCCGCCCTCAGACCGGACAGCCGCCGCGACGTCATCGGGCGTGCCGTGGCCGAAGCGGCAGTACAGATCGGGCGCGATCACGATGTGGCCGTGCCTGGCCAGGCGCTCGGCGAACTCCTGGTAGAACTCGTCCCAGCCCGGCAGGTGATGGATCAGGACGAGGCCGGGGTGCGGGCCGCCGGTCGCCGGGCGCGCCACGTAGGCATGGATCGTGTCGCCCCCGCCCCCCGGATACGTGGTCAGCTCGGCGGTGACGCCGGTCGTCTCATCGGTGCGAAATGAGTTCCACATGTCAGCTGCGCTCCTCGGGTCCGGCATCGTGGTATTCAGGCTCGCGGGGCGGCCGTGTCCTGATCAGGATGAACGATCGCGGCCAGCCTGGCCAGCAGCTCGGTCGCCTCCTCGATCGGGCGCTGCCAGACGCGCCGTCCGATCGTGATCCCGGCCGCGCCCGCCGAGACGGCGTCGGAGACCATGTCGCAGAGGTCGTCGGCGCTGCCGCCGGCGGGGCCTCCGAGGATGACCAGCGGAACGCCGAGCTCGGCGCGCCAGGCGTTGAGGACCTCGGGGTCGCCGGGGTACATGACCTTGATGATGTCGGCACCGAGCTCAGCGGCCATCCGGGCCCCGTCGGCCTCGATCGCGACGGCGCCGTCCGGGCGCGGGGCCGCCAGGCAGATCGGCTCCACCATCACCGGTAGGCCGAGCGGCTCGGCCTCGGTGATGACCCGGCCGATCAGCTCCGAGCGGGCGGCGCGCTCCTCGGGGGTAACGTCCCACGGCATCAGAAGCTTGACCGCGTCGACGCCGAGCGCCACGGCGCGCTCGAGCGACGTCAGCAGGACGTGGGCTCCGGTCGTCTCACCGCGCCAGTAGGTGTCGATGGTCAGCAGCCGGCAGGGGGCCGTGCGCGTCGCGAACAGGCCGGCGGTGCGAATCGCCACGCCGGGAGCCAGCAGGAAGCCGTCGCACGGCAGCGGCAGGAAGGTCGCCAGCAGCGCGGCAGGATCCTCGAGTCCGGACACGCGGCCGAGCATCGTCCCGTGGTCGACCGGCAGGATGACCGTCCGGCCGTCGGCGCCGAAGATGCGCCCCATCCGATACGCCTTGCCGGCGGAGACGACCGCGCCCGGCGTGGGCGTGACGAGCAGATCCGAGAGTGTCATGTCACACAGCTTTCGTTGAAGGGAGAGACCGGGGCTCGGCCGCGGCGGAGGCGAGGCCACCGGTCAGCGACGGCGGGGGGAAGTCAGCGCTGGAGTGAAACACGCCGGCGGCCTGGCCGCCGAGCAGGGCCGCGCCCCGCGCCCCGGCCTCGGCCACGTCAGGACAGAGGGTGTTGGCGAACGCGCGCAGCTTGCACCGGCGCAGGACCGGATTGGCCGCCCAGCCGCCGCTGAGGCGCACCTCGTCGACCGGGCCGCCGAGGCGCTCGAGCTCGCGCAGCGTCGCCGCCGACCGCCCGACGGCGGCACGCACGGCATGGAGCCATCGCCGCTCCGCGCCCGCCAGCAGCGCCTCGTCGAGTTCCCCGTCCAGGCAGGCCAGCGCCGCCGCATCCAGCGACGTGCGGCCGTGCTCGTGGACGGCGCCGAGCTCGCGGAGCAGGGGCGTCAGCTCGATGCCGAGCGACAGCCCGGCCAGCAGGCACTGATGGTCGGGGAGGGCGTGCCAGCCGGTATCGATCCCGTCGGTGAATCCGGCCCCGGGGTCGCGACCCCGATCGGCCGGAACGGCCCGCAGCAGCGCCTCGGCCGTGCCGAGGGAGTTCATCACCTGGCCGGCCGCGGTCACGCCACTGCCGATCGCGGCGACGACATGGTCGTGGCCGGCGACGGTCAGAGTCGCTCCCGCCAAGCGCTCAAGACCCGGCGCGGAATCGGTGAGCCGGCCCCACGAGGTGCCCGCCGTGCGCAGCGGGGGGAACAGCGCCGGCGCCAGGCCCGCCCAGGCGATGCCCTCGGCCCACCACCCCCGGGCGCTGATGTCCAGCGCGCCGGTTCTCGAGGCCAGCGACGGCTCGGCGGCGATCATCCCGCCGAGTCCGTAGACGATCCACTCGGCCACGCTCAGCGCGCTCGTCGCGCCGCGCAGCGCGGGATCGACGGCGATCATCGAGCGCAGGGTGGCGACGGTGGGGGCCGGATCGCCGTGCAGGCCCGTACGGCGTTGCACCTCGGCGGGGGTGAGCGCCTCCCGCATGGCGGCCAGATCGGCCGCTCCCCGGCGGTCATGCCACGCGGTCGCGCGCCCCATCGGCGCGCCGTCGTCCCCCAGCAGGATCGCGGTCTCGGCCATGCTGGTGACGCCGACCGCCGCGATCTCGCCGGCCGGGGCGCCGGCCAGCGCGGCCGCGATCGCGCGCCGGGAGCCGTCCAGGAGATCGGCCGGGCGGGCGTCGGCGCCGGTGGGGCACGACCGCCAGATCGTCGCCACCGAGCCGCTGGTCAGCTCCCGCCCGTCGCCGTCGATCACGCTGGCCTTCGTCCGCGTCGTGCCGACGTCGACCCCGACCAGCAGCGGCGGCGCGATCACGGCGCCATACCCGGAGTGCGCCACGGCCGCTCCGGGCCTTTGATCAGGACGATCAGCACGCGTCACCGTCGGCTGACAACGATGACATACGGCGGACGATACCACCCTGCTGGCGTGGCTCAAGCTCCAGAGCCTCGTCGACGGCGCCGAGCTCGCCTCCACGGAGCGGTGAACGGCCGCGCGCGCTGGACAGCGCTAGAGCCGCCAGCTGGCGCCGAGGCGCTGACCGCCGACGGTCACCGCCTCGGCGTCGATCAGGATCCAGGCGACCCGGCAGGGCCGCGCCGAGCGGTTGTGCCACACGTGGTTGGTTCCACGCTGGATGACGACGTCGCCGGCGTGGATCGTCAGCGCTTCGCCGCCGTCGAGCTCCAGGTCGCACTCGCCCTCCAGGCAGATCCCGTAGTCGATGCTCTCGGTGCGGTGCATCGGCGACCGGGTTCCGGGCGCCAGGATCCCGATCCGCAGCACCGAGCCGCGACCGGTGCCGAGGATCGTCGTCATGCTGCCCTCGCGCTGACGGGCCATCGCCTCGTCGCTCAGTGACACCGGCATCTCGTGGGTCGCCCACAACTGGAAGAAGGTGGCGTCGGTGCGCCCGCCGTCCTCTGCGAGCCCGACGCCGGCGAGCGTCTCGTCGGCCGCGATCACCGCCCGCCCCGCGTGATCGTGTCCGGTGATGATGCGGCGCACGCGGGCGCCCGCCAGGTCCTCCATGATCTCTCCCCTCCGTGCTGGTCCGCGCTCCGCTGACGCGAAGCGGGATTCTAATCGCCTTCCCGGGGCGTTCAAGGCGAACCCGCGCCGCATCCCCGGCGACGCCGCGCGGTTGACACGTCACGGGCAGTTCCGTAGAGTCGGCAAACCCGAATTCGTATTTCATTTAGTGAGCAGGCGGCCTCAGCCCGAGTCCGCCCGTTCGTCTCGAGGAGAGGACATGTCGGAGATCCTGTTATCGCAGCTCGCGCACGTCGAGCTGGTCTCGCCCAAGCCGGAGGAGACCGCTCGCTGGATGGTCGATGTGCTGGGTTTGGAGGAGACGACGCGCCAGGGCCAGTCGGTGTATCTGCGCGGATGGGCGGAGTGGCTGCACTCCAGCCTGATCGTCACCGAGGGTCCGCAGCCGGCCGTCGCGCACGTCGCCTGGCGCACGTACGGGCCTGATGATCCCGAGACGATCGCCACGCGGCTGGCCGCGGGCGGGAACGAGATCGGCTGGGTGGAATCCTCGGTCGGTCACGGCCGGGCGTTTCGCTATCACGCGCCGGTCGGCCGCCACGTGCACGAGGTCTTCTGGGAGGCCGATCGCTTCCAGGCCCCGCCGGACCAGCGCGAGCCCAACTTCCAGAACCGCCCGCAGCGATTCTCGGCGCGCGGCGCCGGCGCCAGGTACCTCGACCACGTGACGTTGGCCACGCCGGACATGCACGGGGACATCGCCTTCTACCGCGGGCTCGGGCACCGGCACACCGCGCAGATCGACGCCGAGCCGGGTTTCACCGTGTTCTCGACGGTGACCTGCAACGGCATCCGCTCGACCCACGACCTCGGGCTCGTGCCCGACTTCGGAGCCACCGGACGGGCCAACCACATCGCCTACAGCGTCGACCAGCGTCTCGACGTCGAGCGGGCCGCCGAGGTGTTCATGGCCCATGACACGCCGATCGAGTTCGGTCCGGGCATCCACGGCTGCGACGAGATCACCTATCTCTACGTGCGGGAGCCGGGCGGCTTCCGGATCGAGATCAACTCCGGCGGCTGGAACAACGCCATGCCCGACTGGCCGGCGTCGAAATGGAATCCGGCTCAGGGCGGGACGACGCTGTGGCGCAACGTGGCGATGCCCGAGTCGATGATGGAGTCCTTCCCCCCGGTGTCCGGCGAACATGCCCGCGAGGTCACCGAGGAGATGCAGGCCACCCAGCTGTTCGCCGAGAAGTAGTCGATGCGCATCGCGAGGGTGGAGATGGACGGAGAGGCGCGGACGGCGATCGTCTCCCCCGACGGCGCGTCGGTCCGTGTGATGGCGCCGGAGGTGGGCGTGCTCGACCTCCTCACCGCCTCAGAGCCCGAGCGGCTCGGCGCCGGCGTGCCCGAGCGGGCGCTGGGCGAGGTGCGCCTGCGGGCGCCGCTGGCGCCACCGTCGATCCGGGACTTCTCGGTCTTCGAGCAGCACATCGAGGGGATCATGCTCGGCCTTGGCAATCCGGTGCCCGAGCACTGGTACCGGTCGCCGTTCTGTTACTTCTCCAACCCCGGCGCGGTCACCGGGCCGGATGACGAGATCGCCGTCCCACCGGGGTGTCACGACCTCGATCTCGAGCTCGAGGTGGCGGTCGTCATATCGCGGGCGGGACGCAACCTGACGCCCGAGGAGGCGGGGGACCACATCGCGGGGTACACGATCTTCAACGACTGGTCCGCGCGGGACCTGCAGTTTGAGGAGATGGCCCTCGGCCTGGGGATCTGCAAGGGCAAGGACTTCTCCAACACGCTCGGTCCCTGGATCGTCACGCCCGACGAGCTGGAGCCGTTTCGCTCCGGCGACCGGCTCGACCTCGATCTGCGCGCCCGGGTCAACGATCACGAGCTCGGCAACGACACCCTGGCCAACATGGCCTGGAGCTTCGAGGAGCTCGTCTCCTACGCCTCACGCGGGACCTGGATCCGACCCGGGGACGTGCTCGGCTCCGGTACGAGCGGCTCAGGCTGCCTGCTCGAGCTGCGGGGACGCCACGGCGCCGACCGGTATCCGTGGCTGACCGCGGGCGACACGGTTTCGCTGTCGGTGGCGGGCATCGGCACGCTGACCAACACCGTCGTGGCCGGCGTCGACCCGGTGGCGCTGCCGGCGGCCCGGCCCGGCCGGCTGCGCGGGCGGGCGGCGGCATGAGGATCGACTGCCACGCCCACGTCCACCCACCCGCGTACCGCGCGGCCCTCGGCGATCCGCCGCTGCCACCGACGACGCTGGACGGCCTGAAGGCGGCCATGGAGCGCCATGCCATCGACGCCGCCGTCATCTCGACCGGACCGCCGGGGGCGTTCATCGGCGACGCCGCCGATCCGATCGAGCTCGCGCGGCTGGCCAACGATGGCATCGCCGACGTGGTGCGCGCCGAGCCCGGCCGCTTCGCCGGGCTGGCCACCCTGCCGCTGCCCGACGCCGGCGCTGCGCTCGCCGAGTTGGAGCGCTGCTACGACGAGCTGAGGCTCGACGGGGTGATGCTGCTCAGCAACGTGGCCGGGACCTACCTCGGCGATCCCGCGCTGGAGCCGCTGCTGGCGGCTCTGGACGAGCGCGAGGCGTACGTGTTCGTCCATCCCGGCTTTCCGCCTCACCCGCCCCCGCTGGCGCATCCGGTGTGGCTGTACGAGTTCCCGTTCGAGACCGTGCGAGCGGTCGCCAACCTCATCTACAGCGGCGCGCTCGAAGGTCATCCGCGGATCCGCTGGCAGCTCTCGCACCTCGGCGGCGCGGCGCCGTTCCTCGCCCACCGCCTCGCCTCGCTCGCCGACCGCGAGCCCGACCAGGCCGCCGCCGCGCCGGCCGGCGCGCTGGCCTACCTCGGCCGACTCTTCTATGACACCGGGCTGGCCAACAACCTGCCGGCGGTCACGACCACGAAGGAGCTGGCGGGGATCGAGCGGATCGTGTTCGGAACCGACTGGCCGTATGCGGCGCTGCCCGCCGATGGCGGCGATCCCGCCCCGGCGCTCGACGGCCTCGGCGACCGCGACCGGGCGGCGGTCGACTTCGGCAACGCGCGGGCACTCGTGCCGCGCCTCGTATCCGCCGTCGCCGGATAGCGGAGCCGGCGTCCCGGCCGATGCCGCCCTCGGCCTGGTCAGGGGGCGGCGACGCAGCGGTTGTGGTGCGCGCCGAGCCCGGTGATCTCGCCGTCGATCACGTCGCCCGGGGTCAGCCAGCGATTGCCGTGATGACCGGCGTTGCCCGCCGGCGATCCGGTCAGGATGAGGTCTCCGGGCGACAGGGTCGCGACCGTCGACGCGTACGCGACGAGAGTCTCCACGCCATAGATGATGTCGTTCACCGACTCGTCCTGCATGACCTCGCCGTTGACGCTCAGCGTGATCCGCAGCGCCCGCGGGTCTGAGACGAACGCGCGGGGGACGAGATACGGACCGGTCGGAAAGAAGGTCGGGCGGCTCTTGGTCATCAGGAAGTCGGTCATCGGGAACTTCGGCCGGTTCATCACGTCACGCGTGCTGATGTCATCGGCGATCGTGTAGCCGGCGACGTGCTCCAGCGCCCGCTCCTCGGGGATCGCGTGACCCGCGCGGCCGATGATGACGGCCAGCTCGAGCTCCCAGTCGTGGCAGCGGCCCGGCCCCCACAGCACGATGTCGTCACGCGCGCCGCACAGGGCGCTGGGCAGTCCGGCGAACAGGAACGGCTCGGTGGCGGCGCGGCGCTGCAACTGCTGCTCGGCCTCGGCGCGCACCTCGGCCTCCGGCCGGTCGTCGCCCTCCAGGCGCAGCGTCGAGTAGACGATCTCACGCACATGGCGGTGGTAGTTGGCGCCGGCGCACAGGATCTGGCGGGGCACGACCGGCGCCAGCGGCCGCAGCGCCGCGTAGTCGAGCGCGTGGTTGTCACCGTCGTCAGCGGCGACCTGCAGCCGCTCCAGCGCGCCGTCCCAGTCGTCGAGCAGGTCCGCGGTCGTCGTCGCATCGCCGAATCGCGGGCGCAGATCGATGACCGTCTCGGCCACGACGAGCCCGGGAAACGGGTCACCGCCGTCGCGGGTGAAGGTGCCGAGCGCGAACCCTGGCACGGTCACGGGCGCCATCAGAACGGCTCCATGGCGGCCATCGTGACGCCGAAGCGGACCTCGTCGGGGTTGATCGGCAGCGAGTGGTCCTGCTCCCAGCGCCCGACCGTCTCCGATCCCTCGACGATCCGCCGGCAGCGCTCGTAGCGGCGCGTCGTGTAGGCCTCGAGCGCCGCGGCCAGACCGGAGCCGCGGCCCAGCTCCTCGCTCAGCACGAGCCCGTCCTCGATCGCCTGCGCCGCGCCCTGCCCGCAGTGCGGCGTGGTGGCGTGGGCGGCGTCGCCGATCAGCACGACGCGACCGCGGTGCCACGGTGGCGGCACGAGCACGCTCTCCACCGGGCGGTACACGACCGCCTCGTCATCGACGATCAGCTCCCGGTGCTCGGCGACGAGCCCGGCGAAGGAGGCGAGCCGTTCGCGGTAGACGGCGGCGATCCCCGCCGTGGGGAGCCGCACCGGCGCGCCGGCGGGCGGCGTCTCGATCGTCAGGATGTACATCAGATCGTCGGCGAGCGGAGCGAAGCCGGCCGAGCCGGTCTCGCCGAGATACATCCAGATCTGGTGCAGCCCATCGATCCTCGGCAGGTTGTAGCGCCAGCACACCTGACCCGTGTAGCGCGGTGTGAGATCGGGGTCGAAGATCGCCGCCCGCACGTCGGAGTACAGCCCGTCGGCGCCGATCACGAGGTCATAGGAGCCTGAGGTCCCGTCGGTGAACGTCGCCTCGACCGCGTCGCCGTGATCGCGCAGCGCCGTGAACGTGACCCCGGTGCGCACCTGCGCCCCTGACGCCAGCGTGTGGGTCTGGAGGATGCGATGCAGCCGCGGGCGGGTGATCCCGTTGCCCGGCGGCAATCCCTCGACGAGCGCCGGCCACTCATGCTCGGCGATCAGCGTCTCACCGTCACCGAGCCACGTCTTGTCGCCGACCATCGGATGGCCCTGCGCGACGGCCTCGTGCGCCAGGCCGAGCCGGTCCAGGGCCCGCAGCGCGTTGCCGGGCTGAAGGATCCCCACGCCGTAGACGTCCCACGCCGGATTGCGCTCGACGACGTCGACCTCGAGGCCGGCCTGGCGCAGCGCGAGCGTGGCCGACAATCCGCCGATGCCACCGCCGATGACGAGGATCCGCTCGGCGACGCTCATGCTCTCATTCCCGACACGTTTGCTCTCTCCTCGCTGCTCGTGACCGATCGGGCGCACACGCACGGCGCACGCCCGCGGTCGCTCCCGCCTCATCCTCGCGGCGAGTAAAACACGAATTTGTGTTCTTGTCTAGACGCCCGCCGTGGCCGCGCGTACCCTAGTCGCGATGGACGCCGCCAAGCCGCTCATCCGCCCCCCGCTGCAACGTCGCAGCCGGCAATCGCTCGAGCGGGTGCTGGAGGCCGGCCTGGAGGTGCTCCAGGAGGAGGGCTTCGAGGGCTTCACCCTGCAGGAGGTCAGTCGCCGCGCCGGCGTCTCGATCGGCTCGATCTACGCCCGCGTGCCCAGCCGCGAGGCGCTCATCATGGCGATCTATGACCGGGCGATGGACTGGTCCGAGGAGCAGGGATGGCTGCAGCGCAACGCCGCGCGCCAGGATCTGACGCCGCGCGAGCGGATCGAGGGGATCGTCGCCGACCTCGCCAACACGACCCTCGACCATGGAGAGGTTCTGCGGGTGTTCATGCGCCAGGCGCCGATGAATCCCGAGATCTGGCAGCGCGGCGCCCGGATCTCGCAGGCGACGGCCAAGCTGTTCGAGCGCACGATCCTCGAACACAGGCAGGATCTCGGCCATCCCGACCCCGAACTGGCGGTCGACGTCGCCTTCCGGATGGTCTACTGCACGACCGCCCGTCGGATCACCCACGGGCCGAAGTTCGAGTCGACGCGCTCGGTCAGCGACAAGAAGCTCGTGCGCGAGCTCGCGCGCGCCGTCGCGGACTATCTCCTCTGACGCGGTCCGCCGCCCGCGACCGGCGGACGAGATGCACCCGGGGCACAGGCGCTCTCGTCCGCCGGCGTTGGCAAGCGGGTGTCTCGGCCAGTTCCTCAATCCGTGAAGTCCGCCGGCCGTGACGGCGCGGGGCGGGTCGCAATCGCCCCTGCACGGCAGTCATCGACCGCGATCCCCGGGCTGGACATCCTCGTTTTGACGTATTCCACGTCGACGCGTCCGAGCGCGTGGGACTAATCTGCTGGGACCCGAGCCGGCAGCGGACCGCTCCGGTCAGCGCCCCGTGCGGCCCGCCGACCCCGAGGAGGGCGTGAGCGATGCAGTTCTATCTCAACGGTTACAAGCCCGGCGACCCGTTCGTCGAGGAGCCGCATCCGGCGGCCGCCGGGCGGCCGGGGGTGCTCCCCGACGAGGTCGATGTGCTGATCGTCGGGTGCGGCCCGGCCGGTCTCGTCCTGGCCGCGCAGCTGAGCCGCTTTCCCGACATCAGGACGGCGATCGTCGACCGCAGAGACGGCCCGCTGGAGATGGGCCAGGCCGACGGGGTGGCCTGCCGCACCGTCGAGATGTTCGAGGCGTTCGGTCTGGCCGGGCGTCTCGTGGACGAGGCCTACTGGGTCAACGAGGTCTGCTTCTGGCGGCCTGATCCCGACGATCCGACCTCGATCACGCGCACCGGCCGCATCCGGGACACCGACGAGAGCCTGTCGGAGTTCCCGCACGTGATCGTCAATCAGGCGCGGATGCTCGATTACCTCCGCGATGACATGGCACGGTCACCGAGCCGCCTGGTGCCGTGCTACGGCCTGCAGGCGAGCGCGGTGGAGATCGACACCAGCGACGACTCGGAGTATCCGGTGACGGTCTCCTGCGCGCACGTCAGAGAGCTGCGGGCGACCGGCGCCACGTCGACCGTTCGAGCCAGATATGTGGTCGGCTGTGACGGCGCGCGCAGCGCCATCCGGACCGCGATCGGGCGTGAGCTCGTCGGCGACGCCACCAATCAGGCGTGGGGGGTGATGGACGTCCTGGCGGTCAGCGATTTCCCGGACATCCGCATCAAGTGCCTGATCAGCTCCGCACGCCACGGCAACATCATCACCATCCCCCGGGAGGGCGGATACCTGGTCCGCTTCTACATCGGCCTCGACGAAGCCGACGAGGATCGGCCGCGCGACCGGCGGAGCGTCACGCTCGAGAGCCTGGTGGCGGCCGCGAATCGGATCCTGCATCCGTACTCCATCGACGTCAGGGACGTCGGCTGGTGGTCGGTGTACGAGATCGGCCAGCGGCTGTGCGACACGTTCGACGACGTGCCGGCGCGGGAGTCAGAGACTCGACTGCCGAGGGTCTTCATCGCCGGTGATGCCTGCCATACCCACAGCGCCAAGGCCGGTCAGGGAATGAACGTGTCGATGGCCGACGCCTGGAACCTCGGATGGAAGCTGGGATCGGTGCTGCGGGGCACAGCCCGGCCCGAGCTGCTGCGCTCCTACTCCGGCGAGCGCCAGGCGATCGCCAAGCAGCTCATCGAGTTCGACCGCGAGTGGTCGAAGATGGTCGGCGCCCGTCCGAAGCTGGCCGGTGACGCCGAGGGAGAGGGCGTCGACCCCGACGAGCTGCAGCAATCGTTCGTCGCCCAGGGCCGGTTCACCGCCGGAGTGGCGACGAGGTACAGCCCATCGACGCTCACCACCGGCGCGCTGTTCGCCCACCTGGCGGAGGGCTTTCCGGTCGGCATGCGCTTTCACTCGGCGCCGGTCATCCGCCTGGCCGACGCCCGGCGGATGCACCTCGGGCACGTCGCCCGAGCCGACGGCGCATGGCGGCTGTACATCTTCGCCGACCGCCACGAGCCGACGAGCGCCAACTCCCAGGCCCGTCAGCTGTGTGCGTTCCTGGACTCGGAGGCATCGCCGATCAGGCGCTTCACGCCCGCCGGCGCCGACCCCGACTCGGTGATCGACGTCCGCGCGATCTTCCAGCAGAACCACCGTGACCTGGCCGTCGACGCGATGCCCGCGGTCCTGCTGCCGCGGAAGGGCCGGTTCGGGCTGGTCGACTACGAGAAGATGTTCTGCCCGGACCCCGGCGCCGATGACATCTTCGCGCTGCGCGGCGTCAACCGCGAGACGGGGTGCATGGTCGTCGTTCGCCCCGACCAATACGTCTCCGACGTCCTCCCGCTGCACGGTCACGATGCGCTGGCCGAGTTCTTCGCGGGGTTCCTGATCGACGCGGCTCCGACATGGCCGGCACCACCGCCTGGATCCTTGGCGATCAGCTGAGCGCGCACGGCCGGGCGCTGGAGGGCGCCGACCGCGTGCTGCTGATCGAAAGCCGGGCCGCGCTGCGGGCCAGGCGCTTTCACCGCCAGAAGCTGCACCTGATCCTCGTCGCAATGCGGACGTTCGCCGACGAGCAGCGAGAACGCGGACGCGAGGTGGAGATCATCAGCGCGCCGACGCTGCGCGACGGTCTGGCCGAGCACCGTCGCCGCCACAAGCCGGCGAGCGTCCGCCTGATGGCCCCGAAGAGCGCCGCGGGGCGTCAGCGACTCGGCGCGCTCCCGACGGTGGAGCTCGTGCCCGACAACCTCTTCCTGACCGACCCCGAGTGGTTCGCCGACTGGGCGAGCGACCGCCGCCGGATCGTGATGGAGGACTTCTATCGCCTGCAGCGCCGGCGGCTGAACCTGCTGATGGACGGCGAGCAACCGGCCGGGGGGCAATGGAACCTCGACGCCGAGAACCGCCGCCGGGCCGACGCGTCCGTCGCACCGCCGCCCCGTATCAGCCGCGGGAGGGCGACCACGACGCGGCCGTCCGGCGAGAGCTCGACGACGCCGGCTATCCCACGTGGGGGGATGACGGGCCGCGGCGCTGGCCGGCGAGCCGGGCGCAGGCCCGGCGGGCGCTGCGCCGATTCATCGACGAGCGGCTCACGGAGTTCGGCGCCTATCAGGACGCGATGCTCGACGGCCGGCGGACGATGTGGCACTCGCTGCTCTCCTCCTCGCTCAACCTCGGGCTGCTCGATCCGCTCGAGTGCGCGCGGGCGGCCGAGATGGCCTATCGAGACGGGAGCGCGCCGCTCAACAGCGTCGAGGGCTTCGTCCGCCAGCTGATCGGATGGCGCGAATACGTCTGGTGCATGTACTGGTACGCCCAGGCGACGTGGGCCGGCACCAACGCCCTGGACGCCCACGCGCCGCTGCCGGCGGTGCTGGAGACCGGCGAGACGGCGATGGCCTGCCTGCACGACGCGGTCGGGGGCCTGCGCCGCACCGCCTACTCGCACCACATCGAGCGGCTCATGCTGTACGGCAACCTGCTCCTGCTCTGCGGAACCGAGCCGGGGGCCGCGCTGGACTGGTATCACCGTGCGTTCATCGACGGCTATGACTGGGTGATGGCCCCCAACGTGCTCGGGATGGCCACCTGGGCCGACGGCGGGCAGATGATGACCAAGCCGTACGCGGCCAGCGGTCGCTACGTCAGCCGGATGTCGGACTACTGCGGGTCCTGCGCCTACCGGCCCGGCGAGCGGACGGGAGGGCGGGCCTGCCCGCTGACGACGCTGTACTGGGACTTCCTGGACCGCCATCGCGAGCGTCTGGCCGGCAACCGTCGCATGGCGATGCCGCTGCGCAACCTGCAGCGAATCGATGCGGGCGAGCTGGCGGAGATCCGGACGCGGGCGCAGGCGCTGCGCACCGGCTTCGACGCCTGAGCGCCGGCCGGGCCGGCCGGCCTCAGTCGCCGTCAAGCGTCGAGGGCAGACGCTCGCTGTGCTGAGGCGGGTCGTCGAGGATCAGCCGAGAAACGTCGGCGGGTCCCGCCATGTCAGCTCGGCTGCTCGCCGAGATAGCTGGCGGTCAGCAGCGAGGTGTCGGCCCGCAGGCGCTCGGCGGTGTCGGACAGGACGAGCTCGCCGTGGGACAGGACGTAACCGCGGTCGGCGATCTCCAGGGCGAGATGGACGTGCTGCTCCACCAGCAGGACGGCGGTGCCGTTGACGTCCGCCGTGGTGCGCACCGACGGCAGCAGCCGCTCGACGATGATCGGCGCCAGACCGAGGCTCAGCTCGTCGAGCAGCAGCAGCTTGGGCTTGCGCAGGAGAGCGCGCGCGATGGCCAGCATCTGCTGCTCGCCGCCGGACAGCAGCCCGGCACGGCGCTGGCGCAGATCACGCAGCGCGGGAAACTGCGCGAACGCCTCCTCCTGCGGGCCGTCGCCCGCGCCGTCGAGGCGGAAGTGCTCGGCCACGGTCAGGCCGAAGAAGATCCCGCGGTCCTGGGGGACGTGCACGACTCCCGCCCTGACGCGGGCGGTCGCCGAGAGGTTGGCCAGGTCCCGGCCATCGAGGCGAATCGATCCGGCGGTCGTGCGGGCCAGCGCCGAGATGGCGCGCAGCGTCGTCGTCTTGCCGGCGCCGTTGGGACCCATCAACGCCACCACCTCGCCGCCGGCCACCGACAGCGTCAGGTCACGCACGACCGGAGCTCCGCCGTAGCCGGCGCTCAGGCCCTCGATCTCCAGCACGGCGGTCCCGACCGCGGTCGCGCTCACCACGCACCGCCCGAGCTCAGCGCCAGGCCCATCGAACGTGACGGCCGAACGGCGCCGGGCGCGCACAGCGTCATCTCTGCGCCGGCCGCGGCGCGGCGGTACTCGCGCGGCGAGCATCCATACGTGGCGCGAAACAGGCGGCTGAAGTGGGCAGCACTGGGCAGGCCCCAGCGCGCCGCGATCGTCGCGATCGGGTCGGCGGCGAACGCGTCGTCGGCGAGCTCGGCGCGGCAGCGCTCCAGGCGCTCCCAGCGGATCCGGTCACACACCCGCAGGCCCTCGTCGGCGAAGATCCGATGGAGATAGCGCGTGGAGATGAAGCAGGCCCGCGCCACCCGCTCGGGGTTGAGGTCGCGGTCGCCGAGATGAGCCTCGATGTGCGCCTGCGCGCGCAGCAGGAGCTCCGCCCTGGATTGAGGATGGGCGGGACAGGCCGCCTCCAGGTCGAGGTACAGGCGCCGGACGAGGTCGACGACGTGCTCGGCGACCCCGGTGTCCTGGGACTCGATGCTGCCGTCGGCGATCCCGGCGGCGGCGCCGCAGAAGAAGCGTGTGGCCAACCGGGGCAGCCCGCTGTCGCCCGGGATCCGCACCCCGGTCAGGCGGGACACGCGCTGGGCGTGGCGGCCGAGCATCGCCTTGGGGAGCTTGAGCACGAGCAGGTCGAACGGGCCCGGCGCCCGGAACATGGCGGGCCGCGACGTGTCGTAGGTCGTCATGTCGCCGGGAGTGAGCACCGACTCGCGCTCCTGCTGGACGCCCTCCAGCCGGCCGCGCAGCAGGATCGACACGTGCAGGGATTCAGGGTCGCCGGCGGCGATGTCCTGGCGCGTCCGGGTCATCGTGTTCGCCGACGCCGCCACCCGGAACAGGCCGACCGACGCGAGCCGGTCGCCCCACATGCGGGCCTGGAATCGATCCCCCGGATCCTCGGCGCGGATATGCAGCGGGTGGTAGACGTTCGAGGACGAGTTCGCCCAGAACTCGAGCCTATCCCGGGCCGGGACAACGGCGGTGTCGATCAGCAACGTCATCGCATCCAAGCGCGGCCCGGCACCGTGTCTCCCCTCTCCAAAACGCAGACCGAGGCCGGACTGTACCAGCTGAATTCCCGGCGTCGACGGCGAATTGACGCGTCATAACAGACTTGACGCACAGCGCACAGCTTGCCGCCCGGCGTTGCCGGTCCGTGCACTGCGCGCCCACCGCACAGACCGGCTCGTCGACGATTGGCACGGGCTCACCGCCCACCGACGTCGTCACCGAAGGGGAGAACACATATGGAGAAGATCCTCGCGACCCACACCGGGAGCCTGATCCGGCCCGACGACCTGCTCGAGTATCTCGGCAAGCGAGACCGGGGCGAGAGCTATGACGAGGCCGCCTACGCCGAGTGTCTGCAGCGCGCGGTCCGCGACGTCGTCGCCCGC
Organism: uncultured Solirubrobacteraceae bacterium; assembly: GCA_963849085.1. Lineage (GTDB taxonomy): Bacteria > Actinomycetota > Thermoleophilia > Solirubrobacterales > Solirubrobacteraceae > Palsa-465. Next base: position 696,475 of record CAWKFP010000008.1, on the reverse strand, counting down.
CAGGTGCAGGCCGGGATCGACGTCGTCGACGACGGCGAGATGGGCAAGACGAGCTGGATCACCTATCTGTACGAGCGGGTCAGCGGCCTGGAGTCACGGATCGTGACGCTGGAGGGCGCGAGCATGCTCCCCCCGAGCCGCGACCGCCAGCAGTTCCCCGGCGCCTATGCCGAGCTCGACGCGCTCGACGAGGCCGCCACCCGCGCCAGCAACATCGCCCAGGAGGGCACGGCGCGCGAGGAGACCGCCGACGCCGCCGGCCACGCCGTCCAGTGGGTCTGCACCGGGCCGATCACCTATGACCGGACCGCGCTGGATCGTGACATCGCCAATCTGCGCGCTGCGCTGGAGGGCCATGACGGCGTCGAGGCGTTCCTGCCGGTGGTCGCCCCGGCCAGCGCCTACTGGCTCGCCAACGAGCATTACGCCAGCGAGGAGGAGTTCGTCTACGGCCTCGCCGACGCGCTGCACGAGGAATACAAGGCGATCGTCGAGTCCGGCTTCCTGCTCCAGGTCGACGATGCGGTCCTGATGCACGAGTGGGACACGATGCTCTCGCAGGGCAAGACCGACGATGACTATCGCCGCTGGGCGCAGATGCGGGTCGACGCGCTCAACCACGCGCTGCGCGGCCTGCCCGAGGAGCGGATCCGCTACCACGTCTGCTGGGGCAGCTGGCACGGCCCGCACGCCTACGATCCGCCGCTGCGCGACACCGCCGAGCTGATCCTCCAGGTCAACGCCGGCGCCTACGCGATCGAGCAGGCCAATGCCCGCCACGAGCACGAATGGCGGGTGTGGGAGGAAATCAAGCTCCCCGATGGCAAGAAGCTCATCCCGGGCGTCGTCACCCACCATTCCAACGTCGTCGAGCATCCCGAGCTCGTCGCCCAGCGGCTCGTGCGCCTGGCCAACGTGGTCGGACGCGAGAACGTGCTCGCCGGAACCGACTGCGGGTTCGCCCAGGGCGCGTTCATCCACCGGGTGCACCCGGAGATCCAGTGGGCCAAGCTCGCCGCCCTCGGCGAGGGCGCGCGGCTGGCAACTCGAGAGCTGTGGGGCGCCACGGCAGCGGTCTAGCCGGGGCCGAGCCTCAGAGACAAACGCTGGACACCTTCAGAGGAGGAGAGACAGTGCAGATCACGCTCCATAGCCGGTTGACGGCGTCAGCGGCGGCCGTGATGGCCGCCCTGGCCGTCGCCGCGTGCGGCAGCAGCAGCAGTTCATCGAGCAGCTCGACGGCGTCGGCGAGCTCCGCCGCGGCGACGACGAGCTCGGCCGCGGCGGCGACGAGCTCGGCCGCGGCGGCGACAACGAGCTCGGCCGCGGCGGCGACAACGAGCTCGGCGGCCGCGGCCACCGGATCGACGGGCGGGCAGGGCAGCCGATCGGTCACCAACTATCTGACCTACACCGACGGCAAGGCCGGCGCCGCCAACCCGAAGCTGACTCCGGTGACGGTCGGCTGGATCAACCAGCAGGGCGGCGCGGTCTCGATCGGCCCGCTCGCCACCGAGGGCGCCGAGACCGCGATCAAGTACATCAACAGCCAGCTCGGCGGCGTCGACGGCCATCCGCTGATGCTGAGCACCTGCTTCATCACCTCCGCCGAGGAGGAGGGCACGACGTGCGCCCAGCAGATGCTCGCCAACAAGTCGATCGACGTCGTCGACGAGGGCGCGGTGGCGATCGGCATCCAGTCGTTCTATGCGACGCTCGGCACGGCCAAGCCGGTGATCGTCGGCGTCTCGGTGACTCCGGTCGACTCGGTCCAGAAGAACGCCGTCATCTACTTCGGCGATTCGACCCACGTCCTCGGGCCGATGGGCACCTATGCCAAGGACGTCCTGCACGCCAAGACGGCGGCTCTCGTCTACCCCGACGTCGCCGGTGACACCGACGCGGCGACGGCGATCGCGGACGCGCTGAAGGCCGCCGGCGTGCAGGTCAAGTCGGTCGGCTATGACGAGTCCGACCCTGATCTGATCGGCCCGCTGACCAGCGCCGGGGCGACGACCGCCGACATGGTCATCCCCTACAGCGAGTCGGCCGGCTGCATCAACCTCGCCAAGGGCCTGCAGCAGCTCGGCATCACCGATGCCAAGAAGATCGTCTCGGCGCCGCTGTGCCTCAACGGCCAGGTGGCGGCGGGCCTCGGCGGCCACTATCCGCTGTGGACCTACTCGATCGCGAGCTCGCTGTTCGGCGACCCGACCGACCCCGGGATGCCGGCCTACGAGAAGGCCGTGGCGGCACTCGAGCCCGCGGCGGACGCCCCGGACCCGTGGAACATCGTCTCGTTCTCGCAGATCCTGACCACCGACCGGTTCCTCAACGAGCTCGGCTACGGCCACATCACCCCGGCGGCGATCCTCGCCAAGGCGCGGGCGTTCACAGGACCGCTTGCGCTCGGTGCGCCGTCGCTGGACTGCGGCCAATATCCATCGGCGCCGGCCAACTGCAACGACCGCGCGCAGTTCTTCCAGTACAAGGGCGGGCACACCTTCGTCAAGGTGGCGGGATGGCTCACGCCCCCGTCGTGATCGACCGGGCGCTCCATGCTGGACCCGACGTCCCGGCCTGAGCGGGCATGACACAGATCCTTCTGTTCATCCTGCTCGGGCTGGGTCCGGGCGCGCTGATCGCGGCGATCGCGCTCGGGGTCGTGCTCACCTATCGCGGCAGCGGGGTGATCAACCTGGCCACCGGCGCCACCGCGATGGTCGGCGGCTACGCGTTCTGGGCGCTGCGCACGGGGGCGGTCGGCGGCGGCATGGCGACCGTCCCCGCGCTCGTGCTCAGCATCGCCTTCGTGCTCGTCTTCGGCGTCGTCGTCGAGCTCGTGGCCTTCCGCCCGCTGCGCACCGCCTCGCCGCTGGCCAAGCTCGTCTCCTCGCTCGGCGTGCTCCTGTGCGCGCAGGCGATCGTGCTGCTGAAGTTCGGGACGACGCCGCAGGACGAGCCGACGATCCTGCCCCAGAGCATCGTCCACCTGTTCGGGGCGGTCGTCCCCGAGGACCGCTTCATCCTCACCGGGATCATCGTCGCGATCGCCGCCGCGCTGGCCGCGGCCTATCGCTGGTCACGGTTCGGGCTCGCCACCCGCGCCGCGTCGGAGAACCAGGCGGCGGCGATGCTCAGCGGGCTCTCGCCGACGCTGCTGTCGCTGGCCAACACGCTGCTGGCGTCGCTCGTGGCCGGGATCCTCGGGATCCTCGCCGCGTCGATCACCGAGCTCGATCCCGAGACGCTCCCGCTGCAGATCGTGCCGGCGCTCGCCGCCGCGCTGCTCGCCCGCTTCACCTCGTTCGGCGTCGCCTGCGCGGCGGGCATCGCGCTCGGGATCGTCGAGTCGCTGGTCCAGTACGCCAGCGCGCTGTCCTGGTTCCCGACCGCCCAGGGCACCGCGATCCCCGGCGTCGCCGAGCTCATCATCTTCCTGATCATCGCGCTCGTCCTGTATCTGCGCGGCGCCCGGCTGCCGAGCCGCGGCGACGTCGTCGAGCGGCGGCTGCCGTTCGCGCCGCGGCCCCAGAACCTCGTCCGGACGGCGCTGATCGCCGGCGCCATCTGCGCGGTGGCGCTCGTCGTGCTCCCCTACGACTTCCGTGAGGCGCTCGTGACGACGCTGATCGGCACCGTCATGGCGCTGTCGCTCGTCGTCCTGACCGGCTTCGTCGGCCAGATCTCGGTCGTGCAGCTGGCGCTCGCCGGGGTGGCCGGCTTCACGATCTCCCACATGGCGACCAACTACGGGATCGGCTTTCCGATCGCGCCGTTGATCGGCACCGCGATCGCGGTCATCCTCGGGATGCTGACCGCGGTCTCGGCCGTCCGCGTGCGCGGCGTCAGCCTGGCGGTGGTCACGCTCGCGGCGGCGGTGGCGATCGAGAACTTCGGCTTCGACAACCCGACCTGGGGCGGCGGTCAGACCGGATCGCCGGTGCCCTCGCCGCACCTGTTCAGCCTCAACCTCGGGCCGTCGTCTCCCTTCCGCGGCCTTGACGGAAACGTCCCGAGCCCCGTCTACGGCTGGGTCGTGCTCGCGGTGACGATAGCGCTGTGCCTGCTCGTCGGCTACGTCCGGCGCGCGCAGATCGGCCAGCGGATGCTCGCGGTGCGCTCCAACGAGCGCGCCGCCGCCGCCGCGGCGATCAACCCGCGCAACGTCAAGCTGGCGGCGTTCGCGATCAGCGCGCTGATCGCCGGCGCCGCCGGGTCCCTGTACGCCTACAACTTCGGCTCGGTCAGCGTCGACCGCTTCGACGCGGTGACCGCGCTGAGCCTGATCGCGTTCGCCTACGCCGGCGGCATCACGCTCATCTCGGGCGCCGCGTTCGCCGGGCTGATCTCGACCCAGGGGCTGTTCCCGTACGCGCTGGACAAGTGGTTCGGCCTCAACGGCAACTGGTTCCTGCTGTTCGGCGGCGTCATCCTGATCGTCACCCTGGTTCGCAACCCGGAAGGGGTGGCCGGCGACATCTACCGCCGCACGCACCGCCGTCCGACGTTCAGTCCCGACCTGGCGCTGGCGCCGTCCGATCAGGCTCCACCACCACCCCGGGCCGCGGCGGGCGGGGCGGTGGGTGGGGCACCGGTCCTGACGGTCAGCGGACTGTCGGTCACCTTCGGCGGCCTGCGCGCGCTGTCCGAGGTCGATCTCCAGATCGCCGACGGCGAGCTCGTCGGGCTGATCGGCCCCAACGGCGCCGGCAAGACGACGTTCGTCGACGCGGTGACCGGGTTCGTGCCGTGTGCGGGCACCGTCGCGCTCGACGCCCGTGACATCGATTCGCTGGCGGCCCACGAGCGCGCGGAGCTCGGGCTCGCCCGGACCTGGCAGGGCACCGAGCTGTTCGACGATCTCGACGTGCGAGAGAACCTCGCCGTCGCCGTCCGCCACAGCGCGTCGGCCGAGGAGCGCGAGCGCGACGTCGACGCCACGCTGGCGCTGCTGGGGCTGGAGCCGATCGCCGCGGCGATCCCGGCCGAGCTGTCGGAGGGGCAGCGCAAGCTCGTCGGCCTCGCGCGCGCCGTCGTCAGCCGCCCGCGCCTGCTGTGCCTCGACGAGCCCGCCGCCGGCCTGGACACGACCGAGAGCCGGGCCCTCGGCCGGCGCCTGCGTGATCTCGCCGACCGCGGCCAGTCGACATTGCTGATCGATCACGACATGGGCCTCGTGCTGAGCATCTGCGACCGCGTCGTCGTGCTGGAGTTCGGCAAGCTGATCGCCAACGACGTGCCCGACGTCGTGCGCACCGATCCCGCGGTCATCGCCGCGTATCTCGGCGGCAGCGCCGAGGCGGCCGCGACCAACCCGGCGATCGACACCGCCGGCGACCCGGCGAGCTGACGGAGTGTCCCCGGGCACCGGCGCCATGGGTAACGTGCGAGAGATGACCACGCAACCCGCCCCCCTGCTGCGCGAGCGCATGACGCGACCGGGCGGCTTCGTCGTCGCCGTCGAGCTCGTCACGAGCCGCGGGCTCGTCACCGAGGCCTCGAGCCGGGCCTCGGTGGAGATGGCCCGCGAGCTGGCCGCCGACGATCGCATCGACACGCTCTCGATCACCGACAACCCCGGTGGGCACGCGATGCTCGCCCCGGACACGCTCGGCACCGACCTCGTCTCCCGCGGGCAGGAGGTGATCATCCACCTGGCGTGCAAGGACTGGAATCGCAACGCGCTGGAGAGCCGCGGCTGGAAGCTCGCCTCCGAGGGCTTCCACAACGTCCTGGCGCTGTCGGGAGACTTCTCCACCGCGGGCGTGCGCGGAGCGCCCCGGCCGGTCTTCGACCTCGACTCGGTCGGGCTGCTGAAGCTCTTCTCCGACATGAACGCCGGGCTGCCGAACGAGCGCCGCCCCGGCACGCGGCTGGACCAGACCGACTTCTTCCTCGGGTGCGTGGTCACCAACCACAAGCGCCACGAGCGCGAGGTGGTGCCGCAGTACCTCAAGCTGCGCAAGAAGGCGCAGGCCGGCGCCCGCTTCGTCATCAACCAGATCGGCTACAACGCGCGCAAGGACGACGAGCTGCTGCGCTACATCCGCCGCGCGCAGCTGCCGGTTCGCGCGCTGGCCAACGTGTATCTGCTGTCCCGGGCGGCGGCGCGGGCCTTTCACGCCGGCCGGATCCCCGGCGTCGTCGTCACCGACGAGCTGCTGGCGGTCGCCGAGCGCGTCGGCGCCGGCGCGGACAAGGGGCGTTCGTTCTTCATCGACCTCGCCGCCAAGCAGGCCGCGGTGGCGCGCGGCCTCGGCTTCCAGGGTGTCTATCTCGGCGGTCACGCCGACGCCGCGACGTTCTTCGAGATCCTCGACCGCTCGGCGCAGTACGCGTCCGACTGGCGCACCGCCGCCCGGGAGCTGCTGTACGGCTACCCCGACGAGTTCTACATGTTCGAACCCGACCAGGTCACCGGGCTGTCCTCGGACATCGTGAGCGCGTCCTACACGGCGTCGGTCCGCGATCGGCGGACCGATCTGCCGATCCCCGCCCGCTACCGCGTCGGCCGCCGGATGCACCGTCTCGTGTTCGAGCACGATGCGCCGCTGTTCGGCGCCGGACGCGCCCTGTACGAGCGCATCGAGTCCAGCGGTCCGGCAGCGGTCAAGGCCGCCCATCTCCTGGAGCAGGCGGCGAAGGTCCCGATGTTCAACTGCCGGGACTGCGGTGACTGCTCGCTGCCCGACATCGCCTACGTCTGCCCCGAATCGACCTGCGCCAAGAATCAGCGCAACGGTCCGTGCGGCGGCACCCGGGACGGTCTGTGCGAGGTGTATGACACCGAGTGCATCTGGTCGCAGGCCTACGAGCGCCTGAAGGGCTACGGCGAGTCCGAGGGCATGCTCGACGGCCCGGTCGTCGTCAAGGACAACAGCCTGGATCGGACGAGCGCCTGGGCGAACACGTTCCTCGGCCGCGACCACAGCGCCCAGCGTGACACCAGCGACGAAGGGAGCCCGCCGGCATGAGCACCACCGTGGAGATCACGACGACGCACGTCGGCAGCCTCGTCAGGCCCGACGACCTGATCGCGTACCTGCGGCGGATCGACGCCGGCGAGGAGATCGACCAGGCCGCCTTCGACGAGTGCCTGACCCGCTCGGTGCGCGAGGTCGTGCGCCGCCAGCGCGAGGCGGGCGTCGACGTCGTCAGCGACGGCGAGTTCGGCAAGTCGGCGTGGAACAACTACGTCCACCGGCGACTCGGCGGCTTCGAGCTGCGCTCCGGCGAGCACATCCAGATGTCCGACGTCGAGGAGCGCGCCGAGCACGGCGCGGCGCTCGTGGCCACCGACTGGACGCGCTTCCCCGAGTTCTACGACGAGTACTTCGCCAAGGAGCAGGAGTACGAGACGCCCGACGGCGTCTGGGTGTGCACCGGCCCGATCGCCTACACCGGGCAGGCGGCGATCGGCCGGGACATCGCGAACCTGAAGGCCGCGATGGAGGCCGAAGGCGTGCCCGACGGCTTCCTGCCGGTGGTCGCTCCGGCGAGCTGCTTCCCGCAGCTGATCGACGAGCACTACGGCTCCGAGCAGGCGGCGCTGATGGCGGTCGCCGAGGCGCTGCACGAGGAGTATCAGGCGATCGTCGACGCCGGCCTGTCGGTGCAGGTCGACGACGCGTTCATCCCGTACATGTACGACGTGCTCGTGCCGCCCGGAACGATGGACGACTATCTGGCATGGGCCGGTCCGCGGATCGCCGCGGTCAACCATGCCCTGGAGGGGATCCCGCCGGAGCGGGTGCGCTATCACGTCTGCTGGGGGAGCTGGAACGGTCCGCACACCAACGACATCGCGCTGCGCGACGTTCTGCCGCTCGTCCTGCAGGTCAACGCCGGCACGTATCTGTTCGAGAACGCCAACCCTCGCCACGAGCACGAATGGCGGGTGTGGCAGGACGTGACGCTGCCGGCCGGGAAGCTGGCCGCGCCGGGCGTCGTCAGCCACGCCACCAACGTCGTCGAGCATCCCGAGCTCGTGGCCGAGCGGCTGGAGCGGATCGCCCGGCTGATCGGCCCGGAGCGGATCATCGCCAGCACCGACTGCGGCTTTGCCCAGGGGCCGTATCTGCGCCGCGTCCATCCGTCGATCCAGTGGGCGAAGCTGGCGGCGCTGTCGCAGGGCGCCCGGATCGCGTCCCGGAGCCTCAGCGCCGGGTGAGCGGGCCCGGCGCCGGGCCGGCGCGGCGCGGCGGGGCGCGGCGCGGCGCGGCGCGGCGCGGCGCGGCGCGGCGCGGCGCGGCGCGGCGCGGATAGGCAGGCAGATGTGCGCGCGTCGGCAAGAGAGCTTCGCACCCGCGCAATACGATAGGTGGGCCGGCCCCGCGCCAGATCGCCCCACCCGATGAGAGAGAGGGATTCATGACCGCGAGCAACCTCCAGGAGATCCTGGACACGACTCCGAACATCGTCCAGATGCTGCGTGACTCACAGGTCGGGGCGTACATCTACCCCGTCGTGCCGTACGAGTTCACCAACTGGCGGCGGGAGCAGCGCGCCTGGCGTGACACGACGGTGCTGTTCGACCAGTCACACCACATGGTGAACCTCTTCATGACGGGCCCGGGCGCGATCAAGCTCATCTCCGACACGGGCATCAACAGCGTCGCCACCTTCCCGGTCAACATGGCCAAGCAGTTCGTGCCGACCACACCGGCCGGTCACGTGATCGGCGACGGGATCCTCTTCCACCTCGCCGAGGAGGAGTTCGTCTGGGTCGGGCGCAACCCGGCGGCCAACTGGCTGCGGTATCAGGCGGAGACCGGCGGTTACGACGTCGAGGTGCGCTACGACGACCGTTCGCCGTCACGCCCCTACGGCAAGCCGGTGACGCGCGCCTTCTGGCGCTTCCAGATCCAGGGGCCGAATGCCTGGCCGGTGATCGAGAAGGTCAACGGCGGCCCGGTGGAGCAGCTGAAGTTCTTCCGGATGGCCGAGATGAACGTCGCCGGGGAGCGCGTGCGCACGCTGCGCCACGGCATGGCGGGAGCCCCCGGCCTGGAGCTGTGGGGTCCGTATGAGACCTACGACAAGGTCCGTGACGCGATCCTCGAGGCGGGCGCGGAGTTCGGGATCGAGCCGGTCGGCGCCCGGGCGTACGCCTCCAACACGCTGGAGTCCGGCTGGATCCCCTCGCCGCTGCCGGCGATCTACACCGGTGAGGAGCTGCGCGGCTATCGCGAATGGCTGCCCGCCACCAGCTACGAGGCGAACAACTCGCTCGCCGGGAGCTTCGTCTCCGACGACATCGAGGACTACTACCTCAACCCGTGGGAGCTCGGCTACGGGCCGTTCGTCAAGTTCGACCATGACTTCATGGGCCGCGACGCGCTGGAGAAGATCGAGCCCGAGACCCAGCGCAAGAAGGTCACGCTGGCCTGGAACGGCGACGACGTCAGCAAGATCCTGTCGTCGATGGTCGACATCGAGTCCGAGCACACCTATCAGTTCTTCGACATGCCGATCGCCAACTACGGGTCGTCGAACTTCGACTCGGTCGTCGACGCCGACGGCACCGTCGTCGGCGTCTCGATGTTCAGCGGCTACAGCGCCAACGAGAAGCGCGCGCTGTCGCTGGCGACGATCGACCACGAGATCGAGATCGGCACCGAGCTGTCGGTCGTCTGGGGCGAGCCCGGCGGCGGCTCTCGCAAGACGACGGTCGACCGTCACGAGCAGATAGAGGTCCGCGCGATCGTCAGCCCGGTCCCCTATGCCGAGACGGCGCGGCTGGAGTACGCCGAGGGCTGGCGGACGGGCCGGTAACGCCGCCATGGCGACGACCGGCGGACCGGCCGTCTCCGGAGAGGCCGCGGAGCAGGCGCTCGACGCGTTCGAACGCCTGCTCGGCCCCGACCGGGTGCAGCGCAGCGAGGCCGAGCTGCGGGCGTGGCGCGACCCGTTCCAGTTCGCCACCAGCGAGGAGTTCACCGCATCGGGCGTCGTGATGCCCGAGACGGTGGAGGAGATCCAGGCGATCCTGCGGGTCGCCAACGAGCGCCGGATCCCGCTGTGGACCCACAGCCAGGGCCGCAACAACGGTTACGGCGGTCCGGCCCCGCGCGTGCGGGACTCGGTGATCGTGTCGCTGCGCAACATGAATCGCGTGCTGGAGATCGACGACGAATGCGCCTTCGCGCTCGTCGAGCCGGGCGTTCGCTGGTTCGACCTCTACGAGGCGATCGTCGCCGGGGGACATCGGCTGATGCTGTCGATCGCCGATCTCGGCTGGGGCAGCGTGATCGGCAACACGCTCGATCACGGGCTCACCTACATGCCCTACGGGATGGATCAGGGCATGCAGTGCGGGATGGAGGTGGTGCTCGCCAACGGCGACGTGATGCGCACCGGGATGGGCGCGCTGCCCGGCGGCCGGGCGTGGAACGTCTACAAGCGAGGCCTGGGTCCGACGCCGGACCAGCTCTTCATGCAGTCCAACTTCGGGATCGTCACGAAGATGGGCGTCTGGCTGATGCCCTATCCGGAGACGTATCTGCCGCTGTGGGTGCGCGTGCCACACGACGAGGATCTGCCGGCGCTGATCGACACGCTGCGCCGGTTGATGCTCGACGGCACGATCCGGATGGTCCCCCAGGTGATCAACACCGCGCTGTACGCGGCGATGGTCTCCGAACGCGAGGTGTGGTGGGCTCAGGACGGCCCGATCCCGGAGAGCGTGCTGGACCGCATGGGGCGAGAGCTGGAGTGCGGGCGCTGGCTGCTGCGCTGCGCACTGTACGGGGATGAGCCGGTCGTCGACCATCGCTTCGCCAAGATCAAGGCCGCGTTCGCGGCGATCGACGGCGCCGAGGTGTGGGGAGCCAAGCACTCCCCCGAGGACATCCCGGGGCTGGAGAACCCGCACGAGCGCGTCCAGGGCGGAGTCCCGAACCTCGATCTCAACGCGATGGTCGCCTGGTACGGAGGCCAGGAGGGCGGGCACATCGGCTTCTCGCCGATCGCCCCGCTGACCGGCCACGACGCGGTCGCGGTGCGCGATCTGCTGCGCGCGATGCTCACCGAGGCCGGCCTGGACTACATGGCCTCGCTGCTGCCGGTCAGCGCCCGCAGCTTCAGCCACATCACGATGGTCATCTTCGACACCAAGGACGAGCAGCAGGTGCAGGCCGCCTACGCCGTCTGCCGCCGGCTCGTCGTCAAGGCGGCCGAGCTCGGCTACGGCGAGTATCGCGCCCACCTGGACTTCATGGACCTGGCGGCCGAGCAGTACTCGTTCGGCGACCACGCCCAGCGGCGCTTCAACGAGACGATCAAGGACGCCCTGGATCCCAACGGCATCCTCTCGCCGGGCAAGCAGGGGATCTGGCCCGCCGGGATGCGCCCGGCCTGAAGGCCTTGAGTTGTTCATAGGTGTGAACGGGCGGGAACAGCTTTCTTAACGGGGCCGTGCGCGGCTTGACGGGTGGTGACGGCGCTGCTCCAATGAGGTGACCCTCCGGTCCACAGTGGGTGCGAGCGACACGTCGGCCCCGCTTTCGTGACAGGACCGATCACCGAGGGTTTTCCCCTACCGTTAAGGAGTTACGATGCGCCTGCTTTCACGCATGCTGCTTCCGTTTGCGCTGCTGACGTTCGCCCTGACCGGTCCGGTCGTGGCCTCCGCCGCGGCTGCCACCCCAGGACACGTCGTCGGCCACGTCTACCTCGATGACAACACCGCCGCAGTCAACACGATCGCGGGCTTCGCCCGTTACTCCAATGGGGCCCTTGTCGCCCTGCCGGGCTCTCCGTTCGCCGCGGGCGGCGCCGGCGCCGGCGCCGGGCTCGCCTCGCAGGGCGCGGTGCAGTTCGCCCGTGACGGCCGGTATCTGCTCGCCGTCGACGCCGGCAGCAATCAGATCTCGGTGCTGACCATCAACTCCGACGGATCGCTGACTCCCGTCAGCACCGGACCGGTCAGCTCGGGTGGCATCAAGCCGGTCAGCATCGCGGTGCACGGCGATCTCGTCTACGTCGCCAACGCCGGCAACGGCGTGACCGGCAGCAACTACACCGGCTTCGTCCTCACCTCCGGGGGCGTCCTGGAGCCGATCATCGGCTCGACCGTGGCGCTGTCGCCGACCGCGCAGCCCGGCGACGTGCTGTTCAACGCCACCGGAACCGAACTCGTCGGAACCGAGGTCAACGCCGGCCTGATCGACAGCTTCAACGTCGGGCGCAACGGACTGCTCTATGCCGTGGCGGGCTCGCCGTTCACCGCCCAGGGCGCGGGTCCGTTCGGCAGCGAGTTCAGCCCCGTCAATTCAGACCAGCTGTTCGTCAGCAACGCGCACGGCGGAACAGCGGCGGGCACGATCTCGGCGTTCACCGACGCCGACGGGACGCTGTCGCCGATCGGCGCCTCGCCGTTCGCCGACGGCCAGACCGCGCCGTGCTGGGTGACGATCAGCCGCAACGGGCAGTATCTGTTCGCGATCAACACCGGCTCGGGTGACATCTCGAGCTTCGCGATCACGCCCAGCGGATCGCTGTCGCTGCTCGGCACCGCCCCGGTCAGCGCGACCGGTGGCGTCGGCGCCGTCGACCCGGGGCTGAGCCCCGACGGACGCGCGCTGTATGTCAACGAGAGCCGGATCGACGCGGTCGGTGAGTTCACCGTCAACGGCGGCACCGTCTCCGAGCTGGCCAGCTCACCGGTCGCCCTTCCGGTCGGGGCCACGCCGGCGGGCATCGCGGTCAACTGACCGCAGGCTGGGTTGCGGGCTGAGGGGCGCGCCGGCTCGGTTCGCGGGCCGCGGGCCGCGGGCCCGGGAGCATCGACGCTCCCGGGCCCGCGTCGGCGTTCGTGGGGTGTTCGTGCGCGCGCCGGGGGGTGGTCGTGGAGAGCCGACGCCGCCGCGCGGCCTGGCGGTGACCGGCGGCGCGGGCGGGACCTGCGCACATAAGCGAACCAGGAGTTCGCTTATGTACCCCGATGCCGGCTGCGTCCGAGCGCGGCCCGGAGCCGGTGGGCCTCATGCGCCGGATCGACGGCGAAGCTGCCGGGCGGATAGGCGGGACGGTCGGGAGCGCAGCGCACGCTGATCGCCCGGGGACCGTCGGCGCTGCGCGCCATCGCCGCGCGGATCTCGGCGGGCGTCGCGCAGGCGACGGCGTCGGCGTAGCCCGCGGCCAGGAAGAGACCCGGCCAATCGGGCCGCGCCGGCATCGGCTGGGCGCCGCTGACCGCGTACACCCCGTTATCGACGACGGCGTGGACGAGATTGCCCGGCGCCGCGCCGCCGACCGCGCTCAGCACGCCCAGCTGCATGAGCAGCGAGCCGTCGCCGTCGACGACGAGCACGGTGCGATCGGGCCGGGCGAGCGCGATGCCGAGCCCGATCGACGCCGCGCCGCCCATCAGCCCGAGCAGCCGATAGTCGTCCTCCCGCGGATCGGGCCACAGGGCGAGCGCGCTCATCGTCAGCACGGCGAGCGCATCGCCGCGGGCCTCGCACAGCGCGGCGCAGGCCGCGCCGACATCGATCGCCGCCGCCGCTGGCGCCGCCGACCCCGTCCGCGCGCCGGTCATGTCGTCGGCGCTCCGAGCAGGACGACCGCGGTCCGCGGTCCGCCGGCGTCCTCGTCGAACGCCGAGCGCAGCGTCGGACCGATCAGCCCGGCGTGGGCGGGGTCGTCCACGAGCACGTGGCGGACGCCGAGCGCGTCGAGCACCGGGACGATCAGACGCACGGCGCTGGCGGCATCCTCCGCCGCCGGGACATCGACGTCACGGCCGTAGAGCCCGGCGATGATCGCCAGCGGAACGTGCTGATCGTGGGTGAACGCCCGCAGCGCGTTGACGGAAGCGAACAGGCCGAGCTGCTGGATGAGGGCGACCGGCCGGGCGCCGCCCATCCACAGGCCGGCGCAGATGCCGAGGACGTCGTCCTCGGTGGCCGCGCGGATGACCGGGACGGCCAGCTCGGCGAGCCCGTCGAGCACCGTGCGCTGGTGCGTGTCCGGGACGGTGACGATCTGCGTGGCGCCGAGCTCGCGCAGCGCGGCGATCACCGCCGGCGCCGGGACGCCGACCGCCACTGGTCCGGTCGTGGTGGGCTCCATGTCCACAGTGTCGCGGAGCGCGGGCTTCGGCGCGCGGCCGACCGGGGCGGGTCAGGCGGCCGACCGGGGGCGGGTCAGGCGGCAACCGGGGCGGGTCAGGCGGCCGACCGGGGGCGGGTCAGGCGGCAACCGGGGGCGGGTCAGGTGGCCGCCGACGTGCCGGGGCATCTAACGCGCACCCGGCGCAGGTTAGATGCCCAGACCCGGGACGGCTGGTCTAGGCTTCCGGGTGCGATGTCACACGATCCCGCCGCCGGCGCCCAAACCCAGCTCGCCCGCGCCGCGCGGCTCGGGCTGTCCGCCGGGCTGCGGACGTTCACCCCGCTCGCCGCGCTGGCCCTCGGCGGGGTCGGGCGGCCGGCCCGCGCGCGGCGGCTGCTCGCCGGGCTGGCGCTCGCCGAGATCGTCGGCGACAAGCTGCCGTGGACCCCCAGCCGCCTGCAGCTCCCCTCGGTCGCCGGGCGCGCGACGAGCGCCGCGCTCTGTGGCGCCACCGTCGCCGGACCGGCCGGGCTCGCGCCCGCCGTGGGAGGCGCGCTCGCCGCCACCTACGGCGGCTATCACGCGCGCGCCACGCTCGTCAGGCGCAGCGGATGGCCCGACCTGGTGTGGGCGCTCGTAGAGGACGCGATCGCCATCGTGCTGGCCGGGAGCGCCGTGCGCTAGTGGCCCCTGGGCGGCGGCGGGCGCTGCTCCTGCTCGGCGGCTCGGCGCTCGGCGTCGCGGCGGTCGTCGGCCTGGTCGACGAGGCGACCCGCAATCTCGGTCTGCTGCACCGGCTGCGTGACGCCACACCCGCATGGCTGATCCTCTGCGGCCTGGGTGAGACGCTTGCCTATGCCGGCTTCGTCGCCGCCTATCAGGCGATGGCCCGGGTGTGCGATGGACCGCGACTGCCGACCATGGTCGTCGTCCGCGTGATCGGACTGTCGTTCGGCGCGTTTGCCGTCGCCACCGCCGTCGGCGGCCTGTCGACCGACTTCTGGGCGTTGCGCGAGGCCGGCGAGGACGCGGTGCACGCCAGCGCCCGGGTGATCGCGCTGGAGACGCTGCGCTGGGCGGTGCTGACGGTCGCCACCTGCGTCGCCGGGGTCATCGTGCTCGCCGGCGTCGGCTATCGGATGACGTGGATCGTGCCGGTCGCCTGGCTGGCGATCACCGGCGGGTGCTTTGCCGCCGGACGCTGGGTGAGCGCTCCCGTCCGGCGCGAGTCGCTGTCGTCGGCACACGGCGGGCCGATCCGCCGGGCGTTCGCCGTCGCCGTCATGGCGCTCGTCTACATCCGCAGCCTGCCGAGCGCGACGCGCCGGCTCCGCGCACAGGCGGTCGGAGGGTCGGCGCTCTTCTGGGGCGGAGAGCTGCTCTGCGCCTGGGCAGCGCTGCGCGCGTTCGGCGGTCAGATCGGCGTCGCGCAACTGATGCTCGGCTACACGACCGGGTATGCCGCCACCGCGCTGCCGCTGCCCCTGGGCGGCGCCGGGGGAGTTGACGCGGCGCTGACCGGGGGCTTCGTCCTGGCCGGGGTTCCGCTCGGGACCGCGCTGCTGGGCGCCGTCGCCTTCCGCCTGTTCAGCTTCTGGCTGCCCGCGCTCGGTGCCCTGGCGTCGATCGTGGCGGTGCATGGGCTGCCCGGACGCCTGCGCGCGATCGCCGACGACCGCCGGCCGTCCGGCGATTGAGTCGCGTCGCGGGCGGGTGCAGCGCCGGTCGCCGCCGGCGCGGCTGCGGTGTCACATATCCAGACATCCTCTCCGGCGCGTCCACGCTCGCTCACAGTGATGCCCGGTGAGTCACACTATGTCCACACCGCACCCGCTACGGTTTGCGCCGCGATGGCGAACCTGTCACGTCACACGTCGGGCGCAGCGGTCGCGCATCGAATGCTCCAGGCGCGCACCCGGACCGAACGCGGCCTGGCCGCCGTGCCCCGGTTCATGCAGGGCTTTCGCTTTGGTCAGAGCGTTCATGGGTCCAGACGCGCGGCCCGCAGTCGCCGATGAGCTTTCCCGGAGAGATCGAGGTGGCGATCAACCTGCCGCCGAGCTGGCGCGCGAGCCTGACGGATCCCTCCGCCACGCGCTGATCGCCCCTGCGCCGGCCGTCGGGTCATGGTGATCGATGCGCCAGCGCGCGGTCAGAGCGACCGAACCCGGCCCGCCGGCACCGGCTCTAACACCGGCCCGTCGAACGGGTCCTACAGGTACGCGGCGATGATGTCATCGGGCAGCTCGACGGCGACGCCCGCCTCGGTCTCCATGCCGTGATAACTTGGCGATCGGGGCCCAGCGCGGTTAGGCTGGTCCCCTGATGCCGGCGAGCGCGGGATCCGTCGCAGACGGACTGCAGGGCGCGATCCGCGGCCACGTGTTCGCGCCCGGCCAGCCGGGCTTCGATGCCGCCGCGCACGTCTTCAACCCGCGCTTTGACTATGTCCTGCCCCAGGCGGTTGCGCGGCCGGTGGACGCGCTCGATGTCCGCGATGCGGTCCGCTACACGGTGGACCGCGGGGTTGCGGTGCGGGCCCGCTCCGGCGGTCACAGCTACGCCGGGTACTCGACGCTCTCACACGGCGCCGTGCTGGACCTGCGCAGGCTCGACGTGATCAGCGTGGATCCGAGCGCCGGCACCGCCACCGTCGGAGCCGGCGCACAGCTGATCGACGTCAACGCCGCGCTGCACCAGCACGGCGTGACCCTGCCGGCGGGCTCGTGCCCGTCGGTCGGCATCGCCGGTGTGACCCTCGGCGGCGGGTTCGGCCTGGAGGGCCGCAAGTTCGGCGTCACCTGCGACAGCCTGATCGCCGTCGAGATCGTCACCGCCGACGGTGAGTTGCGCACCGTCGACGAGCACACCGACGCCGACCTGCTGTGGGCGTTGAAGGGAGGCGGCGGCGGCAACTTCGGCATCGTCACCCAGTTCACCTTCCGAGTCCATCCCGTTCCGGCGACCGCCGCCTACTTCGAGGTCGCCTGGCCATGGTCCTCGGCCGACGAGGCGATCGCGGCCTGGCAGGCCTGGGCGCCGCACGCCACCGACGACGTCACCTCGATCCTGCACCTCGACGCCGGGGCGCCGCCGACGATCACCGCCAACGGGCAGTACCTCGGACCCCGCGCCGACGTCCCGGGGCTGATCCGATCACTGCTCGATATCCCCGGGGCGCGTCAGACGGCCGACCTCGAGCTGTCCTATCTCGCGCTCCAGCTCCTGCTCGCCGGCTGCGACCGGCTCAGCGTCTCCCAGTGCCATACGGTCGGCGCGGGGCCCGACGGACGGCTGCCGCGCGAGGCGTTCAACGCGAAGTCGGACTATGTCTCGAGCCCGCTGACGGGCGCCGGGCGCGCGGCCATGATCGACGCCGCCGAGGCGCCGGGAGCCGGCGCGCTGCTGTGTGACGGCTACGGCGGCGCCGTCAACCGCGTCGATCCGGCGGCGACCGCCTTCGTGCACCGCGACGACCTGTTCTGCATCCAGTACTACGGCGATGGCGGCAGCTCGGCGTGGATCGACCAGGCCTGGACGAAGATGCGCCCGCACGTGTCCGGACGGGCGTATCAGAACTACATCGACCCGACCCTGGCGGGCTGGCAGCAGGCCTACTACGGGCAGAATCTGACGCGCCTGGAATCGACCCGTCAACGGATCGACCCGAGCCATTACTTCACGTTCCCGCAGGCCATCGGGCGCTGACCGCCGCCGCGGAGGCGGCTCAGGCCTCGCGAGCGTCCCGGGCGAACGCCGCCCAGTCGGTCTCGGCGAAGTTGAGCTTCGCCAGCAGCGCATGGAGGAGGGCTCGCTCGGACTCGTCGAGGCCGGTCAGGACCTCGTTCTCGACGGTCTCCAGCGCCGCGTCGACCTCGCACAGGGCCCTCTCGCCGTGGGAGGTCAGCTCGACGATCGCGCGCCGCCGGTCAGCCCGGTCGCGCTTGCGCGCGACGAGCTCGTCCTCCTCGAGCTCGTTGAGCAGGCAGACGAGGCTGCTGGCGTCCATGCACAGGCGCTCGGCGAGCTGCTGCTGGGCCGTGGGGCCGTGGCCGCGCAGATAGCTGAGGGCGACGACATGGCGCTGGCGCAGACCGACCGGTGTCAGCGCCTGCTCGAAGCGCTGGCGGACGACGCGGGCGATCCGGGCGATCAGAACCGTGGCCTGAGCGGGGACGGGAGCAAGGGGGAGCATACGGTTGGAGACGCCCATCATGGGAGACTGTACCGAGGAGGCCATGAGATTAAGTTTGGGAGATGAATATCATTGGCAGAAAGCTAACGATCGTGGTAATACGAAATAAGAATCGGTCGTTCGCTTCTTCGCCTTACGCGCACCCCTCAGGAGGTTCCATGCGATCCCTGCTCCCTTCCACTCCCAGCCGCTCCCGGCGCCTGGCGTCGCTGCTCGCCGTTGGCTTCGCGCTCGCGCTGATGATCCCCGCCTCGGCCTCGGCGGCGGCCTTCACGGCGCACCTGTCGGCCCCCAACCACACCCCGATCATGAACAAGAAGTGGCCGATCACGGTCACCGCCACCCGCGGGAGCACGAAGCTCAGCGGCACCGTGAGCTATCAGTTCGTCTCCTACGGCACGGTCGAGGCGAACAAGCCGGGAGGCTCGTTCACCAAGGGCGTCTTCCATGACACGCTCGTCTTCCCGGCCGAGGCCGTCGGCCACCCGCTGACGCTGCGGGTCGTCGTCAAGACGAAGTACGGGACGGTCGATATCAACTGGGCTGTCACCACGAAGAGCTGATCCGTGCCCGGAGCCAGGGTCTCGGTCGAGCATGTATCGCGCGCCTACGGGCGCGCGATCGTCCTCGATGACGTCAGCTTCGAGGTCGACCCCGGCGAGCTCGTCGCGCTCGGCGGTCCGTCGGGGTCGGGCAAGACGACGCTGCTGCAACTGATCGGGAGCCTGGACCGGCCGACGAGCGGCTCCATCCACGTCGACGATGTGGCCGTCGAGAAGCTCCGCCGGCCGGCGCATTTCCGGCGTGACACCGTCGGCTTCGTGTTCCAGCTCCATCATCTGCTCCCGGCGCTCAGTGCCCAGCAGAACGTGGAGCTGCCGATGATCGCCGCCCACGTGCCGCGGCACGAGCGCGTCGCACGGGCGCGTGAGCTGCTGAACGAGGTCGGCCTCGGGGACCGCACCGATGCCCAGCCCTCCGATCTGTCCGGCGGCGAGCGCCAGCGGGTCGCCATCGCGCGCGCGCTCGGCGGGCAGCCTCGGCTGATCCTCGCCGACGAGCCGACCGGCGCGCTGGACACCGTCTCCTCGCATCGCATCTGGGACGTCCTCGGCGACGTCCGCACCAGGCACGGGACGACGGTGATCGTCGCCTCCCACGATCCGACGTTGATCGAGCACGCCGACCGCGCCATCAACCTCGTCGACGGACGCCTGGTCGACGACGCCGAGCACGCCCGCCCGGCAGGGGAATTCGCGTGAGCGCGCTGGCCCAGACCCTCTCGAGCATCCGCCACAGCCCGGTCCGCACGTTTCTGACCGCGCTCGGCACGGCGCTCGGCATCGCGACGATCGTCGCCCTGCTGGCGGTGGCCGGCGGCGCGCAGCAGAGCGCCGGCGAGTTCTTCCATCTCGGAGCCTCGGACCTCGGCCTCTTCCAGAAGGACGCCGCCGATCCGACGACCTCGATCCTGTCCACCGGGCTGCTCCCGCAGCTGCGCCGCACGCCCGGCATCGCCGCCGCCACCCCGCTCATCCTGCTCGTGGACGACATCCCCAAATACCCGGGGGTGATCGTGTTCGGCGCAGACTCCGGCAGCTTCCTGACCGACCGCCTCGTGTTCAGCGCGGGCCACATGTACACGACGCCGAACCAGATCGTGATCGGCAACGAGACCGCGCAGCAGTCTCACCTCGCGATCGGCGACACACTCGCGGTGCACGGTCGCAAGCTGTCGGTGGTCGGGATCTACCACATCGGCGTCGCATATCAGGACTCCGGCGCCTTCGTGGCGCTCTCGACGTCTCAGGCGATCAGCGGCCGCCAGGGTGAGACGACGTCGATCGCGATCAAGCTGGCCGTCGGCACGCGCCCCGGACCGGAGGAGCGGCTGTTGAGCCGCCGCTTCCCGGGCATCTCGGTGATCGCCGATGGCGAGGAGGCGACCCGCGCCGGGGCCAACGGCCAGCTCATCTCCAAGGCCGCGCTGGTGATCGCGGTGCTGGCGCTCGTGATCGGCGGCATCGGAGTCATGAACACCATGCTGATGGCGGTGATCGAGCGCCGGGCGGAGTTCGCCCTCCTGTCCGCGGTCGGCTGGAGCGGCCCGCAGATCGCGGTCCGCGTCCTGATCGAAGGCGTCGTGACGACGATCATCGGCGCCGCGATCGGCCTGCTGCTGGGGGTGATCGGCGCCGGCCTGCTCGTGCACGTGCTCGGCGCGCAGGAGTTCGTCAGCCCGCAGGTGACCGCCTGGGACCTCGGCCGCGCCCTGCTCGTCGGCGTCCTGCTCGGCGTGCTCGGGGGCCTGTACCCCGCGTGGCGCGCCGCGCACGTCTCCCCCGCACACGTCCTCGCCCAGCGCTGAGGGCTGGGGGTCCGGGGGGGGTCCGGGGGTCGGACGGTCGCGCTCGGTCCCGGAGCATTATCGTGACGCCGCCATCTGCGGTCACGAAAGGATCACAATGCCCCGTCTCCTCCTGCGTACGCTCGTCCTCCTGCTCGGCGTCGCGGGCATCGCGGTGACGGCCGCGTCGGCGCTCGCCACGGCCACGCCGGCGACCGCCGGCGCCCCACTGACCGAAGCTCAGGCACAGGCGCTCGGCACCGAGGCCTACGTCTACGGCATCCCGCTGCTGGAGTTCGAGCGCCAGCAGCAGACGCAGACGAGCGTCACGGTGCCCACCGACCTCTCAGACGCGCCGATCAACGAGCTCGGCAATCAGACGGGGTTCGCCGACGTCGCCCACCAGGTCATCGTCGCCCCCAACGTCGACACGCTGTACAGCATGGCCCACCTCGATCTCAGCGCCGGCCCGATCGTCCTCCACGTCCCGGCGGTGCCGGACCATCACTACTACGTGTTCGAGTTCCTGGACCCGTATACGAACGTCTTTCACTACGTCGGCACGCGCACGACCGGCGACGGCGCCGGAACCTACGTGATCACCGGGCCGCGGTTCCACGGCCGGATCCCGGTCGGCACGCATCGCATCCGCTCGGCCTACGATCACATCTGGCTCGCCGGGCGGACGCTCGTCTACGGCCCCACCGGGCTGACCGCCGCACACCGGATCCAGGCCGGCTACCGCGTGATGCCGTTGCGCGACTTCGAGAAGTCCGGTCTCGCCTACGCACCGGCCAGGCCGAAGACGATCATCACCAAGCACACCGTCGCCAGCCTGCCGACCGGCCTCGCGTTCCTCGACGAGCTCGGGACTCTGCTCGCCCAGGACCCGCCGCCGGCGCGCGACCACGCGATCCTCACCGCGCTCGCCGCCGCCGGGATCGGCCCCGGGCTCCATCCCTCACGATCGAACCTCCCGGCGACCACCGTCGCCGGGCTGCTGGCCGGGGTCCAGGCCGGACCGGCCGCCGTCTACAGCGACCGCACCAGCGTCGTCGTGCAGTCGGTCCTCAAGCACCACGGCTGGTACGTGGCGCCGTCGGTCATCGGAAACTTCGGCACCGACTACGCGCTGCGCGCGGTCGTCGCCGTCTACGCGATCGCCGCCAACATCCCGGCCGAGGCGCTGTATCCGGTCGGCACGCTCGACAATCACAACGCATTCCTCACCGGCGCCGACCGCTACGTCATCCACATTCCCAAGGGCGACTTCCCGCCGGTCAGGTTCTACTGGTCGATGACCGCCTACGACGCCAATCTGTTCCTCGTCCCCAACCCGATCAACCGCTACTCGATCAGCCAGTTCACGCCGGGGCTGAAGTACAACGCCGACGGCTCGCTCGACATCTATCTGCAGTCGACCCCACCGGCCGGCCACCGCTCGAATTGGCTGCCGACGCCGTCAACGGGGCGCTTCGAGGTGATCCTGCGGATGTACGGCCCGAAGCGCGCGGCGCTCGACGGCAGCTACGACTATCCGCCGATCGTCAACGAGGGGTGAGCGGGAGCCGGTCCGCCGGCCCGGCCCCCTGGCGAGCGGACCGAACAAGAACTAGACAGGCTGTTGATTTTTTCGCTACACTCTGTTGAGTGTTTGGGGAACAACTCCGCGCCGCCGACGACCGTGACCTCATGTTCCGGATCAGGGCCGGGGACTCAGGCGCCTTCGAGACGATCTACGATCGCTACTGCGACGAGGCGTTCGGGATCGCGATGCGGGTGACCGGCCGCCGGCGCGCGGCGGAGGAGGCCACACAGGACGCGTTCGTCAGCCTCTGGCGGTCGGCGCGCACCTACGACGGCAACCGCGGAACGGTCAAGGCCTGGCTCCTGACGATGGTCCGCAATCGAAGCATCGATTCGATCCGGCACGAGGCTCACCACGAGCGCACCGTCGAGATCGACGATGCGCTGGCCGAGCGGCTTCAGGACGGGGAATGCATCGAGGACGACGTTGCCGACCGCGAGGAGGCGCTGCACGCTCGCCGGTTGCTCGACAGCCTCCCCGGCGAACAGCGTGAGGTGATCGAGCTCGCGTACTTCAACGGCCTCACCCAGGCCGAGATCGCCGATCAGATCAAGATTCCGCTCGGCACGGTCAAGGGCAGGCAGCGCCTCGCCCTCGAGAAGATGCACCGCTCGCTCGCCGGACTGCCGCCGCGGCCGGCCGGTCCGCAGCCGACGGTTATCGGCGCGCCCGGCGCCCGCAGCGGCGCCGCGCGCTGATACACACCCTGTGATGCGGGTTCTCGTCACCGGCGCCACGGGATTCATCGGAGGACGCCTCGCCCACCGCCTGCGTGAACGCGGAGACGAGGTGCGCTGCCTCGTGCGCAATCCCGACTCGGGCCCTGCCCGGGCTCTCGCCGCCGAGGGCTTCGAGATCCACGTCGGTGACGTGCTGGCGCAGGGCTCCCTGGACGGCGCCGGGGAGGGCATCGAGGTCGCCTACTATCTCGTCCACTCGATGGGGCGGGGCGCCAACGGGATCGACTTCGCCCAGAACGAGAGCCGCGCGGCCGAGGGCTTCGCCGGGATGGCCAAGCGCGAGGGGGTGAGCCGAGTGATCTATCTCGGCGGGCTCGGCGACAACCCCGGCTCCAAGCATCTGCTCAGCCGCGACGCCACCGCGCGTCAGCTCCAGCTCCACGGCCCGCCGCTCACCTACTTCCGCGCCGGGATGGTCGTCGGCAGCGGCAGCGAGTCCTATCGCACCCTGCGCTATCTGGTGGAGCGCCTTCCGGCGATGATCGCCCCGGCGTGGCTGAAGACCAAGACCCAGCCGATCGGGATCGTCGATCTGCTCAGCTATCTCGAGCAGGCGCCGAGCGTGGCGGCCTCGGCGGGGCGCGAGCTCCAGCTTGGCGGTCCTGACGTGCTCAGCTACGGCGAGATGCTCGACGCGATGGCGATCGCCCTCGGCAAACGTCCGCGCCCCAAGATCCCGGTCCCGTTCGTGACGCCGTGGCTCTCGTCGCTGTGGATCGGCCTCGTGACTCCGGTCGACGCGGGCGTCGCGCGGCCGCTGATCGAAGGGCTCGGCACCGAGACGGTCGTCACCGACGACTCCGCCCGGCGGCTATTCGACATCGAGCCCGCGCCGTTCGCCGTGACTCTCCGGCGAGCCGTCGCTGAGGATCTCGCGCTCCGCTGACCCGCACGCCAGGTCGTCGTTGACCGCCGTGCGCGTGTCGCCTACAGTCGCGCACAATGGCATATACCAATCCTCTGGAAGAGGTCTGAACCGATGGCCCGACCGCGCTCACTCCCGTCGCGTGCCCGCGTCGTCATCGTCGGCGGCGGCGTCGGCGGGACGTCGATCGCCTACCACCTCGCCCAGCTCGGCGAGCGCGATGTCGTGCTCGTCGACCGCAACGAGCTGACGAGCGGCTCGACGTTTCACTCGGCCGGCCTCGTGGGGCAGCTCCGGGGCTCGGTCTCGCTGACGACGATGATGATGTACAGCGTCGAGCTGTATCGCCGGCTGGCCGGTGAAACCGATACCGACCCGGGCTGGGTGGAGTGCGGCGGCATCCGCCTGGCGTGCACGCGCGAGCGCGAGGAGGAGCTCGACCGCCAGGTGGCGTGGGCGCGGACGTTCGGGCTCCCGCTGGAGCGCATCTCCCCCGACGAGGCGCGGGAGCTCTTCCCGCTGATCGACACCGGCGGCGTGCGCGCCGCCTCCTATCTGCCGACCGACGGCTACCTCGATCCCTCCCAGCTGACCTATGCGCTCGCCGACGGCGCCCGACGGGGCGGCGTCCAGATCTTCACCCACACGCGGGTGACCGGAATCGACGTCCGCGACGGGCGCGTGCGCGGCGTGCGCACCGAATGGGGGGACATCGACGCCGAGATCGTCGTCAACGCGGGCGGGATGTTCGCCGCGGAGATCGGGCGGCTGGCCGGCGTGCGGGTGCCGATCGTGCCGTTCGCGCACGAGTACCTCGTCACCCAGCCCTTCCGCGAGCGCGACGGCCGGCATCTTCCGACGCTGCGCGACCCCGACCATCTCATCTACTTCCGGGAGGAGGGCGGCGGCCTGGTGATGGGTGGCTACGAGCGCGACAGCGCGCCGTGGTCGCTCGACGACCATCTCGTCGATCGCATCCCGCCGGACTTCAACGGCCGCCTGCTCGAGGAGGACTGGGATCGCTTCGAGGAGATCACCGAGAACGCCAAGCGGCGCGTGCCGGTGATGGACGAGGTGACGATCACCAAGCTGATCAACGGACCCGAGGCGTTCACCCCCGACAACGAGTTCTGCCTCGGCGAGAGCGAGGTGCGCGGGTTCTTCGTCGCGGCGGGCTTCTGCGCCCACGGCCTGGCCGGCGCCGGCGGGATCGGCAAGGTGATGGCCGAGTGGATCGTCGGCGGCGAGCCGGCGATCGACGTCTGGGAGATGGACATCCGCCGCTTCGGCCCGCATTACCGGTCTCCCTCCTACACGCTCAAGCGCGCCAAGGAGGTCTATGAGACCTACTACGACATCCGCTATCCCGGCCACGAGCGTCTCGCCGGCCGTCCCCTGCGCGTGTCCAGCGCGTATCCCTGGCATGCCGAGCACGGCGCGGCGTTCGGCGAGAAGTCAGGCTGGGAGCGCGTCAACTGGTACGACGCCAACGCCGACGCGGGCGACGAGAGCCTGCGCCCCCGGGGCTGGGCGGGGATGCACTGGTCACCGGCGATCGGGGCCGAGCATCTCGGCACGCGGGAGCGCGCCGGCCTGTTCGACGAGTCGTCGTTCTCCAAGCTCGAGGTCTCGGGTGCCGGGGCGGCGGCGTTCCTGGAATCGCTGTGCGACAACCGCGTGGCGCGCGGCGTCGGCGAGCTGACCTACACCCAGATGCTCAACACCCGCGGTGGGATCGAATGTGACTTCACCGTCACCCGGGTGGAGGAGGATCTGTTTCTGATCGTCACCGGGACGGCGTTCGGCAACCACGACGCCTCGTGGATCCGCGCGCACATGCCGACCGACGGCTCGGTGCGGCTCGCCGACGTGACCGCCCGCTGGTCGTGCTTCGCCTTGTGGGGGCCGCGCTCCCGGGACATCCTCGCGCCGCTCACCCCCGACGGCGTCGACGACGCGGCCTTCCCCTACATGACGATGCGCGAGATCACGGTCGGCGACGTGCCGGTCCGCGCGCTGCGCGTGACGTTCGTCGGCGAGCTCGGCTGGGAGCTGTACTGCCCGAGCGAGTACGGCGCCGGGCTGTGGCGCACGCTGTGGGAGGCCGGGCGCGCGCACGGGCTCGTCGCCGCCGGCTACAAGGCGATCGACACCCTGCGCCTGGAGAAGGGCTATCGCGTCTGGGCGGGCGACATCACCCCCGATGAGACGCCGTACGACGCCGGGCTCGGATTCTGCGTCAAGCTCGACAAGCCGGGCGGGTTCATCGGCCGCGACGCGCTCGCCGCCGCGCGGGGCGAGGGTGAGGCCGGGGATGGCTCGGGCGCGGGCGGGGATGGCTCGGGCGCGGGCGGGGATGGCTCGGGCGCGGGCGGGGATGGCTCGGGCGCGGGCGGGGCGGAGCGCGAGGCCAAGCGCCTGCGCTGCGTCGTGCTCGACAATCCCCGGTCGGTGGCGCTCGGCAACGAGCCGGTGCGGATCGCGGGCGAGATCGTCGGGAGGGTGACGACCGGGGGCTACGGCTACAGCGTGAAGCGCTCGATCGCCTACGCCTACGTACCCGCCGCCGTGGCGATCGGGACCGCGGTGGAGATCGACATCTTCGGCCGCTGGGTCCCGGGCATCGTCACCGCCGAGCCGCTGTTCGATCCCCGTGGCGAGCGGATCCGCCCGGTCCGCGCGCCGGCCTGACGCGGCGCGCCCGCCCGTCGGGGATGAATGGCTCGGCGGATGCCGATCATGCGTGCCGCGTGCGACCTCGGTCGCCGACCACCGCCGGGGGTGGAGCAATCTATGGCTGTTATTCAACGGTTAGATGACACACCACCCCGGGGAGGGCGCGTTCTGAGTCGACACACCCCCGCGGGCGCCGCGTCCGCTAGTGGTCGTTCCCGTAAGTACGGTCGGACCGAGAGGGGTCACTGGGGGATGGCGGGCAAGGACGCAGGATCCGACGTGTGGCCCTGCCACACGAGGATCCGAGGACGCCGCCCGACGCCGCCAGGGGCCACTCGAATCCGAAGGTATTTGCGGGAACGGCCACTAGTACCCGCGTCCGCAAATCCTGCGGACTATCGGAAGGGATGAGCCTGGGCGCGCAGAATTATGTGTCGTGCCCAGGTCCAGCACGATGCCGATCGAGCTCACCGAGCAGGAGCGCGTTGAGCTTGAGATGCGTGCGAGTACGGTCACGTTGTCGTTTCGGACGGTGCAACGCGCGCGGATGATCCTCTACGCGGCTGACGGGATGCAGGACATCGATATCGCAGCCCGCCTGGACTGCTCGGCGGATAGCGTCGCGAGGCGAAGACAGCGGTTTCGGGTCGAGCGGCTGGACGGGCTCGAGGATCAAGCGCGGTCGGGTCGACCGTGCCGTTTTCCCCCCGGAGCAGGTCGCCGAGGTCAAGGCGATCGCGTGCGAGTTGCCGCGCACGCACGAGCTGCCGCTGTCGCGGTTCTCCCGGGTTGAGCTGCACCGCTTGGTGATCGAGCGCGGCGTGACCGACGCGTCGGCGTCCACGGTCTGGCGCTGGCTGCACGAGGACGCGATCAAGCCGTGGCAGACGCGCTCGTGGATCTTCCCGCGCGACCCTGACTTCGCTGAGAAGGCCGGCCGGGTGCTCGATCTCTACGCCCGCGTCTTTGATGGCAAGCGATTGCGCCCCGACGAGTACGTCATCTCGGCCGATGAGAAGTCCCAGCTGCAGGCGCTCGGGCGCGAGCACCCGACCGTCGCGCCCGGACCGGGCCGCCCTGGACTGCTTGAGTTCGAGTACGTGCGCGGCGGGACGGTCGCGTACTTGGCGGCCTGGGACGTGCACCATGCCCGACTGTTTGATCGCGTCGCCAAGACGACCGGGATCGTTCCGTTCGGCAAGCTCGTGGACCAGGTCATGACCGCCGAGCCCTACCGCTCGGCCCAAACTGTCTACTGGGTCGTGGACAACGGCTCCAGCCACTGCGGTCAGGCGGCGGTCAAACGGATGACCGCCAAGTACCCCAACGCGAAGTTGATCCACCTGCCCGTGCACGCCTCGTGGCTCAACCAGATCGAGATCTACTTCTCG
This sequence comes from uncultured Solirubrobacteraceae bacterium, assembly GCA_963849085.1. Lineage (GTDB taxonomy): Bacteria > Actinomycetota > Thermoleophilia > Solirubrobacterales > Solirubrobacteraceae > Palsa-465. The sequence goes on along the minus strand of CAWKFP010000008.1, from coordinate 668,615 downwards.
ATCGTGCAACGCAAAGCGATGACCCCAAACGACTTCGGGAACCTCGAACAACTCGCCCGCCATCTCCTGGACTTCGGCCAGCACTACCGGACCCTCGCCCAGCCGTTTCAATGGACGTTCACCCGCGCCAAGCTCAACGCCGTGATCGAGAAGATCACCCGCCACGAACCCCACCCCCTCGCGCTCGCCGCGTGAGCCGCATCACTTCCGGACGGCTCTACTAGCCGCCGGCGCGGATGCGGGCGCCCTCGGGGTCGTAGAGGACGTCGGCGGCGACGGTCGCCTCGACGGGGTCGCCGAGCACCTCGACCGCGACCGTCGCGCCCTCCGCCACGTCCGGCGGCAGGGTGGCAAGCGCGACGTTGACACCGAGCGTGAAGGCATACGCGCACGAGCGCACGCGGCCGGCGACGGCGCCGTCGATGCGGACGGCCTCGCCGCCGTACAGGGGCAGATAGTCCTCGCCGCCCAGCACGATCGTCCGCAGGCGATGGCGCGGACCGGCCTCCCGCGCGCAGGCGAGCGCGGCGGCGCCGAGGAACGAGTCACGGGCGGGGTCGACACAGAAGCCGACGCCACCCTCATACGGCGTGTCGGCCGCGGTCAGGTCGGTGCCGAAATAGCGATAGCCCTTCTCGATCCGCAGCGACTCCAGCACGCGATAGCCGCCGGGGGCGATCCCGTGCGGCGCGCCGGCGGCCATCAGCCGGTCCCAGACCTGGACCGCCCACTCCGGGTCGACGTACAGCTCAAAGCCGAGCTCGCCGACGAAGGTGATCCGCTGGGCGAGCACCGCCGCGCCGCCGATCGTGATCGGGCGCGCGCCGGCGACGGGCAGCGCCGCGCCTGACACGTCGTCGTCGGTCACCCGCGCCAGGATGTCGCGGGCCCGCGGCCCCCACAGCCCGATCACGGCGTGCTCGCCGGTGACATCGCGGATCCGCACCGGCGCGCCGGCGGCGCCGGCGCCGGCCTGCAGGCGCAGCCAGCCGAGATCGGAGTCGACGGCGCCCGCGCCGGTGACGATCCGAAAGCGGTCGTCGGCCAGCCGGGTGACGGTCAGATCGGCGACGATGCCGCCGCGGCCGTTCAGGAACTGGGCGTAGACGACGCTGCCGACCGGGCGGTCGACACGCCCGTCGCAGACGTGGCGCAGCAGCGGCGCCGCCCCCGGTCCCGACACCTCGATCTTGCCGAACGAGGTCAGATCGATGATCCCGGCACGCTCGCGGAAGGCGGCGTGCTCGGCGGCCAGCAGATCCTGATACGGGGGCCGGCGCCAGCCGAACGCGCGCTGGTCCTCCCCCGCTCGCCGCCAGGGCCGCCCCGGCGCGAAGTAGTCCGGGCGCTCCCAGCCGTTCTTGGCGCCGAAGACGGCGCCGAGCTCCTGCAAACGGGCGTGGAGCGGGCTCAGGCGCCGCCCGCGCCCGGCGGTGGCGACATCCAGCGGATAGCGCAGGCGATAGTAATAGCGATAGGCCTCGCGCGCGGTCTCGGCGGCGAACGCCTCGTCGCGATAGAGGCGTCCGAAGCGCCACGGCCGGTAGGCGTCGACGTCGAGCTCGCTCTCCCCACCGGTCATCCACTCGGCGAGGCTCTTACCGAGGCCGCCGGCGCCGCCGAAGCCGTTCAGCGACAGGCCGGCCGCCACCCAGAAGCCGGGCACGCCGGGCATCGGGCCGAGCAGCGGATTGCCGTCCGGGGTCATCGCGTCCGGATGGCAGAGCAGGCGCATGACGCCGGAGCGCTCGAGGAACGGGAAACGCCGGATCGCCCCCTCCAGCAGAGGCGCGAAGCGATCGATGTCGGACTCCACCGAGCGGGCGCCGTGCTCCCACGGGACGCCGTCGACCCACCGGGCCGGCGGATCCGGCTCGTAGCCGCCGACGAGCAGCCCGCCGGCCTCGGCCTTGCCATAGACGAGGTTGTCGGGATCCCGGAAGCACGGCATGTCCCGCGGGGCCTCGTGTCCGGCGACCGCCTGCATCGTGACGTGCTGATGGTCGACCGGGACCGACGGCGTGAACACGCCGACCATCGCCGACACCTGCGGCGCCCAGATGCCGGCCGCGTTGACGACGTGCTCGGTCTCGATCACGCCGGCGTCGGTCGCGACCGCGCGCACGGCCCGGTCGGGGCCGAGCTCGACGCCGGTCACCCGCGTGTTGGTCTCGATCTCCACCCCGAGCGCGCGGGCGGCGTCGGCCACGGCGTAGGTCGTGATGTGCGGGTCGACGTGGCCGTCGCCCGCCATCCACACGCCGCCGTGGATCGCCGCCCCGTCGGCCAGCGGCATCCGCTCCAGCACCTCGGCCGGCGAGATCAGCTCGGCGTCCAGCCCGATCCCCGCCGCCCGGCTGACCGCGCGGCGCAGCTCGATCAGGCCGTCGGCGCTCGACGCGATCCGCACGCTGCCGACGCGGTCAAAGACGCCGAGCTCCTCGTACAGCGCGACGCTGTAACGCCGAAAGGCCATCATCGTCGACGACGGGTTGAACTGGGTGACGAGCCCGGCGGCGTGATGGGTGGAGCCGCTCGTCAGCTCGCGCTTCTCGACGAGCACGATCTCGCTCCAGCCGGCCCGCGCGAGGTGATAGGCGACGCTCGCGCCGGCGATCCCGCCGCCGATGACGACCACGCGGGCACGTCTCCCGCTCGTCACCGCCGCACTGACAGCGACGTCAGCGGATCAAGGACGGGCGGATGCCGAGGGTGATTGGACCGGCCCATATCCATCGGATAGCCTAGACCAATCCTCTGGTGGGCAGGAGCCGATGACGGCGGCCACCACGGGCGGTGACCGTGACCCTGTCACTCGACGCACTTCTCGACGAGATCCCCGCGCTGGCGGGACGCGAGCGCTCGATCGCGGCCCTCCCCGGCGGTCTGACGAACGCCAATCACAAGGTGGTCACCGCCGACGGGGCCTACGTCGTGCGCCAGTGGACCGAGGACACCGGACTGCTGGCGATCGACCGTGACAACGAGTACGAGAACTCGGTCCGGGCCGCCGCGGTCGGCGTCGGCGCCGGCGTCGTCGCCTATCGGCCTGAGCACAACACGATGGTGGTGGAGTTCATCGACGGCGAGACGATGAGCCGCGCGACGCTGCGCGAGGGCGGCCACATCACGGCGATCGCCGCCGCCTGCCGCCGCCTGCACGGCGCCGAGCGCTTCCGCGACGACTTCGACATGTTCGAGACCCAGGCGCGCTATCTCCAGATCGTGCAACAGCGGGGCTTTCGCCTGCCCGAGCGCTATCTCGACTTCGCGCCGCAGGTCGCGGCGATGCGCAGCGCCTTCGCGGTCCGCGACGAGGGCACGGTGCCGTGCAACAACGACCTGCTGGCCGAGAACTTCCTGCTCACCGCCGGCGGCTTCCGGCTGATCGACTACGAGTATTCGGGCAACAACGATCCCTGCTTCGAGCTCGGCAACGTCTGGAGCGAGTCCAATCTGACGCTCGCCCAGCTCGAGGAGCTGATCGGCGCCTACTACGGACGGCCGCTGCGCCACAAGGTCGCGCGGGCCCGCCTGTGGGGGCTGATGTCGAAGTACGGCTGGACGCTGTGGGCGTCGATCCAGGACGGCGTCTCGGACATCGACTTCGACTTCTGGGAATGGGGCATGGAGAAGTACGAGCGCGCGGTGGCCGAGTTCGACAGCCCGGAGTTCGACCGCCTGCTCGCCGACGTCGTCCGATCGGACTGATGCCCCACCCGCCCCCGCCCGCGCACGGCGACGGCGACGGCGACGGCGACGGCGACGGCCCGATGCTCATCGAGCACCCTGCATCGGTGTCGATCATCGCGCTCGGCGACGCGGGCGACGTCGTCGTCGTGCTCCAGCCCCGGCCGGGCGCGGGCGGGCCGACCATCGAGCTCCCGGCGGGCTGCGTCGAGGCGGGCGAGGACGCGCCGGCCGCCGCCGCCCGCGAGCTGCGCGAGGAGTGCTCGCTGGCCGCCGCGCAGTGGCGCGCGCTCGGCTCGTTCTGGGCCGCGCCGGCCTACAGCACCGAGCGCGTGCACGTGTTCGAGGCGCGCGGACTGCGCCATGCGGCCGGCGTCCCCGACGACGACGAGGAGATCACCGTCCAGCGGCGCCCGCTCACCGCGCTGCCCGGCGAGCTGTCGGACGCGGCATCGATCGCGGCCTTCGCCCTGTGGCTGAGGGCCGGCGCGGCGAGCTAGGGGACGACCGTCGAGACCTCGACCACGAATCGCGCCCGGTCGCCGCGGTGATGATCGCGGGCGAACTCGACCGGCTCGCCGGCGGCGCAGTACGCCGTCCGGGTGATGAGCATCAGCGGCGCCCCCGGCGAGACCCGCAATGCCTTGGCCTGGTGGGCGTCGGCGAGCGTCGGCTCCAGCTGCTCGGTCGCGCGCACCGGCGCCAGGCCGTAGGCGTCGCGCATCAGCGCGTACAGCGAGCCGCGCAGGTCGTGGTCGAGCAGGCCGGGAAAGCGCCTGACCGGGACCCATGAGTCCTCAAGGGTCAGCGGCTCGTCGTCGGCGAGCCGCACGCGCTCGATCCGGTACGCCGGATCGCCCGCCGCCAGGCGCAGCGCGCGGGCGACGGCCTCCGGTGCGCCGAGCTCGTTGATCGCGCGGATCCGCGCCTTCGCCGACCGGCCCTCGCGGTGCAGCATCTCGGTCAGGCCGGCGAAGCGCCCGAGATCGTGCTCGAGCTTGGGCTCGGCGACGAACGTCCCCCGCCCGACGTCGCGCTCGAGCAGGCCGCGATGGGCGAGCGAGCCGAACGCCGCCCGGGCGGTCATCCGGCTGACCCCGACCCAGACCGCGAGGTCGCGCTCGGGCGGGAGCCGGTCGCCGACCGTCAGGCGCCCGGAGCCGATCAGCCCGGCGAGCCGCTCGGCGATCTGCTCGTAGGCCGGGATGCCCGACTCACGATCGATCGCCCAGTCCTCGGTGAACAGGTCCCGCAGGGGCAGGGGCAGCGACATCGCGTTGCCGGCAAGCGTAGTACGCGCGCGGCGAGCGCCGTGGCCGCGGCTCGGTCTCAGTCCGGGCGGCGCAGCAGCTGCCGGATCCGGCGCTGCGCCCCGGGGGGCAGCCCGGCGGCCTCCAGACGCCCGGCGCGGAAGCGATTGGCCTCATCAGGGAACGCGCGCGCCCGCGCGCGCCCGTCAACGCCGACCGCCCGCCCGAGCACGCCGAGGGCGCCCTGGACGTTCTCGGGCAGGACGAAGAACTCGTCCGAGACCTCGATCCGGTCGGCGATCCACTGGACCACCTGGCGTCCGACGGCCTCGGGGTCACTCGCGGTGTCGATCCGATGGCGCAGGCGGGCGACGCCGTAGGACACGTGCCGGGCCTCGTCGCGGCGGGAGAGCAGGACGATCCGCCGCGTCGCCTCGTCGGGGGCGAGATCGTGGACGATCTTGAAGATGTCGAGGATCTGGCCCTCGCCGAGGATGTCGAGCAGCAGCGAGGCCTGCTCGTAGTCGTCCAGCTGAGTCAGCGGGGCGAGGAATTCGTCACTGGACGGCCCGGTGACCGACGGACCGTGGCCGTTGAGCCACAGCCGCTTGACGCACACCTCGGCGTGCCGGGCCTCGTCCATCACCTTGCCCGACAGGAACAGCTTGACCTCGAGGAAGGCCGGGTTGATCTGGGGTATCCAGGACGACGGGATGTGATGGGCGACGAGCTCCTGCTGCAGCAGCCAGGTGAAGACCTCACAGGCGGCGTCCTCCAGATCGTCGCGCAGGCCCATGGCGGCCGCCCAGGGGATGTCGAGGCTGGCGTTCCACTGGCTGGCGTTGGCCTGCTCGACGAGGTGGGCGAGCCTCGGGGTCCAGACCTGCTCGCGCCGGTTGACCGTCCAGGGCATCGGCGGCAGCTCGCCGGAGCCGGGCGGGAGCTCGTGGGTGCGGACGCGCAGCCCGGTGGCCGGCGCCTCCACGGGCACCTCGCCGTACGGGGTCTCCAGCAGCCGGCCGAGGGGGATCTCCGACGACAGCCAGCGCCGGCTCTGGCGCGCGCCGCGATCGCCGCGCCGCAGCGCGTCGGGGCTGTCGGGCTCCCGTTCGGAGGCGGTGATCGGGTCCTCGTCGATGAGACTCATGCCTGCTCTCCATGCCAGTCGCGCATGTGATGGCGCACGTGGTCGGGGACCGCCTCGACTGGGTAGTAGGTGTCATAGAAGCCGATGTCCAGGTGCTGGGCCTGGTACCAGACGGTCATCAGGAAGGGGTCGATCGTCGCCGGGAAGCGGCCGTAGGTCTCCCAGATGTACGTGCACAGGAGCTTGGTCGCCTCGACGGCCTCGGCGCGCGGCCGCGGAACCCCCGCCAGCGGCGAGGCGTCCCGCCAGGGCAGCTCATGGGAGCCGGCGGGATCGAAGATGCCCCCGGGCCCCCAGCGGCGATCGAGCAGCGCGTCCACGGCGTCGGCCATCGACGCGTGGAAGGGCGGCAGCGCGCCCTCGAACAGTCCCGGCAGTCCGACCGGGACGAGCTCGCCAGCGCCGACCGGCGCGTCCGGCGGAACGCGTGAGAAGCGAAAGCCCAGTCCGCCCGCGGGGCCCTCACCGCCGATCGCGTGCCAGAGCTCTTCGCCGCCCATGGTCACCCGGCCCTTGCCGCCGGAGAAGGGGTGGCCCCCGAGGCCGAGGGCCTGGGTGGCGAGCATGAGATTCTGGATCATCAGGCCCTGCTCGACACCGTTCATGTCGACCATCTGCCAGCGCTCGAAGTCCCACAGATCGACGCCGTGACCAGCACGGAACCAGCCGCTGCGCACGAGCGGGCGCAGGGGATCTCCGCCGAGCCGGGGATCGTGGACGTAGTAGCGATGGGGCTCGTCGAAGTACAGGAGCATCGCCGTGATGCACTGCCGGGTCACGTCGGAGACCGGCATGAACAGGGTCGTGCCCGGAGCGTTGGCGATCCAGTGGTTGAGACCGAACAGGTTCGGCAGGCGCTTCGGGATGTCGAGCCGTCCGGCCTGGAGCTTGACGGCGCGGCGGTAGAGCTCGTGGCGCTGGCGCTGGCGGTTCAGCTGGAGATAGCGGTCAGGGACGACGTCGCGCTGGGGCAGCACGAACACGCCGTCGTCGTTGGTCCAGAAGAGCTCGGTCCCGTGCGTGGCCAGCGGGCTCGGATAGCTGCGGCCGGTGAAGCTGCCGAGCTTGTCGGCGCCGGTCTGACCGCCGTCATCGCCGGTGAACGGCCAGTCGTCCCGGGCGACGCCGGTGACGCCCGTGCCGGCGGCGACGAGGATCGCCTCCTCGGCCTCGGAGAGCGCCACCGGATCAGACGACGACCGATAGGCCAGCGGCCCCGTCAGCTCGGCGCCGAGCGCGAACCGGCGCGAGCGGCGCGTGAAGATCGCCCGCAGGGCGGGGAAGGCCGCCGCGCGCCGGAGCGCGGCGTCGTCGACCGGCGGGCGGGCGGCCGGTCTTGCGGTCGCCGTCATCAGATCGAGGTGAGATAGCGATCGCGGTCCCAGGCGGTGACGGCCTGCAGGAACGTCTGCCACTCGTACTCGGCCAGCAGGGTGTAGTCGTGCACGGCGTCCTCGCCGAGGATCTCGACGATCGTCTCGTCGGCGCGCGCGGCGGCGATGCCCTCGGCGAGGTTCGACGGCAGCGGATCGCCCGTCCCGTACAGATTCCCGGAACCGGCCTCGCCGGGGTCGGCGGCGTCGGCCTCCAGTCCGGCGACGATCGCCGCGAGCGTCGCGGCGATCGCCCAGTGGGGCTCGGCGTCGGCGGCCCCGGTCCGCAGCTCGACCCGGGTGGCGGCGGCCGACTCGACCAGCGAGCGGATCGCGACGGTCCGATTGTCATGGCCCCACGTCCGGGTGGAGGGGGCGAACGAGAGGGGCGTGAAGCGCTTGTAGGAGTTCACGGTCGGCGCTCCGTACAGGACGATCCCCGGCAGGTGATCGACCAGCCCGGCGATCGCCCGGCGATGGAGGTCGTTCTCGTGATGGCCGTCCGGGGTGAACACCGGCTCGCCGTCGCGCCACAGCGAGACGTGGAGGTGCATCGAGTTGCCGGCCTGATCGCCGAACGGCTTGGCCATGAAGGTGACGAGGCCGCCGGCCTGCCGCGCCAGCTCACGGGCGCCGTACTTCAGCCGCGCGGCCTGGGTCGCGGCGTCCAGCGCCGGGCCGTAGCGCAGGTTGATCTCCGCCTGCCCGGGCCCGTACTCGGTGTTCGATCCCTCCAGGTCGACGAAGCCGGTCAGCCCGCTGACGATCCCGTCGAGCAGCGGCTCCAGCTCGGCGGCCTTCTGCAGCGAGTACGCCTGGACCCCGTCGGAGAACGGTGTGCCGTCGCTCTTGAGCAGATGGAACTCGAGCTCGACGCCGACCGCGGCCTGATAGCCGAGCCCGGCGAGCCGATCGAGCACGCGGCGCAGGACGGTGCGCGGCGCGGTCCGGACGAGCCGGCGGTCGTGGCCGACGAGGTCGCAGACGACCTGGCCGACGCCCTCGCGCCACGGCACCGGCCGATAGCTGTCGAGATCGGGGACCGCGAACAGGTCGGGAAAGCCGGTCTCCCAGCTCGAGAAGCGCAGCCCGTCCTTGACGTCGCCGGCGACGTCCCAGCACAGCACGGCGTCGCAGAAGGCGAATCCCTGACCTTCGGCGCGCTCCAGGAAGCCATCGGCGTTGATCCGCTTGCCGCGCGGGTGGCCCTGGTGGTCTGACCACAGGATCTCGACCTCGCGCAGCTCGCCGCGGGCCAGGGCGGACTCGAGCTCGGCGCGCCCGCCGCGACCGGCGGCGCCATGGCGGGTCGATGCTGTGGCGTCGATCGTGTTCACGTTGGTCGTTCTCCCCCGGTTGTTCGTCGCGCTCCCGGCCTCGATCGACGGCACTCAGGTCTCCTCGTGGACGAAGCGGCCGACGGCTTCATAGCGGGCGGCGTCACGCGCGCGGAACCACAGCGCTCCGCCGACCCCGAACGCGAAGATCGCCAGCATCACCCACGGGATCGCCTCCACGAAGGCGACCCCGCTGGCGCCGGCGAGCGCATCGCGGTTCTTGAGCAGCAGGAAGGCGGAGAAGATCATCAGCCCTCCACCGAGCAGCGGCGCGATCAGGGTTCGCCAGAGGTGGAAGTGCCCGCGGTCGACCGACCAGAAGTAGCGCACGATCGCGAACGAGACGAGCGCCTGGGTGCCGAGGATGCCGAGCACGCCCAGCAGCGGCGACCAGGTGGCGAGCTTGGTCAGCGCCGCCTCGGTCGAGGGGTCGCTGATCACGAAGCAGAGGATGTAGATGGCCAGCACGGCGGCCAGCACCGCCGCGGCGACGTGCGGCGTCTGATGCCTGCCGTGCGTGCGCCCGAGGGCGGAGGGCAGCAGCCGCTCCCGTCCGAGCGCGAACAGATAGCGCGCGGCAGTGTTGAAGAAGGCGAGCTGGCAGGCGAACGAGCTCGTGATGATCAGCACCTTGAACGCGTCGGTCAGTGACGCCCCGACGTAGCGCCCGGTCAACGGATAGAACGCCGACACCGTCTGGCCCGAGAACTGGGCCTTGACCCCCTGCGCGACGTGGTTGGGTCCCCATCCGACGACGAACGCGTACGTGACCAGCACGTAGACGATGCCGAGCACGACCAGCGTCCCGAACGTCGCCCGGCCGAACACCTTTCTCGGCTGACGCGTCTCCTCCCCGTAGCTCGGAGCCATCTCGAAGCCGACCCACGACCAGAAGGCGCCGAACAGCGCCACTCCGGGGGCGGCCGCGCCGAACACCGCGATCGCCGCATGGTTGTTGAAGAGGCGCAGCGGATCGAGTGGCGCCGCGGTCAGCCCGTGATCGCCGCCGCTGATCAGGATCGCGAACGCGAGGGTCAGCGCTCCGATCACCTCGGCGAGGAAGAACACGCCGAGGACCCGCGCGGTGATCTTGATGTCGAACCAGGCGAAGGCGAGGTCGACGATCAGGACGCCGAACATCAACGCCCACACCGGGATGTCGATGTGCAGCCAGCCGTTGATCGTCGTGTTGGCGAAGTAGCCGAAGACCCCGATGATCGAGGCGGCGAGGATCGCGTAGGACGCGGTCACCACCGTCGCGGTGCCGAGCCCGAAGGTCTGGCCGAAGCCGTGTGACACGAACGAGTAGAAGCCGCCGGCGGTCGTCACCCGGCGGCTCATCTCGATGTAGCCGACGGTGAAGATGAGCAGCATGACGGTGGCGACGAGGAACGCCGACGGCGCCGCCCAGCCCGAGCCCGAGACGATCACCGGGACGTTGAACAGGAGCGCCGTCATCGGCGCGGCGGCTGTCGCGATGCAGAAGAACAGCGCGGGCAGACCCAGCGCATTGCGCTTGAGGACGGTGCTCGGTCTTCCTTCTGGTGAGACGACGTCGACGTCGTCGGTCAGGGTTGCGCTCATCGTGTCTCCGATCGCGGTGCGGGCAGTGGCGAGGCCGTAATAATGACAAAGTCGATTGACATAATCATCTTTATCGTGATTGAAGCGGAGAATGCACTCTGGGCGCCGGCGGGGCAAGGGCGGCTTCCCGTAGTGCAGCCGCGTAGTTCCCCCCGATGCCAAAACAACTAAGTCGCTGAATATTGTTTGGATTGCACGCGTCACCGCGGTGAATCGACGCCGGCCCAAAGGAACAGACATGGCAACCGAACTGCTCGACACCTGGGGCGTGCCCGCGCAGGCCTCTCACCCCGCGGCGCTCGCCGAGCTCGACCGTGCCGTCCTGTCACTCGTCTCGATGCGGGGCGATCCCGCCGCTCAGGCGACGGCGGCCGCCGACGGCGACGACCGGCTGCTGCTGGCGGTGATCGCGCAGGCGCACTTCACCCTGTACTCGACCTCGGAGACGGGGATCGCCGACGCGCGGGCGATCCTGCGGGCGATCGAGCCGCAGATCGCGACGGCGCCCGTGCGCGAGCGCCTGCATTTCGCCGCAGCGCGCGCCTGGGCGGACGGGCGCTGGGACCTGGCGGCGCGCCGCCTCGACGAGGCGCTCACGCGCCATCCCCGTGATCTCCTGGCGCTCCGGGTCGCGCAGGACCTGTACTACTTCCTCGGCGACGCCCGCGGCCTGCGCGACGTCGCCGCGCGCGTGATCGGCGCCTGGACCGAGGACCTCCCCGGATGGGGCTGGGTGCGGGGCATCTACGCGTTCGGCCTGGAGGAGGCCGGCGACTATCGCCGCGCCGAGGCCGCCGCCCGCGCGGCGCTGGCCCACAACCGGCGTGACATCTGGGCCTCGCACGCGCTCGCCCATGTCTTTGAGATGGAGGGCCGCCAGGAGGAGGGCGTGGCGTTCGTCGGCGGCACGGCCGAGGACTGGCAGGACAGCTACTTCGCCAACCACAACTGGATCCACAAGGCCCTGTACCACATCGAGCTCGGCGACTTCGAGGCGCTGCTGCCGCTGTACGACGACCGGATCCGGGGTGAGCGGCCGATCCGCTGGGTCCCGATCGTGGACGCCGCCGGCGCGCTCTGGCGCCTGGCGCTGTTCGGCGTCGACGTCCGGGAGCGCGCGCAGGCGCTGGTGGAGGGCGTGCGGGGCCTCCTGACCGCGCCGATCTACGTGTTCAATGACTGGCATGCGCTGATGATCTTCGGCCTCGCGGGTCGCGACGACCTCGTCGACCGGGTTCTGACGCTGAACCGCGGCGCCCGCCGTGCAACGACGAACCATGGCGTCCTGCAGATCGTCGGACTCGATGTCCTGGAGGGGTTCGCGGCGTTCAGCGCGCAGGACGACGAGACGGCCGTCGACCGGCTGATCTGCGCCCGGCCCAGGGCGAACCTCGTCGGTGGAAGCCACGCCCAGCGCGACGCGATCGACCTGACGCTGCTCGCCGCGGCGGCGCGCCTCGGGGACGACGATCTCGTCCGGGCGCTGCTCAGCGAGCGCACGGAGCGCAAGCCGTCGACGCGGCCGGCAGCCGAGGCGCTGATCGCCGCCAATCGCACCGCACACTCGGCCCGCCGGGCCGAGCTCGGCCTCCGGCCATAACTCTCTAAAATCAATCGATTTACTGTAGTATACTCGTTCCACCCGGTGACCCGCGCGCACCGAGCCGCGGACGGGCAGCGACGATTGCGAGGTTTGAGGGATGAACGACGGACACAACCACACCGTGATCGACGCCATCGAACGGCCCCGGCGGGCGCAGGGCACCGTCCGCCGGCGCTGGCTGATCGGACCCACCTCCGGGCGGGGGCGCCGGCTGGTGCTGACCGTGGCCCGCCCCCCGCGCTCGGTGGCCGATCGCCCCGGCGCTCCGGGCGAGCTGGTCTAAGCGGTCGAGTCCGCGGCCAGAGCCCTGCCGGGCACGGCCAGCCCGAGATGGTCACGCAGCGTCGTGCCCTCGTAGTCGGCGCGATACACGCCGCGCTCCTGCAGGAGCGGGACGACCTCGTCGGCGAAGCGGTCCAGTCCGCCCGGCGTGACGTGCGGCACGAGGATGAAGCCGTCGCACGCCTCTGACGCGACGTGGAGCTCGAGCTGTGCCGCGACGGTGGCCGGCGAGCCGATGAAGGTCTGGCGCGTCGTCATCGCGATCACGAGTTCGCGGATCGAGAGCCGCTCCCCGGCGGCCCGCTCGCCGCCGAAGGACGGTGTTCGAGGCCGCCCCGGAACGGTCCGGGGACGCGGGGAGGGCGCAAGCAGACGGGTATACTTGATCGACATGGTCGGGTTTTTCTCCTTTCCCAATCCGGTCAACGAGAAGGCCGCCCGCGTCGTCGCCGGGGTCGTGCTCACGCTCGTCCTGGTCACCCTGCTGACGGGCTGGTATGCGCTTCTCGTCCCGCTGGCCTACGGCTTCTGGGCCCGGGTGCTGACCGGGCCGAAGCTGAGCCCGCTCGGCTGGACCGCCCAGAACGTGATCGCGCCGCGCCTCGGTGAGCGCCGGCCGGTCGCCGGACCGCCGAAGCGCTTCGCCCAGCTGATCGGCGCGGTGATGTCGACGACCGCGCTCGTGCTCGCGCTGGTGCTCGGCGATCGCACCGCCGCCGACGTGGTGCTGATCGCGTTCGTCCCCGCCGCCGGGCTCGAGTCGCTCGCCGGCTACTGCGTCGGCTGCAAGATCTTCGGGCTGCTGATGCGCGCCGGGCTCGTGCCCGAGACGATGTGCGCGGAGTGCGCCGACATCAGCCTGCGGCTGCGTCCGGCGCCGCCGGCCTGATCAGGCCGGCGGACGTCAGCGCCGGAAACCCTGGCTACATCTCGATCCCGCCGTTGATGTCCCACACCACACCGGTGATGTAGGAGGACTGATCGGCGGCCAGGAAGTGCACGACCCGCGCGATCTCATCCGGGCGCCCGAGCCGGCCGAGCGGGATCTGCGCCTTGATCCTGTCGAGCACCTTCTCGGGAACCGAGTCCATCATCTCGGTGGCGATGTATCCCGGGGCGACGGTGTTGACCGTGATCCCGACCCCGTCGTCGTCGAGCTTGCCCGCGCGCTTGAGCTGATGGGCGGCCTCGAGCGCGAGCGACTTGGTCAGCCCGAACAGCCCGGACTTCGACGCCGCGTAGTTGGCCTGGCCGATGCTGCCGGTCTGCCCGATCAACGAGGAGATGTTGATGATCCGCCCGGCGCCGCGGTCGATCATGTGCGGCAGCACCGACTGCGACATGAAGAACGCGCCCGACAGGTTGACCGCGATCACCCTGTACCAGTCCTCGTCGGTCATCTTCAGCACGGTCTTGTCGATCGTGATCCCGGCGTTGTTGACCAGCACGTCGAGCCGGCCGTGGGCCTCGATGACCTCGCCGATCGTCCGCCGACAGTCCTCGGCCGAGCCGATGTTGCCCTGATGGATGCTCGCCGTCGTGCCGTGGGCGCCGAGGTCGGCGAGCAGCTCGCGCGCGTGGTCGACATCCTGGCCGTAGCCGGCGGCGACGACCGCGCCCTGCTCGGCGAAGCTGCGTGAGATCGCCGCGCCGATTCCCCGCGTGCCGCCGGTCACGAACACCACCCGGCCATCCATCCGCGGCCGGCGATGGCCGCCGGGCATCTCCTGCCAGAACCCCGGCGGAGACGGGGCGACGGCTCCCGCCGCAACCGCGTCAGCGCCGCCGGCGCCGCCGTCAGGCGCGTCAACGGTCTTGGCGCCGGTGCTCGTCATGGCTTCACTGTCGGCTGCGCTCATCTCTCTCTCCCTCGTGCGCGTCGTCACAAAAGCTACGGGGTCGGGGCCGCAGCCTGCTACCGCCGGAGTCCACATCTCGCGCTCGGCTGTGTCTACGGTGGTGTCCTGTGGAGAAGGGCGGAGCCGGTCGCCGGCGCAGGTGCCGGTATCGTCACGCGCCGTGACCGACGGGCCCCTCTTTCCAGCGCTGCGCCGCCCGCCGGCCGACCGGGTGGCGATCACCTTCCCCGACCGCTCGCTCTCCTACGACGAGCTCGCGGTCGTCGTGGAGCGCTTCGCGCGCTCGCTCTCCGGGGTCTCCCGTCTGGCGGTGCTCGCCGAGCCGCGGATCGAGACGTGCGTCGCGGTCATCGGCGCGCTCGCCGCCGGCGTGCCGGCCGTCCCCGTCAACCCGAAGTCCGGCACGAGCGAGCTCGCCCATATCGTCGCCGACGCCGCGCCCGACGCGGTGGCCGTCGCGCCCGGGACGCCGGTGCCCGACGCCTTCGCCGGCTGCCGCACGATCGTCGTCGACGTCGCGCTCGGGCTCGGTCGCGACTCCGGCGCCTCCGGCGACTCCGGCGACTCCGGCGGGGGATCGGCGCGCGTCCCGGCGACCGGCGACGCCGCCGCTGAGCCCGGCTCCGAGGCGCCGGCGCTGATCGTCTACACGTCGGGCACGACCGGGGCGCCGAAGGGGGCGGTCCTGCCCCGCCGCGCGATCGCCTCCAACCTCGACGCGCTCGCCGCCGCCTGGGAATGGACCGACGCCGACGTCGTCGCCCATGCGCTGCCCCTCTTCCATGTCCACGGGCTCGTCATCGGGATCCTCGGGCCGGTGCGGCGGGGCGGCGGGGCACTGCACCTGGGGCGCTTCTCGCCCGAGGCCGTCCAGCACGCGCTCGCCGGTCCGGCGACGATGCTGTTCGGCGTGCCGACGATGTACCGCCGACTGGCCGACGCGGCCCAGGAGAATCCCGAGCTGGCCGCGGCGCTGCGCCGGGCGCGACTGCTCGTCTCGGGCTCGGCGGCGCTCCCGTCGTCCGAGCATCGCCGCCTGAGCGAGCTGACCGGGCGCGGTGTCGTCGAGCGCTACGGGATGACCGAGACGCTGATGAACACCGCCATCCGGGCCGGCGGGACGCCGGCGCCCGGGGCCGTCGGCCCGGCGCTGGACGGGGTCGACGTCCGGCTCGTCGACGACGACGGGGCCGAGATCACGGGCTCTGACGGCGAGACGATCGGGGAGATCGAGGTCCGCGGACCCAATCTCTTCCTCGGCTATCTCAATCGTGAGGACGCGACCGCGGCCGCCATGCACGACGGCTGGTTTCGGACCGGCGACATGGCGACGCGCTCCACCGACCGCTACATCCGGATCGTCGGCCGGCGCGCCACCGACCTGATCAAGAGCGGTGGCTACAAGATCGGGGCGGGCGAGATCGAGGCGTCGCTGCGCGACCATCCGAGCGTGCTCGACGCCGCGGTCACCGGCGAGAGCGACCCCGATCTCGGCGAGCGGGTGGTGGCATGGATCGTCTCCGAGCCCGGCGCCGACGCCGATCCCGACGCGCTGGTCGATCACGTCGCCGCGCAGCTGGCGCCCCACAAGCGACCCCGCGTCGTGCACTTCGTCGACGATCTGCCGCGCAACGAGCTCGGCAAGGTTCAGAAGCAGCGCCTGCGGGCCTAGCCGAGGCGCCCCCGGCGGCGCCGGCGGGACACTCGCGGCGCGGGCCGCGTCCGGCGCGCCGCGTTCCGTTTGCCCGGCGGGCCGGCGGGTAGCACAGAGGCGTTCGCGGCACGGGAGGTGGAGCAGTGCATCGTTCTGGGTTGGCCGGCATCCGGCGGTCGCGCGCCGGTATCTGTGTGGCGCTCGCGCTCGCCGCGGCGCCGGCGCTGGGGGCGACGGCACCGACGAGCGTAGCCTGGGCCGCGGGCGCCACCGGCGCCTACGTCCTGACCGAGACCAGCCACGGCGCCGGCTATGCGCCGACCTTCACCGGCAACGGGCTGCTCGGAATCCGCGTGCCGGCGACCGGCCAGGGATACGCGGGCGGCAGCGTCCCGGCGCAGTCCGAGCTCGCCGGCTTCTACGCCGTGCCGACGCCGGCGCCGAGCGCCGCCGACGACATCCAGCAACGCGCCAACATCCCGACCTGGTCGACGCTGATCTTCTCCGACGGCGGGCAGGCCTTCTCGCTGAGCGCCGGCACGACCAGCGGCTGGCGCCAGTCGATCGACTTCCACACCGGCGTGATCAGCACCGACGCCACCTGGCGCGCGCCCGACGGTCACCTCACGGCGCTCGCCTACCGTGTCTGGACCGACCGCGCCGCCGACCATGTCGGCGTCGTCACGTTGACCCTCACCCCGCGGTGGAGCGGAACGGCGACCGTCACCGACGAGATCGACGGCACCCCGGCGACCCTGACCGATCCGACCTCCTCGGGCTTCGACGCGGTCACGCGCTCCGACGACGTGGCGGTGACGACCCAGGGCACGCGGATCGAGGCGGCGATCGCCAGCCGGCTCGGGGTCAGCGCCGACGTGACCGGCACGACCGCCGAGGTCGATGATGCCGGCCAGAGCGTCGGCCAGCAGCTCAGCTTCCCGGTTCTCGCCGGCCGGTCCTACACGCTGACCAAGTACGTCGGCGTCGACGACTCGCAGGACAGCTCGGACCCCGTGGCGAGCGCCCAGGCCGACGCCGCGCGCGCTGCGGCGACCGGCTACGCCGCGCTGCTGCGCGCCAACGACGGCGCCTGGGCGGCGCTGTGGGCGGGCCGCATCGACGTGCTCGGGGATCCGACGCTGGCCGACGACGTCAACGCGAGCCAGTTCTATCTGTGGTCGAGCACGACCGCCGGCGTCGACTGGAGCGTGTCGCCGGCCGGGCTGTCCTCCAACGGTTACAACGGCCACATCTTCTGGGACGCCGAGACGTGGATGTACCCGAGCCTGCTGGCTCAGCATCCGTCGCTGGCCGCCGGCATGAACGCCTATCGCCTCGAGCGACTCCCCGAGGCCCGCCGGCACGCGAAGGCGACCGGCGCCGCCGGCGCTCGCTTCCCGTGGGAGAGCGCGCTGAACGGGACCGAGCAGATCCCTCCCCCCGTCTCGATCAACAGCGAAGGGGTCTACGAGCAGCACATCACCGCCGACATCGCGCTCGCCCAGTGGCAGTACTACCTGGCCACCGGGGACCGCCGCTGGCTGGCCGACGAGGGCTGGCCGGTGATCTCGGGCGCGGCCACCTTCTGGGCGTCACGCGCCGTGCGGGGACGCGACGGGCGCTATGACATCGACCACGTCACCGGTCCCGACGAGGAGAACCCCGACGTCAACGACGAGGCGGTCACGCTGGCGGGCGCGCGCGCGAGCCTGCTGCACGCGATCAGCGCCGCCCACGTCCTGGGGCGGCGGCCGCCCGCCGCCTGGGCGCGGATCGCGGCCGGGCTCGTCGTGCCGGTCGACTCCACGCTCGGCATCCATCCCGAGTTCGACGGCTATCAGGGCGAGCTCGTCAAGCAGGCCGACGTGACGCTGCTGCAATATCCGTGGGCGTATCCGATGAGCCGTCAGGTCGCCCAGAGCGACCTTGACTACTACGTACCGCGCACCGACCCGGGCGGGCCGTCGATGAGCGACGCGGTCAACTCGATCGACAGCTCGGCGCTGGGGACGCCCGGCTGCTCGAGCTTCGTCTACACCGAGCGCAGCTACCAGCCGTTCATCCGCGACGGCTTCGATCAGTTCTCGGAGACGAGCACCGGCGGCGCGTTCACCTTCATGACCGGCATCGGCGGCTTCCTGCAGGAGTTCCTCTACGGCTACTCCGGGCTGCGCTTCCAGGCCGGCGCGGTCGCGCTGGCGCCGAGCCTGACGAGCCAGCTCGGCGGGATCGTCCTACACGACGTGCGCTGGCACGGGCGGACGTTCACGGTCGCCGTCGGACGCGCGTCGACGACGGTGACGCTGACCGGCGGCGGACCGCTGGCGCTGCGCACCCCGGATGGATCCCGCGTCGTCAGGGCGGGCCATCCCGTCACGCTGACGACCGCCCGGCCTGACCTGACCGCGACCGCGGACAGCGTCCGCTGCGCCGCCGCGCAGGCCTCGAGCGAGACCCCCGGCGCCCCGGCCCTTGCCGCGGTCGACGGCAGCCCGGCGACCGATTGGGAACCGGTCTCGCTGCCGGCCACGCTGACCGTCCCCGTCCACGGCTCGGCCCCGGTCGACAGGGCCGTGCTCGTCTGGGGCCGGCAGTGGCCGGCCGTCGTGAAGCCCAACGTCCATCCCGCGCCGGGGCCGGTGTTCGTGCGCCGGGCGACGGACTACGCGTTGTGGGTCTCCGCAGACGGGCGCCACTTCCGGCGCCTCGTCGACGTCCGCTTCCGGACCGGGACGACCGACACGATCGCGTTCCCGGCCCAGCGCATCCAGGCGATCCGGCTGCAGATCATCGCCGGCAGCGGGTCCTCGCCCCCCGAGCTTGACGAGCTGACCCTGACCGGCTGATCCAACGCCGCGCGCCCCGCCGACGCCGACCGGGCGCTCCGCCGACGCCGACCGGTGTCAGACCCGCGCGCCCGTGAACTGCTCGCGCAGCGTCGTCTTCTTGAACTTGCCGGTCGCGGTCCGCGGGATCTCGTCGACGAACTCGAAGCGGTCGGGCAGCTGCCACTTGGCGTAGACCGCCGCGAGATGGTCGCGCAGGTCGGCGGGCTCCACCTGGCTGTCCTTGCGCAGCACGACGACCGCGAGCGGCCGCTCGCCCCAGCGCTCGTCGGGCACGGCGATGACCGCCGCCTCGGAGACCGCCTCGTGCGCCATCAGCAGATTCTCGAGGTCGACCGACGAGATCCATTCGCCGCCGGACTTGACGAGGTCCTTGGAGCGATCGCAGATCCGCAGGTTCCCCCCGCGATCGATGGCGACGATGTCACCCGTGGCGAACCAGCCGTCGGGGGTGAACTTCTCCGCGCCCTGGCCGCGGTGATAGGCGCGGGCGACCCACGGCCCGCGGACCTCGAGCTCGCCCATCGTCTCGTCATCCCACGGAATCAGCTCGCCGTCGTCGCCCCGGGCGCGGATCTCGACGAACGGCGAGGCCGTGCCCTGGCGGCTGCGATAGTCGTAGCGCTCCTGCTCGGGAGCCTCGTCGAGGTCGACCGGGAGCCGGCAGACGCTCCCCAGCGGCGAGGTCTCGGTCATCCCCCAGGCGTGGACGATCGTCAGGCCGTGGCGATCGAACCCCTTGATCAGGCTCTGGGGCGCCGCCGATCCCCCGACGAGCAGCATGCGCAGTGCGCTCAGATCCCAGCGATCAGGCTCGGCGTCCAGGGCCGCGAGGACCGCCATCCACACCGTCGGCACGCCGGCGGTCACCGTCACCCGCTCGGAGGCGAGCAGATCCAGCACGCTGACGGCGTCGAGCTTGGGCCCGGCGAGCACGAGGCCGGCGCCGACGAGCGTCGCGGTGTAGGCGAGGCCCCAGGCGTTGGCGTGGAACATCGGCACGACCGGCAGGATCGTGTCCCGGGAGGCGACGCCGATCGCGTCGGGCAGCGCGGCGACGAGCGAGTGAAGGGTCAGCGAGCGATGCGAGTAGACGACGCCCTTCGGCCGCCCGGTGGTGCCCGACGTGTAACAGATGGCGGCCGCGGCGCGTTCGTCGGCGGCCGGCCAGGTCATCGGCTCGGCGCCCGCGATCAGCGCCTCGTAGTCGAGGGAGCCGTCGGGAACCGGACCCGAGCGTGAGACGACGATCACGTGCTCGAACGCGCGGTCGGCGCGGAAGGAGTCCAGCACCTCCAGCAGCGACTCGTCGACGACGATCACCCGGTCCTCGGCCTCGTTGACGATGAAGCTCAGCTCGTCACGGTGCAGGCGCGGGTTGAGGGTGTGCATGACGGCGCCCATCGCCGGGATGGCGAAGTACAGCTCCAGATGCTCGGGCTGGTTCCACAGCATCGTGGCGACCGGGTCCCCGGCGCCGATCCCGAGGCCGGCCAGCGCCGTGGCGAGGCGGCGAGCGCGGCGCGCGCAGTCGCCGAGGGTCGTGGACCCGACCGAGCCGTCGGGACGCCGGAAGACGACCGGGCGCCGGCCGCTGAACCGCTCGGCTCGCTCCACGGCCATCGTCAGCGACAGCGGGTAGTCATCCATCATCAGACCTTCGCGCATGCTCCCTCCCTGTGGTCGCGGTGTGGCGCTGGCATCAGACTACGTGGCACGTCTGGCGGGCGCGCCGGACGGATGGGGGATTGCCCCGACGCGGGCCGGGCAGTATCGCGGGATGACCCCCGGACCCGTCATGATTGCCCGATGACCGAACTCGATCGCCATCCGATCGCCGACGAGCTGGAGCCCAGCGAGACCGAGCGCCTGACGGCGAGGCTGGCGGAGCTCGCCGTCGGCTTCGGCGCCAACGTCCAGCCCGGCCAGATCGTCGCGCTGTCCTCCGAGCCCGGCAAGGAGCCGCTGGCCCGCGCGATCGCCGAGGCCGCGTACGCGCACGGCGCGAAGTTCGTCGATCTGACGGTCTTCGACGTCTACTTCAAGCGCGCGCGCGCCCTGTACGCCGATCCCGAGACGCTCGGCTTCGTGCCGCCCTGGACGGGGGAGCGGGTGCTCGCGCTCGGCGACGCCCGCGCCGCGCGGATCTCGATGTCCGGCCCGGTCGCGCCGCGCGCGCTCGACGGCATCGAGCCCGAGCTGATCAGCCGCGACATGCTGCCGCGCGTGCCCGAGGCGATGAAGGTGCTCAACGACGGCACGACGAACTGGACGATCGTGCCCGGCCCGACGCCGGCGTGGGCGACGCTCGTCTATCCCCGGCTGGAGCCCGCGGCCGCGCTGGAGCGGCTCTGGGCCGAGATCGCGCACGTCTGCCGGCTGGACGAGCCCGATCCGGTCGCCGCCTGGGAGGCCCGCATGGCACAGCTCGTGGCGGTGTCGCGAACGCTCGACGAGCTCGCCCTCGACGCGCTGCGCTTCGAGGGGCCCGGCACCGACCTGACCGTCGGCCTGCTCAGATCCAGCCATTGGTGCGCGGCGAAGTTCACGACCGTCGACGGCATCGCCCACGCGGCCAATCTGCCGACCGAGGAGGTCTTCACGACGCCTGATCCCGCCCGCGTGGAGGGCACGGTCACGGCCACCAAGCCGCTGTTCGCCGCCTCGACGATGATCACCGGGCTGACGGTCCGCTTCGAGGGCGGGCGAGCGGTCGAGATCGACGCCGACCAGGGCGCCGGCGTCCTGCGCGGGATGGCGGCGCGCGACGAGGGAGCGGCCCGCCTGGGCGAGGTGGCGCTCGTCGATCGCGAGGGGCGGATCGGCCCGCTCGGCACGGTCTTCTTCGACACGCTGCTCGACGAGAACGCCGCCAGCCACATCGCGCTCGGGCAGGCCTACGCGCTCGGCGTCGGCGATCCCGAGGAGCGGGAGCAGATGAACCGCTCGGAGATCCACACCGACTTCATGATCGGCGGCGACGACGTCGCCGTGACCGGAATCCGGCGTGACGGCGGCCTCGTGCCGCTTCTGCGCGACGGTCGCTGGCAGGTCTGACGCGCCACCCGCGTAACCGTCGCCCGCATGGATCGCTACGCTAATCGCGGCTCCCGGAGAGGTGCCGGAGCGGCTGAACGGGCGCGACTGGAAATCGCGTAACGGGGGTTAACCTCGTTCGGGGGTTCGAATCCCCCCCTCTCCGTACGATGCACTTCAAAGTCGACCGATGGGCCGCTAAAGAGTGGTTGCGCTCGGCCGATTGCTTCTCTAGACTCACGGCCCGAGAGAGCTAGCACAGGGGAAGGACGATAGCTCTCGTTGTACTCCTCCAAATGACCACAAGACCGGCACTTAGACTCGTAGAGGGCGGGCGTGATACCACTGTCGAGTGGACGTGGTTCTGCGGGCATTGCGCTTCTCCCTCGCCCGGAGGCGCCGCTCCGTCGCCGAGCGCTCGGGTCTGTCCGTCGTGCGGGCTCGGCCTGCTGCTCGAGGCGCGGGAGGACGTCGTCCCGAGCAGTCGTGACGCGTTCCTCGTCGTCGACGCTTCGCTGCTCGTCCAGGCGATGTCCCGGGAGGCCCAGACGCTGCTCGGAGTGTCCGAGGAGCTGGCGATCGACAAGCCGGTCGCCGATCTGCTCGCCCCCGCCGACGCCGAGGCTCAGGGCCGGGCGGCGTTCGCCGCCGCCGTCGCCCAGGCCGCCGAAGGCGACGACGGCGAGCCGCTGGTCTCGTTCGTCCGCCCCTGGAACACGTTCGGTGTCCGCTTGCGGGCCAAGATCGCCACCTGCGGCCCGCCGCGGGCGGCGCTGATCGTGCTGGACAGCGGGCGCCCGCGGACCCTGCGGGCCGTCGAGTCAGAGCAGGCGGCACCGGCGCTCAAGCCGGCCCGCCGCCATCGCTACCGGCGCCCGTAGCTCGTCTCCCCGGAGGGGCGGCAGCCGGCCCCGTCAGACCAGGCCCCTCGGCCGGCCCCGTCAGACCGTGCCCGTCAGTCGGTCGTCAGCCCGGAGGCGGCGGCAAGCACCTCGGGCGCACCGTAGGGCGCCAGCGCCGCCGGCAGGGCGATCGAGCCATCCGGCCGCTGCCCGTTCTCCAGCAGCGCGATGATCGTCCGCCCGACGGCGACCGCCGTCCCGTTCAACGTGCAGAGATGCGCCGGACGTCCATCGGCGGGGCGATATCGGATGTCCAGGCGGCGCGCCTGATAATCGGTGGTATCAGAGCACGAGGTGAGCTCGCGATAGCGGCCCTGCCCGGGCAGCCAGGCCTCGACGTCGTACTTCTTGGCGGCGGGGTCGCCGAGGTCGTCGACGGCGATCGCCAGCACCCGGTAGGGGAGCTCCAGGTCGTGCATGATCGACTCCTCGATGGCGAGGATCTGCAGGTGCTCGGCGGCCGCCTGATCGGGCTCGACGAAGCAGAACATCTCGACCTTGTCGAACTGGTGCACGCGGAAGATCCCGCGGGTGTCCTTGCCCGCGGCGCCCGCCTCACGCCGGAAGCAGCTCGAGAACCCGGCGTAGCGCAGCGGGAGGTCCTCGACGGGCAGGATCTCGTCGCGGTGCAGCGAGGCGAGCGCCACCTCCGAGGTCCCGACGAGATACAGGTCGTCGTCGGGCAGGCGGTAGATCTGCTGCTCAGGGTCGGGCAGCATGCCGGTCCCGTACAGGGCATGCTCGCGGACGAGCACGGGCGGGATGACCGGCTCGAAGCCCTCGCCGATCAGCTTCTCCATCGCGTAGCGCACGAGCGAGAGCTCGAGCATCACGAGATCCCCGCGCAGATAGGCGAAGCGCGAGCCCGACAGCCGGGCGCCGCGCTCCATGTCGATTCGCGGCCCGGCCAGCTCCAGGTGGTCACGCCCGGTGGCGGCGCCCTCGCCGACCTCGCGCACGACGGTGTCGGTGTCCGGAGCGTCGGGCGCCGGAAGGTTCGGCAGGGCGGCCAGCGCGGCGTCGCGCCGCGCGCGCACCTCGGTCTCCTCGTCGCTGAGCTCGCGCCCGCGCGCCGACAGCCGGGCGAGCTGCTCGCGCTGCTCCGCGCTCGGGGCGCCCTTCAGTCCCCGGCTGGCCTGATTCTGCTCGGAGCGCAGCTGCTCGAGCTCGGTGGTCAGCTCGCGCCAGCGGCGATCGAGCTCGAGCACGCGATCGACCCCGGCCGCGGCGTCCGGCCCGCGGCGGGCCAGGGCGGCGCGGACCGCGTCGGGATCCCGGCGAATGAGCCTGATGTCCAGCATCCGCGCTCCCGGCCGGCCGGGGTTCAGCCCGCGGAGCTCTTGGCCGTCGTGGCGGTGGGTGCGGATCCGGCGCTCGCCGTCCCGCTGCCGGCCGGCAGCGTGCCGATCGGCCGGTTGATGCACAGCGTCACGCCGGTCTGCTTGGGAGCGGCGCGCCCGGCGTAGGTGGCGACGAACTTGGCGACGTCGACCGCGTCCTGGCCGACGACGATGTTCTGAGGCATGTAGGCGCCGGAGAAACCGCCGTTCTCGATCGCGTACAGGACGCGGTCGATCGGGCGCTCGCAGCGCTGGTTGAAGTTGGGCCCGCTGATGTCCTGGGCGTCACGGATGTTCGCCGCCGACCCGTTGGCGGCCGCCTGCGCCAGGCTGTGACAGCCCGAGCAGCGCTGGTTGAACAGGACGGCGCCCTGATAGAGGGTGCTGTCGGAGCGGGGCACCGCGATCCTCTGCGTGCCGCACGCCGCCGTCATCGCGGTGATCGCGATCGCGGCCGCGACGAGTCCCAGGGTCTTCGCCAACCGGTTCATCGGCCGCAGATCATAATCGCCAACCTATGTTGACGAGCCGCTCATCGCTCGCGCTGGTCGGCGCGGCGCTCCTGATCGGCGGACTGACGGGCTGCGCAGCGACCGCCACGGTCGGTGACAGCGGGGCGGTCGCGGTCGCGCTCAGCGAGTACCGGGTGACCCCCCAGAAGATCGATTCCGAGACCGGCGCGATGGTCATCACCGTCCACAACTACGGGCGGCTCAGCCACGATCTCGTCATCTCGCGCGGCGGCGAGGTGCTGGCCTCGACCGAGCCGATCGGCCCCGGCCAGACCGCCGAGCTGGCAACGGCGCTGGCGCCCGGCACGTATCTGATGGCGTCGACGATCCTCAACGACCAGGCGCTCGGCGCCTACGGAACCCTGGTCGTCCGCTGACCCCGGGGAGGAAGCGTCCGCGCGACGGCGAATCTCAGCACATCCCCGGCGCCGGCTTTGCGACGCTCGCAGGCTCTTCAGCGCGATCGTCCTCCTACGGCGGCAACCAGAGGTGCCGGCGCCGGGGCCTCTTGACCACCGGCGCGCCACGCGGATCGGTACAACTCACGATCATGTCCGGCGCCGCACCCGAGCCCGAGCTGTTCCGCGAGGTCTTCGGCCGGTTTGCGACGGGCGTCGCGGTCATCACGAGCGCCGGCTCGGCGGGACGCGGCGGGATGACCGCCAACGCCCTGTGCTCGCTGTCGCTCGACCCCCTGCTCGTCCTCGTCTGCATCGAGAACCGGGCGCGGACGCTTCCGATCGTGCGTGAGGCCCGGCGCTTCGGCGTCAACCTGCTCGCCGCCGGCCAGGAGGATCTCGCCGGCGTGTTCGCCTCCAAGCTGCCGGAGTCCGAGAAGCTGGAGCGGGTCCCCCACCGGATGCAGGACGGGATCCCGATCATCGAGGGCACGCTGGCCTGGGCGGCCTGCCAGCTCCATGACCTGATCGCCGGCGGCGATCATCAGATCGCGATCGGCCTGGTCGTCTCGCTCGGTCTCGGCGAGGGCGAGCCGCTGCTCTGGTACTCAGGCCGTTATCACGGGCTGCCGCCGCGGCCTGAGCCCGGCGACGTCTGACCCGGCGTCAGCCGCCGGTGACGGCCGCGCGCCACAGCAGGATCGCCATGACGAACGCGGCGAGCACCATCACGCCGAGCTCGCGCTGGACGATCGCCATCACGACGACGCGCTGCTCGTCCTGCGGGAGCGCGCCGACGGCGGCCGCGTCCTCATGGCCGCGGGCGTCGAGGACGGCCTGGGCGGAGGCGATGCGCAGCTGTTCGGCGAGGAAGGAGACGGCGAGCGGCAGCAGGCCGTAGATGAGATGGAGGCTGGATTCCTTCTTGCCCTCGGCCACGAGGACCCCGCCGAGGGCGACCTCGACGACGATCACGGCCTGCCCGGCGCGCAGGAGCTGCCAGAAGAGCCGGCTCGGCCGGGCCGAGCGCCAGCACCAGGCCCCCCACAGCGCGGCCGCGCTGACGAGTACGATCGAGAGCACCCCGATGACGAGGTGCACCTGCCTCATGACCGATCCTCAGAGGCGTCGGGCTGATAGACGCATTCCGCACTAAGTAACAACGTGTTACGAACTCCCTTGCGCTGGTGATATAAGAGGTTCTGTGCTGCGAAGCTACCTGCCGGCGATCGTGTTCCTCATCCTGGGCGGAGCTGTTGGGGGGCTGTTCGGCGTCCTCAACCTCCTCACGGGCGTGCGCACCGGGCGCCGCCAGCAGAGCAAGACCTCGCCGTACGAATGCGGGCTGCCCTCCGAGATCCAACGCGGGTTCCGGTTCGGCATCAGCTTCTATCTCATCGCGATGCTGTTCATCCTGTTCGACATCGAGGTCATCTTCCTGTATCCGATCGCCGTGGAGCTGCGGTCGTTCGGGACGTTCGCGATGACCGAGACGATCGTCTTCGTGATCCTGCTGATGATCGCGTTCGTCTACGTCTGGCGGCGAGGAGCCCTGGAATGGAAATAAAGCGCGAGCTGCTGAGCACGACCGACCCCACCACCGCCCCGACCGATTTCCGCGCCCGGCAGATGATGGCCCGGGACATGCTGCGCGGCGACCTCGAGGGGGAGGCGCTCGACCGCTACGTCGAGCAGGCCGTGATGACGACGACGCTCGAGAAGGCCGTCGCCTGGTCGCAGGGCAACTCGATCTATCCGATGACCTTCGGGCTGGCGTGCTGCGCGATCGAGATGATGTCGATCGTCGGCATGCGGGTCGACATCGCGCGCTTCGGGTGGGAGGCGTTCCGCGCCTCGCCGCGCCAGGCCGACCTGCTCATCCTGTCGGGCCGGGTGTCGGTCAAGATGGCGCCGGTCATCCGGCGCATCTATGACCAGATGCTCGAGCCCCGGTGGGCGATCTCGATGGGCGCGTGCTGCTCGTCGATGGGCGTCTTCAACAACTACGCGCTCGTCCCCTCCGACAAGTTCATGCCGATCGACGTCCACGTGCCGGGCTGCCCGCCGCGCCCCGAGGCGCTGATGCACGGCATCCTGCGCCTGCGCGACAAGATCCAGAACAACGAGCCCAACGGCTGGCGCGCCCGTTACGACGCCGTCGGCACCGAAGAGGTGCTGGCGACGGGCGACGGCGACGGCGCGGTCAACGTCTTCGCCGGAGGGGACACCGCCGGTGCCTGACGCCACCGGGCTCGAGTTGACGGCCCACGAGCTGCGCGACGCCAACGCAGAGTCGATCCTGGGCACCGACTTCCAGCGCAATCGCGCCGTGCTGCTCGCCGCGCCCGCCCACGTGCCCGAGGTGCTGGCCGCGCTGAAGGGCAAGGGCTATACCTTCCTGGCCAGCCTCCACGGGGTCGACTACTACCCCGAGGAGCCCCGCCTGGGGGTCATCTACGAGCTGCTCGACATGAAGGAGGTCGACCGGATCACCGTCAAGGCCCGCGTGTCGACCGACGATCCCCACCTCCCCACCGCGACCGAGCTGTTCCCGGGCGCGGAGTTCCCCGAGCGCGAGGTCTATGACATGTTCGGCGTCGTGTTCGACGGTCACCCCGACCTGCGCCGGATCCTCATGCCCGAGGACTTCGACGGCTTTCCCCAGCGGCGGGACTTCCCGATCGGCGGCGAGCCCGTGCTGTTCACCTACAACGAACGCAACTCGTACGGGAAGTGGCAATAGCGATGGCGCTTGACACCGATTACCGCAAGCGCGAGGAGTCGATCACCTACTCGGCGGAGATCGCCGGGCAGGGTGAGACCCATGAGCTGCTGACGCTCAACATCGGCCCCCATCACCCCGCCACCCACGGCGTGCTGCGCCTGTTGGCGACGCTCGAGGGCGAGGTCGTACGCGACGTCAAGCCGATCATCGGCTACGTCCATACCGGGATCGAGAAGACGGCCGAGCAGAAGTCCTACTGGAAGGTGATCCCCGTCGTCGAGCGGATGGACTACCTCAGCTATTACTTCAACGCGCTCGCCTACTGCGGAGCCGTCGAGACGCTGCTCGACGTCGAGGTGCCGACCCGGGCGCAGTATCTGCGCGTCATCCATCTCGAGCTCGACCGGATCATGTCCCATCTCGTGTGGCTCGGGACCAGCGCCCTGGACCTCGGCGCGATCTCGATGTTCTGGTACTGCTTCCGCGAGCGCGAGACGATCCTCGACCTGTTCGAGATGTCCTCCGGGCAGCGCATGCACACGCGTTACTTCCAGGTCGGCGGCGTGATCGAGGACATCCCGCGCGGCTTCGCGGCCAAGCTGACGAAGTTCCTCGACGACATGCCGACCCGCGCCGATCAGTACGCCGACCTGCTGGCCAAGAATCAGATCGTGCTCGAGCGGCTCGTCGGGATATGCCCGCTCGACGAGGCGACGCTGCTCGGGCTCGGCGTCACCGGCCCGCTGCTGCGCGCCGCCGGCAATCCGTGGGACCTGCGCAAGGCGGCGCCGTACTCGAGCTATGACAAGTTCGAGTTCAAGATCCCGGTCGGCACGGTCGGCGACAACTACGACCGCTTCCGCGTCCGCCACGCCGAGATCTACGAGTCGGTGAAGATCATCCGCCAGGCGCTGGAGGGGCTGCCCGAGGGCCCGTTCATCACGACCGACCGCAAGATCGCGCTGCCGCCGCGCCACGAACTGGCGACGAGCATGGAGGCGCTGATCCACCACTTCAAGCTCGTCACCGAGGGCTTCCGGGTGCCGCCGGGCGAGGCCTACTATCCGATCGAGGGTCCGCGGGGCGAGCTCGGCTGCTTCGTCCGTGCCGACGGCTCGGGCAAGCCGGCTCGCGTCCACATGCGCGATCCGTCCTTCGTCCATCTGCAGGCCCTGGCGCCGATGGTGCGCGGCGCGTACATCGCCGACCTGATCGCGACGCTCGCGATGCTGGACCCGATCCTCGGCGGCATCGATCGATGAGCAGCGGTCGGATTCCGGTCCCGCGCTTCGCGCACGGGTCCCGCGTCCCCGGCTGGGACGACGCGGTCGACCTGACCAAGGACCCCGCGGTCATCCCCGATCCGGCGACGACGCCGGTGCCCGACGACCTGCGGCGCGAGATCGAGGCCGCGATGGCCAGGTACCCCAATCGCCGTTCGGCGGCGATTCCGGCGCTGCACGCCGCCCAGGCCGTCCACGGCTACTGCTCGCCGGAGGCGATCGACCAGGTGGCGGTCGTCATGCAGGTCACGCCGGCCTATCTGACCTCGGTGGCGAGCTTCTACGACATGTTCGAGCTCGACGCGCGGCCCAAGCACGACGACATCTACGTCTGCACGAACATCTCGTGCTCGCTGCTCGGCGCCGACGAGCTCTATGACGCGATGGTCGCCGCCGCCCGGGGAGACGACCGCTTCCACGTACGCGAGTTCGAGTGCCTGGGCGCCTGCGACATCGCCCCGATGGCCTCGGTCAACGGCGAGTTCGTCGGGCCGCTGGACAAGGACGACGCACCGCGGATCATCGAGGACCTGCGCGCGGGCCGTCCGGTGCTCCCTGAGAAGCAGATCCGCTACCGGCGCTGCGTCGACCCGGGGGCCGACGACTCCGGCGCGGTGGGCGGGACCGAATCCACGACAGGGACGTGACATGAGGAAGATCCTGTTCGACGGCATCGACGAGCCCGGGCTCAACACGCTCGAGGTGTATGAACGCCGCGGCGGCTATCGATCGCTGCGCACCGCGCTGGCGATGCCCCCCGCCGACGTGCTCCAGCAGCTCCTGGACTCCGGCATCCGCGGGCGCGGCGGCGCCGGCTTCCAGATGGGCCGCAAGATCTCGTTTTTGCCCCACGGCGACATGGACAAGTACCTCGTCTGCAACGCCGACGAGTCCGAGCCCGGCACCTTCAAGGACCGCGAGCTCATGCAGAAGAGCCCGCACATGCTGATCGAGGGCATCGTGATCGCCGCCCACGCCGGCGAGATCGACCGGGCCTTCATCTACATCCGCGGCGAGTATCAGCTGCAGGCCGACATCCTGGAGGCGGCGATCGCCGAGGCCGCCGAGGCCGGCTACATCGGCCAGGACATCCTCGGCTCGGGCATCTCGGTATCGCTCGTCCTGCACCGCGGCGCCGGCGCCTACATCTGCGGCGAGGAGACCGGCCTGCTCGACTCATTGGAGGGCAAGCGCGGCAACCCGCGCCTGAAGCCGCCGTTCCCGGCGATCGAGGGGCTGTACGACGGCCCGACGCTGATCAACAACGTCGAGACGCTCTCCACCGTCCCCCACATCATCCGGATGGGGGGCGCCGAGTACGCCAAGATCGGCACCGAGACCTCGACCGGCACGAAGCTCATCTCGATCTCGGGCGACGTCAAGCGGCCGGGCAACTACGAGATCGAGCTCGGGATCCCGTCCCGGGAGATCCTCTACGGGCTGGCCGGCGGGCCGCCGAGCGGGCTTCCGATCAAGTTCTGGTTCCCCGGCGGCTCGAGCTCGCCGGTGCTGACCAAGGACGACCTCGACGTCCCGTACGACTTCGACAGCCTCGCCAAGGCGGGCTCGATGCTCGGCTCCGGCGCGATCATCGTCGCCGACGAGTCGCGCCGCGTGCTCGACACCGCGCTCAAGCTCGCCAAGTTCTACGCCCACGAGTCGTGCGGGAAGTGCGTCCCGTGCCGTGAGGGCACCAACTGGACGCACAAGATGCTGCAGCGGATCTACACCGGCGAGGCGACGCCGATGGACCTCGACATCATGGCGTCGGTCCAGGAGCAGATCATCGGCAACTGCCTGTGCGTGCTCGGCGACGCGATGGCGATGCCGATCGGCTCGATGGTCAAGAAGTTCCGGTCAGAGCTCGAGGCCGAGATCGAGGATGCGCGCGAGCGCAATCAGGGCGCCGCCGCCGGCGACGTCGTCGCCCTCGGGGTGGCAGACGACCTCGCCGGGCCGATCCCGGTTCACTGACGCACCCACCCTCCCATGCCACGTCCAGAGCGCAAGACCATCCAATTGACCATCGACGGCCGCGAAGTGCAGGCCGTCGAGGGCGCCATGCTCGTCGACGCCGCCAAGCAGGGCGATGTCGAGATCCCCTACTTCTGCTACGAGCCCAAGCTCGGCCAGCCGGTCGGGGCGTGCCGCATGTGCCTGGTCGAGATCGAGGGGATCCCCAAGCTCCAGACGTCGTGCTCGACGCCGGTCAAGGACGGGATGGTCGTCCACACCCAGACCGAGCGCGTGCGCAGCGCCCAGAACGCGATCGTCGAGTTCCTGCTCGTCAACCATCCCCTGGACTGCCCGGTCTGCGACAAGGGCGGCGAGTGCCCGCTGCAGGACATCACCTTCGGCTGGGGGCTCGGACGCTCACGCATGATCGAGCCCAAGCGCCATTTCGAGAAGCCGCTCGCGCTCTCGCCGCTGGTGGCGATCGACCGGGAGCGGTGCATCCTCTGCTATCGCTGCGTGCGCTTCTCGCAGGAGATCTCCGAGGACTATCAGCTGATCTTCACCGAGCGCGGCGCGCACACCTTCGTCGGCACCCACGACGGGCATCCCTACGTCGCGCCGTTCAGCGGCAACATCGTCGAGCTGTGCCCGGTCGGCGCGCTGACCTCGCAGCCGTATCGCTTCCGGGCGCGGCCGTGGGACATCGAGGGCGGGGCCGGGATCTGCACGCTGTGCCCGGCGCAGTGCAACGTCACCTTCACCGTCCGCGACGAACGCGTCGTCCGTGTGCTCGCCCGTGATCACGACGAGGTCGACGACGGCTGGCTGTGCGACAAGGGGCGCTTCGCCTATCAGGCGATCCACGTCGACGAGCGGATCACCCGTCCGCTCGTGCGCGACGGCGGCGAGCTGCGACCGGTCTCCTGGGAGCGCGCGTATGAGACCGCGGCCGGGCTGGCCAAGCACAAGGGCCGGGTCGGCACGCTCGTCGGCGGCCAGGCCTCCAACGAGGAGGGCTTCCTGCTGGCGCGGCTCTCCCGCGAGGCCCTGAGCTCGGCCGACATCGATTCCCACGGCAGCCACGGCTTCTCCGCCGGCGTCGCCCGCGCGCTCGCCGCACCCGCGCTCCAGGCCTCGGTCCCGGATCTCGAGTTCGCCCACACCGTCCTGCTGCTCGGCTGCGATCCCCGCGACGACGCGCCGATCCTGGATCTGCGGCTGCGCAAGGGCGTGCGCCGCAACGGGGTCAAGCTGGCGATCGCCTCGGCCCGGCCGACCGCCCTGGATCGCAACGCCGCCCTGATCGCGCGCTTCGCCCCCGGCGACGACGCCGCCTTCGCCGCCGCGCTCGTGCGTGCGCTCGACGGCGCCGGCGACGTCGCGCCGGAGATCACGGCGCTCGCCGCGCTGCTGCGCGACGGCGGCGAGGACGTCGTGATCGTCTTCGGCGAGCGGATCGGGACCTACGCGGGCGCCGCGGTGGCCCAGCTCGCCGACCGGCTCGGGCTCGGTCATCCCGGCGCCGGCCTGCTCTGCCTGCCCGCCGGCGCCAACGGGCGTGGGCTGCGCGAGGCCGGGGTCGTCCCCGACGCCGGCCCGGGCTACGCGCCGCTCCAGGACGCCGGGCGCGGCACGGCGGCGATCGCCGACGCGGCCGCCGCCGGCCGGCTGACCGCGCTGCACCTGTTCGAGACCGACCCGGTGCGCGACGAGCCCGACCGCGCGCTGTGGGAACGGGCGATGGGCGCCGCGGGCCTCGTCGTCGCCCACGCCTCGATCCTCACCGAGGGCCTGGCCGCCCATGCCCACGTCATCTTCCCCGCCGAGTCCCACGCCGAGAAGGAGGGCACGGTCGTCCACCCCGACGGTCGCCTCCAGCGCCTGCGAATCGCCATCGCCCATCCCGGCGAGGTGCGCGCCGGCTGGTCGGTCCTGGCCGAGATCGCCCGCCGGTGCGGGCTCGAGCTCGGGGTCGGCCACAGCGCCGACGCCTTCGACCAGCTCGTGGCGGCGGTGCCGTTCTACGCCGGCCTGACGCTCGACGAGATCGGCGGCCGCGGGATCCGCTGGGGCGAGCGCGCGGGGGCCGAGAGTGCGTTCGGCTCGGCGGACCTGACGATCGCCGGCCCGGCGCCGGTCAGCGGCGACGGCGGCGGGGTCACGCCGTACGGCGGCGCGCTGCGCCTGGGCACCTACCGGCCGATCTGGGCGGCGCCCGAGTGCGAGGTCTCCCCGGCGCTGAAGTTCCTGATCCCCGAGCAGCAGGTCGAGCTCTCGCCCGATGACGCGCGACGGCTCGGCGTCACCCACGGCCAGCGGGTGGTCGTCTCCCAGAATGGGACCCGGCTGCACGCGCTGGCCGCCGTGCACTCGGCCGTTCCGGCCGGCAGCGCGTTCCTGGCCACCGGGCTGGCGACCGACTCCGCCAATACGCTGACCGAGCCCTTGATCGAGGTCCTCAAGCCGTGATCGCGCTCGCCGACGTCAACTACTTCGAGCCGTGGTGGGTGCAGATCATCAAGGCGCTCGTCATCTTCGGCGTCATCTTCGCGGTGCTGCCGATCATCATCGTCTACGAGCGCAAGCTGCTCGGACGCTTCCAGGGCCGCTACGGGCCCAACCGCGTCGGTCCCTTCGGGCTCATGCAGCCGCTCGCCGAGATCGTCAAGTTCGCCGTCAAGGAGCCCTTCCGGCCGACCACCTCGGTCGGCTACCTGTTCCGGATCGCGCCGATGGTGGCGATCCTGACGGCGGTCGCCTCGCTCGCGCTCGTCCCCTTCGGCAACGTCCAGCGCGTCCTCGGCCAGGAGGTCGGCCTGTACGGCATCGACGTCTCGGTCGGCCCGCTGTACGTGTTCGCGTTCAGCGGCATCTCGTTCTACGGGATCATGCTCGGCGGCTGGTCATCGGGCTCGAAGTACTCGTTCCTCGGCGCCATGCGCGGAGCCGCGCAGCTCATCTCCTACGAGGTCTCCCAGGGCCTGGCGCTCGTCGGCGTCATCATCACCGCCGGCACGCTGTCGCTGACCGGGATCGTCCACGCCCAGGCCGGCATGTGGTACTTCATCCCGCAGATCGTCGGCTTCCTGATCTTCATGACGGCGTCGTTCGCCGAGACCAACCGGGCGCCATTCGACCTCGTCGAGGCCGACGCCGAGCTCGTCGGCGGCTACTTCACCGAGTACGGAGGCACCGCCTTCGTCGCCTACCTGTTCGCCGAATACACGAACATGATCGTCGTCTCGGGGATCGCGGTGACGATGTTCTTCGGCGGCTGGCTGCTGCCGTTCGGCATCCACCCCCCCGGCTGGGTCGACCCGATCGTCGTGCTGGTGAAGATGCTGCTCGTCATCACCTTCTTCATCTGGATCCGGGCCACCCTGCCGCGGCTGCGCTATGACCAGCTGATGTCCTTCGGCTGGAAGGTCCTGCTGCCGCTCGCCACCCTGAACCTGCTCGTGACCGCGATCGTGGTGGTCCATTGAGCCCCGCGCCGATCACAGCGAGGAGTCGACCATGACCCCGTATGACCCCGGAGCCGACGTCATCGAGGTGATCCGCGCCCCGATGGCCGGGCCCGTCGCCGGCGCCTATCGGGTGTTCGGCGAGACGCTGCGCGGCCTGAAGACGACGTTCGCGCGGATCGTCGAGGGCCCGCACACGATCCAGTACCCCGAGGAGAAGACGCCGGTCTATCCGCGCTTCCGCGGCCGCCACAAGCTGCACCGCTTCGAGGACAGCGGTCTGGAGAAGTGCGTCGGCTGCTCGCTGTGCGCCGCCGCCTGCCCGGCCGACTGCATCCGCGTCGTCGCCGCCGAGAACACGGCGGAGAACCGCGTCTCCGCCGGCGAGCGCTACGCGGCGGTCTACGAGATCAACCTCAGCCGCTGCATCTTCTGCGGCTACTGCGAGATCGCCTGCCCGTTCGACGCGATCACCATGGGCCACGACTACGAGATGTCGGACTACACCCGCTCCGATCTCATCTTCACCAAGGAGATGCTGCTCTCCGAGGCGATCGAGCGCACCCCGCTGCGGGCCGAGGGCGAGTAGCGACGATGTCGGCGGTCCTGTTCTTCATCGCGGCGATCGGCGCCCTGGCGGGCGCGGTCGGCGTCGTCATGGTGCGCAATCCGTTCTACAGCGTGCTCTGCCTGGTCGGCCATCTGATCGCGCTGGCGGCGCTCTTCCTGCTGTTGCGGGCCGAGTTCGTGGCCGCCGCGCAGGTCGTCATCTACGCCGGCGCGGTGATGGTCCTCTACGTGTTCGTCGTCGCCTACGTCGGCGGCTCCGACGAGCCGCTGCACCGGCCGGGCGGAGCGCTGCGCGTGCTCGCCCCCCTGTTCGGCCTCGCGATCGCCGTCGAGCTGTGCATCGCCGTCCTGGGCTCGGCGGTCAGCGGCATCTCGAGCAAGGGCGCGCCGTACGTGCCCGGCTTCGGATCCCCGCGCCAGATCGGCCGGGAGTTCCTGACCACGTATCTGCTCCCGTTCGAGCTCGCCTCGCTGCTGCTGCTCGTGGCGGCGATCGGAGCGGTCGTGCTCGCCCGCCGCCGGCGCGGCCTCGAGCCCGAGACCGAGGCGCAGATGTGGGTGGCCCGCCCGACCTCGACCGGCACGATGGCCGAGGTCGCCGGCATCCGCCACGGAGCCGGCACGACGCCCGCGCCGCACGAGCAGACCGATCCGCTCACCGCCCCGGCCACGCCGACCGGCGCCGGGCGCAGCTCCGGCGAGGGTGGCTGGTAATGGCGATCGGCTGGTATCTGACGGTCTCGGCGATGATCTTCTGCATCGGCGCGGTCGGCGTCCTGATCAGGCCCAATCCGCTCGTCATCCTGCTCTGCCTGGAGCTGATGCTCAACGCCGCCAACCTCGCGCTGGTCGCCTTCTCCCGCATGTGGGGCGGTCCCGACGGCCAGATCTTCGCGCTGATCGTGCTCGTCGTCGCCGCCTGCGAGGTGACGGTCGGCCTCGGCCTGATCGTGGCCATCTACCGCCGCCAGATGGCGGTCAACGTCGACGAGCTCAACGAGCTGCGCGGATGACGCCGGCGGGGCCTGACAGGGTGTCCGGGCGATGAGCGCCACGACCTTCGGCTGGCTGATCCTGCTGTTCCCGCTCGTGGGGACGGTGATCATCGGCTGCTCCTTCAACCGCCTGAGCGGCGCGGCGGCCGGCTGGCTGGCCACCGCGGCGATCGGGCTCGCCTTCGCGTCGGCGGTCGGGGCGCTCATCGCGCTGCTCGGCGATCCCGAGAGCCATCGCGAGCTGGCCTCGTCGCTGTGGAACTACGACGTCAGCATCGGCGTCAACGCCAAGCTGACGATCCTCGTCGACCCGCTGTCGATCTTCATGGCGCTCGTCGTCTCCGGCGTCTCGACGCTCATCCACATGTACTCGATCGCCTATCTGAAGTCCGACCGGGGCTACTCGCGCTACTTCGCGTATCTGAACTACTTCGTCTTCTCGATGCTGCTGCTCGTGCTGGCCGGCAACTTCCTGCTGCTGATCGTCGGCTGGGCG
Organism: uncultured Solirubrobacteraceae bacterium; assembly: GCA_963849085.1. Lineage (GTDB taxonomy): Bacteria > Actinomycetota > Thermoleophilia > Solirubrobacterales > Solirubrobacteraceae > Palsa-465. The sequence goes on along the minus strand of CAWKFP010000008.1, from coordinate 632,313 downwards.
TTCGTCGGCGCGGCCTCGTATCTGCTGATCTCGTTCTGGTACCGGCGCACGACGGCCACCCGCGCCGGCATCAAGGCGTTCGTCATCAACGTGCTCGGCGACGTCGGCCTCGTGCTCGGCACGTTCTTCATCTTCCGCCACACCCACACGCTCGACTTCCTGCAGACCTTCGCCGCGATCCACCACGTCTTCCATCACAACAGCACCGACCTCGTGGCCGGCACCCTGCTGCTGCTCGTCGGGGCGTTCGCCAAGTCCGCCCAGGTCCCGCTGCACACCTGGCTCCCGGACGCGATGGAGGGCCCGACCCCGGTCTCGGCGCTGATCCACGCCGCGACGATGGTGACCGCCGGGGTCTACCTCATCGCCCGCATGCATCCGCTGTTCGAGCTGGCGACGACGGCCGCCGACGTCGGCGCGATCATCGGCTGCGCGACGCTCCTGATCGCCGCCACGATCGCCATCGTGCAGACCGACCTCAAGCGGGTCATCGCCTACTCGACGATGTCCCAGATCGGCTACATGATCATGGGCGTGTCGGTCGGGGCCTACTCGGCCGCCCTCTTTCACCTCATGACCCACGCCTTCTTCAAGGCGCTGCTGTTCATGTCGGCCGGCTCGCTGATCAGCGCGATGGGCGGCGAGCAGTCGCTGGACAAGATGCGCGGCTTCCGCAAGGCGATGCCGTTCACGTTCGCCTGCTTCATCGTCGGCGGCCTCGCGCTGTCGGGGATGCCGCCGTTCTCGGGCTGGCTGTCCAAGGACGACATCATCGGCTACCTCGACCATCGCGGCGGCGGCTTCGAGATCCTCGGGATCCTCGGCTACGTCGGGGCGCTGATGACCGGCATCTACACCTTCCGGATGATCTTCCGCGCGTTCTGGGGCGAGCCGTGCGACGAGGCCCGCGAGCTGATCGGTGGCCATCTCGTCCATCACGACGTCCCGACCAATCCGCAGACCGGCGAGGCGGAGGACACCGACGTCGGCTTCCCCGGACCCGAGCACCACATCGCCGAGCGCGACTGGGCGATGAAGCTCCCGATGGCCGCCCTCGCGCTGCTGGCGATCATCGGCGGTGTCCTGCAGATCCCCGGCGTCGACGACACCGTCACCCGCTTCCTGGCGCCGTCGTTCGCCGGCTCACGCCTCTTCCATCTCGAGGGCAGCACCGGCTCTGACTGGACCGGACTGATCATCGGCGCCGTGATCGCCGTGGTCGGGATCTCGATCGCCTACTCGGTCTACGTCCGCAGGCCGGGGACGTCGGCCGCGCTGCTCGCCCGGCTCGGCGCGGTGCACACGTTCCTCTACAACAAGTGGTATTTCGACGAGCTGATCGACCTGGTCGTCGTCCGCCCGACCCAGTGGGGCGGGCGCTTCGCCGAGTCGGTGCTCGAGCGCGGGGTCGTCGACGGCGGCGTCACCGGATCCTCGGTCGGCGTCGTGCGCGCCGCCTCGGCCGCGGTTCGCCGCGCGCAGACCGGCTTCCTGCGCTACTACGCCGCGGCGATGCTCGTCGGGATCGGCTGCGTCGCGCTGTACTTCCTGATCGCGGCGGCGTGAGATGACCCTGTCGATCCTCATCTGGGTGCCGCTGGCGCTGTCGCTGATCGCCTCCCAGCTCCCCGCCCGGATCGCGGGGCGGGCGGCGGTCGGCTGGAGCGTCATCACGCTCGGGATCGCGATCTCGTTCCTGGCGCGCTTCCACAGCGGCCGCGCCGGACTGCAGTTCGTCACCGACAAGGTGTGGATCTCGACGCTCGGGATCCACTACAAGCTCGGGCTCGACGGCCTCAACGTCCTGCTCGTCCTCGTCACCACCGCCATCTTCTGCGCGGCGATGCTGTGGTCGGCCTCCCGGGAGTGGGAGCGCCCGCGGACGTATTACTTCATGTTCGGCCTCGCCGAGAGCGCCGTGCTCGGCGCGTTCTGCGCCCAGGACCTGGCGCTGTTCGTCGCCTTCTTCGACCTGATGCTCGTCCCCTTCTATCTGCTGACCGGGATGTGGGGCTCGGGCGACCGCGTCCGGGCGACGACGAAGATGGTCATCTACACCCTCGTCGGATCGTTCTTCATGCTCGCCGCCGCGATCGCCACCGGCGTCATGTCGGCCAGCCAGCACGGCGCCCCGCTGGACTTCGCCTTCACCGCGCTGAAGGCGCTGCCGCTCTCGCACGCCTCGCAGACCTGGATCTTCCTGTGCTTCGCCGCCGCCTTCCTGGTCAAGATGCCGCTCGTCCCGTTCCACGGCTGGCTGCGCGACGCCTACAAGGCGATGCCGATCCCCGCGGTGGCGGTGTTCTCGGCGATCCTCTCCAAGGTCGCCGCCTACGGCTTCCTGCGCGTCGTGCTGCCGCTGTTCCCCTACGCGGCCGTCCATTTCCAGACGCTGATGCTCGTGATCGCGCTCGTCTCGGTCCTGTGGGCGACCGTCGTCGCGATGACGACGCCCGACGCCCGGCTGGTCATCGCCTACTCGAGCGTCGCCCAGCTCGGCTTCATCACGCTCGGCATCTTCTCGCTGCGCCCGGTCGGCGCCAATGGGGCGCTGCTGCAGATGGCCAACCACGCGCTCGTCACCGCGCCGCTGTTCTTCATCGTCGCCGCGCTCGCCGCGCGGGCCGGGGGCTCGGAGAAGCTCGCCGACATGGGCGGGATCGCCTTCCGGGCGCCGGTCCTGGCCACCCTGTTCCTGATCGCCACGCTCGCCACGCTCGCGATCCCCGGCTCATCGAACTTCGTCGGCGAGTTCAACATCCTGCTCGGGCTGTTCGACTCCAAGCTGCCGATCGCGATCCTCGCCTCGCTCGGCGTCGTCGGAGCCGCCGTCTATGCCCTGCGGCTGTACATCCGTTCGATGCACAACCGGGTCGGCGCGGCAGTCACCTCCTATGACCTGGGCCGCGGCGACCTCGTCGCGATCGTCCCCGTTCTGCTCATGATCGCCGTGCTCGCCTTCTATCCGCAGTTCGGACTGCGGCGCTCGCAATCCACGCTCCGCGTCTCGCTGGCCGCCGCGCAGGTCCAGCAGGGCGCGTATCAGCCGATCAGGGTCAGTCAGGTGCCATGAACCTCATCGCCACACACCTCCCGTACACCGCCGCCATCCACGGCCCGCACATCGACTGGGCATCGTTCCTGCCGTTCGTCATCCTCGGCGGCGGCGCGCTGCTCGTCCTGCTGATCGGGCTGCTGAGCGGCGCGGTCGCCCGCGAGCGCGTCGTCCCGATCACGACGATCGCCGTCCTGATCGCCACGATGGCGGTCGAGATCGGGCGCCTCGATCACTCGGCGTCGATCATCTCCGGCGCCCTCGCGGTCGACGGCCTGGCGATCGTGCTGGATCTCCTGTTCGCGGTGGCGGCGATCACCTGCGTGCTGCTGTCGCTGCGCGCCCGGGCCCCGGGCCTGGCCGGGCACGGCGAGTATCACTCGCTGCTGCTGTTCAGCGTGCTCGGGATGACGGTACTCGTCTCCGCGCAGAACCTCGTCACGCTGTTCGTCGGCTTCGAGCTGCTGTCGATCCCGCTCTACGTCCTGTGCGCCTCCGAATACCGGCGCGAGGGCTCGCTCGAATCCGGCCTGAAGTATCTGGTGATCGGCTCGGTCGGCTCGGCGACGCTCGTCTACGGCCTCGCGCTCGTGTACGGGGCCACCGGCTCGATGCAGTTCTCGGGCATCGCCGCGGCGATCGCCGGCAGCGGCCTCGCGCCCGGCCTGCTCGGCGACCCGCTGCTGCTGACCGGCGTCGGGCTCGTGATGGTCGGCTTCGCGTTCAAGGCCTCGGTGGCGCCGTTTCACCAGTGGACGCCCGACGTCTACGAGGGCGCGCCGACGCCGATCACCGCGTTCATGGCGACCGCCACCAAGGCCGCCGCGTTCGGCGTCCTGCTGCGCTTCTTCGACGTCGCCGCGATCAGCATCCAGAACACGTGGGCGCCGGCGCTGGCCACGATCGCGGCGTTCACGATCCTCGTCGGCAACGTCGGGGCGCTCAGCCAGACGTCGATCAAGCGGATGCTCGGCTACTCGAGCGTCGCCCAGGCCGGTTACATGCTCGCCGGGGTCGTCGTCGGCACCCGCCTCGGCGTCGACGCCACCGTCCTGTACCTCGGCGTCTATCTGATCATGAACCTGGCGGCGTTCGCGGTCATCGTCGCCCGCCAGAACGAGCGCGCCGACGGCGACGACATGTCCGGCCTGGCCGGGCTCGGCGCCAGCAGCCCGTGGCTGGCCTGGCCAATGTCGATCGCCATGCTGTCGCTCGCCGGGATCCCGGGCACGGTCGGCTTCATCGGCAAGTTCCAGCTCATCCGGGCGCTCGTCAACGGCGACTACACCTGGCTGGCGATCGTGCTCGTGGTCGGCTCGATGATCTCGCTCGGCTACTACCTGCGGGTCATCGCGACCATCTGGATGCGGCCGTCGATGCCGTCGACCGGCCCCGGCAGCGGTGCGGCGACGCTCGCCCTCGGCCCCGCGGTCGCCTTCGCGCCGATGGCCGGCGGCTCACCGGAGGCCGACGCGGCCGATGGGCGTGACGGCGCCGCGCTCGCCGCCGCCACCACCACCGCCACCGCCGCGCCGGAGGAGATCCCGCGCCTGTCGGTGTCGCGGTCGGCGCCCTACGGCGAGGTGGCGTTCGTCGCGGTCCTCTTCGCCGCCGCCACGATCGTCTTCGGGATCATCCCGACGCCGCTGTTCGAGCTCGCCGCGCACGCCGGCCGGGCACTGACCGGCCTGTTCTAGTCCGAAGTTCCCCCTGTAGTCACGCCTGATACCGGCCGGAATCCCTGTGTTCGTGCGGGATTCCGGCCTTTCTTAGCGTTTAGAGCGTAGTCACAACATACGTCCGGTGGGTGCGGTAAAGTTTCGGCATGCCAGCAAAAGCGCGCCATAGCGGCGCTATGCATGTGGTCACAAACACGATCCGGCGGGGCGAGCGGACATACACCGCGACGCTGCTGCGACGCTCCTTCCGCGAGGACGGGAAGGTCAAGAAGGAGACGCTCGCGAACCTGTCGCATCTCCCGCCCGACGCGATCGATGCGATCCGCCGGGTGCTCGCTGGCGAGACGCTGGTGAATGCGCAGGACGCGTTTGAGATCGAGCGGTCGCTGCCGGCCGGGCATGTCAACGCGGCGCTGGCGATGGCGCGGCGGCTTGATCTCGCCAAGCTGTTGGACCGTTCCGCCTGCCGGGAGCGGGATCTGTGCCTGGCGATGATCGTCGCCAGAGTGATCTGCCCGGGATCAAAGCTGGGGACGGTCCGCTCGCTGGGGCAGTCGACCCTCGCGAGCGAACTGGGGGTGCAGGGCGCAGACGAGGATGACCTGTACCTCGCGATGGATTGGCTGCTTGAGCGCCAAGACCGGATCGAGGATCGGCTCGCCGCGCGTCACCTCGCTGATGGTGAGATGGTGCTCTATGACGTGTCCTCGAGTTACTTTGAGGGCCGCACGTGCCCGCTGGGGAAGTTGGGGTACTCGCGGGACGGGAAGCTCGGGCTGGCGCAGATCATCTACGGCCTGCTGTGCGACCAGGCCGGCCGGCCGGTCGCGGTCGAGGTGTTCACCGGCGAACTGCACGACGACGCGACCCTGCCGGCGCAGATCGCCAAGCTCAAGGACCGCTTCGGACTCTCACGCGTGGTGGTGGTCGCAGATCGCGGGATGGTCACCAAGGCCAACATTGAGCTGCTCGCCCAGACCGATGGGGTGGACTGGATCACCGCGCTGAAAGCCCCCACGATCAAGAAACTCGCTCGATCCGGCGTGTTTCAGCCCTCGCTGTTTGACGAGCAGAACCTCGGCGAGATCACCGACCCGAGCGCGTTTCCGGGGGAGCGGCTGATCGTGTGCCGCAACCCGCTCGTCGGTGCCCAACGCGCCCGCAAGCGGGAGGAGCTGCTCGCCGCGACCGAGACCGATCTGGCGGGGATCAAGGCGCGGGTGGACCGCGGGACGCTGCTCGGCGCCGCCCAGATCGGGTTAGCGGTCGGGCCGGCGCTGAAGCGCTACCGGATGAAAAAACACTTCCTGATCGAGATCACCGACATGACGTTCACCTATGACCGCGACCGGACCGGGATCGCTGAGGAAGCCGCACTGGACGGGTTCTACATCTTGCGCACCAGCCTCAGCGACCTGCCGGCCGGGGATGTCGTGCGCGCCTATAAGAACCTCGAACAGGCCGAAAGGGCGTTCGGGTCACTGAAAGGCCCTGACCTGCAGATCCGCCCGATCCACCACCACCTCGCCGACCGCGTTCGCGCGCACGTGCTGATCTGCATGCTCGCCTACTACCTCACCTGGCACCTCAAAGCTGCATGGAAACCGTTGCTGTTCAGCGACGAGCACCGGCCGGTCAGTCCCGACCCAGTCGCCAAAGCCGTCCGCTCCCCCAGCGCACAGCACAAGGCGCAGACCAAGCGGACCAGCAGCGGCGAGGCCGCGCACAGCTACCGCACGCTCCTGGCCGAACTCGCCACCCAGACCCGGAACACCACTCGCCTGCACGGACACGCCGCCACATTCGAGAAGCTCACCCAGCCGACCCCGCTGCAGGCCGAGGCGCTCGATCTCGCCACGCACGCCCCCGTCCTGGTCAGTCCGTAGACACGACCCGAACACCCCAAACCACCCGAAACGCCAAGGAATCCGCTGGATTCGGCTACCTCACCAGAGGGAACTTCGGTCTAGTACAGGCGTCCGCACATCCTGCGGGGAGGATGTCTGAAAAAAGCCCTCATAGCGGACAAAATGTCGATCACCCCTGGTCGCGCCGCGGGTATGCGCCGTTCGCCGCGGGTATCACCGATCACGACGCGCTGCGACGACCGCGCCGGCGACGCTCGAGGCGACGGGCAGGATCGGGAGCAGGCAGGCCTGGAGCGAGTGGTAGACGTCGGGCTTGCCGTACCACGGATGGACCTTGCGGCGGTTGTGCTCGTCGAGCTGCGGATACCAGCCGCCGCGCGCGTGGTCGATCAGATGGGTGGCGGCGTACTCCCAGAAGCGCCGGTACCACGTCTCATAGATCTCGTCCCCGGTGACCCGCAGCAGATAGGCGGCGGTCCCGATCCCCTCGGCCACCGGCCACCAATAGTGATCGGGGTTGGCCGGCGCGCCGTCCCAGTCCAGCGTGTAGGCCAGGCCGCCGTGGCGCGCGTCCCAGCCGAGCTCGACGGCGCGCGCGAACAGCGCCGCTGACGCCTGCACCCAGCGCTCATCGCTCTGTCCGGTGGCCTGCCGGGCGCAGAGCGTCAACCGCGCCCACTCCAGCGAGTGCCCGACGGTCGCCCCGTAGGGGCGAAACGGGTCGTCGAGACGATCGTGGTTGTATTCGAGCACCGGCGTCCAGGCGAGGTCGTAGTGCTCGGGCAGCAGCCAGCCGTGAGCGCGCGCCTGGCCGTCGACGAACCGGGTCACGAGCCGCGCCGCGCGCGCCGCGAGCTCGGGCATCGCCCGGGCCTGGGCGGCCGCGAGCAGGGCCTCGCACAGGTGCATGTTGCTGTTGATGCCGCGGTAGGCCTCGAGCTCGTGCCAATGGCGATCGTAGGCCTCCGACGCCGCCCCGTCGGCCTCTGACCAGAAGCGCTCGTCGATGACGGCGAGCACATCGTCGAACAGGGCGTCGGCCTGACCGTGGCCGGCGGCGATCGCGGTCGATGCCGCCAGCAGGACGTGGGCGTGGCCGTACGCCGCCTTGGTGGTGTCGTCATCGCCGTCGCGTCCGATCGCGTTGACGTAGCCGCCGTCGGCATGGTCGCGGTGCTCGCTCCACAGGGCCGCCAGGCCATGGTCGACGATCGCCGCACAGCCCGGGATGCCGAGCATCTCGCCGAGCGCGTAGCTGTGGACGACGCGCGTCACCGTCAGGAGGTTCTGGCGTGCCCGCAGCGCCGGCGGGCAGCCGGTGGGCAGCGGCCGGCCCTCGTCGTCGAGCTCCACGAACCGGCCCTCGCCGTCGATCGAGGCCCGGAAGAAGTCCAGCAGGGTGATCGCCTGACCGGTCGCCCAGGCCCGGTGCTGGGGCGAGACCAGCCAGCTGTCGATGGCGGGCGTCATCGCAGCGCCTCCGCGACCATCGCGGACCGCTCGTCCTGAGCGGGTGGGGGCGGAAACGCCGCCGCGGAGGCGAAGACGCCGGCGGCCTGCCCGGCGAGCAGCGCGGCGCCGCGCGCTCCGGCCTCGATCACCCGTGGATACACGATCGCGGGAAACGCGTCGGCCTTGCATCGGCGCAGGACCGGATTGGAGGCCCAGCCGCCGCTGACGTGCAGCTCGGTGATCGGCCCGCCGAGCTCCTCCAGGCGGCGCAGCGATGCCATCGCGCGAGCGACGGAGTCGCGCACGGCGGCCAGCCATCGGCGCGCGGCGGGGGTGGCCTCGGCGTGGGTCAGGCGCTCGTCGAGCATGGCCAGCGCCGGGTCGTCGAGCGAGGTCTCGCCGGCGCGATGCTCGGCGTCGAGCCGATCGAGCAGCGGGATCAGGTCGATCCCGAGCGGCAGGCCGGCCAGCAGGCCGTAATGGCCGGGCAACACGTGCCGGCCGGTCGAAATGCCCCGGGACAGGCCCCGCCCCGCGTCGGCGGCCGGGTCGGCGGGGGTGGCGCGCACGAGCGCCTCGGCGGTCCCGCAGGAATCCAGCGCCTGATGGGCGGCGGTGACGCCGCTGCCGACCGCCGCCACGAGGTGGTCGTGACCGGCGACGGTCAGCGTCGCGCCGCGCAGGCGCTCCAGACCGTCATCCGCGCATGACACCCGCCCCCACGACGAACCCGCCGAGCGCAGCTCCGGGAAGATCGTCGCCGGCAGGCCCGCGCAGCGGATCACGTCGGCCCACCACTCCCCGGCGATGATCGCCAGGGCACCGGTCCGGGAGGCCAGCGACGGCTCGGCGGCGATCGAGCCGCCAAGACCGTACACGACCCATTCGGCGACGCTGAGCGAGCTCGTGGCGGCGCGCAGCTCAGGGTCGTGGCGCAGCAGCCAGGCCAGCGTCGATACGGTCGGGACGAGCTCGGGGGTGAGGCCGGTCCGGTGATCGACCTCGGCCGCCGTCAGCTCACGCCGCATCCGCGCGAGCTCGTCCTCGCCCCGGCGGTCATACCACGCGACCGCCGGGCCGAGCGGGCGCCCGCCGGCGTCGATCAGCACCGCCGTCTCGGCGATGCTGGCCACGCCGACGCCGAGGACCTCCCCCGGCGGCCCGTCCGCCAGCACCGCCGCGAGGGCGGCGGCGGCGGCGGCCAGGAAGTCGCCCGGCAGGGCATCGCCCCCCGTCGAGCACCGTCGCCAGATCGTCGGCACGGCGGCGCGAGCGAGCTCGGCGCCGTCGAGACCGACGATCGCGGCCTTGGTCCGGGTCGTGCCGACATCGACCCCGACCAGCAGCGCGGGGTGGGCGCTCACCTCACCGACCGGGCTTCGTGCCACGGCCGCGCGCGGCCGCTCATCGCCGCGACCGAGGCCTCCAGCCGCTCGCGCCCGGTCGTGGCGAGGAACCGCTTGCGCTGCTCGCCCTCGAGGGCGACGGCCTCCTTCCAGTACACCCGTCCGGCGATGAAGCCGCATGCGCCGCCCTCGTCGCAGGACGTGACGACGGCCGTGAGAAAGTCGTCGAACGGCATCCCCGCCGACAGCATCGCCCACGGCACGGTGACCGCCTCGGCCACCGCGCGGCAGCCCTGGGCGTCGCCCGGATACTCGAGCTTGAGCAGGTCCGGGCCGGTCTCGGTCAGGATCCGCGCCGACTCGGCGATCAGCTCGGCGCGCCGGCGGGTGCTCAGCGGGTCCTCGTCGGGCAGGCGATACAGCAGCGTCTCGATGACCGAGGGCACACCCTCCGCGGCGCAGTCGTCGACGACCGCCTGGACGACCTGCGCCAGCTCGGCGACGAGGTCGGGATCGCCGGGCCGGTGGGGACGATCGGGGCGCAGCTGGACGAGCATCTTGACCGCGTCGCCACCCATCTCCTTCACCCAGGCGGCGGTCCGTTGCGGGTCACGGCCGGCGCGGGGCTCGCCCTCCCAGGTGTCGCGCTCGGGCGGCTCGGCGGCCACCAGGGTGGCGCAGCCCGCGGCCATCACGCCGGCCTCGCGGACCGCGGGGACGCCGAACTCCGGATCCAGCAGCACGCCGGTGGCGGCCGGGCTGAGCGCCTCCACGACATCGACCTTGAACGCCTTCATCGTGTCGGTGTCGGTCGGTCGATCGACCGCGGTGAGCATCCGGCGCAGGGTGTTGCGCTGGTCCATCGCGACGATCGCGAAGGTTCCGTCGGGACCGCTGAGGCGCCCCAGGCCGGAGGTCGCCAGCGAGGTCGGGGAGGAGTCAGACATCGGGTGCTGCCTTTCGTTTGGTGTCGGTGCGGGGAAGGCGAGTCGGCGGCCGGCGTGGACGCCGTGCGGCCGCGGCGCGGGGCCGGATCTCGCCGGAGCCTCGCTCGATGAAGGCGGTCGGCAGGACGATCGTCCGAGGACGCGTGCGCTTGCCGTCGATCCGGTCGCAGAGCAGCGCGAACGCGCGCTTGCCCAGCTCGGCGGGGTTCTGGCGCGCCACCGTGATCGGGGGGTCAAGGGCATCGGCCATCGGAAAGTCGTCGAAGCTGACCACCGCCACGTCGGTGCGCCTGATCCGATGCAGCTCACGGACGACGGCCAGCGACACGACCGCGTTGGCGCACAACACGGCGGTCGCGGGGTCGCTCTCCGCCAGCGCCGGGGCGATCAGCGGCTCGTCGAGGCTCATCGCATGGTGATGGGAGGCGACGAGCTCCGGGGCGTAGGTCAGGCCATGGGCGCTCAGCGCCTGGCGATAGCCGGCCAGCCGGTCGGCGATCGGATGCCGGTCGATCTCGGTGCCGATGAAGGCGATCCGCCGGTGGCCGTGGGCGATCAGATGCTCGGCGCAGGTGCGCGCGGTCGCCGTGCTGTCGCTCAGCACGACATCGGCCTTCAGGCCGGACGGACGGCGATCGAGGAAGACGATCGGGACGCCGCCGGGCCCGATCGCCAAGTTGTCCTGCGGTCCGTAGGAGAGGTGCCAGGGGACGACGATCAGTCCCCGGACCGAGCGGTTCAGCACGCCGTTGATCACCGCCCGCTCCTCGCGCGCGGTCCGCCCCGAGCTGGAGACGATCAGGAAGAGCCCGGCGTCGCGCGCCTCCTCCTCGACGGCGTCGACGACCGCCGCGAAGAAGGGGTCGCCGATCGACTCGACGATCAGCGCGATCGCATCATCGCGGCCGGTGCGCAGCGACCGCGCGAGCGGGTTGGTGCGATAGCCGAGGGCGTCGATCGCCTCGCGGACGCGCGTCGCCGTCGCCGCGGCCACGTAATCGTCGCCGTTGGTCACGCGCGAGACGGTCTTCGTGCTCACCCCGGCCGCCCGGGCGACGTCCCGGATCGTCGGCTTTCCGCTGAGCCCGGTCATGCTCATGCGCGGCCGGGATCCGCGGCGGAGGATGTCACAGCGGACGGTGACATGGGGCGCGTGCGCAGCGTCGTCGCGAGCGCCCGCGCGCGCTCCGGATCGACGACGCCCGCTGTGTCCTGCTCGCACGACGCGGAGGCCACCGCCAGCCCGAACGACGCGGCGAGCTCCCACGGCCGCCCGTCCTCGAGGGCGAGCACGAGGCCGCCGACGAACGCGTCGCCGGCTCCGATCGGGCTGATCACCGCGACCCGCGGGGCCGGACAGAAGACGGTCCGGGCGCCGTCGCTGAAGGCCGCCCCCCGGCTGCCGGCGCTGACGATCGCCTGCCGGGCGCCGCGGGCGACCAGGCCGTGCGCGGCCTGCGCGGCGCGCTCGGCCACCAGCTCGCCCGACGGCTCGACGCCTTCGATCGCCGGACCGGAGACGAGCGACTCGGCTTCGGCGAGGTTGGGGCTGACGACGTCAGGGTGCTCGGCGAGCGCGGCGCCCAGTGGCTCGCCGCTCGTATCGACGATGCTGCGCAGCCCGGCCCGGCGGGCGCCGGCGACGACGCGCGCGTAGGCGTCGACCGGCGAGCCCGGCGGCAGGCTGCCCGAGCACACGACGGTGTCGTGGCCCGCGGCCCGGCGGCCGATCTCGTCGAGCAGCCGCTGCCAGTCGGGCTCGCCGACGGTCGGGCCGGGCTCGTTGAAGACGCTGACCCGGCCCGAGGTCTCGAGCATGATCGTCGCCGAGCGGACGGTTCCGGCGACCGGGACGCCGGACAGCTCGGCGCCCTCGACCGCGGCCAGGTGATCGAGCGTCGTGGCGCTGTCGACCGGCAGGCAGCCGACGAGCACGCCTCGCTGCCCGAAGGCTCGCGCCACGCGGGCCACGTTGACGCCCTTGCCGCCGAGGGTGATCGTGGCCGGCCCGGTCCGGTGGACGGCGCCGGGGACGAGCAGATCGACGGTCAGCGTCCGATCGATCGTGAAGTTGGGGTTGACGATCAGCATGGCGCGGGGTGGGGCTCTGCTCCGAGCGGTCCGCTGTCCGCGCGCAGCGCGCCGAGTGCCGCCGCCAGTTGCTCGTCGAGGCTGCGGGTCCCGTCGAGCACGAGGGCGCCGGGCACCAGCCGCGGCGCGGCGTCTCCGTCGGCATCGTCTGCGGGGTCCGCCGCCGGGAACGAGAGCTTGCCGGCATCGCGCGGGGCGCCTCGCGCCCGCAGGCGGGCGCGACGGACCTCGGCCGGGGCGTGAAGATAGAGCAGCGCGACTCGGTCAGGGGTTTCCGGAAGCAGCCGGCGCGCGAGGCTGTCCCAGCGGCCGGGGTCGGCGCGCTCGGCGCTGAACGGCGCCGCCAGGACGACTCCGATGCCGATCGAGAGATTCGCGACGGCCACGTCGAGCAGCGCGTCGTAGCGCGGTCCGCGCAGGCGGCCGCCGGCCGGACCGTCGAGCGCGGCCTCACCGGCCCCGAGCAGACCGAGCGCGAACCGGGTCAGCGGGCCGGTCACGGTGTCCAGGTCGACGATCGCGTCGTGCAGGGCGGACGCCAGCGCGGTGGCGAGCGTCGTCTTCCCACAGGCCGGAGGACCGGTGACGACGATCGCGTCGAGGTCGGCCGCCCGCTCACGCCGGGCGGTCACCGTGACCGCCCCGGGGGTCCCGGTGCCGGGGACGGAGCCGACCCCGGCCGGACGAGGGAGTGATCCCCCTCGCCCGACCGCCGGATGGGAGCCCGCCGGGCGAGCCATCCCGTCCTCGGTTTCCCGTGGGTCCGCAACTCGCCGTCTCTAGTTCGACAGCGAGGACTGGTAGTAGTACTTCGAGACCGACGGCTCGGAGGCCGTGGCCGTGGTGGCGACCACGTTGGGCACCAGCACCGACGTGGGGATCTGCGAGGCCTTCCCGGTCAGCTTGTCGTAGGCGAACAGGACGGCGTCCTTGCCCTCGACGGCGGGCTGCTGGACGACGAGGACGTTGATCACGCCCTTCTTGAGCAGGGCGACGGTCGCCGGCTCGGCGTCGTACGCGGCGACGAACACCTTGCCCTTCTTGCCGTCGGCGGCGATCGCCGCACCGGCGCCCTGGGCACCGTACAGGTTGGTCGCGAACACTCCGACCAGACCGGGATGGGCGAGCAGCAGGTTGCGCACCTGGCTCTCGGCGGTGGTCGCCGAGTCGTTGTTGTACTCGGTCGCGACGACGCTCATGTTCGGGAACTTCTTGATCTCGGCGATGAAGCCCGCCTGGCGGGCGTCGGTGGTCGAGATGCCGGGGTTGACGTTGTCGACCGCGACCTCGCCCTTGTCACCGGCGAGCTTGGCGAGCGTCTCGGCCGCGACCGCGCCGCCCTGGATGTTGTTGGAGGTGATCCGGCTGGTCAGCAGGCTGGTGTCGTTGATCGTCGTGTCGACCGAGATCACCGGGATGCCGGCGCTGACGAACTTCTGGATCGGCGCCTTCAGCGCGTTGACGTCGGTCGGGGCGATCAGCAGCGCGCTCGGCTTCTCGGCGAGCAGCGAGTTGACGACCGGAATCTGCGTCGTCGGGCTGAACGTCGTCCCGCCCTGCCACGTCAGCTTGACCCCCAGGGCCTTGGCCTCGGCCTCGGCGCCGTTGTGCATCGTGATGTAGAACGGATCGACCGTCAGGCCGGGAACGAGCGCGATCGTGATGTTCTTGGTCGTGGCGGCCGAGCTCGACGCCGCGGTGGACGTGCCTGATGAGGCGGCGGCGGCCGCGCTCGACGACGACGAGGTCGACGACGACGACGAGCTCGAGCTCCCGCAAGCGGCCAGTGCCAGCGCGCTGACCGCGGCGATGCCGACCAGCCACGCTCGATGCGAGCGCGCCGGTCCGGCGATGGACTGCGATTTCACAGCTCCTCCTTTGGTTGGGACTGTTCCTGCATCGATCCGCCACCCCTGTGGCGGTTCAATCCGTGCCGGCACGGGTCCGGACCCGGTCGACCGCCACCGCGGCGACGACCACGACCCCGATGGCGACCTGCTGCCAGAACGGGGCGACGTTGGTCAGCACCAGACCGGTGGTCAGGACCGACAGGATCGCGGTGCCGATGACCGTGCCGAAGATCGTGCCGCGGCCGCCGAAGATGCTGGCGCCCCCGATCACCACCGAGGCGATCGCGTACAGCTCGTCGTTGGCGCCGGCGATCGGCGAGGCCGACGAGAAGTTCGCGGTCACCATCAGGCCGGCGATCCCGGCCAGGAAGCCCGAGAGCGCGTAGACCATGATCAGATGGCGGTCGACGCGAACGCCGGCGCGGCGGGCGGCGATCTCGTTGGAGCCGATCGCGTACGTTCGCATCCCGAACCGGGTGCGCGCGAGGACGAAGCCGAAGATGATCGCGATCACGATCGCCACCAGCACGGGGATCGGGAGCCAGCCCGAGAGCACGCTCTCGGTGCCGAGGTTCGTCACGAAGTTCGGCAGCGTCGTGATCTCGGTCCCGTTGTTGAGCAGGTCGGTCGCGCCGGTGATCGCTGTCAGGGTGCCGAGGGTGACGATGAACGGCGGCAGCTTGATGCGGGTGATGAGCACGCCGTTGAGGACGCCGATGGCGGTGCCGGCCAGCAGCATGACGGCGATCCCGCCGACGACGGTCAGGGCGCCGGGGTCGTTGGCATTGATCATGTGCTCCATCAGCAGCGCCCCGGCCATCCCGGAGAACCCGAGCGCCGCCCCGTCGGACAGGTCGATGCCGGCGGTGATGATGACGAACGTCTGACCGACGGCCAGGATCAGATACTCGACCGCGTAGCTCGAGGTCGACAGCCAGGCCGCCTTGCTGAACAGGGTCGGCGCGATCGCGCCGAACACCGCGATCAGGATGATGAGCACGCCGAGCGTCCACAGCGGACCGAGGCGCTCCATCACGCGCTGGAAGATCGGGACGGCGTCCCTGGGCGCCGGGGGCGCGGCGGCGGGCTCGGTGGCGGGAGCGGGCGTGCTCATGACAGCTTCTCCTCGGCCTGGCGGGCGGCGAGCGCCGAGCCGGTGATCCAGCCGACGATGTCGTCGATGGCAACGTCACGCGGGCGCAGGTCGGCGACGATCTGGCCCCCGAACAGGACGAGCACCCGGTCGCAGATGGCATACACCTGGGGCAGGTTGTGGCTTATCAGGAGCACCGCGAGTCCTTCGGAGGCGACGTGCTGGACCAGTTCGGCGACCTTGGCCTGCTGCTCGACGCCGAGCGCCGCGGTCGGCTCGTCAAGCAGGACGACCCGTGAGCCCCAGGCCACCGCGCGCCCGACGGCGACGGCCTGGCGCTGGCCGCCGGACAGGCGCCCGACGCGGGCGGCCACCGACGGCACCGTGATCCGCGTGCGCTCCAGATCGGTCGTCGTGCGCGCGACCATCGCCTTGCGGTCCAGCCAGCCGATCTTGCCGAGGATCCCGGGGGCGACGGCCTCACGGCCGAGGAACATGTTCGCCCAGATGCTCAGGTCAGGCGCGAGCGCGAGGTCCTGGTAGACGGTCTCGATCCCGGCGCTGCGCGCGTCGATCGGATTGTGGAAGTTGACCTCCTTGCCGTCGACGAGGATCTGGCCGGAGGTCTGCTTCAGCGCTCCGGCGATGATGTTGACCAGGGTCGACTTGCCCGCGCCGTTGTCCCCCACCAGGCCGACGATCTCCCCGGAGCGCAGCGACAGGTTGACGCCGCGCAGAGCATGGAGACTGCCGTATCTCTTGCTCACATCCCGGACCTCGACGCGCGGCGGCTCAGCCGTCTCCGTGCGGCCCTGACTCTGCTCGATCTCGCTCACTCTCTCTCCTCAGCAGGCGGCGTCAACGTCGTCTGACAACGATGACTGACAACGATGACATAGCACCTTAACGGTGACTCTGATCGCTGTCAAGCCGAACTTCCTACGGCTTCGCGCGGCTCGCCGGCCGGCCGCCGACAGCAGCCGCCGTGGGCTGCGCGGGGACCGGGCGACAGCTCCTGGGTTCGGCAGTGGACGCGCTCGCTCCACCGCCGCGGCGATGGCTCACCCGCATCCAGACACCGCCAGCGTATACCTCGCGCGCGAGGCCGTGGGTTACGTTTGCGCAAGCACGCGGTTATGCTGGCGCCCTCAGCCGGCGGGCGACAACGAAAGGCCACACGCCAATGGGTGCACAGCAGCGGTGGGATGCGATCGTCGTCGGGTCGGGACTCGGTGGGCTGACGACCGCCGCCCATCTGGCGACCAACGGGCTGCGGACGCTCGTCCTGGAGCAGCACGACACCGCCGGTGGCTCCAGCCAGGTGTTTCGCCGCCGCCGCCGCTACGAGTTCGACGTCGGCCTGCACTATGTCGGCGACTGCGGACCGCGGGGCATGATCCCGTCGGTCTTTCGCGGCCTCGGCCTGGAGGGTCGCGTGCAGTGGCGCGAGCTCGATCCCGACGGCTTCGACACGATCGTGCTGCCCGGGCTGAGCTTCCGTGTCCCCCGCGGCTGGGATCGCTATCTGGAGCGGCTGACCGAGACGTTTCCCGCCGAGCAGGCCCCGCTGCGCGAGTGCGTGGCGATCCTGAGCAGCATCCCCCGCGAGCTGCGGGCCGCGCCGCCCGCGACCGCGGAGAACCTCGCCGAGCTCGTGCAGGCGGCGCCGACGCTCATGCGATGGGGGCTGCGGACGATGGGCGAGCTGCTCGACGAGCTCGGGCTCAGCCCACAGGCCCGCGCCGTCATCTGCGCCGAGAGCGGCGATCACGCCACGCCGCCGTCGCGCTGCGCGGTCAGCGTCCACGCCGGCTTACTGGACCACTACATCAGCGGCGGCGCGTGGTATCCCGCCGGGGGCGGGCAGGTGCTCGCCGCCCACCTCGTCGAGGTCATCCACGCCCACGACGGGCGCGTGCGCACGCAGGCCCGCGTCGGGCGGATCCTGACCGAGGACGGCGCGGTGCGCGGCGTCGAGCTGAGTGACGGCGAGCGCCTCGAGGCGGCGGTCGTCGTCTCCGGGGCCGATCTGAAGAGGACCTTCCTGGAGCTGCTGGACGCCGGCGCTGTCTCGGCCGCCACCCGGGAGCGCGTCGCCGCGGCCCGCATGGCGCCGCCGCTGTTCAGCGTCTATCTCGCCGTCGACTGCGCGATCGAGACGCTGATGCCCAACACCCAGTTCTGGGCGCTGCCGAGCACCGACCCCGAGGCGGCCTATCGGCAATGCGCGGCGACCTCGCCCGAGGAGCTGGAGCTCGATCCCGCCAAGCTGTTCGTCTACATCACCTCGGCGTCGTGGAAGGACCGCGGCAATCCCCACATCGCGCCGCCGGGGCAGTCGACGCTGGAGATCATGAGCCTCGCGCCCGGCGATCACCGCGCCTGGGGTACACGCGGCGACCCGGTCAGCGGCGATCGCTACGGTCGCTCGGAGAGCTATCGCGAGGTCAAGGAGCGGTTCGCGCAGGCCCTGATCGACCGCGCGCAGGAGCTGATCCCCGGCCTGCGTGACCACATCGTCTGGCAGGAGGCATCCTCGCCGCTCACCCAGGAGCGCTACACCCTGTGCACCGGCGGCGGCAGCTACGGGCTCGAGTTCACGCCCGACCAGATCGGGCCCAACCGGCCCGACGCCGTGACCGAGATCGGCGGGCTCTACCTCGCCGGCGCGAGCACCGTCTGGGGCCACGGGATCGCCGGGGTCATCCGCGGCGGCGTCCATGCCGCGAGCGCGATCCTGCACCGTGATCTGATGGCCGAGATCCGCGCGGGCGCGGTGTTCGGCGAGCCGTCGCGTCTGGCCGAGCCCGGTCCCGACTGGGATCCGTGGCTCGCGTGCCGGCGCCTGGCCGACAAGTCACGCCGGCGCGAGCGGGCGCTGGCCGGCGCCGCCCCGGCCGGTCGCTGATCCGCGGGGCCGGACGGTCCCCGACCCCTGGCCCCCGCCGGCCGCCCCGGGCGCCGGCCGGTCGCTGATCCGCGGGGCCGGACGGTCCCCGACCCCTGGCCCCCGCCGGCCGCCCCGGGCGCCGGCCGCCCCGGGCGCCGACCGGTCGCTGATCCGCGGGGCCGGCCGGTGCTGCCCCCGGCGCCGCCGACCGCTGACCCCGGCCGGTCGCCGACCCCGACCGGCGCCGGGACCGGCCGGCTGGTCAGCCGACACGGCGGCTGAACAGCCATCCCGAGGCCGCGATCGACGCCGCCATGATCGCCGCACACCAGGCCAGCGCCGTCCAGGCGCTCGCCGACGACGGCGTGCCGACGAGCAGATGGCGCAGCTCGTCGGTGATCGGGGTGATCGGCTGATGCCCAGCGAACCCGCGGATCCAGGCCGGCATCGTCGCCGTCGGCACGAAGGCGCTGGAGGCGTAGGGCAGGAACATGATCACGAAGCTGACGCCCTGCGCGGCGTCGGGCGTCCTGGCCAGCAGGCCGAGCGCGGCCGACAGCCATGAGACGGCGAGGATGAAGGCGAAGACGATGGCGCCGGCGACGAGCCAGTCGCCGGCGCCGGCGCTCGGCCGGAAGCCGAGCAGGACGGCGACGATGAGCACGACGACGACCGAGACGAGATTGCGAGCCGCGCTCGCGGTCACGTGTCCGGCGAGCAGCGGCGCCGCGCGCACATCCATCGAGCGCAGGCGGTCGATCATCCCGCCGCTCATGTCCCGGCAGACCGCGACCGCGGTCAGCCCGGACCCGTAGCCCGCGCAGAGCAGCAGCACGCCGGGGACGACATAGGTCACGTAGTGGGCGGTGCCGGCGTGGATCGCATTTCCGAAGAACTCCACGAACATGACCATCAGCAGCACGGGCAGGATGACGGCCATCATCAGGGTGTCCAGCTCGCGCCGGGAGATCCGCAGGCAGCGGATGGAGAGGGTCAGGGCGTCAGACATCGGCGATCGCTCCTCGGGGGTTCGGTTGCTCGGTGGTGTGGCCGGTGACGGCGAGAAAGACGTCGTCGAGCGTCGCGGTGCGGACCGAGAAGCGCCGCACCGCGACGCCGTCGGGGTCGATCGCGTCCAGCACGCCGCGGATCCCGGCGGCGCCGCCGTCGGTGGGAACGGTGATCGTCAGCCCCGCGGCCTCGGCCCCGGTCACGCGGTCGACGAGCACCCGCATCGCCGCCTCGACGGCGGCGCGATCGACGAGCTCGATCGCCAGCAACCGGCCGGCGACGCGCTGCTTGAGCTCGTCCGGCGTCCCCCGAGCGACGATCCGGCCGTGGTCGAGCACGGCGACCTCGTCGGCGAGCCGGTCGGCCTCCTCCAGATACTGCGTGGTCAGCAGCACGGTCACGCCCCGCCCGGCGATCTCGGCGATCTCGTCCCACAGCGACTGGCGGCTGCGCGGGTCAAGGCCGGTGCTCGGCTCGTCGAGGAACAGCACCTCGGGTTCGCAGACGAGGCCGGCGGCGAGATCAAGCCGCCGGCGCATCCCGCCGGAGTACGTCGCGACCGGGCGCCGGGCCGCGGCGGTCAGCCCGAAGCTCGCCAGCAGCTCCCCGGACCGCCGCCGGGCGGCCGCGGCCGACAGCCCGCGCAGCCGGCCGGCCGTGGTCAGGTTCTGCTCGCCGCTGAGCAGCTCATCGAGGGCCACGGTCTGGCCGGTGAGGCCGATCCGGCGCCTGACCTCGGCGCGCTCGGTGACGACGTCGTGGCCGGCGACGCGGGCGGTGCCGGCATCGGCGCTCAGCAGGGTGGCGAGGATTCGCACGATCGTCGTCTTGCCCGCCCCGTTGGGGCCGAGCAACGCGAACACCGTGCCGGCCGGGACCGCCATGTCCAGCGCGTCGAGGACGGGTCTGCCGGTGTAGGACTTGGAAACCCGCTCGAGCTCGATTGTGTATGTCATACACAGATGTATATCACATACACTCAGCCTCGCTAGACTGATGCCGGACGCCAGATGAGCAGCTCTGAGGACACCGATGCGCGGTCACCCGGCGAGGATCTGCCGCCGGCGCTCGCGCGGCTCTGGGAGGCGGGCACCGCGCAGGACGCCGACGGCGGGCGCGGGCCGCGGGCCGGCCTGAGCCTCGCCCGCATCGTCGACGCGGCGATCGCGATCGCCGATGCCGAAGGGCTCGAGAAGGTGACGATGGCGCGTGTCGCCGGTGGCCTGGGCTTCACGACGATGTCGCTCTATCGCCACGTCGAGAGCAAGGACGAGCTCCTCCTGCTGATGCTCAACGCGGTTCTCGAGCCGCCGGCCACGCTCGACGAGCCGCTCGGGGACTGGCGGGCCGGACTCGAGCGCTGGTGCTGGGAGATGCGCCACGGCCTCAGGCGCCATCCCTGGGTGGAGCGCGTCCCGGTGGGGGGACTGATCGGCACGCCGAGCCAGCTCGGGTGGATGGACCGCGGCCTGGCGGCGATGGCGGACACGGCGCTCAGCGAGGAGGAGCGCGCCGAGGTGCTCCTGCTGCTCAACGGCTACGTGTACTGGGAGGCGCGCCTGAACTCCGATCTGGAGCGGGCCGCGGCGAGCGGGACGGCGGTCGAGGGGTTCGATGCGCTGATGCGAGCGGTCACCGACTCAGATCGGTTCCCGGCGGTCCGGCGCGCGGTCGACGCCGGGATCTTCAACGACGCGCGCGACGACGACCGTGACGGCGACTTCGGCTTCGGGCTCGCGCGGGTCCTCGACGGCGTCGCGCTGCTGATCGAGCGGCGGGCTCAGCCGGGGTAGGCCCCGGCCCCGGCCCCGGCCCCGGCCGGCCCCGGCCCCTGCCCCGGTCCCGGCACCGGCCCGCCTCCGGCCCCGCCCCCGCGTTGCCGGGCGCGGGTCAGCCCGACGCGGCCGCCGCGCGGTACGCCGCGGCCTGGCGGCCGACGATCCCGACCAGGTTGCCGAGCGCGAGATTTGCGTCGAGCACGTGCAGCCCCCACGCCGCCGTCGGCAGCGGCGGGGGCGTCGGCGCTCCGTCGCGGGGCGTCACCTCCAGCACGCTGGCGCCCCCGGCCGACGCGCATCGCGCGCGGTAGGCCCCCGGATAGCTGTCCCACACCGACCCGGCCGCGCTCAGCAGCCGGCGCAGCGGGGCGCGTACACCGGCGCTGAGCGTCAGGCCGAGCGCGCCGGTGGGAAAGATCGGATCGAGCAGTCCGCTGCCCCCGGAGAGCGCCGCCGGATTCGTGCAGAGCACCGACTCGCCGCGCGCGTAAGCGCGCCCGAACAGCGAGTTCTTCGGCGGCGTGTGGTCAAACGTCGAGTACGCGATCACGCAGTGCAGCTCGGCCGAGGACCGGCAGGCCGGGATGTGGCGGAAGTCGCCGCCGGACCCGGTGCCGGACTTGACGAGGACGTTGCCCCCGAGCAGGATCGCCGACACGAGCCGGGCGCGCAGGGCCGGGTTCGGATCGATCTCCTTGGCGATCAGGCGGATGAGGATGATCGACCCCTGGCTGTGGCCGATCAGCACGAAGCCCCGGCCGTGGCTGTAGCGCGTCAGGAAGAGCGAGAACGCCTGTTCGACGTCATGCAGCGGCGTGCCGTAGGCGAGCGAGACGGCCTTCCCGACGCCGAGCGAGAAGAGCGCCGGCAGCGTGACCTGGCGGTACATCGGCGCGTACACGTTGCAGTACTGCGAGTACCGCGCCACCTGGTTGAGCGCGATCCCGGTCTCCGCCGGCTGGATCTGGAGATTGGAGAGCGGCCCCTTCTCGGTGCTCGTCGTCGGATAGACGTAGAAGCAGTCGATCGACGGGTGGGCGGCGGCGCGCGGGCTGACCTGCCGCAGCGCGGTCAGGTGGGGCGAGTACACGGTCGTCGACAGGCCGGGGGCGCACGGGTCCGGCCGCGCGCCCGGCCGGCACAGCCACACGGTGCGGGCCCCGGCCGCCGCGGCCACGGCGAGCAGGGCGACGACGATGGCGAGAGCGAGGACGAAGGCGGCCACCGCCCACGCCCGCCGGCGGCGGCTGACGACAGCGTGGGGCACGGGCTCGATCGTATCGCCGGCGATGCGGGCCGGTCGCAGCTCCCGGTCGAGGATCACGGCCTGCGCCGAGGGGGTGTGGACGAAAACAACGCATATTGCGTCAAAAACGACCACAGCCCCGGTGCAATCCGGCCGGCCCCGGATCCGACGCCGCCGCGATCCCCGCGAGGCCCCCGATCCGACGCCGGTGCAATCCGGCCCGCCCCGGATCCGACGCCGCCGCGATCCCCGCGAGGGCCCGCCCGGCCGATGGCCGCGGGTCAACCGCGGCGGCCGGCGAGCGATGCGTGATAGGCCGCGGCCTCCTGGCCGACGATCGCCACGAGGTTGCCCTGGGCGATGTTGGCGTCCAGGACATGCAGCCCCCAGACCGCCGACGGATACGGCTGCGGCGTCGGGGCGCCGTCGAGCGCGATGACCTGCAGGACGTCGAACCCTCCGGCCGAGCTGCACTGCGCGCTGTAGGCGCCGGGATAGCTGTTGAACTCCAGCGGCGGCGGCACGAGGGCGTGCCCCAGCGGCCCGGCGAGCGCGGAGGTCAGGCCGAGACCGACCGGGAAGATGGGGTCAAGCAGCCCGGAGCCGCCGGCCAGCGCGGCGGGGTTCGTGCAGAGCACCGATTCGCCCGCGACGCCCGAGAAGCCGAGCAGCGTCCCGGGCGGCGGCGGCGCGTCGAAGGTCGAGAACGCGATCACGCAGTGCAGCTGCGTGGCGGACTGGCAGGCCGGGATGTGCTGGAAGTCGCCGCCGACCGTCGAGCCCGTCCTGACGAGCACGTTGCCCCCGAGGACGATCGCCGACACGAGCCGGGCGCGGAGCGCGGGATGGGGATCGATCTCGGTGGCGATCAACCGGCGCAGGAGGATCGCGCCCTGGGAATGGCCGATCAGCACGAAGCCGCGGCCGTGGCTGTCGCGCTTGAGAAAGACCGAGAACGCCTGCTCGACGTCGCGCAGCGGCGTGCCGAACTGCAGCCGGGCGGAGCCTCCCATCCCGAGCCGGGACAGGGCCGGCACCGTGAGCTGGCGGTACATCGGCGCATAGACGTTGCAGTACTGCGAGTAGCGCGCGACCTGCGCGCGGGCGACGCTCGTCTCCGCGGGCTGGACCCGCAGATCGGAGAGCGGCCCGTACTGCGTGCTGACCGTTGGATAGACGTAGAAGCAGTCGATCGGCGGGTGCGCATCGGCGTGCGGCGTGAACACCCGCAGCTCGGCCCGGGTCGGCGTGTACACGGTCGTCGTCAGACCGGTATCGCACGGGTCGTCGGTGAGCGCCGGACGGCAGAGCCAGACGGTGTGCGCGCCGGCCGTCGCCGCCATCCCGAGCCCGCCGAGCACCACGACCGCGGCCGCGAGCGCGAGCGCGAGCGCCGCTGCGCCGCGGCGGTTCACAACCCGCAGCACGGCGCGATCGTAGCGACCGGCCGGTCGCGGGTTGCCGGCGCTCGCCGCCGGGTATCCGTCAGGAGACATGACACCACCACGCGATCCCAGCCGCGAGCAGGAGCTTCCGGGATCGGTCTCCAATCAGAACGGCGAGGAGGCCGAGCCGGGGCACGACGACCAGGCAGAGGTCCGGCGATCGCCTGACGACGGTCACGAGCACGAACACGAACACGACGACGCGGCGGGTGCCTCCGGCGAGGGCTCGCAGTCGACCGGCGACCCGCGCGGGGCCGGCTGACCGCCGCGCCCTCAGGCCGCGACAGCCGGAACTCCGGTCGCGTCCGGCTCGGCGGGCGCCGACCGTCCGGCCGCGCTGAAGCGCAGCGCCGCGTCCTGGACCTTGCCGAGCTTGAACTCGAGCGCGTCGAGCGGATAGTTCTGACGGACGCGCCACGGACGACGGCAGCCCTGCTTGGGGAAGTCGGCGACGGCGCGCAGGACGTAGCCCGAGGCCAGTCCGATCAGCGGCTCGCGCACGCCGCCCGCCGCGGCGTCGAGCTGTGGCAGGCACTGCGCGTAGCCGTGATCGCGCATGTGGTTGAGCAGGCGGCACACGTGCTCGCACGTGAGGTCGGCCTTCAGCGTCCAGGAGGCGTTCGTGTAGCCGATCGTGAACGCGCAGTTCGGCACGCCGCTCAGCATCATCCCCCGGTAGGCGACGGTGTCGGCGAGGTCGACGGTGCGGCCGTCGACCGTCAGCGTCGCGCCGCCGAGCGCCTGCAGCGCCAGCCCGGTGGCGGTGACGACGATGTCGGCCTCCAGCTCGCGCCCGCTGCGCAGACGCAGGCCGCGCTCGGTGAAGGTCTCGACCTCGTCGGTGACGATCGACAGGCGGCCGTCGCGCACGGCGCGGAACAGGTCGCCGTCCGGGCAGAAGCAGAGGCGCTGATCCCACGGGTCATACCGCGGGTTGAAATGGGTGTCGAGATCGAAGTCGGCGGGCAGCAGCGCGGCCGCGCCCTTGCGCAGCGCGGCCCGCGCCAGGCGCGGCGCCCGGCGGCAGAGCTGATAGCTGAGCGTGATCAGCGCCACGTTCTTGGCCCGTACGGCGCGATAGGCGGCCATCGCCGGCAGCCGGCGGCGCGCCGCATCGGCGATCGCGTCGGTCGACGGGATCGAGAGCACGTACGTCGGCGAGCGCTGGAGCATCGTGACGTGCGCCGCGGTGCCTGACATCGCGGGGGCGAGCGTCACCGCCGTCGCGCCACTGCCGATCACGACGACGCGGCGGTCGGCGTAGTCCAGGTCCTCCGGCCAGTGCTGGGGATGGATGACCGGGCCGGCGAACCGCTCGACGCCCGGGAAGGCCGGCATGTAGCCGCGGTCATAGCGGTAGTAGCCGGTGGACATGAGCAGGAACGAGCACGTCAGGGTCAGCACCTCCCCGGTCTCGACGCGCTCGACGGTCACCGTCCAGCGTGACCGCTCGCTGCTCCAGCTTGCGGCGGTGACCCGGTGGCCGAAGCGCACGCGCTCGGTCACCCCGTAGCGGTCGGCGGTCTCACGGATGTAGGCGAGGATCGACGGACCGTCGGCGAGCGTGCGCGAGTCCTGCCACGGGGCGAACGAGTAGCCGAGCGTGTACATGTCGGAGTCCGAGCGGATGCCCGGATAGCGGAACAGGTCCCAGGTGCCGCCGATGTCCGCGCGCGCCTCGAGGATCGCGTAGCTGCGGTCCGGGCAGTCCCGCGCGAGATGGCAGCCGGCGCCGATCCCCGACAGGCCGGCCCCGACGACGAGCACGTCGTGATGCTCTCCGGCTTCAGCAGTGGTACGCATGCGTATCAGGGAGCATAACGGACTCTGGTACGCGCGCGTATCATTGATCGCCGTCGCACCCGACCCGCCGAAGGAGGCCCCAGCCATGCAGACCTGGGACGCGATCACCAGCCGCCGCAACGTCCGCGACTTCGCCGAGCGTCCGATCGCCGGCGAGGACCTCGACCGGATCCTCGAGGCCGGACGCCGGGCTCCGTCCTCGCGCAACTGGCAGCCGTGGGACTTCGTCGTCGTCACCGACCGCGGCCAGCTCACCGATCTGGCGCAGGTCTGGCGCGGCGGCGCGCACATCGCCGGATCGGCGGCGACGGTGGCGTTCGTGATCGAGCAGTCCGAGGACCCGGCGATCCGCGAGCGCGCCCGCTTCGACATCGGTCAGGCGGCGATGCAGATGATGATCGCCGCCGCCGACCTCGGGATCGGCTCGGGTCACTCGGCGGTCGGCGATCAGGATCTGGCGCGCCGGCTGCTCGGCATCCCCGAGGATCGGCTGACGGCCTTCCTGATCGATTTCGGGTATCCCGCCGGCCGGCCGCTGGCGCCGAACACGCGGCCTGACCGCCGGCCCTTCGAGGAGGTCGTGCACCGCGGGCGCTGGTGACCCGCCGCGCCGGCGGCGAGCGTCGCCGCGCGGTCCGGTCCGCGTACTAGGATCGGCCGCCGGTGGACTACCCGGTCGAGAGCTTCAGCGAGGACGAGCGGGCGCTGCTGAGCGCTCACTGCACGAACCTCGACCGGCCGGTGTTCGCCCTCGTCGACCTGCCCGAGACGCTCAAGGGGGCGCTGTTCGCGCGGTATTCGCGGTATCCGGGGACGCTGCGCCGATTGCTGCTCGACGAATTCTCAGGCGACCTGTCCGCGGCCGGAGCGGGCGCGGATCGGTCGTCGGCGGCTCCGGGCGCGACCCACGCCGAGGCGCTGTATGACCGCATCTTCCTCGGCTATGGCGATGACTCGGTCGCCCAGCTCGGCGGCGCGCACGTCGCCTGCGAATGGGTCTCCAACGTCCTGACGAAGATCCTCCAGCGCCCCCGCCTCGCCGCCTATCTCGAGCAGTCGACGCGCTACATCGCCTACGACGCGCCGATCCCCGATCCGCCGGGCGGCTATCGCTACTACCGTGATCCCGAGCTGGGCCCGCAGTACGCGGCGGCGATGGACGAGCTGTTCGGCGTCTACTCGGCGTCGCTCCCGCGCGTGCTGGCGTGGGCCGAGCGCGAGTTCCCGCGCGCCGGCGGCGACCCCCCCGCCGCGCACGCCCGCGCGCTGAAGGCCAAGGCGCTCGATCTCCTGCGCGGCCTGCTCCCGGCGAGCTCGCTCTCGCACATGGGCATCTACGCCAGCGGCCAGACCTACGAGCAGCTCATCCTCCACCTCCTGGCCCATCCGCTGCCCGAGGCCCGGCGCTACGGCACGATGATCCTCGACGAGGTCCGCACGGTGATGCCGAGCTTCGTCTCCCGGGTGCAGCGGCCCGACCGCGGCGGCGAGTGGATCGCCTATCTGGAGTCACGCGCGCAGGCCGGGGAGCGCTGGGCGGCGCGGCTCGGGCTCGGGGGCGGGGGCGGGCTCGGAGGCGGGGGCGGGGTCGAGGGACAGGTTGTGGGACGGGTCGGGGGCGGGGGCGGGGTCGGGCTCGGGCTCGGGCTCGGCGAGAGCGGGTCCGGGATCGACGCCGGCCCGTCGGTCACGCTCACCCACGTCGACGGCAGCGAGGACGACCTGCTGTGCGCGCTGCTGTTCGAGTCGACGGCCGCCGGCGAGGCGCAGACCCGCCGCGCGCTGCACGCCCTGTCCGGCGACGAACGGGCCCGGCTGCTCTCCGACCTCGTCGGCGAGCGCGCCAATCGCCGCCATCGCCCCGGGCGGGGCTTCGAGGCGCTGCGGTATCGCTTCGAGATCGTCGCCGACTACGGCGCCTTCCGTGACCTGCAACGCCATCGGATGCTGACCGTGCAATGGCAGTCGCTGACCCCGGACCTCGGCGCCGACGTGCCCGAGCAGGTGACGCTGGCCGGCGTCGGGGGTCAGTACGCGCGCGCCCTGCAGGTCTCCGCCGACGAGTACGAGCGCCTCGCGGCGGCCGGGCTGCGCAACGCCGCCCCGTACGCGCTGTGCCTCGGATATCGCCTGCGCTTCGTCCTGGATCTCAACGCGCGTGAGGCGATGCAGCTGATCGAGCTGCGCTCCGGGCGCGAGGGGCATCCGAGCTATCGCGCGGTCGCCCACGAGATGCACGCCCAGATCGCCGCGGTCCACCCCGCCGTCGCCGCGGCGATGACGCACGTCGACCGCACCGACGAGCCGCGCCTGGAGCGGATCCTCGCCGAGATGCGCGCCCACGCCCGCGGGACGGCCTGACCGACCGCGCGGCCGACCGCGCGGCCGACCGCGCGACCGACCGCCCGACCGATCGCGCGACCGGCCGCCCGGCCGGCCGCCCGGCCGAGAAGCTGGGCATCTAACGTGCCCTATGCGCGCGTTAGATGCCCAGCCCCCTCAATACGCCCCGGGGCGCAGGCGCTACGACGTGGACTTCGCCGCCTCGGCTTGCCGGAGCTCGATCCGGCGGATCTTGCCGGTCAGCGTCTTGGGGAGGTCCGGGACGAACTCGATCAGGCGCGGATAGGCGTAGGCCGACAGATGGTCACGGACGAACGCCTTGATCTCATCGGCGAGCGCGTCCGACGGCTCGTGGCCGGCGCTCAGCACGACGAAGGCCTTGACGACCATGCCGCGGCGCTCGTCGGGGACGGCGACCGCCGCCGCCTCGGCGACCGCGGGATGCTCGAGGCAGGCCGACTCGACCTCGAACGGGCCGATCCGATAGCCGGCCGAGATGATGACGTCATCGGCTCGGCCCTCGTACCAGAAGTAGCCGTCCTCGTCGATGCTGGCGGCGTCCTTGGTGTGGAACCACTCGCCGCCGAACGCCTCCTCGGTGTCACGCGGGGGCCGGTTCCAGTAGCCGAGCGGATAGTGCGGGTTCGAGCGCGCGCGCAGACAGATCTCCCCGCGCTCGCCGGGACCGAGCGGGCGCTCGTCCTCGTCGAGGATCTGCACGTCCCAGCCGGGCATCGCCCGGCCCATCGATCCGGGGCGGACCTCCATGAACGGGAAGTTGGCGCACAGCGGATAGGACTCGGTCAGGCCGTAGAAGTCGAGCACGGTGATCCCGTACTGCTCGCGGACCCAGCGGATCGCCTCCGGGTTGAGGGGCTCGCCGGCCGAGCACATGATCCGGATCTTCTGCGGATAGCGGGTGCCGGCGTCGGTGATCGACATCATCGAGCGGATCGCGGTCGGGGTCCCGAACACGTTGGTGACCTCGTGGCGGGAGAGGAAGTCCAGCTGCCTGGCCGGGTCGAAGCCGCCCTCGCGCTGGTAGACGACCTGGATCGCCCCGTAGCGCCAGGGGCCGAGCAGCGGTGCGATCCCGGCCGCCCACGCCCACTCGCCCATCCCGTGGAAGCGCTCCCCGTCCCGGATGTCATGGCAGTAGACGAACTCCTCGTGGGCGAGGAGATAGCGATGGGCGTGGAGGATGCCCTTGGCCAGCCCGGTCGTGCCCGACGAGTAGTACAGCTGCGCGGGGTCGTCGGCCGCGGTGTCGACGACGTCAAACGCCGTCGAGCCCTTGGCCAGCAGATCGTCGTCGAGGATGATCAGATGCTCGACGAGCGAGCGCTCCATCCGCTCGGCGTTGGCGGCGTCGGTGACGAGCACCTTGGCCTGGGAGTCGGTCAGCCGGTGACGGATGCCCTCGTCGCCGTAGAGCACCGACATCGACAGCAGGATGGCGCCGACCTTCCAAGTGCCGATGAACGCGGCCGCCGTCTCCGGGGTGGCGGGCAGCAGCATCGCGACCCGGTCCCCCTTGACGACGCCGAGCCCGGTGAGCACGTTGGCGAAGCGGTTGGAGAGGTCCTGGAGCTCGCCCCAGTTCAGCTCCCGGACGGTGCCGTGGAAGTCCTCGTGGATCATCGCCGGCTTGTCCCGGGGATGCTTGTCACAGATGTCGACGGCGATGTTGTACCGGTCCGGCACGTGCCAGGCGTGGGTGGCGCACGCCTGCTCATAGGAGGCGATCTCGGTCATCGGCCCATCATGACCGAATCGCCGCTGTCGCGGGGGGAATCAAGGTCGTCGTCGGCGAGCCGCAGGCCGAGTCCCTCGGGGGCGTGCAGCGCGAGCATCTCGGCCGAGGCCGAGAAGCGAACCGGGTCGCGCAGCGAGACGACGATCATCACGAGGAAGGCGATCGGGACCGAGACGAGCGCGGGCTGGGCGAGCAGCGCGCCGAGCGCGGTCGTCTCGTTGTCGCCCCGGAGCAGTCCGGTGACGATCGCCGCGGTGGCGATCGTCGCGCCGAGCACCATGCCCGCCGCCGCGCCGCGCGCCGACAGCCGCGTCCACCACACCCCGAGCAGGAACACCGGGCAGAAGGTGGAGGCGGCGATCGCGAACGCCCAGCCGACGAGGATCGAGATGTCGACGGATTGCGTGAGCAGGGCCAGCAGCGCAGGGATGATCATGGCGCTCAGCGCCGCGATGCGGAAGCGCCAGCGCCGCGTCGCGACCCCGGACGGCGCCTCGCGCCGCAGCCGCGGCCAGATGTCATGGCTGATCGTGCCGGCCAGCGAGACGAGCAGCCCTGACGACGTCGACAGGAACGCGGCGAACGCGCCCGCCGCGGTCAGTGCCCCGAGCAGCGTCCCGACGGTCCCCGGCCAGGCCGCCCGGGGGAGCGCCAGCACGACCGCGTCGGTCTGCCCGGTCAGATAGAGCTGGGGGGTCAGCGCGCGGCCGAGCGCGCCGTAGACCGCCGGGAAGGCGTAGAACAGGCCGAGCAGGCTCAGCACCCGCACCGTCGTCCGCCGCGCCGCGTGGCCGTCGGGGTTGGTGTAGAAGCGCACGAGGATATGAGGCAGGCCCATCGTGCCCAGGAAGGTGGCGATCAGCAGCGAGTAGACGAGCAGCGGCGAGCTCGCGCCGCTGCCGGCCACCGGCCGTGACCACTGGGCTCCGGTCTGGACCGGGGTGCCGACCTCGACGGGCATGACGGCGCGGCCCGGGATGCGGATCCTGACCCCGCCGGGCAGCGAGCGCTGCGCGCCGGCGGCGACATGCAGCGGCCGGCCGCCGACCGTGATGACGACCGCCGCCGGGAACTGCACGCGCTCGCGCCCGGGCAACTCGACAACGATCCCCCGCGCGGGGGCGCGCGGCAGCGAGCGGCCGAACAGGGCGGCGCGGTCAGGCAGGCCACCGAAGTGGATCAGCAGCACGCAGGCCGGAACCGAGATCGCGAACACCTTGATCCAGAACTGGAAGGCCTGGACATAGGTGATGCCGCGCATCCCCCCGACCGAGACGTTGACGGCGACGATCGCCGCGACGAGGACGACGCCGAGCCAGTACGGCGCGCCGGTCACCGCCTGCAGCGCGATCCCGGCCCCCTTGAGCTGGGGCAGGAGATAGAAGCCGCCGATCAGCAGCACGATCGCCGAGGCGAGAGGCCGCAGCCACGGGGTGCGCAGGCGCGCCTCGACGAAGTCCGGGATCGTGTAGGAGCCGAAGCGCCGCAGCGGCGCGGCGACGAACAGCAGCAGCGCGAGATAACCGGCGGTGAAGCCGAGCGACTGCCACAGCGCGCCGGCGCCGATCTTCAGCTCGAGGCCGGCGATGCCGAGAAAGCTCGCCGCCGACAGATACTCACCGGAGATCGCCGCCGCGTTCCACCACGGGGTCACCGAGCGCGAGGCGACGAGCAGATCGGACGTCGTGCGGGCGAAGCGGACGCCCCAGGCGCCGAGTCCGAGCGTTCCGAGCGTGACCGCGCCGATCGCGGCGAGGGCGATCACTTCTCCACCAGGTCCCGGAAGGCGGCGTCCAGCGTGTCGGCGCGGCGCGCGTACAGCCATCCGATCGTCAGAAAGAGCGGCGACAGCGGCACGAGCATGATCCAGATCGTCAGCGGGACCCCGATGATGTGCACGCGGCCCAGTCCCGGCAGCAGATACAGCGCGAGCGGCAGGATCCCGAACACCGCTCCGAAGGCGACGAGCGCGAGCAGCGAAAGCTGGAGCTGGGCGTGGCGCAGGCGCCGCAGATAGACGTCGCCGTGAGCGGTGGAGTCGGCCAGCTCCTGACGCGGCGAGCGCAGCCGCGCGGGCATCCGGTCGCGGTCGCCGGCGCTCACGCCGCTCGCACCCCGGCGCGGAACTTCGGCAGCGTCATCGTCACCGTCGTGCCGCCGCCGAGGGTGGAATCGATCTCGAGGCCGTACTCGGGGCCGAAGGTCGCCTGCAGCCGTGCCTGGACGTTCATCAGACCGACTCCGCCCCCCTCGCCGGCCAGCAGCGCGGCGCCGCGGCCGGGCTCCATCCCGACGCCGTCATCGGTGACGAGCAACTCGACATCGGTGCCGATGTCCCGAGCGATGATCTCCACCCGGCCGTGCCCCTGACGCTCGACGCCGTGGCGGACGGCGTTCTCGACGAGCGGCTGCAGCGACAGCATCGGCAGCACGGCGTGCAGGACCTCGGGCGCGACGACCAGGCGCACCTCGAGCCGGGGGCCGAACCGGGCGCGCTCCAGACGGAGGTACTTCTCGACGTACTCGAGCTCGTCGGCGAGCGTCACATACGGGCTGCGCCCGCGAAACGCATAGCGCGTGAACTCCGCGAACTCGGTCAGCAGCTCGCGCGCCTCCTCGGGATTGGTGTGGATGTAGCCGGCGATCGCGGCCAGCGCGTTGTAGACGAAATGCGGGGAGATCTGCGCGCGCAGCGCCCGCAGCTCGGCCCGGGCCAGCCGGTCGGACTGGGCCTCGAACTCGGCGAGCTGGAGCTGGGCGGAGACGAGGCTCGCCGCCTCCCCGACCGTGCGGGTCTCCTCGGGGGTCAGCCGCCAGGCGCGGGGAAACAGCGCGACGAACGTTCCGACGCGCCGGTCCGCGACGACGAGCGGGGCGAGCACGGCCCCGCCGATCGGGCAATCCGGCCGGTCGCAGCGGATCCGGGACTCGACGTGCAGGCGGTCGTCGCGGCCGGCCTGGGCGACGAGCGCCATCAGCTCGTCCTCGCCGTGATGGTCGACGCCCTCGCCGTCGACGGCGAGCACGTGCTCGAGATCGACGAGCGCCACGGCGAGCGCCTGGGTCAGCGTGCGCAGGGGCCCGACCGTCCGGGCGGCGCTGTCGGCCGTCAGCCCGGTGCGCAGGTGCGGCAGGGTGACGGTGGCGGCGTGCAGCGCCTCCTGCATCGCGCGCTGCTCGCTGGAGATCACGCGCGGCGGGCGGACGAGCCGGAAGGCGGCGAGCGCCGAGGCGGCGAGCGCCCATCCCAGCAGCACGCCGAGGATGACCTCCATGGTGGGCGGTGAGCATACGGATTCCATCCCGCACGCCGGTATGCTGGCTCACACGATATGAGCGTCGTACTCGGCGTACTGCTGGGGGCAGGGCTCGCCACCGCGCTCGGCGTCGCGTGGACGGTGATCCACGGCCCACGCGCGGCCCGCACCCCGGAGGCGCTCGGGATGCAGTCCGCCCTGCATGCCGCGACCTCGACGCTGCCGCATCTGCGCCGCGGTCTCGGCCCGTCCTCGGCGGCGCTCGCCGCGCCGCATCTGCGCGAGCTGATCGGCGCGGCCTCGATCGCGCTCGCCGACACCCGCGCGGTGCTGGCGATCGATGGCGAGGGCGGCGATCAGGTGCGACCCGGCGACCTGCTGTCCCGGCTGCTCGACCGCACCCCCGACGATCGCCTCCGCGTCGTCCCGCGCCTGACCTCGTCGGATCCGACCTGCCCGCTGCGCTCCGCGGTCCTCGCCCCGCTCATGGTCCAGGGGCGGCGCGCCGGCACGTTGATCGCCTTCTATCGGATGCCGGGCCGGCCACCCGCCGACGAGCTGCGCGTGATGCGGGAGGCGGCGAGCCTCGTCTCCGCCCAGCTCGAGCTGTCGGTCGTCGCCGATCAGGAGGAGCGCCTGGCGCGGGCCGAGCTGCGCGCGCTGCGTGCCGAGATCTCCCCGCACTTCATCTACAACGCGCTGGCCGCGGTCGCCGGCGACATCCACACCCGCCCCGAGGAGGCACGCGAGCTGCTGACCGACTTCGCCGAGTTCACCCGGTATCTGTTCCGCGACGGGCGCTCCTATGTGACCCTCGGCGAGGAGCTGGAGCACGTCGAGCGCTATCTGCGCCTCGAGCAGGCGCGCTTTCGCGATCGCCTGCACGTCGACGATCGAGGTGGCGCCTGACACCACGAGCGCGATCGTTCCGGCGATGTCTCTGCAGCCGCTCGTCGAGAACGCCATCCGCCACGGGGTCGAGAAGCGCGCGGGCGACGGGCGGATCGCGATCGCCTCCCGCCTCTGCGGGCGCCGACGTCGAGCTGCGCATCACCGACGACGGCAGCGGCATCGACCCGCGTCGGATCCCGGCGCTGCTCGCCGGAGCGTCGGGCGGGATCGGGCTCTCCAACGTCGACGGGCGCCTGCGCGCGACGTTCGGGGAGCGCTACGGGCTGCGACTGGAATCCAAGCTCGGCCGTGGCACGACGGCGATCATGACCGTGCCCAATCTGATCGGCGAGGACTGGATCGGATCGCCGACCGACCCGGCGTTGACGGTCGGCGGATCCGGCGATGGGCGCTGACCAGCTGACGATCCTCGCCGTCGACGACGAGCACAGCCAGCTCGAGGATCTCGCCCGGCTGCTGCGCAGCTCGCCGAGCGTCCGCGAGGTGGAGTGCGCGTCCGACGGCCACGAGGCCCTGCGCAAGGCCTCGACCGCGTCCTATGACGCGATCTTCCTCGACGTGCGCATGCCCGACCTCGACGGTCTCGAGCTCGCGCGCGTGCTGCGACGCTTCGCGACCCCCCCACAACTCGTGTTCGTCAGCGCGTATGACAGCGCGGCGGTCGACGCCTTCGAGCTGCACGCGCTCGACTATCTGCGCAAGCCCGTCGGCCGCCGGCGCGTGGAGGAGGCGATCGAGCGCGTGACCGCGGCGCTGGAATCGGCGTCGGCGATCAGCCGCGCGCACCCCGATCCGCGGCCCGGGCATTCCGCGGCCGTCCACGACGACCACGAGATGATCGCCGTCTCCACTCTGCACGGCGGCTCGACGCGCCTGCTGCCCCGCAGCAGCATCCATTACGTCCAGTCCTATGGCGACTTCGTCCGGATCGTGACCGGCGACGGGCGGTATCTGCTGCGCACGACGCTGTCGGAGATCGAGCGCCGATGGGAGCCGTTCGGCTTCGTCCGCGTTCACCGCCAGTACGTCGCCAATCTGCGCCAGGCGGTCGAGCTGCGACCGCTGCTCGGCGGGACGGCCGAGCTGACCTTCACCGGCGGTCACAAGATCCCGGTCGCGCGCCGGCACTCGGCCGAGCTCGGGCGCCGCCTCAGCGTCTGAGAGACGCCGAGGCAGAGCTCCGAGCCCGGCCCGCGCCCGCCGGGCGCGGGCGCTGCCGTCGCCGCAGGGTGCTCAACCTTCGGCGGCTTTCTGCTCCTCGTGGATCTTGCCCTCCAGCTGGGCCATGACATCGGGGTCTCGCAGGGTCGTGACGTCGCCGAGCGCCCGCCCTTCGGCGATGTCGCGCAGCAGCCGGCGCATGATCTTGCCCGAGCGCGTCTTGGGCAGATCGTCGGCCCAGATGATCCGCTTGGGCCGGGCGAACTTGCCGATCCGCTCGCCGACGTGAACGCGGATCTCCTCGATCAGCACGTCGGTCCCGTCGACGTCGCCCTGGAGGGTGACGAACGCGCAGATCGCCTGCCCGGTGTCATCGTCGGACTGCCCGATGACCGCCGACTCGGCGACCATGTGATGGGACACGATCGCGGACTCCACCTCGGCGGTGGAGAGCCGGTGGCCCGAGACGTTGACGACGTCGTCGATCCGGCCGATGATCCAGAAGTAGCCGTCCTTGTCCTTGCGGGCGGCGTCGCCGACGAGATAGATCTCCTTGCCGAAGCGCGAGAAATACGTGTCGACGAAGCGCTCGTCCTCCTTGTACAGCGTGCGCAGCATCGACGGCCAGGGGCGCTGGAGGACGAGCAGGCCCTGACCCTGGTCGATCGGCTTGCCCTCCCGCTCGTCGACGACCTCGGCCTTGATCCCCGGGAAACGCGCGCGTCGCCGAGCCGGGCTTGGTGGAGATGATGCCGGGCAGCGGCGTGATCATGATCGCGCCGGTCTCGGTCTGCCACCAGGTGTCGACGATCGGGCAGCGTCCGCCGCCGACGACCGTGTGGTACCACAGCCACGCCTTCGGGTTGATCGGCTCGCCGACGGTCCCCAGCAGCCGCAGCTTGCGCAGATCGGCCTTCTGGACGTGCTCGACGCCCCACTTCATGCAGGCGCGGATCGCCGTCGGCGCGGTGTAGAAGATCGTCACGCCGAAGCGCTCGGCGACCTCCCACCAGATCCCCTTGTGGGGATAGTCGGGCGCGCCCTCCCACATCACCGAGGTGGCGCCGTTGCACAACGGCCCGTAGACGATGTAGGAGTGGCCGGTGATCCAGCCGACGTCGGCCGAGCACCAGTACACATCCTCCTCGGGCTTGAGATCGAAGACGAGGCGATGGGTGGCGCTGACCCCCGTCAGATAGCCGCCGGTGGTGTGCAGCACCCCCTTGGGACTGGCGGTGGAGCCCGACGTGTACAGCACGAACAGCGGATGCTCGGCATCGAGCACCTCGGGCGGGCAGTCGGGATCGGCGGCGTCGCAGATCTCGTGATACCAGCTGTCGCGCCCCTCCTTCATCTCGCACTCGGCGCCGGTCGACTTCACGACGATGATGTGCTCCAGGGTCTCCACATCGGCCATCACGGCGTCGACCTGCGACTTGATCGGAGCCGTCTTGCCCTTGCGCCGCGCGCCGTCGACGGTGATCAGCGCCTTGGCCTGCGAGAACACCATCCGCTCCTTGACGGAGTCGGCCGCGAAGCCGCCGAAGACGACGTTGTGGGGAGCGCCGATGCGCGCGCAGGCGAGCATCGCCACGGCCACCTCGGGGATCATCGGCAGATAGATCCCGACGATGTCGCCCTTCTCGATCCCCAGATCCTTCAGCGCGTTGGCGAACCGCTGGACGTCGCGGTGCAGGTCGGCGTAGGTGACGTCGCGCTCCTCGCCCTCCTCGCCGCGCCAGTGGAAGGCGACCCGGTCGCCGTTCCCGGCCTCGACGTGGCGATCGACGCAGTTATACGACGCGTTGATCGTCCCGTCCTCGAACCACTTGTAGAACGGCGGGTTGGAGTCGTTGAGATCCTTGGTCGGCTCCGTGAACCACGACAGCTCCTTCGCCTGCTTGACCCACCAGCCCTTCCAATCGGCGTCCGCCTCCTCATAGACGGCGGGGTCTGAGAGCAGCGCGTGCTCACGGAACGACTCGGGCGGGTCGAACTTCTCGATCGCCAGCATCTCGTCAAGACGCTGCTCGAGATCCCCGGTCGGAGTCGATGCGGTCTCTGTCATACAAGCCTCTCCTTGTGGCGCTACGGCACCCGAGATCAGCGACTCGGGCGCCGGCGCGGTGCGCCGGCGCCCGAGGCGGCCGCGGATGCTCGGCTGTCTGTCTGTCTGTAGTTGTACCCGGTCCGGCGCCTGCGTTGGCCGCGGGCTACCGGCTGAGCGGGAAGACCGGCAGGACCGTCTTGCCCCACGTGGAGTTGATCACGCCCGCGCCGGAGCCGTAGAACGCCGCCAGCGCCGTGACGATGCCCAGCCAGCCGCCGAGCTTGATCGTGCCGTTGGTGGCCGCGGTGCCGCCGGCCAGAGCCGAGTTGCCGATCGCCAGCAGCAGGAAGGTGATCGTCAGCAGCAGGAACACGACAGCCACCACTCCGGTCGTCCGCAGCGAGGCGATCAGCATGAACACCGTGAAGATCGTCCAGGCGTAGAGGAACAGCCCGATCAGGCTGAAGATCTCGGTCTTGGGGACCGCGCCGAGGCCGGAGTGCGCGAGCAGGTAGAACGAGATCCAGAACCCTCCGTAGGAGGTGAAGGCCAGCGCGCCGAACGTGTTGCTGTTGCGGAACTCCCAGATCCCGGCGATCAGCTGGCCGAGGCCGCCGAAGGCGAGCATCAGCCCGAACACCGCCGGGAACGACCCCGCGCCGCCGCCGACGAGTCCCGCGTTGATGACGCTCAGCATGAAGGTCGTCGTCGCGAACGCGGCGAGACCGAGCGGGCCCGGGTCGGCCGGGCTCCAGTGACCGGTGCTCGTGGGATCCAGCGCCGGGGCGACGTCGGCCTCCCGCGGCATTTGGCTTGCTTCCATCTCTCTCTCCTCCTACTCGTGATGTTGACGAGACGATGTCTGAGTCGCTCGCCGCGGCACGTCCTCGTCACGAGGCGGTGCCTCGGACGTGAGCGGGTTTGTGTGAGCGGCCACAAGCCTCTCCGGGTCGGCCGCGGCTCACAAGGTCGGATCGTTGAGCGGCGCCAGCGACCGTCGAACGGTCGCTGAGCGGCGACGAACGGCGACCGTTTGCGAGGATTGGTGAGGATCGAGCACCCACCAGACGCGATTCCCGCGGGCCCTCCTCGGGTCAGCGGCGGTGCTTGCGCTTGCGCTTCGGGGTTGCGGAGCGGGTGCGGCCGGGGATCTCCGCGTCGCCGGCGGAGCCGTTGGCGCCCGCGGCCTGCGTCGCCGGCGCGCCGGTCCGCGTCGGCCGCACGCGCGCGCCGCGCCCTCCTCCGCCTCCTCCTCCGCCGCCGCGACCGGCAGCGGCCCGAGCGGCGCGAGCCTCCGCGCCTGAGGGCCACGGCTCGGGACGACCGCTCAGCCAGGAGGGCGGGAGCCCCGTCGGCCAGCGCCCGGAGACGAGATAGGCGACCGCGAACAGCCAGAAGCACTGGACGACCGGAACCTGGGTGATCTGGAAGAGGACGAGCGCGCCCGAGAACATCCCGAGATAGCCGAGAAAGCGGGTCAGCAGTCCCTGGTTCATCGCCTGGAGCGAGACCATCACGAAGGCGACGGCGACGAGCAGCGCGGCGAGCTGTCCGACCAGCTGGAGCAGGAGCAGGCCGGCGCCGCTGGTCAGGTGATCGGCCTCCTGATAGGTCTGGGCCCCGGTGGTGGCGAACTCATGGACCTTCGTCGCGACGATCACCGCGTAGACGACGCCGGCGACGGCCGACAGGACGCAGCCGGCGATGCACGATGTAGCGGATCCAGGACTTGACCCCGGGGTTGCGGGCCTGGGCGCAGTTGAGCAGGTACAGCAGCGTCCCGGCGATCCCGAGCGTGGCCAGCCCGTTGAGGACGGCCGCGATCAGATCAAGCGGGAAGCGCCGGTTGGCGACGAGCAGATCCAGGGTCAGCTCGTCGACCTTCGTGTGCGGGCCCCCGAGCTGGACGACCGAGGCCGCGACGAGCAGGACGCCCGCCACCACCGCCACGATCGCTCTGCGATCGCGTACGTGACGCTCATAGACCAGCCGCTCGTCGGTGTTCATCGGCTGGTCAATCCTAGTGGGACCGGAGCGACATCGGCGGGCGAGCTACCATTAGCGCTATGGAAGGAAGTGGCTTCGGCGGTCTGTTCGGCGACCCGGACGATCTGCAGCGCAAGCTCGGCGAGTTCGCCGAGCAGATGCAGGGTGCGCAGCGGCTCGCCTGGGCCGACAACGCCATCAAGCTCGCCGTCGATCTGACGGTGGCCGCGATGAACCGCGCCAACATTCAGGGGACGACCGACCAGCAGGCCGAGCAGCTGCGCTCGGTGATGGCCGTGATCTTCCCCGAGGCCGTCACGCTCGTGCGCGAAGCGCGCGAGGGCCTGCAGTAGATCCTCGCGCGTCGCGCTCAGGATCGGCCGAGCGCCGCCAGCACGAGCTCGTCGTGCTCGGCCGGCTTGACCTTGCGCAGGATGTCGCTGATCGTCCCGTCGGGCGAGATCACGAACGTCGTGCGCTCGTTGCCCATGTACGTCCGCCCGTACATCGACTTCTCCACCCAGACGCCGTAGGCCTCGGCGACGGCGTGGTCCTCGTCGGCGAGCAGCGGGAATCCGAGATCGAACTTGGCGTCGAACTTGGCCACCGCCTTGACCGGATCCGGCGAGACGCCGAGCACGACCGCGCCGGCCTGCTCGTAGTCAGGACGATGGTCGCGCACGCCGCAGGCCTGGGTCGTGCACCCGGGGGTGTCGGCCTTGGGATAGAAGTACAGGACGACGGTCTTGCCGCGCAGGCCCGACAGCGACACCGGCGTGCCGTCCTGGTCAGACAGCGTGAAATCAGGGGCGGGATCTCCGGGGGTGAGCATGACCGAAAGCCTAGCCGAGCCAGCGCGCCGGCGGCGCCGACATACACGTCAGGGTGCGCCCCGGCAAGCGTGACACCGAGATGGTGACACCCGCGTAACACCCCTGTCACACGAGCCGCGGGACACAATCGTCGCCTTGACACTGTGCATAGACTCCCGTCGGTGCAACCGGGACCCTGTGCCGCGCCGCGCCCGACGGCGCCCGCGCACGCCATTCGCGCCGCGGCGCTGCTGCTGCTGACGCTCGCCGCCCTACTGATCGCCGGGCCGGGGACGGGCCGGGCGTTGGCCAAGGCGCTGTCGCCCGTGTCGCTGACGGGCAGTGTCAGCGCCGGCGCGGCCGGACACCTCGACGATGTCTACGTCCGCGGCGGCTACGCCTATGTGGCGGCGCAGACGGGACTCGAGATCGTCGACATCGCCAAGCCGGCGACCCCGGTCGTGGTCAGCGACGTCACCGTGCCGCGCGGCTACGGCTCGGTGTGGGTCCAAGGCACGCGCGCGTATCTGACCAGCTTCACCGGCGACACGATGACCATCTATGACATCAGCGACCCAGCCGCACCGGTGCGCGACGGCAGCGCGGCGACCGGTGTCCATCCGTACGACGTCCGGGCGAGCGGGACCTTCGTCTACGTGACGAACTGGACCGGGAACAGCGTCGACGTCTTCAACTGCGAGAATCCGCAGCGACCGTTCAGGGTCGGCGTCGTCTCGGCGCCCGAGCCCGACCGGATCGTGGTGAGCGGCAAGTACGCCTACACCGCCGATCGGACCGGTCGGGCGCTTGACGTGTTCAACGTCTCGGCACCGAGGCATCCGGTGCTCGTGGGCAGCGTCCCGACCGGCAGCTCCGGGTTGACCTCGATCTCACTCGACGGCTCCGACGTGTATCTGACCAGCTACAGCGCCAACCGGCTGATCGTCGTCGACGTCGCCGATCCCGCCGCCCCGACCCTCGTATCCAGCGTCACCACCGGCGCGCGAAGCCGGCCGTGGGCGGTCGCCGCACGCGGGCGCTTCGCCTACGTCGTCGATGCGGGGAGCAACACCCTGCAGATCTTCGACATCGCCACCCCGGCGACCCCCGCGCTCGTCGCCACGGCGTCGACCGGGGCGGGCAGCGAGCCGATGTCGGTCTTCGTGCTCACCCCGTACGCCTATGTCCTGGACTGGAGGACCGGGGCGCTCGCGATCTTCGACCTCGGCAGCTACGCGCACTGACGATGGCGCTCGGGGCGGCCGGAGCGGCCGGAGCGGCCGGAGCGGCCGGGGCGGGCTACTTGAGCAGACGTGACAGCCGGCGGTCCTTGAGCAGCTTGCCGTCGGTCTGGCAGGTGGGGCAGTAGCACATGACGTAGTCCTCGTAGAAGACGGCCTCGATCTGATCGCCGCAGCGCGGACAGGGCTCGCCGTTGCGGCGATGAACGGCGAGCGGCATCGGCAGCTTGTCGGGAATCGGCAGCGCCAGAGTCTGCTCGTAATGGGCGATCGCGGCCCCGAGCCGGTCGACCATCGCCGCGCGCAGGCGCACCGCCTCGTCGGCGGAGAGCTCGGAGCCGCGCTTGAACGGCGACAGCATCGCCGCGTGGAGGATCTCGTCGACCCATGAGCGGCCGATTCCGGCGATCACGCGCTGGTCACGGAGCAATCCGTGCAGCGGGCGCGGCGCGTGCAGCAGCGGGCCGAGGTCCGGCGGGTCAGGCCAGGCCTCCGGTCCGAGGGTGGCGATCGTCTCCTCCTGCTCCAGCGAGTCGGCGGTCAGCAGCTTGACCCACGCCGCCTGCTTGCTGCCGAACTCCCGCAGGCGCAACTCTCGGCCGTCAGCCAGGCGCACGAGCAGCCGCGATGTGCGATCGCGCAGCGAGGCGCGCTTGTCGTAGAGCTGGAGACGGCCGGCGGACATCAGATGGATGAGCAGGACGAGTTCGGAACCGGCGTCGACGACGAACAGCTTCCCCCGCCGCCGGATCCCGCCGACCGCGAGGGCGTCGATCGCCGACAGCGGCGGATCAAACGAGCGCAGCGCGTTGATCCCGGGGGTCAGGGCGGATTCGATCGTGACGCCGGCGATCGCGGCGCCGATCAGGCGGGCGGTGATCTCGACCTCGGGAAGCTCGGGCATGGAGCCCATGGAGGGTACCTTCCGCCCCGCCTGTCGATCCGAAGCGGATTGTTCACGGCGCTTCAGGATCGCTTTACGCACCCGCAGAAGACTCATTCTCATGAGCGAGCTACTGGCAATTTTCGGACCTGCCGACGGTGACGCCGAGCTGCTGTCGGAGATCGAGCGCCTGCATCCGCGCCGCGTCACGGTGCTGGTCGAAGGCGTCGATCCCGACTGGGCCTACGACGACTCCACCGCCGGCGCGCAACTGCGTGATCGGCTGGCCACCCT
Source organism: uncultured Solirubrobacteraceae bacterium (assembly GCA_963849085.1). Classification (GTDB taxonomy): domain Bacteria; phylum Actinomycetota; class Thermoleophilia; order Solirubrobacterales; family Solirubrobacteraceae; genus Palsa-465. The sequence continues at coordinate 590,064 of CAWKFP010000008.1, read as the reverse complement.
GATGGCGGCGATCGAGCGCCAGACCGGCGCGACCGTGACCGGGCTGGCCGGCGACCGCGCGCAGCTGATCGGCTGGCGCTTTGACCGCGAGGTCTGCGCGCGCCTTCCCGTCGCCGTCTGAAACGACTTACCCCACACAACCACCACACCACACCACACCACCGCAGGACACCACCCACCACGCCCGCCCTCCGGTCGGCCGCCGACCTCCCCCCCGCCGGCCGGAGGAATGCCCGGCGGCTGTCGTCTCCCTTCCAGAGCCGGCAGCCGCCGGGCGAACGGGCGGGCCAATCGCGCCCTCGCCTGAACCGCCACGGTAGGCTCCCGAGGTCAATGAGCGCGACCGTCGCCCCTGACGACATCGTCCGCACCCACGCCGAGGGCGCGACCAACGAGCGCGAGCCGCTGCTCGTGATCACGCCGCTGCGGGAGTTCCTGTCCGGCGCAGGGCTCGACGCCCCGGCGGACCTGAGCGCCGTGCCGGTCGGTGACGGACACTCCAACGTGACCTTCCTGCTCTCGACGGGAGTCGTGCTGCGCCGGCCGCCACGCGGGCCGTTGCCGCCAAGCGCCCACGATGTCCTGCGTGAGGCGCGGCTCCTGCGCGCCCTGGAGCCGACGATCGTACGGGTGCCGCGCGTCCTGGCGGTGTGCGATGACACGGCGGTGATCGGCGCGCCGTTCTACGTCATGGAGATGGTCAGCGGCGAGGTCATCACGTCCACGCTGACGCCGGTCCTCGACGATCCGCTCCAGCGCGATCGGATCGCCGACGAGCTGATCGACGCGGTCGTCGAGCTGCACGGCATCGACTGGACGGCGATCGGGCTGGAGGGATTCGGAAAGCCGACCGGATATCTCGAGCGCCAGCTGCGCCGCTTCACCGGGCTGTGGGAGCACAATCGAACGCGGGAGGTCGACGAGTTCGCCGAGGTCGGCGATTGGCTGCGCGCCAACCTGCCGGCGTCGCCCCCGGCGACGATCGTCCACGGCGACTATCGGCTCGGCAACACGATGTTCGCGCGGCGGGCGCCGGCGCGCCTGGTCGCGATCTTGGACTGGGAGATGGCGACGATCGGCGACCCGCTCGCCGACATCGGCTACATGATGATCCACTGGCTGCAGGCCGACGATCCGCCCAACCGCTTCGCGCTGCAGTCGGTGACGGCGCAGCCCGGCTTTCCGACCCGCCGCGAGTTGGTGGCCCGCTACGAGCGGCGCTCCGGGCGCTCGGTCGGAGCGCTGGACTGGTACGTGACGCTCGCGCTGTGGAAGGCGGTCGTGTTCATGGAGGGCAACTATCGCCGCGCGATCTCGGGCGCCAGCGACGACGAGTACATGAAGTCGTTCGGCGACGGCGTCGTCGAGCTCGCGCGCCAGGCGCTCGACGTCACCCGCAACGGCTTCTGACAACGAGCTCGAACGACCTCCGGCCGGCGTGGCGGATGCCACACCGGCCGGATGTCAGATCAGGCTCTGGTCTGCGGTGCGGCGCGTGTACTAGAACCGGCCGACCGTCTTGTTGTCGGCCGCGAGCACGACCTTGGGCAGCGGCGCGAAGTCGAGCGACGGGCCGAGGGCCTGCCCCGCCTTGCTGATGGCGAACGAGACGAACTCCTTGAGCTCGGCGCCATTGGGGGCCGTGGTCGGAGCGATCACGTAGGTGAACGTCGAGATCGGATAGGCGATCTTGGCGCTCTTGGGCGGGTCGACGATGATCAGGGCGTTGCTCGAGGGCACCGACTTGACCGCGCTGGCCGCGTTCTCGATGTTGTTGATGTTGGGGTACTCATAGTTGCCGGCGGCGTTCTGGACCGCGGCGACGTTGAGATTCGAGCCGAGGTTGGCGAGCGAGTAGGAGACCGCGATGTAGGCGATCGCGCCCGGGCGTCGACTGCACGACGGCGGTGACGCCGGCGTTCTTGGCCGCGCCGGCCCCGACGTTGGCGGGGAACTGGACCGAGGTGCCGAAGCCGACCTTGCTCTTCCAGGACGAGCTGACGTCGGACAGATAGTGGGTGAAGGCGAACGTGTCGCCCGAGCCGTCGGTCCGGTAGACTGGAGTGATCTTCAGGTTCGGCAGCTTGACGCCCTTGTTGAGCGCCTTGATCGCCGGCGAGTCCCAGTTCGTGATCGTGCCGAGATACATGCCGGCGATGACCGAGCCTGACAGCTGCAGCTTCTTGACGCCGGGCAGGTCGTAGGACATGCTCGTCGCCGACAGCGCCCAGGGAAGCTGGATGCAGTTGGCGCAGCCCGCGGCCTGCGTCGGATCGAGCGGGGCGTCGGAGGCGCCGAAGTCGACGGTGCCGTTGGAGATGTCCGCGATGCCGGTTCCGGAACCGACGCCGTTGTAGAGGACGCTGATCCCTGTCTTGGCCTGGAACGCCGCCGCCCACTTGTCCGCCAGCGGCTGGACCAGAGTCGACCCGGCGCCGTTGAGCGGCGTCGACGCCACGGCGGTCGCCGCCGCGGTCGTGCCGATGGTGGCGCCAAGCGCCGCGGCAGCGGCTGCGACGCGGATCACGCGCCTGCGCTGAGAGGCAAAGCCTTTCAAGATGAAGCCCTTTCGATTGGAGATAGACGCTCGCGAAGGCCCGGCCGACCGGCGAGCAGTCGTAGCATGGGGGGGCAAGCCCGGACACTTGTTACGTCGCTGTTACCGCGATTTGACCATCCTGTGACCGTCCCGCCAGGCCGCGCCGCGCTACCGATCTTTGTCTACGCTGCCGCCCGATGTCCTCTCAGGGTTTCATCCCCGGGCGGCGGATCCGCGCGTGGGCGCCCCGCCGCCCATCCTTCGACGGCAGCCCCGGGGACGCCGTCCTATTCGGCGTCTGCCTGCTGGCCGGCATCGTCGCCGCCGCGACGATGCTGGAGGTCGTCTATCAGGTGATCAGCGGCGCCGGCCCGGCGTTCGGCAGATTCGGCCTCGGCTTCCTCGGACACACGACGTGGGCGCCGAACTTCGGGCGCTTCGGCGCGGCCACGATGCTGTACGGCACCGCCGTGACGTCGGCGATCGCGCTGCTGATCGCCACCCCGCTGGCGATCGCGATCGCGCTGTACCTCGCGCTGATGGCGCCGCCGAGCGTCCGGGCGGTCGTCGGGCCGCTGATCGAGATGCTGGCCGCGATCCCGAGCGTCATCCTCGGCCTGTGGGGGCTGATCGTGCTGGCGCCGTTCCTCCAGCGCCACGTCGAGCCGGCGCTGCACGACGAGCTCGGCTTCATCCCGATCTTCGGCCCTCCGCAGACCACCGGCCTCAGCCTCTTCAACGCGGGACTGATCCTGACCGTGATGGTCGTCCCGATCATCGCGTCGCTGAGCCGTGACCTCTTCCTGACGGTCCCGCGCGAGCTCCAGGAGGGCGCCGAGGCGCTCGGCTGCACGCGCTGGGAGGTGATCCGCGGCGTCGTGCTGCCGACGACGTTGTCGGGCGTCGTCGCGGCGACGATGCTCGGGCTCGGACGGGCGCTCGGCGAGGCGATCGCCGCCGCCGAGGTGCTCGGCGGCGGCAGCGGCATGAGCAAGAACCTCTTTCAGACCGGCAACACGCTCGCCGCCCAGATCGCGCTGCAGATCCAGTTCGTCGTCTCCAAGCTGCAGACGGCGGCGCTCTTCTATCTGGCGGTCATCCTGCTGCTGTTCGGCGTCGTCACCAATGCCCTGGCCCGCATGATCGCCCGTCGCTATGGCGCTGAGCGTTTCGCCTGATCGCTCCGGCATGGACCCGACGGCGCCGCTGACGCCGTCGGGAAACCTGCGCCGGCGGCTGCTGTTCAGCCGCCTGATCACGACCGGCGCCGTCTCGGCGGCGGTGATCGCCGTGGCCGCGCTGGTGATCGTCACGCTCGGCGTCGCCATCCGCGGGGCGCCGGTGCTCAGCCTGGATTTCCTGATCAGGGATCCGCCGGTGTTCGGCGGCCCCGGGGGCGGGATCGCCTCGGCGATCGTCGGGACGGTGATCATCATCGGGGCCGCCACGGTGATCGCCGCCCCGTTCGGGGTGCTGATCGCGATCTACCTCGTCGAGTTCGCCGGCCCGGCGTCGCGCGTGGGGTCGTCGCTGCGGATGCTGCTCGACGTCATGCAGGGCATCCCGTCGGTCGTCGTCGGGATCGTCATCCTCGGCCTGATCGTCATCCCCACCCACCACGAATCCGGCATCGCCGGCGCGCTCGCGCTGGCGATCATCATGCTGCCGCTGATCGCGCGGTCCAGCCAGGAGGTGCTGCGCACCGTCCCCGGGACGCTGCGCGAGGCCGCCGACGCGCTCGGCGTCAACCGCTGGCGGGCGATCGTCACGGTCATCCTCCCGACCGCCATGGGGGGCATCCTGACCGGGACGATCCTCGCCGTGGCGCGCGCCGCCGGTGAGACCGCGCCGCTGATCATCTGCGACAACGGCTTCGGCAACGCGACGAGCTTCAATCTGTTCAACCCCGTGCCCAACATCCCGGCGACGATCTTCGCCGCCGCCGACGATCCCGGAGCCCTCCCGCGCGCCTGGGGCGCCGCGTTCGTCCTGCTGATGATCATCCTCGCCGCCAACATCGGCGCCAGGTTGCTCCTGGCCCGCAGCCGAAGGAGAATGGGGCTGTGACGCCGCCCGACTTCACCCTTGACGACCCGCACGGGCGATCGGTTCGCCCGCGGGTGCGCCTGCAGACCGAGGCCCCGGCCGCCGTTCCGGCTCCGCCGCCGCGCTTCGATGCCCCGCCGCCGCCCGTCGAGCGCCCGGCGGTGTTCGACATCCGCAAGATGTCGGTCGACTACGGCAGCAAACGCGCGCTCGACGACACGACGCTGAAGATCGGCGCCAACATCGTGACCGCGGTGATCGGTCCGTCGGGCTGCGGGAAGTCGACGTTCCTGCGCAGCCTCAATCGGATGAACGACTCGATCCCGAGCTTCAGGATCGGCGGCCAGATCCTCTACCACGGGCACGACGTCTACGCCCGCGCGACGAATCGCGTCGAGGTTCGCCGGCGGATCGGGATGGTCTTCCAGCGGCCGAATCCGTTCCCCAAGTCGATCTACGACAACGTCGCCTGGGCGCCGCGCAATCTCGGCCTCAAGCACGATCTCGACGACCGCGTGGAGCGCGCGCTCCGCGGCGCGGCGCTGTGGGACGAGGTCAAGGACCGGTTGAAGTCCAGCGCCCTCGGCCTCTCCGGCGGCCAGCAGCAGCGGCTGTGCATCGCCCGGGCGATCGCCGTCGAGCCCGACGTGCTGCTGCTCGACGAGCCCGCCTCGGCGCTCGACCCGGTGGCGACCGCGTCGATCGAGGATCTGATGGTCGACCTCAAGTTGAGGTACACGATCGTGATCGTCACCCACAACATGCAGCAGGCGGCCCGCGTCGCCGACAGGACGGCCTTCTTCTCGCTGGACACCAGTGGCGGCAAGGGCGTCGGCACGCTCGTCGAGTACGACGACACCGAGACGATCTTCCGCAATCCGCGGGACACGCGGACGCGGGACTACGTCACCGGGCGCTTCGGCTAGTACACGCGGTCGTCCGTGAGTACGGCCGACCGAGCGAGGGTGCGCGGGCGCGCGTCAGGGGGCGCTGATCGCGCCCGGCGAGACCTGCACGAGCAGCGGCTGCCCGCACTGCCAGCAGTACGACGCGCCGGTGCTGTGCGGTGAGCCGCACGAGGCGCAGGCGCCGGCCATGCCGGTCTCCTCGAGGCGCAGGATGCGCTCGACCTCGGCCAGCTCGGAGTCGGCCTCCTGCAGCGCCGCCGCGCGCTTGACGATCACGTCGAGGCGGATCTGGTCCCGGATCGCCATCTCGTAGACGAGGCCGCCCAGATCCCACTGCAGCTCGGCGACCCGGGCGTTGAGCTGGTCCCGGCGACGGCGCAGGTCGACGGACTTGTCGGCGCCGATCTGGCTCTTGGAGGTCAGGGGAGGCGCGCTCAGCGGCAGCGCTCCGACGCTGACCGGGGCGCCGCCGGCCGGACCGCCTTCGCTGGATCGGCGCAGAAGCCGCGGTTTCGCCATCGCCTGAAGACCTCAGCCGCCGCCGAAGAAGTTGCCGGTGAACTTGCCGCCCTGGCAGCCGGCGCCGCCGGTGCAGGTCCCGCCGACGGTCGCCGTCGGGGCGGCCTGGTTCTTGGCGCTGCCGCCGGTCACCTTGGCGGCCGCTGCCGCGGCCTTGGCGGCGACCGACGAGCTCACCTTGGCACTCGACTTGGCGTTCTTCGTGCTCGACTTCGCGCCGCCCTTGCCGCCCGAGGTGGAGTTCGAGTTCGAGCTCCCCGAGCTCGTCGGTGTCGTCGCGAGCGCTGCGCCGCTCCCGGCCGCTGCGCTGCCGCCGACGTCGACCTTGACCGTTCCCGGAGCGGCGGCCTTGGTGCTCGCGGTGTCGTGGCCGATCAGCACGCCGACGCCCATCGCCAGCAGCAGCGTCGCTACGCCGGCGACGAAGGTGGCGCTCGACGGGCCGCGGCCGGCGCGGGGCGGGGCGGGCGTCGCCGCCGCGGGGGCGGTGGCGGCGGGCGCGTCGGCGACCGTGAAGCGCGGCTTGCTGCGGCGCTCGCCGCAGTTGATGCAATAGCGCTGGTCGCTGGTCAGGGGGGCGGCGCAGACGACGCACCGGTCACCGACCGGCGCCAGGCCGAGCTGCTGGGTCGGTGCGTCCTGGGCGGCGGCCGCCGGGGCCGCGACGGCCCGCACCGGGGCAGCGGCCGTCTGGCCGTTGCCGTTTCCGCCGTCGGGCGGGGGCAGGATGTCCCCGAACAGATCGTCGCGACGAGCGGTCATCGTGATCGTACGGTCGCCATAGTTGCGTGCCCAGCGTAGGGCGTGATGGCCGCCCAGGATGTGAACAAGTCGTGACCGAAGCGACGGACCCGTAGTCTGACGGATGTTCACATCCCGGCCCTCCCGGGCCGCGACACTGAAGAGTCGAGATGACGTCTCCCGCTTCTCAGCCTCCCCGGACCCCGCGCGCGGACCGCTGTCCGGCGTGCCACGTCGCGACGGCGCACGACCAGCGCTACTGCGTCCAGTGCGGCGCGCGCCAGGGGCCGCTGCCGGCCCGGATCGAGGCCATCCTGACGGGGATCGCCAACCGCAACAGCGCCCCCGCCAGCGCGCCGCCGCCCCCGGAGCCGGCGCGGGGGCTCGTTCTGCCGCCGCCGAGCGCGATGGCGTTCTCGCTGATGGCGATGCTGGCCTTCGGCGCGGTCGTGGGATCGATGACCGGTCCGCGCGGCGTCGCGAGCCTGGCCGACGCGCTCGTCCTGGCGCTGCCGTCGCCGGCCCAGTCCACGACCGCCACGCGCTCCACCCCGCCGGTCGCGTCGGCCTCGACGCCGGCGAACAGCGCGACGACCCCGCCGGCGACGGCCACGACGACGCCGGCCGCGACCTCGCAGCCGGCGGCGAGCGCGACGAGCACCCCGAGCGCCACGACGACCTCGTCCACCTCGACGACGCCGACCGGCCCCGACGGGCTGCCGCTGATCCGGCACGTGTTCGTGATCATGCTCGGCGAGCAGGGCTATGACGCGTCGTTCGGCACGACCGCCGGGCACGCCTATCTCTCCAAGACCCTCCGTGACCAGGGAGAGCTGCTGCCCGACTACTACGCGGTCGCCGGCTCGCCGCTGGCCAACGAGATCGCGCTGGTCAGCGGCCAGGGACCGACCGCCCAGACCGAGGACGACTGCCCGACCTACGCCGCGCTGGCGGTGACCGGATCCGCCGCGGACTCCCAGGTGCTCGGCGCCGGCTGCGTCTACCCGGCCACGACCGAGACGATCGCCGGCGAACTGGCGGCCAAGGGCGACCGCTGGCGGGCCTACATCCAGGGGATGCAGGACGGCAGCGCCGGGCAGCCCGCGGGCTGCCGGCACCCGGTGATCGGCGCCGCGGATCCCGACCAGGCCGCGGTCGCCGGCGACCCGTATGTGACGTGGCGCAATCCGTTCGTCTACTTCGACTCCGTGGTCGGCACGAAGCAGTGCGCCAAGGACGACGTCGGGCTTCCCCAGCTCGCCACCGACCTCAAGCACGAGGCGACGACCCCGGCGCTGTCGTATATCGCCGCGGATCCGTGTGACGACGGGAGCGACGCGCCGTGCATGACCGGGGCGCCGTCCGGCCTGGGACCGGCGGACGCCTTCCTGAAGTCGGTCGTGCCGGAGATCGAGGCGTCCGCGGCCTACAAGCAGAGCGGCCTGATCGCGATCACCTTCGACGAGGCCCCGCAGACCGGTCCCGACGCTGACACGAGCAGCTGCTGCGATCAGCCGACGTTCCCGAACGTGACCGCCGGCACGGGGACGACGACCGCGACCGGCACGACGACCACCGGGACGACCGCGGCGGGCGCGACGACCCCGGCGGGCACGACGACGCCGGCGGGCACGACGACCCCGGCGGGCACGACGACCTCGGCGGGTGCGACGACCTCGGCGGGCACGACGACCTCGGACACGGCCCCGGCGGGGGCGACGACGCCGGCGACCGGCACGAGCACGACCGCCGCGCCGACCACGGCGACCGGCACGAGCACGACGGCGACCGGCACGAGCACGACGACGACGGCGCCGTGCCCGACGACGACCGGCACGACCACGACGACCGGCACGACGACGACCACTCCCACGACCACCACCACGGGCACGACGACGACGCCGTGCACGAGCACGACCGGAGGCGTTCCGGCGGGCGGGGGCCAGGTCGGGATGCTGCTCATCTCGCAGTTCGTCAAGCCCGGATCCGAGCAGGAGATCGACAGCTTCAACGACTTCTCGTTGCTCAAGACGGTCGAAGACCTGTTCTCGCTGCGGCCGCTCGGCTACGCGCAGGATCCCGCCCTGACGATCCTCGACTCGGCGGTGTTCAACGCGACCTCCGGATAGAGGCGGATCCCAGGAAACACACGCCTCGTAGACGAGAGGTTCACCAAATCTTCACTCCGCGGCCGCCTGCACACACGACACTCGGCGCCGCACGGCTTTCATAGCCAACAACGAACCAGGAGTGAGCGTGAAGCGGATCTGTCTTCTCGGCGCTGCGATCGCAGGCCTATTCATCATCGGAGTCGCGACAGCGATGGCCGCGACCCCGCATGCCTCGGTCAGAGCAGTCGCGGCCAAGAAGGGCACGTCGAAGAAGGGGACCTCGAAGAAGAGTGCCAAGGGCAAGAAGGTCAGCTGCAAGCTCAGCCTGAGCGTCCAGGTCCCGGCCGGCAACGTCGACGTCACTCAGGGGAGCACCGACGGCACCGAGTTCGGCTCGGCGGGCTGCGGCCGCCCGCTCGGCACGGGCGTGGAATCAGCGTCGTTCACGACCGACGCCGGCGGCGATCTGATCGGCAAGTGGCAGCAGTACTTCAAGGCCGGGACGGTCTATGGCACGTACGACCTGACGCCGGTCAGCACCGGTCCCACGACGCCGGGCACCTTCACGGCGGCGAGCTACACCGGCACCGTGACCGTGAAGGCCGGCACGGGCACCGACCTGGGCGACACCGGCACCGGGACGCTCACCTGCACGACGCTGGACGTCATCCACTACAGCTGCACCGAGGGGCTGAGGCTGGTCCTGCCGGCGACGGTCATCACGGGCTGATCGGCGGCGCGGCGGCGGGCTCGGACGCCCGCCGCCGTCCAGTGGCTCAGTCGCGCGTCCCGCGCCCGTAGAAGAGTTGGAAGAAGCGGCGCAACAACATCGTCTGACGCGCTTTGTAGGGGAACATGAACGGCTCCTTCTTCAATGCGCGGCGCGTGATCAGCAGCGACTGGACCTTGGTGTACTTGCGGATCCCGTTGGCACCGTGGCGGGTGCCGACGCCCGAGGTCTTCCAGCCCCCCATCGGCAGGTTGAGCGCGGTGTAGTTGATCTGCGCATCGTTGACACAGACCACGCCGGCGTGGATCCGCCGCGCGAGCGCCTCACCGCGCGTCACGTCGCGCGTCCAGACGCTGGCCTGGAGACCGTAATCGGAGTCATTGGCCAGGCGCACGCCCTCCTCGACGGTGTCGATCTTCATGATCGGCAGGGTCGGCCCGAACGTCTCCTCCTGCATGCACCGCATCGTGTGGTCGACGTCGACGAGCACCGTCGGCTCGAAGTAGCGGCCACGCTCGGAGTGACCGTGGCCGCCGGTGAGGATCGTCGCTCCCTTGGCGACGGCGTCACGCACGTGCGCCTCGATGATCTCGAGCTGGGGCGGGAAGACAACCGCGCCGACGTCGACGGTGCCGACCCCGACAGGCTCGCCCTGGCGCAGACCGCGCACCGTCTCGGTGACGCGCGCCACGAACTCGTCGTAGACCGGCGCCTCGACATAGCAGCGCTCCACCGAGATGCACACCTGCCCACCGTTGTTCATCGAGTAGAACGCCGCCGCGTGTGCGGCGCGCTCGACGTCGGCATCGGCGCAGACGATCATCGGGTCTTTGCCGCCGAGCTCCAGATAGCAGGGCACGAGCGCCTCGGCGGCCGCCCGCATGACCGCCTTGCCGGTCCGGCTGGAGCCGGTGAACATGACGCAGTCGACCTCGGCGATCAGCGCCGCGCCGGTTGAGCCGTCGCCGGTGGCGACCTGGAAGACGCCGGCCGGCAGGCCGCACTCGGTCAGGATGTCGGCGATCAACAGCGAGCTGAGCGGAGTCACCTCGCTCGGCTTGAGGATGACGCTGTTGCCGGCCATCAGCGCGGGGATGCAGTCTCCGAACGAATTGGCGATCGGATAGTTCCACGGGCCGATGACCCCGACCAGACCGACCGGCTCATAGCGGATGATGAGCTTCTTGCCGGCCGCGACCGGGTTGTTCCACGACGGCACCCGCTCGTCGGCGAGATACCGGGACGCCTCCTTGGCCCAGAAGCCGAGCGCGGCGACGGTGTAGCCGAGGTCGGCGAGCTGCGCGTCCTCGTGCGTCTTGCCCGACTCCGAGACGACCGTCTCGATCACGCGCTCGGCGTTGTCGAGCATCCACTTCTGGGCTCGGCGCATGATCCGCGCACGGCCGCCGAAGCCGATCGCCGCCCACTGGGGCTGAGCCTCCCGGGCGCGAGCCGCCATCTCGGTCAGCTGCGCCGGTCCGAGCACGGGAATCGTGGCGATCTGCGCTCCGGTCGCCGGGTTGTCGACCCCGATCGTCGCCGCGGGATCGGTGCCCTCGCCCGCGGCCGGCGTCTGCTGCTCGACGTTCGCCATCCGACGTCACTCCCCCTGTCGGCTGTTCGATGGCTACTCGGCGGCCGGATCGAGCTCGATCGAGTCGATCGTCGGCGGATCGATCGGCCGGTCATGCGCTCCGGTCGGCGAGGCCTCGATCGCATCGACGGCGTCCATCCCGGCGGTCACCTGGCCGAACACCGTGTGCTTGCCGTCGAGCCAGGCGGCACTGTCGGCGGTGACGATGAAGAACTGGGACCCGTTCGTGTTCGGCCCGGCGTTGGCCATCGCCAGCGCCCCGCGCACGATCTTGTGCGCGTTGAACTCGTCTTCGAACTTGTAGCCCGGTCCGCCGGTACCGGTGCCGAGCGGGCACCCGCCCTGGATCATGAAGTCAGGGATGACCCGGTGGAAGATGATGCCGTCGTAGAAGCCGTCGGAGGCCAGCTTGCGGAAGTTGGCGACGGTCTTGGGGGCGTCGTCGTCGAAGAACTCGATCGAGATCGTGCCCGCGGTGGTGTTCAGGTTCGCAGTGCTCATCGCTCGCACACTATCGCGCCGCCGAGCCCGGCCCCGGTGCCCGGCCGGGCAGGCGCAGCCGGACCCCGGCGCCCGGGCGGCACGCCGCCGCCCGGGCCCTCGCTGCGCCTCCCGCGCCCCTGCCCGCTAGCTGTTGGAGGCCGTCTGGATGACGTTCAGCGCCGACGTCACCGAGACCGCCGCCGCGGTCGAGGCGGTCGTGTCGTCGGTGGCGCTCTGGCAGGTCACCGTGCCGGTCCCCGACCCGCCCGCGACCTGGAGCGGGATCGAGACGTCGCTGGTCGTCGACCTGGTCCCGGTGTCGACGGTCGCGCTGCGCGTCTCGGTGTTGGAGCCGATCGTCAGCGTGCACGTCACGGTCACGCTCTGCTCGGTCGTGTTGCCGGTGACCGTCGCCGTCGGATTCGCGAACCCGACATAGCTCGGACCGGTCGGCAACGCGACGCTCGTCACGGTCTGCGGGGTGGTCGCGGTCTGCAGGGCGGAGATCGTGTTGTTCGTCGTCCCGTATTCGGCGGGCAGGGCCGGGTTGCAGGTGACCTTGCCGACCGAGTTGATCGTGCCGATCCCGGTGCCGGTGGCGCAGGTGCCGCTCACCCGGACCTGGAGCTGGCCGGTGTTGGCGCGCACGATCCCGACCGAGCCCGGGACGATCTTCTTGTAGCTGACCGAGTTGTTCTGCAGCTGGGCGTTGCCGACGCTGCCGTTGGGCAGCTGGGTGGCGGCATAGCCCGCGCCGCCGAGCGAGATGAACAGGGCGAGCGAGGAGACGACGATCGCCGGGGACGGCCGGCGACGGGCGAGAGATTGCAATCGCAAGACGATTACCTCCGTGGTTGGGGGCCTTTCTCCCCTCAACACGGTTCCCGGCGCCGAAGTCGCGGGCCGGCGTCATGACGCTGACGCGGACCTGACAGAACCGCCCGCCGCCGCCTCCGGCGCGGCGCGGATCAGCCGCGAGCGAGCTCGAGCCCGAGCACGTGACCGCGGACCGCGGTCCCGTGGGTGTCCTGCACGACGCGCTCGGCGTCCTGCTGGGGCACCTCGACGAGCGCGAAGCGCTCGAGCACGCGCACGTTGCGCACCGCCTCGCCGTCGAGCCCGGATGCGGTCGTGATGGCGTGGATGATGTCCGATGGCTCGAGGCCGTCGGCCCGCCCGCCGGCGACGATCAGCGTGCGCGGCTTGGACTCGCCGTTGGTCGAGGCGTGCGGCTTGGAGTGGCGGCGCGGCTGCACCGTGACCTTGGTCGGCGCGACGTGGGCGTCCTTGACCCACGGCGAGAGCTTGACCCCGGCGTGCTGCTCGATCGCCTGGATGTCACGTCCCTGACGCGGCTCGTAGAAGGTGATGGCGCGCCCGCTGCGCCCGACGCGGCCGGTGCGGCCGATCCGGTGTACGTAGACGTCGGGCGAGGTTGGGACATCGAAGTTGATGACATGGGAGATCCCGGAGATGTCCAGTCCCCGGGAGGCGACGTCGGTGGCGATCAGCAGCGGCAGGCGGCCGTCCTTGAAGGAGATCATCACCCCGTCACGCGAGCCCTGCGACATGTCGCCGTGCAGCGCCTTGACGTTCATCCCCTTGTCACGCAGCGAGCGGTAGAGCTGGTCGCAGCGGATCTTCGTGCGCACGAAGACCAGCGCCTGGTCCGGACGCTCGGCCTCCAGCACCCGCGCCAGGGCGTCGGGCTTGTCACGCGCGGGTACCTCGAGGGCGAACTGCTCGACGGTGTCGACGGTCAGGGTGGCGGCCTCGACCCTGATCGTGACCGGGTGATACAGGTACTGATCGGCGAGCCGGCGGATCTCCGGCGGCATCGTCGCCGAGAAGAGCGCGGTCTGGCGGCTGGACGGGGTCAGCGACAGGATCCGCTCCACGTCCTCCAGGAAGCCGAGGTCGAGCATCTCGTCGGCCTCGTCGAGGACGACGAAGCGGCAGGTGTGCAGGACGAGCGAATGGCGAGAGATGAGGTCCTTGACGCGCCCCACGGTGCCGACGACGACGTGGCCGCCGGCGCGCAGCTGGGCCTGCTGGCTGCGGATCGGCGCGCCGCCGAAGACCGCCACCACATCGATGCCCTTGCGCGCCCCGTAGGTGCGCAGCGCCTGCGTGACCTGGATGCAGAGCTCCCGGGTCGGCGTCAGGACGAGCCCCTGCACCTCCTTCTCGGAGGGGTCGACGTACTGGAGCATCGGCAGGCCGAACGCGGCGGTCTTGCCCGACCCGGTCTGCGCCTGGCCGATCACGTCGAGGCCTTCGAGCAGCGGCGGGATCGCCTGCTCCTGGATGGGGCTGGGGGCGTCGTAGCCGACGTCGTGGATCGCCTCGAGCAGCTGGGGCGACAGGCCGAGATCGGCGAATGTGGTCATTAGCTCCTGGACGATAGCCGCATGCGGCCGCTCACGGGCGACGGCCGCCGTGCCGATAAGCCATTTAGGCGCCTAACATTTAGGTGCCACAGCAAATCCGACGAGAGAGCAGAGATCGATCCATGACCGACAGCGCAGCGAGCGAGCGCGCTCAGCCCATTGCCCCCGGCCCGACCCCGACCGGATCGACGCCTGGGTATGGCGCGTCAGCGCCGTCGTGATCGTCGGCTCGATCATGTCGATCCTTGATACGACGATCGTCAACGTCGCGCTGGACACGCTCGGCCACGAGCTGCACTCCTCGATCGCGAACATCCAGTGGGTGGTGACCGGCTACATGCTGTCGCTGGCCGCCGTCATCCCGATCACCGGCTGGGCGGCCCGCCGGTTCGGCGCCAAGCCCGTGTATCTGCTCTCGCTCGTGCTGTTCACCGCCGGATCGGCGCTGTGCGGCCTCGCGGACTCGAGCACCGAGCTGATCCTCTTCCGCGTCATCCAGGGCCTTGGCGGCGGCATGATCCTGCCGATCGGTCAGCTGATGATGGCCGAGGCGGCGGGGCCCAAACGCATGGGGCGGGTGATGAGCATCGTCGCCGTCCCGGCGATGCTGGCGCCGATCCTCGGACCGACGATCGGCGGGCTGATCCTGGACAACACGACGTGGCGCTGGATCTTCTACGTCAACCTGCCGATCGGCATCGCCGCGGTGATCGCCGCCCTGCGCGTCCTGCCGCGCGTCGAGCGTCAGCCCACCGAGCGACTCGACTATCTCGGGCTCGTGCTGATGGCCGGCGGGCTCCCGCTGTTCACCTACGGCCTGGCCGAGATCGGCGTCACCGGCTCGTTCACCGCGGCCAAGGTCGTGATCCCGATCATCGCCGGCGTCGCCCTCGTCGCGGCCTTCATCGCCCATGCCCTGCGCGTCCCGCGCCCGCTGCTCAACCTGCGCCTGTATCGCAAGCCGACCTTCTCCTCGGCGTCGGTGGCGATGTTCTGTCTCGGCGGTGCCCTGTTCGGCAGCATGATCCTCTTCCCCCTCTACTGGCAGAGCGTCCGCTTGGAGAGCGTCGTCGACACCGGACTGCTGTCGGCCCCCCAAGGCATCGGCGCGGCGATCGCGATGCCGTTCGCCGGCAAGCTCGCCGATCGCGTCGGCGGCGGCCCGATCGCGCTGTTCGGCGTCAGCTTGTGCGCGCTGATGACGATCCCGTTCGGGCTGATCGGCGCGCACACGTCGATCGCCTGGCTGTCGGCGGCGATGTTCGTCCGCGGCATGGGGATCGGCTTCGGCTTCATGCCGGCGATGTCGGCGGCGTTCGCGGCGCTCCAGCACGACGAGCTGTCGCACGCCACGCCACAGCTCAACGTGCTCCAGCGCGTCGGGGGGTCGATCGGCACCGCGGTCCTGGCGGTCGTCCTGCAGCGGGCGCTGACCGGCACCCACACCCTGTCGGGAGCGGCCGGCGCCTACGGCACGGCGTTCTGGTTCTCGGCCGCGATCAGCGCGGTGGCGATCGTCCCGTGCATCGTGCTGACCCGCGCCGAGCGCGCCGCGCGCCGCGCCCGCGGGACGGTCGGCACGCTGCCCGGCGACGCGCTCGCCGACGCGATGGCGGCATGAGCGGGCCGGCGGCCTCGCGGGCGCAGGCCGCCGACCACCTGGCGGCCGCCTTCAAGGGCTGCCTCGGCGCCGTGCGCCGGGTGCGCGGGCGTGAGGCCCGCGCCCACGCCGGCCTGAGCGAGGCCCAGTTCGGCCTGCTGGGGGGCCTGCGCGAGCGCGACGAGCTCCCGCTCCACGAGCTCGCCCTGCTGGCCGACGTCTCGCCGGCCACCGCCACCCAGATGCTGGAGGGGCTCGCCGCCGCCGGGCTCGTGAGCCGGGCGCGGTCGGAATCCGATCGGCGCGTCGTCCTGACCTCGCTGACCGAGCGCGGTCACGCCCTGGTGGAGGAGCGTCGTGCCGCGCTGGCCCCGCGCTGGGAGGCGGCGCTCGCCGGCTTCAGCGCGGCCGAGCTCGACATCGCCGCCGCGGTGCTCAATCGGCTGCACGTGATGCTCGACGAGCTCTGAGCTCCGCGGTGCGGCGGTGCGGCGGTGCGGCGGTGCGGCGGTGCGGCGGTGCGGCGGTGCGGCGGTGCGGCGGAGGCTCGCTCAGGCCCGGGCGGTCGTGTCGCCCGACGGCGGGCCCTCCTGGGGTCCGATCACGGGCTCGAACCGCGCGGCGTACGCCTCGAAGCGCGGCTGCCAGTCGCCGGCCTCGCCGCCGGCCAGCCGGTCCAGGCACGTGTCCCAGCCGGCGGCGTTGCGCGCGGCGGCCGCCGGCGGCAGCTCGTCGATCAGCACCAGCCGCGTCCCCCCGCCCTGCGCGGAGAGCTCGAACCGGAGCGTCTCCTCGCCCCAGGTGAAGGCGAGCGCGCGTGGCTCGTCGACCTCCAGCACCTCGCCGGTGAGCGTCATGTCGACGACGTCGGCCGGGAATGGAAAGGTGACCGTCGCTCCGGCGACCCAGGTGCCGCCCTGCACGAGCACGTCACACGGAAACCAGGCTCGGAGCTCCTCGCGGCGCGTCAGCGCACGCCAGACGATCGACGGCGGGTCCGGCAGGTGCCGCTCCAGGCGGATGGCCGGGCGGCCGCCGGCGGTCAGCAGAGTGGTGGTCGTCACATGTCCTCCCGTCGTGTGTCGAGGTGAGCCTCGAGCCGATCGAGGCGAGCGGTCCACAGCGCCCGGTACGGCGCCAGCCAGGCATCGAGGTCGGCGAGCGGCTCCGGCCGGATGCGATACAGGCGGCGTTGCGCATCGACGCGCGCCTCGACGAGCCCGGCCTCCCGCAGGACGCGCAGATGCTTGGACACCGCCGGCTGGCTGAGTGCGAGGTGGTCGACGAGCTCGCCGACGGGCCGCTCTCCGTCACGCAGCAACTCCAGGATGGCGAGTCGGCGCGGCTCGGCGAGAACCTGTAACGCGGCGAGCTGTGTCATCGTGAGCCCTAATATTCCAAATCCGGCATATGCCTGTCAAGGCAATTATTCCCTTGACACAGGGAGTAGGCTCGCACCCACGATGGAAGGCCAGGTGCCGGTGCAGGCCGCAGCCGCGGTCGCCGAGGCGGCGGGACTGTCGCCGGACGAACGGGCGCGCCTGCAGGCGGGGAACGCGTTCACCACGAAGTGGCACGCGCTCGTCGCGCCGCTGACCGCGCCGTTCGCCGGCGCCGGGGGCGGATGGCTGGTCTCCGGGGTGATCCTCGTCGTGGTGGCCGCGATCGTGATCGACATCGGGCCGGCCGGCAGCGTGGCGGGCCACGGTGGCAGTGTCTTCCTCGCCGCCAGCGGCTTCTCCAGCCTGGCCGGATTCACCTTCCTGGCCGCCGCGCTGGAGCGAATCGCGGAGTTCACCCTGGCGCCATGGTGGGGGAAGGCGGACGCCAAGCCGGCCAACGTTCCGGCACTGCTGGCCGGCGTTCCGTCCAAGGCCCTGTCGGCCAAGGTGGGCGTCGCCGACGCCGCCGCGCTGCAACAGACGGCGAAGAACGCCAAGACGCGCAACAACCCGGCCGCGCCGGCGACGACTCCCGGAGCCGACTCGGTCTACGTCACCGCGACCAAGCAACGCCCGACGATCATGCTGCCGATGGCCGGCGCGGCCGCCGTGGTGTGTTCATACCTGCACCTCTACCTGCTTCACAGCCTCGCCAAGTCAGGACTGCCGGATACGCGGCTGGCCTTCCTGGGCGACGGTCTGCTGACCGGGTTCGCGCTCGCCGGCGGGGCGCAGCCGTTCCACGACCTGATCGGCAGCCTGTCGTCGTCGTCGACCGCCAAGCAGGCCGCGGCTAAATCGTCATCGTGAGTGCTGGACGCGCTCGAGCGCGGACAGCGCGTCGAGCCGAGCCTGCAGCGGCGGGTGCGTCTCGAGCAGGTGCCCCAGCAGCCGATACCGATGCGCGCGCCTGCGCTTGCGCGGAACGGCGACGAGATTGAACGCGTTCAGGGCGGCGGCCGCGCGCAGGTCCGTGGTCGGCGGCATTGCCTCCAGCGAGCCTGAGACCTTGACGAGCGCGGTCGCGAGCGCGGACGGCCGCCCGGTCAGCGCAGCCGAGCCCGCGTCGGCGGCGAGCTCGCGATAGCGCGAGAGGATGGTCGTCAGAACCTGGGAGACGACCCCGATCGCGGCGAACAGCGCTCCGTCGATTCCGCCGCCGCGCACGTTGAGCATCAGCCGCCCAGGCCCTCCCGCCATCGTCATGACGACCGCATCCCGGTTGGCGATATGGGCGAGCTCGTGGCCGAGCACCGCGGTCAGCTCGTCGATGGTCAGCAGCGCGCGCAGCCCGGTCGTGACGTACAGACGCGGCGTCCGGCGCGGGACGTGGACGACCCAGCTGTTGGGCTGGGACTGGGTGCTGAGCCACAGCTCCGGCCGGGCGATGTCGGCCATCGCGCACAGGCGGTCGACGACGGCGACGAGCTCGGGATCGTCGTTCTCGGTCAGCCTGCGACCACGCGGCTGCCTCGTCCTGCGGCGCGCGATCGTGAACGTCAAGCAGACGGAGATGATGACCGGGATGGCGGCCACTCCGAGATACCGGCCCGGCAGGAGCAGCACGACCGCGGCGATCGCCGCCAGCGTGAAGAGCGGCGTCAGCACCATGACGAGCACCATGCGGACCGTCAGCGACCAGTCGCGCGGGAACGACGTCCGGGTGGTGATCTGGCGCTCGATGGTCGCGCAATCCTACCAGCGCCTCAGCGGCCGGTCACGCGTGTGGCGTGACCCGTCCCTCGAGGTGCGGGGTGTCCCGCGCGGCGTCGCGCACGGCGAACACGACGGCGTCGCCGTCGCGCTCCTCGGCGAAGACGACGGTCGCCGGGAGCAGGATCGGGCGCTTGAACGCGACCTCGACGGCGTGGGCCGGCGACCCGGCGACCCGCGGCCCGAGCGCGGCGAGGCAGCGGGCCAGTGTCCACATGCCGTGCACGATCGCGCGTGGGAAGCCGAACAGGCGCGCGGTCAGCGGATGGACGTGGATCGGATTGAGGTCGCCGGAGACCGCGCCGTAGCGGCGGCCGAGATCGCCGGGCAGCCGCCACCTCGCGGTCGCCGCAAGCGGCGGCGTCTCGTCGCTCGGCCCGCGGTCGCTGCTGCGATCGCCGCCGGGCGGCGGGCCCTCGCGATGCAGGTTGGTGGAGGACTCCTCCCAGACGAGCTCGTCCCCGACGCGCGCCTCGGTGTGGATCGCGAACCGCCGTCCGCGGGCATGCGGCTCGGTCGCGGTCGCCCACACCCGGAGCGAGAGCCGCTCGCCGGCGTCGACCGGACGGTGCACGACGATCCGATCGGCGATGTGGACGAGGCCGATCGCCGGCAGCGGAAAGTCGCCGGCGGTGATCAGCGCGAGGTGCAGCGGGAAGGCGAGCATGTGGGGATAGGTCGCCGGCAGCTCGTCACGCAGCGTGAACCCGCACACCCGCTCATACGCGGCCAGGCGACGACGGTCGATCGCCACATCGTTGAGGGCCAGCACGCGGGCGGGCACGTCGCCCCCGCCGCCGCCGATGAACGGCAGCGCCGAGGCCCCGGGGATGAGCGTCGCGCTCGCGCGGCCGAACAGCGTCAGCATCGACGGCGCGTGGGTCAGCTCTCGCTCCATGATCACGCCCCCAGCAGGCTCTGGCCGCAGACGCGGACGATGTTGCCGTTGACGCCGGGCGAGCCGGTGGAGGCCAGCCAGGCGATCGTCTCCGCGACGTCGATCGGCAGCCCACCCTGGGAGAGGCTGTTCATCCGCCGGCCGGCCTCGCGGATGGCCAGCGGGACGGCCGCCGTCATCTGCGTCTCGATGAACCCCGGAGCGACGGCGTTGAGGGTCACTCCGCGTTCGGCGCACAGGGGGGCCCAAGCCTGCACGAAACCGATCACGCCCGCCTTGGACGTGGCGTAGTTCGTCTGCCCTGCGTTGCCGGCGATCCCGCTGATCGACGAGACGGCGACGATGCGCCCGTTGCGGCGGACGAGCCCGCGCTCGAACAGCTCACGGTCGATGCGCTGGGGCGCGGTCAGGTTGACGGCGATGACCTGGCTCCACTGCTCCTCGGTCATCCGCCCCAGCGTCTTGTCCCGCGTGATGCCCGCGTTGTGCACGACGACGTCGGCTCCGCCGTGCTCGGCGTGCAGATGATCGGCGATCACCGCCGGAGCGTCGGGCGCGGTGATGTCGGCGGTCAGGAACGAGCCGCCGAGACGGCCGGTCACGGCGGCGAGCTCGCCGGCCATCGGCCCGACGTCCAGGCCGACGACGTGGGCGCCGTCGCGGGCCAGGACCTCGGCGATCGCCGCTCCGATCCCGCGCGCCGCCCCGGTGACGAGCGCCACCTTGCCGGCCAGCGGCGCGTCCCAGTCGACCGCGCCGGCCGGGGCGACGCCGGCGCCGACCCGGATGACCTGCCCGTCGACGAACGCCGAGCGGGGCGAGAGCAGGAAGCGCAGCGTCGACTCGAGCTCGGCCTCGGCCCCTGGGGCGACGGTGACGAGCTGGGCGGTCGCTCCGCGCCGCAGCTCCTTGCCGACCGCGCGGACGAGCCCCTCCAGGGCGCGCTGGGCGATCGCCTCGGCGGGCGCGGCGCAGTCCTCGGGAGCGGTGGCGAGCACGATCACCCGTCCGCTGTCCATCACTCGGCGGATGACCGGATGCAGGAACGCGTACGCCTGGACGAGCTCGTCGCTGGAGGCGATCCCGGTCGCGTCGAGGACGAGCGCCTTGAAGCGCTGCTCGGGGGGCGCGGCCCGCGGGATGTGGACCTCGGCGCCGACGGCGGCCAGCACCGCGCCGATCGCGTCGGCGAGCCTCCCGCCGGTGGCACCGACGAGGACGGGGCCGGAGATGACCGGGGCCCCCGGGGCGAAGCGCTCGAGCACCGCCGGGCGGGGCAGGCCGATCCGGCCGGCGACGAGGCCGCCGACCGGCGTGTTGACGATCTGCTGATAGCGGTCAGGCATGGGGGGCCTCCATGATCGCGGTGACGCCGAGGCCGCCGGCCGCGCAGACCGAGATCAGGCCGCGGGCGGGGTGGGCGGGATCGGTCTCGCTCAGCGTCTTGGCGAGCGTGGCGACGATCCGCCCGCCGGTGGCTCCGAAGGGATGCCCGGCGCCGAGCGAGCCACCGTGGACGTTGAGCCGATCGCGGTCGATCGCGCCGAGCGGGGCGTCGAGGCCGAGCCGTTGCGAGCAGAACGCCGGATCCTCCCACGCCTTCAGCGTCGCCAGCACCTGCGAGGCGAACGCCTCGTGGATCTCGTAGTAGTCGAAGTCCGAGAGCGCGGCGCCGTGGCGGGCGAGCATCCGCGGCATCGCGTAGGCCGGCGCCATCAGCAGGCCCTCGCGACGGTGGACGTAGTCGACGGCCGCCGTCTGGGCGTCGGCGAAGTAGGCCTGGACCGGGATGTCGTGTGCCGCCGCCCACTCCTCACTGGCCAGCAGCACCGCCGACGAGCCGTCCGAGAGCGGGGTCGAGTTGCCGGCGGTCATCGTGCCGTCCGGTCCGCCGAACACCGGCTTGAGCGCCGCGAGCTTCTCGACGCTCGCATCCGGGCGCAGGTTCTGATCGCGCTCCTGCCCGAGAAACGTCACGACCAGGTCGTCCATCCATCCGCTGTCGTACGCGTCGGCGAGCTTGTGATGGCTGGCGGCGGCGAGCTCGTCCTGCTCGGCGCGACCGATTCCCCATTCGCTCGCGGACAGCGCCGCGTGCTCGCCCATCGAGAGCCCGGTCCGCGGCTCGGCGTTGCGCGGGATCTCCGGCACCACATGCTGGGGGCGCAGGCGGGCCAGCGTCGCCACGCGACCGGCTGTCGATGGCGTGCGGTTGAGGTCGAGCAGCACCCCGCGCAGCCCCTCGTGGAGGGCGAGCGGCGCGTCAGAGGTCGTATCGACGCCGCCGGCGATCCCACAGTCGATCTGTCCGAGCGCGATCTTGTTGGCGACGAGGATCGTCGCCTCCAGCCCAGTCCCGCACGCCTGCTGGATGTCGTAGGCGGGCGTCTCGGGGGCGAGCCGGGAGCCCAGGACGCACTCCCGCGTCAGGTTGAAGTCCCGGCTGTGCTTGAGCACGGCGCCGGCGGCAACCTCGCCGAGCACCTCGCCCTCCAGGCCGAAGCGCGTGGCCACGGCGTCGATCGCCGCGGTCAGCATGTCCTGGTTGGACGCCCGGGCGTAGGGACCGTTCTGGCGGGCGAACGGGATCCGGCTGCCGCCGAGCACCGCCACCCGGCGCGCGGTCTGAGTCATCGCTGTCGGTCTCCTCGATTAGTTACAGCCGCGTAGCTTACAAACTACGGTGCCGTAGCTCAATCGTGATGCGCCGTCGCGGTGGCCAGGCCGCCGCCCGCCGTCGCCCGCCGGACGAGCGCCGGCGCGAGGACGCGCAGGACCGGGACGAGGCCATACCAGCGGGGCACGTAGCGCTCGGCCCGGCCGCCCGGTCCGGCCTGCACGATCGCCTCGGCGACCGCCTCGGGCTCGGCGACCATCCAGCGCGTGCGGCGACTGACGGTCAGCTCGGCGGCGGGAAAGCCCTCCGTGCGGATGAAGCCGGGCAGGACGAGCCCGACGTGCACCCCGAACGGCTTCTCCTCGCCGTGCAGCGCGTCGCTCCAGCCGGCGAGCGCGAACTTCGCCGCCGAGTATCCGCCGGAGCTGGGACGCCCGACGCGGGCCGCGGTGCTGGCGACGTTGACGATCGCCACCCCGCGCGCCGCGCCCGCCCCACCCGCCCCGCTCGCGGCCGTGCCCGGATCGTGGCGGGCGGCGGTCGCGCGCAGGAGCGGCAGCAGCGCCTCGGTCAGCTTGACCGGCGCCTCGAAGTCGAGGCGGAGATGGCGCTCGACGTTCTCCCAGCCGGTGTCGGCGAAGCGTCCGCGCCACGCCGCGCCGGCGTTGTTGACGAGCAGGTGCAACGCTCCGTGCTCGCGCGCCACGACCTCCCGCACGCGCGCCGGCGCGTCGGCCTCGGTCAGGTCGGCGGCGATGACCGTCGCCCCGCCGAGCTGCGTCGCGAGCGCGTCCAGGCGTTCCCGGCGGCGGGCGACGAGGATCAGCGAGACGTCGGGCTCGCGCGCCAGCCGGCGGGCGGTCGCCTCGCCGATCCCGGCCGAGGCGCCGGTGATGAGAGCTACGTAGGCCATCGGGTCGCGGAGCCTATCGACCGGCGATCAGTTGACGCCCTCGCCGAAGATGTCGTTGGGCTCATAGCCGTCGAACACGACGCTGCGGGCCAGCGACCGGCGCTCGTTGACGATCACGCAGTACGTGCGCGCGCCGTCGCTGCTCGGGACGCAGGTGCGATACAGCGATCCGGCCTGGATGACGAACGTGTCGGCGTCGGAGACGTCGACACGGAACGCGGCCGGCGCGTGGTCGCCGATGAACGCCTCGGCGCGGACGACGGCGTCGCGCAGCGTCGCCTGGTCGCGGGCGATCGCGGGGTGGTGGGCGAGGCCGATGACGAGCATGACGATCGTCACCGTCGCCACCGCGATCGCGCCCGCGTAGTTGCGCGCGACGGTCGCCGGCATCTCGGTGCGGCGGCGGCGGATGAGACGGCCGAGCGGCCGGGAGCCGATGACGAGCGCCAGCAGGCTGAAGATGAGGCCGAGCAGCACGCCCCCGTAGAAGCTGCCCGAGTCCCCGGCCATCGGCCAGGCGCGCGCGATCACCCCGTCGAGGACGACCGCCACGATGAACGTCGGCCACAGCAGGGCGCCACGCCATCGCCACCGAGCGCGATGCAGCCAGGCGCCATCCATTGACCGAAGGGTACGTCAGCGGTGCAGCTGGGGAGTAATCTCTTGCCACCCCATGGCGGGGCCGTGACAGCGATCCTGGACCGGCTCTGGAAACTCGTCGCCGCGCGGAGATCCCGTGTCGGCTCACCAGCGAAAGGGAAGCAACTGAATATGGCGACCGACACGGCTGCCGAGGTGACGCCGCAGGCCGGCGAGCCCGAGCATCTTCTCCTCTCCGACCGGGTCGCCCTGCTGCGAGCGATGCTCCTGATGCGCGGCATCGAGGAGCGGGCGATGAGCCTGTATCGCCAGGGCAAGGTCCCCGGCTCCTTCTACGACGGCTACGGCCAGGAGGCGGTGTCGGCGGGAGCCGCCTTCGCGATGGCTCCCGAGGATCGCCTGTGCATCCTGCACCGCGATCTCGCCGCGCACATCATCCGCGGGGTGACGCCGGTGCGGATCCTCTCCCAGTACATGGGGCGCGCCGCCGGCGTGACGGGCGGGCGTGACGGAAACGTGCACTTCGGTGACCGGACGCTGGGCTGCGTCGGGATGGTGTCGATGCTGCCCGACATGATGCTCGTCGCCACCGGGATGGCGATGGCCTTCAAGCTGCGTGGTGAGCGGCGCTGCGCGCTGACCTGGTTCGGCGACGGCTCGACGTCGCGCGGGGACTTCCACGAGGCGATGAACTGGGCCGGGGTCCAGCGCCTGCCGGTGGTCTTCGTGCTGGAGAACAATCAGTACGCGTACTCGACGCCGGTGGACAAGCAGTACGCGGTCGACCCGGTGCAGCGGGCGGCGGCGTACGGGTGTGCGGGCGTGACCGTCGACGGCAACGACGCCGAGGCGATGTTCGACGCCACGCGATCGGCGCGCGAGCGAGCGCTGGCCGGCGAGGGGCCGACGCTGATCGAGGCGGTGACGATGCGGATGCACGGCCATGCCGCCCACGACGACATGAAGTACGTGCCGCGTGATCAGGTGGAGGAATGGAAGCTGCGTGATCCGGTGGAATGCCAGGAGAAGCGGCTGCGGGCGCTGGGGGTCGACGTCGACGCCGTGCGGGCGGCGGTGTCGGCGGAGATCGACGCGGCCGCGTCGGAGGCGCTGGCCGGGCCGATGCCGTCGGCCGACGCGGTGACCGACGGCGTGTTCTGCGTCGGGGAGGCCGAGCCGCTCGGCGACGGTCTGGCGCCGTGGAGCGGGTTCGCCGCCGCTCGGGCGACGGGAGGCGAGGCCTGATGGCGGTCATGACCTATCTCCAGGCGATCTCCTCGGCGCTGCGCGACGAGCTGCGAGCCGACGAGCGGGTGTTGCTGATGGGCGAGGACATCGGAGTGTTCGGCGGCGCCTTCAAGGTGACCGACGGGTTCGTCGAGGAGTTCGGGACCGACCGGGTGATGGACACGCCGCTCGCCGAGTCCGGGATCATCGGCTGCGCGGTCGGGGCGGCGGTGGTCGGGATGCGCCCGGTGTGCGAGATGCAGTTCTCGGACTTCATCTCCTGCGGCTTCGATCAGCTCGTCAACGTCGCGGGCAAGATGCACTATCGCCAGGGGCTGGCGGTGCCGCTCGTCGTCCGGCTGCCGTCGGGCGGCGGCTTCTCCGGCGGGCCGTTTCACTCCCAGAACCCCGAGGCGCTGTTCATGCACTCACCGGGGATCAAGGTCGTGGCGCCGTCGACGGCGGCCGACGCCAAGGGGCTGCTGCACGCCGCGGTGCACGATCCCAATCCGGTGTGCTTCATGGAGCACAAGCATCTCTATCGCCGGGTCAAGGGCGAGGTGCCGGCCGGCGTCTACGAGACCCCGTTCACGGCGCGCGTGGCGCGGGGCGGGCACGATCTCGTGGTGATGGCCTACGGCGCGATGGTCGACGTCGCGCTGGCGGCCACCGAGGATCTCGAGGGCGCGTCGATCGAGGTGCTCGATCTGCGCTCGCTCGTTCCGCTCGACGAGGAGGCGATCCTCGACTCGGTGGCACGGTGCTCGAAGGTGGTGATCGTCGACGAGGCGAACATGACGTGCGCGGCCGGTGCCCAGGTGGCGGCGCTGATCGCCGAGAAGGGCTTCGAGGACCTCGACGGCCCGGTCGTCCGGGTGGCGACACCCGACGTGCCGATCCCGTTCTCACCGCCGCTCGAGCAGGCCGTCCTGCCCGGCGTCGACCGCGTCAGGGAGGCGTGCCGTGAGCTCCTCGCTTACTGACGTCCTCGTCGACGTGACCATGCCCCAGATGGGGGTGTCGGTCGCCGAGGGGACGATCGTCGCCTGGCGGGTGGCGGTCGGAGACCCGATCGAGGCCGAGCAGACGATCTGCGAGATCTCCACCGACAAGATCGACACCGAGGTGCCGGCCCCGGTCTCCGGGATCGTCACCGAGATCCTCGTCGGGCTCGAGGAGACCGTCGAGGTCGGCGTCGTGCTGGCGCGGATCGCGGCGAGTGACGGCGAAGGCGGCGCGCCGGCCCCCCCGGCCGCGCCGGCCGCGGGGTCGCCGGCTCCCACCCCGCCCACCTCCGCGGCGGTCTCCCCGTCTTTCACCCCGCCCACCTCCGCGGCGGTCTCCCCGGCTTCCCGGGGTCCGGGCACCGGGGCGCGCCGGTATTCCCCGGTCGTCTCGCGGATCGCCGCCGAGCACGGCATCGATCTGTCGACGGTGACCGGGACCGGGCGCGGGGGCCGCGTGCGCAAGCCCGATGTGCTGGCCGTGATCAACGGCTCCGGCCCCGGGGGCGATTCGTCGCCGTCGGCCACGGAGCCCCCGCTGCACATCGAGAGCCCGTACCGGCCCGATCCCGAGCCGGCCTCGGCGGCCCTCGCCCAGGCCGTCCCGACGGCCGCCGCCGCCCTGGCCCCGGCGGCCTCTGTTCCGGCGGCGCCGGCCGCATCCGCCCTCGACGGCCCCGGCCTGTCACGCATGCGCCGGCAGATCGGCGAGCACATGAAGCGCTCGCTCGACACCGCGGCGACGTGCACGACGTGGATGGAGGTCGACATGAGCCGCGTGGAGCTGGCGCGCAAGCGGGCGGGGGTCACCGCGCTGGCCTTCGTGGCGCGGGCGACGGTCGAGGCTCTGCGTGAGCATCCGGCGCTCAACGCCTGGCTGGAGGGTGAGCGCTACACCCGCGTGGCCGACGTCAACCTCGGGATCGCCGTCTCGCTCGGGGAGGACGGCCTGATCGTCCCGGTCATCCATCGAGCCCACGAGCTGTCGGTGGAGGGCCTGGCGGCGCGGATCCGTGATCTCG
The DNA here is from genome assembly GCA_963849085.1 of uncultured Solirubrobacteraceae bacterium. Classification (GTDB taxonomy): domain Bacteria; phylum Actinomycetota; class Thermoleophilia; order Solirubrobacterales; family Solirubrobacteraceae; genus Palsa-465. The sequence goes on along the minus strand of CAWKFP010000008.1, from coordinate 562,967 downwards.
CCCGCCGGGCGCGGTCCCGGGAGCTGACCGCCGACGAGGTGCGCGGGGCGACGTTCACGATCACCAACCCCGGTCAGTACGGGTCGATCATGGCGACCCCGATCATCAACCAGCCGCAGGTCGGGATCCTCGACCTGGAGGCGATCGTCAAGCGCCCGGTCGTCCTGACCGATGACGACGGCAATGACTCGATCGCCATCCGGCCGATGACGATCCTCGGCCTGAGCTGGGACCACCGCGCGCTCGACGGCGCGCTGTCGGCCCAGTTCCTGGCCTCGGTGAGGCGCGGATTGGAGGGCGTACGCTGATGGGCATGGACGAGCTGTGGGTCTGCCATCTCGGTGTCGTGAACTATCGCGAGGCGCTGGCGTGGCAGCGACGGGTGCGAGCCGCCCGGCAGGCCGGCGACCTGCCCGACGTGATGCTGCTGCTCGAGCACCCGCCCGTCTACACGCGCGGGCGGCGCTCGGCCCCCGGGGAGCTGACGATGGGCGAGGCGTTCTACCGCGCGCGGGGCATCGAGATCGTCGACGTCGACCGCGGCGGGAAGGTCACCTATCACGGCCCCGGACAGCTCGTCGGCTATCCGATCGTCCACACCGACGACGTGCTCGAGTACGTGCGCACGCTGGAGCGGGGGCTGGTGGCGGCGCTGGCCCTGGAGGGCGTCGGCGGCGTGCGAGCCCGGCCCGACGACGGCCCGGACTACACCGGTGTGTGGGCCGGCGAGCGCAAGATCGCATCGATCGGCGTGCACCTCTCCCGGGGCGTGACGACGCACGGCTTCGCCGTCAACGTCGAGAACGACCTGGAGCCGTTCTCGTGGATCGTCCCGTGCGGGCTGGACGGCGTCTCGATGACCTCGGTCGTGGCCGAGACGGGGCGCGCGCCGAGCGTGATGCCGTGCGTGCGGCGGCGGGTCGCCTATCAGGTGGCGTGCGCGCTCGGGCGCCGGCAGCGGCTCGTCTCGGCACCGCGGCTCGCGGCGGCGGTCGGGGCGGCCGGGGCCGTCGGGGCGGCCGGGGCCGTCGGCGACGTTGGGGCGGTCGGCGCCGTTGGGGCGGTCGGCGCGGCGGGCGTGCTCACGCCGGCCTGAGCCTGAGCAGACCCTCCAGCAGCGCCGCGATCCGCTGGGGCTCGGTCCTGAGCTGGCGGTGGGTGACCCGCACGACCCGCCAGCCCGCGAGCGTCAGCCGCTGATCGCGCCGGCGGTCATCCTCGAAGGACCGGCGGGTGCGGTGCGAGCCGGCACCGTCGGTCTCCAGCACCAACCGCTGCGCGCGCCAGGCGAAGTCCACGCGGGGGATCGCGTCGCCGTCGCCGGGATCGATGTGCACCTGCCGGTCCGGGGAAGCGACGCCCGCTGCCCGGCACACGCTGACCAGGAGGTCCTCCAGCGGAGACTCCGTCGGCGCCACGCCCGGCTCATACAGGGCCAGGGCGGTGCGCAGGCCGGCGGCGCCCGGGTGATGGCGGTTGCGCTCCAGCTGGTCAGTCAACGCGCGACCGTCCAGGCGCTGGAGCATCTCGGCCTGCGCCAGCGCGCGCTCCACCGCCGGGACGGCGACGACGGCGGCGAGATCGAGCAGCGTCCGGGCGATCGTCGTGCACGGGATCCCCTCGAGGACGGTGGTGTCGACCGCCGGCACCAGGAGGGTCGATCGATGGACGTCGATCCCCGGGTGTCGGCGCGTGGTGCGGCCGGGCACGATCACGTCGATCCCGGCGCGATCGGTGCCCCGCAGCTCGTGCAGCGCCGCCGCCGACCGTGACGCCAGGGCGGCGGTCGGGCCGCAGGCGAGCACCGCGGCCAGCCAGCGTCCTCGTCCGGTCAGCAGCGGCGCCGGCGCCAGCGCGTACACCCCGCGATGGACCCGGTGCAGCCGCCCAGTGGCGGCGCGGCGCTGAGCCGCGGACGCGCTCAGGCCGCAGGCGGTGAGCTGTGCCAGGGTCACGACGCCGTGCTGACGGGAGGCCAGAATCGATAGCTGGGCATCTAACCTGCGCTCTGCGCGCGTTAGATGCCCAGGTCTCTCCATACCCCCGGATCGTGCCGATAAAGGTGTGCCCGGTGGGTCACGGAATGCGCCAACGTAGAATCAATTGCGTGCCGACTCGCTCACGCGCCAATCCCGGAGGCATCGCCGACGTCCTGACGGTGCTCGGATCAGAGACCCAGCCTCACCGCCATCGCAAGCCGCCGTGGTTCAAGGTACCGGCCCCCGGTGGCCCCCGCTATCGGGAGCTGCAGTCGCTGATCAGCGAGGAGAACCTGCACACCGTCTGCCAGGAGGCGGCCTGCCCGAACATCGGCGAGTGCTGGCAGCGCGGCACGGCCACCTTCATGATCCTCGGCGACACCTGCACCCGGCGCTGCGGCTTCTGCAACGTCAAGACCGGCAAGCCGACGTGGAACGACCCGCTGGAGCCGGCCCGGGTGGCCCGGAGCGTGGCCAAGATGGGCCTGCGCCACGCGGTCATCACGAGCGTCGACCGCGACGACCTTCCGGACTACGGCGCCGGCGCCTTCGTCGGCGTCATCCGCCAGATCCGCCGCCAGTCGCCGGCGACGAAGGTGGAGGTGCTGACGCCGGACTTCCGCGGCTCGGAGATGCCGCTGGCCAAGGTGATCGCCGAGCGACCTGACGTCTTCAACCACAACGTCGAGGTCGTCCCGCGGCTGTACCCGGTCGCGCGCCGGGGCTCGACCTGGGAGCGCTCCAATCGGGTGCTGCGCAACGCCAAGGAGTACGGCGGCGACGAGGTCATCACCAAATCCGGGCTGATGGTCGGGCTCGGGGAGAGCTTCGACGAGATGGTCGACGCCCTCGGGCGGCTGCGTGAGAACCACGTCCAGGTGCTGACCGTCGGCCAGTATCTGCGCCCGACCGAGCGCCACCTGCCGATCGTCCGCTACTGGCATCCCGACGAGTTCGCGGCGCTGGAGCGGGCCGCCTACGAGCTCGGCTTCGAGCACGTGGCGGCGGGACCGCTCGTGCGCTCCAGCTATCACGCCGACCAGCACATCGCCCAGAGCGAACCCGGCTCCGGCCCACTGAAGGAGATCGCATGACCCCCAGGCGCCGCGCCGTCCTGATCGCGCTGGCCGCCGTCGCGATCGCTCTCTTCGCCGCGCCCGCGGCGCTCGCCGCCGCCGGCGGCGGCTCGGCCGGCTTCAGCTCCGGTGGGGGCGGAGGCGGGGGCGGCAGCGGCTTCGCGCTCTACGTCGTCTTCCAGCTCCTGTTCCGGATCGCCCTGCTCGGCCACGGACTCGGTGCGCTCTTCCTGCTCGCCTGCGCGCTGATCTATCTGTTCGTCACGCGCGGGATCCCGATGCTCCAGGAGTGGATGGCCCGGCGCGCCGCCGAGCGCCATTCGCACTCCGGTCCGCGCCGGAGCAAGCCGTCCAAGCGCGAGCGCAGCGTCGAGCTGGCCGCCGCCGAGGCCGCCGAGGACGATCCCGAGTTCGCGCCCGATACCGTGCGCGCCACCGCCACCCAGCTGTTCATGGACATCCAGACGGCGTGGGACGCCGACGATCGCATCCATCTGCGCGGGCTCGTCGCCGCCGATCTGCTGGCGGAGTGGGAGCGGCGGCTCGACGATTTCCAGCGCCGCGGCTGGCGCAATCACGTCGAGCCGATCGGCGAGCCGGACGTCGAGTACGTCGGCCTGCATCACACCGGCGATCGGGAGACCGACCGCGTCACGGTCAAGATCGACGCGCGGCTCAAGGACTACGTCGTCGACGGGTACGGCCGGCACCTGAAGCGCAGCGGCCGGGTCGGCGAGGTCGTCAGGCTGCGCGAGTTCTGGACCCTGCAGCGTCGTGGCGAGCACTGGGTGCTGGCCTCGATCGAGCAGGACCGGGAGGGCAAGCACGCGCTCGACGAGGACATCGTCGCCACCGCCTGGTCCGATCATCAGGGCATGCGGGACGAGGCGCTCGTCGAGGGCGCGGTCGCCGACCAGCTGCCGGAGGGGACGAAGGTCTCCGAGGTCGCGTCGGTCCAGTACGAGGGCGATGCGCACGGCGCCGCGCTCGATCTCAGCCTCGCCGACGGCCGCTTCGCCCCCGACGTGCTCGAGGTCGCCGCCCGCCGCGCGGTCGACGCCTGGGCGCTGGCGATCGACGGCCGGGACTCGCTGCTCGACGGGATCGCCACCCCGGCCGCCAAGCGAGAGCTGCTGTACGCCGGGGACACGAGCGGCGCCGTGCGGATGGTCGTCCGCGGCCCGGTCGTGAACCGGATCCGGATCGTCGAGCTCGACGCCAATGCGGAGCCGGCGACGATGACGATCGAGGTCGACCTGTCCGGCCGGCGCTACATCGAGAACCGCGACACGACCGCGGTCATGGCCGGCAGCCGGACGCGCAAGTCGAGCTTCACCGAGCGCTGGACGCTCAGCCTCACCGACGACCAGAGCCAGCCGTGGCGGATCACCGCGGTCGCGGCTCCGGTCGGGCTGGCCTAGAGCGATAGCCTGCGGCGCCCGCGGGGGCGGGCATCGTGATCCCGGTCAAGGACAACATCCCCAACGACCGCTTCCCGCTGGTGACGGTGGGGCTGATGCTCGGCGCGGTCGTCGTCTACATCGTCACCGCGGTGCACGGCGGATCGCTGATCGGCGGACCGGACCGCCACGAGCTCGTCACCTACGGGGCGATCCCCGACGCGCTGATCCATGGCCGCCGCCTCGGCACGGCGCTGAGCGCGCTGTTCCTGCACGCCTCGATCGTCCAGCTCGTCGTCAACCTGCTGTTCCTCTGGATCTTCGGCAACTCGCTGGAGGATGCGATGGGACAGGTGGCGTTCCTGCTCTTCTTCCTCGCCGGCGGCATCGTCGCGCTCGGCGTCACGGTCGCGATCGCCCCGCACGCCGCCGACCCCACGGTCGGTGGCGCCGGCGGGGTCGCCGCCGTTCTGGCCGGCTATGCCGTCATCTATCCGCGGGGACGCGTGCTGACCCTGTCGCTCATCCCGATGTTCTTCACCGTCGTCGAGACGCCGGTGATGGTGATGGTCGCGCTGTGGGTGGCGGTGCAGGCGGTGTTCGCGGCCACCGGGCTGATCGATCCGGTCGGGGGGACCGGCGCCGCCGCCTATCTCTCCTACGCCGGCGGCGCGGTCCTCGGCGCGGTCACGGTCATCCCGGTCGCCCGGCGGCGCAAGCCGGTGCCCCCGACCGCGGCGGCGTATCGATGAGGCTCCTGCTGCTCGTCGTCGCGCTGCTCTTCACCGCGCTGATCGCCGTGCTGACCGTGATGGACATCTCGAACTACGGGCTGACCTGGCTCGATCTGCTGGCGATCATGATCGTCGTCCTGTTCGCCACCGGGATCGTCGGCGCGCTGCTGCATCCCCCGGATCGGCAATAGAACTACAGCGAGCGCGCGAGGAAGAGCGCGATCCGGCCGGGATCACCGGTGAGCGTCCTGGTCTCGCCGGTGCGCTCGAACCCGAGCCGCTCGTAGAAGCGCACGAGCCCGGCGAGGTCCGCCATCACCCCGAGGCGCAGCAGCCGGGCGTCGTAACCGGCCGCCCAGTCGCCGACGGCCGCCACGAGCCGCTCGCCGAGCCCGCCGCGGCGGGCGGCCGGATCGACCCACATGCCCCAGAGATGGGCGATCCCGGCCGGCTGGTCAAACCAGCGCCCGGCGGCCATCCCCAGCCAGCGTGTCCCCGCGATGGCGACGCAGACGACCCCCTCCGCCGCGGGCTGGCCGGCGAGCGCCGACCAGCGCTCGGCGGGAAAGGCCGCCTCCTCGGCGACCGAGGAGGCGAAGGCGTGGGGTGCGTCGCTCAGCGCCCGCAGGCGCAGCTCCCGCAGCGCGAGCGCATCGCCGGCCGTGACCGGCCGGATCTGGACCGCGGTGGCGCTCAGCGCTTGAGGACGACGTCGATCGGCTCGAAGCGGGCGAAGCGCCACAGGTCGCCGACGCGCGCGCGGACCTGCGCCACGTCGAGCTCCTGGAGCGCCTCGGTCCCGAACCGTTCGACGTTGAACGAGGCCAGCGCGGTGCCGTAGGCCATTGCGTTGCGCAGCACCTCGCTGGTCAGTGGATGCCTGATCTGGCTGGCGATGAAGCCGACGAAGCCGCCGGCGAACGTGTCGCCGGCGCCGGTCGGATCGACGACCTCGTGCAGCGGATAGGCGGGCAGCGCGAAGAAGTCGTCCTTGGTGATCAGCGCCGACCCGTACTCGCCCTGCTTGGCGACGACCAGATCCGGACCCCACCCGATTACCTCGTGGGCGGCCGAGAAGAGGTTCGGCTTCCCGGTCAGCTGGCGCAACTCCTCGTCGTTGAGCACGAGGCAGTCGACCCTGCCGATGATCTCCATCAGCTGATCCCGCGCGATGTCGATCCACAGGTTCATCGAGTCCAGGGCGACGAACTTCGCCTCAGAACACTGCTCGCGGACCTGGAGCTGGAGGCCGGGCTGGATGTTGGCCAGGAACAGGACGTCTGACTCCCGGGAGGCCGCCGACAGCTTGGGCTCGAAGTGCTCGAAGACGTTGAGCTGGGTGTCGAGCGTGTCCCGGGTGTTGAGGTCCCAGCCGTAGCGCCCCTTCCAGAAGAACGTCTTGCCCCCGGCCACCCGCTCGACGTCGTCGACGCTCGTGCCACGGGTCCGCAGGACGTCCATCTCGGCGTCGCCGAAGTCATCGCCGACCGGGCCGACGATCCGCACCTCGTCGAGCACCGACGCGGCGAGCGCGAAGTGCGTCGCCGCGCCGCCGAGCATCCGCTCGCGCTCGCCGAAGGGGGTCTGCACCGCATCGAAGGCGATCGATCCGACGACCGTGATGCTCATGCCGGCACCCCGCTGCCGACGAGCTCGCCGAGCCCGGCGGCCGACCGCAGTTCGGCGGCCAGGTCGGTCCGCTCCCACATGAAGTCCTCGTCGTCGCGGCCGAAGTGGCCATAGGCGGCGGTCGGCTGATAGATCGGGCGATGGAGCCCGAGCCGCTCACGGAAGGATGCGGGGCGCAGATCGAAGTGGGCGTTGACGAGCTCTTCGATGCGCTCCGGCGACAGGCCGGCGGCCTCGGTGCCGAACGTCTCGATCATGACCGACACCGGACGGGCGACGCCGATGGCATAGGCGACCTGGACCTCGGCGCGGTCGGCGAGCCCGGCGGCGACGATGTTCTTGGCCACCCAGCGGGCGGCGTAGGCGGCCGAGCGATCAACCTTGGACGGGTCCTTGCCGCTGAACGCGCCGCCGCCGTGGCGGGCCATGCCGCCGTAGGTGTCGACGATGATCTTGCGCCCGGTCAGCCCGCAGTCGCCGACCGGGCCGCCGATCACGAACCGGCCGGTCGGGTTGACGAGGAAGCCGGCGCGCAGCTCGCTCTCCTCATAGAGGTCGGACGGCAGCACCGGCGCGACGACGTGCTCCCACAGGTCCTCACGGATGCGGGACTCGGCGCCCTCGGCGTGCTGGCTGGAGATGAGCAGCTTCTCGACCGCGGTCGGGCGGCCGTCGACATAGCGCACCGTCACCTGGGTCTTGCCGTCGGGGCGCAGATAGTCCAGCGACCCGTCCTTGCGGACCTCCGACAGGCGCTTGGCGAGGCGATGGGCGAGCGCGATCGGCAGCGGCATCAGCTCCGGCGTCTCGTTGGACGCATAGCCGAACATCATCCCCTGATCGCCGGCCCCGGCGGAATCGAACTCGTCGCCGCCGGCCGGATCGGAGCGGTGCTCGTAGGCGGTGTCGACGCCCTGGGCGATGTCGGGCGACTGCTTGTCGATCGCGTTGAGCACGGCACACGAGTCGGCGCTGAAGCCGAGCTCGGCGTCGACGTAGCCGATCCGGCGGATCACCTCCCGGGCGACCTCCTGGACGTCGAACGTCGCGGTCGTCGAGATCTCGCCGGAGACCACGACGAGGCCGGTGTTGACGAGCGTCTCGCACGCGACCCGTCCATACGGGTCCTGCGCGAGGACGGCGTCCAGAACGCCGTCGGAGATCTGGTCGGCGATCTTGTCGGGGTGGCCTTCGGTGACCGATTCTGAGGTGAAGAGGAACTGCCTGGATGGAGCGGCCATCGTCAGGTCTCGCTTTCTGATCTGCGCGTTGCGGGCGGTCGCGCAGGTTAGCGGCAGGCGGGCCGTCGGGTGCCCTCGGCAGCCGCTTGACCGGGCGTCATGCCCCGAGTATGTTGGCCAAAGAGGGAATCGGCCAGTCTGACTCTGCCGCTCGTCGGGACCCGCGCGTCCGGTGCTGAGACGCCGATCCACACCATCCCACGAGGAGAGAGATGCCCATCCCCACCGAGCTCGTCGGGTCGCTCCCGCGCCCGATGAAGCTCCAAGAGGCGTACGCGGACTACGACGAGGGCAAGATCTCGTTCGAGCAGCTGCAGGCTGCCCAGGACGAGGCCGCCGCTGACTCGATCCATCGCCTCGAGGCGACCGGCGAGCCGATCGTCACCGACGGCGAGCAGCGCGAGTCGAGCTTCGCGACCTACAACCTGACCGACACGCTGGCCGGAACCGGCCTCGCCGACGGACTGGCCGGCGACGGACAGTTCTTCGCGATCTTCGACGATGGTCACCATCGTCAGCTGCCGCGGATCACGAAGGGCCCGTTCCGCTACAAGACCTACGCGTCGGAATACGTCGCCAAGAACGCGGCGATCGCCACCCGCCCCGTCAAGCAGGCCGTCATCTCGCCGTCGATGATGATGCTGCTCTATCCGCTCGAGGGCGAGATCCCGGGCTATACGCGTGATCAGTTCCTCTCCGACTGCGTCGACGAGGCCGAGAAGGACATCCGGCAGTGCTTCCACGCCGGAGCGGTCCGGGTCTCGGTCGACTTCACCGAGGGTCGGCTGGCCAACAAGAACGATTCGCGCAATCCGTGGACCGGCAAGAACATGCTGCAGGAGTTCATCGACCTCAACAATCGCCTGTTCGATCGCTTCACCGCCCACGAGCGCCGGAACATCGGTGTCCACACCTGCCCGGGCGGCGACTGTGATTCGGTGCACTCCAAGGAGGTCCCGTACGACCTGCTGCTGGAGCACATGTTCGAGATGAACGCGGGCTATTTCCTCATCCAGTGCGCGTCCGAGGACGACCGCGAGGCGGTCTACGAGCTGTGCGGGACCCACAGCCGGGCCGACGCCAACGGCGTCGCCCAGGTGTGCTTCATGGGGGTGATCAATCCGCTGACCCCGGAGATCGAGAGCCCGGAGCACGTGCGTGACGAGTTGCTGGCGGCCGCCCGGCACATCCCCGTCGAGCGGCTCGGCGCCACCGACGACTGCGGCTTCTCGCCGTTCAGCCGTGACGTCAAGCCCAAGCACGGCTCGCCGGACTACGCGCGCGACGTCGCCATGCAGAAGATCGCCAATCGCCTGGCCGGCACGCGGATGGCGTCCGAGGAGCTCGGCCTGTAGCGAGACGCGCCCCGCTCTCCGGCGAGGGAGCGCCGGGTCACACGGCCACCGGTTCCCTGTTCGGTGGCCGTGACTCGGTCCCCGCCGACCCCACCCACCCCGCGCCGTCCCCTGCTATCACTCGGAGGCGTGGCGCTGCGCGCGATGCCCCACGTCGGTGCCTCGGTGCGAGTCGACTTCCTCGGCTCGTCGGTGACCGGCATCGTCAGTCAGGTGGAGGATGAGGGCCGGCGACTGGAGGTGCACACCGACGACGGCGCCGTGCTCATATTCGCGCTCAACCGTGCGACCGCCACCTTCACCGTGGACGGGGGGCAGACCGCCGCGCGGCTGCGCTTCGGTCCCGCCCAGGGTTAGCGGCCATGGCCGGGAGCGCCGCGGAGCGCCTGAGACGCGATCAGCTGCTCATGCTCGCGCGTGACCAGCGCCGGCCGGCGCGCAGCGCCCACCGGCCGGTCCGCGGCAGCGCGGTGAACGGCGGCGCGGTCGCGGTCGCGCCCGGCGCGCGTGCGGGGCGCAGCTCCGGCTGCAGCGGACGGCCGTGGGCGAGCGCGACGTCGGTCAGCGTCCGGCGGGGGACGACCGGCAGCTCGAAGCCCCGCGCGAGCTCGGCCAGCCGGCGGCGCTTGCCGCCGGGCGGCGGCAGCTCCAAGCCGACGATCCGGGCGCGGGCGGCGCGCATGCCGGTGGCGTGCACCTCGATCCGGCCCCAGACGATGACCGCGCCGCTGATCAGACCGGGCGTCAACGCCCAGGCCAGCCACGGCGGCTGGTCGTAATAGGCATAGACCCCGCACGAGCAGGCCTGCTCGGGAGGGTCGTGGCGGCCGAGCGGGCAGCTGGCCCGCAGCTCGGGACCCGGCCACGGTCCGCGCTCGTGGACCGACCGCACACCGTCGTCGCCCAGCCGCCACAGGCGATAGCCGATCACCGCCTCGATCAGATCGGGCGCAGCCGACGAAGGATCGAGGCGGTCTGCGGTCGGTGGCACTCGCTTGCGATTATGTCGACTCGGCGACATCGTCACGCCGGCACCGGGCGGCGGTGCAGGACGGCGTTGCGGTCCGATCTGGCGCCGGCGAAGCCGGCGGGTCGCCCGCCCTGGGCGTCGAGATAGGCGAGCTCCCGGCTGATGACGCCGAGTCGGCCGGTGCGGCCGCCGGCGACGTGATCGAGCATCCAGGTGTACAGGGCGGCGCCGCCATCGGCGGTGGCGACGACCTGCACAGCGCGGGCCTGCTGGGGATAGTCGATCAGCGAGGCGGTGCTGATCAGCCAGTAGCCGCCGGCGGCGGTCGGCCGGGGGGTGATGCGATTGGCGTGGGTGTGGCCGGACAGGGCGGCGATCACGCGGGGATGGGCGTCGAGCACCGCCAGCAGATCCTCGCCCCCGGCCGAGCTGACCAGCGGTTGATGCGACACGGCGATCACCCAGCGATCGCCGGCCGCCGCCAGGGCAGCCTCCAGCCAGGCCGGCTGCGACGGGTCGATGAGACCGCCTGACCCGCCGGCCCGGCGGACGATGTCCAGCACGATCACGCGCACGCGCGGGCCGGCATCGAGCGTGTAGTCCAGGCGCGGGGCGCCGAGCGAATCGGCGCGGATCGCGGTCGGCGCGGCGGCGGTGGCGTGCAGCCGCGCGACGACCTCGTCGAAGGTCAGCTCGACGCGGGCCGGGTCCGGCGGGACCCGGACGGTCGGCCCGGCGAGCGCCTGCTCCAGGAAGCTTTTGACGAGTCCCGCGTCCGGCGGCCCGTCGGGCGAGGCGACTGCGCTCGCGCGGGCGCCGGGCGGGAGCGTCAGCCCCGGCGGGAGGTTCCACAGAGCCCGATCGCCGAGGGCCAGCGAGCGGGTCAGCGCGGTCGGGACGATCTCGCCGGCGACGAGCGCATCGTGGTCGCCGAGCACCGGATAGACCGGCGCGCGCACGCCGGCGGAGGTGAACGGGCGGACCGCTGATCCCAGCAGGCCGGGATGGAGTGGTGCGTCGAGGTCGGGGCGATAGTAGAAGGGGTCTGTATCGGCGGCGAGCTGGACGCCGTAGTAGCCGTCGCGGCCGCTGCCGGGGGCGACGCGGCCGCCGATCAGAGCGCCGAGCGCGTGGGTGAGCTCGTTGCCCTGATCGTTGTCGATCAGATCGCCGCCCTGGATGACGACGCCGGGACGCAGGGCGCGGATCGCGCCGGTGGCGCCGGCGAGGACCTGGGCGGTCAGCGTCTCGTGGGGCCGGAAGGTCGACTGAAACGGGGGCCCGAGCCGGTTGAGGAAGCTGACCCGCGCCGGCGAGGACGCGTCGAGCACGTGGGCGTCGGCGAGGTGGGCGATCGTGGTCAGGGTCGCGCCGCGCGCCGAGCGCGGGCCGAGCTCGTCACGGCTGACGAGCGGCTCACCCGGCCCGACCCGCAGCTGCCCGTCCCCGACCGGGTCGACCCATGTGGAGCGCAGGGTGGAGCCGGTGGCCGACGGCGCCGCGCCGGCGCCCGCACCGCAACCGGCGAGCGCCATCGCCGCCGTGCCGGCGCCCGCCGCGGCCAGCGCCTGACGCCGGCTCAGACGGCGGGCGCTCACGCCGCCAGCCCCGCGATGACCGAATCACGCCCGGCCTGCCGGGCGACCCACAGCGCCGCCGCGCCGGCGGCGAGCAGCAGACCGGCGGCGATGACCAGCACCTGCGCCGCGGTCGTGTGCAGCGGCAGCGTCGCGTAGTTGGCGGCGAGCCGGCCGAGCCATGGGCCGAGCAGGAGCGCCTCCAGCGCGACGCCGACCACCGCGGCGGGGACGACGAGCGCGAGCGCGGCGCCGAGCAGCACGCGCCGCACGGCCCACGGACCGCCGCCGCAGGCCCGCAGGACCGCGACCGTGCGACGGCGCTCCTGGACGGTCAGCGCGCAGGCCTGGATCAGCGCGTACAGACAGACGAGACCGTCGACGACCGCCACCGCGCGGAGGATCGCCCGCAGGACGGCGACGAGCGGGGCGCCGCGCGCCGTCGCGCCACCGGTCGTCTCGGGCTGGGCCCCGAGCGCCGTCAGGGCGGCGATGACATGGCTCTCGTCGGCGGTCGGGGTCAGATCGACGGCGATCACCGACGGCACGTTCGGATCGGCGCGCAGGAGCGCCGCCGCCGGAACGTAGGCGACGCGGCCGTCGAGGTCGAGCGAGCTGACGACCCCGGCGACGCGGAGACGAAGCTCCGCGCCGTTGGGCAGCGCGAGGGCGACCGTCGCGCCGGGCGCGAGGCCGAGCGCCTCGGCCAGCCCCTCGCCGACCTCGGCCTCCCCGGTCCCGCGCAGCCGGTGGCCGGCCACGAGCGGCGGATCCTCGAAGCGAGTGTGGTCGCCGGCGTAGCCGACGACGTCGATCGTCTCGCCGAGCGAGTACGAGTCCGCGGCGCGCGTGTCGTAGCGGGCCGCGGCGGCGGCCACGCCGGCGATGCGGCGCACGCGGGGGGCGGCCGAGGGCGGGAGGATCGCGGTGAGCGCGTAGCGCTTGCCGAGCGCGCTCGGATCGGTCTCCAGAGCGGACAGCGCCGAGGCGAGCGACAGGATGAGCAGCACGAACGCCGTCGACAGGCCGAGGGTGGCGACGGTGGCGACGAGCCGCGCTCGCCGCGCCGCGACGAGCCGCCCGCCGAGCACGCCGAGGCCCTGCAGGCGCGGGGTCCGACGACCGGGACGGGCGGGGCCGGGTCGCCGGCGGCGCGCCGAGCGCCGGGCGATGTCGCCGCCGCGCAGCAGACCGACGATCGGACGGTGCGCGGCGCGCCACGCCGGCCACGCCGCGCCGGCCACCGGCAGCGCCGTGGCCAGCACGAAGCAGCCCGCCAGCGGGAGCACGAGCCCGCTGCCCGGGGCGGGCTCGTTGAGCAGCGTGAGCAGCCGGCCGGACGGGCCGTAGGTGGCGAGCGCCCCAGCGGCGCACCCGATCGCCGCCGCCGGCGCGGCGACGAGCAGCGCCTCGGTCGCATGGACGAGCGTGACATGCCCGGTCGGCGCCCCGACCGCGCGCTGAACGCCGATCGCGCCGAGGCGGCGCTGGACCTCGGCCCGCGCCGATGCGGCGAGCATCACCCCGGCGGTGACGAGCGCGATCACCGACAGCGCCACGAGCAGGTCGATGACGATTCCGGCGGCCTGATCGAGCAGGACGCGGACGCCCGACCGGGTGGCGAAGCGGAGATTGGTCAGGCCGAAGCTCGAGTCGCGCGCCTGGACGAGCACCTCGTTGAGATAGGCGGGGTTGCGCAGCCAGACCTCGGCGTAGTTGACGCGCGGATTCGGGATCGGGCCGAAGCGGGCGAGGATCTCGCCGAAGGAGACATAGAAGCGCGGATCGGCGAGCGGATAGCCGACATTGTCGGGCGCCTCCACGAAGCCGACCACCCGCAGCGGACCGATGCCCTGGACGTAGAACATGGCGCCGAGGCGCACATGCCACGCCCGGGCGAAGGCGTCCTCGAGCAGGACCTGAGGCCCCGCGTGGTCAAGATCGTGCCCGGCGACGACCGCGTAGCCGCGCCGGTAGCCCTGGTCGACGACCTCGAGCACGCCATCGCCGCTGCGCTGCGCGCCGTAGCCGATGCCGGTGTTCGTGAACTCGATGCGGGTCGCGTAGCCGGCGACGTCCGGGAGCGAGCGCAGGCGCTGATCGACGGTCGACAGCGGCTCGGGATTGAAGCGGACGATCAGGTCCGGCAGGTCGGCGGCGCGAGCCGAGCGCGAGAAGCCGAGGCCGAGGCCGTCGGCGATCACGACCGCGGCCGAGAGCATAGCGGCGGCCAGCACGATCCCCAGCCCGGTGGCCAGCGCCCGGGCCCGGCGGGGCCGTAGACCCTGGCGCGCCTGCGCCAGCGCGGCAGCCGGCGACCGGCTCACCGGCGTTCCGCGGCCGGGGCGGCGTCACCGCTCAGCCGGCCGTCGTCGAGGGTCAGGACGCGGTCGGCGATCGCGGCCGCCTCGGGCTCGTGGGTGACGATCACCACCGCCCGGTCGCGCAGGCCGCGCAGCAGCTCGAGCACCGCGGCGCCGTTGACGGCGTCGAGGCTGCCGGTCGGCTCGTCGGCGAGCACGAGCTCGGGGCCGTTGACGAGCGCGCGGGCGAGCGCGAAGCGCTGCTGCTCGCCGCCGGAGAGCTCATGGGGGAGGTGGCCGGAGACGGCGCCGAGGCCGAGCTCCTCGATCAGATCATGGGCGCGGCGCGCGCCGCCCGGGGGCGCCCCGGGCAGGCGGGTGGGCAGCAGCACGTTCTCGGCGCCGGTGCACTCCTCGATCAGCTGGAACTGCTGGAAGACGAAGCCGATGTGATGCAGGCGCAGGCGCGCCAGGGCGCGCGAGCCGCGGCCGGTCAACCGCTCGCCGGCGATCGTGATCTCCCCGGACTCGGGCACGTCCAGGCCGCCGAGCAGATGCAGCAGCGTCGACTTCCCGCTACCCGAGCGGCCGAGCACCGCCACGACCTCGCCGGCGCCCACCGACAGGCCGACCCCGTCGAGCACGAGGCGCCGGGCCCGTCCGCTGCCCACCGTCTTGGTCAGGCCGTGGGCGCGCAGCACTGGCATCAAAACCAAACGTAGCGAGCGGATGTTGCGGGCCGGAGAACTCCCGCCGCGGCGGGCGGTCGGCGCGCCCAGCCGGAGGCGGGCGATCGGCGCGCCCAGCCGGAGGCGGGCGATCGGCGCGCCCAGCCGGAGGCGGGCGGTCGGCGCGCTCAGCCGGAGGGCGCGCGCACGAGCCCGGCGAACGCCGCGAACACCGGCCGTGCGGCCGCCATCTGCGCCGGGAGCAACTCCGCGCTCTCGGCGCGGAAGTCCTCGGGATCGCGGCCCGCGGACCGGATCTGGGCGATGCCGTCCTCCTCGGCCAGCCAGGCGTCGAGCAGCAGCCGCGGCGTCGCCTCGAGATGGGCCTGACTGCCCCAGGCGGCCGCGCCGATCCTGAACAGGCCGGCGCCGGGACCCGGGGTGTCGCCGAGCGCCGCGGCGCCGGCCGGCAGGCCGATCGTGTCCTCGTGCCAGTGGAGCACTCGCAGGCCGGCGGGCAGGGCGGCGAACACCGGGTCGGCGGCGAGCGCGGTGCGGGGCGTCAGCGCCGGCCACCCCGCGAACATCCGCTCCATCGTGCCGACCGCGCCACCGGCGGCGACCGCCAGCAGCTGCGCGCCGAGACAGATCCCGAGCGTCGGGAGCGCCTGGCCGAGCGCCGCGCGCAGCAGCGACAGCTCGCTGAGCAGAAAGGGATCGTCCGCGACCCGCGTCGCGCTCTGATTGCCGCCGAGTGAGACGATCCCCGAGACCTCCTCGATCGACGGCAGCGTGTCACGGTCCTCGGCATGGCGGGCGATCACCGCGCAGCCGGCTCGTTCAAGCTCCTCACGGGCCAGCCCCTCGTCGCGATCCTCGAGGTGGGTGATGATCAGGGTCGGCTTCACCGGCCCGAGGATAGGGCGCGCGGGCCGCCGGCCGCCGGGCGGCCCGACATGGAAGACTACGGACATGAGCAACCCAGAGATCGGACGGATAGCGGTCGTCGGCGCCGGCTTCATGGGGTCCGGGATCGCCGAGACCGCCGCCTCGGCGGGGATCGAGGTGACGATCTACGAGCCCGAGGATGCGCCGCTGCAGCGCTCGCGCGAGCGGCTGCAGGGCTCCGTCGAGCACGCGGTCTCCCGGGGAAAGGTCAGCTCCGAGGACGCCGAGGCGCTGATCGGCCGGATCGCTCACACCAGCGACCTCGACGCCCTGCACGGCGTCGACGCCGTGCTGGAGGCGGTGGTGGAGGATCCGCTGGTCAAGGGCAAGCTGTTCGCCGACCTCGACAAGCGGCTGCCCGACGCGCGCTTTCTGGCCTCCAACACGTCCTCGATCCCGATCGCCGAGCTCGCCGCGTGGACGAAGAACCCCGAGCGCGTGCTCGGCTTGCACTTCTTCTCGCCGGTCCCGGTGATGAAGCTCGTCGAGGTCGTCATCGGGCTGGACACCGAAGATCAGACCGTCGCCACCGCCGAGGGCTTCGCGTCGGCGATCGGCAAGCAGCCGATCCGCACCAAGGATCGCTCCGGGTTCATCGTCAACATGCTGCTCGTCCCGTATCTGATGGCCGCCGTGCGGATGTACGAGGACGGCTTCGCGACGCGCGAGGACATCGACGAGGGCATGCGACTGGGCTGCGGCCATCCGATGGGACCGCTGACCCTGTGCGATTTCATCGGCCTCGATGTCCTGTATGCCGTCTGTGACTCGCTGTACGACGAGTTCAAGCGCCCGGAGTACGCGCCGCCACCGCTGCTGAAGCGGATGGTCGTCTCCGGCCACCACGGCCGCAAGGCGGGCCGTGGCTTCTACGAGTACTGACGTGAGCCCTCAAGTGCCCTGACCGTCCGGCGCCTCGCCGGCGACGAGCAGGGCGACCGCCTCGACGCGGGTCCGCGCGCCGAGCTTCGTCGTGGCGTTGCCGACGTGGGTGCGCACGGTCGCGGTCGAGAGCACGAGCCGCTCGGCGATCTCGGGCCCCGAGCAGCCCTGCGCGAGCAGGCTCAGGACCTCGCGCTCGCGGCGCGTGAGCACCGCCAATCGCGCTGACAGCGCGGTGACGGCGAGCCGTCCGTCGAGCGCCGGGTCACGCGCCCGGCCGCCGGCGGCGACCGTCCGCAGGACATCGACGAGAACTCGGGGGGCCGACGACGTCAAGACGAACCCCGGGGCGCCGAGCTCGTCCGCGGCGCGCAATCGCGACCCGGACAGCGCGCCGTCGGCGCAGAGCACGAGGCGCGCCGGCTCGGGGGGCACGAGCAGCGACCGCGCGAGCGCGAGCGCGTCGCCCCACGGCGCCGAGAGCTCCAGCAGCACGAGGTCGTGCCGGCGGCGAGCGAGCCCGGCGGCGGCAGCGGCCACGCCGACCGCGCCGGCGACCCCGAAGCCCGCGTCACGCAGGAGCAGCTCGAGGCCACGGCGGACGGTGAGATGGTCGTCCACGATGAAGACCTCGGGTGCGATGGCGGTCATGGTCTGCCCATTCGTCCAGTCCAGGTCCAACTACGTCGTTCTGACGATGGATGAAAGCAGGGTGAACGCCGAAACACCCATGGGGCGTTCTGATCACACATCATGCCCCGCCGGAGGCGCGCCCATGCGGGTGGCGCCACGGACGAGATCCAGTGCAGACCAAAGGTTGAGATGGCTAATTCGGAACGGGCTGGGCGGCCGTCGAGCGAGCAGGCACTCGAGCTGTGGCGTAAATACAAGGCGACCGGGGATCCGGCGCTGCGCGACCGGCTGGTGCTGACCTTCGCGCCGATGGTCAAGTACATCGTCTACCGCAAGGTGCGAGAGCTCCCCGCCCAGTGCGAGGTGGACGACTTCATCTCCTGCGGCCTCGAGGCGCTGATCCGCTCGATCGACCGCTACGACCCTGAGAAGGGCGCGACGCTCGAGCAGTTCGCCTGGACTCGCATCCACGGCGCGGTGCTCGACGAGATGCGCCGTAACGACTGGGCGCCTCGGTCGTTGCGCCGGCTCGATCGCGACATCTCCCGCAG
Source organism: uncultured Solirubrobacteraceae bacterium (assembly GCA_963849085.1). GTDB lineage: Bacteria > Actinomycetota > Thermoleophilia > Solirubrobacterales > Solirubrobacteraceae > Palsa-465. The sequence goes on along the minus strand of CAWKFP010000008.1, from coordinate 545,021 downwards.
CCGTGAGAACTTCGTCCGCCTGTACGGCCGGCGGCCCACGCGTGAGGAGCTCGCCGATTCGCTCGGGCTCGCCGCCACGGAGCTCGACGCCCGCCAGGACGAGATCTCCCGGACCCAGATCGGGTCGCTCAACGCGCTCGTCAACGGAGACGAGGACGGCGCCACCGAGCGCATCGACACCCTCTCCAGCGAGGACCGCGCCACCGATCCCGAGACCTCGGCGATGAACGCCGCGGCCAAGGAGCGCTTCCGCGCGGCCTTCGAATGCCTCGCCCCGCGCGAGCGCAAGATCGCCGTGCTCCTCTACGTCTACAACCTGACGTTGCGGGAGATCGGCGAGATCGTCGGCGTCACCGAGAGCCGGGTGTGCCAGTTGCACGCCCAGATCCTCAAGACGCTGCGCGCGCAGCTCACGTCCGACGAGCAGCTCTTCAGCTTTATGGCGTAGTCGGCGCCGCCGGCGTCGCCGGGTTGATGCCCGGCCGGGCGCCGGCCCCGCCGTCCAGCGCGCCGCCGACCCCGGCGGCGCGCAGCGCGGCTGCGAAGTCAGGCAGCTCGGTCCCGGCGGCGGCCTGCGCGGCCGCCTCGTTCTCGCGCTTGACCTCCAGCCAGATCTCCTCGCGGTAGACCCGGACCGAGCGCGGAGCATCGATCCCGAGCCGCACGGTCTGACCGGAGACCTCCAGGACCGAGACGAAGATGTCCTCGCCGAGCACGATCCGCTCGCCGCGGCGACGGGTGATGTTCAGCATGCCGCGTCGTCGGTGTCGTCCGGGCCGGCGCCGGACGTGTCGCCGGCAGACCCGGACGCATCGCCGGCAGACCCGGACGCGTCGCCGGCGGCCATCACCTCGGCGAACAGCGGAGCTCGCAACCGGCACCCGGACGCCTGGTTGATCACCTGGTGGCCCGTGCCGTTCCAGACGAGGATCGGGGCCTTCTCGTTGGCGGTGAACTCCGCCAGCGACGGGGCCGAGACGACGGTCACGTAGACGTCGACCGGGGTGCAGTCGTCGAGGCCGAGACGCTCGCCGTCCTCGTCGGTGAGCTCGACGGCGTAGTCGGCGAAGAAGCGCTTGGGGTCGGTCACCGGCAGCGACAGGGTCGGATCATCGATGCAATGCAACCACACGATCGGATTCGCGGGGTCGGTGGCCAACAGGGCAAAGCGCGAGCCGCCGAGGCCGATCAGGCCGTCGGGGAACTCGATCACCGTCGCGGGGTCGATCTCGACGTGCCCGAACCTCGGGCTCTCGATCGCCAGGGTCACGGCTGGGCCCTCCAGGTCAGGAGCTGCTGCTCAGGAAATCCATCAACGTGTTCTGAACGATATCCGCACCGGCGCGCAGAGCGGCGGTGAAGGCCGCCTGCTGGTTGGAGAACGTCGTCATGGCGGTCGCCATATTCGTGTCCTCGTCGTTGGACAGCGCAGCGGAGTCGGACGTCTGCATGCTCTGGATCCGCGACGAGGCGAGCGTCAGCTGGTCCTGCGTGGTGCCGACGGTGGCCTGCATCTGCTCCAGCGTGTTCAGGCTGTTCTGAAGATTGCCGATCTGACTGCTCGACAGGTCGGCGACGCCGCTCGGCCCGGAGGCCAGATCCGACGAGATCGAGCTCAGCGTGTCAAGCAGCTTGCCGTCGCCGGAGCTCGCGCCGCTGCCGAGCAGCTGGGAGATGTTGGTGTTGACGGCCACCGACGTGTTGGGTCCGATCGCCCGGGTCACCGAGCCGGTCCCGCCCTGGTAGACGTCGCTGGCCGACGTGTACGGGGCGGTCTGGGTCGCCGTGCCGGAGAAGATGTACTGGCCGTTGTACTGCGCGTTGGCCTCGGACACGATCGCGCTCGTCAACTGGGTGACCTCGTCGCCGATGTCGGCGAGATCGCTCGCCGACTGGGTGCCGTTGGAGGCCTCGACGACGAGCTCCTGCACACGCTGAAGCGAGTCCTGGATGTTGGTCAGCGAGGTGCCGGCCGCAGTCGTCCAGGCGGTCCCGTCGGTGATGGCGTCGTTGTAGCCGGTGAGCTGGGAGAGACTGTCGTTGAGCGAATCGGCCAGGCTCGCGCCGTACGGGTTGTCGGAGGGCTGGCTGATGGTCAGGCCCGAGGAGAGCTCCTGCTGGGTCGTGTCCATCGCCGACTGGGCCTGGTTGATGTCGCCGAGGACCTGCTGCGTCGTCATCAGCTCCGTGATTCGTCCGACCATGACTAGACCCCCGCTCCGCCGACGGTCTGGATGAGGTCGCTGATCACGCTTTGCATGGTGCTCATCATCCGAGCCGAGGCCTCGTAGCTTTGTTGATAGTTGATGAGGTTTGTCATCTCCTCGTCGAGTGACACACCGGACACGCTCTCACGCTGGTTGCTGATCCCCGAGAGGACCGACTGCGCCGTGGCCTGGGTGGAATTCGCCGAGGAGACCGTGTCGCCGACCTGGGCGACGAACGCGTCGTAGGCCTGGTCGGCGGCGCCGCCCTGCAGCGCCGCGATCTGGGTCGCCAGATCTCCGGTGCCGGTCGCGCTCGACGCCTGGACGGTCGACGGGGTCGCCGCGACGGCGATCGTCGAGGCCGAGGTCCCGCTGAAGAACGGGCTCGTGGCCGACTGCAGCGAGTTGACCGAGGAGATGACCTGGCTGGCGACGCTGTCCAGCGACGACATCATCGTGCCGATCGGCCCGGTGGAGCTCGACAGGCTCAGCAGCGCGCCGAGCTGGCCCCCGGCCGCCGAGGTCAGGGACGCGGCGGCGGGCATGGTGACAGTCGTGCCCTGCACGAGCGGGGTGGCGGCACCGGCGAAGCTGACCGTGACCGATCCGTCGCTGTTGTTCGCGACGGTCGTCGTGGCCAGCCCGGAGAGGGTGTCAAGCAGCTGGTCTCGTTGGTCAAGCAGAGCGTTGGGCGACTGCCCGGCCTCGGTGGCGCTGACGATCTGGCCGTTGAGCGAGGCGATCTGGGCGGCATCGGTCTGGACCTCGCCGCCGGCCGCCATCAGCGTGTTGTACTGCGTCTGGGACTGCGACTGAACCGTCGACAGCTGGGAGTCCACCTGGTTGAACGTCGAGGCCAGCGACTGGCCGTCCCCGACGACGACCTGCTGGGCCGCCGCGCTCGTCGGGTTCTGCGCCAGCGAGCTCCACGATTGCCAGAAGTTCGACAGCTGCTCGGAGATGCCGTCGCTGGAGGGCTCGTTGACCGCGGTCTGCGCCTGGGCGAGCTGGGTGGCGAGCGTGTTGGCGTTGCTGGTCAGCCCGTTCTGATAGCGATACTGGGTATCCAGGAAGCTGTCGCGCACCCGGCTGATGGAGTCGACGTCGACGCCGGTGCCCAACTGGACGCCGGCGCCGGTGCCGGTCAGCCCCTCGATGGTCAGCGCGCCGCTCTCGCCGGTGGTGACCGTCTCCTCGCTGTAACCCGGAGTGTCGGCGTTGGTGATGTTCTGACCGGTGGTGTCAATCGCCGCCTGGCTGGCCTCGAGGCCGCTGAGCGCGGTGTTCAGTCCGGTGAAAGTGGGAATCGTCATGGGGTTTATACCTCCAGGTCGAGGACGTGGTGCCGACTGGCCAGACGCCGGCCGGTCAACCGCGAGTGGTCACCGCCGGAGTCGTAACCCAGCTGGCGGTCCCCCTCGGCGAGACGGAGAAGGTGGTCCAGAAAGGCGAGCTCCTGATTCATCAGGACGCGATTGACGTGGTGGGTGCGCTGAACCTCGTCGAGCAGCCCGCGCAGCTCGGCGCTGCGGACATTGGCCTCGTCGGCGAGGTCGGGCGTCATGACGGTCAGCAGCAGCCCCATCGAGACCGCGCCGGGATCGACGCCGAGGCGGACTCCCGCTCGCATCAGCAGCTCGCTGCGCTCTGACTCGATCAGCGTCCGGCGCTCCAGCTCGGCCTGCATGAGGCCGGTCAGGATGACGACGTTCTGCACGTCGCGCTCCCGGATCGCGGCGCCCTGCTCGAGCGCGAGCTGGAGCAGGCGACGCGCCGACAGCAGCTGGCGCTCGAGATGCTCGACGACGTCCTCGGTGAGGACCGCGTCGGGATTGTCGTACTGGACGAGCTCGGTCACGACTTGCCCTCCAGCGCGGGATCGAGCGACTCGGCGATCTGCATCGCCACGCCGGTCCCGCCGCTGCTCATGATGCTCGAGGTCAGCGCGCCGGTCATCAGCGAGGAGTAGGTGCTCAGCGACGAGTCGCCGCCCGAGGATGCGTCGCTGCCGCCGAGCCCGTTGCTGTCGGTGCCGCCGAGCCCGTTGTCGTCGCTGGACCCGTCGAGCCCGGGGACCGTCGCCATCATCTCCTGGGTGAGCTGGCCGACGAGGATGTCCTCGAAGCCCAGGCCGGTCTCGTAGGCGTTCTTGGCCTTCGCGTTGCCGTTGCGGATACTCGCCGGCTCCAGCGCCGGATTGATCGCGGGCAGCGCGCTCTCACCGGAGCTCAGGGAGGAGAGCGCGCTCACGAGCCTGACCTCAGCTGGTTGGCGATCTGGAGCATCTGGCTCTGATACTGGACGGCCTGGCTGGCCATGTCATAGTCGTTCTGAGCGCCGACCATCTCGCTCATCGCGGCCGCCATGTCGACGTTGGAGCCTTCCAGCGAGCCCTGCTGCAGCGTGCTGCCGGTGGCGGGGCGGGCGGCGCCGCTCCCGGTGGTGACGCTGAACATGCTGTCGCCGTCGGGCTGGAGCTGGTCCGGCGCGGGCACGTTGACCAGGTCGATCGTGCCGATCTTCTGGTTGCCGGTGCTGACGGTCCCGTCGGCGGCGATGTGGACGCCGCTGGCGGGAACGCCGAGCGGGACCTTGATCGGCGGAACGAGCGGATTGCCCTCGGCATTCGTCAGCTCGCCCTGCGCGTTGACCTGCAACGCGCCGTTGCGGGTCAGGCCGATCGTGCCGTCGTCACGGCGGACCTGGATGTAACCCGGGCCGCCGATGGCGACGTCGAGCGGATTGCCGGTCTGATTCAGAGGACCCTCGGCCTGGCTGCGACCGACGATCTGGGCCGCGGTCCCGGCACCGGTCGCGGTCGACGTTCCCGTCGACCCTCCGCCGCCGGAATAGAGCAGGTCCTCGAAGCCGACCTGAGTGGCCTGATACCCGGCCGTGTTGAGATTGGCGAGATCGTTGGAGATGGCATCGAGCTGGGTCTGCTGCGCCTCCATCCCCGAGGCGGCGGCGTAAAGGCCTTGCAACATCACGAACCTCCGAGAGATGGAACGCTGGACGCGTCTTCCTGCATGGTCTGGTCGATCGACTGGATGGCGCTCTGACCCGCCTGATAGGCGCGCATCGACGCGATCATGTCGGTCATCGTCTGGACGGAGTCGACGTCGGATTCCTCCAGCTCACCGGACCGCGCGACTCCGGTCGCCTTCCCGGTCTGGGTGCCGGTGTACAGGGTGTTGCCCTGCGCGGCGATCCCCTTGACATCGAAGACGCCCACTGCGGTGGGATCGACGGTGCCCTTGGCGCCGACCGTGATCGGCTGGCCATTCTGGCCGAGGACGAGATCGCCCTGCTGGTCGGTGAGCTGACTGGAGGAGTTGGCGCTGAACTGACCGTCACGCGTGTAGCGGACGCCGCTCGACGTGCGAACGGCGAAGTAACCGTCGCCCGCGATGCCGAAGTTCAGCGGCTGACCGGTGGACTCCAGCGCGGCCGGAGCAGTGTCGATCTCGGTGGCGCCGGTGGTGACGCCGGTGTCGATCGTGCCGATCGGCTGACCGGTTGAGGTGTTGGCGAGGAGCAGTGCGCCGAAGCTCTCCTGCGAGCTCTGCCCGGTCTTGTAGCCGGGCGTCGAGGCATTGGCGAGGTTGTTGGCCAACTGGTTCTGCTGGACCTGTTCGGCCAGCATTCCAGAGGCGGCTATGTAGAGGCCTGGATCCATCGCACTGAATATTCGCCCGTGCTTCATGATTCTTGAGCCATGCAGCCCCTGGCCATCGATCTGCAGATCCTGCGCACCCTGTTGCTGCCCGACGCCCGGATCGCTCCCGGGAGGGTGCTGATGGCGCGCGTGGCGACCGCCGACGGCAACGGCCGCGGGTCGCTGAGCATCGCGGGATATCTGCTCGACGCCGAACTGCCCAAGCACGTCGCCGCCGGCGAGGACCTGCGTCTGACCGTGCGCGACGTGACCGCCGAGCGCGTGACGCTCAGCCTGACCGAGACCGCGGCCCAGGCCCTCCCACCGGGGGAGGTGCCGCTCCCCGGCGGCGGCACCCTGAAGGTGCTCGAGCAGGATCCGCAGACCGCCGGCGGCTCGCCGGGAGACTCGCAGACCCTCGTGCTGCGCTACGACGCGCCGTCGCTGGGTCCGGTCGATCTGCACTTCGAGCTGTCCACGAACGCGCTGCGGCTCGGCGTCGCGGTCTCACCCGCGACGCTCTCCGGCGCCCGGGCGGCGTCCGACGCCCTGCGCGACGGGCTCGATGGCGCCGCCGAGGGGCGGGCGGTGTCGGTGACCGTCACCCCGCGCCGTGAGCCGCTGGAGATCTATGCCTGACCATCCGCCGCCTGACCGTCCGCCTCCCCGCGCGCGCGCGACGGCGCTCAGCTACGAGCACGGTGATGCCTCGCCGCTGGTCACCGCGACCGGCAGCGGACTGGTCGCCGAGCGGATCATCGCCGCCGCGCGCGAGGCCGGGGTCCCGGTGCGTTCGGATCCGGCGCTGGCAGAGGCCCTGGCCGCCCTCGATCTCGGCGCCCAGATCCCGCAGGCGCTGTGGCGGGCCGTGGCCGAAGCGCTCGCCTGGGCCTACCGGCTCGACGCGCAGGCGGCGCGCGAGCGTCGCTGAACCGCCGCGCCGGCGGCCTCGTCGAACCGTCCCGCCGCCCAGATTCAATATCCGCCGGCACCGGCCGATCATCTTGGGCGCTCCCTCGTAAGGATGATCCATGGCGCTACGCCTGACCACCACGTCTGCCCAATCCGCCGGTCTGTCGTCGGCCTTCGCCGCGCCGATCGCATCCGCCGCCAGCCTCGGCCTGGAGGCCGCCCGCGCGCTCGGCGCCGGCGACCTGGCCGGCTGGCAATCCGCCCTTGACCAGGCCTCGGGCCTCCAGGATCCGCAGCGCCGATATCAGGCCCACGTCGAGATCCTCGCCCAGGGCCTGCACGCCGCCGGGCAGGCCGGGACCGCGGTCGCCACGCGCGGCTTCGCGGCCGCGGCCGACGCCGCGCTGACCATCCTGGAAGCCTCACCGAGCGAGCCGATGCTGCTCAACTGCGCCGGCATCGCCTGCTATGAGCTGTGGATCCTCGACGGCGCTCAGGCGCTGTTCGCGGCGGCCCGGCGCCTGGACCCGACGCTGCCGAACGTCGCGCGCAATCTCTCGGAGGTGGCGCGGCGCAAGCGGGTCGCCGGCCGCCGTACCCGCCCGCTGCACAGCTCGGCCCCCGGGCTGGCCCGCCGCGCCGCCAACGTGGCGCGTGCCGCGCATCCGGCCACCGGGCTGACCCTCAGCCTCTGCATGATCGTTCGCAACGAGGAGCAGATGCTCCCGCGGTGCCTGGCGGCGATCGCGCCCGCCGTCGACGAGATGGTGATCGTCGACACCGGCTCCCAGGATGCGACGATCGAGATCGCCCGCTCGTTCGGGGCGACGGTGATCGAGCATCCCTGGACCGGGTCGTTCTCCGAGGCCCGCAACATCTCCTTCGAGGCCGCCACCGGCGACTGGCTGCTGTATCTCGACGCCGACGAGATCCTCGTCGCCCAGGACGCCGAGCGACTGCGGGAGTTGACCGGGCAGACGTGGCGCGAGGCCTTCTATCTCGTGGAGACGAGCTACGTCGGCGAGCTCGGCGACGGCTCGGCGGTGACCAACAACGCGCTGCGGATCTTCCGCAACCGGCCCGAGTACCGGTTCGAGGGCCGACTGCACGAGCAGATCATGCAGACGCTGCCGACCTACGCTCCCGGGCGCGTCGCCCAGACGGCGATCCGCATCCAGCATTACGGCTATCTGGGCTCGGTCCGCACCGCCAAGGAGAAGTCGCAGCGCAATCTCGAGCTCCTGCATCAGCAGGCGGCCGAGGGCCCGCCGACGCCGTTCCTGCATTTCAACCTCGGATCGGAGTACGCCGCCGCGGGGGATCCCGCCAGCGCCGTCGCCGAGTTCGAACGCGCGCTGTCGATGCTCACCGACGCGGGCGAGCTGGAGACCTGCACCTTCTCGCCGCCGCTCATGGTCCGGCTGGCCAGGGTGCAGCGCATGTGCGGGCGTTACGCCGAGGCGGGCGCCACCGCGGCCCGCGGGCTCGAGCTGTTCCCCGAGCTCACCGATCTCGTCTTCTCGCAGGCCGCCACGGCTCTGACCCTCGGCGACGAGCGGGAGGCGACGCGGCTCTACCGGCGCTGCATGGATCTCGGCGACGCGCCCTCGCAGTACGGAGCGATGGTCGGCTGCGGCACCTTCCTGCCGCGGATGATCCTCGCCGAGCGCCACCTCGCCCGGGGGGAGACCGCGCCGGCGCGAGAGCTGCTGGCGTGGTGCGTCGAGCACCATCCCGATTTCCTCGCCGTGGCCGGCCCGTACGCGACCGCGCTCCTGCGCGACGGAGCGTCCCCGTCCGAGGTCCTGGCCGAGCTCGAGCGCCTTGATGTCCTGAGCGCGAACGTCCGCACCGAGATCGCGTCCGCGCTGCGGCGTGCCGGCGCCGCGCCGGCGGCCGAGGAGCAGTATCGGCTGGCGGTCGCCGCCGCGCCGTCGAGCGCCCGAGCCCGCACCGCGCTCGCCGAGCTGCTGCTGGCCCGCGGACAGTGGGACGAGGCCGAGGCCCACGCCGCGGTCGTCACTGAGGACGACGCCTTCGGCGGGGTCGCGGCGCGCATCGAGCTGTGCTGCGTCATCGGGCGCTCCGAGCCCGACGCGGTCCAGGCCGCGCTGGAGCGCGCGCGCCGCGCCGGCGTTCCGCGCGCCGAGGAGAACGTCTTTGCGACGTGGGCGGCGATCGCCGCCGGCTCCCCCCCGGCCGACGCGATCCCGACGGCGGGGGTGCCGGTGCTCGCCGTCATCCTGCAGACGCTGCTCGGGGCCGGCGACGTGGAGCGCTTCGGCGCGCTGCTACCGGCGCTCCGCGGGTCCGCGCTGCCGGCGCGCGAGCAGCACCAGCTCGTCGGGGAGATGTGCCTGGAGACCGGGCGGCTCGCCCAGGCCGCACAGGAGTGGATGGCGGTCTGCGCCGAACGGCCGGACGCCCGCGCTCTCCTGGGCCTGGCCCGCGTCGCCGTCGCCCACGGCATGGCCGCCGATGCGGTGAACTTCGCCAGCGGCGCGCTCGAGTTGGAGCCGGGATCCACCGCGGCGCGCGAGCTCCTGGCGCGCCTGGGGGCACCGGCGCCGAGCCGATCGACGGCCGGATAAGGGGCGAGGCCGGCTCATGGACGTTCAGACGACCCGACTCAAGAAGGGAGAGCTCCGCGCGATTACCGCCAACACAACATGAACTTCTTCCCGGCGGGCGATCTGTCAACGGACGCCGGCTCTTGGAGGAACACCAATAATGACCATGAACGTCACTCCCATCTCCGCAAATCAGCCGGTTTCCGCAGTCACCCAGGCGACGCAGGCCGTCTCCCCGTCCGCGCTGTCACCGATGGTGTCGGCGGTCGTGATGTCCGACGAGCCGGTGACCGTCGACATGATCCCCGCCGCCCCACCGCCGGAGGTGATCGCGGCCATCATGACGGCCTCGCAGTCCTATGACAGCCTCGCCGCCAGCGGTCATCAGGTGCACTTCGCCACCGACCCGCAAACCGGCTCGGTGTCGATCCAGCTCGTGGGCCCGAGCACGAGCACGACCATCTCCCCCAGCAAGGCCCTTGATCTCGCCTCCGGCGGGACACCCCACTGACGTCCGTGAAAGGTAGTTGAACCGTGTCCTCCGATTCCGTCTCATCGTCCACGTCGAGCTCCGTGACAACCACCGGCCTGACCTCCCTGGCGGGCAGCTCGACGCTCCAGGTGACCGGCCTGGCCTCCGGGCTCAACACCAACGAGATCATCACCGAGCTGATGGCGTCCTATCAGGCGCCGGTCACCGCGCTGCAGAACCAGCAGACCGGGGTCACCGACCAGGACACCCAGCTGACGAGCATCCAGTCGGCGCTGCAGTCTCTCGCCAGCGACGCCTCGGCGCTCGGCGATCCGAGCCTGTTCAGCAGCGCGCAGGCCGTGACCTCGAGCAATCCGGACGCGATCACCGCCACCAGCAGCACCGGCGCCGGCGTGGGCGGCTACGAGGTCAACGTCACCCAGCTCGCCAACTCGGCGCAGCGGACGTTCACCTTCGCCAGCCCGACGGCCTCGGCGGGCACCGACAACATCACGATCGACGGCCAGCAGATGGCGATCAAGGCCGGCGAATCGATCTCGGACTTCGTCAACGCCGTCAACTCGAACTCCAACCTCGACGTCTATGCGGCGGCCACCGACTCCAACACGGTCGTGCTGTCCAGCCGTGCCACCGGCGACACCGGCGCCAACTTCATCCAGGTGGCCGACAGCGGCGGGGCTCTGACCGAGGTCGGGACCGGGGTCCAGGGCCAGGACGCCCAGTACACCGTCGGCTCTGACCCGACCGTCCAGTCCTCGGCGAGCAACACCGTCACGAGCGCGATCCCCGGAGTGACGCTGACCTTCACCGGTCTGACCACCACCACCGGCCCCGCGACGATCGACGTCGCCCCGCCGTCGGCCAACAGCACCAACGTCGAAGCGGCGATCAACACCTTCGTCACGCAGTACAACTCGGTGATCTCTCAGATCCAGACGGCGCTGGCCCAGCCGCCGAGCAGCTCGGACCCGTCGCAGGGCACGCTCTATGACGACTCAGAGCTCCAGGGGCTGCTCGGCTCGATGCGCTCGATGATGTACACCGACGGCAAGGATCTGACCGCCGGGATGTCGAACATGACCGACATCGGGGTCAGCACCGGGGCCACCACCGGCAGCGGCGCGGTCAGCGCGACCGCGGTCGCCGGCAATCTGACGCTCGACGCCTCGACGCTGACCAGCGCGTTGCAATCCAATGCCAGCGGCGTGCAGTCGATGCTCACCGACTGGTCGATCCGGTTCTCGTCGGCGGTCAACACCGACGCGGCCCCCGGCGGGACGATCTCGTCACGCCTGACGGCCAACCAGGTGGAGATCAGCCAGATGAACGTCCAGATCTCCAGCATGCAGTCCGCGCTGACCGACAAGCAGAACCAGCTCGTCAACGAGTTCGCCCAGATGGAGTCGGCGCTCTCGGAGAATCAGTCCGAGGCCAGCCAGCTGACCAGCCAGATCGCGCAGCTCTGATCACGGCCGGCCACGGCGCACGGATCTGGCCAGCGGGCTCAACGTTGCGCCCCAGGTGCCGATAAACGAGAGCATGAGCTCGGGGATTGCACCGACAGATCCTTCGGTCGCGGCCGACTCCGGCCGCCCCGCAACCGGCGACGCGCCGGCGCTGTCCGCCGGCCAGAGGCGCTGGAGGGCTGCGATGCACGCCGCCGCCACCGCCGTCGCCCATGCTGAGCAGAGCACCGAAGCCATCCGCCGTCTTCTCTCGAGCGACAAGATCATATGAGCACGTACGCACCCCAATCATCCGGCGCCTACCGCGCCAACGCGATCCTCACCGCCTCCTCCGAGCAGCTCGTCGTCGCCCTCTATGACGGCGCCCGCCGCTTCCTGTACCAGGCCTCGATCGCGATGGCCGACAAGGACGTCGCCACGGCGCACTTCAAGCAGAAGCGCGCCGAGGCCATCATCCGTCACCTCCGGGATACGCTCGACATGGACCAGGGGGAGATCGCCGAGCGTCTGCAGGCGATCTACACCTTCTGCATCGAGCATCTCCGCCAGGCGAGGCTCCACCAGGACGCCCGCAAGCTCGACGAGGTCTCAGAGATCCTCGGCAAGCTGCGTGAATCCTGGGCGACGATCGCCAAGCCATGAGCGGCGATGACACCCGGCCCTACGAGGCGCTGGCGTCGCTGATCGAGCGTGAGCTCGAGCTCGTCGGCCAGCGCCGCTTCGACGAGCTGGCCGTCCTCAAGCAGGCGCGCCGCAAGCTCGAGAGCACGTTCCCGGAGTCGCCGCCCTCATCGGCGGCCCCGGCGCTCGAGCGCTGCCGGCTGCTGCAGAAGCGCGTGGAGATCGAGCTCCTGCGCGTCCGGGAGATGATCCTGATCGAGCTCGACCAGGTCCGCCAGGCGCAGCGCGCCGCGGCCGGCTACATGCCGCCGCAGCCGCATTCCTCGAGCTTCCGAGCGGTTGCCTGAGCGGCGCGCGACCGGGACGGCCGATCCGTCCACGCAGTCACCGGAGCGGTAAAGAAAAGCCGTGCCGGGCCGAATAGAAGAGTGACCGCAAGGAGCGGTCAGTACAAGGCCCAGGGAGGGCCACCGGCAACGCGACCCTGAACCCATGTCCCTCCTTGACACAACCCAACTCGCCCTCGAGGCAGCCATGCGCGGCTCAATGCTGCGCCAGACCCTGTTGACCAACGACCTGGCCAACGTGGACACGCCCGGCTACGCGAACGAAGACGTCAACTTCCAGAGCACGCTCGCCTCCGCCATGCAGTCCGGCCAGTCGCCGACCACGGTCGCCTTCAGCCCCTATTCGCAGGCCGGCTCGTCGAGCGCCGACGGCAACGGAGTCTCCAGCGAGGCGGACTCGGCGAATCTCGCCGAGAACGGGCTCCTCTATCAGGAGCTCGTCTCGGTCGCCGCCCAGCGCGAGACGATCCTCACCACCGCGATGGGCACGGGCGCGTCCTCATGAGCTTCTTCGACGCGATCGGCATCGCCGCCAGCGGCCTGACCGCCGAGCGGGTCCGGATGGACGTCACGTCCGAGAATCTGGCCAACGCCCAGACGACCAACGGGCCCGACGGCCAGCCCTATCGCCGCCAGGAGGTCGTGCTCGAGCAGGTCAGCGGCGGCTTCGGCTCCACGCTCGCCGGCGCCATGGGCTCGACCGCCACGCCGGGCGGCGTCGAGGTGGCGGGGATCGTCAACGATCCGACGCCCGACCAGCTCGTCTATGACCCGGGTAACCCGGCGGCCAACAAGCAGGGCTACGTGAAGATGCCGAACGTCAACTCGGTGACCGAGATGACCGATCTGATCGACGAGTCCGATTCCTATCAAGCCGACGTAACCGCCATGGAGACGGCAAAGACCATGTACTCCTCGACTCTCAACCTCTTCAAATGATCGCCCCGATCGGAGCGCTCGGCCCCCTGGGCGCGGGCGAATGGAAGGTCGGATCAATCGGATCGGTCGGATCGGCCGCCGGCACGGCGTCGACGTCAGGCGCCAGCTTCGGCGGCGCGCTCAGCGATGCGCTGAGCTCGCTGGAGTCCACCCAGGCGACCGCCACCACGGCGTCCCAGCAGCTGGCCACCGGCCAGCTCAGCGATCCGACGACGGCTGTCACGGCAGTGGAGAACGCCTCGCTGTCGATGGACCTCGCCTCGCAGATCTCGACCAAGCTCGTCACCGCAGCGAACACGCTCTTCCAGAGCACGTTCTAACCCATGCCGTCGTTCGGCCAGATCGCGCAGCGCCTGTCGCCCAAGGGATGGGCGATGCTCGGCGGCTCGGTGGCCGTCGGGATCGCGTTCGTGATGATCGTGATGCAGATGGCCTCGGCGCCGAGCTACACGACCCTGCTGGCCGGAGTGAACCCCGCCCAGACGGGGAAGATCACGAGCACGCTGAGCGCCGAGGGGATCGCCTTCGAGCTTCAGAATGCGGGCACCGCGGTCGCCGTCGAATCCGACAAGACCGCCCAGGCCCGGGTGGCGCTCGCCGGCGCCGGGCTGCTGACCACCACCGATCAGCCGGGCTTCTCGCTGATGGACAGCCAGCAGCTCGGGCAGAGCACCTTCCAGCAGCAGATCACCTACGAGCGCGCGCTCGAGGGCCAGCTCGCCCAGACGATCGAGTCGATCGACGGCGTCAACTCCGCGGTCGTCAATCTCGTTCTTCCGGACAGCCAGGATCAGCTCTTCGCCGACAACGCGCAGCCCGCGACCGCCTCGGTGCTCCTGTCCGACGACGGCTCGATCGGCTCCGGATCGGTCCGCGGGATCGCCGAGCTCGTGTCCTCCAGCGTCCCGAGCCTGTCCCTGGACAAGGTGACGATCACCGATTCCAGCGGCAACCTCCTCTGGCCCGGCTCCGCCAGCGATGACACCGGCGGGCTGCCCGCGCAGCAGTCGGCCGATCAGCACTACGACTCGACGATGGAGGGCAAGGTCAACTCGCTGCTGGCCGCGACGCTCGGCGTCGGCAAGGCCGAGGTCACCATCGACGCCCAGCTGAACACCGATCAGTCGAGCTCGGACACGCTGGTCTACGGCACCAAGGGCGTCCCCGTCCAGCAGCAGACCAGCAACGAGACGCTCAAGGGCGGCACCCCGACGGCCAGCGGCACGGCCGGCACGGCGAGCAACATCCCCGCCTACACGAGCACCGGCTCGGGCAACTCGAGCTACAAGGACACCTCGAACACCACGACCTTCGGCGTCGACAAGACGATCACCCACTCGGTCGCCGCGCCGGGCACGATCACGCAGCAGAGCGTCTCGGTGCTGGTGGCGAACACGGTCCCGGCCTCCGAGCTGGCTCAGATCAAGGCGGCGGTGTCGACCGCCGTCGGCCTGCAGCCCAAGCGCGGCGACCTGATCTCGGTCGGGCAGCTGCCGTTCGCCAAGCCGGCGAGCGCCCCGGCGGCGGCCACCGCTCCCAGCTCGATGATGAAGTACGCCAAGTACGGCGCCATCGGGGTGGCATCGCTCATCTTCCTCGTCTTCTCCGCGCGGCTCCTGCGCAAGCGCGAGCGCGAGTCCTTCCTCGGCGAGCCGACATGGCTGCGCGAGCTGGAGGCCCCGCGAAGCCTCTCCTCGCTGGACTCGGCTCGCCCCCCCGAGCCCGCGGAGGTGACCGCGCTGCGCTCGCCGGTCAACATCGCCAAGCGCCAGGTGGAGGAACTCGTCCAGCGCGATCCCGAGCGCGTTGCACAGCAGGTGCGGGCCTGGATGGCGGAGGAGTAAGTCGTCATGGCGGTCGAGGTCTATAACCCCGGCGGGGCTGCCCTCACCGCCGGCTCGGTCGCGAAGCTGAGCATCAAGGGCCGCAAGAAGGCCGCCGTGCTGCTCGTCTCGATCGGGACCGAGCGGGCGGCCGAGGTGTTCAGCTGCCTGCGCGACGAGGAGATCGAGGCTCTCTCCCTGGAGATGGCCAAGCTGCAGTGGCTGGAGCCGGGGATGGCCGACCTGGTGCTGGAGGAGCTGGCCGCGACCGTCGAGGCCGTCGACTCGCTGAGCGCGGGCGGGGTCGAGTACGCCAAGGAGGTGCTCGAGCGCGCGCTCGGCGCCGAGCGCGCGATGGAGATCATCGGCCGGCTGTCCAGCGTGATCGAGAAGCGGCCGTTCGAGTTCCTGCGGCGCACTCCGCCCGAGCAGGTGGTGACCTTCCTGCGCAACGAGTCGCCGCAGACGATCGCGCTCGTCGTCGCCAACCTCCACACCACCCTCGCCGCCCAGGTCCTCTCCAACCTTCCCGAGATGGAGCAGCCGGAGATCGCGCTGCGGATCGCGCGGATGGCCGAGACGAGCCCCGACGTCGTCCGGCAGGTGGAGGGCGTCATGCGCCAGAAGCTGGACAACGTCGTCCAGCAGGAGTACTCGGCCGCCGGCGGCGTCAAGTCGCTCGCCGACATCCTCAATCAGGCCGACCGCTCCACCGAGCGCAACGTCCTGGACTCCCTGACCGAGACCGACGAGAACCTCAGCGCCGAGGTGCGGCGGCTGCTGTTCGTGTTCGAGGACATCACCAAGCTCGACGACCGCTCCATCCAGCTCATCCTGCGCGAGGCCGATCAGAAGGACCTGGCGCTCGCCCTGCGCGGGGTCAGCGAGGAGGTCAAGCAGCGGATCCTCGGCAACATGTCCGAGCGCGGCGCGCAGATGCTCGTGGAGGAGATGGAGTTCCAGCCCCCGCAGCGCAAGCGCGACGTGGAAGAGGCCCAGGGACGGGTGGTGGCAATCGTGCGCCGGCTGGAGGAGGCCGGCGCGGTGGTCCTATCCCGAGGCGAGGAAGACGTTGTCTACTGAAACGGCCGCGGCCACCGTCGAGGCCTACAGCTTCCGCCAACTGCATCCCCCGGCCGGCGGCCCGGTGCACGACATCGCCGACGTCCTCGGCGCCGCCTACGCGGAGTCCGAGCGCATCCGGGAGCAG
The DNA here is from genome assembly GCA_963849085.1 of uncultured Solirubrobacteraceae bacterium. Classification (GTDB taxonomy): domain Bacteria; phylum Actinomycetota; class Thermoleophilia; order Solirubrobacterales; family Solirubrobacteraceae; genus Palsa-465. Next base: position 528,775 of record CAWKFP010000008.1, on the reverse strand, counting down.
GCCCGTGCCGACGGCGAGGCTCAGGGACGCGCGGCCGGGCTGGCCGCCGTACGAGCCGAGATGGAGCCGTCCCTGCAGGCCCTGGCCGGCGCGGCGCAGGCGCTCGAGAACCTGCGCGAGGAGCTGAACGCCGGGCTGGCCTCTGACGCCGTCGCGCTGGCCCTGCAACTGGCCGAGCACATCGTCGCCGGCGCGGTGGACGTGGCGCCGGAGCGTCTGATCGACATCGCCGGACAGGCGCTGCGGCGGATCGCCGATCGCCGCGACGTGACGCTCGTCGTCAATCCGGCCGATCTGGAGCTGCTCAAGGAATCCGTCAGTCTGCTGCAGAGCGAGCTCGGCGGAATCGAGCACTGCGCCGTCCAAGCCGACCGGCGCGTCGGGCGCGGGGGCGTGCTGGCACGGACCGAGGCCGGCGAGATCGACGCCACGATCGAGGCGCAGCTGGCCCGGGCGCGGGAGATCGTCGCCGCCGAGCTGTCGCCGACCGCCGATGAGCCGCCGCACGCCGCCGATGACGAGCGCTGAGGCGATCGCCGACCCGCGGGTCGGCCGCGTCGCCCGCCGCCTGGCCGACGCCGACCTCGCCCGGCGCCGAGGCCGCGTCCGCGACCTGATCGGCCTGATCATCGAGGCGACCGGCGTGCAGGTGGAGATGGGCGAGATCTGCCTCGTCGGCGACGGCCGCGACCGGCCGGCGGTGGCGACCGAGGTCGTCGGGTTCCGCGGCGGGCGCACGCTGCTGATGCCGCTCGGCGAGCTGCGCGGGATCAGCCCCGGGACGTCCGTGCATCCGACCGGCACCCCGTTCCGGGTCTCGGTCGGAGACCGTCTGCTCGGTCGCGTGATCGACGGGCTCGGCGAACCGCTCGACGAGCACGGCGAGTTGGGCGCAATGTCATGGCGAGCGTCGACCGGGGCGCCGCCGGATCCGCTCACCCGCCCGCGGATCAGCGAGCGCGTCGGGCTCGGCGTGCGCACACTGGACACGCTCGTGCCGTGCGGCCGTGGCCAGCGGCTCGGCATCTTCGCCGGCTCGGGCGTCGGCAAGTCCTCGCTGCTGGGGATGATCGCGCGGTCGACGACCGCCGATGTCAACGTCATCGCGCTCGTCGGCGAACGAGGCCGAGAGGTGCGCGAGTTCATCGAGCGCGATCTCGGCGATGCGCTCGCCCATTCCGTCGTCGTCGTCGCCACCTCCGACCAGCCGGCGCTCGTCCGCATCCAGGCCGCGTTCACGGCCACCGCGATCGCCGAGCACTTCCGTGACGCCGGCCACAACGTCATGCTGATGATGGACTCGGTGACCCGCTTCGCCATGGCCCAGCGCGACGTCGGCCTGGCCGTCGGCGAGCCGCCGGCGACCCGCGGTTACACCCCGAGCGTGTTCGCCCTGTTGCCGCGGCTGCTGGAGCGGGCGGGGACGAGCCCGCGCGGCTCGATCACCGGCCTGTACACCGTGCTCGTCGACGGCGATGACATGAACGAGCCGATCGCCGACGCCGCCCGGTCGATCCTCGACGGTCACGTCGTGCTGACCCGCTCGCTCGCCCACGCCGGACACTATCCGGCGATCGACGTGCTCCAGAGCGTCTCCCGCCTGATCGGCGAGATCGTGCAGCCGGAGGTGCGCGAGGCCGGGCAGCGACTGCGGGCGGCGCTCGCCGCCTATCAGGAGAAGGAGGATCTGATCTCGATCGGGGCCTATCAGCCCGGCACCGACGCGCTGCTGGACTCGACGATCCTGCTGCGTCCGCGGATCGACGCCTTCCTGCGCCAGCACGTGGAGGAGTACTCGTCGCTGGCCGACGCCGACGCCGAGCTGATCTCGCTCGCCGCCGAGCTGAGCCTGCCCGGCGACGGGTTGGCCGCGGCGGGACACGCCGGGAACGTCGCGCCGGGACCGGCGCCGACTCCGCCGACGCTCGTCGTCGGCAGCGCGGGCGGCGCGCCGAGCGCGATCCCGGGCCTGGCGCTCGGCCGATGACGGCCGCTCTCCCGTCCGCCGGGCCTCGGATACCCGTCCAGGCGGCTGCAGCCGGCCGTCCACGGCGCCGATGACACGGGCAGATGTCCGCTCCCTCCTTCCGCTTTCGACTGGAACGCGTTCGCGCCCTGCGTGAGCGCAGCGAGGACGCCGCCAAGCAGGCGGTGGCCGGAGCACTGGCCGCGCGCCTGCACTCAGAGCGCGAGCTCGAGGACGCCGTCGGACGGATCGCCCGCGCCCGCTCGGCGCAGCTGGACGCGACCGCGACGGCGACCAACGCCCTTGATCTGCTCGCCCACCAGGTGTATCTGGAGCGCACCGAGAAGGCGCACGACGCCCGTCAGGAAGACCTCCGGCGGCGGGACCTGGTCCTGGCCCAGCGCCGGCAGGAGCTGACCGCGGCCGCCCGTGACCGTCAGGCGCTCGAGCGCCTCAAGGAGCATCGTCGCTCCGACCACGTGCGTGAGCTCGCCCGCCTGGAGAGCATCGCGCTCGACGAGATCGCCATCAACAACTTCCGCCGGAGGGTGGCATGAGCCCCGGGCTCGCCGTCGCCATCTCGGCACCGGCGACCGGCGAGGCCACGGCTCCCGGCGCCGGGCCGCCGACAGCGGGCGCCAGTCCGCCGACGGACGTCTTCGCCGGCGTGCTGCAGGACCAGGTGGCCCGGACCGCACTTGCGGAAGGCCAGGAGAACGACACCCCCGCGAAGGGGGGACGCCCATCGGCTCACGCGGCGCCGGCCGCCCAGACCGCCGGCTCATCAGCTCATGCGGCGGCGCCCGTCCAGACGGCCGGCTCATCGCCGGCCAGCTCGGGCGCGTCCGCCTCCGCCTCCGCCCCGGCGGCCACGGACAGCGCGACGGCCGCAACGGCCGCAACGGCCGCCGTTCCGGGCACAGCCGCGACCGCGGCCGCGACCGGCTCGATCGAGGCCCTCGGCGGCGGCTCGGCGGGCGCATCGGGCTCCGGTTCGGTTGCGTCGCCCGCGCTCGCCGGCGCAGCGACGCCGACGCGCCAGGCGCCGGCCACCGGCGCGGCGGCATCCGCGGGCGCTCCGGCGACCGCCGGCGGCGGATCGGCACGCACGCCGGCCGCCGCGGGCACCGACACGATCTCCGCCGCGCCCGCCGCGGCGGGCGCAGCGACGACGGCCGCCGCGACCGCGACTCCGGGCGCGGCCGTGCCCATCCAGGCGATCGCCAGCCCGGCGATGACCGCGGCGCCGTCCGCCGCGACCGCGACCGCGGTCCGGACGCCGGCGACGGCGGCGGGCCAGACGCCGGTGACAGCGGCGGTCGGCACGAGCCCGATCGCGTCCGCCGGCTCGACCAGCGCCGCGGGTTCGACCACCGCCGCCGGCGCGACCGCCGCCGCGGGTTCGACCGCCGCCGCCGGCGCGACCGCCGCCGGACCAGCCACTGCGGCCGCGAGCGTGCCGGGCGCCCCCGTGATCCCCACCCGCGCGCCGGCCCTCGGCGCGGCGACCGCGACCGCCGCGGCGACCAGGGCCGCCGCAACGCCCTCTGGCGTCTCGCCCGCCACCTCCACCACGCCCGCCGCCGCGGCGACGACCGCCGCGGCCGCCGCCGGCCATCCGCAGCCCGCGACGACGGCGGCGACCACCCCGGGCACCGGACGCCCGGCGAGCGCCGCCCCGTCGAGCAGCGCCGCGGCGACGCCCGGGCAGCCGGCTCAGACCGACGGTGCCGGCACCTCAGGCTCCTCGGCCGACGGCTCGCCCTCGCAGTCCAACGGCGACCCGGCCGGCGCTCGTCTCGCCCCGGCGGCGGCCGCGACGACGACGACCACGCCGACGGCGGGCACGACCACGCCGGGCACGACCACGGCGGCCACCATCCCGGACGCGGCGGCCACCACTCCGGCCGCGGCGGGCACGACCGCAGCGGCGACGACCACTCCGGCGACCCCGGCCACTCCGGCCGCCGTGGGCACGACCGTCCCGGCCACGGGCACGCCCTCCGCGGCGACCACCTCCCTTCCTCCCTTGATCACCCCGGCCGCGAGCGCCGGCGCCGCCACGGACGCGACCCCGCGCGGCGCCGCTCAGGCGCACGGCGCCGCCGTCAGCGCGACCACGGCCGCAGGGTCGACGAGCGGCTCGGCGGCGGCCACCACCGCCGGACTCGCCGGCGCCGTCCAGACGACCGCCCGCGCGGCGGGAACCGATCAGACGACCGCGTCGGCCTCACCCGCCGGGGTGCGGCTCGCCGAAGCCGCCGCGACGGTCGGGACGACGATCTCGATCGGCGCTCGCAACGGCGTCTCGCAGGCCACCATCCAACTCTCGCCGGGATCGCTGGGCGCGCTGGAGATCCACATCCAGCGCACCGCGGACGGCATCGTCGCCCGCGTCGTCGCCGAGCATCCGGAAGCGGCGCAGACGCTCGCCCGCAACAGCGACGAGCTCCGGCGCTCGCTGGAGTCCGGCGGCACCAAGCTCGTGAGTCTCGAGATATCGACCTCCGACCGCAGGACCGCCGGCGGGCAGCCGCAGAACGCGGCGGCCGGCGGACCCGGATCGGGCGCGGAGGGCGGCGAAGACGCCGACGACCCCGATGCCGTCACGGCACTCGAGGCCACATCCAGCTCCGACACCGCCGGCTCGGCCCACGTCAACGTGCTGGCCTGAAACCGGCCGACCCTGATCCCGAAAGGAAACCATGTCCACTGTCAGCAGCTCCACCGCCGCCACCTCGGCCACCAGCACCACGGGGACGACGATCACCCCGGCCAGCGATGGCCTCGGCGAGAACGACTTCCTCAACCTGATGATGGACCAGCTCGAGAATCAGAACCCGCTCTCGCCTGACGATCCGACGCAGTATCTGTCAGAGCTCGCGTCGTTCAGCTCGCTGGAGGCGGAGAACAACATCGCCAGCTCGGCCTCCTCGACCGCGAGCGAGCAGGCGTCGGCCACGGCGGTCTCGCTGATCGGCCACACGGTCAGCTACATCGACACCAGCGGCGCCGACCAGACCGGCACGGTGTCCAGCGTCCAGTTCAGCTCCTCCGGCCCGACGCTGACGATCGGCACCACGAGCGGAGTCGCCCTGTCAAGCGTGTCCGGGGCCTCATGAGTTCATCGATCCCCAACGCCGCTCTCGTCCCGCCCGGGCTGGGTCCGACCGCACCGGTCGCGACGCCCCCGCGGACGGCGGGCGCCCCCGGACAGCCGGCGAGCGGTCCGTCGTTCGCCGACGTCCTCGCCGGCACGACGACCGGTACGCCCGGCACGACGGCGCCGAAGTTCAGCCGCCATGCGCTGGACCGGGTGACGCGGCGCGGGATCGAGCTCGACCAGCCGACGCTCGCGCGTCTGGCCGGCGGCATGTCACGCGCCGCGAGCAAGGGCTCGCGCGACGCCGTGGTCTTTGTGGACAGCACCGCGTTCGTGGTGTCGGTCCCCAACAACACCGTCATCACGGCGGTGGGATCCGAGCACATGCGCGAGCACGTGTTCACCAACATCGACAGCGCCGTGATCGCGTGAGCGACCAGGGCCTGCCGCCGGCAGTCACCCAGAGTCACACCCCAACCCAGGATCCCGGCCGGACCTCACGGAGGAGGCCGAGAAAGGAAGTGATGCCCCGATGATGCGAGGCATGTACGCCGCGATCAGCGGCCTCGAAGCATCCCAGACGATGCTCGACGTGACGGCCAACAACCTGGCCAACGTCGACACGATCGGCTACAAGTCCTCGTCGACGAACTTCGTCGACGAGCTGTCGCAGACGCTCACGGGCGCCACGGCTCCCAACACGTTCAACGGCGGCACCAACGCCGCTCAGGTCGGCCTCGGCACCGAGGTCGGCTCGATCGACAACAACATGACCGCCGGCTCGCTGCAGACGACGGGTAACAACCTGGACATCGCGATCCAGGGCGACGGGTTCCTCGTCCTCGGCAACGGCCAGCCGGGCAACACGGCGCCCTACACGAGCAGCCTGCCGGCGACCAACCAGTACACCCGGGCCGGGAACCTGACACTCAACAGCCAGGGCTTCCTGACCACCCAGAGCGGTCAGTACGTGATGGGCTACACCGCGCCGAGCGGCTCGACGCCGGCCGGGGCGCAGACCTATCTCAACATCCCACCCGGCTCGATCAACATCGCGATCGGCCAGAACGGCGCCGTCACCTACACCGACGAGAATCCCGCCGACACGACCACGTATCAGCAGACGGTCACGGCCGGCTATCTCGGACTCGCCACGTTCCCCAACGAGGCCGGCCTGACCCGGGACGGCGGCTCGCTGTGGAGCCAGTCGGTGAGCTCGGGCGCCGCCAGTCTCGGCACGCCGAACACCGGCGGCTTCGGCCAGACGATCGCGGGCTCGCTGGAAGAGTCCAACGTCGACATGGCCGCCGAATTCTCGAACATGATCACGGCGGAGAACAGCTACGAGGCTGACTCCAAGGTGATCACGACCGGCCAGCAGATGATGCAGGCCATCGTGCAGATGGTGCAGTAGGCGCGCACCAGGGGGGCGGCGGTCGAGGGAACGCCGCCCCCCGCCTCGCCGCGTCGCACGCCTCCCCGTCTGCCTCGTCGCACACCGCCCGCCTCTATCAGGAGCACCACCACCGTGATCACCCTGCACCGCCTCGGCCACGCGGTCGAGACCTTTCATCTCAATCCCGATCTGATCATGATCGTGGAGGGAACGCCCGACACCGTGATCACGCTGACCACGGGCACGAAGATCGTCGTCGCCGAGCCGCCCGAGCGGATCGCCGCCGATCTCCAGCGTTACAAGGTTTCCGTGCTGGCCGACGCCCTGGCGCGCCGGCACGAGATGCGCGGCGAGCGCAACGCGATTCGCCGCCCCCCGGCGCCCCGGCGCCCCGAGGCCCCGCGGCCGCGCATCGTGCCCGCGCTGCCCGACCAGCAACAGACCGCTTGAAGTTTTCCGCGGGAAAGCCGATCTAAGGAATTGAGATGAAAGCGGCCAGTGCAATAGGGATTGGACTCGCGGCGGGCGGAATCCTCATGAGCGCGATCATGGGCGGGACCAGCCCGGCGGCGTTCATGGACATCCCCGCGCTGCTGATCATCTTCTGCGGCACCGGCGGCGTCACCATGGCGAGCTGCGGGATGCCCGCCATGAAGCGGATCCCGACGCTCTACAAGCTCGTCTTCGGACCCCCGGAGATCGATCTCAACGGGCGCGTGCAGCAGCTCGTGGGCTTCGCCGAGCAGGCGCGCCGCGAAGGCCTGCTCGCCCTCGACGCCCAGACCGGCGAGATCGAGGACAACTTCACCCGCAAGGGCCTGCAGCTCGTCGTCGACGGCTCCGATCCGGAGCTCGTGCGCGAGGTGCTCGAGGCCGAGATCGACGGCATGATGGCCCGCCACGCCGAAGGCGCGGCGCCATTCGAGAAGGCCGGCGGCTTCGCCCCGACGATGGGCATCATCGGCACGGTCATGGGGCTCGTCCACGTGCTCCAGAACCTCGCCGCACCGGCGACGCTCGGACCGTCGATCTCGTCCGCGTTCATCGCGACGCTGCTCGGAGTCGGCTCGGCGAACGTCATCTATCTGCCGATCGCCAACCGCCTCAAGGCGCTCTCCAAGCAGGAGGTCGAGCTGCGAACGCTGACGCTGGAGGGAATCCTCTCCGTTCAGGCCGGCGACAATCCGCGGGTCGTCGCCGAGAAGCTCGGATCCTTCGTCCCGCCCGACGAGCGCGAGACCGACGGCGGCGGCAACGGCGACAACGTCACCGAGATGCCGCAGGCGGAGGCGGCGTGAGATGGCCGGCAAGAAGCACCGCGGCGGCCACGCCGAGCATGAGAACGAAGAACGCTGGCTGCTCACCTACGCCGACATGATCACGCTGCTGATGGCGCTCTTCATGGTGCTGTTCTCGATCTCCTCGGTCAACATCTCCAAGTACCAGACGCTCCAGCAGTCGCTCAAGGCGGCGTTCTCGGGCTCGGTGCTCTCCGGCGGGCGCAACATCCTCGCCGCCGGCTCGGAGTCGACGGCCAATCGCAACTCGGCCAACGCCGACATCCCGGCGATCGTCCCGCTGACCCCGAGCATCCCCAAGCCCGGGGACACCTCGGCGCGGCAGATCGCGGCGGCGATGGTGAGCCAGAGCCGGAGCGCAAACGAACAGCAGACCTTCGAGCATCTCCGGGACGTCATCAACGCCTACGCCCGCGCCCACGGCTTCAGCAAGGATGTGGAGGCGATCATCGAGGAGCGCGGGCTGGTCGTGCGCGTGCTGACCGACAAGTTGCTGTTCGACTCCGGCTCCGCCACACTGCAGCCGGCCGGCAAGCCGCTGCTGGCCGAGGTCTCCAAGCTGCTCAACCTCGCCCCGGCGCACCCCGTCACGGTCGAGGGCAACACCGACGACGTGCCGGTCGACACCACGGAGTTCCCGTCCAACTGGGAGCTGTCGACCGACCGCGCCGCGACTGTCGTGCGCTATCTGATCACCCAGGGCGTGGCGCCCGAACGGCTTGCCGCCGCCGGCTACGCCGATCTGCATCCGGTGGCCAGCAACGCCACCGCCGCCGGGCGTGCGCTCAACCGCCGCGTCGACATCGTTCTCAACCGCCTCTATCCCGCCCCAACCTCGTACTAAGGCCATGGACAAGAAAAAGCTCATCATCATCCTCGTCGTCATCCTCGCCGGAGGCGGATACGCGGCCAAGACCTTCCTGATGCCCAAGCCCGCGGTCGCCAAGCCGCGGATCGCCGGCGAGATCTACGTCCTGCCGAAGGGCTTCACCTTCAATCTCACCGGCGGTCACTACGCCACGATGACGATCGGGCTGATCCTCGGCGTCGGCCAGAGCGACGGCGCCACCGCCGCCGGCGCCACGACCACCCCCGCCGGGATCGGCACGCTGCCCGAGGAGCCCGCGATCCGGGCGATCATCACGAACATCATCACCGGCCAGTCGTCGGCGACGCTGCTGTCGGCGTCGGGGCGCCTGGCCCTCCAGAACCAGATCCTGACGGCGATCAAGACGACGACCGACGTCAAGGTCACCGCCATCCTGTTCACCGACCTCGCGGTCCAATAGGGACGCCGATGAGCCAGGACGTCGAATACGAGCCGTTGAACGGCGCGAACGGCGGCGGGGGGCCGGGCGGGGCGGATTCCGCCTCCGACCTCCGTCGCCTGGCGGCCGTCCCGGTCGACCTCAGCGTCGAGATCGGCCGCACGCGGATGACGGTCGGTGAGACCCTCGAGCTGCGCGAGGGGTCCGTGGTGACCCTTGACCGGCTGGCCGGAGAGCCCGTCGACCTGCTCGTCAACGGGACGCCGATCGCCCGCGGCGAGGTCGTCGTCATCGACGAGCAGTTCGGCCTGCGACTCACCCAGGTGCTGGCCGCGCCGGTCGCAGGGGAGCCGGGCGGCCCATCGGGCCACGCCGAGCGCCCGACGGCGGACTAGACACCGCCGTAGACCTCAAGCTGGGGGCCCCGGGGCCGATCATCTCGACCAGAGAAGCACCCCCAGCACGGACCGCACCCGAAAGGACCAATCCGATGGCAGAGCAAGGCAACAACCGGCAGCTTGTCGTATTCACCCTGGGCTCGGAGCACTACGCGCTCCCGATCCAGTCCGTCCACGAGATCATCCGCTACGCCGAGCCCCGCTCGGTGGCCTCTCGCACCGATTGGGTGCGCGGCGTGATCAGCCTGCGTGGACGCATCGTGCCGGTCTATGACGTCGCCGCCCGGCTGGGCATCGTCTCCGAGCTCAGCGAGCACACGAAGATCGTGATCGTCGAGGCCGGCGCCGAGACCGCCGGCGTCATCGTCGACAGCGTCGAAGAGGTCCTGACGGTCACCGACGATCAGATCGAGGACGCGCCCGGCGCCGACACGACGATGATCGAGGCGATCGTGCGGATCGACGACCGGCTCGTCGTCCTGCTGACGCTGGGAACGATCTTTGCCACCGCCGATCTGACGATGGCCGCATAGACGCGCCGGCCGGCCCGCCGTCCGCGCCCGAACGAAAGACCCGATGTCCACCACCACACCTCCCCGCGTCGTCGTTGCCGACGACAGCGCCCTCATGCGCCGCATGGTCACCAATCTCCTGACAAAGGGGGGCGTCGACGTCGTCGGAGCCGCCAAGGACGGAGACGAGGCCCTGGCGCTCTGCGAGCGCGAGCGCCCGGACGCGATGACGCTCGACCTGGCGATGCCGGGCCTCGGCGGCATCGACGTGCTCAAGGCGCTGCGGCTGCGGGGCGGGCCTCAGATCCCGGTGGTCGTCGTGTCGGCGTTCTCTCCCTCGCAGGGGGCCCGCGCCGTCGACGCGCTCGCCGAGGGCGCCTTCGAGCTCGTCCCCAAGCCGGCCAGCAACGAGGAGTTCGGCGCCTTCGAGCAGAACCTGCTGACCAAGATCACGCTCGCCGTCCGGTCGCGCTCGCGGTGGCGTCCGTCGACGGTCGCCCGCGGAGCCGCGGTCGCGCCCCCGCGTGAGCGCTCGCACCCCGCCGGCGGTCCCGCTCGCCCGCGCCCGGCGACCGGCCGGCGGCTCTCCCAGGTCCTGCTGATCGCCTGCTCGACGGGCGGCCCGCGAGCCCTCGCCGAGCTCGTCCCCCAGCTGCCGTCGCCGCTCGGCCTCGGCACGATGATCGTGCAGCACATGCCGGCGGGCTTCACCGCCTCGCTGGCGTCCCGGCTGGACCGGGCCAGCCATCTGACCGTCGTGGAGGCGCAGGGCGGCGAGCGTCTGGCCCCCGGCGTCGCGCTGCTGGCGCCCGGCGGCCATCATCTTCGCCTCGGCCCTGACGGGCAGACCGTGCTCTCCGACGAGGCGCCACTCGGCGGCCTGCGTCCCCGGGCCGATCTCCTGATCGAGGACGCCGCCCGGCAATATCGCGAGCGGCTGCTGCTCGTCGTCCTGACCGGCATGGGCAATGACGGCCTCCGCGGAGCGCGCGAGGTGCGCAACCACGGCGGGCGGATCCTGACCGAGGCCGAGCAGACCTGCACGGTCTACGGGATGCCACGGGCGATCGCCGAGGCGCAGCTCTCCGACGAGGTCCTGCCGCTCGGCCAGCTCGCCCACGCGATCGCCACGGAGATGGGTCGATGAGCGCCTTCGGAGCTGATGACTACGTCGTCTTCTGCGACGGTCTGCGTCAGATCTGCGGCGTCGATCTGAGCCAGTACAAGCGCCCGCAGATGGAGCGGCGGCTGCGCTCGTTCTTCGCCCGCAAGGGGATCGACAAGCTGTCGGACTCGCTGCCCGCGCTGCGCACCGACAAGGCCGAGCTCGACGCGCTGCTCGATCGGGTGACGATCAACGTCTCGCAGCTGTGGAGACACGTCGAGCAGTGGGGCTGGCTGGAACGCGAGATCCTGCCCGAGCTCTCAAAGCCCGGCCCGGTCCGCGCCTGGAGCGCGGGCTGCTCGTACGGCGCCGAGGCCTTCACCCTGGCCGCGGTCTGCCATCGGGTGATCCCCTCCGCGCGGGTCAGCATCCTCGGCACCGACATCGACAAGCGGATGGTGGCGCGCGCCAAAGCCGGCGAGTTCACCGACGAGGACGCCCGCGGCGTGCCGGTCGCCGAGATGGAGCGCGGCTTCGAGCGGATCCCGGGCGGCTGGCGAGCGCGCGAGGCGCTGCGCCGGATGACCGACTTCCAGGTCGGTGATCTGCTGCGCCTGCAGCCACGCGCCGGGGGCCATGACCTCGTCATGTGCCGCAACACCGTCATCTACTTCGCCGAGCCGATCCGCGACGAGCTGCACGGGCGGCTCGCGCATGCCCTGCGGCCCGGCGGCTATCTCGTGATCGGAGCGACCGAGCGCGTGGCATCGCCCAGCGCCCTCGGTCTGGAACTGGTGCACCCCTTTATCTACAGGAAAGTGTGATGGATACCTCCGAGTACATGCCGATGTTCCTGGCCGAAGCGCAAGAGCATCTTCAGGAGCTCAATCTGGCCATCGTCCGCCTCGAGCACGACCCCTCCGACCGCGAGACGATCGACGAGATCTTCCGCATCGCGCACTCGCTGAAGGGGATGAGCGCGACGATGGGCTTCGCCAAGATCGCCGAGCTGACCCATGAGATGGAGGACGTCTTCGAGACGCTGCGCCAGCGCACCGAGGGGCTGCCCAGCGAGTCCGTCGACACGCTGCTGGCGTGCCTGGACGCGCTCTCGGCGTCGTTCGAGTCGATCGAAGCCGACGGCCGGGAGGGACTCGACCCGGCGCCGCTGATCGCCCGCCTGCACGGACTGGCGCGCAGCAGCGACTCGGCGCCCGCGCCGGCCCCCGGCCCGGACGTCCCTGACCTGTCCGACGCCCTGGCCGCCGGCGCCCGGATCCTGCACGTCGTCGCCACGCTCGGCGAGCAGGCGCTGATGCCGGCCGTGCGCGCCCATATGGTGATGGCCGCGCTCGCCGACCACGGCGAGCTGCTCGGCGGCATCCCGAACAGCGACGAGATCGATCAGTTCTCCGGTCAGCGGATCGAGGCCTGGATCGCCTCCGAGCACGAGGAGGAGACGGTCGTCACCAAGGTGGCCAACGTCTCCGACGTCGTGGCGGTCGACATCGAGGAGATTTGCGCCGAGGATGCGGTCCCCGAGGCCGATGCTCACCCTGAAGTCGAGGCTGGGACCGAGGATGTCCCGGCCGGCGGCACGCCCGACGGGGAGCCGGTCGTCGCGACCGCCTCGATCGCCGAGACCGCCGCTCCGGCCGCGGCGGCGGGCAACAAGTCCAGCAGTGGCGCCCGGACGGTCCGGGTCGACGCCGAGCGCCTCGACGCGCTGATGCACTCGATGGGCGAGCTCGTCATTCACCGGACCGCGGTCGAGGCCATGACCTCCAACCTCGACGTCCCCGGCCTGCAGCAGTCGATGCAGGAGCTGACCCGCAGCTCCCAGGCGCTGCAGTCGATGGTCATGCAGGTCCGGATGATCCCGGTGGAGGTCGTCTTCCTGCGCTTCCCGCGGCTCGTCCGTGATCTCTCCACCAAGCTCGGCAAGGAGGTCGAGCTCAAGCTCGTCGGCTCCGACACCGAGCTCGACCGCACCGTTGTCGACGCGCTCGGCGATCCGCTCGTCCACCTCGTCCGCAACTCGCTCGACCATGGCCTCGAGTCCGCCGCGGAGCGCGTCGCGGCCGGCAAGCCGCGCGTCGGCACGCTGACGATCGCCGCCCGCCACGCCGGCGGGAGCGTCGTCATCGAGGTCCGCGACGACGGGCACGGGATCGACCCGCACGCCGTCGCCCGCAAGGCGCTCTCCTCCGGGATGATCGACGCCCAGGCGGCGTCGGAGATCACGATGAAGTCGGCCGTCGAGCTGCTGTTCGCCGCCGGCTTCTCGACCGCCGAGACGACGAGCGACATCTCCGGCCGCGGGGTCGGGATGGACGCCGTGCGCGCCAAGATCCGTGAGCTCGGCGGCGAGGTGATCCTCGATTCGACGCTCGGCTCGGGGACGCTGGCGCAGATCAGACTTCCGCTGACGCTGGCGATCGTCTCCGCGCTCCACGTCGACGTGGCGGGCGACGCGTACGCGATCCCGCTCGATCGGATCGAACGCACGCTGCGCCTCTCCGAGCAGACGGTGCGCTCGGTGGCCGGGCGGCGCATGCTCGTGCTCGACGACGGTGTCCTGCAGCTCGTGGAGGGCGGCCAGATCTTCGGCCGCCATTCCTCGGGCGACCACGAGTTCGTCGTCATCGTCCGTACCCATGAGGGGCGCCTGGCGCTCACGGTCGACAACCTGGTCGGCCAGCGAGAGCTCGTCACCCGTCCGCTGCCATCTGTCGTCTCCGGAGGCGAGCCGGTCTCCGGCGGCGCGGCGCTGGCCGATGGCCGGATCGCGCTGATCGTCGACTGCGACGCGCTGGGCGCGCTGAGCGGAGTCGCCTCCACCTCGGATCGCCCCAGCGTCGTGTCCTCCGGCACGCCCGCTCCGACCTCGCTTGAGCCGATCGCGGCGTAAGCCCAACTGCAAGAGAACCAGGAGACGTCAGTGACCCCGCCCTTGACCGACATGCAGCTCGACGCGCTGCGTGAACTCGCGAACATCGCCTCAGGGACAGCCGCCACCGCGCTGTCGCAGATGCTGGGCCGCGAGGTGGAGCTCAACGTTCCGCGCGCGCTCGCGCTGCCGCTCGCCGACGCCGTCGACGCGTGCGGGCCGGCCGAGGCCGAGGTCTCGGCCGTCGTCTTCCCGATCGAGGGCGACCTCGAGGCGCTGATGCTGCTGCTGATCCCCGACGAGCACGCTCGCACGTTGTGCGCGATGCTCGGCGTCGAGGCCAAGACCGAGGTCGGCGACTCCGCGCTGCAGGAGATCGGAAACATCCTCGGCGCCTCGTATCTCAACGGCCTGTCGTCGATGACGGGTCTTGAGCTGCTGCCGTCGCCACCGCTGCTGAAGTCCGACATGATGGCGGCGATCGTCTCCAGCCTGCTGGCCGAGACGGCCGGCGACAACGACATCGCGCTCGTGCTCGACTCCGAGCTCGACGTGTCCGGAGAGGCCTGCGCGATCTCGTTCCTCCTGCTGCCGACGGCAGGGCACATCACCGGGCTGCTCGCGCCGCTCGGCCTGGCCGATCCCGTCTCCTAGAGATGATCAGCGTGCGCATGGCCGAGATGGCGATCTCCCGTGATCCCGACGAGGAGCTCGTCGCGCTCGGGCTCGGATCGTGCATCGGGCTGGCGATCGTCGACCGTCCCGGCGGTATCGCCGGCCTCGCGCACGTCGTGCTGCCCGAATCACACCCGGGCGCCGGGCCGGCCGGCAAGTTCGCCGACACCGCGGTGCCCGAGATGCTCGCCAAGCTGCGGGCCGCGGGCGCGATCGAGCGCCGGCTGGAGGTGGCGCTGGTCGGCGGCGCGCGCATGTTCCAGGTCAGCGGCGGGCTTGACATCGGATCGCGCAACGAACAGGCGGTGCGCGCCGCGCTGAGCGCTCTGCGCCTGCGCGTCAGCGCCCATCAGACCGGCGGCAATCAGGGGCGCACCGTCCGCGTCCTGCCGGGGTCCGGCCTCGTCACCTCACGCACGGCGGGAACTCCGCCGATGACGCTGCTGGAGGGCCGGCCGGGGGCCGGCGGGAGCGCTGCCCGCCCCGCGGCCGGTCGCCCATCGGATCTGATCAGAACAGGAGGCCGGCCATGAGCGAGATCCTCAGCCCGGAGAAGATCGCGGCGCTCGTCGACGCGGCCAAGCACGGCCAGCTGCCCGACGCCGCCACCAGCCAGGCGCCGCGCCGCGGTCATCGCATGCGGACGGTCGACTTCTCCCGCCCGACGAAGTTCTCCTCCGATCAGCAGCGCCGGATCAACCGGGCCACCGAGACGTTCTGCCAGACCGCGAACACGCGGCTGTCCTCGGAGCTGCGCTGGTCGGTCGAGCTGGAGGTGCTCAACACCGTCCAGCTGACCTGGTCGGCCGCCCAGAACCAGCTTCCGCCCAACTGCCTCTCGGTCCTGCTGGAGGTCGATCCGATCGGGACGAAGATGCTGCTGACCGCCGAGCGGTCGTTCGTCCTGGCCTGCCTGGAGTGCCTGCTCGGCGGCTCGCCGGATCGCCCCCCGCGGGAGCGGCGGCTCAGCGAGATCGACTGGAGCCTGACCCGCCGGCTGTTCGATTCGATCGTGCTGCCGCTGTCGCTCGTCTGGCAGGAGCTCGGCGACGTCAAGCTGAGCGTCGGGGAGATCGATCCCCATGACGCCAGCCAGGTGGCGTCGGTCAGCGAGCCGACCTACACGACGCTGATCGAGTGCCGGCTCAACAAGCAGTCCTTCTCGGTCGCCCTGCTGATCCCGTGGATCGCGATCGAGCCGATCGTCGACAAGATCACCGGCAGCGAGCACACCGAGGACGAGGAGGACCGGTCTCCCACCTCGCCGATGCAGCAGGCGATGTCCACCGTCCCGGTCACGCTGCGGGCCGAGGTCGCCTCGATCGAGATGGCCGTCCAGGACATCCTCGCGCTCGCGCCAGGAAGCGTCGTGCGCTTCGCGAGCCGCGCCGCGGACGGCGTCACGCTGTTCGCCGAGAACGTCGCGCTCGCCCGGGCACAGCCGGGGTCCAACGGCCCGCGGCGCGCGGTCCAGGTGTGCGGACCCCAGGGCGGCCCATCATGAGCTCGCACGACATGACCCAGCGCGAGGCGCTGACGCGGTTGGGGGCGTCGACCGCCGAGGCCATCGCCCAGGTCCTGGAGATGTTCGCCCCCGGAGCGATCGAGCGCGGCGACGTGTCGGTGCTGCCCGAGGGGGCCAATCCCTTCTCCAGCCTGACCCGCGGAGCGGTGACGGCCAGCGTGTCGTACGTCGACGGCGTCACCGGCGCCAACATCTTCGCCCTCACCCCGGCCGGGGCGCGCAACCTCGCCTCCGCGATGGGCGTGCCCGCGCCCGAGCCGTCCGGGGAGGAGCAGGACGACCCGCTGGCGCTCTCAGAGCTCGAGATCTCGGCGATCGCCGAGGCCGCCAATCAGACGATGGCCGCCGCCGCCAGCGCGATCGGCGTCGTGCTCGGGCAGGAGATCGAGATCTCGCCGCCCGAGATCCGGGTGATCGAGGATCCGGCCGGGACCGCGGAGCTGTACGGCACCTCCCCCCACGCCACCTCCACCACCTTCCTGATCGGCGGCGAGTCGTGCCGGCTGATCCAGCTCGTGCCGAGCGCGTTCGTCGTCCGGATGGCGCGCGCGCTCGACGAGCTCGACGCCGACGACGACGGCGACGACTCCTCCTCCGCCCACACCCTGGACGGCCTCAAGGACGGCAGCAGCCGCGGCCTGCAGGAGGCGCTCGGGGACATCAAGCTCCGGGTCTGGGCTGAGCTGGGCCGGACCGAGCTCGGCCTCGGCCGCGCGCTCGGCCTGCCACTCGGCGCGGTCGTGGAGCTCGACCGCCCGTCCGACGCCCCCGTCGAGCTCTTCGTCAACGGCCTGCGCTTCGCGCAAGGCCATCTCATCGTCACCGATGACGGCGAATGGGCGTTCCATTGCGACGCCGTCGGCAGCCGGCAGACCCCACCGGACCAGACCCCTCCCACCCTCCCTGACCCAGAACAAGAAGGAGCATCTACCTGATGGCCCGTGTACTCGTAGTCGACGACGCCGCTTTCATGCGCAAGGTCGTGAGCGACGCGCTCGCCTCCGGCGGCCATGACGTGATCGGCGAGGCAGGAAATGGAAATGAGGCGGTCGACCGCTTCAAGGAGCTCAAGCCCGAGCTGACGATGCTGGACATCACGATGCCGGAGAAGACCGGCCTGGAGGCGTTGGCCGAGATCATGACGATCGACCCCAGCGCGCGTGTGCTGATGTGCTCGGCGCTCGGACAGGAGAGCAAGGTGATCGAGTCGATCAAGCTCGGCGCCAAGGACTTCGTCGTCAAGCCGTTCCAGCCCGACCGCCTGCTCGAGGCCGTCGGCAAAGCACTGGCCTGAGCTCGTGACGGTCCGGCGGGCGAGCGGCCCGCCGGACCTCGGCTCGCCTGATGCACCGCTCCGCTGACCTTTAGGGTCAGGACCGCAGACTGGACTCAAGACCGAGGTCCGATCGGCCGATCACAAAGGTGACTTTTCCCTCGAAGTCACCTTTCTTGATGCGGTCCATTCCTGCGACACGTGGCGCCCTCCTGGGCGTCGCCCTCTCCGTCCTCTCCGCCTCGGCGGCGGACGCCGCCACCGGCCGCGCCACCGCGGCCAGAGGCGTCTCCACGACGGCCACCACGACCTCCACTCCGGCCGCGGAGAACACCCCCCTGCACCTCGGGAGCTCCGGGATCGCCCGTGCCGCGAGCGGAAGCGGTGACGGCGCGAGCATCGTGCGCACGATCGTCGCCCTGGCGATCGTGATCGCGGTCATCTACGGACTGGCCCGGATCCTGCGGGCGATCAAGGGCCGCAGCACCGCGCCGTCGGCCAGCGGCTCCGGCCTGACCCAGCTGGCGACCCTGCCGCTGGCTCCCGGCCGCTCCCTGGCGCTCGTGCGCTCCGGCCGGGACATCGTGCTCGTCGGCGTCGGCGATCACGGGGTCACGCCGATCAAGACCTACACCGAGGCCGAGGCGATCGCCGTCGGAATCGACGTCCCGCAGGAGACCGCACCCGAGCTCGACCAGGCCGAGCGCCCGCCGGTCGGGCGCCTGATCGACGGTCTGCGCCGGCTGACGGTCCGTTAGCGCGCTTCGCGATGAAGATCGATTCCTCCAACGCCGTTCAGATCCTCGTCCTCGTCGGCGGGCTGTCGCTGCTGCCGGCGATCCTGTTCACGGTCACCGGCTTCACGCGGATCCTGATCGTCCTCGGCTTCATCCGGACCGCGATGGGCACGACGACGACGCCCCCCAACCAGGTCCTCGTCGGCATCGCCCTGTTCCTCACCCTGTTCGTGATGGCGCCGACGATCAGCGCGATCAAGACCGATGCCTGGGAGCCGCTGCAGAAGCATCAGATCTCGACCGCGGTCGCGCTCCAGCGCGCCGAGGAGCCCCTGCGCGAGTTCATGTTCCGCCAGGTGCAGACCGAGGACCTGTCGCTGTTCGTCAGCCTCTCCCGGATCAAGACGCCGCAGACGCGGGCCCAGGTCCCGACCTACGTGCTCATCCCGGCCTTCATCATGAGCGAGCTCAAGACGGCCTTCCAGATCGGCTTCCTGATCTTCCTGCCGTTCCTGATCATCGACCTGATCGTCTCCTCGACCCTGATGAGCGTCGGGATGATGATGCTGCCGCCGACGTTCATCTCGCTCCCGTTCAAGATCCTGCTGTTCGTGCTGGTCAACGGCTGGGATGTCATCACTCACTCGCTCGTCGCGAGCTTTCACTGAAGGCGGGGACCGGCATGGATCAGGACACCATCGTCAGCCTCGCCACTCAGGCCATGACCGTCGCGGTCGAGGTGGCCGGGCCGATCCTGCTCGTCGGACTCGCCATCGGGCTGACGGTCAGCATCTTCCAGGCCGTCACCTCGATCCAGGAGCAGAGCCTCTCGTTCATTCCCAAGATCGTCGGGCTGGCCGCCCTGATCGTGATCCTCGGCCCCTGGATGCTCGGGCAGCTCGTCACCTACACCGAGAACCTCTATCTCTCGATCCCGCAGTTGATCGGCTCATGACCCAGGCCGTCTTCACCACGCTGATGCGCGACATCGGCGGCGACCACATCACCGGCTTCTTCCTCGTGCTGGCCCGGATCGCTCCGCTGTTCGTGCTCGCGCCCCTGTTCTCCTCGAAGATGGTCCCTCGCCAGGTCCGGGTGATCATCGCGGTCGGGATCGCGACCGGACTGACCGGGATCGCGATGCAGGGGCAGTCGATCCCCACCGACCCGCTGGCCGTGACCGGGCTGATGATCGTGCAACTGCTCGTCGGTGGAGCGTTCGCGCTCGCGATCGCGGCCGTGTTCGCGGCGGTCGAGGCCGGCGGGGCGCTGATCGACGTCGTCGCCGGCTTCTCCTACGGCCAGCTCATCGACCCGGTCGACGGCGTCCAGGGCGGCGTCATGTCCAACCTCTACGGCATGGTGGGGCTGTCGCTGTTCATCGCCATCGGCGGCGACGCCTGGGTGCTGCGCGGACTCGCGAAGACGTTCTCGCTCGTGCCGCTGACCAAGGCGCCGCAGATCGGCTCGCTGGCCGGCGGCGCCGTGAGCGCGTCGGGCTCGGTCCTGCTCTCGGCGGTCGAGGTGGCGGCGCCGGCGCTGCTCGTGCTGCTGATCACCGACATCGCCTTCGGAATGGTGTCCCGCGTCGTCCCCAACCTCAACATCTTCGCCGTCGGCTTCCCGACCAAGATCGGCATGGCCCTGCTCGTCGTCGGGGTCTCGCTGCCGTTCGTCGGCACCTACCTGTCCGACGCGATGGGCAACGCCGTCGGCACCTTCCTGCACTCGCTCAACGTCGCCTGACCCCCGATGGCCGACCCCGACAAGACCGAGAAGGCAACCCCCAAGCGGCGCCAGGAAGCGCGCAAGCGGGGGCAGGTCGCCAAGAGCACCGAGCTCAACGGCGCCGTCGTGCTGATCGCCGGCCTGATCGGCGTGATGTTCCTCGGGCAGACGGTGGTCTCCAACGCCGCCTCGACGATGCAGTCGGCCTGGTCGATGATCGCCTCGCCGCACGAGGTCTCCTCGGCGGCCGGGCTGCACGGGCTCTTCACGCTCGTCCTGCACGTGCTGGAGCACACCGTCCTGCCGATCGCCGGCCTCGTGTTCGTCGCCGCGCTCGCGACCAACATCGCGCAGGTGGGGTTCAAGCCGTCGTTCGCAACGGTCAAGCCCACCTTCAAGAAGATCAACCCGGTCACCGGCGCCAAGAACCTGTTCGGCAAGCGGGCGCTGTTCGAGACCTTCAAGTCGCTGGCCAAGGTCGCGATCGTCGGCTCGGTGGCGGCCGTGATGCTCATCCCGCTGCTGACCCACACCGACGCCAGCGTCGGCACGACCCCGGCCGCGCTGGCCAGTCTGCTCGGCTCCAGCGCCGAGTCGGTCGTGATGCGGGTCCTGGTCGCCTACGCGGTGATCGCGATCATCGACCTCATCTGGCAGCGGCGCACGTTCGCCAAGAGCATGCGGATGAGCAAGCACGAGATCAAGGAGGAGGGCAAGAGCACGCAGCTTCCGCCCGAGGTCCGGGCGGCGATCCGCCGCCGTCAGATCCAGGCCGCGCGCGCAAGGATGATGGCCGCCATTCCGAACGCCGACGTCGTCGTCACCAATCCGACGCACTACGCGGTCGCGCTCAGCTACGACGGAACCCTGCCGGCGCCGGTCGTCGTCGCCAAGGGCAAGAACCTCATCGCCGCGCAGATCCGGCGGATCGCGGCCGAGAACAACGTGCCGATCGTGCCGGACCCGCCGCTCGCCCGGTCGCTGCACGCCACGGTCGAGATCGATCAGATGATCCCCGCTGAGCTGTACGCAGCGGTGGCGCAGGTGCTGGCCTACGTCTACAAGCTCTCCGGGCGCCGGAGCGTGGCGGCATGAACGAGCAGACGCTCCGCAAGCTGATGGGCCACACCGACCTCCTGGCGGCGGTCGGCGTCGTGATGATCGTCTCGATGCTCGTCATCCCGTTGCCGTCCGCCCTCCTGGACCTCCTGATCACGTGCAATATCTCGGCGGCGCTGGCGATCGTGGTGGCGACCATGTACCTCAGTAAGGCTCTGGATTTTTCCTCATTCCCCAGCCTGCTGCTGCTGACGACGATGTTCCGTCTGGCGATCAACGTCTCGGTGACGCGCCTGGTGCTGACCACGGGCAACGCCGGCAGCGTCGTGCGCGACTTCGGCCAGTTCGTCGTCGGCGGCAACGTCGTGATCGGGCTCGTCATCTTCCTGATCCTCGTCGTGATCCAGTTCGTCGTCGTCACCAACGGCGCCGGGCGCGTGGCCGAGGTCGCCGCCCGGTTCACCCTCGACGCGATGCCCGGCAAGCAGATGGCGATCGACGCCGATCTCAACGCCGGCCTGATCACCGACCTCCAGGCACGCTCGCGGCGCTCGGAGATCGCCCGGGAGGCGGACTTCTACGGCGCCATGGACGGTGCATCGAAGTTCGTCAAGGGCGACGCGATGGCGGCCGTGCTGATCACCGCCATCAATCTCATCGGCGGGATCGTCGTCGGGATGCTCCAGCACGGACTGTCGTTCTCCGACGCGACCCATCATTACTCGCTGCTGACCGTCGGCGACGGGCTGGCGGCGCAGATCCCGGCGCTGATGATCTCGGTCGCCACCGGCATCATCGTCACCCGCTCGGCGTCCGAGCGTGACCTCGGCTCCGAGATCGCGGCCCAGGTGCTCGGCCAGAAGAAGGCGCCGCTCGTCGCCGGCGGCGTCATCTGCCTGTTCGGGCTCGTCCCCGGCCTGCCCAAGCTGCCCTTCCTGTTCATCGGCGGCGCTCTGCTGTCGCTCGGCTACGCGCTGAACCGGGAGGGCGTCGACGTCTTCAATCCGCCGGTCGCCGCCGCCGCGCTGCCCGCGGCGGCCGACACCGAGCCGAAGATCGCCCCGCGTGACGAGGTCATGAAGGAGCTGCCGATCGATCCGCTGGAGCTCGGCATCGGCTTCGGGCTGGTCGGGCTCGTGGACCGCGCGGCCGGCGGCACGCTCGTCCGGCGCATCTCGATGATCCGGCGCCAGATCGCCGGCGAGCTGGGCATGGTGATCCCTCCGGTCCGGATCCACGACGAGGTCGACCTCGATTCCCACGAGTACGTCTGCAAGGTGCGCGGCACCGAGGTGGCGCGCGGTCGGATCATGGCGGGCCACAAGCTCGCGATGGACCCCGGCGACGCCGTCGGCAACCTCTCGGGCATCCCCACGACCGAGCCGGCCTTCGGCCTGCCGGCCGTGTGGATCTCGGAGTCCCAGCACAGCGAGGCCGAGGCGCTCGGCTACACGGTCGTCGACGCCGAGTCGGTGATCGTCACCCATCTGACCGAGACGATCCGCGCCCACGCCTCGCAGCTGCTGACCCGCCAGGACGTCCGCGCGCTGCTCGATCAGCTCAAGGAATCCAACGAGGCCGTGGTCACGGAGGTCGTCCCCGACGTGCTGACGGTCGGCGAGATCCAGCGCATCCTGCAGACCCTGCTGTCGGAGGGCGTCTCGATCCGGGACCTCGGGGCGATCGTCGAGGTCGCCGGAGACAAGGCGAAGATCACCCGCGATCCGTCGCTGCTCGCCGAATACGCCCGCCAGGCCCTCGGGCGAGCCATCACGGCGCCCCATGTCGGCGCCGATCACACCCTGCGGGCGATCACCCTCGATCCCGCGATCGAGCAGGAGGTGGCCACCTCCATCACCCAGACGACCGACGGCGAGTTCCTGGCCCTGGAGCCCTCACGGGCGCACGCCCTGCTCAGCGCCGTCCGCACCCAATCTGACCAGGCGGCGGCCCGAGGTGGCCTACGACCCGTCCTGCTGTGCTCGGCCCGCGTGCGCCGCCATCTACGGCGACTGCTCGAGTCGTCAGTGCCCCATCTTTCGGTGTGCTCTTATAACGAGATCGCGCCTGGTATCAGCGTCGAAACGATTGGAGTGATCAGCGCATGACCCAGTTCCTCAGGACCCAGGTGCCCCAGTCCTCCGGACTGAGCTCCGCGGGCTCACCGGCCGGCACCGATGACTCCAGAACCGATCGCGTCGTCCCGGGCGCCGGCGCCGTGCGCACCTATCGCGGGCGTACGCTGGAGGAGCTGATCCCCAAGATCCGGTCAGAGCTCGGCCCCGACGCGATCATCATCCGCGAACGCCAGGGAGTGACCGGCGGCATCGGCGGCTTCTTCGCGCAGCGCTGCGTCGAGGTCGACGCCCAGGCTGCGCCGCCGGCGGGGTCCGCCCCGGCGACGCCCGCACCCCGGGTCAACGTCTACGACGACGCCGACGACGAGTTCGACGACCTGGATGACTTCGATGACGACGACGATCTCGCCGACGACGATCCCGGGGCGAACGCGGGCACGATGCCGGGTAACCGCATGTTCCCGGGTGCCGGGTCGCTAACGGATGCCGGGTCGCTGCCGGGCGCCGGTTCGCTGCCGGGCGCCGGGTCTCGGTCTGCTGCCGGGTCTCGGCCTGCTGCCGGGTCTCGGCCTGCTGCCGGGTCTCGGCCTGCTGCCGGGTCTCGGTCTGATGCCGGGTCTCGGTCTGATGCGGGGCCGCGGCAGGGCGCCGGGCTGGATGCCGAGCCGCGGCCGGGCGCCGGGCCGGATCTGAGCCGGACCCCCGCTCGCCAGGCGACGAGTAAGCCGTCGCCGGCCGCCCCGGCCGCCCCGGCCGCGCCGCGCTGGCTCCAGGGACCGCAGGACACCCAGCCCGGGTCAGAGCTCGCCGGCACGTCGCCGACCGCTCCGTTCCTCGACGAGGCCTCGTTCGCGGCCCGTCTGGAGGAGGCGACATCCGAGGAGCCGGAGGCGTCCGCCGACGCGGCCGCGTCCTCGGCTGCCGAGCCGACCCCGGCCAAGCAGGCCGGACCGGGATTCATCGCCTTTGACGAGTTGGAGGCCGAGGGCCCTGAGCCCTCGTTCATGACGCCGGCGCAGAAGCCGGATTTCCATATGACGGAGAGCGACGTCGTCGCGCGTGAACCGGAGGTGCTGACGCCTCACCCGGAGATCGTCGCCCCGCGCGCCGATCTCACGGTCGGCGAAGCCGACGCTCCGGCCCCCAAGGTCAGGCCCAAGCTCACCCGCCGCTGGTCACGCTTCATCGCGCCCCACGTCGACGCCTTGCCGAAGCCCGCGGTCGCCAAGTCCGAGCCGTCGGCCGCCCTGCCCCACCTCGCGGCCGTCACGCCGTTCGTGCCGCCGGCCGTCACGGCCGAGACGATCACGCCGGTCACGCCCGTCACGCCCGTCACGCCGGTCACGTCGGTCACGCCCGAGACCATCGCTCCCATCACGGCGCGGGCCATCGCCCAGGTCACGCCCGAGCCGGTCGTCGACCTGCCCGAGCCCGAAGCCGAGATCGTCGCGCCCGAGCCGGAAGCCACCGTCGTCACGCCCGAGCCGGTCGATGTCACGCCGGAGCCCGAGGCCGAAGTCATCACGCCTGAGCCCGAAGCCACCGTCGTCACCCGTGAGCCGGTCGCTGTCACGCCCGAGCCCGAGGCCACGGTCACCAGGCCCGAGCCCGTCGCGGTCACGCCGGAGCCCGAGGCCACGGTCATCCTGCCCGAGCCGGTCGCCGTCACGCCGGAGCCCGAAGCCACGGTCACCCCCCCCGAGCCCGTCGCGGTCACGCCGGAGCCTGACGCCGAGGCCGTCATGCCGGAGCCCGAAGCGATCATGCCCAAGCCCGAGGCCACGGCCGTCACCCCTGAGCCGGTCGCCGTCACGCCGGAGCCCGTCGCCGTCACTCCCGAGCCCGAAGCGGTCACGCCCGAGCCCGAAGCCACCGTCGTCACATCCGAGCCCGAAGCGATCGCCGCCGCGCCCGAGGCCGACGTCGTTGCGCCAGAGCCCGAAGCGGTCACGCCCGAGCCCGAGGCCGAAGCGACTACGCCCGAGCCCGTCGCCGTCACTCCCGAGCCCGAGGCCGACGTCGTCACGCCTCAGCCCATCGCTGTCTCGCCGAAGCCCGTTGCCGTCACGCCGGAGCCCGACGCCACGGTCACCACCCCCGAAGCCGTCGCGGTCACGCCGGAGCCTCATGCCGAGGCCGTCATGCCGAAGCCCGAAGCGATCATGCCCGAGCCCGAGGCCACGGCCGTCACCCCTGAGCCGGTCGCTGTCACGCCGGAGCCCGAGGCCACGGTCACCACGCCCGAGCCCGAAGCGATCGCCGCCGAGCCCGAGGCCGAAGCGACCACGCCTGAGCCCGTCGCTGTCACGCCCGAGCCCGTCGCCGTCACTCCCGAGCCCGAAGCCGACGTCGTGACGGCTGAGCCCGTCTCTGTCTCGCCGGAGTCCAGCGCCGTCACGGCCGAGGCCGAGGCCACGGTCACCACCCCCGAGCCGGTCGCCGTCACGCCGGAGCCCGAAGCCACGGTCATCACGCCCGAGCCAGAAGCGATCGCCGCCGAGGCCGAGGCCGAAGTCGTTACACCTGAGGCCGAAGCGGTCACGCCCGAGCCCGAAGCGGTCGTCACATCCGAGCCGGTCGCTGTCACGCCCGAGCCTGAGGCCGAAGTCGTTACGCCCGAGCCCGAAGCGGTCGTCACATCCGAGCCCGAAGCGATCGCAGCCGAGCCTGAGGCCGAAGTCGTTACGCCTGAGCCCGAAGCAGTCACGCCCGAGCCCGAAGCGGTCGTCACATCCGAGCCGGTCGCTGTCAGGCCCGAGCCCGAGGCCGACGTGATTACGCCCGCGCCCGTCGCTGTCACACCGGAGCCCGAAGCCACGGTCACCATGCCCGAGCCGGTCGCCGTCACGCCGGAGCCCGAAGCCACGGTCACCATGCCCGAGCCGGTCGCCGTCACGCCGAAGCCCGTCGCCGTCACTCCCGAGCCCGAAGCGGTCATGCCCGAGCCTGAGGCCACGGTCATCACTTCCGCGCCCGAAGCGATCGCAGCCGAGCCCGAAGCCGAAGTGGTCACGCCGAGGCCAGTCGCCGTCACTCCCGAGCCCGCGGCCAACGTCGTCACGCCTGAGCCCGTCGCTGTCTCGCCGGAGCCCGAGACCGTCACGCCGGACCCCGAAGCGGTCACGCCCGAGCCTGAGGCCACAGTCGTCACCCGTGAGCCGGTCGCTGTCACGCTGGAGCCCGAGGCCACGGTCCTCACGCCCGAGCCCGAAGCGATCGCCGCCGAGCCTGAGGCCGACGTCGTTACGCCTGAGCCCGAGGCCGAAGCGGTCATGCCCGAGCCCGAGGCGACGGTCATCACATCCGAGCCCGAAGCGATCGCCGCCGCGCCCGAGGCCGACGTCGTTACGCCAGAGCCCGAAGCGGTCACGCCCGAGCCCGAGGCGGTCGTCACATCCGAGCCCGTCGCCGTCACTCCCGAGCCCGAAGCCGACGTCGTCACGCCTGAGCCCATCGCTGTCTCGCCGGAGCCCGTTGCCGTCACACCGGAGCCCGACGCCACGGTCACCACCCCCGAACCCGTTGCGGTTGCGCCGGAGCCCGAAGCCACGGTCATCATGCCCGAGCCCGAGCCGGTCACGGCAGAGCCTGAGGCGATCCCGGAGCCGGAGGCTGTCATGCCCGAGCGCGATGCAGAGGTGATCCTCCTGCGGCCCACGACGACCGAGATGACGGCCGAGCCCGTCGTGCCCGAGTCTGAGGCTGAGGTCACCGCGCCTGAGCCGGAGATGGAGGCGCCCGCGCCGGTTGTCACTCCGGCCGAGCCGATGATGGACGAGCCTCACTACGTCGAGTCCGAGACTGAGGCGATCGCCGCCGCGGAGCCGGAGCTCGTCATTCTCACCACACCGGAGCCCGTGGCCGTCGCGCCCGAGGCCGAGGCCGAGTTCACCGCGCCTCAGCCGGAGATGGAGGCGCCCGCGCCGGTTGTCACTCCGGCCGAGCCGATGATGGACGAGCCTCACTACGTCGAGTCCGAAGCCGAGGCGATCGCCGCCGCGGAGCCGGAGCTCGTCATTCTCACCACACCGGAGCCCGCCATGACCATGACGCACGAATCCGTCGGTGCCGCCGAGCTCGACGCGCTCGCCCTCTTCGATGACGAGGATGAGTCGGAGCCGACGACCGAAGTCGAGCCCGAGCTCGTCGCCGAGCCGCAGGCCAAGACTGAGTCCGAGCTCGAACTCGAAGCCGAGACTGAGCCCGAGCTCGAACTTGAAGCCGAGCCCGAGCTCGGAGCCGGCACCGAGCCCGAGCTCGAAGCCGAGACGATGACCGAGCCCGAGGCCGAGGCCGACGCCGACGCCGGCACCCTCGAGGCCGAGGAATCCCGGCCCGCGCCGACGCCGCCGATGATCGCCGTGCACCGGGACGCGCTGGACTCGCTCGCCGCCCTGACGTCCGCGCCCGTCGCCCCGTCGCCCGTGTTCCGCACGTCGGCACCGGTGGCTCCGGCCGCCGCGCCGGTCCTGCCGTTGGCCGCTCGGGCGTTCCCGGCGGCCCCGGCGGCCCCAGCGGCCCCAGCGGCCCCGTCGGCCCCGGCAACGGTTGCCGACACGGTCGTCACCGCGCCCGCCGCTCCGGCGTTCACGCCGAGCGAGCGGACGTTCGCCGCGGCCGAGCGGACGTTCTCCGCGGCGGCGCGGTCCAGCCGCCGCCGAAGTGGACTGGCGCCGGTCGCCGAGCGGATGCTGCGTGCCGCCCTCGCCGTGAGTGAGACCGAGACCGACGAGCGGCGCTTTGCTCCGCACACCGAGGACTCAGGGTCGCCGTTCGTCGAGCAGCAGCCCGGCCATCAGCACGACGTGCGCGAGCATGCCTCCGAGCTGGAGAGCCGGCTGGTCGAGGCCGGACTCAGCCCGGCGAAGGCCGCCGAGCTGATCACCGCGGCCATCGTGCGGCGCGGACCGTTCAACGGGGGCGGAGAGCTCGACGACGAGCTGCGCTCGACGATCGCCGCCGCGCTGCCGGCTCCGTCCCCGCTGCCGGTCGACGGGGGCGCGTTCGCGATCGTCGGCGGTGGCGGCTCCGGGAAGACGCGGTGCGTCGCCGCGCTGGCCGCCGCCCATGCCCGGGCCGGGGTCACCCCGGTCAGCGTCGCGCGGCTCGGCGCTCCGGGCCGCCAGTCCGAGCTGGCCGAGCTGCTGGCCGGCGAGGACGTCTCGGTGATCCCGAGCATGCGGACCGGAGAGATGGCGTTGGAGGTGACGGCCGCACGTGAGCGCGGGCTCGTCATCATCGACACCGCCGCCGCCGCATCCGGCGACACCGCCGCGCTCGAGGTGCTCGCCTCCGCGCTGCGGCCGTTTCACCTGGACGGCGTCCTGCTCACCGTGCCGGCCACCCTGAGCGCGCGGGCCGGTCTGCGCCTGGCGCGTGGGTTCGCCGCGGTGGCGCCGACCAGCATGATCGCCACCCACGTCGACGAGACCGATCAGCTCGGGATGCTCGTGGAGCTGGCGATGGAGACGGGCCTGCCGATCGACTATCTCCACGGCGGAACGAACCTCCGCACGGCGATCACCCCCGCCGGGCTTGATCAGCTGAGCGCCGCGCTCCTGCTATGACCGACGCGCCTGACAGCACGCCGCTCCCCGACAACGTCGTCCCCCACCCGCGCGGTCGCGAGGGCCGGTTGACGACGCCTGCCGGTGAGGAGCTCCAGGTGCGGGCCTTCGAGCGGGGTAAGGACGCGGCGCTGGTGGTGGTCGTCGATAACGACGCCCACCAGGCCACCGACCGGCTGGAGTCGGTCGTGCTCGAGTACAACTCCGGCCGCGGGCTCGTCACGCTCCGTGGCGAGGCGGTGTTCGAGGAACACGCTCTGATCCGCTTCCAGGCCAGCGTCGAGCCGGAGATCACGCAACGGCGGGAGTTCGTGCGGGTCAGCGCACCGGCGGAGATCAAGCTGGCGGGCGAACAGGAGTCCGCCGACGAACGGACCCACGCCGTCGATGTCAGCGGCGGCGGCATGCTGGTATCCGGAGCCGACACGCTGCAGGTGGGCGACCCCGTCAGGTTCACGCTGCAACTGGCCGCCGGCGAACCCCCGCTGGAGGGAATCGCCCGGGTGGTGCGGATCGAAGCCGATGGAAAGCGCGGGCTGTCGTTTGAGGGCATAGCCGAGCGCGACCGTGAGCGACTGATCCGCTACGTCTTCGACTGCATGCGCGTCGCGCGGGCCAAGACCCGCGGCGACCATCTATAGGAAGGAGGGATCTCATGGCCAAAGACGACAAGAAGGGCAAGAAGGGCGCCGGCGACGCGAAGGGCAAGGGTGGCAAGGGCAAGAAGGGCAAGGGCGGCAAGGGCGCTGCGAGCGCCAACGACCGCACGAGCGTCGCCGGACACCCACGCGCGGCCGCGCAGGTGCGGATGGCCAAGGGATGGGGCGGGATCGGCGCCTTCGTGATCGCGGCATATCTCGCCTACAGCGCCCACGTCCCGCCCGACCAGGTCGGACTGCGCGCGCTCGCCGCGGGCGTGGCCGGATACGTCCTGGCGTGGGCGTGCTCCGTGGCCGTGTGGCGACATCTCGTGATGGCGGAGATGCGCACCCTCGTGGAGAGCGGCCGGATGGCCGTCGAGCGCAAGCCCCCCGGAGCGTCGGCCGGCACGGCCGACGGCGCCGCCCGCGGCGACGGATGAGCTGACCGGCGATGGACCCGATCCATCCGATCGGCATGCACCCCGCCGAGCCGCCGACCATCGCCCCGGCGCCACGGCTCGGCCCGGTCCACCGCGACGGCGCTCATACCGACGGCCGCGGAGAGGGACGCTCCAAGCGGCGTCCGCCCCAGGAGGAGAATGACGACGGCGCCGAGTATCTCGGCGACGCTCACGGCGACGAAGAGCCCGTCGCGCCGGCGCCGGACGACGGTCACCTCCACATCGACGTCATCGCCTGAGCGCTCCAGCCAGCGCCGGCGCCGAGCACGTTTTCAAGGACCTGGGCATCGAACGTGCGCATAGCGCGCGTTAGATGCCCAGGTACCGATCAAAGCCCGTCCGCAGGCGCGCGGACCCGCGCGTCCAGCCCGCTCTGGACACCATTCAAAAGCGCTCGCACCCCGTCGATAACTGTGAATACCGGCAGCAAGGAGCAGCCGGGGGACACCCAAAACGACCACACCATGGAGGTGTACTGAATGTCCCTTTCGATTCTCACCAACATCTCGGCGATGAACACCGAGAACAACCTGCTCGCGTCGAGCAATGCAGTCGCGACGTCGATGCAGCGCCTGTCCTCGGGACTCCAGATCAACAGCGCCGCTGATGACGCTGCCGGCTATGCGATCTCCGAGGGTCTGACCTCTCAGGTCAACGGCCTGAACGAGGCCAGCAACAACACGAATGACGCGATCTCGATGGTGCAGACCGCGTCCAGCTCGCTCAGCAACGTGCAGGACATGCTGCAGCGCGTGTATGAGCTCGGCGTCCAGTACGCCAACGGCTCCAACTCGACCACCGACCAGGCGGACATCCAGTCCGAGGTCAACCAGCTCACGTCGGAAATCGACCGGCAGACCAGCTCGTCGAACTTCAACGGCATCAACCTGCTGAACGGCACCGCCGGCGGATCCGGCACCGTGACGTTCCAGGTCGGCGCCAACGACGGCGACAGCCTCAGCGCGACGTTCTCCAACGTCGAGGGCACCAGCGGTCTTGGCGGCCTCGGCTTCAGCTGGTCGAACGCGACCAGCGGCGGCACGGTCATCGACCTGTCGCAGACCAACGCGCTGACCAGCCTCACCAGTGCAATCAACAACATCTCGAGCATGGCGGCAACGCTGGGCGCGGTGCAGAACCGTCTCCAGTACACCTCCGACTCGATCTCCTCGACCGAGACGAACCTGTCATCGACCAACAGCGCCATCAAGGATGTCAACATGGCGTCGGAGATGACCAACCTGACTCAGGAGCAGATCCTGGAGCAGGCCGGTACGGCGATGCTCAGTCAGGCCCAGTCGCAGCCGCAGCTGATCCTCAAGCTGCTCGGCGGCTGATCCACCGTTCGTCGAACCGGGCGGCGCCTAGCGCGCCGCCCGGTGAGACGACACCGATTTCGTCCGGCTAGGCCGCGCAGCGCGCGATCTCCGAGCCGGCGACCCAGACTCGTCTGCGGCAGCTCGGCTGTCCGCCACGAGAACAAACGCCCCGCGTTCACCCAGGTCGCAATCCCCGCGGGGCCTCATAAAGATCCGATCCATCGAGGGAACGGTTCGAAGGAGGCGGGCTGCTCAGGCATGCCCGCCTCCTTCACTTTAAGGGCGCGCGCCGGGCCGCCCAACAGTCGTCCACCGTCGCGCTGTAACCGGCACGACGAGGGTGTCAGCGCCCGATTAACCATCAGGGCCACAAGGGCCGCCAGGGCCGGCACCTGCACCGTCAAGGAAGAGGAATGACCGCCGTGTATCAGAAGCTGATTGGCCGACGTCTCCTGGCCGGAATATGTCTTGCGTTCGCCGCCGGCGCCACGGCTCTCGCCTCCGACGCATCGGCGGCGACGCTGCAGGTCCAGAGCATCACCCCGTGGATGTCGAACGCCGCGCCGATGGGATGGAGCTCCAGCCTGAACCGGGTGTTCTACAACTCGGCCGGCCCCAACGGCATGTTCAACGGCTTCAGCGCCAATCCGGACGGCAGCGATCCGCAGTGCGTGACCTGCACCGTGCCCAGCTATCCGTCGGTCGGCGCGATCACCAACCGGGGGGTGAGCGACGTCTCCCCCAACGGCCAGTACATGCTGCTGGAGGTCGAGCGCCCGCACCCCGGCCAGATCGGCGCCGACTACACGCAGCCCGGCAAGGGCGGCGACAACGACGTCTGGCTCGCCACCACCGACGGCCAGCAGGCATGGCCGCTGACGAACATCGACGCGCCCGGGCAGATCACCTACGGCACGATGTGGGCGCGCTTTGACCGCACCGGCAACGAGATCGTGTGGGCGAGCATGTACTCACCGGCGATCTTCAACCTCGGCCTCTGGCAGCTCAAGGTCGCCAACATCGTCTGGACCGACGGCGTTCCCAGCCTCGCCGACGTCCGCACGATCCCGCTGCCCTCCGGGCAGTTCTACGAGCCCTACGGCTTCACCCCCGATGACCAGCACGTCATCTTCGCCTCGAGCTACGAGCAGCCAAGCGATCTCGACAACGCCATCTGGACCGTCGGCCTGGACGGCACCGGCCTCACGCGGGTCAGCCCGCCGACCCCCACGGGGGCGTTCCCCGACTACGACGAGTTCGCCTTCTACACGCCGAGCGGCAACTCCGTCATCTACGGCACGACGCACGACACCCTGAGCGGCGGCATGGACTATTGGATGATGAACCCCGACGGCAGCGACGCCCAGCGCCTGACCTGGTTCAACGCGCCATGGAACACCGAGTCGCTCGGCTACTCGGTCGTCGGCGGGCTGGCCTTCAATCCGAACAACCCGGATCAGTTCGTCGCCGGCATCGCCAACAGCCCGACCGCCAGCACGCTCAACGCGGTGATGATCACGCTCGCGCCGTCGACGTCGACCTCGGGGCTGACCGAGCAGATGTTCGCCAACGAGAGCTTCGGCTCGCTCGTCTCCTCGACGGTCTCCAATCCGTCACAGGCCTTCGAGGCCGATGCCTCCCCGGCCGCGGGCATGCCGGCGACGTCGTACTCGATCCGCTGGAGCGGGACGGTGACGCCGCCGACCACCGGCAGCTATTCGTTCTGCTCGGTGGCCGAGTACAGCGACGAGCTCTATGTCGGCGGCACCCTGCTGGTCAACGGCATGTACTCCTACGGCGGCCGGCGCTGCGCGACCGTCAACGAGACGGCCGGCGTGCCGGTGGCGATCCGGCTGGACTACATGCACGGCACCGGGGTCGGCTACACCCAGCTCTCGTGGATGCCGCCCGGCGCATCGACGGTCAGCGCGATCCCGTCATCGGCGCTCTCGCCGACCCCGGTCTACGCGCCCCCGGCGGCGGGCGGCGCCAAGGCGGCCGCGGGCACCGCGACGGCGTCGGGCGCCGGCTCGTCGGACTCGGCGACGATCGCATCGACGCCGGCGAAGAAGGACAGGAAGAGCGCCCACCACCGCAAGTCCCACGCGCGCGCCCATGCGGCGCGCGCGGCCCGCCGTCACCGGCGTCGCCGCACCCGCCGGCGCTAAGCGCCCCGGCGATCAGCCCGCGGCGGCTTCGCGCCAGCTCGCCTGCGCCGAGTCCAGCAGCACGTCGGCCACGCGCGCGCGGGTATCGCTCGGCGCGATGACGGCATCGATCGCGCCGCGCGCGAGCGCGGCCCTGGGCGCGAGATGGTCCTCGGCGTAGCGCTCGGCGAGCTCCCGGGCGACGGCCTCGGTGGCATCCGAGGCCTCGAGCTGGCGGCGATGGATGATCTCGACCGCGGCACCTGAGCTCATCACGCCGATCTCGGCGTCCGGCCAGCTGAACGCGGCATCGGCGCCGAGGTCCTTGGAGTTCATCGCGATGAACGCGCCGCCGTAGGCCTTGCGCATGATCACCGTCACGCGCGGGACGCGGGCCGCGGCGAACGAGCGGACGAGATCCGCGCCGTGGCGGATCACCCCGGCGCCCTCCTGGCGCGTCCCGGGCATGTAGCCCGGCGTGTCGACGAGCACGAGCAGCGGCAGCCCGTAGTGATCGCAGGTGCGCACGAACTTGGCGCCCTTCTGCGAGCCGTTGACGTCGACGATGCCGCCCATGAAGCGGGCCTGATTGGCGACGATGCCGATCGGCTGCCCGTCCAGGCGCGCCAGGCCGGTGACCATGTTGCGCGCCCACCGCGGCGCGACCTCGAGGAAGCGGCCGGCGTCGACGAGGCGGGCGATCACGTCGCGGACGTCGTAGGCGTTGCGGCTGCGGGGTGGTAACGCCGATGCGGGGCCGCCGGGCAGCGGCGGCTCGCTGACGGCCGCCGGCGGCGGCTCGCTCGAGTTCTGGGGCAGATACCCGAGCAGGTCACGGACGAGCGCCACCGCGGCGTGGTCATCGCCGGCGACGAAGTCGCAGACGCCGTTGCGCTGGTGGACGGCGGCGCCACCCAGCTCGGCGGCGCTGACCTCCTCGCCGAGCGCGTGGCGCACGATCTTGGGCCCGGTCAGGAACATGCTCGCCTCGCCGCTCATCACGACGAAGTCGGTCAGCGCCGGGGAGTAGCAGCCGCCGCCGGCCGCGACGCCGGTGATCACCGAGATCTGGGGCGCGCGTCCCGCCAGCGCAACGTTCTCATAGAAGATCCGTCCGTAGCCGGCGAGCGCGCCGGCTCCCTCCTGGAGCTTCGCGCCTCCGGACTCGATCAGGCCGACGATCGGCACCCCGGCGTGGCGTCCGTAGCGCAGGACGCGCACGATCGCGTCGGCCTCCGCCGCCCCGACCGAGCCGCCCATGATCCGCTGATCCTGGGCGTAGCAGACGATCGGCCGGCCGCTGACGCGGCCCCGGGCGCCGATCACGCCGGCCGGTTGGGGCACGGACGAATCGGAATCGAGCGGCGCGAGGCTGCCGGGATCGCAGAGCCACTGCAGGCGCTGATGGGCGAGACTCGCGGCCGGCTCGCGGCCGGACGCGGATGGAAGCGCTGGCAATGTGGTGGATCCCCCTATAGCGCGAAGGCCTCTCGGACGGCGGTCCGTTCACCACCGCGGCCCGAGCGAAGAGCCAGCTTAGGCAAAATGTCTCGTACCGGCAAAGAGGCTTGCACCTTTGGGCAGACGCGCTTGACCTATTCGTTGCCCTTGGACAAATTCGACGCTCGTCTACCGGAAGGGGCCATGCTCGAAATCGTCGTTCTCTGCTCGGATGCACACGACGACCCGGCGCTGGCGATCGCTGCCAGCAGGGCCGGATCGTTGGGCGTACTCGATCTCGAGTTCGCTCGTGATACCACGAGCGCACTGGCGATATCAGCTCGCGTCGCGGCGCTCGGCCACGGCCCCTGGGGCGTCGTGGTCGACAACTCCGAGCTCCTGGGCGCACTGCTCGGCGCCGGGCTGGACGGGCTCCACACGGTCATTCTCAGCGGAGCCGAGGGCGACGACCTGGCGGCGATGGTCGACGCCGTGCCCGCGTCGTCGGTGCGCACGTGGGTGCTGGCGACGAGCGTCGAGCAGGCGATCGCCGCGGAGAGCGCCGGAGCCGACGGCGTCATCGTCAAGGGCCACGAGTCCGGCGGCTGGGCCGGGCTGGAGGGCGCGTTCGTGCTCATGCAGCGGGTGATCGACGCGGTCAGGATCCCCGTCTACGTCCAGGGCGGAATCGGGGTGCACACCGTCGCGGCGGCCCACGTCGCCGGCGCGGCCGGAGTCGTCCTGGACTCCCAGCTGCTGCTGACCCGCGAGAGCCCGCTGACCGACGCCCAGCGGGCCACCGTCGCCGCCATGGACGGCAGCGAGACGATCACCCTCGGGCTTGATTTCGGTGCTCCGTTCCGCGTCTATGACCGGCCCGGCCTCGAGGCCGTGGCGACGCTGCGCGAGCGCGAGCACGAGATCGCCGATACCGAGACGCCCGGTCCGGCGTGGCGCGCCGCCGTCCGCGCCCACCTCGCCGGCGGCGCGCGCGACCGCGGTCTGCTGGCGATCGGCCAGGACGCGTGCTTCGCCGCGCCGCTCGCCCGGCGCTTCGTCACGGTGGCCGGCGTGATCGAGGGCCTGCGGGCCGCGATCGCCGACTCGGCGAGAGCGCTGGCCGACGGCAATCCGCTCGGCGAGGACTCGCCGCTGGCGCAGTCGCACGGGACCCGCTATCCGATCGTCCAGGGGCCGATGACCCGGGTCTCGGACCGCGCCGAGTTCGCGGCCGCCGTCGCCAGGGCCGGGGCGCTCCCCTTCCTGGCGCTCGCGCTGATGCGCGGCAGCGAGGTCGATCCGCTCCTGGAGCGCACGGCCGGCCTGCTCGGCGACCTCCCGTGGGGCGTCGGCATCCTCGGCTTCGTCCCCAAGGAGCTGCGCGACGAGCAGCTCGCCGTCGTCCGGGCCCACAAGCCGCCATTCGCGCTGATTGCCGGCGGCCGCCCCGATCAGGCCCTGGCCCTGGAGGACGACGGGATCACCGCCTATCTGCACGTGCCGTCGCCCGGGCTGCTGAAGCTCTACCTCGCCCAGGGCGCGCGCCGCTTCGTGTTCGAGGGGCGCGAGTGCGGCGGCCACGTCGGTCCGCGCTCGAGCTTCACGCTGTGGGAGTCGATGCTGACCGTGCTGGAGGAGGAGCTGCCGGCCGGCCGGACCGAGTGCCATGTGCTGTTCGCCGGCGGCATCCATGACGCGCGCTCGGCCGCGATGGTCGGCGCGATGGCCGCCGGCGCCGCCCAGCGGGGGATCCGCACCGGCGTCCTGATCGGCACCGCCTATCTGTTCTGCGAGGAGGCGACCGAGGCCGGCGCCATCACCCCCGCCTTCCAGAAGGCGGCGATCGACTGCACCGAGACCGTCCTGCTGGAGAGCGGACCGGGCCACGCCACGCGCTGCCTGCCCTCCCCGTTCGTCGACTTCTTCCTGTCGGAGAAGCTGCGGCTGCGCGCCGAGGGCCTGCACTCCGAGGAGCTCCGCGGTCGCCTGGAGCAGCTGAACATCGGGCGTCTGCGGATCGCGTCCAAGGGCGTGGACCGCGATCCGTCGCCCGGCGCCGAGGGCCGCAAGCTCGTCGCGGTCGATGCCTATCATCAGTGGGAGCAGGGCATGTACATGATCGGCGAGGTCGCCTCGCTGCGTCACGACGTCACGACGCTCGCCGACCTGCACCGCGAGATCAGCCACGACAGCGGAGAGCTGCTCGCCGCGCTGACGGTCGCCGAGACGATCGCGGCGCCCGCCCCGCCGCCCGCCGACGTGGCGATCGTCGGCCTCGGCACGATCCTCCCCGGCGCGCCCGACGTGGAGACGTTCTGGGCCAACATCCTCAACAAGGTCGACGCGATCACCGAGGTGCCGGCCGACCGCTGGGACTGGCGCAAGATGTATGACCCGGACCCGGCCGCCCGTGACAAGGTCTACTCGCGCTGGGGCGGCTTCATCGACCCGGTCGAGTTCGATCCGCTCGCCTTCGGCCTGCCGCCGAAGTCGCTGTCCTCGATCGAGCCGTTCCAGCTGCTGGCGCTGATCACCGCCAAGGCGGCCCTGCGCGACGCCGGCTACGAGAGCCGGCCGTTCGATCGCGAGCGGACGTCGGTGATCCTCGGCGCGGGCGGCGGCGGCGCCGACCTGTCGGTCGGCTACACCGTCCGCTCGGCGCTGCCGACGCTGCTCGACGGCTCCGAGCGCGATCACGAGATCGAGCAGGAGCTGTTCGCGAAGCTGCCCGAGTGGACCGAGGACAGCTTCCCGGGGCTGCTGATGAACGTCGCCGCCGGCCGGATCGCCAACCGGCTGGACTTCGGCGGCACGAACTTCACCGTCGACGCGGCGTGCGCGTCATCGCTGGCCGCCACCGCCCTCGCGGTGCGCGAGCTGCAGATGGGGACGAGCGACATGGTGCTGGCGGGCGGCGTCGACGCCATCCAGAACCCGTTCAGCTTCCTGTGCTTCTCCAAGACCCACGCGCTCTCGCCCCGCGGCCGCTGCCGGCCGTTCGACGCCAGCGCGGACGGGATCGCGATCAGCGAGGGCTTCGCCACGGTCGTGCTCAAGCGGCTCGCCGACGCCGAGCGTGACGGCGATCGCGTCTACGCCGTGATCCGCGGCGTCGGCGCCGCCAGCGACGGGCGTGACCGGAGCCTGACCGCGCCGCGCCCTGAGGGCCAGATGCGCGCCATGCGGCGCGCCTACGCCCAAGCCGGTGTGTCGCCCGCGACGATCGGGCTCGTCGAGGCTCACGGCACCGGGACGGTGGCCGGGGACGGCGCCGAGATGGAGTCTGTCTCGACCCTGCTCGCCGAACACGCCACCCCGCCCGAATCGTGCGCGATCGGATCGGTCAAGTCGATGATCGGCCACACGAAGGCGACCGCCGGGGTGGCCGGGCTGATCAAGGCATCGCTCGCGCTGCACCATCGCGTGCTGCCGCCGACGATCGGCGTCACCGAGCCCAATCCGAGGGCCAGCGGCCCCGACAGCCCCATCTACGTCAACAGCGAAGCGCGGCCATGGCTGACCGGCGGCGCCGAGCATCCGCGCCGGGCGGGCGTCAGCGCCTACGGATTCGGCGGAACGGATTTCCACATCGTGCTCGAGGAGTACACCGGCGACTATCTCGCCCACGCCGACGCGACCGTCGATCGCTGGCCGGCCGAGATGATGCTGTGGCGGGGCCCGCGCGAGACGATCGCCAAGGACGTCGCCGCGCTGTCGGCCAGGCTCGACGCCGGCGACGAGCCCGAGCTCGACGTCCTGGCGAGCAAGCTCGCGCAGGCCGCGCGGGCGCCACAGGCCGGTCAGTGCGCGCTCGCGCTCGTCGTCAGCTCACGCGACGATCTGCGCGCCAAGCTGCTGACCGCCGCCGGGCTGATCGCCGGGGATGCGACGCGCGTTCACGGATCCGACGGCGTGCACTGGGTGTCGCAACCGCTGGCGACCGACGGCGGCGTCGCGTTCCTGTTCCCCGGCCAGGGATCGCAGCGCGTCGACATGGCGCGCGATCTGGCGATCGCCTTCCCCGAGGCGCGGGACAGCTTCGAGCTCGCCGATCGCGTGCTCGCCGACCGCTTCGACCAGCCGCTCAGCCGCTTTGTCTTCCCGCCGCCGTCGTTCACGGGCGCCCAGCGCAAGGAGCGCCAGCGGGCGCTGACCGACACGCACGTCGCCCAGTCCGCACTCGGCGCGACCGAGCTGGCCTATCTCAGCGTGCTGACCGCGCTCGGTGTGGCGCCGGACATGACCGCCGGCCACAGCTACGGCGAGCTCGTCGCCCTGGCCGCGGCGGGCGGCATCGACGAGCGTCAGCTGCTGCTGCTCTCCGAGGCGCGCGGACGCTTCATGCGCGAGGCGGCGGCCGGCGAGGCGGGAGCGATGGCGGCCGTCGAGGCTGCGCCCGAGGCGCTGTCGGCGCTGCTCGACGCCGACGGCGAGCGCAACGGCGACGGGCCGCGCGGCGTCGTGGCGGCGAACATGAACTCGCCGCGCCAGACCGTCCTGTCCGGACCCCAGGAGAGCGTGCGCGCCGCCGTCCGCTGGTGTGAGAGCAACGGCATCGCGGCGCGGGAGCTGCCGGTGGCCTGCGCCTTTCACTCCCCGCACGTCGCGGGAGCGCGCGATCGGTTCGCCGAGATCCTCACGACGGCGGAGATCCGGACGCCCCGGATCCCCGTGTACTCCAACACGACCGCCGAGCCTCACGCCGCGGCGCCGGAGCTGATCGCCGGGGTCCTGTCCGACCATCTCGCCAAGCCGGTGGAGTTCGTCCGCCAGATCCGCGCGATGCACCGCGACGGGGCGCGCGTGTTCGTCGAGGTGGGTCCGCGGCCGATCCTGACCGGGCTCGTGTCCCAGATCCTGGAGGACGACGAGCACGTGGCGATCGCCGCCGACCAGCCCGGCCGAGCCGGCCTGGTGGGCTTGACCCACTGCCTCGCCGCGCTCGCCACCGAGGGCGTGGCGATCGACACCGCGGCATTGCAGCGCGGGCGCCGTGGGTTGCGCGCCGACAGCGGCCGGGCCTCGTCACAGCCGGCGCTGCGCTGGCTGGTCAACGGCGGCAGCGCCTGGCCGGCCGACCGACCCCAGCCCTCTTCACCGTCATCGACCACGACTCCCGAGGAGCAATCGATCGTGAGCACGACCAGCACCAACGGCGTCGGGAAAGCCGTCCCGCCCACCCCTCCGCCGACCCCTCCGCCCGCCCCCCTGCCAACCCCGCTCGCCGCCGTCCCGGCGGCCATCGCCGGCCCTCCCAGCCCGCCCGCCAGCAACGGTCATCACGAGCACACGCCCGCGCCTGTCCCGGCGGCGGCTGCCGTCGCCGCGCCGGTGCCGGCATCGTCCGGCCGGATCGCGGGCGGGGCGGACGCCGTGAACGGGGCGAGCGGAGCCGGTCCGGCACCCGTCACGCCGGCTCTGACGGCGCCGGCGGTCCTGCCCGACCGCGCCGCCGAGGTGATGACGAACTATCAGGTGCTGATGCAGCACTTCCTCGAGACCCAGCGCGACGTGATGCTCGGCTACCTCGGCTCCGCCGCGCGGCCGGCCACGGCCGCACGCATGGCCCCCGCCCAGCGGGCGGTCACCCCGGCTCCGGCCCCGGTCGCGGCCCTCGCTCCGGCTCCGGTCGCGGCCGCGGCACCCGTTGCGGTCCCAGCCGCGGCGCCCGCCCCGGCTCCGGTCGCGGCGCCCGCCCCGGCTCCGGTCGCAGCGCCCGCCCCGGCTCCGGTCACCGCGGCCGCCCCGCCCGTGGCGGCCGACGCCGCGCCGGCCCCGGTCGCGATCTCCGCACCGGCCGCCGATGACACGCCCGACGTCGAGCTGACCCACGACGAGATCGAAGCCAAGCTGCTGGAGGTGGTGAGCGAGCGAACCGGCTATCCGCCGGACATGCTGTCGCTCGACGGCGACCTCGAGGGCGATCTCGGAATCGACTCGATCAAGCGCGTCGAGATCGCCGGCACCTTCACCCAGGACCTCGGATCGCGCCAGCGCGCGGCGATCGACATGGAGCTGCTGACCGCCAGCCGGACGCTGCGCGAGGTGGTGGCGGTGATCGAGGAGGGGATGGCCGCGGCGAACAGCGGCCAGGCCGGCGCCGGCGGGGACCCCGCCGCGGTCGGCGCGCAGGGAGGCGAGACCCTCCCTTTTGAATCAGGACCGGCCGAGACGGAGCGCATCGGCCGGTTCCTCGTGCACCCCACCAGCGCTCCCGCGATCACGGCCAGCGGCGGCCTGGCCGAGCCCGGAGCGGTCGTGATCGTCGACGACGACTCCGGGATGGGCGCGGCGCTCGCCGCCGCACTCAGCCGCGGCCGCCATCCGGCGCTGCTGCTCCCGGCATCGACCGAGCTGCGCGACGCCGACGACGCCGAGACGCTCGTCGCGCGGCTGCGCGACGAGCACGGCATGATCAGCGCGCTCGTCCTGCTCGCCTCCGAGCACACCCCGTATGCCGGGACGCAGACCCTGTTCTGGCTGACCCGGGCGCTGGCCGACGATCTCCAGGCCTCGGCGGCCCGCGGCGGCGCCGCGGTCCTCGGCGTCACCCGGATGGGCGGCGCGTTCGGCTTCGACAGCGACGGCGACGGCCTCGATCCCCGGCACGGCGCGATCGCCGGCTTCCTCAAGACGCTGGCGATCGAATGGCCGGCCGTGCGCGTCAAGGTCGTCGACCTGGCGGCCGACGCGCCCCATACCCTCGCCGAGCAGCTGCTCGGCGAGCTGATGGCGGTCGATGGGCTCGTCGAGGTCGGCTATCGCCACGGCGAGCGCACCGAGCTGGCGCTCGTCCCGAGCTCGCTGCGCGAGCGCGCCGACGCGCCGATCGTCACCGGCGACAGCGTCATCGTGCTGACCGGCGGCGCCCGCGGGATCACCGCCGAGGTGGCGCTCGCTCTCGCCCGGCGTCACCAGCCGACGCTCGTGCTCGCCGGCCGCACCGCCGAGGAGACAGAGTCCCCGGCGACCGCGGAGCTGACCGATCCGGCCGCGCTGCGCGCCTCGCTCATCCAGGCGCGCCGCGAGTCCGGACAGGACCTCACGCCCGCGCTCGTCGAGGCCGACGCCCGTCGCATCCTGCAGGGACGCGAGCTGCGCGCCAATCTCGACCGCCTGCGCGCGGCCGGCGCGCGCGTCGACTATCGCCAGTGCGACGTCTCCGATCAGGCGGCGCTCGGCGCTCTGATCGACGCGGTCTATGAGCGATACGGTCGGATCGACGGCGTCGTGCACGGCGCCGGCGTGATCGAGGATCGGCTGATCGTCGACAAGCAGCCGGACTCGATGGCGCGCGTGATGACGACCAAGGCCGACGCGGCGCTGACCCTGGCCGGCCGGCTGCGGCCCGACAGCCTGCGCTTCCTCGTCCTCTTCAGCTCGGTCTCCGGGCGCTTCGGCAACCGCGGGCAGGCCGACTACGCCGCCGCCAGCGAGGTGCTCAACAAGCTCGCGCAGCGCCTGGACCGCGCCTGGGACGCGCGCGTCGTGTCGGTCAACTGGGGCCCGTGGCGCTCGGCCGGGATGGTCTCGGCGGCGCTGGAGGCCGAGTTCGCCAAGCGCGGCGTCGCCTTGATCGACACCGAGACGGGCTGCCGGATGCTGCTGGAGGAGCTCGACCGGGGCCGCCCGGGCGAGGTGGAGATCCTCGTCGGCGCGGCCGCCGGGCTGTCGGAGAGCACGCCCGCGGCCACCGACCACGCCCCGGCCACGCCCGCGCTCGCCCTGCTGACGGCGGCCACGGCGATCGACGAGCTGCCCGGCGGCGGCCGCCAGATCGTACGCACCTTCACCGTGGCCCACGACCGCTATCTCGGCGACCACCGCGTCGACGGCAAGCCGGTGCTGCCGTTCGCGGTCGCGATGGAGCTGATGGGCGAGACCGCCGTCGCCACCACCCCGGGGGCGACCCTCGCCGGGCTGCGCGCCATCCGCCTGTTCAACGGCGTGACCGTGCCCGACGACGGCGACGCGACGGTCAGGATCGCCGCCACGCCCGTGGACGGCGGCGAGCTCGAGGTGACGATCAGCGCGCTGGACACGCCGCGTCCCCACTATCGCTCGGTGGTGGCGCTGGGCGCCCCGGCCGCCGACGCGCCGCGGCCCGCCGCGCTGACCGCGCCGGCGCCCTTCCCGATGCCGGTCGCCGACGCCTATCGCCGGCTGCTCTTCCACGGGCCGCTCTTTCAGGGGATCGTGCGGATCGACGGGATGGACGAGCGCGGCTCGAGCTCGGTGCTGCGCGCATCGCTGCCGCAGGAGTCCGTCGAGGATGCCGCCGATGCCCGCTGGTTGCTTGATCCGATTATGATCGACAGCGCGCTGCAGGTGCAGGTGATATGGGCGCGGCTGCAATGGGACACGACGCTGCTGCCGGCCGAGATCGGCGCGTACGCCCGGTTCGACGCGCCGCGCGACGGCGAGCTCGTCGGCCATGAGATGCGGATCCGGGGCGAGAGCGCACCGCCGATGTGCCACGTCGACCACTGGTTCTTCGGGGCCGACGGCCGGTTGCTGGCCACGCTCACCGATGTCGTCGGCGTCGGCAGCAAGGCGCTCAACCGGCTGGCCTCGGCCGACCAGGAGCCGGCGCCGGCATGAGCGGCCCCGAGAACGGGGTCGCGATCACCGGCATGGCGTGCCTGTTCCCGGGCGCGCCGGACGTCGGCGCCTACTGGCGCAACATCCTCGGCAAGGTCGACGCCACCTCCGAGCCCCCGCCCGAGTCGTGGGACCCCGGCGTCTACTACGACCCGGAGTTCGCCGATACCGACCGGACGTACTGCCAGCGCGGCGGCTATCTCGGGTCGCTGGCCGCTTTCGATCCGCTCCCGCACGGGATCCCGCCGGTCGCCGTCGGCGGCGAGCCCGATCAGTGGCTCGCGCTCCAGGTGGCCTACGACGCGCTCGCCGACGCCGGCGCCACCGACCTGCCGCCGGACATCCGCACGCGGACCGGGATCGTGCTCGGCAAGGGCACCTATCTCAACGGCGGCAACGCCATCGCCGTCCAGCGCGGACTCGTCGTCGGGCAGACGATCGAGCTGCTGCGCCGCCTGCATCCCGAGCACTCGGAGTCAGATCTCGCCCGCCTGCGCGCCGAGCTCCAGGACGTGCTGCCGCCGCTGGCGCCCGACACCGTCCCCGGGCTGATCCCGAACATCATCGTCGGGCGGATCGCCAATCGCCTTGATCTGATGGGGCCGGCGTACACCGTCGACGCGGCCTGCGCGTCGTCGCTGGTCGCCGTCCGCCACGCCGTGCGAGACCTGCTGGCCGGAGACTGCGACCTCGCCCTCGCCGGCGGCTCGCAGGTGTGGATGCCGGTCGCCACCCTGAACCTGTTCTGCCGGCTGGGGGCGCTGTCACGCCGCCAGCAGCTGCGCGCGTTCGATCAGGACGCCGACGGCACGCTGCTCGGCGAGGGGATCGGGATCGTCGTCCTCAAGCGCCTCGCCGACGCGGTGGCCGACGGCGACCGGGTGTACGCGGTGATCCGCGGCGTCGGGGTGTCGAGCGACGGGCGCGGGATGAGCGTCATGGCCCCGCGCATCGAGGGCGAGGAGCTGGCGCTGCGCCGCGCCTATCGCGACGCCGGCGTCGATCCGCGCACGGTCGGCCTCGTCGAGGCCCACGGCACCGGCACCCCGGTCGGCGACGTCACCGAGGTCCAGGCGCTGACCCGGGTGTTCGGCCCGCGCCAGGGCGAGCTCGGCCCGACGGCGCTCGGCACGGTGAAGTCGATGATCAGCCACACGATCCCGGCCGCCGGGGTCGCCGGGCTGATCAAGGTGGCACTCGCCCTCCATCACCGCGTGCTGCCGCCGACGATCAACTGCGATCAGCCCAATCCCAAGCTCGAGCTCGAGCGCACGCCGTTCTACATCAACACCGAGACCCGGCCCTGGATCCACGGCGGCGCCGAGCCGCGCCGCGCGGGCGTCAACGCCTTCGGCTTCGGCGGCATCAACGCCCATGCGGTCCTGGAGGAGTTCGTCCCCGAGCCGGGGCGTGACGACCATCGCCCGCTCGGGGAGCGCACGACCGACCACCGGCCGGCCTGGGAGACCGAGGTCTGCATCCTGGAGGCCGAGTCCGCGGCCGCGCTCGCCGCCCGCGCCCGCGAGCTCGCCGGCGCGCTGGCGCTGACCACACCGCCGTCGCTGACCGATCTCGCCTACACCC
Source organism: uncultured Solirubrobacteraceae bacterium (assembly GCA_963849085.1). GTDB lineage: Bacteria > Actinomycetota > Thermoleophilia > Solirubrobacterales > Solirubrobacteraceae > Palsa-465. The sequence continues at coordinate 484,004 of CAWKFP010000008.1, read as the reverse complement.
TGGCCGGCGAGCTCGGCGCGTTCGAGCGCCCGCTGCGCCTGGCGATCGTCGCGTCGTCGGTGCCCGACCTCGTCGCCAAGCTCGAGCAGGCGATCGAGAAGCTCGGCGCGCCGGTGCTCAAGCGGATCAGGACGATGAGCGGGATCTACTTCGAGCCCGAGCCGTTCGGGCGCGACGGCAAGGTCGTGCTCGTGTTCCCCGGCGAGGGCGCCCAGTATCCGAACATGCTCGCCGAGATCGTGCGCGAGTTCGCCGACGCCCGGCAGGTCTTCGATCGGATCGACCGCATCTACAGCGGCCACGCGCGCGGGCATCTGCTCTCAGACTGGGTGTATCCGCGCCCGGCCTTCTCCGAGGCCGAGCGCCGGCACAACGAGGAGCGCCTGATGAAGCTCGACGTCGCCGTCGAGTCCGTCCTGACCGCCAACGCCGCCGTTCACGCGGTCGTCGGCCGGCTCGTCGGCCGGGTCGACGCGATCGTCGGCCACAGCTCAGGCGAGCACTCCGCGGCGATGGCCGCCGGGGTGGTCGACGTCGCGACCGAGGAGCGGCTGGCCACGTTCTGCTACGGCCTGCACGACTCCTACGACGACGCGACGGCCCGCAAAGACGTCCCGGCCGCGACGCTGCTGGCGATGGGCACCGACGCCGAACAGGCCCAGCGGATCGCCGATCAGGCCGGCGGCGAGCTGTACGTGGCGATGGACAACTGCCCCCATCAGGTCGTCGTCGTCGGCGAGCCCGAGGCCGCCGCCCGGGCCAGGCGGATCGCCGCCGCCGAGGGCGTGATGTGCGAGGTGCTGCCGTATGACCGGGCGGTCCACACGCCGCTGTTCACGCCGTTCACCGACGATCTGCGCGCGCTGTTCGCCAAGCTGCCCGTCCAGTCGACGCCGGCCGGGCTGTGGTCGTGCACGACCGTCTCGCCGTATCCCGAGGACCCCGAGGCGATCCGCGAGCTGCTCGTCGAGCACTGGACGAGCCCGGTCCGCTTCCGCGAGACGATCGAGGCGTTGCACGACGACGGCGCGCGGGTGTTCGTCGAGGTCGGCCCGCGCGGGAATCTGACCGCGTTCATCTCAGACATCCTGCGCGGCCGCGACTTCTGCTCGGTCGCCGCCGACGCGACCCGGCGCTCAGGGATCACGCAGCTCAACCATCTCGTGGCCGGCCTGGCCGCCCACGACATCGACCTCAATCTCGGCTATCTGTTCGAGCACCGGCCGGCCCGATCGGTCGACTGGCGCCTGGCCGCGCCGCCGGCCACGAGCACCGGACCGGGGCCGATCGCGCTCTCGACGTCATGGCCGATGCTGAAGCTGTCCGACGCCGCGATGGCGCGCCTGGGCGACGTCTGGCCGCCCCGGGTCCAGACCCCGCCGCCCGCCGGCGAGCCCAACGGCCATCGCGAAGCGGCCGGCCCGCCCGCTCCCGCGCCGACCCCGATGCCGGTCGGCGCACACCCGCCGCCCCCGATCGCGGCCGCCGGGAACGGCGTGGCGAACGGGCACGCAGCGCCCGCGCGGCCGGCCGCGCCGTTGCCGACGCTCGCTGTCCCCGCGCCCGCGCCCCCGACGCCGGTGCCGGTGCCGGTGCCGGCCACCGGCGAGCTGCTCGCCGCCGAGCCGCTCGCCGCCGAGCCGCTCGCCGGCGACGACGAGGCGGCCGCAGCGCTCAGCGCCCATCTGCTGACGATGGAGCGCTTCCTGCAGACCAGCGGCGACATCATGCAGGCCTATCTCGGCGGCGCCGAGCCGACGGCCGGCGCGCCGGGCGGGCGCCCGCTCGTCGGCACGATCGTCAGCTGGGAGCCCGAGGCCGCGCTCGTCGCCCAGCGCGAGCTCGACCCCGCGCAGGATCTCTACCTGCTGCATCACACCTTCGGTCAGGAGGTGTCACGCGCCGATCCGGAGCTGACCGCGCTGGCGGTGATGCCCCTGGCGATGAGCATCGAGATCCTCGCCCAGGCCGCGGCCTGCCTGCTGCCCGAGCTCGTCGTCACCGGCGTGCGCGATGTCCGCGCCCACCGCTGGCTGGCCCTGCGTGAGCAGCCCGTCGTGCTGGAGGTCAGCGCCCGGCGGATCGACGACGAGGATGGGCGCCGGCGGGTCGCGACCGCCCTGCGCGAGATCGGGGAGGGCGCCCCGGCCGGCCCGGTCGCCGAGGCGGTGATCGTGCTCGCCGACGCCTATGACCCGGCGCCGGCGCCGACCGGGCTCGCGCTGGACGACGGACGGCCGTCGCGCTGGGCGCCCGGCGCGCTGTACGGCGAGGCGATGTTCCACCAGGAGCTGTGGCAGGGGGTCCACGCCGTCGACGCCACGGGCTCGCACGGCGCCCATGCCCGCCTGCTGACGATCCCCCGTGCCGGCCTGCTGGCCAGTACCGATCAGCCGGAGTTCGTGCTCGACCCGGTCGTGCTCGACGCCGCCGGCCAGGTCGTCGGCTTCTGGGCGGCCGACCGCCTGGAGCGCGGCAAGGTCGTGTTCCCGTTCCGGCTCGCCGCCCTCGATCTCTTCGGGCCGCCGCGGCCCGAGGGCGAGACGCTGTCCTGCACCGCGGCGATCGCCCTGGAGGGCGATCAGCTGACGCGGGCCGACATCGAGGTGATCAGCCCCGACGGCCGGTGCTGGATGCGTCTGCGCAGCTGGGAGGACAAACGCTTCGACGTGCCCGACCGCTTCGCGCCGCTGACCCGGCCGACCCGTCTGACCGCGCTCGCCGACGCCTGGTCACCACCGGTGGGCGGCGCCGGCCATCACCCGCTCGCCGGTCGCCGGATGGATGCCCGGCTCGGCGCCGACGCCGGTCTGTGGAAGGGCGTCTGGGCGTCCCGTGTCCTCGGCCGCCGCGAGCGGGCGCTGCTGGACTCGCTGACCTCGCCGGAGAGCCGTCAGCTGGAGTGGCTGGCCGCCCGCACCGCCGCCAAGGAGGGCGTCAGCGAGCTGCTGCGCGTCCACGCCGGCGTCGACCTGCTGCCGGCCGACATCGAGATCCTCCCTGACGAGCTCGGCTGCCCGCGGGTCGCACTGCCGATCGCGGTGCCGGTCACGCCGATCGTCTCGCTCGCCCACTCGCGCGGACGGGCGGCGGCGATCTGCGCGCTCGTCGCGCCCGGAGCGACGGCCGGGATCGGCATCGACATCGAGCAGCTGCGGCCCCGGCCGGCGGGCTTCGCCGGCGCGGCGCTGGCCGCCACCGAGCGCGGTCTGCTGGCCAGCGTCGATCCCCGCGACGTCGACGAGTGGCTGCTGCGCTGCTGGTGCGCCAAGGAGGCCGCGGGCAAGGCCACCGGCCACGGCATCGCGCTCGGAACCGAGCGGGCGACGATCACCGGGATCGACGTCGAGCACGAGCGCCTGGCGGTGGACGTCGCCGGTCGCCGGCTCGTCGTCCAGTGCAGCCGCAGCGACGACCTGATCGCCGCGGCCACGATCTTCGACGACGGTCCCCCGGCGTCATGACCCTCACCACGAACCTGCCCCACCAAGGAGCGCCCAAGCCCATGAACCGCCATCTGAACACGTCACGACAAGGAGCGCTCACACCATGACCGAGCTCGATCCGCAGATCCTCGCCGGGGTGCTCGAGCTCCTGGAGGAGCTCAAGGGTGACTGGGAGTACGAGGGCGAGATCTCGGCGCCGACGCGCTTCGTCGCCGACCTCGGCCTGGAGTCGCTGGAGATCGTCGTGCTCTCGACGATGATCCAGCAGCTCTACGGCAAGCTGCCGTTCCCGGCGTTCTTCGACCAGATCGGACAACGCCCGGTCGACGATCGCGACGTCACCGTCGGCGAGCTCGTCAACTTCGTCTCCAGCCACCGTCAGACTGTCACCCAGGGGGCGTGAGATGACAGCACGCCGCAAAACCCTGCTGATCGGCCTCGACGGCGCCACCTTCTCGGTGCTCGATCCCTATGTCGAGACGGGCGTCATGCCCTTCCTCGGCAGCCTGATGGCCCGGGGGACCCGCGCGCCGCTGCGCTCGATCGTGCCCGCGCTGACGCCGCCCGCCTGGACCTCGCTGGTGACCGGCAAGCACCCCGGCCAGCACGGGGTGTTCGACTTCTTCCAGAAGGAGGAGCCGGGCAGCATCTACTTCTCCTACGCCAGCTCGCAGGACGTGCGCAGCGCGACGATCTGGAGTCTGGCCTCCGACCAGGGCCTGAAGATCACGTCGCTGAACTTCCCGCTGATGTTCCCGGCCCCGGCCGTCGAGGGGTCGGTCGTGCCAGGCGGCATGATGCCGTGGCGCCAGCTGCGCCTCGGCTGCCATCCGCCCGGACTCTTCCAGCGACTCAAGAACCTGCCGGACTTCGAGCCGCGAGAGATGCTCGACATGGAGATGGAGGTCAAGGCGATCGACGGCTGCCCGGAGGAGGAGTACGCCGACTGGGTCGAGCTGCACATCCGCCGCGAGCGGCGCTGGGCGCAGGTGCTCGCCTATCTGATGGAGGATGAGCCCGCCGACCTGACGGCGATCATGTTCGACGGCGTCGACAAGCTCCAGCACCTGTGCTGGCGCTTCATCGACCCGGCGTCGCGCCCCGAGCATCCCACCGACTGGGAGCGGGCGATGATCGAGCGCTGCGAGCGTTACTTCACGTCGCTCGACGGGCTGATCAGGGAGATCGTGCAGCGCGCCGGCGACGACACGACGGTGATCCTCGCCTCCGACCACGGCTTCGGCCCGACCCGTGACGTCTTCCACGTCAACTCGTGGCTGGAACGCGAGGGCTATCTGACCTGGGCCGATCCCGAGGAGGCCGCCCGTTCCCGCGAGCGCGCGGCGACCGACGTCGGCTTCGCCGAGATGACCCGCCACGTCCACGCGCTGGACTGGTCCAAGACCCTGGCCTACGCGGCGACCCCCTCCAGCCAGGGGATCAACATCGTCGAGCGGGTGCCGGGCTCCGACGCCCCGCTGCCCGAGGACGTCCGCGCCAGGATCACGGTCGACCTGGCGGCGGCGTTGATGGAGCTGCGCCATCCCGCCACCGGGGAGCCGCTCGTCGCCGAGGTCTGGACGCGCGAGCAGGCGTTCGTCGGTCCGTTCGAGGGCCTCGGCCCCGATCTCTCGATCGTGCTCGCCGACGGCGGGACGATGTCGATCCTGCCGTCTGACACCTCGGTGGCCCGCCGCGAGCAGGTCCGCGGCCATCACCGCGCGGAGGGGATCTTCATCGCCGCCGGGCCGGGCATCCGGGCCGGCGCGCGCGCGCAGGAGCTGTCGCTCGTCGACATCGCCCCGCTCGTCCTGCACAGCCTCGATCTCCCGGTGCCCGACGACATGGCGGGCCGCCTGCCGACGGAGGTCATCGAGCCCGAGGATCTCCGGCGCCGGCCGTTGCGGACCGTGCACGGCAGCCCGCCGCCGGCGGCGCTGACGATGCCGGCGGCCACGTTCGATCTCGAGCCCGAGGAGCAGGCCGCCGTGATGGAGCGGCTGCGCGCGCTCGGGTATGTCGAATGACGTCCCGCGCGGAGGCCTAGCCCGTGCCGAAGATCGTCGTCTCAAGCGGCCTGAAGATGCACTACCAGCGGATCGGCACGGGGCCTGATCTGGTGATGATCCACGGGATCACCGGCAACCTCGCCGCCTGGCATCTCCAGATGGTCCCCGACCTCGCTGACGACTTCCGGATCCTGACCTACGACCTGCGCGGGCACGGCTACACCGACACCCCGCCGACCGGGTACAGCCCCGACGACATGGCCGCGGACCTGCTCGACCTGCTCGACGCGCTGGAGATCGAGCGGCCGATCCTCGCCGGCCACAGCTACGGCGCCGACGTCGCGCTGTATTTCGCCGCGGCCCACCCCGACCGCGTCAGCGAGGTGATCGCGATCGAGTCGGCGCTGCCGGCGCTGGAGTCCGAGCGCCGGCACGACGGCTGGGTCGGCTGGTCCTACTGGGCCGACGCGCTGGAGCAGGCCGGCCATCCGGTGCCCGAGGAGCGGCGCTCGGATCTGCGCTACATGATCCGCGCGACCGTCGACCTGCCCAAGCAGTGGGGCCCGCTGAAGGGGCTGCCGCGCAATCCCAAGCCGATGCTGCGGCTGCTCGACGACACGACCCTGCCCGAGGACTATCGCAAGATCGGCTCGCTGTCGCTGGACCGGATCCCGTCGCTGCGCACCCCGGTCATGCTCATGTACGCCGAGCACTCGGCGTTCCTGGACACGTTCGAGTACCTCAACGAGCATCTGCCCAATCCCCATCCGGTGCTGCTGCCCCAGACCGAGTGGGGGCATTTCGGTCCGCTCGAGCAGCCCGAGGTCGTCTCCCGCGAGATGGCGGCCTGGCTGCTGCGAACACCGCCCGCGGCGAACGGCGCGCCATGATCCCGGCCAGCAGGACGGGCCGGCCGGGACGGCCGGGGGACGCCGTCATCGTCACCGGCAGCGGCACCGGCCTCGGCCGCGACATGGCGCTGCACCTGGCCGGTGCGGGCTTCCGGGTGTACGCCACCGTGCGCAACCTGGACCAGCGCGCCGATCTCGAGCAGGAGGCCGCCCGGCGCGGAGTCAGCCTGCAGGTGCTGCGCCTCGATCTCACCGACCGGGCGAGCATCGCCGAGGCGGTCGCCGCCGTGGTCGGCGAGGCCGGTCACGTCTACGCGCTGGTCAACAACGGCGGGATCGGGCTGCGCGGCTGCCTGGAGGACTGCACCGACGACGAGATCCGCGACGTCTTCGAGGCCAACGTCCTGGGCACGATCGCGGTCACCAAGGCGGTGCTCCCCCACATGCGGGCCGCCGGCTGCGGGCGGATCGTGACCGTGACGTCGATCGGCGGCCGGGTCCCCGGATTCGGCGTGACGACCTACTGCGCGTCGAAGTTCGCCCAGGAGGGCATCGGCGAGGGACTCGCGCTCGAGGTGGCGCCGTTCGGGATCCAGTCGGTGATCGTCGAGCCGGGCATGATCAACACGACGCGCTGGAACCGGCACCGCGGCACCGCGGCGGGCGCCGAGGATCCGGCCAGCCCGTACCACGGCCTGTTCTGGGCGAGCGAGACCGCGGCCGACAAGATCGTCAAGCGCTCGCCGACCACGCCCGAGCAGGTGGCGGCGACGATCGCCACCGCGCTGACCGCCGAGCAGCCCCGGCTGCGCTACGTCGTGGGGCGCGGAGCGTCGGTCGTCATCACCCTGCGCCGCTATCTCCCCCAGGGCATGTTCGAGCGCCTGTACTACGGCGGTCAGCTGCGCCGGCTGGAGAAGGCCGCGTCGTGAGCAAGCGCTTCCTGATCACGCTGTGGCCGTTCACCGGCCATCTGCTGCCCCAGGTCAGCATCGCGCTCGCCTTGCGCGAGCGCGGTCACGAGGTCGCGTTCTTCAGCGGCGAAGCGGTCCGCGAGCGGATCGAATCGGCCGGCTTTGAGATGTTCGGGTTCGATCAGCTCGACGAGCAGCGGGTGTTCGAGATCGTGCACGCCATCGACACCGGCGATCGCCGCACGAAGCCGGGGCGCGGGAAGATGCTGCCCCTCCTGCGCGAGTGGCTGGTGGAGTCGATTCCCGCGCAGGTCGCCGACCTGGAGCCGGTGCTCGAGCAGTGGCGACCCGACGCGATCGCCACCGACCTGTCGATGTGGGCGCCGATGGTCGTGCTGTGGGAGCAGCGGCGGATCCCGGTCGCGCTCTCCTCGACGTTCATGGGCCCGCTCATCCCGGGTCCCGACGCGCCGACCTTCGGCTTCGGCCTGGCTCCCCCCGCGAGCCCGGTGGGGCGGCGCGCCTCGGCGCTGGCCACCGAGCTGATCGACCGCGGCTCGCGGCCGATGCGCGCCGCGCTCGACGAGGTCCGGGCCCGCTACGGACTGACCGCGATGACCGAGTCGGTCAACCGCTACACCGGCCGGCTCCCGCTGTATCTCGTCGGCAACGTCCGCGAGCTCGATTACGACCGCCACGACCTGCCGCCGAGCGTCCACTACGTCGGCGACTGCATCTGGTATCCCGACGATGCCGGCGGCTCATCGTGGCTCGACGCCATCCCGACCGCGCATCCGTGGGTCCACGTCACCGAGAGCTCGCTCGCCTCCGGCGATCCGTTCCTGCTGCGCACGGCGATCGAGGCGCTGGCCGGCGCGCCGGTGGAGCTGATCATCACCACCGCCGGGCGCGATCCGGCCGCGCTCGGTTTGCGCTCGGACGCGGCCAACGTCCACATCGCCCCGTGGGTGCGCCACGACGAGCTGCTGCCCCGGTGCGCGGCGATGGTCACCGTCGGGGGCAAGGCGACGGTGCTGGCCGCGGCCGGCGCGGGCGTGCCGATGGTCGTCGTGCCGACGTCGTGGGACAAGCCCGACAATGCGCGCCGGGTCACCGAGGCCGGCGCCGGAGTCCGGCTCCCGGCCCGTCGCTGCACCCCGATCAACCTGCGCACCGCCGTCCGGCAGGTCCTCTATCAGCCCCGCTATCGGGCGGGGGCGCAGCGGCTGGCCCAGCTCCTGGCGCAGGCCCCCGGCCCGCCCCGCGCGGCCGAGCTGCTGGAGCAGATGGCGGCGAGCAATCCAACGGCCGCGTACGGTGCCGACGCACCGGCCGCCACACAAGGAGGCATGAGATGACCGTGATCGAATCGGCGAACGGCAGCCAGGCCGTCCTGGATCCGTTCGCGCTGGCCGCCCGGCAGGAGCGGCCGAGCCGGCCCCGGGCGCTCAGCTATGTGGGGCGCTGGGGCCGCGCGCGGCGCTGGCTGCCGCCGAGCGCGCTGCGGATCCTCGACGTCGGCTGCGCCTTCGGCTACGGGTCGGCGGCGATCGGCGCGGGAGGCCCTCCCGGCCGGATCGTGGTCGGCATCGAGCGCGACCCCGAGCACCTGGAGATGGCCCGCGAGCGCTTCCCGTGGGTGACGATCCTCAACGCCGACGCCGGCGAGCTGCCGGTCGCCGACGAGTCCGTCGACGCCGTGACGATGCTCGACGTGATCGAGCACATCGCCGACGCCGAGCGCGTTCTGGCCGGGCTGCATCGCGTGCTGGCGCCGGATGGCGTGATCGTGGTCAGCGTCCCGCACGCCGGGCTGCTGCGCCGGCTCGACGCGCTCAACCTGTACGCCGGCCTGCGCCGGCGGATCCCGTCCCTGCCGCCGCTGGAGTCGGCCACCGAGTCCGACGGCGGACCACACCGCCACTACACCCTCGCCGGTCTGACCGAGCAGCTCAGCCCGTGGTTCACCGTCGACCGCGTCGCGCGGACCGGCCTGGGGCTGCAGGAGTTCGTCGCGATCGCCGCGATCATCGTCCGGGTCGGCTTCCGGGCGCCGCGGGTCGCCCGGGTGCTGCTGCCGATCCACCTGCTCGTCTACATCCTTGACGATCTCATCCCGACCGGCCCGCTCGCCTATCATCTGGCGGTCCGGGCGCAGGTCAAGCCCGTGCGAGACGCGGCGTGAGCGCTCGCGTCCTGTTCGCCTGCTGGCCGTTCGAGGGGCACGTCTTCCCGCAGCTGAGCATCGCGCTGGCGCTGCGCGCGCAGGGCCACGAGGTCGCCTTCTACACCGGCCCCGAGCTCCAGTCCGCCGTCGAGGGCCAGGGGGTGCACGTCTTCCCGTTTCAGCGCGTCGCCCACGCCTGGCGTGACGTGCGCGATCGCGAGCGCGAAGTCGGCGGGCGCAAGCAGTCGATGCGCGTCCAGCAGCAGGCCTTCCGGGAATGGCTGGTGGAGACGATCCCCGGCCAGGTCAGCGACCTGACGGACGTGATCGCCGCCTGGTCGCCGGACGCGATCGTCACCGACGCCTCGATGTGGGGGCCGTCGCTCGTCCTCGGCGAGAGCGTGCCGATCCCGGTCGCGCTCGCCTCGCCGTTGATCGGTGCGCTCATCCCGGGCCCCGACGGGCCGCCGCCGGGCTCGGGTCTGGCCCCCGCGCGCGACGCCCGCGGCCGGCTCGTCGCCGCCGCCGTCACCCGGGTCACCGAGCTCGTCGCTCGCGGCCTGCGCGCCCGCTTGGACGAGCTGCGCGCCGGCTATGGCCTGGGGCCGATGGGCTGCGGGGTCAACGAATACATGGGCCGCCTGCCGCTGTATCTGGCGCTGACCGTGCCCGAGCTCGATCACAATCGCTGGGACCTCCCGGAGAGCGTGCACTACGTCGGCTCCTGCCTGTGGCATCCGCCCGAGCCACCGGATACCGGCGCCTGGCTGGACAGCCTCCCCGCCGATCGCCCATGGGTCCACGTCACCGACGGCACCTCGCACTTCCAGGATCCGTTCGTGCTGCGCTCGGCGGCTCAGGGGCTCGCCGGGACCGGCGTCGAGGTGATCATCACCCATGGCCGTGACCGCCGGCCCGACGAGCTGACCCTCGGGGCCCCCGCCGCCAACATCCACCTCGCCCGCTGGGTCAGCCACGACGCGCTGCTGCCCCGCTGCGCCGCGCTCGTCACCACCGGTGGGGCCGGCTCGACGATGGCCGGCCTGCGCGCCGGGATTCCGGAGATCATCGTGCCCACGACGTGGGACAAGCCCGACAACGCGCGCCGGGTGACCGAGGCGGGAGCGGGAATCATCCTCTCGCCCCGGCGCTGCTCGCCCCGGACGATGCGCGCGGCGGTCGAACAGGTACTATCGGACCCCAGCTACCGTCTCGCAGCGCAAGATTGCGCGCGGAGGCTGGCGGCGGCGCCGGGAGCGGCCGGAGCGGCTGATCTTATTGCACAACTAGCACTTCGCGGGCACGCGCCGGTTAGGGTGTCCGCAGCGTAATGAAAGCCAACGGAGGGCTCGTGAGAATCAACCTACTGGCAAAGATCGGGACGCTCTCGGTCTTCGCCGCCATCGCCATGTTGCTGCTGAGCGGCGCCGCCTCAAGCTCCCCGGTGCAGACTCCCGCGCCCGGCGTCAGCGTGCTGGCTCAGAACGGCTTCGGCGACCGCAACAACAGCTACGCGTGGTCGATGGACTGGTTCAACGGCAAGCTCTACGTCGGCACGGGCCGCGACGAGCTGTGCGTCGAGAACGCGATCGTGCAGTACTACTACCCGCACAGCGGCTACTACACGACGAACCCGAGCCCGAACGTCCGCTGCACCAAGAACGTCTTCGACCTCCCCCTCCAGGCCCAGATCTGGCAGTACACCCCGCCGACGACGACGAAGGCCGGCAAGTGGCTGAAGGTGTACACGTCGCCGACGGAGAGCAACCCGAGTGACAAGGGTCACCAGGTGGCGCGTGACCTCGCCTACCGCGGGATGATCACGATGAGCAACGGGCACGGCAGGACGGCGCTGTTCGCCGATGCCGACACGCCTGACGAGTACATCCCCGGCCTGCTCAAGAGCCATCCGCCGGTGCTGCTGCGCTCCTTCGACGGCGTCCACTGGACGACGCTGCATATGCCGGCCGTGATCGTGCACTTCCCCGAGGGCAATTATCGCCCGATGGGCTATCGCTCGCTACTGGTGTGGCGCGGCCATCTGTTCGTCACCGCGCTGCCGGACTTCACCGGCGACGGCGCGCTGTTCGAGGTGACCAACCCGTTCTCCAGTCATCCGGGGCTGCGCCAGGTCAGCAACCGCACGTTCGACATCTTCGAGATCGAGTCCTTCGACGGCGGCCTGTACATCGGCACCGGCTCCAAGACGACCGGGTACGGCGTCTACCGCACGTTCAGCCTCAATCCGCACGGCTACTTCAACTTCCGCCCGGTCGTCACCGGCGGCGCCGGACGCGGGTATGCGGTCACCTCGGTCGTGTCGATGCACGTCTATCGCAACCGCCTGTATGTCGGCTCCAGCGGCTGGTACAACAAGGGCACGATCCCGGCCTCCGAGCTGATCCGGATCGCTCCCAACGGCTCCTGGACGCTCGTCGTCGGCAATCCGCGCAACCTCGCCGACGGCCAGACGGTCAATCCGGTCAGCGGCCTGTACGACGGCTTCTTCAGCCCCTTCGCCGCCCACTTCTGGCGCATGGAGACGCAGGGCGGAGGCCTGTTCCTCGGCACCAACGACTGGGCGTACGTCGTCCAGCAGGACAAGCAGTACGCCTGGCTGCAGGAGACCGTGCTGGCCGGCGTGCTCGGCTTCAACATCTGGGCGACGTGCGACGGCAACGACTGGTTCGCGGTCACCCGTGACGCCTTCACCGGAGACGAGTACAACTTCGGCGGGCGCAACCTGATCACCGGTGGTCCCAACGGCCAGGACCTGTTCATCGGCAGCGCCAATCAGGCCCAGGGCACGTCGATCTTCGACGACCAGGAGGAATCCTGCGAGTCGCTGATCAACGCCAAGCGGGCCGGACTGTCGCGTCCGGCAGCGCTGATGACCGACGCCGTGCACCATGGCACGCTGCTGTCCTGGGAGCCGACCCCGCACGCCACCCGCTACGTCGTCGAGCAGGCGCCGTTCTTCAGCGTGACCATGGGCCTCAAGGCCCCGGTGACGCTGCCCGACGGATGGCAGTTCGAGGACGCGATGCCGACGGTCACCAAGCCGGGCGCGCCCGGCAGCGTGACGACCACGCTGTCGCTGCCCGGCGGGTTCACCCCGGTGGCGACGACGACGAGCCCGGACTACGTCACCAGCAGGCCCGGTCACTATGTCTATGAGGTGGTCGCCGAGACGGCGACCGGCGCCAAGTCGGACCCGTCCAACGTGGAGGTCGTGCCGTTCGCCGGCCAGCCGGCGACGTTCAAGGCGCTGAGCAGGGCGCTCGGCTCACCGACGGCGACGGTGGCGCGCGTGACCAGGGCCGGCCGAGCCACGGGCCGCCTGGAGGGTCTCCTGTCGGCCGCCGAGACGGCGACCAAGCGGGGGGCCTACGCGGTCGCGATCCGTGACCTGCGGCGGATCCAGGCCACCGCCGGAGACAACGACACGCTGGCCGCGGTCGCCGCCGGCGTCGAGCGCCGGCTCCAGTACGTCGGCATCGCGGGAGCGCCGTGACCAGGGACGGGACATGCGGCTGACCGTTCTGGCGATCGGATCCCGCGGTGACGTGGAGCCGTTCCTCGCGCTCGGGCGCGAGCTCGCGCTCGCGGGCCACCACGTCACGGTGGCCACCCATCCGAGGTTCGGCTCCCTGGTGGACCAGATGGAGCTCGGCTTCGCCCCGCTGAGCGAAGGGGCGGTCAGCCAGGGACCGAGCACCGACGAGGGCCGGCGCTGGCAGGCGCTCAGCCGTCGCCGCCTCGTCCCCGCTTGGGTGGGCCTTCTGGCCGACGTCCGGACGGTCGCCTGCCGGCGGCTCGACGACGCGCTGCGCGCCTGCGCCGATGCCGATGCGATCGTCGCCTCGGATCTCTCGACGCTACTCGGCTGGCAGATGGCCGAGCATTACGGGCGGCCGCTGATCCGGGCCAGCCTCAACCTGCCCGCGTTCAACCGCGGCTGGTCAGGCCCGGCGCCGACCACGGCCCGCCGCTGGGCGTGGCGCGCGGCGCGCCCGTGGCTGAACGCCAGGCGACGTGAGGCCGGCCTGCCGGCGCTCCCTGCGGTCCCGGCCGGCGAGCCGCTCAGCGAGCTCGACCGGCGCCGGACGCTGACGCTGCGCCCGTGGAGCCCGGCGGTCGGCCCCCACCCGGGGGCGAACCGCGACTGGATCAAGGTGACCGGCTACTGGTTCGTCGACCGCCGCCTGGATCCGGACCCGTCCCCGGAGCTGGCGGCCTTCGTCGACGACGGCCCGCCGCCGGTCTGCGTCGACTTCGGCAGCATGCTCGATCCCGATCCGCGGATGACCGTCGAGCTCGTCGTCGGCGCGCTGCGCCGTGCCGGGCAACGGGGCGTGTTCGTCCGCGGCCGCTATCGCCACGCCGAGATCGAACTGCCCGACACGGTCGTCGCCGTCGACTCGGTGCCGCACTCCTGGCTGTTCGAGCGCTGCGCCGCGGTCGTGCACCATGCCGGCGCCGGTACGACCGCCGCCGCGCTGCGCGCGGGGGTGCCCTCGGTGACCGTGCCGCACATGATCGATCAGTCGCGCTGGGCGCGGCGGATCGAGCAGCTCGGGGTGGCCAGCGAGCCGATTCCGCGGGGACAGCTGTCGGCGCCCCGCCTCCAGGCCGCCGTCACGAGGGTGACCGCCGATTCCGGTATCCGGGCGCGGGCACGGGCCCTGTCATGCCGCGTCCGGGCCGAGCACGGGGCGCGCCGGGCCGCGACGATCCTCGAGGATCATCTCGGGCAGAGCCGCCCCGCATCGCGCCGCAGGGCAGCGGCGTGACGAACGAACCTGATCAACACGAAAGTTGAGGAGATCCGCGGATGTCGCACAACGCCGTACGAATGACGCTCACCGCGCTGGTGCTCGCGGTCGCCGCCGCGTTCCCGGCCGCAGCGTCGGCCAACCTCGCCACGACCGTGACCCTCAACCAGAGCGCCGGCACGACGGCGGGCAGCACCCCGAGCACCGGGGTCGACATCACCTTCAACGCCACGGCCGGGGATGAGGTCAAGGACGTCTCGCTCGATTTCCCGCCCGGCTCGCTGTTCAACGAGGAGATCGCCGGTGGCGCCTGCCTCGGCACGGCGACGCCGGTCTCGGCGTGCCAGGTCGGCTCGGGCACGGTCGTGATCAGCGGCGTGGCGACGCCGGCGGCGCTGTATCTCGTGCAGGCTCCGGCCACGGCGACGGCCGACGTCGCCGGGGTGGAGCTCGTCGCGGGCACGTTCTCGACCGTCGGGAACCTGACCTTCCGCTCCTCGCAGAACATCGGCATCACGCCGGCCTACGGCGTCGGCGCCGAGCTCGCCTTCAACGCCCTGCCGGCGGCGACCCCGATCAGCGCCATGGATCTGACGTTCACCGATCTCCGGCTGCCGGCGGCCTGCCCGAGCCCGGCCACCGACATCTCCGTATGGTCGGACTCCCAGGCCCAGACCTTCCCGCACGCCGCGCGCGCGCCGTTCGTGGTCAGCGACTGCGGAGCGGAGACCTACAGCCCGGCGCTGACCGCCTCGATCGCTCGCGCCACGCGCTCGGCCCAGGCCGATCTGACACTCAACGTCCTCGATCCGGTCGGCGACTCGACCAACCAGACGATCTCGATCACGCTGCCGTCGAGCCTGACTCTCAACTCGAAGCTCGACCCGTGCTTGGAGGGGTCGACGTGCACGATCGGGACGATCACGGGCGTCTCGCCGGTCCTCCCGACCAGCCAGCTGACCGGGACGATCACGCTGTCGGGCACGGTGCGGGCGCCCAATCTGACGATCGCCTTCCCGGCGCCCCTCGGGCTCAAGCTGGCCAGCACGTTCAACGGCAGCTCGCTGGCCATCCACGATATGCCGGACATCCCGATCACCCTGCTGAGCCTCAACCTGACCGGCAACGCGCTCGGCCGTCCGTTCATCGACCAGTGCATCCCGAAGATCGACACCGTCGCCAAGGTGACGTTCTCGCCGCGCAGCGGCGGGCCCAACGTGATCGACGGCAATGTCGTGACCCCGACCTCCGGTTGCAACGACTACGGCTCGGGTTCCAAGACAGCGAAGGCGGGGCGGCCGACCGCCTCGGCGACGCTGTCCGGAGTGCGCAGCGACGAGTCCCGGCTCGTGCTGACGACCGCCCGGGGCACGGACGCCCCGAGCATCAAGTCGGTGTCGGTCACGCTGCCCAAGGGCCTGGGCTTCAGCTCACACGCCGTCAAGAGGTCGGTCAGATCGTCGATGACCGTCGACGACGCGACGGTCAAGACCGCCACGCTGGTCCGCGGCGTCCTACACCTGACGTTCACGAAGGCGATCGCCAGGAACTCGATGTCGATCACCCGCCCGCTGCTGACCGAGAGCGCGGCACTGCGCAGCGCGGCCAGGGCCGGCAAGGTCAAGACGGTCCGGGTCGTCGTCGGCTTGACCGACGCCAGCGGGCGCTCCACGACCCTGAAGCTGACGGTCAAGATCGCCTCGTAGGGCTCAGCCGGACGTGAGGCGGCGGCCGCTGTCGGCCGTCGCCGGCGCGTCGCGGCACGCGCCGGAGCGGCCCCCGTCCGGCGGGGAGCGTACGGGGGCTCTCAGTGGTCGCTACGGCGTCGGAGCGGGCGCGTCGACGAGCGCCCGGCCGCGGAGCTGCGGGTCGGCCGGGAGGCCGGCCAGGCTGAGGATCGTCGGCGTGATGTCATAGATCTGCAGGTCATCGCGACGCCCGGCCGGGACACCTGGAGCGGTGATGATGCCGATGCCGTCGCGATCGTGGTTGGCGTCGTCGGGCCCGGTGTCGTTCTCGAACGTCCAGTACTCCTCGTGACCGATGCTGCCCGCGCTGCGCCAGGCGAGGTCGCCGAAGTAGACGATCAGATCCGGGGGAATGCCGTTGCGCTCGCGCCAGAGCTCCTCCGGGCGGAAGGCGCGCGTGCCGATCGACCGGCCGTCAGGCCCGGTGATCGCCTCCAGGCGCTCGATCAGCTCGGCGGTGAGCGCTTCCACCTCCGACGGATCGACGATCCCCTCCGGCTCCCGGCCTGAGACGTTGAGGCACAGGCGGCAGTAATAGCCGCCCTCGCCCCAGGCGCGGGTCCGGCTCCAGTCGACCTTCGCCTCGCGGAACGGGGTGATCTGGGTGACCGGCTCCTCGAGCACGAGATAGCCCTCGCGCACGAGCCACTCGTTGACGCAGATCGCTCCGTGCATCGGGCGAGCGCCGTGGTCGGAGACGACGAGCACGGCGTCGTCGTCATCGAAGCGGTCCAGCAGCTCGCCGATCTCCTCGTCGAGATAGGCGTAGTAGTTGCGGATCGCGTCGCGATAGCGGTGATCAGGCTCGAAGCGCGGGTGCTCCTCGTCGAAGAAGCGCCAGAAGGCGTGGTGCATGCGGTCCAGCCCGATCTCGACGAGCATGAAGAAGTCCCACGGCCGCGTATCGAGCAGATGCCGGCAGACCCGGAAGCGCTGCTCGGTCATCTCGTAGACCTCGGCCAGGATGCGATCGCGGTCCTCGCTGCGGAAGTTGCGGACGTCGACGCGATAGGTCCCGACGAGCCCGTCGATCTCGGTTCTCAGCTCCGGTGGATAGGTGTAGGGATCGGTGCGGGGGTCAGAGGTGAGAAAGCAGGAGACGAGCTCGCCGTTGACCGGCACCGGCGGGGAGGTCTGTGGCACGCCGACGACGATCGAATGCCGGCCGGCCTGCGACATGCGATCCCAGATCCGCGGCAGCGTGATCGAGCTCGAGTCCGCGACGGCCAGCGAGTCATAGCCGTGGTCGGTGCGATTGCGAAAGCCGTAGACCCCGAGCTCGCCCGGGTCCCGGCCGCTCGTCATGCAGCTCCAGGCCGGCACGGTGATCGGCGGGTCGACGGTGCGCAGCGGGCCCCAGGTCCCGCGGTCGATCAGGCGCTGGAAGTTCGGGAGCTCGGACAGCCAGCGCTCGAAGACGAGCTTGGGCTCGGCGCAGTCCAGTCCGATGACGGCGACCCGGCTCAAATCGACACCTCGCTACGGGCGGTGCGGGCCACTAGATGACGCCCTGGCGGACGGCGAGTCCGACGGCGTGGGCGCGGGTGCGGCAGCCGAGCTTCTCGAGCAGGTCGTGGACGATGTTCTTGACCGTGCGCTCGGAATAGCAGAGGTGGGAGGCGATCTCGCGGGTCGTGTCGCCGTCGGCGAGCAGCCTCAGGACCTCGTACTCACGCTCGGTCAGCTCGCGGGGGGCGGCGTTGGGGCCGCCGATCGCCGGCAGCATCCGGCACAGCACCTCGGGCGCCATCGCCGCGCCACCTCCGCGCGTCACGGCCCGGACGCAGGACAGCAGCCGGGACGGCGTCAGCGCGCGCAGAACGAGGACCGCCGACAGCTCCTGCTGGGCGGAGCGTTCGCCGGCATGGCCGGCACCTCCGCCGAACGAGCCGATCAGGCGCACGTTCGTGCGCCGGGCCGGCGATCCCTGCTGGGGGACGCCGGCGGCGTCGACCTCGAAGATGAGCACCGGAGCGTCGGTGGATACGAGCTGGGAGATCGAGTTGGCGTCTCCCGCCGAGATGGTGGCAACTGCCAAGTTCGGTGTCCTCCTGCGGTTGTCCTGGCTGGAGAGCCCGACCCGCTCGGGCGCCCCTGCCCTATCTATCAGCGGGCTCTTCGGGTTCCGTCCGTCCGGCCCGCCGCCCAACGTGACACCATCCTACTGCAAAGTAGGTATTAACGCCCGAATCCGTCACAAGCGGATCACAAGCTGTCTGATCAACGACGAGCGGTCCCCGTCTCGGGCGTCGCACGATCGCCTGCGAGCGACGCATCCCGACCCGCGACGACCACTATCGTTGCGGCGGTGACCAGGATGTCCGGGCGGTGACCAGGCTCGGCGGAGCCGCCCGCGACCGACCCGCGGGGGCACCGCGCGGGACGCCGTGGCTGCGGCGTGCCCGGATCGTCGCCGGCGTCGTCATCCCGGTCTCGGCCTATGTCATGCTCGCCGCCGCGCTGCACAGCGACACGTATGCGCTGGCGATCACCGAGACCGCCGGCGTCGCCTGGGTGCTCGTGATCGGCTTGCGCCAGGGGCGGCTGAACCCGATCGCGGTCGCGACGGCGGTCGTCCTCGTCGTGGCGCTCGCCCTGACCGTCGCCTCCGGAGGCAGCGCGCTGCCGCTCAAGCTGCGCCGGGGGGTCATCACCGGCTCGCTCGGCGTGGCCTGTCTGGCCTCGGTGATCGTGCGCCGCCCGCTGCTGCCCACCCTGCTGCGCGTGCTCGGCCGGGGCGCGCCGGAGCGGGCGGGCGCCCCCCTGCGAGCGCTGCACCGCGCGATTCCCGACGCGAAGGCGATCGGCCTGACGGCGATCGTCGGCCTCGCCCTGGTGACCGACGCGCTCACCCAGGTGACCCTGGCGCTGACGGTGTCCACGACGGTGTTCGTCGGCGCCTCGCGCCTGGCGCGGCTGGCGGTGTCGGCCATCGGGATCGCCGCCTACGCCCTGTACTGGCGCGCCGGCCGCGGGCGCGAGCCGGCGAGTGCGACGGCGAGCGAGCCGGCGAATGAGGAGGCGCGATGAGGGCCCCGCGGCCTCAAGGAACGCGCCGTCCCGGACGATGATGGGATCAGGCATGAGCTATACCGATGCCCTGGCGCAGGTGGCGCAGATCAACACCGAGATCGCGGCCCTGCAGAGCGCCTTCACCCCCTCGACCTCGACGTCGACCGACGCCTCGTCGTCGACGACCCCGGCGACCGGAGCGCAGAGCTTCTCGACGGCGCTGGCCAGCGCCCTGTCGCCGACCGCCGCCACCGCATCGACGACCTCCAGCGGCGGCGTTTCGGCGACCGGCGCGACCCTGCCGGTCAACGCCTCCACCCTGCTGACCTCCGACCAGCAGGCCTTCGCCTCTCGCCTCGCCGGCGACACCGGCCTTGATCCCGGCGTCGTCTCGGCCTGGGTGCTGG
This sequence comes from uncultured Solirubrobacteraceae bacterium, assembly GCA_963849085.1. GTDB lineage: Bacteria > Actinomycetota > Thermoleophilia > Solirubrobacterales > Solirubrobacteraceae > Palsa-465. The sequence goes on along the minus strand of CAWKFP010000008.1, from coordinate 464,675 downwards.
CCGAGGAGTCCGGCAGCGCGGCCGCCGGTCGCCAGTCCGCGGGCAACAACGACTGGCTGAACGTCGGCTACACCGACAGCGGCACCTACGGCTCGTCGGACTCGGTCTGGAGCAGCCCGGTGACCGCCGCCGATGCCACCGCGAGCTGGCTGAAGGGCGACGGCTCGATCCCCGGCTTCGGCACCGCCAGCTCCGGGATCCAGTCGATCATGTCGACGGCCGGCCAGCAGCCGGCGGCCCAGATCTCCGCCATTCAGAGCTCGGGCTGGGCATCGAGCGGGTATCCGGACCTGACGGGCCTGTACGCCCAGGTCACAGGCTGACACCGGCGGGCACCGCTCGTCGTCGCACTCTCAACGCCGGGCGCCGAACTGCCGATGAAGGGACCATGTCCCTCGGCGGCACGCCCCGCGTCACGCTCGGAATCGCCACCTACAACCGGGACACGTATCTGGCGGCCGCCATCGCCAGCGCGCTGGAGCAGGATTTCGCCTCGCTCGAGGTGCTCGTCGTGCTCGACGGCACCACGAATCCGGCAACCGACGAGATCCTGGCGGGCTTCGGCGGCGAGCCGCGGCTGCGGTTCGTGCGCCACGAGCGCAATCGCGGGATCGCGGCGGCCTACAACACGTTCGTCGAGGAGGGGCGCGGCGAGCTGATCGCGATGCTCGGCGACGACGACCTCTGCCTGCCGGGCCGGGTGCGGCGCCAGGTGGAGGTGTTCGACCGCCATCCCGACACCGGGGTCGTGCACGGCGACGCCACCGTGATCGACGCCCGCGGGCGCCAGACCGGGGTGTGGAACAGCGCCGAGTTCACGCCCGCCGCGCTCATCCAGGCGTTCTTTCGCAGCCACAACCATCTCGTCGACCCGACCCGGATGGTCCACCGGCGCGTCTATGAGACCGTCGGCGGCTATGACCCGGCCTATCCGCTGGCCAACGACTTCGACTTCTGGCTGCGCGCCACGCGGTGTTTCCGCTTCCGCCACTGTCCCGGCGGCCCCCTGGTGGCGATCCGCCGCCACGGCGAGAACACCTCCGACGTCGCGGCCCGGGCCCGCGAGCTCAGCGACGTGGAGCGGGCGCTGGAGGCGGCGCTGACGCGCTTCTCGCTGCGCGAGCTCGTCCCGGAGCTCGACTGGGCGGTGCTCGATCCCGGTGACGCGGAGCGTCAGGCCCTGCAGCGCCTGGCCGGCGCGCTGGAGCACCGCCGGCTGCCGGTGCCCGGACTGGCCGCCACGCTGCGCGCGCGGGCCGACGCGATCGCCCGGCCCGCGGCTCCCCGCGCCCGCGGCCGTCGCCCCCGGCGGCTGCTGATGACATCGTTCGGCTTCAACGACAGCGGCGGTGGGACGACCGTGCCGCGCCTGGCCGCCAAGGAGCTCGTCCGGCGTGGCTGGGAGGTGACGGTGTTCTCCGCCGCGACCGCCGCCACGCCCTCCGGGCGCCCGTATGAGGTCAGCGAGCAGGTCCAGGACGGGGTACGGCTGATCGGCATCCACAATCGGCCGCATGGGCTGTTCGACATCGGCCATCCGCTGCGCGAGCTCGACGACCCGCCGATCGCCGCGGCGTTCGCGCAGACGCTGGACCGCGTCGCCCCCGACGTCGTGCATTTCCACAATCTCCACAACCTCGGGGCGTCGCTGATCGACCATGCCGCCGCCCGTGGCCTGCCGTCGTACTTCACGACCCACAACTACTGGCTGATCTGCCCGCGCGTCTACCTGCTGACCCGTGAGGGCCGGATGTGCGACGGCCCCGGCGACGGCGGCGGCTGCGCGTCCTGCGTCGTCAGCACCGACGTCGGCGGTCATCGCCGCCGGCTGGAGGAGATCCGCTCCCGCGCCGAGCGCGGCCTGACCGCGATCCTCGCCGTCTCCGAGGCGGTCCGCGGAACGCTGATCGCCAGCGGCTATCCCGCCGATCTGATCGACACCGTCCACCAGGCGATGCCCCAGGACGCCGAGATCTGGGAGCGGCTCGGCCGCGAGCGGCGACCCGGCCGGGCGGGAGACGAGCTGACCGTCGCCTTTCTGGGCTCGGCCTATCCCCACAAGGGCCCGCAGCTGCTCGTCGCGGCCGCCCAGCGCACGCGGGCGCCGATCAGGGTCAAGATCATCGGCGAGGTGCCGGCCCCGTTCGTCGAGCATCTGCGCGGACTGGACCGGCGCGGCGTCACCGAGCTGATGGGGCCTTTCTCACCGAGCGAGATCCCCGCCCTGCTGGCCGAGGTCGACGCCGTCGCGCTGCCCTCGATGTGGTGGGACTGCGCGCCGCTGGCCGCCGCCGAGTGCCTGGCCGCCCGGACCCCGCTGCTCGTCCCCCGCCTCGGCGGCCTCCCCGAGGCGATCCGCGACGGTGTCGACGGGCTGATCTTCGACGGGCTCGATGCCGACGACCTCGCCCGCCAGCTCGACCGTCTCGCCGGCGAGCCCGGATTGCTGGAGCGCCTCCAGGCCGCGATCGAGCCGCCGCGGGCGTTCGCCGCCTACGTCGACGAGCTCGAGGCCTACTACGAGGGCGGCCGGCCGTCACGCGCAGAGCTCGGGCCCGGTGCCGGCGCCGAGCGGCTCACCGTTCGCTGGCAGGGCGATCACGGCCAGCCGACGAGCCTGTCGATCATCAACGACCGCGTGATCGAGCGGTTGTCGGTGGGACGCGTGCAGCGGCTCAACCGCGCCGACGGGGCCGCGCTCGATCCGCCGCTCCCGCGCGAGGCCGACGTCGAGGTTCGCCATCAGTGGCCTCCGGATCTCAGCCCGCCCCGGGCGGGGCGTCTGGCCGTCATCCAGCCGTGGGAGTTCGGCGCGATCCCGGAGCAGTGGCTGGCGGCGCTGACCGAGGTGGTCGACGAGCTGTGGGTCCCGAGCGACTTTGCGCGGGACATGTATCTCGCTGCGGGCGTCGATCCCGAGCGGGTCGTCACGATCCCCAACGGCGTCGACCTGGAGGTCTTCACGCCCGACGGGCCGCGGCGCGAGCTCGGTCACGGCGCCGGGACACGCTTTCTGTTCGTCGGCGGGCTGATCGGGCGCAAGGGCGCCGACATCCTGTTCTCCGCGTGGCGCGAGGCGTTCGCCGGCCGCGACGACGTCACCCTCGTGCTCAAGGACTTCGGCGCCGACGGCATCTATCGCACCGGCGAACGTGGCGCGATCCGCGAGCATGTCGCCTCGGGCGCGCTCCCCCGGATCGAGCTGATCGACGCCGAGCTGAGAACCGACGAGCTCGCCGCGCTGTACCGGGCGTGCGACGTGCTCGTCGCGCCCTACCGGGGCGAGGCGTTCGCGATGCCGGTCCTGGAGGCGATGGCGTGCGGCCTGCCGGTGATCGTCACCGCCGGCGGCCCGACCGACGAGTTCGTGCCGGACGGCGCGGGCTGGCGGATCGAGTCCCGCCGCGTTTCCTTCCCGCATAACCGCGTCGACACGCTGGCGACCCGCGGACGGCCGTGGATGCTCGAGCCCGACCGCCCTCATCTCGTCACGCTCCTGCGCGAGGCCGATGCCACCGAGCCGGCGGCCCGCCGCGAGCGGGGAGCGCTCGGCACCGCCGCCGCCCAGCGCCTGCCGTGGGTCGCGGTGGCCGCCCGCTATTCGCAGCGGATCGCCGCGCTGGCCGCCCGCCGCCCGATGCTCGCCCGTCCGCCGGGCCTCGAGCCGTTCGCGCTGGAGGAGGACGTCGCGATCCGCATCCTGGCCACGCCCGCGTGGCGAGCGCAGGACCGCCTCGGCGAGCTGCTCGCGCAGTGGACGGCGGTCAGCACCCGGGAGACGAGCGCCTGCCTGTATCTACTCGCCGACCCGTCGGTCGACGGCGCCCCCGAGGCGCTCGAGGCGCGCGTGCTCGCCGCCGCGGCCGCCGCCGGGGCCGACATCGACACCGGAGCCGACATCAACGTCCTGATGGAGCCGGTCGCCCCGTATCGCGACGTGCGCCTGCACGCCGCGGTCGACGCGTACGTGCCGCTGCACGCGGCCTGCGGCGGCCACGAGCGCCTGGCCCGTGAGGCGGGGAGCGCGATCCTCGATCTCGACGCCGGCCGGCTGGCGCGGTGGCTGGCCACTGCCGCGCCGCGGGCGCCCCTCGCCGAGCCCGCCCGCCGATGAGCGCGGCCGACCGCAGCCCGCTCGTGTCGGTCGTCGTGCCGTGCTTCAACTACGGCCGCTATGTGGCGGCCGCGATCCAGAGCGCGCTGAGCCAGGACTGGCCGGCGCTCGAGGTCATCGCCGTCGACGACGGCTCGACCGATGACACGCCGGCGGTGCTGAGGACGTTCGGCTCGGCGATCCGGGTCATCGAGCGCGAGAACGGCGGCGTCAACGCCGCGACCGATGCCGGGGTGGCCGCGGCCCGCGGCGAGCTGATCACCTTCCTCGATGCCGACGACACCTGGCCGGCGGGACGGGTGCGCGTGCTCGCCGAGACGCTGCTCGCGCATCCCGAGGCGGGCGCGGTCTACGGGGACATGCGCGTGCTCGACGAGGACGGCGGCGTCGTGCACGCGTCGTTCAACGCCCACAAGGGCTTTCCGGTCGCGCCCTCGGGTCGCTTCCTCGGCCAGATCCTCGCCTTCAACTGCGTCAGCGCCGGCGCGATGATGGTCCGCAGCGCCCTGCGTGATCGCTTTCACCCGATCCCCGCCCACGGCGGCTGGCACGACTGGTGGATCGCGACCCAGATCCTGCGGGAGGCCGAGATCGTCTCGATCCCCGAGATCGTCAACAACTATCGCCAGCACGGGCGCAATCAGAACATGGGTGCCGACGAGGAGCGCGCGGTCGGCCTGTTGCGCACCGAGCTGAGCTTCCGGCGCTGGGTGATCGCCCACACCGCCCCGCCGCTCGTCGGGATCGGTGACCTGGCGAGAGCGCTGGGGGCGCTGGACTGGGCGCTGGCGCGCATCGCCCGGTTCGACGGCGTGCCGGTCGGCGCCGTCGCCGGCGATGACCGCGCGGCGGCTCAGGCCGCCCTGCGGGACGGCCGCCGGCTCATCTGCGCCGGGGAGCGCGAGGCCGGTCTGGCGCGGGTCATCGCGGCGGCCGCGCAGGCTCCGGCCTGGCCAGATCCGCGGTCCGTGCTGAGCGAGGCGACCGAGGTGCTGAGCGGCGATCCGGCGACCCGCGCGACAACCGGCGCGACGGTCGAGGCGGTCCCGGTGCGCGCGGTCCTCGACGATCCGTCGCTGCTCTCGGACTGGGCCGCCGCGCACGATGCCCCGGCCGGAGGCGGTCCGGCCCCCGCCCCACCCACGCTGGCGATCTTCGGGGTCCGTGACGCCGCGCTCCAGGACGCGCTCGTCGCCCTCGTGACCCGGCTCGGGCTCGCCGACAGCGGCGCCGACCTGCTGGTGGTCGGCGACAGCGAGCCGGCGATTCTCGCGCTGCGTCTCGGGCGGGCGGTCCGAACGATCTCGTTGCCCGGCGACGTCGACGGCGCCGCCGGCGACGACGCCGCGGTCGAATCGCCGGCTCCGCCGTCCGCCGTGCGGGTCTCGGTGGTCATCCCGTGCTTCAACTACGGCCGCTATCTGGCCGACGCCGTGGAGAGCGTACTGGCCGGCACGCTGCGCGAGATCGAGATCATCATCGTCGACGACGGCAGCACCGACGACTCCCGGGAGGTGGCCCGGCGGCTGATCGGCGATCACCCCGAGGCGGCGATCCAGCTCGTCGCGCAGCCCAACTGCGGCGCTCCAGGCCAGGTCCGCAACGTCGGCATCGCCCGGGCGCGCGGCGAGTACATCCTCTGTCTCGACGCCGACGACATGCTGCATCCAGGCTTCCTGGCGGCGTGCGTCGCCGCGCTCGACGGCGCCCCGGCGGCGGCCATCGCCTATGCCGACTTCCAGATGTTCGGCGAGGCTGACACCCTGCAGCAGCCGCCGCCGTTCTGGAACGCGCGCGTGGAATGTGACTGCAACTTCGTCGGCACGGCGTCGATGTTCCGCCGCCTGGCGTGGGAGCAGGCCGGCGGCTACGAGACCGACCTGGCGATGGTCGGATACGAGGACTGGGACTTCTGGGTCGGCTGCGTGGAGCAGGGTTGGTCAGGCCTCAAGGCGCCGGGCGCGCTGTGGTACTACCGCGTCCACGGCGGCAGCATCTACTCCACCCATGTCCGGCGTGATCAGGAGCTCAAGGCCCGGATCATGCTCAAGCATCCCTCCCTGTACAGCGACGATCAGCGCCGCTGGGCGCGCGCCATCCTCGACGGTGACCCGAGCGCCTCGGCGATCGGGGCGCGGGTCGGATGGATGCCGGTGTTCATGACCGCCCCCGCGCCGGCACCGGCGCCGGCGACGGCGCTCCCGCGACCGCAGGCGCGCATCCCGACGCCCGCGCCGGCGGCCATCGACGGCGCCCGGCGCACCGCCGTCCTCGCCTTCGCCGACGAGCTCATCGCCGACCCGGCGCTGCTGGCGGGCTGGGGGGAGAGCTTCGACGGGCGTGACGAGGTCACGCTCGTCATCCACGCCCCGGATTGGACGAGCGAGGAGGCCGCCGCCAAGCTCGGCCCGCTCGTGGCGACGGCCGGGCTCGACGGTGGCGACGCCGCCGACCTGCTCGCGCTCGCCTCGCCGGCGTCGGCCGAGACCGACGCCCGGCTGGCGGCGGGGGCGCGGGCGATCCTCTCCCGGCGCCCGGTGCCGGCGCCGTTCGACGGCCTTCAGACCGTCGGCGGCGACGGGTCGCTCACGCGCCTGCGCGCGACGCTCGGCGTTTGACTACAACGAAACGCCGGGCTTGCGCAGCAGCAGCGTGATGCCGTCGTAGAGGAAGCCGTGGCGATCCGGGAAGCGGGCGGCGAGCTGCTCGAGCAGGAACGGGCTCCGCGCGTCGGGGTACTTGGCGGCGAGCTCGTTGTGGTCATAGCCCTTGAGGAACACGACCTCGAGCGGGCTCGCGTCGACGATCCGCTCGTAGTCGTCGAAGAAGAGGCGATTCTGCTCAGGCGAGTCACACACGTAGTCGACGATCTTGTCGCGCAGCACGTCGTCCACGACGCCGTCGCACATCGCGCGGATCTCCTCCCGGGAGTGGAGGAGGTGGCACCACGGCGGCAGCAGCGTGTTGTGATACGTGATCTCCCGGCCGCCGTGGACGAACCACAGATGATGGCCGTAGCTCGTCGACCACAGCGGGCCGAAGTGCGAGTACAGGAGCCCGCCCGGGCGCAGGATGCGATCGGTCTCGATCAGCACCTCGTCGAGCCGATGGACGTGCTCGAAGGCCGAGGAGGAGACGACGACGTCGACCGAGGCGCTCTCGAGGCCGCTGGCGCGCGCGTCGACCTGTGTCATGAACGAGCGCGGGCCGACCGGCCGCGACGGGAACGCCGGATTGAGGCCGATGACCTCGCTCGCGCCGCCGAACGTCTCGATCGCCGAGATCAGCGAGCCGACGTGGTCGGCGCCGATCTCGACCACGCGCTTGCCCTCGAAGCCGCCCACCGCGCCGGCCATCTCGGCGACGAACGGGCGGTGGCGCTCGGCGGACGCGAGGTCGATCGTCGCCGCCGGCGGTCTGTCGTCGCGCCGCCAGGCCGCGAGCCGTGGCGCCGGCGCGCCGGGGCTGCCCGCCGAGGATCCGATCACCTGGTCAAGGGCGGCGAGGTTCGCGACGCCGGCGGCGTGCTCGGGGTGCAGCCGGACGAGGGCGCGCAGGAGATCACGCGCCTCCTCGCCGTCCCCGCACCGCAACGCCAGGACGCCGAGATCGTTGAGCACCTCGGGATCGATCACCCGGTGCGCCCCCCGGCGCAGGAGCTCCAGCGCCTCCTGCGCCCGGCCGCGCTGCACCAGCGCCAGCGCCTCGGCGTGCTCGGCGCACGGCCCGCCGGTGACGGCGCCGACGACCGGGCCGGCGTCAGCCGACAGCGGGCGACCGGCGCCCCCGGGCTTGATCCCGACGAACATGCTGCGCGAATGGCGCTCGATGTAGGGGTCCTCGGTGATGTCGTCGAGCGCGTCGAACTGCTCGCAGACGATCGGGAAGCCACCGTCGCGCATCGCCTTGAGCAGGTGGCGCTTGAGCGGCCAGAAGCTGGCGGTGTTGTGCCACGACGCCCACGCCGACTCCTCCATCTGCTCGGTCGAGGACCACACGCCGCCGGGCGCCTCGGCCCACCACCGGCCGAGCAGGCCCTCGTGCTCGACGAGCCCCGAGAGGGGATAGTTGGGGTTGACCTCGTTCTCGGCGTAATGCGTGTGGAGCAGCAGCAGCGAGCCGGTCACCTCGCCCAGCAGCTTTAGGAAGGCGGCGGGATAGTCGAGGTGATAGAGCAGCCCGCAGCAGAAGACGATGTCGAACGGACCGTGATCGGCGAGGTTGCGCACGTCGTCCTGGACGAAGCTCAGGTTCTCCAGGCTGAGCCGGTCGGCCACGTAACGGCAGCGCGCGATGCTGTCGGTGCGGGCCTCGATTCCCAGCACCTCGTAGCCCGCTCGCGCGAACTCGACCGCGTAGCCCCCCTCCAGGCAGCCCAGATCGACCACCCGCGGGCGCCGCCCCGCCGCGGGCGGACAGATCGTCGTCGCCATCCGCACCGCGCTTCTGGCCAGCGCCGAGTCGGCGACCGCACCCGCCCCGGGCCGGGTCTGTGACCCGTCGGGGAAGACGACGTTGTGAGCGGTGAAGCCGTCGGAGAGCAGCGCGAGGGTATCGGTCATGAGCTGATCATCGGCCCTGGCGAGCATGAGCTAAAGGCTCCGGATCGCCCGTCGCTCACAGCGATCGCGCCAGCTCGGCCAGCGACTCCGCGTCGTAGCGCGGCGTGGTCGCGGGCGCTCCGCGCGCGGCCAGCCCGGAGAACACCGCCGCCACCGACGCCATCGTGGCGGCGTCGACCTCGGCGGCGACGAGATCCGGGCCGTCGTCGCGATCGAGGCCGGCCCGGCCGACGGCCTCGATCAGCCCGGGCGTCTGGTCGGCGACGGTCTGGATGAGGAGCGTGACGTCGTCACGCCCGTCGAAGATCTCGGCCCAGGCGCGCAGCAGCGCATCATCGGCGATCAGCTCGTCGGCGAACGCCAGCACGGTCGCCCGCCCACCGGGCGCGGCGAGGGCCGCGTCCTCGGCCGCGGTATCCCGCGCCCGCTGCTCCGGCGTCGGCGGCGGGCAGATCGGCTCACCGTCGAGCACGATCCGCGCGCAGCGGTCGACCCCCTCGTCGCGTCCGGGGCGCAGGGCGTCCAGCGAGCCGTAGCGCAACGCCCCCTCGTGTGGATTGGGCATGGCGACGAGCGGGAAGTCGATCGCCAGGCGGAAGAACATGCCGTAGGCGAAGCGCAGCCCCCGCCGCCTGATCTCCCCGTCGACGGCCTCGGGGGCGAGCCCCAGCAGCGCGTCGAGCATCGGCTCATAGCTCGCCGTGTCGTCCACGGTCTGCGTCAACGACGTCTCGGAGATGTAGTTCCCGGCGGCCGACACCACGAGCTTGCCCTTGCAGGCCAGCTCGAGGCCGACCGTGCTCACCCAGACGAGTCCGACCGCGCACAGGTCCATCAGCGAGTACGCGCTGATCTCGTCGTCGGGATCGACCATCCGCACGTTGGGCGGGAGGCCCACGGCCAGGGCGCGCAACTCGTCCAGCTGCGCGCGGTTGGCGCCGGTCGATCTCCGGCTGCCGGTGTTGGGGTGGACGCGGATGACGAGGTCGATCTCCGGATGACGGCGGGCGTACTGCACCGTCGACTCGATCCACTCCCGCTGCGAGGCGAAGGCGCTGCGGTGCTGCGCGCTGCCGGCCACCTCGTCATCGGAGGAGGTGAAGAGCACCCAGAGCCGCCGGCCGGGCCGGAGCCCAAGACGGGCGCGCACCTCCGCCGAGGGCTGTGGCGCGCCGGTGAAGGGCCGCCAGCCCGTGTCCCGGCCGTGCTCGCGCTCGCCCATGATCCGGGCGGCGTCCTGGAGCTCGTCGGCGCTGAGCGGCACCTCGCCCCATTCCCGCCAATAGCGGTGAAACGGCTCCAGCGCGACGCAGCTGGCGTTCTCGACGAGCGTCAGGGTCTCGCTGCGCGGGCCGCGCTCGTGGGTGACGACGCGGATGTTGCGCGCCCGCGCCAGCTCGAGCGCGACGCAGGTCGACGACTGGCGACCGTTGAACAGCAGCAGCACGTCGGGCGCGCTGACCTCGAGCAGTCGATCGAGGGCGAAGGACGCGATCAGCCCGCTGTACAGATAGCTGCGCACGCCGCGCTCGATCGCCGGATCGGCGACGTCGAGCGCGCTGGAGCGAAAGTGCGACTGGATCGACAGCCGGACCCATTCCCCGACGCGCCAGGCGCCGTAGCCGGCGGTCAGCAGCTGATCGGGCTCCAGCGACCGGACCCAGCGCTCGGCCTCCCGGCCCTCCTCGATCGTCAGATAGCGCCCGAGCCAGCGGAAGTCCATGCCCATCTCGGCCACGAGCCTGGTGACGTCGGCCTGACAGCCCACGCACGCGCTGGCGGGCCGCGGCGTCACCGCCTGCCAGAACTGATCGCAGTCGGTGTAGAGCCCGTCGCAGAGGACGTACTCGACCTCGGCCCCACGGAGCCTGAGCGCGTGGAGGATCGTCATCTCCCACATCCCGTGCAGCGCCCAGCGGTTGTAGGGCGCGTAGCAGAGGACGCGGAACGGGGTCACCCGATGGTGATCGGCGCCCGCGTCGCGTCGCTTGAGAAGCTCAGTCTCGGCGCTCGAGCAGGAACCAGGTCACGTCGTCCATGGCGAAGACCGGATCCCGGTGATAGACGAAGCCGTAGTCGACGAGCCGCAGATCCGGATGGCGATCCATGATCTCCCCGGCGAAGTCGCGCTTGAACAGGCGGTCTCGGTGGCCGCGATACGGAACCTCGACCGGCGTCGGGTTGTAGTACTCGACGATGCAGAGATAGCGGCCGCACGCCGCATGCAGGTTGTCGTAGACGCGCGTCAGCTCATCGGGCGCGATGTGGATGAGCACTCCGGAGATGAGCACGAAGTCGTACGTCCGCGACGGCGTGACCTCGATGATCGATCCATTGTGGACGTCGACCCCCAACGCGGCGACCCGGCGCGCCGCCTCGGCGTTGATCTCGATGGCCGCCAGCTCGGCTTCGGGCAGCAGTCGTTTGAGCGCGATCAGCTTGAGCCCGATGTTGGACCCGAACTCGATCACGGTCCTGACGTCCGCGGTGCGCGCCAGCACCCGAGCCAGCAGTGCCGCGTTGGCGGCCACGAGCGACTCGCCCTGATTGCGCCGCAGATACTCGTCGCCGAACGCGCCGGCCCAGAAGGCCTCCTGCTCGGTGCCGAAGTCCGGCGTCATCGCCCGTCGCCGAGCGTGGCGCCCGCGCGCAGCTGAGCGAGCCTGGCGCTCGGCCTGCGCCCGCCTCGCATCGTCGACGCGGCGTCCGGGCCCATGTTGAGCAGCGTATCGAGAAACGACAGATGCGATTCGAAGCCGCCTCCGGCCTGGGCATAGGCGGGGTGCTCGTAGCCGTGGAAGACGAGCTCGATCCCCGCCGAGGCGAACGCCGTGTCACCCTCCAGGTAGCCGAGCGAGCCGAGTGGAGAGAGATACGTATCGGCGCCGAGCCGCCGGCAGATCTCGACCAGGCGTCCGGTTCGCTCGCCGCGCAGCGCGGTCATCGCCGAGGCCCGCTCGAAGGCGGCCGGGATCCCCGCCAGTTCGCAGAGCGTCGTGATGAGCGTGATGTCAAGCTCGGCCAGCGACGTCCACTCGCGGTCGTAGATCTCCTCCAGGACCGGCGCGTACCGCGGCCAGAATGGAGCGCGTCGATAGTTCGCCGTCAGCGACGCCCAGTGCTTGTGGCGCCAGCGCTTGGTGTTGTCGACGGTCGTCTCGCTGATCAGCTGCCCGATCTGGCGATGCACGGGCACCGTCAGCCACAGGGGCCCCTGGGGGGTGGCGATGCGGTTGCGTTGCTGCCAGGACTGCCGAGCGAAGGCGACCGTATCGAGGAAGACGAAGGTGTCGCTCTGATCGATGAGATCGAAGTAGCCGATCCACGGGAGATACGTCGGCTGCATGATGCAGACGATCACCGGCGGGCACCGCGGATCAGATGGCTCCATCGGACCCCCTCGCCGGCGGCCAGCGGCGACGTCGTCAGCGCTCCGCACACCACGTCCCAGTAGCGGGGATGCAGGCCCGGCACGAGGTTGCGCTCGGAGCGCAGTACGCGCACGTTGCCGGCCGAGAGCGGCTCGTCGGCGTCGATGTCGGCGATCGCATGGATGCTGCGCTTGTCATGCGGGTACAGCTCGCGTTCGGCCGGCTGGATCTGTTTGACCCCGCTGCCGATGAGCGCCGTCACGTCCCCGAACCGGCCCCGCACCCACGGCAGTCGCTGCTCCGCGGGCATCGCCTGCACGGCGCGGACGGTGTCGACCATGCGCGTGAACTCCCCGGGCTCGAGCGAGAACGGGTGATCGGGCCCGGGCAGCGAGCGATCGAGAGTGAGGTGCTTCTCGATCAGGCAGGCGCCGAGCGCGGCCGCGACCGCCGGAACGCGATCGACGTCCATCGTGTGGTCAGACAGACCGGCCGGGACGCCGAAGGTGTGTCGCAGCGTCTCGATCACCCCGAGGTTCGACTGCTCGGCGGGCAACGGGTACGCGCTGACGCATTGCAGGATGACGAGCTGGGGATCGGGCCACTCTCCGCGGATCGTGGAGATCGCCTCGTCGATGTCGGCGATCGTCGCCAGCCCGGTCGAGCAGATGAGCGGCCGGCGCAGGCGCGCGGCGGCGCGCAGCAGCGGCAGGTGATTGAGCTCGGGCGAGGCGATCTTGATCGCCGGAGGCTCGAGTGCCGCCAACTGCGCCAGCGTCTCCTCGTCGAAGGCCGTGCACAGGAACTGCAGTCCGCGGTGCCGCGCGTCGGCGCGGAGCTCTGCGAGCCACTCGGGCGGCAGCGTGAACGCCTCGAACATCTCGTGGAGATCGGCAACCCCCATCGGGGTCTGGACGCGTCCGGCGTTGGGCGGGTACAGCGACCCGGCGCGGAACAACTGGAACTTGACGGCGTCCGCGCCGGACTCGGCGGCCGCGCGAATGTGCTCGTGAGCCAGCCCGAGGTCGTGATTGTGGTTGCTGCCGACCTCGGCCACGATCTGGATGCCGGCGCCTGCGAGCGCGCGCGCCGCGGACTCCGTCGTCATCGGGCGCCGCTCAGCGGACGCTGCAATGCGCGGCCCAGGGCCCCCGCCACGCGGCTCACGTCCTCGTGCGTCATCCCGGGGAACATCGGCAGCGACAGCGCCTGCTCCCAGTAGGCCTGCGCCTCCGGAAGGCCGGCCATGCCATAGCCGAGCCCGCGGTAGAGCGACAGGGCGGGGATCGGGATGTAGTGCAACTGCGTGCCGATCCCCTCGGCGCGCAGAGCGTCGTACACGAGCCGCCGCCGTCGCGCACCCTCGGGAAAGCGGACGACGAACAGGTGATAGGCGTGACGCTCGCCCGCTCGCGCCGGCGCGGGGAGGGTGAGCCCGGCCAGGGGCGACAGGGCCTCGTGATAGCGCTGCGCGATCTCGTTGCGAGCGAGGATGAACTGCTCCAGGTGCGTCAGCTGGCTGAGCCCGAGCGCGCATTGGAAGTCGGTGATGCGGTAGTTGAACCCGAGCGCCTCGATCTCGTAGTGCCAGCCTCCGAGCATCGGATCGTCGCTCGGCTCGGCGCGACGGATGCCGTGGCTGCGAAAGCTCGCCAGGTGCTCCGCGAGCCCGTCGTCGTCGGTGGTCACCATGCCGCCCTCCCCGGAGGTGATCGCCTTGACGGGATGCAGGCTGAAGGCGGTCATATCGGCAAGACCGGCTCCCACCGGACGGCCCTCACGGACCGCGCCGAGGGCGTGAGCGCCGTCCTCGATCACGACCAGGCCGCTTCGCCGAGCCTCCTGCAGCGGGCGCAGATCGACGGGCAGGCCGGCCAGCGACACCGCGACGCAGGCCGTGACGCCGCCGAGCGCGCCGGCGGGCGCCACGGAAGCGGTGATGGTGGTGGTGCTGGTCGTGCTGGTGGTGCTGGTGGTGGTGCTGGTGGCGGCGGTGGCGGCGGCGGCGGCGGCGAGATCCAGGTTGGCGGTGTGCGGATCGATGTCGCCGAACACCGGCCGCGCTCCGACGAACAGCGCACAGTTGGCCGAGGCGACGAAGCTGATCGGGGTTGTCAGCACCCGATCGCCGGCCCGCAGTCCGGCCGCCGCGGCGGCGGCGTGGAGGGCCGCGGTGCCGTTGGCGAAGGCCACGGCGTGGCGGGCCTGCACGTACTCGGCGAACGCCTGCTCGAACCGCGCCACCGTCGGACCCTGGGTGATCATCGGCTGGGCCAGCGCCGCGGCGACCGCGTCGATGTCGGCCGGCGTGATCGTCTGACGGCCGTAGGGGAGAAACGCGGTCATCGCGATGCGAGTGAGCCCTGGTGCACGTCGCCGGCCTGCGCACCGCCCGACAGATCCATCGCCGCCAGCACGCGCAGGGCGCCTCGGCCGTCGACGAGCCCCTGCCCTCGGCGCGAGAGCTCGGAGCGGCGCGCGCGGTCCTCGGCCAGGTCGGCGACCGCCGCCGCGATGGCGTCGGCGCCGAGCGCGCCGTGGCGGCCGAGGCTGACCGCCAGGCCGTCGCTCGCCAGCCTGTCGGCGACCGGCTGCTGATTGTCGGCCAGGACGACCGCCATCTGCGGCGTTCCGACGAGCGCCAGCTCCCACGACGTGCTCCCGGCCGCGGCGACGGCGAGATCCGCCCACGCCAGCCGCTCCGGCATGTCACGCGCGTCGACGACGACGTCGACGGGGTGGGGGCAGAGCGCGACCGCCGCCCGCAGCGCCGCGCCGTGCGGATTGGCCGCACCGATCACCAGCAGGACCTCCAACGGGCCGGGCACCGCGGCCAGTCCCTCCAGTACGCGCGCCGAGACATTGTCGGGATCGCTGCCGCCGAGCGTCACGACGACACGGCGGGCGCGGGCGGGCACCGGCGGACGCGAGCGCCTCCATCTCCGGAACTCGGCTCGCAGGAGCGCGAAGCGAACACCGAGCAGCAGACGCGTGTGCGGATCACGATTCTCGTAGGCCACGGCGTCGGCGCCGGGGTTCTGGTCGAGCACGACGTCGGCGTGATAGCGGCCGGCGTGGCCGTGGTCGTCGATGACCAGCACGCGCTGACCTCCGGCGCGGAGCCCCGACTGAAATGCCGGATCGAACCGGTAGCCGTCGAGCACGATCCAGTCGGCGCCGACGCGCTGGGCGAGCGCCGAGGTCTCGCGGACGTCGCCGTCTGACCCGGGCGCGGAGGACAGCGCGGTGACGGCGATCCCGCTCTCGCCCGCGCGCGAGATCAGGCCGGGCAGCGGATCGGCCGTCAGAAAGGTGGCCGGCGTCACGGCGAGCTCGGCATGGGCCTGGGCGAGCGACAGGCAGCGCATCACATGACCCATCCCGATCGACGCCGACGCGTCGGCGCGGATCAACAGCGATGACGAGCTCATCCCGCCGGGTCCTTCTGCCTGACCTGGGCGTTGATCGCCCCCAACTCGGGATGCGACCGGGCGTAGGCGATGATCTCGGCCAGCGGCAGCTGACGCTCGGCAAGCCCCAGCTCGCCGTACAGTCGGCGGACCATCTCGAGGTCCTCGGCGGTGTCGACGGTCCAGCGCAGATCGCTCGCCTCAAACGGGCGGCGCACGCTGTGCAGCGCGAACAGGTCAGGCCGCTCGCCATAGCAGAACCAGGTCACGTGCTCACGGGCCGCGGCGGAGGTCGCCATCCGCGCGATGCGCTCCAGCACGTCGGTCCACAGTGCCTCGCAGTCAAGCCCACGCGGCAGGTGGGGCTCCAGGTCATTGGAGGCATAGTCACAGTTCGCGCGGCGCTCCTGCAGCGCGAGCGCAACCGCGTCGACCTCGTCCGGGTCGATCAGCGGACAGTCGGAGGTGACCCGTACCACGAGCTCGGCGCCGGCGTCGCGCGCGGCGCCGAGGTAGCGGGCGAGCACATCGTGCTCGCTGCCCCGATGCCAACGCACGCCGAGGCGCCGGGCGAGAGCGACGAGCGGATCGTCGTCGGGGTTCGTCGTCACAGCGAGGACGATCTCGTCGATCTGGTCGCACCTCGCCAATCGCTCGAGCTGGCCCTCCAGCATCGGGCGGCCCGCGAGATCCATCATGACCTTGCCGGGCAGGCGCGTCGAGGTCATGCGCGCTTGCACCACCAGAGCCCGGCTCATCGTTGCGATTCTCGCATGACGCCGTGGCGGAGCTGACCCTAGACTGTGCGCCCGTGCACGGGCCGGCCTCATGACGATCGACCTCGATGGCAAGACGCTGCTGATCACCGGGGCCACCGGCTCCTTCGGCACCGCGTTCCTGCGTACGGTGCTGGGGCGATACGACGTCGCCGGAATCCGCGCGTTCAGCCGCGACGAGCTCAAGCAGAGCGAGCTGGCCGAGAAGATCGACGATCCGCGCATGCGGCTGCTGCTCGGCGACGTGCGCGACGTCGAGCGCCTGCGGATGGCCACCCGCGGCGTCGACGTCATCATCCACGCGGCGGCGCTCAAGCAGGTGCCGGCCTGCGAGTACAACCCGTTCGAGGCGGTGCAGACGAACGTCATCGGCGCCCAGAACGTGATCTCGGCCGCGATCGACAACCGGGTCCCGCTGACCGTCGCGCTCAGCACCGACAAGGCCGTCAACCCGGCCAATCTCTACGGCGCCACGAAGCTGTGCGCCGAGAAGATCGTCGCCCAGGCCGGGGTCTACAGCGCCGGCACCCCGTCGCGCTTCGCTTCGGTGCGCTATGGCAACGTCGCCGGCAGCCGGGGCAGCGTCATCCCCATCTTCCGCCAGCAGGCGGCGACCGGCCGGGTGACGATCACCGATGAGCGCATGACGCGCTTCTGGATCACGATCGAGCAGGCGGTCGAGTTCGTGCTCAGCTGCCTGCCGATGATCGAGGGCGGCGAGACCTTCGTGCCCAAGATCCCCTCGATGCGCGTCCTCGACGTCGCGGCCGCCCTCGCCCCCGGCGCGGAGCGCGTCATCACCGGGATCCGCCCGGGCGAGAAGCTCCACGAGGTGCTGCTGACCGAGGACGAATCACGCAATACCGTCGACGTCGGCGACCGTTACGTGATCGCTCCCCCGCGCCTGGACCGCGTGCTGACGGCGGGCGAGACGCTTCCCGACGGGTTCCGCTACAGCTCCGACACCAACGATCGCTGGCTGAGCGCCGAGGAGCTGCTGGCGATCGCCGATCGCCTCGGTCCGACCCGCCGGCAGGTCGACCGCATCGGCAGCCAGCGCTGACAGACTGCGCCCGGCCGCCCGGCCGCCCGGCCGCCCGGCGGTGGCGCCGAGCGCGACCGGCCCGGTGATCGGTCAGAGACCCTCGGGGTGCAGGATGGTGTTGAAGGTGGCGAGATAGGACGCCGGCGGGGTGCTGATCTTCTCGACGCCGCCGCCGCCGCCCCACGTCCCCGATTCGCCACCGGACTCGTAGAACTGGCCGGCGATGTCGATGATGACGTGCCCCTCCTGGCCGGGGGTGGTGCGATCGTAGATCGTCACGTACTGGCCCGGCCCGGACGCGATCCCAGCCGCGGTGGGCAGCGTCTCGGTGTCCTGCGGTGAGCTGAGATAGCCGCCGGCGTGCAGCACGGCGGACACGAACCCCGAGCAGTCATAGCCCGACTGCGCGCCCCAGCCGGAGTGGCCCCCGCCCCAGACATACGGCTTGCCGACGAGCGAGTTGGCCTCCTGGATCATCGCGTCGACCTGAACGGGGGCGGTCGAGCCGGTGCCGGTCGCGGTCGTGGCGCCGACGACGCCGGAGGCGGTCGATGCGGAGCCGCCGGCGCCGTCGGCGGCCAGCAGCGAGAGGAGCGGGTCGGTGCTCGTCGTCGAGTCGGTGCCGGAGCCGCCCGTCGTCCCGGTGGCGTCCTGCGCCGTGGCGGCGTTCAGCGCCGATATGAGCGACTGGATGCTCGCGGTGTCGCCGCCCTGGTCGGTCACGCCGGTCGAATCGACGGCGTCGTCGGTCGACGTCGCGGCGGTCGACTGCTGGGCGTTGGCCAGCGCGGTGGCGAAGTCGGTGGAGACGTTCGAGCTGCTGGAGCCCGACGACACCGCTGCGCCGCCGTCCGACGCCGAGCCGGCCGTGGCCGCGCTCGGGTCCAGGATCTGCTGCTGGAGTTGGTAGATCTGATCGATACGACCGACGACGGCCTGAATGCTCATCGCTCTCTGGGATCGGCAGCCCGCCGGGCGAGCTTGAGTCCGGGACCGCCCGGCCGACCCCGGGACCGCCCGGCCGGCCCCGGGACCGCTCGGCCGGCCCCGGGACCGCTCGGCCGACCCCGGGACCGCTCGGCCGACCCCGGGACGGCTCGGCCGGCCGGCTCCGCGAGCGCGGCCGCGAGCGGGGCATCGGTAGAGTCGCCCGCCCGATGGCGCTTGCGCAAGCCGATATCGCCGCCTGGGCCCGGCGACTGCTCGACGACGGCCACGAGCTGCTGGTGGTCTCCAATCGCGCCGTGCTCGACGTGCTCGAACTGCGCCCGTACGGCCTCGCGGTGCAGGCGATCGACTTCCTCGCGCCCGCTCCGGCGCGGCGCTCGTGGGCGGCGGCGGACCTGATGCGCGTCTACAACGTGCTCAACGCGACGTCGTTCGGCGAGAAGGGCATCCCGTTGCAGAATTGGGTGATGATCGACCTCGGCCTGCTGCCCTCGGCGTTCGTGCTGCTGACGCTCCCGCGCGCGCGGGCGCAGGCCGCGCTGCTCGACGAGCGCCTCGACGACGCCGGCCGCGCTCGGGTCCGCGCCGTGCTGCCCGCGGTGCTCGCCGAGGCCGACCGCCTCGGCTATGACGGCCCGATTCCGGTCGCCGGCTACTGCGCCGCCCCGACCCCGGCCGGCGGCGCCTGGGTCGGCTGGTCGCTGTGCTCGGCGATCCCCGGGCTCGGCACGACGGTCAAGGGCGTCGCGCTCGCGGTCTACCGCGCGGCGATGCTGACCGGCGTGGCCCAGTTCTGGGATCCCTCGGTGCGCGTCCACCGGCGCTTCGGGCGGATGGAGATCGTGTCGGCCGCGCTCGATCTGCACCCGGTGCCGGGGACGATGGTCTACCGGACCGAGGTCGGCGTCAGCGACGACGGCGAGGCGCCGTCGTTCACGCTGCCCAGCCGTGACTTCGCTGCCCAGCGCGAACTGCAGGCGCGAATCGACGCCGGCGGGCGCCGCTTCTTCATCCTGTCCCCCGGCCTGGTCGACGACCGGGTCCCGATCCTGGAGCGCTCCTAGTGGCCCCCCATCCCCGCGACTTCGTGCTCGCCTTCTCCGGCGGCCTTGACACCTCCTACGGGCTCGCCGTGCTCGTCGACCGCGGCGAGCGCGTGACGACGGTCACCGTCAACACCGGCGGCTTCGGAGCGTCTGAGCTGGCCGAGATCGAGCAGCGGGCGAGCGCGCTCGGCGCCGCCGAGCACATCGTGATCGACGGGCGCGCCCGGCTCTACGACGAGTTCGTCTCCTACATCCTGAAGGCCAACTATCTGCGCAACGGGATCTACCCGTCGTGCGTCGGCGTCGAGCGGATGCTGCAGGCCGAGGAGGTCACCCGGGTCGCACTCGAGCGCGGGGCGGACGCGATCGCCCACGGCTCGACGGGCGCGGGCAACGACCACGTCCGCTTCGACGCGGTCACCAAGGCGCTCGCCCCTCAGCTCGAGATCGTCGGGCTGATCCGCGACGAGGAGCACACCCGGGAGGAGGAGCGTGACTTCCTGCGCGCTCGCGGGCACGCGGTCAGCGACATCACCGCCAAGTACTCGTTCAACTACGGGATCCTCGGGACGACGATCGGCGGCGAGGAGACGTACGGGTCCTGGGAATACCTGCCCGAGGAGGCGTGGCCGTCGACGCGCTCGGTCGCCCAAGCCCCGGACGAGCCCGCCGAGCTCGTGCTGCGCTTCGAGCGCGGGCTGCCCGTCGAGTGCACCGTCGCCGGGGACTCCGGGGCGCCCGAGCACGCGCTCGACGGCGAGCGGATCGGGGTGCCCGGCTACGACATCCTGGCGCTGCTCAATCGCCTCGGCGGCGAGCACGGCGTCGGGCGGGGCATCCACACCGGTCAGACGATCATGGGGATCGCCGGCCGCCTCGGCTTCGAAGCCCCCGGGATGCTGACCCTGATCGCCGCCCACCGGGAGCTGGAGAGGCTCGTGCTGACCAACGCCCAGCAGTCGGTCAAGGCGACGCTCGGCGGCACGTTCGGCGACATGCTCCACGAGGGCCGCTACTACGACCCGCTCCTGACCGACATCCGCGCCTTCCTCGACAGCTCACAGGAGCGCGTGACCGGCGAGGTGCGGATCCGCCTGCACAAGGGCAACATCATCGCGTTGGGATGCCGGAGCCCGCACAGCCTGCTCGACGCGGGCCGCCGGCTCGGCTCGACCTACGGGCACGGCTCGACGCTGTGGACCGGCCCCGAGGCGCGCGCGTTCGCCCACATCTACGCCACCGCGGGCGTGCTGGCGAAGTCGACATCGGATCCCGACTGAAAGCTCGGGGAGGATCGCTACACGGCGGGGGAGGCGACCGCGGTCTCGCCCGGGTCGACGGCGAGGATGGCCAGCAGCAGCGCCTCCAGTTGCGTCAGCTCGGACACCGTGATCGACTCGCTGAACTGATGCGGGTCACGGCCACCGCTGGCCACCGCCACCGCGTCTGACCAGCCGGCCAGATAGTTGGCCTCGAGCGTGGCCTGCGCCTCCCGCGCGGCGAAGCGCACGCCGGGCACGCGCTCGGCGGCGGCGCGCACGAGCGCCAGCGCGCGGGATCCGGCCGCGCCGCCCAGCGGCGGGATCATGCGCGCGCGGTCCCGCGTCCACTCCAGACGAGCGCCGCGCGCTGCGCAGACCCTGGCGGCGACGGCGGCGATCTCGTCGACCGCGGCGTCCATCGCGTCCACCGAATAGCCCCTGACCTCGCCCCGCAGCGCAGCGAGATCAGGGATGGAGTTCGTCGGCGTCGCCGCCAGGGCCGCCGAGACGCTGTCGCGCCCGCCGGCGTCGTCGCCCACCCCGAGCGCGGCGAGCGCCCGCGGGCTGAGGCGGTCGATCACCGCGCCGCCGACGATCGCCGCGATGCTCGCGCTGCCCCCGTCGGCGCGCCGCCCGAGCTCCAGGCCGGCGACGATCTCCGCGGCGGCGGCGATCGCGCTCACCCCGGCCCCGGGATCGGCCGCCGCGTGCGCGGCGCGGCCGTGCACGGTGATCGTGAACACCGTCTGGCCGAGCGCCCGGGTGATGACCGTGCCGATCGGCTGGCTGCCGTCGACGCAGAACGCGCAGTCGACCGGCCGGGGCGGGCGCAGGAGGCTCGCCCCCATGCGCCCGCTCTCCTCACGGCAGGTGAACACCGCGACGACGGACGGCCGCCGATCGGCGACGAGGGCGGTCGCGCCCGTGGCACCGGCACGCGCCGCACCGGCGCCCGCGGCACCGGCGCCGGCAGCGGCACCGGCGGCTGCCGCATCCCCGGCCGCCGCTCGGCACAGCGACATCACCGCCGCCACCGCGGACTTGTTGTCGGCGCCGAGGATCGTGTCCCCCGCCGACCGGATGACGCCGTCAGCGCCGAGCCGCGGGGCGACCGGCGGCGCGCCGGATTCGACGGTGTCGAGATGCGCGACGAACAGGTACGTGGGGGCCTCGGGCGCGCCCGGGATCGTCGCCACCAGGTTGCCGGCGTCGGAGCCGTTCTCGGCGCCGGTGCCGTCGAACTCGGCGTCGACCCCATGGCCGGCGAGCCAGGCGCGGATCTGCTCGCCGAGCGCGCGCTCACGGCCGCTCGGCGACGGGATCGCCGCGAGCTCCATGAACAGCTCGGCGATCGATCCGTCCCGGGTCAGCACCCGGGGAGCGTATCCGGGACGGTCCCGGCGCTCACATGATCGTGCGGATCGTGGCCCGCCGGACACGATGGCGATCGATGTTTGGCCGTACGGCCATAGCGGCACCCTTGTCGCAGCAGGCAAGCTGTCTCGCGAAGCCGCAGCGGCGGCTTTCGTTGACCTGCAAATCCCGACGCGAGGAGTCACATTGGCCGTTCGCACTTCGAACATCCTGGTGGTGGCCAACCGGACCGCGCTCTCGGCGGGCCTCGAGTCCGCGCTGCGCTCCCGGCTGGAGAGCGGGCCGGCGGAGTTCACGCTCGTCGTCCCGGTCGGCCGCTCGGCCGAGGCCAAGCAGATGGCGAAGGACATGGCCGCGACGCTGTGCGACGCGGGCCTCCAGGTCACCGGGGTGGCCGGGGATCGGGATCCGCTCGTCGCAGTGCTCGACGTCTACACCCCGGCCGAGTACGACGAGATCATCGTCTCGACGCTCCCCGCCTGGAAGTCACGCTGGATGCGCTCCGGGCTGCCGCAGCGGATCGAGCGCCAGACCGGCGCGCTCGTGCGTCACATCGAGGCTCGTGAGCTGCCGGCGAGCCGGAGCGCGGCCGCCTAGACAACGTTATCCCCGCACGTCACCCCCGCGCGCGGAACGTGCGCCGGTAGGCCGTCGGGGTGGTGCCCAGACGACGCGCGAAATGAGTGCGCAGCGTGGCCGCGCTCCCGAACCCGCTGCGCGTCGCCACGTGCTCGATCGGCAGGTCGGTGCTCTCCAGCAGGGCCTGCGCGGCGCGGGTGCGCTGCTCCAGCAGCCACTGGCCCGGCGTCGTTCCGGTCTCATGGCGGAATCGCCGGGCGAAGGTGCGCGGTGACATCGCCGCCCGCCTGGCCAGCGTGACGACGTCGAGCGGCTGCTCCAGCCGGCCCAGGGCCCAGTCGCGCGTCTGCTGCAGCGGGCTCGCCGGCGCCTGCGCGGGCGCCACCGGGCGGGTCAGGAACTGAGCCTGGCCGCCGTCGCGATGCGGGGCCACGACCGTGCGGCGGGCGAGCGCGGCGGCGAGCTCGGCGCCGTGATCCCGCCGGATGACGTGCAGGCACAGATCGAGCCCGGCGGCGACGCCGGCGCTCGTCAACACCGAGCCCTCGTCGACATAGAGAACCGCGGGGTCGACGTCGACGGCCGGATGGCGACGGGCCAGTTCGGCGGTCGAGGCCCAGTGGGTGGTGGCTCGCCGGCCGTCCAGCAGACCGGCCGCGGCGAGCACGAACGCGCCGGTGCAGACCGACATGACGCGGGCGCCGCGGGCGTGAGCGCGGCGGATCGCCTCGGCGGCGGCCCGCGTGCCGGCGGCGTCGGCGAGGACCTCCTCCGAGCCCGGGACGACGATCGTGTCCGCGCGGCGCAGCGCCGACAGGCCGTGCGGGGCCTGCACGGCGAAGCCCGTCGAGGTGGCGACCGGCCCGGGCCGCAGGCCGGCCAGCGCGAAGCGATACCACGGTGCGCCGCAGTGGCCGAACAGATGGACCGGGGCGGCGAGGTCCAGCAGGACGACGCCCGGCAGGGCGAGGGCGACGACGCGGTGCGGCCCCGGCGCGGATGGCATGAATCTGACGATACATGGCATTCCTGCCACTTGCGCCGGTCGCTCGGGTGCTCGACGATGCCGGGATGACAACGACGCCACCACCGACCCAAGTGCTGCTGTTCGACGGCTACGACGATCTCGATGCGGTCGGCCCGCTCGAGGTCCTGTCGGGCGCGGGGTTTTCCGTCCGTCCGGTGCGCCCGCCGGGCCACTCCACGAGCGTGCACTCGGCCCACGGCCTGACGGTGACGGTCGGCGACGAGCTCGACGCGAGCGCCGGCCTGGTCGTCGTCCCGGGCGGCGGCTGGATCGACCGCAGCGCGACCGGGGTGCGCGCGCAGTCGGCGACCGCCCTGCCCGCCCAGCTCGCCACGCTGCAGGCCGCGGGCGCGATCATCGCGTCGGTCTGCACGGGGGCGATGCTGCTCGGCACCGCCGGGCTGCTGACCGGCCGGGCGGCGACCACCAATCGCGGCGCGCTCGATGACCTGGAGGCGATCGGCGCGATCGTCCGGCGTGACGCGCGCGTCGTCGACGATGGCGAGATCGTCACCTGCGGCGGCCCGTCGGCCGGCCTCGACCTCGCGATTCATCTCGTGGAGCGCTTCCGCGGCCCCGGCGCGGCGACGGCGGCCGCCGGTGCGATCGACTACACCGTCGCCGGGCCGATCGTCGTCACCGCTGCGCCCGCGGTCAGCGCGGCGCGCGCCGGAGTCTGACGCCGCCGCCCGGGACGGACCTGCTGGAGAAACTGGCCGTATTGGCGAGTTTCTCCAGCAGCCCCCGGGAAATCCCGGTCGAACTCACGGGACGGCGAGCACCCGATGACCGTTGAGCGCCGTGATCCGCAGATCGATCGCTCTGAAGCCCCGCCCGCCGACGCGCCAGCGCAGCGCGAACCGCGCGGCGCCGGTGTGAGACGTCGTGCCCGCGCCGGCACGGGCGCCGGGGCGCAGCAGCCCCTCGTCGGCGATGATCCGCCAGCGGCCGGAGCTCCGCAGCTCCAGCGCGATGTCCGTGCCGGGCGCGGCGCCGCTGACGCGCCCGTGAACGACGAGCTCGGATCCGACCCGGACGACGGCCGGCCAGGCCGATGAGATCCTGACGTGGGCGGGCGTGGCGGCGACTCGCGGGCCATTGTCCCACGGCACCGGGGCCGCTTGTTACCGTAGCCCTGTGGTTACGCATGACGACGGCGGCGCGGGGCGGACGCGGTGAGCGGCGCCCCGCTGCATCGCGACGCGCTCGACGCGCTCGGCGACGCCAATCGAAGGGCGATCGTCGAGATCCTCAGCGACGGCGGGTGCTCGGTCCAGCAGATCGCCGACCGGCTGCCGATCAGCCGGCCGGCGGTCTCCCGCCATCTGCGCCTGCTCAAGGATGCGGGGCTCGTGATCGACGAGGCGCACGGCACCCGGCGCGTCTATCAGCTGCACGACGACGGGATCGAGGCGATCCGCCAGTACCTCGAGCAGACGTGGGGCAACGCGGTGGCGCGCTTCCGGATCGTCGCCGAGAACACGCCGGGCGGCGGCCGGCCGCGGCGATGAGCTCGGAGCCGCTCGTCGTCGAGTTCGACGTCGGCGTCCCGCCGGTCCAGGCCTTCGAGACGTGGACGCTGCGCTGTGCGACCTGGTGGCCGGCATCGCACACGATCAGCGGCGATCCGCAGGCCATCACGTTCGAGCCCCGGAGCGGCGGGCGGATCATCGAGCGCGGCCGGGATGGACGCGAGCACGACTGGGGGCGGGTGCTCGACTGGCAGCCGCCGGCTCGCCTGCGCTATCTCTGGCACCTCTTCTTCAGCCCCGGCGAGGCGACCGAGGTGGAGGTCACGTTCACCGCCCGGGCGGACGGCGGGACCGCCATCCGATTGCGCCAGACTGGCTGGGAGCGCCTCGGCGCGGGCGGCCCGCCGCGCCGCGCCAAGACCGGGCGCGTGTGGGGCGAGCTGAGCTCGGCCTTCGCGCGCGCCTGCGACGGCCCCGGCGACGGCGGCCTGGCCATGAACTCAGTAGTCATCGCCTAGCCGACCTGGGGAGAAACCGCTTAATCCGGCCGCGGCGCGCCGAGGCCGCGGTCTGACCGTTCAGAGCCGGGACGACCGGCCGATCGACGGGGGCATCCGTCGCCGACGGGGGTGCGGCTTCGTGCCGCCCGCTCCGGACAGTCGCCATGAACCCGCCCCCGGTCTTCACCGAGCCGATCCCCTCCGAGCCGCCCCCGGCGGCTCAGCGCCCGGCGCGCCGGCATCCGCGCACGCTCGGCTGGGTGGGGACGAGCGCGCTGGCGATGGGAGGCAGCAACCAGAGCCTGTTTCTCGTCGGCGCCCTGATCGCCACGCAAGGATCCGCGGCCGTGCCGCTGCTGGTCATCGGCCTCCTGCTCAGCTGGGCGGCGGCGCCCGGGTGGACCGAGCTCATCCTGATGTGGCCGGACCGGGTCGGCGGCATCGCGGCGACCTGCGCGGAGGCGTTTCGCCCCTACAGCCCGGTGCTCGCCAATCTGACCGGGGTCTGCTACTGGTGGGGATGGGTGCCGACGTGCGGTCTGACCGCCATCCTGTCGGCCTCGGCGCTGCATCAGTGGTATCTGCCGGGGGTGCCGGTCACGCTGCTGGCGAGCCTGATCGTCGTCGCCTTCACCGCGGTCAACCTGTGCGGGATCACCTGGGTGGTGCGGCTGGCGCTGCCGCTGGCCGGGTGCGCGGCGATCCTCGGCTTCATCTCGGCCGTCGTGCCGGTCCTGGCCGGCACGATCAACTGGCATCGCGCCACCTCGTTCTCGCTCGTCACCCCGTTCCACGGCGCCTTCGGCGCGATCACGAGCGCGATGGCCGGCCTGTACCTGATCGGGTTCGCCGCGCCGGCCTTCGAGGCCGCCGCCTGTCACGTCGGCGAAACGCGGGATCCCGCCCGCAACGTGCCGCGCGCGATGTTCGCCAGCGGGGCGACCGCATCGCTGTTCTTCATCATCCTGCCCGCCGTCTGGCTGGGCGCGATCGGCCCCGCCGGGCTCGGCGGCCAGCTGATGACGACGATCGGGCCCACCTTCGCCCCGCTGCTCGGCGGCGCCGCCCGCGCGGCCGCGCTGTGGTTCATGGTCACGAGCATGTTCATGGGCACGCTGCAGCCGCTGGCGGGCGCCGCGCGCACGCTCTCCCAGCTCGCCGACGACGGCCTCCTGCCCCGACTGCTGAGCCGGCGCAATCGCCACGACGCCCCCTGGGTGGCGAGCGTGCTGACCGGGGGCATGGCGATCACGGTGCTCCAGTCCGGAGACCCGACCTGGGTGATCGCCGCCGCCAACCTGACGTATCTGATCGGGATCGGCCTGCCGTCCGTCGCGGTCTGGCTGCTGCGCCGCCATTCACCGGAGATGACGCGCCCGTATCGCGCGCCGCGCGGCACGATCGGCCTCGGCCTCGGCGCGGCGAGCATCTGGGGGCTGACGACGGTGCTCGGCTTCGAGCAGTTCGGCCTGCCGACGGTCCTCGCCGGCCTCGGTCTGGCGTACTCGGGCTCGATCCTCTACGCCTGGCGGGTGTGGCGGGACCGCGTCGCCTCGGGAGCGCCGCGGATCGCGCGCTCCCTGCACGTCAAGCTGACCGGGGCGATGCTCGGTGTCGTCATCCTCGACGGGGCCGGATATCTCGTCGCGGTCAGCCACATCGCGCACCACGACGCCGCGCTGATCACGCTGCTCGCCGACATCTTCGTCGCCGTCGCGATGCTGACGATCGCGGTCGGGCTCGTCCTTCCCGGAATGATCGGTCACGCCGTGCGCGAGGTCGCCACCGCGACCCAGGATCTGGCCCATGGCACGGTCGCTGACCTGACCCGCGCCATGCAGGCGCTCAGCATCGGCGATCTCGACGCCGCGCATGCCCGCGCCGACTCCCTGCCGGTCTCCGTGCGCAGCCGCGACGAGGTCGGGCTGATGGCGGTCAGCTTCAACCTCATGCTGACCGAGGTCACCGCCGCAGCCGCCGCGCTGGACGGAGCTCGCGAGGGGCTGCGCGCGGCGGAGGCGACGCTCGAGCGCAACGTCGCGCAGCAGGCCGCGGTCGCCGAGCTCGGGCAGCGGGCGCTGGAGACGATGGACCTCGACGCGATCATGGCCTTCGCGGTCGCCATTCTCCAGCGGGTCCTGGCGCTCGACGTCGCCGCGGTCCTGGAGCGCGACGACCGTGATCCGCTGCTCTGGCATCCCCGCGCGGCCGCCGGCCTCCCCGGCGACGGGCGCGTGCTCGCGCCCGTCAGCTCAGACCGGGCGGCGGTCGCCGCCGCGCTGACCGCACGCGCGCCGGTCGCCGCGCCCGCCGGTGGCTGCCTGCTGGCGCCGTGGCTGGACGCCGAGCCGCGCAGCGGCCTGCTGATGGCGATTCGCGGGGGTGCCGATCCCTGGGGCGTGCTCGCCGTCCATTGCCTGCAGGAGCGCGCGTTCACGATCGAGGAGATCGATTTCGTCCATGCCGTCGGCAACGTCCTCGCCGAGGCCATCCAGCGCGTGCGCAGCGTCGAGGAGATCCGCCGGCAGGCGCTGCACGATCCGCTGACCGGCCTGCCCAATCGCGCCCTGTTCATCAATCACCTCGAGCTCGCGCTCGCCCAGGGCGCGCGCCGCGGCACGGCGGTCGCCGTCCTCTTCCTCGATCTCGACCAGTTCAAGCTGATCAACGACGGGCTCGGTCACGCGGCGGGGGACGAGCTGCTCCAGCATGCGGCCGCCCGGCTGGACCGCGCGCTGCGCTCCGGCGACACCGTCGCGCGCTTCGGGGGCGACGAGTTCGTCGTCGTCTGCACCGACATCGATGGTCCGCACGCCGCCCGGCTCGTCGCCACCCGGCTCGCCGACGCGCTGCGCGAGCCGGTCCTGATCGGCGGAATCGAGCATCGGATCTCGGCGAGCATGGGGATCACGATGGCCTCCGGGCTGCAGCGCAGCGCCGAGACGATGATCGGCGAGGCCGACGCGGCGATGTACCGGGCCAAGGAGCGCGGTCGCAATCGCCACGAGATGTTCGACAACGCGATGCGCTCGCAGGCCACCGACCGCCTCCGGCTCGCCAACGACCTCGGCATGGCGCTCGAGCGCGGCGAGCTGCGCGTCGAATACCAGCCCATCGTCGGACTCGACGATGCCGTCCTGCGCAGCGCCGAGGCGCTCGTGCGCTGGACGCATCCCGAGCGCGGCGAGATCAGCCCGGGTGAGTTCATCCCGATCGCCGAGGAGAGCGGAACGATCCTCGCCATGGGCGAGTTCGTCCTGCGCGAGGCGTGCGCCGCGGCGGCCCGCTGGCGACGCGCCGCCCCCGGCGACGGCGACGGCGACGGCGACGGCGACGGTCCGGCGGTCGCGGTCAACATCTCGCTGCGCCAGATCCGCCAGCCTGATCTCCCGGACACGATCGCGAGGATCCTGCGCGAGACCGGCCTGACCCCGTCCGCGCTGCACCTGGAGATCACCGAATCGGTCCTGATGGAGGAGACCGAGACCTCGATGCGCTGCCTGCATGCGCTGAAGTCGCTCGGCGTCTCGCTCGTGCTCGACGACTTCGGCACCGGCTATTCGTCGCTGGCCTACGTCAAGCGCTTCCCGATCGACGTGCTGAAGATCGACCGCAGCTTCGTCGCCGATCTGGAATGCGACGACAAGGACGCGACGATCGTCGAGGCGATCATCTGCATGGCCCGCGGGCTGCGCCTGACCGTCGTCGCCGAGGGCGTGGAGACCGCGACCCAGGCGGCGGCGCTCGGCGACCTCGGCTGCGATCGCGCCCAGGGCTGGCTCTACGCCCGCGCCGTCTCCCCGGAGCGGATCACCGCGCTGCTCGGCCGGCCGTTGCCCGTCGACGCCGGCGGCATCGTCTCGGCGACGAGCGCGGCAAGCACCGCCGTGATCCCGCCGTCGGCGTAGGCCCGCCGCTGACGGCCGGCGCCGCCGCCGGAGTGAAGGATCCACTCCACCTCGTCAAGCGCGTCCTCGGCGCCGAGCGCGCGCAGGTGCGGCCGGGCGCGATCGACGGCGTCACGCGCGACGACGGCGACGGGGGCGAGCCGGCCGTCGTGCACCAGCATCGCATCGACCCCGTCGCGTGCGGCGCGATAGCTGCCCAGCGCCAGCGCCTCGCCGGGCGGCTCGTCGCCACCGGCCGGCCGCTGCGCGGCGTCGCAGGCCAGGCCCTGGACGAGCGCCGCCAGTCCCGCCACCGTGCGCGCATCGGACTGGGCGTCCATCGCCCGCACCTCGATCGTCCCCAGACGGGGATGAGGGCGCACGTCCCACCACAGATAGGTGTAGTCGGGCAGGTCACCGGCGGCGAGCACCGCGGCGACCGTCGAGAGGTAGTCGTCGTAGCCGGCGAAGGCCCGGGGCAGCTCCGCGGTCGGCAGCGCGCGGAACAGGCGGGCGCGCGCGCTGGCCAGCCCGGAATCGGCCCCCTGCCAGTACGGCGAGTTGGCACTGAGCGCCTGCAGCAGCGGGAGCTCCCGGCGCAGGCCGTTGCACACCCGGATGGCGGTCTCGGCGTCCGGCATCCCGACGTGGACGTGCAGCGCGCAGGTCGGCGTGCGACGGGCGAGCCCGCGCAGCTCGTCGGCGACGCGGCGATAGCGCTCGCTGTCGATGTGGCGGGCGCGGCCGAACGTGTCGTCGGGGTGGATCCCCGCCCCGATCAGGAGACCGCCGGCGTCGCCCGCCGCGGCGCGTAGATCGCACAGCGCGTCGGCCGCCTGTCCAGCGTCGCGGCACACCGGCGAGGCGAACTCGAGCCCGGCCTCGTACAGGTCACCATGGGCGACCGCCTCGTCGAGACCGAGGGTGGCCAGCAGCGCGGAGCAGCCGGGCAGCAGCTGCAGCGTGCCCGGCGCGACGAGCAGCAGCTCCTCCTCCACGCCGAGCGTGAACGGGGTGCCGGTGCCGAACCGGTGAGCCCCCGCGTCGCGCGCCATCGGCCGATTATGTCAGCCGCTGTCGGCGCTCTCCCGCGGCGACTCATCGCCGGCGACGACGGCGACGACGGCGATGCCGGCGGGCCGAGGACACCGACGCGCGGGAGGACCCGCGATGGCGGCGGGACGGGACCGACTTCGCCGCCCGCGCCCTGACCGGTGCGGTCGCCGCCGAAGCCGAGGCCGCGCTGCCGACCGCGTTCGTCGCGGTCACGACGACGTCGATCCGGTCGCCGAGCTCGGCGGTGACGAGCTCGATCGAGGCGGCGGTGGCCCCCGGGATCGCCCGCCACGGGCCGCCGTTGACCGACCGCCGCCATTGATCGGCATCGGCGCCGGTCGGGTTCCATACGCCGGTCGTGGCGGCCAGCTTCTGCCCGACGCGTGCGGCGCCGATGACGAGCGGGGGGCTGACGGCCGCGGGCAGGCCCGAGAGCACCGGGCCGACCGCCGTGGACGCCGCCGTGGCTGAGCCGACCGCGTTCGTGGCGGTGACGACGACGCGGATCTGATCGCCGACGTCGGCCGCGCCGAGCACGTACGACGCCGCGGTGGCGCCGTCGATGGCGACCCAGGGGCCGTCCCCGGAGAGACGCTGCCACTGATATCCGTAGCTGCCGGCCGGACTCCAGGCGCCGGGCGTGGCGCTCAGCGTCTGACCCTGGCGCGCGGTGCCGGTGATCACCGGCGGGCTGGTCTGCACCGGCGGGGACGGTGCGGTGGTCAGCGTGGTGTCATAGCCGTAGCTGGTGCCGTCGGCGTTCTGGGCGACGAGGCGATAGTGATAGACGGTCCCCGGCGCAAGGCCGGCCAGCGACCCCGCGACCACGGTGGCGCCGGGCGACGGCGCAGTGACCTGGACCGCGGCGGTCGCCTGGCCGTAGGCGGTCGTCGGCCCGTACTGCCACCAGTAGGCGGTGGCGAGGCCGTTGGGATAGACGCCGCCGGCGAGCGAGGCCGTCGTCGCGGTGACGCTCGTGGTGTACGTGTCATCGCCGGTCCCGATGCTCGGCCCGCCGATCCCGGGAGCCCCGGCGACGATGTCGCCGGAGATGGAGCCGGCCCCGGTCGGACCGTCATAGCCAGCGCCGGCGGTGCAGATATAGGCGATCACCGGCGGGCAGGCTCCGGTCGTGCCGGTGGTGGGGTCGTTGAGCAGCGCACTGTCGGCGTACGCCCAGCCCGGGCTGGCGCCGTTGACGCCGATCAGGCCGTCGAAGGCGGCGATGATCGGCGAGGAGAGGCTCGTGCCGCCCACCAGCATCCAACCGCCGTTGCCGGAGTCATAGACCGACAGCCCGGTCGCCGGATCGCCGTCGGCCGAGACATCGGCATAGGACCGCCCGCTGCAGCCCGTGTCGGTCTGATAGCTCGGCTTCGGTTCGTCCGTCGCACAGCCCGAGCCGCCGCCCCATCCGTCGCTCAGCGACCACGCCGCCTCGGCGTAGCCGCGGGCGCTCGGCGTCGTGCCGGTGGCGGCGGTCAGCGTCGTGCCCCCGGCCGCGGTCACGCCCGGCAGCGCGGCCGGATAGGGCATCGATGCCGAACCGTCGTAACCGCTGTCCCCGCTCGATGCCACGACGGCGATCCCGGGGAAGGTGAGCGTGTCGCTCACCGGCGAGGAGTATCCGATCGCCCAGCTGTCGTTGATCTCGGTGGCGCCGAGCGCGGCCGCCGTGGCCTGGGCCTGCGCCAGGTCCGACAGCTCGATGCTCGACGCCTCCACGAGCAGGATGTGGCAGTTCGGGCAGATCGCCGAGACGGCGTCGAGATCGAGCGAGATCTCGGTCTCCCAGCCCGAGTTGCCGGCGGGCAGCGGCGCCGCCGCCCCTGATTCGTTGACCTGCCGGAAGCATCCGCCGGCCGCCGTGCAGGCCGGCAGGCCGTAGGTCGCTCGGTACGTGGCGAGGTCGGACGCCGCGTTGGGGTCGTTGTAGGCATCCACGACCGCCACCGTCGACTCCGAGCCGGCGCTGGCCGACAGCGCGGTGAGATCGTAGGCCTGCTGGAGGTAGGCGGGGGTGCCGGGCAGCGGCGGCGCGACTCCGGCGGCGGCGGCATCGTTCGCGACGGCGGTCAGGCCGGCCCCGGCGGTCAGACCGGCGGCGGAGGCGGGCGCCGGTCGCCCGGCACCGAGACCCGGCGCGACCGAGGCCGGCCATCTCAGATGCTGCACCGACGGGCGCACGAGCGCGCCGTCGGAGCGCAGGACGAGAGTCTGCGCCGCGCACCGCGCCGCCCCGGGCGCGGCGGGCGGGCACGCCGCCGCTGCGGTGACCTGCGAGGGCTGCAGGCCGGCCGTGGCCATCAGCTCGGCGGTCTGGGCGCCGGCGGCGGGCGCCGCCGCGCGGGCCGGCGCGGCGCTGAGCCACGGGCCGAGCACGGCGGCGACTGCGCCGAGCAGGGCGGCACGATGGGCACGGCAAATGAGCGGCCGTCGATCCGTGACGATTGCCATCACCAGCGTTAATGGCAAGTTGCCATTGCAGCATCAGCAAATCGCCACGGGGTGGACGGCTGTCCGATCAACGCGGGGCGGGGCCGGCGGCCGCCGCGCCGGCACCGCTCCCAACATCCGGGCGCGCGCGTGGAGCGGCGCGCACGCTACGATCGGTTGACAATCCGAAAGCAAGGAAGCTATCTCCACATGGTCGACGACATTCGAAGTGCAATCGAAGGACGCCTCGGCGAGCTCGAGCAGGAAGCCGACAAGCTCCGTCAGGCTCTCTCCGCGCTGACCCGGGGGGCGACCGCGGCGACCGCCCGCGGCGCCGCGGCGGCGCCCACCGCGGCCGGCCGGCCGGCCGCCGCCCGGTCACGCTCCCGCGTCTCACGGCCGACCGGCACGTCGCGCGCGCCGGCCGCCGGCGCGAGGAGTGGCCGCAGCGCGCCGGGAGCGACCCGGAGCGCCGTCCTGGAAGCGCTGGCCACGGGAACGGCCATGACCGCCGGCGAGATCGCGAGCGTGACCGGCCTCGGCCGCGCGACGATCAGCACGACGCTGTCCAAGCTCGCCCGCGGCGGCGAGCTGATCAAGGAGCAGCGTGGCTATCGGATCAGCTCCAGCGCCAACGGCGCGTCGCACTCATAACGCTGAGGGGAGCCGCCGGCGGGAGTTGCCCCGGCCGGCGGCTCCGGCCACGGTGAGCTGAGGGCCGGGGTCAGCGGCGGCGCATGCGCGCGCCGGCGCGCGTGCTCCACTCGACGCCGAGGCTGGCCAGTCCGCCGGCGATCATCGCCAGCGCCAGTGCCTTGGCACCGGCGCCGAGGATGAGCCCGGCGACGGCGACGATCACGAACGCGACCGCGAACGCCGCCATCCGCGCCTTCGGCGATGCCTCGCTGCGCAGGAAGCCGTTGACGTGCGGTCCGGGAGGCGGAGGCTTGTCCATCAGTCGCCGTCCCCGGGAGCATGAACATCGACGTCGGGGAGGTCGCGCACCTGATCCTTGGTGAGGCTCAGGCGGACGCCGTCGCCGGCGCGGGTGACCGCGGTGATCGGGATCGCGACCCGCTTCTGACCCCAGATGTGGCCCTCGTCGAGCAGGAAGTGGGTGACGTGGTGGTCGGCGGGATCGATGACCAATCCCTTGACGCGGCCGATCGGCCCATCGGTCGCCTCGACGTGCTCGCCGCGCTTGACCTCCACCTCGCCGAGCGGCACATGATCGGAGCTGATGACGTGTGGCACGCTTGCGCCGGCCCCGACCGCCGTCGTCGGGACGCGTACCCCGAGCCCGAAGAAGGGGAGCACGAGCACCTGATTGGGCTCATAGCCCGGGTGCGGGATCTCGGCCGGCAGGAACTGGAGCTCGTCGGCCTCGTCGAACGTCAGCAGCTCGGCCTTCGTGCAGCTGAGGTGCACCCCGTCGGCGTCCGCGGTGACCCGGCCGATCGGAACGAGATGGCCCTTGTGCCGGCTCAGTCTCGGCTCGACGACGATGTAGGTGATCGCCCGAGCGACCGGGTCGAGGACGACACGGGTCAACCGGCCGCCGTCGCCGTCGGTGCAGTGGACCTCGCTGCCGATGTCGAACTCGCTGCTGCTCATAGGGCTACCTTCCGTTCGTCGGGCCTGCGTCCGAGGCCCGCCCGTTTCGCTCTGACGCGGTCAGTGGTCGCGCCGTCGCGCGGAGCCTATCGCCGCGAGGCGCCGACCGCCGGGGCAGCTTCGGGCGCCTGGGCACGGACGCCGGCCATGATCGCGTCCACCCCGTCGGAGAAGTGCTTCTCCGGCGACTCGCAGTCGGTCAGATACGCGGCGGCTTCGATGATGTGCGGATAGCGATCGGGTGGCAGCGAGGCGAGCACGGCGCGCTTGCGTCGCATGTCCTCGGCGCGCGCCTTCTCCTGCGGGATATCGGCGCCGATCATCGTGCTGACCAGCATCACCGCCGCGGACAGCACGTACCAGGCGAGGTCGGCGGCGCGGGCCGGGGCGAAGCCCTGGCCGGCGAGGAAGGCGAGGGTCTGCTCGGTCACCGCCAGACCGGCTTCGCTGTGCAGGGTCCGGGCGGGGACGAGCTCGGCGACCGCGGGGTGGTCGCTCATCTCGTCGATCAGCACCTCGATGGTCAGCCGCAGCCGGCCCCAGCCGCCGTCGTCGCCGAGCTCCGGGGCGTCGGCGGCGCTCGCCAGGCGGTCGGCGGCCCGGCGCCACAGCCGGTCGGCGAGCGCGCCGAGCAGCGCCTCCTTGTCGGCGAAGTGCCAGTACAGCGCCATCGGCGTGACCCCGAACTGCTCGGCGAGGCGCCGGAAGGTGATCGCCTCGATGCCCTCCTCGTCGGCGAGGCGCAGCGCGGCGTCGATGACCGCTTCGCGATCGAGCTTGCTCTGGGTCCTGCGGGCGGCGCGGGGGCTCATCGCTTGACAACTATACGCCGTAGAGTACTATACGTTGTACATCTACGGCGTACGTCTACATGGCATAGGCCACACCGAGCGAAAGGTCCCTTCGCATGCCCACCTCCACCACGTCCCCAGGCCGCTCCCTCGCCCGGCGCTGGACGCTGATCGCGGTCGCCCTGGCGACGTTCATGACGTATCTCGACAACAACATCATCAACGTCGCCATCCCGACCATCGAGCGCAGCCTCCATCTCTCGGAGTCAGGCGTGGAGTGGGTGGTCAGCGCCTACATCCTGATGTTCGCGGGCCTGCTGCTCGCCGGCGGCCGGCTCGCCGACGTCTTCGGACAGCGACGGCTGTTCATCGTCGGGCTGTCGATCTTCACGGCCTCCTCACTGCTGGCCGGGCTCGTCGGTCAGGTCGACCTGCTGATCCTCAGCCGCGCGCTGCAGGGCCTCGGCGCGGCGCTGCTCACCCCCACCACCCTGGCCATCATCGGGGCCACCTACCCCGAGCCCGCCGAGCAGGCCCGGGCGGTCGGCGCATGGAGCGCGGCCGGCGCGGTCGCCCTCGCGGTCGGCCCGCTCGTCGGCGGCATCCTCGCCCAGCACGTCACCTGGCACTGGATCTTCTTCATCAACGTCCCGATCGGGATCGGCACGCTGTGGCTCGGCGCGCGGGCCATCCCGGCTCTGTCCGCGCCCGCGCGGCGCCATGTCGACACCGCCGGGGTGACCGCCTCCGCGGCCACGCTGCTGACGCTGACCTATGCCCTGATCGAGGGGCCGCAGATCGGCTGGACCTCGCCTCCGATCATCGCCGCGCTGGCGGCCACGATCATCGCCGCCGGCGTCTTCGTCGTGCTCGAGCGGCGCGCCGATGACCCGATGATCGATCTCTCCCTGTTCGGCATCCGCACATTCACCGGCGCGACGATCGCCCTCATGCTCTGGGCGTTCGGCCTGTTCGGCATCTACTTCTTCACCTCGCTCTATCTCCAGCAGGTGCTCGGCTTCTCCGCCACCACGGCCGGGCTGGCGTTCGTCCCGATGGCGATCCTGATGGCGGCCGGCGCCGTGGTGTCGGACAGGGTCGCGGCGCGCTTCGGGGCCGATCGCACCGTCGGGATGGCGATGGCGCTGATGGGAGCCGGGATCCTGTCGGCGAGCCTGCTCGGCGCCCACGCCACCTTCCTCGGGCTGATGCCCCCGTTCGCGGTCATCGGCATCGGCGGCGGGCTGACCATCCCGCTCACCTCGACGATCCTGGACAGCATGCCCCCCGACCGTGCCGGCGTCGCCTCGGGCGTCTTCAACGCCTCGCGTGAGGTCGCCGGCCTGCTCGGCATCACGATCATCGGCGTCATCGTCCGCGCTCGGCAGACCGCCGAGATCCACGCCGGCCATGCGCCGTCGGGCGCGTTCCTGAGCGGATATCAGCTCGGGCTGGTCGTCGCCGGCGTGCTCGTCGCCTCCGGCGGGATCGCCGCCTGGATCGCCCTGCGCGACGTCTCTGCCGCGCGCGAACGATCGCGCGAGCCGCGCGGCCTGACGACGGGCGAGCCGGCCACGACGGTCACGGCCTGACCGGCGCGCCCGAGGACGCTCCGTGACCGGCGTTCCCGCAGACCTCAGACCCCCCGGACGTTCCGGCGACAGACCAGCCGCCTACATTGCCGATGCCAACTTGCATCCAGCTCTCACTTCTGTATATGCTGACGCCGCACGGTCTCGGAGGAGAGACGAAGGTCGCGCCTGACAGGCGCGGATCCGTGCCTATCCGAAGAATGAGGAGTGTCTGGACCGAGCGCCGTCTCGCCGACCGACTCTCGAAAGGAGCCAGCCTTGTTGTCGCAACGAGGGCGCGCCTTGAGCGTGCTGACGTCACAGCTGGAGCGAATGGCCCTTGTCGGCGCACTGGTTGCGTCCGTCCTCCTCATACTGGGCGTCACATCGGCCTCGGCCGCGACCACGGCCGCGTGCTCGGGCCCTGCTCCGAAGGCCCTCACCACCGACCCGAGCAACCCGTTCGGTCCGAACGTGACGATCTTCGACCCGTCCGAGTCGGTCTCGACGATCAACGCGGCGCTCAGCGCGTCGTACACCCCCGCCAACCACGAGTTCTTCTTCCTGCCGGGCACCTACGGCGACGCCTCGGCAACGCCGGCGACCGCCACGACGAGCAACACGATCGACGCGCAGGTCCCTAGCGGCAGCGTGGTCGCCGGGCTCGGCACGAGCCCGTGTGACGTCGTGATCAACGGCAACCTCGGTATCTACAACGACAGTCTGGCCATCCGTCCCAGTCAGCTCGAGAACCTGACGATCAACCCGATCGAGGCCGGCGATCCGGCCGACACGATGACGTGGTCCACCTCGCAGGAGGCGACGTGGCGGCGGGTCAACCTGCTCGGCAACCTGCTCGAAGCCGCGCTCCCGTACACCACAGGCTTGTGCCTGAACCCGTGCGCCCCGTTTCCCGGCTCCGGGATCAACGGGAGCGGTGCCGTCGAAAACGGCTTTGAGGTCGCCAACTCCAATATCACCGGAGACGTCATCGACACCAACGGGCAGAACACCGCCGGTGTCTCAGGCCTGGACGGCAACTCGGATCCCTACATCCAGGGCAGCACCATCGGCGGGGCGCAGGGCTTCGGCTCGGACACGATGTTCGCGGGCGATACGGGCGGCGTCCCGGCGACGAATTTCGGTGCTGCGACCGCCTCCGGCTCCGCCGGCTCCAACATCAACGTCACGTTCCTGCCCGAGGTCCGCGAGTCGCCATTCGTGTACTACTGGCACGGCCAGTTCTACGTCTTTGACCCCAGAGTCCAGTTCGACCGGCGGGGCTATGACTGGAGGCTCGGCCCGTTCGCGGGCACATCGCTCCCGCTGAGCGACTTCTACCTCGCCAATTCGACCACGGATACCGCGGCGACGATCAATGCGGCGCTCGCGACCGGCGAGGACGTGCTGCTCGAGCCGGGCGCCTATTCCGTGAGTGCGCCGTTGACGGTCCCGAGCGCCAACGAGGTCATCTTGGGACTGGGCGAAGCGACCGTGACCGCCACCACCAACACCCCCACGATCGTCGTCGATGACGCCGCCACGGGAACGATCCTCGCCGGATTCGACGCCAACGGTATGGCGTTCAACGCGACGACCAACACCGGACCGTATGCGGCCGAGCAGATCGAGATCGGGAACACGCCCAATGCGACCGGGTCGCTGACCGACCCGACAACCCTCAGCGACGTCAGCACGATCAGCAACTCCACGACGGACGAGCTGATCAACCAGAACGACGTCCTGCAGAACCAGGCCGAGATCCAGTCCAACAACAACAGCGGCAACGGCTACACGACGACCAACTGGCCGGCTGAGAGCAGCAGTGACTACGGCGTCATTGTGAATGGCAACGACGTCACTCTGGAAGGCATCTGGCTCGAGCATTTCAAGATGACGGAAGCCACCTGGAACGGGAACGGCGGCCAGGTCATATTCCTTGAAAACGAGCTGCCATTGACGATTCCGTATTCAGCCGCCGGTGTTCAGCCGAGCTTCTGGATGGAAAACAGCAGCTTCGACGGCTATCCGTCGCTGGCGGTGTCCCCGAGCGTCACGTCGTTCACGCTGACCGGGATGCAGTCCTGGAGCCGCTTCAGCAGCGGCTGCGACTGCCTGGTCACCAGCCTGATCACGGCGCCGGTGAAGAGACACGTGTCGCTCAACGACATCTTCAGCGGCCAGATCCTCGGCTCGGTGTCGCTGTCCGGCGGGTCGGCGGCGGTCGGCCCGGGCTTCCCCGACTTCTCCGGCGCCATTCAGGGCGGCGTGCTGAACCTCATCAACACGGATGGAGTGTCGTCGTACATCCCCTACAACCCTGCGATGAGCGCAAGCTTCACCGCGACGACAAGCTCGGACAGCACGACCGTGACAAACGTGTCGAACTTCACCGGCATCACG
This sequence comes from uncultured Solirubrobacteraceae bacterium, assembly GCA_963849085.1. Taxonomy (GTDB): domain Bacteria; phylum Actinomycetota; class Thermoleophilia; order Solirubrobacterales; family Solirubrobacteraceae; genus Palsa-465. The sequence continues at coordinate 425,431 of CAWKFP010000008.1, read as the reverse complement.
GTCGGATCGGTGATCACCGCCGCGGATATCGCCTTCGACACGACCGTGGCCGCGATCGACACGACCGCCGACACGCTGACGTTGAGCGCCCCGCCAACGGGCTCAGGCACCGCCGGCGAGGCGATGACCGCGAGCGGTCCCGGCTACGACAGCTTCGTCGGGACGACCAACGGCACCACGACGGTGACGGTGACCGCGCCGTTCGGGCCCGCGTCGGGCTTCGAAGGGCTCGCGGTCGGATCGACCGTCTCCGCGCCCGACATCACCGGCGGGCAGACCGTCACCGGGATCAACTCGGACGCCGGCACCCTGACGCTGAGCGCGCCGGCGTCGGAGAGCACCACGTCCGAGCCCATGACCGCGAACGGCCCGGGCTACAACCCAGCCCTGGCCTGGGTCGGCAGCTCGGCGTACCCGCACTCAGACCTCTACGGTCATGGGGTGACCAACCGGATCGCTCATTTTCCAAGCGAGTATCCGGCAACCCGGCCGTTCTGAGGCGATCTCGAGGCGGACGCGACCGGCTCAAGACGCTCGGCACCGTCGATGCATGGGTGCCGAGCGGGCCGGGGCATTTGGACGCCATGCCGGATTCGGCCGAACCGCAGGCGATGTCAGTCCTGTGCGACGAGCGTGTAGCGGACCGTCTGGACCCGGATCAGGCCGTCGCGGAAGACGAAGGTGTCGATTCCGTCGTCGGCCCTGGTCTTGGCGGACTCGGCCTTCCACTCCAGCAGCAGGACGTCGTCCTCAAACAGCATCGTCGGTAGCTCCCACTTGGCGTCGGGAAGATCGTCGAGCAGCTTGACGAACCCCTGCCGGACCCCGTCCTTGCCGCGGAGCACTCCCGCGGGCGTGATGAACACGGCATCATCGGCGTAGTCGCTGACGATGCCATCGAGGTCGCCGGCCATCAGCGCCTGGCCGTGGTGGTCGAAGACTTCCTGTGGGGTGCGGGCCATTGCTCTGCTCCAAGGTCGCGGCGGGGGACGAGCGGCAGCCTACACCCGCACACCGGCCCGCGGACAGGGTGGATCACCGCGGTGGGAGCTCACCATCCGGCGCCGCACAGTCGGCGCGTGCCGTCATCGACATCGGGGAGCGGACGGTGAGCTCAATCGTCGAGCCGGGCCGCCAGGCCGAAGGAAGCGAAGACCTCGGATTCCTGGAACACCGAATTCCGGCTGATGCCCCCGGCGCCGACGCACAAGATCTGCAGCGTGTGAAGCTCATATCCGCCGCCGACGCGCCGATAGGCGGCGAACCCAGGCTGGCCGTTGGCCCCGACCGCCTTCAGGCACCAGTCCGTTCCGGCCTGGGCGAAGACCCAGTCCATGAACAGGCCGTAGTTTCGGGGGCCGGTGAACCAGTTGAGCATCGGCGGCATCTCCATGAGCACGTCCTCAGTGAGCAGCCGCTTGAGACCCTCGACGTCGGCGTGCTCGAACGCCGTGATGTAGCGATCGACCCAGGCGCGCTGTTCGGCTGCGGGCGGCTCGCTGAAAGCCTCCTGCCGGCCCCCGGCCTCCGTCACCCGGGTACGCGCCCGCTGCAGGGAGCTGTTCACCGCTACGACGGTGGTGCCGAGGATTTCCGCAGCCTCGGACGCGGAGAAGCTGAGCACGTCACGCAGGATCAGCGCACCACGCTGACGCGCCGATAGATGCTGCAGGGCGGCGGCGAACGCCAGACGGAGCGTACTGCGGTCGATCACGGCTCCCGCCGTATCGCCGGCATCCAGCACCGAGTCCGGCAGGGGCTGCAGCCAGGCGAGGTTCTCTCCCCTGACGAGCGGCCCGAGCGGGTCTGATGCGGCCACCAGCCCCGACGGCAGGGGCCGGCGGCCTCGGACCTCCAAAGCCGTCAGGCAGGCGTTCGTCGCGATCCGGTAGAGCCAGGTGCGCAGTGAGCTACGGGTCTCGTCGTACTGCTCCCGCGCCCGCCACGCCCTCAGATACGTGTCCTGGACCAGGTCCTCCGCGTCGTGAGCCGAGCCGAGCATGCGATAGCAGTAGGCCAGCAGCTCCGTTCGGAATGGCTCGACCAGCCGATCGAAGCCTTCTGCCGTCGTCATGCCCACCCTTTCTCTGCTCCGATTGTACGTGTCTGGGGAGGTGTCACTCGGATCTGGTGAATGTGTGAGGTCGCCAGGTGCCCGTCACCGCGGGTACGAGGAAGGCCTCACTCCGGCACCAGCACGGGGCTGTTGTGATAGGCGGCGATCAGCCACCGGCCGTCGCGCTTCTCGAAAACCCAGGTCGCGTTCACCTTGCGCGTGTCGGGAACCTCGGTCTCGCCGGCGAACAGGATGCCGGATTCGCTGATGACGATCGCGGCGTCCGCGCCGACGAACCGGAGGGTGCGCTGCTTGTTGTAGGTCGAACTGCCCTTGAGTGGCCCCTCGAACGCCAGGGCCATGCTCTCGCGGATCACGTCACGGCTGTCGCGGAGCGAGCCCGTCATGATGGCGGTCGCGCCCGCGGTGTAGTTGGCGACCATGCCGTCGGCGTCGCCGGCCTCCCAGGCCTTGTACGAGTCAACCAATACGGCCTGGATGGCGGCCTCGTCTTCCGCGCGGCTGTCTGACATCGGGTTCTCCCTTCGGATCGGCCGGCCGGGGTATTCCGGCAGACGCGTCAGTACATACCGGCGGCGGGGTCCGAACTCATCGCGTCCGCGGCAAACGTTGCGCGGTGACCGACGGTCTTCAGCGGCCGAGGAACTGCTCGGCGGCGTCTGCCAAGCCGCGCGCGATCGCCTCTTGCCCAGCGGCTGAGTCGGCCAGCGATGCTTCCGACGGGTTGGTGAGGAACAGCGGTTCGATCAGCGCCGCCGGCACGACCGTGGGCGTGCTGAGGTAGCCACGTTCAGGCGGCCCGAGCAGAGTCAGATGACCGTATGCCTGGGCGCCCGCCGCCGACAGGTCGCCGTAGCCGACGTCGTTGTGGACGCCGAGATCGGGGACTGCGGCGCCGTCGGCGCTCAGGCTCGCCAGTACGTCGCGCTGCACCAGTTGCGCCAGGCTCAGGTTCGCAGCGTGGTACGAACGCTGGGCGTCATACAGCGTCACGCTGCCGGCTGCGCTCGGCCCCGCGGCGGCGTCCTCGTCGATCCCGAGAACGACATTCGCGTGCGACAGATCAGCGCACAGATTGCGTGCGACGAGCTCGCGCCGTTCTCCCAGGACCGTGTACACCCCGCCCGAGAAGTCGCCCGGCTCCGGACGCGCGACCGGGTTCGAGCCCGACCGCGACAGCACGACACTGAAGCCGCGCCGGCGCAGCAGCGCCGCTGCGTCCTTGGCGACGAGCAGATTCAACGGAGCCTCGCTGACCGTCTGCCCGCTGCTGGTCCTGCCGGTCCCACCCGGATCGATGCCACCGTGACCGGCGTCGATGAAGACCCTGAGATGGCGGTTGCCGTCCGTGGGTGCGAACAACACACACGATCCCGGTTCAAACCGTGACGGCGCGACCGGGTACGAGCCGGGCTTCTCGGGCGCGGCGGCGACCAGCGCCAAGCTCATGACGGCCAGGCCCGCGATGCCGGTACGCCGATTCGGCAGCCGGCGCATCACCAGAGACACGCAACGGCCCATCCTCACTCGATCCTCTTGCGGTCAGGTGCCGTCCCGTCGCCCGGCGTGTCTTCCAATCCCGCGGCCAGGAGCCAGACCTCGAGCAGGCGGTTCGCCGGACGACTCCGTAGAGCCCGCCGTGACGCTGGAGGGTTCGTCTGCATCCGGCAAGGCTCCCACAGATCAACGATCCCGCCATCACCGGGCCAAACCAACCCGCTCAAAAGGATGCCGCGATCAGCGATATCGGTCCGTCGACACCGGTCCTCCTGACATCGGGCGAGGAGGACACCACCGATCCACCGGTCGACGCCAGAGCGGACTACGCGTTCTACGAGCAGAACTGCGGATGCTTGGCTGTCTGCATCGGGATGCCTCCTGGTGAAGCGCCGGCGCGTCTATTTGATGGGGACCAGAGTCCGCTGAGCAGGGCGTGGCGGCATCGGTCTTGTGTCGAGCCTGCCGCCGAGCGGTCGAGCCGCGGGGGGTGGAGTCCGATCAGAGGGTCATGAGTGGTGCGCAGCGGGCGTCGGCGGCCGTCAGAGAGCGTGTCGGCGGGGCGCTGGGCGCGGCGCGTCACTCGACGGGGGTGACCCGGGCCCAGGCGGCGGATCTTCGCCGCCAGCAGTACGCGGCGGTCGTCGTCGCGTGGCCGGCGTGGTTCGGGGGCCGGCTCGTGCTCTTCGGCGTCGGCGCGGTCGTGTCCTGGGATCGCTTCGCCCACCCGCTGATCATCGCCACGGTCGTCGTGGGGATGGCATGTTCGGCGCTGGAGGTGGCGACCGCGCGGACGCTGGCGCGCCCGGGCGGCGGGCGGTTTGCCGGCGACTCCCTGTACGTCGCCTACAAGGTCGGGTTTGCCGCGGCGATCGCCGTGGCGATGGCCGAGCTGACGGTGCCGGTCGGTCCGCAGGCCCGGGTGATCGGCGCGGCCGTCGCGGGCGGACTGATCGGCTATATGAGCTGGGCGGTCTCCTACCTTCCCCGAGCCGCCGTGGCGTGGCTCGTGACCTTCGCCACGGTGATGAGCGTCGCGCTGCTGGTCTCAGGGGGCACGGGGTATCTGCCCGTGGTCGGATTGCTGGTCGGCGATTGCGTGCTGGCGATGGGTTTCGTGGTGCGCGTGGCCGCGACCTTTCTGGCGGGCCGCCGGTCTGAACTGGAGGTGACCGAGCAGCGCGAGACGCTCAGCCTGCTCTTGCACGATTTCGAGTCCGGCGCGAGCGACTGGCTGTGGGAGACGGGGCCTGACGGGCGGCTGCTGCGCGTCCCATCACGGTTGGCGGAACTGCTGGGTCGCCCGCCGGCGCAGCTGACCGGAGCCGGCCTGATCGAGGTGCTGCCGTTCGCCGCACCGGACGGCGGCGCCGACCTGGCTGCGGCGCTGCAGGACGAGACGGCGTTTCACGACCTCGCGGTCGATGTGGTGATCGCCGGAGAGCTGCGTCACCTGCGACTGAGCGGCAAACCGGCGTCTGAGCGCGGCGGCTGGCGCGGGGTCGGGGCCGACGTCACCACCGAGGTCCGCGCCCAGCGCACGCTCGTGCAGCTCGCCGAGTTCGACAGTCTGACCGGGCTGGCCAACCGCCACCACGTGCTCTCGGCACTCCGCGCCCAGCTGGCGACGGCGCCCTCAGGCGCCTTCAGCCTGCTGCTGGTCGACCTCGATGACTTCAAGTCAGTCAACGACACCCTAGGCCACGGCGCCGGTGACGAGCTGCTGTGCGAGGTCGCCGCGCGGCTGCGGTCACTCGCCCGCCCGACCGAGCTCGTCGGCCGCCTCGGCGGCGACGAATTCGTGCTGATCCTCAACGGCCAATGCACGCCCGAGCAGGCCTCCGCGCGGTTTGCCGAGATCCGCGCCCGGGTCCGCGCGCCGTGCGAGATCCAGGGCCGCAGCATCGCCACCCGCCTGAGCGGCGGGATCGCCCGCGCCCCCGAGCACGCTCAGGACGCCGAGCATCTGCTCGCTCGCGCCGACCTCGCGCTCTACGCCGCCAAGCATGACGGCGGGGACCGCGTCGCGCACTTCGTGCCCGAGCTCGCTCGCGAAACCCAACGGCGCCGGGCGCTGCTGGAAGATCTCCGCCGCGCCGCGAGCGATGACCAGCTCCGGCTGCTCTTCCAACCCCAGGTCGATCCCCACACCGCACAAGTCACCGGCTATGAGGCGCTCGTACGCTGGCAGCACCCCCAACGCGGGCTGATCACACCGGCGGAATTCATCCCACTGGCAGAAGAGAGCGGACTGATCATCGAGATCGGCGAATGGGTCCTGCGCCGCGCCTGCACCGACGCCACCGCCCTACCCGCCGGGCGCACCGTGGCAGTCAACGTCTCCCCCCGCCAGCTCAACAGCGACCTGGAGTCCACCATCACGTCGGCCCTGGCAGACAGCGGCCTGCCCGCCGCACGGCTGGTGATCGAGATCACCGAGTCCTCACTGATCGCCAACGGCGCTACCGTCCACGCCCTGCTGCAACGCATCCGCCGTCACGGAGTCCGCGTCGCTCTCGATGACTTCGGCACCGGATACTCCTCACTTTCGCATCTGCGCCTGCTGCCGCTCGACAAGCTCAAGATCGACCGATCCTTCGTGCTGGAGGCCTCCGACCCACGCGGCGCCGACGCGCTCGCCCTCGTCCGGGCGATCATCGACATGGCCGAGGCGCTCGGGCTGGCGACGATCGTCGAGGGGATCGAGACCGAAGATCAGCTGCAGCGCTTCCGCGCGCTGGGGATCGACGGGGTGCAGGGCTATGTCTACGCCCGACCGATGCCCTTCGCCGAAGCCGCCGCCTACGGTCCCGCCCCGGCGCTCACCGCCTGAATCCAAGCCCGCGCGACCCCGGCACGAGCGAGTGTCACGAGAGCGGAGAGCCAGACCGTCGGCCCCGCGAGCGCGCGAGCACTCGCGGGATCCGACAGCAGGTCACTACGGAATCGTGATCGAGAAGCCCGTTCCAGGCGACAGCGGGGTTCCCGAGGGGTTGCCGACCTCCAGGCCTCCGGGGCACTGTTCCGGGGCGGGGATGGTGAGCACGGCGGTGTTGCCGCCGCCGAGGTTCGAGAGCACGGGGTACACCCCGTTGTCGTTGGCGGGGAGGTTGAGGCAGTACAGGTTCGGGGACGGGCTGGTCACGCTCGTGAAGCCGACCGCGCCGGACTGCAGCGCCGGATTGCCGACGCTGTTGATCACGACCGCCCCGTAGGCGATCGCGGTGCCGGCCGCGCCGGTCGCGCCGGTCGCGCCGGCCGGCCCCTGAGCTCCGGTCGCGCCCGTCGGACCGCTCTGGAGGACGCCCTTGGCGAACAACCTCGCGGACAATGTGCTCTTCTTGATGTTGGCGGCGGTGATCGTGCCCTTGGCGATCTGGCTGCCCGTGATCAGCCTGGACGCCGCGAACGCCGTCCCGCCGCCGACGGCGATGACAAGTGCCAACGTCGAGACGACGTTGGCGTACGTCAGCCGCCTGCGGCGCGGCTCGGTCTGGCCCTTCATATCGTCCTCCTCAGGCCGCACTTCTGCGGCGTCGTCATCTCCGAGGGGCTCGTCGCTCCCGGCTCCTCAGCGCTCCCTTCCTGGAGTCGCCGTGCGGACGGTAGGGGCAGGGCGTGAGATCGCCGTTAGATGGCGGTGATCGAGGCCCTTAACGCGGCGTCGAGGTCGTGCCACAGATCGTCGAGATCCTCGCAGCCGGCACTGAGCCGGATCAGTCCCGGCGGGATGCGCTCCTGGCCCGGATGCACGCCGCGGCGCTCCATGGACGTCTCGACCCCGCCCAGGCTCGTCGCGTGCCGGATGATCCGGGTCGCTCGGCACGCGCGATCCGCCGCCGCCGCGTCGCCGAGCTCGAAGCTCACGATCGTCCCGAACCCCGGGTAGCGCACCCGGCCGACCGCCGGGTGCTCGGCCAGCCGGGCGGCGATCTGCCCCGCCGAGGTCTGCGCCCGGCGCAGCCGCAGTGCCAGCGTCCGGGACCCGCGCAGCGCCAGGAAGCACTCGAGCATCCCGGGCGTGGCCCCGTTCAGACTCCGCGCGCTCCTCAGGCGCTGCAGCTCGGACGGGCCGGCGGTGACCGCCGCGCCGAGCAAGAGGTCTGAATGCCCACCGATCAGCTTCGTCGCCGAATGCACCACGACATCGGCACCCAATTCCAGCGGGCGCTGAAGCAGCGGGGTGGCGAACGTGTTATCGACGACCACCCGGCACCGCTCGCCGCGCGGCGCCGCGCAGATCGCAGCGAGATCCGCCACCTCGAGCAGCGGATTCGACGGTGACTCCAGCCACAGCAGATCGGCCTGCGAGGCCCGCTTCGCCCACCGGGGATCGGTCGCCGGCAGCCGTTCGACCTGCCACTGATACGCATCGACGCCCGCCGCGGCGATCCCGGCCACGCCCTGGTAGCAGTCGTCGCCGATCACCAGATGCGCGCCGCTCGGCAGGCCGCCGAGCACCGCTGCGCACGCCGCCATCCCCGACGAGAAGGCCACCGCCTCGCCGCCCTCCAGACCGCCGAGCATCGCCTCGAACGCCTCCCAACCGTCGGTGGCCTCGTTCCGGCTGTAGATGCGATCCCCGCCGAGCACATAGGTGGAGGCGGCAACGATCGGGGTGTTCAGCGTGGCGCCCGGCACCGGCTCCGGGCGGCCGGCCACGATCGCCCACGTGTCCGGTCTCACCTCATCCCGTCGAACCATCAGCTCACCACCCTGGTCGGAGGGCGAACCAGCCTAACCCAGGCAGCGCAGCCTCGGCGCCGCACGCGACAGCACCGACGCACTGGAGCGAGCGCTGATCCAGACCTCGGGGATCGCCGGCGGCGATCGCGAGACGAGTCCGGTCGATCCCGGCGTCAGGAGCAGGCTTTCAGATTGAGCGGCCGGCGCCGATGACTGGTGGTGTCGTCCCCGAAGCCCCCTCGCATGGCTCATCCTCTGCTCAGCACAGCACCCGCAGGGTCAGCTGCGCCCGTCTCGGGCGTGGGCGATCCCGATTCAGCGTCGCGTCTCGGCGCTCAGGCGCAGGCCCTGCTCGACGCCGGCGACATCGAGGGCTACCGGTCGCTCTTCGCGTCCGCCGCACAGCTGAAGGACCGAAATCGCCGCTATCACGCGCAGGTCGTCCTGCTCGAGCTCGGGCTCGCAGTCGCCGCGGGCTGGACGTCCGAGCGCCGCGCCCGGCTCCGGATGCTGGTTGCCGCCGCCGCCGTCGAGGCCCTCGAGATCGAACCGAATGAGCCGGTCGTGCTCAACGCGGCTGCGCTCGCGCTCGACGGGCTCGGACGTCCCGACGCGGCCGCCGGCCTGGTCGCGGCGGCGCGCCGCCTGGATCCGTCACTGACGCCGATGCGCGAGCATCCGGCCGCGGTCGACAGCCGCCGCCGGGACGCCACGATGGCCGCGGCGCGCCCGGGACTGGCCGGCCTGGCGCACCGCGCCGCGCTCGTCGCCGGCAGGGCGCGGCCCGCCTCCGGGTTGACGCTGAGCCTGTGCATGATCGTCCGCGACGAGGAGGATATGCTCGGTCGCTGCCTGGCGGCGGTCGCCCCGGCGGTTGACGAGATCGTCATCGTCGACACGGGTTCACGAGACGCGACGATCGAGATCGCGCGCTCGTTCGGAGCCCGCGTGATCGCGTATGAATGGGCGGACTCGTTCTGCGAGCCGCGCAACATCTCCTTCGATGCCGCGACCGGCGATTGGCTGATCTGTCTCGACGCCGACCAGGTCCTGGTCAGCGAGGACGCGGCGATGCTGCGAGAGCTCACCGGCCACGTCTGGCGAGAGGCGTTCTACCTCGTCGAGACCAGCCACGTGGGCGAGGCCGATGATGGATACGCCGTGGTCAACAATCGCCTGCGCATGTTCAGAAACCGGCCCGAGTACCGCTTCACGGGCCGCGTGCACGAGCAGATCAGCCATACGCTGCCGCTCTATGCTCCCGGACGCGTCGTCCAGACATCGGTCCGCCTCGAGCACTACGGCTACCTCAAGAGCGTCCTTGACTCCAAGGCCAAGGTCCAGCGCAACATCAGATTGCTGCGCGTGGAGGTTGACGAGAACCCGACCGATGCCTCCCTGCGCTTCACCCTGGGGTCGGAGTATGCCGCCGCCGGTGACGACGAAGCGGCGCTGCCGGAATTCGAACGCGCCTGGGCGCTGATGACGGCCGGGGGCGGCGATGCCGACGACGTGCGCGTGCCGCCGCCGCTCGTCAGCCGACTGGTCAGAGCGATGCGCCTCGGCGGCCGCGTGGAGGATGCCGCGTCGCTGGCGGCCGAGGGGCTGCGTCGATTCCCGACGTTCACCGACCTCGTGCTCGCGCAGGCCAACATGGCGGCTGCCGGCGGCCGCCACCACGAGGCACGAGCTCTCTACCGCCGGTGCATCGAGCTCGGGGACGCGCCGGTGCACTACCGGCCGCTCGTCGGGTGTGGAACCTATCTGCCGCGGATCGGGCTGGCTGAGCTGGAGGTGATCAACGGTGACCACGAGGCGGCGAGGCAGCTGCTGGACTGGTGCATCGAGCACCACCCTGGTTTCACCGGGGTCATACGGCCATACGCAGCCCTCCTGCTCACGGTCGGAGTTCAGCCCGAGGAGGTGGTCGCCGAGATCGAGCGCCGCGTCGCTCCGCTGACCCCGACCGTGCGTTTCATGCTCGGCTCGGCTCTACAGGGCGGTGGTGCGCTCAAGGCTGCCGAGGGTCAGTATCGGTTGGCGATCGCGAGCCAACCGGGTAGCGCCGAGGCACGGGTGGCTCTGGCCGAGACGTTGCTGTGGCTCGGCGACAACGCCGGGGCGGCCGAGCACGCCGCCGTGGTCGGCGACGACCCGAGCTGGGGTGGCGCGGCCCGCCGCATCGAACTCAGTGGGCTCATCTGCGGCCGCGATCTACCGGCGGCGCGCACGGTGCTCGCGGGACCCGCCAGGGGTCTGTCAACGATGGAACGCGACGTGTTCGAAACGTGGATGGCTCTCGCCTGCGGCGCTCCCGCACCACAGGCGCTGACGGTCGCGGCGGCCGGGACACTGGGCGCGATCCTCGAGACCTTCCTCAGGAACCGGTCCTTCGACGAGTTCGAGCTGTTGCTGCCGGCGCTCGAGAGGTCGGAGCTGCCGACCCGGGAGCGGCGTCAGCTCCTCGGCGAGATCTACCTGCGCCACGGCTTTCTCGTCTCGGCGGCCAAGGAGTGGATGGCCGTGTGCGCGCAGGAACCGGACGCCGACGCCCTCGTCGGCTTGGCGCGGGTGGCGATGATCCAGGACCAGCCGCAGGACGTGCGCGTCTTCGCCACCGCCGCGCTGGAGCTTGCGCCGGGCAACGCCGACGCCACTGAGATCCTCGCCCGTGTCGCATCCGAGGCGTGCGTCGCCGGCGCAGACCGATAGGCCCTCGGCGGACAATGGTGTCCGGTCGGCTCGAACCGCGGGCGACCGGATCTTCATTACGACTGAGAGGGCGGTGCGCGGCATGGGCGATGACGACGATCTCGAAGTGACCCGAGAGGGGCTGCTGGATCTCCTCGCCGGGAAGGCGAAAGAGGCGGCCGGCTCACTGGTCGGCAATGACGATCTGGCCCGCGAAGGGCGCCGGCAGCAGGCCGAGGCCGAGGCCGATCCCGATCGAGAGCCCGAGGCGCCGGGCGGCTCGGGGTCGGCTTCGCTGCCATGACCGCACCGGCCGATGACCGCCTGCTGATCGTCGGCGGCGGGCGCATGGGCGAGGCGCTGGTTCGGGGCCTGCTGGCCTCCGGCCGCGCCGCCTGCGACCTGGTCGTGGCGGAGGTCGCCTCGTCGCGGCGCGCCGAGCTGACCGACGCGCTCCCCGGGGTCACCGTCGTGTCCGAGCTCGTCCCGGTCGCCTCCGCGGTGCTCGCGGTCAAGCCGCCGGATGTGTCACGCGTCGCCGGGCAGCTGGCCGAGGCGGGGGCGCGGCGCCTGCTGTCGGTGGCCGCCGGCGTGACCACCGGGGCGATCGAGCGCGCCGCCGGCCGATCGCTGGCGGTGGTGCGGGCGATGCCGAATACCCCTGCGCTGGTCGGCGCCGGAGCAGCGGCGATCTGCCCGGGTTCCGCCACGACCGAGGAGGACCTGCGCTGGGCGGAGGAGATCCTCGGCGCGGTCGGGGTCGTGGTACGCGTCTCGGAGGCGGCGCTTGACTCGGTCACCGGCCTGTCGGGATCCGGTCCGGCGTACGTGTTCCTCGTGGCCGAGGCGCTGGTGGAGGCCGGGGTCCTCGACGGTCTGCCGCGCGACGTCGCCGAGGCGCTCGCCTACCAGACCCTGCTCGGGTCCGCGCGCATGCTCGTCGAGGGGGCCGGGAGCCCGGCCGCACTGCGGGCGGCGGTGACCTCGCCCGGTGGGACGACGGCCGCCGGACTGCGCGAGCTGGAGCGCCACGGAGTGCGGGCCGCCTTCCTCGATGCCGTGGCCGCGGCCGCCCGGCGGTCTCGCGAGCTCGGCAGCTGAACCCGTCCTCGGCGAGGTCTGTGGCGAGCCGCCTACGAGCGCCGACGCGCTGATGCGTCACTCCACCCGCTCGAGGTGCTCCTGGTGACCGGTTGGTAGAAGAGGTAGTTACCGATCCAGTCGGAATACTCGTTGGCGTGGGGGGAGACGATCGGATGGAAGCTCGTCGCGACGTCCGGGTTCTCGCCGTCGCCGTTGTACATCGGAACCTCGGGGTATGGATAGACCGGGCGCGTGACCGTCGTGGGCGTCCCACCGGTGCTCGGAGTGATCGCGTCGGTCGCTGTGACCTGAGCGGGCGCGACGCCATCCTCCACCCACTGGACCATCGGCAGCACGAGATCGAAGCTGCTGTCGGCGTACCCTCCGCCACAATGGGCGACGGTCGGGAACAGGAACATGCGCGCGAACTGCTGCGTCGAGCTCAGCCCGCCCATCTGCCTCGCCAGAGTCTCGTAGTAGTCGATCGTGCCGTAGGTCGGAATCGCCTGGTCTGCCCAGCCCTGCCAGATGATCAGCTTGCCCCCATGCGCCCGGAACGCGCTGAGATTGGTCGACATCGCATCGTAGGTGTCGGCGACCGGGAACAGCGACCGGAAGCCCTGGTCGGTGAACTGCCACTGGCTCGGGTCGGGGCCGAGCTGTCCGGGGGGCAGGTACTGGAAGCGCAGGTAGGGCAGCGACAGTCCGCCGTAGATCAACGCGGACTGCGATGACACCGGGCCGCCGCTTGACGGCTCCACCGGAACCTGGAAGCCCGCCCAGGAGGACTCCGAGCCGACCGGCAGCCCACCCGGGTAGAGATGATGGCCCTGCGCATCGACCGGCCCCTGGTAGATCTCCTCGGCGACCTGCGCCTGCTGCGGGGTCAGGCAGTTGCTGGTCTGCGCCGGCTGACACACGATGCTGGCGGGATTGAAGTCGCAGTTGCGCGGGTCGGTGATGATCCCGTCTCCAGCCACGCCGTCGTCGCCCTGGCAGGCGGTGATCACGGCGTTGTGCAACGTCGTGAGCTGGGCGCTGGTGAGGATCGCGTTGCCGTCGGCGTCGGTGTTGACGCGGTAGTCCCAGGTCTGCAACTCGGCGTTCAGCGGTCCGGCGATGATCTCGGGAGCGCCCGCGATGATGCCGTTGAAGTCATCCGGGTAGCGCTCGGCGATCTCCATCGCCTCTCGCCCACCGTCCGAGCAGCCGTCGTAGTAGGAGTAGTTGGGTCCAACGCCGTAGTAGGCGGTGATGACAGTCTTGGCGACCACCGCCAGCGCGTGCTCTGATTCATAGCCGTATTCGTCACGCAGCTTCTGGCTGTTGAAGGCGAACAGCCCGGCGCCGCCGAGACCCGGCTCTGAGGCGTGTCCCTCGTCGTCGGTGGCCATCGCGAAGTCTCCGCCGAGCGTCGCATCGCAGGTCGGGAAGGTCTGGGAGCTCACCGTGCCGCAGTAACCGCCACAACCATTCTGGAGATAGCGCCCCTGCCAGGTGCTGTCCGGCAGTTCAAGGGTGAAGTGCGTCTGCGGCGCGATCATCCCCTGGACGTCACAGTATTCCGGATTGCCGTCGGCGGCCGGGACGATCGTGGCGGACGCGATGCTCGTCGGGAAGTCAGGGATCGCGACGAAGTTCGGGTCCGTGGCCAGGGAGGCACAGCTCGTCTGGGGCGCGATGATCGGACTCGTCGAGGTCAGCGCCGCCGAGGCTCGCACCAGCGCGCGGTTGGTCCGAGCGCTGGCAACCCCACCGGCGCTGACCATGATCACAGCCACGGCTGCCAGCGTCACCGCGCCGATTGCCCCCGCGCTGAAGCGCGCACGTCGAGAACGCAGGATCCACCGCATGCCGAGCCTCCCTTTCTCCCTCAGGATTCACACACCGTAACCACACGTGCATGCAAGGTCAAGGTGATGCACGGCGTGATGAGGGGCGACGAACTGGGAGATGAGCCCATCACCACCCCGACCGTCGCACACCGGGACGCGCGGATCCACGCGACCGCGCTAGATGTATCGGATCGCCACGCGCAACCTCGTCAATCTCAAGTCGGTCGCCAAGGGCTACGGCTCCCGGTCGGTCCTGCACGACGTCACCCTCGGGCTGCACGAGGGCGAGCGCGTCGGCGTCGTGGGCGAGAACGGCGCCGGCAAGTCGACCCTCGTCCGGCTGATCGCGGGCTTGGAGGTCCCGGACGCCGGGGCGGTCACGCGGACGGCCGGCATCGAGGCCGTGCTCGTCTCCCAACGCGTCGACCTCGATCTCGGCGCTACGGTCGGCGCAGAGCTCGTCGGGGCGACGCCCGAGCACGAGTGGGCCGGCGACGCGACGTTTCGCTCGGTGCTCGACGGCCTGCTCGGGGGCGTCTCCATCGGGCGCTTCCCCGACGGCCTTCAGACGCGCATCGGACAGCTCTCCGGCGGCGAGCGGCGCCGGATCATGCTCGCCCGGGCGCTGCTCGGCGCCCCGGGACTGCTGCTGCTCGACGAGCCGACCAACCATCTCGACGTCGAGGGCATCGCCTGGCTGGCGCGGTTCCTCGCTGCCCGCCGGGGCACGCTGCTGACCATCACCCACGATCGCTGGTTCCTCGACGAGGTCTGCGACCGCACCTGGGAGGTGGCCCGCGGCGCCGTCTTTCAATACGACGGCGGCTACTCGGCGTACGTGCTCGCCCGCGCCGAGCGTGACCGCCAGGCGGCGGCCCGTGAGGACCGTCGCCGCCAGCTCGTGCGCAAGGAACTGGCGTGGCTGCGCCGCGGGCCGCCGGCGCGGACCTCGAAGCCGAAGTTCCGGATCGAAGCCGCCAACGCCCTGATCGCCGACGTTCCGCCGCCGCGGGACAGCGTCGAGCTGCTGCGCTTCGCCATCGCCCGGCTCGGCGACCGCGTGCTCGATGCCGTCGACGTCTCGGTGGCGTCCGGGGACCGGCGCCTGCTCGACGCCGTGACCTGGCGCCTGGGTGCCGGGCAGCGCGTCGCCCTCGTCGGCGCCAACGGCTCGGGCAAGACGACGCTCCTGCGGCTGCTCGCCGGTGACCGTGAGCCGGACTCAGGCGCTGTGCAGCGCGGGGCCACCGTGCGGGTCGCCGAGCTGTCGCAGGACACGACCGAGCTGCCGCCCGGGCTGCGCGTCGTCGAGGCGCTGGCCGAGGTTCGCGGCCGCGCGACGACGAGCGGCGGCGAGGAGCTGACACCGGGCACCCTGGCCGAGCGCTTCGGCTTTCGCGGCGAGAAGCTGAGCGCGCGCACCGATGACCTCTCCGGGGGCGAGCGCCGGCGATTGCAGCTGATGCGCGTGTTGCTCGGCGAGCCCAACGTCCTGCTGCTCGACGAGCCGACCAATGACCTCGACATCGACACGATGACCGCGCTCGAAGATCTGCTGGACGGCTGGCCTGGGACACTCGTCGTCGTCTCCCACGATCGCTACTTCGTCGAGCGGGTGTGCGACGACGTCTACGCGCTGACCGGCGGCGGGCTGCGCCATCTACCGGGCGGGATAGAGCAGTATCTGGCGCTGGAGGCCGAGGCCGGTGCTCCCGTCGCCGCGGACGCGGGGCCGGACGCCCGCGCCGGGGCGGCAGCGAGCGCCGCCGCGGGCGGTACGGGAAGCGGAGTCGGCGGGTCGCGCGGAGCCCAGCGCCGGGCGGGACAGAAGGAGCTGACGAGGCTCGCGCGCGAGCTCGACCGAGCCGAGGAGCGCGACGCCGAGATCCAGGCGGCGATGGCCGCCGCGTCGAGCGACGCCGAGGCGCTGGGGGCGCTGTCGGCCGAGCTGGCCGCGCTGAGCGCCCGCCGCGACGAGCTGGAGACGGCCTGGCTGACGCTGTCGGACGAGCTCGACGCCTGACCCGCGCCCCCGGATGAGCTCGGACCGCGGCGCGGATATGATGCCGGCGATGCGGGCGCTGCGGAGGATGCTGCCGGGGGTGGTGAGCGTGCTCTGCGTGCTCCTGTGCGTGTCGACCGCCGCCGCTCGCTCTGCGCCGCTGCGCTTCGGGGCGCCCCAGCACGTCGATCACGCCACGGCGTACGGCGTGACGGGCGTGTGGTACGTCACGAGCCTGTCGTGCCCGTCGACGCAGCTGTGCGTCGGAATCGGCGGCGACAGCGGACAGGTCGAGACCTCGACCGACCCCGCCTCGCCGGACTCGTGGCACGGGCGCGTGATCAGCCCGCGTGACGGCCTGGAGGGCGTGTCATGCCCATCGGTCTCGCTGTGCGTGGCGGTGACGATCCGCGGCAACATCCTGACCTCGACCGAGCCACTGGACGGCGCCTGGACCCCCCGAACGGCCGTGATCGCCAACCGCGGGGTGAGCGGCGGCATCTCGTGCCCGTCGGTCTCACTCTGCGTCGCCGTCGACGGCGGCTCCGAGATCGTGTCCTCGAGCGACCCGCAGGCCGGCGACTGGCAGGCGGTGACGATCGCCGGCTCACCCCAGCTCCTCTCGGTCTCGTGCCCGTCGGTCTCACTCTGCGTCGCGGTCGACTTCGACGGCAACGTCGTCACGTCCACCGATCCGACCGGCCCGGCCTCGGCGTGGACGGTCACCGACCTCGGCGTCGCCGACCCGACGACCGGCGATCTCGCCGCGGTGTCGTGCGGCGCGGTCGACGAGTGCGTGATCGCCGATGACTACGGCAACCTGATCAGCTCGTCGGATCCGGCCGGCGGGGCGCACGCCTGGACGGTCGCGCGAGCCGACGAGCCCGCGGGCTTCCCCGGCTTCACGCTCGCCGTCTCATGCCTGGCCGGTCTCCAATGCGTGGCCGCCGACGGGGAGGGCAACGTGCTGCACTCCGATGATCCGGCCGCCGGCGACCACTGGGTGCTCACCCCTGAGGTCGATCCGGACGGACTCACCGCGCTCGACTGCCCGTCGGCCGCCTTGTGCGTGGCCGGCGACGGCGCCGGCGGCATGCTCAGCTCACCGGACCTCGGCGCGACGTGGACGATCGGCAGCGGGCTCGGCAGCGGCCGTCTCATGCCCGCCGGGCTGGTCACGCTCTCCTGCCCGCGGGTCACGCAGTGCGTCGCGCTCGACGGCGACGGCAATGAGCTGACCTCGGTCGACCCCGCCGGAGGGGTCTGGCACGCGAGCGTCATCAATCGCGGCTTCGTGCCCGGTGCGCTGTCGTGTACGGCAAGCGGCTTCTGCGAGGACGTCGGCGCCGGCAACGTCGTCGCTGCGGTGAGCGACGCGCTGAGCCCGTCGGCGAGCTGGCGGCTGGCCGACCTCAGCCGCTATCCCCCGGGCAGCGCCGGCGACCCGGCCGACGAGTCGCTGAACGGGGTCAGCTGCGTTTCGGCGTCGCTGTGCGTGGCGACGCGGTTTGACTCCGACTTCGGAGACGAGAACATCGAGGTCAGCCGCGATCCGGGTGGTTCACCGACGAGCTGGCGGTCGATCGCCATCGGTCAGCCGAGGTTCGACGACTTCACCGGCGTCTCGTGTGCCGCGACGACGCTGTGCGTCGCCACCGATTCCTTCGGCGACAAGCTCGCTGTCTCCACCGACGATGCGACGCGCTGGCATCTGCTGCGGATCCCCGGCGCGGGCGCGGGCATCGTCGACGTGTCGTGCCCGAGCGTCTCGTTCTGCGCCGCGGTCGGCAACGGCGGTCAGGTCCTCACCTCCGAGTCCCCGCGCCAGGGTGGCGCCGGCGCCTGGCGCCGCGCGCGAATCGACGCGGGCCACGACCTCAGCGCGCTCGCCTGCGCGTCCCGCGCGCTGTGCGCCGCCATCGACGACCGCGGGAACGTGCTCGTCAGCTCCGATCCGCCCGGCGGGGCGGCGACGTGGCAGGTGACCGCCACCGGCCAGAGCCTGACCGCGGTGTCGTGCCCGAGCGCGCGCCTGTGCGTGCTGAGCACCGCCGGCGGGGGCGTCATCCTCGGCCGGCCTCGGGCTCAGGCGGGCACCGCGTAATACAAGATCGTGCACGGCTGGATGCCGCCTGACACCGGACCCCAGTTGATCTCCCCGGCGCCCTTCAGATTCCTCTCCGGGAAGCCGAGCGTGATGTTGGCGTCGACCTCGGTGTGACCGCCGATCGTCAGGTCGATCGGCGTCGCCGCCAGACCGCCCGGGCGGTTGCGCCCGGAGGCGACGGCCCAGTCGTGCACGCCACCGGCCAGGGCCACGTCCCTGATCGTCGACCGGCCGCCGACGGTGAACGTGCCGCTCGCGCAGCCGGGCCTCTTCGTGAACGTTCCGTGCAGACCCGAGACCGTCCGGTGGCTGACCGTGAACCGCGCGGAGACGAGCCCGGAGGCGCCGATCGGGACGAGCTTCCAGGCGCCGGAGGCCGGCGGCGGCGGCGCGGCCGTCTTCGCCTCGGCCATATTGACGGCCTGCGCGCTCGCCGCGACGGTCGCGACGGCGGCGAGCGCGAATGTGCGGGCAAACCTGCGCTGTCCCATGTCCCATCCTCTCAGCCGTGTGGTGCTCGCCGGTCACGCTATCCGACGCGGCGCCGGCACGCCATGCCGGCGGTGTTGCGCTCGGATTGCACCCCGCCTGATAGCGTCGCGTGGCCCGCATCCCCGGCGGCACGGACTCCTCGGGTGGTCGGATGCGTTCTCGATCGGAGGTCTCGATGGCACTTCGCCGGTTGATCATGGTCATGGCCGTGTGCGGGCTGAGCCTGGCGCCCGCGGCGTTGTCGCCCGCGGCGGCGCAGGCCGCCTGCTCGACCGCCGATCCGATGGTGAACGCCGCCGACCCGGGGACGCTCGATTGGAGCAGCGACGCCTCCATTCAGACGAACTTCACGATGGCGCGAGCGGCGGAGGGCTGCGCCGCCCCGCTCACCCTCCCCGCAGGCTACGACGCGATGACCCCGGCCCAGCAGGAGGTGTGGTTGCTCAACAGCGAGCGCGAGGCGCGGGGCGAGGGCGACCTGCAGCTCGACCCGACGCTTGCCTCCCAGGTCGCGTACAACCACGGCCTGGAGATCGCCACCTACGGTTACTTCGATCACGCCAGCCCGATCAACGTTCCGAGCTGGGGCTCCCCGTACTCCGGCCTGCCGCGCATGACGAACAACCCGGTGTTCGCCAACGGCAGCGATTACTTCCTGGAGGATCTCGACGGCGGCGCGGGCAGTCCGGCGCAGACGGTGTACGGGTTCATGTACTTCGACGGCCCCGGCGCCAACAACCTGGCGTGCACGGCAGCCGTCACCTGGGGATGCTGGGGGCATCGCCACACGATTCTCAACGCCAGCCTGAACTGGATCGGGGTCGGCATCGTGAACATGCCGAACACGCTCTACGGCGGCTCGACGACCAACGATTTCGGCATGGTCCACGCCGGCTACGTGCCTCCGGCGACCGCGGACACGAATCCGCCGGTGCTCGGCGCGATCTCCTACGACACCGGGAGTCAGACGGCCACGGTGTCCGGAGTAGCCGACAGTCCGCTCAACGTCAACGACACCGGGCCCAATCCGGTCACCCTCGGGGTCACCGACGTCGTGTTCTACACGAACAACATCGTCGAAGCGGGCGGCTTTCAGGGAACGTTCAACACCGTCCCGGCAACCCAGACGGCACCCGGCTCGGGCACCTGGACGGCGCAGATCCCGATGAACCCCGGCGATGTGCTGCACGCCGTCGCCGTCGACGGCAGCGGCAACTTCACCGACATGGCGATGGCGCCGCCGGCGACGACCCTGACCGCCGGCGCCAACACCGTCGCGCTCCCCGCCGCCACCCCGCCGACGGCGCCCGCCCCTCAGACCACGAACGGCATCCGGCTCGCCACCGAGGACCGTGGCGCGCGCGTGCCGGCCGCGACCCCGTCAGCGGCCGCGCTGGCCGGGTCGATCGACCGGCGCGCGCATCGCCGGATCGTCACGTCGATCGCCGTCTTCACCGGTGGCCATTGGCACGTCTACCGGCCGGGGAAGTCGGCGAGCTTCGCCCTCTACACGAGCGAGGGCGTCGTCGTGACCCTCACCGCGAAGGTCACCTGGCGCGCCCCGGCCGGCCAGGAGCCGCTCGCGGCGCCGACGATCAGCCTCCACAGAGGATGGAACTTCGTCGCCGCCCCGTACCCGATCACCGGGATGACCTGCCACGCCGTCCGCTTCGAGCTCGCCCACCGCGGCGACCGGCTGATGGAGATCTCGATCGGCGCCGCCCCGAACACCGGCGTGATCATGAAGCCCGAGCACGGCCACTGGGGCGACGACCTGACGAAGCACATCCCGTTCGGCAAGGGCTTCTGGATCAAGGACGCGGGCGCCGCCACCTGGACGCCGAACCCGACGCAATTTCAGAGCCTGACCCCAGCGACCGCATGACGCCGAAGAGCCCGGTGCCGATCATCGGGCAGCCGCTGCTGCGGCGGCGGCATGATGCTCTCTCCGTCCGCGCCGCCGAGACCGCTCATAATCGGGCGTGAACCCCGACTCGAGGAGAGCGACGTGGCCGAGCGAGATCAGCTGTTCGACGACATCGATTCGATGCAGCCGGAGCGGTTCGCCGCCCACCTCGCAGAGGACGTCGTGATGCGGTTCGGCAACGCCGAACCGATCCACGGGCGCGAAGCCGTCCGCGACGCCTGGGCCGGATTCTGCGCGGGCGTGAGGGGCGTCGCCCACGATCTCGTGCAGCGCTGGACGGTCGGCGAGTCGACGATCGTCGAGGCCAATGTCACCTACACGCGCACGGACGACAGCCGCGTCACGGTCCCGGTGGTGACGATCTATCGCGAGCGCGACGGCGAGATCGCCGACTATCGCATCTTCATCGATCTGGCGCCGCTGTTCGCCGACGTTCAGACCACGGCGTCGGCGGGCTGAGCGCCGGCCGCGGTCGCCGGCACGCCCGCGCCCGCGGAGACGAAATCGGCGACCCGCTCGCCGATCAGGATCGCCGGGCCGTTCGTGTTGCCGGTGGTGACCGTCGGCATGATCGACGCGTCGGCGACGCGGAGATGGTCGATGCCCCGGACGCGCAGCTCGGGATCGACGACGGCGTCGGCGTCCACGCCCATCCTGCACGTGCCGACCTGATGGTGATACGTGATGACGGTCTCACGGATGTAACGCCGCACGGCATCAGCGGACGTGACGTCCGCCGCCGGATAGAGCGCGTGCAGACCCCACTCGGCCAGCGCCGGAGCCGCGGTGATCTTCCGGATGAGCTCGACGCCGGCGACGAGCGCCTGCAGGTCTGACGGCTCGGCGAGGGCGTTGAGATCGAGCAGCAGGCGATCGTCGATCCCCGGGCCGGACAGACGGATCGTGCCACGGCTGTCGGGTGCGACGAGGCCGGGAAGGATGGTCAGCGCATTGGCGGGCCCCTCCATCCACGGCTCGTAGAGCGGCACGCTGAAGTGCAGCGGCTGGAGGTCGGGGAGCGCCAGCTCCGGACGCGACCGCGCCCACAGATGCGTCTGGCAGGCGGCCAGCGTGGGCGACGGCACGCCGATCTCCCGCTGCGCGGCGAAGATCATCGGCACGAGGAGGTGGTCATGGAAGTTGCCCCCGACGCCCGGCAGGTCGACCGCCACCGCGATGCCGTGCTGTGCGAGATGAACCGCCGGGCCGATGCCCGACAGCATCAGCAGCCGCGGAGACTCGATCGCCCCCGCGCTGATGATGACCTCGCCGGCCCGCGCCGAGGCGAGCGCGCCGTCGCGCCGCCACTGCACCCCGACGGCGGCGTTCCCGTCGAGCAGGACGCGGGTCGCCTGTGCCCCGGTGAGGATCAGCAGCGCGGGATCCTCGGCGATCGGCTTGAGATAGGCCTGCGCGGTGCTGTCGCGCACCCCGTCGCGCAGCGTGAACTGCATCGGCGCAGCCCCGCTGAGCACGCCGCTGTTGTAGTCCGGGTTGCGCGGGATCCCGCACTGCGCGGCGGCCTCCAGGAATGCGGCATGGATCGGATCGGACTCGTAGCGCGTCAGGATCGCCAGCGGGCCGTCGGCGCCGTGCAGGTCGGAGGGCCCGAGATCGTGGGACTCCATCCGCTTGAAGATCGGCAGCACGTCGTCCCATGCCCAGCCGTCGTTGCCGGCCTGCGCCCAGCCGTCGTAGTCCTCGCGCGCGCCGCGGACGAAGATCATCCCGTTCAGGCAGCTCGAGCCGCCGAGGACCTTCCCGCGCGGGAGCGCCAGCCGGCGCCCGGCGGCGTGCGGCTGGGCGACCGTCTCATAGGCCCAATCCTGCGGGGATCCCCACAGCTCGTGCATGCGTCCCGGGTCGTGGATGGCGGGATTGGCGTCGGTGTCGCCTGCCTCCAGCAGCAGCACCCGCGCGCCGGCGTCGACGAGGCGCCGCGCGGCCGCCGCCCCGGCCGAGCCGCCGCCGACGATGATCACGTCGGCCTGGAAGCCATCGGCCGTCGCGTCCTGCCTGATTGGCACGCCTGTCATCCTCGGGCTCCCTCGTGATCGTCGCCGGCCGTCGCGCTGATCCCACCACGGCGCGAGCGGGATGTCAATGCGCCCCGCCGGGCCGCGGCCGGCGCGCACCCACGCGACGGCTCTACGGGGTCCAGTTGTCCCGCGCGGGCGTGACCTGGAGCTCGTGGGTCATGGCCCGCGCGCTCTGCCCGGCGAGGTACACCACGGCGTCGGCGAGACTGCCCGGGTCGGCCGTGTCGGTGTCGTCGCCGCCCGAGCGGTCGATGACCGCGTCGACGATCAGCAGCGCCACCTGGATCTGATGCTCGCGCAGCTCGAGGGCGGCCGCCTGGGTGAGGGCACGCACGCCGAACGCGCCGGCCGCCCACAGCCCGCGCCCGGGCATCCCGCGACGCGCCGAGCCGCCGGTCACCTGGATGATCGTGGCCGGTCCGCCCTGAGCGAGCGTGAACCGGGCGGACGCGCTGAGAAAGGCGAACGCCCCGCGGGCGGGCATCGCCGCCCAGTCCTCGAAGCCCGTCGGCGCCGCCTGCGCGAGCGGGCCGCCGCCGAACGGGCCTGACCGCGCACCCCCGGACGGCGACGCGGCGTTGACGGCGAGGTCGACGCGACCGTGGCGAGCACCGACGTCCTGCAGCGCATCGAGGACCGAGGCCTGGTCGGTGACGTCGACCTCGAGCGCCTCGGCGCCCGCGGCGCGCACCTTGGCCAGTGTCTCCTGCGACCGCGCACCGCCGGCCACGGTCCAGCCCTCGCTCAGCAGACGCTGGATGACCGCGAAACCGAGATTCCGCGCTCCGATCACCAGAGCGGTCGGCATCGAATCAGCGTAGCGGCTGAGCGCCGGGTGGAACCCCGGGTCAGGGAGGTCATGCGCACCGCATGGGCAGCGACTGACGACGCCCCTCCCCTCTGCACCCTCCCCGCGCCTGGCGTGACCCAGCCGCCGAGCGATGCCGCTCTCGGGATAAGGTTGCGCCCATGGAGATCATGTCCGCAGGAGCACTCGTCGTCGGTGGCGCGTCCGGACTGGGGGAGGCGACCGCTCGCGCGCTGGCCGCGGGCGGCGCAAACGTCGTCGTCGCCGACATCGACGAAGCGCGGGCGACGAGCGTCGCCGAGTCGATCGGCGGCAGCGCGGTCCGAACCGACGTGACCGTCGAAGCCGACGTGGCCGCCGCCGTCGCTCAGGCGGCGCAGGCCTCCGGCGGCCTGCGAATCTCGGTCAACTGTGCGGGGATCGGGCCGCCGCAGCGCCTGCTGCCCAGGGGCGCGCTCAGCCCGATGGATTCGTTCGAGGCGATCGTGACGATCAACCTGCTCGGGACCATCCGCGTCCTGCGTCACGCCAGCGCGCAGATGGCATCGCAGCCGGCGCTGGACTCGGGCGAACGCGGCGTCTGCGTCAACACCGCATCGGTGGCCGCCTATGAGGGCCAGATCGGCCAGGTGGCCTACGCGGCATCGAAGGGCGGCGTCGTCGGCTTGACGCTTCCGGCCGCGCGTGATCTCGCCCAGTACGGCATCCGGGTCTGCACGATCGCCCCCGGGATCTTCGACACGCCGATGCTCGGATCGCTGTCGCAGGAGGTGCGCGACTCGCTCGCGAAGTCCGTTCCCTTCCCGCCGCGCCTCGGATCGCCCGCCGAGTTCGCCGCGCTGGTCGGCCATCTCGTCTCCAACGAGATGCTCAACGGCGAGGTGATCCGCCTGGACGGTGCGCTGCGCATGGCGCCGCGTTGAGGCCGTCAGACGGCCCTCGCCACGGCCGGCCTCACAGCGACCCGCCTGTCTAGTGCGCCGTCGAGGCCAGCTTCCGCGACCGACCCGCAGGTGAGCCCACCGCGCCGGCGTCGTGCGTGGCGCCGGGCGGCGACGGCTCCCGCACAGCGGCGGCCCGCCCGTGATTGGCGATCAGCCGCTCGACCCGGGCGTGGTCGGCGTCGGCGAGATTGTCGAAGGCGACGCCGATATGGGTCGGGGTCTGGCGCGCCAGGCTGGCGCCCGTGCGCAGCGGAGTGGGATCTCCGGGGAGGACGAGCTCCAGGCGCCACGGACCGTCGCCCAATCCCGGATGTCGTTCCAGAAGCGCTCCGCTGATGCTGAGATCGGTGATCGCCGTCTGCACCGCCGCCGCGCCGCCGCGCTTGGGGACGAGCGTCGCCCGGGCGTCAGCGCCCAGCTGCACGCGGATGGAGGTGCGCCGCTCGGCGATCTGGACGAGTCTCTCGGTGGCCGAGGCAAGGGTGGCCTCGCTGCGCTCGGTCGCGGCCCGCTGCGCCACGACGGTCTCGTCGATCCGTCGGGACGCCTCGTCGACGGCCACCAGCGCCGCACTCGTCTGCTCGATCGACGTCGCCACGGTCGCGCTGCCGGCGCTGACGTTCCCGATGTGGGTGAGGACGCGCTGCGCGGCGAGTCCGGCGGCATTGGCGAGCTCGCCCACCTCGTGGGCGACGACCGCGAAGCCGCGTCCGTGCTCGCCCGCCCGTGCGGCCTCGATCGCCGCGTTGAGCGCCAGCAGGCGCGTCTGGTCGGCGACCTCGGAGATCTGACGCGTGACGTCGGCGGCGGCGTCGGTCGTCTCTCGCAACGTCAGACTGCCCCGCACGGCCTCCTCCACGCACGACCGGGCCGCGACAGCGGCATCGAGCGTCTCCTGGGTGCTGCGCGCGATCGTGTCGCTGCCGGAGGCCAGGACCCCGAGCGTGGCGTCGATCTGCTCCAGCGCCTCGCGGGCGTCGGCGGCGCTCGCCCGGCGGGCCTGAGCGGCCGCGAATTCACGCTCGTGCTGGGCCTCGGCGGCCGCCTCGGCGCGCTCGCGCTCGGCGTCGGCCGCGGCGACGGCGCGCTCACGCTCGCTCTCGGCGGCCATCTCGGCCTGCAGTTGCCTGGCCCGGGCCTCGGTCTCACGCTGGGCCACCATCGCCTCGGACCGCTCGGCGGCGCGGGCCTCACTCTCGCGCGCCGCCACCGCCTGGCGCTCGCCCATCACCTGCAGAAGCTCGTTCACGCTGTCGGCCAGGACGGCCAGATCACGGGCCGGCGGCTCGACCCGTCCGCCCTCGGCCGCGGCCGAGCGCACCGCCTGCACGAAGACGCGGTTGCGACGGGCCTGACCCGTCCGCTGGGCCAGCGCGCTGATCAGCAGCAGGGCGATCCCCAGAACGCTGATGATCTCGGCGCTCGTCATCGCGCTTGCGTCGGCGGCCGCGTGCACCGGGCGTCCGAAGACGATCTCCAGCGCGAGCGGCGCCCCGCCCCGAGCGGCCGGGACGTCGATGAACAGGTCCATGCGCGTATCGCTCGCCGCCTTCGTGCGGACGGCGAGGGTGCCGAGCGCGCTCGGCAGCGCCGACGACGGCCCGGTCGGGGCGGTGGCGGCCAGCGTCATGGCCAGACCGGCACGCCGGCCGATGGCCTGCATGCCGGCGGCGTCCAGCGTCTTGAGCGCGACCAGGGTGCCCGCCACCGGTCCGCTGCCGTCGGTATGCAGCACCGGAGCCGCGCAGTAGAGGTAGTGGTCGCCGCCCGCGGCGAGCACGCCGCAGCTCACGGCGTTGCCGACGGTGATGTCGGCCAGTGCCATGGTGAGAGCGGCGGACGGCGTCGCGTAGCGCTGGGCACCGGGCGCGATCATGCCGCCCCCGACGACGACACGGGCCCGGTCCAGGAGCGCGATCGCGCCGAGGTCGAACTGGGAGTGCATCTGCCCGGGCGGGAAGGCGAGCGCCGCCGCCGCGCGATCGTGCTCGACGATCGCCGCATAGGGATCGTCCCACTGGGAGTTGGTCAGCACGAAGTTGCTCAGCAGAGCGCGCTCATAGCTGAGGCTGGCGGCGATCCGGTCGGCCTGACCGCTGACGTTCTCGGTCTCCAGGCGGTCGAAGCTGCCGGTCAGCACGGTGTGCAGGACGAGGTACGCGACCAGGACCAGGGCGACGAACGCCACCCCGACCCAGGTGAATTCGTTGCCGCCGAGCCTGCGGACGAGGGACCGCTGAGACTGAAAGCTCACAGCTACACCATCGGCTCCGGCGGCCGGATTTTGAGCGACCGATGCGCTCCGGGGTGGGGACATTGACACCGCCGGCAGTCGCCCGCGGCCGGGCGCGACGGCGCTCCGCGCCGGGGTGGACACCGGCGGGACCCGGATCTAGGATGCGCGACAGGACCTCACAGCAGGGCAGCGCGACGGGCGGTGCCCGCGGATCAGGCCGGTGGTGCTGATGCGAGACGTCGATCGGCGTAGGTTCCTGCAACTGGCGGGCGGCAGCATCGCCGCGACGATGCTGTCCGACAGCATCGCCCGGGCGCTGACCATCCCGGCGAACCGGGCGACCCGCTCGCTCGAGGATGTGGAGCACATCGTCGTGCTGATGCAGGAGAACCGAGCATTCGATCACTACTTCGGCGTCATGCGCGGCGTCCGTGGCTTCGGCGATCCGCATCCGGTGACCCTGCCCAGCGGCCGACCGGTCTGGTATCAGGCCGACGGCGCGACCGTCACGCTGCCGTTCCGCCCCGACGTCGGCAACCTGGCGCTGACGTTCATCGAGGATCTCGATCACAGCTGGGACGGGACGCACGAGATGTTCGACGGCGGCAACTGGGATCAGTGGATCCCGGCCAAGACGACCACGTGCATGGCGCACATGCAGCGCGCGGACCTGCCGTTCCATTACGCGCTGGCCGACGCCTTCACGGTCTGCGACGGCTATCACTGCTCGATGCTCGGGCCGACCGACACCAACCGGTATTACATGTGGACGGGCTGGGATGGCAACGACGGCCAGGGCGGTGGCCCGGTGATCGCCAACGACGAGCTCGGGTACGGATGGCAGACCTATCCCGAACGGCTGCAGGCCGCCGGGATCAGCTGGAAGATCTATCAGGACGTCGGCGACGGACTCGATCAGGCCGGCGCCTGGGGCTGGACCGCTGATCCGTACATCGGCAACTACGGCGACACGTCGCTGCTCTACTTCTTCAACTATCAGAACGCCCTGCCGGGCAGCCCGCTGTATCAACGGGCACGTACGGGAACCGACGTCAACGTCGGCGGCGGCTTCTTCGACATCCTGACCGCCGATGTGGCGAGCGGCGATCTGCCGAGCGTGTCCTGGATCGTCGCGCCCGAGGCCTACACCGAGCATCCCGCGTGGCCCGCCGGCTACGGCGCCTGGTACACGGCGGGGGTGCTCAACGCGCTGACCAGCAATCCCGACGTGTGGTCCAAGACCGCCCTGCTGATCACCTTCGACGAGAACGACGGGTTCTTCGACCACGTCGTGGGGCCATACCCCAACGTCGGCAGTCTCGCCGGCCAATCCACCGTGGCGCTGGACGACGAGCTCTTCACCGGCACCGCCGGGACCCCGGGCGGCACCAACGGCGTTGTCGGCCCATACGGCGCCGGCGTGCGCGTGCCGTTGCTCGTCGTCTCACCGTGGAGCACCGGCGGCTGGGTGTGCTCTGAGACCTTCGACCACACCTCGCTGATCCGCTTCATCGAGGCTCGGTTCGGGGTCGGCGAGCCGAACCTCACCCCGTGGCGGCGAGCCGTGTTCGGCGATCTGACCTCGGCCTTCGACTTCGCCAGCTCATCCGATCAGGTCCCGCCGCTTCCGAGCGTCGCCGCCTTCAAGCCGACCGGCACGAGCGGTCCGATCATCACCCCGACGCCGCCGGCGACCGGCGCCGTCCCGGTCCAGGAGCCGGGGGTGCGTCCATCGCGTCGGCTCGGCTATCGCTTCGATGTCGGCTTCCACGCCGATCAGAGCACGCTGAACATCGAGGTCGACAACCGTGGCGCGCTCGGCATCGGGCTCCAGGCGCGGTCGCTGACCGTCACGGGCGGGCCCTACAGCTACACGATCGGCGCCGGTGACCAGCTGGCGATCACCCTGACCAACCCGGGTACCTACGACCTCAGCCTCCACGGGCCAAACGGCTTCTACCGCCACTTCGCCGGCTCGCCCGCGACCGTGCTGCACGTGCAGGAGCAGGCCGACCATGGCGGCGGCACGTTGACCCTCGTGCTGGCCGCCGGCGACGGGCGGGCTCATGCCTCCGATGACGCTGCAGGCCATCACCGGCCGGGCATCGTCGTCGAGATCGCCGACGCCTACGGCCCGGATCAGCGCATCGTGCTGCACGGGACCGAGCAAATCACGATCGACACCCGCCGGTCCGGTGGCTGGTACGACATCGCCCTCTCCGCCGCGAGCGACGCCGGCTTCGGCTATCAGCTGGCCGGTCGCCTGGAGTCCGGCACCGAGTTGACCAGCGATCCCCAGCTCGGACGCGCCGACTAGTAGAGGCGTCACACCCGGCCGGCTGGCCGCGGCCGGCCCGCCCGCGGGCCTCGCCGGCTCACTCCGAGTCGGCCGTGAGCTCCGCCGGCGGGTCCGCCGGGTCCGGTGAGTCCGGCGGGTCCGGTGAGTCCGGCGGGTCCGGCGGGTCCGCCGGACGAGGCCGTAGCGTGGCGAGCGTGACCGCGATCAGGCAACCGATCGAGATCGACCTGACCGAGGTCGAGGCCGATGTCGGCGCGACGTCGTATGGGCGGGGGGCGCGCTACGCCCGCCAGAAGCGGGTGCTGTCGCCGCACTGGGACGCCGGCAGCGCGATGCTGAGCGCGAAGGTGGTGGGCAGCGCGGCGATCTACAGCACCGCCGCCTACTTCGCGGCCGAGGCCGGCGGCCTGTCCTTCGAGATGGGCGAATGCACCTGCCCGGTCGGCTACAACTGCAAGCATGTGGCGGCGCTGGCCATCACCGCCGCGCGGGATGGGCTGATCACGCTCAGCGCCCGCGGCGCGACCCCGGCGGCGACCCCCATCCGCTCCTGGGAAGAGCCGCTGCGCGCGCTGATCGCACCCCCGCCCGGGCAGCGCTCCGGGAGCCCGCTC
This sequence comes from uncultured Solirubrobacteraceae bacterium, assembly GCA_963849085.1. Taxonomy (GTDB): domain Bacteria; phylum Actinomycetota; class Thermoleophilia; order Solirubrobacterales; family Solirubrobacteraceae; genus Palsa-465. The sequence goes on along the minus strand of CAWKFP010000008.1, from coordinate 396,094 downwards.
GCGATCGAGCTGTCGATCGACGTCGCGGGCGCCGGCAGCGGTCCGGGTGCCCCGCGGCTCCAGGCGCGGTTGATGCGGGAGGGGGCCCGCGGTGGCTGGGTGAACGGATCGCTGTCCTGGGACGCGCTGGAGCCGTGGAATCTGCGGGGCGAGAGCTATCACGAGGACCACCTGGGTCTGGCTCGCGAGCTCCATGCGATCCACCAGGCCCAGCAGGCGCGCGACGCCCGCTATCGCTACGGATACATCAGCGCCCAGACCAGAATCGATCTCAGCGACTGGGACGGCGGGCGGCTGTGGTCGATGCTCGATGAGTCCTCACGCCTGGGTGTGGCGACCGTGCACTCGTGGCGCGAGCTGGGCGAGATCCCCCGCTATCGGCACGGCGAGCTCGTGCTGGACGTGACCGGCGCCGGGGGCGACGCCGCCGACGTCCGTCCTTCGCTGCGGATCGACGGCGACGCCACGCTGACGACCTACGAGCCCGTCCTCTTCCTCGGCGCCGCCGGCCATGGCCTCGTCCTCGCCCAGCGCGGCGCCGACGGAGAGCGGGCCGATCTGGCGCGCCGTCGGCTGCGCCTCGTCAGGCTGGCTCGGCCGACGCCGGCCGAGCTGCAGCGGATGGTGCTGGCCGGCGAGGCGCTGCGGGTCCCGGCCGGCGATCTGGACCGCTTTGCCACCCAGCTCGCTCCGGCGCTGCGCAACATCGCACCGGTCGTCTCCTCCGACGACTCGTTCGCGGCTCCCGAGGTGTCGGCGCCACAGCTCGTCCTGCGCGCCGGTCACGGCGCCGACCACATCACTCAGACCGCCTGGGAGTGGAGCTATGCGATCGGCGACGACACGATCGGCGTGCCGCTGCGGGTCGACGGCGACGGCCCGGGTGTTCGCGACCCCGAGGCGGAGCGAGCGATCCTGGACACGCTCGATCTCGGCGTGCCGGGGCTCGCCGAGCTCGGTCTGCTCGACGCCGGCGGGCGGCCCGCCGACGGCGTAACGCTGCTCGGCGGCTTCGACACCGTGCGGTTCGTCACCGACGCGCTGCCGGCCCTGAGGGCGCTGCCCGACGTGCGCGTTGAGGTCAGCGGCGAGCCGCTGGACTATCGCGACGCGGGCGATTCGCTGGAGATCGGCGTCGGCACCACCGCGATGGCGAGCGACCGCGACTGGTTCGACCTGGAGGTGACGATCACGGTCGAGGAGGTCGAGCTGCCCTTCGCGCGGGTGTTGACGGCGCTGGCGCACGGCGAGACGCGGATGCTGCTCGACGACGGCGCCCACTTCTCGCTTCTCGCACCGCAGCTGCAGTCGCTCCGTGAGCTGATCGAGGAGGCCCGTGCGCTCGGGGACGGGAGCCGCCCCGGCGCATTGAGGATCAGCCGCTATCAGGCGGGCCTGTGGGAGGAGCTCGTGGCACTCGGCGTCGTGCGCGAGCAGGCCGACGGCTGGCAGCGTCAGGTGGAGGGCCTGCTCGGCCTCCAGACGCTGACCGAGCACGAGCCGCCCGCGGCTTTGACCGCCTCGCTGCGCCCCTATCAGGTCGCCGGATTCCGCTGGCTGGCGATGCTGTGGGATCTCGGGCTCGGCGGCATCCTGGCCGACGACATGGGCCTCGGCAAGACCCTGCAGACGCTGGCGCTGATCTGCCATGCCCGCGCGCACGGCACCACCGAGCCGTTCCTGGTCGTCGCGCCGACGAGCGTCGTCTCGGGCTGGATCACCGAGGCGCAGCGCTTCGCACCCTCGCTCGTGACCCGGGCGCTGACCGACACCCTCCGGCGCAGCGGGTGCTCGCTGGCGGAGCTGGCCGCGAGCGCCGACGTGATCGTCACCACCTACACGCTGCTGCGGCTCGACGCCGAGCGCTACGGCGCCGTCGCGTGGGCCGGGGTGATCCTCGACGAGGCGCAGATGGTCAAGAACCACACGGGCAAGACGCACGCCGCGGTCCGCCGGCTCGATGCGCCGGTCAAGCTGGCCATCACCGGCACGCCGATGGAGAACAACCTCATCGAGCTGTGGGCGCTGCTGTCGATCACCGCGCCCGGGCTGTTCCCCGATCCGAAGGTGTTCGCCGAGCACTACGCGCGCCCGATCGAACGCGCCGGCGACCGGGAGCGACTCGCCCGGCTCAGGCGGCGGATCCGGCCGCTCGTCAAGCGGCGGACCAAGGAGCTCGTCGCGGCGGATCTCCCCGCCAAGCAGGAGCAGACGCTGGCGGTGACTCTGAACGCGCGCCATCGCAAGCTCTACGACACCCATCTGCAGCGTGAGCGCCAGCGGATCCTCGGTCTGCTGGACGACTTCGACCACAACCGCTTCACGGTCCTGACGGCGATCACGCGGCTGCGTCAGCTGAGCCTGCATCCGGGGCTGGTCGACGACGCGTACGCGTCGGTGCCCTCGGCGAAGCTCGAGGCCCTGACCGAGCAGCTCTCCGATGTCATCGACGGCGGCCACCGGGCGCTCGTGTTCAGCCAGTTCACCGGGTTTCTCGCCCTCGTGCGAGAGCGACTGGCGCGAGAGGGCATCGGCCATTGCTATCTGGACGGGCAGACAAAGCGACGTGACGCCGTGCTGCGCCAGTTCAAGGACGGCGACGCGCCGGTCTTCCTGATCAGCCTCAAGGCCGGCGGCTTCGGCCTGAACCTGACCGAGGCCGACTATTGCTTCCTGCTGGATCCGTGGTGGAACCCGGCGGCCGAGGCGCAGGCCGTCGACCGCACCCATCGCATCGGGCAGACCCGGCCGGTGATGGTCTACCGGCTGGTCGCCCAGGACACGATCGAGGAGAAGGTGGTGGCGCTGGCCCGGCGCAAAGCCGACCTCTTCCGCAGCGCGATCGATGACGGTGATCTGTTCGCCACGAGCATCGACGCCGACGACATCCGCGGGCTGCTGAGCTGACCGCCGGGACGCCGCGCCGGCGTGCGCGGGGGCGCTCAGGTGGCGAGCAGGTCGGCGACCGCGGCCCGGACGAGATCGGCGAGCTCGGCGGGTGGCACCTCGGCGAAGGCGCCGGCCTCGCTGGCCAGGACGCCGGCGAGTGCTCCGATCGAGCACGCGATCCGGACGCGCTGCGCGAGCGGGACGCCGTCGCTGGCGAGCAGCCGCCGGATCCGTCCCTGGAGGTCCTCGTTCGCGGCACGGTGACGCTCGTCGTCTTCGAGCGCGGCGAGCGCGTGCTGGTTGCGCAGCGTGAACAGGAAGAGGTCGTGGCTGTCGATGACCCGCTCGATGAAGTGATCCATGATCGCCGGCCAGGCATCCGCGCGCTGCTGGTCGTCCTCGAGGTGCTCGAGCTGCTCAAGTGACTCCTGCCCGATCGCGTGCAGGCGCATGTGCAGCTCGAAGAGGATGTCCTCCTTGCGCTCGAAGTGGAAGTACAGCGCGGCCTTCGTGACGCCGAGTCGGCCGGCGATCTCGCGCAGCGACGTCTGCTCGTAGCCCTGCGCGGTGAACAGCTCCAGAGCGACATCGAGGATGCGCTCGCGCGTCGATCCTCGGGGGCGGCCGCGCCGGCGCGGCGGATCGGCGTGCTCATCGGGTGCCGGGTGCGCTCGGCGAGTCATCGCCCTAGTTTACTTGACGACCGGCTAGAAAAGTCCTATCGTCGCTTTCTAGCTTGCCGGCCGGTAAGTCAGAGAGAGAGAGAGAGCGGACCGTGGTGATCGAGGCACGACAGCTGACGAAGCGCTTCGGGTCGACCCGGGCATTGGACGGGCTCGATCTGGAGGCGCCCGCCGGCACGATCCTCGGCGTGCTCGGACCCAACGGCGCCGGCAAGACCACGGCGGTCAGGATCCTGGCGACGCTGACGATTCCCGACGAGGGCACCGCCCGGGTCGCCGGTTACGACGTCGTCCGCGACGCGACCGCCGTGCAGCGCAACATCGGCGTCACCGCGCAGGACGCCACGCTCGACGGACTCCTGACCGGCCGCCAGAACCTGGTGATGATCGGCCGGCTGAGCGGACTGCGGCGGGCGACGGCGCGCGCGCGGGCGACCGAGCTGCTCGACCGGCTCGGTCTCGCCGAGGCCGCCGACCGCGTCATGAAGGGCTATTCAGGCGGCATGCGCCGGCGCCTTGACCTCGCGGCCGGACTCCTGACGCGGCCGCCCGTGCTGTTTCTCGACGAGCCGACCACCGGACTCGATCCGACCAGCCGCGTCGCGGTCTGGAACGTGATCCGAGAGCTCGTCGCCGAGGGCGCGACGATCCTGCTGACCACCCAGTATCTCGACGAGGCCGACGAGCTCGCGGACCGAATCGTGGTGATCGATCACGGGCGGGCGATCGCCGGCGGCACCGCGGCCGAGCTCAAGGCAGAGGTCGGCGGTGCGCGTCTCGAGGTCACGCTCAGCCGGGCCGACCCGGCCGCCGGGGCCGCGCTGCAGCCGCTCGTCGCCGGCGCCCTGGAGGTCAGCCACGACGGGCGGCGCCTGCGAGCGCCGGTCCGCGGCGCCGGCGGATTGGCGACCGCGGTCGTCCGCGCCCTCGATGCGGCGGGGGTCACCGTCGACGACGTCGACGTCCAGCAACCCTCGCTCGACGACGTGTTCTTCGCGCTCACCGGCCACGCGACCGGCGGCGATGCCGATGCCGATGCCGGCGACGGCGCCGACGACCGCGACCTGTCCGATCGCAGTCCGGGGGCGATCCTTCGATGACGGCAACGACCACACCAGCAGCGCGGGCCATCCCGAGGCCTCCATCGACTCGCCGGCTGATCGGGCGAGTGAGCGACGTCGCCGTGCTGACCGGGCGCAATCTCCAGCACATCGCCCGCGAGCCGCTGCGGCTCTCGGACGTGACCATCCAGCCCGTCCTGTTCACGGTCCTGTTCGTCTACGTGATCGGCGCCGGCGTCACTCTGCCCGGCGGCGGGAGCTACGCGGACTTCGCGATCGCCGGACTGCTGGCGGTCAACCTCAGCACGTCGGCGATCGGTACGGCGGTCGGACTGAGCGACGACCTCGGCACCGGCGTCATCGACCGCTTCAGGACGCTGCCGATGTGGCGACCCGCGGTCCTCGTCGGGCGCTCGCTCGCCGATCTCCTGAGCGCCGTGATCTGCGTCGCCTTCGTCGCGGTGACCGGCCTGATCATCGGCTGGCGACCACAATCGAGCCTCGCCTCGACGCTCGCCGGATTCGGCCTCTTCCTGCTGTTCAGCTACGCCCTGTCGTGGGCCTGCGCCTGCCTGGGGGCGCTCAGCGAGAGCGCCGAATCGGCCCAGGGGATGGGGCTCGTCATCCTGTTCCCGCTGGCGATCATCTCCAACGCTCTCGTTCCGACCGCACGGATGCCCGCCGTCCTGCGCGCGATCGCCGACTGGAACCCGGTCAGCGCGGTCACCGCCGCGGCCCGTGATCTGTTCGCCAACCCCGATCCATCCGCCGCGGTGCACATCTGGCCGATGCAGCATCCCGTGCTCGCCTCGCTGCTGTGGTCCGCTGCGCTGATCGCCGTCTTCGCCCCGTTTGCCACGCACCTGTATCGGCGGCGAACCACGGACTGACGTGCCCCGGCGGGGCCCACGATCACCCTCACGCTGACCCTGAGGCCGGGAGGCGCCGGACTCAGGCGACCGCGGTCGATACGGACCAGCCGCCCGTCGGCGCCACGGTTCCGGGCCCCCGGCCTCAAGTCGCCGACCGGGCGACCGAACGTCTCGCCGGTGAACCCGACAGCCGCCACCGACCCCCGTGCCCGGACGGCGCGCCCCGCGCTGATCGCCGCGATCCTGTTGACCGCGGCCGTGCTGACCGGCGCGCTCGGCGCGGCGACCGCGCGGGCGAGCACCGAGGTGCTCGTCACCGAGCCGTTCACCGGGTCGACGATGTCAAGCTCGAACTGGGTCCTGCCGTCGGCGCCGACCGGCAGCAATGAGGCGTGCCTGACGGCGGGGACCTCGACCACCCAGACGCCGGTGCCCGGCTGTGGGCTCTCGACGCCGGACGCCTCAGGCAGCGGCGCGCTGCGCCTGACCTCGGCCGCCACCACGCAGGAGGGCGGCGTCGCCTACTCGCTCAGCGTGCCGACCGCCGACGGCATCGACGCGACGTTCAACACCCATCAGTACGGCAGCAGCAGCCGCGCGGACGGGATCGCGTTCTTCCTGGCCGCGGCCAATCCCGCCGATCCGGTCCCCCCGGCCTCGATCGGGGAGTCGGGCGGCGCGCTCGGCTACAGCACCAGCGGGGGGAACGCCGGCATGACCTACGGCTATCTCGGCATCGGGCTCGATGTGTACGGCAACTACGCCAACTCCACCGTCGACGGCTCCGGCTGCACGAGCCCGGGCTGGCGGACATCCGGCACGGCCTATGCGAACAACGTCTCGGTCCGCGGGCCGGGCGACGGCACCACCGGCTACTGCCTGCTCAACAGCACCCGTGCGACCAACTCGATGAGCGGGAAGGTGCTCGACGCGTCGAGCGGCACCCGGGCAAGCTCCACCGTCCCCGTCGAGGTCGTCATCAATCCCTCCGCCTCCTCGATCACCACCGCCTCCGGGCTGACCGTCGCGGCCCAGTCCTACGAGGTGGCGTTCACCCCGGTCGGGTCCGCCCAGCAGACGCTGAGCGGCTCGCTGCCGAGCGTTGCCGGCCTCGGCTTTCCGTCCTCGTGGTACAACGCCTCGACCGGGATTCCGTATCAGCTGACGTTCGGCTGGGTCGGGTCGACCGGCGGCTCGACCGAGATCCACGAGGTCGACAACCTCAGCGCCGCCACCGTCGCGGGCACGCCGCCGGCGCTGACCGCCTCGATGACCGACGACGCGAGCGGCACCCCCGTGCACGGCTCGACGATCAATTACAGCGTCGCCGTCGGCAACCAGGCCGCAACCGCCGACGATCCCGGCCCGATCACCGTCACCGACACGCTTCCCACCGGGGAGACCCCCGGCTCGGCCAGCGGGACCGGCTGGTCGTGCACGGCGCCCTCGGGCCAGACCGTGACCTGCACCTACACCGGGACGCTCGCCACCGGCGCGTCGCTGAACGCGATCGACTTCCCGGCGACCGTCACCGCCGGCGCCGGCACCGCACTGACCAACACCGCGGTCGCCTCGTCGGACACGAGCAATCCGGCACGGGCGCAGGACGCCGTCACCGTGGCGACGCCTCCGAGCGTCGTGGCGAACCCGACCTTCACGCTCGCCAACGTCGACGGCTATACCGGCTCGGCGACCGGGACCCAGGGGACGTACGGCGGCACCGCGCCGTTGACGATCACCGACACCTGGCAGCACTGCAACATCGCCGGCACGAGCTGCACCGACATCTCCGGCGCGACGGGGCTCAGCTACGCCACCGGCCCCGCCGACTACGGTTACCGGCTGCGCCTGCACGAGCACGTCTCGAACGTCGCCGGCTCGGTGGACGCCTACAGCACCTACATCGCGGGCGTGCCGAGCACGACGCTGACCAGCGTGCCGAGCGACCCCTCCAACTCGTCCGTCGCGAGCATCACGGCCTCCTCGGCCGCCGGCGCCGCCTTCCTGTGCACACTTGACTCAGGCGCCGCCGGCGACTGCGCGTCCACAGCTCAGTTCACCGGCCTCTCCGACGGCGATCACACGCTCACCGTGCAGGCGGTCTACGCCGGGCTGTCGGACCCGACCGGCGCATCCGACACCTGGCTCGTCGACACCACGCCCCCGACGGACACCTCGTCGTGCGGGGCGCCCACCGGCCAGAACGGGACCTACCTCATGTCGGACAGCTGCACCGTTCAGGGCACGGACGCCGGCTCAGGCGTCGATCACGTCGCCTACAGGCTCGACTCCGGACCGATCGTGACCACCGTCTCCGGCACGACGACCGCGACCGTGCCGATCACCGGGGACGGCACCCACCAGTTCTCCACGGAGATCGTCGACGCCGCCGGCAACACCTCCGGCTGGACGACGCACACGATCACGGTCGACACGCCGCCGCCGGCGCCGACCGTCACGAGCCCCGCCAACGGCTCCTACACCAATGACAACGAGCCGACCATCACCGTCAGCGCCCAGTCCGGCTCGACGGTCGCCATCGACGTCGACGGCGCCCTGGCCGGCACCCCGACCGCCGACGGCGACGGCCACGCGAGCATCACACTCTCCTCCCCGCTCAGCGACGGCGCGCACACCGTCGACGCCATTGCCACCGATCAGGACGGCAACAGCTCGCCGGACTCGGCCACGAACACCTTCACCGTCATCACCGTCGCGCCGCCCGCCCCCACGGTCACCGCGCCCGCCGACGGCGCCTACACCAACGACAACGAGCCGACGATCACCGTCAGCGCCCAGCCCTACTCGACCGACACGATCGACATCGACGGGACCGACGTCGGCACCGCGACCGCCGACGCCGGCGGCACCGCCAGCCTCCCCCTCACCACGCCGCTCAGCGACGGCGCCCACACCGTCGACGCCACCGCCACCGACCGCGCCGGCAACCTGTCGCCGGACTCGGCCACGAACACCTTCACCGTCATCACCGTCGCGCCGCCCGCCCCCACGGTCACCGCGCCCGCCGACGGCTCCTACACCAACGACAACGAGCCGACGATCACCGTCAGCGCCCAACCCCACTCGGCGGTCGCCGTCTACGTCGACGGTGCGCTGGCCGGCACCGCGACCGCCGACGCCGGCGGCGCCGCCAGCCTGACGCTGACCACGCCGCTCAGCGACGGACAGCACACGGTCGACGCCACCGCCACCGACCGCGCCGGCAACCTGTCGCCGGACTCGACCACGAACACCTTCACGGTCATCACCGTCACGCCGCCCGCCCCCACGATCACCGCACCGGCTGACGGATCGTCGACCAACGACACGACCCCGACGGTCACCGTCTCTGCCCAGCCCTACTCGACCGACATGATCGACATCGACGGGACCGAGGCCGGCACCGCGACCGCCGACGCCGGCGGCGCCGCCAGCCTGACGCTGACCACGCCGCTCAGCGACGGACAGCACACGGTCGACGCCACCGCCACCGACCGCGCCGGCAACCGGTCGCCGGCGTCGGCCACGAACACCTTCACCGTCAAGACCGTGACCAGCGTTCACCTCACCGGTCCGTCGGCCGGCCCGACCGCCACCGCCGACCCGACCGTCACCTACACCGGCGAGCCGGGCGACGAGTTCAGCCTGAGCGTCGACGGCACGGTCGCGGCCACCGGCGTGATCCCCGCCGCGGGCGCCGGATCACTGACGCTTCCCGCCGCGCTCGCCGACGGTCCGCACACGATCGCCATCAGCGCGACCGACGCGCTCGGCAACATCGCGGCCGACAGCGTGGTGATCACCGTCGACACCCATGTCCCCAGCGCGGTGTCGATCGTGCAGGCTCCCGCGCACGACACCGCTCTGACCAGCGCGGCGTTCGAGTTCACGGGCGCCGGAAGCGGCGAGGACTATCAATGCTCGCTCGACGGCGGTCCGTATGCGCCGTGTGACCCGGCCGTCACCTTCAGCGGCCTGGCCGAGGGACCGCACATCCTCCTCGTGCGCCTCGTCTCCGGCGTGGGGATCCCCGGCGCCGGCACCGAGTACGCCTGGACCGTCGACACCGCGCCGCCGCCGGCGCCGCCCGTGCTGACGGCCCCCGCGACCGCCACCACCCCCGGCGACGCCCACTTCAGCTTCTCGCCCGAGCCCGGCGCGACGCTCGAGTGCTCGCTGGACGGCGGCTCATACGCCCCGTGTCCACAGTCGCTCACCCTGACCGGGCTCTCGCTCGGCACGCACACCCTCAAGGTCGTCCAGCTGGCCGACACCGGCCAGATGTCCGTCCCGACCGTCTACCGCTGGCGGGTGCTGCGGCGCACCGGCCCGCGCGGGCTGGCCCGCTGGGCGCAGGCCCGGATCGCCGCGCGCTCCACGGCCTACGGCGGCGACCGGCTGCTCGTCGGTTGCGCGCTCAACGCCGGCTCGGTCCACACCTGCACGGTCAACGCGTATTGGCACGACCAGCGGATCGGCTCGGGCACCGCGCGCGTAGCGCGCGCGGGCGCGCTGTCCACGGCGGTGACCGTGATGCTCACCGCCAAAGGCCGCGCGCTGCTCGCCCGCGCCATCGGCGGCCTGCCGATCGCGCTATGGGCCTCGGCGACCCCGTTTCACCAGGCCCAGCTGCCCGCCGGCGTGCTGACCGTCGCCTACGCTCCGTTCGAGTTCGTCCTCCCCGACGTGCTGTTCGCCAGCGCCTCGTCGCAGCTCACATCGCGCGCCTCGGCGATCGTCTCGCAGATGGCCGCCGAGCTGCGCGGTGCCCGCAGCATCCGCTGCGAGGGCGACACCGACGATCTCGGGGGTGCGGCCTACAACCTGGAGCTCGGGATGCAGCGCGCCCGGACGGTCTGCGACGCGCTGCGCGACCACGGCGTCCACGCCGACTTCTCGCTGGTCAGCTTCGGCCCGTCGCGACCCGTCGCGAGCAATGCCACCGCAGCGGGACGCCGGCTCAATCGGCGGGTCGTCGTGCAGGCGTCGTTCCTGGATCTTGCGCCGGCCCGGCCGGCTCATCGCGATCGCTGATCGGGCGTAGCCTCAGGGGCTCCGGGTCGGCGGGCGCCCGCGCCGGGGAATGGCGGCGGCCTGCTTGGGCATCCGGCCGGCGTCGTCGAGCGCCCGGCGCAGCAGCACCTCGATCTGGGCGTTGAGGCTGCGCAGCTCGTCGGCGGCCCACCGGGTCAGCGCGTCGTGGACGGCGGGATCAAGCCGGAGCGGGACCTGCTTGCGCTCGCGGCTCACGTATACAGGGTGCCGGTGTTGACGACCGGGGAGGCCGGCTGGTCGCCGCACAGCACCACCATCAGATTGCTCACCATCGCCGCGCGGCGCTCGTCGTCGAGCTCGACGATCCCGCGCTCGTCCAGCCGGGTGAGGGCCATGTCGACCATCCCCACGGCGCCCTCGACGATCTGGGAGCGAGCCGCGACGACGGCGTTGGCCTGCTGGCGGCGGAGCATCGCCTGGGCGATCTCCGGGGAGTAGGCGAGATGGCTGATCCGGACCTCGATGATCTCCACGCCGGCGATCGAGACCCGCTCGGCCATCTCCTGGGCGAGCTCTCCGGCGACGACATCGGTGGAGCCGCGCAGCGACATCCCCTCTCCGGCGGAGTCATACGGCCGGGTGGTGGCGACGTGCCGCAGCGCGGACTCGGCCTGCACCTCGACGAAGTTGATGTAGTCATCGACGGCGTAGACCGCCTGTGAGGTGTCGGCCACCTGCCAGACGACGATCGCCGCGATCTCCACCGGATTGCCGTCGGCGTCGTTGACCTTGAGGTGGTTGGTCTCGAAGTTGCGCACCCGGATGCTCAGGCCGCGCCGGTCGGAGAGCGGCATGACCAGCCACAGGCCGGTGCGCCGGATCGTCCCGACGTAGGAGCCGAAGAACCGCACGACCTTCGTGTGGCCGGGCGCCACGATGACCAGCGAGCTGCCGATGATGGTCGCCACGACGATCGGCGCCGCCACCCAGCCCGGCGCTGAGCCGGCGCCCAGCGGGAAGCAGACGCCGATGCAGATCCCGATCAGCAGCACTCCCAGCCAGCCGCTGATCGCCCAGGCGGGACGCTCCTGGATCTCGACGCGGATTCCGGCGTGGCCGACCGGCGTCGCCTCCAGCGGGCGGACAGGCTGGGCGGGGGTGCTCATGGTCTCTCCATTCGACTCGGCGCGGCACGGCGCCACTGGAAAATGATCTCGCGATGATATCACTTTTCTGCCGCGCGCACCATCGATGTCGCATGGTCTGCGGGTTTTCTCGGTCGGTGGCCGGTGGTTTCGCCGCGACGACAGCGCCAACCGCCTCGGGCATGATCGGCCGTTGATGCGCGCGCACCTCGCCGGCCACCTGAACCCGACCCCCGAGCAGTATCGGCGGCTGGCCTATCGCGCGCTGTTCGTGCTCAGCCTGATCGTGGCCACCGGCGCGGCGGTGAGGCTGTCCGGCTCAGGCCTCGGCTGCCCGACCTGGCCGAAATGCTACGGGCGCGTGTATCCGCCGCTGGAGTCGCACTCGCTGATCGAGTTCGGCAACCGCGTGCTGTCGGCCATCATCGGCGTCGGGACGGCGATCTGCGCCATCCTCGCCTTCCGGCGTCGCCCGTTCCGGCGCGACCTCGCGGCGCTCGCCGTACTGCTTCCCCTGGGGATCGTCGGCCAGGCCTTCCTCGGCGGCTACACCGTCCGGGCCAAGCTCGCGCCGGGCTTCGTGATGGCGCACTTCTATTTGTCGATCATCATCCTCATCCCGGCGGTGGCCCTCGCCTGGCGCGCCACCTACGAGCCCGGCGAGCGCCCGCGCAGCACCGACCGCGCCTCGGTCTGGGCGGTCCGCGCGCTCGGACCGCTCGCCGCGCTGGCGCTGTTCGCGGGGACCGCGGTCACCGCGGCCGGCCCCCATTCCGGCGGCGCCGTCGGCCAGCACATCAAGCGGCTGAGCTTCGACGGAGCCGGCACGCTGTCGCTCGTCGTCCACCTGCACGGCACGATCGCACTCGTGTTCGGCCTGGCCGCGGTCGGCGCCTGGACGCTGAAGCGCAGTCGCGGCGCCGCGCTCGGCCCCCGTGATCCGCTGACCATCCTCGGCGTCCTGCTCGCCGCGCAGGGCATCGTCGGCGCGATCCAGTACGAGACGGGCCTGCCGACCGAGATCGTCGAGGTCCACGTCGTCCTCGCCACGGTCACCTGGGTCGTGGTGCTGATCGCGATCGCCCGGGAAGGCCGGCTCGTGCCCCGCCGCGCGGCCGTCCCGGTCACCGTCGTCGCGTCCCGCGCTCCCGAGGTGCAGGTCGTCGAGGGCTAGCGGGAATCGCCATGCTCCATGCGCCGCAGGAGCGCCTCGGACACGCTGAGGATGTCCAGATGGAAGTCGGTGCCCTCGGCGTCGAAGGCGTTCATCGGAGCGGGATGGGTGGGCGACGGCTGGGCGCCACGCTCCAGCGCGAGCTCGGCGGCGGCGCGCAGGCGGCCGAGCAGGAACTCGAGCTCCTCGGCCGTTCCCTCCAGCTCCCACGGCGCCGGGCCGCTGAGCTGACGGTGGGCGCGCACCACGAGCGCGACGTCGGGCGTCAGCGCCGAGGCGTCGGCGGGATCCCACTGCCGGCCGACCTGGCGATACAGCGCGCCGACGGTCTCCATCAGGGCGCCGAGCTCGCCGAGCAGAACCTCGCGCTCGTCGTCGTGGACCTCCAGCCGCACGTCGCCATCACCTCTCAGGTCCGCGGTCGCATGGGGCGCCGCGCACGCTATGGCGTGCCTCCGCCGCCGTCAAGTCACGCCGCGTTTTCCGGAGAAGCCGCGCTGAGACCGCTGTCGATCGTCCGTAGGGTCCACGTCAGCGCTCGGCCTCCCGCGGCGTCATGATCGGAGCGATGAGCCCGCCACCGGCCATCGCGACGCACGGCCTGACGAAGGACTACGGCTCCGGCCGCGGGCTGTTCGGGCTCGATCTGGAGGTGCAACCGGGCGAGGTGTTCGGCTTCCTGGGGCCCAACGGCGCCGGCAAGTCGACGACCATGCGGCTGCTGCTGGACCTGATCAGACCGACCGCCGGCTCGGCTCGCGTCCTCGGCCTCGACGCGCACTCCGAGAGCCTGGCGATCCGCCGGCGCCTCGGGTTCCTGCCCGGGGATCTGGCGCTCTATCCACGGCTGAGCGGGCGGGTCATGCTCGACTATCTCGCCCGGCTGCGGGGCGGGGTCGATCCGAAGCTCCGGGACTCGCTCGCCGAGCGCTTCTCGGCCGAGCTCGACCGGCCGGTGCGCGAGCTGTCGACCGGCAACCGGCAGAAGCTCGGACTGATCCAGGCGTTCATGCACGCGCCCGAGCTGCTCATCCTGGACGAGCCGATCGCCGGTCTGGACCCGCTCGTGCAGCAGAGCTTCCACGCGCTGTTGAGCGAGGTCAGCGCCGAGGGGCGCACTGTGCTGCTCTCCTCCCACACCCTGTCGGAGGTGGAGCGGGTCACCCACCGCCTGGCGATCCTGCGCGAAGGGAGGCTGGTCGTCGTCGACTCGCTGGAGAACCTGCGCACGATCGCGGTCCAGCGCCTGGAGATCGAGTTCGACGAGCCCGCCCCCGCGGACGCGTTTCGGGGCCTGCCCGGTGTCACCGACGTCCGCGGCGAGGGCCGGACGCTGACGGTCGCCTTCGAGGGGTCGGCCGATGCGGTCGTCAAGGCCGCGGCGGCCCATCCCGTGCGGGCGATCCGCCCGCGCGAGGAGGATCTGGAAGACATCTTCCTGCGCTACTACCGCGCCGAGCCGCCGGCGTGAGCGGGCCGGCCCTGAGGATCGCGCTGCGGCTGCGGCTGGCGGCCGCGGTCTCGGCCGCGGCCGGCCTGATCGTGGTGCAGCTCGCGGTCGGGGCCCTGTTCCCGGCGATCGGGCACTCGATCGGCAGGCTCGACATCCCCAAGGGGGTCGCCCAACTGCTCGGCGGCGCCGACTACGGCACGATCACCGGCTGGTTTCGCAGCGAGATCGGATCGATCTACGGCCCGCTGGTGATCGGCGCGCTCGCCATCACCGGCGCCGCCGCCACCCTCGCCGGAGAAGAGGAGGACCGCGTCCTCGCGCTCGTGCTCGCCCATCCGATCACGCGCTCGCGGCTCGTCGTCGCCAAGGCCGCCGCGATCGCCGCAGTCGTCGTGATCATCGCGGCCGGGACGTGGGCCGGGATGATCGCCGGGGTGGCCATCGGCGGCGGTGGCATCACCCTCGGCCACATCACCGCGCTCGCCGTCGAGCAGGCGTGCTTCGGGTGTGCCACGGGCGCGCTGGCGCTCGCCCTGGCCGCCCTCACGGGTCGACGCTCGCTCGCCGCCGGGATCGCCGCCGGGGTGGCGATCGCCGGCTGGCTGATCGAGGGCTTCGCGCCGCTGGTCAGCGCGCTGACCTGGCTGAAGTACCTCTCCTTCTACTACTACTACGCGGGACACGACCCGCTCGCCGAGGGCGTCGACCCCGCCGGCGTCGCGGTCCTGCTCGGCGCGGCCGCGCTGCTGACCGTCGTCGCCGCTGTGGCGATCGAGCGGCGTGATCTGCGGGCCTGACCGGCAGCGCCCGGATCTTCGGCACGCGCCATGATCGCGACCACGACCCGGCATCGAGAACAACCGTCTGTCAGACTGAACGAATTGGTCTAAGGAGAGGGCCGTTGTCGCAGAATCTCGTCGAGCTGATCCGCCGTCATCACGCCGTCCAGGCCCCCAGCGCCCTGGCCGTGCTCAAGGCCGCCGTCGCCGACCATGGCGAGCTGACCGACGACGATTGCCGCCGCGCGGCCGCGCTGTCCGGGCTTCCGGAGGCGACGGTGTACGGCGTTGCCACCTTCTATGACGATCTCCTGCTCCCCCGCGGCCGGCGCCACGTCCGGGTCTGCACCGGGACGGCGTGCTTCGCGGCCAGCGGAGAGTCCCATGTCGACGCGGTGCGGGCCGGCCTCGGGCTGGACCTGCGTGAATGCAGCGCCGACGGAGCGGTGTCGCTCGCCGAGACGGTCTGCCTCGGCTTCTGCCATTCGTCGCCGGCGATCCGCGACGGGGATGTCGTCGATGCCGGCCTCGGAGTCGTGGAGCGCGTCCTGGCCGGGGCGACGACGGCGGCGGTCGAGCCCGACTGGGTGAGCCTGCTGCCCGAGCCGGTGCTGTTGCGCCCGGGCGACTGGTCAGGACTGACGCGCGCGCTGAGCGAGCTCGACCCGGACTCCCTGCTGGCGCTCGTCGAGCAGGCCGAGGTCCGCGGCCGCGGCGGCGCGGGCTTCCCGGCGGGGACGAAGTGGCGGTTCACCCGGGGCGCTCAGGGCGAGGACAAGTTCATCGTCGCCAACGGCGACGAGGGCGACCCCGGCTCCTACATCGACAAGTATCTGATGGAGCGCAATCCGGCGCTCGTGCTCGAGGGGCTCGCGCTGGCCGGATTCGCGGTCGGCGCCGGCCACGGCTTCGTGCTGACGCGTTCGGAGTATCCGCTGTCCAAGCCGGCGCTGGAGGCAGCGGCGGCGCGGGCACGCGCCGACGGCCTGCTCGGCGAGAACATCCTCGGGTCGGGCTTCGATTTCGACGTCACGATCGTCGAGGGCGCGGGCTCGTACGTCGTCGGCGAGGAGACGGCGCTGCTCGCGTGCCTGCAGGGCCTGCGCGGAACGGTCTCGGCCCGCCCGCCGTTCCCGGCCGAGCGTGGCGTGTTCGGCTGTCCGACGGTGGTCAACAACTCAGAGACGCTGGCGAACATCCCGTTCGTCGCGGCCAACGGCCCGGAGGCGTATCACGCGCTCAGCCCCGGCAGCGCGATCACCGGCTCCAAGCTCGTCTGCTTCAACGAGCGCTTCGCCCGTCCGACGGTGTACGAGGTGCCGTTCGGGATGACGGTGCGCGAGCTCTGCGAGGACGTCGCCGGCGGACTGCGCGACGGGCGGTCGATCAAGGCGCTGCAGATCGGCGGACCGCTCGCCGGGATCCTGCCGGCCAGCCGGCTTGACACGCCGTTCGAGTTCGACGCGCTCGCCGCCGAAGGATGCATGGTCGGGCACGGCAGCATCCTGGCGTTCGACGATCACACCGAGATGCGCGAGGTCGCCCGTCATCTGCTGAAGTTCGGCGCCGACGAGAGCTGCGGCAAGTGCTTCCCCTGCCGGATCGGGCTGCGGCGCGCGGTCGAGATGTTCGACGGCGACCAGCCGGTCGATCGCGAGCGGCTGGAGGCGCTGCTGGAGACGCTGGAGCTCGGGAGCCTGTGCGCGCACGGCGGGAGCATGCCCGCGCCGATCCGCAGCCTGCTCGAGCATTTCCCCGACGAGCTCGGACTGGCATGACCCAGGTCAGCGTCGACGGGGAGACGATCGAGGTGCCGGCGGGCGCGACGCTCCTCGATGCCACCCGGGCGGCCGGGGCATGGGTGCCGACTCTGTGCTTCGACGAGCGCCAGCGGCCGTTCGGAGCGTGCCGGGTATGCCTGGTCGCGGTGGAGGGCGCGCCGAAGCCGGTGCCGGCGTGCACGACCCCCTGCCGGGAGGGGATGGCGATCGACACCCACGACGAGCGCGCGCGCCGGGTGGCGTCCGGGGTCGTGGAGCTGGTGCTCTCAGAGCTCCCGGTGGCGCCCGCCGCGCACACCGAGCTGGCCCAGGTCGCCGCTCGGCTGGAGGTGTCGGAGCCGCGCTGGACCGGGGCCACCCATCACGCCGACCACGACACCCGGCATCCCTACCTCGCCTTCCAGCATGAGCTCTGCATCTCATGCGGGCGCTGCGTGCGGGCCTGCGATGAGGTGCAGGGCGCATTCGCGCTGACCGCCACCGGGCGGGGGTTCGAGGCCAATATCGCCGCCGGCCTCAACGGTGGATTCGAGGACTCGACGTGCGTATCGTGCGGAGCATGCGCCGATACCTGCCCGACCGACGCTATCGTCGAGATCACGCTGCTGGACGGCTTCGTGCGGCCACCCCGAGCAGAGGGCAACGGCCGCCCGCCGCGTCACGAGCGCAAGAACGGCACGACCCGAGGAGACACTGAGCGATGAGCGATGAGCGGTTTGACCAGTCCGTCACCACGACGTGCGGCTACTGCGGCGTCGGCTGCCGCCTGGAGGCTCACGCCCGCCAGGGACGGATCGCCTCGATCTCGGCGGCGCTCGACGGCCCCGCCAACGAGGGTCACACCTGCCTGAAGGGCCGCTTCGCCCACCAGTTCACCCGCTCACGCGACCGTCTCACCTCGCCGCTGATCCGCGAGGGCGGCGAGCTGCGGGTCGCCAGCTGGGACGAGGCGCTGCGCCGGATCGTCAGCGAGCTGACACGCATCAAGACCGAGCACGGACCGGATGCGATCGCCGGCCTGGCCTCCTCGCGCGCGACCAACGAGGACTGCTACGCGCTGTCTCGCATGATGCGCGCGGCGATCGGCACCAACAACCTCGACAACTGCAGCCGGGTGTGCCACTCCCCGACGTCGTTCGCGCTGCGCAGGTCGTTCGGGCTGTCGGGCGCCACCGGCTCGTTCACCGACATCGATCACGCCGACGTGGCGCTGCTGCTCGGCGTCAACCCGACGCAGGGCCACCCGGTCGTCGGCGCGCGCCTCAAGCAGGCGGCGCTGCGAGGCTGCAAGCTGATCACGATCGACCCGCGGCGGATCGAGCTCGCCGACTACGGCGTGCTGCATCTGTCGCCCCGTCCGGGCACGAACGCCGCGGTCGTCCTCGGGCTCTGCCACGTCGTGCGTCGTGACGGCCTGACCGACGCGGCGTTCATCGCCGCGCGGACCGAGGGCTATGAGGCGCTGGAGGAGCTGCTCGACGCCTATGACCCGGCTGCCGTGGAGGAGATCACCGGCATTGCGGCCGAGGACCTCGAGCAGGCCGCCCACATCTACGGCGAGGCCGCGACCGGGTCGCTGCTGTGGGGGCTGGGCGTGACCGAGCACAAGTACGGCTCGGAGGTCGTGCAGCTGCTCTGCAACCTGGCGCTGATGACCGGCAAGGTCGGCAAGTCCGGCTCGGCGCTGCTGCCGCTGCGCGGCCAGAACAACGTCCAGGGCTCCTCCGACATGGGCGCGCTGCCCGACACCTACACCGCGTATCGGTCGGTCGCCGACGAGAGCGTCGCGACGCTGTTCGAGGAGGCGTGGGGCGTTCCGCTGTCCCGGGAGAAGGGGTACACGATCCCGCAGATGTTCGACGCCGCCATCGCCGGCGATCTGAAGGCGATGTACATCTTCGGCGAGGATGTCGCCCAGACCGATCCTGACACCGCGCACGTCACCGCGGCGCTGGAGAACCTCGAGTTCATGGTCTGCCAGGAGATCTTCGAGAACGAGACGACGAAGTTCGCCGACGTCGTCCTCCCCGCCTCGGCCTTCCTGGAGAAGTGCGGGACGTTCACGAACGCCGAGCGGCGCTTCCAGCTCGTGGAGGCGGCGATCGACCCGCCCGGCGGCGCCCGCACCGACTTCGACATCATCACGACGCTCTCCCGGATGCTCGGCCATGAGACGGGCTGGGAGACGCCGTGGGATGCGCTCGACGAGATCGCCCGCCTGACCCCGCAGTACGCCGGCGTCAGCCGGGAGCGACTCGGACGCCGGGGCCTGCAATGGCCGGTGCGCGCCGACGGCAGCGATTCACCGATCCTCTACGACCAGTACTTCGATCGGCCCGGAGGCCGGGGCGCGTTCGCCGCACTGCCCTACAAGGCGCCCGGCGACGCGCCGGATGACGAGTTCCCGCTCGTGCTCGTCACCGGCCGCGTGCTCCAGCACTACAACTCCGGCACGATGACCCGCCGGACGTTCAACGCCGAGCTCGTCGACCGCGACTGGCTGGAGATCCACCCGGTCGACGCCGCCCGGCTGTGGATCACCGACGGCGACAGGGTCTCGATCCGCAGCCGCGTCGGCCAGACCGAGCTGCACGCCACCGTGACCGAGCGGATCGAGCCCGGGCACGTGTTCACCTCGTTCCACTTCCCCGAGGCGCGGACCAACCTGCTCGTCGGCCAGTCCGCCGACGTCAACACGTCCTGCCCGGAGTACAAGGTGGTGGCGGTCGACGTCCGGCCGATGTCCGAGCAGCCAGCGTTCACGCCTGCGCTCGTGACGGCCGGTTAGGCCGGCCGGACCGAGCTCGGGACGGCGGCTCAGACGGTCCGAACGCCCGCGCGGCCTCCGCGCGGGCGGCGCTCGCGGGAGGCGACCATCGCCTGCGCGGCTCGGGCGATGAGCCGGTCCGGGGACTCGTCAGGCCCGGCCTGGGCGAGGCCGACGCTGATCGCCGCGCCGGGCGGCTGCGCGCGGATGTCGGCGGCGACCTGCGCGAAGCGCGCCTCCAGGCCGGGGAGGTTCTGGCCGCTGAGCACGCAGACGAACTCGTCGGCGCCGTAGCGCATCACGCTGTCATAGGGCCGCAGGACCCGGGTGACGGCCTCGGCGACCCGGCGCAGGAGCGCGTCCCCCGCGGCGGGGCCGTGCGCTTCGTTGACGCGCTGCAGCCCGTCGACGTCGACGAAGGCGACGGTCAGCGCCTCACGAGTGCGCTCGGTGCGGTCGAGCTCGCGTTGCAGCATCGCCACCCCGAGGCGCCGGCGCAGGGCGCCGGTGAGATGGTCGCGCCCCTCGATCTCGGCCTGGGCGGCGCGGCGAACCTCGGCGGCCGCCGCGCGCTCGCGGCCGGCCTGGGCGCGGTCGAGCGCGGCGGCTCGCCGCAGGTCGGCGGCATGCTCGCTGCCGCCGGCGGCGTGCGCGCGGTCGCTCCGCGCCTGCTGATCGCTGCCGGATGACCGGCGGCGCCTGACCCCGGTGGATGCGCCGGGCGACTCCGGGCCGGCGTCCAGCGCCGCCGCGAGCGCGTCTCGCCGACCGGCGTTCGCGTCTCGGGCGTCGGCGCGGGCGTCGCGCTCCGCGGCGACGGCTTGGCGCGCCGCGGCGGAACGGCGGCGCGTCTCGGCGGCGATGTCACGCTCGGTGGCGGTGTGCGAGCGGACCCGGCGGCTCTCCTGCCAGACGGCGTTCTCGGGCTCGCGAAGCGCGAATCGCGCGATCTCGGCCTGATCACGATCGGCCGCCCGCTGGTCGAGATCGGCCGCGCGCTGCTCGCGGTCGGCAGCCTCCTGCTCGTCGTTGCACAGCGCCTGATCGAGGGTGGCCGCCCGTTGGTCCTCGGCGGCCGCTGCCTGGTCGGCGGCCGCGACCGCCCGCTGCTCGGCGATGCCGGCAGCCGTCGTTCGCTCCTCGCCCAACCGATTGTCGGACGCCACAACACGTCTCCACACTCAACCGATTTACCACCGCCGACCCGGCCCGGCCGGCGCGACAGCCCTGATGTCTGAAGAGTACCGCGACCCACCCCGCCGAGATCCGAGCCAACCCGCAGGTCCGATCGGATGTCTACGAGTCCGCGTCGGTACGCCCCACAGCCGGAAGGGTCGCGGATGCCGGGATCGAACCGTCTGGAGGCTCGCGGGGAGGGCGACGGTTTCCGTCGCGCCCGCGTACGCCGCAGGTCGCACTCCGAGATGGGTTGCTCGCCGGCCGCCCGGCGGATAGGCTCGCCGAGCGGCAGCCACCGGGCTGCCATAAGACCAGCAGTGAGGGAGGCAGCCGTGTCCGACAGCGTGTACCGCGTCACCGAAGTGATCGGCGTCAGCAGCGAGTCCTGGGAGGCGGCCGCGCGGGCGGCGGTGTCGACCGCCGGCAAGACGGTCCGTGACCTGCGCGTCGCCGAGGTCATCCGTCAGGATGTGACGATCGAGAACGGCGAGATCGTCAACTATCGCGTCCGCCTCGGGATCTCGTTCAAGTACGACAGCAACGACTGACCACGGCACCGATCGGGGCCGCGACGGCGGTCCCGATCGGCGGCGACGGCGGTCACGGTCAGCGCGCGGAGTCGCCCTTCGTCTGCCAGTGCGTGAACGCCCGGGAGTGGTCGGCCCCGGCCCCGAGCTCGGATTCGGCGGCGGTCAGGCGAGCCCGCACCGCGTCGCACACCGCCGACGGCAGGTCGACGTGCGCGAGCAGCGACTCGGCGATCCCCACGTCCTTGGCCAGCAGCCCGAGCGCGAAGCCTGTCTGGAACCGCTCCGAGACGACGGTCGGCATGACCGTCTCTGAGACGAAGCTGCGGCCGGTGGAGGTGTTGATGACCTGCACCATCACCTCGGGCGCCAGCCCCCAGCGCGCGCCGGCGATGACCGCCTCCGAGGTCGCCACGAAACAGGTGCCGGCGATGAAGTTGTTCAGCGCCTTCATCGCGTGGCCGGTCCCGACGCCGCCGGTGCGCACGACGTCGCGGCTCAGCGGGCGCACGACGATCTCGGCCAGCGACGCGGCCGCCTCGTCATCGGCGCCGAGCATGATCGTCAGCGTGCCCTCGACCGCGCGGGCCACGCCGCCCGAGACCGGCGCGTCGACGACCGGCAGGCCGCGGGCGCGCAGCGCGACGGCGAGCTCCCGGGTGTCCTGGGGATCGGACGAGCTCATGTCGACGACGACCGTGCCGGGCGCCAGCCCGGCGGCCAGATCGCCGGCGCCGAGCAGGACGTCACGGACCACGGCGCTGGTCGGCAACATCAGCACGACCGCCCGCACGCCGGCCAGTTGCGTGGGATCGGAGTACGCGGTGGCGCCGATCTCGGCGGCGACCTGTGCCTGGCGCCCGGCGTCGGCGTCGATCGCCAGGACGGGGTGACCGGCGGCGGCGAGGTGGCCGGCCATCGGGCGGCCCATGTTGCCAAGGCCGACGAACGCGACGGCGGGCGGATGCGATGACGTCATCGCGACACCGTATTCGCTTTGGCGCGACCGCACGCCCGGACCGGATAGGTCCGTAGGATCCGGGGTAGGAGCGTCTTAATGTCCGCGTCGCACACCAGCCCCCGCACGACACCGCCGTTCCGCGCCGATCACGTCGGCAGCCTGCTGCGACCTCCGGAGCTGCTGGCGGCGCGGGCCGCATTCGCCGACGGCCGGCTGCCGGCGGACGACCTGCGGGCGGTTGAGGATCAGTCGATCCGTGACGCGGTGGCCCTCCAGCAGGAGGTCGGCCTGCACGCGGTGACCGACGGCGAGTTTCGCCGCGGCTCGTGGCACATGGACTTCCTGTATCAGCTCAAGGGGGTCAGCCGGGTCACCGACCAGCTGACGAGCGTCTTTCGCAATAAGACCGAGACCTTTCGCTTCACGCCGGACAAGGCGGTCGTCACCGACAAGCTCGGGATCGACGAGACGATCTTCGGCGACGCCTTCACCTTCCTGCGTGACACGGTGACCGACGGCACGCCCAAGCTGACGATCCCGTCGCCGAGCATGCTGCACTATCGCGGCGGCCGGGCGGCGATCGGGCTCGACGTCTATCCCGCGATGGACGAGTTCTGGCAGGACCTCGGCGACGCCTACGCCGAGCAGCTGCGACGGCTGGGCGAGCTCGGCTGCACGTATGTGCAGCTCGACGACACGACGTTCGGCTATCTCGCCGACCCGTCGCAGCGCACCGGGATCGCCTCGCGCGGCGAGGACGCCGAGCGCCTGCATCTCACCTACATCGACACCATCAACCGCGCCCTGGCCGGGCGGCCGGAGGGGATGACCGTCACGGTCCACATGTGCCGCGGCAACTTCCGCTCCTCGTGGGTCGCCGAGGGCGGCTATGAGTTCGTGGCCGAGCCGCTGCTCGGCGGCCTCGATGTCGACGGCTTCTTCATGGAATGGGACGACGAGCGCTCGGGCGACTTCTCGCCGCTGCGCTTCGTCGCCGACGGCAAGCTGGTCGTCCTCGGACTGGTGACCAGCAAGCGCCCGGAGCTCGAGACCAAGGACGAGCTCAAGCGCCGGATCGAGGAGGCCTCGCGCTTTCTCGACATCGACCGCTTGTGCCTGTCGCCGCAATGCGGCTTCTCCTCGACGGTCGACGGCAACGCGCTGTCGATCGAGCAGGAGCGAGCCAAGCTCGAGCTCGTCGTGCAGACCGCGCAGGAGGTGTGGGGCTCGGCGCGATGACGCGTCCCGACCGCAGTTTTCGGTAGGTTCTGCCAATGGGATCGGATGCGAGTTGCCTGCGGTAGGGCCGGCAACGCGGACATTCGCGGCCGTTCTGATCGCAGCGCTCATGACGCTCGCGGCGGCTGGCGTCGCGGCCGCTCCGGCGGCGGCGGACTACGAGTTCAGCGCGCCGCTCATCTACACGCACGGCCTCAACCCCCTGGCGGCCTTCACCGGCTACTTCTGGCCGCCCTTCTCGGGAGCGTCGGCGATCGAGGTGCTCCACTCCAGCGGAGTCCCCGCGGACGGGAATGCGCCGTTCTACGTCGGCGTGCTCATCGGCGGGGTGTATCCCAATGGTGGCGGCACGGATGGCGATGGCGGTGGGAGCGCGCTTCCGGAGTTCGTCGCGCCGCCCGGGGTCTCGATCGTCACCGACAACCCGAACTATCCACCGTACTGGGTGTTGTATCCACAGGGAGGCGGGGAGACGCGTCAGACGACCCCGGTGACGCTGTCGGCGGGTCCGGATTCCGGCGGGGTCATCGCCGCACCCACCGATCCGGGGCCGAACACCGTGGGCAATCCGGGGGGCTACCTCTGGGAGTACACCAACAGCCAGGGCGACATCGGGGTGTTCGTCCCGGTCCAGACGACCCGCCAGTTAAACGGGGTCGCCGCCAGCTGCCCGCAGCTCGACACGATCGATCCGACGCTGCTGAGCGGGGATGATCTCGATCAGGCCGAGTACGACGAGCTGAGCGACGACACCCTTCCCGCGCCGTGCCCGGCGTCCGGAGCCGGCGACGCGATCCAGGTGGCGCTGGCGATCGCCGACGGCGGCGATCCCGACCAGATCGTCACCACGCTCCCCCTGTTCGCCACCGCGCCGACGTCGAGCGGCGGCGGGGGCGGGACCGGCAGCGGCGGGACCGGCGGCGGCTCCGGAGGCACAGGAGGGGGGTCGGGCACGCCCCAATCGGGCGGGAGCTCGCTGGCGGTCGCGGTGCCGGGTCGGCTCAGCCTCCGACGGGTCCGCGCCGGCGTCACCGTCGTCATCTCCCATGCCCCGGCCGGCACGGTGACGGGGACGCTCGCCTCCGGACGGCACGTCCTCGCCCACGCCGGCGCGCACGCCGGCGCGAGCGGGAAACTGCGGCTCGTCCTGCGACCGAGCCGCGCGCACGCCCGGAGCCTGCACGCCGGTGGGCGCCTGACCGTGACGGTGACCGACGGCACGGCCCGGGTGCGCGCCACCATCGTGCTGGGCTGATATGCGCGTCCGGAACCACTGACCACGCCCTCCCAGCGGCGTCCCGGGCCGAGCTCGGGCTCGGCGAGGCCCGCGGCGCCGGGCTTGACTTCCGTGTCCGATTGGCGAACGATGTACGGCGTGGAGCAGGATGGGGCCCGCACCGACGAGCGCATCGCGGTCGCCGGCTGGATGACATCGATGCGCCCGGCGTCGCGGATCGTGCTGCGGACTCTGCTCGTCGGCGATGTCGGCCTGCTGCTGGCCGTCGGAGCATTGTGCGCGCTGTACGTGCAGCGGCCGGCCGGGTTCGTGTTCGCCGGCGCGTGCTGGGCGCTGGCCGCGCTGCTGCTGATCATCCTGCGCCTGGCCGAGTGGCGGATGACGCTCCGGCGGCGCTCGGCCCCCCGCGCCGGAGCGCGGCGTTGATCCGGGCCCCCGCGGCGCGGCGCCGACCGCGGCGGGGAGTGACGGCGTGACGGCGATCTCCGACGGTTCGACGTGGTCACTGTGGTCGCGGGACTCGCTGCTGTCGATCGGCTCCTACGGCTCGGTGCTGTCGATCGGCTCGGTCGGCTCGGTCCTCTCGATCGGCTCGGTCGGATCGGCGGGCTCGGCATTTTCGATCATGTCGGCCGGCTCGGCGTTCTCGATCGGCTCCGCGCTCTCGCTCGCCGCGATCCTGTCCTTCCGCGCTCGGCGCAGCGCGATGCGGAGCGCGGCAGCGGCCGGCGCCTGACCGGGCGGTGACGACACCGGGCGCCACCCCGAGCCGCGCGCAGCAGGCCCTGACGTGGCTGCGGTCACGGGACCGGGACCTGGCGGCCACGCGCCGGGCGGCGCGAGCCGCGCTGATCATGCCCGGGCTGTTCGCGGTCGGCGACAAGCTGATCGGCAATCCGGCGCTGGCGACGTTCGCCGCCTTCGGCTCGTTCGCGATGGTGCTGCTCGTCGACTTCCGGGGGCCGATGCGCAATCGACTGCAGGCCCAGACCGCGCTCGCAGTCACCGGCGGCGCGTTCGTCGTCGTCGGCACCCTGGCCTCTCGGTCGATCGCGCTGGCGGCAGCGGCGATGGCGGTCGTCGCCTTCGCCGTGCTGTTTGCGGGGATCGTCAGCTCGGTCCTGGCGGCGGCGACGACCTCGCTGCTGCTGGCGTTCATCCTGTCGGCCTCGCTGAGCGCACCGGTCGCGGCGATCCCCGCCCGATTGGAGGGCTGGGGAATGGCCTCGGGCGCGGCGCTGCTCGCGCTGGTGCTGCTGTGGCCCGCGCCGGAGCGCGATCCGCTGCGCGGCCCGGCGAGCGCCGCCTGCCGGGCGATGGCGGCCCGGCTGCATGCCGATGTCGAATGCATCGTGCGGGGACCGCTCGGACCCGCGCTCGTCGACCGCGACGCGGCGCGGGAGCGGGCGACCGCCGCCGCGGCCACGCTGCGTCAGGCGTTCTTCGCCACGCCGTACCGGCCCACCGGGCTCGGCACCGCCACCCGCATGGTCGTGCGCCTCGTCGACGAGCTGGGCTGGCTGCAGACGATCGTCTTCGCCGGCGATCCCGGCGCGGATCCGCGGGCCTCGCCGCGGGCGTGCGCGGTGCGGTCGGCCGCGGCGGTCGTGCTGCAGCGCGGGGCCGATCTGCTTGACGACCCGCTGCGCGCCTCGGGGGCGCTGGAGGCCTCGCTGGCCGAGCTCGAACATGCCCTGGAGCGGCTGGAGCACGACGATGCGCTCATGCTCCCGGCCGTCGGCGATGCCGGCGAGGCCGCCGGCCCCGACGATCGGATCGGTCATTTCATCTCGTCGCTGGATCCGAGCTTCCGCGCTCAGGAGCTGAGCTTCGCGGTGTCGCAGATAGCGGCGAACATCGCGCTCGCCGCGGCCGCCGATCGCCGCGGCTGGTGGGAGCGCCTGCTCGGCCGCCGGCCGGACGGGGCCGAGAGCGCGTTCGCGTCGGCGCAGGAACGCGCCGGTGCGCATATCGAGCGTCACTCCGTGTGGCTGCACAACAGCGTCCGGGGCGCGATCGCCCTCGCGCTCGCGGTGCTCGTCTCCAAGGAGACCGGGGTGCAGCACTCGTTCTGGGTGGTGCTCGGGACCCTCTCGGTCCTGCGCTCCAACGCTCTGAGCACCGGGCAGAACGCGCTCCGCGGCCTGCTCGGCACGGTCGCCGGGTTCATCATCGGCGGCATCCTCGTCGCCCTGCTGGGCACGAACACGACGCTGCTGTGGATCCTGCTGCCGGCGGCGGTGTTCCTGGCCGGCCTCGCCCCGGCGGCGATCTCGTTCGCCGCCGGACAGGCCGCGTTCACGCTCACGCTGCTCATCCTGTTCAACATCCTCGCCCCGGTCGGCTGGCAGATCGGGCTCGTGCGGGTCGAGGACATCGCGCTCGGTGGCGCCGTCAGCCTGCTCGTCGGCGTGCTGTTCTGGCCGCGCGGCGCCGGCGCGGCGCTCGGGCGGGCGCTGGCCGCGGCGTACGACGACGGCGCGCGTTATCTCGACAGCGCGGTCGCCTTCGGCCTGAGCCGCTGCGATCACGGCATTCCCTCGCGTCCCGCTCCGGTCGCCGACGCGTCGCGCTCGGCGGCGTCGGCGCGCCGATTGGACGACGCCTTTCGCGGCTATCTCGCCGAACGCGGCGCCAAGCCGGTTCCGCTGGCCGATGTCACCGGGCTGGTCACCGGCGTCGCCGGACTGCGGCTGGCCGCCGACGCCGTGCTCGACCTGTGGCGGCGCGACGACGACGAGACGGGCGGTGACCGCGCCGCCGCGCGGCGCGAGCTGTCGGCGACGAGCGAGCGCATCACCGGCTGGTACACGAGCTTCGGCGCCAGCCTGATCCGTCGCAGCGGGGTTCCCGACCCGGTCGGGCCTGACCTCGAGGCCGACGCACGCCTGATCGCGGCGGTCAGCCGCGACCTGCGCGGCGACGACGGCCGGGCGAGCGTCACCGCGGCGCGGATGGTCTGGACCGGCGATCACCTCGACGCGGCGCGGCGCCTGCAGCAGACGCTCGTCGAGCCGGCGCGGACGGTCGCCGCGCGGGCCGGCGCCCGCACTCTGACCAGCGCGATCGGCGTCCGGCGGCCCGCCGTGGGAGTAGGGTTGACCCGGCCGCCGGCCTGACCGCGGCGGCGCCGTACGGAGGGAGAGAGAGCCTTGTGAACCTCGCCGGACCTGCTCAGGAGCAAGATCAGCACAGGGCCCCTGCGGGCTCGCTACGGGCAGTGGGCCGGTCGGCCATAGCGATCGCCGCCCGGGGCGACGCCGCCGCCCCCGACGCGCCGAGGGGTCCGGGCGCGGCACTGCGGCCGGCCGCCCGCGCGCTCGGCGCCCGGGCCGATACCGGGGCGATGGCCGGCGAGGTTTCGGCCACCGTCCTGCGCGCCTGCTACGCCGAGCGCGCCGCCGACCCCGACTTCGTCGCCGCCCTGCAACGCAGCGTGCGGGACAACATCGCCACGATCCTGGACCTGTTCGCGGGGCGCGTCGAGCTCAGCGCCGCGCCCGGCGGCGACGCGCTGGCCTTCGCCGACCTGACCGCCACGCTCGGGATCCCGATCGCCACGCTCGAGCGCTGCTATGTGGTCGGCGCCGCCGACTTCTGGCGGCTGTGGTTCGATCGCTGCCAGGCCGAGGCCGACGAGCACGGCGTGGCGCTCGACGCGCTCGTCCGCGAGCCGACGATGCTCCTCTTCCGCTACGTCGATCAGATGCTCTCCGCGGTCGTCGCCCGCTACGAGCGGACGCACGCCGACATGGTCCGCACCCGCGAGCATCTGCGGCGCTCGGTCCTGGACACGATCCTCGCCGGCGCCGCCGACGAAACCGCCGTGGCCGAGCTCGAGCGCGGACTGGCCTATCCGCCGGGGGCCACGCACGTCGCGGTCTCGCTCGAGGCGCAGGACCGCGCCGAGGCCGACCGGCTCGTCGCCGGCTGCCGCGCGGCGTGCGGCGCCGGCGACGTGCTCGTCCGCCAGGACGGGGCGCGGCGGTTCACGGCGTGGTTCGCGCGGCGCGACGGGTATCGCCGCAGCCACCTGATCGCCCTGCGGGTCGCGCTGGAGAGCGGCGGCGGCCGCGCCGCCGTCAGCGAGCCGTGGGCGGGGGTCGCCGGCCTGCGCCGCGCCCATGAGGAGGTGGTGATGGCGCTCGGCGTCCAGCGCGCGATCGGCGTGCGCGCCGCCGGGGTCGTCTCCTATCGCGAGGTCCGGCTCGACGCGCTGCTGCTCGCCGATCCCGAGCGCGCGCAGCGCTTCCTGCGCGAGGAGCTCGGCGAGCTCGCGGGCCCGGATCCGCGCCTCGGCCTCGTGCGCGAGGCCCTGCTCGTCTGGCTCTCGACCGGCTCGCACGTGTCCGCCGCGGCGCTGCTCGGCGTGCACGAGAACACGGTGCGCAATCGCGTCCGTCGGGCCGAGGAGCTGCTGCCCGGCGGGGTCACGCTCGACCGCCGCACCGAGCTGCAGGTGGCGCTGCGGCTGATGCTCGCGCTCGGGGGCGCTTCAGAGCCCGACGTGGCCGGTGATCGTCGGCGGCGCCGTTAGGCCGAAGCTGGGCAGGCAGCCGAGCATGGGTTTCCCTTCACGCCGGCCGGCGAGATGACCGCTACAGCAGTGAGGCGCGGAAGCCGCCGTCCAGCGTGTAGGCGCTGCCGCTGATCCAGGGAGCCCGGTCGCCGGCGAGGAAGCAGACGGCCGCCGCCACGTCCTCGGGCTCGCCCCAGCGGCTCTGCTTGGCGGCGATCACCTGCTCGAGCGTCAGGTCGCCGGGGAGCAGCGCATCGAACCCGGCCTCGGCGTCGAGCACGAGCTGGGTCCTGATGAACCCGGGGCAGACCGCGTTGACGCGGATCCCGAACGAGCGGCACTCGCTGTTCAGCGTCTTGGTCAGGTTGACGACGGCGGCCTTGGCGGCGCTGTAGTTGCCGATCCCGGCGGAGCCGGCGAACGCCGTGATCGAGGCGACGGTGACGATCGACCCCGAGCCCTGACCGACCATGATCGTGGCGGCGGCCCGCAGCGTCAGGAAGACGCCGTCGAGGTTGACCGACAGCGTCTCGCGCCATTCGTCGTAGCTCATCTCCAGCAGCGGCTTGACGTGCCCGATCCCGGCGTTGGCGACGACGACGTCGAGGTGGCCGTGACGCTGCGCGGCGTCCTGCATCAGTGCGGTGACCTGGGCCTCGTCACGCACGTCGCAGACGGCGGCGGCGGCGTGGGTGAGAGAGGCCGCCGCGCGCTGCGCCGACGCGCCGTCGATGTCGGAGACGATCACCGTCGCGCCGCGGGCGTCCAGCTCCCGGGCGATGGCCAGCCCGAGCCCGCGCCCGGCGCCGGTGACGACCGCCACCTTGCCCTCGAACTCGTCGTTCACAACAGGCTCCCGGTCAGGCCGCCGTCGATCACCAGGGCGCCGCCGGTGCTCCACGCCGATTCGTCGGAGGCGAGGAAGGCGACCGCCTCGGCGACGTCGGCGGTCGTTCCGAGCCGCGTCTGCTTCATCGCCGCCAGGACCTCGAACGGCGCTCCGGCGACCGACTCGAAGCCGGGGATCAGGCGGTCGACCATCGGCGTGTCGACGAACGCCGGGCAGACCGCGACGACGCGGATCCCGGCGGCCCGCAACTCGATCGCCGCCACCTCGGTCATCCGCAGCACCGCGGCTTTGGAGGCACAGTAGGCGCCGAGCAGCGGCGCGCCCCCCAGCCCGGCCACGCTGGACATGTTGATGATCACGCCGTGCGTCTGGGCGAGATGCGGCGTCGCGTGCTTGATGCCGTGGAACACGCCGACGACGTTGACGTCGAGCAGCAGCCGCAGCTCGTCGGTCTCGTGCTCGACGAGCGGCTTGCCGATCTCGATCCCGGCGTTGTTGACGACGATGTCAAGCCCGCCCAGACGCTCGGCGGCGCCGGCGAGGCTCGCCTGCACCGCGCTGGCCACGGTGACGTCGACCTGCTCGCCGCAGGCGCCGTCGCCGAGCGTCCTCGCGGCCGCGGCCGCGCCGTCCCCGTTGACGTCGGTGAGCACGACGCGCGCCCCGCCGGCGTGCAGGCGGGTGGCGATCGCGAGACCGATGCCCTGCGCCGCGCCCGTCACCCAGGCGCGCTTGCCGTCGAGATCGCGGTCGAGGTCGGGCACGGCTCGTGACCCTAACCGCGAGGCGCCGCCGGGGTGCTATCGGATAGCGACAAGCGGCGAGGCGCGCGGTGTGGGGATCCGAGACGGAGGAGGATGCCTACATCTGTGACGCACATACGGTCACAAAGGCCGATGCCCTTCCGGGCGCGCCCAGCGGACGGCCGGCGAGCGGGCGAGCGGGCGCTACCAGCCGGCCAGGAACGGGAACGTGGGATCGGCGCGCAGGCAGCCGCGCAGCAGCAGCGCGACGCCGAGATCGCCGGTGAACAGCGCGTACCGCCCCCGGCCGCGCGCGGCCCGGCGCCGGTCGACGTCGTCCAGCGCATCCATCGCGAACGCCCGCGCCCGGGCCAGCCAGCGCTCGTCGCCGGAGCGCGCGTACAGCGCCAGGAAGGCGTAGGCGTTGCCGGCCGTCCCGTGGCAGAGGCCGGGGCCCTTGACGAGCGGCCCAGCCCGCCAGGTCAGCTCGCCCCCGGCGAGCAGCAGCCGGTCGAGCTCGGGCTCGCTCGGGAGGCCGGCCAGCGAGACGACCATCCCCGGAGATCCGTGACACCACTGCAGCGGCCGCCGGTCCGCGGCGCCGACCAGCGGATGCCACTGGGCGACGTCGCCGTCGACCAACGCCAACTCACGCACGACGGCCGCGATCCGCGCGGCGAGCGCGGCCCCGCGCGCCGCGTCGAGCAGGTCAAGGCCGCCCAGCAGCGCGAACGCGTTGCCGGCGAAGCCGTGTCCGGCTCCCGTGTAGCGGGCCGTCTCGCCGTACAGATCCTGCGTCCAGACGGTGTCGCGCCACTCGCCCAGCAGCCAGTCCGCCGAGTCTCGCCAGGCCTCTCCCCAGCGCTCTTCGCCGGTGGCCCGCCACAGCGCGTACGCCGAGATCATCGTCCCCGGAGAGCCCCAGCACAGCTCGAGTGTGGGATTGCGGGCGTTGCGCCGGACGCAATCGTGGAGCGCGTCGCGCCGCGCGCCGTGCGGGCGGATGGCCTCGGCCGCGAGCAGGATCCCGCTCTCGCCGAACAGGATCGACGGCGCCGGGGGCGGCGCCAGCGCGACGAGCTCGGGCGCGGCGCGAAAGCCGCCGGGGAGGCCGTCGGCGAGCTCGGCGAGCGCCGGGAGCTCAGGCGCCAGCCCGTCGGCGGCCAGACGGTGCAGCGCCCAGGCGACGCCGGCCGCGCCGAAGTAGACGTTGCGATGGGGACGGTCAGGCTCGCCCTCCAGATCATCGGCGGTGTTCGGCCACAGGCGCTCAGAGCCCTGATAGGCGGCGATCGCGTCGGCCGCGAGCGCCGCGATCGCCGCGCGGGCCCCGCTCTCGCTCCACGGCCTGGCCTGGAGCGCCCGGTGCTGCCCGGGGTCGTAGAGCGCCGCCGCCATGGAGAGAACTATCCCCCATGGCGACGGCGGCGCGACGAGCGTCGCGTCAGCTGGTGGCGGTGCAGTAGGGGACCGCGGCCGAGGCGCCGCCGTCCTGGACGGTCACCCGCAGGCGGCACGGGTCAAAGCCGTTGGCGGTCAGGATCGACTGCGTCGTCGCGATCTGGGCGGCGCTGAGCGCCGGAGTCCGCGAGAGGATGAACGCGCTGCGGTAATCCGGGGAGACGACGACCGCCCACGCATAGCCGGGGTCCAGGCCGATGATCTCGTAGTTGGGCGTCGGGGAGAAGAACTTCAGGCCGAACAGGTCGATGAACGAGACGCTGAGCGTCGAGTCGTCCGGCGGGTTGTCGGGCTGCGCCTCGCCGGTGACCTGGTCGACGGTGCCGTTGCGCCGCGTGCAGTCGTTGGCGACGCTGATGTTCCCGTCGGCGGCGAGCGTGTAGTTGGCGGTGGCGTCCTTGGCGCAGACCAGCTCGTAGATCGCCGGGATGGCGGCGATCTGATACCAGGAGCCCAGGTACTGCTGGAGGTTGATGCTCGGAACCGGGGTGATCGGCGGCGGGGTGGTCGCCGCGGAGGCGACCCCGGCAGTGCCGAGCATGATCGTCATCGCCGCCGCGGCGGCCGTCAGGGATATGCGCACGCTCGTCCTCGTTCGTCGTGGAAGGGTGAGCCCTATATACGCGCTCGGCCCCCGGCGCGGTTGGGCAATTGAGACAATCCGGCGGTGTCCGCCGATGACGAGCTCGAGCGCGCGCGCTACGCCCGGATGCGTTGGAACGCGCCGCTGTCCGAAGCCCATGCCGCCGACCTCGTGCGCCGCCTGTCGGTGGCGCCCAGCGGGTCGGTGCTCGATCTGGGGTGCGGCTGGGGGGAGCTTTTGATCCGCGCGGTCACCGCCGGCGGAGAGGGCGCCACCGGCGTCGGTGTCGACACCGACGCGGCGCTGCTGGAGCGCGGCCGGGCATCGGCGCGCGAACGGGGCGTCGCGGACCGCGTGACGTTCGTGCAGGCCCCCGCGCAGACGTGGGCCGAGCCCGCCGACCGGGTCATCTGCATCGGCTCGACGCACGTCTGGGGCGAGACCCCCGACGCGCTGCGCGCGCTCGACGCGCTCGTCGCACCCGGGGGGCGCTTGCTGTTCGGCGACGGCTGCTGGGACCGGCCGCCGACCGATGCGGCGACCGCGATCTTCGGCGACGGCGTCCTCGCGCTCCCCGAGCTCGTCGGCTGCGCCACCGACGCCGGCTGGCGGGTGCTGGACCTGACGACGGCCGACCTGCGGGAGTGGGACGAGTTCGAGGGCGCCTGGCGCCTGGGCCGCGAGGAATGGCTGCTCGCCCATCCCGACGCCCCGCAGGCCTCCGAGCTGCGCGATCAGCTCCGGGAGCGGCTCGCCGAGTACGTCAGCGACTATCGCGGCGTGCTCGGGTTCTGCTACCTGGTCCTGGCGCGTTGAGCGCGGCCGGCCGGTCTCGCACCAGGCCATCGCCGCACGCGGGGCAGCACGCCGCGTAGCGGACGGCCTCGTAGCGCCAGACCGCCTCGCAGGCGATGCAGCGGTATGGCCGCATGTCCGGGGGTACGCGGTGCGGGGCTGGTCGCTGGACGGCCATGCCGACATTGTCCGCCGGGGACGGCGCCGGCGGTAGTCGTCATTGCCCGGAGGCGCCTCCGTGATCCAACGGAGAGACGGATCCCGCCCTCCCCCCGAAAGTAGTTCGCTACCCTAACCGTATGGCAACCGAATTACCCGAGCATCCCGGCCGGGTGGTGGCGCGGCTGGCGCGCCAGGTGGAGCTGGCCGCGGCGGCGGCCGAGCTGACCCTTCCCCAGTATCGCGTGCTCGGCATCCTCGGCGACGGGCGGGAGGCCGCGTCGGTGCTGGCCGACAAGCTCGCGGTCAGCCGGCCGAGCGTCACCGGGGTGATCGACGGTCTCGTCACGCGCCACCTCGTGCGGCGTGATCCCGACGAGAGCGACCGGCGCCGGATCGGCCTCGGATTGACCGACGAGGGACGGCGGGTGCTGGCGCTGGCCGATGTCGAAGTCGAGCGCCGGCTGGCCGAGATCGCCGACCACGCCGAGGCCGGCGCCGAGGATCCGTTCGCCGCGCTCGGGTCGTGGCGCGCCGCGCTGGACGCGTATCGCAGCGCCCGCCACGCCGGCCGGATGGCGGCGAGCGCGGGGTGAGCGTCGCCTCCGAGCAGCGCTCCCGGCGCACGACCGCCGCCGGGGGCGGCACCGAGTTCGTGCCGAGCGGGATCACGTCGCGCTATCGGGCGCCCCAGGCGTGGATCGACCCCGACCAGGGCAAGTCGTGGCTCGGACGGGCGATGCCACTCGTCCTCTCGCACAAGCGCACGCTGTTCACCGCGCTCGGCCTGTCGTTCATCGCCCTTCTGCTCCAGGTGCAGATCCCGAATCTGCTCAACCAGGCGGTGACCAATTCGCTGGAGCGCCACACCGTGCCGCTCTCGCACTACACGTGGCTCGTGTTCGGCCTGGCGATCGCCGCCGGGATCTCGGCCTACATCTCCCGGTTGTTCCTGATGCGGACCGCCTACGCGATGGAGTTCGACCTGCGCAACATGCTCTACGTCCATCTGACGCGGATGTCGTTCGGCTTCTATGACCGCGTCCAGTCCGGCCAGCTCATCTCCCGCGCCAACTCCGACATCCGCTCGGTCCAGATGTACCTGACCTTCGGCCCCTCGATCCTCGTGCAGTGCGCGATCGCGGTCGTCGCCTTCGGCTACATGCTGTCGATCGACGTGCCGCTGGCGTTCGTGGCGATGTCGACGATCCCGTTCGTGTTCGTGCTGAGCGTGCGGATGCGCCGCACGATGTTCCCGGTGTCCTGGCTGATCCAGGCCCGCCTGGCCGAGGTCGCGACGATCGTCGACGAGAACATCAACGGCGTGCGGGTGGTCAAGTCCTTCGTGGCCGAGCAGCGCGAGCTGACGACCCTGACCGAGGCGGCCGACAAGCTCAAATGGGCCTACATCCGCGACGCCGACCTGCGCGCGCGGTTCACGCCGCTCGTCCAGAACCTCCCCCAGCTCGGCCTCGCCCTGACCCTCCTGGTCGGCGGGCTGCTCGTCATCCACGGGCATCTCGGAGTCGGCGCGATCCTCGCCTTCAGCGCCTACATCGTGATGCTCCAGGCGCCGTTTCAGCTGCTCGGGATGCTCGTGATGCTCGGCCAGCGCGCCTCAGCGTCGGCCAAGCGGATCTACGAGGTGCTCGACGAGGAGCCGACGATCGTCGACGCGCCGGGCGCGATCGACCTCGTGCGGGCCGACGGCGACGTCCGCTTCGACCACGTGCGGTTCGCCTACGGCGACGGGGAACCGGTCCTCGACGACTTCACGCTGCACCTGCCCCCGGGCGAGACCGTGGCCATGGTCGGCCGCACGGCGAGCGGGAAGACGACCGTCAGCCGACTGCTGCCGCGCTTCTACGACGTCGCCGCCGGCACGATCACCGTCGACGGCCACGACGTGCGGGAGCTGACGCTCGACAGCCTGCGCTCCAAGATCGGGGTCGTGCTCGACGAGCCGTTCCTGTTCTCGATCTCGATCCGGGACAACATCGCCTACGGGCAGCCCCACGCCTCGCTCGACGAGGTGCGCGCGGCGGCCCGCGCCGCCGGCGCCGCGGCGTTCATCGAGGCGCTGCCTCGCGGCTACGATACCGTCGTCGGCGAGCGCGGCTACACGCTGTCCGGCGGCCAGCGCCAGCGCCTGGCGATCGCGCGGACGCTGCTCGTCAATCCGCCGATCCTCATCCTCGACGACGCCACCAGCGCCGTCGACGTCCAGGTCGAGCAGGAGATCCACGAGGGCCTCAAGACGCTGATGGAGGGCCGCACGACGCTGATCGTCGCCCATCGCCTCTCGACGATCGGGCTCGCCGACCGCGTCGTGCTGCTCGACCGCGGCCGGATCGTCGCCGACGGCACCCACGCGGAGCTGATGGAGACGGTGCCGCTGTACGTCGAGGTGCTCGCGCAGGCCGAGGATGCCGAGAAGGGCGTGCGATGAGCTTCGGCGCCATGGGACCCGGCGGCGGCGCCCCGATGTTCGGCCCGGCCGGCGGATCGCGCAGCGCCGCGGCCCCCGGCGGCGGACTGCCGTTCGCCGGGATCCCGTCCGAGCTGCAGAAGGGCGTCGACGAGCTGCTGACCGAGGAGCCCGACCACGGCACGCCGACCGCGCGCTTCACCTATCGCAGCGACGACGACAGCGGCCGGCACCTGACGCTGCGGGCGCTCATCTTCCGCCACTGGCGGCTCGGGGCGATCGCGCTCGCGCTCGTCACGATCGTCAGCGTCACCAACCAGGCCGGGCCGGCGCTGATCGAGTACGCGATCAACCACGGCATGGTGCCCCATCACCACAGCGTGACGGTGATCGTCGCGGTCAGCCTCATCTTCCTCGCCGCCGTCGTGATCACCGCGACCGCGCAGCGCTCGCAGACGCGGGTCACCGGGCGCCTCGCGGCGAGCGTGATGAACGATCTGCGGGTGCGCGTCTTCACCCACTTGCAACGGCTCGGTCTCGAGTACTACACCGACGAGAAGGCCGGGGTGATCATGACCCGGATGACGAGCGACATCGAGCAGCTCCAGCAGCTGCTCCAGGACGGCCTCGCCCAGCTCGTCGTCCAGGCGCTGACGATGATCGTCATCACCGCGGTCATGTTCACCCTCAACGTCGAGCTGGCGCTGATCACGATCGGGCTCGTCGTGCCGCTGCTGACGGCGGCCTCGCTGTGGTTTCGGTCCGCCTCGGCGCACGGCTACAACCGCGTCCGCGACGGCATCGCCAACGTGCTCGGCGACCTGTCGGAGAGCCTGCACGGGGTGCGAACGGTCGCCGCCTACAACCGCCAGAAGTGGAACATCGTCGCGCACCGCAACATCGTCGGCGAGTATCGCGACGCCAACAACTACACCGCCCAGATCAACGCCATCTACGGCCCGGGCACGACGATGCTCGGCTATCTCGGGCAGGCCGCCCTGCTGGCCATCGGCGGGCACATGGTCGTCGAGCACCAGTTGTCGATCGGCGCGCTCGTCGCCTTCTTCCTCTATCTCAACCGCTTCTTCGCCCCGATCCAGCTGCTCGTCCAGCAGTACAACACCTTCCAGCAGGGCCAGGCCGCGGTCGTCAAGCTGCGGACGCTGTTCTCGGTGACGCCTGCCACGCCCGAGGCGCCCGAGGCGTCCGAGCTGCCCGCGATCGAGGGCGAGATCGTCTTCGACCACGTGACCTTCGGCTATGACCCCGCGGTGCCGGTGGTCCGCGACATCGACCTGCGGATCGCCGCCGGCGAGACCGTCGCGTTCGTCGGGCAGACCGGGGCGGGCAAGTCGACGATCGCGAAGCTGATCACCCGCTTCTATGACCCGACCGCCGGGCGCGTGCTGATCGACGGCCACGATCTGCGCACGGTGACGCTGCACTCGCTGCGCCGTCAGCTCGGCGTCGTCCCGCAGGAGCCGTTCCTGTTCGCGGGCTCGCTGCGCTACAACATCGCCTTCGCCTGTCCGGACGCCGGCGACGACGAGGTGTGGGAGGCGGTCCGGGCGGTCGGTCTGGCCGACGTCGTCGACCGGATGCCCGACGGCCTGGACACCGTCGTGCACGAGCGCGGCCAGTCGCTCTCCTCCGGCGAGCGACAGCTGATCGCCCTGGCGCGCGCGTTCATGGCCCGTCCCCGGGTGCTCGTGCTCGACGAGGCCACGTCCAATCTCGACCTCCTGTCGGAGACGAAGATCGAGGCGGCGCTCGACGTCCTGCTCGCGCAGCGGACCGCGGTCCTGATCGCCCATCGGCTGACGACGGCGATGAAGGCCGACCGGATCGTCGTCGTCGACGACGGCCGCATCGTGGAGGTCGGCTCCCACGACGCGCTGGTCGCCCGGGGCGGTCGCTACGCCGCCATGTACGCCACCTGGACGAGCCAGATGGAGATCGCCGCCTGACCGGCGCCGCGGCGCCGCGATCGCCGGAGGTCGATTCGACGATCCGCCGCGGGCCTCCGTTACCGAACTCGATGTATCAGCGCCGGACCGGCGCGCTCGTATCCATGACCGCCGAATACGGCACGCCGGCGCGCCGGCCACACGCGGATACAGAGAGCGAGCGGATCATGGCGAACAACTGGAAGGCGATCACGGGCGTGCCGGCGGGGCTGAGCCCGGACACGATGCTGCTGCTGTCCGACGGCTCGGTGCTCGTCCACGATGCCTACGGGGCGAACTGGTATCGATTGCGACCCGATGGCGCGGGGCGCTACGACAGCGGCTCGTGGCACGGACCGTTCGCGATGGCCAACGCCCGGCAGTTCTTCGCCTCCGGCGTGGTCAGGGACGGACGCGTCTTCGTGATCGGCGGCGAGTATCTCGACGGCTCCAGCACTCCGACCGACTCGCCCCTGGCCGAGATCTTCGATCCGCTGACCGATAGCTGGTCGACGCTGGACAAGCCGAGCGCGTTTGACTCGATCCAGGGCGATGTGCCCGCCTGCATCCTCGCCGACGGGCGCGTGCTGTGCGGCTCGCTGTCGGCGAGCCTGACGGCGACCTGGGACCCCGTGCTCGACGTCTGGACGACGGCCGGGACCGCATTCGGGGCGACGGCCCAGACGAGGGTCGGCGGATCCGACGAGGAGACGTGGACGCTGCTGGCCGACGGGACGGTCCTGACGGTCGACATCACCGCGCCGTCCACGGCCCAGAAGTACGACCCGGCGAGCGACACGTGGGTGTCGGCGGACGCCTCCCCGGCCACGCTGGCCGAGCAGCTCGCGCTGGTCAGCCTGCCCGATCCGACGACCAGCCCGCCGACCACCGTCAACATCGGCGAGATCGGGCCGGCGGTCCTGCTGCCCGACGGCCGGCTGTTCGCGATCGGCGCGACGGGGCGGACCGCCCTCTACACCCCGCCGGCCAGCCCGGAGGCGGCGGGATCGTGGTCGGACGGGCCGAACCTTCCAGCCGACACGAGCTCCAATCATTTCAACGCGCCCAACGGCGACTTCCAGACGACCATCGACGCGCCGTGCGTGCTGCTGTCCGGTGGCCAGGTGCTGCTCGTGGCCGGCAACACGGTCCGCGAGGTCTCCAGCAGCGGGCAGGCGTCGTTCTGGTCGCATCCGTCGACGGTCTACCTCTATGACCCGGCGACGAACGCGACCCCGGTGGCGCTCAGCAAGCAGCCCGCCAACAACACGACCGACACGTGGCAGACCCGCTTCCTGCTGCTCCCCACCGGGCAGGTCCTGTTCACCTCCCAGGAGGCGGGCAAGCTCAGCATGCTCACCCCGGATGCGTCGCTGACCGCGTTCGACCCCGGCTGGCGCCCGGCGGTCGTCTCCTGCCCGTCGACGATGGTGGTCGGCCATCACTACAAGCTCGACGGCACCCAGTTCAACGGACTCTCCCAGGCCTGCTCGTACGGCGATGACGCCCAGATGGCGACCAACTTCCCGATCGTGGTGCTCACCGAGACGAGCTCGGGCGCTGTGACCTACGTCCGCAGCTTCGACTTCTCGACGCTCGGCGTGGCGACGGGTGCCGCCGTCGTGAGCACTCTGATCGACATTCCCGCGACGCTGCCGGCCGGCCACTATGAGCTCCGGGTGATCGCCAACGGCATTCCGTCTGACCCCGTTCCGGTGGCGGTCGTCGCGCACGCCCCGGAGATCGTCGTCGATCCGCAGGACGGCCTGGACTTCGCGACCGTGTGCGGCGGTGGCCCGCGCTATCTGACGTTGACCGTCTACGACGTCGGCAACGCCGATCTGATCGTCGACACGGTCGCCGTGATCGCCGGCTCGGCCGACTTCACCGTGCTGGCGAACCCGGCGACGCCGCTGACGATCGCCGCCGGCGACGACGTCGGCTTCACGATCGCGTTCCACCCGTCGTCGCCGGGACCGAAGTCGGCGACGATCCGGATCACGAGCAACGATCCGGTGACGCCGAGCCTTGATCTCCTGGCCACCGGCAGCGGCGGCGCCGGCGCGCTGGAGCTCGCGATCGCCGACAGCGGCGACTTCGGCGCGGTGTGCCTGGGATCGTTCGTCGATCGCCCGCTGGTGCTCGTCAACGACGGCCCGTGCCGGCTGCACGTCACCGACGTCACCGCGGCGCCCGCCGACTTCGTCGCGCCGGCCGTGCTCAGCTATCCGTTGACGATCGGGGCCGGCGACGCCGTCGAGCTCCCGATCCGTTTTCAGCCGACCGTGCTCGGGGCGCACGCGGGGACGATCACGGTCACGAGCGACGATCCCGCCGGGCCCAGGACGATCAGGGTCAGCGGAACCGCTCCGGCTCCCGCGCTGGCGCTCGTGATCGCCGACTCCGGGCATTTCGGGAAGGTGTGCCGCGGGTATTTCGCCGATCAACCGCTGACCCTCGCCAACAGCGGCCGTTGCCCGCTGACCGTCACCGCCATCAGCTCGTCCTCGCCGGAGTTCGTGGCCCCCACGGTCGCGCCCTATCCGCTCGTCATCGGGGGCGGGGGCTCGCTGAGCGTGCCGATCCGGTTCGCTCCCGACCATCACGGGCGGGCGCACGCGACGATCACGGTCATCAGCGACGACCCTGCCGGTCCGCGCACGGTCGTCGTCTGCGGCGATGCGCCGACCGGCAAGCTCGCTGTCTCCGGCTCGACGTACTTCGGCGAGGTCGACTGTGGCTTCGCCGAGAAGTCGATCACGCTGTCCAACATCGGCGAATGCCGGCTGCACGTGTCACACGTGGAGTTCGGGCGCCCGCGACATCACTTCACGCTCGTCGACAATCCGTTCCCCGCGACTCTCCCGGTCGGAGCCGGCTTGTCCGTCGTGATCCGCTACACCGCGAGCTGCGAGCCCGAGTGCTGCGAGCTGGTGATCCGCAGCGACGACCCCGAGGATCCCGTGCGGTGCCTCGATGTCGTCGCCTACACCCGCTGCGAGAAGCCAAGCTGCTGCCCACCGCGTCCTGAGCCGTGCGGCTGCGGCTGCGGCTCCGGACGGACCGACCGCCCGTAGCGCGGCTCAGGGCCTATCCCGCTCGGGCGGTGCGTCCGGGGTGGTTCATTGGAAGAAGACCATCCGATAGCCGATGAAGGCGAACAACAGCGCCAGCAGGCTCCACATCGTCGGCCAG
This sequence comes from uncultured Solirubrobacteraceae bacterium, assembly GCA_963849085.1. GTDB lineage: Bacteria > Actinomycetota > Thermoleophilia > Solirubrobacterales > Solirubrobacteraceae > Palsa-465. Next base: position 354,673 of record CAWKFP010000008.1, on the reverse strand, counting down.
GTCACCATCTGGACGAGCTCTCGCCGCCAGCGGCCGAAGCTGAGAACGAAGACGAAGTTGGCGAGCAGCAGCACGGCGTAGCAGATGATCGCCGGCACGGTGGAGAGACCGAGACCGAGAATCGGCGCCAGCACGATGCCGAGCAGGATCCATGCCGTGACGGCGATGAAGTCGACCGACAGGTTCGAGCGCTGGCGCCCGACGATCGTCATGAAACCTGCCGCGCCGACGACCGCCGCGAACATGAACACCCCGAGATGCCAGTGGGTGCCGAAGCCGAAGATGGGGCCCATCAGCTTGCCCCCGGCCCACAGCAGGAAGGGATCGACGAGGCTGACCGCCAGATAGCAGGCGAAGATGTCGGGGGTGGAGTCCCACGGGTTGGCGAACACCGGCCGTTGAGGAGCCAGCGCCGAGCGCAGGGCGCTCGGACTCAGGGCCTCGCGCAGAGAGGTGGTGTCCTCCGAAGCCATCCCAGGTCTGTGGACAATGTTACGGGCTCCTGGCGCGTCACGAGCCGATCCGGTCATCGTCGATCAGGCCGCGGCTCGCGGCCCAGTGGGTGACCTCGTGGCGCGAGCTGAGCTGCAGCTTGCGCAGCACCGCGCCGACGTGCGACTCGACGGTCCGCGCGCTGATCCCCAGCCGCGCGCCGATCCGCTTGTAGGCGTAGCCCCGCGCCAGATGGTGCAGGACCTCGCGCTCGCGCGGGGTCAGCGCCTCCAGGCCGGGGGCGCAGGGGCTCGGGGCATCGGGAGCGGAGAACTCGCGCAGGACGAACGCCGCCAGCCGGGGGCTGAAGTAGGCGTCGCCGGCCGCCACCTGCTCGATCGCGGCGAGCAGCTCCTGCGTGGAGATCGTCTTGGTGACGTAGCCGAGCGCGCCGGCCCGGATCATCGGCACGACGTCCTCGGCGGCGTCTGAGACCGACAGCGCCAGCACCGCCGGCGGCGACGGCATCGCCTGCAGGGACTCGAGCACGGCGACGCCGCCGCCATCGGGGATGTGGACGTCGAGCAGGACGACGTCGGGTGCGGTCTCGGCGATCACCGCGACGGCCCGCGCCGGATCGGCGGCCTCGCCGACGACATCGCAGGCGGCGTCGAGCTCGGCCTTGACCCCGGCGCGGAAGAGGTGGTGATCGTCGACGACGACCACCCGCAGCCGGCGCTCGTTCATCGTCGCGCCCGGCGCGCCGGGAGGCGCAGCGCCACCTCGGTGCCCTCGCCGACCACCGACTCGACGGTCGCCTCGCCGCCGGCGGCCGCCATCCGCCCGACGATCGCGTCCCGGATCCCGCGCCGCTCGGCGGGCACGGCGTCGAGCTCGAAGCCCGGGCCGTCGTCGCGGACGAACACCTCGGCCGCGCGCGCCGACAGCTCGGCGAACACGAACACCGGCGCGCCTCCGGCGTGGCGCGCGGCGTTGCGCAACGCCTCCCGGGCGGCGGCGACGAGCGCCTCGCCCGCCGGATCAAGCTCGCGATCGCCGATCGCGGTCACCTCGATCGTCACGCCCGACTCATCCTCGACGCCGGCGACGGCATCCCGCAGGGCGCCGCCGATCGTCTCCGAGCTCAGCTCCGCCTCGCCCGCCATCCACGCGCGCAGCGCATGCTCCTGGCGGCGCGCCAGGCGCGCGACCGCCGCCGGGTCGTTGGCCTGGCGCTGGACGAGGGCGAGCGTCTGCAGCACGGAATCGTGGAGATGGGCGGCGAACCGCTGGCGCTCGCGCTCGCGCTCGCGGCCGGCCTTGTCGCGGTCGACGCGCATGAACGAGCCGATCGCCACCGGCGTCCCGATCAACCCGGCGACCATGACTCCGGTGACCAGCAGCACGATCGCCCGCCCGGCGGGATCCTGCGCCGCGCCGGACCCGGCCGAGCCGATCACCAGGATCGCGGCGAGCACGACGAGGGCGACGCCGGCCAGCGCGCGTCCGGCGATGCGATCGGGCCCCGGGTCGGCGGCCGTCATCTCCTTCCACGGTGCCCGCTGTCGCGGGGCCAGGCCGAGCCACACCCGGACCGCGTCGGCGAGCAGCACGAGGCCGGCGACCGCGCTGACCGCGACCGCGGCCAGCAGCGGAGCGCGTCCGACGACCGAGGGCGCGGCCAGGTGCGCGTAGCCGAACGGCGTCAGCAGGAGCGGCGAGAGGCTCGTGTGCGTGAGGCGCAGGGCGGAGCGCGCGAGCCACCACGCCGCGATCAGCAGCAGCACGGCGACGGCGAGCGCGCCGCGGTCCCGGCTGACCACCCGCACGACCCGGGGCAGCAGCGCGCCGGCCCCGATCAGCGCCCCCGCCCCCGCCTGGGCCGCGGCCAGGGCGACCGAGCCGCCGCCGAGCGCGGTCGCCAGGCCCGACAGCTGCAGCGCGCCGGCCACCGCGGTCAGCCGGCGCGCGCGCGACGCCGCCGGCGGGGCGGGCGCGGGCGCGAGCGGTGCCCGGGCGGTGATCATCGGGCGCCACCGCCGTCGGCGCACGGGCCCGGCAGCAGCGCGTCGACCAGCTGCTGCGAGCGCCGCTGGGCGCGCAGGCGGATCCGCCAGTCGGCGATCAGCCGCCGCGCCGCCCTGCGCGGAGTGCCGCGAATGTCGGGGCGCGGCTCCAGCGTCACGCGATAGCCGGGCCAGTCCGGCGAGCCGTCGGGGTCGACGTCGTCGGGGTAGTCACGCACGTACAGGCTGCCGCCCGCCGACGTGACGTCGATCCGCAGCGACGGCCCCGAGCGGGGGCCGGCGGCGAACGCGGCGTAACCGGTCCAGGGCCGCAGGATCGTCCCGAACAGGTCGGCGCCCGAGAACGTCAGCCGGCCGGTCAGCTGGCCGGCCATCTGCGCGAAGAACGGCTGCGCGTCATAGGCGACCTGAAGGTGGACGCAGCGATTCTCCGGGAGCGCGACGATCGTCCGGCTGACGCCGCCGTCGACGCGCAGCGTCATCTCCCCGCTGACGGGCAGCTGGGTGTGACGCAGGTCGACGAGCAGCGTGCCGAGGCCGGCGCGCACCGTCAGCCGCTCGGAGACCCTGAGCGCGCGCGGCGCGACCGTCGTGTGCCCGATCACCGGCGCCAGGCGCAGGCCGCCCGCGGCGACCGCCAGCGACGGCATCGTCAGCGCGGCGATCGGCAGGATCGCCCAGGCCGCCCCCAGCCGCGGCCACCAGATCAGCACGATGACCAGGACGACCGCCGCCAGCCCGACGACGACCCAGCCGAACCCGAACAGCGTCGCGCCGGCGCTGAACGCCGCGAGCGCCAGGACGCCGAGCAGGGCCGCCGCGCTCAGCGCGAGCATCGTCAGCCAGCCCGCGGCGTCGGCCGACTCATCCTCGCCGGGGATGATCAGCCAGCACGACAGGTAGGCGAGGATGCCGAGGCCGCCGAGCAGCGAAGCGGCGACGAAGGCGGCCCGGAACCAGCCCGGGCGCAGCCCGCGGCCGCGGGCCAGGCCGGCGCACACCCCGCCGAGCCGGCGCCCGTCGAGGCTGCGGGAGAGGATCGGGGGGCGCTGGGCGGACATGGCGGCATTGTCCGCCCTGGACGGCGTCGGCGGTAGTCGTCATCGCCCGGAGGGATCTCCGTGATGACACGGAGACGGAATCCGCCGGACCCGCCCCCACCGGGTCCCGAGCGAGGAGGTGCTCAGGACCCGGCGCAGGAGATCGGCCGTCAGCTTCCGACGGTCACCGACACACCGGCCTCACGGACCGCGTCGGGACCGAGCTGCGCGGTGGCGTGGACGACGCTGTTGGTGTTCGGCGCCCACGACGGCGGCGTGACCGCGAAGCTGACGGTCGGGGTGGCGGTCGGCGACACGTAGGCGAACGTCGTGCGTCCGAGCGGCGTGGCGGTCCAGCCCTGCGGGAGCTGGAGCGCGAGCCGGACGCCGAACAGCGCCTGGTTGCCGTCGGCCGACAGGCTGACCGTCACGGTCGAGGGCGTGCCCGGGGTGATCGTGCCGGGGGCGGCGATCGAGACCTGGCGAGCCGCGGGCGTGCTCGTCATCGTGAACGACCCCTGCAACGGCAGGTCGGCGAGCGCCGAGGAGTCGCCGACGTAGACCTGATAGCTACCGGCGGTCTGGCTCCAGCCGTTGGCGCCGTCATCCCACCACCACGTGTCGCGCGGGGTGATCGTGAACACGACCCGGCGTGACGCGCCCGGGGCCAGGGATACGCGCTGGAAGCCGACGAGCTGGCGCGGGGGCTCCCCGGCCGCGGCCGGGTCGCCGAGGTACAGCTGCGCCACGTCGGCGCCGGCCCGCGTGCCGACGTTCGTCACCGTCGCCGACACGTGGACGTCCCCGACCCCGCCGAACAGGTCGGGCCCGACCCGCAGATCGCTGTAGGCGAACCGGGTGTAGGAGAGGCCGTAGCCGAACGGGAACAGCGGCGTGATGCTCTGGGAGTCGTACCAGCGATAGCCGACGTCGAGGCCCTCGGAGTACTGGACCTGACCATCGACGCCGGGGAACTGCGCCGGGGTCGACGCCGGCACCTGGCTCAGGCTCGCCGGGAAGGTCACCGGCAGATGCCCGCTCGGGTCGACCTGGCCGAAGATGACCCGGGCCAGCGAGGTCCCGTTGGTCTCGCCCGGATACCAGTCGTCGAGCACCGCGCCGGCCTGGGACAGCCACGGCATCAGCACCGGGGCGCCCGCGTCGATCACGACGATCGTGTGCGGATTGGCCGCCGTCACCGCCGAGACGAGCTCGTCCTGCGCCGACGGCAGGCTGAGGCTCGGGCGATCGGTGGCCTCCGATTCGGTGTCGTCGGAGACGACGACGATCGCCGACTGGGCCGACTGGGCCGCCGATGCGGCCGCCGCGATGCCCGGCGCGAGCGCCGAGGGCGTGCCCCAGAGGAGGCTGCCCGAGGCGCCGCTGATGGCGAGCGTGTACGTGTCGCCGGCGGTCAGGTCGATCGCCGCCGAGTAGGTGCTGACCGGCGGCGTGCCGGGATCGTCGATCAGCTCCTGGCCGTTGACGGTCAGATAGGTCGGCGTGTAGCACCCGCACGGATTGCTGATCGCCAGCACGTATGTCCCGGTCTCCGGCGCGGTCAGCGTCGCCGAGTAGCTGCCGCCGTACGGCGTCGGCGCATACGGCGTGCTGAGCGCCGACGAGGGGATCGCGGGCAGCGAGTCGTCGGTCGGCAGTCCCTGCTGATAGACGAAGTGCGTGCCCGCTCCGGCCGCCGCCTCCAGCCCCTGCAGCGGCGTCACGGTCTCCGAGGGCAGCACGTAGGCGCTGCCGCCGCCACCGTCGGTCGGCTCCACGGAGGCCGCCGGTCCGATCACCGCCACCGTTCCGGCATTGGCGGCCGGCAGCGGCAGGGTCTGATCATCGTTCTTGAGCAGCGTCGAGGACTCGTCGGCGACGTCGGTCCCGACGGCGACGTGCGCCGGAGTGGTGACGACCGCCGACGGCGAACCGGTGATCGGGTCGCTGATCAGGTTGAAGCGGAACATCTCGGTGAGGATCCGGCTGACCATCGTGTTGAGCACCGCCTGCGGGATCGTGCCGGCGGTCACCTCGGCCTGCAGCGGATCGCCGAAGAACGTGTTCTCCGGCTGCTCCATGTCGGTGCCGTCGAGCGCCGCCGAGGTGTCGTGGATGGCGCCGTAGTCGGAGGTGACGAAGCCCGGGAAGTCCCAGGACTGCTTGAGGACGGTGTTGAGCAGATAGTCGTTCTCACAGCTGTAGTTCCCGTTGACCGTCGAGTACGCGCACATCACCGAGGCGACGTTCGCGTCCTGCACGGCGGCCTCGAAGGCCGGCATGTAGATCTCGTGCAGCGTGCGCTGGTCGACGATCACATCGTCCTGCGGCGTGTTGCGGTTCGTCTCCTGGTTATAGGCGTCGTAATGCTTGACCTGGGACATCACGCGCTGGCTCTGCACGCCCTCGATCTCGCTGTCGCTGAGCGCCGAGTCAAGGAACGGATCCTCGGTGAAGGCCTCGAACGAGCGCCCCCACCGCGGGTCGCGGTCGATGTTGACGGTCGGGCCGAGGTTGACCGAGGCGCCCTTGCCGGCTTCCTCGGCGCCGATGACCTGCCCGTAGCTGCGGGCGAGCGCCAGGTCCCAGGTGGCGGCCAGGGCGACCCCGGCGGGCAGCTGGGTCACGCCGGTCATCTCATCGGCGACACCGGCGGGGCCGTCCTCGAGGCCGAGCGGCGGGATGCAGAGGCTCGGGATTCCTGGCTCATAGAAGACGTAGGCATTGCTGGAGCCGTGTCCTTCGACGAGCGAGATCTCGTCGCTGACCGTCATCTGGCTGAGCACATCGGCGACACGCTCGGCGATCGGCTGCACGGAATTCGCCCACGGGCAGGTCTGCCCGGCCTGCCCGCTCGACGCGGGCGATGCGGTGGCGGCGGCGTGGGCGCGGGCCGCGCCGGACGCGACGGCGGTCGACGCTCCCACGGTCAGAGCGATCAGCGCGGAGACGACCAGGGCGGCGGCGGCCGGCGGCCATCGACGAGAGCCTGCATGAGACATGGTTCCCCTCCCGAGGAGTGAGTCAGCGAATCAGGGAGCAGTCGACGCACCGATCGTCCCGCGGCGCACCTACCCCTGCGCAGCGAGCGCGAACCGGAGGCGACGGAGAACGTCCGAGCGCTGACGATCGGCCCCCGGTGGGCGGGCCTATCCTCGCCAGGGACATGCCGGGGCTCGCCGAGCGCTACTTCGTCGTGCCGCACACTCACTGGGACCGCGAGTGGTACCGCCCGCTCGAGCACTTCCGGCTCATGCTCGCCGGCGTCGTCGACGAGGTGCTGGACACGCTCGAGGGCGATCCCGAGTTCACCTCGTTCACCCTCGACGGGCAGGCGATCGTGCTCGAGGACTATCTCGAGCTCCGGCCTGCGCACGAGCCGCGGCTGCGGGCGCTGATCACGGCCGGCCGGCTCGAGATCGGGCCGAGCTACGTACTGCCCGACGAGTACCTGGTCGGCGGTGAGCCGCTCGTGCGCAACCTCCTGATCGGCCGCGCCGTCTGCCGGCGCTTCGGCGGCGAGCCGTCGCCGGCGGGCTACCTGCCCGACAGCTTCGGCCATCCGCTCCAACTGCCGCAGATCCTCGCCGGCTTCGGGATCACGAGCTTCCTGTTCTCCCGTGGGCTCGGCGACCAGGTCGACGACGTCGGGGTCGCGTTTGACTGGATCGCGCCGGATGGAAGCGCGGTGCGCGCGCTCCAGTTGCTCGGCGACTACAGCAACTTCGCCCACATCGCGGACGCGACCGACGCCGAGGGGCGGGTGCGCGGCATCGCGGAGCGCTTCGGGCACTGGTTGGCGCAGGCCGCCGCCCGGGACGTCGTGCTGTGCAACGGCACCGACCACTGCCATATCCAGCCCCGGATGCCCGCCCTCTGCGCGGAGCTGGAGCGGCGGCTGCCCGGCTCCCGGTTTCAGATCGCGCGGTTCGGGGACTTCGCCTCCGGGCTGCGGACCGGCTCGCTGCCGTCCTTCAGCGGAGAGCTCGTCGACAGCCGGCTGTGGAACATCCTGCGGGGCGTCAACTCCGCGCGGCTGTATCTCAAACAGGCCAACGAGCAGGCCGAGCAGCGGCTCCTCGCCACCGAGACGTTCGCCGCGCTGTGCGCGCTGAGCACGGGCGGGAGCTTCCCCGCCGACGACCTCACCTTCGCCTGGCGGGAGCTGCTGAAGTGTCAGCCCCACGACTCCATCTGCGGCTGCTCGTGCGACGAGGTCCACCGGGACATGCTCGTGCGCTATGCCTCGCTGGACCGCACGCTCGCGATGCTCGTGCAGCGCGTCGCCGAGGAGTCGCACCCGCACGCGAGCCCCGGCCAGATCGCGCTCGTCAACACGTTGCCGTTCGCGCGCCGCCGGCTGGTGAGGCTCGACGGGGCGGCGCCGACGGTCATCGAGCTCGCCGGCTTCGAGGCCCGCCCGCTGGAGCGCGTGTCGGTGGCGGCCCCCGAAGCCGCCGTCCCGCGCGCCGGGAACCGGATCGAGAGCGAGCGGTTCAAGGTGCAGGCCGCGCCCGACGGCACCGTGACGATCGACGATCTGCAGACCGGGCGCACGTTTGCCGGGATGCACGCGCTCGAGGACGAGCCTGACATGGGCGATCTGTACAACTTCTGCCCGGTCGACGGAGCCGGCGTGTGGCGCTGCACGGAGGCGTCGACGCGCGTTCTGGCCGACGGTCCGCTGTGCTGGGAGATGGAGATCGCCTACCGCGGCGAGCGGCCCGCCAGGATCGACGCCGACCGCGGTCCCCGCCCTGAGACGGTCGCGCTCGGGGTCGCGACCGTGGTACGCCTCGTCGCCGGGAGCGACCGGATCGAATTCGAGACGACGATCGACAACGCGGCGGCGGATCACCGGCTCCGCGTCGTGTTCCCCGCCGGCGACGTCTCGCCACCGGTCCGGGCCGAAGGCCAGTTCGCCGTCGTCCGCCGTCCGATCGTCGCGCCCCGGCCGAGCACCGACTGGTGTGAGCCGCCCGACGCCACCCAGCACTCGGTCGGCGCCGTCGCCCTCGGGCCGCTCGCGCTCGTGCACCGCGGGCTCCCGGAATACGAGGCGCGCGCGGGCGGGCGCGGCGCGGAGCTGTGCCTGACGATGCTGCGCTGCGTCGGGATCATCTCCCAGCCGACGGGCGCGCTGGCGACGCGGCCGCTCGGGGCCGGACCGCCGACCGCCACGCCCGAGGGCCAGTGCCCGGGACGCCACGTGCTCGACTATGCCCTGCGCCTCGACGCCGACGCTCTTGACGATGTCGCGCTGCTGCGCGCATCCCAGGACTATCGCGCGCCGTTCCTCGTCGCGCCCGCCGGGGTGGCGTTCGATCCTCCGCTCGGGCTGGAGGGCGACGTCGTCTTCTCGTGCCTGAAGGGCGCGGAGGACGGCGACGGCCTGATCGCGCGGGTGTTCAATCCGGGGCCGCGACCGGCGACGGCGCGGGTGAGCGGAGCGGTGGCGGTCGACCGGCTGGCGCTCGACGAGACCGGGGGCTCGGCGCTGCCGGCCGGGTCCGTCGAGGTCGGCGCGGGCGAGATCGTGACGCTGCGCCTGCGCCCGGCCGCCGCCGGGACCGACCGGCGACCGTGACGGGTGCGAGCGACCTCCCCGGCGCCGGGAACGGCGACCCTCAGCGCTCGCCGGACGGCCGCGCCCAGATCCCCCGCTCCTGCAGCAGCTCCACCTGGCGGCGGGTCACCGCGTCGCGATAGCCGGCGTGGTCATAGGGCGCCCGCTCCAGATACAGGTTTGCCGGATAGATCGGCTCCTCGTAGATCAATCGATACTGCTCGGTCGTCAGGTCCTTCATCCAGTTGTCCCATTGCGCGGTCTGGCGGAAGTGACGCAGCGCCTCGATGTCGATCGTCCCCGCGATCCAGGTCGAGCCGGCGCCGTACGGCACCTCGGTCACCACCGCCCCGCGATAGTCGACGATCTGCGAGCCGCCGGAGAAGGTGTCGATCGGCGTCGTCGAGTCCCTGTCCAGGTAGTACGTGCCGAGGTTCATCCCGATCACGTACATGTTGTTGTCCAGCGCGCGGGCGCGGTTCTGGATCGAGAACATCCCGCTCATCACGCCGGGCGCGGGATACGGGCCGCGATAGGCGATCTCGCAGCCGTTCATCGCCAGACCGCGGGCGTTCTCCGGATAGGAGGCCTCGTTGGCCATCATGATCCCGATCCGTCCCAGCGGAGTGTCGGCGACCGGATAGAAGGCATCGAGCCCCCGGCCGTACAGCTCCACCCAGCGGTCCCAGACGTTGTGCGGCGTGACCGAGTGCTCGACCGGCAGCAGCGGGACGAGCTTGTGATGGCGCAGGATCACCGTCCCGTCCTCGGGCTCGATGATGAAGCCGACGTTGAAGAAGCGGTCAGGGAACTCGGGATGGCGCGCCTTGGCCTGGGCGATGATGTACGCGTCCCACTGCCGGGCGAGACGGCCGAGCTGCTCGGTCTCGGGGCCCGGGATGTCGATCGCGCACTCGCGCGCGTAGGCGACGTGATCGAGATCCATGACCTCGTCGGTGAAGCCCTGCAGGCCGCCCTCCGGGATGCAGATGAGCCGCACCGGGAGGTCCATGCTGGACAGCCACGAGGCCGCCTTGATGAGGTGGGAGATGTGGTCGAGGTTGCACTGGATCTCTGACCGCTGCCGGATCCCGCGCATGGTCTGGATCAGGCCGACGGCCTGATAGGGCTCGATCATCGGACGCTCCTCTCGCTCGTCTGCAGGAACGTTAAGCTTGCCGGGTTCGGACGCCGGTGGTTAGACTCGCGCGGCGATGACCGATCCTCTGTCCGTGGCCCGGCGGATCACGCTCGGCGCCGCCGTGGCCGCCATCCTCATCTCCGCGTCGGCGGCGCCGGCTCAGTCCGCAACCGCCGCGACGACGGCCTCGCCGTGCACCGCGACCGCCACGCAGGTCTGGCTCGGCGACGGCGAGGGCGGCGGGACCGCCGGCACGTACTACTACCCGCTCGAGTTCAGCAACGTCGGGCGCCGGACGTGCACGCTGTACGGCTATCCCGGCGTCTCGGCGTACAGCGGCGCTCTGAAGCCGGTCGGGCCGGCCGCGGTGCGCAGCACATCCGCTCACGCCACGGTCACCCTCACCGCGGGCGCCACCGCTCACGTCCTGCTCGGCATCCGTGACTGGGGCGCGCTGTGCTCCACGCCGGCCGCCGCCGACGGGCTCAAGGTCTATCCCCCCGGCCAGACCGCGGCCAAGGAGATCGGCTTCCCGTTCGACGCGTGCGCCCATCGGAGCGTGCTGGTGGTCGGCCCGCTGCGCAGCGGGGTGGGGATCCCGGGCTACACGAGCGGACCGTAGGGACCGCCCCGGGCCGAGCCGGCTTGCGAGACCGCGCCGGGGCGGTGCCGGTCACTCCGGGGCCGCGCCGCGCACCGCGCCGCCGGTCACGCATCGCCGCCGCGGGTTCGCTAGCGTGGCGACGGTCCACGCCCGGACGGCGTGCGCGCCGATCGTCGCTGAGCGGCCGGGGGCGATCGACCCAATCTTTGACTCTCGGAGGGCAGATGACCAATCGATGGCTGGCCTGCGCGGTGATCGCGACCGCGCTCTTCCTGGCCGGATGCGGCAGCAGCAGCTCGACCAGCGCCAGCACGGCCTCGAGCGCCGCCGCGGCCGCCTCGAGCACCACGACGGGCACGCTGAGCACCCCCGCCACCAGCTTGAGCACGAGCTCGACGGCCTCCTCGAGCACTGCGAGCACGACCTCCGCCGCGCCCGCCAGGCACCATGCGGCGAAGAAGAAGCACGGCTCGAGCGCGAAAACGAAGACGAAGACGAAGACCACGCACGCCACGACGAGCACGACCGCGACGACGACCGCCAGCTCGACGACGACCGCGACCACCACCACCACGCCGGCGCCGACGGTCCTGACCACCTCGCAGTTCAAGACGGCGTTCACGGCGTACAAGACGGAGTTCAAGACGCTGGCGACCGCGCTCGGCGCCGCCATCGCGCGCGCGACCAAGGCGACCGGCCCGAGCATCGCCGCGCTGTTCAAGCCGCTGAGGACCCAAGCTCAGCAGGTCGCCGCACAGCTCGCCGCGCTCAAGACCCCCGCGAAGTACAGGGCGTCGATCGGCCACGTCGTCTCCGGCATCGGCGCGATCGCCATCGAGCTGGGTCAGCTGATCACGGCCGAGGACGCGCACAACGCCGCGCTGATCACCGCCGACGCCGAGAAACTGATCGAGGAGGCGGCCGGGATCAAGCAGACCGACGACACGATCTCGACCTCGCTGGGGCTGCCGACCACGTAGCCCCGGTCCGGCCGCACCCCGCCCGGGTCCTTCAGGGCGCCGCGGCGGCGACCGTCATCGCCGCCGCGGTCCGTCGCTCCAGCCGCCCGGCGATCAGCGCCACGAGCAGGCCGAGCGCCGCCAGTGCGGCCGCCACGAGGTTGGTGGAGCCGTAGCCGAGGCCGGCGGCGATCGTCAGCCCGCCGAGCCACGCCCCGATCGAGTTGGCGATGTTGAAGGCGGCGTGAATCGATGCCGCGGCGAGGTTCGGCGCGCCGCCGGCGAGCGCGACGATGCGCGATTGCAGCGCCGGCAACAGCGCCAGCGAGGTGAACGGGAACAGCACGATCGTGATCGCGGCGGTGATCTGGTTGCGGTCGGTGAAGAAGAACAGGGTCGCGACCGCGATCTCGGCGCTGAGGGCGACGTACAGCGTCGGCATCAGGGCGCGATCGGCCAGCCGAGCGCCGAGCAGATTGCCGCCGGTCATGCCGATCCCGAACAGGACGAGCAACGGGGTGATATCGGCCTGCGAGAAGCCGGCGACGTGGGTCATCATCGGCGCGATGTAGCTGAAGCTGGCGAACAGGGCGCCACCCCCGATCATCGCGATGCCGAGCGACAGCCAGATCTGGGGGTTGGCGAAGGCGTGCAGCTCCCGGCGCAGCGCCGACCAGTCGCCCCCGTCGTGCCCGCGGTCGACCGGGACGACCGCGAGCACGCCGAGCGCGGCGACCACCTCGACGGCCGCGACGAGGGCGAACACCACCCGCCAGCTCGTGTGCTGGCCGATCAGCGTGGTCAGCGGGACCCCGACGACATTGGCGACGGTCAGCCCGGCGAACACGACCGACATCGCCGCTCCGCGCCGTCGCGGCACCACCAGCCGGGCGGCGGTCACCGAGGCGACGCCGAAGAACGCGCCGTGCGGGAGGCCGGCCAGGAAGCGCACGATGAGCAGCGAGTCAAATGTCGGCGCCGCGGCCGAGGCGACGTTGCCCGCCGCCAGCGCGAGTGCGAGGGCGATCAGCAGACCCTTGCGCGGCAGCCGCGCCGCCGCCGCGGTCAGCAGTGGAGCTCCGACGACGACGCCGAGGGCGTAGGCCGAGATGAGGTGCCCGGCCTGCGGGATGCTGATTCGCAGTCCGGCGGCGACGTTGGGCAGCAGGCCGAGCGTGACGAACTCGCCCGTCCCGATCCCGAAGCCGCCGAGAGCGAGCGCGAGCAGGGCGCGTCGAGCCGGACTGAGGGTCATCTGATCGCCGCTCCAATGCGCTCAAGGCCCATGCAAACGAGGCCGATACTATGCGCCGGCCGTGTCCATCGGATAAGCTCGTTGACAGGCGTGCGTGCCAACAGAGCCGCTAGCTGGGCGCGGTTGGACCGCAACGTCCAATATAGCCCGTGCTCGAAGCGGCTCATTGAGTGGCTGACGGGGCGGTCCTATCGCATCGTAGAACCCCTGCATTGGAGCCGCCCTCGTGTCTCGACCCTCGAATCGTCCTGCCTGGCAGGCAACGTTGTCCACTTACGCAGAGCCGACGTGGAGCCGCGGCCTGCTCGACCTGGCGACGTCGTTGCTGCCCTATCTCGCGCTGTCGTTCGCGATGTACCTCGCGCTGCGCGTCTCGGTCCTGCTGACGCTCGCGCTGGCCATACCGGCCGCCGGCTTCCTCGTCCGCGTCTTCATCATCTTCCATGACTGCGGCCATGGCTCGTTCCTGCCCTCGCGTCGCGCCAACTCATGGGTGGGCAAGCTGACCGGCCTGCTCGTCCTGGCGCCGTTCGCCCGCTGGCGCCACGACCATGCCGTTCATCACGCCAGCTCCGGCGATCTCGACCGCCGCGGCGTCGGCGACGTGATGACGCTGACCATCGCCGAGTACGAGGCGCGCTCCAAGCGCGCGCAGCTGGAGTACCGGATCAGCCGCAGCCCGTGGGTGATGTTCCTGATCGGTCCGGTCGTGGCCATGATCATCGGCCCGCGGATCGTCGCCAAGGACGCTCGGCCGCGGATGCGCAACAGCGTGCTCGCCACCGACGCCGCGCTGCTCGTCGTCGCCGCCGGGTTCATATGGCTGATGGGGGTCGCTGACTTCCTGCTCGTCTGGGCGCCCGCGGCGATGATGGCCGGATCGGCGGGCATCTTCCTGTTCTACGTCCAGCATCAGTTCGAGGACGCCTACTGGCAGAGCAACGACGAGTGGACCTACGAGGAAGCCGCGCTCCGCGGCAGCTCCTATCTCAAGCTGCCGAAGGTCCTGCAGTTCTTCAGCGGCAACATCGGACTCCATCACGTCCATCACCTCAACGCCCGGATCCCGAACTACAACCTCCAGGCCGCGCACGACTCGACGCCGGTGTTCGGATCGGTGCCGACGCTGACGCTGCGCGACGCGGTGCGTACCGTCCATCTGAAGCTGTACGACGAGCGCACCGGCAAGCTCGTGACGTTCGCCCAGGCTCGGGTGATCGCCGGCAGCCCGGCCCGGACGCCGGACCTGGCCGCGCCGCCGCTGCAGACCGCGCCGTGACCGTGCGCCGCGCCGGCTGAGCGCGGGGCCCGGGGTCAGACCCGGGCTTCGACCAGCCGGCGGATCGCGTCGAGCGTGCCCATGACCTCGGAGTCCGGAGCGTCACCGCGCGCCGTCGCGAGGAACAGCGTCAGGCGCGAGCCGTCGCCGTCGCCGTCGACCTGCATCCAACCGTGGTAGTCGCTGTCGTTGGAGCCCCACTCGACACGGCGACGCTCGGCGTCGGCGCGGAACCAGCCCTCCCCGTGCTGGGAGTGACCCTCGTAGCGGGCATCGACGGTCACCGAACCACCGTCGCCGAGCGTCGCCCGGGTCATCTGCGGGACGAACTCGGGCAGCTTGCTGACGTCGCCGAGGATCGCGAACACCTGCTCGGGCCTGGCGGCTATGTACTGGGTGTGCTCATGTTCCATCGTGCGAATGGTGACATGTGGGCTCAGAGGACGCACGCGAGCCCGTATCGATTGCTTCGTGAGTTAAGACAGAGGGCTTACAGCCCGCAGGCAAGCTCCGGGCCATGAGCTCCAGCACTGGTCTACTCCCCCGCCCGTCGCCACGACGGCCCGCGCGCCCGAGGCGCGCCACCCGGCCGGTGGCCGGAGATCGTTCCCTGACGTTCACCTGGCAGCGCGCCGCGCTCGCCGCCCTGCTGATCCTGACCGCGGTCGCCTATATCTGGGACCTCAGCTCGTCGGGGTATGCCAACAGCTTCTATGCCGCCGCCGTTCAGGCCGGCACGAAGAGCTGGAAGGCGTTCTTCTTCGGCTCGATCGACTCGTCGAGCTTCATCACCGTCGACAAGCCGCCCGCCTCGCTGTGGGTGATGGAGCTGTCGGGCCGGATCTTCGGCTTCAGCAGCGCGAGCATGCTCGTGCCCCAGGCCCTGGAGGGCGTCGCCGCCGTCGGGCTGCTGTACGCCGGGGTCAAACGCTGGTTCGGCGACGTCGCCGGCCTGGGCGCCGGAGCGCTGCTGGCGATCACCCCGGTGGCCGCGCTCATGTTCCGCTTCAACAATCCCGACGCGCTGCTCGTCCTGCTGCTCGTCGCGTCGGCCTACGCGCTGATCCGCGCTCTGGAGAGCGCGAGCACGAAGTGGATCCTCGCCGCCGGCGCGCTGATCGGCTTCGCCTTCCTGGCCAAGATGATGCAGGCCTTCCTCGTGCTGCCGGGCTTCGCGCTCGTCTACGTGATCGCCGCTCCGACCGGCCTGAAACGGCGGATCTGGCAGCTCCTGGCCGCCGGCGGAGCGATCGTCGTCAGCGCCGGCTGGTGGGTGGCCGCGGTCGCCCTGTGGCCGGTCGCCTCACGCCCGATGATCGACGGCTCGCCGGACAACAACATCTTCAATCTCATCCTCGGCTACAACGGGCTCGGGCGGATCTTCGGGTCAAGCGGCGGGGGCGGCGGGGGCGGCGGGGGCGGCGGCGCGAACTTCAGCGGCCCGACCGGCGTGCTGCGCCTGTTCAACGACCTGATGGGCGGACAGGCCTCCTGGCTGCTGCCGGCCGCGCTGCTGGCGACCGTCGCCGGACTGTGGGTCACCCGCTCCGCGCCGCGCACCGACCGCACGCGAGCGGCGCTGCTGCTGTGGGGGAGCTGGCTCGTCGTCAGCGGCCTTGTCTTCAGCCTCGGCAGCGGGATCATCCACACCTACTACACGGTCGCTCTCGTCCCCGCCATCGCCGCGCTCGTCGCGATCGGCGCCCGGATGCTGTGGGACGCCCGCGAAACGCTGACGGCCAAGATCGTGGCCGCCGTCGCGGTGCTCGGCACGACCGCCTGGGCGTGGACGCTGCTGGACCGGACGCCGCACTGGCTGCCGTGGCTGCGCGCGGTCATCCTCGTCGCCGGCATCGCCGGCGCCGCCGGCATCCTGGCGACGGGCTTCATGCGCCCGCTCGCGCGGCGGATCGCGGTCCCGGCCGTCGCCCTGGCGATCCTCGCGGGCGTGGCCGGGCCGGCCGCCTACGCGGCCCAGACGATCACCACCGCGCACACCGGCTCGATTCCGTCCGCCGGACCGTCGTCGGGGTCCTCGTTCGGCGGGCCGGGTGGCGCCGGGTCGCCGAGCGGCGGCCTCCCCGGCCGGACCGGCGGCCCGCCCTCCGGGGGCGGGTTCCCCGCAGGCGGCGGCCCGGGCGCCGGATCCGGCGGTCCGCCCAGCGGAGCGGGCGCGGCCTCTGGCGGCTCGTCGTCGGGCGGCTCGGTCGGCTCGCTGTTCTCCGAGACCGGGTCGGCGTCCAGCGGCTCGTCGGCCGGCGCCCGGTCCTTCGGTGGCCGGTCGTTCGGTGGCCGGTCGTTCGGTGGCCGGTCGTTGCGCGGCTCGGGCGGCGGGCCGGGCGCGATCACCGTCAGCTCGGCGCTCAGGACAGCACTCGAGACCGACGCGGCCCGGTATCGCTGGGTGGCCGCCACCTCGGGATCGCAGTCCGCGGCGTCGCTGGAGCTCGCCACCGGCGGCGAGCCGGTGATGGCGATCGGCGGCTTTGACAACGAGGCCGAGCAACTGCCGCTGGCGACGTTCCAGCACTACGTCGACCTCGGCGAGATCCACTACTACATCGCCGGCGGCGGCGGTGGCCCGGGTGGCAGCTCGAGCAGCGCGATCACCAGCTGGGTGCAGGCGCACTTCAAGACGGTCACGATCGGGGGCGAGACGCTGTACGACCTCACGCAGGCGAAGGGCTAGAGGACGTGCCGTGACCACCGGGGCCTGAGGCAGGCCCCGGCCCCGCGGGGCGACGGGCTGATCGGCCGAGCTCAGCGCTTTGCCGATCACCCCGTGGGGGAAAGCCCGGGTCACGCGGGGCTCGGGAGATCCGTAGCATCCCAAGTGGTTGACACAAGCCGACCTCGGCTTGGCGAGCCATGTCCCCGTTCCAGGATCTCCGCGAGATACGCGATGCGCTCACCGGCCTGACGCCGCGGCAGACGCTCGGCCGAAGCCTCGGACTGCAGGAGCTGACCGCCGGTCTGGCCGGCGCCCGCTCGCCCGAGGCGGTCTGCGAGGTGATCATCGAGCGCGCGACCCTCGCCGCCGGCGGCCAGGCCACCGCCGCGGTCTGGTATCTCGGATCGACGGGGCGTGCGGTGCTCGGCGCCGGCTCGGTCTCGGCGTTGGCGGCCGTCCCGCCGCCTGATCTCCGGGCGTTCGCCGCGTCACGCGAGCATGATCCTGAGCGCCCTCAGCCATGGCTGACCGAGAGCATCGTCGAGGCGCTCGGCGCAGGCGATCGGGCCGACGTCAGGATCGCGACGCTCCTGGCCGGCGGCGAGCTCGTCGGCACGCTCGCCTTGGGGATCGACCGCACGGTCGAGTTCGACGAGTTCAAGCTGCTCGGCGCGATCGTGCGGGTCAGCGGCGAGGCGCTGGCCCGCGCGCTGGCGTTCGGTGAGTCGCTGCGTCTGGCGGCGATCGTCGAGTCCTCCCACGACGGGATGAACCTGCTGGGGTCCGACCTGACGATCGTGGCGTGGAACCGGGCGTCGGAGCGGATCACCGGCTACTCCGCCGAGGAGGCGATCGGCCGCACTCCGGCGTTCCTGTTCCCGGCCGGCGAGCTCGACGACGAAGCCCGGGCGGCGTTTCTCCGGATGCGCTCCGGGGGCGGACCGGAACGCCTGATCGGGGAGCGGCGGCGCCGGGATGGCGTCGAGATCACGCTGGCGATGACCTTCTCGCCGGTGCGCGACGGTCAGGGCGAGCTGACCGGCTTCGCCGCAACGCTGCGCGACATCACCCGCCAGGTCGCCGCGGGGCGGCGGGCGCGACGGCTGGCCGCCGTCGTCGAGGCCTCGCCCGACCCGTTGCTGATCATCGACCCGGCCGGCACCGTCGTCGACTGCAATCCGGCGGCCGAGGAGTTCTTCGGCCGGCCGGCCGGCGAGCTGATCGGCATCGACAGCGCGACGCTGGCCACCGAAACCGATGGCGACGTCTTCGCCGACCTGCGCCGGACGGTGGCCGGCGGCGAGCCCCTGGTCCGTGACTCGGTGCCCCGCATCGTCTCCGGAACCCCGCGCCGGCTGCGGATGACCGGCTTTCCGGTGCGCGACGAGCGCGGCGATGTGATCGAGACCGCGATCATCATCCACGACGTCACCTCGAGCGAGCGGCTGGCCGAGGCGCTGCGCCAGGCGCGCAGCCTGGAGTCGCTCGGACGGCTTGCCGGGGGCGTCGCCCACGACTTCAACAACATGCTGACCGTCATCACCGGCTACGCCCAGATCGCGCGGCGCGGCGGCGACGACCGCCGGCGCGCCGAGGCCATGGACGAGATCTCGGCCGCCGCCGACCGGATGCAGGGATTGACCCGCCAGCTGCTCGCCTTCGCCCGGCGCGAGCCGGCGGCTCCGGCGCTGATCGATCTGCACGAGCTGGTCAGCGCGCTCGTGCCGATGCTCGGCCGCCTGATCGGCTCCGCGGTGCGGATCGAGCTCGACGCCGACGGCGCGTGCGGGTGCGTGCTCGCCGATCGCGCCCAGCTGGAGCAGGTCGTGCTCAACCTCGTCGTCAACGCCCGTGACGCCATGCCCGACGGCGGGGTCGTCTCGATCTCGATCGGCGACCGCGACGATTTCGTCGCCCTGTCGGTGACCGACACCGGTCATGGCATCGAACCGGAGGTCGTCGACCGGATCTTCGAGCCGTTCTTCTCGACCAAGGATCCCGCCCAGACGGCGGGGGAGTCCGGCAGCGGACTCGGACTCGCCACCGTCCAGGTGGCCGTGGCCGCCGCCGGCGGGACGATCGAAGTGCAGTCCCGGGCTGGGCACGGGACGACCTTCACGGTCCTGTTGCCCACGGGCGGCCCGGCGGCCCGCGCCCCATCCGAGGCCGATGCCGACGGCCACCCGCTCGACGGTCCCGCCGACGAACGCGGCCCGGCCTGCCACGTGCTCGTCTGCGACGACGAGGCGCCGCTGCTCGCGCTGCTGCGCGGGACGCTGGAGGACCACGGCTATGCGGTGGCGGCGTTCGTGGATCCGAAGGAGGCGATCGCCTACGCGCAGGACCTGACGCGGCGGGTCGACGTGCTCGTGACCGACATGCAGATGCCCGGCGTCTCCGGCCGGGAGCTGGCGACTCGGGTGCGCGCCGGGCGTCCGGGGCTGCCGGTCGTCTTCGCCTCCGGGTTCGCCCCGGACCGCCTCGGCCCCGGCGATCCCGGCGGGCCGAACGTGATGCTCGACAAGCCGTTCGACGAGGCCATGCTGGTCCGCGCGATCCGTGGTCTGATGACCGCCGATCTCGGCCTCAAGTGATCGCCGGCAGCGGTCGATCAGTCGGGGCAAGTGCCGGCCGGCAGCCCGCCGCCGCCGCTGACGCCCTCGATCCCGACATGGTCCTCGCACTGAACCCCCATCCCGGACGCGTGACGCGATGACGCGCGCGTCGCTCATCGCCGCCACGTCGCCGGCCGGCGAGGATGCGCTGCTGCCGTCCGTCGGCCACCGCGTGTCGCTCGTGCTCCCTGACGAGATCATCGCGGCGACGCTGCGCAGCTGGGACGAGATCGCCGAGGTCCACCTGGATCGCGCGGCCCCGACCCCTCTGCCGCTCCGCGGCCTGCTGCAGTTCATGACGCCCGAAGGCGTGCTGCATCATCGCGGCGCCCTGTCGGAGACGGCGACCGAGCGCGGCCATCTGATCAGGTTCAAGCCCAGTGGCGCGCCCCAGCTCCTGCTCGCCCGGCGCCGTCTGCGCGCCGAGATCAGCCTGCCGGTGTCGATCCGGCGCCAGGACGGAACCGTGGTGGAGGCGATGACCGCCGATCTCGGCGAGAGCGGGCTGCTGCTCGCGGATCGGACGACCCTCCGGGTCGGCGACGAGGTCGGGCTGACCATTCATCTCGGCCTCTTCGCCGAGGCGATCGACCTCGGCGCGACGATCGTGCGCGTCACCGAGGGTGGCCGCGCCGCGGCGCACTACACCGAGATCGACCGCGAGTCCCGCGAGCGGCTGGGCTGGCGGATCTTCGATCATCTGCTCTCGCACCGGCGCAGCCTGCGCGCCTGACCCGCCCGCCCTCGTCCCTGTCCGGGCGTAGGACGTTTCGGGCTCAAGGTCTCGGCGCAGCCGCCGATACGACCGGGGTGACCCTCGATGTTCGTGATCGGACCCGCGCGGTGCGCCATCTGACGCCGTTCGCCGCCGCCGCGCTGCTGGCGTGGGTGGCGGTCCCGTTGGGCTCGACCGTCGATTGGCTCCCGTATGAGTGCGCCTGCGGCCTGCTGTTCGTCTCCGCGCTGCTGGCGCTGCTGAGCACGTCCGGCGCGCTGCGGCCCACGTGGGGTCAGGTCCCCGCGTCGCTGGCCTACATGGCCGCCGTCGGCATGCTGCGCGGGTCGGCCGGCGGGATCTACTCCGGGGTCGACGCGCTGGCCCTCATCCCGGTGTTCTACACCGCGCTCTACAGCCCGCACCGTCGTCATCTGTACGTCCTGCTCGGCGCGCTCGCCCTCTTCTATCTGCTGGGGGCGGCGATCGGCGGCGTCACGGCCCATCCCGGCGATCTGTATCGCGAGGCCCTGTTGACGTTCGCGGTCAGCGCGATCGTCGGCCTGACCACCCAGAATCTCGTGGCGCGCATCCGCCGCCAGGCCGAGGATTCGGGGCGCCGGGAGCGGATGCTCCAGCAGGTCGGGCTCGCGGTCAGCCGCCTGTTCGACAGCGACGACCCGCGCTCGGAGGCCTGCGACGCCGCCCGGACGGTCAGCGGCGCGAGCGCGGCGATCCTGTTCGAGCGCACCGACAGCGGCGACGTGGTCAGTACCGCGACCGCCGGCATGGATGTCGGCCCGGTCACCTTCCCGGCCGCCGCCGTCCACCCCCTGCACACCGCGTTCGCCACCGGCCTGCCGCGCCTCATCTCGGGCCTCGTCGAGGCCTGCTCGGTCTATCCGGAGCTGTGGGAGGCATGCGGCGGACCCGAGTCGATCCTCTATCAGCCCGTCGTGCGCGGAGACGATGTCATCGGCGTGCTGGCCGTCGGCTGGCCGACCGCGATGCGGGCCTCCGGCGCCCGGGCGACGGTGGTGGCGCTGCTGGCCCACGAGGCCGGGCTGGCGATCAGCCGGGCCGACGAGATCAGCGCCCTGGCCCGCACCGCGCAGACCGACCCGCTCACCGGGCTGCCCAATCGACGCGCCTGGGACGAGCGCCTGGCCCACGCCGCCGAGGCCGGGGAGGCTGTGACGATCGCGATGCTCGATCTCGACAACTTCAAGCGCTTCAACGACACCTTCGGCCATCCCGCCGGCGACCGGCTCCTGAAGGCGACCGCGGCGGCCTGGCGTGACGCCCTGAGGACCGAGGATCTCGTCGCCCGCCTCGGCGGCGAGGAGTTCGGCGTCCTGCTGTTCGACTGCGATCGGCCCGCCGCCCTGCAGGTGACCGAGCGCCTGCGCGAGCTCGTCGCCGACGGCCAGACCTGCTCGGTCGGGATCGCCGTACGCCAGCCCGACGAGCCGATCGACACCGTCCTGGCACGCGCGGACGCCGCCCTGTATCACGCCAAGTCGACCGGTCGCGACCGGGCCTGCATCAGCGTCTGACCTCCGGGACGAGTGCACTAGAGTCGGCGGCGCCCGTGCCCGCCCGCCTTCCCGCCCTGCTCTCCGATCCGCCCGCCGGCACCGGCCGCCTGTGGCTGACCGGCGCGCGGCTGTTCGACGGGACCGCCGCGCCCGTCCGGGACGGTGCCGCGGTGCTCGTCGACGACGGAAAGGTCGAAGCGGTCGGCTCCGCCTCGGACGGCGTGCCCGACGGGGCGACGGTGGTGGCGCTCGCCGGCCGGACGGTCATGCCGGGTCTGATCGACGCGCACGCGCACATCAAGGCCGAGCATCCGGTTCCCGATCCCGGGGCCGAGCCGCTGTGGCCCGGCGCCGACGCGCACTTCCTGGCCGCCGATCTGCGAGAGACGCTGCGGCGCGGCGTCACCACCGTCCGGGATGTCGGCTCCTACGGTGATCTCGTCTTCGAGGCACGCCAGGGGATGCGCTACGGAGCCTTCCGCGGGCCGCGGCTGCTGACCTGCGGGCGGATCGTGTCGGCGACCGGGCCGGGAGGGCGCTTCTTCGACGGCATGTATCGCGAGGCCGACGGGGCCGACGACATCCGCCGTGCGGTCCGTGAGCAGCTGCGTCGAGGGGCGGATTTCATCAAGGTGATGACGACCGGCGCCCGCAGCGTGGAGCTCGAGGATCCCGATCCCGCCCAGCTCACGAGGGCGGAGATCGCAGTGCTCGTGGAGGAGTCCCATCGCCAGGGCTATCGGGTCGCCGCCCATGCCGAGGGGATCGACGGGACGGCGATCGCGATCGAGGAGGGCATCGACACGATCGAGCACGGCATGTACCTGTGCCGGCGACCGGATCTGCTGGAGCGCATGGCGTCCAGTGGCCAGGTCCTCGTCCCCACGCTGTCGTGCTTCTACGGCGTCGCCGGCCTCGAGCACGCCGTCGGCACCGACGACCCCGCCGCGGCCCCGCCGGGCCCGCCCGGCGTGCCGCCGGCGCCGACCTGGTCGCCGCTGCTCGTCGAGCTGGCGCGGTACAACCTGGAGCAGGCCGATCTCACCCTGCGAGCCGCCCTGCGCGCCGGCGTGCGGATCGCCGCCGGCCACGACTGGCACCCATTCTGGGATCTGGCGACCGAGATCCGGCGGATGATCGCCCACGGCATGACGCGTCACCAGGCGCTCGTGGCGGCCACCGCCGGCAGCGCGCACGCCCTCGGCCTCGACGCCCACGTCGGCACGGTGACCCCCGGCGCGCTCGCCGACCTGCTCGTGCTCGACGGCGACCCCCTCGCCGCGCCGGAGCTGCTGTCAGAGCGCGACGCGATCTGGCTCGTGCTCCAGCGCGGCGTCCCGGTGGCCGGGACGGCCCTCGAGCGCCCGCTCGCCGACGCCCGCTGATCGCGCCCGGCGCCAGGAGGGCTGCGGCGAGCTCCCGGCGATCCCCGTTGTCCGCGCTCGGCGACCGCGGCGGTCAATCGGGCAGCAGCGGGACCCAGGGCTCGGCATCGCGGCCGACGAGCGCGCCGCGCTGGATCGCGCTCGTTCCGAACCGGTCTCGCAATCGGTCGACGGTCTCGTCGAGGCCGGAAGTCCGGTCGAAGGGCAGCGCGAGCTGGATCGCCCGGCGGTCGCAGAGGTTGGTGAGCGCCACGCCGATCAGCGTCAGCCCACGCTCGCGGATGAGATCGGCCGCCTCGGCGAGCAGGTGCCGCGCCACCTCGAGCAGCGTCGCGGTGCGCGCCGTCGCCTCGGCGATCGTGTGGGACCGGGTCGCGCGCGAGTAGTCGTCGAAGCGCAGCCGCAGCACGACCGTCCGGCAGGCCCGCCCGGCGGCCCGCAGCCGTCGCGCCACCCGGTCGACGAGCGTCATCAGCGCGGCCGCCACCTCGCCCGGCGCTCGCGCCCGGCGGCCGAGCGCCCGCTGGGCCCCGATCGAGCGCCGGCGCCGGCGCGCGCGCACCGGCCGCGGGTCCCGGTTGTGCGCGAGCGCGTACAACTTGCGGCCGGCGGCGCGCCCGAGCAGGTCGGCGAGCGCCGGTTCGTCCAGCCGGGCGACGTCGCCGACCGTTGTCAGCCCGAGCCCGTGCAGGCGCCCCGCCGTCACCTGCCCGACTCCCCACAGTCGCTGCACCGGGAGCGGATGCAGGAAGGCCAGCTCGGCGCCGGCCGGAATGACGAGCAGCCCGTCGGGCTTGGCCACTGCACTGGCCACCTTGGCGAGGAACTTCGTCGTGGCCAGACCGACCGTGATCGCCAGGCCGACCTCGTCGGCGACCGCGCGCCGGAGCGTGACCGCGATCTCCCGCGGCGTACCCGAGATGTGACCGAGCCCGCGGACGTCGAGGAACGCCTCGTCGATCGAGAGCGCCTCCACGAGCGGCGACGTCCGCTCGAAGATCGCGAACACCGCCCGGCTCGCCTCGACATAGGCGGAGAACCGGGGCGCCACAACGACCGCCTCCGGACACAGCGCCCGCGCCCGGCCGCCGCCCATGGCCGTCCGGACGCCGCGGGCCTTGGCCTCATAGCTGGCCGCGAGCACGACCCCGCCGCCGACGATGACCGGCCGGCCGCGCAGCCGCGGATCGTCACGCTGCTCGACCGAGGCGTAGAACGCATCGAGGTCCGCGTGGAGTATCGTCGCCTCGGCCGGCACGAACATATGTTCGCATCCAGGCCGGATGTCACGCCATACTGCACGAATCCCGCGGCCCCGGACCCCCGGCGGCCCCGTCATCGTCACCATCACCCAGGGAGGCACCCATGACCGCGACCGAACAGCTCGTCACCGGAGTCGACTTCATCGGGATCCCGACGCGCGACCTCGAGCGCGCCGTGGTCTTCTACGGCGAGACCCTCGGCCTCCCCCGCTCCGCCTACCGGCCCGACCGCAACTTCGCGGAGTTCGAGACCGGGAACGTGACCCTCAACATCATGAACGCCGAGCGGATGGGCCTCGAGCACCACGCCGTGCGCAGCGCGCTCGCGCTCCACGTCGACGACGTGCGCGCCGCCCGCGCACGCCTGGAGGCCGCCGGCGTCGAGTTCACGGGCGACATCTTCGACACCGGCGTCTGCCATATGGCGTTCCTCGCCGATCCCGACGGGAACACCCTCATGCTCCACCATCGCTACGCGCCCCGGGTGTCAGAGGGCTGACCGCCGGTACACGCCTGGCGACACACTACGGCCGTCAGCACCGCCCCCTCCCGCGCGCCGGCGGCGACAATCACCGCTTCGCCCGCGTGAGGGGTTGACCTCCGGCGACGAGTGCGCATAGTATTGAAAGCCACGGACGTTTTGCCATGTTCCTTGCGCGTGTGTGCATGCTGCGCACCTCGGGATGTGCACGCGACGATTGTGCGTGCCGTTGCTGGGAGGTCGCGGTACGGACGACAAACCCCATAAGGGAGGCAACAATGACGCACGGACTTCGTGCGCTGCGTACCTCGCTGGCCGTCGTGACGGCCGGCGCGTGTCTGGCGCTGCTCGTGCCGGGAGCCGCGTACGCAACCGTCACTGGACATTCGTCGGGAACGCGGACGCACCGGGTGGTGAAGACCAAACGGACGGCGCGGCGCGGTCGGGCCGGCCGCCGGGGCTCATCGGCGGCCAACGCGAGCGGCATGAGCATCACCAGCACGCCGTGGGGCACGGCCGACGGACAGAACGTCAGCCTGTTCACGCTCAGCAACGGCCGCGGCATGAGCGTCAACATCTCCAACTACGGCGGCGTCGTGCAGTCGATCAACGTGCCCAACGACCAGGGCGGAACGACCGATGTCGCGCTCGGGTTCCCTGATCTCTCCGACTACGTCAGCGACTTCACGCAGGGGGCGGACGGCACGCCCTGGCCGCTGTCCGGGGGCAGCGGGGACACCTACTTCGGGGCGATCATCGGCCGCTACGCCAATCGGATCGCGAACGCGTCGTTCAGCCTCAACGGGCAGGTCTACACGCTGGATGCCAACAACGGCACCAACACCCTGCACGGCGGCTATCTCGGCTGGAACACCGCGGTGTGGACGCCGACTCCGTCGACGGCGCGGACATCCGTCTCACTGCAGCTGACCGCGCTGTTCCCCGCCGGCGAAGGGTGCCTGCCGGCGCTCAGCCCCGGCTGCACCGGATTCCCGGCGCCGGTGGCGGCGACCGTCACCTACACCCTGACGCGTGACGATCAGCTGCAGATCAACTACCAGGCGGTCAACCAGTCGACCAGCCTGGCGACGGTCATCAACCTGACCAACCACACCTATTTCAACCTCGGCGGTGAGGGTAACGGCACCGTCTATGACCAGCTGCTGGCGCTCAACAGCGATCAGTACACCCCGGTCAACACCAATCTGATCCCGGAGTCACCCTACTTCGTGCCGGTCGCCGGCACGCCGTACGACTTCCGCACGATGCATCCGATCGGAGAGTACATCCGCGCAACGAACATGCCGGATGGCACGACCGGGCCGTTCAAGCAGCTGCAGATCGCCCACGGCTATGACAACAACTGGGTGCTCAACGGCTACGGCACGTACCGCCTCGCCGCCGTCGCCCAGGATCCCGACAACGGAGTGACACTGTTGGCGTACACCGACCAGCCGGGCATTCAGGTCTACACCGGCAACTTCCTCGTCGGCGATCTGATCGGGACGAGCGGCCGGGTCTACCGTCAGGGCGACGCGTTCACCCTCGAGACGCAGCACTATCCCGACGCCCCGAACCACATCGGCGACCCCAACTGGCCGTCGGTGGTGCTGGAGCCGGGCGCGACGTTCACGACGAAGACGGCGTTCGAGTTCGGCGTCGACAGCCGGAGCCTCGCCGATCGGGTCTCGTTCCCGTGACCCGCGACTGACCGTGGTCAGCGGTGCGGCCCCGCCCGGCGGGGCCGCACCGCCCGCTCCGGGCCGCACCGCCCGCTCCGGGCCGGACCGGGCGCGGCGGGCGCTACGCGGCCCGGCGCGCCGCCGGGACCTCGCGCACCGAGGCGGGGAGCACGGGGAGCAGGCCGCGGCGCACGTAGAGCGCGCCGGCTCGGACAAGGGCCCGGCGGACGACCGCGGGGGGCAGCGCCGGAAAGCCGTACTCGGAGCGGATGCGATCGGGCAGCAGCGCGATCGTGATGAAGTTCACCGTCTCCACGAGCGGCCGCGCGAGCTGGGCGACCGGTGGCTCGAGCACGATCTCCCGAGCCCGCCGCCGCGCCCAGTCGCCGACGTGAAGCTCGTCGCCGGTCAGCATCGCCTCGGCGTAGGAATGGAGATCGTCCAACGTCTCCGGCATCGC
Organism: uncultured Solirubrobacteraceae bacterium; assembly: GCA_963849085.1. Lineage (GTDB taxonomy): Bacteria > Actinomycetota > Thermoleophilia > Solirubrobacterales > Solirubrobacteraceae > Palsa-465. The sequence goes on along the minus strand of CAWKFP010000008.1, from coordinate 327,561 downwards.
CGCGGGCCTGAGCCCGAACAGCCGGCCGACGATCTTGTAGTCCTCCCACAGCGCGGCCTCGGCGAGCGGGCTGAGCCGGCCGACATACGTGCGATAGACGATGACGGCCGAGTCGACGAGCGAATACAGGATCCACAGCAGCAGCTGCGGATCGTCGGCTCGGTACGCGGTTCCCGCCGGGAAGATCCCGGCGGCCTCGGGCAGGCGTCCGTTGACGGCGCGGTGCATCGCGCGGACGCCGCGCGTCATCCGGTCGGCCTCGGCGCGAGGGCCGAAGGTGATGGTGTTCATCACCTCGGCGGTTCGGGCCAACCGGATGTACGGATCCTGGAGCGAGTCCGAATGGGCGAGCAGGCCCGCGACGGCGAGCGGATGGGCGGCCTGCATGAGCAGGGCGCGGGGCCCGGAGAGCGCCAGTGCCCGCTCACGCATGACCCGTCTTATCATCGACCGGTCGGTGAAATACCCGGCGGTGGGATCAGGAGGGGTTCGCGTGCGCGGGGACATACCTGTTGTCTAGCTTAACCTCAACAGATTGTCTAGCTTTACTCCACGCAACGCGCTGGCCGGTGGGACACGACCGGGGAACGCCCGCCGGCGGGCACCACGCCCGCCGGCGGATGACGGGGCCGAGTCGGCTAACTGCTCGTCGTCGGGGTGGCGCCCGGCGCCGCGCCGGACGGCGGCGTGCCCGCGCCGGAGGGACGCAGGTCAGACGCGCACGCCTTCGAGGCCGTCTGGAACTTCGCGTTCTTCTCGATCGAGGCCGGGAAGACCGGCCCCTTGCCCGTGAAGTTGGGCGCGGGGAGGTTGAAGCCGTGCGAGCGCACGCAGGCCGCGAACTTCGTGACCGCGGCGTGATTGAAGGCGAACCGGCGGCCGCCCCCGAAGCGTCCGGCGAACGCGCCGCCGCCGCAGGCCTTGATCGCCGCCTGGAACTTGGGGTTGGCGAAGCGCGAGCCGGCCCCGCCGGGGCCCCCGCCGCCGAAGCCCCCTCCGCCGCCGTAGCCGTAGCCGTAGCCGTAGCCGCCGGTCGGGCGATGGAAGCTGGGCAAGGTCACGCCGTGGGCCTTCAGGCAGGCCGTGAACTTGGTGCGGGTGGCGGACGTGCCGCCGCTGGCCGCGGCGGCGGAGGCGCTCGAGGAGGACGACGACGTCGAGCTCGATCCGCACGCGGCGAGCGCGAGGGTGATGGCCACCGCGGCCAGACAGAGCAGCGGTAGTCGAATGGGACGCACTGGGTTCATGATGCTGCTGGTTCCTTTCGTGATCCTGGCGTTCTCATCCACCGGATGAGAACAGGGAGCCGACGGACGAGCTCGAGCCGCCGGAGGTACTGCTGGACGAGCTGCTGGACGACCCGACCGAGCTGCTGGCGCCCGAGTCGGTGACGGTCGCCGCCGAGATCGTGCCGCCGGCGCCGGTGACGCCGTCGACGACGACGGTGTCGCCGGGCCGGATGGCCGTGTGGGAGACGGACTCGGACTTCGTGATCTTGGTCGCCGAGGTGAGCTTGACCTTGACGGTGTTGCCGGTCGTCGTCTCGGTGACGTCGAGCGTCTTGCCGTTCACGCTCGCCACCGTCCCGAACGACGCCCCGCCGCCCGCCGCGCCGGCGGCGCCCGCCGCCCCCCTCGCGCCGGCGGCGCCGGCGGCGCCGGTCGTCCCGCCGGCGCGCGCGCCGAACAGCGCCGCGAAGCCACCGGCACGCGAGGCGCGAGATGCGAAGCTTGACGCCCCCGTCCCGGTCGACGCGGACGCCGAGCTCGAGAGCTGGCCCTTCTCGACGCGCACGCCGCCGTAGAAGCCGACCGCGCACGTCAGCAGGGCCAGGACCGCGGCGCTGCGCCGATTGAGGAACTGCCGCCGGGGGCGGCGGGGCAGGCGCTCGGAGTCGAGCTCGTCGGCGGGTGGGTGGCGATCGAAGGCGAGCGCGGTCGAGCCGGGTCGCAGGGGTCGCCTGCGCGGGGTGGGTGCGGGGGTCATTCGAACCTCAGGGCTTCGATCGGCCGCAGCGACGCCGCGCGGCCGGCTGGATAGGTACCGAAGAACAGGCCGATCACGACGGCCGCGCCGAAGGCGAGGCCGACGGAGTACGGCGCGATCACGGGGTGGACTCCGGCGATCTTGAACTGGCTGCCGACGACGCCGGCGATCACACCGGCGATCCCGCCGAACAGCGAGACGAGCACCGCTTCGACGAGGAACTGGATGAGGATGTCGCTGTGGCGGGCGCCGACGGCCTTGCGGATCCCGATCTCCCGCGTGCGCTCGGTGACCGACACGAGCATGATGTTCATCACGCCGATGCCGCCGACGAGCAGCGAGATGGCCGCGACCTCGCCGAGCAGCGTCGTGAACACGCTGCTGGTGGACTGGGAGGCCGCGACGATCGAGCCCTGGTTGATGACGTCGAAGCTGCTCGTGGTCGAGCCCGCCGGCGTCGGGAGCAGCTTGTCCAGGATGTCGGTGACCTCGGTCTGGGCCGCGCCGAGCTGCTGGCGCGACTTCGCCTGGACGGTGATCGAGCTGATGCTCCCGTAGCCGGTCAGCGTGTCCTGCACCGCGGTCAGCGGCGCGACGGCGACGTCGTCCTCGTTGGTCGTACCGTTCGAGCCCTTGGAGTTCGTCTCACCGATGACCTGGAACGCGGTCCCGTTGACCTCGACCGTATCGCCGACCGGATCGGCGCCGCTGAACAGCTCCTGCACGACGGTCGGGCCGACGACGAGCACGCGCGCGTGCGAGCTCTCCTCCTTGGCCGTGAACCACGAGCCGGTGGCCATCGTGTAGCTGCGCGCCGTCTGATAGCTCGGCGTCGTCCCGACGAACGACGACGGGCTGTACGTCGTCCCGTTGTAGGTCAGCGTCACGTCGCTGGCGTTGACGACCGGCGAGGCGCTCTGCACGTCGGGAGCGGTGAACCGGTTGACGAGCGCGTCGGCGTCGGCGACGGTCAGCGGATTGGTGCTGGCGCCGCCGCCGAAGGCGGCGAAGCCACCGAGGCCTGACGTCGAGTCGACCAGCAGCACGTTGCTGCCGAGCTGGTCGATCTGAGATTCGACGGCATCCGAGGAGCCGGTGCCGACCGCGACGAGCACGATCACCGAGCCGACGCCGATCATCAGCCCGAGGATCGTCAGCGCCGAGCGCAGCTTGTTGGCCAGCAGCCCGGCGAGCGCGATGCGAATCGTTTCGATCACGTCGCCGGCCTGACCATCGTGTTCGGCGCGTCGGAGACGATCTGTCCGTCGCTGATCTCGATCACGCGGTCGGCGAACATGGCGACGTCGTGCTCGTGGGTGATCAGGATGATCGTGCGGCCCTCGTCGCTGAGACGCTCGAACAGCGCCATGATCTCGTGGGTGGAGACGGAGTCCAGGTTGCCGGTCGGCTCGTCGGCGAGGATCATCGCCGGGTTGGTGACCAGCGCGCGGGCGATCGCCACCCGCTGCTGCTGACCGCCGGAGAGCTCGGACGGCAGATGGTCGATGCGGTCCTCGAGTCCGACCTCGCTCAGCGCCCGCAGCGACCGCCGTCGCCGGTCGGCGCGCGGCAGCCCGGCATAGCTGAGCGGCAGCTCGACGTTGAGGATCGCCTTCGTCCGCGGGATCAGGTTGAAGCTCTGGAACACGAACCCGATCTCGCGATTGCGCAGATCGGCGAGATCGTCCTCGCCGGCGGTCTCGACGTCGATGCCGTTGAGCCGGTAGACGCCGCTCGTCGGACTATCGAGGCAGCCGAGGATGTTCATCAGCGTCGTCTTGCCGCTGCCCGAGCTGCCCATGATCGCCACGTACTCGCCGCGCTCGATCGTCAGCGAGACGCCGCGCAGGGCGTGGACCGCGATCTCGCCGATCTCGTAGGTCTTGTAGACGTTCTGGACGTCGATGACCGGAACCGCGGTGCCCATCAGCCACCTCCAAGGGCGGCGCCGCCCCCGAAGAAGCGCCCGCCGCCGCCGCCGAAGCCGCCGGCGCCGCCGAACCGCGGGGTGGAGCCGCCGAGCGTCCCGCTCGAGGAGCTCGACGAGCCCGAGGTCGAGCTCGTGCTCAGGGACGGCAGCGTCTCGATGACGACGACCTGCTGGCCGGCCTTCAGGCCGCTGACGATCTGGGTCCGGTTGGTGCCGACGACGCCGACGACGACCGGCGTCGCCACGGTCTTGCCGTTCTTGAGCACGTTGACGCTGGAGACCGATCCCTGCGTGCCGGTGACCGCGCTGCTCGGCAGGTTGACGCCCGTCGCCTGTCCGGTGATCACCGAGGCCGAGGCGCTCATCCCCGGCTTGACCTGGGAATCGTTCTGAGTCAGCGTGATCGTCGCGTCGTAGCTGACAACCGAGTCGCTCGTCGTGCCGAGCGTCGAGATCGCGGTCACCTTCGCGGCGAGCTCGACTCCGGTCAGCGCGTCGAAGGTGACGTTGGCCGGCTGGCCGACCTTGACCTGGCTGATGTCGGACTCGCTGAAGGACACGGTCATCGTCAGCGTGTGCGAGTTGATGATCTCCACGAGGCCGGAGCTGCTCGACGACGAGGAGCTGGAGCTGCTGGAGCCGCCGAGGCTGCCGGCCGCGGTCGAACCCGTGCTCGCCGAGCTCGATCCCGCGCTGCTGGAGCCCGTGGAGCTCGAGCCGCTGGAGCCGGCGCTGACCGCGTCGCCCGGGGAGATGCTCTGCACCGATACGACCGTGCCGGTCGCCGGGGCGTACAGATGCGTCTCGTGCAGGGTGTTCTCAGCCGTCGTGACAGCCGCTTCGGCACTGTCGACGCTGCCCTGCGCCGATGCGATGTTGGCGGCCGCGGACTCGGCGCTCGTCGCGCTCGAGCCCGAGCTTGCGGTCGAGGAGCTGCCCGTGCTCGAGCTGCGGGTGCTCGAGCCGGTGCTCGAGCCCGAGGACGAGCCGGTGGAGCCCGAGCCGGTGCGGCCCCCGGTATGGCCCCCGGTCGTCGTGCCGGTCGTCGTCGTACTCGGCGTCGTGGTCGTCGTCGGCGACGTCGTCGTGCCCGTCGTCGTCCGGCTCGGCGTGGTGGCGGTCGTCGGCGACGTCGTCGTGCCGGTCGGCGTCGTCGTGCCGGTCGGCGTCGTCGTGCCGGTCGGCGTCGTCGTGGTCGTGGTCGGCGTGGTCGTGGTCGGCGTGGTCGTGGTCGGCGTGGTCGTGGTCGTCGACGTGCCGGTCGGCGGCGTATAGGACACGAAGTCGTCGGCGGCCGTGACCGGCGTGCTCGTCGAGGTCGTGGAGGTGCTCGAGGACGAATCCGCCTCGTCCTCGGCGTTGGTCAGATTGTCCTCGGCGGAGGTGAGGTTGTCCTGCGCCTGATCGAGGGCCAGCTGGTCGGCGGTCGGATCAAGCGTGGCCAGCAGCTGTCCCTTGACGACGTGCTCGCCGGTGGTGACGAACAGATGCTGGAGCGTGCCGCTCGTCTGGAAGTTCGCCTCGACGTCGGTGGCCGGCTCGACGTTGCCGGTCGCGGTGACCGTCGATTGGACGATGCCGTCCTCGGCGGTCACGACCTCACGGCTCGTCCGCGCCGAGCTCGTCGGGGGTCCGACCTCGAGCACGGCGGCGACGATCACGACCGCGAGCAGGACAAGGAGTCCCAGCAGATGCCAGGAAATGCGAATAGTCACGTCAGGCCACCATCGATCGGTCGGGGAACGTACCTCTGGACATCACTGTGCGGGACGGAGATAAGAGCCGCTGGTGAGCAGGCTGAGAGTTTCCTGAGAGGGGTTTGCCCGATCTGCGAGCGGGAAGGTGACGACGAACCGCACGCCGCCGTCGACCATATTCTCGGCCCGAACGTCGCCGGCATGAGCGGCGACGACCGCGCGGACGATGGCCAGCCCGAGTCCCGCCCCGCCCCGGCCGCGCCGGCGCCCGGTCTCGGACCGCCAGAAGCGCTCGAAGATCTGGTCCCCGGCGTCGGCCGGCAGGCCGGGGCCGTGGTCGCGCACGATGATCTGACCCCGTCCCCGGTCGCCGACCCCACACGAGAGCTCGATCGGGATCCCATCCGGGGTGTGGATGACCGCGTTGCGCATCAGATTCGCGAGCAGCTGGCGGAGTTGATCGGCGTCGCCGAGGACGACCGCGCGATCGCCGGCCGTCACCGTGATCTCACGATCGGGCGCCAGGACGCGGGCGTCGGCGGCGGCATGCTCGACGAGCTCACGCAGATCGACCGAACTCCGGCGCGGCTCGGGCGCCTGATCGAGCTGGGCGAGCAGGAGCAGGTCCTCGACGAGCACCCCCATGCGCGTCGCCTCGGCCTCGATCCGGTTCATCGCCCGCTCCAGCGTGGCGGGATCATCGGCCAGGCCGAGGCGGAAGAGCTCGGCGTAGCCGCGGATCGAGGCCAGCGGCGTGCGCAGCTCATGGGAGGCGTCGGCAAGGAACCGCCGCAGTCGATCCTCGCTCTGCGAGCGGTCGGCGAACGCACGCTCGATCTGCGCGAGCATGTCGTTGAGCGACTGGCCGAGCCGGCCGACCTCGGTGCGCGAGTCGGTCTCGGTCACGCGGCGCGAGAGGTCGCCGCCCGCGATCTCGGACGCGACGCGCCCGATCCGTTCCAGCGGGCGCAGCCCGAGCCCGATGACCAGCCGCCCGAGGGCCACGAGCGCGAGGATCACGCCGATGCCGACGAGCAGCTCGACGATGACGAGGCGATGGAGGGTGTCGTCGACCTCGCGCAGCGGCACCGCGACGACGATCGTGTCGCCCCCGATCGCGAACGCGGCGGCGCGATATCGCGTGCTCGACGCTCCGCCGGACCGCAGGGTGAAGAACCGCGTCGGGCGCCCGGACCGGGTGATCAGCAGATCGACCGGGATCGCCGGATAGGCCGGCGTCCCCTCGCCGTAGCTGAACGTCCGCCGATCGAGAACCGCTCCGGTCGGTCCGAGGACCTCGCCGAACGTGCCCGGCGGGAGGGCGGTCGTGCGCCGCAGATCGAAGCGCCGAGCCGCGGCGCCCGCACCGGTGCCGGTGCCTGATGGCGGCGTACCGGCGCCGGTGGCCCCCGCACGCCGGCCGGGAAGCGCGCGCAGCTGGAACGAGACCGGCCCGAGCGCCGACTCCACCTGCTGCTCGACGCGGCTCATCAGGAACGACCGCTGCTCCTCGTAGGTGACGAGCGCGGCGACGCCGAGTCCGACGGCGACGAGGGCCGCCATCCCGGCGAGCAGGCGCGCGCGCAGCGACATCCGATCACTCCCGAGGGAGTCGCAGCGCGTAGCCGACGCCGCGCACGGTGTGGACGAGCGGCGGTCCGTGGACGTCGACCTTCTTGCGCAGATAGCTGATGTAGGTCTCGAGCACGCGCGCGTCGCCGCCGAAGTCATAGCTCCAGACGTGGTCGAGCAGCTGCGCGCGCGTCAGCACGCGACGCGGATGGAGCATCAGATAGCGCAGCAGCCGGTACTCGGTGGCGGTCAGCTCGATCGGATGACCGGCGCGCGTCACCTCCCGCGTGTCGTCGTCGAGCGTCAGATCTGAGAACTCCAGCCGGCTGGACGGCGCGGGGTCGGCTCCGCTGCGCCGCAGGATGTTGCGCAGCCGCGCGACGAGCTCCTCGAGGCTGAACGGCTTGGTCACATAGTCGTCGCCGCCGGTCGTCAGCCCCCTGACCTTGTCGGAGGTGTTGTCCCGCGCGCTGAGAAAGAGAATCGGCACGCCGGCCTGCTGGGCCGACAGCCGTCGCGCGACCTCGAAGCCCTCCATGTCCGGCAGCATCACGTCGAGCACGATGGCGTGCGGACGCCAGTCGCGGACCCCGGCGAGCGCGCCGGCGCCCGTATCGGCGGCGGCGACCTCGTAACCCTGGTGGCGCAGGGCCATCGAGACGACGTCGACGATCCCCGGCTCGTCGTCGACGACGAGCACGCGCAACCGCTCCTGATCCTCAGGCACGCGCCGATCGTGACGACCCAACCTGGGAGTTTCCTGAGCGCAGCATGAGAGTCATGTGAGAAATCGGCGTCTCGACTTGATCAGATGACAAATCAGTGGTTTGATCGGATCGTGGCCGGGTATAAATCACTGTGATGGCTACGACGAGCACCGCTTCCACCACGACTGCCGCCCGGCGCACGAAGCGCTCGAGCGCCCTGAGCCGGGTCCCGAACGAGATGCTGTTCGAGCGCTGGCAGCGAGGCGGCGACCAGCGGGCGCGCGAAGAGCTCGTGGAACGCTTCCTCCCGCTCGCCCGGAAGCTGGCGCGTCGTTACAGCGGCGCCCGGGAGCCGTTCGACGATCTGCTGCAGGTGGCCAGCCTCGGCTTGGTCAAGGCCGTGGACCGCTATGACCTCAGCCGCGGCACGGCCTTCTCGTCGTTCGCGGTGCCGACGATCCTCGGTGAGCTCAAGCGCTATTTCCGGGATCTCGGCTGGGCGGTCCACGTCCCGCGCGGGGCCCAGGAGCGTGCCGTCAAGGTCGAAGAGGCCCAGCAGACGCTGACCGTGCGATCCGGCCGAGCGCCGACCGTCCCGGAGCTGGCGCAGTATCTCGAGCTCGGCGTCGAGGACGTGCTCGATGCCATGGAGGCCGCGCGCGCCCATCACGCCTCGTCGCTCGACGCGCCCTATGACGACGGGGAGGGCGAGAGCGGAGCCGTCGTGGACTCGTTCGGGACCGAGGATCGCGACCTCGGAATGGTCGTCGACCGCGTGACCGTCGGCGAGGCCGCCCGCCGCCTCGCCCCGCGTGACCGAGAGGTGCTGGCGCTGCGCTTCGTTCAGGACATGACCCAGACCCAGATCGCCGATCAGATCGGGGTCTCGCAGATGCAGGTGTCACGCATCCTGCGCCGGGCGCTGGCCAGCCTGTCTGAGTTCACCGACTCCCAGCCCTGAACCGGCCCGCCGGGCGGCCGCCCCGCCAGGTAGGTTTATCGCGCGTGCGCCCGGGCATCCCTGAGAACCTGAGGTGAGCGCCGAGAGTTCCACCGTCCGTCTGCGACTGCAGAGCAGGCCCCAGTCCCTGGCTGTCGTCCGCGGCATGCTCAGCGGGGTGGCCGAGCTGCTGTCGATCGATCCGGAGCTGCTCGACGATCTCAAGACCGCGGTCAGCGAAGCGTGCAACAACGTCGTCCTGCATGCCTACGACGGCGAGCCCGGTCCGATGGACGTGGCCCTGTCGGCCCGCGGGGAGCGGATCGTCGTCACGGTCGACGATCGCGGCGTCGGCCTGCCGCCGGTCGGCGAGGTGGCCGAGCTGCCGCAGGGGATCGGTCTCTCGGTGATCCGTGCGCTCGCCGTCGAGACGGCGCTCGAGCGGCGGCCCGAGGGGGGCACCATCGTGCGGATGGAGTTCGCCGGCCGGCGAGACGGCCGGTCGCTGTTCGCCGCCCCGCCCACTCCGGCCCCCGACCGGGAGCTCGAGCCGGTGACCGGCGGGGATGTGGTGATCTCGCTCTCGCCGGTCAGTCTCCTCGCCGGCGTGCTCGGACGGCTGGCCCGGACGCTCGCCGCGACCGCTCACTTCTCGCTCGACCGCTTCTCCGACGTCTATCTCGTCACCGACACGCTCGCCGTGCACGCCGCCACCGCAGCCGCCGCCGACCGGGTCGGGGCCCATCTCAGCGCCGGTGACCGCCGCCTCGAGGTCGAGGTCGGTCCCTTTCGCCGGGGCACGGGCGCCCGGCTCGGGGTCGGCGTCAGCGGCCGCCCGCCGACGCCACTCGTCCTGCTCTCCGACGAGGTCACGGTCGTGCCCGAGGAGGGCGCCGAGCGCCTGCGGGTCGTCGTCGTCGACCACCGGCGGTGACACCGCCCCGCCCGCCCAGGCCGGGTCAGCGACCGTCGAGCAGCTGCCCCGGGCCGGGTCAGCGACCGTCGAGCAGCTGCCCCGGGGCGTCGACGAGCGTCAGGCGATCCGCGACGCCGGTCAGGTCGAGCAGCCGCTGGACCTGGGCGCCGCCCCTGACCAGCCCCATCTCGCACCCCGACGCGGTCAGTCGCTGGTGGGCCTTGAGCAGGATGCTCAGCCCGGTCGAATCCATGAACTCAAGCTCGCGCAGATCGATGACGACGAGGTCGATCCCGTCACCGGCGATGGCCTCGAGCTCGGCCTCGAGCTCCGGGCCCGACGCGAGGTCGAGCTCGCCGCCGAGGCTGATCACCGCCGCATCACGCTCGCGGCGGACGTCTACCCGGAACTGACTCTGCACGCTTGAACCGGAGCTATCCGTATCGGATGTTCGCCGCAGCGGGGCTTGGGGCATGGTTAGGGGGAGATTCGAAGTTCATTACTCAGGTAACTGGTACGTACGTTGGCCGGTCTTGGAGGCGGCGGTATGAACGTCCTCAGCGGATTTTCCCACACTGAGCCCTCGGGGTTGAACCACGAGGCGCTGCTGTACCGCAGCGACGTCGAGCTCGAGCACGCGATGCGCACGTTCGTCAGCGACGCGAGCGCCGCCCGGGAGCCGATCCTGGCCGCGCTTCCGGCCGCCAGCACGGCCTGCCTGGAGGGCGTGCTCGGAGCGCTCGGCGGGCCGCGCGCCCGGATCGAGGACCTCGCCGCGATGGGGGCGAACCCGAGCTGCCTGCTGCCGGTCATCGAGGACTGGGTGCGCGAGCACGACGGCCGCGCCCGGGTGATCAGCGAGCCGGTCTGGCCGGGGCGCAGCCGCGGCGAGACGGTGGAGTGCCTGCGTCACGAGGCGCTGCTCAACCACGCGCTCGCCGACGCTCCGGCGACGATCCTGTGCCCCTACGACGCCGCCCGTCTCGAAGGCGAGGTGCTGGCCGGCGTCGAGCTGACCCATCCCCGCGTGCTGGAGGGCGGAGTGCGGCGCGCGAGCCGTGGCTATGAGGACCCGCTGCAGACCTTCGCCGCAGCGCGCTGGCCGCTCCCGGAGCCGATCGAGCCCGTCTCGGAGTTCGCCTTCGACGGCAGCCTCTCGGCTCTGCGTCACGCGGTCTCCGAGGATCCGATCGTCGCGCGGATGCGCATCCCGCGCCGCGCGGATCTCGTCTTCGTCGTCAACGAGGCGGCCACGAACGCGATCCGTCACGGCGACGGCCGGATCCGCGCCCGCCTGTGGCGGGACGCGGCGGGCGTCGTGTCCGAGGTGCGGTGCACGGCGGCGATCGCCGACGCCATGGCCGGGCGCCGGCGGCCGTCCGCCGATCCGGCCTCGGCCCGCGGGCTGTGGCTGATCAATCACATCTGCGATCTCGTCGAGCTGCGCACCGGAGACGAGGGAACGGCGCTGAGGATGCACGTCTACGACGGGCGCGCCGCCACCGAGGGGATCGCCGCCGACCCGGCCCGGCGCTGACGGGCGGTCCTCCGCGCCGGGGTTGCGATACTTGCCGGACATGGGTGCTGACTACACGTCCCCGCTGGCCGCGGAGCTCGCCCCCGGACTGCTGGAGCGCTTCGAACGCTACGTCCGGATCGACACCCAGGCCAGGAAGAACCGCACGGCGTCGCCGAGCACGCCGGGCCAGCTCGAGCTCGGGCGGGTGCTCGTCGCCGACCTGCTCGCCGCCGGTCTCGCCGACGCACAGCTCGACGCCAACGGCTACGTGACCGCCACCGTGCCGGGCTCGAGCGAGGATGCGCCGGTGATCGGCCTGATCGCCCATATGGACACCTCGCCCGACGCGCCCGGCGCCGGAGTGCAGCCGATCGTCCACCGCGACTATGACGGGGGCGTGCTCACGCTGCCGCGATCCGGGACCCGCCTGGACCCCGAGACGATGCCCGAGCTGACCGCCAAACGAGGCCATGACATCGTCAGCTCCAGCGGGGACACGCTGCTCGGCGCCGACGACAAGGCGGGCGTGGCGGAGATCGTCAGCGCCGTCGCCCACCTCGCCGCCCATCCGGAGCTGCCGCGCCCGACGCTGAGGGTCGGCTTCACGCCCGACGAGGAGATCGGGCTGGGAGCGAGCCTGTTCGACCTCGAGCACTTCGGCGCGCGCTGCGCCTACACCGTCGACGGCTCCGAGATCGGCGAGATCCAGGACGAGACGTTCTCCGCCGACGAGATCTTCATCACCGTCACCGGCGTCGAGGTCCATCCCGGGCAGGCCCACGGCAAGCTCGTCAACGCGCTGCGGCTGGCGGCCCAGATCGTCGCCGAGCTCCCCTCCGATCGCCTGACGCCGGAGACGACCTCCGGACGCGCGGGCTTCATCCATCCCCACGAGCTGACCGGGCGCCCCGGACGGGCCGAGATCTATCTGATCGTGCGGGACTTCGACGATGAGCTGCTCGCCGAGCACGTCGAGCTCGTGCGCCGCACGGCGACGGCCGTCGTCGCCCGCCATCCGCGGGCCGCGGTGCAGGTCGACGTCCGCCGTCAGTATCGCAACATGCGCAGCCATCTCGACGTCGTTCCCGAGGTCATGCGCGCAGCCGAGGCGGCGATCCGCGCCGAGGGGCTGGAGCCGGTGAGGGCGGCGATCCGCGGCGGCACCGACGGCTCGCTGCTCAGCGAGATGGGTCTGCCGACGCCCAACCTGTTCACCGGCGGGCACGAGTACCACTCGGTCCGCGAGTGGGCATCGCTGCAGGACATGGCGGCGGCGGCGGCGACGATCGTCCGGCTCGCCGGCGTCTGGGCCGACCTCCCGGCCGCCGTCAAATAGTCTCTGCGCCATGAGCCTGACCGGAGTCACATCGTGCGCGTCGCTCGACGGGGAGATCATGCTCGCCTCCGAGGCGATGATCCCGGCCACCGACGATGGCCTGATCCGCGGCGACGGTGCGTTCGAGGTGATCCGCGTCTACGACGGCCGGCCGTTCGCGATGCAGGCCCATCTCAGCCGGCTGGAGCGCTCGGCCGCCAATCTGCGGTTGGCGCTCGATCTGGAGGCTGTGCGCTCCGACGCCTTCCGGCTGCTCGCCCACGCCGGGACCGGCCCGGACCATCAGTGCCTGCGGATCGTCATCACGCGCGGTGGCCGTCGTCTGCTGCTCACCGAGCCGCTGACGCCGACGCCCGAGCGGGCGCGGATCATGTCGGTCACCTACTCGCCGACCCGCGTGCTCGACGGCGTCAAATCGCTCTCCTACGCCGCCAACATGCTCGCCGGACGGCTCGCTCGCGAGCAGGGCTACGACGACGCGCTGCTCGTCACGCCGCACGGGCACGTGCTGGAGGCGCCGACGAGCTCCATCTTCTGGGTGCAGGGGGAGTCGCTGTTCACGCCGCCGCTGGACGAGCACATCCTCGCCTCGATCACCCGGGGGGTGGTCATCGAGGTCACCGGCGCGCAGGAGCGGGCGTGCACGCTCGAGGAACTGCGGCAGGCCGACGAGGTGTTCCTCGCCTCGACCGTGCGCGAGGTCCAGACGGTCGTGGCGATCGACGACCACGAGTTCCCCGGGCCCGAGCCGGTCAGCGACCGCACGCGCGTCGCGGTGGTGCAGCGCATCGCCGCGGAGCTCCGATCCTGACGGGCGCGGCGCGCCCCGGCGCCCTCGGGGGCGAGAGGTGAAGGTCCTCACGGTCATCGGCAACCGCCCGCAGTTCATCAAGGCCGCGGCGGTCTCGCCCCCGTTGCGCCGGGCCCACGACGAGATCCTCGTCCACACCGGTCAGCACTTCGACGATCGCCTGTCGGCGATCTTCTTCGCCGAGCTCGGCCTGCCCGCGCCCGACCTCGAGCTCGGCGTCGCACTCGGCTCGGCGACATCGCAGACCGCGCGCATGCTCGCCGCGTTGGAGCCCGTGCTGCGCGCCCGCTCGCCCGATGCCGTGCTCGTCTACGGCGACACCAACTCGACCTTGGCCGGAGCGCTCGCCGGCGCCCAGGCCGGCGTCCCGGTCGTCCACGTCGAGGCCGGCATGCGGTCGTTCGATCGCTCGATGCCCGAGGAGCTCAACCGCGTCCTCGTCGACCACGCCGCCGCGCTGCTGCTGTGCTCGACCGAGGTGGCGATGGCCAATCTCGCCGCCGAGCGCGTGGCCGGCCTCACGCGGCTCGTCGGCGACGTCATGGTCGACGTCGCGCTGACCGTCGCGCCGCTGGCCCGCGAGCGCGTCGACCTCGTCCGGGCGCGCGGCGTCGTCCCCGGCGACTACGCGCTCGCCACCGCGCACCGCGCCGGCAATGTCGACGATCCGGCGCGCCTGGAGCGGCTCGTCACGCTGCTGGAGACGATCCCGATCCCCGTCCTGCTGCCCCTGCATCCCCGCACCGAGGCCCGTCTGCGGGCCACCCGGCTGATCGACCGCCTGCGGGCCGCGCCGCGCGTGACGGTCTGCGAGCCGGTCGGCTATGTCGAGCTGACGGCGCTGCTGTGTCACGCCCGCGCGGTCATGACCGACTCCGGGGGCCTGCAGAAGGAGGCGTATCTGGCGGGCGTGCCGTGCGTCACCCTGCGCTCGAGCACCGAGTGGACGGAGACCGTCGAGCTCGGCTGGAACGTCCTCGTCGATCTCGATGCCCCGGCCGCCGTGGCCGCGCTGACCCGCGACCCGCCGGCCACCCGGCCGGCGCTGTACGGCGACGGCCATGCCGGCGAACGCGTCGTCGAAGCGCTCGCGGTCCTGGCTGAGACCCGCTTAGACTGATCCGGGCATGAGGCGGCGATGAGCGAACGAGAACTGACGATCGGGGTCGTCGGGCTCGGCTACTGGGGGCCCAACCTGGCGCGCAACTTCGCGTCGATTCCGGGCTGCCGGCTGACCTGGTGCTGCGACGCCGATCCCGACGCGCGTCAGCGGATGCAGCGGATGCTCCCCGGCGTGGCGAGCACCGCGGCGCTGCACGACCTGCTCGCCGACCCGGAGCTCGACGCGATCGCGCTCGCCACGCCGGTCCCCACCCACGCCGATCTCGCCGTACGGGTGCTGGAGGCCGGGAAGCACTGCTTCGTCGAGAAGCCGCTCGCGCAGTCGGTCGCCGACGCGCAGCGGGCGGTGGCGGCGGCGGCGGCGAGCGGGCGGACCCTGATGGTCGGCCATCTGCTCGAGTACCACCCGGGCGTGCGCCGGCTCAAGGAGCTGACCGACGGCGGCGAGCTCGGCGACGAGATCTTCTATATCTACGGCAACCGCCTGAACCTCGGCAAGCTCCGCGCCGACGAGAACGCGCTCTGGAGCCTCGGCGCCCACGACGTCTCGGTCGTCCTCTTCCTCGCCGGCGAGGAGCCGACCGAGGTCGTCGCCCACGGCCAGTCCTATGTCCGCCCCGGCGTCCAGGACGTCGTCTTCTGCTTCATGCGCTTCCCGTCGGGGCTCGTCGCCCATCTGCATCTCTCCTGGCTGGACCCGCACAAGGAGCGCCGCTTCACCGTCGTCGGCTCCCGCCGTATGGCAACCTTCGACGACATGGAGCTGGAGCGCAAGCTGACGGTCTACGACAAGGGGTTCGACGAGGACGTGCGGACCTACGGCGAGTACATCACCCGCAGCGGCGACATCTTCTCGCCGCGGATCGCCAACCTCGAGCCCCTGCGGGTGGAGTGCGAGCACTTCCTGGAGTCGATCCGCACGGGCGCCACCCCGCGCTCGGACGGCGAGAGCGGGCTGCGGGTGGTGCGCGTGCTCGAGCGCCTCCAGGACTCGCTTGACGCGGCGGCATGAACGGGACGTCGCCGGTGGCCTTCGCCGCCCGTGACAATGGCGCGTTCGTCGCCGCCGACGCGTCGCTTGACTCCGACGTATCGCTGTCGCCCGGCGCGGTGATCCACGCCGGCGCCCGGCTCGGCGCCGGGTGCAGCGTCGGCAGCGGCGCGGTCGTGCACGCCGGCACGATCATCGGCGAGCGCTGCCTGATCGAGGACCTGGCGGTGCTCGGCAAGCGCCCGCGGCTGCGCCCCGGATCCAGCGCGGCCGGGCAGGTCGGCCCGCTGCAGGTCGGCGACGACGCGACGATCTGCGCCGGCGCGGTCATCTATGCCGGCGCGCAGCTCGCCGCCTGGGTGATCATCGGCGATCAGGCGCAGGTGCGCGAGCGCGCCGTCGTCGGCGAGCGCTCGGTGCTCGGGCGGGCGTCGACGCTCGACTTCGACGTCACCGTCGGGGCGCGCGTGCTCATCCAGACGCTCGCCTACGTCACCGGGGGCGCGACCGTCGAGGATGACGTCTTCATCGGCCCCGGGGTGATCATGACCAACGACGACGCGATGGGCCGCCATCCGCGCGGCGCGCCGTTGCTCGGCCCCGTGCTGCGGCGCGCCTGCCGGGTCGGGGGGGGCGTCGTGCTGACCCCGGGCGTCGTGATCGGCGAGGAGGCGTTCATTGCCGCCGGCGCCGTGGTGACGCGGGACGTGGCGGCGCGCGACGT
Source organism: uncultured Solirubrobacteraceae bacterium (assembly GCA_963849085.1). Classification (GTDB taxonomy): domain Bacteria; phylum Actinomycetota; class Thermoleophilia; order Solirubrobacterales; family Solirubrobacteraceae; genus Palsa-465. Next base: position 311,310 of record CAWKFP010000008.1, on the reverse strand, counting down.
CGTGGTCGGCGTGCCGGGGCGGGTCGTGCGCCGGGTCGCCGACGAGGACCTGCTCGAGCGCTGGCAGTAAGCCGCGGGGCGGCGCTCAGGCGGCGAGGCTGCCCGACATGCCGGTGGCGTCCTCGGTCCAGATGACCTGCTCGCGGCCCGGCCCGACGCCGATCAGGGTGACCGGGACCCCGACGTACTCCGACACGAAGCGCAGATAGTCGCGCGCGGCCTGCGGCAGGTCGGACTCGCTGCGGCACTCGCTGATGTCCTCGGAGAACCCGGGCAGCTCCTCGTACTCGCCGGAGGCGTGATGGAGCACGGTCTGGTGATACGGGAAGTAGTCGAACTCGGCGCCCTCGGCGCCGCGATAGCGCGTGCAGACGCGCACCGCGTCCAGGCCGGAGAGCACATCGAGCTTGGTGATGGCCAGCGCGGTCAGCGAGTTCAGCCGGGCCGCATAGCGCAGCGCGATGAGATCCATCCAGCCGACGCGTCGCGGGCGTCCGGTCGTCGTGCCGTACTCGCCCCCCTTCTCCCGGATCTCGTCGGCGAGCGGGCCGTCGAGCTCGGTCGGGAACGGGCCGGCGCCGACGCGCGTCACGTAGGCCTTCGCCACCCCCCAGACCTCGTCGATGTCCTTCGGCCCGACGCCCGCGCCGATGCAGGCCGCGCCGGCGACCGGGTTCGACGAGGTGACGAACGGATAGGTCCCGTGGTCGATGTCCAGCAGCGCGCCCTGCGCGCCCTCGAAGACGACCATCTCGCCGCGGTCCAGGCGCTGCAGGACGAGCCGCGAGGTGTCGGCGATATACGGCTCCAGGACGTGGCCGTAGGTCAGGTACTCGTCGGTCATCGACTGCAGGTCGAGCGCCGGATCCTTGGCGAACGGGCGCAGCGACAGGCGCTTGGGATCGAGCGCGGCGACGATCTTCTTCTTGAGGATCTTCTCGTCGAGCAGGTCCTGCACGCGGATCCCGAGCCGGGCGGCCTTGTCGGCGTAGCACGGGCCGATCCCCCGCCGGGTCGTCCCGATCTCCAGCTTGCCGAGCTTCGCCTCGCCGGCGTGGTCGAGCATCATGTGGTAGGGCATGATCAGATGGGCGTTGGCCGAGATCCGCAGCGAGCTCGTCTCGACCCCGCGGCGGCGCAGCTCGTCGAGCTCGTCGGTCAGCACCTTGGGGTCGATCACGACGCCGTTTCCGATCACGCACAGCTTGCCGGGATGGAGGATCCCCGACGGCATCAGATGGAGCTTCCACGTCTCGCCGTTGCGGACGATCGTGTGGCCGGCGTTGTTGCCGCCCTGGAAGCGCACGATCGCGTCGGCACGCTCGGCGAGCATGTCGGTGACCTTGCCCTTTCCCTCATCGCCCCATTGGGCGCCGACGACGACGATTCCTGGCATCGGCGTTGAGTGTAGGGGCGGGCGGGGCGCTCAGGCCGTGCGGAGGTCCATGCGATGGTCGTGGCCGAGCAGCGGCAGCTCGTCGCACATCTCGGTCAGCCGCGACACGGTGCGGTCGGTGATCTGCTCGCAGAGGGCGTCGCGATCGAGGATGTTCGTCGTGATGACCATCGAGCGGTTGTCCTCGTAGCGGGCGTTGACGATCGAGTACAGCTCCTCCAGCACCCAGTCGGTCGTCCGCTCGGCGCCGACGTCGTCGATGTGGAGCAGGTCGACGGCGGCCAGCCGATCCAGCAGGTCGACGTGGGAGCGCTCGGCCCGGTGGGTGTCGCGGATCTCGTTGAGGAGCCGGGGAAGGGAGTAGATCGCCACCGTGCGCCCGGCGTCGGACGCCGCCTGGGAGACGAGCATCGCCAGCGTCGTCTTGCCGGTCCCGACCGGTCCCATGAACCACAGGCCGCGACCGGCGTCGAGATGGTCGTCGATCCGGCCCACGAACGAACGGACCTCGTCGACCACCCGGCGCGGCTCGATGTCGGTGACCGGCGGGCGGTCGAAGGACACGTCGCGATAGCGCCGGGGGATGACCGCCGACAGGCTGCGCGCCCTGGCCCGCGCCACCCGCTGGGCTCGGCAGCGGCAGTCATAGGCGGTGTTCGTCGCCTCGTCGTAGCGGAACCCCGAGCCGTCGCAGAGATCGAACGGGCAGCGGTCGCTCATGGCGCGAAGCGCTCCCCGGCGTAGTTCATGAACTTCGGATACTCCTTCTGGAAGGTCAGCACGACGTCGCCGACCGGCCCGTTGCGGTGCTTGGCGATGATGATGTCCGCCTCGCCGGGCCGCTCGGAGTCCTTCTCGTAGTACTCCTCGCGGTAGATGAACATCACGAGATCGGAGTCCTGCTCGATCTGCCCTGACTCGCGCAGGTCCGACAGGATCGGCTTCTTCTCCCCGCCGCGCTGCTCGACCGCGCGGCTGAGCTGGGAGAGGGCGATCACCGGCACGCCGAGCTCGCGCGCCAGGCCCTTGAGCCCGCGGCTGATCTGGCCGACCTGCTCCACCCGGCTCTCGACCCGGCCCTCGGCCCGCATCAGCTGGAGATAGTCGATGATGATCAGGCCGAGGCCGCCCTGCACCTGGGCGTGGAGCCGCCGGCACTTGGCGCGCACCTCCAGCACCCCGGTGTCGCTGGAGTCGTCGACGTACAGCGGCGCCTGCGCGAGCCGCTGGCAGGCCTCCAGGATCTTCGGCCAGCGCTCCTGCGCGACCTTGCCGCGGCGCAGGTCCTCGCCCTTGATCCGCGCCTGGGAGGCGACGAAGCGCTGCGCGAGCTCGGACTCGGACATCTCGAGCGAGAACAGCGCCACCGCGTGCCCGGCGAGCACCGCGTTCTCGGCGAAGTTGGCGACGAGCGCCGACTTGCCCATCGACGGGCGCGCGGCGAGCACGATCAGATTGCCAGGTTGAAAGCCCCCGGTCTTCTCGTCGAGGTCCTTGAAGCCCGACGGCGTGCCGGTCAGCGCCGTCTTGGACACCGACAGCCGGTGCAGCTTGTCGGTCTCCTCGTGCAGGATGTCGGCGATCGAGCGGATCTTCTTCTGGCGGTCGTCGGTCGCGACCTCCAGCACCGCCCGCTCGGCCCGCTCCACCAGCTCCCGGGCGTCGGCCTCCCGGGCCAGCACGCTCGCCTGGATCTCGTACGAGGTCGTCAGCAGCGCGCGCAGCTTCGCGTTGTCGTGGACGATCCGGCCGTACTCGCGCGCGTGCCCGGCGGCCGGCACCCAGCCCGCCAGCTCGTCGATCACCGCCGTGCCGCCGACCAGCTCGAGCTTGCCGTCCTGGCGCAGCTTCTCCGAAACCGTCAGATAGTCGATCTTGCGGTCGTTCTCGTACAGCTCGAGCATCGCGGCGAACACGAGCCCGTGCTGCTCGCGATAGAAGTGCTCCGGGCGCAACTGCTCCTCGACGAGCAGCGAGTGCAGATGGCGCTCGTCGAGCAGGACCGCGCCGAGGACCGACTTCTCGGCCTCGAGGTTGTGCGGCGGGACGTGGATGTTGGCGACGGCGCTCACGGACGGGGGTCCCCGAGAATAGGTTGCGGCTCGGCGTCCCTTCAGCGTCGTTCCCGGTATCAGCGGGGGATTGATTTTTCGCTTCTGAGGGCGGGGGCGGCGGGGAGTCGTCGTGTCCGTTGGTGTCGTCACGCCCGGCGACGGTCGGGGGTGACTCTCAACGCCGTACCGCGCTGCGGTCCGGACGGCGCAAAAGGGCGCGAGCGACGCGAGCACGGCTCATGAGAGCCACCCCCGGCCGTCGCCTTCGGCTCCGGTCATGGATGACACGCCGGCCCCGGGGGGCCGCCCGCAGCTCGCTCAGAGCCGCACTGGGACGGCGTCGACGGAGGCCACGCTGCTCGCGGCGCAGGCGAACGGCGCGAGCGGGGCGGGGATGCGGTCCTCCCTGCCCCTCGCGGGAGTAATGCGACGGTCACGCGCCCAGGCCGACTGCAGTGGGGGCAGGGAGGACTGTATCCGCGCCCCGCCCAACGACCAACCCGAGATCAGGGCTAGGCCGCGACCACCATCGTCTTGATCGCCGCCGTCACGTCGTCGGCGACCTCCACCACCACCATGTAGGTGCCGATGTTGCGGATCGGTTCGTCGAGGTGGATCTTGCGGCGGTCCAGCTTGATCCCGCGGGCGTCGCGGATGGCGTCGGCGATGTCCTGGGTGGTCACCGATCCGAACAGGCGGCCGTCGTCGCCGGCCTGCTGGGGGATCGTCAGCACCGTCCGGCCCAGGACGGCCGCGCTCTCCCGCGACCGCTCCTGCGCCTCGCGCACGGCGCGCTCGGCGTCCTCCTGGCGGCGCAGGGCGAGCTTGATCGACGACTCGGTCGCCGGCTCGGCCAACTTGCGCGGCTCGAGATAGTTGCGGAGATAGCCCGGCGATACGTCGACAACCGCTCCGCGCTCACCGAGCGCGTCGACGTCCTGCAGCAGGATGGCCCTCGGCATCGGCTAGCGGCCTCTCAACGGTCGCGGTCGCGGTCGCCGCGATCGCCCCGGTCACCGCGTCCGCCGCGATGCTCGCTGCCCTCGGCCACGTACGGCAGCAGCGCGAGCTCACGCGCGCGCTTGACGGCGCGCGCGACCTGGCTCTGGTGACGCCGGCACGCTCCGGTGATCCGACGCGAGCGGATCTTGCCGCGGTCGGAGATGAACCGTCGCAGCATGGACACGTCCTTGAAGTCCACCTGCTCGATCTTGTCCCGGCAGTATGGACACGACTTACGGCGGGTTGAAGTGAGCCCGCCCTTGCGGTCGCGCCGGCGCACTGGTCGTCTGCGTTGCTTAGCCACGGTATGAGCGTAGCGTGGTTTTCCCGGAGATGCCTCTCGGACCCGGCGAGGTCAGGCGGTGACGGGACCCTGGATGGGTGCTCAGAACGGGATGTCCTCGTCCGCGCCGGCCCCGACGGGCGTGCGCTGGAAATCCTCGGTGTCGATCGGAACGTCGCTCTCGGCGGCGCGCACGCTGCTCGAGAAGCCGTTGCCGTTGCCGCCGCTCGCCTGGCCGTTGCCGCCGTCCTCACGCCCGCCGAGGAACTGCACGGACTCGGCGACGATGTCGACGGCCTGGCGCTTCTGGCCCTCGGTCGTCGTCCACTCGCGCCAGCGCAGCCGGCCGTCGATCGCCACCGCGCGTCCCTTGGACAGATAGCGCCCGCAGTTCTCGCCCTGCGCGCCCCACACCGTGACGTCGAAGAAGTTGGGCTGCTCCTCCCACTGGCCCTCGCTCGTCCGGCGCCGGCCGTTGCAGGCGATGCGCAGCGAGCACACCGTCGTCCCGCTGCCCGGCAGCGCGTTGACGTCGGGATCCTTGGTCAGATTCCCGGTGATGATGACGCGGTTGATGTTCGTACCTGCCATTGCTCTGCTCCCTTCCTGGAATGCATTGGAAAGCTCCTGATCGAGTCTATGGGCGTCGCAGGCGGCAACCCGGACGCTGCCCGGAAAATGGGCGGAATCGTTGCCGACGGGCACACCGGCGCCACATCGATGACACGCTTGCGGCGCGATGCGGGCGGCGATGGGGACTTGGGCATCAAACGCGCGCCCTGCGCACGTTTCTCGCCCCGGTACACCGGCGTACCCGGAATGGGGCGGGACCCGCCGGACAGCCACAGCCGAAGACCCCGAGGCAGCGGCCGGCGGGCGGGACCCGCCGGACAGCCACAGCCGGAGACCGCGAGGCAGCGGCCGGCGGGCGGGCGCGTCAGGAGCTCAGGAGTCGATGCCCGAGGGCGACGACGCCGAAGCGCCGGTCAGCACGGGCGGTGGCGAATCAGGCGCGGCCGGGGTTCCGGGCCGGACCTTGATGATCCGGAAGCGCAGCACGGCGTCGTCGATCCGGAGATTGTGCGAGAGGGCCTCCAGCAGGGCGGGATCGCCGTTGAACTGGAGCAGGTGATACTCGCCCTCCTTCTGATGCGCGATCTCGAAGGTCAGCGGCCGCGTGTGCCAGTTGTCCTTGCGGTGGATGACGCCGCCCCCGTCGGTGATCTGGGCCTCGACGCTGGAGAGGATCGTGGCGCGACGCTCGTCCTCGGCGGTCATCGAGAGCACGAGCACGAGGTCGTAGAGGCGGGGATCGGTGGGCATCGGAGACGCGTCCCCGGGGCGTTACCGGGGGCGGCGCACGACTATAGCGACCACCGCACGAAAGCCGCCGCTGGCATCATCGCGATGATCGCCCCCCCGCCGCCGCCATCCCCGAAACCCGAGCTGCCGGTCATCGATCCGGTCAGCACCGAGGCGTGGGAGCGCTGGCTGCACGAGCACCACGGCCGTTCGTCCGGGGTCTGGCTGACGATCCCCAAGCGCCGGCCCGGCGAGACCGATCCCGCGCTGACCTACGCCGAGGCGCTCGAGGTGGCGATCTGCTTCGGCTGGATCGACGGCCAGAAGCGCTCCGGCGACGACACCTTCTGGCTCCAGCGCTTCACCCCGCGCGGGCCGCGCAGCAAGTGGTCACAGGTCAACCGCGCCAAGGCCGAGTCGCTGGTCGCGGCCGGCCGGATGCTTCCCGCCGGCCTCGAGCAGGTCCGGGCGGCCCAGGCCGACGGCCGCTGGGAGGCGGCGTATGAGCCCCAGAGCGCGGCGACCGTGCCCGACGACTTCCAGCGCGCGCTCGACGCCGACCCCGCGGCGCGCGCATTCTTCGAGACCCTGACCGGAGCCCGCCGCTACGCCTTCCTGTACCGGCTGCACCACGTGCGCTCCCCGGCCGCCCGGGCCAAGCGGATCACCACCTACATCGAGATGCTCCGCGACGGCCGCACCTACCACTGACCGCCTCAGCGCAGCGCGCGCTCCTTGGCCCGGATGTCGCCGAGCTGATCGTCGATCCAATCTCCGGGATCGCGCGCGGTGACGATCGAGATCAGCCCCTCGTGCCGGCGCCGGCGCTCGGCGAGGGGCATCGTCAGCGCGGCGTGGATGGAGTCGGCCAGCTCCTGGATGTCGAACGGGTTGACCGACAGCGCGAACTCCCCGAGCTCCTCGTGGGCGCCGGTGTTCTCCGACAGCAGCGAGACGCCGGCCCGCTCGTTGACCATCGGCCCCTCCTTGGCGACGAGGTTCATGCCGTCGAACATCGCGTTGACCATCAGCACGTCGTAGTGCTTGTAGGCCGCGACCGCCTCCTCGAGGTCGTCGCGCAGCTTGAGCTGGATCGGCATCCAGTCGGGCGAGCCGTGGCGATGGTTGACGACCGCCACGACGGCCTCGATGCGCTCCAGATACTCGGCGTACTCGGGCACGTCGGTCCGGGACGGCATCAGCTGGGCGATGAAGGTGACCCGCTCACGGAACTCGGGATGCTGCTCGAGGAAGGTGTCGAAGGCGCTGAAGCCGCGCAGGATGTTCTTGCTGAGGTCGGCGCGGTCGACGCGGAGGATGAGATGGTCACGGCGCCGGCGCAGCAGCTCGTCCTCGAACTCCCGCACCCGCGGGCGCCGCGCCACCGCCTGGATCGCGCCGGAGTCGATCGGCAGCGGATAGGCCCGCACCCAGACCTCGCGGTCGCCGACCTGGACGATCCCGGCCTCGTGGTCGACCTCGAGCCCGATCAGGTCCTCGCAGCACTGCAGGAAGTTGCGCCGGTAGGAGCGGGTGTGAAAGCCGATGATGTCGTTGGAGAGGATGCCCTCGTAGATTTCGCGGCGGATGATCGAGGGCAGCACGCGCCAGGAATCCGATTGGCTCCACGGGATGTGGACGAAGTGGTGCAGGAAGGCATCCGGGCGGCTGTGGCGGATGAGCGCCGGCAGCGTGTAGAGGTGATAGTCGTGGACCATCACGACCGGCCGCTCGATCTCGGCCACCTCCTCGAGCACCGCCCGGGCGAGGTCCTCGTTGACGGCGTTGTAACCGAACTCGAACGCCTCGGTCTCGTTGCGGCGGATGTCCGGCGCGTTGGAGAGGTCCCACAGATAGTGCTGGATGAACCACAGCAGCGGATTGGCGATGATGTTGTAGAAGCCGTCGTAGGCGTTGGCCTCGGAGGCGACGAGCTTGACCCGATACTCGTCGCCCTCCGGGCTGCGCACCGGGAACGCGCGGCCGTGGTGATGCTCGGACTGCATGACGTCCTCGTCGGTCATCGCCGACGCCACCCAGGTCACCGGACGATGGGAGGCCAGGCCGATCAGCGCGGTGACGAGTCCACCGGTCCCGCGCTTGACCTCGCCGTCGGGCTGGAAGGTGACGGGTCCGCGGTTTGAAACGAGAACCAACGGGGTCTCACTCGACACGTCATCAGACGATAGCCGCCCGGTGTCACGGTAAACCACAACAAAATCAATAAAAATAATTCTGTTTACGCGAGGTCCACGCCCCGCTCCCATCGGATGGAGGCGCATTCAGTGAGCAACACCGACGATCTGCTGGCCAACAACGAGCGCTTCGCGGCGGCCTTCGACATGGGCGACCTGCCCCTGCCCCCGTCGCGCAAGCTCGCGGTCGTGGCGTGCATGGACTCGCGCCTGAACGTGTTCGCCACGCTCGGGCTCAAGGACGGCGAGGCGCACATCATCCGCAACGCCGGCGGCGTCGTGACCGACGACGAGATCCGCTCGCTGGCGATCTCCCAGCGCATGCTCGGGACCGAGGAGATCATCCTCATCCACCACACCGACTGCGGGATGCTGACCTTCACCGACGACGAGTTCCGGACGGCGCTCGAGCGCGAGACCGGCATCAAGCCGGCGTGGGCCGCCGAGGCGTTCACCGATCTCGACGCCGACGTGCGCCAGTCGATGGCGCGGATCAGGGCGTCGCCGTTCATCCCGCACACCGACTCGGTCCGCGGCTTCGTCTACGACGTCGACACCGGGCGCCTGCGCGAAGTCGTATAGCGTTTTCACCCGTGAGCGAGCACGACGTCATCGTGGTCGGGGCCGGCCCGGCCGGGGAGGTGTGCGCCGGGCAGCTGGCGGGCGAGGGACTCGACGTCGCGCTCGTCGAGCGCGAGCTGGTCGGCGGCGAGTGCTCCTTCTATGCCTGCATGCCCTCCAAGGCGCTGCTGCGCCCGGCCCAGGCGCTGGCCGAGGCCCGGCGCGTGCCCGGCGCCCGCGAGGCGGCCACCGGCACCCTGGACGCCGCCGCCGCCCTGAAGCGGCGTGACGAGGTCATCCACGACCTCGACGACTCCGCCCAGCTGCCATGGATCGAGAGCCGGGGTATCACACTCGTGCGCGGCCAGGCCCGGCTCGACGGCGAGCGCCGCGTGCTCGTCGACGACCGGACGCTGACCGCCCGGCGCGCGGTCGTGATCGCCGTCGGCAGCGGCGCCGCCGTCCCCCCGGTGCCCGGCCTGCGCGAGCTGTCGCCGTGGACCAACCGCGCCGGCACGACCGCCACGCGGGTGCCGGAGCGGCTCGTCGTGCTCGGCGGCGGCGCGGTCGGCTGCGAGCTGTCGCAGGCCTGGCGCTCGCTCGGGGCCGCGGTGGCGACGGTCGAGGCGCTGCCGCGGCTGCTGCCCGGCGAGGAGCCGTTCGCCTCCGAGCAGCTCCAGCAGGCGTTCGCCGACGCCGGCATCGACGTCCACACCGGGGTCAAGGCGGTGCAGGCGGAGCGCGGCGACGACGGCGTCTTCCACGTCACGCTCGAGGACGGCGTCGTGCTCGACGGCGACGAGCTGCTCGTCGCCATCGGCCGCCGTCCGCACACCGACGATCTCGGCCTCGAGACGGTCGGCCTCGAGCCCGGGGCGACGATCTCCGTCGATGATCGGCTCCGCGTCCCCGGCCACGACTGGCTGTACGCGATCGGCGACGCCAACGGCCGCGCGCTGCTGACCCACGCCGGCAAGTATCAGGCCAAGGTGGCGGCCGCGACGATCATGAACCGCCCGGCGCGGGCCAGCGCCGACGGGCCGATCACCCCGCGGGTCGTGTTCACCGAGCCCCAGATCGCCGCCGTGGGGCGCACGCTGGAGCGCGCGCTCGCCGACGGGATCGCCGCCCGCGTCGTCGACGCCGACATCGCCAACACCGCCGGCGCCAGCTTCATCGGCAAGGGCTCGGCGGCCCCGGTCAGGATCGTCGTCGACAGCGTCCGCGGGGTGATGGTCGGCGCCACCTTCACCGGACCCGACGTCGCCGACATGCTCCAGGTGGCGACGGTGGCGATCATCGGCGAAGTGCCGCTGCGCCGGCTCGTCGACGCGATCCCGCCGTTCCCGACCCGCAGCGAGGTGTGGCTGGCGCTGCTGGAGGACTGGCTGCCCTAGGCCGGCCCAGGCCGAGGTCGTCCGGCGCGCCGGGGTGGAGCTGGGCATCTAACCTGCGCTATACGCGTGTTTGATGCCCAGATGTCGTCACGCCGGGAGCTCGAGCGTGAACACCGTCTCGCCGGCCCGCGAGGCGACCGCCAGCCGCCCCCCCATCCTCCCGGCCAGCTCGGAGGCGATGGCCAGCCCCAGGCCCGAGCCCTGGGCGTCGTCGGCGGTGAAGAACGGCTCGAAGATCTGCTGCAGCACGCGGGAGTCGATGCCCTCGCCGTCGTCGCGCACGGCGACCCGGACGTTGCCGTTGTCTCGCCCGGCGCTGACGACGATCTGCGTTCCGGCCGGCGTGTGGGTGAGCGCGTTGTCGATCAGGATGCGGACGATCTGCGCCACCCGCACCGGGTCGCAGTGGGCGTGGATCGAGTCCCGGCCGCCGGGCAGGCGGATCTCCAGGCGCGAGTCGTGCTGGGCGAGCGTCGGCTCGAACTCCCCGGACACCGAGCGGGTCAGCTCGCCGAGGTCGACCTCCTCGGGGCGCAGCTCCAGCGCGCCTGACTCCAGGCGCGAGAGATCGAGCAGGTCGACCGACAGCTTGGCGAGGCGCTGGACCTGATCGCGGACGAGGTCGAGGAAGCGCCGCCGGGTCTGGGCGTCGAGCTCCTCGTCCTCGAGCAGCTCGACGAAGCCGCTGAGCGAGAACACCGGCGTGCGGAGCTCGTGCGAGGCGGTGGCGATGAACTTCTTGCGGGCCTGCTCGAGTCCGAGCAGCTGCTGCTGCATCTCGTTGAAGGCGACCGCGAGCTGGCCGAGCTCGTCGGCCGAGTCGACCGGGATCGGCGGGCCGAAGTCGCCGGCCGCGACCCGCTTGGCGGCGAGCTCCAAGCGCTTGACGCGCAGGGCGAGCGCGCGGGAGACGAGGAAGCCGGCGACGAGCGCGAGCAGCAGCGAGACGCCGCCGGCCACCAGGATCTCATGGCGGACGGTGCTGACCGTCGAGACGATGTCGCCGGCCGGGGCCGAGAAGACGATCACCGCGGCCACCCGCCGGGCATAGACGACGGGATCGGCGGCGAGCACGACCAGCCCCGTCGCGGTGGCCTGGGTGCCGGTCAGCAGCCGTCCGCTCGCCGCCGCGCGCCGCGCGAGGCCGAGCCCGGGGGCCGGAACGTCCGCCGGATTGCCGGAATCGGCCTGCGCGGAGAGCTGGGGCGCGCCGAGCACCCGGTTGACCGACAGCAGCGTCACCCGGTCCCCCGACGCTCCCGCGGTCCGCGCGACGAGCGCCCGGACCGCCGGCAGCGGGGTCGAGCTGCCGACGGTGGCCCGCAGGGCCGGCGAGTGGGCGCGCGCGGCGCCGGCCAGCGCGGCGCGCTTCTCCCCCATCAGCCGGCTCTGCAGGCCCGGAGCGACGTAGAGATACGGGACGCCCACCGCCAGCAGCGTGATCGCGAAGAAGAGCAGCGCCAGCCGGTTGCGCAGCGACAGTCTCATCGCGGGAGAGGTGGCGTCAGCAGGGCTCGGTGTCCACGAAGCGATAGCCGACGCCGCGCACCGTGAACAGATACTCGGGATCCTTGGGGTCGCGCTCCACCTTCTCGCGCAGATGACGGATGTGGACGTCGATCGTGCGGGGATCGCGATACGCCGAGTCGCCCCAGATCCGATCGAGCAGCATGTCCCGCGTGAACACGCGGCCCGGAGCCCGGGCGAGCGCCGCCACGATCTCGAACTCGACGTAGGTCAGCTGCGCATCGACGCCGCGGACGCGGACCGTGCGCTTGGGGAAGTCGATCCGCAGGTCGCGGATCTCCAGCGGCTCCTCGTCGGCGCCGGTCTGCGCCGGACGGCTCATCTCGGCCCGTCGCAGCGCGGCCTTGATCCGGCTGGAGAACTCCCGCAGCGAGAACGGCTTGGTGATGTAGTCGTCGGCGCCGAGCTCGAGCCCGACGACCTTGTCGATCTCCTCGGATTTCGCGGTCAGCATGATGATCGGCACCGAGCTGCGGCTGCGCAGTCGCCGGCAGACCTCGAGACCGTCGAGGCGCGGCAGCATCAGATCGAGCACGACGAGGTCGAAGGGCTGGCGGTCGAAGGTCTCCAGCGCCTGATGGCCGTCGGTGGCCTGCACGACCTCGTAGCCCTCCCGGCGCAGCGGATAGGAGAGCAGCGTCTGGATCGACTCCTCGTCGTCGACGAGCAGGATGCGGGCGCCGCGATCGGTCAGGGCGGTGTCAGCCACCTCGTCAAGGGTAGATGCCGACGCTCCCCGGCCCTATAACCTCTGTCGCCGATGCTCGATCCGCGCGTCTACCGGACCGGCTTGATCGTTGCGGCGCTGGCTCTGGTGGTGCTCGCCTTCTCGCTGGAGAACCCCCAGGGGGCGCTCAGCCCGTCGCTGGCCCCGACGGCGTTCAACGCCGCCAACGTCGCCGCCACGATGCGGACGATCGCCGCGCAGGAGCCCGCCAGGCCCCCGGGATCGCCCGGCGACGGCCGCCTGGCCGCGAGCGTCGCCACGGCGCTGCGGGCCGACGGCTTCTCGATCTCCCAGGACACGTATGCCGGACAGACGGTCGACGGTCAGCGGACGCTTGCCAACGTCGTCGGCACGCTCCCGGGGGTGGAGAACGGGAGCATCGTCGTCGTCGCCCCGCGCGACGCGACCGGGGCGCCCGGGCAGGCCAGCGCCTCGGCGACCGCCACGCTGCTCGAGCTCGGCCGGGTGCTCGGCGGGGAGACCCTGAACCGGACGATCGTGCTCGCCTCCATCAGCGGCACGCAGGGCGATGCCGGAGCCGTCCGGCTCGCCGGGCGGCTCCCGGGCCCGATCGACGCCGTGATCGTGCTCGGCGATCTCGCCGGGGCGCGCCCGCGCCAGCCGCTCGTCATCCCGTGGGCGGCCGGCAGCCCGGTGATCGCCCCCTCGGTGCTCCAGACCACGCTGGCCGCCCAGATCGCCGCGCAGACGTCGCTGAGGGCGAGCGCGCCGAGCTTCGCCGGCCAGCTCGCCCACCTCGCCGCCCCGCTCGCCCTCGGCGCCCAGGGGCCGTTCGCCGACGACGGCGTGCCCGCGGTGACCCTGTCGGTCTCAGGTGAGCTCGGCCCGGCCTCCGACGCCCCGCTGGGCGACGCGACCCAGGCCGCGGGCCTCGGGCGCGCCGTGCTGGAGACGATCTCGGCGCTGGACGGAGCGGCGACGATCCCGCGGCCGTCGCGCTATCTGATCTTCGATCAGAAGATCGTCCCGGGCTGGGGGATCTCGCTGTTCGTGCTGACCCTGATCCTCACCGTCCTGCTGACGCTCGTCGACGGGATCGCGCGGGCGCGCCGGCACGGCCATCCGGTCGCACCGTCGCTGCTGCTCGTCCTGGCGTCGGCGGCGCCCTTCGTGCTGGCCGTGCTCGTCGTGCTCCTCGCCCGGCTGGTCGGCGCGATCGGGATCGCTCCGCCGGGGGCGGTCGCGCCCGGAGCGGTGGCACTGCACGGCGGCGGGATCGCCGTGCTCGTGGTCGCCGGGCTCGCGCTGCTCGGAGGGGTGGGCGCGGTCGCCGCCACCGCGCTGCGCTGGGGGCACACCGCCGCCGGCGACGGCGTCGACGCCGAGCCGGCGCTCAGCCCGGCTCCGCTGCGCGATCGCGGCCGGCGCTCGCGGCCGGCCCGCGCCGGCCAGACCGGCCCGCGGGTCTGCCGGGAAGGGGCATCGGTGGCGCTCGCGGTCGTCATGTGCCTCGTCACGCTCGCCGTCTGGCTGACCGATCCGCTGGCCGCCCTGCTGCTCATCCCGGCCCTGCACCTGTGGTTGTGGTCGACCGGCACCGATCTGCGCGCCGCGGCGGTCGTTCGCCTCGCGCTCGTGCTCGCCGGCCTGGCGCCGATCGCCTGGGTGGTCGCCTATCACGCCCACGCGCTCGGCTTCGACGCGGTCGGCGTGGCGTGGGGATCGGCCCTGCTGGTGGCCGGGCACGCCGTCGGCACGGTCGCGGCGCTGGAATGGAGCATCGTGCTCGGCTGCGGCCTCAGCGCCGTCGCCATCGTCGTGCTCGTCCCGGCCGCCGTCGCCCCCCCGACGCCCGCCGAGATCACAGTCCGCGGCCCGATCGGCTACGCCGGGCCCGGGTCGCTCGGCGGGACGAAGTCGGCGCTGCGGCGCTGACGCGTCACCGGCCGGCCCGGGCGGGCGGGCCGGCGCGGGCCGGGGCGGGCCGGGGCCGGGCCGGGCCGGCGCGGGCCGGCGGGCGGTGCGCCGTCGCCGGTGTCGCGGACGGGCCGGGGCGGGCCGGCGGGCGGTGCGCCGTCGCCGGTGGCGCGGACGGGCCGCGGCTGGCAGCATGGACCCGGTTCCCGTGCGCCGCTTCATCCGCGACATCTCCTCGGTCCTCATCCTCTCCGGCCTGCTGCTGGTGCTCGACGCCGGCGTCACCCTCGTCTGGCAGGAGCCGGTCACCGCGGCGATCGGACTGGTGCTGCGCAGCGAGGTCAACCAGCGCTTCCTCAACTACCGCACGGCGCCGCTGCCCCAGGCCGACTGGGCGGCCCTGCAGTCGATCCACTCGACGCAGGAGCGGATCGACTATCTGGCCCGGCAGGATCTGCGCCGGATCGCCAACGGGGCGGCGATCGGCCAGATCGACATCCCGCGCATCGGCCAGACCTACAACGTCGTCCAGGGCACCGACACCGGCAGCCTCGAGGAGGGTCCCGGCCACTATCCGTCGACGGCGCTGCCCGGGATGGGGGAGACGGTGGCGATCGCCGGCCACCGCACGACCTATCTGGCGCCCTTCCGCTTCCTCAACGAGCTGACCTCGGGCGACCGGATCATCGTCACGATGCCCTACGGCCGCTTCACCTACGTCGTCCAGTTCCAGCGGATCGTGACGCCGACCGACTGGTCGATCACCGACGATGTCGGCTACGAGCGGCTCGTGCTGTCGGCCTGCAATCCGCTGTACAGCGCGTCGCAGCGGATCGTCGTCTTCGCCCGGCTGCGCTCGACGACGCCCCTCGGGCCGGCCCGCACGGCGGCCTGACCATGGGGCAGGCGTCCGCCGACGGCCGTGATCAAACGTCCACGGGGCCGGGCTGGCGTCCAGCCCGCCCCGCGGAGTGCCGAAACTGTGTGCCAAGCGGTACAACCGGCCGGACGGAGCCGATGCCCGAGAGCGAACACAGCGTGCGACTGAGCGAGATTCAAGACCAGATCGGTAAGGGCCAATACCGGGTCGACACCCAGGCGGTCGCGGACGCCATCATGCGCCGCCTGCTGCAGGGGGCCAAGCCCGCGGTCGCGCGCATCCCGCCGCTTCAGGACGAGTGCTCGTAGCCCGACAGCGGGCCGGGCGCGTCGCGGAAGCGCAGCGCGCCCGGGCGCTGTGATCCGGTGACACGGCCGATCCAGGTCAACGCCGGCAGCCCGCTGCGGGGATCGGCGAAGCGGGCCTGCAGCGACGCGCGGGCGGCGGGCGCGACGCACGCGCACAGCTCGTAGTCCTCGCCGGCGGTGGCGGCGAAGCTCGCCGGATCCTCGCCGAGGGCGGCGGCCACCTCGGCCACTCCGGCGGCGAGCGGAAGCGCCGACAGCTCGAGCTCGAGCTCGGCCTCGCTCGCCTGCGCCAGATGGCGAGCGTCGGTGGCCAGGCCGTCGGAGAGGTCGATCATCGCGGTCGCGCCGTGCGCGGCGAGCACCGCGCCCGCCGCCAGCCTCGGCCTCGGCCGGGCATAGCGCTCGTGCAGGTCGGCGGCGATCCCGGCGGCCGGCGGACGGTCGCTCACCCGTCCCTCCAGCAGCGCCAGCCCGGCGCCGGCGCCGCCGAGCGCGCCGGTCACCGCGACGAGGTCGCCCGGGCGGGCGCCGTCACGCCCGACGAGCTCGCCGGGATCCGCGGCCCAGCCGACGACGGTCGCGCTGAGCATCAGCGTCGGGGCCGCGCTGACGTCACCGCCGGCGATCGTCGCCCCGCAGTCGCGGGCGACCTCTCGGGCGCCGGCCAGCAGGCCGAGCGCGTCGTCGAGCGCCAGCCCGGGCGCGAGGCCGAGCGCCAGATACGCCTCGCCCGGACGCGCGCCCATCGCCGCCAGGTCAGAGAGCGCGGTGGCCAGCGCCCGATGGCCGATCTCGGCCGCGGTCAGCTCACCCCAGCGGAAATGGACTCCGTCGACGACGGTGTCGACGGAGGTGACGGCGTAGCCGCCGCCGCGAACGACCGCGGCATCGTCTCCGACCCAGCGGATGACGCGGCTGCCGGCGCCCGCCGGCCCGCCGAGCGCCCGCTCCAGGGAGGCGATCAGCTCCAGCTCGCGCATCGCTGCGTCCGGTCGGCGCCGGGGGCCACGCGCTGCGCGCGAGGGCGGGCGCTAGCGGTGGCGGTAGACGATCCGAGCCCGGTCGAGATCGTAGGGCGAGAGCTCGACTCGCACCCGGTCGCCGGGCAGGATGCGGATCCGGAAGCGCCGCATCTTGCCGGCCACGTGGCCGAGCACGACGCGGTCCATGTTGTCGAGCTTGACGCGGAACATCGCGTTCGGGAGGGCCTCGACGACCTCTCCCTCCAACTCGACCTTCTCTTCCTTAGGCATGCAGTGAAAACCCTTTGGTCACGGCGCGCATCTCCGCGCGCACGTGATCAACGCTACCAGCAGTCGGCCGACGCCCGGCGGTCAGTGCTTCCTGCCGGTCCCCGTCGTGCCGGTCTTGCCGGTCGTCCCGGCCGCGCCCGTGCCCGTCGTCCCGGCCGCGCCCGTGCCCGTCGTCCCGGCCGCGCCCGGGGTGCCGGTCGTGCCCGGGGTACCGGTCGCGCCCGGGGTGCCGGTCGCGCCCGGGGTGCCGGCCGCGCCCGTCGTCCCGGCGGCGCCCGTGCCCGTCGCGCCGGTCTGTCCGTTCGCCAGCCCGGCACCCCCGGTCGGGCTGACCGGCCCGGTCTGACCGTTGAGGCCGGTCCCGAAGCCGGTGCCGGGAACGGTGTTGGACCCGCCGGTCACCGAGTGCGGCCCGAAGAACGCGACGCCGACGAACGGATCGGTCGGCGTCGGGAAGTTGCCGCAATAGCCGCTGCTGGCGGCCTCCATGTAGTTGTGCCAGATGGGCGCCGCGAGCGTGCCGCCGTAGCCGTCGGCCATCGGGATGTTGCCCTGGGGATAGCCGACCCAGACCGCGGTCGACATCCGCGGCGTGTAGCCCACGAACCAGGCGTTCTCGAAGTTCTCCGCCGTTCCCGTCTTGCCCGCGGCCGGGCAGCCGTAGTTGGCGGCGGTGCCGGTCCCGCTCGTGATGACGCCCTTCAGCACGCTCGTCGCCTCGTAGGCCTCGCCGTCGGTGAACACGCGGCTCTGGGGCGGGTTGCCGAAGTTCGCGACGCTCCCGTCCGGGAACACGATCTTGTCGATGATCGTCGCCGGGATGTGGGTCCCGCCGTTGGCGATCGTCCCGTAGGCGTCGGCCATCTGCAGCGGCGTGACCCCGATCTTCAGGCCGCCGATCACCTCGGCCGGATTGCCGAACAACGGCGAGGTGATGCCCATGGCGTGGGCCATGGCGTCGAACTTGGGCATCCCGAGGTCGACGGCGAGCTGCGCGAAGACGGTGTTGTCGGACAGGATCGTCGCCTTGGTGATGCTGATGTTGCCCTGGTAGGAGTCCTCGGCGGTGTGCACCGACCACGTCGGGTCCGACGCCAGCCAGCCGGCCGGCAGGTACTTGGACGTGTAGTACGTCGAGTTCGGATCGCCGTGGTAGTCGTGGATGAGCGTCATCAGCGCGAACACCTTGAACGACGAGCCCGGCTGGCGCAGCGCCTGGGTGGCGTAGTCAAAGCTCGTCTGGCTGTAGGTGGAGGAGTTGGCGATCGCCTCGATGTGGCCGTTGAGCGGATCGATCGAGGCGAGCCCCGCGGCGGCCGCGCCCGGGCCGCCCTGCTCGGCGAGCGTCGGCTCCTCGCTGGCGATCGCCTGCTGGGCGATCGCCTCCTTGCGCAGATCGATCGTCGAGTAGATCTTCAGCCCGCCCTCCTGCAGCGCCGGGCAGTTGTTCGGATGCTTCGGGCAGAGGTCGCGCGCCGCGGACTGCTCGATGTAATCGAACACGTAGGGCTGCTGATGGACCTGCGACGTCGCATCGGCCTTGACCTCGAGCGGCATCCGGGCGGTCGAGTCGGCCTGCGCCTGGGTGATGTAGTCCGGCGGTCACCATCGACTGCAGGACCTCGGCGCGGCGATGGCGAGCGGCGGCGCGGAAGGCGAGCGGGTCGTATTGCGACGGCGCCTGGGGCAGTCCCGCCAGCAGCGCCTCCTGGGCGAGCGTGAGGTCCTGCACCGGCTTGTCGAAGAACATCCGCGACGCCGCCTCGACGCCGTAGGCCTCCTGGCCGAAGACCGTGCCGTACGGGACGTCGTTCAGATAGTTGTCGAGGATCCAGTTCTTGCTGTGCTCGCCCTCGAGCTGCTCGGCGAGCTTGGCCTGGATGATCTTGTACTTGAGGTCGTGCTGCTCGCGGTAGGTCGGGGGGAGGTAGACGTTGTCGACGAGCTGCATGGTCAGCGTCGACGCGCCCTGCAGGCTGGACCCGCCGGAGGCCGCGTCGCGGATCGCCGCGCGCAGGATGCCCTCGTAGTCGAGCGCCCCGTGGTGATAGAAGCGCCGGTCCTCGATCGCGATCGTCGCGTTCTTGAGCATCTGCGGGATGACATTGCCGGCCACCGGCGTGCGGACGCTCGGCGACCAGATGTAGCCCAGCGAGGTGCCGTTGCCGGCGAACACCTCCGACGGCGAGCCCGGCAGGCGCGGATGCAGCGAGTCGAGGTTGGGGGCCGACTGGGCGACGTTGATCACCCAGCCGGCGATCGCCAGCGCGCCGACCGCGACGCCGCACACCATCAGCATCGCCGACATCGCGAAGAAGCGCTTCAGCGGCGAACCGCGGTTGCGCCGGCGGCGGCGCTGTCGATCGCGACGGCTCATGGGATGGGATGGACGGGCATGGCGCTGGGGCGGTGTCGCGCTCCGGGGCGCCGGGTCCGAAGGGGCGAGTTTACCCGCCGGGTTCTTTCGGCCCGCACGGCTCGCCCTCCTGCCCCGCTGGCAAGATCGCAACAACCCATGCACGTCGACACCGGCCCAGCCCGCGCGCTGCTCATCGACGGGCTCGGCACGCTCGTCTCGCTGGCGCCCCCGGCGCCGGTCCTGGCCGGCGAGCTCGCCGCCCGGTTCGGCGTCGAGGTCTCCGAGGCCGAGGCGGGGGCCGCGCTCGCGGCCGAGATCGCCTTCTACCGCGTCCACATGGGCCAGGGCAGCGACGCCGAGCGCCTCGCCGCGCTGCGGCGGCGCTGCGCCGAGGTCCTGCGCGACGCCCTGCCGCGCAGCGACCGGCTGGCGCGGGTCGACCCGGGGGCGCTGACCGAGGCGCTGCTGGACTCGTTGCGCTTCCAGCCGTTCCCCGATGCCCGCCCGGCGCTGCTGGCGGCGCGCGCCCACGGGGCGCGCGTCGTCGTCGTCAGCAACTGGGACGTCTCGCTGACCGAGGTGCTGGAGCGCGCGGGCCTGGCGCCGCTGTTGCACGCCGTCGTCACCTCGGCGGCGATCGGAGCGGCCAAGCCGGCGGCGGCGATCTTCGCCCACGCGCTCGCGCTGGCCGGCGTGCCCGCGACCGAGGCGCTCCACGTCGGCGACAGCGAGGCCGACGACGTCGCGGGCGCCGTCGCCGCCGGGATCCGGGCCGTGCTGCTGGCGCGCGACGGCGCGGGCGGGCGGCACGGGGTTCTGCGCGACGGGGTTGCGGTGATCGCCGGACTCGGAGAGATCGCCTGGCCGCGCCTGCCGGGGCGGCGTGAGCCGCCAGGGCCCGCGACGACGTAACGGGCGCGGGCCGTAACCTCAGATCCGGATGCCCCTGCCGCCCTCCGCCCAGACCCCGCCATCGCCCGAGGAGGCCTGGCCGCCGGAGCCGTCCGCGCCCGCCGAGCCCCCGGCCCGCGGGGGCCTGCGCGGCCTGCCGTCGTGGCCGCTGTGGACGGCGCCGGCCGCGGTCGTGTTCGGCTTCATGTTCGGCGCGCTGTTCTCGATCGCCGTCGACGCCGCGTCGGGGTCGACCACGAATCCCGGCCCGGTGGCGAGCGTGATCGCCGACGCCGCCTTCGATCTCGCCTTCGTCCTCGCCGCGCTGTGGCTCGTCTGGCAGCGGGGGCGTCCGCGGGCGGCGGACTTCGGCTATCGCCGCGTGTCGCCGGCGACCGCGCTCGGCGCGTTCGCGCTGGCGGCGATCGGCTACTACGTCCTGACCGCCATCTACGCCGTCGCCGTCAACCTGAAGGGCAAGGACAAGCTCCCCGTCGACCTCAACGTCCATCACGACACGCCGGGCGTCGTCGCGCTGGCGCTGTTCGTGTGCGTGATCGCGCCGATGGCCGAGGAGTTCTTCTTCCGCGGCTTCCTGTTCGGCGTGCTGAGCGGGATCAGGGTGCGGGTGCTCGGCCGTCAGCTCGGGCCGTGGATCGCCGCGGTGCTGACCGGCATCCTGTTCGGGCTCGCCCACACCGGCTCGGCCTCCTCGCAATTCCTCGTCCCGCTCGGGTTCCTGGGGTTCGTGCTCTGCCTCGTGCGCTGGCGGACCGGGTCGCTGTATCCGTGCATGGCGCTCCACAGCGCCAACAACGCCCTCGCGCTCGGCGTCCAGGAGCTCAACTGGCATGCCCCGGCGATCATCGCCCTGATGCTCGGATCATGGCTGGTGATCGCCGTCGTCACGGGCCCGCTCGGGGCTCGCACGCCGGCGCTGACGTGACGCGGTGAAAGCCGGGTGGTTTACTTCCGGCGCATGATCCGCACTCTCGCCCCGTTCACCGCCGCTGCGGCGCTCGCGCTCGCGTCGTTCGCGGCCGGCCCCGGCATCGCGCTCGCCGCCGGTTCAGGCGCGAGCGCGACGCGCCCCACGAGCACGACGACGACCACGAGCTCGCCGCCGAGCACGACGACGACCATCACGTCCACCCCGACCACGACCACTCCCACCCCGACCACGACCACTCCCACCACGACCACACCGACCACGACGACTCCGACGACGACTCCGGCGCCGGCGGTTCAGGCGACCGCGAAGCTGTATCTCAGCGGCGCCTTCTACGTCAACGGCGACGCGGTCACCGTGCCCGGCCGGACGGTGCTGGTGGAGGGCTACGTCCACCCGTACGCGCCGGGGCAGACCGTCGAGGTGCAGACCTTCGTCGGCACGCGCCGGATCAAGCGCGACCGCCTGCGGATCAAGCCGCTGAGCGGGGACCGGTCGGGGGCGTTCACCGAGAAGATCGAGAGCCCGGTGGCGGGACTCGTCACGGTCAAGGTCATCCATACGCGCACCTCGGCGATGCTCGGCTTCCTCGCGCTGCGCCGGGTCGACGCGCTCAGCGAGCAGATCGGGTTCGGCTCACGCGGCCCACTGGTGACGCTCATCCAGCGCCAGCTGGCCTGGCTGCACTTCTATCTCCCGCAGTCCGGGGTCTATGACTCCTTCACCGGGCTGGCGGTCGACGCCTATCACCGGCTGCTCGGCGACGGCGTCGCCCAGACGGTCGATCCGGTGACGATCACCGACCTGCTGAACGGGACCGGCCGCTTCGTCGTCCGCTTCCCCAACCAGGGACTGCACGCCGAGGGCGACCTCACCCATCAGATCCTCGCGCTCGTCAACGGGTCCAAGGTCCAGTATCTGTTCCCGATCAGCTCCGGCAAGCCGTCGACGCCGACGGTCCTCGGGTCCTGGCAGATCTACCGCCGCACGCCGGGCTATCTGCCCGACGGGATGTACTACTCGGACTTCTTCACCGGGGGCTACGCCATCCACGGCTATGACCCGGCGCCCGACTATCCCGCCAGCCACGGCTGCATGCGACTGCCGATCCAGGACGCGATCTTCGTCTTCGACTGGCTCAACTACAACGACTGGGTCGACACCTACTACCGATGACGGCCGGCCCCGGAGCGCGTGAGCGGCTGCTCGCCGAGCTGACCGCCCACGCGCTCGTGATCGGCGAGGTGACGCTGACCAGCGGCGCCACCGCCCAGTATCTGATCGACGCCAAGCGCGCGATCCTGCTGCCCGCCGGCTTCTCCGCACTCGCCGCGCTCGTCGCCGAGCAGGCCAGGGAATGGGGGGCGACCGCCGTCGGCGGGATGACGATGGGCGCCGATCCGATCGCCTGCGCGGCGCTCGCCGGCGGGGCCGACGTCAAGGCGTTCTTCGTCCGCAAGGAGACGAAGGGACACGGCCTGGCGCGCCGGATCGAGGGACCGCTCCTCCAGGACGGCGACCGCTGCATGCTCGTCGAGGACGTCGTCACCACCGGCGGCTCGACGATCCGCGCGCTGGAGGCGATCCGCGACGAGGGCCACGAGGTCTGCGGGGTGCTCGCCATCTGCGACCGGCTGGCCGGCGGCGGCGAGGCGATCGCGGCCGCGGCCGGCGCGCCGTATCGCGCGCTGACGACGATCGACGAGGTCTATCCCGAGCGCCCGGACCGCCCGGCGGTCTGAGCCGCGCGGGACCGGTCCGCCGCGGGCCGGAACCGGCCGGGGGGATGTGGACGAAAAGAGGCGCTATGCGGTCAAAAACGACCACGCCCCGCGGCCACCGGTGGTCCGGGACCGGGCGGGCCGCGCCGAGGCTACGGGCCGGCCGGGAGCGAGCGGCAGGACGGCGCGGTCTGGTGCACGCCCTGCACGACCCAGCCGACGCCGGTCGGCTGCGGCGTGAACAGCACGAGCGGATTGCCGTGGGCGATCGACTCCGAGTACTTGAAGCCGACCTGGCTGACGTTGACCCCGAGCGTGTAGGCGAGCAGCGTCTGATACTCGAGACGCGTCATCGGCTCGCCGCACGCGCGCAGCCGGGCCGCGCCGCCGAACCGGGCGATGACCCCCGGCAGGTCGTTGATCTCGGCCGTGCGCTTGCGCTGCTCCCGCAGGTCCCTGTGCTCGGCCCGGGCGGCGGACAGCGCCGGCGGGACGAGACCCAGGACGATGACGGCGACGATCGCCGCCCCGCCGTAGCGGCCCCACCCGCCCCACCCGCCCGATCCGCCCGCCGGGCGCCGGCTCCAGGGCGGATCGGCGAGCAGCCGGCCGACGAGGCCGCCGGCGAGCACGATCATCACCCCGGCGGCCTCGAACATGTAGCGCTCGAGCGCCGGCCAGCCGTGGACGGCGAACGCGCACTCGACGACGACCCAGGCGACGACGCCCGCGGCCAGCCACAGCGCGATGCGGTCGACGGCGCTGCGGCGCGTGGCGGCGAGCACGACGCCGAGCAGCGCCGCGAGCTTGAGCGCGAGCGGCGTGATGTCGAGGAAGCGGGTGATCGTCCCGCCGATCTGGTCGGAGGTCAGGCGGCGTCCGGAATCGAGCGCGTTGGCGGCCGAGACGAACGGTGTTCGTGCGGTCAGCGCGGGGATCCCGAACCACAGAAGCGCGATCGCCACCCAGCCGCCGGCGAGCAACGGGGCGAGCGCCGGCCGCCGGCGCCAGGCCCACAGCGAGTACAGCCCCAGGAACGGCCACACCTCGGGGCGTCCGAGCGCGGCGAGCCCGCCGAGCAGGAAGGCCGCGCGCGGCCGTCCCTCCAGCTCTGAGTCGATCGCCGCCAGGCAGAGGGCGACGATCATCGGGTCCGACTGCGCGCTGAGGATGTAATGGAACTCGTTGTTGATCGCCAGCAGCGCGAGGCCGGCGAAGACGGCCGCCACGAATCCCGCCCAGCGGCGCTCGGGCGGCGCATCGGTCAGCTTGAAGGCGATCCGCCCGGCGAACACGACCCCGGCCAGCGACACCGCCGCCGAGGTGATCATCCACAGCCGCATCCCGTCGTGCCCGGCCAGCGCGTAGACGACCGTGAACAGATAGGGCAGCGGCTTCCACGACGGGGCGGCGTTGGTATCGAGGTCGCCGTGCAGGGTCTGGCGGCCCCAGGTCAGCCAGCCGTACGGGTCAAAGCCCGGACGGGTCCCCGCCCACAGGACGAGCAGCGTGGAGAGGACGACGACGCCGGCCGCGACCGCCCACCAGGGATGGCGCCGCGCGAACAGGCGCAGCGTCCAGGGCTCGGAGGATGCCGGTGGGGCCGTCGATGAGGCGCCGAGCGGGGTGATGGCTTCGAACGTGCTCTCGGACACGAGGACGGGCCGACCGTAGCAGTCCACTCGCGCGGCTCGCGGTCAGCAGGTGCCCCCGGCAGGAATCGAACCTGCATCCCGCGCTTAGGAGGCGCGTGCTCTATCCATTGAGCTACGAGGGCGCTGGCCGCTGAGGGTAGCCGTGGCGGTTTGACATCGACCTCCGCGGGTGTGAACATGCCGATCCTCAACGTACGTCGCGGTACTATCGGAGGTTGACTAGAGCATGATCGGTCTCGAGCGTGCGGGGAGCACGCCATCTGGGGAAGGCGCAGGAGGTCTTGCGCGATGGGTGCGGGTCTCCGCGCTCGTCATCGGAACGACGCTGGCGCTCGCCGCCTGCGGAAGCAGTGGCAACAGTTCAGGGGGCGGAGGCTCCAGCAACGTCAACAAGGCGGCCACGAGCCTCGGAACGGTCCTGTACGGCACGCTGCCACCCGTCGGCACGCCGGTCAAGGGCGGCACGGTCAGCCAGGGCCAGCTCTCCGGCCAGACGCCGACCTACATCTTCCCGATCGCGCCCGGGGCCAACACCTCGACCGGTACGATCTCGTTCCTGAGCGAGCTGTTCATGCCGCTCTACGCCGGGCCGACCGGCGCCGAGCCGACGGTCAACTACGCCCTCAGCGCCGCGGCCTCCGCGCCGGTGGCCAGCAACAACGACAAGACGTACACGATCACCCTCAAGCAGGGGCTGAAGTGGTCCAACGGCGCGCCGATCACCGCCAACGACGTCCTGTTCGAGTACTGGATGCTGCGGGCGGCGGTCACCGAGTCCCCGGCCAACTGGGGCCAGTTCGTCCCCGGGGAGTTCCCGCTCAGCGTCACGAGCGCGACCGCCCCGAACAGCCACACGGTCGTCTTCAACCTGAACAAGGCCTACAACCCGGGCTTCTTCCTCAACAACCAGGTGTCGGACACCAACAACGTGTATCCGCTGCCGAGCACCGACTGGAACGTCGAGTCGGCCGGCGGCCCGCACGTCACCGACTGGCAGAACCTGGCGACGGCCAAGAAGATCTACAACTACCTCAACAAGGCCGGCGCGTCGGTGTCGACGTTCGCCTCCAATCCCCTGTGGCAGGACGTCAGCGGTCCGTTCAAGCTCCAGAGCTTCAGCGCGACCAACAGCTCGTACGTGCTCGTCCCCAACCCGTCCTACGGCGGCACGCCGAAGCCGATCATGTCGCAGCTGCAGGTCAACACCTACACCGGCTTCACCTCCGAGCTCAACGCCATGAAGGCCGGCAGCCTCGACGTCATGGTCGGGCTCGACCCCTCCCAGCTCGCCGAGGCGCCCGCGCTGAAGGCGCAGGGCATCACGGTGTTCGGCGGCCCCGGCTGGGGGTGGTTCGGCGGCATCATCAACTTCAAGGACGGTGCCAACAGCTTCGACAAGGTGATCAGCCAGCTGTATGTCCGGCAGGCCATCGATCACCTGATCAACCAGCCCGGAATCATCCAGGGCGTCTACAAGGGCGCCGCGGTGGCGGCCTACGGCCCGGTCCCATCGGCGCCGACGTCGCCGTACGCTCCGGCTGACGCGGCGACCGCGCCGTATCCGTTCAGCCCGAGCACCGCGGTGGCGATGCTCAAGGCCCACGGCTGGAAGGTCGTGCCCAACGGGCAGACGACCTGCCAGAAGGCGGGCAGCGCGGCCGATGAGTGCGGCGCCGGGATCCCGGCCGGCACGCCGCTGGCCTTCACCTGGGGCAACCAGCCCGAATCGGTGTCGACGACCGGCGTGCTCGAGTCCGAGGCGCTCGCCTCGGAGGCCAAGCAGGCCGCCGGCATCACGATCACCCTGCAGACCAAGACGTTCAACTTCCTGACGTCTGACTACAACAACCAGAACCCGGCGGCGGTCAAGTACACCAACGACTGGGGCGTCAACAACTACGGCGGCCTGTTCGAGGACTACTACCCGACCCAGGACGGCGTCGACAACCCGGGCGGCGGCTTCAACCTCGGCGACTACGACGACGCGACGGCGAACACGCTGATCAACGCATCGGTGTTCGGCGGCGATCCGTCGGCGGTCAAGACCGAGGCGGCCTATCTGACCAAGTCCCTGCCGGTGTTCTACTTCCCCGACGAGGACTATCTGCTGGCCGTCAACACCAAGGACGTCGGCGGACCCGCGATCGGCTGGACGGCGATGACCCAGCAGCAGTGGTTCCCGCAGTACTGGTACACCATCAAGTAGGCGGCGAGTTGGTGGCAACGGCTGACGACGGCGAGCGGCGCGGATGATCGGTTACGTCATCCGGCGGCTCGCCGTCGCCGTGCTCGTCACGTTCGGCATCGCGGCGATCACGTTCGCGCTGCTGCACTATCTGTCGCCGAGCCCGGTCTACGACGTGCTCGGCGGCAAGGCGCTGCCGGGCGCGGTCAAGGCCTGGAACAAGCAGCACGGCTACGACCGGCCCGAGCTGTCGCAGTTCTTCACCTACATGGGTCATCTGATCCACTTCAACTTCGGCTACTCGTACAAGCTCGATCAGAGCGTCAACGCGCTGTTCAAGGAGAACGCCGGTCGCAGCGCGTACCTGTCGGGAGCGGGGCTCGTGCTGTCGCTGATCATCGCGATCCCGCTCGGCATCGCCCAGGCGATCCGGCGCAACAGCGTCGGCGACTACACCGTCACCTCGCTGAACTTCGTCCTGTACTCGATGCCGTCGTTCTTCCTCGGCCTGATCCTCATCCAGTTCCTCGCGCTCGACCTCGGGATCTTCCCGGCGACGGTCTCAGACCAGGTGACGACGACCTGGTCGGCGATCACCCATCCGCTGCAGCTGACGCTGCCGATCGTCACGCTGGCCGCGATCAACGTCGCCGGCTTCAGCCGCTACATGCGCTCGTCGGCGCTGGACAACCTCGCCCAGGATTACATCCGCCTCGCGCGGGCCAAGGGCCTGTCGGAGCGAGCCGTCCTGACCCGGCATCTGCTGCGCAACTCGTGCCTGCCGATGATCACCCTCGTCGGATTGTCGATTCCGTCGCTGCTGGCCGGGAATCTGCTGATCGAGGTGCTGTTCAACTATCCCGGCCTCGGCCTGCTCTTCTACAACGCGCTCGGCAACCTGGACTACAACATCATGCTCGCCTATACGATCTTCGGCGGCCTGCTGACGGTGGTCGGCAACCTGGCCGCCGATGTCGCCATCACGATCGCCGATCCGCGGGTGCGGCTGTGAGCGAGCCGTCCGTCAACCCGGTGGGAGTCATCGGTCAGCCGCTGGCGGCCGGGCCGCCGCCGGGCGCGCCGCCGGCGGGTCCCGAGGGCGGCGACGTCTACGCCGTCGCCAGCGGATGGCAGCTCGCGCTACGGGAGTTCCTGGACAACCGCCTCGCGGTCGTCGGCGTCGGGGTGCTCGTCTTCTTCGTCCTGTTCTGCTTCGTCGGCCCGCTCTTCTACCACACCAATCAGTCGCTGACCAACGTCCTGTCCACCGACTTCGCGCCGGGGACGGCGGGGCATCCGCTCGGCACCGACGAGAACGGGTTCGACGAGCTCGGGCGGATCATGGCCGGCGGTCAGACGGCGCTGGAGATCGGCTTCTTCGCCTCGTTCATCGCCACCGTGATCGGCACGCTGTGGGGCGCGATCGCGGGCCTGGCCGGCGGGATCGTCGACGGCATCATGATGCGGATCGTCGACATCCTGCTGTCGATCCCCTATCTGCTGATCGTGCTCGTGCTGGCCACCAAGTACAGCGCGACGATCTTCGACGAGAGCATGATCATCGGCTTGTTCGCCTGGCTCGTGCCCGCCCGTCTCGTGCGCGGAGAGGTCCTCACCCTGCGCGAGCGTGACTTCGTCCACGCCGCGCGGGTGATGGGCAGCGGCCGCCCGCGGCTCGTCCTGCGCCATCTCATCCCCAACGCGCTCTCGGTCGTGATCGTCAACATCACCTTCCAGGTCGCCGACGCGATCCTGATCCTCGCCTATCTCGGCTTCCTGGGCTTCGGCCTGCAGTATCCGACCGCGTCCTGGGGCGACATGCTCGGCAACGCCCAGCAGTACGTCTCGTCGGGCTACTGGTGGCTCGTCTACCCGGTCGGCGGCTGCCTGGTGGCGGTCGTGCTGGCCTGCAACCTCGTCGGCGACGCCCTGCGCGACGCGCTGGACGTCCGGCTGCGACGCCGGTGAAAGGACTCTGAAGCTCCGATGGCCGCTGCTCTCGAGGTCACCGACCTCTCCACCGACATCATCCTGTCGCGCTCGACGGTCAAGGCCGTCGGCAACGTCGACCTGCGGATCGACGCCGGGGAGACGATCGGCCTGGTGGGCGAGTCGGGCTCTGGCAAGTCGATGCTCGGCCTGTCGGTCCTCGGGCTGCTGCCCAACGGCGGTCACGTCGTCGGCGGCTCGATCAAGATCGAGGATCGCGAGCTCGTCGGATTGAGCGAGGCGCAGCTGCGGGCGATCCGCGGCGACACGGTGTCGATGATCTTCCAGGACTCGCAGTCCTCGCTGAACCCGACCAAGACGATCGGCGATCAGGTCGCCGAGCCGGTCCGGTTGCATCGCAAGGCCTCGAAGGCGGCGGCCTACGAACGGGCGCTGGAGGTTCTCGACCTCGTCGGCCTCCCGCAGCCCAAGGAGCGGATGAAGGCCTATCCCCATGAGCTGTCCGGCGGGCAGCGCCAGCGGGTGATGATCGCCATCGCGCTGTCGTGCGAGCCGCGGGTGCTGATCGCCGACGAGCCGACGACCGCGCTCGACGTGACGATCCAGGCCCAGATCCTGTCGCTGCTCGACGATCTGCGTGACCGGCTCGGCATGGCCACGCTGCTCGTCACCCATGACATGGGCGTCGTCGCCGGTCGCACGAGCCGGATCAACGTCATGTACGCCGGGCGGATCGTCGAATCGGCGCCGACCGACGAGCTGTTCACGGCGATGCGCCATCCCTACACCCAGGGCCTGCTCGGCGCGATCCCGCGGCTGGAGTCAGACAACACCAAGGCGCTGGTCAGTATCCCCGGAATCCCGCCCGACCTGACCAATCTGCCCGTGGGCTGCCGCTTCGCCGCGCGCTGCACGTTCGCCACCGACAAGTGCCGCTCGCAGGAGCCGCCGTTGACCGGCGACGCGGGTCACCTCTTCGCCTGCTGGCATCCCGTCGACGGCCCGGTGGCGCGCCGACCGGACATCGTCGTCCCGTCGACGAGCGCTCCGGCCACCAACGGCAGGGCGCGCCTGCTCGAGATCAACGACGTCTTCCGCGAGTATCCGATCACCGCCGGGCTGCTCAAGCGCCAGGTCAGCTCGGTCAAAGCGGTGTCCGGCGTGACGCTCCACGTCGACGTCGGCGAGACCCTCGGGCTCGTCGGCGAGTCCGGATGCGGCAAGACGACGCTCGGCAAGCTGATCGTCGGGATCGAGAAGCCCGACTCGGGCACGATCACCCTCAACGGGGAAGAGGTCTTCCGGCTGCGCGGCGCCAAGCTCCGCAAGGCCCGCCGTGATCTGCAGATGATGTTCCAGGACCCGTACGCCTCGCTGGACCCGCGGATGCGGGTCAACGCCAGCCTGCGCGAGCCGTTGATCATCCAGGACATCGGCTCAGCGAAGGAGCAGGACGAGCGGGTCCGGCGCCTGCTCGGCGAGGTCGGCCTGCCCGCCAACGCGCTCGAGCGCTATCCGCACGAGTTCTCCGGCGGTCAGCGCCAGCGGATCGCGCTCGCCCGAGCGCTGATGCTCGAGCCCAAGGTGATCGTCGCCGACGAGCCGGTCTCGGCGCTCGACGTCTCGATCCGCTCCCAGGTCCTCAATCTGATGAAGCGCCTCCAGGCCGAGCACGACATGACGTCGGTCGTCATCTCCCACGACCTGGCGGTCGTCAAGTACCTCGCCGACCGGATCGGCGTCATGTACCTCGGACGGCTCGTCGAGCTCGGGTCCGGCGAGGACATCTATCGCCGCGCGGCTCACCCCTACACCGACGCCCTGATCAAGACGATCCCGCTCCCCGATCCCGAGGCCGAGAAGGCCAAGGAGGAGATCGGGATCAAGGGCGAGCTGCCGAGCCCGATCAACCCGCCGTCCGGCTGCCGCTTCCGGACCCGCTGCCCGCGCGCGCAGCAGAAGTGCGCCGACGAGGTGCCGGCGCTGCGCTCCTTCGGCCCGGGCCATCAGGCCGCCTGCCACTTCCCGTTGCAGACCCCCGTCGACGCGCGCACGGGCGCGGCGGTCGACGTGGCGCAGGCCTGATCAGGCCTCGCCGGGCTCCCCGTCCTCGTCCGCTTCTTCGTCGTCCTCGTCGTTCTCGTCGTCCTCGTCGACGTACAGCGATTCCGCGGCCAGCTCGCGGCCGGCGCGGTCCCAGAGCTTGACGTCGAGGAAGTCCGAGCGATAGTTGTCCGGCGCGATCAGGGTGAAGCGCTCGTTGACGACCTCGCACTGGTCGACGGCGAGATTGGCGAGCTCGGCGGTGACGATCGCCCCCCCGGGCACGAGCGGCACGCCCCACACGAGCGTCATCTCGGCGGTGTTGCCCTGCTCGCCGCGCCAGGAGCCGATCACCTCGTCGTTGAGATCGAGCTTCCAGTCCGGGTTGGCCTCGGCCGTCTCGGCGGTGAAGTCGGCGTGGGTCTCGAAGTCCCGCGGCCCGCCCGACCCCTCGGCGAACGAGACGAAGCCGAACAGCTCGTAGTCGGTCGTCGTGCGCGCCACCGCCGGCACGAAGGTCCGGCCCGCGTAGCTGCGATCGGGAAACCAGGCGATCTCGCCGGCCTCGCCGAGATCCTCGCCCTCGGCGTCGATCGCCCGGCACGCGGTCAGGAAGTGCTCGCTGAGCGTGTCGGCCCAGCGGCCGTAGGGCAGGCCCTCCTGCGGCGGCTCGGCGGCGAAGCAGATGACGAAGCGGTCGGTGGGCGGCATGCGGGCTCCCAGCCTACAGTGGCGGGGGGTCGCCTGAGCGATGGCCCCCCACGCCCGCCGTCCCCACGACGGCGCTCAGAACGCGCCCCGGCGGCTGAGCACCGCGGGGATCGTCTTGAGCAGGATCGAGAGGTCAAGGAAGATCGACCACCGCTCCAGATAGACGAAGTCCAGCCGGACGAGATCGTCGAAGTCGAGCTCGGCACGCCCCGAGACCTGCCACAGGCCGGTGATGCCGGGGAGGACGAGATAACGCTTCTTGTGCCAGTCCTCCAGGCGCTCGAAGTCCCGCATCGGCAGGGGCCGCGGGCCGACGAGCGACATCTCGCCGCGCACGACGTTGGCCAGCTGGGGCAGCTCGTCGAGCGAGAAGCGCCGCAGGATGCGCCCGGCGGAGGTCAGACGCGGATCGTCGCGGATCTTGAACAGCGCGCCCGAGAGCTCGTTGAATGGCTCCAGGTCGTTCTGGTTCTGATCGGCGTGCTCGCGCATCGTGCGGAACTTGAAGCAGTGAAAGGGCTTGCCGGCGATCCCCGGGCGCACCGACCGGTAGATGATCGGGCCGCGGGAGCTGAGCTTGACCGCGATCGCGATCGCCAGCAGCAGCGGCGAGAGGACGACGAGGCCGAGGGTCGCCACGACGAGGTCGAAGGTCCGCTTGACGGCGTACTCGATGCCCTCGAAGACCGGCGGGCGCAGCGTGAACAGCGGCACCGAGGCGCCGGGCACGAACTCGGCGCGGTCGACGAGGATCTCCATCGTCGAGGGGGCGACGTGGACGGTGACGCCCTGCTGATGGCAGCGGTCGACGAGGTCGAGCGCCCGCTCCTGCGGAAAGTCAGGGTCGGCGATGATCACCTCGTCGATCTTCTCGCCGCTCAGGACGTCGCTCAGCCGGTCCAGCGAGCCGAGCGAGCGCAGCCCGTTCTGCGGGCGGGGCGTTAGCGAGATGTAGCCGACGACCTCGACGTGGGTCCGCGAGCGGGTGCTGAGCGCGTGGGCGACGGCCTCGATGTGCTTGCCGGAGCCGACGAGCAGCGCGCGGCGCCGATAGCCGGCCTGCTCCAGCATCCAGCCCGTCGCGCGGGTGTAGAGCTCGCGCAGGCCCGAGATGTAGACGACCCCGAAGCACAGCGAGCCGTAGAAGATGAAGTAGCTGTTGAAGTGATTGCCCGTCGCCAGCGCGAATACGAGCGCGATGACCATCGTCGAGAAGAGCGCGGCGACGATCTTCTGCAATCCCGGGCGGCGGGGGCGGTCGGCGTACAGGTCGACGCGCGCGAACATCAGCACGGTCAGCAGATAGGCGAAGGCCAGCGCCGAGCGGGTGCTCTCCCATGCCACGGTCCAGCTGAACTCGCCGCGGAGGACGAGCTTGACGATCACCGCGCTCAGCAGCGAGGCGAGCACTCCGCTGAAATCGAGCACCAGCAGCGACAGGACGCGTGCGGTCCGCCGCAGGGTCTCGGCCCGCAGCATGAAGGTCAGCACCGGCGGTCGCCGGCGGCGCACATCGCGCTCGGGAAGCTCCGGCGGTGGGCTGCCGGTGGGCTCGCGAACCGCGGTCGGAATGAGCTCTTGGTCGTCGATTGCCACGATGAGCAGGGGCCTTTGGCTGCGATCCCCTGCACCGGTAACGGTATCTCGTCGGAGAAGTTGCGCGCTAAATGGGCGCGTACAGGACGCCGATCACGGTTTGGACACGCGCCGGCGCGCACGCGTGGTAGCGTGCGGCGCCGTGAGGATCGGGAACTCCGAGGGACGCGCGCGACGGCGCCTGATCCGATCCTCGCTCGTCGCCATCCTGCTCGTCGCCGGCGTCGTGCTGGCCGGCGCCGGCTCCGCGCTGGCGGCGACGTGGACCGTCGGTCAGCCTCCGCCCGCCGGGCTGCCCAGCGGCCATCTGAAGGCCGTCGGCTGCTCGTCGGCGGGAACCTGCATGGCGGTCGGCTACTACAACGGCGTCGACGTCTCGAGCGGGCCCTCGCAGTTCCCGATGGCCGAGACGTGGAACGGCAGCTCTTGGACGCTGGCCCCGGTGCCGGCGCCCCCCGGCGACGACGGGACGACCGACCTCGGCAGCCAGTTGCTCGCCGTCTCGTGCTCGGGCGCGTCGGCCTGCGTCGCGGTCGGCGACAGCGCGCCGATCAACGGGGGCACCGGGACCTCGACGCCGTTCACCGAGATCTGGGACGGCCACACCTGGACGCTCGGCCCGGCGCTGTCGCTGACCGGAGAGCTCGACGGCGTGTCCTGCACCTCGGCCACCGCCTGCACCGCGGTCGGCGACGTGATCACCAACGGCGGCAACACCCAGAACGCCCTCGTCGAACGCTGGAACGGGACGGTATGGACCCGGCAGACCACCCCCGCCGCGGGCCTGTACGTCTCGCTGGCCTCGGTATCGTGCACGAGCGCCACGGCCTGCCTCGCGGTCGGCCAGGACATCCCCGGCACCCTGCTCGTGGGCGACCGCGCGCTGGCCGAGGTGTGGAACGGGAGCGCCTGGAGGGTGACGGCGGTCTCGCTGCCGGCCTACGGAGCGTTCTACAGCGAGCTGACGAGCGTGTCGTGCACCGCCGCCTGGGCGTGCACCGCGATCGGCACCGACGACAACTTCCTCTTGACGACCGGGGCGGCGATCGCCGAGCGCTGGAACGGCCTGTGGTGGTCACGGCAGTCGCTCCCCGCGGCGTCGTCGGAATCCCTGAACGCCATCAGCTGCTCGTCGGCGACAGCGTGCGTGGCGGTGGGGACGCAGTCTGCCCTCCTCGACCTCGGCGTGGGGACGGTCGCGTGGTCGTGGAACGGGCTCGCCTGGGCCGCCGTGGCGACCCCGAGCCCGGCCGCCGGGGACGCGCTCGACGGGGTGTCGTGCCCGGCGCCCGGCGCGTGCGTCGCGGTCGGGGCCCAGTCGGTGACGGCGCCGAGCATCTTCAGCCTGCCCGTTCCCGAGACGCTCGCCGAGACCTCGACCGCCGGGGTGTGGAGCACGTCGCCGAGCGTCGACGCCCTCGCGCCTGAGCCCGGAGTGCTGAACGGCGTGTCGTGCTCGGCCGCCGGCGCCTGTATGACCGTCGGCGTCGGCGAGGACGGGGTGGGCGGCCTGCACGCCGCCGCCGACGCCTGGAACGGGAGCACCTGGCTGGCGACGACGTTCCCCTCCACCTCCGACGACGGCGAGACGCTGAAGGGGGTGTCCTGCGTCGGGGCCGATGCGTGCGAGGCGGTCGGGAGCTCGCTGCCCGACCAGGTCCCGACGGCGCTGGCCTCCGCCTGGAGCGGCAGCGCGTGGAC
This sequence comes from uncultured Solirubrobacteraceae bacterium, assembly GCA_963849085.1. Classification (GTDB taxonomy): domain Bacteria; phylum Actinomycetota; class Thermoleophilia; order Solirubrobacterales; family Solirubrobacteraceae; genus Palsa-465. The sequence continues at coordinate 276,786 of CAWKFP010000008.1, read as the reverse complement.
GACGCAAACCGTCCCTGTTCCCAGCGGGGCGGCGACCAGCTCGCTGATCGCCGTCTCGTGCTCGGCCGCCGACGCGTGCGCGGCGGTCGGCAGCTGGCAGGCCGACGGCGGCAGCGTCACCCCGCTCGTCGAGCTCTGGAACGGGACGGCGTGGACGATCCAGACCATCCCGGCCGCGCCCGGGCTGGCCCTGACCGGCGTGTCGTGTTCCGCCGCCGACGCCTGCGTCGCGGTCGGGACCGTGCCGGCATCGACCAACGAGTCCGAGCCGATCGCGCTCATGTACGACGGCAGCGCCTGGACGATGGACATCCTGCCCTCGCCCACGGCGGACTACGAGCCCGGGCTCGACGGCGTCTCCTGCGCGGACGCCGGCGACTGCACCGCGGTCGGCACCGTGAGCACCTCGGCCGACGGATACGTCGCCGAGAACCTGATCGACCATTGGGACGGGAGCGCCTGGACGATGCAGACCGCCCCCGCCCCGGCCGCGGGCGTCACCGAGGCGCTGACGGCCATCTCCTGTCCGGCGGCCGACGACTGCACCGCGGTCGGCAGCACGTCGTTGAACGGGGGCCAGCCGCTCGCCGAATCCTGGAACGGCACAAGCTGGACCGACGTCGACACCGTCCCCGGCCTGACCGGCTCGGAATTCGAGAGCGTCTCGTGCGTCGCCGCCACGACCTGCCAGGCCGTCGGCTCCGGCGAGGACAACGACGGGCTGCTGGCCGAGTCGGAGTCCTGAACCGAGCCCCCCGCCCTGGCCGTGGCCCTGGCCGGCGGTCGACGGGTTGCCGGGGCGGATCCGCTCGGCGATCAGATCCGGTCCGGGGGCCGGCCGGCGGAGGTGGTGCCGGCCGACAGCCGGAGCCGTGCCGCCAGCGGGCCGATCGTCACGCCCTGCACCGCGGCGGACAGCAGCACGACGAAGAAGACGATGTTGAAGAACTGCAGGCTGTGCGGAACATGCTGGATGACCGGCAGCGTGGCGAGGATGACCGGGATCGCGCCGCGGAGACCCGCCCAGGCGAGCAGCGCTCGCTCGCGCCCGGTGAAGGCCTGCGCGACCGTCGTCAGCGCGACCCCGGCGGGCCGCGCGATCAGCGTGACGACGACGGCCAGGACCAGGCCCTTGACGGCGACCCCACCGAGTTGGCTGGGGAAGGCGAGCAACCCGAGGGCGAGGAACATGCCGATCTCGGCCACCGACGCGAGGCCCTCGTGGAAGGCGAGGACCGCGGGCCGGTCCTTGAGAGCAACGTCGCCGATCGCCAGTCCGGCGACGTAGACAGCAAGGAATCCCGAGCCCTGCAGCGCGCCGGCACTGCCGTAGGCGATGGCGGCGGTCGCCAGCGTGGCGACCAACGCCAGGCTCGTCGGGACGCTCTCGGCGCGGCGAATGAGCGCCCCGGCGAGCCGGGCCACGACGAGCCCGGCGACCAGCCCGACGCCCACCTCGCGCACGAGGAACCACAGCGCCTGCCAGGGCCCGTAGCCCGGTGAGACGATCAGCTCGATCGTTGCGAGCACGAGCAGGACGGCGATCGGATCGTTGAACCCGGCCTCCGCCTCGAGCGTCCGCGCCAGCCGCGGCGGGAGCGAGACGCCTCGCAGCAGGGCGAAGATCGCGGCGCCATCGGTGCCCGAGAGGATCGCGCCGAGCAGGAACGCCTCCAGCAGCGAGAACTCGAACAGCCATCCGGCCACCAACCCCGCGATCAGCGCGGTCAGGACCGTCGTGCCGACCGCGAGCGACAGCGCCGGTCTGAGCACCGGCCTGATCTCCCGCCAGCCGGTCGACAGGCCGCCTTCGAACAGGATCAGCACGAGCGCGCACGTCCCGATCAGCCGCGCCCGCCGGTAGTCGGCGAAGTCGATCCATCCGAGTCCGTCGCTGCCGATCAGCATCCCGATCCCGAGGAACAGGATCATCGCCGGGAACCGAAATCGCGAGGCCAGCAGCGAGGCCGCGACCGCGGCCGCCAGCAGCCCGCCGGCCACGAGGATCAACCGTGCGTCGTACGCCATCCGACGACGAACGATCGCAGACCGGTCCGGGCGGCTCTGCCCCCGCTCAGAGCCGGCCCGCCCGCCCGAGCGGGTCCGGCGGCCTGGAGCTAGTGCTCGCCGATCAGCGCGTCGCGGCCGGAGCGCTCGATCGTGCGCCGCAGCCCGTCGACGAGCGCGATCTCCGGCTCCCACTTCAGCAGCTCACGGGCCTTGCTGATGTCGGGCTGGCGGACCTGGGGGTCGTCGGTGGGCAGCGCCTCGAAGAGGATCTCCGACTTCGAGCCGGTCACCTCCAGCACCGAGTGGGCCAGCTCGAGCAGCGTGAACTCGTTCGGGTTGCCGATGTTGACCGGATCGTGATGGCCGGACTCCGACAGCGCGATGATCCCGCGGATGAGGTCGTCGACGTAGCAGAAGGAGCGTGTCTGGGAACCGTCGCCGAAGACCGTGATCGGGCGGTCCTGGAGCGCCTGGCGCAGGAAGGTCGGGATCGCGCGGCCGTCGTGGGGGCGCATCCGCGGTCCGTAGGTGTTGAAGATGCGCACGATCGCGGTGTCGACGCCCTGCTGGCGGTGATAGGCCATCGTCAGTGCCTCGGCGTAGCGCTTGGCCTCGTCGTAGACGCCGCGCGGACCGATCGGATTGACATGCCCCCAGTAGCTCTCGGGCTGCGGGTGGACCTTCGGATCGCCGTACACCTCGCTCGTGGAGGCGGTCAGGAAGCGGGCGCGATGCTTCTTGGCCAGGCCGAGCGTGTGATGCGTGCCGTAGGAGCCCACCTTGAGGGTGTGCAGCGGAAGGCGCAGGTAGTCGATCGGAGAGGCCGGCGAGGCGAGGTGGAAGACGAAATCGACCGGCTCGTCGACGAAGTACGGCTCGATGATGTCGAGGTTCCGGTGGACGAAATCGTCGCTGCGGATGTGGGCGATGTTGACGAGCGAGCCGGTTTCGAGGTTGTCGATGCAGATGACGCGGTTCCCGCGTCGCAACAGCTCTTCGCAGAGGTGCGATCCCAGGAACCCGGCGCCGCCGGTGACGAGGCATGTAGGCATGGCGGGCAATCTACCCGAGCGCACCCGGTCACGCCGGAGTCCGGCACGGGTCAGGCCGGGGTCGAGCCCTCCACCCAGTGCCCCTCCTCCTGCTTCCAGATCGGCGCTCGAGCCTTGATCTCGTCGATGATCTGGCGCGCGCCGGCGAACGCCTCGGCGCGATGCGGGGCCGAGGCGGCGACCGCCACCGAGGCCTCCGACAGCGGTACGACTCCGATCCGATGCTCGGCGGCGGCGGCGCACAGTCCGTGGCGATGGATCGCCGCGTGGACGATCGCCGCCATCTGGCGCTCGGCCATCGGCACGTAGGCCTCGTAGACGAGCTCGGAGACGTCCCGGGTGACGCCGGTGAAGGTCACGACCGCGCCGGCCCGCGGATCGGCGACCAGGGCGACGAGCGGATCCAGCGCGAGCGGCTCCTCGGTGACCCGGACGTGCGCGACCTCCAGCGCTCCGCCGGACACCGGCGGGATGAGCGCGAGCTCGTCCCCGGCGGCCAGCGCCTGCTCGGGTGCGGCGTACTCCTGGTTGACCGCCATCACGACCCGCACCCCGGCGGTCAGATCGGCCATCCGGGCCAGCGCATCGGCGACGAGCGCGCCCTCGGGCAGCTCCAGGGCGAGCTCGGGCGCCCCCGCGCGCTCGCGCAGGCCGGCGAACAGTCGGACGCGGACCTCCATGCCGACAAGGCTACGCCCATCCCACGGACACCGGTCAGTGATTGCGCGGGCGTCACCGCGCGATCGCGCCGGTAACCTCCGAGCATGGCCACCGCTGACGAGAACCGCACGATCGCGCCGATCGTCGGGCCCGACGATCCCCGGCGCTTCACCGACTCCGGGATCGAGCTCGGCCCGCTCTACGACGAGAGCAGCCTGGCGCCGGATCTGCACGCCCGGCTCGGCGAGCCCGGCGAGTATCCCTACACCCGTGGCGTGCACCGCGACATGTATCGCCGCCAGCTCTGGACGATGCGCCAGTATGCGGGCTACGCGAGCGCGAAGGAGTCAAACGAGCGCTATCGCTATCTGCTGTCCAAGGGGTCGACCGGGCTGTCGATGGCCTTCGACCTGCCGACCCAGCTCGGCCTGGACTCCGACGACCCGCGATGCCTGGGAGAGGTCGGCCGGACCGGGGTGGCGATCGACACGCTCGACGACATGCGCACGGTGTTCGACGGCATCCCGCTGGACAAGATCTCCACCTCGATGACGATCAACGCGCCGGCCGCGGTCCTGCTGCTGCTCTACGAGCTCGTCGGCGAGGAGCAGGGCGTGGCGGCGGCGCAGCTGCGCGGGACGACCCAGAACGACATCCTCAAGGAGTACATCGCCCGCGGGAACTTCATCTATCCGCCCGAGGGCGCCATCCGCCTGACCACCGACCTGTTCGCCTACTGCGACGAGCACGTCCCGAAGTGGAACACCGTCTCGATCAGCGGCTATCACTTCCGTGAGAAGGGCTGCTCGGCGGTGCAGGAGGTGGCGTTCACGCTGGCCAACGGCATCGCCTATGTGCAGGCGGCGCTCGACGCCGGTCTGGAGATCGACCGCTTCGCGCCGCGGCTGGCGTTCTTCTTCAACGGCCACAACAACGTCTTCCAGGAGGTCGCGAAGTTCCGGGCGGCCCGGCGGATGTGGGCCGAGATCATGCGCCATCGCTTCGGCGCCCTGGACGAGCGCTCGTGGCGGCTGCGCTTCCACACCCAGACCGGGGGGGTGACGCTGACCGCCCAGCAGCCGGAGAACAACATCGTCCGGGTCGCCCTGCAGGGGTTCGCGGCGGTCTGCGGCGGCACCCAGTCGCTGCACACCAACGGCTTCGACGAGGCGCTGGCGCTGCCGACCGAGCGCGCAGCGAAGATCGCCCTGCGCACCCAGCAGATCATCGGCTACGAGTCCGGCGCGGCCGACACCGTCGACCCGTTCGCCGGCTCGTACTTCGTCGAGGCGCTGACCGACGAGATCGAGCTGCGGGCCAAGGAGCTGATCGCCAAGGTCGACGAGCTCGGCGGCTCGGTCCAGGCGATCGACTTCATGAAGAACGAGATAGAGGAATCGGCGTTCGGCTATCACGAGCGCTATCGCACCGAGCAGGACATCGTCGTCGGCGTCAACAAGTTCGTCGAGGACACGCCGGAGGTGCCCGACATCCTGCGCGTCGACCCCGAGTCCGAGCGCGAGCAGGTGGCGCGCCTGGCGGCGTTCAAGGCCGATCGCGACGCACAGCTCGTGGCGGCGCGCCTGGAGGAGATCCGGGTGGCGGCCCGAGGCAGCGAGAACATGCTGCCGGTGCTGCGCCGCGCGCTCAAGGACCACTGCTCGATCGGCGAGACGTGCGGGGCGATGCGCGACGTGTTCGGCGACTACAAGCCGAGCTTCTAGCCCGCCCGTGCCGCCCGTCGCCGCGAGCTTCACCGATTACGTCATCGCCGTCCACGTGCTGGCGGTCGTCGCCGGCTTCGGCGTCGTGTTCGCCTATCCGCTGCTGTTCGCCGCCGCCGCCCGCAGCGATCCGGACGTCACCCCGTGGCTGCTGCGCAGCCGCCAGCGGATCGGGCGCTATCTCGTCAACCCCGGCCTGCTCGTCGTCCTCATCGCCGGGATCTACGCCACCTCCAGCGAGCACGTCTGGAGCGCGTTCTTCGTCCAGTGGGGGTTCGCCGCGGTGATCGTCATCGGCGGGATCGAGGGCGCGCTGATCATCCCCCGGGCGGGCCGGCTCGCGGTTCTCGCCGAGCGCGATCTGGCCGCGGCCGTCGTCCCCGGCGGCGGGCAGCGGGCGAGCGCGACGTGGAGCGACGAGTACCTGGCCGGCTATCGCGTGCTCGCCGTCGCCGGCACCGTGACGCAGCTGATCATCGTGCTGACCGTCGTCTTCATGGTCGCCAACACGTAGCGGGGGGCCTCGTCGGGCGCGGCTCGCCCGGGCCCGCGATGAGGCACCGACATCGTGCCGGCCCTGGCGTTGTTTTTTCAGACATCCTCCTGGCTGACGTCGTCAGCGCGTAGGCTTTTCGGTCGGGCAGCGATCAAGCGACCAGCGAGGAGAGCCTCATGAGCGACGTGCAGATCCAGATCACCGAGAACGGCCCGTACAAGGTGACGGGCGCCATCGAGCTCCTCGACCACGAGGGCAAGCCGGTCGCGACGCAGGGCGCCGCCGTCTTCCTCTGCCGCTGCGGCGGGTCGACGAACAAGCCGTTCTGCGACGGGACCCATTCCAAGATCGGCTTCGAGGGCGCGATGGCCGCTGTCGAGGCGGCCGACTCCTGAGTGGACCGGGCGCCGAGCCGCGCCCGGTCAGCGCTCGCTGTCGAGATCGGCCATCTGCGGGGCGCCGTAGCGCTCGCCGCGCACCGCGGCGGGCGAGGCGGCGTCCCCGATCGCCTCCAGCTGCTCGGGCGTCAGGGAGAGCGTGCATCCGGCGAGCGCCTCGGCGAGCTGATCACGCCGCCGGGCGCCGATCAGCGCGATCACGTCCTCGCCGCGGGAGGCCACCCAGGCGAACGCGAGCTGGGCGACGCTCGCGTCGTGCTGCGCCGCGATCGCGCGCAGCGCATCGACGAGCCGGCCGTTGTGCTCGGCGTTCTCCGGGGCGAAGCGCGGGAAGCGCCCGCGGGCGTCGCCGGGGGCGACCGCGCGGCCGGGCCGGAAGCCGTCGCTGAGCAGCCCCCGAGACAGCACGCCGTAGGCGGTGACCGCGATCCCCAGCTCCCGACAGGTGGGGAGGATCTCGTCCTCGATGCCCCGGGAGAGCAGCGAGTACTCGATCTGGAGGTCGGCGATGGGATGCACGGCATGCGCCCGGCGGATCGTCTCGGCGCCGACCTCGGAGAGTCCGACGGCGCGCACGTATCCCGCCTGCACGAGCTCGGCGATCGCCCCGATCGTCTCCTCGATCGGCACGGCCGTGTCCAGCCGAGCCGGGCGGTAGATGTCGATATGGTCGGTTCCCAGGCGGGTGAGCGAGTACGCGGCGGCGGTCTTGACGGCGGCCGGGCTGGCGTCGTAGCCCACCCAGGCGCCGTCCGGCCCGCGCTGGGCGCCGAACTTGACGCTCAGCGTCAGCTCGTCCCGGGGGCGGCCGGCGATCGCCCGGCCGACCAGCAGCTCGTTGTGACCCATGCCGTAGAAGTCGCCGGTGTCCAGCAGCCGGATGCCATCGTCGAGCGCGGCGTGGATGGTGGCGATGCTCTCGGACTCATCGGCCGGGCCGTAGATGCCGGACATCCCCATGCATCCCAATCCGGCGCGGCCGGGTCCCGCGGGACCGTAGAGCTGGTCGTCGGTCGTCATCGATCTTCTCCTTTGGCGCTCGGTGCAAATGTGGCGGCAGGCGCCCACCGGCGGGGAGGAGTCCCGAGCCGCCGGGCGAAATCCTCACCATGCCAGAGCACGCAACGAGCCGGACCCTCGTCAAGTCAGCGCCCGAGCTGTGGGTGCAATGCAGCGATGCCGCTTTGCTGGCCCGTCATCTCGGCGCCTTCGGCGAGATTCGGATCACGAAGCTCGAGCCGGAAACCGCCGTTGCCTGGGAGGGCGATGATGTCCGCGGCACGGTGACCCTCGAGTCGTCGGGATGGGGGACGCGCGTGACGCTGACCGCGGTCGCGCCGGAGCGGGTGGCGGAACCCACGCCCGCCCCGACCGAGCCGGCGGCGCAGGTGACGCCGGAGCCCGAGCCCGTCGCCGCCCAGCCCGAGCCCGCGCCCGTCGCCGCACAGCCCGAGCCCGAGCCCGTCGCCGCACAGCCGGAGCCCGCGCCCACGGGATTCTGGGGCCGGCTGCGCGCGCGGCTCGGGCGTGGCCGTGGAGCCGGCGCGCCGGCGCCGAAGGCCGAGGCCGTCGCGGAGCCCGCGCCATCCGCCGCCGCCGCGAAGCCTGAGCCCGCCGCCGGCGCCCAGGCCGCGGCCCCCGCGGCCGTCGCCGAGGCCGAGCCGGCCGTCGAGGACGAGCTGACGATCCTCACCCGGGCGCTCGACAGCCTCGGCCGGGCGCACCACCGGCCGTACTCCAGGGAAGAGGGGTCGCGGGCGCCGAGGCCGTAAACTCGCGCCTCCGATGCGCGAGCACGCCCCAGAGACCTATCAGGAGAAGGTGGAGCAGCTCCAGGAGCTGCGTCACGAGGCGATCCACGCCGGTTCGGAGGCGGCGGTCGCCAAGCAGCACGAGAAGGGGAAGCTGACCGCCCGCGAGCGCATCGAGCGGCTGCTCGATCCCGGCTCCTTCCAGGAGCTCGACACCTTCGTACGCCATCGCACGCTCGACTTCGAGATGCAGAAGAATCGACCGTGGGGTGACGCCGTCGTCACCGGCCACGGCACGATCGAGGGACGCCGGGTCTGCGTGTTCAGCCAGGACTTCACCGTCTTCGGCGGCTCGCTCGGCGAGGTCATGGCCGAGAAGATGTGCAAGATCATGGACCTGGCGGCGAAGATCGGCTGTCCGGTGATCGGCATCAACGACTCCGGCGGCGCCCGGATCCAGGAGGGCGTCGTCTCGCTCGGCGCCTACGGCGACGTCTTCCTGCGCAACGTCCGCTGCAGCGGCGTGATCCCCCAGATCAGCCTTGTCATGGGGCCCTGCGCCGGCGGCGCCGTCTACTCCCCGGCGATCACCGACTTCATCTTCATGGTCAAGGAGACCTCGCACATGTTCATCACCGGGCCGGAGGTGATCAAGACGGTCACCGGCGAAGAGGTGGAGTTCGAGGCGCTCGGCGGCGCGATGTCGCACAACGCCAAGTCCGGCGTTGCCCATTTCGCGGCCGACGACGAGGAGCAGTGCATCGAGGACACCCGCTATCTGCTCTCGTTCCTGCCCCAGAACAACCTCGAGACCCCGCCCCGGGTGATCCCGACCGACGATCCGCTGCGTGAGACGCCCGAGCTCGACGGGATCGTCCCCGACAGCCCGAACAAGCCCTACGACATGCGCGAGGTCATCCGCCTGATCGTCGACGACGGCGACTTCCTCGAGGTCCACGAGCACTACGCCCGCAACATCACCGTTGGCTTCGCCCGCCTGGACGGCTTCTCGGTCGGCGTCGTCGGCAATCAGCCGGCGCAGCTGGCGGGCGTCCTGGACATCGACTCCTCGGAGAAGGCGGCGCGGTTCATCAGGACCTGCGACGCCTTCAACATCCCGATCATCACGTTCTGCGACGTGCCCGGGTTCCTGCCGGGGACGACGCAGGAATGGGGCGGGATCATCCGCCACGGCGCCAAGCTGCTGTACGCCTACGCAGAGGCGACCGTGCCGAAGATCACGATCATCACCCGCAAGTCCTACGGCGGGGCCTATGACGTCATGGGGTCAAAGCACCTCGGCGCCGACTTCAACTTCGCCTGGCCGAGCGCCGAGGTGGCGGTGATGGGGCCCGAGGGCGCGGTCAACATCATCTACCGCCGGGACATCGCCGCCTCGCCGACCCCCGACGAGCGCCGCCAGAAGCTGATCGACGACTACAAGGCCCACTTCGCCAATCCCTACGCGGCGGCGGAACGGGGCTACATCGACGACGTCATCACCCCGCACGAGACGCGCGCCAAGATCATCATCGCCCTGCACACGCTGCAGACCAAGCGCGAGGCGGGCCCGCGCCGCAAGCACGGCAACATTCCGCTGTAGGCGACGCCTGCCGCGTCAAGCTCGCCCTCTCAGAGATGAGGCACACGGCATGAGCGCGCCGGACGCGCTCGGTGGGCGTCAGCGGCCGACCGTGAACGCGACCGCCAGGGTCCTGCCCCGGCTCCCGAAGGCGTTGCGAGGCGAGGCAGTCATCAGATAGGCGCCCGGCTTGAGCTTGCGCCCGTTGAGCCGGCCCACGTAGCGGAAGCGATTGCGCCCTGCGGTGTCGGCGTGCTCCAGCGTGCCGAGCGTCTCGTCCCGGGTGCACGACGTGGCGCTCTTCGCCGCGAGGCGCGACGTCGTCACGCACTTGCCGTGGCGGAGCACACCGGTGAGCTGCTGCTCGATCGTCAACGTCGTGATCGCCTGCTCCGAATCGCTGTAGGAGACGATCGTGCCGAGCTTGGGCTCCAGCAGCGTGTCAACGACGATCGCCGGCGCATGCCGGCCGGACTCCGCGGCAAACCGGGACCGGCTCAGGGTCAGGTGACTGAGCCTGGGGGCGGGACGGTGTGACACCACACCGCCGAGCGCCGGGGGCGCGAGGAACTGCTGCTCGCCGGTCCACGAGAACACGATGTTGGCGGCAGGCGTCGGGCTGGGGTTGGCGACGAACACGGCCGCCGCGGTCGGCGAGCCGTTGCTCATTCCGGTGCCGGCGTCCATCTCGGTCGGGTTGCCGATCGTCGCCCCGTTGGAGAGGAGGGCGTCGCGGTGGCCCCAGCATCCCTGGGCAGTCGGGCTGGTGCAGTCGATGTTCGTCCCGCCGGGCCCGTCGTAATACAGCCAGCCGTAGATGGCGTCGAGCACCACCGTCGATCCGGTCGCTGCCACCGCCGTCCACGGGACGCCCGCTGTGATCATCGGATCGGTGAACGTCGAGACCGCGGTCTGGATGCTCGCGTCGTAGGTGTTGACCAGGTTCGGAATCGGCGCCTCTCCGCGCACCACGCGCTCGAGGTTGGTGGCGACGAAGATCTGCTCGCCCGGGGTGAGCGTCGACCAGTTGCTCGGCAGCACGAGCGGCGGCAACCCCTCCAGCGCCCGGCCGCCGTTGATGTCGCTCACGCAGGCCGCATCGGCCGAGGGGGCGTTGCCGTTCGCGAACGCGAGGTCGCACGGATAGTCGAAGATCGCGTTGGGCGGATTCTGGGGTGGGACGAGCGGCAGGCCCGGTCCGGTCGGGGCGGCGGGGGTCGTCAACGTCGCCGTGGTCGTGTCGGTGGCAGAGAGGTTGCTGCCATCGGTCGTGAAGCCCGTCGCCTGATAGGTGTATGACGTGTTGGGCTGGAGCTGGTCCATGACCACGGGGACCGTCTCGGGCGAGGTTCCCGTGTCGGTGCTGCTGAACTCACCCTCGCTGCTCAGCGGCTGTCCGGTCACCCCGTAGTTGACCGTGATGAGCGAGGCGTCGCCGCCGGGATTGACGGTGACGTTGACCGTCGCACCGGTCGTCGTGATCGTCACCGGCTGCCCGGTGCTCACCGTGAGCGCCCAGGCCGGCGCGGCCAGCAGCGCGGTCGCGGCGAACGCCAGCGACGAGCCAGCCGCGATCCGCAGCGCACCGGACGAGGCCCGCCGGACGGCGCCGCCGGCTGCGGGTCGGGATCTGGCCAAGCGCTCGCGACCGGAGACCCGCCGGAAACAACTCGTCCTGCGCCACGCTGACGGCATTGCAGTCCTCCACACGAACGGTTCACGAGTACGTACCACGCCCCGCGGCACCCGCGCGCCCAGATCACACGCGGCCCCCTCGAGGCCGTCGACATTCCTACTCGGTCGCCCGGGTGGCGGCATCGGTACTTATCACTGTTCCCGTGTCGCGCGCTCGGGTCGAGCCGCGCCTGCAGCGCGGCGTCGAAGTCGGCGAGCGCCCAGACGCTGCCGTCGTGGCGAATCGTGCGAGAGCGGTCCGGCGGGCCGGCAGATCGCGGCGGCCCGCCGCCGGTGACGCGCGAACTGGTGGCCGCTAAACGCGGTCGGCGCGCCGGAGCAGGAAGCGTCCGCCGCGTCGCGCCTGGGCGCGGCGGCGGGCCATCGTCGTGGCGCGCTCGATGTCACGCCAGTCACGGGCTTCGTTGACGAGCGCGATCAGGTCACGGTCGTCGCCGGCGTCGAGGGCCGGCTCGTCATTGGTCCTTTTGTGCTTCGAGAATTCGAACATAACCTCACCATCGGCAATCGTCATTCATATCCCCAAGACGAGAATAGCCGATAACTTATAGGTTTAGCTTATAAATAACCTGCCCAGCATGCCGCCTCGATCTCAGCTAGAGCGTGATGGTCTGGGCGTCGACGGTCCCGGAACGCCACGCGCTGTAGGCCGCCGACGCGACCGCGAGGTCCTGGATGGCGAGCCCGGTCGAGTCGAACAGCGTCACCGCGGCCGGGCCGGGCCGCCCCGGGGCGTCGCCGGCGAGCACCGCGCCGAGCTCGGTCACCTGATCCCGGCGCACGAGGCCGGCCTCGACCGCGCCGGTCAGCTCGCCGCCGTGGGAGGCCTGATGCCATTCGTCGCAGAACAGGCTGCAGGAGGCGACGGCGCCGACGCTGGCCTCGGCCTTGCCGGGGCCGTCGGCGCCGAGCATGTTGAGGTGCAGGCCGGCCCGCAGATCGCCGACGTCGACGACGATCTCGGCGCCGGGGGTGACGCAGGCGACGATCTCGCACCGCGCCGCGTCCTCCCGGGACCCGATCCGCCAGCCGAGCTCTGCGGCGATCCGGCCGGCGTTGTCGGCCGCCGGATCGAAGCAGACACCGGGGCCGTAGCCGGCCGCGGCCAGGCAGCGGGCCGTCCACGCCCCGTGCAGCCCGCAGCCGATGATCCCCACCGTGCGCGCGCCCGGCGCGGCGAGCGCGGCGGTGGCGACCGCGGCGACCGCGCCGGTCCGCAGCGCCGTGACCGAGCGGGCGTCGAGCAGCATCAGCGGGGCGCCGGTCTCCGCGTCCGACAGACAGATGACCCCCATGACCGTCGGCAGCCCGCGCGCCGGATTGCCCGGGAAGGAGGTGATCCACTTCAGCAGCGCCAGCCCGCCGCCGCGCGCCGGCATCGCCCGGAAATCGCCGAACGGCGGGCTCTGGAGGTAGACCTTGGACGGCATCACCCAGTCACCGACGCGGTGACGGAGAAACCCCTCACGGACGTGCTCGATCGCCGCGGGCGGCGAGACGGCGCGCAGGACGGCGTCGTGGTCGAGGACGGGAATCGACGGCACGGTCGCAGGACGATACATTCGCGTCAGCGATGAACCGCCGCCCGCATCTGTCGATCGTCGCGCCGGGCGCCTCCCCGGAGGAGGCCGCGGCCGTCGTCGCGGCCCTGGAGCGGTTCATGCGTGAGACCGCGCCCCGGCCCGCCCCGGCCACGCCGGCGCGGGATCCCTGGCAGCAGGCCGCGCTGCGCGAGGGCGTCACGCGCCAGCCGGGCCTGCTCCCGCCCTGGCTGTAGGGCCGCGCGCCGCGCCTCGCCGCGCTGCCGATCGACTACCTCATTTCGGGGCTACACGCCGCCCGCCGGCAGCCGAACGTCGTGGAGGCAGCGTCACGTCGATGACGCGCGGCCGGACGGACACGAGAAGACGAGGAGCACCGATGACGGCTTTCAGCACCCACAGCGACAGCGCGCAGGCCCCTGACGGGCGCCGCGGGCATCCGGTCAGCGGGCCGGCCCGGATCGCCCGCCGGCTGGCGGGCGCCGCGCTCGCGGCCGTGCTGATGAGCCTGATCGGCGCGTCGGTCGCGCTGGCCGACAACGTCACGGTGACCCCGACGAGCGTCACCGCCGCCCCCGCCAACGGCAGCACGCCGCTGACCGGGACGACGATCTCCGGCTATTCGGATCCGAGCGAGTCGCTGCTCGTGTCGGTGTCGACGACGATCGGCAGCCTGTCGATGAGCGAGACCTCCGGCCTGTCGCTGTCCTTCGGCTACTCGACGTTCAGCGGCTCGAGCTTCTCCTTCACCGGCGACCAGGCCGACGTCCAGAACGGGCTCGCCTCGCTCAGCCTGTCGGACTCCGGCACGACCGGCACGGCGGCCGTGACCGTCAACGTCACCGCCAACGCGGCGGGGCTCGCCTATCTCCCCTCCACCGGGCACTACTACGAGTACGTCCCGGACTCGAACGTCCTGTGGACGACGGCGGAGACCGACGCGACCGCGCTGTCCTTCGACGGGCAGCCCGGCTATCTCGCCTCGATCCCGAACGCGACCGTCAACAGCTTCATCGAGGCCCACATCCAGAACGCCAGCAACGTCTGGGCCGGCGGGATGTCGGTCGACTATCCGAGCGGATATGACGGCAACAGCGGGATCCAGCGCGTCTGGAGCTGGCAGGGCGGCCCGCTCGCCGGCACGATCTTCACCGAGTGCACGCTCGTCAGCGGAAGCTGCGTGCACACCAACGACAGCGGCGACTACTACGACTGGAACTCCGGCGAGCCCAACAACTCCGGCTACGCGTCGGGGACGCCGGGCAGTGGCGAGCACTATCTGGAGATCAACTACCTCGGCGAGGGCATCTGGAACGACATCCCCAACTCGACGACGATCGCGGGCTACGTCGTCGAGTTCGGGTCCGGCGCCCCCGGGGGCGGCTTCAGCGGCGATTACTCCGGCACCGCCGACATCACGCTGTCCAGCCCGCCTGATGCGCCGACCGGCGTCTCGGCGACCGGCGGGACGGCCGCGGGCGGCCAGGCGACGATCTCCTGGACCGCGCCCGTCAACAACGGCGGCGCGACGATCACCGGCTACACCGTGACCGCCGCCCCCGGTGGCCTGACCTGCACGACGACCGGCGCGACGACGTGCGCGATCAGCGGCCTGACCAACGGCCAGAGCTACACCTTCACGGTCACCGCCGCCAACTCCCAGGGCAACTCGGTGGCGTCGAGCGCGTCGAGCGCGACGCGGGTCTCGGGAACCCCGGGCGCTCCGACCGCGGTGTCGGCGACCCCGGCGCCGGCGAGCGCCACCGTGTCCTGGACCGCCCCCTCGGGCAACGGCGCGGCCATCACCGGCTACACCGTGACGGCCAGCCCCGGCGGTGAGACCTGCCTGTGGACCTCCGGTCCGGCGCACTGCACGGTCACCGGACTGACGAACGGCACGCCCTACACCTTCACGGTCACCGCCACCAACGCCAACGCGACCGGCGCCCCGTCGGCGGCGTCGAGCGCGGTGACCCCGCTCGACGTCCCCGGCGCGCCGACCGGCGTCTCGGCGAGCGCCTGGACCACCCCGGGCGGCCTGGCGACGATCTCCTGGACCGCGCCGGTCATCACCGGCGGCACGGCGATCACCGGCTACACGGTGACCGCCAGCCCCGGTGGCTTGACCTGCACGACGACCGGCGCGACGACGTGCGCGATCACCGGCCTGACCAACGGCCAGAGCTACACCTTCACCGTCACCGCCGCCAACTCCCAGGGCAACTCGGTGGCGTCGAGCGCGTCGAGCAGCACCCTCGTGCTGGAGCTTCCGCACACGCCGGCGATCGCCACCCCGGCCGATCAGACCGACACCAACGTCACCGAGCCGGCGTTCTCCGGAACCGCGGATCCCGGCGACACCGTCACCGTGATGCTGAACGGCTCACCGCTCGGCACCACGACCGCCGACGGCTCCGGGCTCTGGACGTTCACCCCGTCGGCCCCGATCTCCGACGGCACGTACACCGTGACGGCGACCGCCACCGATGCGTACAGCAACGTCAGCCCGGCCTCGAGCGGCCGGTCGCTGACGATCGACACCGTCGCCCCGGCCGCTCCGACGGTGACCTCGCCCGCGAACGGGTCGGTCTCCAACGACGTCTCGCCGACGATCGCCGTGTCCGGCGAGCCGGGCGCGAACGTCACCGTCGCGGTCGACGGCGTCGACTACGGGCCGGTGACGCTTGACCAGTCCGGCAACGGACTGATCACCATCCCCGGCCCGCTATCGGCAGGCCAGCACACCGTGGCGGCCCAGCAGACCGACCAGGCCGGCAACGTCGGGCCGTGGAGCGTGGCGTCGATCATCACCGTCAAGCTGAGCACGACCGTCACGCTGACCGGACCGACCGGCTCGCCGACCAACGCGACGACGCCGACGGTCAGCTACGCCGGCGAGCCCGGCGACTCCTACGTCATCACCGTCGACGGCGAGACGGTCCTGACCGGCGTCATCCCGGCGGGCGGGGCCGGAGCGATCACGCTGCCGACCGCGCTCGCCGACGGCGCCCACACGATCGCCATCACGGTCACCGACGCCGCCGGCAATCAGGCGACCGACAGCATCGTCGTGACCATCGACACCGCCGCTCCGGGCGCGGTCAGCGTCGATCAGGCGCCGGCCACGATGACCAACAGCACCGCGGCGACCTTCTCCTTCTCCGACGCCAAGGCCGGTGTCTCCTATCAGTGCTCGCTGGACGGCGCCGCCTGGAGCCCCTGCCCGGACCCGGTCACCTTCGCCGGACTGGACGACGGCTCGCACGCGCTGCTCGTACGAGCCCTCGACGCGGCCGGAAACCTGTCGGTCAGCACCCAGTACGCCTGGACCGTCGACACCACCCCGCCGGCCGCGCCGGTCGTGATGGGCGGACCGGCGGCCTACGCCACGCCCGGCCCGGCCTCGTTCGACCTCTCGCCCGCGCCCGGAACGACGCTGGAATGCTCGCTCGACGGCGGCCCGTTCGAGCCGTGCCCGGCGACCTATCGCGCCAACGCGACCTCGCTCGGCGGCCACACCCTGTCGGTGGTGGCGGTCGACGAGGCCGGCAACACGAGCGCTCCGACCGTCTATCACTGGACCGTCGTGCGCCGCACCGGACCACGCGGGCTGCCCAGGACGGCCCGCCTGCTCGTGGCCGCCACGGCCACGGCGGCCGCCGGGCGCTCGCTCGACGTCGGCTGCGATCTGAATGCCGGGTCGGTGCGGCGCTGCGCGGTCGCGCTCTATCACGACGGCGTGCGGATCGGCTCGGGGACGACGGCCCACGCACGCGCCGGCGTCACGCACGCGATCGTGGCCGTGACGCTGAACGCCACCGGACGCCGGCTGCTGGCGCGCGCGCTCGGCGGGCTGACGGTCTCGCTGCGGGCCACCGCGCGGCCGATCGGCTTCGGCGCCCTGCGGGCGATCGCTCACACCGTGCTCTATCCGCCGCTGCGCTACGTCGTGCGCGACGTCCTGTTCGTGCCCGGGGCCGCGACCTTCACCGCCGCGGCGCGGGCCGCCGGCGAGGCGATCGCCCGCCAGCTGGCCGGCGCCAGGACCGTCGTCTGCGAGGGCAACACCGACTCGATCGGCAGCTGGCACTACAACTACGAGCTCGGGCTGAGGCGCGCCCAGGCCGTCTGCGGGATGCTGCGCGCGCTCGGCGTCGACGCCCACTTCAGCGCCGTCAGCTACGGCTACGAGCGCCCGGTCGCCTCCAACGCGACGGCCGCCGGCCGCGCGCTGAACCGCCGGGTCGTGATCCGCGTCAGCTACTACGACCTCCCGCGCGCCGACCGCCGCTGAGGGCTCACGCCGCCCGCCCGGGCGCGGCCCCGATCCGCTCGGAGCGGGGCTCCATCGCTGGAAAAACCGAAAAAGGCTTTATCTGGATCGCCTTTTGGTAGTTTTACGGGTCCAGCCCATCCGCGGCGTCACCGACCCCAACCGCAAGGAGCCCCGATGGAGCCCGCCTCGATCGAGTCCGAGAAGAAGACCCCCCGCACCGGGTCGTTGGACAACCCCGAGATCGTCGAGAACGTCCCCGGGCACGTGATCCCGATCCTCGAGCGTGAGTTCGACGACTTCGACACCGAGTCGACGCGCTTTCTCACGGGCGAGCTGCGCGAGGACGACTTCATCAAGTTCCGCCTCAAGCAGGGCGTCTACGGACAGCGCCAGCCCGACGTCCAGATGATCCGCGTCAAGCTGCCGATGGGCGGGGTCACGCCGGAGCAGCTCGACGTCTTCGCCGACGTGATCGAGCGCTATGTGCCGCTGCGCAAGGGCCACATCACGACGCGCCAGAACATCCAGATGCACCACATCCCGCTGCCTGACGTCGCCAAGCTGATGCGGGAGATCTCCGACTCCGGCCTCTCCTCGCGCGAGGGCTGCGGCAACACGATGCGCAACGTGACCGGCGACCCGCGGGCCGGCGTACTGGAGGGCGAGCTGTTCGACATCACGCCCTATGCCGGCGCCTACGTGCGCTACTTCGTGCGCCATCCGACGACCCAGGCGATGCCGCGCAAGGTCAAGACGGCGTTCACCGCCACCGACGACGACAACGCCATCACCGGGATCCACGACATGGCGTTCATCCCGCGGATGCGCGACGGCGTCCGCGGCGTCGAGATCAAGGTCGGCGGCGGCACCTCGATCATGCCGCGGATCGCCCCCACCCTGTACGAGTTCGTCGAGCTCGACAACGGCGACTATCTGAAGGTCACCGAGGCGTGCATGCGGATCTTCGACCGCACCGACTTCCTGCGCGTCAACCGCGCCCGCGCCCGGATCAAGGTGCTCGTCGACAAGATCGGGATCGACGCCTTCCGCGAGCTCGTCGAGCAGGAGCTGACCGGCGACTGGGTCGCCGAGCGCGACTTCTCGATCGACGGGATCCTGTACGAGATCGACGAGCAGGCCCAGGCCCCGGCCGCCGGGCGCTCGAGCGCGAGCCCGAACGGCGACCGCCGCGCGTTCGAGCACTTCCTGTCCTCCAACGTCGCCCGCCAGCGCCAGTCCGGCTTCAGCACGGTCGAGGTGACGGTCCGCCGGGGCGATCTGACCCCGGAGCAGCTGCGGGGACTGGCCGATGTCATGCGGCGCTTCTCGGGCGGGTTCGCGCGCACGACGGTGCACCAGAACATCGTCCTGCGCTGGGTCCGCGACGAGTCGGTCTACGAGACGTGGCGGGCGCTGAGCGAGATCGGCCTCGGCGACGCCGGCGCCGACGAGATCTCCGACGTCGTCAGCTGCCCGGGAACCGATTCCTGCAAGCTCGGGATCACGAGCTCGATGGGACTCAACCAGGCCGTGCACGAGCGGATCGTCGCGATGGCCATCGAGGATCCGCTGACCCGCCGGATCCACGTCAAGATGAGCGGCTGCCCGAACGGCTGCAGCCAGCATCACATCGCCGACATCGGCTTCTACGGCGCCTCGATCAAGGTCGGCGAGCGGACGATTCCGGCCTATATCCCTCACATCGGCGGGGCGTACGAGGGCGGCGAGGTGCGCTACGGTCAGCGGCTGAAGGCGCGGCTGCCGGCCAAGCGGGTTCCGGAGGCCGTCGAGCGCTGGCTACGCTTCTACGAGGCCGAGCGCCACGACGGCGAGTCGTTCCTGGCCTTCGTCGACCGCGTCGGCGTGGCGGAGTTCGAGCAGGCGGTGTCCGATCTGACGATGCCGGTGCAGTTCAGCCTGGAGAACATGAACCACTTCATCGATTTCAATCGACAGGTCCCGTTCGAGGTTGCGCGCGGCGAAGGTGAGTGCGCGGTATGACGATGACCGCTCCTGACCTGGAGACGGCCAGCGCGCAGGAGGTGCTGGCCTACGGGATCGAGCGTTTCCAGCCGCGGCTGACCGTCGCCTGCTCGTTTCAGAAGGAGGAGTCGGTCCTCTTCCACATGATCTCAGAGATCGATGCGACGGTGCGCGCGTTCACGATCGACACCGGCGTCCTGTTCCCCGAGACGGTCGAGACCCAGCGGCGCTTCGCGCAGCGCTTCGGCCTGACGATCGACGTGATCGACGCCCGCAGCCCCGGCGAGCCGTGGACGGCGCAGCGCTGCTGCGGAGCGGCCAAGGTCGCCGCGCTGGAGAGCGCGCTGTCCGACGTCGACGCCTGGGTCACCGGCATCCGCCGGGAGCAGGCCCCGACGCGGGCCGCCGCCCCCAAGCTCGAGCGCGACGAGCGGCGCGGGATCTGGAAGCTGAACCCGCTCGCCGACTGGACCGAGAAGGAACTGTGGACGTACATCTTCAAGCATGATCTGCCCTACCATCCGCTCCACGACCAGGGCTACGGGTCGATCGGATGCGTTCCCTGCACGGCCCCCGGCGCAGGACGCGACGGCCGCTGGGCCGGGCAGGACAAGACCGAGTGCGGGATCCACGTCTGACGAGGTATGGACGGTCAATGAATCCATTCCAGTACGAGTTGTCGCACCTCGAAACGCTCGAGGCCGAGTCGATCCACATCTTCCGCGAGGTCGCGGCCGAGTTCGAGCGCCCGGTGCTGCTGTTCAGCGGCGGCAAGGACTCGATCATCCTGCTGCGACTGGCCGAGAAGGCGTTCCGTCCCGGGAAGTTCCCGTTCCCGGTCATGCACGTCGACACCGGCCACAACTTCGCCGAGGTCACCGAGTTCCGTGACCGCCGGATCGCCGAGATCGGCGAGCGCCTGATCGTCGCCAGCGTCCAGGACTCGATCGACCGCGGCCGGGTCGTCGAGGAGACCGGTCCGCGCGCCTCGCGCAATCGTCTGCAGACGACGACGCTGCTCGACGCGCTCGAGGAGCACGGCTTCGACGCCGCCTTCGGCGGTGCGCGGCGCGACGAGGAGCGCGCGCGGGCCAAGGAGCGGGTGTTCTCCTTCCGGGACGACTTCGGCCAGTGGGATCCCAAGCGCCAGCGGCCCGAGCTGTGGTCGCTGTTCAACGCCCGGATTCGCAAGGGCGAGCACGTCCGCGTGTTCCCGATCTCCAACTGGACCGAGCTCGACGTCTGGCAGTACATCGACGAGGAGAAGCTCGAGGTCCCATCGATCTACTTCTCGCACGAGCGCGAGGTGTTCGCGCGCGACGGGATGCTCTACGCCCACAACGAGTTCGTCGAGCTGATGGACGGCGAGGAGCCGTTCACCGAATCGGTGCGCTATCGCACGGTCGGCGACATGACCTGCACCGGCGCGGTGCGCTCGCGGGCGACAACGCTCGACGAGGTGGTGGCCGAGATCGCCGCCACCCGGATCACCGAGCGGGGCGAGACGCGCGCCGATGACCGGGTCACGGAAGCCGCGATGGAGGATCGGAAGCGTGAAGGCTATTTCTGAGATGAACGGCTCGGCCCCGCGCACCGGCGCCGGCTATGTCGTGCACCGCAATTCGGAGCTGCTGCGGATCGCCACCGCCGGCTCGGTCGACGACGGCAAGTCGACGCTGATCGGACGCCTGCTGCACGACACGAAGTCGATCTTCGAGGATCAGATGGAGCACGTCGTCGAGACCTCGGAGCGGCGCGGTGACGGCTACGTCAACCTCGCGCTGCTGACCGACGGGCTGCGGGCCGAGCGTGAGCAGGGGATCACGATCGACGTCGCCTACCGCTACTTCCAGACCCCGCGGCGCAAGTTCATCGTCGCCGACACCCCCGGCCACGAGCAGTACACCCGCAACATGGTCACCGGGGCCTCGACCGCCGATCTGTCGATCGTGCTCGTCGACGCCCGCAAGGGGGTGTCCGAGCAGACCCGCCGCCACGCCTACATCGCCTCGCTGCTGCGCATCCCCCATCTCGTCGTCTGCGTCAACAAGATGGATCTCGTCAACTTCTCCGAGGACACGTTCTACGAGATCCTCGAGGAGATGACCGACTGGACCGCCCGCCTGGCGATCCCCGACATCACCTTCATCCCTATCTCGGCGCTGCGCGGCGACAACGTCGTGACGCGCTCGGACGCGATGCAGTGGTACGGCGCCGCGCCGCTGCTGTATCACCTCGAGCACGTCGTGATCGCCCCTGACCGCAATCTCAACGACGTCCGCTTCCCCGTCCAGTGGGTCATCCGCCCGATGAGCGACGACCACCACGACTATCGCGGCTACGCCGGGCAGATGGCCGGCGGCGTGCTGCGCCCCGGCAGCGAGGTCGTCGTGCTGCCCGGAGGGCGGCGCACGACCATCGCCGGGATCGACACCTACGACGGCGAGGTCGAGTCGGCCTTCCCGACGATGTCGGTCGCGCTGCGGCTCGCCGACGAGATCGACGTCTCCCGCGGGGACATGATCGTCGAGGCGCAGGACCAGCCGACGACCGCGCGCGAGCTGGAGGCGATGATCTGCTGGATGAGCGACCAGCCGATGACCGAGCGCGGCCGCTACACGATCAAGCACACCACCCGCTCGGCCAAGGCCGTGATCGACGCGCTCGAATACCGGGTCGACATCAACAACCTTCAGCACGTCGACGCCCGGCAGCTCGGTCTCAACGAGATCGGGCGGGCTCGGTTGCGGATCAGCGCGCCGCTGGTGGTCGATCCCTACAGCCGCAATCGCAGCACGGGGAGCTTCATCCTGATCGACGAGGCGACCAACGACACGGTGGCGGCGGGCATGGTCCTCGCCGCATCGGCGTAGCCGCAGCCGGACGGGCGGGGCCGGGCGCGGGCGGACCTGGGCGGCCGGGGGGGACCTGGGCGGACCGGGGGTGGACTTGGGCGGCCGGGGGGCGGACCTGGGCGGCCGGGGGCGGCCGGGGGCGGCCGGGGGCGGACCTGGGCATGTAACGCGCGTATAGCGCAGGTTAGATGCCCAGACCGCTGCGAGCGCGGGCGCCGCCGCCGCTGGCGGTGACCGCCAGGACGTCGGCTCGCTCGTTGAGCGGGTGCCCGATGTGCCCCTTGATCCAGTGCCAGCGGACCTGCTCGTGATCTGAGGCCGCGGCGTCCAGCGCGACCCAGATCTGCTTGTTCTTGACCGGGTCGCCCGACGCCGTCCGCCAGTCCTTGCGCTTCCAGCCGACCATCCACGAGGTCATGCCGTCGTGCAGATAGCGAGAATCGGTCACGACGCAGGCCCGCGACCCGGGCGGCAGCGCGCGCAGGCCCTCCAGGGCGGCGGTCATCTCCATCACGTTGTTCGTCGTGTGGGCCAGACCGCCGCTGTGCTCCTCCACGACCCCGTCCTCCCAGCAGACGACGGCCGCCCAGCCACCCGGGCCGGGATTGCGCCGGCAGGCGCCGTCGGTCCAGACGAGCACCTCGCCCGGAGCGGCGGCCGGCAGATGGCCGGGGAGTGATCTCGATCGTCGACGGGGGGCAGCGGGCATGAGGCGGAATTCATAGCAACCGACTCCCCGGAACGCCGCCGGCCGCGGCCGGGCGATCCGCGGGTGGGCCCGCCCGGCGATCGGATCAGCCGGGCGCCGGCACTCACTGCACGAGATCGAAGCCGCACGCGTGGGCCGCGCGCACATACGCCCGGCCGTTGACATCGATCGACGATGGAACGGCGAGGTAGACGCCCAGAGTGTCGTCGATGACGGCATAAGCGGCTGGGTCGGCCGGCGGCGTGGTGGTCGGGTCAGGGAAAGCGGCGATGCCGTGCGCGCGCATGCACGTGGCGACCCGCAGCCGCTCGGCCGTGGCACCCGAGATCACGCTCGGTCCGCGCGGGAACTTCGCGTCGACGGTGACCGAGCGGTTCGAGGCGCCGCCCGAGGAGCCGCACGCGGCGAGCGCGCAGCACGTGATGATCGCCGCCGCCGCGCAACAGCGCCGCGGTGCACCCGGGCTCGTCGTCGGCATGAACGGGCAATCTATACTGAATGAGTTGACTTAGAGCACGTGAACAGGAGACCGACTTGAGCACGACCGTTCCCGCAGCCATTCCCACGACCGGCACCTGGAAGATCGACAGCGTCCACTCCTCGGCGACGTTCACCGTCGGCCATCATGTGGTGGCGACCTTCCGGGGGCACTTCCACGAGGTCAGCGGCGCTCTCCAGGACGGCGTCCTGAGCGGCTCGGTTCACACCGAGAGCATCGATATCGGCACCCTGCCGATGTTCAGGGAGCACCTGCTCGGCGCCGACTGGTTCGACCTCGAGAACCACAAGACGCTGAACTTCAGCTCGACGGACCTGCACGCCCACGGGGACCATCTGCACGCCTCCGGCGAGCTGACGATCAAGGGCGTGACCAAGCCCGTCGAGATCTCCGGCAGCGTCCGCGGCCCGCTGCCGGTGCCCAATCACGACGGCAGCAGCTCTGACCGCCTCGGCCTCGATCTGACCACCACGGTCAATCGTCGTGAGTTCGGCATCGTCGGCGAGGGCGGCGCCGGCGACCGCGTGACGATCGAGGTCTCGCTCGAGCTGATCGCCCAATAGCCCGGATCGTCCCGCGCCGGCCGGCGCGCCCGGGACGATGCCCGACCGCGTGGCCTGCGAGGATGCCGATCGGATTGCGCACGACCGGGACCATCACCGCGCCGGCTGAGGGCCGCGCTGATCGCAGACGCCGGCGGCCGGCTGGCGGGCGCGCCGGACGGGCCGGGCGCGTTCTGGCCGCCCTCGGGGCCGGGGGGCTCGTCGCCGCGGGCCCGGGGCCGGCGGCGTCCGCGAGTCCCGCGCCACGCCGGGCCGCGACGGTCGACTTCGCGCTGACCGGGCCGCTGACCATCAGCTGGTCCGGCGCCCCGTCTCGCTGCGCGGCGGCCGGGGTGTGCGGGGTCACCGGCTCGATGGAGCTCAATGCCACCGACGCGGAACTTCCGACCTCCGGTCCCGCCGGTGCGCCCGCCGGGCAGCAGCTCGAGCTGACCGACGCGCCGGCGATCCGGGTGACAATGCCGGCGCCGAACGGGGCGATCGTGACCTGCACCGACGTCCTGTGGGTCGATGTCTCGTTTCGCCTGGAGCCGGGTCCGGCCGGTCCGCGCGCCGTGATCGCCCCTGATATATCCGGCGATGTCCCGTCGAGCGGGCACTGCGCCGGGCCGACGGCCCGTGACCTCCTGTCGCTCGCGCTGCCGGTCACCACGACGAGCCACGGGGGCTATCGAATGACGACGACGGTCAGCCTGACCGCCGGCCCGTTCGACGTCACGGTCACTCCAGGCCTGACGGTCCTGGAGTCCACGGACGACAGCGCCGACGCGAGCCCCCGGGCGCCGGCGGCCGTCCGCCGATCCCGGGCTGTGCGCGCCGCGCCCGGCGTCAGGATCGCACGCGTTCGCCGGCTCACCGAGACGGCTCGGTTCATCTACCGCGTCACCGCGGCGAGCGGCGGGGTGCCCACGACATTCCACGGTGCGGCGGCCCCGCTGTGCGAGCCGCTCGGAGCGTGCGGAGCGCGTGGCACGCTCACCCAGACACTGAGCCCGGGCGGCGAGATCGTGCTCGCCGGCTCGGCAGCGATCACGCGCCGCCGGACCGCCGCGCAGATCCTCGCCGACGCGCGCGACGAGCAGCTGCCCCTGACGCTGACCATGGTCGGGCGTCTCGGCGAGACGACGACCGAGCACGTCGAGGGACCCGACGGCCTCGCCTGCAGCGACGCCGTCCTGACCCCGGCGGTGCTGGCGGGCACTCCCGCGCTCGGCGTCGGCCTCGCGCCCGAGGAGCCCGGCTCCAGTCACAGCGCGCCGATCGAGCCGGGCTCGCTTTCCGACGTGTGGGCGATGCGCACGCGCTGTCCCGGGCCGACCGTGAATGACCTGTCGCTGGACGCCCTCGAGGCGTACGGACTGACCGGGGTGTTTCCGCTGAGCGGGCTCGGCGCGCGGCTGCTCCAGCTGGGCCTCGCGGGCATCGCGTCATTCGCGTCGCCGGCCTATGACGGACACGAGCACGGCACGGTCACCTTGACCCTGCGGCGCGTCGGCGAGCAGCTCGCCGACCGGACATCCGTGGCGGAGACGCAGCGGTGAGGCTCCGGGCGATGGGCGCCGTCGTGAGCGTCCTCGTTGCGCTCGCCGGCGCCGGCGCCGGCGCCGGCGCGGCGTCCGCCGGCGCGGTCGGCAACCCCTCGCTCCCGGCAGCGCTCCTCGGACCGGCGACCGTGCCCGGGACGGTCAGCGAGGTGGCGCTGCCGGTCCATATGACCGGGTCGATCGCCGTCAGCTTCCACGGCGTGCAGCCCGGCTGCGCGGTCCGCGGCCTGTGCCGTTACTCCGGCTCGATCCTGTGGGCGCCGCCGGCGGCCTCCGGCCTTGACCTCTACACCGTGGGCAGCGGCCCACGCCGTTCCTATCAAGCGGTCCTCGATCTGTCGGGCGGCGCCGGAACCGTCAGCTCCCGCGTGGACAGCGGCGCCGCGGCCGGCGGGCTGTGCACCGACGCGCAGCAGCTCTCGACCGAGGTGGCGCTCCCCGTCGTCGGCGGCCGCGTCCGCTTCGGCGACTTCGTCGCGCTTCAGGATCTCCTCGGCACGCGGTGTGCGGGACCGCGGGACGCGGTGCTCGTGCCCGCGCTGCCGGCGCCGTCGCTTGCGGTGGCGCGCGTCGCACGGGGCCGGATCACGCTGCGCGAGATGGTGACGCGCTCGTTCTCCGGGGGCGGCTTCGCCGGCACCGAGGCGGTGCGCCTCACGATCGGACTGAGCCGGCCCGAGCGAGCCCGGTTCATCCGGGTGCGCCATCAGCGCGCGCTCGCGCTGGGCTTCCGCGTCCGGCTCACCGGTACGCTCGTCACCGCGGTCCGCGGGGCGTCGCTACAGGCCGACTGCGCGCCGCTCGCCGTGTGCGGGCTGACGGGAACGACGACCACCACGTTCTCGCCGGCGCCGGTGCCGGCGAGCCTCGGCGCCATCGCCTCCGCGAGCCGCCCGCTGCGTGACCTGCGCGCGGCGCTCGGGCTCAGCCGCCACGGCAACCCGAACGGGATCAGCGTCAGCGGATTCCTGTTCTCGCCACCCGGCACGCTCAGCGCCCGGGAACTGACGGCGAGCGGGGCGTGCGAGGACACGGCGCACTTCGGTCCGGGCGCGATCGAGATGTATCCGGCCGCCGGCGGCGTGCTGGGGGTCACGATCCAGGACGGCGATGTCGCCGGCTCGGCGTTGACGGAGTGCCCAGGGCCAGCGCCGGGCATGGGGACCGAGGTGATCGCCTCCGCCGGGATCCCGATATCACGACTGACCGCGCGCCGGGTGACGCTCACGCTGGCCCCCGGCTCGCCGTTCCTCGACGAGGGCTTCGTCGCCACGCCGATCCGGTCCACGCTGCGCCTGACGCTCGTCCGGACCGCACTCGTTGTCCGGCCGGTCTTCGAGACCGCCCAGCCCGAGTTCTGACCGTGCCGCTTCAGCTGGAGACCAGCGGATCGGGAGCGAGCGGCGGCGATGCCGGTGGAGCGCTCGACGACGACTCGGCTGAAGCCCCGACTCCGCGTCGCAGCTCGACCTGGGGGATGAGCCAGGCGGCGAGGAACGCGACCAGTCCGATCGGCGCGGCGATGATGAACACGGTCTGGATGGACTCGGCGTAGGCGGCGGCGATGCCGTGATGGACGGCGTGGGGGAGCTTGTCCAGGATGGCGGGGGTGACGCTGGCGCTCGACAGGCCGCGGGGCAGCCTGGCGCTCCCGAGATGTCTGACGAGGTTGCCGACCAGGACGTTGCTGAAGATGGCGCCGAAGATCGCCGTGCCGAATGAGCCGCCGATGGAGCGGAAGAAGGTCGCGCCGGAGGTGGCGACCCCAAGCTCGGCGTAGGGAACGGCGTTCTGCACGATCAGGACCAGCACCTGCATGACGCAACCGAGTCCGACGCCGAGGACGAACATGTACAGCCCGGAGACGACCAGGCTCGTCGCGACGCCGACCTGGGCCAGGAGCAGCAGGCCGATCGTCAGCAGCGCGGTTCCGGCGATCGGGAAGATCCGATAGCGGCCGGTCTTGCTGATGACGATCCCGGATCCGGTCGAGCAGATGATCAGGCCACCGAGCAGCGGCAGCAGTTGCAGACCGGAGGTCGTCGGCGACTCGCCGTGGACGATCTGGAAGAACAGGGGGAGGTAGGTGATGGCGCCGAACATCGCGAACCCGATGATGAATCCGACCACGCTGGTGACCGAGAAGCCCCGATTGGCGAACAGGTGCAGCGGCAGCACCGGCTCGGTCGCGCGACGCTCCACGAACACGAAGACGACGAGCAGGACGGCGCCGGAGACGGCGAGGGCGATGCTGGCCGGCGAGCCCCACGCCAGCGTGGTGCCGCCGAGACTCGTGAACAGGACGAGACCGCTCGCCGACAGCGTCAGGACGACGGCGCCGAGATAGTCGATCACGTGATGGATGCGTCGCAGGTTGCCCGGCACCTGGATCGCGATCGCGGTGAGGGCCACGACGCCGACCGGGAGGTTGATGTAGAAGATCCAGTGCCACGAGAGCTGCTGGACGAAGAAGCCGCCGAGCAGCGGGCCGATGATGCTCGCGATCCCGAAGACCGCTCCGAACAGTCCCTGATAGCGACCGCGCTCACGGGGCGAGACGATGTCGCCGACGATCGCCTGGGCGCCGACCATCAGCCCACCGCCTCCCAGGCCCTGCACGGCCCGGAACACGATCAGCTCGGTCATGCTGGTGCTCAGCCCCGACAGCGCCGAGCCGCACAGGAAGATCACGATCGCCGCCTGGAAGAACACCTTGCGGCCGTACTGGTCGCCGAGCTTGCCCCACAGCGGCGTCGAGACCGTGACCGCGAGCAGATAGGCGACGACGATCCAGGCGAGGTGCGACGCGCCGTGCAGATCGGCGACGATCGTCGGCAGCGCTGTCGAGACGATCGTCTGATCGAGCGCCGCCAGGAACATCCCGAGCATCAACGCCCCGATGATGATCAGGACCCTGCGATGGCTGAGGTCCAGGACGGGGCCCGGCACCGGCGGCGCAGTCGCTCCGTCGGCGGGTGGCGGTGATGGCGGCGTCGCGCTCATGCCCGTGCGTGCTCGTCTCTGCTCATGCGCCGTTGGCGGGACCCGAACTCGGACGCGCGGCGCTAGCGACCGGCCGCCACGATCCGGCGGAGCAGCTGCAGATCGAGGATCAGGGGGAGGACGAAGACCAGGCCCCACCAGCGTCCCGTGGCGCAGAGCACGACGATGACGATGGTGATCCAAACGGCCAGCAGCGACCGGATCGTCAGCGCCGACCTCCGGTGTCGCAGATCCCAGTTCATCGTCAACTCACAGTATCCCGAAGCCGTCGTTTCGTCACGACGCTCAAGTCCGGCGCGGGATCTGCCGTTGTCCTGGGTGCGCGCGGACGATCGCGCGACCGCAACCGGAGCCGCTGCGATGTCCCTCAACCTCCTCACTCTCATCGGCATCGCCGTCGTGCTCCTGCTCGCCCACCGGCAGCTCGAGCTGCCGCGCCGGGCCGAGCTGACGCCGGTTCTGCGTCTGGCGGTGGCGGCCGCGTTCGGCATGTCCCTGGCCGGCTCCCAATGGCCGCTGGCGATGGTCTACGGACTCATCCTCAGCTACGAGCTGTACGCCGTGTCCACCGGCATCGCCCCCGGCAGCAACCCGCTGCGGTGAGGGTCCGTCGTCAGGCGGCGATCGCGCGGACGTGAACGCGGGGGCTGGCGTTGTTGGCGTATCCCTTCGGGTTCCAGACGGCGGCGTCGTCAGCGGGCTGCGTCGCCGCCGAGGAGTCCCAGGCGCGCACGACGAGCTCGTGCTCTCCGGGGGTCAGATCCAGCGTGATGCGCCAGTGGCGCCACGCCCAGAGGCCGAGATCCTCCAGCAGCTCGGCCTGCCTCCACGTGCTGCCACCATCGATCGACACATCGACGCGGGCGACGTAGCGATCCCCTCCGGCGAACGCATAGCCGCGCGCCTGCACGGGCCCGGCGGTGACGGTCTCGCCGTCGCGCGGGGACAGAACGTCGGAGTTGAGCGCGACCAGACCGAGCGGAATCCCGATCCCCGGACCCGGGCGGGCCTCGGCGGGCAGCAGCCGGTACGCGACATCCTGAAAGTAGCCCGGCCACGGCTGCCCGCGGAGCTCGATGCGCTCCAACCACTTCACGCTGCGTGCACCGATGTAGCCGGGCACGACGACGCGCAGCGGCGCGCCGTGCACCGGGGGCAGTGGCGCGCCGTTCATCCCCCAGGCGAGCAGCACCTCCGCTCGCAAGGCCTTCTCGAGCGGGATCGAACCGCCGAACCGCTGGACGGGCTCGGCCTCCCGGCTGAGGTCCGCGCCCTGAAACCCCACCTCCCGGGCGCCGTCGAGCGGGGCGGCGAGCGCGAGCACGTCAGCCAGCGCAGCCCCGGTCCACGTCGCGGTACCGGTCGCGCCCGGGCCCCACGGCGCCTCGCCGGGAATATCGCGCACCGCGATCAACCCCGCCCGCCGATTGCCGGCGCACTGCAGCGTCGCGGTCAACGTCCGCTCGGGCAGCGCCTCACGCAATGTGGCCAACGACAGGCTCAACGTCCGCTGCACCCGCCCCTCCACCCGCAGCCGCCAGGCGCCGGGATCGATCTCAGGCACCGCACCGTGGCTGCGCACATAGAACGCGGCGGTGTCGGTGATCGGAGCCATCAGCGAGCCGACGCCGGTCTCGGCGTTGAACGGCTCCTCCTCGTGGACGAGCAGGTCATCACGCTTTCCGAAGCGTCCCATCGGCTCAGGCGCCTCCGAGAGCGGCCTGGATGGCACCGGCGAGCTCCCGCGGCGCCTCGAGCGGGACGAAATGCCCGACTCCCGGAAGCGGCCTCAGCCTGACGTCGTCGAAGAAGCGGTCGAGCCGATCGCTCCAGTCGACCGGGAACAGCGGGTCCTGCTCGGGCCACAGGACGGTCGTCGGCACGCTGATCGGATCCGGGCCCTCGCCGCTGCCCTCGCGCAGACTGGAGGCGACCATCCCCGACCCCGACCGATACCACGCGACCGAGGCCGAGAACGCGCCCGGCGCGCCGTACACCGCCGCGAGCCGCTCGAGGTCGTCCTCCCCCAGCTCGAACGACGGGCCTGACCAGTGTGACCAGAAGTGGCGCAGATACGCCCGCACGCGGATCGCGTCGCCGTCCACCAGTTCCTCGACCAGCCCCAGCCGGTGAAACGCCTGGTACCAGAACTCCCGTTGCGCCGTCTCTGACAGCACCCGGTCACCGGCACCCGGCACCGGAGGGGCGATCACGAGCGCGCGCACGAGCTCCGGCCGCGCCCGCGCGAGCGCCTGCGCGACGCGGCTGCCGACGTCATAGCCGGCGAGCACGACCGGCGCCACCCCGAGCTCCTCGATCAGGCCCGCCACGCTGCGGGCCTGACCGTCCGCGCCATAGCCGCTGACCGCACCCGCCGGATCCCGCCGTGAGGCGGCGAACCCGCGCAGGTCCGGCACGATCACGTCGGCCCGCCCCGCCAGCAACGGGGTCAGCTCGCGGTAATCGCCGTGATCGCCGGGCCAGCCGTGGAGCAGCACCACCCCGGCCCCCGAGCCGCGGCGGTCGAACGCGAGCCGGAAGCCGTCGATCGGAGCGGAGGCGAACATCGAGCGCAGACGAGCCTACCCCCCACCCGGGCCGTCCGAACGCTCGTGTTCGCGGACCGTCGGGAGCGTGATCGACAGCTCCAGGCCGCCACCGGGCCGCGGACGCATCACCAGGGCGATCGTGGCTCGGTTCGTCGCCGGACAATAGTCCGCAGATCAGGAGACCGGCCCCGACGACGGCGGTTCACGGCCGCAGAAGAGAGTCGGTCCCGATCTCGATGACGGGGTGCGCGGAGGGCCTCAGCCAGCGGAGCACGTGGAGGAGCTCTGCTTCGGGCAGCGCCACGCAGCCCTCCGTCGCACCGCCGACCCAGCTGTGCAGGAAGATCCCCGAGCCCGGCGCGTCCGGCCCGCTGCGGATCGGGTCGGCGTTGAACTCGATGACGGCGAAATACGGGTAGGCGACGGTCTCGGTCCACAACGCCTCCGACCACGCCGCGAACGAGGGGGTCACGCCGCACGCCACATGCACGAACCGGTTGTAGTACGCCGAGAACGGATCCTCGTCCCACCAGTCGCCACAGACGAGCTGGTGATAGGGATAGCGCAGACCACCCGGGTCGGGCTCGGTGCCGTACATCGTCGGGCCGATCCCGAACACCCCGATCGGGGTGGCGTGATCGCCCTCACGCCGAGCGGCGGCCGGCAGCAGATGGCCAGAGCCGGTCTCGGCCGGCCACGCGGCGAACACCGGACGCCAGGGCGAGGCGCGGTCGGCGCGTTCAAAGGTCCGCAGCGTGGCGAGATACCCGGGCGCCGGTGGATCGTCCGTCGGGCTCGAGACGACGATCAGCTCCCTCGCGTCCGCGGGGATCGCCAGGCGGGCCGTGCGCGCCGCCGTTGACGGGATCGGCGCCGGCGTCGCGGCCCGGGCGGCGACCGGACCGGCCAGACCGGCGACCGCCGCCACCATCGCCGTCAGAAGCCGCACCGGCGTCGTGATCACCGGCGATCGAGCCCGCGCTGGTCTTCGTGGCGTGCACTCACCGCATCGGCGGGGGCCGGCCCTCGGCACTCGCGCCGAGGACCGGATCCCACTGGCAGGCCGCGCAGCCGTGGCGAAACGCCGAACGGGCGAACCGGACCGCCGCGGCATGGGGATCGCCGGCCGCGCGGACATCTCGCCAGTCCAGCACGTACTCGCCCAGCGCCGGCTCCCAGCGCGCCGCCGCCGGCTCCAGCCGGCCATCGGCGAAGCCATCAGGCGCCGGGTGCGCGTAGGCGTAGAACGCGGCGCGGTCATAGCGCGCGTCCCCCGGCCACCAGCCGACGGCGATCTCCTGGGCGTCCATCGCGTTGCGCATGATGAAGTCCTGCGCCGGAGGGTCTGCGGTTTCGCCGGAGAACAGACTGACGGCCAGGTCGAACGAGCCCCACCACGCGTTGACCGGCGTGCTGCGGCCGCGATACGGGGCGCGGAACGCGGCCAGCGCCAGGGCCGCCTGGGTGGCCGCCGCGAAGTAGGCCTCCACCGCCACCGGGTCATAGGTGGCGTGCTCCTCGTCCTCGTCAAGGGGCACGGTCCAGCCGACCTCCTGCGGAGTGGCGTTGATCTGCACCGGGCCGGCCACGCGTCGCACCGCGCCCAGGAGATCACGACAGACCGCGCCGACCGATCGCTCCCCGGCGAGCAGGATGCGCTGCTCGGTACCCCCGGACCCCTCCACGAGGGCCTCGTGATGGCGCAGATCCAGCGCCACGACAAACGCTCCTGACCCATCGGGGGCCGGCAGCGGCGCCGTCTCCCAGCCGCGGGCCGTGAGGCGCAGCGCCGCGTGCTGGAGCTGTGGCTCGCTCGGGGCCAGCGCCACCGCGAGCTTGCCCAGCACCTGAGTGTGGCCGTGCAGGGTGTCGCACGTCGCCTGCCACGCGCTGTAGGAGAGGTCAGGCCACGCCGGCGCCATCACCGACACGCTAGCGCGCCGGCCAGCGTCCGGGCGGCCCGGGCGCCCAGGCCCGGACCTCGCCTCTGGCAGGCTTGGGGCAGCATGCACGTCTGGGCCCACGATCGTTGGCTGTTCGAACTGCCCGCGCATCACCGCTATCCGCTCGGCAAGGGGCGACTGCTGCGCGAGCGACTGATCGGGCTGGGGATCTGCGCCGCCGGGGACTTCCTGGAAGCCGAACCGGCGCGGTGGTCGGCGCTGGCCCGCGTCCACGACCCGGCGCTGCTCGGCCGTATCCGGCGCGGCGAGCTCAGCGAGCGAGAGCGGCGCGGCCTCGGGCTGCCGTGGTCACCGGCGCTCGTGCAACGCGCGCGGCGCGTCACCAACGGAACCGTCCTGGCCGCGCGCGAAGCTCTGAGAACGGGCGTGGCCATGAACCTCGGCGGCGGCGCGCACCATGCCGGGCGCCACTTCGCCCGCGGCTACTGCCTGTTCAACGACATCGCGCTGGCCATCGACACGCTGCGTCAATCCGGAGATGCGCGGACCGCGCTGGTCGTGGACTGCGACGTGCACCAGGGCGACGGGACCGCTGACCTGCTCGGCCCCGACCCGCTGGCCTTCACGCTCTCCCTCCACGGGGCCCGCAACTATCCGACGCAACGGATCCCCTCAGACCTCGACGTCGACCTCCCGCGCGGCACCGGAGACGACGCGTACCTGACCGCGCTGGAGGCCGCGCTCGCCACCGCACTGGCCGCCGGGCGATATGACGTCGCCTTCTACCTGGCGGGCGCCGACCCCTGGGACGGTGACCGGCTCGGGACCCTCGCACTCTCCAAGCGCGGACTGCGCCAGCGCGACCGGTTCGTCCTGGACACTCTCGCCGCTCGCGGGATCCCCGTGTGCGTCACGCTCGCCGGCGGCTATGCGCCCGACGTATCCGACATCGTCGACATCCACGCGGCGACCGCCGCCGAAGTCGCAGCGCGAGCCCGCGGCTGAGTGACACCGGTCGCCGCACGAGCACGCGGCGTCGTCCACTGCAACGCCACGGTGCACGCCGGTGTGAGTTGCCACAGGGTGTCACTGTCGCTGTCGCTGTCGCTGTCGGTGTCGGTGTCGCGCTCGGGCTTTCGTCAGAGGACGAACGCGGGTCGTTGACGACACGGCAACTCCTCGGTAATCGTTAGCGGCGGCCGGGCCGATCCAGGAGGAGGTAGAGAGATGATCGTCTTGACGCGAAGGCACGGCCTGCTCGTCCTGACCGCGGTGCTGGCCCTGACGGCAAGCGCCCTGTCCGCTCAGTCGGCTCAGGCCGCGACGCCGGCGTGCTCGGCGGGCACGCTCGTGCGGACGCAGAGCGGGCCGGTGTGCGGAGTGACCGCCAAAGGTCAGACCTCATACCTGGATATCCGCTACGCGGCGCCTCCGGTCGGCGCGCTGCGCTGGATGCCGCCGCAGCCCGTGCAGCCGTGGACGACCACCTATCAGGCCACCCGCCGCGGGCTCGGATGCGCGTCGCCGAGCTTCCCGTCAGGCGGGCTGGCGAAGGGAACCGGCGAGGATTGCCTCTTCCTCGAGGTACAGGAGCCCGCACACCTCAAGCCCGGCAGCAGGCTGCCGGTGATGGTGGAGTTGCACGGCGGAGGCTTCCTCGGAGAGTACCGCGACGACCAGGGCGCGAACTTCATCCACGCCGGGCCGGCCATCTATGTGTACGTGGGGTACCGGCTCGGGATCCTCGGCTTTCTCGCCGAGCAGGCGCTCGGTGTCAATTCGGGTGACTACGGCCTGATGGACCAGCAGGCGGCGCTGCGCTGGGTCAAGGCCAACATCGGCGCGTTCGGGGGCAACGCGGAGAATGTCACGATCTTCGGCGAGTCCGCGGGTGGAGCCAGCGTCTGTGACCAGGTCGCATCGCCCACCGCGAAGGGTCTGTTCGAACGGGGCATCAGCATCAGCGGCTTCTACAACTTCAATGTCAACACGATCTGGTGGCAGGCCGACTGCAAGTCCACGCTGCAGACCGAAGCCCAGGCCCAGCAGGCAGGTGCCGCGTTCGCCCAGAGCGTCGGCTGCGGCAGCGCGAGCGACGTCGCGGCCTGTCTGCGCGCGGTGCCGACCGCGACGCTCGTCGAGAAGGCGGGAACGTACGAGTCGCCGACGTCCGGCGGCTCGATCGGACCGATCGTCAACGGCACGACGCTGACGATGTCCGCGGCCCAGGCGTTCGCGACCGGCAACGTCAACCGGGTCCCGCTCATCATCGGCGTCGGCCAGGACGAGTTCAACGGCGGCGTGTACACCAACGGCCCCCGCACGGTCGTCGCCAACACCCTCGGCCAGTACCGGATGCTCGTGCGCCAGCAGTTCGGGCCGGACGCGACCAAGGTGATGGCGTTGTATCCACCGGCGAGGTATCCCGCCCCCTCGCCGTTCATCGCCTACCGCGCGATCATGGCCGATGCGTTCAGCGTGTGCCCCGCACTCACGAGCTTCGGTGAGCTGGCCAAGCACATCCCGGTCTACGCCTACCAGGACGATGACACCGACTCACCGAGCGAGGGGGGGACGCAGCCGCTGGGGGCCAACCACAGCGCGATCAACCGGCTGGTCCACGATCCGCCGTCGTCGCTGGACCCCAACCAGCTGGCGCTCCAGACCCAGGTGCTGGACGAGTGGGCCGACTTCGCGCGGACCGGCGACCCCAACGGTCCCGGGACACCGCTGTGGAAGCCGTACGCCGCGGCCGGGCACCCGGTGATGACGCTCGTCCCGGCCGGCGACAGCGCGCTGAGCTCGACGAACGCGATCGAGGCCGAGCACCACTGCGGCTTCTGGGACGCGCTGGATCGCAGCGCCCCGTGGGCGACGACAGCCGCCACCCGTTGAGCTCCGGCTCGGGCCGAGCTCGGAGTCGGCAGATTCGAGCTATCCGCGGCTCGTGAGCCCGGCGGGCCGCATCAGCGCCCGGTGACCATGAACCGCAGGGCGGTCGCGACCTTGCGCCGGCCGGTCACCACCGGCCGGCCGGCCACCGCGCCGTGACCGCCGCGCTCCATCTCGCGCAGGATCTCGCGGTACAGCGTGGCCGCGAGCAGGATCGCTCCCCGGCCGCGCCGGAGCGCCACGATCCCGGCGATCCCCTCGTCGTAGAGATCGTCGGCGCGGGCGATCTGGTCTCGCATCAGCCCGGCGCGGCGGCCCGGGGCGAGCGAGCCTCCGTGCCGCCGCAGCGCCTCGCTGGAGATGTAGCGCCGCCCCGCGGCCGCGTCCTCGTCGATGTCACGCAGGATGTTCGTCCGCTGCATCGCCATGCCGAGCGCGGCCGCGGCCCGCCGCGCATCCTCGTGGCGCGAGCGAACGCCGAGCACGTGCGCCATCACCTCGCCGACCGTGCCCGCGACCCGATAGCAGTAGCGGTCGAGCTCGCGCTCGGTGTCAAAGCGCGCGGAGCTCAGATCCTGTCGCATCCCGGCGCAGAACTCCGCCAGCGGGGCGCGGGGCAGGGCCAGCCGGCGGTCCAGCGCGCCGAGCACCGCCGTCTCAGGGGTGTCCGGGGCAGGCTCGCCGGCCGCCCAGGCGGCGACGGCATCGACCCGGGCACCGGCCGAGGCGTCGGCGTCGTCGACGAGGTCGTCCAGCGTGCGGAACACGAGGTAGAGCAGGTACACGTCGTCGCGAACCTCCCCCGGCAGCAGCCGGCAGGCGAGCGCGAAGGTGGTGGCGTGACGCTCGGTGACCGAGCGGGCGCCAGCGACCGCGTCACCGGGCGCTGAAGCCGGCAGACCGGCCGGAGGGGCGGTCGAGGCGATGGGACGCCGTGATGCGGATGCCGTGCCCATCACCGCGCCCACACCGGCTCGCGCACGCCCGCGTCCGCGGCGACCAGGCCGGCCGTGATCCCGGCTCCGAACAGCACGCCGGGAATCCCCGCTCCGGGGTGGGTCCCGGCTCCGACGTGATACATGCCAGTGACGCCCCGGACGCGATTGGGGGGGCGGAACAGGGCCGACTGGTGCAGGGTCGGCTCGACCGAGAACGCGTTGCCGGCCACCGCGTCGAACCGCTGCGCGAAGTCGATCGGCGTGAAGCGGTGCTCGATCGCGATCGAGTCGATCAGGCCGGTGAGGCCGAACGACTGCTCGAGGTCGGTCAGGAGCCGGTCACGCAGGCCGTCGGCCTCGCTCTCCCAGTCGATGTCGGACTCGAGGTTGGGGACCGGCAGCAGGATGGCGAGCGAGTCCCCCCCGGCGGTCGCCATCGCCGCCTCGGTCCGAGCCGGCGCGTGCACGTAGGTCGACAGCGACGCGGGGAGCGCGCGGCCACGGGTCACGGAGCGGATGAAGTCCCGATAGCCGCCACCGACGAGGAGAGTGTGATGGCGAAGGCTCGGCTGCTCCCGGCGTAGCCCGAGGTAGAGCAGAAAGCAGGACATCGACGGGCGCAGACGCCGCCATCCCGGGCCGCGACCGAGTAACGCGTCGGTCCGCAGCACGTCGGCGTTGGAGACGACGAGGTCGGCCTCGAGCCGCTCGCCCCCGGCCAGGCGAACCGCGCGAACCCGTCCGGCGCTCGTCTCCACGGCCTCGGCGTCGGCGCCGAGGCGCACGTCCAGCGGCCCGGCCATCGCGGCGACGAGCGCGTGCACCCCGCCGTCGGTGTACCAGCCGCCGTCGAGCACCTGGAGGTAGACGAGCGCCCCGTAGATGCTCGGCACGCGAAACGGGTCGCCGCCGATGAACAGCGAGTGAAACGAGAAGGCCTCCCGCACCCGGGGGTGGGTGAAGTAACGGGCGACGAACTCATACAGCGGGCCGGCGGCACGGAGGCGGGCCATCATCGGCAGCAGCGAGACGAACGATCCCACGTCCTGCACCGGTCGCCGGCCGGCGGCGAGGATGCCGTGCTCGTAGATCGGGGCCAGCGCGTCGAGGAAAGCGGGTAGGCGCGCGGCGTCGGCGGTGGAGAAGCGGGCCACCTCGTCGGCGAGCGCCTCGACCGAGTCGGCGAACTCGAACGCCCGCTCCTCCCCGGCCCAGCGGATCCGGTACAGCGGATCGAGCCTGCGCAGGACGACCTCGCGATGGAGGTCGAGCCCGCCCGCGGCGAATGTCTCCTCCAGGACCCACGGCATCGTGATCAACGACGGACCCGTGTCCCAGGTGAAGCCCCGGTCGCGGATCTGGCCGGCGCGGCCCCCCGGCGCAGCGGTGCGCTCGCACACCGTCACGTCGAAGCCGAGACCCTGGAGGCGCAGCGCGACGGCGAGCCCGCCGAGCCCGGCCCCGATGACGACCACCTTCACTGCAGATGGCCTCGATCGAGCTCGGCCGTCCGGGCGGCCCCAGCCAGCCACGTGGCGATCCGCAACTGGCGGAGCACGACGTCCAGCGTGCGGTCGACCCGGCCCGCGCGCGCGGCGAGCAGCAGCGGCCGGGCCATGCCGCACGCGTCGGCGCCCAGCGCCAGGCACTTCGCGCAGTCGACGCCGTTCCACAGCCCGCCGGAGGCGATCACGGCGCCGTCGAACCCCGCGTGGCGGGTCGCGCCGAGCGCCTGCACGGTCGACTGCCCCCAGTCCGAGAACGCCGCCGCGATCTCATGCGCGAAGGCGTCTCGCTCGCCCTCGATCAGCGCCCAGTTCGTGCCGCCGGATCCGGCGACGTCGATCGCGGCGATGCCGGCGCCGGCGAGCAGCGAGACGTCATGCGCCGACATGCCGAAGCCGACCTCCTTGACGACGACCGGCAGCGGGGCGAGTGCGTCCGCGGTGGCCCGCACCGCGGCGAGGACTCCCTCGAAGCGGCCGTCGCCCTCGGGCTGGACCGCCTCCTGGAGGGGGTTGAGATGGACCGAGAGGCCGTCGGCACCGAGGAGCTCGACCAGCCGGCGCGCCCGCTGCGGGCCGTCGGGCACGGTGAGCTGGACCGCGCCCAGGTTGGCGAGCAGGAGCGGCGGCCGGGCGCCGGCGACGGGCCGGTAGGTCGGCAGCAGAGAGGGGTCATCAAGCAGCCGGCGGCCAGAGCCGAGACAGAGAGCGAGCCCGCGCGCGGCGGCCGCGTCGATCAGCGCGCGATTGACCTCGGCCGCCTCGGGAGTCCCCCCGGTCATCGCCGAGATGACGAGCGGCGCCTGCAGCCGCGCTCCGAGCAGCCGCGTCTCGAGCGACACGTCCTCGAGGTTACGCTCGGGAAGCGCCCGGTGGCGCAGCCGGATCGCGTCGAGTCCGGTGTCGGAGCGGTGTGCCACCCCATGGCCTGCGGCGATGCGGAGATGGTCGGCCTTGCGGTCGTTCGCGGGCGCCGCGTGCGCCGCGTGCGGGGGCGCCGCGTGCGGGGCGGCCGGCAGCTTCACGACGCGGCGTCGGGTTCTCAACATTCTGTTGAACTTTACTCTACGCTGCGTTGAGGTGTCCTACCATCCGATGACGATGCCGCCCGGCCATGACCGACCGCTCGTCGTCCTCGGCGCCGGACTCGCCGGCCTGTCGCTCGCCGACGCGCTGCTCGAGGCCGGCATCGGGCGACCGATCGTCCTGATCGACCGCCGCCGGGCGTGGGAGCGCGACCGGACGTGGTGCACGTGGCTGACCGGACCGCTGCCCCACGGCGAGCTGGCCGACCATCGGTGGTGGTCCTGGCGCACCGCGTGGCGGGGCCACGAGACGATCGCCCGGACCGCCCGTCACCCCTACGTCCACCTCCGGTCCGACACCGTCTACGCCGCGCTGCTGGAACGGCTCGACGGCGCCGCGGGGGTGGAGCTGCGAGCCGGTGAGCGGGTGCTCGGCGTGGACACCGGCGGACCGCGGCCGTTGGTGCGCACCTCGCGGGAGGCGTTCGAGGCCGATCTGGTCTTCGACGCGATGGGACCCTCGAGCCCGCTGCTGGCCGGCCGCGATCGGGGTCAGGTCGAGCTCTCCCAGCGCTTCCTCGGCTGGGAGGTCGAAGCCGACCGGCCCGTGTTCGACCCCGGCACCGCGACCCTGATGGACCTGCGCCCCACCGACGGCGACGGCGTCTGCTTCTGGTACGTGCTGCCGTTCTCGCCGACCCGCGCGCTGGTGGAGCACACGACGATCGGCGCGCGGGGGCCGGCGGTGGCCGACCGGCGCCGCGCGATCGAGCGCGAGCTGGCCGAGACGTTCCGGGCGCGCGACTGGCGCGTGCATCACGAGGAGCAGGGGGCGATCCCGATGACGACCGCTTCCTTGCACGTCGGCCGCGGAGCCGGCGTCGTCGCCGTCGGCGCGGCGGCGGGAGCGATCCGGCCCTCCAGCGGCTACGCCTTCAGCCGCATCCAGCGCCAGGTGGCGGCGCTCGCGGCGCAGCTCGCCGCGGGCCGGCCGCCGACGGCGACGGCGGGACCCGCCCGGCTCGAGCTGTTGGACCGCGTCTTCCTGTTCGCGCTGGCCGGCCGGGCCGACGGCGGCGCCGAGCTGTTCTGGCGGATCGCCGACCGGGTGGCGGCCGACCCGTTCGCGCGGTTCATGACCGACGCCTCCTCGCCGGCCGAGGAAGCGCGGATCGCCGCGGTCCTGCCGTGGTCGGCGATGGCGCGCG
This sequence comes from uncultured Solirubrobacteraceae bacterium, assembly GCA_963849085.1. GTDB lineage: Bacteria > Actinomycetota > Thermoleophilia > Solirubrobacterales > Solirubrobacteraceae > Palsa-465. The sequence continues at coordinate 236,424 of CAWKFP010000008.1, read as the reverse complement.
CGGCGCTCGACGCGCACGCCACTCCCGCCCGGATGCGCGAGGCGCTGGCGCTGCTCGGGCGATGAGGGTGATCCTCGGCGTGGCGGTGTCGGCGTCGGCGGCGCGGGCGGCAACCCGCGGGCCGGAGCGTCCGGCCTCCAGCGCGTGATGAAGGTCACCGGCTTTCTCACCGACATGGCTCACCTTCCGCAACTCGTCGCCGCGCGCCGGCGCTCCTGCAGCGAGCCGTTCCCGGCCGATCCTCGTCACCTAGCCGGAGCGGGTGAAGGTGAGGTGGGTGACGCCGCTGGGTGTCGAGACCGCCTCGATGTCGTAATCGGCCTCGAGCGCTTCGAGGCCGTCCCACAGCCGCACCCCGCGGCCGAGCACGATCGGCACCTGCACGACGTGGATGTGGTCGACGAGCCCCGCCGCGATGAAGTCGCGGGCCACGGTCGGGCCACCACCGATACGCACGTCCTGGCCGCTCGCTGCCTCCCGCGCGACGGCGAGGGCGTCGGCCGGCGAGGCGTGCAGGAAGTGGAACGTCGTGCCGCCCTCCAGCTCGATCGGCGGCCGCGGCCGGTGGGTGAGGACGAAGGTCGGCGTGTGAAACGGCGGGTTGGGACCCCACCATCCTGTCCAGTCGGCGTCGTCCTGCCAGCCGGGCGGGCCGAACTTGCCCGCCCCCATGATCTCCGCACCGATCCCCGGCTCATGCCGGCGGGCGATCGCATCGTCGGTGCCCCCGCCGCCTCCGTCAGCGCCCATGATCGAAGCGCCGAAGCCGGTGGCGAACATCCACCCGTGGAGCCGGTGGCCGGCGTGCCCCATGGGCGCATCGACGCTCTGCCCCTCGCCGGTGGCGAAGCCGTCCAGCGAGATGGAGAGGTTGTGGATCCGTGTGCGTGTCATCTCCCTGCCTCCAGGTCGGTCGTCTGAGCCTCCGTCACGCGCTCCGGGCATGGTCGCACGGTGCCCTTTGCGTTCGTGGGTCAGGGCCTCCCGAGCGGCGTGTAGGCTCGCCGGATGACCGCCGCGTTCGTCCCGGATGACTACGTCGTTGCGCGCAGCCTCGCCGGCCGGGGCTTCCACCTGGAGCCGCTCGGACCCCAGCACAACGACGCCGACCACCGCGCCTGGATGTCAAGCATCGAGCACATCCGTGCCACCCCGGGCTTTTCGACCCGGCGGTGGCCACCTGCCGACGGAATGTCACTCGACGAGAACCTGCGCGACCTGCGAAAGCATGCTGACGACTTCGCGCGACGCGTCGGCTTCACCTACACCGTCCTCGATGATGAGGACGTCGTCGTCGGCTGCGTCTACATCTACCCGTCGCGAGCAGACCCCGATATCACCGAGGTGCGATCCTGGGTCACCGCAGGCCGGGCAGAGCTGGACTCCGTCCTGCACGAGGCAGTGGCTCGCTGGCTCGCGGCCGACTGGCCGTTCACCGACGTCAGGTATCGCCGCGGCGTCGAGGCGCGCTGACTATCTGAACGGGACGGTGACCGGCCCGGGCACCTTGGCGAACACCGCCATGAAGTCGCGGTCGTCGGGCGTGAGGTAACGGTCAGGGGATTGCTGGGGCTGGGGCTCGACCATCGTCGGCCCGAGGCCGCCGGAGTGGGAGTAGGTGATCATCGTGTGCCATTCGGGGTTGATGTCGAACTCCATCCCGCGCACCGCCCCGATGTGCTGAAGGGTCTGGGCGAGCGAGACCACCGTCGCCTCGGACACGACGACGAACATCACGTTGCCGTGGGCGTCGACGCCGACAGCGGTGCGCGGGGTGAAGGTGCTGCCGCCGAGGGTGTAACCCCACTGGATGCTGTTCGGGTCGGTGTTCAGCTCGGGGACGGGCTTCCCGTTCCAGAGGATCGGGGTCAGGCTCTGGCGTGCCCAGGCGACGTCGGCCGGCGCGCTGCGCCCGCCGCTCCACCTGACGATGTTGACGGTGCCGTCGCGGTAGCCGACGAGCGTGGCGTTGCCGTCGATCAGCGGCTCGTTGGTGTGGCCGTTGACCGCCGAGCCATTGTCGGTGTCGACATGGGTGAAGGCGCCGTTGAAGGTCGCGAGCAGCCGGTGGCGCTGATCGACGGGAACCATCATCGGACCCCGGTCGACGGCGCTCGGTGGCTCGTAGCGCCCGGGGTAGTAGGCGAGATCGGTGCGGGTGTGGTCGATCCAGAGGACGTAGGCGACGATCGAGGGGTACTCCGTGCTGGGCCTGTAGGTCGTCACGAGCACGGGCGGCCGACCATCGACGGATGGACCGGTTCGGCGCCACACGCCCTCGCCGGGCAGCTGTCTGGCGAACACCGGTCTGACCGGTGGCGGCGTATAGGCGACGTGCCTGACGTGCTTGACCACAGCCCCGACCGGGCCGAGCCCGACGCTGGGCAGGCGCCGCAGCCCGGGCCCCCCCTTGCGGGGCGCGCTCGCGGTGTCGTGCTCGGCGGTGTCGATGATCCAGTTGCCGAACGGCACGTCGTCGCGCACCCATTCCGCGGAGCGTTCGTAGAGGGTCTCGCTCGTCGGCTCGAGCATGTAGTCCGCGTAGGAGATCCCGAAGTAGAGGACCACCAGCACCACCGGAGCCAGCGTCCCGAGCAGGAGCCGACCGCGGCGACGCCGCCGCCCACCAGGCCGCCGACCGCCGAGCTCACGGCGGTCGAGCACCCGTCGTCCGGATGGCTCAGGGTCTCGCGGCGACCTTCCCGCCGCCCGGTCTCGATCTCGGATCGCCATGGTGGATGGGCTCGGACGATACGTGCGGAGATAAACCGATCCAGCGATCGCCGATGAGAGTCCGCTCAGACGCGCCCGGGACCAGACGCCCCGTCCCGGCAGGACCGCGGAAGCCTCGGCGGAGTGCAGACCTTCGACGTGCGCTCAGCGGCTCAGGGGCGTGACGATCTCGTCGGCGACCCACGGCGCCACGCCGTCGGGGGAGGGTCCACCTCTCGAAGATCGGGCCCCGGCCGTGGTGCGATACTCGGGCATCACCGTGACGCGTCTGTACTACATGCCACGCACGCGCTCCAGCCGCGCCCTGTGGCTGCTGGCCGAGATCGGCGCCCCGTGCGAGCTGGTCAGGCTCGCGCCCGAGGAGCGCCGCGGCGCCGAGCATCGCGCCCGCCATCCGCTGGGCCGCGTCCCCGCGCTCGAGCTCGACGACGGCACCGTGATGTTCGAGTCAGCCGCGATCTGCCTGCAGCTCGCCGACCTGCATCCCGACGCCGGCCTGACCGCGCCGCTGGGGTCGGCCGAACGGGCGCTCATCTATCAGTGGGTTCTGTTCGCCGTGACCGAGCTCGAGGGTCCGCTGTTCCGCTGGATCCGGGAGGCCGGCGAGTCCGAGGCCGAGCCTCCCTCGCGCGAGCGGTTCGCCGAGGCCGCCGCCGCGCTGCAGACGGCCCTCGAGAGCCGCGCCTGGCTGCTCGGCGACCGCTTCACCGTCGCCGACGTCATGTGCGCCAGCGTGCTCGGCGGCGCCCACTCACGGGGCATGCTGACCGACTGGCCCGGGCTGCAGTCCTATGTCGAGCGGGGCGAGGCGCGCCCGGCGTTCATCCAGGCCGCCGAGATCTCCAACCAGCCCCGTTAACCGGTCAGCTGCGCTTCGAGCCCACCCCGGCCGGCTGGCGCCAAACGCGCTGACGCCCCGGCGCGTCGCAGGGCTCGGTAGTGTGCCCCGTCCAGATACCCAGCGTTCAAGCCGGAGGTGCGCCGGGCCGATCCAATTGCGGGGTGTCGATGCCGACGTCATATGCCAGAGGACTGCGAGCGGCCGGTGGCCTGCTCGGTGTGGTGGTCTCGATGTGGTTGGCGGCAGCCGCACCGGCCGCGGCGGCCACGGTCCCGTGCTCGGCGACGAACACGCGGACCGGGGTGACGACGCCGACACTGACCGCCGCGCTCGCGGCGGCGCTCGCCGGCGACACGATCGACGTCCGCGGCACATGCGCGGGCAACTTCACGGTCACCGTGCCGCTCACGCTGGATGGCGCCGGGCCGAATGTCACGCTCAACGCCGGCGGCCACGGCACCGTGCTCGCGATCGACGTGCCGGCCGGGACGGTCGACATCGAGTTCCTCAAGATCACCGGCGGCTCGGCGAGCGACGGCGGAGGGATCGCCGTCGACGGCGGCGCCGCTGATCCGCTGACGCTCGACATGACCGATGACCGGGTCACCGGCGACACCGCCGCGGTCGCCGGCGGCGGCCTCTATGCGGGCTCGATCGGCGCCCTGAACATCGTCCGGTGCGCGTTCACGAACGACTCGATCTCGCCCGGCGCAAACGGGGCCGAGGGTGCGGCGATCGTCGCGGGCGGCCAGATCGACATCGACGACAGCAACATCATCGGCAACCGGGCGACCGCGGCATCGGCCGCCGCCGTTCACGGCGGCGCGATGTATCTCACCGGGCCGGCGACCCTCGACGCGGAGTACGTCAACCAGACGACGGTGAGCGGCGGTCAGATCATCGGCGGCGGCCTCGACGCGAGCTCGTCGCTCAGTCTGAGCGATTCGCAGGTGGCGCAGAACACCGCGACGTCGACCTCCGGGTCAGGCGCGGTGCTGGGCGCGGGGATCTACGCGAGCGGCGCGACGCTCCAGATCACGACGACGAACATCGGACGAAACCTCGCGACCTCCGCCGGCGGCCCGATCGAGGGCGCCGGTATCGATCTCGGCGCCGCCACACCGCTCGGCCTGACCCATTCCTCGGTGTCGGGCAATCACGCCACCTCCACAGCCGGCGCGATCATCGGAGTCGGCATCGCCGGGAGCGGCTCGACCGCCCTGTCGAACACCGGCGTCCTGGACAACGTCGGCGACTCGGTCAGTGGCGCCGTCCAGGGCGGCGGGATCGCCGCCGGCGGGCCACTGACGATGACCACCGGTCCGGTCACCGGCAACTCGGTCAGCTCGAGCAGCGGCGCCGCCGAGGGCGCCGGCATCTGGTCCGCTGTCAGCGCAACCCTCCAGACGGTCGTCGTCAGCGGCAACACCGCCTCGACCGCCGGCGGCGGCGTGTTCAACGTCGCCGGTCCGCTGACCATCGCCGACAGCTCGCTCACCGGCGACAGCGCCCCCAGCGGCGCCGCAATCGACAACAGCGGCGGCTCGGTGAGCATCACCCACAGCCTCGTGACCGGCACCTGTCTCGGCTGCGGCTGACCGGCGGCGGGCCGGCGCGGTCTGAGCGTGTGCGCGATCGGCTAGCGTGAGCCCATGGCTACTCACGACGTCTCTCTGAACATCACGAAGGCGATCCCGGTCGGCAGCGTAGACATCGAGGTTGCGGTCCGCCGCAACGGTCGGGCATTCGGCAAGGTCAAGATCAGCCAGGGCGCGATCGACTGGATGCCCGCGAACAAGAGCAAGACCGCCTACGTGCTCGATTGGAGCAACTTCGCCAAGGTGATGGCCGACCACGGCCGCCCGGTGTAGCCCGATGGAATACCCGGCCGATCGCGTCACGGCGCCACGTGCCTCACGCCGGCCACTCGCACGGCGCCGGCATCGCCGTGGGTGAGCGCGACATCGAGCGCTGGTTCTCTGACCAGCAGGCCCGCCAGAGCCGCCGGCGCGAGGCCTGCGCGAGCAAGCGCTGGTTCGCGACCGAGGCCGAGGCCCGCGCCGCGGCCCTCTGGGACCGCACGCGGTTCGGCGAGCGTCTGACCTGCTACCGCTGCGAGGAGTGCGCCGGCTGGCATCTCACCGGCGGCCGGAGGGGTCGCACACCGTGATCGGCCGCTGACGTTCCTCGCGGCCCGGCGACTGTCCCGGCGCGCCGCGTCATGATCACCGCATGAAGATCACCAATCGGATCAGCGCGGCGCCTGCCGCCGCGATACCGATCGTGCTACTGCTCACGAGTTGCGGGAGCAGCAGCTCCGTCAGCGGCGTCACCCATGAGAGCTCCTTCGTGAAGGGCGCGATCGCCTACGCGCAATGCATGCGCTCGCACGGAGTGCCTGACTTCCCTGACCCCGACCGGCAGGGGAACCTCGTCATCCAGGGCAGCCCCGGCAGCGATCTGGCCCCGAGCTCGCCCGCCTTCCTCTCGGGCCTGAAGGCGTGCGGGCCGCTCCCCTCGAGCGTGACGCCGGCGCAGGAGGACCATGAATTCGCCGTAACGCTGAAGGCCGTCGCCTGCATGCGCGCGCACGGCGTCCCGACCATTCCTGATCCCACGCTCGTCGGGCCCGCCGCAGACCCGACGATCAGGCTTCCCCTCGGTGACCTCCCCGCCTCGCCGGCGTTCCGGCGGGCGGCGAAGCGGTGCGGAGCGCCGTCCGCGTTCACCGGAGGCTGACCGGTCGGCGTCGGGTCCGCCGGTGCGCCGGGACCCGCGCTCGGTCGTCCTTCGCGGGAGACCCGCAGGCGCGGTGAGGGGCTCCCTCGATGGGCCGCGGACCACACAGCGGTAAAGTGGCCGCCGCATGTTCTCCAAGATCCTGATCGCCAACCGCGGAGAGATCGCGGTGCGGATCATCCGTGCCTGCGAGGAGCTGGGGGTCGCCACGGTCGCGGTCTACTCCGAGCTGGACCGCGACGCGCTGCACGTCAGGCGAGCCGACGAGGCCTTCCTGCTCGGCCCCGGCCCGGCGAGCGAGAGCTACCTCGTCGTCGAGAAGCTGATCGAGGTCGTCGAGCGCTCGGGCGCGGAGGCGGTTCATCCCGGATACGGCTTCCTGGCCGAGAACGCCGGCTTCGCCAAGGCGCTCGAGGAGCGCGGGATCGTCTTCATCGGGCCGCCGTCGTCGGCGATCGAGGCGATGGGGTCCAAGACCCGCGCGCGGGAGCTGATGGCCAAGGCGGGCGTGCCGATCGTCCCCGGCACGACCGAGCCGGTGGCGACGATCGAGGACGCGCGGGCGCTGATCGCCGAGACGATCGGCTATCCGGTGGCGGTCAAGGCGGCCGGGGGCGGCGGCGGCAAGGGCTTCCGCGTCGCGCTGGCCGACGAGAACCTGCAGGACGCCTTCGAGGGCGCCGCGCGCGAGGGCGAGAAGTTCTTCGGCGACCCGACCGTCTATCTGGAGCGTTATCTCCCGGATCCGCGCCACGTCGAGGTCCAGGTGCTCGCCGACAACCACGGGAACGTCATCCATCTCGGCGAGCGCGACTGCTCGCTGCAGCGACGCCATCAGAAGCTGATCGAGGAGTCGCCGGCGCCGGCCGTCGACACCGCGCTGCGCGAGCGGATCGGCACGATCGCGACCGAGGCGGCGGCCGCGGTCAACTACAGCGGCGCGGGGACGATCGAGGGTCTGCTGCAGGGCGCCGAGTACTTCTTCCTGGAGATGAACACCCGCGTCCAGGTCGAGCACTGCGTGACCGAGATGGTCACCGGGATCGACATCGTCAAGGAGGGGATCCGCGTCGCCGCCGGCGAGCCGCTGTCGATCGCCCAGGAGGACGTCGTCCTGCGCGGGCACGCCATCGAATGCCGGATCAACGCCGAGGACGCCAGCCGGAACTTCGCCCCGGCGCCGGGCGTGATCGGCGCCTATCGCGAGCCGACCGGCCCGGGCACCCGCGTGGACTCCGGGGTCGGTCCGGGCTCGGAGATCTCGCCGATGTATGACCCGATGGTCGCCAAGCTGATCGTCTGGGACGCCGACCGCAAGCAGGCGACGCGGCGGATGCTGCGGGCGCTCGGCGAGTACGAGATCGAAGGGCTCAAGACGCTGATCCCGTTCCATCAGGCGATCCTCGCCACCCCGCAGTGGGCCGGGGCCGAGACCTGCCGGGACCTGATCGAGGACCGGGCCTGGCTCAAGCAGCTGGCCGTGCCCCTCGAGGCCGCTCCCGCCGCCGGTGACGGCGACGAGCCGACGGTCGAGCAGGCCTACACCGTCGAGGTCTCCGGCAAGCGCTTCGACGTCAAGGTGATCGGCCCGGCGCTGCTCGACGGCGTGGTCCCGGCGGCCAACGGCGCCGCCGCAGCGGGCCCGCGGGCTCCCCGTCGCGGTGCGCGCGGGGGTCAGAGCGGCGGTGGTGGCGACACGCTCGCCTCACCGCTGCAGGGCACGGTGTTGCGGGTGGCGGTCGAGTCGGGCGCCGTCGTCGAGGCCGGCGCGCTCATCTGCGTCATCGAGGCGATGAAGATGGAGAACGAGATCACCGCTCACAAGGCGGGGACGGTCGCCCAGGTGCCGATCGCCGCCGGCGCCGCGGTCGCCACCGGCGACACGCTCGTCGTCATCAACTCCCCCGCCGCCGCGTAGGCCGACGCGTCCGTCGGGCCCGACGGCGACTCGGCGCGCGGGCACGACGCCGCCCGCGGCCGTCACGCGTCCTCGTCCCCGTCCCGGTCGGCGTCGGCGTCGGCGTCGAGATGGCGCACGTTGTCCTCGTGGATCCGTCGCTGGACGCCGTTGAGACGTGAGCGCGGCGGCCTGGCGGCCGCGGGAGCCTCGGCGAGCTGGCTCAGATAGGCGTCGTCCTCGGCGAGGAGCTCCCGGGCGCGCTCTGCGCGCGTCGGCGACCCGTGGCCCGCGACGACCCATTCGGCGTGCTCCACGAGCGGTGCCAGCCGCGCGAGCGTGGCGCGATAGGCGGCCACCGAGCCGCCCGGCGACACCGACGGGATCTCGATCGGCGAGAGATAGTCGCCGCAGACGAGCACCTGCGCCCAGCCCAGCCAGTAGGCGACGCCGTCGCTCGTGTGACCGTCGGCGCCGTGCAGCTCGATGTGGAGGTTCTCGGTGCCGATCTCGAGCCGGCCGGGGACCGGCAGCGTCTGCAGATCCGCGAGGCCGAGCGGGGAGAGGCCCTCGACGTAGTGCTCCTCGGCGAAGGCCCGCAGCTCGCGCTGAGCGCCGCCGATGTCGGCCGCCAGGCGCTCCACGGTCGACGGAGCGCACCCCATCGAGGCGCCGGGAAAGGCGATCCGGCCGAGGAGATGGTCCCAATCGCCGTGGGTGACGAGCAGGCCGGAGACCGGGAAGCCGGAGTGCTCGAGCACCTCGGGCAGCGCGCGCAGCTCCTCGGGGTAGATCGGCGAGTCGATCACGAACCCCTCGCCGCCGCCGCGCACGGCCGTGCAGGTCGTCTGCCAGACGTCGGAGACGAACACGATGACGTCGGCGTGGAGGGCGAGCGCGCGCATCCGCGCGTGATGCTAGCCCGACGAGCCCGCCCGGCCCGCGCGCCGGCCGGGGTCAGCTGACGCCGAGCAGCTTGGCGGCGTCCCGGAGGGTCGCGACCTCGGCGTCGGGCTTCTTCTGCCCGGGCTCCAGCGCCTGCTTGGTGCGGTTGACCCAGATGACCGGGATCTTCTTCTTCAGGCACGGCTCGACGTCGTGGTAGTAGCTGGCCGCGACGTGGACCCAGCCCTTCTTGGAGCCGATCCGGCGCTCGCACTCGGTGAAGTGGGCCGGATCGGGCTTGTAGGAGCGCACCTGCTGGGCGGTCACCACCAAGTCGAAGTCGAGCGGGATGTGGCGGCGGGTCTGACCGAGGAGCTTGTCGTCGATGTTGGAGATGAGCCCGACCTTGTGGGTCTTGGCGATCTTGGTCAGGGTCGCGTTCGTCTCCTTGAACGGCTTCCAGCGATGGACCGAGTCAGGCAGGAAGCCGGAGCGCGACGGCTCCAGCGGCCAGCCGAGCTGCTTGGCGATCTGGACCGCCGTGCGCCGCAGAACCTCGGCATAGAGCTCGTAGGAGCCGGCCTGGATCTGCTGCTGAATCTCATGAAAGAGCGGGATGAGCTCCTCGCGCTCGATCGTGAAGCCGTCCCGCGCGGCCTCCGCGGCGAACGCCTCATATGCCCCGGTCTCCCAGTCGATCAGCGTTCCATAGACATCGAAGGTGACAAAGGAAACGCTCTTGGGAATCGTCATCGCGGCCGGATGATGCCATTTTGTAACCGGTCTCCGCGTTTCGGTGCCATCTGGACGCCGTCGCGGCGCTCGAATCATTAGAGTCAGGCCCGTCTATGGACCTTCTCGAATATCAGGGCAAGCAACTCTTCGCGCGTCACGGTGTGCCGGTTCCCAACGGCCAGGCGGCGCGCACGGTCGACGATGCGGTCGCCGCGGCTGAGGCGATCGGCTATCCATGCGTCGTCAAGGCGCAGGTGCAGATCGGCGGACGCGGCAAGCTCGGCGGCATCAAGGTGTGCGCCGACCGCGCCGAGGCCGAGGCCAACTCCCGGGCGATCCTCGGCATGGACATCCGCGGTCTGACCGTGCATGAGCTGTGGATCGAGGAGGCCTCGCAGATCGAGGCCGAGTACTACGCCTCGGTCGTCTTCGACCGCTCGGCCAAGGCGCCGCTGCTGATGTTCTCCACCAAGGGCGGGATGGACATCGAGGCGGTCGCCGACGAGGATCCCGGCGCGATCGCCCATCTCCACGTCGATCCGCTGCTCGGCTTCCAGGACTTCCACGGCCGCCGGCTGGCCTACGAGGGGGGCGTCGACGCCGACCTCGTGCGGCCGATCGGGGCGATGCTCGCCAAGCTCTATGAGGTGTTCGTCTCCGAGGAGGCGACGCTCGTCGAGGTCAACCCGCTGATCGTCACCCCGGAGCGCAGCGTCCGCGCGCTCGACGCGAAGGTCACGCTCGACGGCAACGCGCTCTACCGCCATGCCGAGAACGCCGCACTGCGCGACGTGTCGGCCGAGGACACGCAGGAGGAGATGGCCAAGGAGCGCGGGCTGACCTACGTCAAGCTCGACGGCGACATCGGCGTGCTCGCCAACGGCGCCGGACTGGCGATGTCGACGCTCGACGTCGTCGCCGAGGCCGGTGGCCGACCGGCCAACTTCCTCGATGCCGGCGGCGGCTCGCGCGCCGATGCCATCACCAGCGCGGTCGAGGTGATCCTGTCCGACGACAAGGTCAAAGCGGTCCTGTTCAACATCTTCGGCGGGATCACCCGCTGCGACGAGGTCGCCAAGGGCCTGATCGAGGCCTTCGCCCAGATCAAGCCGACCGTGCCGTTCGTCGTCCGCCTGGACGGCACCAACGGCGACGAGGGCCGCGCGCTGCTGGCGGCGGCCGAGCTGCCCAATGTCCACACCGAGTCGACGATGGACGGCGCCGCCGCAAAGGTCGTCGAGCTGGCGGCGGGACGATGAGCATCCTCGTCGGCACCGAGACACGGCTCTGCACGTCGGGCATCACCGGCCGCGAGGGGACCTTCCACTCGCTGCGCAACCGGGAGTACGGCACCCAGGTCGTCGGCGGCGTCACCCCCGGCAAGGGCGGCCAGGACGTCGAGGGGGTCCCGGTCTTCAACACCTTCCACGACGCGGTCGACAAGGTCGGCGCCAACACGGCGATGATCTTCGTGCCGCCGCGGTTCGCCGCCGACTCGATCCTCGAGGCCGAGGACGCCGGGATCGAGTTGATCATCTGCATCACCGAGGGCATCCCCGCCCATGACGAGCTGCGGGTCTACAACACGCTGAAGAAGAACGGCCGCTCGCGGCTCGTCGGGCCCAACTGTCCCGGCATCCTGTCGCCCGGCAAGGCGAGCGTCGGGATCATCCCGGCCTCGTTCTTTCGCCCCGGCAACGTCGGCGTCGTGTCCCGCTCGGGCACGCTGACCTATCAGATCGGCAACGTCCTGGCCCAGAGCGGCTTCGGCAACTCGACGATCGTCGGGATCGGCGGCGACCCGGTCCCGGGGACCGACTTCATCGACGTCATCGCGATGTTCCAGGAGGACCCCGAGACCGAGCTGATCGTCATGTGCGGCGAGATCGGTGGCGACGCCGAGGAGCGCGCGGCGGACTTCATCGCCGAGCACGTGACCAAGCCGACGATCGGCTACATCGCGGGGTTCACCGCGCCGCCGGGCAAGACGATGGGCCACGCCGGGGCGATCGTCTCGGGCTCGCACGGGACCGCGATCGCCAAGGCCGAGGCCCTGGAGAGCAAGGGCGTGCGCGTCGGGCGCACCCCGACGCAGGTCGCCGAGGCGGCGGTCGCGCTGCTGCGCGGCTGACCTCTCGTCAACTGACCCGACCGCCGGCGGCGATAGCCTCGCGCGATGCCTGGTTCCTCGGGTCTCGAGCTGCGCCGCCTGGCCGAGGTCGATCGCCGTCTGCGGCTGATCCAGGTCGGTCTGGAGCCGTTCTCCGGGCCGGCCGAGCTGACCGCCGACGCCGACGCGGCCGTCGCCCGGTTCGCCGTGGACGCGACGCCGGAGGAGCGGATCGGCGCGCTGTCGGCGGCCCACGAGGCGCTGCGCGCGCGGGTCGGCCGGCTCGAGGCGAGCGTCGCCGAGCTCGCGGGGCCTGACCACTGGACCGGCGTGCTGCGGTCCTTCGAACGCGGGCTCTCCTCGCTGCCCGAGGTGCGCGCGGTCAGCGTGCGTGAGTTCCGCGGCGCGGACCGCGTCGTCGTCGAGGTGCGACTCGGCGCCCCGACCTCGTAGTCTGTCGATCATGGCTGATTCGATCTCGTTCGCGCGTGGCGCACCTTCGCTGGACATCGTCGACGTCGAGGGTCTGCGCGCGGCCGCCGACCAGGCGTTCCATGCCGATCCGAGCGGGATGACCGCCTACGGGACGGCCATCGGCTACGTGCCGCTGCGCGCGTGGGTGGCCGAGCGCCACGGCGTCGACCCCGCCCAGGTGCTCGTCACCAACGGCTCGATGCAGGCCGACGCCTTTCTGTTCGACGAGCTCGTCGCCACCGGCGACACGGTCGTCGTCGAGCGCCCGACGTATGACCGGACGCTGCTCTCGCTGGGCAATCGGGGGGCCGACGTGCGGATGGTCGAGCTCGAATCCGACGGCATCGACATCGCGGCGCTCGAGGCCCTGCTCGCCTCCGGCGCCAAGCCGAAGCTGGCCCACATCATCCCCAACTTCCAGAACCCGGCCGGCTACACGCTGTCGGCCGCCAAGCGCGCGCGGCTGCTCGAGCTCGCCCGCGAGCACTCGTTCACCGTCTTCGAGGACGATCCCTACATCGCGCTGCGCTTCGCCGGCGAGTCGCTGCCGACGATGGTCTCCCAGGCCCCCGACGTCGTCGTCTACGCATCCTCGTTCTCCAAGACCGTCTGCCCGGGGATCCGCGTCGGCTATCTCGTCGGCCCCGAGGCGCTGATCGCCCGGATCGCCAAGCGCGCCACGAGCACGTACATCTCGCCGAACATGGTCGCGCAGGCGATCGTCAACCAGTTCTGCCGTTCCGGACAGATCGAGAAGTCGATCGAGACCGTCCGTGATGCGCTGCGCGAGCGCGCCGAGACGCTCTGCGCGGCGCTCTCCACGCACCTGCCCGACGCCCGCTTCGTCGCCCCCGAGGGCGGCTACTTCCTGTGGGTGGAGCTGCCGCCGGGAACCGACGTCAGCGCGCTGTTCGACGCCGCCGCCCAGCGCGGCGTCGCCTTCGTCAAGGGCACCGATTTCCTGCTCGAGGGGGGCGGCAACTCGCTGCGGCTCGCCTACTCCGGGGTGACGCCGGCCGAGATCGAGGAGGGCATCTCGCGCCTCGCCGAGGCCTACCGGACTCTGTAGGCGACCACGCGGCGCGGCGCCCGCCACCGCGCGTCTATCAGTCGGTAGCTGATATGCTCGGCGGGTGAGCGAGACCCAGCGGCGCGTCGGCAGCGCTGAGCTCTTCCCGACCGACGAGCCGGTCGGCGGCGAGGCGATGATCGGGCGCGACGGCGACGTCGACGCGATCGCGAGCTCGCTGCTCGGCGGGGCCGATGTCGTGCTGGCCGGGCCGCGCTGGCTGGGAAAGACGAGCGTCGCCCGGACCGCGCTCGACATCTGCCGGCGGGCCGGGCGCTACACGGTCGCGGTCGACCTGTTCACCCAACCCGACGCCCAGCAGCTCGCCGAGTCGCTGACGGTCGGCGCGCTGTTCAATCGGCCGGCCGCACGGCGGCTGGTCAGGCGCGCCCGCCAGGATCCGGCGCGCGCCTCGCAGGTGGCCGCAACGCCGACGGCGATCCGGCTCATCGAGGAGCTCGGCGCCGCCGTCGAGCTCGCCTTCTCACCGGCCGCGGGCGACATGCCGGCCGACCAGGCGCTCCACCACGCGCTCGGCCTGCTGCAGCGGATCGCCGACGCCGACGACCGAGAGCTCGTCCTGTTCCTCGACGAGTTCCACGAGCTCGCCGCGCCGCGCAAGCCCTACGGCGACCCCGGCGCGGTGACTCGCCGGCTCGGCGCGGTGCTGCAGGAGTCGCCCGCCGTCACCGTTCTCTTCGCGGGCTCGGTGGAGCACGTCATGCGTGATCTGCTCGGGCCCGGCGAGCAGCCGCTCAGCCAGCCGCCGGGCGGCTTCTACGAGCTGGCGACGATCACCCCCGAGGCCTGGGCGGCCGGGATCAGCGATCGCCTCAAGCTCGACGGCTGCACGATCGACGCCGACGCCCTGGAGCTCCTGCTGACGCGGGGCGAGGGCCATCCCCGCGCGACGATGCTGATCGCCCAGCAGGGCCACTACATCGCGACGCTGGAGCCGACGCGCCGGGTCGACCTCGCCCACATCGACGCCGGCGCCGACCGGGCGATGATCGCCGACCGGCTCAAGCACGAGCAGCAGCTGGCGCACATCCGCACGCTCGGCCGCCATGCCCAGCGGATCGTCGAGCGGGTCGCGCTCGGGGCGACGCTGTACCAGGGCCTCGCCCCCGACGTCGCCAATCAGACCCTGCGCTCGCTGCGCGACGCCGGCATCGTCGAGCATCACGGCCGCGGTGAATGGCGGATCTTCGACCCGCTGCTGCGGCGCTATCTCCAGCAGCTGGCGGGCGAGGGCGGCCGGGCGTGACCGAGGCCGCGCTCCCGCTGCGCGGGCGGCCGTCCCTCAGGCCCCGGGTCCGCTGCGCGGCCGCCGTTCCTCAGCGCCCGTAGCGCTCGCGGCCGAGCACGAGCTGCTCGGGCAGCGCGGTCCGCGGAGGCGGTGAGGGGTCGGCGAGCACCGAGACGGTCTCGGCGACCGAGTGGGTGACCGAGACGGTCCCCGCTCCGGTGCCGATCTCGACGACGGCGCCGTCGCTGGCCAGCACCTCGCCGGTCAGCCCGGGCTCGACGCCGGCCGCCATCAGATAGTGCAGGAGATCCTCGGCCTCGTTCTCCAGGCGCAGGATCGTCACCGTCGCGCCGACCGCGCAGTCGGCGAGGGGGACGCCGACGATGCGCGTCCCGACCTTGATCGGATGGCCGTGCGGACACGTCTGCGCGTCGCCGACCGACTGGCGGACATAGGCCTCGAAGCGCGGCGTCATCGCGTGCTCCAGCTTCTCGGCCTCCTCGTGGACCTCGTCCCACGGCACCCCGACGGTGTCGGTCAGAAAGCGTTCGATCATCCGGTGGCGGCCCACGAGCAGCTCGGCGTGCTCGCGCCCGGACGGCGTGAAGTCGATCGCGCGGCCGCGCTCACGCGCGATGTAGCCGTCTCGCTCCAAGCGGCCGAGCATCTCGTGCACGGTCGGCGCCGAGAGCTGCATGGCGCGGGCGAGATTGGCGCCGGTCATGGGCAGCTCGGCCTCATACAGCCAGAACAGCCGCTCCAGATATTCCTCTTCGGCAACCGTCGCCTGTTCCGCGGCCATGCCCCGATCCTAGTACAGCCGTCCGCGCGCGCCGGCGGAGTCCGCGGGGGTCCCGGCGGATACCATCGCACGAGCGTGACCCTCCCCCTGGAGCCGCCGATCGAACCCCAGCTCGCCCGCTCGGGCAAGGAGCTCCCGCTCGGCGAGGAGTGGGCGTATGAGCCGAAGTTCGACGGCTTCCGGGCGATCGTGTTCGTCGACGGCGACGAGGTCGTCATCCAGTCGCGCGGCGCCAAGCCGCTCGGCCGCTACTTCCCGGAGCTGGCCTTCGCCCCCGGCCGCTACGTCCTCGACGGGGAGATCGTGATCGACGCCGCCGACGGCCAGCAGGACTTCGGCGCGCTGCAGCAGCGGATCCATCCGGCGGCGTCCCGGATCGAGATGCTGTCGCGCGAGACCCCGGCGCACTTCATCGCCTTCGATCTGCTGGCCCGCGAGGACGAGCCGCTGCTGGCGCTGACCTTCGCCGAGCGCCGGGCGGCTCTGGAGGCGGTGGCGGCGGAGCTCGCCCCCGGGCTGGAGCTGACACCGCTGACCGACGATCCCGATGGCACGGCGCCGTGGCTGGCCGACGGCGAGGGAGTGGTGGCCAAGGACCGGCGCGCGCCGTATCGCCCGGGCGAGCGCAAGGGCATGGTCAAGGTCAAGCGCGTGCGGACGATCGACGCCGTCGTCGCCGGCTACCGGCCGGGCAAGGAGCCCGGCACGGTCGGCTCGCTCATCCTCGGCCTGTACGACGGCGCCGGCGCGCTGCACGTCGTCGGGCACTCGTCGGGCCTGCGCGCGGCCGAGAAGCGCGCGCTCGTCGACCGGCTCGCCCCGTATGAGACCGGCGAGCGCGGCCACGGCGATCCGAGCCGCTGGCAGAGCGAGCGGGACCTGGAGTGGATCTCGCTGCGCCCCGAGCTCGTCGTCGAGGTCACCTTCGACCACGCCAGCGGCGGCCGTATCCGCCACGGCACGAAGATCCTGCGCTGGCGCGAGGATAAGGCCCCGGCCGAGTGCCGGCTGGAGCAGATGCAGAGCTGACCGGCTCGAGGGCCTAGGGCTCGGCGGTGCGGTCTGGCGGGCGCGCCCGGCTGGGCTGCACGCGCTTGGGCTCGCCGGCCTGCTTGCGGAAGTGCGGGGGCCAGGGGGCGTCGCCTAGCCCGTTGGCCTCGTCGCGGGCCGACAGCTCCAGCAGCGCGGACAGCGAGCCGGCGTGATCGTCGATGTCGGCGCTCGGGTCGCCGCGGCGGGCGACGAGCTCGGGCACCGTGTCCAGGCGCAGCTCGGCGGGCTCGACGTCGGCGACCTCGTCCCAGCGCAGCGGCGTCGACACGCGCGCGTCGGGGGTGGGGCGCACGCTGTAGGCCGAGGCGACCGTCCGGTCCCGGGCGTTCTGGTTGTAGTCGACGAACACCCCGTGACGCTCCTCCTTCCACCACTTGCTCGTCGCCAGCTCCGGCGCGCGGCGCTCGATCTCCCGCGCCAGGGCCAGGGCGGCGCGCCGCACCGCGATGAAATCGTGCTCCGGCACAACGCGGACGTTGATGTGGATCCCGCGTGAGCCGCTCGTCTTGGGATAGCCGGTCAGGCCGTGGTCGGTCAGCACCTCACCCGCGACGAGCGCCACCCGGCGCACGTCGGCCCAGCTCGCCTCGGGGGTCGGATCGAGGTCGACGCGCAGCTCGTCGGGATGGTCGAGGTCGGCGGCCCGGGCCTGCCACGGATTCCAGTCGATCACCCCAAGGTTGACGCCCCAGACGAGGTGCGCGGCGTCGTTGACCGTCAGCTCCCGGGCGGTGCGGCCGCTCGGAAAGGTGACCGTCGCCGTCTGGAGCCAGTCCGGCGCGGAGTCGGGAATCCGCTTCTGGAAGAACGGCTTGCCGGCGGCACCGTCGACGAAGCGCTTGAGCGATGTCGGCCGGTCACGGAGATGATTGAGGGCGGCGTCGGCGAGCGTCAGGTAGTAGCTGATCAGGTCGAGCTTGGTGATCCCGCGTTCGGGAAAGAAGATCTTGCCGGGATTGGAGATCCGCACCTCCCGGCCGGCGGCCTCGATCAGCTCGTAGTCGGCCATCGCCCACAGGATGACGGATACTGCCCGCCGTGAGCCCCATCCCCGGCGTGCGCCGAACCGTGCTCGTGGCCCCTGATTCGTTCAAGGGGACGTTCACCGCCGCCGAGGTGGCGGACGCGATCGGGCGGGGTCTGAGCGCCGCGGGCCATCCGGTCGACCGCTGCCCGATCGCCGACGGGGGCGAGGGCACGATGGCGGCGCTGGCCACGGCGTTCGGAGCGGTCATGCGCGAGGCGCCGGTCACCGATCCGCTCGGGCGCCGGATCGTGGCGCGGTTCGCGCTGCACGGCGAGCGGGCCTTCGTCGAGACGGCCGCGGCGAGCGGGCTGGGCCTCGTCGCCGAGGCCGAGCGCGACGCCGTCGCCGCGTCCACGGCGGGGACCGGAGAGCTCATCCTGGCCGCCCTGGACGCCGGCGCGACGAGCGTGTGGCTCGGGGTGGGGGGCAGCGCGACGACCGACGGCGGCGCGGGCGCGATCCGGGCGATCGAGCGCGGCGGCGGCCTGCGGGGCGCGCGGCTCGTCGTGCTGTGCGACGTGCGGACACCGTTTCAGGACGCGGCACGGGTGTTCGGCCCGCAGAAGGGCGCGGGTCCAGACGACGTCCGCGCGCTGACCGCCCGCCTCGGGCGGATGGCGCGCCGCTGGCCGCGTGACCCCCGCGGGCTTGAGCTGACCGGGGCGGCCGGCGGGCTCTCCGGCGGACTGTGGGCGGCGCTCGGCGCCGAGCTCGTGCCCGGCGCGGCGTTCGTGCTCGACGCCGTCGGCTTCGACGCCCGGATGCGGGCCGGGCGGGCGGTCGTCACCGGCGAGGGGCGGCTTGATCAGCAGAGCCTCGTCGGCAAGGCGGTGTCAGAGGTCGCCACCCGCGCCCGCCAGGCCGGGGTGCCGTGTCACGCCGTCGTCGGCCGCCGCGAGCTCGACGCCATGGGCGCCCGCGTGCTCGACCTCGAGCACGTGCTGGAGGCGACGACGCTCGCCGAGCTCGAGGCCGCCGGCCGCGAGCTCGCCGAGGTGATCTGAATGAGCGCTCTCAGTGGGCGAAGGCCCGTGCCTTGTCGAGGTCCGGCGCGGGCAGCGGATACGAGAGTGACTGGAGCAGCTTCGTCTTCTCGCGCACGGCGTCGAGCAGCAGGTCGCCCATCTCGAGGTGCATCCCGGCCCGCACGACGACGCGCAGGACGTTGAGATCCTGGCGGTTCTCGGGGAACGTGTAGGCGGGCACCAGCCAACCGCGCTCACGCAGGCGGTCCGAGACGTCGAAGACGGAGAAGTTCGTGACGCTCGGATCCAACGCGAAGGCGAACACCGGCAGCTCGTTGCCCTCCGAGATGAGGTTGTAGGGACCGATCTCGGCCACGCCCCGGGAGATGTGCGTGGCGATCGCGCGCAGATTGCGCATCATCGCGGTGTAGCCGCTGTGCCCGAGCGCCATGAACATGAAGTACTGGGCGACGACCTCGCTGCCGGGGCGCGAGAAGTTCAGCGAGAAGGTCGGCATGTTGCCGCCGAGATAGTTGACGTCGAACACGAGATCACGCGGGAGGGCGGTGTGATCTCGCCAGATCGCCCAGCCCACGCCCGGGTAGACGAGGCCGTACTTGTGGCCCGACGCGTTGATCGACTGCACCCGGGGCACGCGGAAGTCCCACTCCAGATCGGGGTCCAGGAACGGCGCGACGAACCCGCCGGAGGCGGCGTCGACGTGCATCGGCACGTGGATCCCGCGCTCTGACTCGAGCGTGTCCAGGGCGTCGGCGATCTCCTTGACCGGCTCGTAGCTGCCGTCGAAGGTGGAGCCGAGGATCGCGACGACCCCGATCGTGTTCTCGTCGCAGCGCGCGACGGCGCGCTCGGCGGTCAGATGGAAGGTGTCGCCCTCCATCGGCACCAGGCGCGGCTCGACCTCCCAGTAGCGACAGAACTTCTCCCAGCACACCTGGACGTTGGCGCCCATCACGAGGTTGGGGGTGCCGGTCGGCCTGCCGGCCTTCGTCATCCGATCCCGCCAGCGCCACTTCAGCGCCATCCCGGCGAGCATCGCCGCCTCGCTGGAGCCCGTCGTCGAGCAGCCGGTCGCCGACTCGTGCTCGGGCGATCCCCACAGGTCGGCGAGGATGTTGACGCACCGCGCCTCGAGCTCCGCGGTCTGCGGATACTCGTCCTTGTCGATCATGTTCTTGTCGGCGGTCTCCGCCATCAGCTTGGCGCCCAGCGTCGGCATCCACGTGCTGACGAAGGTGGCGAGGTTGAGGCGCGACTGGCCGTCGAGCAGCAGCTCGGCCTTGATGATCTCGTAGGCGTCCTCGACGCCGGTGCCGATCATCGACAGCCGGTCGATCGGCACCTCGGCGTCGGTCGACTGCGCCACCGGCAGCGTCATCGGGCGGTTGTGCTTGCGGTCCTGGTGACGAGCGGTCAGCGGCACGGCGGCGCTCCCTCGGTCGTTGCTGGATGCGAGCTCAGGCGGTGCGGCATCAGTCGACGGCGATCATGACATCGGAGGCCTTGACGACGGCGGTCACCGCGCTCCCGACCTCGATACCCAGGTCCCTGACCGCCTCGACGGTGATCGAGGCGACGACGCGATGGCCGCCGACGTCGAGCACGACGTTGGCGATCGCCTCGCCGTGGCGGATCTCCGACACGGTGCCCGGCAGCTGATTGCGCGCGCTGATCTTCACGATGCTCTCCTTGGGTGTTTGTTCGCATTCTGCCGGGGCGACGGCGCCGGCGGGCCGCACGGGGCGATGGCGTTCACGGGCCGGGTATGCGATGTTTCCTCACGTGGAGACCGCCATGACCCTCGGGGAGGCGGCGAGCGCGATCGGCGTCAGCCCCGACACGCTGCGCCGCTGGGACCGCGCCGGCAAGCTGACGACCTTCCGGGACGAGCGCAATCGCCGGATGGTGTCGACCGAGGAGGTCCGCCGCCTCAGCCGCCGCCGGCGTCAGCGCCACGTCACCGGCGGGCGCCTGTCGGCCCGCAATCGGATGACCGGCATCGTGCGCTCGGTCGAGGTCGACGGCGTGATGGCGCTCGTCGAGATCGAGGCCGGGCCGTTCCTGATCACCGCGGCGGTGACGCGGGACTCGGTGGAGGAGCTGGGGCTCGCGCCGGGCGTTGAGGCGACGGCCACCGTCAAGGCGACCTCGGTCATGGTCGAGCGCATGTAGCACTCGCCGTCCAGAGCGCGTCGAGGCGATCGGGCTTGCGGAAGACGAGCCCGGTGACCGCCGCCGGCCGGCCCGGATCGGCGCGCAGGACCGGGAGCCGGTCCAGTAGCGCTCCGATCGCCGCGCGGGCCTCCAGCCGCGCCAGGTGCACGCCGACGCAGACGTGCGGACCGTGGGCGAAGGCGAGATGCCGGCGCAGCCGCGGGCGCGCCGGATCGAAGGCGTCGGGATCGGCGAACACCGCGGGATCGCGGTTGGCGGCGGTGATCGAGATCCGGACGAGATCCCCGCGGGCGATCGCGGCCCCGCCGAGGATCACGTCCTCGGTGGCGTAGCGGTCGATGACCGCCGCGGCCGGCTCGCAGCGCAGCGACTCGTCGATGACCGCGTCGAGCGCGATCTGACCGTCGCGGACCTGACCGGCCAGGCCGGGGCGGGCCAGCAGGGCCAGCAGCGCGTTGGCGATCATCCCCTCGGTCGTCTCGATCCCGCCGAACAGGAGCACGGCCGCGTTGGCCGCCACGTCCGAGGGCGACAGCTCGCTCGCCTCGTCGGCCGCCGCGGCCGCGAGCAGCGACGCGGAGTCGCCGGCGTCGATCACGGCCAGCAGCCGCGCGCGCAGCGCGGCGTGAGCGGCCTCGCCGGCGGCGGTGGCGCCGGACCCGGCGGAGATCGCCGTCACCGAGCTGACGATCTCGTCATACCAGCCGAGCACGTCGGGGACCTCGTGCTCGCGCAGGCCGAGCGCCCGGGCGACGATCGCCGCCGCCATCGGGCCGGCGAACCCCCTCCTCAGCTCGCCGGCGCCCGCGGGCGCGAGCGCGTCGATCAGCCGCGCGGCCCGGTCGGCCGCGGCGTCAGCGAAGCGGCCGCTGACCTCCGCCGCCCGGAACGGGGGCACGAAGGGTGCGCGATGGCGGGCGTGATCGGCGCCGTCGAGGCTGAGCATGCTCGGGCCGATGACCTGCGCGGTCGAGAAGCGCGGATCGTCGACGGTGAAGCGCCGGTCGTCGCGCATCGCCTCCAGCGCGAGGCCGTGACCGGTGACGAGCCAGCCGCGCAGGCAGGGCAGCCACGACACCGGCTCTTCCGCGCGCAGCCGCGCCAGCAGCGGATGGGGGTCCGGGCCGGCCAGCTCGTCGAGCGTGGCCGTCGCCCCGAGCGTCGACGCCATCGCGCCATTGTGCCGGTCGATGCTACGTCCGTCCCGGGGGCGGCTGGCAGCCGAGGTCGATGAGATGGCGGGCGAACCCGAGGCGGTCGCGGTCGGGGTGAAACGGATCGGCGCCGTCGCGCAGCACGGCGGCCACGCGCTCGAGATCGAAGAGCAGCGAGAGCTTGCCCGGCGGATCGTCCCATTCGCCCGAGTCAAAGCGCGCGACCCAGGCGGCGAGCGCGGCCAGCGACTCAACCTGGAGCTCATCCTCCCACCAGCCCGAGCGAACGGCGAGCCGATAGCGGTCGCGCAGCGAGCAGACGTCGGTCCACAGGTGCTCCCACCACAGCCAGCGCTCCCGGGGGAGCAGGCCGCGCCAGGTCAGCGGCCAGCGCGCGGCGCCCTCGTCGCCGGACCAGCCCGTGCCGTCGAGCGGATCGTCGCTCCAATCCTCGGGATCAAGCCAGCTCATGGCGCCGCCAGCCGCCGCAGGCGGCGATCGGAGAACCACATCCGCAGGCGGACGCGCACCGGCGGGATCCGGCCGTAGAGCAGCAGCGCCTGGCCCGGCTCCAGCTGGCGCAGCGCCTCGGGCGCGATCAGCGGGCGCCGCCGGATCCCGCGCGCGACGCTGGCCCCCTGGGCCCCGGTCGTGCGGGTCGTCTCGGGCGCCTCCTCCTCGCCGGCGAGGCCCGAGAAATAGCGTAGCGTGTCGAGGTCGGCGACCCCGGGGAGGAGCATGCGCGCGCGGTGGCTGTTGACGACCGTCTCGGCCTGGCGGCCGTAGCGGCTGCGGGCCTGGGCGAGGTCGTGGAAGATCGAGACGAGCTGGATGTTGTGGCTGGGGGCGGTCGAGGCGACCTCGGCGAGGTTGGGCAGCGGCGCGACGTTGCCGGCCTCGTCCAGGCACAGCAGCAGCGGCAGCCCCAGCCGGCCTCCGGCGAGCGTCGCCCGTTCGTACGCGCGGTCGACGATCTCCGACAGCAGCGCGAGGAAGATCGGGCGCAGGAGCTTGGACGCCTTGGCGTCGCCGATCAGGTACACGGTGGCGCGCTCGTCGAGCAGCCCGTCCGGGGTGATCTCGCAGGACCGCGCCGAGCGCACGACGCGGGCGAAGCGGTAGGCGCGCAACAGCCCCTGGGCCGTCGCCTCGATCGAGGAGCGCGTCCGGTCGGCCTGGGCCTCGAACGCCCGGACCGCGTCATAGGCGGCATGCGCCCCCTCCAGCTCGCGCTCGTCGCGCGCGTTCCCGGTCAGCTCGGAGATCGCCTCGTAGAGCTCGCGAGAGCCCTGGCCGTAGGCCCAGCGGACGACCGCGTCCATCCCCGCCCCGGTCCGCGCCGCCGCGAACAGCAGCGGCGCCAGGCGCTGCTCGGCGGCGATCGCCCAGAAGTCGCCGCCCTCCACGCCGCGCTGATCGACCTCGCCGGCCGCCGCCAACCGCCACGCCGTCTCGAGCGCCCCGTCCCACGTCGCCGCGCCGCGCAGCGGCGACCAGCCGTCGGCGGTGGCGCCCGAGAGCTCGAACGGATCGAACACGAACACCCGGCCGAGCGCCCGCCGGCGGGCGTCGGTGGCGGCCAGGAGGTCGGTCTTGATCGACGACGCGACCGCCGGACCGTCCCACTCCAGCAGCGCCGGCACGGCAAGGCCCGCCGACTTGCCCGACTGTGGCGGCCCGAAGGCGACGAGGGCGTGACGCTGCTCGGCGTACAGCAGCCGGCCGTGGTGGCGGCCGAGCGCCAGGCGGCCGCTGCGCGCGTGGGCGTGCAGCGGCGACAGCTCGCTCCATCCCGCCCAGCGGGCGCCGGGCGTCCGGCGCCGGCCCGACAGCAGCCCGGCCCGGGCGGCGGCAAACAGCACCGCCGCGGCGAGTGCCGACAGCAGCGCCAGCGCGAGATAGAAGCCGCCCGCCCCCGGCAGGCGCCCGCGCGCCGAGGTCGTCGCCGGCCAGGCCAGCGCCGGGTCGCTCAGTCGGGCCGGCAGGCGCGCGATCACCGACGGCAGCTGAGCCGACGAGAGGTGCGGCCAGCCGGCCCCGAACACCGCGCCCGCGACCCCGCCCCACAGCCAGACGCCGAGGGCGACGGTCAACGCCAGGGCGATGACCGCCAGCAGCGCGGTGTCGCCGGTCCGGGAAGCCCGCTGATCGCTCATCGCCGCCGGCTCCCCACCGCCGTCGCATCCATCCCCGCATCGGTGTTCGTCAGCCGGGCCTCCAGGCGCGAGCGATGATGGGCGACGACGAACGAGCGTGACCCGACGCGCCACAGCGCCTGCCCGGCCGACAGCATCGAGATCAGCCGCGCCTCGCTGCGCGAGAGCCCGAGCAGCGTGCGGGTCAGCTCCACCTGGCTCTCGTCCTGGTGATAGACGATCCGCGTCGACGCGTCGGCGATCAGCCCCTCGGCGATCCGCGCCGCCCGCGAGCCGGCATCGCCCGCGCCCTGGAGATCGGCGAGCTTGTGCAGGACGACGAGGTTCATGACGCCGAACTGGCGGGCGAGCTTGAAGTTCGATTGGAACCACTCGCCGAGACCGGTGTGCTGGACGATCTTCCACGACTCGTCGGCGACGTTGATCAGCCGTTCGCGGCCCGGCCGCTCGGCGGTGCGGGCCAGCAGGGCGCTGATCCACGCGGTGGCGCAGGCCATCAGGATCCCGACCGCCGGCGAGTCGCGGACGGCGTGGAGATCGAGCACGAGCAGCTTGGCGTCGAGGTCGAGCCCGGGCGTCGTCGGGCCGTCGAACATCCCGCGCAGCGGCCCCTCGCACAGGTCCTGGAGGGCGAGCGCCGCGCGCCGCGCATCGCCGGCCAGCCCCTCCGGCGTCGTCTGCAGGCGCTCGGCCATCTCGGCCACCGGATCGAACAGCACGGTGGCGATCTCGGGCAACGTCGGCTCGCCGAGCCCGCCGCGGGCGCGCACGACACGCAGCGCCTCGCGCAGCGCCCCGGCCTCGAGCTGGGTCAGCGGTCCACCGAGCGCGGTCACGGTGACCGCGCGCAGGAGCTCGAGCTGGGCGTGCTCCTCGGGGCGGGAGGCGAGCGGGTTCAGGCGCACGCCGCCGCCGGGCACGAGCGACACCGGCTGGACGCCGACCGCCTCGCACAGCGGCCCGTACTCGCGCTTGACGTCGAGCACGAAGGCGCGGCGGCCGAACAGCAGCATCCGCCACAGCAGCGTCTTGACGAGCGCGCTCTTGCCCTGGCCGAGCTTGCCGAGCACGATCGCGTTGGGATCGTCGAGCGCGCCCTCGCCGTACAGGACCCACGGGTCGTAGCAGAAGGCGCCGCCGCCGGAGTCACGACCGATGAACACGCCCCGGCCGCCGAGGCCGCCGGCGTTGACGAACGGGTAGATCGCCTGGGCATGGCGGGTCGTACAGCGATGACCGGGGCGTTCGGCGCCGCGCACGCTCATCTCAGCCCCCGGCACAGCGGCAGCGTGAACGTGAACGCGTCGGCCTGCTGGCCGTAGAGCCGGTGCAGCTGCAGCCGGGCGCGCGCCGCGTGCTCCAGCACCTCGGTGCTGGCGCGGCGCAGGTCGTCGCGGTCCCGGCCCGACACCGTGATGAAGCCGCTGAGACGGACCTCGGCGTGCCCGGCGGCCAGCTCGGCCTCCCGGCGCATCGTGGCGTCGGCGGTCTGGCGCTGGCGGGCGGTCTCTGACTGGCCGAAGCGGGCGCGCAGCTCCCGATCGGCGCGGTCACGCGTGACGGCGGCCTCGACCTCGCGGGTGGAGCGCTCCGGGGCCAGCGACTGGAAGCTCACCGCCACCGTGCGCACCGCGCCCGAGCCGCCGAGCAGCGAGTCCATGAACATCGCCGAGACGTCGACCCGCGGCCACGCGCCGATCCAGTAGGTGGCGTGCAGGGCGCCGTCGGAGCGATAGTGGTCCCACGCCTCGCGCGCCCCGAGCGGCCACGCGTTGACCTCGCCCACGCCGTCGCGGCCGGCGTCGGCCGCCTCCAGGGCGGCGAGCTCGGCGCGGGCATAGGGGTCGAACGCGGTCCGCAGCGCTCGCCCGAGCTGCCCCGGGCTCAGCGCGCCGAGGACGGTCACCTCCGCCGACTCCAGGCCCTGGGCGATCCGCTCGGTCTGCTCCACGAGCGCTCGGGTCACCGCGTCGGCGCCGCGCTCGCGCACGCCCCGGGCGTCGACCTGGATCGCCAGCAGGATCTCGTGGTCCTGGGTGACGCGCGCACTCGACGAGATCAGCTCCAGATAGGACTCGATCATCGGCGTGCCGCGCAACGGCACCGCCGGATCGTGCTCGGCGTGCAGCCAGCGGGCGAGCTCATCGCCCTGAGCGGGCGCGGTGCGCTCGATCCACTGCAGCCGCCGGATCGGCGAGCCGCCGGCGCTGGACAGCACGAGCCCCCACCGCGCGAGCCGGCGCTCCTGAGCCTCGGCGTCCAGCAACGAGAACGCCCCGACCCGGCAGGCCAGGACCGCGGTCAGCCGCCGGCCCGCGCGCTCCGACAGGGCCCCGATCGGGCGGTCGCGATAGGACGCCGAGATGATGCGCACCCCCCGGAGCGCATCCGGCGGCGCGGCGTCCGGATCCTGCGCCCCCACGGCGCCCCGCCGCGCGGCGCGCATCCCCGCGGTCGCCGCCGGCGAGCGATAGAGGCGCCGGCCGCTCGCCCGGCGCCATGAGAAGCCGGCGGCGAGCGGCACCCAGTCCAGCAGCGTGCGCCCGCCGAGCGGAGCGAACGCCGCGGCGGCCGCGGATGAGATGACGACGATCGCCGCGAGCGCGGCCGACGATGACGGGGCACCATCGAGCAGCACGATCGCCGACAGCACGGCGGCCACCAGTACGCCGGCCTGCGACGCCCGCAGCGGCCCGAGGATGCCGCGGCGCTCGAGCGGGCCGAACGAATACGTCTGACGGGTCTCGCTCACAGCCGGCCCCCCTCCGGCTCCTGGGCCGGTGGCCGGGGGTCGTCGGCAGCGAGGCCCGCGTCCGGCTCGTCGGGTCCGGACGGGCCGCCCGGGCCAACCGAATCGCCCGGGTCGCCCGGGTCGCCCGGGCCAACCGAATCGCCCGGGTCGCCCGGGCCGACGTCCCACAGCGGCCCGTCACCCGTGAATCCCTCGGGGCCGAGCACGAGCGTCGGCGCCTGGAGGTCCGGGGCCTGGAATGCGGCCGGCATGCCCGGGCGGCGCTGCCGGGCGCGGGCGGGCGCGGCCGCCGGCGCCGGGGCCGGGGCCGGGGCCGGCGCCCCATCGAACGCGGCCGGACCGGCCGGCGTCGCCGATGGCGCCGTGGCCGCCGAACCGGGGGACGCCGGCGCCTCCCACGCCTCCGGGGACGACGGCGCTCCGGACGACGACGGCGCTCCGGACGACGACGGCGGGCCCGGGGATGGCGGCGAGCCCGGGGATGGCGGCGAGCCCGGAGGCGGCGACCCGGGTCCGGCGTCGAGCGCCGGCGGCGGCTCTGGTCCGGCGTCGAGCTCGGAGCCGGCACCGGGGTCCGGATCGCCGTCGGTCCGCGCGCGCATCCGGTCAGGCAGCTCGGCGGCCAGCCGCTCGGCCTCGTCGGTCGCTCCCCAGCCCCGTTGCGCACCGACGGTCAGCGCCGACGTGCCCTGCGGGCGCAGTCCTCCGACGGCGCTCGCCACCTCGTGAAGGGGCAGCAGCCGCATCAGCGCCCACGGCGAGAACGCGGCGAGCAGCACGAGCGTCACCCCGGCCAGCGAGGCAGCCAGTCCCGGCACGAGGGTGTGTCCGAGCGCGGCGCCACCGAGCGCGAGCACCGCGACGATCACGAACTTGGAGAGGATCAGCGCGATCAGCAGCTCGACGGTGCGGGTCGCCCAGATCCGGCGGGCGGGCCAGACCATCGCCGCGAAGATGAGCGGCAGCATCAGCACGATCACGTAGACGGCGGCGTCCCGCACGAGCAGCTCGACCCACAATGTGATCGTCGCCGCCGTCGTCAGCAGCGCGACGAAGAACGCGAGGAACAGCGAGCCTGACAGGACGCTCGACACGCCGAGCAGCGCCCCCGCATGGCCGAGGAACTGGCTGCCGTCCTGTCCGGATGCCGAGGCGACGATCGCCGACAGCTCGTCCGAGCCGGCCAGCAGCAGCATCGTCACCGGCGCCGTGACGGCCATCGCGAGCATCGCCAGCGGCAGATAGCCGAACGCCGCGCGCAGCAGCAGCGCGAGATCGGAGCGCGCGATGGCCTGGATCGCGGCCGCGAACAGGAACGGCAGCGTCAGCAGCGCCGAGACCGCCGTCATCCGCCAGTAGGAGGCCGAGAACCAGGTGCTGGAGAGGTCCGGGCGGGTGGTGGCGCCGATGACCTTGGCGGTCTCGCCGAGCACGTAGCGCGCCCCGGCCACGGCGGTCGCGGCGACCGCGGCCAGGACGGCGACCTTGGCGACCGTCTTGACCACGGTCGAGCCTCCGCCGCCCCCGAGATCTCCGAGGGCGCCGAGCGGGCCGTCGAGATGGCCGCCGGTCAGCTTCTTGACGACGCCGATGACGCGGCCGGCCTTCGACGCCACCGTGCACACGCGGCCCGCCACGGTGCTGACCAGGCCGGTCAGGGTGCAGAGGGTTCCGGCGATGCTCGCCTGCGCCTCGGTGGGCGCGGCAGCGAGGATCAAGGTCGCGCAGACGAGCGCGAGGGCGATGGGACGGCCGACGGCGCTCATCGCGCCGTCGTCCCGAGATGCGCGAAGAAGTTGACCAGTCCCGGCGCGGCGCCGACGATCAGCGCGGAGGCGCCGGAGACGAGTGCGGCCATGCGCCCGCGGGCCGCATAGTGATGGTTGTGGCTGTGGGCGGAGACGGCCCACAGCGCCGTCCCGATGAACGCCCCGAGCAGGGCGATGACCAGCGACCAGGCCTGGGCGCCGTCGACGAGCTGTTGCAGGACGTTGCTGCCGGGCAGCGCCCGCAGGTTGGGTGTGGCCGACACGGCGGCCAGCGCTCGATTCCCCACGCTCTTGATTCTCCTTGAGTCTAATTGAGCCAAATGAACTGCTTTGACTCTAGACATCAACGAGGGGATCCGCTAGGGTCGAATGTAAATAAACAGTCTCAGTTAGACTCAAATGGGAAAGGAGACGGAATGAGAGCGGTGGCGGAGAGCGAGGCGGTGCTCGCCGATATCTCGGCGGTGGCCGAGCTGTACGCGGCACGCGCGGAGCGGGTGCGTCATCTCGTGCGCCGCGGCGTGCACGCGCCGGAGCCGGTGATCGAGGACGCCTGCCAGTTCGCGTGGAGCCGGCTGCTGCACCATCGCCGGCGGGTGCGCCGGCACGGCGCCCAGGCATGGCTGGTGACGACCGCGACGCACGAGGCGGTCAAGCTGCTGCGCGCCCAGAGCCGAGACGTCTCGCTCGAGAGCGTGATCGAATCCGAGGGGGAGCGGCCGCCGTTCGTCACCCCCACGGCGATCGACGATCTCGTCGCCCACCGCGATCGCCTGGCCGCGATCGGCGAGCTGCCCGAGCGCCAGCAGCGGCTCGTCTGGCTCCAGGGCCTCGGGCTGAGCTATGCCGAGATCGCGGCGGTCAGCGGCGAGTCGGCGCGTACCGTCGAGCGCCAGCTGCTGCGCGCCAAGCGCGGGCTGCGAAGGATCGTTGACGCCGATGCGGCCTCGGAGTGACCGCCGGCGACCCGCCCCGGCACGCTCGGGGCCGGCACCGTGGTCAGCGCGGGGCTCGCCCGCGTTTGCGCCGGCGGCGCTCGGCCGCGCTGAGCTTGCGCGCCTTGGGCGGCGCCTTGGACCCGGGTCGCGCCTTGCCGTCGACCTTCGGTCCGCCGGCGGTGGTCGGAGCCCGCCGGCGAGCGTCGCGCCAGATGAAGAACGAGATCCCGCCGAGGACGATGACCGCGCCGGCGGCGATGCCGATCGCGCTCGAGCTGCTCAGCGTGCTCGAGCCCGCGCCGGCGGTCGTCGTGTTGACGATGGTCGGGGTCGTGGTCGTGGTCGTCGGGACCGGAGCGAGCGGGTTGACGCCGGTCAGGCTGCTCGGTGCGACGACCGGCGCCGTGGCGCTCGTCGACGCCGACACGGTCGCCGTCTTCGCGCTCTTCGACGACGTCTTGGCGGCGAGCGCCGGCGCGGGCGCCGCCAGCGTCAGCACCAGGATCAGCAGACCGCTGAGCGCCCGCCCGCCGGTGCGCCGCTTCGAGCTGGACACAGCCGAAGCCTCACCGCTCCGAGGCGAGCGGCTGCTGCATGGCCGGGGTGTTCGGCGGATTGCGATACGGCTCCTCGTTCTCCTGATGCTCCTCGTGGTAGACGCTCTCGACGTTGACCGCCCAGATGTCGTGATGGGTCCCGAGGAGGATGTTGTCGACCGCGCGCATCGCGGTCAGCATCGAGTGATCGGAGTTGTTGTAGCGGTGCAGGCCGTTGCGCCCGACCTGGATCAGGTTGTCGATCGTCTCCAGCCAGGAGCGGATCGTCGCCACCCGCTCGCCGTAGAGCTCGTCATAGATCGGATACGCCTTGTGGACACGCTCGACAAAGCCGAACTTGACGCGGTCGGCGCGGCCGAGATGCAGCTTCTCGATCTCCTGGCCGGCCATCTTCACGAGGTCCTCGTCGGCCATGTTCCAGAGGTCGTCGCCCTCGAAGCAGAAGTACTCCATGCCGATCGAGGCCGAGTTGGCGCCCTCCGGGACCATCCACGGGCTCCACGACTTGAAGTTCTGGATGCGCAGCACGCGCACGCCGGGCTGATGGATGTAGATCCAGTTGTCGTCGAACGGATCCTCACCGTCGATCACGAGCAGCACGGTCAGGAACTCGCGATAGCGCAGGCCCTGAGCTGCGTCGCGCACCGCCAGCGGCGCCTGCGGCTCGCTGATCCCGACCGTCGTGCGCAGCGGCAGCGACGAGATGACGTGCGAGGGGCGCAGCGTCTCACCGCCGGCCACCACCTCGGTGACCCGCCCGTCGGCGATCCGCAGCCGCGTGACCGGCGCGTTGAGCCGCACCTCGCCGCCGTGGGCGTGGATGTCGTCGGTCATCTGCTCCCACATCTGCCCGGGGCCGAAGCGGGGATAGTTGAACTCCGAGATCAGCGACTTGATCTTGTTGCCCTCGTTGCCGAAGAACGCCGACTTCGCCGCCGAGAAGAACGACAGGCCCTTGATCCGCTGAGCCGCCCACTCGGCCCGGATCTCGGTCGCCGAGACGCCCCACAGCTTCTCGGTGTAGGTCTTGAAGAAGTGCTGATACAGCCGCTTGCCGAAGCGATTGGAGACCCAGTCCTCGAACGACTCCTCCCGCCCCTTGGGCTTGACCGCCGCCCAGGCATAGGAGATCAGGCAGCGCGTCAGCTCGACCGGGCCGAGCTTGCGGATCACGTCCATGCCCTGCAGCGGATACTCCAGGAACTTGTCGTTCCAGTAGATCCGGCTCTTGCGCGGGCGCTTGAGGAACTCCTCCTTCATGATCTCGTGCCAGAGCGCGTCGACCTCGGCCACCTTGGTGAAGAAGCGATGCCCGCCGAGATCGAACCGATAGCCGTCACGCACCTGGGTGCGGGCGATCCCGCCGACCTGACCGCTGGACTCCAGCACGATCACCGGCTTTCCGGCCTTGGCCAGCAGATAGCCGGCGGTCAATCCCGCCGGGCCGGCGCCGAGGACGAGCACCGGATGCTCGGGGGTGATCTCGTCGCCGCGGGCGGCGGGCGGAGTGGAATTGGTCTCGGTCATCGTCTCGGTGTTCCTAGGAAGTCTTCTGATAGAGCACTGCGCTGTCGGCGATGCAGCACGAGCCGCGATAGTTGTGGGGCGCGGTCGCGACCACCCGCAGCGTGCCGTCGGCGACGTCCTCGGTCAGGATCTGACCCCATTGGGCCGATCTCCTGCGCACCAGTTGCGCCCACGGCTCAGACCAGTTCTTCTCACCTTCGGTCAAAGGACGCACGTAGAGCAGCCGCTGGCCCGGCTTGAGACTAGCAACCAGCGGCCCCAGCGTCGCCTGCGGGGCGGCATCCCGCAGGCGCGCATCGGCATCGGTCCAGTCCATCGTCGAGGGATCGGAGACGGGCCCGATCGTGTCTGCCCACCGCAGTCCGGCCGGCAGGTAGTACCAGGCCAGCGGGGTCTGCTCGGGCTGGCCGACGACGACCTCGTCGCCGGCCGTCAGCTGCGGGCCGAGCTCGCCGGCGACGTCCTTCATGTCGCTCTTGTAGGACGGCGCGAATGACGCCGCGTGGACGAGGAAGGCGATGGAGAGCACGACCGTCACAACGCCCACGACGCGGGCGCGCGCCGCCGTCAGGGCGAAGAACAGCAGCAGCGCCGGGACCATCGCAGCGTCGTAGCGAGTCGCCCAGGACGGGGTGATGATCGTGCCGGCACGGGCCACGAGCACCGCGGCGGCGGGCAGCACGAACAGCGCCCAGATCGTGACCGCCTCGGGCGTGCGCCACCGCTCGCGGGCCGCCAGCGGGCCGGCGCCGATGACGACCGACACCAGCAGCGTCGCGTCGACGCGCCAGCCGCCGGTCAGATCGCCCGGCACCACCCCGCCGAGCAGCGGCCCGTAGTGCCACGGCGAGGTGGCGTGGATGATCTGATGGATCGTCGTCGGCAGCCACGGCAGGTAGACGACGAACGCGACGCCGAAGCAGAGCGCCGCGTCGCGCACGAGCCCGCGGCGTGCGTCCTCGGCCGTCGTCAGGTAGACGAGGGCGAAGGCGGCAAGGGCGCCGACGATGTACAGCCCGGCCGTGGCCTGCGTGTACAGCATCAGCGCGAGCGCGACCGTGAACAGCCACAGGCCCGCGCGCCGGCGGTGGACGAAGCCGAGCGCGAAGCCGGCGGTGGCGAGCAGCCCGAGCAGCGCCATCAGCTCGTAGGGCTGGGCCTCCTCGGCGTACTGGGTGAGGAACGAGGCGAACGCGAACAGGGTCGCGGCGAAGAATCCGGCGCGGCGGCCGTCCAGGGTCCAGCCGGCCCACATGGCGACCGGCACGGTCAGCAGCCCGAACAGCAGCGACAGCGCGTGGACCGACGTCTCGCCGGAGCCGGCGCCGCTCATCCACAGATGCAGCAGGACGTAGTACAGCGGCGCGGAGCCGCCCTGGCGCAGGATGCCGGGCAGCGCGCTGAGGCTGTGGCTCGCCATACCGACGGCGATGCCCTCGTTGAACCACAGCTCGCCGCCGATCACGCGGGTGCGCAGGAAGATCGAGACGGCGAGCAGCACGAACAGCACGCCGCCGGTGCCGGCGGCCCGCGGCAGGCGCTCGAACCAGCGCGGCGGGCCGACCTCGCGGATCGGCGGGAGCTCCAGCAGCGTGGTGAGCGGGCGGCGGGGCGGGGCGGCAGTGGTGGTCATGAGGAGGGGGCGCGGCGGGGCGGCGGGCGGCGGTGACGCGCCGCCGGGTGCGATGTCAGGAGACCTTCTGATAGAGCACGGCGCTGTTGGCGACGCAACACGCCTCGTGGTAGACCTGGGGCGCGGTGGCGACCACCTTCAGGGTCCCGTCGGTGACGTCATCGGTCAGCTGGGCTCCCCATTGGGCGTCGCGGCGGCGGATCATCTGCGTCCACGGCGCCTCCCAGTTCTGAGCGCCCTCGGTCAGCGAGCGAACGAAGACGAGACGCTGACCGGGCGCGAGGCTGTCGACGAGCGTCGCCAGCGTCGTGCGCGGATCGGTGTCGGTCAGCCGCTTGAGCGCATGGACCCAGTTCATGTATGACGGATCGGCGACGAAGCCGCCGGCGGTGTTGGCGAACCGGAGGCCGCCGGGGAAGTAGTACCAGGCGAGCGGGGTCTCCTCGGGCTGGCCGACGAGCACGATGTCGCCGCGGTTCAGCTGAGGACCGATCTCGGAGGCCAGCTCACGCATGTTGCTCTTGTACTGCGGGGTGAAGTCCCCGGGGTTGATCCAGAAGATGAGCGCGATGAGGATCCCCAGCAGGCCGAGGACGCGCGCCCGTGAGCAGCCCCAGGCGATCAGCAGCAGGATCGACGGCAGCACGGGGGCGAAGTAGCGCGACGCCCACGCGGGATTGATCTGCGAGGCCACCCAGGCCAGTCCGAGGGTGACGACGGGAATCGCGATCAGCGTCCAGGCCATCGTCGCGTCCCGTGAGCGGCGCCGGGCGCGCGTGAAGGCCGGGGCGATGCCGATGGCGGCGGGCAGGACGAGCGTCATCGTGATCCGGTCGCCGCCGAGCAGGTCCCGGGAGATCTGCACGGGGGCGCCGAAGCGGGGGGCCCTGTCCCACGGGGCGGCGGTGTTGGCCACCTGATAGAGGAGGTTCGGCACCCACGGCAGATACAGAACGCCGGCGCCGACGAACGACATGATCGCGTCACGCAGCACGCCGCGGCGATCGTCGGTGGCGATCAGCGTCGGGAGCAGCGAGATCGCCGTCCCGGCGAAGAAGAACGTCCCCCAGGTGTGGGTGTAGAGCATCAGCGCGAGCGAGCCGGCGAACAGAATCAGGTACGACCGCCGGCGCTCGACGAAGCCGAGCAGGAAACCGGCGGTGGCCAGCAGCCCGAGCAGAGCCATCAGCTCGTACATCCGCGTCTCCTGGGCGTACGCGGTCAGCCACGAATCAAGCGCGAACAGCAGCGCGGCCATGATCCCCGCGCGGCGGCCGAACAGCTGCCAGCCGGCCCAGCCGCCGACCGGCACGGTCAGCACGCCGAACACGAGTGACAGCGAGTGGGTGTCGGTCTCGGTGTCGCCGAAGATCGACATCCAGATGTGCAGCGCCATGTAATAGAGCGGCGGATTGCCGTCATGGCGCAGCACGCCGGGGATCTGAGCGAGGGGGTGCAGCGAGATTCCGGTGGTGATCCCCTCGTCCATCCAGAACTGCACGCCGAGGTAGCCCGAGCGCTCGTACGTCGACCACGCCATCAGCACCACCAGGCCGGCGCTGACCCACAGCCAGCCCGGGACCCGCTTCAGCCGGTCGGGTAGGCGCGAGGCGATCAGGCCCCGGTCGGGATCGCCACCCGTCCCGAGCGCGGCGCCGGGCTCCCCGCCGACGTCGACTCCTGGCCGGGCGGGGATCGTCGTCGCCATCAGCGGGCGTCCGGCGCCGTCACGAGGCCGTCCCGGGGCAGTCGTGGGTGAACATGTGGAACGGCCCGCTCGTGCCGACGTAGCGATAGGTCACCGCCGGCCAGAAGCTGAGATACGGCAGCAGCGACGACGAGCGCGTGTCCCGCGTCTGCAGGATGACGTTCGGCGGGGGCCCGGCGACCGAGGGAGTCGCCGGCGGCGCCTCGATCCGGGTCTCCGGGACGCCGAGGGCGTAGGACACCATCGGGACCTGGAAGCCCTCGGTCATCACGCTGCCGCAGGCCAGGACCTTCGCCGCTCCCCCGAAGCGCGCGATCAGGGCGCTGACGCCCGTGCGCAGATGCGCCTGGTAGACGAGCGAGCCATGGGTACGGGGGATCGAGATGAAGTTGGCGCCCACCCAGTTGGGACCGATCAGGAAGACGAGCGCGAGCAGTCCGGTGCTCCCCCACCGCAACGCGCCCGACGCGGCGCCGGACGCGACCGTCGCCGCCCGGTCGCGGGCGCCGCGCAGCAGCCGCCCGAGCAGGACGGCGAGCTCGTACGCCGCCCAGCCGTAGCCGATCGCGCCGCAGGTGTCGACCATCGCCGAGCCGAGCACGAGATAGCGGTTGTTGC
Source organism: uncultured Solirubrobacteraceae bacterium (assembly GCA_963849085.1). GTDB lineage: Bacteria > Actinomycetota > Thermoleophilia > Solirubrobacterales > Solirubrobacteraceae > Palsa-465. The sequence continues at coordinate 200,837 of CAWKFP010000008.1, read as the reverse complement.
CCGAGAACCCGACCTGGGTCATGATCGCGATGACGACGAACCAGGCGAGCCCGCCGATCCCGAGCAGGGCCGCCAGCATCCGCGCCCGGCTCGCCGGCGTCCGCAGCCCGGTGAGGCCGTCGCGCCGATAGGTGCGCCAGGAGAGACCGGCCACGGCGAGCACGAGCAGCGCGGCCACGATCTTGAGCCGCAACAGGATCGTCGGCCAGGCGGCCTGCGAGAGCTCGGCCTCGAACGGGTTGGAGGCGAAGGCCAGGCTGTTGGACCGGGGATGGACGGCGCGCGAGACGCTGCAGCCGAACGATCCGCAGCCGAGCTTGACGGGCAGGAACCACAGCAGCAACGTCAGCACCGCGGCCGCGGCGATCGTCGCGCGCATCGCCGGGTCCTTCCAGAACAGCCACAGGCCGTACGGACCCCAGAACAGCCAGATCTCCGGTCGGTCCAGCGCGACGAAGAAGCCCATCACGAAGGCCTGGCGCGGCTTGCCGTCGATGTGGCGCTCGATCGCGATCAGCAGCAGCGCGGTGGCGAACCCCTCCGAATAGCCGAGCGTGCTGGCCGACAGGAACCCCCCTGACGCCGACAGGGCGAGCGCGACGGCGCCGATCAGCCCGGCCAGGAGAGCCGGCGCGATCGCGCTCAGCGTCCCGGCGTCGGGGGCCTCGCCGAACAGCCCGCCGACCCGCCGGGTGAGCCGATAGGCGATCCGGAAGACCATGATCACCGCGGCGAGCGCGCCGGCGCGCGCGATGATCAGCCAGAGATCGGGCGCGGCGCTGCCGAACAGCGCGAACGGGGTCGTGAAGAGCATCGGCAGCGGCTTCCACGACGTCCCGCTGCTGGTGATGATCAGCTGCCCATGGACGATCTCCCGCCCCCAGATGATCCACGACCACGGGTCATAGCTCGGCGTCGACGGGACGAGCAGCGAGAGCGCCGCGACGGTCAGCGAGAAGGCGGTCAACCCGAGATAGAACGTCCGCGCCGACGTGAGCCCGTCGCCGGATCCACGCACCCCTCCCAGCGCGTCGCGCGTGCGCGCGGAGGCGCCGGCGGGCGCCGTGGCCGCGGACAGCGCCACTATCCGGTCACTCCCTTGGCGACGCAGTTCTCCACCTTGGTCAGCAGCGCGTCGTCGGCGGCGTTGGGATACAGCAGCGCGCTGCCGATCACCTCGGCGCCCTGGGCCTCGCCCTGGATCTGGACGCCCTGGGCGTCGCCGGGCGTCGGCTCGAAGGCGATCGTCGGCCCCGACGGCGCGGCCCCGACCTGGAGGCTCGGCAGCTGCCGGCCGGCGACGGTCGTCTGCGTGCTCACCACGGGGATGCCCGCCTGGCGCAGGCAGACCGCGTGCAGCGTCCGCGCATTGTCGATCCCCTTCTCATCTTTGGCTTTCGCCGTCGGCGTTCCGGCTTCAGGCTTGGCCGCGATCCCGCACGCTGACAGCGAAAGCGCGGCCAGGCCGATGGCGGCCGCGAGCTTCGCAGAGGGCATGTGGGGAGAGGGTAGAGGATGATTGGCCGCAGTGATCGCGTTCGCCGTTGCCACCGGACCGCCGACGAAAGCGGGGGTTGTCGCCGTCGCCGTGCTGGCCGCGCTGGCGCTGGTGGCGCGCGGACCGCGGGTTCGCGCGGGCGCGATGCTCGGAGCGCTCATCCTCGCTCCGATCCTGCTGCTGACCGACATCTGGAGCTCGCCGCAGCTGCACGTCCTGCATCGACATCCGCTCGTGGCCGTCGTCGGGGCGCTGGTGGCGATCGGAGTGCTCGCGGCAGCCGCGGTGGTCGTGCATCGCCATCCGACCTGGATCGCGCCGCTGGCCGTCGCGGCGCTCCCCTTCCGGGTGCCGATCCAATCGGGCGACACGACCTCCAACCTGCTCGTGCCGCTGTACGGCGTCGTCGCCGTCGGGGCGCTGGCGCAGATCGGTGCGGTCGTCGTGCAGATACGGCGCGAGCGGGAGGCGCGGCTGCGCGCCGCGCGCGCCGACGACCGCCCACCGCGGCGCTCACGCGAGAATCGGTCAGCCGGCCGGTCCGAGCGCGAGAACAAGCCCGCCCGGGCGGGCAGGTTCTCGCGCGCGCGCTTGATCGGCTCGGCCGACGCGATCGGCTGGATGGAGCGGCTGCTGGCGCTGTACCTCGTCCTCTACGGGATCCAGTCGACGTACGCGCCGCTGACCGGCGGGCGCGATATCGCGCTGCAGAACATGGTCTTCTTCTACGTGCCGTTCGCGCTGCTCTACCGGCTGCTGCGGGACATGACCTGGGACGGCGGGCTGATCCGTCGCTGCCTGCTGGTGACGATCGTGCTGGCGATCGCGTTCTCGCTGATCGGCTTCTACGAATACGACACGAAGACGATCTTCCTCAACTCCAAGCTCGCGCTCGCCAACCAGCTGCACACCTACTTCACGGTCAACTCGGTCTTCCTGGACCCCGACATCTTCGGGCGCTATCTCGCCCTGGTGATGATCGTCATCGCCGGCACGCTGCTGGTGGCGCGCCCGCGTCGTGACCACGTGGCGGCGACCCTGGCCCTCGCCGTGCTCTGGGCCGGGCTGGTGCTGACCCTCTCGCGCTCGAGCCTCGGTGCGCTGCTCGTCGGGCTGGCGATCCTCGCGGGGCTGCGCTGGAAGCCGTCCCGGGCGCTCGTCGCGGCGCTGGCGGTCGTCGCGGTCGGGGCCGCGGCGGTGGCGGTGTCGCCCAACACCTTCGGGCTCAACCAGGGCGTCAACGGCGCCTCGAGCGGCCGCGGCGGCCTGGTCAGCGGCGGGCTGTCGCTGTTCGGCGATCGCCCCGTGTGGGGCTACGGCTCCGGGTCGTTCGTCGCCGAGTACCGCGCGCATCACAAGAACGTGGCCACGACGCTGTCGGCCTCGCACACCATCCCGATCACCGTCGCCGCAGAGCAGGGCCTGATCGGGCTGCTGTCCTACGCCCTGTTCGTCGTCGCCGCCATCGCCTGCCTGCTGCGGGGCGCGCGCGGAGACCCGGTGCGCTGCGCGATCGCCGCGGCCTTCATCGCGCTCGTCTTCCACACGCTGCTCTACGCCGACTTCCTGGAGGACCCGACGACGTGGACGCTGCTCGGGATCGGCGCCGCCCTGGCCGCGAGCGTCACCCCCGGGCGGGCCGTGGCGCAGGTCAGTGCCGCGCCGGCCCTGGCGTCCTGAGCGGGTCGCCGGGGCCGCGGCCGGGGCCGAGGTCAAGCGCGCCGGCCGCGCCGAGAAGCCGCAGCAGCAGCTCGTGCAGCTGCCGGCGCTCGGCGGCGTCGAGCGGGGCCAGGAGCTCGTCCTCGGCGCGCTGCGCCAGGCGGCGGCCCCGGGCCAGCGTCCGGCGCCCCGCCGGGGTGAGGTGGAGCGCATGGGCGCGTCGGTCGGTGGGATGGGGGCGGCGCTGCACCCACCCCTGCGCCTCCAGCTCGTCGATCGTCGAGACCATCGAGCTCGGGTCCATGGCGATGCTGCGACCGAGCTGCTGCTGGCTGATCGGCCCCTCGGCGGCGAGGACGTTGAGCGCGCCCCACATGCGGGGGGTCAGGCCGATCGACTCGATGCGCTCGCTGAAATGGCGGGTGGCGAGGACGCCGAGCCGGCTGACCAGGAAGCCCGTCCGCCGGGCGAGCGCGTCGTGCATGCCCGGCGCGGGTGTCGGCGGCTCGGCCATGGGGCGAAAAGAGTACAACCGAATCCGTAGAGCATACGTATGGTTTGTGGTACACATGGTTTGTCCCACTCACTAGTTGGAGGTCCGCCCCGATGATGACCGCCATCACGCGCTTCGTCCTGGCGCACAAGCGGCTCGTGGCAGCGATCTGGATCGTGCTGACGATCGCGGGGATCGCCACCGTCAATCAGGCCACGAAATCGTTCAGCAGCCAGTTCAGCGTCCCCGGCCGCGAGGGCTATGAGACGAACCTCCAGATCACCCGCCTGTTCGGGGGCGGCGGCAACAACGCGCCGCTGCTGGCGGTGGTCACCCTCCCGGCGGGCACGACGGTGTCCTCGCCCGCCGCGCGGGCGGGGCTGACCGAGGTCGACGATCGCCTGGAGCGGGCGCTCGGCGGCCCGCGGGGCGTCCGGATCGCATCGGCGGCGTCGACCGGCGCCGACCGCGCCTTCACCTCCGCCGACGGTCGCACGACGTTCGTGATCGGCGATCCCCGGCCCGACCTCGGCGGCTTCGGGGTCAACACGGGCGCCGCCAAGCAGGCCGCGGCCGCGCTGGCCGGCGTCACCGTGGCCGGAGCGCCGGTCCGGGTGACCGGGATCGACGCGCTGCAGTCTGAGACCGGCGGCAGCAGCGGCCCCGGCGTCCTGCTGGAGTCGGTGCTCGGCGGCCTCGGCGCGCTCGTCGTGCTGGCTTTCGTGTTCGCCTCGCTGCTCGCCTTCGTCCCCCTGCTGATGGCGATCGTCTCGATCATGACCACCTTCCTCGTGCTGTACGGGGTGACCACCGTGACGAGCGTGTCGTTCATCGTCGAGTTCCTTGTCGCGCTGATCGGCCTCGGCGTGGCGATCGACTACTCGCTGCTCGTCGTCGTGCGCTGGCGGGAGGAGCGAGCCGCGGGGCGCGAGGGCGACGAGGCCGTCGTTCGGGCGATGCAGACCGCCGGACGCGCCGTCGCCTTCAGCGGCACGACGGTCGCGATCGGCCTGCTGGCGATGATCGTGCTGCCGCTCCCCTTCCTGCGCTCGATCGGTTTGGCCGGCATGCTCATCCCGCTGACCAGCGTCGTCGTCGCCACGACGCTGCTGCCGATCGTGCTGGCGGTGGCCGGGCCCCGCCTGGACTGGCCGCACCGGCGCTCCGATCGCCAGGCCAGCCCGCCGTGGACGCGCTGGGCCCGGCTCGTCGTCGCCCGGCGCTGGCTCGCCGTCGGCGGGGCGCTCGCCGTCCTCGCGCTGCTCGTGATCGCGGCCACCGGCCTGCACCCCGGGACGGCCAACGTCGACACCCTCTCCCAGCACGGCGAGGCGCGCCAGGGGCTCGTCGCGCTCGAGCGCTCGGGGATCGGACCGGGCGCGCTGGCCCCGATCGAGGTCATCGCCCCGAGCGCCGAGGCGACCCACGTCGCCGGCGTGCTGGCGAGCGTCGCCGGCGTCCACGGCGCGGTCGCCCCGGCCGGCCCCCAATGGCGGCGCGACGGTACGTCGGTGCTCGACGTGTTCGGCGTCGCCGACGGGTCGACGACGGCGGGCTCCGCCACCCTGGACCGCGTGCAGAGCGCCGCCCGGACGCTGGGCCCCGGCGTCCGCGTCGGCGGCACCGGCGCCGAGAACCAGGACTTCGTCGACGCCATCTACGGCAGCTTCCCGCTGATGATCGCGCTGATCGCCGTGCTGACCTTCCTGCTGCTGGCGCGGGCGTTCCGCTCGCTGCTGCTCCCGCTCAAGGCGGTCGTGCTCAACGTCGTCAGCGTCGCGGCGGCGTGGGGGGTGATCACCCTCGTCTGGCAGGAGGGCCACGGCTCGAGCGCGCTGTGGGGGATCTCCGCCACGCACTCGGTCAGCTCGTGGATCCCGCTGATGGTGTTCGCGTTCCTGTTCGGCCTCTCGATGGACTACGAGGTGTTCATCCTCTCCCGGATGCGCGAGGAGTACGACGCCGGAGGCAGCACCGACGCCGCGGTGATCACCGGGATCGGCCGCACCGGACGGCTCGTCACCAGCGCCGCGCTGATCCTCTTCCTGGCGTTCGCCTCGATGGCCTCGGCCCCCGACACCGACGTCAAGGTGTTCGCCACCGGGCTGGCGGCCGGCATCATCCTCGACGCCACCGTCATCCGCGCGCTGCTCGTGCCGGCGGTCGTCTCGCTGCTCGGCCGCTGGAACTGGTGGCTGCCCGAGCGCCCGGCCCGGCTGCTGCGCGTCGAGCCCTCGCTGCCCGCGCGGGCGGCCCCGGACGCCGCGGGCTGAGCTGAGGGCCGAGGGCGCAGGGCGCGCCCCGCCGGGGGTCCGTCCAGTGTGACCAAGGCCACAGTGAGATTCGAACATCCGTTCGCGTGAGGCGGCTGCGGGCCGGGTAGTCAAAGACAAGGCGCGGCCGCGGACCACCGGAGCGCCTCCAACTTACGACTCGACCGATTGGACGCCCATGACCGCTTCGCAGCAGAAGATCGTGCAGTACCTCTCAGAGGCCCAGGCGAGCGAGCACGCCCTTGTCCGCGTGCTGCAGTCCCAGATCGCCATCACCCCGCACGGCGCGTATCGCACCGCGCTGGACACCCATCTCAAGGAGACCGAGCGCCACGCCGATCGCCTCCGTGACCGGCTCAAGGAGCTCGGCGCGGGGTCGAACCCGGTCGCGATGGCGATCGGCCTGTGGGAGGACATGATCGGCCAGGGCATCGCCCTGACCAAGACGCCGTTCGACCTCCTGCGGGGCAGCGGCGGCGAGGAGAAGGTGCTGAAGAACGCCAAGGACACGTGCGCCGGCGAGGCGCTGGAGATCGCCACCTACACCGCGCTGGAGCGCCTGGCTCGCGCGGTCGGCGACACCCGGACCGCGGAGCTGGCGGTGAGCATCCGCGCCGACGAGGAGCGCATGCTCGACCGCGTCCTGCGTGCCATCCCGGGGCTGGCCGACGCCGTCGTCAGCGCCGACGTCGACGGGGACGGCACCTACGACATCACGACGACCGGCGCAGGCGAGGCGGTCCAGCAGGCCGCCGACGACACGCGGGCCGCCGCCCGCCGGGCGACCGCGGCGACGCGCCGCACGGCGCGCCGGGCCCGCAAGGTCCCGGGCGTGGCGCAGGTCGAGGGACAGGTCAAGGGCGCGGTCGCGTCCGAGGGCGATCTGGCGATCGCGCGGTACGACGACCTGACCGCCGATGAGATCATCGGCCGGCTGCCGGGCCTGTCGCAGATCGACCTCGCCAAGATCGACTCCTATGAGCGCCGCCACGAGAATCGGACCACGATCCTCGGCCGGATCACGACGCTGCGCGGCGAGGAGCCGTGGCCGGGCTATGACGAGCTCAACGCCTCCGAGGTCCACGCGGCGCTGTCCGCCGGCGACGAGGAGCTCGCCCGCACCGTGCGGACCTACGAGCGCTCGCACAAGAACCGGGCCGGCGTGCTGCGCGACGCCGAGCGCGAGCTCACCCACGCCTGACGCTCCGCCGGGAATACCTGGGCATCTAGCGCGCGTATAGCGCACGTTAGATGCCCAGGTCCGGTCTAGGACGTCGCGAAGAAGATCGATTTGACCTCGGTGTAGGCGTCCAGCGCGTGGGGGCCGAGCTCTCGGCCGTAGCCCGACTGCTTGAAGCCGCCGAACGGAGTGGCGACGCGCACCGAGGTATTGGAGTTGATCGACAGCACGCCGACGTCGAGCGCCCGCGCGACCCGCAGGGCGCGCCCCCCGTCGCCGCTCCAGATCGACCCCGACAGGCCGTAGATCGTGTCGTTGGCCAGACGGATCGCCTCCGCCTCGTCGTCGAACGGGATGACGACCGCGATCGGGCCGAAGATCTCCTCGCGCGCCGCGCGCGCGCCGGGGTCCACCGGGCACAGCACGGTCGGTGCGAACCAGTAGCCGGGGCCGTCGGGCGACGTGCCGCGGAACGCGACCTGCGCGCCGTCGTCCAGGAAGGACGACACGCCGGCGCGGTGCGCCGCGGAGATGAGCGGCCCCATCTCAGTCGCCTCGTCAAGCGGGTCGCCGACCCGGATGCCGGTCACGGCCCGCTCCAGCTCGGCCATGAAGGCGTCGAGCGCCGAGCGCTGCACGAGGATCCGCGAGCGCGCGCAGCAGTCCTGGCCGGCGTTGCCGAAGACCGCGCCGGGCGCGGCCGCGGCGGCCGCCGCCAGGTCGGCGTCGGCGAAGACGATGTTCGGCGACTTGCCGCCGAGCTCCAGCGTCACGCGCTTGATCGTCTGCGCGGCCCCGGCGGCGATCGAGCGCCCGACCTCGGTCGAGCCGGTGAAGGCGATCTTGGCGACGTCGGGATGATCCACCAGCCGCCGGCCGCACGTCGAGCCCGGCCCGACGACGACGTTGAGCACGCCGGCGGGCAGGCCCGCGGCCCGCGCGATCTCGGCGAACCTCACCGCGGTCAGCGGCGTCAGCTCGGCGGGCTTGAGCACGACGGTGTTGCCGGCGGCGAGCGCCGGGCCGAGCTTCCAGGCGGCGATCGTCAGCGGGAAGTTCCAGGGGACGATCAGCCCGACGACGCCGAGGGGCTCCCGCACCGTCCAGGCCTGTCCGCCGCTGACCGGGATGGTGTCCCCGAGCAGACGCTCGGGCGCGCCCGAGTAGTAGGCGAACACCGCGGCCACCATGTCCATCTCGCCGCGCGCATCGCCGATCGGCTTGCCGGCGTTGCGGGCCTCGAGCAGCGCCAATTCCTCCCGGTGCGCCCGCACCGCGTCGGAGACCGCGCGCAGCACCGCCGCCCGGTCGCCCGGGGTCACCGCGCGCCAGGCGGGGAACGCCTCCCGGGCGCGGGCGACCGCGGCGTCGACATCGTCGACGCCGCCCCGCGGGATCTCCCGGAGCACCGCCTCGGTGGCGGGCTCGCGCACGGCGAGCATCTCGGTGGTCATCGACGCGTGAGCGGCCGGCTGCTCAGACCGGGAGCAGCGCCGCGTCGGTGGGATCGCCGACGTCGGGGTCGTCGATCGTCCTGACCGGGCCCTTGAACGTCTTCTTGGCGCCGAGCTCCCAGGCGAGCCAGACCGCGACCAGCATGCCGATCGTGACGAGCGGCGCGTAGTTGAACGATGACCAGCTGAAGCCGCTGTCCCACGGAACTGCGCCCGGCGTGGTCGGCAGGCAGAAGATGATCACGCACAGCACGACCCAGACGATCGCGATCAGGTTGATCCACTTGTACTTCGCGCCGAGCGTCCAGGGCCCGGGCTCGAAGCCGTCGCCCATCCGCCAGCGCAGGAAGACCGGGATGGTGTAGGCGATATAGAGGCCGATCGTCGTGATCGAGGTGACCGCGAAGAACGCGACCGGAAGGCCGGCCTTGTCGCCGAACCACGCCGGGATCGTGATCACGAGCGCGGCGCCGATGACCAGCAGGACCGACCAGGTCGGCGTCCGGTGCTTGTTCAGGCGGCGCCACAGGTTGTGGCCGGGCACCGCGCCGTCACGGGAGAACGCGAACCCCATCCGCGAGGCGGCGGCGACGCAGCCCATCCCGCAGAAGAGCTGGGCGATGGTCGAGATCCAGAGCACGAGCTTGGCCAGCCCCGAGCTGAGCGCGGTGGTGATGATCGGGACCGCGCCGCCGCCGCCGGCGTCGATCGCCTTGATGTGCGTCGCGGCGAAGGTGATCGCCAGCAGGACGATCCAGCCGGCGACCGCCGACCACACGATCGACCGCCAGATCCCGCGGGGCGCGGCCAGCTCGGCGCCGTGGGTCTCCTCGGAGATATGGGCCGAGGCGTCGTAGCCGGTGAACGTGTACATCGTCAGCAGGAAGCCGATCGGCAGGATGAAGAACCAGTACATGCCGTGCGAGAAGCCGCTGTTGTTGATGCGGTGGCCGAACACCCAGGAGAAGCTCTGATGGTGCGCGGGCCCGGCGATCAGGACGATCACGATCGCCACGACGCCGAGCGCCATCCACCACACCGAGATGCGATTGAGCAGCGCCACCAGCGGCGAGGAGAAGACGTTGATCAGCCCGTGGACGATCAGGATGACGACGAACAGCTCGAAGGTGTGGTGCAGGATGACCGTCGGGTTGGTCGCCCCGAAGTTGACGATGAAGTTCAGGCTGTAGAGCCCGAGGACCGAGTTCAGAAACGACGCCGCGCCGTAGTCGACGCCGGCGATGATGGCCACCAGGCCGAGCAGGTTGAACCAGCCGGTGAACCACGCCCAGCGCACCCCGCCGAGCTGGTGGGCCCAGTAGTAGATGCCGCCGGCGGTCGGATACTTGGAGGCCAGCTCGGCCATCGAGAGGCCGACCATCAGCACGAGCACGCTGATCACCGGCCAGCCGATCGAGATCGCGATCGGACCGCCGTTGTTCCACGCCTGTCCATACGTCGTGAAGCACCCGGACAGGATGCAGATGATCGTCATCGAGATGGCGAAGTTGGAGAACGCGCTCCAGCCGCGGTTCAGCTCCTGCTTGTAGCCGAGCTCGGCGAGCTTGCGCTCGTCCGATGTCAGCGGCCCGGGAACTGCGCTCATCGCATTCCTCCTGGTCCTCGCTTGGCGGAAAGGTCTATGGATCCGTCCTTTAGGGGCGGCAACTTACCCGAGCGGGGCCGGATGTCAAGCCCTCGGCAGCAGGCCGGCCAGCACGTGCTCGGTCCCGTGCAGATGCTCGGTGATCACCCTGACCGCGGCCGACGGGTCGTGACGGCGCACCGCGGTCAGCAGGCGGCGATGCTGGAGATTGGCCGAGTCCAGCACCTCGGGCGGGTGCGCGATGTGCGAGATCAGGCCGGTCATCGCCCCCTGGACGTCGGTCATCGCCCGCACCAGGCGGGGACTGCCGGTCAGCTCGGCCAGGCCGACGTGGAGGCGAACGTCGAGCTGGCGATAGGCGGGGAAGTCGTCCAGCAGGCCGTCGATCGCCGTGACGAGGTCGTCGAGCGCGTCGATCGTCGCCGGGCGCGCGCGCTCGGCCGCCAGCAGCACGACGCCCGCTTCGACCATCATCCGCTCGTCGCACACCTCGCGCCAGCCGGCGATCAGCTCGGCCGACGGCGGCTCGGCGGGGGGCTGGGGATCGGCGACGAACGTGCCGCCGCCGCGCCCCCGCGTGGCGTGCAGATGACCGCTCTGGGCGAGCGCGGTCAGCGCCTGGCGCAGCGTCGAGCGGGCGATCCCGAGCATCCCGCAGAGCTCGCGCTCGGCGGGCAGCCGCGTGCCCGGCGTCAGCAGGCCGAGCTTGATCGCCGTCCCGAGCCGCTCGACCGTCTCCTCGAACGCCGTCTGGGAGTGGACGGGCGAGAAGACCGCCTCGAGGCTGGCGTCCGAGCCCGCCATCTCCGGCGGCCCGGCGCCCGACCGGGTGCCGGCGCCGGCGACTGTCCCGGTTCCGGTCCCGGATGCGATGGCGTTCACAACCGCTCGAACCCGCGGAAGCGCTCCCAGTCCGTGACCGCCGACTCGAACGCCGCCAGCTCGACATCGGCGGCGTTGACGTAGTGCTCGACGACGGCGTCGCCGAACGCCGCCCGCGCCACCGCGCTGACGGCGAACAGGTCGCGCGCCTCGCGCAGGGTGGTCGGCAGCCGCGGCCGGTCGGTCGACAGATAGGCGTTGCCGGCATACGCCGGCTCGAGCTCGAGTCCCTGCTCCACGCCGTGCAGGCCGGACGCGATGATCGCGCTCAGCGCCATGTAGGGGTTGAGGTCGGCGCCGCCGCTGCGATTCTCGAAGCGCAGGCCCTGGCCGTGACCGACGACCCGCAGCGAGCACGTCCGGTTGTCGCTCCCCCAGGCGACCGCGGTCGGCGCGAACGACCCCGCCGCAAAGCGCTTGTAGGAGTTGACGTTGGGCGCCAGCAGCAGCGTCAGCTCCCGCAGGCAGGCGAGCTGGCCGGCCAGGAAGGACTCGAATACGCCGCGGTCACGCGCGAACACCATCCCCTGCTCGTCCGACAGCGAGAAATGGATGTGGCACGAGTTGCCCTCGCGCTCGTCGTACTTGGCGATGAAGCTGATCGCCATCCCCTCCTGCGCGGCGATCTCCTTGGCGGCGTTCTTGTAGATGACGTGGTCGTCGGCGGCGCTGAGCGCGTCGGAGTAGTGGAAGTTGATCTCGTGCTGGCCGTAGTTGCACTCGCCCTTGGAGTTCTCGACGTCCATGCCGGCGCCCTCCATGCAGTTGCGGATCCGGCGGATCAGCGGCTCGATCCGCGCGGTCCCGAGCATCGAGTAGTCGACGTTGTAGAGATTGGCCGGCTCCAGGGCGCGATAGGCCTTGTGCCAGGCCGACTCATACGTCTCGCGAAAGACCATGAACTCCAGCTCGGTGCCGGCGTTGGCGCCCCAGCCCCGGTCGCCGAGGCGGCCGAGCTGGCGGCGCAGGATCTGGCGCGGTGAGGCGACGACATCGGAGCCGTCCTCCCAGCACAGATCGGCCAGGACCATCGCCGTCCCCTCGTGCCACGGCACCGGCCGCAGCGTGGAGAGGTCCGGCTTCATCACGAAGTCGCCGTAGCCCCGCTCCCACGAGGACATCTCATAGCCGTCGACGGTGTTCATGTCGACGTCGACGGCGAGCAGGTAGTTGCAGCCCTCGGCGCCGTGCTCGACGACCTCGGCGAGGAAATGGCGCGCGGTCAGGCGCTTGCCCTGCAGCCGCCCCTGCATGTCGCAGATAGCGAGCAGGACCGTGTCGATCTCGCCCGCCTCCACCCGTCCACGAAGCTCGTCAAGGTTCATGCCGGCACCTCCATCGCGGGTCAAAGTGGCGCGAAGGTATAGGAAGCGAGCCTTAAAGGCCAGCGCTTGGCATCCGGAGTCAATACGGATACGATCCGCGTTATGTGGGGATTCATCTGGCTCATGGTCGCGCTGAAGATCCCGCTCGGGGCGCTCATCTACATCGTCTGGTGGGCCGTGCACCAGACCCCCGAGGAGCCCTCCTCCAGCGACGAGGACGGCGGCATCCGCAAGCCCTCGGCCCATCGCCATCCGCGTCCGCCGTTCCCGCGCCATCCCCGGCGCGGGCCGCACGGCACGCCGGCGCCCAGCTCGCCGGCCCGCGTGCGCGGCGTCGTGCGCGCTCGCGCCCGGACCACCGGCCACTGAGCCGCACCGCGGCCCTTGACCGCGCGCGCTGTCAGACTGGGCGGCCATGAGCGGTGACGCCACGGCCGGCGCGTTCTCGTCGGTCCTGTCCGACGGCACGATCACGCGCCTGCACGCCGAAGGGCGCATCCGGATCGACCCCTGGAGCCCGGATCTCGTCCAGCCGGCGAGCGTCGACCTGCGGCTCGGCGACTCGTTCCGCGTCTTTCACAATCACCGCGCGTCGGCGATCGATCTGCGCCATCCGCCGGAGAACCTGACCGAGGAGGTCATCGTTCCCGACGGCGAGTCGTTCGTCATCCACCCCGGCGAGTTCTGCCTGGGGCGGACGCTGGAGTGGGTCGAGCTGCCCGATGACATCGTCGCGCGGATCGAGGGCAAGTCCAGCCTCGGGCGTCTCGGGCTGATCGTCCACGCCACCGCCGGCTTCTGCGATCCCGGCTGGAAGGGCACGCTGACGCTGGAGCTCAACAACCTGACGCGCGTCCCGATCATCCTCCACCCCGGGCTCGAGATCGCGCAGCTGTCGTTCATGACGCTGGACCGCCCGGCGCTGCGGCCGTACGGGAGCGCCGATCTGGGCAGCCATTACCAGGGTCAGCGGGCGGCGACCGCCAGTCGCTATCGATCGACCCCCGACCCGGGTCCGATCGGATAGGCTGCGCCGCATGTCGTTCCTGGCGCTCGCGGCATCCACCACCTCGAAGGTGCCGTTCTACATCCTCGGCGGCCTGCTCGTCGTGTGGGCGATCTCACTGGCGGCCTACGGCCTGTCGCGCCCGGACTTCCCGTCCAGCGCGGGCGCTCAGCGCGGCGTGATCGCGGTCACGCTCGTGTTCGTCGTCCTCGCCGTCGGCTCGGCCATCGCCACCGCGTAATCGTCCGCACCGCGGCTGGGTTGCACTGCCCGCACCTGGCGGGTAATAAAGTCTGATGGACGGTCGCGCGCTTGATCCGGGCGCCCGACGATCCTCTCCGAACCCGCGCGACAGGAGTGCTATGACCACCGAGACTCAGGACAAGGCGGATGGCGGCGGCGTAGCAGCGTCCGGCGACACGCTCACGGTCACCGACAACCGCACCGGCAAGCAGTACGAGATCCCGATCGAGGACGGCACGATCCGGGCCACCGAGTTGCGCAAGATCAAGACCCAGGACGACGACTTCGGCCTGATGACCTACGACCCGGCCTACATGGCGACGGCGTCGTGCCGCTCGGCGATCACCTATATCGACGGCGACGCGGGGATCCTCGAGTACCGCGGCTATCCGATCGAGCAGCTGGCCGAGCACTCGACCTATCTCGAGGTCGCCTATCTGCTCATCCACGGCCGGCTGCCGACCCAGCCCGAGCTCGACGAGTGGGATCACCTGATCACGATCCACACCTTCGTGCACGAGAACGTCAAGGAGTTCATGCAGGGCTTCCGCTACGACGCCCATCCGATGGGGATGCTGCTGGCGTCGGTCGGCGCGCTGTCGACCTTCTACCCCGAGGCCGCGGCGATCAAGGACCCGGACTCGCGCTACATCCAGGTGATCCGCCTGCTGGCCAAGATGCCGACGCTGGCGGCGTTCGCCTATCGCCACAACCGCGGGATGCCCTACGTGTATCCCGACAACGACCTCAGCTACCCCGGCAACTTCCTCTCGATGATCTACAAGATCGCCGAGCTCAAGTACGGGCCCGATCCGCGTCTGGAGCACGCGCTCGACGTCCTGTTCATCCTGCACGCCGACCACGAGCAGAACTGCTCGACGAGCGCCGTGCGCAGCGTCGGCTCCTCCCAGGTCGACCCCTATTCGGCGGTCGCCGCCGGGATCGCCGCGCTGTATGGCCCGCTCCACGGCGGCGCCAACGAGGCGGTGCTGCGAATGCTGCGCCGGATCGAGACCAAGGAGAACGTCCCGGCCTTCATCCAGGGCGTCAAGGACGGCAACGAGCGCCTGATGGGCTTCGGCCACCGCGTCTACAAGAACTTCGACCCGCGCGCCAAGATCATCAAGAAGGCGACCGAGGAGGTCTTCGAGGTCACCGGCAAGAACCCGCTGCTGGAGATCGCCACCGAGCTGGAGAAGATCGCGCTCGAGGACGAGTACTTCATCAGCCGCAAGCTGTATCCGAACGTCGACTTCTACTCCGGCCTCATCTACGAGGCGCTCGGGATGCCGGTCGAGATGTTCCCGGTCCTGTTCGCGATCGGCCGCACGAGCGGCTGGATCGCCCAGTGGCTGGAGATGATCGACGACGGCGAGCAGAAGATCAGCCGTCCGCGCCAGATCTACACCGGCGAGCGCGGGCTGGACTACGTGCCGATCGCCAAGCGCTCGTAGAGCCGAGGACCCCGAGCCCAACCACCCGGCCCACCCACCCGTGGCGGCCACCGGCACCGACATCCCCTCCCCGCGGGCGACGCGCTCGCCCGCGGGCCCGCCCCGCCCGTATCGGATGTACATCGACGGAGAATGGGTCGACGCGCGCTCGGGCGAGACCTTCGAGTCGATCGACCCGTTCACCGGGCGGCCGTGGGCGCTGATCCCCAGCGCCGGCCCGCAGGACGTCGACGACGCCGTCCGGGCCGCGCGCCGCGCGTTCGACGAGGGGCCGTGGCGCGGGATGACCGCGGCGGACCGCGGCCGGCTGATGCGCCGGCTGGCCGGCCTGATCGCCGAGCGCGCGCAGGACGTCGCGATCGTCGAGAGCACCGACAACGGAAAGCTCATCCGCGAGATGGAGGGCCAGCTCAGAGGACTGCCCGACTACTACGAGTACTTCGCGGGCGCGGCCGACAAACTGCACGGCGAGACGATCCCGCCCGACAAGTCGAACTTCTTCATCTACACCGTCCGTGAGCCGGTCGGCGTCGTCGGCGCCATCACCCCCTGGAACTCGCCGGTCCTGCTGATGACCTGGAAGCTCGCCCCCGCGCTGGCGGCGGGCTGCACGTTCGTCGTCAAGCCCGCCGAGCAGGCCTCCGCCTCGACGCTCGAGTTCGCGGCCATCCTGCACGACGCCGGCTTCCCGCCAGGGGTTTTCAACGTCATCACCGGCTTCGGACCCGGGGCGGGAGCGCCGCTGGCCGCCCACCCGGGGGTCGACAAGGTCGCCTTCACCGGCTCGACCGCCACCGGCTCGAGCGTCATGAGGGGCGCCGCGTCCCACCTCGCCCGGGTCAGCCTGGAGCTCGGCGGCAAGTCGCCGAACATCGTCTTCGCCGACGCCGACCTCGACGCGGCGGTCAACGGGATCGTCGCCGGCATCTTCGCGGCCACCGGGCAGACGTGCATGGCGGGCTCGCGATTGCTCGTCCACGCCGAGGTCTACGACGAGCTCGTGCAGCGCGTCGCCGCCCGCGCCCGTGCGGTGCGGCTCGGCGATCCGCTGGATCCCGGCACCGAGATGGGGCCGGTCGCCTTCCGCGAGCATCGCGACAAGGTGGAGACGATGATCGCCGGCGCCCGCGCCGAGGGCGCGGAGCTGATCAGCGGCGGCGGCCGCCCCGCCTCGCCCGAGCTCGCCGACGGCTTCTTCGTCGAGCCGACCCTGTTCGGCGGGGTCCGGAACACGATGAGCATCGCCCGCGAGGAGGTGTTCGGGCCCGTCGCCGCTGCGATCCGCTTCGAGTCAGAGGCCGAGGCGCTCGAGCTGGCCAACGATTCCCCGTACGGCCTCGCCGCCGGGATCTGGACCCGGGACATCCAGCGCGCACACCGCATGGCCGCCGGTATCCGGGCCGGCACGGTGTGGGTGAACTCGTATCGCGCGGTCGGGCCGATGGCCCCGTTCGGGGGCTTCAAGGCGAGCGGGATGGGCCGTGAGAACGGCATCGAGAGCCTGCTCGAGTACACCGAGACCAAGACGGTGTGGATCGAGCTCAGCGGAGCCGGCCGGGACCCGTTCAAGCTGGCCTGAGCCGCGCCCGGGCGGCCGCATGCCCGGTGAACGGCCTGTGAGGACTCACACAGAACGTCCGTTCTGCCGACATACAGTTGAGACGTGAACTACTTTGTGCTCAAGGATGGCCGCACGGTCACGATCCGCCCGATTCGCTCCGACGACGGCGAGCGTCTGCGGGCCTCCCATGAACGGCTGTCGCCGGAGTCGCAGTATCGCCGCTTCATGTCCTCCAAGCCCCAGCTGACGCCGACCGACGCCCGCTATCTGGTCGAGATCGACGGCCACGACCATTTCGCGCTCGTGGCGACCGTTCCCGACGGCGACGGTGAGGCGATCGTCGCCGTCGCACGCTACATCCGGATGGGCGCCGGCTCGCCGAGCGCGGAGTTCGCGATCGTCGTCGGCGACGACTATCAGCGCCAGGGACTGGCGCGCGAGTTGATGAGCCGGCTGGCCGTCGCCGCCCGCCGGCGGGGCGTGCGCCGTTTCCACGCCACGTCGTTCACCGACAACCTCGGCCTGACGCGGCTGGCCAGCCGCGTCGCCCCCGGCGACACCTGGCGGCGGATCGACGGCTCGGTGGCCGAGCTCGAGTTCGACCTCGTCTCCCCGGCGTTCCCGCCGGCGCCGCGCCGGGTGACCGGCCAGACGCCGGAGCGCAAGGCGGCCTGAGATCATGGCCGGGTGGGCTGGAAGCTGACCGTACGCGCGGGGCCGAAGGTGCAGCGCAGCCGCTATGCCGAGCTGCCCGCGGCCCTCGACGCGCTCGAGGACCGGGGCCGGGAGCTCGAACGGACCGCGCCGGACCGCGCCGTCGACGTCAAGATCAAGCGCTTCGAGCCCGTCGAGCAGGTCGTCGCCCGCCTGGAGCTGGCCGGCCCCGAGCGCCTGGTGCCGAGCGTCCGGGCCGGCGTCGACGTGCGCGGCGACGGCTCGGTCGAGGCCTATCGCGGGCGCGTCCGGCGCGAGGTCGTCGAGGAGCGCCGCGGCGAGAGCGCCTACGCCGCGCTGCGCCGCGCCCTGACCGACGGCTGACGGCGCGGGCGATCAGAGCACGAGCGTCTGGCCGAAGCGGCGCAGCCAGCGCGTCTGCTCGCGATAGTCCGGGCAGCGCCCGGCGAGCAGCGCCCAGAATCGGGGGGAGTGATCCATGATCTCCAGATGGCACACCTCGTGCCAGACGACGTAGTCGAGCACCGCCTCCGGCGCGAGCAGCAGCCGCCAGTTGAAGCTCATCGTGCCGTGGCGTGAGCAGCTCGCCCAGCGCGTGCGCTGGCCGCGGATCGTCAGGCCGGTGTACGAGGCGCCGGCCAGCGCGCAGGCGCGGTTCAGCCGCGACGCGATCTCGTCGCGCGCCGCGCGGCGATACCAGCGCTCGAGCGCGGGCTCGCGCTCGGAGCCGGCGGGCACGAGCAGCTCGTCGCCGCGGCGATGCACGCGGGTGCGACCGGGCTGCTCGCAGACCGTCAGCAGCCGGCCGAGGTACGGCACGCCGTCGCCGCGCGCGTCGACCACGGCCCGCGCCCGGGCCAGCTCGCCGACCCGCCGGCGGATCCACGGCTCCAGCTCGCGCACCGCGGCGGCGGCCTCGCGCTCGGCCGCGCGGCGGGGCAGGACGACCTCCACGCCCCGCGCGGCGTCGACCGTGACCCGAACGCGCCGGGCGCGCTCGGAGCGGCGGATCCGGTACACGATCCCGGTTTCGTCAGCCACGGCGGTCATCGCGCGAGAGAGTACGGTGCGGGGCCGACATGCCCGCGTTTCCCGATCTCGACGCGCCGCTGCGCACGGACGCCGTTGTCCTGAGGCTCGCCACCGAGCGCGACATCCCGGAGATCCTGATCGCCCATCAGGACGATCCGCGGCTGGCCGAGCATCTCGGGCTGCGCCGGCCGCCGAGCGGCGCCGAGCTCGGACGACGCACCGAGCACAGCGCCGAGGAGCGGGCCGCCGGCGCCGCGCTGTGGCTGACGATCCTGGATCCCGGGTCCGACGAGTGCCGCGGGCAGCTCGACGTCCGCGACGTCGACTGGGACCATCGCGTGGCCGCGCTGACGGTCTGGGTGGCGCCGCGCGACCGTGGACGGGGACTGGCCAGCGGTGCGCTGAGCCTCGCCGGGCCGTGGCTGCTGCGCGAATGCGGCCTGGAGCGCCTGCAGCTGCTCGTCGCCCCCGGCAACGAGCCGATGCTGCGCACCGCCGCCGCCGCCGGATTCGCCGACGAGGGAACGATCCGCGGGTATCTTCTCCAGCATGACCGCCGAGTCGACATCACGATGCTGTCGCTGATCCGCGCCGACGTGGAGCCGGCATGAAGCAGTGGCGCGTCGTCCTGCCCCCGGGAGTGCGCTCGCCGTTTCAGGTCTACATCAACGGCGTGCCGCAGGAGCTCGGCA
Source organism: uncultured Solirubrobacteraceae bacterium (assembly GCA_963849085.1). Classification (GTDB taxonomy): domain Bacteria; phylum Actinomycetota; class Thermoleophilia; order Solirubrobacterales; family Solirubrobacteraceae; genus Palsa-465. The sequence continues at coordinate 181,804 of CAWKFP010000008.1, read as the reverse complement.
CCGACTATCGCGTGCTCGACGGCGCGCTCGTGTTCGAGCGTGAGCTCGTGCAGCAGAAGCTGAGCCGCAAGGCCTGGGCGCTCGGCTTCTGGGGGATCGGGACCTACAAGCGCAACGACGAGATCGACGTGCGCTATGAGATCGACGGGCGGCCGATGGTCGCCCACGCGCTCTCGGTCACGCCTCCGTCCTGACGACATCCCGGCTGACCCAGGGGCGCAGCAAGCGCAGCGCCGAGAGGATCGCGCGCGTGGCGTGCGAGCGGTTGAGCGTGTAGAAGTGGATTCCGGGCGCGCCGCGGGCCAGCAGCTCGGCGCACTGCAGGGTCGAGTAGGAGACGCCGAGCTGCTGCACCGCGTCGGGGTCGCGCGAGCGCCACTCGAGGTCCTCCATCAGGGCCTGCGGGATCGTCGCCCCGCACATCCCGGTGATCGTCTTGATCTGGCGAAGGTCGGTGATCGGCATGATGCCGGGGAGGATCGGGACCTCGATCCCGGCGGCCCGCGCCTCGTCGACGAAGCGGAAGTAATGATCGTTGTCGAAGAACACCTGGGAGACGAGGAACGAGACGCCGCTGTCGACCTTCTGCTTGAGGAAGTGCAGGTCATGGGCGAGGTCGGGAGCCTCGGGGTGCACCTCGGGGTGGCACGCGCCGCCGATGCAGAGATCGAAGTCGGCGCGGATCATCGCCGCCAGCTCGGTCGAGTAGCTGAGCCCGCCGGGGTGCGGCTCCCAGCTCTCGACGCCCCGGGGCGGATCGCCGCGCAGCGAGAGGATGTTCTCGATCCCGGCCCGCTGCATGTCCTCGACGATCGCGTGCAGCTCGTCGCGGGTCGCGCCGAGGCAGCTCAGATGGGCCATCGCCTCGATCCCGAGCTCCTGCTTGATCCACTTGGTCAGCTCCAGCGTGCGGCCCTGGGAGCTGCCGCCGGCGCCGTAGGTCACCGAGACGAAGTCGGGCCCGAGCTGGCGCAGGGACTCGAGGGCGAGACCGAGGACGCGCTCGCCGGCGTCGCTCTTGGGGGGAAAGAACTCGAACGAGAAGACCGGCTCGTCGGCCTCCGCGATGATCTGATCGATGCGCATGCGAGGCAGCCTACCAACCTTGACATGATCATGTCAAGGTTGGCGCGGGCAGCCCGCACAGCATGGCCTCAGGCCAGGCTCCAGCGCTCCGTCCCGTCGCCGCCGACCTCGTCGGCGCGCAGGCGGCCGAGGCGCTCCAGATGGCGCAGATAGCAGAGCGTCTCGGTCAGAAACCATGTCGGGGGGCGCTCGCCGACCTCGTCGGCGAACACGGTGGTGGCGATCTCGATCGCCGGCCGCGGGCCCGTCGCGACGTTGGCGGCGGCCGCCTCCAGGCGCTGTGCGACGAGCCGCCGGACGGCCTCGATGTGGCCGTGGACGTCGTTGAACGGCTTGCCGTGCCCCGAGAGCGCCAAGCGGGCGTCGAGCGCGTCGACGATCTCCAGCGAGTGCAGGAACTCGCCGACCGGGTCGTCGGACCAGCCATAGTCGTAGTAGAGCGAGATCCGTCCCAGCACGTGGTCGCCGGAGATGAGGATCCGGCGCTCGGGCTGGTGCAGGCAGACGTGCGACGGGGCGTGGCCGGGGGTCTCATACACCGTCCAGGTTCCGAGATCGGTCTCGATCCGCACCCCGGAGACGAGCTCGCGGTCGGGATCGACGACCCGGGCGACGCCGGACGGCATCTCCCGCATGCGCTCGGCGTAGGCCGCCAGCGCGGCCGCCGAGACCCCGCTCTGGCGCCCCACCTCCACCCGGCGGGCCAGGCCGGCGGCCGGGTCGTTCAGCGCGGCGATCGCGTGGGCGCGATTGGGATGCATCCACAGCTCGCACCCGGCGCGGTCCAGGATCGGCCCGGCCTGGCCCCAATGGTCGGAGTGGGCGTGGGTGCAGATGAGCAGCGACGCGTCCTCGAGCCGCAGGCCGACCTGGTCGAGCGCGCGGTCGAGCTGGGCCAGCGATCCCGGCTCGTGGACGCCGGTGTCGACGAGCACGAAGCCCGACCCATGGGCGATCGCCCAGGCGTTGCCGTGCGGCACCCCGGGCCACGGCAGCGGCAGTCGCAGCCGCCACAGCCCCGGCAGCACCTTGTCACCCCGTCCGAGCTCGCGCTGGCGTGTCATCGAAGCGCCTCATTTTGGCGATCCGTAGACTGCGGCGCGTTCGTGCCTTCCTCGACGGAGATCGCCAAGCGCTATTTCGCGGCCCTCGCGGCCCAGGACCTCGACGCGGCGGTCGCCTGCTGGCACCCCGGCGCGATCGACCGGATCGTCGGCGCCCAGGAGCTCACCGCGCCCGACGGGATTCGCGCCTTCTTCACCGAGATCTTCGCGGCCTTCCCGGACTGGCGCTTCGAGGTGCTCGAGACGACGGCCGGGCAGGGCCGGACCGCGGTGCGCTGGCGCGCCCGGGCGACGTTCGCCGGGCCCGGCACCTTCCAGGGCTTCGAGCCCAACCACGCCCGCCTCGATATCGAGGGCTGCGATGTCGTCACCGTCGACAGCGATCTGATCGTCGGCAACGACGCCTATCTCGACAGCGGCGACATCGCGCGCCAGCTCGGGCTGCTGCCGCCGACCGGATCGCCCGCGCAGGAGCGGCTGACCAAGCTCGCCAATCTGCGCACGAAGGCGCTGGCGGCCGTCCACGGCGTCGTCACCGAGCCGGTCGCCACCGGGGTGTGGGTGCTGCGCGGCGGCTTCCCCCTGAAGACGATGAACGTCTATCTGATCGAGGACGAGGGCGGGGTGACCCTGTTCGACGCCGGGATCTCCGCCATGGGCCCCGCGCTGCACGCGGCGGGCGCGCGCCTCGGGGGGATCAAGCGCATCGTCCTCGGGCACGCCGACGCCGATCATCGCGGCGCGGCGCCGCTGCTCGACGCCCCGGTCTACTGCCATGCCGCCGAGCGCGGCGCGGCGGAGTCCAGCGCGCCCTTCCGTGACTACTGGGACTTGCGCAAGCTGCGCCCCTACGGCCGGGTGTTCTACGACCGGATCCTGCCGAGCTGGGACGGCGGCGCGGTGGCGATCGAGGGCACGGTGGCGGAGGGGGACGAGATCGCGGGCTTCGAGGTCGTCGAGCTGCCGGGGCACGCCCCCGGCCTGATCGGCCTGTTCCGCCGGGCCGACCGCCTGGCGCTCGTCTCCGACACCGTCTATACGCTGGACATCCAGACCGGGCGCAAGGGCGGTCCGCGGATCCCCCATCCCGCCTTCGACGCCGACGTGCCGATGGCCCGGGAGTCGATCTTCAAGCTGGCCGGGCTGGATCCCGCCGGCGTGTGGGCCGGGCACGCCGACCCGGTGCTCGGCGACGTCAGCGCGCAGCTGCAGGCCGCGGCCGCCGCGATCGTCTAGCTGGATCGACGGAATGGGTCGCCGCAGCCGGCAGCGCGCGCAGCAGACCAAGCTCTCGGCACCGGTCAGCGAGTACACGGGGGCCGAGGGGGACGTGCTCGCCCTGCGCGGATCGCTCAGTCCGGCGGCGCGGCTGGAGTACGCCGGGGTGCTGTCGGGCGGACTGAACCAGGAGGACGCCTGGCAGCGCGCGACCGAGCTGCTGTTCGAGCGCCTGGCGGTGTCGTGGACGATCGCCGGCGTGGCGATCGAGCGCCAGAAGGAGCTGCTGGCCCGCTATCGGATGGCGTCAGTCGCCGAGCGGGCGTTCGTGCGCGACGCGCTCCGCGAGCACCTCGCCGAGCATTTCCCGGAGTTGAAAGCACCATGACGCCGATGACCCCCGATCCCGACGCCTTCGCCGCGCTGCTGTGCGACTGGTGCCTGGAGGTCAGCCCCGGCCAGCGCGTGCTGATCGGCTCGACCACGCTCGCCTCGGAGCTGGCGCTCGCCCTGCACCGGGCGGTGCTGCAGCGAGACGCCTGGGCGTTCGTCGACCTCGATCCCCCGACGATGGCGTCCGACTTCTATCGCTACGCCACCGAGCGCCATCGCAGCACGGTCCCGCCGGTCGACCTCGCGCTGATGGAGGCGGTCGACTCCGTCCTGCGGATCGACGCGCCGGCCAGCACGACCGAGCTCGCCGACGTCGATCCGGCCCTGATCGCCCGGGTGGCGGTCGCCCACGGCCCGCTGCGCGCGGCCCGGCTCTCCAAGCGCTGGTGCGGAACGATCCTGCCGACCCCGGCGCTCGCCCAGCAGGCCGGGATGGCGCAGGGCGAGTACGCCGCCTTCGTGACCCGGGCGCTGTTCCTGGACCGCCCGGATCCGGTCGCGGCGTGGCGCGAGCTCAGCACACGCCAGGCGCAGCTCGTCACGCGCCTGGCGCAGGCGCGGACGGTCAGGATCGAAGCCGAGGGCACCGACATCACGCTCGACGTCTCCGGGCGGACGTGGGTCAACTCCGACGGCCGGCGCAACATGCCGAGCGGCGAGGTGTTCACCGGCCCGCACGAGCGCTCGGCGAACGGCACGATCCGCTTCACGGTGCCGACCGGTCCCCACGGCGTGACGGTCAGCGGCGTCGAGCTCGAGTTCGCAGACGGCGAGGTCGTCACCGCGCGGGCGCAGCGCGGCCAGGAGTATCTCGACGCGGCGCTGGCCACCGACGGCGGCGCCCGCTTCCTCGGCGAGCTCGGGATCGGCACCAATGCCGGCATCGACCGGCCGACCGGCCACATCCTGCTCGACGAGAAGATGGCCGGCACCGTCCATCTCGCGCTCGGGCGCTCGTATCCGGAGACCGGCGGCACGAACGTCTCCGACCTGCACTGGGACCTGATCTGCGACCTGCGCGGCGCCGGCCGGCTGAGCGCCGACGGCGAGACGATCGCGGTCCGGTAGCGTGGCCGTCATGCGCCGCACGAAGATCGTCGCCACCATCGGTCCCGCCTCGCGGGATCCCGAGACGCTGCGCCGGATGGTCGAGGCCGGGCTCGACGTCGCGCGCCTGAACTTCTCCCACGGCGATCGCGAGATCCACGCCGAGAACGCCGCCCGGGTCCGCGCGGCCGCCGACGCCGCCGGCCGGCAGGTGGCGATCCTCCAGGACCTGCCCGGACCCAAGCTGCGGATCGGCGCGCTGCACGACAACCTCGCCGAGCTCAAGCCCGGCGACCGGCTCGTGCTGGCCTGCGGCTCCAGCGAGCTCGGGACCGAGGCGCGGATGTCGGTCACCTGGGCCGGCCTGACCGACGCCGTCGACCCCGGCGACGTCATCTATCTCGCCGACGGCGCCATCCGCCTGCGGGTCTCCGACGTCCGCGCCGGAGACGGCGAGGTGGAGACGGCGGTCGAGATCGGCGGCTCGGTGGCCTCGCGCCAGGGGCTGAACATCCCGGGCTCGACGCGCGGCCTCGCCGCCGTGCCCGAGGAGGACCTGGACATGCTGCGCTTCGGCGAGTCGATCGGCGTCGACGTCGTCGCGCTGTCGTTCGTGCGCACCGCCGAGGACGTCCTCAGCGTGCGCAAGCACACCCGGCTGCCGCTCGTCGCCAAGATCGAGAAGCCGCAGGCCGTCGACGCCGCCGAGGAGATCATCCGCGCCGCCGACACCGTGATGGTGGCCCGCGGCGATCTCGGGATCGAGCTCCCGATCGAGGACGTCCCGATCGTCCAGAAGCAGCTGCTGCGGATCGCCGGCCGGCTGGCCCGCCCGTCGATCACCGCCACCCAGATGCTCGACTCGATGGTGGCGTCGTCACGGCCGACGCGGGCCGAGGTGGCCGATGTCGCCAACGCCATCCTCGACGGCACCGATGCCGTGATGCTCTCCCAGGAGACGGCGATCGGCGCCTATCCGGTCGAAGCGGTGGCGATGATGGCGGCGGTGGCGATGCGGACCGAGCGCGTGCTGCCGTATCGGGAATGGAACGAGGGCCGCGTGCGGCGTGACGCCCGTGACCCGGCGTACACGATCGCCTACAGCGCCTGCGCCGCCGCGCGTGACCTCGGCCTGGCCGCGCTCGTCGTGCCGACGCTCTCCGGGCGCTCGGCGCGGCTCATCTCCGCCCATCGCCCGACGGTGCCGATCTACTGCCTGTCCCCGGGTCGCGAGACGGTGCGCCGCTGCAGCGTGATGTGGGGCGTCCAGGCGGCCTCGATGCGCCGCCACGAGGTCACCGAGGAGCTGATCGCCGACGCCGCGCGCCGGGTCGTCGAGCTCGGCTGGGTCAAGCGCGGCGAGCGCGTCGGGATCACCGCCGGCCTGCCGAGCGGCAAGCCCGGCACCACGAGCCTGTTCCAGGTCCAGGAGGTCTGAGGGCTCCCGGGGCCGGCGCGCGGTCAGGCCGGTTCGGCGCGGGGGCCGTAGAACGCGTACTCGAGCTCGCCGAGCTCGGTCGCCCCCGGGTCGCCGTAGAACCACTCCCGGGCGATCCGATGGAAGTTGCCGCGGGCGTGCAGCTGCGCGATCACCGCCAGCGTCAGCACCTCCATCCGCCGGCCGAAGATGTGGTCCGGCGGCGCCGCCTCGTGGCGCAGGTCGCTGAAGTACTCCGAGCGCGGATCGCTCATGTCGATCAGCACCTGGGTGGCGTACTCCGGCGTCAGCTCGATCTCGCGGTCGCAGGTGTACCACGAGGTCGCCGCCCGGAAGTGGGCGAGCACGCGGTCGGGGTTGAACGTCTCGGGCTTGGGGAAGAAGCCGGTCTCGGCGCCGAGGGTCATGATCGTGTCGGTGTCGCCCTCGATGATCGCGCGCGCCACCGCGATCTCGAGCTCGACCCCACCGGCCGGCATGCGCTTGAACAGGCCGAAGTCGAACACCGCCAGCCGGCCGTCGTGCAGGAGCATCGAATTGCCCGGATGGGGGTCGCCGGAGAACTGCCCGTGGCGATACAGGCAGCCGAAGTAGAAGCGGAAGATCATCTCGCCGATCCGGTCGCGCTGCGCCTGGGGATAGGCCTTGACCGCCTCGAAGCCGGTGCCCTCCAGGAAGTCGGACACCATCACCCGCTCGCGGGAGAGCGAGGTGACGACCTCGGGCACGACGATGAACGGGTGCCCGCGGAAGATGCGGGCCAGCGCGCGCTGGTTCTGGGCCTCGAGCTCGTAGTCGAGCTCCTCCTGGATGCGCGCCTTGATCTCGTCGCCGATCGCCGCCGGATCCATGCCGGGCGCGATCCGCTTGGCCAGCCGCAGGATCAGCCCGAGGTTCTGCAGATCGGCGCGGACGGCGGCGCCGACCCCGGGATACTGGACCTTGACGGCGACCGCGCGGCCGTCGAGCAGCTGCGCGCGGTAGACCTGGCCGATCGAGGCGGCGGCGATCGGCTCCTCGTCGAACTCGGCGAACACCGCGGACAGGCGCTCGCCGAGCTCCTCCTCGATGACCTTGCGCATGTCCTTGAAGGTCACCGTCGGGGCGGAGTCGCGCAGCGCCGCCAGCTTGCGCTGGAACTCCTCCCGATACTCCTCGGGCACGAGCCCGGCGTCCAGGAAGGACATCACCTGCCCGACCTTCATCGCGGCGCCCTTCATCGTGCCGAGCGCGGCGACGATCTGCTCGGCGGCCTCGATGTGACGGCGCTCGAGCGCCGCCTCGCGCCCCTCCTTGGTGCGCGTCACGTTCGCGGCGTGCGTACCGGCCTGGCGGATCGCCTGACCAGCGGCCAGGCTCCCGATCCGGGCGGTGCGCCCAACGCGCGACGTGGGCATCTTGTCCTTGGGCACGACCGAGGTCAGCCGGGCTCGTCGGCGACGCGCACCTGAGAGCCGGGCACGATGTCGTCAGACCCATCGGGCCAGCGCACCCACGCCTTGTGACCGCCGTCGTAATCGGGTCCCAGGAGGATCAGGGTCGCCGGCTCGCCCATCGCCGTGCAGGCGCCGGTGCCCTCGGCGTCGAGGCCGCGCCAGATGCGAGCGAAGCGGTTGTGCTCGCGCTCGTAGGCCACGGTCGTCGGATCGGTGTGGCCCGGGTGGATGCGCGTCGCCGGGGGGAGCTCGAGCAGCGTCGCCATGACCGAGTGCTTGAGGTCGGCGTAGCTCGTGCTCCCCGGGGCGCGGACGCCGCCGACCGATCCCTTGAACAGCGTGTCGCCGGTGAACACGTCGGTGCCGTCGACCAGCAGCGACAGCATGCCCGCGGTGTGGCCCGGGGTGTGCAGCGCCTCGATCCTCAGCGCGCCGGACTCGATCACCGTGCCGGGCTCCATCGTCGCGGTCGCCGCGGGGACGAGGTCGCGCTCGAGCGGATGGATCAGCACCGGCGTCCCGGGATGGGCGGCCAGCACGGCGTCGAGCTCGGCGACGTGGTCGTGGTGATGATGGGTGAGCAGCACGTGGGTGAGCGTCAGCTGCCCGCGGCGCAGGAACTCCAGCAGCGGCGCGACCGGCCCGCCGGCGTCGATCATGACGGCGCTGCCGCCCGGCTCGTCGGCGACCACGTACGTGTTGGAGAGCCACGGCTCGCTCATCGAACGCTCGACGATCATCTCCTCAGAGCCTATCGGGGTAATCTTGTCAGCACGATGAGCCTCATCCACACCTGCTATCGCATCCTCGACATCGATCGGTCGGTCGCCTTCTACGAGGCGCTCGGCTTCGCGGAGATCCGGCGCGTGCCGATCCGCGAGGAGGCGATCAACGTCTTCATGAGCCTGCCCGACGACGGCCCGGAGCCGCGCCTGGAGCTGACGCACAACTTCGGCGTCACCGAGCCGTACGAGATCGGCACCGGCTACGGCCACATCGCCATCACCACCCCTGACCTCGACGCTCGGCTGGCGGCGCTCAAGGGCCAGGGCATCGAGCCCGAGCGCCCCCCGTACACGATTCGCGACGGCGGCAATCGCATCTGCTTCGTCCGCGATCCCGACGGGTATCGGATCGAACTGATCGAGCGCGGCTGACCGGCGAGGAGCGAGACGGACGATGATCGACAACGCCACGATGGGCAAGGTGCTGGAGCGTTTCGCTCAGGGCGTCGCCGCCCACGACCGTGAGAACCCCGACCACAACAGCTTCGGGATCGGGATGGCGCACTTCGACATCGAGCGCCTCGGGCTCGAGGAGGGCGAGGAGATCCTCCCCGGCATCGTGCTCCAGGCCGACGGCGGGGTGACCGGCAACTTCCGCGTCCTGTGCGACGGCCAGCACGACGGCGCCGGGGAGATGCAGGAGGAAGAGGTCGTCGACGCCGTCTCCTCCCAGGAGATCGCCGAGCCCGTGTACGTCGGCGAACCCGAGCCGGTCAGGCCTCCGCTCTAGCGCCCGCCGCTGCTACTGGCGCCCGCCGCTGCTACTGGCGCGCGCCGGTCGACCGGGTCCGCGGGAGCGGGTCCCAGTCGATCCCGGCGCGCTCCGCGACGCGGTCGGCGAGCCATTCGATCACCGGGCAGCGCAGCCCGTGGACGTGGGCGAGTCGCAGCACCGCCCCGGCGAGGGCGTCGAGCTCGGGCTCGCGCCCGGCGGCGATGTCGCGCCGCATCGAGGAGCCGAGCTCCGGGTGGGCCTGCTCGAGCTCGGCGAGCGTGTCCGACGCGCGCAGCGCGGCGCCGTCGGCGTTGGCGACCGAGATCGTCTCGACGACCGCGCCCTCCAGCGCCGAGCGCCAGCGCGGGTCGGTGCGGACGTAGCCCAGCGGCCGGTCGCTCGCGCTCGTCGTCAGCGCGAGCGCGTTGAGGCGCGCGAGCTTTGACCACAGCACCTGGCGTTCGCTCTCGCCGGTCGCGACGGCGATCCCGGCGGCCCGCAGGCGCTGCGCCAGCGCCGGGAGCAGGCGCCCCGCGGCCGGTTGATCGGCGGCGAGATCGATCCGCGCCCCGGGGCTCGACTGGACGATCTGGCCCGGCCGCGGACGATCGGACTCCACGCGGATGACGCCGGCCGCGACCCGCGCGTCGCCGAAGCGCGCGCGCAGCGCCGCCATGTGCTCGACGCCGTTGAGCAGCGGGACGACGAGCTCGGGATCGGCGCTGACCCGCGCCAGGGCGCCGGCCAGGCCGGACGCCTTGGTGGCGACGAGCAGGACGCGCACCGGCGCCCGCAGCTGCGCCACGGCGTCGGGACGCGCGGTGAAGCGCACATCCAGGGCGGCGGATTCGACCTCGATCCCGTCCCGGGCGATCAGCGCCGCGGTCTCCTCGCGGGCGATGACCACCACGTCGTGATCGACGCGCCACAGCGCGGCGGCGACGAAGCCGCCGACGCCGCCCGGCCCGAGGATCGCGATCGTCGACACCCCCGGCTCCCCTCAGCCCTGCGAGCCGCCGGCGCGCAGGGCATGCCACGCGGCGTGGGCCTGGCGCAGCGCCTTGACGACCTGCGTCCGAGCCTCATCGGCCGCCTGTGCCGCCGCCAGCGCCTGCTGCTTGGCGCTCGCCCCGCGGGCGAGCAGGTTGAACGACCACAGCCCGGTCTCCAGCAGCCGCCCGGCCCGGTCGAGATCGGCGCCGATCGCCTCCATCAGCGCGTCGCCGCGCAGGCCGGCCTCGACGTGGCGAAACTGGGAGTCGAAGGCGATCTCGGCCAGCCCGGCGAGGCTGCGCCCCGCGATCATCGTCTCCGGCGCGTTGGGGTCGACGTCGGCGAGCAAGGCGAGCTCCTCACGCGCGACGGTGGCCAGGCGGTCGTGGACCTCCAGCCAGGCCGCGCGCAGGGCGGGGCTGCCGTGGATCATCCCGGCGAACATCGGCATGAACTCGACGAGCTCGTCGGGTGCCCCGGCGAAGCGCGCCATGTCCTGCTTGAGCGCCCGCACGACGACCGCGGTCAGCGACTCGCCGGGCGCCCGGTCGCGCAGCGCGGTGGCCACGAGGTCGATCGTCTCGTCGGCGTTGTCGAGGACGAGCGACTCCTTCGTCGGGAAGTAGTTGTAGACGGTCTTCTCCGAGACCCCGACGCTCTCGGCGACCTCGGCGACGCGGACGTTGTCGAACCCCCGCGTGGCGAACATTGCGGTCGCCGCATCGGAGATGAGCTGCCGGGTCAGCCGCCGCTTGCGCTCCCGCAGGCCCTCGCCGGGCACGCGCTGCTGATGCCAGGCCTCCTGAGCCTGGCGCGTCTGGCGCATCAGCTCGGCGAGGCGCTCGCCCATCTCGCCGGTGATGAGGCGGTGCAGGACATCGTCCCCGGCCGGCCCCGACAGCCGCTCCTCGTGCTCGGCGGGCTCCGTTCGGCTCTCTGTCGGCTCGATCCGTGACATGCGTCAGTCCCGGGCGAACGATAACACCAAAGTTCACTTGCAGAAGTCTTACAGTTGCTGTAAGTTTACCGTCCATGAGTGAAAGAGCGATCCAAACCGAGGGTTTGACCAAGCGCTTCGGGGACTTCGTCGCCGTGGCCGACCTCGACCTCGAGGTGCAGACCGGGACCGTCGTCTCGCTGCTCGGGCCCAACGGCGCCGGCAAGACGACGATCGTCCGGATGCTGGCCACGCTGATGGCCCCCGACGGCGGCTGGGCGAAGGTCGGCGGCCACGACGTCGTCTCCGAGGGCGCGCGCGTCCGGGAGCTGATCTCGCTGACCGGGCAGTTCGCCGCCCTGGACAAGAACCTGACCGCACGGGAGAACCTCGTGCTGATGGCGCGGCTGCGAGGACGCACGGTGTCGGCGGCGCGCGCCGTGGCCGACGAGTTGATCGAGCGCTTCGCGGTCACCGAGTTCCGTGACCGGCTCGTCAAGCAGCTGTCCGGCGGCGAGCGCCGCCGCGTCGACCTGGCGGCCGGCCTGATCGACCGCCCGCACGTGCTCGTCCTCGACGAGCCGACGACCGGCTTGGATCCTCGCAGCCGCCAGGTCGTGTGGACGACGATCCGAGAGCTCGTCGGCGAGGGGGTGACGCTCCTGCTGACCACCCAGTATCTCGAGGAGGCCGACGCCCTCGCCGACCGCGTCGTGCTGATCGACCACGGGCGCGAGGTCGCGGCCGGCACCCCGGCCCAGCTCAAGGCCCAGGTCGGCGACCAGCGCGTCGACGTCGTCGCCGCCGACGCCCCGGCCTATGAGCGGCTCGCCGCCGCACTGGGCGACCGCTTCGAGATCAACCGCCAGCCCGAGCTGCGCACGATCACGGTGGCCGCGCCGGAGGAGACCGCGGACCTGGCCCGGGTCGCCTCGGCCGTGCACGAGAGCGGGATCCCGGTCGACGAGATCGCGCTGCGCCGGCCGACGCTCGACGACGCCTTCCTCGCCCTGACCGGCCACCGCGCCGAGGGCGCCGAGCCGCCGCCCGACGGCGGCGGGCTCAGGCCCGCGGCCGACGGCGGGCGCACGCATGAGGTGGCGGCATGAGCGCCCTGACCTCCGTGCCGTCCGTGCCCGGTGTGCCCGGCGGGTCGCCGCCGGCACCCGCGTCGCGGCGCTCCCCCGGGCCGCTGCGCTTCGTGCGTGAGACCGCGCTGCTGACCGGGCGCAGCCTGCGGGCGATCCCGCGCGTGCCCGAGCGGCTGCTCGACGTCACGATCCAGCCGGTCATCTTCATCCTGCTCTTCCTGTACGTGTTCGGCTCGGCGATTCACGTCCCCGGGCTGCCCTACAAGCAGTATCTGTTCCCCGGGATCATCGGCCAGTCGCTGGCCTTCGGGGTGATCGGCTCCGGGGTCGCCACCTCCAACGACATGACCGAGGGGGTGATCGACCGCTTCCGCTCGATGCCGATCGGTCGCCTGTCGATCATCACCGGCCAGGTCATGGGGCAGTTCTGCGAGCAGGTGCTGGGGATCGTCATCACCGTCGGAGTCGGGCTGGCGCTCGGCTGGGCCCCGTCGCTGTCGATCGTCCACGGCGTCGAGCTCGTCGCCCTGGGGGCGCTCGCGATGTTCGCCTTCACATGGTGCGGAGTGCTGTTCGGGATGATCGTCCGCTCGCCCGACGCCATGCAGGGAATGGGCTTCATCATCATCCTGCCCCTGACCTTCATGGCCGGGACGTTCGTCCCGATCCGCGGGATGGCCGCGATCCCGCGGGCGATCGCCGACTGGGATCCGATCTCCGCGCTCGTGGCGACGGTTCGCCTGCTGACCACCCCGGGCTTTCACAGCTCGGGCTCGTGGCAGCTCGATCATCCCGAGCTGGCGACGGCCCTGTGGTGCCTCGTGCTGCTCGGGATCTGCGTCCCGCTGGCGCTGCGGCGCTTCCGGCGCGTGGTGGCGGGATGACGTACTCGATCATCGCCCGGGACCCGGCGAGCGGCGAGCTCGGGGTCGCCGTCCAGTCGCACTGGTTCTCGGTCGGCCCGATCGTGCCGTGGGCGGCGCCCGGCGTCGGCGCCGTCGCGACCCAGGCCAACGCCGAGGTCGCCTATGGCCCGCGCGGGCTGGCGCTCCTCGCCGAGGGGATCGCGCCCGCCGACGCGCTGGACCGGCTGCTCGCCGGCGATCCGCTGCGCGAGTCCCGCCAGGTGGCGCTGATCGACGCCCGCGGGGCGGTGGCGGCCCACACCGGCTCACAGTGCATGGCGTTCGCCGGCGACGGCCAGGGCGACGCGGTCTCCTGCCAGGCCAACATCATGGCCACGGCGGGCGTCTGGCCGGCCATGCTCGAGGCCTACGCGGCCGCTGACGGCACGCTGAGCGAGCGGCTGCTCGCCGCCCTGCGAGCCGCCGAGGCCGAGGGCGGGGACCTGCGCGGGCGCCAGTCGGCAGCGATCCTCGTCGTCCCCGCTCGGGGTGAGCCCTGGGAGACCGTCGTCTCGCTGCGGGTGGAGGATCATCCCGAGCCGCTGGGCGAGCTGCAGCGCCTGCTCGGCCTGCACGAGGCCTACCGACTGGCCGACGAGGCCGACGAGCATCAGGCGGCGGGCCGGCTCGATCAGGCCGCCGCCCGGTATCGCCGCGCGTTCGAGCTCGCCCCCGGCGCCGCCGAGCTGCGCTTCTGGGCCGGGCTGGGCGCCGCCCAGGGCGGCGACCTCGACGAGGCGGTGGCGCTCGTCGAGGGCGCGATCGCCGACCACGCCGGCTGGCGCGAGCTGCTCTCCCGCCTCCCGCCTGACATCGCCCCGCCCGCGCTCGTCGCCCGCTTCCCGCGGGGTTGACAGCCGCCCCGCGGCGCCGCCCGGGCGAACCTGCTGGAGAAACTGGCCTATATGGACAGTTAGATGCGCAGGTCGCCGAATCAGCCACCGGTCGCCGAATCAGCCACCGGCGGCGATCGACGGCGGCGCGATCGGCTGCCCGGTGTCGGCGAGCGCGCTGAAGCGGTTGGTGACATAGCGCGGCGCGCGCACGCCGGCCGCGAATGCCGCCTGGGCGGCGGGCGAGCTCTCGATCGGCCACTGATTGGCATCCGGGACGTTGAACCACATCAGGCCGTGGATGTCGGGGAAGCGGAAGGGGAGCGAGTCGAACATCCCGGTGATCCAGCCGGCCTTCGTCGGCTGCGCGGCGGTGTTCTCCTGAGAGCCCGTCTCGGCGATCATCATCGGCTTGGCCGAGGCGCCGGGAGACAGCTCGCCGCGGGTGGTGATCGTCGTGTAGGTCGGGGCGAAGATGCTGCGCCAGGACGCCCACGAGCCGGCGTAGTTGTAGCCGTCGAGGCACGTCCAGCCGACGTACTGGTCACCGGGATAGAGATTGGCCAGCGGGGAGTAGAGGTCGCTGCTCGGATCGTCGGGCTCGGTCCCGCCCTGCGGATCGACGTTCGGGCACCACACGAAGGTGACGTTCGTCGCCCCGACGCTCTGGAAGATGTCGTAGACGTGGCGCCACATCGCCACGTAGTCGGCCGCCGTGTTGCCGTCGACCCCGACGCCCCACGGGAACCAGTTGCCGTTCATCTCCCAGTCGAAGCGCAGGAAGAAGGGGTGACCCCAGGCCGCCGCGGCCTGCGCCCACGCGGTGATCGGCACATCCTCGCCGCCGGCGGCGATCTGGGCGTCGGTGTAGCCGCTGTCGCTCGCCCAGGTGAAGAAGGGGATCGCCCCGTCGGCGCGCACCTCGTCGAACGACGCCAGCTGCGCGGCGAACGTGTCGTAGTCGCCCGCGTCTCCGGGCTCGTAGGGATTCGGGCACGCGGCGGCGACGCAGAAGCTCGTGCCCCAGTTCAGCAGCGAGGCGTCCTTGCCGGCATCCTGCTCGAAGCTCGTGAACGCGGTCCAGGCCCAGGGCGCCCACTGATCGCCGCTCGGCGTCGATTGGGCCGCGGTGGCGCCCCAGTAGACGCCGGTCCGAGCCGCCGCCGCGCTCGCGCCGGCGCCGAGGATGCCGAGGACGGCGCCCAGGGTGAGGCCGACGCACGCCAGCGCGGTGACGCACGCCCCCAGCCACTCCTGCCATGTCCGTCTGCCGTCAGCCATGGTCCACGCTCCCGGTCGGGTTCGCGGCCCACCTTATCTCCGTGCAGGCGCCGGCGCCGGGAGGGCGTCAGCTCGCTGGGGTGGTGCCCGTCCGGGACATGACCGCATCGACGCCGCGCAGCAGCGCGCCCGTGGTCGACGGGTCGGCCAGCCGCGCCACCGCCTTCTTGCGAGCGGTGATCTCCCGGATGTGGGAGACGGCGTAGGCCTCAGACCAATCGATGTCGTCGACCGCGAACGTCGAGCAGTGGACCCACAGCTCGCGACCGTCGGCGTGCCGATATCGGCAGTCGACCTCCCAGGCGCTCTGCTCGCCGGCGGCCAGGCGCTTGAGCGCCCGCCGCGTCTCAGACCGCTCCTCGGGGTGCCCGAGGGCGTCCAGGCTCTTGCCGACGAGATCGTCCTCGACGAAGCCGGTCATCTCGCAGAGCGCGCGGTTGACCCGCAGGAAGCGGCCGGCCTCGGGCCCGCGCAGGGCGACGAGGGCCATCGCCGACGGCGCGCGGTCGAAGGTCAGGGCGAAGCGCTGCTCGCTCTCGCGCCGGGCGCGCTCGGCGGTGGCGAGCTCCACCCGCAGGCGCCTGACCTCGGTGACGTCGACGCTGATCCCGCCGACGAGCTCCATCCGGCCCTCCGCGTCGGGCAGCGGGAACTTGGTGGCCACGAAATCGTGCACGGTGCCGTCGGGATGCGGAGCCTGCTCCTCGAAGGTCATCACGCCGCCGTGCTCGCGCACCTGGATGTCATTGGCGAGCTGGCGCTCGGTCAGCTCGAGCGGCATGACATCGGTCTGCAGGGCGCCGAGCATGCGGCCGGGCTCACGGCCGACGAGCCGCTCCATCGCCCGGTTGGCCATCACGAACCGGCCCTGGGCGTTCTTGATGTAGATCAGGGCGTCGGCGTGCTCGAGCAGCGCCTTGAGCCGGGCCGAGGCGGCGAGCAGCGCCGGCCCGGGCGCTCCGGTGCGCCCGCCGGGCTCCAGCAGGGCGCCGGTCATCCGGCCGAGCGCGACGTGCAGCTCCTCCTGGAGCGGGTCAAGCGATCGCTTGGCGACGTCCATCACCGACAGCACGCCGAGGATCCCGCCGTCGCTGCCGATCAGGGGAACGCCGGCGTAGAAGCGCACGTCACCCGAGCCGGCGCCGCCGAGCATCTCGCGCAGACGGGGGTCGGCGGCGAGGTCGTCGATCACGAGCTGGCCGCCGCGCGCCAGCACCGCCGACCGCAGCTCGTCGAGGATCGCCGGAACGACGGGCGGGCCGACGCAGACCTCGGGCGCGAAGCCCAGCTCGGTGACGAGCGCGATCTCCGACATCGGCGTCCGGGCGACCGCGGCGGCGAGCAGGGCCAGCTCCTCGATCGCGCGCTTGCCGGGCTCGGCGCGCACGAGCGGCCGCCCGGGGGCGGTCGGGCTCGGCGCGGCTCTCAGCCCGCTCGGCGCGGCGCTGACCCCGATGTCGCGAGCGCGGGCGCGTGCGCGAGCGGCGAGGAAGCTCTCATCGGCGGGCGTCGGCCCGAGGGCGTCGGTGGCGTCGGTGCCGCCGGCGGGATCAGGGCCGTGCGGGCTGCTGGGGAAAATCGTCATGGACACCCGTTCGACAAAATCGCCGGGCGACTTAAGCCCTACGGGTCGAGGAGGACCCCGGGATTGAGCGCGCCGCCGGGGTCCAGCGCGGCCTTGGCGCCGCGCAGCGCGGCCGCGAACGGCTCCGGCCGCTGCTCGTCATACCACGGACGGTGATCACGGCCGACGGCGTGATGATGGGTGATCGTTGCGCCGCCGGCGAGCAGCGCATCGGACGCAGCGCGCTTGACGTGCGCCCACTGCTCGAGCTCGGCGCCGCGCCGCGCCGGGGCGAGAACGGTCCAGTACAGCGCGGGGCCGTCGGGATAGACGTGGGTGAAGCGGCAGCTGACCCGACCCGTCCCGCACGCCTCCCGCACCGCCGACTGCGCCGCCGCGCCGACCGCGGCGTGGAGCGCCGGGAAGCGCTCCCAGGTGATCGCGGACTCGAACGTCTCCGACATCACCCCCATCGCGACGAACGTGTCCCGCAGATACGGAGCCCGCAGGAATGCGGCGCGCCAGGTGTCGGCGGCGGCGTCCCGCTGACCCTCGGTGTCGCCGCCCGCCCCGCCGCCCGCCTCGCCGCCCGCCCCGCCGCCGGCCTCGCCGGCCGCTCCGCCGCCCGCCGACCCGCCGGGCGACCCGGCCCCCGGGCGCTCGAACGCCCCGCCGTGGTCGCCGCAGCATTCCAGCGCCTGCGCCATCAGCGGCGCCACCGGGAGCTCGGCGGACTCGAAGCCGAGCACGAGCAGCGCCGCCGAGCCGTCTCCGGCGCCCGTCAAGCGCGCCTCGGCGGCGTCGATCAGCCGGCAGTTGGCGGGATGCAGGCCGGACTGCGCTAGCGCCCTCACCGCCTCCGCTCCGGCCGAGAACTCCGTGAACCGCACCGTCGCCGAGGCCCGGGCGCGCGGCCGCGGGCGCACCCGCATCCACGCTTCGGTGATGACGCCGAGCGTGCCCTCGGAGCCGAGCAGCATCCGGTCGGGCGAGATCCCGGCGCCTGAGCCCGGCAGCCGCCGGGACTCCCACACCCCGGCCGGGGTCAGGGCGCGCACCGACTCGACGAGATCGTCGACGTGGGTCTGAAGCGTCGCGAAGTGCCCCCCGGCCCGGGTGGCGATCATGCCGCCGAGGGTGGCGAACTGAAAGCTCTGCGGGAACAGGCGCAGGGTCAGTCCGTGCGCGCGCAGCTGCTCCTCCAGCCGAGGCCCGGTGGCGCCGGCCTGGATCCGCGCCGACAGCGACACCGGGTCGATCTCCAGCACGCGGTCCAGCGCGCCGAGGTCGATCGTGACCACCCCGCGGAAGCGATCCGGGACGTCGGGCTCGACGCCGCCGACGACGCTCGTGCCGCCGCCGAACGGGATCACGGCCGCGCCCGCGCCGATCGCCCAGTCCATGATCTCCCCGGCCTCGCGCTCCGTGCGCGGCCGGGCGACGACGTCCGGCGGATGCTCGAAGACGCCGTGGAAGCCGCGGACGACGTCGCGATAGGAGCTGCCGAGGGCGTGGAAGGCGCGCTCGTGGTCGTCCGAGGAGCAGACGCCGGCCAGCGACGGCGGAATCGTCAGCCGGCGCCGGGGCGGTGGGGGCAGCGCGCTGTCGGCGAGCGCGACGTACGGCTCCGGGGCGTCTGACCCGAAGCCGAGATGCCCGGCGAGGAAGGCCGCGGCCTCGCGCAGCTGCCCGGGGGACGGCTGCTCGTCCTCGTAGCCCCAGCCCCAGTGCTTGCGCCGGCGTGTCGTCACGGCCGCAGCCTATCTGCGGCGGCCCCGGTCCCCGGTACCCGACACCCCCCGGTACCGTGTCGGGCATGACGTTCGCTCCGGGGATCCTTGCGCGCGGGCCGTGGCGCCCGGACGAGATCGAGGTCAGCTGGCGGGGCGAGCCGTTCGCGCTGACGCCGGAGATCGTCGACGAGGCCGACCGCGCGCTCGAGGAGCTGCGTCACCGCGGCTCGCCGAGCCACGACGGCCTCGCGGCGCGGCTGCGCGGCTTCCACGAGCGTGACGGCCGGCTGTCACTGGAGTGCGAGCCCGTGCGCTGGGCGCTGCGGCTGCTCCCGGGCGGCGCCATGCAGAGCCTGTCGGCGCTGTGCATCGTGCGCGCCGCCGACGGCCGCTGGCTGGCCGGGCGCCGCGCGGCGTGGCTGGCGACGTGGGCCGAGCGCTGGGCGCTCGGGGCGGCGGGGTCGGTCGAGGTCGGCGAGAACCCGGCCGACACGCTCGTCCGTGAGCTGCGGGAGGAGTGGTCGGTGGCCGCGGAGCGCCTCAGCATCGAGGCGCTGGCGATGATGCCCAACGGCAGCGCGATGGTCGTCGGCATGGCCTGGCTGGCCGAGGACGCCGCGGTGACGCCGGATGCCGAGCACGACGAGTTCGCGTGGTGGCCCCCTGATCCCGCCGACTGGCCGCAGGAGGCCGATGCCCCGCTGCGGCGGATCGCCGAGCTGCTGACCGCGGCGGGCTGATGGGCGGCAACGCCTTCCGGCGGGTCGTCACCTTCCGGCGCCTGGAGGTGGTGTCGTTCACTCACTCCACCGTCTATCTCTCGCTGCTGATCTGCGCCTTCGTCCTCGGCAATCCCGAGCCCGCGACGTTCATCCTCGGTCTCAGCCACGGGCTCATCTGGATCGGGATGTCGCTGGTCTGTATCGCCGCCGCTCGGGCGCGTGTGATTCCCTTCTGGCTGGCGGTTACCGTGGCGGTGCTCGGGGGCCTGGGACCTTTTGCCGGTTCAGTTGGGTTTCTCGTCGCCGATCACCGAAAAGCAACAACGACGCGTTAGAGTGAAAGGTCCGAATGGCGGTTGATACAGGCACGATCGAGGTCGTGATGCCCGCGATGGGCGACTCGGTCTCAGAAGGCACGATCCTCGAGTGGCACAAGGAGGTCGGCGATACGATCGCCGCCGACGAGACGCTGGTCGAGATCTCGACCGACAAGGTCGATGCCGAGGTGCCCTCGCCGGTCAGCGGCACGATCACCAAGATCCACGGCGCCGAGGGCGACACCGTCGCCGTCGGATCGGTGCTCGCCGAGATCGCCCCCGGCGACGGCGCGGCCGCCACCGCCCCGCCCGCCAGCGCCCCGCCCGCCGCCCCGCCCGCCACTGCGCCGCCCGCCGCCGCCGAGCCCTCCGCGCCGGCCGCCGGTAACGGCGCCGCGGTCGCCGGGCCCGACGCGCCCGACGCGCCCGTGAGCGCGAGCGGCGACGGCGCCGCGACCGGCCGGGTGATCGACATCGTCACCCCCACCGGCGGTGAGTCGGTGACCGAGGGCACGATCCTCGAGTGGTCGGTCAAGGTCGGCGACGTCGTCAAGGACGGCGACACCGTCGTCGAGATCTCGACCGACAAGGTCGACATGGAGCTTCCCGCGCCGGCCGCCGGGGCGATCACCGAGATCCTCGCGCAGGAGGGCGAGACCGTGTCGGTCGGACAGGTCATCGCCCGGATGAGCGTCGGAGCCGCTGTCGGCGCCCCGGCGTCCGATGCCGCTGCCGGCGGTTCCGCAGGCGCGTCCGCGTCCCCGACCGTCGCGACTCCGCCGGGCAACGGCGCCGCCGCCAACGCGTCCCCGATCGCGCGCCGGGTCGCCGCCGCCGAGGGCGTCGACCTCGTCAACGTCCAGGGCAGCGCCCGCGGTGGCCGGATCACCAAGGCCGACGTGCTCGCCGCGGGCAACGGCTCCGCGACGAGGGCGGACGGGACTTCGGTATCCGCGCCCGCGAAGGCCGCGCAGGCCGCGGCCGCCGGCGAGAAGCCCGAGGGTGCCACGCTGATCAAGGGCGGCGCCGCCGTCCTTGCCCGCTACATGGACGAGAGCCGGTCGATCCCGACCGCCACCTCGTTCCGCACGCTGACCGTGACCGTCCTCGACGAGCGCCGCAAGCAGTTGAAGGCCGCCGGTCAGAAGGTCTCCTTCACCCATCTGATCGCCTACGCGATCGCGCGGGTGGCGACCGACGAGATGCCGGTCATGGCCCACCACTTCGCCGAGTTCGGCGGCAAGCCCCATCGCGTCGACGACGGCGGCTGCAATCTCGGCCTCGCCGTCGACGTCGAGAAGAAGGATGGCTCGCGGACGCTGATGGTCCCGGTCATCCGCGACGCCGGGCGCCTGAGCTTCGCCGAGTTCCTCGCCGCCTACAACGCGCTCGTCGACAAGGCGCGGACGAACACGCTGACCGCCGACGACCTGACCGGCGCGAACGTGTCGCTGACCAATCCCGGGGGGATCGGCACGATCGCCTCGGTGCCGCGCCTGATGGCCGGTCAGGGCACGATCGTCGCCACCGGCTCGATCGCCTATCCGGTCGGCCTCGGCCGGATCGGCGCGATGATCGGCGCGGAGAAGGTCATGACGATGACCTCCACCTACGATCACCGGATCATCCAGGGCGCCGAGTCCGGGCGCTTCCTGCAGCGCGTCGAGGCGCTGCTGCAGGGCGAGGAGGGCTTCTACGCGCAGGTCTTCGAGGCGCTCGGCGCCGAGCTGCCGGAGCTGCCGGAGCCGTCGGCGGGGGCGGGCGGGGCCGGGTCGGCGGTGGCGGCGCGCGCGACCGGGTCGGCCGCGGTCGTCGAGTCCGCCGGCGCGCACACGACGCACGACGAGGAGCTCATGCAGGCCGTCCAGGCCGCCACCTCGCTGCTGAAGGCGCACCGCACCCACGGCCATCTCGCCGCCAAGCTCGATCCGCTCGGCCGCGAGTCCGAGGGCGATCCCGCGCTCGAGCCGGGGCCGCTCGGGCTGACTCCGGAGCTCATGGCCCAGATCCCGTCGCGGATCCTGCGGATGTACGTTCCCGGCGCGACGCTGGCCGACGCCCTGCCGCATCTGCGGGAGACCTACTGCGGAACGATCGCCTACGAGATCGAGCACATCGCGTCCCATCGCCAGCGGCTGTGGCTGCGCGAGGCGATCGAGGGCGGCACCTTCCGCCAGCCGCTGACCGTCGACGAGCAGCGCCTGCTGCTCAAGCGGCTGACCGAGGTCGACGCCTTCGAGCGCTTCATGCACAAGGCGTATCTCGGGCAGAAGCAGTTCTCGGTCGAGGGCCTCGACATGACGGTCCCGATGCTCGACGAGCTGATCAGCCTGTCGGCGACGCGCGGCGCGCGCGAGGTCGTCATCGGCATGGCGCACCGCGGCCGCCTGAACGTCCTGGCCCACAATCTCGGGCGGCCGTACGAATCGATCTTCGCCGAGTTCGAGGGCTCCCAGACACTCGAGCCGATCACCACCCTGCCCCAGGGCGGCACCGGCGACGTCAAGTACCACCACGGCGCCCAGGGGTCCTACACCCCGGCGTCCGGTGGCGAGTCGATCATCGTGCGCCTGGAGTCCAATCCGAGCCACCTCGAGTTCGTGGCCCCGGTGGCCGCGGGGGCGACCCGCGCCGCCCAGACGACCCGTCAGGGCCCGCACGCCCATCAGGACACGAACGCCGCCATCCCGGTCATCCTCCACGGCGACGCCGCGTTCCCCGGACAGGGAGTCGTCGCCGAGACGCTCAATCTGCAGGCGCTCGACGGCTACACCGTCGGCGGCACCGTCCACATCATCCAGAACAACCAGGTCGGCTTCACCACCGATCCCGACGACTCGCGCTCGACGACGATGGCGTCCGACCTGGCCAAGGGCTTCGACGTCCCGATCTTCCACGTCAACGCCGATGACGTCGCGGCCTGCATCAGCGCCGTGCGCCTCGCCTTCGCCTTCCGCCAGGAGTTCGGCCACGACGTGCTGATCGACCTGATCGGCTATCGCCGCTTCGGCCACAACGAGGCCGACGAGCCGGCCTACACCCAGCCCGAGATGTACCAGGTGATCAAGCGCCATCCGTCGGTCCGCGAACTGTTCGCCAAGCAGCTGATCGAGCAGGGGATCGTCACCGAGCAGGACTCGACGGAGATGACCGACGCGGTCTGGGAGGTCCTGACCGACCGCCATTCCGAGCTCAAGGAGCGGATCGCCCACGCCAAGGAGGTCGAGCACGCCACCGGCGAGTATCAGCTCGACCGCACGCCGTCGCCCGAGGTCAAGACGGCGGTCGCCCTGGACCGGCTGACCGTGCTCAACGAGGAGCTGCTGTCGGTCCCCGACGGCTTCACCGTCCATCCCAAGCTCGTCAAGCAGCTCGAGCAGCGCCGGGAGGCCGTCGAGTCCGGCCACGGGATCAACTGGGCCCACGCCGAGGCGCTCGCCTTCGCCTCGCTGCTGACCGAGGGGATCCCGATCCGCCTCAGCGGCCAGGACAGCGAGCGCGGCACGTTCAGCCAGCGCCATCTCGTCCTGCACGATCCCAAGACCGGCCAGGAGCACTGCGCGATGCAGCATCTGCCCGGGGCGCTGGCACCGATGGAGCTGCACAACAGCCCGCTGTCGGAGATGGCGTGCGTCGGCTTCGAGTACGGCTATTCGCAGGAGGGGCCGGAGACGCTCGTCCTCTGGGAGGCCCAGTTCGGCGACTTCGTCAACGGCGCCCAGGTGATCATCGACCAGTTCATCACCTCGGGCCTGGCCAAGTGGGGTCAGACCAGCCGGCTGACGCTGCTGCTCCCCCACGCCTACGAGGGCTCGGGCCCCGAGCACTCCTCGGCGCGCCTGGAGCGCTTCCTCCAGCTCGCCGCCGAGGGCAACATTCGGATCGCCAATCCGACGACGCCCGCGCAGTACTTCCACCTGCTGCGCCGCCAGGCGCGGATCGCCAAGCAGCGACCGCTGGTCATCATGACCCCGAAGAGCCTGCTGCGCCTCTCGCAGGCCGCCAGTGACGTCAGCGATCTCGTCGAGAGCCGCTTCCAGCCGGTGCTCGGGGATCCGGTCGTCGATCCCGCCGAGGTCACCCGCCTCGTGCTGTGCACCGGCAAGATCTACTACGACCTGCTGGCCGCCGCGCCCCACGGCCCCGACTCCACGGTCGCGCTCGGCCGCGTCGAGCTGCTGTATCCCTTCCCGCAGTCCGAGCTCATGGAGCTCGTGGCGCGCTATCCCCGCCTGACCGAGGTGGTGTGGGTCCAGGAGGAGCCGCGCAACATGGGTGCGCGCGCCTTCATGTCGCCGCGCCTGCTCCAGGTGCTGCCGGAGTCGCTGCAGTTCGGCTATATCGGCCGGCCGGAGCGCGCCGCCTCGGGCGAGGGCTATCCGATCGCCCACGCCACCGAGCAGCGCCGGATCGTCACCACCGCGCTCGATCTCGCCCGGCCCGTCTCGCAATATCCGCGCAAGCTGCCCGGCGAGCGCTGAGCGCGCGCGAGCCCGTCGGCAGCCCCGTTGCACGACGGCGCGCGCCGTCTGACAATCTGTGCTGATCCGCTTTCGCAGAGACGGCTCCCGTCGCGACAACTCACGGCGCACCTTCATCCCGAGCCTGGGGGTGCACGACATGGCGATCGACCTCGGGACCGCCAACACGCTCGTCTACGTCGGCGGGCGCGGGATCGTCGTCTCCGAGCCCTCGGTGGTCGCCTCCGACGTCTCGACCGGCGAGGTGCACGCCGTCGGCGCCGAGGCCGAGCGGATGATCGGCCGTACCCCGGCCACCATCTCCGCCACGCGGCCGCTGCGCCACGGGGTGATCGCCGACTTCGAGGTCACCGAGGAGATGCTGCGCTACTTCATCCGCAAGGTGATCGACCGCCGCATGGCCCATCCCCGCCTGATCGTCTGCGCGCCGTCGGGCGTCACCGAGGTGGAGAAGCGGGCCGTCGAGGAGGCCTCGCTCGCCGCCGGAGCCCGCCAGGTCCACCTGATCGAGGAGCCGATCGCCGCCGCGATCGGCGCCGGGCTGCAGATCGAGGAGCCGATCGGCCGGATGGTCGTCGACGTCGGCGGCGGCACGAGCGAGATGGCGGTCATCTCGCTGGGCTCGATCGTCGTCTCGCGCTCGATCCGGGTCGGCGGCTATGAGATGGATGAGGCGATCACGAACTACATCCGCTCGACGTATCAGCTCACGATCGGCTCGCGGACCGCGGAGACGATCAAGATCGAGCTCGGCTCGGCGGTGCCGCTCGCCCACGAGCGCGAGGTCGAGGTCCGCGGCCGCCACCTCGTGACCGGGCTGCCGACCGCGGTGATGCTCTCCAGCGGCGAGGTGCGGGCGGCGATCGCCGGCCCGCTGCGGGAGATCCTGCAGGCGATCCGCGACACGCTGGAGCAGACGCCTCCCGAGCTCGCCTCCGATGTATCGCGCGACGGGATCCTGCTGGCCGGCGGCGGCACCCTGATCGAGGGCTTTCCGGAGATGGTCGCCAACGAGACCGGGATGCCGGTCGCCCGCGCCGACTCGCCGCTGACCTGCGTCGCGGTCGGCTCCGGCCAGGCGCTGGACCATCTCGACGCGCTCGGCTCGACCCGTCAGCTGGGGCGCGCGCCGACCACTCCGGACTGGCGGACCGCTCAGTCCTGATCCGGGCGCGCCCGGACCGGGGCCTGGCGGCCGGCCGGCGATCCCGATCCTGACCGCGGCGGCCGTGCGGCGCGGCGCGCGGTCGTGCTCGCGGCCGCCGGCAGGCCGGGCACGGCGCCGAGCGAGCGGCCGGCGAGGCGCCCCCAGAGCGTGCCCAGCGCGCAGGCCGCCAGCAGCACGACGAAGGCGTCGATCGGCTCGCGGAAGCGCGGCGTCTCGACGTTGACGAGAACGATCGAGACGGCGTAGAGGATCGGCAGGGCCCACAGCCAGCGCGGCGCCGCCCGCGCGACGCGGGTGGCGAGCCCGAGCAGGGCGAGGATGCCGAGCGCCCAGAAGGCGACGACGCCGATCCGCGCCTCGCTGAGATGGATGTTCAGCGCGTCGGCCGACGCCTTCCAGGCGTAGGTCCCCTCGAGCTCGAGCATCCGCTTCGTGTTGTCGAAGGCGACCGCGAAGGGCGCGCCGGGGTGCGCGCTGATGTAGTTCAGCGCCTGCTGCTCGAGCTTGTCGCTGAGCGCCACCTCGGTGTAGCGACTCGTCGTCACCGCGAACTTCCGCTCCGTCGGCAGGTTGCTGAACAGATGCCACTTGTACGGCACGTTGGGATCCGCGGCCGAGACCGCGTTGTAGGTGCCGACGAGCGTGATCCCGGTCTCGTCGGAGATCGGCACGAAGGCGTGCAGCTCCTCGGCGTTGCGGATCGTCCACGGCGCGATCGTCGCGCAGGTGACGACGATCAGCAGCGCCGGCGCGGCGAGCGCGCCCAGCGCGGGGCGGGCGCGCCCGCGGCGGCGCAGATGCCGGCGCGCGATCCCCCAGGCCGCCAACCCGAGCGGGATCACGTAGAGCAGCGCGTTCTCGTGGGTCAGCGCCGACAGGCCGGTGAACACGCCGGTCCCGATCAGCCAGGGATACGGGTGCGCGGAGCGCCGCGCGCGCAGCGCCGTCCAGACGGCGACCAGCTCGAGGGCCACGAGCAGGTTCTCGGCCACGAGCGTGCCCGAGAGCTCGACGAACACCGGATAGACCGCGGCCACGGCCATCGCGGTCAGTGCGACGACCTCCCCGAACGCCTCGAAGGCGACGAGCCCGATCAGGGCGACGGTGATCGTCCCGGTGATCGCCATCTCCAGCCGCTCGCCCGGCACCGCGGTCGGCCCCCCGTTGACGTGGCCGTCGAGCAGATCGGCGATCGCCAGGTAGTAGGGGAAGGCCGGCGGGAAATAGGCGGTGGGCCCCCGCGAGCCCCCCGCTCCGTCCCGCGGCTTGTCGCCGGTGTGATAGTCGCCGTAGCGGGCGACGTCGGAGGCGAAGCGGTTGTAGGTCCCGGCGTCGTTGATCGCGTGATAGGGCTCGAGCTGGATGTCGGCGATCCGGATGCCCAGGGCGGCGATGAGAAGCGTGCCGATCAGCAGCGCTTTGAGCATCGCGGTCAGACCTCGTTGCTAATGGATGCCGACGATCCCGGCGCAGACCCAGTTCGACGCGCCGGCGCCACCGTTCCAGATCCGGGTGGCGACGGCGTCCTGCTCGGGCTTGGACGCCAGATAGGCGGCCGGGCCGGTTCCGTCGAACAACCGCCAAGTGTTCGGGATGATCTGATAGTAGCCCGAGGCGCCGGCGCTGTTGGGAGGCAGGTTCTGCCCGCCGGACTCGCACAGCACGATCGCGTACGGGATCGCCCAACCGCCGGAGGGACCGAGCGCGACCGGGGTCTGCGCCGCCCGGGCCGCGGCGACGGCCGCGGCGGCCTGCTCGGCGCGCACGTGGGCGATCTCGTGCCCGAGGACGGCGCCCCGCGCCCGGCTCGCGGCCAGGGCCGACTGCTGCGCGGCCCGCGCGTCCTGCAGGGCGGACTGCTTGGACTGCAGGAGCGCGTTCATCCCGGCGAGCGCGCGCGCGTGCAGCTGCTCGGTCTCGCCGACCGCGCGGACGCGCTGCTCGAGCGCGGCCAGGCGTCGCGCGGCCGCGTCGGCCTGGGCCCTGGCGGTGCGCGTGATCGAGATGATCGTCTGCTGCTGGCCCTCCACCCGGCCGAGGAAGTCCAGCTGCTCCAGGAGCTGGTCGAAGCCGTCGGCGTCGAGCACGACCGAGATGAGGTCCGGCCGCGCCGACTCGTAGCCGGACACGAGCTGGCGGGCGAGCGCCCGGCGGGCGAGCGCCAGGCGGCCGCGCAACATCGTCAGCCGAGCCTGCTCGCGGACCAGCGACGCCTGCACGGCGGCCAGCTCGCTGCGGTCGGCGGCCAGCGCGGCGGCGACCGCCGCCTCGCGGCTCTGGACGAGCGCGATCTGGGAGTCCAGCGTGGCGATCAGATGATCCAGCGAGCCGATGCTGGCGCTCAGGCTCTGCTGGCGCGCCTGCTGGCTTGCGAGCTGGGAGTTGAGCTCGCCGAGGCTGGACGTCGTCGCGGCGGCGGCGGTCGACGGACGGGTCGTGCCGGCGAGCGCGAGCGCACACAGGAGAGCGACGGCGGCCGCGGTGGCCGCCACTCGCCACAGGAAGGTGCGCCGTGAGATGGTCATGCTCGATCTGCCGGTCGCCCAGATTACCGCCGATTAGCGGGCGAATTACGCGGCGGCGGCGACCTTATCAGCCCGACGGCGTCGTGATGGCGGCTCCGGGGGTGCTGGGCGGCAGCTTGCGGGCGCGGCGAAGCGGGAAGATGGGTGTGACTGTCACTGCGACGGCAAGGAGCGGATCGGATGCGAGCGGTGCGTTTTGAGCAGTACGGCGGACCGGAGGTCCTGCAGGTCGTGGAGGTCCCGGACCCGGTTCCCGGGCCGGGCGAGCTGCTCGTCGCGGTCAAGGCCGCGGGGATCAACCCCGGCGAGGGCAAGATCCGCTCCGGCGCGCTGCACGAGCGCTGGCCGGCCACGTTCCCCTCGGGCCAGGGCAGCGATCTGGCCGGGGTCGTACAGGCGTGCGCCGACGGCGCCGACGGCTTCGCGGTCGGCGACGAGGTCATCTCCTGGACCGACAACCGAGCCAGCCAGGCCGAGCTCGTGCTCGTCGACGCCGTCCACGCGACGCTGCGCCCCCCCGGGGTCTCCTGGGAGGTGGCGGGCGCGCTGTTCGTCGCCGGGGCGACCGCGGTGGCCGTCGTGCGGGCGGTGTCGCCGGTGTCGGGCGACGTGGTCGTCGTCTCCGGGGCCGCCGGCGGCGTCGGCACGATCGCCGTCCAGCTCGCGCGACGGACCGGCGCGCGGGTCATCGGCCTGGCCAGCGAGCCCAATCACGCCTGGCTGCGGGCGCACGACATCATCCCCGTGACCTACGGCGACGGCGTAGAGGATCGCATCCGCGAGGCGGCGGTCTCCGCCGGGTCGGCCGACGGATCGGTCGACGCGTTCCTCGAGCTCGTCGGGCCCCCCTACGTCGAGCTGGCGGTATCGCTCGGCGTGGCGCCCGACCGGATCGACACGATCGCCGACTTCGCCGCGGTGGAGACGTTCGGCGTCAAGGCCGAGGGCAACGCCCAGGGAGCGTCGGCCGACACGCTCGCCGAGCTGGCGGCGCTGATCGACGCCGGAGAGCTCGAGGTCCCGATCGCCGCCGTCTACCCGCTGGACCGGGTGCGCGACGCCTATGAGGAGCTGGAGCGCGGACACACACACGGCAAGATCGTGCTCGTCCCGTAGAGGTTGCGGCATGAGCGCGTCTGCCACAGCGATCCTGCTGCGGGTGCGGGCAACGCCCGAGGGCTTCGTGCGCACGTACGGCGACGTCTCTCCGGGCGCACCCCGCGTCGCCGGAGCGGTGCTGTTCGCCTGCGAGGACCCCGGCGTGCCCTGGCATCGGATTGTCCGCGCGGACGGCTCGCTGGCCAAGGGCGATCGCCAGCGCCGGCTGCTGGAGCGTGAGGGCGTACCCTTCCGCTCGAGCGGGCGAGTCGACATGCGCGTCGCGCGGCTGCCGCTGTGAGCCGCTGATGTGGCTGCAGCGGATCGTCACGCTCCAGGCGCGCCCGCGCGGCTTTCACCTCGTCACCCGGGACGTGCTGGCGGCGGTGCCCGAGCTCGCCTCGCTGCGGGTCGGGATGCTCCACCTGCTCATCCGGCACACCTCGGCGTCGCTCGCCCTCAACGAGAACGCCTCACCCGACGTGCGCCGGGACTTCGAGACGTGGTTCAACCTCGCCGTGCCCGAGGGCGCGTCGTTCTGGACCCACACGCTCGAGGGCGACGACGACATGCCCGCTCACATCAAGGCGTCGCTGCTGGGACCGAGCCTGACCCTGCCGGTGGCCGACGGGCGCCCGGCGCTCGGCACCTGGCAGGGCATCTACCTGTGCGAGCACCGCGATCACGGCGGCCCCCGGTCGATCGTGGCCACCGCCTGGGGCGAGGGCTGACCAGCAGCGCGGGGCGCCCGATCCGCGCCCGTCGGGCCTAGCGTCCCCGCCAGACCGGCGGGCGCTTCTCGGCGAACGCGGTGGCGCCCTCGCGGGCGTCCTGCGAGCTCATCACCGGGGCGACGATCGGCTGCTGGCGGGCGAAGAACTCGGCGTCGGGCCAGTCGAGCGACTCGTTCAGGATCCGCTTGGTGGCGGCCAGCGCCAGCGGCGCGTTGGCGGAGATCGCCTCGGCCAACTCGAGCGCGACGGCCAGCGCCGCGCCCGGCTCGGCCAGGCGGTTGACGAGTCCGAGGGCGTGACCGCGCTCGGCGTCGATCGGGTCCCCGGTCAGCGCCATCTCCATCGCGATCGCCCGCGGCAGCACGCGGGGCAGGCGCAGCAATCCGCCGCCGGCCGCCACGAGCGACCGCTTGACCTCCGGGATCCCGAGGCGGGCGCCGCGCGCGGCGACGATCAGATCGCAGGCCAGCGCGATCTCCAGCCCGCCTGCCACCGCGAATCCCTCGATCGCGGCGATCAGCGGCTTGGCCGCCGCCCGCTGGGTGATCCCGGCAAAGCCGCGGTCGCCGACGTGCGGCCGGTCGCCGGTCACAAAGGCCTTGAGATCCATCCCGGCGCAGAATCCGCCGCCGGCTCCGGTCAGCACGCCGACGCGCAGGCCGTCGTCGGCGTCGAGCTCGTCGAGTGCGGCGGCGATCCCCTGCGCGACCGCCGAGGTGATGGCGTTGCGCGCCGCCGGGCGGTTGATCGTCACGACGAGCACCCGCCCGCGGCGCTCGGTGAGCAGCACGGGCTCGACCGGCTCGGCGGGCATCGTGTCTGCAGGAGCGCTCATGCCGCGAACAACCTCAGCTCCGGCTCGCGCTCGCCGCGCAGCACCGCGAGGTCGACCTCGACGCAGGCCAGGCCGCGCGCCCCGGCCAGCACCCGCGCCTGGGGCTTGATCACCTGGGCGGCGAGCACGCCGCGGCAGGCGGCGAACGCCGGGTCGAGCCGGATCCTCTCCAGATAGCGCGCCAGCTGCTCGACGGCCTCGATCCCGGCCACGCGCTTGATCTCGACCGCCACCCAGCCCTCGTCGGCATCCCGGCACATGAGGTCGACCGGGCCGATGTCGGTCGGCCACTCCCGGCGGACGAGGCGAAAGCCCTCGCCGCACCAGTGGGGCGCGGCGGCCAGCAGCTCCTGGAGATGCGCCTCGACGCCGTCCTTGGCGAGCATGTCGTCCTCATCGGGCGCGGCCATCTCGTGGGTGACGTCGGACAGCACCTCGTGGATCGTGATCTCCAGCCGGTCCTCGCTGCGATCGGCGTGCTTGCGCACGACGATCCGGGCCGGCGGACTCCCGTCCTCCTCGATGACGGTCGGCGGCGTCATCCAGTTCAACGGCTTGACGCTCTGGCTGGTGTGGTCAGACCACACCATGAACGTCCCGTCGGCCTTGGTCATCAGCAGACGGGTCGCCTCGGCGAGGTGAGTGCTGAGCCGGCCGGAGTAGTCGATCGTGCAGCGGGCGATCATCAGGCGCATACGGCTATAGCCTAGGTTTCGGGCCGGACCGACGTCAGGCGAGCCTATGATGAAGTTGATGCGCAATCAGCTTCGCCCGCTCTTTGACCGAGTCGTCATCAAGGAACTGGATCCCGACCGGGTCCGCCGCTCGGGCCTGCTCGTGCCCGCCGGCTCCGACGAGCCGCCGCCCCAGCACGGCATCGTGCTCGCCGTCGGCCCCGGCCTGGACTGGTGGGACCACGTCGGGGTTCGGATGCCCGTCCATCCCGGCGACCACGTCGTCTTCCCCGCCTCGGCCGGCGCGTGGGTGGAGGTCGACGAGGAGAAGCTGCTCGTCTGCCGCGTCGGCGAGCTGCTCGGCGTCCTGGAGCAGATCGAGTTATGCCCGGCGTGCGGCGGACGCCCGCTCGCCCCGCAGGAGTCCTGCCCGGTGTGCGGGCGCGAGGGCTCTATCACCTCGTCCTGACGCGCGACGCGCTCGCCGCGCCGGCGCTTGCGCCGACCTTGATCGCCTTCGAGGTCCCGAGCACGCGCCCCTGGGCATCGAGCGCCTGCGTGGCGACGTAGGCCTCGGCGCGGGGCAGCCGGATGACGGTCTCGAACGCCTGCCGCGGGGTCGAGGCGAGCGCAACGAGCGATGTCGGCGCGCTGCCGCCCAGGACGCGCCAGCGGGCGACGTCGGTGGCGCCGTTCCAGCTCGCCTCGACCACGGTGCGGCCGCGCGTGGTGCCGGCGGCGACGCCGACCGGATTGGCGGGCGTGGCGCTCCAGGCGAAGCGATACGCGCGATAGGTCGAGTTCAGGCCGACGAAATGGGCGTCGAAGACAACCTGACCGCGCGCGTTGAACTCGGTGATGAACGGCTGCTCGCCCCAGCCGACGAGCCGATCGCCGTTGGGCTGGAGCTGGACGCTGCCCTCGTATTCGGCGAGCAGCTTCGGCCGGTGCTCGTCCTGCTGGACGAGCGTCGCGGTCATGTGCGTCGTGTCCAGCCGGAGCGTGAGCGCGCGTGACTGGGAGTGGACGATCGGCGGACCGGCGCCGTCGTCGAACAGCGTGATCTCGCCGTTGCTCTGCAGGCGAGCGTCGTGCTGGAACGCGAACGTCGTACCGCTGCCCATCTTGAAGCTCGGATGCCGGCCGCCGAGCGTCCAGACGATCGCCCCGGTCTGAGGGGAGACGTCGTAGACCGCCCAGGTGTTGCGCCCCGAGATGACGATGTCGCCGTCCGGCGCCTGCTGGATCGAGTTGATGTGGAAGTAGTCCCAGGGGTGGCCGGCCTGCGCCGGGACCGGCTGATAGCTGTCGGCGAGCGGGACGTGGTCGAGGCTGTCCCACTGGAAGAGCACGAGCCCGGTGCGGACATCGATCTCCTGCGCCACCGCGTCGAGCACGAGCTGATGGCGGCGGCCGTGCCGGACCGACGACGCGTTGACGTACACCGGGTAGTAGGCGGTGACGAGCGCCGTGCCCTGGGGGGTGAGCTGGAACTCGTGCAGATCGGCACGCAGGCCGTTGCCCGCCCTGACCGTGGCGACCGGGCGGTACGAGCTGTCGTAGATCTCGTCCTCGCCGGTGCCGATGCCACCGTTGACCGTCCCCTGCCACCAGGTGAGATCGCCGGCGCCCTCGTAGGTCTGGACGCGGAAGTCGGTGGCCGATTGCTCGGCGGGGAGCGGCTTGAACCAGATCAGCCCGCCCTCGGGACCGAGGATCATCGGGCCGTACTGGAGCGGTCCGGCCTGGTCGGCGACGAACAGATCCCCAGACTCGGCGCCTCGGGGGAGATGGTCGACGGTCACCGCCGGCGGAGTCAGTCCGGCGGCGGAGGCGAAGCGATCGACATCGCCGCGCGCCCGGGGGGCGTGGATCCGCGGGGCGATGCGAATCGGGCCGCCCGGCTCGGCAATCGTGAAGCGATACGTCCCGCCGGCCCCTCCGGCGATCTCGAGTCCGGTCGTGACGGTCACCGTCTCGCCGGGCGTGAAGCGCTCGGCGGGGATGAAGCTGGCACCGTCGCCATCGGAGTCGGCCACCACCTGGCCGCTGTGGACCCCGCTCCGTGATCCGGTGACCGTGATCGGCCCGAGCTGGGCGGCGGCGACGCCCCGGAACGTGATCTGCGTCGCGGGTGCGGCCACGTGCCCGCCGGAGATCGGAAAGACCGACACCGCCGGCGCCGCGGCGCGCGATCGAGGGCTGGAGGTCGACGCCGCGCCGAGCACGGCGCAGACGACCAGCGCCCCGGCGCAGACCGACCGCCGGGCGGCGCGGCGCGGCGGCCGTGGTGTGCTGCTCGTCGTTCGCATCTCGCTCCTCGCCTCTCCCGCTGCTCGCGACGTCAGGCTACGCGCCGCCGCGTGGGCCTGCGGTCAGTCGGGAGCGCGCGCTTACGCGCAGCTGACGCCGGCGCGAGCGGTGTCGTGACCGGGCTGATGACATGCGCCGCGGCCCAGCACGTCAAGCCGGTGTGACAGTTCTCCAGCGCCAGCAGTTCGGTGTGCAGCTGGAGGAGCTGAGCCGGCGTGAGCTCGCCGGCGAGGTTGTCAAGCTCGTAGGGGTCATCGCGCAGGTCGTAGAACTCGCGCTCGCCGTCCACGTACTCCACGTACAGGAAGTCCGGCGTCCGCATCGCCTCATAGCTCGGCGGATTGCCGCTCGTCGGTGACTGGGCGTCGGGGTCGGCGGCGCCGTAGTCGGGCCCGTGGTGCTCGACGAGGACCGCGTTGCGCCAGTCGCTCGGGTCCGCCCCGTGCAGCAGCGGCAGCAGGGTGTGCCCGTCGCAGGACAGCGTCGTGCCGCCGATGCCGGTGAACGTCTTCGCCAGATCGATGTTCTCGGCCATCGCGTCGGTCGACGAGCCCGCCGGGACGCCCGGACCGGCGACGATCAACGGGACGTGGATGTCGGTGTCGAACGCCGTCAGCTTGCCGGGCATCAGGCGGTACTCGCCGGTGTGCAGGCCGTTGTCGGAGCTGAAGACGATGTACGTGTCGTTCGTCATCCCGTTGGTTTCGAGCGCCGCCTCGATCGTCGCCAGCAGGCGATCGACCGCCTGCACGTCCTGGACGCGCAAGCGGAAGACGTGGTTGATGCGGCGGATCTGCGCGGCGCTCAGCGGCCGGTGACCGGCCAGCCAGCTGGGCGCGTTGACGGGCAGGGCGTTGAAGTTCGGTGGCTCCGGCGCCCCCAGGCCGGGGAAGAGATGCGCGTCGCGGGGGGCCGGGACGAACGGCGTGTGGGGCGCGAAGGTCGCAAGCTCCAGGAAGAACGGCTTGCCGGTGCGCGCGGAGCGATCGATGAACTGGGCTCCGCGGCGGGCCAGCACGTCGGTCAGGTAATCACGCGGCGCAGCGCCGAAGTGGTGCAGGGTGCCGTCCTCGTTGAGCTGGTAGTTGAACTCGGGATAGCCCCAGCCCGCGACGTCCCACTCGTTCCAGCCCGGCGGAACGTAGGTCGACGGCACCGGCGAGCGCGCCGGCCCCTGGAGATAGCCGTTGAGATACTTCCCCATCATCGCGGTGCTGTAGCCGGCGGTCTGGAGCGCGACGTTGAACGTCTTGTTCTCGTCGTCATGGGCGTAGAACGCCCCGATGCCGCCGTCGGGGCCCGAGTTCGTGTACACGCCGGTGTCGTGCGGGAAGTCGCCCGTGAAGATCGACGAGCGCGACGGGCAGCACAGCGAGTCCGAGACGAAGTAGTTGTCGAACGTCATCCCCCGCGCGGCCAGCGCCTGGACCTGCGGCATGTAGGGGAGCAGGTCCATCGAGAGGTCGTCGGTCAGGACGAAGACGATGTTGGGCCGGTGCGCGCCGGCGCTCGTGCCGCGCGGACCGGCGCTGCGACGAGCGCCCGTGACCGACGCGGCGCCGCGGGCCTCGGCGGCGGTCGTGCCGTGCCTGGCGCCGCCCGAGGCGATCACTCCGATCGCGATCGCGACGGCCACCGCCGCCGTCAGCGCGGCCGCCGTCAGCGCGGCCGCCATCATCGCGGTTGGCGCCCGTTCCGGCCGGCCGGAGCCGGCGCCGGGCCGGCGCCGCCATCGATCGGGGCCGACGAGGGCGCCGTGCGGCCGTCTGGTCATGAGCACCGAGATGTCAAACACTCGGGCGCGCGCGGAGTTTCGGGCGGCCGCGCCGCCCGGTCCGCGGCGGTCACGCGACTGACCGCCGCGCCGCGGGCCCTCCGGTCGCGGCTACGCCGCGCTGCGCTGCGCCAGCTCACGCGGAGTGGCGGCCTGCACGCGCGCCAGCAGGTCGGCCACCTCGGCGTCGACGCCGAGCGCGAGCGCCCGGCGGCACGCCTCAGCGCACTCGGCGAGCCGGTCGGTGCGGGCGAGCGCGTGGGCGTAGGTCGACCAGGCGCGGGCCGATTCTGGCTCGAGGATCGTGGCGGCGTGGGCCGCCGAGACCTCGGCGCCGACGTCGCCCGCGAGGTGATAGGCGAGGGCGAGATCGAGCAGGCCGTCGATCGTCGGGCCGGCGAGGCGCGCCCGCTCCAGCGAGGCGATCGCCCCGGCGCGGTCGTTGAGGCGGAGCTGGAGGCGTCCGAGGCGCTCCCACGTCGAGGCGTCGGCCGGCGCGCGGCGCGTCGCGCGCACGGCCGCGTCGGCGGCGAGGTCGACCGCCCCCATGTCCTCGTAGATGCGTGACGCGAAGCGCTCGGGCGTCGGCCGGTCGGTGTCGACGCGCGCCCAGTCGCGCACCGTGCGCGCGGCGGCGGGCAGGTTGCCGGCCTGCCAGAACGCCGCGGTCAGGAGGCGGAGCACGGCGGGGTTGTCAGGCTCGGCATCCCGCGCATAGACCAGCCGCTGGGCGGCGAGCGCGGCGTCGCCCTCGGCGAGCGCGTGCTGGGCGGCGGTCATGAAGCGCTGCACGCGGTCGGCGGCCGGGTCGGGCTTGGAGAAGTCGACGAACTGCAGCGACCCCGCCGGCACGGTCCGCACGCCGATCGAGAACAGGACACGGGCCCACTGCTGCGAGGCCTCCTCGTCGCCCGAGAAGTAGATGCCGGTGACGGTCCCGACGCCCCATTCCGGATACGACGTGCAGCGCGCGTAGCTGTGCACGACGGAGTGGTCGGGGACGCGAGAGCCGAAGGGATCGTGCTTGGCGCGGTCCTCGGCCTGGGCGCGCTCGCGCTGCTCGGCGGCATAGGCCCGCGCGCCCTCGTCGGCGCGCCGCTTGCGCGTCGCCGCAGCCGACGCCTTGACCGCGCTGCGGCTGACCCGTCCGCCCCGGAACGACTCGGCGAGTCGCTCCAGCTCGTCGGCCGCCTCGTTGATCGCCTGGAGATGGCGCTGATGCTCGTGGCGACGCCCGGGCGGCGCGATGTCCGGGTGCCATCGCTTCGCCATCCGCCGGCGCGCGAGCTGAACCGTGCGCTGGTCGAACGGCGCTTCCAGCTCCAGCAGCAGCAGCGCCGCTTCGACGTCGAGGATGCGAGCCATGGCCACTGAACGTTAGCGGGGCATCCGTGCCGCCCGGCCCACTTTTCCCCGGCCGTTGCATCACTCAAGTGCAACAAATCAGTATCAATTAGTCTCAGTTGGCTTTTTGCTCGTTATGGTTGGCGCATGTCAACCACTCGGACCCGCTCGGCGGCGCTCGCCGTCGTCGGCCTCGTCGCCGGCGTGATCGTCGCCGGCGTCGGCCTGCTGGTCATCGCCGTGCTGGCGCAGCCCTCGCCGGCGCCGGCGGGCCCGGGGTGCGAGAGCGGCGACAGCGCGGATGAGCCGATCGCGCTGGCGCCGCCGGGGACCGGTGAGCTCATCGGCGCCACCGAGTACGGCGGTCCCGGTGATCCCGGCAGCGGCACGATCGGCGCGTCGGGGATCGACCTCACGACCCACCCCGACAGCTACGCCGAGCTCGGCGGGCTCAGCTTTCAGACGGCGACCGCGCTCGGAGGGCTCCCGTACATGACGCCGCTACGCGTCAGCTGGGGCGGGCATTCGGCCGTCGCCTACAAGCGTGACTTCGGCTTCGGCGGCGGCCCGATCGACGGCCTGCCACGGGAGATCGACCTGTGGTGGCGGTTCGCCGAGGCGCTCGGGATCCCCTATCGGCAGGGCACGTGGTCCGGGCCGGTGCGGATCGAGCGCCCGCCGGCCACCGGCGCGGGCGGCGTCCTGGCCCAGACGCCGGCGGTCAGCGCGAGCACCGCCGGACTCGGCGAGACCGCGTCCGGGCAGGGCGGGAGCGGGGACGGCGGCGCCGGGTGCGCCGGCGGCGGGCCGGCCGGCGTGAGCGCCGGCAGCGTCGTGCCGCTGACCGGCGGCGCGCGCGCGACGCTGCTCTCCGACGGGCTGGCGGCCGCCCCTGCGTCGGCGCCGGCCGCCGTCCGCGCGATGATCGCCGCCGGCAACGCGATCGCCGGCAAGCCGTACCTCTACGGCGCCGGCCACGGATTGCCGTTGGACGAGATCGCCCCGGCGTATGACTGCTCCAGCAGCGTCGAGCACCTGCTCTACGGGGCCGGCCTCGTGACGGTCGACTACGACGAGCCGTCGGCGGCGCTGGAGTCCTTCGGCGCGCCCGGACCGGGCCGGTGGGTGACGATCTACGCCAGCGCCGACCACGTCTTCATGTACGTGGCCGGCCTGCGCTGGGACACCCACGACGCCGCCGGACCCGGGGACGGAAGCACCGGCATCGGCTGGCATCCGCTGATCCGCAGCGCCGCCGGCTTCGTCGTGCGCCATCCGGTGGGGCTGTGATGGCGGCGCTGTACTGGATCGTGCGTGAGCGGGTGAGCGCCCGCATGGCGATCGCCCTCGCCGTGCTTGCGGTGATCCCCGCCGTCGCGCTCGTGGCGGTCGTCGGAGCCGGCGGGAGCCCGCGCGCCGGGGCCGCCCGCAGCGGCTCGGCGGCGGCACGGGCGGCGCCGGCGGCCGGGGCGTCAGACCGGATCGTCGCGACCGCCCAGGGGGAGGCATCGACTGCGGCTGTCGCCCGAGCCGGGGCGCCGATCCCGACCACCTCGGGGGGCGACGACTCGGACACGCCCGCCCCCGGGCCGACGGGCTCGGCCACGACGACCGCCGGGGCGGCGGCCGACCTCGCGCAGGCGGATCGCGCGCACGAGTATCCGGGCCCGCCCGTCCACGAACACGTCGTCGGCGGCTGGCGCACTCCCGTGCAGGCCGTGACGGTGTTCGCCGACACCTACATCAACTGGACGGCGGCGACGGTGTCGGACCGCCTCCGGGCGCTTGGCGAGGTCAGCGTGGGGCAGGCGCGCTCGATGGTCACGCTCGCCGCCGCCGAGACCGCCGAGGACGGCGAGCTGCACCGAGGCGGAGTTGCCAACTCCGGCGTCGTCGAGGCGGTGGCCGCACTGACCGGACACGCCGGCGAGTACGTCGTCGTCACGCGGGAGCGGACGACCGCGACCGACACGAGCGCCTACGCCGGGCTCGCCCCGGCCTGGCACGTGACGCTCGCGACGGTCACGCCGATCGCGGGCGGATTGTGGGTGCTGAGCGCCTGGCAGCCCGAGAGCTGAGAGCTGGCGTACGAGCTCAGATCGCCCCCGGCGGCGATCCTGCGCAAATCCGCCATCTGCGTGGCGGCGAGTGACGATTCTGCCTAGGATCTCAGATCCGGGCAGTCTCAACGAGAGGATCACGTCACATGTCGCAGTCCCCGCCCGCATCGCCATCGTCCTCTCGCCGGCCGGATGCAGGCCGGCGCCTCGTCGCCGCCGGGACGCGCTTCGACGCCCAGGCGCCAATCGCTGCCCAGCGGAGTGACGGCAACGACTCCCGTCGCGCGCGCCAGCGCCAGCAGGCCGCGGTCGCGATCTGGCTGCGGTCACTCGACCGGCAGGCATGAGGGCCTGAGGGATCCGAGGGGTCGCCCTCGCCGCCGGCGGATCCGAGGGATCGCACCTCGCCGCCGGCGGATCCGAGCGGTCCCCCGTCAGTGAGCGATGACGTTGAGAACGACGGTCGTGGCGAAGCACACCACGGCGCCCGCGCGCAGCGCCCAGCCGGCGCGGTCGCCGGGACGGCCGGTCACCATCCCGACGATCGCCAGCGACATGCAGGCCACGGCGGCGAGCGCGAAGATGAGCGACAGGACGTGGAGCATGGGATCACGGCGCCCGCATGCCGAGCAGCCGCAGATAGCGTGACACCGCCTCGGCGCGATTGGCCACCCGCAACTTGCGCAGGATGCTGTTGACGTGGAACTTGACGGTGCCGTCGGAGATGACGAGCGCCGCGGCGATCGCCTTGTTGGACTGACCGTCGGCGACGAGCCGCAGAACATCGAGCTCGCGCCGGGTCAGCAGCCCTTCGAAGACGATCCGGTCGTCGCGCCCCATCGCCGGGGCGACCGGCTCATCGGCCGGCAGCGGCGCGCGCGGCGGACGCTGCACGGTGGCCAGGCGGATCGGCGCGTCGGTCAGCTCGCCCGAGCGCGCGCCGACCCAGTCCAGGAACTGGCGCATCTGCTCGCGCTCGTGGCGCAGCGTGCGGCGGAGGCTTGCGCTCTCATAGGCCTGCGCCAGGCCGCTCGTGAACTCCCACAGGACGTCGCGGTCAAGCACGTCAAGCCGCGTCCGGGGCCCGCGATCGGCATGCACGACCCCGATCACCGTCGAGCCGACGACGAGCGGCGCGGCGGCGTAGGAGCTCCAGTCCATCAGCTCCGCCAGCCGCCGCTCCACGCGGGGGTGGAGATCGGCCCCGTCGACGATCGTCGCGCGGCGACGGCGCAGCAGCTCGGTCTCGATCAGCGGATGCTCGAGTGCGACGGGCTCGTCACGGAGCGCCGCCAGCACGAGCTCGCCCCCGGCCGGGTCGTCGCTGAAGTGCACCGCCTCGGCGACCATCCGCCCGCCGCCGACGACGCTCAGCACGGCGCGCCGCAGCGCCGATGCCCCGCACAGCGCCGCCGGCGCCCGGGCCAGCATCGCGGTCGGGGAGGTGATCTCGCGCAGCGACGCGGTCGCCTGACGCACGCCGGCCAGCGCCTGAAAGCGCGTCTCGAAGCGCTGGCGCAGCCGCTCCATCGCCAGGTCATGCTCGGCGACGGCCGGGTCGGGCTCGCCGCCGCGCAGCTCGCCGACCCGTCCGGCGAGTCCGGCGATCAACGCGCGCAGGCCGTCGGGGTCGGCGGCGACGCCGGGATCGGGCTCGCGCCCGAGCGCCCGCTGGGCAGCGATCGCGGCGGTCAGCCAGCGGTCGGCGATCCCCCCGGCAGTCACTGCGGTCCTCCCCCCGCGCGCACGAAACGGGAGACCGCATCGGCGCGGCTCGTCGCCCCGAGCTTGCGCAGGATGTTCTTGACGTGGTACTTGACCGTCCCCTCCCGGACGACGAGCGCGTTGGCGATCGCCAGATTCGTCTGGCCGCGAGCGAGCAGGCGCAGGACCTCCAGCTCGCGTGGCGTCAGCGCGTCCAGCAGCCGCGTGTCGGCCGCGCCCGCCGCGCCGGGCCCCGGCGAGCGCAACGAGCCGGGCGAGCCGGCCGGCTGCCGCGGCGCCGAGAGCCCGGTCAGCCTGGCGCTCAGCCAGTGCACCGCGGCCGCCAGCTCGGCTTCGTGCAACTCCAGCGTGTGGCGCAGAACCGCGCGCTCGAACACCCCGGCCAGACCCTCGGCGTATCGCCCGGCGACCTCGGCGTCAAGCGCGTCAAGCGGGCGCCCGCCGGTGCGGTCGGCGTGCAGCAGCCCGATCGTCTCTCCGCCGATGGTCAGCGCGGCGACGGCATACGCGCTCCAGCCCATCGCCCGGGCCAGCGCGGCGGGGGTGCGGGCTCCGGCGCCCGCCACCGACACGACCCGCGCGCCGCTGCCCCGCGCCACCTCGCGCTCCAGCAGCGGATATGCGAGCGCGATCGTCTCCTGCCCCAGGCCGGCGAGCGCCCGTGCCGCCGCGTCCGGGTCCTCGGCCGACCAGATCGTCAGCGGCCGCAGCCGCCCGTCGGCCGTCTCGCTGATCAGGACGCGGTGAAACTCGCCCGCCGCGCCGAGCTCGGCCGCCGCCCGGGCCAGGATGCCCTCGGTGACCGCCACCTCGCCGAGCCGGCGGATCGCGTCGCCGATCCGCTCCAGCGCGTCAGCTCGACGCACGAAGGCCAGCTCCACCTGTTCGCGCTCGCAGGCCAGCAGCTCCAGCAGCAGACGCTCCAGCGCGCGCGGATCCTCGGGCCGGACGCGACCCGGCGACGCCGCCGTCACCCGCGCCTCCGGC
This sequence comes from uncultured Solirubrobacteraceae bacterium, assembly GCA_963849085.1. GTDB lineage: Bacteria > Actinomycetota > Thermoleophilia > Solirubrobacterales > Solirubrobacteraceae > Palsa-465. Next base: position 140,528 of record CAWKFP010000008.1, on the reverse strand, counting down.
CCGCCGGGGCGGCGCGACCCGCGTTCAGACCGCGAGCAGCGCGGAGAGCGCTCAGACCGCGAGCAGCGCGGAGAGCTCTCAGACCGCGAGCAGCGCGGGGAGCGCTCAGACCGAGAGGCGCGCGCGATGCAGCAGCGCGAAGCGGGCGATCGCCTCGCGGCCGACACAGCACAGGCCGAGCGGCCGCCCGGCTCGCTCCACCGCGTGCCAGACCGAGGCGGCATGCGCCTGGTCGACGAGGATGAGCGCCTGATCGTCGGACTCCAGCAGGAAGACGCAATCGACGCCGGCCACCGGATGCGTGCTCAGCGGCCGGGCGTGGCGCGGATCGCCGTGCTCCCCGTAGACCCCGAGCGTGCCCAGGACCGTCGACGCGCGCCGTCCGACGAGGGCCAGCGCGGCCCGGTCGGCGCTGCGGTCCTCGAGCGTCACCATCGGCGCGCGCCCGGCGCACCCGTGGAGCTGGTCGCGCACGCGTGAGCCCTGCCGGGACTCGGCGATGACGATCGTGCGCTCCGGCGTCAGGCCACCCCACCAGGCGCCACCCGAACGCAGCGCGCCTCCCGGCGCGACCGTCGAGCCGGTGAAGCGCATGACGGTCTCGCGCATCGCGTCCGCCGGGGCGCTCAGCACGAGCTGCATCAGGTCGGAGCGGTCGGCGAGCCCGACCGCGCTCACGCATGCCGCCAGCTCCCCGGCCGCGGAGCCGTAATTGGCGGCTACCCGGCGCTCGGGGCGGGGCGGCAGCACGCCGCCGGCGGCGCTGACCACCGATTGCAGCGGGCCCGGACGGAAGTGGTTGAACGCCGTGGTCGACACGTCCCGGGCAACGTATCGCCTTCACGTACCGACCACCCTCCCCTTTGTGCATGACTTACCCTATCGATCAGACAGGTCGCGTCACGAGCGTCCCCGTCCCTCCGGGCGAACGCCGACCCCGGTCACGAGCGTAGCGAGCTGCCCTGCTCAAAAGTCTAGGTCGTTTAGATAGTGTGAGAGTGGCGCCGCCCGCCCATCGCGGCCAAGCTGGTGAGGAGAGGAGAAGTGACCATGAGCACCAAATCGGATCCGGCCGCCACGGCCACGACGGCCACGACGGCCACCCGGGAGCGAACCCACGGCCCGACGACGCGCTACGAGCGCCTGACGCGGATGCTCGCCACCGACCAGTGCGTGATCCTCGACGGCGCCAACGGCACCGAGCTGATCAAGGTGACCGGCGGCCCTCCGGAGGTCAGCGAGCACGTCTGGGGCCTGAACGCCCTGCTCGACGCGCCCGAGGATGTCGCCCGCGTCCATCGCAGCTACATCGACGTCGGCTGCGACGTCATCTGCACCAACACGTGGGGCCTGCCGACCGCGCTGCGTGAGGGCGGCCCGTTCTCTGAGTCCGTGCATTGGATGGACGTCGCGCGCCGGGCGGTCGGCCTGGCCCGCCAGGCCGCCGGCGATGCCGGGCGCGCCGACGAGGTGGCGGTCGCCTTCAGCATCAACGGCGACGTCGACACCCCCGACGGGCGCGAGACGATCATGCTGCTGTCCCGCGCCTTCGAGGAGAGCCCGCCGGACCTCATCCTGCTCGAGACGCTGTCGCTCGTGCGCGGCTCGACGTATGCGACGGTCGAGGCGCTGCTGGACACCGGGATCCCGGTGTGGCTGAGCTTCCGGCGCTGCCGGGACGGCGTCTGCGGGGTGTACGGGGAGCATTGGGGCGGGCCGGAGGGCGACTCCTTCGGACGCGCCGCCCGGCGCTTTGAGGAGATGGGCGTCGGCGCGCTGGCCATCAACTGCATCCCGCCTGACCACGTCGCCGGCATGCTCTCCTGGCTGCGGGACTTCACCGACCTGCCGCTCGGCGTCTATCCCAACCTCGGCTATCTGTCGGCCAACGGCTGGCGCGAGGAACCGGGGGTGGCCGGCCAGGAATACGCCGAGCTGGCGCTCGGCTGGCGCGCGGAGGGCGCCCAGATCATCGGCGGCTGCTGCGGGGTGCGCCCCGAGCATCTCCAGGCGGCCCGGGCGGCGCTGAGCGACACCAAGCCCGGCCATGAGCGTCCGTCGTCACTCGGCGAGCACGGTGCGGTCTCGACCCGCCGCTTTGCGCCGGCACCGGCCTGGCAGGACGCGCGCGATCGGACGATGTTCCCGCTGGACGTCCCGGAGATCGACGTCGAGCCCGGCGTCTTCGTCCCGACCCAGGGCAGCTTCCTGCTGTGGAAGTACCTGTATCGCGAGGGCGTCGGCGCCCATCAGCGCTGCCTGGACATCGGCTGCGGCTGCGGGCTGCTGAGCGTCCAGCTGGCGCGCAACGGAGCCGCGCACGTCCACGCCATCGACATCGATGCCGTCGCCGCGCGCAACACGCTGACCAACGCGTTTCGCAACGGGGTCGCCGATCGCGTCACCGCGTCCGCCCAGGATCTGTATCCGTGGGTGCCCGAGGAGCGCTACGACGTGATCGTCGCCAGCCTGTATCAGACGCCGGTCGACCCCTTCGAACAGGTCACCACCCACCGGCCGCTGGACTACTGGGGCCGGAACCTGCTCGACCACCTCATCCGCCTGCTCCCCGAGGCCCTCGCCGACGACGGGACGGCGTACATGATGCAGCTCTCGATCATCGGCCAGCGCCGGACCGCGGAGCTCCTGGACCGGCTCGGCTATCAGGCCCGCGTCGTCGATTTCTCGTTCTTCGAGTTCAGCGACCTGTTCACCAGCAAGCGTGAGCAGATCAACCGGGTCGAGGAGCACTCCGACGCTTATCATCTCCGCTTCGGGACGGCCGACGTGATGGTCGCCTATCTACTCGAGATCACTCGCAAGCGTAAGGAGAGCGCGCGGGGATGAGTTCTTCAGAGTGATCACCTCCAGCGCTAAGGAATAGCCACCGCCAATGAGTTTCTCCGAGAATGAGTTCCTGTTCACGTCCGAGTCGGTCACCGAGGGCCACCCGGACAAGATCGCCGACCAGATCTCCGACGGCGTCCTGGACGCGGTCCTGCGCGACGACCCGCTCGGCCGCGTGGCCTGCGAGACGCTGGTCAACACCGGCCTGATCGTCGTCTCCGGCGAGATCACGACCGAGACGTACGTCGACATCCAGGAGGTGGCGCGCTCGACGGTCGAGAAGATCGGCTATACCGACGCCCTGTTCGGATTCGACTGCAAGACGTGCGCGGTGATCAACGCGATCGACAAGCAGTCGCCCGACATCGCCCAGGGCGTCGACGCCGCCTACGAGCAGCGCGCCGATCCGGGCGATCACGACGAGCTCGACGTCGCCGGGGCCGGCGATCAGGGGATGATGTTCGGCTACGCCTCCAACGAGACGCCGGAGCTGATGCCGCTGCCGATCGCGCTCGCCCATCGCCTCGCCAAGCGCCTGTCGGAGGTCCGCAAGGACGGGTCGCTGGGCTATCTGCGCCCCGACGGCAAGACCCAGGTCAGCGTCCGCTACGTCGACGGCCGCCCGACCGCGGTCGAGAAGCTGCTCATCTCCAGCCAGCACGCCGAGGGCGCCGAGTCACACATCCGTGAGGACCTGTGGGAGCACGTCGTCGTGCCGACGATCTCCGCCGATCTCTATGACGCCGACGAGCTGCGGCGCAGCTTCCTCGTCAACCCGACCGGCCGGTTCGTGATCGGCGGTCCGATGGGCGACTGCGGGCTGACCGGGCGCAAGATCATCGTCGACACCTACGGCGGCATGGCCCGCCACGGCGGCGGCGCGTTCAGCGGCAAGGACCCGTCCAAGGTCGACCGCTCGGCCGCCTACGCCGCCCGCTACGTCGCCAAGAACGTCGTCGCGGCGGGGCTCGCCGACCGCGCCGAGGTCCAGGTCGCCTACGCCATCGGCGTCGCCCATCCGGTGTCGGTCATGGTCGAGACGTTCGGCACCGAGAAGATCGGCCGCGGACGGATCCTCGAGTTGATCGGTGAGCACTTCGACCTGCGCCCCGGCGCCTTCCGCGAGTATCTGAAGCTGCATCGCCCGATCTATCAGAAGACCGCCGCCTACGGCCACTTCGGCCGCGACGACGCCGACTTCACCTGGGAGGCCACCGACCGCGCCGCGGCGCTGACGGCGGCCGCTGGGCTCTGAGGGCGGAGCCGCCTATGCTGAGTGGCAATGTCCGCTCAGTACATCTTCACGACACATAAGCTCAGCCGGCGCCATCCGCCGGACAAGCAGGTCCTCACCGACATCTCGCTGTCGTTCTACCCGGGCGCCAAGATCGGCGTGCTCGGGTACAACGGCTCGGGCAAGTCGAGCCTGCTCAAGATCATGGCGGGCATCGACACCGAGTTCGACGGGCAGGCCCAGCTCGCGCCCAGGGCGACGGTCGGCCTGCTCTCCCAGGAGCCCGATCTCGACCCGGCCAAGGACGTCAAGGGCAACGTCGAGGACGGCGTGGCCGAGATTCGCGCCCTGCTGGACCGCTTCAACGAGCTGTCGATGAACTATTCCGACGAGACCGCGGACGAGTTCTCCCGCGTGCAGGAGCAGATCGACGCCGTCGACGGCTGGAATCTCGACACGACGCTGGAGTACGCGATGGACGCGCTGCGCTGCCCGCCGGCCGACGCCGACGTCAGCACGCTCTCCGGCGGGGAGCGCCGCCGGGTCGCGCTGTGCCGCCTGCTGCTGCGCCAGCCCGATCTGCTCCTGCTCGACGAGCCGACCAACCATCTCGACGCCGAGTCGGTGGCCTGGCTGGAGCAGCATCTGCGGGACTACGCCGGCACGATCGTCGCGGTCACCCACGATCGCTACTTCCTGGACAACGTCGCCGGCTGGATCCTCGAGCTCGACCGCGGCCGGGGCATCCCCTACGAGGGCAACTACTCGGGCTGGCTGGAGCAGAAGCAGGTCCGTCTCGCCCAGGAGGAGCGCAAGGAGTCCAGCCGCCAGCGCACGATCGCGCAGGAGCTGGAATGGGTGCGGATGAACGCCTCCGCCCGGCGCGGGAAGCCGAAGGCGCGGCTCAACGCCTACGAGGCGCTGCTCGCCGAGGATCGCAACGTCAAGCTCGACCAGGTGCAGATCCACATCCCCGCGGGGCCGCGGCTGGGCGACGTCGTCGTCGAGGCCGAGGGGCTGCGCAAGGGCTATGGCGACCGGCTGCTGATCGACGATCTCACCTTCAAGCTGCCGCGCGGCGGCATCGTCGGCGTGATCGGGCCCAACGGCGCCGGCAAGACGACGCTGATGCGGATGATCACCGGCGAGGAGCAGCCCGACGCCGGAGTGCTGCGCGTCGGCGACACGGTGAAGCTCGCGTATGTCGATCAGTCCCGGGATTCGCTGGACCCCGACAAGTCGGTGTGGGAGGAGGTCTCCGGCGGGATGGAGCAGATCCCGCTCGGCGAGAACCGGATGGTCAACAGCCGCGCCTACGTATCCGGCTTCAACTTCAAGGGGACCGATCAGCAGACGAAGGTCGGCAAGCTCTCCGGGGGAGAGCGCAATCGCCTGCACCTCGCCAAGCTGCTGCGGTCCGGCGGGAACCTGCTGCTGCTCGACGAGCCGACCAACGATCTGGACACCGACACCCTGCGGGCGCTGGAGGAGGCGCTGCTGTCGTTCGCCGGGTGCGCCGTGGTCGTCTCCCACGATCGCTGGTTCCTGGACCGGATCGCCACCCACGTGCTCGCCTTCGAGGGCGACTCGCAGGTGCGCTGGTTCGAGGGCAACTTCGAGGCCTACGAGAGCTTCCGCCACGAGCAACTCGGCGCCGAGGCCGACCGGCCGCACCGCATCACCTACAAGAAGCTCGTCCGGAGCTGAGGATGCCGATCTCCCGAGCGGCGCTCATCACGGGCTGCTCGTCGGGGATCGGGCATGCCACCGCGCTGCGCCTGCTGACCGACGGCTGGACGGTCTACGCCACCGCCCGCCGGCCCGCGTCGATCGCCGATCTGCGGTCCGCGGGCGCCCACACCCTCGCGCTCGACGTCACCGACGAGGAGTCGATGCGCGACGCCGTCACGGAGGTCACGGAGGCGCAGGGCGCGGTCGGCGTGCTGATCAACAACGCCGGCTACAGCCAGTCCGGCGCCGTCGAGAGCGTCGGGATCGACGCGGTCCGCCGCCAGTTCGAGACCAACGTCTTCGGCTTGATGCGCTGCTGCCAGCTCGTTCTGCCCGGCATGCGCGAGCAGCGCTGGGGCAAGATCGTCAACATCGGCTCGATGGGCGGACGCCTGACCTTCCCGGGCGGCGGCGTCTACCACGCCACCAAGTACGCGCTGGAGGCGCTCAGCGACGCGCTGCGCTTCGAGGTGCGGGGCTTCAACGTCGACGTCATCCTGATCGAGCCGGGCCTGATCGTCACCGGGTTCGGCGACGTCGCCGCGGGATCGGCGGCCGCCGCGGGATCGGCGGCCGCCGCGGGCGGAAACGGAGCCGGCGGAGCGCGCGATCCGTACGCCGACTTCAACGCTCACGTCGCCAAGCTGACCGCCGACGCCTATCACGGCCCGATGGCCAAGCTCGGCGGCGGACCCGAGGTCGTCGCCGACACGATCGCCGCCGCGCTCGCGGCGCAGCGCCCGAAGGCGCGCTATCCGGTCACGCCGAGCGCCCGGCTGATGATCGGCCAGCGCCGGGTCACGCCCGACCGGCTGTGGGATCTGATGATGCGCGCGCAGTTCCCGACGCCCAAGCCGTGAACACCGAGCGGCTCCCCCGGGCCGGGCGGGGCGGGCGGCTCCCCCGGGCCGGGCGGGGCGGGCGGGGCGGCCGTCAGTCCTCGTCGAGATAGGCCGCCAGCAGCGGCCGCAGATCGTCGGCTCCGGCCGCCACGCCGTCGGCGCCGGTGAGCTCGTCGACCGGGTGCGGGCCGGTGGCCACGGCGAGGCAGCGCACTCCGTCGGCCCGCGCGCAGGCGATGTCCCGAGGGGTGTCGCCGATCACGACCGTCGCCTGGCGGGGGTGGGCGACGCCCGCCTCGCCCGCCCGGCGCCGGGCGATCCCGGGCAGCGCCGCGCGATCCTCGCAGTCCGATCCGAAGCCGCCCTGACCCGGTGCAAAGTGGATGCCGATTCCGGCCCGGCCGAGCTTCAGCCTCGCCACCGGCTCGTAGTTGCCGGTGACGAGCGACAGGCGGACATCGGGCCGTGGCGCCAGCCATTCCAGCAGCGCCGCGATTCCCGGCAGGACGGTGTCGGACAGGTCGGCCGGGCAGCGCCGGGCGTAGGCGGCGCAGCACGCCGCGCGGACGTCGTCGGCGCGCTCGTCGATCCGCTGCGCCGACACCCCGGACTGCAGCAGCAGCAGGCGGGCGATCTCACCGTCGGTCCGGCCGGCCGGCTCGATCAGCGACCGCACCTGACGCGTATCGACCCCATGCACCTCGCGCAGGGCCTCGTGCAGCGCCGCGGCGTGCTCGCCGGCCGCCCGGCCCAGGAGGGTGCCGTCGATGTCGAACAGCAGCAGCAACGCTCGATCGCTCACGGCGCGCCGCTAACGCTCGAACGACATGCCCGGCTCCAGCCGCGCGGCGAACGCCGCGATCAGCTCCGCCGCCACCTGGATGTCGGCGAGCGAGGCGAGCTCGACCGGAGAGTGCATGTAGCGGACGGGAACGGAGAGGACCGCGGTCGGGATGCCGGCGCGGCTGGAGTGCACGGCGTCGGCGTCGGTCCCGGTCGAGCGGCCGATCGACTCCAGCGTGAACGGCAGCTCGTGGGTCTCGGCGGTCTCGATCAGCAACTCGGTGACGCGGGGGTGCAGCGAGGTGCCACGGGCGATCACCGGCCCGGACTCCAGCGGATGCTTGGTGATCGGTCCGAGCTCGACCCCCGGCTGGTCGGTGGCGAAGGTCATGTCGACGACGATCGCCACGTCGGGCTCGAGCGCGAACGCACTCGTCCGCGCGCCGGCGAACGTCGTCTCCTCCTGGGCGACCGCCAGCGCGATGACGTCTCCGGGCGCGCCGCCCGCCGCCGCCACCAGGCGTGCCGACTCCGCGGCGACGTAGCAGCCGACGCGATTGTCCAGTGCGCGCCCGCTGATCCGTCCGTTGGGCAGCTCGACCGGATCGGCGTCGATCACACCGACGTCGCCGATGCGCACGAACTCCCGCGCCTGCTCGGCGTCGCGCGCCCCGATGTCGATGTGGAGATCCTTGATCTTCGGAGCCTGGTCGCGCTCGTCGGTCTTGATCAGATGGATCGGCTTGCGGCCGATGACGCCGATGATCGTCCCGCCGCGGGTCTCGATCCGCACCCGCTGTCCGACGAGCACCACGGCGTCCCAGCCGCCGACCTCGCCGAAGCGCAGATGACCGTCGTCCTCGATGTGCGTGACGTGGATGCCGATCTCGTCGATGTGGCCGATCACGGCCAGCGTGGGCCCCCCCGCGGTGCCGGGGATCCGCGCCATCGACGAGCCGACGCTGTCGGCGCGGACGTCGTCGCAGAAGGCCGAGCAGCCCTCGCGCCACGCCTTCGCCGGGCTCGTCTCGTGGCCCGAGGGGCCGACCGCGAGCAGGATCTTCCGCAGGAGCTCAGGTGTCGCCATCGCGGGTGACTGTACTTGGGATCGTGGGCCGGCGGACTAGGCGAGCAGCTGGCGCAGCACGTATTGCAGGATGCCGCCGTGGCGGTAATAGCGCTGCTCCTTGGGGGTGTCGATGCGGACGGTCACGGTGAACTCGCGCCCGTCGGCGGCGACCGTCAGCTGCCGGGGGACCTCGTCGGCCCCGGCGATGCCGGCGATCGTGAAGCGCTCCTCGCCGGTGAGCCCGAGCGACCGCACCGATTCGCCGTCGGCGAACTGCAGCGGCAGCACGCCCATGCCGACGAGGTTGGAGCGGTGGATGCGCTCGAAGCTCTCGGCGATGACCGCCCGCACGCCGAGCAGGCGCGTGCCCTTCGCCGCCCAGTCGCGCGAGGAGCCCGAGCCGTACTCCTTGCCGGCGAGCACGATCAGCGGGACGTGCTGGTCGATGTAGCGCATCGCGGCGTCGTAGATGGAGAGCTGCTCGCCGGAGCCGTCGCTGAGGTAACGGGTCACCCCGCCCTCAGGAAGCGGATCCCGCCCACCCCCGAGCTGATTGCGCAGGCGGATGTTGGCGAACGTCCCGCGCATCATCACCTCGTGGTTGCCGCGCCGGCTGCCGTAGGAGTTGAAGTCCCCCGACTCGACGTGGTTGGCGTTCAGATACGCCGCGGCCGGGCCGACGCGCTTGATCGATCCCGCCGGCGAGATGTGGTCGGTGGTGACGCTGTCGCCGAGCACCGCCAGCACGCGGGCGTCGACGATGTCCTCCACCGGCTCGGGCTCGCGCGGCAGTTTCTCGAAGAACGGCGGCCGGCGCACGTACGTCGAGCGCTCGTCCCAGGCAAAGCTCTCGCCGGTCGGCACCTGCAGCGAGTTCCAGCGCTCGTCGCCGTCGAAGACCTCGCCGTAGCTCTTGCGGAACATGTCGGACTGCACGGCGTCGGCCACCGTCCGCGCCACCTCGGCCGAATCGGGCCAGATGTCCTTGAGGAACACCGGCTCGCCGTCCGAGCCCTCGCCGAGCGGCTCGTCGTAGAGGTCGATGTCCATCGTCCCGGCCAGCGCGTAGGCCACGCACAGCGGCGGCGAGGCGAGATAGTTCATCTTGACGTCGGGGTTGATGCGGCCCTCGAAGTTGCGATTGCCCGACAGGACCGAGACGACAGCCAGGTCGGCGGCCCCGACGGCGTCGGAGACCTCCTGGGGCAGCGGCCCGCTGTTGCCGATGCAGGTGGTGCAGCCGTAGCCGACGAGGTTGAAGCCGAGCGCGTCGAGCGGCTCGTCGAGACCGGCGCGCTTCAGATACTCGGTGACGACCTTCGAGCCGGGGGCCAGCGAGGTCTTGACCCACGGCTTGACGGTCAGCCCCCTGGCGACGGCGTTGCGGGCGAGCAGCCCGGCGCCGAGCATGACCGAGGGATTGGAAGTGTTCGTGCAGCTCGTGATCGCAGCGATCACGACGTGGCCGTGGTCGAGCTCGGTCTCGGTGCCGTCGGCGAGCGTGACCGGCGTGCGCGTGCTGCGGCGATCGGCGACCTGCGCCCCGCCGGTCCCGCCCTGCGGCGCGTGGCCTTCGCCGTTGGGGACGTGGGAGGCGACCGGGTCAGAGGCCGGGAACGACTCGGCGATCGTCTCGTCCTCGGCGTCGCTGTCGGGCAGCAGCCCGTCGAGCGCCATCCGGAAGCCCGCCTTGGACTCGGTCAGCGAGACCCGGTCCTGCGGGCGCTTGGGACCGGCGATGCTCGGGACGACCTCGGACAGGTCGAGCTCGATGCGGTCGCTGAAGGTCGGCTCCTCGGAGGTCTCGTCATGCCACAGCCCCTGCTCCCTGGCGTAGGCCTCGACGAGCGCGATCAGCTCCGCCGGGCGGCCGGAGAACTCGAGATAGCGCAGCGTCTCGGCGTCGATCGGGAAGATCGCGCAGGTCGAGCCGAACTCCGGGGACATGTTGCCGATCGTGGCCCGGTCGGCGAGCGGCAGGCCGGCCAAGCCGGCGCCGTGGAACTCGACGAACTTGCCGACGACCCCGCGCTCACGCAGCATCTCGGTGACGGTCAGCACGAGGTCGGTGGCGGTCGCCCCCTCCGGCAGCTCGCCGGTCAGCTTGAAGCCGAGCACCTGCGGGATGAGCATCGACATCGGCTGGCCGAGCATCGCCGCCTCGGCCTCGATCCCGCCGACCCCCCAGCCGAGCACGCCGAGGCCGTTGATCATCGTCGTGTGCGAGTCGGTCCCGACCAGCGTGTCCGGATAGGCCTGGTTGCGCTCGTCGTTGACGAACACCACGCGAGCCAGGTACTCCAGGTTGACCTGATGCACGATCCCGGTGTCCGGCGGGACGACCGCGAAGTTGTTGAACGCACCCTGGCCCCAGCGCAGGAAGGCGTAGCGCTCCTGATTGCGCTCGAATTCGAGCTCGGCGTTGCGCTGGAAGGCCCGCGGCGTGCCGTACGCGTCGACCTGGACGGAGTGGTCGATGACGAGCTCGGCGGGGACGAGCGGATTGATCTTCGCCGGGTCGCCCCCGAGCTCTCGCATCGCGTCGCGCATCGCCGCCAGGTCGACGACCGCCGGCACCCCGGTGAAGTCCTGCATGACGACGCGGGCGGGCGTGAACGCGATCTCCTCGGACGGCTCCGCCTTGGCGTTCCAGGAGGCGAGCGCCTCGATGTCCCGCGCGCGGATCGACTCGCCGTCCTCGTTGCGCAGCAGGTTCTCAAGCAGGATCTTCAGCGAGAACGGCAGCCGCGCGACGTCGAACCGGGACTGCAGCGCGTCGATGCGGAAGATCTCATACGAGCGGTCGCCGACGCGCAGCGTGGCCCGGGCATCAAAGCTGTTGGAGGACATCAGTTGGCTCCTGGACTCCTGGTTTCACGTGAGGGATGGCTCCTACTCTACGTTGGCGCAACCGGACCCCGCACTCCTACGCTCGTCTTAGCGTCGTCTTCGGAGCGTCTTTGGCCGGTGGCCGATGGTGACTGCACACCCGGTCACATCGCCTCAGGAGACACCCCACATGTCCGTCATGATCCGCGTCCTTTCGGTCCCCGCCGCACTCGCCGCCACGGCGGCGGGCCTCGTCGTCGCGGCCGGCGTCTACACCGAGGCCCACCGCGCCCCGGACCAGCCGTGACACTCAGCAAGCTCTTCGCCTTCTCTCACCCCCGTCTTCGATCCTGAACGCCATGAGCACCGACACCGCATCACTGCGCGCGCCGGCCCGGACTCGCGTCCGGGGCCGGTCGGTTCCCGCCGTCCGCTGGCTGCGCGCGCGCCCGGAACTCGGTGGCGTGGTGGTCGTCGCCGCGGTGCTCAACCTGTGGGGCCTGAGCGTCAACGGCTGGGCCAACGTCTTCTACTCCGCGGCGGTGCGCTCGATGACCACGAGCTGGCACGACTTCCTGTTCGTGTCGCTCGACAAGACGGGGCTGATGACCGTCGACAAGCCGCCGCTCAGCCTCTGGGTGGAGGCGCTGTCGGCCCGGATCTTCGGTTTCAACTCCCTCAGCATCCTCGTGCCCGAAGCGCTGATGGGCGTGGCCGCGGCGGCGCTCGCCTATGACCTCGTCGCGCGGCGGTTCGGACGCCCGGCGGGCTTCGCGGCCGGGATCACCCTGGCGCTCACGCCGATCACCGTCGCGATGTCCCGTGACAACAATCCCGATCAGCTCCTCATCCTGTGCTGCGTCGCGGCGCTGTGGTTCGCGCTGCGCGCGCTCCAGGACGGTCGCACGCGCTGGCTGATCTGGAGCGGGGTGTGCGTCGGGCTCGGCTTCGAGACGAAGATGGGCGTCGCCCTGTTCGTCGTGCCCGGAATCGCGCTCGCCTATCTCTGGCTGGCCCCCCGGGGCCGGCTGACCGCCATCCGCCGGCTGCTGGCCGGCGGCGCGGTGATGACCGTCGTCGGCCTGGCCTGGCCCGTGCTCGTCACCCTGACGCCGGCCGCCGACCGCCCGTGGATCTCCGGGACGAGCGACAACAGCATCTGGTCGCTGATCTTCAACTACAACGGACTGGGCCGGGTCACCGGCCAGGCCGGCACGCCGGACACCGGCGGCACCGGACTGACCCGCCTGCTCCAGGCCGGCCTCGGCGACCAGGCCGGCTGGCTGATCGGCTTCGCGATCGTCGCCGGCCTCGCGCTGCTCGTGCTCTCACGGTTGCGCCGCGACGATCCGCGCACCGGCTGGCTGATCATGATCGGCGGCGCGTTCGCCACGACCGCGGTCGTCTTCAGCTTCGCCAGCGGCATCTTCCATCCGTACTACGTGTCGTTCCTGGCCCCCTGGGTCGCGATGCTCGTCGGGGCCGGCGTCGGACTCGCCCTCGCCGGCGGGCGCAGCGCCCGGATCATCGCGCCGCTGGCGCTGATCGGCGGGGCGATCACCGAGCTCGTCGTGCTCGGGACGATGCCCGGCGATCTCTCGTGGGCGACGCCGGTGATCATCGCGGCGGCGGCGATCGGCGCCGCGCTGCTGGCGGCGACCCTGCCGGCGCGCGTGCGCGCGGCCGTGCTCGGTGTTTCGGTCGCGGCGCTGCTGGCGGCTCCCGGAACCTGGGCGGCGGAGACGATCGGGCATGCCACCAACAGCACCTTCCCGACGGGCGGCCCGGCGAGCGCGGCCGACCTGTCGGGGACAGGCGGCGGCGGCCCCGGCGGCTTCGGCGGGCGCGGCGGCTTCGGCGGGCGCGGGGGCTTCGGCGGACGCGGGGGCTTCGGCGGGCGCGGGAGCTTCGGCGGTCGCGGCGGCGGCTTCGGCGGGCCGGGCGCGGGCACCGGCGTCGCGGGCTCGGCGGGCGGTCCGCCGTCGAGCGCCGGCACCGCGGCCGGCGGGGCCACAGCCTCGGGATCGACGTCGAGCGGCGTCCAGTCCCTGTTCGCCGCGCCCTCCGGCACGACCCGGACCGGCGGCTTCGGCGGGGGCGGGTTCGGCGGCGGCGGAGGGGGCGCGATCTTCGGCGGCGACTCGACCGCGCTGAACGACGTGATCAGCTATGTGAAATCCCACGGCGGCGGCGCGATCGGCGTCGAGAGCCAGAGCACCGCCTCATCGGTGATCCTCTCGGCGAACGCCGACGTCGCCGGGCTCGGCGGCTTCTCGGGCCGCGAGAGCTCGGTCACCGCGGCGTGGATCGCCATGGAGGTCCGCGACGGGCGCCTGCGCTGGCTGTTCCCCGACGCCGGCCAGACCCTCGGCGGCGGCGGCGACTCCCGGCAGGGCAGCGCCGCCGCATTCGCGACCGCCGAGAAGGCCTGCACGGCGGTACATTTGACGCAAGCGGAAGGCAGGTCTGTCGTGTACGACTGTCAGGGCAGGGCATCAGCGATCCTCGCGGCGGCACGGACGTCGTGAGCCCCGGCCGCACACTCGCCATCGCCGGCGCCCCGATCCGCGCGCTGGTCGCCGTCGCCGCCACCGCCGCCCTCGGCCTCGCCTGCGCTCCGGCCGCGCTGGCCGACAGCAGCACCAGCGCCAACTGGGCGGGCTATGCGATCCACGGCAGGGGCGACACGTTCAAGGAGGTGATCGGCACCTGGACGCAGCCCGAGGGTGACTGCACCCCCGGCGAGCAGACCTATTCCTCGGACTGGGTCGGCATCGGCGGCTACAGCACGAGCTCGGACGCCCTCGAGCAGATCGGCACCGAATTCGACTGCACGGCCTCCGGTCACGCGCGCTCCAGCGCCTGGTATGAGCTCGTCCCGGCCGCGTCGGTGACGACGAAGCTGCGGATCGACCCCGGCGACCGCGTCCGCGCGACGGTCTCGGTCTCCGGCCACGAGGTCGACCTGACGATCGACGACCTCACCCGCGGGCGGTCGCTGCGCAAGCGGATCCGCGCCCCGGAGATCGACACCACCTCGGCGGAGTGGATCGTCGAGGCCCCGTCGGTCTGCCGCGCGACGAACGCCTGCGAGACGCTGCCGCTCGCCGACTTCGCCTCCACCACCTTCACCTCCGCGCGCGCCGTCCTGAGCAGCGGATACGCGGGCGCGATCGCCGATCGGCACTGGACGACGACGAAGATCACGCTCGCCGAGGGCGGTCGCCGGTTCGTCACCTCGGCCGGCGTCGCGAGCAGAGTCGGCGCGACGCCGACGGCGCTGACCGCCGCCGGCAACGGCTTCACCGTCACCTACGACGCGTCGAGCACGACCTCCGGCGGCTCGGGCTCGACGAGCCCCACCGGATCGCCCCCGACCGGCGGCACCCCGGGCTCGGGCGGGGTCGGCGGCACGCCGAGCGGATCGCTGCGTCTCGGCGCGGTCCGCATCGCCCCCTGGCTCTCACGGAGTTCTTAGCCCGAGCCTACGGCGTTCTACCGAGCGTGGTCGATGCTGATCCCATGACCACCAGCGCAGCTCCCCACCTCTTCTGGATCACCAGCCGGGCCGCGGGCATCGTGGCGCTCGTGCTGGCCAGCCTCGCGGTCTCGCTCGGCCTGATCATGAGCCTCAAGTTCATGCGCCGTCGCGGACCGGACCTTCTGGCCACCCACGAGGTCCTCTCGCTGGCCACGATCGTGGCGATCGTCGTCCACGGCCTGTCGCTGATCGGCGACGAGTATCTGCATCCGTCGCTCGCCGACGTCACGATCCCGTTCGTCAGCGGTTACGAGACGGTCTGGACGTCGATGGGGATCATCGCCGGCTGGGCGCTGGCGCTGCTCGGGCTCTCCTACTACGCCCGCAGGCGGATCGGCGTCACGCGGTGGCGCAAGCTGCACCGCCTGACCGCGCTGGCCTGGATCGCCGGCCTCGTGCACTCCCTCGGCGAGGGCACCGATGCCGGGCAGGTCTGGTTCCTGGCGATGATCGCGATCGTAACGATTCCCGCGGTCATGCTCCTGCTCACCCGATATCTGACGACCCCCGGGACGACGGCCGGTGGCGCGCCGCGCCGTGATCGCGGCCGCGGGACGGTGGCCGGGCGCAGCGCGCTCCGGACCCGCGCGACGAGCGCCTCCGGCCCCGACCTCCGGCGTGACCCGACGGACGCGCTCGGCGCCCCGCCCGCGGGCACCCCGGCCGGCCGGTTGCACCTGTCGGGCTCCCGGACGTAAGCTCCGCCCCATTCGATCGCCGCACCGTATCCGCCGGCCCGATCCGTTCTGGAGTCCGCGATCGGGCCGGGGTCCGGCGGCTCCCCGTCGCGCCCGCCGGACGGCGACGGCCTGCGGGGTGGCGCTCGCCGCCCTGTCGCTGACGCCGGCGAGCGTCCAGGCGCGGCCGGCGCCGCGCCGCGTCCTGGCCGCCGATCCGTTCACGACGCCCGCCGCCCGGCAGGTGCTGGCGTCGACCGCCGCGACGGTCACGGCGGCCGTCGCGGACCTTGACACCGGCCAGGTCTGGATCGAGCACCCGGCCGTCCGCTCGGTGACCGCGAGCATCGTCAAGGTCGACATCCTCGAGACGCTCCTCTACCAGGCCCAGCAGGCGGGCCGGCCGTTGAGCGGCGCGGTCGTCGCGACCGCGCGCGGGATGATCGAGGCCAGCGACAACGACGACGCGACGGCGCTGTGGAACCTCGCCGGCGGCAGCGCCGGCGTGGCGGCCTATGACGGAGCGCTCGGGCTGACGGAGACGGTTCCCGATCCGTTCGGGGCGTGGGGGCTGACGACGACCTCGGCCGCCGACCAGCTGCTGCTCCTGCGCGCGCTCGTCGTCCCCAACGGCCTGCTCGACGAGGCATCCCAGGACTTCCAGCTCGCGCTCATGCAGAGCGTCGAGGCCGGTCAGAACTGGGGGGTGAGCGGCGGGATCCCGGCCGGGGTGACCGTCGCGCTCAAGAACGGATGGCTGCCGCTCTCCGGCGACAGCGACTGGGAGATCAACAGCATCGGCCGGATCAAGGGCGACGGCCGGCGCTATCTGATCGCCGTCCTGACCACCCACGATCCGAGTGAGGCCGCGGGCATCGACACGATCGAGGACCTGTCGGGCATCGTCTGGCGGGACCTGCACCCGCCGCCGGCCAAGCGCCGCCGGCCAAGCGCCGCCGGCCGGTCGGGCACCGTCGGTCGCGCTGACTACAGACCCGGCGGATGGCGGACGACGAAGCCGGCGAACTCGCCGCCGCCCTGCGCCCAGCGGGTGCCGTCCTCGGCGAGCGCGACGGTGTCGAATCGCCATCCCGCCACCTGCATCCACACATGGGTGGTGTTCGCGTAGATCGTCACCCACTGGCCCGGTCCGGCGTCGCCCCAATCCATGAAGTCGCCCGAGACCATCGGTGCGCTGAGCAGACCGGCCGCGGCCAGCACGTAGCTGACCGAGCCTGAGCAGTCATAGCCGTCGGCCTGGAAGGAGGCGTGACCGCCGCCCCAGATGTAGGGCAGCGTGGCGATCGCGTTGCCGGCGGCGATGATCTGGCGCACCGCCAGCGGCGCCCCGGCGGGGGGCTGGACCATCCCGCCGGTGTCGATCGCCAGCCCGCCGACGTTGGCGTTGCCGGTCTCGGCGGCCTGGGCGGCCCGCTCGGCGGCCTGCTTCTCGATCGCGTTCAGGCGCGTCTCCAGAGCCCCGAGGTGAGCGCTGACCGCGTGATAGCGGGCGCTGGTCACCGAGCGATGGCTGAGCTCGACCACCTGCTGGTTGAGCAGTGCGGATTGCAGCGCGGCCACCTGATTGCGCTCGGACAGGACCTGCTCGGCGAGCGCTCGGTCCCGGGTCTCGAGCACCGCCAGGTGATCGGCGACGCTCGCCACCTGGGCGCGGGCGGCCCGGGTGAAGCTGACCACCGAGGTGTTCTGGTCGGCGATCCGCCGCATGAAGTTGATCTGGTCCAGCAGCTGACCGAAGCCGTGGGACTGCAGGATCACCGTCATCAGGTCCGGCTGGGTGCCCTCGTAGCTCGCCACCAGGTTGGCCGCGAGGGCGACGGTGGCGGCGTGCAGCCGATTCTCGATGTCGACGAGGTGATCGCGCTCGGCGATCAGCGACGTCTGCACCGTCTGCAGCTGGCTGACGCGCAGATCGAGCGTGCTCTGAACCGCCGCCAGCCGGGCGCGCGCGTGCTGCAGACCGTCGGTCGTGTTGGCGATCTGCTCCGAGTCGCTCGTGATCTGAGCCCGCAGCGCGGCGGCCGCCGAACGGCTGCTGCTGATCTGGGACTGCAGGTCGCCCGAGCTCGACGCGGTCAGGCCGGTACCGAGCACGGCTCCAACGACGGTCGCGACGGTGGCCGCGCGGAGGATCCAGCGATGTCTGATAGCTGTTCTCATGACAGGTGGGCGTGCGTCGTCAGGCCGTCCGCGGTCTGACCTGGGGACGGCCGGCGGACGGCTCGGTCAGGTCGTGTCGCCGGTCGGCTGAGGCGCGGCGAGAGCACCCTAACACGGCCCGTCGCGCTTCCGGCGAGCCGTCCCGGT
This sequence comes from uncultured Solirubrobacteraceae bacterium, assembly GCA_963849085.1. GTDB lineage: Bacteria > Actinomycetota > Thermoleophilia > Solirubrobacterales > Solirubrobacteraceae > Palsa-465. Next base: position 122,647 of record CAWKFP010000008.1, on the reverse strand, counting down.
CTGCAATAAATCCTGCAAACAAGGATTTTGTCAGCGCTCGGAGTCGGCTGCCCGCCGCGCCGGCGCCGATCGTCTGACCGCGCCCGGGCCGGGATCGGCCGCCGCGGGCGGCCGCCGGTCCGTCGCCCCGCTTGTCATACTCATGCGGTGTTCGGTCCCCGTCAGATCGCGACCTGGCTGCTTGTCCTCGGCGCGCTGGCGCTGGCGGTCCCCGCCGTGACGCTCGCCGCCGGCGGCGGCTCCGCGGGCGACAATCAGTACACCGATCCGTTCGCCACCACGACGACGACGGCCAAGGCCACGACGACGCCGACCGTGACGACGACCGCGCCGCCCGCGACGACGACGCCTCAGGCCCCGACGCCGGGGACATCGACGGCGACCGGCAGCACGGTCGCGCCGGCGACGAGCACGACGCCCGCCCCGCTGACCGTCCCGGTGACGACGAGCTCGGGCGTGCTGGCGTCCTCGAAGACCCTCCCCTACACGGGCTACGACAGCTGGCTCGCCGGCGGGCTCGGGTTTCTGATGGTGGCCGGCGGGCTCGGCTTGAGAATGACGTCCCGGGGTACATAGCCTGGCGGCCCGCCCCCGCCCCGCCCGTCCTCTTGCTCCACTCCTCTCAGGATCTCCCCGCCGGATCGCTTCGCCGCGTGACGATCGCCGCCCTGGTGGCGATCGCGCTGGCGCTCGTCGCGTCCGCGCCGGCCGCGGCGGCCCCCGTGACCGCCTCCACCGGCCCCACGGCGGTGCCCCAGGGCTTCGTCGGCGTCGACACCGACGGCCCGCTGTACGCGCCGGGGACGCCGGTCGACCTGACGACCCAGTTCTCGGAGATGGTCTCCAGCGGCGTGGAGAGCATCCGCGCGGCCTTCAACTGGGCCGACGCCCAGCCCTACGCGTCCTGGGCGGACGTCCCGGCGCTGGCCAGGACGTGGTTCACCAACGTCGACGGCGTCCCGATCAACTTCGCCCAGACCGACGAGATCGTCGGGGACGCCGCGCGGGATCGGGTCAGCGTTCTGCCCACGATCCTGTACGCCCCGGCGTGGGATGCGCGCAACAACCCCGGCGGATTCGCCATCCCCCGCAATCCCGGCCCCTACGCGGCCTATCTGACCGCGCTGGTCGACCGCTACGGCCCGTACGGGACGTTCTGGCGCCAGAACCCGGAGATCCCCAAGCTGCCGATCCGGCGCTGGCAGATCTGGAACGAGCCGAACATCAGCGTCTACTGGCCGCAGCCGTTCGCGGCCGGCTACGTCTCGCTGCTGCGCGCGGCGCACGCCGCGATCAAGCAGGCGGATCCCGGCGCGCAGGTCGTGCTCGGCGCGCTCACCAACTTCGCCTGGACGTCGATCGGCCAGATCTACGCGATCCCCGGGGCGCGCAACCTGTTCGACGACGTCGCGGTCAACGGGTTCACCAAGGAGCCCGGCGACGTGATCGAGTTCCTGCAGTTCATGCGCCGGGCGATGGACCACTGGGGCGACGCCCGCAAGCCGCTGCTGGCCACCGAGGTGAGCTGGCCGTCGGCCCAGGGTGAGGTGGCCGACGGCTACGACTTCGACACCACCGAGGCAGGGCAGGCCAAGAACATCTCCGAGCTGCTGCCGCTGTTGGGCCGTGACCGGGCGAGCCTCGGGCTGGCGGCGTTCTACTACTACACGTGGATGAGCGACCAGGACCCGGGCGCGCTCGCCTTCGGCTACGCCGGCCTGCTGAAGTTCGCCGGTGGCCAGATCGGCGTCAAGCCCGCCCTGGCCGCGTTCCGCACCGCCGCCCTCGCGCTCGAGCGCTGCCAGAGCAAGGGCCCGGTCGCCACCAGCTGCGTCAACTAGCTCGCGGCGGCGAGCGGCGAGGCCCAGCGGGAGGGTGTCGATGTTCGGTGGGGATACACAGGCATTCTTCGGATATCCCGCTCGCTGACCCACGCCCGCCCGCCCGCCGCCCGCCCCGCTAACCCGTCGCGCAGAGATCGTCGGCCGGCCCCGCCGCGGCCGCGCCCCGCAGACCGGCCGTGAACGCCGCCGTGGCCGCCGAGGCGCCGCCCCCGGGCGGGTTGATGCCGAACCAGTCACCGCCGTTCGCCGGGTCGCGTTCGGGCGTCACCCAGGTGTAGAGGATCGCCGCGGCCACCCCGCAGTCAAGGTGGCCGAGCGCGGTCAGGGTGGAGGCGATGTCGGTGTCGCGCCGGCCGGCCGGGACGTAGTCCAGCGTGCCGGGCGGCGCGGTCGTCCAGCCGAACTCCGTCACGTACAGCGGCACCGCGCCGAGGCCGAGCAGGACGAGTGTGGCCCGGGCGGCCCGGATCTTGCTGAGCACGACGAGCGGCGCGCCGTAGGGATGGATGGCGACGCCGTCGATGTGCCCGGCGAGCACCGGCCGCGCGGCCAGCATCGCCGGCAGGAAGGTCGCAGGCGCCGTCAGGCCGCCGACGATGACCCGCGCGGTGGGGTCGACGGCGTCGATCGCCGACCGTGCCGCCAGATACAGGTCGGCATAGGCCGCGGCATCGGGCGCCGGGGTCCAGAACTCGCCGTTGTCGGGCTCGTTCCAGATCTCGAAGGTCGTCACCGGATCGGCGGTCAGCGCCGGATGCTGGCGCCAGAAGACGCCTCCCGGCCCGTAGCGGGCGGCGAAGGCGCCGGCGTACGCGGCGTAGTCCCCGACCGAGGCGGGCGGCGAATGGTCCTGGCCGGCGACCGACTCGTCCCACACCGCCGTGTAGTCGAGGATCGGCAGCCAGGCGAGCCCGTGCCCGGTGAGCGCGACGGCGATGGCGTCGTCGAACGCCCAGTCGTAGTGATGCACGCCGTCGACCGGCGGCGCCGGCTCGGAGAACTCCCACAGCGCGTCGCTGCGGGCCACCGTCGCGCCGGTCGCCCGCAGCGCGGTCAGCTGGGCGTCGATCTGAGCGGGCGTGAACGTCAGGTCGTTGAACAGCCGGTTGACGTTGACGCCGAACTCCTCGCCGGCCGGAGCGGGCTGGGCGGGTGCGGGGAGGGCCGACGCCGGCGGGGTGGGCGCGGTCGGGGCCGGCGCGGGCGGACTGCCGGCCGGCGTGGGCTGGAGCGGCGGCGGCTGGGTCAGGGCCGGTCGGGGCGGGGCCGTCACGGGGTGGCGCCGCGCCCGCCGCGCCACCGCCCCGCAGCCCGCGGCCGGCGCGGCCAACGCGGTCAGCGCGATCGTCGCCGCCACCGCCGCCCGGCGGGGCCTCACCGCCGCGACCGCACGGCGGCGAGCTGACGGCGCTCGCGCTCGGCCGGGCGCCCGAGCGCGCGCTTGAGCGCCCAGCGGGAGGCGAAGGTCAGCATCTGGGCGCCGTCGTCGATCCGGGCCGCGCGCGGCCCCATCCGGCGGGCGACGACCGCGTGGCGCGCCCGGGCCTGGCGCTCGATCGGCTCACCCCCGAACGCCTCCCGTGATGAATGCCCGCCGTGGTGGACGAGCCGCGCGGCCGGCCAGAACCAGGTCGGCACCCCGGCTGCCGCGGCGCGCAGGCCGAGGTCCATGTCCTCGGAGTACATGAAGATCGATTCGTCGAACGGACCGAGGCCCCGCAGCGTCTCGGTGCGGGCGACGAGCGCGCACCCCACCGCCCAGCCGACCCGGCGCGGGACGGCGCTGCGCCACGGGGCCAGGCTGACGCCGAGCGCGCCCGGCAGGGCGGCCGGCGGCACCGCGGCGCGCACGAGATCGGCGGCCGAGCACGGCGCCGGATGCACGGTGTCCTGGCGCGATCCGTCGCCGGACAGGACGAGCGGCGCCAGCAGCCGCGGCGGCCGGTCGGTGCGCAGAGCCTCCTCGGCCAGCAGGCGCAGCGAGTCGTCGACGAGCTCGACGTCGGGATTGACGAGCGCGGTGACCGGCGCCCGGACGTCTCGCAGACCCCGGTTGCACCCCCGTCCGAAGCCGGCGTTCTCGCGCAGGGCGATCAGCTCCACGCCCGGCGACGCCCGGGCCAGCGCGACGCTCCCGTCACGCGAGGCGCAGTCGACGACGATCATCTGAGCGCCGGGGAGCCATGCCCGGACACCGCCCAGCAGCGCGCCCAGCTCGCGCTCTGAGTTGTGGCTGACGGTCACCACCGCCAGCCCGGTCGCCCGCGCCCGTTCATCGCCATCCACAGCGCCGCCCAGGTTATCCGGCCCGACGCGCCGCACGCCGCGGTCCATGCATAGACTGCCAGCGTGCAGCGTGCCGCCGAGAGCCTCTCCCCCGCGCCCCGCGTCGCCCTCGTCCACGATTTCCTGCTCGACGTCCGCGGCGCCGAGCGCGTCTTCATGGAGCTGTGCCGGATGTGGCCGGAGGCCCCGATCTACACCGCGGTCTACGACGAGCACGGAACCGAGGGGCGCTTCGCCGATCGCACCGTCCACAGCTCGTTCCTGCAGCGGCTGCGGCCGTCGGCGCGCACCTTCCGTGTGCTGCTCCCCCTGTATCCGGCCGCGATCGAGTCGTTTGACCTGTCGGGCTACGACCTCGTCGTCTCCAGCTCATCGGCGTGGGCCCACGCGATCCTGTGCGACGAGCGCTCGGTCCACGTCAGCTACTGCCACAACCCGTTTCGCTACGCCTGGAACGACCGTGATCAGACGCTCGCCCGCGTCCGCAATCCGCTCGCCCGGACGTTCCTGCGCGGCGCCTTCCGGCGCTGGCGCCAGTGGGACTGGATCGCCGCCCAGCGCACCGACCGCTACGTCGCCAACTCCGACACCACCCGCGCCCGGATCAAGGCGTACTTCGGCCGCGAGGCCTCGGTCGTCTATCCGCCGGTCGACACCTCGCGCTTCTCCCCGGGCGTCGTCGGCGATCACTACGCGATCGTCTCCGAGCTCATGCCGCACAAGCAGATCGACATCGCGGTGGCGGCGTTCACCGCGCTGCGGCTGCCGCTGATCGTGATCGGCGACGGTCCCGACGCCCGCCGGCTGCGCCGCGAGGCCGGCCCGACGATCCAGTTCACCGGGCGCATCAGCGACGCTGCCGTGGCCGAGATCCTGCAGGGCGCGCGGGCCCTGATCGTGACCGCGGTCGAGGAGTTCGGGATCGCCGCCGTCGAGAGCCAGGCCGCCGGACGCCCGGTCATCGCCCGGCGCGGCGGAGGCGCGCTGGAGACGATCGTCGACGGCGTCACCGGCTGCTGGTGGGCGGGCGACGCCGAGGACCTGGCGCAGGCCGTGCTTCACTTCGACGACGCCGCGGTCAATCCGCTGGCCTGCGTGCGCAACGCGCAGCGCTTCGACACCGCCAAGTTCCGTGACGGCATGTGGGCCGAGGTCGCCACCGCGACCGCGGCGCACGTCCGTCCCGCGGCCGGGGACCGGCAGCCGCTGGCCACCACCCGCCTGGTGCGACGCGCCGTGCGGGACGCGCACCGGTAGCCGACTCCGGTGCGACGTTACGTCGCCCCGCCCGCACGCTGGGCGCTGCTCGCCGGTCCGACCGCGCTGGCGTTCTACTCCGGCGGCTACTTCGACGGGCCGCGGATCTGGGCCGGCCTGGCGACGTGGGTGATCGTCGCCCTGGCGGCGCTCACCGTCCGCCGCCCCGTGCCGCGCACCCCGGGCGCCCGGCTCGCGCTCGGCGGCCTGGCGCTGCTGGCGGCGTGGACGCTCGCGTCGATCCTCTGGGCGCCGATCGCCGGCACGGCGTATCACGACGGTCAGCGGCTCGTGCTCTACGCCGGCGTGCTGCTGGCGGCCTCCGCCCTGTTCCGGGACCGCGCCTCCCAGCGCCTCGTCGAGCCCGTGCTCGCAGCGGGGACGCTGATCGTCATCGGCTACGGGCTGTCGGAGCGGCTGCTGCCGGGGATCCTCCACTTCGCGCGCTCGGTCAGCGCCGAGGGCCGCCTCGAGCAGCCGTTGACCTATTGGAATGCGATGGGCGAGCTGGCGGCGATCGGGTTCGTGCTCGCCGCGCGCCTGGCGGGCGACGACCGGCGCCCGCGCCTCGTGCGCGCGCTGGCCGCGGCGGCCGCCGCCCCGCTCGGAATGGGGCTGTATCTCAGCTTCTCACGCGGGGCGCTGTTCGCCTGCGTGGCCGGACTGGTGACGCTGCTCGTCGCCCTGCCCCAGCGCCGCCAGGCGTCCGCGCTCGCCCGCGCGCTCGGCGCCGGCGTGCTCGCCGCGGTCACCTGCGCCCCGATGCGCGGCGTGACGGCGCTCGCCGGCCCGCTCGGCACGCGGGAGCGCGACGGCGCGATCGAGCTCGTCCTGCTCATCGTGATCGCGGGCGCGGCCGGCGCCGCCCAGTGGCGGCAGGCCGCGACCGAGCGCGGCGGTGATCTGCGCCTGCCGCGGCGCGCGCCGGCGATCGCGGTGGTCGTCATCTGCGCGGGCCTGGCGCTGGCGATCGTCGCCGGCGACAAGGAGGGCACGACCCAGCCGCTGAGCGGCGGCTCGACGCGCCTGGTCTCGCTGCAGAGCAACCGCTACGCCTACTGGAAGGTGGCGCTGCGGGTGTTCGCCCGATCGCCGCTGGACGGCGTCGGTTCCGGGGGCTGGTCGGTCTACTGGCTGAAGTGGCGCCCGTTCGCCGAGGGCGCGCAGGACGCCCATTCGCTCGAGCTGCAGACGCTGGCCGAGCTCGGCCTCGTCGGCCTCGCGCTGCTGGCGGCGTTCCTGGCCGGGATCGGGCGCGCCGCCGCCGCCGCGCATCGCCTCTCGCCGCCGGCCAGCGCCGGCGCGATCGCCGCCGCCATCGTCTACCTCGCCCATTCGCCCCTGGACTGGGACTGGGAGATGCCGGCGGTGACGCTCGTCGCGCTCGTCCTCGGCGGCCTGCTGCTGGCGCTGCCCGATCCTCTGGCCGATTCGCCGCCCGCGGCCGCCGCGTCGGCCCCACCGTCGCGCGCCGGCGGCACGCCGGCCCGGCTGGCCCTGGATAATCCCCGGATGCCGGTGCCCCTGATGGCGGTCGCCACCGCCGCCGCCGTGGTCGTCTGCGCCTGGTTCGCCCTCGGCGCGCATCAGACCCACGACGAGGACGCGGCCGTCACCCTGATCGACCAGTCCGGCACGCCGTCGCCCGCGGTGACGGCGAACATCCTGGACCTGCTCGACAGCGCGGGGACGCTCAATCCCGACCGCAACATCGCCCTGTATCGCTCCCAGGCCCAGTCGCGCGCCGGCCGGAGCGCCGCCGGGCTGCGCACCGCGCTCGCCGTGGCCCGGGCCGAGCCGCTGAACATCGACGCGTGGACCGTGGTGGAGTTCGCTGCTCAGACGATCGATCCGGCCGAATCCCGGATCGCGGCGCGTCACCAGCTCCAACTCGCTCCCCCGGTGCCCGTGGCGCCATGACGCCGGCTTGATCGACTCCGCACAGCGGGAATCCCGATGGTGACGTCGGATTCCCGTCCCCGGGATCCGTCGCCGACCGCCGCTCCGCGGGCCGGCGCGGGCGTCGGCGACCGCGTGATGACGCCGGCCTTCGTCGTCTTCGCCTTCGCGCTCGCCTTCTGGCAGCGCCCCGGCTGGGCGACCGCCGACACGAAGATCGACCTCCACATCGATCCCGGCCATTTCCTCGCGCAGGTAGCGTCCGCCTGGACGGCGACCGGCGACCTCGGCGAGGTCCACAGCGCTCAGTACAGCGGCTATCTGTGGCCGATGGGCCCGTTCTTCGCCGCGGTCCACGCCCTCGGCGCCTCGGACTGGGTGGGCGAGCGGATCTGGCTCGGCGTCCTGTTCGCGCTCTCGGCGTGGGGGATGCTCAAGCTCCTCGACGTGCTCGCCGGGCGACCGCGCGGCGTCGCCCACCTCGTCGCCGCGGCCTTCTATCTGCTCAACCCGTACGTCGTCGTCTTCACCGCGCGCACGAGCATCACCCTGCTCGGCTACGCCGCGCTGCCCTGGCTGCTGCTCATCACGTATCACGGCGTGCACGCCGCCCGGGGCCGGCGGGGCTGGCGGGGCTGGTGGTGGGCGGCGGCGTTCGCACTCATCCTGACCTCGACCGGGGGTGGGGTCAACGCGGCGGTCGTCGGCTGGATGCTCGTCGGGCCGCTCGTGCTCGCCGTCTATGAGCCCGCGATCGGCGCCGTGCGCTGGCGCGACGCGCTCGGCTTCCTGATCCGCGTCGGCGTGCTCGGGCTGCTCGCCTCGCTGTGGTGGATCGTGCCGGTCCTCGTCCACGTCCGCTTCGGGATCAACTTCCTGCAGTTCACCGAGCAGCCGGGGACGATCTGGGGCACGAACAGCCTGACCGAGTCGCTGCGGCTGATGGGCTATTGGACGTCATACATCGGCGTCGGCTTCGGGGTCAACCGGCCGTTCTTCTCCGATAGCGCGACGCTGCTCTTCAACCCGCTCGTCGTCGGCGCCTCGCTGCTCATCCCGGCGCTCGCCGTCCTCGGGTTCGTGCGCGCGCGGCGGCTGAGCTACGTGCCGCTGCTGCTGGCGCTCGTGATCGTCGGCGTCGTCATCGAGACCGCCGGCTTTCCCGACGGCACGCCGGTGCGCGGGACGATGGTCTGGATCTACGAGCACATCTTCGTGCTCAGCTTCATGCGCACGACCAACAAGGCCGCACCGCTGGTCGCCGTCGGTGTGGCCGGCCTGTTCGGGTTGACCGTCCGCCACGGTCTGGACTGGGTGCGGGCCCGTGCGCCGGGCGCGCCACGCCACGCCGCGCTCGTGCTCGGACCGCTCGCCGTGGCGGCGCTGATCGTGTTCGCCGCGCTGCCGCTCGTGCGCGGCGACGCGATCGACACCCAGCTGTCCTTCCGGCGGATTCCGGCGGGCTGGACGCAGGCCGCCCGCGGACTGGACCGCACGCTGCCCGCCAACACGCGGGCGCTCGTCCTCCCCGGCCAGATCTTCGCCTACTACAACTGGGGCGGCACGCTCGACGCGATCCTGCCCCGCCTGACCACGCGCCCGGTGGCGGTGCGCTTCGAGACGCCGTACTCCGACCTGCACGCCGACGATCTGCTGATCACCGTCGACGACCTCGTCCAGCAGGACCGCCTCGTGCCCGGCCAGCTGACGCCGCTCCTGCGGCTGATGGGGGTCGGCGCGGTCATCACCGGCGCCGACGACGACATCTCGCGCAGCGGCGCGCTGGACCCCGCCGCCGCCGCGAGGGTGCTCGCCGGCCAGGGCCTGGCCACACCCGATGACAGCTACGGCGCCGTCAAGCCGCATCCGGCGGCCAGCGGCGACCTCGGCCCGGCGGTCGATCTGCCCGAGGTGCGCCGCTACGACATCGCGGACAGCCGCGGGATCGTCCACCTCGACCCGGTCAGCTCGCCGACGGTCGTCGACGGCAGCGCCCAGTCACTCGCCGACCTGGCGGCGTTCGGCGCGCTGCCGGCCCGCGCGCCGATCTTCTACGCCGGCGATCAGTCGCCGGCCCAGCTGCGGGGCCTCGCCGCGCAGGGGGCGAACCTCGTCGTCGGGGACTCCAACCGCCGCCAGGAGTTCCTCCCGGAGTCCACCCAGCAGAACCTCGGCGTGACCCTGCCGGCCAACGTGGCCCTGCCGGTCAGCGCCGCCGAGATCGACCCCTTCCCCACCCCCGGGACCGCCGCTCAGACCGTCGCGGCGCTCCAGGGGGCGCGCTCGCTGACCGCGCCGAGCGAGCCCGGCGAGCTCCAGTTCCCCGAGGCGGCGCCGATCGCCGCCTTCGACGGCGATCTGAGCACCGCGTGGGCCGCCGATCGCAATCTGCCGGTCTTCGACCGCTGGATCCAGGTCGGCTTCGACGCCCCGCGGGACGTGCCCTACGTCGACGTCTATCCGCTCGACGACACCCACGGCACGGTCACCGAGGTCGACGTCAACGGCATCAGCCACGCCGTCGGGACGGGCTGGACGCGGATCCCGCTGCATCTGCGGTCGGTCAGCACCCTGCGCCTGACGATCACCGGGCTGCGCCAGCCGAAGATGGGGGAGGCGAGCGCCGGCGGCTTCCGCGAGATCCGGATTCCGGGCTTCCACGTCCGCGAGTATCTGCGCGCGCCGATCGTCGTCGGCCGTGATCTCGCCGGGGTCGATCTGAGCCGTGACAGCCTGACCTATCTGTTCGATCGCACGACCGGCGACCAGCCGTTCGATCGCAACGTCGGCGGCGAGGACACGCTGCTCGACGATCCGTCTGACCGCGGCGACGCCGAGGCGCAGATCGAGCGGATCGTGTTCGCCCCGGCCACCCGCGCGTACAGCGCGTCGGCCTGGGTCTATCCCGCGGTCTCGACCACCGACGCGGCGCTCGACCGGCTCGCCGGCTATCGCGGCCCGGACACCTTCGACTCCTCCAGCCGCTTCCAGGATCAGCCCGCATACCGCGCGTCCAGCGCCTTCCGCGGGCTCGCGGCGGCACCTGGCCCGGGGTGGATCGGGGTCTGGCGGGCCGGCGGGCCGTCGCCGTGGATTGCGTGGAGCACGCCGCGGACGGTGACGCTGTCGGCGCTGCGGCTGACGCCGTCGACGCTCGTCGTCCGCCGCCCGACGAGCGTTGAGCTGAGCTGGAGCGGCGGCGAGACCGGGCCGCTGAGCGTCGCCGCGGACGGGACGATCACGCTGCCCCGGCCGGCCGCCGCGCGCGCCTTCCGCCTGACGATCCTGTCGGCCGCGTTCCCGGCCGGGGCGACCGCCCAGCAGCGCCAGGCGCTCGCCGTCGGGATCGGCGCGCTGACCGGTCCGGGCGTGCCGTCGGTCTCGCTGCCCTCCGGCGGGCGCCTAGACGCGCCGTGCGGGACCGTGGCGATCGCGATCGACGGGCGCGCCGTGCCGCTCGCCCCGTCGGGCACGATCGCCCAGCTCGACGCCGGGCGCCCGCTGCTCGCCCGCGCCTGCGGCGCCGGGCGCTCGGTGGCGATGCCCGCCGGAGTCGATCGCATCAGCTCGCTCCCCGGGCCGTTCAGCGTCGACCTCCTGCGGCTCGTCTCGCCGGCCACCGCCCCGCACGCCGCCTCGCCGACGTCCGCCTCAGCCCTCTCGGCCGCGTCGGCCGCGTCGGCCGGGGGGCGCGTCCTCGCTCCGGGCTCGATCGGCAACAGCTCGCTGACCGGGGTCCGGCTCGCCCTGACCGCCCCCACCTGGCTCGTGCTCGGCGAGTCCTACGACGCCGGCTGGCAGGCGACCTGCAACGGGCGCTCGCTCGGCGCGCCCCACGTCATCGACGGCTACGCCAACGGCTGGCTCGCGCCCGCCGGCTGCCGCCGGGTCGCCTTCACCTTCGGGCCTCAGAGCGGGATCAACCACAGCTATGAGGTCTCGGCACTGGCCTGCGCGCTGATGCTCGTCCTGCTCGCCGCCGGGGCGCTGCGACGCCCGGGACTCGCGACGCTGCCGCCCGCCGCCCGCCGCCGCCTCGCACCCTGGACCGGCGGGCCCCGGCCGCTGCGCCAGGCCGTACCGCTGGCACTCGTGGCGGCGCTGCCACTCGGCTATCTGTTCGCGCTGCGGGCCGGGCTCGGCCTGTTCGTGCTGCTGACCGTCGTCCTGTGGCGCGGCTGGTCGCCGCGCACGCTCGGGCTCGCGGCGGCCGTGATGCTCGGGATCGCCGTGCCGATCGCCTACGTGATCGGCGATCCGCACAACCAGGGCGGCTACGGCTTCGCCTACAGCACCCAGACGATCGGCGCGCACTGGATCGGGGTGGCGGCGATCGTCCTGCTCAGCCTCGCGGTGTGGCGGATCATCCGCGCTCGCGCTCGATGAACGCCAGCAGCACCCCCCGCGCGCTGTAGAGCAGGCGGTCGTACGGCGCGTCCCACACCTGCGCCGGGTCGATCTCCCGCCAGCGGGTGCCGCCGCCGACGCGTCGCAGCGCCGCGGTCCGAGTCGTCGCGATCTCGCCCGTGCGCAGCGCGGCGTCGAAGCCGGGGTTGTAGCCGACCGGCACGGTGATCACCAGCAGACCGCCGGGGGCGAGGCGCTCGCGCAGCGCGGCGATCGCCCGGGCCGGGCCGTCGGGATCGCGCGGCCGCTCGTCGTAGCCGACGTGCTCGACCGTGGAGACGGCGACGATCAGCTCGAAGTCGCCGAGATCCTCAAGCTCGAGCACGTCGCGGTTCAGCACGCCGGGGGAGGGCTCGTACTTGTCGACGACGAGATGGGGCTGACCCGGGCGGTAATGCCCGAGGACGTGCCCGACCTCGAGGATCCGCGCGCCCGGGTCCGCGGCCCGGCGGTCGACGATCGCCTGCACGACCGGCACCTCGACCGCGCGCTCGGTCAGCCACGTCCGCTTGTAGCGGTGATACAGATAGCGATGGCGCTCGCCCCCGAAGGCGAAGCGCCCGTGGCCGCCGGCCAGCGACCACGGCAGCCCGGCGGCGCCCCGGGCCGCCCAGCGTGTCAGGTCGCCGATCACCGGCCGCGGGCCGCGCTCCGCGATCGCCGAGCGCGTCCGCGGGAGGATGCCCTCCGGGGTGTAGCCGTCCTGAAGCATCAGACGGCGACTCCGGACGCGGTGGCGCGCTGGCGGGCCGCGCCACGCCGGCGCCGGGCCGCGGGAACCACCGCGCTCGCCGCCGCGCCGAGCAGGCCGAGCGCGCACAGCAGGCTGACGATCACGCCGATCGTCCAGCTGGCGGGCTGATAGGAGAAGACGATCGTGTGCGTCCCCGGCCCGAGGGTGACGCCGCGCAGGAGATAGTCGACGCGGTGCACGGTGGCGGGCCGGCCATCGACGGTCGCCGTCCAGCCGGGATAGAAGTCGTCGGTCAGCACGAGCAGGCTGCGATCGGTCGCCGTCGCCCGGATGACGATCCGCTGCGCGCCGTAGGACCGCAGCGCGGCGCTGGACCCGGCCGGCGCCGCCGCGCTGGAGGACTGCGCCAGGCCGCTCAGCGCGGTCTCGTCGACGATGACCCCACGGCGATCGAAGCCCGGGGCGGTGACGGCGTCCAGCGCCGCGGCGGCGCTGTCGACGGTCTCCTGATGATCGACGACGAACACCCGCGGCAGGGCATCGGCGTTGTTGTAGACGACGGCGTCGGGGCCGCGGTAGGCGACGCTCAGACCCGGGCCGTGCAGCGGGAACTTGATCGCCTGCAGCGGCCCGACGAGCAGGTCCGAGACGCTGAGCAGATCCAGTGCGCGCAGCGACGCCGGGGTCGCCGAGGCGAACTCCTCGGGCTGGGTCAGGGCGCCGAGCCCGGGGGCCACGGAGCGCCGCCACAGCGCGTCGAAGCGCTTCTCGACCGGGAAGTCATAGCCCCGGGCGTCATAGAGACCGAAGTCCATCGCCACGTCGGAGGGCAGCGGCTGCGTCAGCTCCTGGGTGCTGACGCCGATGAAGCGATTGGGCCGCCGGCTCTGCAGATAGCGGATCGCCCCCGTGCTCGGCGGCGACGCCGTGCGGATCGGGATCGCCGGATTGAAGCCCATGTTCGCGCGGAACAGATCGGCGGCGAGCAGCAGCACGGTGAGGCCGACGAACACCGCCGGAGACAGCGGCTGGCGGGCCCGCAGGCGCCAGGCGATCAGCGCGACGCCCCCGGCGGCGAGCGGCAGCCAGATGAGCAGCGCGCTGTCGCGGACGATCTCGCCGGTGACCGTGAACTCGGCGTCGACCCCGGGGGGCGGCACCGGCGGATGCTCGAAGCCCCAGGCGACCTTCAGCCCCGCCCACAGCTCATGGAGATCCAGCGTGCCGGCGGCGGCCATCCACACGACCGGCACCGCGAAGATCGCCCCGGCGACGGCGGTCACCGCACGGCGCGACGGTCTCGGCATGGTCAGCGCGCAGAGGTCGTCCAGGCCCCAGCCGGCGAGCAGCGCCAGGCTGAGCAGCACGTAGATGAGCAGCCGCTCGTTGTGGGCGGCGTCGAAGCCGGGCAGACCGGAGACGAACCCGAAGACCGGCGGGATCCCGATCACCATGCATGTGCAGAAGAGGGCGTAGACGACGATCGCGATCCGTTCGGCGCTGCGCTTGAGGATGAGCGCGGCGGCGGCCAGCATCAGCGTCACCGCGCCGGCGTACCAGCCGCGGACCTGCATGAACGACTCGAGGTCGATCTGCGTCGGCCGGCCCCAGTAGTCGTGCAGGAACAGCGCGCCGAGGTACTTGCGCGGCCAGTAGCCGGCGGCCTGGCCGACCCGCTGGGAGAGGTCGCCGGAGTGCAGGAGGAACTCGAGGAACGGGGCGAGCACGAGCGCCGCCAGCCCCGTCCCGGCGGCGAGCGCGAGCACGAACGCCGCGAGCGGGCGCGCCAGCACCCGCAAGCTCTCGCCCGAGCGCTGCCGGCGCCAGTGCAGCAGCGCGCGAAAGACGAAGAACACGCAGGCCGTGAACAGCAGATGGAAGCTCGACTCGGGATGGCCGCCGAGGAACTGCAGGGCGACGACGAGCGCCAGTCCGGCGACCGTCAGTCGCCCCGGCCGGCGGATGACGAGCTCGGTCATCGCCAGCGTCCAGCCGATGAAGGCGTAGACGCTCGACAACGGCCAGGCCAGCCAGACGACGAAGAACGTCCCGAACGCGAACACGACGCCGCTGAGCAGCGCCCCGCCGAAGCGCAGGCCGAGCAGGCGCGCGAGCACGAACACGCCGAGCGCCCCGAGGAACAGCTTCAGCATCGCCGCCACGGCCAGCGATTTCCAGAACGGGAGCACGTACGACGGCACGCTGAACGGCGAGAAGACCGCCGATTGCCCATCGGCGAGCAGCGGGCGGCCGGCCATGATGTACGGGTTCCAGAGCGGGACCGAGGGCAGCTGAGAGCGCGTGTAGCGCAGCATCGGCTGGAACACGTTCGAGGCGTCGGCGAGCTCGAAGTTGGTCCCCAGTCCCGGCACGTCGGCCGGCTTGCTGCTCTGCCAGGGCACCGCGCTCAGCAGCGAGTCAGAGCTCGACAGCGTGCGCCCCGGGAGCAGCCCCTGGCCGACCATCAGGACCGACAGCGCCGCGTAGACGAGCGCGGCGGCGAGCGTCGGCCGCGCGGCCACCAGACGCCGTGCCCGAGCCAGCCCCGGCGCTCGGGGGCCGCCGCTCGGGGCGGCGGCGGCCGACGTCGGGGCACTGTGCACGGGCACGATCGTATCTGCCCCCCCGCGACGTCAGCTACCGTACGCCCGCATGGAAGGCGGCATCAAGGTCCACCCCGACAGCGCCGGAGGCGTCTCAGGAGCCTATATCGACGGCGAGAACGGGGCCGACCGGCCGCTGAAGATCCTCGTGCTCGCTGACCGCGACTGGACTCATCCCCAGGGCGGGGGCACCGGCGCCAACGTCTATGAGAACGTCGCCCGCTGGGCCCAATGGGGTCATTCGGTGACGCTCGTGGCCGGCGAATACCCCGGCTGCCGGCGCGTGGAGCGGGTCACGGCGAATCTCGTCGTGCACCGCATGGGCGGGCGCGGCTCGGTCTTCCCGCGGGCGGCGTGGGCGGTCCTGCGGGGTCTGGGCTCCGACGCCGACGTCGTCTTCGAGGTCATCAACGGGATCACCTTCCTGACGCCGCTCTGGCTGCGCAAGCCCCGGGTGGCGCTCGTCAACCATCCCCATCGCGCGCTCTACATCGGCGAGTTCGGCGCCCGCCTGGGCCGGATCCTGTCCTCCGGCCTGGAGGAGCTGCCGCTGCGCCTGCTCTACCGCCGGGTGCCCTTCCTGACGATCTCGGACTCGGCGCGCCAGGAGCTCGTCTCGATCGACGGGATCCCCGCCGAGAACATCACGATCGCCTACTGCGGCGTCGGGCCGGGGATCCTGCGCCCCGGCGATCGCGCGCCCGATCCGCGGCTGCTGTACGTCGGTCGCCTGAAGGCCTACAAGCGGATCGAGGTCCTGCTCGACATGCTGACCGAGCTCCCCGGGGTCAGCCTGGACATCGCCGGCCAGGGCGATCACGGCGAGACGCTCGACGGCGAGATCTCCCGCCGCGGGCTCGGCGACCGGGTCCGCGTGCACGGCTACGTCGACGAGGAGCGCAAGGCCGAGCTCTATCGCCAGGCCTGGGTCCACGTCACCGCCTCGGTCTCGGAGGGCTGGTCGCTGACCGTGATGGAGGCGGCGCTGTGCGGGACCCCGAGTGCGGCGCTGCCCTGCGGCGGTCTGCGGGAGTCGATCGTCGACGGCGAGACCGGGGTGCTGGCCGCCGACCCGGCCCAGCTGACGATCCGCGTCCGCGAGCTGCTGGAGGACCACGCGCTGCGCGAGCGCCTCGGCGCCGCGGCGCTCGCCCGCGCGCAGACCTTCACGTGGGAGCGCACCGCCGCCACGACGCTGGCCGTCGTCCAGCATCAGGCCGCGGTCGGCGCTCACGCGTCGGCCGGCGGTGGGACCGGCGGGCGTCGGCGACGGGCCGCCGGGTCGTGAGTGCGATGGGCGCGGTCGGTGGCGCCGATTTCGCCGATGCGCTCGCTCGCGTGCAGGGCGTCCAGGGCTGGCTGACCGACGATCAGGCGCGGGCGCTGTTCGATGCCGCGCGCGCCGTGCGCCGCGGCGGGCGGATCGTCGAGATCGGCTCGTTCCACGGCCGCTCGACGATCGTGATGGCGAGCGCGTTGCCCGGCGGCGTCGAGCTGATCGCGATCGATCCCCACGGCGGCGGTGACCGCGGCCCCCAGGAGATCACCCCCGACGCCGAGCAGGGGGAGCGCGATCATGCCGCGTTCACCGAGAACCTCCGCGCCGCCCGCGTGCAGAGCCGTGTCCGCCACGTCCGCCTGACGTCCGATGACGCGCTGCACGAGGTGACCGGCCCGATCGACGTGCTGTACGTCGACGGCGCCCATCGCTACGGGCCGGCGAGCGCCGACATCGAGCGCTGGGGGGCCAAGGTGGCCGCGGGGGGCACGATGCTGATCCACGACTCGTTCAACGCGATCGGGGTGATGGGTGCCCAGCTGCGGCTGCTCGTGCCCTCCCACACGTGGTTGTACATGGGCCGCCACAGCTCCCTGGCCATCTACCGGCGTGAGCCAGTCAGCGGCCCGGACGTCGCCCTCAACGCGGCGCGCCAGCTCGCCGGCCTGCCGTTCTTCGCCCGCAACCTGATCGTCAAGGTCGCGATCGTCACCCATCTCACCCCGCTCGCCCGGCTGCTGGGCCACGGCGAGGACGACGGCGCCTGGCCCTATTGACTGGCCGCCTCGCGGTCGAGGTCGCGATCGTGGGCGGGCGCTGGGCCGTTGAGCCGGATCGCGGGCGGGCGGCCGTTCGCGGTCGCCGAGGGCGGCGACTCGGGATCGAGCCGCGGGTCGGCGAGCGGCACCGTGCGGGCCGGCCACGCCCGCCGCAGCCGTGGCCAGCGCAGGCTCGGCACGAGCCACAGGGCCTCGACGGCGATCGACAGCGAGATCTTGCTCTCGCCGACCGTCCGGTCGCGGAAGACGATCGGCACCTCGGTGACCCGGAAGCCCTCGCGCAGGGCGCGGAAGCAGAACTCGATGTTGAACACGTAGCCCTGGGAGCGCAGCGTCGCGAGGTTGACCCCCTCTAGGACGTCGCGATGGATGACCCGGAAGCCGCCGGTCAGGTCCCGCACCCCCACGCCGAGGATCGTGCGCGCGTACAGCGAGCCGGCGCGGCTCAGCACGCGCCGCAGCGGCGGCCACTCGACGATCGCGCCGCCCGCCACATAGCGCGACCCGAGCACGAGATCGCTCTCCCGGGCCGCGGCCAGAAGCGCGGGCAGATGCGCGGGATCGTGCGAGTGATCGGCATCCATCACCACGACCAGCTCGGCGCCGCCGGCCAGCGCGTGCTCGAAGCCCGCGCGATACGCGCGCCCCAGCCCCTGCTTGCCGCCCCGGTGCAGGACCTCGACGCAGTCGAGCTCGTCGGCCAGCGCCGCCGCGATCTGACCCGTCCCGTCAGGCGAGTCGTCGTCGACGATCAGCACCCGGTGGTCGCCCGGCGCGCAGCGCTCGAGCTGCTCCAGCGCGCCGCGAACGATGCGCTCGACGTTGCCGGCCTCGTTGAAGGTCGGCACGGTGAGCCACACGCGGGGGTCGTCCATGGCGGAAACCCTACGCGGTCGGGGCGTCGATGACGGCATGACGGGCGGGCGGGCGCCGCCGGTCAGAGCCGGCGGGGGCCGTCAGCGGCACCGATACGCTTCCCCGTCGATGTCGAGGGCTCGCCGATCAGCGGGTGTCCCCGCGCTGCTCGGCGCCGGGTCGTTCGCGCTCGCGTTCGCGCAGCGCCCCGGCTGGGCGACGGCCGACACGAAGATCAACCTCCACGTGGCGCCCGGTCATTTCCTGGCCGAAGTGGCGTCGATGTGGACCTCCACGGGCTCACTCGGCGACGTCCAGGCCGGCCAGCAGGCGGGCTATCTGTTCCCGATGGGGCCGTTCTTCGCGCTCGGCCACGCCCTCGGGATCTCCGACTGGGTCGTGCAGCGCCTGTGGCTCGGCACGGTGCTGGCGCTCGCCGCCTCGGGCGTGGCGTGGCTGCTGCGCGCCCTGCTCGGGCGCCGCTCGTCACCGGCCGAGCTCGTCGCCGGCGCGGTCTTCGTGCTGAACCCGTTCGTCGTCACCTACGCCAATCGCACGACGGTCACCTTCCTGGCCTACGCGGCGCTGCCATGGCTGATGCTCGCCGTGCACCGCGGCGTCCGCGACCCGCGCGGCTGGCGCTGGCCGGCGGTGATCGCGCTGCTCGTGACCGCCTCGGGGGGCGGGATCAACGGCGCGGTCACCGCCTGGATGCTGCTCGGGCCCGCGCTGCTGCTCGCCTACGAGGGGCTCGTCGGGGGCGGGGCGGGGAACGCGGGCGCCACGGGCGGGGCGGGCGCCACGGGCGGGGCGGGCGGGGCGGGCGGAGCGGGCGGCGCGGCCGGAGCGGCCGGCGGCGCGGCCGGAGCGGCCGGCGGCGCGGCCGGAGCGGCGGGCGGCGCGGAGTTCGGCTGGCGCGAGGTGCGCGCGTTCCTCGTGCGCACGCTGCCCCTGACCGCGCTCGTCTCGCTGTGGTGGGTGATCCCGGCCTATGTCCAGTCCTCGTGGGGGATCGACTTCCTGCACTTCACCGAGCAGCCGGGCACGGTGTGGGGGACGACGAGCGCCACCGAGAGCCTGCGGCTGATGAGCTTCTGGCTGTCCTACGTCGGGATCGGGTTCGCCGGCAGGGCGATCCCGTACTTCGACGACTCCGGCACGATGCTGTTCTCGGCCCCGGTCGTGGTGGCGACCCTGCTGCTGCCGGCGGCGGCGCTCGGGGGCTTCGTGTGGACGCGCCGCTGGCGCTACGGCCCGTTCTTCCTCGGCCTGGCCCTCGTCGCGGTGCTGATCATGGGCGCCGGCTTCCCCGAGGGGACGCCGTTGCGCCACGGCCTGAACTTCACCTACAACCACGTCAGCGCCGTCCAGTTCCTGCGGGCCTCCTACAAGGCCGCGCCGCTGCTCGCGGTCGCGCTGGCCTGCCTGATGGGCGCCGCCGCGCCGGAGCTGTGGACGCGACTACCGCGGCCCCGGCGGCCCCGGCGGCCCCGGCGGCTCCCGGCCCGGCCCGTCGTCGCACCGGCCGTCGTATTCGCGGGCGGGGCGGTGCTGGCGGGGGCGGCGGTGCTGGCGCTCGCCGCATGGCCGCTGGTCACCGGCCGCGCTCAGGATGCCCAGGTCTCCTATCGGCGGGTGCCGGCCGCCTGGCGGGACGCCGCGAATGCCCTGGACCGCGATCTGCCGGCCAACTCGCGCGCGATCGTCCTCCCCGGCGATCTGTTCTCGTTCTACACCTGGGGCGGAACCGTCGACCCGATCCTCCCGGCGCTGACGACCCGGCCGGTGGCCGAGCGCGCCGAAGTGCCGTACTCCGATCTGCGTGCCACCGACCTGCTGTGGACGATCGACGGCCTCGTCCACCAGCAGCGGCTGCTCCCCGGGCAGCTGGAGCCGTTGCTGTCGCTGATCGGCGTCCGCGAGGTCGTCACCGGCAGCGACGACGATCTCGCCCGCAGCGACGCGCCGGCGCCCGCCGACGCCGCCGCCGAGTTCGCCGGCCAGCCCGGCTTCTCCGCCCCGACGCGCTCCTACGGGCCGGTCACGGCGTTCGCGCCGACCGGGATCGGCGCACCGGTCAGGCTCCCCGAGGTCCGGACCTACGCGCTGGCCTCGGCGCGCGGCCTGGTGCGCGTGCAGCCGCGGGCGGCGCCGGTGATCGTCGACGGCTCGGCGGGCGGGATCGCCGGGCTGGCCGCCTTCGGGGCGCTGCCGGCGGGGCGGACGCTGCTGTACGCCGCCGACCTGACCGCCGCGCAGCTGCGCGCGGCGGCGGCGCGGGGCGCCGACATCGTGATCAGCGACTCCAATCGCCGCCAGGCCTTCATCTCCGGATCGCTGGAGCAGAACGCCGGCCCCGTCCTGACCCCGGCCCAGGACGTCAGCGCCGACGGCTTCGTCCTCGATCCGTTCGGCTCCGATCCCGACGACGAGACCGTCGCCGTCTACTCCGGCGGGATCAGCTCGGTGTCGGCGCCGTACTCGCCGCAGATCGCCCAGTTCCCTGAGCATCAGCCGTTCGCGGCGCTCGACGGCTCGCCGGCCACCGCCTGGCTCGCCGATCCGACGCTCGGGGCGGGCGATCGCCGGCTGCAGGTGACGTTCCCGCGGGCGCGGTCGGTGTCGTCGGTTGAGCTGATGCCCTACGACGACGCCGGCGGCACGGTCCGCCGGGTGGCGATCGCCGGGCGCGCGTTCGCGGTCCATCCGGGCTGGAACCGGCTCGTGCTCGGCCTGCGCGGTGTCACGAGCCTGCAGGTGGCGCTGAGCTCGGTCAGCCCGCCTCGGCACGGCGCGGTCGCCGGGGCGGGCGGGATCCGGGAGCTGCGGATCCCCGGCGTGCGCGCGACCGAGGCGCTGCGCCTGCCGGTCGACGCCGCCCGCGCCCTCTCGGGCGTCGCGCCGTCCCGGGTCGGCCTCAGCTATCTGTTCGAGCGCCAGACGGGCGACGAGCCGTTCGCGCGCAATCCGGTCCTGTCGGCGCCGTGGTCGGCGCGCGACGTGCACGAGCCCGGTGACGCGGAGCAGACGATGCGCCGGCTGTTCGTGCTGCCGGCGGCGCGGTCGTTCACCGCGTCGGCCTGGGTCGCCCCGTTCGCCCAGACGCCGGATGACGCGCTCGACCGGCTCGCCGGCTATCGCGGCGGCGTGCGCGTCACCTCGTCCGGGCGCTTCGACGGCGAACCGCGCTATCGCGCCTCGATGGCCCTCGGCACCGGCCGCGCCGCCGACGGTTCGGCCTGGATCGCCGACTGGAACGGGCCCGGGTCGGCGTGGTGGCAGGTCGTCGCCCCGCGGCCGTTCCGCCTCTCCGCGCTCCGGCTCGTCGCGCCATCGATCTCGGTGCGCCGGCCGACCCGCGTGCGGCTCGTCTGGTCCGGCGGGTCCTCGCGGTCTCTGGCGGTGTCGAGCTCCGGGACGGTCGCGGCGGCGCCGGCGATCGTCACCCGCTCGCTGCGGATCGTCGTGCTGAGCGCCGCTGCGCCGTCGGGGGCGACGAGCGGCGATCGCTCGGCGGTCGGGATCGCGGCGGTGCGGGGCCTGCGGGGGCTGGCGCCGGTTTCCGCACGCGCGTCGGCGACGTTCTCGGCGCCCTGCGGCTCGGTCTCGATGCGGATCGGCGACGCGGTCGTCGCGCTGCGGGTGAGCGGCAGCGCCTCGGCGTTCGCGGCCGGGCGGCCGCTGGCGGCGTCGTCGTCGGGGTGCGGAGCGCCGGTGGCGTTGAGCGCCGGCGAGCAGCTGCTCGCGGTCGCCGGTGGGCCGTTCGCGGTCGACGAGCTGCGGCTGTCGTCGCCGGCGCCGTCGCCGCCGGCCGTGCCCGCCGACAGCTCCCGGGTGCTGAACTCCGGGGTGGCCGGCGAGGGCTCCTATGACGACGTGCGCGTCCGGATCGACGCGCCGTCCTGGCTCGTGCTCGGCGAGAGCTATGACCGCGGCTGGGAGGCGTTCTGCGACGGGCGCTCGCTCGGCGCGCCGACGCCGGTCGACGGCTATGCGAACGGCTGGCCGGTCGGTCCGGGCTGTCACGATGTCCGCTTCGTCTTCGGGCCCAACCGGCTCGCCGAGATCGGTTACGTCGCGTCGGGCGCCGGCGGGGTGCTGTGCGCGCTGCTGATCGGCTTGGCGCTGTGGCGTCGCCGGCGCGCGGGCGCGGGGCCGGGCGCGGGCACGGCGCCGGGCGCGGGCACGGGGCCGGGCGCGGGCACGGGGCCGGGCACGGGCACGGGGCCGGGCGCGGGCGACGCGGGGCCTGGCGCGGGCGACGCGGGGCCTGGGCCGGAGCCGGCCGGCGTCTCCCCGGGGCCGGCCGCCGGCGTCTCCCCGGAGCCGGCCGGCGTCGCCACCCGGCCGGCCGGCGTCGCCCCCGGGCGCGCGGCGGCCATCGCCGTGCCCGCGGCGTTCGTGTTCGGCTTCATCTTCGGAATCGTCCCGGGCGTGCTGGCGCTCCCGGCGATCGCCCTCGTTCTCTGGGACGGGATCGGCGCTCGGGCGCTGACCCTGGCCGCCACGGCGCTGCTCGCAATCGTCGTCCCGATCCTCTATCTCGTCCACACCGGGGGCCGGGCCGGGGGCAACCACTACGGCTATCCGATGGCCCATCTGGCCGCCCACTACGTCGGCGTGGCCGCGCTCGGCCTGCTCGCCGCCGCGCTGTGGCGCAGCCTGCCCCGGCCGCCGCGCGCTCGCCGAGGCCGTTAGACGGTCCGGTCGGTCCGGGGTGGCGCAATCTGGGGTTGTATATCAACCATAAATCGACACACCATCCCTCAGCCGCCGCCCGCAGCCGAGGTGACCCGGGCGCTTCTCGCTCCAGCGATCGGACGCGGGGCGGGTCGCGGGTCCGAGGAGACGCGCGCAGGCGATCAGCGCATCCCGGTTGACGCGGGCGCGGCCGGTCCGGACGGCGCGCCTGCCGCGCTCCGGGCTCGGATGAGGAAGGCCGTGAGCGAAAGGACCGCCGTCGCCTCCGCGGCGATCGCCAGCACGATCACGAACCGATAGCCGTATTCCCGGAAGCCGAAGAGCGGCGCGTGCTCGCTGATCATCAGAGCGACAAGCGCCCCGCCGGCCACCGCGATGCCGGCCAGCGCAAGCGCTGACCGCAGGATCAGCGACCCCCTGCCGGACCGCCGGGGCAGGGGGACGAGCAGCGAGAATCCGATGACCGTGGCCGCGACGAAGTTGAGGATGAACAGCGTCCCGATCGTGGGGATGACCGCGTAGTCCGCACCCTCGTAGAGCTGGAGATGCACCGCGCCGGTGACGAGCAGGGCGACCGCGCCGACGGCGCGCGTGATCCGTGAGGTGTCCATCGAGCCTCCTGGGGCCGAGTCGAGCGAAATGACTACTACTCAGTGTAGTAGATAAGGCGCCCCTCGGTTCCGCCGCAGGCCCGGGCCGTCACAGCGGTCGGGCAGACGAGCACTTTGGCTAACAGCGGTCGGACAGACGAGCGGTCGGGCTGACGAGCGGTCGGGCTGACGAGCGGACGGGCTACGAGCGGTCGGCGGCGGCCCGGTGGGCCCGAACACGGCGGGCGGCGCTCGCCGCCAGGAGGGCCAGCGCGCCCGGGATCCCCGCCAGCATGACCACGCACGGCTGGGCCGAGAGGACCGGGAGCGCGAGCGTGGCCGAGCCACTGGCGAGCCGGCCGGCGAGCGCGGCGACGGCGATCAGCAGCGTGATGACGAGCAGCCCGGCCAGCGAGAGCGCCACCGGAAAGCGCCAGCTGGGAGGCTCGCCGAGCAGATAGTCGATCCGTGCGGGATCGATCCCGACCGACGATGCTCCGGCGGGAGCGTCGGTGAAGCCGAGCATCGCCCGGGCGAGCGCCGACCGGTCGCCGTCCGCGGCCGCGATCGCGCTCTCGTCGGCGGTCAGCTCGGCCAGCGCGCGCTGGCGGTCGGTCAGCGCGCCGACGCCGGGAACGAAGAACAGGGCGCGGGCCAGTACCCGGCCGGCGGCGAGCCGGGCGGGGTCGCGCCGGAGCGCGTGATGGCGCTCGTGGGCGATGACCGCATCGAGCGCGTCGGCGTCGAGCAGCGCCCGCGCGCCGGTCGAGACGTAAACGCGCGGGCGGGCGAGCCCGGCGCAGAACGCCAACGCCTCGGAGTCCTCGATCAGGAGCACCCCCTGCCAGGGCTCCGGGGCGCGCGCGGCGAGCCGGGCGCTGAACCGGCGTGACGCTCCGAGCTCGCGCAGCGTCGCCGTCACCAGCCGGGCGATCACCACCCACCCCGCCAGCGCGAGCACGACGACGAAGATCGCCTCGAGGTTGGCGATCGGATACGAGAGGCGCTGACCGAGCAGCGAGAGGCGTCCGGCGCCGGTCGCGCGCGCGCCGATCCTCCAGGCCTGGAACATCCTCGTGATCACGAACAGCGAGGCGGCCAGCCCGAGCGCGCCCAGCATCGTCCCGGCGCGCGTGACCCGGGTCGCCGCGGCAGCGGCGGCGCCCGGCGACGCGGGGGCCGCGGGGTCCCGAGGTCGCCGGCGGACGGGAGAGGGGAGCGTCGAGGAAGCCATCTCCTACTCGCCATCGTAGAACATTCGGAGTTGACCTCCAAATGCCGGCGCGGTGACTGCTACTCTTTGTCGTAGATGGTTGGGAGAGGCACACCGGCACCGGACGCCGCCGACGGAACGGCCCCGCCGCGCCTGCACGAGCTGGAGTCCGAGGTGATGGTGACGCTGTGGGCACGCGGTGAGTCCACGGTCCGCGAGGTCATGGATGCGCTGAACGCCGGCGCCGACAAGGTCCGCGCCTACACCACCTACATGACGATCATGGCCCGCCTGCAGAAGAAGGGCCTGCTCGTCCGCCGGCGGGAGGGCAAGACCGACATCTACGCCCCCGCCCTCACCCGCGACGAGTACATGGGGGCCCGCGCGCGCTCGGAGGTGCAGAGCCTCGTCGCCGAGTACGGCGACGTGGCCCTCAGTCATTTCGCGCAGCAGGTCTCGGCGCTCGATCCCGCCCGGCGCCGCGCCCTGCAGCGCCTCGCCCGCGACCTCTGAGCCCCGGTCCGGGCCTCAGATCGGGGTCGGCGCGATCGTGCCCCCGGCCAGCGAATCGTTGACGAGGGCCAGCGCGGACGAGCCGCGCGTGAAGTGCACCCTGCGGATCCCGATCCGGGTCGGCAGGATCGCGGCGGGAACGGTCAGCGGCTCGGGCGCGACGTTGCCCGGGGTGTGCAGTGGATAGGCCGTCGAGGCGCCGGTGTGCATGACGACGTTGCCCTCGATCTTGCTGATGATCTGGTGGATGTGGCCGTTGAGCGCGGTCACCGACCCGAAGCGCTTGAGCCACTCCAGCACTTGGGCGCTGTCGGCCGTCGCCCACCCCCACTGCGGATAGATGGCGAGCAGCGGCACGTGGCCGAAGATGACGATCGGCGTGTCCGAGGACCGGGCGGCGAGATCCTGCTTGATGAAGGTCAGCTGCTCGGCGCCCAGCACCCCGAGGCCGTTGTTGGCCGCGGTGCTCTCGGCTTCCGAGGCCTGCACGTTGGCGAGCGCGAGAAAGTGGACGCCTCCGGCGTCGAAGCTGTACCACCCGCTGCCCCTCGACCCTGCGCCGAAGAACCGGCGATAGCGCCTGCCCTGATCGATGAACACGTCGTGCTCGCCCGGGACGTTGAAGACCTGGCTGGTCCTGATCGTCCCGAGGATCTGCTTGACGGTGTCGAACTCCCGCAGGGTGCTGAGGTGGACGTGATCGCCGGTGTGCACGACGAACGCCGGGCGCTGCGGCAGGTCGTTGATCATCTCCACGCACCGCTCGAGCGTGCCGATCACGTTCGTGTTGGCCGCCTTGTCGAAGCCGATGTGGCTGTCGCTGATCTGGACGAAGCTGAAGCTGCCCGTGGCCTGGGCCGCCGTGCCCAGCCGGTGGGTGGCGACGCCGCAGCCGCTGAGGGTGAACACCACCCCCGTGCCCGCCCAGGCCATGCACTTCAGAAAGCCACGGCGGTCGACGTCGTCGTGGTCGGGGTCGTGCTCGATCCTTGCGCTCATCGTTGCCTCTGTGGATGTCGTGGATTGGCGGTGCGGCTCAGGCGGCGACGATCACGGCCCCGTGCATGAACGGGTGGATCTGGCAGTGATAGGTGAACGTCCCCGGCTTCCTGGCGACGACCGTGAACCGCTGGCCGGTGTCCAGCGCCGGCGAGGCCCAGGCGGGCTTGTCGGTCGTCACGGTGTGCGGGTCGTCGTCCTCGTTGGTCCACACGATCCGCGTCCCTCGCGACACCTCCAGCCGCGCGGGCGCGAACGCGAAGTTGTGGATCACCACGCGGACGACGGCGCGGTGAAGCTCGACCGTGAGCTTCGCGCTCAGTCCGGTGACGGGCATCGCCATCGTGGTCGTCGCCGTGGTCGCCGTGGTCGCCGCGGCCGCGGTTGCGCGGCCCGGCGCCGCGCCGGCTCCGGACGAGAACGCGCCGGTGACGGCGGCGGCGAGCACGCCGACGGCGAGCAGGGCGACAACGGGGACGGCGAGGAGTGATCGCCTCATGACAGGGCCTTTCTCTGCGGCGGGGGTTTGACTACTACGCAGCGTAATAGTCAGGCCCGGGGTTGTCAACTACGTTGTGTAGGAGATTGTCTCCACCCCTGACCTGCTGCGGAAAGCGAACGCCTCGCTCGCTTTCTGCAGGCGGTCTCGTCCCTGCCGTGGCATGCTGAGCCGACGCCGATGACCGACACGCCCCTCTACGTCGTCGAGGTCGACGACCAGTGCGCGACCGAGCTGGCCGGCCACACCGGCTGCAGCTACGCCTCGCCGCCCCAGCCCGAGGTCCAGGCGCTCTCGCTCGTGCGGGTGCTGCTCGGCTGCCCGCAACGGCCGCTGTACGTCAACGAGGCTCCGTGGACGTCGGCGATCGCCGGCGGGCGGCGGATCATCCGCCTGCACCCCGCGCGCGCCGACGGCCAGCTCGCGCTGTAGGGTCGCGGCGGCTCACCGCGTCCGCGCCCGGGGCGGGCGGGTCGGTGTCAGACCCGGGCGGCCAGCTCCTCCGCGGCGCCGCGGCGGTCCGACAGCGCCGCGGCCCGGATGTGGGCGCGGGTCGCGATCAGCTCACGCAGCACCGGGATCATGATCCGGGGGATCGAGAGGCGCGAGCCGGGGCGGTGCGTCCAGGCGATCCCGCACGGCGCCACCCGGTAGCCGAGCGCCCGGGCAAGCGCCAGCGCCTCGGCGTCGAACGCCCAGCCGTCGATCCGGGCGCGGGTGAAGACGTCGCGGGCGGCGTCGGCGGTGAACAGCTTGAAGCCGCAGAAGACGTCGCGCAGCGGCTCGCCCATCACCCGCCGGCAGAGGAAGATGAAGCCGAGGCTGGCCGCGCGCCGCTGGATCGGCTGATAGCGCTCCACCTGGGAGTCGGCGGCGTTGCGCGCGCCGGCCACGACATCGCACTCCTCCAGCAGCGCGTCCATGGCGGGCAGCGAGGCCAGCGACGGGGCGCAGTCGGCGTCGCACATCAGGCGGCGCTCACCGGTCGCCTCCAGCATCCCGCGCCGGACCGAGTAGCCCTTGCCGTGGTTGACGTCGTTGCGGATCAGCCGGATACGCGGATCCTCCTGGAAGGGCGCGAGGCGCGCGACGGTGTCATCGGTGCTCGCGTTGTCGACGACGACGATCTCCCACTCGCCGCCGCGCTCGCTCAGCACCGCCCGCACCGCGGGGATGATCTTGACGATCTCCTCGGCCTCGTTGTAGACCGGGATGATCACCGACATCGACGGCGGGGCGCTGGGCATCGGCACAGTCTATGTGCCGGTGCCCGGGGCGCAGGGGATCACGCCCTGAGCCGGTAGAGCAGCACTCCCCCGACGGCGATCGGATGCACCCCGAGGCTCCCGAACAGCGTCCGCCACGGGCCGGTGTAGCTGTCGTCGACGACGATGTCGGTGACCCGCTTGGCGGCCACGAAACGCCGCAGCTGACCCCGCCAGCCCGGCGTCAGCTGACCGGTCAGCAGTGTGTTCCATGTCGGATAGCGCGTGTAGCTGGCCGGGAACGGGTTTCCGGCATAGCCGTCAGAGAGGTTGAAGGCGAAGCCGGTGTCGGCCTGCCAGCGCTCGTTGGGGCCCCACGCCGGGATCGTCAGGACGTTGCTGGAGGCGTCCAGATAACGGCGATAGGCGCCGCTGGTGAAGAACGTCGGGTCCCGGACGGGGGTGTTCCAGGCGGCGTTGCCGACGGCGGGGAGGATCAGCGCCACAGAGACCGCGGCCAGCCCCCAGCGCCAGGCGCCCACCCGCCCGTCGCGAGCCGCGCCGCCCTCGCTGAGGAACAGCGCGACGATCAGCGCGACCGGCAGGTCGACGAACAGGGCGAGCCGGACCGGGATCGCGTACTTGAGGACCGGCAGGGTGGCCAGCAGCAGCCACGGTCCGGGAATCGAGGTGTGGTCGCCGCGGATCACGAGGTGGGAGCCGAGCGAGCAGACAACCGCCGCCAGCAGCGCGATCGTGATCACCCACGTCACCCGCTCACGCCGGCGCTGCCAGACCCACGTCGCCACCAGGGCCACCAGCCCGACCCCGAGGTAGCCCTCGGTGTTGGCGCCGCGGAACTCCGGGGCGGCCCGCGTGATCGCCATCAGCGGCGAGGGCAGCACGTACGAGGCGATGTCGGCGCGGAAGTGGGTCGCCGCGGGCGGATACTGATGGCCGAAGAAGAAGACGGCGAGAAACGGGCTGATCAGCACGACGCAGCCGGCGAACGCGGCGGCGATCAGCGCGACGGTCTCGATCAGCGCCGGGCGCCGCTCGGGCGCCAGCGCGATCGCCAGGACGAGCGCCACCGCCCCGAACAGCGTGGCGGTGGCGAGCACCTCGCTGGAGATGAGGTACTGCGCGGCGAGCGCGAGCGCGAGCATGACGACGAAGCGGCGCGGGCCGATGTCGCCGTCCAGCCGGCGCAGCACGAGCCACACGAACAGCGGGACCATCATCGCCAGCGCGAGATACGGGCCGCCGGTGAGGTGGATGAGCATGTACGGCGAGAAGCCGAACACGTAGCCGCCGACAAGCGACGGGACGGTCCGGCCGGTCACATAGCGGCAGAGGATGAAGGCCGTCCAGGCGCTGAGCGCGGGCGACGCGAGCTGGATGACGTTCCAGGTGACGATCGGCCCGGCGGTCAGGGTGACCGGCGAGAGCAGCACGCTCGGCAGCGGCATCGCCGTCGACCAGGTCAGGTTGAAGCCGTTGGGGACGAACATGACGTGGGTGACGAACGGATCGAGGCCGTGCAGGATCGCGTGCGGCCACCACGCGAAGAACCACATGAACTGGCTGGAGTCGATCGTGTCCGAGGCGACGATCCGGCTGCCGAGGTGGCCGATGACCGGGACGCCGAACAGCGCCACCGAGAGGACGGCATACAGGCCGAGCGGCCACAGCGCGCCGCGGCGGGACCCGCGGCCGCTCGGCGCGGCCGCCTCGCCCGATGTCCTGGGGAACCCGGGGCGGCGCGAGCGGGTGACGCTCACCGCGGCGCCGGCCAGCCCGCCAGCGGCTCGCCCGGCGTCGCCGGACCCGCCACCGTGGCCGGCGAGGAACCGTCCGGGCGCGTCCCCCGTCCCTGCCGGGGCACCGGCCGGCTGACCCGATCGACGAGGTACAGCGGCCGGGCGAGCACCTCGGCGTGCACCCGGGCGAGATAGCGCCCGAGGATCCCGACGGTCGTCAGCTGGACCCCGGAGAGGAAGAGGACGGCGGCCAGGACCCACACCCACACGCTCGGGTGCACCGCCCCGAACAGAGTCAGCACGAGGATCACCACCGCCGCCAGCGCGCTCAGCTGGGCGATCAGCAGCCCGAACAGCGTCGCCAGCTGGAGCGGGACGTCGGAGAACGCGGCCAGCGCCTCGAGCGCGAGCCCCAGCAGCTGCGGATAGGAGGCGCCGCGCCCGGCGTGGCGCCCGGCCCGCCGGTATTCGACCGGAACCTGCTCGAACCCCACCCAGGCGACGAGCCCGCGCAGGAACCGCCGGCGCTCCGGCATCTGCTGGATGGCCGCCACCACCCGGCGGGACATCACCCGGAAATCGCCGGCCTGCCCCTGATACGGGACGCGGGCGACGCGGGCCATCAGGCCGTAGAACGCGGTGGCGAGAAAGCGCTTGACCGCGCTCTCGTCGCGCCCGATGCGCCGGGCGTAGGCGACGTCGGCGCCGGCCCGGACGGCGGCCAGCATGTCGGTCAGCAGCTCCGGTGGATCCTGGAGATCGGCGTGCATGAGCGCGACGTAGTGGCCGCGAGCGTGGTCGAGCCCGGCCGACATCGCGATCTCCATCCCGAAGTTGCGCGACAGCTTGACGAGCGCCACCTCGACGTCGGCCTCTCCGGGATCGGCCGCGACCCAGCTCTCGATCAGCGCGACCGAGCGGTCAGTCGAGCCGTCGTCGACGTAGACGATCTCGCCCGGACCGTCCAGCGCGCTCAGGACGGCGGTCAGCCGCCGGTGCAGCTCGGGCAGGCCGGCCTCCTCGTCGAGCACGGGCACGACGACCGAGAGCAGCGGCTCCTGCGCGGCGGGGGGCAGGCTCATCACGTCCGCAGACTAACGAGCCTCAGCGCCGCGCCGCGAGCGTGAACGCAGCCTTACAATCGCCCGCCTTGGAGCAGCACGCCTACCGCGAGCAGTTCGAGCTCGAGGAAACCCACTGGTGGTTCGCCGGACGGCGCGCGGTCATCCGCGCGCTGCTGAGCCGCACCGCCACGCCGGCCGGCCTGAGCCTGCTCGACGCCGGGTGCGGCACCGGGCACAATCTGCGTGAGTTCGGGGTGCCGGGCAGCGCGCGCGGCGTCGATGCCTCTCCGGAGGCGATCGCGTTCTGCCGGCAGCGCGGTGTCGAGGGCGCCACCGAGGGCCGGATCGAGGACCTGCCGTTCGCCGACGGATCGTTTGAGCTGATCCTCGCCACCGACGTGCTCGAGCACCTGTCCGACGATCGCGCCGCGATGCGCGAGCTGCGCCGCGTCGCCGCCCCCAGCGGCCGGTTGCTGGCCACCGTCCCGGCCTACGGCTGGCTGTGGAGCCAGCACGACACCGCGCATCATCACCATCGCCGCTACACCCTGCGCCGGCTCAGCGGCCGGCTGCGCGCGGCGGGCTGGCGGCCGCTGGCCTCCAGCTATTTCAACACCCTGCTGCTCCCCCCGATCGCCGCCGTCCGCGTGCTCGGCCGCCGCCACGCCGAGCGCGAGCCCGAGCGTCCTGACCTGCGGCTGACGCCCCCCGCGCTCAATCGTGTCCTGGCGCAACCGATGCGATGGGAGGCGGAGCTGATCGAGCGCGGGGTCAGCCTGCCGGCCGGCGTCTCGATCGGGATCGTCTGCGCCGCCGGCGAGCGGTGATCGCCCGCGCCGCCCGGTCGCTGCGCCTGCGAGCCGCCGACGCCGCCGATGCGCTCGGCGGACGGCGGGACGCGCTGACGCCCCCGCGCCGGCTGTCGGACTACGTCGGGGACTCGGACTTCCGCGCCACCGGCGACGAGTTCCGCGTCCACTTCGAAGCGCTCGCGGGTCTGAGATCGAGCGACCGGGTGCTCGAGATCGGCTGCGGCATCGGGCGCATGGCGCGGGTCCTCGTCCCGGTCCTGCGCCCGCCCGGGTCCTATGACGGCTTCGACGTCGTGCGCTCCGGGATCGAGTGGTGCGCCGCCCGCTACGGCGCCACGCCGGCGCCGTTCCGCTTCCATCACGCCGACCTGCGCAACGCCGTCTACAACCCGGACGGCGCCCAGGCCGCGCAGGACTATCGCTTCCCGTTTCCCGACGGCGCCTTCGACCTCGTCATCGCCACCTCCCTGTTCACCCATCTCCTGCCCGCCGCCGCCGAGCACTATCTCGCGCAGGCCGCGCGGGTGCTCGCCGTCGACGGGCGGCTGTTCACGACCTGGCTGCTCATCCCCGCCGGCACCGGCCTCCCGGCGCCGTTCGAGCCCCTGGCCGGAGCGGACGCCGTCGCCGCGGTGTCCGATCCAGTGACCCCCGAGGCCGCGGTCGCCTACGACGGCGACTGGCTGCGCGCGCGCTGCGCCGGCCTCGGGCTGACGATCGATGCCGTCGCACCGGGGACGTGGACCGGGCGCCCCGGCCACTCCCGCCAGGACCTCGTCATCGCCCACCGTCAACGAGCTAGCCCGCGCGCTGGGCCCGGACCGCGCCGAGCAGCTCGGCGACCAGGATCCGCTCCCGGCGATACACCGTGACCCCGTAGACGACCGCGAACAGCGCCAGCTCACCGACGGCCTGGGCGAGCGTCCGCCGGCCGCCCCACAGCGCCAGCCGCAGCGCGACCACCGAGGCGCAGGCCAGCACGAGCGGCGGCAGGACGGGTCCGGCCAGCTGGCGATAGCGGACGTGGGGCAGCAGGCGGCGCACGAACACGCTGCGCACGGCGAAGGCGACGAGCGCGGCGGCGATCCGGCCGAGCACGAAGCCGTGAAAGCCGTCGAGCAGCAGGCCGGCGGGCGCGAAGGCGACGAACGCGACCGCGCCGGCGACCGACTCGACGGCGGGCGGCGCGGTGTCGCCGTGCGCGCGGAAGAACGAGAACCAGTTGAAGCCGAGTTGGGTGATGAAGCCGACGACCGCCAGGCCCTGGAGCAGGATGATCGCCGGACGCCAGCTCGCCCCGAGGATGAAGCCGACGAGGTCGGGCGCGAACAGGATGATGCCCGCGGCGTACGGCGCCACCCACAGCAGCGTCGCCCGATTGGACTTGACGTACAACTCCTCGAGCGCGGCACGCTGGCCCTGGATCGCGCAGATGGCGGGGTAGATGGTGGCGGTGACGATCTGGTCGGCGCGGTCGATGTAACGGGTCAGCGTCACCGCCAGGGTGATGAAGCCGGCCGCCGCCAGCCCGTCGTGGAGCTTGATCACGAGGACCGGTCCCTGGGCGACGACGATCGCTCCGAGCACGGTGACGAGGATCGGAGCCGAGAAGCGCAGATAGCGCGCGGCGATGGCGCGGTCATAGCGCAGCGCCAGCGGATACGGGGCGACCGCCACCGCCGCGGCGACGGCCACGACGTAGCCGGCGATCTGGCCGACGATCAGGCTCCACACCCCGAGCGAGGTGGCCGCGGCCAGCGGCACGGTGACGATGAATCCGACGACCGGCTGGATCGCCTGCAGCGAGCGCTGGCGGCGGAAGTCCATCCGTCGGAAGAACACCCACAGCGGCGCCTGGAGCGCGAAGGCGAGCGGCAGGTAGGCGAGGCTCGCCATCAGCCCGGTCAACCGATGATCGGCGTAGATCACCGCGACGAGCGGCGACAGGGCGAGGATGATCAGCGCCATCGCGATCGACAGGCCGAGCTCGAGGGTGAACGCGTACTGGAACTCGGCGCGCTGGTCGGGCTCGTCCTGCTGCACGAAGGCCTCGTCGATGCCGACGCGCTTGAGCGCGATCAGCGAGATGACGGTCGTCGAGACGACGCCGTAGAGGCCGATCTGGCGCGGCCCCAGCAGCCGCGTGACGACGAGACCCTGGACGAGCACGAGCGCGTCGATGGCGACGAGGAAGCTCGCGGTGATGATCGTCCCGCGCAGCGTCCGCCGGCGCAGCTCGGCCCGCGGGAACGGCAGCCGCTCGCTCATCGCCGTGATCCGCCGCGCCGCCCGGACGAGCGCACGAGCACCTGGTAGTAGCCGTAGCGCGCCACCGGCGCGTAGTGGGCGGCGATCCACACCCCGAGCACGTTGACCCCGCTCGAGCGACCGGAGCCGTTGGGCTCGACCTGATCGGCGCGCGGATCGAGCCAGCGGATGACCACGCGGGTGTCGGAGCGCTGCAGCGAGGCGATGATCTGACGCTGCACCGAGGCGGTCGTCACCACGCCCGGCTGCATGACGTCGTAGCGGGTCGGGTTGGGATGGCCGGTGATGATGTACAGCTCGGGATCGCCGGCCTGGACGAGGTCGAAGCGCGGGTTGGCGACGAAGATCGGCTCGCCCGGACGGGTGATCCGGCCCAGCTCGCCGAGCAGCTCGGTCAGCGAGCGGGCGTCGGCCGGGCTCGTCTGCACGCCGTCGCCGGCCGGCCCGGGGACGGCGGCGAGCGCCGGGGGATGCAGGAGCTGGCCGGCGCGGCGCTCGAGGCCGTGGACGACGATCAGCGCGAGCGCCACGATCAGCGCCGCGCGCAGGACCAGCGGCCGGGACCCGGACCCGCCCGCGCCCACCGCCCAGGCGAGCATCACCGGCAGCACCGCGGCGAGCGGAACGAGATGGAACTCGTCGGTGCGGCCGAGGAGATAGGCGAGGCCGACGAGCGCCAGCGGGACGAGCGACCACTCCCCGGGCTCCAGGATCCGGCGGGCCGCGGCGGCCGTCGCCATCCCGGCCGCGCCCACCGCCAGGCCGGCGACGAGGATCAGCGGCATGTAGAACTCGATCAGCTTGCTCGGCTTCAGCGGACCGTGGAAGGACAGCGGGAAGGGCAGCCGCTGCAGGCTCTGGATGCCGTAGAAGCCGATCGTGTCGTGCCACATCGCCCCGGGGGCGACGACGAAGAACGGCCCGAGGGTCAGGACCGCGGCGCCGAGCGCCGGGGCCAGTGCGCGCCCGCGCTCCCCCGGCGGCGCCTCGAGCAGCACGCCGAGGATCGCCGCCACCCCGAGCTCGAGGCGAAAGCAGCAGGTCACTCCGGCCAGCACGCCGGCCAGACGCGGATATCTCGCGGCGACGAGCAGCGCCGCGAAGGCGAGCAGCAGCGCGGGCGGATTGGGCCCGGGCAGCGCGGGATACGCCATCGCCCCGGCGACGGCCAGCCAGGCGGCGAGCGCGTAGGGCTGCGGCGCGCGCAGCCGCGCGAGGCGATAGGCCAGCAGCGCGACGACGGCGTCGACCGCGACGAGCATCACGCGCCAGGTCAGCAGCGACGGCCCGAAGATGCGCTGCAGGACCGCCAGCACGACCTCCTGGCCGGGCTCGTAGTTGGTCCAGAAGTCGCGATAGGGCCACTGCCCGGAGGCGATCCGCGACCCCGCCTGGAGCATCAGCCCTTCGTCGTGGGGCGCGTAGCCCTGCAGGATCGTGAACGCGGCGAGCAGCGCGGCGGCGGCGAGCAGGCCGGCCTGGAGGGCGACGCCGGGGGCCTCGACGACCGGTTCGCCGCGCCGCGCCATGCGGCGCCTGGTCGAGCTGAGCACCGACAGTCGAGCCGTGCCGTCCGGGGCGCGCAGGCGAAGACCGCCGCCCGCTGTGACGGGACCGCGGGAGCCTCCATCCGGCATCCCCCGCGAGTCTATTGGGGACCGGTGACGTGTACGGTCGCCTGTCATGAGGCTGGCCGTCGACGCCCGGTCCCTGGCCGGCGGGCGCGGG
This sequence comes from uncultured Solirubrobacteraceae bacterium, assembly GCA_963849085.1. GTDB lineage: Bacteria > Actinomycetota > Thermoleophilia > Solirubrobacterales > Solirubrobacteraceae > Palsa-465. Next base: position 87,392 of record CAWKFP010000008.1, on the reverse strand, counting down.
GTGACGCGCTACGCCGGCTCGCTGCTGGACGCGATGGCGCGCGGCTTCCCGGACGACGAGTGGATCCTGTTCGTCCCCGGCCGGGAGGAGATCCCCGCGCTGTCGGCGCTGGGCGCGCTCGCCAATGTCACCATCCGCCGCCATCCGCTGCCCGGGCGGGCGCTGTTCGGGGCCGGGGCGCTGATCGGCCGCCCGCGGCTGGACCGGCTGGCCGGCGGCGCGCCGGACGCCGTCTGGGCGCCTGCGGTGGCGCCGCTGGCGCTGAGCACCGGCATCCCGTTCGTGCTGACCGTCCACGACCTCAGTTTCGAGCTGCGCCCGCACGACTTCACCACCTATGAGCGGGCGTGGCACCGTCTGGCCCGCCCGCGGGCGCTTGCCGCGCGCGCGGCGCGGGTGATCGTCCCGGCCGCCCCCACCCGGGATCTGCTGATCACGCGCTGGGGCCTTGACCCGGCGCGGATCCGGGTCGTGCCCGAGGGGGTCGACCCGCCGCCGCCGCGCGGGTCGCCGGACCCCGAGCGCGTGCTGGCGAGCGTCGGTCTGGCGACCGGGCGCTATCTGCTCGCCGTCGGCGCACTCGAGCCCCGCAAGGCGCCGCTGCTGCTCCAGCGCGCCTATGCCCGCGCCCGCGCCCGCGGCCTCGACGCCGAGCTCGTCTACGCCGGGGAGGGGCGCCTGGCCGCCGCGCTCGGCGGCCCGGGCGTCCACGTGCTGGGCCGGGTCGGCGATCGCGAGCTGGACGCCCTGTACGCCGGGGCGCTGGCGCTCGTCGTGCCCTCGCTGCTGGAGGGCTATGGCCTGCCGCTGCGCGAGGCGCTGGCCCGCGGGATCCCTGCCGTGGTCAGCGACCTGCCCGAGTTCGGCGCCGAGCTATCGGGGGCCGTCCTGCGGGTCGCCCCCGGCGACGAGGGCGCGCTCGCGCGGGGGCTGGAGGTCATCGCGGAGGATTCCGCGCTGCGCGCGCGGCTCGCCGCCCGGGCGCGTCCCGCCGTCGCCGGGCTCTCCTGGACGGCCGCCGGCAGCCTGACCCGCGCCGTGCTGGCCGAGGCCTGCGCCCGGCCATCACCCCCCAGCCGGCCATCACCCCCCAGCCGGCCATGACCCCCCAGCCGGCCATGACCCCCGAGCGGCCCTCGATCGTCGTGCCGAACTGGAACGGGCGCCGCTGGCTGGACGGCTGCCTGGCCGCGCTCGCCGCCCAGGCGCTGGCTCCCGGCGAGATCATCGTCGTCGACAACGGCTCCGGCGACGGCTCCGTCGACTATCTGCGCCACGCCCACCCCGAGGTGAGAGTGATCGCCCTCGCGCGGAACACCGGGTTCGCGCACGCCGCCAACGTCGGGCTGGCGGGCGCCCGCGGAGAGCTCGTCGCGCTGATCAACACCGACGTCGAACTCGCCCCCGACTGGCTGGCGCGGACCGTGGCGACGCTGCGCGCCCATCCGGAGGCCGCCTCGGTGGCCTGCAAGATGCTCTCGCTGGACCGGCCGGAGATCGTCTATGACGCCGGCGACGTGCTCCGGCGTGACGGGGTGTGCGAGCAGCGCGGGCGCTTCGGCCCCGACGACGGGCGCTGGGACGCGCCGGGGGAGATCTTCGGAGCCTGCGCCGGGGCGGCGCTGTACCGCCGCGCGGTCGTGCTCGAGCTCGGCGGCTTCGATGAGCGCTACTTCGCCTATCTGGAGGACGTCGACCTCGCGCTGCGCCTGCGCCTGGCGGGCTGGAGCTGCCGCTATGAGCCGGCCGTCGCCCTGCACGCCGGCGAGGGGTCCTCGCACCAGCTCCCCGGCGCGCACCACTATCTCGTGGAGCGCAACACGGTGCTGCTCGTCGCCACGAGCTTTCCGGCGGCCTGGCTGCCGCTCGTCGCCTATCGCCAGCTGTCCTGGCTGCGCCACGCGGCGCGCGAGCGGCGGCTGCGGGCGCATCTGCGCGGCGCCGCGGCGGGGGTGGCCCTGGCGGCGCGGGGCGGCCTGCGCGCCGAGCGCCGGCGCCGGCTCGCCCGGTCGCTGGTGGCGATCGCCGATGTCGTGCCGTCCCGGCCCGTCCGGGGGCCGGCGGCCGGCGGGCACCCCGCGCAGCGCGCGGCCCCGGACCCCGGGCATCCCGGGGTACCGCAGAGCGGGCTTGAGCCCGGGGGCTGAACCGCCGATGCCCGGGTAGGAAGGTTTCGGGTCGTGAAACCGTTAGGTCTCACGACCCCCATGAGCAGCATGAACACGATGCGAATCCCCCGGATGTCGACGGCCCTGGTGCCCTGGGTCGCTCCCGGCCTGCGCGTCATGTGGGAGTGGAGCTCGACGCTCGATCGCGATCGCTGGCCGGCGCCCCCGCCCGGCGACGGCCGTCCGGTGATGCTCATCCCGGGCTTCCTCGCCGGCGACCCGAGCGTCACCCGGATGGCCCTCTGGCTGCGCGGCGGCGGCTACACGCTGGCCCGCAGCGGCATCACGTGGAACACCGGCTGCAGCGACGAGACCGTGATCGCGCTCGAGGACCGGCTCGAGGTCGCCTTCAAGAAGACCGGCCGGCGCGCGCTGGTCATCGGCCAGAGCCGCGGCGGCTCGATCGGCCGGGTACTCGCCGCGCTGCGCCCTGATCTGATCGAGACGCTCGTGACGCTCGGCTCGCCGCTGCTGGACCCGCTGGACGTCCATCCCCACGTGATCCCGTCGATCGCCGTCGTCGGGGCGCTCGGCAGCGTCGGGTTGCCGAACATGTTCAGCGCCGGATGCCTGCGCGGGGACTGCTGCACGCGCAGCCGCGACGCGCTCACCGAGCCCTTTCCGCCGGACGTCGAGTTCCTGTCGCTGTATTCGCGCACCGACGAGGTCGTGCGCTGGCGGTCATGCCTGGATCCGGCGGCCCGCCACATCGAGGTCCACACCAGCCACATCGGCATGGGCATGGCCCGCGAGGTGTGGACGGTGCTCGCCCACCGGCTGGCGCCGTCCCGCCGCGGCGCCGCCCCGCCGCCTGACGCCTGACGCCTGACCCGGCCGGTCCGGTCTACGCCTGGCCGGCGCGCTCGCGCGCCCCGGCTCGCGCCCGCTTGACGCGCGAGGTCTTGTCCAGTGCCACCTTGCGCAGGCGGACCGCCTTCGGGGTGACCTCGACGCATTCGTCCTCACGGAGGAACTCGAGCGCCTGGTCGAGTGACAGCTCGCGCTTGGGCACGAGCCGGACGAGCTCGTCGGCGGTCGACTGGCGCATGTTCGTCAGATGCTTCTCCTTCGTGGCATTGACGTCGAGGTCCTCGGCGCGCGAGTTCTCGCCGACGATCATCCCCTCGTAGACGTCGTCGCCGGGCTCGACGAACAGCGTGCCGCGCTCCTGGAGGTTGAACAGGGCGAAGGCCGCCACCGTCCCGCGGCGGTCGGAGACCAGCGACCCGGTCGGGCGGGTGCGCAGCTCGCCGAACCACGGCTCCCAGCGGTCGAAGACGTGGTGGACGAGGCCCGTGCCGCGGGTCTCGGTCAGAAACTCGGTCCGGAAGCCGATCAACCCGCGGGCCGGGACGAGATACTCCATCCGCACCCAGCCGGTGCCGTGGTTGACCATCTGCTCCAGGCGCCCCTTGCGCAGCGCGAGCATCTGGGTGATCACCCCGATGTACTCGTCGGGCGCGTCGACGCTCATCCGCTCCACCGGCTCGTGCATCGTGCCGTCCACCTCCCGGGTGACGACCTGGGGCTTGCCGACGGTCAGCTCGAAGCCCTCGCGGCGCATGAGCTCGACGAGGATGGCCAGCGCCAGCTCACCGCGGCCCTGGACCTCCCACACCTCGGGGCGTTCGGTCTCGGTGATCCGCAGCGAGACGTTGCCGACGAGCTCGCGCTCCAGGCGGGCCCTGACCTGGCTGGCGGTCAGCAGGTTGCCGTGCTGGCCGGCGAGCGGCGAGCTGTTGATCCCGATCGTCACCGACAGCGAGGGCTCGTCGACGGTGATCACCGGCAGCGCGATCGGATCCTGGGCATCGGCCAGCGTCTCGCCGATCGTGATCTCCGGGATCCCGGCGACGGAGATGATCTCGCCGGCGGATGCCTCGGCGGCGTCGACGCGCTCCAGGGCCTCCGTGACGTACAGCTCGGAGATGCGGACGCGCTCGATCGTGCCGTCGTGGCGACACCAGGCGACGGTCTCGCCGCGGCGGATGACGCCGTTGCGGATCCGGCAGATGGCGATCCGCCCGACGTACGGGGAGGCGTCGAGGTTGGTCACGTGCGCCTGAAGAGCGTGATCCGGGTCGTACTGCGGCGCGGGCACATGCTCCACGAGCAGATCGAGCAGCGGGCCGAGGGTCCCGGGCGAGTTGGGATCCTCGTCGGGATCCAGCGACGCCCGGCCGGCCTTGGCGTTGCAGTAGACGATCGGGAAGTCGATCTGGGACTCGTCGGCGTCGAGGTCGAGGAACAGCTCGTAGACCTCGTCGACGACCTCGTTGATCCGGGCGTCGGGCCGGTCGACCTTGTTGACGACGAGGATCACCGGCAGCCGGGCCTCGAGCGCCTTGCGCAGCACGAATCGCGTCTGGGGGAGCGGGCCCTCGCTGGCATCGACGAGCAGCAGCACGCCGTCGACCATCGTCAGGCCGCGCTCGACCTCGCCCCCGAAGTCGGCGTGGCCGGGGGTGTCGATGATGTTGAGCTTGACGTCGCCGTAGCGCACGGCGGTGTTCTTGGCGAGGATCGTGATGCCCTTCTCACGCTCCAGATCCATCGAATCGAGCACGCGCTCGTTGACGTTCTGACCGGTGCGGAAGGCGCCGGACTGCCACAGGAGAGCGTCGACGAGCGTCGTCTTGCCGTGGTCGACGTGCGCGATGATCGCGATGTTGCGGATGTCGGAGCGGATGGCCACTGCGGGACGAGGTTAGACGCAGTAGCCTTCTCGGCCGATGCGGCTCGCGTTCGGAATCAGCCGGAGAGGTCTGATCCTGGTCGCCCTGGCGGCCCTGGCGATCGGCCTGGGGGCGGTCGCCAACGGGCTCGTCCACGCCTCGGCGGCCACCCCGGCCACGCCCGCTGCGCCCACGCGCTCGGCCCGCGTCCCCGCGGCGTCGCGCACCCCGCTGGCCACCGCCGGCACCAAGACCGGGATCCGGCACGTGTTCATCATCGTCCTGGAGAACGAGTCGGCGTCGACGACGTTCGGGCCGGGCACGCCGGCCCCCTATCTGGCGACGACGATGAAGAGCGAGGGCGCGTACCTGCCCAACTACTACGGCGTCGGGCATCACAGCCTCGACAACTACATCGCGATGATCAGCGGCCAGGCGCCGAACGCCCAGACCGAGGCCGACTGCGGGACCTTCGCCCCGTTCACGCCCGGCACGATCGGCGCCGACGGCCAGGCCGTCGGCAGCGGATGCGTCTATCCCGCCAACGTGCCGACGATCGTCTCCCAGCTGAGCGCGGCGCACATCACGTGGCGTGACTACAACGAGGACATGGGCGCCGATCCGAGCCGTGAGTCGGCGACCTGCGGCCATCCGGTGGTCGGCCAGCCCGACAACACCGAGGTGGCGACGGCGACCGACATGTACGCCACCCGCCACGACCCGTTCGTCTACTTCGACTCGATCATCGACAACCCGTCGCTGTGCAACTCCCACGTCGTCAACCTCGACGACCTCCCGGGCGACCTCTCCAAGCTCTCGAGCACCGCCGACTACACCTTCATCACCCCTGATCTGTGCGACGACGGCCACGACGCGCCGTGCGCCGACGGCGAGCCGGGCGGCCTGGCTCAGGTCAACACCTTCCTCTCGCACTGGGTCCCGAAGATCACCGCGTCCCAGGCGTTCCGCGAGGACGGCCTGCTGCTCGTCACCTTCGACGAGGCCGCGACGACCGACGCCAGCTCATGCTGCGGCGAGATCCCCGGCCCCAACAGCGCCCTGCCCGGCGGCACCGGCCCCGGGGGCGGTCAGGTCGGAGCGGTCCTGCTGTCGCCGTGCATCGCGCCCGGGACGGTCACCGAGACGCCGTACAACCACTACACGATGCTCGGCAGCGTCGAGAACCTGCTCGGCCTCAAGCACATCGGTTACGCCGGATTGCCCGGCGAGACGTACTTCGGCTCTGACATCTTCAACCGCCCGTGCGGCCCGGCGCCGCCGGTCGTCATGCCTCGCTCGGCCGCGTTCGGCGCCTCCCACGGCGCGCGGGCGCGCGTCACGGTGTCGTGGCGCGTCTCGACCCAGGGCGGCACCGCGCTCGCCTCGGTCGAGGTCCAGGAGCGGGCGGGCAAACGCGGCGCGTGGCGGACGCTGACCGCGGCGACGCGGAGGAGCTCTGTGGCCACGGTCCTCCCGAAGGACGTCACCTACTACTTCCGCATCCGCGGGACCGACGTGGCCGGCGAAGTCGGCCCCTGGTCGACGATCAGACTGACCGCCGCCGGCTGAGCCGCGCGCCGGTGCGCTGACCGGACGCACAGTGCCCGTCTCACACGAGGAGATGTCTGAAAAAGGCCCGCATAGCGGGCTAAATGTCGATACCCACCCCGCCGGAGGGCCCGGCGGAGGCGGAGGGCCCGGCGGAGGCGGAGGGCACGGCGAACGCGCGGGAACGCTCCCGGCGTCAGTCGCGCCGCGCAGCCGGCTCGTCGCCGCGGCCGTTGCCCGCGCCGGGCGCGGCCGGCGCGCCGGAGGCGACGGTCGTGCCGGCCGGGCCGGACGCGAGCTTGCTCAGCTCGGCGGCGACACCGGCGACGTCGACCGGCAGCGCGGGGGCCGCCGCGCCCGCCTCGAGCTGACCACCGGACTCCGCCGCCCCCGGCGCCAGCACCGGCCCGGCGGCCGGAGCGGCTGACGAGGCGCCGGTGATGCGGCCGATCACCTCGGCCATCGGCTTCATCAGGTCGATCGGCATCGGGAAGACGATCGTCGAGTTCTGGGAGCCGCCGATCTCCCGCAGGGTCTGGAGATAGCGCAGCTGGAGCGTCACCGGGTTGACGCCGATCACGTCGGCGGCCTCGGCGAGCTTGGCGGCCGCCTGGGCCTCGCCCTCGGCGTTGATGATCTTGGCGCGGCGCTCGCGCTCGGCCTCGGCCTGGCGCGCGATCGCGTGCTGCATGCGCTCCGGGATCTCGACGTCCTTGATCTCGACGGTCGTGACCTTGATCCCCCACGGCTCGGTCTGGGTGTCGATCACCTTGGCGAGCGAGGCGTTGAGGTGCTCGCGCTCGGACAGCAGCGTGTCCAAGTCGGCGACGCCGAGCACCGAGCGCAGCGTCGTCTGGGCGATCTGCACGGTTGCCGCCTGATAGCTCTCGACCTCGGTGACGGCCTTGCGCGGGTCGATCACGCGGTAGTACGCGACCGCAGTGACCCGCGCCGGCACGTTGTCCCGGGTGATGATCTCCTGGGGCGGGACGGCCAGCGTCACGGTCCGCAGGCTGACCCGGACCATCCGGTCAAGCGACGGGATCAGCAGCTGCAGGCCCGGCCCGCGCAGATCCATCAGGCGCCCGAGGCGGAAGACGACGCCGCGCTCGTATTCGCGCAGAACGCGGACCGAGCTCGACAGCGCGGTCGTGGCGATGACGAGCAGCACGACGAGGACGACGATGATTGCGGTGATCACAACAGCTCCCATTCTTCGGCGGGCCGCACGCACAGCGTCAGCCCATTCAGTCGTTCCACGACGACGGGGTCGCCGGCGTGCAGCTCGCGGATCTCGTCGTCGTCCTCGTCCAGGGTCGTGGAGCGGCGCGCGCTCCACAGCGCGCCGTCGAGGGCGACGCTGCCGCTGACCTCCGACCAGTCGCGCACGACGCCGACGTGTCCGATCATCGCCTCCGGGCCGGAGCGGATCAGCTGATGGCGAACCGCCGTCCCGTGCTTGAGCGAGACGGCGAGCGCCCCGCCGCCGATCCCGGCGAGCACGGCGCCGCCGAGCAGCCCGAGGAGGATCCCGGCGCCGAGGCCGGAGATCGCCAGCACCGCGCCGACCGCCAGGACGACGACCCCGACGCCGCCGGCGATGCCGTGGGTCGGATAGTGCGCTTCGGCGACCGCCACCAGCGCTCCGAGCACCAGCAGCACGATCCCGAGCGACGTCATACCTGGAATCGTACGCCGCCGGGAGCCCCGGGCGGTCACAATCCCGAGCCCGTGCGCCGCCGCCCCACCTCCAGCGACCTCACGTGATCGACTCGCGGCACCGCAACACCGCCCTGCTCGTCGCCGGTTGCTTCTTCATGGAGAACCTGGACGGCACGATCGTCACCACGGCGGCGCCGAAGATCGGTCGTGCGCTGGGCGTTCCGGCGACGTCGGTCGGGCTCGTGATCGCCGCCTATCTCGTGACGCTCGCCGTCCTGATCCCGCTCAGCGGCTGGCTGACCGCCCGCTGGGGAGCGCGGCCCGTCTTCCTGTCGGCGATCGCCGTCTTCACGCTGGCCTCCCTGGCCTGCGCGCTGAGCGCCAACCTGACCGAGCTCGTCGCCTTCCGGGTCGTCCAGGGCGCCGGCGGGGCGATGATGGTGCCCGTCGGCCGGCTCGTCGTCCTCTCCCAGACCGAGAAGGGCGACATGCTGCGGATCATGTCGGTGCTCGTCTGGCCGGCGTTGCTCGGCCCGGTCATCGCCCCGCTCGCCGGCGGCGTCATCGTCACCTACGCCAGCTGGCGCTGGCTGTTTCTGATCAACGCCCCGCTCGGCGGGCTCGCGCTGGGGGTCGGCTGGCGCCTGATCCGCTCAGGGCGCATATCGGCACCCCCGCCGCTCGACGTGATCGGCGTGCTGTTGACGTGCAGCGGACTGGCCGGCGCGACGTACACCGCCTATCTGCTGTCGCGCCCGACGGTCGTGTGGGGACCGATCGGCGCGCTGGCCGCGGCGTCGGCGGCGCTGCTGGCCGCGGCCACGGTCCATCTCCTGCGGACGCGCAATCCGCTGCTCAACCTCCGCACGCTGCACGTGCCGACGTTCCGCGCGGCGCTCGGCAGCGGGTCGGTGTTCTGGTGCGCGGTCACGGCGGTCCCGTTCCTGCTGACGCTGCGCTTCCAGAACGTGTTCGGCTGGAGCCCGATCAAGTCCGGCGCGGTCGTGATGTTCATCTTCCTCGGCAACGTCGGGATCAAGCCCGCCACGACACCGTTGCTGAGGCGCTTCGGCTTCCGGCGGGTGCTCATCGGCGCGACGCTGCTCGCCGCCGCGACGCTGCTCGCCTCCCCGCTGCTCGTCGCCGCCTCCCCGCTCGTCCTGATCGGCGCCGTCGCGGTGCTCAACGGCATGGGCCGCTCGACGGGACTGACCTGCTATTCGACGATCGGCTTCAGCGACACGCCGCCCGACGAGATGCGCGACGCGAACACCCTGCAGTCGACGGCGATGCAACTCTCGATCGGCATGGGCGCGCCGCTGGTCACGGTGGCGCTGCGGGCCGGCCGGCCGCTCTCGCATCTGCTCAGCGGCGGCAGCGGCGCCTCGGGCGCGTACACCGTGGCGTTCCTCGTGCTCGCCGCGATGGCGCTGCTGGCCACCGCCGGCGCCGTGCGCCTGCGCCCGGACGCCGGGTCCTCGATCACCAGCCACGCGCGCCCGCCGACCGCGGCGGCCGCGGAGCCGGTCGCCGCGTCGGATGCGGGCTGACCCGCGCGAACACGGCGTAGTCCACCCGATCCGCGGGAAAGCTGCTAAGTACACGGATGCGACCGCGATGCTCGTCTGACGCCCGTGGTGCGCAACCATCCCTGAACCAGTTCTTTCGTCCGCGGAGGTCGGTAGGCCAGATGAACAACGAAGAGATCCATCAGCTCGCCCAACGCCTGCGCATCGACTCGATCCGCGCGGCGGCCGCCGCCAACTCGGGGCACCCGACGTCGTCGATGTCGGCCGCCGACCTGATGGCGGTGCTCATGGCGCGTCACCTCCGCTACGACTACTCCGCGCCGGAGAACCCGAACAACGATCACCTGATCTTCTCCAAGGGCCATGCCTCGCCGCTCGTCTACGCGATGTTCCGCGCCGCGGACGCGATCACCGACGAGGACCTGCTGAGCTTCCGCCAGTTCGGCTCGAAGTTCGAGGGCCACCCGACGCCGATCCTGCCGTGGATCGACGTCGCCACCGGTTCGCTCGGTCAGGGCATGCCGATCGCCACCGGCGTCGCGCTGTGCGCCCGTGACCTCGACCGCCTCCCCTACCGGGTCTACGCCCTGTGCGGCGACTCCGAGATGGCCGAGGGGTCGATCTGGGAGGCCGTCGAGCACGCCGGCGTGCAGGGTCTGGACAACCTGGTGACGATCGTCGACGTCAACCGGCTCGGCCAGCGCGGTGAGACGATGCACGGCTGGAACCTCGACGCCTACGCCAAGCGTGCCGCGGCCAGCGGCTGGCACACGATCGAGATCGACGGCCACGACATCTCCGAGATCGACCGCGCCTTCACCGAGGCCGAGGCGACGAGCGGTCGCCCGACGATGATCGTCGCGCGCACGATCAAGGGCTATGGCGCCACCGAGACCGCCAACGTCGAGGGCAAGCACGGCCAGCCGCTCAAGGATCCCGAGAAGGCGATCCACGAGCTCGGCGACGTGCCGTGGACCCATGTGGAGGTCGCCAAGCCCGAGGGCACGGGCGCCCCCCACGTGTTCACCACCGACGCGTCCGCCGCGCTGCCGGCCTACGAGGTCGGCGGCGACAAGGTGCCGACGCGGCTGGCCTTCGGACAGGGCCTGGCCGCACTGATGCAGCGTCGCGGCGACGTCGTCGCGATCGACGGCGAGGTCGGCAACTCGACGCACACCGAGGAGGTGCTCAAGCAGACGCCGGAGCGTTACTTCGAGGCCTACATCGCCGAGCAGATGCTGATCGCGACCGCCGTCGGCTTCCAGGTACGGGGCTGGACGCCGTTCGCGGCGACGTTCGCGGCGTTCCACTCGCGGTCCTATGACTTCGTCCGGATGGCCGTCATCTCCCAGGCGAAGCTGTGCCTGAACGGCTCGCACGCCGGGGTGTCGATCGGCGAGGACGGTCCATCGCAGATGGCGCTCGAGGACCTCGCCGAGTTCCGCGCGCTCGGCAACTCGGTCGTCCTCTACCCGTCCGATCCCAATCAGACGGTCAAGCTCGTGGAGGCGATGGCCGACCACGACGGCATCTCGTATCTGCGCTCCACGCGTTCCGCGCTGCCGACGCTGTACGGACCCGACGAGGAGTTCACGATCGGCGGGGCGCGCGTCGTGCGCGAGTCCGATGACGATCAGGTCACGCTCGTCGGCGCCGGCGTGACGCTGCACGAGGCGCTCGCGGCCGCCGACACCCTCGCCGCCGACGGCGTCAACGCGCGGGTCATCGACCTGTACTCGGTCAAGCCCGTCGACGTCGACACGCTGGCCGCGGCGTCGCGCGCCACCGGTGGGCGGATCGTCGTCGTCGAGGACCATTGGCCGGAGGGCGGGATCGGCGAGGCCGTCCTCAGCGCGTTCGCCGACAGCGACGAGCGCCCCCGGATCGTCAAGCTCGCCGTCACCCATCTCCCCGGCTCGGGGAAGATGGCCGAGCTGCTCGCCGATTGCGGGATCGACCACACCGCGATCACGGCCGCGGCCCGTCGCCTCGTCGCCCTCGGCCCGCAGATCGGCAGCACGACCGCCGCCGGCTCGGTCTAGACGGTCTCAGGCCGGGCGCGCCGCGCGGGCGGTCGGCGCCGGTCAGGCGCCGGCCGACGCGCCGGCTGCCGGCTGCCGGGCGCGCTTGCGCCCGGCCACCGCGATCGGCGCCCGCTCGCGGATCTCGTCCAGCAGCCGCGCCGCGAACTCGCCGGCGCTCTCGCCCGGGCGCAGACCCCCGCCGGCAGGGGCGAAGAACGTGATCCGCACCCGGGGGCGGGGCGACGGGAACCGGGGGATGTCGACCGTCCCGCGGACCGCGACGCAGACGACCGCCGCCTCCGGCACGGCCTCGGCGAGCCGCCCGAGGCCGCTGCGGGCCCGCAGCACGCGACCGAGCGACCGCGTCCCCTCGGGAAAGACTCCGATGCAGGCCCCGGCGCGCAGCGCCTGGACGGCCTGATCGAGGGCGTGGGCGTCCCCGGCGCCGCGATCGATCGGGATCTGTCCCATGCCGTCGAGGATCGGGGCAAGCCCCGGCTTCCACAATGTCGACTTGGCCAGCGCCCTGATCTGCCGGCGCGGGAGCGCGGCGATCCCGACGGCGACCGGATCCCAGTAGCTGTCGTGGTTGCCGGCGAGCAGGACCGCCCCGCGCAGCGGCAGCTGCTCCAGGCCCGACGCCTCCAGGCGGCCCCAGCCGCGCACCGCCGGTCCGGCGGCGGCCAGCACGGCGCGATACGCCGGGGTCATCGTCTCCACGCGGTCCATGGGTCGGCGACATCCTGCCAGAGCTCACCGCGCCGGGGCCCGCGGGCGGCCGCGACGGCAGCGCATTCGCTAGAACACGGGGTCGTGAGCGGCGCGCCCTATCTTCGCTTCGTCGCGATCGGCGACTCGACCAGCGAGGGTCTGTACGACCCCTATCCCGACGGCAGCCTGCGCGGCTGGGCCGACCGGCTCGCCGAGCGCCTGGACACCCTGGGCGGCGGCGTGCGCTACGCGAACCTGGCGATTCGCGGTCGCAAGGTGGGCCGGATCCTCGACGAGCAGCTCGAGCCGGCGCTGGCGATGTCGCCTGACCTGGCGAGCGTGATCGGCGGGGTCAACGACATCCTGCGCCCGAAGGTCGACATCGACTGGGTGGCGGGGACGATCGAGCGGATGGTGGCCGCCCTGCGCGCCGGCGGCGCGACGGTGCTGATGATGAGCTATCCCGATCCGGCGATCGTGATGCCGATGGCGCGCGGGGCCAGCCGGCGCGTGCTGGCCTTCGACGAGGCCCTGCGCGAGGTCGCCGGTCGCCAGGGGGCGCGGCTGATCGATCTCGCCTCCGGCGGCACCTCCGACGCCCGCGTGCTCGATCCCGACCGCCTGCACGCCAACAGCGAGGGTCACCGGCGGATCGCCGAGGCCGCCGCCGAGGCCCTCGAGCTCCCCGGCTCGTCGTCTGACTGGCGCACCCCGCTGCCGCCGGCCCCGCCGATTCCGGTGACGACCGCCGTCGCGCGTGAGGCCGCCTGGGCCGGCCGGCACCTGGCGCCCTGGATCGGCCGCCGGCTGCGGGGCGTGTCGTCCGGGGACGCGATCTCGGCCAAGCGCCCTGAGCTGCTGCCGGTGCACGCCGCCCGTTAGATTCCCGTCGCGGACCAGCACCGCCCATCGTCGATCCTCAGGAAGGCCATCTCATGCCCGATCGTGCCGCCATCGTGACCGGAGCCTCCCGCGGCATCGGACTCGCCCTCGCGCAGGAGCTCGCCGGCCGGGGCTACGGCCTGACCCTGACCGCCCGCAAGCCCGACACGCTGGAGCGCACCGCCCGCGATCTGCGCGAGCGCGGCTTCGAGGTCGAGTTCCTCGCCGCCAACATGACCGACGAGGGCGCGATCCATGCCGTCGTCAATCTCCATCGCGAGCGCTTCGGCCGGCTGGACGTGCTCGTCAACAACGCCGGGGTCGGGATCGGCGCGGCCGCCGACGAACATCAGACGAAGTTCGTCGACATGCAGCTCGACGTGAACCTGCGGGCGATCGTCATCTTCTATCGCGAGTGCCTGGAGATGCTCAAGGCGGCCGGTGCCGAGCACCACAACGCGCTCGTCGTCAACCTCGCCTCGATCGCCGGCAAGTCACCCCAGCCCTGGCTGTCGGTCTACTCGGCGACGAAGGCGGCGGTCGTCGCCTACACGCTGGCGATGAACAAGGAGCTCAACGCGGCCGGCGTCAAGTCAGTCGCCTTCTGCCCCGGGTTCGTCGACACCGACATGACCGATTTCGTCCGGCAGACGGTGCCGGTGGAGGAGATGCTGCGCACGAGCGACATCGCCGCCGCGCTGCGCTTCCTGCTCGAGGTCTCCCCGGCCTGCGTCGTGCCCGAGATCATCTTCCAGCGGCCCGGCGAGTTCGTCTAGGGAGGCGCCGGGGACCGGCGGACGCGGCGGGAGGGGGCACTACACTCGGCGCGGTGCTGACGATCGGACGCCGGGTGACGCTCGAGGACCGGTATCTGCTGCAGCGCGGCACGGTGTTGACGACGGGGGTGCAGGCGAGCGTACGCGTCATCTTCGATGCGCTGCGCGCCGATCGCGCTGCCGGGCTGCACACGGGGGCGTTCGTGTCCGGCTACCGCGGCTCGCCGCTCGGCGGGTTCGACATCGAGCTCTCGCGTCAGCGTGACCTGATCTCCGAGCTCGACATCGTCCACCGGCCGGCGATCAACGAAGAGCTCGGTGCGACCTCGGCGTGGGGCTCGCAGCTCGTGCCGGCGCTGCCCGGCCCCCGGGTCGACGGCGTGCTCGGCGTGTGGTACGGCAAGGCGCCGGGCCTGGACCGGGCGACCGATGCGCTGCGCCACGGCAACTTCGTCGGCGCCCACCCCAAGGGCGGCCTGCTGGCGCTCGTCGGCGACGACCCCCAGAACAAGTCCTCGACGATCCCGTCGGCGTCCGAGACGACGCTGGCCGGCCTCGACATCCCCGTGCTGTACCCGGGCAATCCGCAGGAGGTTCTCGATCTCGGCCGCCATGCGATCGCGGCCAGCCGGTCCAGCGGCCTGTGGTTCGCGCTCAAGATCGTCACCAGTGTCGCCGACGGCACCGCGTCGGTGGAGGTCGGCGAGGACCGCTTTCACTCGCGGGCGCCCTCGCTGCTGTTCGACGGCGCACCGTATGTCCATACGCCGTCGGCGGAGCTCGTGCCCCCGTTCGCCAACGAACTGGAGCGCTCGCTGTACGGCGTCCGCCTGGAGCTCGCCCGGGAGTACGCGCGGCTCAACGCGCTCGACACGGTGACGCTGGAGGCGCCGCGCGCGCGGCTCGGGCTGGTCGCCGCCGGGGCGCCGTACTACGACCTGCGTGAGGCGCTGCGGATACTCGGGCTCGACGACGGCCGCCTGCGGGAGAAGGGCGTGCGAATCCTCAAGCTCGGGATGATCTGGCCGCTGGAGCGCGACGCCGTGCGCCGGTTCGCCGACGGGCTGGAGGAGATCATGGTCGTCGAGGCCAAGGGCCCGTTCATCGAGTCCCAGGTCCGCGACGCGCTGTATGACTCCGGCGTGCGGCCGCGGGTGATCGGCAAGCGCGACGAGCATGGCCTGCCGCTGATCGCCCCGTTCTCAGAGCCCCAGGCCGACGCCCTGGCGCTGGCGGTCGGCGGGCGGCTGCTCGCGCTGGGCGAAGACCCGGAGCTCGCCGACCGGCTGGCGGCGCTCGCCCGGCAGGGCGCGGTGTCGCCGGCCGCGAGGCTTCCCGTCCGCTCGCCGGCGTTCTGCTCGGGCTGTCCGCACAACACCTCCACCGACGCCCCCGACGGCCAGCTCGTCGGCCTCGGGATCGGCTGCCACTCGATGGTCATGCTGCACCCGGAGGGGCGGGGCGACATCACCGGGCTGACCCAGATGGGCGGCGAGGGCAGCCAGTGGCTCGGGCAGGCGCCGTTCGTCGCCGCGCCGCACCTGATGCAGAACATGGGCGACGGGACGTTCAGCCATTCCGGCTCGCTGGCGATCCGAGCGGCGGTCGCCGGCGGCGTCAACATCACCTTCAAGCTCCTGTACAACGGCGCCGTGGCGATGACCGGCGGCCAGCCGGTGGAGGGCGAGATGCCGGTGCCCGCCCTGACCCACTGGCTCGCGGCCGAGGGCGTGCGACGCGTGATCGTCACGACCGACGAGCCCGAGCGCTACGACGGCGCGTCGCTGGCGGCGATCGCCGAGGTGCGCGACCGCGATCAGATCATGGCGACCCAGGAGGAGCTGGCCCGCGAGGCCGGCGTGACCGTGCTGATCCACGACCAGGGCTGTGCGGCCGAGCTGCGCCGGTTGCGCAAACGCGGCACCGTGCCGGAACGGCCCGTGCGCCTGGCCATCAACGAGCGCGTCTGCGAGGGCTGCGGCGACTGCGGGCAGGCGTCGCACTGCCTGTCGGTCGTGCCCGTCGACACCGAGCTCGGCCCCAAGACGCGGATCCACCAGGCATCGTGCAACACCGACTATTCCTGCCTGGACGGCAACTGCCCGTCGTTCGTGAAGGTGCGCCCCGGTCCGGCGAAGGAGAGGGGCGCGCGGGGCAGCGCGTTCGCCGCGCCGCCGGCCGCCGGCGATCCGCCGGCGATCGCGCTGAGCCGGCCGTGGACGGTGCGGATGATCGGCATCGGCGGGACCGGGGTCGTCACCGTCGCGCAGATCCTCGGGATGGCCGCGGTGCTCGACGGCCATCGCACGCTGGGCCTCGACCAGACCGGGCTCGCCCAGAAGGGCGGCCCCGTCGTCTCCGACGTGCGGATCGTGCCCGCCGGCGACACCGCGGCGCTCGCCAACCGCGCCGCGCCGGCCGGCGTCGACGCCTATCTCGGCTTCGATCTGCTCGGCGCGGCCAACCCGGCCAACCTGCGGACGGCGGCGGGCGCGGCGACGGCGGCGGTCGTCTCGACGAGCGAGGTCCAGACGGTCGACATGGTCGGCCGTCACGACGCGCGCTTTCGATCGATCGGCCGGGCGATCGCGGCGATCGACCGCCACACCGACCCGGAGCGCAACGTCTACCTCGACGCCCAGGCGCTGGCCCTGGCGGTGTTCGCCGACCACATGCCCGCCAACATGATCGTCGTCGGCGCCGCCTGGCAATGCGGGCTGCTGCCCGTTTCGCTGGAGGCCCTGGAGGAGGCCGTGCGGCTCAACGGCGCGAAGGTGGAGCAGAACCTCGCCGCGCTGGGCTGGGGGCGCGCCGCGGTCGCCGATCCGGACGCCGTGGCCGCCCGGACCGCGCCGCCGGCCCGCGAATCGCCGGGGCGCGGATCGCCGGCCCGCGAATCGCCGGGCCGCGGATCGCCGGGCCGCGGATCGCCGGGCGCGTCCGGGGATGGCCGGCGGGTGCGCGGGCAGGCCCGGGCGGCGGCGATCATCCGCGGGGTCGGGGCCGCGCCGGGGTCCGAGCTCGAGCGCCTGCTGACCGTGCGCGTGCCGGAGCTGATCGCCTATCAGGGCGTCGGCCACGCGCGTGCCTACGCCGGCTTCGTGCGGTCGGTCCATGAGCGGGCCCCGGACAGCGACGCGGTCAGCGAGGCGGTGGCGCGGCATCTGTTCACGCTGATGGCCTACAAGGACGAGTACGAGGTGGCGCGGCTGCTGCTCGATCCGGTGCAGCGCGCGCGGCTCCGCGACGAGTTCGGCCCCGACGCCCGGATCAGCTACATGCTGCACCCGCCGATCCTGAGCGCGCTCGGGGTCAAGCGCAAGCTGGCCTTCGGCGAATGGTTCGATCCGGCCCTGCGCGGCCTGCGCGCGCTGCGCGTCGTGCGCGGGACCCCGCTGGACGTGTTCGGCCGCACCGAGGTCCGCCGCGTCGAGCGGGAGCTGGTCGGCGAGTACCGGGCGCTCGTCGAGTTCGCCCTCCCCCATCTCGCCTCCTCGCTGGCCGACGTGCTGGCCGCCTGCGAGCTGCCGGCCGGGATCCGCGGCTACGAGGACGTCAAGCTCGCCGCGGTGGCCCGCTTCCGGGAGCAGGCCGCCGCCCTGCGGGCCCGGCTCACCGGTGGGGCCCCCGGACCGGTCGGGGTCGCCGGCGCGGACCTGCGCATCTAAATGGCCCCATAGGACATTTAGATGCGCAGGTCCTGAGAACGATGGAGGGCAACGAACTGCCGGCGGACGTTGCGCGGCGCCTGCCCGTGGATGACCATCATCGTCGCCCCGGGGCCGTGGGGCTCCAGGTCGATGACGATGCGCTCCCTGCCCCGGCGGCGGAACTCCAGGCTGCCCGCGTTCTGGCTGCGCAGCTCCCAGCCGCTGCCGTTCAGCGCCGCGGCGATCGTGTCCAGCGCCACCATCCGCGTGCGCTCCGGCGGCGAGCCGACGACGATCCGATAGGTGAACGGCCGGACCCCGGGCGGTCCGGCCCGCAGGACGGGCCGCACGGCCGGCTCGGCCGACGTCCTGATCGGGGGCAGGTCGACGACGAGGTCGGCGAGGTCGTGGATCGTCTCGGCGCACATCGCCCGCTGCACGCGCCGCTCGAACTCGTCGACGCTGATCCGCCCCGTCGCGCAGTGAGCGCGCAACTCGTCGGTGACCTCATGGCGTTCGCGGTCCGAGGCGCGGATGTCCCCTCCGGTGAGGTGTCCCGATCTCTCCATGCCGCGTATCGGCGCCAGTATAAGTAGACCGAGCGTGACGGCACGCGACGAACTGCCGGCGGCGCAGGCCCGCCGCATCGCCCTGCGGGCGCAGGGCCTGCTCGGCGCGGCCGACCGCCGCGGAGGAGTCGGCGGGCTGCTGACGCGGCTGGGCGCGGTCCAGCTCGACACGATCTCGGTGCTCGCCCGCTCGCACGAGCTCGTCGCCTACGCCCGCCTCGGCGCCGTCGGGCGCGAGGCCGTCGAGCGGGCCTACTGGGAGCGGGGACGAGCGTTCGAGTACTGGGCGCACGCCGCGTGCGTGCTCCCGGTCGAGCACTGGCCGCTGTTCGCGTTTCGCCGGCGGCGCTTCCGCGCGCGCGGCCGGCGCTGGCACTCGGTTCCGGCCGGTGTCGGCGATCAGGTGCTGGAGCGCCTGCGGCGCGAGGGGCCGCTGACCTCCACCGAGCTCGGCGGAGCCAAGCGCGGAGGCCCATGGTGGGACTGGTCGGAGGTCAAGGTGGCGGTCGAGTGGCTGCTCGACATCGGGGAGGTCGTGTGCACGACCCGCCGCGGCTGGCGGCGGGTCTACGACCTTCCGGAGCGCGCGCTGCCCGCCGCGGTGCTCGCCGCCTCCGCGCCCGCCGACGACGCCGACTGCCTGCGCGCGCTGACCGGAATCGCCGGGCGCGCGCTGGGGATCGCGACGATCGGCGATCTCGCCGACTTCTACCGCGTCACCCGCGCGGAGATCGCCGCGGTCGTCGCCGACACCGCGCTCGTGCCGGTGCGCGTCGGCGGATGGCGTGAGCCCGCCTGGGCCGACCCGGAGGCGCTGGCCGCGCTCGGGCGCCGCGGCCGCCATCGGACCGCGCTGCTGTCGCCGTTTGACTCGCTCATCTGGGACCGTCGGCGGACGCTGCGCATGTTCGCCTTCGAGCATCGCCTGGAGGCGTACGTCCCGGCTCCACGCCGGGTGCACGGCTACTACGCGATGCCGCTGCTCGCCGGCGGCCGGCTCGCCGGCCGAGTCGATCCCGGACGTGACGGACGGACGCTCGTCGCCAAGCGGATGACGCTCGCGCCGGGGGCGCTGACCGAGATGGCGGCGGCGCTGCGCGAGGCGGCCGCGTGGGTCGGATGCGACGATGTCGCCGTCGGCGAAGTCGACCCGCCGGAGCTGGCGGCCCCGCTGCGGGACCGCCTGCGCGGCTGACCCGGCCGCGTCATCGGCGAGTGACAACGCAATCGGAGCGGGCCGGGATTGTCAGTCGTCTCACCGGCGTTTGAGTGACGTGCCGACCGCGTGACTGTCGAGGCCGGCGAGCTGCCTGATTGACCAGGATTGCGGTGCGGCGTACGGGATCGTGCGCCTACCGCCTGCAACCGACACCCATTCAATTGCGCGGCGTTTGGCGGCGTCTGCTCGGCCCTGCGGCCCGCTCGGCATCCTGCCTCGCAGCGACGACTCGGTTCGCCGCGAGAGCGAGGCTAAGACACGCGGCGTATTTGTCACGCGTGATACGGTTCCCACGGACCGGGAGAGGATTCCATGACGCGATGCACAAGCCGAACGGCGAGGGCCATCCTCGTCGTGATCGCGATTCTGTTCGCGTACGCCCAGCAGGCGGACGCCGCCGCCCCTCCGTGCACCGGCTCCAGCGTCGGCACCACGTGCACGGCCACGACGCAGACGCAGCTGACCGCGGTGATCGACGCCATCGACGCGGGGTCGACGACGACGCCCCTTCCAGCCGTGACGACGATCGAGCTCGGCGCCAACATCGCGCTCACCTCCGACCTCCCGCTGCTCGACGGCCCGGCCGTGATCGACGGAGAGGGCTACATCCTCAACGGGGGCGGCACCTATCGCGGTCTGCTGCTGTATGACGACACGGCGGCGGCGGTCGACATCACCGTCCAGGACCTGACCTTCCAGGACACGGTGGCCCGGGGCGGCGCCGGCGGGCCCGGGGCCGGTGGTGGCGCCGGCCTGGGCGGCGCGATCTTCGCCGGCAGCGGCGTCGACCTGACGACGAGCAACCTGACGCTGACCGGCGACGGCGCCGTCGGCGGAGCGGGAGCGGCCTCGGGGTTCCCCGAGGGCGGCGGCGGAGGCGTCGGCGGCAACGGCGGTGCGGAGTTTGGCGGCGGCGGCCTCGGATCCGGAGCGAACGGCGCCGGCGAGTCGCCCGGCAGCGGGCAGACCGGGATCGCGTACACCCTCGCCAGTGGCGGCGGACCCGGCGACGGCAGCGCCGTCAGCGGCGGACTGTACGGCGGCGGCGGCGCGGCCGGCGAGGACTTCGGTGGAGGCGGCGGCATCGGTGGCGCGCCCGGCGACGAGTCCGCTGACACCGGCGGCAACGGCGGCTTCGGGGGCGGCGGCGGTGGCGGCGGCACGGCCGGCGGCAACGGCGGCTTCGGCGGCGGCGGCGGCAGCGGCAGCGCCGGGGAGAACGAGGGCGGCGGAAACCTCGGCGGCAACGGCGGCTTCGGCGCCGGCGGCGGGAGCGCCTCCGTCGGCGGGAACGGCGGCGACGCCGGCGGCGGCGGCTCCGGCAACTCGGGATCTGGAAGCCAGGGAACGAGCGGCCCCGGAGCGCCTCCGGCGACGGCGAACACCAGCACCCCGGGCGGCGGCGGCGGCGCCGGCCTCGGCGGCGCGATCTTCCTGGCGAGCGGCGCGACCCTGACCGTCTCCGGCACGCTGAGCGAGGGCAACGACGTCGTCAGCGCCGGCGCGGGCGCCGACGGCGGCGCGGCGGGCGGAGCGTACGGCTCGGCGATCTTCGGGCAGGATCCCGGCGGCACGCTGACCTTCGACCCGGCCGCCGGTCAGACCGAGACCGTCGCAGGCACGATCGTCGACGAGCTCGGCGGCTACGGCGACTCCGCGCCCGGCGCGGGCTGGCAGCTCGTCAAGCAGGGAGCCGGCACGCTCGTGCTCAGCGGCGACAACGCGTACGAGACGACGACGGGCTCCGGCACCAGCACGCAGGTGACCGCCGGCACCCTCCAGATCACCGATTTCGTCAAGGGCAACGTGACGGTGACCGGCGGGGTGCTGACGGTGACCGGCACCGTCGGGGGCAACGTGACGGTCGACGCGGGCGGCACGCTGTGCGATCAGAGCGGCCACGTCGACGGCAGCGTCATCAACGACGGCGGAGCGATCAACCAGGGGACCGCGTGCGCGTCGCCGCCGACCGCGACGATCGCCTCCCCCGCGACCGGCGGCACCTACACGCTCAACCAGAGCGTCCCCACCCAGTTCTCGTGCGCCGAGGGCGCCGGCGGGACCGGGATCGCCTCGTGCAGCGACTCCAACGGCGCCGGCGGCGTGGCGGGCACGATCGCCGGATCGCTCAACACGGCGACGACCGGCGCCCACACGTACACGGTGACCGCGACCTCGAAGGACGGGCTGACCGCGACCGCGAGCATCGCCTACACCGTCTCGGCGGTCTGCGACCAGAACGTCACCTTCCAGCTGACCCAGGTGACGACGAGCGGCAGCGTCTGCCTCAACCAGCAGGCCAACGGGAGCTATCAGACGATCGGGCCGCTGACGATCAACGGGATCCCCCTGCCCGCGGTCAGCTCGAGCACCCCGTACGTCATCACGCCCCCGAGCAGCGCGCATCCCGGCGGGCTGTTCGGGCTGCTCGGCGGCGCGCTGGCGCCGAAGCTGACGTTCAACCTCGGCGGCAGCACGGGCTTCGCCCTCGACGCCGGCGTCATCAGCTGGAACCTGCCGGCGGCCCCGAGCTCCGGCAACCAGCTCGGCACGGTCGCGACCCTGAGCGCGCCGTCGGGGCAGTCGATCAAGGGGCTTCAGATCGGCGGATCGATCGTCGTCTCGTTCGGGCGCAACGGCAGCGACTACTACTCGAGCTTCGCGGTGACGGTCGACCTGCCGTCGATCTTCAAGGCGGGTCCGAGCTCGAGCTCCGGCGGGATCACCGGCACGGTCGCGATCCGCGCCGACGCCTCCGGGGTCAACTTCGACGGGCTGATCATCCAGGTCAGCGGCGCGTACATCGGGTCGCTGCAGGTCAAGTCGGCGTGCTTCTCGTATTCGCCGAGCGGCGCCAGCGGCGCGGTCTCGAGCTGCCCCGAGCCGGCGCTGACCGGCTCGCCGCTGCAGGCGCTCGACTGCACGGCGGGCGGCGGCGACAGCTGGGCCGGCAGCGCCGACGTCGTGCTGCCGGTCGGCGGGAGCCCGGAGCTCAGCTTCTACGGCGGCTTCGCCGACGGAACGATCGACAGCCTGAGCGTCGACGCCGCCGGGCTGAAGGTCCCGGTGGCCGAGGACGTGTTCCTGACCAACGTCGGACTGCAGCTGTGCCTACCGACCGCCACCCAGGGCTTCGGGATCGAGGGCGATGTCGGCGTCGGCGTGCTCCCCACCGGCGACAACTACCTCGCTTCGATCAACGCCGCCTTCCGCTACGAGGCGGCGTTCGGCTCCACCCCGTGGTCGCTCGAGCTCGGCGGCTCGCTGGCGGTCGAGGGGACGCAGATCGGCACCGCCACGCTGGCCTTTGGCGGGACGCCGATCATCACGTTCGACATCAAGGTCGGCGTGACGTTCAGCATCGTCAGCATCAACGGCGAGGTGCAGGGGTTCTTCGAGACGGCCAGCCCGTATGAGTTCTCGGTCGAGGGCGACGCGCAGGCGTGCCTGCAGGACATCGGCTGCCTGACCGGGAACGCGGCCGTCTCCAGCCTCGGCATCTCCGCGTGCGTCGGCGTCGCTCAATTCCACTACTGGGTTCTCGTCCAGGACAGCGACTGGGAGTGGTACGCCTGGTGGCGGGTGCACTGGGTCGAGGAGACGACCACCTGGCAGGCCGGGTTCGGCTACTACTGGGGCGGCGCGCTGTCGGTGTGGGGCGACTCGTGCGACGTCGAGGCCTATGAGATCCCGACGCCCACGAACGCCGCCATGGCCGCCGCTGCGGTCAGCGGCACGGGCACGTTCGTCGTGCCCGCGCACAGCCCGGGGACGGCAGTGCGGATCACCGGCATCGGCGGGGCGCCGCGCGTGCGCGTGACCGGGCCGGGCGGCGTCGTCATCGACCCGCCGGCCGTCGGGCGCGTGGGCGAGCGGGTCGGCAAGCTCGCGCTCGTCGAGCAGGACGCCTCCGAGCACGCCACGGCCGTGCTGCTGCTCAACCCGCGGCCCGGGCGCTGGCACGTGACCGCGGTCCACGGCTCGGTCCCGATCGCCGGCATCCGGATCGCCCCCGGGCTTGACCCGCCGGTGATCACCGGCGGCATCAGCCGGGACATCAAGGGGCGGGTCCGCGGCGGGATCGCCTACGCGGCGCCCCGCGGCGAGAAGATCATCCTCTACGTCAGCGGTCCCCATCATTCCGAGCAGGTGCTCGGCGTCGCCCACGGCACGCCGTGCCCGCAGAACGCGGGTGTGGCCGGCGGACCGAGCGGGCGGCTGTGCCAGCGGATCAGCTTCTCGCCGGCGTACGGGCCGTCCGGACGGCGGACCGTGTACGCGGTCGTCAGCCGCAACGGCCTCGTGCTCGAGCGCGTCACGATCGGCACGGTGCAGGTCAGCTTCCCCAAGGCCGTGCTCGGAAAGCTGGTCGCGCTCCGGGGCACCGGCGCGATCGAGATCATGTGGGCAACGCTGTCCGGCGCGCGCGACTATGCCGTAGCGGTCGACACCAGCGACGGCCGCCGGCTGTCGTTCACGACCCGCTCAGGCCGGCTGCGGGTGTCGGGGATCGCCGGGACGGTGGCCGTCAAGGTGACCGTCTGGCCGGTCATGACCGACGGGGTGATCGGCCGCAGCGCGTCGGCCAAGCTGACCGTCGGCAAGCCCAAGCCCAAGCCGAAGAAGAAGAAGAAGAAGAAGAAGAAGTAGGACCGGCGAGGCGACCGTCACGCGGACGCTCAGCCGGCCTCGGCCCGCAACGCCGCGGCGGCGATCGGGACCGAGTCCGCGCACGCGTAGCGATTGCGTCCGGCGCGCTTGGCGTCATACAGCGCGCGATCGGCCGCGCGCAACAGCGAGGTGAATTCGACGTCGTGGCCGCAGGCCGCCGCCACCCCGGCCGACAGCGTGATCTCCAGCCCACCCGGGCGGCAGTCCTGCACCGCCTGGCGCACGCGCTCGGCCGCCTCGGCGCCGTCGGCGATCGTCGCGTCCGGGAGCACGATCAGGAACTCCTCGCCGCCGAAGCGGTAGACGAGCTCGAAGCTGCGCAGCGCCGCGCGGATCGCGCCCGCGGCGTCGCACAGCACGCGGTCGCCGCGCTCGTGACCATAGGTGTCGTTGACGCGCTTGAAGTGATCGAGATCGCAGATGATCATCGCGACGCAGGAACGCGAGCCCTGCGCCAGATGGGCGAGCTCGGCGAAGCGCGGGGTCAGCGCGGCCCGGTTGAGCAGGCCGGTCAGCGGGTCGGTCGTCGCCACCGTGCGATGCTCGATCTCCGCCGAGGTGAGGGCCGAGACCGTCGCCAGGACGGTGACCAGCAGGGCGATCGAGGTGAGCAGGAGCGCCGGATGGGCCAGCGTCCGTGCCGGATCGACGGCGAGCGTCGCGTCGAGCATGATCAGGACGGTGACGATCGCGCCGACGAGCGTGACCCGGGGCCGGAAGCGGCCTGCCCCGAGCGCCCCGGGGATCGACATCCACGGCAGCAGCGGGCTGACCGGACCGCCGGTCGTCGCGACGGCCGCGGCGATCACGATCGTCGTCCACAGCAGGCTGCAGGCGATCACCAGCTCGGGGCGGCGCGCGCGCCGGACCCGCCAGTCCAGCGTCTGCAGGTTGACGGCGCTCAGCAGGAAGAAGCCGAGCACGTACCAGCCGAGCAGCGGGGCGACGACGAGCAGTGCGACCCCGCCGGCGATCGATCCCAGACCGCGCGCCCGGCGGATCCGCGGGCTCATGTCGAGGGCGCGGCCCAGGTCGTCGTCGGTGGGGCACAGCCACGAGCCCCGGTTGCGGGCAGGGGTATCCATATTCTCTCAACCAGACAGTCGGCTGACCGGCGCCCAACTTGACCGTCTCGGTCCGATCACCCGCCGCCACGAGCCTCGTGGAGCCCGTATAGGCTGCGGCTCGTCACAGATCGGAACGGAGGGTGCGATGAAGATCGATGCCGGCGGCTACACCTCGACAATCGGCGCGGCCGGGGAGGCCGCCGTCGCGGCCGAGCAGGCCGGCTTCGACGGCTGGTTCGCCACCGAGACCCAGGTCGACCCGTTCCTGGGCTGCGCGGTGGCCGCCATGCGCACCGAGCGCATCGAGATCGGCACCGGGATCGCGGTCGCCTTCGCCCGCAATCCGATGACGGTCGCGCTGGCCGCCAACGATCTGCAGACCCTGTCCGGCGGGCGCTTCGTGCTCGGGCTCGGCTCGCAGATCAAGCCGCACATCAGAAACCGCTACTCGATGCCGTGGTCCAGGCCGGCGGCGCGGATGCGGGAGTTCGTGCTCGCCGTGCGCGCCATCTGGGACACCTGGGCCGATGGCACGCCGTTGCGCTTCCGCGGCGAGTTCTACACCCACACCCTGATGACCCCGTTCTTCGATCCCGGACCGAACCCGTTCGGGATCGCGCCGATCCTGCTCGCCGGGGTCGGGCCGCTGATGACCGAGGTCGCCGGCGAGGTGGCCGACGGGCTGCTCTGCCATCCCTTCTGCACCGAGCGCTATGTCCGCGAGGTCACGCTTCCGGCCCTGGAGCGCGGGCGGGCGAAGGCCGGCACGACGCTGGACGGCTTTCAGATCAGTGGCCCGTCGATGATCGTCGCGGCGGACGGCGAGGCCGAGCTGGCCGCGGGGATCCAGGACGTCCGCCGGCAGATCGCGTTCTACGGATCGACGCCCGCCTATCGCCCGGTGCTCGAGCTGCACGGCTGGGGCGACCTGCAGGACGAGCTCAACGCGATGTCGCTGCGCGGCGAATGGGACGCGATGGCCGCACTGGTCGACGACGACGTGCTCCACACCTTCGCGGTCATCGGCAGCCCTGCGCAGGCGGCGGCCGAGCTGCGCCGACGCTATGGGGACATCGCCACGCGGCTGACGATCCCGGTCACCGCCGGCGGCGACGAAGCGTCGCGCCGCCGGCTGCGCGACGCGCTGCGTGCTCCCGCCGCGGACTGACGGCCACCGCGCTCAGTCAGGCCGCCGGATGTTCGCGCGCTGACGCGCGCGTTTCTCGCCGGCGGGCCGGGGTACGACTTCGGCTGTTCAGATCGGTTCGCCGCGCTGCGGGAGACCGGCGATGGCCAGGTGCGACGGGAGGTAGGGCTGAGATGACGAGAACGGTGCGCAACCTCGGGCGCGGTGTCTCACGAGCGGCGACGCTCCTGCGCCTGGCGGGCGCGGTGCTCGCCTGCCTGCTGGCGGGAGGCGCCGGGACCTGGGCGTCACCGGCGGCCGCCGCCACCGGCAACGGCTGCCCGGCGGCGACGCCCCTGACCGCACAGGCCGTGACCCCGGGCGCGCCGGTCCTCGTGCACGCGATCGGGGGCGATGACTCGGCGACGGTCACCTGGTGCCCGTCGATCTTCGGCCAGGCCCACGTCGTCTCCTACACCGTCACCGCGTCGACCGGCCAGACGGCGACTGCCCAGGTGCCCAACGACTACGCGATCATCGACGGGCTCCCGAACGGCACCGCGGTCACGTTCACGGTGCGCGCCGCCACATCATCCGGGACGACGTCGCCGGCGTCGCCGAGCACTGACCGCGTCGTCCCGGCGGCGATCGCCGCGCCCCGCGACGTCCTCCTCGGCCAGCCCCAGTCGGTCAGCTATGACCAGTACTCGCTGAGCATCGGCGGCAAGCGGACATTCATCTACGCGGGCGAGTTCGATCCCTGGCGCCTCCCGTCGCCGTCGCTGTGGCTCGACCGGCTGGAGAAGATGAAGGCCGACGGCTACAACGCCGTCGTCCCGTACTTCGACTGGGACTATCACTCGCCGGCGCCCGGCGTCTATGACTTCACCGGCGTCAGGGACATGAACGAGTTCCTCAACATGGCGCAGGAGGCCGGGCTCTACGTCATCGCCAGGCCCGGTCCGTACATCAACGCCGAGACCGACGGCGGCGGCTTCCCCGGCTGGCTCGTCACCCAATCCGGCAAGGCGCGGACGAATGCCCCGGACTACGAGGCGGCCGCCGAGCAGTGGCTGTCGGAGATCGATCCGATCATCGCGGCCCACCAGATCACCCGCGGCGGCGACGTCATCCTCTATCAGGTCGAGAACGAGCTCATCGACAACGAGCCCGCCACCGAGGCCTACATGGCCGACCTGGAGGCCAAGGTTCGAGCCGACGGGATCGACGTGCCGCTGACCGGCAACAGCAGCGGCGTCTTTCAGGGGACGAGCGCGGCGCTATCGATCCCCGGTTATGACAACTATCCCCAGGGGTTCAACTGCGCCGACACCTCGTCGTTCGCCACCCCCTCCTCGTATCCGGTCAACACCGGGGTGCCGATCATGCTGCCCGAGTTCCAGGGCGGTTCCTACGACAGCTGGGGCGGCTCGGGCTACGCCAATTGCTATGCCCTGACCGGGCCTGACTTCGAGAACGTCTTCTACAAGAACAACATCGCCCAGGGGGTGACGATCCAGAGCAACTACATGGGCGTGGGCGAAACGAACTGGGGCTGGCTGCCGGCGCCGTTCATCTACTCCTCGTATGACTACGGGTCGGCGATCCAGGAGACCGGCGAGATCGGCACGCCGTCGGCCCCGAACGACATCAGCAACTCCAAGTACGGCGAGAACAAGCTGATCGGCGATTTCATCCAGGCCTCGCCGTCGCTGACCAAGACGGTCGCGGTCGCCGCGGCGACCCCCGACAACGCGGCGGTGACGACGCTGCAGCGGGCCAATCCCGACGACGGCGAGCAGTTCGTCTACGTCCGTCAGGCCAACGCGGCGTCGACCGCGACGGTCAGCACGCATCTGGCGCTCGACGCCGGGCAGACCGGCAGCTACACCTATGACGACACCGATCCGGCGCTGGATTACACCGGCTCGTGGTCACACGTCTCCGATCAGTCCTACACGACCGGCGACTACGACCAGACCGAGAGCTTCAGCGACACGGCCGGCGATTCGCTGTCGGTGACGTTCACCGGCACCGGCGTGCAGTGGATCGCCCCGGACGCCAGCAATCACGGGATCGCCGACGTCTACCTCGACGGCACGCAGGTCGCCACCGTCGACGGCTACGCCCCGAGCACCGAGTTCCAGCAGGTCCTCTACTCCGTGTCCGGTCTGACCGACACCAGCCACACGCTGAAGATCGTCGTCAGCGGCCAGAAGAACCCCGCCTCGGCTGGGACCTACGTCTCGGTCGACGCGATCGACGTCCCGACTGCCGCCCAGCAGGCCGACTACTACCCGGTCGTGCCCCAGGCCCCCGGCACCGCGATCACCCTCCAGGGCCGTGACTCCCGGCTGCTGGTGGCCAACGCGAGCTTCGACGGCGAGCAGCTCGTCTACTCGACCTCGGAGCTGATGACCCAGGCCCAGATCGGCGGCCAGGCCGTCGCCGTGCTCGACGGGCCGGCCGGCAGCGACGGCGAGACGGTGCTGCGCTACGCGAGCCAGCCGAGCGTCACCGTCCTGCACGGGACCGTGACGACGACCTGGGATCAGACGCGCGGTGATCTCCGCCTGGACTACGTCCACGACGGTCTGGCCGAGGTTTCGATCACCGGAGGCGGCGCTCCCCCGCTGCTGCTCCTGCTCGCCCAGACATCGGTGGCCGAGCAGTTCTGGCCGCAGAGCACGGCGGCCGGGTCGGTCCTCGTCCGGGGGACATACCTCGTGCGCACCGCGCAGACGAGCGGGTCGACGCTCGCCCTGACCGGCGACACGAGCACGAGCGGACCGTTCACCGTATGGGCGCCGCCGTCGATCACCACGGTGACCTGGAACGGCCGGCCGGTGACGACGAGCTCCGAGCGCGACGGCGCGCTGACCGGCACGGTCGGCGGCCCGGCGCCGGTCAGCCTGCCCGACCTGACCGACTGGCGCTTTGCCTTCGAGACGCCGGAGGCCCAGCCGGGATTCGACGACCGCTCGTGGGTGCTGGCCGACGATCCGGTCACCACGAACCCCACCACCCCGCTGACCACGCCGGTGCTCTACGCCGACGACTACGGCTTCCATCAGGGCTTCGTCTGGTACCGGGGGCACTTCACCGCCTCCGGGCAGGAGACCGGGATCGACCTGACGGTCGGCGGCGGCGCGCACGGCGCCTTCTCGGTATGGCTCAACGGCGCCTTCCTCGGCTCCGACACGACCGGCGGGGAGTCGGCGCAGATGACCTTCCCGTTCCCGGCCGGCGCGCTGGCGCCCGGACACGACAACGTCGTGGCCGTGCTCGTCCAGAGCTCCGGTCACGACGAGGACGGCGCCTACGACTCACCGCCCGCCGATTCCCAGAAGTCGCCGCGGGGTCTGCTCGGCGCGTCGCTGACCGGCGCCGCGACGCCGGTCACCTGGCGCCTGCAGGGCGCGCAGGGCGGTGAGACGCTGCAGGACCCGGTGCGCGGGCCGCTGAACGCCACCGGCCTGTACGGGACCGATCACGGCTGGGACCTGCCGGGCTATCCCGACGGGGATTGGGAGCACGTGTCGCTGCCCGACTCGTGGGCGGCGCGCGGCCTGCCGCCCGGCATCGGCTGGTATCGGACGACGTTCACGCTCGGCGTGCCCAGCGACCAGTCCGTGCCGATCGCGGTCCAGATCGGCGGCCCCGGGGCGGGTGGGGTCGGGTATGGCGCCACCGGAGCCGACGAGCGCGCCTACATCTACGTCAACGGCTGGCTGATGGGCCAGTACGACAACGTGCTCGGCCCCCAACACCGCTTCTATGTGCCCGCGGGAATCCTGGACGAGCAGGGGAGCAACACGCTGGCGATCGCCGTCTGGGGCCTGGACGGCTCGGGCGGCGGTCTCCCGCGCGTCAGCCTCGTCGCCGAGGGCGACCAGGCCGGAGGCGTGCCCGTCGCGCCGGTCGACAGCCCGGGCTACGACCCGGCGGTGTACGGGCCGCCGTCGGCGCCGGCCCCGACGCTCGGCGTAACCAGCTCGGCAGCGCTCGTGACCCCCGGCCAGCCGTTCACCGTCACCACGTCGCTCTCCGACCCGGGCGCGACGCCGCTGCGCGGCGCCAGCGTCGGCCTCACCCTGCCCTCCGGCTGGACGGCGAAGCCCGCGGGCACCGTCGTCGTCGGGACGGTGCCGGGCGGTCAGACGGAGTCGACGCGGTTCCGGGTCACGCCGGCGGCGTCGAGCACGTCGACGGCCGGCCCGGTCGACCTCGTGGCCCGGGCGACGTACCGCCACGGCGGGACGGCACAGAGCCTGCTCGCGACGGCGCAGCTGCAGGTGCCGTTCGCATCGCTGGCCGCGAGCTATGACAACACCGGGATCACGAGCGACAGCGCTCCGAATCCCGGCACCGGCTTCGCGGGCTTCGACGGCGAGGGGACGACGTACTCGGCAGAGGGTCTGGCCGCCGACGGCCTGACCCCGGGAGCGCCGGTCAGCGCGGGCGGCGTGACCTTCACCTGGCCCGATGTGGCGCCGGCCCAGCCCGACAACACGATGGCCGAGGGCCAGATCGTCGACGTGTCGGGATCGGGGACGACGCTCGGCTTCCTCGCCGCCGCCAACAACGCGGCGGAGTCGGGCACCGGGACGATCTACTACACCGACGGCACGACGTCGACGTTCACCCTCGACGTCGGCAACTTCTGGGATCCGGCGGGCCAGGACGGCAATCCGGCCAACGTCCAGGTCGCCGCGGTCGACTACGCCAACTATCCGACCGGCTCCTCCGGGCACACCGTCTACGTGTTCGCGGCGACCGTGAGTCTGGATCCGGGCAAGACGGTGCGGGCGGTCGCGCTGCCCGCGCTGGGCAGCGTGGCCGGCTACAACCCGGCGCTCCACGTGTTCGCGCTCGGCATCGGCTGAGCTGAGCCCGAGCCCATGGCTCGCAGTCCCTACTCGACGCTGACCCGGAACTGATTGACGAGCTCCTCCAGCGACAGCGCCGTGGAGGCCAGGCCCTGCGCCGAAGTGGCCATCTCGTGAGCCGACTGCGTCGACTGATCGGTGCTCGCCGACACCTGCTCGGTTGATGCCGAGGACTCCTCGGCGACCGCGGCGATGTCGCCGATCTCGGCCTGAATCGCTCCGACCTCGTTGGCGATCTCGTCGGCCGTGCCGGCCAGCTGGGTGATCTTCGCCGCGAGCTCGTCGACGCTGTGTCCGATCTCGCTGAACGCCTCCCGGGTGCGTTCCACGGTGACCGTTCCCGCCTCGGTGCGCTCGGCGCCGGCCTCGACGGCCTGAACCGCTCCCCGGGTTCCGCTCTGGATCTCGGCGATCAGCCCCTTGATCTCGTCGGCGGCCGACTTGGCCTGCTCGGCGAGCTGGCGCACCTCGTCGGCGACGACGGCAAAGCCGTGCCCGTGCTCTCCGGCCCGCGCCGCCTCGATCGCCGCGTTCAGCGCCAGCAGGTTCGTCTGGTCGGCGATCGCGGTGATCGTCGTGACGATCTGGCCGATCTCGTCGGACTTCGTCGACAGATCGCGAATCGCCGTCACCACATGCTGCGAGGAGTCCGCCACCCCGCGCATCGCGATCGTGGCCTCCTGCGCGGTGGCGACACCGCCGCGGGCGACGTCGCTGACCTGGGCCGCGGCGGCCGCCGCCTCCTGGGCTTCGCGGACCGAGCTCAGCGCGGCCGCCGAGGCCTGGTCGGCGAGGCCGTTGACGGCGTCGATCTTCTCCACCTGGCTCTGAGCTCCCCGCGCGATGTCGGTGACCGCGGCGGCGACCTCCGAGATCGACTGGCCGCTGAGATCGGAGGCCTGCGCCATCTGCCGGGAGGCCCCGTTGACCTCGGCGGCCGAGCTCGTCACCTCGGTGATCGTGGTGCGCAGCTGGCCGCTCATCGCGTTGAAGGAGCCGACCGACTTCAGCAGACGTTCGCGGATGCTGTTGACCGCCACGGCGACCGTTCCGAGCTCGTCGCGCGAGTAGCGCACGACCGGCTCGGCCGCGGACACGATCGTCCGCGTGAGGTCGCCGTCGGCCAGCGCGTCGAGCCCGTCGGCCAGCTCGTCGACGCAGTTCTCGCGCAGATCCTCGATCCCCTCGAGGATCGCCGCCTGCGCGTCTCGGACCGACAGATAGAAGCCGAGGAACAGGTAGAGGGCCAGGATGACGCCGAGCAGGGCGAGCGCCTCGGTCAACCTCGCCGCGGAGCTGAACCCGCCGATCCGGATGGCCAGCAGCTGGGCGATGACCGGCATCGACGCCTGCGCGAGCGCGACGGCGCGCGCGGAGGCGAGCATGGCCGGAGCGGCTGCGGTGCGGCCGTCGATGACTCCGTGGATCGCCGCGGTCAGGTTGGCGGTGACCGCGGCGGCCGCCCGGTCAAAGCTCGCCAGAGGACCGGCCAGGGCCGGCCGGACCGACGCGTCACGCGTGTTGGCGAACGCCGAGGCATAGTCCGGATCCGAGTTCGACAGCGCAGAGGCCATCGCGCTCTTGAGGTCCTCGAGCTGGAGGCGATCGTTCAGGGTCGGCGTCCCCTGAGTCGCGGCGATCTCGGTCTGGACATCCGCGGCCTGCGCGGCGAGGTCGTCAAGCAGCGGCAGGCGGTTGAGCACCGCGTCCATCAGATAGTACGAGTCGTTGTCGGGATCCAGGATCATGTTGGAGTTGTTGCCGTCCTGAGCGATCAGCGCCTCGACCCCGGCGGTCAGCTGGTCATAGTCGCCGAGCGCCTGTGAGACGCTGTGCGCCGGGACGGCGAGGCCGGCGCGAAGCTGCGCGCGCAGCCTCTCCCATTGCGTGACGAGCCCGAGCTCGGCGCCGACCGCGCCCGTCTGATCGACCGCGGTCATCGCCGATCGCACCTGGCCGTCGGCGGCCGCCAGCGCCGAGGCCGGCAGCTGATGCGCGGCGACCTGCACCGCGACATGGCGCGCGGTGACGACGTCGGCCAGCAGGGTGGTCACCGGCGCGACGTAGACGAGGCCGGCCTGCTCCTTGTCGGCGAAACCCGTGTTCGTGTTCTGGACGCCGACGTAGGCCGTGACGACCCACACGAGCGGCGTGACCAGAACGATGCCGATCACGATGAACTTGTACGAGTAGGTCAGCCGGCTGATGAACGCCATCGCGGGCGCGAACGCGCGCCGCAGCAGCCGTGTCTTGTCGGGCATCGGGATCGGCCTCTCTTCCAGAGCAAACAGGAGGGTTCAGGCCAGGACGATCGACCCGCCCGCTCGGAACTGAAGGAGGGATTAGTGCGGCGGGACCAGCGCGGCGGGACTAGGCGAGGCCGAGCGGGGTCAGCAGACCCGTCACGCCGTCGGCGTCGGGCAGCAGCATGAAGGAGATCGAGCACGGCTCGCCCGCCACATCGATCTCGGAGTCGAGCATCAGCGCGGTATCGCCCCCGTGGGCCGTCCTGGCGTGCAGCTCTTCGATCACCGCTCCCGCCGCTCCCGTGCTCAGCTGGGGCGGTCCGGGCTCCAGCGACAGCCCGGTCATCGATCCGAGTGCGTTGAGGAACGACGCGCCGAGGATGTTGCCGATCTCCGACAGCGCCGAGTCGCCCACTTCGGTGCCCGGCTCGACGCCGAGCAGCGTGCACAGCGTCGCCGCGCGGGCGGGAGGGATGAGCAGCACGACGAGGCCGGCGATATCGCCCCACAGCTCGAGGGCGACGACGGTGATCGTCTCGGCCGGGTCGCCGGTGTTGCGCAGCGCGTCGGCGAGCGACAACGCCTGAGCGCGCGGGACGTTGAGCCCGATCTCGCGGCCGAGCATCTGCGAGAGCGCCGTCGCCGCTGTGCCGGAGGCGACGTTGGCCAGCTCGCGCAGTGCGTCGAGTTGCATTTCGGTATAGCGGCTGGTCACGTGGGGCTCCTCACTCCGGTTCTCTGCGTCACTCAGTTTCGCCCGGAGCGGCTCATCCCCTGCCGGCCGCTCACCGATCCAGCTCGAGCTCGTCGCGGATGAAGCCGCGATCGGTCTCCTCTCACCTCAGACGACCCGACGGACCATAGCGCGTCGCCGACCATTCATAAGCGAAGTATCTGAATAGTATCGGATATAGGTCTTGGACTTCTGAAAGATGAGCCGCCATCATCTGCGGCGCAGTACCTCTCCTCCCTCGAGCGCGCCCCGAGTCCGGCCTCATATCCCGCCGGCCCGGGGCGTTCTCATTTAATCGCCCGCCGCCCGCGCCCCAGCGCGGCGTGGTGCTCGGCCGTGTCCCTAATCTCATAAATTTGTAAGCTTCAATTATTCATATGTGGTCAACCCGTCCCGGTCAGCCTCCGGTCTACCCCCTCAAGGCGGACCTCTTCCGTGCCCTCGGCCATCCCGCGCGGGTTCGCCTGCTCCAGCTCCTGCGCGACGGCGAGCGCTCGGTGGGCGCGATCCAGGAGGCGCTCGAGCTCGACTCCAGCAGCGTCTCGCAGCATCTGGCGCTGCTGCGCCGCCAGGGGCTCGTCTCCAGCCGCAAGGAGGGGACGAGCGTCTACTACCGGGTCAGCGACCCGCGCACGCTCGAGCTGCTCGAGCTCGCCAGGGGGATCATCACCTCGACGCTCGAGCGCAGCCAGGCCCTGCTCGAGGACCTGGCCGTGGAGGACTTCGGGCCGGCGCCGGGCGAGGGCACGCCGTGAGCTCGCCGGCCGCCGCCGCGCTCGCGGGCGCGGTGCTGCTGGCGAGCGGAGGAGCGATCGCGCTCCTGCCGGACCGCCTGCGGCTCGGCCTGGCCGTCCAGGCGCTGGCGATGACGCTGCTCGGCGCCGTGGGGATCGCCGTGCTGACCGGCGGCGAACGCGTCGGCTCGGCGTTTCACAGCGCCGTCGCGCCCGCGCTCGGCCTCGATCCGCTGAGCGGCTTCTTCCTCGCCGTGCTGGCGGTGTCGGCGGTGCCGACGCTCGCCTTCGCGACCGGCTACGTGCCGGGGATCGGCGCGGGCGCGGGCGCAGCGGTCGGCCCCGGCGCGGGCGCGGCGGTCGGCCCCGGCGCGGGCGCAGCGGCCGGCACCGGCGCGGGCGCGGCGGTCGGCGCGCTGACCGCCGGCTTCCTGCTGGCGCTCGTCGGGGTCCTCGCCGCCCGCGATGTGATCACCTTCCTCGGCTTCTGGGAGCTGATGACCCTGCTCCCGGCGGCGGCGATCCTCGTGGCCAAGCGCGACGCGGCGGTGCGCGCGGCGGTCTACGCCTATCTCGCGATCACCCATCTCGGCGGCGCCGGGGTATGGATCGCGCTGCTCGTCCTCCAGCATCACGGAGCGCTTGGCGATCCCGCGGCGCTGGCCGCCGCCGGCACCGGGACCCAGACCCTGGTGGCGATCGCCGCGCTGATCGGCTTCGGCACGAAGGCCGGCTTCGTCCCGCTCCATTCGTGGCTCCCGCGCGCCCACCCGGTGGCGCCCGCCCATCTCTCGGCGCTGATGTCCGGGGTGATGATCAAGGTCGCCGTCTACGGGCTGATCCGCGTCGAGTTCCAGTGGCTGGGGGCGACGCCGCGCTGGCTCGGGATCACGCTGCTGGCCGTCGGCGTCGTGTCTTCGCTCGGCGGCGTGGTGTGGGCGATCGTCCAGCACGACCTCAAGCGGTTGCTCGCCTATCACTCGGTCGAGAACATCGGCATTATCGCGCTGGGGCTCGGCGCCTCGCTCCTGTTCGCCGACGCGGGCAATCGCATCTGGGCGGCGATCGCGTTCGCCGCGGCGCTCTTCCACGTCCTCAACCACGCCACCTTCAAGACCCTGCTGTTTCTCGGCGCCGGCGCCTTCGAGCGGGCCGTCGGCAGCCTGGACCTCGACCATCTCGGTGGCCTGCTGCGGCGGATGCCATGGACCGCCGGCGCGTTCCTCGTCGGCGCGATGGCGATCGCCGGCCTGCCGCCCCTCAACGGTTTCGCCTCGGAGTGGCTGATCCTCCAGTCAGTGCTGCACGTCTCGCTGCACCCGCCCGTCGCCACCGCGCTCGTCGCCGGCGCCGCGCTCGCCGCGCTGGGGGCGACCGCGGCACTCGCGCTGCTGTGCTTCGTGAAGGTCGTCGGGCTCGCGCTGCTCGGCCCGCCCCGGCGCCCCGAATGCGCGACGGCGGTCGATCCGGCGCTGCCCATGCGCGCCGGTATGGCGGCGCTCGCGGCGCTCTGCGTGCTGCTCGGACTGATCCCCGGCGTCCTGCTGCCGACGCTCGCCGCACTGGCCCCCGCGGCCGCCGGCGCGCACGGCGCGGTCGCGGCGACCGTCGCGCTCCCGGCGCGCCGGCTCGGGCTCGTGCTCCCCGGCACCGGCTCCTATCCGGCGCTCGTGCTGGCGATCGCGCTCGCCGCCCTTACGACCGTCCTCGTGCGAGCGCGCGGGTCACGCCGCGCCGCGCCGGCGCCGGTGTGGGCGTGCGGACAGCCGCTCGCGCCCGAGCTCGGCTGGACCTCCGCCGCGTTCGCCAAGCCACTGCGGCTCGTGCTCGAGGCGCTGCTGCGCCCGCGGCGGCGGATCGAGATCGTGCGCGGCGGCGGGATGATCCAGAGGATCACCTATTCCGGTCACGTGCCGTCGCTCGTCGACACACTGCTCTACGAGCCGACGGTGCGCGCCGGCCTGCGCGCCGCCGCCGTCGCCCGGCGCCTGCAGACCGGGAGCATCCGCACGTACGCCGCCTATCTACTCGGCCTCGTCATCGGGCTGCTCGCGCTCGCCCGCGCCGGGGTCCTCTAGATGGTTGATTCCGCGCTGTTAGGCGCAGTAGTTGACGAGTTCACGGCTGGGGCGTCCGAGTTGGTGGTTGAGGGTGATCGCGGCAGTGAGGCAGCAAAACCGGGCGATGATTCGTTCGCGCAGGCCGGTCAGGGTGCGCGCGCCGTGGCGTTCGAGCGCGAGGATGTCCTTCGCGGTCCAGATGATCGATTCGACGCGTTGGCGGATCGGCGCGAGGTGCGGCGGCTGGGGTGGGGTGGCGTGACGGTGCGCGCGGGCGTTGGGCGTGATCTCGCGTGCGGGCCGCAGCGCCGGGGTGGTGACCCCGGCCGGCCGGGTGATCGTCTCATCGCGGCGGACGGGACGGATGAGCGTGACGTTGCGGTCTTTGACCGCGGCAGCGAACTCGCGGCCGGCGTATCCCTTATCGCCGATCAGCGTCTCACCGCCCCGCAGCCGGCAGCGGTCCAGGAGCAGCAGCCCGATCTCGCGCTCGCCGGTCTTGGGCGAGCAGAGCTCCAGCGCGCGTGGGGTGCCGTCCAGACTGCAGATGATGTGCAGGCGCATCCCCCAGAAGTATCGGGAGTGCGAGGCGCAGTAGCCGTAGTCGCAGGCGTTCCCGAGCGCGTCATCCAGGCGGTTGGTGCCGGAACGCTTGACCGTTTCGCGCGAGCGGGCGCATTCCACCGGCGTGGAGTCGATCAGCAACAGATCGTCCTCAAACCCCGGGCTCTGGCTGGCAAAGATCCCCATCAGCCACTCCAGTGCGTCGGCCAGCTTACGGCGGCGTTTGAAGTACCCCGACTGCTGGGGGAGATCAGGAAACAGATGGGCGAGGCGCTTGGCGGCCGCCGCCAGGAACCGCCGATCCGACGGAATCCCCATGATCGCCTGCGCGACGCACAGCGTGACGACCTCCGCGTCTGTGACCCTACGCGCAACGTTCTTCGCTCGTTCGGGCAGGAGATCGTCGGCCGTGACGAACACGGTCGTGAGCAGCAGGTCGAGGTCGGCGTCCATCGAGGCCCCCTAGGGTCGGCGATGCGGGATAGCACCGCCGACTTCGACCCTGCTGCCACATCCTCCTTGCAAACCACTCGATTCACGACCACTGTCGTGGAATCAACCATCTAGTGTCGGCCACCGACATCCTGGCGGGCGCGATCCAGCTGCTCGGCATCGTCCTGGCCCCGCTGCTGCCGGGTGTCATCCAGACGCTCAAGGCTCGCCTCCAGGGCCGGCACGGACCGTCGCCGCTTCAGCCGTATCGGACCCTGCGGCGCCTGTGGTCCAAGAGCGCGGTCGATCCCGAGGGCACGGGGGTGATCTACCGGCTCGCACCGCCGCTCGTCGCCGCCTGCCTGCTGGCAGCGATGGCGATCGTGCCGATCGCCGGGCGCGCCGGGAACTTCGGCCTCGGCCACGACGCGCTCGTGCTGCTCGGCCTGCTGGCGCTGGCCCGCTTCGCGCTCGCCGCCGCGGCGTGGGACACCGGCAGCGGGTTCGCCCTGATGGGCGCCGCTCGCGATCTGATGATCGCCGTCGCCGGCGAGGCGCTCGTGCTGCTGGCGCTGCTGGTCGCCGCGCTGCCGGCCCACGGCACCGACCTGACCGCGATGAGCGCCACAGCCGCGGGCGGCTCGATCTGGAGCGGGCCCGCGCACTGGTGCGGGGCGTTCGCCTTCGCGCTCGTGATCCTCGTCGAGACCGGTCGCCAGCCGATCGACAATCCCGACACCCATCTCGAGCTGACGATGATCCACGAAGGGCCCCTGCTGGAGTACGCCGGTCGTGACCTTGCCCTGCTGCAGTGGGCGGCCGCGGCGCGGCACTGGGTGATGCTGGTGCTCGGCGCCGAGCTGTTCCTGCCGCGCGTCCGGGGCTTCGCCGGCGGCGTCGGACTGCTCGTCGTGGAGGTCCTGGCGCTGTGCGCGGGACTGGCCGCGATCGAGACCTCCGAGGCCAAGATGCGCATCCTCCGGGTGCCGATGCTGCTCGGGGTCGGATGCGCCATCGCCCTGGCCGGCGCCGGCCTGTGGATCGGTGGCGTCGGCGTCGCTCTCGGTCGGGGGATCGGCGGATGAGCGGCATCCCGGTCACGATCATCCTCGTCCTCGGCCTGGCGGTGATCGTCGTGCGCCGCCGCTCGATGGCGATCGGCCTGCTCGCCGCCCAGTCGCTGACGCTCGGGATCGGCGCGCTGACGCTGGCCAGCGGCCGCTCCGGCGATCTCGCCGCCGGGATCGTCCTGCTCGGCAAGGCGGTCGTGCTGCCGATCCTGCTCTACACGCTGATGCGACGCACCCGCGAGGCGCGCCCGGTGATCGCCGCCAACGGGCCGTTGATCCGGCTGGCGGCGGCGGGGGCGGTCGCCCTGTGCGCCGGGTGGCTGACGCCGTCGCTCGGAATCGGCGAGACCCACACCGCACGAGCCGCCGTCGCGCTCGTGCTGATCGGGATCACGATCGTCGCCGCGCGGCGCCCGATCCTCTTTCAGCTGATCGGGCTGATCGTCGCCGAGAACGGGGTGGCGCTGCTGGCGGTCTCGGTGCCCGGCGGCCTGTCCTACGTCGTCGACCTCGGCGCGCTGTTCGATCTGGCGGTCGTGGTGGCGGTCGCCGCCGCGTTCGCCACCCGGATCTACGGCGAGCTCGGCACCGGCGACACCGAGCTGCTGCGAGCGCTGCGTGACTGAGCTCGTCCCGGTCCTCGTCCCCGCGCTGGTGGCGATCCCGCTGGCCGGAGCCGGGCTCGCGCTGCTGGCCCGCACGCCGCGCCAGGCCGACCGGCTGGCCCTCGCCATCGCGCTCGTGACCGCGGCGCTGGCGCTCGCGCTGGCGGGGATCGCACTGGCCCGGGGCGGACGCCCGCCGCTGCACGGCGGGTGGTATCTGATCGACGGCGCCGGCGGCGTGCTGCTCGTGGTCACCGCGGTCGTCGGTCTGTGCAGCACGCTCGTCTCGCCCGCCTATCTGCGCACGAGCGGCCGCAGCTGGACGACCGCGGCGCGGTCCCGGGGGCTCTACTACGGCGCGCTGTTCGTCTTCTGGGCCGCGCTGCTGGCCGTCCCGATCGTCGGCAACCTCGCGGTGGCGTGGCTGATCGTCGAGGCGACGACCGCGGCCTCGGCGCTGCTCGTCGCCTTCACCGGCAAGCGCGAGGCGCTCGAGGCCGGCTGGAAGTACCTCGTCCTGACGACACTCGGACTGTCGATCGCGCTGCTGGGGATCGTCGTGCTGGCGATCAGCCAGGCCAACGCCGGCCACCACGGTCTGCACGCGCTCGACTGGCACGCGCTCGAGCTCGCCGCGCGCACCTTTCCGAAGGGCCCGACGCTGATCGCCTTCGTGCTCCTGCTCGCCGGCCTCGCCGCCAAGGTGGGCTGGGCGCCCGTCCACAACTGGCTGCCCGACGCCCACAGCGAGGCGCCACCGCCGATCAGCGCGATGCTGAGCGCGGCGCTGCTGCCGAGCGTGCTGCTGATCGCCTGGCGGGTCAAGGAGATCCTGCAGCCGTCGGTCGGCGCCGGCACGACGCGGACGGTGTTCATCGGCTTCGGCCTGGCGTCGATCGTCGTCGCCGTCCCCTTCCTGTGGCAGTCGCTGGCGTGGAAGCGCCTGCTCGCCTACTCCAGCCTGGAGCACATGGGCGTCATCGCGCTCGGGATCGGCTTCGGCACGCCGCTGGCGATCGCCGGCGTCGTCATCCACGTCGTCGGGCACGCGTTCGCCAAGGCGCTCGGCTTCTACGCCGCGCTGCCGCTGCTCAGGGTCGACCCCGAGGCGGCCCGCCGGCCACCGGCCGGGGTGGCGGGCGCGAGCCGCTCCACGGCGGCGGCGATGGGGGTCAGCCTCGCCGCGCTGGCCGGTATGCCGCCCTCGCCGTTGTTCGTCTCCGAGCTGCTGATCGTGCTCGGCGGCGTCGCCGCCGGAGAGCTCGCCGTCACCGTGATCGCCGTCGTCGCGCTCGCCCTCGGCTTCCTCGGACTGCTGCACGCGTTCGTCGAGGGCGT
The DNA here is from genome assembly GCA_963849085.1 of uncultured Solirubrobacteraceae bacterium. Lineage (GTDB taxonomy): Bacteria > Actinomycetota > Thermoleophilia > Solirubrobacterales > Solirubrobacteraceae > Palsa-465. The sequence goes on along the minus strand of CAWKFP010000008.1, from coordinate 46,444 downwards.
GATCGGCGAGCGCCCCCGCGGACCACGGCGCCGCGCCCAGCGCGGTCAGCGCCCAACGGTTGCCCTGACCGCGATCCTCGGTGCCGGCCTGATCGCCCTGTGCGTGGTCGGGCCGCTGCTCGTCGGCTCCAGCTTCGTCGCGACCCTCGCCCGGGGCGCGCTGTGACCGTCGTGCATGAGATCGAGCCGGACGGCTGGCGGGCGAGCGTCGAGCGGGCGCTGGCCGGCGGCGAGCGCTTTGCCGGGGGCTGGGCCGCCCGCCGGGACGGCGGTCTGCGCTGGCACGCGCTGCTCGCCTCGGCCCAGGACACGCGGGTGCTCACCTGTGACGTGCCGGCGCAGCGGACGGTGGAGAGCATCGTCGAGCTCGCGCCCGCCGCCGATTGGGATGAGCGCGAGGCCCACGACCTCTATGGCCTGGGCTTTGCCGGCCATGAGCCGCTGCGCGCGCTCGTCGCCCACACCGCCGACGCGCCGCGCTGGATGACGCCGGTCTCCGGCGACGGCGTCCACCAGATCGCGGTCGGGCCGATTCACGCCGGCGTGATCGAGTCCGGTCACTTTCGCTTCCATGTCGTCGGGGAGCGGATCCTCGCCCTCGACCCTCGGCTGTTCTACAAGCATCGCGGGCTCGAGCGCGCCGCGGAGGGACGGGACGTCATCGCCGCGCTGCCCTATGTGCAGCGCGCGTGCGCGGCATGCGCGGTGGCCAACACCGTCGCCTACGCCCTGGCCGCCGAGGAGGCGCTCGGCGCCCAGCCCGATTCACGGCTGCGGATCGCGCGCACCGTGCTGCTCGAGCTCGAGCGCGTCTACAACCATCTGCACGACATCGGCGCGATCTGCGCCGGCGTCGGCTTCGCTCCCGGGACGATGGCCTTCAGCGCGCTCAAGGATCGCACGCAGCGCGCGCTCGCCGATGCCTTCGGCCATCGCTTCCTGTTCGGCACGGTCGCCGTCGCCCGCGGCGCGGCGCAGCTCGACGCCGCGGCCACCGACACGCTGCGCGGCCGGCTGCGTGAGCTGCGCGCCGACGCCGCGTCGGCCTGGCGTGAGCTGGAGTTCGCCGGATCGCTCCAGGCCCGGCTCGGGGGCGTCGGCGTGCTCGGCGCCCAGGACGCGCTCGCGCTCGGCGCCGTCGGTCCGGCGGCCCGGGCCTCCGGCCTCCGGGTGGATCTGCGCACGGCCAGCCGCCGGCTGGCCTATGACGGGTTCACGCCGGCGCTGCCCTCGCCCGCGGACGGCGACGTGGCGGCGCGCTTCCGGATCCGGCACCTCGAGCTCGAGGTCTCGCTCGGCCTGCTCGACGAGCTGCTCGCCCGGCCGCTGGCGCGAGGAGCGGTCACCGGGGCGCCGGCCACGGGCTCGATCGGCGTCGGCCGGGTGGAGAGCGCACGCGGCGCGACGGCGTGCGCGGTGACACTCGCCGGCCACCGCGTCACCCGTGTCCACCTGCGGACCGCGTCGTATGCCAACTGGCCGGCGCTTGCCCACGCCACCGCCGGCAACCTCGTGCCCGACTTCCCGCTGATCAACAAGAGCTTCGAGCTCTGCTACGCCTGCGTCGATCGCTGATGTTCGTCCTGTTGAGAGCGCTGTCCGCGATCCGCCGCCAGGAGCGCCTGGCCGGCGGCGACCCGCGCTGGCTGGCCATCCGTCACGTCGACGCCGGCTCGTGCAACGGCTGCGAGCACGAACTCGGCTCGGTCGCCAACCCGTATCACGATCTCCAGCGACACGGCCTCGACATCGTCGCCTCTCCCCGGCACGCCGACATCCTGCTCGTCACCGGCGCCGTCACGACGCGGATGGCGGCCGCTCTGCGAATCGCCTACGACGCGATGCCCGAGCCTCGGCTCGTCGCCGCCCTCGGCGATTGCGCGCTGCATCGCAACATCCTGGGCGATGCCGCCGAGCTCGCCGGACCGCTGGAGTCGCTGCTGCCGGTCGACATCCGCATCCCGGGCTGCCCTCCGTCCCCGGACGCGATCGCCGCGGCGCTGCTGGCGGCGCTCTCCCCGGCGTCGAGGACGGCGGAGACGACCGCCGGCGCAGCAACGTCGGCAGCGCCGTCGCGCTCGGATTAGGCTTGCCCGATCACGAGCGCGCGGGCCGGCGCGCACTCGGCCCCAGCCAGCCGCGAAGTGAAAGGACACCGTTATGACCAGGACGGGCGAGATCGAGAGCTATGACTATGTCGTGGTCGGCGGTGGCACCGCCGGGGCGGTCGTGGCCGCGCGGCTGTCGGAGGATCCGGCGGTCAGCGTGTGCCTGATCGAAGCCGGACCGAGCGACGTCGGCAACGACGATGTGCTCCTGCTGCGCAACTGGCTCTCGGTCCTCGAGAGCCCGCTGGATCTCGGCTACACGACGACGCTGCAGCCGCGCGGCAACGCGCACATCCTGCACTCACGGGCGTGCGTGCTCGGTGGCTGTTCGTCGCACAACACGATGATCTGGTTCAAGCCGCTGCCCGGGGACTTCCGGGACTGGGTCGCCCGGGGCGCCGCCGGCTGGGAGCCTGAGGCGATGGAGACGTACTACGAGCGGCTCCTGCCCAAGCATCAGCTCGTCGCCGAGAAGGATCGCAACGCCCTGCTGCACGACTGGGTGCCGTCGGCCGCGGCGGCGGCCGGCGTGCCCGCCAACCCCGACTGGAACGCGGCGCCGTTTCGCAGCGGCGCCGGCTTCCTGGACATCGGCTATGACCCCGAGACCGGGATCCGCTCCTCGTCGAGCGTCTCCTATCTGCACTCGATCATGGGCAAGCGGGAGAACCTGACGATCAAGCTGCAGACGTGGGTGCGCCGCGTCAACCTCGAATCCGGGCGCGCGGTGTCGGTCAGCATCGACAGCGGCGTCGTGCGCGGGGAGCGGGAGATCGTCCTCGCCGCGGGCGCGATCGACACACCACGCCTGCTGCTGCTGTCCGGGATCGGCGCGCCCGACGACCTCCGCGAGCTGGGCATCGAGGTGCAGCATGCGCTGACGGGGGTCGGTGAGAACCTGATCGACCATCCCGAGTCGATCATCATGTGGGAGATCGTTCGACCGATGCCGCCGGAGACGACGATGGACGCCGATTGCGCACTGTTCGTCAACCGTTTGGGGGCCGATGAGCGGCCTGACCTGATGTATCACACCTATCAGATCCCGTTCAGCTTCAACACCGAACGGCTCGGCTATCCGGTACCCGAGCATGCCATGTGCATGACGCCGAACATCCCCCGCTCACGCTCCGTCGGTCGTCTGTGGCTGCTCTCCGGCAATCCCGAGATCAAGCCGGCGCTTGACTTCCGGTACTTCATGGACGAGGACGGCTACGACGAGCAGACGATCGTCGACGGGCTCAAGCTCGCTCGCGAGGTGGCGGCGACCGAGCCGTTCAGGAGCTGGATCAAGCGCGAGGTGGCGCCCGGACCCGCGATCACCAGCGACGCCGATCTCTCCCGTTACGGTCGCGCCGTACACCATACGGTCTACCACCCACTCGGAACGTGCAAGATGGGGGCGGCCGGTGACGACACCGCGGTTGTCGATCCGGAGTTGCGGGTACGCGGCGTCGACGGCCTCAGTATCGCCGACGGATCCATCTTTCCCTCCATGATCACCGTCAATCCTATGGCCTGTATCTACATGATCGGCGAGAAGGCGGCCGACCTTGTCCGCGACCGCACGACGACGGCGGCCGGCACCGCATAGCGCCGTCACTGCGACCGGCGCTCCGTGACGCTCCGTCACGGCGTGCCGGTTCGCCTCCGCGTCGGGCCGACATAAGGCACACCGTACAGTTCGTGGAAGGCACTGCGCCGCGACGCGCTATAACCTTGCCTTTACATGCCGCTCTGCCAACGCCATCTGGCAGGATGCCAACTCGGTAGCCAATCGGCATCAACCAACCACCATCTTCCATCAGGAGCGTCATCACGGTGATCGATCGCATTCGTCACGACATCCAGCAACGGCTCGAGCAGGTGCTCTCCGAGGCCGACAAGCTGCGCCGCGCGCTCGCCGCGCTGGACTCCCGCGGGAGTTCTACCCCGGCGGCGAAGGCCGACACTCCAGCGCCCGCGAGGCGCCGGACCCAGACCTCCTCCACCTCCCGCGCGGCGCGGGCCGCCGGGAGCACGGGCGCGGCGACGCGCACGCCCCCTGGCGCCACCCGCCTCAAGGTCCTCGGCGCGCTGTCGACGGACAACCCGATGACCGCCGGAGAGGTCGCGAAAGCCGCCGGGCTCGGACGGCCCACGGTCAGCACGACGCTGTCGCGCCTGGCCCGGACCGGCGAGGTCGTCAAGGCCGAGCGGGGCTATCGCCTGCCGGAGACCAACGGAACGGCGTAGTCCACGGTCCATCCGCCGTGGTCGCCACGGAGGGGCCACATCGATCGCGGCCCCTCACGTGCAAGGCCGTACCGTGTGTACACGCGGGACGGCGTCACCGCGGAGCGCCGCGCCGCGTGTACACGCGGGACCGGCATCACCGCGGCGGTCCGCCCCGCCGCGGTGCGACGCTACACAGCGGCTGTCTCGCTGCGCCGCTCGTTCGCCGGCGGAGCCGCGGAGACCGACGCCCTCGGCGTGAGCGCGGCGGCCAGCCGGACCGACAGCGCGCCGCACAGACTGCCGATCAGCAGCGACACGCCGGTGTCCGGGGCGACCCATCCGTAGCGGGTCACAGCACGCCGCCGAAGGCGCCGGCGCCCGCCGTCGCCGGCTTGGCGAGCGCCCCGAGGCTCCGGCCGATCCCACCGCCGTTCGCGGCCCAGCGGTCGAGCCCGGTGGCGATCCACCAGCACGCAGCACGCGAAGGTGGCGACGATGACGGGCACGTTGAGCCATGCCCAGCCACCGCTGAGGACGATCAGCGCGAACGCGATCACCGCCACGCCGCGCGAGATCGTCCAGAAGTCGGGCAGCCCCTTGGTCGCTGTCACGAAGGCGAACACGATGCGAGCTGACACGGATCCGACATCGGTGTTGACCGCCGCGGTGCGCAGCGCGCCGTTGTCGGCGCCGAGGGCGAAGAACGGTCCCCAGGTCACGAAGCCGGCCGGGATCACGCGGTGGACGTTCGCCGGCAGCGAGAGTCCATCGCCGAGATTGCCCTCGGTCACCCAGCGGAGGACGCGTGACTTCAGTTTGAGACAGCGGGTGACCGGAGTGAGTCACCGCGCCGTCTGTGCGGTTCCCCCGCGCAGTGAGTACTGACTAAGTGGTTGCGGGGCTTACCTGCGAGGTAATCGACGGCTCGCGACGGGGCTGGGAACGTGCCGCGCATGTCAACGGACACTCCTGCCTCGGCGCGCTGATGACGACGAGCGTGCTGTCGCTGATCGGCGTCCTGTATCCGGGCGCCGAGCGCTGCCGCTCGGCGCGGTCGTGCCGATCGGCACCGGTGGGTCGATCGTCGCCCTGCTCCCCGGGCTGGTCGTGATCGGCGCGGGCTACGCCGTTGCCTTCGAGCGCGGTCTGGCGACGCTCGTCGTCTTCGCGCTGCTCGTCGTCTTCGCGCTGCTCGTCGCCGTGCTCTCCCGCGGCCTGCCCGCGCCCCGGCGACTGGCGCCGTGCCGGCGACGCAGGCCACCCGCGCTGCCCAACCGACGACGGCCGGCGTGTCATGATCGCAACCGCCTGGTGCTGGGCGCCGGCCATGCGCCGCGCTATGCCGCCCGGTCGATCGACGATCCGGAGCCGGCGTCGATCAGATCCGCCCTCGGGGCTCTGTCCCGGGGCTGAGCGACGAGCGGTTCGACGCCGCGCTGGACAGCTTCCGGGTCGAGTGGATCCCCAATGCCGGGCACGTCTGCTTGCCCCCGATCTCCGCCCCGACGGGGGCGGACGCGATGAAGCGGGACACGATGGTCCGCGACCGCTGCAACGAACACGGCAAGCACCATGCCGCACGACATGGCCACGTTCGACGACAACGACGGCACGCTGCTGCGCTGCCACGAGCGCATCACGGACGCGCTTGATCCCAACGGGATCATGGCGCCCGGGAAGCCCGGCATCTGGGGCCGGCGCTCGTGCGACCACAGGCACTGACCGCAGTCCGGCTGCGGCCGCTCGGGCGCGACCAGGCCCGCTCACCCCGCTCGGTTCGATGCGGGGTGAGCGGCCGGGGGCCTACGGCAGCGGGGTCGTGCCCTTCTTGACGACGGTCACCGTGCCGATGCTCTGTGGCTTCAGACTGCCCGGCGCATAGTCATACACCTTGTGCGTGGCGAAGTTCATCACGAACACATCGAGGAAGGGATGGGTCTTGCTGGTCGCCATCCAGGCGACGTAGATCTCGTGATTGCCGATCGGCATCGCGACGTAGTCCTCGACCGGAAACGTCGTGCCGACGTACGGGCCGGCGATCGGGACGCCGTGCACGGTCGATGCCTTGTACGTCTGCTGGAAGGTGTTGCCGGTGTCACGCCCCTGCGAATAGTCCGTGTTGACGACGTAGCCGGCGAGGCTGAACAGCTTGACCGCCGGTGTGGCGGCCGCGGGCCGGGCGGTGGTGCGAGCGCCGGCGGGGCCGGCGGCGGTTGCGACCGCGGCGGACACGGCGACGAGCGCCACGCTCGCCAGTACGGCCCGCGCACGTCGATGGGCTGCACGCATGATCTCTCCTCTGAGACGGGTGTCACGGACCGGGGTGGCCCGCGGCGGTGACCGTAGCGCCCTGACTGTTAGCTGACCGTTACGCGTTCACGATCCGCGGGCCGGCGAGTGGCGACACCCTCCACCGGCGATCACTCTGAGTCCGGCTGGGCGAAGACCCGCTTGGCGACCGCGATCGCCGACATCGCCCGCGGCCAACCGGCGTAGAACGCGAGATGAGTGATGACCTCGATCAGCTCGGTCTCGCTCAGACCGTTGTCCCGCGCTCGTGCGAGATGACCGGGCAGCTGCTCGGTGCTGCCGTTGGCGATCAGGACCGCGACGGTGATCAGGCTGCGATCCCGCGGCGACAGCTCGGGTCGGGCCCAGATGTCGCCGAACAGCACGTCGTCGGTCAGCGAGACCATCTTGGGCGAGAAGTCGCCGATCAGCTGCTGGGCGACACTCGGGGACGATTCAGGCATGTCAGCTCTCCTGGTCTGGTTGCACGGTGATGCGGCACAGCGCCGCCGTCTGAGAGGATGACGGTCATGACCCTGCGAGAGCGATTGGCGGCCGGCCGGTTCGTGGTCACCGGAGAGCTCGGCCCGCCGGCCTCGCCGGACGCCGAGCGGGTGCGGGCCGCGGCGCGGGCGCTCGCCCCGTACGTCGACGCGGCCAACGTCACCGACAACCAGGCGGCGACGGTCAAGATGTCGGCGCTGGTCAGCGCGCTGCTGATGCTCGGCGAGGGCCTGGAGCCGATCTTCCAGCTGACCGGGCGTGACCGCAATCTGCTGGCGCTGCAGTCCGACCTGCTCGGCGCTTGGGCGATCGGCGTGCGGACGGTGATGGCCCTCGGCGGCGACCCGCTGAAGGTCGGCCCCTACGAGGGCGTGGCGACCCGGGTGGCCGACGTCGACTCGATCGGGCTCGCCGAGCTGATCGTGTCGCTCAATCACGGCGTCATGCGCGCCGGGGAGACGCTACCGGTGCCGACCGGCTTCCTCGTCGCCGGCGCCGCCAATCCGCTCGTCGACACCGTCGAGCGCCTGACCGGCAAGCTCGAGGCCGGCGTCGGCCTCCTGCAGACGAACATCGTCTACGACGTCGAGCGCTTCGCGCGATGGTTCGCTCCGGTCGTCGCGGCCGGGGTCACGCGCCGCGCGCCGGTGCTCGTCGGGGTCACCCCGCCGCGCAGCACCCGCATGCTGCGCCATCTGCACGAGAACATCCCGGGAATCGAAGTCGACGAGGCCACCTTCGCCCGGATGGAGGGGCTCGAGGGGGACGCCGCCAAGGACGAGGGCGTGCGCGTGGCCAGCGACGTGATCCGCGGGCTGCGTGAGGTGGAGGGCGTCGCCGGGGTGCACATCATGGCGCCGGGATGGGAGATCGAGGCCGTGCCGCGCGTCGTGGCGATGGCCGGCCTGACCCCGGAGCCGTCCCCGGCCGCCTGAGCGCGGCCGCGCCCTGCAGCGCGGCTCTACAGGCTCGCGACGAACCGCCGGACGGCGTCGTTGAAGCCCTCGGGCTCCTCGAGGTTGGGAAGGTGCCCGGACTCGTGCAGGTGCACGAGCTCGGCGGCGGGGAGCGCGGCGGCGAGCTGGGCGATGACCGGCCCGGGCGAGAACTGGTCGTGGTCGCCGGCGATGATCAGCGCCGGGATGGTCACGGAGCGCAGGAGCGTCGCATAGTCGGGTCGCAGCACCCGGCCGCGCAGCGCGGCGGCGGCGCCGTAGGCCGGGCTGGCGAGCATCATCGAGAACAGCCTCACCACGAGTGCCTCGTCGCGGCTCGCCCGTGGCCCGAACAGCTTGGCGATCATCTCCGCGGCCAGCGGGAGCATGCCGTGCTCGGCGATCGACGTGGCCTTGGCCAGACGTGTCTCCACCTCGCCGCCGGCGACCGGAGCCGCGGTCGTCGCCGCCAGCACAAGCCCGGCGGTCCGCTCGGGGTGGTTGAGGCCGAGCTCCATCGACACCAGGCCGCCCATGCTGAGACCCGCGAACACCGCGCGCTCGATCGCCAGCCGGTCCAGCAGCTCGATCACCGCGTCGGCGAACGCCCGCATCGTCATCGGGTCCGAGCGCGCCGCCGACTCCCCGAAGCCGGGGAGGTCAGGCGCCAGCACCCGGAGCTCGGCGCTCAGCGCCTCCAGCTGAGGAGCCCACATCGACCGGTCGAAGGGGTGGCCGTGCAGCAGGACGACGGGGGTCCCGGAGCCGCGGTCGTCGTACGCGATTCCGTCGGGATTCACGGGCGCAAACGTAGCAGCGGGCCGGCCACCGCGCCGCGCTCAGGCGGGAGCCGGCGCCGGCGCCGGCGCGAGAGAGCCCGGCCCGTCGCCGTCGTCGTCGGGCCGGTCGCCGGGTGGTTCATGGTGGTGGATGACGTCGCCCTCGACGTTGAGCCGCGGCAGCAACCGGTCCAGCGCGCGGGGAAGGGCCCAGTTGCGCTCGCCGAGCATCAGCATGACCGCGGGGACGAGAACGGAACGGACGATCAGCGCGTCGAGCAGGACGGCACTGGCCAGCCCGAGCCCGAACATCTCGATGATGATCTGCCCGCCGAGGATGAACGAGCCGAAGACGAGGATCATGATCGCGGCGGCCGCGGTGATCGTGCGGCCCGTGGAGGCCAGGCCACGGGTGACCGCGAGACGGTTGTCCTGCGTCTTGTGCCACTCCTCGAAGATGCGGGCGACGAGGAACACCTCGTAGTCCATCGAGAGCCCGAACAGTATCGCGAACATGATCACCGGGATGAACGCCTGGATCGGCCCGGTCGAGTTGACCCCGAGCAGCGAGGCGAACCACCCGAACTGGAACACCGCGGTGATCACCCCGAACGCCGCGCCCGCCGAGAGCAGGTTCATGATCGCCGCCGTGGCGGGGATGACGAGGCTGCGGAAGACGGCGGTCAGCAGCAGGAAGGAGAGCAGCACGACGACGCCGATGAACAGCGGCAGCTTGCTGGACAGGACGCTGGAGAAGTCGGCGAAGATCGCCGTCTCGCCGCCGATCAGGACGTGGACGCCGCTGCCCGCGCTCGCCCGCGGCACGACCGCGGAACGCAGGGTGCCGAGCAGATCGGCGGTGGAGGCGGCCTGCGGCGAGCCGATCGGATACACGTCGGCCAGCGCGACCCCGGCCGCCCCATCGCGCCCCGCGATCACGCGCGGCGGGGTGACGCGTACGACGCCCGGGGTCTGCGCGACGGCCGTCGTCACCCTGGTGAACGCCGCCTCCTGGGCCGCGCCGTTGACCTGGGCGACGAGCTGCAGCGGTCCGTTGTAGCCGGGGCCAAAGCCCTCGGCGAGCAGGTCATAGGCCTTGCGCGTCGTGCTGCCGGCCGGATCGGAGCCGGCGTCCGAAGCGCCGAGCCGCATCGAGAAGAAGGGCAGCGCGATCACCACCATCGCCAACCCCGCCACCGCCGCGATCAGCGCCGGGCGGGCCTGCAGGACGCCCGCCCAGCGCGGCCAGAGGCCGGTCGTGCCGGCGTGGGTGATCCGCCCGCCGCGCAGGGTGCGGCGCGCCCGGCGTCCGAGCACGCGCGTGCCGAAGAAGCCGAGCAGCGCGGGCAGCAATGTCAGCGCCGCGATCACGGTGAACAGCACGACGATCGACGCCGCCAGGCCGACGCCGTACAGCAGGCTGACGCCGAGCGCGAACATCCCCAGCAGCGCGATGCAGACGGTCGCGCCGGCGAACATCACCGCGCGGCCGGAGGTGTCGACGGCGTCGATGATCGACTCCTCCACGGTCTTGCCGGCCAGCAGGCCCTGGCGATGGCGGGTGACGATGAACAGGGCGTAGTCGACGCCGACGCCGAGGCCGATCAGCAGCGAGAGCTGCGAGCTGAAGTCGGCGATCGTCATCACGTGGGTGAGCAGATCGATCACCGCCGTGCCCGCGCCGAGCGCGAAGCCCGCGGTGATCAGGGGGAGCGTCGCGGCCAGCAGCGAGCCGAACACGAGCAGGAGCACGATCAGCGCGGCCAGAGCACCGAGGCCGACGGTGTTGATGCTCGGCTTGTTGGCCGCCTCCGCGACCTGGCCCTCCACCTGGACGTCGAGCCCGCGCCCGGCGCCGGCGACGGCGGTGTCGACGAACTGCTGGGCCTGGCTGACGCTGAACCTGGGCGCCAGCCCGGTCATCGTCACGTTGGCGAACGCCACCCGGCCCGAGGGGGAGATCTGATCGGCGCCGGCGGCGGCATACGGGGAGACGACCGAAGCGACCTCGGGCAGCGTGGCGACCTTCGCCAGCAGCGCCTCGGCGCGCGCCCGGACCGCCGGGGCGGTGACGCGGCCGCGGCTGACCGCGAGCACGATCTGCTCGCGGTCACCGGACGCCTTCGGCGCGGAGTGCTGCAGGAGGCTGAGGGCCTCGAAGCTCTGCGTCCCGTTGAGGCTGAAGCTGTTCTTGAAGTCCGAGCCGGCGCCCTTGCCGAGCGCGGTCAGACCGATGAGGACGGCCAGCCACGTCGCCAGCACGACGCGGCGATGCCACACGCACCATCCGGCAAGGGTTCTCATCAGACGTTCTCCACGTTCGCGGCCGCGCCCGGTGCCGCCGGCCTTCCGGACATTGCTAGTGAGCGTCGGGCCAGGCGGCCTCGCTCGGAACGCCGTCGCCCTCGGCGGGCTTCGGTCCGCCCACGGCGATCAGATCAAGGCCGTCCGGTCCCGCCTCGAACGCCCGGACGACCTCGGGCGCGACCCGCAGCACGTCCCACAGGCGCAGCTCGCGGACCTCGCCGTCAAGCAGCACCTTGCCCGACCCGGAGGCGACGACGTAGGCCTCCTCCTGCTCGCGATGGCTGTGCGCGAACGGGGCGCGGAGGTTCGGCGCGTAGCGGAAGAGGCTCACTCCGAGGTCCCGGGAATCCAGGTGCTTGCGACCGAACCGGCCCTCGACTCCGGGCGCGCGCGCGCTGACCGAGTCCTCGATCTCCAACAGGTTGACGACGGCGTAGTTCGACATGGACATCTCCTTGCGACGGACGATTCGGCCATCAAAAAGGCCCCGCGCCGCGGAGCCTTTTCGACAGTGGAGCTAGGGGGACTCGAACCCCCGACCTCCTGGGTGCGATCCAGGCGCTCTCCCAACTGAGCTATAGCCCCGTGCAGCGGCGACGCCGCGAGGGTCTGACGGCCAAGTGTAGACGCGCGAGCGCCACCCGGCGGTTGCCTTGCAAAGTCCGTCCCAGGAACGCGCTAACGTGGTGGCCGACGAGTAGGCTTTGGTCCGCATGGGCATTCTTGACGACGCGATTCGAGAGCACCTCGACCTCAAGCGCCGCCGCGGCGCCGATCCGGCCGAGGTGGAGCGCGCGGAGCGCGAGGCGCTCGGTCCGGTCCGGCGTAACCGCGACATGGCGACCGACGCCGAGGCCGGCGACGACATCGCCGCACAGGACATCGCTCCGGCGCCGATCGACGGCGGCGGCGACTGGCACGAGGAGCCCGCGACCGAGATGTGGACCGCGGAGCCCGACGAGGAGGAGTGGGACGAGCCCTCCGCCGAGCCCGGCGCGCTGCCCCACCGCAGCGAGGACGATCCGTGGGGCCAGGACGCCACCGGCGACGAGCCGCCGGGCGCCGCACCGGCCCGGGGGCGTCTGCAGTCCCCCGGCTCGCCGGACGACGGCGCGCCGGAGCCGCTGAACCGCGTCGCGCCCGGCGTGGGCGAGGAGACCGCGGAGTATCGGATCGAGCAGGCGCCCGCCGGCGAGCACGACCCCGACGACGACGTGCTGGAGGAGACGCCCGAGTTCCTCCAGGACACCCCGGACCACGATCGCCTGTGGTTCGAGCAGCGTCCCCCGCGTGACTTCGACTTCGACGGGTGAGCACCGGCGCCGCCCCGGCGCCCTCGGTTGGTTCGCTGGATGCTGCCCGCCCGCGCGGGCGATCCCTCGGGCGCTTCTGTATCAACTACACTGACTTAGTAGTGATTGTGCGCCCGTGAGAAAGGAACGCCGTGTTCTTCCGCCAAGTGCTGTACCGCGATCTCGGCTGTGCCTCCTATCTCCTCGGCGATGGCGGCGAAGCCGTCGTCGTCGACCCGCGCTGGGACATCGACGTCTATCTCGAGATCGCCCGCGCCGAGCGGCTGGCGATCACCCACATCATCGACACCCATGATCACGCCGATCATGTCTCGGGGCGCGTCCGCCTGGCGCAGGCGACCGGGGCTCGGGCCTACCGCTCCGCCGGCGACGGCGAGCCGGCGCCGGGCCGGCTCGCGCCCGGCGACCAGATCCGGGTCGGCGCGGTGCTCCTGCGCGCGGTGGCGGCCGCCGGGCACCGGCCCGAGCATCTCACCTTCCTCGTCAGCGACCTGTCGCGCAGCGCCGAGCCCTGGCTGCTGCTCAGCGGCGACTCGCTGCTCGTCGGCGACATCGCGCGCCCGGACCTCGGCTACGAGGCGCGCGAGGGCGCCCGCGCGCTGCACGCCAGCCTGCGTGAGCTGACCGGGATCGGCGACCACGTCGAGCTGTGGCCGGGCCACATCGGCGGCTCGCTGTGCGGCGGCGCCGGCCTGAGCGCCAAGACGAGCTCGACGATCGGCTACGAGCGCATCGCCAACCCCCTGCTCTCCCTCTCCGAGGACGAATTCGTCACCACCGTCGTCGACACCCTGCCGACGCGCCCGCCGAACGTCGACCGGATCGTCGAGCTCAATCGCCGGCTCGCCGGCCCCGTCGCGCCCGAGCCGCCGACTGCCGACACGGCGGCCCTCCGCACGCTGCTGACGAGCGGGGCGACGGTGCTCGACAGCCGCGCGCCGGACCAGTTCGACGCCGGCCACCTCGCCGGCTCGGTCAACCTGCCGCTCGCGTCGCCGGGCGTCGGCACCCGGGCGGGATGGGCGTTCGATCCCACCGAGCCGCTCGTCATCGTCGCCCAGGACGCGGCCGCCGCCCGCGCCACGGCCAGCGCCCTCGCCGCGGTCGGCTTCGGGCGCCTGGAGGGCGTCTGCACCGCGGACCCGGCGGCCTGGGAGCGCGCCGGCCTCCCCGCCGCCCAGTCGGGCTCCTGGGACCTCGAGCACCTCGCCGAGGGCCTGCGCGCCGAGACCGTCGACCTCGTCGACGTCCGCGAGCTCGGCGAATGGCTGGACGGCCACATCGCCGGCTCCCACCACCTCCCCCTGCACCGCCTGCGCGACGTCGGCCCGGACTCGCTTCCCGACCACGGCCGCACGACCGCCGTGGCCTGCGCCGCCGGAGCCCGCGCCGCCTTCGCCGCCAGCATCCTGCGCCGCACCGGCCGTCCGAACGTCGTCCGCGTCGCCGGTGGCGGCATCGCGGACCTCAGCGAGCACGGCATCGGCCTGACCCACGGGGCATAGCTCGGTTGTGGCGCGGGCGGCGCACGGCGGCGCCCGCGAGCGCGGTCAGGCCGGCGCCGCCGGCGGCGTGCCCGGCGCGCCGCCGGCGGTGTGACCGGCGCCTCCGCGCGGGTCTGAGCGCTCGTGCGCCGGCGTTAGACTGGGGCCCTGAGGGGCCATAGCTCAGTTGGGAGAGCGCCTGCTTTGCACGCAGGAGGTCGCCGGTTCGAACCCGGCTGGCTCCATCAGATAAATGCCTGCAAAACGGCAGAATCTGGCGACCGGTCGAGACGCGCCGAATCGCCAGGAACAAGCAGGGTAAAAGCAACCGATCTGGTGGTCTTTCCCCCCGCTACGCGGCAGCGATTCGCTCCGGGGGCTCCGGCGGGGGTCTGACCCAGCCAAGCGCCGCCCTTGGAACGCCTCCGAGAACGGCTGATCGCGCCGCTGAGGACCGGCATGTCCGCGGGGGCCGGCGGTGAACGGACCATGCGTTCCCATCGGTGTCCAGCGTCCCTCGGCGCGCGGTCCACCCGCTCGGGTGGGCCTCGGAAACGAGAAAGACCGGGCGGCAACCCGGTCTTCCAGTACATAGGCGCCGTCAGCGCTGCCAAAAACCCTGTGCCGCAGAGTCTACCGGGCGGTTGGACGGACTCCAAGCCCGCCTCAGGCGTCTGCGTGCTTCACCACGGTGTGAGTGTCATCGCGAGCAGCCCCGTCCCGGGCGCTGGCGATGGCCTTCCGCCACCAAACCAGCTCCTCGCCGAGCGCGGACCCGCTGGGACCACCGCGCGCCTCGGCCACGGAGACTCGCCGCTCTCGACAAGGGCTGCGTGGAGGGCGACGATGAGCCACGTCGCGATCGCCGCCGCCTTGGCGCTCGAGGATCTCTCAACGCCCGAGCGCCTGGTCGCGTTCTCGCTGGCCAGCTACGCCAACCCCGAGCAGCACGCCTGGCCCGGACACAACCTCGCCGCGGCTCGGGCCGGCCTGAGCCGCAGCAGCTATCTGGAGGCGCGCGTCAGGCTCGACCGCCGCGGGGTGATCTGCGCGGTGCCGGCGCGCGGTGGCCGCGGGCACAAGGGCGAGGTGATCCTCGCGTTCGCCCGCACCGGCCCGCGCTGGGACGCGCGGATCAACCCCGGGTTGTTTGAGGCGGTGCTCAGCTACAGCCGCGCCGTTGGGTCGCCGCGGCTGCTTCTCGCCACGCTTGCTGCCCTGGCCGACGACCACGGCACCGTGGCCGAGCTCACCACGGCGGAGATCCGACAGGCCTGCGGATTATCTGATGGCGCCTACCGCCGAGCACGAGCGGCCGTGCTGGCCGGTGGTGAAGCGCTGGCCACCGGCACGGGCGGGCGCGGGAACACCAACCGCTGGCAGCTTGCCGATCCCCGCCGCCAGCAGCCCGCCCCACCGACCAGACATCGTGTCCCGCCGCCGGCCGGAGCCCGGCCGCTGCTCTCGTTATCGCCGCCGGCGCCTACTCACGCCCTCGCGGAGCGCGACAAGCCTGCCAGAGGCGCGCTGGAACGCGAGGCAGCTGCGCGCGCGTTGACCCCGTCGCGGCCAACACGCTGGGGCCCGGTGGGTGCGAGGACGAGTGAGACGCGGGCGCCCGGTGTGCGGCGCGAGCTCGCCGTCTGCTGGACGGCGCTCGGCGATCGCGACCGCGGGGCCGCTGTCGTGCGGACCGGGGCGCTGCCGACTGGTCGATCCGGCCGCGGTGCCGCGGCGCGCTCATCCGTAAACCCCGCCACCAGCCGGACCCTTTCGCGCGTAAACCCCGCCACCAGCCGGACCCTTTCTCCCATAAACCCCGCCACCAGCCGGACCCTTTCCGAGAGAAACCCCGCCACGGGCCGGACCCTTTCTGACGTAAACCCCGCCAGAAACCCCGCCACGAGCCGGGCGGTCTCTCGACAAACCCCGCCACAAACCCCGCCAGAAACCCCGCCACCTACCGCGCGCGCGGGAAGGGAACCAGGGAACCAAGGAACCACAGACCCCCCCAGCCCCCCTTCAGGGGGGTGCCCGCCGGGCACCGTCTCGATCATCGAAGACCACCTCAGCGCCAGCGGTCGGCGACGACACCGAGTCCGCACCCTCAACGCCGCCGACATCTGTCGCGACCTGAGGCCACCCACCGACGCCGACCGACGGGCTTGGGAGGACGTCCGGCACGCACTGGCTGCGGTCGCCGACGCAGCGACGTTCGCCATCTGGCTGGCGCCCCTGCAGCTCGCCGGCGTCGACCCCGACGCGACGCTGGTCGTCGTCGGCACGCCGGAGCTGCGCAGCTGGCTGGTCAACCGGTTTGGGGCCGCGATCTCGACGGCCGCCACCGCCGCCGGACGTCCCGTCCGGATCGCCGCTGACCACGAACACCAGGCCCTTGCGCTCTCCCCCACCACCAGCGTGACGACGGACACCGACGCCGTCGCTTCCGCTGACACCCAACAGGAGGTCTCATGACGCTCACCGACCACCACACCGCCAACGCACCCAACCCGAACCAGACCGACAGCCAGACAGACAGCCGTGGAGACAGCCGTACAGACAGGCGTATAGACGATCCGCTTTACACGACGCGGGTGGGGCGGCGGGCAGTGGTGATCGTGCTCGCCAACCACAAGGGCGGGGTGACCAAGACGACGTCGACGGCGAACCTCGGCGCGATGCTGGCCGAGCTCGGCCAGCGAGTGCTGATCGTCGACTGCGACCCCCAGGCCAACCTCAGCGAGGCGTTCGGCTGGACCGAGGAGCTGGTGGGGGAGCGCCTCGAAGACCTGCTCGCTCACCCCGCCGCCGCCGTCAGCTACCGGCCACCGATCGCCCTGCTGGCCGACGTCCTGCCCTGCCCGAGCTGGCGCCAGCGGCTGGCCATCATCCCGTGCACCGACGCGCTCGCCGATGTCGCCGCTGACCTGCCAGCCAGCGCCGGTGACGGCTACGAGCAGCGGCTGGGGGAGATTCTCGAACCCCAACGCGAGCGGTTTGACGTGATTCTGCTCGACACGCCACCCGGGCTGGGGAACCTGTCGGGGATGGCGATGCTCGCCGCCGACCGGCTGCTGATCCCATCGCTCGCCGCCGACCTCGACGTGCGCGGCGCCGGCAAGCTCTATGACCTCGTCGAAGCCCAAGTCCCCGGGCTGCGGATCCTCGGGGTGCTGATCGCCGCCAGCGAACGCCGCTGGCGGGTCACCCAGGACGCGGCCGCGCGCATGTCTGACGACGACATGCGCGTCCTGCCGATCCACGTCCCACGCGCTGTCCGGGTCGCGTCCGCACCCCGCCATCGCGCGCCGACCGCGGTGCTCGAACCCGACTCGCTGGTCAGCCACGCCTACCGCCAGCTCGCCCACCACATCCTTGAGGAGATCAGCGCATGACCCACCCCACCGCCGCGATGCCGTCCGTCCGCCGACGCCCCATCCCCGGTATGACCGCACCACCCGCCCCGCCCGCCGACGATCCGTCAAACCTCGAGACGCCGCCGGCCAGCCCGCCCCCGACGCCGGTCACGGCCTCGCCCGACGCCGCGACGCCCGACCCCACGCACGCGGCGATCGACTCCGCGACCCACACGCCGTACAGCTCGCCGGACACGTCGGCCGCTGAGGTCAAGACCGATCCACGGACGGACGCAGGTCGCACGACGGAGCGGCGATCAGCTGACTACGCCGCGACACGCCTGGTCAACTTCCGGCTGCCGGTCGACCTGCACGACCGCTACCGCCGCCTCATCCATGACGTCGAGCTCGCCCATCCGCGGCTGCGACGGCCCAGCCTCACCGAGCTGGTCATCGCGCTGCTGGAGGAAGGGCCCGAGACCGTGGAGCACGCCGCCGAGGCGATCCGCCGCAAGCGCGCCGCCGAGCACGAGGCCGACGCATGACCGCCCCTCACAGCGCTCAGCTGACCGACGCCCGGACCCTCACGACAGACGCGGCACGGAGCGAATCGGGACCGGCGCGCTACAGCACGAACTGCAGCGACAGCAGCTGTAGCGAACAACGTCCCCGCCCCGGCCAGCACTGGGGATTGCCCACTGATCTGAGCCCGACTACCCGCCCCCCACGTAGAACTGAACGGAGGTGTGCGGGTAGTCGGGCTCAGATCAGAACTCAACAGCAGTACTGGCCGGGGCGGGGACGAACGAAGACTGATCAGAACAAGGGCAACAATCTCGACAGGACAACTACAGAAACCACAAAAACCAAAGTCAAAGTCAACGGCAACGGCAACCGCAACGGCAACCGGCACGACCAAGACACCGACCGGGTCAGAGGCCGCGAGACACAGCGTGCGACCGGCATCGACGAGGTCCGGGCGATGGGCTCTCGATGGTGTGGCGCTGGCGGTGGGCGTGTGGGCGGGGGGTGGTGGCGATGACGCGAGCGGTGCGTCCCGGCCAGGCCTCGATGGCCGGGCTCGCGTGGCTGGCGCGGGTCGGTCCGTGCCCGTTGGCGGTGTGGGGGCTGGCGATGGGCTGGGCGCCCTCGACCCAGCGCTCGCACGTCACCCGGCTGCTGCGGGCCGGATGGATCCAGCGCTCCGCCACCCGCCACGGCAGCGACGCGCTGCTGTACGCCACCCGACAGGGTGTCGCGGTCTGCGGCGTCCCAGCCGCCCCCGTGGCCAACACGCCCGCGCCGACGACCTGGGCTCATCACGAGGCCTGCGCATGGACCGCCGCATGGCTGACCGTCCGCGGCCGCCAGCTGATCGGCCCCCGCGAGATCCTCGGCCACGACGAGCTGCAAGGCGAGATCCAGTGGGCTGACCGCGCCGGCAGTCACCGCCTCGGGCACCGCCCCGACCTCGCCGCCCGGATCATCACCGGCGGACCCGTCTTCACGGTCGAGGTCGAGCTGGCACGCAAATCGATCGGCCGCCTGCGCGCGGTGCTCGCCCTACACGCCGTCTGGATCGCGAGCCGGCAAACCGCCGCGGTGATCTACGTCTGCCAGACCACCCAGCTCGCCGCGCGCGTCCGCGCTCACGCTGAGCCCGCCGGGCTGGCCGAACACACCGGCAGGTTGCGCGTCGAACTGCTGGAGACGATCGTCGCCCAGACCCGCGCCGCCCGCCAGCCCGAACAGCAGGCCGCGTGATGCGCAGCCCGGCGATCACCACCGTCATCGTCCTCGCCATCACCTTCGCGACCGGCGCCGCCGGCGTCACCGGCGCGTGGCTGATGCGCCGACGCTCTTCGCTGTCGGCCCGCAACCTCTATCTGCCAGCAGCGCTCAGCGGACTGGTCGTCATGGGTGCGATCGCCGCGGACGCGTGGACCGCGCTGGCGGTCCTGCTGCCGATCAGCGCGCCGTGGATCGCGGGCTCCGCGGTGGCCCGGCGGTGGCGGCTGGCCGATCTCGGCGCCGGCGAAGAGCTACGCAACCACGAGCTCGAGCGCCGCTGGATCTGGCAGCCCGCCCCCGATCGCGCCGCCGGGGAGCGGCGCTATCTGCGCAGCCAAGGCGAGCTCGTCCGCGAACGGGCGTGGCCAACCCAGATCGCCTACATCTCGATGACCGGCCAGGGCGACCGCGGCCCCCGACTCCCGCTCGGCGCCGGTCAGCACGTCGTCGTCTTCGGCGCCACCGGCGCCGGGAAGACCACCACCGCGCGAGGACTGATCGCCGCGCGCACGCTCTCGCACCAGTCCGCGCTGTTCGTCCTCGATCAGAAGGGCGACGCCGACGACGTCGAGCAGATGAAACGCCTCGCGGCATTGGCGGGCGTGCCGTTCGTGCTCTTTGACTCCCAGGATCCCGCCACTGACCGCTGGCAGCCGCTGTGGGGCACGCCCGACGGGGTGGCCGCGCGGGCGGTGGAGCCCATCAAACAGTCAGAGCCCTACTACTACGACGTGCTGCGCCGCCACCTCGACATCGTGTGCAAAGTCCTGCACGCCACCGACCGCTGGCCGCCGTCGGTCCCGCTCCTGGTCGACGCCTGCCATCCCGGCCACTACCCCCAGATCCTCGCCGCCGCCCAGCAGCTGCCCACCAGCCACGGCCGGCTCATCCAGCGCGCGATCAACCACGGTCACTGGGTGACCAGCAGCAAAGGCCGCGACGACCTCACCGGCAGCGCCTTCCGGCTCGAGGTCGCGCTCGCGCTCGCCGGCCGTCGACTGGTCACCCCCCGCCACACTCCCGACGGTCAAACCGTCGCGGTCCGGCTCGTCGAGGCAATGCGCCAACGCGCAGTGGTGATGTGGCGCACCCACGCCGACACGATGCCCGACGAAGCCGCCGCCCTCTCCGTCCTGGCCCTCGCCGACCTCCACGACGCCGCCGAAGAAGCCAGCGCCCCGTGGACTCTGCTGCTTGACGAGTTCGGGGCGGTGATCACCATGGCCGCTCAACGCGGCCTGGCGATCCTCCAACGCGGCCGATCCCACGGCGGCCAGGTCATCGTCATCACCCAGAGCGCCGCCGACATCGAAGCGCTCACCCAACAACCCGGCCTGCTCGCCTCCCTGACCGACAACTTCGCCGGCGTTGTCGCCCACCGCCAGACCAGCCCCGAAAGCCGCGACTGGCTGGCCAAGCTGATGGGGACCCGGGCGCTGTGGCAAAGCACGCATCAGACCGCTGGCCACGGCAGCCAGCACTCCGGGCGCGGCAGCGCCCGGCGCGTGCGCGAGTTCCGGATCGGCTCTGACGTCTTCAGCACCCTGGCCCGCGGCGAAGCCGTGATCTACACCCCGCTCGCCGGCGAACCCATAGCCGGGCATATCCTGGCCACCCGCCTCCCCCCAGGCACCCCCCGACGCATCGACCCCGCCGCAAACCGCCACGAGTGTGAGATCGCCGTCCACCCCGAGGACGCGCTTCCGACCCCCGCCACCAACGCCGGCCGGGGCAGCGGCGACACCAACGGGACCGACGAGCCGCCCTCATACGACGACGCCCGCAACCTCTGACCCGCGGAAGCAGACACGACCGCTCCCCGCGCCGGCGGTGGCCCGCGACCGACGGCACGCATACCGGACACGGCAGGACTCATAGCGGGACGCCGGGTGCGAGGGCCGCTGCCCTCCCGATGATGGCGCCCTGGCGGGCGCCGGGGGGTCGGGAAGCGGCCCCCGCACCCGGCGGGAGCCCACATATCCCCACGGGAGGGCCTGATGGCCACCACCACCAGCAAGAGCGGCGTGCAGATGATCGCGCTGGACCAGATCCGCACCGACGCCAACATCCGCGAATTGACCGCCGCTGACATCGACGCGCTCGCCGGATCGATCGCGCTGCTGGGGCAGATCACCCCGGCGATCGTCCGCCCCGACGGCGACCACTATCTCCTCGTGGCTGGCCACAAACGCTACGCGGCGTTGCGCCTGCTCGGTCAGACCGAGATCCGCGCGGAGGTCCGCAGCCCCGACGCCGAGCACGCCGAACGGGCAGCCGAGAACGTCGTGCGCTCCCAGCTCAACCCCTACGAGGAAGCCCGCGCGGTCGCGGCAATGCTCGCAAACGGTCTGACCGAGGACGGCGCCGCCCAAGCGCTGGGCTGGCCCAAAGCACGGGTGACCGCCCGGATGCGGCTGCTCGAGCTGCCGGACACCGCGCAGCAGATGGTCGGCACGGGGCAGATCGCGTTGAGCTCAGTCGAGGCGCTGCGGACGATCGGCACGGTCTCACCACCGCTACTGGACGCCGTCATCGCCTATCTCGCCGACGGGAACGAGTGGGCGGCTGAGCGGCTGGCCCGCGAACCGGGATGGGTGATCGACGCTGCACTGCGCGAGGGGAGCGCCAAGGTGTTCGCCGCGCATCTCAGCCAGGTCGACAGCCACGAGCTCGCGGGCTTGAAGCTCGGCAAGAAGACCGACGCGCTGTTTGACCGCGCGCGGGAGTTGACCAAGCAGCTGGACCGCCACGCCTACCAGACGACGGTCCGGTTCAGCGACGCCGAGGTCGACCAGGCCCGCGCAGCCGGGGTGACGATCGAATTCGAGCGCGGCTGGCCATTAATCGTTGACCGGGCGCTGTATCGCGAGCTGGTCAAGCAGGCCATCGCCCGCACCGTCACCGAGCTCGAGGCCAAGGTCGCTCAGCGCGCTGCGGAAAGGACGACCCGCCGCCGCGGTGCAGACCGGCCCGGCGATCCGCTCGCTACCGCCCGGGCTGAGCACAAGCGTGCGCTGCGCGACATCGGCGAGCGGGCGCACGGCGTCAACCTCGATCTCGGCGCCAGCCTATTGACCGGCCTGGCGCACGTTGACCCGGCATCGATGGATGTCGCCCGGTTGCTGGTGTACGGCCTGTTGGGCGCCGACTACGACAGCTCGCCATACACGCAAGCCGGCGAGCGGGTCGCGCAGCTGGCGGCGTCAGGGATCCGGCTGGTCATCGACGAGCTCCGCACCGACGCGACCAAGACGCTCAAGGACGGGTCCCGTGGCCGGCTCCGGATCGACTACGGCAACCCCCGACAGCCCAACGCCGCGATCGCCTGGCTGTGGAAGTTCCTCGACGGCGCGCGGAATGCCGGCGACCTGTACGGCCGGGCGATCATGGTCATCGCCGCCGAGCAGTACGCGTCACGACTGGTCATCCCAGCCAGCCAGCGCTCCCACCCGATCCGCTGGAGCTCGCACAAAGACCACGCGAGCAAGGCGCTGAAGAAGCTCGCGGGGCCGCATCTGCCCGCGTCGCTGCGCCAGCTCGAGGCCGCGGTCAAGCGCGCAGACGCCGAGTATGCCCGCGCTGAGCGCCAGGCCCTCAACGCCGGCCGGACGGCCGCCGAGGCTCCGGCCGCGAGCGACGCCGGCCCGGACGCGCATCCCGATGTCGACGTTGATGACGAGCTCGCCGACGAGGATGTCGAGGACCTCGCCTAAACCTGGATCCACCGCATGACGCGCTTGGGTCTGTCCGAGGCTGAGGTTTAAATGCCCTCCTGACCAGGGCTTTTATCAGGCTGTTCGCGGCAGCCGGGGCCCTGCCAGGAGGTCACCTATATGGTGCACGACGCAGCGGACGTTCCGGCGGGTCCGGCGAGCCTCGACGCGGTCAGCGTGCTGTTCGACGACCCGGTCTGATCAGCGACGCCGGCCTGCTGGTCACAGCCACGCTCGCTGACCGCCTCGGCCTGGAGGATCTGGTCAACGAGTCGGTCTGGCTGGGGTACCGGGTCCCCGGAGCGGCGCTGCCGGGCCGCAAGGTGATGAGTCTGGTGCACGGGATGCTCGCCGGCGCGGACAGCATCGATGACATGAACGTGCTGCGCGCCGGGTCCACCGGCCTGATCCTGGGGCATCGGGTGATGGCCCCCTCGACGCTGGGAACCTTCTTGCGGGCGTTCACGTTCGGGCATGTCCGCCAGCTCGACCGCGTCCTGGATGTCGCGCTCGCTAGAGCGTGGGGCGCCGGGGCAGGTCCCGGCGAGCTGCCGTTGGTGATCGACATCGACAGCTTCATCGGGGAGGTGTATGGCGATCACAAGCAGGGCGCGTCCTACGGCTACACACGTCAGCTGGGGTATCACCCACTCGTCGCGATCCGCTCAGACACCGGCGAGGTGCTGCACATCCGCAACCGCAAAGGCAAGGCCAACACCCAGCGCGGCGCCCAGCGGTTCGTCGACGAGCTGCTCGCGCGCGTGCGCCGCGCCGGCCATGCCGGCCGGGTCGTGATCCGCGCCGACTCGGGATTTGAGAACCACAAGCTGATGCGCGCCCTGGACCGCCAGGGCGTTGAGTTCTCGGTCGCCGTCAAGCAGTCAAAGACCGTCCGCGCGCTGATCGCCGAGATCCCGGAGGCCGACTGGGTCGCTGTCGCGGACTACCCCGACACCGGCGAGGCGCAGATCTCAGAGACCAGGCTCGACGCGTGGCGGCTGGTCGTGCGCCGCACCCGCCTCGTGGGCGCTCAGGCCGACCTGTTCCCTGACTGGCGCTACCACTGCTTTGCGACCAACCGGACCGTCCCGATGCTCGTGGCCGATGTTGATCATCGCGACCACGCCAGCATCGAACTGGCGATCCGCGACCTCAAAGACCAGGCGCTGGCGCACTTCCCGTCCGGCCGCTTTCACGCCAACAGCGCGTGGACGGTGATCGCGGCGCTGTCGCACAACCTCGGACGCTGGGCCACCCAGATCGGCCTGCCCGACCGCTCGGTGCAGACCGCCCGATCGCGCCGCCGCCACCTCCTGCAGATCCCCGCACGACTGACACGCTCCGCCCGGCAATGGACGCTGCGGATGCCGTCCCGCTGGCCCTGGCAAACCGAGTTCACCACCGTCCTGAACGCGATCCGCGAGCTGCCGGCCCTGACCTGACGATCCGCGGCGCCCCATGACGACAAGCTCAAAACTCGCCGAGCTCCGGCACGATCACCGCTGCCCGCGATCGAGCCCAAACGTCCCCGCGGGGACGCGGCCGCGCCACATCACCACCCAGACGAGCGCCACAACCGGCCCAGCACGCCGCCACCCGCCGAATTCGACGAGATCGAGCTCAGCCCCGCTGCCCATCGGTGGATTGAGGCTAAAGCTCCGACGAGGTCTGGGGCGGGCGCCCCGTGGCGCCCGCCCGGCGGCACGGCACGCCAAGAGCCAGAGACACGCGGCGCGGCCGACCGGGCCCGACGACGAGACCGAGCCCGCTGGACACGGCCAGTCCAGGCGCACGGCGGGGCTGCTTGCTCCCCTCTAAGGGTGGCACGCCCTGACGGGCGTGCGGACGGGAGCGGTCAAGCAGCCCGCCGCTCAGCAGGGCGGGCGCACCCCACCAGGAGGTACCGATCATGGCCACCAAACGACGCGCACTGACCGACGAGGAGCGCGAGCAACGCCACGCCGAGCAGCGCGAGCTGGTCCGAGCATCGGTCGAACAGCTGCGATCCAGCGACGGCTGGCAGGCCTATCTGAATACCTGCCGGCATTTCCGGTCCTACAGCCCGCGCAACGTGCTGATGATCCTCTCTCAGCATCCGACCGCGGAGCGCGTCGCCGGCTTCCGAGCGTGGCTGACGCTGGGCTACTGCCCGGTCAAGGGCAGCACAGCGATCCGAATCTGGGCGCCCTGCCCACCCAGCAAGGCCCAACTGCAGGCCTGGCGCAACGCGGGCGCCGACCCGGCGCACAAACCGCGCACAGGCTGGCGGCTAGCGGCCGTGTTCGCCCAAGACCAGGTAGCCGAGCTGCCCCCGCCGGCCGTGCCCGCGCCACTGGCCGCGCCGATCGCCGAGATCCGCGGCGACAGCCACCAGGACCTGATCGCCGCATTGACGACACTGGCACGAGAGATCGGCTACCAGGTCACCATCGAGAACACCGGCCAGGCCGACGGCACCTGTGACCCCAAGACACAGCGGATCACGATCGCGCAGCGCCTGGAGCCCAACGGGCAGCTCGTCGCGCTCATCCCCTGGCGGAGGCCGTGTATTCGAACCTTCGGAATGCCTGGCGTGAAGGGCGACGTCGATCGGTCTTTGCCTGGTCTGGCTGTCCGTGCCACGATCGGGGCGCATGGGTTAGCGACCGTCGTCGCGGAGCCTCGCGCGTAGCGCGAGGCGTAGTGGCGATGGTCGCTGCGCGATCGTCGGGAGGGGGTCCCGTTTGGTGTTCGGCGTGGCCGCGGTGGGCGTCTGGGGTTAGGTGGTGGGTGTGCTGGCGAGGTGGGCGTAGCGGGCCCAGTCGCCGGCGGCCTCGCGTCGCCAGTGGTTGGTGGTGTCGTTGTGGTAGCCGAGGAGCTCGGCGAGGATCGGGGCGGGGACGGTGATGGCGAGGGCCACGAGTGCGCCGGGGCGGGCTGCGTGTGGCGAGATGTCGAGTTCCCGGAGTCGGCGGCGGATGCGCTCGGGTCCGATGTGGGTGCCCGGTTTTGCTCCTGGGAACAGCCACGCGCCGGTAGTGCGCTCGCGTTGGTGGCGCAACAGTGCAGCGAGCGGGCCGGGGACTGCAATGGGATCGCCGCCGAGCCGTAACCGGACCTGACCGTTGACGATTTGAACATCGTCGCGGTGGAGCCTGACGACGCGGGTGATGAGCTGGCCGTAGAGCAGCAGCAGCGTTCCGGCGATGCGGGTCATGAGCTCGGTCTCGTCGTTGTCAAGCAGCTGGCGAGCTTGCGCGAGTCGAACGGCGTGATCGGTTGGGGTGGTGGTCGTGCGGGGCGCCGGGCGGGAGATGTGCAGGGCCGGGATGATCCCGGTGGTGTTCGCCCAGGTCAGGAAGGCGCGGGTGGGGAGCGCGCGGCTCGGCGGCCCGTTGAGCCAGTCGTCGACGTGTGCTTGCCTGGTCTGCTGCAGCGTGAGCTCGTGGTCTTGCAGCCAGCGGGTGAAGCTGATCGCGGCGCGCAGGTTGGCGTAGTAGCCGCGGTGGCTGCTCGGGCGGGCTCGTCCGGTCCTCAGCTTGCGGGCGAAGTCGGCCCCGATCTTCCAGCGTGCATAGGCCGCGACGTGTGCTCGGTCGGGATGATCGGGGAGTGCTTGCAGCGCGCGTTGGGCCCAGCGTTCATAGCGGATGAGGAGCTCCTCGCGCGGGGCGAGAACGTGCTGGGCGACGAGCCAAGATCGTAGGTAGGCGGTCGCCTGGCCGACGTCGTGCTGATCGAGGGTGTCGTGGGTGATCGGGAGCTCTCCGCGGAGCATCGCGCAGAACGTGGGTGCTGCCGGGCTGCGCTGGATCCAGGCGATCGCCGACCCCGGCTTGTGATGATGCTCGAGCTGGCGGATCAGCGGCGAGAGCGCCGCGACGGCATCAGCATCTCCACCGGCGCGCAGCTCTGAAAGGATCCGGGCGAGCTCGCAGCGTGGGCAGCGTCGTCCTCGCCAGCCCTGCCTGGGCTGGTGGCATCCTGGGCAGCGTGCGATCGCTGGTTGGCCGGCGCACCGGGAGCAGACCGGTTCGCCGTCAACCCACGCTGCCGGTGGGCGGGCGACACGGCAGGTCCGGCAGCGCGGGTGCCCGCGAGCGGCGAAGCGCTCGCACCCGACGCAGACCGCGCCGCGGTCAGTGATCGCCGCGATCCGTTTGTGCTGTGCGCAGTGTGAGCAGCGCGGCGTCGGGTCTGGTGCGCAGCGTCGGCAGACCGACGGTCCTTGGTAGTTGCTGTAGCAGCGGCGCCAGTCACCGCAGATCGCACAGACCGCCGGCTGGTTGCGCGCGCATTTGTCACACAGCTCGGACTGACCGTCGCGACGCCGGACCGAGATCGGCTCGTCGCGTTCGCACTCATCACAGCGACGGACCAGCGGCGACCGGTCCGGAGTGGTCACCGGTCCGCCGGCCGGATCCGCGCGCGCTTGGGGACGATCTTCCCGGCGCCGGCCTGCGCGGCGGAGCGGCGCTCCAGGCGAGCCTCGCCGGTGCGTTTGACCGGTTCGATCAGATCGTTGGGAGTGCACTCCAGGATCGCGCAGAGCACGATCAGGACCTGCAGATTCAACCGCTCGGGCTTGCCGGTCACCATCCGCCACACCTGCGAGTCAGAGAGATGGATGCCGCGCTCGGCGAGCAGCGCGACGAGCGGCTTTGAGTTAAAGATCCCCCGTTCAGCGAGCCGAAGCCGCAGACGCCATTCGTAATCGAGCTCGCCGGCCATCACCGGTGACCGGGCGCGAGCTGCGCGGCGAGCGCGTCCGCCAGCGCGCGCTGCTTGTAGTCGCCGTTGACCGCGGTGTAGATCGCAGTCGTGGACGCGTGGCGGTGCCCGACCTGCATCTGCACGAACAATGGATCGAACCCGTCCTCAATCAGATGCGTGACGTAGCTGTGTCTGAGCCCGTGCGGGGTCAGCTCGCGGGGAGGCCGATCTGGTCGCGGTAGGTCGCGAACCGCTCCGACACATACGGGGATTTCACGCGCCCGCCGCGTTCGGTCAGCCACAACGCGGGATGCTCGCTGCGGCCGTAGAGCGGGCGGATCTCCTGCAGATATTGCTCGATCACCTCGACCGCCCAATCAAACACCGTCAGCACGTTGCGCCGCCGCGGCGCGCCGCCCCCGATCGCCTTGCCGTAGCGCACGCTGAGCGACCCGTAGGTCTTGAACTCCGGCGCTTGCGGGTTGCGCGCGAAGTCGACCACGTCGAGCTTCGCGGCTTCCTGGCGGCGCAGTCCCCACGCGTAGGTCGTCTTAAACAAGGCGGCGTCGCGCAGCGCGGCGAGTGATCCTTTGCGTTTGAGCGCGTGGCGGCCGGAGACCTGCGCGTCGCAGTGATCAAAGAACGCCTGGAGTTCTTCGCGGGAGAGCGGGCGGCGGCCGGGGTCGGCCTCGAACTCCGCGACGTGCACGATCAGGTTGCGCTCATCGACGATCTGTTGCGGGAACGCCTCGAGCCGGCTGGTGCAGATCGCGACCCACGGGTAGCGGCGATCGAGCAGGTATTCGCAGAACAGCCGGATCGCGATCTGGTAGGCGCGCAGCGTGGAGATGTGCAGGCGTGGCGGGCCGATCGCGAGGTCCTCGATCCACTCCTCAAGATGCTCGGCCCGCCACTCCCACGGCCACACCCCCGCGTGCGCCAACAGTCGGCGGACCAGGCGCTCCCGCGGACCGATCGTCGCCTCGCTCAGCAACCGGGCGCGCTGCTGACGAACCCACCCGGCGAGGATCGCGTCACACAGCGCCTGCTCGAGATGCAACGGCCGCACACCGTCGCCAAACAGACGAGCAAGCTCATCGTCGACATCAAAGCCGATCGGGTCAAGCAGTCCGGCAGACCACGAGCGGGCTGGCATCAACCGAAACCATCTCGCATCAGACGCAATCAGACCACCGCTCGGGACCAGAACATGCCGCTATCTGCGGGACTTCGCGTTAATCCTGGGGGGCGTGCGCCCGCGCGCCGGACGGGTTAGGCGGAGTCGCCGGATTCGAGGTTGGCGATCAGCGCCTGAACGCGGTGATCGATCTCATCACGGATCGCGCGGACCTGATCGACGGGCTGTCCGGCGAGGTCGGGTAGATCCCAGTCGAGATAGCGCTTGCCGGGGATGAACGGGCACTCATCGCCGCAGCCCATCGTGATCACCAGGTCGGCCTGTTCGGCCAGCTCGCGCGTCAACAGCGCCGGGGTTCGGTCAGAGAGGTCGATCCCGATCTCGCTCATCACCTCAAGGACCCCGGGGTGGACGTGCGCGGCGGGAGTCGTCCCGGCCGACAGCGCGTGATGGCGGTCGCCGGCGGCGCGGGCAAACAGGGCCTGGCTCATCTGCGACCGGCCAGCGTTCTGGCGACAGACGAACAGGACCGTGCTCATGATGTCGCCCAGACCACGATCGCGGCGAGCTGCACCGCGGCGACGATCGGTGCGCGCAGCCGACGAGCGAGCGGTCCTGGTCCGGTCACGACCGACAGTCTAAAGATTGACAACCATCACTTCAATCGATATTTGTATATCGATGGCTGTCGATCTGCAGCTCACCCCGAAGACCAAGCGCGAACCAGGATCGCCGTGCTGTGAGCCGGTCGTGTATCCCGACGTTCAGCGCGAACAGGCGGTCGGGATGGCCGCGGTCGCCAAGGCGCTCGGCGACCCGGTCCGGATCCAGCTCGTCGATGTGCTGCGCAGGCATGCCGGGAAGGTGTGCGTGTGCGAGCTCGTGCCGCTGTTCGAGCTCTCTCAATCGACGGTCTCTCACCATCTCAAGGTGCTGCGCGATGCCGGGATCGTCGGCTCTGAACGACAGGGCCTGTGGGCCTATTACTTCGTGATCCCCGACGCCCTGGAGGAGCTATCCGGATGGCTGAGCTGACCAACCAGTGCTGCACCCCGACCGCGCAGCAGACCTGCTGCGATCCCTCCGAGAAGGCAGCATGCTGCGGCGATACCCACGCCGCCGGCTGCGCGTGCGCGGCTGGCGCCGCCACGTCGTCGACCGGGTCTGCCGCGACCGTCGAGCAGGTCCGCGAGATCGTCCGCGAGAAGTACGCCGCCGCTGCGCTGACCGCCGCGGCCGGCGGCGGCTGCTGCAGCCCGGCCGATGAGACCGGCGTGTTCGGAGCGTCGCTGTATACCGAGACCGGCGAGCAGGACGCGACCGCTGCGGTCAGCGCGTCGCTGGGGTGCGGGGTACCGACCGCGGTCGCTGACCTGCACGAGGGTGAGGTCGTCCTTGACCTCGGTTCGGGCGCGGGCGCTGACGTGCTGATCTCCGCGCGACGGGTCGGACCGACCGGGCGGGCGATCGGGATCGACATGACCGACGAGATGCTCGACCTCGCCCGCCGCAACGCCGCCGAGGCCGGGGTGCACAACGTCGAGTTCGTCAAGGGCTATCTCGAGGAGCTGCCGCTCCCGGACTCAAGCGTCGATGTCGTGATCTCCAACTGCGTGATCAACCTCTCCGGCGACAAGGCCAAGGTGCTCGCCGAGGCCGCCCGGGTGCTTCGCCCCGGTGGACGATTCGCCGTCTCTGACGTGATCGCCGACCCCGATATGGACGAGCAGACCAAGGCCGACATGCAGGCCTGGACCGGGTGCATCGCCGGTGCGCTGACCGAGCAGCAGTTCCGCGACACGCTCACCGCCGCCGGGCTCCAGGACGCCGAGTTTCGGCAGACCCACCGCGTGCACGAGCACGCCGGCGCGGCGATCATTCGCGCGCTCAAGCCCGCCGCCACCGCTGCGTAACCGCTCGATCCGGGCCTGGCTCGGGTTCTCGCCGGACACGGGCCGGCGCCCCCTCAAGGATGGCACGCCTAACGGCGTGCGATGGGGCGCTCGACGGCCCGCGCCCGGCGGGCCCCGGCGAAAGGACCCGACAATGCGCACGCCCCAACCGCTCTCAGACAGCGAGCGCGAGGAACGCCGCGAACAGGACCGCGAACGACTCAAGCACGCCGCCGAGCAACTGCTGACCAGCGACGGATGGCAGCGGTGGGTCCGCGTCCGCGCCCAAGGCGGCCTCGGGCGGCTGTCGCTCAACAACCAGCTCCTCGTCGCGCTCTCGAGCCCGGACGCGACCTTCGTCGCGGGCTTCCGCGCCTGGATCAAGCTCGGCTATTGCGTTCGCACGGGCGAGAAAGCGATCCGGATCATCGCGCCGATGCCGATCAAACCCCGCGAGACAGATACGCCCGACACGCCCGAAAAGCCACGCGTCCTATTCAAGGGCGTCTCAGTCTTCGATCGCTCACAGGTCGCGCCGATCGACGGCATCGACCAAACGCCACTGGAACCGCCCTGCGAGCCACTCACCGGCGACTCACACGCGCATCTCCTCCGGCCGCTTCAGACATTCACCGAGTCGCTCGGGTTCACCGTCACCTTCGAGACCATCCCAGGCGCGACCACCGGGTGGTGCGATCACAAGGCTCACCGGATCGTCGTCGACGCACACCAGCCCGCCAACGCGCAGCTTCGGATCCTCACGCACGAGACGATCCATGCCCTCGGCGTCGACTACCAGCAATACACACGATCCCAGGCCGAAGTGATCGTCGACACCGCCATTTTCAGCCCGTGTCAAGGGCGATCGCCTGAGCGGACGCAGTCAAGCGTGGGTGACAGGTGTCACCGAGGTGTTTGAAGGGCGAGCAGGACGGTGACGGGGTGTCTGGCTTCGTTGAGCAGTTCGCGGGTGACGGGTAGCTCGACGGTGGTGCTCGCCGTGTGGTGCTGTCTGGGACTCGGAGCGGTGATGCGAAGCCTCAAGCTGGCTGGCCTGGCGCGTCCTCGGGCTCTGGGCCAAGGAGACGGGCTGCTGGGTCGGGAATGGGTTCGAGGGTGAGGGTCGTTGGGTCAAGATCGCGGCCGGCGATCGTGATCGTGAGGTCGTCGTGTCGGCGGACAGCGATCCAACGACCGCTGGGTGGTGTCAGTGTGAGGAACGGTCGAGGTATGCCGTCGATCGCGATCAACTGCTCGGATTGGGTGCTGGTGTGAACGGCGGCGCGTCGTTCGCGATCGCGCGCGGCGAGCCATACCTTCAGGGCGGCGTCAGAGACCTGGGGCCAGGGTGTGTGGCTGTCGTGCTGCCAGATCGCGAGAACCCAGCGGGCATGCTCGAGCGCGGTGTCCCCGAACTGTGCGGGGTCGACGGATGTCATGACCTTCAAGCGGGGATGCTCCGTGAAGCGGTCAGCCTCCGGGGATGCGAAGTGATCGATCGTGAGATGGCGGACGTGATCGCTCCTAGGTTTGGACGGCCCGCTGGTCGGCCGGCCCCGGCTACCGAAGCCGTCGCCGATCTGTAGCTGCCAGTTCTCGGCGGAGTAGATCGGGAACGCGACGCCGCGCAGGGTGAGCGTGTCGACCAGCCACTTCTGGACCCGCTCGTGCGCGCGCTGACGGGCCAGACGCTTGGCCGCGGCCTCCTTGTCCTCGGGTTCATCGTCGGTGGACCCGAAGCGAGTAATCGAGCGTCCCGCGCCCTCTTCGTGGCCGCAGCGGCGGCAGACGACGATCCGGTTGGGTTCAAGCGGGCCGTCGTGGCCGTGACCGCCCCGGCCGCCGCGCGAATCATTGGTGGGAAGGACCTCGTCGTAGGCGACGGCGCCGCAGGCGGGACATGGCTGCTCAGCGTCAAGGACCTCGGTGCGGGTCCAATCGGCGGGAAGTGGACGCGGAACGGGCGCTCCCGACGTATCGCGGCAACATGTGACGGGCTGGTGGCCGTCGCTGGGCTGCTCGAGGATCGCCGCGTAGACGCCGCCGCCGACCGTGGCAGCGACCCGCGTGCCGCGATCGTCAAGGATCTCGGCGCTGGTCGCGCCGGGCGGCAGCCGGCCGGCAACGATCGAGCGAACGTCATCGAGTCTTGTCCGGACCGGCCGGTAATCGTCGCGGCCACGCAGTGGCTGACCGTGATCATCGCGGACGTCCTGGGTGATCACGATCTCGCCGTCGTTGCGGCGAACGACACCCTCGCCGCCAGGCAGCTCGATGAGAACAGTGGGCACGAGCAGATTGTCGCACCCAGACAAGACAGCCGGGTCCTTGCCGACAGTTGGATTCCGCGCCCGCCCGGGACCTGCGCCACCCGATTTTCGCATCCCTGCGGGCTGCATTGGGGACGGCACAGGCCCGCAGCGGGCGGGCCGAACGCCGAGGAGGCGATCATGCCCAAGTCTTCACGCCGGTTGACCGAGCAGGAGCGTGCGGAGCGTCGTCGTCAGGACCGCGAGCGGTTGCAGCACGCCGCGCAGGAATTGCTCAGCTCTGACGGCTGGGCTCGCTGGGTCAAGACCCGTGCGATGTTCCACTCATATTCGGCCGGCAACTGCATGCTGTTGGCAGCACAAGCCCATGGGCGCGGGGTCGCTCTGACCCACGTCGCCGGGTTCCGAACCTGGCTGAAACTGGGGCGCAGCGTCCGGCAGGGCGAGACCGCGCTGCGGATCCTCGCGCCGGTCACGGTCAAGAAGCGCGACACGCTGACCGGCGAGGAGACCGACAAGCGGCGCGTGTTCTTCAAGACCGCGTTTGTGTTCGACGTGTCGCAGACCGACATCCTCCCGGGCGCGGAGCCCGTAGCGCTGGAGCCCCCGCACGAGCTGTTGACCGGCGACTCGCACGCGCACCTGCTCACTCCGCTGCGTCGCTTCGCGGAGTCGCTCGGATACTCCGTCTCCTTTGAGGTGATCGAGGGGTCGGCGGGTGGCTGGTGTGATCCGAAGGCCAAGCGGATCGTCGTCGACGCCGACGTGCCGGCCAACGCGCAGCTGCGCACGCTGATCCACGAGTGCGCGCACGCGTTGGGGATCGACTATGAGCAGTATTCGCGGGCGCAGTCTGAGGTGATGGTCGACACCGTGACTCTGGTCGCGGCGTCCGCGGTGGGCTTGGCGGTCGACGGTGAGACGGTTCCGTATGTGTCAGGCTGGGGCGAGCAGGGAGCGCTGGAGGCGGTCACCGAGTTCGCCGAGACGATCGACAACGTCGCCCGCCGCATCGAGGACGTGCTGCTCGCCGAGAACGAAGAGACCGACGCCGGGCTGATCGCTGCCTAACCGGGCCGCTCACCGGCCAGAGCGGTTCTGCCCGGCCAGCAGCTCCCGGTTGATCTCACGCACCGCTTCGAGTTCCTCTCGCGAGTCGGCGAGCGTTTCCTCGAGCTCGAATACGCGCGCCTGGGCGGTCTTCAACTGGGCGCGCAGCTGGTCTGGAGGCTCGTAACCGGCCGGGTCGAGCTCACCGGCGATCTGCTGGCCGAGCAGCGCCGAGAGCCGCTGCTCCAGGGCGCGCACCTGCTCGCGCAGACGTCCGGTCTGCGCTTTGGCATTGGCCGCGTCGGCGCGCAGCGACGCGATCGTCACGCTCCCGTCCGCAACCGCTCTGGCGGTGCCGGCCTGGTTCGCCTGCTCGGCGCGCTGTTCGATCCGGGCTCGCAGGTCGGGGTGGGCGTAGATGAACTTGCGCGACACCCCAGCGTGCCGAGCCAGCGCCGCCACCGAGAGATCCCGCCCGGCGGCCAGGTGCGCGTCGACCGCAGCGATCACACGTTGATGCTTGAGCTGACTGTCCAGGCGTCGCTGAGCGACCATCGCCTCACCCCGGCCACTCATGCGGTCGGTGCCACCGGTCGGGGGTGAAGGGTCGGCCGCGGTGGGCGGGTGATCCCCTTGTAGCGGTCGGGGATCGTGACCCGCAGCTGGGC
The DNA here is from genome assembly GCA_963849085.1 of uncultured Solirubrobacteraceae bacterium. Classification (GTDB taxonomy): domain Bacteria; phylum Actinomycetota; class Thermoleophilia; order Solirubrobacterales; family Solirubrobacteraceae; genus Palsa-465. The sequence continues at coordinate 11,938 of CAWKFP010000008.1, read as the reverse complement.
GCGCAGCCGCCGGGTGGTCGCGATCGCCTCCAGCACCGCGGCGCGGTCGCCCGGCTCGAGCTCGTCGAGGATCTGCTCGTTGCGACGGATCAGCGCGCGCAACGCGGAGATCTCCTCCTCGCTGGGCATCGCGTCGCGCTGCGCCCATTCAGCCAGCTGTGGGACCGTCGTCGCGAGCCGCTCGCGGCCGGTGAGCAGCTGGTGCAGGTATTCGCGTAGCTCGGCCTGGTTAGACGGGTCAGTCCGGAAGTGCTCACAGCCGACGCACCGGTAGCGGTAGACGCACCCCTGGCCGCGGGCCTTGACGTTGGACGGCTCGGTGCACAGGCCGAGCGGCACCGCGATCTGTCCGACCTCACGGCGGAGCCGCTCGCTCTCCAGCAGCTCTTGGACGACGGGCATGGTGCGATGGCCGTGGCGATCGATCTGCAGCGGCGCGAGCGTCTGCACCGCCCGCCGGGCGCGCTCGTGACGGACCCGGTAGTAGCCCTGGGTGGTGACCATGCTGGCGTGCCCCATCAGCTCTCGCAGCACCTCCACCGGAGTGCCGTTGTCGGCGTGGCGCTGGGCGTAGCTGTGACGAAACGCGTAGGCGACGATCGCCTCGCGTGGGAACGCGCTCCCGTCAACGTCCAGCAGGACGGGGATCGCGGTCACCCACCGGCGCATGATCCGGCTGATGTGCGCTGGGGTCATCGGGATCGTCCCGTGCGGGTTGCGCAGCATCCGCGGGAACAGCCGCAGCTGAGCGGCGGAGGTGTCGGGGTAGCGGGCGCGGACCATCCGCTTCTGGGCGAGGATCAGCTCGACGGTCGCTTGGTCGATCGGTAGCCGGCACCCCTGCCGGGCGACTTTCGGCATGTCGTGCACGAGCACCCCCAGCTTGTGCTCAGCTCCGGTGTCGTCGTGCTCGCTGTCGTAGTCCAGGCAGTCGACGGTCAGGATGCAGATCTCGTTCGGTCGCCGTCCGGTGTCGGCCAGCAGCTCGATCACCCGGCGCGTCGTCTGGCCGTGCATCTGCTCGAGCAGACTGAGCGCGGGCTCGTCGAGCAGCTGGGCGACGACCACGTCGGGCAACGCCCGCGCGGCGGCCTGCGCCGGTCGGCGCGCGGTGCGGCGGACATCGTCGCGGGTCAGGGAGAACTCGGCCGGCAGCCCGAACATCGGCCGGCCCTCAGCACCCAGCCCGAGATCGCGCGCGCCGCGCAAGAAGTACGCGACATCGCCGACAAGCACAGCCCGTCGGTGTGTGCTGATCCGCTCGGCGGCGTGCGCCCGGCCGATCCGCGCCAAGAACAGCGAAATGTCGGATCGCGCCAGCGCGCCGGGATGATCGCCGCGGTCCTCGCGGCGGCGCAGCGACCGCGACAGCTCAGCGATCGAGACGACCGCCCGCTGGGTTGAGCTGGCGTGCACCAGCGGCGCGCGCTCCCGTGACCACTGCTTGGCCAGCTCACGCAACCAGGTCTGGCTAATCGCGGTGAAGTCGACCATGTAGGCCTGAGGCTTGCCGAACACGCGCATGTCCCACACGTCCTTGCGCCACTCCAGATCGGGATCGGCGAACGCGAGGCGCAACCGGTCCTGCGCCCAGGTCACGAACAGCCGCATCCCGGGCGTGCGCACCCCGGTCACGTCGAGCTCGGCGATCGATGCGACGTCGCGCTCGCCGATCAGCGCAACGACGCGCCGCAGGTCGGTGACTCGCGTGCGGCGGTGACCGTCGATCGCGACCGACAGCCCGATCAGCAACTCGGTCTGCACCACCTCTGGCAGCTCGCTGAAATCGACGAACCGACCGGGTGGGAGCGGTTCGCCGCGCTGCTCGCGCCACGCCTCAAACTCCGGGCCCGCGGGGCGGCCGGCGTGTTGCCAATGGCGCAGGTGCTCGCCGCACAGCCCGTCGCCGCCGGCCGCGAGCGCGTCGCACGCCATCCGGCACATCCCGAACGTCTCCCGCGGCCGCGGCGCCGGCCACCGCTCGTCACCGGCGATGTACGCCTCGACGCTCTGCCCGCGATTTGCGGCCTGGCGCACGCAGCTGTAACACAGCCCGTGCGCGGCCGCGGGCCGCTCATGCCCCGGCGTCCGGCACACCGCGCACAACCGCTCGACGTTCTCTGAGCGCACCTGCGTCACCTCCCCCAGGAATGCGTTCAGCGCCCCGTCGGGGTGCGTGTGCGACCACCGGCCGAAGCGGTGCTGACAGCGGCTGCACAGCGCCGTCGCGGTGTGCTCGGTCACGTTCAGGCAGCCGCGGACCGGGCAGCGCAAATACCCGAACAGCGGGTCGCTGGGCGCCGGCACGAACCGCCGCCGCGCGGGGTCCCAGCCGCGCGCGATCAGCGCCGGCACATCAACCAGCTCGCCCAACCGACCGGCGTAATCATCATCCAGCGCCGGGACCACGGCAAGCGTGACCGCGCTCACCGAACCGCTCCCGCCGGACGAGACCGCCCGTGAGCTCGGGCCAGGCGCTCAACCGCGTCGCGCTGGCGCTCGCTGCTGGCGTGCACATAGATCTGGGTGCTTGTGATGCTCGCGTGCCCGAGGATCGCCTGCGCGACATCCAGCCCGCCCGCGGCGGTCAGCGCCGACCCCGCTGCGTGGCGCAGCATGTGCGGCGTCACCGCGCGGGCCAGGCCCGCCCGGCGCGAAAGCGACCCGAACAGGTCGGCCACCCGGCCGTAGCGCATCGGCGCGCCCAGCGGCTCAGCGAACAGGTTCACGAACACGAAGTCGCACTCGGCCGCCGGCCGGCAGCGCTCGCGCTCATCCAAATACAGGTCGTAGTAGGCCACCACGTAATGCGCCAGCGGCACCACCCGCTCGCGCCGGCCCTTCGCCCGCGCGCCGTTGACGTTCTCGCGCGGCACGACATGCAGATGCGCGCCCGCCACCCGACAGCCGAGCTCGGTCGCTGACCCCATCAAGTGCATGTCCGAGCGCCGCAGCCCCAGCGCCTCACCGATCCGCAGGCCCGAGAACCACAACAACACCAACAAGAACCGGTCGCGCCAGCAGCCGGCGGCGCGCAGCAGCGCCTCCCACTCCGAAAGCTCACACGCCTGCACCTGGCCCGCCGCGCCGGCCCGGAGCTGGTGGCGCGGCCTAACGCGGTAGCGCAGCGCCCCGTCCTCGGCGCGCAGCTCCGCCGGCAGAAACCGATCATCACCGACCTCATAGAGCGCGGCGATCACGCTCGCGCTCACCTGCCGGTGCGCGACCGCGTGCTTATAGAACTCGCGGATCACCGACAGGACATGGTTGATCCGCCCGGGGCTGCGCACCTGTCCGTAGCCACGCCCACGCCGCGTCACCGGCGTCGTTCGCAACACCAGCACGAACCGCGACAGCTCGCGTCCCGCCCGCGCGAGGTCGCGCCCCGACGAGCTCGCCCAGTCCAGGAACAGCGCCAGCTCGCTGGCGTAGAGACGCGTCGTCGATTCCGTCCGATCGGCGCCGAACCGCAGATCACGCAGGAACGCATCCGCCGCCTCGACCAGCTCGTACCGCTCGTCGACGACCGTCCAGTACGCCAGGCCACCAGGCAGAACCACCCGCAGCGCCGACAAGCGGGCAGACGAAGACGGCGCCACCGCCACCGAGGGGCGGAAGCCGCTCACCCCACCGACCCTACGGTCCGCCGCGGACAAGGAAGGGGGGTCGCCCGCGGCGCGCCCGCCGACGACCCTCCAGCTCGGCCCTCCGGGCCTTCGCTTCCGGCTCGACGGCGGCATCCCCACCAACACCCGGTCACGTCGGTAACACGCCCAGAAAGCCGTCCCCAGCAAAGCCGGGAAACCCGCCCGCGGACACAGTTCGACACGCTCCACCCACGGCATAAAACCACGACCCTGATCGTGCTCGGCGCCGTCGGACTGGACACCTCCGGCGAGACCGTGCCCTATGTCGCCGGCTGGGGCGAGACCGGCGCACTGCAAGCCGTCACCGAGTTCGCCCAACTCATCGACACCCTCGCACGACGCGTCGAGGACGCCCTCACACCACCCACCGCCGAGACCAAAACCTGACCGAACGCCCACGAGCAACCACTGCAGGAACCCTGCATCTGATGCAACCAGCCCAGAACACGCCAACAACCCCCGCAAACCAGCCACCAGGCCGACCTAGCCAGCGCTCGCCGTGCGACCACGGCGCCCGCACAATGCGAGAACCGACCCTCGCATCAAACGCAATATCCGAGGTTTCACGAGCTCGCCCATGCCCTCGTGGCCGAGGATCCCGACGTCCCGGCACTGGACTACGCGCAAGGCGAGCTGATCGCCGAATCGGTCGCATGGTGTTGCGGTCAGACGGTCGGGCTGGACTCCAGCGCCAACAGCATCCCCTACCTGGCCAGCTGGGCAGAAAGCGCCAGTCTGGACGTGCTCGAACACACCGCGGCGCTGACCGGCCGGCTCGCCACCCGGATCGAAGCAGCGTTACTCGCCGAGCCCACGGGCACGCAGCCAGGCGGTGAGGAGGTCATCGACACGCCGCAGTCCGTAGCGGCCTGAGAGCTCGATCAGCGCCTCGACGCCCGCGCGGGCGCCCGGACCCGGCAGCACCCCCAACGCCGCCAAGGTCAGCTGCGCGTCGGCGAGCGACACGCGGCGTTCGACAGTGAACCGGGCGCCCCACCGCGCCGCGGCGCGGGGAAAGGTCTGCGGTTCGCGGTCAAGCAGCGCGAGCAGGATCGCCAGCGCGTCCTCCAGCCCGACGGTCGGCAGTTCGGCGGCGATCGCGCGGATCTGCGCCGCGCTGGCCCGCGGATTGGCCAGCGCACGCTGCAGGCGAGTGACCGGACTCCCATCCGACGTCATACGAACGCATGTTCGCACGCCGTGGGCGGCCCAGGGTGCCGGGGTGGGGGATGGGCCCCTGGGCAGGATGGCAGCCCTGACGGGCCGCCAGTGACCCCGGGGACCCAGCCCCCAGCCAGCCGGCTCCGGGGCGCCACTGATCGGAGAACGACCGATGACCACTCCTCAGCCCCCGTGCAGAGCCACTATGCGGATTCTGCTCGCTGACGAGCACGACGCCACCCGCGCGTTCCTGGCCGACAACCTGACCGCCGACGGCTACCAGACCACCGCGGTCGCTGACCGCGACACCGCCGTCGACCAGCTCCAAGCCACAGGTGTCGATCTGATCATCGCCGACGTCAACGGCCACACCCTCGGACTGATCGACTGGATCCGCGCCAGCGACCCCGTCATCTGCGCGACCGCCAGCGACACCCCCGTCATCGTGCTCACCGCCCGGGCGGGGGCGATCGATCGGGTGCGACTGCTCGAGCGCGGCGCTGACGACGTCATCGCCAAACCTTTTTCCTATCCCGAGCTGCGCGCCCGGATCGCCGCGGTGCTGCGCCGCACCGCCCCGCGCCAGCCCCAGCCGATCCTGAGCGCCGGACCGCTGCGCCTGGACCCCCATCACCGCACGGTGACCATCGATGACCGCACCGTCGAGCTCTCAGCGACCGAGTACCGGCTGCTGCACACCCTCGCTCGCGAGCCCTCACGGGTGTTCACCCGCCAGGAACTGATGGCCGACGTCTGGAGCTACCGCACCCCGGGACGCAGCCGCACGCTCGACAGCCACGCCTCCCGGCTACGCCGCAAGCTGGCCAACCCCACGCACCCGCTGGTCATCAACGTCTGGGGCGTCGGCCTCCGGCTCCTCGACACGCCATAGAGCATCCGACAGCGAGGGCCGCACGATCGGCTGGATGGTCTACGGGGTGGGGCGCAGGCACCCCTCACACCCTGCCCGCCGCCGTGCGGATCAGTCAAGCGATTGGAGGCCCGCTCGGCCGAGGCCTCGCGTCTGGCCAGAGTGATTACCAATCGCGGTGACAGCCCACACAACGGCGGGCTGGGGATCGGGCATGCCCACACCCCACCACACACACCCCCGACACGCCCCCACACGCCCCACCCGCCGCCAGCTGGCCTACCTCAAGGTCCTCGCCGACCGCGCCGGCCAGACGTTTCAATACCCCGTCACCCGCCAGGCGGCCAGCCTGGAGATCGAGCGCCTCCAACGCGCGCAGCCCAGCAGCCGAATCGAGCGCCGCATCGAACGCAAACAGATCGCCGACGCCATCGCCACCGACCCCGACGACGCCACCCGCGTCCGCGACGACGAGCTGACCGGCTACGGCAGCACCGCCACCTGGACGCACACCCAGGAGCCCGGCCCGGCTGCCCCGGCCGACTCCTCATCGGCCACGCCGCAGCGCAAGACGCCGCAGGTCGGGCCGCGCACCGAGCTCGCGCGCTACACCATCCCCGCCGGAGAACGCATCATCTACGGGCAGAGGGTGGGCGGCATCGTACGCCTATTCGACCGCCCAGCACGCTCCCCCGGACGCGCGTATCTCATCGAACGCGAGCTGGAAACCAAGAGTGAGCTCGACGCGCTGATCGCCGACTATCTGGCGACTGCCAGACGGCTGCAGACCGTCCCGATGAACGCCAGCTGACCGGCGCGAACAGCACACCGGCTGACCGACGAAGCCAGCTACTGACAACGTAGCGGGCAAAGTCCGGCGCAGAGCGCTGCTCCCCGGTCGCGGTCGTCATCGAGTGTCGTGAGGACGTCGCCGCCGGCCACGACGCGTTTGACGAGCGGACTCGCGTCCCCGCAAGACCGCCAGGGTAGCCGTCTGCGTCCCAGCGCTCGTGGTGCGGGTGGCGCGACAGGCCTCGTCTCCACCCGCTCGGGCCCAAGTCATGCTCGATGTCGCGGTCCGCTGCCGAGTGGATCGTGGTGAGACGGTCGCCGGGATCGCACCCTCTCCGACCTCGAGCGTCATCGGTGATCGCCAGATTTGCGGACCTGGGATCGCAGCGCGTCGCGCGGGCGCGGGCGCGTGGTGAACGCCGCTTCGAGGACCGCGCGGAGCTGGGGCCTGGTGAACGGCTTGGCGAGAAAGCCGTCGCCGGCGGGCATCCCTTCATCTCGGAGCGACCCGTCGCCGTGAGCTGACACGTAGATCAGCCGCGGCTTGGGTGTCAACGCCATCGCGGCGCGGATCATCTCCCCGCCGTCGCCGGCGGAAACACTTCGTTGAAGCCAAGGATCACCGTCAGCGCTTGATAGCGATGATCCGCTGCAGCGCCCGCTGACCGAGGTTCGCAGCTCCGCCTAGCACTCGGCAGCTCTGACCCGGGATCTGCTGGCCTTCGCGCGACGGCAGATGCTCGTGCTTGAGCCGTTCCCCGCAGCGGACATCGCCGATGGACTGCGGCGCATGCTCGATGGATCCCCTCGCCGATGTTGATGCGCAGACGCAGAGGGGTCGATACCCACAAGGTGGGAGCTCCGGCCCCCAGCCGCAATGCTGGCGATGTCTCGCCGGGTCACCCCCAGAGTTGTTGCTCTCGTGTTACTCTTAGGTCGCGCGGCTGCGTGAACCTCTTGCCGCCGCATGCGAGAAGCTAGTCTCCACACGTGCCGTCACCTGGTCTCAGCCATCGGGGACCCGGGACTGGGATCGCGCGGCGTAATTCGCGCCGGTCGGGCAGGCAAACTGCTAGTACCCGTCGTGATCCCAAATCTTCGAGTGTGAATGAATGTCAAAGATTCGCTCCCGACTGACAGATATCGTCGCCGCGGTTCTCGTGCTCTTCGGCGCACTCTTTGGTTTTGCCGGAGACCTTTCGACGAGTAGTTCTGGCCAGCACGCACATTCTGCGGAAGGCCTGCAATATGGGATCGCTGCTGTGCTCGTCCTTGGTGGCCTCCTGCTGCTGTGGCGAAACCACAAGAGCGGCTCCGCCGCTGGAGAAGTCCAGAAGGATCGCGCCCAGCTGGCACTCGAGGCGGCGGCCAACGAGTTGAGGGCCTCAGGAGAGCGAGCCGAGAAGCTCGTTCGGGGCAAGCGCCGCAAGATGGCAGCACTCGCAGCGGTGGGCGTCATCGTTGCGAGCGCCGGCCTCATCATCGGCTTTATCGGCTTTGTTCACAGCCACGAGGCGCACCATCCGTCCGCACTGGCGTACTACGTCGGAGGTGGTATGTTGCTGATCATCGGCCTGGCATTTCTCCTGCCGAATCGTTTTACGGCCCGCGAACCGGTCGGCGTCGGTCTGCGCGTCCGCGACGACGTCGTCGCGCTTGAGGCCGCCGTGGCGCGGCAGCGCAGCCGTGCCGAGCAGGACCTTCTGAAGGAAGGGATGGAACTGATCCGCTACTGGGTCGCCGTCCACGTCTATTGGGACCGGAAGATTCTTCGGAGCGATGACTTCGGCGTCTACTCGGCCACGATTCACATCAACGCGTGTCGACGTTGCGATCCCTCCGGCACGACAACCAAATGGCGTACCGAGAAGGCCGGGCGTGACGAGGTCCGCTACATCCCGTCGGGCCGGGAGGTGCGGACGGAGTGGCTTGGTCCGTTCCTCTCCAGACCGGAGGCCTACCAGGCGGCCGAGGAGTTCGGACTGCACGGCAAGTACATCGGCGGCGGGACCTATTGGACGTCGGACTGCGGGGCGTGCCTCGCCGGGGCGGGCGACCCGCTGATACGAGAATCCTGAGGTCAGTTCGCTTCGGCTGACGGGCCGAACATCTGCCCCGGTGACGCCACGACTTGGTCGCCGACGTCTTTACCGGCCCAAAGTCGGCCAAGCGATCACGAGCGCCGACTACCCTCGGATGCCGAAAGGAGTCGCCAGCGCGCCGCCGGTCGGGCGCGTGCTCCACCCTTGCAGCAGTCGCGGTTGTGCCGCTGCCGTTGTCCAAACTAGGCTGTCGAGCGACTCTCGTGGCCCTGAAGTTGTTTGTTGTGATGGAAAGCAGCCGCGGAGGACGCCAGACCTGGTTCGGCGACCCTCAATCGCGCCGCGCGCTGGCCGGGTGTACCCCGCTCGGCTATGGGCGCTGGCGCCCGCCGCCTTCACTAGGTTTGGGGGCTGGCGGGCATCCTAGAATCGGACGGGGATGACGAACTACAAGCTAACGGCGGTCGGTCGGCTCCTTGAGCGGGACCACACGAACAAGCCGCTCTCGCTTCCGATCCCCCGTGACGGTGGCCATGGAAAGCTCCCCATAGGCGGCCACTGAATCTCCCCGTTGGTGGCCACGGTTTCTCCCCATGGGTGGCCACGGTTTCTCCCCACGGTTCTGTCCTGAGGCGTCGGTACTCGGGTGCGTGTTGTCGTCGACGCGTGATCTGAGGAGACCGGCCGTGAAGAAACCGGAGGAAGCGATGGAGATTCTTGAGGCGTATGACGCGACGGGGTCGCTGCGGGCAGCGGCGGCGCTGGCGGGTTGTGATCACAAGACGGTCGCGAGGTTGGTCGCGGCGCGGGAGGCGGCGGGTGGTGGGCTGCCGGCGCGGGCGCGTCAGCGGCCGTTGGTCGACCCGTTCGCGGCGAAGATCGAGGAGTTGGTCGATCGTTCCCGTGCGTTGGTGCGGGCCGATGTCGTGCATGGGGTGCTGGTCGCGATGGGGTATGAGGGGTCCTATCGCACGACGCGCCGCGCGGTCGCTGAGGCCAAGCGCCGGTGGCGCAACCGGCACGGACGCCGCACGCGGCCGTGGATCCCGCAGCCAGGGTTGTGGCTGCAGTTCGATTACGGCGACGGGCCCGAGGTCGCCGGGACGCGAGCGGTGTTGTTCTGCGCGTGGCTGGCCTGGTCGCGATTTCGGGTGGTGGTGCCGTTGCGCGATAAGACCTTGGCGAGCGTGGTGATCGGCCTGGATCGAACGCTGCGGGTCCTGGGCGGCGTGCCGACCTACGCTCTGACGGATAACGAGAAGACGGTGACGGTCGAGCACGTGTGCGGGATCGCGGTCCGCAACGCGACGATCGTGGAGGTCTCCCGCTATTACGGCGTGTCGATCCAGACGTGCGAGCCGGCCGACCCGCAGAGCAAGGGCGGCTCAGAAGCGACGGTGAAGATCGCCAAGGCGGATCTGGTCCCGACCGATCACAACCTCCGCGAGCAGTATTCAGACTGGCAGGCGTTGGAGGTGGCGTGCCAGTCGTTCATGGCGGATGTCAACACTCGCCAGCACCGCGCGACTCGTCAGCCGCCGTTGACCTTGCTTGCCCAGGAGCATGAGCATCTGCATCGGCTGCCGCGGTTGCCGCACACGCTGTGTTTCGGGCAGACCCGCAAGGTCGACCGCCAGGCGACCGTGAGCGTGGGGGATGCGATCTACTCGGTCCCGCACGCGCTGATCGGCGAGCGCGTCTGGGTGCGGGTCGAGGGCGAGCAGCTCGTGGTCGTGCACATCGATGAGCTGCAGGGGCCACGGGAGGTCGCCCGCCATCAGCTGACCACACCGGGCCGGCCGAGCATCGACGACGGGCACTATCCGCCGCGGCCAGCGGGCGCCTTGGAGCGCAGGCCCCGTGCCCGCAACCGCGAGGAGCGGGAGTTCCTAGCGATCGGCGAGGGCGCCGAGCGATGGCTCAAACGGGCCGCGGCGGAGGGAGCGCAGCGGATCCGTCGCAAGATGGCCGAGGCGATCGACCTGGCCAAGCTCCACGGCAGCGCCCCGGTCAACGACGCGCTGGCCCGCTGCGCGGTCTATGGCCGGTTTGCCGACGGGGACCTGGCCAGCGTCCTGGCCCACCAGCAGACCGCGACGGTGATCGCGCTCCCCCAGCGGGCTGCAGAAGCGCGCTCGTTGCAGGCCTCGACCCGCAGCTGGGAGCGATTCGGGCGATGACTGTCAAGCCGCCCACCCCTGCGCCACTGCCCTCAGAGCTTGACCGACTCCTGCGCCGGCTGCGGATGCCCTACGTGCGCCGGGCGGCGCCGGAGGTGATCGCGACCGCGACCAGCCAGCGCTGGGAGCCCGCCGAGGTTCTGCGGGTCCTGCTCGCCGAGGAGGCCGCCGGCCGCGACCACGCGACGATCTCGATGCGCCGCCGCGCGTCCGGGCTGCCGGCCGGCAAGACCTTTGACGCCTGGGAGCCGGGCGCTTCGGTGATCCCGCCCCCGACCCAGAACGCGCTGCGGACCCTGGAATGGGTCGACCGCGCCGAAGTCCTGGTGGTGTGCGGCCCATCCGGAAGCGGCAAGAGCCATTTCATCGAAGCGCTCGGGCACCTCGCGATCGACCAAGGCCGCACCGTCTCCTGGCACACCTTGGACTCCCTCGCCGCCCTGTTTCGCCGCCACCGCGCCGACGACAGCATCAACAAGGCGATCACCAAGCTGATCCGCTCTGACCTCATCCTGATCGACGACGTTGGGCTCCTGCCCGTGTCCCCAGACGCCGCCGACGCGCTGTTTCGCGTCGTCGACGCCGCCTACGAGAAACGCTCGATCGCGATCAGCTCCAACATCCACCCCTCCGGGTTCGATGAGCTCATGCCCAAGACCATGGCGACCGCGACCGTCGACCGGCTCCTGCATCACGCCCACGTCCTGATCACCGACGGCCAAGACAGCTACCGGCTCGCCCAAGCGACCGCCGGCAAGGGGGTCAAGCCGCTGACCTAAAGCCCGACCACACCCCTGCTGGGGAGAAACGATGGCCACGGACGGGGAGATCTGATGGCCACCAGCGGGGAGAAACGATGGCCACCAGTGGGGAATTAAGTGGCCACCAGTGGGGAGAAACCGATGGCCATTGACACCCCCGAGAGAAGTTCGATGACCCGACGTTCATCCCGCGTCTCAGCTTCCGGCACATCCCTCGGCTCCCGACCGATGTGAAGAGCCTGATCGAGCATCTGCCAAAGCACAGCGACCACGCGCTGTTCATCGACACGAACCTGACCTGGCTGAACGACGAGTGGTGGGAGACCCTGCTAGCCGAATCCGGCCGGGTGCACGTCACAGGGCGCGTCGTGCGGGAGCTTGTCCCCTTCCTTCAGCGCAACCAGAACCACCCGCTTCGCGCGGCGCTGAAGGACAAGCATCCTGCGATCGTCTTGCATCCCGACATCGACGAAGACGTCTGTCC
>CAWKFP010000007.1:0-143761 GCA_963849085.1 uncultured Solirubrobacteraceae bacterium | reverse complement strand
ATGACCGACACCGTCCATCCAAGGGGGAGACGCACGACATGAGCGCCGACCAGCCGGCTTCCGAAGAGGAGCTCCGCGCCGCCTACGAGGCCGAGATCAAGCGGATCCGCGTCGAGCAGATCGTGCTCGAGCAGGTCGTCTCGTTGATCAACTTCGGGATGCGACGGACCGGGCTGTCGCCCGGGACCGAGGACGAGCGTGACGTCGAGCAGGTGCGGATTGCGATCGAGGGCGTCCGCGCCCTGACGCCGCTCGTCGAGCAGATCGCCCCCGAGCAGGCCGGCCCGATCCGGGACGCGCTCTCCCAGCTACAGCTCGCCTTCGTGCGCCTCGGCGGTGCGACGACCGGGGCGACCGGCGCGGATTCCACCGCCGCCGGCGGGCCAGGCGTGACCCCGCCCTCGCCGGCCTCGCCGCCGGCCTCGCCGCCGCCGGTGCCGGCCGGCGCCGGCGACCCGAGCGCTCCGTCCGAGGCCGGTGAGCCCGTCAAACCGGGTGAGCCGGGACCGGCGCAGCGCAGCGGGCGCCTCTGGGTGCCCGGGCAGTAACCGGCTGCGATAACGGCGGCGCGATGACGACGTCACGCCGCCGTGCGCGGTAGACTGCGCCGGCTTGCCATCAGGGCCTCCGCAGAAGCACGCGGCGGCCCTTTCGCCGTCGTGATCGCGCTTGCGCGCGCCTCAAACCAAGAGTTTCTGCGGAGGACTTTTTCTTGACTAGCTTTCTGACGATCACGGCGTCGTGGTCTCGGCGCCTGGTGTGCGCCGCCGCCGCCATTGTCTACGGGGGTGTCACGTCACGCTCACTGCTCGCGCTGTCGCCGGGCAACGAGCGCATGCGGGCCATCTCGGCGGCGGTCCAGGAGGGCGCGTCGGCCTATCTCAACCGCCAGTACACGGTGATCGGCGGGGTGGGCGTCGTGCTGTTCATCGTCCTGATCCCGCTCCAGAACATCCGGGTGGCGATCGGCTTCCTGATCGGCGGCCTGCTCTCGGCCTCGGCCGGATATATCGGCATGAATGTCTCGGTGCGCGCCAACGCGCGGGTGGCCGAAGCGGCCCGCAGCGGCGTCTCCAAGGCGCTGGATGTCGCGTTCCGTGGCGGCGCGGTCACCGGCATGCTCGTCGTCGGCCTCGCCCTGATCGGCGTCTCCGGCTACTACGGGGTGCTGACCGCGATCGCCGGCGAGAGCCAGCGCAACGCGGTCGACGCCCTCATCGGGCTCGGCTTCGGCGGCTCGCTCATCTCGGTCTTCGCCCGGCTCGGCGGCGGCATCTTCACCAAGGGCGCCGACGTCGGCGCCGATCTCGTCGGCAAGATCGAGGCCGGCATTCCTGAGGACGATCCGCGCAACCCCGCGGTGATCGCCGACAACGTCGGCGACAACGTCGGCGACTGCGCCGGCATGGCGGCGGACCTGTTCGAGACATACGCGGTGACCGCGGTCGCGGTCATGCTGCTCGGGGTCCTGACCTTCCACCAGTCGACGGCCGTCGCGCTGTATCCGCTCGTCCTCGGCGGCGTCTCGATCATCGCCTCGATCATCGGCACGTTGGCCTCGTGAAGTCGAAGTCCGGCAACGTCGAGCGCGCGCTCTATCAGGGACTCGGCGTCTCGGGCGTGCTCGCCGCGCTCATCTTCATCCCGGTCACCCGCTGGCTGATGAACGGCATCACCATCAAGGGCGCGGCCGCCGGTCCGCACTGGTGGCGGTCCTATTCTTGCTCGCTGATCGGCCTCGGGGTCACCGCGCCGCTGTTCTTCATCACCGACTTCACACCTCCACCCGCTTCTCGCCGGTCAAGAACACCGCCCGGCCTCGGAGACCGGTGACGCCACGAACATCATCCAGGGCTCGCCTCCGGCTATCAGGCGACCGCGGCTCCGGCGACGACATCGCGCTCGGCATCTTCGGCGCCGGGAAGTCGGCGAGGGCATCTACGGCATCGGCGCCGCCGTCATGTCGCAGCTCTCGCTGTGCGGCTGATCGTCGCCCTCGACGCGTTCGGGCCGGTCATCTACAACGCCGGCGGCATGGCCTAGATGGCCGACCTCCCGGAGGAGCACGCGAGTCACCGACAGCTCGACGCGGTCGGCAACTCGACCAAGGCGGTCACCCAGGGTTGCGCCACCGCCTCGGCGGCGCTCGCCGCGCTCGTGCTGTTCAACGCCTTCGGGCGTGAGCTGACGCCAACGGCATCAGCTCCAGCTTCGAGATCGGCAATCCGCCGGGCTCATCGGGCCGCTGATCGGCGGCATGACGGCTACCTGGTTCATGTCGCTCTCTATGGAGGCCGTCGGACGGGCCGGCGGCGCGGTCGTCGAGGAGGTCCGCCGGCAGTTCCGGGAGAAGCCGGGCATCATGGAGGGCACCGAGCAGCCGGAGTACGGCACCTGCGTCGCGCTCGTCACCGCGGCCGCCCAGCGCGAGATGATCATCCCGGCGCTGATCCCGATCGTCTTCACGGTCGTCGTCGGCGTGATCAGCGTGCAGGCCCTCGGTGGCCTGCCGATCGGCGTCATCGTCGTCGGCGTGTTCGCCGCCATCTCGATGACCGCCGGCGGCGGCGCCTGGGACAACGCCAAGAAGCTGATCGAGGACGGCGCCTACGGCGGCAAGGGCTCCGAGGCCCACGCCGCCGCGATCACCGGCGACACCGTCGGCGACCCGTTCAAGGACACCGCCGGCCCGGCCATCAACCCGATGATCAAGGTCGCCAACATCGTGGCGCTGCTGATCATCCCGCTCATCAAGTAGCTCCCGCCGGCGAGCACGCGCGCGTCGCCCCGCTGGATCTCCGCGGGCGACGCACGCGCTCTCCCGGCGGCGCCCCGGAGGCCCGGGACGCTCGCTACGCTCGCTGAGGCTGATGTCTGGTTCCGTCGATCTGGGGCTGGTGCTGGCGCTGCTGACCGCGGTCGGGTCGGTGGCGGGGTTCCTGTACAAGTTCCGCGGCGCGCGGGACGCGCCCGAGGTCGATCTGCGCCGCCCCTGGAACTCGACGGTGGCGCTCTTTCGCTCGCCGCTGTACTCGCCGGGATCGCGATCGCGCTCGGCTCGTGGTTCCTGCATGTCGGCGCGCTGGCGCTGGCGCCGATCTCGCTCGTGCAGTCGACGATCGCCGGCGGGCTCGTCCTGCTCATCTTCGTCGCCGACCGCTGGTTCGCCATCGCGGTCTCGCGTCGCGAGCTCATCTGCGTCGGGCTGACCGCCGCGGGACTGGCCTTCCTGGCGGCGACGCTCAGTGGCGACGGCGTCAGCGCGCACTCGCGCTACGTCCCTTCGACGCTCGCGATCTTCCTGGCGGTGACCGGCGTGGGCGGGCTCGTGCTGGCCGTCCGGCCCCGGCGTCCCGCGTGGCTGGCGGTCTCCGCCGGACTGCTGTGGGCGACCTCGGACACCTCGATCAAGGCCCTGAGCTCGCATCTCGGCAATCTGGGGTGGGGGGTGGCGATACATCCGCTCGCCTTCGTGATCCTGATCGCGTCGCTCGTCGGCTTGCTCATCTCGGCCCGCAGCCTCCAGCTCGGCGACGCGGTCCCGATGATCGCCCTGACGAGCGCGGCGGCCAATCTGACGACGATCGCGGCCGGGCCGATCGTGTTCGCCGAGCCGCTGCCCTCCAGTCGGATCGGGCTCGTGGTCAGGGTGCTGGCCTTTGCCTTCGTGATCGTGGCCGCGGCACTGACCCCGCCGCCGGCGGCGTCGATCGACGGTCGCGGCGCCGGTGCCGAGCCGCTCGCCTCAGAGGCGGGATGACGGGCTCGACGGGGTACCACTCAGCCCAGAACCAATAGAGTGCCGACACATGTTCATCGTCATCGTCGGAGCCGGGCGGGTTGGCTCGGCTATCGCCAAGCGCGCGCTGGAGGCCGGGAACAGCGTCTCGGTGCTCGACAGCGATCCGCTGTCGCACGAGCGCCTCGACAAGGATCAGTCGACGACCTGGGAGGACGCCGGCGGCCGGTTCACGGTCGGCGCCGCGCTCGAGGTCGACGGGCTGATCGAAGCCGGGATCGAGGACGCCGACGTGTTCATGGCGGCGACGAGCGGCGACAACACCAACCTCGTCATCGGCCAGCTCGCCCAGCGTCGTTTCAAGGTGCCGCGCGTCGTCGTGCGGGTCGCCGATCCCGCGCGGGCGGCATGGTACGCCGAGCAGGGGCTGCACACCATCTGCCCCACCCAGCACGCGATCGACCAGGCCGAGCGCGTCGTCCTCGGGTCGTGAGAGGAGCGGACCGCAGATGTATGTGATCATCGCCGGGGCGGGCAAGGTCGGGTGGAACCTGGCGCGGGAGCTGATCGCCAAGGACCGGGAGGTCACCCTCATCGAATCCGACCATCGCCGCTATCGGATCGTCGAGGAGGAGCTCGAGCACGCCGTCCAGTACGGCGACGCCACCGAGATGTGGGTCCTGGAGCGGGCCGGCATCCAGCGCGCCGATCTCGTCATCGCCGTCACCGGTGACGACGAGGACAACATCCTCATCTGCCAGGTGGCCAAGGAGAAGTACGGCTGCGAGCGGATCGTCGCCCGCGTCAACAATCCCCGCAACCTCGATCATTTCAAGCTGCTCGGCGTGCAGCCCGCCGTCTCGGCGACCGATCTCATCCTGCGCCTGATCGAGCACGAGGTCCCCGAGTACGGGCTCGTGCAGCTGCTCGCGCTCGAAGAGGAGCATCTGGAGATCATCGAGCTCGAGGTGGGGGAGGGCTCGCCGGCCGCGGGTGCCCGGGTGGCCGACGTGCCGCTGCCCGACGGCTCGCTGATCATCTCGGTGCTGCGCGACGGAGCGGGCTTCGTCCCCAAGCCGGATTCGCTGATCCATGCCGGCGACCAGGTCCTGCTCATCCTCGATCCGGGGCTCGAGGGCGCCATCACGCCGACGTTCGCGCCGGTCGGCCCCGCCGAGCACTCGCGCCGCTAGCCTCCGGCGATGGCCGATCGACAGGTCGACTATGTGCTGATCGGCGGCGGGCTGGCCAGCGCCAACTGCGCCCGCTGGCTGCGCAGGTCCGGCGCCGACGGCTCGATCCTGCTCGTCGGCCGTGAGACCGACCTGCCCTACGACCGCCCGCCGCTCTCCAAGGACTATCTGCGCGGCACGGCGTCACGCGAGGACGCCCTCTTCCAGGACGCCGCCTGGTATGAGGAGTACGGAATCGAGGCGCTGACCCGGACCTCGGCGATGAAGCTCGACCTCGCGCAGCGGACCGTGAAGCTCTCCACCAAGGAGGAGGTCGGCTTCGGCCAGGCCCTGCTCGCGACCGGCGCCAACGTCCGCCGGCTCAACGTTCCCGGCTCCGAGCTCGACGGGATCCACTATCTGCGGGCGTTCGCCAACGCCGACGCCATCCGGGCCGACGCGCCCGGCAAGCGGGTCGTGCTGATCGGCGGTTCCTATATCGCCAGCGAGGTGGCGGCGTCGCTGACCGAGATGGGCTCGCGGTGCACGATGGTGATGATGGAGCCGCTCGCGCTCAGCCGGAGCTTCGGCCCCGAGGCGGCGCGTTACTTTCATGATCTGCTCGCCGGCCACGGCATCGAGCTCCACGGCGAGGACGAGCTCGAGTGCTTCGAGGGAGCCGACGGACGGGTGACGACGGTCGTCACCAAGTCCGGGCGCCGGCTCGAGGCCGATGCCGTCGTGATCGGCGCCGGCGTCGCGCCGGACGTGATGCTCGCCCGCGCCGCCGGGCTCGAGCTCGGCGACAGCGGCGGCATCCGCGCCGACTCCCAGCTGCGGACGTCGGCGCCCGGGGTGTTCGCCGCCGGCGACGTCGCCGAGTACGAGAGCGTCGTCCACGAGGGCCGCCGGATCCGCGTCGAGCACTGGGACGTGGCCGTCCAGCACGGCAGAACGGTCGCGCTCAACATGCTCGGCAGGGCGATCGATCACGACGTCGTGCCCTACTTCTTCTCCGACCTGTCGGACTGGGCGGCGATCGAGTACGTCGGTCCCGCCCGCGACTGGACGGCCGAGGTCGTGCGCGGCTCCTTCGATGACGGCGCCTTCACCGTCTTCTATCTGCGCGACGATCGGGTCCAGGGCGCGCTGACCGTGGGACGCTCCGAGGACCTCCAGCACGCCCGCCGCCTGATCGCCCAGCACACCGATCTCGCCGGCCGGGCGGACGAGCTCGCCGACGTGTCGATGGATCTGGAATCGCTCTAGTGCGGCGGGGGGAGCGCTCAAGCCCGAGGCCCGTCGGGCCGAAGCTGACTCTATACTCGCCGCTTACGCCCGTGCGGCGACCAGTCCACTGGGGAATGGTGTAATGGCAGCACGCGACGCTCTGGACGTCGAAGTTGGGGTTCGAGTCCCTGTTCCCCAGTATTCAGACCGACCGCCGCGCCGCTCAGCGCCTTACAGGCCCTGCGGGAGCTGAGCCCGGGCGCCGACGGCACCCTGGCGGATCTCGCTCGGGGTGGCGCCGAACTCGCGCTTGAACACCCGGGAGAAGTGAGCGGCGTCGCAGAAGCCCCAGCGGAAGGCGATGTCGGTCACCGAGCCGCCGTTGCCGCGGCGCAGATCCTCCATGCACCGGGCCAGCCGCTCGGTGCGGACGAGCCCGGCGACGGATTCGTCGACGTCGGCGAACAGGGTGTGGAGCGTGCGGACCGAGATCGCGAACGCGCGGGCGATCGACTCCGGTCCGAGCTGCGGCTCCTGCAGATGGGCGCGGACATAGCGGCCGATCTCCGCGCGCATGGCCGAGCGGGTGGCGGCTCGGCTCGTCGGCAGCGCCGGCTCGACGGCGGCGCGCAGCAGCTCGAGCGCGGCGTCGGCGGCGGCGGGCTGGGCCGCCGGCTCCAGCGCCGGCAGCTCGATCGCCAGCGCGTTGATGTAGCGCACGAGCAGCCGGGCAGTGGCGCTGCCGTTCAGCGAGGGCATCGTCTCGACCGTCGCCAGCCGCGGGCAGACGGCGAGCACCCGGTCACGCGGGAAGAGCATCGTGCGCTTGTGGAAGGCCTCGACGATCTCGATCTCGGTGGGCTGCGTGCCGTCCCACAGGACGATGTCGCCGGGGGTCAGGGCGAGCTCGCGATCGCCCTCGCGGACGAGCTCGGTCCCGCGGCTGATGAACTGGAAGCCGAGCACGTTCTCGTGCTCGGACGCGAGCCGGCTGCCGATCAGCCCGCGCCCGCGGCGACCGAGGAACGGGAGGCGGCGCAGTCGACGAGCACGAGATCGCCGACCAGCCGCCGAGTGACCGCCGCCTCGAAGCGGCCGGTGATCCGCGCGCTGGGGCGGAGGTCGAAGGCGAGATGGGTGTCGGCGAGGATCTCGGACCACGAGCCCATCCGGCTCGTCGTGTCGGCGCCGCTGACGCGCCACCGCTCCGCATCTGATCCGGCGCGCCGGCGTTCGTCGCGGGGCGCCTGCGCTACGGCCATCGCTGCCTCATCTCTCTCACCTCAACCCAACGGATCCGGCCCATTGGCGCTTTCATCGTACTCAAGCCTTCGCCGCTGAGCGCTCGGCGGCCAGCGCGACGAACGCGTCGAGCGACGCCGGATTGTCGAGCGCCCCGCGGCTGGCGACCCTGTCCGCCGGCTCCCCGCGGAGGATCCGCTTGACCGGCGCTTCCAGCTTCTTGCCGGTCAGGGTGCGGGGGATGCCGCTGACCGGGAGGATCGCGTCGGGGACGTGACGCGGGGAGAGCTCCTCGCGCAGCGCGGTGGCCAGGCGCTTGGTGATCGTCTCGTCGAGCACCGCGCCCGCGGCCGGGACGATGAACAGCAGCAGCTCGCCCATGCCGCCCCCGTCATCCTCGAGGTGGACGACGAGCGCGTCGGCGATCTCGGGGAACTCCTCGACGACCGAGTAGAACTCGCCCGTGCCGAGCCGGACGCCGCCCCGGTTCAACGTCGCGTCGGAGCGCCCGGTCAGCACGCAGCTCCCGCGCTCGGTGAAGCGGATCCAGTCTCCCTGGCGCCACACGCCGGGGTAGAACTCGAAGTAGGAGGCGCGCAGGCGCGAGCCGTCGGGATCGTTCCACAGCCCGACCGGCATCGACGGCATCGGCTGGGTGACGACGAGCTCGCCGAGCTCGCCGATGACCGTGTTGCCGTCGAGGTCGAACGCCCGCGCGTCGACGCCGAGCGCCGCCCCGGAGATCTCGCCCTCGTAGACCGGGGTGGCGACGCAGCCGGTCACCAGGGCGCTGCAGACGTCGGTGCCGCCGGAGCCGTTGATGAGCAGGACATCCGGCCCGAGCTGCTCATACACCCAGCGATAGCCCTCGGCCGGCAGCGGTGAGCCGGCGGTGCACAGGACCTCCAGGGCACTGAGGTCGAACTCGTGGCGCAGATCGACCCCGGCCTTGCGGCAGGCCATCAAAAACGGGGGCGACACCCCCATCATCGTCGACCGGTTGCGCTCGGCCAGCCGCCACAGCTCGCGGACGTCGGGCCAGCCGGGATCGCCGTCGAGCATGACGATCGAGCAGCGCAGCAGCAGCGTCGAGACGAGCGCGTTCCACATCATCCATGCCGTCGTCGTGAACCACTGCAGACGGCTGGTCGGCCTCAGGTTCCAGGCGAGCCCGTGGGCCTTGAAATGCTCGACGAGCTGCCCGCCGTGGCCGTGCATGATCGCCTTGGGAAGCCCGGTCGTGCCCGAGGAGAAGAGGACGTACAGCGGATGATCGAAGTCGACCGGATCGAAGACGAGCGGTCCGGACCGCGCCACGAGCTCGGGCCACGGCAGGGCATCGGGCACGGTCGCCGCGCCGTAGGGCACGAACACGGTGTGCTCGAGCGTCGGCAGGGCGTCGCGGATCGTGGCCACCTCCGCGGACTTGTCGATGTAGCGGTCACGGAAGCCGTAGCCGCCGACCGCCAGCAGGACCTTGGGCTCGATCTGGGCGAAGCGGTCGATGACGCTGCGCGCGCCGAACTCGGGCGACACGCTCGCCCAGGTGGCGCCGAGGCTGGCGGTGGCGATGAACGCGACGAGCGTCTCGGGGATGTTGGGAAGGAAGGCGACGACCCGATCGCCGGGCCCCACGCCGAGTCCCGCCAGGCCCACGCGGGCGCGCGCCACCTGCTCGCGCAGCTCACCGAAGGTCAGCTCGAAGGCCGGACGCGTCTGTGATTGGGCGAGCACGGCGACCCGGTCGAGGTCCTCCTCGCGCCCGACGAGGTGCTCGGCGTAATTGAGCCGCGCGCCGGGGAACCACTCCGCGCCCGGCATCTCACGGCGCCCGAGCACGCGCTCGTAGGGGGTATCGGCGCGCACCCCGAAGAAATCCCAGATCGCGCCCCAGAAGCCCTCCAGGTCCTCGATCGACCAGCGGCGCAGCGCCTCGAAGTCGGCGAGGTCACGCCCGCGCTCGTCACGCAGCCAGGTCATGAACCGCCCGATCTCGGTGCTCGCGCCCAGATCGGCCGGCGGCGTCCACAGGACGTCTCCGTTCATCGCCAATTTCCCCTCTCGCTCATGCTGTCTCGCCTCGGTCGATCGGATCCACCGCGCCCGCGCTGAGCGCCGCTCTCCGCTCTCCGCTCTCTCCCAGTGCGCCCGCATCGCGACCGCCCGAGGGCTCGCTGTACGCGGTGTGACCACTGGTTCGTACAGCGTACGTGATACCGTCGCACCGGAGGGCGCGACCATGAACGATCAAGGCCATACCACGGCGCCGGCCCTGGTCGACGCACCCGGCGCGGGCGGCGCGCCCGTCAGGACGGTGCGCGACGCCGCGTTCGACGTCATGCGCCATCTCGGACTGACGACGATCTTCGGCAACCCCGGATCGACCGAGATCGCCTTCCTCGCCGGCCTGCCCGACGACATCCGGTTCGTGCTCGGGCTCCACGAGGGATCGGTCGTCGGCATGGCCACCGGATATGCGATGGCCCGCGGGGAGCCCGCGCTCGTCAACCTCCACACCGCGCCCGGGCTCGGCAACGCGGTCAGCGCGATCGCCAACGCGCGGGATTGTCAGGTGCCGCTCGTCGTGCTCGTCGGCCAGCAGGATCGCCGCCAGATCAGCTATCAGCCCTTCCTGACCGGTCAGTCGCTGGAGCGCCTGGCCGGTGACTACCCCGTCTGGACGTCGTTGCCGGTGCAGGCCCAGGACGTGCCCGGCGCGATCGCCCGCGCGTATCACGAGGCGATCGACCGGCGCGGCCCGGCGATCGTCGTCGTCCCGATGGGCGACTGGTCAGAGCCGGCCGACGACGTCGCCGCCGGCTGGCCCCGGCAGACCGCGCGCGCCACCGATGTGGCGCCCGCGGATCTCGACGCGCTCGTCGAGCTGATCGAGCAGGCGTCCGCGCCGGCGCTCGTCGTCGGGCGCGGCAGCGACACGCCGGAGGGCTGGGCGGCGCTCGTCGCGCTCGCCGAGCGGCTGGGCTGCCCGGTCTGGCAGGAGCCGTTCGCGCGGCATGCCGGCTTTCCCCAGGATCATCCGCTGTTCGCCGGTTACCTCGGCTGGCGCCGCGGCGAGCTGCGGGAGGCGCTGGCCCCGCACGATCTCGTCCTCGCGGTCGGGATCAGCGCGTTCCGGCTCTACATCCTTGACGACCCGGGCCCGCTCGTGGCGGCGGCAACGCGGGTGGCGGTGCTGACCGATGATCCGGCCGAGGCGTATCGCAGCCCGAGTGAGCTCGCCGTCATCGCGCCGGTGGCGCGGGCCTGCGCCGCGCTCGCCGGGCGCGTGACCGCCCGAGCGTCGGCGCCGGGCGCGTCGGCCGGCCCTGCGGGCTCCAACGGGTCCCCGCCGGCAGCCGCGCTGCGACCTGCGCCACCGGCGCTGCAGCCGCCGGCCCCCGGCGAGGCTCTGACCGCCCCTCACGTGCTGTCGGCGCTCGCGCAGCGGCTCCCGCACGACGCGGTGCTGGTCGAGGAGACGCCCTCCAGCCAGCCCGAGCTCTACCGCCGGATGACGATCCGCTCGCCCGGCGGCCTGATCGCCGGCGGCAACGGATGGCTCGGCTTCGGCATCTCCGGTCCGATCGGCATGCGGATGGGCAATCCGCGCCGGCCGGTCGTCGCCGTGATCGGCGACGGCGCGTCGCTCTACAACATCCAGGCGCTGTGGAGCGCGGCGCAGTACGAGGTGGGGGTGCTGATCATCGTGATGGCCAACGGCCGCTACGCGGTGATGGACAATCTCGCCCGGGCGGCGCAGGCCGCTGCGCCGTGGCCCGGGTTCGGCGCGGTCGACGTCGCCGGGATCGCCCGCTGCCTCGGCTGCCCGGCGGTCAACGTGACCTCGCATGCGCAGCTGCTGGAGACGCTCGACGACGTGCTGCCCGGACTCGCCGAACGCCGCGGGCCGCTGCTCGTCGAAGTCGCGCTCGACGGCTCGCGCTAGCGGAGCGGCCGCGCTTGTGACCGAGCACGCGGGCTCGGCGCCACGGCCGACCCGCTCGCAGATCGTCGTGCTGGGCGCGCTCTCGGCCTTCGGACCGCTGTCGCTTGACATGTACCTGCCGGGGCTGCCGTCGCTGACCCGCGATCTGTCCGCCTCGACCCCCAGCGGCCAGCTGACGATCACCGCCTGCATGCTCGGGCTGGGGCTCGGTCAGCTGATCGCCGGACCGGTCAGCGACGCCCACGGCCGGCGCCGCCCGCTGATCGCCGGGATCCTCGCCTACGCCCTTGCCTCGCTGGCCTGCGCGCTGGCGCCGTCGATCGGGACGCTGATCGCCGTGCGCCTCGTCCAGGGGATGGCCGGCGGCGTCGGGATCGTCATCGCCCGGGCGATCGTGCGCGACCTCACCGGCGGCGCGACCGCCGCCCGGTTGTTCTCGCTGCTGATGGCGATCACCGGCGTCGCCCCGGTGCTCGCGCCGCTGGTCGGCGGCCAGCTGCTGACCGTCACCTCATGGCGCGGGGTGTTCGTCGTGCTGGCGGCGATCGGCCTGCCGATCATCGTCGTCGCCTTCATCCTCCTGCCCGAGACGCTGCCCGTCACCGAGCGCCACGGCGGCGGGCTGCCGGCCGTCGTGCGGACCTTCGGCCGTCTTCTGGGCGACCCGCGCTTCAGTCCGCACGCCATCGCCTTCTCGCTGTCGTTCGCGTCGATGTTCGCCTACATCAGCGGCTCGTCGTTCGTGCTGGAGGACATCTTCGGGGTCTCGCCGCAGCTCTTCAGCCTCGTCTTCGCCGTCAACTCGGCGGGGTTGATCGGCATGTCGCAGCTCGGCGCGCGCGTCGTCGGGCGGCTCGGCCCGGCCGCGCTCATGCGCCGCGGCCTGGTGGCGACCGCCGTCGCCTCGCTCGCCGCGCTGCTCGTCACCGTCGTCCACGCCGGCCTCGCGCCGCTGCTCGTCTGCTTCTTCGCGCTGCTCGTGGCCAACGGGCTCGTGCTGCCCAACGGCGTGGCGGTGGCGATGGACGGTCAGGAGGGCGCGCTCGGCGCGGCCTCGGCGCTGCTCGGCCTCGGTCAGTTCGGCGCGGGGGCGATCGTCGCGCCGATCGTCGGCATCGCCGGAAGCCGGGACGCGCTGCCGATGGCGTTGACGATGGCGGTCGCGGGGACGGCCGCGCTCGTGGTCGAGCTCGCCTTCGCGCCCCGCTCGCGCTATGCCGAGGCCCCGGCGACCGAGCCGCTGCTGAGATAGCCGCGCGTGTCCGTGACCAGGTACTCGGCGAGGCGGCTGGCCAGCGCCATGATCGTCAGCGACGGGTTGACCGACAGCGTGCAGGGCACGGCGGAGCTGTCGCCGACGAACAGCCGGCGCACGTCGTGGGACTCGCCATGGGCGTCGAGCACTGAGCGCGCCGGGTCTGAGCCCATCCGGCAGCCCCCCTGGACGTGCGTGCTGACCAGGCCGGTGTGGTAGATCTTGCGCGCCCCGGCGGCGGCCAGGACCTCGCGTGAGAAGGCGAGCGACCGCTCCAGCCGCCCGCGCTCCTCGTCACTCCAGTCCATCGAGTAGCGATCGCGCCCGTCCTCGTCGATCCAGGCGGTCCCGTTGTTGAGGTCGGTGACCATCGCCAGCAGGCCGGAGTAGTGGCGATAGCGGCTGACCGCCTCGGTCAGCTCGGCGCCCCACAGCGGGCGGCCGGTCTCGTCGCACAACCCGGTGGCGAAGCCGATCGGATCCTGGATGGTGGCCGCCTCGACGATGAAGCCGCCGTCGGCGTCGGCCTGGAACGTCATGCAGTGCGAGCTGATCGGATACGTCATGTGCGCGTCCTGGACCTCGTCGAACAGGCCGGAGACCAGACGCGCCGGATGCCAGCCGACATGCCGGCCGATGAGCTGCGAGCTCGGCGAGCCGCCGGCCGCGTCCCGCACGCCGGAGCGCAGCAGCAGCTGCGAGCTGCCGAGCATCCCGGCCGCGACGACGACGACGCCGGCCGCGACGGTGTGACGGGCGCCGCCGTCGGACTCCACGTACTCCACCCCGGTCGCCTCGGGCCCGTGACCGCGATCCTCGATCAGCACCCGGGAGACCCGGCAGCCGGCGCGCAGCGCCAGGCGCCCCTCCTTCCACGGCGGATGGACGTAGGAGACCATCGTCGATTTGCCGGCGTTCGTCGGGCAGCCCTGCAGGCAGCAGCCGCAGTTCATGCAGTTGTAGTCGGTGTAGGAGCGCACGGGCTCCAGCTCGGCGTCCAGCGCTCGGAAGCCCGGCTCGACGGTCGTCACGCACGTCAGCCAGTCCGCGCGCTCGCGCACCCCCAGTCGCTGCTCGACGCGCTCCAGATGTGCGATCAGGTCGGCCTCGCCGAATGGCGCCCCGTCCGCGCCCTCCAGGCCGGCCGCGGCGTGCCACTTGGCGTAGTCCTCGTGCGTCGGGCGCAGCGCCACCTTCGTGTTGATCGTCGTCGTGCCGCCGACGCAGTGGCCACGGAACAGCACCATCGGCGGCTCGTCGGGCCGCGCCGGCTCGGCGAACGCCGGCGGCCACCACAGGTCATGGTTGGCATGGGCCTCCCAGCGCATGAAGTCGGCGGCCGTGCGATGAGGCCCGGACTCCAGCAGCAGCACCGAGACGCCGGCGTCGGCGAGCTCGCCGGCGATCAGGCCACCGCCCGCCCCGGAGCCGACCACGACCACGTCGAAGCGCTCATCCATCACTCCACCCCCAGATAGGACCAGTCCTTGTGCAGGCGGGCCGCCAGCGGCGGCGCGAACCCGATCTCCCGCCACGCGCCTGCGGCCGACCGGCCGGGGGCGACGAAGTCGCTGTAGTAGGCCTCGCAGGCCAGCGCGCGGATCATCTGAAAGCCGGGCGTGAATTGCTTCGCGCACAGCGCCTCGTGCCCGGCGGCCGCCGCCGGACCGAGCTCGGCAAAGGCGGCCAGCGCCGCGGAGCGGTCCCCCTCCGGCATCCGCGCCAGCGCCGCGTCGATGTAGAGCTCGGCGCCGACCCGGGCACAGCCCGGGACGATCGCGTCGGCGACGTCGCGCACCAGCGACGCCTGGGCGGCATCGAGCACGTGCATCACGCCACCGCCGCGGTCGTCGGCGTCCCGCTGCCGGCGCGGATCAGGTCGGCCGCCCGCTCGCCGATCATGATCACCGGTGCGTTCGTGTTCCCGCGGGTGATCTCGGGCATCACCGAGGCGTCGGCGACCCGCAGCCCCTGGACGCCGTAGACCCGCAGGTCGGAATCGACGACCGCGCCCATCGCGCACGTCGAGGTGGGGTGGTAGACGGTCTGCCCGGCGCGCCGGGCGAAGGCCAGCAGATCCTCGTCGGAGTCGGAATCCGGGACGCTGAACGGCGCCCGCGCCGTCCGGCGCAGCGGCTCCTGGGCGGCGATCTCCATCGCGATCCGCAGTCCGGCGATCATGCTCGCGCGATCCTCGTCGGTCGTCAGGAAGTTGCACAGCACGCGGGGCTTGGCGTCGGGCAGCGGGGCGCGGAGCATGACCCGCCCGCGGCTCGTCGGCTTGATCACCACCGGGCCGAAGCAGTATCCGTGGTCCGACGGGGCGGTCAGCCCCTCGTCGAAGAACATCCCCGGCGCGAAATGGAACTCGATGTCCGGCGCGTCGACCCCAGGCCGGGCGCGGAAGAATCCCGCCCCCTCGGGGATGTTGGAGGTCATCGGCCCGCGGCCCTCCTCCTGCAGCAGCGCCAGGTTCTCCGGCGTCGCGGTCGCGAACAGCGACGGCTCGTCGGTCAGGAAGTTCAGCTGGGCCATGCAGTGGTCCTGGAGGCCGTGGCCGACCGGCAGCGCTTCGCGGATCTCGATCCCGAGCGGGGCGAGCTGGTCCTCGGGCCCGATCCCCGACAGCATCAGCAGCACCGGGGACTGATAGGCGCCCGCCGACAGGATGACCTCGCGGGCCGCGCGGATCTCCTGGAGGGCGCCGTGGCGGGAGATCTCGACGCCGACGGCACGGTCGCCCTCGAACACGATTCGCCGCGCCATCGCATGGGTCAGGACTGCGAGATTGGGGCGCGAGCGCGCCGGGCGCAGGAAGGCGTCGGCGGTGCTGTCTCGCCACCCGTCGCGCTGGGTCAGC
This sequence comes from uncultured Solirubrobacteraceae bacterium, assembly GCA_963849085.1. Classification (GTDB taxonomy): domain Bacteria; phylum Actinomycetota; class Thermoleophilia; order Solirubrobacterales; family Solirubrobacteraceae; genus Palsa-465. Next base: position 128,317 of record CAWKFP010000007.1, on the reverse strand, counting down.
TGGAAGCGCCCGACGCCCTCCTGGCGAGCGCCGTTGAAGTCCGGATTGTGCTCGTGACCGGCCTGGCGGGCGGCCTCGAGCATCGTCTCGATCAGCGGCTGCATCGAGCGGCTCTCGGACACCGCGAGTGGGCCGCCGACAGCGTGATAGCGATCCTCGCCGCGCTCGTTGTCCTCCGAGCGCTTGAAGTACGGCAGGACGTCGTCATAGCTCCAGCCGGCATGGCCGGCCGCCGCCCAGGCATCGAAGTCGGCGCGGTTGCCGCGGATGTAGATCATCGCGTTGATCGAGCTGCAACCGCCGAGCATCCGCCCGCGGGGCAGATACAGGCGACGGCCGTCGAGCCCGGGCTCGGGCTCGCCGAGCAGGTCCCAGTCCAGGTCGGACTTGAACAGCGCCGGGAACGCGGCCGGGACGTGGATGAGCGGCTCGGTGTCCTCGCCGCCGGCCTCGATCAGCGCGACGCGGGCGTCAGGGTCCTCGCTGAGCCGCGCGGCCAGCACGCAGCCGGCCGAGCCCGCGCCGACGACCACATAGTCGAACTCGTCATTCACCGCGAATCACCACCTTCATCACCTCGGTCGGGTTGTCGATCGCGAAGCGCAGCGCCGCGGGCGCATCGCTCAGCGGGAACTCGTGGCTGATCAGCCGCGCCAGCGCGGCGGCGTTGCGCTCCACGACCGCCACGGCCTGCGCGAAGTCCCCACCGTCCATGCAGCACACGCCGAGCAGGTCGAGCTCCTTCTCGGTCAGGCTGCCGATCCGCAGCGTGACCTCGCCGGTCGACATCCCCACCTGGACGGCCCGGCCGGCGTGGCCCACCATGTCGACCATCGCGCGGACCGCGGCGGAGACGCCGGTCGCGTCGAACACCGCCGGCGGCCCGCCGCCGCCGCTCCAGTCCCGCGCGCCGGCGACGACCTCGGCGGCCTCGGTCCAGCGCAGCGTCTCCGCGCCGAGCGAACGGCCGAGCTCCAGCCGGCTCTCCTGGACGTCGACGAGCAGCGCCTCGGCGCCGCGCTCGCGCGCGACGAGCGCGATGCACTGGCCGATCGGGCCCGCGCCGAGCACGACGATCCGCTCGCCGGCGCCGACCCGGCCGCGCGTCACCGCCCGCACTGCGACCGACACGGGCTCGGCCATCGACGCCACCGCGCCGTCGCCGACGGCGATCGGGAACACCTGATCCTGGCCGATGGTCAGCCGGCTCTGCAGCCCGCCGTCGACGTGGATTCCGATCAGCTCGAAGTTGACGCACACGTTCGACCGCCCGACGCTGCACGGATAGCAGTGCCCGCAGGCCCGCAGCGGCTTGAGCGCGACCCGTTGACCGACCTCGAGCCCGGGGCGGCAGTCCGCGCCGAGCGCGGCGATCGTCGCCCCGACCTCGTGGCCCTGGACGCGCGGGAAGCTCGACCCGCCGGCCTCGGCGGACAGGTGGCCGGAGAAGAAGCTGTAGTCCGAGCCGCAGATCCCGACGGCCTCGGGCGCGACGAGCACCTGCCCGGGGCCGGGTTCACCGGGCTCGGCGCGCTCGGTCATCGTGATCGAGCCGACCGCCTCGGTGACCGCGGCGCGCATCATGAGGCCGAGCCCCACACCTCGTTCGCCACCGAGACGACGAGCTCGAGCTTGGCGCGCTGGTCGTCGGCGGTCAGCGCGTTGCCGTCCACCGTCGACGAGAAGCCGCACTGCGGTGACAGGCAGAGCTGGTCGATCGAGATGAAGCGCGAGGCCTCGTCGATCCGGCGCAGGAGGTCGTCGCGGCTCTCCAGCGCGGGGCGCTTGCTCGTCACCAGCCCGAGCACGACGAGCTTTCCCGGCGGCACGAAGCGCAGCGGCTCGAAGCCGCCGGAGCGCGCGTCGTCGTACTCGAGGAAGAAGCCGTCGACGTCGAGGCCGCCGAACAGCGTCTCGGCGACGAAGTCATAGCCGCCGTCGGCCACCCACGACGAGCGGAAGTTGCCGCGGCACAGATGGGTGGTCACGGTCAGCGACTCCGGCCGCCCGCCGACCGCCCGGTTGATGTTGGCGACGTAGGTCTCGTGCAGGTGCGCGGCGTCGTCGCCGCGCGCGTCGAGCTCGGCGCGCTGCTGGGGATCGTTGAGATAGGCGAGGGTCGTGTCGTCGAGCTGGAGATACGTGCAGCCCAGCTCCGCGATCGCGGCGACCTGGTCGGCGTAGGCGACGCCGAGGTCGTGCCAGAAAGCGTCGATCTCGGGATAGACCTTCGGGTCCAGCGCGGCGCGGCCGCTGCGATAGTGGACCATGTTCGGCGAGGGGATCGTCAGCTTGGGCGTCACGCCCTCGCCGGCGACGTCGCGCAGGAAGGTGAAGTCCTCGGCGAAGATCGTGTGGTCCAGGTGCACCGTGCCGGTCACGGCGATCGCCGCGGGCGTGAAGTCGACGGTGCCGTCGGCGTTGCGGAAGTGGACCTCGATGTCGCTGGAGACCTTCTCGACGCCGCCGAGCTCGTAGATGAAGTCCATATGCCACGAGGCGCGGCGGAACTCGCCGTCGGTCACCGCCTGCAGGCCGACATCGCGCTGCACCGTGACGATCTCACGGATCTCCTCGTCCTCCACCTGGCGCAGCTGCTCCGGCGTGATGCGCCCGGCCGCGCGATCCGCGCGCGCGTCGAGCAGGCGCTGGGGTCGCAGCAGGCTGCCGACATGATCGGCTCGGAACGGCGGCGCCGTCCGCCGGCCGCCGGCCATCGTGGAATCTGCCGTGGTCATCGTGTCCTACCTCTCGTTCGTCGTCTCGGCAGTGACGTTGATCTCCACCCGGACGCCGTCGGGGTCGTCGAAGAAGAGCTGGCGCGGGCCGCCGCCGGGCACGTCGTTGCGAACCGGCATGATCCCGCAGCGCTCCAGGCGCGCGCTGGCGTCGGCGTAGTCCGTCGCGCGGAAGGCGAGATGGTCGACCGGTCCGCGCCCCTCGAGGCGCTCGTCGACGCTCAGCCCGAGGGTCTGCGCGTGGGCGCGATAGGCCGCGCGGTCGGCGATGTGCAGGCACGACGCCGGCCCCGCGTACATCCAGTAGCCCGGGAACTCCAGCGGGGGCCGGGGCCCGGCTCGCATGCCGAGCGCGCGCTCGTAGAAGTCACGCGCCCGCTCGATGTCGCCGCTGAGCACGAGCACGTGCTCGAGCGCGGTCACGCCCTCGCCGGTGCTCATCCTCCGGCCGGCGTTGCGGCGCCGTTGCCATGGCCGTCGGCGGCGCCGCCCCGCAGCAGATACGCCGAGTGCAGCAGCTCCGGATTGTCGCGCAGCTCCTGGGCGTCGCCGCTGTACTGGATCCGGCCGCCCTCCATCACATACGCCGAGGCGCCCGTGGCCAGCTCGAGCGCGATCGTCGCGAACTGCTCGATCAGCAGCACGCCGGTGCCGGTCTCGGCCACCGCGCGGATCGTCGGGATCAGGCGCTGGACGACGACCGGCGCCAGGCCGAGCGACAGCTCGTCGATGATGACGAACTTCGGCTCGGTGACGAGCGCCTGGGCGAGGACGACCATCTGCTGCTCGCCGCCCGACAGTGCGCGCGCGGGGTTGCCGAGCCGCTTCTCCAGCTCGGGGAACATCTCCAGCGCCCGGGAGCGACCGGCCTTGGCCTGCGCGGTGGGCAGCGCGTAGGTCGCCACCCGGAGGTTGTCCTCGACGGTCAGCTCGGGGAGCAGCCGCCGGCCCTCGGGAACGATGGCCAGACCGGCCCGGCGGATCTTCTCGGGTCGCTTGCGGGCGAGCTCGAGGTCGCCGAGGGTGACCGATCCGGCCTTCAGCGGCAGGACGCCGCCGACCGCGAGCACCATGCTGGACTTGCCGGCGCCGTTGGGGCCCAGCAGCGCGGTGACATGACCGGGGGGGACCTCGATCGTCACGTCGCGGACGACGTCGCGCCCTCCGCGGGCGACCGTCAGGCCGCTCAGGGTCAGGTTCTCCCCGCTCATGCCGGCGCCTGCGATCCAGCGCCCGGGGGGGTCTCGGGGACGACCGGCTCGTCGGCGGTGCCGAGATAGGCGCGGACGACGTGCTCGTCACGCAGGACCTCGTCGGTCGGGCCCGACGCGATCAGCTTGCCGAAGTCCAGCACGGCGGTCTTCGCGCAGCACGACGACACGAGGCTCATGTCGTGGTCGACCATGATCGTCAGGCCGCCGGTCTGCTCGGGGATGCGGCGGATGACGTCGCCGAGATGTGCCGTCTCGGCATCCGGGAGCCCCGCCGCGGGCTCGTCGAGCAGCACGAGCCGGGGGTGGCCGACGACCGCGCGGGCGACCTCGACCAGGCGGCGGTCGCCGGCGCCGAGCGTGCCGACCTTGACCTGGGGATTGACCTGCAGGCCGACGAAGTCGATCGCTCCCAGGACGTCGGTGCGCCGCGAGCGCGAGCTCTCCTTGGAGTGCTCGTGGGCGACCGAGACGTTGTCGTAGATCGACAGCTCCTCGATCGCCTGCTCGGTCTGGAAGGTGCGCCGCACGCCCCAGCGGGCGCGCCGGAAGTGGACCATCGCCAGCAGATCCTGATCGAACGCGCGGACCTTGCCGGCGGCCGGCTTGACGAAGCCCGAGAGGACGTTGAAGAACGTCGTCTTGCCGGCGCCGTTGGGGCCGATCAGTCCGCACGTGCCCTCCTCGAAGACGACGCTCATGCCGTCCAGCGGCGTCACGCCGCCGAAGCGGACGGTCAGGTCGGTGACCTCGATCATGGCGCCGCCTCCGATGCCGCTGCGCGTTTGTTGGCTCTGGTGATGAAGCGGAACAGCCGCGCGAGGTCCTTGGGCATCTGGTCGATGATCCCGGCCGGGGCGGTCGTCAGGACCTGCAGGACGCCGACGCCGAACAGGATCGTCAGCCAGTCGCTGTTGACCCCCCAGCTCTGCAACAGCGCGGGCATGAACTGCATCAGCACGGCGGCGACGACGGCGCCGCCCATGCTGAAGATCCCGCCCATCAGGACGACGGCCAGCAGCGTGATCGAGTCCTGGGTCTGGAAGTCGATCGAGTACAGATAGCGGTCGGCTCCGGCCAGCAGGCCCCCGGCCACGCCGGTCACGAACGCGGCGAGCGCGAAGGCCCACAGCTTGTAGAGCGTCGTGTTGATGCCGGCGGCCAGCGCCGCGGACTCGCTCTGACGGATCGACACCCACGCCCGGCCGGGCCGGCCGCGCAGGTGGACGAACACGAGCAGGAACATGACGATCGCGACGACCACCGCGTAACGGAAGAAGGCGGGGTCGGTGATCGCGATCCCGGGCCGGCGGATCGGCGGGATGTGCTCCGAGTTGCCGTTGTAGCCCAGGAACCCCGAGCCGCCGTTGGGGAAGTTGGTGGTGGCGAGCACGACGGTGATCGCGCCGGCCAGCATGAGCGTGATCAGCGCGAGGTACAGGCCGCTGAGCCGCAGCGCGGGGAGGCCGACCGCCGTCCCGATGATCATCGTGATCAATCCGGTCAGCAGGAGGACGATCTCGAACGGCAGCGAGGTGGCGAACAGCAGCCGAGCCGCGATCCAGGCGCCGAGCGCGAGCACCGCGGCCTGGCCGAGCGAGACCATGCCGACCCGCCCGACGAGCAGCCCGAGTCCGAGCGCCACGATCGCGTAGATCGCAACCTGCGTCGCCGCATCGATGTAATAGAGGCTGAACAGCGACGGCAGCGCGAAGATCACGAACGCCAGCAGGACGACGATGATCCCCGGGCGGATCAGCGACCGCGGCGCCACCGAGGCCGGTGACCATCGGGAGCCGGTCACGCTGTCGGGAGCCTCGGGCGGAGCGCTCTTGGCGTCGACGCTGGCCATCGTCACACCCCCTGACGTGAGACGCTGATGACGCGGCGGCGGTTGACCCACAGCAGCCCGATCGCGGCGAGCACGAACGGTGTCATGTCGCGATAGTTGGTCAGAGACTGGATCGGCGTCAGCATCGCGTCGACGAGGCCGATCACGATCGCCGCCGCGAAGGCGAGGACGAGCGATCGCAGCCGGGCGATGAGCGCCGCGGCGAGCGAGGAGATGACGAGGAAGGTCAGGGTGGTGGGATCCAGCGCGACGAGGTCGCCGAGCAGGACGCCGGCGATTCCGGCCAGAAGGCCGCAGCCGAACCAGGCGGCGGACTCGACCCGGCGCACCGGCACGCCGAGCGTGGCCGTGATGTCTCGGTCGTTGGCCATCGCGCGCATCGCCGTGCCGAGCTTGGTGAAGCGCAGGAAGGCCGCGGTCGCCGCGGTGATCACGACGCCGACCGCCAGGCCGATGACCTGGGTGTAGTTGACGAGGATGCCGCTGATCTGGAAGCCGCTGTTGTCGGTGGGCAGCGTGATCGCCCGGGACTGGCCTCCACTGGAGGGCCACAGCAGGTCCATCAGCCCGAGCAGGATGAGCATCAGGCCGAGGGTGGCCGCGGCCTTGACGAGCGGGTCACGGTTGGCCAGCGCCGGGCCGAAGACGCTGCCGTAGGCGAGCGTCAGGCACCCGCCGAACAGGACGCAGACCAGGTAGGCCAGCCATTGGTTGACATGGGAGACGTTGATCAGCTGCCACGAGAGCAGGGCGCCGAACGCGCCGACGGCGCCAAAGGCCAGATACAGCACGCCAGTCGCCCGGTACAGGACGACCATCCCCACCCCCGAGAGGGCGTAGACGCCCCCCAGGGACAGACCGGTGTAGATGAACGGCTGAAAATCCTGCCAGCTTGGCATCGGCTGCGCTCGGTTTCCTGATCTCGTGGTGGCTAGATCAACTGTTCGCCGGCCGCTTTAGCCGGCGGCCTTGCGGTACTGGGCGATTCCGGGGTCGACCGCCGAGATCGGCGTGCACCCCTGGGCGATGACCATCTGACCGTTCTTCGGGGTGACGGTGTAGTCGACGTTGTTGGCGATGTGCAGCGGATACGGGCCGTATGTCCACGGCTCGCACAGCATGCCCGTGTTGAAGTCCTTCACGTTCTCGATCGCCTTGTTGACACTCGCGACGGTGTACGCCCCCTTCACGGACTCCAGCGCGTGCGTCGCGATCTCGCCGATCGTGAAGCCCATCTGGCTGAAGCTGCCGATCCCACCGGAGACGCTCGAGCCGTACTTCGCGAGGATCGCCTTGTAGAGCGACACCGTCGGGCTCGTGTTGTTGTCGACCGGGGTCAGCTCGGCGTTGACGTAGAAGTGACCCGTCCACTGCGGACCCAGCGCCTTGGCGAGGAAGTCCGTGTTGCACGGAGTGGAGCAGGCCCACATCTTGACGCGGTTCTCGAGGCCGAGCTTCTGGGCGGCCTGGAGGATGATGAGCGCCTCGGGCGGGGTGAAGTTCAGCACCACCGCGCCGTTGGGGCCGGCGTCGTCGACCTCCTTGATCGCCACCGAGCTCGCGTCCTGGATCGGCACGTTCTCGGTCAGGCTGACCTCGGGAATACCGGCGGCCTTGGCGATGGCGATCACGCCGCCGACGTTGTAGGCGGTGCCGGGGACGTTGGACTGGTCGAACACGACCTTCTTGGCGCCGTGGGCGATCACGTACTGCGTGGCCCCGTCGGAGCTGTAGCGGGGTCCCATGTTGACGTCGGCGTAGTTCGGCGTCGAATAGCACTCCGGCGCGATGCCGGCCGCGATCACCTTGTAGCCGAGCTTCTGCCAGTAGGCGCTGTCGATCGCGCACTCGATGATGTCCGAGGTGCCGGCGATCCCGACGACGTGGTCGGTCTGGACCAGCTCCTTGGCGTCGGCGGCGATCTGCGACGGGCTGGTCTCATCGGTCAGCGCGTCGAGCTTGATCGGATGGCCGTTGACGCCGCCGTTGTCGTTGACGCAGGTGAAGTACGCCTGCGCCATGTTGGAGATGTCGGTGAAGTCGGTCCCCGGCTGCTTGACGTTGATGGCGCCGAGGACGATCGGCGTGCCGGTCGCCACGACGCCCGGCTTGGTGCCGCATGACGACGTGCTCGTCGATGCCGCCGCGGCGGCCGTCGACGTGCCCGAGCTGCTGGTGGCGGCTGCGCTGCTGCTCGTGGTCGCCGCCGCGGAACTGCTGCTGGAGCTGCTGGAGCTGCTGCTGCTGCCGCATCCGGCCAGCGCGACCAGCGCGACCAGCGACAGCACCCCGAGTACGTACCGCCGCAGCGGCACAGCGAAATGTCTCCTCACCGACTGTCTCCTCTTCTCCGGTTTTCGGCCCGACCCTGGAAAGTCGTTTCCCTGGGTCGCGGGCATGGTAGTGGGCTGCCGAGCTGCATGCAAGCCCGCGCTAACACACGCGCAATCACGCCTGTTTCACCGGCTTTTTGGCCGCTGAGCAATTGTCCTGCATGCAACCTGGCTCGCGCGTTAGACTGCGCCCGCGCTCGATGCGCCGGTGCGGCGAGTCCGCCGTGGCCGGGCGCGCGCCGCAGCGCCGACCGCGATGGCCATACCCGAGCAACGAACCCAGATCACCCGCGCGCTGCTGCGCTTGCGTGAGCTCATCTTCCGCGGCGAATTCGCGCCCGGCGAGCGGATGTCCGAGCTGCCGCTCGTCAAACGGCTCGGCGTCTCGCGCACGCCGCTGCGGCTGGCGCTCGCGCAGCTGGAGCACGAGGGGCTGCTGCTCGCGCGGCCGGGCGGCGGCTACGTGGTGCGTGAGTTCACCGAGGCCGACGTCCGCGACGCGGTCGAGCTGCGCGGCGTGCTCGAGGGGACGGCGGCGCGGTTCGCGGCCGAGCGCGGTTGCACGGCGCGCGCCCGGCGCGCGCTGCGGGCGACCAACGACGCCATCGGCGGGCTCGTGCACCGCGCCGACTACGAGTCGTTCGAGCGCTATCTCGACCTCAACGAGCGCTTCCACGCCCAGCTCCTGGAGATCGCCGCCAGCCCGCTGCTCAGCCGGTCGCTGGACGCGGTCTCGTCGCTGCCGTTCGCCGGTCCGAGCGCGTTCGTCCTGACCGAGGCCGAGCTGCCGGCCTCGCGTGACATCCTGATCATCGCCCATCGCCAGCACGACAGCCTGATCGAGGCGATCGAGGCCCGGCAGGGGGCTCGCGCCGAGAGCGTCGCCCGCGAGCATGCCCGCATGGCGATCAGCAATCTCGAGATCGCCCGCCAGCACCGGGACCTGTTGCGCCGCGTTCCCGGGGCGTCGCTGCTGACCATGGACGGCGATCCGCCGGCGACGGCCCGGGCGCGTCATCGCGCCGCCTCGGCACCCAGGCCCGCGGGCGCCAACGGATCATCGGGCGGCTCGCAGCCGTCCCAGTCCAGCGCGGCCCGGGCGGCGCGGTAGATCTCCTCGCTGCCGGGGCGGTACGCGTCCTCCAGCGTCGGGCTCATCGGCACCGGGGTGAACGGCGCCCCGACGCGCATGATCGGTGCGTCGAGATAGTCGAACGCCGCCAGCTGCAGCTGCGCGGCCAGCTCCGCGCCGAAGCCGCCGGTGCGGACGGCCTCATGGGCCACGACCGCCCGGCCCGTGCGCTTCAGCGACGCCGCCAGCGGATCGAGATCGAGTGGCACGAGCGTGCGCGGGTCGAAGACGTCGGCCGACACGCCCTCGGCGGCGAGCCGGTCGGCGGCGACCAGCGCCTCGCCGACCATGCGGGAGAGCGCGACGATCGTGATGTCGGCGCCCGACCGCACCCGCTGCGAGCGCCCGATCGCGATCGGGGCGATCGTCTCCGACGCCGGCTCGCGGCGGAAGTAGAGCGACTTGTTCTCGACGAACACGACCGGGTCGGGGTCGGCGATCGCGCTGAGCAGCAGCCCGGCGGCGTCCGCGGCGTTGCTCGGCATGACGACCTTGAGCCCGGGGATGTGGGTCAGCCAGGCCTCCAGGCTCTGCGAGTGCTGGGCCGCGGCACGCCCACCGGTGCCGCCCTGGGTGCGCAGCACCATCGGCACCGACAGCTGACCGCCGGACATGAAGCGCGCCTTGGCGGCCTGGTTGACGAGCTGGTCGAGCGCGAGCGTGATGAAGTCGATGAACATGATCTCGACGACGGGCCGCAGCCCGGCCTGCGCCGCGCCGACCGCCACGCCGCAGACCGCGCCCTCGCTGATCGGCGTGTTGATCACGCGGCCCCGGCCGAACTCCTCCGACAGCCCGAGCGTCGCCTGATAGGGGCCGCCCTCGGCCACGTCCTCGCCGAGCACGATCACGCGCTCGTCCTCGCGCATGGCCTGGGCGAGCGCATCCTTGACGGCTCTGACGTAGGTCGTCGTCTCGCCGGCCATCGTCAGTCTCCGCTCTGGTGGTAGACGAGCTCGGCGGCCTGGTCGGCGGTCGGCGGCGGGCTCTCCTTGGCGAAGGCGAGCGCCGCCTCGACCTCGGCCGTGGCCCGCGCGCGCAGCGCGCTCGCCGCCGTCTCGTCGAGCCAGCCGGCGCTCAGGGCCCCCGCCTGGAGCCGGGCGATCGGATCGACGCGCGCCCATTCGGCGTCGGCCAGCTCGTCACGGTATTCCTGGGAGTCGCCCTCGTAATGTCCGCGCCGGCGATGGGTGCCGCATTCCAGCAGGAACGGGCCGCCGCCCGCCCGGACGTCGCGCAGATAGCCGCCGAACGCGGTCCACACCGCCTCGACGTCGGACCCGTCGACGGTCTGGCGCGGGAAGTCGTAGGGCGCGACCACGTCGCACACGCTCGCCACCTTGGTGTGGGCCGAGCGCGGCGTGAACTCCGCCATGCCGTTGTTCTCGCAGACGAAGATGAGCGGCAGCTCCCACAGCGCGGCGAGGTTGACGGTCTCGTTGAAGTGCCCGGCCTGGACGGCGCCGTCCCCGAAGAAGACGACCGTCACCTGATCGGTGCCCCGCAGCTGGGCGGCGAGCGCGTTGCCGGCGGCCATCGGGAGGTTGCCGCCGACGACGCCCGTCGCCCCGAGCAGTCCGTGCTCGACGTCGACGAGGTGCATCGAGCCGCCGAGGCCGCGGCACAGCCCGGCGGAGCGCCCCATCAGCTCGGCCATCACGCGATCCATCGGCGCGCCCTTGGCCAGCGCGTGTCCGTGAGCGCGATGGCCGCTGTAGACGCCGTCGTCGTCGCGCAGCTGCCCGCACACGGCGGCGGCGACGCCCTCGGACCCGATGCTGAGGTGGATCAGGCCGTGGACCTGGAGGCTCTTGTGCAGCGCGCCGACCCGCTCCTCGAAGCACCGGATCCGCCACATCGCCGCCAGGAGCTCGAGCGTGGTGTCACGCTCGAGTCCGGGCGGGCGGGTGTGGCGCGCGTCGGCGGGGCGTTGGGGGCGCTGGGCGCGCTGGGCGCGGGCCATCGGCTCTGATCCGGGTGCTCGGTGCTCGGTGCTCGGTGCCTGGTGCTCAGGCGGGGACGGAGGCGGTCCCGAGCGTCTGGCGGACGGCGTCGGCGATCTTCGCCTCGTCGGGGAGCACGTAGGACTCCATCGGCTCGCTGTAGGCGACCGTCGCGTCGAGCGCCGTCACCTGGCGGACGGGACCCTTGAGATGATGGAACCCGTGCTCGGCGAGCTCGCCGGCGATCAGCGCCGAGACCGACGCGTGCCGGGTGGCCTGGTCGACGAGCACGGCGTGGCCGGTCTTGGCCACCGAGCCGAGGATCGTCTCCAGGTCGAGCGGCGCGATCGTCCGCGGGTCGATGACCTCGGCCTGGATCCCCTCGGCGGCGAGCGTCTCCGCCGCCCCGAGCGCGCGGTCGACCATCCAGCCGGTGGCCACGATCGTCACGTCCGAGCCGGTCCGCCGCACGTCGGCGACGCCGAACGGCACGAGGTACTCGCCCTCGGGCACCTCGCCGTGCTCGAGCGTCAGCAGATAGTGATGGAAGAAGCAGACCGGGTTGTCGTCGCGGATCGCGGTGGCCATCAGGCCCTTGGCGTCGGCGGCGGTCGCCGGGACGACGACCTTGAGCCCCGGGATTCCCATGAACATGCTGTAGATCGATCCGGTGTGCTGCCCGGCCCAGCCGGCGGTGAAGCCGTAGCCCGCCTTGAGCACCAGCGGCACCTTGACCCGGCCGCCGCTCATGTAGCGAAAGCGGGGGGCCTCGTTGACGACCTGGTCCATGGCGACGAGCATGAACTCGGCCATGTACAGCTCGACGACCGGTCGCAGCCCGGCGAGCGCCGCGCCGACCGCCATGCCGATCTCGGCGGTCTCGGAGATCGGAGTGACCCGAACCCGATCGCCGCCGAACGACTTCAGGAACGAGTCGTTCTCGGTCGTGGCCAGGTTCTGGCCGTAGTACAGGACGCTGTCGTCGCGCTCCATCTCGAGGTGGATCGCCTCGTTGATCGCGGCGATGTAGGGAAGCTCGCGTGCCATCTCAGATCCTTTCAGGCGTACACGTGGTCGAGGGCCGCTGCGGGCTCGGGGAATGGGCTGTCGAGCCCGAACTGGACGGCCGCCTGCATCTCGTCGGCGACCTCCTGGGTGATCGCGTCGGCGCGCGCCGCGTCGAGCACGCCGTCGGTGATCAGCCTGCCGCGGAAGCGGGGGACGGGATCGCCGCGCAGCGCGGCCTCGTACTCCTCGGCGTTGCCGAACACCTCCACCGCCTCGTGCTCGGGGAAGTGCAGGGGCACGCCGGGCGGGGCGATGATGTTGCCGTGGGCCGACAGGCGGTAGACCTTGGACTCCACCAGCGTCGGGCCCTCGCCCTCCCGGGCGCGCGTGACCGCGGTGCCGACGGCGTCATGGACCGCGATCGGATCGCCACCGTCGACGGTCACGCCCGGCATCGCGAAGGACGTCGCCTTGATCGCCAGCGGCTCGCCGGCGGCGGCGTTGGCGTCCTCCTGATCGGAGCGCGTGACGACGTTGTAGTTGTTGTTCTCCATCACGTAGACGATCGGGAGCTTCCACAGCGAGGCGATGTTCAGCGACTCGGCGAACGCGCCCTGCTTGGAGGCCCCGTCGCCGAAGAAGCACAGGACGACCGAGGGCGACGAGCGCTTCCGGTTCATGATCTGGGCGGCGTAGGCGACGCCCGTGGCCTGCGGGATGCTCTGCCCGACGATGCCCGAGGTGCCCATGAAGCCGACTCCGGGGTCGACGAGGTGCATCGAGCCGCCGTAGCCGCCGCACAGCCCGTCGCGGCGGCCGTAGATCTCGGCCATCATCGCGTTGGTCGAGGTGCCGAGCACGATCGGATAGCCGTGGCAGCGATAGGTGGCCATCACCTGGTCGCCGTCGTTCAGCGTCGCCAGCGAGCCGACGATCGAGGCCTCCGCCCCGTCGGCGAGATGGGTGTGGCCGCGGATCACGCCGGGGTGCTCCACGAAGGTGCGCTTGACGCGCTCCTCGAACTCGCGGATCCGCAGCATCTGCTTCAGGATCCAGATCTTCCGGTCGTCGTCGAGCTTGGTCATCGTCTCGGCTCCTCTCTCACGCCACGCCGGCGCGCAGCGTCGCGGCCGTGGTCTCGAATGCACGGTCGAACTCCTGATCGATCGGCAGGCTGCGCAGCTCCGCCGACAGCACTTCGACGCCCCACGGCTGGTCATAGCCGACCGCGCGGCACGCTTCGATGTATCCGACGATGTCGAACTCGCCCTCGCCGGGCAGCGCGCGATGGTTGACGACCTCGTCGAGCTCATCCTCCATGTTCTCCACCTGGCCGTCGGACAGCTCGACCCACGACAGATACTTCGGCGGGATGCGATGCATCTCCGCCGGCGGGATGCCGAGCTTGGTCATGTGCCAGGTGTCGATCGCCAGCCCGCCGTTGGGGCGGTCGGCGCCCTGCACGACGCTCAGCGCGGCGTCGAGCGTCCGTACGTTGACGTCGAACGGCATGAACTCGTAGACGACCGTGGCGCTGGTGTGCTGGGCGACGTCGTCGCAGAGGGCGGCGAACTCCTCGGTCAGTCGGTCAAGCTCGCATGGCGTCCCGGGGATGTTGCCGATCTTGATGTGATGGGCGTCGAACGCGGCGGCGGTCTCCATCAGCAGGCGCCGGCGCGCGTCGGACTCCGCGCGCAGCGGATCACCGGCTGGGACGAAGAAGTCGGCCAGGAACTCCACCTGCAGATACTTCAGGCCGGCGTCGTCGAACACCGACCTCATCTCCTTCAGGCTCGACGTCTTGAGCTGATGCTCGATGTCGGCGTGCCACAGCCCGATGCCGGCAAAGCCGACCCGCGCCGCATGGGCGCAGCGATCGCGCCAGCTGAACGTGCTCCACTCCCGGCCGACATGCACCTCGACCGGACCGCTGACCGTCCAGTAGAGAGCGACCAGCTCGCTCTCCGGGTTCGATCCTCCAGCGCCCATCCGCTCTCCTCTCGCGGTTTGACAGGACTGCATCCAACCTAGCGCTCCGTCGACAGGCGAGCCAGTCCGCCCGCGCACGCCTTCTTGCCGATCCGCGCGCGGGCCCGGGGCCGGCGTCGCGACGGCCGGCCACGCCGGAGGGCGACCCAAGGCGCTCCCCGGTCCGGGCCGGCGGCGTTCCCTTGCGTGGGCGGGCGGCGTTCCGTGGCCTAGGCCCGGCGGCGTTCCCCCGGCCTGGGCCGGCGGCGTTCCCTCGCGTGGGCCGGCGGCGTTCCCCGCTCCGCGCCGGACCCGGGGGGTGTGGGCGATTTTAACGCTATATGGGTTAATTTCGCCCACAGCCCCCGCTGGGGCCGGCCCCAACCGCCGGCCCCCCGCCGCCCGGCGGCCCCGCCCGCCGCCCGCCCGCCCGCCGGCCGCCAGCCGCCCGCCCGTCGCCCGGCGGCCCCGCCCGCCGGCCGCGCACCCGTCGCCCGGCGGCCCCGCCCGCCGGCCGCGCGCCCGTCGCCCGGCGGCCCCGCCCGCCCGCCGCCCGCCGCCCGCCGCCCGCCGGCCGGCCGCCCGCCGGCGCCGCCCGCCGGCAACTACGAGCCGAACGCGGCGGCCACCCGGTTCAGCGCGGCGACCAGTTCGTCGGGCCGTGACGCCCACGCCGAATGGTCGGTGTCGATCTCGATCACCGGATCGCATCCGGCGCGGGTGTAGAGCAGGCGCTGGGCCGCCGGCTGGATGGCATGGTCACGCAGCGAGGTGATGTAGGCGCGCGGCAGCCGGTCGAAGGCCGCGCCCGCGTCCCCGCGGCGGAACGGCTGGGTGAACGGGATCACCGGCTGGGGCCGTAGATGCGCCACGCCCCAGCGCTCCTGCTCCGGGGTGCAGGCGTTGAACAGCGTCCGGGGCGCCAGATCGGCGGGCAGCGTGGCCAGCGGCGGATCGCCGTCGACGACGATGTTGGCCTGGACCTGGTCGCCGGCGGCCTCCGGCATCTCGGTGATCGCCAGCAGGCTCTCGCCGTCCTGCGGCAGGAAGGCCGCAACGTAGACGAGCCCGAGGATGTGCTCGGGGCAGCGCGCCGCCGCCTGGGTGACCGCCATCCCGCCCATGCTGTGCCCGGCCAGCAGCGCGGGCTCGGCGGGGTCCCTCGCCAGCGCCTGACAGACGCGGTCGGCATAGGCGTCGAGCGTGATCTCGGCGAGCGGAGTGTGGTCCTCGCCACCGCCCGGCAGGTCGATCGCCTCCACGTGATGACCGGCGGCGCGCAGGCCGGGCAGCACCGGCTCCCAGCACCACGCCCCCGCGAACGCTCCGTGTACGAGCACGATCCTCGTCATCTGCAGCTCCCTCTCCTCGTCGCCGTGAGCCGGTTGACGCCCACTGAGCCGGGCAGCATACGGGCCGGCCGCGGGCCTCGAAGGGATCCGACGCTCGCGCTCAAGCTCCGCTGCGCGCGTCGGCAAACCATTGACGGGGGTGCGATCGTTTCCGGTATAAGGTGCCCGCATACGCCGGCCGGAGGGAATGGCTCGTCGGGCGACCGTGGAAGGCAACGGAGGAGATGTCGGAGATGACGGATGAGGCGACCGAGGTCGGAACGTTCCCCAGCCCGTATTCGGTGCAGGCGCCGGAGGGGTGTGAGGGCTGGGAGGAGATGTATCCGTACTACGCGCTGTTCGACGAGCGCCGGCGTGACACCGACGAGAACCGCTTCTGGTTCTGGAACTCGATGCACTTCCCCGAGCCGCATCCGGCGTTCGACGTCATCTGCATCGACTCGCCGTATCAGGCCGTCGGGTCGTGGCAGAACCGGGTGTTCGCGGTCCCGCCGGCGATGGGAATCGACTACCGGGTGGTCAACGGCTATGTCTACATCTCGAGCAACCCGGTCACCGATCCGGCGAAGATGGCCGAGCGCGCCACGTTCTTCGAGCGCCGCGCGGGCCACTACTTCCAGAACTGGCCCGAGCTGTACGGCAAGTGGAAGGACAAGATGCGGGCGCTGATCGCCGAGCTCGATGCGCTCGTCGTGCCCGACCTGCCGGAGTACGAGCCCGAGGAGGTGGCGCTGTCCGGCGAGCGCAACACCGCGTTCTACGAGGTGCTCGACGCCTACGGCCGCTGCCTGCGGATGGGCGACCTCATGTGGCAGCACCACTTCGAGTTCCTGCTGCTCGGCTACGGCGCCTATTCGACGTTCGCCGATCTCTGCAAGGCGAACCTGCCGGACATCCCCGATCAGCACATCGCGCAGATGGTCGCCGGCATTGACGTGCTCCTCTTCCGGCCGGACGCCGAGCTGCGCACGCTGGCCAAGCTCGCGGTCGACACCGGCGTCGACGCGTCGTTCACCGACGGCCGCACGCCGGCGGAGATCGACGCCGAGCTCGCCGACAGCGAGGCCGGACGCGCCTGGCTGGCCGCCCTGGAGGCGGTCAAGGATCCGTGGTTCAACATGGCCGGCGGCGACGGGCTGACCCACTACTACCGCAGCTGGCTCGACGATCCGTCGATCCCGTATGCCTCCATCATCGGGCACGTCGGCACGCTGAGGGCCGGAACCCAGGTTGAGCGCCCGACCCAGCAGATAGAGGCCGAGCGTGACCGCCTCGCGCAGGAGTACGGCGAGCTGCTGCCCGAGGCGGTCCGCGGCTCGTGGAACGATCTGCTCGCCCTGTCGCGCACGGTCTTCCCGTACGTCGAGGAGCACAAGTTCTTCTGCGACTACTGGTTTCTGACCCGCTGGTGGAACAAGATCCGCGAGTTCGGCGCGCTTCTGGCCCGCAACGAGTTCCTGCAGGACGGCGAGGACATCTTCCAGCTGACCCGCCACGAGGTCGCGACCGCGCTGGACGAGCTGACGCTGACCTGGGCGACCGGCGGGCGGCCGCTGGGCCCGATGCACTGGCCGCCGATCGTCGCCCGGCGCCGCGCGCTGCTGCAGCGGCTGGGGGAGTGGACGCCGCCGCCCGCGCTCGGCGTCGTCCCCGAGGCGATCACCGACCCGATGACGATCATGCTGTGGGGCGTCACCACCGAGCGCGTCCGGGAATGGGCCGACCATCAGCACGGCGGCGTCGAGCTGCGCGGCGCCGCCGCCTCGCCGGGCATCGTCGAGGGACCGGCGCGCGTCGTGCGCTCGGTGCAGGAGATCGCCGACATCCGCGACGGCGAGATCCTCGTCTGCGGCAGCACCTCGCCGGCGTGGGCGCCGATCTTCCCCAAGCTCCTGGCGACGGTGACCGATGTCGGCGGCGTCATGTCGCACGCCGCCATCGTGGCCCGTGAGTACGGCCTGCCCGCCGTCGTCGGGACCGGCCGGGCGAGCGGCGAGATCCGCACCGGCCAGCGGATCCGGGTTGACGGCTCGGCCGGCGTCGTCACCCTCCTGGAGGACGAGTGAGCATGGAGGGCGGACCGGTCTTCACGCGGGAGCTGCGGGAGCTGCGCGCCGCCGACGGCGCGCTGTTCGGCGGCAAGAGCGCGAGCCTCGGCGAGCTGCTGGCCGCCGGGATCCCGGTGCCGCCCGGCTTCGCGCTGTCGACGGCGGCGTTCGACGCGTTCGTCGAGCAGGCCGGGCTGGCGGCACGGATCACGACCGCGCTGTCGACGGCGACCGACATCGAGACGGTCGCCCACGCCGCCCACGCGATCGGGGAGTCGATGCGCACGGCGCCGGTGCCCACGGCTGTCAGGGACGAGATCGCGCGGCGCTATCGGGAGCTGGCGCGGCGCACCGGCGACGAGGCGCCGCCGCTGGCCGTGCGCTCGAGCGCGCTCGGCGAGGATTCGAGCGAGGCGACGTTCGCCGGCCAGCAGGACACGTACCTGTGGGTGCGCGGCGTCGACGACGTCTGCACCGCCGTCCGCGACTGCTGGACGAGCCTGTACAGCACCGAGGCGATCAGCTATCGCCGGCAGCTCGGGGACCGCGCCGGGCGTCCGGCGATGGGCGTCACCGCGCAGCTGATGGTCGACGCCGAGATCTCCGGGGTGATGTTCACCTGCAATCCGGTCAGCGGCGACCCGAGCATGATCGCGATCAACGCGAGCTGGGGGCTCGGGCTCGCCGTCGTCGGGGGCGAGGTCACCCCCGACGACTATCTCGTGTCCAAGGTGACCCGCGAGGTCGTCCGTGAGCACATCAACCTCAAGCACGTCGAGTACGTGCCGGCGCCCGGCGGTCGCGGCGCGATCCGGGTCGACGTCGAGCCCGAGCGCCAGGGCGCGCCCTGCCTCGGCGCGTCCGAGCGCGGTGCGCTGGTGACGCTCGGGCGGCGGATCGAGCGCCACTTCGGCGGCCATCAGGACGTCGAGTGGGCGGTCGCGCGCGGCCGCGGGGAGGCGGGGCTGTACGTTCTGCAGTCGCGACCGGTGACGACCGTCGCGCCGACGGAGTCGGTCCCCGCCCCGGCCTCGGCGATGTCGCTCGTCATGGCACAGTTCGGCGTCGCCCGCCCCACCGACCAGGAGAAGCGTTGAGATGGCCCTGACCGACGACGACATCCGGGAGATCCTGCGCATCGTCGACGAGTCGTCGCTCGACGAGTTGTCGCTGCAGACCGAGGGCTTCTCGCTGCATGTCCGAAAAGGCCCCGCCCGGCCCGCCGACGCGGGAGCGGCTGCGGGTGCTTCGATCCCGTCTCCCGGAACGGCGGGGGGAGTCGGGATCGAAGCACCCGCGCCGCCCCCGGCCTCCGCTGTCCCGGACGCTGGCTCGCCTGCTCCACCAACGCCATCCCCGCGCCGGTCGCCCGCTCAGCCTCCGAACCAGCTGCGCGCCATCGAGTCGCCGATGCTCGGCACGTTCTACCGGGCGCAATCGCCGGGCGCGCCGCCGTTCGTCGAGGTCGGCGACACGGTGGAGCCCGACACGGTTGTCGCCATCATCGAGGTGATGAAGATGATGAACTCGGTCCCGGCGGGGGTGAGCGGGACCGTCGCGGAAGTCTGCGCCGAGAACGCGCAGCTCGTCGAGTACGGCGAGCCGCTGTTCCGGGTGACCCCGTGACGCGGGTGACCGCGTGAAGCGGGTGTTCGTCGCGAACCGCGGCGAGATCGCGCTCCGGATCGTGCGCGCCTGCCGGACGCTGGATCTGGAGTGCGTCGTCGGCGCGTCGCAGGCCGACCTGCAGGGCGTCGCCGGGCGTCAGGCCGACCGCGTCGTCTGCATCGGGCCCGGCCCGGCGCGCGACAGCTATCTGCGCGTCGACACCGTCGTCACCGCGGCGCTCGGCACCGGGTGCGACGCGATCCATCCCGGGTACGGCTTCCTCGCCGAGAGCGAGGAGCTGGCGACGCGGGCGCGGGAGCACGGGCTGACCTTCGTCGGGCCGCCGCCGGAGGCGATCGCCCTGTCGGGCGACAAGCTCGCCGCGCGCGCCGCCGCGCAGCGCGCCGGCGTCCCGGTCCTGCCGGGAGCGGAGGTCGCCACCGCGGCGCAGGCCCGCGCCGTCGCGGAGCGGATCGGCTTCCCGGTGCTCGTCAAGGCCGCCGGCGGCGGGGGAGGGCGGGGGATCAAGCGGGCCCGAGACGGCGACGAGCTCGAGGCCCAGCTCGGGCTGGCCCGCGCCGAGGCCGGCGCGGCGTTCGGCGACGATCGGATGTACGTCGAGCGCCTGATCGACGACGCCCGCCACGTCGAGATCCAGGTCGCCGCCGACGATCACGGCGCGACGCTGCACGTTGGCGAGCGCGACTGCTCGGTGCAGCGCCGCTATCAGAAGCTCGTCGAGGAGTCGCCGGCGCCCGGGCTGTCGGAGGCGGCGCGGACCGGCCTGGCCGACGCCGCGGTGCGGTTCGCGGAGGCGATCGGCTATCGCAATCTCGGCACGGTCGAGTTCATCGTCGACGCCCGAACCGAGGAGTTCTTCTTCCTGGAGATCAATTGCCGGATCCAGGTCGAGCACCCGGTCACCGAGGCGGTCAGCGGTCGGGACCTCGTCGCCCTGCAGCTGCGGATCGCCGACGGCCGGCCGGCCGGCTTCACCCAGGACGAGGTCGTGCTCGCCGGCCACGCGATCGAGTGCCGGCTCAACGCCGAGGATCCCGAACGCGGCCATCTGCCGACGCCCGGCGTGCTCACCGCCTTCTCGATTCCCTCCCGCCCCGGCCTGCGCGTCGACACCCACTGCCATCCCGGCGCGGTCGTGCCGCCCTATTACGACTCGCTGCTGGCCAAGCTCATCGCCCACGGCGACGATCGCGAGCAGACGATCGAGATCCTGCGCGGCGCGCTGCGGGACACCGACGTCCAGGGCGTGCACAGCAATCGCGGGCTGCTGCTCGACATCCTGGACCATCCCGACTTCCGCGCCGGCACGATCACCACCGACTGGCTGGAGCGCGCCGCCCGATGAGCTCCCCGATCGCCTTCGTCGACACGAGCACGCGCGACGGCAACCAGAGCCTGTGGGGCGCCACCGGCCTGACCACTCCCGACGTGCTGGCGATCGCGCCGACGCTGGACCGGGTCGGCTATCACGCGCTGGACTTCAGCTCCTCCACGCACATGGCGGTTTCGGTGCGCTTCCACCAGGAGGACCCGTGGGAGCGGATCCGGCTCGTCAAGGCGGCGATGCCGAACACCCCGCTCGGGCTGATCACGCCCGGCATGCGCTTCATCTCCTGGGTGCCGGCCGACGAGGACGTCATGCGCCTCGCCTTCCGCCTGCTCGTCCGCAACGGGATCTCGCGCTTTCAGCTCGCCGATCCGTCGAACGACACGGCGCGCATCCGGCGTCTGGCGGCGATGGCCAAGGCCGAGGGGGTCGACGAGGTCGTCGCCGGGTTCACGTACTCGATCAGCGAGGTCCACACCCACGCCTATTACGCGCAGCGCGCGGCCGCGATCGCCGGCTGCGCCGACGTCGACCGCTTCTATCTCAAGGACCCCGGGGGCCTGCTGACCCCGGACGCGGTGCGGGAGCTGGCGCCGCATCTGCTCGCCGCGGCCGGCCCGCGCGCGCTGGAGCTCCACAGCCACTGCACGGTCGGGATGGCGCCGTATGTCTACGCCGAGGGGGTCAAGGCCGGCTTCGGAGTCGTGCACACCGCCTCGGGACCGCTCGCGCGGGGCACCTCTCAACCCGAGGTCGTCACCACCGCCCGGGACCTGGAGGCGATCGGCTACGGCCACACCCTTGACCTCGAGGCGCAGGCGATCGTCTCCGAGCACTTCACGGCGCTCGCCCGGGCCAAGGGCCTGCCGGCGGGCGCCCCGAGCGAGTATGACGCCGGCTACTACCGCCATCAGCTGCCGGGCGGGATGGTCACCACGACCCGGCGGATGCTGCAGGAGATCCGCCGTCCGGAGCTGTTCGACGCCGTCCTGGCCGAGGTCAGCCGGGTGCGGGCGGAGATGGGCTATCCGATCATCGTCACCCCGGTCTCCCAGTTCATCGCCAGCCAGTCGGCGCGCAACGTGATCGACCCCGAGCGCTGGCTCAACGTCTCCGACGAGACCGTGCGCTACTTCCTCGGCCACTACGGCGAGCCGCCCGCGCCGGTCGATCCGGCGATCGCCGACCGCGTGCTGTCGCGTCCGCGGGCGCGTGAGCTCGCCGATCTGGAGCCGCTGCACCTGGACGGCGCGCGCGAGCGCTTCGGGCGCGGGATCTCCGAGGAGGATCTGCTGCTGCGACTGACGATGCCCGGCGAGCAGGTCGATGCGATGGTCGCCGCGCGCGGGCGGCGCGCCCACGCCGCCGCCGCCGGTCAGAGCGCCGTGCCGCTGCCGGCGGCCCGTCCCGGGCGCGCGCCGCTCGTGCGCCTGCTCGCCGAGCTCCAGCGCCGCCCGGCGCTGACCCATGTGGAGATCACGTCCGGCGAGGATCGGATCGTGTGGCGCCGTGGGGCATGACGGCCTCTCCCTCGACGGCGTGCGGGGGTTCATGTTCGACATCGACGGGACGCTGCTGCATCGCACCCCGGACGGGCGCGGTCATCCCCAGCCCGGCGCCGTCGAGGTGCTGGAGCGGATCCGCGCCTCGGGACGGCCCCTCGTGCTGTTCACCAACGGCAGTCACGTTCCGTCGGCGACGATCGCCCAGGGTCTGCGTGACGACGGCCTGCCGGTCAGCGACGACGAGCTCCTGACCCCCGTTGACAGCGCCGCGACGTATCTGTCGGCGCGCCTGGCGAGCCGGCCGGTGCTGCTGTTCGCCTCGCCGGTCGTGCAGGAGCACATGGAGGGCCGTGGGGTGACGATCGCCCGCGGGGAGGACGCCGAGGCGGTGTTCGTCGCCCATCTCAACGCCTTCGACATGGACGAGATCGAACGCGCGGCCCGGGCGATCACCGCGCGCGGCGCGCCGCTGTTCACCGGGAGCTATGTCCGCGGCTACGCCGGCGCGAAGGGGATGATCTACAGCCGCGGAGCGATGATCACCGCCGCCATCGCCAAGGTCACCGGCGCGCGCCCCCGGCTCCTCGGCAAGCCGTCCCGGGCGGCGGTGGCCGAGCTCGAGCAGCGTCTCGGGGTCCGCGGCTCC
Source organism: uncultured Solirubrobacteraceae bacterium (assembly GCA_963849085.1). Taxonomy (GTDB): domain Bacteria; phylum Actinomycetota; class Thermoleophilia; order Solirubrobacterales; family Solirubrobacteraceae; genus Palsa-465. Next base: position 105,625 of record CAWKFP010000007.1, on the reverse strand, counting down.
GAGATGGCGGTCATCGGTGACGATCTCGGAATGGACATCGCGCTCGGGCGGATGGGGGGCGCGCGCACGGTGCTCGTGCGCAGCGGGGTCAGCGGGGCGATCGACCTCGACGCTGTGCCGCCGCGGCGCCGTCCGGACGCCGTCATCGACGCCGTCGCCGATCTCCTCCCGCTCCTCTGAGGCGCGGCCGGCTCAGGCCGAGGCCGTCGCCTCCTGGATCGCGCGCCACACCCGCTCGCCGTTGACCGGCATCTCGATGTGCCTGACCCCGAGGTGGGCCACGGCGTCGATCACCGCGTTGTGGACCGCGGGCGTCGCGCCGATCGTGCCTGACTCGCCGATCCCCTTCGCGCCGAGTGGATTGACCGGCGTCGGCGTCTCCATCGGCACGCGCTCGAACGACGGCAGCTCGTTGGCCGACGGCAGGCAGTAGGTGACGAGGTTGGTGTGCTGCGGGGTGCCGTCGCCGTCGTAGCGGACCTCCTCGAACAGCGCCTGCGCGATCCCCGCGGCGAGCCCGCCGTGGACCTGGCCGTCGGCGACCAGCGGGTTGATGATCGTGCCGGCGTCGTCGACGGCGATCATCCGCGTGAGCCGCACGGCGCCGGTCTCGGTGTCGACGTCGACCACCGCGACGTGCGCGCCGAACGGGAACGTCGGCTGGGCGGGCGTGAAGTCGGTCTCCGCGCTGAGCTCGGTCAGCTTGCCGTCGTCCTGCAGCCGCGTGGCGAGCTCGCCCCAGCTCAGACCGGGCTCGGGGGCCCCGGCCACGTGGAAGCGCCCGCCGTCGAGGTCGAGCACCATGTCCTGCGGATTGGCCTCGAGCGCGTCGGCGGCCAGCTCCTTGGCCTTCTCGACGAGCAGCTCCGACGCCTGGCCGGCGGCCGCGCCGCCGATCTGGGTCGACTTCGAGCCGTACGTCCCGGTGCCGCGCGGGACGATGTCGGTGTCGCCGGCGATCACCGTGATCTTCTCCATCGGCACGCCGGTGCGCTGGGCGACGATCTGGGCGAATGTCGTCTCGTGGCCCTGGCCGTGGGAGAAGGAGCCGGTGCGGACGATCGCGCCGCCGTCGGGGGTGATCTCCACCGCGCCGAACTCGCCTTCGCCGATCCCGTTGGTGATCTCGACGTACGTGCTGATCCCGATCCCGAGCTGCGTCGCCCCGCCCTCGCGCCGGCGCCGAGCCTGCTCGGCGCGCAGCTCGTCGTAGCCCGCGGTCTCCAGCGCCAGCTCCAGCGCGCCGCCGTAGTCGCCGACGTCGTAGACGGTGCCGACCGCGGTCGTGTACGGGAAGGCGTCGGCCGGGATGAAGTTGCGCCGGCGGACCTCGGCCGGGTCCATGCCGATCTCCGCGGCGTACAGGTCGACCGCGCGCTCCAGCATCTGCGCCGCCTCCGGTCGGCCGGCGCCGCGGACGGCGGCGACGGGCGTCGTGTTCGTGACAACGGAACGGACGTCGACCTCCAGCTTCGGGATCGCGTACACCCCGCTGGACATCAGGAAGGTGAGATGGGGGAGGAACGCCCCCAGGCCGGGATAGGCGCCGGTGTCCTGCAGGACGTTGACCCGCAGCGCCCCGATGTGCCCCTCGCGGTCGCCGCCGAGCTCGAAGTCGAGCCACTGGGCGCGGCCGTGATGCATGGCGACCATGTGCTCGCTGCGCGTCTCGGTCCAGCGCAGGGCCTGGCCGGTGGCGCGGGCCAGCCACGCCATCAGCACGTCCTCGACGTCGAGGCCCTTGCCGCCGAAGCCGCCGCCGACGTCGGGGGCGATGACGCGCACCTGCTCGGGCTCGAGGCCGAGCATCATCCCGAGCACCATCTTGTCCTGATGGGGCGTCTGCGTGCACAGGTGGATGGTCAGCTTGCCGTCCTCGAAGCGGCTGAGCGTCGAACGCGGCTCGATCGGGCAGGCCAGCAGCCGCGGGCTCTCGATCGAGCCCGAGATGACGACCGGGCACCCGGCCAGCAGCTCGGGGTCGACCTGCGCCGGGTGATGCAGGCAGGTGTTCGTCCCCGCCGCCTCATAGATGAGCTGCTCGTCGCGCAGGGCCTGGCGCGGCTCGGTGACCGCCGGGAGCGGGTCGTAATCGATGTCGATCAGCGTCGCGGCGTCGGCCGAGCTCTCCCGCGTCGGGCTGATGACGACCGCGACGATGTCGCCGGCGAAGCGGACGGTGTCGACGGCGATCAGCGGTCGCGCCATCGACTCGTGGATGCCGATGAACGGCGGCGCGGCGAATGTCAGATCGAGGTCGGCGCCGGTGTAGACCGTCGTCCCGGGGACGGCCTGCGCGGCCGACGCGTCGAGATTGGAGATCCGGGCATGCGCGAACGGCGAGCGCACGAAGGTGACGAACCCGGCGGAGACGTTCTCCGCCTGGAGATCATCGACGTAGCGTCCCTGGCCGAGCAGGAAGCGCGGGTCCTCACGGCGGCGAACTCTCTGTCCCACGACGTTGACGATGGTGAACCGGCCTTTCCTCTGACGGTGATACGGCGGCCGCCGCACGCGGCATGTTATCCCCGCCGGCCCCTGGCCGGGGCGGCGCCGGCGATCACGCGCGGATCCCGCGGGTTACGCCGGGTCGACGAAGGCGCCGGGCTGACGGGTGAACGCGGCGGTGACCGCGGCGAGCTGATTGGGCGAGCCGATCAGCCCGCCCTGCAACTCGGCCTCGAGGGCGAGGCCGTCGCGCTCGGCGGCGCCCCACGCCTCCTCGTACAGGCGTTTGGCGGCCCGCACCGCGTCGGGCGACCGCGACGCGATCTCGGCCGCCAGATCCAGCGCGGCGGCGACTGGATCGTCGGCCACCCGGGTGACGATCCCCAGCCGCGCGCCCTCGTCTCCGTCGAACACCCGGCCGGTGAAGGTCAGCTCCTTGGCGACGTCGATCCCGACCAACCGGGGCAGCGTCCGCGTGATCGACATGTCAGGGACGAGGCCCCATTTGACCTCCATCACCGACAGGCGGGTGTCAGGGGCGGCGATCCGGATGTCGGCGCCGAGCGCGATCTGCAGCCCACCGCCGAGGCAGTTGCCGTGCAGCGCGGCGATGACCGGCACCGGGACCTTCAACCAGTCATAGGCGGTGCGCTGAAACCAGTTCGGCGCCGGCTCGCGCAGCCGGTCCTGGAGGCCGTCGACGCCGGCCGGCGCGCCCATCAGGCTGCCGACGTCGAGCCCCGAGCAGAAGCTCGGCCCGTCTCCGTGCAGGACGACGGCCCGCACGCCCGGTGTGCCGGCGACCTCTCCGGCGGCGGCGATGATCGCCTCGAACATCGCGATGTCCAGCGCGTTGTGCTTGCCGGGCCGGCTGAGGGTGACGACGGCGACGTGGTCGGCGATCGCGATGCGGACCCGCTCGGTGGTCTCGGTCTCGGTCGTGCCGGGGGGCATGCCGTGAACCCTATCCCTCTCCCTGCACCGCGACGGGATCGCCGACCCGGACCGCGCCCGGCGTCACCACCGCTCCGTAGACCCCGAATGGCAGCGGCTCGGTCGAGTCGACCGTCTGCCGATAGCTGCGCAGGAAGTCGAGCGTCGGCAGGTCGACGACGCCGGTGTCCGGGTCCCGGCTGGTGATCAGGCAGCGCCCGACGTGGCCGCGCAGCTCGACGAGCGCCGCTCCGACCCGCACCCGGCGGCCGATCCAGCCGTCCTCCTCGTGGGCGGTGACCCCGTCGATCTCGATCAGCATCCGGAAGCGGCGCGGATCGAGCGCGTCGACGCGGCCGGCGTCGGCCAGCCGGTTCATCGACGCCTGCGAGATGATCGACGCCGCGCCGGCACGCCCGCGGTCGGTCCCGCCGGGCGCCGCCACGAGGCGCAGGGGCTGCCCGATGTGCGCCGACAGCGCCCGCGACCACGGGCCGACGACCTCGCGAGCCGTGCGGGGACGGGAGTGGAAGCTGGTCGGCACGTCCTCGCCGTAGGCGAGCGCCGCGTGGGCGGCGCTGCCGTCGGGGAAGGTCATCGTCAGCGCGCCGCCGTCGGCATCGTGCTCGGCGACGACGGCCTGCAGCTCGCCGATCGTCTTGGCGTTGACCATCCGATTGCGATCGTCGATCACGTAGAAGTCGCGGTCACCGACGGCGCCGCGCTCGCGCAGCTCGATCGCCTCCACCTCGTGCAGGCGCAGGGCCTTGACGGGCGTCACGGCCAGCCGCGTCACGACGGCGCTCATGCCGCCGCCTGTTCGGCCCAGTCGCGGTACAGCTCCCAATAGCGGCCGCCCGCCGCCAGCAGCTCGTCGTGTGTCCCCTGCTCCATGATCTGACCATTCTCCATCACGAGGATGCGGGCCGCCCCGCGGATCGTCGACAGGCGGTGGGCGATGACGATCGCGGTCCGCCCGGCGACGAGCCGCCGCATGCCGTCCTCGATCAGGCTCTCGGTGTGAACGTCGACGTTGGCCGTCGCCTCGTCGAGCACGAGGATCCGCGGGTCGGCGACGAGCGCGCGGGCGAAGGCCACGAGCTGGCGCTGACCGGCCGACAGCTGCACGCCGCGCTCGCCGACCTGGGTCTCGTAGCCGTCGTCCAGGGCCATGATGAAGTCGTGGGCGCCGACGGCGCGGGCGCCGGCCCGGACGTCCTCGTCGGTCGCCTCGGGGCGCCCGAAGGCGATGTTCTCCCGGACCGTGCCGCTGAACAGGAAGCCCTCCTGGGGAACCATCCCCATCTGCGAGCGCAGCGACGCGGCGGTGACCGTGCGCAGATCGTGGCCGTCGACGAGCACGCTGCCGAGGGTCGGGTCATAGAAGCGCGCCACGAGCTTGGCGAACGTCGACTTGCCGGCGCCCGTCTCTCCGACGAGCGCGACCGTCTGCCCGGGGGTGATCGTCAGCTCCAGATCGCGCAGCGCCCACGCGCCGTCGTCGTCGGAGCCGTAGCGGAAGCCGACTCCGCGGAACTCGATCTCTCCCCGGATCGGGGGCAGCGCCCCGGCGTCCGGGGCGTCGACGATCTCGGGCTTCTCGTCGAGCAGGTTGAAGATCTTGTCGAGCGCCGCCATGCCCGACTGATACGTCGTGTAGAGCTGCGAGAGCTGCTGGATCGGATCGAAGAAGTTGTTGAGCGCCGCGATGAATCCGAACACGACGCCGGTCGAGGTGTGGCCGTCGATCGCCTCGATCCCGCCGATCACGAGGATCTCGACGGTGACGAGCGCCGACAGCAGCTCGACGAACGGGAAATAGGCGGCGTTGAGCTTGACCGTCGTCATGTTGGCCGCCCGGTTCTCCTCGTTGAGCGCCGCGAACTCGTCGATGTGGCGCTCCTCCTGACCGAAGCTGCGGATCACCCGGATCCCGGACAGCGTCTCGCCGAGATAACCGGTGATCGACGCGATCCTCTCCCGGGTCAGGCGATAGGCGTCGGCCGAGGCGATCCGGAAGGCGAACGCTCCGACCGCCAGGAACGGCAGCGCCAGGAAGGTCAGCAGTGCGAGATGGAAATCGAGCACGAGCAGGATGACGATCACGCCGATCAGGGTCAGGCTCGACTGGATGAGCGTCGCCAGCCCGTCCTCGACGAGCTGGTCCAGCGCCTCGACGTCGTTGGTCATGCGGCTGATCACGACGCCGGCGATGTTGCGCGAGTAGAAGCCGATCGACAGCGACTGCAGATGGGCGAACAGCTTCAGCCGCAGATCCTGGAGGGTCCGCTGCCCGACCCAGCCGACGAGGTAGGTCTGGGCATAGGTGGCGAGGAAGTAGACGACCGCCGAGCACAGGAAGACGACGACGACGACATCGAGCACGCCGGTGTCATGGCGATCGATGCCCTGGTCGATGGCGATCTTGGCCAGCGGCGCGGGGGCGAGCGCGGCGGCGGTCGCCAGCACGAGCGAGACGAACATCGCCAGGACGCGCCAGCGATACGGCGACAGCAGCTCGGCGAGGCCGCGCAGCTTGCGCCGCCGCCCGCCGGTCGCCGCCAGCCTGCGGCGGAACTCCGACGAGCCTGACCGCGCGCTCATCGCCGCACCTCGGCCGCGCCCGTCGTCAGGAACACCTGATCGGGCATCCCCTTCTCGACGATCTCCCGATACAGCGGCGACCGCTCCAGCAGCTCGGCGTGCGAGCCGTCGGCGGCGAGCCGTCCGTCCTCCAGCACGATGATCCGCTCGGCGAGGGCGATCGTCGACAGTCGATGGGCGATGACGATCGTCGTGCGGTCGGCCATCACCGCCTCCAGCGCGAGCTTGATCTCCTGCTCGGTCGAGGCGTCGACCGACGAGGTGGCGTCGTCGAAGATGAGGATCCGGGGATCGGCGAGGATCGCCCGCGCGATCGCGATGCGCTGGCGCTGTCCGCCTGACAGTGTCAGCCCGCGCTCGCCGATCCGGGTGTCATAGCCGTCGGGCAGCCGGGCGATGAACCCGGCGGCCTGAGCCGCCTCGGCGGCGCGCTCCACCTCGGCGCGCGGCACGGCCTCTCCGCCCCGGGCGTAGGCGATGTTGTCGTGGACGGAGGCCGAGAACAGGAACGGATCGTCGTTGACGGTCGCGATCGACTGGCGCAGGCTGCCGAGCGTCACCGAGCGGACGTCGGCGCCGTCGATCGCCACCGTGCCGGTGCTGGCGTCATAGAGCCGGGGCAGCAGCGAGACGAGCGCGGTCTTGCCCGATCCCATCGCGCCGACGAGCGCGACGGTCTGGCCGCCGGGGATCTGCAGGTCGATCCCGCTCAGCGCCGGGTGGCTCGCGCCCTCGAAGGTCAGGCCGACGTCGCGCATCGAGATCGCGCCCGGTCCGGCCGGCAGCGCCCGCGCGCCGGGCGGCGCGACGATCTCCGGCTGACGGTCGAGGATCTCGAAGATCCGCGCGCCCGACGCGGCGGCGCGCTGGGCGGCGCCGAGCATGTAGCCGAGCGTCTGCATCGGCGAGATGAGCATCAGCAGATAGGCGTAGAAGGCGGTGAACGATCCGAGCTTCAGCGAGCCGTCGATGACGTCGCGCCCGCCGAACATGAGGATCGCGGCCAGGCCGAGGTTGGGCAGGAAGCTGATCAGCGGCCCGTACAGCGCCTGGATGCGGGTCGCCTTCATCTGCTGGTCGAAGACGCGCTGGACGGTGTGATCGAAGCGCGCCAGCTGCCGCGGCTCCTGGGCGAAGGCCTTGACGACCCGGATCCCGGAGACGTTCTCCTCCGTGTCGGCGGTCAGCTCGGCGATCCGCTGCTGGGCCTCCTGCATCGCCGGGCGCGACTTGTGCCCGTAGCGATTGGCGACCAGCACGACGAACGGCACCGGCGCGAGCGAGATCGCCGCCAGGCCGGGGTTGAGAAAGAACATCGCCACCGCGGCGAGCGCGATCGTGACGATCGACTGGGCGATGAAGATCAGCCCGTAGCCGAGGAAGAAGCGCACCGACTGCAGGTCGACGGTCGCGCGGGACATGAGCTGCCCGGTCTGGCTGCGATCGAAGAACGACATCTCCAGCCGCTGCAGCTGGGCGTAGAGCCGATTGCGCAGGTCGACCTCGACCCCGAGCGAGACCTGGCCGGCGACGAGCCGGCGCAGGACGCTGAAGACGAGCCGGACGAGACCGGCGGCGGCGATCGCCAGCGCCAGGAGCAGGAGGGTGTGATGGTGACGGCCGTGGGCGGCGTTGGACTGCACCGTGTTGATCGCCAGGCCGGTCAGGAACGGGATCAGCACGGTGCCGATCAGCGCGCCGAAGGCGAGCACGAACGACACGATGACGCCGCGCCGATACGGGCGCAGGAAGCCGAGCAGTCTCCAGAAATTGGCCATACTTCACTTAGGATAGTGAGGCCTTTATCCTCTTCCCCGTGTCCGCTGAGCAGACCACGCCGCTGACCCGCCGCGGCTTCGTCGCCGGCTCGGTCGCCGCCGGCGCGGCGGCCGCGCTGTCGGCGGGCGCGTCCGCCGGCCCGGCCGTCGCGGCGGGAGCGGGAAGCGCGGCCCGCCGGGTCGACGTGGCGATCGTCGGCGCCGGGCTCGCCGGCCTGACCGCCGCTCGCCGCCTGACCGAGGCCGGATGGTCGGTGTCGGTGCTCGAGGCCCGCGATCGGGTCGGGGGGAGGATCTGGAATCACGCGCTCGGTGGCGGTCACGTGTCCGAGCGTGGGGGGACGTTCGTCGGGCCGACCCAGAACTACGTCCACGCCCTCGCCCGTGAGCTGAAGGTCGACACCTTCCCGGTCTACGACGTCGGCGACGACGTCTACGTCGCCGACGGCGAGCGCCTGACCTACAGCGACCGCGGGCCGTTCGGCACCGCCCCGCCGGATCCGACGATCGCGGCCTCCCTCGCTGCGCTCGTCTCAGAGATCGACTCCCTCTCCCGATCGGTCCCGGTCGACGCGCCCTGGAGCGCCCCCGGCGCGATGGCGCTGGACTCGCTGACCCTCCAGACCTTCATCGAACAGCGTGCCGCTCCCCCACGCCTGCAGCAACTGGTCGCCGCCGCGCTGCGGGCGATCGCCGGGGCCGAGCCGAGGGAGATGTCGCTGCTGTTCTCGCTCTTCTACACCGCCGCGTCGGGCGATCCGACGCATCCCGGGACCTTCCAGCGCAACTTCGACACCCGCGGCGGCGCCCAGGCCGACCGCCTGATCGGCGGCTCGCAGCGGCTGGCGCTCGAGCTTGCCGCCGCGCTCGGGAGCACGGTGACGCTTCAGACCCCGGTGCGTTCGATCGCCCAGACGGCCGGCGGCGTGCGCGTCGTCTCCGACCGCCTGACGGTCGCCGCCGAGCGCGTCATCGTCGCCATCCCGCCGACGCTGGCCGGGCGGATCGACTACGACCCGATCCTGCCCTTCGAGCGAGACCAGCTCACCCAGCGCTACGGCCAGGGGACGCTGACCAAGGTCGCCGCCGTCTACGAGCGCCCGTTCTGGCGCGACCATGGCCTGACCGGCTCCGCCGTCGCCACCGGCTTTCCGATCAGCGTCGCCTTCGACGACTCGCCGCCGGGCGGGCGGCCGGGCGTCGTCTTCGGCTTCGTCGGCGGCGACAACGCCCGCCGCTACGCGCGCCTGTCGTCGGCCGACCGCCGCGACGTGGTGCTCGACCAGCTCGCCGGCTTCTTCGGGCCCGAGGCCCGCCGTCCGCGGGACATGTTCGAAACGAGTTGGAGCGCGGAGCAGTGGACCCGCGGCTGCCCGGTCGGGATCCCGGCCGTCGGCTCGTTCGCCACCTACGGACCGCGGCTGCGCGAGCCGGTGGGACGCATCCACTGGGCGGGGACCGAGACCGCCACGTTCTGGAACGGCTACATGGACGGTGCGGTCAGCTCGGGCGAGCGCGCCGCCGCCGAGGTCTCGGCCGAGCTCTGAACGGCGATTGAGGTGCCGGGCCGCGCGCATCGTGCGCGCGGCCCCGCACCGCCTCCGCCTCGCGGAGACCCGCGGCCGTGAGCGCGGCGTAAGCGGCCGCCGCGCCCACGCGCCATCGGTTTGATCAGGAGGGAGCGGTGGCGCAGTTGTCCGGCGGCGGGTCGCCGGCGAACCGGTCGGCGATCCACTGGACGGCGTCCGGGGCTCCCTCGAAGTAGCCGGCGATGTGGCCGAACCCGTACTCCTTGAATTCGACGACGTCGCCCATCGCGCAGTAGGCGGCGTTGAGCGCCACGTCCTGGGCGAGCGGGACGATCTCGTCGGCGTTGGCGTGATAGTGGAACATCGGCACGGTGATCGGCATCGTGCCGAGCGTCTGCGCGTCGATCACCTGGCTGATCGACGGCACCGCCAGCAGCTGCTCGAGCGTCTCGCCGCCGATCGTGTACTCGTCGATGTTGTGAAAGGCGAAGCCCAGCAGGGCGCCGTACACCTTCTCTGACTCGGCGGTGGCGATCGCCGCCTCCCCGGCCGGCGTGACGTAGGCGCCGAGGTCGATCTCGCTCGGATAGTCGGTGTTCAGCCCGATCACCGAATACAGCAGGAAGGCCGCGCCGAGATGGCCGTTGAGCTGCTCCGCGGTCGCCGCCAGGTTCGAGGGGACGCCGCCGGAGGCGTCGCCGACGATGTCGAGCGAGGGGGCGTAGCTCGGCCACAACTGCGCCGCCCACGCCGACGCCTGACCGCCCTGGGAGTAGCCCCAGAGGATCACCTGGGCGTCAGGGCTGATCCCGCTGTCGGGGATCTGCAGCGCGGCCAGCCCCATATCGAGCACGGCGTGGCCCTCGGAGTGCCCGACGATGTAGTCGGGCGTGGCGCCCGTGGTGTAGCCGGCGTAATCGGTCAGCTCGACCGTCCAGCCCATGTTCAGCGCCTTGACGATGTCGTTGTTCTCGTACTCGCCGCCGTTGACGAGCTGCAGCGACGGCGCCGAGTCCTGGGAGAGCCCCTGCGTCCCGACGGCGTAGTCGACGACCGGGCGCGGGCCGCTGCCCGCCCAGGCCCTGGTCGGGACGAGAACCGTGCCGGTCACCGCATCGGGCTGGCCGTCGAGGCTCTGCGAGAGATACAGCACCGTCCACGCATTGACGTTCGGGGCGCCGAGCCCGAGCCGCACCGTCGCCGGGCGATACCAGATCAGGGTGCCGTGGGGACCGCTCGGGAGGGGCGAGGGCGGGGTGTAGAACGCCATGCCGGCGGGCCCGATCGTCGCGGCCCCGGCGCCTGACGCCAGCACGCCGGTGGCGACGATCGTCACGAGAACGACGACGGCGGTGCGCAGCCGGCGATGGCGGTGGGCAAGCATCTGATCTCCCTGTGATCGACGTTTCCTGACGCGGCGATCCCTTGCCGCCGTGCCTCCGAGCGCTGTCCCCTCGGCGGCAGCGCGAATGTATGGCCCCAACTGTTACATGTCAAGCCAACTGTCTCAGATCCGTCCGGCCGGAGATGGCGTGCCGCCGACACCGCCGACCGGTAGGGTCCGGACCAGATCCCGTCACAGGAGAGGTTCCGCATCGATGACGACCGTCCGTGAAGCCGCGTTCGAGATCCTGCGCGCCCACGGGATGACGACGATCTTCGGCAATCCCGGCTCGACCGAGCTGCCGATGCTCGCCGATTTCCCGTCTGACTTCAGCTACGTGCTCGGTCTCCAGGAGCTCGTCGTCGTCGGGATGGCCGACGGCTACGCCCAGGCGAGCGGACGGCCGACCCACGTCAACCTCCACACCGCGCCCGGGGTCGGCAACGCGGTCGGCGGGATCTTCAACGCCCAGGCCAACAAGTCCCCGCTCGTCATCACCGCCGGGCAGCAGGTCCGCCCGCAGATCACGATCGAGGCGAATCTGACCAATCGCGACGCGACGGTCGGTCCGCAGCCCTATGTGAAGTGGGCTCACGAGCCGTCGCGTGCCCAGGACGTTCCCGGGGCGCTGGCCCGGGCCATCCATCACGCCTCGCTGCCGCCCCGGGGTCCCGTGTTCGTCTCTGTCCCGATGGACGACTGGGGGGCGCAGGCCGACGCCGACCGGGCCGCGGCGGCGCTCGCCCGGCGGGTCAACGGACGCGCCGCGCCCGACGAGGACGCCCTGGCGGCGCTCGCCGCGCGGCTGGCGGAGGCGCGCGCCCCCGCGCTCGTCGCCGGACCCGAGATCGATGCCGCCGGCGCCTGGGCGGCCGCCGTCGCGCTCGCCGAGAAGCAGCGCCTGACGGTATGGGCCCCGCCCGCCACCGGCGGCTCGCGGCTCGGCTTTCCCGAGCGCCATCCCCAGTTCGCCGGCGTCCTGCCGCCCGCCATCGGCCCCCTCGGCCAGGTCCTCGCCCCCCATGACCTCGTCGTCGTGATCGGATCCTCGGTGTTCGCCTACTACCCGTATCTCCCAGGACCGCTGCTCGCCGAGGGCACCGCGCTGGTCGCAATCACCAGCGATCCGGGCGAGGCGGCGCGGGCGCCGATGGGGGAGGCGATCGTCGGCGACGTCGGCGCCGCGCTGGCGCGCCTCGTCGCGCTCGTGCCGGCCGCCGACCGGGAGCTCCCGGCGCCGCGGCCGCAAGCCGGTCCCCCGCCCACCGCTGCGCCCACCGCCGGCGGACCACGGCTCAGCGGCTCGGAGGCGATGGCCGCACTCGCACAGGCCTGGCCGGCGGACGGGATCGCCGTCGTCGAGACGCCGTCGAGCACGCTGGCCCTGCGCAACCGCCTGCGGATCTCGCGTCCCGGGAGCTACTTCTTCTGCGCCAGCGGCGGGCTGGGTTTCGGGATCGCCGCCGCGGTCGGCGTCGCGCTCGCCTCGCCCGAGCGCCCGGTCGTGTGCGTGCTCGGCGAGGGCTCGGCCCAGTACGGGATCACCGCGCTGTGGACGGCCGTCGCCTACAAGGTCCCGGTCACCTTCCTCGTGCTGCGCAACGACGAATACGCGATCCTCAAGTGGTTCGGCCTGCTGGAGCAGGTGAGCGGCGCGCCGGGGCTTGACCTGCCGGGCCTCGACGTCGCGGCGGTCGCCCGCGCGTACGGGATGGCCGCCGTCGAGGTGTTCGATCGGGAGGCGCTGATCACCGAACTGCGGGCGGCGATCGCCGACCGCGGCGGGCCGCGTCTCGTCCAGGTGCCGGTCGCGCCGGGAATGTGGTTGGAGTGATGGCCGCGCCCGCCGTGCACCCCCTCCGCGGACGGCGCGGTTAGTGGCGGCGACGGCCGCCGCCGACCGGGCGCCCGACTGGGTCGCGCTCGGTACGCCGGAGCCATTGCGCTCCCAGCTGCATGCGGCGCTCGGCGAGGACCGTGTCCTGACCCGCGCGCTCGACCTCGTTCGCTACGCCACCGACGGCAGCCCCTATCGACTCATCCCGCGCGCGGTGGTGGTTCCCCGTCACGTCGAGGATGTCGCCGCGCTGATGCGCTGCGCGACGGCGGCCGGCACGTCGCTGACCTTCCGCGCCGGCGGCACGAGCCTCAACGGGCAGGCCCAGACCGACGCGATCCTCGTCGACGCCCGCCGCCACTGGCGCCGGATCACGGTCCATGACGACGGCGCGCGCGTCCGCGTCGAGCCCGGCGTCGTGCTCGGGCGGGCCAATCGCCTGCTCGCCCGTCACGGCCGCCGGATCGGGCCCGACCCGGCGTCGGCCGAGATCGCCTGCGCGGGCGGCGTCATCGCCAACAACTCGGGCGGGATGCGCTGCGGCATCACCGCCGACGCGTATCGCACGGTGAGCGCGATGACGCTCGTCCTCGCCTCCGGCGCGGTGATCGACACCGCCGCACCCGGCGCCGAGCGGCGCTTCGCGCAGGCCGCCCCGGAGCTCGCCGCCGGCCTCGCCGAGATCCGCGACGAGCTGCGCGGCGACAGCGCCCTGGCCCAGCGCGTCGCCGCCAAGTTCGCGATCAAGAACACCACCGGCTATCGGCTGTGCGCGTTCCTGGACGCCGAGACGCCGCTGGAGATCTTCCGCCGGCTCGTCGTCGGCTCCGAGGGCACGCTCGCCTTCGTCGCCGAGGCGGTGTTCGAGACCGTCGCGCTCGGCCGCCACGCCGCGCTCGCCCTCGCCGGCTTCCCGGATCTCGACGCGGCCACCGCGGCGGTCGCGCCGCTCGTCGCGGCCGGCGCCACCGCCACCGAGCTGATGGTCGCCCCGACGCTGATCGCCGCCGCCTGGAACATGCCCGGCACCCCCGCCGCCTGGAAGGAGTTGGCGCCCCAGTCTGCCGCGCTGCTCGTGGAGTTCCGCGCCGACACGCCCGAGGACCTGCAGCGCCTGGAGCGGACGGGCGCCGAGATCCTGGCCGCGCACGCCGCCGGCCCGCTGGCCCCCGCGGCGGGGCGCTTCACCCGCGCGTCCGCGGAGACCGAGATGCTGTGGCGCGTGCGCGAGGGCATGCAGGGGCTGCTCGCCGCGCTGCGACCGCCGGGGATCACGATGATCATCGAGGACGTGTGCGTACCCCCGGCGCGGGTCGCGGAGGCGGCGCGTGACCTCCAGGCGCTGCTCGCGGCCCACGGATTCCTGCCCGGCGTGGCCGGACATGCGTCGGCCGGCAACCTCCACTTCATCCTGACCGCCGACTTCACGCAGGCCTCCGAGCGCGAGCGCTATGACCGCTTCCTGCACGAGCTCGTCGTGCTGATCGTCGACCGCTATGACGGCTCGCTGAAGGCCGAGCACGGCACCGGCATCAACATGGCCCCGTTCGTCGAGCGCGAGTGGGGGCCGGCGGCGACCGCGCTGATGTGGCGCGTCAAGCGGCTCGCCGATCCCGCCGGGATCCTCGCTCCGGGGGTCGTGCTCAACACGGACCCCGGCGTGCACCTGCGCAATCTCAAGAGCGTGCCCGAGGTCCAGCCGGTGGTCACCAAATGCATCGAGTGCGGCTTCTGCGAGGCCGTCTGCCCGTCCCAGAACCTGACGATGACGCCCCGCCAGCGGATCGTCGTGCGGCGCGAGCTCGCCCGCCAGCCCGCCGGCTCTCCGGTGAGCCGCGCGCTGGAGGCGCAGTACGACTACGACGGCCTGGAGACGTGCGCCGCCGACGGCGCCTGCGCGACGGCCTGCCCGGTGGCGATCGACACCGGCGCGCTGACCAGGGAGCTGCGCACCGGCACGCACGGCGAGCACGCCGAGCGCGTGGCGCTGGTCGCCGCCCGCCACTTCGCCCTCATCGAGGCGGCGGCGCGGGCCGGGCTGGCCGCCGCCGGGGTGATCGCCCCCTGCGCCGGGGTGATCTCGCCCTCCGCCCGGCTCGGCGACCTCGTCGGTCGCGGGCGCGGGCCGCGCGCCGGCAGGGTCGACGGCGAGCGCCGCGCCCGCCGGTCGTGGGCGGCGCCGGCCGGGCTGCCCGCCACCGCGCGCGCCCGCAAGTCGTGGGCGGCGCCGCGCGCCGCGCCGGCCGGGCTGCCCGCCACCGCGCGCGCCGGCGCGACGGCCGTCTATCTCCCGTCGTGCACCAATCGGATCATCGGCCGCGCGCGGGACGCGCCCGCCGGGGGGCCGGCGGCGTCCGCGGTCGAGGCTCTCGTCGCGCTGTCGCGTCGCGCCGGCCGGCCGGTGTGGATCCCCGGCGACGTCGCCGGGCACTGCTGCGCCACCCCGTGGAGCTCGAAGGGCTACGCCGGCGGGCGCGCCGCGATGGCGGCGCGGACCGCCGCGGCGCTCGCGCGCTGGAGCGACGGCGGCCGCCTCCCGGTGGTCATCGACGCCACCTCGTGCACCCACGGCGTGCGCGAGAACGTGGCGGCGGACGGGATCCGGGTGCTCGATGCCGTCGACTGGGTCCACGACCACCTCCTGCCGGACCTGGCGCCGATCCGCCGCCGAGGCTCGGTGCTCATCCATCCGACCTGCGCGGCCGGGCTGCTCGGGGTCGCCGCAAAGCTGGAGGCGATCGCCGCCCGGCTCGCCGATGAGGTCGTCGTGCCCGCCGGCACGCGATGCTGCGGGATGGCCGGCGACCGCGGCTGGCGCCATCCCGAGCTGCCGGCCGCCGCGCTGGACGACATCATCCAGGAGCTGGACGGCCGTGCTTTCGATCTCTGCATCTCGTCCAATCGCACCTGCGAGATCGCGCTCTCCTCGGTCACCGGCCGGCGCTATGAGTCGTTCCTGCTCGCGCTCGAGGAGGCCACCCGCCCCTGACGCCCGCACCCCCGCCTCCCGCCGGTCTGTGCGACCGCTGCCGCCATCAGCGGCTCGTCCCGACGACGCGCGGGACGGCGTTCTCGATGTGCCGGCGCGCCCGCGACGAGCCGGAGCGCTTTCCGCGCTATCCCCGCCTGCCGGTGCTCCGCTGCGCCGGATTCGAGCCGCGCTGACGCATGTGAGCGTGATCATTCGCACACATCCGCGATCTGCGATAGGTTCCCGTGATCGACGCGAGAGGCCAGGGACCTCGTCGCGCCCGCGCTGAGGAGGGAGAGGGCTCTGGGCCGGACGCGCCGCGCGCGTCCGGCCTACGGCCACCAGTCCGGTGGACGGTCAGAGGTTGATCGCCACGTACTTCGTCTCCAGGTACTCCTCGATGCCCTCGGATCCGCCCTCGCGACCGAAGCCCGACTGCTTGATCCCTCCGAACGGCGCCGAGGCGTTGGAGACCATGCCCTGGTTGAGCCCGATCATCCCGGTCTCCAGCCGCTCGCTGACGCGCAGCGCACGCTTGAGATCGTTGGTGTAGAGATAGGAGACGAGCCCGTATTCCGTGCGATTGGCGGCGGCGACCGCCTCGTCCTCGTCGCCGAAGCTCATCACCGGCGCGACCGGACCGAAGATCTCCTCGGTCATCAGCTGCGCATCGGCCGGGACCCCGGTCAGCACGGTCGGCTCATAGAAGTAGCCGGCGCCCTCGCGGGCGTGACCGCCGACGACCGCCGTCGCGCCGCGGCCGACCGCGTCCCCGACGAGGTCTGACACCTTCGCGCGCTGGGTCCCGTCGATCAGCGGCCCGACGTCGGTGCCCTCGTCGACGCCGCGTCCGAGCGTCAGCGCGCCCATCTTGGCCGCCAGCTTCTCGGAGAACTCCGCGGCGACCGCTTCGGCGACATGGAAGCGATTGGCCGAGGTGCAGGCCTCGCCCATGTTGCGCATCTTGGCGACCATCGCGCCGGTGACCGCGGCGTCGATGTCGGCGTCCTCGAAGACGATGAACGGCGCGTTCCCGCCGAGCTCCATCGACAGGCGCAACAGCGTGTCCGACGCCTGCGCCATCAGCGTGCGGCCCACCTCGGTGGAGCCGGTGAAGGACATCTTGCGCAGCCGCGGATCGGCGATCAGCGGCGCCGCCGTCTCCCCGGAGGAGGTGGCGGTGATCACGTTGAGCACCCCGCCCGGCAGGCCGGCCTCCTCGAGGATCTTGCCGAGCATGAGCATCGACAGCGGCGTCTGCTGGGCCGGCTTGACGACCATCGTGGCGCCCGCGGCGATCGCCGGGCCGACCTTGCGGGTGCCCATCGCCAGCGGGAAGTTCCACGGGGTGATCATCAGGCACGGGCCGACCGGCTGCTTCATCGTCAGGATCCGCCCCTGGCCGTTGGGCGCGACCGCGTAGCGCCCGTTGATCCGCACCGCCTCCTCGGAGAACCAGCGCAGGAACTCCGCGGCGTAGGTGATCTCGGCGAGCGACTCCTTGACGGGCTTGCCCATCTCCAGCGTCATCACCAGCGCGAGCTCGTCCTTGCGATCGATCACGGCCTCGAATGCGCGGCGCAGGATCTCGCCGCGGTCGCGCGGCGGCATCGCCGCGAAGCCGGGACCGGCCTCCACGGCGGCGTCGAGCGCGGCCCGCGCGTCGTCGACGGAGGCGTCCGCGATCTCGCACAGCGAGTCGCCGGTCGACGGATCCTCGACCGCGAAGCTGCCCTTGGCGCCGTCTCGCCATTCGCCGCCGATGTACAGCTGCTTGGGAACCTCGTCGATGACCTGCTGCTCTTGGGAGGCTGTGATCGTGCTCATGACGGTGACGTTACCCGTTCGCCGGCGACCCGCACCGGCGGAGCGCGCCCGCCTCGTTCAGCCGGTACGGCTGTCCGCCAGCGTCGTGAACGTCGTCCCGGGATCCGACCCCGTCCCGGTCGCGTTGGTGGCCGTCAGCGTCCAGCAGTACGCCGTGTCCGGCGACAGCCCGGTCAGCGTGGCCGTCTCGGTCTCGGTCGCCGTGCCCGCGCCCGCGCTCTGGGGCGCGGTGGTGCTGGGGGTGCCCGTGGCGCCCTCGCTCGTGCACCAGTCCGCGCCGGCGCTCGCGTACTGGAACTGATAGCTCGCGTCGCTGCCGCCGGGATCGACCGTCCCGGTCAGCGCCTCGCTCGTCGGGCTCACCGGCGAGGCCGCACCGGCGCTGACGGTCACCGTCTGACCCGCCGGCGCCGCGGTGAACCCCGTCACCCCGCCCTCGGCGACGGCGGTCGCGTTCGTCGCGGTGATCTGGGCGCAGTACGACGCGCCCGCGGTCAGCTCGGTCAGCGTGACCGTCACCGGGTGCAGTGCCCCGTCGGACGCATCGAGCGCGATCGCCGTGGTCGTCGACGGGGCCGCGCCCAGCCCACCGGCGGTCTCACACCAGAGCGAGCTCCCCGGGCCGTACTGCGCCGCGTACGTCGTCGGCTGCCCCGCCGGATCGACCATTGCGCTGACGACCGCCGTCGTCGCGCCGGTGTCGGTGACGGCGCCGGTGTCGGCGCTCGGTGCGCCCGCCGTGACGTCGGCGGTGCCGCCGACCGCGGTGGCGGTCGGATTGGTCGCGGTGATCTGGACGCAGTACGTCGTCCCCCGGGTCAGTCCGGTGAGGTCGATCGCGACGTCGTGGGGGGCGCCGTCGGTGGCGCCGAGCGGGGTGGGGGCCGTCGTCATCGCCGGGGAGCCCTTGAGCGTGCCGCTCGCGCACCACTCAGAGCTCGTCGGCGCATACTGCGCGTCGTAGGTCGTCGTCTGGCCGCCGGCCTGTACCTGGCCGTCGATCGTCGCCGACCCGGGCCCGGTCGCGTAGGCGTCGATCGTGCTCGCCTCCGGCGTCCCGGTCGTGAACTGGAACAGCGTCGGGCTCGACGCGCCCGTGCCGTTGACGGCGACGATCGTGGCGCAGTACGTCGTCCCGGGGGTCAACCCGCTGAGCGGCACGGCGACGGCGTGGGGTGAGCCGTCGTCGGCTCCGAGCGGGATCGTCGCGGTGCTCCCGGCGGGCGTCCCGAGCGCCGTGGCGTTCTGACACCAGGTCGAGCCGGAGGTGTCGTAGCGCGCCAGATAGCTCGTGGTCTGCCCCGCCGGGTTGACGGTGCCGTTGAGCGTGGCGGTGCTCGCTCCGGTGATGTCGGTGTCGTCGGTGTCGGCGCTCGGGAGCCCGCCGGTGAACGTGATCGGTGCGCCGAGCGACGTGCCCGAGGCGCTCGTCGCGGCGACGGCGGCGCAGTACGCGGTGCCGGCCGTCAGGTCCGAGAGGGCGACCGAGACGGCGTGCGGCGCGTCGTCGAGCGCGCCGAGCGCCACCGGTGCGGTCGACCCGGCCGGCGCGCCGAGCAGCCCGCCGCTCTGACACCAGCTCCCGCTCGCCGGGCCGTACTCGGCGGCGTACGTCGTCGCCTGGCCGTAGGCGTCGACCGAGCCGTCGACGATCGCCGCCGTCGCGCTCGTCGCGTAGGCGTCGCCGGTCGTCGCGACGCCGGTCCCGAGGCTTGACGCCGTGAACTGGGTGACCGTGCTCGTGCTCGTGCCGCTCGGTGCTGTCGCGACGATCGCCGCGCAGTACGTCGTGTCCGGCGCCAGCGCGCTGAGGGTGACGGCGACGGGGTGATACGCGGTGTCGGTGGCATCGAGCGACTGCGGCGCACTCGAGCTCGCCGGCGTGCCGATCGCGCCGCCGCTCTCGCACCACGTCGAGCCTCCGCCGCCGTACTGGACGGCGTAGGTGGTCGCCTGACCGGCCGGGTCGACGTCGCCGGTGATCGTCGCGCTCGTCGGGCCGGTCGTCGTGGCGTCGATGATCTGCACCCCGGGAAGCCCGGCCGTGAAGGTCACCGGGAGGCTGGTCGCCGCCCCGCCGGCGTTCGTGGCCACGATCTCCGCGCAGTAGCCCCGGCCGGGGGACAGCCCGCCGAGATCGACCGAGACGTCGTGCAGGGCGCTGTCGTCGGCCCCGAGCGCCACCGCCGGGGTCGACCCGGCCGGCGTCCCCGCGCTCCCGTCGTCCACGCACCAGGTGGAGCTCACCGGTCCGTAGCGCGCCTGATATGTCGTCGCCTGGCCGGCCGGATCGACCTGGCCGTCGACGGTCGCTGAGCTCAGGCCGGTGGCGTTGGCATCGGCGGTCACTGCCGTCGGCTCGCCCGCGCCCAGCGCGAGCGGCGAGACGGCGGCGGCCCCCGACGCGTTCGTGGCGGCGATCGCGGCGCAGTAGCGCGCACCGTCGCGCAGGCCCGTCAGGTCGACGGTGACCGGATGGAAGAGGTCGTCGACAAAGGCGAAGCTCACCGGGGCGCTGCGCGCGAGCGGCCGTCCGAGTGTGCCACCGCTCTGGCACCACGCCGAGCCGGCGAGGGCGTACTGCGCGAAGGCCACGGTCGCCTGCCCGGTCGGATCGACGACACCCTGGAGCGTCGCGGTGCTCGCCGCGGTGACACTCGCCCGGTTGGTGGACGTCACCGGCGCCCCGACGGTCAGCGGCAGGGTGTAGCCCGGCGCGGTCAGGCCGGAGGCGTCGACGGCGGCGACCCCGACGCAATAGGTGGAGCCTGGAACCAGCCCGCTGAGCTCGATCGAGGCGGTGCTGTCCGAGCTCTCGCCGGCGGCGATCGTCTGGCGTGCCGATCGAAACCGGGGCGTGCCGGCGGCGCCCCCGTTCTCACACCACGTCGAGGAGGCGAGGTCGTACTCGGCGACGAAGGTCGTCGCCTCGCCGTAGGGGTCGATGAACGCGTCGACCTCGGCCGTCGTCTCGCCGGTCGCGATCGCCTGATAGGCGTAGACATACGGCGCTCCGCCGGCGACCGGGCCGGCGGGACTCGTGGCGGTGCCCGCCGCGTTGGTCGCCGTGATCGCCGCGCAGTACGTCGCGCGCTGGGCCAGTCCGGTGATCGCGAGCGAGATGTCGTGGCTCGTCGCGTCCTGCGGATTGAGCGCCTCGGGCGCGGTCTGATGCGCCGGGGTTCCCGCCGCCCCGCCGCTGCGACACCACGCCGAGGCCGACACGTCGTAGTCGACGGCGACCGTTGTCGCCTGGCCGGACGGATCGACGTCGCCCTGCACGGTTGCGCTCGCCGGGCTGGTCAGCTCGGAGCCATCGAGCTGCACGTCGGGCAGGCCGGCGGTGAAGCTGACGATCGACCCGTCGACCGGGCTGGCGCCGGTCTCGGTGACGACGAGCTCGTCGCAATACGCGTTCCCGGCGACCAGGCCGGTGAGGTCGGCGGTGACGGGCGTCGGCGTGCCGGTCGCCGTCTGGCTCGGGGTCTGCGCCGGGCTTCCGGTGGCCCCGCCGCTCGCGCACCACGCGCTGCCGTTCGGGGCGTAGTCGAACTGATAGCCGGCCGCCGGTCCGCCGGTGTCGACCTGGCCGTTGAGCGTCGCGGTCCCCGCGCCGGTGATCGTCGTCGGCGCGGTGAGGGCGACCGCGGTCGGCGCCGAGCCGGTCGTGAACTGCACCGGCGCGCCGCCGTTCGTGCCCGAGGCGTTGGTGGCGGTGAGCGCCGCACAGTACGCCGTCCCGGTGCTCAGGCCGGCGATCGGGATCGAGACGTTGACGGGCCCGGGAGCGGTCGAGGGCAGGGCGACCGCCGCCGTCGCGTCCGGGGTGCCGACGCCGGTCGTGCACCAGTTCGAGCCGGCGAGCGCGTACTGAACCGCGTACGTGGTCGCCGCGCCCTCGGGATCGACCTGCCCGTCGACGACCGCCGACGTCAGGCCCGCGGCGTTGGCGTCGTCGGTGACCGCGCTCGGCGCGCCGGCGACGAACGAGTCGACGAATCCCGAGGCGACGGTGCCCACGGGGGTGCGCGCCGCCACCTCCGCGCAGTACGCCGACCCCGCGGTCAGGCCGGAGATCGTCACCGCCACCGCGTGGGAGACGGCGTCGTCGACCGCCAGGTCCTGCGCGGGGGTGCGGCCGGGAGCCACGCCGTGTGCACCTGAGCTCTGACACCAGCGCGAGCCGGATGGGCCGTACTGCGCGAAGTAGGCGCTCGGCCGCCCGCCGGGGTCGACCGTCCCGTCGATCTCGGCGGTGCTCTGACCGGTGTCGACGGCGTCGAGGGTGGTCACCGCCGCCTGACCCTCGGTGAAGGTGTCCGGCGCCCCCTGGTCGCTGGCCGAGGCGTTCGTCGCCGTGATCGCCGCGCAGTAGCCGCTGCCCGCGTGCAGGCCGGTCAGCTCGGCCGACACCTCGTGGCCGGCGTCGTCCCGGGCGTCGAGGATCCAGGATCGGGTGGCATACGTCGGGGTGCCGCTCGCGCCCGAGCTCGCGCACCACGGCGAGCCGGCGGTGTCGTAGTCGACCCGCACGGTGGTGAGCTGGCCGGAGGGATCGACCGATCCCCGGACCGTCGCGGTGCCGAGCGACCCGGTGTCGGCCGCGCCGGTCTGCGCCGAGGGCGCGCCGGCGGTGAACTCGGTCGTGCCGCCCTCGCCACTGCCGCCGCGGTCGGTGGCCACGAGCTGATCGCAGTACGCGTCGCCCGGAACGAGGCCGGCGACCGGCAGGCTGACCAGCGCTTCTGAGACCCGGGCGCTGAGCCGCTGAGCGATCGTCGTCGCCGCCGGTGCGCCGGACGTCCCGCCGGACTGACACCACGCCGAGCCGGCGTCGCCGTACTGGAAGGCGTACGACGTCATGGCGCCGGTCTGCACCTGGCCGTTGAAGATCGCCGTCCGCGCGCCGGTCACGGTCGGCGCTCCGGTCGCCGCGGTCAGGCCGGCTGTCGGTCCCGCATCCGCCCGGGCGACTCCCGGCCCGGCCGATATGGCCGAGATGACCGAGATGACCGCGGCCAGGATGACCGCGGCGCCGATCGCGCGCGCCGGCCGTCCCGGCGTATGACGTCGAGTACTCATGTGCCCTCGCTTTCCGCTTTGCATCCACCCAGCGGTCCCCGACCCGTCTCCCGATCGAGGAATGCGAACGTATCAATCGCCGCGCCGCACTCAGCGGCGAGGTGCGTGTTTGTACGGCTCCGGCCCCGCAGCCGTCAGATTCTCTTCTCGGGCCTCAAGGACGACGGCGCCGGTGCCGGTGAGCGTCCGCTCGTCGGCACCGGCGCATCAGGTCAGTCCGTGAGTCACGCGCCGGCGGTGACCGCCGCCGGCTCCAGCGCGACGTTCAGCACCTCGTCGATCGTCATCGCGAAATGGAACGCCATCTCCTGGCGGACCTCCTCCGGGACGTCGTCGAGGTCGCCGCGGTTGCGCTCCGGGAGCACGACGTCGGTCAGCCCGGCGGCGTGCGCGGCCAGCACCTTCTGCTTGAGCCCGCCGATCGGCAGGACCCGGCCCTGGAGCGTCACCTCGCCGGTCATCCCGACGGTGTGCTTGACGGGCCGTCCGGTCAGCAGCGAGGTCAGTGCGGTCACCATCGTCACACCGGCGCTGGGGCCGTCCTTGGGGATCGCGCCCGCCGGTACGTGCACGTGGAACGAGCGCTCCTCGAAGTGCGGGTCCTCGATCCCGAGCTCCGCGGTGTGGCCGCGGACGTAGGAGAGCGCGATCTGCGCCGACTCCTTCATGACGTCGCCGAGCTGGCCGGTCAGGGTCAATCCCGGCTTGCCGGGCATCGCCGTCGCCTCGACGAACAGCACGTCGCCGCCGGCGCCGGTGACCGCCAGGCCGGTGGCCACGCCGGGCACCGCAGTGCGGATCGCCGACTCCTGGAAGTGACGCTGGCGTCCGAGCGCGTCGCGGATCTGCTCGAGGTCGATCGTCACCGGAGGCGTCGCCTTGTGAGACGCCACCCGCGTGGCGGTCTTGCGCAGCAGCGTGCCGAGGTCACGCTCCAGCTGGCGGACGCCGGCCTCCCGCGTGTACTCGGTCGTCACCGTCTCCAGCATCTGATCGGAGATCTCCACCTCCTCGGACCGCAGGCCGTTGCGCTCCAGCTGACGCGGCCACAGATAGCCGCGGGCGATCGCCACCTTCTCATAGGTCGTGTAGCCGTCGAAGCGGATGACCTCCATGCGGTCCAGCAGCGGGCCGGGGATCGTGTCGGCGACGTTCGCCGTGGCGATGAACATCACCCCGCTGAGGTCGAGCTCGAGATCGAGATAGTGGTCACGGAACGAGTGGTTCTGCGCGGGGTCGAGGACCTCGAGCAGGGCCGCCGACGGGTCGCCGCGCCAGTCGGCGCCGACCTTGTCGACCTCGTCGAGCATGATCACCGGGTTCATCGTCCCGGCATCCCGCAGGGCGCGGACCAGCCGGCCGGGGAGGGCGCCGATGTACGTCCGCCGGTGGCCGCGGATCTCGGCCTCGTCCCTCACTCCGCCGAGCGACATGCGGACGAACTTGCGCCCGGTCGCCCGCGCGATCGACTCGCCGATCGAGGTCTTGCCGGTGCCGGGCGGTCCGATCAGCGTCAGGATCGTGCCGGAGCGCTTGTCCTCGGTGATCCCGCGCTCGACGCGCAGCTTCTTGACCGCGATGTACTCGACGATCCGGTCCTTGACATCGTCAAGACCGGCGTGATCCTCGTCGAGGACCCTGCGGGCGTCCTCCGGATCGAGCTTCTCCTCGGAGGTCGTGCTCCACGGCACCGCGATCAGCCAGTCCAGATATGTCCGGATGACACTTGACTCCGCCGACTGCTCGCCCATCCGCTCCAGACGGCCGAGCTCCTTCACGGCCTGCTCCTTGGCGTGCTCGGGCATCCCGGCGTCCTCGATCTTCGTCCGATACTCCTCGACGATCGAGGCATCGTCCTCGTCGAGCTCCTTGCGGATCGACTCCATCTGCTTGCGCAGGAAGTACTCCCGCTGCTGCTTCTCGGCGCCCGATTCGACGTCGTCGCGGATCCGCTTGCGGACCTGGAGCTCGGCGAGCCGCTCGCGCTGATACTCGAGCGCCAGCTCGAGCCGCTCGGTCACGTCGAGCGTCTGCAGCAGGCGGACCTTCTGGTCGTAGTTGAGATCAGGGCTGTAGCCGCTCGTGTCGGCGAGCGTGCCGGGCTCCGAGATGCTGCGCAGGAAGGCCGAGATGCGCCCGTCATCGCCGCGGACCTCGAGGATCTCCTCGACGACGGCGCGGTACTCGCGCTCGAGATTGCGCGTCCTGCCGTCGACCGGGACGGGGTCGGGCTGTTCCTCGACCTCGACGAACAGGCGGCCGTCGGGCATGTTGTGGGCGGCACCGGCGACGCCACGATGCTGGCCCTGCAGGGCAAAGGCGCGGCCGCCGCCGGGCAGGCGCACGCGGTCGGTCACTTCGGCGACCGTACCCACGGCCGCGAACTCGCCCCCGTGGCGGGGCACGAGCAGAACCCGCTCCTCATCGCCGGCGTCGATCGCCAGCGTGAGCGACATCCCGGGGAAGACGACGACGTCATCGAGCGGGACGAGAAGAAGACGACTCATGGGGCTATCTTCACTTTCAGTAGTTGCTTACGCACGATAAGCACAGAATACCACGGGGTCGGAGGATCTCAGTCAAGGTCACTGAGATTATCAGGGTGGGGTGATGTGGCGGCCTCGGATGACCCGGCGATCGCCTCCCGGGTATGGGATCATCGGAGCCGATGGCGGAGCGCGACGACGAGGCCCACGACATCCTGGCCGCGGAGGAGTTCGGCGTGCCCGCGCCCGATCGGCGGCTGCACCGCGACCCCGCGCACGACATCCTCGCCGCCGAGGAGTTCGGCGTGCCGGCCCCGGACCGGCGCCTGCACCGTGACCCCGCGCACGACATCCTGGCCGCCGAGGAGTTCGGCGTGCCGGCCCCGGATCGGCGCCTGCACCGCGACCCCGCGCACGACATCCTCGCCGCCGAGGAGTTCGGCGTGCCGGCCCCGGATCCGATCCTCCACCATCATCACCACGCGGTCGTCCTACCCGAGGATCCGACCGGCATTGCCGAGCCGCACGACGTGCTCGCGGCCGAGGAGTTCGCGATGCCCGCCCCGCCCCCGTCCTCGCCGGCGCCGGCGCCGGCGCCCACGCGAGCCTCCCCTGGGCGGTCCTGGAGCGCCGCTGTCGCGGGCGCCGTCACACTCGCGTTGCTCGTGACGCTCTTCTGGCGCAGACGTTCCACTTAAGTCACCGCTCGTGCCTTGCGGATGACCGCCCGGCCGCGATCCTCTGGTGGTGGCGCGATCTGAGGTTGAATATCAACCACCAGACGACACACCACTGGCGGCCCTGGCCGCCCGGCAGCACGGCGTTGTCTCCCGCGCCCAATTAAGCTGCCTTGGCTACTCGGTCCAGGCGCTCAAAACGCGGGCGGGCACCGGCCGCCTGCACCGCCTGCACCGCGGCGTCTACGCCGTCGGCCACACCCGGCTGACCGTTCGCGGGCGCTGGCTGGCCGCCGTTCTGGCCTGCGGGGACGGCGCCTTCCTCAGCCACCGCGCCGCGGCCGCGCTCCACGACCTGATCCCCGTCGGCGGCGGCGACATCGACGTCACCGGCCCGAGCCGCCGAACGATCCCCGGCATCCACAGCCACGCCAGCCGCCTGATCGTCGCGGGCAGCGACACCACGATCCTCGACGCGATCCCGGTCGCCACCGTCAGCCGCACCCTGCTCGATCTCGCCGGCCTGTCCACCGTCAGCGCGCAGCGCCTGCGCTCGATCGCCGAGCAGGCCCAGCGTTGCGGCCGGCTCGATCTTCGCGGGCTGGACGACGTGCTCGGCCGCGCCGGCGGCCGCGCGGGCGTCACCCGGCTGCGCGCCGTCCTGGCCGAGCTCGACGACGAGCCGCCGTGGATCCAGTCACCCGCGGAGGGCGCGCTGCTGGAGCTCGTCCGCGTCGCCCGGCTGCCCGAGCCCCGGACGAACGTGCTCGTCGCGGGCCGGCTGGTCGACGCCTATTGGCCGGCGCAGCGGCTCGTCGTCGAGATCGACGGCTGGATGTGGCACAGGGACCGCCGGGCGTTCGAGACCGATCGTCGGCGCGACACCGAGCTCGCGCTGATCGGGGTGCGCACCGTCCGCGTCACGGCGCGCCGGCTCACCGACGAGCCGGCCGGGGTGGCCCGTGATCTCGCCCGCCTGCTGAGCGCGGCCTGAGCGCCGGTAGGGTCGCGGGCGAGGCGCGAGGCGCGAGGCGCGAGGGACGAGGCGCGAGGTACGAGGCGCGAGGTACGAGGCGCGAGGTACGAGGCGCGCGGGACGAGACGCGCGGGACGAGGCGCGCGCGACGGCCGAGGGCAGCCGCCGGCAGGCGGTCAGCCGGCCGAGCGCCGGGCGCGGGCGGCGGCCGCCGCGGCGGGGGAGATCATGTCGGTGATCGAGCCCTCGGCGAGCTCGGCGGCGAACCCGACCGTCTCCGACAGCGTCGGATGCGGATGGATGGTCAGCGCCAGGTCCTCGGCATCGGCGCCCATCTCGAGCGCGTGCACCGCCTCGGCGATCAGGTCACCCGCGCCGACGCCGACGATCCCGCAGCCGAGCACCCGCCGTGTGCCGGGCTCCAGCAACAGCTTGGTCAGCCCCTCCTCGCGCCCGAGGGCGAGCGCCCGGCCGGACGCGGCCCACGGGAACGATGCCTTCTCGAACTCGGCTCCGGACGCCTTGGCCTCGGTCTCGGTCAGCCCCATCCAGGCCACCTCGGGATCGGTGTAGGCGACCGACGGGATCGTCCTGGCATCGAAGGTGACGTCATGGCCGGCGATCACCTCGGCGGCCACCTTGCCCTCGTGCGTCGCCTTGTGGGCGAGCATCGGGCCGCCGACGATGTCGCCGATGGCGAAGATCCCGGGCACCCCGGTGCGCATCTGGGTGTCGACCGCGATGAACCCGCGCTCGTCGACGGCGACGCCGGCCGCCTGCGCGTCGATCACGTGGCCGTTCGGCACTCGGCCGACCGCCACCAGAACCTGATCGAAGACGCGCGCCGGCGAGCCGGCGATCTCGACCTTCAGCCCCTTCTTCTGGGCGGTGACGCTCTCCACGCGGGTGCCGAGCAGCACGTCGTCATAGCGCGCGCCGATGCGCTTGGCGAGCGGGCGCACGAGGTCGGGATCGGCGCCGGGGATGAGCTGGTCCAGCATCTCCACGACGGTCACGTCGGCGCCCAGGGCATCGTATACGCAGGCCATCTCCAGGCCGATGATCCCGCCGCCGATGACGAGCATCCGCTTGGGGATCGCCGTCGGCGACAGCGCGCCGGTCGAGTCGATCACCCGCTCGTCGTCGGGCAGACCGGGGATCATGGCCGACCGTGAACCGGCGGCGATGATGCAGTTCTCGAAGCTGATCTCCCGCTCGCCGACGCGCACCGTGGTCGGCCCGGTGAAGCGCGCCTCGCCGTGCACGACCTCGACGCCGCGCTGCTTGGCGAGCCCGGACAGTCCCTTGGTCAGACGGTCGACGACCCCGGTCTTCCAGCCGATGAGCTTCTCCAGGTCGATCGACGGCGCACCGAAGGCGATGCCGTGGGCTGCCATCTCCTCGGTCTCGGCGACGACGCGCGCGGCGTGCAGAAGCGCCTTGGAGGGGATGCAGCCGACGTTGAGGCAGACGCCGCCGAGCCGCTCGTGGCGCTCGATCAGCGCCACCCGCAGCCCGAGGTCGGCGGCGCGAAAGGCCGCGGTGTACCCGCCCGGCCCGGCGCCGAGCACGACGACCTGGAAGTCACGATCACCGGCGGCGGCGGCGTCCGCAGGCGGGCCGGCCTCGGAGACGACGGCGACCTGCGCGCTGGTCGGCTCCTCGATCGGCACCCCGTCGCCGTCGGCCGGCCCGGAGCCGTTGCTCGGCTCGACGGTCATCAGCACGCTGCCCTCCGAGACCCGGTCGCCGATCGCCACCGCCAGCGAGACGACCGTGCCCGCCAGCGGCGCCGGCACGTCCATCGTCGCCTTGTCGGACTCGAGCGTGACGAGCGGATCCTCGACGGCGACCTCGTCGCCGACCGCGACGAGGATCTCGATGATCGGGACATCGCCGAAGTCCCCGATGTCCGGGACGCGGACCTCGGTGCTGCTCACAGCAGCGCCCTGCGCAGATCCGAGAGCACCGTGACGAGATCGGCAACGAACCGCGCCGCGGCCGCGCCGTCGATCACCCGGTGGTCATAGGACAGCGACAGCGGGACCATCAGGCGCGGCACGAACTCCGATCCGTTCCACACCGGCTTCATCGTCGAACGGGTGACCCCGAGGATCGCCACCTCGGGCGCGTTGACGATCGGAGTGAAGCTCGTGCCGCCGATCCCGCCGAGCGACGAGATGGTGAACGTCGCGCCGCTCATGTCGCCGGGGCCGAGCTTGCCGTCGCGCGCCTTGCCCGAGAGCGTCGTCAGGTCCGCGGCGATCTCCTTCAGACCCTTGCCGTCGGCCCCCTTGATGACCGGGACGACGAGCCCGTTGGGCGTGTCGGCGGCGAAGCCGATGTTGTAGTACTGCTTGAGGACGAGGTCGTCGCCGTCCAGCGACGAGTTGACGATCGGATGGCGCTTGAGCACGGCGACGCAGGCCGCCACCAGGAAGGTCACCATCGTGAACTTGACGCCCTCGCGCGTGTGCTCGTCGTTGAGCCGCTTGCGCCACGCCTCCAGGTCGGTGATGTCGGCCTCGTCGTTGTGGGTGACGTGGGGGATCATCACCCAGTTGCGGGCG
Source organism: uncultured Solirubrobacteraceae bacterium (assembly GCA_963849085.1). Taxonomy (GTDB): domain Bacteria; phylum Actinomycetota; class Thermoleophilia; order Solirubrobacterales; family Solirubrobacteraceae; genus Palsa-465. The sequence continues at coordinate 76,523 of CAWKFP010000007.1, read as the reverse complement.
AGGTTCGGCGCCGAGATCTTCTGGATCCGCGACCGCGCGACGCGCTCGATCGGCCCGTGCTTGGAGAAGTCGACGCTCGGCCACGGCAACAGGTCGAGGCCGATGCCCGAACCGGTCGCCGCGCTGCGAGCGCCGCCGTCCGCCGCGGTGCCGGCACCGCCGTCCGGGCCGTCCTTCGCCAGGCGCTCGACGTCGTCCTTGGTGATCCGCCCCTTGCGGCCGCTGCCGGTCACGCCCACGAGCGCCACACCGAGCTCACGGGCGAGGCGCCGGGCCGACGGGCTGGCGTAGATCGGCCCTCCGCCGTTGGAGCGCACGGCGGGCTCCGGGCTGGCCGAGGACTCGGACGACTCGGACCGTCCGGCCCCCGCGCCAGACGAGGCCGCCGGTGCGGACGGGGACTCCTGCTCGGCCACCTCCAGATCCTCGGAGGGCGTCGTGGCGGGGGCGGACGACTGGGCGGCGGCCGCGGCCTGCTCGGCCGGCTCGCCCGCGCCGGCGTCCCCGTCGCCGCCCTCGATCGTCATCAGCACGCTGCCCTGCGCGACCCGGTCGCCGACCTTGACGACGATCTCCCGCACGACGCCGCCGAACGGCGCGGGCACATCCATCGTCGCCTTGTCGGACTCGAGCGTGACGAGCGGGTCCTCGGCGGCGACGGTGTCGCCGACCGTGACGAGGATCTCGATGATCGGGACGTCGTCGAAGTCGCCGATGTCAGGGACTTCGACCTGTGTCGTGCTCACACTCATACCGTGGTGGGGGGTGGGGCGTCGGGGTTGATCTCGTACTTGGCGATCGCCTTGGCGACGACGCCGCGGTCGACGGCGCCCTGGTCGGCGAGCTCGCGCAGCGCGGCGACCGCGACGTAGTGGCGGTCGACCTCGAAGAAGCGCCGCAGCACCCGGCGGTAGTCGCTGCGGCCGTAGCCGTCGGTGCCGAGCGTGCGATAGGACCGCCCCTCGCCGGTCACCCACTGGCGGATCTGGTCGGGCACCGCGCGCAGATAGTCGGTGGAGGCGATGACCGGGCCGCGCCGGCCGGCGAGCTGCTCGCTGACATACGAGGCGCGCGGATCGTCTTCGGGGTGCAGCATGTTCCAGCGCTCGGCCTCGAGTCCGTCACGGCGCAGCTCGCTGAACGAGGTCACGCTCCAGACGTCGGCGAGCACGCCGAAGTCCCGCTCGAGCAGATCGGCTCCGGCGATCACCTCGCGCAGGATCGTCCCGGAGCCGAGCAGCTGCACGACCGGCTTCTTCGTGCGCTTCGGCGCCTCGCGCAGCGGATACATGCCGCGCAGGATGCCGTCCTGCGCGCCCTTCGGCATCGCCGGATGCTGATAGTTCTCGTTCATCAGCGTGACGTAGTAGAAGATGTCCTCCTGGTCGGCGAGCATCCGCCGCATCCCGTCGGTGATGATCACCGCCAGCTCATAGCCGTAGGCCGGGTCATAGGCGCGGCAGTTGGGGACGACCGAGAAGAGCAGATGGCTGTGGCCGTCCTCGTGCTGGAGGCCCTCGCCGTTGAGCGTCGTGCGCCCGGCGGTCCCGCCGAGCATGAAGCCGCGGGTGCGGCTGTCGCCGGCCGCCCAGACGAGATCGCCGATCCGCTGGTAGCCGAACATCGAGTAGTAGATGTAGAACGGCACCATCGGCACGCCGTGGGCGCTGTAGGCGGTGCCGGCCGCGATGAACGACGACACCGAACCGGCCTCGGTGATCCCCTCCTCGAGGATCTGGCCGTGCTCGTCCTCCTTGTAGAACATCAGCTGCTCGGAGTCCTGCGGCTGATAGAGCTGGCCGACGGGCGAGTAGATCCCGACCTGGCGGAACAGCCCCTCCATCCCGAACGTGCGGGACTCGTCGGGGACGATCGGGACGATGTGCCGGCCCAGCTGCTTGTCGCGCAGCAGCGCCGCCAGGATCCGGACGAACGCCATCGTCGTCGAGATCTCGCGCTCGCCGGTGCCCTCGAGCTGAGAGCTGAACAGCTCCAGCGACGGCACCTGGAGCGGGTCGGCGTGTCGCCGGCGGGCGGGGAGCGAGCCCCCGAGCTCGGCGCGGCGGGCGCGCAGGAGCTCCATCTCGGGCGCGTCGTCAGGCGGCTTGTAGTACTCGGCGTCGCGCACCTGTTGATCGGTCAGCGGCAGGTCGAAGCGATCCCGGAAGGCGAGCAGCGCCGCCTCGGTCATCTTCTTGGCCTGGTGGGTGATCATCTGGCCCTCGCCGGAGACACCCATCCCGTAGCCCTTGATCGTCTTGGCGAGGATGACCGTCGGCTGGCCGCTGTGGGCGACCGCCGCGCTGTAGGCGGCGTAGACCTTGCGGGGGTCGTGACCGCCGCGGTTCAGCGCCCAGATCTCGTCATCGGACATGTGGGCAACGCGCTCCAGGCAGCGCGGGTCACGCCCGAAGAAGTGCTCGCGCACGTAGGCGCCGTCCCGGGACTTGAACGTCTGATAGTCGCCGTCCACGCAGTCCTCCATCACCTGCACGAGGGCGCCGTCGACGTCGGCCGCCAGCAGCGGATCCCAGCGCCGGCCCCAGACGAGCTTGATGACATTCCAGCCGGCGCCGCGGAAGTCGGACTCCAGCTCCTGGATGATCTTCCCGTTGCCTCGCACCGGCCCGTCGAGCCGTTGGAGATTGCAGTTGACGACCCAGATGAGGTTGTCCAGGCGTTCACGGCCGGCGAGCCCGATCGCGCCCATCGACTCCGGCTCGTCCATCTCTCCGTCGCCGAGGAATGCCCAGACCTTGCGCCCCTCGGTCTGCGCCAGTCCGCGGGCGTTCATGTACTTCATGAATCGTGCCTGGTAGATCGAGGTGATCGGCCCGATGCCGAGCGACACCGTCGGGAATTGCCAGAAGTCCGGCATCAGCCACGGATGCGGATAGGACGACAGCCCGTGGCCGTCGACCTCCTGGCGGAAGCTGTCGAGCTGGGCTTCGGTCAGCCGGCCCTCGAGGAAGGCGCGCGCGTAGTTGCCCGGCGACGAGTGACCCTGGAAGTAGACGAGGTCGCCGCCGTGCTGCTGCGACGGGGCGTGCCAGAAGTGATTGAAGCCGGTCTCCATCAGCGTCGCCAGGGACTGGAAGCTGGCGATGTGGCCGCCGAGCTCCGATGACTTCTTGTTGGCGCGCACGACCATCGCGATGGCGTTCCAGCGCACGATCGACCGCAGCCGTCGCTCGAGCGCGTGGTCGCCGGGGAACGGCGGCTCCAGCTCCGGGGGGATCGTGTTGACGTACGGCGTGTTGAGGCTGGCGATCGGACCGGTGCCCGCGTGCTGCGCGCGCTCGATGACCCGGGTCAGCAGATCCCGCGCCCGCTCGGGCCCGTCCTGGGCGACGACGGCGTCGAGCGCCTCGAGCCACTCGGTGGTCTCCACTGCGTCGGCGTCGGCACCGGCGCCGTTGCTCGCCGGCGGATGCATCTGGAGTCGGTCGCTCATCTACGGTGAACCACGGGCGATCATACCCTCACAGCACGGATGGCTCACCGCGACCTCACCCGACCGTTTCTGAGATAGCGTGAGGACATGAGCGTGCGAGAGGTCGCCGAGCCGGCCGGTCCGCCCTGGGCGCGTCCCCTGAGCGGATCCCTGGATCAGCTGGTCGTGGAGTCCGAGGTGCTGGCCGGCAACCCGCTGGACGATCCCACCCGACGGCCGCTGTACGTCTACAGCTCTCCGGGCGCGGTCACGGGCGGCGCGCGGGTGCCGTCGGTGTACGTCATCCAGGGATACTCGGGCCAGGTCGACATGTGGCTGTCCCGGGCTCCGTTCGCGCCGACGATGGTCGAGCGCCTCGACGCGATGTTCGCCGCCGGGGAGTGCCCGGACGCCGTCATCGTGTTCGTCGACGCCTGGACGAAGCTCGGCGGCTCACAGTTCCTGAACTCGTCGAGCACCGGCCGTTACCTGGATCATCTCTGCGACGAGATCGTCCCGTTCGTCGACGAGCGCTATCCGACGCTCGCCGGCCGAGATCACCGCGGGATCGCCGGCAAGTCCTCGGGCGGCTACGGCGCGATGGTCGTGCCGATGCTGCGTCCCGATGTGTTCGGCGGGCTGGCCTCGCATGCCGGCGACGCGCTGTTCGAGTGCTGCTATCTGCGGGATTTCCCGGTCATCGCGCGACGACTGCGCGATGAGTTCGACGGCTCCTACGACGAGCTGTGGCGGCGATTGGAGCACGAGCCGAGCTTCGACTGGGGGCGCTACGGGGACGCCATCTCGATGTACGCCTACGCGTGCGCGTACACCCCTGACCCCGAGCGCCCGGGCAGGCCGCTGCTGCCCTTCGAGGTGTCGACCGGACGGCTGCGGCCGGAGATCTGGGAGCGCTGGCTGGCGCTGGACCCGGTACGGATGGTCGAGCCCCACGCCGACGCCCTGCGGGGCATGCGGCGCATCTACCTCGACGCCGGCAAGCAGGACGAGTATTTCCTGGACCTCGGCGCCCAGGCCGTGTCGCGTGAGCTGACGCGGCTCGGCATCGAGCACTCGCTCGAGCTCTTCGAGGGCGGGCACGGCGGGATCTCCTATCGCTATCCGGGGGCGATCCGCGAGCTCGTGACCGCGCTGGGCGAATGACGGCCACCGCCGACAGCGATCTCGCCTTCGCCGGCCCGGCCGCGCTGGCCGCGCTCGTGCGCGGCGGGCAGCTGCATCCGCGTGAGGTCGTCGAGCACTTCCTGGGCCGCATCGACGCGCTTGATCCGCGCCTGAACGCGTTTCGCGTGACCCGTCCCGAGCAGGCCCTCGCCGAGGCCGACGCCCTCGCGGCGGACCCGGACGCCCTCGCCGGCCTCCCGCTCGCCGGCGTCCCGATCGCCGTCAAGGACGACATCCCGTTCGCCGGCCAGTCGACGACGTACGGCACCCGGAGCTACGGGCCTCCGGCGACCGCCGACGCCGAGGTGCTGCGCCGCCTGCGCGCCGCGGGCGCGATCCCGCTCGGCGTGACGAATGTCCCCGAGCTGATGATGTTCCCGTGGACGGCGAGCGACGCCAACGGCGTCACCCGCAACCCCTGGAATCCCGCCCGCACGCCGGGTGGCTCCTCCGGCGGGTCCGCCGCGGCCGTCGCCTCGGGAATGGCGGCGGCGGCGACCGGGTCCGACGGCGGCGGATCGATCCGCATCCCCGCGGCCTGCTGCGGCCTCGTCGGCATGAAGTCGACCCGCGGTCGCGTCTCGACCCAGCCCGGCGACGGTGGCTGGCTCGGCCTCGTCGTGTACGGCGCGCTGGCGCGGACCGTGGCCGACAGCGCGCTGCTGCTCGACGTCCTGCACGGCTCGCTGCCCGCCGATCCCTCGCCTGCGCCGCCCTTCACCGGCAGCTATGTGGCGGCCGCCGCGGCCGCGCCCGGCCGCCTGCGGATCGCCGTCTCACGCAAGGTTCCAGCGGGCGTGCTCGCCCGGTTGTCGGCCGACCAGCGCGGGGCCTGGGAGCGCACGGGCGCGCTGCTGGACTCGCTCGGCCACGAGGTCAGCGAGCGTGATCCGGCGTACGGCATGGCCTCGCTGGAGTTCACGCAGAACTTCATGCGCGGGATCTACGAGCAGACCCTGACGCTGCCCGACCGGCGGACGCTGGCGCGCAGCACGCGGCAGATGGCCGCCGCCGGGCACCGGCTCGTGCCGCCGCGTCGCCGGCGCGCGCTGATCGCCGGCCGAGCGGCGACGAGCGCGCGGATCATGGCGTTGTGGGACGAGGTCGATGTCGTGCTGACGCCGACGCTGTCCCGGACCGCCCTGCCGGCGGCCGGCGGCTACGGGAAGTCCGCGCCGGTCGCCCTCGACCTCGCCGCGCGCTTCATCCCGTATACGCCGGTCGTCAACCTGACCGGTCAGCCGGCGATCGCGATTCCCGCCGGAATCGGCTCCGATGGACTTCCGCTCAGCGTCCAGTTGATCGGTAGGCTGGGCGCCGAGGACGTTCTGTACGCGCTGGCCGCACAGATCGAGGCGGCGACGCCGTGGGCCCAGCAGCGACCGCCGATCTCGTGACCGCCCGTTCGACACCGATCTCCGCCTCGCACCGGCCCGCGCCGGCGCTCGGCCGGTCATTCGCCCCGGGCCTCGGCCCTGCCCTCGCCGTCGCGCTGATGCTCGCCGTCGCGCTGATGCTCGCCGCCGCCATGGTCGCCGCCGCGCCTGCCGCCGCGCGGGTCGTCTGGCTGTGCCGGCCCGGGCTGACGCCGAACCCGTGCAGCGTCAACCTGACGACGACGATCTACTCGCCGGCCCGGGAGCGGCTCGGTGTCGCCCATCCGCGCCGCGTCGAGCCGCCGCCGATCGACTGCTTCTACGTCTATCCGACGGTCTCCGATCAGAAGACGACGCTCGCCAACCTCCAGATCGATCCCGAGGAGCGCTCGATCGCCCTCTACCAGGTCGCCCGCTATTCGCAGTACTGCCGGGTGTTCGCGCCGATGTATCGCCAGGTCACCGTGCCCGCGCTGCAGTCCGGCGATCACGAGTCGCCCCGGCAGCTCGACACCCCGGTGAACGACGTCCGCGCGGCGTTCGCCACGTATCTGCGCCGCTACAACCACGGACGCGGGTTCGTGCTGATCGGCCATTCGCAGGGCTCGTTCGTGCTCGAGCAGCTGATCGCCAAGGACGTCGACCCCGTACCCGCCGTCCGCCGCCGGCTGCTGTCGGCGATCCTGCTCGGCGGCAACGTGCTCGTCCGGCGCGGATCGGACGTCGGCGGCACGTTCCGGCACATCCCGGCCTGCCGCTCGGCGACCCAGCTGAGCTGTGTGATCGCGTACTCGACCTTCGACCGCACGCCGCCGTCGAACAGCATCTTCGGCCGCACGACGGTCCGCGGCGACGCGGTTCTGTGCACGAACCCGGCGGCGCTGGCCGGTGGATCGGGGCTGGCCGATCCGATCTTCCCGTCGGCGCCGTTCGCGCCCGGCACGCTGATCGCCGCCGGGATCGGGCTGCTGCATCTGACCCAGCCGCATCCGCCGACCACCTTCCTCGCCGAGCCGGGCGCCTACAGCGCGCGCTGCGAGGACAGCAACGGCGCCGAGGTCCTCATGATCCGCGCGCGCAGGGGCGCCCAGGTGGCGACCCCGAGTCCGGACCCGACGTGGGGACTGCATCTCATCGACGCCAACATCGAGCTCGGGAACCTGCTGGGCGTCGTGCACTCCGAGGCGGGCGCCTACGCTCGGCTGACCGGCGGCGGATAGGCGGCATCCGGTCGCCGATCAGCGCTTGCCGGTCCGGCGAGCTCCTGGTACAGTCCCGTACCATGAGTGCCGTCGCGCAGTCCACCCCCACGCCGGCCACGGCGTCCGCCGACCCCGCCGAGGGCTTTCCGCCCTCGCCGGCCGGACCGGTCGACGGTGTCGGCCCTACGAGCCCGCCACCGGTCGCCCCGGGCTCAGCGGTCCTGCAGGGGGTCCGCTTCGGCGCGCGGCCGCTGAGCTTCATCCTCGGCGCTCATCGCCGCTACGGGGACGTCTTCGAGCTGCGGATCCCGACGGGGCGCGGTCGCTTCATCGTCACCGCTCATCCCGATCATCTGCGGTCGCTGCTGACCGCGTCGCCGGCCGATGCGCCGTCGCTGACCGGTGAGTCGCCGCTGCGCCCGATCCTCGGCCCGAACTCGATCCTGACGTCGGTCGGCGAGCGCCACATGCGTCAGCGCAAGCTCCTGCTGCCGCCCTTCCACGGCGAGGCGGTGGCGAGGTACGTCGAGATGATCGGCGATGTGGCCGAGCGGGAGATCGACAGCTGGGCGCTGCACGAGCCGTTCGCGCTCGGGCCGCGCATGCAGGCGGTGACGCTCCAGGTCATCATGCGCGGCGTGTTCGGGATCGACGGCGAGCCGGCGCGCGGGAGCTCCGAGTTCCGGATGCGCGAGGTGATGCGGCGCCTGCTCGCCGCCTCCACCAGCCCGCTGTACCGCATCATCGAGCTGCGCCAGGCCGGTCATCCCGAGCCCCGGGGCGTGCTCGCCCGCCTGCTGGGGATGGTCGACCGCCACATGTACGCGGTCATCGCCGAGCGCCGGAACGCCTCGGACGGCGATCCGCGCGACGACGTCCTCTCGCTGCTGCTCGCCGCCCGCGACGAGGAGGGCCGGCCGCTGACCGATCACGAGCTGCGCGACGAGCTGCTCTCGCTGCTGCTCGCCGGGCACGAGACGACGGCCAACTCGCTGGCCTGGTCCTTCGAGCGGCTGCTGCGCACCGCGCCCGCCTACGACCGCCTGCGCGAGGAGGTGCGGTCCGGCGCCGACGGCCGCGCCTACGTCGAGGCGACGATCCACGAGACGATGCGCAGCCGGCCGGTCATCCCGCTGATCGTCCGGCTCGTCACCCGGCCATGGCGCTTCGGTGAGTACGTCCTCCCCGAGCGCACGCCGGTCGCGGTCAGCATCATCGGGATCCATCACCGCACCGACGTCTATCCCCAGCCCGCGGATTTCCGTCCCGAGCGCTTCCTCGGCCGCAAGCCCGGGACCTACACCTGGATCCCGTTCGGCGGCGGCATCCGCCGCTGCCTCGGAGCGACGCTGGCGATGGCCGAGCAGCGCGTCGTGCTCGAGGCGATCGCCCGGCGCGTCGACTTCGTCGCGCCGGATCCCGCGCCGGAGGCCCCCCGTCTGCGCAACGTCACCATGATCCCCCGCCACGGCGCGCGCGTGGCCGTCGCCCGTCGCCGCGGTGTCTGAGCGATCGGCGGCGCCGCCGGCGGTTCGCCCGCCGGCGCTGCACTCAGAGCCCGTCGGCCATCGCGACCGGCTGATCGCCGCGATGGCGGCGTCGATCGAGGAGAAGGGCTATCGGGACACGACGGTCGCCGACGTCGTCCGGATCGCCCGCACCAGCCGCCGCAATTTCTACGAGCACTTCGAGGACCGCGACGCCTGCTTCCTGGCCCTGTTCGACGCCACCAACGACGCGATGATGCGCGCGGTCGCCGGAGCCGTCGATCCCGACGAGCCGCTCGAGCGCCAGGTCGACGGCGCCGTCGACGCCTATATCGACAGCGTCGTCGCGCAGCCCGCGCTGTATCGCAGCTTCGTTCGTGAGATGCCGGGGCTCGGACAGGCCGGGGCCGATCGCGGGCTCGCCACGGTGGAGCGGTTCGCCGCCCTCCTCGTCGACCTCGTCGAGTTCAGCCGCCGCGCGCAGCCCGGCCTCAACGCCCGCGCGCTGACCATGGACACCGCGATCATCATCGTCGGCGGCCTGCGGGAGCTGGCGGTCATCTCCGTGCAGCGCGGGCGGGACATGCGCCAGCTGCGCTCGAGCGTGGGCGAGACGATCAAGGCGATCCTCGCCGGGGCGCTGCTCTAGTGGCGACCGAGACAACCGCCCGCGTGACGATCGCCATCATCGGCGCCGGCATGTCGGGGATCGGGATGGCGATCGCCCTGCGCGAGGAGGGCGTCGAGGATTTCGTCATCCTCGAGCGGGCCGGCGATCTCGGCGGCACCTGGCGTGACAACACGTATCCGGGGTGCGCGTGCGACATCCCGAGCGTGCTCTACAGCTACGCGGGGGAGCCGAACCCCGAGTGGAGCCGGGTGTGGGCCGGCCAGGCCGAGATCTGGTCCTACATGCGCGTGGTGGCGAGTCGCCACGAGATCGAGCCCCACATCCGCTACGGGCACGAGCTGGTGGCCGCCGACTGGGACGACGCGGAGCAGCGCTGGCGGCTGAGCACGACGGGGGGCGAGTTCGTCGCCGAGATCGTGATCGCGGCCACCGGCCCGCTCGCCGATCCGATGATCCCGTCGCTGACCGGGATCGACCGTTTCCAGGGCCACAGCTTCCACTCCGCGCGCTGGGACCACGAGCACGACCTGCGCGGCCGGCGCGTCGCGGTCATCGGCACCGGCGCCTCGGCGATCCAGCTCGTGCCCGAGATCGCACCGGTGGTCGGCCGGCTGGCCCTTTTCCAGCGCACTCCGCCCTGGGTCATGCCCCGCGGCAATCCGGAGATCCCCGAGCGATGGCGCCGGTTGTTCACGCGGCGCCCGGCGGCGCTGAGCGCGGCCCGCGAGCTCGTCTTCTCGGCCCAGGAGGCCCTCCATCTCGGTTTTCGCCATCCGGCGCTGATGGGGATGGCCGAACGCCGGGCGCGGGGGGCGATCGAGCGCCAGGTCACCGATCCCGCGCTGCGCGCCAAGCTGATCCCGAGCTATCGCCTCGGCTGCAAGCGGGTGCTCAACTCCGACCGCTGGTATCCGGCGCTCTGCCGGGACAACGTCGACGTGATCATCGCGGGCATCGCCGAGGTGACCGAGACCGGGATCACCGACAACGCCGGGCACCACCACCCCGTCGACACGATCATCTTCGCCACCGGCTTTCTCGCCACCGACCCGCCGGTCAGCCACCACATTCGCGGGCGCCACGGGGCGCTGCTCGCCGACCGGTGGGGAGGGAGCCCGGAGGCCCACCTCGGGCTCGGTGTGGCCGGCTTCCCCAACCTGTTCTTCCTGCTCGGCCCGAACACGGGCCTCGGGCACAACTCGGTGCTGCTGATGATCGAGGCCCAGATCGCCTATCTGCGCCAGGCGCTCGGCCACCGGCGCCGGCTCGGGCTGGCGACGCTGGAGCCGACCGCGGCCGCCCAGGCGCGCTATGTCCAGCGCCTGGATCGCGACACGGAGGGCAGCGTCTGGACGAGCGGCGGCTGCGCCAGCTGGTATCTCGATGTGACCGGGCGCAACTCGGTCCTGTGGCCCGATAGCGTGCGCGCGTATCAGCGCCGCCTCGCTCGCTTCGACGCCGCCGATTACCTCGTCGAGCTCCCGCGCTCCCGACGGCCGCGCGCGCCGGCGGTCGCCTGAGACGATCATCGACTAACGTCCTGGACGAGACGTGAGGGGACGGATGACACGGACGACGGTGGCGGTGAACGGCCGGACGGCGTTCATATCGGGCGCCGCCTCGGGCATCGGGCGCGCGGTCGCGCTGCGCCTGGCGGCGCACGGATGCCCGCTGGCGCTCGTCGACCAGGACGAGACCGGGCTTGCCGAGACAGCCGCCCTCGTCGGGGTTCCGGTCCTGACCCGCACGCTGGACGTCCGTGACCGCGAGGCCCAGGCCGGGTTTGCCGCCGAGGTGGCGGCGTGGGCGCCGGCGCCGCTCGGCATGGTGTTCAACAACGCCGGCGTGACGATCGCGCAGTCGGTCGCCGGCGCCACGGTCGCCGACGACGATTGGGTGCTGGGGATCAACTTCGGCGGCGTCGCCAACGGCGTCCGGGCGTTCCTGCCGATCCTCCTGGCGCAGGATTCAGGCGTGATCGTCAACACGTCCAGCGCGTTCGGCCTGGTCGGCTTCCCTGAGCACGGCGCCTACTGCGCCTCGAAGTTCGCGGTCCGGGGCTACACCGAGGCGCTGCGCCAGGAGCTGCGGGACACCGGGGTGCGGGCGGTCACGGTGTATCCCGGCGGCGTCAGGACGAACATCGCCCTCAACGCGCGCTATCCCGATGGCGGTGGCTCCCGAGCGCAGGCCGCGCGTGAGTTCGACGCGCGGGCGGCGACGACCGCCGAGCGGGCGGCCGAGCTCATCCACGACGGCGTCACGAGCGGCCGCAGCCGGATCCTCGTCGGCCCCGACGCCCACGCCGTCGACGTCCTGTCGCGGCTGGCGCCGAATCGCTACTTCGACGTGCTGCTGCTCCTCCTGCGTCTGAAGTCGCGCCGGAGGTGACGCCGGGCCCGCGGCCGGCGCCGGCGCGCGCCGGCCGTCGAGGCGCGCCGCCGGTGGGCGGCGGCGAGCGCGGTGACGACCGTCGTGCGGGCGGGGTTGGGCGCGCGCAGCTTCGACGCCCCACTCGGATTCGCATCGCCCGTCGGCTGGAAGGAGATGTCGATGAAGCTGTAGCGGGCCGCGTCGGCGGGCAGGGTGAAGAGCTCTGTCCCGCGGACCGGCGCGACCGGTCCGAGCGCCTGTGAGTCCTCGATCGAGTCGTACAGCCAGGCCACATAGCCACCTCCCCGCACCGCGGGCAATCCACTGACCGTCAACCTCAGCTTGAGGCGTCCGGCGGGTCCGAGGAGCTGGGCCGATCCGCGCGCGCCGACCAGGCCGCCGGGCAGGGGGCCGAACGTGGCCGGGCGGCCGTCGGGCGTGAGCGAGGCCGTTGCGGGCGTCGGCGAGCGCCTCGGCAGGGTCGACGTGCTGATCGCCGAGGTCGGATTGCTGAAGGCCGCGTTCGGGGCCCGGGCGGGCGGTCGCGGGGCGCTGCGCCGCCCGCCGCCGGATCCGAGCGCGATCGCCAGGATCACGATCATCGCGAGCACCGCGATCGCCAGGATCACGATCGCGATCGCGCTGACTGTGGCGCGTCGGCGGATTGGAGCGGCGGTCTCGGTTCCGCCGCCGCCCGGAGGCGAGAGCGCCGGTGCGGCGAAGGAGATCGGCGGCGGCGCGAGCGCCGTTGTGACCGGTGCGTCGTGGACGCGCCCGTTGGTCGCCGGCGCGCCGGGTGACGGGACGGGTATCGCTTCGGCGGGCCCGGCGCCGTTGGCCGCGACCGCCGCGGCCACCCGCGCGCGGGCGTCGTGACCCGTTGCGCCGCCGTTGCCACGCGAGGCCGACGGCTCCGCGCCGCCCGCCCCGGCATGCTCGGGTCCCGCGCTGTCGAACCGGCGCTCGAGCGCCCGCGCGACGGCTCCGAGGCTGTCGGCGAACGGTGACCCGGGAGCCGCGGCGCTCGCTCCGGCGGCGATCTCGTCCAGCGCGGAGCGGACGTGCTCGGGTGGGAGCCCGAGCTCGTCGCTGAGGCATGTGACGGCGTGACGGCGGCGGCCGTCCAGGGCCTGCGGCGTCAGGCCCGTCAGGCGCGCCAGCGCGTCGTCGCCGAGCCCGCGATTGACCCAGAGATTGAGCAGCGCGCGGTCCGCCGGCCCGAGCGTCGCCGCGGCGCTGATCAAGCGGCGGGTCGCTAGACTCGGCATGTCTCGTAGTGACCTGGGGTAGCGAGAGCTACGTAATCGTGTCGGCTCGCGGTCTCGTTCAAGCGAGCAAGGAGGCTGCACACGTGACAAGAAACCTGCCGCACAACCGAAGTCTGGCACCTTTGATCGTCGGTTTGTGCGTTTGGCTGCTCTGGCCCGCGCAAGCCCTCGCCAAAGCTCTCCTTCGCTTCATACATGGGGTGCCGGGCGTCGGCTCGGTGACCGTCGCCGTCAACACCGGCAGCGGCGACGAGGACCAGGGCGTGATCGGCTTCGGCCAGTCGACGCAATGGCACAGCATCCGCTCAGGGCGGTTCCACTGGAACCTCTCGGGCGCCGGCAAGACGCTCGCCCAGGGCACGACGACCGTCGGCAACGGGTCCTATGATCTCGTCCTGCTCGAGCGCCGGATGAAGGTCTTCGTCGCCGTCTACGAGGCACGCGGGGGCAGGGCCGGCGCGAGCCTCGTGCGCGTCATCCACGGCGCCCCTGAACTCGGCAGCCCCCAGCTCGACGTCGACGGCAAGGAGGCGGTCAAGAGCCTCTCCTACACGCAGGCCACGCCCTATGTGTCGCTGACCCCCGGTACCCATCACCTGTCGGCGATGCGCCCCGGCGACGCCACGCCGCTCGTCTCCGGCGTGACGATGCATCTCCTCGCGGGCGACGCCTACTCGGCGTTCGTGCTCGGCACGCGGGGCGAGATGGTCAAGGTCGTGACGCTCATGGACCGGGGCGCGCCGCTCATCCGGCGCGTCAGCGCCCGCGTCGCGCGATCGCCCGCGTCGACGGGCAGAGTCGTCGTGGAGCACGGCGATTCGCTGTGGACGATCGCCCGGAAAGCGCTCGGGCCAGGCGCCAGCGACGAAGCGGTCTGGCAGGAGGTCGTCTCGATCTGGGATCGCAACGAGTCCCGGATCGGGACCGGAGACCCCAATCTCATCTTCGCCGGAACGGTGCTCGACGTACCGGCAAAGCCGGTCTCCACCTGAGGTCGAGGCTGATCCACGGCTCCGCCGAGCCGTCGTCAGCGGGTGACGGTCAGCACGCCGTGCATCCCCGCCGCTCGGTGGCCGGGCACGCTGCAGTAGTACGTGTAGAGTCCCGCGGCCAGTTTCAGGGTCAGCGATCTCGTCCCGCCGCTGAACGTCGGTGTGGCGCCGAGGACGGCCCCGTCCGTGCCCTTCTGCACCGTGAAGTTGTGAGCGAGCGGAGAGCTGTTGGTGAACTCGATCTTCACCGTGCCGGCCTTGGCCGAGAGCGTCTGCTTGGTGAACATCAGCGCGCCGCCCGGGTTGGCGGCGATCGAGAGCACGGTCGCGCCGGCCTTCGACGACGAGCGCGCGACGGTCGTCGTCGTGGCGGCGGCCGCGGAGCTCGTCGCCGCCGGAGCGGTCGCTGATGACGCCGCGCCCGCGGCGCTCGTCGAGCTGGACGTGGAGCTGGAGCTCGAGCCGCAGGCGGCGACGGCCATCGCGAGCACGCTCGCTCCGAGCAGGGACAGCAGTGATCTGGGCATCAGACGATCTCCTTGGGCGATGGTGACGGGACCGGGCGCGGGCTGACTCACCGGATGGCACAGGTCAAGACGCGTCTCCGCGCCGTTCCTTCCCGGCTGAGAGTGCGGCGACGTGTCATTGTCTCAGGGATGGAGATCCGGTCCGAGACGACAAAGGAGCCGCGCCGATGACCGCCACCACCTCACGCGAGATCCGTCCCCACGACTTCCTGCGCATCGACGACCAGCTCAGCGACGAGGAGCTGATGATCCGTGACACCGTGCGCGCGTTCGTCGCCGATCAGGTCCTGCCCTACATCGGCGACTGGTTCGAAGAGGCGCGCATCCCCCTCGAGCTCGCTCCGGCGCTCGGGAAGCTCGGCGTCCTCGGCATGCATCTGGAGGGCTATGGCTGTGCGGGCGCGACCGCGACCGCCTACGGGCTGACCTGCATGGAGCTCGAGGCCGGCGACAGCGGGCTGCGCAGCCTCGTCTCGGTCCAGGGCTCGCTGGCGATGTTCGCCATCCACCGCTGGGGGTCCGAGGAGCAGAAGCAGGAGTGGCTGCCGCGGATGGCCGCGGGGGAGGCGATCGGCTGCTTCGGCCTGACCGAGCCCGACGCCGGCTCTGATCCGGGAGCGATGCGCACCCGCGCCCGGCGCGACGGCGGCGACTGGATCCTCCACGGGCAGAAGATGTGGATCACCAACGGCTCGGCAGCCGAGGTGGCGGTCGTCTGGGCCCGCACCGACGAGGGCATCCGTGGCTTCCTCGTTCCGCGGGGGACGAAGGGGTTCACCACCCAGGACATCCATCGCAAGCTGTCGCTGCGGGCGTCGGTGACCTCCGAGCTGCTGCTCGACGACGTGCGTCTGCCTGCCTCGGCGCAGCTCCCGGAGGCGACCTCGCTGCGCGGCCCGCTCTCCTGCCTGAACGAGGCCCGCTACGGGATCGTCTGGGGCGTCGTCGGAGCGGCCCGCGCATGCTTTGACTCGGCGCTGGCCTACAGCAAGGAGCGGATCGCGTTCGGGCGGCCGATCGCCGCGACGCAGATCCAGCAGCAGAAGCTGGCGGTGATGGCGCTGGAGGTCAACCGCGCCGCTCTGCTCGCGCTCCACCTCGGGCGTCTCAAGGATGACGGCCGGCTCGCTCCCGAGCAGGTGAGCATGGGCAAGCTGGGCAACGTCAACGCGGCGCTCGAGGTGGCCCGGACCGCCCGGCAGATGCTCGGCGCCAACGGCGTCACGCTCGAATACCCGGTCATCCGCCACATGAACAACCTCGAGTCGGTCGTCACCTACGAGGGCACCGCGGACGTCCACGCGCTCGTCGTCGGCGGGGCGCTGACCGGCATCGACGCCTTCCGCTGAGCTGCGCTAGCTTCGCGATCATGACCGAGCTCGAGAAACCCGTCGTCGACCTTCCCGCCGATCAGGCGCCGTCCTATCAACTGGAGCTCGACGACCTCAGCGTCGGCGACGGCGAGGAGGCCGTCGCCGGGCGGATCGTCGAGGTCCACTATGTGGGCGTCTCATGGCGCAACGGCAAGCAGTTCGACGCGTCGTGGGACCGCGGGGAGACCTTCCGCTTCGCGCTCGGCAAGGGCCAGGTGATCTCCGGCTGGGATCAGGGCGTGGCCGGGATGAAGGTGGGCGGCCGGCGCCGGATCACGATCCCGCCGATGCTCGCCTACGGCAAGCGCGGGGCCGGCCGGGTGATCGGTCCCGACGAGACGCTCGTCTTCGTCGTCGACCTGATCGCGGTCCACTGAGGGCTCGAGCCCCGAGCGCCGAGTCCTCGCTCGGACGCCCGCGGGCGGTGGGAGGCCACGCCGGGACCGGGCACGTCACCGTGCGCGGACGCCGGCGTGGCGCAGACCCCGGGACCTAACGGCTGGGGTGCCGGAAGGGCAACGGGGTCTGACGCGTGTTCTGCTCCACCAGGCGCTGCATCTTCTCCTGGCGCTGGCGCAGTTGACGTGCGTTTCTCTCCCGAAGCTGCCGGTACACCCACTCGTGATCCCCCGCTTCGTGGCCCAGACGGCGGTCAGGTGTGGTGGTTGGTGACATGGCAGGACCCTATTGGCACACGCGGTCTCCCGCGACCCGGGAGACTGCGTGACTTGATCCGTAGTAAGGGTCAGGATTGTGGTTCGTCGTCTGACACTCAGCTGACGGCCGCCGTCGCGTGCCCGCCCTCCGGCTCGCCGGCGGGGGCGCGCGGAGCCGAGCGCGGCAGCACGAGCAGCGGGCACCGCGCCGAGCGCGCCAGGGCCAGCGACGTGTTGCCGTGGATGAGCCGCGCAACGGGGCCGTAGCCCCGAGAGCCGACGATCAGCAGGTCGACCGAGGCGCCGTACAGGGCGAGCTCCTCGGCCGGGTCGCCGTAGGCCGCATGGGCATCGACGTCGCCGAGCGCGGCGAGGCGCTCGCGCGTCTGCTCCACCTCGGCCTCCAACTCGACCGGATCCCGGTGACGCGGGTCGGCGTATCCGCGGGGCGGCGGCGTCACGGCTTCGAAGACCGAGACGCGGGCGCCGCGGGCGCCGGCCAGCGCGCGCGCCACCGCCAGCGCGTTGCGGCTTTCCGGCGAGTCGTCATAGCCGACGCCGATCTCGGCGAGGACCGCCGTGCGCTGGGCGAAGCCGAGCGGTGCGATCGCCACCGCGCACGGCGCGGCGTTGAGGGCGGCCCGCATCGCGTCGCCCTGGAACACCCGGCCGAGCAGGCCGTGGTGCGAGGAGCCGACGACGAGCAGGTCGGCGTGGATCTGCTCGGCGAGCTCGTGCAGCCCGCGGCCGACGAACGGCGATGCCACCGGATAGAGGGTGGCCGCGATCCCCGCCTCCGCCCGTGCCGCCTCCAACAGCTGCATCGAGTGACGGTCCTCGCCGGCCTGGAACACGCCCGGCGAGCCCCGCGCCGGCAGCAGGCTCTCGATATAGACATGGGCGAGTGCGATCTCGCCCCCTTCGCCGGCCAGCTTCCGCGCAAGGGTGATCGCGTCGCGGCCACCGGAGAGCTCGTCGACACCGACGATGATCTTGTCGAACATCGCGCACCTCCAAGAAACTCGGGCTGGTGGACAACCCACCATGAACAGCATCCCGCGCAGCGGCCGAAGCGGCATCCGCTTAACGGTGAACGCCGGCTCCGTGAAGTCAAGCGCCCGCCCGTCGCCCGTCGCCCGCCCGTCGCCCGCCCGCCCGTCGCCCGCCTGCCCGCCTGCCCGCCTGCCCGCCTGCCGGCCTGCCCGCCTGCCGCCCGCCCGCCTGCCGGCCTGCCGCCTGCCCGCCGTCCGCCCGGCCGCTCGCCCGCAGTCCCCCGGGCCCGCCCTCCGCGTGCCCCGCGCGCTTCGCCCGCCGTCTCGGCTACGTCGCGGGCGGGGCGCCGCTCGCGCCCGGCCCGGTGCCGCCGCCGGGGGCGCCGCCTGACACCGGCCGGGCCAGGCTGCCTGTCGCGCTCGCCTCCGAGCCGTCGATGACGACCTCGAACGTCGCGGCGAAGCCCGTCTGCAGGCCGCCGGTGACCGCGACGATGTTCGTGTCGAAGCTCGCCCTGGTCAGGACGGTGTCGGTCTCGTCGGTCGTCGGGTCATCTTCCGGCGAGCGGGTGTTGTAGGGCGCCGCGCCGCTGAGCACCCGATCGTTGTCGGCGTCGCTGAAGAAGATCTGTGTCGTGTATCCGGCGATCGTCGCCCCGTGGTGGTCGAGCCGTCGCACGCGGACATGGATGTGGATGGCGCGGCTCGTGTACCACCCCGGCCAGATCGTCCGGAAGCTGACCTGGCCGGAGACCGGACGGCGCTTGAGGCCGGCGTCGACGCCGGTGATCTGATATCCGCGCAGGAAGTTCTCGCCGCTCGTGTCGCCGCCGCTCGTCCCCCCGCCGGCCTGCTGGCTGGACTCGTCGGAGTAGAGCCCGTGGGCATTGGCGTGCCAGATGTCGACCGCGACGCCGTCCAGCGGCCGGCAATCACGACCGGCGTCGAGCACGTTGATCGTCAGATCAAGGCGGACGCCGGCCTGCCTGACCCCGGGCGAGGTGCCGGCGCTCGCGGTGTTGGCGCGCACGTCGAAGCGCCGCAGCATCGTGTCGACCCAGTAGGGGCCCTCGGTCAGCTCGGGCGTCAGCGTCGCGCAGCGCGTGGCGGCGACCGCGGACGCGGCGCCGGCGCCGGCGCCGGCGAGCAGGGGCGGGGCGACGAGGTAGGCAGCGCCGGCCGCGCCCGCGGCGCGCACCGCCTGGCGCCGGGTGATCGTGGCTCGAATGTCGGTCATGCGTGGATCCTCTCCGGGGGTGAACGGCGAGGGTCGCGCCCCCGTGTCAGCGGACTGTGTCATTCACGTCGGAGCATCGTAAGAGGCAGAGGTCAGAGCTCGCTCAGCCGGCGGGCCAGGAAACGGCGCTCGCGCTCGTCGCCGGCCAGCGCGAGCGCCCGCGTGAACGCCGCCCTCGCTTCGCCGCCCCGGCCCAGTCGCGCGAGCATCTCTCCGCGCGTCGAATGGAGATACGGATAGTCGCCGAGCGACGGTGCCAGCGCGTCGGCGAGCGCCAGAGCGGCGGCCGCGCCCTCGGTCTCGGCCACCGCCACCGCCCGGTTGAGCTCGACGACCGGTGAGCGCGTCAGCCGCCACAGCTCACGGTGGATCGCGTCGATCTCCGGCCAATCCAGCGGGTCGTCGAGCATCAGCGACGAGATGGCGGCCTGCAGGACGTACGTTCCGCGGCCGCGAAGGGCCAGCGCCCGGTCGAGCTCGGCGCGTCCTTCGGCGATCCGTCGCGTGTCCCACAGCGCGCGATCCTGCTCGGCGAGCGGGACGAGGCTGTCGCCGGCCAGGCGCGCGGGCCGGCGCGCGTCGTTGACGAGCATGAGCGACAGCAGTCCGTGCACCTCGGGCTCGTCGGGCATCAGGGCCCGCAGGAGCAGGCCCAGCCGGATCGCCTCGGCGATGAGCTCGTCGCGCCCGCCGTAGCCCGCGTTGTAGATCAGGTAGACGACGGCGAGCACCGCCGCCAGCCGTTCGGGCAGCAGGTGATCCGCCGGGACGCTGAACGGGATCCCGGTCGTCTTGATCTTGAGCTTGGCGCGGGTCAGTCGTCGCTTCATCGTCTCCGGCGACACGAGGAACGCGCGCGCGATCTCCTCGGTGCTCAGGCCGCCGAGGGCGCGCAGGGTCAGCGCCACCTGGGCCTCGAGGGCGAGCGCGGGGTGACAGCAGCTGAACAGCAGCTCCAGGCGCTCATCGACAAAGGTCGGTTCGTCCATCTCCGGTGGGCTCTCGGTATCGGTCTGCGCGGCCGCCAGCAGCGGGACCTTGCCGGCGAGCGTCCGCCGGCGCCGGAGCTGGTCGACCGCCCGATGACGCGCGGTGGTCAGCAGCCACGCGCGGGGATTGACCGGCAGCCCGTCCCGAGGCCACCGCTCGGCGGCGATGGCGAACGCCTCCTGAACGGCCTCCTCGGCGAGGTCGAAGTCGCCGAGGAAGCCGATCGTGGAGGCCAGGACGCGGCTCCACTCCTCGCGGAAGACGTGCTCGATCAGGACGGATGCTCCATCATCATCGGCCGCACCTCGATCGAGCCGCCGAACCGGGTGGCGGGGATCCTGCCCGCGAATTCCAGAGCGACGTCGACGTTGTCGGCCTCGTAGAGGAAGAAGCCGGTGAGCACCTCCTTGGTGGCGGCGAACGGACCGTCGGTGAGCAGGGTCTGGCCGTCGCTGAGCCGCACGGTGGTGGCCGTGTCGGCCGACGACAGGTGCTCTCCACCGATGCACCCCGGGTCGTCGCGCAGCGCCCAGTACTCCTTCGTGACGGCGGCGGGATCCTCGTCGGACCCGAGATCCGTCGGCTGCGCCGGCATGTAGATGAGCATCGCGTACTTCATGTCGTCCTCCTTGTGGATGGCGGTCGAGGTGGAGACGAGCGAGCGGCCCCGGAGGGGACAGCGTGCCGGATACGATCGGGTTGCACAAAGACCGCGGACGCGTCGTGCCCCGCGGTCGCCGGCTTGAGCCAGAGGAGGAGAGAGATGACCAGGCTTGTTATCGCCGTCTGCAGCATCGCGCTGCTCGTCGTCGCCGCGGCGAGCGCCGGCGCGGCGACCCGATTCGATTCGGCCCGCGCCGCCGCCACCGCGGCGGCCGCCCCGCCCGTCACGCCGGGCTCGACCTACCTGGCGCTCGGCGATTCGGTGACCTTCGGCTTCGAGGAGGCCCAGGTCGTCCCGGCGCCGGATTACCACGACGCGGCAAGCTTCGTCGGCTATCCCGAGCAGCTCGGAAGCGAGCTGCATCTCAAGGTCGTCAACCTCGCCTGCCCGGGCGAGACGAGCGCGAGCCTGATCGACCCGTCGGCCCAGAGCAACGGCTGCGAGAACGCCCCCGGCGTCCCGCACAAGGGCTATCGGACCGAGTATCCGCTCCACGTGCGCTATCACGGCGCGCAGCTCGCCGACGCCGTCGCCTATCTGCGCTCGCATCACGACGTGCGGCTCGTCTCGCTGATGATCGGCGCCAACGACTACTTCGTCTGCACGGAGACGACGAAGGACAGCTGCGCCGCCAAGTCCGAACTGCGGGCGGTGGTCGCCGAGATCGGGTCCAACGTCCGCCGGATCCTGTCGGCGATCCGCTCCACCGCGCACTACGACGGCCAGCTGGCGATCGTCAACTACTACTCGCTCAACTACGCCGTGCCGGCGACCAACGCCGAGTCGATGCTGCTCAACACGACGGTCGACGCGGCGGCGAGGCCGTATCACGTCGTGATCGCCAACGGCTTCGCCGCGCTGCGGACCGCTGCGAGGCACTTCGGCGGCAACACGTGCGACGCCGGCCTGCTGACCGAGCTCGGCAAGGTCGGGACGTGCGGCATTCATCCGAGCTACGCCGGCGCGGCGCTGCTCGCGCAATCGCTGGAGAAGGTGCTCACCCTCTGAGCCCGGTCAAACGTCCGTTGACCGCCTCGCCCCGGCCTCACGCCCGCGGCCGCCCGCGACGATGAACCTGATGCCCGCCGCGGGGATAGGCGGCGGGCAGTTCTTCCCTCCTCGCGGTGCCTCAGCCCGCACTGACGGGAACGCGGGTGGGCCGGTGCACCGGCGTCATCGGACCCGAGCAGGCCCCGGAGCGCCCGGCGTACGTGTTCGATCTGGGGCGGTCACGGTCGGCGACGGCGCGCGCTGCACCTCGTCGAGGAAGCGCTCCAGCCGGGAGGCGAAGATGTCGTTGTCGTCGCCGGCGACCATGTGACCCGCCGCCTGAATGTCGACGCTCTCGGCGTGGGGCACGGTCTCGAGCATGTCGGCCAGTCCGGCGTCGCTGACGACGTCGGACTGCAGGCCGCGGACGATCAGCGTCGGCACCGTGAGGCGGGAGGCGGCGGCCCGCAGGCGATCGGGATCGATGTGGCGCTGTGGCTCGTCGTCGATCGTCATGAACGCCGGGTCCCAATGCCAGTACCAGCGGCCGTCGGCGCGCCGGCGGACGTTCTTGCGCAGCCCATCGTGGCTGCGTGGCCGTGGCCGCAGCGGGTTGTAGACCGCGATCGCGTCGGCGACCTCCTCCAGCGACGCGAAGCCGTCCGGGTTGGCGGTCATGAAGCTCCGGATCCGCTCGACGCCCACGTGCTCGAGTGCCACCACGACGTCGACGAGCACGAGTGAGCTCGCCACCCCCGGGTGCTCGCCGGCGGCGACGAGCGCCGTGATCCCGCCCAGCGAGGCGCCGACGAGCGCGGGCGGGCGCTCGAGCGTCCCGACGAGCGCCAGCAGATCGGCGGCGAAGCCGTCGAGCGTGTAGTCAGATTCGGGGTGCCAGTCGCTGTCGCCATGCCCGCGGGCGTCGAGCGCGATCGCCGTCCGGCCGGTGTCGGCGAGTCGCTGCGCCGTGCGCTTCCACGAGTGCCGGGTCTGGCCGCCGCCGTGCAGGAGCAGGACGGCCGGCCCGCCCCGGTCATCGCCTGACCAGCGCTCGCCGGTCAGGCGAACGCCGGCACCGTCGAACTGGAAGACCTCCGGCGCGCTGGGCATGGCCTGACTCAACCTACCCCGCGGGCGAATCACCGTAATCCCCGCCGCCTCCCCGGTATACGATGGCCCGATGGTGAAGCGAGGACTCGCGGTGACGTCGGTGCTGGCGGTCGCCCTGTTGATGGCGCCGGCGGCGCTGGCGACGACGCAGACGGCGCACTCCGGCATCGTCTCGGCGACGTTCAGCTTCACCGGCAGCTATCCGAAGCTCTCCGGGGAGACCCTGACCATCGAGCGCTCGGGCACGGTCTTCTATCAACGGCCGGTCACCTCGTCGCTCTGCGGGAGCTTTCCGTGCGCGCCGGCGTCGACCTCGCAGCCCTCGGTCTCGGTGCGTGACCTTCAGGGCGACGGGCAGCCCGACGTCGTGCTCGCGCTCTACTCCGGCGGCGCCAACTGCTGCTTCGTCGACGAGGTTTTCAGCTGGGATCCGGGGACGATGACCTACGTCGAGGCCCAGCGGGACCTCGGCTATGCGGGGGCCCGGATCGAGGATCTCGCCCACGACGGCAAGCTCGAGTTCCTCACCGCCGACAGCGCCTTCGTCGGCGAGTTCACCGATGTCGCCGCCTCCGCCGAGCCAATCGAGATCCTGTCGTTCGCCGATGGCCGGTTCCACGATGTCACGCGCGCCTATCCGAAGCTGATCGCCGCGGACGCCGCCCGGGATCTGAAGGCGTTCGAGGCGATGGCACCGCATTACGCCGACAGCGTCGGGGTGATCGCCGCGTGGGCCGCCGACGAGGATCTGCTCGGTCACCGCTCGCTCGTCAGCAGCTACCTCGGCCGGCAGGCCGCCGACGGGCACCTGAACTCCGCGCTGTCGGGCCTCGGGGCTCCCGGTGGAGCGAAATTCGTCGCGGCGCTGCAGACGTTTCTGCGCAAGCACGGCTATCGGAGCTGAGCGCCGCGCCGGCGGCGCCCGTCACGCCTCCCGGAGTATCGTCTGCGTCCGGTGCCCGTGACCGACCTCGAGCGAGGTGAGCAGATGGATCCCGTCGTGCATTTCGAGCTTCCGGCCGCGGATCGGGAGCGGCTGGCGGCCTTCTACGGCACCGTGTTCGGCTGGCAGACGGAGTTCCTCGGCCCCGAGATGGGCAACTACACCGTCGTCACCACGACCGGGTCGGAGGGCAGCCGCCCGACGACCCCGGGCACGATCAACGGCGGCTTCTTCACGCCGACCGACGATCCCGCGTCGCACACCCCCGGCATCGTCATCGCCGTCCGGGACGTCACGGCCGCGCTGGCCGCGGTGCAGGAGGCCGGCGGCACGGTCGCGGGCCCGGCCCAGGAGATCCCCGGCGTCGGATTGATCGGCAGCATTCACGACCCGGAGGGCAATCGCATCAGCCTTCTGCAGCCCCTCCCGCCCGCCGGCCGGCCGGGATAGCGGCCCGCCGTCCGGCCCGGATAGCGGCCCGCCGTCCGGCCGGGATAGCGGCGGCGGCGCACCCGCGCCAAGCCGTCAGCTGTTCGCGCCCGCGCCCGCGCCGAGCGCGTTCAGCCACGCCCGCATCGACCGGCCGGCCGGCGTGATCTCGCCCTCCTCATAGCCCGAGGTAGCGACGGCCAGGGTCGTCCCGTCGGCCGTCGACCAGCCGTATTCGATGCCGGTCCCCGATGCCGCGTAGCGGGCGATCGTCTGTCCCTGCTGGAGGATCGCGCCCGCCGGGGCGATGCCCGTGATCTGCTCGGCGACGTACTGCACCCGGCCGGCGTCAGGCCCGTCGAGCAGTTCGAAATAGACGAGCGGCTGCCCGGCGTACCAGTCCGGGATGATCGCGAGAATCTTGACGGTGCACGGCGCCAGGATCGGCGCCCCGACCGGCAACTGGGCGTCGACGCCCTGATCGGTGCGCTCCCACACCGTCACGTATCGCAGCGGATCGATGTACGTCGCGCCCGACACCCGCGCGGCCACGAGCTCCAGCGCGAGCTCATGCCTGACCGCGGACAGCGGCGGCGCGTGGGCGTCGACGTCGCCGACGGGCGCCCCCGGCGCGGGCGTCACCGCCGCCTGCCGGCCGGCGGTCGGCTGTACGACCTGAGGCCGGGGGCGCGGCCCCGCGGCGGTCGCCGTGGCGCCGTCGCCTGCGCCCGCCGCCGACGAACCGCATCCCGCCAGCCCGAATGCGATCACAAGGATCAGCGTCGTGCGGGATGAGGTCACGAGCTCTCGGTCATCGACGGGGCGGCGCCGCTTCGCCGCACGGCACCTTCACCGACGAGGGTACGGATTCCGCCGCTCACTGCTCGCGGGGCTGTTCGACACCGTCTCAACGTCGGCCTCCCGGCGCTGGCCATCCCGGCCGCCGAGGCCGGCGAGCTGTTCACCGCGCTGCTCGCGCCCTGACCCTCCGGCGGGAGCGGGCACGGCCGTGCGGGACGCGGACCGGCCGGCGGATCCCGCGGCGGGCGTCAGCCGCCGAAACAATCGCCGGGCGCCGGTGTTAGGTGCCGTATGCGTCTGACCGGGCGGCTCCTGAGCGCACTGATGATCGGTGCTGTGCTGATGTCCGCTGCGACCGCGCCGGCGGCCCGCGCGGCGGCGGTGTTCACCCCGGCCACGACGTTCGCGCTGCCCTCGGGGACCGATCCGGACGGAATCGCCTTCGATCCCGCCGGCTCGCTGGTCGCCGTCGCCGATTACGGCACCAGCAGCGTGTCGCTGTTCTCGGTCTCGCCCGGCGGCGCGCTCGGCGAGCTCGTCGCGTCGTTTCCGGCCGGCAGTGGTCCGGTGGCGCTGAGCTTCAGCCCGAGCGGCGGGCTGCTGGCGATCGCCGACCTCAGCACCAGCCAGGTCACGGTGCTGTCGGTGTCCTCGACGGGGACGCTGACCGAAGCGCCGGGCTCGCCGGTGCAGCTGTCCGGCGGCCCCTACGACGTCGCCTTCAGCCCGAATGGGGGGCTGCTGGCCACGGCCGATTCGGGCGCCGATGTCGTCCAGGACTTCGCCGTCGCCGCCAACGGCGCCCTGACCTCCGCCGGGGCTCAGGCCACGCCGGCCGGCAGCGATCCCGCGTCGCTGGCCTTCAGTCCCGCCGGCGACCACCTGATCGCCGGCGACCACGGCACCGACGCGCTGTCGGTGTTCTCGGTGTCACCGGCCGGCGCGCTCGCCACCGTGGGATCGCCGGTGGCCGTCGCCGGCCCGCCGAACACGGTGTCGTTCAGCCCGGCGGGTCTGCTCGCGGTCTCTGACTCGAGCGCGAACGCGCTCTCCCTCTTCTCGATCGGGTCGACCGGCGCGCTGACCGCGGTTCCCGGCTCGCCGTTCCCGGCGGGGGCGGGCAGCTATCCGACCGCGGCGGCGTTCAGCCCGAACGGGGCCCTGCTGGCCGCGGCCGACCTCGGCTACGGGACGATCGCGGTGTCCGCGGTCAGCGCCGGCGGAGCGCTGACGCCCGTCGCCGGCTCACCGCTCGGCTCGGGCTCCGGCGTGTCGTCTGTGGCCTTCGGCCGGGATGGCGGCCTGCTGGGGTCGGTGGTCGGCGGCCTCGACGAGGTTCAGGTGTTCAGCGTCGCGGCGCCGGTGGCGTCGATCGCCTCTCCGGCCCCCGGCGGGGTGTACCTGGTCGGTCAGCACGTCCCCACCGCCTACGCCTGCGCCGACGCGAGCGGCGCACCGGGGATCGCCGCGTGCGCCGACAGCGACGGTGGCAGCGCCGGCGCCGGCCATCTCGACACCAGCGCGCCGGGGACCGCGACCTACACCGTGACCGCGACGAGCCTCGACGGGCAGACCGCCGGCACGAGCATCACCTACACCGTCGAGCCCGCCACGGTCAGTACGCCGGTCCCGACGAGGATCTCCGTCCCACCCTCGGCCGGCCGGCATATCCACGCGACGATCCTCTTGTCCTGGACGTGGTCGGGGCCACAGACGCGCCTGCGGCGGCTGCGGATCAGCGGAGTCCCGCGCGACGCGCGGATCACGCTCAGATGCCGGGGACGCGGCTGTCCCCGCGCCGTCCGCGCGATGACCCTCCGTACGGCCGCCGCGCTGCGACGCGCGCTCGTCGGGAGCCGCTATCGAGCCGGCGACCGCCTGTGGATCACGATCGTCGCGCCCGGCCGGATCGCCGAGCGCGCCGAGGTCGTGTTCCGTGACGCGGCGCTACCGCGCACCACGCTCCTCTGACGAGCCTCTGACCGTCGCGGCGAGGCGGCGGTGTCACACCGCGCCATCGCCCGCGTGCACCGCGTCGGCGATCGCCGGCGCCGCCGCCGGTGCCGCGCGCGCCGATGCGCCGAGCGCGCGGACGAGCGGGATCGCCGTCGCGGCGACGAGCGCGAGCAGCAGGAAGGCCGGACCGGGGTGGTGGATCAGGGCCTGCACGAGGACGGCGACGACGAGGCCGCCCGCGTTGCCCGACAGCCACATCAGTGCCGCGACCGTGCCGCCGTCGGTGCCGGCGCGGCGTTCTGAGAGCTCGAGGATGACCGGCAGGTCGGTGAGCAGCAGCATCCCCATGATCGCCAGGACGACCGCGTCGAGGGCGAACCCGTGCGCGACGGCCAGCAGCCCGCAGCCGGCGATCCCGACCGCGATCGAGGCGCCGATCAGGCTCTGCTCGGTCCCGCGTTCCAGGACGCGCGGCGCCAGGACTCCGGATCCGACCGCCCCGAGCAGGACCATCGCCACCAGCACGCCGCCGGCCGAGTTCGCCGACACGCCGTAGCGGCTCAACAGCGCCTGCAGCCAGGTGGCGAGGGCGATGAAGACGCCGAAGCCGACGAACAGGAGACCGGCGAGCACGCGCACCTCGTGATCGGTCCAGACGGCGCGCAGCGTTCGGCGGGGCGCCTGCAGGCCGGTGGCCGGGACCGCCGCCGGTGCGAGCAGCGCGGCGATCATCACGATCGCGGCGACCGTCGAGACGACGGCGCCGATCGCGAGCACGGCGTGGATGCGGCCGCCCCCGAGCGCCGCGCCGAGCACGAGCGCCAGCAGCATCCCGACGATCATCCCGGCGGAACCGAGCGCGATCCCGTCCGCGCGCCGGCGCTCGGGGAGGCGGACCGTCGCGAGCTTGCCGACCGCGTTCAGGACGAGCGGCTGGGCGATCGCGACAAGGCACTGTCCGCACAACGCCCACCCGAAATCGTCACCGAACAGCCGCAGCGCGGCGCCGAGCGCCGTCAGGAGCGCGCCCCCAGCCAGCCCGCCGTTCAGGGAGCGATCGAGAACCCGGCCGGCGGGCACGGCGAGCACGACGTAGACGAGCGGGAAGATCTCGGCCAGCCATCCGACCGCACCCACCGAGACGCCGTAATACCGCGCGGCCCCCGTCGTGATCGGCGCGTAGGTCAGCCACAGCAGCTGCGTCGCGCAGGCCAGCAACGCGAACGCTCCGATCGCGATCCAGCCGGACCGGCGCCCGCGCCGCGCCGCTCGTGTGCGGTCCCGCATGACCGCACACGGTATCGGCCTAGGCCGGCGGAGCGTGCTCGGCCGGCACGTACAGCGGCTCGACGGCCGCCGCGCGACGAGCCCGGCGCATGCCGTACACGAGATAGCCCCCGATGCCGGTGGCGGCGAGTGAGCCGGAAACGAGGTTGAGGATGAGGATCGTGCTCATGATGGGGTCCTTTCCGAGGATGAGATCATCTAACCGCCCGTTCAGAAAGTCCAGGCCCGGGGAACCTGCACAACTTCATAAGAGGCGCGGTGGCGTCCGGCGCGCTACAACACCGGAAGATGAGCACAGAGCATCGTCAGGACGAACCGGCGATGACGGCCGTCATCGAGGAGCTCGTCGCGGCGTTGTCGCTCGAGCAGAAGGTTGCGCTGCTGACCGGGGCCGGCTTCTGGTCGCTGCGCCCCGAGCCGGCGATCGGCCTGCGTGCGGTCGTCGTGTCCGACGGCCCGGCGGGTGTGCGCGGGCCGCGCTGGGACGAGCGCGAGACGTCGGCCAACGTGCCCTCGCCGACCGCGATGGCCGCCAGCTGGGACGAGGGGCTTGTCGAAGAGCTCGGCGGGCTGCTGGCGTTCGAGGCGCGGCGCAAGGGCGTCGACGTCCTGCTGGCGCCGACGCTCAACCTGCACCGGACGCCGTTCGGCGGCCGTCACTTCGAGTGCTTCAGCGAGGATCCGCTGCTGACCGCGCGTATCGGCGTGGCGTTCGTGCGCGGCGTCCAGGGTGGCGGCGTGGCCGCCACCGCCAAGCATTTCCTCGCCAACGACTCGGAGACCGAGCGGATGACGCTGGACGCGCGCGTCGACGAGCGCACCCTGCGCGAGCTGTACCTCGCGCCCTTTGAGGCGGTCGTGCGCGAGGCCGGCGTGTGGTCGGCGATGGCCTCCTACAACCGCCTCAACGGCGAGTCGATGACCGAGAGCGCGCTGCTGCGCGGCTATCTGCACGACGAGCTCGGCTTCGACGGGCTCGTGATGTCCGACTGGTTCGCCACCCGCTCGACCGTCGCCGCCGCCCGGGCGGCCCTGGATCTCGCGATGCCCGGACCGGACGGCCCGTGGGCCGGGGCTCTGCTCGCCGCCGTGGAGGCGGGGGAGGTCCTGCAGGCGGCGATCGACGACAAGGTGGGTCGCATCCTGCTCCTCGCCGACCGGGTCGGCGCCCTGGACCCCGGCGCTCGCGAGACCGCGCTCGCCGGCGGGCCGGCCGCTCCCGCCGAGCCCGAGCCCGAGCCCGAGCCCGAGCCCGCTGTGCCCGCCGTCGTCCCGCCGGCCTTCGATGCAGCCCGGATCGCGTCCACGCTGCGCCGCGCCGCGGCGGCCGGGTTCGTGCTCGCCGCCAACACCGGCGTGCTGCCCCTCGATCGGGCCGCCCTGCGGACGCTGGCCGTCGTCGGGCCCAACGCGGCCGTCGCCCGGACCCTCGGCGGGGGAAGCGCCACGGTGTTTCCTCCGTACGCGATCACTCCGCTGGAGGGCCTGCGCTCAGCCCTGGCGCCGGGCGTCGGCGTCGAGCACGCGCTCGGCGTGCGGGCGGCCGACCGGATCCCGGCCGCCGGCGCGCCCTGGCTGCGAGGCCCCGGCGGCGGCCCTGGCGTCGAGGTGCGCTTCATCGGCGACCGCGGCGAGGTGCTCGGCACCGAGCGGCGGCCGGGCTGCTCGTTCAATTGGGCGCCGGCCGATCTCGACCGTGGCGTGGCCTGGATCGAGGTGCACACCGTCCTGCGGGCGACCGACCCCGGCACGTACCTGGTCGGCGCGTCGGGGGTCGGCCGCCATCGGCTGACGATCGGCGACGCGGTCGCCTTCGACGAGCGGCTGGAGGGGACGCCGGGGGCGGACGTGATCGAGGCGCTGATGCTCCCGCCGCAGATGGCCCATCGTGTCGACCTCGACCGCGGGCAGGAGGTCGCGATCGTGCTCGCTCGCCAGGTCCGCTCCCCCGGAGAGAGCCCGGCCGCCACCGGGGTGAGCTTTCAGCTCAATCTGCTCGCCCCCCACGGCACCGACGATGAGGAGATCGACCGCGCGGCCGCGCTCGCGGCTGACTGCGACGTGGCGGTGGTCGTCGTCGGCACAACCGACGAGGTGGAGAGCGAGGGCTTCGACCGGCGCTCGCTGGCGCTGCCCGGGCGCCAGGACGAGCTCGTGCGGCGCGTGGCGGCGGCCAATCCGCGCACCGTCGTCGTCGTCAACGCCGGCGCCCCGGTGCTGATGCCGTGGGCCGGCGAGGTGGCGGCGGTGCTGCTCGCCTGGTTCCCCGGCCAGGAGTTCGGCCATGCCCTGGCCGACGTTCTGCTCGGATCCGTGGAGCCCGGCGGGCGCCTGCCGACGACCTGGCCCCGGACCGAGGCCGGGCTCCCGTCCACGCAGCCCGTCGACGGAGTGCTCGTCTATGACGAGGGGCTACACGTCGGCTACCGGGCGCCGGAGGGCGATCGGGGCGAGGCGCTGTATCCGTTCGGCCACGGCCTCGGCTACACGTCGTGGGCGTATCGCTCGATCGTCGCGCCGGCGCGGTGCGCTCTGGGCGACGGCGATCTGCACGTCGACGTCGGCGTGCAGAACACCGGGCCTCGGCCCGGACGCGAGGTCGTCCAGCTCTACGTCAGCCGGTCGCCCAGCGCCGTGACCCGGCCCGCCCGGTGGCTGGCGGCGTTCGGCGCGGTTCACGCCGAGCCGGGTGCCGAGGCGACCGCCCATCTGACCATCCCACGCCGGGCGTTCGAGCACTGGGACCGCGAGGCCGGCGGTTGGGCGCTCGAGCCTGGCTCGTTCATGCTGGCCGCGGGCCCCTGCTCGGCCTCGCCTGCGCTGACCGCACACATCGCGGTCGGCGAGAGCTGACCGGCCTCGACGCCACCGACGAGGCCGCCGCGGCCGATTCTGAGACGGTCCGGGGACCGCCCTCAGCGCCGGGATCGCCGGAGTTGACAGCCGTCATCGATTCTCGGTTGACACAACCATCCCATGTGTGCATACTGCCCGTGGAAGCCGTTCCATTCAGACGGCTGTGGAGAGAGGTGGAGGGAGGTCAGTGCAACCGTCGGCCAAGCCGCGGACGGTGAACATCGCCGAGGTAGCCGCAAAGGTCGGCGTCGGCGTGGGCACCGTGTCACGCGTTCTCAACGGCAGCAGCCAGGTGCGTGACTCCACGCGCGAGGCGGTGCTGGAGGCGATGCGGGAGCTCGGCTATCGGCCGAGCCGCGCCGCCGTGAGCCTGTCGATGGGGAACACGCGGTCGGTGGTCGCGCTCGTCCCCTTCATCACGCGACCGGCATCGGTGGCACGCCTCTCCGGGATCATCGCCGTGCTCGACGAGCAGGGCTACGACTGCGTCGTGCGCAACGTCGAGACGCCCGCGCAGCGTGACCGTCACCTCGACGAGCTCGTCCGCGAGCATCGCGCCGATGGTGTGATCGTGGCCTCGCTGCCGCTGGAGAGGAGCCAGATCCGAGCTTTGCGCGACGTCAACGTCCCGCTCGTCATGGTCGACGCCGACACGCCCGGGGTCCACCGCACGGTCGTCGACGACGTGCTCGGCGGCCGCCTGGCCGCGGAGTGCCTGCTCGCCCGGGGTCATCGCCGGATCGGCTTCATCGGCGACGACCTCGGGGACGGCCTCGGCTTCACCTCCAGCCGGCGCCGCCTGCGCGGCTACCGGGAGGCGCTGTCACGCGCGCGGATCGACCCCGACCCCGAGCTCGTGGCTCTCGGCGCGCACGGCGCCAAACCGGCGTTCGTGAACGCCGTCGAGCTGCTGTCGCTCGCCGATCCGCCGACGGCGATCTTCGCCGCCTCCGACACGCAGGCGCTCGGTGTCCTGAGAGCCGCCGAGTCACTCGGTGCCCGCGTCCCCGATGACCTCGCCGTCATCGGCTATGACGACATCGAAGCGGCGGAGTTCGTGCACCTCAGCACGGTTCGCCAGCCCCTCTTCGCCTCCGGTGTCCGCGCCACCGAGCGGCTCTGTGCCCTGATCGCCGGCGAGACGCCGAAGGTCAATCGCGTGGTGATGCGCATCGAGGTCATCGAGCGCAACAGCACCGGCAATGGGGGACGTGCGGCGGGTGGCGGCACCGGTGCGCCACGCCCGCACACCGTCGCGGTATCACAATCACCAACGGGAAAGTCGAGGTCGTCGAAGTGAGACCACACTGTGCATCTGGGGAGAACGCGAATCGTCGTCGGAGGCTGCGCCGAGTGGCTGCGCTGGCAGCCGTGTCGGCGGCCGGTATCGGCCTGGCCGCCTGCGGGTCCTCGAGCACGTCGTCGGCGACGTCGTCGGCCGCGGCGTCCTCGGCCGGAGCGTCGTCGGCGGCCACGAAGGCCGCCGCCGTCTCCTACGGCGCCGCCACGGCGCCGGGCAACGCGACGTCGGGCACGATCAACTGGTGGGCCAGCCCGATCTCGACCAGCGGCCCGGACGTGCGCAAGGTCTGGATCGCGGCGTTCGAGAAGGCGTATCCGGGGATCAAGGTCAACCTGATCACCGCGCCGACCGACACCGACACCAACCGCGCGACGCTGGCCACGCAGATCTCCGGCGGCGCCGGTCCGGACGTGTTCATGGGCGACGTCATCTGGCCGGCGCAGTTCGGCGCCCACCAGCTCGCCGTTCCGCTGAGCAAGTATCTGCCGGCGAGCTATTTCGCCACCTTCGCGCCCGGGCTGGTGCAGGGGGCGACATACAAGGGACAGGTCTACGGTGCTCCGTTGTTCGAGGACCAGGGCTTCCTGTACTACCGCAAGGATCTCCTGGCCAAGGATCACCTGGCGGTCCCGACGACGTGGGAGCAGGTCCTCAGCGATTCCAAGATCATGCAGTCCAAGGGTCAGGTCAAGTACGGCTACGTCTTCCAGGGTGCCGACTACGAGGGCGCGACGTGTGACTTCGCGGAGTTCCTCGCCGACGCCGGCGGAACGGTGCTGAATGCGACGGACACGAAGTCGTCGCTGACGGCCAACGGCGGCGCGCTGAAGGCGCTGACGTTCGAGCGCGAGCTGGTGTCCAGTGGAGTCAGCCCGCAGGCGGAGTCGACCTATCAGGAGCCCCAGGCGCTCAACGAGTTCGTCACGGGCGATGCGGCGTTCATGCGTAACTGGGACTACGCGTATGCCTCGTCGAACGCCGCCGGCTCGAAGGTGATCGGCAAGGTCGGGGTTGCGCCGATGCCGACGTTCGCCGGACAGCCCACCCCGGGTTACTCCAACATCGGCGGCTGGAACCTGTACATCAATCCGCATTCGAAGAATCTCGCGGCCGATCTGACGTTCGTGAAATGGATGACGGGCGAGCAGGCACAGACGATCGAGGCGACGCAGTTCTCGCAGATCCCGACGATCACGTCGGTGCGCACCGCGCACAAGGTGATCGCCTCCAACGCGGTGCTGGCGGTCGTCCCCAAGACCAAGCTCGTTCCGCGTCCGGCGCAGACGCCGAACTATCCACAGGTCAGCCAGGCGATCTATCAGAACGTCAGCTCGGTCCTGGCCGGTCAGACGTCACCATCGGCAGCGGTGAGCGCGATGAACTCGTCGATCAACACCGCTGTGAGCGGCGGCGGCCTGTAGCCATCGCAACCGTCGCTCGCGGGGGGCCTGTCTCCTCCTCCGGCCCCCCGCGAGCGGCCTCATCTCGACACGAGGAGCACATTCTTCATGGCGACGATAACCACCGACCGGGTCCCCGATCGCGGGGGTCCGGATCAGCGTCCGCCCACGGCGGTGGGCCGCCCGGACGAGAACCGGCGGCGGATGGCCCGCCTGGGCTGGATGTTCTCCGCTCCGGCGCTGTTCGTGATCGGGCTGGTCACCCTGTTCCCGATCGCCTTCTCGGTCGTTCTCAGCCTCAACAACGTCAACGTGACGGGCTCGGGATTCTCGCTCAACGGCTTCACCACCGGGAACTACTCGCTCGTCCTGGGCAACTCGACGTGGCATTACGCGCTGTTGTTCACGCTCGGCTACACGGTGATCACCGTCTTCTTCGAGCTCCTGTTCGGGACGATGATCGCGCTCGTGCTGGAGCGGCTGGTGGCCGGGCGGGGCTGGATGATGGCGCTGCTGCTGATCCCGTGGTCGCTGATCACCGTCATCTCGGCCGAGCTGTGGGGATACATCTACGACCCGTCCTACGGGATCGCCGACTCCATCTTCTCGACACTCGGCCTTGGGCATCCCGTCATCCTGGGATCCAACCTGTCGGCGATCGTCGCCCTGTGCGTGGCCGACATCTGGAAGACGACGCCGTTCGTCGCCATTATCGTGCTGGCCGGGTTGGTCATGCTGCCCCAGGAGATCTACGAGGCGGCCGACGTCGACGGCGCGTCGGGCTGGACGACGTTCTGGAAGATCACGTTCCCGCTGCTGCGCCCGACGATCGCCCTGGCCGTGCTCTTCCGCGTTCTCCAGGCGTTCGGACTGTTCGACCTCCCGTTCGTGCTGACCGGAGGCGGTCCGGGGCACGCGACGACCTCGCTCGCGATCCTCGGCTACCAGGCGATGTTCCAGAACCTCAGCTTCGGCCCCGGAGCGGCGGTGGCGACCACGACGGCGCTGCTCGTGGTGATCGGCTGCATGGCGTTCCTGCAGGTGTTCAAGGCTCAAGTCGGTCAGGAGGGGATGTAAATGCGCAATCGACAGCGCAAGGGCTGGCGGCGCTACGTCAACGCCGTCAACATCGCCACAGTGGTGACGATCCTGTTCGTCATCATCCCGCTGTACTGGATGATCTCCAGCAGCTTCAAGGGCCAGGCGGGCATCGGCACGACCAGCCTGATACCGCACGACGTGACCACGTCCAACTACAACGTGGCGTTCAGCGACTACACGTTCGCTCGCTACATCCTCAACTCGGTGATCGTCGCCGTCATCACCACGATCCTCGTGCTGTTCCTGGGAACGCTGGCCGGGTACGCGCTCGGACGCCTGCCGATGCGCGGCAAGCTGCCGGTGATGGTCGCGCTGCTGATGATCTCGGTGTTCCCCGCGATCGCGGTGATCGCCCCGCTGTTCCTGCTCATGAAGGATCTCGGGTGGCTGAACAGCTATCAGGCGCTGATCGTCCCCTACACGGCGTTCAACCTGCCGTTCGCGATCTGGATCCTGCGCAACTACATGCTGGGCATCCCCAAGGAGATGGAGGAGACCGGCCGGATCGACGGCGCCGGACCGCTGCGGACGCTGTGGTCGATCATCCTGCCCCAGGCCACACCCGGGCTGTTCACCGCCGGCATCTTCACCTTCACCGCGTGCTGGACGGAGTTCCTGATGTCGCTGTCGTTCAACAGCTCCAACGATTTCAGGACGATCCCGGTGGGGATCGCTGAGTTCGGCTCGCAGTTCACGATCCCCTACGGCACGATCTTCGCCGCCAGCACCGTCGCCGCGGTGCCGATCGCGATCATCGTGCTCGTCCTGCGCAAGTCGGTGGTGTCCGGCCTGACCGCCGGGGCCGTGAAGGGATGACGCCACTGCGCTCACGCTGGTGGGACGGCGGCGTCATCTACCAGGTCTACGTCCGCTCCTTCGCCGACAGCGACGGTGACGGGTCCGGTGATCTGGGCGGGCTGCTGGAGCGGTTGGATTACCTCGCGTGGCTCGGGGTGGACGCCCTGTGGCTGTCGCCGACGATGCCATCGCCGGACAGCGACTGGGGATATGACGTCAGCGACTACACCGGCGTCCATCCCGACCTGGGGACGCTGCGCGACATCGATCGCCTGATCGCCGCCGCCGGCGATCTGGGGATGGCGATCCTGCTCGATCTCGTCCCCAACCACACGTCGATCGAGCACGCGTGGTTTCGCGACGCTCGCTCCGGTCGCGAGGCGAGCCATCGCAACTGGTATGTGTGGGCGGATCCCGCCGCCGGCGGCGGTCCGCCCAACAACTGGCTGGACAGCACGGGGCGCCCCGCCTGGACGCTGGACGAGCTCAGTGGCCAGTACTACCTGCACAACTTCCTCGCCGGCCAGCCCGATCTCAACTGGTTCGAGCCCGAAGTTCACGAGGCGTTCATCGCGATCCAGCGCTTCTGGTTCGACCGCGGGATCGCCGGGTTTCGCATCGACGTCGCCAACGGCCTGTACAAGGACGCGCAACTGCGTGACGATCCCCCGGCCCCGGTCAGCGTCGAATCGCCGTTCGGGCTCGCGCACCGTTACTCGAAGAACCGCCCAGAGGTTCACGAGGTCTACCGGGCCTGGCGCGGGGTGGCCCGCTCCTACGATCCCGAGCGGCTGCTGGTGGGGGAGACCTGGGTGCTGGATCCGGCCGACCTGGCCCGCTTCTACGGCGAGGACGACGAGCTCCAGCTGGGCTTCAACTTCGCCTTCGCCTTCGCACCGTTTGATGCCGGGGCGCTGTCGGAGCGCGTCGCGCAGACGCTGGCGGCGCTGCCCGACGGGGCGTGCCCGGTGTGGCATGGCTCCAACCACGACATCTCGCGCTTCCCCACCCGCTGGGGCGCCGATGACCGCGCCCGCGCTCGGCTGGCGCTGACGGTGCTGCTCACCCTGCCGGGGACCGGCACCCTGTACTACGGCGACGAGCTCGGCCTGCCTGACATCGACGTCTCGCCGGAGGACCAGCGCGATCGGATGAGCTGGCGGGCGACGGACGGGCGCTTCAATCGCGATCGGGCGCGGACACCGATGCCGTGGACGCCCGGAGCGGGAGCCGGGTTCACCGCCCCCGGCGTCCGGCCGTGGCTGCCGATCGGTGACCGCGCTGGTCACAGCGTGCAGGAACAGCGCGACGATCCGACCTCCGAGCTGCATCTGACCCGCCGGCTGATCGCCCTGCGCCGAGAGGCCGTCGGACCCGGGGCCGCGTACGATCCACTGCCTGCGCCCGAGGGGGCCTGGGCCTATCGCTGCGGCGATCTCGTCGTGGCCGCCAACCTCACCGGCCGGGAGCTCGACATCGAGCTGCCGGATGCCTCTCTCGTCCTGTCCAGCACGATCGCC
Organism: uncultured Solirubrobacteraceae bacterium; assembly: GCA_963849085.1. Lineage (GTDB taxonomy): Bacteria > Actinomycetota > Thermoleophilia > Solirubrobacterales > Solirubrobacteraceae > Palsa-465. The sequence continues at coordinate 39,643 of CAWKFP010000007.1, read as the reverse complement.
GGCGAGCTGCCGGCCCCCCCTGCCGCAGATCGGCCGGTTCGCCTGGGCCCGTGGGAGGCTCTGGTCTCGACCGTGCAACCTGACACGCCCAACCTCGTCTCGCAAGGAGCGCTCGCTGATGGCAACCATCGAGCTTGACCACGTCGTCAAGGTCTACACCAACGGCTACAAGGCTGTGCACGGCATCGACCTGAGCGTCGAGGAGGGCGAGCTGATGGTGCTCGTCGGACCCTCGGGGTGCGGCAAGACGACCGTGCTGCGGATGATCGCCGGGCTGGAGGACATCAGCGAGGGGACGCTGCGGATCGCCGACAAGGTCGTCAACGACCTCGGCCCCAAGGAGCGCGACATCGCGATGGTCTTCCAGAACTACGCGCTCTATCCGCATATGACGGTGGGCGAGAACATCGGCTTCGCGCTCAAGCTGCGCAAGCTGCCCAAGGACGAGATCGCCCGCAAGGTCAACGACGCCGCCCAGGTGCTGGGGCTGACCCAATGGCTGGATCGCAAGCCCGGCGAGCTCTCCGGCGGCCAGCGCCAGCGGGTGGCGATGGGCCGCGCGATCGTGCGCAACCCGTCGGTCTTCCTGATGGACGAGCCGCTGTCGAACCTCGACGCCAAGCTGCGCGTGCAGATGCGCGCCGAGGTGAGCAACATCCAGCGCAAGGTCGGCGTCGCCACCGTCTACGTCACCCACGATCAGATCGAGGCGATGACGATGGGCGATCGCGTCGCGGTGATGCGGGCCGGAGTCATGCAGCAGTGCGACACGCCACAGGTCCTCTACGACCATCCGACGAACATCTTCGTGGCGGCGTTCATCGGCTCGCCGGCGATGAACCTCTACGAGGCGTCGCTGACCGAGGGTGCCCGGACCCTGCGGCTGGGTTCACAGGAGATCCCGCTCACCGACCCCATCCGCGTGGCTCACCCCGGTCTCGGCGCCTATGCCGGCAAGCCGGTGGTGATCGGCATGCGGCCGGAGCATCTGCCCGCCGGCGACGACCACAGCGAGGCTCCGCTCGTCGCCGACGTCGAGCTCGTCGAGGCGCTGGGCTCAGAGCTCCAGGTCCACTTCTCGATCGACGCCAAGCGCGTCCGCGGGGAGGGCCCCTCCGAGGAGGAGGAGCTGACGACGAGCGGCGCCGGGGTCGCCCGGGTGGGCCCCCACGTGCCGGCCAAGCCGGGGGAGAAGATGCGCTTCGCCCTCGACACCGGCGGCCTGCAGTTCTTCGATCCCGGCTCGGGCGACGCGATCTGGAACTGACCGGCAACCTCGGCGGGCGGGTGGCGCTGGTCACCGGCGCCAGCCGCCGCCGCGCGATCGGCGCCGCCATCGCCCGCCGGCTCGTCGCCGACGGCGCGTCGGTGCTCGTGCACTCCTGGGCGCCGCATGACGAGGAGCAGCCCTGGCGTGCGGACCCCGGCGGTCCGCTGGGGCTGCTCGCCGAGCTGCGGGCGGCCGGCGGGCGGGCCGAGCATGTCAGCGCCGACCTCGCCGATCCGCAGGCCCCGGCCCTGCTCGTGTCCTCCGCCCTCGAGGCATTCGGGCGGCTCGACATCGTCGTGGCCAACCACGCCCGGTCGGGCGCTCAGGCGCTCGGCGAGCTGACCGCCGCCGAGATCGACCTCACCTACGCCGTCAACACCCGCGCCACCCTGCTTGTGGCGCGCGCCCTGGACAGCGCACGCCCGGCCGGCCCGGGCGGGCGAATCGTCCTCTTCACCTCCGGGCAGTACCACGGAGCGATGCCCTCCGAGCTGCCCTACATCGCCTCCAAGGGCGCGCTGCATCAGCTCACCGCAAGCCTCGCGGTCGAGCTGATGCCGAGGGGGATCACCGTCAACTGCATCGATCCGGGTCCCACCGACACCGGCTATGCCGGTCCCGCGCTGCGCGACGCCGTCGCCGCGCAGAATCCCGGTGGGCGCTGGGGGACGCCCGAGGACGCCGCGCGCCTTGTGGCCTGGCTGGTCAGCGACGAGGCGGAGTGGGTGACCGGCCAGGTGATCGCCTCCGACGGCGGCTGGTCGGCCCGGGCCCGCCTGGTGGACTGATGCGGCTGACCCTGGCGCCCGCGGCAATCGAGTCGGCGGGGTTGATCGACCTGCCCTGGGCGCGCCCGCTGGCCGACTGGGAGGACCGCCGGCTGGTCACGCCGCCCCGAGAGGGACTGCATCGTCACGTCGTGCGCTTCATCGAGGATCGCGGGCACCTGTGGGCGATCAAGGAGCTGCCCGAGGAGCTGGCCAAGCGCGAGTACCGCATCCTGCTCCATCTCGCCGAGATCGGCGTCCCATGCGTCACCATCGAGGGGGTGGTGGCCGACCGCGGAGCGGACCTCGACGCCGCGCTCGTCACCGGCTATCTGCAGTACTCCTCCACCTATCGGGCGCTGTTCTCCGAGCCGCGCGGCCTGCACTCGCGCAGCCGTCTGCTGGACGCGCTCGCCGCGCTGCTCGCCCGGCTGCACCTCGCGGGCGTCTACTGGGGGGACTGCTCGCTGTCCAACACGCTGTTCCGGCTCGACGCCGGGCAGTTGGCGGCGTACCTGGTCGATGCCGAGACCGCCGAGATGCGTGACGCGTTGTCCGACGGCCAGCGCGAGGCTGACGTGCTGCTCGCCACCGAGAACCTGGCCGGCGAGCTGCTCGACCTTCAGGCGGGCGGGCTGCTCGACGACGCCGTCGATCCGCTCGCGGTGGCCGCGCGGGTGGAGCGCGCCTATCGAGCGCTGTGGAGCGAGCTGACCGGGGAATGGCTCCTGCCGGCCGGCGAGGAGCACCAGCGCGTCGCCGAGCGCGTCAAGCGGCTCAACGACCTCGGCTTCGACGTCGACGAGATCGAGCTCTCCGACGGCGCCGGCCTGACCGCCGGCGGCGAGCGTCAGGTCCGCCTGCGGGTGACGCCGCGGGTCTCAGAGCCCGGCCATCACCGCCGGCTGCTCTACCAGCGCGCCGGCCTCGTCACCGAGGAGAACCAGGCCCGGCGCCTGCTCAACGACCTCGCCCAGTATCGGGCGATGCTGGAGCGCAAGTCCGGCCGGCCGGTGTCGGCGGTCGCCGCCGCCAACCGCTGGCTGGAGGAGGTCTACGACCCGGTCGTTGCGAGCATCCCACCGGAGCTCCGTGACAAGCTTGATCCTGTGGAGGTCTTCCACGAGGTGCTCGAGCATCGCTGGTTTCTGTCTGAGAGCGCCCGCAAGGACGTCGGCACCCGCGCCGCCGCCCGGTCGTACTTCACCGACATCCTGCCCCAGGTGCCCGACGACCTGACCTCCGGGCGGCTGCCGGACACCGAGTCCGGCGCCGGCGGCGCGCGCCGCCGGGGTTGGCCGGACGCGGGAGACCCGGCGCCGGCGTCACCGCCGTGAGACCCGGCGCGGCGCGCGTTCCGGCTCGCGCGTCGGCCGGCGGGCCGGCCCGGGGCTGCGGTCGGCGAGCCGGCCGTGCTCGCGCAGCCGGATGCGCGCGGGCTGCGCGTCGGGCAGCGGCATCGCCAAGCCGCCCCGCGGCCTTTCAGGCGGGGGTGACGGAGCTCTCGGCCCCCGCCCCCGGCCGTCGTCGGAGTCGCCGTCCGAGGCGTCGGGCGGCGGGCCCGGTCCCCGGAAGAAGAGCGCCGGCAGGAGCATGAGCAGCACGACGGCGACGACCCAGAGCTCGTAGCCGATCAGCATGGCGCGCACCGACCTGACACGGTCAAGATGAGCCGTCCTGACATGGTCACAAGCTACCCGTGCGAGGCCCTCGCCTCCACTCCGGATGTCAGCGGGATCACCGGCTCCACGGACCGGCGGAGTTCACCGGCGCACCCGTCCAATCACAGGTATAGAGTTCCGCAGCTCGGATCCAACTCAAATCAGGTGGGGTGAGGATTGATGCGAAGGAAGTCGCTCATGGCTGCCGCGTCGGCAGTCTTCTGTACCGGAGCGGTCGTGGCTGCGGGGGCCACACCGGCCGCGCTGGCCGACACGGCCCGTGCCCAGCTGGCCGGGACGGCAGCGCCGGCCCAGGTGCAGGTGCAGGGTGGGAGCGCGGTCGCTCCGTCGACCGCGGTGAAGTTCGACCTCGTCATGAAGCTGCGTGACCCGCTCGGCGCGGCGCTGCTGGTGCGCGCCGTCAGCGACCCGAGCAGCGCGCTGTACAAGCACTATCTGACCGCCGCGCAGTGGGAGGCCCGGTTCTCGCCGACGGCCGCCACGATCGCCCAGGCCGAGCAGTGGCTGACCAGCCAGGGCTTCACCGTCGGCGGCGCCTCCAAGGACGGGATCACGATCTCGGCCTCGGGCACGGCCGCCCAGGTGGAGTCGGCGTTCGACACGACGCTGGCCAACTACTCCGTCGCCGGCCACACCGAGCGGATGGCGTCCACCGAGCTGAGCGTGCCGACGTCGCTCGCCGGGGTCATCACCGGCGCGATGGGGATCAACCAGACGATCGCCACGCCCGCCGATGCCGGCAGCCCCGACATCCCCGGGTCCACCGACCAGGATCCCGCGGTCACCAGGAACGCGAGCTCCGATCCGCCGGCGCCGTCGGCCTTCCTCACCCACGGGCCGTGCTCCTCGTCCTTCGGCGCGCTGACGACGACGGAGAATCCGCCGTTCGGCAACGGCTATCCGGCGACGGTGCCCGATACCGTCTGCGGCTACAAGCCGGCCCAGCTGCGCTCGGCCTACGGGCTGACCGCCGCCAACACCGGCGCGGGCGAGACGATCGCCATCATCGACGCCTATGACTCGTCGACGATCGCCTCCGACGCCTCTCGCTATTTCGCCGACAACGATCCGAGCGAGCCGTTCTCGGCGGCCGACTTCACCCAGATCGACCAGACGCCGTTCGACGACGAGTCGGAGTGCGCGGCCAGCGGATGGCAGACCGAGGAGGCGATCGACATCGAGTCGGCGCACTCGATGGCGCCGGATGCCCACATCCTCTACGTCGGCGCCCAGGACTGCGTCACCGGGTTGTACGCCGCCGAGCAGACGGTGATCGACAACGGCCTGGCCAACGTGATCAGCAACTCGTGGGCCGACACCGGCGGGGATCTGCTCGACGACGTCGCCACCCGGACGGCGGTCGACGACCTGTTCATGCTCGCCGACGCCACCGGGATCACCGTCCAGTACTCCTCGGGCGACGACGGCGACAACTTCGCGTTGATCGGCGTCTCGGCCGCCGACTATCCGGCCTCCAGCCCGTTCGTGACCGCCGTCGGCGGCACGACGCTGGCGATCGGCGCCGACGGCCAGCGGACGGCGGAGTACGGCTGGCAGACCGGCCATTCGTTCCTGTGCACGGCCAACATCGAGGGCGACTACCCGGGCTGCACGGCGGCGACCGCCGGCACCTGGCTGCCGGTGACCGCGGACGGCAGCAGCGGTGGCTTCACCAGCTACAACTACGCGCAGCCGTTCTACCAGGCGGGCGTCGTCCCCGACGCGCTCGCGGAGCGCAACGCGGCGTTCAACGGTACGGCGAACGCGCGGGTCGTGCCCGACATCTCGCTGGAGGCCGACCCGGCCACCGGGTTCCTGATCGGGCTGCACCAGACGCTGCCCGACGGGCTGTCGCTGTACACCGAGACCCGCTACGGCGGGACGAGCCTCGCCTCGCCGCTGCTGGCCGGGATCGTCGCCGACGCCGATCAGGCGTCGGGGACGCCGCTCGGGTTCATCAATCCCGCGCTGTACAAGATGGACACCGCGGACCCCTCCTCGATCGAGGACATCGTCCCCAACGGTGATCTCGGCCAGGCCCGGACGGACTTCGCCGGTGACCTCGGGCTCGGGCTCAACAACGGGACGACGTACGCCACCGGGACCGTCCAGCAGTTCCGTGAGATCGGCTGGCAGGGCATGGAGGTCTACTGCGACGGCACCGGCAACTGCGCCAGCCGTCCGGAGACGCAGACGACCGCGATCGGCTATGACAGCCTGACCGGGCTCGGTGCGCCCGGCCAGGACTTCATCGGCACCCTGGCCGCCTTCTGATCACGAGCAGAGGCTGACGTGCAGGCGGCCGGACCGTTCTCGAAACGGTCCGGCCGCCGTCCGTCACGTCACGTCCGGTTCCCGCCCGCCGCCGGCGGGCCCGGGGATCGGCGGGCGCGGGGATCGGCGGGCGCGGGCATCACGTGAACCTGCTGCGCAAACGCGCCGATATGGACCATTGGATACGCAGGTCCGCCGGCGCGCGTCTCGTCCGCGGCCGACCGGCAGTCGCCGGGCGGCGATAAGGTCGGAGGGAATGAAGGATCTCCAGGGAACCGCCGCGACGTCGGTCGCGGCCTCGATCGAGGAGACGTTCGCCTTTCTGCTGGCCATCGACGGCTATCCGTCCTGGTTTCCGGCGGTCGTGCGCCGGGCCGACGTGCTGGAGCGCGACCTCGACGGCCGGCCGACGCGCGCCACGGCCACCCTGCACGCGTCGGTCGGACCGATCGTCCGGGACTTCGACCTGCGGCTGACGGTCACGACCGAGCACCTGCGGACGATCACGCTCGCGCGGATCCCGCATGATCCCTCCGATCCCGAGCGCTTCGATGTCGTCTGGCGGCTGGCGCCGGCGGCCGGGGCGGCCGGGGGGGCCGGGAGCGAGATCCGGCTCGCGCTCAGCGCGAGCCTGTCGGTGCCGCGGCTCGTCCCGGTCGGCGGCATCGGGGAATCGATGGCCACGGGGTTCGTCGCCGCCGCCGCCGACGCCCTCGGCCACGGCCCGGCCTGACCGCCGGCCGCCCGGCCTGACCGCCGGCCGCCCGGCCTGACCGCCGGCCGCCCGGCCTGACCCCGCCGGCCGCCCGGCCCGACCGCCGGCCGCCCGGCCTCAGCGCCGTGTCGTGATCACCACGACACGAAGGCGCCCGGTCATCGATGCCGGGAGCTCGAGCCGGGCGCGGGCTCGGAGAGCGACGCGGGCGCTGCAGGCCCGCGGCGAGCCGTCGGGGTTGAGCGTGACCGGGCACACCCACGCCGTCAGGCTCCCGCGCACCCCGTGCGCGCGGTGCAGGGTGACCGTCGGGCCGCGCCCGGGCGCCCGCCGGCGCGTCACGCCGGCGATCCGGATGTCGGCGGTCATCGCCGCCGGCGCCGGGGCGAGCTGCGCCGTCGCCAGGGTCATGCCCTGGTCGGTGCGGATCGCAACCTGGCCGCCGGCCAGCACCGCAACCCCGGCGCTCGTCGAGATGACCGGTCCGACGTAGCTCGCCGACCAGACGACGGTGTCCCCGGAGACGTTCGCGGCGGTCTCGCGCACCCGCAGGATCGCCCCGACGTCGCTGCCGGCGATCGTGTACGCGCTCGCTCCGGCCGCGCCGTCGCTCTGACAGACGTTCGTGCAGCGCATCAGCTGCACCGTGTCGGTGGTGACCGCCGGCCCCGTCCAGACTCCGGCGGTGATGCTCAGCACGTCGCCCACGTGACCGGGATCGGCCCCCAGGATCGGCAGCGTCTTCCATCGCGGCGCCGGCGGCAGAACGGTCCCCGTGCGCGGCGAGGCCGCGGAGACGGTGCCGTCGGCGTTGGTGGCGATGCTGACCGCCCTGACCGTGGAGCCGACGTCGGCGTCGGCCAGCGTGTAGCTCGTACCGGTGGCGCCGGCGATCGTCACGCAGTTCTGGCCGGCGGTGTCACAGCGCTGCCACGACGTGGTGAGGATCGTGTCCGGCGTCGCCTGCCAGCGATAGCCGCCCATTGTCAGGGTGACGCCGTCGGCGGCGATCGCGCTGTCGGTCTGGATGACCGGCGCGGCGGTGCTGACCGGGAGGGCGGCGGCGATCGGGCCGGCCGGGGCGGCGGTCGCCGCTGCGCTGCCGGCGGCGTTGGCGGCGGTGACCGTGACGGTGACGGTGGATCCCTCGTCGGCGTGCGTCGGCGTGTAGGTGGCTGCGGTCTGCCCGGTCAGCGGCTGGCAGTTGTGCCCGCTCGCGTCGCAGCGCATCCATTGGTAGAGGATCTGCGTGGGGCTGTTGGACCACGTGCCGGCGGTGGCGGTCAGCACGCTGGCGCGGACCGGCGATCCGCTGATCGTGGGGGCGGCGGCGGATTGCGGGGAGGGCTGATCCTGGACGGTCAGCGCGCTGCTGACCGCGGTCGCGGTCTGTCCCGGCGAGGTGACGCTCACCTGCAGGACGATCGTGTGGCCGAGGTCGGCGCTCGACAGGGTGTAGGAGCCGGAGGTCCCGACCGACACGCAGTTGGAGCTGCCGTCGAGGTCGCAGCGCTCCCAGGTGAAGGCGGTGGTGGTCGGCGTGACGCTCCACTGCCCTGGGGTGGCGCCGAGCGTGTCGGGGACCTGGGGATTGCCGCTGATGCCCGGCGCGGTGAGGTTGGTCAGCGGCCGGCCGGTGATCACGGCGGTCAGCGCGCCGTCGACCGTCGTCTGCCCGCCGATCGAGGTGGCGGTCACGGCCACCGCGATCGTCGAGCCGACGTCGGCGGCGGCGAGCGTGTAGGTGGTGCCGGTCGCGACCTTGGTGCAGGCTGCGGTGACGGCGGCGGCGGTGGCCGGGCATCGCATCCAGGCGTAGACGAAGGTCGCCGACGGCTCGTCCCAGGTTCCGGCGGCGGCGGTCAGCGTGTCGGTGTTCTCCAGCGTTCCGCTCGGGGCGGCGGGCGCCGCGGTGTTCGTCGGCGGGCCGAGCACGACCGCGGTCGGGGCGCTGGTGGCGGTCGTGCTGCCATCGACGTTGACCGCGGTGACGACGACCCGGATGCTCTCGCCGACATCGGCCGCGGTCAGGGTGTAGGCCGCGGCGGTCTGCCCGGGGATCGTCTGATAGCCGCCGGCCGGGGTGCCGCGCTGCCAGGCGTAGCCGATTCCGGTCGTGTCCGGCTTCCAGGTCCCGGATGTCGCGGTCAGCTTGTCGCCGAGGCCGACCGTGCCGGAGACGACGGGCAGAGCGGACTCGACCGGCGGCGCGCCCTGGATGGGGGCGGTGGCCGCGCTGGCGGCGCTGCTCGTACCGTCGAGGTTGGACCCGGTGACCAGCACGCGCAGGTTGTCGGCCTCGTCGGCCGCGACCGGCGTGTAGGTGGCGCTCGTCGCCCCGGGGATGTTGACCCACGTGGCGCCCTGGTCGGCGGAGCGCTGCCATTGATCGGTGTAGACATTGCCGACCCCGTTCCAGCTGCCGGTGGTGGCGGTCAGCAGGGCCGTGCGCTGCAGGATGCCTGACACCACCGGCGCGCTCGTGCTGACCGGCGGCGCGGCGGCGGCGACCGACGTCGGCACGCTCGTCACGGTCAGCGCGCCGTCGGGGTTGGTGGCGGTGACCGCCACCCTCAGCTCGGACCCCTCGTCGCTCACCGCCACCGTATAAGCGGCGCTCGTCGCGCCCGCGATGTCGGTCCAGGTGGTGCCGCCGTCGGCGGAGCGCTGCCACTGGTTGGTGTAGACGTTTCCGGCTCCGGTCCACGTGCCCTGTGCCGAGCTCAGGCTGGAGCCGCGCACCGCGACGCCGGTGACCGTGGGGAGGACCGTGTTGACCGCGGGCGCGGCGCTGATGGTCGCCGTCGGCGCGCTGGCGGCGATCGCGCCGCCGTCGGAATTGGACGCCGTGACCTGCAGCCTGACGAGGTCGCCCTCGTCGGCGACCGCGAGCGTGTAGTCGCTGGTGGTGGCGCCGGAGATGTCGGTCCAGGTGGCGCCCTGATCGGCGGAGCGCTGCCACTGCAGCAGGTAGGCGTTGGCAAAGCCACTCCACACGCCCGGCGTGGAGGTGAGGATGGCGCTGCGGGTCGGCGTTCCGGCGATCGTCGGCAGGCTCGTGTCCGAGGGAGCGGCTGCGGCGACGGTGGCGGTGGCTGCGCTGTCGGCGACCGCGATCCCGTCGGGGTTGGTGGCGGTGACCTGGAGCCGGACGAGATCGCCCTCGTCGGCGGCGGTCAGCGTGTAGCTGCCGGCGGTCGCGCCGGCGATGGCGGTCCAGGTGGCGCCCTGGTCGGCGGAGCGCTGCCACTGATCGGCGTAGGCATTGCCGATGCCGGTCCAGGTGCCCTGGAACGAGTTCAGGATCCCGCCGCGTTGCGCGGTGCCGGCGATCGTCGGCACCGCCGTGTCGACCGGTGGGGCGCTGGGGACGACGGTGGTGGCGGCCGTGGTGGCGGTGACCGTCCCGTCGGGATTGGCGGCGGAGACCACCGCGCGCAGCGTTGCGCCCTCGTCGGCGACGCCGACGACGTAGGTGGCATTGGTCGCGCCGCTGATCGCGACGAAGCCCGTCCCTGCGTTGCGCTGCCACTGATACGTGTACGTGTTGCCGATTCCGGACCACGTCCCGGTCGAGACGGCGAGCGTCGACGCGCGGGCCGCGGTGCCAGTGATCACGGGCACCGCGGTGTCGACCGGGGGTGAGCTGGGCACGGCGAGGGTAGCGGCGCTGGCGACGGTCGCGGTCCCGTCCGGATTGGAGACTGTGACGGCGAAGCGCAGCTCGCTGCCCTCGTCGGCGATGGTCGGCGTGTAGGTGCTCCCGGTCGCACCGGTGATGGCCGTCCAGGTCACGCCATCGTCGGGCGAGCTCTGCCATTGGTCGGTCGTGCTGTTGCCCGCGCCTGACCACGCGCCCGGCGAGCCGGTCAGGATCGAGCCGCGGGCGACGGTGCCGGTGATCGCCGGCAGGGCCGTGTCGGCCGGTGCCGCCGCGGCGACGGCGATCGTCGCCGCGCTGACGGCGGTGACGACGGCGTCCGGGTTGGTGGCGGTGACCCGGAGGCGGATGAGGTTGCCCTCGTCGGCGAGGACCGGCGTGTACGTGGTTGCGGTCGCGCCGGGGATGGCAGTCCAGGTGACGCCGCCGTCGGGCGAGCTCTGCCATTGATCGGCGTAGGTGTTGCCGATGCCCGTCCACGTCCCCTGGGTGCCGGTCAGGGTGCTCGCGCGCTGCGGTGTCCCGGTGACGGACGGCGGCGCGGTGTCGGCCGGCGGGGCCGCCGGGACGACGCCCGTCGCGCTGCTGACGGCGGTCACCGTCCCGTCAGGGTTGCTGGCGGTGACCGACAGGCGTAGCTGAGAGCCCTCGTCGGCGACGCCGAGCGTGTCGGTGAGACCGGTGGCCCCGGTGACGGGCGTCCAGGTGGCGCCCTGATCGGTGGAGCGATCCCATTGGTACGTGTAGGTGTTGCCCAGCCCTCCCCACATCCCCGCGGTGGCGGTCAGCGTGCCGGCGCGCTGCGCCGGGCCGGTGACGACGGGGGGCGCGGTCGCCACCGGCGCGCCCCCGACGACGGTCGCCGTCGCGACGCTGGCGGCGGCTGCGGTCCCGTCGGGATTGGTGGCGGTGACGAGCAGCCGGACGATGTCGCCCTCATCGGCGGCACCCAGGGTGTATGTCCCGGCGGTCGCGCCGGCGATGTTCGTCCAGGTCACGCCGTGGTCGGCGGACCGCTGCCACTGCTCGGTGTAGGTGTTGGCGATCCCCGACCAGGTGCCCAGGGTGCCGGTCAGGACCGCTGTGCGCTGCGCGGTTCCGGAGACGGTGGGCACCGCGCTGTCGACCGGTGGGGCGGCGGGGATGAGCGTCGAGTCGGCGGTGTCGGCGGTCGCGCTCCCGTCGGGGTTGGTGGCGGTGACGACGGCGCGCAGCTCGGTTCCCTCATCGCCCACCCCGAGCGTGTACGTGGTGGCGGTGGCGCCGGGGATGCTCGCCCAGGTGCTCCCGTCGATCGAATCCTGCCACTGATAGCTGTAGGCGTTGCCCTGTCCCGACCACGTCCCGGCACTCGCGCTCAGCGTCGAGCCGCGCTGCGCCGTACCGGTCAGCGCGGGGGCGGTGGTGTTGACCGGCAGGTCGGCCGTGACGGTCGCCGTCGGCTGGCTGGCCTGCGCGATCGCCGCGTCGGGGTTGGTGGCGACGACGACGACGCGGACGCTGCAGCCCTCGTCGGCGGCCGTCAGCGTGTCGCTGTCGGTCGTGGCGCCGGTGACGTCGGCGAAGCCCCCGCCGCAGTCACGTTGCCACTGATACGCGTAGCTGTTGTCGGGGCCGGTCCATGTTCCCGCGGTGGCGCTGAGGGTGTCGCTGCGCTCCGCGGTGCCGGAGATCGTCGGCGCGATCGTGTTACCCGGCGGGTCGGGCGCCACGGGGTTCGTGGCCGCGCTGGCCTGGGTGGTGAGGCCGTCGACGTTGGATGCGGTGACGACGACGCGGATCTCGTCGCCCTCGTCGGTGACGCCCAGCTTGTAGGTCGAGCTGTCGGCGTCGCTGATGTTGCTCCAGGTGACGCCGCCGTCGGGCGAGCTCTGCCATTGATATTCGTAGGCGTTGCCGGTCCCGCTCCATGTCCCCTGCCCGGCGGTCAGGGTGAACGTTCGCTGCGGGGTGCCGGTGACGCCGGGGACGGTGATGTTGACCGGCGGGTTTGAGTGGATGGGGCCGATCGCGGGGCTGTCGGCGGTCGTCGCCCCGTAGGCGTCGGCGGCGGTGACGGCGACACGGATGCTGTCGCCCTCGTCGGCGACACCGAGCGTGTAGGTGGCGGCCGTGGCGTCGCTGATGTTGCTCCAGGTGCTGGCGTCAGGGGAGCGCTGCCACTGATAGGTGTAGGTCAGGTTCGCGGGGGTCCAGGTCGAGGTGACGGTCAGCACCTCGCCCTGGTGCGGGCTGCCGGTGATCGCCGGCGCGCCGGTGTTGACCGGCGTGGCCGAGGCGACGAGCCCGACGGCGGTGGCGGTGGCGGCGGTCTGCCCCCAGGCGTCGGCGGCGGTGACGACGACGTCGATGTCGTCGCCGACGTCGGCGGCGGCGAGGGTGTAGGTGGAGCCGGTCGCCCCGGTGATCGCCGTCCAGTTGGCGCCGTCGGCGGAGCGCTGCCACTGGTACGTGTATCCGGTCGGGCTCGGGTTCCAGCCGCCGGTCGTGACCGCGAGCGTCTGGCCTTCGGTGGCGGTGCCGGAGATGGCGGGCAGCACGGTGTCGACCGGCGCGACGTCGCTCGCCGCGGCGGTGGTGAAGCTGTAGTTGTAGCCGTAGCTGGTGCCGTCGCTGTTGGTGGCGACGAGCCGATAGTCGTAGGTCGTGCCCGGGGTCAGGCCGGTCAGGGTGTCGGTGACGCCGACGGCGGCGGTGCCGGAGCCGATGTCGGTGGCCGCCGTCTGCTCGCCGTAGGCGGTGCTCGTCCCGTACTGCCACTCATACGTGGTGTCCAGGCTGTTGGGATAGACGCCGCCGGTCAGCGTCACCGTGGTGGAGGTCGTCATCTGCGCGTAGGTGTTTCCCGCGCCCTGCCAGCCCGCGCCGATCGACGGCCCGCCGACGCCGGGCGCGCCGGGGACGACGTCGCCGAGGATCGAGCCGACCCCGGTGGGGCCGTCGTAGCCGACGCCGGCGTTGCAGAGATACGCCAGGGCGAGGCCGCAGGCGTCGTTGTCGGTCTCGATCGTCAGCCCGTTCATGCCCGTCGTCGGATCGGTCAGCAGGTGCGAATCGGCGTATGCCCACTGCGGTGTCGTTCCGGTGACCCCGGTGACCGCCTCGTAGGCGGCGATCAACGGCGAGGACAGGCTGGTGCCGCCGTAGAGCTGCCATCCGCCGCCGGCGCTCTCGTAGATGTCGAGCCCCGTGTAGGGATCGGCGTCGGCCGACACGTCGGAGTAGGAGCGCCCGGTGCACCCGGTGTCGGTCTGCCAGGCCGGCTTGGTCTCCTGGAGGTCGCAGCCGCTCGATGCGCCGTCGGTCACCCCGTCGACGGTGGCCTGGGCCCAGGACGCCTCGGTGAAGCCGCGGGGGCTCGGGGCGCTCGTCGTGGTCGGGGCGAGGTTCGTGCCGCCGGCGGCGGTGACGCCGGGGAGTGTCGCCGGATAGCTGCCCTCGCCGCCCGCGATGTAGCCGGTGTCCCCGGTGGAGGCGATGACCGCCACGCCGGGGAACGTCCAGGTGCCGGCATAGGGGGTATTCGAGGCGAGGCTGTAGCTGTTGGACACCTGGTTGGCGCCCAGGCTGACCGCGGTCGCCACCGCGGCGTCGAGATCGGTGCTGTACGAGGTGCCGGCCTCGACGAGCAGGATGTGGCAGTTGGGGCACAGCGCGGAGACGGCGTCGACATCGAGCGCCGATTCGACCTCCCAGTCGGGCTGCGCGGTGGCGGGATACTCCCCCTGCTGGCCTGACTCGTTGACCTTCTCAAAGCAGCCGTTGGCGGTCGTGCACGCCGGGAGCCCGTAGGCGCTGCGATACGTGGCGAGATCGGAGTCGGCGTCGGGGTCGTCGCCGGCTTCGATCACGGCGACCGTGTCCCCGACTCCGCCGGTCTGCGACAGATAGGTGAGATCGTAGGCCTGCTGCAGCCAGGCGGGCGTATGGGCCAGGGGCGCCGTCGCGGCCGCGCCGCCGATCGCGGCCACCGAGGCGATTCCTCGATGATCGCGCGGGAAGACCTGCGTGAAGGTCGCTCGCGCGCCCGGGCGAGGGTGAACGGGCTGGGCGTCGGCGCGCAGCACGACGGCCTGCGCGTCGCACCGGGCCTGGCCGGGCGAGACGGCCGGGCACTCGCTGCGGGTCGTGACCTGCGACGGGCTCAGGCCGGTGCTCTGCTCGAGCTCGGCGGCGAGCTCGGTGGTGGCCGGGGCGGGATCCCGGGCGCCGGGCGACGCCGGCGTCGCCGTGCCCGTCAAGGGCGCGTCGAACGCGAACGCCGCTTGGGGCGTGGCCGCGCTCGCGGTGCCGCCGCCCACGCAGACGAGCGTCAGCGCGAGTGCGAGCGTGATATGTGCCCGTCGAATCACAGAGTCCATTCCGATGTCTTTGGTCATCTCTTCGTCCGCGCCCGGGCCCGCTCGCAGGCCGGTGGACCCATGTCCGAGGGGACCGAGGCGGGGTGCGAGCTTGAATACGGCCCTCGGTGGTGCTCTACTCGGGGAGGATGACGACGCCAGTCCGGGTCCTGGGGGGCGTGCGGTGAACGAGGCTCATGACCTGTTCGAGGCGCTGCTCAGGCGCTCGCTGGACGGGGTCATCGTCGCCGACCGTGAATCGCGGCGGATTCTCGCGGTCAACGACGCGTTCTGCGCGATGTGCGGGTATGAGGAAGCGGAGCTCGTCGGGCGCACGGCGCTCGAGGTCGGCTTCGCCGCCGCCGACGCGGCGCGTTCGGAGTCGATCCGGACGGCCGCGGAGGGGTGGGAGTGCACGTTCGTCGCCGGGCTGCGGCGCCGCGACGGTGAACCGCGTCAGGTGCAGTACTCGGTGGCGCTCCTCGCCGGTCAGATCCTGCTCACCATTGCCCGCGACGTCACCGATCGGCTCCGGACGCAGGAGGCGCTCCATGACAGCGACGAGCGCTTCCGGGCTCTGGTGGGGGCGGTCTCCGACCACGCGATCTTCATGCTCGCCCCCGACGGGACGGTGGCGAGCTGGAACCAGGGAGCCGAGCGGATCAAGGGCTACCGGGCCGGGGAGATCATCGGACAGCACTTCTCCGTCTTCTATCCGCCGGAGGCCCGCGCGCGCGGCCATCCCGAGTACGAGCTGGGGGTCGCGCTTGCCGACGGCCGCTACGAGGAGGTGGGCGAGCGGGTCCGCAAGGACGGCACGCGATTCTGGGCGGAGGTGACGATCACGCCCGTGTTCGACGGGTCAGGAGAGCTGCGCGGGTTCGCGAAGGTGACGCAGGACATCACCGAGCGCCGTCGTGCCGAGGAGGCGCTGCGCGAGAGCGAAGCGCGATTCCGGCTGCTGGCCGAGAACTCGAGCGACGTCATCGTGCGGGTCGACCTCGCGGAGCGGATCCGCTACGTGAGCCCGGCCAGCGAATGGCTGCTGGGTTACGCCCCCGACGAGCTCGCGGGCACCGATGTCCTGGAGCTGATCCACCCGGACGACCTCCCCGGGGTTCTCGCGGGCGCCCTGCGCAACGGTGATCGAGAGCCCTTCCGGGTCGCCGAGCTGCGCCTGCGCCGGCGTGACGGGGTCTACGTGTGGACCGAGTGGTCGGTCCGCCGCATCCTCGACCCCGGCAGCGGCGAGTTCGTGGAGAGCCAGGCCGCGATTCGCGACGTCACCGAACGGCGGGCGCTGCTCGACGATCTGGCCCGGGCGCGGGATGCGGCGATCGAGGCGGCGCAGATGAAGTCCGAGTTTCTGGCGAGGATGAGCCATGAGATCCGGACGCCGATGAACGGCGTCATCGGGATGGCCAGCCTGCTGCTCGAGACGGGTCTGGACGCCGAGCAGACGGAGTTCGCGCGGACGGTCCGCACGTCGGCGGAGGCGCTGCGGGTGGTGATCGACGACATCCTGGACTTCTCGAAGATCGAGGCCGGGCGGCTCGAGCTGGAGGCGGTCCCGTTCGATCTCGGCGAACTGGTGGAGGAGGTGTGCGTCCTGCTGTCCGGCGCGACCCGGTCCAAGGCGATCGAGCTTCTCATCTCGCTGGATCCCGAGCTTCCGGAGATGCTCGTCGGCGATCCCGTCCGGTTGCGCCAGGTGCTGATCAATCTCGTCGGCAACGCCGTCAAGTTCACCGACCAGGGCCAGGTCGTCGTCACGGTGACCGTCCGCGACGCCGCGACCCGCTCGCCGGTCGCGCTGCGCGTGGAGGTCTCAGACAGCGGCATCGGCATCCCGCAGGACGCCCAGGCGCGCTTGTTCGAGAGCTTCTCGCAGGCCGACGCCTCGACGACGCGCCGCTATGGAGGGACGGGATTGGGCCTGACGATCTCCCATCGCCTGGTGGAGATGATGGGCGGGGAGATCGGCGTGCAGAGCGCGGCTGGGGCGGGGAGCACGTTCTGGTTTGAGATCGCGCTCCCGCGCGGCGAGCGGCCTCCGGCGCCCCGCCACACGTGGCTGGACGGCCGGCGGGCCCTCGTGGTCGACGATCTCGACGTCAACCGGGCCATCCTGCTCCGTCAGCTGGGGTACTGGGGAATGCGCGCCAAGCCGGCGCGCGACGCGCAGGAGGCCATCGCGCTGACGCGCGCGGCGGCGGCGGCCGGTCAGCCCTTCGACGTCGTCCTCGCCGACCTGGTGATGCCGGGCGCGGACGGCGTCGATCTGGCCGGCCAGCTCATGCGGCTCGCGCCCGCGCTGCCGGTCATCCTGCTCTCCTCGGGCGCCGGCCGCGAGTCGGTGCGCAGCCGCCTGGCCGCCAACGTGACGGCGTTCATGATGAAGCCGCCGCGTCGATCGCAGCTGCAGGACGCTCTCGCCGCGGCGCTCGGCGCACGGTCGGACCCGCGGCCGTCCGACGACGACGCCGCCGGCCCGGCCCCGCGCGGCGCCACGGCGAGCGGGGATCACGCGCTCCGGCGGGCGCTGGTCGTCGACGACGTCGCGGCCAATCGGCAGGTCGCCACCGCGATGCTGACGCGGCTGGGCTGGACGGTCACCGAGGCGGTCAACGGCGAGCAGGGACTCGAGGCCGCCGGACGCCAGCGATTCGGCGTGATCCTCATGGACTGCGAGATGCCGGTGCTCGACGGCTACGGCGCGACCGAGCAGCTGCGCCGGCGTGAGGGGGACGGGCCCCGGACGCCGGTCATCGGCCTCACCGCCAGCGCGATGAGGAGCGACGCCGAGCGCGTCCTGGCCGCGGGCATGGACCTGCACCTGCCCAAGCCGATCGCCATGGAGCAGCTCGACGCCGCGCTGCGCGCCGTGGTGGATGGCGTGCCCGCCCCGCGTCCGCGCCCGCCGAAGCGGACCGCCCCGCCGGCCGCCGGCGACGAGTCCGGCCCGCTTGACCTCGACCTGCTGGAGCGGCTGCGCGCGCTTGATGACGACGGCGGCGCGCTGCATCAGTTCATCGACCTGTTCCTCGCCGACTCGCCGGCTCATCTGACGGCGCTCAGCGAAGCCGCCGCCGGCGGGCGCGCGCCGGAGGCGGCGACGTCGGCGCATGCCCTGAAGGGAACCGGCGCGCTGGCCGGCGCCCGGCGATTGGTGGCGCTGCTGGAAGCTGTCGAGGCCGACGCCCGGGCGGGCACGGCGCCATCGCCCGAGCGCTGCCGGGCGGTCCATGACGCCTATCGCGAGGCCGAGCGGGCGCTCAACGACGCGCTGCGGTGAGCGGCCCGGCCGCGCCGGGTCAGGGTTCGTCGTCGTGGTGCAGGCGATCCCACAGGCCCAGGGTCTGAAGCTCGCCGGCCAGGTTCACGAGGCCGAGCGGCTTGATGAGGAAGGCGGTGGCCCCGAGCGCGGTTGCGCGGTCGACGTCTTGGTCATCCGCCGAGCCGCTGAGGATGATGACCGGCATCCCGGCCAGCGCCGGTGTGGCGCGGATGAACTGCAGGATCTCCAGGCCGCCGCGGCCGCCGACGTGCAGGTCGAGCAGGGCGAGCGCGGGAACGGGCGCGGCCGCGACGGCGGAGTCCCGGAGATAGGCCTCCGTCGCGTCGCCGTCGGGGAAGCACGCCACCGGATTGATCACCCCGGCCGCCTCCAGGACCCTCGGGATGAGCGCCGCGATGGCGCGTTCATCCTCCAGGACGACGATCGGCGCTGGATCACTCATGGCTCGCCACCACGACGGTAGTACCCGCGTCCGGGGGTTCCGATCATCGCGCGCCGCTGGTGGGTCTCGATTAGGGCGTCCGCAGCATCGACGAGGAGGTCGGTATGGCGGGCACCGGGGCTGTCCACGTCTCGTCCGGCAGGGGGCCGTTCGTGGTCCACGACGGCCGGATCTCGTTCACCGCCGACGGTCAGACGCGGGCCGTCGGGCCCGGGGACTCGGTGACGCCCGAGCTGATCGAGCGCATGCTCGAGGCCGGTCCTCGTCACAGCGTCGGGTGGATCCTGCCCGCGGGCGGTGACCCCGTGCTCGGCGCGGTTACCGCCGTCGCGTCAGGAACGCGGTGATCGCGCGCGCGAGCGCGCGGGCGGCGAGCTGCTGAAAGGCCGGCGTGACGAGCCGGGCGGCGTCGGTGGCGTTGCGCATATTGCCGGTCTCGATCAGAACCTCGGGCACGGTGGTGAGGTTGAGACCGGCGAGGTTGTCACGAAACACGATGCCGTCCGTGCCGTCGTAGGTGCTGGTCGGCATGCCGGTCACGGCGTGATAGGTCTGCAGGACGTCGCGCCCGAACTGCTCCGAGGCGGCGATGATGCGGTCGTTGGGGCCGTCGGCGACGGGCTCGAGGACGGCGAAGCCGCGGCCGTCCGGTGGGCCGCCGTCGGCGTGGATGTCGATCGCGACGTCGGCGTGGGAGCGGTCGATGATCATCGCCCGGGTGTTGACACACGGACCGATGCCGTTGTTGTTATGGCGGGTGAGGACGACGCGGGCGCCTTCGCGCCGCAGGTCGGCGGCCAGGTAGGTGGCGACGTTGAAGTTGTAGCGGGCTTCGGTGTAGCCGCTGTCGGTCTCTGTGCCGGTGGTGTTACAGGTTTCGTACTCCCGCCCGTTCCAGATGAGGTGGTCGATATAGGACGGGTCGGTGTAATTGCGGCCGTTGTGCCCGGGATCGACGCCGACGACCATGCCGGCGAGCGGCCGGGCCGGCGTCGCCGAGGCCGGGGTGGCGGCCGAGGCCGGGGTGGCAGCCGGGTCCGGGGTGGCGGCCGGGTCCGGGGCGGGCCTCGTGGTCGTCGATGTGACGCCCGCAGCGCGGTCGTGATCGCTGGACGTCGGACCGGTGATCCGCGTCAGGACGGCGGTCGCGGTCGGAGCGGGGGTCGGTGCGCGCGCTGCGGTCGGGGCGGGGGTCGGTGCCCGTGCGGCGGTCACGGGCTGCCCGGAGCCACAGCCGGCCAGCAGCGCGCCGAGCAGGGAGGCGCCGATGGCGCCCGGCGGGCGGCGCCGGCGGCCGCGTACTGATGTCGTGCGCACTGCGGGGAGATCATGCTGGTCTGACCGGCCGGCGTCAACGCTCCCGCGGCCGGGCGGGCAGGATTGCCTCGGCCCGGGGCGAATAGCGGCGGCATGGTATGGGGCTCAAGGTGATGGCCGGGATTGCCGACCTAGCAGGCATGGACCTGGCGACGAGATGTGCGGTGGCCGTGCTGATCGCGGGTTCGGGCGTGGCCGGCGGCGTCTCGCTCGCGCGGCTGTGGCGGCATCAGGATATCCGCCCCGCGCTCGGAGCATTCGTGATGGCCTTCATGCTGCTGGTGGCCGCGGGCCTTGTCGAGCTGGTCGTCTCGGATGCGCCGCTCGAGCTGTTCATGGCGGGCGCGGCCTGCGCCTGCGCCTTGTCAGGGCGGGCCGCCAGCAAGCGGATCAGAGCCGCGTCGATCGACGCCGGACCGCGCGCGGTCGGCGCCCGGATTGGCCTCAGGACGCTCTCGGCGGACGTGCGCGCCGTGGCCAACGGTCAACTGCTGACCGAGCTGCGAGCGCCGGTGGTCGTCGTGGAGGCGGCCGGCGGCGACGGCATCGAGCTCTGCCAGAACTGACGCCACGCGGGCGTGGCCGTGCAGCGCGGGCGTCAACCTCGGCTGCCCGTTCGCCCGCAACATCGTCACCAGGCTCGCCGCCCTGTATCGCAGCGGGTCGACTCTGAGCACCGGTCCCGCTACGTTTGACGTGGCCAGTCCGGCGACCGGGCTGACCGGCTCGGTCCCGTGCGCGCAGACGGGCACGGACATCGACCGCCACGACAACCAGTCAGCGGACCCCGACAACGGACATGGAAACAACGATGTGGTCTTCCCCGTCTCGCTCGTCCACCAGCGGAGGGGCCACTCGTTCGGCCGGTCTGCTGTGAGCCCGTCTGACGAGCCGCCTCGCGGACGGCCCGCGAAGAGACGACGTCAGGTCCGGCGACGGCGCCGGACGCTGGCGGCCGTCGTCCTGCTGGCGCTGGTCGCCGCCGGTGCCGGCATCCTCACCCAGAGCGGTCAGCGTCGCGCCGCCGCGACGAACGCGTTGGCGCCAGCAGCCGGCCTCGCGTCGACCTCCAGCGGCTACACCATCACCTATCCGGGCGGTGTCGGGATCACCTCCTCCGGTACAACCGGGAGCGTCAGCCCGACGACGTCGACCGCCGGCCCCGGCCGGAAACCCCCCGCTCACCGCAAACCGGCGGCGCCGGCCTCGACCGGCTGCTCGTTTGATGTGGGCTCCGCCCGTCGCGTCATCGAAGCCGAGCAGGCGGCGGGCTATCGCATCGGGTTCGCGTTGGTGACGTCGACCGGACGCACGCTCGCCGCCGTCGCCGCCGGGACGCCCAATTACAGCGCGTCGATCACCAAGTCGATGCTGCTCGTCGCCTACCTGCGAGACTCGGCCGCCGGCGGGTTGAGCGCCGCCGCGCGCCAGGAGCTGACCGCGATGATCGAGGTATCGGACAACAGCGCGGCCGACTGGGTGTACGAGCATCTCACGAGCCCCGCCGCGAATGTCGAGCAGGTTGCCGCCGACGCGGGCATGACCGGCTTTCACCTGGACACGTCGGATCCCGTCTACGTGCTCGGTCAGTCCGTGGTCACCGCCGGGGATTTCGCGCGGTTCTTCTCGCGGATCGAGACGTTCATGCCGGCCGGTGCACGGCAGTTCGGGATGAGCCTGCTGGCCGGTGTCCAGGAGCGCGTCGGGCTGCTGGCCGCCGGCCTTCCGGGGGTCGTCTATTCAAAGGAGGGCTGGAAGCCCGAGGACGCCGGGGCGCTCGGTGCCCCGTACATCGTCAACCAGGCCGGGCAGTTCTCCTGCGGCGGCGTGACCTACGGCATCGCGGTCACCGTCGGCCAGGCGCAGGACGAGGCGTCGGGCGAAAGCGTCGTGCAGCGCATCGCCGGCGCGCTCATCCACTAGGGCTCGGCGGCGTTGACGGGCGTCTCTCTCCACGAGCGCCAACACCGGTGTCGGTCAGGTCGAGCCTGCTCCTATCCGCCGACCGGACGCATCCGTATCCGTACACAGCCCGTGGGCGCCGTGCGCTTTCTGCCGACCGACGCCAAACGGGGCGATCGTGGCACCCACGATCGCCCCGTGCCCGGCGCCGTTGCTGACGGTTACTTGCCGGAGCCGGCCGTGACCGGCGTGGCGGCGACCGGCGCGTCGGCGACCGGAGCGGCTGCGACCGGCGCGGCGGCGGTCGCCAAGCCGGGGATCGGCGCGCCGCGGTCGGTCTCGGCGGGCGGGACCATCGGGCCGTCGCCGGCGGACGGGTCGATGATGCCCTCCTCGAGCCAGGTGTGCCGGCCGGCCAGGACATCCAGCGCCAGGCGATGACCGGCCGCGTCGGTGTTGTTCCACAGGTCGTGGAACAGCTGCTCGACGCGCTTCTCAGCCTGCTGGCAGAACACCTCGGCCAGCTCCTGGGTCTCGGTCGAGCGCTCCGGGTGCTCGCGGATCCCGGTCTGGGTGTAGACGACGGCCGACGCGATCGCGAACAGTTCGGCGCCGATGTCGACGATCCGTCCGAGGAACGCGCCATGGGATTCGGTGCCGGCCTGCCAGCGCCCCATGCCGTAGAACGTGGAGCGCGCGAGCTTGCGGCTGGCGCGCTCGACATAGCGCATGTGGCCGGCGAGCGCGCCGTATTGGCTGTACGAGCGCGGCGACTGGCCGGGCCCGACGGCCAGGCGCGGATACCAGCTGGCGTAGAAGGCGCCGGCGCGGCCGAGCGCCTTGGCCTTCTTGTCGGTGGGCAGGTCGGCCTCCAGGAGGTCCCCGGCGACCTGCAGATGCTGGTCCATCGCCTCGCGGGCGACCATCAGATGCATGATCTCGCTGGAGCCCTCGAAGATCCGGTTGACGCGCATGTCGCGCATCGCCTGCTCGACCGGCACTCCGCGCAGTCCGCGGGCCTGCAGCGACGCCACGGTCTCATAGCCGCGCCCGCCGCACACCTGCATCAGCGCGTCGACGATCTTCCAGCCCATCTCGGACCCGTACAGCTTGGCCAGCGCCGCCTCGATGCGCACGTCGTTGCGCTTCTCGTCGGCCAGCCGGCTCGCCACGTCGAGCATCGCCTCCAGGCCGTAGGCGGTCGCCGCGATGAACGCGATGCGCTGGGAGATCTCGTCGTGCTCGCCGATCGGCCTGCCCCACTGCACGCGCTCTGAGGCGAACTCGCGGGCGACCTTCGTCGCCCATTTGCCGATCCCGGCGCAGATCGCCGGCAACGCCAGCCGCCCGGTGTTGAGCGTGGCCAGCGCGATCTTGAGACCGAGGCCCTCCTTGCCGATCACGTTGGCCACGGGCACGAACGCGTCGGTGTAGCGGGTCAGGGAGTTCTCGATCCCGCGCAGCCCCATGAACTCGATGCGCGACTCGACGACCACGCCCTCGGTCGTGGCGGGCACGATGAACGCGGTGATGCCGCCCTTGTGACCCTCGCTGCGGGGCACCTTGGCCAGCACGACGAGCACGTCGGCGATCGTCCCGTTCGTCGTCCACAGCTTGCGGCCGTTCAGCAGATAGCCCGTGCCGTCCTCGGTCGGGGTGGCGGTGGTCGTCACCCGCGCCGGATCCGAGCCGACGCTCGGCTCGGTCAGCGCGAACGCCGACACGTGGGTGGTGGAGACCTTGGGCAGCCACTCGCGCTTCTGCGCCTCGGATCCGAACAGCAGCAGCGGCTGCGCGAGCCCGATCGACTGATGCGCGGACAGCAGCGTCGACAGAGCCGAGTGGTATGTCCCGGCGAGCATCATCGCGCGGTTGTAGTAGACCTGCGAGAGCCCGAGACCGCCGTATTCCTCCGGGACCTTCAGTCCGAACGCGCCCATCTTCTTAAAGCCGGCGACCACCTCGTCGGGAACCCGGCCGTCGCGCTCGATCACCTGCGGATCGACCTTCTCGCGCAGGAACTCGCCGAGCACGGCGATGAACTTCTCGCCCTTCTCGACCGCGGCCGCCGGCAGCTCGGGCTGCGGGGAGATCAGCTCAGGCTGGAAGTCGCCCAGATACAGACCCTTCCCGAAGCTCGGCAGCTTCCATTCCTTCTCGCGCGCCGCCTCCGATACCGCTCGCGCCTCTTGGTAACTGCCGTTATCGGGCATACGCCACTCCCTTTCATGTGCGGGACATCACTCGGTGGCCGTGCTGGTCAAGGGGCCACTGTCAACGTACACCGGCCTCCACCGCCCGTGATCGGTGATATCTCGGCATCCGCTCGGTAGTTCCCACCGCTTGCGCCCGGCCTCACGCGGGCCGCGGGTCACGCCCGCGCTCGGCGGTGAGCCGTCAGTTCGGGTG
Organism: uncultured Solirubrobacteraceae bacterium; assembly: GCA_963849085.1. Lineage (GTDB taxonomy): Bacteria > Actinomycetota > Thermoleophilia > Solirubrobacterales > Solirubrobacteraceae > Palsa-465. The sequence continues at coordinate 15,566 of CAWKFP010000007.1, read as the reverse complement.
GCGCTTGGCGTCGATCGCCATGGCGTGCCCCTGATGCAGTTCATCAAGGAGCTCGTCGACCGCGCCATCGTCGAGGGCGATCGGCCCGAGGATCTTGCGCAGGCCGGCGTGATCGGTGATGCGCGTCTGCTCCCGGCCATGGCGGTCCGATCAGCAGATGCGAGCATCCCACCAGGCTCTCGCTGCCCTCTGCCGGCGGCCGGTCAAAGGCCTGGCGAGCGTCATCGGCGCTCGGACGGATCTCACACGTGTTCACGACTCGAATGAAGCCGGATGGCCGCGGCGGTCAAACGTCGAGCGCAGGTCGTGTAACGCCGGGTCGACACAGCTGACTACATGGTGTGGCGACCGTCCATTTCACAAATCTGCTGATCGTCGTGGCGATCGCGCTCGTCGCGCCACTGACGCTCGGTTTCTATCCGAAGGTCCGCCTGCCGGCGATCGTGCTGGAGATCGTCCTGGGGATCGTGGTCGGCCCGTCCGGGCTCGGATGGGCCACGCCTGATCTGCCGGTGTCGATCCTGTCGCTGATCGGGCTGGCCTTCCTGCTGCTTCTCTCGGGTCTGGAGATCGACGTCGAGCGGCTGCGCGGGCAGATCCTGCGGGTGACAGCGCTCGCGTTCGCGCTGTCGTTCGGGCTCGCGATCGTGGTCGGGCTGGCGCTGAAGGCGGGCGGGTTCGCGAAGTCGCCGCTGTTCATCGCCATCGTTCTCGTGGCCACGTCGCTCGGGGTGATCGTGCCGGTGCTCAAGGACTCCGGCAACATCAGCACCGGCTTCGGGCAGCTGGTGATCGCGGCGGCGTCGATTGCTGACTTCGGCGCGATCATTCTCCTGTCGGTCTTCTTCTCGGGCAAGGGGTCGTCCAGTCCGGCCGGCACGATCATCCTGCTCGGGCTGTTCGGGCTCGTCGTCGCCGCGATCGGATTCGCGATCGCGGGCGTCGAGCGCTGGACGGCGCTGTCGAGGGTGTTCCTGCGCTTGCAGGACACGACCGCGCAGATCCGTGTCCGCGCGGCTTTCGTGCTGCTGATCGGTTTCACAGCGCTGGCCCAGAGCGTGGGTCTGGAGACGATCCTCGGCGCGTTCGCCGCCGGCGCGCTGCTGTCGCTGGTCGACCGTGACACGGGGATGACCCATCCGGAGTTTCGCGTCAAGCTCGAGGCGGCGGGGTTCGGCATCTTCATCCCGGTGTTCTTCGTGACCAGCGGCCTGCGCTTCGATCTCAACGCATTGTTCTCCAGTGCGTCGACCGTCGCCCGTGTGCCGCTGTTCCTGCTGGCCATCTATCTGGTCCGCGGCCTGCCGGCGATCGCCTACACGCGCCTGGTCGGCCGGTCGCGCGCGGTCGTGGCGGGCGTGCTGCAGGCGACCTCCCTGCCGTTCATCGTCGCCGCGACGCAGATCGGCGTGCCACTCGGCGTCGTCACCCAGGCCGGCGCGGCCGGCCTGGTCGCCGCCGGTCTGCTGTCGGTGATCATCTCGCCCGCGCTCGGACTCGTGCTCGTTCGCCGCGGCCAGCCCGAGGTGCAGCCACCCTCAATGCCGTCGCCGGCGATGCCGGTCGTCACGGTCGAGGACCGGGCGGCGTGCCGCGGTGAGCCGGCCACCGTTCCGGGTTAACGGCCCCTTCCGAACGTTTCGACGCGTAACGCGTCGGCGCCCCCGCAGACCCATTGACAACCCGGGCCCGGAGTCCGGATGAAGCCCAGACAACCAGACGACATCAGGAGAGAGCGCATGTCAGCGACAGTCACCACCCGGCCCGAGCCGATGCCCGGCCTCAAGGGCAAGGGCGTCCTCGTCACCGGCGGCACCTCCGGGATCGGCCAGGCGATCGCCGTCAAGTTCGCCGAGTTCGGCGCCAACGTGGCGATCAACTACCGGAGCCGACCGGACGAGGCCGACGAGACCGAGCACCAGGTGCACGACTGCGCCGCCCGCGTCCAGCAGCATGGTGTGCGCGATGTGATCGTCCGGGGTGACGTCTCCGATGAGCCGGACGTCGTCAAGATGGTGGCGGATGCGGTGACCGAGCTCGGTGGGATCGACGTCCTGATCAACAACGCCGGCATTCAGATCTCCCGCCCGAGCGAGGAGCTCTCCAGCGATGACTTCGACAGGGTCCTGGCGGTCAACCTCCGTGGCGCCTTCCTGTGCGCGCGGGAGGCGATCCGCCACTTCCTCGCCGCCGGCAAGCGGGGGGTGATCGTCAACGTCTCCAGCGTCCACCAGCTGATCCCCAAGCCCGACTATCTCGGCTACTCGGTCAGCAAAGGGGGGATGCAGAACCTCACGCGAACGCTGGCTCTCGAGTACGCCGGCCGCGGCATCCGGGTCAACGGCATCGGCCCCGGGGCGACGGTGACGCCGATCAACCGGGCGTGGATCGACGACCCGGTCAAGCGCGCGCAGGTCGAGAGCCACATTCCGATGGCGCGCGCCGGGACCGCCGAGGAGATGGGCGCCGTCGCCTGCTTCCTGGCCAGCGATGACGCCGCGTACATCACCGGCCAGACGATCTTCGTCGACGGCGGGCTGACCCTGTTTCCCAGCTTCCGCGAGCCCTGGTCCTCGGAATGACCGCCGGCGCCACGGAAGACATCGGCAAGCTGGCGTTGATCGACGACGCCAAGCGGGCGGCGGCGCTCGCCGAGGTCCGCACGGGCCGCATGTACGACCTCGGCCACGTGCTCGACGAGCGGGTGCCGGTGTTCCCAGGGCGCTATTTCAAGCAGACCCTCGTCACGACCGCCCACCACGCCAACCCGCACGGCGGCGTGGGAGCCAACGACGTCAACTGGATCACCGAGCTGATCACCGCGACGATGCAGCTCGGCACGCACATCGACGCACTGTCGCACCTGCAGATGGGCGATCACGGCTACGGCGGCTTCACGGTCAACGAACTGGCCGGCACGGCCGGGGTCAACCACCTGGGGGTCGAGACCGTCCCGCAGATCGTGACCCGCGGCTGGCTCGTCGACGTGCCGGGACTCGGCCCGGGAGAGGTCATCCGCCCCGACCGCTGCCGGGAGATCGAACCCGAACCGGGGGATGCCGTCCTGTTTCACACCGGCTGGGGACGGCACTGGGACGCGCCCGAGGTCTATCTGTCGGGCGAGCCCGGTCCCGGCTGCGAGCTGGCGGAGTGGATGGCGGCGCGGGGCGTCGCGCTGACCGGCTGCGACACGTGGAGCTATGGGCCGATCCCGCCCGAGGATCCGGACCGCCCCTTCCGCGTGCCGCAGATCCTCAACATCGATCACGGCATCTTCGTCGTCGAGAACCTGCGCCTGGACGAGGTCGCCGCCGACGGCGTGCGGACGTTCGCCCTGATCCTGACCCATCCAAAGCTGCGGGGGGCCACCGGCGCGTGGACCTCCCCGATCGCCCTCATCTAGGAACGGAGCCGCCCATGAGCGAGCACTACGACGTGATCATCATCGGCTCGGGCGCGGGCGGCGGGACGCTCGCCCATCGGCTGGCGCCGTCCGGCAAGCGGATCCTCCTGCTTGAACGCGGCGGCTATCTCCTGCGCGAGCCGGAGAACTGGGACAGCCGCGAGGTCTTCCGCCGCGAGCGATACCTCTCCGACGAGCTGTGGTTCGACCAGGACGGGGTCGCCTACAAGCCCCATCAGCAGTACTACGTCGGCGGCAACACGAAGTTCTACGGAGCGATCCTGTTCCGGCTGCGCGAGCGCGACTTCGGCGAGGTCGAGCACTACGGCGGCACCTCGCCGGCGTGGCCGATCGCCTATGACGAGCTCGAGCCCTACTACGCCGAGGCTGAGCGGCTCTATCTCGTCCACAGCCAGGGCGGCGAGGACCCCACCGAGCCGCGGCGCTCAGGACCGTTCCCGTATCCCGCCGTCTCGCACGAGCCGCGCATCCAGCAGCTGGCCGACGACTTCGCGCGCTCCGGTCACCATCCGTTTCACCTGCCCGTCGGGATCGACCTCGACGAATCCGACCCCGAGGCGGGGCGCTGCGTGCGCTGTGATCGCTTCGACGGCTTCCCGTGCCTGACCGACGGCAAGGCCGACGCGCATGTGTGCTGTGTGCGCCCGGCGCTCGCCGCCCACGACAACCTGACGCTGCTGACCCACGCCAAGGTGCTGCGCCTGGAGTGCAACGCGACCGGGAGCGCCGTCAGCCGGGTTCACGTCGATCGCCGGGGCGCGCCGGAGACCTACAGCGCCGACATCGTCGTCGTCTCCTGCGGCGCGACGAATTCCGCCGCGCTCCTGCTGAAGTCCGCCGACGATACCCATCCGCGCGGCCTGGCCAACTCGTCCGACGTCGTTGGGCGCCACTACATGGCCCACATCAACTCCGGCGTGATCGCCATCTCCCAGGCCCCGAACCCGACGAAGTTCCAGAAGACGCTCGGGATCAACGACTACTACTGGGGAGCGCCCGACTCCGATCTGCCCCTCGGTCACATCCAGATGCTCGGCAAGTCCGACGAGGAGATCCTCCGGGCCGGTGCGCCGTGGTTCGCGCCGGGACTGGCCCTGGACTACATGGCGCGCCACGCGATCGACTTCTGGCTGACGTCGGAGGACCTTCCGCATCCCTCCAACCGCGTGACTGTCGATCGCGCCGGGCACATCCACGTCGCCAAGACCTACCACAACCTCGAGGCGCATCGCCGGCTCCTCTCCAAGCTCAAGGCGCTGATGGGTCCGCTCGGCTGTCATGACAGCCCGGTCCCCGCCTGGTCGGTCCTCGACAAGCGCATCCCCCTGGCCGGGAACGCCCATCAGTGCGGAACGGTCAGGTTCGGCACCGACCCGGCGACCTCCGCGCTCGACGTCACCTGCCGCGCCCACGATCTCGACAACCTCTACGTCGTCGATACGAGCTTCTTTCCCTCCAGCTCCGCGGTCAACCCCGCGTTGACGGCGATGGCCAACGCGCTGCGCGTCGGCGACCACCTGCTGGAGCGGTTGGGCGCGACCGCGACCCCCACCGACACCGAGCCCACGCGGAAGGTGAGCGCATGACGACCCCGGCGAAGATCGCCCATTGCATCGGCAGCGGACTCGTGGCCGGGTTCGCCGGTACCGCCGCGATGACCGTGTCCAGCACGGTCGAGGCCAAGATTCGCGGCCGGGCCCCGAGCACCGCACCCGCCCGCGCGACCGCCAGCGCACTCGGCATCGCGACGTTCGAGGACGGGATCGCACGGGCGCGCTTCAACGATCTCTCCCACTGGGGCTACGGAACCGGATGGGGGGTGGTGCGAGGTCTGCTCGCCGCCGCCGGCCTTGAACCTCATCGCGCCACCGCGGCGCACGGGGCGGCGGTGTGGGGCAGCGCCCAGGTGACGCTGCCGGCGCTCGACATCGCTCCCCCGGCGATCTTCTGGCCGCGGCGGGAGATCGCGATCGACCTCTTCCATCACACCGTCTACGCGCTTGCCACCGGCGTTGCCTATGAGCTGCTCGAGCGCGGGGGATCGTCATGATCCCCGCTCTCTACGACGTCCTCGTGCTCGGCGCCGGTCCGGCCGGCGAGGTCCTCGCCGGCCGCCTCGGCGCTCGGGGTCACGCGGTGGCGATCGTCGAGTCCGCCCTCGTCGGCGGTGAGTGCTCGTTCTACGCCTGCATGCCCTCCAAGGCGTTGCTGCGCCCGGCGCAGGCGCTCGCCGAGGCGCGCCGCGTGCCGGGTGCCGGCGCGGCGAGCGGCGGCGAGCTCGACGTGCCGGCGGTCCTGGCCCGCCGGGATGAGATCGTCAATCACCTCGACGACGCTTTTCAGGTGCCGTGGCTCCAGGATCGCGGCGTCACGCTGATCCGCGGCCACGGGCGCCTGGAAGGCGAGCGCCGGGTCCGCGTCGGCGACGCCGTCCTGCAGGCGCGCCACGCCGTCGTCATCGCCGTCGGCAGCGCCGCGAGGTTACCGCCGATCCCCGGTCTGGCCGAGGCCGGTCCGTGGACGAACCGCGAGGTCACGACCACTGCCGAGGTCCCCGGCCGCCTGATCGTGCTCGGCGGCGGAGTGGTCGGGGTGGAGATGGCCCAGGCCTACGCGTCGCTCGGAGCCGCGGTGACCGTGATCGAGGCCCTGGAGCGCTTGGTCGCGCGCGAGGAGCCGTTCGCCGGCGAGGAGCTCCGCGCGGCGCTGAGCGATCGCGGGGTCGACGTCCGCTTGGGCGTGAGCGCCCAGAGCGTGATCCGCTCCGGCGCCACCGTCGCGGTCCAGCTCGGCGACGGAACGACCGTCCAGGGGGATCAGCTGCTCGTCGCTGTCGGCCGGCGCCCGCGCACCGAGGATCTCGGCGTGGAGACGGTCGGCTTGACCCCGGGTCAGCCGATCGCCCGTCGACGACCGCCTCCAGGTTCCGGGCCTGAGCTGGGACCGGGGGCTGCGCGCGGCGGCCTACGACGTGCCGAGCTCCGCCACCGCGGGGGCGAGCTTCCATGGCCGCGGTACGCCGGGAACCTCGCGGACCGTCGTCGACGAGGAGCGCGGGGTGATCGTCGGGGCCACCTTCACCGGGACCGACGTCGCCGATTGGCTGCAGGCGGCGACGATCGCGATCGTCGGTGCGGTGCCGATCGAGCGTCTCTGGGACGCAGTGCCCCCCTTCCCGAGCCGCAGCGAGATCTGGCTGAAGCTGCTCGAGCGCCGCGAGGCCGCGCTGGCTGTTGCGGATCCCCTGGCGCCGGCGAGCTGACCGCAGGCCAGCCCGCACGGGGCGTCAGGTCCGCTGCGTCGCCTCCCAGCGGGCCCGCGCCGCGGGGGTCGTCGGGTCGTAATCGTCCTTGTGGCGCTTGGTCAGCGCCTGCAGGTCGGCCCACAGCTGGTGGTTGGAGGGCCGGCCCCAGAACCAGTAGCCGACGTACACGTTCGCGATCGTCAGGCCGGGCCCGAGCACGAGCGTGTGCGGCACCGTGGCGTGATGGTGTGAGTCCGTGTACTCCTCGATGCCGAGCGCCGCCTGGACCTCGAGCTGCTCATCGCACAGAAACGTCCAGTAGGCGCCCGTGGTGATCTTCAGCCGGTTGGTGTCGCGCGCGTCGTTGGGGACGATCGTCACCAGCTGGGTGAACGCGACCGCACACCACTGGTGAAACTGGACGAGCTCGCGGTGCTGCTGGCGCTCGCGCGGACAGTGCTCGCCGCGGCCGAGCTGCAGAACCATGAAGTCATCGCCCTGCAGCGTGGACAGGCGGTGGCGGCGTCCGCCGTCGTCATCGAGAGCAAAGTCCGGGAGTACCGCTCCGATGTCCAGTCCCGTACTCATCTCCTACCTCCTGGTGCGTTGCCCTGGCTCACGCCGGTGACGAGTGGCGTCCCGGCACACGGTGGTCGTCATCGGGCCCGCCCGCGGGCCCGGTCGATCTCCCACGCGGCCGTGATCAGACCGACATGGCTGAACGCCTGCGGGAAGTTGCCCAGCAACTCGCCGCGGGTGACGTCGACCTCCTCGGCCAGCAGTCCGAGGTCGTTGGCGTAACCCGTCAGCTGGTTGAACAGGGTCTCGGCACGGTCGATCTCGCCCGCCCTGGCCAGCGCGCTGACCAGCCAGAAGGAGCAGATCACGAACGTGCCCTCCTCGCCGGTCAGGCCGTCGGCGTTGAGACCCTCCCGGTTGCGATATCGAAGGACGAGGCCGTCCTGAGTCAGATCCTCGGCGATCGCCTCGATCGTCGAGCGCATGCGCTCGTCGGTGGCCGGCAGGAACCCGAGGGTCGCCATCAGTAGGGCCGCCGCGTCGAGCTCGTCGGACTCGAACGACTGGGCATAGGCCTGGCGGGCTTCGCTCCAGCCGCGGCTCAGCACCGCGTCGCGGATCGCGTCGCGCTCCGCCGCCCAGCGCTCGACGTCGGCATGCATGCCGAGCTGTGCTGCGAGCGAGATGGCCCGATCGAGGGCGACCCAGCACAGCACCTTCGAGGACAGGTGGTGCCGGGGCTCGCCGCGCATCTCCCACATCCCCGCATCGGGCTCACGCCACCGCCGGGCGGCCGTGTTCGCCAGGTCCCCGACGAACCGCTGGATCTCCGGGTGAAGCTCGCCGAGCTGCTCGCGATAGAGGTGCAGCGCGTTCAGCAGCTCCCCGTAGACGTCGAGCTGCGTCTGACCCCAGGCGCCGTTGCCGACCCGCACCGGCGCCGAATCGCGCCAACCGCGCAGATGCGGCAGCTCGCGTTCCGTCAGGTCGTGCTCACCGCCGATCCCGTACATGATCTGCAGCGAGCGTTCGCTCGCGCGTCCGCCCGCGGAGCTGGTCATGAACGAGACGAAGTCCTCGGCTTCGTCCGAGCACGCTCCGATGTACAGCGCCTCCAGCGTCAGGCTGGAGTCTCGGATCCAGGCGTAGCGATAGTCCCAGTTGCGCTCGCCGCCGACCGTCTCCGGGAGCGATGTCGTCGGGGCGGCGACAATCGCGCCGGTCGGACGATAGGTGAGTCCCTTGAGCACGCGCGCGCTCAGTCGAACGAGCTCCCGATGCGGGCCCTCGTAGATGTCGTGCTCGGCCTCCCAGGAGCACCAGCCGGCTATCGTGTCGGCGATCCGCGCGGCCACGCGCTCGGGCGGGAACGGCTCCGGCGTCGCACGCTCGGGCGGCGCCCATCGCAGCGCGAATCCCACCCGCTTGCCGGCGGCGACCGAGAACGACGCGCGCATCGTCGAGTCCTCGATCGTCGTGGGCACGCCGGCGCTGACCACCAGCTGATTGGGACCGCCGAACGTGCGTCCTCCGGTCTCGGTCGCGCGGAACAGCGGCGTGACCAGCCCATACTCCGGTCTGGGCGCCAGCGTCATCTCCAGCTCGACCCGGCCGGTGACGCCCTCGACGAGGCGCAGGAGCAGATGCGGGGCGTCTCTGCCCAGGTCGTGTTGGCGCTGCCCGTCGGCGAACGCCATGGCGTCGATGAGCTTGACGGTTCCTGTGTCGGTGGCGAACGTCGTCTCGATGACGAGCGTTCCCGGCACGTATCGCCGCTCGCTGCGATAGGCCCCGGCCGGTCTGATCTCCCAGTGCCCGGCCGCGGGATCGAGCATACGCCCGAAGAGCGCCGGACTGTCGTAGCGCGGTAGGCATAACCAGCTCACCGATCCGCCCCGGTCGACGAGTGCCGCGGAGTTGCAATCGGCCAGCAATCCGTAGGCGAAGATCGGCTCAAACGCGCCATCCGTGTCAGCCGGCACCGCGATCCGGCGTGACTCGTCTGTGCTCATCTCGGTGGCTCCTCGGTTGTCATCGACTGGTCTCGCTGCCCGCTGGTCTCGCTCAGGCTCTGGTCGTCCGGCTCGCTCCCGGCGCGTCCCCGGCGGATGATCAGGTCGGCGATCGGCCGTGACCCGTCCTCCCGCGCCAGGAAGATCCCGATCAGCCGCCCGGCCAGGTCGTCCGCCACTCCATCGAGCGCCATCATCTGCCCGGTCCCGGTGGGACACTGGACCTGGAGGGCGTCTTCCGAGATTCCGGTGTCGACGAGCTCGAACTCCGGATCGTTCGTGCCGCGGGCCTGGTTCTCGGCGACGATCCGGGCGTAGGGATACTCGGCCCGCGGGTACATGTAGCTCCAGCGCATCCATGAGTGCGTCGGCGTGCAGTCCAGGTGGGACCAGTACTCCTTGGCGTCCTCGCCGTGGTTGCCCTCATTGCCGGTCAGCCCGAAGATGCGTTCCTTGAGAATCGGGTCCCCGCTGTTCCAGACGGCGAGCGCGAAGCACAGGGTCTGCCGGTCATCGCAGATTCCGGCGAGGCCGTCCTCGTTCCAGCGATACGCGCGGGAGCGTGCATGGTCGTGTGGGAAGAGCTCCCACGCCACCCCCGTCGCGCTGTGGTCCTCCCGCACGGTGCCCCAGCCGCGCTCGCTCAGGTACGGGCCCCAGCGCCGCCAGGGGGAGCGGCCGGTTGGGATCTCCAGGAGCCTCGTGCGTTCATCGTTCATGGCCCATCAGTCTTGGGAGCGCACCGGGCGTTACGAGGCGGGTTATCGATTTCACCCCGGTGCCGCGCCCAGGCTCGTGCTGTGGCGGCTGGTGTGAGCGCCCCACTGATCCAGTGGCAGCGCTTCGCGGCCCGGCGGGCGCGCGATCGCGCCCACGCTTAATCGTGCGCCCGTTGCGGTGGTGTGTCCGATCGTCCCAGGATTAGTGGGCCGGCGGGCGCTCCCGCGCGGGCTGCCAGCGGCGGGCTGACGGTCAGGACGCGTCTGACAGCACAGGCTGCGCTCATCGTGCGCGCGTTGTTGACGAGAGGTCAATCCGGTCGATCAGATGGGCGGCCCCGTGCCCGGAGCAGCCGCTCATGGTGAGCGCGTGCTCGAGATGGTCGGTGACGTGGCCGGCATCGAACGGTCGGTGCGTGCTGTTGTCGGTCGCGAGGCAGGCTTTGTTGCGGACGATGATCAGGCAATCCTCCACGGTCATTCCTCCACAAACCTCCCGGGAGAAAATCTGCACAGACACCTCGCCGCGATGTAGCATCCGACCGTAGAACGTGACGGCTCTGACGGGGCGCCGACGGGGCCGCCGGTCAACACGCAGTGGGCGAAGCCACCGGCGATGATGGGCATCGGTGAAGGCGTGAGGAGAGTTGGGCTGTCCGGTGTGCTGGTGCGCGGCCGGTTGCGGTCGCAGGTCCGGCGCTCGCAACGCGTAGGCCCGGTCTGGCCGCGGGTGATCCGCTTCGCGCTTTTCGGCGCCGTGTGCGTCGCCGTGCTCGTGTACGTCGGATATCTGGCCGGGACGCGGCACACCGCGGGCTCCGGTCTGGGCCATGCGCTGGCCACGACGCTCGCCAAGCCCGCCGTGACCGTCGTTGCCGTATTCGGCATCCTGACCCTCATCGCCGCCTGCGGGCGGCGACTGGTGATCGAGTACCTGGTGAGACGCCCCGGCCCGATCTCGGTGCGCAACCTGGGCGTACCGGACGGCCTGGCGGATGTCGACGCCGATCGCCTGAGCATCATGTTCCGCGACCGACTGGCGCGATTGAGGCTGCAGGCACCGACCCCGATCCCGGGCGCCACGCCCTCTCAAAGCTTCTTGGAGATGCTTGACTCCGAGCACCTCAGCGCCACCAACCCGCTCGGGAGCCTGGTGGCCATCCTGCGATCGGCGTTGCCCACCCACGCCTATGAGGTCAGTGCTTCCTTGTCGGTGCGGGCGGCGGGCAAATCAGGCGGTCGTCAGTACGGGGTGACCGCCCAGGTCTCGCGATTGCCCAACGAGGCGATCCCGATCGATACCGCGTGGGCGACATCGTGTGAGGATGCCGTCAAGCTGGCGGCCGACATGGTGACCGCGGCGATCCTGCCTCTGACGACGCTGAGCAACCGGCCGCCGTGGTCCGGGTGGCGGCGCTATGTCATGCATCCGCTGCTCGTGCACTACTACGAGCGGGCTGAAGAGCTGACCGCTGAGTGCAGGTACGACGAGGCGCTCGACTGCTGTTTCTCCGCGCTCAAGTACGACCCAAAGAACGTCGACATCCGTCTACGCCAAGGGTTCCTGCAGGAAAAGCAGCGCCTGTTCCTCGACGCGCTGGCGACGTACGCCGCCGCGCGCAAAGTCGAAGACCAAACATCGCCCCAGCTCTATCACTACCGGGCGCGGCGCAACCGGCGAGCGAGCCGGCGGATCGCCTCCTATCGCCTGGCCGTGCTGCTCGCCGGTCCGAGCCTGGCCGAGCAATGGCGCAAGCGGGGAAAGATCACCCTGCGGGATCGTCAGCGTGAGGCGCTGCGCGAGCGGCTCACGCCGGAGGTGATCGAGCTGGTCAGGCACTACGGCCTGCTCGCGGCGCACCGCGGTCGGCGGATGTTGGACGAGGACACGATCCGCGACCTGCTCACCGTGTCCGACGATGGCTCCGAGCTGACTGCGGCCCGCCGAGCGGCCACCGACGACGAGGACGCCGGCCGCGTGCTCCGGGAGGAGGAGCGCAACCAGCTGAGGTTGCGCGATGTGCTCGCGACGCTCGCTCGCTGCGTGCTGGAGGATGTCGCTCGCGAGGTCCGGCACCCGTGGTCGCACCGCGAGTGGCTGACTCCGCTGAACGTCGAGCTGACGATCGCCGCGGTCGATCTGCGGCACGAGTGGGTCAAGCACCGGCTCGTCGAGCTCGCCGAGCTCGCCGAGCCGGGTGAGCCGGGTGAGCCGGGCGCTGCGGCGCCGCCGGCCGCGCCGCCCGGGTCCGCGGCGGCGGCCACGTTCGCGGGGTCTGTCGTCCGTGAGTGGGAGACCAGGACCGATCGGTGGAAGCAGCGGTCGCTCACCTGGACCGAGTGCTACAACGCCGCCTGCCTGTTCGCGCTGCCACTGTTGATCGACCCTCCGCAGGACACGGCTACGTCACAGGGGGAAGACCCTCCCTCGCCGAAGAGCGACGTTCCGGTGCCGCACCAGTCTCTCGCACCGCTGGGCCACACGGCGGCTACCGGTTCGGCTTCACCCTCGGCGGCCGACAGCGAGTACCGGACGGCGTTGGCCACGCGCGCGGTGTTCTGGCTGTCGAAGGCGATGTCGTCGGCCACCAGCGTGCACGTGGCGACGCGGCGCGATTGGGTGCTCAGCGAGGACCCGGATCTGGTTGGCCTGCGAACGATCGCCCAGTTCAAACACTTCGAGACGATCTACTTCCCGATGCCGGCACGCACGTGGGCGCGGCCGCGCAACGTCCACCGCTGGGAGCAGTCCTGCTACACCAACCTGCTGCTGGAGGAGGCGGCCCGGCGCTGGGAGTCGGTCTGGCACCGGCGCCGCGACGAGCTCGTCGATGCGACTGATCCCGAGATCATCCTTGATTGGTGCGCTGGGGAGACGCAAGCCTGGGAGCTCATCCGCAGCTTCACGCGCGACTACCGGCATTGGCGGACCCGCCACGCGCTCATCGAGCAGATGGCCGAGTGGGGCGACCGATGCGGCTTCGCGCCTCTGGAGGTGCGGGTGCCGCGCTTTGACGCCCAGACGCAGACCGACAAGGACACGCTCGCACTTCAGATCATGGCCAGCGAGGACCGCCTCATCAGCGTGCATCGGGCGCTCGGCTCGCTCGACGGCCAGCCGCCACAGCTCATGCGACTGGAGGCCGAGCTGCGCGACCGTGACTTCTGGCACCAGCGGCCGCCGCGCACCTTCCTCGTCTCGGTGTGCGACGTGCACGCGGCGTTGTGGCAGCGGCTGGCCGAGTGGGTCAGCGAGGGCGAGGGCGACGACGGTCGCCGCGCTTTCGAGGCGGCATTGGCTCAAGCCCGGCAGCTGAGCAGCTCGTCTGATCGGGCGTGGATGCGGGTGGCGCTGCAGCGTCGCTTCCACCCGCTTATGCAGAACGGCCTGCTCCCGCCCATGCCGCACCCGCAGCACGGAGCTCGCGCCGCCGTGGTCCCGCACCGGGGGAATGGGAGTACGAGAGCATCAAACAATTACGTGAACGCATCTGAGCACAGCTGAGAGCCGATGATGACCGTGTCGTGCGGACGATTGAAAACGATGGCTCACGACCGGATGTCCGCAGGCGCCGGCACGCCCAGTTTTTGACGGCGACCGTTCCCATGAAGGCGACCTCGTCGGCAGGAGCGCGACGGGACCCGAACGCTGCGCTTCCGGCGCCACCGCGACTGGCTGCGGTCCTAGCTCGCGGCTGGCCGCGCGGACCGCGGCGCCGAAGCCCTGACCCGACGTCCTGACCAGCTGCGTCAGAGGAACGCGTCCCACTGGATGGTCACCGACGAGCCGGAAGTGATCGTGGTGGTCACCTCGTTGCCGTCGGGTCCGGGCATGTCGAGCGTCGTGGCGCCGCTCACGGAGAGGGTGGTGTTCTGGCTGCCGGCGATGCAGTTGGCGAACGTGACCGGGGTGAAGGCCGGGGTGTCCTGGGAGAGCGCTTCGATGATCCACTCGGCCGAGGGTCCGTTGGCGATCTCGCCGCTGGTGCCCGGGGAGACGCCGACCGAGACGATCTGGTCGGTGCGGAGGTTCTCGAGCATCACGAAACCGTGGTCGGGCTCGGGTGCGCAGACCAGGACGGAGACGACGTCGCCGGCGGAGACGTCGAAGTTGTTGACCTTGTAGCCGGCCGGCGTCCATTCCGTCCAGCCCCAGTAGCTGACCGTGGCCAGCCCGGTGGGGACGGGGGAGGGAATCGGGGTGACGGTGGCGCCGATCCCGGCCTGCAGCAGCGTGTCGTTGCCGTAGCCGCCGATCCCGACCCAGAAGCCGACGACGAGGTCGTCGGTGAGTTCGGGGTCGATGGCGATCACGGTCGGCACCGCGAACTGGGCGTAGACCAGGTTGGGCGGCTGATCGGACGGCGTGGTGACCACGGCACCGCCCCAGTCCCCGCCGGTGAACTCCGAAGCGGCGCGCCTCTGGCTGCGCAGCCGCGCGATCGTCGGGTCGGCGACGAGCTCGGGGGTCAGGAAGCTGCGCGGGCGTGAGAAGGCGCGCTGGAACAGGCGCGTCAGCTCGGGCTCTGAGCGCGGGTCGGGCCGGCGCGGCAGCCCGTAACGGCGCAGCTGATCGGCCGGCGCGGTCAACGGATCAAAGCCCTCCGGTGGCAGCTCGTAGGTTCGAAACGCGTCGTCGATGTGCTGGACGGCCATGATGCCTCCCGTCTTCGGTGGTGGTGATCTCTGACCGGACGCCGTGGTCGCCCGTTCACAGAGAAGAGCGCCGACTCGCTGCCGTGATACACGCCCACCGAGCGCCGGGCTCCCGACTCGCACTCGGCCCATGCCGCCCGGCCCACCAAAGCCCGCGCGGCATCGCATCGACCCGCCCATCTCATTCCTCGCGCGCTGGGCTGGTGCGGGCACGCGCTGTGTGTCGTGCGCGGGATGGCCCGCAAATGGAAGGATGCCGGAGGAGGGACTCGAACCCCCGACACGCGGATTATGATTCCGCTGGTTTTCCCAGTATCTACGGGCAATTAGGCCGATTTTGGACGGCAAATTGGACTGTTTTGTCAAGCGTCGCGCACAACGAGGACCGCTTGTGTCCGCGATTCGCGACGCCGCTCAGACGAGCTCGGCGAGGGCCGCGAGCGCCGGGATCAGCACGCTCGCCACGCGGTCCTGGCTCTGCGCGTCAGGCGGCAAGGCGCCCATGAAGCCGCCCCGCACGCTCGGGTCGGTGAGCAACCTCCGAGCCTCGGCCGCAACGTAACCGCGCAAGTCCTCCTCGGCGCCTGCGACCTCGGGGACGACCTCGGCCCGACGATCGAGCAGCAGAGCGATGTCCTCGAAGTCGCGGCTCCCCAGGAAGTCGCCCCGCCCGCGCCCGGCGAACGCCTCCAGCTTCATCGCGAGCAGATACGTCGGTGAGGCCGCCCGGATCACACGCCCGACGGCAGCTCGCGCTCGACGGCATGAGGGAGCGCCGCAGCCTGCCAACGATTCTCGAATCCGAGGATGTCGGGTCGCGACGGCATCGCGTCGAGGATCAGCTCCGAGTCCCGGTGCCGCCACCGGCAGATCACGCGGCTGTCCTGCGCCTCAGCGAAGCCATGCCCTCGCAGGCGAGCCTCAAAGTCGTGGAAGGCCAGGCGGCTGGCAACCTCGACGACCACATCGACGTCCTCGGTAGGACGGATCTC
>CAWKFP010000006.1:0-128714 GCA_963849085.1 uncultured Solirubrobacteraceae bacterium | reverse complement strand
CGCTGCCGGGTCAGCGCCCACTGCGGGTCGACGTCGACGGCGAGCACGCGCTGGCCCATGTGCGCCGCCGCGGCGGCGAGGTCTTTGGCGGTGGTGGTCTTGCCCACCCCGCCTTTCTCTTGAGCGACGGTGACGATCACTGGTTCCTCGTTCGGTAGCTCGGCAATATCTCCTGCTTGACGAACGTCTATACCACAAACCAGTAGTATGTCTCGTAATATTACAAGTTTGTCATATGCAATAGAGGAGGGGGGTCGAGCAACGCGTCACCTGAACCACCAGGCGCTCGCACCCGCCCTTTCCCCGCACGAGCAGCCGATAGTGCCGCGCGTTTACCGGGGGCGACGCAGACCGCGGGCGCCGGAAGCGGCTCGTACCGCTGGTGATCGTTGGGAGATAGAGAGCGTCTGACCGCTCTGTGGGTTGATCACGACATCCGCTGGCGCTCCGCGGACTGAGACAGCAGCGCCGGAGATGGGCGCCACCGTGACGGTGATCGACCCAATGAAACGGGTGAGCGCGAACGTCGAGAGCCGCGAGGACGGGGGTTGGGCTGGCGCTGTGATCGCTGGTTGCCAGGTCGAGACTGGGGCTGCGCCTGGGTGGCTGAGCTGCGATATCGCGAGGGTCCCGATGGCCAGCGCGGCGACGACTGGGACTGTCGCGGGGTGCCCGCGGACGGCGAGCAGTCGCTGCGTCACGGCTCCTCGCATGAGGTCGACGAGGATGACGGCGGAGGTGCTGTGGCCGTGACCGATGGCGTCTAGTGTGAGATCCTCGAGTTCAGTCCCGTAGCGCTTGCGCCATTGGCGGGGGTAGAGCGCGATCGCGGCCCGGATCGCGCGGCGGCTCATCGCCCGTTCAAAGCGAGTCGTTGCAGTCCGAGCTGCGCGATTTTGGCGCTCTCCGAGAGGTGGCGCTGCAGTGCGTGGCTGCCGGCGGCGGTGATCCGGTAGGGCTTGCGGCGCTCCTGTGCGGGAAGGGACTCCACGAGCCCGCTGCTCTCCAGGCGGCTGAGCGCGCTGTAGAGCGTGGCGGGCTGCAGCGTGATCCCCGCAAACGTGGCGATGTCCTTCATCAGGGCGTAGCCGTGCTTGTCGCCCTCGGCGAGGCTTGTGAGGATCAGGATGCCCCGGTCAGACGGGGCCAGGGGCTCTTTGTCGGGCATCTCGGGGGACTCCCGGCCAGGCGCGGGCCTAAGGGGGCTCCACGCGGTGCGTGGTCCCACGAACGATACAACGCTGCTCGTATGAGACGGGCCGCGTTCGGCTCCAGCTTGACTATTACGGCACTCGCTGTAACGATCATCGTATTACGACGATCAGTAGTCGCAGACTGCTGCTCGCGCCGACCACAGGCCAGGCTGGCCCGCTCTCACCGGGAGGCATCTCCATGCATCGCACGCCGCGCACCGTTGCCACCCTCGCTTGCGCGTTGTCCATGGGAGTGCTGCTTCCCGCGACGTCAACCGCATCTGGGGTCGCGATCTCGTCGACCCCAACTCCGGCGCAGACGGCGACCCTCACGCCCGCTGAGCAGGCGCTGCTCAGCTCCGATCAGCCGAAGACCATCCTGATGGATCCGGTGACCGGGGACATCCTCTCCGTCACGGCCGGCGGTCCGGTGGCGGACATCTCACAGCACAGCGTCTGCAACACCGGCGATGGCTGCTACAAGACCAACGACCCACCGTATGCCGACGAGGGGTTCTACGGCGGGTCAGGCACCGCCGACGGGAACTGGCCGCTGCGCAGCGCCTACAGCTCGGGAAAGTGGACGGTCTCGGCGTGCTGGGCTATCCAATGCGGCCCGAAGATCAGCCCGGGCTCCCAGGTCAACCTCACCAGCGACGTCACCGGAACGTCATTCACGATCTACTAGACCGCGGGCGCGCGGCGACAGCCCGTGCCAGCCACGTTCCGATCAGGTCTTGACTGACCGCCCTCAATCCAGGGATCGCCACCGGGCACGCGCCGCGCCATCTTGCGCATGTCCATTGATATAGGCCGATTATCGACTTGATCTCTAGACATGCCACCAATAGCTCGCCCGCCCGGCGCGAGATTCGCTTGACGGCTACTGGACACGATGACTATTCTATTGATCGTATTACGGTCGTCGTCCTAGCGGCAGTCGCGTGGGTCAGACCCTGCCATATCACCGGCCAACGTTCGCGTACACGAACAATGGGAGGCAAAGTTCTCGTGAAACGCCCATTCAAAGATCGCGCGGCAGCCCTCGGGAGGGTTCAGCATCGAATTCTCACCCGCTTGGCAGCGGGGAGCGTGTCGTTCGCCACGGTCGCGGCCGTGGTCGTGCTCCATGCGCCCGCGGCCCAAGCTGCAAGCGGAACGTTCTGCCAAGACTAGGGCTATATCCCGGGATACACCAACTGCGCTGTGTACGTCAGCTATTACGTGACCAGCTTCTCCGAGGCAGAAGCTGCAACCTACTACCCGAATGATGGCGACTATGTCTGTGCATACGTCGAAGTGCCCAACAACCGCGCCGTCGCGAGCTCATGCGAGCAGAACTACGCCGATACCGGGGAGGTCACAGACGAGCTCTTCACGAACAACTACTTCCACGTCGGCAACGACTCCCCCCAACCGCACTACGTGAGAGGGTATTGGCAGGCACAGTGATGCTCGGCAGAATTCAAACCCACTCACGCCGACGGAACATCCAGCTCTTGGCTGTCCTCATCCTCATCGCCCTCGGGGCGCTCGGCGGGACCGCACTTGCCGGAGGGTCGAGCACCCGGCCACCGAAGGCCATGATCCGGACTGCCCACAGCCCGAGCACGACGGCGATGTCGGAAATGGCGAGCGCCTATCCGGTGCTCGCGCGCGCGCAGCAACCTGCAGACCTTCCACCCACCGCTGATCAAAGTCAGTGGGTCATGAGCTTGGGTGGGACCGTGGCAAACACCAGGCAGGCGCTCGTCACATCGAGCGGGCAGTCAATCTACCTGGTCGCAGCCAACGGGTATCTCTGCATAAAAAGCGATGACATGGCAGGATGCGGCGTGTACCCCAGCACGACCCCGCAGCGGCTCATCGCGGTCGGAACCACGCTCTGTAATCCGAACCTGCCGTCTAGTGAGATCGAGGTTCAGGCCATCGTGCCGGCCGACGCCTCAAACGTAGAGATGTACTACTCCGATGGCAGCCGCACATCGATCTCGCCCACCAACGGCGTGATCGCCGTGACCGCCCTACGATCGGGGCCGCTCCCAGAAGAGATCACCTGGACTGGGTCAAATGGGCCGGAGAAGTCCTGGACCGGCGTTCCGCCCAACATCGCCGCGGATTCCTGCGGTAGCTGACAGCTCACAACAAGAGGGGCCCCGCTCAAAGGGAACCTGCGGGCGGGGCCTCAAGGTGTCCTGACGGCGGATAGTGTGCGTTGCGATAGAGCGCCGCCCAGTGACCGCGACGCTGGCGTCCGGACGGCACATCCTCGCTCACGCCCACGCTCACACCGATGCGGGTGGAGATCTGCGCCTCGTCCCGCGGGCGGCCCCCTGAGCACACCAGCACCTGCACGCCGGAAGGGCACCTGACCGTGACGGTCACCGACGGCACCGCCTGGTTCGCCGCCACCATGCTGCTGGGCTAGCCTCGAACAGCACGGCGCACCCCGTACGAGCCTGAGTCCTCGCCATAGGTCGCGCGGCGCAACCGCTCAGACCTGATCCGTCAAGCGCTCGCCGGCTACCTGGCCGCTGACCGCGAGGGGACATCAATCGTGTGATCGTCGAGGCCTACACCCCCGCCACCCCCAGGCCGCCGACGAGCTCGCCTACGCTGAGCTCGGCACCCCGCACGATGCTCCCCTAGCATTCGCGGGGCAATCCCGTCCTCGGGTCCGAGGCGCACCTCGGTGGGGGATGCCGCGTGCGCGTGTCGTCGCCGGCGCGACCAGCAGCGTCTGTTTGGGACGAAGGCGGCAAGCGCGACCGAGTGATTCGGCTCCGAACCGCGAGCACCCGAGGCCGATCAGCACCCCGACGTGCATCCCTTGACCCGCCAGGCCGCGATCCCCTGTCCTGTGCTCACGCCTCGACACCGTCGGCCCAGTCGCCAAAGCGCTGCTGACGAGCGGATCACCCGCCTTTGAGACCGGGCAAGCTCGCCGAGCTTTACACGGCGCTGAACCTCGCCGCAAAAAAGACTGCTGATCTGATGGCGCTCCCGGCTCCGCCGACCGCCCGGGCGTTCGCCGCCGAGCTCGCCCGCTACTTCGAACGCGACACCGAGTGCTCGGGCCAGGCTGACACAGACGAATCGGGATCCGGATCGGCGTTCTGCACCTACCCGCCCGGCGCCGCGAAATGGAACCGGATTCGAGCACCGCCTTTTCAGCTTATATCTCGACCAAACTGGCGAGGCGCCTCGGCGGAGAACATCAGAACCCCCGGCGGACCGCCTCACACGATGACGCTCGCGCTCTCCGCGACGTGCACGGTGCACAGTGCTTTCGTGTCATCGGATCCGAACGCCAGGGTTGATGATGTCGCAGTCCAATCTCCATCTCCGACATGAACGACGGCGCCGGGGAGCAACACGTCGGAGTTGACGGCGACGAGCCACGATTCTGCGTCCGGCGGCTGCTGGGCCGTGATGCGTGCCACCACACTCACGTCCGACCACGCCGCGCCAAACCGTGCCAGCACACCTTCTGCGGCACGCCGGACGTGCGCCGGGGCGTCGGACACGGGCAGTGACTCGCACACCCGCAGACCGTCCTGTGCAGGACCGTGGCTCGCGCTCTCCATCAGACCAACTACTTGCAGACCAACGGGTCTGTGTTCTTGTCCCAGCTTCCGACCCCGCTGGCCGAGGAGGCTGAGCCGATGAACTCAACGTGAATGTTCAGTCCGGAGGTACAGCTCGCGGTCACGTTCGGCGAAGTTGAGTACGGAGCAAGCCCGCCACCGAACGTCTTATCGGCCAGCTTGAGGTACCCGCCGCTGCTGTTGCGCTCCCAAATCTTGATTTCCGCGGACAGAACCTCGGTGCGCTCGGTGCAGTCATAGATGCTACCGAATCCGGCCATGCTGAGCGAGCCGTCCCGGAGGATGGCGCCCGCTTCCGTGCAAACATCCACGGTATCCGGGGTCGCCGCGCCGGTCGCCGTGTCGGCTGCGCCCCCGATGGTGATGCTGGTTGGACCGCTGGTCGGCGTCCCAGCCGGGTCCGCTTGCGCGTAGCCGGTGACGGCCAGCGCGGCCAACGGTACTGCGGCCAGAGCCGCAAATCGGCTCCTGCGAGTCATCCTGGACATCATTATTTCTACCTCCGGTGATGGCGCCGGCGCCGAGAACGTCAAACGTTCTTCGCGCACCCGCGTCTGATCAGTGGCTCAGCGAGCATCGCCCCTGCGGCGAGTCGAGTAGGTCGTGCGCTGCGCAACCTACTGGCGGTCTGATCCGTTGTCAAACGCGCTGGGTCTATGTCGTGTCGCCCTGTCGCATGGCTTGCGTTTGAGTCACGTTTCTGCTGTTTACCTGTCCGGCAGCGCTCATAGAGTCACGTTAATGGGCAGAACCGTGACTGCAGCCGCGAAACGCCGGCCGGCGGAGGTGCTGTCTGAGGCCGAGGTGGTCGCGCTGCTCCGGGCGTGCTCGAGTCGGGCGCCGACCGGGATCCGCAACCGGGCGCTGATCGCGGTGCTGTGGCGCTGCGGGCTGCGGATCTCTCTGGCCCTGCAGCGCCGCGACGTCGATCTGGACGCCGGCACCCTCCGCGTGCGCCACGGCAAGGGCGACCAGTCGCGCACCGTCGGTCTGGACGAGCAGACCACGGCGCTGCTGGCCCGCTGGATCGACCGCCGCCAAGCGCTCGCCCCCGGGTCGCGCGCGCCGATCTTCTGCACCCTGGCCGGCGGTCAGATCGACACCTCCTATATCCGCCGGCTGCTGCCCCGTCTCGCCGCCCGGGCCGGGATCAGCCGGCGGGTGCACGCCCACGGCCTGCGCCACACCTACGCCGCAGAGCTCGCCGGCGAGCACACCCCGATCAACATCATCCGCGACGCGCTCGGCCACAGCACCCTCGCGGTCACCGACCGCTATCTGCGCGACGTCGCCCCGATCCACGTCATCGACACCATGAAAGCCCGCACCTGGAACGGCGCATAAGCCCGGGCGGGCCGCTGCTAGCCCTAACCTCTTGCGCGACGACCGTCGGCTCGTTCGGCTCAGGCCCGCGGCGTCACTCGTGGAGGCAGACGTGAAGAATGCTCGTCGGTACCTGATTCGCATGTAGGCACGCAACGCGTCCTCAACGACCTCCTCGTACTCCCGCCGGCCCGAACTCGCCGCCAGCGCCTTCGTCGCGTTCAGCGGATTGGGCTCCTGGAACGACGCATAATCCCGGGGCGACCGAACTGGAGGAGTAGGTTTTCAGGAGTAGCCTGTTTTTCGAGATGCGTCGTCGTTTGCTGCCGCTTCTGCTCGCGCTTTGTTCGATCGTGGTTGTCGGTGGCGCAGTTGCGGCCGCCAGTAGTCGACAGGGACCGTCGGCCGGCCAGCTATCGGCCAGGGCGGTATCGGATGCGGTCAGCGATCTGCCTCCGGTGCCGCAGCCCACGCCCGCCAACCAGCGTCTGCTCGTGCCCTTCAACAAGGCCCAGATGTCGGTGGCGAGTCACGAGGGATGCCGGCCAGGCCGCACGCGATCGCTCCCCACGTCCCCGTCGACCAAGCTCAACAACGGGACCCCCAGCCAGACGATCCTCTCGACTTTCGGCGTCTTCCGATCGCGGCAGGCACAGCAACCCCAGCAGCCGCTTCCTCCGTTCCGTCAGGGTGAGATCTACGCGAAATACATCCGGGTAGCGCAGCGGCGCGACGGCTCCACGTTTGAGCTGGCGGTCATTTCGCACGGCGCCTCAGCGCCGCTCCTCTCAGCCCGTTGCCAAAAGCTCGAGACCAAGGCGCTGACCGCGCAGGTGGCCAAGCTCCCACAAGCCGAGCGTGGCCGCGCGCTGCAGCTCGCCGACGATGAGCTGCTCGACAAGCAGTACATCCATCGCCATCCCGAGAGCATCTGCACGATCGGGGGCGGCGGAGCAGGCTGCGTGCCCTTCCTCTACGCCCAGGCCGACGGTGCTCTGATGAGCTCCGGCACCGGCAGCCAAGGGTCGCTGTGGAGCTACCTGGTCCCGGACGGCGTCGCCACCGTGACCGCGCACTACCCAGCCGAGGGCCCCAAGACCAGTTTCCATCAGCACTGGCCGCCAATCACGATCACCGCACAGGTCATCAACAACATCGCCGTATGGAGCCTCAAGCGCGAGCCCGGCGACATCTTCCCGGCGACCATCACCTGGCGATCCGCGAGCGGCACGACGGTCAAGATCGCCTACCCGGGCTAGCCCCGGAGCTACGGCCCGCTGAGCTGGTCAAGCAGTTGGCGTGGCGTCAGGACCGGCGGCTTGGGATCGGTGAGTCCGGTGAGGTGCTGATCGCCGGAGATCAGGTAGTCCGCGGCAGCGGAGCGCGCCAGGGCGACGAGGTAGTCGTCCTTGGGATCAGGCGTCAGCCCGGGCAGGGGCGGTGGGTCCGGGTGCAGTTCGGCCAGGCGCGCGATCGCGCCGGCGACGCGGCGGGCTTCGGGTTCGGTCAGCCAGCGACGGAACTTCCCGCGTGCGAGCACGAGCTCGAGCTCGGCAAGCAGCTGCGGCGAGATGATGATCTGGACCCGCTCCTGGCGGACGGCGTCGAGCAGCTGCCCGCAGACCCCGCGGGGAGCGATCGCCGCGGCGATCAGCACCCCGGCATCGAGCACGACCCGCACAGCTCGAGGCGGGCCTATTGGCCGGTGCGGGCGGCGTGGAGCTCGTCGTAGGCGAGCTTCATCGACTCCTCGTCGCTGAGCGTGGAGCGCTCAGCAACGCGATCGAGGAGATCCTTGAGCTCCTGGCGGGCCTGCCCGGCCTCATCGGAGCGCATGTAGGCCCGCAACGCGTCCTCGACGACCTCGTACTCCCGCCGGCCCGAGCTCGCCGCCAGCGCCTTCGTCGCGGTGAGCAGATCGGGCTCCAGATAGATCGTCGTCTTCTTCCTCGCCATCCCCCCATGATGCCTTCTTACCGTCAAAACGTCAACGGCTGGCCCGACGAACGTCCCCTCGGGGAACGCGACCCGGTCCACCGCGTGGGTTAGCGTCCGAGTCCTCGGCCGTGGTCGGGCCCGGGTGGGGTGAGATGGGGGATGTGACGGGCTTGTTCGGCGATCGGGCCGGGACGTTGGCGGGCGTCGATCCCGAGCTGCTGGCGGGCGTGCAGGGTGAGTTGGGTGGCGTGTTCCCAGTCGGCGTGCTGTTCCCTGCCGCGGGTGGAGCCGCGGTCGGGTTCGGGGCCGAGCAGGCTGGTGTGGCTGGTGATGTTGTGGGCGAGGCGGTAGGCGCTGATCGCCTCCTCGGCCTGGTTCCAGATGGTGCGGCGGTCGGGGTGTTGGGGGCGGGGGCCGAGCACGCGGGTGATGGGGTCGCGTTGGGCGCGGATCGCGATCGCCTGTTGGGCGTGGTGGAGGGTGGCGTGCTCGAGGGCGTGCTCGTAGATGGCGAGGCGGTCGCGGACGCCGGGATGCTGGCGGTCCCAGTCGGCGGGCCCGCCGGGCTGCGCGCGCGCCTGATCAGCGGCCTGGCGCTGGAGGTCAGCATGCTGCTGGTGATGCTGGGCCTGCTCCTGGAAGGTGTCCGCTCGCGCTTGGGTGGTGCTGCCGGGCTGGCTGTGGCGCGCGAGCCATCCCATCTCCTCATACTCGCGTTGGGCGTGGCGGGCGCGTTGATCAGCGGTGTGGGCGTCTCGGTCGGCCTGTGCGGCTTGTTGGTCGGCGAGTTGGGCGGCGCGCGCGAGCTGATGGGGATAGCTGCGCAGTTGTGCTTGGAGCTGGTCGCGTTCTGAGCGCAGCCACGCCAGCTGCTGGCGGGCGGCGTGGCGGTCAAAGCGCTGCGGCATCCCGGTGGCGGGTGTGGAGCGCTCCCGGGCGTGTCGGTCAACAGCGGCAGCGAGCGCGGTCTCGGCCGCATAGAGCTGCTGGCGGATGGCGGGATGCGCGCGCTCCCACGCCGGCGGCCCGTCGGGGCTGTCGGCGAGCATCCGGGCGTGCTGCTCGAGCTGATCGGCGTGCTGATGCTGCTGAGCGGCGTGGGCGGCGAACCGGTTGGCGCGTTCGCGGGCGTGGCGACCGTCGGGGCTGCGGCGGGCGAGGATCCCGAGGTCGTGATAGACGCCCTGCCAGTGCTCGGCGCGCCAGGCGTCCTCAGCGGTCGGTCGCGTTCACCCGCCGCGGCGCTCTGGAGGCGCTGGATCTCGCGGGCGCGGTCGGTCGGATAGCTGTCTAGGACGGCGCGCAGCCGGTCGCGGTCGGCTCGCAGCTGTGCGAGCTCGTCGCGCTCACCACCGGGCGGGGTGATCGTGCCGGCGTCTGGGGGTCGGATCGGCGGGCTGTCCTGGGCGTGCTCGTCGGCGATGTGCTGTTCGTGGGCGAGCGCGATGGCGATCGACGGCATTTCGGGTTCGGTGGCGCCCATCCGCTGCGCGACCGCCGTCGTCACCGGGTCGCGGTCGTGGTCGGGATCGAGGTCGAGGCGGTCTCGGCCGGCGTAGATATCGGTGTGCTGGCGGGCGCGGGTGACCGCCACATAGGACCCTTCGCTGGTGGCGTGCTCTGCACAGATCACATGGCAGCGCTCGACGGTCGTGCCCTGGGCGGGGAACGGGTGCTGCACATAGGCCAGCCGGGTCTGCGCCGCGTCGAGCAGCTCGCGGTCAAACACGCCGTGGCGACCGTCGCTGAATGCCAGGGTCGCGTGGGTACCGTCGGGGTCAACGTCGAGGATGTGGGCGGTGCTGCCGTTGCTGACGCGTCCCAGTTGGGGGTGAGCGACGGGATGGCGGATCTGAACCTCATCACCCGCCCGCAAGCCGTAGGGGCGGCCGGCCAGCGGCACTTCGTGCTCTGAGAGCTCGCCGGCTTGCGCGCGGATCGCTTGCGCGCGGGCGTTGAGCGCATCGAGATGCTCGTTGCTGGTCTGGGCCACCACCAGCGTGCGCCAGCCGGCGTGGCGGTCAGCCTGCGCGGCGTCCAGCGCGCGGTCCTCCGCGTGCTGGTGATCGTCTGAGAGCACCAGCCGCCCCCGTTGGGCAAAACCGGCGATCGCGCGCTCATGCTGGCCCGCTCGCCACAGAGCGCTGTGAAGCCCGCGCCCTTCGACTACCGTCGCCCGAGCACCACCGCCGAGGCGGTGGCGATGCTCGCCGAGAGCCCAGACGACGCGCGCGTGCTGGCCGGTGGCCAGAGCCTCGTCCCGATGATGAACTTCCGCCTGGCCCACCCGGGCCGGCTGGTCGACATCAACCGCGTCGATGAGCTCGACTACATCCGCCTCGACGACGGCTAGCTGGCGATCGGCGCGCGCACCCGCCAGGCGGCGCTCGAGCGCTCGGAGCTCGTCGCGGCGACGGCGCCGCTGCTGACCGAGACGATCCGCTGCGTCGGCCACCCCGTACACGACGAGCAAGCTCGGCCTGGTCGGGCTCGTCCGCACGCTGGCCTGGGAGACCGGGCCGTTCGGGATCCGGGTCAAACTCATCTCGCCCGGCTTCGTCGCCGGTCCGCGGATCGAGCGGGTGATCGAGGCCCAGGCCCGGGCGCTTGCCATCACCACCGAGGAGGTCCGCGAGCGGATGGTGTCGCCCGCCGCCCTGGCGCGGCTCACCCCGCCTCAGGACGTCGCCAACTGCGCCGTCTTCCTGGCCTCGGCGGCTGCCGCCTCGATCACCGGCGAGGACATGAACGTCAATGGGGGACTCGTGATGTACTGACGGGCGGGCGCCCCATCGACGAGGCGCCCGCACCACGACCGGCGGCTCAGGCCGGGGCGCCGGCGACGACCGTCGCCGACCAGTTGATGACCGACGTCGGCTTGACGACGTGCTTGCTCATCCCGAGCTCCTTCGGGCTCAGCCCGAGGGCCAGACCGACGAGCTGGGGGAGATGCAGCACCGGCAGGCCGAGCTCACGGCCCGCGACCTTGGCCGCCCCGGGCTGCTGGAGGTCCAGGTTGAGATGGCAGAGGGGACAGGGGACGACGAGACAGTCGGCGTCGGCGTCGATCGCATCGCCGATGTGGCGTCCCGCCATCTTCAGCGACGCCTGCTTGTTCATCGTGATGATCGGAAAGCCGCAGCACTTGTAGACGCCGGCATAGTCGATCACGGTCCCGCCGAGCGCCTCGATCACCATCTGCATGTAGCGGTCCCGCGGATGCTCTGAGTTGATGTGCAGCCGCTCCACCGGGCGCACGATGTAGCACCCGTAGAACGGGCCGACCTTCAGATCGGTGAGCGGCCGGCGGACCTTGGACGTCAGCGTGTCGAGCCCGATCTCCTCGACGAGCATCCACAGGAAGTTCTTGTTGGTCAAGCCCTTCTCGTAGGTCAGACCCTCGTCGGCCAGATTCTGGTTGATGTGCTGGCGATACTCGGTGTTGGCGTCGAGACGCTCCTGGCACTCGGACTGTGCGCCCTGACAGGTGGAGCAGATGTTCATCATCATCGCCCCCTGCGTCTGCTGGGCGAGCGCGAACGTGCGGGCGTTGAGGGTGTCGGCGAGCTCCTGGTTGTGCTCGGCGATCACGCCCGCGCCGGTGCAGCAGGCGCGGTCGAGTTCGATCAGCTCCAGATCCAGGAGCGGCGCGACCTTGGCCATCGAGCCGTGCAGCTCCGGCGTGAACCCGCGGCTCACGCATCCCGGCCAGTAGGCGACCTTCATGAATTCTCGCTTTCCGTCGAGGCGGTCACGGGTACCTCTCCCTCCGGCTCGTCCTCCACTCCACTCACATAGAGGTTGAGCTCGACCCGCTGCGGGCGGCCCTCGATCTTCTCGTACAGCTGCTTGAGCGCCACCAGGTCAGGCTTGGAGAGCTTGTGCCCGAGCAGCGCCACCTTGGGGGTCATCTTGCCGCGCATGACGCCGGTCACGACGGTGCCCAGCGACGACAGCAGCTCCTTGCCCGCGGCCGGGTGGAACTTCCCGAACCACGAGTTGCCGCCATAGCTGCGCGGCAGCAGCTCCGCCTCGTTGAGCAGGCCGTAGTCACGCACGAGCGTGACGAACGCGTCCTCATGGCGATGGCCGTTGTTGGGGTCGACGATGTGATGATCGGAGCCCGCCTTGCGGCGCAGACGCATGATCTGGCTCATCGGCGCCACCTCCTTCGGGCAGGCGTCGATGCAGTTGAAGCAGTGCGTGCAGTCATAGATCCCGTGCGGATCGTCTGACAGGTCGGTCAACCGCTCCTTGTGCTCGGCATCCCGGGGGTCACCCGCGAAGCGATACGCCTTGGCGAGCGCCGCCGGACCGATGAACAGCGGATCGATCTCCATCGAGAGGCAGTCCGAGACGCAGGCTCCACACTGGATGCAGGCCATCGTCTGGGTGATGTCGACCATGTTCTCGTGCGGCACGATGTACTCGCGCTCGGGAACCGGCTGCTTGTTGATCAGATACGGGGTGACCCGCTGGATCTTCTTCCAGTGCACCGCGTCCATGTCGACGATCAGGTCACGGATGACCGGCATGTTGCCCATCGGCTCCACCTCGATGACCTGCGGCTCCCCACCCTCGGGCGGGTTCCAGCCGGTGCCGTGATGCCGGGCGGCCGCATCCTCGAGATGGGTGTTGCAGGCCAGGCCGGGCTTGCCGTTCATGCGCACGCCGCACGAGCCGCAGATCGCCTGCTGGCAGGAACAGCGGATGCCGACCGAGCCGTCGACCTCGTCGCGAACCTTGAGGATCGCGTCGAGGACGGAGCTACGCCCGCCGAGATCGACCGAATGCTCGTCCCAATAGGCCGCGGCTCCCGACTTGGGATCGAAGCGGCGGATCTTCAGCAGATACTCGGGCACGCTAGTAGGTCCTTTCCTGGGGCTCCCACTTGGTGATGGTCACCGGGGAATAGCTGACCTTGGGCACATCGCCGCCGTTGACGCTGACGTCGACGTGCTTGAGCCACTCGCCGTCGTTGCGCTCGGGGAAATCGGTCCGGTACTGGGCCCCGCGGGACTCCTTGCGCTCCTGAGCGGCGACGACGATCGCCTCCGCGCAGTCGAGCATGTAGCCGAGCTCGATCGCTCCGATCACGTCCTGGTTGAAGACGGTGCCGTGGTCGTCGATCGCCGCCTTCGGCGCCTCCTCCTTGAGCCGGCGGACGACCTCGTGGGCCTGTGCGAGGCCGTCGGCCTCGCGGAACACCGCGCAGTACTTGTTCATCGTCTCGCCGAGCTCGTCCTTGATCGCCGACACCCTCCGGCCGTTGCCCTGGGGACGGTCGATGATCGACTGGATCTCCTTCTCGGTGTCGGTGATCCGGGCCGCGGGCGTGGTCGGCATCGACATCTGCGCGCCGACCTTGGCGGCGTGCTCGCCGGACCGCCGCCCGAAGATGAGCGTGTCGAGCAGGGAGTTGGCGCCGAGGCGATTGCCGCCGTGCACCGAGACGCAGGCCACCTCGCCGGCGGCATACAGGCCGGGGATCGTCGTCTGGCCGTCGACGTCGGTCTTGACCCCGCCCATGATGTAGTGCTGACCGGGGTGGATGTGGATCGGCTCGCTGGTGATGTCGACGCCGGCGAAGTCGCGGCCGATGTTGACGATCTCGCGCAGCGCCTCCAGCGTGCGCCGCTTGGGCACCTTGGTGATGTCGAGCGCGACGGTGCCGTCCGGGAATCCGCGGCCCTCGTTGATCTCGGTCTGCTCGGCGCGGGAGACGACGTCGCGAGAGGCGAGCTCGAGCTTGTTGGGCGCGTAGGTCTCCATGAAGCGCTCGCCCTTGGCGTTGAGCAGCCAGGCGCCCTCCCCGCGGGCGCCCTCGGTGATCAGCAGCCCGTTCCCGGCGAGCGTCGTCGGGTGGTACTGGATCATCTCCATGTCCATCAGCCGGGCGCCGATCCGATACGCCTGGGCGATGCCGTCGCCGGTGACGATCAGCCCGTTGGTCGTCGGCTTGTAGGCCTGGCCGGCACCGCCGCTGGCCAGGATGACCGACTTGGCGTTGAACACCTCGAGCGTGCCGTCGCGGAGATTGCGGCAGATGCAGCCGATGCAGCGGCCCTCGTCGTCCTGGAGCAGGTCGGTGGTGAACCACTCCTCGTAACGGTCGACGGTCGCCGAATGCTTCATCAGCTGCTCGTAGAGAACGTGGAGGATGGCGTGGCCGGTGATGTCGGCGACGTAATAGGTGCGGGCCGCCGAGGCGCCGCCGAAGGCCCGGGTTCCGAGGTGCCCGGTGTCGTTGCGATGGAAGGTGACACCGGCATGTTCGAGCCAGAGAATCTCGTCGGGCGCCTCGCGGCACATGACTTCGATCGCATCCTGGTCACCCAGGTAATCCGAGCCCTTGACGGTGTCGTAGGCGTGGGATTCCCAGGAATCCTCGGGATTGAGGGCCGCGTTGATGCCGCCGGCGGCGGCGACGGAGTGCGATCGAACCGGATGAACCTTGGAGATGATGGCTACGGTGGCGCCGGCCTGAGCCGCCGCGAGCGCCGCCCGCTGACCAGCGAGTCCGGCGCCGATGATCACTACGTCATGAGAAGGCACATCCAGCAATATAAATGAGCGGGGGCCCGCGCCCTTCCGGGGGCCCACGCCCGCCCCTGGCGACCGTTAATACCCTGCTCGCGCTCGGATTTGCCGAGACCGCTCGTTTCCCGGTCGCGATCCGTAGTCCACCCCCAGGCCCTCGGTTGCGCCGGCGGCCGCGACCGGCGCGGGCCGGTGACGGCCCTGCCTCGCCCGGGGGTCAGGCCCGGACGCTGCCGAACGCCGACTGCAGCTCCTGGGCCTCGCCCCGGGGTCAGGCTCGGACGCTGCCGAACGCCGACTGCAGCGCCCGGCGCAGCTGCTCGACGGTCACCACACCGCACAGCATCCCCTCGGCGTCGACGGCCATCAGCGCGCCGAGCGCCCGCAGTCCGTCCGAGCTCAGGAGCTCGGTGATCGGCCGGTCCTCCCGCACGCGCCACCGGGCGACCCCGTCGCTCTCGAGCACCGAGCCGATCGTCAGCCAGCCCTCGCCGGCGTCCAGCGACGCCTGCACCCGCTCCTCCCGGGCGATCCCGGTGAAGTGACCGGACTCGTCGATCACCGGGAACCACGCCCAGCGATAGCGCAGGAAATACTCGTCCAGGGCCAGGGCGAGCGGGGTGGCGGCCGGAAGGGCCACCGGATGGGAGTCCATGATGTCCGCGACGCGGACGCCCTCGATCCGCTCGTCAAGCGCGGATTTCGTCTGGGCCGCCCGCGCCGATTGCCACAGGAGATAGGCGAGCGCGAGTAACCACAGGCCGCCGAAGCTGCCCAGCGAGACGAGCATCCACAGTCCGAGCGCCCCGAGCAGCACCGCGAAGCCCTGTCCCATATACGCCGCCGCCACCGTCCCGCGGCGCTTGTCGCCGGTCACCCGCCACACGATCGACCGCGCGATGCGGCCGCCGTCGAGCGGGAAGGCGGGTACCAGGTTGAACACGAGCAGCACGACGTTCATCGGCAGCAGCCAGCTCAGTGACAGCAGCACCGGGGTGATGCGGATGTCGGAGTCGAGCACGATCGCATGCCAGAGGCGATGGCTGCCCACGAGCGCTACGTCGGCGCCCAGACACACTAGGATCACCGCGAGCGTCGCGAGGGGGCCCGCAACCGAGATCTGGAAATCCTCTCCCGGTGTCGCCGCGTCGCGGCTCATCTGAGTCAGCCCACCGAACAGGAAGAGATCGATTCGCTTCACCTCGATGCCCCGCCGTCTCGCGACGAGCGCATGACCAAGCTCATGGGCGACCAGCGAGGCGAACAGCAGCAGCACGCTGATCACGGTCGTCATATACGCGATCAGGTCGGAGCTGTGCAGTTCCTGGCGGAACGGTCCCGAGAGCACGTAGATGAGCAGGAACAGGACGATGAACCAGCTGATGTCCGCGCCGATCCGAAAACCGAACAGGTTGACGAGCTTGATGGAGCCGGAACGGCGGAACATGCTGCAATGGTGGCATAGGCCGAGTCGGCCACGGAGATTAGGAGCAGCCCATGAGTGAGCCTGTAGTCGAGCTCAAGCAGCGGATGGCCCAGCTGTCGGATATCGGACACGCCGCGTCGCTGGCCCACTGGGATCAGCAGACGATGATGCCCCCGCGCGGCGCGACCGCTCGCGCCGAGTCGCTGGGGACGCTTGCCGGCATCAGCCACGAGATGTTCGTCGATGACCAGACCGGGCGGCTGCTCGACGCCGCCGCGTCCGGTCTGAACGGCACCGATCCTGACAGCGACGACGCTCGGCTGATCGCGCTTGTGCGCCGTCAGTGGGACAAGGCGCGCCGCGTCCCGACCGAACTGGCGCAGGAGATGGCGCGCGCGGCATCGATCGGGCAGGAGGCGTGGATCACCGCCCGCGCCGAGTCCGACTTCGAGACCTTCGCGCCGTATCTGGAGCGCAACTTCGAGCTCGCCCGCCGCTACGTCGACTGTCACGTCGGACACGACGGCTTCGCTGCCGCCTACGACGTGCTGCTCGACGACTACGAGCCGCGCATGTCGTCGGTGGCGCTCGGCGAGCTGTTCGATCAGCTCAAGGCTGAGCTCGTGCCGCTGATCGCGGCGTGCGCGGCCAACGCCGGCGAGGTCGACGAGAGCCCGCTGTATGCCCGGTTCCCGGTGGAGGGCCAGCGCGCGCTCGTCCGCGAGGTCGTCGCGCTGATGGGCTTCGACGATGACGGCTGGCGGCTCGATGACACGATTCACCCCTTCGCCACCCGCATCGGCGGTGGTGACGTGCGGATCACCACTCGCTGGGATGAGCGTTTCTTTGCCACCGGTCTGTACGGGGCGATGCACGAGTGCGGCCATGGTCTCTACGAGGCCGGGATCCCGGCCCGTCTCCTGCGCTCGCCGTTGGGCAGCGCGGAGTCACTCGGGATGCACGAGTCCCAGAGCCGGCTGTGGGAGAACATGGTCGGGCGCGGGCGCGCCTTCTGCGGCGTGCTGGCGCCCCGGATCGCGACGCTGGCCGGGGGAGACCTGTCCGGCCTCGACGCCGCGGCGCTGTACCGCGCGGTCAATCGCGTCAAGCCGACCTATATCCGCGTCGAAGCCGACGAGGCGACGTACGCCCTGCACATCGTCCTGCGGACCGAGCTCGAGCAGGCCCTGATCGACGGCTCGCTGACCGTCGCCGAGCTGCCCGCGGCCTGGAACGCGCGGTTTGAGGAGTTCTTCGGGATCTCTGTTCCCGACAACGCCTCCGGGGTGCTCCAGGACGTCCACTGGGCGGCCGGTCTGATCGGCTACTTCCCCACCTATGCGCTCGGGAACCTGATCGCCGGTCAGTTGTGGGAGCGCGCGCACATCCAGATCCCCGACCTCGAGGCGCAGCTCGCCGAGGGTCAGCTCGGGACCCTGCGCGAGTGGCTCGGCCGGCGCGTTCACTGCCACGGCTCCAAATTCACCACCAACGAGCTGCTGACACGAGAGGCCGGCGGCCCGATGTCGGTGGGGCCGTTCGCCGGCTACCTGAAGGCTAAGCTCGGCGACGTTTACGGGCTGAACCTCGAGGTCTGACGGCTTCCTGATGCAAGCGACAAGAAAGTGAGTCATCATGAGCAACACCCCTGTACGCGTGGCGGTCACCGGGGCGGCGGGGCAGATCGGCTACGCGATCCTGTTCCGGATCGCCAGCGGCCAGCTGCTCGGTCCTGACACGCCGGTCCATCTCTCGTTGCTGGAGATCCCGGCCGCCGTCAAGGCGGCGGAGGGCACCGCGATGGAGCTCGACGACTGCGCGTTCCCGCTGCTGAGCGGCGTCGACATCCACGACGATCCCAACCGCGCATTCGACGGCGTCAACGTCGCGATCCTCGTCGGCGCCCGCCCCCGCACGAAGGGGATGGAGCGCGGTGATCTGCTCGAGGCCAACGGGGGGATCTTCAAGCCCCAGGGTCAGGCTCTCAACGCCCATGCCGCCCCCGATCTCAAGGTGCTCGTCGTCGGCAACCCGGCCAACACGAACTGCCTGATCGCCCAGAGCAACGCCCCGGACATCCCGCGTGAGCGCTTCACGGCGATGATGCGCCTTGATCACAACCGGGCCATCGCGCAGGTCGCCGCCAAGACCGGCGCCCAGATCAGCGAGGTGACGAACATGACGATCTGGGGCAACCATTCCGCGACGCAGTATCCGGACGTGTTCCACGCCAAGGTCAAGGGCGGCGCCGCGGACGTGGCGATCGGGGATCAGGGCTGGATCGAGAACGATTTCATCCCGACCGTCCAGAAGCGCGGCGCGGCGATCATCGAGGCGCGCGGCGCGTCGAGCGCGGCGTCGGCGGCCAACGCCGCCGTCGACCATATCCATGACTGGGTGCTCGGAACCCCGAGCGGTGACTGGGTGTCGATGGCGATCCCCTCCAACGGCTCCTATGGCATCGAGGAGGGCGTGTTCTGCGGCCATCCGTGCACCTGCTCGGGTGGTGAGTACACGATCGTCGAGGGTCTGGAGCTCGACGAGTTCTCCACGACGCGCATCGAGGCCAGTGTCAAGGAGCTGGCCGAGGAGCGCGAGGCCGTCAAGCAGCTCGGTCTCATCTGACCGCGACGACCGCCGGCCGTCGCCGGTGTCGGCCTGAGCGATAGAGAAGATGCGAACGCCGCCGTGATCTCCGATCGATCACGGCGGCGTCAGCACTGAGATGTCGCCGGCGCCAGTGCGCGGATGCGCCCTGGCGTGCGCCGCCTGGTGATGAGCGCCCGTGCCACGGGGCGTCCACTCAGCCGGCTGGATGCCAGCCCGCGCCCTCGCGCTTGACCTGCCCGTCCTCGACGAGCTTGGGCATCACCCGGTAGAGGTAATTCGGCTCGATGTCGAGCTGCTTGGCGATCTCGGGGATCGTGATCCCGGGCTTCTCCTGCACGAGAGCAAGCGCCTGGCTGGCGCGCGTGCCCCCGTCGCGGCGACCGCGCGGGCGACCCGCTCGGCGGGCGGCGCGGCGGGGAGCCGCGCTCGTCGAGCCGTTCGCGCTCGCCGAGCGCCCAGCCCGTCGAGCGCCCCCGATGAGCGCGGCGCGCGCGGCCTCGAGCTTGGTCACCTCGACCTTGAGCTCGGCCAGCCGGCTGTCGATGTCCTTCACGGTACTGTCAACGAAATCGGCCAACGTTTGCCACCTCCGTGATGTGTTGAGACCCTGCCTCCGCGTAGACGATACATCGTGTGACTGACGCGGTACGGCCTGCCAGCACACTTGCGCGGCGCTAATTGCGTTCGAGGAGGTCCTTGAGGAGCGCGAGTGAGTGTTGGGCCTCTCGCTCGGAGGTGGCGCCGACGATAAACCGGCCGGCGACGTTGCCGAGCCTGCCGCCGGGGGGATGAAACTCGTTCGTGTACTGAAAGCTGGTGCGATCCTCGCCGAGGCTGGTCAGCTCGTATCTGATGATCGCCGTGGAGTGCGCCGGTCCGCCGCCCTCCCATTCCGCGCGATGCGGCGCGCGGAGCGCCATCACCGTCCAATGCACGTGGAACGTGATTCCCCTGACGCTGAGCGCCTGCTCCATCGTCGTTCCCCTGCGCAGCGGGGTGTCCGACACGTTGTGAATCGACTTATGAATCGTCACCCAGTCGCCGAGCCGCTCGGGATCCATGATGGTCTCCCACACGCGCTCGATCGGCGCGGCGATCTCGATTTTCGCCTGTACGGTGCTCATCGCTGCGACCACCACAGTAACGATCTCCGGTGCGCGGGCGAACGCCTGGCGTCAGCGAGCGGCAAGCGTCTCGCCCGCTTCCCACTCGCGCAGCGCGTGGTCGATCGCGGCATCCAGCGCGTGGAGCCTGACCGGGATTAACTGAGTCGCCCGGTCGTCGGCCGGAAGCAGGTCAGTGTCGAGGCTCTCCATCAGCGGACCGATCAATTCGTGCTCCTCCCCGGCGAGAACCGCGGCGATGCGGCTGGCGATCGGAGTCACGGTCAGCCTTCGCAGACGCACCGCCGGGCGGGCGACGAGCATCCGGTCGGCGATCCGCTCCACCAGCTCGCCATAGGTGACGACGTCACGACCGCCGACGTCCAGCGTCTCCCCGGCGACGTCGGCGCTCGTCGCCGCTCGCGCCAGGAGCTCGACCACGTCGCGCTCGTCGATCGGCCGTGTCCGGTTGCCCTGCCAGGCCGGCAGCGCGAGGATCGGCAGACGCTCCACCAGGCGGACGAGGAAGCGAAAGGATCGCGAGCGGGCGCCGATGACGATCGACGCGCGGAAGGCCACCGAGCCAGGCACGTGGTCCATCAGGATGCGTTCGACGGCGAGGCGGCTGGCGAGATGCGGTGAGAGCGGGCTCCCGGCGGCGACCGGCGGGGCCAGCCCGCCGAGGTACACGATCCGGTGCACGCCGGCGGCCGTCGCGGCCTGGGCGAAGCGCTCCGCGGCGACGCGCTCACGCCCCGGGAAGCCATCGTGCGTCGACGGCTCCATCGAATGGATCAGGAAGTAGGCGACGTCGATGCCCCGGAGCGCCTGATCGAGGCCGGCGCCGGTCAGGGCATCGCCCCGGACGATCTCGATCGCGCCGGCGGCCGGTGGCGGGCGCCGCGCGAAGCCACGCACCCGGTGGCCGTCGGCGACGAGGCGCGGGGCGACGAGCGAGCCGACGTAGCCGGTGATCCCGGTCACGAGGATGTTCATCGTCGATGGCTGCTCTCGGCCGGTCGCATTCGTCTGCACGAAAGCTACGAAATAGCGGGCGCGGGCAGGCGAGGTGTGGAAAAAGCCCGCTGTTTGCAGGTAATCCCGTGATGGCGGAAAGTCCTGCGTTTTCCGGGATTGGTCATTGTGGCTCCGGGCGGAATCCGCTTTGATGCCCGCCTGGCATCGGTTGAGCATCGAGGACGAAGGAGTTGGGTCACGTATGGCGAACGGTCGGACCTCAGCGGCAAAGGCAAGTTGCGACACCTGTTTCTTTCATCAGAATCTGCTCTGCGCGGTCCACGATGCCGGGCCCTGCGCGACCTTCCGCCCGTCGCATCCGGACGGCCTTCGCCCGCCCCGCCAGATGCGCTTCGTCTTCCGCCAGGAGCGTCGCGAGCACGTCGCCTGGGCGTTCCCGTCACCCAACGAGCAGGTCGCGCTCCACGTATGAGGCGCTCCGTCCGCCCCGCTCGTATATGTTTACGGCCATGTACTGGCCGCTCTTCGGTGGATTCGTCGCCTTCGTGCTGTTCGCCGTGCTGATGGGATGGATCATGGATCCGTCTCGCCACGGTGACGGCGACGGCGACCGTCGCTGACCGCACGCCCCGCCGGCGCTCGATCGTGACGATCGTCGGCAGCGGCGGCGGCATGGCGCCCGCGCGCGCACTACAGTGTGACCGGCGCGACTGAGAGGAGCAGGGTGCGGGTCACCGTGCTGGGCAAGTCACCTGCATGGCAGGACGCCTCCGGGGCATGCAGTGGATACCTCGTTCAGGAGGGAGCCTTCACGCTCCTGCTGGACTGCGGCAACGGCGTCTTCTCCAAGCTCCGGCGCG
The DNA here is from genome assembly GCA_963849085.1 of uncultured Solirubrobacteraceae bacterium. Classification (GTDB taxonomy): domain Bacteria; phylum Actinomycetota; class Thermoleophilia; order Solirubrobacterales; family Solirubrobacteraceae; genus Palsa-465. The sequence goes on along the minus strand of CAWKFP010000006.1, from coordinate 107,135 downwards.
TCTGCGACTACGTCGACGTGGATGCGGTGCTGATCAGCCATCTGCACGCCGACCACTTCCTCGATCTCGTCCCCTACAGCTACGCCCTCAGCTATGCGCCGCGTCAGCAGCCGGTCCCCGTCGGCCCGTGGCCGGGCACCGACACCCCGGCGCGGCCGGACCTGTACGTGCCGGCCGGTGCAACCGAGAAGCTGCGCACGATCGTCGCCTGCTGGGGGCCGGGCGACCTGATCGAGAAGGCGTTCGCGATGCGGGAGTACACCGGCGATGACGGCTTCGACATCGGTCCATTCGCGGTGCGCCTGTGCTCGGTCCCGCACTTCACCGATACCTATGCCGTCGAGCTGTCCACCGGCGGCTCGCGCTTCACCTACAGCGCCGACTGCGGCCCGAATCGGGAGCTCGTCGAGTTCGCCGCCGACACCGACGTGCTGCTGATCGAGGCGACGCTGCCGCGGCCCGAGCGCGACGGACTGCGCGGACACCTCACCCCTCGCGAGGCCGGCGAGCATGCATACGAGGCCCGTGCCCGGCGGCTCGTGCTCACCCACTTCTCCGACGAGCTCGATCCCGAATGGGCGCGCGCCGAGGCCGCCGAGAGCTACGGCGGTCCGGTCGAACTCGCCCGCGAGGGCGTCGTCTACGAGCTGTGACGCCGACGCGCGCCGGACGGTCACCATGACCCTCCGGCCCGCGCCTGGTCAGTCACTCTCCGCGTCACCTCACGCGGATGCTCCCTAGCTGATGAAGCCGTCCGCGGTCAGCGTCGATGCCGCCTGAGCTGCGGTGATCGTGCCCGGGAACGAGGGCAGGACCGCGTGGCCACCGTAGGCCGCATCGAAGAAGCTGAAGTGCGTGGCCTCGTTGGCCGCGACCGCGGCTGCGGCCTCCTTGAGAGCGGTCGAGCTGAACGCCTCGACGGCGCCGAGATAGGTCTCGACGAACGCCGTCTCCAGCGCGACGCCCGTTCCGAGCAGCGCGTGCGTGCTGGCCACAGCGGCCGCCGGGATGTGCAGCTTGAAGCCCGTCGGGGTGTTCTTGGAGCCGAGCGCCTTGGCCCACGCCGCCTTGTGATCCTTCTCGTTGGTCAGCGCGTGCTGGAAGTAGTCGATGTTCTGCAGGCCCTTGAACTTCTTGAAGTTGGCGATGATCGTCGAGTAGACCTCGACCGCCAGGCTCTCGGCGATGTAGCCGGTCTGCAGGATCGTGATGTCGGTCTTGGTCAGGCCGGAGGAGGCGAATGCCACGCCGGTCGCCGACGCGAGGATGCCGCCGCTGGTGGCCAGGACGAGCCCGCCCTTGGCGCCGTTGCGAAGGAACTGACCCCGGTTCACTCCCTGTTGAGCGTCAAACATGTCGTACTCCTGGTTCGAAGTTGCTGTCGCTCGTCCCTACGCGGTGCGCCGTCGATCGGATCACCGGCCGCGACGGCGCTGGACCTGATCGCCCGCCCGTCATACCCTTGTCCTCGATATGTCTGAACGCGAGCTGTTTGCGAACTTCGACCGGATGCGGCAGGAGATGGACGAGTTGTTCGGCGACGTGTTCGACCGCGGCGGTCTCTCGCGCCGGCGGACGGGTCAATGGCCGGCCGTCGACGTCGCCTACGCGCCGGACCCCCCGCGCGTGATCGTCACCGCCGAGCTGGCCGGCGTGGAGGCCGATGAGATCGCCCTGCAGATCGAGGGGCGCAAGCTGACCCTCGCCGGCCGCCGCGCCCCCGCCTCGGCCCAGGGTGAGGTCTATCAGCAGATCGAGATCGAGCGCGGCGCCTTTCGGCGCACGATCGAGCTCGGCGCCGACGTCCACGCCGACCGCGCGACCGCCCGCTACGACGACGGCATGCTCCACGTCGAGCTGCCGCTCGTCCAACGCCAGACCCGTCCCGCGGCTGTCCAGATCGAGGTCGGCGAGTCGCCATGATCGAGGTCGGCGTGCCCGCCGACGGTTCCCGAGAGACCGAGGTGGAGGGCTCCCTGAGCCTCCCTGCGCCGGTCGGCGTGCTCCCGCTGCGCGACTCGGTCGCGTTCCCCGAGCTCGTGGTTCCGCTGAACATCGGCCAGCAGCGCAGCATCGAGCTCGTCAACGACGTCCTGCGCGGCGACCGCTCGATCGTCCTGCTCACGGGGCGCGACCCCGAGGTGGAGGCACCCGGACCCGAGCAGCTGCACACCGTCGGGGTGCTCGGGACGGTCGCCCGCATGGTGCGGCTGCCCGACAGCACGCTCCGCGTGCTCGTCCAGGGCGCGCAGCGGGTGACGGTGCAGTCCTGGGAGCAGACCGAGCCCTATCTCGTCGCGGTGGTCGCGCCCGCCCCTGACCGGGTCAGGGAGAGTCCGCAGCTCGTCGCGCTCTCGCGCAACGTCCAGCGGACGTTCTCGAGCATCGTCGAGAACGTGCCGTACCTGCCGCAGGAGCTGCAGCTGATGGTCGCCAACGTCGATGACCCGGTGATGTTGACGCACATCATCTCCGGCGCGCTGCGACTGACGACCGACGAGAAGCAGTCGCTGCTGGAGGAGCTCGACGTCGCCAAGCGGCTCCGGCGCCTGTCGGAGATCCTCGCGCGCGAGCTCGAGCTCGTGGCGCTGGATTCCAAGATCCAGTCCCAGGTCCAGAGCGAGCTCGCCCAGGGCCAGCGCGAGTACTTCCTGCGCCAGCAGCTGAAGACGATCCAGGCCGAGCTCGGCGAGGGCGACGAGGTCGCCGTCGAGGTCAACGAGCTCCGGGAGTCGCTTGACGCCCTGACGCTCCCCGAGGAGGTGGCCAAGCAGGTCGGGCGAGAGCTGGGGCGGCTGGAGCGCCTGCAGCCGGCGATGGCGGAGTACGGCGTCGTGCGCAACTACCTGGAATGGATCGCCTCGCTGCCGTGGAGCACCGCCACCGAGGACAACCTCGACCTCGCCCACGCGCGTGACGTCCTCGAGGCCGACCACTACGACATCGAGCAGGTCAAGGACCGGATCCTCGAGTTCCTCGCGGTGCGCTCGCTGGTCGGCGACTCCGGGCGCTCCCCGGCCGGATCGATCCTCACCTTCGTCGGGCCGCCGGGAGTCGGCAAGACGTCGCTCGGGCGTTCGATCGCGCGGGCGCTCGGGCGCGAGTTCGAGCGCATCAGCGTCGGTGGGGTCCGCGACGAGGCCGAGATCCGCGGCCATCGCCGGACGTACATCGGGGCGATGCCCGGCGTCATCATCCGGGCGCTGCGCGATGCCGGCGCCAACAATCCGCTGTTCATGATCGACGAGATCGACAAGATGGGCGCCGACTTCCGCGGCGATCCGTCGAGCGCGATGCTGGAGGTCCTCGATCCCGAGCAGAACCAGACGTTTCGCGACCACTATCTGGACCTGCCGTTCGACCTCTCCCACGTCATCTTCGTCACCACCGCCAACACGCTGGAGACGATCCCCGGGCCGCTGCGTGACCGGATGGAGGTGATTCAGCTGTCGGGCTACACCCAGGCCGAGAAGCTCCAGATCGCCAAGCGCTATCTCGTCCCGCGCCAGATCGACCGCAACGGCCTCAGCCCCGCCAGGATCGGCTTCACCGACGCCGGGCTGAAGGCGATCATCGCCGGGCACACGCGTGAAGCCGGCGTGCGCCAGCTGGAGCGCGAGATCGGGACGGTCTGCCGCCGGGTCGCCCGCCGGGTGGCCGAGGGCACGCTCGCCCGCAAGCTGACGGTGACCGAGCCGCGGGTGAAGGAGCTGCTGGGCAAGCGCACGTTCCAACCGGAGACCCGGCGCCGGACCTCGCGGCCCGGGGTGGCCACCGGGCTGGCCTGGACGCCGGTCGGCGGCGAGGTGCTGTTCATCGAGGCGACGGCGATGCCGGGCCGCGGCGATCTGATGATCACCGGGCAGCTCGGCGACGTCATGAAGGAGTCCGCGCAGGCCGCCCTCTCCTTTGTCCGCGCCAACGCTGCGACGATCGTCCCTGACCTGCCCGACGGCTGGTTCGCCGACCATGACATCCATGTGCACGTGCCGGCCGGCGCGATCCCCAAGGACGGCCCGAGCGCCGGGGTGACGATGGTCACCGCGCTGGCGTCACTGCTGAGCGGCCGCCCCGTACGCGCCGATCTGGCGATGACCGGCGAGGTGACGCTCACCGGTCAGGTGCTCCCGATCGGCGGATTGAAGGAGAAGGCGCTCGCCGCCCAGCAGAGCGGCATCCACACCGTGATCGCCCCGCAGCGCAACGAACAGGACATCGACGACATTCCCGAGCATCTGCGGCGCACGCTCCAGTTCGTCTTCGTCTCCACCGTTGAGGAGGTCCTGGACCGGGCATTGGCTGTAAGGCGGCAAACGGGGTATCACGTATCCTGACCACTCACGATCCCAACGCACCGAGGGAGATCAATGGCATCTCGACGCAAGAAGGTCGCCAAGGCGGTGCCGTTCAATTCCGCAGACTTGGCCAACATCACGAAGGCGAATCCGTACCTCCAGCGGCTGATTGACGACTCCACGCTGCGTGAGAACGTCCGGTTGGCCATCGACTCCGGCAAGAGCGCCTACGACCGGTTGGTCGACACCAAGGCCCCGCACAAGGCGCTGCTCGACGACAAGAAACTCCAGAACGACCTCCGTCAGGCCGCCGAGGCGGTGCGCGACGTCACCCTGGCGCTGTCTGATGCGCCCAAGCATCCGACCGCCAAGCGCAGGTCAGGCGGCGGCATCGGTCGCAAGCTCCTGTTCGTCCTCGTCGCCGCGGGTGCGGCCCTGGCCGGCTCCGAGAAGCTGCGCTCCAAGCTGCTGGACACGCTGTTCGGCGCCGAGGAGGAGTTCCAGTACACGCCGCCCGCCACGAGCGGCGCCGCGCCGGCGAGTCCCGTCACCGCCGCGTAGCGATCAGCTCGACATCGACGCCGGGCACGAGGGCGCTCTGAGATGGGGCGCCCTCTTTGATGCCCGGACCCGGACCCGGACCCGGACCCGGGCCCGGGCCCGGGCGCGGGCGCGGGCGCGGGCGCGGGCGCGGGCGAATCGTCACAGCGGTGCTCGCCGTTCTCCTGGCGCTCGTCGTCGTCCTCGGGGCGGCTCAGCTGCTGTTGCCCGGGATCGCCGCCCAGCGCCTCCGGGACCGCCTGGCGCGCTCGGGCCAGGTGCTCAGCGTGCAGGTCCACGCCGTCCCGGCGATCGAGCTGCTCTGGCACCACGCCGGCCGGGTGGTGATCCGGCTCGGAACGTACCGCTCGAGCTCAGCGGCGACGCTCGGCGGCAATCTCGATCAGGCCAGTGACGTCGGCTCGCTGGCGGTTTCGGCCCGCGAGGTCCAGACGGGGCTGCTGACCCTCCGTGACGCCACCCTGACCAAACGTGGCGACGTCCTGACGGGTGACGCGTCACTGACCGAGAGCGACCTGCGCGCCGCGATCCCGATCCTGCGCTCGGTGACGCCGGTCGCCGCGGCCGACGGCACGCTGACGCTGCGCGGGACCGCCGGCATCCTCGGGCTGACCGCGACCATCGACGCGACGGTCAGCGCCCGCGCGGGCGCTCTCTTCCTGACGCCCGATTTCCCCTTGGGCGGCCTGGCGACGATCACGATCTTCTCGGACCCGGGCATCGACGTGCAGAGCGTCAGCGCCGCGCCCGCGCCGGGCGGCTTCACGGTCCACGGCGTCGCGCTCGTGCGCTGAACGTGCGGCGGGTTGGCCGGCTGTGAATGCTACGGTCCGGAGACCGTCAGGCCGAGCCCATACGATCTGGGCCCAGGGCCGCCTGAGATGGGTGTTCGCCGCCCCTGCGGCTCCGCCGTCTTCCCGATCTTCGCTCTGTGAAATCGCCTCAGCTCCTCACCGGCTTGATCGCCGTCCGCCGTCGGCCGCCGCGGCAGGAGCGCCGGACCGGCCGCCCGGACGTGACCCGCCCTCGGCCGCGGCGGCGCGAGCGATGACCGGGCGCCCCGAGCTGACCCGCCGCGCCGCGCTCGGTGGCGCGGCGACGGTTGCCGCGAGCGCGCTGCTGGCGCCGTCGGCGGTCGCCGAGACGATCCCCGCGCAGGCCGCGCGGGTCTTTGCCCTGCGGGTCGGCGCCCTCGACGGCCTCTCGGCGGTGATCACGCCGGGCCGCGCCTTCGTCCTCGCCGGCCTGGAGTGGTCGGGTGCCGCGGTCGTGCGGATCGAGCTGCGCTCTCGCACGGCGGCCGGCACGTGGGGCCGATGGTCGCCGGCCTCGATCAGCGGCCACGCCCCTGACCGTGGCGTCGATGGCGGCGGTCGGTTCGGCGAGGCGCTGTGGCTCGGGCGCTCCGACGCGCTCCAGCTGCGCAGCTCAGACCCGGTCGCGGGCGTGCGCGTGCACTTCGTCGCGCCCGCCGCGGCGAACCCGGCGCCCGCCTCGGCCGCGGCGTTCGCCTCGCCCGCGGGGTCCCCGGCGCTCGCCCCGCCCGCGGGGTCTCCGGTGCCCGTCTCGGCCGCGGGGTCCCCGGCGCTCGTCTCGGCCGCGGGGTCCCCGGCGCTCGTCTCGGCCGCGGGGTCCCCGGCGCTCGTCTCGGCCGCGGGGTCTCCGGCGCTCGCCTCGGCCGCGGCACCCGCCTCGGCCGGGCTCGTCCCGGCCGAGGCGTTCCCGCTGGCGACGCCGGTCCTGCCCGCCGGCGCCGGCCAGCCGCCGATCATCGCCCGCTCGGCCTGGGCGGGCGACTCGGCGCCGCCGAGCGCGGGGCCGTTCTACGGCGAGGTGCGGCTCGCCTTCGTGCACCACAGCGACAACCCCAACGGCTATTCCGCGGCCGACGTGCCGTCGATGATCCTCTCCATCTACGACTATCACCGGTTCGTCCACGGCTGGTTCGACATCGGCTACAACTTCGTCATCGACGCCTTCGGGCGCGTCTGGGAGGCGCGGGCGGGCGGGATCGACGAGCCGGTGATCGGCGCCCAGGCCGGGGGCTACAACGCGGTCTCGACCGGCGTGGTGGTCCTCGGCACCTACATGGACACGCTGCCGTCGCCGGCGGCGCTCGATGCGCTCCAGGGCCTGCTCGCCTGGAAGCTGCCGTTGCACGGCATTCCCGCGCTCGGCACGGTGATCGTCGAGGTCGACCCGGCCTCCGCGTACTACACGCCGTTCGCGCCCGGCCAGCGGGTGCCGCTGCCCCGGATCGCCGGTCATCGCCAGGGCGACACGACGGACTGCCCGGGTGACGATCTCTACGCGCATCTGCCCGTCGTCCGCGCGCGCGTCGACGCGCTGGCCGGCGTCCCCACGCAGTTGACCCTGCGCGCCTCGCGCACCACGGTCGGACCGGCGACCCCGCTCGTGCTCGCGGGGCGGCTGGCGTCGCTGCACGGATCCCCGCTGGCCGGCGCGCCCGTCGCCATCCAGACGATCACCGGCCTCGGCACCGAGACGACGATCGCCACCGCCACCACCGACGCCGACGGCAACTGGGTGGCAGGGGTGACGCTGGCGCGCTCGGAGACGGTGCGGGCGCTGTACGCGCTCGCACCGGCGGCCGTCTCGACGCCGGTCGCGATCGGCCTGGCGCCGGCGATCACGCTGACGCTCGCCTCGACCGCGCCGCTCCGGGTCACCGGCACGATCGACCCGGCCCCGGCGTCGAAGCCCGCGTCGATCACGATCGACGTCTACCGGCCGGCCGGCTCGGCACGGCGGCTCGTCGCCACCCGGACGGTCTCGGCCGCCGGCGGGCGCTTCGCCGCCCGGCTGACGCTCACCGGCCGCGCGCGCGGCGACTTCGAGATCGTCGCCCGCAGCGCGGCCAGCGACGCGTTCGCCGCCGGCGCCTCGCCGCCGCTCGCCGTGACGCCGTAAGGCCGCCGGGCCCGCCGCGGACCTCCGGGCTCGCCGCGGATCGCCGCAGGCCGCCGCGGGCCGCCGCAGCCGCCGCGCGCCGCCGCAGCCGCCGGGATCGCCGCGGGCCGCCGCAGCCGCCGGGGCCGCCGCAGCCGCCGGGCCCGCCGCGGCCGCCGCGGACCCCCGGGGGAATCGTTTCCGTGCGGCCCCCATGCTCGGGCAGCCCCCGCGGTCCGGCGCGCGACGGCGACCGCGCCCCCCGCGGGGCTGAAGGGCCAGGCCCCCCGGCGCCACCAGGAGGGCATCGATATTTTGCCCGGTATACGGGCAATTTTCAGACATCCTCCTGCGACCGGCATCGAACCCCGCGCCGTGGACGGTTCGCCACCCCGATCGTCAACACCACCGCGATCGGCTAACGGCGCCCCCCACGAGCGCCCGGTGAGTCCGGCGAGCGCTCGGCGGGGCTACAACCCGGCGGCGGGGCGATCGATGATCGTCGAGAGGACGATCAGGGTGCGGGTGCGGACGATGTTCGGGTCTCGGCGCAGCCGCTCCACCACCCGCTCCAGATGGCCGATGCTCTCGACGCGCAGGCGCACGACGGCGTCGGGTTCGCCGGACACGGTGAACGCCGACACGATCTCGTCGAAGCCGGCCAGCGAGCGGCCGACGTCGCCGGGCGCGGTGCGATCCGAGCAGTAGACCTCGACGAGCGCCTCGACGCCCGGGCCGAACGTGCGCGGGTCGACGCGGGCCCCGTAGCCGAGGATGACGCCGTCGCCCTCCAGCCGGTCGACGCGGCGCTTGACCGCCGCCGGGGAGAGCCCGACCTGAGCGCCGACCGCGGCGAGCGTCTGCTTGCAGTCGTGCTGCAGGCACGCAACGATGCGTCGGTCGACGTCGTCCAGAGGGTGGCTCGTTTGCATCGAAGGGCTCTCGCGTTGCGTCGTGGTTGCGCGGCGGCCGCCGGTGACCGACGGTATGTGGATGATTACCGAGACGGTATCCGAGCACACCCTGAGCGCCGAGCCGCTCGCGCTCGACGGGACGGGGCTGACGATCGCCGACGCGCTCGCCGTCGCCCGCGGGCACCGCACCGTGGAGCTGGACCCGGCGGCCGCCGGGGCGATGGAGGCCAGCCGGGCCTGCAAGCAGGCCCTGATCGACCGTGAGATCCCCATCTACGGGGTGACGACCGGCTTCGGGGACAGCGCGCATCGCCAGATCGCCGCCGACCGCACGGCCGCCCTGCAGGCCAACATGCTGCGCTTCCTCGGCTGCGGGACCGGTCCGACCGCGGCCCCCGAGGTCACCCGCATCGCGATGCTCCTGCGGGCCAACTGCCTGGCCAAGGGCAACTCGGGGGTTCGCGTCGAGCTCGTCCAGCGCCTGCTGGACCTGCTGCGCGAGGACGTCCTGCCGCTCATCCCCGAGCGCGGGTCGTGCGGCGCCAGCGGAGATCTCGTGCCGCTCTCCTACGTCGGGCGGGCGCTCGTCGGCGAGGCCGACGTGCTCGTCGACGGCCGCGTCATGCCCGCCTCAGAGGCGCTCGCCGGCCGCGGCTGGGAGCCGCTCGTGCTCGAGTCCAAGGAGGGCCTGGCGCTGACGAACGGCACGTCGTTCATGAGCGCCTTCGCCTGCCTGGCCGTCGACGGGGCACGGCAGCTGGTGGCCGCCGGCGAGCTGCTGACCGCGATGGCCTGCGAGGCGCTGCTCGGCAACCGCGGGCACTTCAACGCCTTCCTGTTCGACCGCGCCAAGCCGCATCCGGGGATGGTGGCGAGCGCCCGGGCGATCCGCGGCCATCTGGCGGGATCGGAGCTGGCGCTCGACAGCGAGGAGCTGTTCGCCGCCGGGATGGACGGGGCCGGGTTCCGTGAGCTGGAGCGCCAGGTGCAGGATCGCTACTCGATCCGCTGCGCGCCGCACGTCATCGGCGTGCTGCGTGACGTCGATACCTGGGTCGCCGACTGGGTCGAGATCGAGATCAACTCGTCTGACGACAATCCGCTGTTCGACGCCGCCGGCGGCCGGGCGCAGAGCGGCGGCAACTTCTACGGCGGTCACATCGGCCAGGCCATGGACTCGCTCAAGGTCGCGCTCGCCAACGTCTGCGACCTCGTCGACCGACAGCTGGAGCTGGTCGTCGACGAGAAGTTCAACGCCGGGCTGACGCCCAACCTCATCCCCCGCTGGCCGGACTCCGATCCCCAGGCCGGGCTGCACCACGGCTTCAAGGGGATGCAGCTGTGCTGCTCGGCGATGACCGCCGAAGCGCTGAAGCTGTCCAATCCGACGACGATCCATTCGCGCTCGACCGAGTGCCACAACCAGGACAAGGTCTCGATGGCGACGATTGCCGCCCGTGACGCGCGTTCGATCGTCGAGCTCGCCCACACGATCGCGGCGATCCATCTGATCGCCTGCTGTCAGGCGCTGGAGCTGCGGGGGATCGATCGGGCCTCGCCGCGCTCACGGGCGGCCTTCGCGCTCGTGCGCGAGCGGATCGCCGTCCTCGATCGCGACCGTCCGATGGATCGTGACATCGCGACCGCGGTGCAGTTGATCGCCGGCGGCGAGCTCGCCGCCGCCGTCACCGACGCCTGATCAGCCGCCGCGGCCCGCCGCGACCGAGCCCGGCCCTCAGCCGTCGTTCTTCGGCGAGCTCCAGGGCGCGCGCAGGCGGGTCTCGATCTCCTCGCCGAGTCGGGCGATCGGGATCCGGTCCTGGACGAGGCTGTCACGGTCACGCAGCGTGACCGTCTGGTCCTCGAGCGACTGATGGTCGACGGTCACCGCCCACGGCGTGCCGATCTCGTCCTGGCGGCGATAGCGGCGGCCGATCGCGCCGCCCTCGTCGTACTCGCTCTGCACGCGCTCGCGCAGCTCACGATGGATGCTGCGGGCGAGCTCGGGCTGGCCGTCCTTGCGCACGAGCGGGAGGATCGCCACCTTGACCGGCGCCAGCAGCGGATGCAGGCGCAGCACGGTCCGCGATTCGCCCTCGATCTCGTCCTCGTCGTAGGCGTCGACGAGGAAGGCGAGCGTCGCCCGGTCGGCGCCGGCGGCGGGCTCGATGACGTGCGGGACGTAGCGGTCGCCGCTCGCCGTGTCGACGTACTCGAGCTTCTGGCCGGAGTGCTTGGCGTGCTGGGTGAGGTCGAAGTCGCCGCGGTTGGCGACGCCCTCCAGCTCCTGCCAGCCGATCGGGAACAGATACTCGACGTCGCTGGTGGCGCTCGAGTAGTGCGAGAGCTCGTCGGCGCCGTGGGCGCGCAGTCGCAGATGGTCAGACCTCACGCCGAGTCGCAGGTACCACTCGCGGCGCTCGCTCAGCCAGTGCTGATGCCAGCGCTCGGCGTCGTCGGGTGGCACGAAGAACTCCATCTCCATCTGCTCGAACTCCCGCGTGCGGAAGATGAAGTTGCCCGGGGTGATCTCGTTGCGGAAGCTCTTGCCGATCTGGGCGATGCCGAACGGCGGCTTCTTGCGCGAGAACTGGAGATAGTTCTTGAAGTTGAGGAAGATGCCCTGCGCGGTCTCGGGACGCAGGTAGACGGTCGCGCCCTCGTCCTTGACCGGCCCGACCGTCGTCTCGAACATGAGATTGAAGTCGCGCGCGTCGGTCAGGTCGCAGTCGGCCGTCTCCCCGGGATGCCTGGACGGCTTGCGTCCGCAGGCCGACACCTCGAGGTGATCGGCGCGGAAGCGCAGCTTGCATGTCCGGCAGTCGACGAGCGGGTCGGTGAAGCCGGCGAGATGGCCGCTGGCCAGCCAGGTCGTGGGATGCTGGATGATCGCCGAGTCCAGGGCGACGACATCGTCGCGCTCCTGGAGCATCGCCCGCCACCACTGGGCTTTGACGTTGTTCTTGAGGAGCACCCCGTAGTGCCCGTAGTCATAGCTCGAGCCGATCCCGCCGTAGATCTCGCTGCTCTGGAACACGAATCCCCGGCGCTTGCACAGGGAGACGATCTTGTCCATCGTGACGGAGTCGGTGGTCATCGTGTCGTCGCGGCCTTCGGTCGGCGGGAGTCCCGAGAACGCCGGATGGTAGCCGTGAGACCCGCTTGCGCGCGTGCCGGGGGCGCCCCTTGGCACTCTGCGGCGGAGAGTGCCAAGCCGCTCGGATATACTGAGCCAGGTCATGCCGATCTACGAATACCGTTGCACGAAGGGCCACAACTTCGACGTGATGCAGCGGATGAGCGACGGTCCCGTGACGTCCTGCGAGGTGTGCGGGGCCGACGTGCAGAAGGTCTTTCATCCGATCGCCGTCCACTTCAAGGGCAGCGGCTTCTACAACACCGATTACGGCACGAAGAAGCGCTCCCGGGAGATGAAGGAGTCCAAGGAGAGCGCCGGCAAGGCCGAGAAGGCCTCCAAGGACTCCTCCTCGTCGAAGGACTCGTCGTCCTCGTCGTCGAGCGATTCCTCGTCGTCATCGAAGGACTCGTCGACGTCCGGGTCCGGATCGAGTTCCTCGAGCTCGAGCTCGGATTCGTCGTCGTCGAAGAAGTCCGCGGCCTAGCCGTTCATCAGCTTCGCGACGGCTCGGTGCACGTCGGAGGGTGACGCGACGAGCGCGTCCTCGCCGTCAGACAGCGTCTCCGCGCCGGTCGGCTTGAGGATCTGGGTCGGCGCCGATCCCCCGATCTCGGACGCCGCGAACAGGCTCAGCAGCGTGAAGCCGCCCATGTCGGTGCGCACGGCCTGCGGGGCATACCACGAGGCCCAGGGCAGGCGGAAGAAGGTCGACGGCGAGAGCAGCCGGGACTTGATCGCGTTGAGGATCTGCTGCTGATAGCCCTCGCGGGTCAGATCGGTGCTCGCCGCGTTGCAGCTGTTGTCGCGCGTCCGGGCGAGGGTCAGCGCCTGAATGCCGTCGAGATGATGGCTGCCGGGGGACAGATACAGCGTGAAGCCGCCGTTCTTGGCGCCGCCGCTGATGTTCGAGCAGATCCGGCCCGTCGATACGGTCACGCCGCCGATCGCGTCGATGAACTTCGGGAAGTTGGCGAGGTTGACGATGATCAGATGGTTGATCTTGATCCCGGTGAAGTTCTCGATCGTCTTGACCGCGAGCGCCGGGCCGCCGTAGGCGTAGGCGGCGTTGATCTTCGTCGAGCCGTAGCCGGGGATCGACGCCACCGTGTCCCGCGGAATCGAGAGCCGGCGCGAGACGCCGCCGCCGATCCGCCACAGCATGATCGTGTCCGAACGGCTGCCCTTGTCGCTGGTGTCGGCGCCCGGCTCCTTGGACCCCTTGGGGCGCTGGTCGGTGCCGAGCACGAGCACGGTGTCGGTCGAGGTCAGCATGTTCCCGCCGGAGGCCAGCTCGTTGAGCGCCCCCTGCGGGATCGAGCCGCTCTGGATCTGGGCGCTGACCATGAACAGGACGAACGACAGCAGCAGCCAGCCGACGATCGCCGCCGCCAGATAGGTGACCACGCGGCGTGGCGTGATCCAGCGCCGCCAGCCGGGGCCGGGCGAAGGCCGGCCCCGCTCGGCCCCGCGGCCGCGGCCGGGCCGTGGGCCTCGCCCGCCCCCACCTCCGCTCGCGCCCCCGTCGTCGTCTCCACGCCGGATCCGGTCGTCGACGAGCGCCGTGTCGTCCTCGCCGCGCAGCCGTGACAGCAGCCCGCGCGGAGCCGAGCGGTACACGGTGTACGGGCGTTCGCGGTCCTCCTCCAGGTCCGGCGGATCGGCGTGGTACAGCCGATAGGGCCGGTCCTGGCTCGGGGTGGCGCGGGATCCTGAGCGAGGTTCGTCGGGCATCGAGCTCTGCATATAGTGACGACATGCCAGCGCGGCGCACCATCGGCGTCGACCTCGGCGGATCAAAGCTCCTGGCTGGCGCTGTCGATGAGAGGTTAGGCGTTCACCACCGGTTGCAACGATCGGTCATCGGCCTGCGCCAGGGCGCGCTGCTCGATGTGGCGGTCGACGCCGTGGCCGAGGTCCGCGTCGCCGCGGGCGGCGAGGTGGCCGCCGTCGGGTTCGGGATCCCCTGCCTGATCGATCGCCGCACGGGCCGCGCGGTCGTCGGCGTCAACACGCCGCTGGCCGACATCGCGTTCGCCGACGTGATGGCCGAACGCCTCGGTCTGCCGGTGTTCGTCGACAATGACGGCAACAACTCGGCGCTCGCCGAGCTGCGCGCCGGGGCCGCGCTCGGCGCCACCGACGCCGTCGTGCTGACGCTCGGCACCGGAATCGGCGCCGGCCTGATCCTGCGCGGTGAGCTCTACCGCGGCTGGCTCGGCGGGGCCGGCGAGCTCGGGCACATGGTGATCAAGTTCGACGGCCCCCGCGACGAGGGCAACAACTGCCCCAACTGGGGCTGCGCGGAGCTGTACGCCTCGGGCACGGCGCTCGAGCGCGAGGCGCTCCGATTGGCCGGCGAGCAACCCGACTCCGGTCTGGCGCGAGTCCTGCGCGAGGGCCGTGAGCTCGGCGGACCGCTCGTGACCGAGCTCGCGCACGACGGCGAGCCGGCCGCGGTGCAGGCCGTGCGGACGATCGGCGAGGGGCTCGGGATCGTGATCGCCAACGTGGCCAACATCCTCAATCCCGAGTTGGTCGTCGTCGGCGGCGGGGTGATCGCCGCCGGCGAGCTGCTGCTGGCCCCCGCCCGTCAGGTCCTCGCCCGGCGCACGCTGTCGTTCTTCAGCGACAATCTGCGGATCGTGGCGGCGCGGTTCGGAACCGAGGCGGGCATGGTGGGCGCCGCCGCGCTCGCCTTCGACGGCCTGCGGCACGCGGCGACATGAGCGGGCGGCTCCTCGTCTGCCCGACGCCGATCGGCAACCTCGAGGACGTCACGTTGCGCGTCCTGGCAGCGCTGCGCGAGGCCGATGTCGTTGCCTGCGAGGACACCAGGCGCACCCGCGTGCTGCTTGACCGCTACGGCGTCGGCGGGCAGCTCGTCAGCTATCACGAGCACAACGAGCGAGCGCGGGCCGACGAGCTCATCGGGCGGATGCGCGGCGGGGCGGTCGTCGCGCTCGTCTCCGACGCCGGGATGCCGCTCGTCTCCGATCCCGGGCTCATCCTCGTGCGAGCGTGCGTCGCGGCCGGGCTCGGGGTCGAGGTGCTGCCCGGGCCCTCGGCGGCGCTCAGCGCCCTCGTGGCCAGCGCGTTGCCCGCCGACCGCTGGCAGTTCGTCGGCTTCCTGCCCCGCAAGCGCTCGGAGTTGGCCCGGGTGTTCGCCGAGTCCCAGACGGTCGTTGCCTTCGAGTCGCCGCGCCGCCTGGCGGCCTCGCTGGAGGCGTTGGCCGAGATCGACCCGGAGCGCCCGGTCGCGGTCTGCCGTGAGCTGACCAAGATCCACGAGGAGGTGGTGCGGGGCCGGGCGGCGCAGCTGGCGCAGCGCTATCGCGCGGAGGCTCCGCGGGGCGAGATCGTGCTCGTCGTCGGCGCCGCGCCGGCGGCCGAGGTCGAGATCGCCGGGCCGCTGGAGGCGCTGCGGCGCCTGGTGGCGGCGGGTGCCAAGCCGCGGCCCGCGGCGACGGTCGTCGCCGAGCTGACCGGGGTCGGCGCCAACGCGCTGTATCGCGCGCTGACCGAGGACCGCTGACGGCGTGATCGTCGGGTCACCCCGCCGCGTCCGGTGACCAGCGCCGAGGATCCCCAACAGCATGCGCGTCACCGGAGGATTGAGCGGCCCGGGCGCCAGAGGTGAGGGAGGCCTCGCGATACTCCGGGCTCTGTTGCAGTGCGTCGCGGACCTCGCTCGGATCACCGGGCCGCTGCCGGGGGTCGCGAGCGAGGAGCCCGGCCAGCACACGCAGGAGCTCATCCGATCCGGGCAGGCCATCGAGGACGGGATCCTCGGTGACCGCGCTGCGGAGCAGGTTGTCGAGATCGGTGTCCGGGCGCGCCGGCCGCCCGGCCAGCATCTCGAACATGATCAGACCGAGGGCATAGAGGTCGGCGCGGATATCGACCGGGCCGGCTCCGGTGACCTGCTCGGGGGCGAGATACCTCGGCGTTCCGATCAGATCGCCGGTGACGCTGATCTCGGACGCGTCGCTCTCGTCCCGCACCTTCTTGGCCAGTCCGAGGTCGATGATCACCGGTCGGCCGTTGTCGATGATGATGTTCGCTGGTTTGAGGTCGATGCGGGCAAGCCCGCGCGAGGAGAGATACGCGAGGGCGTCGGCGAGCCAGACCGCGACGCGCGCCACCTCCGCAGGCGCAATCGGCGCGGCCTGGATGAGATCCGCCAACGACTGACCGGACACGACTTCGCTCACGATCGCCTTCCGGTCACCATCGCGGACAACGTCGAGCGTCCGCACCAGGTTGGGATGGTCCAGGCTGTTCAGGAGTCCGGCCTCACGCTCAAACCGCGCTGACAGCTGCTGTTCATCGATGCCGGGCGCGGGCTCGAACAGCTTGACAACGACCGAGCGGCCCGTGGCTTGATCGCGAGCCGCATATACGCGGCTCACCGCCCCGCGGCTGATCTCGCGCTGCAGGGCGTAGCGTTCGCCCAGCAGGGGATCCGCGGTCGTCTGCCATGGCTGCCCCGGGGCAGCAGCGGCCACTGGATTGGCCGGGGCGACCGAGGGAGCGAGATCGGCCCGTTCGCGTTCACTGGCCTTGGCGAACAGTCTCAGCAGGCGCCGGACGCGCGGCGATAGCCGGTACACCGCTGAGCTGCGATTGGGGCCGCCGATCAAGGTGCGCTCGGCGACATCGGCCTCCTCGACGAGGATGTCACAGGTGACGAGATGCTCGAGGAGGTCGGCGAGTTTCGTCTCCCCGAGCTGCAGGCTGACGTCCATCGATGCTCCCCGGTCCGGGTCGGCGATGTCCGCGGCGGTGAACAGCGCCCCGCGCGTGTGAAGGATCCAGTCCGTCACGTAGTAGGCGCCGAGCCGCCAGCGGTCCTCATCGATCGGGATCGCGAACAGATAGCCACCGTCCTCGTCGCCGCTGAGGAAGTCACGGAGCACGCGCCGAAGCCCGGCGTAGAACTCGACCCGGGCGACCTCGCCGGGAGCGAGCTCGATCACCGGCCGACCCTGCTGCCAGCGCACGATCGCGTTCAGCTCGGTCAGCAGGAGGCGAGGGACTCCGCGGGCTTTGAACTCGAGGTGATCGGCGATGAGCTCGCAATCCTCGGGCGGGCTGGTCGCGGGTTCGGCCAGCTGCTCGATCAGGAGACGACCACCGCCCCACAGGCACGGCACGTAGAGCTGCCACCCGAACACGCTCTCAAACACGCTGTTGCCGCGGCGATTGGTCGTCAACACCCGATCGTGAAGGTCAGGTCCGGCAACGAAGATGAAGTGCACGCCCGCCGTGGTGAAGAGATTCTTCAGCCCCGAGAGCAGCTCCTCGACATGGTCGCGTTCGTCGGCGGCGGTCAGTTTGTCCAACTCGTCCAGGACCACGACGATCTTCGGATGCCATTCGGTCGAGACCCGCAACCATCGACCGAGCAGCCCCGGGTTGCGCAGCCGAGCGGTACGCAGCATTCGCGTCAGTCGGAGGAAGTCATGCTCGACGTCGGCGGCGGAATAGGGGAGCATCGCTGCTTCCGTCTGCCGAGAGCTGGTGCGCTTACCGCTGAGATCAAGCTTGGGAGCGATCGCCGCCAGCAGGCTGCGGGAGCCGTCGAGCCCGAGGCCGACCGACCGCTCGCGAGAATCTGCCTTCGTTTCGGTCAGTTGATACGAGGTCCGGGTGCAGGCCAGCACGAGCAGCTGCCGAACGTCGGGTTCGAGCCGCTCCAGCAGGTGATCATCGACGAGCACGTCGAACAGCCGACGGATGATGCTGAACAGCAGCGCGTCGCTGCTCGTGGGGCGGGCAACGTCAACGGTGACCGCGAGCACCTGTGGCGCGCCGGCCTGCTGCGGCAGGCCGTCGAGCGCATGCCGGACCAGAGTGCTCTTTCCGGCTCCCCGAAATCCGGTCACGAGGAACGCTCCACCGCGCGATCGCATGATCCGCTCCTGCAGCGCGACGACGCTGTCGGTGGCGCCGAGATAGCGGATCGCGTCCCGACGCGGCTCGAGCGGCTCGTGGATGTACTGAAAGGACTCCACCAGCGGGATGCGCAGCGACCGATGGAGCGCCTCGAAGAACAACAGGCTGTCGCTGGCGCCTCTCGCCTCGGCCGCGGGAGCCGGCGGCGTGCCGGTCAGCATTGACAGAGGGTCCGGGGACGGCACCGCGGTCGGCGCGCGGGCGAAGACACGGTCCGATCCCGCCGGGAACGGGAGATCATCGTCCTCCACCACCCACGACGTCGCGTCGTCGTCGCCGGCGATCGTCTCCCCGCAGCCCAGCGCAGGCGCGGCTGTGGCGACGTCGAGAGACGGCGCGCCATCCGGATGAGGCGGCGCCTTCCATCCCGTCCCGCCGTCCGGTGTCTGCTCCAACGCCGCGGTGGCGGCGTCTGCCAACTCTCCGGCAGTCGTGAACCGGTCCGCCGGCGCCTTGCTCAGCGCGCGGGCGAGCACCGGGTCAAACGGGACCAGCCGTCCATCGACCGCCGCCACGGACGGCGGCTGACGCTCGAGGTGGCCGTGGAGCACGGCCGCGTGCGAATCGCCGACGAAGGGCGGGCCCCCGGTCAACATCGTGTACAGCACCGCGCCGAGGCTGTAGATGTCAGCCGGCGGTCCGACCGCTCCGCCGCCGATCTGCTCGGGAGCCATGAACGCCGGCGTCCCGACAACGCCACCCGCAGTGCGGTCGTCCTCGACGTATTGCGCCACCCCGAAATCAGACAGAAACGCCCGTTTGCGCAGAACGCGGTTCTCGATGAGGATGTTCGACGGCTTCACATCCCGGTGGATGACGCCGACCTCGTGGGCGGCGTCGAGAGCCGCTGCGATCTGCGCGAGGATCGAGATCGCGCGGGCGGGCGACAGGGGACCGCCGGTGGCCAGCAGCGTATCGAGGTCATACCCGTCGACGAACCGCATCGCGATGAACAGCAGCCCGTTCGCCTCACCGGCCTCATACAGCGGCAAGACGTTCGGATGGTCGACTGCCGCCGCGGCGCGCGCCTCGACCGTGAAGCGCTTGCGGAACGCCTCAGACTCGGCGAGGTCGCCCCGGATGACCTTCAGCGCGACGCGCCGACCGAGGGTGACCTGAGTCGCCTTGTACACGACGCCCATCCCGCCGGAGCCGACGGGCTCCTCGATCCGGTATCCCGGGATGACCGGATCGGCGGCGGATCGCGGCGCGTCTAGCTCGGGCATAGCGCTCGCGATCGCGTGCGATCCGGGGCGCCGGCTGCCCGGATTCCGGCGTGAGGGGCCAGCGTGCGGCCGCGCCGCCGGCACCCTCGATGGTCGCTGACGCCTTCAGCAGCCACGACTGAAGGCTCGATGCCACGACGTCTGCGTGCCAACCCGTCCCCTCCGGTTGTCGCTCTGGCCCATGGTTGCATGTGGCCGGCGTGGCGACAACATCTCGGTCGGCGTTCTATCGATCCCGACACCTGGGGCTATGACCATCGGTGGCAGCCCTGTGCCACCATCGAGCGGGTTCGTGGACGACCGCGGTGCTGGCTCTCGTCGGCGGGAGCGGGGGGTGGTTTCCTCGGCGCCGAACCCGAGCCCAGCTATCAAGAGCGCGTGCCGGCACACACGCGTTCAGCGCGGTCCCGAATCGCACGCCGACCGACAACCAGAACGTCAAGCGGGTCCCACCAGCGTGGTGATCAGCCTGTACAACTTCGAGAGCACGGGGAGCTACACCCTGACGTACACGACCGGATAAGGCTCGCCGGCGATCGCCGGATGCGAACAGAGTGAACAACGGCCGCGCGCAGTCCGGCGCGGCCGTTCTTCGCGGCCGGAGCCGGCTGACGCAGGGGAGAGAGCCCGAAGCCGCCGACCGACATACCGGCAACGGTGCGGCTGACGGCGGGGAGGGAGCCGCGACCGCGAGCACCTGCGTGAACAGCGTGCTGGACCCTGTGACCCTGCCTGGTCGACGGCTCGGCTTCGCTGACGCCGCTAGATGGTTGATTCCGCGCTGTTAGGCGCAGTAGTTGACGAGTTCACGGCTGGGGCGTCCGAGTTGGTGGTTGAGGGTGATCGCGGCAGTGAGGCAGCAAAACCGGGCGATGATTCGTTCGCGCAGGCCGGTCAGGGTGCGCGCGCCGTGGCGTTCGAGCGCGAGGATGTCCTTCGCGGTCCAGATGATCGATTCGACGCGTTGGCGGATCGGCGCGAGGTGCGGCGGCTGGGGTGGGGTGGCGTGACGGTGCGCGCGGGCGTTGGGCGTGATCTCGCGTGCGGGCCGCAGCGCCGGGGTGGTGACCCCGGCCGGCCGGGTGATCGTCTCATCGCGGCGGACGGGACGGATGAGCGTGACGTTGCGGTCTTTGACCGCGGCAGCGAACTCGCGGCCAGCGTATCCCTTATCGCCGATCAGCGTCTCACCGCCCCGCAGCCGGCAGCGGTCCAGGAGCAGCAGCCCGATCTCGCGCTCGCCGGTCTTGGGCGAGCAGAGCTCCAGCGCGCGTGGGGTGCCGTCCAGACTGCAGATGATGTGCAGGCGCATCCCCCAGAAGTATCGGGAGTGCGAGGCGCAGTAGCCGTAGTCGCAGGCGTTCCCGAGCGCGTCATCCAGGCGGTTGGTGCCGGAACGCTTGACCGTTTCGCGCGAGCGGGCGCATTCCACCGGCGTGGAGTCGATCAGCAACAGATCGTCCTCAAACCCCGGGCTCTGGCTGGCAAAGATCCCCATCAGCCACTCCAGTGCGTCGGCCAGCTTACGGCGGCGTTTGAAGTACCCCGACTGCTGGGGGAGATCAGGAAACAGATGGGCGAGGCGCTTGGCGGCCGCCGCCAGGAACCGCCGATCCGACGGAATCCCCATGATCGCCTGCGCGACGCACAGCGTGACGACCTCCGCGTCTGTGACCCTACGCGCAACGTTCTTCGCTCGTTCGGGCAGGAGATCGTCGGCCGTGACGAACACGGTCGTGAGCAGCAGGTCGAGGTCGGCGTCCATCGAGGCCCCCGAGGGTCGGCGATGCGGGATAGCACCGCCGACTTCGACCCTGCTGCCACATCCTCCTTGCAAACCACTCGATTCACGACCACTGTCGTGGAATCAACCATCTAGGCGTGGGCCGGGGCGGCCTCCGGTACCGGCGGCGTCCCGTAGGTGTGGAAGCTCTCCACGGTCTTGACGCCCCACGCCTGTCCCTTGGCGCGGTCGGCCTCGGTCCAGACGACGCACGGCTCGTCGGGCGCGTACAGGAAGCGGCCGCCGGTCGTGACCTCGACGCGATTGCCGCCGGGCTCGATCCCGTACAGGAAGAAGCCCTGGGCGATGGCGTGCTTGGACGGCGCGGCCTCGATCTCGATCCCGGCGTCGAGCCAGATGTCGGCGGCGCGCAGGCACTCCTCGCGCGTGTCGACCCAGAAGGCGGCGTGGTGCAGGCGGCCGTGGGCGCGGAGCGCGTCCTTGGTGTAGATGAGCTCGTGGGCGGCGATCGAGAGGCTCATCCAGGCACCGGCCTCGGAGCCGTCGTCGAGCTCGATCCGCTCATACAGCCGATAGCCGAGCGTGTCGACGCAGAAATCCCGGTTCGCGCGGACGTCGGTGGCGAGGATGTTGATGTGGTCCAGGCGCTTGATCGCGCAGCCGCGGCCGGTGTAGCGGCCGGGCACGTTCTTCAGCGCCGGCGCCAGATGGGGCGGGGGGTCATAGCGCTCGCACTCGTAGTACATCTCAAAGACGTGTCCGTCGGGGTCGCGGAAGCGATAGCCGGGACCGCGTCCGTGGTCGCCGTCGGTCCAGCCCTCGCCCAGGCCGGTCGCCTCCACGGCGGCGACCCGCCGCTGCAGCGCCTCGGGGCTCCACGCGCGCAGCCCGAGCACCGCCATCCCCGATGTGGCCGACTCGGTCAGCTTCAGCGACCACGGCTGATAGTCGCCCCAGCCGCGCAGATACGCCGACTGACCCTCCTGATGCTCGATCTCCATCCCCATCGTGTCGACGAAGAACCGCAGGCTCTCCTCCCCCTTGGGGGTCAGCAGCTCGACGGGACCGAGGTGGGCGAGTTCGCTCATGACGCCTCCACGATGGCGCGCAGGCCATCGATCTCATAGGACAGGTGCCCTGCTTGCAGCTTGGCGCGCTTGACCGCCTCCTTCTCCTCGCGGGCCAGCGACGCCGCCAGAACGTCCTGCGCGCGCGCGGCGGCGACGACCGTCGCACCGTCGCCGTCGAGGATGACGAGATCCCCGGGGGAGATCGCCTGACCGCCGACGGTGACCGTCACGTCGAGCTCGCCGACGATGTCCTTGGTGGCGCCACGGGAGCGGATCCAGCGGGTCGAGATCGGCAGACCCATCGTGCGCAGGTCCTCGCTGTCACGCACCGCGGCGTCGTTGAGGATCCCCGCGGCGCCGTGCACCTTGGCCTGGGTGACGAGGAGGTCGCCGATCAGGGCGATCGGAGCCGGCTCGGGCATCGTCAGCACGAGGATCTCGCCCGGCACCAGGCGCGCCATCGCGGCGTGGACCATGAGATTGTCGTTCTGGCCGCAGCGGACGGTGCGCGCCGGGCCGCACACCCGCGTGCCGGGGATCAGCTGCCGCAGATCGCAGTCGACGAGACCCTGGCGCCCGGCCGCTTCGTAGACGGTGGCCGCGCCGAGGCGGGCCAGCTCGGCGATGACCTCAGGCGAGCTCACAGCTCCGAGACCACCTGGGGCACGATCCGCTGGAAGGACTCGGCGTAGCGGACCGCGGCGTCGCCGGAGGCGCGGCGGGCATGATTGCCGCGCTGCTCGCCGCGCTGGGCGTAGTACGTCTGCAGATACTGCTGGGCCTTGCACTCGGCCATCGCCGCCAGCTTCTTGTCCCAGACCGAGGTGATGTCGACGTGGACGGTCGGCGTGAAGTTGCACAGCTCGGGCTGATGGGGCTCGAACAGGAAGAGCTGCGGGGGCTTGATCGTGGCGAACGCGCTCGACACGCCGGCGCCGGCCGCCAGGCTGCGGGCGCGGTCGACTGCGCCGTAGGCGACCGGATGATCCGGATTGAAGGGATCGGTGTCGGTGTGGGTGATGAGCACGTCCGGTGCAAACGACCGGATCCGCTCGGCGATCAGCATCAGGGCGTCGCCGTCGATCTGCAGCGGATAGTCGCCGAGGTCGAGGCTGAGAAACGAGGCGCCGAGATGCGCGGCCGCGGCCTCGGCTTCGCCGTGGCGCACGTGCTTGACGTTTTCGAGCGTCTGGCCCTCCTGCTTCCACAGCTCGCCCGATTCGCCGCGCTCGCCGTAGGAGAGGGCGATCACCTGGGCCTCGCCGCCGAGCGAGACGGCCTTGGCCACCGCGCCGCCGGCTCGCCATACGAAGTCGGCCGAGTGCGCGCCGATCACCTGCACGCGCCGGCTCATGCCGTCCCCGCCAGCCGCCGGGTGTTGTGCACCGCCATCATCCTGACCTCCTCGTCGGTGAACCCGGCCGCGAGGAACTCGTCGGCCATGATCGCCAGCCCGTCCTCCACCGGCGGATTGAAGACCTGCCCCAGATCGCTGCCCCAGACCGTCTGCTCCGGTCCGACCGCGCGGGTGGCCGCGAACACCGCCTCCCAGCTGCACTTGCCGGTGTAGGGCGTGGTGAACGCGCGCTCCATCAGCGCGCCGGTGCGCGCCAGGAGCTTCTGGTCGTCAGGCGAGATCGACTGCGAGGGGAACTCGGGATGGGTGACGACGATCGTGGCGACGCGCGCCGCCACCGCGGCGTCGACGACGGCGAAGATCTCATCCCGGGAGAGATGCCCGGTGGCCAGCACGAGATCGTGCGCGGCGATGACCTCGAGGACCTCCTGCAGCGCGGCGAGCGGCCGGCCGTTCTCGTCGAGCACCGGGACCGGCCGAGGGTGGGCGCCGGCGGCGCGGAGGTCAAGCTCGAAGCGCACCCACACCGGCACCTTGCCGTCGGGATCGGCCTCCTGGACCTCGGCGTGCTCGCCCGGCGCGCTGACCGTCGGCAGCCAGACGATCCGAGCCCCCTGGCGGGCCGCCACCTCGACGGCGACCGCGTTGAGCCCGCCGACGGCGTCGTTGAGGGTGATCGTGCCGAGCGCCCGGATCGGAGCGCGGGCCGCAGAGACGACGGCGGCGCGCTCGACGGTCGCGGTGTAGTGCGACTTCAGGCCGAAGCCGGCGAGGCCGACCTCGCGGCAGCGGTCGGCCAGCTCGAGGTCGGTGATGCGTCGCGGCGCGAAGTCCGGGGCAACATGGACGTGCGGATCGAAGCCGCCGGCGACGGCCTGCCGAGCGCGCTCGGACGGGACCGGATGCTCCCTCTCTCCCATAACGCAATGCACATTATCGTCAACAATCCGCCAGTGCTCTGATAGCGTCACCGGATGGCTGACGACCGCGCCTACGAGCGCCTCCACAGCGCGATCGTGTCGGGCGATCTGTCGCCCGGCGAGCGTCTCGTCGAGGAGGAGCTGGCCGACCAGATGGGCTTCAGCCGCGGGGCGGTCCGCGCCGCGCTCGTCGCCCTCAGCCACGACGGGCTCGTCGTGCGCGAGCGCAACCGCGGGGCCCGGGTCAGGCGCATCTCGATCGACGAGGCGATCGAGATCGTCGAGGCGCGGTCGATGCTGGAATCGATGGCGGCCGGCTATGCGGCGGTGCGCCGGACCGAGCTCGAGGCCCGTGAACTGACCCGCCTGCTGGCCGAGATGCAGCAACTGCTCGCCGACGGCGAGCTGCTGGCGATGTCGGAGCGCAACGGCGTCCTGCACCAGCGCATCCTCGAGATCTCCGGGCACCGCGTCGCGCTGGACATCTGCTCGCGCCTGCGCTCCCAGGTCGTCCGCTTCCAGTTCCGCACGGTGCTCGCGCCGGGGCGCTCGTCACGTTCGCTGACCGAGCACGTGGCGATCGTCGGCGCCATCGCCGAGGGCGACCGGGAGGCCGCCGAGCGCGCGATGCGGACCCATCTCGCCCACGTCGTCGACACGCTGATCACGCTGTCGGCCCGCGAGCGCGCCGCCTCCTGATCGCCGGCTGATCGAGCGCGTCGGCGGCATCAGGCGCAGGATTGTTCGCAATCTCCCCGCGTCAGAGTGTCCACGCGTGGTCGGGATCCCGGGTGGTCGCGATCCGCCGCCGCGGCCCGGCCAGCACCTTGAGGTGGTACAGGTCATAGCCCGGCGGCGCCGCGATGGGGTGAAAGCCCCGCGGCACGACGACGCAGTCACGGTCGCCGAACGCGACCGTCTCGTCGAGGCTGTGATCCGCGGTGTAGATACGCTGGATCCCGAAGCCCCGAGAGGGGGAGACCCGGTGATAGTCGATCTCCTCGAGAGGGGCCTCGGCCGGCAGATCGTCGGTGTCGTGCTTGTCAGGCGGATAGCCGGACCAGTGACCGCTCGCCGTCAGCACCTCGCAGACGAGTAGCGACTCGGCCTGGATGTTCTCCCACAGCAGCGGCCGGACGAGAAACTCATGGGCGCCGTAGCCGGGCGTGCGCATCTCCCACGGCTCTGACCACAGCCGGCGCGCCTTCCCGCCGCCGAGCGGCGCCGGCGCCGAGCACAGCGCCACCTCGGCGCCCTCGTCGCCCGCGTGCAGCGACACCACCGTGCCGGGCGGCAGATACGCCCCCTGCGGCGGGCCGGCCCAGGGGTCGCTGCGCCCGGGAATCGGCCAGCGGCCGTACGCGGAGCACACCTCCAGGCCTCCGGCGATGAGCACGATGCACAGCTCGCGTCCGCCGGTCGGGCGCTCGGCCGACGCTCCGGGATCGAGCACGAGTACCTCCAGCCCGGCGTAGCGGCAGCCGACGCTCTCCGGCGTGATCGCCAGGATGGTGCCGTCGTCCCGCGCCGGCGTGGGATGAACGAGCAGGTCAGGCACCGCCTCCGTGCTGCGTCGTGGGTCACGTCCGGGTGCCGGTCCCATCTCCACGCGTCTCTCTTGTCGACCAGACGACGCTATCCACGCCGCGATCCCAAGTCAACGACATTTGCGGTAACCGCCGGCCGGCGCCGCACGGATAGCCTTCAGGGTCGCCCCATGGCCTTCTACATCACCACGCCCATCTACTACGTCAACGCTCAGCCCCATCTCGGGCATGCGTACACGACGATCGCCGCCGACGTGCTGGCCCGCCACATGCGCCAGCGCGGTGAGGACGTGTTCTTCCTGACGGGCACCGACGAGCACGGGGAGCCGGTCGCCGATGCCGCGCATGCC
Organism: uncultured Solirubrobacteraceae bacterium; assembly: GCA_963849085.1. Taxonomy (GTDB): domain Bacteria; phylum Actinomycetota; class Thermoleophilia; order Solirubrobacterales; family Solirubrobacteraceae; genus Palsa-465. The sequence continues at coordinate 81,147 of CAWKFP010000006.1, read as the reverse complement.
CAGGGCGTCACCCCCCAGGAGCTCGCCGACCGCAACGCCGAGCGCTTCAAGGCGCTGGCGCCGGTGCTCGGCGCCTCCAACGACTTCTTCATCCGCACCACCGACGAGGAGCACAAGCGCCGCGTCCAGGAGGTTCTGCAGCGCGTCCACGACAACGGCCACACCTACAAGGGGTTGTACGAGGGCTGGTACTGCCCGCGCTGCGCCGACTTCAAGGTCGAGAACGAGATCGCCGAGGGCAACCGCTGCCCGATCCACGAGATCGTCCTCGAGCTCCATCAGGAGGAGAACTGGTTCTTCCGCCTGTCAACCTTCCAGGAGCCGCTGGAGCGGCTGTACGCCGAGCAGCCTGATTTCGTCATGCCGCCCCGCCACTTCAACGAGGCGCGGTCGTTCATCGGCTCAGGCCTGCAGGACGTCTCACTGTCCCGGGCGCGGCTGAAGTGGGGCGTGACCGTGCCGTGGGATCCCGGGCACGTGTTCTACGTCTGGTTCGACGCGCTGCTCAACTACTACACGGCGCTCGGCTATGCCCGGCCGGGGCAGGATCTGACCGATCGCTTCTGGCCGGCGACGTATCACCTGATCGGCAAGGACATCCTCAAGTTCCACACCGTCTTCTGGCCGGCGATGCTGATGGCCGCCGATCTGGCGCTGCCCGAGCACGTCTTCGTCCACGGCTTCCTGCTCGGCTCCGACGGACGCAAGATGAGCAAGTCGCTCGGCAACGTGCTGGACCCGTTCGAGGTCATCGAGCAGTTCTCCACCGATGCGCTGCGCTTCTATCTCATGCGCGACGTGCCGTTCGGCGCTGACGGCGCGGTCGGCATGGACTCGGTGACCTCCCGCTACGAGGCCGAGCTGGCCAACGAATACGGGAACCTGGCGAGCCGGACGCTCGCGATGATCCACCGTTACCGCGGCGGCGTCGTGCCGGAGTCCGACACCGATCCCGAGCTCGCCGCTCAGTTCGACGGGCTGCCGGAGACCGTCGCCGCCCTGCTGGACCGAGCCGAGGTCACCGGCGCGCTGGAGCAGATCTGGCAGCGCGTGCGCCGCTGCAATCGCTTCGTCGAGGAGCGCGCTCCCTGGCAGCTGGCCAAGGATCCGCAGGCCGCCGGCGCGCTGGATCGCACCCTGACCTCGCTGGCGGAGGCGGTGCGCGTGGTCAGCGTGCTGCTGTGCCCGTACATGCCGGCCAGCACCGCGACGCTGCTCGACGCGCTGGCCGCCGCCGACCGGTCGTTCGCGGCCGCGACGTTCGCCGGCCACGCCGGGGGCGCGACGATCGCCACGCTGGAGCCGCTGTTCCCCAAGCGAGCCTAAGGTGGTCGACAGCCACACGCACCTCGACTTCTGCGAGCCGTCCAACGCCGATCTGGTCGCCAACGCCGAGCGGGCCGGGGTGCAGCGGATCCTGACCGTCGGGACCGACGGCGCCTCGTGCCGGGCCGCGCTCGCCACCGCCGAGGATTTTCCCCAGGTCTATGCGGCGATCGGCCGCCACCCCAACTCGGCGACCGGGTTCGACGACGCCGACTTCGCGGAGCTGGAGGCGCTCGCCGCCCACGAGCGCTGCGTGGCGATCGGCGAGACCGGCCTGGACTACTACCGTGACCACGCCCCGCGTGAGGATCAGCAGCGGGCCTTCGTGGCCCAGATGGGGCTCGCCCGCGCCACCGGCAAACCGCTCGTCATCCACACCCGCGCCGCCGACGACGACACGCTCGCGCTGCTCGACGAGCACGCCGGCGATCTCCGGGTCATCCTTCACTGCTTCTCGATGGCCGCCCGCGTGCAGGAGTGCCTCGCCCATCCCGACTGGTGGTTCTCGTTCGCGGGCAACAGCACGTATCCCAAGGCCCCGGACCTGCGCGCCGCCGCGGTCCGGATCCCGGCCGACCGGCTGCTCGTCGAGACCGATGCGCCGTATCTCTCGCCTCAGCCGGTGCGCGGGAAGCCCAATGAGCCGGCCAACGTCGTCATGACCGCGCGGGCGCTCGCGCTGGAGCGGCGCGAGCCCTATGCCGAGCTCGAAGCCGCGGTCGCCCGCAACGCCGCCGCGCTGTTCGGATGGTGAGCGCGATCCGGTCGGCGCGCCAGCGGGAGCTCGGTCAGAACTTCCTCGTCGACCGCAACATCCTCGACGTGATCGAGCGGCTGGCCGCCCTGTCGGGCGATGACGTCGTGCTCGAGGTCGGCGGCGGGCCGGGGATCCTGTCCCAGCGTCTCGCCGAGCGGGTCGCCCATCTGCACGTCGTCGAGCTCGACCTGCGCCTGCGCGATCGCCTCCAGGAGGCGGTCGCCGGCCACGACAACGTCAGCCTCCATTTCGCCGATGCGCTGGCCGTCGATCTTCCGGCTCTCGCTCCGGCGCCCGGCAAGATGGTCGCCAACCTGCCCTACGGGGTGGCGGCCACCGTCATCCTGCGCACGATCGAGCAGCTGCCCGGCCTCGCCGAATGGGTCGTGATGGTGCAGCGCGAGGTCGGCGAGCGCTTCGCCGCCGCGCCCGCCACGAGCGCGTACGGCGTGCCCTCGGTTCTCGCCCAGCTCGCCTGCGAGGTCAAGGTGCTGCGGGCGGTTTCGCGCACGGTGTTCCGCCCGGTGCCCAACGTCGACTCCGTGCTGCTCGGCCTGCATCGCGTCGCCCCGGGCGCCGATCCCGGGCTGCGCGCGCTCGTTCACGGGGCGTTCGCCCACCGCCGCAAGGCGCTCGCCGGGTCGCTGGCACTCGTTCCGGGGGCGCCCGCGGGCATCCGCGAGCGCGCTCGCCGGGCGCTGGAGGCGATCGGCCATCCGCCGGACGAGCGGGCCGAGCGGCTCGCCCCGGAGGAGTTCCGCGCGCTCGCCGAGCAGCTGACGTCATGACGGCGCGGCGCGAGCCGGCCTACGCCAAGATCAACCTCTGCCTCGCGCTCGGCGGCGCGCGGGACGACGGCCGTCACGAGCTCGTCACGCTCTTTCAGTCGGTCGGCCTTGCCGATCAGCTGGTGATCAGCGAGCGCGCCGGCCCCGGCGCCGACGAGGTGATCTGCGACGCCGTGCCCGGGCCCAACCTCGTCGCCGACGCGCTCGCCGCTCTGCGCGCCGCTGGCTGGGACAGCCCGCCGCTGCGGGTGGCGATCGACAAGCGGATCCCCGTCGCCGCCGGAATGGGAGGCGGATCCGCCGACGCCGCCGCGATGCTGCGGGCCGCCGCGCGCCGGACACCCATCTCCGCGGACGTGCTCGGCGCGATCGCCGCCGGGCTCGGCGCCGACGTGCCCGGCCAGCTCGATCCCGGGGCGAGCCTCGGGACCGGCGCCGGCGACCGGATCGAGCCGCTCCCTGATCTACCGACCCACGGCGTCCTCGTGCTCCCCCAGCCGGCGGCGCTGTCGACGGCCGACGTCTATCGCGAGGCCGACCGGCTCGGCCTGGGGCGGCCCGCCGGCGAGCTGGCGGCGTTCGAGCGAGAGCTGCGCGCCGCGCTGGCCGCGGGGACGCTGCCCCGGCACCTCGTCGTCAACGATCTCGCCCCCGCGGCCCGCTCGCTCTGGCCGCCGATCGAGGCGGCGCTCGCGCTCGCGCTCGAGCTCGGCGCCGATCAGGCGCTCGTCTGCGGCTCCGGGCCGACGGCGATCGGCATCTTCTGGGGGCCGGACGGCCCGGATCGGGCCCGGACGGCCGCCGCGCTCGCGGTCGGCCGCTATCCTGAGTCATCTGCCGCTGACCCCGTGCGCAGAGGGACTCCGTCACGGGCGCCGAACCAGTGAGTCGTACGCGCCATGGGCGCGATGCCGAGCGCCCGGGTCCGTTCGACGGAGGCGTTCGGCACAATCCGTCGTGATCCCCGATGAACAACACCACCGTCACCTACGTCGTCGGCGCCGGTTGCGGCGTCTTCGGTCTGCTCGCCTTCACGCTGCTGCTGCTCGCCCCGGCCGTCACGGCCTATCGCGGCGTCCTGCAGCGGACGGCGGCCGTCGTCCTGTCGCTGTACGTCCTGGCGGCGTTCATCGGCGTCGGCGTGCTGCTCGGCGCGGTGATCATCGTCGAATGGCCGCGTGTCTTTTAGTGCGACCGCGCGCGCCGCGGGCCTGACCCGGGCGTGAGCGAAGTGGCTGAAGGCGCCGAGCGCGGCACCTCGCGGACCCCGGATCTCGCCGCGTTCGCGGCGATCACCGATGCCGTCGAGGCGGGCGCAGGCCTGCCTGAGATCCTGCGCACCGCCGCCAAGGCGCTCGACGCGAGCCTGATCCTGATCGACCGCTCAGCGACCGTGCTCGCCGTCGCGGCGCGCTCGCCGGCCGACGAGCGCTCGCTGATGCGTGACGCCGACGACGTCACCACGCTGGAGCTGCGCGTCGCCGAGACGCCGGTCGGCCAGCTGCGGATGCGCAGCCGGGAGACGATCCACGACGGCGCGCTCGTCCGGCTCGTCACGACGCTGATCGCCTCCGAGGTGGAGCGGGTGCGCGCGCCGGAGCGGGCGTCCGAGGAGGCCGCGGTCAGCTTCCAGCGTTCCGTGCTGGCGGGCGGGATCGGCGACCGTGAGGATCTGCTGGCGCGCGGCAAGGAGCTCGGCGCCGATCTGTCCTCCGGCGCGAGCGTCGCCGTCGTCCGCGCTCACGCCCGGAACCCGGCCGAGGACGACTGGCGCCGCCGGCTGCTGTCGGTGGCCACCCGCGGCGCGCGCTCGATCGCCTCCGGGGCGATCGCCGCTCCCTCGGAGGCCGACGCCGGCGAGGTCGTCGTGCTCATTCCCGACGGCGACGGCGAGGCCGGGCGGCGAGTCGGCTCGGCGATGCTGCGCGAGCTGGAGTCCGGGTTGGCCGGCTTCGCCTTTGCGCTCGGGCGCAGCCGGCGCGTCGAAGATCCACTCGATCTCCAGCGGGCGTTCGACGAGGCGCTGCTGGCGCTCAACGTCGTCGAGGGCGACGCCGAGCGCATCGAGCTCGCCTACGAGGAGACCGGCACCTATCAGCTGCTGCTGCCCTACATGAGCAACCCCGCCGAGCTCAAGCGCTTCTACAACGACACCGTCCGCCCGCTCGTCGCCTACGACGAGCAGTACGAGACCGACCTGCTCGGCACGCTCGCCACCTTTCTGGACTGCGACGCCAACGTCAACGCCACGGCGGCGCGGCTCATCACCCATCGCCACACGATCCGCTATCGCTTCGAGCGCGTTCGTGAGCTGACCGGACTCGACGTCTCCTCCACCGACGGGCGTGAGAAGCTCTCGCTCGGGCTGAAGGCGATGCGCGTGCTCGGGATCGCCGCCCCCCGCGGCCCGGCCTCAGAGCCCGGCGCCGGCGGCGGTCGCGTTCCGCACTGACGCGCGCCCGCCCCGGGACCTGCGTCTTTTGGCGAACCGATGGTTCGCTCAGGTACGCAGGCTCTCGAGCGCGCGCTCCACGGCGGCCGCCGTCAGCTCTCCGGCGATCACCAGTGGCTCGACGCTGCGGGTCGCCCGGGCGAGCACGAACGCGCCCTCCAGCGCGGCGAACATGGCGATCGCGAGCTCCTGGGCGGCCACCTCGTCGATCCCGGCGCCGGCGAACCGCTCCGCGCCGAGCGCGATCCAGCGCTCGAACACCTGCGCACACGCCGCCCGCATCGGCTCGCTGGCGCTCGAGACCTCGAGCGCGATCGTCGCGATCGGGCACGCGTCGGCGTACCCGGTGTCCCGCAGGTGCTCGCCGGCGCCTGCGAAGAACGCCCGCACCGCGGACACGACGTCGGGAGCGGGATCGAACACCGCGGGGACGAGCCGCTCGTACAGCGCCCCTGAGCGGACGATCGCCTCGACCGCGAGCTGCTCCTTGCCCCCGGGGAAGAAGTGATACAGCGAGCCGAACGGCGCGGCGGCCTCGGCGACGATCTGCTTGACGCCGGTGGCGGCGTAGCCCTGGCGTGAGAACAGCTCGGCGCTCGCCTGCACGATCCGCTCTCTCGTGTCGCTGGACATCGGCCGGCCACGAGTCTATCGTCTGAAGTAGAGCGATCTATTAAGAGTGAGGTGCGCAGATGCAGTCGTGGCTCGTCAAGCAGCTGATCACGCAGATCATGGCCCGCAACAGCCGGGGGGACCTGCGCCTGACGCTCGCCCTCGACGCCCCGGACGTGACGCTGACCTTCCCGGGGCAGAGCTCATGGTCAGGCGTCTACCGCGGCAGGGACGAGGTCGCTCGCTGGCTGCGGCGGTTCGCCGCCACCGGCTTTCAGATCGGCGCCGACGAGGTGATCGCTCAGGGCTGGCCGTGGAGCACGACGGTCTGCGTCCGCGGCCGCGACCATCTGCGCGACGGCGACGGCGCGATCGTCTACGAGAACCGCTACGTCATCTGGGGACGGCTCGCCTGGGGGCGCCTGAAGGAGTACGAGGTCTACGAGGACACGCACAAGGTCAACGAGCTCGACGCCTACCTGGCCGAGCACCGCCCCGATCTCACCGCGGTTGTGTGACGCGCGGAGGAGTACCGATCCGGTGCGTGGATTGCTGCCGGTGACGCAACCCGCAGTGCACCCCGTTGGCGCCGCCCCGCGGACCGGGTACCGTCAACGTCACGCGATCGAGCGGCGACCGTGCCCGGACATGAGGTCCGGGCTCGCCGTCCTATCCAGGAGTGCAGAGAGAGGAGCAGGGCATGACCCCCACCCCCGCAGGGCAGATCGCCACCGGTCACCATATCCGTGACCGGCTGGGTCCGATCGGGCGCGCTGTGATCGACACGTCCAGACGGCTGAAGGCGAAAGCGCAGCCGTCGCACGACGCGTCGCGGTCAGGCGAGCACCGGAAGCTCCCGCGGCGCTGACAGCCAGCGCGGGGCCCGTGGGGCCGGCTCGCCGGCGACGACCATCACGTGGTCGTCGTCGGCGCGCCACCATCCGAACGTCGGGGAGTGGGCGTGGTCGTCCCAGTCGACGCGCAGCGCCCGCCACGCCGTCGCGCCGGCCCAGCGATCGTGGCGCTCGAAGCCGTGGACGGTCACGACCGCGTGGCGGACATCGAGCACGAGCCCGAGTCGCCTGACCTTCGACGCCGCCTCCTTGGCCGACCACAGCAGGTTGGCGAGCAGCGGCTGATCGCCGGCGTGACAGGAACGGACGGCGCGCTGCTCGGACAGCGACAGCCAGTCGGCGATGAACGCGTCGCTGCGCGGCTCGATCAGCTCCAGGTCACAGCCGGTGGCGGCACCGCCGTCCGCCCCCGCCGCGGTCACCGCCGCCAGCGCCCGGTCGCCGCGATGGCTGAGGGAGACCGAGACCGGCACCCGGGTGCCGTCCAGCCACGCCTCCGGAGCCCCGTCGGCGGCGGCGAGGATCTCGATCCGCTCCGGCGCGACGCCGAGCCACGCCGCGAGCGCGGCCTTGGCGGTGAACCGTCCCAGCCGCCAATCCTGACGCCGCTTGTCGATCACCAGGCGCGCGGCGACCGCGCGCTCGCGCGGGCCGAGCCACAGCTCGCCCGCCGGAACGTCAGCGCGCCGCCGGTGCAGCCAGCCCGTGTCCATTGCTCTCGTCCGCGATCGCCGGACCATGCTCCAGCGCCCGCTCCATGCCGCGCTGCACGGCGTCGATCAGGTATGGCCGCAGCTCGGAAGCCTTGATGATGCTGTGCACCGAGCCGACCTCGACGGCGCGCTCGACGCTGTGGACGCGGTCGAAGCGCTCGGCGAACTCGCCCCGCTTCTGGGCGAGCACCTCGGCCCACAGCGTCGCGCGCTCGGCGCGCAGCCGGCCGCGCGTCGCGCCCTCGGCGGTGACGAGCCGGCGGTCGAGCGCGGTGAGCCGGTCGTCGGCGGCGGCCTCGCGCTCGACCTCGCGGGCGAACACCACCGCGGCGGCGGGCGCGCCGCCGATCACCGAGGCGTGCGCGCCCTGCAGCGCCACCGTCTCCAGATTGGCGTTGAGTCGCTGGGAGAAGACGACGAACGCGCCGCCGTGATAGCGCGAGACGACGCAGAACACGATCGGACCGTCGAAGTTGACGACCGAGCGTCCGATCTCGGCGCCGAACTCGAGCTGGCACTCGCGCATCGACTCCGGTGAGGCGTCGAAGCCGGCGAGGTTGGCGAGCACGACGAGCGGGCGCCGCCCGGCCACGGAGTTGATCGTCCGGGCGATCTTCTTCGAGGAGCGCGGGAACAGCGTCCCCGAGGTCCACTGATCCGGCCCGTCGGCCGGGATCTGCCCGGGCCGGGGCAGTGGCCGGGACTCGATCCCGATCATGGCCACCGGCCAGCCTCCGAGATGGGCATCCCAGACGACCGCGTTCTCGGCCGACCGCATCGCCGCCCAGCGCTCGAGCGGCGCGTGATCACGGTCGGCGACCGCGCGCATCACGGAGCGGATGTCGAACGGCTGCTTGCGTTCGCGGTTGGTCACGTCCGAGAACACCTCGGCGATCCGCGTCAGGCTCGACCCCGGCGCGGAGTGCTCGGACTCGCCGACGTCGCGCGTGCTCGGATCGGAGGTGACGGCGCGGCGCGGGAAGCGCTCGCCGGGCGCGACGTAGCTGTGCTCGTAGTAGTCCAGCAGCACGCGGCAGGCCTCGGTCAGGTCAGGCGCCCAGTACTGGGCCTGACCGTTGGGGCCCATGATCCGCTCGTAGCCGCCGATCCCGAAGTTGTCCTCGGCCGAGACGCCGCCGGAATAGTCGATCGCCTGCTTGCCGGTCAGCACCATCGCGCTGTCGGGCGTCATGATCAGGACGCCGCGGGTGTGCATCAGCATCGTCGACTCGGCGTTCCAGTACGGCTGGGCGCCGACGTTGATGCCGGCGACGACGACGTTGATCTCGCCGCCCGCCTGGGTGAAGAGGATGATCCGCCGCAGAACCGCGGAGATGGCGTCCATCGCCTCGGTGCCGCTGTCCATCGACACCTTCGCGCCGGCCGACAGCGCGAACCACTCCAGCGGCACGCCGAGCTCCTCGGCGAGGTCGATCGCGGCCATGATGCGCGCGCATTCGGGGTTCGACAGCGAGCCGAGCGCCCTCGTCGGGTCGCCGAGCAGGATGACCCGCAGCATGCCCTCGGGATACCGCTCGCTGTAGGCGCGTACCGTCCCGACGACGATCCCGGCGGTGTTCATCGCCGGCGGACGGGTGACCGGCGTGAGCCGTCCGCTCGCGTCGAGGTCATGCTCGGTGAAGGTGCCGGGCGGCTGCCCGCTGCCCGAGTGCACCGAGCCCAGCAGCCGCACGACCTCCGCAGGGTGCAGGTGGCCGCGGCGCCGGGCCGAGATGAGGCGCTGCGCGCTCTCGTCCAGGGGCTGCAGCGGCAGCTTCGGCGAGTCGTCGATCTCGACCGTCACGTCGCGGCCGGTCGGCGCGTAGAAGCGCAGGACGCGGTCGCGCACGACCCCGTCGGACTCGCGCAGCCGCCCCTGGACGAGGACCATCTCCAGTCCGAGCCCCGCGGTCAGCGGGGCCAGCCGGGCGACGAGCTCCCGGATGACCTCGGGATCGAGCTCGATCACCGGCCACACGTGCAGCTGGGCGCGATTCCACAGCAGCCGCCGGGCCAGCGGGCGGCGAGCCTGATAGGCGCGGATCGTCTCCAGCGCCTCCAGCAGCATCTGCTCCAGCTCGGGCAGCGCCGCCAGTTCGCCGTGCTCGTCGAGCACCGGGGTCAGGTCGCGGATCTCGGCGAGGGCGAACAGCCGCTCGTCCTTGGGGTTGGCCCGCGCGACGCCGTGATAGACGTAGACGTCCTCCGGAGACGGCAGGCGCTGCAGGTCGAACTCGCTCAGCCGCCAGAGCTGCAGGCGATGGCCCATCAGCGGATGCAGGTCACGCTCCAGCTCGCTCTCAGCCAGCCCGTCCGGACCCGGGCGGAAGGTGTGGAGATGGACGGCCGACATCGCCTCGCCGAGCTGCGCGTCGGCGATCGCGATGACGATCCGATGCACCGCCGCCGGCAGGTCGGAGATCGCGAGCGCCTCGGTCAGCATCGCCGCCGTCTGCTCGCGGTCGGCGTGCGGATCGGGATAGTGGGCGTAGAAGTCGAGCATCGCCAGCTCGCCCTCGGGCCGCCGCGCCGCCCAGCGCGCGAATGAGGCGGCGACCGGCTGGAGATCGTGCAGCTCGCCGTAGACGACGACGAGGTGACGCTCGGTGCCCTCGAAGGTGTAGCGCGCGACGACGCCGTCACGCCCGTCGAGCGAGATCGGCTCGAAGTCACGCAGCGAGCGCACCCGGTAGTAGCGCCGGGCCATCGCCTCCAGCAACTGCGGCCGGGCGGCGGGCGGCGCGCAGGCCATCGCCGCCGTCAGCCGGGAGGCGAGCGGCCGCGGGCAGTCGACGACCGCCCGCAGCGCGTGGTCGTGCGCGGGACCCGCCGGCTCGGTGCCCAGCAGCGCGATCTCGCTCGCCATCTCGGCGTAGACCCGCCGGCGCGCCTCGGCCATGACCGGCTCGTCGAAGTAGCGGTAGCGGACCTCGCGGGCGAGGTCGGCGACGATCGGGTCCCCGCCCTCGAGCGCGAGCACGAGCCGGTCGAGCACGTCTCGGAACTCGATGCCGGCGGTCGGGCCGGTGCCGCCCTCGGCCTCGGCGCCGACCGCGGCCTCCTCGAGCCGTCGGTCCAGGATCGCCAGGATCGCGGCCCGGGCGGTGTCGGTCCGCTGTCCGGAGAGGAACAGGCGGTGCGCGGCCTCCTCGAGCGCGGGCGTGCGCTCGAGCCCGCCGAGCCCATAGTGGGCGAGCGCGCGCTCGAGATGGGCGACGAAGCGCGCCGGCAGTCGCTCGGCCTCGGCGTCGAGCGATCGCAGCCAGGCATGGAAGAGCTCCTGGGGGGTCTGGCGCTGCAGCAGGCCGGGCTCGCCCTTCTGCTCGTCCCGGGGGCGCGACCGCGAGACCGCGCGCAGGTCGGCGAACAGGCCGAGCAGGCTGTGCTCGGTGGCGATCAGCTCGGGGTCGGAGCCGACCCCGTCCTCACGCGTGGCGCGCAGCGCGGCGATCGTGCGCTCGGCGTCGGCGCGGTCCATGTCGTAGCCGAGCAGCAGCCATTCCATCCGCTGCAGGTTCTGGCGCCAGCGCTCGCGGGCGTCGTCGTTCCGGGGCTGTGCTCGGAACGAGAGCCGCTCGCCGACGTCCCCCGCGGGCAGCTCGGCGGTGTCGGGCTCGATCGCGACCAGCGGCGCCTGAGCGACGACCTGCGTGTTGGGCGCGACGAAGATCTCCGTCACCCGGCCGGCGACCGGCGTGGTCAGCGAGGACTCCATCTTCATCGCCTCGACGACCGCGACGACATCGCCGGCCTCCACCGCGTCGCCAATCGAGACCGGGATGGAGATGACGACCGCGGGCGACGGGTTGCGTACCGTTCCGGCGTCCCCGCGCGTGATCCGATGCGGGACGCCGTCGACCTCGACGATCAGATCCTCGCCCTGGCGCGAGGTCAGCGTCCGATACGCGCGGTGGTCGACGGTCAGTCGCCGTTCGTGCACGCCGAGCCGGTGCAGGCTGAGCTCCGTGACCGTGCCGTCGACGGTCACGCTGTACCGGTCGGGGCCGATCTGCGCGACCGCGCAGCGATAGGACTGCCCGAGATGGCGCAGCCCGTAGGTCCGCGACAGGTCCGGCGCGGCCTGGGGGCGGCCACGGCGGGCGAAGGCGTAGAACCGCGCCCGATCCACGGCGGTGTCGCGCTGCGCGAGCTCGACGGCGGCCTGCAGGAGCGCGATCTCGCCGTGGCGGACGGGGACCGCGTCTCCGCTGAGCCACAGACGGTCCAGCCACGCGGTGTCGACCTCGCCGGAGATGACCTCGGGGCGATCGAGCAGCGACAGCAGGAACCCCTGGTTCGTCGTGCCGCCGTCGACGACCGCCACGGTGTCGGAGATCGCGCGGCGCAGCCGCGCCAGCGCCTCGGGGCGGGTCGCTCCCCAGGCGATGATCTTGGCGATCATCACGTCGGAGTCGGCCGGGATGACATCGCCCTCGGTCACGCCGGTGTCGACGCGGATGCCCGGGCCGGTCGGCAGTCGCAGCAGCGCGAGCCTGCCCGGCGCGGGCGCGAAGCCGAGCGCCGGGTCCTCGGCGCTGAGCCGCGCCTCGATGGCATGGCCGATCGGCCCCCGGGGGTCGCCCTCCAGGCGGCCGCCGGCGGCGACGTGGAGCTGGAGCTTGACGAGATCGAGTCCGGTGACCGCCTCGGTCACGGGATGCCCCAGCGCCAGACGGGGGGTGACCTCCATGAAGGAGAAGCGGCCGCAGGCGGGCTCGTAGAGGAACTCGACCGTTCCGGCGTTGGTGTAGCCGGCGCTCAGCGCGAGGCGCCGCGCGGCGTCCATCACCGAGCGCTCCTGCTCGGCGTTCAGCGCCGGGCTCGAGGACTCCTCGATGATCTTCTGATTGCGGTGCTGACAGCTGCAGTCACGCACCCCGACGGCCCAGGCCGTGCCGTGGTGGTCGGCGACGATCTGCACCTCGATGTGACGCGCCGGCGCGATGATCGACTCCATCAGCAGGGTGCCGTCGCCGAACGTCCGCAGCGCCTCGGCGCCGGAGCTCGTGAACCGCGCCTCGAGCGTGGCGAGATCGTCGACGCGGCGCATCCCGCGTCCGCCGCCGCCGGCGGCCGCCTTGATCATCAGCGGCAGGCCGATGCGCGGCACGAGCTCGAGCGCATCCTGCACCGTCGCCACCGCTCCGCCGCTCCAGGCCGCGACCGGCACCCCCGCCTCCTCGGCGAGCTGCTTGGCGGCGATCTTGTCGCCGAGCCGGCGCATGAGGTCGGCGTCGGGTCCGACGAACACGATCCCGAGCCGGTCGCAGAGCTCGACGAACTCGGGCCGCTCGGCGACGAAGCCCCAGCCGACCCACACCGCCTCGGCGCGGGCGGCGGTCAGCGCCCGCTCCAGCGCGTCGAGGTCGAGATAGCCGCTGCGCGGGGCGCCGTGCCCGTCGTCGACGAGGCGCGGCCCGATGCAGAACGCCTCGTCGGCGCTGCGGACGAATATCGCGTCGCGCTCGTCCGCCGTGTACAGCGCGATCACCGTCAGCCGCTGCTGGCGCTGCCCGTTGAGCTCGTGCACCGCATGGATGAGGCGCATCGCGGCCTCGCCGCGGTTGACGATCGCCAGCCGGGAGAAGGTCCGCGGCGTCATTCCGTCGTCTCGTTCATCGCCGAGCGGATCGGGGCGACCGCTGCGGCGTCGAGCTCGCCCGGCAGCTCCACGGTGCGATAGCCCTCCAGGCGGATCCGGACATGGCCGGTGTGGTCGACGACGTCGGCGTCGACGGCCCCGTCACGCGGGGTGACGACCGCCCACAGCCTGGGGGCCGTCTTGCTCGCGCCACCCGCGGCACCCGTGGCACCCGTGGCACCAGCGGCACCAGCGGCACCCGCGCCACCCGTGCCACCCGCCGCGCACGTCGGCCGGGCCGGCCGGTAGCGGATCACGCGGTCGACGCGCATCGGCAGTCCCATCCGCCCGGTCGTCCCGATCTCCCAGATGCCCGCCGTCTGGAAGCACAGCTCGATCAGCCGCGGCGCGAGCGTCGTCTCGCGCTCGGCCGGCTCGTGGTTGAGCGGCAGGTCAGGCGCCAGCCTGCCGATCACGTGCCCGTTGTCACGCCACGCCCGGCCGAGCACCTGATAGGCCGGACCGTGGAACAGCACGTCGTAGACGTGGTCGTGGCCGACGCCCGCGCCGTCCTCGCTCTGCGCGGGGGTCACCGCCGACTTCGGGGCCGCGGCCGCACTGCGGGCCAGACGGACCTGACCGGAGAAGTGGCGCGTCTCCTGCTCGGCGCTGCCGTGCAGGGTCCGGCGCCCGACGAGCTCGCAGTCGGCGATCAGCGTCCCGCCGCCGCCGTCGCGCAGCCGGGCGTTGAGGACGAGGGTGCGCGGCTCGTCGCGGTAGAACTTGAACGGGGCCATCAGCTCGACGTCGGTGAGCTCGACGACCTCCAAGCCGCCGGTCAGCGCAGCGGCCGTCTCGGCGAAGCCCTCCATGCCCATCACGCCCGGCAGCACCGCGGTGCCGTCGATGCGATGGTCGTTGAGGAACGGCTGCTGCGCGGGGTCGAGCTCGGTGACGACGGTGACGACGCCGTCGCCGGCAAAGCCCGTGATCTGGCCGGTCATCGGGCCGGCGTGGCCGGCGAGCGCGGCCGCCGCCTTCTCGAGGTCGAGGCCTCCGCTCGGGTGGCGTGGCTCGGTGAGGATGCCGAGCGCTCCGGCCACGAGCACCTCGGTGCCGTTCCCGGCGGCCGTCAGCTCCCGGCGCACGACCGTCGAGCCGACGCTCGGCGCCAGCATGTCGATCCCGGCGGCCTTCATGATCGTCGGGATCGAGCCGCGGCTCGCCATCCCGATCTCGGCCCACGCCGTCCAGTCGAGGGCGATCCCGCGGGTCGTCCCCGCACGCCGCAGATGCGAGACGCTCTTGCACAGCAGGTCGTTGGCGGCCGAGTAGTCGGTCTGCCCGCGGTTGCCGAACCGCCCGGCGATCGAGCTGAAGACGACCACGGCCTGGGGCGGGGTCGGTGTGCGGGCGGCTCCGGCGGGGGCGGGGGGCTCCGCGGCCGGAGCGGACCCGCCGGGGGCGGAGGGCTCCGCGGCCGGAGCGGCCTCGCCGGGGGCGGAGGGCTCCGCGGCAGGAGCGGACCCGCCGGGGGGTGTGGACTTTTTTAACGCTATATGCGTCTTTTTCGCCCACGCCCCATCGGACGGGCCGCCGAGCGCCGCCAGCAGGTTGAGATAGCCGTGGGCCTTGACGTCGAAGACGAGGTCGTACTCCGACTGCGGCTTGTCGGGCAGCGGATGGCTGATCTCCACGCCGGCGCAGTGCACGACGACGTCGATCGACGGGCTCGTGGCCCGGGCGGCGGCCACCGCGGCCGTCACCTGGTCGGCGTCGGTCAGATCGACCTGATGCCAGACGGCGGTGCCGCCGGCCTGCTTGATCGCCGTGATCGTCTGCAGCGCCACCGCGGCGCGTTCGATCCGCGCCAGCTCCCGGTCGATCAGCTTCGGGGTGGGGCGCTCGCCGCGCTCCCTGATGCGCGTGGTGAGATCGCGCTTCAGCCCCTCCTGATCGGCGCTGAAGGCGGCGATATCCGGGTCCTTCGGATCCGGAGCGCCGACGAGATCGAGCAGGTGGAACGTCGCGCCGGGGGCGGCCGGGGCGAGGTCGGCGACGACCGCCCGGACGATGCTGCCGGCCGCGCCGGTGACCAGGAACGTCGTGTCCCTGCTCAGCGCGTGCCGCGAATCGGGCTCAGCCGGTTGCTCGGTCAGCCCGACCGACCAGCGCAGATCGTCGGCATAGCCGATCTCGACAGCGCCGGGATCACGTCGCGTCTCGTCGAGCAGCAGTGCGCTGACCTGTGCCGCGGTCGCGGCGCCGACGTCGACCGCCTTGACGAGCGCCGCGGGACGCTCCTGGGCGATCGCCTTCGTGAAGCCGGTGACCGCGCCGCCGAGCACCGATGTCGCGCCGGCGGCGTCATAGCCGTGGCGGCCGCCGAGGCGGGTGCCGGAGATGAGGAACATCCGCTCGCCGGCCAGCGCCCGCATCGTCACCGCCGCGAGCGTGACGCGGACGTGAAGCGCCGCGCGCCGCGCATCGGGGCTCAGCTCGCTCAGCGGTCCTTCATCGTCGAGCGCCGGAAGCCAGTAGACGCCGTCGATCGGTGACGATGCCGTCCACTGCGCCAGCGTCCTCTCGAGGTCCTCGGCGCTCGGCGCGCCCGTGATCGTCAGCACTTCGACGCCGAGCTTCTTCAGCACGCGCGTCAACGCGGTGGCGACGCCGCCGGTATCGGGCATGACGACGACGCGGGCGCCCGTCCCAAGCGTGATGCCGGTCTCGACGCACAGATCGAGCGGCGGACGCAGGACGGGGACGGGGACGCGGCGGGGATACCTGGCCTCGTCGTCGACGGCCGCTGCTTCCGCCACCACCGCCGGTTGCGCCGGTTGCGCCGGTTGCGCCGGTTGCGCCGGTTCCGCCGGTTCCGCCGATTCTGCTGTTTCCGCCGGTTGCGCCGGTTCCGTGGGCGCTGCCGCCGCGGACGCGCCGTCGGCCGCCGTCGGCGTTCCGGGCTCGGTCGCCGCCGCGCTCCTGTCCGCGCGGCCGGAGTGCTCGCGCATGAAGGTGGCGACGTGGCGCAGGGTGGGGTAGTCACGGAGCTTGAGTTGGTCGTCGCGCGCTATCCCGTAGGTCTCACGCAGCGCGGCGAACACCTCGGCCTGCTTGACGGTGTCGATCCCGAGGTCGGCCTCGAGGTCGAGGTCGAAGTCGAGCAGCTCCGGGGGATAGCCGGTCTGCTGGGCGACGACCTCCAGGACCTTGGCCTCCAGCTCGGCGCCCGCCGCGTTCGGCTCGGGCGCCGGCGCGGCTGCGGGCTCAGCGGCCGCCGCTGCCGAGGCCGCCGGGGCCGGGGCCGGCGCGTCTGGCTCGGGGAGGTCGGCCTTGGCGCGGATGAAGCCGGCGACGTGGCGCAGGGTGGGGTAGTCACGGAGCTTGAGTTGGTCGTCGCGCGCGATGCCGTAGGTCTCGCGCAGCGCGGCGAACACCTCGGCCTGCTTGACGGTGTCGATCCCGAGGTCGGCCTCGAGGTCGAGGTCCATGTCGAGCAGCTCCGGGGGATAGCCGGTCTGCTGGGCGACGATCTCCAGGACCTTGGCCTGGACCTCGTCGATCGCCGCCGGCTGTGGGGCCGGCGCGGCCGGGGGCTCGGCCGCCGGGGCCGGGGCTGGCGCTGCCGGGGCTGGCGCCGCCGGGGCTGCCGCTGCCGGGGCTGCCGCCGCCGGGGCTGGCGCTGCCGGGGTCGCCGGGGCCTGGGCCGCCGCTGCCGAGGCCGGCACGGGGGCCGGGGCCGGTGCGTCTGGCTCGGGGAGGTCGGCCTTGGCGCGGATGAAGCCGGCGACGTGGCGCAGAGTGGGGTAGTCACGGAGCTTGAGCTGGTCGTCGCGCTCGATGCCGTAGGTCTCGCGCAGCGCGGCGAACACCTCGGCCTGCTTGACGGTGTCGATCCCGAGGTCGGCCTCGAGGTCGAGGTCCATGTCGAGCAGCTCCGGGGGATAGCCGGTCTGCTGGGCGACGATCTCCAGCACGCGCCCGTCGACGCCGTCATCGGACGGCGCCGCGCCGTTGCCGGCGGCCGCCGGCGCGGACACCGGAGCGACGTCGGGAGCCGACGCCTGCGCAGCCGTCACGGGAGCCGCAGCTGTCACGGGAGCCGCAGCTGTCACGGGAGCCGCAGCCGCGACGGCAGCCGCCGCCCCGACGGGAGCCGCCGCCCCGACGGGAGCCGGGATCGCCGGAACCGCGGCCGGAACAGCCGCGACCGCAGCCGGAGCAGCGGCGACCGGGACAGCCGGAGCGGCCGGGACGGCCGGGCCGGCGGGAACGACCGGGGCGGCTGGGGCGGCGGGGGCCGCCGGGGTGGCCGCGGGCGTCGTCACCGGCGCGCCGATGTCGGCAACGCGTAGACGACGATCGACGACCTCGAGCGACGGCTGCGCCTGATGGCTGACCCGCGCCAGCCAGGCGTTCCACGCCCGCGGGTCGGTGATCCGATAGCGATAGCCGAGCTGATCCGGCGCGCGGCGCCGGCCGTCGGGAACCGGGGTCCAGCGCAGCAGGAGCATCGCGATCTGGGAGCCGAAGCCGGCCGCCAATCGCAGCGCGTAGTGAATCGGATACGAGCCGCCGCGTGACAGGTTGAGCATGCCCAGCTCGGGATCGGGATCCCGGAAGTTGGGGACCGCCGGGATCATCCCGGTCTCCAGCGACTTGACCGCCAGCACATCCTCGAGGCCGACCCCCATCGGATGGCCGGTCAGCCCCTTGACGTTGGCGATCACGATCTTGTCGGCGTCGGCGCCGAAGGCGGCACGCAGAGCGTGGATCTCGGCGGCCGCGCTGCCGCCGCGCGCCGGGGTGTACGTCTCGTGGGAGACGAACACGAGCTGGCCGGCGATCTCGTGGCGGCTGATGCCGCGGGCCTCGCCCCGGCGCAGCAGGCCCTCCATGACGGCGCTGATGTGCGACACGTCCAGCCGGGTGCCGTGGAAGGCGGAGTTGGCGGTGGCGGAGGCGAGCACCTCGCAGATCGGGGTCAGACCGCGTTCGCGCGCGGACTCGGCGCCCTCGACGACGAGCCCGGCCGCGCCCATCCCGATGATCATCCCGTGGCGGCGCGCGTCGAACGGCAGCGCGGCGTCCTCGACGTTCTCGTCGGTGGCGGCCGCCCCGGTCGCCAGGAACCCGGCGCCGATCCAGCCCATCAGGTTGTCGGAGGTGGCGTCGTCGGACGCGACGATCACGACCCGGCGGCAGCGCCCGGCCCCGATCCAGTCCTCGGCGAGCGACACGGCCTGGGTCGTGCTCGCACACGCGCTGTTGATCTGGGTGTTGGGCCCGCGGGCGCCGATCAGCTCGGCGAACTGCGAGTGACCCATCGACAGCGTGCGGAACAGGAAGCGGCGATCGAAGATGTAGGGGTCGGTCTGCAGCTGGCGCTCCACCTCGGCGATCCGCCGCTCGACCTCGGCGAGCACGATCTCGTCGGTGCCGCCGTGGTCGAGCATTCGCGCTCGCAGCGAGGCAAGAGCGGCCAGGCGCTCGCGCCGCATGCCGTCGGTCGTGTAGCGCCTGACCTCGTCGGTCATCTCCTCCAACCCCGGCATGGCCGAGGCGAAGATGACGCCGGTGTCGTCGCGCAGCTCGTCAGGCAGGCCCCAGCGATCGGGCAGCTGAGTGCCGCGGGTCGTCGTCTTGTAGTGCAGGACGAGCGGGAGGCCCGCATCGCGCAGGGCGTCGATGCCCGCCGCAATCGCCAACTGGGTGTTGTGCCCGAGCGCCGCGACGCGTTCGCTGTCGATCCCGAACTCGGTCAGATCGAAGGCGCCCGCCCGCGCCGCCAGCTTGATGACGGCGTCGACGCGATCGATCGTCTCCCAGGTCGCGCCGCCGTCCTCGCCCTTGACCAGGCGAGTGATGTGCTTGTCCAGGATCTCCCGACGCAGCCGTCCGGGGATCACATCGATCCCCTGCTCGCCGTTGAGCAGGCGGGCGACGTTGTCCTCGTCGAACAGCCGCTCGGCGCCCGGCAGCCCGAGTGACGCGCCGGTCACGACGACCGGTTGCGCCTGCGCGGCCGGCTGCTCGCCGCCGCGCGCCAGGCCGGCGAGCTCACGCGCGCGCTGCTCGAACTCGCCGACGAGTCGTGCGATCGCATCCTCGGTACCGGCAGCCGCGGCCACCGGCTGGGCGGCCACCGGCGCCGCCGACGCCGGCGGCGCGGTGGACGCCGGCGCCGCGGTGGACGCCGGCGCCGCGGTGGACGCCGGCGGCGCGGCGGACGCCGGCGGTTCAGACCGGACCGAGGCGGGCGCCTCGGTCCGCACGGTCGCGCCCGCCTGCAGCGTCGCCGCCGCCAGGGGCGCCGACGCCCGCCCGGCGCCCACGCCCGCCGCCCACAATCCGCACAGCGTGGCGTTGAAGGTCGGGATGTCGCCGGTCTTGGGATGGTTGGTGGCGAGGCTCATGATGTTGGCGTCACCGAGCACGTCGGAGGCGAAGCCCTGCAGCGCGTGCTTGGGGCCGACCTCGACGAACACCCGCGCGCCGGCGTCATACAGCGTGCGCAGGCCCTTGACGAACTGCACGGGGGAGGCGACCTGGCGCGAGAGGACGTCAAGCATGTTCTGCACCGCGCCCTCGCCGCCCGGGTAGAACTCGCCGTCGACGTTGGCGACGGTCGGCAGCTGCGGCTCACGCAGGCCGAGCCGCTGCAGCATCGCCCGCAGCGGGATGCTGGCCGGCGCGACGATCGAGGTGTGGAAGGCGTGGCTGACCGGTAGCGGGACGGCGGTGTGGCCGGCCGCCTGCAGCGCCGCGACGGTCTGCTTGACGGCCTCGGTGGCGCCACCGACCACGACCTGGTGCAGCGAGTTGATGTTCGCCATCACGACGTAGCCGTCGATCGAGGCGACGATCTCCTCCACCGCGGCCAGCGGCGCGAACGCCGCCGCCATCATCCCCGGATCGTCGATCTGCAGGCTCGCCATCTCGCGGCCGCGGGCGCTGACCGCCTCCATCGCGTCGCGGAAGGTCATCGCCCCCGCCGCCACGAGCGCCCCGTACTCGCCGACCGAATGCCCCATGACCATGTCGGGGGCGACGCCGTATTCGGCCAGCAGCCGGGTCAGTGCGATGTCGGCCGAGATGACCGCCGGCTGGGTGATCTCGGTGCGCCGCAGCTCGGCCTCCGCCGTGGCGACGGCCTCGGGGTCATCAGGCGGCGGGAAGATGATGTCCGACAGCCTGCGGCCCTCCAGCAGGGGGGCCAGCACGGCGTCGGCCTCGTCGAAGACGTCGGCGACCGCGTGCTGACCGCGCAGGTCGGCGAGCATATTGGCGTACTGCGAGCCCTGGCCGGTGTACAGGAACGCGACCTTGCCGGGCGCGCCGCTGCCGCGATAGATCCCGCGTCCGCGCAGGGCCGGCCAGGCGGCCTCGTTCCCGGACTGCAGCATCTTCAGCGCCAGCTCCGCCCTGGTCACGAGCTCCGGGCCGTCGGCGTAGTCGATCGCGATCCGTTCGGCCGCGCCCAGCACCTCGGCGCTCGGCGCGCGGGGCTCGAGATGGCGCCCCTGGCGCGCATCCGACAGCGCGGAGCGCAGCTCGTTGACCAGCGCCTGTACGCTCTGCGCCCCGAGCACGAGCGCCCCGCGCAGCGGCGCCTTGGCGAGAGCGGACGCCCCACCCTCCGCGGCCGCGACCGCCGCCGTGGCACCCCCGCCACCCGCGACCGCCGCCGGGGCACCCCCGCCACCCGAGACCGTGCTGAACGCGGCGGTGCTGTGGCCGTTGGCGTCGAGTGAGCCGGGCACGTATTCCTCCATGACGATGTGGAAGTTGGTTCCGCCGAAGCCGAACGCGCTGACCCCCGCGATCCGTGAGTGGCCGCTGCCGACCTCCCAGTCGCGCAGCTCGGTGTTGACGCGGAACGGCGACTGCGACCAGTCGAGGTTGGGGTTGGGCCGCGTGAAGTTGATGCTCGGCGGCAGCAGCTTGTGGTGCAGGGCGAGTGACGCCTTCAGCATTCCGGCGGCGCCGGCGCCGGCCTTGAGATGGCCGATGTTGGACTTGACCGAGCCGAGCGCGATCGTCCCCGGCGCCACCTGTGAGCTCGCGAAGGCGTTCATGAGGCTCGTCACCTCGACGACGTCGCCGACCTTGGTCGACGTGCCGTGACCCTCGATCAGCGTGCAGTCGGCCGGGGACAGTCCCGCGGCCTGCCAGGCCCGCTCCACGGCAAGCGTCTGGCCGACGGGATTGGGCGCGGTGATGCCCTTGCCCTTGCCGTCGCTGGCGCTGCCCACGCCCCGCACGACGGCGTAGATGCGGTCGCCGTCGTGGACGGCGTCAGCCAGGCGCTTGACGACGAACAGCGCCGCGCCCTCGCCCATGATGAAGCCGTCGGCGCCGTCGGCGTAGGGGCGCGTGCCGGTCGGCGAGAGCGCACCGATCGCGCAGAACTTCACGAAGCTGTTGATCCCCATGTTGCGATCGATGCCGCCGGTGATCGCGACGTCGAACTCGTGCGCCAGCAGGCCGTCGACGGTGGCGTCCATCGCGGCGAGCGCGGATGCGCAGGCGGCGTCGGTGGTGAAGTTGGGGCCGTGCAGGTTGAAGAGGTTGGCCACCCGCCCCGCGATGCAGTTGGCGAGCTCGCCGGGCATCGTGTCCTCGGTGATCTCGGGCAGCCGCGACTGCATGCGCGCGTGCATCTCCGCGGCGATCGTGGCCCGCAGCTCGGCCGGCAGCGCGGCGAAGCTCTCGGATTGCTCGAGGTCGCGCGCCAGCTCGGGGAAGATGATCCGCAGGGTCGTCAGATAGTGCTTCTCGCCCGGGATCGCCGAGCCGACGATGACCGCGGTGCGGTCGAGGTCGAGCGGGCGCGCCGGCCAGCCGGCGTCGGCCAGCGCCATCCGCGTGCAGGCCACCGCCCACTTGTGGGAGTCGTCCATGCCATCGGAGACCATGGGCGGGATCGGGAGCTTCCAGCGCAGCGGATCCCAGTCCCAGTCACGGACCCAGCCGCCGAGCGTCGAGTACGTCTTCTCCGGCGCGCGCAGATCCGGGTCGTAGTAGAGCGCCGGATCCCAGCGCTGCGGGTCGACCTCGCTGATAGAGGACCGGCCGCTGGTGACGTTGCTCCAGAACGTGGCGGCGTCAGGGGCATCGGGCAGGATCGCCCCGACGCCGACGATCGCCGCGGCGTTCGCGAGGGATACGGTCATGGAACGTCCCTTCGATGTCGTCGAATATCAGGCGACGGGGTCAACGCCGGCGCCCGTAGAAGGCATCGGCGACCGTCGCCATGTCGGTCATGAGGCCGGCCTGAGCGGCGTAGATCGATCCGAGGTCGAGCCGCTGGGCGAAGTCGGCGGCGGCGTCGGCGTCGGAGCCCGCCACCAGGCGCATGGCCTCGGTGGCGACGTCGAGCGCGACGGTGCGCGCGTTGACCCGGCTGGCGGCCGCCAGCGGCTGGGCCCGCAGCCGGACGTTGGCCTTGGGGTCAAGCTTCTTGATGGCGGCCCGCTGCGCGCGGCGGGCGAGCGCGGCCGCGCCCTCGGTCCAGGAGATCAGCGCCCCGAGGCGGAGCAGGACGTGCTGGTTGCGCGTCAGGCGCTGCTGACGTGCGCGCTCCAGCAACTCGGCCAGGGCGTGGTGGGCCAGCGCGACGACGTCGGCGCCGACCGCGGGGTTCTCGGCGTGCAGCACCTCGAGCGCCCGGGCGCGCTCGTGGTAGAGCCGACCGCCGGACTTGAGGTTCTCCTGCCAGCGCCCGCGCGAGACCGTCATCTCCATGATCTCCGACGTGCCTTCGTAGATCCGGGTGATCCGGACGTCGCGGTGGATCTTCTCGACGACGTAGTCATGGGTGTAGCCGTAGCCGCCGTGGGCCTGCAGCGCGGCGTCGGCCGCGGCGTCGCCGGCCTCGGTGGCGAGGTACTTGGCCACCGCCCCCTCGATGTTCAGCGCGCCCTCGCCGGCGTCGAGGCGCTCCGCGGTCTCCTCGATCGCCGCACGCGCGGCCTCGAGTGCGACGGCGTGCGGAACGATCAGCTTGAACGTGTAGCCCGCCTTCTCCGACAGCGGCCCGCCGGCCTGGATCCGCTTGGTCGAATAGGCGATCGCCCGGTCAAGCGCCGCCCATCCGGCGCCGAGCCCGAAGGCGGCGACCATCAGGCGGGTGTAGCCGAACACCTGCTGGGCCTGGACGAGCCCCTGCCCCTCGACACCGCCGATCAGCCGGTCGGCGTCGACGTGGACGTCGTTGAGAAAGAGCGCTGAGGTGTTGCTGAGGCGGATGCCGTGCTTGTTCTCGGGCTCGCCGTGGGTGAAGCCCTCGGTCCCGCGGTCGACCACGAACCAGGTCGGACCGCCCTCGGCCATCGCCAGGATCGTGTACAGCTCGGCGACGCCGCCGTTGGAGATCCACTGCTTGGCGCCGTTGAGGCGATAGCCGGTGATCACGCCGTTCTCGGTCACGCGCTCGGCGGTCGTCTTGATCGAGCCCAGGTCGCTTCCGGCCTCCGGCTCGGTGGCGCCGTAGGCGAAGAGGATGCCGTCGGAGGCGATGCGGCCGATGTACGTGCGCTTCTGCTCCTCGGTGCCGCCGACGCGGATCGGATCAGAGCCGAGAAAGGTCGCCAGCTCGGCGGTGGCCAGCCCGAGGTCGATCGCCGCCACGCGCTCGCAGACGCGGTAGATGTCGAACGCCCCGCCGCCCATACCTCCGTATTCGAACGGGATGAACAGCAGCTGAATGCCCAGGTCCTCGCTGGAGGACATACGGTGCACGAGCTCAGCCGGGAACTCGTCGCGCTCGTCGAGCTCCTGCAGCAGGCTGTCCGACAGCTCGCGGTTGGCGAATTCGTCGATCGACTTCAGCGCAACCTTGAGCGCCTGATGGTTGATCTGGCTGGGCATCGGTCCATCTCCTGAGGTCGAGTCCGAATTCAGCCTCCTACTCATGGGGCCGTTTGCCATCGGCGTAGTCCGCAGATCATGGCGGCGCACTAACTACGGACCGGCTCGGACTGTGAACTGACCGATCAGCGTGGTCCGCACGGTGGCCGGCACCGCGGGGCGCCAATACCTTGGCGTCAGTGTCAGTTGCTGCCGCATCCAGGAACGAGAGGAGGCGCCGCCGTGCACATCGCTGTGTTGTTGCGGCTGATGCCCAACCCGGGCGACGAGCTCGAAGTCGATGACGAGGGGACTGACATCGACCGGGAGTACATCGAGATGGTGCTCAACGAATATGACGATCAGGCCCTCGAAGAGGCGATCCTGATCAAGGAGTCAAGCGGCGCCACTGTCACGGCGATCGGCCTGACCGGCGACGGCATCGACCAGGCGCTGCAGACCGCCGCCGCCCGCGGCGCCGACCGGACGGTGCTCGTCGACTGCGAGGAGATCGCCCCCTACGACGCCCGCACCGCAGCCGCCGCGTTCGCCGCGGCGCTGCGCGAGCTGAGCCCTGATCTCGTGCTGACCGGAGTCCAGACGCCGTCCGACGTCTTCGGTCAGCTGACACCGTTCCTGGCGGCCGAGCTTGGCTGGCCGCACGCCGACGTCGTCGTCGGCGTCCGCGCCGACGACGGTCACGCCAGCGTGCTGCAGGAGTACAACGGTGGCCGACTGGCCCGCCTGAGTCTTGACCTGCCGGCGGTCGTCGGCGTGCAGTCCGCCACGTCGCCGCCTCGCTATGTGTCGATGGCCCGTCTGCGCCAGGCGATGTCCGACAGCGCGATCGAGAACCTCGACGTCAGCTTCGAGCGGGCGCCGGGCCCGACGATCACCTCGCTCGCGCGGCCCGAGGTCACCGGGCACGCGACGATGCTCGAGGGTGACGCCGGCGCCGTGGCGCGGCAGATCCTCGATGTGATGAAGGAGAAGGGAGCTCTGAGCAGCTGATGGGTGACGTCCTGGCATATGTCGAGCCGACCGGCTCGGAGAAGCTCCTGTCCTGGGCGCGGCCGCTGGCCGACGCCGCCGGCGGCGATCTCGTCGCGCTCGTCATCGGTGGGGCCGCGCCGGGGGCGGATGTCCTCGCTGCGGCCGATGTCGTGCTCGAGGTGACACACCCGGCGCTCGCGCACTACACCCCCGAGGCGCACGCCGCCATCCTGAACGCGGCGATCAGGGAGCGGTCGCCCGACGTCGTGCTGCTCATCAGCACGACCGCCGGGCTTGACCTGGCGCCGGCCGTCGCGGCCGCGGCGGGGCTGCCGTTCGTCAACTACGTGACCGCGCTGAGTGTCAGCGCCGGCCAGGCCGAGTCGGTCAGCGCGGTCTACGGCGGCGCGCTGCTGGCCACCGCGCGGACACCGCTGCCCGCGGTCTTCGAGGTCAACGCCGGCGCGCTGACCTCAGAGCCGGCGGCCGCCGGCCGCGGCGAGCGGGCGACGCTTGCGCCGCCAGCCGAGCTCGACAGCCTGCGTACGGCGTTCGTGGAGGACGTCGAGCCGCCCGACGAGGGCGTCGATCTGACGAAGGCCGATCTGCTCGTGTGCGTCGGGCGCGGGATCGGCGATGCCGACAGCGTCTCGGTCGCCCGGGAACTGGCCACCGCGCTCGGCGCGGAGCTGGGCGCCTCCCGGCCGGTCGTCGACTCCGGCTGGCTGCCCAAGGCCCGCCAGGTCGGCAAGTCCGGCGCGCACGTCAAGCCGAAGGTGTATCTCAGCCTCGGGGTCTCCGGGGCCCCCGAGCACCTCGAGGGGATGCAGGACTCCGGCACGATCATCGCCGTCAACAAGGACGCGAGCGCGGCGATCTTCTCCGTCGCTCATTACGGCGTCGTCGCTGACCTGTTCGACGTCGCCGAGGAGCTGACGACCCTGGCCGGTGACGGCGCATAGTCGTCACCGTCGTCACCGCCGGAGCGTGAGGTCCCGCCGATGAGCCACGTCGTCTTCCCCGTCGTCTGGGCGATCGCGATGATCATCTTCGCCGGTCTGCTCGCCGTGCGCGCGCGGTTGCTGATCGCGGCCCAGCCGGTCGCGCGCTTCGATCACCTCGGCGCGCGCCTGAAGCGCATGACGATCGACGGGATCGGCCAGCGCAAGTTCCTGTCCGGTGAGCAGCCGGCGGGGATCATGCACGCGCTCATCTTCTGGGGGTTCGTCGTCCTGCTCGTCCAGGTGGTGACGCTCTTCGGCCGGGCCTTTGATCCGACCTGGAACATCCCGGGCTTTGCCCCCACCGAGGTGCTCGGCCCGCCGTTCTTCATCGTGCGTGACGTGCTGGAGCTCGTCGTCATCGTCGGCTGCGTGTACATGCTGTGGCGCCGGCTCGTCGCGCACACGCCCCGCCTGTTCGGCAGCACCCGGGCCGAGCAGCGTTACCACGACGCCCCCCATTGGGAGGGCGTGCTGATCCTGTTCTTCATCCTGGCGATCATGCTCGGCGGCCTGCTCTACGACGGCGCCCATCTCGTCGCGTACGACATCCATGGCACCGAGCGTGACTTCTCGCCCCTGGGAGCGCTCGTCGCCGCGCTGCTCGGCGGACTGAGCCGCTCGGCCGCCAACACGGTCAGCGAGGTCGGCTGGTGGGTGCACTGCGTGATCATCCTCGTCTTCCTCAACCTGCTGCCGCTCTCCAAGCACTTTCACATCATCACGGCGATCCCGAACGTGTTCTTCGCCAAGCTGGCGCCCGAGGGGGTCGATCGTCCGCTCGCCGTCACCCGGGTCCCGGCGGCGCCGGTGGCCGCGCTCGACGCCGCGCCCGGTGGCATCGGCGGCGTCGCCTCGCTTGCCGATCTCAACTGGAAGCAGGTGCTGGACTCCTACACCTGCACCGAGTGCGGACGCTGCTCGGCGGTCTGCCCGGCCGCCGCCGCCGGCACGCCGCTCGCCCCGCGCCAGCTCATCCTGGACATCCGGGACCGCTTGTGGCATCACGCCGGCGAGCAGCGGGATCCCCGGGACGCGCCGCCGCTGATCAGCACGGAGGTCCTGTGGTCGTGCACGACGTGCATGGCGTGCGTCGAGGCCTGCCCGGTCGGGATCGAGCACGTGCCGACGATCGTCGACATGCGCCGGACGCTCGTCGAGCGGGGCGAGATGGACCCGATCCTCCAGCAGACGCTGCAAAAGCTCGGGCAGCAGGGCAACTCGTTCGGGAAGTCGGCGCGCATGCGGGCCAGGTGGACCAAGCCGCTGGGCTTCCCGATCCCCGACGCGCGCACGGAGCCCGTCCAGTATCTGTGGTTCATGGGCGACTACGCGGCCTTCGACGAGCGCGTCCAGCATGAGTCCCAGCGCCTGGCGACGATCCTCCACGACGCCGGCGTGTCGTTCGGCACGCTCGCCGACGGTGAGCGCAACGCCGGCAACGACGTGCGCCGCGTGGGGGAGGAGGGCCTGTTCGAGTTGCTCGCCGAGCAGAACCTGGCGGCGCTGTCGGACGCCTCCTACGAGGCGATCTTCACCACCGACCCCCACTCGCTCAACACGCTGCGCAACGAGTATCCGGCGCTCGGCCTCGACAAGCCCGTCTATCACCACACCGAGCTGCTCGTGCACCTGATCGACACCGGCGCCCTGGCGTTGACGCCGGCGCTGGCCGGGACGCGCGTCACGTATCACGATCCGTGCTATCTCGCGCGTTACAACCGCATCACCGACGCTCCGCGCCGTCTGATCGCCGCGACCGGCGCCGAGCTCGTCGAGATGCCGCGTCACGGCCTGGACACGTTCTGCTGCGGGGCCGGCGGCGGTCAGATCTGGATGGGCGAGTCCGACGCCCAGGAGCGACCCTCCGAGCAGCGCCTGCGCGAGGCCCAGACGATCGGGCCGATCGACCATTTCGTCGTCAGCTGCCCGAAGGACGTGGCGATGTACTCGGCCGCCGCGCAGGTCGTCGGCCCGGAGTTCGACATCGTCGAGCTGACCGCGCTCGTCGCGCGGGCGCTGGCCCCGGCCCGGGTTGCCGCCTCCGCCGTGACCACGTAGGGGAATCGCCCGCAAACCGGCGGGTCACGGCTCGTCGGGCTCAGGTTTTGCGCCCATCGACCGATCTGTTGGGGGGTGGAACGGCTCCTTGCCGTATGGCTCCCCCGAGCAGGTGACGTCCAGCGCCGCCGGCGACTGATGCTGCTCGCTGCCGTCACGCTGCTGCTGGCGTGCCTGCTGGCCACTGCCGGCAACGCCCTGCTGGGCATCGGCGGCCGCGCCGCGCAGGGGCCGATTCGCGACTGGGTGTCCTCGCTCATCTACCTCCTCGTCGCCGGGATCGTCATCGCTCGCGCGGCGGCCGTGCCCGAGCGGCGCTCTCCCTGGATCCTGATCGCCACCGGGCTGACGTTGTACGGTGCCGGCAACCTCCTGTGGTCGCTGTGGATGGAGCACCTCCCGAACCCGCCGGTTCCGTCGATCTGCGACGGCCTGTGGTTGAGCATGTATCCGCTCATCTACGTCGGCATCGTCCGCCTCGCCACCGCGCCCGGCGAGGCGCGGGCGCCCGCCGGGGCGTGGCTCGACGGGATCATCGCCGGCACCGGCCTGGCCGCGATCGGCGCGGCGCTCGTCTTCCCGCGAGTGCTCGCCGGGGACAGCGGCAGCACCGTCGCGATCGCGACCGAGCTCGCCTACCCCATCTGCGATCTTCTGCTGGCGGCGCTCGTCATCGCGATGCTCGCGCTGCGCGGCTGGCGCCCGGATCGGAGCTGGTCGCTGCTCGGGGCCGGCTTCCTGTTGATGGCGCTCGCCGACGTCATGTACGCCGTCGGATTCACGAACGGATCGACCGGTCCGAGCCCGGTCTGCAACCTCTTCTACGTCCTGTCGGTCGGGCTGCTGGCGTTCGCCGCCTGGCAGTCGCCGAAGGACAACGAGGCCGTCGCCTGGGGAACCTGGTCGGTCGTCGCCGTCCCGGCCGGCTTTCTCGCCGCGGCGTTCGGCCTGCTGCTCTATGACCATCTGCACCGGCTCAACAGCATCGCCTACGGCCTGGCGATCACGACGCTGGCCGTGGCGATGGTGCGGACCTCGCTCGCCTATCGCGACGTCCGCGGCCTGAGCGAGGCTCGCCAGCTGGCGAGCACCGACGATCTGACGTCGCTCCCCAACCGGCGGCTGTTCATGCAATGTGTCGATGCCGCGATCACGAACTGCGAGCTGACCCGCTCCGATCTGTCGGTGCTGATGCTCGATCTCGACAACTTCAAGCAGCTCAACGACACGCTCGGCCACGACGCGGGTGACACGCTCCTGCGCCTGATCGGGCCGCGGATCAAGCGCGCGCTGCGCGACACGGACACGATCGCCCGGCTCGGCGGCGACGAGTTCGCGGTCCTGCTGCACCCCGCGCCCGACGAGTCCGGCGTCGTCGTGATCGCCGAACGGATCCTGAGCGCGCTGCGGGATCCGTTCGACGTCCAGGGCCTGGCGCTGCCGGTCAACGGCAGCCTCGGGATCGCGTCGTTCCCGGGACATGCCCGGGACGCCCCGGAGCTGATCAGGCACGCCGACATCGCGATGTATCAGGCGAAGTCCGCTCGCACCGGCTACGCCTTCTACGCCTCCGAGCGTGACACGAACTCGGTCGAGCGCCTGACGCTGGCCGGCGAGCTGGCCCACGCCCTGGAGGAGGGCGGGATCGAGGTCCACTTCCAGCCCAAGGCGCTCGCCCGCACCCGCCAGATCGTCGGGATGGAGGCACTCGTCCGCTGGCGGCGCAGCGACGGCCGCCTCGTGCCGCCCGACGATTTCGTCTCCGCCGCCGAGCACGCCGGGCTCTCGCGCCCGCTGACGCGCCGGGTGATCGGACTCGCGCTGGACCAGCTGCAGGCCTGGCGGGCCGCGGGCCATGACCTGCACGTCGCGGTCAACACGACGGTCGCCGACCTGCTCGACATGGACTTTCCCGACGAGGTGGCGCGCGCCCTCGCCCAGCGGGGCCTGCCGTCGCACACGCTCGTGCTCGAGGTGACCGAGCGCTCGGTCCTGTCAGACCCCGAGCGGATCGGCCAGGTGCTGCGCAAGCTCCAGAGCTTCGGCATCGAGATGGCGCTCGACGACTTCGGCACCGGGTTCTCGTCGCTGACCCATCTCAAATCGCTGCCGGTGGCCGAGATCAAGATCGATCGGTCGTTCGTGGCGCGCCTCTGCGACGACGCCACCGACGTGGCGATCGTCTACGCCACCATCCAGCTCGCCGACAAGCTCGGCCTGCGCGTCGTGGCCGAGGGAGTCGAGGACGAGGAGACACGCGAGGCGCTCGTCGCGCTCGACTGCGAGATGATCCAGGGGTATCTGCTCAGCCGCCCGGCGCCCGCCGCCGAGCTCGAGCCGCTGCTGGCGGCGCAATGGGCCCTGCACGCGCCCGACGCCCATCCGCCGGCGCCGGCGCCGGCGCGCGTGGGCGGGGCTCCGGTTCCGGTTCCCGCGGCCGCGCCCGCGCTGTCGTAGCGACCAGGTCGCAGCGATCCCGACTCGCCCGGGCGCGCCCGGCTAGCATCGCCGCGAAATGCCGGTCGCGATCATCACCGGGTCTGGAACCCATGCCCTGCCAGGCTTCGCCGCGCGGCGCTCCGAGCGCGTGGCAACGCCCTACGGCATCGTCGAGCTCTCCCATGGCGAGCTCGCCGGCAGCGAGGTGCTGCATCTGTCGCGCCACGGCGCCGGCCACGTGCGGCTGTCCAACCACGTCATGCACCGCGCCGACGTCTGGGCATTGAAGGAGCGCGGCGCGAGCGCCGTGATCGGCTGCACCGCGTGCGGGGCGGTCGTGCCGTCGCTCGAGCTCGGCTCGCTCGTCGTCTTCGACGATCTCCACTTCATCTCCAATCGCCTCCCCGACGGCTCGTTGTGCACCTTCTTCACCGAGCCGGGCGACCCCCGGCGCGGACACTGGATCCTGCACGGCGGGCCGTTCTCGGCCGAGGTGCGCGCCGCGCTGCTGGCCGGTGGCCGGGAGTCCGGGCGCGACGTCCGTGACGGCGGCGTCTACGGGCATGTCGACGGCCCGCGCTTCAACACCCCGTCGGAGATCGCCCAGCTGGCGCGCTGCGGCGTCGTCGCCGTCAGCCAGACCGGCGGGCCAGAGACCGTGCTGTGCGGCGAGCTCGAGCTGCCGTTCGCGTTGATCGGCTTCGTCACCGACTACGCCAACGAGGTCATCCCGGGGGCGACGACGCCGGTGGCGACGCTCATCGAATTGATGGGCGCCAGCCCCGCGGCGTTCGCCGACGTCCTGGCGGCGACGGTCGGCCGGCTGGCCGGCGGCGGCGCGCGGCCGGGAGGGACGATGTTCCGCCTTGAGCAGGGCTGATCCGAGTCCACCGCCGACGAGCGGCCCCGCCGTGCTCATCATCGGCCCGCCGGACGGCCGCGGCGCGGACACGCCCGAGCTCGCGCTGCTGCTCGGCGCCGCGCGCTGTGCCGAGCTGACGCGGCTGTTGATGGCCCGCGCGCTGCGGTGGGGCGAGCGGATGGCGCCCGGCCGGGTGCGCGTCGCCGCTCCGGGACGCGCCGGTGCGCTGTGGGCCGCGGCCGTCGGCGACGGCCGTCCGCAGTTCGTCGTCTGGCCTGAGCTGGCGGTGTGGCGACCGGAGCACGGCGCCGGCGCGCTCGACGACCTGGCCGCCGGCGCCACGATCTCGGCCGGGCCGCTGTTCGACGGCGGCCTCTACCTACTGGCGCTCGCCGGCCCGGTCCCGTGGCTGACCGATCTGCCGACCGCCGTCGGCGACCACGGCGCAGCGCTCGGCGCGATGATCGCCGCGGCCAGCGCGGCCGGGGAGGAGATCGGCCTGCTGCGTGCCGAGCGCGCCCTCCGGCGCCCCGCCGACGTTCACGCCCTGCTCGCCGATCCGCTGCTCGACCCCGAGCTCGCCGCGATCCTGGCCCCGGGCTGACCGGATGGCATCCAGCGGTTACGGTGGCCACGATGGCTGGCGGCGCTATCAGCCGTATCTCCCGGCCCGCCTGCGTCTGACCGATGCCGAGCTGCCACGGGAGGAGCGATGGAGCTGGGAGGGCCTGGAGGTCCATCTGGACCGCTACGACGGTGTCGATGCGCCGCTGACGGTGCTCGGGCTGCACGGCGGCGGGGGCTACGGACGCCTGATGGCGCCGATGGGGGTGGTCGCCCGGCGTCTGGGGTTCGAGGCGGTGTTGCCTGACCTGCCGGGCTATGGCCTGACCGACGTCCCGCGTCGGCGCTTCACCTACGAGACCTGGATCGCCTGCGTCCGGGACCTGGCCATCGCCGAGCGCGAGCGCTCGAGCCGGCCGGTGATCGCGCTCGGGGGGTCGATGGGCGGGCTGCTCGCCTGGCATGCCGGCGTCGCGGGCGCGCCGCTGGCCGGGGTGGCGGCGACGGCGCTGCTTGATCCCCGGGACCGGGCGGTGCTCGCCGCGCTCGGCCGCACCCGCTGGGCGGCGCCGCTGGCGGCGCGGATGATGGAGCAGCTGCCGGGGCTGTGCGATCCGCTGCCGGTCCCGATGCCACTGGCGGCGAACATGAGCGCGATCGCCAACGAGCCCGCCGTGGCGGCGATCGTTCGCCGCGATCGCCTGGGCGGGGGGCGGATCGTCCCGGCCCGGTTCCTGCGCACGTGGATGCACTACGCGCCCGAGCGCGAGCCGGAGGCCGTTGAGCTGCCGGTGCTGCTGGCGCATCCCGGCGATGATCGCTGGACGCCGCTCGAGCTCTCCGAGCGCTTCTTTCGCCGGCTGGGCGGCCCCAAGCGGCTCGTCGCGCTCGAGAACTGCGGCCACTATCCACTTGAGGAGCCCGGGTTGGGTCAGCTCGAAGCGGAGGTCCGGGACTTCGCCACGCGGTGTCTCGCCTGATGCCCAAAGGGACGCGGCGCGGCAGTTGGGGGGCGAGGACTCGAACCCCGATTCCCGGGACCAAAACCCGGTGTCCTGGCCGGTTGGACGACCCCCCAGCGCAAGCGAATCTACCAGTGACCTTTTCCCTCCAATAGGATCTGTGGCGTGGCCGCGCCCGTAGTCGTCATCCTTGCCGCGGGGCAGGGCACACGCATGCGCTCCTCGCTGCAGAAGCTGCTGCACCCGCTGTGTGGCCAGCCGATCATCGCGTGGCCGATCGCGGCTGCCCGGGGCGCGGGCGCCGCGCGGGTCGTCGTCGTCGATTCGCCGGAGCGCCGTCTGGAGGGCGTCGTGCAGGACGGGGTCGTGCTCGTCGTGCAGGAGCGGCCGCTGGGCACCGGCGACGCCGTCCGGGCCGCCGCCCCGGCGATCGGTCCCGACGACACCGTGATCGTCATCAACGGCGACGCGCCGCTGATCACCGCCGAGTCGCTGCGCTCGCTCGCCGCCGAGCACGAGCGCTCCGGCGCCGCGGCGACGATCGCCACGATGGTGCTCGAGGACCCGAGCGGCTACGGACGCGTCGTCCGCGCGCCGGACGGGACGGTCGACAAGGTGGTGGAGACGAAAGCCGCCGGCGACGCCTCCGACCTCGAGCTCCAGATCCGGGAGGTCAACACCGGGATGTTCGCGTTCGACGGCGGCGCCCTGCTGACCGCGCTGGCCGAGGTGCGCGCCGACAACGCGCAGGGCGAGCACTATCTGCCTGACGTGTTGCCGATCATGCGCGGGCACGAGCGGACGGTCGTCGCCTATGAGCTCGACGATCCCGACGAGCTCCTCGGGATCAACGATCGCCGGCAGCTGGCGGAGGTGACCGGGGTCGCCCAGCGCCAGATCAACGACCGCCACATGCTCGCCGGGGTGACGATCGTCAACCCCGGGGCGACGGTGATCGACGTCGCGGTGGAGATCCGCGAGGACGCGGTGATCGCCCCGTTCTGCAGCCTGCACGGCACGACGACGATCGGGCCGGGCGCGACGATCGGCCCGGGCACGACGCTGATCGACACCGAGGTGGGGGCCGAATCCACGGTCGTGCACTCCTATGCCGTCGGGGCGACGGTCGGCGACCGGGTGAGCGTCGGCCCGTTCGCCTATCTGCGCCCGGGAGCCATCCTGCGCGAGGGCTCCAAGGCCGGGACGTTCGTCGAGATCAAGAACTCCGACATCGGCCGCGGCACGAAGGTGCCCCACCTCTCCTACATCGGCGACGCCGACATCGGCGAGCAGACGAACCTCGGCGCGAGCACGATCACCGCCAACTACGACGGCTATCGCAAGCACCGCACGACGATCGGCGATCGCGTCAAGACGAGCGTCGATACGACGATCGTCGCGCCGGTCACGCTCGGCGACGACGCGTTCACGGCGGCCGGATCGGTGATCACCAACGATGTGCCGCCCGGAGCGCTGGCGGTCGCTCGCCAGCGCCAGAGCAACATCGAGGGCTACGCCGAGCGTCGGCGCGAGCGCGCCGACACCGACGCGGGCAGGACGCCGTGACCGCGGTCGAACCGTCCTCGCCGGCGCGTAGACTCGATCATCCGATGGGGGTCGTCGACACGCAGCCCATGGCCACGGTTCTCCGCCGTGAAAACGACAAGCGACTGATGCTCGTCACCGGTCGCGCCAATCCCGAGCTGGGGGCGAGGATCGCGGCCAAGCTCGGCGTCGAGCTGAGCGACGTCGATCTGAAGACGTTCGCCAACGGCGAGGTCTACTGCCGATACAAGGAGTCGGTGCGCGGCTCCGATGTCTTCATCGTCCAGCCGACCTGCTCCAATCCCGCGGCCGGGCTCAGCGCCAACGACGCGCTGATGGAGCTGCTGATGATGATCGACGCCGCCGTCGGCGGGTCCGCGCACCGGGTGATCGCGGTCACGCCGTGGTACGGCTACTCCCGCCAGGACAAGAAGTCGGCCCCGCGCGAGCCGATCAGCGCGCGCCTCGTCGCGCGCATGCTCGAGTCCGCGGGCATCGACCGCATTCTCACCATGGACCTCCACTCCGGTCAGATCCAGGGCTTCTTCCAGAAGCCGTGCGATCACATGACCGCTCTCTTCATGCTCACCCAGTACTTTGACGATCTCGGGCTCGAGGATCTCGTCGTGGTCGCCCCGGATGCCGGCCGGGTGAAGCTCAACAAGCAGTTCGCGGCGAAGATCGGCGCCGACCTGGCGATCCTGAACAAGGAGCGCCCGGCCCAGCAGGTGGCCGAGATCAGCTACGTCATCGGCGACGTCAAGGACAAGACGGCGCTGCTCGTCGACGACATGATCGGCACCGCCGGGACGCTGGCCGCGGCGGCCCAGGCCGTCCGGGATGCCGGGGCCCGGCGGATCTACGCCGCCGCCACCCACGGCAACTTCTCGGGCGCCGCGTGGGAGAACCTCGCCTCGGCCGGCTTCGAGGAGATCGTCGTCACCGACACCATTCCGCTCGCCCCCGGCGCCCTCGGCAATGTCCGCGTGCTCTCGTGCGCCGATCTGCTGACCAACTCGATCCGCCAGATCTTCACCGACGGCTCGGTCAGCGACGTGTTCGGCGGCGAGAACCAGCTGTTCTGAGGCCGATCGTCGCAGCCGCCCGTGAGCGAGCCTGACCAGGATCGCCCCGGGGGCGGATCGGCCGGCGTCCACAGCGGGCGCGCGGCGCGGCTGCTGGAGCTGCTGCGCCTGACCGACGACGAGCTGTGCGCGACGCTCGGCGCCGACCCCCTGACGATCCTCTCCGGTCAGCTCGATCATCGCCCGGAGCTGGCGATCCTCCTCACGCTGCTGCAGGAGCCCGAGCAGCAGGTGGGCGCGGCCGCCCTGGCGCGCTGGGTGAGGATCGCCGGCCCAGGCGGCCGGCCGGTCGACGCGCTGACGGCGCGGGACTTCCCGGCGTTCGAGGATGCGCTCGCCAGGCTGTCGCAGCGCGGCCTGATCGTGCGCGGCGGGGGCCGGTCCGGTCCGGGCACAAGCCCCGACGCAAGCCGCGACCGCGGTCCGAGCGGTCTCGGCGATCCGGGCGATCCGGGCGATCCGGGCGGAGCTCGGGGCGCGAGCGATGCCTGAGGTCTTCCGCCATCGCCTGCGCGTGCGCTACGCCGAGTGCGATCCCCAGGGCGTGCTGTTCAACGCCCATTATCTCGCCTACATCGACCACACGATCACCGAGCTGTGGCGCGCGGCCTACGGCGGCTATCAGTCGATGCTGGACCGCGGAGTCGACATCGTCGTCGCCGCGGCGCAGCTGCGCTTCCTCGGGGCGGCGCGCTTCGACGAGGAGGTCGAGATCGAGGCGATCGTCGTGGCGCTCGGCACGACGAGTGTGACCTCGCGCTATCGCTTCCGCCGGACGGGCGGAGAGCTGCTGCTGGAGGCCCAGCTCCGGCACGTCTTCGTCGACCGCCGGACTTCGGCCAAGACGCCGATCCCCGACTGGGCGCGCGACGGGCTCCAGGCGTGGCACATGGAGCCCGAGAGCCTCGCCGAGGACGCGGGCGCGAGCGCCTGGCACTTCGACATCTGACGGTCCGGCGGACCCCTACGACGCCTCCGCGATCGCGAGCGTCTCGGCGGCCCGCTCGGGCTTCGCGGTCTTCGTCGGCCAGGCGCCGATGAAATGATGAAACGCGGTCGCCATGGCCCGGTCGACGCCTGCCGCGACGCCGGCCATCACCCCTGCCTGGAGCGCCTGGGCGCCCATCACCTTGGCGACGTTGGCCTCGCCGGTGCCCGGCACCGGCGGCGGCGTGTCGTCGATCGCCGACCACACGCTCTGAAACAGCTGTTTGCCGATCCGCGTCGCGATCAGGGACCCGACGATCGCGAACGGCTTGTAGAAGAGCTTGATCACAGTCGGGCAGCCTATCGCGTGGGCAAGATCTCCCGATGGCCAGGGTTTGGTGCGCCACCTTCTCCACGTGTCGATGGTCAGCGACCGCCGGTCGTGGGTAAATACCAGGGGCGAAGTTGCCGATCTTAAAGGAGCGAACGATGCTCGACGCGGATCAGACCCCTGAGGACGGAGCGGCGGATGACCTGCTGCGGCGCGCTCTGCTCGATGACTCCTCCGCCGTGGCGGTCTCGCTGCGGGTCAGCGGCCTTCCGCTGAGCGACGCGGTCACCGTCATCTTCCACGGCCGCCCTGACCTGGGGACGCTGCAGACCTACGTCGCCCGCGGCCGGCGCGGGGCGGGCGCGACCGTCTCGGCCAACGAGTTGCTGCGCGTGCCCTGCGACCTGGATCTCGCCGACGCCGAGGATCGCCACGAGGCCGAGCGCCTGTACGTCGAGCAGGCCACCGCCCTGCGCGACGCCCTCGTCGGGGCCGACACCGTGCTCGGCGTCTGGCGCGAGCCGCTCGGCGACCTCGTCGGCAGCATCATCGCCGTCGACCACTCGGTCGCGCTCCCGGTGCGGCTGCCCGCCCACCGGCTGCTGCCGACGGCGCTCGTCGCGCCTGACTCCCAGCTCGTCGTCACCCCCGTGTGCAGCGCGCGGACGCTGGCCGACGGGCGCCCGCCGATGGGGATCGCCTGCGCCCAGCAGGACCTGGTCCGGATCTATCCGCTCTCCGACGATCCGGAGCGCTGCGTCGAGGACTTCCTCTCCGTCGCCGCCGACCACGCCCTCGAGCTCGCCGAGCGCCTCGAGCATCAGGAGGCGTCGGTGCAGCGCTTCCTCGAGCTCTCGGACTCCTGACCGGGTCGACCGCGCGCCCGCGCGCACCGCCCCGGCGCGCGCAACCGCCGTGGTCGGCTAGCGTGCGCGCCGATGCGGCGCTCACGTGTGATCGGTCTCGCCGCGCTCGCGCTCATCCTGTTCTTCGTCGTCAGCGCGCTCCTGGCGCGCGCCTTCAGCGTCAGCGGCGCCGAGTCCGGAGCGATCACCAGCCTCGTGCGCGCCGAGGGCAGGGGCGACACCGCCGCGGTGATCGCCCTCATCCGCGGCTGCGCCACGAGCCCGGCCTGCCGCGCGCGGGCCGCCGAGAACACCGCCCAGCTTCAGCACGCCGGGGCGATCTCGATCGCCGAGCTCAACCCGTCCTCCAACTTCTCGCTCGGGTCGACGCTCGGCGTCGCGCGAGTGGCGTGGTTCGCCGGCTCCTCGTTGCCGCGCGTGCAGTGCGTGCTCGTCCGCCACGCCGGCAACATCTTCCAGGGCTTCACCGTCGAACTGCTGAAGGTCAGCGTCAAGATCCCGAGCGGCGACGACTGCCCGGCCGCGTTCTGACCGCACGGCAGCTGCGGTCCCGGTCGTGACCGCACGGCGGCGGCGGTCCCGGTCTGACCGCGCGGCGACGGAGATGGTGGCGCGGCGGGCGGCGTCAGTGGCCGTGCGGCGCGCGAACCGGCCTGCGAGCCGGCTCCCGGGCGGGACGGCGCTGGCGGTCCGGCAGCCGCTCGGAGATCCGGCCGGGCTCGCGCAGCCTGACCCGCGCGGGTACGGCATCGGGCAGCGGGATGCCGCCCCGGGGCGGCGTCGGCTTCGTCGGCGGCGTCTTCGGACGCCGACCCCAACCGCCGTCCTCGCCGTCGGAATCGGGCCGGTGCTCGGGACCGAGCGGGTTGTCCCGCAGGGCCGGGAACAGGAGCACCGCGACGCACACCAAGCCGAGCAGATGCACCCCAGCGATCCAGAGAACGAGCTGCATACCAGCCGTCATAGGAAAAGGTTAGCGCACCGTTAGCGCGGTGCGGGAGCGTTGTCCGGGAGCGTCACGGTCCATCCCGCTCGGGGGGATCGATCCTGCGTGCGCGCACGGTGAGCTACCATCGGACGCCGCCCATGGCACGCCATCAATCAACATCACTCAAGGTCGCAGCCCGCGAGCCCGGCGGCTCGCGCGAGGCGCGCCGCCTCCGTCGCACGGGCCATGTTCCCGGCGTCGTCTACGGCGGCGACGCCGACCCCATCTCCTTCCAGGTCTCCGCTCTCCTGCTGCGCAATACGCTCGCCGGAGCCGGAGCCGTGCTCGATCTCGACATCGAGGGCGCGGGCGCCACGCCCGTCATGGTCAAGGACCTCGTCCGCCATCCGGTCACCAACGAGACCGTCCACGTCGATCTGCTCCGGGTCCGCCTCGACGTCAAGGTCGAGGCCACGCTCGCGCTCGAGCTGTCGGGCGCCGACGACGCGCCCGGCGTCCGCGAGGGCGGCGTGCTGGAGTTCGTCACCCGTGAGGTGACGATCGAGGCGCTGCCCAACGACATCCCTGATTCGCTCGTCCACGACGTCTCGGCGATGCAGGTCGGCGAGACCCTCACCCTCGACGCGCTGAAGCCACCCCCCGGCGTCGAGCTGGTCGGCGAGCCGGACACGGTCATCGTCACGCTCACCGCGCCGCGGCTCCAGACGGAGTCCGGCGATGAGATCGAGACCGTGACCGAGGTCGTCGGCGAGGGCGAGTCCGCCGAGGACGGCAGCGCCGCCGGCGACTCGGAGTAGGCCCGGCCGGCCATGCCCCGGCTGGGACGCCGCGGGGCGCCCGTCGACTGGCTGATCGTCGGGCTCGGCAACCCGGGGTCCGAGTTCGACCGGACCCGCCACAACATCGGCTTCGAGGTCGCACGGCTGCTCATCGACCGCTGGGCGCTGCCCAAGCCCAAGAGCCGCTTCAACGCGCTGCTGACGCAGGGGCGCGCCACCGGCGAGGATCCGAGCCGGCCGGGGGCGCGCGTCGCGATCCTGCTCCCGCAGACCTACATGAACGACACCGGGAAGTCGGCCGGCCCGGCTCGCGGCGAGCTCGGCGCCGAGCTTGACCGCGTGCTCGTCCTGCACGACGAGATCGACCTGCCGTTCGGGGAGATCCGCGTCCGCCTCGGCGGTGGACTGGCCGGCCACAACGGCCTGAAGTCGCTGCGCCAGGGATTCGGCTCACCGGACTTCTGGCGGGTGCGGATCGGCGTCGGGCGCCCGCCGACCACCGATCCCGACCGCGTCGCCGCGTACGTGCTCGGCCGCTTCGCCGAGCCCGCCGGCGACGTCGGTGAGCTCGTCGAGCGCGCCGCCGACGCCGCGGAACGGCTCGTGCGCGAGACGCCGGCGCCGGACGCCGCGCCGGCGACGCCGAGCCCGGCCGCCATCCCGTCGAGGAGCCCCGCCGCCGACGCCTAGGGCCCGCGTCGTCGGCCCCTAGACTCGGATGGGCAGGCCACCGATGCTCCGTTCCCTCCTCGCCCATGCCGACGATGAACCGCAGACCGCCGCGCTCGTGCGCGACGGCGGCGAGGCGTTCGTCTCCCAATCGCTGCGGCCGTTCCTCGTCGCCGCGCTGCTGGACCGTGACCCCGGGCGTCCGGCGATCGTCGTCGCCGGCGATGACCGTGCCGCGCGGGACCTCGCCGCCGGGCTGAAGACGTGGCTGGCGCCCCGCACGGTGCGCCACTATCCGAGCCGCGGCGTCAACTACGAGTCCCACCTCGCGCCGCCGCCGCACCTCGTCGGTCTGCGGATAGCGGCCCTCGACGCCCTGCTCGAGCCCGCCGAGACGGCCCCGGTCGTCGTCGTCAGCGCCGTCGCGCTGTCGGAGAAGGTCCCGGATCCGTCGATGCGCCCGCACGGGTTCGAGCTGCGCGTCGGCGAGCTCATCGACCTCGAGGAGACGGCGCTCGACCTCGTCGCCGCCGGCTACGAGCGCGTCGACCAGGTCGAGGACCGGGGCCAGTTCGCGATCCGGGGCGGCCTGCTCGACCTCTTCCCGGCGACCGAGGAGCGGGCGGTCCGCGTCGACCTGTTCGGCGACGAGATCGAATCGCTGCGCTGGTTCTCGACCTTCACCCAGCGCTCGCTCGGCGAGGCCGAGGTGGTCGAGGTCGCGCCCGCCGCCGAGCTCGCCGCCGAGCATCGGGAGCTCGCCGAGATCGCCGCGCTGGAGGAGGCCTCCGAGCGCCCGGACATCGCCGAGCTGCTGCCGGTCGAGAACTTCCACCCGTTCCTCGAGCTGGCCGCCGACGCCTCGGTGCTGATCGCAGGCACCGAGGACATCGCCCCCGCCCTCGCCGACCACTGGCAGGACGTCACCGCGGCCTTCCACGACGACGACGCCCATCAGCTCTACGTCGCTCCTGAGGAGATCGTCGCCGCGCTGGACGAGCGCGTCCGGATCCGCCTCTCCAGCCTCGACCAGGATCAGCGCTTCGCCTTCCGCGCGCAGGCCGCCGACATCTCCGCGCGCGGTCTCAGGGAGGCCGAGCCCGAGCTCGAGAAGCTCGCCCGCTCGGGGTACCGCACCGTTCTGACCTTCGCCCGCCGCGGCGAGGGCGAGCGCCTGGCCTACAACCTCGGGCGCCTGAGCATCCGCTGGCTCGGCGAGGACGGCGGCGCGGCCAACGGCGGCGGCGTCGATCGGCCCGGCCCCGGCATCGCCACCTTCGCCCAGGCGCGCCTGGCCGCCGGTTTCATCGCCCCGCAGTTCCACCTCGCGGTCATCCCCGATCACCGCCTGTTCGCCCGCCGCCGAGCCTCCGAGCGGGCCGGGGGGGACCGCACGCACCGGCGGGGCGTGCTGCGCAGCTTCGCCGACCTGCGCACCGGCGACATCGTCGTTCACGAGGACCACGGCATCGCCCGCTTCGCCGGGTTTGACACCAAGACGGTGGCCGAGGTCACGCGGGACTATCTCTATCTCGAGTACGCCGGCTCTGACCGCGTGTTCGTGCCGGTCGACCAGCTCGCCAAGATCAGCCGCTACGTCGGCGGCGGCGGCGCCCATCCGCCGCTCTCCAAGCTCGGCGGGACGCGCTGGGACACGATCAAGGCGCGCGCCCGCCGCGCCGCCCAGGAGCTGGCCGGCGAGCTGCTGAACCTGTATGCCGAGCGCCGGCGCCGCGAGGGTCATGCCTTCCCGCCCGACACCGACTGGCAGCGCGAGTTCGAGGAGGCGTTCCCGTACACCGAGACCCCGGACCAGCGCGACGCGATCGAGTTCGTCAAGGCCGACATGGAGGCCCCGCGTCCGATGGACCGGCTGATCTGCGGCGACGTCGGCTACGGCAAGACCGAGGTCGCGCTGCGGGCGGCGTTCAAATCCGTACAGGACGGCAAGCAGGTGATGCTGCTCGTGCCGACGACGATCCTCGCCCAGCAGCACTACGGGACCTTCTCCGAGCGCCTGAAGGACTATCCGGTGACGATCGAGCATGTTTCGCGCTTCCGCCCCGCGGCCGAGCAGAAGGCGGCGATCGGACGCTTCTCCAAGGGCGAGGTCGACATCCTGATCGGCACCCACCGCCTGCTCTCACGCGACGTCCGGGCCAAGGATCTCGGACTGCTGGTCGTCGACGAGGAGCAGCGCTTCGGGGTCAAGCAGAAGGAGCTGCTGCGCCAGATGAAGCTGCGCGTCGACGTGATCGCGATGAGCGCCACCCCGATCCCCCGCACGCTGCAGATGTCGATGGCCGGGGTGCGGGACATCAGCGTGATCGAGACCCCGCCCGAGGGCCGGCGCCCGGTCAAGACCTACGTCGGCGAGTACGACGAGGAGCTCGTGCGCCGTGCCCTGCTGCGCGAGAAGGAGCGCGGCGGGCAGGCCTTCTTCCTCCACAACCGGGTCGAGACGATCGAGGAGACGGCGGTCCGCCTGCGCGGACTGTGCCCCGGGATGCGCTTCGAGGTCGCCCACGGCCAGATGGACGAGGGCACGCTCGAGAAGCGGATGCTCGGCTTCCTGCGCGGCGACGCCGACGTGCTCGTCTGCACGAGCATCATCGAGTCGGGCATCGACATCCCCCAGGCGAACACGCTGATCGTCGAGCGCTCCGACATCTTCGGGCTCTCGCAGCTGTATCAGATCCGCGGACGGGTCGGCCGGTCCCGGGAGCGGGCCTACGCATATCTCCTGTACCCGAGCGCGGCCGCCCTGACCCCGGACGCGGCCCAGCGGCTGTCGGCGCTGTCGGACTACACCGAGCTCGGCGCCGGCTTCAAGATCGCGATGCGCGATCT
This sequence comes from uncultured Solirubrobacteraceae bacterium, assembly GCA_963849085.1. Lineage (GTDB taxonomy): Bacteria > Actinomycetota > Thermoleophilia > Solirubrobacterales > Solirubrobacteraceae > Palsa-465. Next base: position 38,327 of record CAWKFP010000006.1, on the reverse strand, counting down.
CGAGCTGCGCGGAGCCGGCAACCTGCTCGGCGACGAGCAGTCCGGCCACGTCGCGGCGCTCGGCTTCGAGCTGTACATGCAGATGCTCGACGAGGCGGTCGCCGCCGCCGAGGGCACCGCGGGCGAGGACGACGACTGGGAGCCCGTCCGCCTCGACGTCAACGTCGACGCCTACGTGCCGTCGGACTACATCCCCTACGAGCAGGCGAAGGTCGACGTCCACCGCCGGATCGCCGGCTCCCGGGAGGTGGCCGATCTCGTCGCCCTGCGCGAAGAGCTCGAGGATCGCTTCGGCGAGCTGCCCGATCCGCTGCGCAACCTGATCGCGCTCCAGCAGGCGCGGATCAAGCTCGGCCAGGCGGGCGCGACGGCGGTCACCTTCCGCGGCGATCGCCTCGCGGTGACGCCGATCGAGCTCGACTCGGTGCGCGCCAAGAAGATCCGCGCCGAGATCCCCGAGGCGCTCTACGAATCAGGCAAGTCCCAGCTCTCGATGCGGGTGCCCAAGGACCCGCAGGCCCGCTTCCCGGCGATCGTGCGCGCCGCCGACGTGCTGCTGTCGGTGACCCGCGAGGCAGCATAAGAATTCGTGAAGCGCAACCCGGTGAGAGCGACTCGGCGCCGGAGGCTCGCTACTATCGGCCCACCCTTATGAAGAAATCTCGGAAGTCCATCCTGGCGCTGTGCGCCTTTTTTGTGCTCGCCGCCGCGGCGCTCGCCGGCTGTGGCAGCGGCGTCCCCGGCAACTCCGTCGCCGTCGTCGCCGGCAACCCGATCACCCTGCGGGCCTTCGACCACTGGATGTACGTCGCGGAGAAGAGCCAGTCGGAGTCCGATCCGACCGCCCCGGTGATCGTGCCCGAGGATCCGCCGAATTTCCCCAAGTGCGTGTCCGACGTGCGCGCCGAGATCCCCGCGCTGCGCAAGACCGCCACCAAGACGCTGGTCGCCGACTGCAAGCAGCTGTTCACCCAGCTCTCCAGCCAGGTGATGGACTTCCTGATCAAGGCCTACTGGTATCAGGCCTCCGCCCACAAGCTGGGGATCAAGATCACCACCGCGCAGATCAACACGGCGCTGGCCGCCGCCAAGAAGGGCCAGTTCTCGACCGCCGCCGAGTTCAACACCTTCCTCAAGGACAGCGGCCAGACGCTCGACGACATCCTGTACCGCGTCAAGATCAACCAGATCTTCACCAAGCTGACCGCGCGCCACCCGACGAAGGTGACGACGGCGGCGATCGCGGCCTACTACGCCAGCCACAAGTCGCAGTTCGGCACGCAGGCGTCGCGCAACATGCGGATCGTGCTGACCAAGACAGCCGCGCAGGCCAACGCGGCGAAGTCCGCGCTCCAGCACGGCAAGAGCTGGGTCGCGGTCGCCAAGCAGTACTCGATCGATCCGACGACCAAGAACAACGGCGGCCTGCTGACCGACGTCACGCCGGGCACGCAGGACGCGACGCTCGTCAAGGCCGCGTTCGCCGCCCCGCTGAACACGCTGACCGGCCCGGTCAAGGGGCAGTTCGGCTACTACGTCCTCGATGTCATCAAGATCACGCCGGCCACGCAGCGCACGCTCGCGCAGTCGTCGGCCCTGATCAAGCAGACCCTGACCTCCCAGCTCGCGACCGCCGCCCAGACCGCGGTCGACAATGCGGCCAAGAAGCAATGGCTGAGCCAGACGAGCTGCCGGGCCGAGTACTCGATGGACGACTGCAAGGGCTACACGGCGCCCAAGGCGACGGCGACCACGACGACCACGGCGAGCAGCAGCTAAGCGGCGTGGCGAGCGACGGGGCCGGCACGGACGCCGTCCAGGCCCTCGCCCGGCTGGACGCGATCACCCGGCGGCTGCGCCGGGAGTGCCCGTGGGACCGCGAGCAGGACGAGCGCTCGATCGTTCCCCATACCGTCGAGGAGGCTTACGAGCTCGCCGACGCGGCCCATCGCCGTGACGACGCCAAGCTCGCCGACGAGCTCGGCGACGTCCTCTTCCAGGTGCACTTCCTGTCGCTGCTGCTGGAGGAGCGCGGTGCCGGGGACCTGCGCGGCGTCGCCGAGGGCGTGACCGCCAAGCTCATCCGCCGCCATCCCCACGTGTTCGGCGACGTGGAGGTCGACGGCGCGCGTGACGTCCTGCGCAACTGGGACGCGATCAAGAAGGACGAGGCCGGGCGAGAGCCGGGTCTGTTCGGCGAGGTCCCGGAGAACCTCCCGGCGCTGCTGCACGCCCGCAAGGTCCAGCGCCGCGCGGCCTCCGGCGGCCTGGACCCCGCGCGGGAGGCCGGCGACGGCGGGCTGGCCCGCGTGCGCGACGGCGTCGACGCGCTGGCCGCGGCCGGGGAGGGCGAGCAGCGTTTCGAGGCCCTCGGCGAGCTGCTGTTCGCGGTCGTCGACGTCGCCCGCGTGCTGCACGTCGACCCCGAGCTGTCGCTGCGTGCGGCCTCCGGTCGCTTCCGCGGCCAGGTCAGCGCCGCGGTGGCGCTGGCCGCATCCGACGGGCGAAGCTGGGACGATCTCTCACCGCACGACCAGCGCGACTACTACGACCGGGCGCGGACGACGCCAGGAGACGACCGAGGCACATGACCCAGATCGAGCACGTGCACGCCCGCCAGATCCTCGACAGCCGCGGCAACCCGACCGTGGAGGTCGAGCTCAGTCTGCGCTCCGGCGCGTGGGGTCGCGCGGCGGTGCCGTCGGGCGCCTCGACCGGGGAGTTCGAGGCCGTCGAGCTGCGCGACGGCGGCTCGGACTGGCTCGGCAAGGGCGTCAGCGGCGCCGTCGACAGCGTCAACGGCGAGATCGCCACCGCCATCCGCGGCCAGGACGCCTCCAGCCAGGCCGCGCTGGACCGGATGCTCATCACCCTGGACGGGACGCCGAACAAGTCGCGCCTCGGCGCCAACGCGCTGCTCGCCGTGTCGCTGGCCGTCGCCCACGCCTCGGCGGCGCAGGAGCGCCAGCCGCTGTGGCGCTATCTCGGCGGCGAGACGGCCCACGTGCTCCCGGTGCCGATGATGAACGTCCTCAACGGCGGCGTCCATGCCGACAACGCGCTGGACTTCCAGGAGTTCATGATCGTCCCGGTCGGGGCGCGGTCGTTCTCCGAGGCGCTGCGCATGGGCAGCGAGGTCTTCCACCATCTCAAGCAGACCCTGCACGATCGCGGGCTGGGAACGATGGTCGGCGACGAGGGCGGCTTCGCGCCCGACCTGGAATCCAACGAGCAGGCGCTCGAGGTCCTGCTGGCCGGGATTCGCGCCGCCGGCTACGTGCCCGGCGACCAGGTGGCGATCGCGCTCGATCCGGCCGCCTCCGAGCTGCGCAGGGACGGCGCCTACGCGCTCGAGCACGAGGGCCGCAGCCTGACGGCCGGGGAGCTGACCGCGTACTTCGCCGATCTCGTCGATCGCTATCCGATCATCTCGATCGAGGACGGGATGGGCGAGGAGGACTGGGAGGGCTGGGCGGGCCTGACCAGCCGGCTCGGCGACAAGATCCAGATCGTTGGTGACGACGTGTTCGTCACCAACACCCAGCGGCTCAAGCGCGGGATCGACGCCGGCGTGGCCAACGCCATCCTGATCAAGGTCAACCAGATCGGGACGTTGACCGAGACCTTCGCCGCCATTCGTATGGCCCGTGACGCCGGCTACGCCGCCGTCATGTCGCATCGCTCGGGCGAGACCGAGGACGTGACGATCGCCGATCTGGCGGTCGCCACCGGCTGCGGCCAGATCAAGACCGGCGCCCCGTCGCGCAGCGACCGGGTCGCGAAGTACAACCAGCTGCTGCGGATCGAAGAGGCGCTCGGCCCCGATGCGAGCTTCCCTGGACGGTCCGCGTTCGCTCGCTGAACCGGCCGCGGGTGTCTCGATCGCCTGGCCTGAGCCGGCCGCGGGTGTTCCCGTCCCGCGGCCTCACCGGGGCTCACATCGCTCTGCAGCGGACGTTGCGGCAGGAAGGAGACGCGGCGCGTCGAACGAAGGCCTTCGAGGATGCCGCCCGCCCGCTCCGCCACCGCCGAACCGCGCCGCCACGAGCGGACCTCCACCCGCCGCAAGCCCCACCACGTGCCGCTGCGAGCGCCGAAGCTTCGCGTGCGCTGGGAGCGACTGGGGCGCATCGGCCTGCTGGTCGTGCTGACGATCGTCGTCGGGCTCTACGTCGAGCACACCCTCTCCTACTTCTCCACACGCTCCCAGGCCGACGCGCTGCAGGCGACCGTCTCGACGCTGCGGCGCCAGAACGCCCAGCTGGAGCGCCGGCAGGCGGCGCTCCACGATCCGGCGACGATCGTCCAGGACGCCCGCGGGCTCGGCATGGTCCGGCCCGGGGAGCAGCCGTTCCTCGTCCTCGGCATGCGCGGCGGCGCCACGCCCTGATCCGGATCCGATGAGCGGTCCGCCGCTCGACGTCGAGGCCCTGATCGGCCTCTGGCAGGAGGGCCAGAGAGGGCTCGCGGCGGCGGACGCCGCCGACCGCCTGGCGATGGAGCGCGTGATCGACGAGCTCGTCGTCGAGCTGCGGCGCCGCCTCGGTGGGCCGTTCACCGTGCGCGAGCTCGCCGCGCTCTATTTCGACGGGGGAACCGACTGGTGCTTTGACATCGCGGTCCGCGTCGCCCCGGGCCGCCCGGCGGCCTGGGACCTCACGGTCGTGCCCGGAGTGGCGTTCTCCCGCTACGCGCGTGAGGCGATCGACTACACGACGGGGCGCCGCACCACCGACAGCTAGCTGACCCGAGGTCGCGCCCCGCGCCGACCCTCCGGGCTCGGTCAGACGGCCACGGCCCCGCGCCGACCCTCCCGGCTCGGTCAGACGGCCACGGCCCCGCGCCGACCCTCCCGGACCACCCGGTCGGGGGAGGATGTCGACATTGTGCCCGCTATGCGGGCTTTTTTCCGATCCCTTCCGTCGCGTTCGGTTCGGCCCTCCCGGTTCGGCCCTCCCGGGTCGGCCCGCCCGGGTCGGCCCTCCCGGGTCAGCTCTCCCCAGGTCGGCCCTTCGGGTCGGCCCTCGGGGTCAGCCCTCCGGGTCAACCCCTGCGGCGTCGGCCCTGCGGGGCCCGTCGGGTCAGCCCTGCGGCGGTCCGCTCACGCCTCGCCGTCGAGGTCAGCCGACCAGCCGCCGGCTCACTCGTCGTCGTCGCCGTCGGCCTCCGGCTCCCCGTCGCCATCCTCGGCCACCCCGGCCCGCCGGATGACGATCTGATCCTCTTCGATCGACACCTCGACCGGGCGATGCCCGGCCCAGTACTCGGCGTAGACGGGATCGTCCTGGACGGCGGGATCAAGCCACAGGCCGTAGCCCTCCTCGCCGTGGTCGAACGTCGCCTCCAGGGTGCTGGAGGACCGACGCCGGGAACGGGAGCGTCCGCCGCGACGGCTGCGGCGACGACGCGCGGGCTTCTCGGCACCGTCCTCGTCCTCGCCCTCCTCGTCCTCATCCTCGTCGGCCGCCTCGGCGGCGGCCGCATCGAGCTCGGCAGCGATCAACGCGTCGTCCTCGGCCCGCAGGTCGATGTCGTCGTCGTATTCGGCTGCTGCACCGGTTCCGTCGAGGTCGTCTCCGGCCTCGAGATGTTGGTCGCGCTTGAAAGCTTGAATCTGCTGAACGGTGACCTCGAGCTGATGGGCGATCCATGCGTCGGTGCGCCCCTGGCGAACCCAAGCGCGGATTCGGTTGAGCTCTGGTCTGAGAGATCGGCGTGCCATATACGTGCGGAGACTAGTACAGGTGGCGGCGCTTACTCCTCCTACCCGTGCAAAACCTCTGTGCTCTTTGAACGCCCAAACCTATCCCGGTATGCTCGCTGAGGGCAGGGAGCCACGCCGCGCGTGGTCTAATCCGTCCACCTAAAGCGGCCGAGCAGGGAGGCGACCATGCTGGTACTAACTCGCAAGTCGAACCAGAGCATCATGATCGGTGATGACATCGAGGTGTCGGTGCTGGCGATCATGGGCGAGAAGGTAAGGATCGGAATCCAAGCCCCTCGCGACATTCCGGTCTTCCGGAAAGAGGTGTACGTTGAGATTCAGCAGGAGGGCTCGGACTCGGGCAAAGACGCCCGTGAAGAGGTCGACGCGGCTCTGCGTACGTTGAGCGACGAGTAACCATCCGGGGAAGCGGTTGCCTATGCAATGCATAGGCAGACCGCGATCCGTCGATCGCGGTTCGCGCTCTAGCTGAGCAGCTGGTACAGCGTCTCGAACATCGCGGCGGTGACGATCAGAGCCGTCGCGATCAGCGTCAGGATGAGCATCCAGTAGCGCAGCGTTCCGCGCTTGCGCTCGCGCTCGTGCCAGCGCAGCCGTGAGCGTCGCACGGCATGGCGCCGGAGCGTCTCTCGCCTGCTGCGGTCCAGTTGTGCCTCATGCCGGAACTCCTGCTCCAGCTGCGCGAGGCTTTGGCGCATCTTCATCGCCACAGGCCTGAGCCTACCAATCCGCGCCGCCGCGGGGGGTCAGGCACCGCGGCAGCGGGCTCGCCCGGCTCCGCCGGCGAGAGCGTCCGATTCCGCCGGCGAGAGCGCCCGATTCCGCCGGCGAGAGCGCCCGATTCCGCCGGCGAGAGCGCCCGATTCCGCCGGCGAGAGCGCCGGATTCTGCCGGCGAGAGCTCCCGAATTCCGCCGGCGAGAGCGGCCCGGCGGGGCGGGCGAGCCGTGCCTCGCCCCGCGGTCCACTGGTCCTCAGGCGACCTGCTGATGCTCGTAGACGCCGACGAAATGCAGATAGCTGTCAGCGATCTGCGACGCCGCGGTCTCGCGGTCGATCTCCTTGGCGAGGAAGCCCTTCAGCGCGTCCCACCAGATCGAGCGGCCGATCGCGAAGCCGATGAAGCCGTCGACCGACGACGCCGCCTGGAGCCACTCCTCCACCTTCTCGGTCGAGGCGCCGCGGCCGAGCAGCACGCAGGTGACGCCTTCACGTCCCTCGCCTGACCGCGCCTGCTCGGCGAGCATGACCGCATCCTCGCGGGCGTCGACGCCCTCGATCTTCCAGACGTCGACCTCGATGCCGTAGTTCTGGATGTCCTCGATCGCCCGGCGCATGAGCTCGGGCCGCAGCTCGGCGTCGTAGCGGTCGGTGTCGCCGCCGACCTTGGCGAGCTGCGCGTCGGTCGCCGGGACCAGCAGCTCGAACAGGAACTTGCGATCGTGCGCGTGCAGCCAATCGGCGAGCTCCTTGAGCCGGCCGAGCTGGCGAGCGTTCATCGCGGTGTCGGGATCCTCGGAGTTGAAGCGCACGAGGACCTTGTTGAAGTCCGGGTCGAAGTGCTCGATGTGGGTGCCGAACTCGGCGCCGTACTGGAAGTCGAACTCGTTCTGGCCGGACTTCTCGACCGGCATCGACAGGCTGAGCCCGGCGGCGCGCGCGCGCTGGGGGATATCGGATCCGAACTGCTCGTCGACCAGCACGCCGGTCTGGGAGGCCTGCGCGCCGCGCTTGACCGCCTCCTCCATGCCCTCATAGATCAGCACCTTGGCGTCCGCGATCGTCTCTGTCTGTTCGGGCGTCGGGTCTCCCTCGATGCCGAACATCTTCTTCTGGAACGAACCGCGATGGTCGAACGCGAGGATGTAGAGCTTGCCGTCGTAACCGAGCGCCATGGCGTCCCCTTCGTCGATATGGATGTCGCACCACCGAGTCTACGGACGATCGCCGCGCCGCGCCGTTAGGCTTCCCGCCCCATGGAGCATCGGTTCACCGGTCACGAGTACACGGTCGGGATCGAGGAGGAGTTGATGATCCTCGACGGCGAGAGCCATGAGCTCGTCAACGCCATCGAGGCGATGCTCGAGCCCGCGCCGCGCGGCGACATCAAGCCTGAGCTGATGGAGTCGGTCCTGGAGATCTCCACCGAGCCGTGCGCGACGGTCACCGAGGCCGGCGACCAGCTGCGCGCGCTGCGCCGGCAGGTGGTGGCGACGGCGGCAGCCAAGGGCATGGCGATCGGCTCCGCGGGGACGCATCCGTTCGCGATGTGGGAGGACCAGCGAATCGTCGCGCGCCCGCGCTATCGGGACCTCATCTCGGCGCTGCGCTTCGTCGCCCGCCAGGAGCTGATCTTCGGCATGCACGTCCATGTCGGCATCGACGATCCCGACAAGGCGATCCATGTCGCCAACGGCATGTGCGTCCACATACCGGTCCTCCTCGGGCTGTCGGCCAACTCGCCGTTCTGGCGCGCGGACGCGACCGGCATGGCCTCGACCCGGACGCCGATCTTCCGCGCCTTCCCGCGGGTGGGGATCCCGCCGACGTACAAGAACTGGGCCGACTACGAGCGGCGGATCCAGTTCATGATCACCGCCGGGGTGATCGAGGACTACACCTATCTCTGGCACGACGTCCGCCCCCACCCCAACTTCGGCACCGTCGAGGTGCGGGTGATGGACTCCCAGACCCACATCGAGCACTCGCTCGGGATGGCGGCGCTCGTCCAGGCGCTCGTGCGCGAGCTCGCCGAGCACTTCGACGCCGGCAAGCGGCTCTCGAAGTACCCGTTCGAGATGCTCGACGAGAACAAGTGGCTGGCCGCGCGCCACGGTCTGGAGGGCGAGCTCGTCGACCTGCCGAGCTCGGACCGGGTCTCGACCCGAGCGCTCGCCCGGCGGCTCCTGGACCGGATGCGCGACCACTGCGTCGACCTCGGTTCGGTGTCCGAGCTGGACGCGATCGAGGACCTCCTCGCCCGGGGCAACGGGGCCGCCCGGCAGGTCGTCGTCTATGAGGCCAACCATGATCTCCGCGAGGTCATGGCGGAGATCGTGGCCGCGACCGTCGTCGATTGAGCACTCGTCGAGCGATCGTGGCGGGCAACACCGCCGCCGGCGTGCGGCCCGGTTCTACAATCGACCCGTGAGCACAGGCGGCCAAGATCTGTTCGTGATCTGCAAGAGCTGCGGATCCGAGGTCAGCCCGTACATCACCGAGTGCCCGTACTGCGGCAACCGCCTGCGCAAGCGCGCTCCGAAGCTCGATCGCGACCAGCGGGTGAGCGAGCGCCGCACCCGGCGCTCGCCGACGCCGCTGCTGACCCGCCTGCGCGGCGATGAGATCCCTGGCATTCGCGGCGACCGGCGCCCGTACGGCGTGATCCTGCTGGTCGCCGCCGGCTTCATCGGCACCCTGCTGTGGCGCACCGGGCTCGGCGGCCTGACCGGACAGCTTGCGGTCGTCGGCAAGCCGGGATCGCAGTGGTGGCGCCTGTTCACCGCCGCCTTCACCTACGGCAACACCGGCTACGCGTTCGTCACGCTGGCCGCGATCGGGCTCTATGGCTGGCTGCTGGAGCGCCGCCACGGCGCGATCCCCGTGATCCTGCTCTTCCTGCTCGGCGGCGTCGGCGGTGTCGCCGCGACCGCCGCCGTCGACCCCGTGCCGTTCGTCCTCGGAGCCGGTGGGGCGGCGCTCGCGTTCGTCTGCGCCTGGTCGGTGCCCGATCTCGTGGCCCTGCACCGCGGCGAGGACGTGGAGGGCGACCTGCTCGGGACGCTCGCGATCGCGCTGGCGGTCGGCCTGATGCCGCTCGTCGTGCCCGAGGCGAGCTGGGTCGCCGACGGCGTCGGCGTGATCGCCGGGTTCGCGGTCGGGATGCCGATGGCTCGGCTGGCGCGCTGAGTGACAACCGAAGCAGGGGACTGACGCGTGCCGGACGGGGCCTACACCGATGCCGAGCTGGATGCGGCGATCGCCGAGATCACCGATCCCGCGCGCCTGCGCGACGCCCAGGACGTCGTCATGCGGGCGGCCCCGTCGCTGCAGCGCGTGCTCGCCGAGGCGATGTCCGAGGGCGGCTGGTTCGACGCCGGGCATGCCGGGGCGGTCCGTGAGGCGATCGCCGAGCCCGACCCCGAGGCCCGGCTGCGGGCCGTGCGAACCCTGCTGGCCGAGGAGACGCGGCTCGGCATGCTCGTCGGGGTGGCCGTCGGATTCGAGCTGTCCCGGGCGCTCGAGCGGACTGACACCCGGACTGACACCGATCCCTAACAGGAGGACCAGACGACCATGGACGTGCGCTTCATCGGCCACAGCTGCTTCGAGCTCACAGACGGGCAGAGCACCGTCCTCATCGACCCGTTCCTGACCGGCAACCCCAAGGCGAAGGTCACCGCCGAGGAGGTCGCGCCGACCACCGTGCTCGTCACCCACGGCCACGCCGACCACGTCGGCGACACGATCGCCATCGCCAAGCGCACCGGCGCGCCGGTGGTGGCGATCACCGAGCTGTCCGGAGAGTTCGCGCAGGAGGGCGTCGAGGTGGTCGACTGCAACCTCGGCGGCACCGCCGACTTCGACTGGGGCTGGGTCAAGCTCGTCCCCGCGTGGCACACCTCGACGACGCCGAAGGGCACCGTCAACACCCCCGCGGGCCTGCTGGTCAACTTCCAGGACACGCTCGTCTACCACCTCGGCGATACCTGCCTGTTCTCCGACCTGCAGCTCGTCGGACGCCGGCGTCCGATCGACATCGCGCTGATGTGCATCGGGGGCCACTACACGATGGATCGCCACGATGCCGTCTACGCGGCCGAGTTCGTCGGGGCCGGCACCGTGATCCCCTGTCACTACAACACGTTCCCGCCGATCGCGGCCGACGGCGCCGCCTTCAAGGCCGACGTCGAGGCGGCGACGCGCTCGAAGGTCGTCGTGCTCGAGCCGGGGGAGGCGCACACGGCATGACCCACGCAATCGTCCTCATCCAGGCCGAGGGAACGGCCCTCGCCACCCTCGGCGGGGAGCTGGCCGGCATCGAGGGGGTCGCCGAGGCGTACTCGGTGACCGGGGAGTGGGACTTCGTCGCGATCCTGCGACTGCGCGAGCAGGATCAGCTCGCCCAGGTCGTGACCGGCCGGCTCTCGCAGCTCGCGGGTGTGCGCCGGACGCAGACGATGGTCGCCTTCGAGGTCTTCTCGCGCCACGACCTCGAGGCGATGTTCTCCGTCGGGCAGTAGCCGGTTCGCCCGGCCGTCACACGCCGACGAGCGCGAACGCCCGCGCGAAGGCCGCCGCCATCGCTTCATAGGTGTAGGCCACGGCGGCCCCGCGGGCCGCGTCGCCGAGGCGCGACCGCAGCCCGGCGTCGCCGAGCAGGCGATCGATCGCGGCGGCGAGCGCCGTCGCGTCGCCGGGGGCGACGACGAGGCCGGTCTCGCCGTCGGCCACGAGACCCCCGGCGACCGCGCCGACCGCCGTCGTGGCGACGACCGGGCGTCCCTGGAGCATCGCCTCGTTGCAGACCAAACCCCAGGGCTCGCGGAAGCGGGGAGTCGGGATCGACGCCAGCAGCGTCAGCTGCGCCGCGTGATACGCGACCGCCAGCTCGGCGCGGGGCAGCGCGCCGAGCAGGCGCGCGCCCGGGAGCGCTCCGGCGGGACCGGCCAGCGGCCCGTCGCCGATCAGCACGAGCGTCGCCGCGCCGCGCACCCGCGGCCAGGCCGCCATCAGCACCTCGATCCCCTTCTCGGCGACGAGCCGGCCGCTGTAGAGCACGAGCGGGCCATCGCCGAGGTCGTGGGCGGCGCGGAAGGCGCGCACCTCGTCGTCGCCGACCGGCCGGGCGAACAGCTCGGGCTCGACCGCCTGAGGGGCCACGAACACGTCGGCGTCGCGGCCGCGAATACCGGCGACGAAGCGCCGGACATGCTCGCCGTAGGCGATCACCGCATCGGCGTGGCGATAGATGTGGCGGGTGACCGGCAGCGCCAGGTCATTGGTCAGCGAGCGCGGCCGATGCCAGACCGAGGCCCAGAACACGAACGGGCGGCGGTGGCGCCGCGCGCCGAGATAGGCGGTGGGGAGCAGCGCGCCGCCGGCGTACGGGGCGACGACGGCGGCGTAGCGCCGGCCGATCGACAGCGTCTCGCCGAGCCCCCGCAGGCGCCGGGCGGGAAACGGCGCGGCGGCGAGCTGGGCATCGAGGTCTGAGAACCACGGCGGGACATAGCGGTCACCGCCGCCGTAGCAGAGGACCTCGACGCCATGGCGCTCGGCGAGCAGCCGGTACAGGGGCAGCCGATAGTCGCTGAGGTACGTCGTCAGGAGGGCGATCGGCACGTCAGCCGATGCGGGACCCGAGCGCCGCGCCGCGGTCGGGTCGCAGCAGGACGACGCCCTGCTCGTCGTCGAGCGCGCCGAGCACGAGCACCTCGGAGCGGACGGGCCCGATCTGACGCGCGGGGAAGTTGACGACCGCGACGACGAGCGTCCCCTCCAGCTCCTCCCGGGCGTAGTGGGTGATCTGCGCCGACGAGCGGCGGGTCCCCAGCTCGGGTCCGAAGTCGATCGTCAGCTTCCAGGCCGGCTTGCGCGCCTGCGGAAAATCCTCCACCGCGACGATCCGGCCGACGCGCATGTCGACGGCCGCGAACTGCTCGAACTCGATCAACTGCCGGCCGGCGTCGTGCTCGACGGCGGCGTCGAGACGATCGTGGTGCCCGGCGCCGGTGCCCCGCCGGCCGGCGGCGGCGTTGTCGTCGTCGGGGTCGTGCCGGTCGGGGAGGTCGTCGTCGGGGAGGTCGGCGCCGGCGCGGTCGTCGGCGGCGCGGTCGTCGTAGGGGTCGTGCCGGTCGGAGTGGTCGTCGTCGGCGTGGTCGTCGTCGGCGTGGTGACGGTCGGAGTGGTCGGCGTCGTTGTCGTCGGCGTCGTCGAAGTCGGCGTCGTGGTCGTGGTCGTGGTCGTGGTCGGCGTCGTGGTCGTGGTCGGGGTGGTTGTCGTCGTCGTCGTCGGGTCGGTCGGTGTCGTGGCCGGCGTCGTCGCCGTGATCGTCGTGGTGTCGGCCGGCCCGGCGGTCGTCGTCGGGGTGGCCGTCGTCGTCGACGTCGGCACGGGCAGCACCGTCGGGTCGGTCTGGGTCACGGTGTGCGCCGGAGGTGTGGCGGGGACGGTCGCGGTCGTCGGAGTCGTCGTGACCGGGGCGACCGTGGCGGGCTTGGTCACGGCCTTGACCGACGTGGCGGCCGCCTTGGTGCGCGTCCGGTGCGTGGTCGTCGTGGCCGTCGTCGTGCTCTTCACGCCGACCGACGAGCGCGGCTCGGCGCGCGAGGAGACCGGCGCGACGGGGCCCGGCGCCGCAGCGGCCGGAGCCGCCGGGGCCGCGGCGGCCGGGCGCGGCGTGGCCGGCACGGGCCGGTTGGTGTGATCGACGGCGACCGCCGTGACGAGCGCGGCGGCCGCGATTCCGGCCGCCGCCTTGGCGGCGATCGCTCCCAGGCCGGCGGAGATGAAACCGCTGGAGCCCGCGGCGGCCACGGCGGAACCCGCGGCGGCGGTGCCGGCCAGTCCCGACGCGCCGGCCGCTCCGGCGACGCCCCCGGCGGCTCCGGCTCCGGCCGCGGTCGTGCCGGCGGCTCCGGCCGCGGTCGTGCCGGCGGCGGTGGAGCCGGCTCCCGCCGACTGCCCGAGATGGGCGACGAGCAGCTTGCGCAGGACGAACGCGGGGCCGATCGGCATCAGCACGGCGAGCGCCTTGTTGGTCTCACGCAGCTGGTCACGGAAGCCGGCGCAGCGCTTGCAGCTGCGCACATGGCGGCGGACGGGAGCGGTCGGCCGCCGGGCCAGGCCCTCGGCCACCTCGGCGAGCTGGATCCGCACCTCGTCGCAGGTCAGCAGGCGGGCCTCCGCGGCCTCGGCGAGCGACACCCGGGCGCGCACGAGCAGCGACTTCACGCTCGGGACGGTCGTCTCCATCGCCTCGGCGATCTGCTCGTAGGACATGGCGTCCATCTCGCGCAGCACGAGCGCGGTCTTCTGGCTCTCGGGCAGCTCGTGGATGTCGCCGACCAGGAGCCGGAACTCCTCGCGCTCGTGCACCTTGTCGGCCGTCGTGGCGCCGTGCTCGGCGAGGTGATGGTCCATCGAGTCGACGCCGATCGCCTGGGTGCGCCGCAGGTGGTTGAGGCTGCGATTGCGGGCGATCCGATACAGCCACGGACGCACGTTGATGGGGCGGTCGTCGGCCCCGATCGCGTTGAAGGCCGCCGTCATGACCTCCTGCAGGACGTCCTCGGCATCCTCCCGTGAGCCGAGCAGATGGCGGCAGAAGGCGAGCAGGCGCGTCTCGTAGCGCGCCACGAGCACCTCGAACGCCGTGGCGTTCCCCCGGCGGATCAATCCGATCAGGCGGTCGTCGGATTGCAGGCGCAGCAGGGATGGGCGTCCGTGCAGGCCGATCCCTCCGGAATATTTCAGCGCTGAGACTTCCATCCGGCTCGGTGATTGGCTCCTTGTCCAGCCATTCGACACCGTAGCAGCGCAAAAGTTGCGGTTAAGCTCGGCGAATCTCGCTCGTCGGCGCCGATACCCGGGGAGGGACTCGAACCCTCATGCCAAAAGGCAGTCGCTCTTAAGGCGACCGTGTCTGACCAATTCCACCACCCGGGCGAGCAGCTGGGACGCTAGCGCGCTCGCGGGGGCAGGGCCCCCTGGGCGCGGGTTCGCCCACGCCCCGAGCAGCCCTCTGAGGCGCCGGCTCGGACTCAGACCGCGGCGGACTCGGCGGCCGGCTCGGGCAGCTCGTGGCCGGCGCCGAGCGCAAGCGCGTCCAGCAGCCGCATCGCGAGCAGGCGATCGCCGGAGATCTGCAGTCCGTGGCGGTCCCCGCTCGGAGCGAGGGCCTCGATCCAGGCGGCCGTCGTGCCGCTGACGCCGGCGTCGGCATGCCCGGGTTCGACCTCGGCGATCGTCGCCCGGCCCTCGCCGACCGTGACGAGGTAGGACGCGGACCGGTCGTCGCCCGCGCGGACGACCGTCAGCTGGACCCGGCCGCGGGGCGAGGCCCCGTTGGATTGGGACAGCAGACCGGGGATGAGGCGGAAGACCGCGCCGACGTCGATCGCCTCGGAGTCGCGGGGAGCGCTCCACGCCCAGCGATAGCCCCAGCGGGCGAGCTCGCCGAGAACCGGCGCCAAGTCACGCGCGCGAGACGTCAGCTCGTAGTCGACGCGCGGCGGAACCTCGCGATAGCGCTTGCGGGTCAGCATCCCGTCGGCGACCATTCGATTCAGGCGGGAGCGCAGCTGCTCGGTCGAGATCCCCGGCAGGACGCGTTGCAATTCGACGAACCGACGAGGTCCGGACAGCAGGTCACGGATGATGAGCAGCGTCCACTTGTCGCCGACGAGGTCAAGCGCCCGGGCGTCGGGAGACCATTGGTCGTACGGATGTCGTTTGGCCGGTGGGACGTGAGACATGAGCGGTTTCGGCGCTAATACTGAACCTTAACTACTTACCGGCTTTTAGAATAACGGGAAGTTGCGGTTTCCCGTCCGTGGTTTACCGCCAGTTTCGTCTCCGTGCGTCGTTTCAGCGGGTGATGGGTGACCTGATCCCCTTTCCGGACCGCACCGCCGACCGCGGCTGCGCGTCGGCGGTGCCGGCGGCGGCATTCGTCTTCGACGTCTCCTGCCCTCTGTCCTATCTGGCCGCCGAGCGGGTCGAGCGCCGGCTCGGCACCGTCAACTGGGTGGCCGCCGACGGCTCGGCCCTGTCGCCGGCACCGGCCTGGGGGGACGACCTGCGGTCACGAGCGAAGGCCCGCGCGCGCGCCCTGGGTCTGCCGCTCGTCTGGCCTGAGAACGTGAGGGCGCGGTTCCCCGGCGCCCAGCGCTGCGCCGCATATGCATGCGAGCGCGGCGCGGGCGCCGGGTTTTCCCTCGCCGCCGGACGGCTCGCCTTCTGCGGCGGCTATGACCTGGAGGACCGCGAGGTTCTCGCCGAGGCAGCGGCCGCGGCCGGCCTCGCCGTCGACCTCTGCGTCGCCGCCGCCTACGACGACCGGCACGACCGGGACCTGGCGCTCGCCGCCGGCGTCGTCAGGGCGGTCGGGCTGACCGAGCTGCCGGCGATCCGGGTCGGCGGGCGCTGGTATCCCGGCGAGGCCGGGCTGACGGCCGCCCGCGGTCACCGCCGCGGCTGACGGCTGCCCGCGGTCACCGCCGCGGCTGACGGCTGCCCGCGGTCACCGCCGCGGCTGACGGCTGCCCGCGGTCACCGCCGGCCGCGCCGCCGCCGCTGAGCGCCGCCGCCGCTGAGCGCCGCCGCCGCCGAGCGGCGCCGACGCGCCGCCCGCGGCGCCAGACTGTGCGCATGCCTGAACCGGGCCAGCGAGCCGTCGGCGCGGTGCGCGCTTGAGGCGCCGACCCCGAGGCCGCCGCGTGCGCCGCTTCTGGCGGATCGCCCGTGAGGCCAACATCACCGGCATGTCGTCGATGGTCGCCTACAGCATGCTGCTGGGGATCATCCCGATCGCCCTGCTCGGCCTGTTCATCGCCGGTCAGGTCCTCTCCAGCCATGCCGTCCAGAGCAGCGTGCTCGTCGACCTCCAGGAGATCTTTCCCGGCACGGCGCAGGCCACGCTGGATTCGCTGCTGGCCGAGATCCGTGACTCGACGACGAGCACCGGCGTCCTGGCCCTGATCGCCAGCCTGTGGCTCGGGGCGTCGTTCTGGGGCGCGATGGACACCGCCTTCGCGCGGATCTACGGGAGCCCGGCGCGGACGTGGCTGGACCAGAAGCGCTTCGGGCTGACGATGCTGATCGTTGTGCTCATCTTCATGGTGGCGACGGTGGCGGTGCCGACGGCCCAGAGCATCCTGCGGGCCGGCGTCGACGACCTCCCCTTCGACCTGGCGCGCGTGACGGTGTTCGTCTACGCCGGATCGCTCGGTCTCAGCCTCGCCGCGCTGTTCGGCTGCCTGGCCGTTATCTACGCGCGCGTGCCCAATCTGGACACCCCGTGGCGGGCGGTGTGGCCGGGGGCGCTCGGCGCGACCGTGGCGATCGGGATCATCGACTACGCCTTTCCGGCCTATCTGTCGAACATCTCGACGATCGCGCGCTTCGGGACGACGATCGTCTTCATCCTGATCATGGTCGGCTGGTTCTACATGCTCGCGCTGATCATCCTCAGCGGGGCGATCGTCAACGCGATGCGCCTGGCCCCCGCCTGACCGCGACCGACTCCCGCCTGACCGCGACCGACTCCCGCCTGACCGCGACCGACTCCCGCCTGACCGCGACCGACTCCCGCCTGACCGCGACCGACTTCCGCCTGGCCGCGACCGACTCCCGCCCGGCCGCCGCGCCGGATCGCCGGGCGCACGCGCCGACCGCCGCCTGTTAGCGTGCCGGTCCGAGATGGCGGTGCAGACCGATACGCGCATGCACGGCGGCCGGCTGGCGGCGCGCGCGCTGCGCGCCCACGGGGTCACGACGCTCTTCACGCTCTCCGGCGGCCACCTGTTCTCGGTCTATGACGGCTGCCGCGAGGAGGGGATCGCGATCGTCGACGTGCGCCACGAGCAGACGGCGGCGTTCGCCGCCGAGGGCTGGGCGAAGGTCACCCGGACTCCCGGGGTGTGCGCGCTGACCGCCGGTCCCGGCGTCACCAACGGCATGAGCGCGATGGGCTCGGCGAGCCAGAACCACTCGCCGATGCTGGTGCTCGGCGGCCGCGCGCCGGCGTTTCGCTGGGGGCAGGGCTCGCTGCAGGAGATCGACCATGTGCCGTTCGTCGCCCCGCTCGTCAAGCTGGCGGCGACCGCCGGCTCGGCCGCCGAGATCCCGGGTCTGATCGACGACGCGCTGTGCGCCGCCGTCACGCCCCGCACCGGGCCGACGTTCGTCGACCTGCCGCTCGATCACGTCTTCAGCGAGGCCGACGTGCCTGCGCTCCCGGCCGCGCTGCCGCGGCCCTGGACGGGCGCCGGCGCCGCCGGCGCTGACGTGGATCGCGCCGCCGCGCTCCTGCGTGACGCCGAGCGCCCGGTGGTGATGGCCGGAACCGGCCTGTACTGGGGCCACGGCGAGACGGCGCTGCGGGCGCTGGTGGACGAGCTCGCGGTGCCGACCTTCCTCAACGGGCTCGGGCGCGGCTGCCTGCCCGCCGAGCATGAGCTGGCGTTCTCACGTGCGCGCAGCCACGCGCTCGCGCAGGCGGACGTCGCGCTCGTCATCGGCGTGCCGCTCGACTTCCGTCTCGGCTTCGGTACCGCCTTCTCGCCGGAGGCGACGATCATCGGGATCGATGTCGCCGCGCCCGAGCACGCGTCGCCGCGGGCGTTCGACGTCGCGCTGTACGGGGCGCTACCGGCGACGCTCGCCGCGCTGCTCGATGGCGCCCGGGGCGGCGCCGTCGAGCGGCGCACCCCCTGGGTGCAGTCATTGCGCGCCCTCGAGGACGAGCGCCGGGCGGCGGAGTCCGCGGAGCTGCGCGACGACCGCGCGCCGCTGCATCCCATGCGGATCTACGGCGAGCTCGCCGGGATGCTCGACCACGACGCGATCGTCATCGGCGACGGCGGCGACTTCGTCTCCTACGCCGGGCGTGTCGTCGACTCCCATCAGCCCGGCTGCTGGCTGGACCCGGGCCCGTACGGGTGCCTCGGCTCCGGGCCGGGCTACGCGCTCGCCGCCAAGCTCGCCCATCCTCACCGGCAGGTCGTGCTGCTGCTCGGCGACGGGGCGTTCGGCTTTGCCGGAATGGACTTCGAGACGCTCTCGCGTCACGGCGTCGCCGTCGTCGGCGTGATCGCCAACAACGGCATCTGGGCGCTGGAGAAGCATCCGATGGAGTCGATCTACGGCTGGTCGGTGGCCGCCGACCTGCGACCGGGGACGCGGTATGACGAGATCGCGGCCGCGCTGGGTTGTCACGGCGAGCTCGTGAGCCGTCCTGACGAGCTGCGCCCCGCGCTCGAGCGCGCGTTCGGGGCCGGCCGGCCGGCGCTGGTCAACGTGCTGACCGATCCGAGCGTCGCCTATCCGCGGCGCTCGAACCTGGCCTGACGCTCCACACGAAAACCGCCCGCGTTCCGGCGGGCGGTTTCCGATCCAAACACCTAATCGGGACGGGCAGGGGTACGTGCCAGATTAGGTCTACCTAGGGTGGTCCGAGCGGCGGGAGGCGCCGACATTCTGCGGCTACGCTCGGACCTATGTGAGGAGTCAGGGTCGCATTCAGACGTGCCCCAACCCCAGTGCGCATCTTTATCGCAGCGATCGGAGAATGCAATCGAACATTCGTCCAGACGCCGTGTCGCACATTACGTACGAGGCAGCGTCACGATATTGTCTCACGGCTCCGCGGAGGCGATCAACCCGAGGACCGCGCCGCGCAGGATGTCGTGCTCGGAGATCTCGATCCGGCGCAGGCCGAACAGGCTCAGGACCTCACGGAAGATGAGGATCCCGGCGACGATCGTCGGCGCGCGGTCGGGATGCAGGCCGGGCACGGCGCGCCGCGCCTCGAGCTCCATCGTCACGAGCTCGGCGCGGATCCGGTCGCATTCCTCGATCGTGAGCAGATAGCCGTGGACCCGCTCGGGGTCATAGGGGTCCAGCCGCTGGGCGATCGCCGCCAGTGACGTGGCGGTGCCGGCCACCCCGATCCCGTGCCCGACGCCCGTGCGGAGCTCGGCCGGCACGGCGGCCTCCAGGATCGCCCGGACGTCGGCGGACAGCTCGTTGAGCTCGGCCTCCAGCGGCGGGTCGTGGCGGAGATGGCGCTCGGTCTGGCGCACGACGCCGGCCTGGGTGGAGACGTGGAAGCCGACCTCCGATCCGCGGCCGATGACCAGCTCGGTCGACCCGCCGCCGATGTCGAGCACGAGGGTCGGCGTCCGGTCGTCGGCGGAGCGCTCGCTCGTGGCGCCGAGGAACGTCATCCGCGCCTCCTCGTCGCCCTGCAGGACATGGGGGACGATGCCGTAGCGGTCGTGGACGGCCGCGGCGAATTCCCGGCCGTTGGCCGAATCGCGGACCGCGCTCGTCAGAACGGCGACCGTGGTCTCGCAGCCGTGCTGGTCGATCATCCGCTTGTAGCCGTCAAGCGTCGTGAAGACCCGGTCCATGGCGTCGTCGCGCAGGCGCCCGTCGGCGTCGACGCCGGCCCCCAGCCGCGTGACCTCGCTGCGGCGGACGAGCTCGGCGGTGACCGCGCCGTCGCTCAGCTCCGCGATCAGCAGGCGGGTGGAATTGGAGCCGATGTCGACGACCGCGACGTTCATCTCAGACCGTGACCGGATGGGGCATCGGATCGCCGGCCAGCGCGGCGATGAGATTCTCGACCGCCAGCTCGGCCATCCGCTCCCGGGCGGCGTGCGTGGCCGAGCCGATGTGGGGCACGAGCAGCAGACGGGGCGCGGTCAGCAGCGGGTCGCCCGCGGGCGGCGGCTCGGGATCGGTCACGTCGAGCGCGGCGCCGGCGATCGTGCCGGCGCGCAGGGCCGTGATCAGCGCCGCCTGATCGACGATCGGGCCGCGCGCGGTGTTGATCAGGAAGGCGGTCCGCCGCATCCGGGCCAATGCCTCGGCGTCGATCAGATGATGGGTGGCCGGCGTCGACGGGCAGTGGATCGAGACGAAGTCCGCGCGCTCGAGCAGCTCGGTCAGCGGGGTGCCGCGATCGCGCCCGCTGATCAGGACGGTCATCGCAAAGCCCTCGGCGCGCCGGGCGACCGCACGGCCGATGCGCCCGTCGCCGATGATCCCGAGCGTCGCCCCGTGGACGGCGTAGCCGAGATTCCGGTTGGGCTCCCAGGTCACCCACTCACCGCGGCCGATCGACGCCGAGGCGGGGCACAGTCCCCGGGCGACCGCCAGCAGGAGCGCGAAGGCGAGGTCCGCGGTCGCGTCGGTCAGCACGTCGGGGGTGTTGCCGACCGGGATCCCGCGCGCCGCGGCGGCGTCGACGTCGATGTTGTCGTAGCCGACGGCGAAGTTGGCGATCGCCCGCAGCCGGGGCGCGCCGGCGATCAGCTCGGCGTCGATCCGGTCGCTGACCAGCGACAGCAGCCCGTCGCAGTCGGCGACGCGCCGGCGCAGCTCGGCATAGCTCGGGGGCAGCTGCTGGGGCCAGACGTCGACCTCGTGCCGGCCGCGCAGCCGGTCGAGAGCCGGTCCGGGCAGTTCACGGGTGACGAAGCAGCGGGCCACGATCGCTGTGAGATTGTGACGGCCGCCGCGGCCGGGCGGCGCGCTGCGGTCAGACGCTCTCGACCGGGACCGGGGCCGCCCCCGCGGCGCCCGAGCCCGCCGGGGCCGGCGTGAGCGCCGGTAGCCCGAACGTCGCCACCCCGACACCGACCAGCGCCAGCCCGGACGAGATCAGGAAGGCGAGCCGGAAGCCGCTGGTCAGCGCGGCGTGGGCGCTGACGCCGGCGGCGTGCAGCTCGGCGTTGGTGTGTGACGTGGCGAGCGCCGCCAGGATCGCCAGGCCGAGCGCGCCGCCGAACAGTCGCGCGGTGTTGACGAGCGCCGAGGCCAGGCCCGCCTCGGCGGGGGCGACGCCCGCGACCGCCGAGATCGTCGCCGGGACGAACGACAGGCCGATGCCCATCGCGGTCAGCAGCGAGGGGAACAGCATGTCGCCGAGATAGGTGCCCCGGGCCGAGATCTGCGAGAACCACAGCAGCCCGAGCGTCAGCGACACGAGGCCGGCGATGAGCATCGGCTTGGCGCCGACCCGGCCGACGACGCGCGACGCCGCCGTCGAGCCGATAACGATGCACAGGCACATCGGGAGGAAGGCCAGGCCGGCCCGGATCGCGGAGTAGCCGAGCACCTGCTGGAGATACAGCGAGACGAAGAACCACATCCCGAATGACGTGCCGCCGACGATCAGCACGACGAGGTTGGCCGCGCTCAGCCGGCGGGAGGAGTAGATGCGCAGCGGCATCAGCGGCGCGGCCGCGAAGCGACCCTCGATCAGCAGGAACAGCCCCAGGATCGCGACCCCGGCGGCGATCAGGGCGAGCGTCGGGCCGCTGCCCCAGCCGGTCACGTCGGTCCGCACGATCCCCAGCACGAGCACCGACAGGCCGATCGTCGCCGACAGCGCCCCGGCGATGTCGAACGCCTGGGCGCGCGGATTGCGGCCCTCCACGATCATCCGCTGGGCGGTGATCGCCGCGGCGAGCGCGATCGGCACGTTGATGAAGAGGATCCAGCGCCAGCCGAGCGCTGTCGTCAGCACGCCGCCGAGCAGGACGCCGACCGCGCCGCCGGCGCCGCCCATCGCTCCCCAGATCCCGACCGCCCGGTTGCGAGCCGCGCCGTCGGCGAACGTCGTCGTCAGGATCGAGAGCGACGCGGGCGCGACGATCGCGCCGCCCAGACCCTGAACCGCGCGGGCGACGATCAGCATCGTCTGGCTCGTGGCCAGCCCGCCCGTGAGCGAGGCGAGCCCGAACAGCGCCAGGCCGGTCACGAACACCCGGCGGCGGCCGAGCAGGTCAGCGGCGCGACCGCCGAGCAGCAGGAAGCCCGCGAAGGTGACGGTGTAGGCGTTGACGACCCATTGCAGGTCGACCTCGGAGAAGTGCAGGGCATGCCGGATCGACGGCAGCGCGACGTTGACGACCGAGACGTCGAGAATGACCATGAATTGCGCCAGGCACGCCAGCAGCAGGGTGGCGCGCAGATGGACGGTGGGGGTCGTGTCGTTGGGGCTCACGGAAACTCTCGGTCGGTTGGTACGACGACTGTCGTACATACTAGGACGGTCACATGGGAGACGATCGGAGAACAGCCGAGGGGACAGGCGCGGGCGCTGAATCCGGTCCGCCGGCGCGGGCACGGGCACGGGCACGGGCGATCGTCCTCACCTTCGACAACCTCGGCGAGGCGAGCGAGCTCCAGCGTGGCGGATGGACGCCGGATCGCCCGGGAGCGCGCCATCCGTCGGTGACCCGGGCGCTGCCGCGGCTGCTCGACGAGCTGGACGTCCACGGCCTGCGAGCGACGTTCTTCGTCGAGGCGATCAACTGCGAGCTCAATCCCGATGCGGTCACCGAGATCGCCCGCCGCGGCCATGAGCTCGGCAGCCACGGCTGGTCCCACGAGCCCTGGTCCGCGCTCGCCGCCGGCGACGAGCGCCGGCTGCTGGACCGCGGCGACCGCGCCTTCGCCGAGCTCGGGCTGGCGCCGCGCGCCTTCCGGCCGCCGGGGGGCGAGCCGACCGCGCAGACCACCGCGCTCCTGCGCGGCGCGGGCTATCGCTGGTGGTCGCCGCTCGGCGGTCGTCCGGTGGTCGGCGACGGCGGGCTCGTCCGCGTGCC
Organism: uncultured Solirubrobacteraceae bacterium; assembly: GCA_963849085.1. Classification (GTDB taxonomy): domain Bacteria; phylum Actinomycetota; class Thermoleophilia; order Solirubrobacterales; family Solirubrobacteraceae; genus Palsa-465. Next base: position 15,258 of record CAWKFP010000006.1, on the reverse strand, counting down.
GTTTCAGTGGGCGCTGGTCGACGCCTATCACCTGATGGGGTCCTTTGCCGATCTGCGCCGCGCCCACGGCGACCCCGCCGCACCGGCGCCCGCCCCGGAGCTCGCCGATCGCCTCGCCGCGGCGCTGAGCGGCGGCGGCGGCGAGCTGCAGACCCTCATCCTGCATCCGTTCCTGATGCTCGACGACGCCTGGTTCGCCGGCGTGCGCCGGTTGCTCGCGCTGCTCGCCGAGCTGGCGCGGACCGGCCGTGCCCGGGTCATGGCCGGCGGGACGTACGCCGGCGGGCTGAGCGCCGGTCCCTGACCGATCCGCGACCGGCCGTGGCGCGGACGATTTTGTCCACTCCGCGAGCGCCCGGAGAGACACTCGCCGAGCACTGAGATAGGGTGGACCGGCCATGGACCGGATCACCAATGCCGTCGGCTCTCACGCCACTGGCCGGCTGCGCCTCACCGCGGTCGCCGTGCTGGCGGTCGTGACGGCCTTAGCCTGTGTGATGGCGGGGGGCCACGCCGCGCGCGCCGACACGCCGCCCAACACCAATGATCCCTGCGCCGGCGCGGGCGGCCGGGACTCGTGTCACACGACCGGTGTCGGGGTCTACGGGAGCTATCGCTACGGCACGCGATGGTTCGGCGACTATCGCGGCGCAATCGCCGGAGTCAGCGGCGCAACGTTCTGCATCGACCTCGGCTACTGGTATCCGAGTCGCTCCTACGATTACGCGCCGCGGTCGATCGCCGGTTTGCATAATCGGCGAGGCGTCAGCGTCCCCGTCGCCAACCTCAATGAGATGTCGTACGCGCTGTGGCACTTCGGACGGACCGATTCGGTCGACGAGCAGGCCGCGACGATGCTCTATGTCCACAGCCTGATGGGTGATGCGCAGCCCGGCGAGATCGATCCATCGGTTCCCGGCGGCAGCACGCCGAGCCTGTTGCACCAGATCGCGTCGCAGTCGGCGCGCTACGCCGGGCCGTACACGCTTGATGAGTCGATGCCCTCGGCGATCAAGGTCGGGACGCCGACGGCCGTGAAGCTGTCTGTCCTGGCCGCCTCGGGCGCGGCCGTTCCCGATGTGTCATTCGCGCTGACCATCGCCGGCGCGCACGGCCCGTCGAGCGTGACCGCCGACGGCTCGGGCGTGGCCACGCTGACCGTGACGCCGAGCACCACCGGCCGGCTGCGCATCGATGCCACCGCGACCGGCCTGGCCGCCGATCTGCCGCTGCTGTACTCGCCGACGCGCGGCGCGTCGGCCGCCAGCGGCCAGCGACTGGTCGTCCCGAGCTCGCAGACGCTGAGCACCCACGCCGTGGCCGCGGTGTCGCTCGTCACCCTGACGCTGACGACCTCGGCCAAACCGCAGAGCATCGCGCTCGGAGCCACCGACGCCGACTCGGTGACGGTGGCCGGCGCGCCCGTGGGCTACCGGGCGTCGGTCAGGGTCTCGCTGTATGGCCCGGCATCGACCGCGGCCGCCGTGGCCTGCACCGGCACCCCGGTCTCACAGGCCACGTTCGATGCCGGCAGCGGCACGACCGCGGCCCCGGCGGTCACCCCGACGGCGCCCGGCTACTACGGCTATCAGCTGACGATCGCCGCCACCGCGCGCTCAGGGGCGGTCACCACCCCGTGCGCGGGGGGCAGCGAGACCTTCGCGGTGTTCGCCGCGCCGTCGATCACCTCGTCGGTCTCCAGCGCGACGCTCAACGCCGGCGGGGCGGCGACCGACACGGTCTCGGTCAGCGGTCTGGGCGACCAGCCGGCAACGGTCAGCTCCAGCCTGTACGGCCCGTACCCCTCCGCCGCCAAGGCGACGTGCACCGGCGCGCCGGCGTGGACCGGCTCGGTTCCGGTCCAGGCCGACGGCCGGTATCAGACCGGCCCGGCGACGCTGACCGTGCCGGGCTATTACGTCTATGTCGACTCGATCGCCGCCGCGGGCTTCGTCAGGGCGGCGGCGGCCACGGCCTGCTCGAACGCCGCCGAGACGACGCTCGTCGTCGGCGCGCCGACCGTCGCCACCCAGGCCTCGGCGGCGACCGCGGCGCCGGGCAGCCAGATCTCCGACCAGGCGGTCGTCAGCGGGCTCGGCGTGCTCCCGGCCACCGTCAACGTCGCGCTCTACGGCCCGTACGCGTCCCGGGCGGCGATCGACTGCTCGGGCACGCCGGTGTCCTCGACGAGCTTCACCGCCAACGGCAACGGGACGTACACGACGGCGAAGGTGACGCTGCCGTCCGCCGGCTACTACACCTTCAACGAATCGATCGCCGCCACGAGCGCCTATCCGGCGGTCGCCACCCCGTGCGCGGGCGCGAGCGAGACGACCTTCGCGCAGGGCGCTCCGGCGCTCGCCACCCAGGCCTCGAGCGCGGTCGTGAGCCCCGGCTCGACGCTCTCCGACCACGTCACGGTGACCGGCCTGGGCAAGACGCCGGCGACGATCGTCGTCGACCTGTTCGGACCGTACGCCTCAGTCGCCCAGATCAACTGCGCCGGCCGGCCGCTCGCCGAGCGCTCCCTGCAGGTGCCCGGCGACGGCACGTACCCCTCGCCCGGGGTGACCGTCGCCCGCGCCGGCTTCTACGTCTTCCGTGAGCAGATCAAGGCCTCGGCGCTCGTCACGGCGGTGACCACGTCGTGCGCCGACACGGCCGAGACCTCGCTCGGCGCGCCGTCGATCATCACCGGCGGCACCGGGCCGTTCCCGCGCAGCGCTCCGCAGGCCTCGGGCCGCGCGGCGGTCAGCACGCCGGCCTCGGTCCAGATCGCCAGCCTCGGGATCAGTGCGCCCGTGCAGCCCGCGACGATCGACCTGTCCGACGGCGAGCTCGGCGTGCCCGCCGACATCCACCGCGTCGGCTGGTGGCGTGACGGCGCGGCCCCCGGGGACGCCGCCGGCACGGTGCTGATCGCCGGCCACGTCGACAGCGCCGCGGCCGGCGCCGGGGCGTTCTACAACCTGAAGTCCGCCGCCGTCGGGACGACGATCACCGTCACCACGGCCGGCGGGGGGACGGTCTCCTATCGCGTCACCCGCGTACAGACGGTGCTGAAGGCCGATCTGCCGATCGGCATCTTCACGAAGACCGGCGCGCCCCGGCTCGTGCTCGTCACCTGCGGCGGGCCGTTCGACTACGCGACGCGCCACTACATCGACAACATCATCGTCTACGCGTCGCCCGTCGGCTGACCCTCGCCGCCGGCCTCGCGCGGACCGACCCTAGGCGAGCGCGCGCTCGGCGAGCTCCTCGGCGATCGCCAGCGACGACGTCGCCGCCGGGGATGGCGCGTTGCGCACCCAGACGACCGGCCCCGGCGCGCTCAGGCGGAAATCGTCGACGAGCGCGCCGTCGCGGTCGACGGCCTGGGCGCGGATCCCGGCGGGCGCGCGGATGCAGTCCGCGTCCGACAGCTCCGGCACATAGCGCCGCAGCTCCGTGATGAACGCGCGCTTGCTCGCCGCCCGGCGCAGCTCCCCGAGCCCGGCGCGCCAGTGGCGGCGCATCATCCGGGCGGCCCCCGGCCAGGCGAGCGTGTCGTAGAGATCACGCGCGTTCACGCCCGGCCGGCCATAGCCTTCACGAGACAGCGAGAGGATCGCGCTCGGGCCGAGCCACACCGCGCCGTCGACCCGCTTGGTCAGATGGACGCCGAGGAACGGCAGCGACGGATCCGGCACCGGATAGATGAGCCCCCGCACGAGCCCGGTGCGGCCGGGGGCCAGCTGCCAGTACTCGCCCCGGAACGGGATGATCCGCGGCTGCGCCGGCTCGCCGGACGCGTGCGCCAGCCGGTCGACCTGCAGTCCGGCGCAGACGACGACGCGGTCGGCGTCCACCGACTCGCCGGACGTCAGCTCGACGCGCGGCCGGCCGTTGGCGACGGTCACGCGGGCGACGCCCGCGCGCGTGCGCAGCTCGCCGCCCGACGCCCGCAGCTCGCCGGCGAGCGCGAGCGCCACCCCTGGGAAGTCGACGATCGCGGTCTGCGGCGAATGCAGGCCGGCCACCGCCGAGAGATGGGGCTCGACCGCGGTCAGCTCGCCGCCCTCCAGCCAGCGCAGCCCGGGGACGCCGTTCTCCTGGGCGCGCTCGGCGATCGCCCGCAGCCCCGGCAGCTCGCCGGCAGTGGTCGCGGCGACGACCTTGCCGCACTCGACGTAGGCGATCCCGTAGCCGCGGCAGAAGTCCCGCAGCAGCCCGATCCCGCGCCGGCACAGCCGCGCCTTCAGCGAGCCCGGCGCGTAGTACAGGCCCGCGTGGGCGACGCCGCTGTTGTGCCCGGTCTGATGCCGGGCGGGCCCGTCCTCCTTCTCGAGGACGACGACGTCGTGGTCGGCGGCGAGTTGGCGCGCCGTGGCCAGTCCGAGGATCCCGCCGCCGACGATCACGATTCGCATACCGATCAGGCTATTGGACAGAGGGGCGCACCCGCCCGGGACCTGGGCATTAGGATGCCGGGCGCCGTGCCGACCGACACCACATCGCCGACGCTCGAGCTCCCGCGGCTCGCTCTCGGCTGCGGCAGCTTCGGCGGGCTCGGCTCCCAGCTGCACCTCCTCGGCCAGGGGATGAGCGACGACGACGCGTTCGGGTTGATGGACGCCGCCTGGGAGATGGGCATCACCCACTTCGACACCGCCGACGCCTATGCCGGCGGGCACAGCGAGACGGCGATCGGCCGCTGGATCGCCGCGCGGGGCGTGCGTCCGAGCCTGACCACGAAGACGTTCAATCCGATGAGCGCGGGCGCCGACCGGGGCCTCGCTCCGGGGCGGATCGCCCGTCAGCTGACAACGAGCCTGCAGCGGCTCGGCGTCGATCACGTCGAGCTGTACCTCGCGCACGCCCCTGACCCTCACGTCCCGATCGCCGAGAGCCTCGGTGCGTTCGACGCGCTGCTCGCCGCGGGGTCGATCGGCGCCTACGGCGTCAGCAACTTCGATGCCGGAGGGCTGCGCGCGGCACTGTCGGCCGGCGACCCCGTCGCGGTTCAGAACGACCACTCGCTGCTGAGCCGCGGCGACGAGGCCGAGGTCCTGCCGCTGTGCACCGAGCGCGGGGTCGCCTACATCGTCTACAGCCCGCTGTGCGGCGGCTGGCTGAGCGGCAAGTACCGGCGCGGCGCCGCGTATCCGTCGGGCTCGCGGATGACCCAGTTCCCCGATCCCTACGCGGCGCTCGCCACCGACCGCACGTTCACCGCGCTCGAGTCGCTCGCCGCCTGGGCCGGCCGGCGCGGGCGCACGATGGCGGGCACCGCGCTCGCCTGGCTGCTCGCCGACGCGCGGATCGCCCAGGTCGTCGTCGGACCGTCGCGGGTCGCCCATCTGGACGGCGTCGCCGAGGCGGTCGCCCAGCCGCTGAGCTCCGCCGAGCGCGGCGAGATCTCGGCGATCTTCGCCGGCTCGGGCTCGGGCTCGCCCGCGTCATGAGCGTCCTGGTCCTCTCCGGCGACGACGTTCACCGCGCGCTGACGGTCGACGCCTGCGAGCGCGCGATGGCCGACGCGCTCGCCGCCCAGGCCCGCGGCGAGGCGGTCACGCCGCTGCGGACGGTCACCCGGCTCGCCGGGGCGCCCGGCTTCATGGGGATGATGCCGGCGTACGCGCCGGCCTCGGCCTCCGGCGCGCACCCCGCCGCCTTCGGGCTCAAGGCGCTGTGCCTCGTTGCGGGCAATCCGGCGCGCGGGCTCGACGCCCACCAGGGAACGGTGACGCTGTTCGACGGTGAGACCGGCGTCCCGATGGCGATCCTCAACGCCTCGGCGGTCACCGAACTGCGCACCGCCGCCGTCACGGCCGTCGCGACCCGGGCGCTGGCGCGCGACGACGCCCGCGTGCTGGCGATCCTCGGGGCGAGCGTTCAGGGCCGCGCGCACCTGCGATCCCTGCGTGACGCGCGAGACTGGGCGGAGATCCGCGTCTACGCGCCGACCGCCGAGCACGCCCGTGCGCTGGCTGACCGGGACCCGCGGGCGCGCGTCGCCGCCGGCCCGCGGCAGGCGCTGGACGGCGCCGACGTGGTCGTCGTGGCGACCAACGCGAGCCGTCCGGTGCTCGAGCACGCCTGGCTGGCCGCCGGCGCTCACGTCAACGCCGTCGGCGCCAGCATCCCGACCGCCTGGGAGCTCGACGTCGCCACGGTGGCCGCCGCCGCCCTGTTCTGCGACAGCCGGGAATCGCTGAGCCACGAGGCCGGCGAGTTCCGCCTGGCGATCGAGGAGGGCGCGATCAGCGGCCTTGCGCACGTCCGCGCCGAGCTCGGCGAGGTGGTGGCCGGCCTCGCTCCCGGGCGCGAGGATGACGGTGAGCTGACGGTGTTTCGCTCGCTCGGGCTCGGCGTGGAGGACCTGGCCGCCGCGCGCGTCGCGGTGGCCGCCGCGCGGGAAGCGGGAATCGGGACGGAGGTGGAGCTGTGATCGCATTGAGCGAGATCGAGGCCGCGCGCGAGCGGATCGCCGGCATCGCCGTCCGCACGCCGCTCGTGCGCCTGCCGGTCGACGGCGCCGCGGCCGAGATCCACTGCAAGCTCGAGACGCTGCAGCCGATCAACTCGTTCAAGCTCCGCGGCGCCGCCAACGCCATCCTCAGCGCGGGGGAGCCGGTCCGCCGGCAGGGACTCGTCACCGCGAGCGCCGGCAACATGGCGCAGGGCGTCGCCTGGCTGGCGCGGGAGCTGCGGTTGAGCGCGACGATCGCCGTCCCCGAGCACGCTCCCGACGCGAAGGTCGCGGCGATCGAACGGCTCGGCGGACGCGTCCTGCGCCTCCCCTACGACGACTGGTGGCGGGCGATCGTCGCCAGCCGCGTCGAGGGCGTCGACGGGCTCTTCATCCACCCGGTCGCCGATCCCCTGGTGATGGCCGGCAACGGCACGATCGGGCTCGAGCTGCTCGAGGATCTGCCCGACCTCGACGCCGTCGTCATCCCGGTCGGGGGTGGGGGGCTGGCCGTCGGGATCGCCAGCGCGATCAAGGCGCACCGGCCGCGGGTGCGGATCGTCACCGCCGAGCCCGTCACGGGCGCCGCCCTGCGCGCCGCGCTGGCCGCCGGCGAGCCGGTCGACTTCGACTATCGGCCGTCGTTCGTCGACGGCTCGGGCAGCCGGCGCGTGCTCGATCCGATGTGGCCGCTGCTCGACGAGCTCGTCGACGTCGCGGTCGCGGTCCCCCTGGACGGCGTCGCCGCTGCCGTGCGCCTGCTCGCCGAGCGCGTGCGGGTGATCGCCGAAGGGGCCGGTGCGCTCGCGGTGGCGGCCGCGCTGTCCGGGCAGGCCGGGCGCGGACAGGTGGCGTGCATCGTCTCCGGTGGCAACATCGATCTCTCCACGCTCGCCACGATCCTGGTCGGGGCCGATTCGAAGGAGCTGACAGCGCCATGAGCGACGACTTGAAGGGGCCGGTGCTGCCGGGCGCCGGCGCCAGCGACTACGAGCGGTATCTGCGCACCGACGAGCTGCTGTCGCTGCAGAAGCCCGCCGGGGAGCGCGTCCACCGCGACGAGCTGCTCTTCCAGACCGTTCACCAGAGCTCGGAGCTGTGGCTGAAGTTCGCGGACTCCGAGCTGACCGAGGCGACCCGGCTGATCGACGGCGACGAGCTCGCCGAGGCGACCCGCCTCCTGGGCCGGTCGGTGCTCTGCCTGCAGTACGTCACCGCCCAGCTGGACATGCTGGATCACCTGGATCCCTGGGACTATCAGGCCGTCCGCTCCGCCCTCGGCCACGGCAGCGGCTTCGATTCGCCGGGCTTCCGCCGGCTCGCGGGGTCGGTTCCGTTGGCGGGGGCGGCCTTCGAGCGGCTGATGGCGCGCGCGGGAATCGAGCTGACCGAGCTCTATCGCCGCCGGCGTCAGCATGAGGAGCTGCACGCGCTCGCCGAGATGCTGACCGACTTCGACGAGCGCCTGCGGCTGTGGCGCTTTCGCCATTACAGCGTCGTCGCGCGGGCGATCGGCGAGGAGAGCACCGGCATCCAAGGCGTCCCGGTCCCCGTGCTCTCCAAGCTCATCACCCAGCGCCAGCTCCCCAAGCTGTGGGAGGCGCGCACGCGGCTGGTCGACGCCTGGGACCAGGGGGACCGCGGCTAGTAGAGCCGTCCGGAAGTGATGCGGCTCACGCGGCGAGCGCGAGGGGGTGGGGTTCGTGGCGGGTGATCTTCTCGATCACGGCGTTGAGCTTGGCGCGGGTGAACGTCCATTGAAACGGCTGGGCGAGGGTCCGGTAGTGCTGGCCGAAGTCCAGGAGATGGCGGGCGAGTTGTTCGAGGTTCCCGAAGTCGTTTGGGGTCATCGCTTTGCGTTGCACGATCGAGAAGTAGATCTCGATCTGGTTGAGCCACGAGGCGTGCACGGGCAGGTGGATCAACTTCGCGTTGGGGTACTTGGCGGTCATCCGTTTGACCGCCGCCTGACCGCAGTGGCTGGAGCCGTTGTCCACGACCCAGTAGACAGTTTGGGCCGAGCGGTAGGGCTCGGCGGTCATGACCTGGTCTACGAGCTTGCCGAACGGAACGATCCCGGTCGTCTTGGCGACGCGATCAAACAGTCGGGCATGGTGCACGTCCCAGGCCGCCAAGTACGCGACCGTCCCGCCGCGCACGTACTCGAACTCAAGCAGTCCAGGGCGGCCCGGTCCGGGCGCGACGGTCGGGTGCTCGCGCCCGAGCGCCTGCAGCTGGGACTTCTCATCGGCCGAGATGACGTACTCGTCGGGGCGCAATCGCTTGCCATCAAAGACGCGGGCGTAGAGATCGAGCACCCGGCCGGCCTTCTCAGCGAAGTCAGGGTCGCGCGGGAAGATCCACGAGCGCGTCTGCCACGGCTTGATCGCGTCCTCGTGCAGCCAGCGCCAGACCGTGGACGCCGACGCGTCGGTCACGCCGCGCTCGATCACCAAGCGGTGCAGCTCAACCCGGGAGAACCGCGACAGCGGCAGCTCGTGCGTGCGCGGCAACTCGCACGCGATCGCCTTGACCTCGGCGACCTGCTCCGGGGGGAAAACGGCACGGTCGACCCGACCGCGCTTGATCCTCGAGCCCGTCCAGCCGCTCGACCCGAAACCGCTGTCTTCGCCTCGCGACGCTATCCGCCGAGCAGTCCAGGCGGGCTGCGATATCGATGTCCTGCATCCCGTCAGCCGCGTAGAGGATCATCCGCGCGCGTTGCACCGTCCGAAACGACAACGTGACCGTACTCGCACGCATCTCAAGCTCAACGCGCTCCTGCTCGGTGAGCTCGATCGGCATCGTGCTGGACCTGGGCACGACACATAATTCTGCGCGCCCAGGCTCATCCCTTCCGATAGTCCGCAGGATTTGCGGACGCGGGTACTAGGAGCGCGGTTCGGAGCGTGCGCCGGAACCGCCTATCCGCGGGCGGAGTGCAGCGCCGCGACGAGCCGGTCGACCTCCTCGGCGGTGTTGTAGTGGATGAAGCCGATCCGCACGGCCTCGTGCTCATAGCCGAGCCGGCGGTAGAGGTTGAGCGAGTACCAGGAGTCGTGGGCCCAGACGCCGATCTCGTGCCGCGCGAGATGGGCGGCGACATCGGCGGCCGCCACGCCGTCGACGTTGATCAGGAAGGTCGGCACGCGCCCCTCCATCGTCGTCAGGCCGTAGACCGTGACCGCGTCCGACAGCGATGACAGGAAGCGCTCGCCGAGCCCGCGCTCGTAGGGGACGATCGCGGCAAAGCCTCCGATCGAGTCCAGATAGCTCAGCGTGGCGTTGAAGCCGGCGAGCAGCTCATAGGGCAGCGTGCCGGTGGCGAACCGGCGGCCGAGCGGATCCATCGCCGCCGGGCGCGCCTTGTAGGGCCGCCACCGCTCGGTCACCGCGGCGCGGCCGTAGGCCATCCCGAGATGGGGGCCGCAGAACTTGTACGGCGAGCACAGCAGGACGTCGGCGCCGATCGCCCGCACGTCGACCGGCTCGTGGGCGGCGTAGTGGACGGCGTCGATCCAGGCCAGCGCCCCGGCGTCGTGGGCGAGCCGGCAGACGCGCTGGGCGTCGACGATCGTGCCGACGGCGTTCGACGCCCAGGCGAAGGCGACGACCCGGGTGCGATCCGACAGCTGCGCCTCCAGGTCGTCGAAGTCCAGCGTCGTGTCCGGATGCAGGTCCAGATGCTTGACGACGAGATCCCGGTCGTGGGCCAGCTCCAGCCATGGCGCCACCCCGGCGTCGTGGTCGGCGCTGGAGATGAGGATCTCGTCTCCGGGTGCGAAGTCACGCCCGGCGGTCCGGCTCAGCGCGAAGTTCAGCGACGTCATGTTCGTCCCGAACGTGATCTCGTGCGGATCGCAGCCGAGAAAGCGGGCCGCGCCGGCCTCGGCCTGCTCGAGGATCTGCTTGACGCGCAGGCTCGTCGCATACCCCGCGCCGAGATTGGCGCTCGCCTCCCGCAGGGCCTGCGCGATCGCCCCGCCGACCTCGTCGGGCACCTGGGTGCCGCCGGGGGCGTCGAAGAACGCGAACCCGTCCTGGAGCGAGGAGAAGCGCGAGCGCGCGTGGGCGAGGTTGCTGGTGGGGTCGAGCACTTCAGCCATCGGCGGCTCCTTGCGGGCGGGGAACGGTCACCTGGCGCCACCATCCCGCCAGGCGCGCCCGGAGGGAAAAGCCTCCCGGGGCTTGCAGGGGAGGGGTGACAATGGTTTGATCACCATACAAATTCGCACAGGCCGCCCCTCGGCGGCGGCGCGATCGATACGTCGCCTGGGGAAAGGAACCGCGTGAGCATGCGCATCAGTCGCAGTGCGAAGGCCAGCTGGCAGGGGACCGTGCCGGAGGGCGGGGGCCGGATCGCGCTGGACAGCGGCGCCTACGAGGGCACGTTCACGCTGCGCGCGCGGGTGGAGGACGTGGAGCGCGCCACCAATCCCGAGGAGCTGATCGCCGCCGCGGAGGCGGGCTGCTTCACGATGTCGCTCGCCGATCTGCTCAGCACCGAGGGTTCCCCGCCCCGTGATCTGCGCACGACCGCGCGGGTCCGGCTGGAGCAGAAGGAGGAGGGCTTTCGCATCACCCGGATCGCCGTCACCACCGTCGGCGACGTCCCCGGGATGACCGGCGAGCGCTTCGCGGCGCTCGCCGAACAGGCCAAGGCGACGTGCCCGGTCTCGCTCGCCCTCGCCGGGACCGAGATCGTGCTCGATGCGAGCCTCGAGCCGAGGGCGTGAGCGCATGAGCTCCGCCGTGGTCGCCGTCGTCCACGCCACCGAGGTGGATCCGGTCGACAACCCGGTCGGCGGACTGCGCGTCTCACGGCTGCTCGGCGAGCAGACGGGCTTGACGGCGTTCGAGCAGGCGGTGCTCGAGTGCCCGCCGGGGGCGTCGACCCCGATCGCGGTCGGCGAGGCCGAGGAGACGCTGTTCGTCCTGGCGGGCGCTGGGCGGGCGCATGTCGCCGGCGCGGTCCACGACCTCGAGCCCGAGACGGCGATCTACCTCCCCCCGGGATCGGCGCTGACGCTGGAGAACCCGGGTCCCGAGCCGCTGCGGATCGTCGCGGTCCGCGTCAACGATCCCGAGCCTCCCGGCGGCGGCGCCGGCGCTGAGGACGCGTCGGGCGCTCCGGCGGTTCGCCGGCTCGCCGACCAGACGGCCGCTCCGGCTACCGCGCAGCGTGAGTTCCGGATCCTCAACGACCCCGCGACCGGCCTGCGGTCCGCCACCCACTTCGTCGGCTACATCCCCACCGCGCGGGCGCCCGATCACTATCACCACTACGACGAGGTCATCTACGTGCTCGACGGCGAGGGCGTCATGCACGCCGGCGCCTTCGAGCGGCCGCTGCGAGCGGGGTCGTCGATCCAGCTACCGGCGCGCACCGTGCACTGTCTGGAGAACACCGGGGACGCGCCGATGCGCGTCGTCGCGGTGTTCAGGCCGGCTGGGTCTCCGGCCGAGGCGTATTACCCCGACGGAACGCCCGCCGTCCAGGGCGACAATTAACCACTCCAGAGGAGGAGTCACACGCTATGAGGTTACGGATGATCCTGTCGGCGGCGGTGCTGATCGCACTGCTCGTCGCGGCCTGCGGGAGCAGCAGCTCCAGCAGCTCGAGTAGCGCCAGCACGACGAAGGCGGCGAGCGCCACCTCGTCGAAGAAGTGCTCGACGTCGATCGCGATCGAGGGCCCGTTCACCGGCCCGGTCGCCCAGCTCGGCCTCGAGCAGTTGCATTTCGCCGAGCTCGCGGTCGCGCTCGACAACAAGGCGAATGGCACCGATGTCACCCTCGCCCAGGATGACACCCAGCTGACACCGTCGATCGCCACCCAGAAGACGCAGGCGATCGTCGCGTCAGCGCGGTGGCGGCGGTCGGGCCGGCCGGCAGCCAGGAGGTGGAGGCGGTCGGCCCGCTGTTCGGACGGGCCGGCATGGCGTTCATCTCCGGCTCGGCGACGCTGCCCGCGCTGGCCACCAGCGGCGCGAATCCGACGTTCTTCCGCGTCGTTCCCGACGACGACGTCCAGGGCCCGCAGGACGCCAACTACGTCATCAACCACCTCCATCCCAAGGCGGTGCTGATCATCGACGACGACGAGGCCTACTCCCAGGGGCTGGTCAAGGTGATGACGCCGATCCTTGAGAAGGCCGGGATCAAGGTCAACCACCAGACCTACAACGGCACCGACACCGGCGCGACCCTCGCCAACGCCCTGCAGTCGCTCGTCACCTCGCAGCTGACCCCGGCCGAGACGGTGACGATCCTGCCGTGGCAGACGGCGGCCAACGCCCAGCAGTTCGGGCTCGACGCCGAGCAGCAGCACAAGAAGACGATCCTGTTCGGCACCGACGGCACCGACTCCCCGACGCAGTTCAAGATCCCGGGGACGTATGTGTCGAACTTCGGGCCGGACATCTCGACCTCGACGAGCCCGCTCGACGTGTCGATCGTCAAGGGCGTCGCCCAGTACGGCCCGTACGGGGCGTTCGGCGTGCCGACCTATGAGGCGACCGACGTCGTCATGAAGGCGATCGCGGCGGTCTGCAAGGGCGGCGCGACGCCGAGCCGCTCCAACGTGCTCGCCGCCGTCCGCGCGACCGACATCCCGGCCGCCGACAATCCGCTCGGGATCACGGTCGCGTTCGACAAGAACGGCGACCTCGCGGGCAGCCCCGGTTACCTGTTCCACATCAACAGCGCCGGGAAGTACATCGCCATTCCCACCAAGTAGGCCACGGACAGCGGGTCAGCGCGGCGCCGCGTCGGGATCACCGATCGCGGCGCCGCCGGCCCGCCCGGCCTGAGATCACGAGATGCACGAGTTCCTCCAGACGCTTGTCAACGGACTGACCACCGGGTTCCTGTACGCGCTGATCGCGCTCGGCTACTCGATGGTCTACGGCGTCCTGAAGCTGCTCAACTTCGCCCACGGCGACCTGTACATGGTCGGCGCGTTCATCGGCTACTTCGTCATCCAGTGGTTCGGCGGCCCGACCGCGCTGTCGATCCCGGTGCCGCTGCTCGTCGTGGTCATGTTCGTGCTCGCCGGCGGGGGGGCCGGGATCCTCGGGGTGCTGATCGAGCGCTTCGCCTACCGCCCGCTGCGCGACGCGCCGCGGATCGCGCCGCTGATCACGGCGCTCGGGGTGTCGTTCATCCTGGAGAACTCGGTGCTGCTGCTGTTCGGCGGCTTCACCCGCAGCTACTCCACCAACTCCTTCATCTCGTTCAGCTCGGGGATCACGATCGGCGGCGTCGACATCGACTCGGTCCAGATCACGATCTTCGTCGTCAGCATCCTGATGATGGTCGGATTGCGGATGCTCGTCGACCGCACGACGCTCGGCAAGTCGATGCGCGCGGTCGCCGCCGACCGCGAGGCGGCCGAGATGCTCGGCATCGACGTCAACCGCACGATCGCCTACACCTTCTTCATCGGCTCGTTCATGGCCGGCGTCGCCGGCGTCATGTCCGGGCTGGCCTTCAACCAGATCTCGAACACGATCGGCTTCCTCGCCGGCCTGAAAGCGTTCACCGCCGCGGTCGTCGGCGGGATCGGCAGCATCCCCGGCGCGATGATCGGCGGGCTGTTCATCGGCATCTGCGAGTCGTTCGCCGCCAGCTACGTCTCCAGCCAGTACACCGACCTGATCGTGTTCGGCATCCTGATCGCCACGATGCTCATCCGCCCGACCGGGATCTTCGGCACCGCGCCGCTGCAGAAGGTCTGATCTCGACGATGCCGATCGGAGTCGACGAGTGGGTGGCCCAGCACGGCGATCGCCGTGACGCCGGCCGCGGCTGGCGGGGCCCCGCCGCCCGGCTCGCCGACCGGGTCGGCTGGTGGCAGCGCCTCGGCCTGGCCCTGCTGGTGGGGCTGATCATCGGCCAGCTCTCGCTCAACGTCAACCTCCAGACGGTCGCGGTCAACAGCCTCGTCTACGCGATCCTCGCGCTCGGGCTCAACATCGCCGTCGGCTGGACCGGGCTGCTGGATCTCGGCTACTCGCCTTCTTTGGCTTCGGCGCCTACGGCTACGCGATCTTCTCCTCCATGCCCTCGGCACCGGCGGGGTGGGGGGCGCGGAGCTGCCGTCGATCGCGACCTTCCCGATCGTGCTCGTCGCCGCCGGGATCCTCGGCGCGGTGATCGGCCTCGTCTCGCTGCGGGTCTCCGGCGACTACCTGGCGATCGTCACGCTGTTCGTCGGCCAGGCCTTCATGGAGTTCGTCAACAACGTCGACGCGGGCACCCTGGGCGGGGTCAACGGCCTGTACGGGCTGGAGCCGATCCACGGCTTCGGCGGCCAGATCCTGACGCCGGAACGGCTACTACACCTTCGCCCTGATCGCGGTCGTCGTCGTCATGGGACTGCTGCACCTGCTGGACGGGTCGCGAACCGGGCGCGCCTGGCGGGCGATCCGCGAGGACGAGCTCGCCGCCGGGGCGATGACGATCCCGACCGGCAAGCTGAAGGTGATGGCGATCAGCTTCGGCGCGATGATCGGCGCGCTCGGCGGCTCGATCTTCGCCGCCCAGCAGGACAACGTCTTCCCGACGAACTTCACGTCGACAACATCCTCATCCTCATCTACGCCTGCCTCGTGCTCGGCGGCGCCGGGTCGATCGCCGGCGCGGTGCTCGGCGGAATCGTCGTCACCGTCGGCGAGCAGATGGTCTCCCAGCCCGACCGATGCCGGATATCTCTTCTACGGGCTGATCCTCGTGGCGCTCGTGCTGCGCGTCCGGCCGTGGCGGATGCTCGGCGCGGTGCTGGCCGGGGTGGTCGCGCTCGGGCT
>CAWKFP010000005.1:0-34706 GCA_963849085.1 uncultured Solirubrobacteraceae bacterium | reverse complement strand
CCTCGGGGTGACGACCGTCGAGCTGCTGCCGGTCCACTATCGGGTCAGCGAGCGCTTCCTCGTCGACGAGGGCCTGTCGAACTACTGGGGCTACAACACGCTCGGGTTCTTCGCGCCCGATCCGCGGCTGGCCGCCGCGCAGGACCCGGCCGGCGTCGTGCGCGAGTTCAAGACGATGGTCGACACCCTGCACGGCGCCGGCATCCTCGTTCTTCCTCGACGTCGTCTACAACCACACCGCCGAGGGCAGCGAGCTCGGCCCGACGCTGTCGTTGCGGGGAATCAGCAACCCGGCCTACTATCACCTCGCCGAGAACCCGCGCTATGACTACGACTTCACCGGCACCGGCAACTCGGTCAACCTCGGGCATCCCCGGACGCTGCAGTTCGTCACCGACAGCCTCCGCTACTGGGTGACCGAGATGCGGATCGACGGCTTCCGCTTCGATCTCGCCGCCGAGCTCGGCCGCCAGTGGCTGAGACCTTCGCCGCCAGGCGCCGTTCTTCGACATCGTCATGCAGGACCCCGTCCTCGCCGGCGTGCATCTGATCGCCGAGCCGTGGGACACCGGCCAGGGCGGCTATGACGTCGGCAACTTCCCGGTCGACTGGTCGGAGTGGAACGGGCGTTATCGCGACACCGTGCGCCGCTACTGGAAAGGCAATCCCCAGGAGCTGTCGGACCTGGCGACGCGGATCGCCGGCTCCAGCGACCTCTACGCCGCCGACGGCCGACGGCCGAGCGCGAGCGTCAACTTCATCGCCGCCCACGACGGCTTCATGGTCGCCGATCTCGTCACTATGACGGCAAGCACAACGAGGCCAACCTGCAGGACGACTCCGACGGCGCGAACGGCAACGACAGCTGGAACTGCGGCGCCGAAGGCGAGACCGCCGATCTGGCGGTCCTCGCCCTGCGCGCCCGGCAGAAGCGCAACCTGATCGTCACGCTGCTCGTCAGCCAGGGCGTGCCGATGCTGCTCGGCGGCGACGAGCTGTCGCGCACCCAGCAGGGCAACAACAACGCCTACTGCCAGGACAACGCTCTGACCTGGTTCGACTGGGAGCTCGACGCCGAGGGCGAGGCCTTCCTGAGCTTCGTGCGCAGCGCGCTGACGCTGCGGGCGACCGAGCCGGTCTTCCGCCGGCGCTCGTTCTTCCAGGGCCGGCCGATCCGCGGCGACGTCAAGGACATCACCTGGCTCAACGCCGACGGCCGGGAGATGAGCGACCAGGACTGGAGCACCCCGTGGGCCGAGGCCTTCGGGATGCTGCTGGCCGGCGACGAGATCGCCGAGACCGACGACCACGGGCGCCCGATCAGCGGCGACACGTTCCTGATCCTGTTCAACGCCGCCGGCAACGACGTCGACTTCAGCCTCCCGCCCCAGACCGCGGGCGCGACCCTGACGCTCGAACTCGACTGCGCCCAGCGGGACGCCGGGCCGCTGGCCAACGACACGCCGTATCCGCTCACGGCCCACTCGGCCGCGGTCATCCGCGTCGCGTCCCCGTCCACACAGACGACCGCCGGTAGCAGAACTGCTACCGTCACAGTCGATGGAGACGATTCCGCAGAAAGGCAGCTGCGCAACAACGTCGCCGACGTCCTGCGGCGCGCGGAGGCGGGTGAGGAGTTCACCATCACCGTCGCCGGCCGTCCCGTCGCCCGGCTCGGACCAGCCGCCAGGCGCCAATGGGTCAGCGGCGACAGCCTGCGCGCGGTGTTCCGGACACCGGCTCCGCGGAACCTCGCCGAGGATTTCGCCGCATTCCCGGCGGATCTGACGGACCCGTTCGCGTGACGCGCTTCCTACTGGACACGTCCATCCTGATCGGGGCCGATGACCCGGGTGACCTGGAGGGCGCGATCAGCGCCGCCTCGCTGGCCGAGCTGCACTTCGGCACGCTTGTAGCCACCGACCCCGAGGAACGGGGCCGGCGGGCTCAGCGCCTCGGCGTGGTCGAGGCGACGTTCGAGCCGCTCCCGATCGACGCCGCGGTCGGCCGGGAATGGGGCCGGCTGGCGGCCGCCGTCGCGCAGCGCGGGGGCCGGCCGCGCCGGCAGATGGTCGATCTGGCGATCGCCGCCACCGCCAACGTGCACGGCGTCACGCTGCTGACCGCCGACACCGCCGACCTGGCGATCATCGACGACCTGGTCAGCGTGCGGGCGCCGTCGTGACGGCGCCGGCGGCACCACCGAGATGGCCGCTCACAGAACCCGCGAGGACCAGAGGATCGCGGCGAGCACGCAGCTGACGACCGAGGTGACGAGCCCGACGATCCAGCCCTGGGAGTGGCTGGAGACCATGATCGCGGCGATCGCGACGCAGATGCCGACGATGCCGGCGGTCGCGACGAGGCGAACGAAGAAGCTCTCCGGGCGGGAGCGCTGGCGATGGCGCGGGATCATCGACGGAACGCCGTCGGCCGGCCTCGCGGACGTCTCCGGCGGGCTCTCGACGGGCGTGGACAGCTCGTCCGGATGGTCTGTGACCGCGGGCGGCGGTTCCATCTCCGCCGACTCCGGAGTCTGGTCGTAGACCGAGCGTGAGTCGGCGTTTTCGGACCAGCTCTCAGTCTCCACCTGAGGCTGAGAGTCATCCGCTTCGCCCGGCGCGAGGGGCCTGACGAGAGGCTCGCCGGAGTCTGAGGGGTGATCCGTTCCCACGAGGTCGTGTTCGTGATCCATTTGTCAGAAGGGTTACCCGGCACGCGAGGCCGACAAACGGTTAGGGTGCAACGGTGGAGGTTCAGCAGCAGCAGCCGGCGAGGTCGGTCGCGGAGGTCGTCGGCGCGACGGTGGCGGCGATGGGCGCCGCCGAGATCTTCGGCGTACTGGGGAGCGGCAACATCGTCGCCACCAACGCGGCGTGCAACGCCGGCGCCCGCTTTCACGCCGCCCGCCATGAGTGCGGCGCCCTGGCCATGGCCGACGGCTATGCCCGGGTCAGCGGCCGGGTCGGGGTGTGCAGCGTCCACCAGGGTCCCGGGCTGACCAACGCGATGACCGGGCTGGCGGAGGCGGTCAAGAGCCGCACGCCGATCCTCGTCCTGGCCGGGGAGACGCCCGCCGCCGCCCTGACCTCGAACTTCCGGATCGATCAGCACGGGCTCGTCGAGTCCGTCGGGGCGATCGCCGAGCGCGTCCACAGCGCCGCCACCGCCGCCGATGACGCCCAGCGAGCGTACGAGCGCGCGTGGCTGGAGCGCCGGCCGGTCGTGCTGATGCTGCCGATCGATCTCCAGGCCCAGCCGCCGGTCGCCACGCGCGCCGCGACGCCGCGATTGCCCCCGGTGACGCGTCCGAGCCCCTCGGCGGATGCGATCAGGGCCCTGGCCGACCTCGTCCAGACGGCCCGCCGGCCGGTCATCCTGGCGGGGCGCGGGGCCGTGCTCGCCGACGCGGGCCCGGAGCTGGAGCGCCTCGGGGAGCTGATCGGGGCGGTCCTGGCGACCTCGGCGCCGGCCAACGGGCTGTTCGCCGGACGGGCGTACGGGCTCGGGATCTCCGGGGGATTCGCGTCGCCGTTCGCCGCCGCGCTGCTCCCCGCCGCCGACCTCTATCTCGTCTTCGGGGCCAGCGTCAACCACTGGACGACCCGCTCCGGCGCGCTGATCGGCGACGCCGCCCAGCTCGCCCAGATCGACCTCGACCCGCGAGCGATCTCCCGCCATCAGCCGGCCCAGCTGGCGGTCGTCGGGGACGCGTACGCGGCCGCGCGGATGCTCGCCGACGAGCTCCAGCGCCGCGGCCACCACCAGCAGGGCTTCCGCACCCCGGAGCTGGCGCATCAGATCGCCGCCCATCGATGGCATGACGATCCCTATGACGACGCCGGCACCGACGAGTGGATCGACCCGCGGACACTCAGCCGGGAGCTCGAGCGGCGGCTGCCGGTGCACAAGGCGGTGGCGGTCGACTCCGGCGCCTTCCTCGGCTATCCGTCGATGTTCCTGACCGTCCAGGATCCGCGTGACTGGGTCTTCCCCAACGGCTTTCAGGCGGTCGGGCTCGGCCTCGGCACGGCGATCGGCGCCGCGATCGCGCGGCCTGATCATCCGACGGTGGCGGCGATCGGCGACGGCGGTGCGTTCATGGCGCTCCCGGAGTTCGAGACCGCGGCCCGGCTCGAGATCAAGCTGCTCGTCGTCATCTACGACGACCGGGCGTACGGCGCCGAGGTCCACCATTTCGCGCCGATGGGGCACGACGTCCACCGGGTGCAGTTCCCCGACGTCGACCTGGCGGCGATCGCCGCCGCCGCGGGCGCCCAGGCGGTGACCGTGCGCGGCGTCGACGACCTCAATGTCGTCGACGCGTGGCTGGAGGAATCGCCGTCGCGCCCGCTCGTGCTCGACGCCAAGGTCAATCCGACGATCTGTGCAGAATGGCTCGCCGATGCCTTCCGCGGCGGCTGATCCCCCAGCCCACGCCGCGCAAACAAGCGTTCAGCTCGCTGAACGCCCATACAGATCTCCGGAGGAGAACGCCATGTCCAGCATCCACGACACCCCGGTCTCCGCTCTGCTCGGCGGGCTCGCCTCCGGCGCGGTGCAGATCGTCGACCTCACCCAGCCGCTGTCGGAGACGACGCCGGTCATCCAGCTCCCGCCGCCGTTCGCCAACACCCCCGGCCTGACCCGCGAGGAGATCTCGCGCTACGACGAGCGCGGCCCGGCGTGGGCGTGGTCGACGCTGACGATCGGCGAGCATGTCGGCACGCACGTCGACGCGCCGATCCACTGGATCACCGGGCGCGACGGCGCCGACATCGGCTCGATCCCGGCCACGACGCTGATCGGCCCGGCGTGCGTGATCGACGTCACCGCCGAGACCGAGGCCGCGAACGGCGATCATCTGCTGACGGTCGCCGACCTGGAGGCGTGGCAGGCCGAGCACGGCGAGATCCCCGACGGCGCCTGGGTGCTGCTGCGCAGCGGCTGGGGCGCCCGCGCGCACGACCAGGAGCTGTTCCTCAACGTCGGCGAAAACGGGCCGCGGACGCCGGGACCCGACGCGGCGGCGGCGCGCTGGCTGGCCGAGCATCCCGCGGTCGCGGGGTTCGGGACCGAGACGGTCGGGATCGACGCCGGGAGCGCGGGCGCGATGGAGCCGCCGTTCCCGCTGCACAACTTCCTGCTCGGCGCGGGCAAGCTCGGGCTGACCCAGCTGGCGAACCTCGAACGGGTGCCGGTCACCGGGGCGATGCTCATCGTCGCCCCGCTGCGGCTCGTCGGGGGGACCGGCAGCCCGAGCCGGGTGTACGCCTTCGTCCCCCGCGGCTGACCGGTGGCCGACCGGGCCGCCGCGCTCGAGCTCGACGCCGCCGATCCGCTGCGGGCGTTCCGTGAGCGGTTCAGCGGCGGCGACGGGCTCGTCTATCTCGACGGCAACTCGCTCGGGCGGCTCCCCCGCGACACGCCGCAGCGGCTGGCCGAGGTCGTCCGGGCGCAGTGGGGGGAGCGGCTGATCCGCGGCTGGACCGAGGGGTGGATGGAGCTGCCGACGCGGCTCGGAGACCGGATCGGCGCCGGACTGCTCGGGGCCGCCCCCGGCCAGGTGGCGGTCGCGGACTCGACGACCGTCTGCTTCTACAAGCTGGCGGCCGCCGCGCTCGCCGCCCGGCCGGGACGGACGGAGATCGTCACCGACCGCAACAACTTCCCGACCGACCGCTATGTCCTGGAGAGCCTGGCCGCGCAACGGGGGCTGACGATCCGCTGGGTCGACGCCGACCCCCATGGCGGGCCGTCGCCCGAGCAGGTGGCGACGGTCGCCGGCGAGCGGACCGCGCTCGTCACCTTCACCCAGGTCGACTATCGCTCGGCGTACATCCTGGACTCCCGGGCGATCACCGCCATCGCCCACGAGTGCGGGGCGCTCGCGCTCTGGGACCTGTCGCACAGCGTCGGGGCGATCCCGGTCGCGCTCGACGACGAGGGGATCGACCTCGCGGTCGGCTGCACGTACAAGTATCTCAACGGCGGCCCCGGGTCGCCCGGGTTCGTCTACGTGCGGACCGAGCATCAGGCCAGCCTGCGCCAGCCGATCTGGGGCTGGCTCGGGCGCCGTGACGCGTTCGAGATGGCGCAGGGCTACGACGCCGCGCCGGGGATCACCGCGCTGCTGTCGGGCACGCCGCCGGTGCTGGCGCTGACCGCCGCCCAGGTCGGGGCCGAGCTCGTGCTCGAGGCCGGGATCCAGGCGATCCGCGCCAAGTCGACGCGGCTGACCGAGTACGCGATCGCGCTCATCGACGCGCGGCTGGCGGCGCTCGGGTGCGCCGTCGGCTCTCCGCGGGACCCCGCGCGGCGCGGCTCTCACGTCGCGCTCGTCCACCCCGACGCGCGGGCGCTCAGCCGCCGGTTGACCGACGACGGCGTGATCGTCGACTTCCGCACGCCGGACGTCATCCGCCTCGGCCTGTCGCCGCTGACGACGAGCTTCGCCGACGTGTTCGACGGGCTGGCGGCGATCGAAGGGCTGCTGAAGCGCTGAGTTGTCGGCCGGGGGCTCAAGCGGCGGGCCGCGGCGCACGATGCAGTCGCGGGGCAGTCGTCAGGTCAGGTCGCGAGGTCACCAGTGTCGTCAGGGGTTCGCAGGGTCACGCGCGGCGCCGTTCGCCGTCAATACATGCTGGGCGTCGCCGTGTGCGCGGTGGCGGGATGCGCGCCGGCCGCGCTCCTGCCGGCGTTCGCCCAGGCGACGACGGCGCTCGTCATCACCCGCGCCGCCGGGACCGGCAGCGCGGGCGCGGCGACCCCCGGGCCGGCGACCGCGTCGGCGCTCGGGACGGCCGACGGGGTCGCATTCGACGCCGGCGGTGACCTGTACGTCGCCGACGCCGGCGACAACCGCGTCTACGAGGTCACGCCCGGCGGGACGCTGTCGATCGTCGCCGGCACCGGGAGCGCCGGGGCGCCGGTCCCGGGGGCCGCCACCGGCTCGCCGTTGAACGGGCCGAGCGCGGTCGCGGTCGACGCGGCGGGCGATGTCTACATCGCCGACACCGGCAACCACGAGGTGGAGAAGGTCACGCCGGGCGGGAGGCTGTCGATCCTGGCCGGCACCGGGAGCGCGGGGGCGCCGACGCCCGGGACGGCGACGAACTCGAAGCTCGGCGGCCCGAGCGGGCTGGCGATCGATCCGGCCGGCGACCTGATCATCGCCGACGGCGGCGGCTCCGCGGGCAACCCGTACGTGGAAGAGGTGTCGCCGGCCGGCGTGCTGTCGATCCTCGCCGGCAGCGGCGCGCGCGGCGCGCCGACCGCCGGAACCGCGACGAGCTCGAAGCTCGACGATCCGACCGGGGTCGCGGTCGACCCCGGCGGCGACGTCTACGTCGCCGACGCGGGCGACAACATCGTCGTCAAGGTCGCCTCCGGCAGGCTGTCGGTCGTCGCCGGCCAGCTCAGCGGCCTGGCCGGCGCGCCGACCGCCGGGACCGCGACGAGCTCGAAGCTCGACGGCCCGACCGGGGTGGCCGTCGACGCCGCCGGCGACGTCGACATCGCCGACCGGGTCAACGAGCGCATCGAGCAGGTCACGCCCGCCGGCCAGCTGTCGGTCCTCGCCGGCACCGGGAGCGCCCGCGCCCCCAGCTATGGCGCCGCGCCGGCGTCCTCGCCGCTCGACGGGCCGTTCTCGCTCGCGGTCAGCCCGGCCGGCGTCATCGACGTCGCCGACGCCGCCAGTGCGAGCGTCGATCAGATCGCGCCCCCGGCGCCGGTCGACGCGGCCGCGCCGGTGATCACCGGCACCGACGCCGCCGGCCAGACGCTGACCGCCGCCCCGGGATCCTGGACGAACGGCCCGACCGGCTACGCCTATCAATGGCAGGACTGCGACCCGACCGGCGCCGGCTGCACGGCGATCGCCGGCGCGACGGCCGCCGCGTACGCGCTCGGCGCGGGCGACGCCGGGGACACGGTGCGCGTCGTCGTGACCGCGTCGGATCCGGGAGGCGCGGCGAGCGCCGAGTCGGCCCCGACCGCCGTCGTCCTGCCTCCCGCCCCGACGGCGACGACGGCGCCGGCGATCACCGGCACGGCGACCGACCTGCAGACGCTGACCGCGACGCCCGGCGCGTGGACGTTCGATCCGAGCGCCTACGCCTATCAATGGCAGGACTGCGACGACAGCGGCGCCACCTGCGCGAACATCGGCGGCGCGACGCAGGACGCGTACACGCTCGGCTACGGCGACGTCGGCGAGACGATCCGGGTGATCGTCACCGCCACCGACGCCGGCGGGAGCGCGAGCGCGACCTCGGCGGCGAGCGCCGTCGTCGCTCCCGTCCTGACGCCGTGGGCGAACACGACCCCGCCGGCGGCGACCGTCGCGCCGTTCCTCCTCGGCGCCGCCGCCGTCGGCGACACCCTGCACTGCGCGCCCGGCGTGTGGTCGGGCGGGCCGGCCGGCCTCGCGGTGCAGTGGGACCGCAACAACATGCCGATCGCGGGGGCGACGGGTCAGGCGTACACCGTCCGGGCGGCCGACCGGGGGCTGATCCTCAGCTGTCGCGTGACCGCGGCGAACGCCGGCGGGACGGTCCAGGCGGTCAGCGGGGGCGTGATCGTGCCGGGCGCGCCGGCCCCGGCCGCCGCCCCGCTCGCCCGGCAGGCGACGGCGAGCGGCGGGGCGACGCGCCGGACCCGGACGCGGCGGTCCCGGGCGCACCGAACTCGGGCCCGCCGCGCTCGGGCACGCCGGGGCACGCCTCATCGCCGAGCCCGGTCCCGCCGCCGCTGAGGGGAGGACGCCGGCGATCGTGAGGTGACTCGCGCACCCCTCCCCCACCCGTCCAGTCCGCTGGACCGGATTCAAGTTCGGCTGCCAGCGGGCGATTTCTCCAATCGACCTGTTGGAACGACCTAGGGATTGTGGTGATTGGGTTGCTGACAAGCACGTGGGTGAACCTCAACGACGTCGTGCGCCGTACGGCCGACGTCATCCAACGCGCTGGATGGCGCGGGGGAATGTTCAGCGGAGTACTGCTCGGCGGCGTCCTGGCGATGTGCATCTCGCCGACGCCGACCGGCGCGACCGTGAGCGACACGCTCACGAACGGAGCGTCTGCCTCGGTGCGGATCCTCCAGGAGATGCAGACCCCCCGGAACTCGCCCGCCGGGCGGGGAATCCTGGAGGCCAATAAGGCGGTGCGGATCGCGCAGCATCATCAGCTGACCCGCGCGGGCGGACACTGACCGCGCGCGCCGTCAGCGGTGTCGCCGGTCGTCCCGCTAGCCGGTGAGGACCGCCGGGTCGGGGTCGGGGTCGGGGTCGGGGTCGAAGCTGCGCTCCAGCTCCTTGCGAACCTCGTCCCCGCGTCCGGCCGGGGGCTTGCGTGAGCCGGCCCGGTATTGCGGCACCCAGCGAATGCCGTCGCCGGCATAGTCCTGCTCGGCGGCGGCGTGCAGGGTCCACGCCGGGTCGTACAGGTGCGGGCGCGCCAGCGCGCACAGATCGGCCCGGCCGGCGAGCACGATCGTGTTGACGTCGTCATAGCTGGCGATCGCGCCGACGGCGACGGTCGGGATCCCGACCTCGTTGCGGATCCGGTCGGCGAACGGCGTCTGGAAGCTGCGGCCGTAGGCGGGACGCTCGTCGGGTGAGACCTGGCCGGCGGAGACGTCGATCAGATCGCACCCGTGCTCGGCGAGCATCCGGGCGAAGGCGACCGCGTCGTCGGGCGTGAAGCCGCCGGTCACCCAGTCGGTCGCCGAGATCCGCGCGCTCATCGGCCGCTGCGCGGGCCAGACGGCGCGGCAGGCGTCGAACACCTCCAACGGGAAGCGGGCACGGGCGGCGAGCGAGCCGCCGTAGTCGTCGGTCCGCACGTTGGTCAGCGGCGACAGGAAGCTGGAGAGCAGATAGCCGTGGGCGCAGTGGATCTCCAGGAGGTCGAAGCCCGCGCGCTCGGCATCCCGGGCGGCCGCGACGAACTGCCGGCAGACGTCGTCCATGTCGGCCCGGGTCATCGCCCGCGGCACCTGGTTGCGCGGCGCGTACGGGATCGCCGAGGGCGCGATCAGCTCCCAGTTGCCCTCGTCCAGCGGCTCGTCGATCCCCTCCCACATGAGCTTGGTCGAGCCCTTGCGGCCGGAGTGGCCGAGCTGGGCGCCGATCGCGGTCTGGCCGTAGCGATGCGCAAAGTCGACGATCCGCCGCCACGCCTCGACGTGCTCGGGCGCGTACATGCCCGCGCATCCCGGGGTGATCCGGCCGTTCGCCGAGACGCAGATCATCTCGGAGTAGACGAGCGCGGCGCCGCCGAGCGTGCGCGCGCCGAGATGGACGAGATGGAAGTCCGACGGGGTGCCGTCGACCGCAGAATACATGTCCATCGGCGATACCATCACCCTGTTGTTGAGGGTGAGACCACGGAGACGAAGCGGCGTGAACATCGGGGGTCTCGGCTCCGCGGGCGCGGGCTGGCCGGCCGCGAACTCGTCGTCGACGGCGGCGATGAACGCCGGGTCGCGCAGGCGCAGATTGTCGTAGGTGACCCGCCGGCTGCGCGTCAGCAGGTTGAAGGCGAACTGCAAGCGTGGCTGATCGACGTAGCGCTCGATGCCCTCGAACCACTCCAGCGACGCCTGCGCGGCCCGCTGGGTCGACTCGACGATCGGCCGGCGCTCGTCCTCGTAGGCGGCGAGCGCGGCCGGGACGATCTCGGCGCCGGCGTCGGCGCCCTCGGACAGCTCGCCGCGCAGCGACCAGGCAAGCGCGACGGCGTCCTCCATCGCCAGCTTCGTGCCCGAGCCGATCGAGAAGTGGGCGGTGTGGGCGGCGTCGCCCATCAGCACGACGTTGCCCGAGCGCCAGCAGCGATTGCGCACGGTCGTGAACGTGATCCATTTCGAGTTGTTGGCCTGCAGCTCGTGTCCCTGGAGCGCGTCGGCGAACAGCGCCCGGCAGTAGGCGACGCTCGCTTCGTCGCTGACCCCCGGCGGGAGCGCAGCGGTTGCGTCGAGCCCGGCCGCGCGCCACGCCGCCTCCCCCACCTCGACGATGAACGTGCTCATCGTGGCGTCGTAGGGATAGGCATGGGCCTGGAAGACGCCGTGCGGCGTCTGCACGATGAAGAACTTGAAGGCGTCGAAGACGAGATCGGTGCCCATCCACATGTAGCGGCAGTGGCGCGGCTCCAGCGTCGGTCCGAAGTCGCCGGCCCGGGCGCTCCGGACGGCGCTCGAGGCACCGTCGGCAGCGACGATCAGATCGGCCCAGCCGAGCTCGTCGACGCTCGGCGCCTCGGTGACGAAGCGGATCTCGACCCCGAGGTCCAGCGCTCGGCGCTGGAGGATCCCGAGCAGCTCACGGCGCCCGAGCGCGGAGAAGCCGTGGCCGCCCGAGCGCGTTCTGACGCCGCGGTGATGGATGTCGATGTCGCTCCAGCGCGCGAAGCGCTCGGTGATCTGCCGATGGCTGACCGGGTCGGCATGCGCGAACACGGTCAGCGTCTCGTCGGAGAAGACGACCCCGAAGCCGAAGGCATCCTGCGCGCGGTTGCGCTCGAACACCGTCACCTCGCAGCCGGGGTCGACCCGGCGCATGAGGATCGAGAAGTACAGCCCGGCGGGGCCGCCGCCGGCGACCGCGATTCGCATGCCTAGTGTCCCGTCCGGACGGGCATTACACCCCCAGATCGCTGAGGTGCTCGTACTCCAGCGCCAGGCCGTTGACGATGTTGTGCATCAGGGCGAGCGCGGCGCGCAGGTTGGCCTGGGCGAGCGGCGCCAGCTCGTCGTCGCCGCACAGCGCCTTGAGCTCGGTGTAGACGGCGAGCAGCCGCTCCTCGGCGGCGGTCAACTCGGTGCCGAGCAGGTCATGGCGGCTCACGAGGGCGCTCCGATCGGCGCCGCACGCTTGTCGATCGTCCGCTTGGCCTTGAGCTCGAAGCGCGGCAGCTCGCCGCTAGCGGCCTGCTCGATGCGGAAGTTGAGCCCCTCGTGGGCGAGCGCGAGCCGGCGGTGCAGCGTCGGGGCGAGCTCGGTCCAGCAGTCCGGCGGGGCGTCGACCTTCAGCTCGACGCGGAGCGTGATCTCGTCCCGGACGCCCTCACGGGTGATGACCGTCTGGAACTCGTCGACCTCGGGCGATTCGCGCACGATCGCCTCGATCGCCCGCGGGTAGACGTTCGTGCCGCGGATGATCTTCATGTCGTCGACGCGGCCGAGGATCCCGCCCTCGTAGATGTCATAGACGCGGCCGCAGTCGCACACCGAGGCCGGCACCTTGCAGACGAGATCGCCGGTGCGATAGCGGATCAGCGGGATCGCCCCGCGGCCGAACGAGGTCACGACCCGCTCGCC
Organism: uncultured Solirubrobacteraceae bacterium; assembly: GCA_963849085.1. Classification (GTDB taxonomy): domain Bacteria; phylum Actinomycetota; class Thermoleophilia; order Solirubrobacterales; family Solirubrobacteraceae; genus Palsa-465. The sequence continues at coordinate 22,382 of CAWKFP010000005.1, read as the reverse complement.
GCGCTCGCCGTAGGCGACGGGCTCGGTCGTGTCGGGATCGATCACCTCCTCGATCACGTGGTCCTCGATGATGTGCGTCCCCCCGGGCTGGTGCGAGCACTCGAAGATCATGATCGTGCCGATCTCGGTCATCCCGGCGGTGTCGTACGCGTTCGCGCCCCACTGCTCCTCGATCAGCGCCTTCGTCTGCGGGATCGAGCCGGCGGGCTCGCCGGAGAGGATGAGCCGGGAGACCGCCGAGCGGCGCAGGTCGATGCCGATCGCCTGGGCCTCCTGGGCCAGGCGCAGCGCGTAGGTCGGCGTCGAGGCGACGACGGTGACGCCGAAGTCGATGATTTGGCGCACCCGGGCCTCGGTGCTCTGGGCTCCGCCCGGGACGTTGAGCGCGCCAAGCTTCTCCATCGCGTAATGCAGGCCCCAGAAGCCGATGAACGAGCCGTAGCCGAAGGCGACGTAGGCGGTGTCGCCCGGCCGCACGCCGCAGCCCCACAGCCCGTAGGCCCACATCTCGGCGATCCACGCCCAGTCCTTGCGCGAGTCCAGCGCGCGCAGCGGCTCGCGGCCGGTCGTGCCCGAGGTGGTGTGGACGCGGATCGCCCCCGCGCCGCCGAGCGTCGGGAGCTCGCCGTAGGGCGGATGCTGGAGCTGGGAGGCCATCCACTGCTCACGGGTGACCATCGGCAGCGACCGCAGGTCGTCCAGCGAGCGCAGCTCGGACGGGTCGATGCCGTGCAGCGTGCGCCGAAACCACGGGCTGCGCTGCTGGGCCCACGCCATCTGGCGCTGGAGCTTGGCCAACTGGAGAGCCTCGAGCCGTGGGCGGGCGAGGGTCTCGATCTTCGGATTCCAATAGGGGCTGTCGCCTGCCACGGGGCCTCGGCGCGGCAGCATATCTCACGGCCGGGCGACCGAACGGAAGTCCGAGTATCGTCGCACCGGTATGAGCCCGTTCCGCGCGAGCGCGCCGGTGACCGGGGAGTGGAGGAACTTCGAGTTCGCGGTCGCCGACGGGATCGCGACGCTGACCCTGAACCGGCCGGAGAAGCTCAACGCGCTGACCTTCGACATCTACGCCGACCTGCGCGACCTGCTCTCCGAGCTCCCCGCTCGGCGCGACGTCAGGGTGCTGATGATCACCGGGCGGGGCGCCGGCTTCTGCTCGGGCGGGGACGTGGAGGAGATCATCGGGCCGCTGCTGGAGCTCGAGACCGCCGAGCTGCTCGAGTTCACGCGGATGACCGGGAGCGTCGTGCAGGCGCTGCGCGAGTGCCCGCTGCCGGTCATCGCGGCGGTCAACGGCGTGGCCGCCGGCGCGGGCGCGGCGATCGCGCTGGCCTGCGACCTCCGGGTGCTGGCGCGCTCGGCGTCGTTCGCGTTCCTGTTCACGCGGGTCGGGCTGGCCGGCGCCGACATGGGGACGGCGTATCTCCTGCCCCGGCTCGTCGGATTGGGACGGGCGACCGAGCTGCTGATGCTCGGCGACAAGGTCAGCGCCGAGCGCGCGGCGGAGATCGGCCTGGCCGGCTCGGTCGTCGCCGATGAGGACCTGGCCGACGTGGCGCACGCGCTGGCCGCGCGAATGGCCGGCGGGCCGGCGTTCGCGTTCGCGACGACGAAGTCGCTGCTGACCCGCGAGCTCGACATGGGGCTCGGGTCGGCGATCGAGCTCGAGGCGATCACGCAGGCGCTGCTCATGCACAGCGCGGACTTCCAGGAGTTCTACGACGCGTGGAACGACGGCCGGCGGGCGGAATGGGTGGGCCGATGAGCGAGCTGATCAACGCGCCGGAGCTCGCGGCGCCGATCGGCTTCTCGCACGCCGTTCGCGCGGGCGACACGGTCTACCTCGCCGGCCAGACGGCGTCTGACCCCGCGGGCGCGATCGTCGGGGAGACGATCCTCGAGCAGTTCGATCTCGCCGCCGCCAATCTCGTCACCGCGCTGCGGGCGGCCGGAGGCGGCGCCGGCGATCTCGTCTCGCTGCAGATCTTCGTCACCTCGGTCGGGGAATACCGTGACGCGCTGCCCGGCCTGGCGCGGGTGTGGCGCCGGCACTTCGGCCGCCGCTATCCGGCGATGGGCCTGTTCGGCGTGACCGAGCTGTATGACCCGGCGGCGAAGGTCGAGCTGATGGGGACCGCCGTGCTCTCCCCGCCGGCATGACCCCGGCGCTCGATCTCCACCTGAGCGAGGAGCAGCGGGCGCTGTATGAGCACGTGCGGGAGCTGGCGGCCGGCGAGCTGGCGGTGGTGGCGTCCTGCGGCCATGCGCCGGGCCGGGTCAACCGCCCGCTCGTCCGCGCGCTCGCCGAGCACGGACTGCTGGACCGGCTGTTCCCGGCCGGCGACGAGGTGAGCGCGATCGAGCTGTGCCTGATCCGCGAGGCGCTCGCCCGCAGCTGCACGGCGGCCGAGACGGCGTTCGCGCTGCAGGGCCTCGGCGCCCATCCGATCGCGAGGGCCGGGTCTCCGCAGCTGCGTGACCGGTGGATCCCGCGGGTGGCCGGCGGGACGGCCGTGGCGGCGTTCGCCCTGACCGAGCCCGACGCCGGCTCCGATCCCGCCGCGCTGTCGCTGCGCGCCGAACCCGACCGCGGCGCGTCCGGCGGGTACCGGCTGTACGGGGAGAAGCTGTGGATCTCCAACGCGCCGGACGCCGACGTGTACACGGTGTTCGCGCGCGATGCCGGCTTCGAGCCGGCGCCGGCGCACGGCGGGCGGGGCGCGCGGGGGTTGACGGCGTTCGCCGTGCCCGGGGACGCCGAGGGGCTGAGCGGTGAGCCGTTGGCGCTGCTCGCCCCGCACGCGATCGGCTCGCTGCGCTTCGACGGCGTCGCCGTCACCCGCGAGCAGGTGCTCGGCGAGCCGGGGGCCGGCTTTGCCGTGGCGATGCGGACGCTCGATCTCTTTCGCCCGAGCGTCGGAGCGTTCGCGATCGGGATGGCGCGCGCCGCGCTGGATCTGACCGTCGAGTACGCGCTGACCCGCCACACGTTCGGCAAGCCGCTGCGCGACCATCAGGCGGTCGCCCATCGCCTGGCCGACCTGCGCGCCGCGACCGAGGCCGCCCGGCTGCTCGTCCACCAGGCCGCCGCCGCCCGTGACGCCGGCAGCTCGGACCCGGCGCTGGCGGCGATGTCGAAGCTGCTCGCCACCGAGGTGGCCCAGACGGTCGTCGACGCCGCCGTCCAGTTTCACGGCGCGGTCGCGCTGGAGGAGGGACACCGGCTCGAGCATCTGTACCGCGAGGTGCGCGCGCCGCGGATCTACGAGGGCGCCTCCGAGATTCAGCGCGAGATCATCGCCCGCGCCATGTTCCGGGAGGCCGAGACCCGCAACGGGGCGCGGGCCGGCGCCGGGGGCCCGTCGTGAGCCGGACGGTCGTCGTCACCGGCGGGGCGACCGGGATCGGTCGCGCGACCGTCGAGCGCTTCGCCGCCGCCGGCGAGCGGGTCGTCGCGCTGGGCCGCGGCGCGGAGGCGCTCGAGGCGCTGCACGGGGCGGGCGGGGACGGTGTGGACGGCGTGGAGACGCGCGTCTGCGACGTCACCGACGAGGAGGCGGTGGCGGCGGCGTTCGCCGCGATCGGGGGCGTCGACGTGCTCGTCAACAACGCCGGGATCGGCGAGTCCGCACCCCTGCAGCGCACGACGCTCGAGGATTGGACGCGCCATCTCGCCGTCAACGCCACGGGCCCGTTCCTGTGCATGCGGGCGGTCGTCCCGGGGATGCGTCAGCGCGGAGTCGGGGCGATCGTCACCGTCGCCTCGACCGCCGGCCGCGTCGGCGTGCCGTACACGAGCGCCTATACGGCCTCCAAGCACGCCGTCATCGGGCTGACACGGGCGGTGGCCAGCGAGCTGGCCGGGACCGGCGTACGGGTCAACGCCGTCTGCCCGGCGTTCGTCCGCACGCCGATGACCGACCGGTCGGTGGCGACGATCGTCGAGCGGACGGGCCGCACCGCCGGCGAAGCGGTCGACGCGCTGGCCGCACACTCGCCCCTGCACCGGCTGCTGGAGCCCGAGGAGGTCGCCGACGCGATCGTCTATCTGGCGTCGTCCGCCGCGGCCGCGGTCAGCGGCCAGGCGATCGTCATCGACGGGGGCGGCTTTCAAGCCTGAATCGTTGATCATCGCCGCGCAGAGCGGGTAGCTTCAGTTGAATGGAGGACGATCTCAGCGCATTGGTCTCCGACGCGGGGTCACCCGGTCACCGCACGCTGGCTGAGAAGGCCTTCCTGACGCTTCAGTCGGCGATCATCAGCGGACGCCTGCGGCCCGGGACGCGGCTCCCGATCGAGGACCTCGCCGCGGCGCTGCACATGAGCCCGATGCCGATCCGGGAGGCGCTGCGCCGGCTCGACGCCGCCGGGCTCGTCGAGAACGTCCCGCATCGCGGAGCGCGGGTCACCCAGCTCTCCATCACCGACCTCGCCGAGGTCTACGAGGCGCGCCTGACATTAGAGACGCTCGCCATCCGCCGAGCGGCCGCGCGCTTCACTACGACGCACGCCGAGGCGGCCGCGCAGGCCATCGACGCGCTGCACGAACTGCCCGACGACGCGTCGGACCGGACGACCGATGCGCACCTGACCTTCCACTTCACGCTCTATGACGCCGCCGACTCGGCCTGGCTGCTGCGCCTCATCCTTCCCGCGTGGGAGACGAGCGAGCGCTACTGCCAGCGCGTTCCGAGCAGCCGGCGCCTTGCCGAGCGCGTCGGCGAGCATCGTGACCTGCTGGCCGCGTGCACCGACCACGACCCCGAACGAGCCGCGCTGGCGCTCAACGACCACCTCGCCACGACCGCCAACAGCATCGCGCTCGAGCTCGGCGTCGACGAGCCACTGTTCGCGCTCGGACAGACGGCGACGAGCCCGATCGCCCGGATCGTCTCGCCCGCCCCCGGCAGGGGCGGCGATCTGGCCGCGCCGCCCGCCGCGTGGGAGACCGAACCGCTGGGCGCGATCTTGCAGGATCCCACCGGCGGCGCGGACTAACTCACCATTCACATCGGGATTGCTAGGTTGCGGCGCGCCCGTGACCGAAACGATGACCCACGCGCGGTCCAGCGAGGAGCCGAGCCGCGGCCCACGGCAGGACCGGTCGGCATCGCCCGCGATCTGGGTGGCGGTCGCCGCCGGATTGCTCGTCGTCGCGGCGATCCTCATCGTCTGGGCACGGACCCGGCCCGGCTATGACCCCTACGGATGGCTCGTGTGGGGCCATCAGACGCTGCACGGATCGCTGAACCTCGGCGGCGCGCCGTCGTGGAAGCCCCTCCCCTTTCTGTTCACGGTCCCGTACGCGCTGGCCGGCCACGACGCGCTCTGGCTGTGGATGCTGACCGCGGTCACGAGCGCGCTCGCCGGGGCGGTGTTCGCCGGACGGATCGCCTATCGGATCACCCGTGACAGCGCATCCCCGGCCGGCGGGACCGGGGCCGGCGGGACCGGGGACGGCGCGGCCGGGGACGATCGGATCGCGCGCTGGGCGCCGGCCGCCGCCGCGGTGTTCGCCGGCGGCGCGCTGCTCGGCATCGAGGGCTATCTGCACTACGTCCTCAGCGCCCAGTCCGATCCGGTCATCGTCACCCTCTGCCTGGCGGCGATCGACATGGTCCTGTGCGGTCGCCATCGCTGGGCGCTGGCCTGCGCCGTGCTCGCCGCGCTCGGCCGTCCCGAGGTGTGGCCGTTCCTCGGGCTGTACGCGATCTGGGCGTGGGTCCGGATCCCGCCGATGCGCTGGATGATCGTCGCGGGGCTGGCGCTCGTCGGCTTCATGTGGTTCGGGATCCCGGAGATCACCAACGGCCGCCCGGACATCTCCGGACAGCTGGCCATGCATTCCCCGCGCGAGCTGCACCAGGGCAAGATCACCGGCACGATCGGCCGCTTCACCGAGCTCCAGTATCTCCCGGTGATGCTCGCCGCGTTGATCGGCGTCGCCTTCGCCGCGCGCCGGGGCCGGCGAGTCGTGCTGACCCTCGCCGCCGGCGTCGTGCTGTGGGTCATCGTCGAGATCGCCTTCGCCCTGCACGGCTTCCCGGCGCTGCCGCGCTACATGTTCGAGGCCGCCGGCGTCGTCGCCGTGCTCGCCGGGGTCGGCATCGGCGGGCTGATCGGCGAACTGCCGTCGCTGGCCCCCCGACTCCCGCGCTGGTCCGGGGTGGCGGTCGCCGCCGTCCTCGCGATCGTGCTCGTGCCCGGCGCCGTCTCCCGGGCCCGGGTCGAGCGCCGTGATCTCAGGCACGAGCGCGGGCGCACCGATCAGATCAACCTGCTGGCGACGACGATCGACGCGCTCGGCGGCTATCGCCACGTCCGGGCGTGCGGCGACCCGGTCACCGAGGTCGAATACGCCAGCGTGCTCGCCTGGCTGACCGATCTCGACGTCGGGGACGTCGGCTATCGCCCGGAGCTGGCGTTGCGCCGCCATCGGCCGATCGTGCTGATGCTGCCCGCGCCGGCCGGCGGCTGGACGGTTCGACCGGCGCACATCCGCCGCTCGCAGCGAGCGGCGTGCGCGAACCTGCACGCCGCGTATCTCGTCACCTCCCGCCATCCGTCCGGGAGCCTGCGCCGCGCGTAGGGGGCGTCCGGGCCCGACCCAGTCGTTACAGTCGTCGCAGCTCGGCGGCGACGCCCGGAGTGCCTTGAGTGAGAGCGACCACTTAGTGGACACGCACGACAGCCCGACGCCGGGTTCCGGCGCCGCCGACGATCAGCCCGACGCGGAGGTCACGCCCGACGCCGCGCTCCCGCCCCTCGACGAGCGCGCCGTCGCCGCGCTGCGAGAGGTCGGAGACCACTGGGCCGACGCCGGAGCGGGCGAGCGCCTGCGCGACGGGCTGCCGGTCGACCCCGGGCTGCGCTACGTCGCGGGCGATGTCGTGCGGCGGGGCTCGTTCGTCCACATCGCCAGCACGAGCGAGGATCAGGACCCCGAGGATCTCGAGGCGACGATCCGGGCCGGAACCCCGGAGGACGACCTCGGGCGGTTCGTCTACGGGATCCGCCGGCTGCTGACCGGGCCGCCGCTGCGCAGCACCGCGATCGCCGAGGAGCGGATGGGCAAGGCGCTCGCGCTGCCGGTCCTCTCGCCCGACGCGCTGTCGTCGGTCGCCTACGGCCCCGAGGCGATGCTGGCGATCCTCGTGCTGGCCGGCAGCTCACGGCTGAGCCTGTCGCTGCCGATCGCGGCGGTGCTCGTCGCGCTGATGGTGTCCGTCGGTCTCGGCTATCGCCAGGTGATCCGCGCCTACCCCCACGGCGGCGGCTCCTACATCGTCGCCAGCCACAGCCTCGGCCCCCGCTGGGGACTGATCGCCGGCGCCGGGCTGATCGTCGACTACATCCTGACCGTGGCGGTGTCGGTCGCCTCCGGTGTCGCCGCCGTGACCTCCGCGGTGCCGTCGGTGAGCTCGGCGGCGGTCCCGATCGGCCTCGCCGTCATCTTCCTGCTCGTGCTCGGCAATCTCCGCGGCGTGCGGGCCGCCGGAGCGCTGTTCGCCGCGCCGACGTACATGTTCGTCGCCGCGATCGCGCTCGTCGTCATCGTCGGCCTCGTCAAGTCCGCGGCCCACGGCTTCCCGGCCGTCGCGCCCGCCCCCCATCACGCCACCGAGGCGCTCGGCGTGCTGCTGATCCTGCGCGCCTTCTCGTCCGGCGCCACCGCGATGACCGGCATCGAGGTCATCTCCAACGCCGTCCCGGTCTTCCAGCCGCCCGAGGCCGAGAACGCCCGCACGACGTTGTCGTGGATGATCGCCCTGCTCGTCTCGATGTTCGTCGGCGTCGTCGTGATCGCCCACCTCGACGGCGCCGAGCCGGGCAGCCAGACCGTCCTCTCGCAGATCGCCCATACCAGCGTCGGCAGCGGGCCGCTGTACGCGTTCGTCCAGGTGGCGACGACGGCGGTGCTGCTGATCGCCGCCAACTCGGCGCTCAACGGCTTTCCGCGCCTGCTGTACTTCATGGCCCGCGATGGCTACGCGCCGCGCGCCTTCCTGCACATGGGCGACCGGCTCGCCTTCACCGCCGGGATCGCGGTGCTGGCGATTCCGGCGGCGATCATCTACGCCGCCTTCGGCGGGGAGACCGAGCCGCTGATCCCGCTGTTCGCGGTCGGGGTGTTCGTCGCCTTCACGCTCGCGCAGTCGGCGATGGTCGTCCACTGGATGCACCATCGCGACGCGGGCTGGCGGCGCGCCGCGGCGATCAACCTCGTCGGCGCCGTGCTCTCCGGGGCGGTCGCGCTGATCGCCGCGATCACGAAGTTCGCGGCCGGCGCGTGGCTCGTCGTCCTGCTCATCCCGCTGATCGTCTTCGTCTGCCTGCGCATCCACCGCCACTATCGCGCCGCGCGTGAGTCGCTCATCCCCCATCCGTCGGAGGCGCTCGCCGCCGGCGGCCTGACCCCGGCCGGGCCGGCGGGGCCGGGCGGACCGGCAGGGAAGGCCGAGCCGGCGGAGCGGGCGGAGCGGGCGGAGCGGGCGGAGCGGGCGGAGCGGGCTGGAAAGGCGGAGCAGGCGGGGCCGGCGGACGGCGACGGCCGGGCGGCGCGCCTGCTGTCGCACGAGGCACAGTCGATCCCGCGCAACCCCGAGGAGCAGGACGCGCCCGCCGAGGTCCGTCATCTGATCGTCGTGCCGATCGCGGTGCTCGACCTCGCCTCGGTGCGCGCGCTCGCCTACGCCGCCTCGCTCGACGCGCCCGTGCTCGCGCTGCACATCAGCCCGAGCGACGAGGAGGCCGAGCGCTTCCATCGCTACTGGGAGGCGTGGGGCGATCACCTGCCGCTCGAGGTCGTCGTCTCGCCCTATCGCGCGACGCTGACCCCGCTGGCCAACTACATCGAGGCCCTCCATGCCCAGCATCCGGAGATCACCCTGACCATCGTCGTCGCCGAGCTCGTCACCCGCCGTCGCTGGCAGCAGAGCCTGCACAGCCGCAACGCGTCCCGGCTGCGGCGGATCCTGCTGCGCTCGCCCGGGATCGTCGTCACGAGCGTCCCGTTTCACCTGCGAGGCTGAGCGACAGCACGCCGGCCCCGATCGCGATCACCGCGGTGACGGTCGAGACGTGCCGGGCGCCGAGAGCGAAGCCGACGACAGGGTGTCGACGCTCAGGCCCGCGCCGAGGACGGTCAGCCGGCTGAGGCGCGCGCCGGAGAGGCTGTGGCCGAGGAGCGGGCCGATGACCGGCGCGCCGGTCCGGCGTCAGGCGACGGCGTGCCCGGCGGGATGGGCCTCGAAGCCCTCGTACTCCCCGGCGACGACCTCGGCGCAGCGCTGTCGATACGGGCCCATGCCGCCGAGATAGGCCATGAACACGCGCGGCTTGCCGGGGATGTTGGAGCCGAGGTACCACGAGTTGGCGGCCGGGAAGAGCGTGCCGTCGGCGATCTCGGCGCACTGGGCGACCCACGCGTCCTCGGCCTCGACGGTCGGCTCGATGCGGGCCAGCTCATGGCGGCGCAGATAGCCGATGCACTCGGCGATCCAGTCGACGTGCTGCTCGATCGACAGGACGACGTTGCTGACCACCGACGGACTGCCCGGGCCGGTGATGAGGAACATGTTCGGGAAGCCCGCGCTGGCCACGCCGAGATACGCGCGCGGGCCGTGCGCCCACTTGTCACGCAGCGCGACGCCGTCGCGGCCGCGGATGTCGATCGCCAGCACCGCGCCGGTCACCGCATCGAAGCCGGTGGCGAAGACGAGCGCGTCGAGCTCGTAGTGGCGCGCGGTCGTCGACACGCCGCCGGCGTCGGCCGCCGTCAACGGCTCGGCGCGCAGGTCGACGAGCGTGACGTTGTCGCGGTTGTAGGTCTCGTAGTAGTCGGTTCCCTGGACGAGGCGCTTGGCGCCGATCGGATAGCCCGTCGGGGTCAGCGTCCGCGCGACCGCCGGATCGTCGACCACGGCGGCGATCTTGCGCCGGAAGAAGTCGGCGAGCGTGTCGTTGGCGTCGCGGTCGACGATCAGGTCGCCGTAGGAGCCGAGCACCGCGGGGCCGCCGAGCTGCCAGCGCCGCTCGTACTCGGCCTCGCGCTCCTGCGGCGTCGCGTCGAGCGCCGAGCCCGGGTTGAGATCGAGCGTGAAGCCGAAGAACGATTCCCGCAGCATCTCGCGATGCTCGGGATAGCGCGCCTTGCGGGCGGCGCTGAGCGCGGGGTCGAGCGGGCGGTTGCGGGCCGGCACGACGAAGTGCGGGGTGCGCTGAAAGACGGTCAGATGCTCGGCCTGGGCGGCGATCAGCGGGATCGCCTGCACGCCGGAGGAGCCGGTCCCGACGACGGCGACCCGCCGGCCGGTGAAATCAGGCTCGGCCGCGGGCCAGCGGCCGGTGTGCAGAACCTCCCCGGAGAAGGTGTCCAGCCCCGGCAGGTTCGGGAGGCTGGCGCTCGACAGACAGCCGGCGGCGATGACGAAGAACTGCGCCTCGACGGTCTCGCCGGTGTCGGTGGCGATCGTCCAACCGGCCCGCCCCTCGTCGTAGTGCGCGGCGGTCACGCGGGTGCGCAAGCGGATCTCCCCGCGCAGGTCGAAGCGGTCGGCGACGTGGTTGAGATAGCGCTCGAGCTCCTCCCGCGGCGGATAGCGCTCGCTCCACGTCCACTCCTGCTCGAGCTCGGGCGAGAACGAGTAGCAGTAGTCGAGGCTCTCGACGTCGCAGCGGCAGCCGGGATAGCGGTTCCAGTACCAGGTCCCGCCGACCCCATCGCCCGCCTCGTAGGCGCGGATCGACAGGCCCATCTGCTTGGCCCGGTAGATCATGTACAGGCCGGCGAACCCCGCGCCGACGACGACCACGTCATACCGCTCTGTGTCGGACATGCGATGTCTCCTACGTCGTGTGGCGCTTGATGAACTCGCCGGCGGCCGTCGTGGCCGCGGCCCCCTCGCCCAGCATGAAGCCGAACGAGTGCCAGACATGCGGCATCTCCGGCCACACCTCGAGCGTCGTCTGCACCCCGGCGATCCCGGCGGCCCGGGCGAGGGCGACCGCGTCGTCGAGCAGGATCTCGACCGAGCCGACCTGGATGAGCAGCGGCGGCAGGCCGGCGAGATCGGCGGTGACCGGCGAGGCGAGCGGATCGGCAATCCGGTCACCGGCGTAGCGGTTCGCCAGCATCCGCAGCTCGTCGCCGTCCAGCGACAGGTCGCCCAGCGCATTGGCGGCATACGACGCGCCGCCGCAGCGCAGATCGGCCCACGGCGACAGGCAGACGCCGCACGCCGGCAACGGCACGCCGGCTCGCGCGGCGGCGAGCAGCAGCGAGACGACCAGGCCGCCGCCGGCGGAGTCACCGGCGACGGCGATGCTGTGCGGCGCGTGTCCGGCGTCCAGCAGCGCCCGGTAGGCGGCGAGCGCGTCGTCGACCGCCGCCGGGAACGGATGCTCGGGGGCGAGGCGATAGTCGAGCGCCACCCCGCGCGCGCCGCCGGCCCGGGCCAGCACGCTCCAGAACGCCCGGTAGCCGTGGGCGCTGCCGATCGCGAACGCCCCGCCGTGGAGGTACAGCAGCGTGTGCGCGCCGCCGGCGAGCGGGTCGTGCGCGGTCAGCGCCGGCACGCCGCCGAGGTCGCCGGGCTCGAAGGCGATCTCCTCCGGCACCGGGCTGTTGGACAGCATCTCCTCGAAGTTGGCGCGCGCGACGTCGACCGGCCCCGTCATCGCCAGGTCCAGCTCGCGCAACAGCCCGCGGACCACCTCGAGTTCCTGGAGCGTCATCTCTTCCTCCCGGTCAGGTCCGGCATCTCTCCATCTTCCGGGGGCGGACACTAGTGCGCCGCCGCGCGGCGGCGCAAGCGCCGTGACGATCCGCGCACGTCGTCATGACGCGCGGCGCACGCAGGCTCGATCCGCCGGCTCTCTCTCACTCGGTGGGTCCCGGGGCCGAAGTCGTTTTTAACCGTATGTGGGTTAAAAACGACCACACCCCCTTCCGCCGGGCTGGGCACGCCGGGCCGGCGGCCGCACAGCCGCCGGCCCGAGCCGAGGCGCGCCCGCTACGGGGCGAGCAGGTCCAGCGAGTTGGCCGCCGGTCCGCTGCCGGCGTCGTCGACGAAGTACAGGCCGTCGCCGCCGGGCGCGACGGCGAGCCCGAACAGGTCGCCGGCCCCCTCGAAGACGAGGATCCGGTCGGCGTCGACGAACCCGAACGGGGAGATCTCGACGACCTGGCCGTTGCCGCCGTTGGCCGCGACGAGGTCGCCGTCCGGCGTCACCGTCAGACCGAGCGGGTCGTCGAGGAACGGGCTCTCCGAGACCGTGACGCCCCCGCCGCCGAGCGGAGTCATCCGCCACAGCGCGCCGGGGATCGCCGCGATCCGATTGCCGAGCGAGTCGGCGACGTACAGCGTCCCCGTGCGGCCGAGCGCGACCCCGGTCGGCCCGATCACGAGCGCGTTGGGATCGGTGCGCTCGCCGAAGCCGGTGGCGATGACCGTGTTGGCGACGACCCTCGGCGGCGCGCCCGGGCGCAGCGCCAGCGTGATCCGCACCACGGTGCCGCCGTCGACGACCTGCCCGCCGGCCGCGACGGTGCCGTTGAGCACGTTGGTGACGAACAGCGTGGCGACGTCGCCCTGATCGACGGCGGTCGTGTCCCACGGCCCGTCGATGTCGGGAGCGGTGATCGTCTCCACCACCTGGCCGTCGGCGTTCAGGACGGTCAGCGCGCCCGGCCCCGCGGCGGGCAGCACGCCGCCGGGCGCCGGCAGGCTGCCGACGACGACGTAGCCGCCGGGCAGCACGGCGAGCGCCGTCGTCAGCCCGACCGCCGGGACCGCGGGCGACGGCGGCGCCGGCACCGCGAACACCTGCTGCTGACCGGACGGCGAGATCTCGACGATGCTCGAGCCGGTGCCCTGGAGATTGGCGGAGTCGTTGAAGTTGCTGACGAGCACGTCGCCGCGCACGAGCGCGCCCGTGCTCGAGGGCACGACCGCCACCCCGTAGGGATTGACGTCGCCGGCGGCCGGGCCGGCGGCCGGCACCGCGCTCGCGACCGTCGTCTCCACGCGCAGCGCGCCGAGGAACGAGGCGTCGGCGGGCGCGGCGACGGCGAGCGCGGCGGCCAGGACCGCGGCGAGGACGGCGACCGCGGCGGCGGCGGGCCGGAACGGATTGGGAGGGCGCACGACGGTTCCCCTTTCGGTGATGCCGCGGCGGGCGCCGCGGGCGTTCACGAGGGACAGACCCCGCCGCGCGCCGTTCCTTCCCGCGGCCCGCGGCCCGCGGCCACGCGGCCCGCGGCCGGCGGCCCGCGGCCCGCGGCCGGCGGGGGTCAGCGTCCGAGATACGCCCGCTTGAGCTCCTCGCTGCGCAGCAGCTCGGCGGCGGGGCCGGCGAGCACGAGCGAGCCGGTGGCCAGCACGTAGCCGCGGTCGGCGATCGACAGCGCCATCGTCGCGTTCTGCTCGACCACGAGCACGGCGACGCCCGACTCGTGAACCTCCTTGATGATCTGGAAGTTCTGCTGCACGAGCGCCGGCGAGAGCCCCATCGACGGCTCGTCCATCAGCAGCAGCCGGGGCCGCGACATCAGCGCGCGCCCCATCGCCACCATCTGCTGCTCGCCGCCGCTGAGCGTCCCTGCGAGCTGGCCCTCGCGCTCGAGCAGGCGGGGGAACAGGGTGTGGACGCGCTCGAGATCCTCGGCGAAGGTGGAGCCGTCCTGCAGCACGGCGCCGAGCTCGAGGTTCTCCCGCACGGTCATCTGGCCGAACAGGCGGCGGTTCTCGGGCACGATCGCCATGCCACGGGCGATCCGCCCGGGGACGTCGACGCCGGTGACGTCGACGTCGTCAAGCAGCACGCGGCCGGAGCGGGGGCGGACCAACCCGAGGATCGTCTTCAGCGTCGTCGACTTGCCCGAGGCGTTGCCGCCGAGCAGGCAGACGAGCTCGCCGGCGCCGACCTCGATCGAGAGGCCCTCGAGGATCCGCATCTTGCCGTAGTAGGTGGTGACGTCGTCGAGCGTGAGCAGCATCGTGGCTAACCCTCGGCCAGCGCCTCGGGATCCCTGCCGAGATACGCCTCGATGACCGCCGGATGAGTCGCCACCGCATCGAACGTCCCCTCGGTGACCTTGACGCCGTGGTCGAGCGCGATGACCCGATCGGAGATCCCCGCGACGACGTGCATGTCATGCTCGATGACGAGGATGGCCAGCGACAGCTCGTCGCGCAGGCGGGCGATCAGCTTCGTCACCTCGCCGGTCTCGTTCGGGTTCATCCCGGCCGCCGGCTCGTCGAGCAGCAGCAGCTTGGGGCGGGTGGCGAGCGCGCGGGCGATCTCCAGGCGTCGCCGGTTGGCGTAGGACAGGCTGTAGGCGGGCTGGTCCCAGCGATAGCCGGCGAGCCGCTCGCCGAAGAACGACAGCACCTCCTCGGCCAGGGCCTGGACCTCGCGCTGCTCGCGCCGGGCGCGCGGCAGGCGCAGCATCGATTCCACCGGGCTCGCCCGGGTGGCGCCGTAGGTGGCGGCGAGCACGTTCTCGCGCACGGACATGTTCAGGAACAGGCGCAGGCTCTGGAAGGTGCGGGCGATGCCGCGGCGGGTGATGCGATACGGGGCCTGGCCGGCGATGCTGGCGCCGGCGAACACGATGTCGCCCTCGCTCGGCGCATACACCCCGGTGATGGCGTTGAAGACCGTCGTCTTGCCGGCGCCGTTGGGGCCGATCACGCTGACGATCTCCCGCGCGCCGACGGTCAGCTCCAGCCCGCTGAGCGCGGCCAGACCGCCGAAGCGGATGCCGAGCCCCTGGAGAACGAGCAGCGGCTCGCTCCCGGAGTCGACGGCGCCCGCGGCGCCCGCGGCGTTCACACCACCTCCACCCGCATCGTCCCCAGCAGTCCCTGGGGCCGGGCGGCCATCATCGCGATCAGGATCGCTCCGACGAAGATCTGGGCGGTGATCGAGGGATTGACGACGAGGCGCGCCTCCCAGCAGCAGGCCGCCACGTACAGGGTCGGGGCGAGCAGCAGCAGGCGGAAGCGCTCGCGCACGCGGATCAGCGCGAAGACGAGCACGATCAACACGATGTAGAGCACGTTGCCGTAGCCGACGGGCTTGGTCGGCACGATCACCCAATGGCGCACGAGCGAGCCGATCCAGCCGGCGCTGCCCGGCGGACCGTCGACCGCCGCGCTGGAGATCGCGCCGACGATGGCGTGCAGGGCGAGCCCGAGCGCGACCACCCCGGCCAGCACCGCGCCGAGCATCCGCCACGGCCGGACGCGCAGCACGAGCGCCACGAGGATCAGCCCGTAGAAGAGATATCCGGCATCGGTCGGGCTGGAGACCATCTGCTCGCCGACGGTGACGACGATTCCGCCGAGCACCGCGCCGGCGATCGACCCGGCGCCGCCGAGCACGAGGCAGGCGTAGATGAGGATGAGGATGTTCGACGTGAAGTTCGTCGGGAAGACGTTGTCCTGCTGGGCGGCGAAGATCGAGCCGCCGAGCGCGCCGATCATCGCGCCGAAGCTGATCGCCATCACCTTCAGCTTGCCGGTCGGGATCGTCATCGCCCCGGCGGCGAGCTCGTCCTCGCGGATCGCCCGCCAGGCGCGCCCGGTTCGCGACCCGTCCAGCAGGTG
This sequence comes from uncultured Solirubrobacteraceae bacterium, assembly GCA_963849085.1. Classification (GTDB taxonomy): domain Bacteria; phylum Actinomycetota; class Thermoleophilia; order Solirubrobacterales; family Solirubrobacteraceae; genus Palsa-465. The sequence goes on along the minus strand of CAWKFP010000005.1, from coordinate 6,765 downwards.
CAGCAGTCCCATGACGACGACGACCGCGATCAGGGCGAAGGTGTAGTAGCCGTTCGGCGTCAGGATCTGGCCGCCGAAGCCGTGGATCGGCTGCAGCCCGTACAGGCCGTTGACGCCGCCCAGGGTGCCGGCGTCGACGTTGTTGACGAGCTCCATGAAGGCCTGGCCGACAAACAGCGTGACGATCGCCAGATAGTCACCGGACACCCGCAGCGAGACGAGGCCGATGACCGCGCCGAGGATCCCGGCGGCGACGATCACGATCGGGAAGGTGGCAATCGACGGCAGCTCCGCGCCCCCCACCCCGCCGGTGCCGAGGGCATGGGAGGAGAAGATCGCGTAGCCGTAGGCGCCGAAGCCGAAGAAGGCGACGTAGCCGAGGTCCAGCAGCCCGGTCCAGCCGACGGCGATGTTGAGCCCGAGCGCGAGGATCGCGTAGACGAGGCTGTTGACCGCGACCGTCTGGAGGTTGACGTTGAGCGAGAGCTGGCCGATGATCAGCCCCACCAGCAGGGCCAGGCCGAGGCGCTGCCACCAGCCGACCCGCTCGGCGAGCCGGGCCACGCGGCCCCGCCAGCCGCGGCCGCCGTCACGGCGATCGCCGTGCTGGGCCACCCACTCGTCGACTCCGATCGGCATCGTCGAGATCAGACCTTCTGCAGCGGCGCGGTGCCGAAGATCCCGGTCGGGCGGATGAGCATCGTGGCGATCAGGATCCCGAACACGATCAGGTCGGTGTACTGGCTGGAGACGTAGCTGGCGGCGAACGACTCGCAGATGCCGATGAACAGCCCGCCGATCATCGCGCCGGGGATGCTGCCGATCCCGCCGACGACCGCGGCGGTGAACGCTTTCAGGCCGGCGAGGAACCCGATCGTGTTCGAGATCTGATTGAAGGCCAGCCCGGACATGACGCCGGCGACGCCGGCCATGAACGAGCCGATGAAGAAGGTGTAGGCGATCGTGCGGTTGACGTCGATGCCGAGCATCTCGGCCGCCTCACGGTCGGCGGCGACCGCGCGCATCGACTTGCCGAGCGTCGTGCGGTCGACGAGCATCCGCAATCCGACCATCATCAGGATGCTGACGACGAAGATCGTGATCTGGACCGAGTCGATGTCGACGCCGCCGATCGTGATGCCCGAGCTGAACGAGATGAAGGAGTTGGTGGAGTAGCTGCGGGTGAAGCCGCCGAACAGCAGCAGCACCGAGTTCTCCAGGATGAACGACACCCCGAGCGCCGTGATCAGCGGCGCGATCCGCGGCGCGTCGCGCAGCGGGCGGTAGGCGAAGCGCTCGATCAGCACCCCGAGGATCCCGGCCCCCCCGCCGGCGAGCACGAACATGACCACGACGAGCAGCGGCACCGGGATCGACAGCGCGGTCGGGCCGCCGAACCACTGGATGACGAAGTAGCCGATGAACGCGCCGACCATGTACAGGTCGCCGTGGGCGAAGTTGAGCAGCTTCAGGACGCCGTAGACCATCGAGTAGCCGAGCGCGATCAGCGCGTACAGGAACCCGGTGGTCAGTCCGTTGACAAGCGTCTGGAGGAACTCGTGCATCTCGTGATCTCAGGCCGGGCGGGCCGGCGGCGCCGCGATCGGTGATCCCGACGCGGCGCCGCGCTGACCCGCTGTCCGTGGCCTACTTGGTGGGAATGGCGATGTACTTCCCGGCGCTGTTGATGTGGAACAGGTAACCGGGGCTGCCCGCGAGGTCGCCGTTCTTGTCGAACGCGACCGTGATCCCGAGCGGATTGTCGGCGGCCGGGATGTCGGTCGCGCGGACGGCGGCGAGCACGTTGGAGCGGCTCGGCGTCGCGCCGCCCTTGCAGACCGCCGCGATCGCCTTCATGACGACGTCGGTCGCCTCATAGGTCGGCACGCCGAACGCCCCGTACGGGCCGTACTGGGCGACGCCCTTGACGATCGACACGTCGAGCGGGCTCGTCGAGGTCGAGATGTCCGGCCCGAAGTTCGACACATACGTCCCCGGGATCTTGAACTGCGTCGGGGAGTCGGTGCCGTCGGTGCCGAACAGGATCGTCTTCTTGTGCTGCTGCTCGGCGTCGAGCCCGAACTGCTGGGCGTTGGCCGCCGTCTGCCACGGCAGGATCGTCACCGTCTCGGCCGGGGTCAGCTGCGAGGTGACGAGCGACTGCAGGGCGTTGGCGAGGGTCGCGCCGGTGTCGGTGCCGTTGTAGGTCTGGTGGTTGACCTTGATCCCGGCCTTCTCAAGGATCGGCGTCATCACCTTGACCAGCCCCTGGGAGTAGGCCTCGTCGTCGTCGATGATCAGCACCGCCTTGGGATGGAGGTGGTTGATGACGTAGTTGGCGTCCTGCGGGCCCTGGACGTCGTCGTCGGGAACGACGCGGAAGAACGTCGGATTCGCGCCGCTGGTGGCCAGCGCGGGCAGCGTCGCCGAGCCGGAGATGAACGCCATGCCGGCCCGTCCGAACAGCGGGCCGACCGCCTCCACCTCCTGGCTGCCGGCCGGCCCGACCGCCGCCACCGCGCTGGACGCGACGATCGCCTGCGTCTTCTGGGTGGCGATCGACGGTGTCAGCTGGGTGTCATCCTGGGCGAGGGTGACATCGGTGCCATTCGCCTTGTTGTCGAGCGCGACCGCGAGCTCGGCGAAATGCAACTGCTCGAGGCCGAGCTGGGCGACCGGGCCGGTGAACGGGCCCTCGATCGCGATCGACGTCGAGCACTTCTTCGACGAGGTGGCGCTCGCCGCCTTCGTCGTGCTGGCGCTACTCGAGCTGCTGGAGCTGCTGCTCCCGCAGGCCGCGACGAGCAGTGCGATCAGCACCGCCGCCGACAGGATCATCCGTAACCTCATAGCGTGTGACTCCTCCTCTGGAGTGGTTAATTGTCGCCCTGGACGGCGGGCGTTCCGTCGGGGTAATACGCCTCGGCCGGAGACCCAGCCGGCCTGAACACCGCGACGACGCGCATCGGCGCGTCCCCGGTGTTCTCCAGACAGTGCACGGTGCGCGCCGGTAGCTGGATCGACGACCCCGCTCGCAGCGGCCGCTCGAAGGCGCCGGCGTGCATGACGCCCTCGCCGTCGAGCACGTAGATGACCTCGTCGTAGTGGTGATAGTGATCGGGCGCCCGCGCGGTGGGGATGTAGCCGACGAAGTGGGTGGCGGACCGCAGGCCGGTCGCGGGGTCGTTGAGGATCCGGAACTCACGCTGCGCGGTAGCCGGAGCGGCCGTCTGGTCGGCGAGCCGGCGAACCGCCGGAGCGCCCGACGCGTCCTCAGCGCCGGCGCCGCCGCCGGGAGGCTCGGGATCGTTGACGCGGACCGCGACGATCCGCAGCGGCTCGGGACCCGGGTTCTCCAGCGTCAGCGCCGATCCCGGGGGGAGGTAGATCGCCGTCTCGGGCTCGAGGTCGTGGACCGCGCCGGCGACATGCGCCCGCCCAGCGCCCGCCAGGACGAACAGCGTCTCCTCGGCCTCGCCGACCGCGATCGGGGTCGACGCCCCCGGCGGGCACTCGAGCACCGCCTGCTCGAACGCCGTCAGGCCCGTCTGCTCGCCGAGCAGCCGTGAGACGCGCAGTCCGCCGACCGGGTTGTCGACCGGCTCCGCCTCGGTGGCGTGGACGACGGCGACCACGGCGAGCTCATGCGCTCACGCCCTCGGCTCGAGGCTCGCATCGAGCACGATCTCGGTCCCGGCGAGGGCGAGCGAGACCGGGCACGTCGCCTTGGCCTGTTCGGCGAGCGCCGCGAAGCGCTCGCCGGTCATCCCGGGGACGTCGCCGACGGTGGTGACGGCGATCCGGGTGATGCGAAAGCCCTCCTCCTTCTGCTCCAGCCGGACCCGCGCGGTCGTGCGCAGATCACGGGGCGGGGAACCCTCGGTGCTGAGCAGATCGGCGAGCGACATCGTGAAGCAGCCCGCCTCCGCGGCGGCGATCAGCTCCTCGGGATTGGTGGCGCGCTCCACGTCCTCCACCCGCGCGCGCAGCGTGAACGTGCCCTCGTAGGCGCCGCTGTCCAGCGCGATCCGGCCCCCGCCCTCCGGCACGGTCCCCTGCCAGCTGGCCTTCGCACTGCGACTGATGCGCATGCTCACGCGGTTCCTTTCCCCAGGCGACGTATCGATCGCGCCGCCGCCGAGGGGCGGCCTGTGCGAATTTGTATGGTGATCAAACCATTGTCACCCCTCCCCTGCAAGCCCCGGGAGGCTTTTCCCTCCGGGCGCGCCTGGCGGGATGGTGGCGCCAGGTGACCGTTCCCCGCCCGCAAGGAGCCGCCGATGGCTGAAGTGCTCGACCCCACCAGCAACCTCGCCCACGCGCGCTCGCGCTTCTCCTCGCTCCAGGACGGGTTCGCGTTCTTCGACGCCCCCGGCGGCACCCAGGTGCCCGACGAGGTCGGCGGGGCGATCGCGCAGGCCCTGCGGGAGGCGAGCGCCAATCTCGGCGCGGGGTATGCGACGAGCCTGCGCGTCAAGCAGATCCTGGAGCAGGCCGAGGCCGGCGCGGCCCGCTTTCTCGGCTGCGATCCGCACGAGATCACGTTCGGGACGAACATGACGTCGCTGAACTTCGCGCTGAGCCGGACCGCCGGGCGTGACTTCGCACCCGGAGACGAGATCCTCATCTCCGCGCCGACCACGACGCCGGGGTGGCGCCATGGCTGGAGCTGGCCCACGACGGGGATCTCGTCGTCAAGCATCTGGACCTGCATCCGGACACGACGCTGGACTTCGACGACCTGGAGGCGCAGCTGTCGGATCGCACCCGGGTCGTCGCCTTCGCCTGGGCGTCGAACGCCGTCGGCACGATCGTCGACGCCCAGCGCGTCTGCCGGCTCGCCCACGACGCCGGGGCGCTGGCCTGGATCAGCGCCGTCCACTACGCCGCCCACGAGCCGGTCGACGTGCGGGCGATCGGCGCCGACATCCTGCTGTGCTCGCCGTACAAGTTCTCCGGCCCCCATCTCGGGATGGCCTACGGCCGCGCCGAGGTGACCGAGCGCTGGCGGCCCTACAAGGCGCGCCCGGCGCCGATGGATCCGCTCGGCCGCCGCTTCGCCACCGGCACGCTGCCCTATGAGCTGCTCGCCGGCTTCAGCCACGCTGAGCTATCTGGACTCGATCGGAGGCTTCGCCGCCATCATCCCTACGAGCGCGGGCTCGGCGAGCGCTTCCTGTCATCGCTGTCGGACGCGGTCACCGTCTCCGTCGACGACGATGGAGGGGCGCGTGCCGACCTTCCTGATCAACGTCGACGGCGTGGCGGCCGCCGAGTCGCCCTCATCTCGCGCGGCACGGGGTCGGGGTCTGGGCCCACGACTCCTGGTTCTCGCTCGACCTCTCCCGGCGGCTCGGCTATGGGCGCGGGGCCGTCCGCATCAGCTGCTGCACTCGAACAGCGCCGAGGAGGTCGACCGGCTCGTCGCGGGGCTGGACTCTGCCCGCGGATAGGCGGTTCCGGCGCACGCTCCGAAAAGCGCATCCTGGTCACCGCTGCACCGGAAGTGCTGGGGACCCTAGGAAGGGATGAGCCTGGGCGCGCAGAATTATGTGTCGTGCCCAGGTCCAGCACGATGCCGATCGAGCTCACCGAGCAGGAGCGCGTTGAGCTGGAGATCGCGTGCGAGTACGGTCACGTTGTCGTTTCGGACGGTGCAACGCGCGCGGATGATCCTCTACGCGGCTGACGGGATGCAGGACATCGATATCGCAGCCCGCCTGGACTGCTCGGCGGATAGCGTCGCGAGGCGAAGACAGCGGTTTCGGGTCGAGCCAGTGGACGGGCCCGAAGGACCAAGCGCGGTCGGGTCGACCGTGCCGTTTTCCCCCCGGAGCAGGTCGCCGAGGTCAAGGCGATCGCGTGCGGGAGCTGCCGCCGCACGCGCGCCAGGTGCCGCTGTGCATGCCGTTGGCCCCTGCTGCCGCAGCACCCGTTGGTGATCGAGCGCACCATCATCATGACCGACACGTGCGCGGCGTCGCCGGTGCTCGGCGCTGCTGCGCTTCGCCAGGACGCCGATGAAGCCGTGGCAGACGCGCTCGTGGATCTTCCCGCGCGACCCTGACTTCGCTGAGAAGGCCGGCCGGGTGCTCGATCTCTACGCCCGCGTCTTTGATGGCAAGCGATTGCGCCCGGACGAGTACGTCATCTCGGCCGATGAGAAGTCCCAGCTGCAGGCGCTTGGGCGCGAGCACCCGACCGTCGCGCCCGGACCGGGCCGCCCTGGACTGCTTGAGTTCGAGTACGTGCGCGGCGGGACGGTCGCGTACTTGGCGGCCTGGGACGTGCACCATGCCCGACTGTTTGATCGCGTCGCCAAGACGACCGGGATCGTTCCGTTCGGCAAGCTCGTAGACCAGGTCATGACCGCCGAGCCCTACCGCTCGGCCCAAACTGTCTACTGGGTCGTGGACAACGGCTCCAGCCACTGCGGTCAGGCGGCGGTCAAACGGATGACCGCCAAGTACCCCAACGCGAAGTTGATCCACCTGCCCGTGCACGCCTCGTGGCTCAACCAGATCGAGATCTACTTCTCGATCGTGCAACGCAAAGCGATGACCCCAAACGACTTCGGGAACCTCGAACAACTCGCCCGCCATCTCCTGGACTTCGGCCAGCACTACCGGACCCTCGCCCAGCCGTTTCAATGGACGTTCACCCGCGCCAAGCTCAACGCCGTGATCGAGAAGATCACCCGCCACGAACCCCACCCCCTCGCGCTCGCCGCGTGAGCCGCATCACTTCCGGACGGCTCTACTAGCC
>CAWKFP010000004.1:0-27741 GCA_963849085.1 uncultured Solirubrobacteraceae bacterium | reverse complement strand
GGGCTGACCGCCCCGTCGGACCACGGATACTGCTTCGGCCCGGTGGTGATCAAGCCGACGAGCCGCGGGCGGGTCATGCTCCGCGCCCCGCTGCCCGACGCCAAGCCCCGCGTGCTGTGCAACTTCCTGACGACCGACGAGGATCGCGCGAGCATGATCGCCGGACTGCGGATCGCGATGGAGATCGCCGCCCAGGAGCCGCTGCGCCGGACGGCGCGGGCGCTGTTCAGCGTCCGGTATCCTGAATCTCGACGAGGTACTGCCTGCCTTCGCCCTGCGTGCTGGGGAGAATTTGTCCACCTATCCTGATCCTCGACGTGCGCGATGGGCGCGGGGTCCGTCGATTCTGATCCTGCCGGAGCCATGTGTCGAGGGCGGCGGGTCGCCGACGCCTCGGTGATGCCCGAGATCACCGTGGAAGCACGGACGATCTGCGACGACTATCGGCGAGCGGTCGGGGCCGACCTGACCGTCCTGCAACTGTACGTCGATGATCCGGCGGCGGCGGCGAGATGCACGTGCTCGATGTGCCGAGGTGTCGCTGGGTGCGCGCGACGTCGTGATAGGATTTGTCCTGGGGCCGCGCCCGGTTCGTGCTCGAGTCGGCATCGACGCGGCGCTGGCGCGGATGCCGGAGGGGGACCGCTCCGCGGCGCTGGGCGGCCTTTGCCGAGCTCGGTCCGGCGGTTCCCGCCGGGCACGAGGCGCGGTGCGCGAAGCGATTCACGCCGGCTTCGAGATGATCCGCGGCGCTGGCCTGCGAGGCGTACGACAGCGACTTCTCGCCCTGGCCGGTCGGCCGCCGGCGCGTGGCGGGAGATCGGGTTCGCGCCGCCGCTGTCGGCCCGCCTGGACAAGGACTGGGCCTGATCTGGGGGCTGGAGTGATGGATGAGCGCTTCGACGTGGTCGTGGTCGGCTCTGGGGCGGGCGGCGGCCTGATCGCGGCGAGCTGCCGACGCCGGCGTCTCGGCGCGCTGCTGGAGTCCGGCCTCATCGGACGGCGGCCGACTTCATGCGCGGGAGGCCGATGCCAACCATGACCTGTGGTGGCTGCCGGCGTTCGCCGAGCCGGCGCGCCCCGACGAGCCGCCGATGGTGCTGTTCCGCGGCCACTGCGTCGGCGACACTATGACGATGAACACGAAGGCGGCGCTGCGCCCGACGCACGAGGACTACGCCAAGTGGCACGCCGCGGCGGCCTGCAGGGCGCCGACGGGGCGCCATCGGCGAGGCCGACCTGACCGCACATCTGGAGCGCGTCGAGCAGCGACTGGGGGGCGCGAGCGTGCCGACCGGCCGACGTGCGCGACGATCGTCGAGCCGGGCTTCCGAGCGCTGGACGCCGAGCTGGAGCCCGCGCGCCCGCACCCACGACAACTGCATGAACTCCGGCCGCCCCCTGCAGGGCTGCCTGACGAACGCCTGTAAACCGACGATGGCTCCGACGTCCATCCGCCGTGGAAGTAGGGGCGCCTGGCGCTGCGCGCCGGCCGCTGGGTCTCCCGCGCGCACATCGGCTACCGCGGTCACGGGCCTGAGGCGACCCAGGTGGAGACGTGGAGCTTGAACAACCGGCGGCGCCGTCACACCGTCGCGGCCGGCGTCGTCGTCGTCGCGGCCGCCACGCTCGCCAGCTGCAGCTCGCCGCTGCGCCCTCCGGCGTGCCGGGACGTGGCTCCGCGCCGGCTCTCCCCGCTCACCAGCTCACATCGGCCGCACGTCGGCCGCACCCGGCGGCGCTCCTGGGCTCGGCCTGTCCGACGAGGCTCCAGGACGCGCACATCACGTATCCGATCAGCTCGCACTGCATGACGTTCCAGGCCGACGCCGACGGCGGCTTCATCGTCGAGGCGGCCACCATCCAGGATCCGATCGGCTTCGCCACCGGGTTGTGCGACGAGACCGGCCGCCCGCTGTGGGGCGCCGAGCTGACCGAGGCGGTCAGCCGCTATCGCCACTACTCCGGCCTGCTGGCGATGGTCACCGACCTCAACAACGGGACCGCCTGGATCGACGAGGACGGGCGCGATCGCTACTCGATGGACTGGAGTGACGAGGAGCGCGGGCGGCTGGAGCGGCGCTCGCCTTCTCACGCGAGGTCCTGGCCGCCGCCGGGGCGAGCAAGATCTACCACACCGGCCTGGTCAGCACGCACGTCCAGGGGGGCTGCCGGATGGGCTCAGACCCGGCGCGCTCAGTGCTCGACGCCCATGGCGAGTCCCACGACGTGCGCCGGCTGTTCGTCGGCGACAGCTCCGCCGTGCCCTGCACGCTGTCGGTCAACCCGTCGCTGACGATCATGGCGCTGGCCAGCCGCCTCGCCGAGTACCTGGTCACGGACACGCGCGGCTATCTCAGCAGCGGCTCGGTCGCCGGGGCCTCGGCATAGCGCGAGCGGGGCGCGAAGGCGAGCCGACCACGAGCGCGGCCGTCCCCGCGACCGCCATCGTCAACGCCATCGGCAGCGCGTCCCGGCTTCCGGCGATGCCGACGATCGGCGCGACGATCGCCCCCGCGCCGAACTGACCGAGGCCGAGCAGCGCCGAGGCCGCGCCGAGCGCGCCCTCCTGACCGTCCATCGCCACCGCCACGCCGTTGGGCAGCACGAGCCCGTTGGCCACGAGCAGCGCGAGAGAAGCAGACGAGCAGCGGCGCGAGGCCGGCGTGGACGACGGTGACGAGCAGCGCGGCGAGCGAGGCGACGGCGGTCGCCACCAGGCCGCGGCGCATGAGCGCGGCCGGGCCGAGCCGCCCGACGACGCGCGCGCCGAGCTGCGACATGCCGATCAACCCGCCGAGTTGACGGCGAAGACGAGGCTGAACAGCTGCGGCGAGACCCCGAAGATGTCCTCCAGCACGAACGACGAGCCGCTGATGTAGGCGAACATCGACGCGAACGACAGCGAGAAGGCGATGGCGTGCGGACTGAAGCGCGGGTCGCCCAGAAGACGGCCGAAGGTCCGCACCACGGCCGGCAGCCCGCCGCCGCGGCGCTCGGTGACGGGCAGCGTCTCGGGCAGGAGGATGAAGGCGACGACGATGATCGGCAGGCCGATCGCCGCCAGCACGACGAACACCCCGCGCCATGAGGTGACGGTCAGCAGCTGGCCGCCGACCAGCGGCGTGAGCACCGGGGCGACGCCGGTGATCGCCATCAGCAGCGAGAACAACCGGGCGGCGGTCGCGCCGCCGGTGAGGTCGCGCACGATCGCCCGGGCGATGACGATCCCGACGCCGCCGGCCATCCCCTGGACGAGGCGCATGGCGATCAGCGTCCCGATCGACGGCGCCAGCGCGCAGGCGAGCGAGGCAAGGGCGTAGGCGAGGATCCGGCGATCAGCGGGCGGCGCCGGCAGGCGTCGCTGACCGGTCCGGCGATCAGCTGACCCAGCCCGAGCCGAGCATGCAGGCGGCGATCGTCAGCTGGCCGCTGGGGGTCGAGGCGGACAGATCGCGGCTCAGCGACGGCAGCCCGGCAGGTACATGTCAAGCGACAGCGGTCCGAAGGCTGAGAGCGCGCCAAGATGACGATCCGCGAGCGGGTCGGCCGTGCGCCGAGCCGCGCCCGGTCACAGCCGGCCGCTCCGCTAGCGCGAGCCGTCGAGCGCGACTTCGACGAGCAGCCGCCCGCGGCGTTCGGCGAGCTTGGGCAGCACGTCGTCCAGCGTCGCCAGCACGGCGCATGCGAGGTCACGTTTACCGCCGGGCAGCCGAGGCAGTGGGCGATCCCGGCGACGTCGACCGCGCCGTACCCGGGCCACGGCGCAGCGGCCGCGCCGCCGGTCGAGATTGTCCATCACCGTGTAGCGGCCGTTGGCCATCACGATGATCAGCACCTTCACCTCGTACTGCGCCGCGCTCCAAGCGCCTGATGTTGTAGAGCGACGCGCCGTCGCCGATCACGGCGACGACCGGCCGGCGCGGATTGCCCATCCGCATGCCGATCGGACCGGAGATGCCGAAGCCGAGCCATCCGTTGCCGCCGGCGATCAGGCCGCCGGGCGAGCGGATCGTCATCCGGCGGTAGAGCTCGGGCTGGCTGGAGGGCGTCTCCTCGACCAGCACCGCGTCGTGCGGGAGCCGCTGCGCGAGCGCCGACAGCACGTGAGGGGCGGTCAGAGCCTCGCCGGGGGCCGGCGGCTGCAGCGCCGGTGGCGCAGGTCGCAGCGCGGCTGCCGGCGGGGACCCGTTGGAGCCCGCAGGGCCGGCCGACGCGCCCGGCGCCGACGCTCGGGCGGTCACGCGCCCGGCGAGCGCGGCGCAGGCCCGCGCCACCGGCGCGATGACGGCGAGCTCACTCGGGCTGCGATACGCCTCGGCCGGATCATCGGTCAGCACCGCCACCCGCGTTGCCGCCGCCACGAGCGGGCCGGGTCGTCAAGGATGTAGAGCCGGAACGCGCTGATCCCGACCGCGAGGACGAGATCGTGCGGGGCCAGCGCCTCCCGCAGCTCGCCGCGGCGCCAGCCGAGGTAACCGGCGAACAGCGGATGATCCTGGGGAAAGCCGGCATGCCGCGCGAACGGCTCCTGCCAGACCGGGCAGCCCAGCCGCTCGGCGAGCGCGACGAGCGCCGCCCAGCCCTCCGGCGTGTCGCTGCCGCGCCCGACGACGAGCGCCGGCGCGGACGCCTGCTCGATCAGCTCGACGAGCGCGTCGAGATCCGCGGGCGCCACATCGGTGGCGCGCGCGGTCTGCCGGGGCCAGCCGGCGGCGACGTCGTCGGCCGGCTCTGACCAGTCGCCCATCGGACGACGACGATCACCGGGCCGCGCCGGTCGACGCCCGTGATACACGCGGGCGATCGCGCCGGGCACGTCCTGGGCCTGCACCGGCAACGACGTCCAGACGGGTAGTCACCGGCCAGGCGCTCCAGCGACTACCGGTCAGGAAGGGCTGATAGCTGATCTGGCGGCGATCCTGCTGGCCGACGAGCACGACGAGCGGCACCTGACAATCCGCGCGTTGGCGATCGTGCTACCGCGTTGCCGAGCCCGGGCGCGGTGTGGAGGTCGACGAGCGCGGGCTCCCCGCGGGCCATCGCATATCCGGTGGCCATGCCGACGACCGATCCCTCGTGGAGCCCGAGCACGAACCGGATGTCGTCGGGCAGGCCGGCGAGGAAGGCGATCTCGGTCGATCCGGGGTTGCCGAAGATCGTCGTCGTCCGAGATGGCGCATGACGTCGAACGCGGCGTCGCGCACCGTCCTGACGGGCGCGCCGCCCGCGCCGGGTGCGTCGACCAGGGCCGGCGCCGTGGTATGGCCTTGATCGTTCATGGTCGCGCCCTCCGGTGCGACGTATCACGTACGCTGTACGAACCAGTGGTCACACCGCGTACAGCGAGCCCTCGGGCGGTCGCGATGCGGGCGCACTGGGAGAGAGCGGAGAGCGGAGAGCGGCGCTCAGCGCGGGCGCGGTGGATCCGATCGACCGAGGCGAGACAGCATGAGCGAGAGGGGAAATTGGCGATGAACGGAGACGTCCTGTGGACGCCGCCGGCCGATCTGGGCGCGAGCACCGAGATCGGGCGGTTCATGACCTGGCTGCGTGACGAGCGCGGGCGTGACCTCGCCGACTTCGAGGCGCTGCGCCGCTGGTCGATCGAGGACCTGGAGGGCTTCTGGGGCGCGATCTGGGATTTCTTCGGGGTGCGCGCCGATACCCCCTACGAGCGCGTGCTCGGCGCCGTGAGATGCCGGGCGCGGAGTGGTTCCCCGGCGCGCGGCTCAATTACGCCGAGCACCTCGTCGGGCGCGAGGAGGACCTCGACCGGGTCGCCGTGCTCGCCCAATCACAGACGCGTCCGGCCTTCGAGCTGACCTTCGGTGAGCTGCGCGAGCAGGTGGCGCGCGCCCGCGTGGCCTGGCGGGACTCGGCGTGGGGCCCGGCGATCGGGTCGTCGCCTTCCTTCCCAACATCCCCGAGACGCTCGTCGCGTTCATCGCCACCGCCAGCCTCGGCGCCACCTGGGCGAGCGTGTCGCCCGAGTTCGGCGCGCGCAGCGTCATCGACCGCTTCGCCCAGATCGAGCCCAAGGTCCTGCTGGCGGTCGGCGGCTACGGCTTCCGTGACCGCTACATCGACAAGTCCGCGGAGGTGGCCACGATCCGCGACGCCCTGCCGACGCTCGAGCACACCGTGTTCGTGCCCTACGGCGCGGCGACCGTGCCCGATGCCCTGCCGTGGCCCGAGCTCGTGGCGCGGTCCGGACCGCTCGTCTTCGATCCGGTCGACTTCGATCATCCGCTGTACGTCCTCTTCTCCTCGGGCACGACCGGGCTTCCCAAGGCGATCATGCACGGCCACGGCGGGCAGCTCGTCGAGCATTTCAAGGCCCACGGGCTCGCCTGGAACCTGAGGCCGACCAGCCGTCTGCAGTGGTTCACGACGACGGCATGGATGATGTGGAACGCGCTGGTCTCGACGCTGCTGCTGCGCTGCTCGATCGTCATGCTCGACGGCGATCCCGGCTGGCCCGACGTCCGCGAGCTGTGGCGGCTGGCCGAGCGCAACCGGTCGACGATGATGGGGGTGTCGCCCCCGTTTTTGATGGCCTGCCGCAAGGCCGGGGTCGATCTGCGCCACGAGTTCGACCTCAGTGCCCTGGAGGTCCTGTGCACCGCCGGCTCACCGCTGCCGGCCGAGGGCTATCGCTGGGTGTATGAGCAGGTCGGGCCGGATGTCCTGCTCATCAACGGCTCCGGCGGCACCGACGTCTGCAGCGCCCTGGTGACCGGCTGCGTCGCCACCCCGGTCTACGAGGGCGAGATCTCCGGGGCGGCGCTCGGCGTCGACGCGCGGGCGTTCGACCTCGACGGCAACACGGTCATCGGCGAGCTCGGCGAGCTCGTCGTCACCCAGCCGATGCCGTCGATGCCGGTCGGGCTGTGGAACGATCCCGACGGCTCGCGCCTGCGCGCCTCCTACTTCGAGTTCTACCCCGGCGTGTGGCGCCAGGGAGACTGGATCCGCTTCACCGAGCGCGGGAGCTGCGTGCTGACCGGGCGCTCCGACGCGACGTTGAACCGGGGCGGCGTCCGGCTCGGCACGGGCGAGTTCTACTCGGTCGTCGAGGAGTTCCCCGAGATCGCCGACGCGCTCGTCGTCCACCTCGAGGATGACGGGGGCGGCATGGGCGAGCTGCTGCTGTTCATCGTCCCGGCGGCGGCGCCGTGCTCGACGAGACGATCACCGAGCGCCTCGCCACCGCGCTGGCGAGGAGCTGTCCCCGCGTCGCGTCCCCGACGCGATCCTCCCGGTCGCGCCATCCCCGCACCCTGACCGGCAAGAAGCTGGAAGCGCCGGTCAAGCGGATCCTCCGCGGGGAGCCGGCGACAGGGTCGCCAGCCGCGGGGCGCTCGACAATCCGGCGTCGCTCGACGCGTTCGTCGCGCTGGCCGCCGAGGCTCAGCGGCGAAGGCTTGAGTACGATGAAAGCGCCAATGGGCCGGATCCGTTGGGTTGAGGTGAGAGAGATGAGGCAGCGATGGCCGTAGCGCAGGCGCCCCGCGACGAACGCCGGCGCGCCGGATCAGATGCGGAGCGGTGGCGCGTCAGCGGCGCCGACACGACGAGCCGGATGGGCTCGTGGTCCGAGATCCTCGCCGACACCCATCTCGCCTTCGACCTCCGCCCCAGCGCGCGGATCACCCGCAGCTTCGAGGCGGCGGTCACTCGGCGGCTGGTCGGCGATCTCGTGCTCGTCGACTGCGCCACCTCCCCGTTCCTCGGTCGCCGCGGGCGCGGGCTGATCGGCAGCCGGCTCGCGTCCGAGCACGAGAACGTGCTCGGCTTCCAGTTCATCAGCCGCGGGACCGAGCTCGTCCGCGAGGGCGATCGCGAGCTCGCCCTGACCCCCGGCGACATCGTCCTGTGGGACGGCACGCAGCCCACCGAGATCGAGATCGTCGAGGCCTTCCACAAGCGCACGATGCTCTTCCCGCGTGACCGGGTGCTCGCCGTCTGCCCGCGGCTGGCGACGGTCGAGACGATGCCCTCGCTGAACGGCAGCGCCACTGCCCGGCTGCTCGTGCGCTACATCAACGCGCTGGCGATCGAGCTGCCGGCCTGGAGCCGGCGGCCCAGCCCGCCGCCGCCGACGCCGCGCTCGAGCTGCTGCGCGCCGCCGTCGAGCCGGCGCTGCCGACGAGCCGAGCCGCCACCCGCTCGGCCATGCGCGCGGAGATCGGCCGCTATGTCCGCGCCCATCTGCAGGAGCCGCAGCTCGGACCGGAGTCGATCGCCCGCGCGTTCGCGATCTCGGTCCGCACGCTCCACACCCTGTTCGCCGACGTCGACGAATCCGTCGCCGGGCTCGTCCGCACCGAGCGGCTGGCCCGGTGCATGGAGGATCTGCGCCGCGGCAACGGCGGCTCGGTGACCGACATCGCCTTCCGCTGGGGCTTCTGCGACGCCGCTCACTTCTCCCGGGTGTTCAAGCGCGAGTTCGGCGCCACCCCGAGCGAGATCCGCCAGGGTGCCGTCGGCGCCCGGGCTCAGTTCCCGCAGGGCCTGTAAGGCGCTGAGCGGCGCGGCGGTCGGTCTGAATACTGGGGAACAGGGACTCGAACCCCAACTTCGACGTCCAGAGCGTCGCGTGCTGCCATTACACCATTCCCCAGTGGACTGGTCGCCGCACGGGCGTAAGCGGCGAGTATAGAGTCAGCTTCGGCCCGACGGGCCTCGGGCTTGAGCGCTCCCCCCGCCGCACTAGAGCGATTCCAGATCCATCGACACGTCGGCGAGCTCGTCCGCCCGGCCGGCGAGATCGGTGTGCTGGGCGATCAGGCGGCGGGCGTGCTGGAGGTCCTCGGAGCGTCCCACGGTCAGCGCGCCCTGGACCCGATCGTCGCGCAGATAGAAGACGGTGAAGGCGCCGTCATCGAAGGAGCCGCGCACGACCTCGGCCGTCCAGTCGCGGGCGGGACCGACGTACTCGATCGCCGCCCAGTCCGACAGGTCGGAGAAGAAGTAGGGCACGACGTCGTGATCGATCGCCCTGCCGAGCATGTTGAGCGCGACCGTTCTGCCGTGCTGGACGGCCACGTCCCAGTGCTCGACGCGGATCCGGCGGCCCTCGTGGACGACGCTCTCGTACTCGGCGACGTCGCCGGCGGCGAACACCCCGGGCGCCGACGTCCGCAGCTGGGAGTCGGCGCGGATGCCGCCGCTGTCGCCGAGCTCGAGCCCGGCGGCGCGGGCGAGCATCACGTCCGGCGCGACGCCGGCGCCGATCACGACGGCATCGGCCTCGAGCCGGCGCCCGGACTTGGTGACGACCGTCGTCACCCTTCCGTCGGCTCCCTCGAAGCACTCGAGCTCGTCCTCGCCGTGGAGCTCGATGCCGTGGCCGGCGAGCAGATCATGAAAGTAACGCGCCGCCTCGGGGCCGAAGCTCCGGCTGAGCGCGAGCGGCTCCATCATCACCATCGTGCACCGCGAGCCCATCTCGGTCAGCGACGCCGCCACCTCGCTGGCGATATAGGAACCGCCGATCAGCACGACCCGCTTGCCGGGCGCGTCGGCCCGGATGGCGTCGGCGTTGGCGAACGCCCGCAGATAGTGGATCCCGTCGAGCTCGGAGCCGGGAACGTTGAGCCGGCGGACGTTGGCGCCGGTCGCGAGCAGGGCCTGGCCGAAGCCGACCTCCTCCTTGGTGGAGAGCTTCACGGTCCGCTGCGCGAGGTCGAGCTTCATCGCCGAGGTCCGGGTCAGCGCCTCGATTCCGTACTCCTCATACCAGGCGGCGTCCTGGAAGAGGGCGTCCTCGCGTGACGCCGTGCCGCGCAGATAGTCCTTGGAGAGCGGCGGGCGGTCGTAGGGCAGGTCGGTCTCACGGCCGACGAGCAGGATCGAGCCGTCGGCGCCGGACCTGCGCAGCCAGCGGGCGCAGTTGGCGCTGGCCAGCCCGCCGCCGATCAGCACATAGTCGACCTGTCGATCGGCCATCGCCGGAGGCTAGCGGCGCGAGTGCTCGGCGGGGCCGACCGGCGCGAACGTCGGCGTGATGGCGCCCTCGAGCCCCGGATCAAGGATGAGCAGGACCTGGTCGCCGGCATGGATCGGCGAATCCGGCTTGGGGACGAAGCCCGCTCCGTCGCGCAGCACCGAGATGATGAGCGAGCCGTCGGGCAGCGGCACGTCGGCCACCCGGGCACCCGCGGCCGGCGAGCCCTCCCCCACCTCGAGCTCGATGATCTCCAGATGCTCCTCTTCGAGCGCGAGCAGCTGCACGAGCCCGTACTCGGGGACCTCGTGCTCGATCAGGCGCAGGATGAGATCGGTCGCCGAGACGGCGGGCTGCACGCCGAGCAGCTTGAAATGATCGAGGTTGCGGGGATTGTTGACGCGGGCGACGATCCGCTCGCAGCCGTACTTCTCCTTGGCCACCTGGCAGATGAGGATGTTGTCCTCGTCGTCACCGGTGACGGCGATGACGGGATCGGCGCGCTGGATGCCGGCCCGCTCCAGGACCCACATCTCGGTGGCGTCGCCGTACTGGACGGCGTGCTCGAGCTCCTCCTCGACGATCCGATAGCGGCGATGGTCGGATTCGATGAGGGTGACCTCCCGGTCCTTGGCGATCAGCTCCCGCGCCAGGTTCCACCCGACCTTGCCCGCCCCGGCGATGATCACATACATCTGCGGTCCGCTCCTCTCACGACCCGAGGACGACGCGCTCGGCCTGGTCGATCGCGTGCTGGGTGGGGCAGATGGTGTGCAGCCCCTGCTCGGCGTACCATGCCGCCCGCGCGGGATCGGCGACCCGCACGACGACGCGCGGCACCTTGAAACGACGCTGGGCGAGCTGGCCGATGACGAGGTTGGTGTTGTCGCCGCTCGTCGCCGCCATGAACACGTCGGCGTCCTCGATCCCGGCTTCGATCAGCCCGTCGACCTCGAGCGCGGCGCCGACCGTGAACCGGCCGCCGGCGTCCTCCCAGGTCGTCGACTGATCCTTGTCGAGGCGCTCGTGCGACAGCGGATCGCTGTCGAGCACCGAGACGCTGTTCCCGGCCTCCAGCGCGCGCTTGGCGATAGCCGAGCCAACCCGCCCGGCTCCGACGATGACGATGAACATGTGTCGGCACTCTATTGGTTCTGGGCTGAGTGGTACCCCGTCGAGCCCGTCATCCCGCCTCTGAGGCGAGCGGCTCGGCACCGGCGCCGCGACCGTCGATCGACGCCGCCGGCGGCGGGGTCAGTGCCGCGGCCACGATCACGAAGGCAAAGGCCAGCACCCTGACCACGAGCCCGATCCGACTGGAGGGCAGCGGCTCGGCGAACACGATCGGCCCGGCCGCGATCGTCGTCAGATTGGCCGCCGCGCTCGTCAGGGCGATCATCGGGACCGCGTCGCCGAGCTGGAGGCTGCGGGCCGAGATGAGCAAGCCGACGAGCGACGCGATCAGGATCACGAAGGCGAGCGGATGTATCGCCACCCCCCACCCAGATTGCCGAGATGCGAGCTCAGGGCCTTGATCGAGGTGTCCGAGGTCGCCCACAGCAGTCCGGCGGAGACCGCCAGCCACGCGGGACGCCGGGGCCGGACGGCCAGCACGAGCCCGCCCACGCCGGTCACCGCCAGGAAGATCGCGAGCGTCGAAGGGACGTAGCGCGAGTGCGCGCTGACGCCGTCGCCACTGAGCGTCGCCGCCAGGAAGGCCAGTCCCGCGGCGGTCAGCCCGACGCAGATGAGCTCGCGACGCGAGACCGCGATGGCGAACCAGCGGTCGGCGACGAAGATGAGCAGGACGAGCCCGCCGGCGATCGTCGACTGCACGAGCGAGATCGGCGCCAGCGCCAGCGCGCCGACATGCAGGAACCACGAGCCGAGCGCGATCGCGATCCCGAGCGAGTACAGCGGCGAGCGAAAGAGCGCCACCGTCGAGTGCCAGGGGCGGCGCAGATCGACCTCGGGCGCGTCCCGCGCGCCGCGGAACTTGTACAGGAACCCCGCCACCGACCCGACCGCGGTCAGCAGCGCCAGCACCAGCCCCAGATCGACGGAACCAGACATCAGCCTCAGCGAGCGTAGCGAGCGTCCCGGGCCTCCGGGGCGCCGCCGGGAGAGCGCGTGCGTCGCCCGCGGAGATCCAGCGGGGCGACGCGCGCGTGCTCGCCGGCGGGAGCTACTTGATGAGCGGGATGATCAGCAGCGCCACGATGTTGGCGACCTTGATCATCGGGTTGATGGCCGGGCCGGCGGTGTCCTTGAACGGGTCGCCGACGGTGTCGCCGGTGATCGCGGCGGCGTGGGCCTCGGAGCCCTTGCCGCCGTAGGCGCCGTCCTCGATCAGCTTCTTGGCGTTGTCCCAGGCGCCGCCGCCGGCGGTCATCGAGATGGCGGCGAACACGCCGACGACGATGACGCCGATCAGCAGGCCACCGAGGGCCTGCACGCTGATCACGCCGACGACGACCGTGAAGACGATCGGGATCAGCGCCGGGATGATCATCTCGCGCTGGGCGGCCGCGGTGACGAGCGCGACGCAGGTGCCGTACTCCGGCTGCTCGGTGCCCTCCATGATGCCCGGCTTCTCCCGGAACTGCCGGCGGACCTCCTCGACGACCGCGCCGCCGGCCCGTCCGACGGCCTCCATCGAGAGCGACATGAACAGGTAGACCATCATGCCGCCGATCAGCAGCCCGATGAGCACCGGCGGATTGCCGATCTCGAAGCTGGAGCTGATGCCGTTGGCGTTCAGCTCGCGCCCGAAGGCGTTGAACAGCACGAGCGCGGCGAGCGCCGCCGAGCCGATGGCGTAACCCTTGGTGACCGCCTTGGTCGTGTTGCCGACCGCGTCGAGCTTGTCGGTGACGTTGCGCACCTCCTCCGGGAGGTCGGCCATCTCGGCGATGCCGCCGGCGTTGTCGGTGACCGGCCCGAACGCGTCGAGGGCGACGATCAGGCCGCACAGCGAGAGCTGCGACATGACGGCGACGCCGATGCCGTAGATGCCCTCGCCGAGCTTCCAGGCGCCGAAGATGCCGAGCGCGATGACGATCGCCGGAGCGGCGGTCGCCTGATAGCCGGAGGCGAGCCCCTGGATGATGTTCGTGGCGTGGCCGGTCTCCGAGGCGCGGGCGGTGTTCTTGACCGGCGAGAAGCGGGTCGAGGTGTAGTAGTCGGTGATGAAGAACAGCAGCGCGGTGACCCCGAGGCCGATCAGCGAGCAGAGATAGAACCGCCACCAGTGCGGACCGGCGGCCGCGCCCTTGATGGTGATGCCGTTCATCAGCCAGCGGGTGACCGGGATGAAGATGAGCGCGGCGAGCACGCCCGAGACGCCGAGTCCCTGATAGAGCGCGCGCTCGACGTTGCCGGACTTCGACTTCACGGCGAACGTGCCGATGATCGAGGCGATGATCGAGACGCCGCCGAGGACGAGCGGATACAGCGCGACGGCCGTCGACTGGTGGAAGGTCAGGACCCCGAGCAGCATGACCGCGACCGCGGTCACCGCGTATGTCTCGAACAGGTCCGCCGCCATGCCGGCGCAGTCGCCGACGTTGTCGCCGACGTTGTCGGCGATCACCGCGGGGTTGCGCGGATCGTCCTCAGGAATGCCGGCCTCGATCTTGCCGACGAGATCGGCGCCGACGTCGGCGCCCTTGGTGAAGATGCCGCCGCCGAGCCGGGCGAAGACCGAGATGAGCGAGCCGCCGAAGCCGAGCCCGATGAGGGCGTCGACCGCGTTGCGCTGGCTCTCGCCGGCGATCGCGGTCAGCACCCCGTAGTAGCCGGAGACGCCGATCAGGGCGAGGCCGACGACGAGCATGCCGGTGACCGCGCCGCCACGGAACGCGACATCCAGCGCCTTGGAGACGCCGCTGCGGGCCGCTTCGGCCACCCGCGCGTTGGCGCGCACCGAGACATTCATGCCGATATATCCGGCCGAGGCCGAGAGCAGGCCGCCGATCAGGAAGCCGATCGCCACCCGGATGTTCTGGAGCGGGATCAGGACGATGAACAGCACGACGCCCACCCCGCCGATCACCGTGTACTGGCGGTTGAGATAGGCCGACGCGCCCTCCTGGACCGCCGCCGAGATGGCCCGCATGCGCTCGTTGCCCGGCGACAGCGCGAGCAGTGAGCGTGACGTGACACCCCCGTAGACAATGGCGGCGGCGGCGCACACCAGCGCGACCACGACGCCGTGATGCGTCAGAAAGCTAGTCAAGAAAAAGTCCTCCGCAGAAACTCTTGGTTTGAGGCGCGCGCAAGCGCGATCACAACGGCGAAAGGGCCGCCGCGTGCTTCTGCGGAGGCCCTGATGGCAAGCCGGCGCAGTCTACCGCGCACGGCGGCGTGACGTCGTCATCGCGCCGCCGTTATCGCAGCCGGTTACTGCCCGGGCACCCAGAGGCGCCCGCTGCGCTGCGCCGGT
Organism: uncultured Solirubrobacteraceae bacterium; assembly: GCA_963849085.1. Classification (GTDB taxonomy): domain Bacteria; phylum Actinomycetota; class Thermoleophilia; order Solirubrobacterales; family Solirubrobacteraceae; genus Palsa-465. The sequence goes on along the minus strand of CAWKFP010000004.1, from coordinate 13,345 downwards.
CCCGGCTCACCCGGTTTGACGGGCTCACCGGCCTCGGACGGAGCGCTCGGGTCGCCGGCGCCGCCCGGCACCGGCGGCGGCGAGGCCGGCGGCGAGGCCGGCGAGGGCGGGGTCACGCCTGGCCCGCCGGCGGCGGTGGAATCCGCGCCGGTCGCCCCGGTCGTCGCACCGCCGAGGCGCACGAAGGCGAGCTGTAGCTGGGAGAGCGCGTCCCGGATCGGGCCGGCCTGCTCGGGGGCGATCTGCTCGACGAGCGGCGTCAGGGCGCGGACGCCCTCGATCGCAATCCGCACCTGCTCGACGTCACGCTCGTCCTCGGTCCCGGGCGACAGCCCGGTCCGTCGCATCCCGAAGTTGATCAACGAGACGACCTGCTCGAGCACGATCTGCTCGACGCGGATCCGCTTGATCTCGGCCTCGTAGGCGGCGCGGAGCTCCTCTTCGGAAGCCGGCTGGTCGGCGCTCATGTCGTGCGTCTCCCCCTTGGATGGACGGTGTCGGTCATCGGTGCGGCGTCTCCAGGACGCCGGAGTACGTCTCGCGGGTCTGAGCCTGGACCGCGGCATAGACCTCGGGCAGGGTCATCCCGGACTGGAGCATGCGCTTCTGGCGCTGGGCGCCGTTGAGCGACGGGAGCGAGATCTCGATGCCGAGCTCGGAGCGGACCGGCGCGGTCCAGGCCAGCAGGCGCTCCGGCGCGGCGGCCGCGGGATAGGCCTCGCGGCGGGCGAGGTCCAGCAGTTCGCCGTCGAGCCCGAAGCGCAGCGCGCGCCACACGTTCTCTTCGATCAGGCGGTGCGGCAGGTCGATGTGGGGCACCCCGTCGTCGACGTCGCGCGCGGCCTGGGCGACGCACGCCACGATGAGCCCGGCGAGGGCGTCGGATTCGGCCGCGGTCGACTGGGCGTCGCAGATCCGCACCTCGACCGTGCCGAACGAGAAATGCGGGCGGATCGACCACCACACCTGCGTGTACTCGACGATCGAGCGGGTGTCGACGAGCAGCCCGATGTAGTCGGCGAACGCGTCCCAGGAACCGAACGCGTCCGGGACGCCGCACCGCGGAAAGCTCTTGGTGAAGATCTGCGTGCGCGCGCTGTGCAGCCCGGAGTCCAGACCGTCCAGGAACGGCGAGCTCGCCGAGATCGCCAACAGCACCGGGAGCACCGGGCGCAGCCGGTCGCACACGGCGATCGCCCGGTCGGCGCCGCGAACCCCGACGTGGACGTGCAGCGAGAAGGTGTTGTTGCGCCGGGCGACGTACTGCAGCCCGTCCTCGACGCGCCGATAGTGGTCGGTCTGGATGATCCGCTGCTCGCGATAGTCAGACCACGGGTGCGTCCCCGTGGCGCCGAGCTCCAGGCGCTGCTCGGCCGCACATGCGAACAGGCGCCGGCGCAGGTCACGCTGGGCGGTGCGCGCCGCCACCAGGTCCTCGCCGCGGCCCGACCGGATCTCGATCTCAGAGGAGATGAGCTCACCGGCCACCGACTCGGCCAGCAGCTCGTCGTTGGCGGCAGCGGCGCGCAGCTCCTCGAAGCGGGCGGTCAGATCGAGCCGGCCGGGGTCGAGCAGCGCGAACTCCTCCTCGAGCCCGACGGTGAAGTCCGTCGAGGCGTCGAAGGCCGCGCGGGCGATGTCGAAGTCAAGCTCCACGACGTTGGGTGCTAGGTCAGATAGAAGTACAGCGCGTACAGCAGATCGACGGCGGGGCTCGACGTGTGAACGGTGACCTCCGGCGGAACCTGGAGCAGGGCATCGGAGTAGTTGAAGATGATCTTGACGCCGGCGTCGACCAGCTGGTGGGAGAGCTCCTGCGCGGCGGCCGAGGGCACGGCCAGCACGGCGACGACGATGTCCTGCTCCTCGACGACGTCGCGCAGCTCGGAGTTGTGACGAACGGCCAGTGTGCCGATCTGCGTGCCGACCCGCGCCTGATCGACATCGAAGATCGCCACGACCCGGAAGCCGTGGTCGGCGAAGATGTCGGACGTCGCGATCGCCGTGCCGAGATGGCCGGCGCCGAACAGCGCGATGTTGTGCTGGCCGGCGGTCCGCAGGATCTTGCGGATCTGGCTGACCAGCGACTCGACGTTGTAGCCGACGCCGCGCTTGCCGAACTTGCCGAAGCCCGACAGGTCCCGCCGGATCTGCGTCGAGTTGACGTGGGTGTAGTCGGCGAGCTCCTGCGAGGAGATCGTCTCCTTGCCGATCTTCCGCGCCTGCGTCAGCACCTGCAGGTAGCGCGACAGGCGAGCGGCGACGCCGAGCGACAGTTTCTCGCCTGACTTGTCGGGGCTCGGAGCTGCCGGTTCAGTACCACGGCCCACCGTGTCGATCATCTTGCCCGAACTCTAGACAAGACGCCGACGCAGCTCTGCCTCGTCGACGAACAGCTCGAACGCGTCGGCCCCGTCGATGCTGACGACCGGGATCCGCTCGAGGTAGGCGCGCAGCAGCCGATCGTCGCCGTCGATGTCGCGCTCGGCGAAGTCGAAGGGGTGATCCCGGCGCACGCCGAGCACCACGGCGCGCGCGTCATCGCAGAGGCAACACCCTGGCCGGCTATAGAGCACCACTTTCCGGCTGTTCACGCCGCGGCCCGCTCGCCGGTGGCGTAGACGTCGAGCCCGAGATAGTCCGGAAATTGCCGCGGGGTCACATAGCGGGCGGCGCTGGCGATCATCGCCGCGTTGTCGGTGCACAGCTCGCGGGGCGGGATCGAGAGCGTCACGCCGAGCCCGGCGAGCCGCTCGCGCAGCGGCCCGTTGGCCGCCACCCCGCCGCCGATGGCCAGCCGGTCCAGGCCGGTCTGGGTCAGAGCGCGCTGCGCCCGGATGGCCAGCGACTCGACGATCGCGCGCTGATAGGACGCGGCGAGGTCGGCGCGCCGGCGCTCGCTCTCGATCGGGCCGAGGTCACGCACGCGATACAGGAGCGCCGTCTTCAGGCCGGCGAAGGACAAGTCCAGGCCGCGCAGGCGGGCGGCCGTCGGGAAGTCATAGGCCTCGGGATCGCCGTCCCGGGCCAGGCGCTCGAGCGCCGCGCCGCCCGGATAGCCGAGGCCGAGCAGCCGCGCGCCCTTGTCGAAGGCCTCGCCGGCGGCGTCGTCGAGCGTCTGGCCGAGGACGGTGTAGTCCGGCCCGTGATCCTCCACCCGCGCCAGGAAGGTGTGGCCGCCGCTGGCGATCAGCGCGACGAACGGCGGCTCGAACGGATCGTCGCCGAGGAACCCGGCGGCGACGTGTCCGTGGAGGTGGTCGACGGCGGCGAGCGGCAGCTCGTAGGCCGCCGCGAGCGCCTTGGCGGTGGCGAGGCCGACGAGCAGCGCGGCGACGAGCCCGGGGCCGCGGGTGACCGCCACCAGCGTGATGTCAGGCAGGCGGGTGCCGGCCTCGTGCAGGGCGGCGCCAACCGCGGCGTCGATCAGCTCGAGATGGTGACGGGAGGCGATCTCCGGGACGACCCCGCCGTAGCGGTCGTGAATGCCCTGCGACGAGATGACGTTGGCGGCGATCGCGCCGTCGGCGCTGATCACGGCGGCGCAGGTGTCGTCGCAGCTCGTCTCCAGCGCGAGGATCATCCGGCCGCGCCGGACGCCGAGACGGTCTCGGTCGTGCGCCACATGATGACGGCGTCCTCCCCGTTGTCACGGTAGTAGCGGGGCCGCGTCCCGGCCGAGCGGAAGTCGAACTCCTCGTAGAGCGCGATCGCACCCGCGTTGGAGGTGCGGACCTCGAGCGTGTACTGGCAATCGGGCCCGGCACGCTCGATCATCGCCATCAGCAGCGCGCGCGCCACGCCGCGGCGGCGCAGCGACGGGTCGACGGCGATGTTCATCAGATGCCAGACGGTGTCATAGCGCGCGCAGACGGCGTAGCCGATCAACACCCCGTCGCCGTCGACGGCCGCCAGGCACAGCCCGGACGGCTTGGACAGCTCCAGTACGAACATCGCCAGCGACCAGGGCGTGGTGAACGCCCGCCGCTCGATCGCGATCACCTGGGGGAGGTCGCTGAAGCCGAGCGAGCGGATCGTGATGGTGTCGGAGGTCATGGCAGGCGGGGGGCTCGAAGCGCCAGCTCGGCATCCGGTAGGCGCAGATAGTGCGGATGCACCTCCCCGGGGGACTCTGGACGCAGCCCCTGCGCCAGCCGGCAATGCTCGACGGCGCTGACCCGGTGCAACGGTGAGTCGTCCTCGGGGATTCGGACTCCCGAGCGGTCTAGGACCGGTCTGAATTCTACCGCCCCGTCCCCCACGGCCAGCCAGGCGCGACCGCCCGCCGCCAGGAGCTCGGACAGGACGTCAGGGGCGACCGCGCGGGGCTCCAGCAGCGGCGCGGGGCCGCCGTCGCCGGCTGCCGGCGACCCGGCCCAGGCGGCGGCGAAGACCTCACGGCGGCGGGCGTCGAGGACGGCGAGGACCCCCTCGCCGGCCGTCGCCGCGCCGGCGGCCGCGGCGGCGACCGAGGCGAGCGTCGAGACGCCGACGAGCTCGATCCCCCGCGCCCCGGCCAGGGCGCGCGCCGTGGCGACGCCGATCCTCAGGCCGGTGAACGTCCCCGGCCCCAGCCCGACCGCGATCCGGTCGACGTCCTCCCAGCGGCAGGCCCGCGCGGCCATCACCTCGGCGATCAACGGCATCAGCAGCGTCGTGTGACGCGGCCGGGCGCCGGCCGGGGGATCGTCTCGGCGCTCGAGCAGCGCGCCGTCCGCCGTGTCAAGCAGCGCCACGGTCGTCGCGCGCGTGGCGGTGTCGAAGCCGAGGATCAGCACGGGCTGACGTCGACGAGCCGACGCTCGCCGCCGGCGTGGGCCAGCCGCACCCGGGCGGCGATCCGGGCGTAGCCGGCCAGCGCCGGCGCCTCGTCGCGCGCCCATTCGACGAAGGCGATCGTGTCGGGCCCGAGATAGTCGGCGAGCAGATCCGGATCCTCGTCGCCCAGCGAGGAGAGACGGTAGAGATCGAGGTGGGCGACGGCCGATCCGCGCCCGCCGGCGCGATAGAGGTGGCCGATCGTGAACGTCGGGCTCGTCACCGGCGCGGTCACGCCGAGCCGACGGCAGGCGCCGCGCACGAAGGTCGTCTTGCCGGCGCCGAGCTCGCCGTCGATCAGCACGACGTCGCCCGGCGCGAGCTCCGCCGCCAGCGCGGCGCCGAGCGCCTCGGTCTCGTCGGCGTTCTCGGATGCAAACCGCCCCTCCACGCCGCACATCGTAGACCCGCCGGCCGAGACGGCCCGCCCGTTCGCTACCGTCGAGATCGTCATGGCCACCCCCCCGAAGCAGGACGCCGTGGGGCGCCTTGCGGTGATCGTCGACCGATTGTCGGGCGGGCGGGTGTCGCTGGCCGCGCTGAGCGGATCGGAGACGGCCAAGGCGGCCGGACTCGCCGGCTCGATGATCGCCAACAACGTCATCGCGCTCGGCTCGACCGTCGTGTTCGCGCGGCTGCTCAGCGACTACGGCTCGCTCGCCGCGCTCGTCAGCTACTTCCTGATCCTGTCGGTCGTCGGGCAGGCCCTGCAGGTGGCGACCGCGCGCGAGGGCGTCCTCGGCCATCTCGGCGTCGGCGCGGGCCTGGTGGTGACCGTCAAGCGCTGGACGCGCACGATGGCGTTCGTATTCGTCGCGGTCACCGTCGTCTCGGTGCTGCTGCGGGCGCCGATCGCCAGCCTCGTGGGGGTCAAGCACGATGAGTGGGGCGCGGCGCTCGGACTCCCCGCGGCCGCGCTGTGGCTGGAGCTCTCGATCCTCCGCGGCGTGCTGCAGGCCGTCGGCGATTACCGCGGCGTCGGCCTGAGCCTGATGGGCGAGCAGGGCACCCGGCTGATCATGGGCGCGGCGCTCGCCGGGATCGGCCTGGGCGTGACCGGCGCCTTCCTCGGGACGCCGCTGTCGTTCATCGCGATGGGGCTGTTCTGCGCCCGTCGGCTGCGCGCCCATGTCCGCGCGGTCGACGCCGACACAGCGGGCGAGCCGAGCGTCGCGGTGAGAGCGGCGACCGCCGGGGGGCGCTGAGCCTGTGGACGCATCTGACCCGGGCGTGGGCGCCGGTCGCCGGTCTGATCATCGTCGCGGTGCTGCAGAACATCGACATCATCGCCGCCAAGCACCGCTTCTCGACGAGCGTCGCCAGCTCCTACGGCGCGACCGCCGTCGCCGCCAAGGTGCTCATCTGGGTGGCGATGGGCGCCGGCTTCTATCTCGTCCCTGAGGTGTCACGGCGGCGGTCGGCGGGCGAGGACACCCGTCCGATCCTGTTCCGCGCGCTCGGAATCGTCGCGGTCTGCGCCGTGCCGGTGCTGCTCATCTTCGGCTTCGAGTCCCATCTGCTGCTCAAGGCCGCGTTCGGCGCCAATCGCCTGAAGGCGGCCGACTCGCTGATCGTGCTCGGGCTGGCGTTCGCCGTGCTCGCCGCCACGTACCTGGCGATCCAGTACATGCTCGCGCTCAAGCGGACGTGGTTCCTGGTCGCGATCGCCGCGGTGGCGGTCGCCGAGCCGTTCCTGCTGCTCAACGCCTCACGCCGGCCGGCGGGATTCGCGGCCGTCGTGCTCGGCGTGCAGGCGGCGGGTGCGGTGCTCGCCTTCGCCTTCGCGCTGCGGCGCGATCCCCCGCTCCCCTCGCCCCCCGACGACACCGGGACGTCGCACCCCGGCGCGTTACGCCGGGTCGCCGAGCCGGTCTGACCTTCTCATCCCGGACGGGCCCTGACCGCGTCCACGCGGCGCGGCCCGGTTGGCGAGGCCGGATGCCCGCTCGCCCAAGGGTGGCGCAATCCACCGTTGGATATCAACGGTTACTCGACACACCATTCCGAGGACGACTAGAAGAGGCCGAGCTGGGCGTCGACCGGGCCGGCCGGGGACACACCCTCCGGGCCGCCGGAATCCTGTGAGGGCCCGGTTTGGCCGGCCGATTCCGGTTCCGGGACGCCGTCGGGCTCGTCGCCGTGCTCGCCGGCGTCGCCCGCGGCGGGATCGCTCCCCTCGGGCTGGGGGGCGCGCCGAGCGCCAGCAGCTGCGGGATGCGATGGAAGTCGGCGCGCAGCGTGTCAAGCGTCGACGGGGTGTAGAGGGCGGCCGCCGGGTGATACAGCGGATACAGGCGGATCGCCCGCGCGCCGATGACATGGACCTCCTCCTGGCCGTGGAGCTTGGAGATCCCGGTCGGATCGGCGCGCAGCAGCTTCGTGGCGAAGTTGCCGAGCGTGCAGATGACGGTCGGCTCGATCAGCTCCACCTGGCGGCGCAGATACTCGTTGCAGGCATCGATCTCATGGGGATGCGGGTCACGATTGTTCGGCGGACGGCACTTGACCGTGTTGGCGATGAACACCTCGTCGCGTTCGAGGCCGATCTCGACGAGCAGCTTGTCCAGCAACTTGCCGGCCTGTCCGACGAACGGCAGTCCGAGCCTGTCCTCGTTGGCCCCGGGCGCCTCGCCGATGAACATCAGGTCGGCGTCGGCGTTTCCGGCGCCGAAGACGACGGTCGTTCGCGTCTGGTGCAGTGGGCAGCGCACGCAGCCGCGGGCCTGCTCATAGACGGCCTTCAGCAACTCCCGCCGGTCTGTGGCGCTTGTCACGGAAACAAATCGTAGAGTGCTTGCCAGACAGGGTAGACTTTGCAAGCAGGCCGCTATCGGATCTTCATCGAAGCGGACCTGCCGACCTCACGTTTCCAGCACCAGCACCAGCACCGACCGGTATCTCTCATGAGAGAACTGGACCGGAACCCCCCTCTCACACCCGCCCCCGCGTCCGCGCCGCCTCGTCAGGTGGCGATCGTCGGCGGGGGCCGTCTCGGACGCGCGCTGGCGGCCGCGTTGACCGCTGCCGGCGTCGCCGTCGACGGCCCGCTGTCCCGGGATGAGTCGATCGCCCCCGGCGCGCTCGACGCGGTGCTGCTCTGCGTTCCCGACGGCGAGATCGCCACCGCCGCGGCGCGCGTGACGGCCGACGCGCCGGTCGGCCACTGCTCGGGAGCGACCGGGCTGGAGGTCCTGGCCGGGCACGAGGCGTTCTCGATGCACCCCCTGATGACCGTCGTCGCGGACGGGACGTCGAAGCCGACGCCGTTCGCCGGAGCCGGGGCCGCCGTGGCGGGGGCCACCCCCCACGCGCTCGCGGTCGCGGTCGCCATCGCCCGCGTGCTCGGGCTGGCGCCGATCGAGATCGCGCCCGCCGACCGGGCCGTCTACCACGCCGCCGCCAGCATGGCCTCCAACTTCCTCGTCACGATCGAGGCGGCCGCCGAGCGCCTCGCCGCCGAGGCCGGCCTGGAGCGCGGACACCTCGTTCCGCTCGTCCGCGCCACGGTCGAGAACTGGGCGGCGCTCGGACCCGAGCGCGCCCTGACCGGGCCGGTCGCCCGGGGCGACGAAGCGACGATCCAGCGCCAGCGCGAGGCGATCGTCGAGCGCGCCCCGGAGTTGTCGGCCCTGTTCGAGGCGCTCGTGACCGCGACGCGCTCGCTCGCGGCGGTGACGGCATGAGGACGGTCCGCACCGTCGCCGAACTGCGCGCCGGCCTCGCCCGGCCACGCCGGGCCGGCCGGCGGATCGGCCTCGTCCCGACGATGGGCGCCTTCCACGAGGGCCATCTGTCGCTCATCCGCCGCGCCCGGGCCGAGTGCGACGTCGTCGTCGTCTCGCTGTTCGTCAACCCGCGTCAGTTCAACGACGCCCGCGATCTCGACGTCTACCCGCGCACGGAGCGCGAGGACGCGGCGCGGGCGCTCGCGCTCGGCGTCGACGTGCTGTTCGCGCCCAGTCCGGCGGAGGTCTATCCGCCGGGGTTCGCCACGACCGTCGCGGTCGGCGAGATCACCGATCGGCTCGAGGGCGCCAGCCGTGGCCGGTCGCACTTCGACGGCGTCGCCACCGTCGTCGCGAAGCTGCTCAACATGGTCGCGCCCGACGTCGCGTACTTCGGACAGAAGGACGCCCAGCAGGTGGCGGTCATCAAGCGCATGGTCCGTGACCTCGACATCCCGGTCGCGATCGAGGTCTGCCCGACGGTGCGTGACGCCGACGGCCTCGCGCTCTCCAGCCGCAACACCCTGCTCTCGCCCGCGGAGCGCGAGCTGGCGCCGTCCCTGCATTGCGCCCTGGCCGCCGTCGGCGCCGCGGTCGCGTCCGGCGAGACCGCCGCCGCCGCGGTCCGCGCCGGGATCGCCGAGCTCGACCCGGCCGTCATCGAGCTCGAGTATCTGGAGCTCGTCGACGGCGAGACGATGGAGCCCGTGACCCGCATCGACGGCGACGTGCTGGCCGTCATCGCGGCCCGCCTGGGCCGCACCCGCTTGATCGACAACCTGCCGATCCGCGCCGCCCGAGCGGGCGCCGCGGACGTCAACCACGAGGTGGCGACCCTGCGTTAGCAGAGCGCCAACCAGCCAAGGAGCCAATGAGCCATGTCAGCAACCCCCAGGACCCCCGTCCCCCACAGCCTCGACGAGCCCCTGCCGATGACCCTTCCCCGCCTGGCGGAGAAGAAGCGGCTCGGCGAGCCGATCGTGATGGTCACGGCGTATGACTATCCATCGGCCCAGGTCGCCCAGGAGGCCGGCGTCGACATCGTCCTCGTCGGCGATTCAGGAGCGATGACGGTGCTCGGCTATCCCTCGACGGTCGCGGTCTCGACCGACGAGATGCTGATGCTCGCCTCCGCCGTACGGCGCGGGCTGCGGACCCCGCTGCTCGTCGGCGACCTGCCGTTCGGCTCCGATGAGATCTCCGACGAGCAGGCGATCGCCATCGCCCAGCGCTTCGTCAAGGAGGCCGGCTGCGACGCCGTCAGCTCGAACGCGGCGGCACGAGCGTCCAGCGCGCACGGGCGATCGTCGAGGCCGGGATTCCGGTCATGGGCCACGTCGGCCTGACCCCCCAGACGGCGACGGCACTCGGCGGCTATCGGGCTCAGGGACGCAGCGCCGAGCAGGCGCTGACGGTCGCCCGGGATGCGATCGCGCTCGAGCGTGCGGGCTGCTTCTCGGTCGTTCTGGAGGCGATCCCGGCGGCGGTGGCCGAGGCGATGATGGAGCGGCTGGAGATCCCGGTGATCGGCATCGGCGCCGGCCCCGCGACCGACGGCCAAGTGCTGGTCTTCCATGACCTGCTCGGCATCTATGACGGCCACGTCGCGCGGTTCGCCAAGCGCTACGGCGACGTCCGGTCCCACATGGTGGCGGGCGTGGCGGAGTATGCCGCCGATGTTCGCGGCCGGGCATTCCCGGCGCCCCAGCACTGTTACTCGATCGACGACGAGCAGCTGGCGCGCTTCCGGGCGCAGCTGTAGAAGCCGGCGCGGGACGGTCGGCTCCGCCCGCCGGGGCCGACCGTGTGCCGCCGATCGGGCCGCCGGTCACACCAGGGCCGCCACCGATCATCGTAAAGCCCTAGCATCCTGGCGAGATGCCGCGTTTCACCCAGGCCTTCGCGTCACGGGACCGAATCTACTTCGAGCTGTTCGAAGAGGCGGGGCAGAACATGCTCCGCGCCGCCGCGCTCCTGTACGAGCTGCTGACCGACTATCCCGACAACAAGCAGCTTGCGACGGAGATCCTCGACCTCGAGCACGAGGGCGATCGGATCACCCACGACATCATCGACCGCCTCAACCACACGTTCGTCACCCCGATCGACCGCGAGGACATCCTCGCGCTCGCCTCCTCGCTCGACGACATCGTCGACTACACCGAGGAGGTGGCGGACTATCTCGGGCTGTACAAGATCGAGGCGCCGATGGATCAGGCCATTCGACTCGCGCGGGTCCTGCGTGACGCGACGAGCCAGATCGCCGAGGCGATCCCCCATCTCCGCGGCTTCCACGCATCTCGCGCTATACCGTCGAGGTCAATCGGCTGGAAAACGAGGGGATCGGATCACCGGGAAGCGGTAGCATCGCTGTTCCACGGTGGGATCCACCCATGGTCGTGATCCGTTGGAAGGACATTTCGAGCGCCTGGAAGCAGCGATCGATGCCGCCGAACGGGCGGCGAACATCATTGAGGGCATCGTCATCAGACTCGCGAGCGGCTTTTTCGGCCGATAGGCCGAAAAACCGAGTATTGATACGATTCCCCGTCAACACGGAGGAGGAATCGATGAACCCGCAGTTGATCTCCCGTTTCCTGGAGTCGCCTCGCTCGGCCGGCGCCGGCCGCGGCGCACGTGCCGCGCTCCGTCGCCCTGACGCTGGCCAGCCCACCGTCGCGGCGCTCGCCCCCGCCGCCGCCTCGGCCACGATCACGCCGTCGCTGACCCTCAACCAGAGCGCCGGCACGGCCGCGGGCTCGACGACGAGACCTTGAGGCTCAGCCTGGCCTTCGCCCCGACGGCGAACGACACCGTCAAGGACCTCACTATTCAACTGCCCCCGGGACTGCTGGCCAACGCCGCCTTCGACGCCGCCGCTCGCCCGACGACCCCGAAGCCCAACAGCGCCTGCCAGGTCGGAAGCGGCACCGTCACCGCCAGCCTGAACAGCGCGCCGAAGCTCTCGCGCTGCCGTTGCCGACGACGTTTCACCTCGTCGCCCCGCCAAGCCCCTCGGACATCGCGGGATTGCAGCTTCTGCTGCTCGGCCAGCCCCTCGGCAGCCCGGCCGCGATCACCCTGCGCCCAACGACCGACCCCGACGGCGTCGGTCTCCCCATCGCCTTCACCGATCTTCCCGACACGTACACGCTGCTCGGGGTGACCGCCAAGATCGCGGTCCACGCCCTGACGAGCACCTTCGACGGGCTGCGCTTCCCCGACAGCTGCCCGGCGACGCCGGCGACCGTCTGGGGCGCCTCACCGCCGACCCGCACCACGCCGACCCTACCGCGGTGTCGACGACGGCTCCGCTGACGGTCACGGGCTGCTCGTCACTGGCCTACGCGCCGGCGATCAGCGTCCAGGCCACGCAGGACGCCGGTGACGACAACGTCCAGGTTTCCACCGACGTCACCGAGACCTGCGACCGAGGCCACCTCCCGGTCGCTGAAGTCGACCTTCCCCCCGAGCGTCCTCGGTCCTCAGCCGCTATGTTGGTGGTCAACGGCGGGATCCAGTGCGCGGACGTCAGCTCGGGGACGTGCAAGCCGGTCGGCACGGTGAGCGCCAGCAACCCGCTGCGACACATCCTCACACCCTGACCGGCACGGCCTACTACACCTCGGCCGGGCCCTCGCCGGGGATCACCCTCGTCATCCCCCCGCCGTTCGGCCTGACGCTCAACGGCAACTACGACGTGACGACCGACACGACGACGTTCACCGGGATCCCTGGACTTCCCGCTGACGGCACTCGACGCCACGCTCTCCGGCGGCGCCGAACGGCTGTTCGACTCGATCTGCGCCCCGCCCTCAGGAACGATCACGGCATCGCTGGTTCCCCAGAACGGCGATCTGACCGCCAGCCCGAGCGCGCCGTTCACGATCGCCGGATGCCACGCGGCGACCAAGCCGGTCACGCCCGGCATCACGACCCACAAGGCGGCTCTGCTGTCCTCTTGTCCTCGGTGGCGATCGGCTGGCGTGTCGACCGGCAAGCCGACGATGCGCTTCACGCTGACCGCGGGCAAGTACGCGGCCAAGCTGAGCTCGTTCACGGTCAAGGCGCCGTCCGGCCTGAGCTTCGTCACCCACGTCGTCGACAAGCATCACGCGACGGTCACCGGCGTGACGGTCAGCGGCGGAAAGGTCAAGTCCCTGACCCTGTCCCACGGCCAGCTCGTCGTCGTGCTGCGCGGAGCGCGACCGCCGGCGTCACGGTCAAGATCGGCCTGGCCCCGACTCGAGAGCGCGAGCCTGAGGTCCAAGGTCAAGAGCCACAAGGTCAAGACGCTGAAGCTGACCGTCGCAACGCTGGGACTCCGCGCGCCACAGCACGACGCTGGCGCGCACGGTCAGGTCTGACCGGCAGCGGCCGGCCGGGTCCGGGTCCGGGTCCGGGTCCGCGCGCCGGGCGGGCCCGGTCCGGGCGACCGGCGCGGGCCGGGTCCGGGTCCGGGTCCGCGTGCCGGGCGGGCCCGGTCCGCGCGACCGGCGCGGGCCACCGTCGCGCGCGGCGGCGAGCCCCGAGGAGGGGATCGAGATTTACTCCTCTATGCGGGCTTTATTCAGACATCCTCCCCCGGAGCGTGCCGCGCGACAGGGCGCCGGCGCGCACCGTCAACCGGGGGCGGCGTCGCGGGGGCCGGGCCGCTCATGAGCGGGCCGGATCGACCTGAGAACCCGGGCGGGGGCGCCGGCGGCGATCGAGAACGGCGGGATGTCGGTCGTCACCACCGAGTTGGCCCCGATCACCGAGCGGCGGCCGATCGTGACGCCGCTCGTGATCACGACGTTCGC
>CAWKFP010000003.1:0-23491 GCA_963849085.1 uncultured Solirubrobacteraceae bacterium | reverse complement strand
TCTGGGGCGTCGTTAGCCACGATGGGCATTCGCCAGTCCGCCTCCTCGTGCAAGCGTCGATGTCGCAGGGACCCTTCCCTCGGGCGACGTTATGTTGTCGCGCGCCCTCAAGCGGTAGTACGGCCCCCTCCGCCACCCTTCCGGCCGACCGGCGACTTCGCGGGGCTCACCGCTTATACGCCGTCTCGCTCCGCCCGATCGCAACGAGCGGGCCGGGGAGGGCTTCTCCAGTTCCTGCGTCCACCTTCTGATCGTTCCGCTCCCCATACCCCGAGAGGTTCTTGGGCGCTGCAATCCAGGCTCTTCACGCCGTCCATCGGCCTTCGCCGTGACACACGCGGCTCGGCTCCTCCTTGGTCCCTTGCGGGCTGCTATCACGAGGCGGCAGGATTCACTTGAAGTTACGGACCGAATCATTTGCTCCCCCCAAAGGGGCTCTCGACACTGGGCTTCGACGCCAGGCGTTTCCCCCCGACGCCGCCAGTCTGCTACCCGGCGTCCTGACACTTACCGGGGCCGGACTCCCACCGGCTGGCGAACGCAAGCTTGCGCGCAGATCAGCTCATGCCGCCATCACCTCCCAGACATGAGGTGCCCACGCTCTGGACACACTGTGCCATAGGCAGCGCTGGACGGGGACCTCGCCGAACACCGACCGGACGGCCTTCCTGAGCGCTTTGGAGCCGTCCAGGACGAACAGCATGCCCTGCTCGGGATCCAGGCCGCGCTCGACCAGATCAGAGAGCAGAGCGGTCGCGACGGTCGCGTTCTCAGTCGATCCTTCCCAGAGCCCGAGCGGGATCTTGACGCCCTGCGTGGTGATCCCGAGCGCGACGATCATCATCCGGCCCTTGAGCTCCAGTCCGTCGAGCATCATCACCGCCAGGCGCAGATCGCCCAGCTGGCGGGCCATCAGCTCGCCGAGCGCCTCGCGGGTGCGCTCCACGAACGTCCGCGAGACCGCCGACTTCGACGTCGACCGCGCCCGAGTCTCGACCGCCTCGCCGACCGGCTCCTGCGTACGCCGGTACCGGCGGGTCGACACGCCGGCGAGCATCCGCTCCAGCACCACCCTCGCGAGCGGGTCGCGGTCAGCGAAGTGCAGATAGGTGCTCAGCGGCACCTCGCCATCGCCGTCCGCCGTCCTGATCCGAGGGCGCTGGACCTCGACGCGACGACCTCCAAGCGTGACCTCGCCGGCCTCATGGCCATGCCGGACAGCGGTCCGGTCCGGGTTCCACTTGCCCTTGGGACCAACGACGTCATCGACTTCCTCTTCCATCAATTCGCTCAGGACGCCGAGCCCAACCCCGACGCTGAGCGCCAGCAGTCCTTCCTTGGCTGCCCCGACCAGCTGACCCAGCGCCTCCTGCACGCGCTCCGGGAGCACGGCCTCATCACGGGTCGCCTGCGCGACCGGTACGTTGCTGTTCACGGCGGTTCCTCCTTAGATCTTTGCGGGATCACCACGAACGCTCCCAAGCGGAGCGGACGCGGCGGGAGGGACCGCCGTCACATCAAAGTTCTACGCGCCCCGGGACAACCTCCCGAAGCGCCATGGGCGGAGCTACTGCGTTACGAGAACCTGACGACTGAAGCAGAGGCTGCTCACTACGTGAGCAGCCTCTGGCAGTTGAAAATTGATGTGGGAGCCGTCGTCGACTACGGCACCTTTGAACGCGCTGTAGCGGCTGGGTTCTCGCCCGAGGCGCTGATTGAGGACGACCACGAGCGTTGTCAGGCCGAGGCACAGTGGCTGCGGAGCCATGGGGCGGCCGCCATCCTATCTCCGTGTGCGGCCCTATCTGGGAGTACCAACCTCACTATCTTTGGTCCGCGGGTCCCAATCCATTGGAATGCTCGAGCCACGCTTGCATCGTCACTACCTGCTCAGCGTCTAAGCACCGGGCATCCGCCAATCGGCCTGACGCAGCGCGTGCGCTACATCGGTGCGACGCATGCAGCCTTCGAGGAGTTCGAGGCAGCGCGCCGCCGTGCAAGGTGATTTGGGCAGAGCGGAGTTCGGGCTGTCTGCCTGCGGATCTTGTAGCCGATGTCTCGGCTCAGAACTTGCAAGCGGCTGCGCGCGGAGGTCGGTGCGACTCTACGACGAGTGCTTTCGCCCAAAACACCCGCTGTGCTATGGCCACCGCTCCGGCGACGAGGCGCTCGTCGGCGAGCACGCCGCCGGATGCCCCGAAGACCGGATGGCCGGCGGCTGCAAAGAGCGTTCGCCAGGATCGCCGGCCTAGGAGCGGCTCGGGCCATCCTGTGGTCGCCCAAGGCGCTCGCCCGATTTCTGCGCCCCGAGCGTGGAAGCGATCGCCCTTGCGGTGGCGAGGCACCCGCTCGTGCCCACGATCACGCTTTTCTGGGGCTCCCGGCATCGATGTAGGTTGCCGCGGTCTGGGAATCGCCACGTGAGCAGCCTGTTCGGTGTCTGAGCAGCGCCGTTGAAGTCGCGGCGCGTGCTGATCGCTGCTTCTGCGGGACGGAGGAGCGCTGCGTGAGGGTGTCGCTCGCCGGCATGGATGCCGGCGAAACTGGGCATGGATGGGGCTGGAGGCGCGATGACTGTCGAGGGACGCGCCCGCCGTCCTCGCGCGGCAAGCTGCTGGCTGTCGAAGGTCAAGCAGCTCAACAGGAGGACGACGATGCGCGTCAACGCGGGATTCTCGCGCCTGCTGCGCCTGGGCGGGATCTGGGTGCGCGGCGTTCAGTTCGACGCCGATCGGGTGGTCGTGTGGGTGGCGCTGCGCCGCCGCCGACTGATCTGCCCGCTGTGTGGCTACTCGACCCCGCACCGCCACAACCAGCAGCGGGTCGAGTCGGTCTGGCGTCATCTCGATCTCGGTATCTGGCGGCTCGAGCTCTGCGCCCAGCTGCGGCGCTTGGAGTGCCCTGAGCACGGGGTCAGGGTCGAGGGCGTGCCATTTGCCCGGCACCGGTCGGGGTTCACGCGTGACTTCGAGGCACTCGTCGCGTGGCTGGCGACCAAGGCCGACAAGACGACGATCTGCCGGCTGGTGCGGATCGACTGGGACACCGTCGGACCGATCATCAGCCGTGTCACGGCCGACGAGCTCGATCCCGACCGGCTCGAGAACCTGTATGAGATCGGAATCGACGAGGTCAGCTGGAAGCGCCAGCACAACTACCTCACGCTCGTCGCCGACCACATCCGCGGCCAAATCGTGTGGGGCCACGAAGGCAACGACGCCAAGACCGCCGGCCGGTTCTTTCAGGAGATCGGCCGCAGCCGCTCGCACGCGATCGAGGTGATCTCGCTCGACATGGGGCCCGGCTACGCCAAGGCCGCCGCCCAGCACGCGCCCCAGGCCACGATCGCGATCGACCCCTATCACGTCGTCGCGCTCGCCAACCGCGCACTCGACGAGGTCCGCCGCGACTACTAGAACAAGCTCCGCGACATCGGCGACAAGACCGCGGCCCGCCGGTTCAAGGGCGCCCGCTGGTCGCTGCTCAAAGCACCAGAAAACCTCAGCGACGACCAGGCCGCAACGCTGCGGCGGCTCAAGCGTGCCGGCGGCGAGGTCTGGCGGGCCTACACGCTCAAAGAAGCGCTCCGCGGCATCTTCCTCCCGTCGCTGACGCTCGAGGACGTCACCGTTCTGATCGACCGGTTCATCAGCAAGGCAACCCGCAGCCGCCTCCCGGCCTTCATCCGGCTCGCCCAGACGATCCGCCGTCACCGCGCCGGGATCCTCGCCGCCATCCGCCTCGGCATCAACCAAGGCCGCACCGAAGCCCTCAACAACCAGGTGCGCCTCATCACCCGCCGCGCCTACGGCTTCCACACCGCCCGGGCCGCACTCGCGCTCGTGATGCTCACCTGCGGACCGATCACCCTCAAGCTGCCACACGAGCCGTGACCACCGGTTCACCTACATCGATGCCGAGAGAGTCGCAAATACCTCAGAAAGCTGGGCGACGGCAGACTCACGTATGGGAACCGGGGCGGTGCTGAAGTAGAACATGAGGCGAGGTCTGCCGCCGCCACGCACGGCGGACACGTCGCTCACTCCGCTCAGCTCAGCCGCTCGGAGCCGTCACGGTCACCGTCCTGGTCATTGTCTCGTTGTGCGCGCCGGTGCCGGTCAGCGCGAGCTGGAGGTTGACCGGGAGGCGTCCGAAGCGCTTCAACAGCATTCGGCCGGTGGCGTTGAGCGCGACGGTGAGCGTGAGATGCTGGCCGGCGGTGAGCTCAGTGCGGTCGGCGCCGACCGAAATCAGCACCGAGTGCGCGCTGGGGACGACCGCAGTGACTGATTGCACCTGGCCGTGAGCGCGGATCTCGCGCGTGGACAGCGTCGCCAGCAGGTTGCAGCGGCCGGAGCTGCCGAGGCAGCCGATCCTGACGCGGACATGGCCGCCACGGCCGCTGGGGTGACCGAGGAGCTTCAGCGCGAGGGTCGTCTTGCCGGTGGTCGTGGTGGGAATTGTGGTCCCGGGGCTCGCGGGCGCGGCGACGACCGTCGTGGTGGCGGTGGCGGTGTTGTTGGCGGTGTCGGGGTCGGGCTGGTCGCCCGAGACCGAGGCGGTATTGACCAGCGGCTCGGTGCCTTGGGCCGTGCCGGCGATGGTCACCGTCGCGCTTGCGCCCGGCGCGAGCTGGCCCAGCGCGCACACGACCGTCACCGAGCCGCTACAGCTGCCCTGCGAGGCGGTCGCGCTCGTCGCGGTCAGGCCGCCGGGCAGCGCGTCGGTGATCCTCACGCCCGTCGCCGTCGTGCTGGGGTCAGAATCGGTCGCCGTCAGGGTGTAGGTCAGCGCCTGCCCCGCGGTGATGGTCGCCGCGGATGCCGTGTTGGTCAGCGACAGGTCGACCGGCGCGATGGCCGCCATCGGGGTCGTGAACGTCTCGTCGGTTCCGGTGCTGGCGCCGTCGTCGACGTTTGAGGCCTGCAGCACGAAATGGTACGTCGTGCCGGGCTGAAGGCCGGTGATCTGATCAGAGACGAGCTGCGGCGAGTTTCCGGTCACCGTGACCGGCGCGCTCTGCTGTGTGTAGGCGGTCGACGTGCCCCATGAGAACATGTAGGCGGTCGGTTCGCCGTCGGGCGTGACGACGCCGTTGAGCGTCGCCGTCGTCGGGGTCCGCGCGCTGGCCGGCGCGCTGACGGCGTCCTCGCAGGCCGGCGAGCTCTCGGTGGCCAGCGCCTCCACGCCATTGAGATCCCACGCGACTTCGCTGAACACGGGACCGAACGCGACCGAGAACACCCGCAGATACGTGCCGGTCTCAAAGTACGTCGGCTGGCCCTGAAAGGTGATGCCCGGGACGACACTGTTGTCGACACCGGCGGCGATGGTCGACGCGCTGCTCGGATCGACATAGCCGAAATAGGCGACGAATGCCCCATTGGTGGAAGCCACGCAATCAAGAACCGGGGTCGGCCCCGTCGCCGCCCGCGACACCGCCGGCAGCCCAAACACACTCACAGCGACGACCAGCGCGGCGACGTACCGCCAGCGTCGAGGACTCACGATCCACTCCATCTCGACCTCCCACATTGTCCTGGGCGAACCTCTCAGCGACATCCACCAGCCTCGCCCGCCATCGTGCCAACCGACGAGCCCGACCACGGCAGAGCCGCACGATGCAGACCACCCGCGAACCCTGCCGCTCAAGCCTAAACTACTTCCCGCGGAAAAACTCGGGGGCGGGCTGAGAAACGAAACGGCCGCGGAGTGATCTCGCGCGGCCGGCTCGTAGTGAGTGGTTGCTCGGGTCGAATCGAGCCTGGCCAGTGTTTCATCGAGTGAACCGTGCTGGGTTGCGTGGAGACTTCTGGCCTTGGAAACAAGGAGGAAGTCGTGTCATCAGATCAGGGATCCAGGAAGCCGACGACTCGGCGGTATTCGGTCGAGGAGAAGGCCGCGGCGGTGAGGATGGTCCGTTCGTTGCGGGCGGAGAGGGGGAGTTCGCAGGGGACGGTGCAGCGGGTCGCGCGGCAGCTCGGGTACGGGGTGGAGTCGGTCCGTACCTGGGTCCGGCAGGCTGATATCGACGAGGGCGTGCGGCCGGGGGTCACGACGGCGGAGTTGGCTCGGGTCAAGGAGCTCGAGCAGGAGAACCGGGAGTTGCGCCGCGCGAACGAGATTCTGCGGAGAGCGGCGACTTTCTTCGGGGCGGAGCTCGACCGCCAGCAGCGGAGATGACCCGGTTCATTGACGAGAACAAGGACACGGTCGTTGAGGGCCGCCGGCTCGGGGTCGAGCCCATCTGCGAGACGTTGCAGGTGGCCCAGAGCACGTACGACGCCGCGCGCAGCCGTCCGCCATCGGTGCGCGAGCGGCGCGATCAGGAGCTGGGGCCGCGTCTGGGGGGCTGTGGAAGGACAACTATCAGGTCTACGGCGCCAGGAAGTTGTGGAAGACCGCCAGGCGGGCCGGGATCGAGGTCGGCCGCGACCAGACGGCCCGGCTGATGCGCCGCGCCGGGATTTGCGGTGTGCTGCGAACCCGGCGCGTCAGGACCACACGGCCTGATGTGGGCGCGGGCCGGCATCCCGATCTCGTCAAGCGCCAGTTCACCGCCAGCCGCCCTAACGAGCTGTGGGTGACCGATCTGACGTTCGTGGCGACGCGGGCCGGCGTCGCATACGTGTGTTTCATCGTCGACGCGTTCTCCCGGATGATCGTCGGCTGGCGGGTCGCTGGGCATATGCGCACCCCGATGGTGTTGGACGCGATCGAGATGGCCCGCTGGAGTCGAGGGCTGCGCCACCCGTGGTCTGGTGGCGGGGGCGTGGCGCCCTCCGGACCGGCTCGGGCAACACGTTTCAAAAGCTGTGGCGGGACGCCGAAGCGCGGTTCCTCAGCGATCCCGAGCGGCGCTGTGACCTCGTCACGTAACACCTGGGCGAGTGTGCGCCCCGTCGCACGACGCGCCAGCTCGCCGAGCAGAACCCCCCACGTCAGGGCGTGGTAGCCAGTCTCCGTACCAGGTGTCCACCATGGCTCCTGACCGGCGATGAACGCGCAGACGCGCTCCCAGTCGCAGAGATCCTCCGGCGTGATCTGTGGCCAGAGACCGGGCACGCCGGCGGTGTGGACGAGGACATCACCCGGCGTCAGGCCGTCCTTGCCGTGCGCGCTGAACCCTGGCCAGACATCCGCCACACGCTGCTCATAGGCGAGCTCACCCCGCTCCACGAGCACATGCGCGACGACGAGGCCACCCCCTTGCCCGTCGAGGTCGCGAAGAACAGCGTGCTGGAGCTGACCGGTTCCCCCGTGCGCCGATCGGCGATACCCGCAACCGCGTCGACCGCCAGCCAACCCTCGTGCAGCACCGCGACCTGAAGCCCGATCTCAGCTGAGGTAACGAGCTCGTCGAGCCTCGCCTCGATCTCCGCCTGAAGTTCCGAGCCCAACGCGGAAAGCGCCAACGTCGGCTGGCTGAAGCTATCGCCCTTGCGAAAACCCCAGGCCGCGCACGGGCCGCACCCGGAAAACAATCGCTCGCGCGCCAGCAGCCCGGTGGATGTACGCACCCTCGCGAACCGCGTAATCCCAGATCTCGGTCCCGTACTTGGCCGCGAACGCGGCAGCGACCGGCTCAGGCGCGGCGTCGACCGTCACCTGCTCAGCCATCCCCTCAAGCACCACATCAAGGGCCCCATCGACGAAGTCACTACGCCCCGTCGTCAAAACGCACGACGGGTTCTCCGCGAGATTCTTCGCCTTGCTCTCATCGGGCCCAGTGGCAAACCAGATCGCCTCGCCGTGCCACACAGCGATCAGCGGTGTCGCGTGCGGTCTGCCATCCGGTCGGACAGTTGACAGCCAAAACGTGTCCGCCGCGATCACCTCCTCAACGGGAGCCGACCACGGAGTCGGAATGGCCTCCGGCTCACTGAACCCGTGGATCTCGGCGGTCACGTCGTCACGCGATGTGCTCATCAGTTCCTCCAGTCATGGCCAAGTGACCACATAGGCCGCGCAAGCAGAGGCCCACCAGTCCTCGATTGCTCCAGCACACGCATTCTGACGGCAACGATTGGGAACCCCCTAAGCGCGGCGAGCGAGGCGCTCGCCGGCAAATCGTTGCAGAGCTGCGGCCGCTGCTCCCGACTCGCATCGCCATCGCACGACGCGGCAGCGGCGCCCGATCCCCGGCGACGTCCTATGGCCTCGGTCGGCCTGCTGACGTGGCGCTGTCGCAGGGGGCTGCTGCGGCTGGCGCGTGACGCTCACAGTCGGAGCTCGTAGCTGACGAGCGATCGTGGCGGCAGCATCGCGGTGAAGGCGCTGTTACTGACCGTGATCGGGGTCTGTGCGGAGAGCTGCTCGGACGCGTCGGTCAGGTACGGCTTAACGTGCGCAGCGCCGAGCCCGTGCAGCGAGAAGCTCACGGCCTGGCGGCTGTGGGTGCTGTTCAGAACGACCACCGCGGTCGCCCCGTCGCTGTTCAGGAACGCGCTGACCTCGAGGCCCGCGTCGCTTGTCGTCGTCCCGATGCGCACCGCGCCGGGGCGGACAAAGCGGCCGTAGCCGGCGAACGCCCACAGTCGACCCGAGCTGGCGACGGTGGTGCCCTTGACCTCAACCAGTCCCGTGTTGGGGCCGGTGATGGTCGTCGTGCTCGTGTTCGCGCCCCACAAGTAGAGGAACGCGCCCAGGTTCGCTGCGGTCAAGCCGGTGTAGATGTTCTGCGCCCACGTGAACCCTGACAACAGGGAGCCGTCGTCCCAGGCCGGGTCAAACGGCCCGGTGTCGAACGGCGCCCACTCGGTCTCCCAGACGGGCTTGCTCCAGCCCTTCAGCGGCGAGTCGAGCGGGACGAAGTAGCCGTGGCTTGTGAACAGCGCCGTTGCCGTGTCCGCTAGCTTGTCGGTCTCGATCGCGGCCGCGTACGGTTGCGCGATGTTCCAGTTGATGCTGGCGCAGCACTCCGCGCGCGTTGAAAGACCGGACCGCGCGAGGGTCGCGCCGAGGACCTGCATGAAGTTGGCGGTCTGCGCTGGGCTCATGATCATGCTGTCCTGGGGAGGCGCGATCGTCGTTTCGTTCTCCGGGCCCACGTAGGTGAGCGGGACGCCGGCGGCGGCGTAATCCTTGGCGTACTGCACGAGGTAGTTGGCGTACGCCTGGCGCCAATCACCGCTCTTGCAGTTCGCGCTCGGGACCCCGCACACCGTGCCGCCGCGGATTGCCGAGTCGTTGGTCTTCATGAACGCGGGAGCGCTCCACGCATCGGCGAACACGCTGGCGCCGTAGTCGGCCTTGATCTGCTTGGCGAACCACAGCTGCCCTTGATCCTGGTCGACTTCGGCGAGCGTCAGATACGACGGCTTCCCGCTCGGGCTGCTTGGCGCTCTCGGCTCGATCGTGAACCCCTTATCGGCGCTGATCTCGTTGCGCAAGATCGTCAGGCCCGCCCCACGGGTCGGGCTGTAGAGCAGGCTCAGCACCTGCTTCTGGACCGAAGCCGGCGCGTTCATCAGCGCCTTCGCCTGCCCGAACCCCTCAGACACGCCAAACCCGGCGATCCGCTGGTAGCGCTTGGCGGCGTCGATCGTGACCGTGGCTAGACGCGTCACGCCAGCGGTGTTGGAGGCGGCGGTGCTCGACACGCCTGGCGAGCCGCCACCGCAGCCGGCTGCCAGCAGCGGGACCGTGGCCGCCGCACACCACGCAGCCAGCCGCAGGGAGATTCGAGGTGCACGCAGCAGGACATCGGGGAGAGCGAACATGTCAACGTCCTTTCGGGGGTCGGAGCCATGGCGGCAGGCACTCGCTCACGACACGCGCGACCGCCGGCGATTGCGGGTTGATGCCCTGGGCCCGGACCATCGCGACCGACACGTGGCCGTCTGCGGTCGGATACGGGAACCTCGTAACTCCGTGGGCGCGCATGCAGCTGACGAACGCGATCCGTGAGCGGGTCTGCGCGCGAGACGCCTGCTGCCTCCCGCCACTGCCGGTGGAGGCGCCGCACCCCGCGAGCAGCGCACCGACCATTAGCGTGACGGCGATTGGAAAGCTGGCTGTGCCCGTCATCGTCATGGCGGCGGGGATCAGCCCGGTCCAACCAGCCCCGGCTGTCCGTGTCCGCACTTCTGTGCCGCCCGCTGGAAGGCCGGTGAGCTGGGGTTGATGCGGAGGCTGGGGTTGAAGTTGTGATCGATCGTTCCGTCGATGAGCTTGGGGTCGGGGTAGTTCGGGACCCCGTTGGCGCGCATGCATGCCGCGGCCTTCAGCGACTTTTGGAACTCCTGGTTCGCTTGCGTAGCGGTCACCTGTGCTCCAGCGGAGGCGAACGGCCCGCAGACCCGTTCGGCGGCCTGAAACGCCGGCGAGCTCGGGACCAGATCGCTCCCCGGTCCCCCGTGGATCACGAAGTCGCCCTGACCGCTGGGGTCGGGGAAGTCAGGCACTCCGTGCGATCGCATGCAGTTGGCGTAGGCGAGCGCGCTCGACATCACTTTGGTCAGCGAACTCGTGTGCGCGCCGCTGCCGCAGCCCGCGAGTAGCGCCGCGGGTAGCAGCGCGCCGATGGCGATGTATCGCCGGATCATCGCCTTGGATGATGCAGAGCTCCTCGCCGCCTCGGTCCGAAGGGCCACCTCAGGAGCTTCCGCCACGCGGGGTTACAGGCCGGTTACCGTGTTATGTGGCTGTAACCTCCCCTGCGAAATCGTCCCGTGCTGTGGTGATCGGCCCAAGCCCGCCCAAGTCGCTCCTGCGAGTCCTCGTTCCGCGTCCGACGGTCCGCTGGCGGCTGACGCTGCTCTACAGCGTCCTGTTTGTGATCTGCGGCGCCGCGCTACTGGCGATCACCTACTACCTGTTCGAAAAGTTCGCGTTCAACCCGCCCAAACGGATCATCGGTCCGAACGGCCACGTGATCGCGCAGCTGGCGAAGGTCCCCAGCTTCGTGACCCTTCAGCGCTCGATCGGCCTGCACCGCCTGCAGGTCTACTCGGGTATCGCGCTGGGGATCATGGCGATCGTCTCAGTCGTCCTCGGCTGGCTGGTCGCCGGGCGCGTGCTCGAGCCGTTTCGGACGATCACGGCAACGGCCGACCGGATCTCGGACAGGAATCTGCATGAGCGCCTCGCGCTGAGCGGTCCGCGGGACGAGCCGCGTCTGCTCGCTGAGACGATCGACCGGCTGCTCGAACGCCTGGAGGCTGCGTTCGAGGCGCAGCGACGGTTCGTCGCCAACGCCTCGCATGAGTTGCGCACGCCGCTGGCGATGATGCGCACAACGCTGGATGTCGCGATCGCCAAGCCCGGCGGCGTACCGTCGCAGATGCGGGAACTGGACGCCGAGCTGCGATTGGATCTCGATCACTGCGAGCGGCTGTTGGAGAGCTTCCTCGCGCTGGCCCGTGCACAGCACAGTCGCGTCCCCGGGCATGACCAGGTCGAGCTCGAGCCCCTGATCACCGATGCGCTCTGCTCCAGCGGCAAGCAGATCGCCGTCAAGCGGCTCGCCGTCGAGACGCATCTCAGCCCAGTCGAGGTTGCCGGCAGCCCCATGCTGCTTGCGCGGATGGTTGAGAACGTGATCGAGAACGCCGTCCGCCACAACCAGCCCGGCGGCTCGATCGAGCTCACCCTCGCCACCAGCAACGGACAACAGGCGCAGCTCACCGTCGACAGTAGCGGCCCGCTCCTCGACCCGTCCGCCGTCGCACAGCTCGCCCAACCGTTCAAACGCCTCGGCCAGGACCGGACCGAATCCCAAAATGGCCACGGTCTCGGCCTCTCGATCGTCGCCGCAGTCGCGGCCGCGCACAACGGCAGCCTCGAGCTCCAGGCCCGCCCGGAAGGCGGGCTTCGCGTCCGGATCACGCTGCCCGGCCCGGTAGTCCAGCACCTCGCCGGAGCCACCGGATGAGGGTCCTGGTGGTCGAGGATATCCCGCGCCACGCCAACCGGATCGCCGAGGGCCTGCGCGACCAGGGCATGGCCGTCGATGTCGCCTACGACGGCAACGAGGCGATCGCCAAGCTCAACCTCGCCCCGTACGACGTTGTGCTGCTCGACCGTGACCTCCCCGGCATCCACGGCGATGAGCTCTGCCAAATCATCACCCAAACCGAGGACCCCCCAATGATCCTGATGCTCACCGCCGCCGGCACCCCGACCGAGCGCGTCGAAGGACTCGCACTCGGCGCCGACGACTACCTACCCAAGCCGTTCCACTTCCCCGAGCTCGTCCTGCGCATCCGCGCACTCGCCCGCCGAAAACCAACCGCCCGCCGCCGCACCCTCCAAGCGTCCGGAATCGAGCTCGACCAGCTCACCGGCACCATCACCCGCCAGGGACGAGAGCTCAAGCTCACCGCCAAGGAACGAGCCGTGCTCGAAGCCCTCCTCAGAGCCAGCCCCGCCTCACTCAGCACAGAACAGCTACTCGAGCAGGCCTGGGATGAGAACGTCGACCTGTTCTCCAACACCGTCAAAGTCACCATCGCCCGACTCAGACGCAAACTCGGCCCGCCCGACGTCATCCACACCACCCCCGGACTCGGCTACCGCATCAACGAAACGCCCTACTAGGCGCCAGCGGAGAGGGAGGCTCTCCGCTTCCACCTGTTATCGACGGTCGAGCTATCGCAGCACGTCCTCACCCGCTGGGGCGTTCACCTCCGGCGCACTGCCTGCAAGCAATGCGCTGGTGACGGCGTCTGGTTGGCTGAGAGCGATGAGGTGTCCGCCGGGAGCGGGTGTGCGCCGGCGCCCAGTCGTTCACGCGCGATCCGCTCTTGGAAGGAGAATGGGAAGAACCGGTCGTGCTGCCCGGCCATCACGACGGTGTCCACGGCTGGCCAGCCCCTGAACGGGCAGGGCTCCTCGAAGGCGATCTCAGCCTCCTCGCGCTGGCGGTTCGCGCCACCGGCGGCGATCGCGGGCGGAACGTCGTAAAGGAAGTAGTTCTGTAGATCAAACTCCTCTGGGTAGCCGCCGGCGCGCGCCGCGCTCCGTCGGGCGTCCTCCCACCGGGTCTTCTCCCACCACTCGTTGATCGTCTCCCCCGGCTCGGGGATCATCGCGTTGAGCAGCACCAGTCGGCGAGGCGGCAGCCGCTCGCAAACCGGGACTGCAGTGAACGCGCCCATCGACTGCGCAGCGACGACCAGGTCGTCGTGAGCCTCGGCCGTCGCGACCGCCAGATCGACATACGCAGTCAGCCCCGCCTTGGGATCATCCACCTGGGAGCTCAAGCGCGAGTGCCTGCTAACCCCTTTCGCGCAACCGCGGCACGACCAAGTGCCAACACCAGCTCATCCCGCCAGAGCCGGGAATCAGCAGAAACGTCGTCATCTCATCACTGTCCCGCGGATGTGCCGAGGTCCTCGCCGTGCTCAGCCGCCCGCTCCCGGTCGGCGAACTCGAAGCGGGTGGATCTGACGCCGAGGTTGTCGCTGGTGCCGAATGCGTAGGCACGGGTAGGGGTGATCTGGTAGACGCGGTAGGGCGGTGGCCCGGCGGTGGGTGCCCCGTACGGGGCGTCGAACATGTCGCCGTCTGTGATCGTCACCGGCCAGCCGTACTTGCCGTCGTAGGCGGCGGCGACCTGCTCGAGCAGTCCACGCTCGGTGACCCATGAGGTCAGGCCTTCGATCACGATGTCGACCGCCGGGGAGCGGGCGGTCAGCGAGCATTCCGGCCGGTGCTCAAGGTTTCGGCCCTTCTGTGCGCGCGGGCTGGTAGTCGAGTAGGCCTTCTCGCCCAGCCAGACAGCGAGCACGGGTCGGACGTGCGGGCGTCCATCGATCCCGGTCGTGGCCACCCAGTACCACCGCTCGGAATTGAATCGCCGCCGTACCTCTTTCCAGGACAACGGCTCAGTCCCCGGGGGCGCGTCGGTCGCGATCACGGTCGCGTCCACGTGCTCGGTCATCACTGCCCTCAGTCGAAGGTTTGTCGCGGCGCAAGGGCCGCCGATTTTAGAACGAGTGAGACCTGACAAAGCACGAGTAGTAGGCATTGCGGCTCCTGAGTCGGCGCCGCCCTGAGTCCTGTATTCGGCGATCTGCAGGGCAGCCGGCCCTGGCCGTGAGGCCCGGGACGCGCTCGCAGTGGCCGCTTCTGTCCGTAAGCAGCTGCCAAGGGTGCGCGGTGTTCGTCGAAGTTGTGACTGCTCCGCGTGTCCAGCAGGATCGAGCTACCTTCCGCGCCTCCCACGGCGTCGAGCCCGGCACCGATCGGCCTTGGGGGTGAACGCGGGGTGGGTGGTCGAACGGAACCGAGCCTGGTTTGATCGAACCCCCAAGAAGGTTCGATCGCACTATTTACATTCGCGCCCGGCCTGGGTGTAGGCTTAGAGGCCGTGGGTCGCTTTGCTTGGGTGTGAGTGAGCGACCATCCTCCAGAAGACCGAGGGCTAGATGGCACCGGAAGCGTTGGGGCAGCAGGCGTGGCTGAGTCGGGTCGCGCGCGGGGTGATGCTCGCGGCTTCGGGACTCGCTGCGGTCGGTCATCAAGAAGGGGTCGCGGCGACCGATGCTCAAGACCGGTCGAGGGCGCCTCGCGGTCACCTCCCCGTGGTCACCGCTCGGCGGGGCCCGATCCGAGTGGGGACCGCTCGGGACCTTCGCGCACGGAGACGGCTGGGTGAACGGCGAGGTGCTCGCGATGCCCGGTAGCTTGTCTTGGTAATCGGTCGCTCATGGACCGGCGGCGGGCTGAACGCGGCCGCGGCGACAGTGAGAGCGTCAGATCAGGACGGGGCGGTAGTGATGAGAATCGTTCGAATCGCTAGGACGTTTGCCCTGATGGCTGCTCTTTGGCTGGCGATCGGCGTGTGTTCGGCGTCAGCGGCAGCCGTCGTCAAGACGATCAAGGTCGGCAGCGGCCCCGCTGGAGTGTCGTCGGATCGCACCCACGTGTGGGTCGCGAACTCCGGCGGCGATACGGTCAGCGAGATCGATGCGTCGACCGGCACGGTCGTCCGAACGATCGCGGTCGGCAGCGGCCCGTGGGGGGTGTCGTCGGATGGCACCCACGTGTGGGTGGCGAACTCCGGCGGCGATACGGTCAGTGAGATCGACGCGTCGACCGGCACGGTCGTCAACACGATCCCGGCGGGCAGCGGCCCCATTGGGGTGTCGTCGGACGGCACCCACGTGTGGGTCGCGAACTCCGACGGCGATACGGTCAGCGAGATCGACGCGTCGACCGGCACGGTCGTCAACACGATCCCGGTGGGCAGCGGCCCCGATGGGGTGTCGTCGGATGGCACCCACGTCTGGGTCGCGAACGGCGACGACGGTACGGTCAGTGAGATCGACGCGTCGACGGGCACGGTCGTCAAAGCGATCACGGTCGGCGGCCCCGGGGGGGTGTCGTCGGATGGCACTCACGTGTGGGTCGCGAACCTCAGCGGGGTCCAGGATACGGCGAGTGAGATCGATGCGTCGACGGGCACGGTCGTCAAGACGATCAAGGTCGGCGGGATCCCCTTGGGGGTGTCGTCGGATGGCCGCCACGTCTGGGTCACGAACTCCTTCGACGATACGGTCAGCGAGATCGACGCGTCGACCGGCAAGGTCGTGAGCACGATCCCGGTCGGCAGCCGCCCCGGGGGGGTGTCGTCGGATGGCATTCACGTCTGGGTGGCGAACGGCGGGGGAAATGGGAATAGCGGGGCCAATACGGTTAGTGAGATCCAGATCAGCGCTGGCGCCGCCGCCTCGCGTCAGATCTTGGCCTATCCCGAGTTTCCCTTCCCGCTCTCCGGTGTTGGGAACGTGTGGCACGGGCGTCCTGAGCTCAAACCGTCGAGTTGGCTGATGTTCGCCGACGGCTCCTGGGCGCTCGAGAAGTTGAAGTGGACCGGCTGGGGCACGAAGGTCACCCATGCCACCGGCGTCAGCAGCGCTAGCAACGGCATTCCCAACGAGGCGCAGGGCAAGCGCATCAAGAAGAAGGCGTATGTGACCCTGTGGAATCCCGGACAGGTCCTGGGTTACAGGGTCTACCGGTGCTTCGCGCTCAGCCTGCCAAAGGAGGCGAATAACACGATCGGCTGCCTGAGAAACCAGCATGGCTCGTGGTACTACGCGTTCACCGGGGCCGAGCCACCGAGCACGACCGGCGACACAGCGACGGCTGCCGCCTCGCCGGCCTCACCCTGGGCGATCCAGCCGAGCACCGGTCCCAGTCAAGTCACGGATCCGAGCCTGCGAGCGGTGTCGTGCGTGTCCGCGAGCTTCTGTATCGCGGGCGGTTGGAATGCCGACGACTATGAGCCGTCGGTGAGCATCACCGCCCTGAGCGATACCTGGGACGGCGCTTCGTGGTCCGCCGGAATGCTCGCCACCGGCCAGAGCCTCAACGATCTCTCTTGCACCTCCGCGACGTTCTGTGTCGCCGTCGGTAGCACCAATCCGTACGGCGCCACGAGGCGGTTCGCCGCCGTCTCGACGTGGGACGGGACCTCATGGATGCACACCGACCTCCCCGCACCATCGGGCAACAGCGTTCTGAGCAGCGTCGCGTGCGTCTCCACCACGTTCTGCATCGCCGTCGGCGAACACGGCAGGAGCAAGTATCCGCAGAGCGTCTGGACCCAGCCGCTGACGGAGGGGTGGAACGGGAGCGCATGGAGCGTCGTCAAGCCGCCGTCGCTCGGCGGCCGAGGTGGGCAGCTGGCAGCCGTGACCTGCCTCACGGCCAGCTGGTGCATGGTCCTCGGCGAGTACTACAAGGGGCACCTGGGGCCATATCCCGACATACCGAGAGACCAGTGGGTGGCCGAGATCTGGAACGGAGAGCGGTGGACGGTCCAGCACCCGGCGGCGATCAACAACCAGCCGCGGTTGGGACCTGACCCGTGGAACTTCGTCACCGCGGTGGCCTGCACCTCTCCGAGATCCTGCATCGCCACCGGGTACATCCCCATCACGCAGGGCGACGCGTCACCGACTCCTTTCGCCGTTCGCTGGAACGGGCACAGCTGGTCGCCGTCCCGCGACGGCCTTCCGCGCTTCGCTGGGCTGAACGGCGTGTCGTGCGTGGCCGCTCGCACATGCTTCGCGGCGGGACAGGTCTACAGCAGCGGTGAAGGCTCGCGGTCGCGCGCTGCGCCGCTAGTCACGCGCTGGAACGGATCGGTCTGGAGTCGCGCGTCTACACCGCGCACGCCCGCGCAGACTGACGCCCCGCTCCAGCATGGCGCGCTGAACGCCATTACATGCATCCCGCACGGAGCCTGCGTAGCGGTGGGTTCGGAGCCACACGGCAACGCCACAACGACGCTCATCGAGAGCAACCAGTCGTAGTTTCGATCACGGCGGAGTGTGGACCGGGATCGGGGTGCCATCGTATGAAGGCGGGCACCCAGCGTAGGTACCTATCGACGAAGAAGCCTGGGCATAAGAATGGCGGGTTTGCGTTCGGTGTGGCGATGAGCGATTCCCCGCTTGTGACCAAGTTTCTCGTCGAATGAAGTGTTCATGCTGACCTCTTAGCTCGTCAGCCGGACTGCCTATGGGACGACCCGATGCCGGTCAAGGTCCGGCTGTTGCCGGCGGATCCGCGTAAGGTCACCGCGCGCCATGGCGGCCGGCGCCGCAGGACAAGCATCAGGTGATCGACGACGCCCCGGAAACGAACGCAGCGTCACGTCAGCATGCCGACGACACAACGCTCAGGCCACTCGCCACGTCAACGCAACGCGCGACGAGCTTTCAGTCGCTTCTGCACGCACCCCAAGCTGCACTCTCGGCCGGGCTGCAGTTCTCCGCACCTATCCAGCTGCGACAACTTGACCAACAATGCGCGTACCGCCAAGAACGGAGGGCTGAGCATCCAGAGCGGCGATCGACCTGCTTATCGCCTCAGCGCGGATCGTGGCATCCGACCCACGTCCCGTCGGGCTGCCGACTTCAGCCTGCCGAGGCGCTCGAGTCGGCCGAGCTGCGCACTGCTGAGCAGAGATCTGCGCGGCTATCGGCACTCCCGATCGCCCCGAAGCGTTCACGAGGGCGGCGTGACTGGCAAAGGCGTGTTCCAGCAGCCCGACCTCGGCTACCCGCGCTGCCGCATTCGTGCGGCGACGGTCGTCCAGGCTGACGATCGCATCCGTCGCCGGGGCGACCCTAGTGCAGCGTTTCTGAAGTGTCTTGTCTTTGGGTCGCTTTCTTGAGGACCTGCTCGGCAGTCTTGGTCCAGACGAACGGCTGGGCGCGCTCGTTGTAGCCCTCGATGAAGTGCTCGATCGCGGCGATCAGTTCGGGGACGTCGTGGTAGACGCCGCGGCGGACCTGTTGCGTGGTCAGGATCGAGAACCAGATCTCGACCATGTTCATCCACGACGCGCTGGTCGGGGTGAAGTGAAAATGCACGCGGGGGTGCCGAGCCAGCCAGGCCTTGACCTCCGGAGTGGAGTGCGTCGAGGAGTTGTCGAGCACGACGTGCAGAGGTTTGCGCGGAAACGCCCGGATAAGCGAGTTGAGGAACGCGAGGAACTCCTGGTGGGTGTGCTGCGGGTAGCAGCTGCCGGTCACCTCGCCGGTCGCGATCTCCAGCGCGGCGTAGAGGCTGGTGGTGCCATTGCGCTTGTAATCGTGGGTCATCCGGGCCGCTTTGCCCGGCTTGATCGGGAGCGTCGGCTGGGTGCGGTCCAGCGCCTGGATCTGGGTCTTCTCATCCACGCAGATGACCAGAGCGCCCTTGGGCGGATCGAGGTAGAGCCCGACGACGTCGATCACCTTCTCAAGCAGCTGCGGGTCCTTTGAGAACTTTAAACGAGCGGACCTGGTGGGGCTTGAGCTTGTGATCGCGCCAGATCCGATGCACCGTCGAGGACGAGATGCCGGTCGCGGCAGCCAGCCGGCGCACGCTCCAATGCGTCGTCCCGTCCGGCGGCGCCTCCAGGGTCTTGGCCAACACGCGCTGCACCTCATCGTCACTGATCGCCCGCGGCCGTCCCGACCGGGGCGCGGTCTCCAAGCCCTCCATCCCGCGCTCAGAGAAATTCCGTCGCCACAACCCGACCGTCTGCAGCGACACCCGCATGTCTCGAGCGATCTCCGTGTTACTCGCACCCTCCGCCGCGCGCAGCACGATCCCAGCGCGCATCGACTTCTCCTGCGGCGCCGACGGTGCTCTCAGCACCGCCCGAAGGTCGCGTTCCTCCTCCTCCGTGAGCTCGATAACCGCCGGGACGCGTCCCACAACCCAGACCGTACCGAAAGTCCATCACAATTACAAGAGACTATTGGGACGCTGCACTAGTCCGCTATCACCGTGGCGACCAAGGCAACGTCCGCCGGACCCTCCGTTCTGGCGTCCCTGCATCGACAGCAGTCGGTTGCAAGGTCTCCTGCCAGCTCGGCGCTCCGGCGGACAGGGCGCGCGCTGCATGCCGACGGGCGGACGCGATGTTGCGTCTGGGGCCGTGGAGCGCGCGCCTCGTCGACGTCGTCCGCTTGGGCCCGCTGGGCTCAGTTCGCCGAGCCGCTGTTGTCTGACCGGTCGGGCTCTTTTGACAGCAGCCGCTCGGCCGCCGTGCTGAGGGCGAGCAGCGCCGCCTGGGCGTCCGTGCTCGTCTATCCCGGTGAGGACCTTGTGCGCGTGCTCAATGCCTCGCGCAGCGCGTCTCGGTCGCCGACCGCCGGCGTCTGGTCGCGGCCTTCGGGGAAGTCCTCGCCGGCATCCCTGCCGGCGAGCGACCACCTCACGCAGCCTCCCCCGCCCCGCAGAAGCAGGATCACGACCAGCGGCCCGTTCAGCGCACGAACCAGCCGCTCAGGCCACAATCCGCATCCCGACTCACCTACATCGATGCCGGGAGCCCCGCATTTTTCAACCCAACGCCGACGGCTGTGGCGGAGCGGGTTCTCGGGGGTTCGGAGCGAGCTCCGAGGCAGCTTCCGTGCTGGGTTCCGCCGGCGTCCGTGCCGGCGGGCGACCCCTCAAAAGCGCTCCTCTTCCCCAGAGGAGTCGGGGCGCGGTCGGTGGCGGGGAGCGCGGTCATGGCTTGCTGGCTCGATTGTGTTTGATCCGTTCGGCGAGGGCTCGGCGCATCCCGGCGGCGCAGGCCCGGCTCGACGCTGCAACGGCGCTTGATACGACTTTTCGAATCACCGACGTCGCCGGCTATTGGACCACGGTGCAGACCAATCTGGCGGCTGACCGCTGGGGATGCTCAGCCCCGTCGGATTCGAGGAACAGCACGCCGTCTCTCGCGCGCCCGCGCGCGCGAAAACGTCAACGGCATATTGTTGAACTCTTCGAGTTTCCAACATCAACGACGACTACTACAACCACAAGGACTAGGCTTTCGACTCAAGCGCTGAAGTGTCCGGCGAAGCGGGGGAGTTCCACGCTCGTCGAGCCCGGTGGTTTCTCGACCGACTGGAGCGGCTCGCCGCCCCGGCATTCCGAGCCACTCTCGGTGTATGACGACATGCGAGAGCGGCAGCGCCAACGACCGGGCCGGCAACGCCCCCGGCGATCCGACCGCGTCGGCGCTGGCGATCATGCGCGTCGTCGACGCCGACCCGCCGCCATTGCGCGTGTTCTTCGGCACGCTCCGCTCGGGGATCGCCAAGGCCGACTGCGAGGGTCGGCTGGCGACCTGGCCTGAGTGGCAGCCGGCGTCAGAGATCGCGCAGGGCGGCGCTCGTAGCTGCCTGTCAGGTTCCGGTGATCGACACGGCCCCCGTCAGCAGCCGATGGGCGTTTGCCGGGACCCAAGCTGCCGGCAGTGACGTCAGCTGCTGCCCGGACGTCAGCTCGGCCGTCCCGCCGGTGCGCTGCCCGCGGAGGGTGAGCGTGCCGTTGCCGGCGGGGTTGACGACGACGATCCAGTAGCGCTGCCCGGGGTTGACCGACAGGACGGGGACGTCGACATAGTTCCAGCTGCCGGGCGTCAGGCTCGTGATCGTCCCCTCCATCACGGGAAAGGACCCCTGCGCCCCTTCGTAGTCATAGACGCCGATCATCGCCTCGGTGCCCGTCGAGGACGCGTCGGCGTACAGATGCAGCCGGTTGAGCTGCCCGGACCAGCCAACGGGCGTCAGGAACGCCTCGGCGTTCCCGGCGGGGATGGAGATCGGCACGGGCGCGATGTCGGCATTCCCGAGCAGCGGCGGACCGTATGCCTTGATCGCGCCACCGGCGATCGGGAACTGGGCGAGCACCTGACCGCTGTCGATGTCGAATTTGGTGACCTGATTCTCCAACTCGGGGACGGGCGCCTGCGTCGAGCAGCAGATCCACACCGAGGTGCCATCCGGATCAAGACTGTCCTCCCGAACGGTCTGCGCGATGATCTGGCAGCCCGGGGCTTGAGTACACGGTTCATAGGCGACGCCGGGTCCGCCCGACGGCGGCGCGTAATAGCCGGAATGATCGCTCGTGCTGATGATCCCGCCGTTCGGCGTGACCGAGAGGCTGTCGATCATCGCCCCGGGGTCGAGCTGAGAGTCCTGGACGCCGGTGCAGACGTTGAGCCGACCGATCCCGTTCGACGACGGGCCGATGAAGCCGCCGTAGTACATGGTGCACTCGTCGGGCCCGAGATCCATGGCAAACGGGTAGGTGTTGCTCGACACCGTAAAGGTCTGAATCAGGCTGCCGGTCAGCGTGTATTGCGCAAAGCTCGTGCTATCCACCCCACCGGAGGCGACGTACACGTGGCCCATCCCGTCCGCGACGCACGTGCCGAGCGCGCTCGTGTCCGAGGACCACTGCGAGGCCAACGGCGTGCCCGCGCTGTTGTACAAGCCGACGCCCGGAACGATCAGCTCCTTGCCCGACGGATCGAAGCAGAACGTGCCGGCCGCGGACGTGCCGGCGACCGTCTGGACGAGCTTCCCGGTCGGCGAGTACTCCACGATGCCGCCGCTCCCGATCGCGAAGACATCCCCGCGCGTGAACGGCCTGGCGGACGCCGCCGCGGCCGACAGCAGGCCGAGGCCCATCACGGCGGCCACGGCGCAGACGGCGAATCGGACATGGTGCATCCAGCGCGTCGTGCCGGCTCCGAGCAATGTCATCCCATCAACCCTCCGCGGTCGCGTCGATCGTCCCGTCAACCAACGCCTCGAGCGCAAGCGGACTTCCGCCTGCGTTGCGGTTACGCGGACGCTCGCCCAGATAATGGGTGAGGCGGTCCAGGAAGGCGTCGGGGGCGAGCGCGCGAAGATGGTTCTCGCCGGAAGTTGAGCGAGCACGCCGCCGAGGTAGGGGGTGATGTGTTCGTGGAGGGCGAACAGGTCGCTCTTGGCGATGGCGACGGTGCGGGTCTCCCCTGCTCAGTCATAGCCGTCGCCGATGATGTGGCGGTGGTAGGTGTTCCCACACGAGCCGCCCCCTCCCGGTCGACCGGCGGTCTGGAAGGCTGTTCGGCGGCGTGCGTGGACGATCGATTCGTGATGCTTTTCGATAGCGCTCAGCGAGCAGCGGTTGGAGGCCGACTTGGCTGCCGGCGTGCTTACCTGTCCGGCTTGTTGGGGCCGCCTCGCGCCGTGGGGGTACGCGCGGCCGCGGGAGGTGCGCATGCGCATCGGCGTGCGCTCGCTCACGCCGCGCGGGCGTGCTGCGACGGGTGCGGCGCAACGCATGTGCTCTGTCCCTCGTGGTCGGTGCTGCGACGCCGCGACAGTGCGGAGGTGATCGGCGAGGCGCTACGGCTGGCTGTCGGCGGTGCCGGGCATCGCCGGATCGCTCCGGAGCTCGGGCGATCAGCGGGAACTGTGCGCGGTTGGTTGCGGGCCGCGCGAGCGCGCGCCGGGAGCGTGCGTGCCGCCGCGACCAGATGGCTGGTCGCGATCGACCCGGAGCTCGGCACGGTCACCCCGGCGGGCAGCGAGCTCGCCGACGCGATCGAAGCGGTCATGCTCAGTGTACGAGCGTGGTTGCTGCGGTTCGGTCACGGGCAACTCCACGCGCGCGACCGCGCGATGTGGCTGACTGCCGGGATGCTCTGCGGTCCGTAGCCCGGGCCGCCCGGGTCCCCCGCCACTACGCGCGAGTGGATCGCATTCGCTCGCCCCGGCCAACGCTCGCGCACCGGCCAACGTCTCGCGCACCCTCAAACCGGCCGATGGCGAATCCAGTGCGTCTGACTTCGCGATAGAGATCACGGTCGACAATTCGCCTAGCCTGGGAGGCTGTCCGGGGCCTCGTACCGGGAGGTCGTGATGATGGACGATGGGAAGCGCAAGCCGCGCCGGCAGCTGTCGCCGGAGGAGTGTGGGAGCTGTTTTTGGAGGTCACCTCGCGGGAGATCTCGCAGGCGGATGCCGCGCGGAACTACGGGGTCGATGTGAGCGTGATCGTGCGTCTGCGGGCGTTGGCGAAGAACGCAGCGCTCGCGGCGTTCACCGCGGCCAAGCCTGGTCGGCCCGCGTCGGCGGAAGCCGTCGAGCTGGGTGTGCTGGGGGAGGAGAACGATCGACTGTCTGAGGCATTGAAGGCGATGGCGATCGAGGTCACGTTGCACCGGGGAAGGCAGCGCTCGGGCTTTTCGGCCCGGTCCCGCGGCGTGTGAGCG
>CAWKFP010000002.1:0-178250 GCA_963849085.1 uncultured Solirubrobacteraceae bacterium | reverse complement strand
GGCGACGAACAGCGCCGACAGATGCGAGACCGCGCCGACGAGCACATCCTCGTCGGCCGCGCCGAGGATCGTGTGGCGCAGGCCGATCGGGCTGCGGGCGTCGAGCCCGAGCAGGTCGGCGGCCGACAGCACGCCGACCACTCGCTCGCCGTCGAGGACCGCCAGGTGCTCGACCCCGGCGGCGAGCATGTCGACGGTGGCCTCGATCGCCAGCTGGCCGGCCGGCGTGGTCGGCACGGGCGAGCGGGCGATCGTCTGCACCGGGGCGTCGGACGGCACCCCGTCGACGACGACCCGGGCGCGAATGTCGGCGTCGGTGACGATGCCGAGCGCGCCGTCCTCGAGTGTCACGAGCAGCGCCGACGCCGGCGCCGAGCCCGGCCCGCCCGCCTCTCCGGCCCCGAGCCGGGCGGCCGCGGCCCGGACCGATTCCCCGGGATCGGCGAACACCGCCGGGCGCATGATCGCCGAGACCGGGGTCGTGCCGACGTCCTGGAGGCCGTGGACGGTATGGCCGGCCATCGTCAGGCGCTTGCGCAGCGTCAGGGCGACGTAGGCGACGCCGGGAGCGGTGGCCAGCACCCCGCGCGAGGTCTCGGCGTCGAAGCGCGCGCAGCTCGAGGGCTCCCGGGCGCGGACCGAGAACGCCGGTGACAGGCCGGTCAGCAGCGAGGGATGGCCGAAGGACTCCCCCGGCTCCAGCACCTGGACGACCTCGCCGTCGTGGACGAGATCCATCGATCCGGTCAGGATCACCCACAGGCCGTCGGCCGGCGGCCCGTCCTCGACGAGCAGCAGCGCGCCGGGATCCTGCTCCTCGATGACCGCGCGGGCGGCGAGCTGCGTGCGGACGTCGGCGGGGAGGCCGTCGAACGGCAGGTGACCGGCGAGAAATGTGTCCAGGTGCTCCATGTCCACTCGGTCAATTGTGTTCGGATCGCTCCTTGCGAGCGAACGGTGACGTGACAGGGTAAGGCTCGGCATTGTTCACCGGACTGGAGGATGCATGGCGGACGTCTCAGTAAGGGATTACGACGACGAGCTCAGCTACGAGGGAAGCGGTCTTCCCAAGACCGGCAACTGGTGGACTGCGTTCGTCATCGGCCTGGCCGGAACGATCCTGGTCACCGGCATCGCGCCGGTGATGGTGACCTCGCTCGGCGCCGCCGCGATCCCGATCACCTTCCTGGTGACGCTCAGCGGCTGGCTGCTGTGCCTGTTCCTGGCCGAGCTGGCGGGCATGATGCCCGACCGCTCCGGTGGCTCGCCGACGTACGCCTACATCGCGTTCAAGGAGAAATGGCCGCGCTTCGCCGAGCACGTCAACGGGATCACGGCGTGGGGCTACTGGCTCGGCTGGTTCCCGGTGGCGCCGCTGAACATGATCCTCGCGTCGTTCTACATCGCCGACCTGCTCAAGCTGAACACGACGAGCGGGATCTCGCTGCTCGGGACGCCGATCGCCTGGTGGACGGTCGGGATCTCGGTGATCGGGATCCTGCTGCTGTTCATCCCGTCCTATCGCGGGCTGCGCTTCGGGGCGGCGTTCGCCACCGTGCTCGCCTTCCTGTCGATGATCCCGCTGACCTTCCTGGCGATCTCCTGGATCTTCCACCCGTCGGTCGTGCACTTCGGTCAGCTCACGAGCTTCCATCACGTCGACGGCTCCGGCTTCTTCGCCAGCCAGTTCAAGCACGGCTGGCTGACCCTGTCGATCGCCTTCTGCTTCCTGCTGACCTGGAACGTGATCGCGATGGAGGCGGCGGCCTGTTACATCGGGGAGTGCAAGGACCCCGACCGGGACGCGAAGATCGCGATGAACCTCGAGGGCGGCTATGGCGTATTCATCTACACGCTGATCCCGATCGCCTTCGTGATCGTGCTCGGCGTCCACGCGCTCGGCAACACGGCGCTCGTCGATCCCAAGACGATGTTCGTCACCTTCGCCTCCAAGGTGTTCGGCGCCAGCTCGGCCTCGACGGCGCTCGACTGGGGGGTCGGCTGGATGCTGATCATCGCGCTCATCCTGTCGGCGCTGAACGCCATCACCGGCACCGCGCGCTCGCTGCATCAGATGGCGACCGACGGCCACTTCCCGAAGTTCTTCGCCCGCACGAACTCCCACGGCGTCCCCGGCCACGCGATGGCGTTCAACGTCGTCTGCTCGATCATCGTCGTGTTCATGGGCGGAGCGGTCCAGATCTACACCTTCTCCAACGTCGGCTATCTGTTCTCGTTCATCCCGGTGCTGATCGGCTACTACCTGCTGCGCCGCTTCCGGCCCGACGTGCGCCGGCCGTTCCGATTGCCCGAGTGGATGAAATACGCGGCGCTCGGGCTCGCCGCGGTGTACACGGTGATCTACGTGTGGGGTGGCCCGGTCTACGCCGACTGCGCATGCAATGCCGCCGGCAAGAAGACGCTGCCCTACTACTTCATCGGGCTCGCGGTGCTGCTCGCCTACCTGCCGATGTACTGGTATCGCAAGCGCTACGAGGATCCCAGGGACGCCGTCCCGGCGACGCCCGGTGACCCGTCGGCGTCGATGGCGATCGCCCCTGGGACGAGCCCGACGTGAGCGTCGCGATCGTGGGCCGCGCGCCGGACTCGCCGACCACCCAGCAGTTCTATGAGCGGATCATGCTCGCGTCCGAGGGTCGGCCGATCCCGGACGCGGCGATCGCCCGGGTGGTGGAGCTGGCGCGCGCGTCGGGCGCCAGCGTCCATGTGCTGTCGATAGCGCGGGTGCACGGGGTGGCGTTCGGCCTCCCCAATCCGGGCCTGCTGCCGACCAAGCGCGAATGGGACGACCAGCGCGAGATCGTGCGCAAGGCGGTCGCCCGGCTGCGACGCAAGAAGATCGAGGCCGACGGGCACGTCCTGGGGACGCGCAACGCGAGCAAGCGGATCGTCGAGGAGGCCGAGCTGGAGGGCTGCGACGCGATCGTCATGGCCGCCGATCCCGGCCGCGGCCGGCTGGCCGGCAACCTGATGTGGACCCAGGAGCCCCAGCGCGTCGGCCGGCGCGCGAAGGTGCCGGTGTTCCTCGTGCCCGACGACGGCGGGAGCTGATCTCAGGCGGGAGCGCGCCGGCGCTGATCAAGGCCGCGGGACGCCGGCCGCGGGGGGTTGAGACGGGCGGGCGACGGACCCGCCCGGGGCGGCTGGCGCGGCATGCCATCATCTATGGCATGTCATCAGACGATTCAGGCAACGGCGGCGGCTTCGACGAGCTGATGCGCTCGATCGCGCGCGAGTTCAGCCGCACCATCCAGGAGCGCGTCGACCAGGTCGATCTCGACGACGTCGCCGAGACGTTCGGCGTCGACCCCGGCGTCGCCCGTCAGTGGATTGACGGCGCCGCCGGCTGGCTGCGCACGCAGACCGACGAGCTCGCCGATCACCCCCTGTTCTCCGACCTCTCGCCGTCGCCGCGTGATCGCGCGCCGGCCGAGCCGGCGGATCCGGCCGATCGGCCCGATCCGGTGCGCCGCACGCCAGGACCGGCCCGCCGCGAGGCGTCGGCCGACCCGCTGCGCAGCGCCGGGCCGCATCCGCTGGATCTCCCCACCGACGAGCAGGGCCAGGCGCTCGCCGCGCTCAGCTCCGGACGCTGGCGGGTGGAGCCCGGCACCGAGGCGCTGGCCGGACGCGGCGCCGGTCCGGGTCCCAGCGACGCGCTCGGGCTCGTGCGCGAGCTGCGCGTGCGGGACTGGCTCGACGCCGACGGCGAGCTGACGATCGTCGGCCGGCACGCGCTCGGTCGCTGGCTGGAGTCCGCGGACCCGCACGAGCGCTCGTAGCGCACTCGGAGGATCGGCTGTGGCGGGCACGTTCGGCGTGCCGACGATCGGCCGCGCTTGGCTGATCCGAGCGCTCGTCGCGATCTCGACCGGCGTACTGCTCGTGCCGGCCTGCGCCGCCGTGGCGCGGGCCGCGACCGCCACCGGCACCCCGGCGGTGGTCGTCGACACCGTGCATGATTCGCAGAACGTCTACTGGGCGGCGGCCGACGGGTCGCTGCACGAGATCAGCTGGACCGCGGATTCAGGCTGGCACGCTCCGATCACCGTCCCCGGAGTGGCCGGCGTGACCTCGGCGCCGACGGCGGTGTTCGATCCCGAGGGGGACGGCTCGCAGAACATCTACTGGGCGACGGCCGACGGGTCGCTGGACGAGGTCAGCTGGACGGCGGAGTCGGGATGGCACGCCCCCATCGACGTCCCCGGGGTGGCCGGCGTGGCGTCGGCGCCGACGGCCGAGTTCGATCCCGACGGGGGCGGCTCGCAGAACATCTACTGGGCGGAGGCCGACGGGTCGCTGCATGAGGTCAGCTGGATGCCGAGCTCGGGCTGGCACGCTCCGATCACGGTTCCCGGAGCGGCCGGCGTGACGTCGGCGCCGGCGGCCGAGTTCGATCCCGAGGGGGACGGCTCGCAGAACATCTACTGGGCCACGAGCGC
Source organism: uncultured Solirubrobacteraceae bacterium (assembly GCA_963849085.1). Lineage (GTDB taxonomy): Bacteria > Actinomycetota > Thermoleophilia > Solirubrobacterales > Solirubrobacteraceae > Palsa-465. The sequence continues at coordinate 173,787 of CAWKFP010000002.1, read as the reverse complement.
CGGGGCGCTGCACGAGGTCAGCTGGACCGCGGATTCCGGCTGGCACACCTCGATCACCGTCCCCGGAGTGGCCGGCGTGGCGTCGGTGCCGACGGCCGAGTCCGATCTCACCGCGAGCGATTCGCAGAACATCTACTGGGCGACGAGCGGCGGCACGCTGCGCGAGGTCAGCTGGACCGCGGATTCCGGGTGGCACGCTCCGATCACCGTTCCCGGAGCGGCCGGCGTGGCGTCGACCCCGGCGGCCGAGTTCGATCCCGCGGGAGGCGGCTCGCAGAACATCTACTGGACGGCGGCCGACGGCTCGCTGCACGAGGTCAGCTGGACGGCCGCCGGCGGCTGGCAGGCGGTGTCGGCGGTCACCGCGCCCGGCGTCCTGCGTCCGGTCGGCTCTGGCTCGAGCGCCGGCGGCTCGACCCCGGGCGCCGGGTCGACCTCGGGCGGCGGGTCGACCTCGGGCAGCGGAGGCGCGACGACGGTCAGCTCGCCGCCGGCGACGGGCGGCTCGCCGTCGCCGACGGGCACGCGGCCGCGGCGCGCCCTGCGCGCCAGGATCCTGCTCGCCTGGACCTGGCGCCGGCGGCGCACCTGGCTGCGGGCGGCGACGTTCACGCGCATCCCGCGCCGGGCGATGGTGACGATCGCCTGCACGGGCCGCGGCTGTCCACGGCACCGGTTCGACGTCGGTTATCGGGCGCTGGCGCGCCAGCTCCTCGCCGCGCACGGCGCCGGCTACCGCGCCGGGAACCGGTTGACGATCACCGTGAGCGCGCCGGGCTACCTCCCCGAGCGGATCCGGGTGCGCATCCGTGACGCCGCGATCCCCGCGGTCGCGGTGATCTCGTAGCCGACGCCGTCGCGGGTCGGCGTCCGCCCCCGGACGACGCGTCCGCCCCGGGACCACGCGTCCGCCCCCGGACCACGCGTCCGCCCCCGGACCACGCGTCCGCCCCCCGGACCACGCGTCCGCCCCCGGACTACGCGGGCGGCGCCGGCTGCGGGCCGAGCACGGCGCGGACCCCGCGCACGGGCGTGCGCAGGAGCGCGGCCGCGCGGGAGCAATCGAGCCGGATGTCGCCCGGATAGTCCGCCGGGCGCGTCGCGTCGCGCGCCGACGCGGGATCAGCTCCATGGGCGGCGAGGACAAGTCGGGCGAAGTCCAGCCGGCTGACCGCGTCGGCGCCCGCGAGGTGCAGCGGGCCGCGGATGTCCGGCCGGCCGGCGAGCTCGATCAGCGCGGCCGCCAGATCCGGCGCGGCGATCGGGCAGCGCAGGGTGTCGGCGTAGAACGACGCGCCCGGATCGAGCGCTCCGAGCTCATGCTTGGACGGCCGCTCGCCGCCGTAGATGAGGCTCGTGCGCACGATCACCGCGTCGGGGTGCGCGGCCGCGACGGCGAGCTCGGCCGCCGCCTTCGACGCCCCGTAGGCGTTGACCGGGTCCGGCGTGTCGTCCTCGCGCAGCGGACGTCCGAGCGCGCCGGAGAAGATGACGTCGGAGGAGAGGTGAACGAGCCGCAGCCCGGCCGCGCGCGCGGCGCGCGCGACCGCCGCCGAGCCGTCGACGTTGATCGCCTCCACTTCGTCGCCGTACTGGACGTAGGCGGTGTGGATGACGGCGTCCGGCGCCGCGGCGTCGAGCGCTACGGCGATCGCGCGCTCGTCGCGCACGTCGACGGCCCGGGCGGGGATGCCCGGCGGCGCCGGCGTGGCGCGCACCGTCCCGCCGGAGATCTCGGCGGGGGCGATGCCGGGGGTGGTGGCGCCGGGGGCGAGGGCGGTGCCGGCGGGGGCGGCGGTGCCGGCGGGGGCGGCGGTGCCGGCGGGGGCGGCGGTGCCGGCGGGGGCGGCGGTGCCGGGGGCGGCGGTGCCGGCGGCGGTGGCCGCGGCCAGGGCCTGGCCGAGGTAGCCGCCGAGCCCGGTGATGAACAGGCGCATCGGCGGATCAGGCGCCGCGCGCGCCGTCAGAGCGGGGGTGGCGCAATCTGCCGTTGTATATCAACGGTACGTCGACGCACCATCCGCGCGGGGCCCGCGAGCGCCCCAACGCACGCTCAGCTTTCGCCGGCGTCGGGGCGGCCGTGCAGCCGGGCGAGCTTGATCGCCAGCTCAAGCGAGAGGAGGTCGTCCTCGTCGAGCTTGAGCCCGGTCAGCTCCTCGATCCGTCCCAGTCGCTGGCGCAGCGTGTTGGGATGGATGAACAGCGCCCGGGCGCTCTCGATCACGCTGCGGCGCTCGGACAGATAGCGCTCGAGCGTGTCGAGCAGGGCGGTGCGCCGGCGCCGGTCGTAGTCGATCAGCAGGTCCACCGCCACGCGCATCCGGTCACGCGGCGCGTCGTCGGCGGCGATCTGGACGAGATAGCGATAGGCGCCGACCTGGGAGTAGGCGATCGCGCCGCCGTCGCGCAGGAGCGCGCGGGCGATCGTCGCGGCGTCGCGCGCCTCCCGATAAGCGCCCGCGGCGTCGCCCGGAGCGCGCCGGGGCTCGCTGATGCCGATGACCGCCGCCGCGGCCTGCCCGAGCTCACGGCAATCGCGCAGGAGCGCCTCGACGCCATGATGGCGGCCGCTGCCCCCGAAGGCCAGCAGCGCTCGCACCGGGCCCGGCCCGGCCTCGATCGCGCTGTGGGGGGCGAGCTCGGCGAGGCCGCGCCCCAGCGCCTCGGCGGTCATCCGCCACTCCCCGGAGGACTGCTCACGCCCGCCGGCCGGCTCGGCGCACAGCATCAGATACGGCAGGGTCAGATCGCAGCTGACCTCGGCGGCCTTGGCCGCCGCGAAGCCGGTCGCGCCGGCGGCGAGCGCCTCGAACAGGTCCTTGACGGTGTTGGCCTGGGTCAGCCCCTCGATCAGCTCGGCGCGCTTGATCGCCACCGCGCCGAGATGCGCGACCGCCCGGGCGATCTCCACATCCTCGTCGCTGAAGGCGTGCTCCGACGAGGAGCCGATGCACAGCAGGCCGACGCGCTCGGCGCCGACGGCGAGCGGAGTGACGAGGACGTCGGTCAGGCCGGCGGTCGGCCACAGCCGGCGGGCCGGCGGGATCGAGGTCGGGCCGCCGCGCTTGGCGAACGCCTCCAGCAGCACCTCGGCGGCGGACGTCGGCACCGGAGCGGCGAGCGACTCGGGCAGCGACGAGACGAGGGTGAGCGTCTCGCCGTCGTCCTCCAGGCGCAGGAGCTGGCACGCGTCGGCGTGCAGCAGCCGCGACGTCCCGCGCACGAGGATGGAGGTCAACTCGCCCGAGCCCGGCGCGGCCGCCACCTGCTGGGCGAGCTCGGAGAGACCGGTCAGGGCATCGGCGCGGCGCCGCTCGCGGTCGTAGAGCTGGGCGTTCTCGATCGCGCCGCTGACCAGCGAGGCGATGTGGGCGAGGAGCTTGAGGGTGTCCTCGCCGAACTCGTGCGGCGCACGGGTGTGCAGGACGATGACGCCGATCGTCTCGGCGGCGCGCGACAGGATCGGGACCGCAGCCATCGACTGGAAGTGCTCCTCCTGCAGGAGCGGCACGTACTTCATTCGCGGGTCCTGCATCGCCTGGTCACGGATGAACTCGGGCGTGCGATGGCGCGCCACCCAGCCGGTCAGCCCCTCCTGGACCGAGAACTGGACGTTGCCGACAGCCTCGCCGAACACCGGCGAGGCGGCGCGGATCGTCAGGCGGCCGTCCTCCAGCAGATAGATGAAGCAGGCGTGGCAGCCCGTCGCCTCGGTCGCCAGGTCGACGACGCCCTGGAGCATCGGCGCGAGCTCCAGCGACGACGAGACGAGCTTGATCACCCCGTACAGGGTGCGGTTCTCCTCCCGGAGCCCGTGGAGCTCGGGGTCGGAGGCGAGGATCGGGTCAGAGCCGAGGGCCATGTTCTTCTCAGCCTAGGAGGCGAGCGAGGTCGGTTCCACAGGTCACGTCGAATCGGGCGCCCGGCCATTCTCACAGCGCGATGCCGTCAGCGCTATGTGCACGACGCACATGCTCAGAGCGCGGAACGGGGTGGCCCAGGCCATTGTGCGCCACCGGCGCGGACGGATAGAACTCATCGTCATGATCGATACGCCTCAGAACGAAGACGACGTCCGCCGCATCGTTAAGGACAACGGGATCGAGTTCCTCTTCGCCCAGTTCGTCGATATGCACGGCAAGCCCAGCGCCAAGCTCGTCCCGGCGCACCACCTCGACGACCTGCTGACCGAAGGCGCCGGCTTCGCCGGGTTCGCCGCCGGCGACATCGGCCAGGGGCCTGACGATCCCGACATGATCGCGATGCCGGATCCGACGACGCTGACGATCCTGCCCTGGCGGCCGACGGTCGCCCGCTTCGCCTGCGACATCACGGTCGAGGGGAAGGAATGGCCGTACTGCCCGCGGACGATCCTGCGGCGCGCGCTGGCGCGGATCGCCGAGCAGGGCTATGAGCTGAAGATCGGCGCCGAGCTCGAGTACTTCCTCCTGCGCCGGGCCGCCGACGGCAGCCTGGAGCTCGCCGATCCGCTCGACACGCTCGATCAGCCCTGCTACGACATGCGCGCGCTGACCCGCAACCTCGACTTCATGACCGAGGTCTCCAAGGCGGTCAACGGCCTCGGCTGGGACAACTACGCCAACGACCACGAGGACGCCAACGGCCAGTTCGAGCAGAACTTCGCTTACGACGAGGCGCTGAAGACATGCGACCGCTCGATCTTCTTCCGCTACATGGTCGAGTCGCTCGCCCAGCAGCGGGGCCTGATCGCCACCTTCATGCCCAAGCCGTTCGCCCACCTGACCGGCAACGGCTGCCACTTCCACGTCAGCCTGTGGAAGGACGGGGAGAACGTCTTTCACCGTGATCCGGCCGACGATCCGCGCGGGCTCGGCCTCTCGGAGCTCGGCTACAACTTCGTCGGCGGCCTGAAGGCCAACGCCAAGGCGTACATCGCGGTGACGGCGCCGACCGTCAACTCCTACAAGCGCCTCGTCGTCGGCGCGCCGACGAGCGGCGCCACGTGGGCTCCGGCGTACATCAGCTACGGATACAACAACCGCACCCAGATGCTCCGGGTGCCGGCGCCCGGGCGGATCGAGGATCGGACGGTCGACGGCTCCTGCAATCCCTATCTGGCCGCGACGGCGATGCTGAGCGCGGGGATGGACGGGGTGGCGAACAAGCTTGATGCCGGCGATCCCAACGGGGCCAATCTCTACAAGCTGAGCGCCGAGGAGCGAGCGGCGGCCGGCGTCGAGACACTGCCCGGCAACCTGCTCGACGCCACGCGTGAGCTGGCGACCAACGCCGCCCTGCGCGAGGGTCTGGGCAAGACGGCGGACGGGGACTACATCGACTACTTCGTCGAGATCAAGCAGCGCGAGGCGCAGCTCGCCCACGAGCAGATCACGCAGTGGGAGCTCGATCGCTATCTGCAGCTGTACTGACCGGCGGTCAGGTCTGCAGATCCAGGACGGCGCCGGCGAGCCAGCGGGTTTCGCCGGCCCAGTCGTCGACCGGGGCCAGCGGCCGGAGGACGAACTTCGACAGGCCCGCCTCGATGTGGGCGCCGAGCAGCGCGCGCAGGCCGCCGGCGCCGACCGGGATGAAGGCGAGCGGATCGACGCCGGCCCGCCCGCCCGCGCGCCCGCCGCGCAACAGCTCCGGCGCGGGGTCGGTGCGGGCGTAGGCGATGCTGAGCCCGAAGTGCTCGGGATCGAACTCGCGCCCGGCCGCCGCGGCGGCCGACTGGATCCGCTCGCGCGCCCCGCCGGCCTCGGCGGGCGTCAACTGCGCGCCGAGCCATCCGTCGGCGATCCGCCCGGCGCGCTCCAACGCGCGCGGAGCACGGCCGCCGAGCCACACCTCGAGCGGATCCTGAACCGGGCGCGCCGCGGAGGCGACGCCGGCGAACGACCACGGCGGGGCGTCGTGGTCCACGACCTCGCCGCGCCACCAGCGGCGGATGAGGGCGAGCGATTGCTCCAGCGTCTCGCCGCGCCCGGAACCAGAGCCGGCCACGCCGAGGGCCGCGCGCTCGCCGGGCTGGTCGAGGCCGATGACGAAGTTGAGCAGCAGGCGCCCGGCGGAGAGCTGATCGAGCTGGGCCAGCTCCTTGGCGAGCAGGAACGGGTTGCGCCCGAGCGGCACGACGTTGGCCCCGAGCCGCAGGTGCTCGGTTCGCCCGGCGGCGAGCGCCAGCCCCAGCAGCGGGTCCAGCACCGGCGCCAGCGGAACGTCGGACAGCCATATGCCGTCAAAGCCGGCGTCCTCGAGCGCGAGCGCGAACTCGACCACCCGCGGGCCTGTCAGCGAGGCGCCATGGGGTGAGACGGCGAAGCGAACCTTCATCCGCCCATGGTGACAGGCGCCTAGACTGATCTCGTCATGGCGGGGCCGGCCCGCCGTCCGAGCTCAGCATCCCGGAGGAGTCACATGTCAACGTCGTCCATGGCGGACTTCAACGCCCAGGTCATCGAGGAGTTCCGGGCGAACGAGGGGCGCGTCGGCGGGCCCTTCGAGGGCTCGACGCTGCTGCTGCTCCACCACACCGGCGCCAAGACCGGCACGGCCCGGATCAACCCGCTCGTCTACCTGGCCGACGGCGATCGCTACGTCATCTTCGCCTCCAAGGCGGGCGCGCCGACGAACCCCGACTGGTACCACAACCTCCTGGCGCACCCTGAGACGACGATCGAGGTCGGCACGCGCACGCTGAACGTCACCGCCGCCCAGGCCGATCCCGCCGAGCGCGAGCGCCTGTACGCGACGCAGGCCGCGAAGCAGCCCCAGTTCGCCGAGTATCAGGAGAAGACCGACCGCGTCATCCCGGCGGTCATCCTCACGCCGACGACGTAGTGGCGCCTCCCGCGCGGGGGTGATCGCCGTCAGGGGTCGGGCGTCGCGGCGATGCGGGTCGCCAGGTCGAACGCGGTGGCGATCTCGCCGGCATAGGTGTCGATGTCGAAGTCCGGCTCGGTGGCGAGCCGGGACGGAACGGCGTCGATCGCGGCGCGAATCGCGATCGCCATGACGCGGGGGTCGAAGTCAGGGCGCAACTGGCCGGCCGTCTGGAAGCCCGACAGCAGGTGCTCCAGCGCGCGGACCGCGTCGAGCACGTCGCCGTCGCCGTAGAAGAGGCGCCGGCCGTCGGCGCCGCGCGCGATCTCGAACACGGCGATCAGCTCCCGGCGGTTCTCGCGCATGAACACGAGGTTCGATTCGATGTAGGCCCGCAGCATCGCCGGGCCGGTCGACTCGGCGAGGATCCGCGGGCGCATGTAGGCCATCCCCGTCTCGATCACGTCGCGGACGACCTGCTTCATGAGATCGTCCTTGCCGGCGAAGTGGTAGCTGATCAGGCCCCGGCTGATCCCGAGCCGCTCGGCGATGCGGGCGAACGACGCTCCGCCGTAGCCGACCTCGGCGATCGTGTCGATCGCCGCCGCGACGATCTGCGCCCGCCGGGCGGTCTCGACGAAGGTCCGCCCGTCATCGCCGGCGGCGGCTCCTGGCTGCATGACCAGTAAACTAGCGATCTGCCCAGCCCGGTGCTAACGTCGGCACCATGGCGCCGGACCTCTCGGCACTCTCGTGACTGGTCGCGCCGACCCGCTCACCGCACCCTCGACGACCGACGGCCGGCCGGGCGAGTCCGCCGTCGTCGTCGAGCACCTGACCAAGCGCTTCGGCGAGCGCGTCGCGTTCGCCGACGTCTCGTTCGACGTCGGCCACGGCGAGGTGTTCGGCTTCCTCGGCCCCAACGGTGCGGGGAAGACGACGACGGTGCGGACGCTCGGCACGCTGCTCGCGCCGACCTCGGGGTCCGCGTCGGTGGCCGGCATCGAGCTGCGCCCTGAGAACGGGCCGGCCATCCGGTCGAGGATCTCGATCATGCCCGAGTCCCCGGGCCTCTATCTGCGGCTCACGGTGACCGAGAACCTGGAGTGCTTCGCCGGGCTCTACGAGCTCGACGATGTCGACGGGCGTATCGGCCGGACTCTGCGGGCGGTCAACCTCGCCGATCGTGCGAGCGATCAGTGCGGGGCGCTGTCGAAGGGACTGCGCCAGCGGGTCGCACTCGCGCGGGCGCTGCTCAACGACCCGGAGGTGCTGTTCCTCGACGAGCCGACCTCGGGCCTTGATCCGGTGGCGACGCGTGAGGTCCACGAGCTGATCGGCTCGCTGCACGAGCGGGGGGTGACGATCTTCCTGACCACGCACCGGCTCGAGGAGGCCGAGCGGCTGTGCCATCGGGTGGCGATCCTGAGCACGACGCTGCGACTCGTCGGCCGGCCCGACGAGCTGCGCGACCAGCTGTTCAGCCGATCGCTGGAGGTGCGGGTCCGTACGCCGCTGGAGGATCCGAACGCGGTGCTCGGCGGCGTGCCCGGAGTCGACGGATGGAAGCCGGCGCCGCGCGGCTATACGCTGGCGGTGTCAGAACCGGAGATCGCGGCGCCGCAGGTGGCACGAGCCCTGGTCGGCGCCGGCGCCGACATCCTCTCGCTCGCCGAGTCCCGCCACTCGCTCGAGGACGTCTACCTCGAGCTGATCGACGAGGACGTGGAGGTCACGAGCCGATGAGCGTGCACTGGACACGCGTCAAGGCGATCGCCGTCAAGGAGATGCGCGACTATCGCCGCAACCGCTTCGTGCTCGGCACGATGACGGTGTTGCCACTGCTGTTCATCGTCCTGCCGATGATCCAGCTGTTCGCCGCCAACGCGAGAACCGACACCAGCACCCTCAACCTGCACATCGGGCTCTCGCTCCTGTACATGCTGATCATCCCCGCGTTCCTCCCCGCCACCCTGTCCGCCTACTCGGTCGTCGGAGAGCGTGAGCAGGGCACCCTGGAGCCGATCCTGATCACCCCGATCGGCCGCGAGGAGTTCCTGATCGGCAAAGCGCTCGCCGCGTTCGCTCCGACGCTCGCCATCGCATACGCGGTGTTCGGGATCTTCCTCGCCGCCGCGGCGCTGTTCGCCCATCCCGCGATCGTCTCGGCGATCTACTCCGGCACGCACGTCCTGGTCCAGCTGCTGTTCACCCCGTTGCTCGCGGGCTGGGGGATCTGGGTGGGGATCGCGGTCTCCGCCCGCTCGACCGACGTCCGCGTCGCCCAGCAGTTGAGCGCGCTCGGCAGCCTCCCGCTGCTCGCCATCCTCGCGCTCATCTCGCTGAACGTGATCACCGTGTCGACCGCCCTCGCCCTCGGCCTCGCCGCCGTTCTGCTGGCCATCGACCTGCTCGCCTGGCGAGCCGTCGCGGCCGTGTTCGACCGCGAGCGGCTGATCACCGGAACGCGAGCCTGACGGCGGGCCGCGGCACGGATGTCCGCAACCCTCCTGCGTCGCCTCCATCCTCAAGCCCGACCTCGGAATCAGCCTGCGGCCAGAGTGAGGCGGCGGAGCAGCGTCACGACGCTAGGTCGGACCGAAGCGCCGCCACGTCGCGGCCCGCGGCGCCACCGCGGTCAGCGTGCCGACCGTCTGGGGGCTGCCGGCGCTGAGATGGGTGGCGAGCGCGACGAACGCCTTGGCGGTAGTCAGCGCGTCGCCGAGCGCGTGGTGGGGCTCCTCGGCGGGCTGGCCGAGCAGGGCCGCCAGCCGCGCGAGCGACAGGCCGGCGGGCGAGGCGCCGTCACGCTGCGCCAGCCAGGCGCGGCCGAGGACCTCGGTGTCGGCGTCGGGCGGCAGCGTCAATCGGCGATGGGCGAGCTCACGGCCGAGGAACGTCCGCTCGACCATCGAGGTGTGGAACACCGGGACGCGGCCGGTCAGCTTGTCCAGCAGGAGCTCGACCGCCTCGGCGGCGGCGGGCGCGGCGGCGAGGTCGGCGGTGCGCAGCTTGTGGACGAGCACCGAGGCGCGGCTCGGCGGGTAGTCGGGCCGGGCGAGCGTGTACAGCGACTCGCCGAGGATGAGCGCGCCGTCGCGGATCGGCACCGCCCCGATCGAGATGATCTCGTCAGCGCGCGAGAGCCCGGTCAGCTCGAGGTCGACGGCGCACCACTCCGCCTCGCGCCAGGGCGTCTGTGGCGCCGGCGGTCCGGCCTGCGCGAACCGGATCGCCGCGCCGTGCAGCGGGGGGCGCCTCAGGCGCACCGGCGAGAGCCTCGGGCCGGCACGATCACGCTCACGGCTGCAGCTGGCGCACGACGGCGCTGACGGAGCGGAACACCTCACGCAGATGCCCGCGGGAGAGCGGGCTCATCTCGGCGGGATCGAGCAGATCGTCGGGCGGCCGGCCGTCGGCGATCTGCTCCAGATGATGGATGATGCGCAGCTCGAGCGCGAGCTCGAAGGCCTCGGACAGCGTCTGGGCCTGGCCGGCGCCGAGCACCCCCTCCGCGCTCGCCGCGCGCAATCGCTCCGGCGTCGTGCCGCCGTCGGCCCCGGCCATCGCCGCCGCCCAGCGGGCGATGGCGGCGATCGGCGCGGTCGCGGTCTCCCGGACGTTGAGCCGGTCGTGGGTGCCGTCCAGACCGAGCACCATGCCGGCGTGAAAGCCGGTCGGCAGCGTGCGCTCGAACGCGCGCATGGCCAGCGCGGCGAGCACGCGGTCACGGTCGGGGCCGTCGGCCAACGGCATCGGCTCGGTCGGCGTCCCCCACAGCACGCGCCGGTCAGAGATGACCGACATCGCCAGCTCGTCGTCGCCGGCGGCGGTCGCCCAGCCGGCGCCGTCACGCACGACGACCGGCTCGCTGATGCCGCACAGCGCGAGCGCCGGGCCGATCGCCGCCAGCCACTCCGGGTCGGGCTCGAGATCGGACGCGCGGATGAGCGCTCCGCGAGGCGTCGAGCCCGGCGTCAGCTCACGCCGGGCCTGGCTGCCGAGCGCCACCCAGACGACCCCCTCCGCCGGGCCGCCCGCCGAGCGCGTGACGAGATCCAGCGCGCGCGAGGTGAGCGCGTCGACGAGCGCGCTCAGCACGCGCGCCAGCTCGATCGCCGGCACGCTGGAATTGTGCAGGTCCAGCATCAGCGTCGGCAGGCGCGCCGCGGTCTCGGCGAGCGCCTCCAGCGACCGCGCCCGCGCGATCGTGCGCCGCGCCCCGAACCACGAGCGGGGTTGGGCGGCGAACAGGTCGGCGTCCTCGAGCACGCCGACGAGCGCGCCACGCTCGGTGACGACCGGCACATGGCGGATCCCGCGCTCCAGCATCTCGTACAGGACCTCGCCGCCGAGCCGGTCAGGCGAGACGGTGAAGGCGGGCGCGGTCATCACGAGGTCGATCCTCGTCCCGCCCGAGCGCCCCACCGCCAGGACGCGGGTCCGGAAGTCACGGTCGGTGACGATCCCGAGCGTGCCGTCGCCGAGCTCGACGACCGCGGCGCTCGCGCCGGCCGCCGTCATCCGCTCGGCGACGATGCCGATGCTCTCCGACGGCTTGCAGGTGACGGGCGGCGTGCGGATCAGCCGCCCCGCCGGCTGGTGGGCCTCGGTGGCGCCGACCTGGAGCTCGCGCCGGCGGGCGCGATCCAGCAGCGGGCGGGCGACGGCGACCGGGATCCGATAGCAGAGGGTGTCCTCGGCGGCCCGGGCCTCGAACCCGGGCGGCATCCCCGACAGCATCGCAGCGTCGCCGAACGCGTCGCCGGGTCCGAGCAGATCCAGCAGCCGGCCCTCGTGGGCGAGGTCGACGCCGCCGCTGTGGATGACGCGCAGGAAGGTGACCGGACCGCCGTCCTCGGACAGGATCACCTCGCCGCGCAGGTGAAACTCGATCGCCGCCTGCGCCGCGACCTCCGCCAGCTCCTCGGGGGCGAGCGCGTCGAACGGCGGGCGCTGCCCGAGGAAGCGGGCGATCTCACTCAGGCCGGCGTCCAGTTCGCCCTCCGACGCGCGCCGATCTCCATCGCCGTACGGTAACCGGCGGGCGTTCAGCGCAGCAGTCCGAGGCGCTGGGCGCGCTGCACCGCCTCGGTGCGATTGCGGACCCCGAGCTTGCGGTAGACCGCGCTGGAGTGCTCCTTGACGGTGTGGCGGGAGAGATGCAGCGCCTCGCCGATCTCGGGATTCGTGGCGCCGGAGGCCATCAGCTCCAGGACGGCGCGCTCGCGGTCTGACAATCCGAGCGCGCCGGTCCGGTCGTGGTGCTCGAACACCGTCTTGCCGAGGCCGACCATGTGGACGGCGCCGGCGATCTTCCTGGCCGGCCAGTCCTTGTAGGCGAAGCCCGATGCCCCCGCCGCCCGGGCGGCCTGCGGGGAGATCTCGCCCGCGCCGGAGAAGAGCAGCACGCGGGTGCCCGGATCGGCGGCCCGCAGGCGCTCGCAGACCTCGGCCCCGGATTCCTCGCCGATGAACAGGTCGACGAGCGCGACGTGCGGGCGATAGCGCGCGGCGAGCGTCATCGCCTCGGCCCCCGAATGGGCGCTCAGGCAGCGCTCCACCCACGGCTGCTGGGTCAGCATCAGCCGAAAGCCCCAGTGCACGACGTCGTGATCGTCGACGACCAGCACACGCAGCCTCTCGGGGCTGCGCTGGTCATCGGTCATCGCCGTCTCCGTCGCCGTCTCCGTCTCCCTCGCCGCCGTCGTCGTCGTCATAGGGCACGACGAGGCGGACCTGCCAGGTTCCCGGCTCGCGCTCGCCGAACTCGACGACGCCGTTGGCCTGCAGCGCCTCGAGCGCGGCGAGGCGCAATCCCATCCCGGCGTGCCGGCGGGCCGTGCCGACGCCGTCGTTGACGACGTCCATCCAGAAGGCGCCGCTGTCGCGCCCGACGCGGACGCTGACCCGCGTCGCCTGGGCGTGCTTGCGGGCGTTGCGCACCGCCTCGATCAGCACCGACTGCGCGAGCGGCTCCAGTCTCGCCGGCACGTCGCCGGCCGCGCCCTGATCGAGCGCCAGGCCGATCGACGGGTTGGCGAGCGCCAGCCGCTGCACCTCGGCGGCGAGCGTCGTCTGGGTCGCCCGGGGCACGCGCGCCAGCGGGCGCTGGACGGCGGCACGCAGGTCGCTGAGCGCGGCCTGGGTCTCGCTCGCGCAGCGATGGCGCGCGTCCTCGGGCAGCGCGCCGTCGCCGTCGAGCGCCATCGACACCCCGAACAGGCGCTGGATGACGCCCTCGTGGATCTCGCGGGCGAGATCGATCCGCTGCTCCAGCTGGCTGGCCCGCTCGAACTGCGTCGAGACGATCCGGGCGACCGAGGCGAGCGCGGCGGCCTTGCCGAGCGTCCACAGCAGGCTGCGATCGGCGTCGTCGAGCGGAGGCGCGGTCATCAGGCGATCGGCGAGGATCACGCCGATCGCGCGGTTGGCGGCGATCATCGGCGCGCACACCAGGCGGGCGGGCTCGGAGACGAGCGCAGCGTACTCGTCGGGAACCTGGCCGCCGAGCTCGCCGACGACCTCGACGACCCGGTCCTGGCGCAGCGCCCGGGCGGCGATCGGTGCGGACTCGACGGTCACGTGCGCGCGCGCGAACTGATCCACGTCCATGCCGTGGGCGCCGACCGCCCGCACGCGCCGGTCGGCGCCGTCATAGCGGAAGATGAGCGCCCGGCGCATCCGCGCCAGCCGACAGACCGCCTCGCACAGCCGGTCATAGAAGCCGTCCGCGGTCGAGCCCGGCTCCGATTGCGAGAGGACCTCGACGAACAGCTCCAGCGCCTCGATCCCGAGCCCGGCCGGCCCGTCGCTGAACACCCCGGAGCTCACCGCGACGCGGTCGGAACGGTTAAGGGGCGTGTGCGTGCATCAGCCCGAGCCGCAGCGCCTGCTCGGGGGTCAGATAGACGTGCCACGACTCCTGACAGGATGGACACCGGCATTGGACCGATGGATCGTAGCCCTCGAGGGCGGCGTCGCACTCGATGTCCTCCGAGCGCAGGCACAGCGGGCAGGCGAGCGCGGCGAGGACGAGCACGTCGGGGTCATCGGGGCGAAAGCGGGCGGTGTCGGCGAGGGCGGCGATCCGCTCACTATGGACGCGTTCACCAGGGAGCCACAACCCGCGGCCGGGCAGAACCCCCCGGGTGGGGGGCAGGTCCGGTCTGCTCGGCCCCGCGCCGGGGAAGCGATCCGCGGCCTGCTCAGACCCCCGGGCCGGTCAGGCCGAGCTGGGGGCGAACGCGTCGACCCGCGCGATCGGGCGCTTGCCCCAACGGCTGCGGGTGGCGAAATCAAGCAGCCGCTCGAGATAGTCGCCGAGCGGCGAGACCTCGATCCCCACGGGCTTCAGCCGGGCCCGTGTCACCGCGTCCTCGAAGACGGCGCCGATCGAGAAGTACGGGAAGTAGATGCTGCCGGCGTCGAGCGCCGAGGCCTCGGCGCCGCCCCGGGGCAGCGCTGCGAACTCGGCCGGCGGGAGCACCTTGGGCAGCGGCCGGCGGAAGTAGCGGCTGGCCAGCCCGGCGATCTCGCCCATCGTGCTGGCCTGCGGTCCGGCGGTCAGGTGATAGGTGCTGCCGACGCCGCGGCCGGACTCGCAGAGCGCGAACGTGGCGTCCGCGACGTAGTCGATCGAGACGACGTCGACCGGCGCCGACGGGATCGCCGGGACGGCGGTGAACAGCCCGCGGGCGAACGCCCGCAGCGGCCAGTACAGGACGTTGAAGGCGGCCGTCCAGCCGTTCGTGCGGTCGCCGACGACGATGCTCGGGCGCATGATCGTCCACGGCAGCCCGTTGCTGGCGCGGACCATCTCCTCGGCCTCGAACTTCGACTGCTCGTACGAGTTGTGGAACGTCTGGCCGAGGTTGAGATCGCGTTCGGCGAAGCCGCCGGCGTGGGTGCCGGCGACGTAGGCCGTCGAGACATGGCCATAGCAGTCGATGCCGCCGCGCGCGTTGGCGCGCTCGGCGAGATCGAGCATCCGCCGGGTGCCGGCGACGTTGATCTGGCGCGCCTCCTGCAGCGGCAGCGAGAAGGACACCGAGGCGGCGCTGTGCACGATCGTCGACGTGCGCTCTGCGAGCGCGTCACGATCGTAATCGGAGAGGCCCATGCCGGGAACGGTCATGTCGGCGGCGACGGCCTGCACCCGATCGCGGTGCTCGTGCGCACGGCAGCCGAAGAGGTTGTCGAGCACCCCGTCGACACGGGCGCGGGCGGCGTCGTGATCGGCGGCGCGCACGAGCGCGATCAGCTGGCGGTCGCTGCGCTCGAGATAGCGGGCCAGCAGCTCCATCCCGAGGAATCCGGTCGTTCCGGTGAGGAGCACGTCCCCACGGCTCGTGGTGGTCGTCATCGGTCGCCCCCTAGTGAGTGAAACGCCCAGACGAGCCGGGCGCGGGTGTCGACGGGCGTGATCCGCTCGTCGATGTGGCCGCCGGCGGCGGCGACCTCGGAGCGCAGCTGCGCCTCGGCGTACAGCGCCGCGAGGCGGTCGCGCTCGGCCTCGGGATCCTCGGCCACCGCCAGCGCGCGCCGGTGCATGACGCCGACCGCGGGCTTGGCCCCCATGACGCCGATCTCGGCCCCCGGCCACGCGAACACGTAGTCGGCGCCGAGGTCCTTGGAGTTCATCGTGATGTACGCGCCTCCGAACGCCTTGCGCAGCACGACGGTGATCCGCGGCACGCGCGCCTGGGCGAAGGCGTGCACGAGCGTCGCGCCGTGGCGGATGACGCCGGCCGCCTCCTGCTTGGTGCCGGGCATGTAGCCCGGGGTGTCGACGAGCACGAGCAGCGGGATGCCGAAGGTGTCGCACTTGGTCACGAAGCGGGCGCCCTTCTCAGAGCTGGCGGCATCGAGCACGCCGCCGAGATAGCGCGGCTGGTTGGCGATCACGCCGACCGTGCGGCCGTCCAGGCGGGCGAAGCCGGTGACGAGGTTGCGCGCCCAGCCCGCGGAGATCTCGAGCAGCTCGCCGCGGTCGACGATCGCGGCGATGACATCGCGCACGTCGTAGACGCGGCGCTGCTCGGTGGGCACGGTGGCGGCGGGGTCGTGGCCGCCGGCCGGGTGACGCTCGGTGCGCGGCGCGGGGAGGCCGCTGTGGCTCGGCAGATAGCCGAGCAGGTCGCGCGCCAGCCGGGCGGCGTCGGCGTCGTCGTCGGCGACGAAGTGGCAGACCCCGTTGCGCTCGTGCACGCGCGTGCCGCCGAGCTGCTCGGCGTCGACGTCCTCGCCGAGCGCGTCGCGGACGACGCCGGGTCCGGTCAGGAACATGCTTGACTCATCGGTCATCACGATCCAGTCCGTGAGCGCCGGCGAATATGCGCCCCCGCCGGCCGACAGGCCGGTGACGACGGAGATCTGGGGCACGCGGCCCGACAGCCCGACCGTCCGGCGGAAGATCCGGCCGTAGCCGCCGAGCGCGGCGAGGCCCTCCTGCATCCGCGCGCCGCCCGAGGAGACGAAGCCGACGACCGGAGCACGGCCGCGGTCGGCGAGCTCGAGCACCCGGCCGATCGTGTCGGCGTGCGCCTCGCCGAGCGAGCCACCGGCGTAGCCGGCGTCCTGGGCGTAGCAGAACACGGGCCGGCCGTCGACGGTGCCCGCGCCCCCGATGACGCCGTCGCCGCTGCGCGCCTTCTCGCCCATCACGCCGGATATGACCTCGGAGCGGATGAGGGAGAGCGAATCGCGGTCGCAGAGCATCTCCAGGCGCTCCAGCGGCGTGACCGTCTCCCGATCACGGGTGGCGAGGGCGAGTCCGGCGCTCATGCCCGCCCCCAGTCGATGACGGTCGCACCCCAGGTGAAGCCCGCGCCGAACGCGCCGAGCAGGACCCGGTCGCCGGGAGCGAGCAGGCCCTCGCGCTCGCTGAAGGCCAGCGCCAGCGGCAGCGTCGCCGCGCACGTGTTGCCGTACTGCGCGATGCAGTCGACGACGCGCTCGGGATCGATGCCGAGCCGCTCGCCGACCGCCGACAGGATCCGGCCGTTGGCCTGGTGATAGACGAACAGGTCGATCTCGTCGAGACCGACGCCCGCGGCCTGCGCCGCCTGATGGGTGCAGAGCGTCAGGCGGCTGACCGCCTCGCGGAAGGTCTCGTGACCCCGCATCCGGATCTTGGCGTCCGAGCGGGGGACGTAGATGTGCTGGGCGCCCGCGCCGTCGGCGCCGAGCACGACCGGACCGATGCGGCCCTCGTCGGCCGTCGCTTGCAGGACCATCGCGCCGGCGCCGTCGGCGAACACCGCTGCCGTCGAGCGATCGTCGGGATCGGTGATCCGCGACATGAGATCGGCGCCGATGACGACCGCGCAGCGCGCGCGGCCGGACTCGATCTGTCCGGCGGCGATCGCGAGGGCCGAGAGGAAGCCGGTGCACGCCGAGCCGACGTCGAAGGCGCCGGCCCGGGTCGCGCCGAGCGCGTGGGCGACGAGCGGCGCGGCGCCCGGCATCAGCTCGTCGGCGGTCGTCGTGGCGACGATGACAAGATCGACGTCGAGCGGATCGACCCCGGCGCTGCGCAGAGCGAGGCGGGCGCAGGCGGTGGCGTGGTCCTCGAGACGCTCGTGAGCGGCGGCGACGCGCCGGGACTCGATGCCCGTCCGGCGCACGATCCAGTCGTCCTCGACGCCGAGGCGACCGCCGATCTCGGCGTTGGTGACGATGGTCTCCGGCAGGCTGACGGCGACCGAGGCGGCGAGCGCGCCGGTGCGCTGGAACGGTGAGGGCCGGGGGACGAGTACCGGTTCGAGGGTCGAGCTCATGTCAACAGGCTCGGCGACGGGACCCGCCGAAGCGAGCGGGCCGGCGTCAAGACCCGACAGCCGGGGGGTTAGTACGGATCGCTACGGACGGCGCGCGCGAACCGGTGCGCGCAATGCTCGGAGCAGAAGTAGACCCGCCGGCCGCCGGCGTCGGTTCCGACGATCGCCCGGGCCCGGTCGACGGTCATCCCGCAGACCGGATCGGTCGCCCCTCGCCGCACGGTCAGCGTGAACAGCGCCGCGAAGCCGGCCGCCGCCAGCCCGTTGAGCGCGAGCTTGTAGTCGACCGCGACGGCGCCGAAGATCGCCGACCGGCTCGGCCGGGGCCCGGCCGGCGTCAGCCCGAGCAGGGCGAACAGACCGGAGACGGCGAGCGCGGCGATCACCATCGTGACGTACATCAGGGCGGTGATCCGCGCGGCATAGCCGGCGCCGTAGTAGCGCCGGTAGACGGCGACGATCGGCAGGATGATGAGATCGGCGAACAGGAAGGCGAGCACCCCGGCGAAGCCGATCCCACCGGACCACAGCACCGCCGCCAGCGGCACGTTGCCGATCGAGCAGACGAAGCTCAGGACGGCGATCAGCGGCCCGACGAGCGCGCTCGCGACCGCCGGCAGCGGCCGCGGAGCGGAGTGCAGGAAGACCGCGCGCACGACATGGTCCGGCACCTGGGCGACAAAGCCGGCGAGCAGGAAGCCGGCGGCGATCTCCCGCCACAGCATCTGCCAGTCGCCGCGGAAGTTGTGGGCGACGTCTGACCAGGCATCGGCCGAGGTCAGACGGTCCCGCCATCTCATCCCCTCCGGCGACCCCGCCGAGTGGTGCTGGTGGCCCGGTTCGGCGCCACGCGCATGCTCGCGCGCCACGCGCTCCCGCTCGGGGCTGACGAAGGCCCGCAGGACGAGCGCCATCAGGGCGATCATCACGACCCCGCCGACGTATTCGGCGAGCGTGAACTGCCAGCCGATCAGCACCCAGAGGACGAGGCCGAGCTCCCAGACGAGGTTCGTGGAGGCGAACTGGAAGGCGAGCGAGCTCGTCGCCGAGGCCCCCTTGGCGAACAGCGAGCGGCCGATCGCGACGGCGGCGTACGAGCACGACGAGGAGGCGGCGCCGAGCAGGGTGGCGCGCGCCGTCGCGCGCGGGCCGCCCCCGCCGAGCGCGCGCTCGACGCGCTCGCGCGGCACCCAGGCCTGCACGACCGCCGAGACCGTGAAGCCGAGCACGAGCGCCCACCACACCTCCCAGGCCATGAGCCCGGCGTCACGCAGACCGTGCCAGACGACATCGAGGACACCGGTCATCGTGGCCTCGACTATACCCCTACCGGGTATTGGTATGCTGGGCGACATGGCCTCCGGCACGACGCGCGGCTACACCGCCACCAAGGATCAGCTGCTGGGGCGGCTCAAGCGAATCGAGGGTCAGATCCGCGGGATCGAGGCCATGGTCGAGGATGACCGCTATTGCATCGACGTGCTGACCCAGATCGCGGCGGCGCGAGCGGCCCTGGACAAGGTCGCGCTCGGCCTGCTCGACGACCACGCCCACCACTGCGTCGTCGGCGCCGAGAGCGCCGAGGAGCGCGACGCCAAGACGGCCGAGCTGATGGAGGCGGTCGGCCGGCTCATGCGCCGCAGCTGACGCGAGGCGTCAGGACGTCACGGCATGACGGCGTCACGGCGTCACGGCGTCACGGGGTCACGGGGTCATGGGGTCACGGGGTCACGGGGTGACGAGCCGGCTGACGAGCCCCTCCAAGGTCGCCGCGGGGTCACGGCAGAGGCCGGTGTGGACCTCCGAGGGCTGCACGATCGTGCTCGACGGCGCGGCCAGCCAGCCGAAGCGCTCGGACGGGGACAGCGCGGCGATCGGCCCGGCGCCGGGGTCGCCGGCGGCGATGCGCACGAGCGCGCCGAGGTGATCGGCGACCTCGGCGGCCGGCAGGGCCGGAGCGAGCGCGGCGAGCCGCCGCTCGTCGACGACGACGCGCGCGCCGAGGAAGCCCAGCTGGCGGCAGAACAGGACGACGCCGGCGTTCAGGCGCTCCCCCCGCTCGACGCTCGGGACGATCCGCAGGATGAGATAGCTGAACGCGCGCGTGGCGCTATCGGAATCGGGCACGTTCCGCCTCCCCCACGAACCCGCCGTCGCCGAGACGACGCGTGAGGTACTCGACGTAGACCTCGGCGCCGTCCCCGGCAGCCAGCCACTCGGCGGGGACGAGGCCGACGGCGACCGCCACGGCGTCGCCGGGCAGCCGGTCGCGCAGCCGGGCGTCGGCCTCGGGGATGGAGCCGGCCGCCCCGAGCAGGACGTGGCCGGCGATCAGCGGGAACGGCCGGTCGGCATGCGCCGGGTCCAGGCCGGCGTGCTGGAGGTACAGGGCGGCGCCGTGGTCGATCAGCCACAGCCGGTCGTGCCAGAGCAGGAGATTCGGATTGCGCGCGGTGCGATCGACGTTCGTCGTCAACGCGTCGAGCCAGACGATCTCCGCGGCCAACGCCGGATCGGGCTGCCAGCGACCCGCCGGGATATAGGCCAGCGAGCCGGGGAGGAAGTCGACGCCGAGGTTGAGGCCCGCGCTGGCGGTGATCAGCTCCTGGATCTCGGGATCAGGCTCGGCGGCGCCGAGGCGGGGATCGATCGTCACGCCGACGAGCTCGGGCACGAGCAGACCCGCCAGACGAGCCAGCTCGCCGACGATGACCTCGGCGACGAGCGCGCGCAGTCCCTGCCCGGCACCGCGGAACTTCGCCACGTACAGCCCGTCGTCGTCGGCCTCGACGAGGCCGGGGAGCGACCCGCCCTCGCGCAGCGCGGTCACGTAGCGCGTGGCGAGCACTTCGCGCAGCTGGCCGGGAGCGGACGACATCCCGGCCTTTCTACCATTCACAGGCGTGCTCCTCTCCGTGCTTGACCAATCGCCGATCGCCCAGGGCTCGACCGGCGCCACCGCCCTGCACAACACGCTTGACCTCGCCCGGCTGGCCGACGAGCTCGGCTACCACCGCTACTGGGTCGCCGAGCATCACGGCGGCCCGATGCTGGCCGGCCCCAGCCCCGAGGTCCTGATCGGGCCGATCGCCGCGGCCACCGAGTCGATCCGGGTCGGCAGCGGCGGCGTGATGCTCCCCCACTACAGCCCGCTCAAGGTCGCCGAGTCGTTCACGATCCTCGCCGCGCTCTTCCCCGACCGGATCGACCTCGGGCTCGGTCGCGCCGCCGGCACCGATCCGCTGACGACCTTCGCGCTGCAGCGCGATCGCCGCCAGGCCGCGCCCGACGACTTTCCCCAGCAGCTCGCCGAGCTGCTCGCCTATTTCGAGGACGACCTCCCCGAGGAGCACCCCTTCCGCCACCTGGCGGCGACGCTCCCCGGCCGCCCAGCGCTGCCGGTCCCGTGGCTGCTGGGCTCGTCGGCGCAGTCGGCGATCTGGGCCGGAGAGCTCGGCCTGCGCTATGCCTTCGCCGACTTCATCAATCCCGGCGGAGCCGAGATCGTCGCGCTCTATCGCGAGCGCTTCGCCGCGGTGCGTGACCTGCGGGCGCCACGGGTCGCGGTCGCGGCCTGGGTGCTGTGCGCCCCGACCGACGAGGAGGCGCAGTTCCTGGCCAGCTCCAGCCGGATGACGTTCACCCAGCTGCGCCGCAATCGCCTGATCCCGGTGCCGCCGCCCGAGGAGGCCGTCGAGTTCGTCGCCCGCGAGACGCGCCTGTCGCCCGCCGGAGACCTGCCGGGCCGACGGGCGATCGTCGGCTCCCCGGAGAAGGTCCGGGCCGGCGTCGAGGAGCTGGCGACCGCCTATGGCGCCGAGGAGGTCATCGTGGTGACGATCACCTACGACCACGGCATGCGGCGACGCTCGTACGAACTGCTCGCCGACGCGATGGACCTGACACGGCCCGCGGTCGCCGCCGCCGCCGCCTGAGCCCCTCAGATCGGCCTCGCGCCGCCGCGCATCGGCCACAGCGCGGATCCGAGGCCCGTCGAGCTCCGGACCCCCGTCCGTGGTCACTACGACACCTGCGGCAATTGCCACTCCAATCACGCCGGTTGAAGGTACGATCGCGGGAAATACCGACGCCGAGGTGGTTTGCTGATGAGCAAATGGGTGTATGACTTCGCGGAGGGCTCCAAGGAGATGAAGGAGCTGCTCGGTGGTAAGGGCGCGAACGTCGCCGAAATGACCCGAGTGCTGGGCGCCGAGCGTGTGCCCGCCGGGTTCACGATCACAACCGAGGCCTGCGTTGAGTACATGCGCGCCGGGAGGCGGGAGCCCGCCGACCTCGCCTCCCAGGTCGCCGCCGCGATCGGCCGGCTGGAGAAGCACGCCGGCAAGACGCTCGGCGACGACGCCGATCCGCTCCTCGTCTCGGTCCGCTCCGGCGCGCGCAAGTCGATGCCCGGCATGATGGACACGGTCCTCAACCTCGGGCTCAACGACCGCTCGGTCCTCGGGCTGGCCACGAGCACCGGCAACGAGCGCTTCGCCTGGGACTCGTATCGGCGCTTCGTCCAGATGCTCGGCAACGTCTGCCGGGGCATCCCGGGAGAGGAGTTCGAGAACGCGATCGCCGAGGTCAAGACGGCGCGCGGGGTCAAGCTCGACACCGAGCTCGGCACCGAGGCGCTCAAGGAGCTCGTCGCGCGCTTCCGCGCGATCTACAGCGAGCACACCGGCGAGGAGTTCCCCCAGGAGCCCCAGGATCAGCTGCGTGAATCGATCAACGCGGTGTTCGACTCCTGGATGGGCGACCGGGCCGTCGCCTATCGCCGCATGAACCACATCCCCGACGACTGGGGCACGGCGGTCAACGTCCAGCAGATGGTGTTCGGCAACAAGGGCGACACCTCCGGCTCCGGCGTCGCGTTCTCCCGCGACGAGGTGACCGGCGCGCCCGACCCCAGCGGCGACTTCCTGCCCAACGCCCAGGGCGAGGACGTCGTCTCCGGCGCGCGGACGCCGCGGGACATCGCCGAGATGAAGGACTGGCTGCCCGAGGCTCACGCCGAGCTGATGGAGATCCTGCGCACGCTCGAGGGGCATTACCTGGACATGCAGGACACCGAGTTCACCGTCGAGGACGGCCGCCTGTACATGCTGCAGACGCGCAACGCCAAGCGCCCGGCGCAGGCCGCCGTGCGCTTCGCCGTCGACGCCGTCAACGAGGGGCTGCTCACCAAGAAGCAGGCCATCCAGACGATCGACACCTCGACGCTCGACGCGCTGCTGCATCCGACGTTCGATCCGGCCGCGCACTTCGAGGTGCTCGCCACCGGCGTCAACGCCTCGCCGGGCGCCGCCAAGGGCGAGATCGTCTTCACCGCCCGGGCCGCCGTCGAGGCCGCCGAGCAGGGCCGTGACGTCATCCTCGTGCGGCCGTTCACCGACGCGGAGGATGTCTCGGGCTTCCATGCCGCGCGCGGGATCCTCACCTCCGAGGGCGGCAAGGCCTCGCACGCCGCGCTCGTGGCGCGGGGGATGGGGCGCCCGGCGGTCGTCGGCGCTCAGGCGCTCTCGATCGATCCCGTCGCCAAGACGGTCAGCGTCAACGGCACGCAGCTGCACGAGGGCGACGCGATCGCGATCGACGGCTCACGCGGGTGGGTCACCAAGGACGACGTGCCGCTCGTTCCCGCCGCGGTCGACGACAACTTCGAGCAGGTCCTCGCCTGGTCAGACGAGATCCGCGACCTCGGAGTGCGGGCCAACGCCGACACCCCGAAGGACGCCCGGCGCGCCCGTGAACTCGGCGCCGAGGGCATCGGCCTGTGCCGGACCGAGCACATGTTCATGGCCGAGGACCGCCAGCCGAAGATGCGGGCGATGATCATGGCCCACACGCGGGAGGATCGCGAGAAGGCGCTGGCCGAGCTGCTCCCGCTCCAGCAGGAGGACTTCGAGGGGCTGTTCGAGGCGATGGCGGGCCTGCCGGTGACGATCCGGCTGCTCGACCCGCCGCTGCACGAGTTCCTCCCCAACGCCGAGGACCTCGCCGCCCACGTCGAGCGCGCCCGGATCGAGCAGAGCACCGAGCTGCCCGGGCTGGAGCGACTGCTCGAGCGCGTGCACGAGATCTCCGAGGAGAACCCGATGCTCGGGACGCGCGGCTGCCGGCTCGGCATTCTGTATCCCGAGATCTTCGAGATGCAGGTCCACGCGATCATGCGGGCCGCCAAGTCCGCGAGCGACCCGCCGCATCTCGAGATCATGATCCCGCTCGTCGACTACGAGCACGAGATCGAGATCATGCGCGAGATGGTCGTCTCGGTCGGGGAGGAGGAGGGCCTGGAGGTCGGCAGGGACTACACCGTCGGGACGATGATCGAGCTGCCGCGGGCGTGCTTCATCGCCGACCGGATCTCGCAGTTCGCCGACTTCTTCTCGTTCGGCACCAACGACCTGACGCAGACCGCGCTCGGCTTCTCACGCGACGACGCCGAGTCGAAGTTCGTGCCGATCTACCTCGAGCGCAAGATCATCGACCGCAGTCCGTTCGAGACGATCGACCGGCCGGGCGTCGGCTGGCTCGTCCGGCTCGCCGCGTGGGTCGGGCGCGAGGCCCATCCGGGCCTCAAGCTCGGGGTCTGCGGCGAGCACGGCGGCGACCCGGACTCGATCGAGTTCTTCCACGAGGCCGGGCTGGACTACGTCTCGTGTTCGCCGTTCCGCGTCCCGATCGCGAGGATCGCCTCCGCTCAGGCCGCGATCGTGCATCCGCGCGGCTTCTGGGACGAGGCGTTCGGCTGGCGCCATCCCGAGGAGGCGCCCGAGAAGATGGCCACGGCCTCCTGAGCGGCCGGGGCTAACAGATGACGGTGGGCTGCGCGGCGACCGGCCGGCGCAGCCCCCGCTCGGGCCGTCGCTTGTGCTCATACAGGCGGCGGTCGGCGAGCCCGAGCGCCGCCTCGGTGTCGAGGTCGCCGGCATCGATCGCCGCCAGGCCGTACGAGCAGCTGATGGCGTAGTCCTCGGTCTGCTCGGCCATCGACTCGGCGACGCGCCGCGCGTACCGCCACGCGTCGTGCTCGCCGATGGGGGCGAGCACGCAGAACTCGTCGCCGCCCATCCGGAAGGCCTGCCCGGCCGGCGTGACGGCGGCCCGCAACCGGGCGGACAGGCGAACGAGCAGCGCGTCCCCCGCCGGGTGGCCGAAGCTGTCGTTGAACGCCTTGAAGCCGTCGAGATCGAGCAGGACGACCGTCAGCGGCGCGTTCGCGCCGCCGGGCCCGTCGCGCGACTGCAGGGCGGCGAACAGGGCGCGCCGGTTGCCCAGGCCGGTCAGGGCGTCGGTCAGCGCCTCGTGCCGGGCGCGCGTGAGCAGCGCCGCGTTGAGCTCGCGCGCCGCCGACGCGCGGACGTAGAAGAACAGGAACGCGGCCAGCAGCAGGGCGATGACGGCGGCCGAGCCGATCGTCGCGTCGGTCACTGCGGCGGCGGCCCGCCGGCGGTCGGCCGCGCCGGCTCGCGTCAGATCGGCGGTCGCCTCGGCCTCGTCTCGCACGGCGATCGGATCAAGCAGGTACGCGCGCGCCGGCAGACCGCGGGTGACGAGCCTCAGCTCACCGCCCAGCGCGGCGAAATAGCCGTTCAGCGCGTTTCCGGCCGCGGCGAAGTCCGATGACGGATCCGAGCGCTGCGCCCGGGCGAGCTCACCGTCGATCTCGGTCTGGCTCCGGGCGATCAGCAGCGCGACGGACGAGCCGGAGGAGATCTGGTCGGCCTGGTAGGGGACGCCCACCAGGAAGTTGATCTGGGCCTGGACGGTGGCGATCGTCAGCTGCGCCTCGCGGATGGAGTCCGAGCGGCGCACGATCGCGTTGGTCACCGCGCCGCCGAGGATGGCGAGCACGACCGCGATCAGCGGCATCCCCCATCGGGACGGGCGCAGGCGCGCGGTGAGGCGCACGGCGGCGGCTGGGCGGTCGGCGATCGGCATCGGAAGTCCTCGTTCTCCAGTGATCGCCCGCCGACCACGAGAACTTCAACGCGGTCGGACGGAGGGTGGAGCCGACTCGAGGTCCGCTCCCCCTCCGCCGAGGTTCGCGTCCGTCGCTCAGTGGGCGAACGCCGGCTCGCTCGACGCCGACGCCACCGGCTGATCCTCCTTTGAGCCGTACAGGATGCCGGCGATGACCGCCGCGACGGCGAAGATCGCCGCCGAGACGCCGAACGCCGTCGTGTAGCCGTGCACCGCCGCCGCGGCCGCGAGAGTCGCGGTCGGATGCGCGCCTGAGCTCGAGCTCGTCAAGAAGCTCGTCGTCGCGCTGGCCGCGAGCGTCGAGAGCAGGGCGGTGCCGAGCGAGCCGCCGACCTGCTGGGAGGCGTTGACGGTCGCCGAGGCGACGCCGGCATCCAGCGGCCGGACGCCCAGCGTGGCGTTGTTCATCGCCGTCGAGAACACGAACCCGAGGCCGACGCCCATCAGGAGCAGTGCCGGCAGGATCCCGGTGGCATAGCTCGTGGTCAGGCTGAGGCCGGTCAGCAGGAGCATCGCCGCCGCGCCGAGCGCCATGCCGACGAAGACGAGCGGGCGCGGTCCGACCCGGGCGCGCAGGACGGTCGTCGACAGCACCGCGGAGACCATGATCACCGCGGTCATCGGCAGGAAGGCGAGCCCGGTCCTGACCGGGGAGTAGCCGCGGGTCTCCTGGAGGTAATAGGTCAGGAACAGGAAGACGCCGAACATCGCCGCCGCGGCGAGGGCCATCGAGATGAAGGACGCCCCGCGATTGCGGTCCAGGACGACGCGCATCGGCAGCAGCGGATGCGCGACGCGCCGCTCGACGACGACGAAGGCGACCAGCAGGACGAGCCCGGCGGCGAGCGAGGCGATCGTCATGGTGCTCGTCCAGCTGGTCGTCTGGGCGTGGTTGAATCCGTAGACGAGGCCGAACAGGCCGAGCGAGACCGTCGCCACGCCAGGGAGATCGATCCTCGGCTTGTCGGCGGGGGCCTGGTTGTCGAGCAGGGTGACGGCGCCGGTGATCGCGAACACCGCCAGCACGAGATTGACGTACATGCAGTAGCGCCAGCTGAGGTACTGGGTCAGCGCGCCACCGAGCAGGAGGCCGACCGAGGCGCCGCTCCCGGCGATGGCGCCGTAGATGCCGAACGCCTTGTTGCGCTCGGAGTTCTCGGTGAAGGTCGTCGTCAGCAGCGAGAGCGCGGCCGGGGCGAGCAGCGCGCCGAACGCGCCCTGCAGCGTGCGGGCCGCGGCGAGCATCGCGAACGACGTCGACGCGCCGCCGATGGCCGAGGCGACCGCGAAGCCGCCGAGCCCGGCGACGAACGTCCACTTGCGGCCGAACAGATCGCTGAGCTTGCCGCCGAGCAGCAGCAGGCTGCCGAAGGCCAGCGAATACGCGGTGACGATCCACTGCCGGTTGTCGTTGGAGAAGTGCAGCGCCGTCTGCGCAGAGGGCAGGGCGATGTTCACGATGGTCGCGTCGAGCACGACCATCAGCTGGGCGAGGCCCAGCACGGCGAGGATCAACCAGCGGCGGGAATGGTGTGGATCGGGATGTGTCATCGGCGGGCTCCGGGCGGGATCGGGCTGGACGGTAAATGGATAAGCGGTATCCGCTTCTATCGGCAGCCTACCACGAAACTGGATAGGTCCAATCCGTTTATTTGCTAACGTGACGAAGATCACGCTCGCTGACCAGGACAAGCCGCTGCGCCGAGATGCCGAGCTCAACCGCCGGCGGATCCTCGACGCCGCCCGGGAGCTGTTCGCGCAGCGGGGACTGGGCGTCACCCTGAACGAGATCGCCCGCTACGCCGGCGTCGGCGTCGGCACCGTCTATCGCCGCTTCCCGGACCGCTCGAAGCTGATCGACGATCTCTTCCAGCAGCGGATCGGCGACCTCGTCGCGCTCGCCGAGGAGGCGATCGCCGATCCCGATCCATGGCGGGGCCTGACCCGCTTCCTGGAGCGATCGCTGGAGCTCCAGGCCCGTGACTCGGCGCTCAAGGATCTGATCGTCGAGATGCCCGGCGGCCTGGCCCGCGTCAGCGAGATCCGCGCGCGGCTGATGCCACTCGGCGTCGAGCTCGTCCGCCGCGCGCGTGAATCCGGGGCGATGTCCGACGACATCGCCGCCGAGGACCTCGCGGTCGTCCAGCTGATGATCGGCGCGGTGATCGACGCCGCACGCGGCGTCGAGCCCGACCTGTGGCGGCGCTATCTGCAGATCCTGCTGCGTGGCCTGTCGGCCCAGCCGCAGACCCAGGCGCCCCTGGCCACCCCGCCGCTGTCACCCGAGCAGGTCGACCACGTCATGTCCCAGCCCTCCCCCGCCGCCCGTCGATCCTCCGGCGCCGCGGCGCGGGACGGATCACGCGACGCACCGCGCGGCGCGGATCTGTAGCTTTCCCGCGCAGGATGCTCGCCGTCTACGCCGCCGAGATCGATCCCGACGACCCGTTGCGCGGGCTCCAGGTCGGCGAGCGCCCCGATCCCGAGCCCCCCGCCGGCTGGACCACGGTGACGGTCAAGGCCGCCGCGCTCAACCATCACGACCTGTGGTCGCTGCGCGGGGTCGGGCTGAGCGCGGAGGCGCTGCCGATGATCCTCGGCTGCGACGCCGCCGGGATCGACGAGGACGGCAACGAGGTCGTCATCCACGCCGTGATCAGCGACGACTCCTGGCGCGGCGACGAGACGCTCGATCCCCGGCGCTCGCTGCTCTCCGAACGCCATCAGGGCACCCTCGCGCAGCGCGTCATCGTGCCCCGGCGCAACGTGCTCCCCAAGCCGCCTGAGCTCTCCTTCGCCCACGCCGCGTGCCTGCCGACCGCATGGCTGACCGCCTATCGGATGCTGTTCACCCGTGGCGGTGTCACGCCCGGGATGACGGTCCTCGTCCAGGGCGCCGGAGGCGGCGTCGCCACCGCGCTGACCGTGCTGGCGAGCGCCGCCGGCGCGCGGGTGTGGGTGACGAGCCGCTCCGAGCACAAGCGCGAGGAGGCGCTCGCCCTCGGCGCCGACCAGGCCTTCGAGTCCGGAGCGCGGCTGCCCGAGCGCGTCGACGCCGTCATGGAGACCGTCGGCAAGGCGACCTGGGGCCACTCCGTCCGCTCGCTGAAGCCGGGCGGCACGCTCGTCGTCTCCGGCGCCACCTCAGGCGACGCTCCCCCGGCCGAGCTGACCCGCGTCTTCTTCCTGCAGCTGTCGGTCGTCGGTTCGACGATGGGCACGCGTGACGAGCTGCACAGGCTGATCCGCTTCTGCCTGGAGCGCGACATCCGCCCGGCGATCCATACCGAGCTTCCGCTCGCCGACGCCCGGGAGGGGTTCGCCGCGATGCTCGCCGGCGAGCAGGTCGGCAAGATCGTCTTCACGACGTAGGAATCCCGGGTCCGGGGCTGCGGCCCGCCGGCGGTCAGCCGACGATCCGCAGCGAGGCGTGGACCTCGCCGTCGGAGGCGACGATCCAGCGCCGGTCGGCATCGCGTAGGATGCGCTTGACCCCCGGCTGGGCGGGGACGCGATACTCGAGCTCGGCGTCGAAGCGCGGCGGGTCGGGAGCCTCGCCGCGCAGCAGCTCCTCCTCCAAGGGCGTCCAGTAGGCGGCGTTGTTGACGTGGTCGGCGATGTCGCACTCGGTCGCCCGGAACGTCCAGGTCCCGAGCGGATCGGCCTCGGCGGTCCCCGGCTCGGCGGCATCCGCGGGCGGCGGGGGGTGCCGCAGCCGCGCCGAGACCCGCCGCGCCGGCGTCCCGCCGTAGATGGCGAGCTCCTCCGCGGTCAGCGGCGACGGCCGCCAGCTCTCGGTGTCGAGATGGACCCACAGCGAGACCGCCTCGACGTCGGGCGCATCCGCGCCGGGCGCGATGACATCGGTGCGCCGCTCGGCCCACATGCGCCCGAACCCGCTGCAGAACGTCGAGACCGTGAAGTGCTCGCCAAAGCGCGGGAACCGGTTGACCCGCAGCCGGGTGCGCCGCACGACCCAGACCGCGGACCGCTCCAGGCCGGCGTCGCGGACGTCGTCGTAGGCGACGTCCTGCAGCCAGCCGGCGATTGCGTCAAGCCGCATCCGACCCGACGGCGCACACTCGGCGAAACCGGGCCGGCGCTCGTGGGCGAACAGGCGCACGCCGGGCGCGTGCGCGTGTAACTCGGAGAATTCGACGTCCACGACCCGCAGGGTACGCGGCGGGCCCGCCGCCGGTGAACGATCTCAGCCGCGCATCGCGGCCCGCACCCAGGCGATGAACACGCCCTGGAGCGGAAGCCGCGCCCACAGCGCCGCACCCGGGATCTGCGGATAGTCGTCGGGGTGCAGCGCCATGTGGACATTGGCCGGGAAGACGGCGACCAGCGTGGCGATCAGCCACCAGCCGGCCGGCGTCCGCAGGCGCGGGTGCAACAGGCCGGCGCCCCCGACGATCTCGGCGACGCCGCTGGCATAGACCATCGCCTCGGGCGCGGGGATGTAGGGCGGCATGATCCGCCGATAGACCTTCGGGATGGCGAAGTGCAGCGTGCCGGCGATCACGAAGACCGGGCCGGCGAGCCTGGAGGGGGCGAGCATGGACGCCAACCTAGTGCATCGCCGGCCCCTCGCGCCGGGTCGCGCAGCGATTCCTGCGGGCTCGGCGCAACTTCTGCCGATATCGTATGTTGTGACGAGAGCCGAGTCCCTGAGATGCCGCCTCGGGGAGCGGGAAAACCAAGTTGTTGGGGCGAGTCCGGCAGTGCTCTGCCGGTAGCGCGGACGTGATGAGCGCGAGCCCGTCAGCTAATTCCGCAGGCGATGGCGACCACCGAGAGCTTCGCCCTGCCATGAGCCACGCCTCCCACCGTCCCCGCGCCCGCATCCTGCGGATCGCGATCGCGATCGTGATCGCGTGGGCGGTCGCCGCCCTCGCCCCCGCGCTGATCGCCCCGTCCGCGCAGGCCGCGGCGGCGGCCCCGGGCGGCGCGCGGCGCGCGACCACGACGATCATCCGCTATCACGGCCTGCGGCTCACCGTCCCGCGCGCCTGGCCGGTCTTCGACCTGGCGCGGGATCCGGCCGTCTGCGTGCGCTTCGACCGCCATGCCGTCTACCTCGGCCGTCCCGGCGCCGCCCAGCTCTGCCCGACCCGGGCCGCCGGCCGGACCGAGGCGATCCTCGTCGCGCCGCTGGCCGCCGGCGCGGCCGCGGCGCCGCTGGCGACGCCGACGACGCCGGCGGCCTCCGGTCATGCGCAGGCCGAGATCGTCGAGCGCGCCGACGGCGTCATCGTGACCGCCACCTGGGACCGTGATCCGGCGCTCGTCCGGCGCGCCCTCGGAGTCCGCTCACTCGCCGCCGCGGCGGCCGCCGACGTCCGCGGGCTCCCGGCGGCCGAGCTGACCGCGACCGTCCGGCGCACCGCCGCGCTCGCCGCCGCCGTGCGCCGCGCGCGGGTCACGAGCGCCGTCGTCCCCGTCACCCCGGCGCCGGTCGCCGCCGCCGTCCCGGGCCAGGCGTACGACGGCCTCGGCTTCGATGCCTGCTCGACGCCGAGCCTGACCACGATGACCGCCTGGGGCGCGTCGCCCTACCGCGCCGCCGGCGTCTACATCGGCGGCGCGAACATGGCCTGCGGCCAGTCGAACCTGTCCGCGGCCTGGGTGGCGGCGCAGTCGGCCGCCGGCTGGCATCTGATTCCGATCTACGTCGGGCTCCAGGCGCCGTCGAACACCTGCGGCTGCGCCGCGATATCGGCTGCGACCGCCACGGCCGAGGGGACCGCCGCCGCGCTCGACGCCGTCGCCCATGCGCAGGCGATCGGGCTCGGGACCGGCAACCCGATCTACGACGACATGGAGGCCTACACCCGCGGGACCAACAGCGCCGTCGTCCTGCAGTTCCTGGCGGCCTGGACGACCGAGCTGCATGCCGCGGGCTATCTGTCGGGCGTCTACAGCAGCTCGAACTCCGGCATCGCCGACCTCGTCAGCCAGGTCGGGCTGGGATATCAGGAGCCCGACGACATCTGGATCGCCAACTGGAACGGCAGCCAGACGACGGTCGACCCGAGCGTCCCGGCCACCGAATGGGTGGACAACCAGCGCCTGCACCAGTATCAGGGCGCGCACACCGAGAGCTACGACGGAGCGGCGCTCGATATCGACGGCGATAGCGTCGATGCGGCGACCGCGGCCGCGGGCGTCGGCACGGGGACGACGACGACCGTCAGCGCCCCCCACACCGTCGTCGCGCCGCCGACGCTGACGGTCTCCCCCACCCCGAGCGGCGGCGTCGAGGTCCAGCCGAGCTGGAACGGCCAGACCGGTGTCAGCTCGTGGCTGGTGATGGGCGGCACGAGCCCGAGCGCGCTCGTCTCGACCGGCGTTACGGCCCCCGCCAACGCCACCGGCGGAGCGGGGCCGATCGCCGTCGGCAGCGCGTATCCGTACTTCTCGGTCGAGGCGCTGTCGTCGACCGGGCAGGAGCTCGGCAGCTCGGCGGCGGTCGCCACCCCCGCCCACGTCGCGATCTTCGGCGCCAGCGCGTTCGTCTCGGTGACGGGCGTCGGCGGCCTGCCCGTCGGCTGCGGGGTCGCCGGCGGCTGCCGGGTGACGACCCGGCTGGCGATCGGCCGCCACGTGCTCGTGACGACCGGCAGCGAGCGGATCCCGGTCAGCGGCGGCCTGACCTACTTCGCCCTCCCCGCTGCCGTCCTGGCGGCGCTGCGGCGCGCGCCGCAGCATCAGCTGGCGGTTACGGCCACGGTCCGTGACGCGTCCGGGGTCAGCGCCGTGCGCCCGCTGCACCTGATCGGCTTCACGACGACCGGGCGGGCGCCGGCCCACAGCATCGCCTCCTCGCCGGCGCTGGCGATCGTCGGCGCCACCGACTTCGTCTCCAACGGCTGGGTCGGGGGGATCCTCGCCGGCTGCTACGCGGGCGTGCCCTGCGATCCGGCCGTGACGATCACCGCGGGCGGACGCGTGATCGCCCGCGGGCGCGCCCAGGCGCTCGGCGTCAACGAGCTCGGCTACATGCAGTTCACGCTGACGACGCAGGGCCATCGGATGCTCGCCGCCGCGGCCGGCAATCAGCTCGCGGCGCAGGTGACGCTGACCGATGGAGCCACCCCGGCGGGCGGCTCGGGCGCCTCCGGCGGCTCGGGCGCCTCCGGCGGCTCGGGCGCCTCGGTCGCCTCCGGCGGCGGGGCGAGCGCGACCACCGCCGTGGCCGGCGCCCACATCACGCTCGTCTCGTTCTAGCCGCCCCGTCGGCGCCGCGCCGGCCGCGCGGCACCGCGCCGGCCCACCCGGCGTGACCCCGGGCGCGAGGACCGCGCGCTCCCGGGCTCGATCGCCGCCCGTCTCGCCGTCCCGGCGACAGCGGCCGGCCGGACCGTGCTTAGACCCGTTCGGCTCGGGTATACACTCCTCCACAGTCTGTGTCGGAAACTTAGACAACGTGTTCATCACTGTGGAGGTCTCACGTGCCAGCCGTGCTCTTCGGGTCGATCGGGACCCTTGCCGATACGTCGGAGCTGCAGAGGGAGTCGTTCAACGAGGCGTTCCGCGCTCACGGCCTTGACTGGAACTGGTCACGCGATGAGTACCGCCAGCTGCTGGAGGGCAGCGGCGGCGCCAAGCGCATCGCCGACTACGCGCGGGAGCGCGGTCAGCAGGTCGACGCGGCCGCCGTGCATCGTACGAAGTCAGAGTTGTTTCAGAAGAAGGTGCGGCAGTCGCACCCGGCACCCCGCCCCGGTCTGACCGACACGATCGACCAAGCTCGGGCCCACGGCTACAAGCTCGCGCTCGTCACGACGACATCGCCGGACAACGTCACGGCGCTGGCCGACGCGCTGCGCCCCCGGGTCGACATCGGCAGCTTCGACCTCGTCGTCGACACGACGAGCGTCGAGCGGGCCAAGCCCGATCCCGCGGCCTATCGATACGCGCTGGAGCGCCTCGGCGAGCCGGCCGGCGAGGCCGTCGCGATCGAGGACAACGTCGGCGGCGTGCAGGCCGCCGCGTCCGCCGGGGTGCGCTGCCTCGCGTTCCCGGGTGAGAACAACGCCGGCCACGATTTCGGCGCGGCGACCGATCGCATCGACGAGCTGAGCTTTGACCAGCTCCGGACGCATCTTCCGGCGGCCTGAGCGGGAGATCCCGATGACCGACATCAAGGCCACCCTGCACGCGTCCGAGACCGCCTTTCACGTGGAGGGCTACGAGAAGATCGAGTTCGACCTGCTCTACGTCCCCGGCGCGTTTCACCCGGCCAACGACGAGATCGCCGGGAGCTTTCGCCGCTTCGGGCGCTGCCTGATGATCGTCGACGAGGCGGTGCACGAGCTGTACGGCGAGGAGATGGAGCAGTACTTCGCGCATCACGGCATCGAGCTCACGGCCGTGCCCGTCCGGATCGCCGAGACCGAGAAGAGCCTGGCCTCGCTGGAGCGCATCGTCGACGCCTTCGGCGCGTTCGGGCTCCTGCGCTCGGAGCCGGTGCTCGTCGTCGGCGGTGGCCTGACCACCGATGTCGCCGGGTTCGCCTGCTCGGCCTATCGGCGCAGGACGAACTACATCCGCGTGCCGACGACGCTGATCGGGCTCATCGACGCGAGCGTCGCGATCAAGGTCGCGGTCAACCACCGCCATCTCAAGAACCGGCTCGGCTCCTACCATGCCTCCCAGAAGGTCATCCTGGACTTCTCGTTCCTCGCCTCGCTGCCGATCGCGCAGGTGCGCAACGGGATGGCGGAGCTGGTCAAGATCGGGGTCGTCGGCAACCGCCGCGTCTTCGATCTGCTCGACGCCCATGGCGAGGAGCTGCTGCACACCGGCTTCGGTCACTGGGAGGGATCGACGGACCTCGGTGACGTGGCCCACGAGGTCACGCACGAGGCGATCCGCTCGATGCTCGAGCTCGAGGTCCCCAATCTCCACGAGCTCGACCTCGACCGGGTCATCGCCTATGGACACACGTGGAGCCCGACCCTGGAGCTGACGCCGGAGATCCCGATGCTCCACGGCCACGCCGTCACCATCGACATGGCCTACTCGGTCACCCTCGCTGCCCAGCGGGGCTACATCGCCGGCGTCGACCGTGACCGGGTGCTCGGGCTGATGAGCCGCCTCGGCCTGGCCATCGACAGTCCCTATCTCACCCCCGGCCTGCTCCGGGCGGCGACCGAGGCGATCATCCAGACCCGCGACGGACTGCTGCGGGCGGCCGTCCCGCGGCCGATCGGACAGTGCGCGTTCATCAACGACGCGACGATCGACGAGCTCGAGCGCGCGCTCTGGACCCACCGGGAGCTCTGCCGCCGGTTCCCCCGCAACGGAGACGGCGAGGACATGTTCCTGGCCACCGAGACCGCGGGCGTCTGAGCCGCCCGCTCCCGCGACGAGCCGATGCCCGCCCCCCCACGCCCGGTCACCCCGATCGGGATCCTCGCCGCCCGGCTGGGCCGAGCCCGGGATCTCCTGGACGAGCAGGAGGCGCCCGATCCGGCGCTGGCCGCCGAGCTGCGCGCCGCCCACGCACTCGCCGCCGGGCTCGAGCCGTACGTCGCCCGGTGCACCACCCCGGAGTCTCCGGCGCTGGCCGAGCTGGCGCGGCGCACGAGCGAACACGACTGGGATCGGAGCGGCGAGGGCGTCGTGACGGCGGTCGAGCAGGAGATGCTCTCCGGGCACGTCGAGGGACAGGCCCTGAAGTTCCTCATCACGATCGGCGCGGCGCGGCGCGTGCTCGAGCTCGGGATGTTCACCGGCTACTCCGCGCTGGCGATGGCCGAGGCGCTTCCCGACGACGGCCGCGTCGTCGCCTGCGAGATCGACCCCGACGTCGCCGCGTTCGCCCGGGACTGCTTTCGGGAGTCGCCGGCCGGGGCGAAGATCGAGGTGCGGGTCGGCGCCGCCGCGGAGACCCTGGCGCAGCTCGCCGAGGCCGGCGCGTCGTTCGATTTCGTGTTCATCGACGCCGACAAGGCGGGCTATCTCGGGTACGTCATGACGGTGCTCGACCTGGGGCTGCTCGCGCCCGGCGGCGTCATCTGCGTCGACAACACCCTCCTTCAGGGGGAGCCGTATCTGTGCGACGAGGCGCGGTCGGTCAACGGCGACGCGATCGCCGCCGTCAACGCCGTGATCGCCGACGATCCGCGCGTGGAGCAGGTCCTGCTCCCCGTCCGCGACGGGATGACGCTCATCCGGGCGATCTGATGGCGGCGGTCACCGATGCCCCGATCACGGCACGCACCGCGGCGAGCGGGGAGGCCGGCGATCCGACCCCGGTCAAGACGCTCGCGACGCTCGCGCTGCTGGGCGCCGCCCTCCCCGCCAACCTCGTCCTCACCGCCGCCGCGCTGCTGGCGCCCCGCCGGCGGGCCCGGCCGGTCGCGGCCGTCACCGACCGCCGGACGATCCTCATCAGCGGCGGCAAGATGACCAAGGCCTTGCACCTTGCCCGCGCCTTTCACCGCGCCGGACACCGGGTCATCCTCATCGAGGCCGAGAAGTACCGGCTGACCGGGCACCGATTCTCCGCCGCCGTCGACCGCTTCTACGCCGTGCCCGCTCCGGCCGATCCGCGCTACAGCGCGGCGCTGCTCGACATCGTCCGTCGCGAGGACGTCGACGTGTACGTCCCGGTGTGCAGCCCGGCCCAGGCGGCCTATGACGCGCTGGCCAAGGCCGAGCTCGAGCCGTACTGCGAGGTCCTTCACTTCGACCCCCGGACGCTGACGACGCTCGACGACAAGCACCGGTTCGCCGTCGCCGCCCGCGAGCTCGGGCTGGCCGCCCCCGACGCGCATCGCGTCAGTGATGCCGAGCAGGTGCTCGGCTTCGACTTCGAGGCGGCCGACCACCATCCGCCCTACATCCTCAAGAGCATCGTCTATGACCCGATCCGCCGCCTCGATCTGACGCCCCTGCCCCGGTCGACGCCCGAGCAGACGCGCGCGTTCGTGACGAGCCTGCCGATCGGCGAGGACAACCCGTGGGTCCTGCAGGCGTTCGTCGACGGCGACGAGTACTGCACGCACTCGACGGTGCGCGACGGCCGCGTGACGCTCCACGCCTGCTGTCGCTCGTCGGCCTCGCAGCTGAACTACGAGATGGTCGACGAGCCCGCGATCGAGGCATGGGTCAGGCGGTTCGTCGGCGAGCTGAAGCTGACCGGACAGGTGTCGCTCGACTTCATCCGCGCCGCCGACGGCCGGGTGTACGCGATCGAGTGCAATCCCCGCACCCACTCGGCGATCACCATGTTCTACGACCATCCCGGCGTCGCCCGGGCCTATCTGGAGCCAGACGTCGAGACGACGGTGCTCCCCACCCCGGCCAGCCGGCCCACCTACTGGCTCTATCACGAGCTGTGGCGCGCCCTGCGCCATCCGCGCGGAGCGCGCGACGCGTTCGGGCGGATCGTCAGCGGCAAGGAGGCGATCTTCGACTGGGAGGATCCGCTCCCGTTCCTGATGGTCCACCATCTGCAGATTCCGGCGCTGCTCGTCGACACGCTGCGGCGGCGCAGCGGCTGGCTGCGGATCGACTTCAACATCGGCAAGCTCATCGAGCCCGGCGGGGACTGACCGGTGGCGCTGCGCGTCCTGCAGCTCGTCGGCTCTGCCGTGAGCGATTTCCTCGCCGATCTGTCGCGCCTGTACGCCGGCGACTGCCTGGCCGCCACCGCCGACCACGCGCGCTATGACGTCCACATCGCCTACGTCACGCCGGACCGGCGGTGGCGGTTCCCGGCCGGCCTGAGCCCGGAGGCGATCGACGCCGCGCCGGCCATCCCCGCCGCCGAGGCGGTTGCGCAGATCGAATCGCTGGCCCCCGACGTCGCCGTGCCCCAGATGTTCTGCCTGCCGGGCATGACCGAGTACCGGGCGCTGCTCGACGTGCTGGAGATCCCGTACATCGGCAACCGGCCCGACGTGATGGCGCTGGCGGCGCACAAGGCCCGCGCCAAGGCCGTCGTCGGCGCGGCGGGCGTGGCGGTCCCGCGCGGAGAGCTGGTCAGACCGGGGCAGACGGCGCGCCTGGCCCCGCCGGTCGTCGTCAAGCCCGTCGACGGCGACAACTCCCTCGGGGTATCGCTCGTGCGGGACGCCGCCGAGCTCCCGGCGGCGATCGACGCCGCCCGCGAGCATGGGTCCGCCGCGCTCGTCGAGAGCTACGTCCCGCTCGGGCGCGAAGTCCGCTGCGGGATCGTCGTCGTCGACGGCCGGCCGCGCTGCCTGCCGCTGGAGGAATACGCCGTCGACGCCGCTCTCAAGCCGATCCGCGGCCACGACGACAAGATCCGGCGCGGTGACGATGGAACGCTCGCGCTCGTGGCCAAGGAGCCGAGCCGCGCGTGGATCGTCGACGCCGGCGATCCGATCACCGCCGCCGTGTCGGAGGCCGCGCTGCGCTGCCACGCCGCGCTCGGCTGCCGCCACTACAGCCTGTTCGACTTCCGGATCGATCCGAGCGGGCGACCGTGGTTCCTGGAGGCCGGCCTGTACTGCTCGTTCGCGCGCCAGAGCGTCATCGCGGTCATGGCGGCGGCGGCCGGGATCCCCGTCGATGGGCTGTTCGCCGTCGCCATCGACGGCGCGCTGAGGGAACGGCAGCCCCACATCTGCGAGGTGAGCGCATGAACGTCGCCGTCCTTGACCCCGTCGGCGCCGAGGTGACCGGCCTGCGCCCCGGCGATACCGATCCCGCGACGATCGCGCGCCTGCGCGGTCTGCTCGCCGAGCACGGCGTCCTCATCATGCCCGGGCGGTCGATCGACGACGACGGCTTCGTCGGCTTCCTGCGCGCGTTCGGGGAGCTCGCCTTCACCAAGGGCGAGGCCGGCGCTCCCGGATACCCCGACCTCAACGTCGTCAGCAACGTCGGGCGGGCGACTCCGCCGACGAGCACGTTCCACGTCGACACCAGCTACGTCCGCTCGCCCCCGGCCTACACGGCGCTGCGGGCGGTGACGATCCCCGCGCAGGGCGGCGAGACGTTGTTCACCAACCAGTTCCGGGCGTATGAAACGCTGCCCGCAGAGGTGCACGCGGCGCTCCGGGGACGCACGATCACCCACGTCGTCACCGGTCTGACCCTGGACGAGGACGATGAGACGTCCGCCGAGCACCCGGTGTTCCGGCCCCACCCGCTGTCCGGACGCACCGCGCTGTATCTCTCCACGCCGAGCCGCTGCGCCGCGATCAGCGGCTACGGCGATGCCGAGGCCAGGGAGACGGTGGCGTTCCTGTTCGAGCACTCCACCCGTGAGGACAACGTCCTGCGTCACCGCTGGTCGCCCGGAGACCTCGTCATGTGGGACAACGGCTGCGTGCTGCACCGCGCCGACCACGCGCACGTCGTCGGCGACCGGGTGATGCACCGGGGAATGGTCGCCCGCTACGGCCCGGGCTGAGGGCTCCGTGGGCGAGCGCATTCCGACGCGGCTCTTAGGTCGTTCATAGCGCCGGCTTCGCCGTGAGCCCGATGCTGTCCTCAGTCAAGCACTCGACGACTGCGAGCCAGGCCATGAAACCCATCACCGCAGGAACGGACGCGACGGCCGCCGCTGCCCCCGGGCCGCTGTCCGAGCCGCGGATCGACATCGTCGTTCCGGTCTACAACGAGGAGGTCGGACTCGAGCTGTCGATCCGCCGGCTCCACGACTTCCTCGAGCGCGAGATGCCGTTCGCGTGGCGGATCGTGATCGCCGACAACGCGAGCACCGACATGACCCTGGCGACCGCCCGGGCGCTGGCCATCGAGCTGTCGAAGACGACCGTCCTGCATCTTGATCGCAAGGGTCGCGGCCGGGCGCTGCGGACGGCCTGGACGGCGAGCGACGCCGATGTCCTGTGCTACATGGACGTCGACCTGTCGACCGATCTGCGAGCGCTGCTGCCGCTCGTCACCGCGCTCATCTCCGGCCACAGCGAGGTGGCCATCGGCACCCGCCTGGCGCCCGGCTCCCGGGTCGTGCGCGGCGCCAAGCGCGAGTTCATCTCACGCTCCTACAACCGCCTGCTGCGCGTCGGCCTCGGAGCGCGGTTCTCCGACGCCCAGTGCGGCTTCAAGGCGATCCGGGCCGATGTCGCCCGCGAGCTGCTGCCGGCGATCGAGGATCAGGGCTGGTTCTTCGACACCGAGCTGCTCGTCCTCGCGCAGCGTCGCGGAATGCGGATCCACGAGGTCGCCGTCGACTGGATCGACGACCCGGACTCCCGCGTCGACATCGTCTCGACCGCGATGACCGACCTGCGCGGCGTCATCCGCCTGCGCTTCGCGTCGCCGGTCTGGCGCTTTCTCTGTATCGGCGTCGCCTCGACGATCGCCTACGCCCTGCTCTATCTCCTCCTGCGCCCGTCGCTCGGCGCCGTCGGCGCCAACGCGCTGGCCCTCGCGCTGACCGCGGTCGCCAACACGCAGGCCAATCGCCGCTTCACCTTCCGGATCCGCGGTCGCTCCGGACTCGTGCGCCAGCACGCCGCCGGGGCGCTCGTCTATCTGATCGCGCTCGGCCTGACCGACGGCGCGCTCGCCGTCCTCTCCGGCCTTAATCCTCGCGCCTCGCGCCTGCTCGAGGTGGCGGTGCTCGTCCTGGCCAGCACGGTGGCGACCTTCACCCGCTACGTCGCGCTGCGCACGTGGGTCTTCGCCCGACGCGGGCGCGCGGCGGAGCTGCTGGCGTCCACGCGCTGAGCGGTCCGGCGCCGGTGAGCGGGCGCCGCCGGCCGGCCGTCGGGCGCGAGCGGCACCGTCCGGCGCGGCGGGCACCATCACGGGGTGCCCGCCAATCCCGGTGGACTGATCTACGGCACGATCGTCGTCGCGACCCTGCTGGCCGCCGAGAGTGCCCGCAGCGAGACGTATGCCCGGACGATCGGCGGCGTCGTGGTCGCGCTCGTCCTGTACTGGCTGGCCCACAGCTACGCCGCGTTCACCGGCGAACGCCTGGAGCGCGGCGAGCCGTTTCGCTATCCGGCGCTGGCGCGGACCGCGTCTCACGAGCTGGCGGTGCTCTACGGCGCCGCTCTCCCGCTGCTCGTCCTGCTCATCTTCTGGGCGACCGGCAACCGCCTGGCCACCGGGGTGACCGCGGCGATCTGGTCGGCGGTGGCGATGATCGTCGCCGCCGAGGTGACGATCGGGATCAGAGCCGATCTGAAGGGAGGCGAGCTCGCGCGCCAGACGTCAGTCGGCGCTCTCCTGGGAGTGCTCGTGCTGGCTCTTCGGCTCGTCCTGCACTGAGGGCTCCCGTCACCGGGGGCCATTCGATCTCGACGCGGTTGCGCCCGCCGCGCTTGGCGCGATACAGCGCGGCGTCGGCGCGGGCGTACAGCGCGTCGGCGTCGCTGCTCCCGTCCCAGACGACGGCGCCGAGCGAGCAGGTCTGGCCGTCGGGCGTGACCTCGCGAAGGCGCTCGGCGACGACGGCGGCCTCGCCGAGCGAACAGGCCGGCAGCAGCACCGCGAACTCCTCACCGCCGACGCGGGCGAAGATGTCGGTCATGCGCAGCTGCGCCGACCAGACGGCGGTGGCCTGACGCAGGAGCTGGTCTCCGCGGGGGTGGCCGAGACGGTCGTTGTAGGCCTTGAAGTGGTCGATGTCGAGCAGCACCATGCTGATCGGGCGGCCGTCGCGCCGGCCGCGGGCCAGCTCGCGGTCGACCGCCTCCTCCCAGGTGCGCCGGTTGGCGACGCCGGTCAGCGGATCGGTGCGCGCGGCCTCGTTGAGCCGTCGCAGCAGGGTCGCCCGCTCCAGCGCCGTCGCGGCGTGCGTCGCCAGCGAGCGGATGAGCATGCCGAGGCGCTCGACGTCGTCGACGGGTCCGCTCCAGACGATCGACAGCGCGCCGGTCACCGCACCGGCGGTGCTGAGCGGCTGATGCCAGGCCGTGCCCGTCGACGCGGCCGCCTCGGCCGCCGGGAAACGCAGGGACTCGATGACCGAGCGCGCGCCGGCGAGCGCGCTCGCCGCGCCCGGGGTGGCGTGCTCGCCGATCACCCGCAGGGCCGTGTCGGCGACCGCGCCCTCGGCGTAGCGCAGCACGAGGCCGGCGCCCGAGGACTCCCACAGCAGAACGGCCAGCGCTCCGGTCACCCCGGTCGTCACCATGCAGATGACGCTCGCCGCCTGATCGAAGTCCTGAACCTCGGCGAGCATCGTGCTGACCTGGTCAAGCACCTCCAGATCGGAGGCATGGTCGCGCAGCCGGTTGTCGCCGGAGGCCTGCTCGGCGATCGGCGTGATCGTCAGCATCGCGCCGACCGCCTCGCCGTCGCGATCGCGCAGCGTGTACGCGCTGCACCGCACGGGGGTGAACTCTCCGTCGCCGACCGCGAGCCACAGCCCGGCGCCGGCCAGCGGCACGCCGGCCAGCGCATCGCGCAGCGGCGCGCCAAGCGCCCGCGGGCCCTCGTCCCCCTCGTCGCTCAGCCAGGCGGCGCGTTCGGGATCGAGCTCGTCGCTCACGCCGATCAACTCGCGGGCGGCCCGGCTGGCGAGCCAGTTGCGCCCGGCGGCATCGCAGGCAATGGCAGGATGATCGAGCGCGTCGATCATCGCCAACGCGAGTTCGGCGGTGCTGACGGCTGCTCCCCCCCGGACATCGGGTTCGGATGACCGCATGGACAGGTCATCGGTCAGGCCGGCACGATCTTGAAGCCGGGGAGCGCGATTGTCCGCGTCGTCAGGAGATGAGCGCGATGTCGATCGTGTGCGGCTCGGCGCCGCGCAGCACGTCGAGCGTGATCGAGCCGTCGGCCGATCGCACCGCGCGCTCCAGGTCGCCGATCGAGCGGACCGCCGCGCCGCCGGCGCGCGTCACGAGATCGCCGCGCGCAAGGCCCGCCGCCGCGGCCGGGCCCTCCCCGGCGACCCGGATGATCAGCACTCCGGGCTCGTCGGCGAGGCCGACCGCGCGGCGCATCCGCTTGGCGACCGCGGCGGTGGCCACGGCCACCCCGAGGCGCGGCGCGTCGCCCTCGCCAGGGGCCAGGAAGTGCAGCCAGCCGCTCAGCTGCTCGCGCAGCACCGCGTCGGCATCACCGGCGGCGAGGCCGCCGACGAGCGCGGCCGCGCGTTCGTCGTAGGCCGGACGCGCCCGCGTCACGATCGAGAGCCCGCGGTCGGTCAGGGTGACCGTCACGCTGCGCCGGTCCCCGGGGTCGGGCTCGCGTGCGATCAGCCGCGCGCGCTCCAGACGGGCGAGGCGGACCGACAGCGTGCCCGAGGTGCGCTGCAGGCGGCCGACGAGCTCGCGCTGACTGAGCCGCCGCCCGTCGGCGCCGGCGAGCGCGTCGAGCACGAGAAAGCTCGGGCGGGTGAGGCCGTGCACGGCGAGCGCCTCCTCGAGCTCGGCCTCGAGATGGGCGGCGACGCTGATGACCGTGTCGGGAAGGTGCTCATGAGTCGCGGGGTCAGACATACTCTGCTCCAAATCATTGAATTCAAACAATCTTGTACCATCATTCTATGCCAAGTAATAACGGTTCCGCTCTTCTCGCCGACGCCGGCGCCCGCTCGGCGGTCGCGCTCGACGCCTACTCCCGCACCGTCGTCGCGGTCGCGGAGGCGCTCGCTCCGAGCGTCGCCCATCTCCAGGTCAACCGCCGCACGCGCCGCGGCCCCGGTCGTGGCGCGGGCAGCGCGGTCGGGATCTCGGCCGACGGGTTCCTCGTCACGTCGGCGCACGTCGTCGAGGGTGCCGATCACGCCGTCGCCGGGTTCAGCGACGGCCGCGAGTGCGATGTCGCCCTCGTCGGCTCCGATCCGCTGTCGGACCTCGCCGTCCTGCGCGCCGACCGCGGGGCGCTCTCCCCCGCGCCGCTCGGCGACGCGGCGACGCTGAGCGTCGGCCAGCTCGTCGTGGCGATCGGCAATCCGCAGGGCTTCGCCGGCTCGGTCACGGCCGGCGTCGTCAGCGGCCTCGGGCGCTCGCTGCCGGTCGGCGCCCGCGGCGGTCCGCGGCGCCTGGTGGAGAACGTCATCCAGACCGACGCCGCGCTCAACCCCGGCAACTCCGGCGGCGCGCTCGTCGACAGCGCCGGCCAGGTCGTCGGGATCAACACCGCGGTGGCGGGGGTCGGGCTCGGGCTGGCCGTCCCGATCAACGACGCCACCCGGACGATCATCTCGACGCTGATCAGCGACGGGCGGGTGCGCCGCGCTCAGCTCGGCGCGGCCGTCGCCCCCCAGGCCCTCCCGCCGGCGGTGGCTCAGCGGCTGCACGCCGACGGCCGGCGTCGCGGGCTGCGGATCGCCGGCGTGGTGAGCGACGGGCCGGCCGAACGCGCCGGTCTGCGCGTCGACGACGTTCTCGTCGAGCTCGACGGCGAGCCGGTGGCCGACGCCACCGATCTGCAACGGCTGATGGTCCACGAGCGGATCGGCCGTTCGCTGGAGGCGATCGTCCTGCGCGACGGCCGACCGCGCACGATCTCGGTCGTGCTCGACGAGCTCGCCTGACGCGGCGGCTCGGCGGGCTCGGCGGGCTCGGCGGGGTGACGAGCTCGCCGCGGGGTTCAGGACCGTGCGGCCAACCCCACGCCCGGAGAGTTGCAGCATCGGCGCGCGGGCCGTGCGTTAGCGTCTCGGTTTCATGGCCCCCGCCTCCCGTCCGCCCGGGTCCGCGCTCTGGCAGCCCCAGGCCCATATGCACAGCGTCCCGGGGGACCGGATCACGATCGTCGCCGGCGACGGCGTCAACGTGCAGACCGATGACGGTCGCTGGCTGCTCGACGCCACCGCCGCGCTGTGGTACGCGAACATCGGCCACGGCCGGGCGCGGCTGGCCGATGCCGCCGCCGCCCAGATGCGGCGCCTGGAGACCTTCCACACCTTCGGCCGGATCGCCAACGACCAGGCACTGAAGCTCGCCGACCGGGTCGCCGGGCTGAGCCCGATCGAGGACCCGAAGGTGTTCTTCGTCAGCGGCGGGTCCGACGCAATCGATACCGCCGCGAAGCTCGCGCGGCGCCACTGGCAGCTCCAGGGCCAGCCCAACAAGCGGATCATCATCAGCCGGGACTGGTCCTACCACGGCCTGCACGGGTTCGGGACGAGCCTCGCCGGCATCCCGTACAACCGCGAGGGCTACGGATCGGAGTCGCTGATCCCCGAGACGGCCCGCGTCCCGGCCAACGACGCCGACGCGCTCGAGGCGACGATCCGCGAGCACGGACCCGACCGGATCGCGGCCGTCTTCGCCGAGCCGGTGATGGGCACCGGCGGCGTCATTCTCCCCGCGCCCGGCTATCTCCAGCGGCTCCAGGCGCTGTGCCGCGAGCACGACATCCTGTTCGTCGCCGACGAGGTCATCACCGGCTTCGGGCGCACCGGCG
This sequence comes from uncultured Solirubrobacteraceae bacterium, assembly GCA_963849085.1. Lineage (GTDB taxonomy): Bacteria > Actinomycetota > Thermoleophilia > Solirubrobacterales > Solirubrobacteraceae > Palsa-465. The sequence continues at coordinate 128,890 of CAWKFP010000002.1, read as the reverse complement.
CGATGTTCGCCACCGAGCTGTTCGGGCTCGACCCCGACATGGTCATCATCGCCAAGGGGATCACCTCGGGCTACGCGGCGCTCGGCGGCGTCCTGATCGCCCCCAAGCTGTGGCGGCAGTTCTTCGATCCGCCGGATGCACCGGTCTTCCGCCACGGTCTCACCTACTCCGGGCACGCCACCGCCTGCGCCGTCGCCCAGGCCAATCTCGACGTGCTCGAGGAGGAGGACCTCGTGGCCCGAGTGGCGGCGCTCGCGCCGGTGCTGGCGCGCGCGGTCGCGCCGCTCGCCGAGCATCCGCTCGTCATCGACGTGCGCGCCGGGATCGGGCTGCTCGCCGGCATCGCCCTCGCGCCCGACGTCTCCGGCGACGAGGTCACCCGGCGCTGCCTGCAGGACGGCGTGCTGCTGCGGGTGATCACGAACAACACCCTCCAGATCTCGCCGCCGTTCATCATCGAGGCCGACGAGCTGGAGCGGATCACCGCCGCGATCGCTCACGCCCTCGACGGACTGGCAGCCTGACGGCCTGAGCGGCCTCGGTAGTTCTCCCCTCCGTCTGCGGTGAGTTCCCGTAAGGCCACGGACTTAGTCCGCTTGCCGGTCCTGTCGTGTCTGCGTAAGTTGTTGGTCGGAGCGCTCGGTGGGAAGCGGGGGCTTTCGCCGGCGTCTCGGATCACCCTTCATCCGTCGGGACCGGGGCCAGCCACCGGGGGATGGCCTCGCGCGGGAAGGGTGATCCGGGCGGGCCGGCCATCGGGGGATGGCCTCGCGCAGGAAGGGTGGTCCGGGCGGGCCGGCCACCGGGGCGTGGCCTCGTGCGGGGCCGGGGAGTCCGGGCCGGGCCGGCCCCGGGGGGACGACCCGGCGACCGTGGTGGGTCGACTAACCGTTGATATTCAACGCTGGATTGCGCCACCCCGGTTGGCCGGTCAGGCAACCGCCGCCGGCTCCGGCTCGCTCGCCGTCGCCGCCGTCCCGCGGATCAGGTCGGCCGCCCGCTCGGCGATCATGATCGTCGGCGCGTTCGTGTTGCCGCGCACGAGCGTCGGCATGACCGAGGCGTCGACGACGCGCAGCGACTCCAGGCCGAGCACCCTCAGCTCGGAGTCGACGACCCGCCCCATCGCGCAGGTCCCGACCGGGTGATACAGCGTCGTCGTGTGGCGCTCGATGAACGCGAGGATGTCCGCGTTGCCGTCGCCGTCCGGCACCGCCACCGCGCCCGTCGTCACGCCGGCGAGCGGGCGCTGGCGGGCGATCTCCAGGCATCGACGCACGCCGAGGATCTGACGCTCGCGGTCCTCCCGGGCGACGAGGTAGTTGTGCAGGATCCGGGGTGCCGCGGTCGGCACCCGGGAGCGGAGCTTGACGAAGCCGCGGCTCTCGGGGCGCAGCAGGCAGGCCGACAGGCCCCAGCCGTCGACGACGACCTCGGCCGCCCCGGCCTCGGGGAACAGCACCGGGATCATGTGGAGCTGGACGTCGGGGGCCGGGAGCTCGTCGGCGGTGCGCAGGAAGCCTCCCGCCTCGGCGAAGTTGGAGGTCAGCGGCCCGCGGCCCTCGGTCGTCAGCAGCCCGAGGTTCTCCTCGCTCTCGGCGCCCAGCAGCGAGGGCTGACCGGTGGCGCACGTGATCCACGTGGCCGGATGATCCTGGAGGCCCTGGCCGACCGGCAGCTCGTGCCAGCCGGGGATCCCGACGAGAGCGAGGTCGGCAGCGGGGCCGATACCGCTCAGCAGCAGGATCTGCGGGCTCTGATATGACCCGGCGCTGAGGATCACCTCGCGCTCGGCGCGGACCTCGGCCAGCTCGCCGCCGTGCTCGATCTCGACCCCGGTGGCGCGGGTGCCGTCCATCAGCAGACGCGTCACGTGGGCGCCGGTCAGCAGCGTCAGGTTCGCGCGCCCGAGGGCCGGATGCAGATAGGCGACGGCCGCCGAGCAGCGCATGCCGTTGCGCTGCGTGACCTGATACCAGCCGACACCATCCTGGCTGGGGCCGTTGAAATCATCGTTGGCCGGCAGTCCGGCCGCCACCCCGGCTTCGATGAACGCCTCGCAGGTCCGATAGCGCGACCGGCCGTCGATCACGCTGAGCGGGCCGCCGGCGCCGTGGAGCTCGCTCGCGCCGCGCTCGTTGTCCTCCGCGCGGATGAAGTACGGCAGCACATCCTCCCAGCCCCAGCCGTGGTGGCCCAGCCCCGCCCAGCCGTCGTAGTCGCTGCGATGGCCACGGATGTAGACCATCGCGTTGCTCGACGACGATCCGCCGAGCGTCCGGCCGCGCGGGAGATATCGCTGGCGGCCGGCGAACCCGGGCTCGGGATCGGAGATGAACGACCAGTCGTACTTGCTCATGCCGATCGCCAGCAGCCCGGCCGGCAGGTGGATCTCGTCGGCCGTGTCGGGCGGGCCCGCCTCCAGCAGGCAGACGCTCACGTCGGGATCCTCGCTCAGGCGCGCGGCCAGCACGCAGCCCGCCGAGCCGGCACCGGCGATCACGTAGTCATAGGAGCTCATCGCGCCCTCCCTCGAAGGTCTCGGTATGGCCCGCATTCTCGGGTGCCCGCTGTGGCGGCGTCAAGCGGGAGGTCGGCACACCGCGGGCGCGCTCCCTCAGTGCGCGAACCGGAAATCGTGCAACGAGTCGATGAGTGGCTGGGCTTGATTGACCGCCCTCGCGGGATGAGTCCATACCAGAGCATCCGCTGTTCCCGGGGGGTCAAGCGGCATGGATGCCGCGCTCTGGAATCCGGATGATCGATGCGAGGACTCGCCCGTGGGGCGCGGTCAGCCGCTCTCCACGCGACCAGCCGTCAAGCGCGCGGGGCCGTCCGGGGTCTTCCCCGCTTCGCTTCGCCCTTCGATGCGGCTGTTTATCGCTCTGCGCAGGCCCGTGGATGCGGCGCGCGTCCGCGCCGTCCCCAGAGGGGTGTGTCGAGTTATGGTTGATATACAACCGCAGATCGCGCCACCACGGACGACGGGCTGGCTACAGCGAACCGCGAGCGATGGCGAACGTCGTGCTGCGGATCAGCTTGCCGTAGCGGGCGCGTGCACGGCGGCCGTAGCCGGGCCAGACGTACCAGTGATACGTCCCGGCCGTCAGGCGATAGCTGTGGCCGTCATAGCGCCAGCTGGCCTTGACCTTGTAGTCGGTCGAGGTCGGCCAGGCGCTCAGCACCTTCTTCTTGCCGCGGAAGATCTGGACGTTGTAGTACGTCGCCTTGGGCACCCGCTTCCAGCGCAGTATCGGGAGGAGCGCGATCCCCGGGGTGACCGTCGACGCCTTCGGGGTGGCCTCGACGGAGGCGGAGCTGACGTTCCCGGCCTGATCGGTCACCGTGACGGTGTAGTCGTAGGCCTCGCCGTTGCTGACCGCGGAATCGACGAAGCTCGTGGCCTGCCCGGAGAGCAGCTGGTAGAGCGGCGCGCCCTTCTTCGATGTGCGTGAGACGGTGACCGAGGCGACCGGCGCGACGTCGCTCGTGGACCAGTTGAGGCCGACGACCCCGTTGCCCGGCTCGGCGCTCAGGCTGAGCGCCGGTTGGGCCGAGTCGAAGCCGAAGGTGGCGCTGGCGATCGCCGTCTTGCCGGCCGCGTCGGTGCACGTGCCGGTGATCGTGGTGCTCGCCGTATCCGGTCCCGAGTACGTCACCGGGGCCGAGCACGCCGTCGCGGAGAACCCGGAGAAGGACGACACCGGGACGAAGGAGATCGTGACCGGGCGGTTGTACCAGCCGTTCGCGTTGGCGGGGGTCGACGCGCTCGTCGTGGCGGTGGGCGTCGAGACCTCGACGTTGATCGGGTATGCCGCCGAACCGAAGCCATTAGGCGGGTACGAGTAGGAGCAGTAGTCGAGCGGATCCTGGAGGATGTCGGACGAGTAGGGAAAGCTGCCGCACCCGCTCGTGGGTGTGTCGTTCGAATCGAGTATCCACTTCACCGTGACCGGAGCGGTGTACCAGGAGCCGAGTGGCGTGCACGGCTGGAACGTGCCGCCGGACACGCTGCATTCCGGTGTGGCGTCGGCGGACGCGATCGAGGCCGTGGCCAGGCAGGCCACGGCAGAGAGCGCGCTGACGAGGAGCGCGCGACGGAGACGGATCATGGTTACCACCCGGTCTGAGGTCGTAGGACGCGCCGGTGCAGAGCGAAGCTCGCGAGGGCGACGACGATGAAGGCACCGGCGGCGATCAGGAGCAGGCCGCCGTCGTGATGGCCGGAGCCGGCGGTCCGCGTGCTCGGCGCCGCCCGGGCCGGAGTCGTCCGGCTGCTGGCCGCGGCGAGACTCGGGGCCGGCGCGTGGTGGGCCGCGCCGGAGCGCTTGGTGGGCCGTGAGCGGCCGGTGGCGCCCGCGCCGGAATGGGACGCGTGACGGGCGGGATGGGCGCGCCGCGTCCGCCGGCGGGCGGCCCGGTGGGCAGCGGCGTGATGGGTGGCCCGCGCCGGCGGCGAGACGATGGTCGTGCTCGGGGCGGGAGCGCTCGAGGTGGTCGTCGGCGTCTCCGCGGCGGGCGTGGTGACGGTGACGACGGGTGCGACGGTGACGGTCTGGACCGGCGCGGCGGGCGTCGTCGCCGAGTGGGTCGACGCGCCGGGCGCGGGATCAGGTGCCGGGGTCGACGACGACGGCGCCGGGTCCGGCTTGGGCGTGCCCGAGGCCAGGGCCGCGACCGGGACGGCGAGGCCGGCCGCCAGCGCGACGGCGGCGGCGAGCGCGCCGGCGCGGCCGCGTGTGCGGGATCGCCGCGACGGGGTCACGGTCGACGTTGGCGTCGGCATCGGCGTGGGCCTCGGTGCCGGCGTCGGCGAGGAATGGCCGGCCGGTGAGCGCAGTGCCACGGTCAGAACCCCTGCTGGAGGGCGAGGACGAGCAGGACGATCGCCACGATGATCGCCACGGCGAGGATCGCCAGGTTGGCCATCACCGCCGGTCGTGATGACGCGAACTGCAGCGAGGCCATGCTCGCTTCGTCGCGGTCGGGCTTCTCGACCGGCACCGGCAGCGGGACCGGAACCCAGAACGCCGACGGCTCCTCCCGTCCGGCGGTGTCCCGCGTGTCGAAGGGCCGGGCGGCGATCTCCGGCGTCCCATCCACGAGCTCCGGCGAGTCGTCCACGACCTCCGCCGCGCCCGTGCCGCTCGCCGCATCGGCCGGCGCCTGGACTGCCGTCTCGTCGGGGGCCGCCAGAGCGCGGGCCAGCACGTCGGTGACGAAGCGGTTGAGACTGACGTGCTCACGCTCGGCCGCCTGGGCGAGGTCCTCGTGCATCTCGCTCGTCATCCGCACGAGGAAGCGCCCGCTGCGCGCCGGCGACCCCTTCGTGTCGGTCTCGCCGGCGTCCTCGGCGACCGATGTGTCGCCACGGTGGGGCAGCCCGCCGCCGGTGGCGGCCTTGGCCGCGGCGCCCGCCGGACCGGCCTTGCCGGCCGCGCCGCGCCGGCCGGGCTTGGCCGGCGCGCTCCGCCCGCCCGCCCGCTCACTCGCCGGCGCCGGCGCCGGCGAGCCGGCGGCCGCGACACCACGAGCCGAGATCGCCGACTGCAGTGCCATCACCGCGATGTCGGGAGTATCGCCCCGGCCCTCGCAGCCCGGCAGCTCGGCGACCGTCGCGCACCACCAGGTGTGCTCGCCCTCGCGCTCGGCGCGCACGGCGACGCTGTATGGAAGATCGAGATATCGATCGAGCTGCGAGCTCGGCCCAGTCGGTACCACCGGGGCGATCTTATTCGCTGAGGCGCCATCAGGCGAACTGAAATCCTGATCGATGACATCGGCGGCGGGCTGCGGCGCCCGAGCGGACGGCGCGGATATCTCCGCCGGCGCGATGCTGGTACCGGTCTCGGATCGCAGCAGCTCCGAACGAAGGGTGGCGAGCGCGGCGGCGAGCAGGCGTGATACGTGGGCCTGCGAGATGCCCATCTCGTCGGCGATCTCACGCTCGGTCATGTCCTGGTGAAAGCGCAGGAAGACGATCCGCCGCTCACGCTCGTCGAGGCTGCGCACGCTCGCCTCCAGCAGCAGCCGGTCGTCGATCAGGGCGTCCGGGGACGGCGCGTCGGTCAGATGGTCGCCGAGCTCGGGTCCGGGCTCGGTCGCCAACTCGGCGCTCAGCGCGCGCTCGACGTCGCTCTCGTCGGCGGCGAGCGCCGCGGCCAGCTCGGTCAGGGTCGGCGCGCGGCCGAGGGTGGCGGTCAGCTCGCGCCGCCGTGACCGCAGCTCGCGGCCCATCCGCTGCAGAGCCCTGGGCAGCCGCAGCGACGACGTCCGGTCGCCGAGATACCGCCGGATCTCGCCGTCGACCGCCGGCCGGGCGAACGCCGCGAAGCCGACTCCGCGTTCCGGATCGAAGCGGTCGGCCGCCCGGATCAGTCCGATCGCCCCGACCTGGACGAGGTCGTCGAGCGTCGCGCCGCGGCCTTCGTAGCGTCGCGCGATGCCCCGGACGAGCGGCAGGTGCGACTCGATCAGCTGCTCCCGGGCGGTTCCGGCAGCGAGCGATGAAAGTGAGTCGGTGACGGCTTTCTCCCGGTAAGCAGGCCTTTTGCTGAGCTGATATCGGACCTTATCAAGGCGACATCAGCGGAGGGGCTGATCTGGCATCAGGCGACACCACGCTGGCATCGTCGCGCAATCACGAGAAACGATGGATCGGGTTCGCTCGTGTTGGCGAGTTAAAGGATGGCGGACATCCGCCGGCGCCCTATGAGATCACGGATCGGAATCGACATTCGCGGGGCCTCCATGGCCGGAGCCCTCCTTGCCCTCGCCGCGTCGACCGACGCCCACGCGGCGACCGGGCCGTCGCACGAGCGCGCCACCCCGACCGGCGGTCCCTCCCCCGGCCGCACCCGCGCGAAGGCCAAGCCGGCGCCGGCGAGCGCGGCGCAGGCCGCCCGCGGTCTCCGCGTCCAGCTGCTCACCGGTCAGCGGATGCTGGCTGCGCTGCGCGCGCCCGCGCTCGAGCTCGCGCCCGGGGCCGGTTACGACACCGGCGGCTCACGTCTCGTCCGCGATCTTCAGCGGCTGCTCACTCGCTCCGGCGACGCACCCGGACCGATCGATGGATACTTCGGCCCGCTCACCGAGGCGGCCGTGATCCGCTTCCAGGCGAGCCGCGGTCTGCGCACCGACGGCGTCGCCGGACCGAAGACGCTCGCCGTGCTGACCGCGCGGATGCTCGAGCTGTCGGTCGGGGTCGGGGACGAGCCAGGCGGCTCGCGGATGGTCCGGGGACTGCAGTGGCTGCTCGAGCGTGCCGGCGACTCACCCGGTTCGATCGACGGTCGCTTCGGGCCTCTGACCGAGGCCGCCGTGATGCGCTTCCAGGCCGCTCACGGTCTGCACGTCGACGGCATCGCCGGACCGGTGACGATCGCGGCGCTCGCGCCACGGCGCCCGCGCGTCCTCCCGCGCCGTCCGTCCCCGCGCCCGGCGCTGCTCGCCCGCCGCTCACGCGGACCGGTCACCGGTGCCCGACATCTTCGCCGCCCCGCGGCTGTCGCGAACGCGGCCCCGAAGACGGACGCGGCTTCGACCTCAGGCGCGGCGAAGGCCGCCCGCACCCATCATCATGCGGGCGCCCCGCCGCCGACCAGACCGCCGCTGCTGGCGATCCTGGCCGTCATCCTCGCCCTGGCCCTTCAGCCGGCGGTGTGGCTGTACGCCCGAAAACGCCGCTCAAGCCCCCCTGATGAGGCGCCCGACGCGGCGGTGGTCGTCGACGCCCTCGATCCGGTGACGATCACGCCGCCCACCGACGTTCCCGCACACCGGCGGGTGCGGCCCGCCTCGCTGGCCGCACCCGAGATCGGTGTGCCCGTGCGCCCGGCGGCGAGCCGAGGACTGCTCGTCGCCGAGCCGGCCGGCGTGCGTGGACTGCCGGCGCCGGGCGAGGACGACTTCGGCGACGACGAGCACGACGACGATGGGGTCCACGTCGTGCGCGCGCTCAACGGAGGATCGTCACGGCGTGGTACGGGATCCTCGGGCGGTACGCCGGTCATGGTCGGCCGGCCCGACGCCCGGCGTCGTCAGTAGTAGTCCTCGACCTCGAGCGACCACGTCGCGGTGTCGCCCCCCGGCGTCACGTCCACCTGATAGAGGCCGGGACCCGAGTGCACGGTCTCGATCTGACCGGATCCGGAGTTGAGACCGAAGTCCGCGACGGCCGCCCCGGAGCTGAGATCGGCGACCCGCGCGTGCGGCCCCGAGCAGAAGAAGATGAACGTGCACACGCCCTGGTAGGCCATGCGATAGACGACCCGCCAGCGGTCCCCGCGGATCCTGAAGACGACCGATCGGCGACCGTCGAACGAGGTCAGCGGACGCCACTGCGGCTCCTCGGCGACCGACAGAACGACGAGCGAGCCGACCGGAGCGCTCTGCCCCGCCGCCGGCTGCTGATCGGAGACCGTGCCGGCCGCGATCCCCGGCGCGGGGACCGTCTGCACCCGGTAGCGCAAACCGAGGGCGGTCAGCCGGGACTGGGCATCGGTGGCGTCCTCGCTGACGACCAGGGGCACCGCCACCGGGGCAGGACCGCGGCTGAGCGTCACGGTCACCCGCGCGCCGTCCGCCGCGCGGACTCCGGGCCGGGGACGCTGGGCGATCGCCGTCCCCGTCCGCCGGTCGGCGTACGTCGTCGTGAAGGCCGGCCGGACGTGGGCCGCGCGCGCGCGTGTAACAACCTGTGCTCGAGTGAGGCCGGCGAAGGCCGGCACCCGCGTCCGCGACGAGCCGCCGAGCACGATCGCTCCGGCCGCCATCGCCAGCACCAGGACGAGCACGAGCCCCAGTGCCGCTCCCGCCCGGCGGCGAGCGGACGGGTTGACGTTCCGTCGCGGCGACAGGGGCGCCGCCCTCCGCGTGGCGTTCGATCCGTCCGGTCGATCCGATCGGTCTGTCCGGCCTGCTCGGTCTGGTTGGTTCGCTCGGTCTGGCCGGCCTGCTCGGTCCGGTTGATTCGCTCGGTCTGGCCGGCCTGCTCGATCCGGTTGGTTCGCTCGGTCTGGCCGGCCTGCTCGGTCCGGTTGGCTCGCTCGATCCGGCCGGCCTGCTCGATCCGGTCGATCGCCGAGGGCGACCCGCGCCGCGCTCGGTTCACGGACGGCCACCGCCGTCGCGCCCTCGCGCCCCGGCTCGCCGCCCGGCAGGCTGCCGGTCGCCGCCCGGGTCGCGACCGCGGCGCCGGCGCGGCCAACGGCCAGGCTGGCCGGCCGCGTCCGGCCGGAGCGACCGCGGGCCTGGATGAGCGCCTCGTGCATCGCGGCTCCATTACGGAAGCGAGCTGCGGGATCCTTGGCCAGCGCCCGCGCGACGATCTCGGCGAGCGCCGGCGGGACGGTGTCGGCCAGCGGCGGCGGCTCATCCTCGAGATGGCTGAGCGCGAGCTCGACGGCCGTCGAGCCGTCGAACGGGGGCCGCCCCGCGAGCATCTCGTAGAGGACGACGCCGACGCTGTAGACGTCAGTGGCCGGGCCGGTGGTCAGTCCACGACCCTGCTCGGGCGCCATGTAACGGGGTGTGCCGACGACCGTCGCCGACCCGCCGTCGGTGCTTCCCTCGGCCAGCCGCGCCACGCCGAAGTCGCCGACCTTGACGCGCCCGTCGGTCGACAGCAGCACGTTGGCGGGCTTGACGTCGCGGTGCACGATCCCCCGGGAATGGGCGTGGGCGAGAGCGCCGCACAGCTGGGCGGCGATCCCGGACGCCGCCCACGGGGAGAGCGGCCCCCGCCGCAGCCGGGCGGCGAGGTTCTCGCCGTCGACGAGCTCGGAGACGTAGTACAGCCCCTCGCGGGCGTGACCGACGTCGAAGATCTGGACGATGCCCGGGTCGCTGACCCGGGCCAGGAGCTGCGCCTCGCGCTCGAAGCTCGCGACCCAAGCCGGATCATCGGTCCACCACGGCTTGATCACCTTGACGGCGACGGGGCGGGCGAGCCGCCGATCGCGCCCGTGGTAGACACGGCCGAAGGCACCCTCGCCGATCACGGCGTAGAGCTCGTAGCGGTCGTCGAGGGCAGTGCCCGAGAGGTCAGGAGCGTGGGGCATCGGAAGCGCTGGGCCGCGGTCAGACGAGACGGCCGCTGCTCCTATGATGGCCGATCGGCCGCAGCGCGCCGCTAACCGGTGTTGCGCAGGCCGCTGGCGATCCCGTTGATCGTCAGCAGGCTCACTCGTCCGAGCGCCTCCGGCGCGGTCCCGACGGGATGCCGGCGCAGCCGGCGCAGGAGATCGACCTGGATGTAGGACAGCGGATCGACGAACGGGTTGCGCCGGTCGATCGACGCCTGCAGGATGGGCTCGCCGTCGAGCAGGCGCCCGCCGCCGCCGATCAGCACGAGCTCCTGGATGGTCAGCGCCAGCTCGGCCTCCAGCACCGCCCAGATGCGCTCGCGCGCCTCGGCGTCATCCCAGAGCGCGGCATAGCGCGCGGCGATCCCGAGGTCGGCCTTCGCGCAGCCCATCTCGGCATTGGAGAGCAGGCTCGTGAAGAACGGCCACTCGCTGTCCATCTGGCGCAGCAGCGGGAGCCCGTGTCGCTCCCGCGCTCCACGCAGCGCGGTCCCGAGCCCGAGCCAGGCCGGGACCACGATTCGGCTCTGGGTCCAGGAGAAGACCCATGGGATCGCCCGCAGGTCGCCGATCCCGCCGGTCCGCGTCCGCCGGGCGGGACGCGAGCCGAGCCGCAGCCGTGAGATCTCGTGCACCGGTGTCACCGCCTCGAAGAAGCGCACGAAGTCAGGATCGTCGTGGACGATCGAGCGATAGACCCGCTCGGACTCCCGCGCCATCTCCGCCAGCAGCCGCTCGAAGCGCTCGCTCTCGGCATGCGGGCGGGCGCGGCCGGTGGCGAGCGTGGCGCTCGTCGCCAGCTCAAGCTCACGATGCGCGATCTCGCTGACCGCGTACTTCGCGGTCAGCACCTCCCCCTGCTCGGTCATCTTCAGGCGCCCGCGGACCGTCCGCGGCGGCAGCGCGAGGATCGCGCCGTTGGTCGGGCCGCCGCCGCGTCCGACCGCCCCGCCGCGGCCGTGAAAGAAGCACCAGCTGACCCCGTGGCGGCGGAGCACCTCGGCGATCTGGACCTGCGCGGTGTAGGCCGCCCACGCCGACGCGAGATAGCCGACGTCCTTGTTGGAGTCCGAGTAGCCGATCATGATCTCCTGCTCGTCGTCGACCGCGCGCAGCGCCTCGCGGTAGACCGGCATCGAGAGCAGGGCGTCCATCGTGGCGGGCGCCGCGGCGAGCGTCTCCCCGGCCTCGAAGAGCGGCACGATCCGCAGCTGGGCGAGCTCGCCGCCGGCCCGGCACAGGCTCGCCTCCTTCATCAGCAGCAGCACCTCGAGCAGATCGCACGGGCCCTCGGTGCCGGAGATGATGTACGTCTGGATCGCGCCGCGGTTGGCGACCGCCAGCGTCTCGCGCAGCATCCGGAAGGTGAGGATCGTCTCCTGGGTCGAGGCCGAGAAACGATCGATGTCGGCGGGGATGAGCGGTCGCCGGTCGGCGATCTGAGCCTGCAGGAGGGCGCGGCGGTCGGACTCGGCGAGCTGCTCGTAGTCCGGGCAGAGCTCGAGCGCGCCGTAGATCTCGGCGAGCGAGCGGCGGTGGATGCGGACGTGCTCGCGGATGTCGAGCCGCGCGTAGTGAAAGCCGAACACCTCCACCTCGCGGATCAGGTCACGCAGCTCCGCGCCGGCGGCGAGCGTCCCCGAGCCCTCCAGCAGCGAGCGCTCGATCCGCCACAGATCGCTGAGCAGCTCCGACGATTGCGCGTAGGCGCCGGCCGAGCGCGCCTCGGTCGCCCGGACCCGCTCGCGCATGAAGGTCAGCGCGCGCCGGTAGGGCTCTTCGGGATTGAGCGCATCGAGCTGGTCGGCGAGCGCGGGGAAGCGCAGGCGCCCGGCCTCCAGGATCGGCGCGAGCTCGAGAGCCGGGCCGGTCAGACGCTCGGAGAACGAGAGCCGTCCGGCGAGCTGCTCCACGCGGGCCTCCAGCAGGCGCAGGCACTGCTCGCGCATCAGCTCGAGCGCGGTGACGGTCGTCGCCGGGGTGACGAACGGATTGCCGTCCCGGTCGCCGCCGATCCACGACCCGAAGGTCAGCAGCGGCGGCACGGCGGCCGCGGATCGGGCATCGGCCTCGGGATAGAACTCGGCGACCGCCCGCTCGAGGTCGCGATAGATGCGGGGCACGGTCTCGGCCAGGGTCGAGGCGAAGTGGATCAGCCCGCCGCGCACCTCGTCGGCGACCGTCAGCTCGGCGGAGCGCAGATCGTCGGACCACCACAGCTCCTGAACGGTGCCGAGCAGACGCCGGCGCGCGTCGGCCGGATCGGCGCTCGCGCGCTCGTCGAGATCACGGAGCACCCCGAAGACGCGGGCGAGCTTGTCGATCGTCGTGCGCCGCCGCGCCTCGGTCGGATGGGCGGTCATCACCAGCCGCAGCTCGGCGGCGTCGAGCACCTCCTGGAGCTCGTCGGCGCTGACCCCGGCCCGGTGGAAGTCGGCGATCGCCGCGCGCACCGATCCCGCGCGCGGGCGATCGGGGTCTTCGGCGTCCCGGGCGCGCAGGCGCCGGACCCGTTCGTTGTCCTCGGCGAGGTTGAGCAGCTGAAACCACCGCGTCAGCGCGCGCACGAGCACCTCGGTCTCGGTGAGCTCGAGACCGGCGATCAGCGTGGCGAGCCGATCCGCGGCCGCCGCGTCGCCGAGCCGAGCCTGGCGGCCGAGGGCGACGGCGTCGTCGAGCAGCGCCACCGCGTCGGCGCCCTCGCCGAGCTCGATGACCTCACGCAGGACGCCGGTGAGCAGCGCCTCGTCGGCGGCGAAGTCCCGCCGGTCGGTCGGTTCCTGGTCCACGGTCGCTGATGTTCACAGACGCCGCGGTTCGGCACCATCGCCCGATGTCGAAAGACAAGCGAGCGCCGAGACCGTCTCCTGGTCATCGAAACGAATCCCTGGTTCGCTTGACTGCCCTCACACGTGCCCGCTCCGGAGCGTCCTTTCAGAGAACGACCGCCGGCCGCTCGTGCTCGCGCCAGGAGCTATCCGATGGGTCGCATCTCGGCGCTCCTCACGGCCGACGGGCCCGAGACCTCGGGCGCAGACTCGATCTCGGAGTGGTGACTTGACCCCCACACCCAGGGTCCGGGCGCCCATTCCCGTCCCGAGGACGACGTCTGACGACGCCGGCCGCTGAGCGGCCGCCGATAGGACGACCCCCAGGCGGCCCGGCGACGCCGGGGCGGGGATCGTTATCGATCCCCGCCCCGCTCGCGTCATCGCCCGCGGTCGGTCCGGGCCGGCGCGCGCCGGTCGGCGACCGTGATCTCGGCGTCTGAGCGCTCGAGGGCGGCGAGCTGCGCATGGACGGTCGGGCGCTCCGCGGTCCGGCTCCGGCGCCGGCCCGTGACCGGGCGCCAGGACGCGAGCCGCGCGCGCATCCGCCACCGGCGAGCTCGCCGCGCCTCGCGCACGGCGGCCCGGACGGCCGGGTCGTCATGGCTGGGGCCGAGCTGGGTCGGCAGCGTGCCCCGCGGCCCGGCGCGGACGGCGGGTGGCACGAGGCCCTGCCGGGCCAGCGCCACGAACTCATCCCTGCTGTCGTACGGCATGGGTCATCCTCTCCGGTCGGAGTTGTCATCTGCGTGACGGCGTGTGTCAGCGCGCAGGGGCACGCACCTCGGGTGAGGTGTCACGTCGACTGCGCGTGGCCTGCGCGCGCACCGCGTGCGGCGGCGCGTCGGGTGTTACATCAGACGGTGGTGGTCATGTTCATCGGGGCACCTCGCTGGTAGCTGTTTCGGGCACAAAAAAAGGCGGTCCCGCTGGGGACCGCCCTCGTCGAGCATCGATGCTGCACTGGTCTCAGCGCAGGCACCTCGTGACGAGGGCAAAGATGGTGTCGGCTCCCGGATCCTGGCGATTGCCGCCCGCCGCGACGGCGGCGATGGCGCTCACGCCGTGCGTCATCGCGAGCGAGAGTGCCGTGTCGGAAGTGGTGCGGGTGTCGGAGAAGAGGGCCATGTAGATAACTCCCACTTGGAGTGACGCCGATGGTAACCGACGTCACGAGCGATTGCAAGCGAATGTCTAAGATTGACACGCACGCCGCCGGCGCCCCGCGCGGCTCGGGTCCGACGTCGGCCGGGGATACCCTCAGAGAGGTGTTGCACATCCACCGCGCCGCCCGCGCCGACGCGCTCGCCGATGCCCTCGCCGGGCTGATCTCCGTGCCGCCGGCCGATCCGTTCGCGCCCGACGTCGTCGCCGTCCCCACCCGGGGCATGGAGCGCTGGCTGACGCAGCGCATGTCGGCGACGCTCGGCGCCGTGCCGGGACAGGGCGACGGCGTGTGCGCCAACGTCGACTTCCCCTCGCCCCATCGCCTGCTCACCGAGGCGGTCGCCACCGCGTCCGGGATCGATCCCGAGCACGATCCCTGGCTGCCCGAGCGCGCGCTGTGGCCGCTGCTGGAGGTCGTCGACCGCAGCCTCGCCGAGCCATGGCTGCACACCCTCGCCCACTATCTCGGGGCGGCGGATGATCCGTCGGCTCAGGCCCGCCGGGCGCGACGCCTGACGGTCGTCCGTCACCTGGGCCGGCTGTTCGATCGCTATGCGCTGCATCGCGCGGAGATGCTCGCGGCGTGGTCGCAGGGGCGAGACGTCGACGCCGCCGGACGCGCGCTGCCGGCCGGCGCGGCATGGCAGGCCGAGCTCTGGCGGCGCCTGTGCGCGCGGATCGCGGCCCCGGAGCCGTCGGCGCGGCGCACCCGGGCCTGCGAACGGCTCGCGGCCGAGCCGGGCCTGCTCGCGCTGCCCGATCGCGTCTCGCTGTTCGGGCTGACGCGGCTGCCCGCCGGCCATCTGCAGATCCTGCGAGCGCTCGCCGCCGCGCGCGACGTCCACCTCTATCTCCTGCATCCCTCCCCCGCGCTGTGGCGCGCCGTCGCCGCGGAGCTGGCGGACGCCGCGCCGGTCAGGCGCCGTGACGAGGACCCGACCGCACAGACCGCGGACAATCGCCTGCTCGCCTCCTGGGGCCGGGATGCGCGTGAGATGCAGGTCGTGCTCGGCGCGGCCGGCGTCGACGGCATCGACGGCCTGGACGGCGAGGCGGGCCGGGTGGGGCCTGCCGACCCGGCCGGCGACGCGAAGCCCGTGACGCTTCTGCGGCGCCTCCAGGACGACGTGCGAGCCGATCGCGCGGCGCCCGGTCCGCCGCTCCCGGGCGCCGAGGACCGGCGCCCGTCCCTGGACCCGCGCGACGACAGCCTGCGGATCCATTCCTGCCATGGCCGCGCGCGCCAGGTGGAGGTCATCCGCGACGCGATCCTCCACGCGCTCGCGCGTGATGACACGCTCGAGCCGCGCGACGTGATCGTCATGTGCCCGGACATCGAGGCGATCGCGCCGCTGATCGAGGCGACGTTCGGAGCCGGAGACGCGATCTCCGGCGACGGCGACGGCGACGGCGGCGGCGGCGAGTTCGAGGCGGGCACTGCCGGCGGTGCCGGTGAGCCGGACGGAGACGGCCGCCCCGGCGATCGTCACCGCATCGACCTGCGCGTGCGCTTGGCCGACCGCTCGCTGCGCCAGACCAATCCGCTGCTGAGCGTCGTCGCGCTGCTGCTGGAGCTGGCGACCGGCCGGCTGACCGCCTCCGAGATGCTTGACCTCGCCGACCGTGAGCCGGTCCGCCGCCGTTTCGCCCTTGACGACGACGATCTCGCCCGCCTGCGTGACTGGATCGCCGAGGCCGGGATCCGCTGGGGGCTTGACGCGCCGCATCGCGCGCCGTTCAAGCTCCAGGCGCTTGACCACGGGACCTGGCGGACCGGCCTGGACCGGCTGCTGCTCGGGGTGACGATGACCGAGGACGATCAGCGCCTGTTCGCCGGCACGCTGCCGCTCGACGACGTGGACAGCCGCTCGATCGATCTCGCCGGCCGCTTCGCCGAGCTCGTCGCGCGGGTCGGCGACGCCGTCGACGCGCTCAGCGTCCCCCAGCCCCTGGCGGCGTGGGCCGAGGCCATCGCCGAGTCGGTCGACGCATTGACGGCGACGAGCCCGCGGGATCGCTGGCAGCGTGCCGAGCTCCAGCGCGAGCTTGACCAGATGGTTCTGGAGGCGGGAGATGTCGACGGCCCGCTCGCCGGCGGCGACAGCGGCCGGCCATCGGGCCGGAGCGACATCGAGCTCGCCCCCGCCGAGCTGCGCGCCCATCTCGCCCAGCGCCTGGAAGGCCGGCCGACCCGCGCCAATTTCCGCACCGGCCACCTCACCGTCTGCACCCTGCTGCCGATGCGCTCGGTCCCCCACCGCGTCGTCTGCCTGCTCGGGCTCGACGACGGGGCGTTCCCCCGCAAGGCGCCACGTGACGGCGACGATCTGATGCTCGACGATCCGCACATCGGCGAGCGTGACCCGCGCAGCGAGGATCGCCAGCTCTTGCTCGACGCGCTGATGGCCGCCGGAGAGCGGCTGATCATCACCTACACCGGCAACGACGAGCGCACGAACCTGCCCCGTCCCGCCGCCGTGCCGGTCGGCGAGCTGCTCGACGTCATCGACGCGACCGTGCGCGCGCCCGACGGCGACCCCTCGCCGGCGTCGGCGCGGATCGTCGTCCGCCATCCGCTGCAGCCCTTCGACCCGCGCAACTTCACTCCCGACGCGCTCGAGGGACCGGCCCCGTGGAGCTTTGATCCGGTGACGCTCGAGGGCGCGCGGGCCCTCGTCGCGCCGCGGCCGGTGCCCGGGCCGTTCCTCGCCGCCCCGCTCCCGCCACGGTCTGAGCGTGTGCTCGAGCTCGCCGACCTCGTGCGCTTCCTCGAGCACCCCGCGCGGGCCTTCCTGCGCCAGCGGCTCGGGATCACCCTGCTCGCCGCCGACGACGACGTCCGCGACGGCCTGTCGATCGAGCTCGACGGCCTCGAGCGCTGGGAGGTCGGCCAGCGCCTGCTGGAGGCGCGCCTGCGCGGAGTCGATCGCCGCACCGCCTGCCTGGCCGAGATCGCCCGCGGGAGCCTGCCGCCGGGCGTCCTCGGCCAGCCGGTGCTCAATCTCGTCGACCCGATCGTCGACGCGATCGTCGCCGAGACCCAGCGACACGCCCCCGGGAGCGGACCCGCCGCCGACCCCATCGACGTCCGGGTGGCGCTGCGCGACGGCCGGATCCTGAGCGGCACCGTCACCGGCGTCGCCGGCGACGTGCTGCGCACGACGACATATTCGGTCGTCGCGGCCAAGCACCGGCTCGCCGCCTGGGCGCGGCTGCTGGCGCTGACGGCGAGCTGGCCGCAGCGCCCCTTCTCGGCGGTCACGATCGGCCGTGCGAGCGGTGACGACGACGTGCGGGTCGCCCGCATCCCGCCGCTCGCCGCCGACCCCGCGCAGCGACGAGCGCTCGCCGCCGACGCGCTCGAGGTGCTCGTCGATCTCTACGACCGCGGGATGCGCGAGCCGCTGCCGCTGTTCGTCAAGACCTCGGCGGCCTACGCCGCGGCCGCCGCCGGCGGGCGTGATCCCGTCGAGTCCGCCGAAAGCGAGTGGAAGACCGGCTGGAAGTTCGAGCGCGAGGATCGCGAGCCCGAGCATCGGCTGACGCTCGGCGGGGTGCTGACGCTCGCCGAGCTGCTGCGCGTCCCGCCGGCCGCCGGCGAGGACGGCCCCGGCTGGGCGCCGTCCGAGCGCTCGCGCCTCGGGCGCTACGCGCTGCGCCTGTGGAGCGACCTGCTGGCCCGCGAGGAGATCACCGCACGATGAGCGCGACGCCGGCGATTCCGCCGCACGACTTCGACGTCCGCGGGCCGCTACCGAGCGGCATCACGGTGCTGGAGGCGAGCGCCGGCACCGGCAAGACGTACACGATCGCCGCCCTGACCGCCCGGTACGTCGCCGACGGCATGGCGCTCGAGCACCTCCTGCTCGTCACCTTCACTCGCAACGCGACGAGCGAGTTGCGTGAGCGCGTGCGTGAACGGCTCGTCAGCGCCGAGCGCGGACTCGCCCGGATCCTCGACGGCGGCGACGCCGAGGGCGACGAGATCGTCGAGCTGCTGGCCGGTCAGGACGCGGAGCTCCGGCGCCGGCGGCTGGCGCGGGCGGTGGCCGGGTTCGATGGCGCCACGATCGCCACCACGCACGGCTTCTGCCAGGAGATGCTCGGCGGGCTCGGCGTCGCCGGCGGGCTCGATCCCGACGTGGCGTTCGTCGAGGACCTCTCCGATCTCGCCGCCGACGTCGTCGACGACCTCTACCTCCGGCGCTTCAGCCCCCGCGGCCCGACGCTGTTCGATCGTCGGCAGGCCGACTGGATCGCCCGCGCGGCGATCGACAATCCGAGTGCGCGGATCGTCGGCGACGGACCTGAGGTGGCCCAGACCCGCGCGCGTCTTGCGCAGGCCGCTCGGGCCGAGTTCGAGAACCGCAAGCGCTCGATGGGCGTCATGACCTACGACGATCTCGTCACGCGCCTGCGCTCGGCGCTCGGCGACGACGAGGGCGGTGAGCGGACCGGCGCTCTGCTGCGCGCGCGCTTCACGGTCGTGCTCGTCGACGAGTTCCAGGACACGGACCCGGCGCAGTGGGAGATCCTCCAGCTCGCGTTCGCGGGCGGGGAGACGACGCTCGTGCTGATCGCCGATCCCAAGCAGGCGATCTATGCCTTCCGCGGGGCCGACGTCTACGCCTATCTCGAGGCGGCGCGGACCGCCGGGACGCGGGCGACGCTGCCGATCAACTGGCGCAGCGACCAGGGTCTGATCGATGCCCACAACGCGTTGTTCGCCGGAGTCAAGCTCGGGCATCCGGGCATCGGGTACCGCCAGGTCAGCGCGGCGCCCGATCACCGGCAGAGCGGTCTGTCGGGCGCGCCGGTCAGCTCCCCGCTGCGCTTCCGGGTCGTCTCACGCGAGGATCCGTCGCTGTCGCTGACGAGATGGGGCTATGCCGAGAAGCCGAGCGCGACCGCCCTGATCGCGGCCGACCTTGCCGGCGATGTCGTCGCGATGCTGGACTCCGGCGCCGTGATCGGTGCGGGAACCGCGCCGCAGGCGGTCTGCCCCGGCGACCTGGCGGTGCTCGTGCGCACGAACCGCCAGGCGTCGGTCATCTGCGACGCGCTGCGCGACGCCGGCGTGCCCGCGGTCATCAACGGCGCCGGCAGCGTGTTCGCCACCGACGCGGCGCGCGAGTGGCTGCGCCTGCTGGAGGCGCTGGAGCGCCCGGCGGCGGTCGGCCGCGCGCACGCGGCGGCGCTGACCTGCTTCATCGGCTGGCCGGCCGAGCGTCTGGCCGCCGATGACGACGAGGACACCCCGGCGTGGGAGGAGCTGCACCGGCGCCTGCACGACTGGGCTCGGGTGCTGCGCCTGCGCGGAGTCGCCTCGCTCGTCGAGACGATCAGCGTCGAGGAGCGTCTCCCCGCCCGCGTGCTCGCGCGGGCCGGCGGCGAGCGCCGCCTGACCGACGTCCGCCACGTCGGCCAGCTCCTGCATGCCGCCGCCGCCTCCGACCAGCTCGGGCCGACGGCGCTGACCGCATGGCTGCGGGCGCGGATCGCGCAGGCCGAGGCCGACACCAGCGACGAGGAGCGCAGCCGGCGGCTCGAGTCCGACGCCCAGGCGGTCCAGGTTCTGACGATCCATCGCAGCAAGGGGCTCGAGTTCCCGATCGTGTACGTCCCCTTCCTGTGGGAGGGACGCAAGGATGATCCGGGCCGGCCGGTGTTCTTCCACGATCCCGAAGCCGGCGACGCGCGGACGGTCGACGTCGCGCTGACCGGCAGCGGCTATGACGCGCACTTCGAGCAGTACGTCGCCGAGCAGCGCGGCGAGGATCTGCGTCTGGCCTACGTGGCGCTGACCCGCGCGCGCCATCAGACGATCGTCTGGTGGGCCGGCTCCTGGGACAGCCGCCACTCTCCGCTCGGACGCCTGCTCTTCTCCCGCAACGCCGATGGCGACGTCGCCCCGAGCGGATCCTCCACGCCATCCGATGCCGCGGTCCACGCGCGTCTCGCCACGCTCGCCGGCGACGCGCTGGCCTTCGCCGCCGGAGCCGGCCGCCCGGAGCCGGTCAGCGTCGAGCGTGCCGGGCTGGCGCTGCCGGCGTCGTGGAGCGCTCCACCGGCCTCGCCGGCGCGGCTGCACGTCAGCGCCTTCGATCGCCGGCTTGACCTCCGCTGGCGGCGGACCTCGTACACCGACATCACCGCGGCGACGCACGAGACCTGGGTCGGGAGCGAGCCCGAGGAGCCGCTGCTCGCCGACGAACCCGACGAGCCCGACGACGCGGCTCCCCGCGCGCCCGGTCCTCCGGCGAGCTCCGAGACGACACCGACCGCGCCGGCCGCGGCGCTGGCGACGCCGTCCCTGCTGAGCGCGATGCCGGCCGGCGTCCACGTCGGCACGTTCATCCACCGCGTCTTGGAGGCGACGGACTTCGCGGCACCCGATCTCGACGCCGAGCTGACGGCGCGCGTCGCCGAGCTCCACGGGCGCCGGGCGGTCGACATCGGGCCGGGCGACGCCGTCGTCGCGGGGCTGCGCGCGATGATCGAGACACCGCTCGGGCCCGCGCTGCGCGGGCTGGCGCTGCGCGACGTCACGCGCGCCGACCGGCTCGACGAGCTCGGGTTCGAGCTGCCGCTCGCCGGGGGGGACCGGCCGAGCGGATGGCTGACCGTCGAACGGCTGGCCGCGATCCTGCGCGCCCACCTCCCCGACGACGATCCGCTCGCGGGCTACGCCGACCGCCTGGCCGACGCGCGATTGCGCCGGCGCGTCCGCGGCTATCTGACCGGCAGCCTCGATCTCGTCGTGCGCCTGACCGGCGATGACGGGCCCCGCTACGCGGTCCTCGACTACAAGACGAACCGGCTCGGGGCGATCGACGAGCCGCTGACCGCGTACCACTACCGGCCCGAGGCGCTCGCCGCCGAGATGGAACGCCATCACTACGGGCTCCAGGCGCTGCTCTACGCGGTCGCCCTGCACCGGTATCTGCGCTGGCGCCAGCCGGGCTATGACCCGGATCGCCATCTGCTCGGCGTCGGCTATCTGTTCGTGCGCGGGATGACCGGCGCCGATGGGCCCGTGCTCGGCGACTCGCCGTGCGGGGTGTTCGGCTGGCGCCCGCCGCCCGGGCTCGTGACGGCGCTGAGCGACGCGCTGAACGCGAGCGACGGCACGCCGGAGCGGTCGGCGACGCCGCGGACCCCACCGGAGCCCGAGCCCGCGCCCGCGCCCGCGCCGATCGCCGTCCAGGAGAGCCTGTGGTGAGCGCGCTCCCGGCCCAGCGTGACCCGTTCGAGCCGCGCCTGGCGCGGCACGCATCCGGGCTGCTGCGGACCTTCAACGAGGCGGGGGTGATCGCCGCCGCCGACGTCCACGTCGCGCGGCGCCTCGGCGCGCTGGCGTCCGAGGCCGACGAGGCGGTCCTGCTGGCGCTCGCCCTCGCCGTCCGCGGACCGCGTCTGGGGCACGTCCACGTCGACCTGGAGACGATCCGCGACACCGCGGCGGTCGACGCCGACCAGCCGATCGACCTCGCGGCGCTGCCCTGGCCCGAGGCGAGCGACTGGATCGCCCGCGTCGCGGCCAGCCCGCTCGTCACCGCCGGCGAGCAGGACGGCGCGCCCTCGCCGCTGCGGCTCGTCGGGCCCTGGCTGTATCTCGACCGCTATTGGACCGAGGAGGTGAGCGTCGCCGCCGCGCTGCGCGCGCTGGGCGCCCGCACGGCGAGCGTCGACGAGGCCGTGCTCGCCGCCGGGCTGGCGCGGATGTTCCCGGGCGAGACCGACGGCCGCCAGGCGCTCGCGGCCGCGATGGCGGTGCGGCGGCGGTTCGCGGTCGTCGCCGGCGGCCCGGGGACCGGCAAGACGACGACCGTCGCGCGGATCGTCGCCCTGATCGGCGAGCAGGCGATCGCCGCCGGCGCGGCCTCGCCGCCGCTGATCGCGCTCGCCGCCCCGACCGGCAAGGCGGCCGCGCGGCTGGAGCAGGCCGTCCATGACGAGGCGCTCGCGCTCGACGTCGAGCCCGAGCTGCGTGAGCAGCTGCTGGCGCTGTCGGCCTCGACGATTCACCGGCTGCTCGGCTGGCGCCCGCGCAGCGCCAGCCGCTTTCGCCACGACCGCAATCAGCGCCTCCCCCACGATGTCGTGATCGTCGACGAGTCCTCGATGGTCTCGCTGTCGCTGATGGCGCGGCTGATCGAGGCTCTGCGCGACGACGCCCGGCTGGTGATGGTCGGCGATCCCGGTCAGCTCGCCTCGATCGAGGCGGGGGCGGTGCTCGGCGACATCGTCGGCCCGGCCGGCGCGGACGGACAGGCCGAGGGCGGGGCCGACGGGGCCGACGGGGCAGCCGGGGCAGCCGGCGCCGCCGGGGCGGACGGAGCCGCCCGGGGGGACGGAGCCGCCGGGGCGGACGGAGCCGCCGGCGCCAACAGGGCCGGCCGCGCGGTCGGGCCGGCCGGCGCGGACCGCGGCGGGATCGTCGTGCTCGACCGGGTGCACCGCTTCGGCGGCGGGATCGCCCGGCTCGCCGATGCGATCCGCCGCGGCGATGCCGACGGCGCGCTGGACGTGCTGGCGAGCGGCGGCGGCGATGTCACCTGGATCGCGACCGATCTGGCCGTGCAGGACGCGCCGGCCGCGGTTCGCACCCCGGCGCTCGCCGCTGCCCGGGCGACGATCGAGGCTGCCCGCGCCGGCTCGGCGCCCGAGGCGCTGCAGGCTCTCGGCGCGTTTCGCCTGGTCTGCGCGCACCGCCGAGGCCCGTACGGCGTCAGCACCTGGACGGCGCGGATGGAGGCGTGGCTCGCCGACGAGCTCCCCGGCTTTGCCCCTGACCGCCGCTGGTATGTCGGGCGCCCGCTGCTGATCGGCGAGAACGACTACGAGCTCGGGCTCAACAACGGCGACACGGGAGTGGTCGTCAACCGCGGCGGAGAACGGGTGGCGGCGGCCTTCGAGCGCCAGGGCGAGATCGCGCTCTACAGCCCGAGCCGGCTGAGCGCCGTCGACACCGTCTACGCGATGACGATCCACAAGAGCCAGGGCTCCCAGTTCGACGCCGCCGCGGTCCTGCTCCCCGAGCCCGGCTCGCGGCTGCTCACCCGGGAGCTGCTGTACACCGCGGCGACCCGCGCCCGCCGTCATCTCATCATCGCCGGCACCGAGGAAGCGGTGCGCGCCGCCGTGGCCCGGCCGGTGGCCCGGGCGTCCGGGCTCGGATGGCGGCTGCGTGCAGACGGGCGCGGGCCGGCTAGCCCGCTGACGGATTCGTCGTGGTGACGATCGTGAAGGTGGTCGCCGTCGTCGACGAGCCTGAGGAGCTCCCGCTCGTCTGTGTCGCTGCCGTCGTTGTCGTCGGCGACGGGGTTGTGGTCGCCGACGAAGGTTTCCCTGCCCCGGGCGCGGTCGAGAGTACGGGGGTCGTGACTGACTGCGATGTCGCGCTGCCCGGCGCCGACGGCCCTGACCCCGCACCGCTCGAATGTGGCTGCGAGCGCAGGGTCGAGCCCGACTGACCCGGCGCGGGCGTCGACGATGCCTTTCGCTTCGAGATGGTCAGGGCCCCTCCGGTGGCAACGGCCGCGTCCGGGCGACCTGCGACCGGTGAGCCGAGGTTGCTGCGCTCGAGACCGGAGACCTTCCCATCGGTGACGGTGATCGTCAGCAGCCACAGCGGACCGGGTCGACAGCCGCGGAGATGCCCGCGGCCTTTCGATGGGTCCGCGATCCATCGCGCATAGGGGCCCTGAGACGAGGCGAGCACGGGTTGCTTGCCCAGCCAGCACGCGTGCGTGGCCAGGTAGAGCGCCGCCGGCTGCTGCCGGCTCCACGCGGTTATCAACCGGCCGGTGGCGCCATGCCGCGACGGTTTGACCTTTCCGAAGCTGACTGTGATGAATCTCGTCATCAGGCGCGCAGCCCGTGCGTCGTAGCCGCTGTTGTAGTCGGAGATCCATTGGACGGACACTTGCGAGGTCCGGTCGGACTGAAGCTGGGCCGCCCGCTCGGCGGCGTAGGCCCGAGCGACGGCGGCGCTCGGGGTGCTCGTGGAGATGATCTGGGACAGAAGCACCCCCAAGCCCGCCGCGAGGATCACGGCGGCGCCGGCGAGCCCGCGCCCGACGACCCGACGACGTGCCGAGAGCGCGCGCTGGTTGGATCTCAGGACCGGGTCGATCAATCGGTCATGGGCGAGTTCCAGCCATGCCGCGCCCGAGCGCGACTCGGTCCTGACCAGATGGAGGCGCTCGAGCTCGGCGATGGCGGCTGCCGTCAGCTCGTCCTCGGCGGCCGGGGCAAAGACGAGCGCGCGCGTCCCGGCAGACGTGATGAACAGGCGCTCGAGCGACGACCGCAGCTTGTGCTCGGGCCGGCGACTGGCGGCCGCGGCGCGAGTCATCGCATCCTCGTAGTAGCTGGTCAGCGCCTCGTCGACGTTGCCGAAGACATCGAGGTCCTCATCGCTGATCACGGCGGCATCGGCGGACATGCCCTCCCAGAGCCGTCGGCACACGACCTGGAGGTGAAGGGGCTCGACGAACTCGCCCTCGACGACGATCGTCCCCTCCTCGCCGCCGATGTCGACCTTGGTCTGCCGGAGATCGTGGACGAGCCGCTCGGCGACGCCGGAGGCGAATTCCCGCCCGGTGGCCTCCAGCGGGCCCGTTGCGGCGCGCAGCGCCGCGTCATAGCGCAGTCGTTCGAGATGGAAGCGAACCCGTGGCAGATCACCGGCGTACTCGCCGAACTGCGCCAGATACTCCTCGCGCAGCGCGAACACGACGCGCAGCTCGGGCTCCTGGACGAGCGCCGCCGACACCTGCCCGAAGAATGCCTTGCGATCCCGCCAGTGTTCCGGATGAAGTGCGAACAGCTCCTCGAACTGATCGAACACGAGCGCGCGCGGACGTGGAAAGCCGTGCTCGTCGGTTCCTGGTCCAACGGCGGCGAGCGCTCCGGCAATCGTGACGTCCGGGTCAGTGGGCCAGTGCTCGTTCGGACTCCCGACCCTGCTCTGGGCGAGCGACTGCAGCGTCATCGACGTGAACACGTTGGCGGCCCCCGACCTGGGCGTCAGGCCGCCCAGGCGGACCGTCGGGAGGGTGTCGAAGCCTTCGTGGCGCAACGCCGGGCGCAGCCCGGCCGCCAGCAGGGACGTCTTGCCGGCTCCCGACACGGCGTAGATCACGAGCGTCGGACTGGCTATCACCTCCGAGACGAGGCGGTCGACCTCGGCGTCGCGCCCGAAGAACGCGGCGCGGTCATCGCCGGTGAACGGGCGCGGACCGACATACGGCGAGCCGGTCGCGCCCTCAGACGCCAATGTGGGCATGGACGTGAGCGTCGAGCTCGAGCGCGAACTCGGCCGAGGTTCCCCAGTACACGCGCGCCGAGAGACCTTCGTAATAGCGGTTGAGATACTCCTGCGCCGCCTCCGGATCCGGGAGCTGCACCGTAACGTTGAGGCGGCGCAGACTCGCCGCGACCGAGGCCATCAACCCGCGGTGGACAACCCTGAAGTCCCAATCGGCCAGGCGGTAACCGATGAACATCAGCGAGTTCGCCGACAGCGCGCGCTTGACGTGATGGGGCAGGAGATTGGGATCTCGCGTGACGGTTACGAGAAAGTCCAGGTAGTCGTCCTCGGTCAAAACCATCGATTCAGGCAGGTCGACGTGCCCGTGCAGGTGGTACACGAGCGGATTTGCGGGCGTTGGCTTATACGTTCCGTCAGCGAACGGGCTCGGTTCGGATTCGACGGCCGGGCTGGTGTTCCATCGGCAGATCTCGAGCCGCGGGTCCTTGCCCGCGGCGCGGAGCGCCTCGAACATCGAATGGTCGTAGTTCGTCGTTATGTACACGGCCAACGGCAGGCGCGCCAGCACGGCGTGCACCTCGGGCGGATGGGCGACGTCGGGGAGCGGCATGGCACGGATCCGCTTTGCGATCTGGTCCTTGGGCCACATCGCGTCCTCGCGGTGTACCGACACGTACTGGGAGACCCGCGCCAGATCGTGTTCGTCCTCCAGCGGATAGGCGTACGTTCGCGCCCATTCACGGGCGATGTCCGCTCCCAGCGGCAACGCGGGGACGACAGCGCCGGCGCCCAGAAACGGCGTGCAGTTCCCATCCTGCACCCGCTCGATCAGCGTTTCCCAGTTCCCCGGTTTCATGTGCCCTCGCTCAGAGTTGCGCAATTCCCGCCGCGCGTCAACCGAGGTCAAGCGGCGCTGTCCAGCGCTCACCCTCGCGGCCGCGCCGGACGTGGCTGCGCCGCGGCCGCCGTCATCCGGTCGCGGTCGTCATCGCCGCGCTGATCGTCGGCAGCAGCGCCACGGCCGCCGCGGTGTCGCTCAGCGCGAGCTCGTCGCAGCCGCTGGCCGGCCGCGTGCCCGGACGGGTCGCACCCGTACGGGCCCGGGGTCCGATCTCGGTGGCGGGCTACCGCTACAGCATTCGCGTGACCCCGAGCCTGACGACGGGCTCGGCGGGCTGGGAGGTGTGGACGGCCTACAGCGGGCGGCCGTTCGGTGGTGTGCTCGGAGGCGGGGGCGGCGGTGGCTATCCGACCGCCGCGGCGCCGATCTTCCAGGGCAGCGGCGTCGGACCATGGAACATCCCGGCCGGTTCCGGGGCCGCCGGCGACACGGTCGCATTCGTGGTGACCGGGCCCGAGGTGGCCGCCGTCCAGATCGGCGCCCGGACGATCCGCACCTTCGCCTCCTCCCAGCTGCCGGCCGGAGACCGGGCCGCGGTCTTCTTCGTCGGCGCACGGGGGCCGCTGCCGATCGTCGGCCGGTCTCCGGGGCAGCCGATCTCCTCGCATCTACGCGTTCTGGCGCCCTCGATCGGGCGAAGGCCCCGCTGGACATCGGTGGCCGCGACGGTCATGCTCCCGCTCGACGCCACGGGCCGCGTGCTGCCGAGCGGCCTCCCCTCCGATCCGGGCTCTGCCCCCGGCCGGTCGTTCTGGCAGGCGCCGAGCGCCGTCACGCCGACCATCCATGAGCCGCCCTATCACGGCCGCACCCATCCCGGTCCCGGCGTGTGCGAGCTGACCGCGCACGGCCTGCCCGGACTGACGCCGGAATGGGGATCGACGATCAGCGCCCTGCCGACCGCCCCGGGCTCGGTCGGCGAGCTGTTCGTGTCCTGCGTGTCGACCGAGGACTACCTGCACGGCTGGCCGATGGTCGCCGCGATCCTGCTCGACGCCCGCCATCCCGGCACGGCGCTCGGATCGATCCCGGGCGCGCAATCGCGGCCCGGGCACCCGGGTCTCGTCCAATCCGCGGGGGCGAGCCGCAGCGCGCGCCGCGTCGGCGACGCCTGGCTCGTCGTCCAGGGCGGGTCAGGCCCGGCCCAGCGCCTGTCCGTGCTCGACGCGCTGCGCGTGAAGCGTCTGCGCGCCGTGCGCTGATCGGCTGATCAGAGCCCGCGGGCGAGGTGATAGTAGGCCTGGTTCCAGCGCAGCTCGTTGGCGAACTGGGCGGCGGTCGTCGCCTCGTCGATGACGACGAGCTCGATCCCGGCGATCTGCGCGAAGTCACGCAGCGGCTCGATGCCGAGCGCCATCGTGAACACGCTGTGGTGCGAGCCGCCGGCCGTCAGCCATGCCTCGGCCGCGGTGCTGAGCGTCGGCCGGGGCTCCCACACCGCCCGCGCGACGGGGAGGCGGGGCAGCGGCTCGTCCGGCGCGACGACGTCGACCCGGTTGGCGATCATCCGCAGGCGGCCGCCGATGTCGATCAGGCAGACCATGACCGCCTCGCCGGCCCGCGCGGTGAAGACGAGCCGCACCGGATCCTCCCGGCCGCCGATCGACAGCGGATGGACCTCGCACATCGGACGCTCGGCGGCGATCGACGGGCAGACCTCGAGCATGTGCGCGCCGAGCACCTTCGGCGTGCCCGGTCCGAGGTGGTAGACGTAGTCCTCCATGAACGACGTCCCGCCGTCGAGCCCCTCGGCCATGACCTTGGCGATCCGCAGCAGCGCGGCGGTCTTCCAGTCGCCCTCGCCGCCGAAGCCGTAGCCCTCGGCCATCAGGCGCTGGACGGCGATCCCTGGCAGCTGGCGCAGGGCCCCGAGATCCTCGAACGAGTCGGTGAACGCGCCGAAGCCGCCGGCGGACAGCACCGCGCGCAGACCGGCTTCGATCCGCGCCGCCTCGACGAGCGCGTCACGGCGCGCGCCGCCCGCGGCGAGCTCGGGCGCGAGCACGTACTCCGCGTCGTAGGCCGCCACGAGCGCGTCGACGTCGGCCGGCGCAGCCTGCGCCACGGCCAGCGAGAGACCGTCGACGCCGTAGCCGTTGACCCGCACGCCAAGGGCGATCTGAGCGCCGACCTTGTCGCCCTCGGTGACCGCGACCTCGCGCATGTTGTCGCCGAAGCGCGCGACGGTCATCGACTGCGCTTCGCGCCAGCCGCGCGCGGCGCGGACCCACATCCCGATCCGCTCCTGGACGTCCGGATCGGCCCAGTGGCCGACGACCGTCTTGCGGGCCGTGCCGAACCGGCTCTCGGCGTAGCCGAACTCACGGTCGCCGTGGGCGGACTGGTTGAGGTTCATGTAGTCCATGTCGATCTCAGACCACGGCAGCCCGCGATCGAACTGGGTGTGGAGATGCAGCAGTGGCCGGCGCAGCGCGGCGAGGCCGCCGAGCCACATCCGCGCCGGCGAGAACGTGTGCATCCAGGCGATCACGCCGGCACAGTCGGCGTCGGCGCTCGCCGCGGCGAGCGTCTGGCGGATCGCCTCGGAGTCGATCATCAGCCCGTGGTCGACGACCGGCAGCGGGATCGCCGCGGACGCATCGAGCGCCCGCACGATCTGGCCGGCGTGCTCGCCGACCTGGCGCAGCGCCTCCTCGCCGTAGAGGCGCTGGCTCCCGGTCAGAAACCAGATCGTGCCCCGGGCCTCGCCCATCAGTAGTTGCGCGATTGCGTCGAGGCCGTGCCGGTCGCACCGGTCGATCCCGCGCCGCCCGTCGTCGTGCCCGCACCGCCGGCCGTGCCCGTCCCGCCGGTGCCGGTCGAGGCCGGGGTCAGCGCCGCCTGCAGCGCGGTCCCGTCCGGCGAGCCGAGACCGGTGCACGCGTCCCAGCCGGGGCCGGCGCTGTAGGAGCCGTTGTTGCCCGACGTGATGTCGTGGAACGCGCTCGTGCCGAGCAGCGGATAGAGCTGCGGCTGGGCGTAGCCGACCGGCGCGCCGAGCGCCTCGTTGAGCCGGGCGATCAGACCCGCCCACAGCGGCGCGACCGCACTCGTGCCGCCGACGACCGTGCTCGATCCATCGACGTAGATGTTGTATCCGGTCTGGGGATCGGCGTTGCCGGCGACGTCCGGGACTCCCCGCCCCGGCTTGCCGGTGTCGACGTTGTCGGGAACCTTGGCGTTCGCCTGATAGCTCGGAAGCGCGAACTCCGTGCTGACGCCGCCACCCGTCGCGCCGTCGCCGGGATCGTTCCACACCACCTCGCTGCTGATCGCGGCCCCGGAGATCTTCAGCGACGTTCCGCCGCAGGCGAGCGCGTGGGGCGCCGACGCGGGAAAGTCGACCTGCTGGGTCCCGTCGGTCGACCCGTCGGTGGAGCCGTTGTCGCCGGCCGCGACGGTCACCGTCACGCCGAGCCCGGCGCCGTCGGTGAGCGTCGTCTCCATCTGCGTCATCGTCTGCGCCGTCCACGAGTTCTCCGGACCGCCCCAGCTGATCGACACGACCGACGGCTTGTTCGTCGTGTCGTTGACCGCTGTCGAGACCGCGTCGATGAACCCCTGGTCGGTGTTGGGAGCGAAGTAGACGATGATCGTCGCGCCCGGCGCCGTGGCGCCGACGACCTCGATGTCCAGCATCACCTCGGTGTCGGCGTCGGTGTCGGTCCCGTACGAGTTCGTGCCGCCGTCGACGCTGACCGCCGTGACGCTCGGCGGGGTGACCCCGATGCCCTCGAAGTACGTCGTCAGATCGGCGGCTCCGAATCCACCGCCGAGCTCGATGATCCCGACGGTCTCACCGCTTCCGGTGACCCCCGCGGGGAACGCGTAGGCGTCCGCCACCTGCACCGGGGAGTAGGAGACCGCCGCGGCCGCCGGGGCCGCGGGGGCCCCCGGGGCGGCCGGGGCCGCCGCGCGGCGCATGTGCAGCCGGGCCTGGGGCCGGTCGTCGATCCCGAGCACGGCGGTGACGACCCCGTCGAGCGCGGCCGGAACGGTCAGCGGACCGGTCCGGGCGCGATAGGGCGTCGCGCTCTCGCCCGGCGTGTAACGGCCGCTCAGCTTGGCCTCGAAGGCACGCGCCACCGCGTGCACCGAGCCCTTCAGCCCGATCGAGCGGCGGCCGGCATCGACGTCGGTCACCGTCAGCCCGGCCTCCTGCGCGAACGAGCGGACCGCGTCGATGTCGGCGGGATCGGCGCCGTGTGCCGCCGCCCACTCCTCGCGGCTGATCCGCTTGCGAGCGGCCGGCGGCTTCGCCGCCTCCTCGTCGACCCAGTCCGCCGTCGCGCGACGCCGGACATAGACGGTGACCTCGATCACCTCGTCGGGGTCGATGTCGCTCACCCGGGTGTGGCCGGATGGGAGCTGACGGTCACTGCCGGGAACCTCGACACGGTCTGATGCCTGCATGGGCTGCCTCCATCACCGAGAAGTCGACGGGCTGATCTGACCGATTAACCGTATCCGCCGGGGAACCGTCGTGCTGACCTCCGTGCGATGGGCGGTCAGTGCGCGATCCCCTCCAGGAACGACACGAGGTTGCCGACGAACGCGTTGTCGGGATACGCCGCGGCGGGATCGTTGTGGGCATAGGCGCCGTGGCGGTTGACGAGCCGGAGATGACGCATCGGGATCCCCGACTGCCTGGCGAGCGCAATCGTCGCGTCGAGGATCTCGGACCCGCCGTAGGCACCGAAGGCGTACATGCGCAGCGCGTGCGGCAGGCGTCGCCCCATCGTGGCGTGCACGTCGAGGACCTTCTGCGCCGGATTGGCGATGCCGTTGTCGATCGCGCCCATGTCGTCGGTCAGGCGCTGCGGGAAGTACCACTCGGTGCCGTCGACGCCCTGGAGACCGGCGCCCGAGAGCATCGAGGCATAGCGGTCGATCGGGGTGATCGCCCCGTCCCGTGACCAGCCGGCGGGGCTCGTGGAGGTGTCCAGCGCGCCGAGATGGGCCTGCGCGGCGAACGACAGCTGCGAGGTCTTGACGTCGGTGTCGTAGCCGAACGTCGCGAGGTTGGTCGCCGGCACCGGCGGCTTGAGCACGGCCGGGGTCAGGGGGAAGCTCGCGGCCAGCGACGGCTCGTCCGGCGCGATCAGGGCGAGCGTCGACCCGACCGCGGAGAACAGCCCGAGCAGCGGCGCCGGGACGCCGCTGAAGGCCAGCCACGGCGTGCTCGTCCGCAGCGTCGCCAGCAGCCCGCGTGCGTCCCGGGCGCTGATCGCGGTGCCGAAGCTGGCGCCGTCGTCGAACACGAGCCCGGCGAGCTGGTCGGCGCCGGCGCGACCGCCGAAGTTCCACGTCGCATACGCCGTCACCACCCCGCCGCCGAGCGAATGGCCGCCGAGCACGACCTTGCCCCCGAGCCGGCGGGCGGCCTCGATCACGATCCGCAGATCCTGGACGGCGACGTTCAGGCCCCACCGGCGCGCGAACGCGACCCTGGCATCCGGGATCACGGCGATGTGGCGGGTGATCGACCGGTCGGCGAGATAGCCGAGGTAGTAGTCGAACAGCTGGGTCGCGGTGGCCGTCCCGGCCTTCGCGCGGTTGAGCATCGACTGATCCTCGAGCAGGTTCTCACGCCGTTCGACCGACCACACCTGCCAGCCCGGGGCGAGCGACACGAGCCACCTGGCCATCGGCACGAAATAGCCCGACCCCGCCGAGGTGCCGGGCTCGAGCACGAGCACGTTGCGCGCCGTCGCCGGCCCGATCTTGATGACCCCGACCTTGTCGTAGCGGACCGGGGTGCCGGGGGCGGCGTAGCCGCGCATCCAGGTCACGCCGAGCTTCGCCTGAGCGCCGGCGGCGAGCACCGCGCAGCAGGCGATCACGACGGCGAGCATCGCCACCGCGCGGCGACCATGAACCATGAGCATCTCCTCCCCTCGGACGAGCACGACGATCCGGGCAGCCTAACGCGCCGGGGGGCGCCTGTGACAGCCCGTGCAAACGCGGCGCCGCCTCTTGAAAAGCCGGAGTCGGAATGGTACTTTTTTCGCCGCTTGGAACGTTCCACACTTTCGGGCCGACGGGAGGAGTCGAGATGAGCAGCGTCACGAGGTCGGCGGCGGGCAACGAGACGGACGTGGGAACCGGCGCGGGGGCGGGCCTCTTCACCCGCCAGGCCTCCGGGCTCGTGCGCGAACTCGGGATCGTGGCCGCCACCGGCATCGCACTGGCCTCCGTCGCCCTGCCGGACACGTTCATCAACTTCAACGCCGGCCTGACCGATTTCACGAAGGTCGAGTTCTATCTGCCGTTGATCGCCGGCGCGCTCATCTGGTTCGTGGCGATGTTCGCCTATCGCCACCTCGTGCAGGCGATCCCGCGGGCCGGCGGCGAGTACGTGTTCCTGTCGCGGATCGTCTCGCCGATGGTCGGGTCGGTGGCGGGGATCGGCATCGCCGTCGTGTTCACCTACGTGCTCGCCACCAACGCGCACTTCTTCGCGGCCTACACCCCGTTCATGCTGACCGGTCTCGGCGACGCGTTCTCCAGCACGTCGATCGCCAATGCCGCCAACCACGTCACGAGCGAGGGCGCGATCGCCGCCATCAGCTGCGGCGTGATGATCCTCGTCGGGGTGCTGTCGATCTTCTCGCTCAAGCGCCTGGCGCAGATCATCGTCGGATTCATCGTCCTGCAGCTGCTCGCCTTCCTCGTGCTCGCGCTGCTGCTCGCCGATCACTCGCATGCCCAGTTCGTCAGCGCGTTCGCGCGGATCAGCGCTCATCCCGGCGCGTACAACGCGGTGATCGCGGCGGCCAAGCACTCGGGCATCGCCTTCGGGGTCTCGATCGGCGCCGGCATCGCGACGATCCCGTTCATGGTGCTCAACTACAACGGCGTCCTGTACTCGTACTACGTCGGCGGCGAGCTGCGCAAGCCGAGCCGGACGTATCTGTACGCCTCGGCGATCAGCCTCGCGCTGCTCGTCGTCGTCTGGGTCGGCGTCTGGGCGCTGCTGCGCCACACCGCCGGCCTGCACTTCATGCAGGCTCAGGCCAACCTCGGGGCGTCGGACGCGACGACCTACGGGAAGATCTCGAGCCTCAGCTCGGCGGCCGGCGGCCTCGGTTACGGCCTGGCGCTGTCGGGCGACCCGATCTCCAAGATCCTGCTGGCGACGACGATCCCCCTGGCCGCGATCGCCGTCGATCTCGCGTTCATGGCCGTCACCACCCGCGTGCTGTTCGCGCTCGCCTTCGACCGGCTGCTGCCGGTGAGCGTCGCGCGCGTCAGCGAGCGCAATCATGCCCCGACGACCGCGATCGTCATCGTGCTCGCGTTCAGCCTCGTCTTCTGCCTCATCCTCGCGTTCGTCAACATCGCCAACATCGTCGCGCTCGAAAGCCTGTTCTTCGCCCTGATCCTGCTGGCCGGCGGGGTCGCCGCCACCTTCCTCGCCCATCGCCGCCCGGAGCTCGTGACCCGCGCCGGCGCCACCGATGTGGAGCGGCTGATGGGGATTCCGAAGATCACCTGGCTCGGCGGCGCGACGACCGCGCTCGCCCTGTTCACGGTCATCGAGGTCGTCATGCACCCGAGCGCATACGGGCATTTCAACGTCGAGTCGGTGACGACGCTCGCCATCGTGCTGCTCGCCGGCCCGGTCATCTACAACGTCGCCCGGGCGTTGCGCAGCCGCCAGGACTCGCTTGACCTCAGCATGGCGATGCGCGAGCTGCCCCCCGAGTAGCCGGTGTTCGGTCCGAAAAAGGGCAAGCGCACCCGCGCGCTGCGGATCTTCTTCGCCACCGACGTCCACGGTTCCGAGCGCTGCTTTCGCAAGTTCCTGGCCGCGGCCAAGGTCTACGAGGCCGACGCGCTCGTGCTCGGCGGCGACGTCGCCGGCAAGGGCCTCGTGCCGGTGATCGCCGAGAACGGGCACCTGAGCGCGGAGGTCCGCGGCGAGATCGTCACCGTGGCGGCCGACGCGAGCGACCGGCTCGACGCCGACATCAACAAGATGGGCTTCTATCCGGTCCGCCTGGCGCGCGACGATGTGGCGCTGATGGAGGCCGAGCCGGCCCGGGTCGACGCGCTCTTTCGCCGGGAGATCGTCGCCCAGTTGCAGCGCTGGTGCGATCTGGCGGCCGAGCGGCTCGATCCCGCGGTCCGCTGCATCATCACCCCGGGCAATGACGACCCGTACGAGATCGACGCCGTGCTCCGCGCCCATCCGCGCATCGAATGCCCCGAGGCCGAACTGTGCGAGCTCGGCCCGGTGCTGATGGCCAGCCTCGGCGACGTCACCCCGACCCCGTGGAACACCGAGCGCGAGTTCTCCGAGGACGAGCTCGGCGAGCGGATCGCCGCGGTCATGGATCAGATCCCGGCGGGGCGGCCGAGCATCGTCAACTTCCACGACCCGCCGTACGGCTCCGGGCTCGACGACGCCGCAGAGCTCGACGAGGACCTGCGGCCGGTCATCCGGGGCGGGCGCCCGAGCTTCGTGCCGGTCGGCAGCAGGGCGGTGCGCGAGGCGATCAAGCGCTATGCGCCGGTCGTGGGGCTGCACGGCCACATCCACGAGTCCCGCGGCGCCCAGAAGATCGGCCGCACGCTCTGCCTGAACCCCGGCAGCGAGTACACCGCCGACCTGTTGCGCGGGGCCGTGGTGGACATCGCGCGGGACGGCAGCTACCTTGACTTTCTCCTGACCGCAGGCTGAGTCACCGTTGACTTCGACGTCACCGCACGTGCCCGACGCCCGATCCCCCTCCGCCCCCGACGCCGGCCCGGAGGCTGCCGGCACGCCGCTCGCCGACCCGCTCGCCGAGGGGCGCCGCGTCGTCTCCCGCGCCGAGGCCGAGGGGCTGACCCTGCGCCTGCTCGGCGGCGTCGCCGTGCGGGCGCACGACCGCGGCGACGGTCCGCTGCCACCGCGGGACATCCGGGACATCGACCTCGTCGCCCCGCGCGGCTGCGCCCGGCCGACCGCGGCGCTGTTCACCGCGCTCGGCTACGTCGGCGACGAGATGTTCAACGCCATGCACGGCTCCCATCGCCAGTTGTTCGTCGACCTCCACAACGAGCGCAAGGTCGACGTCTTCGTCGGGTCGTTCTCGATGTGCCACGAGATCCCGATCGCCGATCGCCTGCACCGTGATCCGCTGACCGTCCCGCTCGCCGAGCTGCTGCTGACCAAGCTTCAGATCGTGCAGCTCAACCAGCGCGACGAGGCCGACATCTACACGCTGTGCTTCCACCACGATCTCGGCGAGCCCGGGATCGAGGCGGGGCTGATCGCCGACCTGTGCGCGCGTGACTGGGGGCTGTGGCGGACATGCCGGCAGACGATCGAACGCTGCGTCGCCGATCTCGACGGCTATGGCCTCGCCGCCGACCACCGGACGACCATCGCCGGGCGCCTGCAGCGGCTCTGGGAGGCGATCGACGCGGCGCCGAAGTCATCGAAGTGGAAGCTGCGCGCCCGCGTCGGCGACCGCGTGCGCTGGTACGAGGAGCCCGAGGAGGAGGCCGGCGCGGCCTGAGTCGCTGACCGGCGCGCGCGCCGAGCATCGGAAAAAGTTCCGCTATGCGGGCTTTTTTCAGACATCCTCCCTGTCAGCGGGACGGTCCGGGTCCCGAGCCGGCCGCCACCTCGGCGATCGTCACCCAGCGCCGCTGCGCCGCGGCGCGCTCGATCGCCTCGCAGACCGTCTGGACCGCGACCCCGGTGCCGAAGTCAGGATCCCAAGCCGGACCATCGGGCCACGCCGACAGCAGCTCGGCGGCCTGGTTGACGAAGCTCGCCCCGTAGCCGACCCCCTGGCCGATCGCCCACCATCCCTCGGTGCCGGGATGGGAGGGGTGCTCGGCGCGGATCCGGCGCATGCCGTACAGCTCCCCGGGCTCGGTCGCGTCCCCGTACCAGAGCTCGTTGAGGCGGGCGTAGTCGAAGCGCAGCGTCCCGGCGCTGCCGTTGACCTCGACCGTGAAATCGCACGGGCGCCGGGCGGCGACCTTCGCGCACTCGAACACCCCGAGCGCTCCGGAGCTGAAGCGCAGCAGCGCCGAGGACGCCTCGTCGACGTCGACCGGCCGCGTCCCCGACGGACCGCCGGCACCGGCCGCGCCACCGGCAGCGGCCGCGTCCCCGGCACCGGCCGCGTCACCGGCACCGGCCGCGTCACCGGCACCGGCCGCGTCACCGGCACCGGCCGCGCCACCGCCAGCGACCGTAGAGCCGTCGCCGGGCGCGCGCCGCTCGGTGACGAGCGTCTGGGATTGGGCGCTGACCTC
This sequence comes from uncultured Solirubrobacteraceae bacterium, assembly GCA_963849085.1. Classification (GTDB taxonomy): domain Bacteria; phylum Actinomycetota; class Thermoleophilia; order Solirubrobacterales; family Solirubrobacteraceae; genus Palsa-465. The sequence continues at coordinate 92,371 of CAWKFP010000002.1, read as the reverse complement.
GGCGATCTCCCCCACCATCCAGCCGGCGAGATCCAGCAGGTGGGCGCCGAGATCGGCGATCGTGCTCGCGCCCTGCCGTCGCTCGAAGCGCCAGTCGAAACCGATGTCGGGATCGAGGAACTCGTCCGACAGCCAGATTCCCCGCCACAGCCGCGGCTCGCCGATCCGTCCCTCGGCGATCATCCGCGCCATCAGCGACAGCGCCGGCAGCCGGCGATAGTTGAAGCCGAGGGCGTGGCGGACACCGGCCGCCCGCACCGCGGCCAGCGCGCGGCGCGCCCCTGCCAGATCGGCCGCCAGCGGCTTCTCGCAGATGATCGCCTTGCCGGCCGCCGCGGCGGCCTCGACGATCTCGGCGTGGGTCCCGGGCGGCGTGCAGATGTCGACGATCTCGACGTCCGGGCTGGAGACGACCTCGCGCCAGTCGGTCGTCCAGCGCCGCACCCCGTAGCGCCCGGCCGCGGCCTGCACCCGGCCGGCGTCGCGCCCGCTGATCACGCGCAGGCGCGGCCGGCAGCCGAGCTCGCGGATCACCGGCGCCGCCGTATAGCCGTAGGCGTGGGCCTTGCCCATCGCCCCGTAGCCGACGAGCCCGATCCCGACCTCCGGCCCGCCCGCTGCAGACGTCACGTCACGGAGGCGATCACCGGGACCTCGTGACGCTGCCCGTCGGCGAGCGCGTCACGGATGCACTCGGCGACCGTCAGCGCCGCGACCGCGTCCTCCCCCCCGGGCCGGTCCCCGGCGGCGCCGCCGCGCACCGTCGCCGCGAACGCCTCGGCCTGCGCCCGCAGGGCCGCGAGGAAAACCCGCTCCCCCGCCGCCCCCCACATGAACGGCACGTGCTCGTGGCCCCGGGTGCCGAAGATCTCCAGCCAGCAGCAGTCGCCGTCGGGAAAGCGCCGGCCGAGCGACACCAGGGCCGCGGTCCCGGCCGACAGCGCACCGAGGATCGTCGCCGCGTCGGGATCGATGGACGGAGCGGAGCCGTCGCCGGCGACCGCGGCGATCCAGGTGAACTCCTGCCCGGTCAGCCAGCGGGCCTCGTCGATCTCGTGGACCCCCATGTCGATCGCGATCCCGCCGCTGTGGGCGCGGAAGCCCGCGCCGGGCGGCTCGCCGTCCCACTGATGACACGACAGCTGGTAGATCTCGCCGAAGGCGCCACCGGCGATCCGCTCGCGCAGCGCCCGCAGCTCGGGCACGAAGCGCCGCCAGTAGCCGACCTGGAGCGTGACGCCGTGCTCGGCTGCGACGGCGGCCGCCGCCGCCGCCTCGCTCGCCCGCACGCCGACCGGCTTCTCGCACAGCATCGGCACGCCGCGCGCGGCGAGCGCCGAGACGAGCGACAGGTGCGCGTCGGACGGAGCAGCGATCAGCACCGCCTCGACGCCGTCGCCGTCGTCGCCGCCGCCGTCGAGCAGCTCGTCGACGGTCGCGCAGGCCCGGTGGCCCCGCGCCGCCACGACGGCGCGCGCGTGTTCGGAGGGATCGGCGACCCCGGCGACTGCCACTCCCGGCGTGCGCTCGAGCGCACGGACGTGGACCCGTCCCATCCGTCCGGCCCCGATCACGCCGATCCGCACCGGATCAGATGCCATGTGCTCGCAGGTACTCGCGATTGCGCCGCTGGTCGGCGGCCGGTTCGCCGGGGCGGGCCGGGTCGGGCAGGATGTCCTGCTCGACGACGAGCCAGCCCGCGTAGCGGATCTCGGCGAGCGCGCGGAGCACCTCGGGGATCGGGATGTCACCGTCGCCGAGCGCGCAGAACGCCCGGCGCCGCCAGATCTCCTGCACCGGCGCGCCCTCGTCGACGATCTCCCGCAGGATCGCGCGGCGCGCGTCCTTGAGGTGGACCTGGTTGATGCGCGGGCCCCACTCGCGCAGCGCGGTCACCGGGTCGCCGCCGCCGAGCAGCAGGTGCCCGGTGTCCAGACAGAGCCCGACGTCGCTGATCTCCAGCAGCCGTTCGATCTCCCACCGGGCCTCGATGTAGGTGGCGGTGTGGTGATGGAACGTCGGCTCGTATCCGCGCTGCCGGCAGCGGGCGACGGCCCGCGCCAGCGACTCGCCGAACCGCTCCCACGCGGCCTCGTCGAGCCCGGCCGACGGATCGCCGGCCGAGCGCCCGGGAAGGGCGGCGCGCTGGGGCGAGCCGGCGTCGGCGAGCGTCGGCTTGGGAGGCTCGGAGCCCGGGGTCAGGCTGTCGAAGATGTCGAGCAGCGCGTCGAGCTCGGTCAGAGCGGACCGAAAGCGCGCGGGCTCGGAGAACGGCAGCTCCAGATAGCCGCCGGCCAGCCCGAGGCCGCGCTGCGCGAGCCGGTCGGGAAGCTCGCCGGGACCACCGAGATAGCCGACCGGCCCGAGGTCGACCCCGGTATAGCCCGCGTCCGCCACCCAGTCCAGGAGCGTCAGCGCCTCAGGAACGTGGGGATCGATGCCGACCGTGATCTCGAAGGCGCCGTAGCTGACCGGCGCGTTGGCGACGAGCAGCCGCGGGGTGCCGTCGTCCGCGCTCATCGCCGCGCTGCCCCGGGCGCCGCCGCTATCTCCTCGCGCATGACGACCGGACCTCCGCCGGTGTGGGCCTCGGAGATGAGCTCGCACAGGAGCACGTCGAAGAACGCGTCGGTCCCGGCGGTGCGCGGCGCTCGGCCGGTCTCGATGCAGCCGGCGAACTCCACGAGCTCGCGCCGGAACGCCTCGTCGTAGCCGATCAGCTCGTCGCGCTCCCAGCTCTCCGCGGTCCCCGGCTCGCCGCCTTCGGTGATCAGCCGGCTCGGCGCATTGCGCAGGAACGGCGACGGCAGCTGGAGCGTCAGCCGGCGATCCGGCGCGTAGAAGGCGAACTCCTGCCGGTAGCGCGCGATCCCCGGGAGGTCGACCCACGAGAGCTGGCATTCGGTCTCGCCGAAGCGCAGATGGACCACGACGCACTGCCGGGTGAGCGACGCCGAGACGATCTCCGTCGGATCGCCGAGCACGCCGCGCAGCGCGTTGAGCTCGTGGACGAGGCTGTCCAGCAGGATCCAGCGATGGCACCAGCGGGTCTCCTCGTCGGAGTCCGGCAGCGCGGCGGCGACGATCTCGTCATCTCTGGCCCGCAGCGCGGCGACCAGCTCGGCGTCGACGTCGCCGGCGCCGGAGTGCAGCGGATGGTGCGCGACGTAGGGCTCGAACGGCGACTCGAGCGTCGTCACCCGGACGAGCCGCACGTCGCCGGCCTTGCCGAGTTGCTCGGCGAGGCGTTCATACGCCGGGTCATAGCGCTTCATCGTCCCGACCATCAGGCACACGCCGGCCCGCCGCGCCGCCTCCGCCATCCGCGCGGCGTCCGGGCTGGAGAGCGCCATCGGCTTCTCGACGAGGATGTGGAGGCCGGCCTGGGCGGCCGCGATCGCCGGCGGGGCGTGATCGCCTGAGCTGGCGATCAGCACGGCATCCAGCGGCTCGGTGACGAGCTCCTCCCAGCGCGTGAGCACGCGCGGGACCCCGAAGCGCTCGGCGCAGGCCGCCGCCACCGTCTCCGAGAGATCGCACACCGCAGCGATCTCGAAGCGATCGGACAGCTCCGCGAGATACGGGAGGTGCATCACCTGCGCGATTAGCCCGCAACCGACGACTCCGACCCGCGTGCGTGCAGCCAACCTCTTCTCCTTTGGAACGTTCCAGCGTCGCAGGCGTACCTTAGGCCCGAAGCCAGGATAGTGTCAAGTGCCCGGCGGCCGATGCGATGCGCGACGGCCCGCCGGCGCCCGCCGAGGGCCGGACCGCCCTACGCGCCCGGCTGGCAGACGGGACACCAGTACGTCGTACGCCCGCCGACGACATCCCGGGCCAGGGCATGACCGCAGCGCGGGCAGTGCCCGTCGCGTCCGCGCGCCGGGATGAAGCGGCCGGTGTGGACGCCGCCCTTGCTGATCGCCGAGCGCACGGCGGCCCGCAGGTCACGCCGCAGGCGGTCGAGCTCCGGCTCGGACAGCGTGGAGACGTCGCGGGTCGGAGCGATCCGCGCCTGCCACAGCGCCTGGTCGGCGAGCAGGTTGCCGACCCCGGAGATGACGCGCTGGTTGAGCAGCCGTGCCTTGACCGGGCTGTGACCGCGGCCGATCAGGCGGCGGAAGTCGTCGCGTCCCACGCCCGCCGCGTCGGGTCCGACGTGGCTGAAGTCGGGATTGAGCACCGCGCGGCCGAGGCGGCGCTTGTCGCGCAGGGCCAGCCGGCTCCCGTCCTCGAACTCGAGCGCGAAGCGATCCCAGCGTGAGCGGTCCGGGTCGCCACCGTCGCCGTCACCGGCTTGCGCGAGCACGATCGATCCCGCCATCCCGAGATGGAGGCCGAGGACGGGACCGTCGGCGGTCTCCAGCCACAGGAACTTGCCGCGCCGGTGGGCGCTGACCACCTCGTGGCCGACGAGCGCGTCGGCGATCTCGCCGGGCGGATGGGGGCGGCAGACGTACGTGTCGTGATCGTCCACGCGCGTGATGCGGCGGCCGATGGCGAACTCGAGGCGGCCGCGGGCGCGCTCGGCCTCCGGGAGCTCAGGCACCGGGAGTCACCCGCGCCAGCCGGGTGAGCGCGTCCCGCACCGCGACGTCACGGCGCCGGGCCTCGGCGTCGGTCCAGCGCCAGCCGACCCCGGACTCGATGCTGAACGTCGGCCGCGAGTGATCCTGCACCCGGTGCACGCTCACCTCCACCCCGACGACGCCGTCGGCGAGCGGCTCGTCGACGGCGACCGCCGTCCCGTACGCGGTGACCGCGATGTCGCGACCGGCGGTGATCGACAGCGCCACGCGCGGATCCTCGCGCAGCCGGCGCAGCGACTCGCGACGGGCGGCGAGCCCGAGCAGCACGCGGCGCGGCCCGGCGCGCAGGGCCGCCGAGACGGGGATGGCGTGCGGCTCGGTTCCGGCCGTGACGAGGATGACGACCGTCCCGGCGGGCCACTCCGGCAGCGCCGCGTCGCCCTCGGACTCGATCATCTCGTCGTCGGCGGGCACGGCCTCGATGCTAGATGAGCCGGTTCGGCGGCCTGCGGGGAGAGCGCGGCGGCGAGCCTGACTCGGCGCCGCCGGCGAATCCGCGCGCGTCGGAGAGCCGGCCGGCGGGTATGACAGGGTTCACCGATGACCGCGACGATCCACCGACATGACCTCGGTCTGACCTGGCTGGGGGACGACGCGATGGCGCGCGCGGCTCACGCCGTCGTGTCCGGCGACCGCGTCTGGCTGATCGACCCGTTCGAGGACGCGGTGGCGCTCGCGGCGGCGGCGGAGCTCGGCCGGCCCGCCGGGGTCGTCCAGCTGCTGGATCGCCACAACCGTGACTGCGCGCAGATCGCCCGGCGCCTCGAGGTCGTACTCCATCGCCTCCCCACGACGCTCCCTGACTCCCCGTTCTCGCCGTTCCCGGTCGTGTCGGCACGGTTCTGGAACGAGGTCGGCCTGTGGGACGCCCAGGCCCGGACGATGATCGTCGCCGAGGCCGTCGGCACGGGGCCGCTGTTCGGGCTCGGGCGCCCGCTCGGCGTGCATCCGATGCTGCGCCTCTTTCCCCCGCGCGCGGCTCTCAGCGGTTACCGGCCCCAGCGGCTGCTCGTCGGCCACGGTCCGCCGCTCCTGACGGGCGCCGAGGAGGCGCTGCGTGCCGCGCTGGCCGCGTCCCGTTCCGATCTTCCCAAGCTCGCGCTGAAGCTGCCGGAGATCGTCCGCGGGGGCTGAGGCAGCGCGGGCGGCGGGCCGGCGCATGGGCTCCATCCGGCCAACTGGCCGACGCATGCTGCACCATACGTCCATACTCGGGGTATCTGTAGATCAAGGTCGATGTTGATGCGCTCCCATCATCCAGCACATTCGCGTCCGCGGGCGATCGGTCGATGAGCGTCCGCGGGCCGCTCGGCGCCACCTCCGACGGCGCGACGATCGATCTCCGGGCGCCCCGGGGCCGGTCTCGGGACTCTCTGGCGCTGCCGAGCGGACGGGTCGGCCTCGCCGGCCTGCTCGTCACCGGGCTGGTCATCTCGCTCTCGGCCTCGCAGACCCAGTTGCTGCGTCCGGCATCGGTCCAGCTCGCGCTGCCGCCCGCGCTCAGCGGGGTGTTCGGCCGCATCGGGCTGGACATCGGTTTCGGCGGGATCATCGTCGCGCTCGTCCTGATGTTCCTGTCCTACGCGCTCGTGCTGCGCGCGTTCCGGCAGCTCTCGCCGCAAGCGGTCCTGATCAGCATCGCCGTGCTCAACGTCGTCGTGCTGCTCGCGCCGCCGCTCTTCTCCACCGACCTGTTCAGCTACATCGCCTACGGCCGGCTCGGCGCCACCTATCACCTCAACCCGTATCTGTACGGACCGAGCGCGATCTTCCTCGATCCGCTCTATTCCTACATCGGCTCGCAGTGGGTCCACACGCCGACCGCATACGGGCCGCTGTTCACGGCGCTCAGCTATCCGCTCGCCCATCTGAGCATCTCCGCCAACGTCTTCATCTACAAGGCGATCGGCGCGGTGTCGAGCCTCGTCATCGTCGGCGGCGTCTGGTACGCGGCCAAGCGGCGCGGGATCGATCAGGTCAAGGCCGTCGCGCTCGTCGGTCTCAATCCGATCCTGCTCGTCTACGGAGTCGGAGGCGGCCACAACGACCTGCTGATGCTGGCGATCCTCGTCGTCGGCCTGTGCGTCCTGCTCAGCGAGCGCCAGCGCGCGAGCGGCGCTCTGTTCGTCGCGGCGACCGCGATCAAGCTGACCGCCGGCCTGATGCTCCCGTTCGTGATCGCGATGAGCGCCGGGAAGCGCGAGGGCTCCGAGGATCGCCGGCGCTTCGTCATCGGCGCGGCCGTCGCCGCGGTCGCGGTCATCGGTCTGGCGGCGGCGCTGTTCGGCTTCGGGCCGCTGCATCTGATCGGGACGCTGCAGACGATCCAGTCCCAGGGCGGCATCGACAGCATCCCCGGCTTCATCCTGACGACGGTCGGGCTCGGCCGCTTCACCGGCGCCGCCGGGCTCGTCCTCGACGCCGGCCTCGCCGTCACCGTGCTGTGGCTGCTGCGGCGGGTCTACCGGGGCGAGCTGGACTGGATCACCGGCGCGGGCTGGGCGACCGTCGGGCTGCTCGTCACCGCGGGACTGCTGATGCCGTGGTATGTCGTATGGCTGCTGCCGCTCGCGGCGCTCAGCAAAGACAAGCGTCTGTGGACGACGGCGATAGCGCTCACCGCCCTCGGACTGACGTCTCTGTAGGCGCGCCGCCGCCCGCGGTCTATGCCGAGCGGGCGCTGCAGGCGTACGCGGCGATGGAGCGCACGTTCGCCCTCGGCCGCGCGCGCGGCGGCGGCGACTACCGGCGCGACGGCTCTCGCGTGGCGGCGCGCCTGGCCGGGCGGATGGCCGGACGCGTCACGGGACGGGTCGCCGGGCGGGTGGCGCACCTGTGGCCGTTCATCCGGGCGTTCGCCGCGACGCTCGACCTGGCCGGAGTTCCCGGCGAGGCGCTGCCCGAGCCGGGGTCGCGCCCGGCGCCCGGGTTTGACCCCGATCGCGCCATCCTCGCTCACCTGCGGGCGCTCGATCGCTATTGGGACGCGCGCGGGACGGCTCCGGCCTATGCCTCGGACCCGCCGGGCACGCCGTTCGGCGGCGACCTCTACTACGACGACAACGCCTGGGTCGGCCTGACGCTCGTCGCACTCGAGCGCCAGCGGCCGGGAGCCGCGCCGCTGGACCGCGCGGCGGCGATCTGGCGCTTTGCCCGAACCGGGTGGGACACCGATCCGGCGCGGCCGCATCCGGGGGGCGTCTTCTGGCTCCAGCAGGGACGCGGAACCGGCCGGCGCAACCATGACCGCAACACCGTCTCGACCGCTCCGAACGCCGCGCTCGCCCTCCACCTCGCCGAGCTCGGCGCCCTGCCCGCGGACGCCCTGCGCGGCGAGCCGACGCCGGAGGCGATGTGCGCCTGGGTGCAGGGGGCGCTCGCCGACCCGGTCAGCGGCCTGTACTTCGACAAGCTCCGCGGCGACGACTCCGTCGACCGCGCGCTGTGGAGCTACAACCAGGGGAACATGATCGCCCTGTATCTCCTGCTCGCGCGCCGCGGCGACGGAGCGGCGCTGGCGCGGGCCGAGGCGATCGCGCGCCGGGCGCTGGACCACTACGGCGCCGACGACCGCTACGACGAGCAGCCGCCGGCGTTCACCGCGATCCTCTTGCGCAACCTGCTCATGCTCCACGCCGAGACCGCCGATGCGCGCCTGCGCGACGACATCATCGCGGCGCTGCGCGGCTATGCCGACCGCGCCTGGACGCACCGGCGCGACGAGCACGATCTGCTCCGTCGCCCCGGCGCGCCCGCCTCGGAGCTGCTTGACCAGAGCGCGCTGGTCAGCGTTCTCGCGCTCTGCGCGTGGGATGCCGCCGACTACGGCCGGCTGGCCTGACCGCGCACCCGTCCCCGGGGCGGCCACAGGTTCACCGACGCCGCTGCAGCGAGCCCTCGACCGAGCTGCGGACGTGCCCGGCCGAGCCGTCGGGCGGCGTTCGGAGCGGGCGCGCCGGCATGCCATCTCCGATCGTCGTCGGCGGTGTCACCCTTGCGATCCCAGAAGGGTCAAAACCTCAGGCAAATGCGCAGGAAGTGGCGCAATCTCGAGGCGTCGGCGAAGATGGGAGGGTGACCGGACAGGGCACTCGCGGCCGCGAGAGCGCACTGCACGAAGTCGTGATCGCGGCCAGCTCGCTCCTGGATCCCTCCGGGCTGGCCGCGGTGTGTGTGCGCCAGGTCCGCCGGCTGCTCGACGTCGACGGCTCGACCGTCACGTTCTGGGACGACGAGCAGCAGGTGCTCGTCACGCTCTCCTACGACGACGATCACCGCCACGATCCGGCCCCGGTCTTCCACCGCGGCCAGGGCATGAGCGGGAGCGCGTTCGCGACCGACGCCCCGGTCGTCGTCTTCGACTACGCGCGGGAGCTCGCGCACCCGCCGTTCTGGGAGTCGGCGGTCAGCGGTCTGGCGGTCCCGCTGCGGGGCGACGGCGTGCCGGTCGGGGCGCTGTCGGCCCAGCACTATTCGCCGCGCCGCTTCACCGCCGATGACGTTGAGCTGCTCGAGCTGCTCGCCGCCCAGATCGGCCCCGCCCTGGCGACGATGCGCACCCTCGCCCGCGCCGAGCGGCGGACGGTGGAGGCGCAGGCGCTGGCCATGCTGATGCGCCGCGCCACGATGCTGAACGACCTCGATGCCCTGTACACGCTCGTCTGCCGGACGGCCGCGAAGCTGCTCGGGGCCGACCTGGCCGGGCTCGTCCTGCGCGACGTCGCCGGCCGTGAGACCGCGTGGCACGGGGTCGTCGGCAACCGCACCGACGCGTTCCGGGAGCGGCGCTACGGCGGCGACCATCCGGCCGCGGCGACGATCTTCGGCGGTCAGACTGCGGTCGTGCGCGGCGGCGGCGGGGCGGTGATCGATCCGATCCGCTTTCCGTTCTTCGCCGCCGAGGGGATCCGGGCCGGCATCGCGGTCCCGCTCGACGGCATCGATGAGACCGAGACCGAGCGCGGCGCGCTGTGCGTCGGCTGGCGCTTCGACGTCGAGCCACCGCTCGCCCAGCTCGAGCTCGCCGAGGCGCTCGCCGGCTTCTCGGGCGCGCTCGTCGCGGCCGCCGCGGCCCGGACTCAGCGCGACGCGCTCGTCGGCAGCGCGCCGGTCGTGATCGCCGCGATGGATGCCGACGGGATCCTGACCCTGTGCGAGGGAGCGAGCGCGGCGGCGATCGGGATCGGACCCGCCGATGTCGGGCGGCGCGTCTCCGAGCTGCTCGCCGACGAGCCGGCCGCGCTCGCCCGGCTGATGGACGCCGCGCGCCTGCAGGGTCCCGCTCGGCTCCACGTCGAGCTGCGAGGGCGGGCGTTCGACGCCGAGCTCGTCGTCCGCGACGGCACCGGAATGCTCATCGCCACCGACGTCACCGAGCGGCGCGCCGCCGAGCGCGAGCTGGTGCGCCGGGCGACCGAGGACGACCTCACCGGCCTGCCGAATCTGGCGGAGGTCGTGCGGCGGATCGCCGCGGCGCTGGACGGCGCCGCGGTGTCGGTGGCGGTGGCCGACGTGCGCGCCTTCGACCACATCAACGAGTCGGTCGGCTACGAGACCGGCGACGACCTGCTCCGCCGCCTCGCCACCCGCCTCGCCGACGATCTCGCCGACGCGATCGTCGTCGGGCGCACCGGCGGTGACGAGTTCACGATCGCCGCCCATCTCGACTCCGACGAGCTCGGGGCGCGCGTGCGCGCGAGCATGGAGGCGCTGATCGAGCTCGACGGAGGTGAGGCGATGACCGTCGACGTTCGCTGCGGGCTGGCCGTCATGCCCGCCGGGGGCGATCCCCAGGAGCTGTTCCGCCACGCCGACGCGGCGCTGCAGCTGGCCCGCCGCGGGCCGGACGTCGTCGTCGAGTGGAACGACACCGCCGCGGCATGGCGCCGGGACCAGCTGACGCTGACGCGGCATCTGCGCCGGGCGCTCGATCACGATCAGATCGAGCTCGCCTATCAGCCGATCGTCGAGACCGGGACGGGCATCCTGCGCACGGTCGAGGCGCTGGCCCGCTGGACGACCGAGGACGGCGATCGGATCAGCCCGGTCGTGTTCGTCTCGCTCGCCGAGCGCATCGGCCGGATCGGCCGCCTGACCGCGCGCGTCCTGGACCTGGCGCTGACCGACGTCGCGGCCGGCCATGGCGTTCCCGTCAGCGTCAACGTCTCACCGCTCGACGTCATGCACGGCGACCTGCACGAGCTCGTCCGTGGCCGCCTGACCGCGCTGCACATCGAGCCTGAGCTGCTGACCCTGGAGCTGACCGAGAACGCGGCGCTCGAATCCGGGACCGCCGAGATCCGTGAGCTGACGCGACTCGGCGTCGGGATCGCGGTCGACGATTTCGGTCGCGGCTGGTCCTCGCTGGAGCTGCTCAAGCGCCTACCGGCGCGCCAGCTCAAACTCGACCGCTCCTATGTCGCCCGCGCACCGACCCAGGTGACCGACGAGGCGATCGTGTCGATGGCGGTCACGCTCGGCCATGCCCTCGGAATGGAGGTCGTCGCCGAGGGCATCGAGGACCACGGTGTTCTCGGAGCCGTCACCCGGCTCGGCTGCGATCTCGCCCAGGGCAACGGCGTCGCTCGCCCCATGAGCAGCGTGGAGCTCGGCGCATGGCTCGCCCGGGCGGCGGAATCACGCCGCTGAGCGGCCCCGGGCGCCCGACGCTCCCGAACGCGGCGACGGAAAACTCGCCGCACTGGACTCAGTGTTTGCATCGTGGTAATTTGCCGCGGTCGGGTCGCCGTCACACGTGGACCCGGCGCATCGTCGCACCCTCACTCCCGCTCCCGCCATCCCCGCCCGCACCGCCATCGACCCCGGCAACCGCCCGCGCCCCGGATCCGTCGCGGTCATCGCCAAGGCGACGGCGATCTTCGATCGGCTCGCGGCCGAGGGCGAGACGACCCCGGCGCGGTTGTCGGAGCTGATCGATGAGCCCCGTAGCACGGTCTACCGCCTGCTCTCCACGCTGCAGGAGCTGGGCTATGTCGAGCCGGGCAGCCGGCGGGGCACCTACCGGCTGACGCTGAAGCTGTTCACGCTCGGCAGCGCGGTCGTCTCGCGCTTCGATGAGCGCGAGGCCGCCCATCCCGTCATGGAGCGACTGCACGCGCAGACCGGGGAGACGATCTTCCTGTGCGTCAGGCGCGGGCTGCAGGCGGTCTGCATCGAGCGGATCGCCGGGACGCGCGTGGCGCTGCTCGCGCTCGCGCTCGGCGGCGCGCTGCCGCTGCACCTCGGCGCGGCCCCCCGGGCGCTGCTGGCCTTCGAGCCCGAGGACTTCTGGCACGAATATCTCGCCCACGTCGAGCTCGAGGAGCCGACCCCGGACTCGCCGCACGGCGCCGCGGGCGTGATCGCCGAACTGCGCTCGACGCGCGAGCATGGCTACTCGATCTCCGATCAGGACGTCACGATAGGGGTCGCCTCGATCGGCGCGCCGATCTTCGGCCACACCGGGAGCGTCCGTGCCTCGCTGTCGATCGGCGGGCTGCGGGAGACGGTCATGGCCGACCGCGAGCAGGCCATCGAGCTGGTGGTCGCCGCGGCGCGCGAGGTCTCCCGCGCGCTCGGCCACCGGCCCTGAGGGGGCGCTCGCTAACGTGGCACGATGACGCGCGGCGGCGAAGCGGTCGACCTGACGGTCGGCGAGCGGACGGTGCGGATCTCCAATCCCGACCGCGTCTACTTCGCGGCGCGGGGCGAGACGAAGCTTGACCTCGCGCGCTACTACCTCGGTGTCGGCGACGGGATCGTCCGCGCGCTGCGCGAGCGGCCGTGCATGCTGCACCGCTTCCCGAGCGGGGTCGACGGCGAGAAGGTCCATCAGAAGCGCGTGCCGCGCGGAGCGCCCGCCTGGATCGAGACCGTCCGCGTCGACTTCCCGTCCGGCCGCCATGCCGACGAGCTGTGCGTGACCGAGCTCGGCGCGGTCATCTGGGCGGTGCAGATGTCGACCGTCGAGTTTCATCCGTGGAACTCCCGCCGCGCCGACGTCGAGCGCCCCGACGAATGGCGGATCGACATCGACCCGATGCCCGACTGCTCGTTCCAGCGGGTGCGACGCGTCGCTCACGTCGCGCAGGAGGTGCTGGCCGAGATCGGTGCCGTCGGCTGGCCGAAGACCTCGGGCGGGACCGGCATCCACATCTACGTGCGGATCACGCCGCGCTGGAGCTTCGGCGACGTGCGGCGCGCCGCGCTGGCCTTCGCGCGGGAGGTGGAGCGCCGCGTCCCGGACGACGCGACGACGACCTGGTGGCGCAAGGACCGCGCGCCGGACACCGCGTTCGTCGACTACAACCAGAACGCCCGGGATCACACGATCGCCAGCGCCTACTCGGTCCGCGGGATCAGCGAGGGAACCGTCTCGACGCCGATCGCCTGGGACGAGCTTGACCGCGTCGACCCGCGTGAGCTGACGATCGCCACCGTCCCGGCCCGCTTCGCCCGGCTCGGGGATCTGCACGCCGGCATCGACGAGCACCCGTTCTCACTGGAGCCGCTGCTCGAGTGGGCGCAGCGCGACGAGCGCGACGCGCTCCCGGATCCGGGCGGCGACGAGGACTGAATCGTCCGCCGGCGGCCGGCGGTGTCGACGTCGGGATGACCGATGAGGAGGTCGATCTGCTCGACTCCGAGCATGCCCGCGCTCGTCTCGAAGCTGTGCAGCGTCTCGTCACATCCGCAGCGAGCGCGCGGTCTGGGACAGGGTCGCGGTCATGCCCCAGCGTGCGTGTTCGCCGTCAGGGGACCGCGGCGACGCTCCCCCGGGACTCACCTGACCGAGAACGACGCGGTCGCCTGCGCGCCGTTCTCACCCATGATCTGGAGCTGGTAGCGGCCGGGGCACCAGCCGGGCCGTCCGATCGAGGCCGGGCCGAAGCTGTAGCGATAGGCGACCGAGTGGAGTCCGCCGATCGCCACCCTCGTGCGGGCGCCGCCGGTGAGCGCCGGGCTCGGCCCCGGGAACAGCTCGGCCGTGCAGCTCGCCGCGGTCGGGCCGAGCAGCGTGTCCCTGATCGGCGCGTTCGGTATCGACTGCACGACGTGGAAGACGGTCCGTGCCGCGCCGACAGACGGTGAGACGCCGGCGAGCAGGGCCGCCGGCGCGCTGCCGGTGACCAGCGCCAGGCCCGGTGGCGCGTCGGCGAGCGACCTGGTGACACCGGTGGCGAGGATCGTCTGCGTCAGGACCCCGTCCAGCGATACCGACAGCAGCGCGCCCGTGGCGGGATCGAAGGTGATCGTCGAGCGCATGCGCCCGGGGCCGAGCGATACCGCCGCGCCCGGACGACCGAGCGCGTCGCGCACCTGACCCTCGTCGCGCAGACCCGGCAGCGTCGCGATCAGGCGGTACAGCGCGCTGCGCACGCCCGCGCTCACCGGCCCGGCGAGCAGCGACGCGGCCGTCTCGAAGAGCGCCTGCTCGTGGAGCTGCGACGGCGTCAGCCGTGAGCGCAGAACCTGCGTCGTGGTGGCGCCGGCGGTTCGCCGGACCTCGATCCTGAGGGCGTCCTGCCGGCGGTCCAGGGCCGCCACCCCAGCCTCGAGCGCGGCGTGCAGTCGCCCGGCGGCGGCCGGCAGGGAGACGAGCTGGGAGCTCGTCAACAGCGCCTCGGGCAGCCCGACCCCGTCTCCGGGGCCGTACTCGCGGTCGCCGACCGTGAGGCTGTCCTGCCCTGACTCGTCGGCGGCCGGGGACGCCGAGCGTGTTCGCGACAGCCCATCGAAGCCGAACCACGTCTCGACCGTCTCACGGTTTCCGAAACCCGGGGCGTCCGAGCGCTGGATCATGCGCACGTACCAGAATGTCCCCGGCCCGAACCCCGTCTGGTCCGCGACCCCGGCCAACGTCTCGGCCGCGGCCGCGGCGCGGTCCAGCGCGGCGCGGGCGCGCGCTGCGCCGTCTGCCGGATCCGTGGCGGCGCACGCGGCGAGGACACCGCTCACCGTGACCGTGGTGACGATCACGGCGGCCGTGCCGAGCCACCGGCCGGCGCGGATCCGGAGCCGGTTCACGGACGCGCTCGGTCTCATCCGGACCGGGAGGGGCGCCGGGGACGGGTCCGCTCGATCCCCGGGCCGGGAGCGGGGTCGCCGATCCCCCGGCCGGTCTCGGCACCGGTCCGGACCGCGGACGACGAGACCTCGGTGGTGAACAGCAGCCCGCCGGCATGCTCGGATCCGGGGTCACGGGGGTCGAACCCGAGCAGCGGCGGCGTGCGGCGCACGGGCGTCAGACGCCACGGACCGAGCGGCGTCCACACGCCCGACGGATCGAGCGCGGCCCGCCAGGAGACGACCTCGATGCCGCGGATCGCCGCGCCGATCATGGTCGGGATCGCCGGGTTCCAGAAGTCGGCGACGAGCCCGGCCTTCAGCGCCAGCAGCGATCCGGCGGGCTCCGACCCGCTCCAGCCGATGCGCAGCGTGCCGGTGTCGGCGAGCGATCCGCGGGTGGCCCACCACGGTCGCTCGGCGATCCGCGCCGTGGCGGCGACCAGCCGCTCCGCCGGCCAGCCCCCGGCGTCGCCGTCGACAAGCAGGACGTCCCAGGACACCGCGTCGCCGATCGCGAAGCGGTTACCGTGATCCTGATACATCGCGATCGGCAGAAACACCGGCCAGACGGCCACAGCGGCAAGCCTAACGCGGCGCGTGCTCGGTTCGCGGCCGCTGCGCTGCTCGCGCTGCTGGCGCTCGGGGGCGCGGCCGTGTCGGGGCCGGCCAAGGCCGGTGATGCGGTCCGGGGCGCCGCCGGCTCGGGGGTCGACGCGGCGCCCGCGGCGGTCACCTCCGTCGTGCTGCCGCGGGCCGGCCAGTTCTCGTCGCTGGCGGTGACCGGCGGACGGCTGCTCCTGTCCGGCGGCTCGCAGGGACCGCTGTCGGCGTCGGGATATCAGACGGCGCTCGTGCGCGGGCGCGCTGACGGAACCTGCCATTCCGCGGTCGTCGATCCGCGAACGCTCGTCGTCGGCCCGGTGACGAGCGCCAACTGCGGGGATCCGAGCCTGTACGGCGAGCACGTGCTGCCGATCGCCTATCTGCTGCGGCGCGCGGGTGTGAACGGGGCGGGCGTGGGAACGATCGCGGTCCGGATCGCGCGATCGGACCCGGCGGCGCGCGATGGCTACGCGCTCGGGCCGGTGGTGACGACGTATCCGCAGTGCTCGGACTGCCAGGCGGCCTGGATCGACGGCGACGGCTCGCTCTGGCTCTACAACCCGCTGCTGCATCCGCCGCACGGGGCGGGTGTGCTGCTGCGGATCTCGGACCGCACCGGAACCGTGCTGGAGCGCTGGTCGATGCCCGAGATCGTCCGGGCGCTGCTCGCCGTCGATGCGAACGGACTGTGGCTCTCTCCCTCGATCGAGAGCGGCATCCCCGGGCCTCTCCCGCCGTCCCGGCGCATCCCGTACGAGTCGCTCTATCGCATCGCCCCGGGCGCCCGCTCGCCGCGGCGGGTGCTGACCGAGGGCGGAGGCGACGCGCGCTGGCTGGTCGCCGCCGGCGAGAGCGCGTCGGCGGCGATCGACACCGGCCACGGCACCTCGGCGATCTGGACGTTCACCGGCCTCGAGGCACGCGCCCACGGCCCGCGCATCGCCGATGCCGAGCTCGACAGCGAGTTCGGGACCGGCGGCCCGACCGTCGCGGGCAACGACGTGATCGGCTTCTACTCCGTCGCGCTCAGCGATGGACACGAGAACGTGATCGAGATCTCACCCGGCGGCCGCACCACACGGACGGTCGCGACGGTCCCGTCCGCCGGCGCCAGCCCCGACGATCCGGCTCCGACCGGCGCGACGCTCGACGGCTCGTTCTTCTATCTCGATCCCCCCGGCGACCAGCCGCCGGGCCGTACCGAGCTGCACCGGTTCACCCCGCGCTGAGCGGCCGGCGAAGGGGCCGCGAGCCCCCCTCCAGTCCCTCGTCGAAGCGTGTCCAGATGTCGCCGAGGGCGATCTGGTCGGTGACGGTCAGGTGGTCCAGGAAGAACCGGCGCACGCCCTCGCGGTGGGTGGCCCGGGCGGCGCGCGTGGCGGCCAGGCCGGCCTCGGTCAGCTCGGCATACAGGCCGCGCCCGTCGCTGCAGGCGCTGCAGCGGGTGACGTAGCCGAGCTCGACGAGCCGGTCGACGAGCCGGGTGCAGCCGCTGCGGCTGAGCAGCACGCTGCGGGCGAGCTCGGACATCCGCATCCGACGCTCCGGCGCGTCGTCAAGGAACATCAGGACCTCGTAGGCCGAGAGCGAGAGCCCGTGCTCGGCGTGCATGTCGGCGTCGAGCTGCTGGGTGATGCGGGCGTGGGCCTGCAGCAGTCCGCGCCAGGCGGCGAGCTCGTGGACGGCGAAGGGGGGCGACTCAGCGGGCACGGATGGCGGATTGTCCGATCTGCGCCGGCCGGCGCCCGCTGCCGGGCGCCGGCCGATGCGACGAATCGGTCAGGCGGCCTGCTTGACCGCGGAGATGTCGAGCGCCAGCCGGACCTTGTCGGAGACGAGCATGTTGCCGCTGCCGAGCGCCTGGTTGAACGTCATGCCGAAGTCACCGCGCGAGAGCTGGCCGGTGATCTCGAGGCCGACGCGCTCGTTGCCCCACGGGTCGGTGTCGGTGCCCTGAGCCTCGGCGTGCAGGACGATCTCCTTGGTGACACCGTGGATCGTCAGATTGCCGGTGATACGGAACTCGTCGTCGTCGAGCGCCTCGATCTTCGTCGACTCGAAGCTCAGCTCAGCGAACGTCTCGGCGTCGAAGAAGTCCGCCGAGCGCAGATGCTCGTCGCGCGCGGCCTCGCCGGTGTTGACCGACTGGGTCTTGACCGTGCCGGACGCCTTGGCCGAGGAGAGGTCGGCGCCGATCTGCAGCGTGCCCTCGAACTCGGTGAACTCACCGCGGACGTTGGCGATGCCCATGTGCTTGACCGCGAAGCCGACGGTCGAGTGGGCCGGGTCGACGTTCCAGGTACCGGTGGGAAGGGCGGTGGGGGTGGCGGTGCTCATGCGATCGATTCCTTTGCTTGGGGGAGTTGAGGCTGACGAACTTGCTTGCGTGCACAACCATAGCATCAACTGCTTGCCGGTGCAACAACGGATCGGCCGTTTACGGCCAGATCCGCAATCAGGATGATTGCAACTGCAACTAAGTACTGATATGATTGCATCTGCAACTACCTACGCGAGAGGGAGAACCGATGAAGCTCGACGGCATGCACCACATCACGATGATCACCGGCGACGCGACCGCCAACGTCGCCTTCTACGCCGACCTCCTCGGCCTGCGGATGGTCAAGCAGACGGTCAACTTCGACGCGCCCGACGCCTATCACCTGTACTTCGGCGACGAGCACGGGACGCCGGGCTCGATCCTGACGTGGTTCGAGTTCGCCGGCGCCCAGCGCGGCCGGGCCGGCGCGGGGATGATCCACACGATCGCGCTCGGCGTCGCCTCCGAGGCGTCACTGGACTTCTGGGCCCAGCGCCTGAACGACCACGGCCACGCCGGCGAGCGCGGCGAGCGGACGCTGAGCTTCGCCGACGACGACGGCCTGCGCTGGGAGCTCGTCATCGCCGACGACGGCAATCCGCCGCTGCGCGCACAGCATCCCGAGGTGCCCGCCGAGCACGCGATCCTCGGCGTGCAGGGCGCGCGCGCCTACATCGCGGGTGACACCGGGCGCGACCGCGAGCTGCTCACCGAGACGCTCGGCTTCACGGAGATCAGCGACGGCGAGTACCGGCTGCACGGCGAGCATCGCCACTTCCGCTGGGGCTATGACGCGAGCGCCACGCGCGGGATTCCGGGCGCGGGAACGGTCCATCACATCGCCTGGCACTCCCGCGACGAGGATCACGTCGCCTGGCAGCAGCGCGCCCGGGAGGCCGGGATGCCGGTGACGCCGGTCATCGACCGTGACTACTTCCTGTCGATCTACTTCCGCCAGCCGCAGGGGGTCCTGTTCGAGATCGCGACGAGCTCTCCGGGCTTCGCCGTCGACGAGGCTCCCGACCATCTCGGCGAGGAGCTGCGCCTGCCGCGCCAGCACGAGCATCTGCGCGCCGAGCTCGAGCGGACGCTGACCCCGCTCGTCAATCCGCGCGTCGCCGCGCGCCAGGGAGCGTGATGCGATGAGCCTCGTCCACCGCGAGCGCCCGGCGGCCGCTGCGCCCGCCGGGATGCTCGTCCTGCACCATGGCCGCGGCGCCGACGAGCATGACCTGCTCGGCCTCGCCGACGTCCTGGACCCCGAGCGGCGCCTGCACGTCGTCACCCCGCGCGCGCCGCTGACCGTTCCCGGCCGGCCCGGCCACCACTGGTACGCCGTCCCGCGGGTCGGCTTTCCGGATCCCGCGACGTTCGCCCGTGCCAAGGACGAGCTCGCCGCGTTTCACGACGAGCTGTGGGCGACGACCGGGATCTCCCCCGCGCGCACGGTGCTCGGCGGGTTCTCGATGGGCTCGGTGATGAGCTACGCGCTCGGGCTCTCCGGTGAGCGCCCCGTCCCCGCCGGCATCCTCGCCTTCTCAGGGTTCATCCCGACCGTCGAGGGCTGGGAGCCCGGCCTCGCCTCCCGCCGGCGGCTGCCGGTCCTCATCGCCCACGGCCGCCGGGACCCGGTCATCGATGTCGAGTTCGCGCGGGACGCTCGCCGGCTCCTGGAGGCGGCCGGCCTGCCGGTCAGCTATCACGAGTCCGACGCCGGCCATCAGATCGACCCGGCCCACCTCCCCGCCGCGGAGGACTGGCTGACCGCCACGCTGCGCACACCGTCGACAGCCTGACCGCGCCGACGCCCGCCACGGCATGACGCAGCGGGGGCAGCGACGCGGCGCCCGGACCCCGAGGGGCCCGGGCGCCGATCGCCCGATCAACGCATCGCCGATTGGTGGGTACTGCAAGTCCCGCCCGCCCAACCGGTCGAGGATCGAAATGGAGGGCTCTGCCGGAGAGGATGAGGCCCTCTGTTGCTGCATCCCCATCCTGGCTCACCCCGCGACCACCCGCATCCGTGGCCGTCCGCTCTTCTCCTCGCCGCCAACTACCCCCGCATGCGGGCAGCGGACACTGACGTACCCGAGGATCTACTGAGGCGGTGCGGGGAACGGCGCGGATGCGCGCAGGACGCGCCCGCGGCTAGCGTCTGAGCAGTCGATGAGCGCCGGCTCGCACCCCACCTCCAGCCACCGCGGCCAGCGCCTGCGGGTCCTGATCGTCGGCGCGGGCTTCGCGGCGCTGGAGCTGGTGCTCGGACTGCGCGAGCTCGCCGGCGAGCGCGTCGAGATCACGGTGATGGCGCCCCAGCCCGAGCTCGTCTACCGGCCGGTCACGGTCGCCGAGGCGTTCGAGCGCGCGCAGGCCAGGACCTTCGGAGTGCAGGAGATCATCGACGACCAGGGCGCGACATTCGTCCACGACACGCTGCAGAGCGTCGACCAGCCGGCGTTCACCGTCACCACCCAGACGGGCGCGGTGATCCGCTATGACGCGCTCGTGATCGCCAGCGGCGCGGTCCCGACCGCGCCGCTCGCCGGGGCGCTCACCTTCCGCGGGCGCGAGGACGTCCCCGCGCTGCAGACGATCCTCGCCGAGCTCGTCGAGGGCAGCGCGCGGTCGGTCGCCTTCACGCTGCCGCGCGGGCAGACCTGGGCGCTGCCCGCCTACGAGCTCGCCCTGCTGACCGCCGCGCATCTGACCGAGGAGGGCAGCCCCGCCCACGTCCATCTCGTCACGCCCGAGGAAGCGCCGCTGGCGCTGTTCGGCACGGCCGCCGAGGACGCCCTGCGGGCGCAGCTCACGCAGGCCAAGATCTTCCTGCACTGCCAGTCGATGCCGGTCAGGGTGACCGAGCACGAGCTTCATCTCGCCGGGGGCGGCGGGATCCGGGTCGACCGCGTCGTCACCCTGCCGACGCTCGTCGGCCCCCACATCACAAGGCTGCCCGCCGACGAGCACGGCTTCATCCCGGTCGACAGCCACGGGCGGGTGAAGGGCGCGCGTGACGTCTACGCCGCCGGCGACGTCACGAGCTTCCCCCTCAAGCAGGGCGGGCTCGCCACGCAGCAGGCCGACGCCGTCGCCGAGGCGCTCGCCGCCAGGGCCGGCGCGCCGCTGACGCCCCGCCGCTTCCACCCGGTCCTGCGGGGCCTGCTGATCACCGACGGGGTGCCGATCTATCTGCGCTGCGAACCGCAGCGGATGGAGCGCCGGACGACGGTGGCGATCAACGCGCGCCGCCCGCACCGCGTTGCGGCATCGTCCTCGACGGCGTCCGATCAGGCGCTGTGGTGGCCGCCGGCGAAGGTCGCGGGCCGGTATCTGGCGCCGTACCTGGCGGCTGTGCGGCCGCTGGCGGCCGCGGCCGAGCCGTTCGCCGATCGCACGCCGATCGACGGACCGCCGGTCGACGACGACGAGTTCGCCGACGCCGTCGAGCTCGCGCTCCTGCTCGCCGACGGCGACGCCGACTGGGGCGACTATCACTCCGCGCTCGCCGCGCTCGACGCCGCCGAGTCCCTCCAGGGCGCGCTGCCGCCGGAGTACGAGGTCAAGCGCCGGATCTGGATCTCAGAGCTCGAGTCCGGATAACGCCGCGCCGTCTCATGGCGCTCGGTATCCGGGGCTCGGCACGTCGCTCACCGGGATCCCGCCGCGCTGCACCTCGTACGGCTGGAGGCTGACGCTCCCCAGCCCGCCATCGCCATCGGCGAGGCTCCACTCGGCGATCGCCAGCGTGTTCTCGCCATCGGCGCGCAGCAGTCCCTGGGGCAGATAGAAGGTGCTCTGCGGGCCGAGGTTGTTGATGTAGCGACCGATCAGCCACCCGTTGAGATAGATGAGCGCCTGGAAGTTCTGCGCGCCGGGGCCCGGGCTAACGCCGTCGGGCGGGGTCAGCTTCAGGCCGATCGGCGCCCAGACGCCGGACGGGATGTCCAGGGAGAACTGCGTCCGATACCAGCCGACCCCGGCCGGCACCCCCCGCGCCGCCCACGAGTCGGGCAGGCTGACCTTCGTCCACGACGCATCCGGATAGCCGGGCAGCGCCCAGCCGGCGTTGGAGCCGTACAGGCCGGCCGGGTTCGTCGGTCCGCGCGTCGGGTCGAGCTCGGCCTGCGCGGCCGACGCGCCCTGCAGGCGCCAGGTCACCGCCGGGGCCGTCCCCGTCGAGACCGCCAGGCTCGCCGCCTCGAGCCCGCGCGGGGTCTTGTCGGAGTCCAGGCCGAGCGCGTTCTCGAAGCTCTCGTCCTGGTCCTGGTTCTCGGTCAGGACCGAGATGACGTTGCCGGCGCCGACGTTCAGGTCCGCCGCGGGGATCGTGAAGCTCTGCGAGATCGGCGTGTCGGACATGCTCTGGACCGGCGTCGGCGTCGTCGCCGACCCCAGATAGTGGCCGTTGATCCAGACCGCGAACGATCCGAACGGGCCGGTGTCGGCGGTCAGGTCGATCGATGTCTCGTTGCCGGTGGCGGTGAAGTGCCCGCGATACCAGACGAACCCATAGTCGAACCCGTAGTCCTGGGCGTACAGCACCGGGGCGCTCGACGGCTGGATCGGGTTGTCGGTGACGGCGTCGTCGGCGACCGGCCAGCTGCCGTCGTCGAAGCTCGGCAGCCGCTCGGGCGACCCCTCGTCAAAGCGCCACCCGCGACTGAGCGTCGGCAGCCGCAGCGCGGGCGGCGGGCCGGGGAGCCGGGCGCTCAGCGCGCCGCCGGCGCCCGTGATCGCCGTCAGTGGCGCGCCGTCCCAGGACAGCGCGCGCACCGTCGCGGGCGCCCAGACGCGCAGCGGACCGGCCGACGCCGTGTCGCCGGTCAGCACGGCGCGGTCGCCGGCGACCGCGGCGCTGCGCACGAGCGAGGCGCCCTGGACGAGCAGCGGCCCGCCGGCGACGTGCTCCACCCAGAACTGGCCCGCGGTGTCGCTGTCGGCGAGCAGGAGCAGCAGCCGGACCTTGCCCGCGGTCACCGACACCTGGGTGAGGCCGTCGTGGGTGTAGGTGAGGGTCAGCACGTGCGTGGTGGCGTCCCAGGTCGAGCCGACCGGATCGCCGGACGGATCCGACAGCACGCGCACGACGGGGCGACTCGGATAGGCGAGGCTCGTCTGCCCCGCCGACCCCGGGTCGCCGTCCAGCAGCGCGACGTCGCGGTCGCCCTGGGTCATCTGGGTGATGAGCTCGGACGTCGTCGAGACGAGATCCTCGCTTCCGAAGTGCGCGTCGGAGACGAGGAACGACGCCTCGTGACCGGGGACGGTGACGTTCGCCGTCGTGTCATACGGCAGGGTCGTCGTGACCGGTGACGTCCCGTCGTTGCCGAGGTACAGGAACGTCGCTCCGGTGACCGGATTGGTCTCCTCGAACGTCGTCAAGCCGGGGACGGTCGGCGGGGTGACCTGATTGGTCTCGGTCAGGTCAGGCAGGGCCTGGGACAGCTCGGCGGTCAGCTTGAGCTCGGGATACTTGTACGACAGCGTCCCCGGCTCGGAGATCGCCGAGCCGTAGTCATACGACGTGTACATGAACGGCGCGGGGTTCAAGCCCCAGTCGGTGCCGCCGACCGCCATGTAGATGCTCTGCAACGTCGCACCCTGAGCGATGTAGTACGGATAGAACGTGTCCTCGAAGTCCGGGCCGGTCAGCGCCGCGCAGTCGGCGTAGCCGACGCCACCCCAGGAGTCGAACGAGCCGCCCTGATACTCGGGGACGGTCAGCGGCGTGCCGGCGTTGTGATCGGAGCTGACCACCGGCGGCGCGGTGAACTTGCCGGTGTCGGCGCAGTTGAACGCCTCCGGATACTGGTCGGAGCCGTTGAGATCGGGCGCCGACGGAGTGCCGGGATCCCACCCGTTCGCGTAGCTGCCGACGTTGTTGGTGATCGTCGGGACGTCGATGCCGTACTGCTGGGCCTGCTGCTCGAGATTGGCGAAGTACGCCTCGCCGGTCGGATCGGTGTAGCCGTACTCGTTCTCGATCTGGTACAGGATGACGTCGCCTCCGCGGGTGATCTGATGGGCGGCGATGATCGGATCGACCTCGGACAGCCACTGGTCGGCGGCCGCGAGATACTGGGGGTCGTTCGTCCGTGATCCGGCGGGCTCGGAGGCCAGCCAGCCGGCGAGCCCGCCGGCGTCGGTCTCGGCGTTGATGTAGGGCCCCGGCCGCGCGATCACGTACAGCCCGACGCGCTGGGCGTCGTTGAGCAGCCGGTTGATGTCCCGCACGCCGCTGAAGTCATAGACGCCGGGGGCGGGCGAGCTGTAGTCCCAGTCGAAGTAGATGCTGACCGCGTTGAAGCCGGCGGCCTTCAGCTCCTGCAGCCGGTCGATCCACAGCGACGGCGAGGGCAGGCGGTAGTAGTCGAACTCACCGGCCCACAGCAGGACCCGCCGGCCGCCGATGATCATCGAGTAATGGTCGTAGCTGACCTGCTGGGGCGTGCCGAGCGCGACGTCGGTCGGCTCGGCGACCGGCTGCGGCGTGACCGCGGCGGAGGCCGGCGAGGCGGCCGAGGTGCCGGCCGAGCTCGTGGCGGTGACGGTGAAGGTGACCGGGGTCCCGTTCGTCAGGCCGGGGACGATCGCCCACTGATTGGGCACGTCGGCGGTCATCTGCTGGCCGGTCAAGGCGGTGACGGTGAACGACGTCACCGGGGCGCCGTCGACCGTGGCCGGGCTCTGCCAGCGCACGGTCGCCGAACCCGAGCCGGCGAGCGCGGTGACCGCCGTCGGCGTCGTGGCCGTCGGCGTCGTGGCCGTCGCCGTCGTGGCCGTCGGCGTCGTGGCCGTCGCGGCCGCGGCCGGTGAGCCGGTTGGCGGCGGGGTGGCCGCGCCGGCGGCGGCGGCCGCCGCCATGCTGACGAGCGCCGATGCGAGCACGGCGATGACGGACCTGACCCAACGGCTCATGCGACCTCCCGAGGCAGACGCTCTCTCACCGATCCGAGATCGCCGCTACCCGCCGCGCGCACCGGTAAACGAGCGACGACGCGGGGGTCAGACGCCGGCGCGCCGCGAGGCGATCCGCGCCCCCTCGGCCATCGACTGCAGCTTGGCCCAGCAGATGTCGGCATCGACGGCGCCGAAGCCGGCCCAGGTGCCGAAGCCGCAGTCGCTGCCCGCCATCACGCGGTCGGGGCCGACGATCTCGGCGAACGCCCCGAGGCGCTGGGCGACGAGCTCGGGATGCTCGATGTAGTTCGACGTCGAGTCGATCACCCCGGGCGCGAGGATCGTGTCCGCCGGGATCGCGGCGTCGCGCCAGACCGCCCACTCGTGGGCGTGGCGGGGATTGGCGGCCTCGAACAGGAGCGTCGCGGGCTTGGCGGCGAGGACCGCGTCGACGATCTTCCCGAGGTCGATGTCGCAGTGATGGGGCCCTTCGTAGTTGCCCCAGCAGAGATGCATCCGCACCCGGTCACGGGGGACGTCACGCAGCGCGTGGTTGATCGCCTCGACGTGGCGGTGGACGCTGGCCACGAACTCGGCGTCGCTGCGGTCCCGGTACATGATGTGGCGGCCCATGGCGAGATCGGGCGCGTCGATCTGCAGCGTCAGGCCGGCGCCGACGATCGCGTCGTACTCCACCTTCATCGCCTCGCCGATCGCCTCCAGATACTCGTCGAGCGAGGCGTAATGCTCGTTGGGGGCGAACAGCGCGACGATCCCCGGCGACGGGGCGTTCATGAACGCCCCGGTCACCGTCCGGCCGTCGAGCGCGGCGCGCATGTGCGCGAGGTCTCGCTCGAGGCGCTCCGGGTGCTCGTAGGTGATCGCCCCGCGGCAGATCGGCCGCTGATAGCGATAGCCGCCGCTCGCCGCCTGGCGATCACGGAAGACCGGGAAGGCGTCGAGGTCGGCGGGCGTGGCGCGGGGCACGTCGCCGAGCTCGAAGCCGCTCAGGCGATGGCGGATGTACGTCGCATAGCCGATCTTGCTCATCTCGCCGTCGCTGACGACGTCGACGCCCGCCGCCACCTGCCGGCGCACGGCGTCGGCGACGGCGGCGGCGATCACCCGCTCGCAGTGGTCGACGTCGACCGGTTCGCCGCGATCCTCGGCGAAGACGACGTCGACCACGTCCTGCGGTCGCGGCAGGCTGCCGACGTGGGTCGTGGGAATGCCCACCGCGGGTCCTCGTTCCCGGTCTGGGGACGCGATACCTACGCGACGACGGTCTCGACCGTGTCGATCGGCTCCAGCTGCGAGATCTCGGCGCGCCGGTTCTCCCAGTGGGGCGGGATGCACATGTGGGTGCCGAGCTCGGATGCGCTCTCGTCGATGAAGAAGCCCTCCGGCGTCCCGTAGGCGAGCTCGACGAGCAGGCCCCCGGGGCTGCGGCAGTACATCGAGAAGAAGTAGCCGCGGTCCTTGGGCTCCGAGACGTCGGTGAAGCCGATCCCGACGAGCCAGTCCTTGACCGTCTGCTGGTTCTCGGCCGAGATGGCGTCGAACGCATGGTGGTGGATCGTCCCCTCGCCGAAGGTCCACGTCCCCTGGGGCAGGTCGGGCTCCTCGACGAGCTCGAGCATCCGCCCGTAGCCCTCGGCGGTGCCGATCCGGAACTGATGATGCGGACCCTCGGAGTGAACGAGCTCGCCGCACATGCCACGGGTGATGAACTCGCTCATCGGATCGGGATCGCGCACCGATGTCGTCGTCCCGTGCGCGCCGCGGATCCCGTGCTCGGCGGGCACCGGGCCGCCGTCGTAGGGGACGCGGTCGTCGGGCTCGGTCTCGCCGACGATCTGATACGGGATCCCGCAGGGATGGGCGAACAGCAGCCGCTCGCCGCCGAACCGGGACACGTGCTCGAAGTCATGGCCCGCCGCCTTCAGGCGATCGGCCCAGTAGCCGAGCGAGTCGGCGGGCACCGAGACGTTCAGCGACTTGGCCTGATTGGTCCCGCGCTTGCCCATCCAACCCGCCTGGCGATACGGGAACGACGTCAGCAGGGTGCTCGGGGTGCCGTCACCGTTGCCGTAGTACAGGTGGTAGATGGGGATCTCGCCATCGAACAGGACCGTCTTCTTGACGCTCCTGAGGCCGAGGAAGCGGACGTGGAAGTCGTAGTCCTCCTGCGCGTTCCCGACGCAGAACGTCAGGTGATGAGTCCCACGAATCTCTCCGGTGTTGGGCACCGCCCCTCCTTTGGTCGCTTGGCGCGCACATTGTATGACAAGCAGGCAAGATCGGCGGCTCGCCCGCGACCGCTATCCGGGGCCCGCGCTCGCCGTCCAACCGCTCCAGCGGGCGACGTCGACGGCGAGCACCTCGCCGGTCGCCCGCTGCTGGGGATAGCGTTCCCGCAGCAGCGCGACGGCGCGCAGCGCCTCCGGATCGCCGGCGTCCAGCACCCGGCCGCGGCCGTCGGCGCGCACCCACCACAGCGCGTCCCAGTCGGCGTCGTCATAGTGATCGACGAGCAGCGCCACGGCGGGGTTGGCGCGCACGTTGGCGAGCCGGCGCAGCTCGCCCCCGCGCTTGGGCTTGGCGTCGACGACGCTGTAGACGCGGTCGCCGTCGACCGCGAACACGAGCGCGACGATGTGCGGTCGCCCCCCGGCGTCGGCAGTCGCCAGGCGGGCGACCCGCGCGGCGGCGAAGCGCTCCCGGGCCTGCGCCGCGGTCACGCCTCGCCGGTCAGCTGCGCGAGCGCGGACTCCCACGTCTCCAGCGCGCGCTCGACGCCCGACCGGCCGACCGAGGGGATCCAGTGCACGACGCGGCGGATGCCGTTGTCGGCGAGGCGCTCCAGCTGCGCGGCGTCGGCGGGCACGCCCATCGCCATCACGTCGATCGGCCGGTCGGCGCGGGCGCGCAGCTCGGCGACCCGGCTGAGATCGCCGTCCCGCGCGAAGTTCGGAAACCATGCGTCGCCGAAAGCGAGCACGCGGTCGAGCACCGTCGGCCCGTTGCCGCCGACGAGCACCGGCGGATGCGGCCGCTGCGCGGGCTTCGGCCACGACCAGATCCGATCGAAGGAGACGAACTCGCCGTCATAGCTCGCCTCGTCCTGGGTCCAGATCGCCTTCATCGCCTCGATCCGCTCCTGCATGACCCGCATCCGCCTGCGGGGGTCGGTCCCGTGGTTGGCCATCTCCTCACGATTCCAGCCCGCCCCCACGCCGAACTCGAAGCGCCCGCCCGACAGATGATCGAGCGACGCCACCTCCTTGGCGGTGGTGATCGGATCGCGCTCGATGACGAGGCAGATCCCGGTTCCGATCCGCAGCGTCGAGGTCGCCGCCGCCGCGGCGGTCAGCGCGACGAACGGGTCGTAGGTGTGGCTGTACTTGCGCGGCAGCTCGCCCCCGCCGGGGTACGGGCTCTGACGGCTCGCCGGGATGTGGGTGTGCTCGGCGACGAACAGCGACTCGTGGCCGTGCTCCTCGACGAGCCGGGCGATCTCGCCGGGGCCGACCGCGTCATGGGTGGGGAAGTATCCGATTCCGAAGTCCATGAGCGCGGTCTTCCCCCGGCCGGCGATCGTCAGTCGTAGGACTCGGGAACGTGCTTGAACGTCGGCCAGGCGTCGGGGTCGTGCCCGGTGACGACGGTCGCGTCGCTGCGGCGCGCGATGTGGTGGAGCTTGCGGACCGAGCGCACCGCGTCGACGGCGGAGGCGAGGAAGCCGGGCAGCGCCTTCTCGTTCCAGTGATCGGTCGTGTAGGCGGCGTCGACGGTCAGCAGCATCGTCCCCGAGTTGGGCAGGGTGATCTCGAACGACTGATGGCCGGGGGCGTGCCCGGGCGTGCGCCAGCAGCGGATCGACCCGTCGCCGAAGACGTCATAGCCGTCCTCGGTCTCCTCCAGCAGCGCCCACGGGACGCCCGGCTTGTTGAAGTCGGCCTGGATGTATCCGCCGGCCGCGAACCAGTCCGGCGCATGGGCATACTCGTACTCGGTCCGGGTGACGATCACCTCGGCGTTGGGGAAGCTGTCGATCGCCCCGATCGCGCCGGTGTGATCGAGATGGAGATGCGAGTTGAGCACGTAGCGCACGGCGGCAGGGTCGAAGCCCGCGGCCGTCAGCGCCGGCACGCACGCCTGCGCCTCGGTCATCGTCGGCCAGTAGACGTCGCAGATGCCGCCCCAGTGACCGCGGGCGTCGGTGGCGCACTGCGCGGCGTTGCCCCCGTCGATCACCACCAGGCCGCGCGGGTGCTCGACCAGGAACCACGGCACGGGGATCTCGTACTCCTCGCCGAGACCCTGATTCATCTTGATGTTCTCGACATGACACTTCAGCGTTCCGCACTCGAACATGTGCAACTTGATGCCGGCTGTCGCCATGGATCGTCTCTCCTACCAGTTGGTCATCGACGCGGTGATGATGTGACGCAGATCGTCGGGGCCGACCTCCTTGGGCGCGACCGCCAGCAGCCGTTGCTGTTTGAGCGCGCCCTCGACGAGCGCCGGGATCTCGTCCTCGCCGTAGCCGAGCTCGGCGACGCCGCGCGGCGCGTCGATGTCGCGCATCAGCGCGCGCAGGATGTCCGGCAGCGTGTCGGGCCCGGCGTCCGGGATCGGCTCGCCGGCCAGCAGCTCGGCGACGTGGTGATGGCGCTCGGGCATCGCGTCGTAGGTGAACCGGAACGCCGCCGGCGCGGTGACGATCACCGAGTGCCCGTGCGGGACGAACGGATGGTCGTCGGGATAGCCGGCGGGCCGGTACACGTGCTTGAGCCCGGCGATCGGATACGCGCACGAGTGCGGGATGTGAACGCCGGCCGAGCCGAAGCCGACGCCCGCCATCGTCGCGGCCAGCATCATGAAGCCGCGCGCCTCGATGTCGTCGCCGTCGGCGACCGCGCGGCGCAGATAGAGCCCGCCGAGCTCGAGCGCCTTCGCCGACCAGACGTCGGCGATCACGTTCGAGCCCTGGTACGGCGGGCGGTCGTCCGGGGACGCCGGCCGCGGGCGGGTGTCGAACGGCTTGGAGAGAAACGACTCGGCGGCATGGCAGATGACGTCGAGGCCCGTCGAGGACGTCACCTCGGCCGGCAGCGAGCGGGTCAGCTCGGGGTCGACGACCGCCTGGGTGGGGCGCAGATAGCGGTGGCTGATCCCGGTCTTGAGCTTGAGATCCGGGATGTCCAGCACGGCGACCGTCGTCGCCTCAGAGCCGGTGCCCGACGTCGTCGGGATGGCGAGGTGGGTGCGCAGCGGCGACGGCGGTTTGCGGCCGGCGCCGACCGGCGGGTTGACGTAGTCCATGACGGGCGCGGGGTGCGTCGAGACGAGGTTGGCGACCTTGGCGGTGTCGATGCTCGAGCCGCCGCCGACCGACACGAAGGCATCGACCTCGTGCTCGATCGCGAAGTCAGCGGCGGCCTGGAAGGACTCGATCGTCGGCTCCACCCGGGAGCGGTCATACACGACGACGTCGATCCCCTCAGCCTCGATCAATCCCTTGATCCGCTCGGGATGCCCGAGCGCGGCGACGCCCGGATCGGTGACGAGCATGACCCGCCGGGCGCCGAGCCGTTTGAGCTCCCAGCCGGCGTCGGCCGAGGCGCCGGCGCCGAACTTCACCGGGGTGGCCTCCATCGTGAAGATCGTCTCGTGCTCAGACGGCATCGTCGTCCTCTCCTCGGGGGTCGGCTTGGAGTACAACCTACCCCAATGGACTTCATCGCGGCGCTCTCGGAGATCGTCGGATCCGCGCATGTGCTGACCGAGCCCGACGTCCGGGCCGGTTACGAGCGCGACTGGACCGGGCGCTTCGGCGGGCCGGCGCTCGCGGTCGTGCGCCCGGCCGATACCGAGCAGGTGGCCGCGGTCATGGCGCTGTGCGCCCGGGCGGGCGTGGCCGTCATCCCGCAGGGCGGAAACACCGGACTGGTCGGCGGCGGCGTCCCGCGACGCGCCGACGCCGAGGCCGGCGGGCGCTCCCAGATCGTCCTCTCGCTCCTGCGGCTCGACGCGATCGGCGAGATCGAGCCCGCGGTCGGCCAGGTCACGGTCGGGGCGGGCGCGACGCTCGCCGCGCTGGCGGCGCGCGCCCGGCAGGCCGGCGAGGACACGACGCTCGACTTCGGCGCGCGGGACTCGTGCACGATCGGCGGGATCGTCGCCTGCGACGCCGGCGGAGCCCGCGCGCTGCGCCATGGCACGGCGCGCGGCCACGTCGCCGGCCTGGAGGCGGTGCTCGCCGACGGGTCGATCGTCTCACGGCTCGCCGGCCTCGCCAAGGACAACGCCGGCTATGACCTGCCGGCGCTGCTGATCGGCTCGGAGGGCACGCTCGGGATCATCACCCGCGTGCGCTGGCGGCTGACCCCGCGGGCCGGCGCCCGGGTCACGGCGCTCGTCGGCCTGGGATCGGCGGCCGAGGCGGCGACGCTGCTCGGCGCCCTGCGCACGCACGCCCCGTCGCTCGACAGCTGTGACTTCTTCACCGACCACGGGCTGTCGCTCGTGCTCGACTATCAGGGGAGGCGATCGCCGGTGACGCCGCGTTCGCCGTTCTACGTGCTCGCCGAGTGCGCGGCGGTCTCGGATCCGACCGACGAGCTCGCCGCCGCGCTGGAGGCGGCGGGGATCGAGGACGCGCTGATCGCCGACGACACCGCGAGCCGCGAGGGCCTGTGGTCGCTGCGCGAGGGCATCACCGAGGCGATCAACGCCTCCGGCATCCCGCACAAGCTCGATGTCGGGATCCCGCTGGCGAACCTGACCGAGTTCCTGCGCCGCGTGCCCGGCGCGGCATCGGGCGCGGGCGGCGGGCAGACGATCCTGTATGGCCATCTCGGCGACGGCAACGTGCACGTCAACGTGCTCGGCGCGGATCCCGACGATCACGCGGTCGACGACGCGGTGCTGGGGCTCGTGCTGGAGTGTGGCGGGACGATCAGCGCCGAGCACGGGATCGGGGTCGTCAAGGCGCACTGGCTGGAGCGGGCCCGCGGGACGGCCGAGGTGACGGCGATGCGCGCGGTCAAGCGCGCGCTGGACCCCGGCGGCCTGCTCAATCCGGGCGCCGTCCTGACGGCCGGGGGTTAGCCGCCCGCATGCGATCAGAACGGTCAGACGGTCAGGCGGTCAGACGGGAGTGAGGGCCTCGCCGATCCGGCGCGCCGCTTCGCAGGCCCGGGCCGCGACCGTCGCGATCCCGTCGCGGTGCAGGCGCCGGCTCGGTCCGACGACCGACACCGCCGCGATCGCCCGGAGGCCGTCCCCGTCCCCGTCGCCGTCGCCGTCGCCGTTGCCGTCGCTGTTGCCGTCGCGGTTGCCGTCGCCGTCGCGGTTGCCGTCGCTGTTGCGGACCCGGATCCGGACCGGGGCGGCGACCGACGAGATCCCCTCCTCGAGCTCCTCGTCGGTCGAGACGTAACCGCGCTCGCGCGCCCGCGCGAGGATCTCCCGCAGGCGATTCGGATCGACGACGGTGTAGCGCGTGCGCCGGGTCAGGCCCGCTTCGAAGATCGACGCGGCGACGGCCGGGTTGAAGGCCGCGATCGCGCGCCCGGAGCTCGAGGAGTGCGCCGGGACCCGGCGCCACTTCGGACCGTGGAAGCGCGCGTCGAGATTCTGGGCCTCGAAGCGATCGAGGAACAGGATCTCGGCGCCGACCGGCACCCCGAGCTGGACGAGATCACGGACCCGGTCGCGCAGCTCGGCGAGGATCGGCGCCCCGACCTCGAACAGGGGCAGGCGATCGAGCGTCAGCTGCCCGTACTCGAACATCCGCAGCCCGAGGCGATAGCGGCCGCCGTCGACGCGCTCGAGCACGCCGCGGCCGGCCATCACCGCGAGCATCCGGCTCGCCGTGCTCTTGGCGATCCCCAGCTCACGGGCGACGGCGGTCGGGCCGACCTCCGGCGCGTGCTGCAGGCACTCCAGGATCGACAGCGCGATCGAGACCGAGCGCAGCGGATCCGCGGCGGGCTCCATGATGACGGAGCCTAACCAGTCTACGTTCGCCAGGGGCGAACGATCCGCTTCGTCTGCGCATCGCACATCGGTACGGTCTGCGGACCGGCCATCGTGCCCGTGTACGAGAGGGAGAGCAGTGATCACCGAGAGCACCACCACCGCCGCCGCGGCGTGTCCGCACGCCGATTTCGGGCGGGAATTCAAGCCGTTCGATCTCGCCGACCAGTTCGCCTTCTACGCCCGCGCGCGGGACGAGGCGCCCGTCTTCTACAGCCCGGAGATCGACTACTGGGTCGTCTCGCGCTACGACGACATCCGGGACATCTTCCGCAATCCGGCGGTGTTCTCCTCCGAGAACACGCAATCGCCGTTCAAGCAGCGCCCCGCCGAGGTTCAGCGGATCCTCGACGACGGCGGCTTCTCCATCGTCTCCGGCCTGTCGGGACGCCAGGCGCCTGACCACACCCGTCTGCGCGGGTTCATCAAGAAGGCCTTCACGCCGCGCCGCGTCGCCTCGATGGAGCCGATCATCCGCACGATCGCCACCGCAATGATCGATCGCTTCGCGGAGCGCGGCGAGGTCGACATCGTCGCCGAGCTGGCCCACGAGCTCCCGGCGCTCGTCATCTTCCGGATGCTCGGGATCCCGGATGCCGACGTTCCGAACGTCAAGATGTGGGCGCAGAGCCGGGTCTACATGAACTTCGGCGATCAGCCGGTCTCCGAGCAGGCCAGGCACGCCGCCAACCTCGTTCTCTACTGGCGCTATTGCCAGGATCTCGTGCAGGCCCGCCTCGCCGCACCCCAGGACGACCTCCCGGGCGACCTGGCGCGGATCTATCTGGAGGGCGACCAGACGCTGACGCCCGACGAGATCGCCGGGCTCATCTACGGCCAGCTGACCGCCGGCCACGAGACGACGACCGCGCTGCTCTCCAACGGGATCAAGGACGTCCTCACTCAGCGCGACGCCTGGGAGGCGATCTGCGCCGACCCCGAGCGGATCCCGGCGCTGGTCGATGAGCTGCTGCGCCTCAGCGCGCCGGTCCACGCCTGGAAGCGGATCACGAAAGCGCCCGCGGTCGTCGGCGGCGTCGAGCTCCCGGCCGGCACGAACCTCCTCCTGCTGCTCGGCTCGGCCAACCACGACGAGCGCATGTTCCCCGATCCCGACCGGATCGATCTCGACCGTGACAACTCCAGCCGCCATCTGTCGTTCGGGCTCGGGATCCACTTCTGCCTCGGCGCCCCTCTCGCCAAGCTCGAGGCCAAGGTCGTCTTCGAGGAGCTGACGGCGCGCATGCCGACGCTGCGCCTGACCGAGGGGCAGCAGTTCGACTACACCGCGAACGCGACCTTCCGCGGACCCGCGCACGTGCTCGTGGAATGGGACGTCACGCCGGCGCTCGCCGCCGACTTCACGCGCTGCGGCGACGACGTGTCGATCGTCGGCGGCAAGGGCGCGAGCCTGGCGACTCTGTCGGAGGCGGGCCTGCCGGTGCCGCCCGGGTTCGTCGTCACGACGGCGGCGTTCGAAGCCGCCCGGACCGCCGGCGGGGTCACCGCGACGATCGAGGAGACGCTGCGCCCGCTCCGCGACAACGACGTCCACGACCTCGAGCAGCGGGCGTCCGCGGTCCGCGCGCTGATGATCGGTCTGGCGCTGCCGGGCGACGTCGAGCGCGCGATCCGCGAGGGCTACCGGGCGCTGTGCGGCGATGGTGAGGACGTGCCGGTGGCCGTGCGTTCGAGCGCGAGCATGGAGGACTCGGCCGACGCCAGCTTCGCCGGCCAGCAGGACACGTATCTGTGGATCGTCGGCGAGGACGCCGTGCTCGAGCACGTGCGCCGCTGCTGGGCGAGCGTCTACTCCGATCGCTCGATCGCCTATCGCCGCCACAACGAGATCCCCGAGGAGGACGTGCACATGGCGGTCGTCGTGCAGCGGATGGTCGACGCGCAGGCCGCCGGGGTGGCGATGACGCTGGATCCGCTGACCGGCGATCGCGCGCGGATCGTCGTCGAGGCCGGCTTCGGCCTTGGGGAGACCGTCGCCAGCGGGACGGTCACGCCCGATCAGTTCGTGCTGGACAAGGTCATCCTCGAGGTGATCGACTCGACGATCAACCGCAAGGAGATCGAGCTCGTCGCCGACGTCGCCGGCCGCCGCGTCACGCAGCGCGCGGTCGAGCCCGACCGCCAGATCACGCCGGCGCTGAGCAACGAGCAGGTCCGCGCCGTCGCCGAGCTCGCCAAGCGCGTCGAGCGCCACTACGGATGCCCGCAGGACGTCGAGTGGGCGCTCGACGCCGATGGCACCATCCGCCTGCTGCAGAGCCGGCCGGAGACCGTCTGGAGCAAGCGCCCGCCCGCCGCGGCGCACCGCGTTCCGAGCCTGTACGCCACCGGCCTGACGAGCATGGCCGATACCCTGATCAACCCCCTGGCCGCAAGGAGCAACCACGATGGCAACGACTGAGGCGAGCCGGTTCGTCAGCCCCTACGACGACCCGGCGCCGGCGGGCGCGGAGGGCTGGGAGGAGCTGTATCCGTACTACACCCGCTTCCGCGAGGACCGGCGCGAGTACGAGGAGGGCCGCTTCTGGTTCGCCGACCTGCAGCACTGGCCGACCGTCTTCAAGCCGTTCGAGACGATCACCGTCGAGTTCGCGATCCGCTGCCTCGGCCAGTACAACACCCGCC
The DNA here is from genome assembly GCA_963849085.1 of uncultured Solirubrobacteraceae bacterium. Lineage (GTDB taxonomy): Bacteria > Actinomycetota > Thermoleophilia > Solirubrobacterales > Solirubrobacteraceae > Palsa-465. The sequence goes on along the minus strand of CAWKFP010000002.1, from coordinate 57,199 downwards.
ATCTCCTGATCCCGCCGGCCAACGGGATCGACTACCGGGTCCACAACGGCTACGTGTACATGAGCCCGGTCCCGGTCCCCGAGGCGGAGATCCCCGGCCGCGTGCCCCATTTCACCGAGCGAGCCGGGCACTACTTCGCCAACTGGCCCTCGCTGCTGGAGAACTGGGAGCGCAAGGTGCGCCGGGTGATCGCCGATCTGGAGGCGATCGAGTTCGAGCCGCTGCCCGAGGTCGTGCCGCTGGAGTGGATCAGGGAGGGGCGCGGTGTCGACAACTCGGTCGCGTTCGCGTCCAACTACAACCGCGCGATCGAATTGTGTTACGAGGCGTTCCAGTATCACTTCGAGTTCCTCAACCTCGGCTACGTCGCGTATCTGGACTTCTTCACCTTCTGCAAGGAGGTGATGCCCGGGGTTGCCGATCTCGGAATCGCCAAGATGGTGCAGGGCATCGACGTCGTCCTCTTCCGCCCTGACCAGGAGCTGCGCGCCCTCGCCCGGCTCGCCGTCGAGCTCGGGGTGGCCGGGGCGCTGGCGACGGGCGGCGTCGACGAGGCGCTGACGGCGGTCGCCGCGCTGACGCGCGGGCCGGAGTGGATCGCCGCCTGGGACGCGGCCAAGGACCCGTGGTTCAACTTCTCGTCGGGCAACGGGATGTACAGCACCGACAAGGTGTGGCTCGATCATCTCGAGATCCCGCTCGGCTACGTGCGTGACTACGTCACCCGCCTGGAGCGCGGCGAGCAGATCGAGCGTCCGACCGAGCAGATCCGCGCCGAGCGCGATCGGATCACCGCCGAGTATCGCGAGCTCCTGCCCGACGACGAGGCACGGGCGGTGTTCGACGAGAAACTCGGGCTCTCCCGGCTCGTCTTCCCGTATGTCGAGGACCACAACTTCTACATCGAGCACTGGTCGCTGTCGCTGTTCTGGCGCAAGATCCGTTCGCTCGGCCAGGTGCTCGCCGACGCGGGCTTCTGGGGCGAGGCCGACGACATCTTCTACGTGCGCCGTGACGAGCTCCAGCAGGTCATCTTCGACTACCACAGCGCGTGGGCGATCGGGGTCGATCCGATGGGCCCGCATCACTGGCCGGCCGAGATCGCTCGCCGCAAGGGGATCATGGCCGCGCTGGAGAGCAAGTCCCCACCCCCGGTCATGAACGAGCCGCCGGCGGTCGTCACCGAGCCGTTCACGATCATGCTGTACGGCATCACGAGCGAGCGCGTGTCCGGCTGGCTGACGGTCGCGCAGGACGATGACCACCTGACCGGGATGGCGGCCTCGCCGGGCGTCGTCGAGGGGATCGCCCGCGTCGTCGCCGGCGCCGAGGATCTCGATCAGCTCCAGGAGGGCGAGATCCTCGTCACGAAGATCACCGCCCCGAGCTGGGGGCCGATCTTCGGCCGGATCGCCGCGACGGTCACCGACATCGGCGGCATGATGAGCCACGCCGCGATCGTCTGCCGCGAGTACGGGCTGCCCGCCGTGACCGGCGTCGGCTCGGCGACGACGTCGATCCGCTCCGGCCAGCGCGTGCGCGTCGACGGCAACAAGGGGACGGTCACGATCCTCGAGCCCGGCTCGTGAGCGACGACTACCCCGAGGTGTGGGCGGCGGCGCGCCCGTACATGCGGGCGCGCAAGAACGACGTCCACATCCCGCTCGCGTTCGACTACGCGCTGCGCCTGCTCGAGCAGCATCCCGAGGCCGACCGCGAGGTCGTCCTGCTGGCGATCCTGCTGCACGACATCGGCTGGGCCGTCGTCGACCAGGAGGCGATCTTCCGCGACGGGTTCGGTCCCGGGATGATGGAGTCCGAGGTGCGGATCGCCCACGAGCGTGAGGGCGCCCGGCTGGCCGGCGAGATCCTCTCCGGGCTCGGCTACCCCGACGACGTGCGTGAGCGCGTCGTGGCGATCGTCGACGGCCATGACACCCGGGCGCGCGCGCTCTCCCGGGAGGACGAGCTCGTCAAGGACGCCGATGCGCTGTGGCGCTTCTCGGTGACGGGCATCTCGGTGGCGTGCGACTGGTTCGGGCTCAGCCCCGGCGCGTACGCCGATCGCACGGAGCCGCAGATCGAGGGTCGGCTGTTCACCGAGACCGCGCGGGAGATCGCGCGCGCCGAGCTCGCGCGGACGCGGCGGATCCTGCGCACCGCCGAGCTGGCTTCGGTTCCGGCGTCGGAGGCCACGGTCGTGGCGCCGACCGCCGAGCCGGCTTCGGTTCCGGCGTCGGAGGCCACGGTCGTGGCGCCGACCGCCGAGCCGGCTTCGGTTCCGGCGTCGGAGGCCACGGTCGTGGCGCCGCGATGAGCGCCACCGCGGTCGATGTCCACGGACTGTGGATCGACGGCGAGTGGGCGCCCGCGGCATCCGGGCGCACGCTGGACGTGCACGATCCGGCGACCGGGGAGCTCGTCGGACGGGTGGCGGAGGCCGGCGCCGACGACGCCGACCGCGCGGTGCGCGCCGCCCACGCCGCCTATCCGCCGTGGCGACGGACGACGGCCACCGAGCGGTCGCGCCTCCAGCACGCCGTCGCCGACCTCATGCTGCGTGACGCCGCCGAGATCGGGCGGGTCCTGACGCTGGAGCTCGGGCGGCCGCTGGCCGCTGCGGTCACCGAGGTCACCCGCTCGGCCGCGCTGCTGCACTACTTCGCCGAGGAGGGGCTGCGCCTGGGCGGAGAGCTGCCGATGCTCGGCGACGACGACGAGCGCGTGCTCGTCACGCGGGAGCCGCTCGGCGTCGTGGTGGCGATCGCGCCGTTCAACTATCCGATCACGCTGCTGCTGATGAAGGTCGGCGCGGCGCTGATCACCGGCAACACCGTCGTCGCCAAGCCGGCCGAGTCGACGCCGCTGTCGACGCTGTGGCTCGCGCGCCTGTTCGACGAGGCCGGCTATCCGCCCGGGGTCGTCAACGTGGTGACGGGACGAGGACGTGAGCTCGGCGAGGCGCTCGTCGCCCATCCCCTGCCCGCCAAGGTCAGCTTCACCGGCTCGACCGCCACCGGGATCCGGATCCGCAAGCTGGCGGCCGACACGAACAAGCGGGTGACGCTCGAGCTCGGCGGCCAGAGCCCGGCGATCGTCTGCGCCGACGCCGACCTCGAGAAGGCGCTGGCGGCGCTCGCCCGGCACGCCTACGCCAACTCCGGCCAGTTCTGTTACCGGGTCAATCGGATCTACGTCGACGCCGTTCACTACGAGAGTTTCGTCGAGCGCTTCGCGGCACTCGCCCGCGCCATCGTCGTCGGCCACGGTCTGGACCCCGCCACCGAGATGGGCCCGATGATCGACGAGCGGATCATGGCGACGAGCGTGGCCCACGTCGCCGACGCGCGGGCGCGCGGGGCGCGGATCGTCTGCGGCGGTGAGCGCCTGACCGGCGAGCGGTTCGATGGCGGTGCGTTCTTCGCGCCGACGGTGATCGCCGACGCCACCCCGCAGATGAAGATCATGACCGAGGAGACGTTCGGACCGGTCGTTGGGATCGCGCCGTTCGCTTCGGTCCAGGAGGCGATCAGGCTCGCCAACGACTCGCGCTACGGCCTGGCGGCGTACGTCTTCAGCCGGGACCTGCGGACCGCCTGGCGCACCGCCGAGGCGCTGGAGGCGGGGTCGGTGTGGGTCAACGACATCCACCGCTCGCTCCCGTCGGTCCCGTTCGGAGGCGTCAAGCAGAGCGGGCTGGGGCGCGAGAAGTCACGGCACGGCCTCGACGAATATCTCGAGCTCAAGACGACCTATCTCGGACTGTCATGAGCACGAGCCGCTACGACCGCATCTACGCGCTCGCCGAGCCGTACTGGCAGACGCGCTCCAACGAGATCCACGTGCCCGAGTCGTTCGTCCTCGCCCAGGAGCTGCTGACCTCGCACCCGCAGGCCGATGCCGACATCGTCCTGCCCGGCATCCTGCTGCACGACATCGGCTACATGGCGGTCCCCGCCGAGGATCACCTCAAGGGGCTGGCCGGCGCACACATGGGCTGGGAGGAGGAGATCACCCGCCGCCACGAGATCCAGGGGGCGAAGCTGGCGGGAGAGATCCTCGCCGAGGTCGGCTGGGATCCGGACCGCACGCGGCGCATCCAGGAGATCGTCGACGGTCACGACAGCCGCCTGGAGGCGATCAGCCTCGAGGACCGGCTCGTCAAGGACGCCGACAAGCTGTGGCGTTACACCGCGTCGGCGGTGCGCATCTGCCACGTCTGGATGAAGCTGACAACGGAGGCGTACATGGACTGGGTGGAGTCGGAGATCGACCGGTGGCTGTTCACCGACGCGGCGCGCGGGATCGCCCGGAGGGAGATCGCCTCCAGCCGCGCGGCGATGGCGGCGTGACGGCTTCGGGTTCGGGCTCGGGCTTGGGTTCGGGTTTGGGCTCGGGTTCGGGTTCGGGTTCGTTTGGCGGACCGGATGCGGGCGGGGCGGGCGCGCTCGCCGGGCGCTGTGTCGTGATCACCGGCGCCGGGGGTGGCCTCGGCCGGGCGTTCGCGCTCGGGTTCGCCGCCGCGGGGGCGCGGATCGTCGCCGTCGACCGTGACGAGCCGGCCGCCGCCGAAACCGCTGCCCTCGTCGCTGCCGCCGCGCGTGGGGGCCCGGGCGGTGGAGCGAGTGCGGGCCCGGGCGGAGGAGCGAGTGCGGGCGGGCGTGCCGACGGGGGCGAAGCCGCGATCGCCGTGCGGGCCGATGTCGCCGACGAGGCCGACACCCGGGCGATGGCCGCCGCCGCGCTGCGCGCCTACGGCACGATCGACGTGCTCGTCAACAACGCCGCCGTCTACGCCGGTCTCGAGCGCCGGCCGTTCGACGAGATCGACGTCGGCGATTGGGACCGGGTGATGGCGGTCAACGTGCGCGGGCCGTGGCTGTGCGCCAAGGCATGCGCCGCCGCGCTGCGCACGGCCGGCAACCGGGGTGCGATCGTCAACGTCGCGTCGGCGACGGTGATGAGCGGCTCACCGCTGTGGGCGCACTATGTCGCCTCCAAGAGCGCGCTGATCGGCATGTCACGCGTGATGGCACGTGAGCTCGGCGACCACGGCGTGCGGGTCAACACGCTCGCCCCCGGGTTCGCGCTGACCGCGGCCAGCCTCGAGCTGATCGAGGACGCCGAGAGCTACGGCGTGGCCCGCGGCGCGATCAAGCGCGCGCTCGAGCCCGGCGACATCGTCGGCAGCGCGGTCTTCCTCGCCTCCGACGCGAGCGCGATGATCACCGGCCAGACGCTCGTCGTCGACGGCGGCCGTCAGTTTCACTAGAGGGTATGCGGGTGACGGGTCGCGGGCTGGGGTCGAAAAGCGTGGAAATAGCGCGAAACTGCACCTCACCGCGTCACGCGCCCGTCGCATGGCGCCCGTGGGCCGGGCGGCGCCCTAACTCCGCTTGCCTCGGCGCCTGGCGCGCCGGGCGGGCGTGATCGTCACCCGCCGGATCGCGACCCGGTGACTGGCGGCGGCGATGGTCTGGCTCACCGCCAGCATGCCCGGCAGGCGGTGAAAGCGCGTGAGCAGTGACCGGCCCCGGCCGTTCAGGACCAGGCGCACGACGGCGATCCGTCCGGCGGGGATCGTGAACCCGGAGCGCCCGACGGTCACCGTGCGGGTGCGCGCCCGCCCGCCCGCCGGGCGCCGGGCCGGGGGACGACGCCGGGCAGTGACGGCGCGGATCGTCTGGCCCCGCAGCGACTCGACCGACAGCAGCGTGACCGCGCCCATGCAGGCCTGACCGGCGACGCCCCGGCAGACGAGCCCCGCCGTGATGACACCGTTCCTGACGCTCGCCGTTGCCAGCGAGAGCGCCGGCGACGCGACGCCCGCCACCGTCACGACGCCGCTGACGGCGCTGGCGGTGCCGTAGGCGCCGGACCCGGTTACGGCGCAGCGCAGCGTCTGGCCGGCATCGGCGAGCGCCACCGTGTACGTGCTGCTCGTGGCGCCGGGGACGGCCTGGCCGGCGAGCTGCCACTGATAGGCGAAGCTGAGACCGTCGCCGGTCCACGTGCCGGGCGCGCACTGCAGCGGCGCGCCGACCTTCGGGGTTCCGGTGATCGTCGGCGGGCTCGTATCGGCCGTCGGCTGATGTTCAAAGGCGCCGATGTCACAGGGATCAGAGCGGGGCTGGCCGCGCTCGTCGGTGGTCAGCGGCTGACCGGGCGGAGTCGAGGTCGGGTCCAGGCACTGTCCGCCCGCGCCCAGTGCCGGGCTGTCCGCCGCCGGTGCGAGCGTCTGCGCCGGGCCGCCGTTGTCCTGCGGCGCGCCCTGGAGATCGGGGCTGACGCCGACGAGGTCATGGTCGGCGCTCGTGAAGCCGCACTGATGGCCGGCGTCGTCCTCGAGATTGTTCGCGTCCGCGGAGGCCGGCGTCGTGATCTGGCAATCGCCGGCGTTCGGCGCGACGCCGCCGGCGATGATCGTGTCCTGGACGGTGAACGGATACGGCGCGCCGACGCCGACCGACACGTAGAGGTCGCCGGCCTCATAGGAGCCGTCGTTGCCGGCGATCGTGTCACTGGCGAGGGTCAGCGCCGCGGCCGATCCGTTGTCCTGGACGCCGCCGCCGTAGCCGAGGCCGTAGGGATAGACGACCGGCAGACCGCCCTGGGCGGAGTTGCCGGCGATCGTCGCGTTGACGATCGTCGACGAGGCCTCCTGCGTCCCGATCCCGCCGCCATAGCCGTCGGCTCCGGTGGCGGGGGCGCCGCCGCCGTTGCCCCCGGTCACGGTGTCGGCGGTGATCGTGCTCGCGGCGAGGATCATCGGCCCCTCGTTCGCGACGCCGCCGCCGAACGCGGTGCCCCCGGTCCCGGGCGTCCCGGCGGTCGAGCTCCCGCCCGCGCCGCCGATGGCGGAGTTGCCGGACACGGTGCTGCTCTCGATCGTCAGCACGCTCGCCCCGAGGTCGCCGATCCCGCCGCCCTCGGCGCCTCCCCCGGCGCCGGCGCTGCCGCTCGGCTTCGATCCGCCCGCGCCGCCGATCGCGCTGTTGGCGCTGATCGTGCTGTCGACGATCGCCGTCATCCCGGCGCCGGGCGCCAGGCCGATGCCGGCGCCGGTGGCGGACTGCCCGCCCGCGCCCGAGCCCGCGGCGCCCGCCGCGCCGGTCGACGTGTTGGCGGTGACGAGCACGTCGCTGAGTGTGAGGCTGCCGGCGCTGAAGATCCCGCCGCCGATGGCGGGACCGGAGGCGGCGGCCGGCGCCAGGCTGCCGCCGGTGACCTCCAGGCCCGTGAGGCTGACCGCCGCGCTCGGGTTCGAGAGGTCAAGCACCCGGTCGCCGGGCGCCGTCTGCTCGATCGTCGTCTGGCCGGCGACGCCGCTGATCGTCATCGACGCGGTGACCGCCAGCTCCCCACCGCCCGCCGCGGTCAGCGGATAGGTGCCGGCGGTCAGGTTGATCTGCGGCGCGTTGGCCTGCGTGTCGGCCTCGGCGATCGCCGCGCGCAGCGTCGTGCACGTCGCGAGCCCGGACGGATCCGGCGCGCCGCACGTTCCCGACGCGGCGTCGGCGAACCCGCTGACCTGGAGCGTCGAGGCCGCCGCGCCCCACGCCGCCGGCGCCAGCCACAGCATCACCGCGATCACCGTCGCGATGGCGCTCGCGCGCACTGGCCCCGCCGCGGATGCCCGTCTCCCCACGCCGGTGATCGTAACGTCGGATAGCGTTCGGTGAACGATGGCCGAGGCGCTGCTGATCATCGACGTCCAGAACGACTTCCTGCCGGGCGGCGCGCTGGCGGTCCCCGCCGGCGACGAGGTGATCACGCCGATCAGCGCCCTCGCCCGGGATCCGCGCTTCGCCGTCGTCGCCGCCACGCGGGACTGGCATCCCCCGGATCATTCGTCGTTCACGTCCGAGGGCGGGCCGTGGCCGGCGCATTGCGTCCGCGACACGCCGGGCGCACAGCTCGACGAGCGGCTGGACCGCGGCGCGATCGACGCGGTCATCGACAAGGGGACGGGCCGCGGGGGCCCGGGCTACTCGGGGTTTGAGAACCCCGAGCTGGCGGCGCTGCTGCGTGAGCACGGAGTCGACCGGGTGACGGTCGTCGGGCTCGCGACCGACTTCTGCGTGCGCGCCAGCGCACTGGACGCGCTGCACGCCGGGCTCGACGTCACGATCGCGCGTGACGCCGTGCGCGGGATCGACCCGGAGGGGTCGTCGGCGGCGCTCGCCGAGCTGGCGGCGGCCGGCGCGCACCTGGCGTAGCCCGAGCACCTGGCGTCTGCCCGCGCAACTGGCGTTGCCCGAGCGCGGCGCGGTCGGGTCAGGCGCCCGGCGGAGCCCGAGCGAGGCGCCCGCGTCAGGCGTCCGGCGTGGCCCGTTCCCGACGGACGAGGATCCGCTTCAGCCGGGCGAGCTCCCGCGCGGGGTCGCCGAGCAGCCGCTCCCACGTGACGCGCAGCGTCTCGTAGCCGTGCTCCAGCGCGGTCGCGTCACGCTCGCGGTCGCGCTCGAACGTCCGGCGATCGGAGTGATGGCGCCAGCTGTCGAGCTCGACGATCACTCGCGCCTCGGCGAACAGCGCGTCGACCTCATAGCCGTTGAGCGTGGCGTTGACCCGCGGCCGCGGCAGCCCGTGCTCCGCGGCGAGGGCGAGGAACACATCCTCGAACTCCGACCGGGTCGGCGCCTGCGCGCCGTCGCCGAGGACGGTCTTCAGACGCAGGGCGCCGGGGTGCGTCGGGCAGCGGCGCAGCAGGTCGACGAACGCGCCGACGGCCGCCAGCCCGCGGAGCCGAGCGTCGTTGACCGCCCGCGCCAGCGCGTCGTCGCCGAGCCGGGGCGCCATGTCGAGCAGCGTCCGGGCCGGGCTCGTCGCCCTGATCCCGAGCTGGCGCCGCACGTCGGCGCGGGTCAGCGTCCGGCAGATGTGGGTCCGGATTCCGGGCCGGCGGACCTCGCGCGGCGTCGTGACCTCGAGCGGGAACTCCCACGTCGTCGCCAGTCCCCACAGGCTCATCGCCGAGCGGGCGCCGATCGCCGCGCCCGGGCCGCAGGCCAGAACCGCCGCCGCGGCGCGCGGCAGCGGCTCGTTCCGGAGGGCGCCGACGGCGTAGACCCCGGCGTGAACGGCGATCAGCCTCGACTTCTCGACTCGACGGCTGATCCCGGTCGCGCTGACCCCGAGCTCGAGCAGTTGCGCGCGGGTGATGTGCCCGTACTGCCGCCGCGCCCGGTCTGCGATGAGGGCATCGACATTTTGCCCGGTATGCGGGCTTTTTTCAGACATCCTCCTCTGAAGAGGGCCCGGGAGGGCGAAAATCGCCCCCCGCGGGGCCGAGGAAGGCCGCGGGGCGAGCCGGGGCAAAGGAAGGCCGCGGGGCGAGTCGGGGCGAAGGAAGGCCGCGGGGCGAGCCGGGCCGAGAGAGACCGCGCGGCGGCGCGGCGGCGAGCCCTACGGCTCGGGCCAGGAGCCGTCGGCGAACGCCGCGCGCTCGATCTGCTCGAGCGTCTCGTCGGTCCGCCGGTCGGCGACCATCGCCTCGAGCGCCTCGTTGATCGTCGGCGCCCAGATGCGGCGCATCACCGCCGCCCGGCCGGTCTCGTCCTCCAGCTCGGTCCATTCGAGCGCCACCCCGACGGGCTCGCCGGTCCCGTGCTCGAGCGTCAGCTGGGCGCGCCAGCCATTCGGGCACAGCTCGCTCATCAGCATCCGGGCGCGCGGCTCGGCGTCCATCAGGGTGCGCAGGAGCCGCCGGCGCGCGCGCCACGAGCGCAGGCCGGACCGCACTCCGGACACCGCCACCGCGATCACCGGCAGGAAGACCGCGGAGACGCAGATGACGAAGACGATGAGCAGCAGCGGTGCCACCAGGCTGAATTCGCCCGGATGAAATCGTTCCCCGCCGAACTGCACCATGAACGCCACCACGACACCCAAGTTACTCCACCGGCGACGTCCGTCAAGCGCCGGCCTCAGGTCACGCCGGCCAGACGCCCGCTCGGCTTGGCACCGGTGCGGAACTGGGCCTTGTAGGCCTCGAAATCCCACGAGTCAAGGAACCGGCGCGCGGCGCCCCGGCCGGAGTCGAACAGCGCCTGGGCCCTGGCCGGATCGATGTTGAACTCGGTCGTCTTGACCCCGAGCGTCGGGATCGGGATCGTGCGGGCGTAGTTGGCCTGCTCGACGTAGAAGCGGTCGTGGGCCTCCATCATCGTGTCGGCCAGGGCGTGGAGATACTGGGCGTCGGTCGAGATCCCCTGCAGCCCGGCATCGGGGTCGGCGGAGTCGGGCAGCAGCGGCGCGTCCTGCTTGGGGGCGACGAGCAGCATTCCGAACGTCGGGAAGCCGGGTGGCTGGTCGGCGGGGCAGTCGAACAGCCAGACCGGGAAGTTCGACAGCAGACCGCCGTCGACGATCACGTGCTCGGCGTCGCCCGCCCTCGGCGTGACGAGCACGGGCTCGAAGAACACCGGGATCGACATGCTCATCCGCACCGCCCGGGCGATCTCGAGCTTGTCGGGGTCAAGGCCGAGTTGCGCGGCATCGCGCGGCAGGATGAGCATGCTGCGGCCGGTCAGGTCAGAGGCGATGACCTGGAGCTTGTAGGCGCGCTGGCCGCCGCTCTCCGATCCGGGATCCCGCAGCTCCCCGAACGTCGTGATCCCCTTCGCCGCCAGCCGCTCGGTCATCCAGCCGAGGAAGTAGTTGCCGCTGTGCAGGCCATGCGAACGCGAGAACCGGAGCGCCTCACCGAGTACGCCGAAGTGGTTGAGCCCGTTGTTGTCGGCGAACGCCTTGAAGTGCATGTCCCGCAGGACGATCTCCTCCAGCTCGGCGCCCGAGTAGCCGACGGCCACGAGCGCCGCCGTGATCGCCCCCGCCGAGGTGCCGGCCACGCACTGCGGCTGATAGCCGCGCGCGTCGAGCTCACGGAAGGCGCCCGCCAGGCCGATGCCCTTGACGCCGCCGCCCTCGAACACGAGATCCGCCTGGAGCCCGTCCTGCGGTCCGCTTGTGCCCACGACCAACCCCCCTCGCTCGACCCGGATCAGCAGCCGCCGAGGCGCGGCGGCGCACCGGAATCGGGCGAGTCTACGCCGGACCAATCCCCGAGTCGATCAGTAGAAACCACTGATCGTCACGCGTAGAAGATGCCCTTCAAACCGGCCGGCGGCCGCCGACTACTCACTCGTCGACCCTGGGACTCGCGGCATCGCTTGCGGGGGGCGGCGACAAATCTCGACAAGGAGTAGCACCACCGTGTTCTCGATCGGCCGTTCCCTGACGCTGCGCGGTCGCCTGCTGGCGCTCGGCGGCGGCGGCGCCGCCGCCCTCATCCTGCTGACCGCGGTGACCGCGCTGCTGATGTCCCACATCACGTCGACGAGCACCACCGCGTCGGGCGCCCAGACCGAGGTCGACGTGCTGAGCCGCGCCTACGAGTCGTGGATCACCAACGACGATCAGAACAACATGTACGCCGCCGTGATCGCCCTGCGCGAGCGCTCGCAGGATGCCCTGGCCCAGACGACGTGGGAGCAGGCGGTGTCCGGGTACGACGACGCGCGTGTCCAGCTCGCCAAGCTGCGCCCGCTCATCCACGATGCCGGCGCTCTCGCCCGGCTGAGCGCGATCGACGCGAGCCTGAGCGCCTACGAGGGCTTCAGCCTGGATCTGCGCCGGGCCGGCCTGGCCGGCAACACCCATCAGGCGGTCGAGATCCAGTCGGTGGCCAATCTGAAGCCCTCCAACGCGCTGCCGATCGAGTTCGGCGCGCTGCGGTCTCGGCTGGAGCGCGACGCGGCCCGCGCTTCGGCGGCGGTGCGCTCGACGGCCGGCATGAGCACCAAGGTCGTCATCGGGGTCAGCGTCCTGGCCCTGATCGCCCTGCTGGGGCTCGTCCTGGCGACGGTCCGCTCGATCGTGACCCGGATCGGTCCGATCCTGGAGCGGCTGCGATCGCTGATGGACAACGAGGCGAGCGAGGTCCGGGAGAGCCTGGAGCGGATCGCCAAGGGCGACCTCACCCATGACGCGCGGACCGTCACGCCGCCGATCGAGCATGCCGGCAGCGACGAGCTGGGGCGCATCGCGGAGGCGGTCAACGGAATCCGCGAGCGCATGCACGACTCGGTGGTCGCCTACAACGACACCCGCCGCCAGCTCCAGCAGCTGATCGGCGAGGTCCAGACGACCTCGGCAACGCTGTCCAGCGCGTCGCACGACATGGCCTCGACCTCCGACCAGGCGGGCCGGGCCGCCGACGAGATCTCGAGCGCGATCGGCGAGGTGGCCAATGGCGCCGAGCGCCAGGTGGCGATGGTCGACTCGGCGCGCCGCACCGCGGAGAGCGTCGCCAGCTCGATCGACAACAGCGCCGCCCACGCCCAGGCCGCCTCCGAGGTGGCCGCCGAGGCCCGCGCCGCGGCCAGCGAGGGCGTCACCGCCGCGCGGCAGGCGAGCGAGGCGATGGCGGAGGTTCGTCAATCGTCGGCCGCGGTCAACGCCGCCATCCAGGAGCTGGCGTCCAAGTCGGTCATGATCGGGACGATCGTCGAGACGATCACCTCGATCGCCGATCAGACGAACCTGCTCGCGCTCAACGCGGCGATCGAGGCCGCCCGGGCCGGGGAGCAGGGCCGGGGCTTCGCCGTCGTCGCCGACGAGGTGCGACAGCTCGCCGAGCAGTCCCAGAGCGCGGCCGGCAGCATCAGCGGCCTGATCGCCCAGATCCAGGAGGAGACGAGCCGGGTCGTGACGCTCGTCGACGCCAGCGCGACCCGGACCGATCGCGGCGCCGAGACCGTCGAGCTGACCCGCGAGGCCTTCGAGCAGATCGGCCGGGCGATCGAGGACATGTCGGCGAGCGTCGACCAGATCGCCGACGCCGCCCAGCAGGTGGCGCTCGAGAGCGAGCGCGTCCAGCAGGACATCGCCGAGGTCGCCGGGGTGGCCGAGCAGTCGTCGGCCGCCAGCGAGCAGGTCTCGGCCTCGACGCAGGAGACGTCGGCCTCCACCCAGGAGATCGCGGCCTCGGCCCATCAGCTGGCCGAGACCGCGCACACGCTCGACCAGCTCGTGCGCCGCTTCCAGCTGACCGGCGACTGACCGGCGACTGACCGGCGACCGACCGGCGACTGGTCGCCGGTGGGCCGGCCCATATGCTTGGCCGGTGCCGACGATCCTTCTCGTCCGCCACGGCCAGGCATCGTTCGGCGGGCCGGACTACGACGTCCTGTCCGCGCTCGGGCGCGAGCAGTCCGACGCCGTCGCCGGTGAGCTCGCCGCCCGGCGGCTGACCGTCGCGCGGCTGATCAGCGGCACGCTGACGCGCCAGCGTGACACCGCCGCCCCCGTGGCCGCGCGGCTGGACATGCCGGTCGCCGTCGACCCGCGCTTTGACGAGTACGACATGGTGGACATCCTCTCCAGCCATTCCGACACCGATCTGCGGCCGAGTCGGTCGTCCGGGAAGCCGGTGTCATCGGCCGCGTTCCAGGACGTGCTCGAGCAGGCGCTGGAACGGTGGATCACGACGGGCTCACAGAGCCCCGCCGCGGAACGCCACCCGGCGTTCACCGCCCGCGTCGGCGACGGCCTGCGCGCCGCCGCCGACGGGCTGCCCTCGGGCTCGACGGCGCTCGTGTTCACCTCCGGCGGCGTCGTCGCCGCCATCTCCGCGGCGCTGCTGGGATTGCCCGACAGCGCCCTGATCACCTTCAACCGGGTGGCGATCAACGCCGGGATCACGAAGATCGTGACCGGTCGCAGCGGTGTCACGCTCGTCTCGTTCAACGAGCACGGCCATCTCGAGCGCGACGGCCGCTCGCTGGTCAGCTACCGCTGACGAACACGGCGCTCACCGAGACCCATCTCGTCACCGGCGTCGGCGAGCACCTCGGCGAGCGCGGCGACCATCTCGTCGAGCTGAGCGCGCGTGGCGATCAGCGGCGGCGCGATCTGGAGCACCGGGTCGCCGCGATCGTCGGCCCGGGCGATCAGACCCGCCCGGCGCAGCCGGCCGGGCAGGAACCCGCGCAGCAGCTTCTCACGGTCCTCGGGACCGAACTGGCGCTCGGGATCTCCGGCGACGAGCTCGAAGGCCCAGAAGAACCCGGCGCCGCGGACATCGGCGACGATCGGCAGTCCGCCCAGCGCATCAGCCAGGCGATCACGCAACCACGGCTCCTGCTCACGGACGTTCTCGAGGACGCCCTCGCGCTCGAAGATCTGCAGGTTGACGAGCGCCAGCGCGGCGGCCACCGGATGCCCGCCGAAGGTGATCCCGTGCAGGAGCGTGGCCCCCGGGGCATACAGCGGCTCGGCGACCTTGTCGGAGACGAGGACCGCGCCCATCGGGGCATAGGCCGAGGTCAGGCCCTTGGCGACCGTGATCATGTCGGGCTCCACCCCGTAGCGTTCGGAGCCGAACCATTCGCCGAGGCGCCCGAAGCCGCAGATGACCTCGTCGGCGATCAGCAGGATGCCGTGGCGGTCGGCGATCTGGCGCAGGCCCGCCCAGTAGCCCGGCGGCGGGGTCAGGCAGCCGCCGGCGTTCTGGACCGGCTCGGCGATGATGACCGCGATCGTCTCGGGCCCCTCCTCGGCGATCGCCGTCTCCAGCTCGGCGAGCAGCGCGCGGGTCAGCTCCTCCCCGGCGAGTCCGTTCAGCGGCCGGAACTGGTTCGTCCACGAGACATGGCGGACGTCGATCGCCGGGCGCCCGAACGGCGTCTTGAAGCGGTCGACGCCGGTGAACGAGAGGGCGCCGAGCGTGACTCCGTGATAGGCCCGGTCGCGCGCGATCGCCTTCAGGCGTCCGGGCTCGCCGTTGGCGATGTGATACTGGCGCGCGAGCTTCCACGCCGTCTCGACCGACTCCGATCCGCCGGAGGTGAAGAAGACCTTGTTGAGGTCGCCGGGGGCGATCTCGGCCAACCGGGTGGCGAGATCGATCGCCGGCGGATGGGCGGTCGACCAGTTCGTGTTGAAGGCCAGGCTCGTCAGCTGCCCGGCGGCCGCGGCGGCCATCTCCTCACCGTGCGAGTAGCCGATCTGCGCGCAGAACAGGCTCGAGAGCGCGTCGAAGTAGCGGTTGCCGGCCACGTCGAAGACGTAGGGCCCCTCGCCACGCTCGAGCACGAGGAGATTGGAGCCGTCCGGGCCGAGCTCGCCGTTGCGGGCGAAGTGGAGCAGCAGATGCTGCTGGGCGCGTCGCTGCAGCGATGACGCGCGCTCTTCGTGGGTCAAGGCCATCGGCGACTGCACCTCCGGAGGGTTGGGCGACGCCAGGATCGTAGCGGTGCCCCCAGCTCCGGAATGGGACAGGCCGAGCGTCCGCCTACGACATTCCGGACCGGCGACCGTGATGGTCGGGCGGCGGCTTCGGGCCCGGACGCTCCCGGGCCCGACGGCGATCAGGCCGGTGCCTTCTCCCGGATGATGCGGAGATTGCTCGTCCGGGCCTGCAGGCGGTCGAACGCGCCCTCGAGGTCCGTCGACTCACGCTCGGTCGTCCACAGCTTGCCGACCTGGCGAACCTCGCCCGCGGCCTCGAGCTGATGCAGGCGACCGAGGGTCTTGGAGTGGTTGAGCCCGGCGGCCTTGGCGATCCGACCGGTCGAGTGCTCGCCGCGCGGAAGCTCCTTGAGCGCCTTGCGCAGGCGATCCTCCTGCGGCTTGGGCCGCGGCTTGGCGGCGGCGGCGGCCGCGGCGGGCTTCTCAGGGGCGGTGCTGGCAGCGACCGCGACGGGCGCCGCGGCCGATGCCTCCTTGCCGTCGACCGGAGGTGCCTCTCCGTAGCGAGCGTGACAGGCCGGGCAGAGCACCACCGGGTCGCGCCCTTCCGCGTGTACGACGTTGAAGGTCTTCCAATGGCGGCCTGTCCGGCAGATTGCGCAGCGGCGGCCGGCGCTTTCGATCGTGGTGATGTCGTCCTCGTTCATCGGGCTTTCTCAGTCGACGATAGCCGGTCGCCACGACAGGCGCGCGCGACTGAGCGTCGTATGTCTCCTAGCTTAGCGACGACGCCAAGCGTTCTCAGGCCGTCGTGTGCAGCACGGCCGGGAACCGCACGCCGGTCAGGTCCTCCGAGACCTCCCACAGGCGTTCCGCGACGCCGGCTTCGGACGCCGCCGCCGACCGCTTGACGAGCTCCGGCGCCCCGCGCATGGCCAGGCCGCCCGGGCCGGCGAAGCTGTCGCCGGCCACGTCGGCCAGCGCCGCGTACAGTGTCGGCCGCGCGCCGCCGTCGGCGCTCTGGGCGAGCACTCGGTTGCCGAGCGCGTTGAGGAGGTCCATCGACCGCCCCCCGGTGTGGAACTGGAGATCGGTGGCGGCGTAGCCGGGATGAGCCGCCGTCGCCAGGACCGGTGAGTCCGACGCGCGCAGCCGGCGCTGGAGCTCGGTGGTGAAGAGGAGATTCGCGAGCTTGGACTGGCCGTAGGCGCGCCACGCCCGGTACGGCCGGCGCTCCCAGTTGAGGTCGTCGAAGTCGATCGTCCCGAAGCGGTGTGCCCCCGAGGAGACGGTCACCACGCGGTCACGCCGGCGTTGTTGATCAGGAGGTCGATCTCGCCGCTCCAGGCGTCGGCGAACGCGCGCACCGACGAGAGGTCGGCCAGATCGGCGGCGCCGATGCCGCTGTTGGCGCCGGTGATGATCGCCGTGCGCCCGGTGAGATCAGGGATGTCCGCGGTGCAGAAGGTTCACCCGCCTCGGCGACGAGCTGCGCGCCGCCGTGCGCGAGGCCGGCGACTCGTTCCAGGTGCGCCTGGCGGCGACCGCGGCCGCCTATGTCCGCTTCGCCACGCAGGATGCGGCACTGCTCGAGCTGATGTTCGCCACCAAGCACAGCGAATCGGCGGGCGTGCTCGAGGACGCCTCGGACCGCGCCTTCGCGGTCGAGTGGCTCGTCGCCGAGGCGACGGCTCTCTTCCTCCGGGGCTCGCGCCCGGACGCGGCACTCAGATCGCCTGAGGCAGCGCCGAAGCGGCGTCGCCCATCGGCGGATAGGTCTCGGTGATCAGGAACAGGAGCGCGTCGGCGCGGACGGTGTAGGACAGCGAGAAGTTCATCGCGTTCCACAGCGAGGCGGGCAGGCGCCCGGTGACGACGATCGCCCACCACGCGAGGAAGGCGACGAAGCTCAGGACGATCCCGAGCGCGTAGCGGATGATGAAGGCGAGGATCGCGTAGACGCCGCGGAAGAAGACCTTGAGCCGGCTGTAGTGGGCCTGGGGCGGCTCGATGCGCACCCGCACGGGATACGCCTCGTCATCGCCGCCGCCGAACGGCGGATAGGCGTCGACCGCCAGGTTGAGATAGGCGGTCAGCCGCGCGGTGTAGCGCAGATAGCCCGCCGCGAATCCGAACAGCCCCCGCGGCCAGCGGCCGGTGATCATCAGCGCCAGCCAGGCCGCCACGTAGACGAAGAAGAAGGCGATCGTGTAGCCGTAGAAGAACAGGAAGTGAGGAATGGCGAGCAGCGGACGGAAGAACGTCCGCGGGCGGCTGTGGCGGTGCTCGTAGTCCATCTCGAACGTGACGGGATAGGTCGGCACGGGATCCTCTCATCGACGGTGGCTCGGGTCATCGTTCCTATCGGAGCATTCCGGGCCGGACTTGACCGGTCAGGCGAGCGCGAGCACGAGCTTGCCGGTGTTCTCGCCCCTGAACAGGCGCAGGAGCGTCTCGGGGAAGGCGTCCAATCCGCCGGTGGCGATGTCCTGCACCGTCCGCAGCCGGCCGTCGGCCAGCCACTGGGACATGTCCCGGGTGAACTCGGCCGTCCGGTCGAGGTAGTCGAAGACGACGAACCCGGTCATCGAGGCGCGGTTGACGAGCAGCGACATGTAGTTGGACGGCCCGCGCATCCCCTCGGTGGCGTTGTACTGGGAGATCGCGCCGCACAGGACGACCCGGGCGTGAAGCGCCAGCCGTCCGAGCGCCGCCTCGAGGATCAGGCCGCCGACATTGTCGAAGTAGACATCGATCCCCGTCGGGCAGTGCTCGCGCAGGGCGGTGGGAACGATCTCGCCCTTGTAGTCGATGGCCGCGTCGAACCCGAGGTCCTCGACGACATGACGGCACTTCTCCGGTCCGCCGGCGATCCCGATCGCCCGCGCGCCCCTGATCTTGGCGATCTGGCCGACGAGCCCGCCGACCGCCCCGGCCGCGCCTGAGACGACGACGGTGTCGCCCTCGGCCGGCCGCCCGATGTCCAGCAGCCCGAAGTACGCGGTCATCCCGGTCATCCCGAGCGCGCTCAGATAGACGGGCAACGGGGTCGCCGACGCGTCGACCTTCGTCAGCTGGTCGCCGGCGACCGCCGCGTACTCCTGGGCGCCGAGCACCCCGGTGACGTGGTCGCCGGCCGACAGTCCGGGATACCGGGAGGCGACGACCTCGCCGGCGGCGAGCGCGCGCATGACTGCGCCGATCTGCACCGGCGGGACATAGGAGCGGCCCTCGTTCATCCAGCCGCGCATCGCCGGGTCAAGCGACAGGTACAGCACCTTGACGACGACCTCGCCATCGGCGGGCTCGGGAATCGGCTCGGAGGTGAACGCCCAGACGCGGGCCGTCGGGAGGCCGGCCGGGCGCTCGGCGAGCCGCAGCTGGTGATTGACCGCGTCCATACGTTCCCTCCCTGGTTCGATGAGTCCCGGGCCAGCGTATCGTGGCCCCCATGACGACGGGGACGACCGACGCGATCATCGTCGGCGCGGGCCACAACGGACTCGTCGCGGCGGCGCTGCTGGCGGCGGCGGGCCGTCGCGTCGTCGTGCTCGAGCGCGCGGCCGTGCCCGGCGGCGCCGCGGTCTCCGCCGCCCCGTTCCCCGGCATCGACGTGCGGCTCTCGCGCTACGCCTATCTCGTCAGCCTGTTCCCGCGCCCGCTGCTGGCCCGGCTCGGGGCCGAGGTGACGCTGCGCCGGCGCTCGGTGGCGTCCTACACGCCGAGCGGAGGGACCGGCATCCTCATCTGCGACGACGCGCAGCGCACCCTCGCCTCGCTGCAGCGCACGCTCGGCGCCGACGGGGGGCGCGCGGCGATGTCGGCCCTGACGGTCTTGGGCGAGCTGACGACCGGGATCGCTCCACGCGTGTTCGCCTCGCTGACCGAGCCGCTGCGCTCACGTGCGGAGTTCCGCCGCGAGGTCGTCGGAGACGACCGGGCGTGGCGCACGCTGTTCGCGCAGCCGCTCTCGGAGCTGCTGGAGTCCGCGATCGACGCCGATCTCGTCCGCGGCATCGTCGCCACCGACGCGCTGATCGGGACCTTCGCCGACACCGCCGACCCCGGGCTGGCCCAGAACCGCTGCTTCCTGTATCACGTGATCGGCAACGGCACCGGCCACTGGGATCTCCCCGTCGGCGGGATGGGCGCGCTGACCGGCGCGCTGGCGGCGGCCGCGACGCAGTCCGGCGCGCGGCTCGTCCTCGACGCGCCCGTCACGACGATCGACGCCCGCGCCGACGGGGTGTCGGTCGCCACGCGGGACGGGGCGACGTACGAGGCGACGCATGTCCTCGCCAACGTCGCGCCCGCCGTGCTCGCCCGGCTGCTCGGCGACCCCGCCGAGGCGCCCGCGCCGGAGGGCTCCCAGCTCAAGCTCAACCTGCTGCTCTCCCGCCTGCCCCGGCTGCGCGATCCGGCGGTCAGCCCGCACGACGCCTTCGCCGGGACGTTGCACGTCAACGAGGGGTACGCGCAGCTGCGCCGCGCCCACACCGAGGCCGCCGCCGGTCAGATCCCCGATCCGGCGCCGTGCGAGGCGTACTGCCACTCGCTGACCGATCCGAGCATCCTCGGCCCGGAGCTCCGCGCCGCCGGGGTCAACACGCTGACCGTGTTCGGACTGCACATGCCGGCCCGGCTGTTCGCCGGCAGCGCGCGCGACCACGACGCGGCCAAGCGCGCGGCCGTCGACGCGACCCTGCGGTCGCTGAACTCGGTGCTCGCCGAGCCGATCGAGGACTGCCTGATGCGCGACGGCGACGGCGAGCGGTGCCTGGAGGCGCGCACGCCGCTCGAGCTCGAGGCCGAGCTCGGCCTGCCCGGCGGCCACATCTTCCATCGCGACCTGACGTGGCCGTTCGCCGAGTCCGCCGACGAGGTCGGGCGCTGGGGGGTGGAGACCGCCCGTCCCAACGTCTGGATCTGCGGCGCGGGCGCCCGGCGCGGCGGGGCGGTCAGCGGCATCCCGGGGCACAACGCGGCCCGAGCGGTGCTCGAGAGCCGCCGGTGAGCGGCCCTACGCCCGGCTCGGTTCCTGCTCGGCGGGCCGATCGAGGGACGCAACGCCGGCATCGTCGCTCGCCGCCGCGGCGGAGTGCCCTTCGATGTTGATGTGCGGCAGGCGGGCGTCCAGCGACCGCGGCAGCTTCCACGTGAACGACCCGAGCAGCTCCAACACGGCGGGCAGCAGCACGCAGCGCACGACGAGCGCGTCGAGGAAGACCGCCGCGGCCAGGCCGAAGCCGAACTCCTTGACCGAGCGCTCGTCGCCGAGCATGAACGACAAAAAGACGCAGACCATGATCGCCGCCGCCGCGCTGATCACGCGGCCGGTGAACGAAATGCCGTCGGCGACCGCACCCGAGGCATCGCCGCCGCGCACCCACTCCTCGCGCACGCGTGAGATGAGGAACACCTCGTAGTCCATCGACAGGCCGAACACGACCGCGAACATGAGGACCGGGATCCAGGGCTCGACCGGCCCGGGCGTGACCCCGAGCAGCCCGGAGAGGAACCCGTCCTGGAAGACGAGCACGGTGGCGCCGAGCGCCCCGCCGATGCTCAGCAGGTTCATCAGCGCGGCCTGGAGGGGGATCACGAGCGAGCGGAAGATCGCGAACAGCAGCAGCGCCGAGAGCACGACGACGATCCCGATGAACAGCGGCAGCTTGCCGGCGAGCACGTTGGAGAAGTCGATCGATCCGGCGGTGAACCCGCCGACGAGCGGCCGCGTGCCGAGGGTGTGGCGGAACGGCGGCAGCACGTCGTCACGCAGGCGGTTGACGAGGTTCGTCGTCGCGTCGGCCTGCGGGGCCGAGTCGGGGTAGGCCTCGAAGACCG
This sequence comes from uncultured Solirubrobacteraceae bacterium, assembly GCA_963849085.1. Taxonomy (GTDB): domain Bacteria; phylum Actinomycetota; class Thermoleophilia; order Solirubrobacterales; family Solirubrobacteraceae; genus Palsa-465. Next base: position 36,160 of record CAWKFP010000002.1, on the reverse strand, counting down.
CCAGCGTGCGCGACGGCGACAGCCGCGGCGCGGTCACCGCCGCGACGTCCCCGGCGTGGAGGATCGCCGCGCGCAGCGCCGGCAGCTCGGCCGCCTGGCTCGGCGTGCTCAGCGGGGCGGCGATCAGCAGCGGGCCGTTGAAGCCCGCGCCGAAGCCGCGGGAGAGCATGTTGAAGGCCGCGTAGGTGCTCGTGTTCGACGGGTCGTTGCCGGCATCTGAGCTGTCCAGGCGCATGGCGAGCACCGGCGAGACGACGACGAGCATCACCACGGTCGCGCCGAGCGCCAGCGGGCGCGGATGCGCCTGGACCATGACGCTCCAGCGCCGCCAGGCCGATGGGCGCGGCGCCTCGCCCTTGGCCGCGCGCCTGCGCGCCGCCCGGCTCGGGCGGACGAGCCGGGTGCCGAAGAATCGCAGGAGCGCCGGGAGCACGGTCAGCGATGCCGTCAGGGTCAGCAGCACGGCGAGGATCGAGGCGATCGACAGCCCGTACATGAAGCTGACGCCCGTGGCGAACATGCCGAGCAGGGCGATGACGACGGTCGACCCGGCGAGCAGGATCGCCCGGCCCGAGGTGTCCATCGCCTCGATGATCGACTCCTCGACGTCGTGGGTGCGCTCGTAGTTCTCGCGGAAGCGCGTGACGATGAACAGCGCGTAGTCGACGCCGACGCCGAGCCCGATCATCAGCGCCAGCTCCGGCGCGACGTTCGACATGTTCGTGATGTGCGTGGCCAGCCCGATCAGCGCCACGCCGGTGATCAGGCCGAGCCCGGCGGTGATCAGCGGCATTCCGGCGGCCGCGAGCGAGCCGAAGGTCAGCAGCAGGATGACCATCGCGGCGACGATCCCGACGCCGGTCGCGGGGCCGATGTTGAAGCCCTCGGCCTGCTCGATGACCTGCCCTCCGGCGGCGATCCGCAGCCCGGGGACCCTGACCTTGGCGATCGCGGCGAGCACGGGCTTGCCGGTCGAGTCCGGGAGCTGGAAGGCGCGCTTGGAATATTCGACGGTCGCGAACGCCGTGCGGCGATCACGGGAGACCGCGACCGCTCCGGCCGCCGAGTACGGGCTGATGACGCTGACGACATGCGGCATCGTGCGCACCTGGGCGAGCAGCGAGGTGATCGCGCTGTGCACGGCGGGCGATTGCACCGTCCCGGTCGAGGTCGAGAAGACGATCGAGTCGACATCTCCACTCTGGCTCGGGAAGTGCGCGCTCAGGAGGTTGACGACCCGCTGGGACTCCACGTTGGGGAGGCTGAAGTTCGTCGAGTAGTCGCGCCCGACCGCCGAGGCGATCACCGTCGTGACGATCGCGATGGCGATCCACACGACGACCACCGAACGACGATGGCTCATGCACCAGCGACTCAACGCGATCATCAGGGGCCTCCTGTGCGGCCAGCGACGGACGATTCCCGAAACCCGCGGCCCATGTTAGCCAGCGCTAAGTCGCGGCTGGTGAACGCGCGGTGACGGCCCGGGCGTCGCTACGCGTCCTTGAGCGTCGCCCAGCGGTCGATCAGGAAGCGGGCGATCGAGACGCTCGGGGGCAGCTTGAAGTCCGGATGGGCCTCGGCGAGCGCTGCCCTGACCTCTCCGAGGGTCAGCCAGTGCACCTCGTCGAGCTCGCCGTCACGGGCCTCGGGCTCACCGCCGTCCGACAGCGCGTGAAAGCCGAGCATCAGCGACGCGGGGAACGGCCACGGCTGGGACGCGACGAACGCGGGGTCACGGGAGACGATGCCGGACTCCTCCTGCACCTCCCGGACGACCGCCTCCTCGGCGGACTCGCCCGGCGAGATGAATCCCGCCAGCACCGACAGCCGGCCGGCCGGCCAGCCGGCCCGGCGCCCGAGCAGCAGCCGGCCGTCGTGCTCCACGGTCATGATCACGACGGGATCGGTGCGCGGGAAGTGCGTGGCGCCGCAGGCCGGGCAGTGACGGGCATATCCGGCCTCGACGATCGCCGTGCGGGCTCCGCAATTGGCGCAGAAGCGATGCCGGCGATGCCAGTTGAGCAGGGCGACGACGTACGCCGCCAGGCCGCCCTCGGCGGGCGACATGATCGCGCCGGCCTCGCGCAGCGAGACGAGTCCCGCCGGCCGGTCCCGATCCGCGGCGAAGCCGGGCTCGGGGTCGACCGGCCCGGGGTCACCCGGCTCGAGGTCGGCGGCGAACAGCGCCCGTCCGTCGGCCTCGACGCCGAGCAGGATCGCCTCGTCCCCGTTCGCCCCCGTACTCGCGCCCGCCCCCGTGCCGAGGGGGGATCGTCGCAGCGCCGGATGGTCGCCGTCATCGATCAGCACGCCGTCGCGACCGGCCGACAGCGTCCGTGACTGCGGGTCGGCGAGCAGCCGCCGGATGATCTCCGGGTCCTTGCGCTCGGATGGCGCCCGGTCAAGCGGCATCCCGGTGAACGGCGGCGCGTGGGGAATCTGGTCGGCGGTCGACATGGGCTACGGGTCCGATCCGAAGCCTAGTGACCCCGCCCGCTCGTGGGCTCGCTGTCCCCGGCACCGTCTCGTCGGGCCGGTGGGTCGACGGCCGCCGCGGGACCCATAGTGATCCGTTATGGCTCGGGGCCCGTATGACGGCTGAATACCTATATCGGAAACCAGGTAACCCTGCGGTGATCCGACAGAAAGCAGGCAGACATGACGGCATCTCCCCACACGATTCCTGACCACCGCACCACCGCCGAGCGCACGGGCGCGGAGCGGATCCACACCTACGCCCGCAGCGACTTCGCTCGCGGCCAGCGCCGGGGGCGCGTTCGCGGCCGCCGGACGCTCAGCTTCGCCACCGGCATGACCGGCCCGCAGGTCTCGACCGCGGTCGGCAGCTTCGCCACCGGGATGGCGCGCACCGGCGGACTCGGCGCCGGCGGCGACTTCGCCACCGGGCAGCGCACGCTCGCCGCGCCGGTCACGGTGCCCTCCGCGGCGCCCGCCGATCGCGACGCGCTCGCGCTCGCGGCCTGAGCGTCCCGCACCGCGCCCCGGCCGGTCCGGCAGCTTCGGCGGGCCGGCCGGGGCGATCCTCAGCGCGCGATCGTGACCGTGCGCGTCGAGGAGTAGAAGTGCAGTCCGGCCAGGCCCTGCTCACGCGGGCCGAAGCTGGAGTCCTTCTCTCCGCCGAACGGCGTGTAGAAATCGACCCCGGTGGTCGGCGCGTTGACCTTGACGAGCCCCGTCTCCAGGTCCCCGGTGACGGCGAGGATACGCTCGATGTCGCGCCCGTGGACCGAGGTGACGAGCCCGAAGCGGACGCCGTTGGCGAGTTGAGCCGCCGCGGCCCCGTCGGGGGCATGGAGCACCGTCACGAGCGGGCCGAACGTCTCCTCCTGGGCGAGCGGATGATCGGCGGGCAGGCCGTCGATGATCGCCGGCCGCACGAACCAGCCCTCGTCGTCGAGCGCCTCCCCGCCGGCGACGACCCGGCCGCCGTCCGCGCGCCCGCGCGCCACGGCGCCGAGCACGCGGTCACGCGCCGCCGCGCTGATGACCGGCCCGACGACGGTCTCGGGCGCCTCGGGAGCGCCCGGGGACAGGGCGGCGACGGCCGCGGCGAGCGCCTCCAGGAACTCCTCGTGGTGGCCGACGATGATCACCCGGCGGGTCGCGGTGCACTTCTGGCCGGCGTAGCCCATCGCCGCGCCGGTCACCACCGCCGCCGTGCGCTCGGGATCGGCGTCGTCGAAGACGATCGCGGCGTTCTGGCCCCCCATCTCGCACTGGGCCGGGATCCCGCGCTGACCGGCGCGCGCCGCGACGCTGCGCCCGACGCCGTCCGAGCCGGTGAACGAGACGACGTCGGCGCCGTCGACGAGCGCCCGGCCCGCGTCCGCGCCGCCGTTGACGACGGTGAACAGCCCGGCGGGGAGATGCTCGCCGAGCAGGCGGGCGAGCAGCGCCGCGCAGGCCGGTGACTCCGGTGACGGCTTGAGCACGACCGCGTTTCCGGCGGCGAGCGCGGGTGCGGCCTTCCACAGCGGGATCGCGAGCGGGAAGTTCCAGGGCGTGATCAGCGACGCCACGCCGAGCGGCCGGCGGTCGGTGAAGAGCAGCCCGCCGAGCGACGGCGGATACTGCTCGCCGACGGCGGAGTAGCCGGCCTGCGCGTAGTACTCGAGGATGGCGATCGCGCGGGTGACCTCGCCCCCGGCCTCTCCGATCGGCTTGCCGACCTCCCAGACGACCAGCGCGGTCGCCTCGTCGCGGGCGGCGCGCAGTGCGCGGGCGGCTCCCATCAGCGCGCCCGCCCGGCCCGCCGCCCCGGCCGCCCACCATTCGCGCTGCGCGGCACGCGCGCCGACGAACACCGCGTCGATCTCGGCGGCCGAGGCGAGCGCGTACTCCCCGACGAGGTCCTGGGGGGACTGGGGGGAGAAGGAGCGGAGCGTCTCGGTGCCCACGCCGCGCAGACTAATGAAACGACGCCCCGCCCGGCCGGCCGGTGGCGTCCGCGCCGACCGGGATCATGGCCGGGTGAGGCTCGACGCGATCGCGGTGGGGGACATCGTCAAGGCGTCGATCGGCGGGCGGGTCGTCTACGGCGAGGTGCTCGAGATCCGCGACGGCGTCGTCCAGTTCACGCCGCTCTCCCCCGTCTCCGGCTGGCGCCACGCCAGCGCGCATCAGATCGTCGGCCACTGGCGCAAGGCCGGCCGCCGCCGCTCGGGCCCCGCCTCCGAGGAGCCGGTCGTCGCCCAGCCGCCCGCCCAGCTCGCGCTGCCGCTCAACGGCTGAGCCGGGACCCGGGGGCCGGCGAGCCCCGGAGGCCGGCGAGCCCCGGAGGCCGGCGAGCCCCGGAGGCCGGCGAGCCCCGAGGGCCGGCGAGCCCCGGAGGCCGGCGAGCCCCGAGGGCCGGTCAGTCGATGTTGTCGATGATCTCGGTCGCCCGTGACCACTGGTCCGGCGGGACGACGAGATAGATCTCTCCCCGGCCCCAGCGGTCAAGCGGATGATCGGCGACGAGGCTCGCGGCGACGCCGAGCGCGCGCAGCTGATCGCGCCAGGACAGCGCGGTCTCCTGGTCCTCGAACGTGCTGACGGTCTCGAAGCCCTCCAGCCTGGGGTCCCCGATCGACACCGCCGGCTCGCGACCGGGTCGACCCTCGCCCCGACCCCGGAGAAAGCGCGGGATCACGGGATCTCCCGCACCGTGATCAGGTTCGTCGCCCCCGGGGTTCCGGTCTGACGCCCGGCGGTGATGACGACGCATGATCCGGCCGGCAGGCCCGCGAACTCCTTGGCGGCCAGCAGCGCCGACTCGATCAGGTCGTCGACGGACTCGGGCCGCGGCATCGTCTTGGCGAACACGCCCCAGTCCAGGCACAGCTGGTCGGCGGTCGCCTGCTCGTGGGGCAACGCGATGATCGGCCGCTTGCTGCGGTACTTGGCGCACGCCCGCGGGGACCCCCCGAGTGATGTCGGCACGAGCAGCGCGACCGCGTCGACCTCGTCGGCCAGGTCGACCGCGGCGTGCATGACCGCCGCCGCCGGCGTGTCAGGCACGACTCCCGCGCGGGCGCGGCCGTGGATGACCGGGAACTCCTCGGCCGCCTCGGCGAGCTGGGCCATCTCGCGCACCGCCTCCACCGGATACTCGCCGACGCTCGTCTCGGCCGACAGCATGACCGCCGAGGTGCCGTCGATCACCGCGTTGGCGACGTCGGTGGCCTCGGCGCGCGTCGGCTCCGGGGCGTGGATCATCGACTCGAGCATCTGCGTGGCGGTGATCACCAGCTTGCCGGCCTGGGTCGCCCGATAGATGCAGTCCTTCTGCATCAGCGGCACGTGGGCGACACCCGCCTCCACCCCGTAATCGCCGCGCGCGACCATCACGCCGTCGGCCACCGCGATGATCTCGTCGAGGTTCTCGTAGGCCTCGACCTTCTCGATCTTGGCCACCGTGCGACCGCTCCAGCCACGCTCGGCCAGCAACGCGCGCAGCTGCTCGATGTCGGCCGCCGAGCGCACGAACGACAGCGCGACGAAGTCGGCGCCGAGCTCGGCGGCGAGCGAGAGGTCGGCAATGTCCTTGTCGGTGATCGCCGGCAGCTCGGGGCGGGCGTAGGTGACGTTGATCCCCTTGCGCGGCAACAGCTCGCCGGTCGACAGCGCTCGAGCCACGACCTCGCCCGGGCCGTATGACTCGACGACGAGCCGCGGTACGCCGTCGCCGATGACGATCTCCGAGCGCTCGGAGACGAGCCGCGTGAAGTCGTCGAAGTCGACCGCGACGCGGTCATCGGACGCCGGCTCAGAGCCGCCGAAGAAGGTGACGACCTCGCCGGCGTGCACGAGCCGCGGTGTGATGCCGGCGGCCAGCCGCAGCTTCGGCCCCTGCAGGTCGAACAGGATGCCGATCGAGCGTCCTGCTCGCGCCGCCGCCTCGCGGACCTCGGCGTAGCGGCGGCGCAGCTCGTCGCTCGTTCCGTGCGAGCAGTTGAGCCGGGCGCAGTCGATCCCGGCCGCGATCAGCGCGTCGAGGACGCCGGGGGCGTCGGTCGCCGGGCCGAGGGTGGCCACGATCTTCGTTCTGCGGTTGAGCACGGCCAAGCCTCCAGGGACGGGAATCTCGTGACGAGCGTAGACGCTGCCCCGCGCGGTCCGGCCGAGTTGTTGCCGAGCTGTGACTAGCCGATCGGCGCGGCGTCTCGCACGCCGGCTCCGATCGTCGTCGCGCAGCTCGCCTGGCCGCGCTTCTCGAGGTACTGCTGGTGATAGTCCTCGGCCGGCCAGAAGCGCTCGGCGGGCTGGATCTGGGTGACGATCTCGTGCTCGAGGTCGCGCTGGAGCTCGTCACGCGAGGCGATCGCCGCCCCGCGCTGCGCGTCGTCGGCGACGAAGATCGCCGACCGATACTGATTGCTCGGGTCCCAGCCGCGACGATGGGGCAGCGTCGGGTTGTGGCAGCTCCAGAACACCGCCAGCAGCTCCTCGTAGGAGATCGCACCGCGGTCGAACTCCACGAGCACCGCCTCGGCGTGTCCGGTGACGCCCTGGCAGACCCGCCGGTAGGTGGGGTCCTGAGCCGAGCCGCCGGTGTAGCCGACCGTCGTGCCGACCACGCCGTCCAGCGCGCGGAACTCGGCCTCCACGCCCCAGAAGCATCCGGCGGCGAAGATCGCTGTCTGTATGGTCATCGTCCGTCCTCTCGTCTCGTTGTCGATCGTCATGGGTTGAGACCCGGTCGCGCGTGAAACGGTTCGCCGGCGGCGTAGGCTGTTATCGCGATGACCAGCCTCTCCGAGCGCCTGCGCTTTCGCCGCGACCATCGGTGGGTGGAGCCGCACGCGTCGGACTATCTCGACGGCGATCTGCAGCCCGACGAGCGCGCCCGGCTCGAGCACCACCTCGGCGCCTGCCCGGAGTGCCGGGAGCTGCTTGACGGCCTGCGCGCGGTGATCGGCTCGCTCGGGGTCCTCGGGGCCCAGCAGCCCCCGGTCGTCGCCCCCGCCGTGCTGGCGTCGATCCGGGGACAGCTCCGGGAGCCCTGAGTCGTGACCGCCCCGCAGACCGCCCGGGAGCGCAGCGAGGAGGAGCTCGTGACGCTCGCCGCCGGTGGGGACATGGCCGCCTTCGAGGAGCTCGTCATGCGCCATGCCGACCGGCTCGTCGCCGCGCTGCGCCGGTTCGGACTCGACGCCGCCGAGGCGCAGGAGGTCGCCCAGGAGACGTTCCTGCGCGCCTGGCGGGCGCTGCCGGGATTCGAGCGGCGCGCCCGGTTCTACACCTGGCTGTATCGCATCGGCTTCAACGAGGCCCAGCGGCGCCTGGCCCGGCGCCCGGCCGCCGGAACCGTCGTCGACGACGGCGACGCCGCGCTGCGCGAGCTGACCGACGGGCGGCCCGGGCCGGCCGAGCAGGCCGAGCGCGACGATCAGCGGGCGGCGCTGCGGCGCGCGCTGGGCGAGCTCCCGGCTGATCTGCGCGCGCCGGTCGTCCTGCGCGACATCGAGGGCCTGTCGACCCGAGAGGCGGCGTCGGTGCTGGAGATCGGCGAGCCGGCGTTCAAGAGCCGGCTGCATCGCGGGCGGATGGCGCTGCGCGGATTGCTCGGTCCGTGGCTGATGGCGAGCGGGGCATGAATCCTTTCCGGCGCCGGCGGGTCCAATCCACTGTGACCCCACAGGAAAGGAGCGGCATGACCGCCAAGATCGAGAAGACCGACGAGCAGTGGCGCCAGGAGCTGAGCCCCGCCGAGTATTCGGTGCTGCGCCAGAAGGGCACCGAGCGCCCGTTCACCGGACAGTACGTGCACAAGACCGAGCAGGACGGCATCTATCGCTGCGCCGGCTGTGGCGCCGAGCTGTTCGGATCCGATACGCAGTTCGACTCGGGCACCGGCTGGCCGAGCTTCACCGACCCCGCGGTGGCCGAGAACGTGCAGCTGCACGAGGACCGCAGCCTGTTCATGCGCCGCACCGAGGTGACGTGCGCGCAGTGCGGCGGCCATCTCGGCCACGTCTTCAACGACGGGCCCAACGGCTGCGATCGCTACTGCATCAACTCGGTGGCGCTGACGCTTGACCCGGCCCGCCCGGAGTAACCCGGCGCGCGGTGAGGGATCCGTCCGTGACCGAGCGCAACTGGTCCGGTAACCACACCTACCGCGCCAGGCGCATCCACCGGCCCGCGACGCTCGAGGAGCTCCAGGAGATCATCTCGTCGGCGCCGCGGGTCCGGGTGCTCGGCTCACGCCACTCGTTCTCCGACATCGCCGACTCCGACGAGCTCGTCGCGCTGGACGGCCTGCCGCCGGAGCTCGTCGTCGACCGCGACGCCGGGACGGTGTCGTTCGGCGCCGCGCTCAGCTACGGCGCGGTGGCCGGGCGTCTGACCGCCGAGGGTCTGGCGCTCGCCAATCTCGCCTCGCTGCCGCACATCTCGGTGGCCGGCGCCGTTGCCACCGCCACCCACGGGTCCGGCGACGCCAACGGCAACCTCGCCACCGCGGTCGCCGCACTGGAGATGGTGACCTCCGACGGCGAGCTGTTGACCGCGCGCCGCGGTCAGCCCGAGTTCGCCGGCCTGGTCGTCGGCCTCGGGGCGCTCGGCGCCGTGACCCGCGTCACGCTCGACGTCGAGCCGGTCTACGAGGTGCGCCAGCACGTCTTCGAGGACCTGGCCTGGGACGCGCTGTACGAGCACCTCGACGGGATCTTCGCCGGCGGCGACAGCGTCAGCGTGTTTCACCGCTTCGGCCGATCGGTCGACCAGGTGTGGGTCAAGAGCCGCGTGCGCGCATCACCGCAGGCCGCAGGCGACGAGCTGTTCGGCGCGCGGGCGGCAACGCTTCAGCGCCATCCGATCATCGGCGTCGACCCGGTCAACTGCACGCCGCAACTCGGCGTTCCCGGGCCGTGGCACGAGCGTCTCCCCCACTTCCGCATGGGGTTCACGCCGAGCGCCGGCGACGAGATCCAGTCCGAGTTCCTCGTGGCCCGCCCCCACGCCGTGGCGGCGATCGACGCCGTCCGCTCGGTCGCCGGCGCGTGGGCCTCGCTCGTCCAGGTCGCCGAGATCCGCACCGTCGCCGGCGACGAGCTGTGGCTGAGCACCGCACACGGACAGGACATGGCGGCGCTGCACTTCACGTGGGCCCGCGCGCCGGAGGCGGTGCTCGCCGCGGTCGACTCGGTCGAGGTCGCGCTGGAGCCGTTCGCCCCGCGCCCGCACTGGGGCAAGGTGTTCCTCGCCGATGCGGCGGCGCTCGCCCCGCGCTATCCCCGCCTGGCGGACTTCAGCGCGCTGCGGGCGCGGCTTGACCCGCGGGACGCGTTCCGCAATCGCTGGCTTGACCGGCACCTGCTCGGGGCGGCGGCGCACTGAGAGATCGGGCGATAAGCTCGCCGCCGTGAGCTCGGCGCTCGTCCTCTCGATCATCGCGCTCGCCGTCACGGTCCTCACCGCCCTGTTGAACGTGTTCGGCGCCTCGTGGCTGGCCGAACGCCAGCAGGCGCGCGCCCTGCTGGCCGCCTATCGCGAGCCGCTGCTCGCCGCGGCCTTCGAGCTGCAGGCCCGGCTGTACAACATCCTCGCCCTGGGCTTCGTCGAGAAGTGGATCGTCGAGGACAAGGACGGCAAGCACGAGCAGGCCATCGACAGCACGCTGTACGTGTTCGCCCAGTACTTCGGCTGGATGGAGGCGGTGCGCCGGGAGATCCAGCATCTCAGCTTCTCCCGCGTGCGTGAGACCCGGGAGATCGCGGGGATCCTCGGAGACGTCGGCGAGGCGTTCCTGTCCGACGACGACCGCTACGGCCCCCAGTTCATGATCTGGAGAACCGAGCAGCGCGCGATCGGCGAGCGCATGCTGCCGCCGTCGGGCGACAAGCGTGATTGCCTCGGCTACGCGTCCTTCCTGGACCAGCGCGCGACACTCGCCCGGTGGCTGGATCCACTCGGGCATGACCTGCGGTCGATCGACGACGCCGGCCGGCGGCGGCTGACCGACGTGCAGCATCTGCTCGTCGGCCTCGTCACCCGCCTGGACCGCCACCACGCCCGCTATCCGCAGGCCCGGCTCAAGCTCGCCCCCGCGGTGATCGAGTCCGGCGGCGTGTCTACGCGTACGTCAGCAGGCTGAACCCCTCGAAGAACAGCGCGTCGACGGCGCGCGCGCGGTCCTCTCCGGGAGCCACCGCCACGACGGTGATGACGAGCGTCTCGGCATCGTCGTGACGGCGCAGCGCCTCGGTGACGATCACCGTCTTGGTCTGCAGGGTCAACGCGTGCGGCGGGCGCCGGTCGAACACGTCACGGGGGCCGGACGGGACGACACAGTGCCCCTCGTCGCCGGCGCACCCGTGGTGTCCGAAGACGGTGAACGAGCCGGCGAACGACGCGACGTCTCGCGGGGTCGACTCGTCGACCCGGTCGGCGTTGAAGTAGACCCTCGCCTCGAAGCTCGGCCCCGAATGATCGACGCCGTAGAAGACGAGGTCGGCGCGCGTGAAGTCGTCACCGGACCAGGCCGGATTGTCGATCGGTTCAGAGACGAAGCGCTGCACCCTCACCCTCCCGCGGCGCCGCCGGTGCGCCGCACCGCATAGTCGTAGCCCAGCGTGTTGGCGTCGAGCGACTGCTCGACGGTCATGTGAAACGGCGGCAGCGCCTCACCGAGCAGGCTCGACGGGACGCTCGTCTGCGGATGGCGCAGCTGCCACATCCGCCACAGCCGGTCGATCATCGCGTGATGCGCCCAGAAGATCGGATCAAAGGACGCGAACGGGATGTCGCCCATGTGGCCGTTCTCGCCGCCCACCCAGACGTGCACGTTGTTGTGGTACTGCTCGAGCTGATGGGTGAAGTCCAGAAAGCCCGGCAGCGCCAGCACCTTCTCGATCTCGTCAGCGCTCGGCAGCGGCGGCGACCCGGGCTGACCCGGATAGCGCACCGTCCACGGCGCCTTGTCGTCGCCGGCGCGCTTGCCCTGCTCGATCGCCTTCGGATCGACCTCCGCGGAATAGAGCGGGTTCTTCTCGCTGCCGACGTGCGCGTCGCCGTAGGCGTGCGGGATCGACCGCTGCGTCGTCCAGTCCCACCACGGCAACGTCACCCCTGCCACCCGGTCGCGCAGGGTCAGCTCGAAGAAGTACAGATAGGCGCGATGCCAGGGGAGGAAGATCGGGCGCCCGTGCGCCACGTCGCAGCTGATCGGCAGCGGAAAGCCGTGGATGCCCGCCTGATACATGTAGCCGCGCTCGTCGCCGATCTTCATCGCCGCCGCCATCGCGTCGCGAAACGCGGTCAGCTGCGCCGGGGTCATCGCGTCGATGTTCAGCCGGTAGCGCAGCGGCTCGGCCGGATGCTGCGGACTCGCCGCGCCCGTGCTCACCGCGTTCCTCGATCGGCCCGGCCGGCCATCGCCGCGCCAGCCTACCGGCTGACGGTCGCGATTGCCAGCGGAGGTTCAGTCGTTCGCCGCGGCGTCGGCCGGGGGCTCGCCGAGCACCACCGTCAGCCGGGCCGAGGCGTCGATCAGCTCCTGCGCGGCGGCCGCCACGCGGTCGGCGAAGCGATAACGGGGCGCCGAGACGTTGATGGAGGCGATGATCGCTCCGGCCGGGTCCCTGACCGGCACCGCGAGGCCGATGAGGTCACGCTCGTACTCCTCATCGACGACGACGTAGCCCTGCCGCCGGGACGCGCTCACCGCCGCCGCCAGGGCGGCCGCCGATCGCACCGTCTTGGGCCCGCGCTTCTCGAACGGGACATCGGCGAACGCCGCGATGATCTCGTCGCCCGTCCAGTCGAGCAGCAGCGCCCGGCCGGACGAGGTGCAGTATGCGGGCGTGACCCGACCGGTCCAGGCCCGTGCCTCGACGGTCCGGCCCGGCGACTCCGAGATGACGGTCAGGGTGTCGGTGCCCTGAAGCAGGGAGAGGTGGACACGCTCGCCGATGTCGTGGGCGAGCCGGCGGATCAACGGAGTCCCGAGGTCCAGCAATCGTCGCTCGCCGGTCATCTGAGCGAGCACGTACAGCCGCCAGCCGAGGCGATACCTCGCGTCCGCGGTGCGCTCGACGAGCCCGTACTCGCTCAGCGCCTTGAGCGCTCGCGACACCTGGCTCTTCTCGCGGCCGAGCAGCCCCGCGATCTGGGTCACGCCGAGCCCACCGCTGCGAGCGGACTCGTCGCCGCCGAGCGACAGGAGAACCTCGATGCCGCGCCGGATGCTCGTCTCACGCGCGGCGGAGGCCTTCGGCGCGCTCGCCGCGGTCACGTCGGCCGCGCCACGACCGGCGGACCCGCGCCCGCCCGCAGCGCGCGCGGGCGTGGATCGGCGTTCGGATCGCTTTGCCACCGAACGCACCCCCTCGTGCTCCCCCGGCGTCCTCATCAATCCGCGCGGCCGCTCGGCGCGTGCGCGGACAGCGGGGCCGCGCATGACGACAGATCGACGGAAAGCCATATGACCAACACGAGTTGCGTAACGTATCAGCCGTCCGCGGGCGCAAACAGTAACCCTAGGTCTACTTGACGTCCCCCGGTGGTTGGCGTACAACCATTCTGCGTTGGCAATAGATGCCTCACCAGCCGGCGATGTCAGCATCGCCTGTGTGCAGCTCGCGCCGGTGTTCGGCGACCTGGACGGAAACCGCGCGCGAGCGGAGACCGCGATCACGGCCGCGGGCGCGGACGGCGCCGACCTCGTCGTCCTCCCGGAATTGTGCATCACCGGATACGCGTTCACCGACGAGACCGAGGCGCGCGCTCTCGCCGAGCCCGCCGACGGCCCGACGGTCACCCGCTGGTGCGAGCTGGCCGCCGCTCACGAGCTCGTGATCATCGGCGGCTTCTGCGAGCGCGACGACGACGGGGCGCTGCGCAACAGCGCGGCGATCGTCGACCCGGCGGGCGTGCGCGCCATGTATCGCAAGACGCATCTGTGGGACCGGGAGAAGCTCATCTTCCTGGAGGGCGCCGAGCCGCCGCCGGTCATCGACACGCCGGCCGGTCGCGTCGGGGTGGCCGTCTGCTACGACGCCTTCTTCCCCGAGGTGATGCGGATGCTCGCTCTCGCCGGAGCCGACATCATCGCCGTGCCGATGAACTCCCCGGCGTACGGGCCGCCCCCCGGCCCGTTCTACATGGAGGTCGTGCAGGCGCTCGCCGCGGCGAGCATCAACCGCGTGTTCGTCGCCGTCGCCGACCGCGCCGGCCACGAGCGTGGGATCGACTGGGTCCAGGCGAGCTTGATCGGCGATCCCGACGGCCGTCTGCTCGCCGGTCCGGTGCAGGGAACGGCGACCGTGCAGGCCCGGTGTGACCTCTCGGCGGCGCGCACCAAGGGCTTCGGCCCGCGCAACGACGTGTTCGCCGACCGCCGCCCCGAGCTCTACGGCGCGGAGCCGGCGACCTCGCCGGGCACGGTGCGAGCCGTGTGACCGCCGCCCGCCGGCGGGGTCGGTCCCGCCGGCGGCGTGAAGGTGACGGTCACCACGGCCACCCCCTGCGAGGGGTCGTGGGCGCCATCGCCCGGATAGGCGGCGAGGAGCGGGTGCAGGCCGAGCAGGACGGCCGTCGCGGTGTAGTCGACCGTGCAGCCGGCGGCGTTGCCGCTGCCGGCGAGCACGCAGGCGCCCGGGCTGAACCGACCGCCCGGACCGCCGGTGAACTGCACGCTGCCGCCGGGCGTCGCCGTCGCACCGAGGCGGCGGTCGCTGACGATGACCGTGCAGGCGGTCTGGTCGCCGATCGCGATCACCGACGGCGTGCAGTCCAGCGACGTGGCCGTCTGCTCGGTGGCGGGCGTCACCAGCACGACGGTCCGACCGGCGGAGGCCAGGTGGCCGGCGTCACCCTGATAGTGGGCGGCCAGCGGATGGATCCCGAGGGCGACGGCCGACGGGGTGTAGCCGACCTGGCAATCGGCGGAGGCGCCGGTTCCGGTCAGCGTGCACGCGCTCGGGGCAAAGCTTCCGTCGGGCCCGCCGATGAACGTCACCGCTCCATTCGGAGTGTCATCCAGGGCGGTACCGGTACCGGTGTCGGTGACCGTGACGGTGCAGACCGTCGGCGTCCCGACGGCGACGCTCGACGGCGAGCAGATCAGCGCGGTCGCGGTCGACTGCGGCGCCGGGGCGCTCACGGTCACGGTCACGCCGGCGCTCGAGGCCACGTGGCCGGCGTCGCCGGCGTAGGCGGCGGTCAGCGTCACCTGACCCGTGCCGACGTCGGACGGCGTGTAATCGACCTGGCAATCGCCGATCGCGCCGCTCGCCGCCAGCGTGCACGAGCCCGGGCTGACGCTGCCGTCGGAGGGGACGGCGAACGTCACCGTGCCGGTCGGGCTCACTCCCGGGCCGGCGCCGGCATCACTGACCATGACCGTGCACACCGTCGGCACTCCAACCGTGACCGTCGACGGCGAGCAACTGAGTGAGGCCGACGTGGCCTGTGGCGGCGCGGTCACCGTCACCGTCGCGGCTCCGGTCGACGGAGAGTGCGTCTGGTCGCCGGCATAGGCCGCGGTCACGTCGAGCTGTCCTGAGCCGACGGCAGCCGGGCTGTAGTCGACCTGGCAATCGGCCGGCGACGCCGTGCCGGACAGGGTGCAGGTGCTCGGAGCGAAGGTGCCACCCGCGCCGTCGCTCAGCGTCACCGCGCCGGTCGGGGCGGTTCCCGGTCCGTCGACGCTGTCGCTGTCGCTGACCGTCACCGTGCACGTCGACGATGCGCCGAGGACGACGCTCCCCGGCGAGCAGCTGACGGCGGTGGCGGTGCTCTGCGGCGGGACGGTCACCGTCACCGATGTCGTGGCGGTCGATCCGGCGTGGGCGGCGTCGCCGGCGTAGCGGGCGCTGAGCGTGACCGCGCCGCCCGCCGGCGGCGTGTACTCGACCGCGCAGCTCGCAGCGCGTCCGCCGGCCGCCAGCGCGCACGTCGTGGCGGCAAAGCCCCCGGGCGCCCCGCCGGCGAAGTCGATCGTCCCCGTCGGGATCGCGGTCGCGGTCGGGCTGCTGTCGCTGACCGTCGCCGTGCAGACGGTCGCCGCCTGCACCGTCACGTCGGCGGGCACACAGCTCAGGACCGTCGTCGTCGCCTCACGGGTCGCGGCAGCCGTCACGGTGACCGTCACCGCCGTCGTGGCATCCGAGGGGTCGTGGTCGCCGTCGCCGCCGTAGTGGGCGCTGACGCGCACCGATCCCGCGGCCACGGCGGTCGGCGCGGCTCGGGCCGCGGCCGCGGCGGCGTCGGCGTCGGCGTCGGCGTCGGCGGTCAGGGAGATCGTGCAACTCGCCGTGTGACCGCTCGCCGTCAGCGTGCACGAGCCGGGCGACACGCTGACCGGGGAGCCGGCCGTGACGGTGACCGCGCCGGTCGGAGCGCTCGTGCCGGCGTCGGCGTCGGCGTCGGCGACCGTGACCGTGCAGGTCGATCGATCCCCCGCCGTCACGGTGTCCGGGACGCAGTGCAGCGCGGTCGTCGTCGCCGCGCGCGGGGTCGTCGCCGGCGCCGTCGTGGTCGTGGACGCGGACGTCGTCGTCGCCGTGGTCGTCGTCGTGCTCGCCGTCGTCGTGCTCGCCGTGGTCGTGTTCGCGGGGGTCGTCACCGTGCTCGCGGACGTTGTCGACGCCGTGGTCGCCGCGGGCGTCGGCGCGGCGGTCGCGGACGTCGCTGCGGTCGTGTGCCTGCCCGGCGCGTGGTGGTGCCCGGCTGCGGGACTCGGGGTCTGAGGCGTCCCCCGCTGCTGCGCGGCGGCCGTCTGGCCGGCGAGTGGCCGGTGGCTGGTGAGCGTGACGGCGCTCGGGACGGCGATCACGCTCGCCACCGCCGCGGCGGCGACGGCGGCGAGCGCGGTCGTCACGCCCACCCCGACGCCGCTCGGAGACGGCGTCGGGACGCCGGCCCGTGCCATGAGGATCGCAAGCGCGCGCGCCGGCGAGACCGCGAGCATCGCCCACACCACCGCCAGTCCGCCGCCCGCGTAATAGCCGCGGAAGCCGCGGACGGCGTCGGGATCGAACTGGCTGCCGGACTCGCTGTCGATCACCTCGAAGGCCCGCTGATGGGACTCCGCGTCGCGATAGGGCCGCGCCGAGGTGATGGCATCGAAGGTGTCGGCCACCGCGATGATCCGCGCTCCGACCGGGATCGCCGCCCCGGTCTGGCCCTCGGGATAGCCGCCTCCGTCCCAGCGCTCGTGATGATGCAGGACGATCTCGCTCAGCCCGGGGTAGTCCATGACGGCCACCATCTCGGCGCCGTCGGCAACGTGGCGCTTGGTGATCTCGTACTCCTCGGGCGTCAGCCGCCCGGGCTTGGTGAGGATCTCCACCGGCATCCTGAGTTTGCCGATGTCGTGCACGAGCCCCGCCGTCCGCACCAGCGCGATCTCGTCGCCGGACAGGCCCATGCGCCGAGCGGTGATGGCGGCATGCCGGGCGACGCGGCGCGAGTGCCCCTTGGTGTGCGGGTCAAGCGCGTCGAGCGCGATCGCCAGCTGGGCGACCAGCCGTCGGCGCTCGTCGGGGCTCGTCTCCCGCAGGCGGTCCGAGCCCGCGCCGGGGTGGAGCCCGAGCTCGGCGGTCGCGCGGGAGAGCTGGCGCTCGACCCGGCGGCTGCCGACCCATCCCCACAGCATGAGCTCGCTGAAGACGACGTCCCGCGGATGGCGGCGCCGGCGCCAGTAGGCGTCGCCGAGCCGTGACACCGCCACCGACACGACGACCGCGATCCCGACGCACACCCAGAACGATGAGATGACCCCGTCGGCGATCAGGAACCAGATGGCGGCGATCGGCGTCCCGAGGACCAGCGTCGTGGCGACGAGGACGAGCGGGAGCAACCGCCGCCCGCCGGCGCTACGGTCGTTCACCATTGGTCCCCAAGCGAATCCATTCCCGGTCCATAGTCGATTCTTCGCCGCGCCGACCGTACCAGCGTCCTGCGCGGGCGATCGAGCGGGATCGCACATTGCACGCCCTTGACCGGCAAATACGCACCCGGCGGTCGTCGATCAGGGTTCGGGCCGCCCGGGATGAGGGACCTCACGCTGCGCCATGTCGCGCCCGCCGGGGGCCGGCTGGGGGTTACCCCGGGGTGCGGGTGAAGAAGCGCTGCGGGTTGACGACCATCATCTGGTCGATCTGCTCCGGGGTCACGCCCGCGTCGAGCAGCGCCGGCAGGACCTGCCGTCCGATCAGCAGATAGTCGGGCGTCTCGTCGGCGAAGAACGGGTCGCCCACCATGAAGTCGTGGAAGGTGCCGGCGTCGTGGCCGAGGTGGATGCGATCGCCGTACCCCTCCTTGAGCAGCGCGAGCAGGGTCGCGATCCGATCGGCGGTCGGGTTGAAGTGCTCGATCCCGAAGCGGTCACAGCCGAGCGTGGCGCCGGTGTCGGCGATCTCGTGAAGATAGGCGAGGTCGTTGGAATCGCCCATGTGCGCGATCACGATGCGGGCCGGATCGACGCCGTGCTCGGTCAGGCTGCGCAGGGCGTGGCGGCCGGTCTGCGCCGCGGCGTTGGTGTGGACCATGACCGGCGCGCCGGTGGCGTGGCTGGCCATCGCCACCGCGGCCAGGATCGTCGGCACGTCGCCGATCAGCCCGTGCTCCTCCACCGCGCACTTGAGGAACCCCGCCTTGACACCGGTGTCGTCGATGCCCTCGGTCAGCTCGCGGATGAACAGGTCGGCGATCGCCTCCGGCGTGCGATAGCGCAGGAAGTTCGGCAGCTCGATGAACGCGTACACGCCGGAGGCGACGATGATGTTGAGGTCGACCGCCTCGTTGATGCGCTGGATGCGCGCGACGTTGCGGCCGAGGCCCGGGGCGGTGGCATCGACGAACGTCTCGATCCCGCTGGAGCGCACCTCGGCGAGCATGGCGATCGCGTTGGCGACGCCCGCCTCCTCGTCCCAGTAGCACGGCCCGAAGGCGTGCCCCCAGTTCTGCAGCGCCTCCGGCTCGAGCAGGATGACGTGCTCGTGCATGAGCGTGCGCCCGAGCGCGCCGAGCTCGACGGCGCCTCGAACGGTCTCCACTGTGGCCATGCGGTGGGGTCTCCTCTCGCTAGTGCGGATTCGGCGAGGCTTCCGACAGGGCGTCCAGGAAGCTCTTGGCGCCGCCGTGGGCGCTCTGGCCGCCGTCGATCGCGATCTCGGCCCCGGAGATGAACGACGACTCGTCGGAGATGAGGAACACGATCAGCGGCGCCACCTCTTCGGGTTGGCCGAGCCGGCCGAGCGGCGTCGCCTCGACGTTGGACCGGCGGAAGCTCGGAGGCGCCGACGCCGTCATCGGCGTCTCGATGTAGCCGGGGAAGATCGCGTTGACCCTGATGCCCCGCGGCCCCAGCTCGAGGCAGGCGACCCGGGAGAGCGCGCGGACCCCCCACTTGCTCGTCGTGTAGCCGACGGCGTGATAGCCGACCATGCCCGCCACCGAGCTGACGTTGACGATCGAGCCGCCCGCGGTCATGAGCGGCGCCATCGCCTGGATCCCGAGCAGCGTGCCGGTCAGGTTGATCGACATGACGCTGTCGAGCTGCTGCAGCGTGATCTCCAGCAGCCGGGCGCGCATCGGGATCCCGGCGTTGTTGACGAGCCCGTCGACCCGCCCGTAGCGCTCGCGCAGCCAGCCGGCGAGCTCGGTCCAGGCGGCCTGCGAGGCGACGTCGAGCGTGCGGGCGACGATCGCCGGGTCATCGAGCTCCGGCGCCTGGAGATCGGTGGCGATCACCGTCGCGCCCTCGGCGGCCAGAGCGTGGGCCTCGACGGCGCCCTGGCCGCTCGCCGCGCCGGTGATGACGACGATCTTTCCCTCGGCGCGGCCCATCAGCGGCCGCCAACCTGACCGAGGTGCCACCGGGCGATGCCTGCGCCGGCGGGCAACTAGCGATCCCGCCGCCGGATCGGCTCGCTGCCGTCCCAGTCGATCGAGTCACGATAGATCGCGTCGTAGACCTGCTCCTGGGCCGCGGTGTGCTCGACGAGCTCGATCATCCCCGGCAGCTGCGGGGTCGCGTCGACGTACAGGATCCGCGCGCCCGAGGGCAGTGTGTCGGCGTACGCCTCGGTGTGCCCGAGCGCCGCGTGGCGCGCGACGTCGCCGTCGAAGTCCGCGGTGAACACCGCCCAGTGGTGAAAGCCGTAGCGGCGCTCGCCGGGCGTCTCATGGAAGACCGAGGGGATGTCGTCGTGCTGCTCCACGAGCTCGATCATGGCGTGACCGGAGAATGCTCGCGCGAGGGTCACCTCGGGCGCCGAGGGCTCGCCGCGATAGCGCGCCGCGGCCGGCCGAAAGGGGCCGCGGACGTGCCACGGACCGACCCCGAGCCGGGCCACCCACTCGCCGATCGCCCGCTCGATGTCCTTGACGATGTACGCGTACTGGACGATCGCGCCGACCGGCTGCCCGAATGACAGGGTCGTCACCTGACCCGTCTGGCCTGTCGTCATCCTCTCCACGCCTCTCCTCGGTGTCCGGGGGTCCTCGGCATTCTGCCGGATGAACGCCGAGCATGCCGTCAGACGATCCTACGGTCGATGCGCACGGGTCAGCCCGCGGGCGGCGCGTCGGCCGGCGACGGCGTCAGCGCCGGCTGCTGGGCGCGGGTCAGCTCCAGGAGATCCCGGCCGTTCTCCATGATCCGGAAGATCGTGATGAAGAACTCGAGCGTCACGCGCGCGTAGACGAGGCTGAGCAGCGCGAACAGCGGCGCGACGACGATCAGCATCACCGCCCCGAGCGCACCGCTGCTGGCGAAGGCCGAGACGATCAGGAAGACCGCGGTCAGCGCGATCACCACCATCGTGATCCCGTAGATGAGCTTGATGATCTTCGTCGTCACCAGCGAGCTGAACGAGAAGTCGAACAGCGATCGAAACCAGCCCTTGCTCGCAGCCATCGGCCGTGCCTCCTGTGGGGAATGAGTCGACGGCGCCCGGCGGTCTCGCCGGGCGCCTGAGGTCTATAGCTCCCGAGGCGTCTGTTCCCACCCCCGCCGGTGCGCCGATCCGTTCCTTAGATTCACCGCATGCCGCTCGCTGGGGTCACCCGATTGAGCTGGTCGACCTCGGTCGACCGTGATGCCCTCGGGGCGGACTGCGAGGTGATCGAGTTCGCGACGCTCTGCCGGGAGATCGTCGAACCGGATCGCCGCGCGGCGGCGGCGCGCAACGGGATCGCGAATCCGGCCTCGGGCTGGCTGGCGCGGATCGCGGCCGCCGATACGCTCGCGGTGCTCGGCGTGCGCCTGCTGGAGCTCGCCGACCTCGCCGCGCTGTACGGCTACGTGCTGGAACCCGCGCTGCGGTCGGGCACCGCCGTGGTGATCGAGTGCGAGCAGCGGATGACCCAGCTGGTCCCTGAGCGGTTCATCGACCCGGAGTTCGAGTATCCCCACACGCTCGAGCGGGCGCTCGACGCCGCCGGCCGGATCTTCCGCGGACAGCGCGATCCGCCCGGACCCCGACCGCCCGGGACCCCGAACCCGGACCCGGACCCGGCCCCGGACCCGGCCCCGGACCCGGCAACCTCGCCGGGATCCCCGGGCTCCGCGGGCGCCTCGCTGGACGCCGAGCAGCGAGCGGCGGTCGCCGCCCACGACGGCGTCGTGCAGATCGTCGCCCCGGCGGGCAGCGGAAAGACGACGGTGCTGATCGAGCGCGTCCGTGAGCTGCTCAGGCGCGGCACGCCGGCCGAGCGCATCCTCTGCACGACGTTCAACCGTGACGCCCGCGTCGAGCTGGACGACCGATTGCGCGCGGCCGGGCTCGCCGCGGTGCAGGCCCGCACCTTTCACAGCGTCGGCTTGGCGTTGATGCGCGAGGAGGGGCTGGACCGGCCGAACGGACTGCGCGGACAGATCTCGCTGAACCAGTGGAAGCGCCTGTGCGCGATCGCGGCCCGGGACGGCGTATGGATCGACCCGGCCGACGCGCGTGAGACGATCGGCGATGTCAAGCTCGGGCTGCTCGCGACCCCGCCCGAGTATCGCCGCCGGCACGCCGATCATGACGAGAACGGCGCGAGCCTGGCCCGCATCTACGAGCTCTATGAGCGCCAGCAGCTGCGCGACGGGGTCCACGATTTCGACGACCTCGTGTTCGTCGCCGTCCGGGCGTTGCGGGAGGACGCCGAGCTGCGCGCCCGCTGGCAGCGCCGTTTCCGCCACGTCCTGGTCGACGAGTTCCAGGACGTCGAGCCCGCCCAGGAGCTGCTCGTGCGCATCCTCGCCGGGCCCGAGGACGGCCTGTTCTGCGTCGGCGACGAAGACCAGACGCTGTACGGCTGGCGCCGCGCGAGCGCGCTGCGGATGATCGATCTCGACCGCTCCTATCCGGGGCTGCAGCGCGTCTCGCTCGCCCATAACTATCGCTGCCCGCCGGAGGTGGTGGCCGCGTCACGGCGGCTGATCGAGCACAACGTCATCCGCTTCCGCAAGCCGATCCATCCCGACCCGGCCCGGGCGGTCGACGGCGCGGTCACCGCGCTGGAGCTGTGCGAGCACGAGGGGGAATCACGGGCCGCGGCCGTGATCGCCGGGGTGCTCGCGACCCGCCGGCGCTCGGAGATCGCCGTGCTGGCGCGCACGACACGGCTGCTGCGCGAGGTCGCCGTGGCCTGCGCCGCGCTCGGCGTGGCGATCGCGGCGCCCGAGCAGGTGTTCGAGCCCCACGGCGCGCTCGCCGCGCTCGAGGCCTATCTGCGGCTGTGCGGGGCGCCGGAGCAGGCGCGGGCCGAGGATGTCGTGCTCGTCTGCCAGCGACCGAGCCGCGGCCTGCCGTTCGGGTCCGAGGAGCAGGTGGCGGCGCGGCTGCGCGACGGCCTGAGCTTCACGGCCGGCCTGGCCGGCCTGCCGGCGGACGACCGGCAGCGGGCGCGGCTCGACGAGGCCGGGGTGATCCTCGACGCGCTCGCCAGGCTCGACCGGGCGTCGGCCTTCATCCGCTATCTGCGCGGCCCCGGCGGGCTCGACGCCTTCTTCGCCGAGCACGAGCGCACCTTCGCCGGCAGCGAGCAGATCGCCTCCGAGGTCCTGGAGGACGCCGAGCGTGAGGCGACGACGCTGACCGTCGCGGGCTATTCCGAGCTGTTGACGGCCCGCACCGAACAGCTGCGCTCGATCCGCGACGACGCCAACGGCATCGAGGTCACGACGATCCATCGCGCCAAGGGCCGCGAGTGGCCCGAGGTCCACGTCTTCGCCTGCAACGAGCGTCAGCTTCCCCACGCGCGGGCGATGGAGGTCGACGAGGCCCGCCGCGAGGCCGGCGAGGGCCTGGAGGCCGAACGGCGGCTCGCCTATGTGGCCTTCACCCGGGCGCGACAGCGGCTCGTCGTCCACGCGGGCCCGACCGCCCCCAGCCGCTTCCTGAGCGAGGCCGGCCTGGCCCCGAGTGCGCCGCATGACGAGCCCGAGCCCGCGCCCGAGCAAGAGCCCGGGCCCGGGCCCGGGCGCGGGCGCGGGCGCGGTGCGCGGTCGGCGGCTTCCCCTGGAACGTCACGCGGTGGCGGGCGCGCGGGGGCGGGTCGCGCCGTCCGACCGCCTCGCCCTCCCGCCGTCGCCGGTCGCGCCGGCGCCGTCATCGCCGAGGCCCATCGGGTCGGGCTCGGCTATGCCCTGCGCACCGCGCCGAGCGGCGCGGCGGCGGTCGAGGCCGCCGCGGTCGCCGTCGAGCGCCGCCTGATCGGTCCTGACACGACGTCGGCGTCGATGACGATCGCCGCGCTGCTGGCGGCGATCGGCGCGCTGACCGACGACGAGCGGGCGGCGATCATCGCGGTTGCGGGGATCGATGACCCCGACGTGCGCGCGTCCCGCCTGGACGCCGCCGCTCGCTCGCGCCTGGCCGGCGCGCTGCGGGGCGTGGAGACCCGCGGCCGCTAGCATCGGCGCCCCCCGAGCAGCGCGACTGGAGGAACGATGGCGCCTGTCGTGTCGACGATCGAGATCGCCCGTCCACCGGAGACCGTGTTCTCCTACGTGACGGACCCCGAACGGTTTCCCGAGTGGCAGGCGGAGGTGGTCAGCGCCCACCACGAGGGCACCGGCCCGCCGGCGGTGGGAACCCGGTGCACGACGACGCGCAGGATGGGCGGCACGGAGCGGACGACGACTCAGGAGATCACCGAGATCGACCCGCCTCGCAGCTGGGCTCTGCGCGGTCTCGGCGGGCCGATCCGTGCCAACGTCAGGGTGACCGTCGATCCGCTGGCCGACGGCCAGAGCTCGCGGCTGACGATCGCCCTGGAGGTGGAGGGCCACGGCGTGGGCCGGATGATCGTGCCGGTCATCCGACGTGAGGTGGCCGCTCAGATGCCGGCCACCTGCCGGCGCTGCAAGGAGCATCTGGAGAGCGGGGCCTGAGCACCGGCCCGTCGCGGCGGTGACGTCGTCGGGCGCCGTGCGCGGCTGCGCGGCTGCGCGCTCAGGGTCGGTGTGAGAGCTGCCGAAGAGATCGGTGTGCCGCTGATAAGAAACGCGCTGCGGGTCGCTCAGCTGACGGGCAGCTTACGGCCGGGCGCCTAGGTTCGTTCACGGTGCTCTCCAGGAGAATCCTCGGAATTCCGGTCCTGCTCGTCGTGGCGCTCGTGCTGCCGGCGGCGGCGCTGGCCCTCGGTCTGCGGGCCGTGAAGCGTCCCCGGGCTGCCGGCCACACCGCCGCGACATCCAAGCGCGCGCACGTCATGCCGGCCTCGACGTCGACCACGGGCGTCGCGGAGGTCGGAGCGCTCTTCTCCAACGCGTCGAGCCCGGAGCACAACTGCACGGCGAGCGTCGTCGACAGCCCCCACGGCGATCTCCTCCTGACCGCGGCGCACTGCGTGTCAGGCAGCGGCGCCGGAATGATCTTCGCCCCCGGCCTGCACGGCGACACCGCACCGTACGGACGCTGGGTGGTGACGGCCGCGCACCTGGCGCCGGGCTGGCTCAAGCGCCAGGATCCGCGCGAGGACTACGCGTTCCTGACCGTCGCGCCGCAGACGATCGACGGCGTGAGGACCGAGATCCAGCAGGTCACCGGGGCCTATCGGCTCGGCACCACCGCCACGAGCGGTGAGCGGATCACGGTTCCGGGCGACCCGGCCGGAACCGACAACGACCCGATCACCTGCACGACGACGACATACATGGCCCACGGGTTTCCCTCGTTTGACTGCCGAGGCTACGTCAGCGGTACGAGCGGCTCCCCATGGCTGGCCGACGCCGCCACCGATCCGACGATCGTCGGTGTGATCGGGGGCCTGAACCAGGGCGGCTGCGTCGACTACACCTCCTACAGCTCGCCGCTCGATCAGACGACGCGGATCGCCTATGCCCGGGCGTCCGACGAGGTCGCCGGCGACGTGGCGCCGGCCCCCGACGGGGACGGCTGCTAGAAGGCTCCTGGCGGGCTCGGGACCTCGGCGGTGAGTCGCCATCCGCCATCCGGGGCCGGCCCGGCGCGCACGTCGCCGCCGAGCGCCGCGACGCGGTCACGCAGTCCGGCGATGCCGTGCCTGCCGCCCGCCTCCTCGAGCCCCGACCGGCTCGGGCCCGCCGGCCCGTTCTCGATCAGGAGTGAGATTCTGCCGCCGGTGGCGCGGACGGCGATGCGGATCGGCGCCCCGGGCGCGTGCTTGAGCGCGTTGGTGAGCCCCTCCTGCGCGACGTGAAAGGCGGCGTCCGCGAGCTCGGGGGAAACGTCGTCGGGCTCGCCGCTGGGGATGTAGCTCAGCGACAGGCCGCTTGCCGTCGCCCGGCGCACGAGCTCATCGAGCGCCCGCAGCCCACCCCGTCGGGCCTCCGTCGTGTCGTCGGCCAGGAGATCGACGAACTGCGCGATCTCGAGCTCGGCGCGCTGCGCCCCGCCCTCGATGTGTCGCAGCGCCCGGGTGACGATCGCCGGATCTGACCCCAGCGCCCGCCGGCCGGCCCCGGCCTGGACGACGATCATGCTGAGGTTGTGGGCGATGATGTCGTGCAGGTCCCGGGCGATGCGAGCGCGCTCGTAGCGGACCGCCTCGTGCACGTAGGCCGCCCGCTCGCGCTCCAGCTCCCGGGCTCGGTCGGCGAGCTGCACCGTCAGCCGCGCCCGGGCGCGCATCGCCCGGCCCGCGACCCATGCCGGGACGGTGAAGACGACGAGCACGATCGGGTCCGACAGGTCTCCGCCGCTGCTGCCGACGCACAGCGCGACGAGGCCGAGCGCCGCGGGGAGCACATCGGCGGCCGCGGCGACGCTGTAGGCGAGGATGATGATCGCGAGCAGAAGCGCGTCCGACGGGGCGTTCCACCAGCGGGAGCCGATCAGCACACCTGGGACGAAGCAGGCAATCGACAGTGCGGGCGCGAGCGCCAGCGGCCACCGGCGGCGCAGCGCCACCGCACCCACGGCGAGCGCCTGCACCGCGGCCAGCCCCAGGGTGAACGCGGTTCCGCGCGGCGTCGCGAGCGTCAGCTCCGCGGCGGCGACGAGCGCCACCGCCGCGGCGAGCAGGCCGTCGAGCCACCGGCCGGTGCTGCCGGGCCGGCGGCGCCGGGCGTCAGGCATCCGCGGCTACCAGCGGCAACCGCACATCGGTCTGCGCGACGCCTGACTGTGACCGCGACTCGAGCGTTCCCGCGTGCAGCGCGACCCACTCCCGCGCGGTGGCGAGCGTCGTCTGCAGATCGGCGCCCGCCCGCACGCGGCCACGCACGGCCACCGCGAGCACGTCCGGCGCGTAACGCAGCGTGACGCGGGCGCGCATCTCCGGCACATCCTCCAACGGCTCGATCAAGCGCTCGACGATCCGGAAGGCCGACAGCTCGACCCCCGCCGGGAGCCTGAGCCGCTCCCCGTCGACGGTCACCCGGGCCGATGGCGAGAGCACGCGCCGCAGCAGGGGCTCCAGGTCGTCGAGTGACGGCTCCGGGCTGACCGGCGGCTCGTCACGCAGCGTCCCGACGAGCTCTCGCATGTCGCTGAGCATCCGGCGGCCGTCCTGCTCGATCGCGCTCAGGGACGCGTGCGCCGCGTCCGGCCGATCGACGACCACGTCGCGCGCGACCGCCGCGCTGGCGGCCAGGTCGCCGATGCGCGTCCTGAGCATGCCGTCGAGGCCCTGGGCCACCCGCGCCCGGTCGGCGGCGACGGCCAGCCGCGCGGTCCGATCACGCTGCTCCTGGAGCTCCCGGGTCCGCGCGCGCAGGAGTGCGACCATCTGGTCACGGGAGCGCACGAGACGGGCGACCCCCCACAGGGCCAGGATGAGGATGCAGCCGCCGGGCAGGAAGCCGGTCTTGAGCTGAGGGTCGGAGAGACCCTGAGCAACCGTCGAGCTGACCGCGAGCGCCGCCCCGAGCAGCGCCGGCGCGAGCGCGCATCGGGTGCCGACCGAGTACGCGACGAGCGCGAGCGCGGGCAGCGCCGCGCCACACCGGACATAGCTGCCGACGGCGAGTGCGTTGAGGACCGCACCGCCGGCCAGGATCGCCAGGGCGCCGAGCGGCTCGGTCCGGCGCCAGGCGACCGGCAGGGTCATCGTCAGCACCAGCGCGCAGGCGACGATTCTCCCCCTGGGATCGCCGCCGGAGGCGTGGCCGCTGACGAGCACCTCGGCGAATGCGCTCAGCAGAAGAGCCAGGAGCACGTCGAGCCGCGAAACCCCGCGCGCCCCGAGCGGAGCGCCCGCCACCCAGCTCTGCGCGCGGTCAAACATGCCGACCCCTTTCCGCGCTGGATTGTCTAGCCTGCGAGCGCAGATCGCAAGCAGGCCACGTGACCTCCGACGCCTCGGCAGACAATGACATCACGGTGCTGGTCGCCGACGACCAGCAGCTGGTGCGCGCGGGGTTGCGGCTGATCATCGACGGGGAGCCCGGGATGCGGGTGGTCGGTGAGGCGGGCGACGGCGTCGAAGCGGTCGACCTCGCTCGCAAGCGCGCGCCCGACGTCGTGCTGCTCGACATCCGCATGCCGAGCATGGACGGCCTGACCGCGGCGCGGAGGATCATCGCGCAGACCGCGTGCCGGGTCCTGCTGCTGACGACGTTCGACGCCGACGAATACGTGTTCGAGGGGCTGCGGGCCGGCGCCAGTGGATTCCTGCTCAAGGACCTTCCGCCGGAGCAGCTGTGCTGGGCGGTGCGCAGCATCGCCGCGGGCAACGCCCTTGTCGACCCGGCGGTCACGCGCCGGCTCATCCTCCGCTTCGCGGCGGCCGCCCGGGCGACCGACGAGACCCCCGCGCCGTTGCACGAGCTGACGGCGCGGGAGCTCGACGTCCTGCGGTTGGTCGCCCGCGGGCGCTCGAACGCCGAGATCGCGCGCGAGCTCAGCGTCGAGGAGTCGACGGTCAAGACCCACGTCGGACGGGTCCTGATGAAGCTCGGGCTCCGGGATCGGGTCCAGGCGGTCGTGCTGGCGTACGAGTGCGGGTTCATCACGCCGGATCTGCTCGGGGCCTGAGACCTCAGGGGAGCGTCAGGACAGCTTCACGGTCAGGTTCGAGTTGTCCGAGCTCCCGATCGAGGTCGCGATCACTCGTCCGTGCGCCCCTGCGAAGCTGCCCGTGCCCCCGTTGAGCGCGACGACGATCGGCCCTGCGCTGAACTGCACGTGCACGTCGGTGGCGAGCAGCAGCGAACCGCCGACCGCGATCTCCGCGTCACAGGTCGCGACCGCCGTGGCCGTGAACACGCAGGCCAGGTGGTCGGAGGCCGTCCAGCGCGCGGCGTGATCGGCGCCGGTGCCGGCGTAATCGAGGTCGGTCGTATCCAGGCGGTCGCCCTTCTCGGGCACCGTCTGCGGGGGGTTGAGGTCGATCGGCTTGCCCGCGGCGTTGTAGAAGGCGTTCGTCATCTGCCGTTGGAAGAAATGCAGGACGGTGACCTTCGCCCCGGCGCCGGGCGCGCACAGCCCGGCGAGCCCGACGGTCACGATGAGGGCGGCCGAGCGCTTCATGACGCGACGCTCCCGACCGGCGAACGCGAGCCGGACGCCGGGAGCCCACCCCAGGCCGGCGCCACGCGCACGATCTGCGCCGCCGTGCCGAGGCCGATCACGGGTCGTCCCGGCTTGGCCGGAGCCACGACGCGGGTGTGCCCGAACGATTGGGTGATGCGTGAGCTCGGGGCCGCGTCGAGCTCGCCGTAGGTCACGTTCGAGGACTCCGCCGTGTTCCACGGCGTCTCGGCGCAGACCGGGAACGTGTTGCTCGGCGTCAGGCTGTTGGTCGCCGTGTACTCGATCTCGCCGGCGCCGTCGGAGATCAAGGTGTACTGCCCGTTGGCATAGCCGACGATGACGAAGTCGACGGCGACGATCGGAG
The DNA here is from genome assembly GCA_963849085.1 of uncultured Solirubrobacteraceae bacterium. Taxonomy (GTDB): domain Bacteria; phylum Actinomycetota; class Thermoleophilia; order Solirubrobacterales; family Solirubrobacteraceae; genus Palsa-465. Next base: position 7,393 of record CAWKFP010000002.1, on the reverse strand, counting down.
CGAGATCGCCCGACGCCACCAACGAGAGCAGGTCGACCACCTCGTGCGCCACGGACACGCCGTCGGGATTCTCGACGGTGAACGTCGCCTGGGTGACGTTTCCCCGGGCGTCGTTGCCCAGGCTGATGCCGAGGCGGTAGCCGGCGGGGATCGTGCTGTACTGGGCGGCGACGTTCGTCGGCAGGACTGCGAGCTGCGTGCCGGCGTTGATGACGGCATCGCCGGTGGTCGTCCAGTTGTTGACCCACCAGCGCAGGTCCTGCGTCTTCCACCACACGACGAAGATGTACTGCTGCCAGCCGACGCTGTAGCCCGCGGGCGAGTAGCAGTTGAGCTGGAATGCGACGCCTTCGTTCGCCGGCGGGCTGCCGGTCGGCACCGCGATGATCTCCTGGGTGACGTCGATCGACACCGACACGCCCGCCAGCTGCCGGCAGCTGTCAGCCAGCGCGTAGTTGGAGTATCCGATGAGGCCGCCGCTCGGCGGTGCTACGTTCATGGCCCACCTACCTTCCGATCGTTGATGTCTGGCGCCTGGCGCCGGGTGGATCGACAGTAGATTCGGTCGTTCAGACCGGCGTCCGCCCAGCGGATGATCTCTCGGCGGGCGGGCTCCTCCTCGAGACGGAGGCCGGGTCAAGATCTCGGAGCGTCGGTCGATCATCCAGGCGTGACGTGCCTCGCGCGACTTCGGCTGCTCGTGGCCGGTGTCCGGACGGTGCTCGCGCCCGAGACCGGCCAGTCCGTCGTGCTCGTGGCGGTGCTGCTGGTGCCCGTCATGTTGGGCGTGGCCGCCCTGGCGATCGACGGCTCGACGCTGATGGCGGCGCGCCAGCGCGCTCAGAGCGCCGCCGATGCGGGTGCGCTGGCCGCCGCACAGGACGTGTCCGACGGCGCCATCGTCGGGGCGACCGCGACGACCGACGCGACGACCTACGTCCAGCACAACGATCCGAACGCGACGGTCACGGTCACGGCCCCCAACGGCTCGGACCCGGCCTCGGCCAAGGTGGTGGTCACCCAGCAGGTCCCGCTCATGCTCGCCGGGCTGTTCGGGAGCTCCACGGCGACGGTGAGCGCAACCGCTGTCGCCAAGAACACCGTCTTCTCGCCGCTCGGCTACTTCGGCGACAGCGACAGCGACCTGCAGGACGGCAGTGCCACCTCCGACGGATGGGACAACTTCTGCGCGAACGACTTCTCGTTCGTCCAGGCCTCGACGTACGACAGCTACTCCACCTCGGATTCCGATGACCCGGACCGCTGTCCGCAGAGCGGATATCCGGACAACGCCTCGCTCGACGGCTGGACCGTGGCCCACGGCGGGGTCGACGTCGCGCTCACCGATCAGTTCTACTCGCCCCCCGGCACCACTGACCAGATGGTCGACTTGGCGGGCACGTGCGTGGAGGAGAACGGCGACTTCCCGTCGAGCGTCCACGGCCAGTCGCCGGACTACACGCAGATCACCGACACCGGCACGACCGACGACGACGGCTACTGCGAGAACAATGCCGATGGGGAGCTGGAACAGGAGATCGCCACCGACCCGGGCTCGGACTACACGGTCAGCTTCGATCTCGGGTCCAACACCTGGGGCCTGCCGGCCGAGAAGGCGCTGATGGTGGTCGCCAGCTCGCAGGATCTGGCGGGCGAGCCGACCAGCGGGCTGCCGCCGATGGCCGACACCAACGGCAACGACGACACATCGGGCAGCGAGCCCTACGGCACGACGTATCCGCTGGAGAACAGCTCGTACTGGTCAGACAGCAGCGTCATCCTCGCCCACGAGGAGTACTTCTACTACGGTCCGACCGACAACAACTCCGACCCGATCTGGAACGGCAACGACGCCAATCCCCCGGAGACGTTCACCTTCACCGCGGCGACGGACACGACATGGGTCGGGTTCGGCTCCCTGGTCAACTGCGTGCCGGACTGGTATCCGACCTCCGACCTGAGCGAGAACTACTTCTATCCGTCGTCGATCGCCGGGGATACCCCGTCGACCTCGAACGCCGGCGTGACGACATCCTCGAGCTTCATCGAGCCTCCGGAGGAGGTTCACGCCGACGATCCGAACGACGGCGACTCCGGCTGGGACTGGGGAGACCAGTGCAAGTACGGGCCGGGAGTCAGCGACATCACGATCACCGGGCCCGACGGGGTGTCGCTCACCCAGTAGGCGCGCGCTCGCGCATCCAGGCGGCCAGGCTCGGCGGGAGCGCGGGAGCACGGGCCGCGCGGTCCAGCAGCCGATGGTCGGTGATGATCGCCCGCGCCACCGTCGCGATCGTGATCCCGTGATCAGGGCGGGCGATGATCGTCACCGGGTCGCCGGCGCCGAGCTCGCCCTCGCTGATGATCCGCAGATAGGCGCCCGGCCGGTCCGCGTGCGCGAACCGGCGCACCATCGCGGGGTCGCCGAAGGCGATGGCGAGCTTGTAGCACGGCTGCCGCGGTTGGCAGACCTCCAGCTCGGTCGACCCGATCTGCCAGCGCTCGCCGATGACCGCGCCGGACACGTCGACCCCGGCGGTCGTCAGGTTCTCCCCGAACGCGCCGGCCCCGAGCTCTGATCCCAGGACGCCCGCCCACCACGCCGTGTCCTCGCCGGCGTAGGCATAGACGGCCTTGTCCGGTCCGCCGTGGACGCTGCGGTCGGCCTGGTCGTCGCCGCCGAGGTTGACCCCGCCCACCGTGACCCGCCCGGTCACCGGGGACTTGCCGATCGCGCTGATGACCGGCCGGCCGCTCCGCGACACCCCGATCTGGCGCGGGACGCCGACGTTGACGCTGACGAGCTCGCCCATCTCGCTCACAGTCAAGCACCCCGGCGCGCCGGGTCCGGCCGCCGCTGTGAGGCGGCCGGACCGCGGTCCCTGCCCTCAGTAGATGATCGGCGTGGACAGCGAGTAGACGCCGTTGCTGCCCCAGAAGGTCGAGGTTCCGTCCCCCTGCACGTCGACCGGGGTGCCCGGGGTCGGCGTCGTCCCGTCGATGTCGCAGCTCGTGCCGTCGAAGCACTCGCCGTACTCGGGAAGCAGGCCGCCGTTCAGCCCGACGGTGGTGATCGTGTACCCCGCGCGGGCCGATGCGACGTCCGTGACCTCGGTGAGGGTCGGCGAGAAGGTCTGGTCCTCGGTCACCGAGCCGTTGCTCTCGCCGTAGATCAGCGCCTCGAGGTCGGGCTCGGCGCTGAGTGCCATGGCCGAGATGGTGCTCGCCGCCGTGATCAGCTTGGTCGACGCCCCTCCCGTCTTCGGTACGGTCAGGATCGCGTTGCCGGCCGAGTAGAACACCTTCGTCGAGTCGACCCCGACGCGCGAGAAGTTCGTCCCGGAGACGAGCACCTTCGGGGTGCCGCCGCCGATCGGCATCTCGCGCACGGCGGCGGCGTCCGCCCAGTACAGCGAGGAGCCATCGGTGACGAGGTCGTCCGAGCCCATGTACGGCAGGTTGCTCTGCAGGACCGTCGCCGATGCGGTCGGCGTGAGCCCGATCCGCTCGATCCGCGAGGTCTTGGCGACGGGATTGTTGACGACGAAGTAGCCGTACCAGTTGCCCGACACCTGCGCATAGGTCAGGTCCCCGAAGCTGATCGGCGTCGTGCTGGACTCGCTGAACAGCTCGATCTCATGGCCGGGTGTGTTCGTCTTGGAGGCGCGCCACACGAATGACTCATACGGCGTGGCGCTGAACGGGTTGTACGTGTTCGACGTCCAGTACAGGTTCCCGGTCGACTGGACGAGGCGTGACGGTGCGCTGTATGACAGCAGCGTCGGTGTGGCGGCGGCCGCGTTCGCTGCTCCCGCCCCGCCGACCGCCGCCATCGAGGCGAGGACGGTGGCGGCGAGCCGGGCGCGCCTGCGCCACCGACCCTGTGTGCTGCGCTGAGTGGACATGATGGTGACTGACATGCTTCCCCCTTGTGGGATGAGTGTGGTGTGTGGGCGATCACGATCCCTGCCCGGGGCCACCGCGAACAGACCCCCTGGGGTGGGTCACCGCCATCCCCAGGGGTGGTGAAGGTGGCCGGCCGGCGCGTATCATGCGCGGCGTGGCGCGGACCCCCACCCTTGTGCCATCGGTGGCCGACCTGCAGGCCCGCCTGGAGGCCGAGCGCTCAGGCGAGCCCTTCCTTCTGTACCGCGATCAGGATGGCCGCCAGCGGATCGTCGCGCTGACTGCGGCGGGCGGCGACGGCGGCGAGCTGACGATCGGGCGAGACGTTCAGGCCGGGGTCCCGCTGTCCTGGGACAGGCGCGTGTCACGCGTCCACGCGCTGCTCGCGCAGGTCGCCGGGGCATGGACGATCGTCGACGACGGGCTGTCGCGGAACGGGACGACGGTCAACGGCGCGCGGCTCGTCGGTCACCGGCGGCTGTCGACCGGCGATGTGATCGGCTGCGGCTCGGTTCAGATCGTGTTCCGCGACGCCCCGGGGCTCGCCGGCGACGAGACGGGCATGACGTGGGAAGGAGGCGCTGCGCCCCTGCTGACCCTGACCCCGGCCCAGCGCCGCGTGCTCGTCGCGCTGTGCCGCCCGATGCTCACCTCCGAACATGGATACCCGGCGACGAACAAGGCGATCGCCGCCGAGCTGACGCTCAGTGTCGACGCGGTCAAGACACACCTGCGCCGGCTCAGCGTGATCCTCGGGGTGGCGGACCTCCCCCAGAATCGCAAGCGGGCGCAGCTCGCGCGCACCGCGCTGGACTCGGGGCTGGTCAGCGAGCGCGAGCTGATTCGCTGATCTCGCTCACGGGCCCTGTCGCGGCTCGCCGTACTTGATCGGCACGAGCGTCCATCCCGTGATCGCGTCCTCGAACGCGCTCGAGCTGTACGCCGGCATGATCAGCGGCTCGCCGCCGACATAGTCGGCCAGGTACTGCGCGAAGGCGGGCGTCCTCGCGCTCGCCAGCTCGATCGTCGCGACGATGTCGTACGGACCGAGCGTCCGCGCGAACGACACGAGCGTGCCCTCGTTGGCCTCGAGCTGCGTCGTGAGCCAGTACTCCACCGTCCCCGGCTGGGTCGCGTGCCAGCCGTTGCTGTTCAGCTTCATGAGAAGGATGTGCTGGTCAGGCACCGTCACCCCCAGGGCGTCGAAGTGCAGGGATCATACGGGCTGCAGGACCCGTGATCGGGCGGGCGGCGGTTCCCGGCCTGCGCCGTGGAGACGGGTCTCGGCCAGCCGGGACCGAGCGTACGCCGCCGGATGGGGATGCTCGATCGCCTCCCACGCGTCGGCCGCGCGGGTCCACGCCGCGCCCGCCGACCGCTGCCGGCCGATGCGCGTCAGCTCGGCGCGGCAGGTCAGGAGATGGGCGGCGCCCGCGTCGATGCCCACGATGCGCGCGAGGCGGGCCGTCAGCTCGCCGGCGGCTGCCCGCGCCGCGCGGCGCTCCGCGGTCGTCGTGGCGCTCAGCGCGGTCTCGACGTGGGCCCGCACGCCGACCGTCAGCAGCACCGGCGTGTTGAGCGCGTCCTCGCTCTCCCCCACGAGCGCCAGACCGTCGGCCACGATCCGGCACGCCTCTCGGGGCCGGCCCCGATCGAGCGCGAGCTCGGCCAGAGCGCCATAGATATGCGGCACGGCCTCCGGCCGGCCGTCTGTGCACAGGGTGCTCGCATCCAGCAGGTGTGCCCGCGCCTGCGCCTCGTCCCCGCGCGCCGCCGCGATCCGCCCCGCCACGCTGCACCACAGCTCCCGGCTCGTCCGCTCCAGGCGGTCGGGGTCGAGCGCCCGCAGCCGGTGCTCGGCCTCGTCCCAGCGGCCGAGATGGAACAGGTCGTCGGCCGCGCTGAGCGAGAGATAGCTGCCGAACAGATGCCCCAGACCCGCGCGCCGCGCGGCGGCCTCACCGGCGATCACGACGTCCAGCGCCGCTGCGGTCCGGCCGCGATAGCGCAGCACCTCGGCAAGCCCGATGTGGGCGCGCGCGACGTCCTCCGGCCGTCCGATCCGCTGGGCGATCGCCAGTGCCGTCCGCAGCATCGGCTCGCCCTCGTCCGGCCGTCCGAGAAAGGTCAGTGCCATTCCGAGCGTCGACAGGGCATGCCCCTCGTCCGCCGGTGAGTCGGCGGCTCGGGCCGCTCGGAGGGCGTTCTGCGCGCGGTCCTTCGCCTCGTCCCAACGGTCGAGATAGGTCAGCGCGAGGGCCTGGCTGCCGAGCACCCGCGCGCGTTGGGCGCTCGGTCCGGTCGTCGGAAGAAGCTGGAGGGCGCGCTCGTATGAGGCGATCGCCCGCTCGGGCTCGGATGCGCGATAGCGCCCGAGGCGCTCGTACAGCGCCGCGGCCCGGTCAGGGGTGTCGTCCTCGTCGATCGCGTCCAGCGCGCGGCGACAGTCCCGGGCGGCGCGTTCGGTGTCGCCGACGCACCAGGCCGCCTCCGCCGCCTGCGCGAGCAGCCCGGCCAGGTCGAGCGCCGCATCGGCGTCGGTGTCACCGGCGGCGTCCCACAGCGCGATGGCATGGTCGAAGTGGCGCAGCGCGGCGTCGAACGCGTACGTCCGCGCGGCGTTGGCCCCGGCCTCGATCGCCGCACCGAGGGCGAGAACCGGCTCGCCGGCAGCATCCCAGTGGTGCGCCAGCTCGGCCGGGTCGCCGCCCGCGCCGGGGCGCGACAGCGCCGCCGCCACCCGCCGGTGCAGCGCCGTCCGCTCGATCGCCAGCAGGTCCCCGTACACCGCCTCACGCATCAGCGCATGACGGAAGCGCAGGCGATCGCCGTCGGCCGCCAGCACGTGGACGTCGACCGCCTCGCGCAGCGCCCGCGCCGCCGCGTCCTCTGAATCGTGCCCCGCGGCGAGGAGCAGGGTGTGGTCCGCCGCGCGGCCGAGCACCGCCGCCGTGCGCACGACCGTCCGGGCCGCGTCCGACAGTCCCTCGTACCGGACGAGCAGCGCCTCCCGCAGGCTCGGCGGGAGGGCGGCGCCGCCACCGGTGCGCGAGACGGCGAGCAGCTCCTCGGCGAAGAACGGATTGCCCTGGGAGCGCTCGTAGATCTCGTCGAGCACGCCGGCCGGAGGCTCGGCGTCGAGGATCTCCCCGAGCGCGACGGCGAGCTCGGCCCGACTCAGCCGGCGCAGCTCGATGCGAGCCGTCCGCCGGGTCCACGAGAGCTCGCCGAGCAGCGCGCGCAGCGGATGGCGACGATCGAGCTCGTCGGAGCGATACGTCGCGACGATCGCCAGATGGTCGTTATGTTCGTCCGCGCCGAGATAACGGGTGAAGTCACGCGTCGCCGGGTCAGCCCAGTGCATGTCCTCGAGCACGACGAGGGTCGGGGTGTCGGCGCACAGGCCGCGCAGCAGTCCCAGGAGCAGCTCGAACAGCCGTGCCTGCGACGAGCGGGCCGGCGGGGCGATGCCGTCCGCGGTCCGCGC
>CAWKFP010000001.1:0-246844 GCA_963849085.1 uncultured Solirubrobacteraceae bacterium | reverse complement strand
CTCCCGCCGGGCGCGACCGGGGCGACCGGGGCGACGGGCGCCACGGGCGCGACCGGCGCGCGCGGCCCGGCCGGCCCGAAGGCGAAGATCGCCTGCCGGAAGGGGACCGCGGCCAAGGTCCTGTGCACGATCGAGTTCGCCGCCGGGACGTTCACCACGCCGGGCAAGAGCGCGAAGACGGCGACGTTCCGGATCGAACGGCGCGGGCGCACCGTCCTGCGGGGCAGCGTCGCGCAGCGCAGCGGGAAGGTGAGCGAAAAGGAGCTCGCCGCGCTGCGACCGGGGCACTACGTGCTCGTGGTCAGCCTGGGGCGGCGGACGTTGATCAGGCGATCGTTCACGATCGCCTGATCGCTTCGTCACCGGTCTCCCGCTCACGATGAAACGGGGTCATGTGGCACGTGCGATCGCCCTCGGGTGCGCGGTCGCCCTCGCGTGCGCGGCGATGGCGCCGGCCGCGCTTGCCGACGGCGATCCCGCCAGTGACGTCCTGCTCTCCTCGGCGGCATTCGTCCCGTCCGATGCCGGGGCCTCGGCGGCTCGCACGGCCGCGTTGAACACCCTGCTGGCGGGTCTCGCCCGGGGCGGATTTCCGATTCGCGTCGCGGTCATCCCCAGCGCCTATGACCTCGGCTCGGTCACCGCGCTCTGGCGGCGCCCGCACGTCTACGCGCGGTTCCTCGGCATCGAGCTGTCGCTCGTTCACCCCGGGCCGCTGCTCGTCGTGATGCCCGACGGCCTCGGCTTTGCGTGGCCCGGGCATGCCGCGGGGCCGGAGTACCGGCTGCTGGCGCCGATCGCGATCTCGAAGGGAGCCGGTGGCCTGATGACGACCGCGGATGCGGCGCTGCGACGTCTGGCCACGGCCCACGGAGTCATGCTCGGCGCGGCGCCCGGCCCGGCGCGCTCGCAGCCCGAGGCCGAGCCCGAGGCGCTGCGCATCACGGTGGCGGCGACCGCGGCGCTCGCGGTCGTAATCGCCGCCGGGCTCGCGCTCGCCCCGCGCGGGCGCCTGCGCCGGCGCCTGCGCCGGCGCCGAGCCGCCGTCGTCGCCGCCCGGCCGTCCGGCGGCGATCGGCGGCGGTGGCCGGCCCGCGCGCGTCTGCCGCGCTCCCGGGGCGTGGGGGTCGCCGCCGGCGCGGGCGCGCTCGGCCTGCTCGCCGCGGTGGCGATCGTCGGGGTCGACCGTCCATGGCAGGCGGCTCCCGCCGCCGCCTCGAACATTCCGGTCGGCACGCCGTTCACCTGGCGAGCGGGGGCGCGCACCGCGCCGCCCATCGATCTCGCCGACCAGGACGGCCGACCGGTCACGCTGGCCGCCTTCCGGGGACGACCGGTGATCGTCACCTTCGTCGATCCGCTCTGTCGCAACCTCTGCCCGCTGGCCGCCCACCTGCTCAATCAGATCGACTCGCAGCTGCCCGCGGCCCATCGGCCGCCGATCATCGCGGTCAGCGTCGACATCTGGGCCGATGGCCGGTCTGATCTCGTCCAGGACGAACGTCGCTGGTCGCTCGTGCCCCAGTGGCACTGGGCGGTCGGCTCACCGCACCGACTGGCCGCGGTGTGGAGGAGCTACCAGATCTCGGTGAAGGTGAGCACCAAGGATGTCGCCGGCACAGCCGTGCATTTCGTCTACCACGACGAGGCGGCCTACGTGATCGACGCCTCAGGCCACGAGCGGGCCCTGTACTTCTGGCCGTATGACCCGCAGAACATCGAGCACCTGCTGGCGACGCTGTCCGGCGTGGCCGGCTGAGCGGCGCCGACGGCCGCGCCGGGAGCGACCGCCGGGCGAGATGTCAGGCCGCCAGGGACTCGTCGGAGCGGTCGCGTGCCGGCGCCCACTCCCGCGCGCTGAAGGCGATCGCCGGGACGTGCGCCCGGCGCTTTTCGGCGTGCGAGCCGCGGATGCCCCAGATCGTCAGCGCGATCAGCGCGACGAAGAACGGGACGGCAAGGATGAAGTTGGCTGCCAGGACGGATGTCATGAGGTTTCTCGCTTCCGGTCGGTTTCCAGATGACCCCAATCTGCCCGCGCTGCGCAAGATCACCCACAGATGAGCGTCGGAATCCTCTTATGAAGATCCGTATCGGCCACAGAGCAGGAACTTTTGAGCCGCTCTGGTCAGATGTGTGACCGATGTCATCGATCTCAAGCGACATTGTCGCTAATCCGATTCCAACTCTTGGCCGTGTCCGAACGCTTGCCTTCGGGCAGCGGGATCTGGTAGAAGAGCGCCATCCATGGACGGAACCAAGCGGAAGCTGATGGCTGTAGGCGCCGTACTGGCAGCTCTGCTGGCGCTCATCGGGCTGTATCTCTTCGACTTCCTGTTCGTGTCGCCCCCGGCGCTGTCGGCGACCCTTCAGCACGGCACCGCGCACCTGACGCTCCAGACGGTTCCGGCCTACGGCCATGCGCCGGATCCCGACTGGGTCAGCTATCTGGCGCAGGACGCCCACGGCCACTGGCATCACACGACGATCTTCCGAGTGCCGGCGCACACGATGGTCACGGTCACCCTCTATCAGTACGACAGCGCGACAGGCCTGCGCAATCCGTTCATGGCCCAGGTCCGCGGGACCACCGGCGGGATCATCGACCTCAACGGTAAGCCGATCAGCACCCTGAACCCGAATCTGACTTCGCATACCTTCTCGATCCCCGATCTCGGCATCAACGTGCCCCTGGCGGGGATCAGCAACAGCGCCACGAACGTCTGTGGCGCTGCTCCCTGCCCGACGAGCGACGCCCACGAGACGATCACGTTCTCGTTCATGTCGCCCGGGAAGGGGACCTACCGCTGGCAGTGCTTCGTTCCGTGCGCCGCCGGCTTCTATCTCGGCAACGGCGGCCCGATGCAGACCATCGGCTGGATGGACGGGGAGCTCGAGGTCGCATGAGCGCCGCCGATGCTGCTCTCGCCCCCGCCGGCGGCGGAGGCGAGCCCAACCATGGGCGCCGGATCGCCATCCTGTGGGCGGTCTTCACCCTCATCGTCGCCCCGCTCGTGCTGTTCGTGCTCGGCCCGCATATCCCACCGTATGACCGCAGCGTCCAGTCCGAGGATCAGCACCACGTCAACGTCGTCCTGATCACGCTGACGGTCCCGATCTTCGGGCTCATCTGGGTGTACTTCGGCTATGCCATGACCGTCTGGCGCCATGACGGCGGGGCGATCACCGACGGCCCGCCGATCACCGCCAACCCCCGCATCCAGATCATCTGGCTGGCGGTGACGACGGTGCTCGTGCTGGGCCTCGCGGCGTACGGGACAGTCGGTCTCTACAACGGCTCGCACGGCGCCGGCGGCGGCCAGGGGCCCAATCCGCTCTCCGCCCCGCCGGCCGGCAGCCATCCGCTTCAGATCCAGGTGATCGGCCAGCAGTGGCTGTGGACGTTCCGCTATCCGAGCTACGGCGGAGTGGAGACCGCCACGCTTGATCTGCCCGTGCACCAGTGGGTGGAGTTCCACGTGACGTCGCTCGACGTCGTGCACAGCTTCTGGGCCTACGAGCTGGGCATCAAGGCCGATGCCGACCCGGGGGCGGACAACATCGCCTTCCTGAACGCCAACAGCACCGGCAGCTTTCAGGTTCGGTGCGCGGAGCTGTGCGGCCTCTGGCACGGTCACATGAACAGCTACGGCAGGGTCGTCACCAAGGCCCAGTTCGCGTCTTGGATCGCCGCCCGCCAGACGCAGTACGCGGCGATCACCAAGCAGCTGCCGCCCTACAGCCTGATCTACTATCCGCAGCCGATTCGAAGGGGCTAAATGGAAGCGCACGACGCCACCCTGTCCGCGCCCGGGGCGACGCAGAAGCGATCGCTCGGGAGTCAGCTCCTCGGCTTCAACATGCTGTGGGCGACCGTCGGCGGGATCGCCGGCTACGCCCTCGGTCACTGGATCGGCGTCAAGATCACGGTCAACATCCTCGCTCAGACCGAGACCGACCAGAACGACGTGGCGATCTTCCTGGGGATGATCTTCGCGACGCTCGGCTGGCTGGGGGGGCTGGGATTCTTCAGCTATCCGCTGTGGCGGATGATGGGCCGGCCCGCCACGCTGCGCGAGCGCGAGGAGCACGGCGTGTGGCGTTACTTCCGTCTGTGCACCGATCACAAGGTGGTCGGGATCCAGTATCTCGTCGCCGTGCTGTTCTTCTTCTTCGTCGCTGGACTGAACGCGATGATGATCCGCGGCGAGCTGACCAGTGACAACGCCACCGTCATCAACTCCGGTAATTACCTGACGCTCGTCGGCCTGCACGGCACGATGATGCTGATGATGATGTCGGCCGGCGTGCTCGGGCCGCTGGGCAACTATCTGCTGCCGCTGATGATCGGCTCCCGGCGGATGGCGTTTCCGCGGATCGAGGCGCTGACGCTCTGGCTGACCGTGCTCGCCGGCGTCGTGCTCCTGTCGGCGATCGCCCTTGGCGGCTTCCCGACCGGCTGGACGGGCTACGCGCCGCTCGCCGACCAGGCCCGCGGCGGCATCGACGCCTATCTCTTCTCGTTCGCCCTGATCGGGCTCGCGCTCGCGCTCGTCGGCGTCAACATCATGACCACGGTCATCACGATGCGCGCGCCGGGGATGACCTGGAACCGCATCCCGATCTTCGTCTGGGGACTGACGACGACGTCGATACTGGCCGTCCTCGCCGCCCCCGTGCTGCTGACGGCGATCATCATGGTCGGCTTCGACCGCACCGTCGACACCTCGTTCTTCCTGGCCAGCCAGGGCGGCAGTCCGTTCCTGTGGCAGAACCTCTTCTGGTTCTTCGGTCATCCCGAGGTCTACATCCTGGCGCTGCCCGGGTTCGGCATCGTGCTGGAGATCCTGCCGGTGTTCGCGCGCAAGCCTCTGTGGGGATACCGCCTGGCGGTGTCAGGGATGTTCGGCGTCGCGCTGATGAGCTTCATGGTGTGGCAGCACCACCTGTTCGTCAGTGGCATCAATGCCAACCTGCGGCCGTTCTACATGTTCACCACCGAGCTGATCTCGATCCCCACCGGCCTCATCTTCCTCAACGCGATGGGCACCCTGTGGAAGGCCAAGATCCGCTTCACGGTGCCGATGCTGTTCGCCCTGGCGTTCTTCTTCAACTTCCTCATCGGCGGCCTGTCCGGCGTATTCCTGTCCGACGTCCCGAGTGACGTCACGACCCACGGCAGCTACTTCGTCATGGCCCACTTCCATTACACGATCATGGGCGGCCTCGTCTTCGCGCTGATGGCCGGTTTGTACTACTGGCTGCCGAAGATGACCGGGCTCAAGCTGTCGGAGAAGCTCGGCAAGCTCCACTTCTGGACCATGTTCATCTTCTTCAACACGACGTTCTTCCCGCTGTTCGCCGCCGGACTGCTCGGAATGCCCCGCCGGGTCTCGAGCTATGACCCCAGCCTGCACGCGCTCAATGTCTTCGTCTCGGTCAGCGCCTTCTGTCTCGGCGCCTCGATGGTGATCCTGCTCGTCAACCTCGTCTGGTCGCTCGTCTTCAAGCGCGAGACAGAGGTTTCGAATCCTTGGCACTCGCTGTCGCTGGAGTGGCAGCTGCCGTCCCCGGTGCCGGTCTACAACTTCGAGGAGATCCCGCTCGTCACCGGGTCGCCCTATGAGTACGGCGTCCCGGACGCGGTTCCGGTCGCCGATCTGCGGCCCTCCGAGCGACCGAAGGTCGGAGCATGAGCTCGTCCGCCACCGACCCCGCGGAGCTCGGCGCCGGCCTCGGTATCCACGCCGATCCCGAGGGTGCCCGCGCCGATGACATCCGCCAGATCTCGGGCAACCTCAGCATCGGCGTGCGCCTGGTCGCCAGCGGCACGGCGTTCGTGTTCATGGCGTTCCTGTTCGGGTTCTTCTACCTGCGTGAGGTGAACTCCAACGGACTGTGGCGCCCGAAGAACGTCGTTCCCGTCCAGAGCTGGGGCGTCGCGGTCGTCGTACTGGTGTTCCTGAGCGCGATCGCCTTTGACGTCGCGCGGCGGCACCTGGCCGACGGCACCGAGCCCCGGTGGCGCGGCGCCAGCCTCTTCGCCCTCGGGTGCGGAATCCTCGTCGTCGTCGCCCAGGGGCTCGAGTACGCCACGATCACCTTCAAGACCGCCGACGGCGGGTGGGCATCGGTGTTCTGGGGGTGGACGACCGTCCAGCTCCTCTTCTGGCTCGGCGCCGTCTACTGGGTCGAGACGCTGGTGGCCCAATCGCTGCGCCAGCCCCAGGCGTCGGCGAGCCTGGGGACCGCAGGCAGCGAACTGCTGGCGCCCTCGGCGAACGCCTGCCAGGTGTTCCTGTACACGATGGCGGCGATCGAGCTCATCTCCTACGTCCTCCTCTACCTGGTCAAATGATCCTCGCCTCGATTCTCGTCCTCGCCCGCGTCGACGCCACCGGATCGGCCGGACCACTGACGCTCGCCTTCCCACTGGTGCTCGTGTTCGTCGTCCTGCCGCTGTGGGTGTTCTGGCTGCGCCGTTCGCGCAACAGCTGACGCCCCGGGCACGCGGTCGTGTTCCAGAGGTTCATCGGTGAGCTCCCGATCCTGCTGGTGGCGATCGCCGCCGCGCTGCACGTCATCGGCGAGCGTCAAGCCGTTGCGCTGACCGGCCGACCCCGGAACCGGCGCGCCCGCTGGCGGGCGACGTCGTTCTACTGCGCGCTCGTCGTCATCCTCGTCGCGCTGACCGGCCCGGTCGACTCCTACGCCGCGCGGCTGTTCTGGGTCCACATGGTCCAGCATGTCCTGCTGCTGTCGGTCGCCGCGCCGCTGATCGTCCTCGGCGCGCCGTGGATGTCGATCTGGCGACCGCTGCCGCTTGACTTCCGCCGGAGCGTCGCGCGCGGGATGAAACGGTCGAAGCGGGCCGCTCCGCTGCGGGCCATCGGGCGGGTGCTGGGTTCGCCGCGTGGCGCCTGGGTGGCCTTCGCGGTCAGCGTCATCGGCTGGCACATCCCGGTGTTCTACGACCTCACGCTCGAGCACCTGTGGATCCATGTCCTGGAGCACATCGACTTCCTGTCGGTGGGGATCCTGCTCTGGTCCCAGGTGCTCCCCTCGCAACCGCTGCGACGGCGCCTGTCGCCGATCAACCGCGTCTACTATATGACCGCGGCCAACCTCACCGGCTGGGTCATCTCGCTCGTTCTGGCCTTCTCGCCGACGCCGCTGTATTCCGTCTACGCCCACATCCTCGACCGCCCCGGCGGCATCTCGGCGCTGGTCGACCAGCAGCTGGCGGCCGGCGTGATGCTCGTGCTCGGATCGCTCTCGACCGTGATCTACGTGTTCTTCGGGCTGTATCGCTGGCTCGGTGACGAGAGCGAGGCGAGCGCGCTTGCCGACCGGCGACGGGCGGCGGCCGGAAGCGTGCGGTGATGGCGACCCTCGCCGACGGCGTGCGTCGTCTCGTGACGCCGGCCGGTGTGACGGGCGCGGTGTCGCTGCTGGTGCTGCTGCTGTTGCTGATGCCGATCGCCGCGCGGGCCGACGGCGATCCGGGCAGCGATGTCCTGTTGGACCAGAACCTGTTCTACGGCACCGATTCCGGGATCACGGTCGGGCAAGAGCTTGCGCTGGGGCGGCTGCTGGATGCCACCGCGGCGGTGGGTGTCCCCGTGCGAGTGGCGATCATCGCCCATCGTGATGATCTCGGTGCGGTCACGAGCTTGTGGCGTCAGCCTCAGGGGTACGCCGCCTACCTCGGTAGCGAGCTGTCGTTGGTCTATCCGGGGCGCCTGCTGGTGGTGATGCCTAACGGGTTCGGCTTCTACCGCCACGGCCATTCGGCCGCAGCGGGCTATGCCGCGTTGACCGGCGTGCGGGCGCCGGCGGGCGCCGGGCCGGCCGCGTTGACGGCGGCGACGCAAGCGGCGGTCGCCCGGCTGGAGCGGGGCGCCGGGATCTCGGCGGCCGCTCTCGCCGCCGCGCAGGCGCATGCCGGGTCAGCCGCTGCCGTCAGATCGCCGCCGCCGGCGGCGGACGCCGGGACCGCAGGCGCGGCGCCTCTCGCGTCAACGCCGTCCGTGAACGGCGACGGCGTCAGCGACTGGGTCGTCGCGCTCGCACTCGGCGTCGTGGTGGCGGGTGGATTCTCGCTCGCCGTCGCCGGCCGCCGTCGAGACCGGCTGCGGATCGTGCGCCGGCGTCTGGCCGCCGGTGGGGGCGCGCGCAGCCCGCGTCTGACCGTGGGCGTGACGATCGGCATCCCGGTGCTGGCGATCGCGGTGCTGGCGGGGATCCTTCAGCTGCACGGCGGCGCGACCGTGTCCGGCACGCTCGCCGACAACCCCGACGTCGATCCCGGCTCCACCCTTCCGCTGAAGCCGGCGCCGAACTTCAGGCTCGTCGATGAAACCGGGCAGCCCGTCAGCCTCAGCCAGTATCGCGGCAAGGTCGTGATCCTGTCGTTCATCGACGCGGAATGTCAGACGATCTGCCCGATGACGACGACCGCGATGCTCGATGCCAAGCGTGCGCTCGGACCAGCCGGCCGCCAAGTGGTCCTCCTCGCGGTCAACGCCAACTGGCGCTCGACCCAGGTCGACGACGTGCTCAACTACACCGAGCTGCATGGGATGAGCGGTCAGTGGCACTTCCTGACCGGCTCGCTGGCGCAACTCAACCGGGTCTGGACGGCGTACGGGCTCAACGAATACAAGCTCGAGGAGAAGGCCGGGAGCGTGAGCAGCCTGATCGATCACGTCGCCGCGACGTTCGTGATCGACCCGCAGGGCCGGCAGCGAACGCTGTACACCACCCAGGGGTCCTACGGCGCGATTCCGCAGCTCGGGCAGCTGCTGGCTCAGGAGGCATCGCGGCTTCTCTCCTCTCACCCACGCGTGAAGACGCACTACAGCTATGCCGAGGTGACCGGCACGGCCCCGACGACGACGGTGTCGCTGCCGCGGGCGAGCGGCGGGACGATCACGCTCGGGCCCGGTCGCGGCCATCTCTTCCTGTTCTTCGCCAGCTGGGATCGGCAGACCACACCGCTGGCCGCCGACCTTGACAGCCTGAACCGTTACGAGCGACTCGCCCGCGTCGATGGCTTACCTCGCGTCATCGCGATCGACGAAGGCAGCGTGGAACCCTCACCGCGGCAACTGCCGGAGCTCCTGCGCAGCCTCCCGGCCAGTGTTGACTATCCGGTCGCGATCGATACCACCGGCCGGGTCGCGGACGGCTACGGGGTGGAAGGCGAGCCGTGGTTCGTGCTGACCGACGCCGCCGGCCGCGTCGTCTGGTATCAGGAGGTCTACACGGCCGGTTGGCCCTCGGTGAGCGCCCTCGTCGGCGATGTCCGCGGCGCACTGTCCCACAGTGCCGGTCAGACGACACCGGCGGCGATCGCGCGCCGGTTGGCCGGCTCGCCCGCGCCGCTGGCCGCATTGCACGAGCAGGCGAGCGAGGTGCTCACGGGCGGTCAGCGCGCGCTCGACGCGCGGATCAGCGCGCTGCGGGGCTATCCGATCGTCCTCAACGTCTGGGGCTCGTGGTGCGAGCCGTGCCAGTCGGAATTTCACCTCTTCGCCGAGGCCTCCGCGGATTTCGGACGCCGGGTCGCGTTCCTGGGCTCGGACACCGACGACCCGAGCCCGAGCGGACAGGAGTTCCTGCACCAGCATCCTGTGAGCTACCCGAGCTATGAGACGACCCCGCAATCGATGGACGCATTACTCGCCGGCGGACTCGAGGGCACGCCCACCACGATCTACATCGCCGCGAACGGCCGGCACACGCACATCAACATCGGTCCCTACGAGTCTGAAGGTGCGCTCGACCACGATATCGAGACATACGCGCTGGGCTGACCTGCGACTCAGGTCCTGCCGCGGAGTCGGTTATAGACGTCACTCGGTGACGGGCCGGTCACACCACTCAGATCCGGGCGCGCCGGCCGGCCGCCGGGACCTGCCGGCGCCCATGTCTCGCTGAGCCGACCGATCACAATGCCGCGAATGGGAGCGGAGAGCGCCAATCCGCAGGAGCCGATCGCCGTTCGTGCGCAGTTGGCAGACTTCGCCGACGTCGCCAGGGCGGGGCAGCCTGGCACCGCCCCGGCGGCCTCAGGCGACGGCGTCTACGCGGCCTTGGCGACCATGCCGTGCGGGTCGATGACGAACTTCTTGGCCGCTCCCTGGTCAAAGGCCCGGTAACCGTCGGGAGCATCGTCAAGCGTGATCACGGTCGCGTTGACGGCCTTAGCGATCTGGCAGCGATCGTTGAGGATCGCGTTCATCAGCTCGCGGTGATACTTCATCACCGGCGCCTGCCCGGTCACGAAGCTGAGCGACTTCGCCCAGCCGACACCGAGTTGCATCGACAGCGTTCCCTGCCTGGCCTCCTCGGAGTCGGCGCCCGGATCCTCGACGACGTAGAGGCCCGGGATGCCGAGCTTGCCGGCCGCGCGCGTGATCTCCATCAGCGAGTTGAGCACGATCGCGGGCTGCTCCTCGCCGCCGTGCCCCTTGGCCTCGAAGCCGACGGCATCGACGGCGCAGTCGACCTCCGGAACGCCGAGGATCTGCTCGATCTGGTCGGCGATCGACGCGCCGTTGCCGACGTCGACGGTCTCGCAGCCGAACGACCGCGCCTGGTCCAGGCGCTCGCCGACGGCGTCGCCGACGATCACCACGGCGGCGCCGAGCAGCTGTGCCGAATGGGCGGCGGCCAGTCCGACGGGTCCGGCGCCGGCGACGTACACCGTGGCGCCGGTGCCGACGCCCGCCGACACGCAGCCGTGGTAGCCGGTCGGGAAGATGTCGGACAGCATCGTCAGATCGAGGATCTTCTCCAGCGCCTGCTCCTTGTCGGGGAACGTGAGCAGGTTCCAGTCGGCGTAGGGCACCATCACGTACTCGGCCTGTCCACCGATCCAGCCGCCCATGTCGACGTAGCCGTAGGCCCCGCCGGGCTGCGCCGGGTTGACGTTCAGGCAGACGCCGGTGTTGCGCTCCTTGCAGTTGCGACAGCGGCCGCAGGAGATGTTGAACGGCGCCGAGACGAGATCGCCCTCCTTGATGAACTCGACGCCCGGCCCGGTCTCGACAACCTCGCCGGTGATCTCGTGGCCGAGGATCAGGCCCTCCGGAGCGGTCGTGCGCCCGCGGACCATGTGCTGATCCGATCCGCAGATGTTCGTCGACACGAGCCGGAGGATCGCGCCGTGCGGCAGCTTGCGACCGACGCTCTCCGACGGCACTCCCGGCCCGTCGGCGATCTCCCAGCCGGGATAGTCGATGTTCTGCACCTCCACCTTCCCGGCTCCCAGATAGGCGACTCCGCGGTTGTCAGCCATGTGCTCTCCTTTCGATCGGTGATCTCCCGGGGAGCTACCCGCTGAATCACTCCCAACCCGTGACCGCGGTCACGGCTCGTAGGATCCGGGGAGCCAGGCCCGCGTGGTCACCGCGATCGTGTTCCAGGCATTGATGGCGACGATCAGCGAGATCAGCGCCGCCATCTCGTCGGCGCCGAAATGCTCGGCGGCAGCCTCGTAGGCCGCGGCGGGAACGTGGTCGGCGGCAAGCCGCGTGACCGTCTCGGTCAGGGCGAGAGCCGCGCGCTCGCGCGCGGAGAAGTACGGCGTCTCCTCCCAGACCGACACGCCGTACAGACGCTGCTCGGTCTCGCCGAGCATCCGGGCGTCCTTGGTGTGCATGTCGACGCAGTAGGCGCAGCCGTTGATCTGGGAGGCGCGGATGCGCACCAGCTCGCGGAGCCTGGGGTCGAACCGGACGCCGTCCAGCTCCGTGACGGCGGCCTGGTCAAGCCGGTTCAGAGCGGCGGCGAAGGCGCGGGCGTGTGACTCGAAATCCAGCCGGACCGGGATGTCGGTGGTGGTGGTGTTCATGACAGACACGCTAGCCCTCATTCGGCCCAGCGATAAGGTCCATATCCATGCCGAGAACATGGGCCATTTGTGGTGTCGATCTCCACGTCGTGCTGTCCGGCACGCGGCTCCGGCAGGGGCTGGAACGCGGATTGCGCGACGCGATCCAGAATGGCCGACTGCGCCCGGGGATGCGGCTGCCCTCCTCGCGGACGCTCGCGAGCGACCTCGGAGTGGCGCGCAACACCGTCGCCGAGGTCTATGCCCAGCTGACGGCGGAGGGCTGGCTGACCGCCCGGGTCGGCTCCGGGACCTACGTCGCCGAGCGATCACCGGCCGTGAGCCGGGCACGGCACGCGCCGGCGCCGGCCGTCGCCCCCAGCCGCTTCGATCTCTCGGTCGGCTCGCCTGATCTGTCGGCGTTTCCGCGCGCGCAGTGGCTGTCGGCCGCCCGCCGCGCGCTGGCGGCGGCACCCGACGACGCGCTCGGATACGGCGATCAACGCGGTCGCCCAGAGCTCCGAGCGGCGCTGGCCGGCTATCTCGGACGGGCGCGCGGCGTGCTCGCCGATCCCGATCGGATCGTCATCTGCGCGGGCTTCGCCCAAGCGCTCGATCTGCTCTGCGAAGCGCTGGCCCGCCGCGGGGTGTGCACCGTGGTCACCGAGGAGTACGGGCTCACCCCCAATCCGGAGACGATCGCGCGCCACCGGCTGGCCGCACAGACCGTCCCCGTCGACGAGCGCGGCGCGGTGATCAGTCAGGCTCCGGCCGGCGCCGGCGCGCTGCTGCTGACCCCGGCCCATCAGTTCCCGCTCGGCGCGGTCCTCGCCCCGGAGCGGCGCGCCGAGGTCGTGCGCTGGGCGGCCGGCAGCGGCGGGCTGGTCATCGAGGACGACTATGACGGCGAGTTCCGCTACGACCGCCAGGCGATCGGCGCGCTGCAGGCGCTCGCCCCCGAGCACGTCGTCTACGCCGGGACCGCGAGCAAGACCCTGACTCCCGGCCTGCGGCTGGCCTGGCTCATGGTGCCCGAGCAACTCATCGGCGAGCTGACCTCCGTGACCTCAGCGCCCGGCGCCCACACGAGCACGCTGGAGCAGCTCACGCTCGCCCAGCTCATCGCCTCCGGCGCCTATGACCGCCATGTCCGCCGCTGCCGGCTCGAGTACCGGCGCCGGCGCGACCATCTCCTCGCAGCGCTGCGCCGCGACGCCCCGGACTGCGCGATCACCGGCGTGGCGGCCGGACTTCACGCCGTCGTGCGCCTGCCCGCCGGGCTGTCCGAGGCCGAGGCCGTGGCCCGGGCGGACGCGCGCGGCGTCCGGGTGCTCGGCCTGCGCCACTTCGCGCTCGGGCCGGCACGGCGTGATCCCGCGCTCGTCGTCGGCTACGCCCGGCCGCCGGCCCATGCCTTCACGACGGCGATCGCCCGCCTGTGCGCGGCCCTCGGTCCGGCCGCGGTCTCCCCCGACCGCGCATGATTGTCGGATGGGCGAACGCGAGCCACCCCTGGGCGTCTACATCCACGTTCCGTTCTGCACGACGCGGTGCGGCTACTGCGACTTCAACACCTACGTTCCAGAGGGGCGCGGACAGCAGCACACGTTCGTCGGATCCGCGCTGCTGGAGCTGGCGCGGGCGCGCGCCGCGCTCGGCGAGCGCCCGGCCACAACGGTGTTCATCGGCGGCGGAACGCCGACGCTGCTCGGCGTCGACGCCCTGCTGGAGCTGCTGGCCGGGGTCGCCGACACGATCGGGCTCGCCGCGGATGCCGAGATCACGACCGAGGCCAACCCCGAATCGGTCGACGCCGGGATGCTCCGGGCGCTGCGGCGCGGCGGCGTCACGCGCGTGTCGCTCGGCATGCAGTCCGCGGCCCCCCACGTGCTTCGCGCGCTTGACCGGGTCCACACTCCGGGCCGGGCGGTCGCCGCCGCGCTGCAGGCCCGGGAGGCGGGATTCCAGCATGTGTCGCTCGATCTCATCTACGGCACCCCGGGAGAGACCGACGCCGATTGGGAGCGAACGCTCGACGTCGCGCTGTCCGGCGAGCCCGATCACGTGTCGGCGTACGCCCTGACGGTCGAGCGCGGGACCGCCCTGGCGGCGGCGATCCGGCGCGGCGTCATGCGCGCTCCCGACGACGGCGACCAGGCGCGGCGCTTCCGGCGCGCCGACGAACGCCTGCTCGCCGCCGGGTTTGACTGGTACGAGCTGTCGTCCTGGGCGCGTGGCGAGCAGGCGCGCTGCCGGCACAACATCGGCTACTGGCGCTCATCTGACTGGTGGGGGATCGGTCCCGGAGCGCACTCACACGTCGGCGGCGTGCGCTGGTGGAACGTCCGGCGCCCCGCCGATTACGCGCGGCGATTGAGCGCCGGGCGTTCCCCGGTCGCCGGCCGGGAGGTCCTGACCGCCGAGCAGCGCCTGCTGGAGGCGGTCATGCTCGGCCTGCGACTGCGCGGCGGCCTTCCCCTCTCGGCGCTGCGCCCGGCGGGAGTCCGCGCGGCCGAGCGCGAGGCCGACCGCGGCCGCGTCGTGGTCGCCGACGGCCGCGTCGAGGTCACCCTCGAGGGTCGCCTGTTCGTCACCGCAATCGCCCGCGAGCTCTCCGCGTGATCGGCCGCGACCCGGATGATCGCCCGCTGCGCGCGGTCGCCCTTGCGCCGAACCGGCACGGCACGGCTCAATGCGCGGCGCGCGCCGCCGATCACAGGGGTGAGACCAACAAGGAGAAAACGGCGATGTTCCCCAGCCCATATCTGCAGCAGATCGTCGAGGAATCCCATCGGTCGGACCTGCGCCGCCACATGGGTCACACCGTCAGGCGCAGACCGCACCGCGTCGCCCGGGCACTCGCCGCGGCCGCTCGCGTCCTGCGCCCGACGATCCGGCCGTCCTAACCAGTACACCTCCGCTCACCGGAACGCCGGCGTCGACGAGCGCCTCCGCTCGTATCCTCTCTGGCATGAGTGAAGCGCCGGCGGCCGGCGGCGGGGCCGACACCGGGCGTGCCGCGCGGTGCGAGGTCTCGTGGTTCTCGGCCCTGTGCGACGACGACTACGAGTTCCTCGGAGTCCCCGAGCCCGGGCTGATCTCCAGCTGGGAGCACTGCCGTGACATCGCGCTCGGCGCCGAGGCCGGCGGTTTTGACAATCTGCTGCTGCCCTCCGGCTACGCGCTCGGGATCGATTCGGTCGCCTTCGCCGCGGCGATCGCCCCGTTCCTGCGGCGGATGCAGCTGCTGCTCGCCGTCCGGATGGGCGAGATGTGGCCCCCGCAGCTGGCGCGCCAGCTCGCGACGGTCGATCAGATTCTCGGCGGTCGCCTGACCGTCAACATCATCTCCTCGCCGCTTCCGGGCGAGTCGCTGGCCTCCGGGGCGCGCTATCGGCGCACGCTGGAGATCATGCAGGTGCTGCGGGAGCTGCTGAACGGCCGGCCGGCCGACGTCCACGGCGATCACGTCGACCTGACGCTCGACCCGCCGCGGTTGCGCCCGGTCGGCGGCTGCCCGCCGTTCTACTTCGGCGGTCTGTCCGACGCCGCCCGGGAGGTGGCGGCCCAGGCCGCCGACGTGTTCCTGATGTGGCCGGACACGCTCGCCGGGGTGACCGCCACGATCGAGGACCTGCGCCGGCGCGCGGCCCGCCACGGCCGGCGCCTGCGCTTCGGCTACCGCGCTCACGTCATCGTGCGGGAGACCGAGGCCGAGGCCCGGGACGCGGCGCGCCGGCTGCTGTCACGGCTTGACGACCGGACCGGCGAGTCGATCCGCGCCCGCTCGCTCGACACGACCTCGGCCGGCAACCGCCGCCAGACCGAGCTGCGCGACCACGCCGACGACGACGGCTACGCCGAGCCGGGACTGTGGACCGGGATCGGCCGGGCGCGCTCCGGGGCCGGCGCCGCGCTCGTCGGCGATCCCGATCAGGTGCTGGCCAAGCTGTGCGCGTACATGGATCTGGGGATGGAGTCGTTCATCCTCTCCGGCTATCCGCACGCCGCCGAGGGTGACCTGTTCGCCCGCCACGTCCTGCCCCGGCTGACGCACGGGCCGCTGTTCGCCCGCCGCTGACCGCCGCCCTGCGGGGCCGTCCTCAGGGCACGATCTGCATCTGGCGCAACTGCTCGACGATCAGCTCGGCCGCCGCCTCCGGGGAGAGCGCCAGCGTGTCGATCCGGATCTCCGGCGACAGCGGGGGCTCGTAGGGCGAGTCGATCCCCGTGAAGTTCTTCAGCTCGCCCCGCCGGGCCTTGGCGTACAGGCCCTTGACGTCACGCTGCTCGGCGACCTCGAACGGGGTGTCGACGAACACCTCGCAGAACTCGCCGTCCTGCACCATCGCGCGGATCGTGTCGCGCTCCTCACGGAAGGGCGAGATGAACGAGACGAGAACGACGAGACCGGCGTCGACCATCAGCCGAGCGACCTCGCCGACGCGGCGCATGTTCTCGATCCGGTCGGCGTCGGTGAACCCCAGATCCTTGTTGAGGCCATGTCGCACGTTGTCCCCGTCGAGGAGATATGTCCTGATGCCCGAGGTGTGCAGCCGCTTCTCGACGAGGTTCGCGATCGATGACTTCCCGGCGCCCGAGAGGCCGGTGAACCACACGATGCCCGGCCGGTGATGGTTGGTCGCCGCGCGGGCGTGCTTGTCGACCTCGACGGCCTGCCAGTGCACGTTCTGGGAGCGGCGCAGCGCGAAGTGCAGCATCCCGGCGGCGATCGTCGTGTTCGCCTGACGGTCGATGAGGATGAAGCCGCCCATGTCACGGTTCTCGGCGTAGGGGTCGAACGGGATCGCCTGGTCCAGCGTGACGGTGCAGACGCCGATCTCGTTGAGCTCGAGGGTCCGCGCGGCGATGTGCTCCAGCGAATTGACGTTGACCCGGTACTTCGGCGGCGCGAGCGTCGCCCCGACGGTGCGCGTCCCGAGCTTGAGCAGATAGTGACGGCCCGGGATCATCGCGTCCTCCGACATCCAGACGACGTCGGCTTCGAACTGATCGGCGACCCCGGGGGGCGAGCCGGCGGCGGCGATGACGTCGCCACGGCTGATGTCGATCTCGTCGGCGAGGGTGAGCGTGATCGACTGCCCGGCCACCGCGCGCTGCAGATCGCCGTCCTGGGTGACGATCCGCGCGACGGTGCTCTGGCGGCCACCCGGGAGGACGCGCACGCGGTCGCCGGGCGCGATCGCCCCGCCGACGATCGCGCCGGAGAATCCGCGGAAGTCGAGATCGGGGCGGTTGACCCATTGGACCGGCATCCGGAACGGCGAGCGCTCGACGTGATCGTCGAGTTCGACCGTCTCGAGATAGCCGATCAGCGACGGGCCCTCGTACCACGGCGTGTTCTCGCTCGCCGTGGTGATGTTGTCGCCGCGCAGGGCGCTCATCGGGATGCAGGTGATGTCGGTCAGCCCGATCTCGGCGGCGAACGCCCGGTAGTCGGCCTCGATCGCGTCGAACCGCTCGCGGGAGTAGCCGACGATGTCGAGCTTGTTGATCGCGACGGCGATCTTGCGGATGCCGAGCAGCTTGACCAGATAGGAGTGTCGGCGCGTCTGGGTCAGCACGCCCTTGCGCGCATCGATCAGGATGACCGCGACGTCGGCCGTCGAGGCGCCGGTGACCATGTTGCGGGTGTACTGCTCGTGGCCCGGGGTGTCGGCGACGATGAACTTGCGGGCCTCGGTCGAGAAGAAGCGATAGGCGACGTCGATCGTGATCCCCTGCTCGCGCTCGGCGGCCAGCCCGTCGACGAGCAACGCGAAATCGAGGTCGCCGCCCTGCGTCCCGACCTTGGCCGAGTCGGCCTCGAGCGCGGAGAGGTGATCGTCGAAGATGAGATGGGACTCGTACAGCAGCCGGCCGATCAGCGTGCTCTTGCCGTCGTCGACCGAGCCGCAGGTGATGAAGCGCAACAGCGTCTTGTGCTCGTGAGCCTCGAGATAGCCCTCGATGTCCTGCGCCACCATCGTCGTCACGTGGGCCATCAGAAGTACCCCTCCTGCTTCTTCTTCTCCATCGACCCGGTCGAATCGTGGTCGATCACGCGTCCCTGGCGCTCCGACGTGGTCGTCAGCAGCATCTCCTGGATGATCTCGGTGAGCGTCGACGCGGTCGACTCGATCGCCCCGGTCAGCGGATAGCAGCCCAGGGTGCGAAAGCGCACGCTGCGCTCATGCGGAACCTCGCCCTCGGCCAGCGGCATCCGGTCGTCGTCGACCATGATCAGCGCTCCGTCCCGCTCGACGACCGGGCGGGGGGCGGCGAAGTACAACGGCACGATCGGAATCTGCTCCAGGTAGATGTACTGCCAGACGTCGAGCTCGGTCCAGTTGGAGAGCGGGAACACGCGGATGCTCTCGCCGGGATGCTTGCGGGCGTTGTAGAGCCGCCACAGCTCCGGGCGCTGGAGCTTGGGATCCCACCGGTGCGTCGCCGAGCGCAGCGAGAACACGCGCTCCTTGGCCCGTGACTTCTCCTCGTCACGCCGCGCCCCGCCGAAGGCCGCGTCGAACTTGTACAGGTCAAGGGCCTGCTTGAGACCGACGGTCTTCCACATGTCGGTGTGGACCGCCGAGCCATGGGTGAACGGGTTGATGCCCTGGGCGACGCAGTCCGGGTTCTGGTGGACGATCACCTCGAGGCCGGAGCGATCGGCGACCTCGGCGCGGAACGCGTACATCGCCTGGAACTTCCAGGTGGTGTCGACGTGCAGCAGCGGAAAGGGCGGCAGCGATGGATAGAACGCCTTCATCGCGACGTGCAACATGACCGAGCTGTCCTTGCCGATCGAGTACAGCATGACCGGGTTCTCGGCCTCGGCCACCGTCTCGCGCATGATCTGGATCGACTCCGCCTCCAGGCGCTGGAGATGCGTCAGGCGGCCGGAGCCGGTGGCGCGCAGTGTCGAGGCGCGCGGGCCGGCGCTCATGCCGGCGCCCCGGCGCCGGCGGCATCGGCGAGGGCTCGATGATAGGCGGCGTGCCATTCATCGCTGAGCCCATCGGACTGCCGCACCATCCGGGCGCGCGGCGTCCAGCCGGCCGGCACCTCGATCCCGATGAACTCCAGCACGCGCGCCACGGCGCCGGCGGGATCGGGCTCGACGTCCTCTTCGTAGAACAGCTCCAGATACGGCACGCCGTGAAACTCGAAGAAGCGCCCCCAGGCATCGTCGTCGACGCTCAGCCGCCGGCGGAGATGCTCGATCCCCTCAAAGCTGTAGAACAGCTCCGGCTTGGTCCCGTCGGCGTCGGGATGCTCGAGCCGCCAGGTCCGGGTCTGCAGCGCGCGCCAGAGGCTGATCGCCTGGCGCACGCGGTCTCGCCGGCGCATCCAGACGTAGCGCGGCATGTCGAACAGGTGCTCCAGGAGCTCGATTCCGGTCAGGCCGGCGAACTCCGGGACGGCCGCCGCGTGCTGCTCGACGTCGGGCAGCTGATTCCACATGAGCTTGGTCCCGAAGACGCCGTTGTCGGTCGTGCCGATGCGAAACGTCCGCTCGAGATGGGCCTCCCAATCCTTGACGCTCCTCAGGTCGGAATAGGCCGGTCCGTCGGTCGGGCGCAGGTCGTCACGGATGCCGGCTCCGGTCCGCTTCAGCCCGGCCAGGAAGAAGCCCGGATGGGGCGGCAGGCCCGTCTCGGCCCGCGCCTCGAAGTACTCCTGCGGGCATCCGGCCACGCCCGTCGAGTCCAGCAGCTCGCACAGATACGTGCTGCCGCTGCGCTGCGTCGAGCAGACGATGTATGAGCGGAGAGGCGTCATAGTCTCAAACAGCACAAAAGCTGTTGAAGTCATGCGATTATCGCACGCGGGCGCCGATCAGATGTGATCGTCCGGGGTCGCGCCGCCGGCGGCGTCCTATTCAACCACCTGAACGACGGCGTCGAGCGCGCGCAGCCGGCGCAGCTCGGCGTCGTGGAATCCGTGGGCCAGGACGAGCGACACGCCCGACAGCGGCCCGATGGCGTTGAGCCCGCGGACCGTCAGCTTGGAGCGGTCGATCAGCAGCACGGCCTCGCCGGCCTGGGCGATCATGCCGCGCTTGACCTCGGCCTCGAGCGGATCGACGTCGGTCAGCACGCCGTCGTCGGTCAGCGCTCGGACGCTGATGAAGGCGCGATCCGGGAAGTGAGCCTCGACGGTGCGGACCGCCGCGGGGCCGACGAAGGACTGGGTGAGCGTCCGGAGCAGGCCGCCGACGGCGACGAGCTCGACGTTGGCCGGCGCCTGGGCCGAGATGAGCGCCATCACCGGCAGGCTGTTGGTGATGAGCGTGACCTCGAGTCCGAGCTCCACCACCCGGCGCGCGACGAAGTAGCTCGTGGTGGATGAGTCAAGGAAGACCGCGTCGCGCGGGGTGAGCAGGTCGGCTGCGGCCGCGGCGAGCGCGTTCTTGGCCTCGGTCTCGGTGCTCAGGCGGGTGGCGAAGGAGTCCTCGTGGGTGGCGATCGACGGGATCACCGCCCCGCCGTGGGTCCGGCGGGCGAGCCCGCGGCGGGCGATCTCGGCGAGGTCCCGGCGCGCGGTCATCGGCGAGACGCCGAGGCGGTCCTGCAGCTCGGCCACCGTCACCGAGCCGTTGACCCGCAGCATCTCGACGATCTCGGTGCGCCGGGCCTCGGCCAGCTTCGGCTCGCCGTTGACTCGTGGTTTCCGTGCCATGACGAATGCCCGTATCCGATCCGATTGCAGCCGAGGAGGTCGGGTCACGCCTCGCCGGCGGCGAGCACGACCTCGAGGCGGCGCGGCCCGTGGACGCCCTCGACCCGGACCAGTTCGATGTCGGAGGTGGCCGATGGTCCGGAGATGAAGGTCAGCGGCCGGCGCGCCCCCACGCCGGCGCGCAGCGCGTCGATCGCGGCCGGGAGACCGGGCACGATCTGCTGGGCCCGGACCACGCAGACGTGCAGATCGGGGATGAGGCTGAGCGCGCGGCGTCCCTGACCGGGGCCGGCGTCGAGCACGATCGTGCCGGTCAGCGCGATCGCCAGGGCGCAGCCGGTCAGCACGGCGTCGCAGCGGTCGAGCTCGGCGACGCTCAGCGGCGGCTGGTCGATGCGCACCGACGGGCCGCGCGGCACCCACTCGGGATCGAGCCCCGGGGCGACGGCGAGCGCGGTGACCGCATGGCGCTGGGCGATCTCGGCGACCGTGCCGGCGATCGCCCGCGGCGCGTCGGCGCAGCCGGTGACGGTGGCGCGGTATTCGGCGCAGCGCCGCGCGAACAGCTCGGTCAGCGCCGGGCCGGCCGGCGAGCGGTCGCGAAGGTAGGCGACGGCAGGGTCGTCATCGGCGGCCGCGTCCCAGGCCGCCGGCTCGTCGCCCGGCACGTCAGCCAGCGCGGCGCGGACCCGGGCGAGGATGAGCTCGCGATCGCTCATGCCGAGCTCCGGCCCCGCCACCAGTCCCGGAAGCTCTGCTCCGGCGGCGCCGGGAGATCCCGCACCGCCGACCAGGCGCCGAGCGGCCCGGGCAGCAGGCGTCCCAGGGCGGGATGGCGGGCGACGACCCGCGCGGCCACCCGGCCGACGCGCTGCGCCCGGCGATAACGGCGCTCGTCCCCGAACACGCGCGCGACGACGCCCATGCCGACGGCCTCGGCGGTGTCGGCCGACGCCGGCCGGCGCTCGGCGCGCCGCGTGATCTCCCCGCGCAGGTGGACGAGGACGGTCGGGATGTCGATCTTGACCGGGCACACGTCGTAACAGGCGCCGCACAGCGACGAGGCCCACGGCAGCGACTGATGGCGGCTCAGGCCGGAGAGCTGCGGGGCGAGGATCGCGCCGATCGGCCCGGGGTACACCGATCCGTAGGCGTGTCCGCCCGTGCGCTCATAGACCGGGCAGACGTTCAGGCAGGCCGAGCAGCGGATGCAGTGCAGCGCCTGACGCCCGGTCTGATCAGCGAGAACGGTGGTCCGGCCGGCGTCCAGCAGCACGAGATGGAACTCCTGCGGGCCGTCACCCGGGGTCACGCCGGTCCACAGCGAGGTATAGGGGTTCATCCGCTCCGCGGTCGAGGAGCGGGGCAGGAGCGCGAGCATCACCTCGAGGTCGGTCAGCCGCGGGACGACCTTCTCGATCCCCATCACGGTGATCAGGGTCTGCGGCAGGGTCGTGCACATGCGGCCGTTGCCCTCCGATTCCACGACGCAGACGCTGCCCGTCTCGGCCACGGCGAAGTTCGCGCCGCTGACAGCGACCCGGGCGGCCATGAACTCCGCGCGCAGATAGCGGCGCGCCGCCGAGGCGAGCGACGCCGGGGAGTCGTCGAGATCCTCGCAGTCGGGCAGGCGCTCCCGGAACAGCTCCCGGATCTCGGCCCGATTGCGGTGGATCGCCGGGACGAGGATGTGCGAGGAGGTGTCGCCGGCGAGCTGGTTGATCAGCTCGGCGAGATCGGTCTCACGGGCGGTGATCCCGCGCGCGGCGAGCCCCTCGTTGAGCCCGATCTCGTCGGTGGCCAGCGACTTGACCTTGACGACCGAGCGCGCGCCGGTGGCGTGCACGAGCTCGGCCACGATGCGATTGGCCGCCGCGGCGTCCGACGCCCAATGGACCTGGCCGCCGGCCCGGGCGACCGACGCCTCCAGGTCCTCGAGGTGGCGGTCGAGATGACGGACGGCGTGGTGCTTGATCCGGCGGCCGGCCTCGCGCAGCTGCTGCCAGTCCTCGAGCTCGGCCGTCACCCGGGCGCGCTTCTCGCGGATCGTGTGCGTCGCCACGTGGAGGTTGCGCCGCAGCTGCGTGTCGCCGAGCGCCACTCGGGCGGCGGCGGGAAAGCCGTCGGCGCTCACACCGCCTCCGTGGCGGCCAGGATCTCGGCGAGGTGCGCCGTGCGCACCCCGGTGCGCAGGCGACGCAGGCCGCCACCGATATGCATCAGGCACGAGGAGTCCAGCGCCGTGCACACCTCAGCGCCGGTCTGCAGGATGGCACTCAGCTTGTCGGTCAGCATCGCCGCCGACACGTCGGGGTTCTTGACCGCGAACGTCCCGCCGAACCCGCAGCACGTCTCCGCCTCGGTCAGGGCCTGCAGCTCGATCCCGCGAACCTGACCGAGCAGCCGCAGCGGCGCATCCCCGACGCGCAGCATCCGCAACCCGTGACAGCTCGGGTGATAGACGACGCGGTGCGGATAGTAGGCGCCGACATCCTCGATCCCGAGCTCGCCGACGATGAACTCCGAGAGCTCGAACACGCGCGGGGCGACCGCCGCCACCGCGCGAGCGAGCTCCGCGTCGCCGGACTCGGCGGCGAGCCGGGGATAGTGATGGCGGATCATCGCCACGCACGATCCCGACGGCGCCACGATCGCATCGAATCCGCCGTCGCCGAACGCGGCGACGAACCGCCGCAGGAGCGGGAACGCATCGTCCGCATAGCCCGAGTTGACGTGCATCTGCCCGCAGCACGTCTGGCCCTCCGGGAAGACCACGGTGTGGCCGAGACGCTCCAGGACCGCCACCGTCGCCCGCCCGGCTTCCGGGAACACGGTGTCCGCCAGGCAGGTGATGAACAACGCGATCCTCACGAGAGCAAGTATCCAGTCATCGCGGAAACGCCGCCGCCACCCCGCCGTCGACGTTGAGGATGTTGCCCGTGCTCTTGCCCGAGCGGGCCGGCGAGGAGAAGTGCAGCACAGCCTGGGCGATGTCCCGCGGGAGCACGCTGACCCCCAGCACGGTCCGCTTGCGATAGTGCTCCTCCAGCTCGTCGGGCGCGATGCCGTACGCGTCGGCGCGCTCGGTCCGCCAGCTGGAGTCCCAGATCCGCGAGCCCTGCAGGACGGCGTCCGGATTGACGGTGTTGACGCGGATGCCGGCGGCGCCCCCTTCGGCGGCCAGGCAGCGGGCGAGGTGCAGCTCGGCGGCCTTGGCCGTCGAGTAGGCGGCGGCGTTGGGGCCGGCGACGAGCGCGTTCTTGGAGGCGATGAAGACGATCGCGCCGCCCATGCCCTGCCGCTCCATGCACCGGAAGGCCTCGCGGGCGACGAGGAAGTAGCCGGTGGCGAGCACACGTTGATTGCGGTCCCACTCGGCGAGCGTCGTCTCGCCGATCGGGGCGCTGGAGGCGATCCCGGCGTTGGAGACGACGATGTCGATCCCGCCGAAGGTCCGCTCCGCGGCGGCGAACGCGTCGGCGACCGCCTCCTCCGAGGTGACGTCGCCGCGGACGGCGAGCGCGGCGTCCCCGAGTGACGCGACGGCGTCGTCGGCGCCGTCGCCGTCGATGTCGAACGCCACCACCGCGGCGCCGGCCCCGGCGAGGACCTCGAGCACCGACCGGCCGATGCCGCCGGCGGCGCCGGTGACGAGCGCGACCTTGCCGGCCAGCTCCCCGGGCGCGGGCGCGAGCGAGAGCTTGTAGAGCTCGAGCGGCCAATACTCGATCGCGAAGCTCTCGGGCGCGGTCAGCGAGACGAAGCCCGAGACGGCGTTGGCGCCGGCCATCACCTCGATTGCGCGGTGATAGAGGTCTCGCGAGATCCGCGCCGCCTTCAGGTTGGCCCCGACGGCGATGAGACCGACGTTCTGAATGAGCACGATCCGCGGATCCGGGTCGCCGATCACGTCGCCGTCGCCGGCGTTCTCCTGAAAGTACGCGCGGTAGGCGGCGCGATACGCCTCCGCGCCGTGCGTGATCCGGTCCTGAAGCGCGGCGACGCCGTCGTGCGCCGGGTCGTAGGCGATCCACATCGGCAGCATCTTGGTGTGGACGAGGTGGTCCGGGCAGGCCGCGCCGATCCTCGTCAGCTGCGGAGCCTCGGTCGAATCGACGAACTCCAGCACGGCCGGCGAGAGGTCTGACAGCAGGAGCTTGCCGCGCTCTGAGGAGACCGCGCCACGCAGCGCCGGGAGCACGGCCTCCAGCGTCTGTCGGCGCGTGTCGGCGTCGAGTCCGCCGCTCGCCGCCGGTCCGGCGAACCGCGGCGCGCCGCCGACCCGGCGATTGACGAACTCGGCTGCCTGGTTACAGACCGCGAGCGTGCGTTCGTAGGCCTCGTGTGCGGTGTCGCCCCACACCACGAGGCCGTGCTTGCCGAGCACGACGAGGCCCAGCCCGGGCGTCTGGCGAACGGCCGCCCCGACCAGCTTGGCCAGCGTGAAGCCGGGCCGGATGTACTCGATCCACACCGCGCTGTCGCCAAAGCACTCCGCGACGAGCTCCCGGCCGCCCCTCGCGCAGGCCAGCGCGTTGATCGCATCCGGATGGGTGTGGTGGACGTGCGCGGCGGGGATGAAGGCGTGCAGGAGCGTCTCGATCGAGGATCGCGGTGCCGCCGGGTCGATCTGGCAGCGGGCGAGGTGCGCGACCATGTCCTCGTCGCTCATCGCGTCACGCTCGAACAACGGCAGCACCTCGTCGAGCCGCAGGGGCGTGAAGTCCCGCGCCGACATCGTGGCCAGATCGCTGCCCGATCCCTTGACCCAGATCGCGCGGACCTCGCGGCCGACGTGATCGACCGCCGTCCCCTTCGCCGACGTGTTGCCGCCGCCGATGTTGGCCAGGGCGCGGTTGCCGCCCAGCAGGTGTGAGGCCAGGACGACCTGCTCCAGCGTGGTGGTGGCCGCGGCCGCCTCGGCCTCGTCCCAGTCGTCGCTGACGAGGTGGACAGGTTCGGTGATGACGCTCATTTCAACCTTTCACGGGCGTGATGTCGGATCTGCGGTGCACAGCGCTGCGCCTCACGTAGCCGGACGCCCGCAGGCGACCGAGCGGGTCCTCGGCGGCGCCGAGCTCGGACCGCGCCTGGGCGCAGAGCGGGCGGACGTCGGTGGTGAACGCGTCGAGCAGGAGCTCGTGGCCCTGCAGCACGTCGCCCGCCAGCTGGGACTCGGCGAGCGCGCCGCGGTCGACGATCAGCGCCTTGGCATACGCCTCCTGGAGGTTCAGGACGCTGCGGACCATCGCCTCGAGCTTGGGCTCGACGTTGTGGGACTGGTCGATCGTCAACCGGGGAAGCGGCCGGTCGCCGGCGGTCAGCTCGACGAAGATCAGGAACAGCTCGAACGGGTTGACCGATCCGACGATCAGATCATCGTCGGCGTACTTGCGATTGTTGAAGTGAAACCCGCCGAGCCGGTCCTCGCCGTCGAGCAGCGCCACGATCTGCTCGACGTTCACCCCCTGGGCGTGATGACCGAGATCGACGAGGACCCGGGCGCGCTCGCCGAGGAACTGGCAGAGCAGCACGGCCGAGCCCCAGTCGGCCAGGTCGGTGGCGTAGAACGCCGGCTCAAACAGCTTGTACTCGATCAGCAGCTCCTGCTCGGACGGCATTGCGGCATACAGCTCGGCGAGGCCGTCCCGAAGCCGCGCCCGGCGCGCGCGCAGATCGTCCTGCCCCGGATAGTTGGTGCCGTCGGCGAGCCACAGCGACAGCCCGGTGCTGCCGAGCTCCCGGGCGATCGCGCTGCACTCCCTGAGATGAGCGAGCGCCTTGGCGCGCACCTGGGGATCGGGGTTGGTGACCGAGCCGAGCCGATAGTCGGGGTCCTGGAAGAGGTTCGGGTTCACCGCGCCGACGCGGAGACCCGCCTGGGTGATCGCCGTGCGCAGCTCTCCGAGGTCGGCGACCGCATCCCACGGAAAGTGCAAGGCAACCGACGGAGCGGTGCCGGTCAGCCGGTGGACCTCGGCGGCATCCTCGATCCGCTCCCCGACGTCGCGCGGGCGGCCGGCCTGGGGGAAGACCCCGAAGCGCGTCCCGGAGTCTCCGTACCCCCACGACGGCGTCTCGATCGACAGCCCCCGCAACGCCGCGTCGACGGCGGTCAGGTCGACGCCGCGGGCCGCCAGCCGGTCGACCAGCTCCGTGTACTGCGCTTGAGCCTCGGGCATCGTCGTTTCTCCTAGACGGTCGCCCCGAGCGAACGGCGGTGCCCCAGGCCCGTCGCGTCGAGGAATCGTTGATAGGTCTCCGCGGCGCCCGCCTCGGGGCGCGGCGTGTAGTGGCTGACCGTGGTCGATGCGGCGGCGAGCTCCCGCATCTGCAGGCCCGGGGTGAGTTCGCCGGTCGCCGCCAGCTGCACCAGCGTGTTGCCGAGCAGCGTCGCCTCGGCGGGCCCGGCCAGGACCGGTCGGTCCGCGAGGTCGGCGGTCAGCTGGCAGAGCAGGCGATTGCGGCTACCGCCGCCGACGACCTGCACGACCTCGATCCGCCGGTCGATGACGCTCTGGAGGCAGTCGAGCACGAACCGGTACTTGCAGGCCAGCGAGACGAGGATCGAGCGGGTCAGTGCGCCGCGGCCGGCCGGCGCGGATTGGCCGGTGGCGCGCGCGAGCGCGGCGATCCGGCCGGTCATCGCTCCGGGATGCAGGAGCGTGTCGTGGTCGGGATCGAACACCGCGACGCCGGCGCCCGCCGCGTCCGCGGCGGCGAACAGCTCCTCGTACTCCGGCGCCGGACCGTCGGTCGCCCATTCCCGCCGGCATTCCTCCAGCAGCCACATCCCCATGACGTTGCGCAGCAGCCGCGTCGTGTCCCCGACCCCGCGCTCGTTGGTCAGGTTGAACGTCTCGGCCTCGGCGCCGAGCCGGGGCGCGTCGAGCTCGACGCCGAGCAGCGACCACGTCCCGGAGGAGAGCACGGCGGCGCTCGGGCCCGGCAGGGTGGCGGCGGCAAACGCGCTGGCGGTGTCGTGACCGGCGACAGCGCGCACGATCGCGCCGACCGCCGCCCCGGCCCCGGCGTGACCGGCGAGCACCGGGCCGAGCCCCACCCCGGGCGCCGCGGCCTGGCCGGCGAACGGCCGGGTCGGGATCCCGAGCCGTTCGATCACGTCGACCGCCCAGCCCAGTCCCTGGGCGTCGAGCAGTCCGGTGGTCGAGGCGGCGGTCACCTCGTTGACGAGCGTGCCGGTCAGCCACAGCCCGAACAGGTCGGGGATGAGCGCGATCCGATCGGCGCCGGCGAGCGCGGCGCCGTCGGCCTCGGCGACGAGCTGAAAGACGGTGTTGATCGCCATCGTCTGGATCCCGGTCCGCGCGTAGAGCTCGTGCGCGGGTACCCGCGCGTGCGTCCGCGCCATCACCTCGCCCGACGCGCGGGCGGGGTCCCGATAGTGAAACGGCAGCCCGAGGATGCGCTGGTGGCGATCGAGCAGCGCGTAGTCGCAGCCCCAGCTGTCGATCCCGATCCCGTCCAGCGGACCGCCGGCGGCGGCGCGCGCGAGCCCCTCGACGACGTCGGCGAACAGCTGTGTCACGTTCCAGCGCAGGCCGTCGGGCAGCCATACCGGACGGTTGACGAAACGGTGGGCGACGTCGAGCGAGACGCGCGCGCCGTCGAACGTGCCGATGCCGACCCGGCCGCTCTGGGCGCCGAGGTCCACGGCGGCGAGCCGGCGCTCAGCCATCACGCAGCGCGGCCGCCGGGGCGGCGGTCGGTGAGTCGGTGCCCCGCCCTCGGCGGCGAGCGAGCAGCTCCCGCCCGCGGGTGGCGAACGCCGCGAGGTTCGGGATGAGCACGCTGAGGATGAGCAGGCCACCGGAGACGACCTGGAAGTCGTTCTCGTTGAACGAGCTCGTCAGCAGCAGCGCGCTGCGCAGGCCGGCGTAGACGAAGGCCGCCAGCGCCACCCCGAGGATCGTGCCCTTCCCGCCGAAGATCGAGACGCCGCCGAGCAGGACGATCGTCACGACCTGCAGCTCGAAGCCGATCCCGATGTTCTCCGCCGCCGAGGAGAGCTCGAACGTGTAGAGGATGCCGACCGCGGCGCACATCACGCCGGACAGGACGAACAGCCCGAGCTTGATCCGCTTGACCCGGATCCCGGCGTGATAGGCCGCCTCCTGGTTGAGGCCGATGGCGTACAGCGAGCGTCCGAGCCGGGTCATGCGCAGCATCACGCCGGTCGCGATCGCCAGCACGACGAACGCGGCGACCGACCAGGAGATCGAGTTGATGCCGAGGAATCCGTTCGTGCCGACGGTGGTGTACGAGGCGGGGAAGCTCGACACCGAGGTCGCCCCGAGGATGAGGCTGGCGATCCCTCGATACAGGGTGAGCGTCCCGATCGTGACGGCGAGCGAGGGCAGTCCAACGCGGGTCACGAGCAATCCGTTGATCGCTCCGGCGACCGCTCCGACGGCGAGGCAGACGATGAAGATGAGGCCCATCGGCCAGTGATGCAGCCACAGCTCGCCGAGCAGCTCGGAGGAGAGAGCGAGCGTCGAGGCGACCGACAGGTCGATCTCGCCGACGAGCACGATCAGCGTCATCGGGATCGCCATCAGGGCGAGATCGCCGATGTTCGTGCAGAGCGTGAACAGGTTGTAGCTGCTCGTGAACTCCGAGGAGATGCTCGTGCCGAGCAGGACGACCACGACGAGCGCGACGACGAGCGCCGACTCCCAGCGCATGAGGCCGCGCGCCGACGGGCTGATCGTTCGCGCGCGGGTCCGGCGGGTGGGGGTCTCAGGCGCCAAGGTGGGCCCTCCGCTTGCGTAGGGCGGCCGCCAGTCGGAGCTGGATGCCGCGGTCCATCGAGATCGCGACGAGCAGCAGGAAGCCGGAGATCGGCTCGGTCCACAGCGACGGGATCCCGATCACGTTCAGCGCGACGTTGATCGTCTGCAGCAGCAGCGCGCCGAGCGCGGCGCCGACGACGCTGCCGCTGCCGCCGAAGATCGCCACTCCGCCGACGACGACCGCGGCGATGATCTGCAGCTCCAGACCGGTCGCGGCGGTGGCGTCGATCGTGTTGTACTGCGTCGCCCAGATGACGCCGCCGATGCCGGCGATCGCGCCGCTGAGGACGAAGGCGACGAAGATCCGCCGGCCGATCGGGATCCCCGCCAGCCGGGCCGCGACGGGATCAGACCCGATCGCGTACAGGTCGCGGCCGGAGCGATAGGAGCGCAGATAGTAGGCGGCGATGGCCACGGCGACCGCCACCAGCCAGGCGAGATCAGGGATCCCGAGGACGGTCGCCTGGAAGATGTTGATGAACGAGTTGGGCAGCGAGTTGGCCACCACCTGTCCGCTGCCCACGATGATCGTGTCGACGCCGCGGATGATGTAGAGCATCGCGAGCGTGACGACCAGGCTCGGGACCCGGCCGATCGCCGTGATCAGGCCGGTGACGATCCCGCAGGCGACCCCGACCGCGAGGCCGACGAGGAACACGATCGGGATCGCGATCCCATGGTGGGTCTGGAACATGTCGGCCGAGACATAGGCCGACAGCCCGACGACCGATCCGACCGACAGGTCGACGTTGCGAGTCAGCACGACGAACGTCTCGCCGATCGCCACGAGCGCGTAGATGACGCTGTCGGCGAGGATGAAGCGGATGTTGGAGCCGTTGAGGAAGCTCGGTTGGATCAGCCAGGTGACGACGACGAGCAGCAGGAGGATGCCGACGATCCCGAACGTCCGGGCTCGCAGCACGACGTCGACGAGCGTGCGAGGATCGGCCAGGACCGGGGCGCCCTCCCCGCCCGCCGCCGCGCCCGGCGGAGTCTCGGTCGTGGCGCTCATGTCTGATCCTCATGCGACGGCGGCACCGGGGCGGGGGCGGACCCGGCGGTGGCGGTCCCGGCGGCGATGATCGCCTCCTCGCTGGCCTCCTCACGCGTCATCGCGGCGGCGAGCCGGCCCTCGCGCAGGACGAGGACCCGGTCGGCGACGGTCAGCACCTCGGGCAGCTCGGAGGAGATGACGAGCACCGCGACGCCGTCGTCGGCGAGCTGGGAGATGAGACGGTGGACCTCGCTCTTGGTGCCGACGTCGATCCCGCGCGTCGGCTCGTCGACGATCAGGAGCTTCGGCCGGCGTGCCAGCCATTTGGCGAGCACGACCTTCTGCTGATTGCCACCGGACAGGACCGACACCGGGGAGGCGACGTTCGGATACTTGACCTGCAGGCGACTGGCCCAGTCGGTGCCGAACGCCCGCTCTGATCGCGCCGAGATCAGGCCCGCACGACGCAGCGCGTTCATCGATCCGAGCGCGATGTTGCGGGCGATCGACATCTCCATGACCAATCCCTGCTGCCGGCGGTCCTCCGGGACCAAGCCGATCCCGGCGCTCATCGCCGCCGTCGGCGAGCCCTTCTTCAGGGGCCGGTTGTTGATCGTGACCTGACCGGCGTCGTAGCGATCGACGCCGAAGATCGCCCGCGCCACCTCGGTGCGCCCGGATCCCACGAGGCCGGCCAGCGCGACGACCTCGCCGGCGCGGACGTCGAAGGAGATGTCCCGGAAGACCCCCTCGCGGGTCAGGCGCTGCACGTCAAGGACCACCGCGCCGGGCGTGTGCGGCTGATGGCTCTCGGTCAGGACATCGCGCCCGACCATGGCGCGGATCAGGTCGACCTCGGTCAGGCCGGCGAGCGGCTCCGACATGATGCGCTTGCCGTCGCGCAGCACGGTGACGCGCTGGCAGATCGCGAAGACCTCCTCGAGGCGATGGGAGATGAAGACGACCGCGGCCCCGTCCGCACGGAGCGTCTCGACCACGCCGAACAGCCGCCTGGCCTCGACCGGCGACAGCGCGGCGGTCGGCTCGTCCATGATCAGCACCTGAGCGCGATGGGTCAGCGCCTTGGCGATCTCGACGAGCTGCTGCTCGGCGATCGACAGCCCGCGCGCGATCCGCTCGGGATCCATCTTGACGCCGAGCCGCTGAAAGACCTCGTCGACCGCGCGGTCCATCGCCCGCTGGTCGATCCGGTGCCCGCTGCGCAGCGGCTGGCGGCCGATGAACACGTTCTCGGCCACCGACAGGTCAGGGAAGAGCGTCGGCTCCTGATAGATGACGGCGATGCCGCGATGGGCGGCGTCGGCCGGTCCGCTCAGGAACACCGTCTCGCCGCCGATCTCCAGGCGACCGCTGTCGGGCTGATGGACGCCCGCCAGGATCTTGATCAGCGTCGACTTGCCGGCGCCGTTCTCGCCGACCAGCGCATGCGCCTCGCCCGGGTACAGATCGAGCGACACGTCCTGGAGCGCGTGCACGCCGGCGAACGCCTTCCCGGCGCCGGTCAACGACAGCAGCGGCCTCGGCGGTGGTGTGGGTTGCGCCGACATGGTCGGCGAGCTGACTGATGAGTTCACAGGGTTCCGGGACAACCGGGCCCGGGCGGCATGGAGGAGGAGATGCCGCCCGGACCAGGGGTTGAGGGTTCGTCTAGAAGTCGAACTTGTCGATGTTCGCCTTGTTGAACACGAGCGGCGCGCCGAGCGTGATCACGCCGCCCGCGCCGATCGTCACCTTTCCGGCCTTGCCCGCGGTGAACGACGTCCCCGGGCTGTCGGTGATCTTCTTGGAGGCCAGCTCGACCGCGGCGTACGCGCCGACGTAGCCGAGCAGCGCCGGATTCCAGAGCTCGAAGGCCTGGACGGTGCCGTCATCGACGAACTTCTTCATCGCCAGCGGCGTCCCGAGCCCGGTGAGCTGGACCTTGCCTCGATACTGCGCGGTGTCGAGCACGCCGGCCGCCGCCAGGATCCCGACCGTCGTCGGCGAGATGATCCCCGCGAGGTGCGGATAGTGCTGGAGCAGACCGCTCGTGACCTGAGCCGCGGTCGTCGGATCGTCGTTGCCGTAGACGGTCGAGACGAGCTGCACCTTCGGATACTTCTTCAGCTCGGTCTTCATGTAGCCGATCCAGGCATTCTGGTTCGGAGCCGACGCCTCGGCGGACACGATCGCGATCTGACCCGTGTCGTGGATCTCCTTGGCCAGCAGGTCGACCTCGCTGGCGCCGATCGACTGGGCCGAGGCGGGGCTGACGCTCACCTCGCGGCAGGTCGG
Organism: uncultured Solirubrobacteraceae bacterium; assembly: GCA_963849085.1. Classification (GTDB taxonomy): domain Bacteria; phylum Actinomycetota; class Thermoleophilia; order Solirubrobacterales; family Solirubrobacteraceae; genus Palsa-465. Next base: position 214,218 of record CAWKFP010000001.1, on the reverse strand, counting down.
CGCATCCGAGTCATAGGTGACGACGGTGACGCCGCGCGCCATCGCCTGCTTGAGGGTCGGGCACAGCGCCGTCGGATCGGTCGCCGAGATCTCGAGCGCGTTCGCGCCCTTGGCGATCGCCGACTGGATCGCGGGCAGCTGGGAGGCCGAGGTCGCGGCCGATCCGCTCGTCTCCGTCCCGTGCTCGCCGAGCGAGGCCAGCGCGGCCAGCGCGCCACCGGTCTTGACGCTGTCGGCGACGGTGAAGTAGTTGTTGCCGAGGTTCTTCGGGATGACATAGACGTTGAGCCCGGTCTTCAGGGCACCCGAGGACGCGGCCGCCGAGCTGCTGGTGGCGGCACTGCTGGTGGCGGCGGCGGTGCTGGTGCTGCTGCTCGATGAGCTGCTCGACGAGCCGCAGGCGGCGATCGACGCGGCGGCCATCACGGCCACGGCGCCGGCGCCGAGGCCACGGAAACGACGCCGGCCCACGGGCCGCGTCACGGACGGATGCATACAAACTCTCCCCAGTCGGGATGGACGAATGCGCTCATCGCCTCTGCCGACAGGAGACCGCAACGCACCCGGCGATTCGTATGGCCGTCGAGCTTCATCGCGCTTTGCCTCTCCTCAGAGTCAAACGAACAAAAGCGATCAAATCAGATCATCGATCGTCCTGTCAAGAGGATAGCAACCGATTCCTAACCTTGGCGCCCGATCAGACTGGTCGATCTCATGGTGGAATACGGTCGAGGGCTTGATTCGCCGCGCGGTCGGCGATAGCGTCGCGCCCGATGCCGCCCGTGAGCGCCGAACCCCAGCGCGTGTGCTTCGTGCTCCAGGTCCGCCGGGACCGCCTGGACGAGTACCGCGAACGCCATGCGCATGTCTGGCCGGAGATGCGTGACGCGCTGTCGGCGGCCGGCTGGCGCAACTACTCGCTGTTCCTGCGCGCCGACGGCCTGCTCGTCGGCTATCTCGAGTGCGACGACTTCCCGGCCTGCCAGGCCCGCATGCAGGAGACCGAGGTCAACCGCCGCTGGCAGGCGGAGATGGCGGAATTCTTCGAACTGGACGGCGGCGGCGCGCCGGACGCGGCGATGGAGCCGCTCGCCGGCGTCTTCCACCTCGCCTGATCCGCGATTTCAACTATCGTCGGCCCACCGTGACGAGCGACGGTCGGCCCATCGACGCCGCGCCCGGCGCGACCACGCCGTCATCGGCACCGGCGATCCTCGCCGACCACCCCTCGGCCTACATCCCGGGGGACCGGCGCCGCGCGCTCGCCGCCGGGACGACGCTCGCCGCTCGCCCCAACGGGGCGGTGCTGTTCGCCGACATCTCCGGCTTCACGCCGCTGACCGAAGCGCTCGCGGCGGAGCTCGGTCCGGCGCGCGCCTCCGAGGTGCTGACCGGCCATCTCGATCGCGTGCTCCACGCGCTGATCGCCGAGCTGGAGCGCTACGGCGGCGACGTCGTCTATTTCAGCGGCGACGCGATCACCTGCTGGCTCGACGGCGACGACGGCGGCCGGGGGACCGCGGCCGGGATCGCGATGCAGGCGGCGATCGGGCGCGAGGGCAGGATCACCACCCCGGGCGGCCTCGACCTGCTCCTCGGCCTGAAGGTGGCGATCGCCGTCGGCTCCGCGCGCCGCTTCGTCGTCGGCGATCCGGACATCCAGTTGATCGACGTGCTCGCCGGCTCGCTGATGGACCGGATCGCCGCGACCGAGCAGCTCGCCGAGGCGGGCGAGGTCGTCCTGCACGAGTCGGCGCTGACGGCCCTCGCGGGTGGCGCCGAGATCGGCGACGTGCGCAGATCGCCGGACGGCGGATCGGCCGGCGTCGTCCGGCGGCTGCTGGAGTCCGTCGCCGAGGCCCGGCGCACGGAACCCGAGACCGAGGAGCTCTCCGCCGAGCTGACCCGTCCATGGCTGCTGCCGCCCGTCTACGAGCGTCTGGCCGGCACCGGTGGGGAGTTCCTCGCCGAGTTGCGCCCCGCATATCCGATGTTCGTCAACTTCGGCGGGATCGACTACGACGCCGACGACGCCGCCGGCGAGCAGCTCGACGCGTTCGTGCGCGAAGCCCAGCGCGTGCTGACCAGCTACGGCGGCAACCTCCTGCAGCTGACGATGGGCGACAAGGGCGCCTATCTGTACGCCGTCTTCGGGACGCCGCGGGCTCACGAGGACGACGCCGCCCGGGCCTGCGCCGCCGCGCTGGAGCTGCGCACGCTGGACCGGTCGACCGCCGCCCGGGAGATCCGCATCGGGATCAGCTTTGGGCGGCTGCTGAGCGGTACCCACGGCCATGCCCGCCGCCGGACGTTCGCCTGCCTCGGCGACGCGGTCAACCTCGCGGCGCGGCTGATGTCCACGGCGCCGCCGGGCTCGATCTACATCACCGACGCGGTGTGGAACGGCGCGCGCGGCGGCTTTCGGTCGACGGCGCTGGCGCCGCTGGCGCTGAAGGGCAAATCGGCCCCGGTCGCCGCCCACGAGCTGACCGGAGCCTCGGCGAGCCGCTCCCGGCGGGTGGTGCGCTACGAGCTGCCGATGGTCGGTCGCTCCGAGGAGCTCGCCCGCCTGTGGACGGGAGTCGAGGCGGCGGTCGCCGGGCGCGGTCGCACCCTCGGCGTATCGGCCGAGGCCGGCCTGGGCAAGTCCCGGCTGATCGCCGCGTTCGTCGCCGGCGCGCGGCGCCGCGGCCTGTCGGTGGCCGTGGGCGAGTGCCAGTCGTTCGGGACGAGCATCGCCTACGGTCCGTGGGGCGAGGTGTGGAGCACGCTGTTCGGCCTCGTGCCCGACGAGCCCGCGCCGCGGCGGCTCGCCGCGCTGGAGCGGGCGCTCGCCGCGATCGACCCGGCGTTCGTCGCGCGCGCCCCGCTGCTCGACGGCCTCCTCGGACTTCCGATCCCCGACACCGAGCTGACCCGCTCGTTCGACCCGCAGCTGCGCAAGACCTCCCTGGAGAATCTGCTCGCCGACTGCCTGCGCGCCCTGGCCGCACGCGAACCGGAGATCCTGATCCTGGAGGACTGCCACTGGCTTGACCCGCTCTCACGTGAGCTGCTCGACGTGATCGCCCGCGCCGCGCTGTCGGCACGCGTCCTGCTCGTGCTCGCCTATCGGCCGGAAGCGTCGCTGGCGCAGGGCATGGCGCTCGGGCGGCTCCCCGGGATGCAGGAGCTGGCGCTCGGGGCGCTCGACGATGCGCAGATGTCGGCCGTCGTCAAGGCCAAGCTCGGACAGGTGCTCGGAGACGACATCGAGGTCACGGCCGCGCTGCACGATCTCGTGACCCGGCGCGCGCAGGGCAACCCGTTCTACGCCGAGGAGCTCATCAACTATCTGCAGGCCCAGGGGATCGACGCCACCGACGAGCGCGCGCTGCGCTCGCTGGATCTCCCCGACAGCCTGCACAGCCTGATCCTCAGCCGCATCGACACGCTCAGCGAGGCCCTTCGCCGCACGCTGAAGGTGGCCAGCGTCGTCGGCCGCGTGTTCGAGGCGCCGATGCTCCCCGGCGTCCATCCCGAGCTCGGCGCGCTGGCCGGCGTGCAGGCGCAGCTGACCACATTGGGCCGGGCCGACCTCGTCACGCGCGAGCGTGAGGCCGACAACGCCACGTATCTGTTCAAGCACGCCGCCACTCAGGACGTCGCCTACGCGAGCCTGCCGTACGCTCTGCGCGCCGCCCTGCACACGCGCGCCGGGCGCTATCTCGAGCGCGACAGCGCCGCGATCGAGCAGCGGCTGGACCTGCTCGCCCACCACTACTGGCACGGCGACGACGAGGCCAAGAAGCGCCACTATCTGCAACGGGCCGCGTCCGCCGCCCGGGCGTCGTATGCCAACGCGGCCGCGATCGACTACTACGAGCGCCTGGTGCCGCTGCTGGGAGACGCCGAGCGCGTCGACGCGCTGCTCGAGCTCGGCCAGGTGCTGGAGCTGACCGGTCAGCTCGACCGCGCGCGCACGATCGCCTCCGAGGCGCGCGACCTCGCCGGCGGGCTCGGTGACCGGCGCGCCGAGGCGTGGTGCGAGACCGGGCTCGCCGAGGTGGCCCGCAAGCAGAATCGGTTCGAGGAGGTGACCGAGCGGCTGGCCCGCGCCGGTGCCATCTTCACCGCGCTGCGCGACGACGAGGGGCTCGGCCGGGTCCTTCATCTCGAGGGGACGCTCGCCGCGCAGCGCGGGACGCTCGACGAGGCGCGCGCGCACTACGAGCAGAGCCTCGCCGTCCGCCGCCGCCTCGGCGACACCAAGATGATGGCCAGCGTCCTCAGCAACCTCGGCATCGTGGCCGAGTACGAGGGCGACTACCCGCGCTCACGCGCGCTGCACGAGCAGGCGCTGGAGCTGCGGTCCGAGATCGGCGACCGCTGGGCGATCGCCAACTCGATGACGAACCTCGGGATGATCGACATCTTCGAGGGACGCAACGAGGAGGCGCGGGCGCGCTTCGAGGAGGCGATGCGGCTCAACCGCGAGGTCGGCGACAGCTGGCGGGTGGTGATCTGCCACAACAATCTCGGCAACGCCAACCGCGGGCTGCGCGACTACCCGGCGGCGCGCGAGCACTACGGCGAGTGCCTGCGCGCCCATCGCGAGCACGACGATGATTGGGCGCTGGCCTTCCTGCTCGAGGACGTCGGCCGGCTGGCCGCGCAGATGGCCGACCCGCGGCTCGCCCTGGAGCTCGTCGGCGCGGCGGATGCCCTGCGCGAGGCGATCGGCTCGCCGCGCGGCGCCGCGCTCGAGCGCGAGATCGCCGGCGACATCGAGCCGGCCGCGGCCGGCCTGACCGTCGCCCGACGCGACGCGGCCCGCCGGCGAGGCCGGGCGATGAGCCGCGAGCGGGCGATCGCGCTCGCGCTGTCGCTCGCCGCGGAGCGGTCGGATCGGCCCTGAGGGCGCTCGCTCGCCCGGAGCCGTCGCCTCGGGCCTGAGGAATATGGGATGTGAATTGGATGTGAAGATGGTGGAAATTGGATTGGCAACGAGGGGCGCGGCCCAGTAGGTTTCGGCCCGCTGGAACTCTCCCATGGAGTGGGTGAGCGCGGGCCGGCACTTCATCGAATGAAATCGGGGTGGTCTGTTGGGTGGACTGGGCGGACGACCGGAGCGCATGCGGGCCTGGAGCCTGTGCCTGGGACTGATGCTGCTCGCGTCCGCCGGCCTGGCGGTCGCCGGCCTCGTCCCGGGCCGCGCCCAGTCGCGCTCGGCACGGACGCCGCGGGGTGAGATCACGCTCGCGCAGGCGCCGGCCCGCCTGCGCGCGGCGGTGCGGCGAGACGCGATGGCCCGCGCGGCCCCCGCGGCGCGCGCCGCGGTGCGCGCGGGCGCCACCGCGCAGGCGGCGCGGCGACAGCTACGGGCGTCCTACAGCGCGCGCTCGGTCCATCTCGACGGAGCGACGTGGGCGGGCACGGTCGGGCTTGGCCAGGTCGGCCGCGCGACTGCGCTGACCCGCATCGCCGCGATCAGGCGCCGCGGCGCCGGCGGCGGCGCTCGCTATGGCGGTGCCGGCGTCCAGGAGGCGTTCACGGCGGTGCCGACCGGGATCGAGCAGTCGTTCGCGATCGCCCGGCGACCGGCGGGCTCAGGGCCGCTCGTGCTCCGCTTCGGACTCGCCGGGATCAGGGTCAGAGGCTCGGGGACCGTCCTGGCGATGCACGGCGACGGCGGCAGGCTCGTCGGCGCCTACAGCGGCCTGCGCGCCACCGACGCGTCCGGCCGGTCGCTGACGGCGAGGATGAGCGCGGCCGACGGCGGACGATCCGTCGTCATCGAGGTCAGCGACCGCCACGCGCGCTATCCGCTGCGCATCGACCCGACGTTCACCCAGACCGCAGAGCTGACCGACCCGGCGGCGACGAGCGGCGACCTGTTCGGCTACGCCGTCGCCGTGTCGGGCTCGACGGCGCTGATCGGCGCTCCGGGCGGCGGCGAGGCCTACATCTACACCTCCAACGCCGGCGGCTGGACGCAGACGGCGACGCTCGCCGCGCCGTCCGGTGCGACCGACTTCGGCGACGCGGTCGCGATCTCCGGCACGACGGCGGTGGTCGGCGCTCCGAGCAGTTCCACACCCGGAGCCGCGTACGTCTACACCCTGTCGGCCGGCTCCTGGACCTATACGACCGAGCTGACCAGCTCCGACGAGGGAGCAGACGACGACTTCGGGACCTCGGTCGCGACCTCGGGGGGCACGATCGCCGTCGGCGCTCCCTATCACGGAAGCCAGCTTGCCGGCGCCACGTACATCTACACCCTGTCTCAGGGCAGCTGGTCCCAGACGGCCGAGCTGACGCCGGCCGACGGGAATGATTTTGACTTCTCCGGCAGCTCGGTGGCGATCTCGGAGTCCGGCTCGACCGTCGTCGCCGGCGCGTTCGACGACTCGGCCGGCATCGGCAGCGCGTACGTCTTCACGCTCTCGAACGGCAGCTGGAGCCAGGCCGCGCTGCTCATCGTGCCGAACTCGACCCCCTCGATCGATCTCGCCGCGTCGGTGGCGATCTCGGGCTCGACGATCGTCGTCGGCGGCTCGGAGTACACGAACGGCGACGCCGGCCAAGCGTACGTGTACACCCCCTCGGGCGTGGGCTGGAGCCTCGCCGCGACGCTGAACCCTGCCGACTCCGGCGGCTTCTTCGGCCGATCGGTGGCGATCTCCGGCAACACGATCGTGATCGGCGCCTTCGGCCACGACGCCGGCAGCGGCAGCAATCAGGGCGCCGCCTACGTCTTCACCGGATCAGGCTCGACCTGGACCCAGCAGCCCACCGACCTGCTCGCCTCCGACGGCGCCCCCCCGGACGGCTTCGGCTGGGACGTGGCCGTGGCGGGGAGCACCATCCTCGTCGGCACCGACGTCTCCGGCGGGATCGGCACGGCGTACTTCTTCGGCATCGCGCTCCAGACCGGCCCGACCTTCACCGTCACCAGCACGGCCGACACCGACGACGGCGGCTGCTACGTCGGCGACTGCACGTTGCGCGACGCGCTCGGCGCCGTCGACAGCGGCGACGTCCCCGGCGCGACGATCGCCTTCGACCTCCCGGCCGGCGTCCAGGCGATCGTGCCCGTCACCCCGCTGCCCGCCATCACCAGCCCGGTCACCGTCGACGCCACCACCGAGGCCGGCTACGCGGGCACGCCGCTGGTCGATCTCGAGGGCGTGGACTGCGCGTCGCCGTGCGACGGACTCGACGTCAGCTCCGGGCAGACCACGATCAGGGGACTGGCGATCGGCGGGTTCCCGGGCGAGGGCATCGCCCTCAGCGGCGACGGCGGGGACACGGTGGCCCAGGACTGGATCGGCTGGAGCCCGCTGACGGGCAGCTTCGACGGCGACCGGGCCGGCGGCATCGATGTCGCCGACAGCGCCGGGAACACGATCGGGGGCGATGCGGCGAGCCCGCTCGTCGTCGCGGGCAACGGCCACGGCGTGCCGTCGGGCAGCGACATCGAGATCAGCGGCACCGGCAGCTTCGCCAACGTCGTGGCGAACGCCTGGATCGGCGTCGGCGCCGACGGCACGAGCGCCGGGCAGGACGCCGTCGGGCTGGCCCTTGACACCGGCGCCACCGCCAACGCGGTCGGCGGCTCCGCCGGCCTCGGTGACGTCATCGACGACTACACGCAGGACGGCGTGCTGATCGACGGCGCCGGCACGGGCAACACGGTCGCGGGCGACACGATCGGCGCCGACCCGGCCGGGCAGGTCCCCGGCAGTCCGGAGGAGGTCGGCATCGGCGTTCAGAGCACCTCGGGAACCGTGATCGGCGACGACGCCGCCCCAGGAAGCCAGGCCGATACCGGCAACGGCAACGAGATCGTCGGCAACGTCGCCGACGCCGGCATCCTCCTGTCCGAGGCCGACGACACGACCGTCGCCGGCAACCGGATCGGCACCGACGCCGGCGGCGACGGCGGGCTGGGCAACGGCGAGGGCATCCATGTCGCCGGCGGCGCGACCGGCAACGTGATCGGACCCGGGAACACGATCGCCGACGGCACCACCCGGTCCGGCCAGTCCGGCGACGGCATCGAGGTCGACGCCACCGGCAACGAGATCACCGCCAACTCCATCCACGACAACGAGGGGACCGGCATCGCCGAGTCGTCGTTCACGACGGTCCCGGCGCCGACGCTGACCGCGCCGTCGCCCCAGGAGGGCCCGACGACGATCGTCAACGGCACGGTGACCGGCACGGCCGGATCGCCGGTCGCCGTCGACCTGTTCGACAGCCCGGCCTGCGGCTCGGGTCAGGGTCAGACCTACCTCGGCACCGCCACCGTCACGATCGGCGCCGGCGGGACCGCGCCGGTCAGCATCGCCACCGACGCGCCCGCGGCGAGTGACGACATCACCGCCACCGCCACGACCACGCTCCCCGGCGGCTCGAGCCCCAGCACCTCGGTCTTCTCCGGGTGCTCCTCGCTCTTCGCCAGCGCCGACAACGACGAGTGGACGACCGCCCAGACGATCACGCCCAACGCCAGCGGCGCCGGCAGCGCGTCGGGGTCGGTCGACCTCAGCGGGCAGGCCCGCTGGTACAAGGTCCCGATCTCCCCGGGAGGCTCGGTCTCGGTCGACCTGAGCAACCTGCCGGCCAACTACGACCTCGCGCTGTTCAGCGACATCGGGCAGGCCGAGGCGAATCTGAGCGTCAGCGGCACGAGCTCGCTGCAGACCGTTCAGACCGAGCTCCCGGGCGACTCCTACAGCCCATCGGAGTTCTCGCCCTCGGAGTTCAGCCCGTCGGAGTTCTCGCCCTCGGAGTTCTCGCCCTCGGAGTTCTCGCCCTCGGAGTTCAGCCCGTCGGAGTTCTCGCCCTCGGAGTTCAGCCCGTCGGAGTTCTCGCCCTCGGAGTTCTCGCCCTCGGAGTTCAGCCCGTCGGTGACCGCGCCGTCGGAGTTCAGCCCGTCGGAGTTCTCGCCGTCGGAGTTCTCGCCGTCGGAGTTCTCGCCCTCCAGCACGGTCGCCGACGAGCAGGACTACGAGGACGCGCAGATCGAGAGCCTGCTCGCGGTCTCCGACAACGGCGGCGACGCGAACCAGAGCGTCAGCGCCGACACGTGGAACAACACCGGCTACTTCTACATCCGCGTCAGCGGCGCCAACGGCGCCTATGACCCCGGGCAGGACTTCTCGCTCGGGGTCCAGGTCAACGGCGGGACCTGCCAGGGCGTGGAACCGAGTACCGCGGCGCTGCTGAACCCGAGCTTCACCGTTCCCGGCTCCGGCTATCAGACCCTGATCCTCACCGACGAGGGCCGCATGACCGACGACGGCGACCTGGCGAAGATGGAGGCCGATCTGCAGACGTTCGCCGGCGAGGCCTCGGTCGACGGCACGATCGTCGACGTCGGGGCGGTCAGCCCGCGCGTCGCGGCCCTGGAGACACAGGCCGACCAGAACGCCGACTGCCCGTACGCCGAGAACCTCGTCGCGGAGTCGATCCGCGACGTCGTGACCGCGGTCCGCGCCCAGAACCCGGGCCTGAAATACATCGTGATCATCGGCGATGACCACGTGATCCCGTTCTTCCGCTATCCCGACACCGCTGGGATCGGGCCCGAGTCCGACTACGTCCCGCCCGTGCTCGACACGACCCCCTCGTACGCGAGCCTCGAGTCCGACGACTTCCTCTCCCAGGATGCCTACGGCGCGACGACCGAGCTCGACGCCGGGGGCGAGGACATCCCGGTGCCCGATCTGCCGGTCGGGCGGCTCGTCGAGACGCCGACCGAGATCGACGGGATGCTCCAGGCCTACATGAGCCTGACCGGCGGCGTCGTCGCCACCCCGACCTCCTCGCTGGTCACCGGCTATGACTTCATGACGAGCGGGGCCGACGCGGTCGAGAGCGACCTGGCGGCCGGTCTGGGCCCGAACGGGACCGATGACACGCTGATCACCAACGACGGCGTCGCCCCGAGCGACACCGGCACCCCGCCGACCCAATCGTGGACGGCGAGCCAGCTCGAATCGGCGCTGCTCGGCAAGCGCCACGACCTGATCTTCCTCGCCGGGCACTTCAGCGCCAACAACACGCTGGCCGCCGACTACTCGACGACGATGAACGCCACCCAGCTCGCGAGCTCCAGCGTCAACCTGGAGAACTCGATCGTGTTCAGCGCCGGCTGCCATTCGGGCTACAACATCGCCGCGGAGGACGCCGTTCCCGGCATCACGCAGACGACCGATTGGGTGGGCGCGTTCGCTCAGCACGAGGCCACGCTGATCGCCGGCACCGGCTATCAGTACGGCGACACGGACTTCCTCGCCTACAGCGAGCAGCTGTACGCCGACTTCTCCCACGCGCTGCGCCTCGGCTCCGGGCCGGTCGCCGTCGGCAGCGCCCTGGTGAACGCCAAGAGCACGTATCTCGACGACACCGCGAATCTGCAGGGGATCGACATCAAGGCGCTGCTGGAATCGACCCTGTACGGCCTGCCGATGCTCAGCGTCAACCTGCCCGCCGGACGGATCGCGCAGCCGACGAGCACGTCGATCGTCAGCACGACGACGCCCGCCGCCACCAACCCGGGCGCGGCGCTCGGCCTGAGCTCCACCGACGTCACGCTCTCCCCCACGCTGACCGCGAACACCAGCCAGCTGGAGAGCCTGACGGGTGGCACGGCCCCGCTGGCCACCTATCTGAGCGGTCCCGGCGGCGCCGTCTCCACCAGCCCCGCCGAGCCGACGCTGCCGCTGTCGGTCAGCGACGTCAGCGTCCCCGGCCAGGTCCTGCGGGGCGTCGGCTTCACCGGGGGCACGTACAGCGATCAATCCGGGATCACGCCGCTGACCGGCGCCCCGGCGACCGAGCTCAGCGGCGAGCACTCGACGTTCTCGTCGAGCACGTTCTTCCCGTCCAAGCTGTTCACCGTCAACTACTTCGGCGGCCTGAACGGGGGGCCGGCATCGACGAAGCTGATGCTGACCCCGGCGCAGTACGAATCCGACGCCGCCGGATCGCTGACCGACACCCAGCGCAGCTACTCGAGCGTCGGGCTGCGCCTGTTCTACAGCGACAACACGTCGACGTACGGGTCAAACACGCCCGCCCTCGCCGCGCCGCCGACGATCGGGCAGGTCGACGCCACCACGTCGGGCACCGGCGTCAGCTTCCAGGCGCACGTCGTCGGCGATCCGTCGGCCGGAATCCAGCAGGTCTGGGTCACCTACAGCGGCGTCGATCAGCCGGCGAGCGGCACCGGCGAGTGGGAGTCGCTGGACCTGACCCAGTCCCCGACCGACTCGACGCTGTGGACCGGGAGCCTGACCGGCCTGAGCCCGGCGCAGATCTCCGGGCTGCGGTTCATCGTGCAGGCGGTCAACGGCGTCGGGCTCGTCGGCGTCGACGACAACAACGGCGCCTACTTCCAGCCCGGCCAGATCCCGCCCCAGATCCAGTCCGCCGGCCAGCCGCTGACTCCGACGACGCTGGCGCTGAACTCCCCACCGGCGAGCGGCGGCTACGGTTCGACGGCGACGGTCAGCGCCACGCTGAGCGGCGGCGGCGGGTCGGTGGCCAACCAGCCGGTCAGCTTCACGCTCGGCGGATCGACCGCTGAGGGGGTCACCAACGGCAGCGGCGTCGCCACGGCCCAGATCCCCGTCACCGAGCCGCCCGGCAGCTCGTATCCGCTGACCGCGGCCTATGACGGGACGGCCACGGTGGCCGGGAGCTCAAGCGCGCCGGCGTCGTTCGCGGTGACCGAGCTCGCCACCACGCTCACCCTCAGCGGTCCGTCGACGGTGACCTACGGCGCGAGCACGACCGGGATCAGCGCGACGCTTCAGAGCGACGGCCTCGGGGTCGGCGCGCACTCGGTCACCTTCGTGCTGACGCCGACCGGGTCGACATCGGGATCGCCGCTCGTGCAGACCGCCATCACCTCGCTGGGCGGGGTCGCGCAGCTCGGCTCGCTCGGGGCGCTCGCGCCCGGAACGTACTCGGTCGCGGCATTCTTCGGTCCGGGCGGTCCGCTGACCGTGCCGGCCGACCCGATCCTCGCCCCCAGCACGACGGCGTCGCCGCTGGCGCTGACCGTCAGCGGCCAGGCGCCGGCGTTCACCAGCGTCTCCTCCACGACGTTCACCGTCGGTTCGGCCGGGATGTTCACGGTCACGACGACGGGGGTCCCGGCGAACACGATCAGCCTGGGCACCGGGAGCGGCTGCGCGAAGCTGCCGACCGGCGTGTCGTTCGCCGACACGGGCAATACGGCGACGCTGTCGGGAACCCCCGCGGCCGGCACCGGCGGCAGCTATGCCCTGTGCCTGATCGCGTCCAACGGCGTCGGCACGGCGGCGACGCAGGGCTTCACGCTGACCGTCGACCAGGCGCCGGCGCTCACGAGCGCGTCGTCGGCGACGTTCACCGTGGGATCGGCCGGCAAGTTCACCCTGACCTCGACCGGGGTGCCGGCGAACACCATCACCCTCGGGACCGCGAGCGGCTGCGCCAAGCTGCCCTCCGGCGTGACCTTCTCCGACGCCGGCAACACCGCGACCCTCGCCGGAACCCCCGCGGCGGGGACGAGCGGCGCGTACGCGCTCTGCCTGACCGCGTCCAACGGCGTCGGCACGGCGGCGACGCAGGCCTTCACGCTGACCGTCGACCAGGCGCCGGCGTTCACCAGCGCATCGTCGGCGACGTTCACCGTCGGATCGGCCGGCAAGTTCAGCGTGACCTCGACCGGGGTGCCGGCCAACACGATCAGCCTCGGGACGGCGAGTGGCTGCGCCAAGCCGCCCTCCGGCGTGACCTTCTCCGACGCCGGCGACACCGCGACGCTCTCGGGGACCCCGGCGGCCGGGACCGGCGGGACGTACGCGCTCTGCCTCACCGCCGCCAACGGCGCCGGGTCTCCTGCCACCCAGTCGTTCACGCTGACCGTCGACCAGGCGCCGGCGTTCACGAGCGCCACGTCGGCGACGTTCACCGTCGGTTCGTCGGGGACGTTCACGGTGACGGCGACCGGATTCCCGGCGGACACCATCAGCCTCGGGACGGCGAGCGGTTGCGCCAAGCTGCCGTCAGGGGTCACGTTCTCGGACACCGGCAACACCGCGACGCTCTCCGGGACGCCGGCGGCCGGCACCGGCGGGACGTACGCGCTGTGCCTGACCGCGTCCAACGGAATCGGCACGGCGGCGACGCAGTGCCTCACCCTGACCATCGACCAGGCGCCGGCGATCACCAGCGCATCGTCGGCGACAATCACGGTGGGCTCGGCCGCCAAGTTCAGCGTGACCTCGACCGGGGTGCCGGCCAACACGATCACCCTCGGGACGGCGAGCGGCTGCGCCAAGCTGCCCTCCGGCGTGACCTTCTCGGACGCCGGCAACACGGCGACCCTCTCGGGGACCCCGGCGGCCGGGACCGGCGGGACCTACGCGCTCTGCCTGACCGCGTCCAACGGCGTCGGATCGGCGGCCACCCAGACGTTCACGCTGACCGTCGCCACGCCGCTCGGCTCGGGCACGACCGCCTGCTCCGGGCCGGCCAACGGCACCGGCGCGAACGTGACGGTGGCGTCGGGCGCCATCTGCACGCTGGTGCCCGGCACCCATGTCACCGGCAACATCACCGTCAGCGCCGGCGGCGCGCTCAGCGCGCAGGGCGTCACGATCGCCGGGAACGTGACGACGACCTCGGCCAAGTGGATCACGCTCGGCGGGGGCGGCACGATCGGCGGCAACCTGCTGGCGACCGGCACGGCCGCCGCGCCGCCCGGCGCCGACGACGCGCTCTGCGCCGGCACGATCTCCGGCAACCTCGAGGTGCAGACGAGCGGCTCGGCGGCGCCGTTCGACATCGGCGACCTCGGCGCCTGCAGCGGTGGACCGGGACTGACGGTCAAGGGCAACCTGCTCGTCGAGAGCAACGCGGCCGCCGTCACGATCGGCGGCAACACCGTCAGCGGCAACCTCCTGGTCCAGAGCAACACCGCCACGCTGACGATCAGCGCCAACATCGTGTCCGGCAACATCCAGGTGAGCGGCAACACCGTCGGGGTCGGCGGCACCCTGACCGGCAACAGCGCCGCGGGCAACTGCCAGCTCTCGAGCGACAAGCCGACGATCGCGGGCTCCAAGAACACGGCCAAGGGCCAGAACACGTGCAACGCGAGCGCCTGAGGCCGGCGCACGGGGAGGTGTGTCGATCTGCCGTTGTGATGCAACGGCAGATCAACACACCATGGCGGGCTTGGGGCCCGGCCTGACCACAGGCGGACCCCACACCCCCGGCCGCGGATGCGAGGATGGTCGGGATGGCGCCGACCTATCCGTGGGGGGACCTGCCGATCGAGCTGCGTGAGCTGCTGCGCCCCGGCCTGGCCGGGGTCGTTCAGGAGGTGATCGCCGCTGTCCGCGCGGAGGTCCCGGAGTACGACCAGCCGCTGGAGGGCGAGTTCGGGATGCTCATCTCCCAGGGGGTGTCGGTCGCCCTGGAGCAGTTCGTCGGGCTGCTCGGTCGCGACGAGGACGTCGTCGATCTGGCGACGTCGGCGCGGCTGGGGCGGGCCGAGCTGCGCGCCGGCCGGACGCTCGACGCGCTGCAGTCGGCCTATCGCGTCGGGGCACGCGTGGCGTGGCGGGAGTCCGCGCGCGTGGGCGCCGCCGAGGGCGTCGAGTCGACGACGATGTACAAGCTCGCCGAGGCGATCTTCGCCTACATCGACCGCCTGGCGGCGGCGTCGGTCGCCGGCTTCACCGAGGCCGACGCCATGCGCGCCGGCGCACTGCAGGCCAGGCGCCATGCGCTGCTGGAGCTGCTGGCCGCCGGCACGGCGGTGGACCGCTCAGAGCTCGATCGCCGGGCCGAGGAGGCGGGGCTGTCCCCTCCGCCGCGGCACGTCGCGGCGCTCGCGGTCTCAGGCAGCGACCCGGCGGCGCTCGCCCGGCGATTGCCCACGGGCTCGATCGGCGCGGCGCTGGATCCCGTCGGGCTCGTGCTGATCGGCGATCCCGACGGGCCGGGCCGGGCCGGCCGGGTGCGCGCCGCGCTGCGGGACCGGCCCGCCGTGCTCGGGCCGACGGTGGCGTGGCCGGAGGCGAGCGTCTCGGTGCAGCGGGCGCTGCTGGCGTGGCCGGTGCACGTCGCCGGAGCGCTCGGCGCCGACCCGCTCGCCCACACCGACGATCACCTGGTGACGCTGCTGCTGGCGGCCAGCCCGCGATTGGCCGGGGATCTCGCCGAGCGCCGGCTGGCGGCGCTGATGGCGATGCCCGACAGCGCCCGGGAGCGCGCCATCGCCACCCTGCGAGCCTGGCTCGACGCCCACGGCGATGTGTCGGCGGCCGCCGAGACGCTCCACGTCCATCCCCAGACGGTGCGCTACCGGCTCAGTGCCCTGCGTGAGAGCCTGGGCGACGGAGCGCTCGACGACGCCGGGAGCCGGCTGGAGCTGGCGCTGGCGCTTCAGGCCGCGACGGCCCTGGGTCCGCGCGGCTCGCGCGGCATGCGCGGCTCGCGCCCCGGCGACGGAATCTCGACGTCGGCGGCCGGTGACGCGTCCGGCGAGCCGCCCGGCAGCGCATAGCGCGCGATCCGCGCCAGCACCTGGGCGTACTGCCGGTACAGCGGCCCGCTCGTGTACGGCAGGCCGTAGCGCTCGCACACCTCACGGACGCGGGGGGCGATCTCGGCATAGCGATTGCTCGGCACGTCGGGAAACAGATGATGCTCGATCTGGAAGGACAGATTGCCCGCCATGATGTGAAACAGCCGGCCGCCGTCGAGGTTGGCGGAGCCGAGCAATTGCCGCACGTACCAACCGCCGCGGGTCTCGTCCTGAAGCTGCTCCTCGTCGAAGTCGAAGGTCTGCGCGCCGTTGGGGAAATGGCCGCAGAAGATGATCGCGTGGGCCCACGTGTTGCGCGCGAGGTTGGCGCCGAGCGAGCCGACGAAGGCCGGGACGGCGGACGGGCCGGCGAGCGCGGGCCAGACGACGTAGTCCTTGACCACCTGCCGGCTCGCCTTGCCGGCGAGCCGCTTGATGTCGGCCTTGACCGCCGACCACGGCTTGCGGCCCTTGCGGACCTCATCGAGCTCGAGGTCGTGCAGCGCCACCCCCCACTGAAACAGCGCCGCCAGCACGAGGTTGTACACCGGCTGAGCGAGATACACGGGATGCCACGGCTGCTCGGGATCGACCCGCATGATCATGTAGCCGAGGTCACGGTCCTTGCCGACGATGTTGGTGAAGGTGTGATGCTCGAAGTTGTGCGAGTGCTTCCAGCCGGCCGCGCTGGATACGTTGTCCCACTCCCAGGTCGAGGAGTGGATCTCCGGGTCACGCATCCAATCCCACTGACCGTGCATGACGTTGTGGCCGATCTCCATGTTCTCCAGGATCTTGGCCAGCGACAGCGCGACGGTTCCCACGAGCCAGGCCGGCGGGAACAGCGAGACCAGGAGGGCGGCACGGCCGCCCACCTCCAGCACGCGCTGGGTCTTGATGACGCCCCGGATGTAATCGGCATCATCCTCGCCGAGGTCGGCCATCACCTCGTCGCGGATCGCGTCGAGCTCGGCGGCGATCGCCTCCAGGTCTCCTGCGGTCAGCTGCGCCAGCGGGTGTGGGGTCATCTCAAGGCTCCAGGTCTCAGAGGTCGATCTCGACGGGTCCGGCGGCGGCTGTGCAGCAGATCCTCACCATCTGGTCCTCGGCCCGTTGGATCTCGCCGGTGCGCAGGTCACGGACAGCGCCGGCGGTCAGCCGGCCGAGGCACGTGTTGCAGATCCCCATCCGGCATCCGCTGGCCAGCAGCGCGCCGGCCCGCTCGCCGGCCACGAGGATCGGCGTGGCGCCGTCGGCCTCGATCTCGCGCCCGCTGAGCGTGAAGCGCACGCGGCCCCCGGTGCCGACCGTCGCGGCCACCACCGGGGCAAAGCGCTCGATCGTCAGCAGCTCCGGCGCACCGATGACCGACGCCCAGTGGTCGCCGAGCGCCTGCAGCAGTCCGGCGGGTCCGCACGCCCAGGCGGCGCGCTCGCCGACGTCACCGACCAGCGTGTGCAGCCGCGCCGGCGTGAAGGTCCCCTGCACGTCGTCGAAGTGCTCGTGCAGGCGATAGCTCCACGGCCCGCGGCGGTGGGCGAGGCGGCGCAGCTCGTCACGGAAGATGGCGTCCTTGCGGGTCGCCGCGAGATGGACGTGGACGACGTGGCGCAGCGTCTCGCTCCGGGCGAGGTGACGCAGCATCGCCGCGATCGGGGTGATGCCGCTGCCCGCCGTGATGAAGAGCGGCGACGACGGCAGCGGGTCCGGGAGGGTGAACGCGCCGGCCGGGGGCGCGAGCCGGACGACGTCGCCGACGGCCGCGCGCCTGACCAGCTGCTCGGAGACGATCCCGCCGGCCAGCGCCTTGACGGTGATCGAGATGCGCCCGTCGCGCCGGCCGGGCAGCGAGGTCAGCGAGTAGGTGCGCCAGTGCCGGACGCCGGCCACGTCGACGCCGACCCGGACGTACTGGCCCGGGGTGTGCGCCGGCCAGCCCCGGGGGGTGCGCAGCCAGATGGTCGCCGCGTCCGCCGTCTCCGGCAGCACGGCCGCGACGATGCCGCGCGGCTCGCGCCGCGACCACAGCGGGTTGACGTAGCCGAGGTAGTCATCAGGGAGCAGCGGCGTGGTCAGCGCCACCGCGGCGCCGGCGATCCGACGTCGTGACGCGGAAAGGGTCGCGGGCATCTGGATTTGACCATAGGCACAACCCGGATCGGCGTCTACCGAGTTTTCGCACAGCTGTCGCTGCGAATCTGTTGCGATCGCTCAAAGCCGTGCCGGCAGCCCGGTCGACTCGCCGATGGCGCCGCCCGCGCCCGTGATCGCGACGACCGTGCCCTGCGGCGGGCGCGTGGCGGCCGTCACGGCGCGGCGATCGCG
Source organism: uncultured Solirubrobacteraceae bacterium (assembly GCA_963849085.1). GTDB lineage: Bacteria > Actinomycetota > Thermoleophilia > Solirubrobacterales > Solirubrobacteraceae > Palsa-465. The sequence goes on along the minus strand of CAWKFP010000001.1, from coordinate 196,316 downwards.
TCCAGCTCGGCGAGCGCGTCGGCGGGGATCGCCAGCGCGGCGCCGGCGACGTTCTCCCGCAGATGCGCGACCGAGGACGTGCCGGGGATCAGCAGGATGTTCGGCGAGCGCTGCAGCAGCCAGGCGAGCGCAACCGCCATCGGCGTCGCGTCGAGCCGGGCGGCCACCGAGGCCAGGGTGTCGGACTGCAACGGGGTGAAGCCACCGAGCGGGAAGTACGGGACGTAGGCGATGCCGTCCCGGGCGAGGGCGTCGATCAGCGCGTCGTCGGCGCGGTGCGCGATGTTGTAGAAGTTCTGCACGCAGACGACGGGGGCGATCGTCCGCGCCTGCGCGATCTGCTCGGCGCTGACCGTGCTGACGCCGAGATGCCTGATCAGGCCCTCCCGCCGCATCTCGGCGAGCGCGGTGAACGGCTCGGCGAGCGAGCCCGGCTCCGGCGAATCGAACCCGCCGACCCGGAGGTTGACGACGTCGAGCGCCTCGAGGCCGAGGTTCTCCAGGTTCTCGTGGACGGCTCGGCGCAGATCCTCCGGCGACCGCGCATGCGGCCAGCCGCCCTGCGCGTCCCGCCGCGCCCCGACCTTGGTGACGATCCTCAGGTTCTCCGGGTAGGGGTGCAGCGCCTCCCTGATGATCTGGTTCGTGACGTGCGGGCCGTAGAAGTCGCTGGTGTCGATGTGGGTGATGCCGAGGTCGACGGCCTCCCGCAGGACGGCGATCGCCTCGCCGCGGTCGGCGGGCGGACCGAAGACGTGCGGCCCGGCCAGCTGCATGGCGCCGTAGCCCATGCGCGTGACCGTCAGATCATCGGCCATGGTGAAGGTCGCGCCCGGAAGGGTCTGGCTCGTCATCGGAAAGTCCTCTCGTCGTGGTCGCGGGACCGGCGCTCGTCAGCCGATGGACCCAGATCCCGGCGCGGGCGAGCGTTCGTCACCAGAGGCCGGGTGAACCGGGGACGGGCTGTCCCTGGATACCGCCTCCACGCCTCTGCATACTAAGGACATGGATCGAGATGGCCTGGCGGAGACCGTCGTCGCGCCGGCCGGGGTGCAGACGCAGCACACCGGCCTCCGGCGCCGCCTGTTCGACTGATGGTTCACCGATCCCGACGAGCGCCGCATCCACTCGGACGCCGGCGCGGGGCGTGGCTGAGGGTCAGCCGGCTGCGGGCCACTCGACGTGGGCGCGGATGGCGGCGCGGTCTCGTTACCGCAGATCGGTTACGGGGCGACTACGTGTCGTCCGTCACACGAGCTTTAGCCCGGCCGCTCACGGTCGACATATGTCCAATGGAGTTGCGTCTCTGGAAGGCGAACATGCGCCGCCGTCTCTCTCGCGCGCGCCTCGGCGCGCTCGTCCAGTCCAGCTCGGACGCGATCGTCGGGCTCGGGCGTGACGGATCGATCGAGAGCTGGAATCCCGGGGCCGCCAGGCTGTTCGGCTACACCGCAGAGCAGGCGATCGGCCAGACGCTGACCCGGCTCGACGCCAAGCTCGCCTATCTGACCTGCGGTCAGGTCGACGCCGCCCTGGCCGGCGAGACCGTCCACACGGAGGCGAGCTACGCGCGGTCCGACGGGCGCCGGATCGACGTGGCGATCACGATCGCGCCGGTGCGCGACGGCGAGACGATCGCCGGGCTGTCGTATCAGGCGCGCGACGTCAGCCGCCAGAAGGCGGCTGAGCGTGAGCTGGCGAGGCTCGCCGACGGCGCTCGCAACGGGGCCGACGCAGTGATCTCGATCGACCTCGAGGGCCGTGTCCGTCATTGGAGCCAGGGCGCCGAGAATCTGTACGGCTTCACCGCCGCGGAGGCCACCGGCCGTGACTTCCGCCGTCTGACCGCGGTCGGCGGCGAGCTCCCTGACAACACCGGCGAGGTCCTGAGGGGCAAGCCGGCGCACCAGTACGAGGTTCAGCGCCGGCGCAAGGACGGCGCGATCATCGACGTGCTCGGGACGGTCATCCCGTGGCGCGTCGACGGCGTCCTCGTCGGCGTGACCGGCATCGGGATGGACATCACCGAGCGCAAGAACGCCGAGCGCGAGCTGGCGCGGCTGGCCGAGGCGGCGGAGTTCGGCACCGACTCGATCATCTCGATCGACCGGGCAGGGATCGTCCGCCATTGGAATCGCGGCGCCGAGCGCCTGTACGGCTACACCGCGGCCGAGGCCGTCGGCCAGGGCCTGCGGGAGCTGACCGCGCTCGGCGACGAGAGCACCGAAATGACGGCGGTGCTGGCCGGCGAGTCGATCCACCGCATCGAGCTGCGCCGCCGCCGCAAGGACGGAACGGTGGTCGACGTGCTGCTGAGCGCCACGCCCTGGCGCGTGGACGGGACGGTGGTCGGGGTGACCGGGATCGCCACCGACATCACCGAGCGCAAGCGCTTCGAGGACCAGCTGCGCGTCTACGCCGAGCAGGATGCGCTGACCGGCCTGCTCAACCGGCGCCGCCTCGACGAGGAGCTCGACCGGCTCGTGGCAGAGCACGAGCGCTACGGATCCCCGGCGACGCTCGTACTGCTCGATCTCGACAACTTCAAGCAGGTCAACGACACCCTCGGTCACAAGGCCGGCGACGAGCTCCTGGCGCAGGTCGCGGCGACGCTGAACGCGTTCGTGCGCCACAACGACGTCGTGGCGCGGATGGGCGGCGATGAGTTCGCGGTGCTGCTGCCCCACACCGGCCTCGACCAGGCGTCGGAGATCACCAGTCGCCTGCGGACGGCGATGACGAGCCTGACCGCCGGCGAGTGCGAGCTGCCGGTCACGTTCAGCATCGGCCTCGCCCCGATCGGCGACGGGCTGACCGCCGAAGACTCGATGGTGGCGGCGGACATCGCGATGTATCAGGCCAAGCGCCAGGGCCCGAACCGGATCGCGATGTCGCGCCAGCCCACGGGGCCCGACGCCCCCGCCGAGACCGTCCTGCTGTGCGAGGACGAGGAGGCGGTGCGCCAGCTCATGACCCGCATCCTCGGCTACGGCGGCTACCGGGTGCTCGCCGCCAGGACCCCGCGGGAGGCGCTCGAGCTCGCCCGTGATCACGGCGACACCATCGACCTGCTCGTCTCCGACGTCAAGATGCTAGGGATCCACGGACCCGAGCTGGCCATCCGGCTGCGCGCGGAGATCCCGGAGCTGCGGGCGCTGTTCGTCTCCGGACATTCCGAGGAGCTGGCCCGGCGGCACTACGGCCTCGACGAGGCGAGCGCCTATCTCCAGAAGCCGTTCACCGTCAACGCCTTCGAGCGCGCGGTGCGGCATCTGCTGGACCAGCAGCACGCCTCGAACGCCGCCTAGGCCCAGGGCTGCGATATCGTCTCCCGCCACCGCGCGCGGCGTCGTCCAGGCGGCGGCAGGAGCGTCACGTGCAGCGGATGACCCGTAAAGAGATCGAGCGCATCTGCTTTGCGAACCTGCTCGCCTCCGAGGAGGCCCGGATCTTCTTCAAGGACCTGGACTCGCGCTTCCTGCTGGTGAGCCGCGGCTGGCTGGCGGCCGAGGGGCAGGGTCGGCGCCTGGAGGACGTGGTCGGCAGGACGGACTTCGACATCTTCACCGAGGAGCACGCGCGGGCGGCGTTCGAGGACGAGCAGCGGATCATCGCCACCGGAGAGCCGATGGTCGACCGCATCGAGCGCGAGACGTACGCCGACCGGTCCGATTCATGGGTGGCGGCGACCAAGCTGCCGCTGCTCGACGACGACGGCCGGGTGATCGGCACGTTCGGCATGGCGCGGGACGTCTCGGCCCAGATGCGTGATGCCCTGACCGGTCTGGCCAACCGCGTCGCGCTGCTGGACCGTCTCGGACAGGCGGTGGCCGCGCTCGAGCGCCAGCCGGGAAGCGTGGCGCTGCTGTTCATCGACATCGACGGGTTCAAGACGATCAACGACACCTTCGGCCACCGCGCCGGCGACCTCGTCCTCGTCGAGATCGCGCGGCGGCTGGCCCGCGTGGCGCGGAGGTTCGACACCGTCGCGCGCTACGGCGGCGACGAGTTCGTCCTGCTCTCGACCGCGCTCGCCGACGAGTCAGGACTCGGCGTGATCGGAAACCGGGTGATGCGAGCGGTCCGTGGACCGGTCGAGGTCGGCACGATCTCGCTCGAGGTGACGCTCAGCGTCGGTGGGGTGGTCGTCTCCGATCCCGAGGTCGAACCCGAACAGCTGCTGGCGGACGCCGATGCCGCGATGTACGCCGCCAAGGGGGCGGGGCCAGGCCGCTTTGAGATCTCGGCCGAGCCGCGGCGGCCCGCCGGCGCGCGAGCGCCGTCGGGCGCGGGCCGGCGCGGTCAGGTCACGGGACGACGACGCCCTGCAGGACGACCGGACCCAGCGTCGGATTGAGCTCGGTCGCCTGCGAGACCCCGGGCGGCGTGATCGTGTCGATCACCTGCGGGACCTGCGTCGGGTCAACCGAGCAGATCGGGCTCGTCCCGCCCACCGCGCACACCCCGAAGGTGTAGGCGCCGGGGGTGGCCGTGAAGGCACGGGCGAGATCGGCCTGGTAGCCGTCCTGGCCGGTCAGGGCGATGGTGAACGCCCAGCCCGAGCCGACGGTGCCGAACGCGGAGATCGGCAGCTCGATCGTGGCCGTGTTGTTGGCCTGGTTGATGACGAACTGGGTCGAGCCCAGCGGGTTGCCGGAGGCGTCATCCCAGACCACCGGCGCATAGCCCTGCGCCTCGACGAGCTCGCTCCAGGCGTCGGCCGGCGCGATCGTGTAGTTGCGCGCGGCGTAGGCGGCCTGCGTCGAGGTGTTGGTGGTACTCGGATCGTGTACGTAGATGTCGAGCAACTGCGCGCCGAATGGCGTGCCGAAGGTCGGTGCGAGGTTGGCGATGCCGACCGTCAGATACACGTCGGTCGCCGTCTGGTTGACCGAGAACCCGGTCAGATCGAACGCACCCGGCTGGAAGTCCGACGCCGTCGGATACTGATACGTCCCGGGGCCGTTGTCGTCGCCGGTCGGATCGGTCACCGAGTACACGGTGCTGCCGGGGACCGCGGTGTTGGTCACCGACACCTGGGCGTAGCCGGTGTCACGCCCGAGCGCCGAGGTCACGGTGATCGCCGAGCTGCCGAAGCTGACCGGCAGCGAGAGCGTCCAGTTGCCGTCGACGTCGGCGGTCGTCGACGCCGTGGCGGCCTGCCCGCCGGCGACGCCGTCGGACTCGGCGTCGACCCGCGCATACGGGGTGGTCGTCCCGGTGACGCTGACGGTCGACGTGCCGACGGTGGCGCCGTCGGCCGGCGAGGTGATGGTCAGGGGCAGCGCCCCCGGCATCCCGTGGGTGACATAGCGCGCGGTGACGATCGCCGGGGTCTCGAGATCACGCCCGGCGCCGATGTCCAGCGTCAAGCGCGCGTACTGGGCCTGCGCCCAGGTCAGCGGGCTCGCCGAGCCGGCCGGCTTGCCGTCCTGGAAGCCGATCGACGCCGTCGTCGGATCGGTTCCGAACGGCGAGGCGGGGAGATCAGGGTCCTCCCAGACCTGCTCGGGCTCCAGGCCCTGGCCCGAGGTCATGTTCCGCATCGCGGTCAGCAGCGCGGTGGCGTCGGCGGAATCGCCGTCGGCGACGTCGAACTCGCCGTGCTCGCCGCTGAGGACCGGCCAGAGGTGTCCGGTCCCGGTGTCGGTGGTCGGCCACGGCGCGCCGGGGATGCTGCAGCTGCTGGCGCTCGGCTGATAGCAGTCGCCGTAGCCGTCATATGACTCCGACGGGGTGACGCCGTAGCGGTAGAAGCCCGGCCCCGACGGCGTGTTCTCCTCGATCGTGTTGTCGACGATCGCCACCGACGCCTGGACGTCCGGATCGGACGCCGGCAGGATGCCGAGGCGGACGAGCTCCAGGAAGCCGGCATCGATCACCGACCGCTGGTCGACGGTGGCGCTGCCGTTGCCCAGCGAGTACGTGATCGCCGCGTTGGGGTCGCCGGTCTTCGACAGGCGGATGAAGTACCTGGGACCGTCGGGACCGGTCGTCGTCACCGTCCAGTTCTTGATGTTGCGGGCGAAATCGTCGGCCGTCGCCTGGTAGACCGCGGCGCGGACCGGGTCGCCGTTGACCCGGGCGATGCTCGCGGCGGCCGTCAATCCGGCGATCTCGGCGGCGATCGTCGACGGGGAGTACCCGGTCTGCTCCTCCCAGCGCTCGACCCCGTCCGACGGCCCGTTGGCGACGAGGAAGTCGGCCGCCGGGACGACGTGGTCGAAGTACAGCTCGGAGTCACGGGCGAGGCCGGACTGCCAGTCCATCAGGATCGGATACGACGTCTCGTCGAGCTGGGTCCCGCCGGTGTCGGGCGCCGCCTCGCCGTTCTCCAGCGAGTTGCGCGGCATTGCTCCGCTCGGGAGCTGCTGACGGTCGAACAGGAACAGGGTCGCGTCCCGGGCCGTCGAGACGTCGCCGGCGACCAGCAGCCCGGTGAACGCCTCGTAGAGGTCCCGCGCGAAGACCTCGCGATAGGAGCCGAAGTAGTTCGGCTTGCCGTTCGTCGCGTTGCCGGCGGGCACCGCCTGGCCCCACGGGGACGCCAGGCCGGCGGCGATCGCTCCGGGGAAGGTCTTGTCCTCGCTCGCCTTGACGACGTTGACCGACTCGTAGTACTCGTTGTCAGCGGCCGTTCCGAGGCTCGTCGGGGGCCGGCGCAGACCGGCGTCGTAGGCCCGCCAGCCGTTCTCGTACGCCCGCAGCGCCGCCGGGAAGGACTGGCTGACCGAGGCACCGGCCACGCCGAGCGCCTCGGTCTCGGTCGTGCCGAAGCCGAGCGCGAGGTTGATGCCGCGCCCGCCGGACACGCGCAGGCCGGCGGTCAGGGTGACGTGACCGTCGGGCGCCGAGTCATACGGCGTCAGCGCGTAGTCGTCGTCGAGCATCTGCAGCCCGTCGCTGGCGCTGCCGGAATAGCCGACGCTCGCGTTCGAGAAGCCGGTGGAGGACTCGAGCGCCTCGTAGGTCGGCACGGCGTAGGTGCGATTGACCGCGTCGGTCGTCGTGTTGGTGTTGTACGCCACGGGCACCGAGCCGGCGCCGACCGGCACGAGCTCTGCACTGTTGCCGCCGGCGTTCTCGCTGCCGCCGCCGCCGGTGCCGCCGGCCAGCGGATCAAGCCTGACGTACAGCTGGTCGGCTGACGGTCCCTGGAAGGTGACGTGCATGAGCACGGCGTCGCGTTGCGGATCGGCGATGTAGGTCGTGGTGATCGTGTAGCCGTGGGCGGCGTCGGTGGCCACCACCGTGCACGACATGCCGGTCGGGTCGGGAACGAGCGTGTACGTCATGTCCCGGGTCTGCAGGTCGGTGAAGCTGTGGCCGTCGGTGACGAGGTACTGCAGCGTGTGCACGTTCGTGGCGTCGACGGTCGGCCAGTAGACGTCGGAAAGGACGCCGTCGGCGACGGTGAACCAGACCTTCGAGGTCGTGTTGCGCGCGGTGCCGACGCAGTCCTTGCGGGCAAGGTCGAAATAGCTCTCGTCGCCGGGAGCGCCGGGCGCGACCGACGTCGCACTCGTGCCCGGCGATCTGCGGTTCGCCGCGGCCGCGGGCCCGGCGATCAGGGCAAGCATGCCGACGCAGACGGCAACCCACAATGGCAGGCGACGCATCATCTCTCTCTCCCGTCCTGGTATCCGCCCCGCCGCACGGCCAGGCGCCCGACCTCTCGCGGTGCTGACCATACGCCTCGGCCTCACCGGGCGTCAAGCGACAACCGCGTGCGGCCGGCCCGGGCCTTGGCCTGGGCGTCCCGGACAGGATGTCCGAAGACGTGACGCTCCGGCGTCAGGCGATCATGACGACGACCGAGTAGCCGCCGGCGACCATCGGCCCGATACGCTGGACGACGCGGACCACGTACGTGTCGCCGCTCCTGGCGTCCGCCGGCGCGGTGCCGGAGACGCTGAGCGCCCGGCTCTCCCACGGGTCGAGATCGACCGGCTGCGTGACCACCGGCGAGGGCAGATCGCCCCCGGCCTGGGTCGGTCCGAGCGCCAGCAGCCCACGGGCGAACAGGTCGCTGGGCGCCACCGCGGCGCCGGTCCCGGGCCGGATCTGGAGCTCCAGCGACAGGGGCGCGGCGGCCGGCGTCATCGCCGCGGCGCGCTGGGGATGCAGGCGCTGCACGAGGCCGGTGACCGCCTCGGGCACGACGGTGTGCAGCTCCATCGAGACCGCCTGGGCGAGCGGCGCGATGTTCGCGGCGTGCAGCGAGAGCTCGAAGGGAGCCCCCGCGCCGACCGTGATCAGTTGCTCGTTGCGCTGGCCGACGTGGCGGTCGACGGTCGGGTCCATCGGCGCGCTGAGCGGGTCGAACACCGGCACGAAGGCCTCGGCGAGCAGGCACTCATGGCCGCCGTTCTCCAGCACCGGGATCCACGGATCGGGACACTCGACGACGGCGCTCCGACGACCGGCGATCGTGACCACGGCGATGCCGATCAGGTGCGCGCTGCTCTCGGTGATGGCGATCGACGGGTCGGCCCACCAGAACTTCACGACGACGCCGTTGGCCTGCTCGAGCCCGAAGTTGCTGACGCGCGCGAACACCGCGTTCGGCTCGCCGACGACCGGCTGGTTGATCCCGGCCGAGCTGACCACCCAGACATCGGGCGACTCCCAGAAGACCGTCCCGCTGGGCAGGGGCCGGCCGCCGTAGTCGCCGACCATCGAGCGCACGACGAGCCACGGGGTGTAGTTGCTCGTCTGCTGTCCGGGCGACGTCGGGATCGGGAACCACGGGATCGTCCAGCCGCCGCCCGTGCCGCCCGTGCCCCCGCTCCCGCCCGTGCCCCCGCCGTGGCCGCTGCCACAACCACAGTCACAGCCGTGGCAGGTGCGCGCGCAGCAACAGCAGTGACAGCGGTGGCCGTGATCGTGATGGCTCGTGGTGTGCGGGCCCATGTCAGTCGGCCTCCACGTTGACCGGCGGGGCCGCCGGATCGGTCAGCGGCGCCGGTCTCCATCCGACCCAGCCGTAGCCCCGGTCGCCGTCGAGGTTGTAGTCCGGCAGGCCGGCGGCCTTCGCCGTGATCACCTGGAGCGCGTTGTTCACCGCGTCGCCGAAGGGAACGTCACGCGTCGGGAAGGTGGGGACCGCTTCCATCATGCCGCCGTTCAGAAGTCCCATGCCGTTGACCACCTGATCGGGATAGATCCCGACGGGGATCAGATCGTCGGCCCGGTAGCCGGCCGTGTCGGTCTCCAGCGGCGCGTTGAGCGGGAAGCGCAAGAAGTCGAGGTCCGGGATGATCGCGTTGCCGTCCGGCCCCGGGCCCGTGTCAAGGCCGTGCGGATAGCGGCCCCGGTCGCCGTCGTCGCGGTCGTTGGTCTTGGTCAACGGGATGCCGCCTGTCGGGGGCTCGTTGCCCGGAAGCTGGGCCGGCGGGTCCTGACCGGTCGAGACATCGGTGAAGTCGGTCGCCGGGATGGTGGTGCCGTCCGTGCCCGGTCCGCCGAGCATGATCGGCGGCGGATAGGCGAGGGTCATCATCCACAGCGCGTCACGCAGGGCGTTGAGGATCTTGTCGACGAACGTCTGGAGCCAGTACACGTCGCACTGGACGACCGGCCAGTTGATGTCGGTGGATGGGATCTCCTCCAGCGCCGCCACGGTCAGGCCGATGCCGGCGGCGACGTTGCCGGTCAGGAACGACAGCAGCGCGAGGATGGCCAGCACGGCGTCGCAGGCGGCGCTGCCGCTGTGGGTGACGACGCTGCCGGAGGCGGGCGGGGGCGTGCTGGCGGACGTCGTCCAGCTCGGCGGCGAGGCCGCGCAGGCCGTGCTCGGCGCCGGCCCGGGGACGTTGTTGCCGAGCGGGCCCTGACCGGAGGTGAGGAACCAGTGGACGGCGAAGGCGCCGACGTACGCGTCGGAGAACAGGTCGGCGGTCAGCGTGGCCGGGGGCCGCGGCTGGCTGCCGGCCGGATAGGTGGCGGTCAGGGCGGCGTCGAGCAGATCGGTGATCTCGGCCGGGAACCGCGCGGCCAGGGTCGTCATGAGGTTCGGCGTCCCGGTGCTGCTGACACCCTCGCTGACCGCGGTCACGGCGTCCGGGATCCCGTTCGTCACCGAGCCCGCGAGGTTGCCGACGTCGAACAGGTTCTGGAGGTTGGCGCCGTACAGCGGCGCCCAAGCCTCGTAGGCCGGCGTCGGCTCGTCGCCGTTCATGCTCGGGAAGGCGGAGGCCGGCGCCGGCGCCTCCTCGAAGTAGCCGTACGTCCACGCGTCGACGAAGTTCGAGGCCAGCCGGTTGCGCCACCAGTGGGTGCGATAGGGGCCGCCGACGATGTTGGACACGAACGGCTCACCGGTCACCGAGGCGGCGACGTGAGACATCCAGCCGAGCGCGAACGCCCGCTGGTTGGCGCTCTCGGCGTTGGCCCACAGGGCCGCGGCGAACTGACCGGACTTGTGCCAGCGCAGGAACTCGTAGGGCCGGCACGCCCGAGGATCGGCCTTGGGCAGCAGGAGCAGCAGCTCCGCCGAGACCGGGGCCACCTCCATCCACGGACCACCGACGATCAGGGTGGCGAGGCTGAGCAGCGTCTTGAGCGCCGGCACGGTGTTCGTGCCGAGATTCTGGAGCGCGGCCGAGACGCTCTTGAGCTGGGAGAAGAAGCCGGCGAGCGCCGACGTGTCCTTGGTGTCGGCGATCGTCCCGGCCTGGGCGACGAACTCGATGATCGTGACGAGGTCGGGCCACAGCGGGATGACGAGCTTGCTGAACAGCGCGGAGTAGGCGCAGCCGACCGGCTTCTCGAACAGATCCTGGAGCGCGGCGAGATCGGCGGCATCCAGCGTGGCGATGTCCGCCGCCACGAGCGCGAGCACGCCCTCGCCGGCGAGGTCGGTGGCCAGGGTGTCGATCGGCGGGGCGTACAGGAGCAGATCCGGCCCGAACGCGCCGAGGCGGGCGTACGGACTGTCGAGCAGCGCGCCGTCGTCACGGTTCTCGCCGCGCAGCAGCTCGGTCCTGACCTGCTTGAGGACCTCCAGCTGAAAGGCATAGCCTGGCACGGGTCACCCCCGGGTCATATGAGGTATCGACAGCGTCACGTGACGATCAAGAGCGCCCAGCCGCCGTCCTGATACGCCGACCCTAACTCAGTGACGGATCGCCGTGGGATCGATTCGGGGTCTGGCGGTCGCCACCCGTGCCGGACCGACGTCTGCGCCCTGGGCAGCGGACGGTCCCCGTCCGATCAGCCCGGGCGCCGTCAGCGCGGCTCGACGACGCTGCGGTGGATGCGGATGCCGTCCGCCGCGCTCGCGTCGGGCGCGCCGGCGGGCGTCGCCGCCTCGACGGCCGCGATCAGCGCCTTCAGCTCTCCGACGTCGATCTCGACGGTGTGCGCGTCGCCCTCGATGATCTCGAGGTGCTCGGGGTGCTCGAGGTGCTCGGGGGCGGACATGGACGCGGGCGCCGTGCGCGCCATGGGCACGGCGCCGCGCGCGGCGGTGGTGGCGGGGGGCAGGGCCGGAACGTCGAGCGCCGGCTGGGCGGGCTTGATCGTCGCCCGGAAGATGAGCTCGGTGCCGCCATCGCCCCACTCGATCGCCAGGCGTCCGTCCAGCCGGTGACCGATCCACGCCACGATCACCATGAGCGCCCCGACGATGACGACCGGCAGCGTCCAGACCGAGTTGGTCATCAGCAGTCCGCCGATCAGCAGCAGGATCCCTCCGGTCAGCGAGAGCCGCACGCGCGGTTGAGTCAGCCAGCGGTAGGAGGGCGTGGCGACCGCCAGCAGCCGGCCGGTCCAGGGAACCTCCGGGCCGGGGACCGACCGGGCGGGCGGCGAGTCGATCCCGGCCATGGGCGCCGGATCGCCGTCCGGCGCGCCCGGGGTGTGAAGCTGCGGATCCACTGCGCCGTCGTCAGCCATCGCCTCTGACGGTGTTCGCTCTCAGCCTCCCGGTCCCTGCGCGAGGTGTCCGAGGTCGGACGTGCCGGCGTCTACAGCTTGAGCTTGGCGATCTTCGCGGTCGCGGTCGCCGTGCCGTTGGTGTTGACGGCCCTCAGGGCGAAGCTCGCGGAGGTCCTGGTCCCCTGCTTGAGCGCCTTGACGACCGCCGCGGGGATGGTGATCGCCACCGTGGTGGCACGTTTGGCGGTGGTCAGCACGGCATGGGCGGGCGCCAGCCCGACGTTCTTGACGTGATGCCGGCCGTGCTCGGTGACCGTCTCGGCCAGCGTGGCGGTGACGGTCGCGTTGACCGGCTGGCTGCAGGTCACGACGAGCGAGAGCGTGCCGGTGGCGTCTGACTTCGCCGGCTTGGTCTTCTTGGTGGACTTGGCGTGCGTCGTCTTCGCCTTGACGACGGCGATCACGTCGCCGTGGGAGGCGAGGGCGCACGAGGGCCTTCCCGCCCCCGGCGGTGCCGAGACGACGACCGACGACACGGGGACGGTGTAGACCCACGCCGCGCCGGCGTCGCCGTCGGTCGGGCCGCCAGACAGGGCGGTGGTGCCGTCGGCCGACAGCGCCACGGCGGTGCCGAAGCTGCTGGCGCCGCCGCTCTCGTCGGTCGGGATGATCTTGTCGGCATCGGTCCAGGCGCTCCCCGATCGGGTGTAGACCCATAGCGCGCCGGCGAACGTGTTGTCGCCGTCGCCGCCGATCAGCGCCTCATCGCCGTTGGTGGAGAGGGCCACGCCTGAGCCGAACTGGCTGCCATCGTCCTCGCTGGCGGGCGGGACGAGGCGCTGCTGCTCGGTCCACGAATTGCCCGAGGGGACGTAGATCCAGGCCGCGCCGTTGGAGCCGTTGTCGGCCGGGCTGCCGATCAGGGCGGTGCTGCCGTCGGGCGACAGCGCCACCGACGTCCCGAAGCCGAAGCCGCTGCCGGTGATCTGATCGGACGGGACGACCTTCGCGGTCTCCGACCAGGAGCCGCCTGAGTCCTTGTAGAACCACGCTGCGCCCTCCATCCCGTCGATGCCGTCCATCGGTCCGCCGATCAGCGCCGTCGTGCCGGCGGCCGAGAGCGCCACGCTCCAGCCGAAATCGCTGCTGCCGACGCCGGCGCCCGGCTCCTCGGTCTCGTCGGGCGGGATGATCTTCGTCTGCTCGGACCAGGTGCCGCCCGACCGGCCATAGACCCAGGCGGCGCCGCCGTTGGGCGGTCCGTCCTCGTAGCCTCCGATCAGCGCGGTGTCGCCGTCGGCCGACAGCGCGACGCCCTGCCCGAAACCGGAGTTGCCGATCTCGTCGCCCGGGACGATCTTGTCCTGCTCGGTCCAGGCCGATCCCGAGCGGACGTAGACCCAGGCCGCGCCGTCGAGGTTGTCGTCCCCGCTGCCACCGATCAGCGCCGTGTTGCCATCGGCCGACAGCGCGACGCTGACGCCGAACTCGCTCGGCGTGTCGCTCGCCGGGTAGTTCGTGATCAGGTCAGGCGGGACGATCTCCTGCTGCTGGGTCCACGTTGTGCCCGAGCGGACGAAGATCCACGCCGCGCCCTGCTGATTGTTGTCGTCGGGACCCCCGACGAGCGCGGTATCGCCGTTCGAGGACACCGCCACGCTCGAACCCGCGCCGCTGTCGCCGTTGGCGCCGGTCGGCGCGAGCTTGGTCTGCTCCATGAAGGGATCGATCCGGACGGGGAAGCGCGCCCCGCGGACGTCGATGCGCAGCACCAGCGTATGCGCGGAGCCGAGGATCATCGCCGCCGGAAGCGAGCGGCCGGTGACGTCGACGGCGGCCAGGCCGGCATAGCGAAGCTCGGCGCGCCCCGCGGGGGAGCTGAACACGACGCCGGCGCCGGAGCGCCGTGCCACGAGCGAGCCGCCGACCCGCAGCGCCACCGTCAGCTCGCCTCCGCCGCCCGCCGCTCGCCGTGAGCCGACGGTGAACCCCTGCTCGACGCCGAGCGGGCCCGCGGCGAACCACTCCGCCCATCCGTGACCGGCGAACGTCACCCGGTTGCGGTGGGCCGCCGGCCGTACCGCGCCCGGCCCGGCGGCGGACACGAGCCGCCGGCCGATCGCCAGCGGCGAGAGCAGGAGCAGGCCGTCGCCCGAGCGGATGACGGCGCCGCCGCCCCGCCTGAGGCCGGCCGCCAGCCCGCCGCCGGCCAGCGCGTAGCCCGACGCGGTGCGGCGCGCGGCGAACGACGGCTGCGCCGCGGCGATCGTCGAGGAGATGAGGCCCTGAGCCTGGAGCGGCAGGGCCTGGAGGCCCGCCGGCGCCGCGGGGGTGCGCGCCACAGTGGAGATGGCGGCGTGCGGCGCGACGCCGCCCAGCCGGGCCGCGGCGACGACGACGAACAGGACGAGCGCGGTGATGGCCACGACCGCCCGGGGCGACCGGACCAGCCTCGGCCGCGGGCCCGCCGCGGCAACGCGCTGACCGGCGACCGTCATTCCCCCGAAGCTCATGACCCCACTCCTTGTTTGTCACGCACCGACGTGACGCGGACTTTATACGGGCGCGGGCCGGTTGGCGACGGCATCATCGCTCCATCGCATCGACGGCGCCGGCGAAGGCGGCGAAGGCCGGCTTCTCGGTCAGCCTCCCGCCGGCGTACTTCAGCAGCCCGGAATAGCCGAACGTCCCCGCGCTCGGGGTCTCATTCCCCGCCCAGGTGTAGTAGTAGAAGCCGGCCAGGCCGAGCGCGTGGCGATCGGCGGCCAGCATCGGCAGCAGCGCGGCGATGTCGGCGGCCTGCCCCTGCGGCGTCGTGCTGATGTCGAAACGGCTCCCGACGACATCGCTCAGCCCGCCGGCCGACGTCCAGCTCACCTCGTCGGCGAGGATCGGCGTGGCGCTGTCGCCGTTGGCGTCCATGACCTGGCGGACGAGTTGGAGGATCTTGATGACGTTGGCGGGCTGGCCGGTGTAGGGGTGCACGGCGACGACGTCGAAGTCCCCGCGCGCACCGGGGACGGCGTAGATCGACTTCAGCTCCAGCCACGAGAAGTTGACGAGTCCGCCGAGGACGACCTCGGCGCCGGGGTCGGCCTGCTTGATGGCGGCATGCGCCGCCGCCAGCAGGGCGACGTAGGACGGGGCGAACGGCTGCGTCGGCCAGTAGCCGGTGATGTCCGGCTCGTTCCAGATCTGCCATTGGCGGATCGGCAGGTGCGCTCCTGAGCGCTTCCTCCAGAAGCTGCCGTGGGGGCCGTAGCGATCGACGAGGTCGGTCAGGAAGGCCGCGTAGGGCGCATCGCGAGCGGGCTGACCGTAGCTCTGGGCGCCGTCGAAGTCGACGTCCCACGGCGGCGCGTAGAGGACGACCGGCAGGATCGCCAGCTCATGCGCCGCGGCGAGCCCGACGATCCTGTCCATCTGCGCGAAGTCCGTCGGAATCCCGCCCACCATTCGATAGCGGCCGCGGTCGGCCGACGGGACGTCGGACCAGGCGGCGTACGGCTGCGCGTACGCCCAGTCGAAGGCGACGCGGATCGACCTGACGCCGGTCCGGGACATCAGCGCCATCTGCTTGGCCAGGCTGACCCCGGAGGCGGTGGCCGGGTACATGGGGCCGTCGACGTTGACCCCGACGAATCGGCTCGGGACCGATCCAGGCGGGGCGGCGAGCGCGGGCAGGGCCAGCACACCGGCCAGGACGCAGGCGATCGCCGCCGCGCGATATCCCCCGCGCCGGGACACCGTCCGCTATCGCTCCCCGCGGGCGGTCGCGAGCTGTGCGGAGAGGACCATGCGGAACAGGCCCGTGTCAACCCCGACGGTGATGAGCTCAAAGCCCTCGGCCGCGCGCTGCCGCGCCGCGCCGCCGTTGTCGCAATGCATCCCGGCGATCAGCCCATTCGCACGGCAGGCGCTGCGCACGTCCGCGATCGCCTCCTCCAGAGCCGGATCGCCGATCGATCCGGGCGCCAGGCCGAGCGCCAGCGACAGGTCGGCCGGGCCGATGTAGATGCCGTCGAGGTCGGGGGTGGCGGCGATCTCCGCGAGGTTGGCCAGGCCCTCTCGCGTCTCGATCATGACCACGCACAGCACGGCCGCCAGATCGTCGGGCCGGGCCGAGCCGGTGACGAGCTGCGCCCGGACAGGGCCGTAGGAGCGCGTCCCGCGGGGCGGATAACGGCAGGCGTGCACGGCGCGAGCGGCCTGGACCGGGGTGTCGACGAGCGGGACGATGACGCCGGCGGCACCGAGATCGAGCGCGCGCATGATCAGGCCCGGCTCGTTCCACGCCGGGCGGGCCAGAGCCGTGGCGCCGGCCGCCTCGACGCCGCGGAACATCGAGACCATCGCCGTCTCGTCGGCCAGGCCGTGCTGAAGATCGACGCAGACGTAGTCATACCCGCCGTACGCCGCCAGCTCGGCGGTCAGAGCGGTCGGGATCCCGGCCCACAGCCCGAACGCCGGCTCGCCGGCGTCCCAGCGGGCCCGCAGACCGCGGCCGCGCGGAAACCGGTCAGGGACGGCGCTCATCGTCGCGGCAGTCTGACAGCCGGCGCCCGGCGACGGTTGAGCGCCGCGCCGGAGATGCCGATAGAACGGGGATGACTGAGGCCGCCCGCGCAAACGGGACGAGGGCGCGGAGGCTGCGCTCGATGCCGCCTGCCCTGGCGCCGGCCACCGTCGAGGACCTCGTGCGCATCGTCGACGAGCTGCCCGCCGAGATCTCCGGTCTGACCCGCGCCTGGGCCGCAGCGAACGGTGATCTCGTTCTGCTGATCGACCTCCTGACCCATGCGCGAGCGTTGCTGTGGGAGGAGTTCGAGCGAGCGGCGGAGCGCGTGGTCGATGACGGCGAGGCTCGCTGGCGAGTGCTCAAGGAATCACACGCCCTCGCCGCCGACTATCCGACGGCGCTCGCCCAGCTCACGCGTGACCTGTTCGAGACCGAGCGCCGGACGGTGGCCGACCGCGGCCGCGTCGCCCGCGCCGAGGTCGTGGAGCGGCTGCTGGCCGGCCACTCGATCGCCGGGGATTCCCTGGGCTATGAGCTCGACGGCCATCACATCGCGGTGGTCGCCTGGGGCGAGGGGGCGCAGGCGCGGGTCTCCGAGCTCGGCGCGCACGCCGACCGGAGCACGCTCGCCGTGCCGCGTCCCGGTGACGTCGTCTGGGGCTGGCTCGGCGGTGGCCCCCTCGGCGAGGACGCGATCCGCGCCCTGCTGGCCTGGCAGCGTGACCGCGGCGGGCAGCTGGTCTGCGGCGAGCCCGACACCGGTCTCGCCGGATTCCGCGCCAGCCATCGCCAGGCGCTGTCCGCCCACACCGTGGCGCTGGCCACCGGCGAGCGGGTCCTGCGCTACGACGATGCCGCCGCGCTGGCGATGATCTGCCGGGACCCCTCGATGGCGGCCGACTTCGTGGCCCGCCAGCTGCGCGCGCTCGGGACCGCCGACGAGCGTCACGGCCGACTCCGGGAGACGTTGCGGGTGTATCTCGAGCACGGCCAGAGCATCAAGCGCTCGGCCGCCATCCTCGGCCTGCACTACGAAACGATCCGCCGCCATCTGGAGGCCGCCGAGCAGTGCCTGCGCCATCCGGTCGACGAGCGCAGCGCCGAGGTACTGCTCGCCCTGAGGCTCGCCGGCCCGGGCGCGGCCGGCGCCTCGCTCGCCGCCTGAGCCGTTCTCCCCGCGGAGCCGCCGGCGCGCCGGCGCGCGATGCCGACAATCTCCGCACCCGCGCAGGCAAGTTACGCTGTTCAGGCCTGATCATCTCCGTTAGCTTGCATCGGGACACACGAGGACCCGGCGCACGGACGCTCCGGAGTCACGGATCGACAACAGACTGGGGCGCAGCCCGTCACGACCAGCGTTCCCGGCTGCCTCGCCAGCTGGTTCACCGTCGCCAACACGTCGCCGGCGGCCGCCGATCTGACCCCGGGCCAGACGGTCAGCGGCAGCCTCGTCGTGACGATGACCGACGCGCCGGTCAATCAGAACAGCTGCGCCAACGTGACGCCGGACATCACGATCAACGCCAGCTGAGACGGATAGCGCTTGCCGGGCGGCCCGCGGGGGCGGCCGCCCAGCCAACACCGCCGGCACGGGCCCCGTCACCGCCGTCAACGGCATCGCCACCTTCACCTGCTCACTGAACAAGACCGGCAGCGGCTACACCCTGACCGCCATCAGCAACCCCACCCACACAACCGCCACCACCAACAGCTTCACGATCGTCGCCGGCACCCGGGTCGTGTTCACGACCGAGCCGGGGGCCACGGTGGCGCTCGCCGGCCTGGCCTTCTCGCCACAGCCGGTGGTCGCCGTGCAGGACAGCAGCGGCCATGTCATCACGAGCGACAGCTCCTCGCAGGTGACGCTCAGCCTCAACAACGCGCTCAGCCTCGGCGCCACGCTCAGCTGCACGAAGACGACGATGACGGCGACCGACGGCGTCGCGGCGTTCGCCGGCTGCAAGATCAACGCGATCGGGATCTTCACCCTGACCACGACCGACGGCGCGCTGACCCCCGCGGTCAGCACGAGCATCGTGGTTCTCTAGCGGGCGGCTAGCTCTCTCCCCAGGCCAGCACGCCGACGATGTCCAGCGTCGAGAGCACGCCGGTCGGCCGCCCGCTGCGGGGATCGACGACGAGCGCATGACTGGAGCCGCTGTTGAGGATCAGCTCGGCCGCCTCGCGCAACGGCGTGTCCGGCTGGACGCTGACCGCCTGACGGGCGAGCCGCTGCGCGGTCGGCTCCTCCCCCGGCCGCATCCCCGCTCGCACGAGGTCGACGTCGGCGATGATCCCCCAGGATGGCTGCTGCGCGGCGGCGTCGCTGGACATCGTCGGCACCGCGACGCAGTGCACGTGGTGCGCCGCCATCAGCCGGGCGATCTCGGTCGCGGTCGCGTCGGCATCGCAGGAGAGGACCCCGGGATGCATCGCGTCGGTGACCGTCGCGTGGTCGAGCGTCGGCATCAGGAAGCTGCCGGTCAATTGGCTACCGCTGGTCGCTGACATGGCATTGCTCCTCATGATCGGGTCGGGGTGACCTCCACAGTAGGTTCCGGCCGCCGACGGCGTCATCGTGGAAAGCCCGCATGCGGATGCGCAGTTCGCCCCGGTCCCCGCTCACCGATCGGCCACCGGCGCTCACGCCGGCCGAGCGACCGGGACGGCCGCGGTCAGCGTCGTCACACCCGCCGCGGCGCTCGGCGGGACCCGCTGCAACCGGCCACCGGCAGCGCGCAGCCGCTCGCCGATCCCGTGCGACTCGGCCGCCTCCGCCGGGAAGCCGTCCCACAGCTCGACTCCGGCGGCCTCGACGCCGACGCTGAGCACGAGCTCCCGCGCCGACCGGCGGGAGAGCGCCAGCCGGACCTCGCGGGCCCGGAAGCCGGTCGTGGCCAGGTGGGCCAGCGCGCCCTGCGCGACGTCGTACAGGCATCCCGCGGGGTCGGGGTCAAGACCGCCCGGATCGCCGAGCCCGGGGTCGATCACGATGTCGCAGGCGACGCCGGACTCGACGGCGAAGGAGGCGGCGAGGACACGCAGCGCATCGGCGAGGCCGAGCTCATGGACGGGACGCGGATGCAGCTCGCGCATGACCCGGCGTGCCGCGACGACCGTGCTGTCGGCCAGGCTGGTGGCGTCGGCCAGCAGCTCGGCGAGTCGCTCGGGCTCCTCACCCGGGGCGCGGCCGGCCATCCCGAGGGTGATGCTGAGCATCGCCAGGCTCTGAGCGACGTCGTCGTGCAGCTGGCGGGCGATCCGCGTGCGTTCGTCGTCGCGCAGGCGCTGCTGGGCGGCGACGAGGCGCAGGAGGTCGGCGTGCGTTGCCTCGTCGCCGGAACGCCCGGCCGTGGCGCTCGCCTCGCCCGCGGCCGGCGCCGGCGCGCTGCGCTCTCGAACACCGCTGAGCGTCCGCCGCTCAGCCGCCCCCGATGAGCGTTCGTGACGGAGGTCAGATCGTGTCACATCACCATTATCGTCCGTACGTGCCCGAGACGTGAGCCGTAGTTCTCCGGCGACCTGTCAGGCCGGCGGATTCGGCGAGGGGCTCGTCGCCGGACCGGATCGTAGCGGTCGCCCCGGCCAGGGTGCGCGATGATCTGCGTCCGCGACGCATGATGACCGAATCGCCGTTGACCCCGAGCGAGCTGCTGGAGCAGGACCGGCTCCATCTGTGGCATCCCTACAGCCCGATGCCCGCGGCGGATCCGCCGCTGCCCGTCGTCTCGGCCGAGGGCGTGCGCCTGCGGCTCGCCGACGGGCGCGAGCTGATCGACGGGATGGCGTCGTGGTGGTGCGCGGTGCACGGCTATCGCCATCCGGCGATCGACGCGGCGGTCCGCGCTCAGCTGGAGCGGATGGCGCATGTGATGCTCGGAGGACTGACCCACGAGCCCGCCGTCCGGCTCGCCACCCGGCTGGCGGAGCTCACGCCGGACGGGCTCGAGCACGTCTTCCTCACCGATTCAGGGTCGGTCGCCGTCGAGGTGGCGATCAAGATGTCGCTGCAGTACTGGCGGGCGCGGGGGCGGCCGGAGCGCCGTCGCCTGCTGACCGTTCGCGGGGGCTATCACGGCGACACGTTCGGGGCGATGGCGGTCTGCGACCCGGTCGGCGGCATGCATGCGATGTTCACCGGGATCCTGGCTGAGCACGTGTTCGCCGAGCGCCCGCCCGGAGGCTTTCACCACCCGCTCGACGCGGTATACGCCGCGGCGCTGAGCGCGACGGTGGGCCGCCACGCCGGAGAGCTGGCCGCGGTGATCGTCGAACCGGTCGTGCAGGGCGCGGGCGGCATGCACATATACAGCCCGGCGGTCGTCGCCCTGCTGCGCGCGCTGTGCGACGAGCACGGCCTGCTGCTGATCCTCGACGAGATCGCCACCGGCTTCGGACGCACCGGGACGCTGTTCGCCTGCGAGCACGCCGGCGTCGTCCCGGATGTCATGTGCGTCGGCAAGGCGCTGAGCGGCGGCTATCTGTCGCTCGCCGCGACGCTGTGCACGCCGGCGGTCGCCGGCGCCATCTCCGGCGGCGAGGGCGGAGCGCTGATGCACGGCCCGACCTTCATGGGCAATCCGCTGGCCTGCGCCGCCGCGCTGGCCAGCACCGCGATCCTCGGCGAGGGCGGGTGGCGCGACGACGTGGCCCGGATCGAGCGCGGGCTGGCGGCCGGGCTGGAGCCCGCACGAGGACTGCCGGGCGTTCGCGACGTCCGCGTGCTCGGCGCGATCGGCGTGATCGAGCTCGAGGGCGCGGTCGACGTGCCCGCCGCGACCCGCGTGGCGCTGGAGCGGGGCGTATGGTTGCGTCCATTCCGCAATCTCGTCTACGCGATGCCGCCGTACGTCACCGGCGAGCGCGACGTGGCGACGATCGCGTCGGCCGCCGTGGCCGCCGCGGCCGCCGGCGCACGGATTTGACATCGAACGAAAGACCATGGGCATGACGCAAGACATCCTCGAAGTGGCGCGCGAGCAGGTGCTCGAGCGCGGGACCGGCCTCGACGAGGCGCAGACCCTGGCGGTCCTGGAGCTCGACGACGATCGCGTCCCCGAGGCCCTCCAGCTGGCCCATGACGTGCGGATGCGGTGGTGCGGCCCCGAGGTGGAGGTGGAGGGGATCATCAGCCTGAAGACCGGCGGCTGCCCCGAGGACTGTCACTTCTGCTCGCAGTCCGGACGCTTCGAGACGCCGGTCCGCGCGGTGCGGCTCGACATCGCGTCGCTCGTCCAGGCCGCCCGGGAGACGGCCGCCACGGGCGCGACCGAGTTCTGCATCGTCGCCGCCGTCCGCGGTCCCGACGAGCGGCTGATGGCCCAGGTCCGCGAGGCGGTACCCGCCATCCACGAGGCGGTCGAGATCAACGTCGCCTGCTCGCTCGGGATCCTGACCCGCGAGCAGGGCGAGGAGCTGCGTGACCTCGGCGTTCATCGCTACAACCACAATCTCGAGACCGCCCGTTCCTACTTCCCCCAGGTCGTCACCACCCACACCTGGGAGGAGCGCCGGGAGACCCTCGCGCTGGTGCGCGAGCTCGGCATGGAGGTGTGCTGCGGGGGGATCGTCGGGATGGGCGAATCGGTCGCCCAGCGGGCCGAGCTCGCCGCGCAGCTCGCCGCGCTCGATCCCGACGAGGTCCCGCTCAACTTCCTGGATCCCCGCCCCGGGACGCCGTTCGCCGGCCTTGACGTCCCGGACTCCAGCGACGCGCTGCGGGCGATCGCCGCCTTCCGCCTGGCGATGCCCCGCACCGTGCTGCGCTTCGCCGGCGGGCGCGAGCTGTCGCTCGGCGACCTCGGCACCCGCCAGGGCGTCCTCGGCGGCATCAACGCGGTCATCGTCGGCAACTATTTGACGACCCTCGGCCGCTCGCCGCAGGAGGACCTCGACCTTCTCGTCGAGCTCAAGATGCCCGTCAAGGAGCTCTCCAAGACGCTGTGATCCACTGCGCGGGATGCGGCCATCCGGCCGATGAGGGCGACCACGCCGAGTGCCGCCGGCGCCAGGCGGCCAGCGATCCGCCGCGCTATTGCGCGACCTGCGGGCGCAAGCTCGTCGTGCAGGTGCTCCCGCTGAGCTGGCGGGCGCATTGCGTCAAGTGCGGCGAGCTGGCGACACCGGCTGCGTAGCCGCGGCGGCGGCCCGCCGGCGGGGCCTCGTCCGCCGGCCGAACCGGTCACTATGAGGCCATGAACTTCGAACTGTCTGACCGCGCCGAGGCGTTCCGTGAGCGGCTGCTGGCGTTCATGGACGCGCACGTCATCCCCGCCGAGCCGGTGTGGGAGCAGCAGGCCGACGCCCGGCGGATCCCGCGCATCCAGCCGCCGATCATGGAGGAGCTCAAGACCGAGGCGCGGCGCCGCGGCCTGTGGAACCTGTTCCTGCCCGACGACGAGCACGGCGCGGGACTGACCAACTGCGACTACGCCCCGCTGGCCGAGATCATGGGCCGGACCCGGATCGCCTCAGAGGCGTGCAACTGCAACGCCCCGGACACCGGCAACATGGAGGTCCTCCATCAGTTCGGCAGCGAGGCGCAGAAGGAGCGCTGGCTGATCCCGCTGCTGGACGGCGAGATCCGCTCGGCGTTCGGGATGACCGAGCCTGACGTCGCGTCCTCGGACGCCACCAACATCACGATGCGGATCGAGCGCCGCGGGGACCGCTACGTGCTCAACGGCCGCAAGTGGTGGACGACGAACGCCTTCCATCCCAACCTGCGGATCCTGATCGTCATGGGCAAGACCGATCCGCAGGCCCCCACGTATCAGCAGCAGTCGATGATCCTCGTGCCGATCGACGCCCCCGGCGTGGAGATCGTCCGGGACCTGAGCGTGTTCGGCTACCACGAGTTCGAGGGGCACGGCGAGCTGTCGTTCACCGACGTCGAGGTGCCGGCCGAGAACATCATCGGCGGCGAGGGGATGGGCTTCCTGATCGCCCAGGCGCGGCTCGGGCCGGGAAGGATCCATCACTGCATGCGGTCGATCGGCGCCGCCGAGCGCGCGATCGAGCTGATGTGCGCGCGGGCCGACGAGCGCGAGGCATTCGGCAAGCCGGTGTCGGCCAACGCCAATGTCCGAGACTGGATCGCCGAGAGCCGGATCGAGCTCGAGATGGCCCG
Source organism: uncultured Solirubrobacteraceae bacterium (assembly GCA_963849085.1). Lineage (GTDB taxonomy): Bacteria > Actinomycetota > Thermoleophilia > Solirubrobacterales > Solirubrobacteraceae > Palsa-465. Next base: position 172,788 of record CAWKFP010000001.1, on the reverse strand, counting down.
GCTGATGGTGATGAAGACGGCCTGGCTGATGGACACGGTCGGCAATCGCCACGCCCGGATCGAGATCTCAGGGATCAAGTTCGCCGTCCCCAACATCTGCCTGGCGATCCTCGACCGCGCGATCCAGGTTCATGGCGGCGGCGGGGTGTCCGACGACTTCCCGCTGGCCCAGATGTACGCCGGCCTGCGCACCCTGCGGCTCGCCGACGGGCCCGACGAGGTGCACAAGCTGTCGCTCGCCCGTCAGGAGCTGCGCCGTCAGCGGGAGCGGCGCGCGGCCGCCGTCAGCGCGGCGGGCTGAACGATCACCGGCGCGTCGCCCGACACCCAGGCGCGGATCTGCTCGTAGACGGCGGGGTGGTTGAGCAGGTCGAAATGCGTGAGACCGGAGAGCTCGAGTCCCTTGTCGACCTCGAACGGGACGCGCCGGCCGCGTCCGCCCCCGCGTCCGGTGGCGCTGTGTGGGCGGACGAGCAGGTCGCCGACGAGCGAGCCGAGCGGTCCGTCGGTGAGGGTCGCGCTGACGAAGTAGTAGTCGGCGTTCGCCAGGAACGGGATCTCCCGGCAGCGGTCGTTGAGAAACTCGTCCGGATCGTGCTCGCGCCAGTCCTCGTCGACGATCGCGCCGAAGCGCAGGTCCTTGATCCCGACACTGCGCGCGTTGAGGATCGCGCCGAACGCGCGCGTCTCGGGAAGCCGGCCCGCCGCCCAGCCGAGCACATGGACGCCCTTCTCGACCGGCGAACCGAGGTGCGGCGCACCGAGACAGAAGACGTGACGGGCCAGCGGCGTCCAGCGGCGGCCGTCGCGCTCGGCGTAGTGGCAGGCGCTGCGCGCCACGAGCCCACCCATGGAGTGCCCGACCAGGACGATCTCGTCGACCGGCGTCGGCCACGACGCGACCAGATCGTCGAGCAGCCCCGCGAGCCGGCGGCCGTTGCGCGAGATCCGCAGGCCGGAGTTGTAGCGCAGCGTGACCGGGGTCAGCCCAAGATCACGCTCGAGGCGCTCGCCGTAGGTGCGACGCCGCTCGGGCTCTTCGCCGAGCGGGAAGTGGGCCCACGATTCGTCGGTCTCGAACAGGCCGTGGAGGAAGACGGCGATCCGCGGCGTGGCGCCGGGGAACGCCGACCGCAGGCTCTCGACGTCGATGCTGACATCGTGCCCGGCGCGGCGAATCGTCATCTCCAGGGTCAGCGGGTGCTCGCGCTCGTCGAGATGGTTGCCCCACAGCCCGTTCAGGACGCCGAGGGCGAGCGAACCCGCCGGCGTGTCGGTCAGCGCCGGAGCGTCGTCGCCGACGCGGTGTGAGAGCAGCGCCGCGCCCTGGGTGGCGGCGGCGCGCAGCCCGTGACGAACCCCGGCGTAGACGGCCCGCGAGACCCCGTCGTGCACGGCCCGGACGGGCGCGGCCGCCTCGCCGAGAGCGCCGAACGGACGGCCGGCGATGCCCGCGTGCATGTCACCGACGAAGGCGCCTCCGATGGCGAGCGCCTCGCCGGCCAGATCTCCGACGGCCTCGATGTCGGTAGCACGCATGGTCACTCCCGATTACACCGCTTGGCCCGGAACGCTACACCCACGGCGCTATGGCGAGGGGGCGAGCGCCGCGGCCTCAGGGCTCGTACAGGGTCGCCCCGCCGAGTTCGGCGTCGGACGGACGAGCATGATGGCCTGCAGCGAGACCGATGTCTGCTTGGGCAGCTCGGTGAGGATCGTCCCCTCGCGCACGATCGTCGCCTTCAGTCCGGCGTTGTCGCCGATCAGCATCAGCGAGATGCCCGCGCGGGGAATGGCGAGCAGCGACCCGGTGTTGGCGTCGCCGAGCCCTGAGCTCCGGTATTCGCAGACCTCGCCGACGTAGACGTCATCGCTGGTGGCGGTGATGTAGATCCCCCCGAGCGGCTTGCCGTTGTCGATCAGCACCACCGGTCTGACCTTGGGGTCCTCGGAGATCCGGAAGGCGGAGCTGAACAGCGCGAATCCGGCGGTGGCGGCGAGCGCCGCCAAGACGAAGCGGACGAACGGCGGTCGGGAGACGACCGCATAGATGATCACGGCGAGGGCCAGGCCGCCGGCGACGAGCGTCACGACCAGGCCCGAGCTGAACGTGTGGCGAAACTGGAGAACGTCGATGACGATCGCACCGGCGACGGCCAGGATCGCCGCCGCCGTGCGCACCACGAGGACCGCGACCGACTGGCGCCGCGCATTGTCGTCGGGGAGCCACCCCGTCGGGAGGTCCGTCGTCACGGCCAGCGCGATCAGCTCGAGCAGATACAGCACGAGCACCCCGGCGATGCTGATGGCGACGAACGGATACAGCTCGCGGATACCGACGACGAGCAGCTGGCTGTGCGACAGGTCGCCGACCGCCTCATTGGCGGGCAGGCCGACCGAGGAGAACCTCAGCCAGAAGTACGCGCCGCCGATCAGCGTCACGAGCCCGACCACGCCGATCCCGGTTCCGATCGCGCCGGCCACCCTGAGGATGGCGTCGCGCAGCGTGTCGTTGCCGGGTGCCAAGGCGTCGGGCGCAACCGGCGCGGCGGCAACCGGCGCGCCCGCGGGCGCCGGCGCCGGCTCGGCGGCAGCGACCCCGGGCGCGGCCGCCCCGGCTTGAGCGCGGGCCAGGCTCCAGGCCTCGCTGAGGTCGTCGGCCCCCAGCCGGCGGAGAATCGCCCGTTCATATCGTTCGGTCAGCTCCGCGGGCAGCTTGGCGGCGATGATCTCCTGGAGATAGGTGATGCCGTCGAGCGGATCATCTCCCTCCCCCGCCGGACCCCGCGCGCTGCGGATCGCCCGGTTGGCGAGCTCGCCGGGCTTCAGCCACCATCGCCAGCCCCGGATCGGCGGGCGGTCGACGTAGAGCACCGTTGTGATCGCACCGAACCTCGCCCCGTCAGTCGGGGTGAACAGGTCGTCGAGGGCGACGGCCGGCCGGCCGTGCTGCTCGCCCGCCGCTCCGCCCACGACGGCCACCTTGATCCATCCGACCTGCATCTCGTAGCCGGTGAGCGCCGACGAGGCGCGGTGGGTGTCACGCCGAAACAGCATCGCGCGGGCGTCGTTCATCGTGACCTCGGGCGCCAGGCCCAGGATCCCGGCATTCACGGTGACCCCGCGGTGGCCGGTGACCTTGGTCAGGATCGGGGCGCCGCCGCGGGCGGCGCTGAGGCGGGCGAAGGCGACCCCGAATTTCGTCGTGCCCGCGATCGGCGCACCGACGAGGACCGCGCGAAGCTCGGGACCAGGGTCGTCGAGAAGTGACCCATAGGCGAGGATGCCGACGGTCACGGCGCCCGGAATTCAACCAGAGCGGCCGGCTCTGCGCCAGTGGTGACAGACCCCGACGGGCCGCCTCGGCAAGAGGCCCGCGGGCGTTACGCTGGACCGCGGACCGTGATCGACGTGGCGATGACCCGGAACGACCTCCGACCGGCGGACGTGGCGGTCGTGATCGACGTGCTGCGAGCGACCTCGACGGCGACGCAGGCCCTGGCCGCCGGCTATCGGCGGGTCCTGTGCGTCGACACGGTGGAGCGCGCCCTGGGGCTGGCCGGACCGGGTCGCATCCTCGCCGGCGAGCGCGACTGCGTAGCGCCGCCGGGTTTCGATCAGGGCAACTCACCGGCCGAAGCGCGCACGTGCCACGGCGAGGAATTCGTGCTGGCGACCACGAACGGCGCTCCGGCAACGGTGGCGGCCGCGGCGAGCGCCCAGCGGGTGCTGATGGCCTGCCTGCTCAACCTCGATGCCGTGGTGGCGGCGCTGACGGCGGAGCCGGGCGGCCAGGCGCCGGTCGTCCAGATCGTCTGCTCCGGCACGAACGAGGCGGTGGCGGTCGAGGACGTGTACGTGGCGGGGCGGATCAGCGCCCGGCTGAGCGGGGCGCGCACCGATGCCGCACTCGTCGCCGAGGCCGTCTCCCGCGCGTTCCCGACCTCCCGGGAGGCGCTCGAGGCGTGCTCGGACGCCGCGGCGCTGCGGCGGGCCGGCCTGGAATCCGACATCGCCGATTGCGCGCGCGAGTCCGAGCTGACCGTCGTCCCGCTCGTGACCGGGGTGCGGAGCGGCATCGCGACCCTCACCGCGTGACCATAACCACTATTTCAACTAGCTTAGTATAGATTGTCGTTTAGCCTGTCGAAACCGCCCAGCCGACTACCGGGAAGGAGCCATCGATGACACTGCGAGCGATCGCGTCGGACTGGAGCGTGGACGGCACGCTCGGCGTCGCGTTCGCCGTACTGCTGGCGTCGGCCGGCTTCGTCTACCTCACGGCCGCCGCGATCGGGACCCGGCGTGACCGCCGCGGGCGGCCGTGGCCGCGGCGGATGACGATCTCCTTCCTGTCCGGCCTGGGCGTTCTGGCCGTCGATCTCTACTCGGGCATCGGCACCGAGGCCGACACGCGGCTGACGGCCCACATGATCGAGCACATGGTGATGTGGCTCGTCGTGGCCCCGCTGCTGGCGGCCGGCGCGCCGGTCCGCCTGGCGCTGTTCGCGCTGTCTCGCGACGGGCGCCGGCGACTGGCGCGCGCCCTGCACTCGCGACCGGTGACGCTGGTGACGAGCCCGGTCGGCTCGGTGGGGCTGTTCTGCGCCGTGCTGCTGATCAGCCACCTTCCCGCAGTCTACGGCCTGGCGCTGCGCAGCGACCCCGTCCACGAGGCCGAACACGCGCTCTATCTCCTGTCGGCCGTGCTGCTGTGGGCCCCGCTGATCGGGGTCGATCCCCTCCCCAACCGGCCCGGGCCGCGCGGTCAGGTCGCCTGCATGTTCGCCTGCATGGTGCCGATGGCGGCGATCGCGCTGTGGCTGCTGCTCGCGCCCGATCCCGTCTATGGCCACTATCTCGGGACCCTCGGGGGCCAGGCGCTCGCCGATCAACGACTGGCCGGCGTGATCATGCTCGCCTGCGGAGTGCCGGCGTTCGCGATCGCCCCGCTGACCCGGCGCCGGGCCGCCGGCGCGGTCCGGCCGCCGGCTGCGCTGCGCGCCCAGGAGGTGACGGCATGAGCCTGTTGCGCGAGCGCGACGTGCCGCGCATCGACGTCCATCAGCACATGTGGACGCCGGCGCTGCTCGAGCGGCTCGCCGCGCGCACCGCGCCGCCGATGATCACGCAGCGCAACGGGTTGACGATGCTCCACAGCGACGGGGAGCAGCCCTATGTCGTCGACGTCGACGCCGAGGATCCCGCGCGGCGCGCCGATCTCGTCCACGCCGACGGCCTCGATCTGGCGCTGATCGCGATCTCAAGCCCGATCGGGGTCGAGGCGCTGCCCCGCGAGCAGGCGCTGGCCGTGATCGACGGCTATCTGCAGGGCGTGGCCGCGCTCGGGCCGGAGTTCGCCGCCTGGGGGCCGCTGGCGATCGACGGCGCCGAGCCCGACGAGGTCGACGCGCTGCTGGACCGCGGCTGTATCGGCATCTCGGCGCCGTCCGGCGCGCTGGCCGGACTCGCCCGGCTGGACGCGCTGCACCCGGTGCTGGAGCGCGTCGCCGCGCGCGGCGTGCCGCTGTTCGTGCATCCGGGCCGCGCCCCCGGGCAGCATGTCGATCAGGCGAGCCTCGGCGACCCGACGTGGTGGACGGCGCTGACCGGCTACGTGTCGCAGATGCAGGCGGCGTGGCTGACCTTCGCCGCCCACGGCCGGCGTGAGCATCCCGAGCTGATCGTGGTGTTCACGATGCTGGCGGGCGGCGCGCCGCTGCTCAGCGAACGGCTGGGCACCCGCGGCGGGCCGACCGTCGACCTCCGTGACCCGCGGACCTTCTATGAGACCTCGAGCTACGGCCCGGCCGCCGTCGAGATGATGGCCAGGCGCGTCGGCGAGGCGCAGCTGCTGTACGGATCGGATCGGCCGGTCGTCGAGCCCACCGTGACCGGACGCGAGGCGATCCTGAAGCGCAACGCCGGCGGGCTGCTGATCCCGGCGCGCCTGGCGGCCTGATGCCGCTGCGGTCGCGCGGACGGCGACGGCGGGACGACCGTCCCTCGATGCCGTCTCGCCGCCGCCCTCGCCCGGATCAGAACTCGTCGATGCGATTGTTCCAGCTGTCGGCGACCAGCAGGTTGCCGGCGCTGTCGAACGTGATGCCGACCGGATACCAGAGCTGGCCGGCTCCGTTTCCGCTGTTGCCGCCCTGGCAGACCGTCGTGCAGGTCTCGAGCCGGTTGGCCTGGTCCAGCACGCCCCAGCCGAACGCCTTGATGAACGTCCCGGTCGGCGACAGCACATTGATCCGCATCTGGAATGTGTCACTGACGTAGATGTCACCGGTCGTGGGATCGACCGCGATGCCCTCCGGCCACCAGTAACCCCCCGGGCCGGTGCCGTTGAAACCCGCCTCACAGCTCGACGTGCAGCTCTCCAGCTGATTGGCACCATCGGCAACCGCGTCGCCGACGGCCTGCGTGAAGGCCCCGGTCGGCGAGAACTCCTCCACCCGGTCGTTCCAATGGTCGGCCACCCAGACGTCGCCGGCCCCGTCGACCGCGATGCCGAGCGGCTGATCGATTGCGCCGCCCACGCCGTCGTCCTGGCCTTGGCGACACGTCGTCGCCGTCGTGCAGACCTCGGCGCTGTTGGCCCCGTCGACCACGCCGGCGCCGAACGCCTTGACGAAGGTCCCGTCGGAGGCGAACTCGTCGACTCGGTCGTTGCCGTAGTCGGCGACATACAGATCCCCGGCCGCGTCGATGGCCAAGCCGACCGGGTTGATCATCCTGCCGGCACCCGTGCCGTAGCCGCTCAGCACGCTGATGAGCTCACCTGCCGGGCTGTATTCGTTGACCCGGTTGTTGGTGGCGTCGGTCACATACACATCCCCGACAGCGTTCGTGGCCACGCTGTTGGGGCCATTGAGCTCACCGGCCGCGCTGCCCGAGATCCCGATCTGACAGCTGCTCGCGCACACCTCCAGCGCATCGGCGCCGTCGCTGACCCCGAACCCGAAGGCCTGGGGCTCGGTGATCTTCTGGATCTCGATCGTCTGCCCGCTGGTCGAGACCGCGGTGATCGTCACATCCGGACGCTTGCCCTGACAGGCATCTGAGCAACCGGCGCATCAGCCATCGTCACATCCACGCTGCCGCCCGTCGCCGTCGCCCCCCCGGCCAGATCCGCCGGCAGCGCCGGATCGGTCGGCAGATTGACATTCGCGCTGAACCACGACGCCAGACACCCCGGCACCGCCACCCCACCCTGCAGGATGTTTCCCGACGCATCCTGAGCGATCACCGCCGTCACCCCACCCAACAGCTCATGACCCGCCCCCGCATTCGTCACCGTATAGGCGACATTCGTCGTCCCCGCCCCTGGAAACAATGGTCCCCCGGTCGCCGCCAACGGCTGCACCACAAACGCCGACGACGCCCCCACCGCCGACGAGCCCTGCGCCTGCCCCGTACTCGAGAAATAGGCGAACGCCACCCCGGCGAACACCAACGACACCACAACCCCCAACCCGAGCACCGCGCGCCTGGCGCCAACTCGCTGCAACATTCACAACACCCCTTCCATGGGCTAGCTCACTCGTGGCAATGCTTCGCGCCCGCTGATCTCGCGCCGACAATCCTTGTCATTGCACAGACCGCGGTGTGCCCCGCCGGCAAAGCGACAGCCAATATGACAGCCGGGGGTCAATCCGTAATCAGGGTTGGCTACCTAACGCGGAGTGGACACAATCGGCTCTGGACATGCTCCTGTCCAGGGCAATTGCGTCCACCGTCATCGGCGCGCCGCGGTCCGAGCGGATAGCCTTGCGCATCATGTCCCCCCGCGCCGCCCGCCTGACCGGCCTCGGCACATCGATCTTCACCGAGATGACCGCGCTGGCCGTTCGCACCGGATCGATCAACCTCGGCCAGGGCTTTCCGGACACCGACGGTCCGGCGGCGGTGATCGACGCGGCGATCGGCGCGTTGCGCAGCGGCGAGAATCAGTATGCCCCGCTGCCCGGCGTCGAGCCGCTCCGCGCGGCCGTGCGCGAGCATCAGCGCGAGCGCTACGGGCTCGAGCCCGAGGACGTGCTGGTCACGTTCGGGGCAACGGAGGCGATCGCCGCCGCGCTGCTCGGGCTGTGCGATCCGGGCGACGAGGTCGTCGTGCTCGAGCCCTACTACGACTCCTACGCGGCCTGCATCCAGTTCGCCGGGGCGCGGCGTCGCCCGGTGACGTTGCGCCCGCCGGCCTTCCGGCTCGACGGGGACGCGCTGCGCGCGGCGATCGGCCCGCGCGCGCGGGTCCTGCTGCTCAACTCGCCCCACAACCCGACCGGCCGGGCGCTCGACCGCGGCGAGCTCGAGCTCGTGGCGGCGGCGTGCGTCGAGCACGACCTCGTCTGCGTCTCAGACGAGGTCTACGAGCATCTCGTCTACGACGGCGAGCACGTGCCGCCGGCCACGCTGGCCGGGATGGCGCAGCGCACCCTGACCATCTCGAGCGTCGGGAAGTCGTTCTCCTTCACCGGCTGGAAGATCGGCTGGTGCTCGGGGCCCGCCGAGCTCGTCGCCGCCACCCGGGGGGTCAAGCAGTTTCTGACCTTCGCCGGCGGGACGCCGCTCCAGCACGCCGCGGCCGCCGCGCTGCGCCTCGGCCCGGCGCCGCTGGACGCCCTGCGTGACGATCTGCGCGCCAAGCGTGATCAGCTCTGCGCCGGGCTGACCGCCGCCGGCCTGACCCCGATCGTCCCGCAGGCCACCTACTTCGTCAACGCCGACGTCGGCGGCGACGCGATGGCCTTCTGCTCGGCTCTGCCCGAGCGTGCCGGGGTCGTCGCGATCCCGACCGGCGTCTTCTACGACGACCAGAGCGTCGCGCCGCACCTCGTCCGCTTCGCCTTCTGCAAGCGCGCCGAGGTCATCGCCGAGGCCGCCGAGCGCCTGGCGGCGCTCGGCTGACGCCGAGGCCGGATCAGCCCAGCGCGCGGCGCAGGTCGGCGACGAGGTCCTCGGGCGCCTCGATGCCGCAGCTGAGCCGGACGAGGTCGGCCGGCACGGCGGCGTCCGATCCCTCCACCGACTGATGGGTCATCGCCTGCGGGACCTCGATCAGCGACTCGACCCCACCGAGCGACTCGGCGAGGGTGAACAGCGCGGTCCGGGAGGCGATCTCGACGGCGTCGGGATGGCGGAAGCTGACCATGCCGCTGAACCCCGGCCAGCGGACATCGGTGACGCCCGGCGCAGAGCGCAGCAGGTCGACGACGGCGGCGGCGCTGCGGGCGTGAGCCTCCATGCGCAGATGCAGGGTCCGCAGCCCGCGGTGGACGAGGAAGCAGTCAAGCGGCCCCGGGACGGCGCCGACCGCGTTCTGGACGAAGCGCAGGCGCTCGTAGGACTCGTGGTCACGGGTGACGACGACTCCGCCGACGACATCGGAGTGGCCACCGAGGTACTTCGTCGTCGAGTGCACGACGAAGTCGGCGCCGAGGTCGAGCGGACGCTGGTTGACGGGCGTCGCGAAGGTGTTGTCGACCGCGACGAGCGCGCCCTTGCGCCGGTCCACCACGCCCGCGATGTCGACGACGTTGAGCGCCGGATTGGTCGGGCTCTCGACCCAGATCAGCCGGGTGTCGTCACGGACCGCGCCCGCCAGCGCCGCCAGGTCGGTCTGGTCGACGAGGTCGTAGGTCAGACCCCAGCGTGTCATCACCTTGTCGACGAGGCGGTAGGTGCCGCCGTACAGGTCGGCCGGCAGGACGATGTGGGCTCCCGCTGAGCAGGTGACGGTGATCAGCGCGTGCTCGGCGGCCAATCCAGAGGAGAAGCTGACCGCTTCGCCGCCCTCGAGCTCGCCGAGCGCCTGCTCGAGCGCCGACCGGGTGGGATTGGCCGACCGCGCGTAGTCGTAGTCGCCGACGAACTCGCCCGGCCGGCGCTGGGCGTACGTCGAGGTCTGATGGATCGCCGGGATGACCGATCCGTACGAGGGGTCCGGAGACAGCCCGGCGTGGACGGCCCGGGTGGCGAACGCGTAGCCCGATCCGCCGGCGTCCGCTGGCCCGCCCGCGCTCACGACGACAGCGCCTCGAGCAGGTCGGTGCGGGTGACGATCCCGTCGGCACGGCCGTCTCGCATGACGAGCAGCGCCTGCTGATCGCCGGTCAGCAGCTCGACCGCGTCGCGTACCGGATCCTCGGCGTCGACGGCGGAGAACGGGGGCTCCATGACATCGACGATCTCGGCGTCGAGCAGGCCGGGATCCTGCGCGGCGTGCCGGAGCAGGCCGCGCTCGCCGATCGCGCCGATCACCGTCGAGCTGTCCTGGGCGCTGACCACCGGCAGCTGCGACACGCGATGCTCGTGCAGCAGGGCCACCGCCTCGCGCACGCGGAAATGCGGTCCGACGGTCACCAGCGACGGGAACTCGCCGGCCGCGCGCTTGCGGCCGAGCACGTCGCCGACGGTCAGGCGCGAGTCGCGGTCGAGGAACCCGTACTGGCGCATCCAGGCGTCGGAGAAGATCTTGGAGAGATAGGACCGGCCGCCGTCGGGGAGGATGACGACGACCATCGCCGCCGGGTCCTCGATCTCGGCCGCCACCTGGAGGGCGGCGTGCAGCGCGAGGCCGCCCGAGCCCCCGGCGAGGATCCCCTCGGCCTGCGCGAGCCGGCGCGTGGTCAGGAACGCGTCCCGGTCAGACACGGTGACCCAGCGGTCGATCACCGTCGGATCGAACGTCTCGGGCCAGAAGTCCTCACCGACCCCCTCGACGAGATAGGGGCGCACGTTCTCCTCGCCCCCGGAGTAGATCGAGCCCTCGGGGTCGGCGCCGACGACGACGAGGTCCGGCCGGCGCTCGCGCAGATAGCGAGTCGTCCCCGTGACCGTGCCCCCGGTGCCCACGCCGACGACCAGGTGGGTGATCTGACCCGCGGTCTGCGCCCACAGCTCGGGCCCGGTCGACTCGTAGTGGGCGCGCGGGTTGGCCTGGTTGAAGTACTGGTTGGGCTGGAAGGCGCCGGGCGTCTCGGCGGTCAAGCGATCGGCGACGCGATAGTAGGACTGGGGCGAGTCGGGCGGGACGTCGGTCGGAGCGAGGATCACCTCGGCGCCGTAGGCGCGCAGCAGATCGATCTTCTCGCGTGACATCTTGTCGGGCATCACCGCCATCACCCGGTAGCCCTTCAGGCGCGCGACGATCGCCAGCCCGGCGCCGGTGTTGCCGGAGGTCGGCTCGACGATCGTGCCGCCGGGCTTCAGCCGGCCGTCGCGCTCGGCCGCCTCGATCAGCGCCACCGCGATCCGGTCCTTGATCGACCCGCCCGGGTTGAACACCTCGAGCTTGGCCACGAGCCGGGGTCTCAGCGCGGGGTCGATGCGGGAGAGCCGGACGAGCGGCGTCTCGCCGATCGTGTCCAGGATCGACTCTCCGATGCGGGGGGCGGCTGAGGTGTCGGTCATGGCATCGCGCAAGGCCCGGTCTGACTGCAGTCTATGTCCGAAGGTTCCCCGGCGACGAACGCCGCGGCGACGAGGCGAGAGCGATCGTCCAGCGTCAGGCTGCCCCGGGGAGAAATTTCAGAAAACCGGGTCTTGAAATTGCGGAGATGTGCCGATGTGTGTGCAGACGGGGTAGCGAAAGACTGCTGATCGGGTGAACGCAGTAGCGCTGGGCCGTCTGCGACCCGACTCAGCACAGATTCCCTCAAGGAGAAACCGATGCAGACCAAGACCGACTCGCGACTCAAGCGGATCTTCGGCCGGCTGCGGCGCACGCTGGCCGACATGAACTACGCCCATCACCGGCTGTTCGAGCTGCGGACGGGGATCGCCTCGAAGACCGCGGTCGCCAAGCGTGAGGCCTCGCGCGCGCGCCTGGAAGAGCTCGAGGCCCTCTGGCAGCTGGAGGCGTACACCCCCCGTCGCCGCGGGGCGTAGCGGCCGCCGCCGGGCCGGCGCCGCGCTGCGCGTGCAGCGCCGGCCCCGCGCTGCGCGGGCAGCGCCGGGCTGTGTGAGCGACCTGCGATGATCCCGGCATGGTCACCGTCCGCCGGACGGCGTTGGCAGCGCTCCTGGCGACGGTGTCGCTGAGCGTCGCGGGCTGCGCCGGAGGCTCGTTTCCGCTGTCGAGCTCCTCAGCGTCCTCGGGGCCCTCCGCTGCGGCCGCATCGCTGCACGTCGCCGAGTCGGTCATCCGCAACTGGGCGAATGCGTTACGGCGCGGTGACGTCAACGCCGCAGCCTCCTATTTCTCGCTGCCCAGCCTGTTCCTCGACAGCGCCGGACCGCCCGAGTTGATCCGCACGCGCGCCGAGGCCGAGGCGATCAACCAGGCGCTGCCGTGCGGAGCCCGCTTGCTCTCCGCGTCCTGGCAGGGCACGTACGTCAGCGCCCTGTTCCAGCTCACCGGCCGTCCCGGGCCGGGCGGTGGCAGCTGCGCGTCGGGCGCCGGGCAGACCGCACGGGCCGATTTCCAGATCCGCGATCGCCACATCAGCCTGTGGCTGCGCGCGCCGACCGGCGGGACGCCGACGACGCCCGGCGGCCAGCCGCTCGGGCCGAGCCAGGTCGTCTGACGCTTCTCCCCCGGAGCGCGTGACCGCGCCTCACTACGCTATGCAGGGCAATGGCCGGCGGTCCAGATCCCTATCAGACGCTCGGCGTCAGGCCGTCGGCGTCCGATGCCGAGGTCCGCGCCGCCTACCGCCGTCTCGTCCAGCTCCATCACCCTGACCACAACGGCGGCTCGGCCGAGTCCGCGCGCCGCTTCGAGGAGGTCCAGGACGCCTATGCCCGGATCAGGAGCCTGCGCCAGACGGCCGCGGGCGCTCGCCACGGCACGGCGGGTGCGCGGGGGGCCACAGGTGCGGCGGGTGCGCGGGGGGCCACCGGTGCGGCGAGCGGCGCGCGTTCGTCGGGCGCGGCGCGGCCGGAAGCGGGCTCCGGCGCGACGGAGCGACCGGTGGACCCGGACCTCGACGCCCGGATCGCGGCGCTGGAGCATGAGCTGACGGCCGCGCGCGCGGCGCGTGAGCAGGCGATCCGCGACGCCCGCCGGGCCCACGACCAGGCCGTGCGCGACGCGCGAGAAGCCGGCGAGCAGGCGATGCGTGACGTGCGATCGGCCGGTGGAGCCCCACGACCGACCGATGAGGAGCTCGGTTACATCACGACCGACGACAGCTTCTCGAAGATTCTCGACGATGTGGCGTCCGGCGCCGCCGACGAGGTGTCGGAGCGCCTCTCACAGGCGCGGCGCTCCCCGGCCGCTCATCGGCTGGCCGACATCATCGACGAGGTCGCGTCCAGGTTGACCGGCGAACCGCCGAAGCACCCATAGGACGGCGGTCGGCCCGTCAGTCGCGCAGCGCGAGCAGCAGCACGGACAGATCGCCGACCTGCGAGGACTGGGCCAGCCACGCCGCGCTGTACTGCGTCGGACGGGTCTCGATCAGCTGGTTGGCCTGGGCGATGGCCTGGTCGAGGTGCTGCCCGGGAGACAGGTCGCGATGGTGAGAATCGTTCATATCGGTCCAATCGTCGTGATGGGTTTCCTCTCACCCTTTCCCTCGACCGTTCAGACCGTAGCCTGAACTAGACATAGGTGCCAATATCGGTTTCCGGGTTGCAAGATAGGTAATACTTATGGCATGAACCTTCGCCAGCTCGAGTACTTCATCGCCATCGCCGAGCAGGGCTCCTTCACCCAGGCCGCGGAGCGCCTGCTCGTCTCCCAGCCGTCGCTCTCCCAGCAGATCAAGTCGCTAGAGGACGAACTGGGCGGCGCGCTCCTGGAGCGCCTCCCCCGCGGCGTGCGGCTGACCGCGGCCGGCCAGGAGCTGTTGCGCGAGGCGCGCGCGACGATCGCCCATGCCGAGCGCGGCCGGCGCTCGGTGCGCCGGGCGCTCGAGCTCGACGCCGGACAGCTCGAGGTGGCGGTGACGACCTCAGCGACCGCCGGCATCCTGCCCCGCGTTCTGCGCGACTGGCAACAGCGGCATCCGGCGATCGAGGTGAGCCTGATCGAGTTCCCGCACCGGCGCGCGCTCGACGAGGCGGTCCGCGACGGCGCCGGCGACATCGCGGTCAGCGCCCCGCCGGAGAGCTGGAGCGGCCAGGTCCGCCGGCTCGGCTGGGAGGAGTTCGTCGTCGTGCTGCCGGTCGACGACCCGCTGCTGGAGTTGACGTCGATCGATCCGAGCCGGCTCGCCGACCGCCGCTGGGTCCACTTCGCGCGGGCGCACGGGCTCGCCGAGGTCGTCGACTTCTGCTGTGCCTCGGCCGGCTTCGTGCCCCGCGTTGCCGTGCGCACGAGCCAGGTGGCGGCGGCCCCGCTGTTCGCGGCGACCGGGATCGGCCCGACGATCGTGCCCGAGCACATTCTGCCGCCGCTGCTGCAGCCGCTGCGCCGGCCGATGTCACCGCGCATGATCCGCTCGGTGTGCGCGTTCAGCCGCGGCGACTGGACGCCGCTGACCGCCGCCTTCCTCGACACGCTGCTGGCCTTCCCGTGGGGACCCAAGCCGCGTGACGCGGTCGATCTGTCCTAATGGTCGTCGTTGATTCGTTCCTGAAAGGCCACGGCCGTTGATCGTCGGCGACCTCCGCGCTGCCTCCCACGGTCGCGAGCGCGCTCGGTCAGCGGTCAGTCCGGCGCCGAGAAGATGTCGCATAGTTGGATCGGCTCGAGGGTCAGCGCGAGCGATGGCCCATCGCCGTAGCGCATGTGCAGGGCGTCGCCGAGGATCTCGACGGCGGGCTCCGGGAAGCCGCGGTACTGCTCGCCCGAGCGCGCCGGCCACGGCTCGGTGGTCGCTTCGGCGATCTCTGACTGAAAGGTGGCGAGCATGTCCTCGGCCAGCCCGAGGAGACGCTGCGGGCTGGGTCCCAGTCCGCCTTGCAGATCCGTCGTGAGCCCGTACTGCCTGCCGTCGGGATCGGTCAGGACCACGCTTGTCGTGTCGGCGGCCAGGGACCAATCCTCAGGGATGACGGGCGCCAGACGCGCGACCAGCGCGTCGGCGAGCGCTTCGGGGTTGACCCGGTGGGCCGCCCCGTCTGGTCGTCGCTTCTTGGGGCTCATGTCAAGTGGCGAGCGCGGGCCGAGCCGCTCCACCGGCCCGAGCGCTGCCGAGCGTGAGCGTAACGGTGCTTGGAAGGGCCGGTTATCACGCATCAATCGCTCACGTCGATACGGTCAAGCGGCCGATGGATCCGATCCGACCACGACAACCGCGCCAACGCTGACTCGACCCGGCGAGCATCAAGGTCGGGAGGACGGCGAGGAGAGATATCGCCCGTCCTCTGGACCGAGGCAGCGCTGCCCGTTCGTTAGCGCGTATCTGGGTCCTGCGCCTTCGGCGCGGCTATGTCGCGTTATGCGTGCGCCGTCGAGGGCGGGCTCCGTGTTGGCGGCCCTGATACTCTGGGGCCGGTTAGTTGTTGGCTGCGGCACGTTAGACGGGCGGCTCGGACGGATCGACCCGGTGTTTTATCCATCTGTCCGCGGTGGGCGCGTCGAGTTCGTCGACCGCGCCTGTAGCGGGCATCGGGGCTGTTGGAGGGTGGGGCATTGGTCGCGCTGCGCGACGCAAAGAAGAACTCGGCGTTGGGATGGACGCGGATGACGGCGACCTCGCCGCTTGCGACGATCGAGATTGCCACGCGCGTGAAGGCGTGGAACCTACGAGGGAAGGAGTGGGCGGTGCGATTGTCTGGCTTGAAGAACGTGCGACCATCACCGGCTGTGGTGGCGGCGATTGGAGTGGAGGGAAGAATGAAGCGGTTCGTTGGCCTTTCGGTCACCACGGTCCTGATCGCGGGAATGGCCGCGGCCACCGCCGGCGCGGCCACCGGCGGCACACCTGTCACCACCCCCTCGGTGATCGACGGACAACTCTCCTCGGTCTCGTGCTGGTCGGCCAGCGGTTGCATGGCCGTCGGCTCCAGCAGCGCCGGAGGCTTGGCCGAGCTGTGGAACGGGACGACCTGGTCGGTCGTGCCAATCGCCGCCGGATCGGCCGCGCTATCGGGCGTCTCATGCCCCTCAGGGAAGAATTGCATCGCCGTCGGCGGCCTCCAGGCCGAGCGCTGGAACGGAAAGACCTGGTCGCTGATGCCAGCGCTGCTCGCCGGCAACGGCATCACCAGCGCCATCGTCGCCGTGTCGTGCACCTCGGCCGTGAGCTGCACGGCCGTCGGAACCTCCGATGGGGGAGGAACCACCGCGCTGGCCGAACAATGGAACGGCACGACGTGGTCTCTGCTGCCGCTCGGCTCACTCGGCGAGCCCGGCATGGACAGCAGTCTCTCCGGCGTCTCATGCCGATCGACGTCCTGCACGGCGATCGGCGACTCCGGGGTCGGCGGGGACTTTGTGCCGCAAAGCCTCCACTGGACGGGGGCGAACCTGTCCGCCGCCGGCGGACCTCCAGCGGTCTCAGACGAAACGTTCCTGCGCGGCGTGTCGTGCACCTCGGCCACCGCGTGCGCCGCGGTCGGCACCTACTACAACCAGAGCATCAGCGCCGACGTCACACTCGCCGTGGCCTGGAAGGCCAAGAGCTCGTCGCTTCAGCTCACCCCATTTCCCACCGGTTCGACCTCGAGCTCGCTCAACAGCGTGAACTGCCAGTCGACCACTGAATGCACCGCGGTCGGCAGCTCCGAGGACGCCGCAGGTGATGCTTCGACCCTGGGTGAGACGTGGAACGGCACGATCTGGTCCATCACCCCCACCGCGAACCCATCTGGTGCAGTGTCGGCGCAGCTCTCCAGCGTGTCCTGCACCGCATCAGGATGCATGGCCGTCGGCTCGGCCACCGAGAGCTCGGGCAACACGACGACGCTCGCCGAAGACAACGGAGTGATCCAGCCGACGCCGTAACGCGGGGATTCTCGTTCCGCGGCGTGGGCGTACAACGCCCACGCCGCGAAACTGAATCGACGAGGAGCCCCACCGCATCGCGCTCGGCGGCGCCATCGCCGCGGCACGACGATGACGCTGACGAACTCGGCGCCGACGGTCATCCTCAGCAAACGGCGGGTCGCCGCGTCCGGCGCCGCGCGCACCGACCGCCGCGCGGAGCTCGAGAAGGAGCTGATCTCAACCAACCGTGCCGGCGATCAGCTGCTCATCACCAAGCTCGATTGCCTCAGACGGTCACTCGAGCACCCGATCGACCTCTCGAACCACCTCGCGGGGCCTGGCGTTGACCTGGTGGTGCTCCGTCAGGGGATCGATACGTCGACCGCGATCGGCCGTCTGTTCTTTCAGATCATCGTCGCGATCGCGGAGTTTGACCAAGCTTTCAGATCACACGGACCCCATGGTCAGCGCCGGCACAGGGTCGCTGAGATCGCTGCGGCGTTTCGGCGTCTCCCGCCCGACGATCTACCGCCACCTGGCGCCGAGACCGGCATCAGCCCCGAACTAGACGCTGCGCCGACTCCGGAGGCGCCGCTGGAAGTCCAAACCCGAGCCCGCGTGCGACCTGCAATTCGCCGATTGCGAGGCTGGCGTTCCGTCATACAGAAGGCGGCCTTGCCATGGCAACGATGGCCGACGCCTCCGGCCGGAACGATTGCAGGCTGCGCCGGTCTGCGTCGCCCGTCCGGCGCGCGCCGCGGCTCTCTCCTGCCGGGCCGGGTCCGCCGGATCACTCCGCTGGCGGGGAGAGATACCGCAGCATCCGGTTGGCCTCACGCCTCAGCCGATCGGCAGCGTCGCGGCGCCCGAGCGTTTCGTACTGCTCGGCACCGTCGAACCGCTCGTCGATTTGGGAGCGCAGGATGGTCCGGAGATCGGCCTCAGTCAGCTCGCGTCGCTCGGCCTCGGCTGAGCCGACCCCAGCGGACGCGCCTGCGACGTGATCACTGCTGCTGCTCGCCGGTCGCGCGACGTCGTCCACGGCGATCGCTTCGGCGTTGTCGATCGCCGCGATCACCGACCGGAGAACGGCCACGGCTTCTCGGTCACGAGCCTTCAAAGCTGTCGTCAGGTCGCTACGCAGTCGGTCGCGCACACCTCAGACCGTACGCGCGCGCCGACGCCATGGCAAGCCTCGCTCGCCGGCCAGGGACGGTCGTCATCCTCTCGCTTCGCGTGGCGATCGTCGCCGGGACGCGTGTCGGTCGCTGATCTGGCTTGAGTACGGGAGGAGACTGGCGAACGCCGGCCGCGGCTGCTCCGCAGCCACGAGTTAGCGCCGGATGTCGCCGAACCCGCGGGTCGCCTCGTGTGTGCCGAGTCCCGACGATGCCTGGGCAACGCGGCGGCCGAAGGTTCCAGTTGGACGGCGCTGGTTGCTTGGGTTCCGCCCTGCATGCTGACCGCGCATTGCGAGAATGTCGGCCTCCGCTCCAACGTGCCCGTGCGACAACGAAGGTAGGCGTCGCCCGTCGCGGTGCCCGTCATTTGGCCCGCTGGATCCGCGATCGGTTCAGGAGGTCGAACCAGCGTCGGCCACGCGGGCGGGGTCGTATTGAGTCGACGGACCAGTCGTGGTAGGTTCGTTCGCGGCGCGGCTCGCGCCGAACCTCCAAGTGCTGGCTCCCAGCGTCAGCGGCGTTGGTGGAGGCAAAGGGTCTCTGAGCTCGAGCCATCACACGTTCCGAGCCGTCGCGGCGAGCTGCTGGGAAGCTTTCGCGGGCGACGTGGAGGATCGTGATGACTGAGAATGCCAACCTCAAGCGGCGCATCCGAGCCCGGGCTGCGAAGACCGGCGAGGCGTACACCACTGCGCGCCGGCAGCTGCTGGCTGCGGATAGCGCCGCGCCGCGCCGCGTCGTGATGGCATCCGCGCAGGTGGTGCTCCGGCCAGGCCCGCAGGACCGCGACCAACTGCACGAGCGCGGGACCCGGGTCCGAGCGCTGATGCGAGACGCTGCGGCCGCGGGCGCGTCTCTCGTGCACTTCCCGGAGGGCGCGCTGTGCTCCCCTCATAAGCGACTCGTATCCAGCCGTGGTCCGGAGGTCGTAGCCGATGCGGATTGGAGCCGTGTTGACCAGGCGCAATTGCGGTCTGAGCTCGCTCAAGTTGCCCACGCAGCCGGGGATCTGAAGCTGTGGGCCGCCGTCGGCGGGATCAACTTCGCGCCCGGGCGGTTCCGGCCGACGAACTCGCTGTTCGTGATT
The DNA here is from genome assembly GCA_963849085.1 of uncultured Solirubrobacteraceae bacterium. Classification (GTDB taxonomy): domain Bacteria; phylum Actinomycetota; class Thermoleophilia; order Solirubrobacterales; family Solirubrobacteraceae; genus Palsa-465. The sequence goes on along the minus strand of CAWKFP010000001.1, from coordinate 153,695 downwards.
TCCGACGCCGGCGTGATCGTAGGGCGCTATGACGAGCGCATGCTGTCCCGAACAAAGTCGTTGTACATGTACGAGGCCGGAACGGGGCCGCTGGTCTTCGAGGTTCGCGGCGTCCGCTTCGGATGCGCGCTGGGGATGGAATCGCAATACCCCGAGCTGTTCGCCGCCTACGAGCGAGCAAACGTTGACTGCATGCTCCTCTCGACCGCCGGCAACCCCGAGTTCCCCGAGGTGTTCGCGGTGGCGGCCGCGGGACACGCAGCGGCGCATTCGTTGTGGGTGAGCTATGCGGGCCCGGCAGGTCGCCAGCAGCCACCGGCCGGGGTCGTCAATCCCAACGGTGTGTGGGCCGTCCGCTGCGCGACATCTGACGACGATGCGATGGTCATCACCGGGATCGACACCTCGACCGGCGAACGCGCCCGAACCTGGCGCCGCTTGGTCCGCGACAGCGCGACCGACATGTCCGCTCAGCACTGACAGCGGTCCAGTGCCGTCGGCCGCACATGCCCGCCGACGGCGAAACGCAGCTGTCGCCACGCGTCTCACCCGGTCGCGCTTCGTCGCCGATCGCGAGCACGTGGCTAGCCGACACCTTGCATGCGATCCGGGCAAAGCGAACGTGAGCGCCGACGTCGGGCTGCTTTTCGGAGCTGAGGAGCTCCGAGAGCGCGACAACGGGCAACGCCGAGTTCCGCTCGCTCACGGATGCAGCCACGACCTCGAGGCCGCCGACAGCGCGAGTGCCGACTCCTGTCGGACAGAGCGGTCACGGAGAGCGCACAGGCCCGCCGTCGCGGCCAGGGCCGGGCGCCCTGCAGATCGCCGAAGCCAGGGCCGACCTTTCGGCTGCAGAATGCCCGCGATGCACATGTAGGCGCACGGCAGATGGCGTGCCGCGGGGCATAGCTACGTGACAGCTGTCCGAGGGTGCTCGGCTCGCCAGCGCGCTGTCGCGTTTACTTTGACCAGCGGCTCGGGATTCCGCGCTTGCGATTCAGGCAGGAGTGGCAGGCCTCCACCACCCATCGGCACGCGAGCCGGCCGCGGACGACCTGCTCGTCGGTGATCTCCTATCCGCGCGCCCGAGTGTGCGGGTCCGCTCGGGCGTGGGAAGACCGCGCTATCTTCTGCGTGACCAGCCTGTAGCGACCGGAGAGGTGGTGCTCGTGACCTCAAGTGCCTCTGACCCAAGCATGCGAGAAGAGGAGCTGAGCATGAGCGACTCACGAGACTCCCTGGCATACGCGGCCTCAGCAGTAGCCCGAGTGCCAGAGTTGACACACGGTGACCCGAGCCAACATGATCCGATCACTGAAGAGCAGATCCACGTACTCGTCACCCTGCTCGGCGGGCCGGTATCTGACGAGGAACTTGAAGGTTTCCTCATCGTCTGTAGCAGGCTCGTCGACGAATTCGGCGGTCACCGCACTGACGAGTTAGCGGATGTATTTCGGACCTCTACCCCGGAGGGTCGGGGCGCCTTGCGCCAGAGTCTGCGGCACATCAGCCGGTGGGTCGGCGGGTATTCCGGATACGAGACGCGGTTCCCGGTGACGGTTATTCCTGCGCGCCCAGCCTTCCCGCTCTTCAAGATCGTAGGTGTCGACCAGATCGCCAAGACGCTCTATCGAGTACTTGATTCGCGCGCCCGCATCCGCGAGACGGGCGAGCCGGTCTGTGATGTGATCATGAGAACGGGGCGTTTGCCTGGGGTACCGAGACAGGTGCGACCCGTCCGACGATCAAAGCCTCGGTTTCATTGGTGCGCGTACACTGCCTGGGACAGCCCTACCGCCACACGAGAGGCGCTTCAGATTCTTCCGGAATGGAACAGTGACTGCTCGCTCCGTGCGTCGATCGCGGCATCGCACGTGTCCCATTCCACATTCGTGGCTTTCAACGGAGATACTGACCCAGACCACGGACGGCTCAAATTCTTCGGCTACTTCTACGAGCCCAAAGCGCAAGATCATCACGCTCTGCAGGGCGGCGGACTTCAGATCGGTGTCGCTGGAGCCCCTCGAGTCTTCGTGCTCGAGGAGTGGTCAGAGAGCAAAGGCGACTGGACCGTTGTCTGGCGGAAGTGAGGCGACTCTTCCTGCGGACTTCCGGGAAAGGGACCGGAAGCACACCCTTTTCAGTTTCGCGACGGCGGCGATCGACGTGCTCCTCGCTAATCTCGCGCATCCGACGATGCCCGGCAGGGCGATCCCTCTCGGCCTCAGACCCAGGCTCGCGCCGCGCGCATGGGATGCGGATCGCCGGGCGCCGGAACGGAGCCGAGCGTCGTCACCGCCGCCCGGCTTTGCGTAGGTAGAGCGAGATCTGCCGTCAGTTCGCAGGTCGAGGCTGTTCGCCAAGAGGATCGGCGGGCTCTCCATGACGGGTCCCGACTGCAGGAGGCCGGAGCGTCACCGGGGTCGGGCGTACGTGCGTCCAGGTGTCGGCGTGCCTGTCCTGGCACAGGACGCCGGCGGTGGTCCGGCGGATGTGATCGCCAGGGAGCCTTCGCCGGTCGGCACCCACGGGCGGATGCGGTCGGGGCGGGGGTCACGGAGCGCTGTGGGCGGGCTGGGATGCCGGTCGTGCGATAGGTTGCGCACCATGGCACGGCTGAGCAGGTGGCCTCGAGGGACGTTGTGCGCGATCGTCGTATCGGCCGTCGCGTTCGTGTCTGGGCTGTCGTTTCAATGCGCCTCGGCGCTGGGCGACGGTGCGCTGACCGGACTGTCATGCCCATCGTCGGGGCTGTGCGTGGCGACTGACGAGCCCGGCAATGTGCTGAGCTCCTCACAGCCAACGCGCCCTCGGTCGTGGCGCGTCGCTTCGGTGTTTGCCGCGGGCAACGGCGCCCGCCCGCCCCGGTAAGCACGTTCGGGGCGAGCACGACGTTGCCCTGGCCGGCGATCCGGTCGGCCACCTGCTCGATCCGGGCACGCAGGCCGATTGCATCGATCATCGATAGGACAACCGGATGCACCGTGTCTCGGCTCATTCGGTGCAATCGCGGTCAAGCGGTCAAGCGGTCAAGCGGTCAAGCGCCGCGGGGCCGGCGGATGGCTCATCAGCCCGAACCGCAGGCTCGGCGGGGCCCGTGCCGCTGGGAGACCGCTTGCTGAGATCTTGCTAATTCCGGGCCCAGGGTGGTGCGCGCTTCGCGCGCGATGTATGACCGCTCGGAGTTAGACCGCGAGGCTGTCGTGACGGCCCAGTGGAAATGACCGCACGGTGGCGAGGCGGTCGGCCGGGCATCTGCGTCTTCGGAAGGGTCCTGGTGCCAGAGCGTGGCGTTATCGCTGGTCATCGCGAGTCCCATTGGAACCAGCGGATGCCGATGGCGGTGAACACGGTGATGTATCCGCCGGTTGCAAGCAGGGTGAGCGAGTCGGTGGTGTTCCATGCGGAGAGGTCGAGCACTCCGGCGAAGAGCGTCATTACGACGCCGACGGGCGACCATTGTGAGATCGATTCCCAGGTGCTGCCAAGTGTTCCGCTCTGACCCAGCGATGCGAGTAGGACGAGGCCGAGCGTGAGTAGGCGCCCGGCGGCGTTGATGCTGTCGGCAGATTTGACGAGCCCGACGAGGGCTTGCCCGATGCTGAGGAAGACAGCGCCGCCGAGGATCGACACCACGAGCACCAGTCCGTCGGTGGCAGCCGGTAGCGAGATGTGGTGTATGCGACTTCCTGCGATCAGGACGACAGCTGTGATCAGTAGGTTTGCGAGGGCCTGGGTCGAGAGCCGGCTGGCCATGATCGTCCAGGTCGGCGCCGGGGAGACGCGGATTCGCTGGAACACTCCCTGTTCGCGGTCTCGCGCCATCGTGACCGCGTAGCCGAGGGTCGAGTTGGATACGAGGCCGAGGGCGATCGCCAACCCGATTATGAATAGCGATCCACCGAAGTTGTGGGTGGCTTTGACTGAGTTCGTCGAGAAGAGAACCAGAATCGGAAGGATGATGCTGATCAGCAGCGCTCGCTGGCTCTTTAGGAGCACGGCGAGGTCGGCGCGTAGTAGCGAGCTGATCACTCGCTGCGTCGGAGGTGCGGTCACGGGCTGTGCGCTAGTCACGGATGTCGCTCCCGGTTAGGCCGATGAAGACGTCCTCGAGGGTCACGTCGCCATGGGCGACCTTGCGAACCTCCGAGTCGTCCTTGTGATGGGCGATCAGGTCCCGCGGGGTCTCACATGTCAGCAGCCTGCCGTGGTCGATGATCGCGACGCGATCGCACACGGCTTCGGCCTCCTCCATCGAGTGGGTGGTTAGGAGAATGCTTCCGCCCCGCTGTCGGATGAGCTCTATCCGATCCCAGAGTTGACGACGGGACTGTGGATCGAGCCCGGCCGTCGGCTCGTCGAGCAACAGCAGCGCAGGATTGTTGATAACGGCGATGTAGAGCGAGAGGCGCTGCTGCTGGCCGCCCGACAGTTGCTTAAAGGGTTTGGTCGCCTCACCGCCGAGCCCGATCTCCTGCAAGCCGGCGGTGATCTCGCTATCCGAGCGCCGCACACCGTAGAGGCCCGCATACAGTCGGACGATCTGCTTGATCGTAAGCTGCGACTGAAAGCTGGTGGCTTGCAGTTGAACCCCCAGCATCGCCTTCGCCTGCGAAGGATCATGTCGGATGTCGACACCGCCAATGGATATGGCGCCAGCCCGCGGTTTGATCAGCCCCTCGATCGCACTGAGGGTGGTCGTTTTGCCTGCCCCATTGGGTCCCAGTAGCCCGAAGATCTCGCCGCGAACCATCTCCAGGCTCACGCCATCGACGGCTGTCGTGCTGCCGTAGACCACCGACAGATCCTGGACGTAGAGGATGGCACGCAACCCCTCTGGGGCCGCGTGACTCCTGATGCTGCCCACGACGCGCTCCGCGTTTCGTGGTTGAACCGCGAAGCGCTCAAGCACCGCGGCACCGATCAGCTCCGCGAGACGATGACGATCCTCGACCGTTTCGAGGTGATCCCCGGTGGCGATCCTCGCCGCCAGCACTTTGCTGATGGTCTCGCCGAGCACAGGTGGTGCCTGTTCTCCTGTTTCTCTCCGCTTCGCCGAGGCAGCGTCTTGATCCACGTGGCGCGGGCGCGCCTTCGTTGTGGTGGTAGCTGTCCCCGTATTCAGACTGAGCAGCGAACGCACGCTCATCTCAGGCTCCGCTGATGTCTCAGCATCAACGCTGCCGCTCCGCCGCAGACGAGGACGAGTACTCCCAGCCCCGCAGCTACGGTGCTGCCGATCGCGAGCCCGGCCACCGTCCAGGCCACGCCAATGACGACGATCCTCCCTGGAACGCCACCCCGCCTCAGTCCCAATAGTCCGAGCATCTGCACTCCAATCAGAAAGTACTTTGCGGTAGAAAGTGCGGTATAGCAGAAAGCGCTCTCTATAATCAAGGCTTGATGGACGTGGCACCGCAACCAAACGACCCAGGAGAGGCTGAAGCCCGCCTGCGGCAGATCAGAGACGTGCGGAAACGCACGCGTCGCGCGCCTGCCGCGCCGTTCATCGTGCTCACGGTGGTCGGCGTCCTGTTCATCGCCCGCGGCATGCTCTTGAGCTACTGGCCACACGAGACCCCAGTCTCGACCGCCTCGGTGCTTGGCATGGGCGTTGCCCTAGTGCTGACCCGCCGGTGGATGGGACGCCACCAACACGCAGACGGCATCCTGCGGTCACCGCACGTCAGACAAGCATCCGCGCTGGCGGCGATCGTGGGAGCGCTCATCGCCGACGTGATCGGGGTCAACGTCCTCCTAACGGGCGCCACCGCGTCCCTGGCGATCGCGGCCGCGATGGGCGGGTTCGGGGCGTCCGCCGTGGCCATCGTCGCGATCGGAGCTATGAGCGACGCGCTGTACCTGCAGGTCAGCTCCCAATGGGCGGTCCTGATCATGTACGGGCTCGGTCTCGTCGCAGTCGCTGGCGCCGGACACTACGCCGCGGACAGACACGCACGATGAGTCACCCGACAAAACGTCTGGACCCCGCGATCCATCAGCCGACACGACTCGGCATCCTCACCGCCGCCTGCGAAACCAAACGGATCGATTTCGTCTCCCTACGCGACCTACTCGGGCTAACCGACGGCAACCTGTCGCGCCACCTCGCAACCCTGGAAGCCGGCGGCTACGTCCAGATCGAGAAGACCTTCGCGGATCGCAAACCCCGAACCTGGATCAGCGCCACCCGTAGCGGGCGGCGAGCACTCAAAGCCGAAATCGACGCCTTACGTGAGATCGTCGCCAGCGCCGAAATGACAGCGGCGAACTCCGGCCAAAGGCCTCCGGAAATCGCAGCCTGACACCTCGAACCCGTGCGGGCGCCCCCTGCGGACACAGGCGGCTACGTCGGACTCATCAGCGGCGAACACCAGCGCGAGCACGAAAGAACGTAGCGGCCAAAACCTCACCAGCGACGTACCTGTCGCCCGGATCCCTGCATCCCGCACTAGCCGATGCCGCTGACCCTCGGGACGGCGCAAGCATTCGCGATCTCCGTGGCCGCTTCTGTCCGACAGGAGTCGCCGCTCGCGCCGTCGGAGGCCTCGACATCGTGACTGCATGCGAGAGCGAGCGGAACTCCGCGTCGGGCGGAGTCGTGCTCTCGAAGCTCCTCAGCAGCATCAGTCTCGTCGAGGTCGAGGCAGACTTCCGGTTTCCGGTCGGCCGGCGTGGCCGGGCGACGGCCATGAGCAAGCACGACTGCTTGCTCCGCATGCGGAGCCGGCAGGCACGGGAGGTCGCTCGCGATTGCTCATCCGACGGAGCAGGGCTCTGACTTCGGCCCCGTCCCGGAATTGCGTTTGTCCTCAGTTGCGGCACTCTCGTCTGGCGGGGTGACGGCTCCTGCTCCGTTGAAATGCAGGCGTCGATGCGGCGCTCTCCCGACATCCGCCGACAAGCAAAGCTTGACCAGTAAGCCAGATGGGGAAGCCGAGCGGCGTCGCCTAACCTGGCCACGATGCGAAAGATCCTCGTGACTGGCATGTCGGGAACAGGGAAGTCCAGCGCGCTCGCGGAACTTGAAAGGCTGGGCTTCTGCGTGGTCGATACCGACCTGGGCGGCTGGAGCGAATGGTCTGACGCTGAAGGCGGGTACGTGTGGCGGGAGGACCGGATGACGCATCTCCTCGCGCGTGACGACGGGCCGTCCTTGTACGTCTCGGGGACGGTCTCGAACCAAGGCCGCTTCTATGATCGCTTCGATGCGGTCGTCCTGCTGAGTGCTCCCGCCGAAGTGCTCCTCAGCCGCATCCAGAACCGGGAGACCAACACCTACGGCAAGAGCCCGGAACAGCTGGAATTGGTCCTGCGCCACCTGGTCGACGTCGAGCCGCTTCTGCGGAGAACCTGCACCCACGAACTCAACGCGGCCGAGCCTCTCGCGAACATCGTCGACCAACTTGCCGAACTCGGTCGAGAGCCTTCCGCTTAGATCGACGAGGAGCACTCTCTGGCGGTGGGCGGCGCCGGCCTCGGCGTGTGCCATCAGAGTCGGTTGTCGTCGATCAATTCAGAAGTCGGTGGGTTACACCGGGAAGACCTTCAAACGCCGTTGCATCCGTGGTGATGACTGTCCGGCCAGTCGCCCTTGCCGTCGCCGCGATTTGGAGGTCGTGCGCGCCCCTCGGTTGTCCAGCGCGTCGGGTGTGAGCGAGCAGGGAGGCGTGGTGGCGGGCGATCTCAAGATCGAACGCGATGATCTCGACACGCTCGATCGCCCCCTCAACGAGTTCTTCTCGACGATCGCGATATCGCTCTTCAGCAAGCTCGACTCCAACAAGGAGCTCCGAGGCGGTGACCGCGCTGATCGCGACATCCGCGTCGTCGGGAAGCACCCCGGTCGTATCCGCGCGCCCGCGCTCCAGCGAGATCAGCGCGCTCATGTCGAGGATCAATCGCTCCACGTATCTTCCGTCGGAGCGTTGCCGACGAACCGCCGGAGGTCAGCGAGATCCGTTTCCCAAGCATCGTCTGCGGGATGGGCACGGAGGAACGCGCGCAGCCCGCCCAGCGTGGTGCGGCTGGCAGGAGCGATCGTCGCGATCGGGCGCCCACGGCGAACGACTGTGAATGTCTCGCCTCGATGCTCCACAGCGTCGAGCATGTCGGCGAACCGCTTCGACGCGTCCGTGGCAGAGATCTCAGCCATAATCGGATTATCCGATATTTGGCAGGCGCAGTCAACTCCTCCCCTTTGCGTTCAAGGCGACAGCCGGTCTCGACGCCGAACATTTTCGCACTCGCCCGGCCGAGCAGAACTCTCCGCCGTCGGCGCTGGCACTGATGCTGCGGAACGGCAGCATCGCTCTTGGACGAGCCCGCAGCTCCTCGGTTGAGTTGTGCTTCGGGTGCCGGAGCGGCAGGCGGCCAAGGGGGTTTCTCCCCGGCGCGCGGCGGATCGCAGTAGAGCACGGCGGTCATCTATCTGTTCCCCGAGAGGAGGGGTCATGTCTGTGATGCGGTTGTTCGATGCCGCTGGCCGGCGCCGGTCGCCGGCGACCATGCCGGGCTATCACGCCGGCCGGGAGCCGCGCAACAAGGGCCGGACCTATCCGGCCGATCCGCCGACGGTTGAGGAGATCGTCGCCGTCATGCGCCAAGCCGGCGAGGACCGCCACGGCCTGCGGGCCCGTGCGCTGATCGTCGTCCTCTGGCGGGCGGCGCTGCGGATCCAGGAAGCCTTGTCGTTGACTGAGCTGGATCTGGACGCGAACCGGTGCGCGGTGCTGGTGCAGCACGGGAAGGGCGGTCACCGTCGCGAGGTCGGGATGGACCTGTGGGGATCGAACGCGCTACGCCCCTGGATGGCCGAACGCGCACAGCTACCGGTCGGACCGCTGTTCTGCGTGATCGACGGACCCACCCGCGGGGTGAGGCCGTGGTCGAGCCCCGCGGTGCGCGCCGAGTTCCGTCGTCTCGCCGCCGACGCCGGGGTGCGCCGCAGGTTTGCGCCACATCAGCTCAGGCATGCCCACGCTGTCGAGCTCGCTCGTGAAGGGGTGCCGCTGCCGATCCTGCAACGCCAGCTTGGTCATCGCAACATGGCGACCACGAGTACCTACCTGTCGGGGATTGGCGTCGCCGAGGTGATCGCGACCGTCGCCTCGAGGCCGGCGCCGATGATGTCCGCGACCGCCGGGCTCGAACTCTGACCAGCCGTGCACCGAGAGCGGGAGGCCCGGTCGGCTCCCGCTCCGGGGCGCGCGCATGACCAAAGCGGGCGTCTCGGCAGCCCGAATCGGACACGTGCAGACCCTCAGCGGCGAGAGCCTCGTCGAACTCGCCGCCGAGTTCCGCTTCGACCGGAGCGCTTGCAAGCACCCTGTGCCCGGTGCCGGTGCTGGCACGGCGGAGCCAGGTCGGGTTGGCTATCACGTGCTCGAAGTTGAACGACAGCGCGATGAAGGTCAGCCCGGTCAGTGCACTCGCGGCGCCCGTTTGGGCGACGAAGTAGTCCGCCCAGGCGTGCAGGGGGCTCGTGGCACAGGGCGGCCGGCCGGCTCAGTATTCGGGGGCGTCGATCTCGCCGGCGGCGACGGCGATCATCTGTTCTGACAGTGGCTTCTCTCGTATCCGCATGGCGAGGATGAGGGCGACGGCCATGGTCGGCACGCAGCAGAAGAAGACGGTGTTGTAGGCGGACACGACGGCGGTGATGGTGTCGGCAGCGTGCAGTTGTGCGGTGAGGATGGCGCCGAAGATGGCGGCGCCGAACGCACCGCCGATGCTCTTGAAGAAGTTCAGCGCTCCGGTCGCGACGCCGAGGTATTGCCCGTCGACGGCGTTCTGCCCGGCGAGGAGCGAGACCTGGACGAAGAACCCCAGTCCGACGCCGACGATCACGAGCACGATGATGAGTAGCCAGGTCGGGGTGCTGGCGTGAATGGTGCTGAGCGTGAACATGCCGGCGCCCGAGAGGACCGCACCGATGACCGGGTAGGGCTTGTAGTGGCCGGTCTTGGTGATCTGGTTGCCGGAGATCGCAGCGGCCGCGATCAGCCCGACGACGAGGGGGATCAGGAACAGGCCGGCCTGGAACGCGTCGTAGCGATGGACGGTTTGCATGAACGACGGGACGTAGAGCATCCCGACGAACAGAACCATGGTCGCGAGGAAGAAAAGGGCCGAGGAAATGCTGAAGATGCTCGAGCGAAACAGGTGAAGCGGCGTGATCGGCTCAGGCGCGCGGCGCTCCACGAGGACGTAGAGAAGCAGCACGACCAGGCTCGCAGCGATCAGGGCGATGATCGTCGGTGACGTCCAACTGTAGGTCTGCCCGCCCCAGACGGCGACCAGCAGCGTCGTCGTGGTGCCGGCGGTGGCCAGTAGCCCGCCGAGATAGTCCACGCTGTGATCGGAACGTTTTACGGGAAGGTGCAGGCGCGCGCCGATCATGGCCAGCGCGACGAGGCCGATCGGGATGTTGATGTAGAAGATCCACCGCCAAGACAGTCCGTCGGCGATCGCGCCACCCAAGAGCGGGCCGGCGACGATCCCGAGGGTGGCGGTGATCCCCATGTACGCCTGGTACTTCGCCCGCCGGCGTGCGGGGATGAGATCGCCGGTGATCGCCTGCGCGAGCGAGCTCAACCCGCCACCGCCGACGCCCTGGAGCGCGCGGAACGCGATCAGCGCGCTCATCGATGGAGCCAGCCCGCTGAGCGCCGAGCCGGTCAGGAACACGATCACCGAGAACTGAAAGATCTTCTTGCGGCCGTACATATCGCCGAGCTTTCCGAAGATCAGCGTCGTGACCGCGCTCGTCAACAGGTACGCGGTCGCGATCCACGACGCGCTCGAGCGATGCCCGAGGTGATCGGCGATCGAAGGGATCGTGGTCGCCACGATCGTCTGATCCAACGTGGCGATCAACAGCACGAGCATCAACGGCACCAGGACGACCATCAACGCCCGGTGGGAAAACCCGCCGTCCGGATCGCCGGTGGCTTGCCGGTCCGCGTCGCGCGCCGGCAGGCCGGCGCCCAAGAGCGCGGCATCAACGTCAGGCATCTCGGGCCTCCTGATCACATTCGATCGTCATATACACACAACGACAGTACCATAACAGGAAAGTAGCTTACCTTTAAAGAGTTAGCGAGCTTAGGTTTCCGAGTGTGTAGCTACGCTTAGTCCATGCCTGATAGGGCCGAGCAACCCGCCATGGGTCGCCGCGAGCAACGCAAGCGCCAGACCCGCGCGGCGCTGCTGCGCGCCGCCGAGGAGCTGTTCACCGCGCGCGGGTACGACGAGGTCACGGTCGCTGAGATCGCATCCCGGGCCGGCGTGTCGGTCAAGACGCTGTTCCAGCACTTCCGCTCCAAGGAGGATCTGCTGTTCGGCGAGGAGGACCAAACCCGCGAGCAGATCCTCGCCGCCATCCGCAACCGGGATGCCGATCAATCACCGCTGGACGCGGTGACCCACTGGCTGCTCAGCGAAGCCAGCGATAACGCCCACCCGGACGGCCTCGAGGGTTATCACCGCTCGATCGGCACAAGCCCCGCGATCGCGTCCCGACTGCGACGACTCTGGGAAAGCTACGAAACCGGCATCGCCCGCGAACTCGCCGACGAGAACAACGAAGCCGTACCCACCCCACGCACCCGGCTCATCGCCGCGCAACTCACCGCCATGATCCGGATCACCACATCAGACGAAGTTCGGCAATTCGTCGCCCGCCACCCCACCCGCAACCCCTCCACAGCCCTCCAAGACTGGATCACCCAAGCCGCTGGCACACTACGAAACGGCCTCGACACCTAACGTGAGGACACCGGTCCAAACGCAGGCCCGGCACGCCGCGACCAGCCGTAGGCTACGGTCCCACTCTCGCTTCCCGACGGGTACCTCGGCCCGGTTCGGCCGTGTCCGGCTTTGCAAGGGAAGCGCGCCAGGCGCGGGTGGTCGCTTTGCGATCGCAACGGTCCAACCGCCGATGATCGAGTTGGCGACTCTCGGTACACGCTGCGCCGAGCGACGCGACTTGGTCTTGTGGCCGATCAGATTGGTGCTTCGCGGATCAGCAGGGCGATCATTCTCGAGGCGGTGTCTGCATCCGGATTGGACTCGACGTAGCCTCCGTGGTACAGGAACCGCTCGCCCAGGCTGACCATGCCGTCCGCCAGGAGTTGGGGGTCCTCGGGTGCGCGGTAGTAGCCCTCGTCGACTTCACGTTGGATCCAGGCTGCGATCGCGTCCACCAGGCGCGGGCGCACGCCGCCGCGGGAGTCGGTGATCAGGCGAACCCCGCTACCGGCTTCGGCCTGCAGGATCCGAGTGAGTTCTCCGCCCGTCGCGAGCTGGGTCAAGAAGCGGGTTGAACCGATGCGGAGTCCTTCGGCGCCGCGCTCGGAGACGGTGCTCACGACGTGCTCGAAGAGCGCGTGAACCATGGTCCAGAGAATGTCTGACAGCAGTTGCTCCCGATCGCCGGTCCACCGGTAGAGAGTCGCGCGCGCGATCCCAAGTTCTCCCGCCAGAGCGAGCATGTCGAGGCGCCCCCCGGCCTGAACGATCTGTCGCGCGCGAACGAACGCGTCAGCGGGCGTCATCTTGGCGGGGTCGGTCTGGATCGCCATCGCATCCGCGTATGCGCGACTTGGCTTAGCAGGAGGGGGCACTCAAACCCAGGCTAAGCGCTCCCGACGCAGCCGTCAAGACATTCACGTCCAATGACTTGATAGTGGGACACTTGACATGAATGTCCCCACTGCTCTACGATCGCCGACCACCCCCGAGCCTAGGGGCGCGTGGAAACGGTCAACGACGGAGCACAGCGATGAGAATCAAGACGATTGGACGATCAACCAGGGCGCGCCGGTTGAGCGCTCGCGCCGCCGCTCCGCTGGCCGCCGCCGCCACGGTGATGGCCGTCACGACCGCGGATGCCAGCGCGGCCCGGTTCGCATTTCAGCCGATCGCGATCCAGCGGATCAACCTTCCCCACAACATCACGGCAGCGCGGTGGCCGGTGTTCACGTCCGACGGCCGGCACCTCATGTTCTTCTTCAAGAACGACCTGTGGCTCACCGATCTCCACGGCCACGGGGTGCGATGCCTGACCTGTGGGCTCGCGAACGACCCCGCCACCCCAAGCGCGCCGACCGCCGATCTCGCGACACCATTTCCGGACGGCAAGCGCGTGCTCGTCGAGGAGGATGAGCAGACCTCCACGAACGGGATGGTCGTGCTCACCTGCTCTCCAAGCGTTGTCGACTGCCGGCAGCGCCGGCTGGTACCGGTTGACTACGCCGCCGCCGAGCCGACCACGATCCCACCCGGCGGGGCCGTCGCCAAGCCACAGATCGGCCTGGTCGTGGCCGCGCACGCACAGCTCTCCCAGGACGGTCAGTACATCGGTTTCTCCGAAGCCCGGTCGGACTCGATCGAGGCGATGATCGTCGGTAGGCTGCAGGACAATGGCAGTCAGTACGAGGTGACGGACCCGCGGGTGATCAATCCACCGGGGCCAACCTCTGCCACCGATCCGAACGTAGACGCCTGGTCGAACAGCAGCTCGCTGACCGAGTTCAAGACCTTCACGAACGGCGGCGCCGATGCCACGTATGTCCAGGACGGCGGGCCGCGACTCGCCAGCATTGACGTGTGGTCGGTCAACCTGAAGACCGGGAAGCGCACCCTGCTGACGTCTAACCCCGATTGGAACGAGGACAACGGCATCTCGCCGGACGGCACGCTGCTGTCGCAGTTCAGCGACCGGACGATGCACTACGCCGATTGGATCGGCGGGCTTCTCCCGGTCCGGGACTTCATCGACGCACCGGAGAGCGTCGGTTCCGCCGGCGCGATCGGAGGCGAGACTGAATGCATGGGACCGATGTGGCTGCTCCCATCGACCGGCGATGACGGCGGCAGCCTGGCGGGCGAGCCGATCGTCGATTACCGCTACCCGGGCGTCCACGTCGTCGACACGCTCGCCGAGCGGTCCCAGTGGAGCCCGAACTCGACGATGATCGCGCTCGACACGATCAACGATCCCACCGGCCAGGCGGCCCCATTCCTCCTAATCGCACACCTGACCGCACGCAAGCCGAGTAAGGCGCTTCCGGCGGTCAGTTCGGAGCCAGGATCGTGGGCGCCGGCCCCGACCGGCTACCACGGCGCGCTGGGACACCAGGGCACCGTCACGCTCCATGGGCCAGGCGGCGGGACGGTCACGGTCGTGTACGGAGGGACGAACGGTGCGCTCAGCGGAACCTGGTCGGAGACCTATCACCGCTATTCGGACAACGGCAAGGACTTCACGACCGGGTCAGTCACGATCACCGGCGGCGCCCTGTCGCCGAGCGTTCACTACGTCGCGCACCTGACGATGACCGGCAAGGACCACGGGACCACGAACGCCGATCTGACGTTCTCCTCGAAAGGCACTACCGGGCACGCCACATCCACTTACGACGGGAATACGATCAGCGGACCTGCCCGGCACGAGCGCGGCCCGAGCGTCGCGGGCGGACCAGCAACCAAATGCCCGAGCGCCCTCCCCAAAGAGCCGTCGCTCCACGCAACCGCAACGAAGATCCGCAACGGCACCTACCGGATCAACGTGACCGTCAGCATCGCAGGCGTCGGCGCAAACGAAGCCATCACCAGCACACAGCCCGTCTTCCACGCGAGGGTCAAGCTCGGACACACCACGACGTACACCGACGAGAACGGCACCGCGATCGTACGCGTGCCTGGCCGCCCTACGCTGACGGTCACGGCCGGCGACACGCTGAAACCCACAACCGTCCGGCTCGCGTAGACAAGGAGCAAACCAGCCGCCCACTGGCAAGACCTGCATTCGCCACTCGACGAGCACCTGAAGACTGCGACCAACCGTCCCGCTCCGCGCGGAACTCGGGACCCGTCGCCCCCTGCTTGCAAGACTCCTGCAAACGCTCGGGTCGAAGCGGAAGTGATGCGGGACCGTCGAGCGCTCATGCTCGGGAACGAACGCAGGGTTCTCAGCAGGCGTTTGCGTGGCTTCTGCTCTGTCGTCGATGCGGTCACCGCGCCGGCGTGACCCCCTCAGGCGTCCAGCGGTAGCGTCGAAGGAAGGCGCCGGATTACGGGAGCAGCGGCAGTGCTCTGATCCGTACGCGGTCGGGCTGGATGACGACGATGCTCCCGGGGCGTCGACGATCTGCGGTAGGTTGGCCTTCAGCAGCGCGACCCTGGTCGGCCGGTCGGTGTTGACTGCCGTGTCGGATGAGGATCACCGACGGTGAGGTCTGCTTGCGGGTTGCGAGGAGCGTGCCGAAGTCGGTGTCGGCTGACACCATGACGCGGTCATCCCGGGCGGCGTGGTCGAAGATCGCTTGGTCTGAAGCGGCCTGCAGGCCGAGTTCGCGGATGTGGACGTTATGACCGGCGAGGTTGAGCTCGATCGCGACTGTCGGCGAGAGCGCTTGGTCGATCAGGAACCTCACCCGGCGAGCGGCAGCTCGCGCTCACGGACGGCCTCGGCGGCATAGTGCAGCGCTTCCTGCACGTCGCCGAGCTCGAGGTCCGGGTAGGCGTCGAGGACCAAAGGCCCGCCGCCGGTGAGCTCAGTTGGGACTGGTGGATGGGTAAATGGGAAAGCGCGACGACGAGATCGCGACGGGGCTGCGTTCCAAAACGGCACGGAGCAGTCGGACTTGCTCCCGCCAACCGGCGCCCAATCGTGGCCGGAGATGAGGACGAGCTTTTGTCTTCAGCCTTGGTCGTCATTGCTTGAGGCCGCCCTGGCGGCAACAATCGCCTCGTCTGTCGCCCGTGCCATGTTGAGCTCGCCGGGATCGCTGGTCCCAACCCAATGGGCGAGTTCGATGCTGTGGCCGTCCGGGTCCGTGAACGTGAGCACGCGGAGCACCCCGAAGTCCGTCACGTCTCCATCGGTCAGCCCGCGCCTGATCAGCTCTTCGCGAAGCTGAGCGAAGGTTTCTGCGTCGGCCGCGTTGAGCGCGAAATGATCGATGCGCCCGCGCTGGAACATCGGACGCGCGGGTGGCGGCGGCGTAGGCGTAAGCTCGAACGCGTGCAGGGTCGCACCGGCGCCGAGCGAGATGAGCGCATGCCGCCCGGGACCCTCAGGCTCGGGTACCGGAAGCTCCATCAGTTTCCGAGCGCCGAACACCTCCTCATAGAACCGTGCCAGTTCGTCGAGGTCGCCGGTCAGGAAGGTGATGTGGTTGACCCCCGTCAACACGTTCATCGAATTCGCCTTCCGTCGATGTCGTCGGCGTGAGCATATTCCGGCTCGGTCTGCTGGTGTGGATGAGCAGAATGCGCGAACGGTCGCTCGCTCACCGGTCCCCCGGCATATCGGCCAGACGGAGGCCGCGACCGCTTCAGGCGTCAAGCAGCCAGGCCCCTCGGCCGGCGGAACCCAAAGGCAACCGGCGCCGACCACCTGCAGCCTTCGGCCGCCGAGTTGCCCAGGCATCGTGGGGATTCAGCACACACGAGGGGAGCCGCGGGTTCGCGAGCAGGAGGGCTGAGGATGCTACGGCTCTGGCCTCGGCGTCGCGCCGCTCGTCCGGAGCGCCACCGAGGTCTCCGATTGCGGGGCTGACGAGCGAGCATTCGGATCACGCGAATGCCTGAGCGAGCGCCCGTCGAGATCCCTGTTTCGACTTGAGCGGATGCATGCCTCAGGACGCCGCACGACGCCCGGCGCCAACGCGAGCGGGTCGCACACGGCGGCTGCTCGAACGGTCGTGCTTGCGGCGAGCGAGGTTCAGTTAGCGATCGCGGGCCGGCCTCCGGGCCACGATGCGCATCGATCCGAGGGAGCGTCCGGGGTTCAGGGCGCCTCGGCGAGCCCGCGCGTGGGTTTCTGCTGGCGTGCTCCGCGCGACGCGGCGAGGTCGATTTTGTGGGTTGAGTCGCTTTGCATCTCGTTGGTGAGGATGGCAGGAGCTTGACAATGGGGAGCGTAAGCGGCGATCGGGCGCCGGATCGGTGGACACATCGTCGCCGATCGAGCGCTTTGGTACGCAGCGCTCGAGAAGTTGCCATGATGTACCCGGTGCGGGGCGCATCGAGGATCGGGGTCGCGACATTGTCCGTGCTGCTGTGGCTCGCCATCGCGGGCGGCGTCCCGGTTGCGCGGGCGGGCACAGTGAAGGCCTGGATGGCCGGCGCATCTCACCGCAACCCCCTCGCCGGCGTGCCGTGGGGGATATACGAGGGCCCCAACGGCGGGCTCTACCCGGCCTACGAGGCCGCCCGTGGACGTGACCGGCAGATCCTGGGCCACCTCGCCCTGCAGCCGATTACCCAGTTCATCGGCTTCTGGGACACGCCGGCGACCGTGAGCCAGGCGGCCCGGGCGATCATCGCCGATACCACCCAGGGCAATCCGGGGATCCTCTCGCAGTTCTCGACGTTTGCCCTGAACCCGTGGGAGGGCGGCGCCTGCGCCGGGCATTGGAACGTCGGGAGCGAGGAGGCGTGGTACCGCGGTCTGGCCGCTGGGATCGGCAACGCGCGCTCGTTCGTGATCGTCCAGGTCGACCTGCCGTTCGCGCTGTGCTCGTCCAGCCCGGCGCCCGAGCAGATCACCGCCTACGGCGCCCGCACCCTGGCCGCACTCCCGCACACGACGGTGTACCTCGACGCCGGCGCCGCCGAATGGGAGCCGGCGGCGACGATGGCCGGCCTGCTGATCCGCTCGGGCATCCGTCGCGCCCGCGGCTTTGCGCTCAACGACACCCAGTACGGCGCCACCAGCCTCGAGCTCCAGTACGGCGCTCAACTCGTGGCCGCGCTCGCCGCCGACGGCGCGCCCGGCAAGCATTTCATCGTCAACACCGACGAGAACGGACAGCCCTACCTGGCCGGGCAGGTCAGCGGCGAGTCCAATGACACGCCGCGCTGTTCGACGCCCACCCAGACCCTCTGTCAGCGCACCGGGATTCCACCGACCACCGACGTGACCAACCCACGCTGGCATCTGTCGCCCGCCAGCGCGGCGATCGCCGGGGCTGACGCTGACGCCTACGTCTGGTCCGGGCAGCCGTGGGCGGTCAACGGCGGCGGGTTCAGCCTGCGGTTCGCGCTCGATCTCGGCGCCAACGGCGAGTACTCCTGACGCCCCTCGGCCGAGTTCACTGTGCTCGACATCGCCGACCGTGAACGGCGCCGTCAGCCGCGGAGGATCAGGTCGACCATTCGTGCTGACTCGGAGAGGCCGTCCTCGCGGGTCAGGCGTGTCTGTACGGCGACGGCGTTCTGACGGTAGCGGTCATCGCTCAGGAGCGCACCCAGCTCCCGTCGTCGGGATCCGGGAACGAGCTGACGCGGTCCCCCGGTGACGACACCCGTGAGGGTGACGTTCTGCGGCCAGTCCACGGGCCGGTCGATCACCGTCGGTGACGCCATCACAGCATGCCCTGGGATGAGGCACGGTACGGCAGTGGGCGACGGCGTCACGTAACCCAGCATCGTCCGGGAATCGAAGGCGGTCGTGGGCTTTGGAAGCGTCGCTGGTCGGTGGGATACGCGGCAGGCCGGGCGGTCCGCGGTCCGATCTGCGGCGTCCGACGCTCCGGGGTGACCCGCGGGGGGACGGCCGCCCCAGCCTCCTGATTGTGCGTCCAGGTGGCGGTGATTGGCAACGTGCGGGTATCTGGGTTGCGGGAATTGCTCGCGGCTTCCCGTCGGCTGGATCGACCTGGCCGCGTGTGGCCGTCCGGCCGGGGGTCAGGCGGCGTTGAGCTCGGCGATCAGCCGATTGACGCGGTCGGCGATCTCGTCGCGCGTCGTGCGAACCTCGTCGAGGGGTCGGCCCGTGGGGTCGGGGAGGTCCCAGTCGAGGTAGCGCTTGCCGGAGATGTAGGGGCATTGATCGCCGCAGCCCATGGCGATCACGAGGTCGGCCCGTTCGGCGAGCTCGCGAGTCAGGAGCTGCGGTGTGTGGTCGGCGAGGTCGATGTCGAGCTCGCGCATGACCTCGATGACCTCGGGATGGACCCGCTCGCCAGGTGTGGTACCGGCGGACAGGGCGCGATGGCGGCCGGCGGCGGCGCGCTGGAACAGCGCCTGGCTCATCTGGGAGCGTCCGGCGTTGTGCAGGCAGACGAAGAGGACGGTGCTCATGGGCGGGCTCGGTCAGGGTCGACCCCGACAAGTCTAAAGATTGACAAGCGTCACTTCAATCGATACTTGTATATCGATGTCTGTCGATCTGGAGCTGACCCCGAAGACCAAGCGCCCGGCCGGCGTGGCGTGTTGTGAGCCGGTCGTGTATCCCGACGTGGGGCGCGAGCAGGCGATGCGGATGGCCGCGGTCGCCAAGGCGCTCGGGGACCCCGTCAGGGTGGCGCTGGTTGATGTGTTGCGCAAACATGCCGGGAAGGTGTGCGTGTGCGAGTTGGTGCCCTTGTTCGAGCTCTCCCAGCCGACGGTCTCGCATCATCTCAAGGTTTTGCGCGAGGCCGGGATCGTTGGGTCTGAGCGTCAGGGGTTGTGGGCGTATTACTTCGTGATCCCCGACGCGCTGAAGGAGCTGTCCGCATGGCTGAGCTAGAGACCTCGTGCTGCACCCCGGCTGCGCAGGCGACCTGCTGCGAGCCCGACGCGAAAGCGACGTGCTGCGGCGAGACCCACGGTGCGGGCTGCGGCTGCGCCGCGGGCCAGCCCGCGCCCGACTCCGTTCCGGTCGCCACCGTGAGCGGCGTGCGCGGCGTGCGCGGCGTGCGCGAGACGGTGCGAGAGAAGTACGCCGCGGCGGCGGTTGCGGCCGCGGCTGGGAGCGGGGCGGCGTGTAGCAGTCCTGCGGATGAGCAGGGCGCGTTCGGCGGGTCGTTGTACGCCGACAGCGGCGAGACTGCCGCGATCGGGGCCGCGGTGAGCGCGTCGCTGGGGTGCGGGGTCCCGACGGCAGTCGCCGATCTGCGCGTGGGCGAGACGGTGCTCGATCTCGGCTCGGGCGCGGGCGCGGACGTGCTGATCTCCGCCCGGCGGGTCGGGCCGACGGGCCGGGTGATCGGGATCGATATGACCGATGAGATGCTCGAGCTCGCCCGTCGCAACGCGGTCGAGGCGGGCGTTGAGAACGTGCAATTCATCAAGGGGTATCTTGAGCACTTGCCGTTGGCGAACGCGAGCGTCGATGTGGTGATCTCCAACTGTGTGATCAACCTGTCCGGCGACAAGCCCGGTGTGCTGGCCGAGGCCGCTCGGGTACTGAAGCCGGGTGGTCGGTTCGCGGTCTCTGACGTGATCGCCGACGAGGGCATGGACGACGCGACGCGGGCGGACATGGCCGCGTGGACCGGGTGCATCGCCGGCGCCCTCACCCAGGTCGAGTTCGAAGCGGCGCTGCGCGCGGCCGGGCTCGGCGAGCTGGAGTTCCGCGAGACCCATCGGGTGCACGAGCACGCCGCCGCGGCGATCATCCGCGGCCGCAAACCTGCCGACGCGTGACCTGGAGCGTCGGACCGGCGGCGGACGCGGGTTAGCGCGCGACCACGGCGGGACGGCGGGCGTGGGCGGTGTGCACCCCTTCCTGGAGGTAGCGAACCGCGACGAGGCAGGCGATCAGCCAGAGCAGCTTGCGGATCGACGTCTCGGGGAGCCGGCGTTGCAGCCGGGCACGGAGGTAACTGGCGGCGAACCCGCTGGCCCCGATCCACGCACCGAGCGCCCAGTCCGGCGCGGTCGTGCCGCCATGGGAGAGTTGCAGCAGCTCGTAGGTCCCGATCCCGGCCAGCGAGGTCAGGAACGTCGCGGCGAGGGTCGCGGGCGCGACCTCGTAGGCGGAGAAACCGGCGGCGCCCAGGATTGGCGCGAGCAGCGGCCCGCCGCCGATCCCGTCGATCCCGCCGGCACACCCGCCCACGACGCGAGCACCCACACCACCAACCGAGCCCGCCGACCCAACTCCCGCACCGCGGGCCATTGCCATGGCATCGCCGGGACCGTGCCGCCGCCACCCTCACGGCGGCTATCGTTCTTCAGCGTGTCCGCCGAGCCTGATCAGCCGCCGACGGTCTTTGCCTGGGGCGGCGGCCGACCCGCGTTCGAGCGGTGGCTGAACCGGTTCTATGACCTCGTCGAGCAGGACGAGCTGGTCGGCCCGGTGTTCGGCGGAACCGTCGGCGCTGAGCACCGTGCCAACGCGACGACATGGTGGTGTGAGGTGATGGGCGGCCCAGCCCAATACACCGAATCCCACGGCGGGTATGAGCACATGCTGCACCGCCACATCGGGCTGGCGATCACTCCCGAGCAGCGGCTGCGGTTCGTGACGCTGCTCTCCCAGGCCGCCGACGAATCCGACCTCCCGGCCGACCCCGAGTTCCGCGCCGCGATCATCGGATACGCCGAATGGGGCTCACGGCTCGCGGTGCACAACTCCCAGCCCGGCGCGCCGGTGGCCGAGCACGCGCCCGTCCCGCGGTGGGGCTGGGGCGTCGCACCGCCATATCAACCCTGACCGTGGGCTCACCACATGCGGCCGCGCCGGATTGGTGGATCCCGATCCGCTCGGCGAGGATCGGGGCTGGGAGCCGGGCGAGCGCGAGCAGCGCCGCGTGGCGACCTCCGGGGCGGCGCTCGATCCCTCGCGCTTGAGCCGTTTCTGCAGCGTGTCCGCGCTGACGTGCTGGCCGGCGTGGCGGCCCGGGGGCAGCCGCCCGCCCGTCCCGGTCCGCGCGAGTTGTTGCTCGCGAGCGTCTGGGCGATCAGCGCGAGGGGTTGGAAGACCGGTCGGCAACCCGAGTCGCTGCCAGGAGTCCCGCCAGCAGCGACAGGCCGGCTCGCATCTACTGCGACCACCGACAGTTGCTGCCCCAGCCGGTCAGCTCGTCGTCGCGGACGCGGATGGCGTCGTCGTCACTCTCCCCAGGATCCGGGCGGAGGTCAATCGCCTGAGCGTCGCGCATCACCGCGCGGAGCGGATTCTCGCGGCCGCCGACGTGATGAGAGACGAGCCCCCGGCTACAGCCGATGCTAGGCCGTCTCCCCCGCGCGGGCGCGCCGGCGCAGGGTGCGCGCGACGTAGTCCGGAACGCTGTAGCGCTCCTGATTCCAGGGGTCCCCGCGATGGTGATAGCCGTTGCGCTCCCAGAAGCCGAGCTCGTCGTGGTCGAGGATCTCCAATCGCTGGATCCACTTCGCGGACTTCCACAGGTACAGATGCGGGACGAGCAGGCGCGCCGGCCCGCCGTGATCGGGCTCGAGCGGCTCCCCGTCGGCGGTGTGGGCGATCAGGGCGGGATGCTCGAGGACGTCGGACAGGGGCAGGTTCGTCGTGTAGCCGCCGTAGCAATGGGCGAGCAGATGCGAGGCCCCGGGGCTCGGGCGCGCTCGCTCGATCAGCGCGCGGACGTCGACGCCGCGCCAGCTCATGCCGAACTTCGACCAGCGCGTGACGCAGTGGACGTCGCCGTTCCAATCGGTCTGCTCCGCGGCCATCAGGTCGGCCCACTGCAGCCCGTAGGGTTCCGCGACCGCGCCGTCGATCGACAGCTGCCAGTCCTCGATGATGACCGTCGGGGTGTCGCCGAGGCTGAGGACGGGCCACTTGACGGTCGGCGACTGGCCCGGCGGCAGTCGCTGCGGGTCGATCCCGAGCGCGACGGCGCGGCGCTGTCCCCGCTCCCCGAACTGACGCGAGGTGATCGGCATGGCCTGAATTGTGGCAAGCCCGGGTAGCAGGCTCCGCGACTTCGAGAAATGCGCGAGAAAAAGGACCGGTTGATGGCGAGCATGAGAGCAGTGGTGGTCAACGAGCCCGGCGGCGAGTTCGAGCTCGTCGAGCGCGAGGTCCCGCAGCCGGGAGCCGGGGAGGCGCTGGTCCGCGTCCATGCCTGCGGCGTCTGCCACAGCGACATGTTCGCCAAGGAGGGTGGGTATCCCGGCGTCTCGCACCCGCTCGTCCCCGGCCATGAGATCGCCGGCGTGGTCGCCGCGCTCGGCGACGGCGTCGCCGGCTGGGAGGTCGGCCAGCGCGTCGGCGTCGGCTGGTTCGGCGGCAACTGCGGTCACTGCGAGTTCTGCCGGCGGGGATGGCTGATCGACTGCGAGAACACGCAGATCCCCGGGATCACGATGGACGGCGGCTATGCCGACTACGTGGTCGTGCACGCCGGCGCGTTGGCCGCGATGCCCGCCGACCTCGCCGACGAGGACGCCGCGCCGCTGCTGTGCGCCGGGATCACGACCTACAACGCGCTGCGCCACTCCGGAGCGCGCGGAGGCGATCGCGTGGCGATCCTCGGGGTCGGCGGGCTCGGGCATCTCGGCGTGCAGTTCGCCGCGGCGCTCGGCTTCGAGACCGTGGCGATCGCCCGCGGCACCGACAAGGAGCAGCTGGCGCGCCGGCTCGGGGCCCGGCACTACATCGACTCCACCGCCGGGGATCCGGGCGCCGCGCTCGCCGCGCTCGGGGGCGTCGACGTCATCCTGTCGACGGTCACGAGCTCGGACGCGATGGCCGCGGTGTTCGGCGGCCTGCGCCCGCGCGGACGGCTCGTCGTCGTCGGCGCGTCGATGGATCCGATCGGGGTGCCGGCGGCCGCGCTGATCGGCGGCGGCAAGACGATCGCCGGTCACGCCTCCGGGACCTCACGTGATTCCGAGGACACGCTCGCCTTCAGCGTGCTCACGGGGGTGCGGCCGATGATCGAGACGTTCCCGCTGGAGCGGGCGGCCGAGGCCTACGAGAAGATGATGAGCGGTGACGCCCGCTTCCGGCTGGTGCTGACGACCGGAGCGTGACCGCCGCGCCGGCGGTGTCCCCGGCGGCCGCCCATCCTCAGAAGACGGGTTGCTCGCGATAGTCGCCCCACACCTGCTGGAGCGAGTGGACGATCTCGCCCTCTGAGACATGCAGGCGCGCGGCGTCGATGAGCAGCGGCATCAGGTTGACGTCGCCGGCGGCCGCGGTCCGAATCGCCTCCAGCACCCTGCTCACCGCGGCGTCGTCGCGGTCGGCGCGGACGGCGTGGAGGCGATCGATCTGCTTGCGCTCCAGGACCGGATCGATCCTCAGGATCTCGGTGGCCTGCTCGTCGCCCTCGGTGAAGCGGTTGACGCCGACGACCGTGCGCCGGCCGGCGTCGATGTCCTGCTGCAGCTCGAACGCGGCGTCGGCGATCTCGCGCTGGGGGAAGCCGCGCTTGACCGCCTCGACCATCCCGCCGAGCTCGTCGATCTTGGCGAAGTAGGCGTACGCCTGCTCCTCCAGCCGGTCGGTCAACGCCTCGACGAAGTACGAGCCGCCGAGCGGGTCGATGGTGTTCGTCACCCCCGTCTCCTCGGCAATGATCTGCTGGGTGCGCAGGGCGATCCGGACCGCGTCCTGGGTCGGCAGCGCGAGCGCCTCGTCGTAGGAGTTGGTGTGCAACGACTGGGTGCCACCGAGCACCCCGGCGAGCGCCTCGATCGCCGTGCGGACGATGTTGTTCAGCGGCTGCTGAGCGGTCAGCGACACCCCCGCGGTCTGCACATGGGTCCGCATCAGCCACGACCTCGGGTCCTTGGCGCCGAAGGTGTGACGCAGCTCACGGGCCCAGATCCGGCGGGCGGCGCGGTACTTCGCGATCTCCTCGAAGAAGTCGATCTGCGCGTTGAAGAAGAACGACGCCCGCGGCGCGAAGTCATCGACGTCGAGTCCGCGGGCGACGGCGTGCTCGACGTAGGTCAGCCCATCCTTCAGCGTGAAGGCGAGCTCCTGGGCGGCGGTCGAGCCCGCCTCGCGGATGTGATAGCCGCTGATGCTGATCGGATGCCAGCGGGGCATGTGCCCGGCGCACCACTGCACCATGTCGGTGACGAGCCGCATCGCCGGGTCGACCGGGAAGCACCACTCCTTCTGAGCGATGTACTCCTTGAGGATGTCGGTCTGGATCGTGCCGCCGAGGCGATCCGGGGGAACGCCCTGGCGTTCGGCCGCGACGACATAGAAGGCGAGCATGATCGCGGCCGGCGCGTTGATCGTCATCGACACGGTGACGTCGCCGAGCGGAATCCCGTCGAACAGGGTCTCCATGTCGAGCACGGTGTCGACGGCCACGCCCTCGCGTCCGACCTCGCCGAAGGACAGCGGGTGATCGGAGTCATGACCCATGAGCGACGGCATGTCGAACGCGGTCGACAGGCCGGTCTGACCGTGCTCGAACAGATAGTGGAAGCGCTCGTTCGTCTCCTCGGCCGTGCCGAAGCCGGCGAACTGGCGCATCGTCCACAGCCGCCCGCGATACATCGACGGATAGACGCCGCGGGTGAACGGATACTGGCCAGGCAGGCCGATCGGGTTCTCGGCGCCACCGATGCCGGCAGGCAGGTCGGCTTCGGTGTACAGCGGGTTGATCTCCTCGCCTGACAGCGTCGTGAACGACACGTCACGCTCGGGGGTGAGCCCGTAGGCCCGACGCCACTCGTCGTAGCTGACCGGCACGCTGTCGACGGCACTCATCTCGATATCGGAGTGTACTCGGCAGATAGTTGGACGTCAAACTATTCTCGCCGCGCGGCCGCGATCGCCCCGGCGCCCGCGCTGCGCCGGCGCCCGTGCCCCGCGCCGGCTCGCGAGCAGGGCTGACGCCCGGCCGGAGCGGCGCCTGCGCGAGGTATATCTTCCCCGTCCATGTCAACGACCGACACCAGCCGCACCGCGCTCGTCACCGGCGGCGCCCGCGGCATCGGAGCGGGGATCGCGCGCGGCCTTTCCGCGGACGGCATGGCCGTCGTGATCGCCGACATCCGCACGACGCAGGCCCAGGACACCGCACAGGGAATCGCCGCGGCCGGAGGGCACGCCTTCGCCGTCGAGATGGACATCCGTGATCCCGGCAGCGTCGCCGCCGGGCTGAAGCTCGCCCACGCCGAGGTCGGCGGGATCGACGTGCTCGTCAACGTCGCCGGCTGGGATGAGCTCAAGCCGTTCGTCGACAGCGACGAGGAGTTCTGGCAGGAGGTGCTGGAGGTCAACTTCAAGGGCGGGCTGCGCCTGACCCGCGCGCTGCTGCCCGCGATGATCGAGCAGCGCTGGGGGCGGATCGTCAACATCAGCTCCGACGCGGGGCGCGTCGGCTCCTCGCTGGAATCCGTCTATGCGGG
The DNA here is from genome assembly GCA_963849085.1 of uncultured Solirubrobacteraceae bacterium. GTDB lineage: Bacteria > Actinomycetota > Thermoleophilia > Solirubrobacterales > Solirubrobacteraceae > Palsa-465. Next base: position 127,631 of record CAWKFP010000001.1, on the reverse strand, counting down.
CGCCAAGGGCGCGATCATCGCGTTCACCAAGACCATCGCGCGGGAGACCGCGCGGCTCGGCGTGACCGCCAACGTCGTCTGCCCCGGCCCGACCGACACCGAGATGCTCCGCGATGTCGCCAACGCCCATCCCGACGCCGACAAGGTGCTGGAGCGGCTGGCGCGCGCCGTCCCGATGAAGCGGCTCGGCCGGCCCGAGGACGTCGCCGCCGCGGTTCGCTTCTTCGCCGGTGAGGACACGGGCTACATCACCGGTCAGACGCTCTCGGTCAGCGGCGGCCTGACGATGGCCTAGCCCGTGGCCCACGAGTGACCCCTCCAGTCGCCGCTTCCGTGGCCCGTCACCCGCTCCCGTGAAGGCGCTGGTCACGGGCGCGGCCCGTCCCGGCGGGATCGGCTCGGCGATCGCCGAGCGGTTGCGCGACGCGGCGATGGACGTCGTCACCCTCGACGTCGAGCCGGGCTGCACGTTCCAGGTCGACCTCGCCGACGACGAGCTGCCGGCGCTCGGCGACATCGACGTGCTCGTCTCCAACGCCGGCCTGCCGACGATCTTCGGCGCGGCGCATTCGATCGACCTCGCCCGCTGGCAGCGCGATCTGAGCGTCAATCTGACCGGCAGCTTCCGCGTCGTGCAGGCCTGCCTGCGCGGGATGCGCGAGCGCCGCTACGGACGGATCATCGTCATCTCGAGCTTCGCCGCCACCTACGGGATGCCCGCCCAGGTCGCCTACAGCGCCAGCAAGGCGGGACTGCTCGGCATGGTCAAGACGATCGCCGCCGAGAACGCGCGGCTCGGGATCACCGCCAACGCGATCCTGCCCGGGCTGGTGGCGAGCGCCGGGGTGCTGTCGATGCCGGCCGGGATCGTCGACGTCTGGCTGGCGCGGATCCCCGCCGGGCGCCTGGTGCAGCCGGCCGAGATCGCCGAGGCGGTGGCCTACTTCAGCTCGCCGGCCGCCCGGAGCGTGACCGGCCAGGAGCTCGTGATCGACGGCGGCCAGACGCTCAATACGCTGTCGGTGACCCGCAGCGTGCTTGACGGGCCGCACGCCGCGGAGCCGTGACCGGCGGAGGAGCTGACCTGGACACGGCGCTCGCGGAGCTGCCGGGGCGGGCGCAGCGCGCGCTGGCCCGGCGATGGCCGGGGGCGCGGCTGACGCGCCTGGAGCCGCTGCCCGGCGGGATCTCGAGCCTGACCTTCGCGGCCGGGCTGGAGGCCGGCGGCGATGGTGCGGGCGGCGGCAGTTCGCGCGGCGGCGGCGCCCCGGACGGCGGCAGTGGGGGCGACGGGGCTGACCCGCGCCGGGTCGTCGTCAAGGTCGCGCCGCCGGGTCTCGCGCCGGTGCGCAATCGCGACGTCCTGCGCCAGGCCCGGGTGCTGCGCGTCCTGCACGGCCTCGACGGGGTGAGCGTGCCCGAGGTGCTGGCCGACGACGATGGCTCACCACCGTTCTTCGTCATGGAGTTCGTCGCCGGCGAGGCGTATGAGCCGAAATGGGACCTCAGCGATCGCCCGCCCGCGCCCGGCATCGTCGCCGCCCGCGCGCGAGCGGCCGCGCGGATGCTCGCCGCGCTGCACGCCGCGCCACCATCGGCGATCGGTCTCGGCGACGAGCCGGCGCTCTCGCCGGTGGCCGAGCTCGAGCGCTGGAGCGCGCTGTACGCCACCGCCGGAGCCGAGCTGCGAGGTGACGAGGAGGTCCTGGCCGGTGCGCTGCGCGCGCGGGCGCCGTCGATCAGGCCACAGCCCGCCCGGGTCGCGCACGGCGACTACCGCCTGGGGAACATGCAGTTCACGGGCGAGCGGCTGGCGGCGATCATCGACTGGGAGCTCTGGTCGGTGGGCGATCCCCGCGGCGATCTGGCGTGGCTGCTGACCTTCGCCGATCCGGTCGCCCAGCGGGTGCCGATCCGGGACGCGGCCAACCAGGCCGCGGCGGATGCGATGCCGGACCGGTCCGAGCTGCTCGCCGCCTACGCCGAGGCGGCCGCGGGCCGAGGCGGCGGTCCGGCTGCCGGCAGCGGCGGGCTGGGCACGCCGGCCGATCTGGCCTGGTTCGAGGCCCTGTGCTGCTACAAGCTCGGCGCGGCGATGGCGGTGCTCGCCAAGCGCAATCGCCGCCGGACAGACCCCGATCCGGGGCTCGAGCTCGTGGCCCGGACGACGCCGCCGATGCTCGAGCGGGGATTGGAGCTGCTCGGCGCAGGGGGGTGAGGTCGCTATGACGCCCGTATCGCGGCTTTTCGACCCCACCCTCCTCAGCGAGGGGTCACCGTCGTCCCCGTGAACCCGAACAGCCGGCCGGCGATCCGGCGCAGCTGAAGCTCGTCGGAGCCCTCGGTGATGCGATAGCGGCGGTGGTGGCGATAGATGAACTCGAACGGCAGCCGGCGGGTGTAGCCGAGGCCGCCGTGGACCTGGATCGCGCGGTCGGCGGCATCGCAGGCGAGGCGGTTGGCGCGGTAGTTGACCATCGAGACCTTGTCGGTGACGCTCACCTTCGCGCTCGTCGAGGCGCCGCCGGCCTGGCCCTGGTCCATCTGCCAGGCCGTCCGGTAGAGCGTGTTGCGCACGAGCTCGGCCTCGGTCTGGAGTTCCACCAGCTGCCATTGGATGCCCTGATAGTCGGCCAGCGGCCGGCCGAAGATGACCCGCTCACGCGCGAAGGCGATGCTGCGGTCGATGCAGAACTGCGCTGCGCCGAGCGAGGAGGCGGCCTGGCGGATGCGATTCTCGTGCACGAACAGCTGCGCGCAGTCCAGCCCGCGATCGACCGCTCCGAGCAGGGCGTCGTCGCCGACCCGCACGCCGTCGAGGGTCAGCTCGCCGTGATCGGTCGGCATGTTGAAGCACCAGTGGTAGTACGGGACATCAAGGCCGGGGGCGTCGGTCGGGACGAGGAAGGCGCTGATCCCCTGCGCCTTGCCGTCGGGGCCCGAGGTGCGGGCGAAGACGAGCACGGCGTCAGCGACGTCGATTCCGGTGATGTAGCGCTTGACCCCATCGATGATCCAGCCGTCCCCGTGCTCGGAGCGGCGCGCCCGGGTCTGCAGCCAGGTGGCGTCGCTGCCATGGTCAGGCTCGGTCAGCGCGAAGGCGATCGCGATGCGGCCGTCGGCGAGCGGCTCCAGATAGCGCGCCCGCTGCTCGGCCGTGCCGTATTCATGGAGCACGAGCACGAGCGGCTCGTTGGCCACCACCGACGCCTCGTGGGAGAGCTCGGCGTGCAGCCCGGGGCCGCGATGGGCGAGATGCTCACGAATCATCGCCATCGCCAGGTTGGACCCGTCCCGGCCGCCGAGCGCGGCGGGGAACGGGAACTTGTAGAAGCCGGCGTCGATCGACAGCCGGCGCGCCCGGCGCAGGAGGTCATGCCAGCGCTCGGTGGGAACGCCGCCGCGGTCGACGTCGGTGCGGGCGAACTCCCGCCGGTGGTCGAAGAGATCGGGATTGGCCTGCTGCAGCGGCACGAGCTCGCGATCGATGAAGTCGTCGATCTCGGCCAGCAGCGCCGTCACGTCGGGGGGGATCGACCAGTCCAAGCGAATGCGCTCCTCTCGTGGCGGTGAGCCGGGCCCGGGGCGGGCGCCGGCCGCCTATGGTGCCAGCTCGCCCCACGCTGCACTATGGTCTGCGCAAGGGCAATGAGATGAGCGTTCACGCGGTCGGCATCAACCACATCGGCTTCGAGGTCCGCGACCTCGACGAGGCGCTCGCGTGGTACGGGCGGTGGTTCGCCATCGAGCTGCGCGGCCGCCGGGAGACGATGGCCTTCATCGACCTCGGCGATCAGTTCCTGGCGCTGACCGTCGGCGATCCGCAGGCGCCGGATCGCGGCCGCCACGTCGGGCTCGTCGTCGACGACAAGGAGGCGCTGCGGGCCGCGCTGCGCGCGGCGGGCGAGGACGTCGCCGCCTCCGGCTCGCTGCGGGTGCGCGATCCGTCCGGCAATCAGCTGGAGATCGTCGACTACCGCGACGTCCAGTTCAGCAAAACCCCGGCGGTGCTCGCCGGGATGGGCCTCGGCGGGCTGGAGAAGTCGGAGTCGGCCCGGGCCGAGCTGCGGGCCAAGGGCCTGCTCGAGTAGAGACGCGGGGCGACCGCGGGCTCAGCCTGCTGGAGATCTGATATGGCGGGCCGTTTGTCAAGCGGGCGTGTGAGTACGCCGTCGGCTTGACCGCGGTCGTCGTGGTGAGGTTTGGTCGGTGGGCCGGGACGCCGGGCTCGTTAACGGCGTTGCCAGTCTGATATTCGGGCGTGCCCGTCGGGTGCCCAGGGCCCTTGTTCCTGCTGCCGGCGCTGCGCTGTCTAGGAACGAGCGTGTCCCGGAGGGGTGCTCATAGATCGATCGCGCGTGCCGGCCGCGTGTGGCCCGGCGCCCCGGCCCACCGACCGAGTGCTGCTTGTCGTGGGAAGGGGTTAGGGGGCGGTGGCGGCGGCCCAGAGGAAGCAGGCCAGTTCGCGGGCGACCGCGACGCAGGTCACGTTGCCCGGCTTGCCGCGCTGGCGCATCCGCGTGTGCACCTTGAACAAGCGTTGTTGGCAGCGGTTGACGATCTGCAGCACGTGATCGGGCTGTCCTTCCTGGCGGTTGCGGAGCGTCGCGCCGAGGCGGGGTGGGCGGGATTGATGCCAGGCAGCTTCGACCAGCAGGCGCCGAGCGAGCGTCGATCCCGTCTTGGTGATCGCCCCGGAACGCGAGGACTCGCCGGACTGGGTCAGTGATGGGGTCAGTCCGAGCCACGACGGGACCGCTTTGGCGCGCGGGAACCTGTCCCAGTCGCCGCCGAGCTCGAGGTGGATCGTGAACGCGGTCAAGGTGTCGATCCCGCGGAACGCGCGCAGGCGGCTGACTGTCGGCCACCACTGCTCCTCGGTCGCGAGTTCTGAGATCCGGGCAGCGATCGCGGCCTTGCGGGCTGACAGCCCGTCGACCGCGGCGAGCAGATCGGCGAACACGAGATCGCTGACCGGCTCGCCGAGCTGCTGGCGCGAGAGCCAGGTGCGGTGCTCGGCCGTCCACGTGTTGTCCTTGGGATACACGAGCCCGTGCGTGAGCAGCATCTTCGAGACCCGATGCCGAGCGTCCATCAGATCCCGCCGGCATTGATCGTGACGGCGAGTCAGCTCGCGGGCGGCCTCCACCTCGGCCGTGGGCACGCGGATCGGTGTCAGCGACCCGGCCGTCAGCAGCCGGGCCAGCAGCTCCGCGTCGCGGCGGTCGGTCTTCACCCTGTCTGACGGGCCGCGGGGTGTCTTGCCCGGCGCGATCACCTCGATCCCGACCCCGGCCTGCTACGCCTGACGGTAGAGCCCGAACCCTGTCGGCCCCGCTTCGTATGCCGCCCTCACCGGCGCCGGCCGTGACGCGAGCCACGCGACGGTGTCAGGCACGTTCGTCGACTTCATGCGGGTCAGCTCGCCGGTCAGCGAATCGATCGCCGCGGCATGAATCGACCGGGCGTGGACATCGAGCCCCACCCACGTCATCGTTCCCGTCATGGCCGGACCTCCTCAGTCGTTCTGGGGTCAGCCGGAGGCTGAATCTCCGGTCAGACAAATCCCCGCGAGGAGCGTCCGGCCAGTCAGCCCGGCAGGCAACCCGTGCAACCGGCTGCCCACGCCATAGGGTCTAGGCGGCCGCGGCGAGGGCGCGCACGCCCTCGCGTTGGGCCATCAGCTGCGCGGCGGCGAACAGCGCATCGACCTGCTCGGGCTCGAGCTGCGGCGGGCGGCGCTCCAACCACCGGGCGAGCCGCGAGCCGTGGATGAAGACGCAGCGACCGTCGACGACACAGCCGGCCGGGAAATCCGACCACAGGACGACGACGGCCTGAACCCACAGGCGCCGGCCCGCCAGCTTCTCGATCTCCTCTCTGATGATCGCGGCGTCGGCGAGCACGCGATGGCGGATGACCGCGAGCCGGGAGCCGTCCTCGCTCGTCACCGAGAGCGGCATGACGGCGGCGCCCGGATGCACCGCCGAGCCGGCCAGGCCGGTCGTCTCCATCAGGATGACCCCGCCGGGACCGACGGCGATGTGGTCAAAGGCGCCGCACGGCGCGCTCACGTCGTGCACGAACCGCCAGCCCGCCGCCTGCAGCGGGCCCAGCGCGTCGGTCGTGCGGCGCCTGCGCTCCGTGGCGCCGCGGCGGCGATCACGCCGGCGCGGGGCCGTGACGCCAGCTGTCACCGCGCCGGCGCAGAGGCCGGCGAGCCATCCGCCGAGCCAGCCCGGCGAGAGCCCCGCGACGGCGACGAGGAGCCCGGCGAGGGCGGTCACGGCGGCGACCATCGCGAGCAGGAACGAACGCCTGAGGGGACTCGGGGGGCGATCGATCACGTCAGCATGATGAGTGCCGGGGCTCATCTGTCGGGTATCGACGCCGTCCAATCCCGGCGTGAGCGCCGCTCGTACATTCGTCCGCGGCGGGCGCGGTTCAGGGATGGCCGGCGGGCAGACCGGCTTGGCGCAGAAGGCGCGTCACGTCGTAGAACCCGGTCTGGAAGTCGGTCAGCACGCCGGGATCGCCCGCGGCGGCGACGGGATCGCCGAAGCGCGCGCCCGACAGGCCCGTGCGCCAGTCGACGAGCTGCTGGGCGATCGCCGAGTGGTCGGCGACCGTCGTGCGCGCCGCGCCGTCGGCGAGCAGCGAGCCGAGATGGTCGGCGGCGGCGACGCGCTCGGTCATCATCGGGATCCGCCCGTCCCTGGCGCAGAACCGGGTGAGGATCGTCTTGATGATCGAGGTGTGGTCGAAGTGGCGGTCGCGCCCGAGCAGCGCGGTGGACGTCGAGGCCGGGGCGACGAGCGGGGAGACGAGCAGCGCCGGGACACGGACGCCGAGGCGCTGGAAGGTGGGATCGGGATCGACAGCCGCCGGCGGCGCGACGTGGTCGTAGAGCCCGCCGTGCTCGTCGTAGACGATGACGAACAGCGTCCGCGCCCACAGCGGGCTGCTCGACAGCGCGTGGTAGATCGTCAGCACGAGCTCCTGGCCGGCGGCGACGTCGGACGGCGGATGGTCGTCGTTGGAATTGGGCCCGAGGATGCTGAGGTCCTTGAAGTGCGGGTCGATCCAGGAGACCGCCGGCAGCTTTCCGGCGGCGACGTCGTCGAGGAACGACGAGCCGTCGGTCATCAGCTCGCCCGCCGCCCGCTCACGGACGGTCAGCTTGCGATCCTGCACGAAGGCGAAGCGGTCGTGATGGCCGAGCCGATATTCGGGATCGACGGCCCGCAGCGTCCCGGGATCGAACGAGTACCAGCGCCAGTCGACGCCGTGGTCGTCGAGATGGCGCACGAAGCTCGGCAGCCCGTACAGCGGCGGCGAGATGTCGTTGCGCTTGCCGTCGGCCCGGCCGGTCAGCGCATACAGGCGATTGGGCCACGTCGCCCCCGGCACCGAGCTGAACCAGCGGTCGACGACGCAGTATTCGGCGGCGAGATGGTCATAGACGGGCAGGTCGGCGGCGTCGAAGTACCCCATGACGAGCCCCGGGTCCGGTACCGGGGTTTTGAGCTGGGCCGCGCGCTGAGCGGAGATCCGGGCGAAGTTCGCCGCGAAGCCGTCCATCCTGCCGCCGTTGATCTGCTCGTCGACCGACGCCGCGCTGTGGTCGGGGTCCTCGGCCTCGCTCGTGAAGCGCGTGCGATCGAGGTGATGGATGGCGTAGGTGGAGCTCTCGGCGACGTTGGCGTTGACCGCCGGTCCGGTCAGGCCGTCGACGTCGCCGCGCGCACGCCCGCCGAGCGCGGCCGGCAGCGAGAGGAACCCGAGCATGTGGTCAAACGACCGGTTCTCCTGCATGAGGACGACGATGTGGTCGATGCCGGCCAGCCGGCCGGCGGCCTCGTCGTCGGGCGCCGGCATCGTCTGCTCCGGGGTCGGCGGCACCGGCTCGGCGACGAGATCGATCACCTCGCGCCAGTGCGCGGGAAGCAGATGCGCGACCCCGCGCAGGGCCTCGCGCTCCACACGCTCTACGAACTCTGACACCGGCGCTCCGGTCGCCACGCCATGCCCGCGAACTCTACGCCACCGCGTGCTCCGCGGCCATAGAATCGCGGCGCACACAGCGACACGAGGAGCTTCCGATGAGCAGCAGCCAGGTCAAGTTCACGCTCGCCGAGCACGACATCCCGACCCACTGGGTCAACCTGATGGCCGACCTGCCCGGCGAGCCGCTGCCCCCGCTGCGGCCGGGCGGGGACGGGGTCCTGGCGCCGGCGGGACCCGATGACCTGTCGCCGCTGTTCCCGATGGCGCTGATCATGCAGGAGGTCTCGGCCGAGCCGCTGATCGAGATCCCCGAGCCCGTCCGCGATGCCTACCGGCTGTGGCGCCCGACTCCGCTGTACCGCGCTCACCGGCTCGAGCGCGAGCTCGACACCCCGGCCCACATCTACTACAAGTACGAGGGCGTCTCGCCGGCCGGCTCCCACAAGCCCAACACCGCGGTCGCGCAGGCCTATGAGAACGCCGCGGCCGGGATCACGAAGCTGACCACCGAGACCGGCGCCGGTCAGTGGGGCTCGTCACTGGCCTTCGCCTGCCAGCTGTTCGGCCTGGAGTGCGAGGTGTGGATGGTCGGCTCCAGCTATGACCAGAAGCCGTATCGGCGCTCGATGATGCAGACCTGGGGCGCGACGGTCCACCGCTCGCCCTCCGATCTCACCCAGGCCGGCCGCGACCAGAGCGAGCATCCGACCGGATCGCTGGGGATCGCCATCTCCGAGGCGGTGGAGGTGGCGGCGCAGCGCGCGGACACCAACTACTCGCTCGGGTCGGTGCTCAACCATGTGCTCCTGCATCAGACGGTGATCGGGCAGGAGGCGATCGCGCAGATGGAGATGGCGGGCGAATATCCCGACACGGTCATCGCCTGCGTCGGCGGCGGCTCGAACTTCGGCGGCCTGGTGTTCCCGTTCCTGCGCCGGACGCTGCGCGACGGCGCCAGGACACAGTTCATCGCCGCCGAGCCGGCGGCCTGCCCGACCCTGACCCGCGGCGTGTACGCCTATGACTTCGGCGACACCGCCGGGCTGACGCCGCTGATGCCGATGTACACGCTCGGGCACGGTTTCGTCCCACCGCCGGTGCACGCCGGCGGGCTGCGCTATCACGGTGACTCGCCGCTCGTGTGCGCGCTGGTCAAGGAGGGGCTCGTCGCCCCTCGGGCCTATCGCCAGAACGACACGTTCGCCGCGGCCGTCCAGTTCGCCCGCACCGAGGGGATCATCCCCGCGCCCGAGCCGGCCCACGCCATCCGCGCGGTCATCGACGAGGCGCTGGACGCCAAGGAGGCCGGCGAGGAGCGGGTCATCCTGTTCGGCCTCTGCGGTCACGGGCACTTCGACCTCAGCGCGTACGACGCCTATCTCGGCGGCAAGCTCGAGGACCCGGAGTTCTCCGAGTCCGATCTCGACGCAGCGCTGGCCAGCCTCCCGGAGGCGCCCGCGCTGACCTGATCGGACCTGATCAGCGGACCTCCGGGGATGGTGTGTCGCCTGAGTGTTGACTATCAACGGTTAGACGACACACCACCGGCGTGGTGCGCAACCTTTGTCTGACCACAACGTTTCGAGCAACATGAAACGATTCGTGGCGGGGGCGATGGCGGGGGCAGCGGCGCTGGCGATCGGTGGCAGCGCCCAGGCGGCGACGCGGTTCGCGTGGGGGGCATCGACGGTGATCCAGGCCGGGGTCCGCAGCGGTCAGTCCACCGACCTCCTCCAGATCGGCTGCCAGTCGACGACGCTGTGCGCCGCGCTCACCGGCGACGGCGCCATCCTCATCTCCACCGATCCGGCGGCGGCCGATCCGCGCTGGACGGTGTCACGCCCGAACGTGCCGCCGGCGACGGTGACGACGACCGCCGACGCCGTGTCGTGCCCGTCGGCGAAGCTCTGCGTCGCGCTCGACGGCAGCGGCGACGTGATCACCTCGTCGGATCCGACCGCCGCCGAGCCGGCATGGACGGTCAGTCGGCTTCGCGGCGTGCCCCTGGGCGACGAACCGAACGAGATCGCGTGCCCGACGACGTCGCTGTGCGCCGCCGTCAGCGGCGGCACCACCGTCTACGTCTCCACCGACCCCGCCGCCGGCGCCCGCCGGTGGAGGATCGCGCACGCCGAATCCGAGCCCGCCCGGCGAGGGTCCGGGACGTGGGGCGTCGACTGCCCGACGGCCGCGTTGTGCGTCGTGCTGAGGTCCGACGGGACCGTGCTCACCGCGACCGATCCGGGCGCCGCGCACGCCACGTGGCGCGCGAGCCGGCCCATCCGCCGCAGCGCGCAGCGGTCCACGCTCCAGGCGATGTCATGCCCGTCGGCGAGGCTGTGCGTGCTTGACGACAACCGCGGCGACGTGATCGTCTCCCGGGATCCCGCCGCGCGCCGGCCGACCTGGCGCACCATCCATCTCGTCACGGGCGCGCTCGGATCCGTTTCCTGCGCGTCGACGACGGATTGCGTGGTGCAGGAGAACGTCGGCTCCGTGCTCACCTCGACCGATCCGGCGGGCCCCGCCACGACCTGGAAGCTGTCGACTCCGCTCGGCACGGCGGCGCTCGTCGACCTGACGTGCCCGGCGACGACGTTGTGTCTCGCCGCCGACGAGAACCGGCCGCGGATTCTGACCTCCGACGGCCTGCGCCAGCACGGTCCTTGGCGGGTGACGAATCTGTTCGCTGCCGCGGCCAACTGGGGCGTGTCGTGCCCGTCGCCGTCATTGTGCGTGGCCTACGGCGGCCATGACATCTTCACGTCGACCGATCCGCTGGCGGCGGCCCCCCACTGGCGGATCACCCGCACGGGGTACGCGTTGTCCTCGATGACCTGCCCGTCATCGGCGCTGTGCGTTGCCACGTGGCTCGCCGGCGTCGACACCGGGCTGGAGACGATGGGGCTGCTCACCTCCGCCGATCCCGCGGCCGTCGGGAGCCGGTGGACGGAGAGCGGGGCGAGCGCGCCGGGCGCGACCGACGGGATCGCCGCGGTGAGCTGCCCCTCGGCGGGGCTGTGCGTCCGTGGCAGCGGCACCGACCTGCTCATCTCCACCGACCCGCGTGATCCGGCCGCGCCGTGGACCTCCACGCCACTGGCCACCACGCCGATCAACTGCATCGGCGCCGACGGCACCAAGAGCGACTGCCCGTCAGTCGTGCTGGCGGTGTCGTGCCCGTCGACGCGGCTCTGCTTTGCCACCTCGGGCGCCGGACAGCTGTTTGACTCCACCGACCCGACCGGCGGCGCCGCGTCGTGGCGGAGCTTCAGCTACGACACGCAGAGCGGGGGCGACGAGGGTACTCAGAGCTTGTCGTGCCCGACATCTGCGCTCTGCATCGGGGACGACAGCTACGGCGGCATGATGCTCAGCTCGGTGCGCCCGACGGCCGGGCCCGGAGCATGGCGCAGCGTGATCAACACGAGCGGGATCGGTGTCGGCGGCGGGATCGATCCGGTGTGCGCGTCGACGACTCTGTGCGTCGGCTCCGACTGGGCCGGCGACACGTTCGTCACCACCGACCCGACCGCCCCGCGGGCGAGCTGGAGCGAGGACGACGTCGCCGGCTGGACCGCCCCCGCCGGCGTCTCGTGCCCGACGCCGACCGTCTGCGTGGCGGTGGGCGGCAATCAGTTCGCGGTCGGGCGAGTGTCACCCGACACCGGTCGGACCGGCATCAGATGACACTCCGCCCGGAGGGCGCTCAGACCGGTGAGGACGGCCGGGCCAGGCCCTCGGCGAGATCGCCGAAGCCGGGAGCGATGATCGCTCCGGGCTGGGCGATCAACTGCTCGGCGACCAGCGCCTCGGTGGTCAGCATCAGCGCGGCGACCGAGGCGGCGTTCTGGATCGTCAGCCGGGTGACTCGCAGCGGATCGATCACGCCGTCCTCGAACAGGTCGCCGTAGTCGCCGGTCAGGGCGTTGAGCCCGTGGCCGGCGGGCATCACGCGCACCTGGTCGATGACCTCCCGGCCGTCGTAGCCGGCGTTGGTGGCGACCCAGTACAGCGGCTCGGAGAGCACGTGGCGGATGACCTCGGCGCCGCGCAGATAGTCGCCCTCCAGACCGGTGTCGTCGAGCACCGACTCGGTCCGCAGCAGCGCGGTGCCGCCGCCGGCGACGATGCCCTCGCTGACCGCCGCGCGGGTGGCCGCCAGGGCGCCCTCGGTGCGCCGGAACTTCTCCTTGAGCTCGGGGCCGGTGGCCGCACCGACGTGGATCACGGCGAGGCTGCTCGACAGCTTGGCCAGCCGCTCGCGCAGGACCTCGATGTCGGTGTCCTGGGTGGCGCGCTCGAGCTCGATGCGGATCTGGCCGAGGCGCGCCTCCACCTGCTCGGCCGTGCCGGCCCCCTCCACGAGCACCGTCGAGTCCTCGGTGATGACGACCCGGCGAGCCGAGCCGAACGTCTCGGGCTTGACGTTGGCCAGCGACAGGCCGGCGTCCTCGGAGACGACGGTGCCGCCGGTGAAGGCGGCGAGATCGTGCAGATGGGCGATCCGGCGGTGCCCGAATCCGGGCGCGCGGACGACCATCGCCTTCAGCGTGCCGTGCTGGTTGTTCTGCACGAGCAGCCCGAGCGCGGCGCCCTCGACCTTCTCGGCGAAGATGATCAGCGGGCGCGGATTCTTCATCACCGCGTCGAGCGTCGGCATCAGATCCTGCATGTGGACGATCGACTTGTTGGTCAGCAGGATGTACGGGTCGTCGAACACCGTCTCCATGCGCTGGGTGTCCTGGATCAGATACGGCGAGAAGTGGCCGTTCTCGACGTGCATCCCCTCGACGAACTCGACCTCGATGCCCGGCATCGGCGACTCCTCGAGCGTGACGACGCCCTCGGGCCCGACCTTGGCCAGCGCCCGCGCGACGGCGTCGCCGATCCGCTCGTCCTCCTTGGCGGCGATCGTGGCGACATGGGCGAGATCGGACTCGCCGACCTGTCGCGCGCCGCGCCGCAGCTCGGCCACGACCAGCTCGGTCGCGTCCTCGATGCCGCGGCGCAGCAGCATCGGGTTGGCGCCCTCCTCCAGGGCCTTCATGCCCTCGCGGATGATCGCCTGCGCCAGCAGTGTCGCGGTCGTGGTCCCATCGCCGGTCTGATCGCTCGTCTTGTTGGCGACCTCCCGCACGAGCTGGGCGCCCATGTTCTTCAGAGGATTGGACAGCTCGATCTCCCGCGCGATCGAGACGCCGTCGTTGGTGATCATCGGGGGGCCCGTCAGCCGCTCCAGCACGACGTTGCGGCCCTTGGGGCCGAGCGTCACCTTGACGGTGTTGGCGAGCTCGTCGACGCCGGCAGCCAGCAGCTGCCGCGCCTCATGGTTGAAATAGAGGATCTTGCCCATCGTGTGAGAGCTCCTTGCGTGCCTGTTGCCGTGCTCAGGACCCGGCGGGGATCAGGATCCCGCGGCCCTGCAGGCGGCCACCGTCCAGATCCGCCATCGCGTCGTTGATCGCATCCAGCGGATACGTGCTGGTGTGCAGGGTGACCTTGCCCTGCGCGGTGAGCGTCATCAGCTCCGACAGGTCGGCGTAGGTGCCGACGAGGTTGCCGATGAACGAGATCTCCCGGCTGATGACGTCGATCGTCGGGATGTTGATGTTCTCGCCGTAGCCGATGACGTAGTAGAAGCCGCCGTCGCGGACCATCGCGATGCCGTCCTCGATCGCGCCCTTCTCGCCGACGAAGTCGATGATCGCCTCGGCGCCGAGCCCGTCGCACATCTCGCGCACGGTCTCGACGTGGCCGCCGCCGACCTTGACGGTGTGGTCGGCGCCCATCTCGCCGGCCAGGGCCAGCGCCTTCTCGGACGGGTCGATGACGATGATCTCGGCCGGCGTGTAGGCCTTCAGGCACTGGATGCCGATGTGGCCGAGGCCGCCGGCGCCGATGACGACGACGCGGGTCCCCGCGCCGAGCACCGGGATCGCCTTCTTGACGGCATGGATCGCCGTCAGCCCGGCGTCGGCCAGCGCCGCGATGTCCTTGGGGTGCAGGCTCGGGTCGAGCTTGACGACCGAGCGCGCCGAGGTCTTCAGCAGCTCGGCGAAGCCGCCGTCGCGATTGATTCCCGGGAAGGAGCCGTTGAGGCAGTGCATGTCGTCGCCGACGCGGCACGGCAGGCACAGCCCGCACGAGATGAAGGGATGCACGATGACCGTGTCCCCCACCTCGACGTTGGTGACCCCGGCGCCGATCTCGTGCACCCAGCCGGCGTTCTCGTGACCGGGGATGTAGGGCAGGGCAACGCCTGACTTCTCAGCCCACTGACCCTCCTGGATGTGGAGGTCGGTGCGGCACAGCCCGGCCGCGCCGACGCGGACGATCACGTCGAACGGTCCGTCAGCCTTGGGCTCTTCCACGCTCTCGAGCTTGAGCGACTCATGATACGCGTGCAGCCTCGCGGCTTTCATCGTGATTGCTCCTCGGGTTCCGTCGCCAGGTCGTGGCGAAATTGCAGTAGCGAGCGGCAGATGCCGCCGTTGGTCTCCAGGCTGGTCGCGATCAGGCGTGCCATCCGGAGCCATCGAGTGAGCCCGTCGGCGGTCAGCGGCTCGCCGTTGGGCAGCACGAACGCCGGCGCATCCGGACCGGAGGCGATTCCGAGCTCGGAGCGCAGGGTCAGGCAGCGGCGCAGCTCAGGCTCATCCTGCAGTTCGGAGACCCGCAACGCCACCACGTCGGCATCGCTGGCGCCGCCCTCGAGGAGCCCCTTGCAGATCCGCGCCTGGCGGGCGATCAGCGCCTTGCGCTGGAACAGTTCGCGCAGGGACTGCAGGCTGTCGTCGTCGGTCTCGCCGGGAAAGGCTCCGGTGAAGCCGTCGCCACGGGACAGCGCGGAGTTGATCTCGTCCCCCGTGTAGTGATCCTCCAGGTGCACGGTCACGCTTCGCACCTCGGGCAGCCGGCGCGCCTCCCTGCGCGCGTCGGCCGCCATGAGGAATGCGAAGTTGGGGGCGCACTGCGGCGTCGGCAGCCGCAGCCTGATGTCGACCTCGCCGGCGGAGGTGACCTCCACCGAGCTGACGAACCGAAGCGTGGTGATCGGTTCGTCGAGCTCGGGGTCGATCACGCCGTCCAGCGCCGCGAGCACACGCTCGCGGATCACCGTCGCGCTCAGCGCCTCCGGCTGCGGCCCACCTTGACGGAAGGCCGCGGACGTCATACCGCCGACTCGACCAGCTGTGCATCCTCCTTGTCGCCGGCGCCGGCCACCTGGAACTCGGCCGGAACCTTGATGCCGTAGAGCTTGGCGGCGTTGAGTCCGAGGATCTTGCGCTTGCCGTCGTTGTTGAGCCTCGGGTAGTCCGAGTACTCCTCGTGATCGGCCGACGGGTAATCCCAATCGAGGAAGCCCTCGATCTGCCACTTCGGCTCCCAGATGCCGTAGTCGGAGCCGAACAGCATCTTGTCCTCGCCGACCCAGAACAGCAGCTCGCCCATGACCTTGGCGAAGAACCGCGGGCGGGCGTGCATCAGGCCGCCGACGACGACCGACAGGCCGGCGTAGACGTTGGGCTCCTGCGTCGCCATGAAGCAGAAGTCCTCGATGCGCGGCAGACCGACGTGCTCGATGATGAAGTTCAGGTCGCCGTTGTCCGTCGCCGCCTGATCGATATCACGCGGATCGAAGGCGTCCTTGTCCAGCGGCCAGATCGTCGGCCCCTTGTGGACGTGGAGGTTCTTGATCCCGAGCTCCCGGCAGGCCTCGTAGAACGGCTTGCAGATCTCGTCGTCGAGACGATATCCACGGGAGCCGTTGTTCCACTCGGCGGTGTACAGCTTGACGCCCTGGAGCTTGTACTTCTCCGCGTCGGTGCGGAGCTCCTCGAGGCCCTTCTCGCCGTCACGCGGGTCCCAGCGACCGTTGACGATCAGCTTGTCCGGATACTTCTCGAACAATGCGGCGTTCTGGGCGGCCGTGTTGAAGCCGTTCGTGTACCACTCGCGCAGATACGTCGACTGGAAGATCCCGACGTCGACTCCACCCTCCTCGAAGACGTCGTGGACGAAGTCCTCGTGGGTGTAGCTCATGAACTTCTCGATCGGCCAGTGCGTCTCCGCCGGGCCGAGGCCCATGTACGCGTGGAAGCACTCGATCCAGCCCTTCGCGTACTGCTCGTGGCCCTTGACCCAGTTGTCGGGTCCGGCCGACCACATGTGCAGATGGCCGTCGACGATGAAGTACTTCTCGCCCTTGTGCTCGAACATTAACTCTCCCTCTCCTTAGCTGAGCGCCTGCAGATCGAAGGAAATGTACTCCGCTGCATCCTCGGGGTTGGCGAACATGATGATCTTGTCGTCGAGCACGACCATGCGGCCGTAATGGGTCGACATGATCTCCTCGAAGTCGTCGTTGCCGAAGTCCTCCCAGCCCAGCGCTTCGGCGCACTCCGCGTAGTCGATCTCGAACTTGCCGGTTCCGTCGACGCGGATCATCGAGGGCAGCTCCTCGACGGTGACGCCCGGCTTGCCGCGCATCACCTCGGCGACGACGTGCCCCACCTGGTTGTTCATCAGGGTGATCCCGGCCCGGTTGGAGGCCGTCGGATCGACCTTGAAGCGGTCATTCCCGGTGCTCATCGAATCAGACTCCTTCTGCCTTGAGGTTGAGGTCGGTGACGAGTTCGTCGTAGCGCCGACGGGAATGCTCGAGGGATTCCTCGAAGCGGATGACCTTCTCACCGGGCTGGGACCAGACCGGCTGCAGCGTCCGCGCCGCGGCGGCGCTGACGGGGGTCCACGCGGCCAGCCACTTCTGCATCGTCGCCCGGTTGGCCTCGCCGTGCTCGGGGTCGTTGGCGAGCATCCCGAACAGCCGGCGGGCGACCCGGAGGTCACGGGCGGTGTCGGACTCGCCGGCGCCCATCAGCGTCGGCGTCACGAAGTCGCCCTGCAGGGCGGCGACCTGCATGACGAACTCGCTGCGGAACAGCTCGCCGATCAACGGCTCGAACACGATCGCGGTGGCGAAGAACGCCTCTGACCAATCCCGGATCGCGGTCAGCTTCTCGACGTTCTCACGCACGCCCTGCCAGACCGGATCGTTGTTCCAGGCCTCCTTGTGGGCCTCGCCGTCGAAGCCCTCCACCTCGTCGGTGAGGTCGAGGTTGTAGAGGATGATGTCCTGCCCGAAGCGCAGCTTGTGCGCGGAGGCGACCGACAACGCGTTGTTGATCATGTTCGTCGGCGCGTCGCGCTGGGCGGGGAGATAGACGTGCATCCCGATCCCATGCTCGACGTGCGCCCACGCGCTGACGTGGCGCTCGACGGTCTTGATCCAGCCGCTGTTCCAGCTGTCGAACGCGCGGGCCGCCTTGGCGTTGGCCAGGTTCTGGCCGATCTGCCGCACGACGTTGGCGTTGTTGCGGTAGATCGTCTGCTCCCACTCCTCGTTGGGATCCAGGAACTCATGCCAGTTGGTCGACTTCAGCGCCGACCACTCCTGCGGATAGCCGCCGGTGCCGTCGGCGAAGCCGTAGACCCAGCCCTGAAGCAGATGGCGCTCGGGATCGGGCTGGATATCGACGGTCACGTCCTCATAGACCGTGGCGCGCCGCTTGGCGGGCGTGAAATAGCTGTAGGTGCGGCTGCTGGAGGAGGGGAACTCACGCGCACCCGCCTCGGCATCGGTGAAGACCGGCTTGGGAACGCTACGCTCGGTGACCGGAGCGTCTGTCTCTGTGGCCATTCGCTTGCTCTCTCCTCTCCACCGTTTATTCGGCGGTGGTTGTGAACTTGTCGTAATAGACCCGATTGTCGGGTACGCCGTTCTGCTCCAGCATCGCGATGGCGGCGTCGACCATCGGCGGAGGTCCACACAGATATGCGTCGACCTCTCCCAGCTCCTTCTCGCACCGCGCGACCACGTCGGTGATCAATCCCGTCTCGCCGTCCCAGTCGCCGTCCTCCCCGGCCTCCGAGAGCGCCGGGACGAAGCGGAAGTTCGGCAGTCGCTGCTCCAGCTCGGCGAGCTCGTCGAGATGGAACAGGTCCTTCGGCCCGCGCGCGCCGTAGTAGAAGACGGCCTGCCGGTCGGTTCCCTGGTCGGCCATCGCTCGTAGCAGCGCCAGGATCGGGGCCATGCCGGCCCCTCCACCGATGAACAGCAGCGGGCGCTCGGACTTCTCACGCAGGGTGAACACGCCGTACGGGCCGGTCACCTCCAACTCGTCTCCCTCCTTCAGGGAGCCGCCGGACAGCAGGCTTGAGAACTTCCCGTCCGGATAGGCCTTGATCATGAATTCCAGCTCGCCGCACGGCAGGTTGGCCATCGAGAACGACCGCACGTCCTCGGAGTCGGGAATCCTGAGATCGCAGTACTGGCCGGGCTTGTAGGTCAGCTGCGGACCGCTGAGGACCAGACGGTAGATGTCGTGGGTCAGCGCTTCGATGGCCTCCACACGCATGTCCTGCGTCTGCAGCGCGACCCCGGAGCGCAGCACCTCCTCGTCGTAGTTGATCAACTCGATCTCGAGATCGGACTCGGCATGGGCGCGGCAGAGCAGCGTCCACCCCTCCTCCTTCTCGAAATCGTTGAGCGCGAAGTTCGAATACTTCTCGAGGTCGACCTCGCCGTCAAGGAGGAACGATTTGCAGGCCGCACACTGCCCTTCCTTGCAGCCGTGCATGAGCATCAGCCCCTGACGGAAGGCGCCGCGCAGGATCGTCTCGTCCCCGTCGACTTCGAATTCGATCCCGACCGGCTCGAGCCGGACTGTGTAGGTCTCTCCCATCGTGTCCTTGATCTCCGAGACGGCGAAGAGGCGACCGGTCATCCGTGACCCGATCGCCTCCCGTCGCGTCTGTTTGGCGCTAAGCGCCGGCCTCCACGGGCTTGCGGCCGGCCGGGCCGCCCCGCTTGTACTCGGCGATGTGCGCCTCGCGGTCCTCGGGCGACATCTGGTTGAGCAGCACGTTCGGGCTGTTGATCGTGAAGCCCTTCATCTCATCCAGCGTCCACATCTTCTTCGGATCGAGATCCAGATGCGGCTGCGGGATCAGCGTGTGCCCATCGTCGCGGACGTAACCCTGCTCCTTGATGCACTCGGCCAGGTCGTAGCCGTGATAGGCGGTCTCCCACTCACGCATGCCGGTGAGCTTGCCCATCGCCGGGGTGGCGCGGCCCTTGTACTCCGGGCGGAACGCGACGGCGTCCGTCCAATGGCAGGTCTCCGAGCAGTACGTGCGGACCTGACCGTCGACCTCGTCGACGACCGTGTCCTCACGGATCAGGCACGGGACCATGCAGGTCCAGCAGCGGTGCGGATACACGTAGTCGGTGTCGCCGTCGAAGCAGATCGGCGCGTGGCCGTTCTTCTTGGACATCTCCGAGTAGCGCTCCCACCACTTGCCGTACTTGTCATACCAGCCCGGATACTTGTGCTCGAACCACTCGAAATCGGTGTCGTCCATGCCATCGATCCGCCAGTAGTTCGCCCACCAGCCGGTCGCGAAGAACTGCGCCGTCTCGTGGATGTAGCCCTTGTTCCAGATCCGGTTCCACGACTCCTCGACGAGGTCATGGGGGATCGTCAGGCCGTACTTCTCCAGCGGCACCAGGTAGCTGCGGTAGTAGTCGTCATAGATCCAGCGACGCCATGCCTCGGCATAGCTCTCGCGGTCCTTGCGACGGTCCTTGGTGCCGTACTCGATGAACGTCCCGATGGCGGCGTCCACGACCGCATGGTTGTTCCACCATGCATAGCGGAGATCGCGCTCGAGCAGCTCCCGGTTGCGCTCATCGGCGAGCGCCATCAGGATGATCGAGTAGCCGTTGGAGATGTGGCGGCTCTCGTCGGACTGGACCGAGTGGAACACCGTCGGCAGCAGGTAGTCGCCGTTGGCCGCCGCCTCACCCGGCATCGCCACGAACAGCACGTTCGTGAACGCGGTCTCCGCGACGATCGTCAGGTAGATGTTGGCCGCCGTGATGGCGTCACCGGTGATGAAGCCCTCGCCGAACTGACGGCCGATGGTGCCGGCGTAGCAGTTCTGGAAGGCCTTGGTCGTGATGTCGAACCCAGCGGGGTCGATGTAGTGGTTCATGTACAGCCGCTTGAGGTTCATCTGGATCGTCGAGTGACGGACCTCGTCGATCATCTGAATCGCCAGACCGTTGTGAACCTCGGGGTTCGGCACCGTGCCGATGGTCAGCGGCATCGCCCGCGCGGCGGAGATCTCCGGGAACGGGATGATCGACAGGAACAGCTTCTGCCATTCCATCCAGCGCTCCTGGACCTGCCGGAACATGTTGCCGCGGATGGCGCCGTCCATGGCCCCGAAGACGCGGTTGTCCTTCTCCTCCTCCATCGGGAAGTACGAGCGCAGGACCTGCTTGAGCGGGTCCTTCTTGGGGGCCTTCTCGAACGTGTAGTCCGTCGCGTACTTCTCGACCGGCGAGACGTACTGCGGCTCCCAGGACAGCTCCTGGATCTTGTTGTGGGCCTTGGTGATGCTGGCTCTGCTCACCCTTCACTCCTTGGTTGGTTCCCTCGTTGCCGCAGCGGTGCTGACCGCATACGGCCTCTCTGACCGAGGCTATGTCCCTGTGACGTTTGCCTCAAGAAGCTGCGCTTTTTCGCATCTGCTTGCAATTTCCTCACGACACCGACTCCAGGCGCCGGGGAGGATCGCCGCGCGAAACAGCGTGGGCCGCCGGTCGCGACGCCGCGTCGCCGCCACGGCGGGCGACGGCACGGACGGTCTCGGCGAGCGCGTCGCGCTCGAGATCGAAGACGTGAGCGGTCATCGACAGGCCGAGCGCGGCGACGAAGCGACCGCTGTCGTCGAAGATGGGGGCGGCGATGCAGCAGAAGTTCTTGTCGAACTCCTCGCGCTCGACGGCATAGCCGCTCTCCCGCACGGCCTGGAGCTCGGCCATCAGCCGCTCGGGGCTGGTGATTGTCTGCGGCGTGTACGTCCGGAGCCCGCGGTCGATGTAGTGGGCCAGCGAGCGCGGCCGCAGCAGCGACAGCACCACCTTGCCCATGGCCAGGGCGTGGGCGCTGTCGCGGATCTCAGAGCCGAGGCCCGGCATCCGCGGCACGCCCTGACGGCCGCGGAAGGCGACGATCTCGATGCAGCCTCGCCGGACGACGCCGAGATAGGAGCGCTTGCGGGTGCGCAGGAAGAGCTCGTCGACCGTCGCCTCGACGCCGGCGTGCAGCGCGCTCGCCTCCAGCGCGGCCGACGTCAGCTCCTCGAGGCCGCGGGCCGGGCGATACAGGCCCTTGCTCTCGTGGACCGCGAACCCCTCTTCGCACAGGCTCGTCAACAGGTAGTAGGCGGTGGAGATGCTCTTGCCCAGCGACTCCGCTACCTCGTCGGCGCGGACGCCGCTCGGCCGTTCGATCAGCAGCGACAGGACGCGCAGCACTGAGCGTGCAGTGCTGAGACTGCGGCTGGGCGCGCCACCGGACGCGCCCGAAACCGGGCGGGCAAGATCGCTGTGCAAAGACTTCCTCTCCTACTGCTCCGCGGCCGGGGATCAGTCCTCAACCGCCGGCCCGGGGTGGTAGCCGGACCGGTCACATGACAGTAGTCGACCCGGACCGTGGACCGCGTTACACAGGCGTTACAGGCTGCTCGCGGGCGGTATCGGCAGCCCGCAGCTGCCCGACGCGCGAGGCGGCGAGGCTCCGCCGCGGATCCTGGAACGGGAGGTTGGACAGCAGCCGCTTCCACGCGACGAGGTCATCGATCCCGCCCGCGCTCTGCAGCCAGGACCACAGCGCGTCGAGGTCGCCGCTGCTCAGCACCGACTGGCGCATCCAGCTCTCGAGCGCGTCGCGCTCGCGCACGACCCCGGGCGCCCGCGATCGCGGCAGGAGCGGACCGGGATAGCGGTCGGCGGCTTCGCGGACCTCTCCCCGGCGCAGGAGCCCGCAGACCTGGGCGACATCGGAGACGACGCCGGCCCGCAGTCGATAGCGCTCGGGATCGATGCAGTCGCCGAGCAGCTTGCGCAGGCGTGAGATCTCCACCCGGATGCCCCCCTCGCGGCCGAGCTCGCCGTACACCCCGGCGCTCAGCTCCTCGCTGCTGCAGCCCGCGGGATGGGCGCACAGAAGGGTCAGGATCTCAGCGTGGCGCAGCCGCAGCGACACCGACCGCCCCGAGAAGGAGGCGAGCGCTCGATCCTGGGCCAGCAGCTGCAACCGCAGGGCGGGCGGCGGGCTCGCTGCGCGGCCGTGACGCGCGGGCGCCGACGCCTCACGGACGAGATAGGCCTCCTCGCGACCGAGCGCCTCGACGACGCCGACGACGTCGCGCGCGAGCATCATCTCGCCCCCGTCGGGCGGGAGCGTGAGCCGCGGCTCGGGCAGCCATCCGAGCGGCCGGCTGGCGATCACGCGGCCGCTCGGCGCGATCAGCGCGCGCGGACCGGGGCCGGCGGTCAGCTGGTCGCCGTAGCGGCTCAGCAGCCGGCCGTCTCGGTCGAGCATCTTGCACCGCAGCTGAGCCTCGACCGCCTGCGCTGTCGCGGTCGCCACGGCCATGCTGTGCGGATGCACGGAGGCCATGTCGCCGGTCAGATCTATAACGCCGATGACCTGTCCGGTGTCAGGATCGTGGACGGGAGCGGCGGCGCACGTCCAGGCCTGCACGATCTCGTTGAAGTGCTCGGTGGCGAACACCTGCACGGCGTGGTCGGCGGCGAGCGCGGTCCCGATCGCGTTCGTCCCGGCGCCGCCTTCGCTCCACAGCGCGCCCTCGGCGAAGTTCATCGACTCCGCGGCGCGCATCCGCAGCTGGGGATTGCCCTCCATCCACAGCAGGACGCCGTTGGCGTCAGAGACGACGATCAGGTGCCCGGCTTCGTCGGCGGTCGCCGCCAGGCACTCCCGGATGAGCGGCGCCATCTCGGCCAGCGGATGCATCTCCCAGCGCGCCGAGGTCTCGTCGGCATCGGCGACGACCGGCGCGATGCGCTGCCCGGACGGGTCGACACCGGCGGCGGCCGACCGGCGCCACGAGGCCTCGATCGGCCCGCGGACGGCGTGCGGGTCGCAGCGATCCCCCGGGCGCGCACGGCCACCCACGAACCGCTCCCAGGCGCGGCGAACCTCGCGCGCCCGCTTCGTGGGAACGGTGGCCACGTCGATGGCCAGCCACGGATTGGTCATGCTCGGCCGATCTTAGTCCACGCGAGTTGAGCTGAGTGTAAATCCGGCGTTAGTGCGGCCGATGGATCTGCCGTCCCGCGGCCCGCCCCGCCAGGCCACAGCCCGCCTCGCCGCGGGGCCGCGGCCCGCCCCGCCGCGGGGCCGCGGCCCGCCCACCGCGACCAGTCACGCCGTCGAGGGATGGGGCGGATCCTGCGGGGTCGGAAAGGCGCCGTCGATCAGCTCGATGCGATAGCCGTCGGGATCGGTGACGAAGCAGATCCGGTACTCCGTCCTGCCCCCCGGCGCGTACGGCGGCTTCTCGGGCTCGATGCCCGCCGCGGCGAGCCGCGCCAGAAGCCCGTCGAGGTCGTCGCTGACGAGCGCCATGTGGTTGTAGCCCTCGCCCAGCGGATATGGCTCGTCCCGACCGACGTTGACGGTCAACTCGAGGACGTCACCGCCGCCCGGCAGCCCGAGATAGACGTTGTAGGCCGACTCGAAGTTCAACCGCCCGCGAGGCTCGAATCCGAGCCGGCCGTAGAACTCGGTCGACCGGTTGATGTCGACGACGCGTATGCAGGTGTGGACGAATGTGGCGCTCATGGGGCGCGAGCATATCCCGCCGGCTGTGGCCGTGGGAGCTCTGAGACGGCGATGTCGATCAGAATGCCACTCGTGGACCACGAGCAGACACCGTCGGCGCTCGGTGGGCTGGCGATCCTCGATTTCTCCCGGGTCCTCGCCGGTCCGTTCGCGACGATGATGCTCGCCGATCTCGGCGCGCGCGTGACGAAGGTTGAGCGTCCGGGGATCGGCGACGAGACGCGCAGCTGGGGCCCGCCGTATGACGCGCGCGGCGAGGCGACCTATTTCCAGGCGGTCAACCGCAACAAGGAGAGCATCTCCCTCGATCTCGGCACCCCCGCGGGGCGCGAGCGGGCGCTGGCGCTCGCGCGCGCGTCTGATGCACTGGTCGAGAACTTCCGTCCCGATGTGATGGACGGGCTCGGGCTCGGCTATGAGCGGCTGAGCGCCGAGAATCCCGGTCTCGTGTATTGCTCGATCACCGGCTTCGGCGCCGGCGAGGGGGCGAAACTGCCCGGCTACGACCTGCTCGTCCAGGCGCTCGGCGGGCTGATGAGCATCACCGGCGCGCCCGACGGCGAGCCCCAGAAGGTCGGGGTGGCGGTGGTCGACGTGCTGGCCGGGTTGTTCGCGACGGTCGGGATCCTGGCCGCCCTGCGCCACCGCGACGCCACCGGCGAGGGCCAGCGGGTGCAGGTCGACCTGATGTCGTCGCTGCTCGCCGCGCTGGTCAACCAGGGGTCGGCGTACACGATCGCCGGGGTCGTGCCCGGCCGCCTCGGCAACGCCCATCCGAGCATCACGCCATACGAGCTCTACGCCACGGGTGCCGGCGAGCTCGTCCTCGCGGTCGGCAACGACCGCCAGTTCGCGGCGCTGTGCGCGGTGCTCGGCGCGCCGGAGCTGACCGCCGATCCGCGCTTTGCCTCCAACTCCGACCGGGTCACACACCGGGCGGCGCTGCGCTCCGTGCTCGTCACGCACCTCGCCGCGCGGCCGGCGTCCGAGTGGGCGGCCGCGCTGACCGGCGCGCGCGTGCCGGCCGGCGTCGTCAACGATGTCGGCGCGGCCTTCTCGCTGGCCCGATCGCTCGGGATGGGGCCGATCGTCGAGGTGCCGGCGGCCGACGGGTCGACGGTGCCGCTGACCCGCAATCCGATCGGCCTGTCCCGGACCCCACCGACGTATCGCAGCGCGCCGCCGCCGCTGCCCGAGCCCGACGCCGGCTGACGCCCGTCGCTCAGTCGGCGAGGGCCGCCTCGATCGCGGTCACGATCTGCGGATCCTGCGGCTCGACCTTCGTCGCCCAGCGCGCGATCAGCCGGCCGTCGCCGCCGACGAGGTACTTCGTGAAGTTCCACACCGGCGGGCCTGAGCCCGGCTGGCGGGCGAGCTCGCTCCACAGCGGGGAGGGATCGGCGCGGACCGAGGTGCGCTCGGTCAACGGGAAGCTGACGCCGTAGTTCTTCTGGCAGAAGGCGCCGATCTCCTCGGCGTCGTCGTACTCCTGATCGGCGAAATCGGCCGACGGCGAGCCGAGCACGGTCAGGCCGCGCTCGCGATAGCGCTCGTACAGCGCTTGCAGCCCCTCGTATTGCGGGGTGTAGCCGCATTTGCTGGCGGTGTTGACGATCAGCGTCGGATTGCCGCGCAGCGACCTGAGGTCGAGCGCCCCGCCGTCGAGCAGACGGACGTGGTGATCGTAGATGTCGGTCGGCTGGTCCAGCGGGGCGGTGCGGCGCATGTACATGCGCACGGTGGAGACGAGACCCATGCGCACATCTTTACGCGCTCGGGCCGAGAACGGATCACTCGTGGCCGGGCCGGACCGGTCGTGCCCGTCCCGCGAGCGCGTCGTGCGCCGGATCGCCTCTGGGCGAGCGGCGCGCGGTGACGTCGGAGCTGGCGCGACGGACGTCGTCGGCGGTGTGCCCGCGTTGCAGCGCGAGCTCGGTGAAGGTCCGCATGCGCCGGTCGGTGCTGTCCAGGAACACCCGGCGTTCGTGGTCGCGCAGCAGCGAAAAGCCGATCCGGACGAGCGGGTTGGGGATCACGGCGGTCCGGGAGACGGCGTGGACCCGGAACTCCACCTCGCCGGAGTCCAGCCACTTCCACACCTGCCAGTCCATCTGGCCCATCTCGACGTGCCCCTGCAGCGTGCGATACGCCCAGCCGAACACGCGGGCCTCCCGGCCGCCGTCACCATCGCGCCGCTCGTCGTAGACGGCGACGACGCGAACTCCGACATAGACGTGCAGGTAGCGCAACGTCCGCAGCTCCAGCAGCATGTCGCGCCCCTCCAGCGGGCGTTCCGGGTCATAGAAGGCGCGGACCATCGACGGGTCGGCGAACTCGTAGCCGCAGATCAGGCGCCGCGCCGCCTCCCAGCTGCCGTCGGGCACGGGCTGCCCGGGGGTTTCGCCGGGCAGCGGCTGGCGGCGCCGGTCGACGATCCAGCCGGCGGGCGGATGAGCGAGATCAAGCGCGTCGGGGTCGTAGTTGACCGCTCTGCGGGCCAGCGCGGCCAGCCGGCGGCGCACGGCGGGCGACGCCTGCGCCGGTGAGGGGGATTGCAGCGCCGTGTTCACGCCGTGGTCGGCTGCGGCTGCGGCGCCACCTGGCGGGTGTCGATCTCGATGCCGCCGGTCATGCGGCCTCCGGAGAGCGCGACCACGCCCTCCAGGAATGAGATCCACATGTGGAGCTGGACCTCCTTGGCGATGCGGATCTTGTGATACAGGAGATCCGAGACGCGGTCGGCGCTGCGCGCCCATGACTCGATCTCGAACGAGATCAGCCCGCCGCCGTCGCCATCCTCGCCGTCGCAGACCCGGAACTCGATCTGTCCAGCCTCGAGGTGACCGCGCAGCGTCGCCAGGCGGAAGCGGTGATCGTCGCGGGCCACGACGCGCACCGGCCCGTCCCACGGTCCGGGCATGCGCACGACGAACTCATCGCCGACATGCAGACCGTCCCCCTCCCCCTGCACGCGCTGAAAGCGGGCGAACCGGGTCGGCGCCGGCCGGTTGAGGTTGACCTGCACCGATCGCATCAGCTCGGCCGCCGAGCAGGTGGTGTCACGGATCGCCGTGCGATAGCGGCGGTGAAAGAACGGGCCCGAGCCCTCCTCCGCGGGCAACACGTCGGTGTCGTCGATGCCGTCAGGAAAGGAGGGCGGCTGATCCTCGTCACGCGGAGCCTCGACGACCTCGCGGCGATGCAGTGGCGTCGAGCGCCACATGTAATCCCACGCGGTCAGGACGACGCCGACCGGCCAGGTCGCCGCCAGCAGCCAGCGCCGGGTGAAGGAGGGGCGTCGTCGGGGGGTCGAGAACATCGTCGTCAACGCCCTTACCCCCGCCCGTCCCGGATTATCCCCGCGTCATCGGGGGCAATATCGCGCCGTGATCACAGCGCTCCTCCATCGCGGCGGCCTGCGCGCCTGGATGATGCAGGTCCTGTCGCTGTCCGCGATCGGACTGTGCATCGGCCTCTGGATCCGGGCCAAGACCGTCGACCAGGACGAGCGGGGCAACGCCGAGCGGCGGGCGATCTTCGTCGGCCTGTGGCCGCCGACCATCTGGCTGATCGGCGACTCGCTGGCGCGGCATGAGTAGGGTGGTGACGCGATGAGGCCGTCACCGACCCCGATCGCCGCGCCGGCCGACCGCGCGGCCCGGCGATAGCCCGCACCTCCGTGTCACTGGCACTCGACCGGACCGGAGATGGTCCGCCCCTCGTCCTCCTGCATCCGCTCGGCGCCGATCGCCGGGTCTGGGATCCGCTCGTCGAGCACCTGCGGGACCGCCGGGAGGTGATCGCCGTCGACCTGCCGGGGTTCGGGGACTCGCCGGCGCTCACCGGCGCGGCGCCCACCCCGCGGGCGCTGGCCGCCGCGGTCGCCGGCACGATGACCGCGCTCGGCGTCGAACGACCGCACGTGGCCGGCAACTCGCTCGGGGGCTGGGTGGCGCTGGAGCTCGCCCTGAGCGGCGCTGCCCGGAGCGTCGCCGCCATCGCCCCGGCCGGGCTGTGGCCCGAGCCGCTCGTGCCCAAGGCGGCGATCGCTCATCGGCTGTCCCGCGCCCTGCTGCCGGTCATCGGTCCCGCGGCCACCACGGCCGCCGGCCGCCGGCTCCTGCTCAACGGCGCCGTCGCCCATCCCGGGCGCGTCCCGCGCGCCCAGGCCGCGCACCTCGTCCGCGCCTACGGACTGGCCCCGGACTTCGTGGCGGTCAACGACGCGATGCGCGCCAGGCGGTTCGAGGGTCTGGAGCGGATGCGCTGCCCGGTGACGCTCGTCTGGCCGTCGCAGGACCGGCTGATCGCGCGGCCGGTCTGGGTGCCCGATCGGATCCGCAACGTCGTGCTCGCCGACAGCGGCCATATCCCGATGTGGGATGCGCCCGAGGCGCTCGCCGAGATCCTGATCGACGCCAGCGGCGGCGCCGGACCGACCGACGCCGCGAGCGGGCGCGGCGCGATCGCCCGGGCCTGATCCTGACCGGCAGCGCCGGCGATCACGCCGGCGGCGGCGCCCGTCAGGCCCGCGAGGGGACCGGAGCCGGTCCCCCTCAGGCCCGCGAGGGGACCGGAGCCGGCCCGGGGCGCAGCGCCCCGGAGGCCGGGATGCCGATCAGCAGACACAGCCCGGCGCTGATCAGCAGCGTGTGGTGGACGGTGCCGGCGGTCAGCGTGCCGGTCAGCGCGACGCCGGCCAGCCCGGCGCCGATCGCCGCACCGAGGAGCCGGCCCACCGACAGGAGCGCCGAGGTGCGGCCGTGCGACGACCGCGGCGTCGCGTTGAGCGCCGCACGCGAGGTCGGAACGAACAGCATGCCGAGGCCGAGGCCGACCGGGATCATCGGAAGGATCGTGATCAGGCCGGAGAGCGACACGCCGGGGATGCCGAGGATCGCCAATCCGACGCCGGCCAGGACGAAGCCCAGCACCGCGGGCATCTGCTCGCCGTGGCGATCGACGAGCTTGCCGGCGAGCGGCGCCGCGGCGCCGACGAGCAGCGCGACGAGCACGAGCGCGCCGGAGGCGCCGAGCGCGGAGAAGCCGGCCACCCGCTGGAGATACTGCTCGGCGATGTAGAACGCCCCGATCATGACCGCGAAGGTCAGGCCGGCGACGAGCGTGGCGGCGGTGACGATCCGGTTGACCACGGCCTGGGCCTCCCCCTCGCCGTCCCCGTCGCCGCTTTCCAGCGGCGGGACGACGGCGGGCACATAGCGCGCGATCGCGACCGCGGCGGCGAGCGTCAACGGCAGCAGCGCCCACCAGTTCGCCCGCCAGCCGAAGGCCACCGTCAGCAGGCCCCCGAGCAGCGGGCCGATGAGATTCGACATGCCGGCGCTCGCGCCCCAGATCCCGAGCGCGCTCCCGCGACGCTCGGGCGGGAAGCCACTGACCGCACCGGCGAGCGCGGCGGGGCTGACGAGGCCGGCGCCCGCCCCCTGGACGATGCGGGCCACGAGCAGCTCGTCGAAGTTGGCGACGAGCGCCCCGGCCAGCGCGCCGACCGCGAACAGCGCCAGGCCGCACAGCGCCAGCCGGCGCGGGCCGAAGCGGTCGACCAGCTCGCCGCCGGGGATGAGCAGCAGAGCGTAGGCGCCGAAGTACGCGCTCAGGACCGCCGAGGTGGAGCTCCCCGTGACCTTCAGGCCATGCGCGACGGATGGCAGCGCGACCGTGATCAGCGTGCCGTCGAGCTGAAGCAGCGCCGCGGCGGCGGTGCAGGCCGCCAGGCGCATCCAGGCGGAGCGGGGAATGACGGGCTTGGCGGAGGTGTCGGCCGCCGAGGGAGCAGCGAGGGTCGTATCGGGCACGTCTCCCAGTATCACGAGTCCGGGCGCTCGACCCTCTGGACCCCCGTTCGCCGACCTCCTATCCTTGATCACATGCCATTGTCCGACGCCACCACACGGACGCGATGGGGCTCCGGCGGGGACGCGCTGACCCAGGACCAGGCGCGCGGCGTCTTCGGTCAGGTCATGGGCCTCGTCGCCCTGACCGTCGGCTGCACGGCCCTCGGGGCCTACATCGGTCGCGATCTCAGCGGCGGCACCGGGATCGCCTTCTTCATCGCCGCGTTCGCCTGCATCTTCGGGCTCAACTCCGCCACACGGCGGGGCCACGAGCAGCTGGCGATCGGTCTGCTGTTCGGGCTCGGCCTGTGCATCGGGATCGCCGTCGGCCCCGTGCTCGCGGTGTACGCCCAGGCGAACCCGGACGCTCTGTATCAGGCCGCCGGCAGCACGGCGCTGTTCGTCGCCGGCCTCGGCGCCTTTGGCTACGCGACCCGGCGGGATCTCTCGTCGTGGTACCGGGTGCTGTTCTTCGCGCTGCTTGCGCTGATCGTGTTCGGCCTCGTCGCGACCTTCGTGGCGATCCCGGGCGGGAACGTCATCTGGTCAGTCGCCGGGCTCGTCATCTTCGGCGGCTTCACGATCATCGACTTCAACCGCCTGCGCGGTGCGAACATGGGGAGCTCGGTGCCGATCGCGGCGTCGATCTTCCTTGACGTCTTCAACATCTTCCTGTTCATGCTGCGGCTGTTCGGCGGCGGCGGACGCGGCTAGCGAGGCCGAGCCCGGCTCAGCGATCAAGAGGCGTCGTCGGGCACGTAGTGGCGCGCCCCGGCCGCGTCCTCCCAGACGCGCATGACGCGCTGGGTGCGCGGATCACGGAAGCGCTCCGGGGTCGGGCGCCAATCCGGCGCCGGCCGATCGCTGTCGCCATGGCCGCGACGCCACCGCGCGCGGGCGGGAGGAGGGTCCCCCGGCAGCGCGGGCAGATCGGCCAGCGCCGGCGCGGCCTGCTCCCGGGTCTGCGCGGCGGCCACGATCTCGACGCGCCGCTCGAGCTCGTCCAGCTCCAGGCGCCCGGCCGCGGCATGGCGCGTCAGACGCTCCATCAACAGCTCCCGGTCCGCGTCGCTCAGCCGCACGCCGCGTCGAGAGCTCAGTGAGCGTCGAGGCGCGCCACCGTGACCGCGGTCCCGTAGGCGACGATCTCGGTGAACTGCTGGCCGATCTCGGATGAGTCGAAGCGCACCGCGACGATCGCCTCGGCGCCGAGGAGCCGGGCATTGTCGACCATCCGGTCGATCGCATGGCGCCGGGAGTCCTCCAGCAGCTGCGTGTATTCGGTGATCTCGCCACGGCGCAGCGCCTTGAACGACGCGGTGACGCCGCCGGTGAAGCCCATGCTGCGCACGACGCGGCCGTAGACGACACCGAGGCTCTCCCGGACCTGCAGCCCGGGGAGCTCGAGACCCGTCGTCATCGGCAGGCCCGCGGGGGTGGCGTCGTCAGACACTGACCGCCACCGTACCAGCGCGACCGGGGCGAACGTCGGCTCGCGTTCCGCGCCCGGGTGCGCGTGGTCGCGCCGTCAGCGCGAGCGCCGGCGCCGCCGCCAGACCTCCAGCCCGACCGCGATGACGATCAGGCCGAGGACGACGCTCGTCGCCGCCGTGCCGGCGTCCTCGAACAGGTCGAGCACCGGCGGGCCGACGAAGTATCCCCCGACCCCGAGGCCACCCGCCCACACCGCGGCCGAGATGACGTTGACCGGCTGATACACGCGCGAGCGCACGCCATTGATGCCGGCGACGAAGGCCGGCGTCATCAGGATCGCCGTCACCGGATAGCGGGCGAAGACGACCTCCCCGCGTTCCACGAGCCGCACGCGCAGGCGCCGCAAGGGTCCGCGCCCGGTCACGAGGGCCCGTCCCGCCTTGAGTCCGATCGCCCAGCCGACGATCCCGCCTGCGGTGGCGGCGACAAACGCCACCCCGACGACCGTCGCCAGATCAAGCTTGTGCTGCGCCGCGAGGATGCCGGCGGCGACCAGCACGGGTTCGCCGGGGCCGGGCAGCCCGACCCAGCTCAGACCCGAGGCCACGGCGATCCCGGCATAGTCGACTCCCGGCCCCTTGAAGTGGTGGCGCAGCGAGAGATGCAGATGGAGATGAAGATGGAGATGGAGCAGGCCCGGAACGAGCGACGCGCTCACGGCTGTCTCGGGTCGCCACACGGCCGCCGATCGTGGCATACGACGCGGCCTTATCCGTACGGCCAGCTCCGGTCAGATCCCTGATCGGCCCGCCGCCGGGACACTCCGCGCGCCGGAACGCTGTCCATGTGGCCAATGTCCGGCCTGCGCCCGTAGCCAAGGATTGGCGGCATGCCGACCTCGATGATCGTCTCCTACGACGGGACCCCGAACGATGACGATGCGCTCGCGCTGGCGCGCATGCTCGCCGCCACCGGGGCTGCCGTCTCGCTCGCCTACGTCCGTCATTCCCGCGAATACGACCCCAAGCGCGAGGAGATCGGCGAGCACGACGCCGCCCGCCGCCTCGAGCAGGGGGCCCTGTGGCTCGGCATGCCCGACGTCGTGCGCCACGTCGTCGTCAACCCGTCCACGAGCGCCGGCCTGGCGGCGCTGGCCGAATCCGAGGGCGCGCAGCTGATCGTGTTCGGGTCCGACTACCGCACCCCTCCCGGCCGGGTCGAGCCGGGAGGCTCGGCCCAGGGCCTGCTCTCCGGCGGCTCGGTGGCGATCGCGGTCGCCGCCGCCGGGCTGCGCATGCTCGCCGAGCCGGTGGCCAGAACGATCGCGGTGGCCGCCGACGACCCGGAGGGTGGCGCGCGCAAGACGGCGGAGAGCCTGGCGGAGGCGCTCGGGGCGAAGATCAGCTCGGGCTACGACGCCGACCTCATCCTCGTCGACTCGCAGAGCGGCGCCCGCGAAGGGGCCATCGCCCTCGGCGGAGCCACGCGGGCGCGGCTGGACTCGGCCCGGGGCTCGGTCATCGTGCTCCCGCACCGGACCGCCCTGTCGTTCTGAGGCGGGGCCGGCGGCCCGCCGGGGGACTCCCCGGCGAGGCCCCGCGTCCGCGGCGGACGGCGATCGCGGCGGGTCCCCGCCCAATGTCCGGAGGTTGCGGGGGGCGTTTATCCCTATGTCCAGGAGGCCCCCCGGTTTGCTGGACGCGAGGCCATGGGTCAGGGGGGTGGCGCACCGACAGACTCAAGAAGGTTGCTGTGGGCTCCAAGCCCGGGCCGCTGCAGACGTAGCGGCTGTTTTCATCCACCCCGTCCCCAAGGACAAGGAGATCAATCTACATGTGGCTGCCATATCCATCATGGCTCAGCCCCGGAGACAACGCATGGCAGATGACCGCGGCGACGCTCGTCGGCCTCATGAGCGTCCCCGGCCTCGTCGTGCTCTATGGCGGCGTGATGCAGAAGCGCTGGTCGATCAACAGCATGATGCTGACCTTCGCCGCCTTTGCAGTGGTGCTCGTGGTATGGGTGCTGTGGGCCTTCAAGATGGGCTTCGGCACGCCATGGCACGGACTCTCGCACTCCGGGTTCTTCGGGAACTTCATCGGCATCCCAGGCGAGATCCTGGGCCACAATGCCGAACAGGGCCAAGCCAGCATCCCGCTGGCGACGACCGGTCCGGCATTGAGGTTCCCGCAGGACACGCTGGCCTACTTCCAGTTCGTGTTCGCAGGGATCACTCCGATCCTGATGCTCGGCTCGGTTCTCGGCCGCATCAATTTCAAGGCCTGGATCCCATTCGTCGCCCTGTGGGCGTCGATCGTCTACACGGTTGACGCGTTCACGATCTGGGGCGGCGGCTTCTTCGCCCAGCATGGCGCCGTCGACTTCTCCGGCGGCTACGTCATCCACCTGTCGGCCGGAGTGTCCGGCTTCGTGGCGGCGGCGGTCATCGGTCCACGATTGCAACGCGACCGTGAGATCGACGCGCCGAACAACGTGGCGATGGTGGCGATCGGCGCGGGTCTGCTGTGGCTCGGCTGGAACGGCTTCAACGGTGGAGACCCGTACTTCGCCGGTGCGTCGGCGTCGGCCGCGGTGATGAACACCAACCTCTGCACGGCGGTGGCGTTCCTCATCTGGGTCGCTTGGGACTACATCACCGGGCGCAAGCCGGGACTCATCTCCGGGGTCAACGGGATGATCGTGGGGCTGGTGGGCATCACGCCCGCCGCCGGCTACGTCAACGGCTGGGGCGCCATCTGCATCGGGGTGATCGCCTCGACGATCGTCTACTTCTCGCTCAACTATCTGAGCAGGCTGCGGCCCTTCCGCAACGTGGACGACACCCTCGGCGTGATCTACACCCACGGTATCGCCGGCTTCGCGGGGGGCCTGCTGACCGGCGTGTTCGCCGATCAGGCGATGATCGTCTACCCCGGCGTCGGCAAGACCCCGAGCATCTCGGCGGGCGGTGTGATCAGCGGTAACTGGAACCTGCTCAAGTGGCAGTTCATCACCGGCCTGTTCGTCATCTGCTGGTCGGCGGTGATGACATTCGTCCTGCTCAAGTTCGTCGGACTGTTCATCCCGTTGCGGATGTCGGACGAGAACCTCGAGATCGGGGACACGGCCGAACATGGTCACGAGGTCTACCCATCCGACGTCCCGTCGCTGGGCTACCCGAACGGAATCCCCGGCCTGACCGCCGGGACAGAGTCAGCAGTGGCGCCCGCATGACGCGGACGTCGGTGAGCTGGACCCGTCTGCGCCGCGAGCATGCAGCGCGCACGGGCGCTTGACGGCAGTCAGCGGCCGGTGCCGGGCCGGGGAGCGGAGCAGTCCGCCCCCCGGCCCGAGCCGCTGACACTCGTCTCAGGGGCGGTCGCCGGCGAGGACCTGCAGAGCGTCGCGGCCACGGTGGCGCACGCTCTGCAATGCCCGGTGGCGATCGTCATCGCGGCGCTCGGACAGCCGGTCGTGCATCCGCCCGATGCCCTCTCGGCCGAGGCCACCGGGGTGATCGCCGTGTACGCCGCGGCGGTCGGCCGTGGCGAGAGCCGGACGCGACCGGATCTGCTCAGCGAAGCGGTCCCGGTGCGAATCGGAGACCAGATCGTCGGGATCGTCGCCGCCGTCGGCGACCCCGGGGCGGCGACCGCGAACCATGCCGAACGCCTCCATGCCGAGCACGAGCGGCACGCCTGGCTGGAGGCGGCGGCGGCAGCCGCCTCGGTGACGGCGCTCATCCGCGAGGCCGACGGCGGCCTGCCGGGCTCCGGGCAGAGCCTCGTCGCCGATCTGGCGGCGGCGATGCCTGACGACGTACCGGCCTTCGTGGCCCGCGCCCGCCGGCTCGGACTGGAGCTCGGAGCCGGCGGCGTGGCGATCGGCGCCCGCGGCCCCCGGCCCGCCGCCGGCCAGACCGAGGAGCGGCCGACGATCGATGCGCATCTCCTGGAGGGTGTCTGCGGCCGGGCCGGAGCGCTGGCCGCCATCCTGGCGCCGGAGCGGATCGTCGCGATCGCGCCGCTGGACGGCGAGGGCTCGACGTCCGGCGAGCAGCTGGCGGAGACACTGCGCGGGCACGGGCTGATCGTGGCGGTGTCGGCGCCCCGACGTGATCCGGCTCAGCTGCATGGCGCCGTACGCGAAGCGCTGCTGCTCGCCGAGCTGGGGACACGGCCCGGCGAGCCGGGCGGGCAGGACGAGACCTATCGCCTGCTGATCGGCGTCCTGCTGCACGATGCCGACGAGCTGGCCCTGCTCCGCGACCGGACGATCTCCCCGCTCGCCGACTACGACGGCCGCCACGACACCGAGCTGGTCGCCACCCTGCGGGCCTTCCTCGCCCACGACGGGTCGACGACCGAGACGGCCGACGCGATGAGCCTCCATCGCCACACGGTCGGCTATCGGCTGTCCCGTGTCCACGAGGTCTCCGGCCTGTCGCCGTACGAGTCCGACGGGCGCGAGCGGCTCAGCCTCGGACTCAAGGCCCACGACATCCTCGAGGCCCGGGACCGCCTCGACGTCGCGCGCTGAGGCCCCGCGCAAATCTCGTTTCGCCGCTCGGCGCCAGGCCCCTCGCCGCCCGCGCCGGGACCTATCATCAGGAGCATCCCGCCTCCCAACATCCTGTATCTCAACTCGCACGACACCGGCCGCTACGTGCAGCCGTACGGGAACGCGGTCCCCACCCCGAACATCCAGTGGCTGGCCGATCAGGGGGTGATGTTCCGCAACGCCTTCTGCGCCGCCCCCTCGTGCTCGGGCAGCCGGGCCGCGCTGCTGACCGGCACCTATTGCCATCAGAACGGGATGATCGGGCTCGCGCACCGCGGCTTCGAGCTCTACGACTACGACCGGCACATCGTCCGCACGCTGAGCGCCGCCGGCTATCACTGCGAGCTGATCGGCGAGCAGCACGTCTCCGTCGACCCCGGGATGCTCGGCTATGACGTCGTCCACTCGGTGCCGGATACGACCGTCAACTCAGTCGCCCCGGCGGCGATCGAGGCGCTCTCGGGCGGCATCCCCGAGCCCTTCTTCCTGTCGGTCGGCTTCTTCGAGACCCACCGCAGCTACTTCGCGCCCAGCTCGGTCCGAGACCGCCTCTATTCGCTGCCGCCGCCGTTCCTGCCCGACACCCCCGAG
The DNA here is from genome assembly GCA_963849085.1 of uncultured Solirubrobacteraceae bacterium. GTDB lineage: Bacteria > Actinomycetota > Thermoleophilia > Solirubrobacterales > Solirubrobacteraceae > Palsa-465. The sequence continues at coordinate 91,459 of CAWKFP010000001.1, read as the reverse complement.
ATCCGTCAGGACGTCGCCGCCTACAAGGCGAGTGCCCGTTCGCTGGACCACGGGATCGGCTCGGTGCTCAACACGCTGCATGAGACGGGGCTGGACGGCAACACGCTCGTCATCTGCACGACCGACCACGGCCTCGCCTTCCCGACGGCCAAGGCCAGCCTGCTCGATCGGGGCATCGCGGTGATGCTCATCATGCGCGGCCCCCGGATGCCGGCGGGACGAACCCATGACGAGCTCGTCTCCCATCTCGACCTGTTCCCGACGATCTGCGAGGCCGCCGAGATCGACCCGCCGGACTGGCTGGCCGGCCGCTCGCTGCTCGGGCTCGTCGAGCGGACCGAGCCTGCCGACGCCCGCTCCGAGATCTTCGCCGAGCTGACCTATCACGCCGCCTATGAGCCGCAGCGGGCGATCCGGACCGAGCGCTTCAAGTACGTGCGGCGCTTCGACGACTATCCGTTCCCCGTCCTGCCCAACTGCGACGACAGTCCGAGCAAGGAGGCCTACCTGGCCCGTGGCTGGGCCGAGCGTCCGGTCAGCCGCGAGCGGCTCCACGACCTCTTCTTCAATCCCGGCGAGGGCCGCAACTCGATCGAGGACCCGCAGTACGCGCCGGTGCTCGCCGACCTGCGCGGACGCCTCGAGCGCTGGATGCGGGAGACCGACGACCCGCTGCTGAACGGTCCGGTGCCCGCCCCACCCGGCGCCAGGATCAACGCCCAGGACCAGCGCTCGGCCGACGACCCGACGTTCGTCGCCGGCGACGGCGTCGAGGCCGGTAGGCCGTAGCCGCGCGGCCGGGTCGGCGCACCCGTGTCCGCGTCGGCGGCCCGGCGTCGGCTGGCGGAGGTCAGCGGCAGGGAGGGCCGCCCGGGGAGGTCAGCGGCCGGCGGTCAGCCGAGGACGAGCTCGGCGGCGACGCGGAGCGTGGCCGGGTCACCGCTGATCATCAGCGTCGTGACGATCGACTCGCGCCAGGCCTCCAGATCGTGGCGGATCCTGTCCCGCGGACCGATCAACGCGAGTTGCTGCACGAGGCGTGTCGGCAGCGCGGCGGCCGCCTCGTCCTTGTGCCCGGAGAGGTAGAGCTCCTGGATCTTCTCCACCTCGGCCTCGTAGCCCATGCGAATCGCGACGTTGGCGTGGAAGTTGGTCCCGCGGGCGCCCATGCCGCCGAAGTACAGCGCGTACATCGGCCGCAGCGCGTCCGCGGCGGCCTCGATGTCGTCGGTGACGATCAGCGGAACGGTCGCGGCAACCTCGAAGTCGTCCAGGCTGTGGCGGGCGCCGGGCCGCGCGAGGCCCTCGCCGAGCGCCTCGCGATAGAAGCTGTCGTGGTACGGCGAGAAGAAGAGCGCCAGCCACCCGTCGCACAACTCGCCGGCCAGGCTGATGTTCTTCGGCCCCTCGGCGGCGAGATAGATCGGGATGTCGGAGCGCAGCGGGCGGATGCTCGCCTTCAGCGGCTTGCCGAGACCGGTGCCCCCTGGAAGCGGCAGCGGATAGTGCGGTCCCTCGCTGGTGACCGGACCGCCCCGGGCCCAGATGTCTCGCAGGATCCCGATGTACTCACGCATGCGGGCCAGCGGTTTGGCGAACGGCTGCCCGTACCAGCCCTCCACCACCTGGGGCCCGGATACGCCGAGGCCGAGGATCATCCGGCCGCCACTGAGATGGTCAAGCGACATCGCCGCCATGGCGGTCGCGGCGGGCGTGCGCGCCGAGATCTGCACGATCGACGTGCCGAGCTTGATCCGCTGCGTCGCGGCGCCCCACCAGGCGAGCGGGGTGAGCGCGTCCGAGCCGTAGGCCTCGGCCGTCCAGACCGAGTCGAAGCCGAGCCGGTCGGCCTCCAGGACCGCCTCGGCCGCGCCGGGCGGGGGGCCTCCGGCCCAGTAACCGAGCATCAAGCCGAGTCGCAGGTCACGCGCCATCTCGCGTCACCCTATCCGCCGGCGCGGCGCCCCGCCAGGCATTCCGCGTCACCCTATCCGCCGGCGCGGCGCCCCGCCAGGCGATCACGCAGGCGGGCCCACGGCCCGGAGCCGATCTCCGCGTCCGGCGCGCCTGACCCCGGCGTCCGCGCCGGACGCCGGGATCCCGCGGAGCGCTCGGATCGCTCGGAGCGCTCGGAGCGCCGCCATTCGTCCTGGGTCGGCAGGCGGCCGGCGCGGCGAGCGGCGAGCACACAGGCCGCATGGGCATGCCGGCGGCGGCGCGAGTCGCCCTCGGGCACGATCAGCATGTGCTCGCTCAGCGCGGGGAGATGCTCGCCGCACAGCGGGCAGCGGTAGGTCGCCGGCTTGAGATTCTGCGCCCGGCGGACCTCCCACCAGCGCGGAGCCGGTGCCTTGGCCATCCGCCAAGGATGACAGCGGCCGGGTATCGCCCGCTATGGTGGCCGAAATGGAGCAGCGCGACGAGCGGATCATCGTCGAGACCGAGCGGCACCGGATCACCGGGCTGCTGCGGCTCCCGATCGACGGCTATCGCAGCCGCCTGACCGACTACCTCAACGCCTCGGAGCGCAGCTTCCTGGCGCTGACCGACGTCGAGGTGACCAGCCTGCACGGCCCACCGCGCGTCGAGCAGCGCGAGTTCATCACGCTGTCGCTGCGCCACATCGTGCTCGCGATGCCCGACGACGAGAACGGGGCCGGACCGTCGTCATAGGGGCGGACGGCCCACGACCGGTCCCGAGTCGGTGCCGGGTCGGGACAGCGCATCGGTAGACGGTCCGGAGAGCCATCGGGGGCAACGGCGGGACCTGCCGAAATCGGCTCCCGGCCGCCGAGGCCGGCAGCGCCGACGGCTAGACTTTCGTCCATGGCCACACAACACGCAGACGAGGTCGCTGGGCTGAGCCGGAGCGAGAGGCTGCGCGCCTCCCCGCGGATGTTCGACAACGACCTGCTCGACAAGGTCTCCCGCGTTCACTGGACCGTCCCGCCGATCATCTTCGTCCCGGTGATCACCGTACTGATCGTCGAGGGGCTCGTCCACGGTGCCGGCGCACTGACGCTCGTCTGGCTGCTCTGCGGCTACGTCTTCTGGACGCTGACCGAGTACTGGCTGCACCGCATCGTCTTTCACTTCGAGCCCGATTCGGGGATCGGCGCGCGCCTGCACTTCATCATCCACGGCGTCCACCACGATCATCCCAACGATCCGCTGCGGCTCGTCATGCCGCCGGCGCTGAGCGTGCCGCTCGCCGCGCTGTTCGTCTACGCCTTCTACCTCGTCCTGGGCAGCCCGACGTTCATGCCGTTCGGGGCGGGATTCCTCGGCGGCTACCTCGGCTACGACATGCTCCATTACCACGTGCATCATCACCGGCCGAAGTCCAAGCTCGGACGGCGGCTCCGTGAGCTGCACATGCGCCACCACTTCCAGAGCCACGACACCTACTACGGCGTCAGCGCTCCGTTCTGGGATCGGGTCTTCGGCACCGCCCGCAAGCCCGGGGAGTAAGCGGCGCCGGGCGACCCCACGCCGGACCGGCGTGGGGAGCGGAGCGGGAGGGATTCGAACCCCCGGGCCACGCATGACGCGGCCGGCTGCTTTCAAGGCAGCTGCAATCAACCGGACTCTGCCACCGCTCCATGTTCGGCGCCCGCCCGCAGGCGACGCTGCCCGCGTCAGGCACGCCGGCCTCGGGATGAGCGCACGCCGTCAATCGTATGCGGTGACGGCCTCTCGTGATCTACACTGACCCCGGCCCCGGGAGAGGTGGCCGAGTGGCTGAAGGCACTCGCCTGCTAAGCGAGTATGGGGTTCACACTCCATCGCGGGTTCGAATCCCGCCCTCTCCGTTTCCCAGCGTGACCCGACCGGCCCCCGGGCCGATCGGTCCGCCGGGCACCGGCCCCGGTCGTGATGAGGCTAGAATCGGCCGCCTCGCGCCCGTAGCTCAGCTGGATAGAGCGTCGGTCTACGGAACCGAAGGTCGGGAGTTCGAATCTCTCCGGGCGCGTTATGAACGGAGGCCAGAAGCCATGGGGCTGCTGGCCGAGGGTTTCCTCGTCTGCGCGTCGGCTCCCACAGCGGCCATGAAGGCGTCGTAGATCTCGCTGGCGCTCGATGAGGTTGACACGGAGTTCCCTCGTCGCCAGCGCATCGAAACGTGAGCGATGCCCTGGGAGGAGGTTGGAATCGGGCTAGCGCCCGCGGACGTGGCCGGCGGCCAACCGCCCCACCTCGAACGCCGCGGTTCCGCTGGTCACGACTGGGTCCTGCGCAGCGAAGTCGCGGAGTCCCTGCTCGTCGTCGGTGTCGACGACCGCGAGGCCATAGGAGTCGTCATCGGTGAGGACTGGGCCGAACACGACCAGGTCGCCACGGTCGAGATACGGGCGCCAGTGGGCGGCGTGGCTGGACATGATTCCCCGCTCGGTATCGGTCAGGGTCTGGGCGAAGTTCGGACGCGGAGCGATGAGACGCAGGACGAAGGTAGCCATTGCCAGACTCTATGTGGTCTCAAGACGAAAGTGCACCGACGCTACGTCGCCTTTCCGATCGTGAGCTCGGCCGGCCGGGGAGCGATGAAAGCGGCCGTCGGCAGCGTCGCACACGCGTGGCTCGATCAGCCCGGAAGGGGTCGCGCCGACGCCTGTGAGGCGGATGCTGCTCTCGTGCTTGCACCATCGGAGTGCCCGGCCAGCACGAGGCGCCTCGGGCTCAGATGACACGGCCGTCGTCGGCGGCGGGGCGTTTGAGGTTGACCTGTTTCGCCGCCGGCCGGTCTGGCGGCTCGGCCGCCGATCGAGCTCTCCGGCTTTGGGGGGTGCGTGGAAGAATGGCGAGATGCGCGAGACGGAGACCGGCGCTTTGGAGCGGGGTCGGGAGGCATTCGAGCGGCGGGCATGGGGGCCCGCGTTTGACGAGCTGTGCTGCTCCGATGGACACGCGTCGCTTCCTGCTGAGGACCTGGAGCGCTTGGGCGAGGCCGCGCGCTGGTCGCGCCATTTCGATGAGATGCTCGACACGTTCGAGCGCGCCGCGGCCGCCTATGAGAGCGCTGGGGACCGTAGATCCGCGGCGCGGGTGGCGGTGAAGCTGACGATCGAGCACCACGCACGGCACGGAGACGCGCTCGCGGCCGGCTGGCTGGCGCGGGCAGGGCGGTTGCTCGAGGGCGAGCCGGCATGTCGCGAGCGTGGCCTGGTGTTGATGTGCATGGCGCAGGGCATGTTCTTGGCGGGCGACGGATCGGCAGCGCTGCAGATCAGTCAGGAGATGGTCGAGCTCGGCCGCGAACTTGAGGACCACGACGTCGAGGCTTTGGGCCGCCTGGCCATGGGCCACGCTCGCCTGCTCGGCGGGGACGTGAAGAACGGCACGGCCCTGATCGATGAGGCGATGGCCGCCGCGCTGGGCGGGGAGCTCGAGCTGTGGACGACCGGACAGATCTTCTGCTCGACTATCTTCGCTTGCCGGAATCGCGGCGACTGGGGCCGGGCGGGCGAGTGGAGCGTCGCGTCGCTGCGCTGGTGCGAGCGGCAGTCGCTGAGCGGATTCCCAGGGCTTTGCCGGTTCCACCGGGCCGAGGTGATGCGCTTCCGCGGCGAACTCGATCGCGCCGAACGCGACGCCAGTGAGGCGGTCGACGAGCTGCTGTTGGCGGCGCCCCGCTGGGCCGCCTGGGGACTGCACGAGCTTGGCGAGATCCGCCGCCGACGCGGTGATCTGATCGGCGCGGTCGAGTCGTTTCGGCACTCCGTCGAGCTGGGCTTTGACCCCCAGCCCGGCTTGGCGCTCCTGCGCCTGGACGAGGGAAAGCCGACCGTCGCCCGGCGAGCGATATTGGAGGCTCTGGCCGACGAAAACGGATTGGCGCGCGAGGGCCGCTGGCTCGTTTTACCGGCAGCGGTCGAGGTTGCCATCGCCGCAGGGGACGCCGACCTCGCGCGTTCCGGCCTCGCGGAGCTGCAAGAGCTCGCGAAGTCGCTTGATACGACTGCGGTGCACGCCGCAGCGATGGTGGCAAGCGCACGAGTCGCGTTGTTGGAGTCTCGGACCGACGACGCGATCCGAGACCTTCGACGGGGGGTGCGCATGTGGTCTGAGATCGACGTTCCATACGAGGCGGCGCAGGCGCGCGAGCTCTTGGCCGGCGCTTACGGCGATCTGGGAGACCCGGATTCCGCCGAGCTTGAGCTGACGGCCGCACGGGCGACCTTCGAGCGCATCGGGGCCGAGGGCGCCGTGCGGCGTCTCACATCGCGTCTCTCCAGATCTGACAATGCCCGGCAGACAGCGGTCAGGACGTTCATGTTCACCGACATCGTCGACTCGACGCGCCTCGTCGAGACGCTCGGTGACGAGCAATGGGAGTCGCTCCTGGCCTGGCACGACCGTGCGCTCAGGGAATGCTTCGAGGCCAGCGCCGGCGAGGAGGTCAAGCACGACGGCGACGGCTTCTTCGTCGCCTTTGCTGAGCCGGGAAGCGCCCTCGAGTGCGCTTGCGCGATCCAGCGCTCGCTCCGCGATCACCGGCGCAATCACGGGTTCGCACCGCGCGTTCGCATTGGTATCCATGCCGCCGAAGCGACCGATCGCGGCGGCGACTACGTCGGCCGCGGAGTGAACGCGACCGCGCGGATCGCCGCAGCCGCCGGCGCAGGCGAAATCCTCGCGAGCCGCGACACGCTCGTGACGGCGGGCAACGCCTTCCCTGTCCGTAACGAGCGACCACTCGAATTGAAGGGACTCACTGAACCAGTCACGGTGGCCACCGTCGACTGGTCGGACGCCTAGCCTGGCTATCGGGCGAATACGGGGCGTGTTCCCAACCACTTCACCTGAGGCAATCGTCGCTAAATCCGGGCTCGTGACCGCCATCGGAGCGCTTGTGGAACGTCCAGCGCCTGGGGATCCCCGGTGGTCCGCTGCGGTGCGCGGCGCGGTCGATGCCCTTGACGCTCTTGAGCGGCCGTTTGCCGCTTATGACCGCGAGCGCTTCGGTGGTCCCAGTTCGCGCGGCCGCCTGATCGCGGCCGTGCGCGAGCGCTTCCCGAAGATCTGGGCATAACCGGGCGCTCGTTCGGGACGGACAAGGACACCTGCTGAGGAGCGAAGTACCGCGCCCGCGACCAAGAAGGCCTGTCGCCCAGGGGGTGCCGCGCGTACCGCCTCCTCGCCATCACCGGTGTGCGGCCCAGCGCCGCGACGCCCCTACAGGCCTGCTCGATGTGCTTGCCCCTGCTGCCCGCGTGCATTGCAGGGCCGGTCCGGTTGCCGGTGGGTGGCGCGTCGTGCACTGGAAGCGGGAATCCAGCTTCCCGATCAATTTCGTGGCCGCCCCGGTGGGTGGCTGGACATTCACGTACACGAGCGGTAGAACGGCGATGTGACCACGCTCGAGCACAGGCCCAACACGGCTCTGCTGGTTGTTGACGTCCAGACCGGCGTTGTCGCCGAGGCGTATGGGCGGGATCGGGTGGTCGCGAACATCGCCCGGCTCGTTGACCGAGCCCGCAAGGCGCGGGTGCCGGTGGTCTGGGTCCAGCATGACGACGAGCATCTCGCGCGCGGGAGCGAGGCATGGCAGATCGTGCCCGAGCTCATGCCCGTCGACGGCGAGGCGCGTGTTGAGAAGCACTACGGCGATGCCTTCGAGGCCACAACGCTCGAGGCTGAGCTGGCGGCCTGCGACATTGGCCGGCTCCTGGTGGTCGGTGCTCAGACCGATCAGTGCATCCGCGGGACGCTCCACGGCGCGCTGGTGCGCGGCTACGACACGGTGCTCGTCCGCGACGCGCACACGACCGAGGACCAGACGCAATGGGGAGCGCCGGCGCCCGAGGAGGTGATCGCCCACACGAACCTGTACTGGACGTACGAAACGGCGCCGGGCCGCGTAGCCGGGACGGTCGCCACCGACGAGGTCGACTTCGCCCCGGCAGCCTGAGATCGCCAGACGATCTTCGGGTGCAATCAGAGGATTGGGCCAGGATCGCGCCGTCCGAGCATCGGATCGATCTGAGGTCAAAGATCGGTCTCGGTCACGGCCGAATGCGACAGCGCATCACCCAGCGCCACTTAGCGATTCTTCGTTCGCGCTTGAATCGAATTCCTCGAACAGGCTCTCTGGGCCGGTGTGGAAGTAGGCGCCTCGCTGGGGGGCTCGACCGTCGACCTGTTCGGGTAGGCCTCCACGAGCCCGCCACCAGCTTCCTTGATCGCATCCAGCGCGGCAGCCACTGCCGCGCGTGCGACTCCGCTGCGTCGGTGGCCTTTGCCGGTGAAGATGCAGCCGATCCGCCAGTCGGGCAGCTCGGTGAGCTCGCGCATGTACGCCTTCGGGTTGTTGATCGTCGGCAATTCGGCAGGGGACCCGTACTGGCACCGCCCGCACTAGAAACGATGCCTTGCACTGGCCCCGGCGCGCGAGACCGGTGGATCGCAATCTACCCGCAACTGTCAGCGGGTCAGCCCGGGCTGGCCGGCGCCGCGACCGCCCGCGCCGAGGCGCACGTTGTGCGCCTCGCGCTCATCTATACGCTCCTGGACTGCTCAGAGGTGATCGGCGCTGAGCACCTCGAAGCCGCGCTCGCGGTATGGAAATACAGCACCGAGTCCGCCGCCTGGATCTTCGGCGACAGCCTCGGCGACCCGACCGCCGACGAGATCTGGGCGGCCGCAAAGGACCGGCCCGGCGGCGTGACCCGTACCGAGGTGTCCGACATCTTCAGCCGCAACATGAAGCGTCGCGAGATCGAGCGCGCGCTCAGCGTCCTGGAAGACGCCGGGCGGCTGCGCCGCGACTTACGCCAACCCGAACGCGGCCGACCCGCCGAGGTCTGGATCCCGGTCCTCCCTGAAGCCGCGTGAGACCATCCGCGGCATCGGACTTCACCCGGTCAGACCAGAACCAGAAACGAGGCAACGAGAAACGCACGTGGGATTGACGGTCGCATTATACTGACGTTGCGCGGAGAGGCCGCGCCCGGGCTCGCGGGCAGGACTCAGTCCACCTCTCGATTGTTTGATGCGTCGTCATCTTCTTTCATGTCTCCAGTTGGCGGGCTGCGGAGGCGAAGCGAAAGGGATGACATGTCTGATCATTCATTGCCGAAGCGTCCACATCTCGACCAGTTGCGACGCCAATCCAAGCAGCTTCGAGACGCCGCGCGCTCTGGCGATCCCGACGCGCTCAGGCGCCTTGGAGCGCTCGGTCAGGTCGATCCAGCCACGGCGACGCTGTCAGCGGCACAGCATGCAGTCGCTCGCGAGTACGGGTTTGCGAGTTGGCCGCGGCTGAAGGAGGCGTTGGATCAGCGACGCGGCCGACCGTCTCTTCCCAGCGGGATTGGGTTTGGCACAGGGGTTGCCGCCCGCGATCTCACTCACGGGCAGATCGTGATCGTCAGCGGGCGCGTGGCGACGGCCGGTCCTGCTTGTGGTGAGGCTGGCGGTGTTCGCCTCGCGCTCTTGCCCCTTGCAGCGAACCGCGACGATCGAACCGGGCCGCGCGAGATCGTCGTGACCGTCCCGCCCGATGCGGTCCTACGAACGGCTCGAGAACTCGACTCTGGCGAGCGGTTTACGGGTGGGGCCGGGATCTTCTCGATCGGTGAAGATCGGCTTGAGGTCGACGGCATCGTGTCGGCTGGCCGGGTGCAACCCGGGCGGTTGATTGTCACTGGCGGGACGGTTCTAGCGTGTGGGCCTGACCCTGATGACGCGACACAGGTGCGTCTCGTGCTTGGGGACCCGAAGGAGAGCGACATCGTTGTCGTCTGCCCGGCTGACATTGAGCTGACAACAGCCACGCGTCGAGAACCACGCGGTCTGCGGTTCGACAAAGTTGTCAGCGCCGAAGGCTTGGAGCCCGGTCAGATCGTGAAGCTCGAAGGCCACGTGGTGCAGCGCGGCTCTGACCCCAACGATCCGGGAGGCGTTCAACTCGTGCTGGTCGCGGCGCTCGGACTCTCGCCGGATGACGAACCCGATCAGCGCGAGATCGTGCTCAGCTGTCCCGGGGACATGGGGTTCGCGACCGTGCGACCGTTCAACATGGAATTGCACCCGCCGACCTGCCGCGAGGGCTGATCAATGCGCAGACCAACGCGCGTCAAAATCATCGTCGCACTCCTTGTGGCGACAGGATTGGCCACCACGCTCGCGGTGGCGTCCACCACACGACAGACGAGCCAGGCGAGGTCGGGCATTGAGCACATCTGGGTGTCGGACTTCAACCTCAATAGCGTGAATACCCCGACCGCGATTGTCGCGAGCGGGCTCTTCACCGACGCCGGCAAACTCGTCGGGAAGGGCCCGAAGGACAAGGGCGCGATCTTCGATATCGATCTCTCCAAAGGCACCATCCTCGCGAACAAGTGGCACAAAGCCCACCCCCGCTACAGCCTCAACCCCAACACGTGCCTCGTCACCCTCAACGCCACTGGGTACATCAGCCTTCAGAGAGGAACGGGCGCCTACAAGGGCATCTCCGGGAGCATCTCGATCGGTGGTGATGTCTACGCGGTCGTTCCCCGTCTGCAAAGCGGGAAGTGCAATGCGTCCCAAAATGCGAAGCCGATCGGTGTCGTCGGCATGTATTCGGGAAGCGGGAAAATCACCATCAGCGGATGACGCCGCGTTCGTAGCGACCACGAGCCGACCCACATAGATAGATAGACGGGCGGCCCGGCGCCGCGCAGCGGTTGGTTCGAGGCCGTCGCGAGAGACCACGAGGGGCCGAACCTCTTCGACCCGCCTTGACACCCCTTACACAACAGGGTCGAACACCCAGCCTGACCCAACGACTTCGATCGTTTGTTTCGTGCCACGTGTTGGCGTCTGCTCTCCACGGACCTGTGTGGCGCCGGTGCAGGACTGCACCGGCGCATTGCTGCGCTCGTTCAAGGTCGTTGGGGTGCTGAGGCCCAGAAAAGCGGACTCCTCGTCATTTGGGGGTGAACCGGCGGGGGTTGGCGGCGTCTGGCGGTGCCGTGAGCGCAGTGCCGGCTCTGGCGGCGCTGATTGCCAGATAGCGGGGCCGAAGCCCGGGTCAAGCGGCCGAATCTCCTGCAAGCTCTGAGGTTTGGAGCGAGCGCTCAGCTGGCCGGGGCTGCCGCTTGACGCGCGGCGCGCGGCTGCGCTACGCCGTTGACGTTCGCGCGATGGTTGATGGTCGTGCAACTGCGTACGTTGTGGGCGACCCGCCGCCGCTGCTTCTGCGGCAGTCTGCTGGCTGTTCGACGGTCAGCAACTACGAGCAGGGCGACGTGCGGGTCACCACGGCATATAACCGGATGCTCGGGCTTCCGGGCGCGTGGGTCAGAGATGTGGAGTTCGGCGAGCAGGCGATGATCGTGACCGTCGCGCTGCGCCGCAAGCAGCCGCTCTGCTCGGGCTGCGGCGCGCGCGGGCTGAAGATCAAGGATCATCAGACCAAGCGCTGGCGGCATCTCGACACCGGCGGCGTGCGGTGCATGATCGAGTGCCGGGTCAGACGCTTGTACTGCCCCGGTTGCGGCGATCTCCCCGAGCACGTCGAGTGGGCCCGCGGCGGTGCGCGGTACACGCGCGACTTCGACGACCTGGTCGCCTGGCTGGCGCAGCAGATCAACCAGACGCAGCTCACCCGGCTGATGCGGATCGGCTGGGAGACCGTCGGGAACATCATCGCGCGCGTCGTCGCCGAGAAGCTTCCCGCCGGCCGCTTGGACGGCCTCGAGCTGCTCGGCGTCGACGAGATCAGCTACGGCGCCGATCATAAGTTCCTGACGTGTGTGGCCAACCACCAGACCCGGCGGGATCGTGTGGGCCACCGAAGGCCGCAACGCCGCCAGCTTGCAGGCGTTCTTCGACGGGCTCTCAGACGAGCAGAAGGCGTCGATCCGGGCGGTCTCGATCGACATGTCCGCCGGATATGAGAAGGCGATCACCCAGGCTGTCCCCGACGCCGAGGTGTGCTTTGACCCGTTTCACGTGGTCCAACTCGGCGGCAAACCTGCCGACCAGGTCCGCCGCGACGAGTACAACGCCCACGGCCGCTCGAGCACCGGCGAGGGGAAGTGGATCAAGGGCGCTCGCTACAGCCTGCTCACGGACACCATCAAGCAGACCCGAAGCAGCTGCTCAAGCTCGCCGAGGTCGTGCTCACCAACCGTCGCATGTACCGCGCGTTCCTGCTCTCCGGCGAGCTGCCCTACATCTACCGGCTCCCGAAAGAGGAAGCCGCCGAGCGCTTGGACGCATGGCTCGCCTGGGCGTCCCGTTCACAGCTCAAACCGTTCGTCAAACTCGCCCGCACGATCCGCGAGCACCGTCAGGGCGTGCTTGCCGCGATCGAAGTCGGGATCAGCAACGGACGCCTCGAAGCCTTCAACAGCAAGGTGAGGCTCCTGTCACACCGCGCCTACGGGTTTCACTCCGCCAACGCGCTGATCGCAATGATCTACCTCTGCTGCGCCGGCATCCAGATCGCGCTCCCCCACCGATGAGTCACCCCAAACCGAGAGGAGAGCCGGATAAACCGCATTGATCACGGGCGCCAACGCCGGAATCGACAAGGAGGTGGCCCGGCAACTCGCTCTCCGTCCGGAGATCGCCCGGATCTACTTGGCGTGCCGGAACCAGGAGCGGGCGACTACGGCAAAGGCCGAGCTCGAAGCCGCGACCGGCCGGCGCATCTTCGACCTCGTTGTCATGGATGTCGCCAATCTGGATTCGGTCCGTGCCGGCCTTGCAGCCGTCGACGGCTCCGTCGACGCAGTGGTGATGAACGCTGGTGTCATTGGCCCGCAGTCGATGGTCTTGACGGTTGACGGGGTCACCACCGTGTTCGCGACGCGTTCTCGGCCACGTGGTTCTCCTCGAAGAGCTCCTGGCCGAGGATCGGCTTGGAGAGGTTGCGGTCTTCGCCGGAAGTGAAGCAGTGCGTGGTGTCCCGAAGTTGCGGATGAAGCCGCCATCGTTCGTCTCAACCTCAGCCGACGAGCTCGCATCCGTCATCGACGGCAGCTACTGGGCCAGCCACAAACCTGACTTCAACGTGGCCTTCGGGCAGGCCAAGTACATCGGGGCCCTCTGGATGGCCTACCTGGCCCGCAAACATCCCGACCGCCGCTTCATCACCGTGAGCCCCGGCAACACCACCGGCACCGGAGCAGCCAGCGACCTTCCCCTGCCGATGCGGGTAGCCGCCAAGTACGTCATGCCCGCCCTGGGTCTAGCCCAAAAACTCGACGTGGGAGCGAAGCGGCTCGTCGACGGTGTCACCGACCCGAGCTTCTCGAACGGCGCGTTCTACGCCAGCGCGGACAACAAGCTGAATGGTCCGATGGTCAACCAAGCAGACTTCGTCCCCGGCCTGGCCAACCCGTCATTTCAGGACAACGCCAACGAGGCCATCCACCGCTTCATCACTCCACGGCCACTCGCGTAATACTCCACCACACCGGCCCGCAAGCGCGGGCTTCCGCCGTGGCTCGCGGACGCAGGCGATCACGAGGCCGCGCGCCCTCCGGTGCGCGAGCGAGCACGAATGCGCCTCGGGATCACCTCGATCTACCTCCAGGGAATCGATACTCGCGAGATCGTCGACACGGTCCATCATCGCCGGCCGCCGGTGATCCCCGCGAGCGCGGGCCTCCGTCGATAGTCAGACCGGACGGCGGGCGGTGGTCGGCCCACCAAAGGCCAGCCGCCCGCCGAGCGGTGCTCCCGAAAGCCCAGAGCGGTCATGCGCCGTGGGCGCCGGAAACCAGCGACGCGAGAGCTCTGGACCGGGCGCCATACGAAGGAAGATTTGTCGTACTAATCTTCCTTACTGATGGCGCTGAACATCAAAGACGAAGGCACCGATCGACTCGTGCGCGAACTCGCAGCCGAGACCGGCGAAACGATTACCACCGCGGTGACCGTCGCGGTTCGCGAGCGGCTCGAGCGACTCCGCGGTGCGGTACCGCGTGAGCGTCGCCGGCAGGAGCTGGCCCGGATCGCGCATCGCAGCGCCCAGCGTCCGGTACGCGACGACCGCAGCGCCGAGGAGATCATTGGCTACGGCCCTGACGGTCTGCCGTCATAACCGGTCGTGGTCCTGGACACCTCAGCGCTGGTAGCGATGCTGCTCGGCGAGCCCGAACGCGATCAGTTGATCGCCGCGCTTGCCGACGCTGCCGATCCGCTGATCTCGGCCGGCACCCTGCTCGAAGCGTCGATCGTCGTGCAGAGCAAGCTCGGCGACGACGGGCTGACCGATCTCGATGAGCTGCTCGCGACGGCCCGCGTCCGGTGCGTTGCCGTTGACCTGGCGCAGGTGCACGCGGCGCGAGACGCGTTTGCTCGCTACGAGAAGGGCCGCAATGCCGCTGGCCTGAACTTCGGCGACTGCTTCGCCTATGCCTTGGCCAAGGTCGCAGGGGTGGCGTTGCTGTTCAAAGGTGATGACTTCGCTCAGACCGACGTGGTCGTGGCGATCGACTGATCTGAGTCGTGAGCAACCGCCGGCGATGGCAACCTCGCGATGCGTCCCAGACGGCTGATCCTCGTGAAAACACGCTCCAAACGTGACCGGCGCCGGCGACGGAATCCCGTCCGCTGCCGACACGTTCTGAGCGCATACGATGTCGGGTATGGCCGGACCCGATGTCCCCGCACCCACCACCGGCGCCCGGGTCACGATCCAAGAGATCGTCTCAGAGAGCTACCGCTCCGCGGCAGCACTCGCTCGCGCGTTCGGTCAAACGGTCCTTGAGCCGTCGTGGTGGCCGGCGGACACCACGGAGATCGCCTACAACCTGGATGGACCGCCCGGGCGTCGCAGTTACCGCATTGGCTCAACCCGCGCTGAGGGCGTGCCCATTCTCGTCGTCGCCGACATGGAGGCTGCCTGGGCGGGACGGTCGCCCGGGGACTGGCTGGTCGGGGAGTGGTCTGAACCGCCGAAGCTCGCGCATCTGCGGGGCCTGATCGGTCGGGTCGGCGATCCACCACGGCTCCACGTCGTCATCTACGATCGACGGCTCGCGATCCAGCTGATCGGCTACAACACCGAAGACGAGATCATGAGCGCGATCAGAAGCCTCCGTCCTGTCGGGGCGGAGCCGCCCGGAATGAGCTGACCACAGGCGTTCGAGTGGCGAAGCAAAGCGGTCGCCGCCCCGGCGCGGCCGGAAAAGGCGTCACGCAGCCAGGCCCGTCGGCCGGCGAGACCCAAGCAACCGGCGCCGACCACCTGGAGCCTTGGGCCGCCGAGTTGCCCAGGCACCGTCGGGATTCGGCACACTCGAGGCGAGCCGCCAGCGGTTCGGCGCGCCGAACGCTTCACGGTAGAACGGCTCGCGACCGGCGACCGGATCATCTTCGCGGAGATCGGGAGACCGCACGGCGCCGAGAATGTCGTCGACGCGGTCCAGGAGCGGACCGCGAAGACGCCGGACGAGATGCAGGTGCGAGCCGCCGTCGAAGACCACCGACCGGCCATCCGGATCACGGACGGTCGGCGGCCATTCGCCGCTCACGTGGTGCCGACCGCAACGTCCGGCGCGGACCCGGCGAACGCGAGCGTGAACCGATCGGCCTGTCGTCAGCGGGCCGGGCGTAGAGATAGCGCGCTCAGTCGTCGCGATCTGAGAATGACCCATCGCCGCCTTGACGCTTGCCAGATCGACGCCGCCGGCGACGAGCAGCGATCCGTAGGTGTGCCGCAGATCGTGGAACCGCAGCGAGTCCAGCCCGGCCGCGTCGCGGGCCCGCGTCGGCGGCGACCCGGACCAGCTCACCGTCCTGAGCGTCCTCCCCGGCCCGAGCTGCGTTCTCGCCAACGCTCACCGCCCGCGCAGACGTCTCACGACGCGTTCCCGCGGCGAGGCATCGCGCTAGCGCCTCGACCTGCTCGGGTGAATAGGACACAAGCGTCGGGCGCTGAGGCTCGGCCCGCCGGTCGGCGAACCGAGCGGGGTTCGCGGCGAGCCCGAACACGCTCGGACGCATTCCGTAGGTGAACACTGAACAGATGACCGCTCGCGCCTTGTTCACCGTCCGCGGGGCCACGCCGGTCGCTGCAATCGAGCTGAGCAGCGCCTCGATCTCTCGGGTGGAGATGCCGAGCACCGAACGATGGTCGCGCGACATTGAGGGCTTGGCGCCTTTCACCGCGATGACGCTCCATATCGTTGGCTCCCGGGTGGTTTGGGCCTGGGCGGTCTCTGGGTACAGCAAAAACCGGGGTTGACACGTCTCCCACGGGCCTGACGGAACCCCTGAATCCGCTATCGATACGGAGGGACGGCATGGCCGACACGGTGACGCAGACAGGCGCGGTCACGAAGGGGTTGCTCGTGCGCATCGAGGCCAACCCGGGGCGCGAGGCCGATGTCGAGGCATTCCTCAACGGCGGCCTGGAACTCGTGCTGGAGGAGCCGGCGACGACCGCCTGGTTTGCGATCCAGCTCAGTCCCTCCACCTACGGGATCTTCGACGTCTTTCCCAACGACGACGGCCGTGACGCCCACCTCAACGGCAAGGTCGCGGCGGCATTGATGGAGAACGCCGGCGAGCTCTACGGTCCGCCCACGCTGGAGAAGCTCGACGTCCTGGCCTCCAAGCTGCCCGGCTGATGGCAGCAGCGGGGACGCGGTCCGCCTGAGCGAAGCGACAACGAATCGTCCGCCTGCCAGTCGACGCACGGCGCCGTCGCGTCGTCTGTGAGACCGCCGTCGACTGCGTCAAGCCAGGCGGGACGACCGGCCGCACGGCATGGCGGGGATGCCGTCCGGCCTCGGCTCAGCGTTCGGACGGCCGGATGATGCGCAGGATGACCGGACGCTCATTTCGCCGCGCGGCGGCGACGAGCGGTGCCAGCTCCTCCTGGCGCAGCTCCTCGGCCGCTTCGACGACGACGACCAGAGGTTGGGTGCCCGCGCGGTTGCGGCCGAGCACGCGCCGCACGTCGTCGACCTGCCGCTCCAGGCCCTCGGGCGCGGGCAGCGACAGGACGACCTCTCCGGCCGACGGCGGTTCGAGGCTGCCTTCGGGATCGGTGGCGCCGGTCTGGACGAGCACCTGCGGCGCAGCGGCGGCCGGCGGAGGGTTCTCGCGCAGCTGACGCTCCACCGCGCTGCCGCGCGGAACCTGGATGATCAGGGTCGGGTCCTCGGCGATGACCCGAGCCTACCGGGTTTCCGCTCGCCTGCCGGGCGGCAATCGACCCGCGGCGCCTGGAAGCGTCACGGGGCAGAGGGGACGGCGATCGCGAGCCCCACGGCTGGACGACGTTCAGCGGAGTTGTGCCGCCGACCGTTTCTCTAGCCGGCCGGGGCTATCTTCGGTGTGCCAATGATCGAGCCGCAGTCCTTCTGGGCGGCCTGGAACGCCGGCGAGTTGGGATCGACGCCGGCGCCGAGGTCCACGCTGAAAGCGACTCCGCCGTAGGGCCCGACCTGAATCTTGGGGTCGGGGAAGTTCGGAACACCGTGTGAGCGCATGCAGCGCGACATTGCGAGGGCCTGGGACTTGGCCTTGGCCGTCTGGGCCGGGGAGAGGCTACCGGCGTCCGGTATGTGTGAGCGGCAGGCCTGGACCGCGGACTGGAATGCCGGGCTGTTGCTCTCGACGCCGGTCACCGGAGCGAGGTGTCCTGCGGTCGGATCGGGGAAGTCCGAGACGCCGTGTGACCGCATGCAGGACGCGAACTCGAGCGTCTTGCTGCTGGCGTTCGTGGCCGTGCCGTTCGGGCTCGACGAGCCGCACGCGGCGAGGCCCACGGCGGCGGCAAGCAGGCTGATGACGATCCTGAATCGGATGGGAGCGTCCCTCGGGTTCGGCTTCGCCGGCAACCGTTACGAAATGTATCTCTCGTCCGGACGGCGCCTTGCCTGCTGCCCATATGGTCAACGGCTATCGTCTGGCCCGCTGTGCTCAACGGCGCCAGCGGCGGTAGGCGTCGATCCATTCGACGCCGACCGGTGGCGGGTCGGGCAGCGGTAGGTCGAGGATCGGGATCGTCTGCTTGTGCGCATCGCGGCGGCAGATCACGACGATCTCGCTCCCGACGGTCAGGTCGATCTTCGTCACGGTGACGGTGATTCCGAGCATGTCGGATGTCGAACGGGAGCGCGAGGTGCTCCTCGAGCATCGTGAACAGGCCGGTGATCTGCTCTTCGTCGTTGTAGGCGTCGACGGTCGCCTCTTCGATCATCGCGTCGAGCAGCTTGGTGCTGGGTTTCGGTCGCGGCGAGCTCATCACGCCGCGAACAGACTCGGCGTCGGCGTGTCGGCCGGCGGTCGCCACTTCCGGACCTGTGCGCTGGGGTCCGCAGCCGCGAGGCGGCGCGCGGTGTCAGGGCCGTCCAGTTCGCAGAGATGCTCGAGCGCAGCGATGCGCACGCTCCCGTGCGCGGCACGGAGCCCGCGGTCGATGAGTGTTCGTCGGCCTGGTTCGTCGAGCACGTTGGCGGCGTCGAGCAGGCCGTGGATCGCGGCGTCACGGTGGCGTGGCTCGAGCGGCTCGACGGTGCTGAGCAGCTCGGTCAGTCGTGCGGGGTCGTTGTGGAGCGCGTGGCGTGCCGCCCAGCGGCGTAGTGGCGGTTCGGACCGGACGTGGTGCTGCGCCGGGGTGTCGTCGGTGACGGTGTAGGTGCGGGCGGTCCCGTCATGCAGGTCGATCTCGAGCCATTGCGGGGAGACCCACCTCGCCGGGTAGGAGATCCGTGGTCCTCAGCGAGGAACAGCTCGCCGGTGCCGTGAACGCGGGTGAGCAGCTCGACCGCGTCACCGTGCCGGGCGAGGTAGATTCCTGGCCGCGATGCCGGACACGGTGACGATCGATCAGGCGCTCGACGCGTTCCTGCACGACCAGCGCGCACGTCTGTCGGATCGGACGTATCGCAACTATGAGGTCGTGATCGGGCTGCTGCGCGACAGCTTGAATTCCTATGCGTATTCGTCGCTGGATGCCAGGGACGCGAAGCGGTGGCAGAAGGCGTTTGACGCTGGCGATGAGGACGCGTTCTGCAAGCTGTTCGGGCCGGAGGAGATCCCGCCGCATCTCGGCGAGTTCCTCGGCTATTTCATGGTCCGCAAGGTCAGCGCCGGCCAGGAACTGCTCAAGGCCGCGGGGACGGTCACCGGCAAGCTCGCACGCTGGCTCGAGCAGCACGCGTATATCGAGTCTGACGCGGCCGAGGTCGCGGTCGACCGCGCGCGGGACAGCGCCCGCGAGCTTCCCGCGGCCGATCGTCTCACCGACCTGCTCGTCGAGATCGCGATCAAAGCGCCGAACATCGACGTCGACGATCTCGGCGAGGAGGACTGGGTCGAGGACCAGCTGATGATCGACCGGGTCGAGCCGGGGAAGATCTGGTTCGAGGGCGGGGTCGGCCCGATCCAGGTTCCCAAGCGCGCGAGCGAGCTCGCCCAGGAGGGCTGGATGGTGTTCGTCGTCGCCGCCCGCCGCAACGCTCGGTGGCATTTGCTCGAGGTCGGCTCCGTCTACCCGTAGCCACCCGACGGGACGCCTGCAGTGAAGCCTGAGCATGACCAGCGGTTTCGCCGGATCGCAGATGACTACCTCGACCGACCCGGCGGCGACTACGCGGAGTTGTTGCGTCGCCGGGAGATCAGCTCATCGGAGGGCGTCGATCCGGAGCTGTGGCGGGCGGAGATCCGCTCGAAGGCGCGGGCGGACACGATCCGCGTGTTCACCTTCCGCGCCGGGGACCGCGCGATCGCCGGGCTGCGGCGAACAGTTCGCGAAGGAACAGGAGTTCGCGGTGCTCTGCGCCGACGGCCAGCCACCCCCCCCCAACGGCTCCGAGGCCGGTCTCTGCGGCCCGCGCCCTGATGGGTCGTCGAGTCTGGTGGCTAGTACCGCTCGTGGCGAAGAGCTCGACCGACGGCGGCTTGTCCGCGCCGCATCCGGCGACGGTCGCTCCATCGCGCCGATCCGCGCCGGCCTATGCTGGCTGCCATGAGTTTGGAGAATGAGAAGTACGTCCTGTTCACAACCTTCCGCCGCGATGGTCGTGCCGTCTCCACGCCGGTTTGGCTCGTGCCGATGCCAGACGGGGAGTTTGGGCTCTCGACGGGAAGCGAGTCGGGGAAGGTCAAGCGCCTCCGGCACACCCCGCGCGTCACGCTGCAGGGATGTGACCGCCGCGGGGGTCATGCTCACGGCCCGGTGTATGACGCTCAGGCGCGTCTGGTCACGGGCACCGGACTCGCGCAGGTCCGGGCCGCGATCACGGCCAAGTACGGCGCCATGGCCACGGCGCTCGGTGTCGCCGAGTCGGTCGCCAGGCGGATCGGCGCCAAGCGGTTTGGGTCCGAGCGCGTCGGCGTGGTGATCACCCTGAACGCAGGTTGATCATGCCTGCGAAAGTCGCGGTGGTATAGCGACGGTCCGCCAGCACTTGGTCGGCCGCGACGCTGCGGGCGGCGACGGTGAAGACCGACGTCCTCAGCGGCGTTTGATCAGAGCTGACGCAGGGTGCCGGCGGTGCCAGAGGGCGGTGCGATTCGCAACACGATCGTGCCGCCGGCACGCCAGGTCCGGGACATCAGCAGTCCGAGGCGCCGCCGCGCGATATGGGACTGTGGCCAGAATCGCTGTGACGCCTGTCGCGGTCACTCCGGCCGGCCGGGCCTAGCCCGTAGATCGCCCAGCCTCGCGCCCGAAGGCGCTCCACGGCACGGTCCGGGTCTCGTGTGGCCAGAAGACTGGGATCGTCCTTGCTCCCCAGTGCCGACCCGGCGATCGGCGCCATCAGTGGACCGCGGAGATGCTCGCCGAGCCGCACCACCGTGTACCCGCACTCCTCCAGCAAGCGAGTGACCGCTGTCGGCGGCGGCTGGCGTTCCTCGAACACGATGTCCCGGATGCGCCCGGCCCGAAGCGACTCCGCGCCACCCTGGAAGGCACGGAGCTCATGGTCCTCGATGTCGATCTTCATCACGCCCACGTCGCCTTCGTCGGCCAAGACCGTGTCCAGTCGCCGCACGCAAACGGAGTGCTCGTCCACCCTCCCCCGCCGCTGAGTCAGCGGCTCAAGACTCGCTGATCCCTGATTGATTTCAAACACGTCTGTGGCCAGGATCGCCTCGCCGTCAACATCGGACAGCCCGGTCTGACGAAGGTCGATCACGCCCGAACGCGACAGCGCCGACCACCGAGCCGCATTCTTCTCTAAACGCCCGAACACCTCCGGGTGCGGCTCGAATGCGATCACCCTGCCATGCTCTCCAACCGCATGCGCGAGCAGGCTCGTCATGTGGCCGACGTTCGCGCCAACATCCAGCGCCGTCTCGCCCGGATCGGCGAGGCGCAACAGAACCTCGCACACCAGCAGGTCGAACACCCCACGCCGCAGGAGGCCAAGTCCAATCGGATCTCGAGGGTTCGCGACGATCTCCGGACCCCAAAGCAGCCGAAAGCGCTGCTCCTCCCCCGGGCGATGCAGATCGGTGACGACCCGTCGAACCATCTGAGACGGTCGAAACACGTAGTGAGGTCTCGCGAGATTCGCGACATGTTCGGCCACATCGCGAATGGACCCGGGCATGTACGGGACTGTAACCTCGCGCGCAGCCTCTCGCTCCACCCCTTCTACGGGGCACGTTGCGCAGCGCACGGACCCTCAAGGCGTGCGGCACGCACGAACCGGAGTCTCGGCTCAATGGTTGACCGCTCCTCATCGACCGCACTTTTCGCCCGCAGCCGGGCGGGCGTGTTGCGCCGTCTGACCCCGGGCGCTGCCCATGCAGGCCAGCCGACTCCGCAGAGATGCGGACGGGCGACGACTTCTTCGCCGTCTCTGTCCACGATCGCCTGGTCGTGCTCGTGGGCGATCTCGATCGGCACCTCGGGATCGGCCGCCGATGTCTGGACCGGTTGACTCGGGCCGCCCGACTTGTTAAAAAAGCGCCTCAGGCGGCCGGCGGCACGACGGCAGACGCGACAACGGGGTCGGTATGAGACCAGTGGTGAAGGTGCTGGCGGCGATCGGGGCGGTGGTGCTGAGCGTCGCGCTGCTGACGACGGGGGCCGGGGCGACGGCGAAGACGAAGACGAAGACGATCCGGCTGAAGGCCTCGGTGATCGCCGTCGATACGCCATACACCATCAACGGGAACGCGGCGTGCGCGCAGAAGGTGCTCCTGATCGTCGACCTGCCGTCCGATGTGATCAGCTACCAGGCGTCGGTTGATCAGCCCGGCCTTGAGGTGTTCAGCTTCAGCGGGCCGCCGTTCACCAACCCGATCACCGGCTTCGGCAACCCCTACACGGTGCCCAAGGGCGAGGCCGGCTGGTTTATCGGCGGCGACGCGGGTGGCGGGAACTGCACACCGATTCCCGCCGGCAGGTACATCGACATCAAGGCCTCCGGCGTGGTGCCGGCTACGGGCGGGAATACCGGCAGCGGAAGTGGCGGCGGCGCCCACGGCGGCGCGAAGTGCGTCGTGCCCCACGTCACCGGCAAGACCCTGACCGTGGCCAAGCGCGCGATCACACGGGCCGACTGCAAGGTCGGGAAGGTCCAGCACTCCAAGTCGACCGGTCCTGCCGGCATCGTGCTGCTCACGACGCCGAAGCCGGGTAGCAGCCACCCGGCGGGGACGCGGGTCAATCTCGTCGTCAGCACAGGCTGAGCTGACTGGGCGGCCTCCGGCGCGCCCTCCAGAACCCCAGCGCCGTCGGTCGTGAGGTCGATCGGCGCTGAGGTCGGCGTCGGCCAGGCGATGGCGAGAGCGTGACGTCTGCGTCGTGCGGCTCGGCTCACGGCGGCGGGTGCGTGCTACAGGGCGAAGATTCGCCGAGCGTTGCCGCCGAGGAACGCCTCCCGCGTGTCGTCATCGAGGCCGAGCTCGCCGAGCCCATCGAGCGCGTGAACGTGCGTGATCATCGGGAAGTTGGTCCCGAACAGAACCTTGCGCGCGCCTGTGCGGGTCCCGAGGAATCGCACAAGCTCAGGCGGGTAACGGCGGACGGTATAGGCGCTCGTGTCGATGACGACGTTCTCGTGCTTGCGCGCGACGGCCACCATCTCCTCCGTCCACGGATAACCGATGTGGCCGCAGACGATGGTCAGCTCCGGGAAGTCCAGCGCGACCTGGTCGATGTAGGGGATCGGCCGCCCCGTCTCGCTCGGGCGCAACGGTCCGGTGTGTCCGACCTGCGTGCAGAACGGCACGTCAAGCTCGACGCACGCCGAGTACAGCGGGTAGTACCGACGGTCAGTGGGCGGCGCCTGCCAGAGCCACGGCAGGACCCGCAGACCCTTGAAGCCGAGCTCGGTCACACACCGGCGCAGCTCACGGACCGCCTCCATCGGCTTGTCGAGATCGACAGCGGCGAGCCCGGCGAAGCGGTCAGGGTGCTGCGCCACCCACCCGGCCACCTCGTCGTTGGAGATGAGAAACCCCTCGTGCGGCCCTGACCAGGCCGACAGCAGGCCGACCCCGACACCCGCCGCGTCCATCGCCTGCACCGAGAGACTGATCGGCGGCTCTCCCTCCGGGATCTCGCCGCCCGTCCAGCGGCGCAGCGACGCGAAGGCCTCGTGCGCGAGGAACCGAGCGGTCGGATGCTGCATCCACACGTCGACCACAGCGCAGGACATGCTCGTGATCGTACGGCCAACCCCGACCCAAGGACCGTCCGACCGGCTCAGGTGCGCTCAGCGGACCCGCTGCTCCTGCCTCGGTGCGACCGTCGACGCGATCGATGCGGTCCCGGGGTGGCACGCCCGAGCTGCCTCCGGATCATCCTCGGCGGGATCCCTTCGTGGGCCGTCTCGATGACACGATCATGCCTGAGCTGGTGCGTCGGCGCACGGGAGCGGGGCGTTCGTGACACCATTTGCCACACGATCGTGTTCGAGGACGGTCGTGGCGCGACCTGGCCGGCGCGGCTCAGGTGAGCACCGGTGCGAGGCGCTGCTCGAGCGCCGCCCGCGGAAGCGCGCCGACGATCCGGTCGACCTCGCGTCCGTCGCGGATCACGACCAGCAGCGGGATCGACTGGGCGCCGAAGCGCACAGCGAGTTCAGGGTTGGCGTCGACGTCGATCTTGACGACCTTCAGGCGTCCGGCGTGCCGGCCTGCGAGGTCTTCGAGCACAGGCGAGATCATCCGGCACGGTCCACACCAGGCGGCCCAGAAGTCGACCACGACAGGGACCGAGGCGCTCGTTTCCGCGGCGAAGGTCTCGGCGTCTGCATCGACGAGCCAGGGAAGCTCGGACTTACATCTCGGGCAGCGCGGAAACCCCGAGGCGACCGGGCCCACTCGGTTGCGAGCTCCGCAGGTCGGGCAGACGATGATGGCCACGCCACCAGGGTAAAGCGTCGGCGACGGAGAGCCCGCTGGAACCGTAGGTCTGCCGGCCTTTCTTCGCTCTCGGTCGCGATCGGCATGAGCGATCGGGCGGCCGGCGCGGAGGACGCGCTTGGCCGTGGCGGCAGTGGCGATCTGTCAAGCTGGGAGGACGATGCCATTGTTCGGCAAGCGGGCGGCACCGCTCACTGAGGGTGAGCGCCAAGCGGCGGCGGTCGACCTCGAGCGCATCCGCGGCGGTGGGATCCCACT
Source organism: uncultured Solirubrobacteraceae bacterium (assembly GCA_963849085.1). Lineage (GTDB taxonomy): Bacteria > Actinomycetota > Thermoleophilia > Solirubrobacterales > Solirubrobacteraceae > Palsa-465. Next base: position 66,922 of record CAWKFP010000001.1, on the reverse strand, counting down.
CGGAGCCGAACAACGTCTGAGGGGAGTCGAGGCGTCGAGCTCGCCCTTCAGCAGTGACTTGAGCGTCAAGGAATATGCGCTCGCGCAAGCTTCGGGGCTCGTGCCGCTGGCGCAGGTGATGGGGTCGTCGGTCGTCCAGCACGGCTGGCAGAATTACGGTTGGTCGTCGTACGGGGGTGGAATCAGCGAGATGCCGTCGTTCGCGGTGCCGTGGAACCTCTCGCGTGAGCGGGCATTCGATCGCCTTCGTCAGGAGGCCCAGTTCGCGGGCGCGGATGCCGTGATCGGCATCGAGATGACCGCCAAGGGCTTCCTCGACGACCCGGGCCAGGTCGAGTACGTCGTCTTCGGCACCGCGGTACGCGAGACGACGCTCACGACCCGGGATCGCTCGGGCCCGCGGCTGTGCGCGCTGTCGGGCCAGGACGTCGACAAGCTGCGCCGGATCGGAGCGCAGACGCTGGGCGTCATCGGCCACACCTCCGTCGTGTGCGTGGCGCTCAGCATGCGGGCCAACCAGATGATGGGGTCATGGTTTGGAAACCAGGAGATGACCGAGGTGACCGACGGCGTCTACGCCGCCCGTCAGCTCGTGATGGGCGAAGTGCGTCGCCAGGCGAGCGCGCTCGGCGCCAACGACATGGTCGTCTCGACGCTCACCCACGACATCGCGCACCAGGAATACGAGAACCCGGGATATCGCCAGCACCTCTTCATCATCTCCATGCACGTCCTGGGAACGGCGATCCGGCTCGGGGCGCACGAGCCTCATCCGGCGCCGCTCGGCGTGCCATTCATCTCGATCAACCTCGGCGACCAGTAGGCCGTCACATCTCAGGAGAGCCACCGATGTCGACCTACGATCCGACGAGCACCGCAGGACTCGCCGAACACGCGAGCGAACGACTGAAGATGAACGCGCGGGGGCTGTTCACCTCCGATCTCTCGGTGAACGAATACCTGTGCGTCGAGCGGGCCGACTTCGAGCCGGTCGGGCTGGTCGTCGGCTCGAGCATCTACCACATCGGCTACCAGCAATCGAACTTCAAGACCAATCAGGAGATGACCGTCCTCACCCAGGCGATGTACTCGGCTCGCGAGCTCGCCATGACGCGCATGGAGGAGGAGGCCGATCAGCTCGGAGCCGACGGCATCGTCGGAGTCCGCCTTGACATTGGCCGCTATGAGTGGGGCGCCGACATGGCGGAGTTCATCGCCATCGGCACCGCGATCAAGCACAAGGGCGGCAAGGTCCACCGCGCGCCCAACGGCCGCCCGTTCACCAGCGACCTCTCCGGCCAGGCCTTCTGGACGCTGATGCAGACCGGCAAGCGCCCCGTGGGGCTGGTGATCGGCAACTGCGTCTACCACGTCGCCCACCGAGGCGCCCTGCAGTCGATGCGTCAGACCGGTCAGAACGTCGAGCTCGAGCAGTACACCCAGGCGCTGTATGACGCCCGCGAGCTCGCGATGGAGCGCATGCAGAAGGAGGCCGAGGCCATCGGTGACGGCGTCCTCGGCATCGTCGAGGTCAAGCTCCACGAGAACAACCACGGCTGGGGCAGCCACGTCATCGAGTTCTTCGCCGTCGGGACGGCCGTGGTCGCCAACGAACACGCCCCGGAAGGACAGGAGCTGCCGAGCATCACCCCGGTGCTCGACATCAACGACTGACCGAGCCTCGCCGGAGCACGGGGGTGTAGCGACGGGGCGAGACTCCGTGGTGCGTACTCTTCGTCAGCAGCCACCTTCAGCGGTGGGACGTGCCGGCGCGCAGGGCGCGGCTCGGCCGCTCCGCACGCGCGGCGCTGGCCAGTGACCTCCGACCATCGGCGAGGACCTCATCCGCACGCTTCTTCATCAGCAGAGCCGCATCGACCCGAAGGTGGCCGTGAGCGTCGTCTACGTGGCGGCGATGTTCATGAGCATCATGGACACGTCGATCGTCAACGTCGCGCTTCCGTCGATCGGCCGTGACTTCCGGGTCGCCCCGACGGCCGTCGACGGGATCTCCATCGCCTTTCTGGTCAGCCTCGCCGTCTTCATACCGGCGTCCGGCTGGCTCGGTGATCGCTTCGGCGGAAAGCGCGTCCTGATGACAGCGATCGTCATCTTCACCGTCGCGTCGGCATTGTGCGGGCTGGCGACGAGCGTCGGCGAGCTCGTCGCCTTTCGGGTCCTGCAGGGCGTCGGGGGAGGAATGCTCGCCCCGGTCGGGACGGCGATGCTGTTTCGCACGTTCCCGCCGCAGGAGCGGGTACGAGCCGCGTCGATCATCGTGCTGCCGACCGCTCTGGCCCCGGCCCTGGCGCCGGTGATCGGTGGCCTGCTGGTCACCGACGCCTCATGGCGGTGGGTGTTCTACGTCAACGTGCCGATCGGCATCGTGGCGTTCCTGTTCGGCGTGGTGTTCGTCGCGCATCAGGCCGAGAGCCAGCCCGGCGCCTTTGACCTTCCCGGGTTCCTCCTGTCCGGCATCGGCCTGGCGCTCCTCATGTACGGGGTCTCCGAGGGGCCTGACATCGGCTGGGGCACCGCCCGCGTGCTCGTCACCGCGATCGCCGGCGCCGCACTGCTGGCGCTGATGGTCGTCGTCGAACTGCGCGCGAGTGAGCCGATCGTCGCCCTGCGACTGCTCGGCAACCGACTCTTTCGGTCCACCACCGGCGTCGTCGTGCTCGTCTCGATCGCGTTCTTCGGCGTCCTGTTCGCCGTCACCCTCTACTTCCAGGATGGCCGCGGACTGAGCGCGCTGAACGCCGGCTTGAGCCAGTTCCCCACCGCCATCGGGGTGATGGTCGGCTCCCAGCTGTCCAGCCGCGTCATCTACTGGCGGCTGGGACCACGCCGGCACCTGACGTTCGGGCTGCTCGGCGTCGCGCTCTTCATCGCCCTGCTGGCGTTGATGGGAGCCCACACCAGCCTGTGGTGGGCGCGACTGATCCTGTTCTGTGTCGGTCTCTCGATGGCCCAGGTGTTCGTTCCCGCTCAGGCCGCGTCCTTTGCGACGATCTCGCCGGCCGACACCGGTCGCGCGTCGACGCTGTACAACGCCAGCCGCCAGCTCGGCGGCGCGATCGGTGTCGCCCTGCTCACCACCTCGATCGTCATCGTCGGACCGCTGCACGACGTCGCGGGGCACCTGGCTCCCAACCTCGCCGCCTACCGCATCACCTTCCTCGTCGCCGCGGCCATCGCTCTCCTCGGCGTCGCCAGCGCGCGCGCTGTCAACGACATCGACGCAGCACGAACCATGGTCGACCCCCGACTTCGGACCGCCCAGCCGCCCGGCGCATCGCCGGCTCCACCGGCCACCGAGCCCGCCGCCTGACCGACCACCCCATGTGACCGGGCCCCAGGTCACGGGCCGTGCTCCCCGGATGAGCATGTGTCACTCCGGCACGGCAGACTGCCGTCACATGTCACGTGATCTTCCCCTGCTCGGGTTCGGGCTCCCGGTCTCCGGGGTCTGGGCGACGCCGGCCACGATTCGCCGCAGCGCTCGCCGAGCCGAGGAGCTGGGGTACGCATCGCTGTGGACCTTTCAGCGCGTGCTCGACCCCGCGGGGGGCACGCTCGGCCCGTCACACCAGTCGGTGCTCGACCCGATCGTCCCGCTCGCGCACGTCGCGGCGTACACCGATCGAATCGGCCTGGGAACGGCGACCGTCTGCGCGCCCTTCACCGCTCCCGCATTGCTCGCGAAGACACTGACGTCGCTGGATGTGCTGTCGGGCGGTCGGCTCACGGTGGGTCTCGGCATGGGCTGGCTGCCGCAGGAGTACGCCGCCGCCGGCGTGCCGTACGACCGGCGGGGCGAGCGGATGGACGAGTACCTGCGCTGCCTGCACGCGCTCTGGACCCAGGACCCGGTCGAATTCGCCGGCGAGTTCTACACCGTGCCGCGCTCGCACCAGGCCCCGCCGCCCGTGCAGCGACCGCACCCCCCGGTGCTGCTGGGCGGCGCTGCCGCGCCGGCACTGCGCCGCGCCGGGCGGCTCGCCCAGGGGTGGATCGCCAGCAGTCAGCAGGATCTCACGAGCATCGGTCAGGCGATAGAGACGGTGCGCGACGGCGCGCGCGAGGCGGGCCGCGACCCGGCGGCCCTGCGGATCGTCGTGCGCGGAGTCGTCGACCTCGTCGACGACGATCCCACGGCGCCGCGCCGGCCACTCCACGGTACGCGTGAACAGGTACTCAACGACCTCGTCGCGCTGGGCGCGCAGGGCGTCACGGAGGTCTTCCTCGATCTCAATCTGTCGCGCCGAGTCAACTCGGGGACGGTCGAACCGGGCGCGGCGCTCGCCTACGCCGAGCGCGTGCTCGATGCCTTCGGGCCGGTGAACGTGTCGAGCTAGAGCGGTCCTCGGCCGTCGGCCGGCTTCCGCCGCCCGCCCGGCTCACGCCGCCCGCCCGGCGCGCTGCCCGGCCGAGCAGCGCGCACGGCCGATCGGCCGCGGGAGGCGTCATCAGACGATGGAGCGGGATGCTCGCGTTATGACGCGGCGACCGCCGGCATGATCTCCTCCGTGAGACGCCTGAGGTCGTCCAGCGTCTTGGCGACCGGCACGTCCTGGAACGGCGGCCACAGCAGCGGCATCGTCAACCCGGCCTCCGCGTAGCGCTTGAGCGTCTCGGTGATCTGCTCCGCCGTGCCCGCGAGCAGGTTGGTGGCCTTTCCCCGCGGTGTCTGGTCGGTCTTCTCGTCGGTGATGACGAACCAGATCATGCTGCAGATGTCAATGTCGTCAATCGATTTGCCCAACGCCTCGAGCTCCCGCGAGATCTCACCCCGCCATCTGTGCAGCTCCTCGGGGGTGTCCTGGATGCCGATCCAGCCCGCCAGGCTGTACTTGGACACCCGGTTGGCGGCGCGCTTGGGGTCCTTGAGCCCGCTGAAATAGATCGGAGGGTGAGGTGCCTGGAGTGGCTTTGCCCCGAACCCGCACGGCTCGAAGTCGGCGAACTCGCCGTGATACTCGAACAGGTCGTTCGTCCAGATGCCCTGCATGACCTCGATCGTCTCCCGCACGTGCTTGTGCCGCTTGGGGAAGATGTGCGTCGCGCTCGCGGCGGCGAACTCCTCAGGCATCCACCCGGCGCCGACCCCCACGTTGACGCGGCCGTTGCACAGGTGGTCGATCGTCGCGATCTCCGAGGCCAGCACGCCCGGCGCGCGGTACGGCGTGTCGGTGATGCTCATGCCGATCCGCACCTTCTGCGTCTTGGCGGCAAGCCACGGGATCAGCGGCCAACCCTGATACCACTCTCCGCGGGAGGACACCGGCAACTGCTTGGGGAACTCGTCCATCATGCCGAACGAATACTGCAGCTCCCCCCGATCGGATGCCTCAGGAACGACGACCCGATCGAGTGTCCAGACGGAATCGAAGTCGAGCTCCTCGGCCAGGCTGGTGAGATCCTCGAGTTCCTTGACGGTGACCTTGTCCCGGAAGTTGGGCAGGTAGAGAGCGAGCTTCATGTGCAATGACCTCCTCGGCGTGCGTCGGTTGGGTAGGGACGGTTTGTCCAGGCCCACCTCATGAAGCGGGCAGAGCCGTAAGGGGCCTTGCGACAGCGTTCGCGGAGTTCACCGGCGGGCACTGTCGCCAAGCCTGTCCGTGCTCGCGATCGTCATCGGTGCGGCCCTCCGTCGTCTGCTTCAAGCCGCAGCTGGTCTCGCAGCTCCCGCTTGACGACCTTGCCGTAGTTGTTGGTCGGGAGGGCCTCTGGGAAGCGATAGTCCTTCGGACGCTTGTATCGCGCGATGCGCTCGAGGCACGCCCGGTCCAGGTCATCGACCGGCGGAGGAGCGGCGCCGTCGGCGGGCACCACGAACGCCACCACCGTCTCTCCCCACTCCGGATCAGGCCGGCCGACCACAGCCACGGCCCGCACCCCGGGGTGGTGGAGCAGCGCCTCCTCGACCTCTCGGGGATAGATGTTCATCCCCCCGCTGATGATCAGGTCCCGTGACCGGTCGCGCAGCGTGAGGTAGCCCTGAGCGTCGAAGCTGCCGAGGTCACCGGTGTGCAGCCAACCTCCTCGCAGCGCCTCGGCCGTCTCGTCGGGCTGCTTCCAGTAGCCGGCCATCACCACGTCGCCCCGAACCACCACCTCACCCGTCTCGCCGATCGGGAGGGGGCGGTCGTCGCCGTCCACGACGCCGACCTCGACGGCTGTGCGCGCGACCCCGACGCTCTGCAGGCGGTCACGCCAGCCGGGATCGTCGCGATGGGCGTGGTCGTCCTTCGACAGGCCGGTGATCGTCATCGGAGTCTCCCCCTGCCCGTAGATCTGGGCCAGCCGGGGACCGAAGACCTCGAGGGCGTCCACGAGGTCGGCCAGGTACATGGGTGCGCCGCCATAGATGATGGTCTTCAGGGAGGACAGGTCAGCCGCGGCCAACGCCGGGTCGTCCGCCAGCCGCTTCACCATCGTCGGAGCGGCGAAGAACGACACCCCTGACCAGCGGCGCAGCAGGCGGGCGATCTCCGCACCGTCGGCCGCGCCGCCATGCGGGATGACGTTGACCGCTCCTCGGGCCACGTGGGGCAGCCCGTACAGGCCGGCGCCGTGGGACAGCGGTGCGGCGTAGACGACGGAGTCCTGCGACCTCACCTGGTCGATGTCCGCGTAATAGCTGAGGCTCGCCGCGAGCAGATTGCGGTTCGTGAGCGTGGCGCCCTTGGGCCGTCCGGTCGTGCCGCTCGTGTAGAAGAGCCAGGCCGGGTCATCCGGCCGGCGGTCGACGAGCGGCGCCGGCGGCGTCGCCGTCAACCGATCCCAGTGGTCGCCCGGCACGACGACCATCGCCTGCAACGAAGCGATCATGCCGACGAGAGGCTCGACGTCGTCGACGTGCCCGGGATCGGTCAGGACGACGGCCGTCTCGCTGTGCTCCAGGATGTAGGCGATCTCGTCGCGGTGCAGGCGAGCATTGACCGGCACGGCGACGAGACCCGCATGCCATGTCGCATACAGCGCCTCGACGTACTCCGGCCGGTTGCGCATCACGATCGCGACCCGGTCGCCGGGCGAGAGGTCGAATGTGTCACGCAGGCCGCCCGCCACAGCAGCCGTCCGCGCGGCGAATGTGGCCCAGCTCGCGTGGACGCGCTCTCCGTCGGCGAGCGCCGGGTCCTCGGGCCGGAGCCGACCGTGACGCTCGACCCACACGGCCAGGTTCACGGCATGGCTCCGTCAGGGACGGCGGACAGCTGATCGCGGACTCGTTGCCCGGACATGCGGCGAGCCTAAAGTCTCCGCCGACCCGATGGCAAGAGCGCTGGTCCATGGCGGCCCTCAATCCGTGGAAACTACGTACCGGCCCCGTTCAGGGGTCGTGGACGGCCCCGAGCGGGGCGGCGGCGATTGTCACGAACCGCTCGGTCGCCCGGCCGGCGACTCGACGCCGACGAGCAGCAGCCACGCCCCGGACACGATGAACAGGAACGACGCCATCATTCCCACCCCGATCGCGTACAGGCCCCACGTGTGTCTGAGGAGCAGGATCACACCACCGGCCTGCTCGATGACCAGGCACGCCCCGTAGCCGAGCGTTCGGGACAGGACGCCGTGCTGTGCCTCTCCGCTGCCGCTGAGCGCCCGGGTGAGACTTCGGAACACCACGACCTCGGCGCCGACGACGACAACGACGATTTCGGCGCCCACGGCCCGCGCGGTCTGGCCACCCATCAGCACGAGACCGCAGCGGATGAAGATCGTCGTGAGCGCGATGAGAATCGTACGGGCGCGATGGCGGTGCGTCGGATCGGCGGAGATGTCCGAGAGGTGCAGCGACATCGCAACGAACACGAGGCCCGTCAAGGCGGCCGCCCCGCCGCCGACCATCACGAAGTAGTCGTGCCAGAGCGGAGCGTCAAACATCGGCGGGCACCGGGAGTACGCGTGGCGGTGAGTTGCGGTGATGCGGCCGACCGACCATGGCGCGGATGATCGCCGATGTGGGCTCACGCCATCACGGAGGCACCCTGCGGCCGAGAGGTCCGGATCCACGGCGGCGTGTCGCGCGAGGGATCAGCGGCCCTGGGTCGCTCCGCGGGTCAGGCTCTCTCCTTTCCGGCCGGTTGTGTCGGGACGGTCGGTCAGCTCGTGTGATGAACGGACTGCAGGCCGTAGACCGGAGTGGGGATCCCCACGGCGCGGGCCTTGAGCTGCAGTGCGAGGTACAGAGAGTAATGGCGGGACTGATGCAGGTTGCCGCCGTGGAACCACAGCGCCGGGACCTGCGTCGGCTTCCACATGTTGCGCTGCTCGCCCTCCCAGGGGCCGGGATCCTTGGCGGTGTCCGAGCCCAGCCCCCAGACCTTGCCCACGCGGTCGGCGACCTCCTGGGAGATGAGGTCGGCCGCCCAGCCGTTCATCGACCCGTAGCCGGTGGCGTAGACGACGAGATCGGCCGGCAGCTCGGTCCCGTCCTCGAGGATCACCGCGTCCTGCGTGAGGTGGTCGACCTGGCCGTGGGCGAGCTTCACCTTGCCGTCGGCGACGAGCTCGGCCGCGCCGACGTCGATGTAATAGCCCGAGCCACGCCGCAGATACTTCATGAACAGCCCCGAACCGTCCTCGCCCCAGTCGAGCTCGAAGCCGGCGTTCTCCAGCCGCTCGTAGTAGTCGGCGTCGCGCTCGCGCATCTGGTCATAGAGCGGGATCTGGAACTCGTGCATGATCCGATAGGGGAGCGAGGCGAAGATGAGATCCGCCTTCTCGGTGGTGACCCCGGCGGCCACCGCCTCCTCGGAGTAGAGCGCGGCGAGGCCGATGTCCATCAGCGTGCTCGAGCGCACGATATGGGTGGAGGAGCGCTGGACCATGGTCACGTCGGCCCCGACCTCGTAGAGCGCCCCGCAGATGTCGAACGCCGAGTTGTTGGAGCCGACCACCACCACCTGCCGGCCGGCGTAGGCGTCGGGGCCGGGATGCTCGGACGAATGCTGCTGCTCGCCGCTGAACACGTCCTGGCCGGGGAACGACGGCCGATTGGCCTTACCCGACATGCCCGTGGCCAGCACGAGTTGCCTGGGCCTCACTCGCAGATCCGCGCCGTCGCGTCGCAGGTGCACGTCCCACTCCCCGGAGGCCTCGTCATAGTCGGCCGAGATCGCCTCCGTCGAACCCCAGTAGTTGAGCTCCATGACGCGCGCGTACATCTCCAGCCAGTCGGCGATCTTGTCCTTGGGCGAGAACACGGGCCAGTTCTCGGGGAACTTGATGTAGGGCAGGTGGTCGTACCACACCGGGTCGTGCAGGCAGAGCGACTTGTAGCGCCCTCGCCACTGATCGCCCGGACGGGCGTGGCGATCGACGACGATCGTCGGGACATCGAGCTGGCGCAGGCGCGCCGCGAGCGCGATACCGCCCTGACCGCCGCCGATGATGAGCACCTCGGGCTGACGGCTGTAGCCCAGCTCGGCGGCCTCGTCCCGGCGGCGCTCGGACCACGTGCGGCGCCCGGGCTGAACGCCGTGCTCGGCGCCCATCGGACGCGAGCCACCGCGCGGCTCCTCGTGACCCTTGAGCTCATACAGCGTGGTCAGCAGCGTCCAGGCCAGCCCGTCCCTGAGCCGCAGATGCCCACGACCGCGGCCGGTCTCGGTCTCGAACTCGATCCAGCTCTCGGTCACGCCGCCGGCCTCGGTCGGCTCCTCCGCAGCGCGGAAGTCCCGCGGCCGGGCGCTCGCGAGCGTGTGCTCAAGCAGGTCACGCACCCCCTCGCGGCCCTCGACCGTCGTCAGGTTCCAGGTCAGCGCGACCAGGTCGCGCCAGAAGCTCGTCGTGGCGAACAGTTCGGCGGCCGCGTTGGCATCGCCCGCGGCCAGCGCCGCGTTGAACTCCTCGAGCCAGTTCGACACCGTCTCCGCCGCCGTCTGCGCCTCGATCCTCGTTGCCGTCATCCTCGATCCTCTCCTCGTTCGGACTCCGTCGCCGGCGCCGGTGTGGGGCCGGACGCGAGCACCGCCAAACGCCGTGCAACCTCCTTGCGACCGTCGAGCGGCGCACCCTCGGCTCGACGGCGGCGCCGGCGAATAGTCACGACCAGGCCGCCCATCCGCGCGATCTGCGGGAGTATGACAGTGCACGACGAGTTCCTGGCGGTTCGTTCGACGACCGATCTGCGTGCGCGGGCCCGCGTGCTCAAGCGCTCCTGGACGGCCGCGCTGGGCGGCGAGGCCGTCGGCGAGATCGGGCCGGTCATCGACGACTCCTGGCGACGAATGTCATCAGCCGGGATCGACCCCGATCGTCTCCACCCAACGCCAGGCGATCGGCGGTGACGACGTGGTGCAGGCCCGCGGGATGTCGCCGCCGAGCGGGGTCATCGACTGGACCGAGGACAGCGCCGGGACAAACCCGATCGGAACGGCGCCGGCGATCGATCACCCCGTGCAGATCGTCTCCGCCGAGCACCTCCTCCCTGAGCAGCACCTGTGGTGGTGCTCAGCCGCTCCCATCCATGATCCGGCCACCGGCGAGGTGATCGGGATCGTCGATCTCAGCGGTCCGGCTCGGACCGCTCACCCGATCAGCCTGGCGCTCGCCTCGGCCGCCGCGCGGCCCGCCGAGGTGACGCTGCGCGTCCGTCACGCCGCCAAGCAGACCCGGCGTCAGTCCGACCCATGCGCCGCCCGCCTCACCGGTCGCCGCCCGCGGCCGGCCGGGCCGGGCGCGCAGGCGCGCCAGCGACGTTCATCCGGACGGTCCCGGCGGCAGACCCCCGCCGGCCGGTGGCCGCAGCCCGTCTGCGCTCACTCCAGGTGCGCGCGGCGCCCAGACAACCCTGCGCGCCGCGTAGCAGCGAGCCGGACACCGCGTCCGGCCGCTGGGGCACGGGCGGCCGGCGCGTCGCCCGACGGCGATGTCACAGCCGGCGGCGAGGAACGCAACTAGAGACATGAGCAATGAGGCAGAAACAGCGGTCAACACGATGCGGGCGAGACCCGTCGCGGTGAGGGCACGGTCGAGCGGGCGGCCGCCGAGGTCCGCGCTCGAGGAGTTCGAGCAGGTGTACCTGCGCAACGTCGACGTTCTCATGGGCTACTTCGCGCGCCGGTGCCGCGACCCGCAGACGGTCGCCGACCTCACCTCCGAGACGTTCGTCCGAGCCGTGGACGGCTTCTCCGGCTTCGACCCCCGCCGGGGATCGGATCGGGCCTGGCTGTTCGGCATCGCCACGCGCGTCTTCGCCCGCCACTGCGAGCAGTCGGCGGGCGGGCGCGACGCGGTCACCCGGCTGGGCGGCCACCGGCCGCTCGAGGAGGACGAGATGGACGAGCTCGCCCAGCGGATCGACGCTGAGCGGGACGGCGCCGTGCTGCTACGGCGCTGCGAGCAGCTGCCGGCGCTCGAGCGCGCGGCGATCGAGCTCGTCGATCTGGAGGAGCTCACCCCGAAGGAGGCGGCGCTCGCCCTTGGCGTCTCCCGCGTCGCATTTCGAAAGCGCTTGTCCCGGGCGAGGTCCCGGCTGAGAAAGGAGCACCATGGCAATGAGTAAGTTCACGGACAACCTATGGCGCGAACTCGTTCGAGAGCACGGCCCGACGCTCGCGGAGGCCGATCGACCCGAGCCGGGTCGGGCTCATCGCCCGCGGCCGCGCGTTCTGGCGGGCAGCACGCTCGGGCTGGCGGGCGTCGCCGCGGCGCTCGTGCTCGCCCTGGGCGGGTCGACGGCTGCGCCGGCGTTCGCGATCACGCGGGAGGGCGATGGCTCGGTGTTGGTGACGCTGAACTACGCTCAGGGTCTTGCCGGCGCGAACCGCCAGCTCGCCGCGATGGGGACTCACGAGCAGATCACGATCTACATGGCGAGCGGGGCCGCATCGGTCGGTGGCCCGGTCACGTGTACACCGGGGCCGGGCGCGGGCCAGCCGGACCCGGCGGTGAAGGTTCTCGTCGGCTCGAAGGGCACGGAGGTCATCGCCGCGGGCCAGTCGGCGGGCAACACCGCCGAGGGCGTCTTCCACCTCGACCGCTGCACGGTCGCCCCGATCGGTGACACGGGACCCGGCACGGGAAACACGGGCAATACGGGCGCCAGCTGATGATGTGACGGCCGCCGTCGCCGGGCGGGCGGGCACCGGGTCAGCGAGGGTGATGGCGAGATCGGCGGTCCGGCCCCCGGGTGATGGCGGGGGCCGGACCGCTGCGTGGTGGGCGTGGCTGCTCGTCGCCGCGGCGGTCGGCTGGAACCTCGTCAGCCTGCGCGCGCTGACGATCGGGGTCGCCTACCTCGACGACAGCTCGCTGCACGAGCAGATGGTGCGCTTCGCGACGGCGCAGTTGCGCGCCGGGCACCTGCCGCTGACGAGCTGGTTCCCGTTCCTCGGGGAGGGGTCGCCGCAGTTTCTGCACTATCAGAGCCTGCCGGCGATCCTGACGGGGCTGGTCGGGCTGGTGACCGGGCCCGACGTGGCGTTTCGATGGTCGCTGTATCTGCTGTTGTCATCGTGGCCGATCAGTGTCTACCTGTCGGCCCGGGCGTTCGGGGCGAGACGGCCGGCGGCGGCCGCCGCGGGCGCGATGGCCCCGTTCGTCGTGAGCATGACCGGCGTGGGCTATGAGCAGCACGCCTACGTATGGACGGGGTTCGGCGTCTGGACGCAGCTGTGGGCGTCGTGGTCGCTGCCGCTGGCCTGGGGCTACAGCTGGCGAGCGATCCGCGACGGACGCGGCTACCTGCGAGCGGTCGTGCTGACGGCGCTGACCGTCGCGCTGCACTTCGAGACCGGGTATCTGGCGCTGTCGGTGCTGCTCGTATGGCCGCTGGTCGCCGGACGGCCGCTTCTCGCCCACCTGCGTCGAGCGGCGGTCCTCCTCGGCGGCTCGCTGCTGGCGGCGGCGTGGGTGATCGTCCCGCTCATCTCACAGCGGCGCTGGGCGGCGGTCAACGAGCCGTTTCAGGGCACCGGGCTGGTCAACGGCTACGGCGCGCGTCGCGTGCTCGATTGGCTGATCTCCGGACAGCTGCTCGACCATGGCCGGCTGCCCGTGCTGACGGTGTGCGCGGCGATCGGGTTCGGGTCGGCGTGGCTGGCGTGGTCCGCGGATGCCGACGCCCGCGCCCTGCTGGTCGCGCTCGCGGTCTGCCTGCTGTTCGCGTTCGGTCGCACGACGTTCGGGTCGCTCGTCGACCTCGTCCCGGGGCACGCCGACCTCTTCTTCCGCCGTTTCATGATGGGCGTGCAGCTCGCCGCGCTGCTGCTCGCCGGCCGCGGGGCGGCGTGGCTGGCGACCGGAGGCGTTGCGCTGCTGTCAGCGCGGATCCCGCGGTGGCCGCCCGGCCTGTCTCCGGCGGCCGCGCTCGCGGCCGGCGTCGTGGTGCTCGCCCCCGCATGGCTCTCACTCGGCGCCTATGACCGCCACGACGCCGCCGCGATCACGACCCAGCGCCGCGCGGACAACACCGAGGGCGCCCAGGTCGATCGCCTCGTCGCGGTGATCACGCGCACCGGCGGCGGACGGACGTACGCCGGAATGCCGTCCAACTGGGGTCAGGACTTCACCGTCGGCGCCGTCCCGGTCTTCAAGTACCTGGAGAGCCGGGACGTCGACGAGGTCGGCTACACCCTGCGCACCGCCTCGCTGATGACCGACCCCGAGGATGACTTCGACGACCGCGACCCGTCCGACTACCGGCTGTTCGGGATCCGCTATCTCATCCTGCCCACCGGCTCCGGGCCTCCGGTCCCCGCCCAGCTCATGCTCCGAGCCGGCCGCTACTCGCTCTGGACGATCCACGACACCGGCTACGTCCTGGCCGGCCGGATCGTCGGCGAGCTCGCTGCGAACCGGACGGATGTCGGCGCCCGCAGCGCCGCACTGCTGCGCTCCGGGCTGGCCGCCCACGACGCCTACCTCGGCGTCAGATACGGGTCCGACGGCGGCGGCGATTACCACCTACCGACGGTGCGCAGCCAATCCTCCACCGGCGCGGTCCGCACGCAGAGCGCCGACCTCGACGACGGCGTGGCCTCGGCGACGGTGTCGATGCGGCGTCCCGGGGTCGCGGTGCTCAGCGCCTCCTATGATCCCGGGTGGACCGCGACCGTCAACGGCCGGCCGCGACCGACCCGGATGGTCGCGCCGGCGCTCGTCGGCGTCGACATCCCCGCGGGCACAGACCATGTCGTGTTCCGCTTCCGCGGGTACGGCGACTATCCGGAGCTGCTCGCGCTGTGCGTCCTCACACTCGCCATGATCGCCGTCGCGCCCGCTGTCGCTCGTCGGCGCTCGCCGGCGACCGACGCGGCCGCGATGTAGGAGACTGGGTGGTCGAGGCCAGGGCCCACCCCGCAGGAGGCATCCGATGAGCGCATCCGATCACAGCACCGCTCCGAGGGGTCTGCGCGCGTGGTGGGCGATCCCCCCACGAACCGGCATGCAACGCCTGATCAATCCGTGGGAGTACCGGCACCTCCGTACCTACGGGATCCTGCGGATCGTCGGCGGCACGGTCGCAGCCACGGCGGGCGTCATCTGCCTCGCCTACGGCGCCGATGGTTGGGCGGCCTTCTTCCTCGTCATCGGGGCGCTCAATCTCGGAGGCGGCATCTGGTACCTCTCTGTCGATCGCTCCGGATCTCCCCGGGGCTGAGCCCGCGATCGCCATCGGTGGAGGTCAGCACCTCCGGATCGCCACGCTGGAAGACCGTGCCGTTCTTGACAGCGGCACGCCGCCTGCGCAGACTCAACGCCCATGCCATCCGCCCAGCCGAGCGCTCCGTCGCTCATCGACACGCTCGACGACTACCTCAAGGGCCTGCCCGTGGAGGAACGGCCGGACGCCCTGCACCAGGTCTTCTACGGCTTCGCGACGCGTCTGGCGATCCTCGACCGCGCCACGCACGAGCTCGCCACCCACGCGAGCCAGGACGCGGCCGCGTTCGCGGCGCTTCCGGGAGCTCTCGGCGAGGCGCTGACCGACAACGCCCTGTTCGTCGGCCAGGAGCTGTTCGCGAGCCGGGCGCGCACGATGAGCGCGATGGCCTATGTCTCCCGCCGGCTTCGGGATCTCGTCGACCACACCGGACCGTCGCGCCGGTTCACGGTCACCCACGCGGTCGCGTTCGACCAGGAGACCGGCAAGCTGCGCAGCTACGCGCTCGACCGGCCGGGCAAGCACCCGGATCTCCCCTACGACGCGCTGGACTACAACCCGCAGGCGACCTGATCAACCGGCCCGCGCGATGAGCGCGACGAGCCCCGGCTTGTCGTTGGCCGCCGGGATCGAGCTGTCCTCACGCTGCGGGCAGTGCCCGCTCAGTCCCTGATCTGAGAGCGTTCGCTCTCCGGCGGGCAATTGGCACCACCTGCTACCTTGCTTTGCATGGCAGCAAGAGCACGAGAGAGCGGCATCTCACAGCTCCGACGC
Organism: uncultured Solirubrobacteraceae bacterium; assembly: GCA_963849085.1. Taxonomy (GTDB): domain Bacteria; phylum Actinomycetota; class Thermoleophilia; order Solirubrobacterales; family Solirubrobacteraceae; genus Palsa-465. The sequence continues at coordinate 51,531 of CAWKFP010000001.1, read as the reverse complement.
GGCGTGCTCGAGTTCTGCGTGCTCGCGCTCCTGCGCGACGGCGAGCGCGACAGCTACGAGCTCGTCCGCGCGCTCGGCGACGCCGACGGCCTCGTGACCACGGAGGGAACCCTCTATCCGCTGCTCGGCCGGCTGCGTCGCGAGGGCGCGGTGGACACGACCTGGCGTGAATCGCCGTCCGGGCCTCCGCGGCGCTACTACCGCCTCACCCCCGACGGCCAGGCGGCGCTCGGTGCCTTCGCGACCGAGTGGACCCGATTCCGGGACTCGGTCGACACCGTGCTCGGACACGGAGGAGCCCGATGACGATCGACACCCTCCACCCGCTCGCCGCCGAGTATCTGCGGCGGCTGCGCCGCGCCGGACGCGGCCTCCCGGCTGGGCGGCGGAACGAATTGCTCGCCGAGATCGAGGCCCATCTGTCGGAGGCGATCGACCCGGCCGCGTCCGACGCGGAGGCGCTCACCGTGCTCGACAAGCTCGGCGAGCCCGAGGCGATCATCGCGGCCGAGCTGCCGGAATCCGACGAGCTCCCGGATCGCCGCGGAGCTCGAGAGTGGGCCGCGATCATCCTGCTGCTGCTCGGCGGCTTCATCTTCGGGGTCGGCTGGCTGGTCGGCGTGGTCCTGCTGTGGAGCTCGCGCGCGTGGAACGCCCGGGACAAGCTGATCGGCACGCTCGTCGTCCCCGGCGGGCTGGCGGCCGGCGTGCTGATCGGACTGTTCGCGCTCGGTGGCGCCTCCAAGGAGATCTGCTCAGGGGTCGCGGGCGGCCCGATGCATTGCCGGAGCGTCGCCGGACAGAGCAACACGTCAGACGTTCTCGGCGTTGTGGTGTTGATCGTCCTCGTGCTCGCCCCGATCGCGACCTCGGTCTATCTCGCCCGACGGGCGCGCTGAGCCGCCGGCGATCCGTCACCGCGCCCGCGTGCGCGCTCGTGACCTCGACCGACAACCGAGGCCGGCGCCGTTCACGTCGCGATCGTCAGCGGCTGACGTCGCCGTCGTCGCGCTCCACGGGGGAAGCGCGACGAGCGGAGCGCGAGCAGGGGGTCGCTCAGGCGGTGATGTCGATGCCGCCGGCCGAGCCCGAGGTGTACGCCGAGCCGGAATCGGATCCCGCGCCACCGGTTGAGATGCTGCTGACGGTCATGACGGACGTCTCGTTGGGGGTGGCACCCCGGTAATCGGGTCGTGCGGTCCGGGATTGAGCACCGGCGGCCGTCCCGCTGGCAACTCTCACACCGAGACCGGACGGGAACGACCGCTACAGCGATGCCGCCCAGTCGACGATCGTCGATGTGAACCGCTGCGGGTCGACGACATGCATGGAGTGCGCCATCTCAGGGAGATCGACGACGTCGAAACGCTGCCCGGCGGCCCGCACGAGCTCACCGGCATGAGCGACCTGCTGGTCGGACACCGCGCCCATCAGCACTCCCGTCGCGGGATCGACCTGACGAAAATGATGGGTGAGCAGGATCGGGACCTTGGCGGCGGCGAGCATCCGCGCGTGATCGCAGCCCGCGCCCGCGCGGCCGCTCCAGAACGAACCGGCCCATTCGGGGTCGTACTCCTTCATGTTCTGGGGCGGCTCGGCGGGCGGGGGCTGACCGGGAGGCCCACCGATCCCCATCCGGCCGAGCGCGGTCAGCACGGGAATCGACAGCTCCCGCGGGGTCGCGGCCTGCATTCCGGCCCAGTCGCCGATCGACCATTGATCGCCCAGGTACTTGTGGACGACCCCGAACAGCGGACCGATCGACTGGCGGATCGACTGTCCGCACGCCGGGCTGGTCTCGGAGGCGAACAGCGGCGGATCCTCACAGACGGCAGCGCGAACCTGTCCGGGCTTGGCATATGCGGCCAGCCACGCCGCCAGCACCCCACCCGACGAGTTGCCGCTGACGATCGCCGGGCGCCCGATGACGAGCTCGAGGAAGCGCACGAGGTCGTTGCCCATGTTGTCCAGGGTGTACCGGCCCGGCGTCCAGGTGGATCGGCCCTGGCCGCGCAGGTCGACGACGAACACCTGGAAACGCTCGGCGAGCAGCGGGATCGACGGCTCATACCCCCACCACGACTCGGTCTGGGCGGGGATGAGCAGCAGCGCCGGCCGGTCGGGCTCGCCGGCGATGACGTGATTCATCCGGACCTCGCCGAGATCGACGAGCACCTCCGCCTGTGCATGCTCAACAAAGATCTCGGCGCGATCGCGCGCCTCGAGGCCGGTCATCTGTCTCTCCTCTCGCGGGGCGCGGACAGGTTATCGATCATGGACCGGCGAGAGACCGGGGCACGGCGCCGGTCAAGGCGCTAGCGTTCGGCGCGTGGACGAAGCCGTGCGGGTGATTCGCGGCGAGCACGCCGGCACGTACGTCATCGTCGAGGAGCGCGACGACGGCTCGCTCGTGTTGGCCCCCCAGGCGTCGGGCCGGCCGGTCGCCGCGCCGACGGTCGAGTCTCCGGCCGCGGTCGCGCCGACGCCGGCGCGGAGTCGCGCGGCCGGCGACGCCGCGGTGGTGCTGGATGTCTCGGACCTCTCGGTGGCCTACGGGCCGAAGGTCGCCGTCGCCGGGGTGAGCTTTCAGATCGACCGCGGGGAGATCTTCGGCCTGCTCGGCCCCAACGGCGCCGGGAAGACGAGCACGCTGAGCGCGATCGAGAGCCTGATCAAGCCCCGCTCGGGGACGGTCGTCCTCGACGGCCTGGACATCCGGCGCCATCCCGCACAGGCCAAGGCGCGGATGGGCGTTGCACTGCAGGCGACGAGCTTTCAGGCGGAGCTGACGATCCGGCAGATCGTGCGGTTGTACGCGGGCCTGTACGGCGTTGTCCTCTCCACCGCGCAGATAACCAGCGGGCTGCGGGAGATCGGACTGGAGACAGAAGCCGACAAGCCGTTCAAGCAACTGTCCGGCGGCCAGCAGCAACGCCTGTCGCTGTATGTCGCGGTCGTGCACGAGCCCGAGCTGCTGCTGCTCGACGAGCCGACCGCCGGCCTCGATCCCCAATCACGCCGCTATCTCTGGGGACAGATCGAGCAACTGCGCCAGGCCGGGGGCAGCATCCTGCTGACGACGCACTCGATGGAGGAAGCTCAGTCGGTGTGCGATCGGGTGGCGATCATCGACCACGGCGCACTGCTGACGACCGAGACCCCTCAGGATCTGATCGAGAAGCATCGCAACGATCCCCGCGTGCGCGAGGTGGCCCACGGCGAGGTCACCCTGGAGGATGTCTTCATCGGGCTGACCGGGAGCGAGATCCGTGGATAGCGCGCCGTCGACCGCGCAACCGACGCTCAAGCTCGTCTTCACGTCGCTGTTCAGAGCTGATCTCGTCGTCTTCTCCAAGCATCGCCGCGCCCTCGTCGTCAGCATGCTGTTGCCGATCTTTCTGCTGATCAGCACGACCGGGAACAAGGCAACCGACAAGTTCGGCGGCGCGACGTTCATCATCGGCCTGGCGATCGCCTACGGCCTGACCGCGACGTCGATCATGGGATACGCGCTGACGATGGCCAGGGACCGGGAGAAGGGCGTCTTCCAGCGCCTGCGCGTGACCCCCGCCCCGACCTGGACGATCATGGCGAGCCGCCTGGGGATGCAATCGGTCGCCAATCTGATCATCGCGCTGGTCGTGACGATCGTCGGCACCCGGATCCATCACGTCTCACCCTCGGTCGAGCAGTACGTCCTCGTCCTTCTCGTCTCGCTGCTCGCAGGCGCCGTCTTTCTGAGCATCGGCCAAGCCCTCGTCGGACTCGTCAAATCCGCTGACACCGTGCAGGCCGTCGCCCGGGTCCTGTTCGCCATCCTCATTCTGCTCGGCACCCTCGGGCAGAGCGGAGCGCTCGGCAGCTTCTGGGCCTCGGTGGCGCGCTGGAGCCCGGTGGGAAGCGTGATGACCCTGTTCGCCGGCGTGCTCAACCTGTCGGCGTGGTACAGCCGTGACACGCTGTCGCTGGTGGCGTGCTGTGGCTACATCGTCGTCTGCGCCGGGATCGGGATCCGCTGGTTTCAGTGGGACGCGCGCTAGCCGTTCCCGCTCGTTCACCCCCTGACATTCACGTCAGCGCGCGGTTGACGAGCGGCCCGGTGTCGAGGAAGAGTCGACAGGTGGCGACGCCGTCGCCCGTTCAGAGAGGAGAACCCATGAGCCTCGACTATCGCGATCGCTGGATCCGGTGCACGCCGGATGAGCTCGTCATCCGCGGCTACTACTTCCCGTGGGGGAGCAAGCACATCCCGTACTCCTCCATCCGTGCGGTCCGCCGCGTGCAGCTCGGCACCCCGACCGGCGCCGGCCGCATCTGGGGCACCGCCAATCCCCGCTACTGGGCGAGCCTCGACCCGGACCGCGCGCGCAAGCGCGCCGCCCTCGTGCTCGATACCGGCCGCCGGGTACGCCCGCTCATCACCCCGGATGACCCCGACGCGGTGCTGGAGGGCATCCGCGCGCACGCGCCGAGGGTCGTCGTCGACGCTCCGGACGGTGGACGGGTCGTCGTCTGAGGAGCCGACCGGCGAGATCCCGGCGCCGGTCCGCCCGCCGCGGCGGCGCTGCTCAGCCGCTCGTCGCGTCGGGCGCCGCGATCTGCGAGCGCCGCTTCGCCGTGCCGGCCGCCACGAGCCACGCCCGCATCGCCGCCCGGCGCTGAGCGCGCTGCTCGTAGGTGCGCAGCGCCAGGAACATCCGGTCGACCGCCCGGCGGGTCGAGTTGCGGCCGGGGAGGCGCTCGCCGCGCGCACCGGCGGTCGTCTGGGCATGCCCGGGCCGGTTGACGTACGAGGTGATCGGCGACGCATCCAGTTCCATGCGTGGCACGCAGGCTACACGGCAGGGCGGCGGGCGTGAGCCGCCTGCCGGTCAGCCGGCACGCTGCGCGGTCCGCGGAGGCGGGCGCCGCAGCCGCTCCAGCAGCGCCAGCGCGTCCTCCCCGGCGGTCGCCGGGTCACGCGGTCGCCTGAATCGCAGCATCGGGCGAGCGGCGAGATCGAGCAGCGCGCTGCCGGCCGGCGCCAGGCCCGGAAACGAGCGCTGGCCGGCGAGCAGCGCCGGCCGCTCCGCGGCGCCCACCGCCGTGATCGCCGACGGCCCCCACTCCAGGACCACCGTCGCGCCGAATGGGAGCGACGCGGGGGCCGGGCCGAGCGTCAGCCGGGACCGCTCGCCGGAGCGCACGATCGCGGCGGCGCCGCTCGCCGGGGCGCGGGAATCCCCCGGGGCCCGGCGGACATCGAGCGCGCGGGGTCCGGCGAGCACGTGATCGCCGACCACGATCGCGAGATCGTCGCTGAGGACAGGCAGTCCCGCCCCGGCAAGCTGTCGCAGCGTCGTCGTCTTCCCGGACTCCCGGGCGCCGAGCAGCAGGACCGCCGCGCCGTCGAGGGCGAACGCGCCGGCGTGCAGGGCCTCGTGGCCTGCCCACTGCCAGACGAGCGCGGCGGCGGCGGCGAGATACGGGTGCAGGAGCTCGGCCGGCGACGGCGTCCGCGCCAGAGCGAACCGCGCGACGCCCTCGCCGCGGCGGACGGAGAGGCGGCCGCCGCAGCGCAGCGCCACGACCGCCTCGTCGGGGTCGACGCGGAGTGGCGGCGGATCAGCGGGCAGCGCCGACACCTCGATGCGCAGCACGGGCGCATCGGCCTGGACGGGGTGCATCCAGGCCCGCGCGCCGTCGAGCCCCGCCAGCGCCAGGCCGTAGGCGCCGAGCGGGCCGGGCCACGCGGCGTGGGCGCAGGCGTGGTTACGCGTCATGACGGTACGTTCCGCTATTTTGCCTCCATTGGAAACACAGGTCCGAGATGTCCCGGGCGGCGGATCGGCGGGATCGGACCAACCAGGAGAGGGGTCGGCATGGCCGCACGCAGATACCGAATCGCCATCGGCGGTGCCGCCTCGGCGTGGGTCCTGGCGCTCGCCGCGCTCGCGGCTCCGGCCGCGTCGTCAGCGGCCACGTGTCCGCCGCTGACTATCGCCTCGCCCTCCACGCTCCCCGACGTGCAGGAGCTCACGCCGTACAGCTATCAGCTGACCACCTCGGCGACGACCTGCGCGCTGAGCTGGAGCGAGACCGGCCTGCCGCCCACCATCAGGCTGACCAATGGTGTGCTCACCGGAAACTACGAGAGCGGCGGCCGGCCCGTGGCGCCGCCCGGCCCGCAGACCATCAGCTTCGTCGCGACGGTGACCGACGGGACCAACCGGGTCAGCAAGCAGCTGTCACTCCCAGTCGTCGACACCATCCAGGTGACGGCCGCGACGAGTGGCGCGTCGGCCGAACTGGCCGCCGCCACGGTCGCCCCCGCCAACCCCTCGCGGATCTTCATCGCCGGCCCGGGCAGCAACGGCGACTACGGACTCGCCGCGCCGGCGCTGACCGAGTTTCCGAGCCCGGGGACGCCCTTCCTCGGCCTGCTCGACTTTCCCGATGCGGTCACCGCGGGCCTCAACGGGTCCGGCGGGGAGACCCTGGTGACGGCGAACGAGTTCGGCGCCTCGACGCTCGAGATCAGCCAGTTCACCGGTGGATCCAACAGCCGCGCGACGACCACGGCCCTGCGCGTCCCGGGATGCACGACGCCGGTCGGCGTGGCCAACGATTTCAGCTCGGTTCGATCCGGCGTGCAGATGATCGTCGTCACCTGTCCCGGCAGCAACTCGGTGGACAGCGCGTTGCTGGTGCCATCCGGGCCTCCGGTCATCACGGCGGATGCGCTCGGGGCGGGAGCCCTGCCCTCGGGCGTGGCCTTCATCGGGCATTACGCGCACAGCTTCATCAGCAGCCAGACCGCGACCGACTACGCGGTGTTCCTGATTGCCGACGCGGCCAACGACACCGTCTCGCTGATCGGATTCGCGGACGCGGGACGAGTGTCCGGGGTGACGCCGCTGCTGCTCGGCCAGACCGCGCTGCCGGCCGGAAGCCGTCCGGCCAACATCGCCTGGGACGCTGTCAACGACACCGCTTATGTGGCCGACGCGGGCCTCAACGCGGTCAGCCAGATCGGGATCTCCGGCATCGGCGCGTCGACCGCCGACGCCCCCGTCGTGGTCAGCGAGGACGGCGAATTCGCCGTCGGCAAGGCACCCTACGCGCTCGCCTACGCCGACGGCTCGCTGGTCGTGGCGAACTCCGGCGACAACGACGCCAGCGTGATCTCGGTCAGCAGAGCTCCGGAGCTACTCAACACACCGACGGTCGGTGCTACGCCCTCCGGGGTGACGATCGGGGAGTACAGCTCGATGGTCAGCGGTCAGCCGCCCTATCTCGACGCGTTCGTGACCAGCGAGATCGACGGCACGGTGACCGCGATCGATCCGCCGGCCGCTCGGTCGGGCACGCTGCTGACCGTGAAGCACCTGTCGCGAGCCCGCCGCCACCGGCGTCCGCACGCGGCCGCGGCCGCCTCTGCCGATCCGCTCCTGCCCCCGCTGCCCTCAGCTTTCCAGTGATTGCGAGATGACCATGAACCCGAGCGAACCACCGATCACGGCCGACGAGCGGGCGGCCGCGCTGCGGCCGGCGAACACCGAGTACGAGCCACCGGCCCTGACCGACCTCGGCAGCTTCGCGGACCTGACCCGTGGGCACCCCAGCGCGGGAGCCTCTGATCTCACCTTCGCCAACGGCTCGTTCAACTAGCGCCGCCTCCGCCCCGCGGCTGACGGCGGACGAACGCGCCACCGGCTTGGTCGTCGGCGCCGAGGCCGGCGCTGAGCCACTTCCAGCGGCCGGCACGCTGGATCCGCGGGCTGCGCTGGCCACGGTCGTCCGCGAGGCGCTGCGGCGTCCGCCGTGCGGTGTGAGCTTCTCCGGTGGCCGTGACTCGTCGGCGTTGCTCGCCCTGGCGGTCAGGGTGGCGCGCGACGAGAGCCTGCCCGCCCCGGTGGCTCTGACGCTGCGCTTCCCGGACGTCGCCAGCACGAAGGAGTCCGACTGGCAGGAGCGCGTCGCCGGTCACCTGCGGCTCGAACACTGGGAGCGCATCACGATCACCAGCGAGCTTGACTTCCTGGGCGATCTGGCCACGGGCGCGCTGCGGCATGGCGGTCTGTTCTGGCCGGCCAACGCCCACGCTCAGGCCCCCCTGCTGGCGCGCGTGGCGGGCGGCGGCCTGATCACCGGCCTGGACGGGGATGGACTGTTCGGCCGGCGCTTTGCGGCCATCCGCGCCGCCCTCGCCCGGCCGGGACCGCCCGCGCCGAGGGCGATCGTGCGCGCCCTGCTGGCCGTTTCCCCAGCGCGGCTGCGCGCCGCCCGCGCGCGTCGTGCGGACGCTCCCGATCTCCCCTGGCTGACGCCACCGGCCCGCGCGCGCGTCGCCGCCGCGCTCGCCGACGAAGCGGCGAGTGAGCCGGTCCGCTGGGATCGCCGGATCGACTGGTACGCCCGGCGGCGCTATCTGACGATCGCGACCGCGAGCTTCGATCGCTTCGCCGACGATCACGACGCCCGGATCCTGCATCCCTTCATGGACCGCCGTGTGCTCGCGGCGCTGGCCGCCCACGGTGGCCGTGGCGGCCCCGGCACGCGCACAGCGGCGATGCGGGGTCTGTTCGGAGACCTGTTGCCGGCAGCCGTCCTGGAGCGGCGCTCCAAGGCGGAGTTCGGACGGGCCTTCTGGGGGCCGAAGGCGCGATCGTTCGCGGCGCAGTGCAGCGCCACCGCCCTTGACGCCTCACGCGTCGACGCCGGCCGCCTGCGCTCGGTATGTGAGCGGGAGAATCCGCCACTGGCCGCGGGAACGGTGCTGCAGGACGCGTGGCTGGCGAGCGTCGGATCCGAGCGCGGGACGGCGGGCGCAAGCTGACATCATCGACCGCGAGCGACAGCGACGCCCTCACGCTGAGGACCCACGACGCTGACCCGCGTCAGTTGAGCAGCGCCTGCAGAGCCCGGAGCTCGGCCTCCAGGGCGTCGCCGAGCGACCCGCGGACCGGGAGCACGAGGCGCAGCCGCGCGGCCCGAATCGCCGCGGTCAGGTCGCCGCGGCGCCGGAACGCCGCGACGAGGTTGTTGAGCATCCGCATCGCGATGTCAGGGGACGCCCATGGGCGCACTGGGCCGGCGGCGAGCTCTGGGGCGACCGGTTCACCGCCGGCGAACGGATCAAGTAGCACCGGCGGGTCGGCGCCGAAGTGACCGACCACGAAGTGACCCGGCAGGCCGACGCCGGCCAGCGGGATGCCGGCTCGGCGCCCGACCTCGACGTAGACCACCGACAGGAGGATCGGCAGACCGCGGCGCCGGGCGAGCACGAGGTCGAGCATCGAGTTGTCCGGATGGTCGTATTCGCGGCGGTTGCCGGTGAAGCCGTGGGTGACGCCGAGCAGCGTGCGGCAGGCGCCGGCCAGGGCCTCCGGGCGGTCGCCGGTCCGGCCTGCGAGCGTCGACAGCTCGCCGCCGAGCGCGTCGAGCTCGGCGAGCGCGCCGGCGGCGTCCACGTCCCGGAACTCCGCGGCGAGCGCCAGCGCCAGCTGGTCCAGAGCCGGGTCGGGTGTGCCCGCCAGGTCGGCGAACGACGTCAGCGGCGGCATCCGCACATTGTGGCGCCGCGTCGCCGGCTGATGGCGGGCGGCCGCGGGCGGCGGACACGGCGGACGGCGGGCGCGGCGGGCGTCGGACGCGGCCGCGCGGCGGGCGCGGCGGGCGCGGCGGGCGCGGCGGGCGCGGCGGGCGCGGCGGGCGCGGCGGGCGCGCGGCAGGCGACGGACGCGGCGGGGCGGCGGGCGACGGACGCGCCGGACGCGACGGACGCGGCGGGCGGCGGGCGCCGGACGCGGCGGGCAACGGACGCGGCGGGCGCCGGACGCGGCGGGCTGCGGCCCGAGCCCGCTACTAGGCGGCGACGAGCTCGCGCTCGCGCACGTACGCCCAGAACTGCTGCTCGAAGCTCGGCCAGTCAAAGCCGACGCCGGGACCGCTGTCGGGGCCGCTCGGCGGGTCCGCGCCCGGGCCCCGTCCCCATCCCCCATCGTCGTCCCCGCGGCGCGGAAGCCGGCGCCATAGCACGATCACGGTGCGCCAGAAGCTGACGTTGGCGATCACGGCGAGCAGCATGAGCGCTGCCGAGAGCGCGAGCGGGAGACCCTCGCCGGTCAGGCTCGCGCCGAGCGACGCGAGCGTGCAGGGGAGCGCCATCGTCGGCAGAACCGCCGAGCGCACGGCGCGCAGCAGCGAGCGCTCGGGATCATCACGCCGCCGGCGCCGACGCCGGTGCGCGCGCTGGCGCGCGACCCCGGTCGCCAGTCCAGAGCTCAGCCTGATCGATGACGGCTTCCAGTTCACAGCGGCGATTTCCTCGGCATTCTCATTGTGCGGGACGAGTCGGTGCGGCGGGGTGAGACGGGCTCGGCGGGACGGGACGCGGCGGCGTTACGGCGGCGGGGCGGGCGGTCGAAGCTAGAGTCGGTCGCGCCCGCTCGCAATGTCCACGTGGAGTGTCTGCTGTGGGCACTCGGACAAACCGTGGTCGCCTGCCCGCGCCGGGCACCGGCGCCCCGGACGCGTTTGCGGGGGTCGGTGCTTCTCGTATCGGCGGATCTCCGCTCGTCCTGAAACCGCACGGCGCCGATCCGCAAAACGAAGCCAAGCGACCTCTTACGCCGTCCTTACATCGGTCGGCGACCTTGGTGGCATGCGGATGGGACAGGAACCGCGATGAGGCTGCCGCGCACCAGGCGCGGGCGGCTGATGGGGTTGGCCGGCGGCGTGCTCGTCGTCATCGTCGCGGGATTCGCGTTCATCTACTTCGTTCTGTTCCCCACCTCGTCGCCGGCTCCGCTGTCGCTGACGACCGCATCGTCGACATCGACGGCCGCCGCCGCCGCGGCGGCGACGCCGGACGCGAGCGGCACGAGCTACACCGGGCAGTGGACGATCGGCCCGGGATCGATCGCGGGCTATCGCGTGCGGGAGAAGCTCGCCTTCCTGCCCGCCGAGAGCGACGCCGTCGGCCGGACATCGGAGATCACCGGCACGGCCACCCTGACCCAATCCGGACACGTCGTCACCGTCAAGGCGGCGTCGTTCGTCGTCGATGTCGAGACGCTGAAGAGCAACGAGTCGATGCGCGACGAGCACATCCAGACGATCGGGATCCAGAGCGCGACCTATCCGAAGGCGACGTTCGTGCTCTCCACCCCGCTCGTCCTCCCTTCGACCGCGGTCAACGGCGGGATCTTCGCGACCCGGGTCACTGGCGTCTTCAACATCCACGGCACGGCGCGGCGCCTGACCGTTCCTCTCCAGATGCGGCTGACCGGCAGCGAGGTTCAGGCCGTCGGCTCGCTCACCTTCCCGTGGGGCGAGTTCGACATGACGGCGCCGAGCGTCGGCGGCTTCGTGTCGGTCACCAGCCACGCGACGATGGAGTTCGAGCTCATCCTCAAGCGGGCCTGACCCCCGCCGCCAGTGCGCGGAGGCGCGCGGTCACCGGGCGGTCACCGGGCGGTCACCGGGCGGTCCAGCGGGCGGTCACCGGGCGGTCACCGGGCGGTCAGCGGGCGGTCAGCGGGCGGTCAGCGGGGAGGATGTCTGAATAAAGCCCGCATACCGGGCAAAATGTCGATGCCCTCTCGCGGGCCTGGCGCGGCCGCGTCTTGCGCTGGCCGCGGCGAGCCGGACGGGGCGGCGTCCTACGCTGGCCGCGGCAGGCCGGACGGGGCGGCCGGGGCGGCCGGGGCGGCCGGGCCCGACGGGCCCGACGGCGTCAGGTCCATCGCCGCGGACTCGAAGGTGACCCCGATCTCCTCCAGGACGACCCGGCGCGGGCCCTCCTCCACGACGCCCGCGACGTGCGCGGTCAGCCCGAGGCCGGTGGCGATCGTCACGATCTGCTCTCCGCTGCCCGGCCCGCAGTAGACGGCGTAGCCGGCCCCCATGTTGAACGTCGAGTAGGCGTCGGCGTCGGCCATCCGCGCCTGCGCGACGAGGAACCCCAGCACGTCGGGGACGTCAGGCAGGCGGGCGATGCGATAGGTGAGCTCGCGGCTCGGTCGCATCAGCTTGAGCATGCCGTGTCCGGTGATGTGGCTGAGATAGTGAACCGGCAGGTCGCCGTGGACGAGCGCGTCGACGAGCGGGGCATAGACGACGGTCGGCTCCAGCAGCGCGGGCCCGAACCGCCGGCCGCCGGGCAGCACGGTGCCATAGCGGTCGGGCAGCCGGTCGGCGATCAGCCGCGCCAGCGACGCGCCGTTGGCGTGCAGGCCGGAGCTGGCCACGAACACGATCTCATCCCCGGCGCCGAGATCCTGGCCGAGGATCGCGTCCCGGCCGGCCGGAACGGCGCCGACCGCGCTCCCCGCCAGCTCGATCTCACGCTCGTCGACGAGGCCGCTCAGCGACGGGGACTCGCCGCCGCCCCAGGTCGCGCCGGCGTCGGTGCACGCCCGCTGCCAGCCGTCCAGCAGCGCCGCCTGGAGCTCGGCCTGCTCGTACCAGGCTGACGAGCCCGTGGCGAAGTAGGCGTTGACGACCATCGGCACGGCGCCGACACAGCAGAGATCGTTGACGATCGCGGCGACGGTGTCGTAGGCGACGGCGGCGAAGTGGTTCTCGCCGAGCTCCTCGTGAACGAGGCGCGCGATGATCGACTTCGTGCCGAGGCCCTCGACGACGAAGGCGAGCGTCTGGCCGGCGACGCGGAAGACGAAGGCCGGCTCGCCCCGTGATGCGTCGACCGCCTCGCCGCCGGGGTGCCGAGCCAGCGCGCTCGACGTCGCCAGGGCATGGCTGAGCGCGTTGCGCTTGCCGGCGTCCAGGGTCCCGTAGTCGACGCCCGCGGCGCTGTAGGCGATGGCGTCGCCGTCATCACCGGCGCTCATCGCCGGCGCCCGTGCCGACCGGCGCCGACGCGTCCCGGGCATCGTGGAACCGACCGCATGGTCGGCGACAATAGCGGCGCGGCGCGGCCCGCGGCCGGTCAGCCCCCGAAGCTGATCAGCGCGCCGCTGAACGGCGGCAGGACGATGCGATAGCCGTCGCCCGCCCAGGTCGGCGTCGTGGTCGTCAGGCGCCCCGCCCAGCGGCCCGCCGCATCGATCGCCTGGCCGGCCAGCGTCACCTGGGAGCGGGTGCGAATCGACGCCGCCAGCAGCCGCTGCACGACGCCCGCGCCATCGCGGGGCATGCGCAGCACGACTGTCTGAGGGGCATCGGCCTTGTTGAGCGCGACGACGTTGAGCCGGCCGCCGGCCAGGCGCAGGGCCCAGGCGGCGAGGTTGGCGCTCGCCGGCTCGGCCACGGAGACCGGGGCGAGCCGCGCCCCGGGGCCGAGCGCGCGCAGGAAGAGCAGGATCCCGTAGAGCAGCGGGCGCGTCTGGACGCCGGCGCGGTCGAGATAGAACGGGGCGTTGAGGGCGGTGGGGCGCATCTGGACGTTGACGCCGTCGACGCCGACGGCGAGCGCGGCGAACAGCGTGTCGGTCCCCCACAGTGCGCTGGCGAAGGAATCCGACACGCCGAGCGTGCCGCCGCAGGTCACCGAGTTGAACTCGTCCCAGCGGACCGGCAGATGATTGGCGTGGGCGAGCGCGACGGTCCGCCTCAGCGTCTCGGCCAGGCCGACCGAGGCCGACGGGCGCAGCAGCCGGCTCAGTGTCGGATACATGGCCGAGCGCGCCGGAGCGCAGGCCGAAAGCGCGTAGCGGTGCACCGTGAGCATCCCCACGCTGGCCCGGTCCCGGGACACGAGCTGCCTGAGATAGCTGAAGTCATCGACGGGGTTGGCGAGCGCGGGTCCGGCCAGCGTCACCCCGGGGACCGTGTCGCGCAGCGCCGCGGCGTAGCTGCGAAACCGCGCTGCATAGAGCGAGGCGGTGTAGGCCGCCGGATAGTAGGGCGGGTTGTCGCGCAGCGCGAAGCGGTAATAGTCGGGCTCGTTGCCGACTTCGAAGGCGACGATGCTGTGGCGGGGCAGCGCCCGCTCGGCGGCGGAGGCCAGTGCCGCCTCCTGCATCGGGATGTCGGCGGCGAGGTTGAGATCGAGGATCACCCGCAGATGCGCGGAGCGGACGATGCCGCCGATCTGCGCCAGCCCGGCCGGGGTCAGCAGGTCGGCCCGCTCGGGCAGCGCCGCCGTCTGCACGGGCGCCCACAGCGTGTCGTCGGCCGACAGCCCGCCGACGCGCAGCAGCAGCGGGCCGTCGCCGGGCGATCTCAGCAGCACCAGCAAGCGATGGAAGAGCGCGCCCTCCTGCTCGTAGACGGGAATCGCCGACCATTCGGTGGCCAGACCGAGGAACGACCGCGGGACGACTGCGCCGTGGGCGTCGGGCGAGACCGTGACGACGGCCTGCCCGGATGGCCCGGGCTCCGTCGCGGCCGTCGTCGGCCGGGCGGGAGCGAGCGCGAGCGCGCTGGCGTCCGGGGCGGCGGGCGCCGAGCCGATCAGCGCGGCCAAGACGAGCGCGGCCGCGGCGATGGGCAGCGGCGACCGCATCCAAGCGCCAAGCCACGCGGCGATGGGCAGCAACGACCGCATCCGAGCGCCAAGCCACGCGGCGATGGGCAGCAGCGACCGCATCCGAGCGCCGCGCCACGCGGCGATGGGCAGCACCGAGCGCATCCGAGCGCCAAGCCACGCGGCGATGGGCAGCAGCGACGGCATCCGAGCGCCGAGCCGCGCGGCGCTAGCCGGCGGCGCCGAACGAGCCCGACCAGCCACCGGCCGATCCCGATGAGCCCGCCGCGCCGCCCGAGCCATCCGCACCGCCCGAGCCGCCAGAGCCGCCGCCGACCCGACCGCCCCCGTTGCCGCCGGCGACGGCGGGGCCCTCGTCGTCGCAGTTGACGAGCACCAGGCCGCCCTGGGCTCGACGATAGAAATCGACGTCGACGCGATCGCCGACCTTGAGCCCGCGCAGCGCCGACGCGTTCGCCGTCCGGAGCTTCAGCCGGCGTCCCGAGGCCCGAACCGTCAGGGTCCGCTTGCGGACGCTGACGTCCGTGACCTCACCGCTGTCGGACGCGCTCGTGTCCGTCAGCGTGGCCAGGGCCGCGTGGGGGCCGTAGGTGTAGGTGACGTAGTCGGTGACGCTGACGGCGTCGACCAGGCGCCGCAGCGCTCGCCCGGCGGCGTGCAGCGTCACGGCCTGACCGCTCGCGGCTCGAACCGTCAGCGACCGATCGTCGGCCGCGACCTCGGTGACGAAGCCGCTGCCGCCGCGCAGCGCCGCGCAGCCCCGGCTCGGAGCCTGATTGGAGACGGCGACCATCGTCGCGGCGAGACCGGCATGACTCGAGCGATAGGCCACGAGCAGCGACCGGCACGGGGTCAGGCCGGCCAGATCGGCGAGCCGCGGCGACAGCGTGACGCCGATCGACAGGCCGCTGTCGGTCAGGACCTTCAGATCACGCGTGGCGGGCGTCAGCGCGGTCATGACCCCGAAGGCCTGCCCGCCGGCGGCCACCGGGCGCCCGGCGGCGCGGGCGACGTTGATCTTCAGTCGCGCCGCCCGCGAGCGGGCGATCGTGATCAGCGCCTCGGACCCGCGCGTCAGGGTGCCGGATGACGGCAGCGCGAGGGTCTCGCCGGTCGCCGTCCGATACTCGACGGGCACGCCGCCCGCGAGGGTGACGGTGACGGTCCGGCGGGCCGCTGCCGTGACCGGGGCGAGGAAGCTGACGCTCCGGGTGTGACCCTGGACCCGCACGTCGGCGGCGGTGTCGCCGGTCAGCCGCATCACCACGTCGGACCCAGTGGTCAGCGACGTCGGCAGCGCGCCGGTCACGGTGTAGGTCCGCGTCGCCAGCAGCGATCCGGAGACGGTGAGGCGCCGGCCGGTCAGCGCCAGCGCAACCGCCCGGTGCAGGCGCGCGGCGTGGTGAACGGCCGCCGGTGCGGCCGGGGCGGCGACGGCCGGCGGGCTGACGGCGAGCGCGGCGCCGATCAGCCCGGCGGCGGCGAGGACCAACGGGCGAGAGCGGGGCATGGCGGCGAGCGAGTCCTTGCGTGGACGACAGGTCTGAGTGGCCCGCCGGCGGGGCGTCGAGCCCGCAACCGGCGGTGTCAGACCGTTCGTCTCCTCGCCCCCCGGGCTTGAGCGCCCGCCGGCCCGGTGGCCGGATGTCCGCCACCGGTGGCGACCGCCGGATGTCCGCCATCGGTGGCAACCGCCGGATGTCCGCCATCGGTGGCAACCGCCGGATGTCCGCCATCGGTGGCGACCGCCGGATGTCCGCCATCGGTGGCGACCGCCGGATGTCCGCCATCGGTGGCGACCAGATGCACCGGCGGGCGGAGCCGGTGCACGGGCGCGCCCTGCCCTGCCCTGCTGGCCCCGCCCTACGTTCCCGGCCCCGCTGGTTCCCCGCTGGTGCCCCGCTGGGCCGAAGTTCCCCCCCGGTATTCGGGCTAGGCGGCCGTCAGCTCACGTTCCGCCCGCAGCCAGTTCCCGTACTCGTCGCCACCCTCCTGGAGGTGGATGTAGTACGCACGCTTGGCGATCGCCTGGTGGGTCGGCTTGCGGCGGCGGGTCTTGGGCTTGGACGCCGCGTCGCGGCGCGCCGACGGCTTCGTCGTCTTCTCGGTCATCCACATCCTCCTGGTCCGCGGTCGATGAGTCAGAGCTCGCACGCTGTGCGGCGTGCGCACTTCGTGTTCGACGCGCGCGGCGCCAGCCCTTCTCCAGCCGCGCCTGCCGGTGCGCGCGCCGGGCCGGCCGCCGATCGATCGCCGGTCAGTCCTCGCCGCGGGCGATCTGCAGAGCCTGGGCGAGCGCCTCGACGCGCGCCGCATCTCGCGAGGACAGATCCGGAGCTCCGTTGGAGCCGCGGTTCGCCGGGGCCGGCGCGCGAATGCCGGCAGCGAGCGGAGGCGAGGACCAGGCGGGCTCGCCGGTCTGCTCCCAGCGGGAGATGTCGGGCACCTGAAGCCGCGCGCGGCCGAGGATGAACACGTACAGCGAGGTCAGCGCCCCGGCCACCACGATGGCGAAGCACACCCAGACCGCGATCTGGATTCCGGCGGCCTCGGAGCCGCCGGTGGTCATCGCCAGATGCAGGATGATCGGCCCAGCCGCGAACGCCGCCGCGCCGCGCAGCAGCTCCAGCATGGCGAACACGCGTGGGAGCTGACCGGCGCGCAGTGAGAACCCGGTGGTGAACAGCGCGGGCGCGACGGAGCATCCCAGCCCGATCCCCACCAGACCGGAGCCGGCGATCACCAGCGAATCCGGCCCGGTCGCCACCCCCGTGAGGACCGCCGCTCCGCCGGCGATGAACGCCAGGCCAGACCACGCCAGGACGGGGACGAACCGGGTGCGGATCAGGGCGCCGAACAGGAAGGCCGTCAGGACCGCGCCGCCGAGCTCCGGGATGAACAGGACGCCCAGATGCGCCGGCGAGGTGCGGTGCGCGAGCGCGGTCTGCGCGAGCTCGATCAGCGGAATCGATCCCGCCCCGGCGGATACGGCAATCGCCACGGCGGCGATCGGGAAGGTGTGCAGCAACTGCCTCATCGGCATGATCGCGATCCGCGACGTGACCTGATGGAGGATCAGCAGGCCGAGCAGGGCCACCCCGGCGAGGAGCGGGGCGAACGCGACCAGATCGAGCATCCGATGGGTCTGCAGCTCAGATGCCCCGAAGAACGTCGCGGCGCACCCGAAGCCGGCCAGTCCCACCGCCGGCCAGTCGCGCGGCGCCTCACGGTCCATCGGCGGAGAGTCCTCGAACGTCAGCAGCGAGAGCACGAAGGCGAGCCCGCCGACGCCGCACACGATCCAGAACAGAGGGCGCCAGGCATCCGCGCTCGCCTGCACCCCGCCGATGAGCGGACCGGCCGCGACCGCACCGAAGATCCCGAGGTTCATCACCATCGCCGTCGTCGGGAGCCGCTTGCTCGGCCAGCCGAGCACGAGCGGCGGAGCGGCGGCGATCAGCATCATGCTGGTCATCAGGCCCTGGACGACGTGACCGGCGATGAACAGTCCGGGCGTGAACGCCGTGGCGCTCAGCGCTGAACCGACGGTGAAGAAGCCCGCGTACAGCACGAGCAGCCGCCGCTGCGGATAGTGGACGGCGAGCTGGATCGAGAGGACCGTCCCCAGGGCGTAGGCGGCGTTGGACATTCCGAACGTCAACGACAGCGCCTGCGTACTGAGGTGAACGTCGCGGCCGAGGATCGGCACCAGCGGAGTCAACGCGGAGCTGAGCCCGAGGAACGGCACAAGGGCGCAGATGACCAGGAGCACCGCCGCCCAGTAGCTGTCGGCGAGGATGCCCCGGACGTTCACGACCTCGCCTCCGCGTCGCTCTGCAGCGCCGAGATGCGCGCGAACTGGTCGGCGCCGATGCGAGCGTCTCCGACGCGGAGGCCTCGGCTCAGACCGATCTCTCGCACGACCAGT
Source organism: uncultured Solirubrobacteraceae bacterium (assembly GCA_963849085.1). Taxonomy (GTDB): domain Bacteria; phylum Actinomycetota; class Thermoleophilia; order Solirubrobacterales; family Solirubrobacteraceae; genus Palsa-465. Next base: position 33,169 of record CAWKFP010000001.1, on the reverse strand, counting down.
CCGACCGCGCCGATCCCCGCCAGCGCGAGGCCGGCCGACAGCTCGAGCCACCGCCCGGGGTCGGCCATGACGCGCGCGGCGACGATCGCCCAGGCACCGATGAGGCAGATCACCACGTCGGCGACCCGCTGATACGCGCCCTGGTGGGGGAGCGCGAAGCTGCCCAGCCCGGCCGAGACCGACGTGGCCCCGACGGCGAGGCCGCACCAGGCAACCGTCGCCGCGGAGAAGGCGAAGCCGACGACGACGAGCGCGGCACCGAGCAACAACACGATGAAGTTGACGACGAACCGGGGCGACACCGATGTCTCTGCTACCCGTTGGTTGCGTCCTCAATCCCTTCGAAGCGGGGGCTGATGCGCCCTGCGCCCGCGGAGTCGCTAGGACCCGGCGAAGTCCAGCGAGCCGGTGAGCGTGAAGGCCAGCTTTGAGGTGGTCGGCGAATCGACGGTCGTCCCGGCGACCTTCAAGGTGCCGTGCGCGCCGGCGTAGACACCGGTCCCACCGGTCACGCGCATCGTGCCGGTCAGGGCGAGCTCGCCGGTCGTGCCGATGCCGAACCGGCCGGTGATCGTGAAGCGCAGCGCGCCGTCGGCGTTGAACGCCGTTCCCTTCGTGGTGATCGCCAGGTGCTGGCCCCAGGTGCCGACCTGGGTCAGCGCGCCCGCCCACGCCGGCTCGCCGGCGATCGTGCCGTCGAGGATTCCGGCGTCGGTGTCCTTGACGCCCGGGGTGCCGATCTGGCCCGTCGAGGAGAGGGCCTCGACGTGACCGGTCAGGCTGACCTTGTGGGCGGTGATCCGACGCAGCACGCGAGCGGCGGCGGCGGCGGGGGTGACGGCGGGGGTGACGGCGGCGGCGATGGCCAGAGCGGTCAGGACGGGCACTGCGGCGGTGCTGCGCACAGGGGATCTCATGGTGTCGTCAACCTCGATCTCGGAACGGGACAGGAGCCGGCGGCCTCATGTCGGGTCAAAGCAGCCGTCGAACGCGTACAGGGGGTTGACGACCTCGGCGCCGTGATCGTCGCGGATCTCCGGCTGGCCGATGAACGTCGGCGGGCCCTCGGCCTTGTAGCAGCCGTCGGCCTTGACGGTGACGTCGAAGGCGACCGGGGTCAGCGAGAACGGCTCGGCGCCGTCGGTCTCGACCACCATGTCCAGCGTGCAGATCCAGTCGTCGCCCGGTCCCTGGGTCAGACCGGAGCGGCGCACGCAGGCGGCGTAGTCGTTCAGCGCCTCATGAGCCGGGATGTGACGGCCGAGCAGGCCCTGCTGGAGCAGGACCAGGCCGTTGAAGGTCGGCTTGATCGATGCCTCCAGGCGTGCCGCGGTGACGGCCGGCGGCCCCCAGCTGCAGGCGATGCCGATCAGGGCGAGCGCGGCGCCGGCCGCGATCACCGACCGCACCGGCACGAGCCACCCGGGCCGGCGCACGACCGCCGCCCCCGCGAAGTCCCGCGCGCGCAGGATCGCCCGCGACGCGCTCAGGGCGACGACGATCCAGGCCAGGCTGACGACGATGGCGAGCAGCAGCGGCCGCAGGAACTGATCGGAGACGAACAGGCCGTACCAGCCCGAGAACGCCGAGCCGAGCAGCCAGGTGTGCACCCAGTAGCCGGTGCCGACGAGCAACAGCAGCTGCATGGCCAGCGCCACCAGGATCGGGCCGAGCACGCCGGCGATCCCGTTGCGGGTGGCGACCGAGAAGAACACGGCGAGGCCGACGAAGCCGAGCAGCGGCGGGATGTCGGTCGCCCAGCTCAGGAGCACGAGCACGAGGCAGCGCCCGGGCGCGATCATCGCCCCGCTGAGATCGACGAGCGGCTGGTCGCCGACGAGCAGCACGCCGGCCACGAGGCTCGCCACGCCGGCCAGGACGAGCAGGGCGACCGCGCACGTGGCGGCGGCGAGCACCTTGCCGGCGAACACGTGGCGGCGCGTGCACGCGCGGGTGAGGATCGTCTTCCAGGTGCCGTGGCGATCCTCGGAGGCGAAGATGTCGCCGGCCACCACGCCGGCCAGGACGGGAAAGCCCCACGCGCCGCCGAAGCTGAGCACGACCATCGGGATGGCGAACCCCGACTGATGGACCCACTGCCCGAACAGCGTGTCGGCCGGCACGCCGCTCTGGACGCTCAGCACCGCGGCGAAGGCGAACGGCCCGAGCACGCAGACGAGCGCCGCGATCCGCGTCGGCAGCTGCGCCGAGAGCTTGCGCCACTCCGCCCGGTAGCTGTGGCGCAGCGCCGGGCCGAGCCCGTCGGCCGCGCGGACGCGGCGGCCGGCGAGCGCCCGCGCCCGTGACGCCGTCATCGGCGCGTGGCGGCGTCAGGAGCGCCGGTCAGCGCAAAGAACATCGACTCCAGCGAGCTGGCCAGCAGCTCAAGGCGGCGCACGGCGATGCCGGCGGCGCCGAGGGCGAGCACGTAGGCGTCGACTCGCTCCTCGGGCGCGGTCAGGACGAGCCCGCCGCCGGCCGGAGCGCCGGCGTCCAGCGACGGATCGGCGGCGGCGATCGCCAGCGCCCGGCGATCATCGCTGGTCGTCAGCCGAAAGGAGGGGACCGGGGCCTGCGAGCGCAGCGCGTGCGCCGTGCCGTCCCAGACGGCGCGGCCCGATCGCAGCACGGTGAAGGAGTCACAGACCTCCTCCACCTCGCCGATGTGATGGCTGCTGAGCAGGACGGCGACGCCGGCGCGCGACAGCTCCCCGACGAGCGCCAGCACGTTGCCGACCTCGGCGGGATCGAGACCGCTCGTCGGTTCGTCGAGCAGCAGCAGCCGTGGGTCGCGCAGCAGCGCCGCGGCGATCCCGAGCCGTTGACGCATCCCCGTGGAGTAGCCGGCGACCCGGTCGCGCGCCCGGGTGGCGAGACCGACGCGCTCGAGCACCTCGTCGATCGGAGCGCGGTCCCGCCGTCGGTCGAGATCGGCGAGCACCTCGAGGTTCGCCCGCCCGGTCAGATACGGATAGAAGGCGGGCTCCTCGACGAACCCGGCCACGCCGCGCAGGTCGAGCTCGTCGTCACCGGGGGCGGGACGGCCGAGCAGTGAGACCTCGCCATCGTCCGGGCCGACGAGCCCGAGCAGGAGCCGCAGCAGCGTCGTCTTGCCCGCGCCGTTGGGCCCGAGCAGCCCGCGCACCTCGCCGGCCTCGACGACGAGATCGACGCCGTCGACCGCGCACGTGTCGCCGAACCGCTTCGTCAGCCCGCGCGCGAGAACGGCGGCTGAAGCGTTCTCCGACACGGGCCCAGTCTAGTTCTTGATCTCCAGGCCGGCCGGCGGCAGCTTGTCCTGGGGCAGCACCGGGAGCAGGAACGGCTTGCGCGGCGTCTGGTTGAAGTCGAAGTCCTTCTCGAGGTTGCCGAGGATCGGCTCGTTCTCACGGACATCCGGGCGGGAGTCGGGTCGCCCGTCGGTCTTCGGGTTCAGGCGCTGGCCGCCGATGAAGTCGTCCTCGATGAACTTGAGATAGGCATCGAAGGAGAGGACCTGGTGATCGATGTAGCCCTTCTTGGCGTACGGGCTGATGACGATCCCGGGAACGCGTAGGCCGTAGCCCTCGCCGTCGACGACCGGCGGCTTGACATGGTCATAGAAGCCGCCCCAGTCGTCCCAGGCGAGGAAGATCGCGGTCGAGTCCCAGTCCTTGCTGCGCATGACGGCATCGATCGCGCCGGTCACGTAGTTCTGGCCCCAGCTGATGTTCGCGGGCGGATGCTCGCTGTCATCGCCGCTCGGGATCAGCCAGGAGACCGAGGGCAGGGTGCCGGCACGAGCGGCCGCGTAGAACTGCGAGCTCGGGACGATGTCGCCGAGCTGATGGTCCCGATGGACGGTCGTGAAGTCGGCGAGCGGATTCCAGATCTCCGGCGTCTTGACGTTCTGGGGCACCGACGCGCAGGTCATCGCGCCGCTCGCGCAGTCGGGCTCGGTCCCCGTCGACAGGTAGTAACGCCAGCTCACGTGGTACTTGTGCAGCAGATACGTGATGTCGGTCCAGGCGTACGGCGGCTGGTCCTTGGGATTGCTGCTGTAGTGATTGGAGGGCTCGGTGACGTCGGTGAAGGCGGTCAGTCCGACATTGGGACTGCCGTTGGCGAGATCGGGATCGGGGTTGACGAGATCTGACTTGCAGCTCATCGGCTTGTTGGGCGTGCATTTCGCGGCCCAGCCCGAGACCATGTACAGATGCGAGACCTGACTCCAGCCGAGGTTGGGCTCGAACATGTGGTCCTGGAGGACGAAGTTGCGGGCGTATGCCCAGTAGTCCTTGAGCTGTTTGCCGTTGTGATAGCCCATGACGTCATCGCACGTGCTCGGTAGGCCCTGTGCCGTGCAGCCGAGGATGTCGGTGTCAGGATGGCCGGAGTAGCGGCTGCGGATGAAGCCGTCCATCTTGCCCCCGTCGATGTCGGCCACCGCGTCGACCGCCATGTGGGGTCCGCCGGCGCTGATGTCGCTCGTGTCGAGATAGGGCTTGACACACGTGTGGGTCAAGGGATCCGGCACGCACACGGTGAACTGGCCGCGCTTGTTGCGCGGCAGGCCGTCGGCGCCGGGGTAGGTCCCGAAGTAGGAGTCGAACGACCGGTTCTCCTGCATGATGATCACGATGTGCTTGATCTTGTGGATGCCGGTCGCCGGCGGCACGCGCGCGTCGACCGAGGCCGTCGCGTGGACGACGTGTCCGACGGACGCGGTGACGAGCGTCAGAACGATCACGGCGAGCGGGACGAGCGCCACGAGCGCCGCCCAGCGATAGCGGCGCCGACGGGCGCGCGCCCGCGCGCGCGAACGCGACGACCTCGGCACTGCGCTGCGGTTTCTCATCCGGCTCCATCCTCCTCAGCTCGCGCCCCGCGGGGGCCGCGGCGACGCTACAAGACGTGTGACACTGTGTCAAACACGGTAATGTCGCCACCGATGCCGACATCGAAGCATCGTTCGGAGCAGCGCCTGCGGCGCGAGCAGGTTCGCGCTCAGATCATGACCGCCGCCAACGACGCGCTGCGGGAGCGACCCTACCGCGATCTCAGCGTCGAGGAGCTGATGGCCAACACCGAGCTCACGCGGACGACCTTCTATCGCCACTTCGACGATCTCGCCGATGTCGTGGTCCGGCTGCTGGAGGAGGCCGGGCGCTCGCTGTATCAGTACGAGCAGCGTCTGGTCGCCGACAGCAGCGACGACCCGGCGCTCGTGCGGCGGGTGCTCGAGGCGCCGGTCCGGGGCTTTCAGATCCACGGCCCGCTGCTGCGCGCCGTCGCCGAGGCGGCCAGCCACGACGAGCGCATCGATGCCACCTACCGGGCGCTCCTGGAGCAGTTCGAGCAGCTGATCGAGGCCGCGCTGCGCGCGCTGGCCGACCGAGGCGTGACGCAGATCGCCGATCCCGCGCAGACCGCACGCGCGCTGAACCTGATGAACGTCGCCTATCTGCTCGACGTGTTCGGATCGGTCGAGCCCAAGGTCTCCCACGACGTCGCGCTGCGGACGTTGACCGAGATCTGGGTCGGCACGATCTTCTCCTGACCATCTCCGATCGCCGAGGCCATGTCCGCCCCCACCATCAATCCGACCGCCGATCAGCTCCGTGAGCTGGCGACCTGCACCGACACCGCGCCGATCGTCATGCTCAACCTGCTGCGCTTCAAGGACCTGGCCGACGGGATCGACGCGGGCGGCGAGCTGACCGGCCGCGAGGCCTATCAGCGTTATGCCGAGGCGGTCGGACCGCACCTCGCGCGCGCCGGCGGCAGCGTCATGTTCATGGCGGACGACAGCGAGACGGTCATCGGCCCGCAGGACGAGCGCTGGGACATGGTGCTGCTCGTGCGCTATCCGTCCCGGCAGGCCTTCCTGGCGATGATCGCCGACCCGGAGTATCAGACGGCGCACGAACATCGCGCGGCGGCGCTGGCCGACAGCCGGCTCGTGCGCTGGACTGATCCGGCGGCCGCGCCGCGGTGAGCCTCTGGCCGAGCCCGTGGCCGGCCGAGGACGGCGGACCCCAGCGCTCCCAGGCCCCGGCGAGCGGGAGCGGACTGCGCATCGGCCCCGGCGACGGCCTCGTCACCACCGCGGTGCGTGACGCGTTCGCCACGACGATGGTCGTCCTGCGCGAGCCCGGCGAGGTGTTCCTGTTGCGCCACACGCTCGGTCGCCGGCCGCAGAGCGATCCGGTGACCGCGTGGGTGGAGCGGATCGACCCGCTGACGCTCGCCCCGCTGCAGCGCTCGCCCGATCTCGCCGCCGGACCCTTCTGGCCGGGCGGTCTCGCCGCTCACGCCGACGGCTCGCTGCACGTCGTCGCCGGCCGCTGCTGCCATCGCCTTTCGCCCGATCTGGAGCTGCTCGCGTCACGGACGCTGCCCGCACCGCGCCCGTACAACTCGTTCGTCACCCTCGGTGACGGAACGCTCGCGATGAAGGATCTCGACCGCTCGCTCGCCCACCCCGCCCGGATCAGCCTGCTCGATCCCGAGACGCTGGAGCCGCGCTGCCCGGAGGTCCTGCTTCCGGAGAGCGCCGTGGGCCGCCTGTCGGCCGACGGCGACAGCCTCTACGTGATCGGCGCGACGACCGCCAATCGCTATCGATGGGACGGCGCGGCGCTGGCGCACGACCTGCAGGTGCCATATCTCGCCGGTCCGGGCCAGTCCTACGGCTGGGATCCGGTGATAGCGGGCGGACAGCTGTGGCTCCTGGACAACGGCGACCACGACTACGTCACGACGATGCTCGGCGCGGGCGTCGCGCCCGGGCCGGTCCACCTCGTCCGCATCTCGCTGTCGGATCCCGGCGACCGCGAGCTCGTCGAGGTCTGCGGGGCTCCCCGGGGGGCGGTCACCGACCCCCCGCTGTATGACCCGGAGCGGCGGATCGCGATCGGCTATGACTCGGCCAACGGGATCCTCGCGGCGTTTCGCTTCACCGATCACCTTCAGCCGCTGTGGCGGCGGCCGCTGGCGCACGCCGCGCACATGATCCGCTATCCGGACACGGGCGAGCTCGTCGTCGGGGACTGGTCCGGACCGGCGCTCCTGAGCACGCGGGCCTATCGCGCGGTCGGCAAGCGCGCGGGCTGGGCGGCGTCGTCGCCGGCAATCCGGGCGGCGAGCGCTCGGCGGATGGGGGATGACGTCGTCGTGCTCGACCTCGAGACCGGCGCCGAGCGCGCCCGGGCGCGCGTGCCGACGATGTTCTCATCGGTGCTGTTCCCGGCCCCCGGATGGGCGCGCGACCTGTACTGGTGCACCTTTTCGACGGTCGCGAGGCTGGCGGTGGCCGAACGCCCGTGACGATCCCGCCGGGACCGCGCTCCGGGCGGGTGTGGGATCATCGCCCGATCCGATGCGGAAGCGGATGTTCTTCACAGTGACGCGAGGGCGGGTCGGCGGGCTCGCCGCGCTGGTGGCGATGATGCTGGCGGCGATCAGCGGCGCGCCCGCCTCCGCGGCGACGGAGACCGCCCTGAGCGGGACGCACTTCGGCGCCGCCAGCACCGCCGCCGCCGGCGGCGGGATCTATCAGGACGTCGCGCTGAACACGTCGCCCGGGCAGACGGTGTGCGGGTCGGCCTGGCTGCGCACCGAGGGCGCGGCGACCGGCGCCTCGGGCTCGTTCGTGCTGTGGCTGACCGGCGGCGCCGATCACGAGAGCGGCGTCGCCGACTACGACATCGCCGGCAGCGGCCTGACCGGCGTCTGGACTCCGGTGCAGACGTGCGTCGAGGCGACGACGAGCCACACGACCCTGCGGATCCAGTTCTATCCCGATCCCGGCTCCCCCACCGTCGAGATCGACGACGTCGACGTCCATCAGTCGCTGGCGATCAACGGCAGCTTCGAGAACGGCGGCGGACCGTGGACCCCGTACCCCGACGCCGGCAGCAACTATTCGGTCTACTCCGACACCGAGCCCGGTGATGCGGCGCTCAGCGGCTCGCACGTCGGCGCCACCAACGCCGCCTCCGCCGGCGGCGGGATCTACGAGGACGTCCCGCTGAGCACGACCCCGGGCGACACGGTGTGCGGGTCGGCGTGGCTGCGCACCGAGGGGACGGCGACCGGCGCATCGGGCTCGTTCGCCCTCTGGCTGACCGGCGGCTCGGACCACGAGGCCGGAGTCGCCGGCTACAGCGGCCTGGGCAACGGCGGCGATTGGCGCGAGGTGCAGACGTGCGTCGAGGCGACGACGAGCCACACGACCCTGCGGATCCAGTTCTATCCCGATCCCGGCTCCCCCACCGTCGAGATCGACGACGTCGACGTCCATCAGTCGCTGGCGATCAACGGCAGCTTCGAGAACGGCGGCGGACCGTGGACCCCGTACCCCGACGCCGGCAGCAACTATTCGGTCTACTCCGACACCGAGCCCGGTGATGCGGCGCTCAGCGGCTCGCACATCGGCGCCACCAACGCCGCCTCCGCCGGCGGCGGGATCTACGAGGACAGCGCGCTGGCGACGACCCCCGGGGCCACGGTCTGCGGGTCGGCCTGGCTGCGCACCGAGGGGACGGCGACCGGCGCATCGGGCTCGTTCGCCCTCTGGCTGACCGGCGGCTCGGACCACGAGGCCGGAGTCGCCGGCTACAGCGGGCTCGGCAACGGCGACGCCTGGACCGAGGTGCAGACCTGCGCCGAGGCGACGACGGCGCATGACACCCTGCGCATGCAGTTCTATCCGGCCCCCGGCGCCCCGACCGTCGAGATCGACGACGTCGACGTCCATCAGTCGCTCGCGGTCAACGGCAGCTTCGAGAACGGCGGCGAACCGTGGACGGCGTACCCCGGCACCGGCAGCGACTATCAGGTGTGGGGCAACGGGCAGTACGTCCTGCCGGTGGCCCCGGCACCGGCGCCGGCGCCGACCACCCCCTCCCCGGCCACCACGACTCCGAGCGCGCCCGATGCGACGCCGTTGCCGGTGTCCGATCGGCGTCACGCGCTGAGGATCGCCGTGTCGCTGGAGTGGAGATGGAATCGCGCCGAGACCCGGTTGGTGAAGATCCTGGTCGGCCATCTACCGGGCGCCACGCATCTGCTCGTGCGCTGCGCCGGCCGCGGTTGCCCGCGACCGGTGAGGATGTCGGTGAGCGGCGCCCGGCGCCTGCGACGGCGCCTACACGGCATGGAGGGGCACCGCTATCGCGTCGGGGACCGGGTGTTCATCACGCTCACCGCGCCCGGTTACCGCCCCGAGCGCGCCGAGGTGATGATCCGCTGGGGCCGCAAGCCGCGGATCGTCGTGCCCCGCGGCTAGTCGCAGCGACGTGTAGGTCTCGGTCCCGCCGCAGTCGGCGACGACCTGCGGGCAGACCGCGCAGGCCCCCGCGCCGTGCTGGAAGTACCAGCGGCAGGAGCTCCGGATGGAGCAGTTGGGCAGGCGCGTCCGTTCAGGCGCGGCGGCATCGGCGCCGGGCGCGGCGCGCAGATCGAACTCCGGCGGGGCGGGGGGATCGTCGAGCAGCAGGTCGACAAGCCCGCACGCGCTGCCGTTCCACTGCGAGCAGCCGGACTCCATGCAGGGCAGGGAGAAGCGAAAGCGGCTCTCCGGCCGCCCCTGCTCCCGCGCCCGGGCGACGAACGCGGCGTCGACGTGAGTGGGCGGCTGGACATAGGCCAGCCGCCCCGCCCCTGTCCTCACGCCGATCACCAGGGCGCCCTCGACACACGGCGAGCTCGGGCAGGCCTTGATCTCAGGTTCCGCGGGCCGTCCGTCTCGCTGTGTCGTGGGCGCCATGATCGTCAGTCCCCGGCGCCGACCTGCTCGGCGACGTAGGCCTCCAGCCCCTTCAGGACGTCGACCGGGGGGATGCCCCGCCAGAGCCAGTTGGGACCGCCCCGGAAGTCGACGGCGTCGGCGGGGGTCAGATCCGCCACCGCCGCGACGCCGGCCTGCGAGACCGCCCGTCCGACGTGCTCCTGCTGCTCGGGCGTGAGCTCGACGTCGGAGACGACGAACTTGAAGACATGCGTGGCCATGTAGCCAGCCTTTCGTTTTGGGTTGCGACCGTCACCCGGAAGAGCCGGCCGCGCCAGCCGTGATACATCGCCCGCCGTCCGAGCGGGCGCGATCAGGCCGGCCCTCACTCCACGCGGAGCGCATCCGGCGACATCAAGCGCCAGAGGACCGGCATCGTCAGCAGCGTCACGATCCCGACCACGAGCGCCCCCGCGGCGGCGATCACCGCGACGCCGGACCAGTCGACGGCCACCGGCAACGACGCGATCCGGGTCAGCACGGCGCCGAGGGCGATGCCGAGCACGACCGCCAGCAGCACGCCGCACGCCACGGGCAGCGCCGTCTGCCAGAGCACCGACCAGGCCATCGTCGAGCGCCGCGTGCCGGCCGCGGCGAGAACCGACAGCACCCGGCGGCGCTCGCGCAACTGCTCGCCGGCAGCGACGAGCAGACTGGCGCCGATCAGCGCCAACACCGCGACCGCCCCCGCCGACAGCGCGTGGCGCAGATCGGCGAGCGTGTGGTTCACGGCGTCGTCGCTCAACGGCGTGACCGTGGCGAGCGGATCCAGGCGCGCCGCCGCGTCTCGCAGGCGATCGGCGGCGCGCGCGTCGTCCGGCCTGAGCGCGACGACCGCCGTCAGCGCCGTCGTCGTCAGACGCTGAGCGGCCGCGACGGCGGGCGTGAACAGGAGCCGGTCGACCGGCAGCTCGGACGAGTCGAGCGTCTCGGCGGCCGCGCGCGCGGTGCTCGGGATCCGGATCCTCACGCCCGGCCCGGCGCCGACCACGGTCCCGGCTCGCAGCTGCCGGCCGGGCTGAGCGGCGACGATGAAGCTGTCCCCGTCACGGCAGCCGGAGAGGACGGCGAGGCGGCTCAGCACGGCGCACGACGCCACCGTGACCGCGTTGGGCGAGTCGGGTGCGACCTGGGTCGCGGCGAACACCGTCCGCACGCCAGCCACCGCCCGCAACCGGGCGACGGCCCCCACACCGCCGTCGTGCCCCGGGATCCATGCCGAGACGAGCAGTGAGCCCGGGGCTCCGCCGCCGCTGAGCTCGACCGCTCCGGCGGCGACCGATCGCTCGCCGGTTTCGGCGGCGCCGAACAGCATCTGCAGCGCGATCGCGCCGGCCACGGCCAGTCCGATCGCGCCGACGACGCGGCCCGTCGTGCCGGCGTCGGCGCGGAGCCGGCGGGCCGCCAGCAGCCACGGCACAGGACCGTCCGGGGCCCGGTCGGCGAGCGCCTGCACCGCCCAGGGCAGCACCGCGGTCAGGCCGATGAGGGCCAGGAAGACCCCGGCGCCGGCCTCCACGGCACCGGTCGTGCTCTGGAGCACCTGCACGCGATCGATCAGCGAGAGCAGCAGGACGAAGCCGAGCGCGGTCGGCACGGTCCGCCACCACAGGCGCCGGCGGACCGGACGCCCCCGCCGGCTGACCCCGAGCGGCTCGACGCTCACCGCCCGCATCCCGGCGAGCGTCGCCGCGACGGCACACAGCGGAACGAGGATCGCCACGAGCGCCGCCAGCCAGGCGGCCGGGCGGATGTCGGACGCGAACACGCTGACGCCGTCGACCGTGACGTGCTGGAGGAGCGGCCGGACCGCGACGAACAGCAGCACTCCGCCACACAGTCCGATGATCGCCGCCGGCAGGGCCTCACCGGCGGCGATCCGTGCCGTCGCGGCGCGGTCGGCGCCGACCAGTCGCAGAGCGGCGAGCCGCCGGTCCCGGTCCTCGGCGGCGAAGCGCCCGGCGACGGCGATGAAGACGCCGACGGGCAGGAGCAGCGCGACCGCCATCACGATGATGAGGAGCGTGTCGACCGGCGAGGACGCCCCGGGGCCGACGGGCACACCGAATCCCGACACGACCGCGATCACGCCGCGGGCCGCGAGCGCGTCACTGCCGCGATAGAAGAGCGCCTCGTCGGGCGCGATCAGCCCGGCCGGCCGGATGGTCCCCACCACGCGTGCCGCCAGGCGTCGGCGCAACTCGGCGCCGCCCGGGCCGGAGAGCAGGCCGGCCAGCGCCGGTGAGACGACCATCTCGCCGGGACCGGGCAGCGACGACAGCCCGGGCGGGACGGGTGGATCGGCCCGCACCGGCTGCAGGGTGTAGCCGGTGACCGAGGCGCCGGCGAACGTCGTGTCGGTCTCCAGCAGTCGCAGCCGTGCCGGGCCGGGACCGGAGCGCGGGCTGCGAGCCGCGCCCCGGGCGTCCCGCGCGGTGATGATCGTCGGCACCGAGGCGGCCAGCAGGAGCACCGCGACGCCGAATGCCACGCCGGCCGCGGTCAGCGCTCCCCGCAGGCGGGTGCTCGCCCCCGATCCGAGCGCCAGGCGCGCGCCGATTCCCAGCTCCGAGCCCCACCGCCGGAGCCGCATCACCGGCCGCCCGGGGCGCCCGTCCGGCCGTCCCGGACGATGATCTCCCGATCCGCGTAGGCCGCGACCCGGGTTTCGTGGGTGACGAGCACGACCGCCGCGTCGCTGTCGCGCGCCGCCGCGGTCAGGAGCTGCATGACGCGCTCGCCGTTGAGCGAGTCCAGCGCGCCCGTCGGCTCGTCGGCGAAGACGACGCGCGGGCGGCTGACGAGCGCGCGGGCGACCGCGACGCGCTGCCCCTGACCGCCGGAGATCTCGCCCGGAAGGCTGCGGGCCACGTCCTCGACCTCGAGGCGGCTCAGCCACTCCAGCGCGCGCCGGCCGGCCTCGCGGCGCCGGCACCCCGACAGCCGCAGCGGCAACGCGACGTTCTCCACGCAGCTGAGCTCGGGCACGAGCCGCCCGAACTGGAAGACGAAGCCGAAGACGCTGCGGCGCAGTTCGCTGCGCCGCGCTTCGGAGAGCCGCTCCAGGGCGAGACCGTCGAACGAGACCTCGCCCGCGTCGGCGGCGATGATCCCCGCGGCACAGTGCAGGAAGGTCGACTTCCCCGAGCCCGAGGGCCCCATCACGGCGACGATCTCGCCCGCGGCCAGCTCCATCGAGGCCCCGTCGAGCGCGATCGTCGCGCCGAAGCGCTTGACGAGCCCGCGGCAGCTCAACAGCGCGGCCGGGGTCTGACCGGCGGTGGCCGCGCCGGTGCCGAGCGCCGTGCCGGTGCCGGTCTCGGCGGTCACGCCGCCACCTGCGCGGCGAGCTCGTCAAGGCGGGCGGCGGTCAGCTCGAGCCAGCGCAGGTCGGCCTCGAGATGAAACAGGGCGTGATCGCAGATGAGCTGGTCGCTGAGCGTGCCCGTCGTCTTGCGGCGCGTCAGCTCACGCATGAGCTTCAGATGCTCGGCGCGCTGGGCGTCCAGTACGTCGACGGCGTGTCGGCCGGTCCGCAGGGCGAGGATCACCTTGGCGTACAGCGTGCTGTGCAGGTACAGGTCCGGCGCCTCGGGCTGGGCGAGCCAGCGCTCGACGTCGGCCACCCCCTCGTCGGTGATCGCGTAGCGCTTACGGTCGGGCCCGCCGCCGGACTCCAGCCCGTCGACGGTCACCAGCCCGTGTTTGAGCAGGCGCGACAGCGTCGCGTAGACCTGGCCGTAGGCGACCGGGCGATCGATCCCGAACCGCTCGTCGTACTCACGCTTGAGGTCGTAGCCGTACGAGGGTCCGGCTTCCAGCAAGCCGAGGAACGTCTTGGAGATGGACACGCGCGGGACTATACACCGCGCGTATACACCACGTACCTACACGATCGGTCAGGCGAGCGTGTCGACGCCTCCGCTCGTCCCGTTCAGGCCCAGCGACGACACGAGGTTCGCGACCTGGGGCGAGCTCTGGGTCAACGCCGACAGCAGCGCGTCGGCCGCCGAGGACGAGTTGCCCTCCAGCGCGGTCAGCAGCGGATCGGTCGTCGTCGAGGTCACGGCCGAGCCGGCGCTCGGCGTGGAGCCGGTGTCCGTGCTCGAGCCGTCGGTGCTCGAACCGGCGGCGCTCGCGTCACCGCCGGCGTGATGATGGTGATGATGGCCGCCGGCGGTCCGGTTGGCGATGTCGGTGGCGAGCTGTGAGACCTGCGAGCTGGAGGCGTTGGCGAGATTGCCGTTCTGGGTCAGCGCGCTGGAGATCGCGGAGACGAGCGTCTGCTGGGAGACGCCCTGGGTCTTGGCGATCGAGGTGAGGCTCTGGCCGGACTGCAGCTGGGTCTGGAGCGCGCTGGGGCTCAGGTTCAGGGCGCTGGAGGCCGCGGCGAGGATCGCCTGCCAGTTGCTCGGCTGATGCGATGAGGTGGTCTGATAGGCGGAGGTGGTGAACGTTCCGCCGATGGCGCCTGTGGACATAGGCCCTCCCGGTCGTCAGAGAATCGGAGTCTTCCTCGGTCTTATCGGCCGCCCGCGCGGAAACTGGAGCCGTCGTCCGAGACCCGGCGCTCAGCCCGCGCCGAGGCAGATGAAGCCGGCGAGCGCGGCGTCGGCGGAGCGCCGGCTCGCCTGGACCCGGGCGAGCGCCTCCGCCGGACCGTGCCCGACGGCGAGATCGGCGTGCAGGGCGAGCATCAGCCGCTTGGCCGCGGCGTCGGGCACGGGCACGACGCTGGCGATGACGGTGCGTGCGCCCAGACCGATCAGCGCCGCGGCAAAGCCGAGCAGCTCGTCGCCGGGACGCGCGTCGGAGACCGCCAGCTCACAGGCCGAGAGGACGATCAGCCGCGGCGCGCGGCGCAGGCGCTGGAGCTCGTAGACGTTGAGCGGGCCGTCGGCGAGCTCGATCGCCGAGAACAGGGGGCTGTCGGCGCGGAAGCGGCCATGGCAGGCGAGATGGGCCACGGCCGCGCCGTCGAGCGCGCGCATCGCCGCGGGGACGGTGGCCTGGCGCCCGGTCAGCACCGTCGCCCCGGCATAGACGGCGCCCACGCCCGTCGCCTCGGCCGCGGCGTGGCGCAGCCGGGGGCCGGCGATGGACGTCACGCGCGCCCGGGCCCGACCCGCGGCCGGCGCGCCGGCCAGCGCGAGCCAGACCGCCGCGGACGGCGCCACCACGAGTGGGCGGCCGCGCAGGCCCGGGAGCATCGACCACGGCAGCCCGTGCAGCGAGCCGGTCGGCACGATGACCACGCGGCGGTCGCCCAGCGCGCCGGCGAGCGGCGCCACGAGGCTGCGGTCGAGGGCCTGCGCGCTCGCCAGGGCGCCGGCGAGCGTCGCCGCTCGGCGCGGGCCCTGGTGATCGCGCCGGGCAAGGCGCGCGAGCGCGAAACGCAGCCACTCCAGTTGCTCACGGACCGGCGCCGGCGGCCCGAGCTCGTGGCGGCGCAGGCGGCCGCCGGCGAGCGTGACGGCGGTGAGCTGCCCGTCGAGCTCGATCAGCTCGACGAGCGCGGCGTCGCCGAGTGCGTTCACGAGGGCGGGGAGGAACGCCGCCGGCGACGGTCCGGCGGCGACCGTCAGCGCCGCGGCCGTGCCTGTGCCGCGGGCGTGCCGGGAGAGGCGGCGGACCGACAGCTCGAGCGCCGCCTGACGGGCGACGAGCGCGCGCGGCGGGCCCCCGTCACGTTGCATCCGCTGGATCTCGGCATTGACCCGCCGCAGATCGGTGACGCGCGCGCGCAGCTCGCGCCCCGGCGGGGGCGTGACCGCGGGAGAGCGCAGCGCGCTGGCGCGCAGGCTCTCGGCCCAGGCGAGAACCGAGCGCGGGTCGGTCCCCGACAGCGCCACCCGGAGCCCGAGCCGGGAGAGATCGAGCCCGATCTCCGACGCGGTCGCCCGCAGCTCGGAGGCGCCGAGCGCCGCGCGATGGGACTCGAGCAGGCGCAAGCCCGTCCGCGCCGAGCGCTGAGCCGCCACCCGGTCTCCACGGGCGAGCCGCACGAGCGCCTCGACATGATGCAGCTCGACGCGGCCGGCGACGGGACCGTGGCGGCGCAATGACGCGCACGCGGCGAGCTCGCGCTCGGCGGCCGCGACGGACCCGACCGCGACCGCGGCGCGAGCGACCGACAGGCGGACGCTCAGGGCCTCCGCGTGCCAGCCGTGCGCGGCGAGCGTCGCCGCCGCCCGGCCCCCGGAGCGCAAGGCCGCGCTCCCCACCGCATCCGATGCGATCGCCGCGGCGAGCCGCAATCCGGCGGCGCGCGCGCCGTACACGGGGCGCCCGCGGGCGGCGAACGAGCGCTGGGCGGTGCGAGCGAGCTCGGCCGCGGTCGCCGGTTCGCCCGCCAGCAGCGTCAGCCGCACGAGCTCGAGCCGCCCCTCGGGCTCCTCGATCGCCGCCGCGTTCCAGATCGCCTGGGCGGCGTGCAGCGCCGCCCGCGCCTCGCTCATCAGGCGGGCGGCGACGAGCGCCTGCGCGCGCAGGAGCTCCAGCGCGGAGCGAAGCAGGGCGGGCAGCTCGGTCGCCTCGATCGCGTCCAGGCGGGCCAGGCAGAGGGGGAGATCGCCGCGCACGAGCGCCACCCGCGCGAGTTCGAACGCGGCGCGCTGCGCCGCCGGTGTCGCTCCGAGCGCAGTGAACAGATCCCGCGCGCGCGCCAGGTCGGGCTCGGCGGCGTCGGCGTCGCCGCGCTCGGCCCCGAGGGCACCGCGATTGCCGAGCAGACGCGCCTCCCAGATCGCGTCGCGATGGCGGCGCAGCGTCCGCACCGCCCACTCCGAGCTCGCCGGGGGCGGCGGCGCGCGGCCCGCCACGCCGAGCACGGCGATGCGAAACAGCTCGGACCGCGCCAGCTCCAGGCCGTCAAGCGCCGCGCAGGCGGCGTCCAGCTCGTCCAGCGCGGCGCCGATCTTTCCGGCATAGGCCAGATAGACCGCCAGCGGCCGGCGCACGAGCGCCACCCGTTCCGCCAGGCCGTTGCGCTCGCCGACGCGGACAGCGGCGCGGAGGGTGGCGATCGCGCGGGGGTCCCCGAGCTCATGGCGGGCGTAGCCGAGCGCATGGAGCGCCGCCACCTCCGCCTCGGGGGCCCGATCCGCGCGCGCCGCGGCCAGCGCGCGGCCCGCCAGCTCCCCGGCCTGGCGCGGGTCGGACTCGACCAGCGCGTGCGCGGTCCGCGCCAGAGCGAGCCCGTCGTCAGTGTCAGCGTCTCCCGGCACCCGCAATATGTATCACCGGCGCTGGCGCCGGACTCATATCAGTCGTAGGCTTGACCGCAAACTGCGCGCCCACCCCGGAAAAGGACCGAGACCGTGAGCCCCAACAGTGTGTTCCCGCTTGGAGAGAGCCCGCAGAATCCGATCGCGCTGCGCGTCCTCGAGCATTCGCGAGTGACCTTCGACGTCGATGGTGACGCGCTCGTCATCGCGATCCGGGACGAGCTGCTCGTGCGCGCCTCCGCGGCGGATGCCTTCGGTCCGGCGCTGACCAGCATCGCCACCCCGGTCGGCTCGCTCGGCCCGCAGGACGGAAAGCAGCGACCCGACGAGGGCAACGGCCCGCCGCCCCGCGGGCTGCCCGACGACACGCAGCTGTGGCGCCTGAACGACCCGGACGCCGACTCCATCGACGTCGCCCGGCGACTGCGCAAGTTCGTGCCCGAGCAGCCCGTCCCGACGCGCAACGGGCCTGAGCTGCAGGTGCCCTCCATCTCCCCCAATCACGTCTGCGTCGTCGCGACGTACTACAGCACCTGCCCGGCGAGCCCACCGACCCCGATCCCGCCGCCGCCCGGCCACGAGTGGTTCGTGCAGGCGCCGGAGCCGGGGCCGCGGGCCCGGGTGGTGGTGATCGACACCGGCTATATCCACACCGAGCCGCCCCACGTCGAGCTCGACGCGCGCGTCACCTCGGTCGCCGGCCACTGGCTGGACACGACCGTCACTCCTGCCGAGTGGCGCCAGTGCAGGCCGGACGGGTTGGACCTCGACGAGGACGGCCGGCTCGACGGCGTCGCCGGTCACGGCACGTTCATCGCCGGGATCGTCGCCGACGGCTGCCGGCAGTCCGAGATCACCGTCGTCGGCCAGCGCCACGACGTCATCCCGCTCGCCGTCGACCCTGATCCGACCGACCTGGCGGCGCTGTTCGCCACCGAGTTCGATGTGGCGGACTCGCTGTTGCGCCACTGTGACGCCGACGTCGTGTCCTGCGGGTTTGCCTTCCCGACGCTCGACGCCTATGCGTCGATCCCGTTCACCGCGGTCATGCAGGTCCTGACCGGGCCCGATGCTCCGCGGCCGGGGGTCGCGGTCGTCTCGCCGGCCGGCAACGAGAGCACGCCCCGCGCCTACTGGCCCGCGGCCCATCCCGACGTCGTCGGCGTGGCGTCGACGAACCGGCTCGGCAACGCGCGGGCGTGGTTCTCCAACTGGGGCCCGTGGGCGGACTGCTGCACGCGCGGCGAGGACGTCCGCTCGACGTTCATCCACTGGACCGGGCCGATCGAGGGTGAGCCGCTCGACCAGCGGGAGAACTTCATCGGCTGGGCGATCTGGAGCGGCACCTCGTTCGCCGCCCCGAAGGTGACGGCCGCGATCGCGCGGCTCGTGGCCGAGGATCCGGCCCTGCTGCCGGTGCAGGCATGGGAGCGGCTGGTCAGCGGGACGGGCGGGGTGACGGTGACGCCAATGACCGACTATGCCCTGACCCCGTTTCCCGGGGTGACCCTCCCGCGCCTGCACCTGAGATGATGCCCGCGCAGCCGGCACCCCCGAGATGACCCTCCGCGAGCTCATAGACGCCGCCAACGCCGGCGACCAGGTGGCCTGGGACGCGATCGTCGATCGCTTCAACGGCCTGGTGTGGTCGACGACGCGCGCGCACCGCCTGTCGGCCGCCGACGCCGCCGACGTCGTGCAGACGACCTGGCTGCGGCTGGTGGAGCACCTGGACCGAATCCGGGATCCCGAGCGGCTGGGCGCCTGGCTGGCGACGACGGCGCGCCACGAGAGCCTGCGGCTGATCCGCCTGCACGGGCGCGAGCTGCCGACCGACGACGCCGACGCGCTCGACTCCCCCGGCGACGACGGCGTCGATCATGCCCTGCTGACGGCCGAGCGCGACACGGCTCTCGCCCGGGCGCTGAGCACGATCGGCGAGCGCTGCAGGGCGCTGCTGCGAATGCTGTCGGCGCCGGAGCCACCGAGCTATGAGGAGATCGGCGCGGCGCTGGGGATGCCGATCGGGGCGATCGGGCCGACCCGCGCCCGCTGCCTGGACAAGCTGCGGCGCAGCCCGGCCCTGGCCGGGATCGAGCTGCGGTGAGGAGCGCACGATGACCGACCACGACGGCCACCCCGACCCCGACGAGGCACTCGTCGCCGAGCTGCAGGCATTCTTCACGCGCGTCGATCCAGTGCCCCCGGTCGTCACCGAGGCGGCCCGGGCCGCGCTCGGCTGGCGGCGCCTGGACGCCGACCTCGCCGAGCTGCTCAGCGACTCGCTGCTGGAGGACGAATCGCTCGCGCTGACCCGTGGGGTGCAGGCCGGCGTCCGCTCGGTCAGCTTCAGCGCGGGCGAGGTGACGATCGACCTCGAGGTGCACGCCGACGGCGAGACCCGCGTGCTGATGGGCCAGCTCTCGCCGCCGCGAGCGGCCCGGATCGCGGTTCAGCGCCCCGGATCCGGCGGCCCGGCTTCGGACCCGGAGACCTTCGCCGCCGCCGAGTCAGACGAGCTGGGGCGCTTCCGGGCGCAGGTGCCCGGCGGCGGCATGATCCGCCTCGTCGTCGCCGGCGTGACTGACGCCATCCAGTCGAGCTGGATCACCGTCTAGACAGCTTCGGACTGGAGAGCGAGACCGGGGCCGGGCCGCGTTTCGGCGGCCCGGCCCCGGATCCTGCGCTCGATGGCTGCGCGGCGTGATCAGCTGCCGAGAGTGGACTTGGCGATCAGGCCGTCGGTGTTGCCGGCCGAGTCGGTGTAGAAGCCGACGAGCGTGCCGCGGTCGTTGACGCCGTTGATCGCCGTCGAGCCGACGCCGTTGGGATCGCTGACCGAGCCGAAGCCAAGGCCGGGCGCCCAGACGAAGCCGGTCGTCGTGGCGCTGGAGCCGGTGCCGACCGTGTAGGTCCCGACGACCTCGTCACCGTCGTTGAGGCCGAAGGCGTTCGTCGCGCTCGAGCCCGGGGCGTTCAGGTGAAAGACCTTGTTGTCGGAGCGCAGCAGGAAGGCCTCGGTGGTTCCGCTGCCGTTGGTGGCAAAGCCGGCGATGTCACCCTCATTGTTGATAGCGGCGGCGGTCACGCCGGTGTCGCCGGGGACGTTGACACTGTGGAACTTGCCGGTGTTGATGTTGTAGGTGAAGCCGTGAGCGTTGCCCTTGGCGTCGTTGTAGAAGCCGACGGCGATCCCGTGATCGTTGACGCCGAGCAGCTGGTCGAACTTCGGGCTGGCGTTGTCGTTCGTCGGGAAATCGACGGTGTGGAAGCTGCCGCTGGCCTCGTAGAAGCCCTGATTGGCGTTCTTGGCGTTGACGTAGAAACCGACGGTGACGCCGGTGTTGTTCAGGCCGGTGACCTGGGTCTGGACCGAGCCGGGGACGTTCTCGTTGCGATAGCTGCCCTGGCTGTAGGGCTTGCCGAGCTCGTAGCCCTTGTTCGGATGCGCAGCGGTCGCGCCGGAGCCGAAGTAGCCGGCGATCGTGCCCGAGTTGTTGATCCCGAGCAGCTGGTTGAAGGTGACGTCCTTGGCGTCGTTCTGGGTCTGGAAGCTGTAGTTGGCGCTGATGTCCTGCGGGGTCGAGGCGGCGAGCGCCGGGCCGGCGACCGCGCCGGCGGCGAGCGCCGAGGCCGAGACGGCGGTGATCGTGCGGGCCAGGCGGCCAAAGCCGCGGCGACGGGGAGAGGGGCGATCGGTGGTGCTGGACATTGGTGTGCCTCCGGAAGGTGGGTGGGTGAGTGTGACAGTGACGTCTGAGTGGTGCCTGCTGCTCTGTCTAGACGCGCGCCGTCATCGCTTTATTCCATCGCCCGGAAATCGGCCTCGGCGTCATCAGCGCCCGCCGAGTGGTGTACTTGCGGCGTGACCGACGGCGTCTTTGACCTCGACGCGCTGACCGAGTTCGCCGCCATCCCGGCGCCGACCGGCGCCGAGGGCGCGAGACTGGACTGGCTGGAGGCGCGACTGGCCGGCGCGCCCGGGCAGCGGACCCGCGACGGCGCGGGCAATCTCATCTGGAGGGCCTCCGGGGAACGCCCCGGCACGCTCGTCCTGGCCCATGTCGACACGGTCTTTGCAGCCGATACGCCATTGACCTTCACGCGCGAGGGCGATGAGCTCGTCGGCCCGGGCGTCGGCGACAACGCCGCCGCGGTGATCGCGCTCGTCTCGGTGCTGGAGCGGATCGGCGGGCCGCCCCCGGGAACGGCGATCGCCTTCACGGTCGCCGAGGAGGGGCTCGGGAACCTGCACGGGGCGCTGTTCGCCTGCGACGCGCTGGCCCCGGCCGCGGCGCTCGCGGTCGAGGGCCACGGGCTCGACGCGGTCGTCACCGATCACGTCGGCAGCCTGCGGGCGCGGGTGACGATCAGCGGCCCGGGCGGGCACTCGTGGTGGGACCGCGGGACGCCGAGCGCGGTGCATGCGCTGATCGCGCTCGCCGAGCGGCTCGTCACGACCACGGGCGCCGGCGCGGGCGTCAACGTCGGCCGGTTCAGCGGCGGGGAGGCTGTCAACGCGATCGCCGCCCACGCCGAGATGCTGATCGAGTGCCGCTCGCCCGAGGAGGCCGAGCTGAGCGCGTTCGGCGCCCAGCTCGAGGCCCTGGCCGTCACGGAGCCGCTCGCGCTGGGCTGCGAGCTCGTCGGGCACCGGCCGGCCGGACGGCTGCCCGACGACCACCCCCTGCGAGCCGTGCTGATGGACGTCCGCGGCAGGCTCGGGCTGCCGCGTCGCATCAGCTCCGGCTCCACCGACGCCAACGCCGCCGCGTCGCTCGGGATCCCCGCGGCGGCGATCGGCTGCGGGCGCGGCAGCGGAATGCACACGCTCGGCGAGCGGATCGACGTGCGCTCGCTGGAGCTCGGCTGCCGCCAGCTGGAGGAGGTCCTGCGGGCGCTCGGGCGCGGCTGACGCCCGCCCGCCCGCCCGCGCCGTCCTTCGGGCCCGGGCGCACGGGCGATGAAGGGGACCGGTGGGCGCCGCCGGTGTCTGCCAAGATCGCCGCGTGAGCCGGGACAGCTTCTGGTCGATGCTCGCCCGGCAGGCCCGCCGGGATCTCCCGGGCGCCCCGGCGGCGCTCGCCCGCCGGTTGCTGGATCCGGGCGTGCGTGCGGAGCAGTGCCTGACCATCGCCGATCTGCACGCGCTGGCCGCCCGCCGCACGCCCACGGCGGTCTATGACTATGTCGACGGCGGGGCCGGGGACGAGCTGACCAAGGGCCGCAACGAGAGCGACCTGCGCGAGCTCACGATCATGCCGCGGGTGCTGGCGGGGATCGAGGAGCCCGACCTGTCCACGACGGTGCTCGGGCAGCGCCTGGCCGTGCCGATCCTCGGCGCCCCGACGGGGATGACGGGGCTGCTGCATCACGAGGGCGAGGTGGCGATCGCCCGGGCGGTGCACGCGGCCGGCGGGCTGTATGTCCTGTCCTCGGTCGGGTCACGCGGCATCGACGACCTCGCCCGGCTCAGTCCCGGACCGCGCTGGTTTCAGATCTACGTCAGCTCCGACCGCGGACTGGTGCGAGCCGTGCTGGAGCTCGCCCGCGCCGCCGGCTACGGCGCGCTCGTCGTGACCGTCGACGTCCCGCGCGCGGGCGCGCGCGAGCGCGACCTGCGCAACGGCTTCAGCGTTCCGCCACGCGTGACCGCGCGGTCGCTGCTCGACGGACTGCGCCGGCCGCACTGGTCGGTCGACTTCCTGCGCAATC
Source organism: uncultured Solirubrobacteraceae bacterium (assembly GCA_963849085.1). Lineage (GTDB taxonomy): Bacteria > Actinomycetota > Thermoleophilia > Solirubrobacterales > Solirubrobacteraceae > Palsa-465. The sequence goes on along the minus strand of CAWKFP010000001.1, from coordinate 10,456 downwards.
CGCGCGTGCTCTCGCAGGCCGCGCTGCTGGCGGGTGTGACCGGCCGGCCCGCCGAGCCGCTCGCGCAGGTCATCAACAGCCAGTTCGACTCGACGCTGCGCTGGGCCGACCTCGACTGGCTGGCGGCGCAATGGGGCGGGCCGATCGTCGTCAAGGGGATCCTGCACCCCGACGACGCGCGCCAGGCGGCGCGCCTGGGCGCGGCGGGCCTGTCGGTCTCCAATCACGGCGGTCGCCAGCTCGATCAGGCGCCGTCGTCGATCCGCGCGCTGCCGGCGATCGTCGACGCCGTCGGCGCGGAGCTGGAGGTCTACATGGACGGCGGGATCCGGCGCGGGGTCGACATCCTCAAGGCGCTCGCGCTCGGGGCCCGGGCCTGTCTGTGCGGGCGCGCGCTGCTCTACGGACTGGCCGCCGGCGGCCCACGGGGCGCCCGGCGCGCGATGGACCTGCTGGTGGCCGAGCTGTCGCTCGCCATGGCGCTCGCCGGCGCGCCGTCGGTCGCCGAGCTCGACCGCGGCTGGATCGCCGGCGGCCTCTCCGGCTGACCGCCCGGGCTCGCTCGCCGCCGAGCGCCCGGCGGGGGTCCGCTCCCCGCCGGGGATGACTCGTTCTCCACGCCATGCGCGCACTGTTCCTGCAGATCTCCCGGGAGCGGCCGGGTCGGCCCGGCCGCAGCCGGGGGCGAGGCCCGGGGTAGTTCACCCGCTGTCCCCCGGGGGTTGCTCCGGATGCTCGACGGTGCACCCATCGGTCAGGGTTATCAGCGATGACCGCCATGCAGACGCTGAGCGCCGAGGACGCCCTGTTCCTCCGTGCCGAGACCGACACGCTGCACATGCACATCTCGTCCGTCGGCATCTACGACGGGCCGATGCCCGACCGCGCGGCGCTGACCGCGGCGCTGGCCGCCAAGGTCTCACGGGTCCGGCGCTTTCATCAGAAGGTGCGCTTCGTGGCGCTGGAGCTCGGCACGCCCGTGTGGGTCGACGACGCCGCCTTCTCACTCGACTACCACCTGCGCTTCACCGCGGTGGCGCCGCCCGGCGACGATGCCGACCTGTGCGTGCTCGCCGGGCGGGTGTTCAGCCGGCCGCTTGATCGCGACCGCCCGCTGTGGGAGCTGTGGTTCGTCGATGGTCTGCGGGACGGCCGCTGGGCGCTCATCTCCAAGCTCCACCACTGCATGGCGGACGGCGTGGCGAGCACCGATCTCCTCTCCTCGCTGCTCGACGACCGCTCCCACGCGCCGTCCGAGGCGGAGCTGGATTGGCATCCCGAGCCCGAGCCGAGCCCCGCCCGCCTGCTCTCAAACGCGCTCGGCGAGGGCGTCAGGGACGGCGTGACGGCCGGCCGTGATCTCGCCGGGCTGGCCGCGCACCCCGCGCGCGCCGCCACCGACCTGCTCCATCTCGGGCGAGAGCTGGCGGCGGTGGCGCACTGGTCACCGCGGTCCTCGCTCAACGGGCCGGTCGGATCGTCCCGGCGCTGGGCGTTTCATCGCGGACGGCTGGAGGAGATCAAGGCGATCGGATCCTTCTACGCCGCGACCGTCAACGACGTCGTGCTGGCGGCGATCACGACGGGCTTTCGCGCGCTGCTGATCACGCGCGGAGAGGACGTCGCCGGCATCGTCGTGCGCACGCTCGTGCCGGTATCGGTCCGCAGCCGCAGCGAGCACGGTCAGTTCGACAATCGCGTGTCGGCTCTGTTCCCCGAGCTTCCCGTCGGCATCGAGGATCCCGTCGAGCGGCTGGTGGCCGTCCGCGAGCAGATGGAGGCACGCAAGCGGGCCGGCGAGGCCGAGGGCGGGACGGCGATCATGGCGCTGGGCGAGCTCGCGCCGTCGATCCTGCTGTCGCTGGGAGAGCATCGCGCCGCCGCGGCGCCCGGGCAGCACATCGTCCAGACCGTCGCGACCAATGTCCCCGGACCGCGGAAGCCCCTGTACCTGGCAGGCCGCCGTCTTCGGGAGGTGCTCCCGCTCGTCCCGCTCGGTCTGTCGGTGCGGATCGGGATCGCGATCGTCTCCTATGACGGTGCGCTCAACTTCGGGGTGACCGGCGACTACGACTCCGCGCCGGACATCGGCATCCTGTGCGACGGGATCGCGCAGGGAGTCGCCGCGCTGGCTGATGTGGCGGGCGTCTGAGCCGCGAACGCGGGCGGCGGTCGCCGAATCACCGTGTCTATCGCAGTTACTACGGATATGGATCCGTAGTTACACGTGATCACCCCCGGCGCGCGAAATGCCGACTTCCTACGTGAACGCAAAAGGCAAACCCGTCGCGAGGCGGGGACGCAAAGCCCAGGGGTCTCCGACGAGATAGCCCGGCCGCCGATCTACCTTGTCCAGCAGTATTCAGACATGGAGGTCTGAAATGCCGTACCAGATCCCTCGGCCGCGCGTGCGCCGCAATCTCTGCGCCGCCCTGTCGGTTGCGTTGCTCAGCGTCGTCCTTCCCGCGGCCGCCGGCGCATGCACCGTGACGACGGCCGGCGAGTCCCAGGCGTTCAAGAGCAGCGGCGACTCCGCCGACTACACGCTCGTGCCCGGCAGCGCGTTCGGCGGCGGGGCCTCCGGCTGGTCGCTGAACAATGCGACGATCACCACCGGCAAGCTCGCGTCGCTCGTCGTCAACGGCGCCACGAACGCGAGCGCGCTGCTGATCAATCCCGGGGGCAACGTGGTCTCCCCGTCCGTCTGCGTCAGCAACGCGACGCCGACGTTTCGCTTCTTCACCCTGGGCACCGGCGGCTTCTCGTCGCTGAGCGTCAACCTGCTGTGGAACGACATCATCGGTCTGCCGCACGTCACGCCGGTCGGGCTGCTCAGCAGCAACGGCTCGTGGCAGGCGTCTCCGGCGATGATGCTCGGCCAGGCGCTGCCGCTGTGGATGCCCGGCAGCACCCTGAGCGTCCGGCTGCAGTTCCAGCCGATCGGCTCCGGAAGCTGGGCGATCGACTCGCTGTACATCGATCCCTACAGCCGGGGGTAGGTCATGCCGGGGCCCGCATGGTAGGCGACGTCCTGGCGGACCTGCGGTCGACCAATCCGGTCGAGCGGCTGCTGGAGGAATCGTGGACCTCGCGCTCACGCCGGTCCAACCGGCGTGAGCTCGGCGTCGAGACGGCCGCCACCGTCCTCTTCCTGGCGGTGGCGGTGCCGCTCGCGGCCGGGCCGCTCACCTCCGGCGCCGTTCGTCCCGGCGTGCTGCTGATGCTCGTCGGGATGTACGCGCTGGTCACGCGCACGATCAAGTTCCCGATCGGCGCCGGCTACGTCGTGCCCTCCTATCTGCTGCTGGTGCCGATGTTCGTGCTCCTGCCGCCGGGGGTCGTCCCGCTGGCCGCGGCATCCGGTCTCGTCGTCGGGACGCTCGGGCGATGGGTCGCGCGCCGGTCGAGCGGCGCGCAGTTGCTGTTCGCCGCGCCGGACGCGTGGCACACGCTCGGACCGGCCGCGGTGCTGCTCCTCGCCGGCCCCGTCGTCGGGTCCGCACGCGTCTTCGTATATCTGGCGGCGTTCACGGCGGGCTGCCTGCTCGATCTCATCATCTCGACGACGCGTGAGTCGCTCATCTTCGACGTGGCGCCGAGGATCCAGGTGAGGGTCATCGCGCTCGTCTGGGTGGTCGACGCCTGCACCGCCCCGCTCGGCCTGCTGGTGGGACTGGCATCTCGTCCGCATCCGATTCTGCTGCTGCTGCTGCTTCCGCTCAACGTGCTGCTGCTCGGTTTCGAGCGAGATCGCACCGCGCGGATCGAGGCGGCGCAGAATCGCCTCGGCGTACTCGCCCATGAGCGCACCCGCCTGCAGGCGGCCGTTCAGCGCCTGGCCGACGCCTTCGCCGCCAAGCTCGAGCTCGGCGCCCTGACCGAGGTCGTGCTGCACGGCTCGATCGACGCCCTGGACGCCGAGGCCGGCAGCCTGACGCTCGCTCTGCGCGGCCAGCCCTCGGTGCGGGAGACCTCCGGCGCCGAGGAGCTCGCGCCGATGCTGGTCTCGGTAACGCGGGCCGCGGCGGCCCAGGGCGGCTCCGCGCAGGCCGAGCGCGACGGGGTGTGGGCGCTGGCGCTCGCGGTGGACGCCGGCGAGGCCAGCGGCGGCGTCCTGGCCGTGGCGCGCACGAGCCGGCCGTTCCGCGAGGACGAACAGGCGCTGATGCTCGGCCTGGTGGAGCGCACACAGATCGCGCTGGCCAAGATCCTCGCGCACGAGGCGCTGCGCGAGCAGGCCCTCACCGACCCGCTGACCGGCCTGGGGAACCGGCGCAAGCTGGCCGAGGATCTCGCCGAACGCCTGCCCCGCGTCTCGCCCGAGTCGCCGCTCGTGCTGATGCTGTTCGACCTCGACGGCTTCAAGAGCTACAACGACACGCTCGGTCATCAGGCCGGTGATGTGCTGCTGACGCGGCTCGGGGCCAAGCTCGCGGCCGCGGTCGCGCCGCTGGGCAGTGCCTATCGCCTCGGCGGGGACGAGTTCTGCGTGCTGCTGCCGGTCGCACCCGAGGATCTGCGTGACGCGATGTCGGCCGCCGCGGCGGCGCTGGAGGAGCAGCGCGGTCCGATCGCCATCGCGGCGTCCTGCGGTGCGGTGCTCCTCCCCCACGAAGCCTCGACGCCCGACTACGCGTTGCAGCTCGCCGACAAGCGCATGTACGCCCACAAGCACGGCCGGCCCTCCCGCGCGCGTGACCAGGTCCACGACGTCCTCGTGACGGTGATGGGCGCCACGCATCCCGATCTCTCCGAGCACGCCGGCCGCGTCGCCGGACTCGCCGCGCCGGTCGGCCGCCGGCTCGGACTGGACACCCAGCAGCTCGACGAGCTGACTCAGGCCGCCGATCTCCACGACGTCGCCGCGCTCGACGCCGGCGAGCTGATGCTCGACGCCGCATCGGCGCTGCGTCCGATCGCCGTCGTCGTGCGCGCCATCGACGAGCGCTGGGACGGCGACGGCCGGCCTGACGGGCTGGTCAGCGAGGAGATCCCGCTCGCCTCCCGGATCATCTCGGTGTGCGACGCCTTCGACGATCTGACCAGCGGCCGCGGCGATCGTCCGGTCCAGTCGCGTGACGCGGCCTGCGAGCGATTGCGCTCCGACGCCGGCCGTCGGTTCGATCCCGCGGTCGTCGACGCGTTCATCGCCGAGCACCGCCGGCCCGACCGCAGCGCGCCGGCGGGCGACGTGAGCGCGCCGGTCGATCCGGGCCGTGCAGACGACGTCGCCGAGCGGGTCTGCGCGCTGCTCGCCGCGGCGACGCCGCGGTCCTGATCAGCTCGCACTCCCCGTCGGGGAGCAGCCGGGCCGGCCCCAGGGCGGGGACTGAGCGGCGAGGGCCGGCCTGTCCCCGGCTCCCGCTACGCGACGCCCGTCGCGACAGGCGCCGGGTCCGAGTCGGGCGCCGGGCGGTCCGGGCGGTCCGGGCCCGGGCGGTCCGGGCGCCGCGGCCGGCCCGGGCGTGACCCGGTGCGCGTGGCATCGAGCACGCTCTCGGCCGCCGGCAACAGCACCGGCCGCAGGATCAGGAGATCGATCCCGACGGCGATGATGATCCCGACCCCGAGCTCCCGCACGTCGATCAGCGCGGTGAACAGGAACGGGAGGATGGCGGCGATCATGACGATCCCGCAGCCGGTCAGCGCCGGGGCGGTGGCGCGCAGGGAGCGACGCAGCGCGGCCGGGCCGTCGGCTCCGGCCAGCAGCTCCTCACGCCGGCGGCTGAGCAGGAGCGCCGAGTAGACGGCGCTGATGCTCATCGCGGCGGCGAAGATCTCGATCAGGGTCACCGGATCGAGATAGCCGGACCCGCCCAGCGGCGGGTTGACGCCGCCGAACAGGAGCTGCAGGACGCCGAACGTGGCAGCGGCGGCGAGCAGGCTGAACAGGGTGGCGAGGACCGGCAGCACGACCGCGCGCAGCGCGATCGCCAGGACCAGCGCGATCGCGATCGCCAGCACCGCCACATCGATCCAGATCCGCGACCGGGTCATCTGGGTCAGATCCCCGAGGCTGCCCTCGGGCCCGCCGACGGCGATCTGGAGGTTGTCCCGGGCGGCGAAGCTCCGCGCGCCGGCCACGAGGCGCGAGCCGAGGGCCACCGTGCGGGGGTCGTTGGAGGGGTACCTGGAGACGACCAGGATCTGGGCGGCCGTCCCGCCCCGCTGGAGGTTGACCACGAAGGTCGCGGCGTTGCGGCTGTTGCGGGTCGCCCCGGCCAGCGCGGCGAGCACGAAGTAGCCGGAGTTGAACAGGCCCGGGGACTGCTTGCGCAGCTGCTGCAGCTGCGCGGTCGACGGGATCTGGCCGCGGGCCTTGATGACCGCGGCCTGCATCGTGCCCAGGCCGGTGGTGAGCCGACCCGCGGGCGAGACGCCGCTGGACAGGCCCGAGGCCAGCGTCCCGGCGCCGGCGCTCAGCTGCGCCAGTCCACTCTGCAGCGCGGCCGCGCCCGCGGTCAGGCGGTTCAGGCCGCTCTTGAGCTGACCGCCGCCGGAATCGAGCTTGCCGATCCCGGCCGCCAGGCGCCCGTTGCCGTCCTTGAGCTGGGCGATGCCCGCCACCAGCGCAGCGGCGCCGCTGTGCAGCTCGTTGAGCCCGGTGACCAGCGCGGGGGCCTGGGCGGCGATCGACGCCGCCAGCGACCTGGTGCCCGCGGCCTGGGTGACGGCGGCCTGCAGCGCCGCGAGCGCGCCCTGGTAGGCCGGATCGCTCCTGCCCGCGGTCATCGCCTGCAGCTTGGCGAGCGCGGTGGCGATGTCGCCGGCGGTGGCGACGGTGTCCCGGGACAGAGCGCCGAGCGCCGGGACGCTCTGGGTGGCGGGGCCCTGGGCGAGCGAGATTCCGTGCTCCAGGCGCCGGGCGCCGGCCAGCGCCTCGCCGGCGCCGGCCTCCAGCTCGCCGGCCGCCGTCAGCGCCGTCGTCATGCCGGCCGTGAGCTGCGACGAGCCGTCGCGCGCGCTGCCCAGCCCGGCGTGGAGCTGCGCCGCGCCCGCCTCGGCGGTGCCCGAGCCGGCGCCGAGCTCGCCGGCGCCCGTGGAGGCGGCCTGCAGACCCGCACGCAGCTGCTTGGAGCCCGCGCCCGCCTGGCCGAGGCCGGCGATCAGCGTGAGCAGCTGCTTCTTGCTGGCGGTCGAGACGGCCGCGGAATGGGCGAGCTGCGGCCCGAAGCTCGACAGGGCGTTCGCGGTCGAGTCGATCGCGCCCGGACCGGTGACCGAGGAAACCGTGGTGTCCCGCGCGATCGTCCGCTGGAAGCCGTCGAGGCCGGCGAGCAGAGCCGGCGTGGTGATCGGACGGCCGTCGGCGACGACGATCAGGTTGTACGGCGTCGCGTAGCCGGCGCCCATCACGCGGTTGATCTCGTCGAACGCGATCCGGGCCTGCGAGCCGGCCGGCAGCGCCGTGATCGATTCCGGGCCGGTCCGCAGCGCGAACGCCGGCACCGCGATGACGCCCAGGACGAGCGTCGCGGCGGCTCCCGCCCCGACGGCATGCCGCGTCACCCAGTTCCCGCCGTCCAGCATCCTGGACCAGGCACGGGTCGCGAACTCCGGCGCCGGCCGGGCGAACGCGTCGATGCGGCGGCCGAGCAGCACGAGCGCGGCCGGCATGACCACGACCGCTCCCCCGGTCCCGAACGCGGCGCCGAGGACGGCGCCGATCCCGACCGACTCGATCAGCTGGGTCGGACCGACGACGGCGGCGAGCACGAGGACGACGATCAGGGCCGTCCCCGCGACGAGCACCGCGCGGCCGGTGCCGGCGAGATCCAGCATCGCGGCCGTCGCCGCGTCACGCGGCCCTCCCCGTCCCGGATATTCCTCGTGATGGAAGCGATCCAGGATGAGCAGGGCAAAGGCGACGCTCAGGGCGAGCCCCGTCATGGTGCCGGCGGCGACCGTCACCGGATCGACGGCGATCGCGTGTCCGAGCAGCGCCACGGCCCCGAACCCGGCCAGCATGCTGACGCCCCCGACGACCGTGACCAGGGCGGCCGCGACGGGCGCCCGGAGCCCGACCAGCAGGAGCAGGAAGACGATGCCCGCGGCGATCGCCTCGACGCGGCGGAGATCGGCCATCGACGCATTGCGCTCGGCGACGTCGATCGTCGGCTGGCCCGAGATGTAGCTGCGAAGCGGGGCGCGGACCTGCTGATGGGTGATCCGCTCGATCGCCGGCAGGTCGTAGCGATCGGTGGCGACCTCGCCGCGGTCGACCGAGACGATGATCATCGCCGCGGTCGGCGTCGGGCGCAGCGAGGCGCTCTCGCTCCCGGCGTCCCACGCCGACAGGACGCGGGTGAAGGGGCGCGCGGCGAGCCGGCGCACGAGCGCCGGGCCCTCGCGATCAAGCGGTCCGGCCGGGCCCTCCAGCAGGATCGGGATCAGCTGCGTCGGGCCGAACTGCGCGCCTGCCAGCTGCTGCGCGCGGGAGGACTGGCTGCCGGGGACGACCGTGATCGGAGGCGACAGACTGCCGGCGACGTTCGCGCCCAGCGCCACGAGCACGGCGGCGACCGCGAGCCAGACCGCGAGGGCGACCTTCGGCCGCCGGATCGAAAGCCGGGCGAGACTCAGCATCATTGCACCCACTTCCTCGGTCTCGTGCGAGCCGCACGAGAAACACACACTCTTGCGCGGAACCTACGCGGTTCTCAGTGGCCGCTCATCCGTCCGGCCCTGCGTATGCGGTCGGTATTTTCCCGGCGGCCGCCGGCCGCCGGCCGCCGCCCGCCGCCCGCCGACCGGCGACCGGCGCGGCCGGCAGCGCGTCAGGCGGTGGCGGTGACGATCTGGATCGCCAGCGGGGCATCGATCCGGCCGTCGCCGGACCGCAGCCGGTCCAGATGCGCGTCGACGGCGCGCCGGGCGTCGTCGAAGGACTCGTCGGGAACGCCGAGGAACCGCAGCTGACCGTCGTCGACGATCGCGTCGCGGTCGACGTGGGCGATCAGGTCGTGCGGCGCGTCGTCGACCGCCGTCCAGCCCGCCTGCCCGAGGATCGCGGCGACGCGATCGGGATCGGCGAGGCTGAACGGGCCGGTCGGGCTCTTGCCGGGGGCGGGCGGCGCGGGCGCCGGGGCGAAGGCGGCGAGCGCCGGCCCGATGAACCACGGATTACGCTCGATCGCCCGCCAGCAGGCGAAGGCGAGCCGACCGCCGGGGCGCAGATGCCGCCGGATGTTCGCGAACGCCGTCACCGGCTCGTCGAAGAACATCACGCCGAACTGGCTGAGCACGGCGTCGAACGGGGCCCCGGCCACGGTGTCGTGCTGGACGTCGGCGACCTGAAAGGACACGTTGGCCGCCCCGGCATCGGCCGCGCGCCGGCGGGCGAGGGCGACGAGCGGCGCCGAGATGTCGGCTCCGGCCACCGCTCCGGCGGCCCCGACCAGCCGGCCGGCGGCGATCGTGGTGGCTCCGCCGCCGCTGCCGACATCGAGCACCCGCTCGCCGTCGCGCGGGGACAACGCCGTCAGCAGCAGCCCGGTGACCTCGCTGGTCAGCGCCTCGCGCTTGGGCCACACCGACGCCCAGAAGTCGTCGTTCCAGCGCCGGCGCTCCACCTCGTTGGACTCGATCTCCACCCCACCTCCCTCACCTCGGACGCCCACGCGAACGCGCCGTCCGACGAATTCGTCCGCGGGGACTTGAGTTTCTGTCGCCGGATGCCGATTCAGACGATCAATGGATCCTATGCCCTTCTCCCAATTCATGTCCGAGGCGCGATCGCGCCGGAGCAACGACCAGAGCGCGGCCGGCCCGCAGCCGAACGGCGAGCGGCGCCGGCGCTGGGGCGACCGGCGCCAGGATCGCTGGCTGGAGCGGTGGCTGGACACGACCAGCGGCCTGGCGCGGCTGCAGTACTCCCATCGGATGCTCGACGCCGTGATCGACGAGATCGACGGGCGCTCCATCCGGATCGGCGACCGGTGGCTGACCGACTATGCCTCGTGCAACTACCTCGGGTTCGATCTCGACGAGGAGATCATCGCCGCGGTACCCGAGTATCTCGCCCGCTGGGGCACGCACCCGAGCTGGTCACGCCTGCTCGGCAGCCCGGTCCTGTACGAGCAGATCGAGTCAGAGCTGACCGCACTGCTCGGCGCCCCGGACACGCTGCTGCTCCCGACCATCACCCACATTCACATGTCGGTGCTCCCCGTCCTCGCCGGCGGCGGCACGATCTTCCTGGACTCCCGGGCGCACAAGACGATCTACGACGGGGCGGCGGCCGCGCAGTCTCGCGGCGCGTCCGTCGTCCGCTTCGCCCATGACGACATGGACGAGCTCGCGGCCGCGCTGGCGGGCGAGTGGCGCCGGCCGGGGATCATCTGCATCGACGGCGTCAACAGCATGACGGGCAACGCGCCTGACCTGGCTCGGCTGGCCGCGCTCGCCCGGGAGCACGACGCCCTGCTCTATGTCGACGACGCCCATGGCTTCGGCG